>NZ_CM184198.1:5052500-5746880 GCF_059579525.1 Neobacillus sp. BP17 | reverse complement strand
ATAATATCCCTCCTTTAGTACGCAGCCTAGATTAGCACGTGCGCTTTTCTTATACCGTCAGTACAACCTATTAATTTATAAATATACGAATCAGTGAATGTGGATAATAAATAATAAGGAAGTAAAGTGGAATTTCGACAATATCCACTTCTTGTGGACAACTTTCTACAGTACCCTAGGATAAGCTATCCACATGATATCCACAAATTGTGGATAACGTTTTGGTGTGGATAAAGTTATTCAGAGTGAAAACACAAATATAATATCAAATAATTGCTTAAGGCGCAATGCCTTTTCGTAGTTTATCCACAACGATAACAATATGTGCACAGAATTTGTCCACAAGTAGATGTTTTGTGCAAAACCTGTCAATATCTTGTGTGGATAGCTAAAATAATGTCGAAAAAATATCCACAAGGAAATGATGACTTATTAAAAGAGCTAACTTGTATTAGCGATGATCGAACGTATTCATATAAGAATATAATCTCTGGAAATTAGCTAATTCATGTTCAATAAAATTTGGAAATGGGAACAATAGCAGAGAATGGTTGACAATTTAATGGTGAGGTTATTATAATGAGTAAGACTGTCACTTAACTTGATAGCATCCTTTAGGGAGGTGTCATATAATGAAAAGAACATATCAACCAAATAAACGTAAGCATAGTAAAGTTCACGGTTTCCGTAGTCGTATGAGCTCAGCTAATGGCCGTAAGGTTCTAGCGCGTCGTCGTCTAAAGGGAAGAAAAGTATTATCAGCATAGACCACTGAAAAGTCAGTGGTCTTTTTTCTAATCCGACTGAGGGTGTTTTTATGAAAAAAGAGCTACGTATTAAAAAGAATAAAGAATTTCAAGCAGCATTCCAAAAGGGGCAGTCTTTTGCCAATCGGCAGTTTGTTGTTTATTCCTTATTAAAAGAGGGACAAGATCATTTTCGGATTGGTTTGTCTGTGAGTAAGAAGATTGGAAATGCTGTTACAAGGAATCGAATTAAACGCTATGTAAGGCAATCCATCTTTGAGTTAAGCGAGCAGCTAGCAATAGGGAATGATTATGTCATTATTGCCAGAAAGCCAGCAGCTGACATGGACTTTTTTGAAGTGAAAAAAAGTCTTACCCATGTTCTAAATGTCGGGAAGGTTTTAAAAAAGTGATAGTAAGGACATAAATGCGAAGGAATTTGCCTGAAAATTTGCATCATATTGAAGACAATTCCTTTGCGTAAATGATAAAATACCTTTGAAAAACGTAAAAAAAATAATACATAGAGTGGTTTGACTATCTTTATTGTAAGGAGGAAATTTTGGTTGAAAAGAAGAATATTACTAGTAGTCGGCTTACTTTCTGTTTTTATCCTACTGACAGGATGTAGTGAAATCAAACAGCCGATTACTTCGGAGAGTACAGGCTTTTGGAATGAGTACATTGTCTATCCATTATCCTGGTTAATTAAAGAAGGGGCATTTATTCTTGGAGGAAGCTTTGGGCTATCGATTATTGTTGTAACGATTCTCATCCGTCTTGCCATTTTGCCGCTTATGATCAAGCAGACAAGAAGTTCGAAAGCGATGCAAGCTTTACAGCCAGAAATGAAAGCACTTCGCGAAAAATATAGCTCTAAAGATCAAAAAACACAGCAAAAATTGCAACAGGAAACAATGGCCCTATTTTCAAAACATGGTGTCAATCCAATGGCCGGCTGTTTTCCGTTAATCGTGCAAATGCCCATTTTAATTGGTTTTTACCATGCAATTTCAAGAACAAGAGAAATTGCTTCAGATAATTTCCTCTGGTTTGACCTTGGGGATAAAGACCCTTACTATATCTTGCCGATAGTTGCTGGGATTACCACGTTCATTCAGCAAAAAATTATGATGGCTGGACAAGAGCATAATCCGCAAATGGCAATGATGCTTTGGATGATGCCAATCATGATTGTTGTATTTGCCTTTAGTTTCCCTGCCGCTCTGTCATTGTACTGGGTAGTAGGTAATATCTTTATGATTGTACAAACTTATTTTATTAAAGGACCGGATCTAAAGGCGGCAAAGGCATCCGGTAATGCGGGAGGAGCAAAAAAGTGAAACAGGTAACTGCTACAGGACAAACTGTCGAAGAAGCAGTAAAATCAGCTTTAGCTCAATTACAAATCAGCAAAGACCGCACAGATATTGATATTATTGATGAAGGTAAAAAAGGGATTTTCGGGATTTTCGGTTCACGTCCGGCGGTGGTAAAAGTAACAGTGATCATTGATCCGATTGAGGAAGCTAAGAAATTCCTTACTCAAGTAAGTGAACAAATGGGAGCCCCGGCTGAAATAGAAATTAAGCGTGAGGGAAAACATGTTCATTTTATCTTGACCGGGGAAAAGATTGCTTTATTAATTGGAAAAAGAGGGCAAACGTTAAATTCGCTTCAATATTTAACACAATTAGTCCTTAATCGTTTCTCTAATCAGTATTTAACGGTGATTCTAGATGCAGAAGATTACCGGAAAAGAAGAAATGAGACCCTTGTTCAATTAGCTCATCGGCTCGCCGGGAAGGCCCTTAAGTCAGGAATAGATGTAACTTTAGAGCCAATGCCTTCTTATGAGCGTAAAGTTATTCATGCTGCATTATCTGATAACAAACGTGTAAAGACATTTTCTGATGGATCGGAACCACATCGTTTTATTGTGATTTCTCCAGCGAAAAGATAATATCATAAGTCCTTAAAACATCCTATCGAATGATAGGATGTTTTTTTTTGGCTTCTGAAAAAAATGTCGAAAAAAGAAGTTGTTGATAACCTAAATCTTTTCTCGTTTTTCGTTTTATTGTTATTCACATGTGGATAAGTTAAAATAATAATGGGATTAAAGTGAATTGTGGATAGTTAGAGGTCGAGAAGGTTTACTTTTTCAACAGATAATCATGTGGTATTCTATTGTTTTGGAGAAAAAATCATTTTTTATATAGATAACAGTTTTTAGTGTGAGGTGAAGGAAATGGAATATGATACGATTGCGGCCATCTCCACTCCGATGGGGGAAGGAGCGATTGCTATTGTCCGCTTGAGTGGGGATGATGCGTTTGAAATTGCAGACAAACTATTTAGAAGCATTGGCGGGAAGAAGCTGACTGAAGCAGCAACCCATACGATTCACTATGGGCACCTGATCGAACCAAAATCAAAACAAGTGGTCGAAGAGGTTATGGTTTCAGTAATGAGGGGTCCAAAAACTTTTACAAAAGAGGATGTAGTGGAAATAAACTGCCATGGCGGAATTGTTTCTGTGAATAGAGTCCTTCAGTTAGTGTTAACGAATGGCGCGAGACTGGCTGAACCAGGTGAATTTACAAAGAGGGCTTTTTTGAATGGTCGGATTGATTTATCGCAAGCGGAAGCAGTCATGGACTTAATCAGGGCAAAAACGGATCGGGCGATGAATGTAGCGCTAGGACAAATGGAAGGGCGCTTATCAAAATTGATTCAGAGACTCAGACAGGAGATTTTAGAAATCCTCGCTCATGTTGAGGTTAATATTGATTATCCGGAATATGACGATGTGGAAGAAATGACTCATAAAATGCTGTCTGAAAAAGCTCATTTTGTCAGGGAGGAAATCAAGAAACTGTTACAAACATCAGAACAAGGGAAGATTTTACGGGAAGGATTGTCAACGGCGATTGTTGGCCGCCCAAACGTAGGGAAATCTTCACTCTTAAACAGCCTTGTCCATGAAAATAAAGCGATTGTAACAGATATTCCTGGAACCACAAGAGATGTCATTGAAGAATATGTGAATGTTCGCGGCGTCCCCCTTCGGCTTTTGGACACTGCAGGAATTAGAGAAACAGAGGATATTGTCGAACGAATTGGAGTGGAGCGCTCCCGTCAAGTTCTACAAGAGGCAGATTTGATTTTGCTAGTCTTAAATTATGCAGAGCAACTGAGCGCAGAAGATGAAAAGCTTTTTGAAGTAGTCAAAGGTATGGATGTCATCGTTATCGTGAATAAAACAGACTTGGAGCAAAAAATCGAGTTTGACAAGGTTTACGCTTTAGCAAAAGAACACAAGGTTGTTACCACTTCTTTGCTTGAAGATCGTGGGGTCAATGAGTTAGAGGAAGCCATTGCTTCATTATTTTTTGCAGGATCCATTGAGGCTGGCGATATGACCTATGTTTCCAATAGCCGCCATATCGGCTTATTAAGCCAAAGCTTACAGTCGATTGAAGAGGCGATTGAAGGAGTGGAAATGGGGACACCGATAGATATTGTTCAAATTGATTTAACAAGAACATGGGAATTACTTGGCGAAATCATTGGTGAAAGCGTTCATGAGAGCCTGATCGACCAACTATTTTCTCAGTTCTGTTTAGGAAAATAAAAAGGGAAGCGGAAGCCCTTTGATTTGGCGGGCTGAAGCTTGACCTTTATAAAAAAGTGAAAAGCATTGTTTCCGTAAGATACGGAAAAGGAGGAACAACATGCAATACGAAGCAGGAAAATTTGACGTCATTGTCATCGGAGCAGGACATGCCGGTTGTGAAGCAGGCCTTGCTGCCGCTCGAATTGGTGCAAAAACATTAATGATCACCATTAATCTTGATATGGTAGCCTTTATGCCGTGTAACCCATCGGTTGGAGGCCCTGCTAAGGGAATCGTCGTTCGTGAAATTGATGCGCTTGGCGGTGAAATGGGTAGAAATATTGATAAAACCTATATCCAAATGAGAATGCTGAACACAGGTAAAGGGCCTGCCGTTCGAGCATTACGTGCCCAAGCAGATAAATTTGCTTATCAACATGAAATGAAAAAAACCATTGAAGAAGAAGAAAATATGACTCTCCTCCAAGGGATGGTCGAAGAATTAATCGTCGAGGATGGCGTTTGCACCGGCGTTATTACCAAAACAGGAGCTGTGTACCGTTCTAAAACAGTCGTTATTACAACCGGTACATTCTTACGTGGTGAAATTATTATTGGTGACTTGAAATATTCGAGTGGCCCGAACAACCAACAGCCATCAATCAAATTATCTGAACATCTTGAAACACTAGGATTTGATCTGGTCCGCTTTAAAACGGGAACGCCGCCGCGCGTTAATAGTAATACCATTGATTACAGTAAAACAGAAATCCAGCCGGGTGATGATCAACCTAGAGCATTTTCTTATGAAACAACGAAATATATTACAGATCAGCTGCCATGCTGGTTAACCTACACAAACGAAGAAACGCATCAAATTATTGATCAGAACCTTCATCGCTCACCAATGTTTTCTGGAATGATTAAGGGAACAGGTCCGCGGTACTGTCCGTCGATTGAGGATAAAGTGGTCCGCTTTAATGATAAGCCGCGGCACCAAATTTTCCTTGAGCCTGAAGGAAGGAATACGCAGGAAGTATATGTGCAGGGGTTGTCAACAAGCTTACCGGAAGATGTGCAGCAGCAAATTCTAAAATCGATTTCAGGACTTGAAAATGTGCAAATGATGCGTTCCGGTTATGCGATTGAATATGATGCGATTGTTCCGACACAGTTGTGGCCAACACTTGAAACAAAGGTAGTGAAAAATTTATATACTGCCGGTCAAATTAATGGGACATCTGGTTATGAGGAAGCGGCAGGTCAAGGCTTAATGGCCGGGATCAATGCAGGCTTAAATGCACTGGGCCGTGACCAGTTAGTATTAAGCCGTTCCGATGCGTATATTGGAGTATTAATTGATGATTTAATTACAAAAGGTACGAATGAACCGTATCGTTTGCTAACATCACGTGCGGAGTACCGCCTGCTATTACGCCATGATAATGCTGATTTACGCTTAACTGAAATAGGCCATCAAATTGGTTTAATCCGTGACGAACGTTATGAAAAGTTCTTGGCTAAAAAAGACGCAATTGATGCCGAAAAGCAACGCTTGGAATCAACATTCCTGAAACCGACAGCTGAGGTTCAAGAAATGATCCGCAGCATTGGCGGCAGTGAATTAAAGGATGGAATCCGGGCCTCTGATTTATTAAAAAGACCTGAGATGTCCTATCAACAACTTGAAACTATTTTCCCTAGTGAAGTTGCTTTAGACGAAGATGTAAAGGAACAGGTGGAAATTCAACTTAAATATGATGGATATATTACCAAGTCCCTGCAGCAAGTGGAACGATTAAAGAAGATGGAAGATAAGAAAATTCCTGAGAATATTGATTATGATGCCGTCTCCGGACTTGCGACGGAAGCTAGGCAGAAATTAAAGTTAGTCAAACCGCTGTCCATTGCCCAGGCATCCCGGATAGCCGGTGTAAATCCTGCTGATATTTCCATCTTGCTTGTCTATCTAGAACAAGGCAAGATCGCAAGGGTTTCGAATGAATAACTATGTGAGGAAGATTACTGAATGATCATCGAACAATTTGCAGCAAATTTACAGGAAAAGGGGATTACCCTTACAAGTGTGCAGCTCGACCAATTTGAGAAGTATTTTGAAACACTGGTTGAATGGAATGAAAAAATGAATCTCACCGCGATTACCGATAAAGCGGAAGTGTATTTAAAGCATTTTTATGATTCCATTACAGCTTCGTTCTATTATGATTTCACAAAGCCGTTCCATCTTTGTGATGTTGGAGCAGGTGCAGGGTTCCCAAGTATTCCATTAAAAATTGTTTACCCTCATATTGAGGTGACGATTGTAGATTCATTAAACAAGCGTATTTCTTTTTTAAATCATCTAGCTAAAGAATTAAATTTAGAAAACGTCCATTTTATTCATGATCGTGCGGAAACCTTCGGGGTCAATCCAGAGTTCCGTGAAACATTTGATGTAGTAACGGCAAGGGCGGTTGCAAGAATGTCCGTGTTGAGTGAGTTTTGTTTACCACTCGTCAAAGTAGGCGGACATTTTATTGCCATGAAGGCGGCTCATGCTAAGGATGAATTAGGAATGGGTCAAAAGGCAATCACCACCCTTGGTGGAAAATTAGAGGAAATGTTTACTTTTACGCTTCCAATGGAAGAAAGTGAACGAAATATTCTCATCATAAAAAAGGAAAAACAAACACCAAAGAAATATCCGCGAAAGCCTGGGACACCAGGAAAGACACCAATTGAATAAGAAAAGCAGAAGCGCCCGTTTAGCAGCGGATGGACCGGAGCGCTTTGACTTCTTTAGAAAAACAATTTTGGAAATCTAACAATTTTTAGGGCAAACATGTTATTCTAGGCAGGAAGAATGGAACTAGGCAGAGAATAAGTAATAGGGAGTTTCGTAAAGGTGGTGTTGGGGATGAAACAATCATTTACACGCTTTTTTGGCCTCGGCGATAAGGGACAACCAGAGGTTGAACAAGAACTTGAAAAAGAGCTGATTACGGAAAAAAATGAAGAAATCAATAAAATACCAATTGACCATATAGTTCCAAACCGCTTTCAGCCGCGGACGGTTTTTGATGAAGAGAAAATTGAAGAATTAGCGCGGACCATTCATATTCATGGTATTATTCAACCTATTGTCGTAAGGGAATTTGCGGTTGGACAATATGAAATTATAGCGGGAGAACGCCGTTTTCGGGCGATGAAACAGCTGGGCTGGACCGAAGCACCGGCAATTATTAAAAATTTATCGGATACAGAAACGGCCTCTGTTGCATTAATTGAGAACCTGCAGCGGGAAGAGCTGTCCCCTATTGAAGAGGCGATGGCCTATGGAAAATTGCTGGAATTACACAACTTGACCCAGGAAGCCTTAGCACAACGCCTTGGAAAAGGGCAGTCAACGGTGGCTAACAAACTCCGTCTTCTTAAATTACCGCAGCAAATTCAAGAGGCATTATTATCGAAGATCATTACAGAGCGTCATGCCCGTGCATTGATCCCTCTAAAGGATCCTGAAAAACAAGTGGCACTATTAGCTGAAATTATCGAAAAGAATTTTAATGTTAAGCAAACCGAAGAACGTGTGGTTAAATTGCTCGAGCAAAAAAATGAAAAGCCTAAACCAAAGCGGAAAGCTTTTAGTAAAGATATGAGAATTGCCGTCAATACAATTCGCCAATCCTTATCAATGGTAACGGACAGCGGAATTAACCTTGATGCTGAGGAAGAAGAATTTGACGAATTCTACCAATTTACAATCCGTATACCAAAGAAAAAATAATAGACAAATAGATACAAGAACCAGGCATATCAAATGCTTGGTTCTTTTTATTTGGGAAGGTCTTTTTGTGAATGGAAATATTTAGATATATTATGTTTTCTATCCCCCAATCCAGCAATCTTTTAACCAGTAGACATTTGAATAATTTTAGAAAAAATCCAACAACCTATCTGTTTCATGCTAAAATAAAGGAATGGAATTTTTCTTTTAGCCATCAAGGTTAAATTAGCCAAATGAACAATATTTTTATAAAATTTAATAGAATAGCAGAATAAAACTTTGAGAGAATATAAGGGTAGGTGACATTGTGGGCAAAATTCTTGCAATCGCGAATCAAAAAGGCGGAGTCGGAAAAACGACTACCTCTGTCAACCTAGGTGCCTGCTTAGCATATATTGGAAAACGTGTCCTGCTAGTAGACACGGACCCGCAGGGAAACGCAACAAGCGGGATTGGTATTGAAAAGGCAGAAGTTGACCAATGCATATATGATGTTTTAGTAGATGATGTAGAAGCAAAGGATGTCATTAAATCTACATCAGTTGAAAATTTGTATGCCATCCCAGCTACTATTCAGCTGGCAGGTGCAGAAATTGAATTGGTACCGACCATTTCAAGAGAGGTTCGTTTGAAGCGTGCCCTAGCAGAAGTGAGAGATCAATTTGATTATATTATTATTGATTGTCCGCCATCGTTAGGTTTATTAACCCTTAATGCCTTAACAGCCTCTGATTCCGTGTTAATTCCTGTTCAATGTGAATATTATGCGTTGGAAGGATTGAGCCAATTATTAAGTACGGTTAGACTTGTTCAGAAGCATTTGAATCAGGAGTTGAAAATTGAAGGTGTTTTATTGACCATGCTTGATGCACGGACCAATCTTGGCATTCAAGTCATTGAAGAAGTGAAAAAATATTTTCAGGATAAAGTATATAAAACCATTATTCCAAGAAACGTACGTCTAAGTGAAGCTCCTAGTCATGGTGAACCGATTATTACCTATGATGCCAAATCCCGTGGTGCTGAGGTGTATTTAGATTTAGCAAAGGAAGTGGTCTCGAATGGCTAAAGGTTTAGGAAAAGGCCTTAATGCATTTTTTGCGGATGCTAGTAAAGAGGAAGTCGTTCTAGAAATCAAACTAAATGAATTACGTCCCAATCCATATCAGCCTCGTAAAACCTTCCAACAAGAGGCAATCGATGAATTAAAAGAGTCGATCATCGAGCATGGAATCTTGCAGCCGCTCGTGGTTAGAAAAAGTATTCGCGGCTACGAAATCGTAGTAGGTGAGCGGCGTTTCCGTGCAGCGAAAGAGGCAAAGCTTGAAACGGTTCCTGCGGTGGTCCGAACACTTTCGGAACAGCAAATGATGGAATTAGCCGTCCTCGAAAACCTGCAAAGGGAAGATTTAAATCCAATTGAAGAAGGACTAGCCTATCAATTGTTAATGGAAAAGTTAAAATTGACACAAGAAGAGGTAGCGAAGCGTCTAGGGAAAAGCCGTCCGCATATCGCCAACCATATCCGTCTCCTTTCCCTTCCTCAAAAGATTCAAGAATTAATTTCAGGTGGGAAAATATCAATGGGCCATGGACGTGCCTTATTAGGACTTCGCCAAAAAGAGAAACTGCCAAGCCTAGTCGAAAAAGTAACCAAAGAAGCATTGAATGTACGTCAGTTGGAAAAACTGATTCAACAAATAAATGAAGATGTTCCACGTGAAACGAAAAAGCCCGAACCGAAGAAAGATGTGTTTATCAAGGAACGGGAACATGTCCTGCGTGAACGGTTTGGAACGACGGTAAATATTAAGCAGAACAAGAATAAGGGTAAAATTGAAATTGAGTTCTTCTCTAACGAGGATTTAGAACGAATTTTAGAGATGCTCCATCAAGAGGATTCATCATTATAAACCATCAAACGGTGGTTTATTTTTTTTTACTTATATGATAGTTTAAAAGAAATATATTTCGAAGGTCGAAAAAAGGTGGATGTAAGATGTTTTTATTAGGAACACTGGTCAATGGGCTTTTAATAGTTGTTGGCACACTGCTTGGAAAGTTGTTAAACCGGATTCCTGAAGGAATGAAAGTCACGGTTATGTATGCCATTGGTTTATCTGTCATGGTGTTAGGCTTACAAATGGGGTTAAAGAGTGAAAATTTCCTCATTGTTATTATTAGCCTCGTTGTGGGAGCGGTTGCCGGTGAGGCCTTAAAACTGGAGGATAAATTAAATGATTTAGGATTATGGCTGGAGAAGAAAGTCGGCCCTTCTAATGGAAAAGGCAGTATCTCCGAAGGATTTGTTACGGCGACACTAATTTTTGTGATCGGTGCAATGGCGATTATTGGCGCACTTGACAGCGGCATCCGCGGTGATCATGATGTGTTGTACACCAAATCATTAATCGATGGATTTACGGCGTTAATTTTAACGACCACATTGGGAATTGGGGTTATTTTTTCAGCGATTCCGGTTGTCCTCTATGAAGGGGGCATTGCCCTATTTGCGACCCAGATTGACCGATTTGTCCCGCAGGCATTAATGGATCAGTTTATTGTCGAGATGACAGCAACAGGCGGAATCATGATTTTTGCGATTGGCTTAAATTTAACCGGAATAGTGAAAATTAAAGTAGCTAACCTCCTGCCTGGGATCGTCATCACGGGGCTGATTGTATCCGTACTTTATTATTATCATTTGTATGTTCAATAAAAGCAGCAAAAAAAGAGCATTCGGTCTGATCCGTTCGCTCTTTTAATTTGTCTTTTCTTCTTCGAGCCAGTTTAAGTTTAATTCAGTCCAATTTTGCTTAGGGTAGAGCAGACTTGCTTGATAGATGGCATTGGCTATGGTTTTGGCCATTCTCATAACAAGATTTAAGCGAGTGTTTTGTAAGACATAAAACTCCATAAACCCGCTGACATTGACGATGCCTGTGATATGTATATCACCGACCGCCGGCAGCTCCTTATTTACTCCTGCCCCCGGTTTGACAGGACCATTCCCCACTTGAATCACTCCGACATTTTTAACTCTTCCCAAACAAGCATCGATGCCAATGATATAGGGGTCAGTATGTTTTGCTTGGATTTCCTTTAATTTATCAGCCAAATTAACGGCATGAATCGGTTCATCTAACGTCCCGTACACATAGAATGCCCGCATATCCTTTTCTTCCAGTAATGTCCCAACAAGCGGCCCTAATGAATCTCCCGTAGAACGGTCCGTACCAATACAGACAAAGACAATCGGGCGGCTTGTTACCGTAGGAATATTCGTAAGCAGCTCTTCAGCGAGGTTTTCAGCAGCATGCAAATCATCATGGCTGATCCGCGCCTTGGCCCTCCTGTCAAAAAAACCGGATTTCAGATTCATTAAGTCACTCCCTAATCTTAAATAGTCTTACTATTATACGGAATTTTCAGTAAATCTATACATAAAGCGGGTAAAAAAGGAAAATTCATAATGCTATTAACTGCATAAAATAATTGCTAAAATAGAATTGGTAAAAAGGTTTTAGAGGATGGTGTCTACATGACTCTTACACAAAAGGGTATGCAAAAATTAATTGATAAATTTCAAAATGAGGATACGTGGCTGGCTCTAGGTGAGGGGCTCCTAAAAATAATGGCGATTTTAATTATTACCAATATCTTGATTCGTATTGGAAAATTAATGATCCATAATATTTTTAAAATTAGAAATCTCTCCCCGCTTAGTACTTCGGAACGGCGAGAGGAAACACTCTCTCGGCTGCTTGATAATGTCCTTTCCTATGTTGTTTATTTTATTGCCTTTATGATGATTCTTTCTGTGTTAGGAATTGATGTCAAAGCGCTAATTGCCGGAGCTGGAGTAGTTGGTTTAGCTGTAGGTTTTGGAGCACAAAGTTTAGTGAAAGATGTAATCAGCGGCTTTTTTATCATTTTTGAGGATCAATTTTCTGTTGGTGACCATGTTCGTATCGGTCAATTTGAGGGAAATGTTGAAGCAATCGGGTTAAGAACGACAAAAATTAAAAGTTGGACGGGGGAACTGCATATTTTACCAAATGGCAGTATTATTGAAGTAACCAACTTCTCCATTAATAACAGTATCGCTGTTGTAGATATCGCAATTGCCTATGGGGAGGATATCGCTAAGGCGGAAAAAGTGATTGAGGAAGCGATTCAGTATATGCATGCTCAATATGAGGAGTTAGTTAAGCCCCCTGAGTTATTAGGAATTCAAACAATGGGTGCAACAGAGATTGTCTTACGTGTTGTTGCTGAAACGCAGCCAATGAAACAGGCTGGCGTTTCCCGTATGATTCGCAGGGATATTAAGCTTCAATTAGACGAAAATGGCATTAAGGCTCCAGATCCAAAAGTGGTCATGTATGGCACTGGACAATCTAAATAAGGGGTGGATTGGCATGGAAGAAAAGGAATTTGCATTAAATGATGTCGTAGAGATGAAGAAACAGCACCCTTGTGGAACAAATCGCTGGAAAGTCATCCGCATGGGGATGGACGTTCGCATTAAATGTGAAGGATGCGGTCATAGTGTCCTGATTCCAAGACGGGAATTTTCAAGGAAAATGAAGAAAATTTTGGTGAAGCATGAGGAATAACCTTATGCTTTTTTTAAATGAAAAAATATATTATTCTTATAAGAAAAGTAGAAATAGAGTTTTTGTATATAGGGGTGGGAATAGTGGCACAAATACGTCAAGCAGCATGTCCATTAAATTGCTGGGATAGCTGCGGATTTCATGTAACAGTCGAAAACGATCGCGTCACAAAAGTAGAAGGAGATCCCTCCCATCCAATCACCCAAGGAAAAATTTGTGGGCGGGGACGGATGCTTGAAACAAGGACAAATTCCGCGCAGCGGTTGCTGCATCCATTAAAAAAAATCAACGGCCAATTCGAGCAAATATCTTGGGAACAGGCGCTGAATGAGATAGCGGAAAAGCTCAGGGACATAAAAGAAACATACGGGTCAACGGCCGTTTTACACAGCCATGACTATGCAAATAATGGATTATTAAAAAACCTCGATCAACGTTTCTTTAATTGCTACGGCGGTGTTACTGAACTCTACGGGTCTCTTTGCTGGGGGGCAGGCATCGAAGCACAGCAATGGGACTTCGGGAATGCTTATAGCCATGGCCCTGATGATGTTTATAATAGTAAAAATATTATCGTCTGGGGACGAAATGTTGCCCGGACAAACATGCACTTTTACGAAAAGCTGCTAGAGGCAAAAAAACGTGGTGCAAAATTGTTTGTTATTGATCCAATCTTTAACGCAACAGCTAAAATCGCTGATGAATATATCTCGATTAAACCTGGAATGGATGGATTATTAGCAGCAGGAATTATCAAAGAGCTGCTGCGCTTAAGGTTAGAGGACCGAAAGTTTATTGAGGAATCGTCCGTTGGTTTTGAGGATGTGGATCAACTTCTGGGCAGTGTTACTTTAGAGGAAATCAGTGAAATGACTGAAGTGCCTTGTGAAGTAATGACCCATTTAGCGCATGTCTATGCGGACAAACCTACTGCCACGTTCATGGGCCTTGGCTTGCAGCGTTATCAAAATGGCGGGAATACAATTCGCCTGATAGATGCGCTTGTCGCATGCAGCGGAAATATTGGAATGGCGGGCGGGGGCGCAAATTATGCGAACCTCCAAGTGGGTCAGAGTTTTGTGTTTGAAGAGTTAACACTAGCTAATCGCAGGCAAAGCCGGCGTCAATTTTCAATCATGAAACAGGCCGAAGAAGTGCTGAAAGCAACAAATCCAGAAATACAAATGATAGTTGTCACATGCGGGAATCCAGTCACACAGGTGCCTGACACCCAAGTGGTTGAAAATGCCTTCTCATCTGTACCAACATTGGTGGTCATTGATCAATTCATGACAGATACCGCGCAGCTTGCTGATTATGTGTTACCGACCACGACTGCCTTTGAGGAAGAGGATATTTATTTTTCTTCGATGTATCATCATTATGTAAATTATGGTCCAAAGCTGGTGTCCGCACCAGGCGAAGCCCAGCCTGACTTATGGATTTGGACGGAATTAGCGAAACGGCTTGGTTTTGGGGCTGATTTTGACTATACAAGAAAGCAATTCCTTCAGATGAGTTTTGAAAGATTGGAAAGAAAGGGTGTTTCCCTGGATACGTTAATGGAACAGCATACGCTGGAGTTACCGGTCACAGCGATCCCATGGCAGGACAAAAAGTTTACTACTCCTAGCGGCAAGTATGAATTTACCGCACGGACCGGTCATGAACCATTAACCTTAGCTGTACCGGAGGAATCTAAGTGGAGGAATCCACAGTTAGCTGAAAAGTATCCATATAATTTACTGACGATCCATCCGATGCGTTCCAATCACTCGCAGAACTACCATCTATTAGGTGGAAATTTGAGGTTGAAGGTCGAAGTGGCTCAAAATATTGCAGATGACCTCGGTTTGCAAAAAGATGACATGGTAAGAGTATGGAATGACCGCGGCGCCGTTACAGGCTATCTTTCCATCCTGCCTACCTCCCACCCGAACACGATTAATATCGATGAGGGAATTTGGAAGCAGTTTGGCGGGTCAGTAAATCACCTGACATCAAGCAGTGAATCCGATAATGGAATGGGAAGCACGTTATATGATTGCCTCGTTAATATCGAAAAAATAAACTAACTGCCGCCATCATGCGGCAGTTGTCTTTTTTTATATAAATCTCTATAATTGTGAAAGACTTGTCTTTTTATTATTGGAACTAATTTAGGCTATGTTAATGCTTATTGTTTATTTTGGCACCCTGTTGATTGGAGTGGAAGGCACGAAGACTCCTGCGGGAGGACGGGGCAGGGGAGACCCCGCAGGAGCGCAGCGACGAGGAGGCTCCCCGGACCGCCCGCGGAAAGCGAAGTGCCTGGAACGGAAATCGACAGGCAATTTTAACATAGCCAACATTTAAAATAGAACTTATTTTTTGAGGAGTGAAATAAATGGCATTAACAGCTGGTATCGTAGGATTACCGAACGTTGGTAAGTCTACTTTATTTAACGCAATTACCCAAGCAGGGGCAGAATCAGCTAACTACCCCTTCTGTACGATTGACCCAAACGTTGGAATCGTTGAGGTACCTGATCACCGTCTCCAAAAATTAACAGAACTGGTTCAACCAAAAAAGACCGTACCAACCGCTTTTGAATTTACCGACATTGCAGGGATTGTTAAAGGAGCAAGCAAAGGGGAAGGTCTAGGGAATAAATTCCTCTCACACATCCGCCAAGTTGACGCGATTTGCCAAGTCGTTCGCTGTTTTGCTGACGAAAACATTACCCATGTATCAGGTAAAGTGGATCCAATCGATGATATTGAGGTCATCAACTTAGAGCTAATTCTTGCCGACATGGAATCAGTAGAAAAGCGGATTAGCCGTGTTGAAAAATTAGCTAAGCAAAAGGATAAGGAAGCGGCGGCTGAATTCGAAGTGCTAGCGATGCTGCGTGATGCTTTTGAAGCAGAAAAGCCTGCTCGAACTGTTGATTTTACCGATGAGCAAATGAAACTTGTCAAAGGACTTCACCTATTAACGATTAAGCCTGTCCTTTATGTGGCCAATGTAAGTGAAGATGATATTGCTGATCCATCTGACAATGAATATGTTCAAAGGGTACGCGAATTTGCAGCGGCTGATAACGCCGAAGTTATCGTGGTTTGTGCAAAAATTGAAGAGGAAATTGCTGAACTTGAAGGTGAAGAAAAGCAAATGTTCCTGTCTGAGCTAGGAATTGAAGAATCTGGTCTTGATCAGTTAATCCGTGCTGCTTATCATTTACTTGGATTAGCGACTTATTTTACCGCAGGTGTTCAAGAAGTACGCGCCTGGACATTCAGAAAAGGAATGAAAGCTCCGCAATGTGCAGGAGTCATTCACTCTGATTTCGAACGCGGCTTCATCCGTGCCGAAACCGTTTCATTTGATGATCTATTAGCTGCCGGCAGTCATACAGCTGCCAAAGAAGCCGGCAAGGTCCGCCTCGAAGGAAAAGAATACGAAGTAAAAGACGGCGACGTCATCCACTTCCGTTTTAACGTATAATAGCTCAAGCTCTGCAAATTTTGCAGAGCTTTTATTTTGCAGTGGTAAGTAAAGGAGACAGGGTGATTTGGCACCATGTTGATTGGAGCGGAAGGTGCGAGACTCCTGCGGGAGTACGGGCCTGGGGAGACCCCACAGGCGCTTAAGCGCCGAGGAGGCTCCCCGGAACGCCCGCGGAAAGCGAAGCACCTGGAGCGGAAATTAACATGCAATATTAACAGCTCAAAACTGGAAATAACTCATTTCTGTGAATGACATTGCAATTAATTTATTTGTATGCTATAATTTCAACTTGTGAGTAATTAATAATTGCTCCTTGCCCAAATGGGCCGTTTAGACCAAAAGGAGGTGACTGTGATGAATAAGTACGAAATCATGTACATCATCCGCCCAAATATTGAAGATGAAGCTAAAAAGGCTCTTGTCGAGCGTTTTAATACAATTCTTCTTGAAAACGGTGCGGAAACTGCTGAAACAAAGGATTGGGGTAAGCGTCGTTTAGCATATGAAATCAACGATTTCCGCGACGGATACTACGAAATCACTAAAACAACATCTTCAGCTGCTGCAGTACAAGAATTTTCTCGTCTTGCAAAAATCAGCGAAGATATCATTCGCCACTTAGTAATTAGAGAAGACGCTTAATATAGATCTTGGTAGAAATGTTTCACGTGGAACATTTTTCCAAATAAAAAGGAGTTGATTCTGATGATGAATCGTGTCGTACTTGTTGGCCGTTTAACAAAAGATCCTGATTTGCGTTATACACCAAATGGGGTCCCTGTTGCTACCTTTACTTTGGCAGTTAACCGTACATTTTCTAATCAGCAAGGAGAACGTGAAGCAGACTTTATTAACTGTGTTGTTTGGCGTAAACCAGCTGAAAATGTGGCGAACTTCTTGAAAAAAGGAAGCCTCGCAGGTGTGGATGGCCGAATTCAAACCCGCAACTATGAAGGACAAGATGGTAAACGTGTCTATGTTACAGAGGTACAAGCTGAAAGTGTTCAGTTCTTAGAACCTAGAAACGCATCTGGCGGCGGTGGCGGAAGAAGCGATTACGACCAATTCGGTGCTCCTCCTAGGGAACCACAAGGTAATCCTTATGGCGGCGGCAATCAGAATCAACGTCAAAACCAAAACACAAATAAAGGTTACACAAGAATGGACGAGGATCCGTTTGCTGGTAATGGTCAAATTGATATTTCCGATGACGACCTTCCATTCTAACCAACCTTAATTGAACGATAATATCAATAATGAAAAAGGAGGGAATTTTCATGGCAGGAGGACGTAAAGGCGGTCGCGCAAAACGTCGTAAAGTGTGCTACTTTACATCAAATGGTATCACTAAAATCGACTATAAAGATGTAGATCTACTTAAGAAATTTATCTCTGAGCGTGGAAAGATTTTACCACGTCGTGTAACTGGTACTAGCGCTAAATACCAACGTAAATTAACAGTTGCAATCAAACGTTCACGTCAAATGGCATTACTTCCATTTGTTGCAGGTGAATAATAAATAGATGGAAAAGGCAGTAAGGGTTCTCCCTGCTGCCTTTTTCTTATACTCGTAAACTTGTGTCGAAATGATTATCTCGGGTAAAATAAAGATTAGTGTTGTAATTGTTTAGGGGTGAAAGTGTGAAAGATGTACGCAAGTTAACGGAGGGTGCAATCCTTTTGGCGGCTTTTGCTGCACTGCTATTAATAAGCATCTACGTTCCCGTTGTCGGGGCAATTGTAAACTTGGTATTACCGCTGCCGTTTATTATCTTTGCTTTTAAAAATAATCTGAAACTGATTGCCGCTTTCGTGGCAGCAGCCATTTTTATTTCATTCATTGCCGGCTCGTTGATGGGGTTAGGTTTTATGCTTATTTATGGATTGGCTGGTGTGTTGATAGGTTATTTGCTTCAAAAGGGCAAGAGTCGGACGTTCATACTGATTGCTAGTTCGCTCACGATTTTGGTTGGCTTAATAAGTATGTATGCCGTCGTTGTTTCCTTTATGAAAATAGATATTATCCATGAACTAACAGTGGCCATAAATGAATCAGTTAAAAACTCTGAGGAAATGCTGAAAGCGATGGGAAGAGAAAGTGAAATTGCACAGCTTAAAGAGAAAAATGCCCTCATGCTTAAGCAAATTAGCTTACTGTTACCAAGTGCTCTTATTTTTTCCTCCATTATGTTTACATTTATTATTCAGTGGGTTTGCTTTCCAATTGCTAAGCGATTTGGTGTCAATGTTCAGCCTTGGGGTCATTTTCGTAATCTAGCCCTTCCTAAAAGTCTGTTGTGGTATTATTTAATTGCCTTGGGGGCAATGCTCTTATTTCATCCAGGAGAAGGAACCTACATATATTCTGTTTTAATCAATGCAAGATCCGTATTAGAGACGTTTATCCTCTTGCAGGGAGTGGCGCTTTTATTTTTTCTTTTCCACCAAAGGTCCATTGCGAAGGGACTTGGCGTGTTTGTAGTAATTCTTACTTTCATGATTCCGTTGGTCCGTTATATAATAATGTTATTAGGCATTACTGATTTAGGCTTTAACTTTCGGAAGCAATTTGAAAAGAAAGAGTAGATTCACGACTAGGAGCTGAAAATTTTGCCTGCATTTTTAGAAAAGCGGTCCATTCGTTACCCTTTTTATGGGTTAATTGCTGTCACAGTGGTACTGCTCATTATCCTGTATTTATATAACAGGATATTAAGTGTAGCAGGGCTGTTATTAATGTTTTTCCCCATTTACTATATGTTTGTAGTCGATCGGCGCCAACGAAAAGAAATGGAAGAGTATATCTCAACCCTTTCCTACCGCGTAAAACGAGTTGGTGAAGAAGCGCTAATGGAAATGCCCATCGGGATTATGCTCATTAATGATGAGTATTATATTGAGTGGACTAATCCATTCTTAGCCTCTTGTTTTGATCAGGATACCTTGGTGGGAAGATCACTGTATGATGTCGCAGATACCCTGATACCGCTAATTAAACAGGAAGTAGAAACAGAAATTATTACCCTTCATGAACGGAAATTCCGCGTCATCCATAGACGTGAGGAACGTCTCTTATACTTTTTCGATGTAACGGAACAAAAAGAAATCGAGAAAATGTATCACAATGACAGGACCGTTATTTCCATTATCTTTTTAGATAATTATGATGATCTCACCCAGGGAATGGATGACCAAATGCGTGGCAGCATCAATAATCTGGTGACGTCTATCCTCAATAAATGGGCGCAGGATAATGGGATCTTTTTAAAAAGAATTTCCTCTGAACGATTTATTGGCGTGTTCAGTGAAGGAATTCTTCAAAAGCTGGAAAAAGGGAAATTTACTATTCTTGATGATGTCAGAGAAATGACATCCAAGCAAAATGTATCCTTTACCTTAAGTATTGGTGTCGGAACGGGAGTAACTTCCCTGCCAGAATTAGGCGGGTTAGCCCAATCAAGCTTGGACTTGGCCTTAGGCAGAGGCGGCGACCAAGTAGCGATTAAATTGCCAAGCGGCAAGGTGAAGTTTTATGGCGGTAAAACCAATCCAATCGAAAAGCGCACGAGAGTCAGAGCACGAGTGATTTCACATGCGTTAAGGGATTTAATTATCGCTAGTGATAAAGTAATCATCATGGGTCATAAAAATCCGGACATGGATTCGATTGGTGCCAGCATTGGCATCTATAAAGTCGCGCAAATGAATCAGAAAGATGCCTATATCGTTGTCAACACGCAGGACATGGAAAGTGGAGTGAAACGGTTAATGGCCGAAATACGACAGCAAGAGCAGTTGTTTGCCCACTTTATTGGATCTGAAGAGGCACTGGAAATTGCTATGGATAAGACCTTACTTGTTGTCGTGGACACACATAAACCGTCCATGGTCATTGAAGAACGGCTTCTCAATAAAATTGACAATAAGGTTGTCATTGATCATCATCGCCGCGGCGAAGAGTTTATTGCCAATCCTCTCCTTGTTTATATGGAGCCCTATGCCTCATCGACATCAGAACTAGTGACAGAGTTCCTTGAATATCAGCCAAAACGAGGTAAAATTGAAATGATTGAAGCGACAGCCCTCTTAGCGGGAATCATCGTGGATACCAAAAGCTTTTCCCTCAGAACAGGCTCCAGGACGTTTGATGCGGCCTCCTATCTACGAGCACATGGAGCAGATACCATCCTCGTTCAAAAGTTTTTGAAGGAAGATGTGGATACATATATTAAGAGGTCCAAGTTAATTGAGTCTGTTACTTTTTACCGCGAAGGGGTTGCGATTGCGAAAGGCAAAGAAAATGAGTTCAATGATCAAGTGATCATTGCCCAAGCGGCAGACACTTTATTAACAATGGATGGTGTGACAGCCTCCTTTGTTATTTCAGAGCGCAGTGAAGGCGTGATTGGGATTAGTGCAAGATCACTTGGAAGCATCAATGTCCAAGTCATCATGGAAAGTCTAAAAGGCGGCGGACACCTGACGAACGCAGCCACACAACTGACTGGTTTATCAATTGCAGAAACAGAAAATCAATTAAAGCTAGCAATAGATGATTATTTTGAAGGAGTGAAAAAGGAATGAAAGTAATTTTCTTAAAAGACGTAAAGGGTAAAGGGAAAAAAGGTGAAGTGAAGAATGTAGCCGACGGTTATGCTCATAATTTCCTTCTTAAACAAGGTTTAGCAAAGGAAGCGAATAATGCCAATATCAGTACGCTTGATGCTCAAAAAAAGAAGGAAGCAAAGCTAGCGGAGGAAGAATTAGCGGAAGCAAAAAAATTAAAAGAAGTATTGGATCAAATCACGGTTCAATTAACTGCTAAAGCAGGTGAAGGCGGCCGTTTATTTGGCTCTATTACAACAAAGCAAATTGCAGAAGAATTACAAAAGAAGCATGGGATCAAAATCGATAAACGTAAGATGGAATTAGCAGATGCTATTCGCACGCTTGGCCACACAAAGGTTCCAGTGAAACTTCATCATGATGTGGTTGCGACATTAACCGTTTCTGTGACAGAAGTAAAATAAAAATTTTCCCAGTACGAAATGGTTCTGGAACATGATAGAATAGAAAAGTACTCAACACGATGTGATCGGTTTTAACTGGTCACTTTTTTCTTTTGTTTATAGAGATATGATAGTTTTTGATAATAATAAATCATCCTCTTCATGATAGGAGGTTTTTGATATATGAATGACTTATATGCAGATCGCATGCCACCACAAAATATTGAGGCCGAGCAGGCTGTTTTAGGGGCTATTTTCTTAGAGCCTTCCTCTCTCGTACTAGCTTCTGAAATTTTAATTCCTGAGGATTTTTATCGTGCTGCCCACCAAAAAATATTTAACGTGATGCTTACTCTCAATGATCAAGGGAAAGCAGTTGACCTTGTAACGGTAACAGAGGAACTTGCAGCTGCCAAACTGATTGAAGATACAGGCGGAGTTAGTTATTTAGGGGAATTGGCCGCCTCCGTTCCGACGGCCGCTAATATTGAATATTATGCGAGAATAGTAGAAGAGAAATCATTACTTAGAAGATTAATTCGCACGGCTACAAATATTGCATCTGATGGATATTCCCGTGAGGATGAGGTTGAGGCGCTTTTAAGTGAAGCTGAAAAAAATATTATGGCCGTGGCACAGCGAAAGAATGCTGGTGCATTCCATAATATTAAAGATGTGCTGGTTCGGACGTATGATAATATTGAGGAAATGCACAACCGCGTTGGAGACATTACGGGGATTTCCACTGGTTTTGCTGAACTAGATCGAATGACAGCTGGATTCCAGCGAAATGATTTAATCATTGTTGGAGCCCGTCCTTCCGTGGGTAAAACGGCTTTCGCCTTAAACATCGCTGCCAACGTAGCAACAAAAACGGGTGAAAATGTTGCGATTTTCAGTCTGGAGATGGGTGCCGAACAGCTGGTTATGCGTATGCTTTGTTCGGAAGGAAATATTGACGCCCAGCGGCTTCGTACCGGTTCCCTTACAGACGAAGATTGGGGCAAGCTGACGATGGCGATGGGAAGTCTTTCGAATTCAGGAATTTTTATTGATGATACTCCAGGGGTCCGCATCAGTGATATCCGTTCGAAATGCCGTCGTTTGCAGCAAGAGCATGGTTTAGGGATGATCCTAATCGATTACTTGCAGTTGATTTTAGGAAGCGGCCGTTCGGGTGAAAACCGTCAACAGGAAGTTTCCGAGATCTCTCGTTCCTTAAAGCAGTTAGCCCGTGAGCTGAAAGTTCCGGTTATCGCCCTTTCTCAGCTGTCCCGTGGTGTGGAACAGCGTCAAGATAAGCGTCCGATGATGTCCGATATTCGTGAATCAGGTTCTATTGAGCAGGATGCCGATATCGTAGCGTTCTTGTATCGTGATGACTACTATGACAAGGAATCAGAGAATAAGAACATTATCGAAATCATTATTGCTAAGCAGCGTAATGGTCCAACGGGAACGGTATCGTTGGCGTTTGTAAAAGAATACAATAAGTTCGTCAACCTCGAGACACGGTATGATGATGCTCCAGGAGCGTAGTGGCTAGCCAAATTAGTTTGGCTAGCCTTTTTTTTGTTTGCGTTGGGTGGATGATGGGTTGTGCTCAGGAGGCCTAATTGTGCCCGACGGGTTTGAAAAAGAGCTACTATGGTAACGAATAGAGTCTAATCGTGCCCGTCGGAGAGCAAAAAGAAAGTCAACGGTAACGAATAGGGTCTAATCGTGCCCATCGGAGAAGAAAGAGAAAGTCAACGGTAACAAATAGGGCCTAATCGTTCCCGTCCCAGGTGTAAAAACGAGTCAACGGTAATGAATAGTAAAAAGGGTTGAATAATTAAGATTTACTATAATAAGAAGACCTGCCATTACTATGTAGTTTATAATGCTTCCCCAGTATCCTCCTAATAGTCTTCTCCGATTTCACAATCTCACACCAGTCACAAACAATCTTTGTGGTAATCTTGTAACCAGGAAAAAGAAGCACCAATTCTGTGACACTCCTTAACACCGCTGACTCCACCTCCTCTTTGCAGCCGCAATTTCCACAGACCAATATTGAACCGTGAATTTCAGAAAAAAAGGAGTAACATTTTGGACAAAGGATTCCTTTTTTCAAATCTTCATATTGGTAGGCCGGTAAGTTCGGATAGGGTGACTCTACCATATGGAGGGCAACTAATTGTTTAGCTAACTTGTAGTGTCCTTTATTCAGTTTTACAGATCTTGCATCGAGCTTTTTCAAAAAACGGTTCAATTGTGAGTGGAAAACAAGAGATGGATTAATAGTGGTTATATATAAATGAAATTCGGAGTTAATGAAGATAAGATAGGGCTCAAGTGGATATTGATAGCCAAGATCGCGGAGTAAGGAACGAAGTAAGACGACACAACGATCCTGTTGGTGTATAGGATTCTTCATATCTTTTTTAGCACTCGTATACCATTTTTCGGCTTCGACAAAGTAGTCGCCTTCAAAATTTTTGATATCCAAAGGGTAAATTTTATCGTGGGATATAAGTAACGTATCAATTTGGAATTTAGAATTGTTATATTCCAGTAATAAATCATGGATGACGAGCCACTCCTCTGAGAGCCCCTCCAACCATAGATCACTCTTTTGCTCACCTTCAAATCCCTTTCTGAGTCTTGTATAGTTACTAACATCCTTATGGGATAAACGCATTCGGGCATTTAATGATCGCAACAGAGTAATTTCCAACAATTCCAGACGAGATTTAAATAGCATATTCCACATCCTTTTCATTATTTTAGTAAAACTATAATTCTATTTTATGGAAAAACTATAAAACTAACAAGGTAGATTCGTAAATTAATATTTTACGAACGTAATATAACATTTTAATATAAATGTTCGTGTTTGGTTTGCTTTTAGTAATAAAAATTGGTAAAATGGTCTATGGAAAATAGTAAAGCGTATTTAATTTGGAGGTGCCTTATATGTCATCAGTAGTAGTTGTTGGAACTCAATGGGGAGATGAAGGTAAGGGGAAAATCACAGATTTCCTTTCTGAAAATGCCGAAGCAATCGCCCGTTATCAGGGAGGAAATAATGCAGGCCACACCATAAAGTTCAACGGAGAAACGTACAAATTGCACCTAATTCCATCTGGAATTTTTTATAAAGAAAAAATTTGTGTCATCGGAAATGGAATGGTTGTTGATCCTAAAGCACTTGTTGCAGAACTTGCTTATTTACATGAAAAAGGGATTACAACCGATAATCTTCGTATTAGTAATCGTGCTCATGTCATTCTTCCTTATCACCTAAAACTTGATGCTGTTGAAGAAGAAAGTAAGGGTGCGAATAAAATTGGTACAACCAAAAAAGGAATTGGACCAGCTTACATGGATAAAGCAGCGCGCGTAGGCATTCGAATTGCTGACCTGCTTGAACGCGATGTGTTTGAAGAAAAGCTGGAACGTAATTTGGAAGAGAAAAATCGTTTGTTTGAACGTATTTATGAAACAACAGGATTTACGAAAGAAGAAATCCTTGACGAATATTATGAATATGGTCAACAAGTAAAACAGTATGTTTGTGATACATCCGTGGTCTTGAATGATGCACTGGATGAAGGCAAACGAGTTCTTTTTGAAGGGGCTCAAGGGGTTATGCTGGATATTGACCAGGGTACCTACCCATTTGTAACCTCATCTAATCCGGTAGCCGGCGGTGTTACAATTGGCTCAGGAGTGGGTCCATCTAAGATTACCCATGTAGTTGGAGTGTGCAAGGCTTACACTTCTCGTGTAGGTGACGGTCCATTCCCGACAGAATTAAATGATGAAATTGGTCATCAAATCCGTGAAGTTGGACGTGAATATGGAACAACAACCGGCCGCCCTCGCCGCGTTGGCTGGTTTGACAGTGTCGTTGTACGCCATGCCCGCCGTGTGAGCGGATTAACCGACTTATCACTTAATTCCATTGATGTTTTAACTGGAATTGAAACATTAAAGATCTGTACTGCGTATAGCTACAATGGTGAGCTTATTACGGAATACCCAGCAAGCTTGAAGATATTAGCGCAGTGTGAACCTGTTTATGAAGAGCTTCCAGGCTGGACAGAGGATATTACAGGCGTTAAAACTTTAGACGAGCTGCCTGTAAATGCCCGTCATTATGTAGAACGAGTGACCCAGTTAACTGGAATTCCATTAACAACGTTCTCAGTCGGACCAGATCGTAATCAAACAAATGTAGTTCGCAGCCCTTGGAGACAAATATAAAAGCGGAAGCGCCTGTCCAGGGACGACAGGCATAAGACTAGCCGGCGTGAAGGTTGCCTTTTAACCTTCAGGTCGGTTTGGCTTATGACCCCGAGTCCCTAGGCGCTGTAGCTAGACAAATATAATTTTGAACATACCGAATGAAGCCCTCATTTTGAGGGCTTCAAACTTTTTATAAAAGTTTTTTGAAAAAAGTATTGCCTTTAGTCCAAAGTCCGTGCTATTATAAAAAGCGTCGTCACGATACGACAAATTAAAACAAGTACGAGCCATTAGCTCAGTTGGTAGAGCACGATCGAATAAGCTACTTTGAAACAGCTTCAGGGCACACGCCGAGTTGCTGCTTGAATAAGCTTTCTGAGGCGTGGGCATCCGATGGAATATTGGTTTAGGGAATTATTTTAGTACGAGCCATTAGCTCAGTTGGTAGAGCATCTGACTTTTAATCAGAGGGTCGAAGGTTCGAGTCCTTCATGGCTCACCATAGTTTTTTGCTTTAGCAAAATAACTTTCAATATATGGCCCCTTGGTCAAGTGGTTAAGACACCTCCCTTTCACGGAGGTAACACGGGTTCGAATCCCGTAGGGGTCATGGCTTTTGGTTGTCAGCAAATGGCTGGCAAGGACGGTCTCCTTGTTGACAATCAATTTAATATTGGTCTGGTAGTTCAGTTGGTTAGAATGCCTGCCTGTCACGCAGGAGGTCGCGGGTTCGAGTCCCGTCCAGACCGCCATATAAGTGGCTCAGTAGCTCAGTCGGTAGAGCAAAGGACTGAAAATCCTTGTGTCGGCGGTTCGATTCCGTCCTGAGCCATAAAAAAAGGAAGCTTGCAAATGCAGGCTTCTTTTTTTTATGCTCCTACTACCTCCTTTTACCAAAAGGACCAATTCCCCCCTGCTGAAAATGTCAGCAATTATACAGTTTTGTTACAGTATAAAGACTATTAATCTATTTACAAAAAGTTATGATAAAGTGAAGAAGGTCTAAAATTCTGGGAAATTCTTTAATTGCAAAAAAATAGATTAAGAGGGTTTTACCGTGGTTTAGGGAGGAAAAATGTTTTTTTTAGATAAAATATCACAAACAAAAAAGTTTTTACTGAAAACGACAATGGTGACTACCATGGCATCATCACTGATTGCCTTTAGTAATGGTCCAGTTGCATTTGCTGATTCATCAGAAACATCGAAGGATTATCATGTCTACCTTGAAGGTACATATATAGGTAATGTTACGGATAAAAATGTGGTGAATAAAATCTTAGCTGAAAAGGCCGATGATCCTGATTTTATGAAGCAAATTCAAGACGTTCCATATCAAGTATTTCCAACGGCTGAAACGGAAACAGAAACAGTTCAGACCATCCGAAATATCTTCCAGCTTCAAACAGAAGCGTCTGCCATCGTGATTGACGGGAAACCAATTGCTTATGTAGAAAATCAAAAGACAGCGGAAGAAGTCATGAAGAAACTGATTCATCAATACGTGCCTGAGGATCAATTAGCGGATCTAAAGGACCGAAAAGCTTCAGATAATACAAACTTACCGGCATTAAAAGAAAATGAGTCTCGCTTATTAGACGTACGACTCTCTAAAAATGTTTCTTTTTCAAATGAAAATACGGCTCCAGAAAAAATTATGTCAGTCGAAGAGGCAGTAACCTTTTTACAAAAAGGGACGCTAACAGAAAAGAAATATGCGATCCAAAAAGGCGATGTACTTGAAATCATTGCCCAAGATCACCATTTGAAGATGGCTGACATCCTAAAGGTGAATCCTGGACTTACTAAAGATACACTCCTAAAGGTTGGCAAGAAAATTAATATCACCGTTCCAAAACCGTTTATTGAAGTAATGGTTGATAAAGAAGTAAACAAAAAGGAAGAAATTCCTTATAAAAAGAATGTAATTGAGGACAAATCTCTGTCAAAAGGAAAAACAAAGGTAAAACAGGAAGGTAAAAACGGTGCTCGCTCCGTTACCTATAAAATTTCCGAACAAAATGGTGTAACCGTAAACAAGGATGAGGAAAATGAAACGATCCTTGAACAGCCTGTTAATGAGATTTTCATCAAAGGAACAAAGGTAACTCCATCACGCGGTGACGGCACCTTTGCATGGCCAACGGTTGGTGGATATATTTCAAGTAAGCAAGGTCCTAGATGGGGAAGAATGCACAAAGGGATTGATATTGCTAGACCAAGCAACAGAACGATCAAGGCAGCTGATAATGGCGTGGTTGTTTCAGCGGGCTGGGGAGGCGGTTATGGTAATAAGATTATCATTGACCATCGAAATGGCTACCGCACACTATATGGCCATATGTCTTCACTTAAGGTTAAGGTAGGTCAGAGAGTTTCCAAGGGTTCCGCCATTGGAATCATGGGAGCTACAGGAGATGCTACAGGTGTTCACTTGCATTTTGAAGTCTATAAAAACGGCAGCTTGGTAAACCCACTTTCTTATTTAAGATAAAAGATGAGTCTCTAGCTTAATGCTAGAGGCTTTTATTATGGATATAAAAAAACTAGAATAAATTGGAGGTGGTTCTCTGAATCCAGCTCAAGCGCCCAGCGGCTAGTGTACTTCGCTCTCCGCCCTACGATAAGTCAACATCGAATCGCTTGCGCTCTTCGTGTTTCCTTTATCTCGGTTGGAGTGCTCCAGTCCATACGCCGCTAAACGGGCGCTTGCGCTTTTTAATCTTCCAGCCTTACCAATTGGTTATAGGTGAATTTATGTGAATAACATGATACAGTAAAATAGTATAGTTATGACTTCTAGTCTTATTTTATTAAATAGATGAAAGTGAAAAATTGAAAAGGAGCAATGGTATGGAAAAGAAAATTCTTGTTGTGGATGATGAAAAACCAATTGCTGATATTCTCCAGTTTAACTTGAAAAAAGAAGGATACGTTGTTTATTGCGCTTATGATGGGAATGAAGCACTTGAATTGGTCGAAGAAATACAGCCAGATTTAATCCTTTTAGATATTATGCTTCCCTTACGTGATGGGATGGAAGTATGCCGTGAAGTCCGTAAGAAGTATGAAATGCCGATTATCATGTTGACGGCAAAGGACTCTGAAATTGATAAAGTCTTAGGACTTGAGTTGGGTGCAGATGATTATGTGACGAAACCGTTTAGCACTAGAGAACTAATTGCACGCGTCAAGGCTAATTTACGTCGTCACCAACAAATTCTGGCACCGGCAGATGATGAATCTGAAACGAATGAAATCGAGATAGGTTCACTGACTATTCATCCTGATGCCTACATTGTTTCAAAGCGCGGTGAAACGATTGAGTTGACCCACCGTGAATTTGAATTGCTATTCTATTTAGCCAAACATATCGGCCAAGTAATGACCAGGGAACACCTTTTACAAACCGTTTGGGGTTACGATTACTATGGTGACGTCAGGACAGTCGATGTAACAGTGAGAAGATTGCGGGAAAAAATTGAGGACAGCCCTAGCCATCCAACATGGATTGTGACCAGGCGCGGGGTAGGATACTATTTGCGCAATCCTGAACAGGAGTAAAAGGAATGAAGAAGGTTGGTTTCTTTCGCTCTATACACGTAAAGTTCGTTATCATCTATGTCCTCCTTATATTAGTGGCGATGCAAATTATCGGTGTTTATTTTGTCAAACAGTTGGAGGAAACCTTACGGACCAACTTCCAAACATCGTTAAAACAGCGGGTTGAATTGCTGGCCTATAATATTGTCGAGGAAATGGAGAAGGAGAGAACGCCTGAAGATCCAACACTCGAAGAAGATATCAAGAAAATCCTTAGGGATTTTGGTGCAGGTGATATTTCAGAAGTTCAGGTAGTTGAAAATGGCTCCCTAAAAATCCTTGGGACCTCCCATCCTAGTAACCAAGGAGTGGTTGGTCAACGAACCACTAAACTTCAAGTGAAGCAATCTATGGTTTTAGAAGAGGACCAAAGTTCCATTAATATCGATAAACAAACAGGACATCGGATATGGGTCCTCTCAACACCAATTAAGTCGGGGAAAAAGGTTATCGGTGCCATTTATTTGGTAGCTAAAATTGAGAATGTCTTTGAGCAAATGAAAACAATCAATAAGATTTTTGCTACGGGTACGGCGATTGCTCTATCTATTACCGCATTGCTGGGTATATTGTTAGCACAAACGATCACTAGGCCGATTGCTGATATGAAGAAGCAGGCGATCGCGATGACCAAGGGGAATTTTTCAAGAAAAGTTAAGGTCTATGGCAATGATGAAATAGGGACACTGGCGATTACCTTTAATAATTTAACGAAGAAACTGCAGGAAGCACAGGCGATGACAGAAGGGGAACGAAGAAAGCTTTCCACTGTTTTGTCCTATATGACCGATGGTGTAATCGCCACTGACCGTAAAGGCCGAGTGATCTTAATTAATGAACCGGCGGCGGAAATGCTGAATGTTTCACGTGAAACAGTGCTGACCCAGCCCATTGTAGAGTTATTAGATTTAGATGATACGAATTCCTTTGAAGACTTATTGGAAGAAAAGGATTCCATTATTTTAGATTATAGTACGAAAAAGGAACGGTATTTTCTGCGTGCCAATTTCTCCGTAATTCAAAAAGAGACAGGCTTTGTCAATGGTTTAATTGCCGTTCTGCATGATATTACCGACCAAGAAAAAATTGATGCGGAACGGAGAGAGTTTGTCGCCAATGTATCCCATGAGCTGCGGACACCGCTGACAACGATGAGGAGTTACTTAGAGGCGCTCGCAGATGGAGCCTGGCGGGATGAGGAGATTGCTCCGAACTTTTTAGAAGTGACGCGGACTGAAACAGAACGAATGATTCGTCTAGTGAATGACCTGCTCCAGCTTTCAAAAATGGATAGTACGGATTATCGATTGACGATTGAGTGGGTTAACTTTGTTGATTTCTTTGACCGCATTATTGACAGGTTTGAAATGGCAAAGGAGCAAAATGTTACCTTTAAGCGAAAGCTGCCAAAGCATGCGATCTTTGTTGAAGTGGATGAAGATAAAATGACACAGGTTTTATACAATATTATTTCCAATGCGTTAAAGTACTCGCCAGAAGGCGGCCAAGTCACTTTTTCGATGAAAGAGATGGACGATAAAATTATTGTGAGCATTTCAGACCAAGGGGTTGGAATTCCAAAAGAGAATATTAAAAATATCTTTGACCGTTTTTATCGTGTGGATAAAGCGAGAACGCGGAAATTAGGCGGCACAGGCCTAGGTTTGGCGATTGCTAAGGAAATGGTCAATGCTCATGGCGGGGCAATCTGGGCAACAAGTGAGGAAGGAAAGGGAACAAGAATCTCCTTTTCACTCCCATATGAACGTTCTGAAGAGGATGAATGGTCATGAGATACGAGAATATTAAATCAGGAATTCTAATCGTACTAGTTATGGTCAGTATTTTGCTAACTTGGAACCTTTGGACGTACCAACCGAATTATGAAACGATGAAAAGCAACGACTATGTAAAAGAGGTCTCGTTAAGTGAAAAACAAGGGGTTCAAAAAATTGTCAGACCTGACCAGCTTCTTTACCATTTCAAAGGCAAGCATTACGGGACCAAAAACACAGATGAAATGGACAAGGTGATTAAGGAACTCAGCAGTTGGACTTTCTTTGATGTGAAAAAGTATACGAATGAGGTCAAAGACATCAAGGAATTAATCCATGACAGAGGTAAAACGGAAATTATTTTTCCAGGTGATGTCCCGATTGAGTTATATCGCAGTGTATTAAATATTGAAGGAAAAAAGATACCTGCCTTCAACTTCAATCGAATCATTATTAATACAGAGAATTCCGCAAAGGAAAATGGGATTGTCTATTTTGTTTCCACCGAGAGCGAACAAGTTTATATTAGTCACATCTCTTCTGCAAATTTAAATGAGTTTAACCGTAATTTTTATTTGAAGGCAGCAAAATATCCGCGTTATTTTGCTTATCAAGCATCTGAAAAACGGACTATTTTCCTGCCCGAGGCGGTCACAGAGATGATGACCTATAAATATTTGCCTGTTACCCTTGATTCTGAAGAATTCAAAGAAGCGCTTTTTAGCGACCCTAGTTTTGTCCAAAAGAGTTTTGTCCCATCAGGTGAGGAGTACACAAACGATTCTAGTAAAATGACGGTGAATTTTGAAAGTAATCTCCTCAGGTACGTCAATCCGACTGTAGAAGAGAACTTTATCAACACTTCTTATGAGTTAGTGAAACGAAGCATTGATTTTGTCAATCAACATGGAGGTTGGACAGACCCTTATCGCTATGTTGATAAAAATGAATATACCCATACTGTCACCTTCCGCTTATATAGTATGGAAGGCTACCCTGTCTTTAATGGAAATGGCATGACTGAAATTAGTGAGGTTTGGGGACGCGATGAGATCAATAAGTATATTCGCCCAAACATAGCCTTAGAGCTCCCTTTAACCACAGAGATGGTAAAGGTGACCCGTCCTTCAGGACATGATGCTTTGAAATTTTTACAAAACAAAAAGAATTTTAAGCCGAGCCTGCTTGAGGATATGATCTTAGGCTATCGGATGGAACGGGATTCAAAGGAGAATAAACTAATTGTCTTAGAACCCGCCTGGTTCTATCGCTATGATAAATCATGGGGACAGATTACGATGGAAGACCTAGGAGGATCACAGCATGGATTGGAGTAAGATAAAAACTATTTTTATTATCACTTTCTTAATCTTAGATGTGTATCTCTTATATCAATTCATGAAAATACGTGATGCTAATAAATATGAAGTCATTTCTGAGGCCTCATTTGAAGAAAAGTTAAAAGCAGACGAAATCACGTATAAAGACTTTCCTAAGGATCCGATTAAAGCCCAGTATCTTAGTGCCAAGCCCAAGGTGTTTACTCAAGTTGATACGGATAAGCTGAAAGGAAAATCTGAGGACATAAGGGGTATAGGAACGACCACGCTCCATGTCACACTAGAAAAGCCGATTAAAATCAAGGCAAAGTTTGAACCCGCTGAGTTATCTACTTTTATGAATGACAATGTCCTTTTTGGTGAGGATTATCAATTTGGCGAGAAAAGTGACAAGGAACAATCCATCACCTACTACCAGACGTCAGACGGTGTCCCTTTATTTAAAAATATAAATGGGATGATTACATTTAAAATTGGTGATAAGAACCAAATTGTCTCCTATGATCAAACCTACCTGGTGGAGATGGAAAAGTTAACGGCCAAGGAAGAGATTTTGGCGCCGTTAAAGGCGATTGAAACCTTACATCAGAAGGGGATGTTGAAGTCGAAGAGCAATATCACCACGATTGAACTTGGCTATTCCACACTCATTCAGTTGGCAGCTTCCCAAGTATTAGCGCCCACATGGCGCTTTGAGGTCAATGGCAAGGAGAGTCTATTTGTGAACGCATTTGAAGGGCAGATTATTCAATTTAATAGCGATGAAAAAAGTAAAGTGGAGTGAAATTGTATGTCTTTAAGTTATAGCATTCTTGCAAGCGGCAGTACAGGAAACGCTCTATATGTAGAGTCTGATGAGCATTCGTTTCTTGTGGATGCGGGATTTAGCGGCAAGCAAATGGAGGCACTTTTTGGACAAATCGATCGCGATATTAGTAAGCTTTCCGGAATATTTGTAACGCATGAACACAGTGACCATATTAAAGGGATTGGGATTCTTGCTCGTAAATACCATTTGCCTGTGTATGCGAATGAAAAAACATGGCGGGCCATGGAAAGTTCAGTCGGTGCCATTCCAACGGAACAAAAATTTGTTTTTAATATGGAAACAGTGAAGAGTTTTGGTTCTGTTGATATTGAGTCATTCGGGGTTTCCCATGATGCGGCGGAGCCTATGTTTTACGTATTCCACCATTCTGGGAAAAAACTCGTTCTTATCACGGACACAGGATATGTTAGCGACCGAATGAAGGGCACCATTTCGAATGCCGATGTTTATATTTTTGAATCCAACCATGATGTGCAGATGCTACGGATGGGCAGATATCCATGGAATATTAAACGCAGGATATTAAGTGATGTCGGCCATGTTTCTAATGAGGATGCAGCTTTAGCAATGAGTGATGTCATTGGCGATCAAACCAAGCGAATTTATCTTGCCCATTTAAGCATGGACAATAACATGAAGGACTTAGCCAAAATGGCAGTTTCCCAAACCCTTCAAGAGCGAGGGCTGATTGTCGGTGAACAATTCGGACTCTACGACACAGACCCGAAAATCCCAACAGCATTAACAGCTGTGTAATCTAGTTAAAAAAACGAGGTACCTTATGACAGGTACTTCGTTTTTTTATGGCACCATGTTGATTGGAGCAGAAGGTGCAAGAATCCTGGAACGGAAATCAACAGACTAGTTCAACACAGCCGATTTATTAAAAAATTATGAACAAAGTAGTAAGTTTTTATTAATACATAGTAATTAATTAGTAATTTAAAGAAGAGCGAGTATAATTGTAATTATAAGCCAAAATAAACGGTAGGAATCTTTCGGAAAGTGAGGAATGGTGTAAAGTGGGTTATTATGATGATCATTCACAAAACCGCTTCAGGGAACGGAAAGGAAATAGAGGCGGGGTTTTCCTTGCCAGTATCGTTGGGGCCATCCTTGGAGCCATTCTAGTTGTTATTTCTATCCCTGCCCTATCAAATCGTGGAATTCTTCCCTATCAAATTGAAACAAATCAAAACAATGCTGTAGAATCAACGACCAATAATAATAATCAGAATCAGAATTTCACTCAAAAACAGATTTCCTATGATGTGAACACAAACACTACGAAAGCAGTTGATAAGGCTGCCGATGCCGTTGTCGGAATTAATAATATCCAGTCATCAAACTTTTGGTCTGATGAAGAAGCGCCTACACAAGAAGAAGCAGCCGGAACGGGCTCAGGTGTGGTCTACAAGAAAGCAGGAGGAAAGGCTTACGTTGTGACGAATCACCATGTAGTTGAAGGAGCAGCAAAGCTAGAGGTAAGCTTTAGTGATGGGACAAAAATTCCTGCTAAACTGCTCGGCAGTGATGTATGGACCGATTTAGCAGTACTTGAGGTTGATGCGGCCAAGATTAAAAAGGTAGCTGAATTTGGTGATTCCGATCGTTTAAAAATAGGTGAACCGGTCATTGCCATCGGAAATCCACTTGGTGCGACCTTCTCAGGGTCAGTCACCCAAGGTATTATCTCTGGACTAAAGCGGACGATTCCTGTTGATATTAATCAAGATGGGATCATTGACTGGAATGCAGAAGTACTGCAAACAGATGCAGCAATCAATCCTGGTAATAGCGGCGGGGCACTGATTAATATTGCGGGCCAGCTTGTTGGAATTAACTCCATGAAGATTGCCCAAAATGCTGTAGAAGGAATTGGTTTATCGATTCCGATTAACTCGGCACGGCCGATCATTGATGACCTTGAAAGGTTTGGATCTGTTAAGCGTCCATACATGGGTGTTGATTTAAAGTCAGTCTCTGAAATTCCTGCCTACTACCAAGAAGAAGCATTGAAATTGCCTCGAAATATCAATTATGGAGTCGCCTTAAGACAAGTGGTACCGAATTCGCCAGCGGCGCAAGCCGGTTTACAAGAATTAGATGTCATTGTTGAGATGGATGGGGAAAAAATAAATGATGTCATTGATCTTCGGAAACATTTGTACCAGAAAAAGAAAATCGGTGAGCAATTGAAGATTAAATTTTACCGCGATGGAAAGTTGAAGCAAACGACTCTAACTTTATCAGCTGATACAACTCAATAATGTTTGATAAAAAACAGGAAGGTGAACTAGTCACTTTCCTGTTTTTAATTGTGGTATTATGTATAAGTTATTGAGGGATCTTGTATGACAGTCGATTATCGTGCAAACAATAAAAGTAAATAATAACTGTAAGAAAGGTTGACGGATGAAAATGATTTATAGCTGTGAGGAACATGTGGATATTGCCTTAGATGATATTGTGGATGAATTTGAGACATTTCCAGTTTTGTCGAAAATAGATGGGGATAACTTATCAACACACTGTGAATATTGTCAAAATCAAGCTACATATGTTGTGGCGAACAAGTGATTCCATACAAGATGTGGATAAAAAATGTGAATATGTGGATAACTTCTGTGGATATCTTGTTTGTAAACTGTTTGTAATAAAGTGAAAAGGGCTGTGGATTGTGAATATCTCGATTATTACGGTTGGCAAATTAAAAGAGAAATATTTAAAGCAGGGTATTGAGGAATATCTAAAACGGCTGACGGCTTATGCAAAGGTCGACGTGATTGAAGTTCCTGATGAAAAAGCACCAGAAGTATTAAGTGAGTTAGAAATGGTCCAAGTAAAGCAAAAAGAAGGCGAACGAATTTTGGCAAAGATTAGCCAAGATACATATGTCATTGCACTAGCGATTCAAGGTAAGTTAGGATCATCCGAAGAACTAGCGGATTCACTAGATAAACTTGCAACCTATGGAAAAAGTAAAATCGCCTTCGTGATTGGCGGATCGCTGGGGTTGAGTGAGGAAGTGATTAAACGATCGAATGAACAACTTTCCTTTTCACGGATGACCTTCCCCCACCAATTGATGAGGCTCATCCTCGTCGAGCAGATTTATCGAGCCTTTCGGATTAATCGCGGTGAGCCTTATCATAAGTAAATGAGGTTTTTTGAAGAGTAGCCTTTTTAGGACTGCTCTTTTTTGTATTCTGAAATTCGGGGAACAAATGTTTGATTTAATTATTGACCATTAATAAATGGTATATTAAACTTATAATAACATCAATAAAACGCAACATAAGTTTTATTGATGTTGCATGGGAGGATGAAACTATTTATAAGTATACTGATGAAGAATTTATGAAGATAGTAAACGATAAAATTGGGAACGTACGCCTTTTTAAAAAGTACTTAAGAAAACAAGGCTTAATAGGAAATCGGCAACAGTTTTCAGAGGAACATGTTAAATTGTTTGAAGAAATAAGGGTAAATAAAAAGAGAAATCATACTACTTGGGACATGGCTTTTAGTGTGGGCTTGCAGAGTATCCCAAATCAAACTCGGAATTCTTCAAATATACTTATTGCTGACCCTATACAAAATAAAAATAAAATTGAAGATACACTTATTGAAATTTTAAAAACACTGCAACGAATCGAGGATAAACTTTAACGAATCTCTATGGATGGGAACTAAAGGTCGGTTTTGAAGGGGAAAACTTGAAATTACCATTTAAAAAGGACAGTTTCTAAAAGAATCTGTCCTTGGTTATTAATATTTAGTGTTTGTCTTCCCAATCCTGATAACCTTTTTTATATTGATAAACTTCCTGTGCTTCAGCGACTAGTGTAGGGTCCCTTTCCTCTTCAATAATCTTTTCTAACCATTCGAAATAAGATGCTAAATCAATGTAATGTTTATTGCTTTGAGTATACTTAGGGTAGTTTCTCCAATAGTGAAGATAAAGGCTTTCAGGTAAGCTGGCAAAAGGTCCATTTGCGTTTTTTAATTCATCAAGACTTCTAACAGATATTGAACCAATATTATCTGTATTACCACTACCTTTCTTTTGTCCTGTTATATTAATTTTCTTTTGTACAAAAAACTCTACATTGGAATAGGGCGCATCAAGAGTTGAAATTTCATCATAGGTTGTAATCTGGCCCTCTTCAGCTGCATTGTTACGTTCATAAATAAATCCAATTACATAATGCTCTTTGTACTGATTATAAGGAAATTCAATATTTTTTGTATTATTACGAAGGTAAGACGTAAAAGAGCCAAGAGTGTATCCAAGTCTTTTATTACCTTCTTTATAAGTGGTTTTAACATCGATGGCAATTTTTTCAGTATCATTTTCGCTTTTCATTAGGGTAAAATCAGGATAGGTATTTTGTTTTTCTGGAATTCTTACGATATAACCGTGTTCTTCAGCTATTATCTTTATCACCGGAGCAGAGATAATTTCAAATATTCTACCTAAAAGTTTGGAATCACTGCCAATAGCATAGACCTTAGAGTTATTACCAATTAGTCCTTTTACATTCCAGTCAATATTTAATTCTGCTACCTTTTTGTAGAATTCTTCAATAAAATTAAGTTGGTTTAATGTTCCTGCCATTTTATCACCTCGAATTAATAATATGTCAATGAATATATTACCATAAAAAGGAGAATATAATGCTACCTTTACAAATAAATCATGTAAAAGTTCCACCAATTAAGTGCCAAGGGATTAAGACAAAATTAATTAATTTTATAACTAGAAATATATCATGGAATGGAGAAGGTAGATGGGTTGAACCATTCTTGGGTTCAGGAGTTGTTTTATTTAATGTACAACCTGAAAGAGCACTAATAGCAGATAGTAATCCACATATTATTAATTTTTACAGAGATATTCAGAATGGTTCTTTAACTCCTGAAATTGTTAGAACATATCTTCAAGAACAAGGAGAACTGTTAAGTCAAACAGATACCAGCAAAGATAGTTATTATTACGAGGTACGGAGAAGATTCAATGAAAATCCTAATTCTTTAGACTTCCTATTCTTATCAAGAGCTTGTTTTAATGGAGTAATGAGGTTTAACAGAAGAGGAGGATTTAATGTTCCTTTTTGTAAAAAACCTGAAAGATTTAGACAGGCATATATAACAAAAATTGCAAATCAAGTAGCTTGGGTTGCTTCAATTATGGAGGGTAAAGACTGGACCTTCGTACACCAAGATTGGAGAGATACAATTTCAAATTTAAATGCAAACGACTTTATTTACCTTGACCCTCCTTATATTGGTCGTCATGCTGATTACTATAATCAGTGGACTGAGGAAGAAGCAAATGACCTTGCAATAATTACTCAAGAGTCAGAAGCTGGGTATGCATTGTCAATGTGGGCAAGTAGTGCACATAGAACTAATGATTATTTAAACCTTTGGGCAGGAGAAGTTGTTACTCAAGCACACTTTTATCATATGGGACCAACAGAAGAATTAAGAAATGAAATCAGTGAAGCGTTAGTAGTTAAAGAAGGCTTTGTTTATGAAGGAAATGATGAAGATATTCCAGAAAGAATTAGAGAAAATATAATTGAGACAACTGATGAGCAAGCTGTTGAGCAAGCTGATGAGATAGAGACTCAACTTGAGTTTGAGTTAGCTTAATTAATAAAGTTTGGTTAGGGCTAGTAGTTTTTAATACTAGCTCTTTGACTTTTTGTAAGGTAATTAAAGTTATTGTTCTCCAACGGATCCGATACCTCCTGTTCCCTTTTATTTTTGCTCTAATGTTTCTTAAATACGTACAGAAAAAAAAATCTATTGGTAAATTCTCAAAAGAGGGGTTTGATAAAGTGAATAATAAATTAGTAATTAACGTTGGAGATAAATATACTAATTATCTTTGTAATGCTGATGAAAACTTATGTAAGTTGATAAAAGTTATTGGCTCATATAGTCTAAATCTCCAAGAGGGTTATTATGAAGCATTGGTTAAAAAGATTATTGGACAACAATTATCTCTTAGTGCAGCTAATACAATAATATCTAGGGTTATTAATCAGTGTAAAACTATAACTCCTGTAACTATTAGTACAATGACCGACATTGAATTAAGTAGTTGTGGTGTTTCAAGGCAAAAAAACAACTACATAAGAGATTTGACAGAAAAAGTATTATCAGGGGAATTGTGCTTGGATGAACTTGACTCTCAAGATGATGAAACCGTGATAAGAATGCTTACTCAAGTAAAGGGAATTGGAATATGGACTGCTGAAATGTTTTTAATATTCTCCATAGGAAGAGAAAATGTTCTATCCTCAGGGGATGTCAGTATAAGAAATGCTATAGCATGGCTATATCAAATCAGAAATGAAGATATTAGTTGGGAATTTTATAGAGAGCTTTGGTCACCTTATAATACAATTGCATCGCTTTATTTATGGGAAATAGTTAATCGAAATTATATAAAAAACTATAAAAATATAAATGAACTATACAAATCAATAATATATTAAAGTTTATAGTTCGAAAAATTTATGGACATGGGCAATAATTACATAAGGAGTTTATCATGTTAAAATATACAATTTGCTTTATAAAAAAGGACAATGAAATTCTACTTCTAAATAGGGAAAAAAATCCCAATATGGGATTGTGGAATGGTGTCGGGGGAAAAATTAATTACGGTGAATCCCCATATGATGGGGTAATAAGAGAAACATTTGAAGAAACAGGTATCGAACTAAAAAAGGTTGAATATGTCGGAAACGTCACTTGGGAAAGTAATCGAGGAAATTCTGGTATGTATGTATTTATCGCTGATATTCCTGAAGGGATTAATCTAGTCACTCCTAAAAAAATGGAGGAAGGAATACTTGATTGGAGAAGAATTGATTGGATTTTGGACCAGAGTAATAAAGGAATTGTTAGTAATCTGCAAATGTATTTACCAAAAGTGTTAGATGAAGAATATGGATTAGAACACAAATTCATATATGAGAACGGAGTTATGCTCCACTATTCAACTTCATGTATTATAGAAGATGATAACAGTGCTAGCTTAATGAAAGCATAACTAAAGTGTGCTTTTACTATTTTTTGTATCAATCAAAGTTCTATATTTAAAAAGTGTCATAATCCTCTAATTGGGGTCTTAACTTCTGAAATGCACTCTTGCTTATTTGATAAATTCTTCGCTTAGATACATTTAATTGTCGTGCTATCTGACTGTTGTCATAATCCTTTAAAAACAGATTTATATACTTTTTTTCGTTTTTTGTAAGAGACTTTATTGAATTTTGCATATCTAATTTCAAATCAATACAATCTGAATAATTTTCCAATGAATTTGATTCAATTAAACCTATGAGGTTTAAATCGCCTTCATCATTATTTTTATCAAGTGATTGATTCAAAGATAATGATTTCAGATTACTTTCCTTTTTTAATAATAGTTCTAGTTTAGTTAGAGGGATACTTAATTTTTCAGCTAATTCCTCATTACTCGGTTCTTTTCCTGTTTGAAGTGTTAGAAATTCCTTTGTTTTGTTCATCTTAAAAATATCGTGTACGGTATTGATACCCATTCCATTTGATTGGTTATAAACTTTCCCAATCTCCCTTTTTATACGCCAAATAATTAAATTACTTGCGTAACTTAGAAATTTGGAATACGATTGCTCGGTATTAAACCCCTTTACTGCGTCAATTAGTGCAGTAAATCCAACCTGAATAAGGTCATCATAGTTCAAATCATTTCGTTCTTTAGGCATACAAGTACGAGCTACCTTGATAACAAAAGGTTTGTTCTTTTGGAGAATCTCCTCCAGAATACTTTCTGATTTACTTTTATTATAATTATATACTAGCTGTTCATTAGACATTTTACTATTAACCAATGGAATAGCTCCTTAATATACAGTCACTGAAATGACTATCTTCTTAATATTATTTATATTAAAAGGTACCAGTAAAATAGTAAAGAGGTCAAGAACCAGGATTGATATGTGATATGACGATGATGGTTATAGAGATAATCACAAATAATTTATATTTGATTAACATCAAATAGTTCTTAATTAAATACGTCAGTGTTATTAAAGGATTATCAAAACGGATCCGAATATAATTCGAACTTTAATCGAGTTAAAGTGAGATGTCAGTACTCGTAATAAAACAGAATTTGAATATATATTATTTTTATGAGAAAAACCTCAATTCAATAAAAGGGATTGAGGTTTAATTTTTATTGGGAGGAACTTAGATGAAACGACCATCAAAGAGAATTAAAATAGTTTCATTGAAATTGGTTAAAGAGTCAAGCCTACTTTATAAGGAACGTTCAGTGAGGTCGCCAGAAGATGCATTTAAATTAATGAAACTCTTTCTAGAGGACAAAGACCGGGAGTATTTCATCGTTGCTTCACTCGACACGAAGAATCAGCCAGTATCAATCAATGTTTGTCATAATTGGAAGCCTGAATGTCAGTATAGTTCATCCCAGGGAGGTAATGAAATACTAGACAAAGTAGCGAGTCTTGCAAGAAGTGATAAGCTTATCAGGGATGTTGTCATAAAAATCAATAATGGTAGTTCCAAAAAGGCTGCTCCCCTTTTAAAGGAATTTGAAACATTAAAAAAGTCACTTAGTTCAATTCAATCTAAAAGGGATAAAGTCTTTGGATTATATGAAGATGGTTTAATTGAAAAAGGTGAACTATCAGAGCGTCTTGATAAACTAAACGAAGAAAAACGATTAATGGAAGATAGATTAACTCCACTGGAATTGGAATTAGGGAATGGTATTCAAAAAGAAGTTACTTTTGGTATGGTTAGTGAGATAATGAAAAACTTTGTATCAAGTTATAAGAAATGTATTACGACTGAACAGAAAAAACAGCTTCTTAATCTATTAATCAAGCAGATAACAATTGGAGAGGATAGAGAAATTGAATCAATCCAATTACAATTAAATAACGAAGTAGTAAGGCACTTTTCAAGAAAAGGGGAAGAGGAATCGTCAGATGATGATTTCTCTTCCCCTTTTTATATTTGCTTTGCAATTTAACTTGAAGGGGGGTGATGGTTATTTCACCAGTAGATTTGTTTAAAGCGGGATTTTTGTTTGGTGTCTCAATCTATATTTTGGTCAAAGAAACATTAAAAAATTAGAGGAGGAACCAAGAATGATGTATTTTGTTAGCGGCACTCTTTTAGGAATTGCTACTTGTTTAGTAGTCGATACTGTTCTGGGTAAGAAAGGGTGGAAAATGCCATGAAATTGAAAAAGGGGAAAAAAGATATAGAATTATTAAAGGGTACTTTTTCACCAGAATTTTTAAGTCATCTTGAGGAAGAATTTGCTGGGCTGTACGACTATTACTGCTATGACGAACACAGTATAGAAGATTTTAAATTAGATTCTAATCAAGCAATTTGTATTTTTGAAAATGATGAAGAAGTGGAAGTGGTTTTGGCGGAACCAATGGAAATTGAATATATTGAAAGAATTGTTGTAAGCGTCAAGTACATTTGAACAATTTTGCTTATTAATTTTGAACACTTTCTTCTTTAAAAATTGTCTCGCGATGTTTCATCCTATAACTTGAATCGTTAAAATGAACGATTTCTGCTCGATGGATGAGCCGATCCAATATAGCTGTCGCTACCCCTACATCTCCCAGTAGTTCGGTCCACTCTTTTGGAGAGCGATTGGAAGTAAGGATTATCGATGAATTGTTATACAGGTCATTAACCAATTGGAAAAACAAATTAGCTTCCCTTGGATCCATCGCTGCGTACATCAAATCATCAATAATGACTAATTGTGATTCTTTAATTCTCTTAATCCTTGTTTGGGATTTTCTCGTAATGTCCATAGTTTTCAAGGTATGAACCAAGTCTCCCATTGCTATAAAGGAGACCTTGTAACCTCGTTTAATCGCTTCTAATCCTAAGCCAACCGCCATATGCGTTTTTCCCACACCTGGCGGTCCCAATAGAATAAGATTAAATAACTGCTCAATCCAAGCTAATTCTTTTAATTGATTAAACTGTTTTAAGCTTAGGGATTCTTGTTCATCTAAATTAAATTGCTCCAACGGAGTAATACATGGGAATGCTGCGAGTTTCAATCGTTTTTCCATATTTTTCTCGTCTCTCATTTTTCGCTCGTACTCCACTACATTGTTCAGGAAAGCAATATAACTAAGCTGCTCCTTTTCAGCTTCTTCGAGAAGAGAAGGGAGCTTTTTTGATGTTTCCACCAACCGAAGTGAAATGAGGGAATCTTGAAGATATTTTATCTGCTTCATTTTGTACTCTCCATGATAGTGTAATAATCTTCCAATGGACGCTGGTTTGCCTCAGTATCTGTTAGTGTTAACTCAGCGATGTCGTTATAATCTGTATCAATCTGTTGATCGCTGGCGATTGTACTGTTCACTTGGCGTTGTCGTTTAAAGAGGGATACAACATCTTGAAAGTCATTCGCACTAAAGAGTTGCCTCTCCATACAGAGTGCTAGTGCCTCATCTATTACTTCTAATGAGCCTAATTCGATGCATTTTTTTATTAAGCTTAACTGGTCTCGTATATAACGAGGATACCTATTTCGTAACTCATTCAGGTACTTAGTAGCTTGTGATTTATTTGTAAAATGTTCACTAACAACTTCAATAAGCTCTTTTATTCCCTTCGATCTATCCCGTTGATGGGATCTATTTTGAATGAGTTTTCCTTTATCAGGGCTAATGCAATGTGTTGCCAGTATTTCCCCTGACTCCTGGACATAGATTACTAGCCTATTATCATCGGTCACATAATAAAGGACTTCTGGATACTTTTGAAATGTTCCTAACGGAACAGAGTATCTGTTCGAGAGATATAGGATTGTATTGTCCTTTCGAACACTTCTTGTTATACTAGTTTTGTGAATATGATTTAGCGAGTTGACCTGTCGCATGTGTTGCTTTTCGAGGAGAAACACATCGGCGGGTCTTCTTTTTGTGCCGTTATGAATTTTGCCATTACCTGTTCTTTTTAACCATTTCTGAGACTGCTCGTTCCAGGAATCAATGTTATGAAAAATTCTATTATTAATGAAGTTATTCTTGATAAACTTAACCGCATTTTCTACTTTCCCTTTACTTTCTGGATCAGCTTTTCTACAGAGTTTAACTTCAAATTTAATTTCATTTACAAATTGTTGAAACTCTTCGGTGAGTAAAATATCCCCCTCGTTCTCAGATACAACAATTAGTCGATCCTGGTCATACAAGATCTCTTTTGAAACACCCCCAAATTCCTTAAATGCATTCCTATGAGCTGAAATTACATCCTTTGTCGTGAAAGGGCGATTTTGATATTCGACGTATTTGTATCTGGAATGTGCTAAGACAAATACAATAAAAACTAACTTAACTGGTTTACCAAATCGGTTCTTTACCGTTTTAAATCCAAAGTCTGCTTGGATTTGTTCACCCATTGGAGGATCAGGGACTGCTTGATAATCCCTAGTACTTGATTCTTTTGGAATTTGAAAATCCTCTCGAAGACACCTTACATAGCTTCTTACCGTACTTTCCCCAACTTTGAATTCAGGATATTTCTCTTTAAGCCAGTCTTGCACTTGAGCTGCAGTTAAATCTGGAAATTCTCTTAACCAATGAAGGATTAATTCCTTATGAATGTCTAACTTCTTACTTCTAGTCACTGTCGATGCCGTCCACTCGGCCATTTCCTCTGGTGATTTACGAATATACTTGTAAACCGTATTTCTTGATATATTTAGTTTCCTTGCGATAGTAGAAATACTGTATTTCTGATTGAGCATTCCTCTAATTTCAACATACATTTCAAACTTATCCACCTTTTCAATTCCTCCGCCTAATCATAGAAGTATAAAAATCTATCATAAGGTGGAGAACAATCTTAGTAAATAAGTGTTCAAATTTAATTGTCGTAAACTGTTCAATTTAGTCTAGCACTTACAATTGTAGAAAGTGAATTATATTTTTATAGGTTGGGTTTCAGAAACCATGGAGAAATTCAGCTTTTTTATTGTGTTGAAGAAAACCTTGGAATTTTAGTAATTGAGAAATTAAGAGAGATATGTAGTTAATGTTGATTTATTGCTGTAGACAGGATTTTTAGGCGTTATCAACCTTTTAAATCTCCCGTTATTACAAATTTACTAGTAAATTTGTAATAATGTACTGGATTAATATGTTAAAAATATTGGATTATTTTACTTTTATGATAGAATAATAGTGTAAATTGTCCTATTATTCAAAAGATATACTAATTTCAACTTAGGGGAGATTATTTTGTCAACCAGTAGTTTAACTGAAAGTAAAATGACACAAGTATTAGATTGGGCATATGAAAAAGCAGTTAATGGGTTACCAGGAACAGATACTGCGGCAGAGTTAGCAGAAAGCTATTTAAGCAAGAATTCATCCGTTGAGAAAGCTATAGATAGTTTAATTCGTTGGCAAAATGCTAAAGGAGCAACAAGTGGTTTTCTAACTGGATTAGGTGGACTAATTACATTACCAGTAGCTATTCCAGCAAATGTTGCTTCTGTTATGTACGTGCAAATTAGAATGATTGCTACGATAGCTCATATGAGAGGTTATGATTTAAAAGATGACCAAGTTAAAACGTTCGTATTTTTATGTTTAACAGGACAAGCTGCTACAGATATTCTAAAACAAGCTGGTTTAAAATTTGGCACATCTCTTGCTAAAGAAGCCATAAAAAAAATACCTGGAGAAGTAATTAAAGCAATAAATAAAGCAGTTGGATTTAGACTTGTAACGAAATTCGGTCAAAAGGGAATTGTTAATTTGGGAAAAGCAGTACCTCTAGTTGGTGGAGTAATTGGAGGAGCTGTTGATGGGATAGGAACTAATACTATTGGAAAGACAGCTAAGAAGGTATTTGTTTAAGCGCTAATAGTATAGGTGGCAAAGGAGAACTTAAGGTTCTCCTTGTTTATTAATTTTAGGATAAATTCAAAGGAAGGAGAGATAAAATGAAGGGTAATTATGAATTTAATAAGGAGTTGGAAAAATTATTTTCAATTTATGAAACTGAATTAAAAGAGGCAAAAAAGAAAGGGTTTTTGACAGAAAGTACAGCTAGAACTTATTTACTCCATTCCAGTAACTTCATCAAATGGTGTAGAGATGATTTCCAACCAGGCGGGAGAAATAGGTAACTTTCTACGAAGGGGGTAGAATTTAATCAAAGGGAGGAAGCTATGGAAAACCAATTAAAACCTTTATCTGAAAGAATATATAATTGCATTGATTGTGTTTTTCCAAGTGGAGAGCAAAAAGTATTCTATGATTCTGTTGAAGATAAATCAAAAATCAAGGTAATGTTATTGTTTCAGAACCCTGGGGGAAAAGTAGATAGGGAATGGAATGATGGCAGATTTTCTAATACGGAAGTATGGACAAAATATAATCGAGATGGATTTGAAACATGGCCAAGTAAATACTACTTATATTTTAGAGAACTATGTATTAACTTAAAAAAAAGAGGCCTAATAACCCAATTTCCTAAGAAGCTTGGTACAGATATTATGAAAGAAATATACGTTACGGATGCTGTTAAATGTAAAGCAGATGTGAAGAATGAGTTGGAAAGATTCAAGGATTCAAACGGATATAATAGTATAAGCATTTGTAGTTACAATTTTTTTAAAGAGGAAATTATAAATTTAGATAATTTGCAGCTCATCATTTCTTGCGGCAATTGGGCAAATACCGCTCTTCAAGGATTGGTTGAATGTAATGGTTATAAATGGGCTCCAGTAAAAAATGGTCCATTCGTTAGAACCTTAATAGATAGTTATGATTTAAAGCCATATCAAGAACATTTAAATCATGATTATTCTCATGGGAGAATTTATGATTTTGATTATGTTGTAAATGGGAGTATAAGAAGAAAAATGAAAAATATTCATTTTAATCATCCTAGTTGGTTTTATAATGAAGGCCCTTTGAGAAATAAACATGGAGAAAGAGAAAAGTTAATAATTAAATCGATGCAATGGTGTTTTAATAAAAAGTTTTTAACCTAAAACCTCATTTAGATGCGTTGCGTTGAACCTTATCATAAGTAAATGAGGTTTTTGGTAAATTGGCAAAAAATAATCCAAGGATTCTATACCATTTCTTCTTTTTCCAACAGGGTTGGGTCATCGACAATCGCCCTCGATGACCTTTTCTTGTTTTTTAATTGGTGCGAGAACTGTCACTGTGGTTTTTCTAAAGAAACAAGTTTGCATTAAATCGATCTTTTCGGTATGGGTCATAAAAACCATCTGTTAGCCACCGAGACCTGTTGCCAGTAAGAACCACGCAACAGTTGAAGCTACACTTCCAATATCAACATTAAAGGAATGTGCGAGAGATAGAATAACAAATGAAAAAATTCCGGCATCCATTGCGTCAAACGTCCAACTTGCCCATGTACCAAACAAAGTTAAGTATTCGGATTTATGATTCGAACTTGGTTTTAGAAGCGGGTGTTTTTGATAATCTAGATTTGAGCCACATATATACGATTTGATCACATAAAAAATGAGCCACATGATTTCCAATTCTATTAACCTCTCTTATGATAGTTAGTGACCAAACTTACTACATTTGAGAGGACGAAAAGGATGATCGAAATGGCTCAATTTCATAATATCAAATTCTTAAAAGAGGTTGAAGGTTTATCGCAAAGACAAATAGCGACAAAACTTGGAATATCCCGTAACACGGTAAGCAAATACCTAAAAAACAATACAGCACCGACCACAGTCTTAAGAAAAACCGTCTATGCAACTAAGGAATACTCTTCAGAAACAAAACGGGTCATTCCAATCATTGACCAATGGTTGGAAGAAGATCAAAAGAACTGGAGAAAACAAAAGCATACCGCTATAAAAATCTTTAAGAGATTACAAGATGAATATGATTTTAAAGGCTCTGCCTCTAACATTCGTAAAATCGTAGCCAAACGCAGACAACAAATTCAGGAAGCCTTCATTCCTCTGGATTTTCAACTCGGCCACCAATTCCAATTCGACTGGGGAGAGGCGGATATTATACTACAGGGTCGAAAACAACGTATTTTCCTCTTCTGCGTTCAGCTCTCCGCAAGCCGAATGAGGTATGTAAGAGCGTATCTTCATGAAAAACAGGAAGCATTTCTGGATGGCTTTGTCCATGCGTTTGAATTCATAGGAGGTGTCCCTACAGAGGGTCTCCTGGATAATCTAAAAACAGCTGTAATAAAAATACTCCAAGGAAGAGATCGGCTAGAACAAGAATCTTTCATTGGGCTCCAAGCACATTACGTGTTTAAAGCAGAATTCTGTAATCCTGCAAGTGGTAACGAAAAAGGGCGTGTCGAAGGTACAGTAGGATACATAAGAAGAAATGCCTTGGTACCTTTACCAGAAGTTCTTTCTGTAAAGGAACTGAATGACTATCTCTTGGATTGGTGTTTAAAAGAGGCCGGAAGGACACTCGTCCCAAATAAATCAGAAACTGTCTTGGAAATGTGGGAGAAGGAAAAGGAATATCTTCATCCTCTTCCTGAGAACCGATTTGAAGCTTGTAAGCTTTTATCATGCAAGGTTAATAAAACTTCCCTTATTACAGTGGAAACCAATCGTTATTCTGTACCCTGCAACTATGTAGGGCAATCTGTATGGGCAAAAATTTTTGTCGACCGTGTAATCGTAGTGGCTCAAAACCAAGTGATCGCAGAACACAGTCGGTCTTATGAACGCAACCAGATGATTACTGTTCTTGATCATTATTTGGAAGTATTACTTAAAAAACCACGGGCAATCCGAGACGCACACGCATTCCATTCAAACGAGATCCCTGATGTATTCAAGAGATTCCATTTGAAAATGCGAGAGCAGGAAGGATCTGTAGGTGATAGAAAGTTCATTCGACTTCTCCTCCTCCATCGTGATATTGGTATGGACAATTTAACGAAAGCCTTATCGGAAGCAGAGAAAACGCAAGTTTTTCGCTATGAGAAGGTCCATGAAATCATACAAAGGCTTACAAACCAGCACATACCAATCAGTACTCTTCCTACGGATAAAACACCTGTCAATCTCCTTGATTACAAGGTGAACAAGTCCAATATAGAACAGTATGGTCAATTGACAGGAGGTACAAGGAAATGACAACTGAACTACTTTTAGATCACTTAACTAAACAACTACGGATTCCGACTATCGCAGCACAATATCGTTCCCTCGCAAGAGAGGCTGAGGATCGTAACTTAAGCTATGAGGAATTTCTATTGGCTTTACTAGAAGCTGAATCAGAGTCTAGAGAAGATAACCAAAGGCAAAGAAGGCTTAAACAAGCAGCCTTTCCTGTTCATAAAGCACTAGATAGCTATGATTTTAGTTTGATGCCAAGTCTGAATAGGAATCGTTTTTTGACTCTATCAAAGGGAGATTTTGTAGAAAAGAAGGAAAACATAATATTTTTAGGTAACAGTGGGACTGGAAAGTCGCATCTGGCTACGGGGCTCGGCATTGAAATGATTAAAAATGGCTATAAAGTTAAGTTTGTTTCGGCTGCAGAATTAGTAGAAGAACTTCTCCTGGCTCATGAAGAACATAAGCTAGGTGCACTAGAAAAAAGGTGGCTCAAATTTGATTTGATCATTATTGACGAGCTTGGATACGTACCGTTCACAAAAATAGGATCTGAGCTCTTATTCCAATTCTTTGCCGGTCGGTACGAACGGGCAAGCGTCATGATAACTACGAACCTAGAATTTACAGAATGGACCTCTATATTCGGAGATGAAAAGATGACCGCTGCTCTTCTAGATCGGCTAACCCACAGGGCTCATATCCTCCTCCTAAACGGAGAATCATATCGATTTAGACAAAGTATGAAACAAAGGGAAGAGGCCGACCAGTAGGCTGGCGTGCGAGGAGTTTAGGGTATCTTGCCCCTCGGGGCAAGATACCCTAAACTCCCACTTCTCTATCAAATATGGAAATAACTCAGAATGAAGTGGCTCACTTTTAAAGTGATCGCTCTGGCTCAAATTAATATTGACAAATACAGCGGGCTTTGACTAGTTGCTGCATTTTGCATAACAATTCCCCCTAAATTTATTCTTACTTTCAAAATCTAAAGTAACTTCTAGCCTGATAAGCTCAACTGCGTTAGATGAAAGCGCCTTCATTTTCGAGCGGGCTAGGTCCCTTTTGAACAATGTCTTATACTTTTCAACATCAGTCTGAATATGACGCTTCATCTCTATTTCTGCATTGGTTTCATTTCCAGCAAGAATCATCTGGTAAATTTGCTCATGTTCTTCAATGAAGTTGTCTTCTCGAAAATATGCTTTATGACCATTATTCCGTATGAAGAAAACCTTGGACCTGATAGTTGAAAGCACATTAATAAGTTCATTATTTTTTGATGCAGTATAATTTTGTCATGAAATTCGGTATTCATTTGAGATACAAGCTCTCTATCACCAATAATTGCCTCTTTGGTTTTATATAGAATCAAAGCGAGTTCCTCAATCAGCTTTTGCAATTTGCTTGGCAGCCAGCTTGGCAGCTAAGTATTCCATGGTTTCACGACATTGGTATAATTCAATCAAGTTTTGGAAACTCGGTTTAAATACCATCAATCGGCTGTCCTTTTGGATCAACAGACCTTCTTGAGAGAGAATTCGTACTGCCTCCCTAATTGATCCGCGGCTTACTCCAATTTGTTCTGCAAGTTTACTTTCCTTTAGCCATTCCCCTTGTTAAAGCCTCCTTCTAAAATTAATTTTTTAATAATATTGTAAGCCTGAACATGTAAATTTTCTTGCTTTATAATTTTCAAATACGACACCTCCTCGGTATAAAGCAGCAGTGCATAATTCATTACGTAAATAGTTGTTAACATAAAACTGTATACTGTTTACTGTTGACAGTATACTATCGAACTAATCATATTACTCTGAATATTAAGGGTCAATATTTTCTTTAATATTTTTTACGATCAGCTGGTGCCTGTCACGCACCGAGATTTGTCGAAGGACAATCGCCTGGCACCACAAAAAGACAAACTATTTAATCTGTTAGTTCGGATAGGACAGAATGTGAATATCTGCTACTCATTGTAAATGAATAGTTTCGAAGAGGAAATCTAATATCTTAAAAAATTTAGAAAGTACTCTATTTTTATTATGATGACTGTTGACCGTCGACAAAAAATGTATTATATTAAATTCAGTTAATTGAAATCGGTTTCAAATTGATTTTATAGAAAGGAGTCGTTTTGGGGTTATAATAGAACAAAATCCTGGATGCAACAAACGAAGCTAGGGGGTAAAAGGAGATTTGAAACAAAGAGTTTAATTGAACATTGATTTCGATGAGAGAGTACTTGATGCTTCCAACAATAGTCAACGAATCTCCTTAACTGGCATAATTAGCAGCGGGAAAGTTACTTACCTAAGGAATTGCGGATTTAAGGGGAATGTTCGAAAAGTAATTCTTATAAAAGAACCTCAACTATCTTTGATGCTTTAGCAGGAAAAAGGCAGAAAGAGAAACGCACAATCATATTGAAAATGATTTACAAACACTCAAATCATTATTCAACACAGGGGGCAACATTTTATGGCAAAACCTTTACTGGCACAGTCCAATTCACAACCGGCTATTCAGCCACAAAAACCGCAGGGTGCATATAAAACATTATTTGGATCCTGGCTGGGATGGCTTTTTGATGCACTTGACGCAGGTATTTTTGGATTTGTTATTTTGGCAATTTCCGCATCATTTAAAGTAGATATTAGTGCTGTCGTTGGTACTGTTGCCTGGTTCCTTTTAGCGACAGGGATTGGCGGATACTTCCTGGGTAATATCTCTGACCATATTGGAAGAAAGAAAACGCTTTTGATTTCGGTTTTGGCTTACGGAATTGGAACATTCCTTTGTGGTTTAGCTGATAGCGTTGTACAGTTAAATATTTATCGTTTTATCGTTGGTATTGCTGTCGGTGGACTTTGGTCCGCAGCTGCAGCGCTGATTTCGGAGGTTTGGGCACCTGAGAAACGTGCAAAGGCAATCTCCTTCATGCAAACGGGCTGGGCAGGTGGAAACCTTTTAGCCGCCATTTTCGCTTGGTCCATTTTAAATCCAACAGATCCTGAATCATGGAGAAATCTTTTCATGATTGCCAGTTTTCCGGCCTTTGCTACGGTATTGTATATTGCTTTCTTTGTAAAAGAATCTCCAGTTTGGATTGCAAACCGCGACTTTATCAAGAACAATGCAAATAAAGCCAGTCTCGGAACAATTTTTAAACCTGAATTCTTAAAAATTACTTTACTTGCACTTGCTGTTTCTGTTCTTGGAATGTTGGGATATTGGATTATTTTCACATTTGTCCCTACATATCTTCAAAAAGTGCTGGGTATTCGTATCGATATGGCTCCTGTTTTCCTGATTTGGACTGGTGTCGGGGCAATGATTGGGTATATTGTATACGGTTACATGGCTGATAAAATCGGCCGCAGGAAATCGTTTATGTTCTTTTTCCTGGGAATGACAGTAATCGTGCCAGTCTTCACGTATGTATCAAGCCACATGCCGTTAACTGATGGAAAGTTGATTTTAACTGGTTCAAACGTTATGATTCTGGGATTTATCTCAGCATTGCTTGGTTTCTTTACAGGCTACTTCAGCGGCTTTGGGGCTTGGTATTCTGAGTTATTCCCAACAAGTATTCGCTCAACCGCAGCAGGCTTCTGTTTTAACTTTGGACGAGTGGGAGCTATTGCGGGAATTGTGATTATTCCTAAGCTCCTTGCGGGGGGACTCTCCTATCCGGTTGTTATTACAACCGCAGCACTTTCTTACTTTGCCGCTGCCTTCCTTGTTTTGGCTATACCGGAAACAAAAGGTGTACAGCTGACAAGCGGAAATTAATAAAATTTGCAGTTGACAATACTTCTCTTCCTGAGCGAAAATGTACGAGGAGAAGTATTGTAAATTTAACCTCTTAAATGAGCTTAAAGATCTGCCTGTGGCAGTCAAAAAATCGGATGCACTGACATTTGTTGTGGGAATGTATCCGAAATTTTATTATCGTCGACGGTCGACAGTCAACGATGTACAACGGAAATTTGTTATGAAAGATGCTTTTGCATCTCTAATTTAAATACAACGAGTTTAGGAGATGACTGTGATGGGAAGAAGAGCACTTGAAGGATTAAAAGTGTTGGAAATGGGTCAGTTGATTGCGGGGCCATTTGCTTCTCGTTTATTAGCCGAGTTCGGCGCAGATGTAGTCAAGGTGGAGGCACCGGCAAAAGGAGATCCAATCCGTACATGGCGTGTCGTTGAAAACGGCACAAGCCTATGGTGGTATGTCCAATCCAGAAATAAAAAATCCATTACAATTGATCTTAGACAAGAGGAAGGGCAAGCACTTATTCGCAGCTTAGTAAAAGAGATTGATATTTTAATAGAAAACTTCCGTCCCGGAACAATGGAAAAATGGGGCCTGAGCTACGAGGAGTTAAAGGAAATTAATCCACGATTAATTATGATCCGGGTTTCCGGATATGGCCAGGATGGACCATATCGTGATAATCCGGGATTTGGTTCCATTGGGGAAGCGATGGGTGGACTCCGCTACATAACAGGTTATCCTGACCGCCCGCCAACCCGTGTTGGAATAAGTATTGGAGATTCATTATCTGCCCTTTACGCTGTAATCGGAGCATTAATGGCTGTTTATCACCGCGATGTAAATAGAACTAATGAAGGACAGGTGATTGATGTTGCCCTTTATGAATCTGTTTTCAGTTTAATGGAAAGTACCATTCCAGAATTTGATCGTGCAGGAGTCATTAGAGAAAGAACAGGAAGTACATTGCCTGGAATTACTCCATCCAACACCTATAAGTGTGCAGATGGAAAGTATGTGGTAATCGGCGCCAATGGTGATGCAATTTTTAAAAGATTGATGAATGCTTTGGGACGCGAAGATATTGCGGAAGATCCACGCTACGAAAATAATGCCAAGCGTTCGGAGCACGCGGAATACCTTGATGGAATTATTGAAGATTGGACAAAGTCCTTGCCATTTGAGGAAGTTTTCAAATTCCTGGATAACGCGAAGGTGCCGGCCGGATCAATTTACTCTGTTGAGGATATTTTGAATGACCCACACTACCAAGCTCGGCAAATGATTCAGGAAGTAGCCGTTGAGGGCCTGGGAAAATTAAAAATGCCAGGGATTGTTCCAAAAATGAGTGCTACCCCTGGGGAAATCGAATGGGCGGGTCCTAAGCTTGGGCAGCATACGGAGGATGTATTGAGAGGGAAACTCGGCTTAACAAAGGAGCAGATTCAAGGTCTAAAAGACAACGGGATTATTTAAAGAAAGGGCTGAATTGGGATGGGGATGACGATAGCTGAAAAAATACTTGCCAAAGCTTCTGGTCAGTCTGGTGTTAAGGCGGGGGATATTGTATGGGCACAGGTTGATATTGCCCTTATGCATGATTTATTGGGACCATGGCTCGTAGACGGCGGATTTAAGCGTTTGGGTGGAAAATTGCATGATAAAGAAAAGGTAGTCGTTGTATCCGATCATTGCACACCGCCGGCAACCGTCCAGCAGGCAAATATTTTAAAATACACCCGTGATTGGGCTCGGGAGCATGATCTTTCGTATTATTATGAGTTCGAAGGGCCATGTCATCAAGTTATTGCAGGACACGGACATGTCCGTCCCGGCAGAGTGATTTTAGGTACGGATTCCCATACTTGCATGGCTGGAGGTCTTGGAGCATTTGCAACTGGGATTGGTTCAACCGAAATGATCGGAGTTTTATTAACCGGGGAAACATGGTTAAAAGTTCCTGAAACCATCAAGATTGTATGGGACGGTGAGCTGCCTGAAGGTGTCTATGCCAAAGATATGGTTTTAAAAACAATAAAGGACCTTGGCCATGCGGGTGCTACCTATCAGGCTATTGAGTTTTCAGGTACCGCTATTCGAAATCTTTCCATTGATGAGCGTCTTGTATTATCCAATATGGCAGTGGAAGCTGGTGCAAAAGCAGGTTTAATTGAACCGGATGAAAAAGTGATCGAATACCTGAAATTAAAAGGTGTAACGGATGATATTGAACTGATTGCAAGTGACGAAGATGCGGAATATGTTCGTACGATCCATTACAATGCGTCAGAGTTGGAGCCGCAAGTTGCTTGCCCTCATGAAGTGGATAATGTTCATCCTATTAGTGCGGTTGAAGGAATTAAGGTTGACCAAGTCTATCTTGGTTCATGCACAAATGGAAGATTAAGTGATTTAAGAATTGCTGCTCAAATATTAAAAGGAAAAAAAATCGCTAAAGGGATCCGCTGTTTGGTTGTGCCGGCATCCCAATATATTTGGTCGCAGGCAAGCAAAGAGGGACTGTTGAATATTTTTTCCGAAGCGGGTTGTGTGGTTAATATGCCTTCATGTGGTGCATGTGGTGGATTTACCAGTGGTGTTATTGGAGATGGTGAAGTCGTCATGTCATCATCGAATCGAAACTTCAGGGGAAGAATGGGCAGTCCAAAAGGCGAGGTTTACCTGGGCTCTCCTGCATCCGTTGCAGCAACAGCGCTGGAGGGAAAAATAACAGATCCAAAAAAATATTTATTGAAGGGAGTCATGTAAATGTCTTTCATCATCAGAGGACGTGTATGGAAGTATGGTGACAATATTAACACAGACATCATCTCTCCTGGACAATATATGAGCCTGTCGGTCGAAAAGCAGGCTGAGCATGCCATGGAAGCGATCGACCCGACTTTCCATGAAAAGGTTCAGCCAGGTGATATTATAGTAGCGGGAAATAACTTTGGTTCCGGATCAAGCCGTGAAACCGCGCAAATGGTGTTAAAGCACCATCAGATCGGGGCCATTGTCGCGAACTCCTTTGCACGGATTTTTTACCGCAACTCCATTAATGTAGGTCTGCCTGTAGTGGAGATGTCCGATACCTCCATCATTCAGGAGGGTGACGAAATTGAGATTGATTTGCTTGCTGGCAAAATTATTAATTATACGCAGCAAGCTGAATATAAAGGAACAAAGCTGCCTGAGCATTTAATTGGGATGGTAAAGATTGGTGGATTGGAACCCTATTTAGCAAAGAAACTGGGAATCTCTTAATTTTTTAAATAAAGGAGGGCTATAAAAGTGAATCTTCCCAACAAAGTTGAAATAATCGAAGTAGGGCCAAGGGATGGAATTCAAAACGAATCCACTTTTATCTCTACTGAAAATAAGATTGAACTGATCAATGCCTTGAATAAAACAGGGATTAAAAGAATGGAAGCCACTTCTTTTGTTCATCCGAAATATGTTCCGCAAATGAAGGATGCAAAGGAAGTACTTGAGGGGATCGACCGGGACCCTTCCATTCAATATATGGCCTTGATTCCGAATGAAAAAGGCTGCGACCGGGCTATTGAAAGTGGAATCAAAGCACTTTCACTTGTGGTAGGCGCCAGTGACAGCTTTAATTTAAAAAATGTAAAAATGACGAGAGAACAGTCAATCCAAAGTTTTGAGACTGTAATCAAAAAGGCAAAAGAACAAGATATCTTTATTCGATATAATATCGCCACCTCTTTTTGGTGTCCATTTGAAGGAAAAGTAGATTCAGATTTGGTCCTTGATCTTGTGGAAAAGGCAGAGAACCTCGGGGTGGATGAAATTGTTCTCTGTGATACGATTGGTCGAGCAAATCCGGCGCAGGTTTTTGATTTATTTGAAAAAGTTATGTCTTTACAAATAACAGCAATGATTACGGCTCATTTCCATGATACATATGGCATGGCCTTATCCAATGTAGTTGCTGCATTGCAAACGGGAGTAACCCGCTTTGACGCTTCAATCGGCGGTCTTGGGGGCTGTCCATTTGCACCTGGTGCAGCTGGAAATTCGTCGACTGAGGATATTGTTTTTATGCTTCATGAAATGGGAATTGAAACCGGAATTAATCTAAAACAGCTTCTGGCTTGTGTCGAAATGGTCAAGCCGTTAACCAATCGGAATTTAACAGGTCATCTTCATAAGGTTTAGGGATGCAAACTTTAATTTAACTACTAGGGGGAAACAACAATGTCAACAAATTATCGTGTAGGTTTAATCGTACCAAGTTCAAATACAACAATGGAAACTGAAATTCCAGCCATGCTTCAAGCAAGACAGCAGCTAAACCCTGAAGAAACATTTACTTTCCATTCTTCAAGAATGCGGATGATGCATGTGAACCCTGAAGAATTGAAAAAGATGGATGTGGATAGTGTACGTTGTGCCGTAGAGCTATCCGATGCTCGTTGTGATGTACTTGCTTACGCATGTTTAATTGCGATCATGTGTCAGGGCCCGGGCTACCACCAAATTTCAGAACAAAAGCTTGGTAATGCAACGAACGAAAATGGAGCACGTACTCCAATTGTCAGCAGCGCAGGGGCTCTTATTGAAGGAATCCAAACAATAGGTGCAAAGAAGGTTTCCATTATTACGCCATACATGAAGCCTTTAACCAATATGGTGATTGAGTATTTGAATACAGCTGGCATTGAAGTCATTGATTCTATCAGTCTTGAAGTTCCGGATAACTTAGAGGTAGGAAGATTGAATCCAATGAACCTTATTGAGCATGCTGACCGCCTCAACATTGAAGGAGCAGATGCGGTTGTATTATCGGCATGTGTTCAAATGCCTTCACTTCCTGCCATTCAAAAGGTACAGGACCGCCTGGGGCTTCCAGTTCTATCGGCTGCCACTTCGACTGTTTATAAAATTTTGAAGGGATTAAACTTAAAAACAGAGGTGCCTAATGCTGGTCACTTACTGTCCGGTAAGTTTTAAGTCCAAGAATCGATCTGAAAAAAGGCGGCATAATCGAAGCCGCCTTTTTAATCTAAAAGATTAGGAGAATACACCATGAAAAAAAAGTATAGAATCGCGGTAATCGCTGGAGATGGCATTGGCCCGGAGGTTTTAACGGAAGGAATCAAGGTCCTGAACAAAGTGGCAGAATTAGATGGAGGCTTTGAGTTTGAATTTACCCATTTTCCATGGGGATGTGGATATTATAACCAGTATGGGAAAATGATGGATGAGGACGGACTCGAGCAGTTAAAAGACTTTGATGCCATATACTTGGGAGCCGTCGGTTATCCTGGTGTACCGGACCATATCTCGTTATGGGATCTTTTATTAAAAATTCGCAAAGGCTTCGATCAGTATGTGAATCTTCGTCCAATTAAGCTGTTGAATGGTGCGCCTTGCCCACTCAAGGATGTTTCCCGTGATCAGATCGACATGCTGGTTATCAGGGAAAACAGCGAAGGTGAATATGCAGGTGCAGGTGATTGGCTTTTTAAAGGGAAGCCCCATGAAGTGGTGTTGCAAACAGGTATTTTTTCCAGAAACGGTGTGGAGAGAATCATCCGTTATGCCTATGAAGAAGCGCGAAAGCAAGGCAAATCACTTACCAGTATCAGCAAAGGGAATGCGCTGAATTACTCCATGGTTTTTTGGGATCAGGTATTTGAAGAAGTTGGAGAAGAATATCCGGATGTTAAAACCTATTCTTACTTAGTGGACGCAGCGGCTATGTTTTTTGTTAAACAGCCATGGCGTTTTGAAATTGTGGTTACTTCCAATTTATTCGGGGATATTATTACCGACTTGGGAGCTGCTATTGCCGGAGGTCTAGGCCTGGCTGCCGGGGCAAATATTAATCCAACTTTGGAGTTTCCATCGATGTTTGAGCCCATTCACGGATCTGCACCTGATATTGCCGGAAAAAATATTGCAAATCCTTTGGCATCTATTTGGTCTGCAAGCCAAATACTGGATTTCTTTGGCCATGATGATTGGGGGAAAGAGGTTCTTAACTCGATTGAACAGGTTATGACAGAAGGCAAAGTCCTTACCCCCGATATGGGCGGTAATTCAACAACACAGGATGTAGGACAAGCAGTTGCAGGAAGTTTACGAAATCCGCAAGCTTTGAAGATCAACGAATAGAAGGGAATATCCGAACACTTTTTTGGGATAAGGGAAATGATAAATTCTTAACCGGTTTTCGGAACAGGGAGTATCGAATGGCACTCCCTTTCGTTATTTTTAATGTTTAAAACGACCGTTTAAAAGTCGGTTGACTGTCTACATTGACTATGATACATTAAACTCAATTCGGGGATAAATTACGATAAGCTGGGAGGTGTGTGATACGATGATGCAGGTAATAAAAAGTGATCCGCTTCATCTCCAACTATATGCTGCTATTAAAAAGCGTTTGGTGCAAGGGGAATATGAACCAGGTGAGCGGATAGTGGAAACCAGGTTGGCAGAGAGCTTCCAAATCAGCCGTGCTCCAGTAAGGGAAGCGATTCGAATGCTGATACAAGATGGTTTATTAGAGCAAAGAGGAAAGAGTATCCGGGTTTATCAGCCAAACTATCAAGAAATTTTGAACTTGTTTCTCTGCAGACAAAATTTAGAGTCTTTAGCAGCACGTTTAGCCGCAGAGAGAGCAAGCGAAGAACAGAAAGAAGCTTTATTAGAAACCATTCGTCTTACACGCGATGCTTGGGCTAAACAAGATGAGGATGCTGTATTTGAGTTGAATACCAGGTTCCATCATATTATTGCCAAAGCTGCTGTAAATGATCCTTTGTTACATTTAATCAATACGATAGACGCAAAAGTGATGTATGCCAGAAATGTCATTTTTAAAGATTTAATTCAAAATATCCGTTTTATTGATCAGCATGAAAGCATTGTCAGGGCCATTATTCAACAGAATCCAAATCTGGCCGAAGCAGAAATGAAAAATCATCTGCAACATGATATCGAAGTGTATAAAAAAGCACATCCTCATATTTAAAAGAAAACCACGTCAGCGAATAATGGAAAAATAGGCCATGTACACTTTTTTATAAAAGGCTCTGTTGTAACTGAATGTTGATTTCACTGTATTTGTGAAAAATAAACAGTAAAATTCCGTTTAAATTGGGAAATATCCATATTTACTTAAAAATAAAGGAAGTTTTTCCGTTTATATTACCAATCTTTGGATTTTATCTTATTTAGAGTAGTTAATCGGAATATCTACGCGTATTCCTGCTTCTTAAGATTCCTCTTTATACATTAGCCGGAAATTCTCCGCCTATGAATTCTCATACCAACACGAAAATCAACAATGAATAATAACAGGACTTCTTATTTAAATGACGTGTCTTTTAAAGCATACTTTTTGTTATCTAACCTCATTCTGATGCATTACAGGGAACCTTATCATAAGTAAATGAGGTTTTTTGTTTTTTAAATTTTTGGTTGTTATTAAGATAAAGTTTCAACGTTATGGATAGCCTTTTGTAACAATAGAGGTGTTATCCTTAATTGAGTTACTAATGATTGTTAAAATAAGCGGAGGTTTTCCGGTTAAATGCAAAATAGAGCTCGTTCTTGAGCAAAATAAGCGGAAACTTTCCGGCTAAGCAAATCAAAATGACCGATTTTCACGTTTTTTGAGTCAATAAGCGGAATTTCTCCGTCTATTTTAGCCACTTTTAGCGCTATTTCATAATTAAGAGGAATTTCTCCGCTTATTTTTTAAACCATGCTGATTCCCTCATCTTTTACTATCAATTCCCTATTATTTCCCCATTTTCAGGTACTAAAATTTTATCCTCTAAGTGGTTCTGTCGTATATAGTCCCTTACCTCTTCTCGCTTTAATAAGCAATGATTCCAAGATTCCATATGGGAAATGATTAGACGAGTATGAGGTGATGCTTTTGTTATTTTTTCAATATCGGCAAGTCCCATTGTGATTGGCTGTCCTTCCAAGAAACGGGCTTCTCCCGCAAAAACAATTGCGGAATGAGGAGAAAAATGTTTAAAGTAGTGTTCAATATCCGAATTCCATACACTGTCTCCAATAATATATAAAGTTGGCTCATCCTTTGCCCTTAAAATAAATCCAGAAACGGGCCCCATTGCATCCGCAAGTTGATCATGGCCGTGTCTTCCTTCTGTTCGAATTAGCTCAATCCCCTGCCAAATCAATTCCTTACTTATTGCTATTGTCTGTTCAAATCCTTTTTCTTTCATTAATAGCTCATCTGCCGGCTGACAAAATAACGGTAAATTCTTAGGTAAATATGAAATAGCCCGGTCATCCAAATGATCACGGTGCGAGTGTGTAACAATAATAGCATCAATATCTACTAGTCTCTCGAGGTCAACTGGCAGTGAAGATAAAGGGTTGTTTAGATGCTGGTTAGGGGCATTAGGAACAGGTGCAAGTGTTCCTTGCTCGCTAAACATAGGGTCTAAAAGGAATTTTAGACCTTTATATGAAATAAGATGTGTTGCATGGCGTATTAATTGAATTTGCATAGATTTTTCCTCCTCGTAAGTTTGTTCTCTAAATTATTGTATTCCTTCCACAATCTTACTAACAGTATTTGGTGAAAGGGATAACTGAACTTTTATTTCAGCATGAAAAAGATTTAGCTATAATAAAATTGGGAATAAATACTCTTTTGAGGGGGAATGGGTATGGATGAAATCGACCTTCAAATTCTCAAATTATTAAAAGAAAACTCTCGTAGACAATGGAAGGAAATTGGAGAGTTGATACATATGACAGGCCAGGCGGTAGGCAATAGAATTCGCAGGATGGAAGAGGAAAGAATTATTGAGCAGTACACCATTTCAGTTAATGAATTAAAGATTGGAAAGAGTATTCAGGCATTTATAATGGTCTTTTTAAAATCCAACCGTCATCTTGAATTTCAAAATTACCTAAAGGAAAATTCAGATATAACAGAAGTCCACCGTATAAGTGGTGAAGGCTGCTATATGATTAAAGCAAGCATTTCAGATCAAGTGGCTTTAAATAAAACACTGGATGATATACTCAAATATGCTAACTACAGAATTAATATTTCTATTGGAAAAATAAAATAAAAGACGAATAGAGGAGTCTTTAATTCGCTCTGTATTTAAACAGTGGTTTAGGCCTATAGGTAAAAAACTGCCCCTTAAACAGGTGTGATGAACGGTATTAAATTGAGGAAAAAGTTGGAGGGGAATAATTGTTCTATTGTTTTACATAGGTAACACCCAATACTTCTATCATAAAGAAAAACACATTGAATGGGGGATTCAATGTGTTTTTCAACAGCTTCTTAAATGAAAAAGTTTTTTACTCAGGCTTAACAGCTATAAATTCTTCAATAGTTTCAGGGGTGTTTTTCCCTTCTTTTCCTTGGAAAAGGTCGATATTAACGGTCACATCCATACAGCCAAGGTATGTTCCATCTTTATCACGTACCGCCATAAATTTTTGGTAAATTTGGCCCTTTTCTTCACCAGAGCGTTTTGGAAACCAAAATTCCCATTCGTCGCGTGCTCCTGAGCGAAAATCATTCAACAATTTTTCAACGTGATGATCCACTTTTGGGTGAAGCTCAAGCACAGGGCGACCAATTGCTTCTTTACGACGACCATGGACACGGTTTGGATTATTTGAATACCAGCGGAAAATATCGTTAGCATCGCAAAAACCCATTTCAAATGGTAAAAGGTTGATAATTGAATCCAGAGTGCTTGCTTTAATTGCACCAGTTTCAAAATTAATAACAGCTTCAGGACTAATTAATTCAGACAATTTATTTTCAGACATATAAAACCCTCCTATATACAATCTCCGTTTATGAGAAGAATAAAATAGTACAAATATTAGCGAGGGCAAGATCGGCTACTTCTAGGTGATTATTATCTAACCCCATTAATAATGATAGCATTATTAATGAGAGACAAATGTGATTTATTACACAGTGCCTGTCAACAACTGCAATTGTTCAATTAATTGACGATAATTAGATATTATAGGTTTCTTTGTGGGAACTTCGGACAAGGAATTGATTAGCAAACAACTAGTTGAAGCTACACTTTATTTTGCAATACCGATAGATGAGTTTTCGTATTGTTTATCGCTTAGTGCTTTCACAATAAAGTGTGCTACATCAGCGCGTGGAATCGTTCTTGCTTTATCTGGTACGCCCGTTTCTGATTCCCTGTACTTTCCTGTTAGGGCATCATTCGTTAATCCCATTGGTCTAACGATTGTGAAATTCAATCCATGTGTTTTGATATAATCAACGGCATTGCGATGATCCGCCAGAGGATTTTTTAACATTTTCATAACTATTTTCCCGCTAATCCCTGGAATTTCTTTGTTAATTCCTGCAGAAGCTGTATAGACGATTCGTTTGATATTATGTGCCTGCATTCCAGCTACAATATTTTTCGTCATCTCTTCAAGCTCTGTTGATTTTTTCATCGCTTGATTTGAGCCTAAACATGACACGACGGCATCATGTCCTGCAATCGCTGCAGCGACTTCTTCTTTATTGAAGGCATCTCCCTGCACAATATATAGCTGCTCATGTGCCAAATCTATCTTTGACGGGGTGCGTACAAATGCAGTTACCTCAATCCCCTTTTCTAACGCTTGCTTCACGACATATTGGCCCACTCCGCCAGTTGCACCAAATACAATAATTTTCATAACGCTCCTCCTTTTTTCTACTTACAGTAAAACATCCACAAGGGGAAATTCTCTTTAGACCGTTACTCTTTATCTAACCAAAAGGTTACTTTGCAACTAAGGCAAAATAACCCTTTGTTTTTTTATTTAGCTTTCCTGCCCACGTACTGGTTTGAAAGTAGATAGCAGGTAAATAATTAAGCCTGCAATACCAATTCCTAAAATCGTGTTGAATGAACCACCAGTATAAAAGCCGCTGCCGAAGTAGAAAATCTCCCGTAACCCTTCAGATGCAAAGCGAAGGGGGACCCATGGACGAATAAAGTTTACGAAGAAGCTTGGAAGCATTTCTTGCGGTGTCATAAGAACACCCATACCTAATAGCATCACCACCATGAATAACGTAATGGCTGGTTTACCAATCCACGCTGTAATGGCTGATACCAATAAGAAGAAACAGAATGCAGCGAACGATACGAAGAATGCCACTAGTAAATAACTTGGCATATTAATCCCAGCTAGTGAAGCAAGTGTTGCAACAGTAAAGCCTGAGAATAGTGCAATAATAATGCCGAATAATACTTGGCCGCCCATTAGAGATGCATTTACAGAAAAGGTGCGTGTTAATTTAGAGAAAAATGAGAACTTCGATGGAAAGTTAAAAGCCCCAATGGAATACTTTTTGTCCTTTATTACGTCTGCTTTTTTGGGATTAATTGAACAATGGATTCAAAATGGTTTAGATAAAACTCCTCAAGAAATGACCAGCCTATATATTGAAATTATTTCCTTTATTCAAAAGAGATAAAGTCGTAGAGGCTAAACAAGATATCTTTATAATAATCTTGTTTAGCCTGCTGATTTTATTTAGAGTTCAAGGTATTTGACCAAAAAGTTACAAAAAATATGGTCAGTATTTATTCTAAAGTGGAGGCAACCTCAGAGATAATGATGTCACTTCCCAAGATAGGTGAATCTTCTACAGCGTTAGAGGGACTTTTATGGGCTTCTTTGAAGGCATCGCTATTTTTCCATTGGGTAAAGTCTTCCATCGTGTTCCAATACATATTTACATTCAGCTCATCATATTCTGAAAGATTTTTAGTAATTAATACTTCGACTTTGACAAAACCCGGCATGGTTTGTAAGGCTCCTGGTCTTGTGAACATTGGAGCCATTTTTGCAGCAAAACCTAATTTTGTTTTAATTCTGTTTGTTACGATGATCATTTTTTATTCCTCCTATTTATCATTTGCAACTTTTTTTGAAATTCGGACGGCATCAGTTTACCATCTTCCATTCGATACACTTTGTCACAGTATTCCAACATTCGTTCGTCATGAGTTACCATAATGGCGGCCTTATTTCTAGATTTGACCTCTCTTGAGATAAGCTGCACGACCTCATGGGCTCGTTGTGTATCAAGACTTGCTGTTGGTTCATCTGCCAAGATAATCGAAGGATCATTCATAAAGGCACGAGCAATAGCCGTTCGCTGACGTTCTCCACCGGATAAATGTTCTGGAAATTTCTTGATTTTCAATTCTAACCCCAGATGTTGAAGTAACTCTTTGGCATTTTCTTTATCTTTATTTGTCACTTTACCCGCCATTTTTTTTACAACCAGTAATTGGTCGAGAACATTTAAGTAGGGCACAAGATTGCTAGTTTGTAAGATGAATCCTATTTCTTCTAGGCGTACTTTTGATAAATCTTTCGCTTTTAAATCCCCGATTACTTTTCCATTTAGGGTTACCTCTCCTTCAGAGGCTTGCAGTAAGGCCCCTGCGATAGAGAGAAACGTACTTTTCCCAGAGCCTGAGGGACCAACGACGGCAATAAATTCTCCTTGGCTGACGGAAAGGGAAACATCACTAAGTGCAACCACTTGATTTTCCCCTTGCTGATAAACCTTAGATACATGATTAAACGTTATTCCTGACATTACTCTATCCTCCCAATCGCTTGAAGTGGGTCTATTTTTGTAATTTTACGGATGGAAATCAATGAACTTAATATGGATATCACGAGCAATAAAATAGCATAAATGACAACAAGCTTAATATCTAGTGTAAACGGCATTCCCTCTGGGAGAATGAGTGCGGTTCCATAGCTTAAGAGTATTCCAACAACGATACTAGTAAGTGAAAGTAAAAATACTTGTGATACGATCGCTTTCCCTAAGAATCCATTACTTGCACCAATTGCTTTTAAAATGCCAAATTGATTGGACTTCTGCAAGGTAAGTACATAAAAGAAGACAGCTAGTACAAAGGCAGAGATGGCTAAAAGGAAAGCAAGCATCATCATAATTGTCCCGTTTTCCTCTTTGTATCCAGGCATGCCTTGGATGGCGTCAGCCTTTGTGACGATTTCCGTATTATCGAAAACATCATTTAATTTCTGCGGATCAATATTTTCTCCCTGAAGCATAATCCCATTTACTGGATTCTTAATGCCATTATCAGCACCAGGTGCTGCAAATTGAATCGAGCGCCATTTATCTAGTGTGGTAAAAATAGCAGGTAAATGATTATACGTTTCATTTTCTACGAATCCGATAATTTCCATTTCCTCTAATGACCCTTCGATGGTGAGCGTATCCCCAATTTTAAATCCTTTGTCCTTTAGGGTGTCGTTAGCGATAACCCCTAGGGATTTATCCTTATTAAGAGGATTTCCTTCAATTATAGTTGGTTCTAAAAAACTCCCAGGAGTGATGCCTAGTATCGTAATATCTACTTTTTCACTTTCATTGGAAGGAGTTGTTTTTAAAACGGTAGCCATTGTGGCCCCCATCGGCGCTGCTGATGTAACATGATCTTGCTTTTCTAGTTCGTCCACAAGGGATTCAGGTATTAGTGAACGGCTCATAGAGGATCTGGAACCTTCTTCAAAAGTAACGTAGTCAGCTTTCATATTTTTAAATGTGGCAGCACTAAGTGTGGATAGTCCGTTTCCTAGACCCGAAAGAATAAAGACTAGCCAAGCGATAAGGACAGTAATGATTCCAATCATAAGAAAACGAAATTTTCCATGTTTTAATTCCTTTAAAGCAAGAAACAATGTAAGTCCTCCTTTAGATATATATGATTAGTCATATATGACTAATTTAATAGCATTATATTATTATATCGGTGATTAGTCAACTGTGACTAATAGGTCTGAAAGGAACCAATAAGTTGATTGATCATGCATATATAGGAAAAGGAAACCCCATAACAAGGTTTCCTTGGATGTAGCATTACTTATAGAGGGAGAATTATTCCAAATGAAGGGCAAGCTTTTCTAACGACTTTTCAAGAAAGGCAACCTCTGCTTCTAACATTGCCATTTTGTGTTCTACCGCAAGATTGACTCCCGATCTTTCTCCATGAGATGGGGTTTGTTTGATGAGTTCTAATAACTTCCAATTCTTGTTTAATCGTTCTTCCAACGCAGGTATTGTTTTTTCTAAAGGGAGAAAATCAATAAACATTAACCCGATATCTCCTTGATAATTCACACTTTCGGCTGAAGATAAATTTTGCACTAATAATTCATAAAAATATTTCTTGCCATTTTCATTAATGGAGTACACCTTTCGGGTCGGCCTGTTTCCTTCTTGCTCCAACTGAATGTCAATATATCCGTTATGACTGAGTTTATCTAAAGTGGCGTAAGCAGTAGGTTTCTTCATATCTGTAACTGCACTTAAGTTTCTCTCTATAAATTCATTGATTTGGTATCCATGTTGACTTTGGCTCATGAGCAATCCAAGCAAAATAAGCGAGCGTTGTTCCATTGAGATACCCCTTTCTGCTGTCATCTCTTGGAATATATTTTCTCGTATATTTTATTTATAGTCAATTGAGTGCTTACCAAAACTGTCCTCTTGAAAAAACCGATTTGCGCCTAGTCGTATTTCTCGTCTATTGCTAAAGTTGTTTGTCTTCCCATGGTCTAAAGGAGAACGGAATTCCAACCATTTTAGCTGTTAATTCATCATAGGATACTAAATCTTTTTTGGATAACTCTTTTAAGGATCGTTTTCCTATTGCTCTTAATGCCATTTTCATTTCTTCTACACTCGCGGTTAAGAATTTTTCCGCTGTTTTTTCCCCTTCTTCGGTTTTAAATTGATCCCTGAATTTGCCATCATACCATATAGCTTGTGTAGGAGGTTCAAATGGGAGGGCATTCAATACTTGATCATGAGCAAGAGCAAACAACATGGCAGAGCCTAAATATACAGCGTCAGCTCCGAGTGCAAGCACTTTTAAGAAATGACCGGGTACTAAAAGTCCTCCTGAAACGATTAAACTAATCTTTCCCTTCATTTTTCTTTTTTCTAGATGATTCACAGCTCTAACTACCGCATGTAAGGTCGGGATTCCAAAGTCATCAAATAATATAGGCGGTGCCCCGTGCATGGCTGCTTGGCCGCCGTCAATGGCTATAAAATCAATTCCCATTAAGATTAAATGATCAATGTCTTCTTCAATTTTTCCACCTGCGCCAATTTTGACCCCTATCGGAACACCGCCTGATCTTACACGAAGCTCCTCCACAAGTAGCTTTATGTCTATTAACGTTTGATTTTCATAAAAGTTTTCATAAATGACCGCTTCTTCATTTTCCTTAAGTCCCATTACTTTACGGGCACGACCTGTTAAATTCTGCGGAGCGATTTTCTTCCCCATTCCCGCTATTGCACCTTGGCCTAATTTAATTTCTATCATGTCTGCCCGGTTAAATAAATGTTCCTCTTTTGCCCAGTCTGTTTTAGAAAATTGTAAAATATACTTTCCGGCAGCGTCTAATTCTTCGGGTAAGATTCCACCTTGCCCTGAATTGATCGCCGTTCCGGTCTTTTTAGCTGCCTTTGCTAAAGACAACCTTGCCTGTTCAGTAAGTGAAACCCCGTAACCCATGCCACTAATCATAAGCGGAATTTTTATATCCATTGGCTTTTTTGCCTTTGGACCAATGGTAACAGATATATCTACATCTTCCTCACCATCAACCGGAAATGGTGATGTCTGTGCAGGGATAAACGTAATAGGATCCAAATTTGGCCATTTTTTAGAAGAGCCGCCAAGAGGACGATCCAGGACAGTCCCTGTTTCTGCCCGCAGGCTATTTTCTATCATATTTTGAACGCCCATATGCCGGAGACCTGGCATCAACTCCATCACATTTTCTTGATAACTGTCGGATAAAATAATTTTTCCGGCCTTTTTCACCATGAGTTTCATGATCCAGCGCCAGCAGATGAGCATGAATATCAACACGACAAATAAAAGAGTAACCATTGTAAAAGTCAGATAAAATAATAGGTTCGGCATAGTCATTTCTCCAATTGTTTGTCTTCCCATGGTTCAAAGGAAAATGGAATTCCAGCCATTTTGGCAGTCAATTCATCGTAAGAAACCAAATCCCTTCTCGATAACTCTTTTAAAGAGCGTTTTCCCATTGCCCTTAATGCCATTTTTATTTCCTCAATACTTGCTGTTAGAAATTTCTCCGCCGATTTTACTCCTTCTTCAATCTTAAATTGATCCTTGAATTTCCCTTGATTCCAAACCACTTGTGTAGGTGGTTCAAACGGAAGTGCCTTTAATGATTGAGGGTGCGAGACGGTAAACAACATAGCTGATCCTACATAGACTGCATCGGCTCCGAGGGCGAGCACTTTTAAAAAATGGCCGGGTACTAGCAGCCCGCCAGAGGCAATTAAACTAATTTTCCCCTTCATGCCTCGCTTTTCTAAATGATTAGCAGCCCTGACAATTGCATGAAGTGTTGGAATTCCGACGTCATCAGCTAAAATAGGAGCGGCGCCGAGTGTTGCTGCTTGTCCTCCATCAACCGCAATATAGTCAACACCAATGTAGATTAAATGATCAATATCTTCTTCAATTTTTCCGCCGGCCCCTATTTTTGCCCCAATGGGAACACCACCTGTAATGCTCCGAAGCTCATCAGCAAGTTCCTTCAAATCATCCAGCGTTTGGTCTTCAACAAAATTATCATAAATGACGGCATCTTCATTTTCCTTTAACCCCATCAATTCACGGGCACGACCCGTTAAATTTTTCGGAGATATTTTCCCGCCTGTCCCCAATAGTGCCCCTTGTCCCAGCTTAATCTCAATCATATCGGCCCGCTTAAGTAGATCTTCTTCCTTTGCCCAGTTTGTTTTGGAGAACTGTAAAACATATTTTCCGCCTATATTTATTTCCTCAGGCAGGACGGCCCCTTCACCGGAATTAATGGCGGTTCCAACATTATTCGCAGCATTAGCTAAGGAGAGTCTCACCTCTTCACTAAGTGCGATTCCATAGGCCATTCCGCTAATCATTAACGGGATTTTTATTTTCATTGGTTTTTTAGCCTGTGGCCCAATGGTTACTTGCACATCTACATCATCTTCACCGTCAATTGGAAATGGTGATGTTTGGGCTGGGATAAAAGTAATTGGATCTAAATGCGGCCATTTTTTTGAGGATCCCATCGGGCGATGGAGAATATCTCCTGTTTCTGCCCGCAGACTATTTTCAAGCATATTTTGAATGCCCATATGTCTGAGTCCCGGCATCAACTCCATCACATTTTCTTGATAACTGTCAGATAAAATAATTTTTCCCATATGCTTCACCATCAGCTTCATGAACCAACGCCATCCAAAAAGCATGAATATAAAGGTGATAAAAATAATCGCTACCATTCCAAAAGTTAAGTAATAAAGGATAATCTCCATAGTTATTGCTCCATATTCCACAAAAGTTAATAATAAAACCAATTATTCTTAGTATAGTCAAAAAAAGGAAAATATTATAAATCAAGATAGTATTTTTAAAATCGTATGAAATTATCAAATTACTCCAAACTATATACATATAAAAACAGGGGGATTATTGGATGAATATAATGAATGATATTGGTCACCGAGCTTGGCCATTACCATCAAAAAACTGGATTATGCGACAAACTTGGAGAAATTTATTGTTTTTACATTGGCCAATTCCACTTCATTTACTACGGCCGCATATTCCTTCTTCTTTACAAATTGATACTTTTAATGGCTCCGCATGGATAGGTGTCATTGTATTTGTATTGGAGGGGATCTTTCCCCGTGGATTATCTTCTATTTCTCTTACGCCCAAATTTCCAGAAGTAAACGTAAGGACCTATGTTACATGCGATGGAAAACCTGGTATTTATTTTTTATCTATCGATGTTGAGAACTGGGCTTCATTAAAGATTGCAAAGAGATGGTATCATTTACCCTATTATTCCGCACGAATTTCTCTTCGAAAAGAAGGACAATCCTTTCATTTTCATACCAGTCGGAATGGTAACTTTGATACTCCTATTTCATTTAAGGGGAAGTATGAACCGGTATCGGAGATTTATTCTCCAATGGAAGGAACGCTGGACCATTGGCTCACTGAGCGGTATTGCCTCTATAGTTCGAATAATGGAGTCAACGTTTATTGTGGTGAAATACACCATCTGCCTTGGCCTTTGCAAAAAGCAGAAATAGAGATAGTCGAGAATAGTCTTTTTTCTCCATTTCAGTTTGAACTTTCTCAAGTTCCTCCGATCGCTCATTTCTCTACAGGGGTTGATTCGTTAGTGTGGAATATTAAGAAAAAACGAATCTAGTAAAACAAAACGCAAAAGGAAAAAATTTTAATTATGTATATTTTGGCCAATTGGGATAAATTATATATTTGTGGTAATTATTACTGAAAAGTATCAATTTGAGGGGGAACCCAATGGTTAAGCATAAAACAAAAGTTGCATTCTCTTTAGCCACATTAATACTTCCGTGGCTCACCGTTCCGTTTATGGGGAAAAGAAGTTTTTTTAGATTTTTACCTGTGGCAAGTTTTGTCAATTTAGTTATAAGTGCATTTAGTCTAATTTGTTATAGAAAAAAATGGTGGGTCACGAAAAATCCTATCTCTCCTGGTCCGATCGATTTCACATATATATTGGGTCCTTATTTTGTAGCTACATTGTGGATTTTTAAATTAACATTCGGAAATTTCCCCAAGTACTTACTTACAAATATGGTATTGGATGTCATTAATGCTTTTCCTTTACCTTACATAGGGGCAAAGTTTGGAATTATCAAATTCATTAAGATGAAACATACTGCCTGGTATTTTATTTGTGTTTTCTTAGCGATCATTATTTATGGCTTTCAGTATATGGTAGAACAATCAATTAAGAAGGCGGGCATTTTTTCTGGAAGAAGGCATAGCGGTCTAGACAATTAATAAAAAAGGACAAGTCGTTAGCAGGTCAATTGACAACTAACGGCTTGTCCTTTTTTACATATGTTAAGCTACTCCCTGCTGGAAACAAGGATCATTGTAGTAAACCACTTCAGATAGAATTTTACTACCCTTCATATATTTGAGAGCCTCTCTTGCTGCCTCTTCCGTTTCATATTCAAACATGGAAATATTCGAGTCTAAGTAACGAGTGATGATCCACATAGTAATTCCTCCTATTTAATAAATAATTTCTGTCCAACAGACAGTTGTCTAAAACCTGGCTAAAGATATATAAGATATGTTTAACCTCAAGGATGATTTAGCATGATGAAATTAGCACTCTAAAATTTAATGAAGTAACTATTCATTTCCTCACACCAATAATAAAGCAAAAATAGAAAAAAATAAAATGCTATAAAATTATAATAACAAATAAAAAAAACTTATATGGAAAAATATAGAAAATTTGTGCCTGACACCTAATTGCAAACAAAGAGCCCTTCCATTTGTTGTATAAATTTCCTGAGTGAATCTTACCATAAAGAGAGGTAGTTTTACTTTGGTAGATAGGTCATAAGATGGGAAGGGAATATTTCATGAAGAAACAATTAATGGAGATGCTAGAAGCACGGAAAGATGAAATGATTCAAATTCGCCGTTATCTGCATGAAAATCCTGAAGTTTCATTTAAAGAAGAAAAAACGGCGCAATATATTTTAGACTTTTATAAGGGAAAGAATGTTGAATTTCAGTCCAATGTTGGGAATGGTCATGGGATTATCATCACAATTAAGGGTGGAAAGCCAGGGAAAACGATTGCCCTTCGTGCTGATTTTGATGCCCTTCCGATTCTAGAGGAAACAGGGCTGCCCTTCAAATCTAAGAATGAAGGTGTCATGCATGCCTGCGCACATGATGGGCATACCGCCTATTTAATGATTCTTGCGGATTGCCTTATTCAATTAAAAGATAAAATACCAGGCACCATCAAAATTATTCACCAGCACGCTGAGGAAGTGCCGCCGGGCGGTGCCAAAAGTATCGTTGATTCCGGAGGGCTTGCTGATGTTGAAAACATTTTTGGGATCCACTTACTTCCCATGGCTCCTGCTGGTCATGTAGGCTATCACAGTGGTTTTTCTATGGCGGGAAGATCCTATTTTAAACTGAAGATTCAAGGAGTTGGCGGCCACGGCTCTTCCCCACACGCAGCAAATGATGCTATCGTCGCTGGCGCTTATTTTGTTACGGCGGTGCAAACGATTATCAGCCGCCGCCTAAATCCATTTGATATGGGAGTTATTACCATTGGTTCCTTTGATGGAAAGGGTACCTTCAATGTCATAAGGGATTGTGTTGAATTAGAAGGTGATATCCGCTACATGACTGGGGAAACAAAGGAAATCATTGAGAAGGAATTACGCAGGATTGTTAAAGGAATTGAAACCGAATTTGGTGTACAATGCGAGTTAACCTATACCTCTGATTATCCGCCCCTTTATAATAGCCCAGAGGTAACTTCAGCAGTGAAAGAAAGCTTGGAAAATGCGAATGATCCCGATATTAAGCAAGTTGCCCCATTCCCTATGATGTCACCATCTGATGACTTCGCTTATTATTTAGAAAAAATCCCTGGATGTTATTTTTATATCGGATGTACGCCAAAAGGTGTGGAAAAGCCATATTTCAATCATAATCCAAAATTTGATATTGATGAAGATGCACTGATCGTAGCTGCTAAATCCGTAGGCTATGTAGTTTGCGGGTACTATGGGTTAGAATGATTTCCCTAGTGGAAGGTGTTGGATTTAATCCTGACTTTCAGGAATTCATTCATAAATGGATGACTGTTCTATTATTCTTCAGTATAATTCAACTATAGGAAGATATTAGGACGGTGAATAGGGTGAAAAAAATAACAGTTGAAAACTTGGTTCGGAAGTTTTCATTGAAAGTACTTGCCGGTGAAGATCAACTGCAGAAAATGATTACGCAATCACGGGTTCATCGCCCAGGCTTGGAATTTGTTGGCCATTTTGATTTTTTTCCAACAGAACGAGTTCAAATTTTAGGGAAAAAGGAAATTACTTATTTACATAAGTTAAGTAAAGAGGAACGTAGAATACGAATTGGAAATATTGTTCATTATCATCCACCATGTTTTATCGTTACAGCTGGCGAAGAAGGACTTACCTATTTAACCCATCATTGTGTTGAACAAGGTATTCCTTTGTTATTGACGAATAAACCAGAGATAACATCAGAATTTATTACCAAATTAGATGCATTTTTAGTAAAGGAATTAGCACCAGAAATCTCTGTGCATGGAGTTTGTATGAATGTGTCTGGTATTGGAATCTTACTTCGCGGAAATTCAGGGGTAGGAAAAAGTGAGACGGCCCACACGTTAATTCGCCGGGGACATCGGCTTGTTTCGGATGATATTATTGTCCTAAAGAAGCTTAGTCCGCAAACGATTCTGGGCACTCATGATGGGAAAACCAAGGAGTTTTTGGCTCTTCGAAGTATTGGCTTGTTAAATGTGGTTCGCCTATACGGCCGTAAGGCTTTTCAAGATGAAACCCGTATTGCTCTTGATATTCATTTAACTAAATGGGAAAAGGATGCCTTATATAATGATCTGGATCAGGAGTTCCACTTTACAGACTATATGGGTGTTAAGATTCCCTCAATGGAAATTCAGCTCCAGCCTGGACGTGATGTGGCGGGGTTAATTGAAGCAGCAGCAAATAACTGGTATTTGAAGCAGCAAGGATACAGCGCGGCTGAAGAGTTCATGAGCAGGATTGAAGCCGATATTGTAAACTCAGGTATAGAATAACGATTGAAGTATTAGTTTGATAGAGAACCGTTGTGTAAGAGAGTTGGTCATCATCGCCTTGATTATGACCAACTCTCTTACATCATATAAAACGTAAAGGACAGATTATTATGAAGTTTGTGTTAGCGCCCGATTCATTTAAAGAAAGTATGACGGCGAAGAAGGCTGCCCTTTCAATGGAAAAAGGGGTAAAAGCTGTATTCCCTAACGCAGAATGTGTCATTGTACCCATGGCCGATGGCGGGGAAGGAACAGTAGAGTCCCTCGTAAGTATGACCAACGGAGAAATTATTAAGACAGAAGTCATTGGTCCATTAGGAGAAAAAGTGATTGCGGAATATGGTCTTTTAGGTGAAGGACAAACGGCCGTGATTGAAATGGCTAGTGCAAGTGGTCTTGAATTAATCAAACCAAAAGAAAGAAACCCGTTACTGACAACAACCTATGGAACAGGTCAATTAATCAAACATGCCTTAGACAAAGGTGTAAGGCGCTTCTTGATTGGAATTGGTGGGAGTGCCACCAATGATGGTGGAGCAGGAATGCTGCAAGCGCTGGGAGTTTCATTTAAGGATCAGGCTGGAAATGAACTGCCTTTTGGCGGGGGAGCATTACAGCAACTGCATTCCATTGATATGAGTGGATTAGATGAACGGATTAAAATGGTTCATATCGATGTCGCTTGTGATGTCACCAATCCACTAATTGGTGACTATGGCGCCTCAGCTATTTTTGGTCCTCAAAAAGGAGCAACTCCGGAAATGGTAAGAGTTCTTGACCAAAATTTGGCATATTTTGCTGACGTGATTAAAAAACAATTAGGTGAAGATATTGCCCAGTTGGATGGTGCTGGAGCTGCAGGCGGACTTGGTGCGGGGCTAGTGGCTTTTTTAAATGCCCAGCTAAAAAAAGGAATTGATCTGGTCATTGAATATACAGGCCTCGAGGTGCAAGTCAAGGAAGCAGACTATGTTTTTACAGGGGAAGGCAGCATTGATGGCCAGACCTTGTTTGGTAAAACACCTTATGGCGTGGCTGCGATCGCTGAAAAATATTCCGTTCCGGTGATTGCGTTTGCCGGCCGAATTGGCGATGGAGTAGAGTCCCTATACGACAACGGGTTTACTGCCATTATCGGGATCTTAAAGGGTGTGACTACATTAGAGAAAGCACTCGAATGTGGGGAAGAAAACTTAGCTTTTGCGGCAGAAAATGTATGCAGGGTATTGAATACGTTCGGCATAAGGTTTTAAAAGAATATCCTGGTTTTAACAAAAGGAATAATAGGTGGATTTTAAATCATGGGGCTGGGCATCAAAAATTTGAAAATAAAAAAGTTGAACCGTTTTGATTAGGTTCAACTTTTTTTATTTTTTAGACAGATTAGTCTATAATAGTTACCTTTAATTGTTTTACACCAAACTCAACGGCATCTTGATGGGAAGGAATAAAGACATCAATTCTGTTTCCTTTAATTGCACCGCCAGTATCTCCAGCGATTGCTTCACCATAGCCTTCTACATACACTTTACTGCCAAGTGGTATAACAGATGGGTCAACGGCAATCACTTTCTTATCTGGGTTTGCCTTTAGGTTAATTCCAGTAGCGGTAGTGCCAGAACATCCCTCACATGAAGCTGTGTAAGCTGTAGCTCTCACGGTTATTTCCTTTGAACTCTTATTTTCTGTTGACGCAGCTTCCACCTTAGGTTCACTTTCCTTTGGTGCCTGTGCAGTCGGCTTTGCAGATTCTTTTTGTACGGCTTCCTTGATTGGTTTTTCTGTTACAACCTTAGAAGAAGTTGTTGTAGTAGTATTTAAACCCTCATAGATTAATAGATTTAATCCAGGATGGATGAGATCGGTAGTTAATTTGTTCCATTCTTTAAGTTGCGGAACAGTTACTTGATAATCCATGGCGATGTCCCATAATGCATCACCTTTTTTAACAGTATAATGTTTTTCTGGAGCAATTGTTAATTGATCACCAGGGAAAATTAGGTCTGAGGTTAGATTATTCACCGTTTGGATATTTTCTAAAGATATATTATTTTCGCGTGAGAGATCCCAAAGGGTATCCCCTTTTTGTACAGTAATCGTTGCAGCTTGTACATTAGCACTTACAGTTACTGAGAGTACAGCAACTGCTAAAATTGATAGTATTCTTTTAAGCATTTCTTTTACCCTCCATGTTCTTTGGTTGCTAAGTTTTCTAAATAGTAACATAGAATTTTCTGAAACAAAGAACAGAGAGATGTTAAATCCTTTACATACATGGCATTTATATTGCAATAATATTTCTAAGGACAAATAAAAAACACTGCTACACTATAGGAAAAAGTAGTGTCTGCAGTGTATTGTCTGGATATTTGGACGGTTCTCTCTTTGGTGTTAATTTAAGATAGTCACCTTTAATTTTTTTACACCAAAATCAATCGCATCCTGTTCAGATGGAATAAACACGTCAATTCGATTTCCTTTGATTGCGCTGCCTGTATCTGCGGCAATCGCTTCTCCAAAGCCTTCTACATAAACCTTACTGCCCAGAGGAATGACAGATGGGTCAACAGCGATGACCTTTTCATCTGGGTTATCTTTGATATTAATACCGGTCTTGGTAATTCCTGAACATCCTTCACATGAAGCTGTATAGGCAGTGGCCTTCACGGTAATTTCCTTTGCACTTTTACTTTTACTTTTACTGCTAGTTACTTTTATGACAGGTGTACTTTTCTTTTTTGCTTGTGCAATAACGGGCTTTGCAGATACCGGGAATGGTTCAGTAACGGCTGGTGCCGCAGGATTCACAGGTATATCTGTTTCAAGCATATCCGCATCCTTTTGGATATTTTCTAAGGTTTGATTATATTGATCCCATCGGGTATTGTCTTGTTTTACAGTTATCGTTGCGGCTTGTACATTAGCACTGACAGTTACTGAGAGTACAGCAACTGCTATCAATGTTTTAAATGTTTTTAGCATTGTTTACCCTCCCTGTTCTTTTGTCAGCTAATTTTTCCTAATCGTAACATGGATGTTGCTGAAACAAAGAACAGGGAAATGTTAAAAGCTTTACATCTATGGCAATTATATTGCAATAATATTTCGCAGTTTACCTAATAATCTGAAAATAGGACTATTTTACTGCCTTTAAATGATAAAGGCCCAGTAGTGACAACCACTGAGCTTAATTTCCGTTTATTACAATTATGTTACAAATTACATAAGAATCATCATCTAACAACGGATAATGGGTATATTTACCTACAGATTTTAGTCCGATTTCATTTCTCCGATGTTCTAATCAGCACATTAACGTCTCATGGTATTCGACAAAGCGTTACTTTACGGAAGAATATTGCCGGCGGCGCGATAAATACGATACCATTCCTCACGAGTTAATTGTATGTCACTTGCTTTGCAGCAGTCCTTTAATCTGTCGATATTCATTGTCCCGATGACTGGCTGCATATGGGCTGGATGGCGTAGTAGCCAGGCGATTGCGATGGTAGTGCTGCTGACTCCATATGTAGCGGCAATTTCATCAATCTGCTGGTTCAATTCCGGAAACTTTTCGCTTCCAAGGAAAACGCCTTCAAAGAATCCGTATTGGAATGGGGACCAGGGTTGGATGGTGATATCGTTCAAACGGCAATAATCGAGAACGCTTCCATCCCGGTTTATCGCAGAATCATTCTCCATGTTGACATTAATTCCATTTGAGATCATTGTAGCGTTCGTAATACTTAATTGCAGCTGGTTAGCTACGAGTGGCTGCTTCACAAACTTTTTAAGCAATTGGATCTGCATTGGATTTTGGTTGGAAACGCCAAAATGACGGACCTTTCCAGAAGTTTCAAGGATATCGAAGGCCTCAGCCACTTCCTCAGGCTCGACAAGTGCATCCGGGCGATGCAAAAGCAGTACATCGAGATATTCAGTCCTCAATCGTTTTAATATCCCATCGACAGATTCCAAAATATATTCTTTAGAAAAATCAAACATGCCCTTACGGATCCCGCATTTAGATTGCAAAATAATGTTCTCGCGAATATCTGCATTCATGTGGATCGCATCTGCAAAAATTTCCTCACATACGCCGCCGCCATAAATGTCGGCATGATCAAAGAAGTTTGCCCCTTCTTCTAAGGCAGATTGAATAAAATGCTCTGACTCTTTCTTCTCTAGCGAGTTAATACGCATACACCCAACAGCTACGACGGGCACTTCTAAAGAACTGCTTCCGAGTTTCATGGTTCTCATCAACTATTTCCCTCCAATATGTGATTTTTGGTGAATGATGCCGATATGTAAATGGATTATTTAATTTTTGCTTCCGGCAACATTACCAGACCCATTCCCTCCTTATTTTGTCACACACGATGAATGTATAGCAATTTTTAACACAATAGGAGTTTCTATTGCTGTAGAAGCAACAGTTTTTTTCGGGAATAAAATTATTAAGGAACCGGCTACTTGTCTCAGGCAGATTAAAACGCCGTGCATATTTTATTGATAAGTACTATCCGGCGATAGTTAATCAATCATTTAGCAAGGCTTATTTTTGCAAAAGGGGCTGGTTTTTCTTGGCACGAACACCATTAGCAAGTATACTGCAGAAATCATTTGCGATGGCAGGTATTGAAATGGACAAACAATCTGGTACTGGACAAGCTTTTACACTAAAACATAATAATTCACAAGATACTTTTCTTACACACGATATGGTGCATAACGGTGTGCAATTGAATCAAAGGATTGTCATTGTGGGAGCAGGTTTGGCGGGTCTCACATGCGCGTATCGTCTAAAACAGGCGGGGATCATAGCAACAATTTATGAAGCGTCTGAACGTGTTGGCGGACGTTGTTGGACAAGGAGGAATTATTTCAAAGACAATCAAATGGTCGAGCGCGGGGGGGAATTGATAGATACGTGCCATACGGAGATCCAGGACCTTGCGAAAGAATTAGGCTTAAAATTAGACCATTTAATCATGTCAGAGGCCATTGGTACCAAGCCATTTTATTTTTTTGATCAACGTCCGTATTCCTTTCAGGAAGTAACCGATGATTTTATCAAAATCCTCCCCCAACTACAAAGGGATCTGAAAGAAGCGGGTGAAACGACTCTTTATAATTGTTATACGGAACGAGGATATGAGCTGGATCATCTGTCGATTGTTGACTATATCAATGAAACGGTACCTGGAGGCATCAGTTCTCGTTTTGGCAAGCTATTAGCCTTGGCCTATACCGTTGAATTTGGAGCAGACGCCAGTGAGCAGAGTGCACTAAATCTTCTTTATATGTTAGGGGCTGTAGAAAAAATGAACTTTCAAATGTACGGCGATTCAGACGAATGTTTTCATATTTGCGGTGGCAATGATCAAATTCCCTCCTTATTAGCAAAAAAGCTTCAAGAACAAATCCATTTTAATGCTGAACTAATCAAAATAGACCAACACAGTCATCATAAGATAAAGCTCGTTTTTAAAAATAATGAAAAAGAATGGGAGGTCTTAGCGGATAAAGTAATTCTTGCTATCCCATTTAGTATTTTAAAAACGATAGATTATCAGAATGCAAGATTTTGCCCATTAAAGGCGGTGGCGATTGAAGAGCTTGGAATGGGCATCAATACAAAGCATCATGTTCAATTTACCAATCGATTTTGGAACGAACTTGGAAATAATGGTGAAACATTTGCGGATACAGGCTATCAGCAAACGTTTGAATCATCACGGGCTCAACCAGGTCAATCGGGGGTTCTTGTTAATTATACAGGAGGTGAAAATGCGGCTCAGCAATTTGCAGTCACAGACGAAAAATTAACAGAGACGACGCGTAACTTTTTGGACAAACTAGAACCTGTATTGCCAGGCAGCGTTAATAATTGGAACGGGTTAGCCACCATCGACCATTGGCTTAGTAATCAATGGAGCAAAGGGGCCTATTCGTATTGGAGGGTAGGGCAGTATACGAAATTCGCTGGTATTTTAGGGGAACGGGAAGGGAATATCTTTTTTGCCGGTGAGCACACATCAATCAAGTATCCAGGGTATTTGAATGGTGCAGTCGAGACTGGTGAGAGGGCTGCACAAGAGGTCATCCAAGATTTGAAAATACAGTAGGAACATAAATAAAAGGCTAACATATATGGAAGCTGCTTGTTCCTATTTGTCAGCCTTTTTTTGAATAGGGAGTGGGTTACATTAAAAAATGTCTCTTAGTTCACTATCAGAATAAATCGAAATGAGGACAACTGCTTTTCCATCACCAATATTTTTAACAAAATGGGGTACACTAGCGTTCCAGCTGAAGGAATCCCCTTCTTCAATGATCATGGAGTCCTCACCTTGTTCTGCTAAGACTTTTCCTTCTAACACCAAATGACACTCTTCTCCTTCATGAGCATTTAATTCACCCATAGAAGCGCCCGCAGGAAATTCGACAAGCATCATTCTTAAGCCGCCTTTAGAGGTTAAATGTTCAATCTTTAAGTGGTTAAAAGTGGAGTGAGTCCGTTCATTTTTTCTAACAACCCGCATATGCTCTTTTTTTTCTAATAATAAATACGGTAAAGGAACCCCAAGAAAGGTTGCGATTGTTTGCAGCGTGCTAATAGATGGAGAGGTATTATTGTTTTCAACATTGCTGATAAATCCTTTAGACAACCCTGTTCCTTCACACATTTGCGCAATGGTGATTCTCTTTCGATTTCGTATCGCACGAATTTTTGTTCCGATTTCCAAATGATTCACCTCTGGTGATCGTATATTCTAGCTTACCATTCTTTCGGCTGGTAATTTAAGTCAGAGAATAATTGATTCTTTTCTTTTTTCGATAAGTCACGCCATTGTCCAATTGGCAGGTTGCCTAAATGGATGTTCATGATCCTTGTCCGCTGTAAGCGGACAACCCCGTAGCCGAGAGCTGAGCACATCCGGCGGATTTGGCGATTTAACCCTTGTGTTAAGATGATTTGAAATACATATTTAGATAGTTGGGTTACTTTACATGGAAGTGTTTTTGTATCGAGAATTTCAACTCCGGCCGCCATCTTCTGTAAAAATTCAGGAGTAATCGGTTTGTCGACGGTAACGATATATTCCTTTTCATGCCTATTTTCGGCACGTAAAATTTCATTAACAATATCACCATCGTTCGTTAGAAGGATGAGTCCGTCAGAATCCTTATCCAATCGTCCAATATGGAATATTCGTAAGGGATGGTTGACTAAATCAATGATATTTCCCTTGATATGCCTTTCCGTCGTACTCGTAATTCCGACAGGTTTATTTAAGGCGATATAGACATAATTATGGGCAACTTTAATCTGGCTCCCGTTGATTCGAACATCATCCCCCGGTTCCACTTGGCTGCCCATTACCGCCACTTGCCCATTAATCGTAACCTTTCCTTCACTAACTAACTTATCGGCCCCTCTTCTAGATGCCTTCCCAGACTCGCTAATAAACTTATTAATACGCATGATACACACCCTAAACGGAGAATTGTATTTTTACCATACCCAACTGCCATCGTTTTTTCAAGTCCTTCTGGTGCCTGACACCAGGTAGAGGAGATATTTATCTTTTAATGTAGAGAGAAGATTGTCGAATAGAGAGAGAATTTCCGATTAAATTTCTTAAAAAACAGGTAAGTAGGATTACTTTTCCTTTGATTTTTTGACAAAATATTCTGATTACGTATGTTACTTTTATTAGTAATAATGACATAAATTGGGGAGATTACGATGAAAAAACTTTCTATTATTTTTGTTTTGTTATTTAGTTTATTCCTATTTACGAGTCAAGCAGATGCTAGTGGCGGTTCACAGCTAATTATTATTAATAAGAAGACCAACACTCTTGCCTTTTATGATAGTGGAAAACTAGTTAAAACATTTAGAGTGGCTACAGGTCGAACCAGATCACTTACTCCGGAAGGCAAATTTCGAATTGTTACGAAAATCGTTAATCGGCCCTATTATAAATTGAAAATCCCAGGAGGAGATCCACGGAACCCTTTAGGTAACCGCTGGATGGGATTGGAAGCAAGAGGAACCTATGGGACAACCTATGCAATTCATGGGAATGCCAATGAAAATTCAATCGGTACCTACGCCAGTTCAGGCTGCATTCGGATGCACAATTCAGAAGTACGCTGGCTCTATAGTCACGTTAGTAAATATACATCAGTTATCATCACCCATACCGATAGCAGCTTTGATTCCATTGCCAAAGCGAACGGATACGGGAACGGCTGGGCTGAACTAAGCGGGAACAAGTATTATTATGTTGATGGTGAAGTAAAAACCGGCTGGCAATCGATCAGTGGGGAAAGCTATTTCTTTAATGATAAAGGGGTTATGCAGACTGGCTGGCTTACCCAGAATGGACAGAAATATTATCTCAATAAAAAAGGTGTCATGAAAACCGGCTGGCTCGAAAAAGACGGTAAGAAGTACTATCTCGACCAAAGGGGTGTGATGAAAAAGGGCTGGATTGCTGACAACGGAAAGAATTATTATCTCGACAATAAAGGGGAGCTGCAAACCGGCTGGTTATCGCTGGATGCGAATCGGTATTATCTTGATCAAAGCGGTGCAATGAAAACAGGTTGGCTTGCTGATAGGGGAGAATGGTACTATTTCGATGATACAGGGCTGATGAAAACAGGTTGGATCAACTCTGAAGGCAGATGGTATTTCCTTAATGATCAAGGTGTAATGAAAAATACACAGGAACTCGTTAACAATAGTCAGTGGGATTACCTCGACAAAAGTGAGAAAACCGAATTGGAGGGGGCAAATGTTTTAGCAGAAAGGTACAAATTAACCAGCCATGAGCCCGTCGTGACTGGCTGGTTGAATTACAAGGAGAAATGGTATTACCTTTACGTAAGTGAAGATATGGTTGCCAGTGCGATGAGTGAAGGGTGAATAGAGTTGATGGGATAAATTACCTTATAGATTAATAGACCTCTTAAAGCGCCTCCATGAGGTGCTTTTTTTGTAATATTGACCTAAAAAAGAAAGATAAATCGCTGGTTTACATTTTTGTCTACATGTTTACATTATGTATACTTTTTGTTTGCAAAAGCGTAAACATGTAGACAAACTCGTACACATCAAGTAATAGCGCTGTGTATACAGATTTGTAATCTTTGTTTACAAATATCTTAATAACATTGGGACAATAAAATAACGTTAGTTTACTGATTACAAGGGGAAATGGTATTACCACTATGTTCGTGGAAATTTGGATGCTGGCGTCATAAATGATAGATAAAGGACTATCCCCTTTTCCCTTCATTTGATGATTATGTTCAACTTCTATGGAGTATGTATGTGTGAATGAGTAAGGATTAAAGAACAAAGACTTGAGGTTTTTTAAGAAGTTATAGGACTTGTATGCAAATTTGTAGACGTGTTTACCAATTTGCATACCTGTTTACGTTTTGTATACTTCGTGTTTACAAAAATGTTTTCAAGTAGACAAACTGGTATACACCGCATAACCAAACCATGTATATTTGGTTGTTATTATTGAATACAGAAGTTTGATAACGTTATTGTGTGAATTCAAGTTGGATAGCGAGGTTAGAGGAATGTTATTCTTCCAATCCTACTATCATGAAAACGCTCAGGGAAGCTTTGAAGACAAATGGGAAAGCTGCTACTTCTACGTGTGAATGAGGTAGAAAGAACACTCAGGCTCTCCTCAGCAACAATCAGTGGGGATCATCTCAATAAAGATGACGGAAATGAATTCAAATGGGTCAGATTTATTTAAGGAAAAGTACAAGGATATTTTTGGGGTTTAAAGGTCACTTTGTCACGATGTTGGTTGAACGGTAATCCTCATATAAGGTTAATGCAGCTTATATCTAAGTAAGGATAGTGTGGTCTGCCAGCTCGATGAGTTTAGGTCAGTGCACTATGTCCCTTTTCTTCCTCTTTATCCTAGATAGGTAAGATTCAGCTTTGATGGTATGATTTTTTGTCAAAAACTATTATTAGTAAAATGGTGAATCAACCATGAGGAATTATAGTAAGTTTACATTATTGTTTACTTGTTTACAAAGTTGTAAACTTAACGTTTACAATTATGTAAACAAGTAAACAAACCTGTACACACTCTGATATGGAGCTTTGTATACAGATTTGTCATCAATGTTTACAAAAATGTATACAACGCACGGAAGTTTACATATTGTTTACATCATTACAGTTATATTTTTTTTTGCTGAGAAATCTTGAAGAATCTATTAATCTTCTATAACCTAAGAGAAGGAACTAGAATTACATACCCAGTATAAAAAATAATAAATCTATAAATTGAAAAGGAATGATATTAATGACTAAATCCAGAGTTGCAGCTATTGATGTAGGGAATGACTCTATTAAGGCCATTTTCGGAGAACTTGAATATGAATTAAATATTCCTAACATTATTGCTAGAGATACAGAAGATCGACCTGTTATTGGGATTGAAGAACTTGATAATAAAAATCCATTAGATGGCATTCACATCAAAGTCCACTCCCCTGCTTTAAAAGAGAACAACGGAATTTTCCGTATTGGTAATCTAGCTACTAAAAGTATTAATGCTACTGAATTAGACCCTGGCAGCAGCAAGTCAGAAGAAGATCAAACATTAATCATGCTATTTGCAACATTAGCTTTAGACGCAGTAAGGGAAAATAACTCAAATGCTTTCCCGCGCACTAAAAATATAATTGATGCCAATTATACGTTAGGAACAGGTCTTCCCCTTCGCGAAGTAAAAGAAGGAAAAGATGCAGGCTACCGCTCTAAACTAGTAGGTTCAGTCCATCAAGTTGAATTCCTTGTCACTCCAAAGTACCAAGGGTTAAAAGTTAATATTAAATTTGATGAAGTAAAAGTATATCCTGAAGGTTTCGCCGCATTTATCAATCTTGTTTTGGATAATAGCGGGAAAATCATCAATAAGGATCTAATTGATAAGCGCATCTTAATTCAAGATATCGGTGGATTATCAACAGATATCGCTGTCATCAAGAATCGTAATGTTGATGATGATAAAGCCCAAGGGTTTAATCTAGGGGTTTCAGAATCATTAGAAGCAATTCGCGAAGAGATTAGAACAAAGCATGGCGTTGAGCTCGATAGCCGCCGTGATGTAGTTGAGATTATTACGAAGAAAAGTGATCGCAATCATATTATGGTAAAAGGAAGCCGGACAAGCGTGCATGATATTACCGACCGCATCCTGCTTGATCTAGCTAAAAAGCAATATCGTTTGTTACGTAATGTTTGGCAGAGAAACTCCCAAACGGAAATTTGCTACTTTGTTGGCGGCGGAGCTAATGTCTTAAAGGAATATCTTAAAACGTTAAATAACAATTTAGACGGTTACAATATTGATTTCTTTGAAGATGAGAAAGAAAGTATTTGGATGATGGCTAACGCTTATTATAAACTCATCATCGACTTTGTTCGAAAGTCAGAAAAACAACAACCAGCGCCTAGAGTTGAACCTGTAAAAGCTAAATAAGGTGATTATATATGAAAAAGCCAGCCTCAAATGAGGTTCAGAGGGGTCAAGCCATATCCTTTCGCATCCCCTCTGATACACCTGACCATATCTTAAAGCATTTACAAAAGTTGAAGGATACAGAGCGAAGGAATTTTTCTAGTAAAATTGCCGAGTTTGTGATGCAAGGTGTGAGTGGTTCTGTTTCGCGGGAAAAGGAGACCATTACGATCCCCCTCCCCCACAAGTTAACGAAAGCCCAGCGGAATTGGTTGAAGCATGAGCATTCAGAAGCCTTGCTGGGAAGTATTCTTTATCAGCTGATTTCTGATCCAGTTCGTTCGACTGCACTGCTGGCATCATTAAACAGTCATTCAATCGATATCGATGAAGCTTTGTATCTTCAGGAAGAAGTATTTCCCGAGAAACTCCAAAAAGATGACAGTTATCTTCAGATTGCTGCCGGTAAGGAGGATCCGCCATCCCCTATCGACTTAAGCGATATGGATGATGACCTTAGTGATTTTGACTGGGAAGATGCAAAAGAAAAGCAGCCTTCACCTGAAGAAGAGGAAACTGAAGTCGAGTTGGATATCGACGACCTACTTGGTGGTTTTCTTGCAAACATGAATAAGTAATTTAAAAGGGCCAGCCTCACAGTAACGTGAGGCCGGCCCTTTTCTTATTATGAGAAAAGTATAAGTTTTTGAACTTAGATTACTGTCTAGCTCCAGCGCCCTAGCGGCTAGTGTCCTTCGCTCTCCGCCCTACGATAAGTCAACATCGAATCGCCTCCGGCTCTTCGTGTTTCCTTTATCTCAGTTGGAGCGCTCCAGGCCATACGCCGCTGACCAGGGCGCTTGCGCTTTTCCCATTAGTGCTGTTTATTTGGCATTCTCTGGCTTTTTTGACTCGTTGCTTGACGTTGTTTATTTTTTTGATCTTTTGCCTGCTTTTCATGCAGCTGTTCTACAAACTCATGTGTGCTACGGTTATCCATTCTGCCTAACCTCCTTGAAAAAATCGAACCAGTGTTATTTTGACCAAGCTGTTTGAAAATATTCAGTAATGCATTTCACTTGTTTTGCATAAAGATTACCAATATATTTTTAGTAAAAATAACTCTATTAAACTATTAATAGATTTGGTGGTGTGTTAATGGAGCTGCCTAACAATATTGTTGAGGCCAACGGGGGTTTAAATGAGAAGTTAATTTTGAAAAAGGAAATCCTTTATAAAGGAATGAATGGGAGATTTGTCGAAAGATTTTATCTGACCCAGGATTCAAGCTATATTTTTAAACCACTAACAAATAATGGTCAATTAGGCAAAGAGGTCTGGGTTTATGAACATATCCTTCCCCATTTCCCAGCCATTTTTCCAAGAATTATTTCTTACTCCATAAATGACTGCACCGAACTCAACTGGATGATTCTTGAGGACCTCGGCCAGCTCTCGCATGAATTTAATGAGGAGATAGTATTAGATGTTATAAAGTGGACTGCATGGTGGCATTCTCTCCCGGTTGAACAATTGGGGAATGTACCACTTAATGGACTGAAGCCAAGAATAGAGGAAATTATATCTGAGGTCTTTGGTAAGAAGAATGAAGTATATCGTTTAATGTCTGATATGACCATGGAGCAGGAACTTGTCGATGCTATTTTTGAGAAACTAAGTAAATGGCAGTTGTCAAAGCTTCAAGTGTTGACCCACGGCGATTTACATACCGGAAATTTTGCGGTTTCTGGTACTGAATTGAAGATCTTAGACTGGGAGCACGCCCATCTTAATTCTCCACACTGGGACCTGTACCACCTGATTGATATGTCCCATCCTCTTTTTCCGAAAAGAGTAACAAGTCCATTGCGGGAAAGAATCTTGAGAACGTATCTTGATCTGGTTACATATGAGCATGACCGGGAATGTTTTTTTACGGAGTATTATTTAGTGGCAACTGTGTTTTCGATTTGGATGCTGTTATTGATACAAAAGGATCTAAAGGGAAATGGCGGGAAATGGTCTGTTGAGCAGCTAAATAATCAGTTTGAAGAAACGGTGTCAAGTCTTCGACAATGTGCCGCAGCACTGCTTTTATGAAAGAAAGCTCACTTTGAGTTAGTCAAAGCGAGCTTTTTTAGTTATGCTTTTTGTTCCGTTAATTTGATGATTTCAATGACAGTGTTAGTCGCTTTAATCATATTATCCACGGAAATGAATTCAAATTTACCGTGGAAATTTTCCCCGCCAGTGAAAATATTCGGTGTCGGCAGACCCATATAGGAAAGCTGTGAGCCATCGGTGCCGCCGCGGATTGGTTTAACAATTGGCGTAATGCCAAGGCTCACCATCGCTTCATGAGCAATATCAACAATTTCCATCACCGGTTTAATTTTTTCACCCATGTTGTAATATTGATCATTGAGTTCGAGTTGAATGGAGTCGCTGCCGTATTTGGACTTTAGTTCACTCACGATGCTTTCCATTAATGTCTTACGAGCCTTGAAGCTGTCCATATCATGGTCTCTGATAATGTAGTGGAGCTTGGTCAGTTCTACATCACCATTGAATGCTAATAGATGGAAGAAGCCCTCGTATCCTTCGGTATGTTCTGGTACTTCCTGGGCTGGGAGCTTGCTATGTAATTCCATCGCAATTTTCATCGAGTTGACCATTTTGTCTTTTGCGGATCCTGGGTGAATGTTGTTTCCTTTGATCGTTACTTTTGCCGCCGCTGCGTTGAAACTCTCGTACTCTAATTCTCCGAGCGGGCCGCCATCAACGGTATAAGCATGCTTGGCATTGAACGCCGCAACGTCAAACTTATGTGGTCCCCTGCCGATTTCTTCATCTGGGGTGAACGCAACGCGGACCTTACCGTGTTTAATTTCTGGATGATTCAACAGATAAGCCATGGCGGTCATGATTTCGGTGATGCCGGCTTTGTTGTCTGCCCCTAGCAACGTTGTGCCGTCTGTTGTGATCAGGGTGTGACCTTTATAGTCAGGAAGACTTGGGAAATCCTTCGGTGACATCACGACTTTAAGGGCCTCGTTTAAGACGATTTCGTTCCCATCATAGTTTTCAACGATTTGCGGGTTCACGTTTTTCCCAGTAAAATCTGTTGCTGTATCAACATGGGCGAGGAAGCCAATCGTTGGGACTTCTTTATCTGTGTTCGACGGTAAGGTCGCCATCACATAAGCATTTTCATCAATCGTGACTTCTTGCATCCCAATCGCTTGTAATTCTTCAACAAGCATGCGGGCTAGTGTCCACTGACCTTCGGTGGATGGACAAGTTTCGTTGTTTTCATTGGACTGGGTGTCCACTTTAACATAGGAAGTAAATCTTTCAATCAGTTCGTTCTTCAATTCCACTACACTCCTCTTAATTGAGTTGAATTCATGACTATCATATCACTATGAGAGAGCGGTTACACGTTTTATAGTGAGTGGTGGGCGGGTTAGTGGCGGATGACGGGACTTTACTGGCTGATAGCGGTAACTTACTGGCGGATAAGCTCTATTTACTGGCTAGAGCGCAAATAACTGGCGGATAGGCACCAAATACTGGCGGATAAGCCTCTGTTACTGGCGCATAGAAATCATTTACTGGCGACATTACGGAACAATAATCGTCTCCCGATCATTGGTTTGGTTAGTAGATCTTAAATCCATAAAATAGTACCGATCTCGATAGGTTCCCTCACTTTGCATATCCATACTCAGCAAAATACGCTTGGCTGCATGAATATCATCCACCCCCAAAAACTCCCGGCACTCTCGATTTGTGATTGTTCGCTTAAATATCAAAAACCACTCGCGTAATGTCCTTTGGTGGGCAATGTGGTCGACCGCACCGCAATGCGGACAGCACCATGTCCGGGGCTGCTTAATCATGCCAAATCTCCCGCAGGTCACACACCTTACACCAGGCTGAAAATCACCGAAAGGAATACCATAAGTTTCACATATTGGTTTAGGAATAAAAGGTCGATGACTTTTCAAAAGTTCTGCAGATAGCCAGTTAAAGGTTTCGTGGTCCAACTTATTTCCATGTTGTGGGATACTTTTCAAAAAAGAGGGAATCAAACTGGGGAATAAGATGTTTGTATTCTTAGGGGGAGCGGCCACAATTTGTTTAGGATAGGCCAATACAACGGCACCGAATATCGGGATATCAATATTTCGACCCCATAGCCAATCACTAATTAGTTCGCGATTGCGCTCCAATTGGACAACCGGGCTCTCATACCCATCCTGGTGTCCATCCTCCTTTGTGCGGATCAATTGGGGCGGTTTATCCTTGAATTCCAGAACCCCGCCAATATTCTTCACTTCTAAAACTGTACTAAACCAAGGAGTCAGCACAAAGGAATCCATTTGGAAATGCTCGCGCCATGCAGGAGATAAATCATGGAAAATATGGTGTTCATCAGAAAACGGGTGCTTCCGGAAGACTTCAGCAACCCTCTCCTCTCCGCCAATCCCCGCCTCGACAGAGCCTTGCTTTGCCGCAAAAACCGATTGTAGTGAATGGTCAACGGCTAACCGCTGCTGCGCGGCAATTATTCCTTCCAACGTCAATGATGCATCTCGGTCTTTTATTAAAATTGTCCATCACCTCACAAAACAGTACCTTCACCCTGCATCGTAGCACATCCCCAAAGGCCATACTATACAGCAACTGACCATTTCATAATTTTGTAAAAAATATAGATTGACCACTATTGACCAGTTGGGTCAACTGGAGTACAATGTGATTGACTGATGTGGTCAATGACAAAAAAAGGAGGGCCGCAACCATGTTTTCGAAGTTTCTCAACTTAGATAAAGAAAAACAAGATCGAATAATAAATGCAGCCATTAAGGAATTTGCCGGGAAAGGATATGACCGGGCATCGACTAATGAAATTGTCAAAGAAGCAGGTATTTCCAAGGGATTGCTGTTTCATTATTTTCAAAACAAGAAGCAATTGTTCCTATTTGTCTTTGATTACTGCTACGAACTGATCGTCGACGAATTTTACAAAAAAATTAATCTTCAAGAGACGGATTTCTTTATCCGAATGCGTCAAGCCATCATCGTTAAAATGGAAATGCTCTCAACTTATCCAGATATCTTGAAGTTCATGCAAGAGGTATTTATGGACGAATCGGCTGAAATAAAGGTTGAGTTTGATAAAAAAAAGTCAGAACTGACGCATATCAATATTGAAAAGGCGTATGAGGGGATTGATTATTCGAAATTTAGGGAGGATGTCGATCTCAAGAAAATTATAAAAATGATCAGCTGGACATTTGAAAAAATGAGTGATGAAGCGATAGAAAAAGCAAAGTTAACCCCCGGCCACGAGATCGATTATCACAAAATCCAAGCCGAAGCAGAAGAGTATTTTGAGGTCATGATTAAATGTTTTTATAAACAGTAGGAGGCTGTCACAATGAATGTTATTGAAATTAACCATCTTACCAAGACCTATGGGAAATCAAGAGGGATTACTGACATTAGCTTTCATGTGGAAGAAGGCGAGATTTTTGGATTCATTGGTCCAAACGGTGCAGGTAAATCAACCACCATTCGGACCCTCCTGTCGCTGATTTACCCAACCAGCGGCAGTGCTGCCATCTTTGGTAAAGACACCGTTCAATTTGCGCCTGAAATTAAAAAAGAAATTGGTTATTTGCCTTCTGAAGTTTTTTACTATGACAATATGAAGGTTAAGGACCTATTAAAATATTCAGCTAGTTTTTATAAAAAAGATTGCAGTAAAAGAATCAAAGAATTAGCTGCGATTATGGACTTGGATCTTAATAAGAAAATTGATGATCTTTCCTTAGGAAATAAAAAGAAGGTTGGCATTGTTCAAGGGCTGCTCCATGAGCCAAAGTTGATTATTCTCGACGAACCAACTAGCGGCCTTGACCCGCTTATGCAGCAGAAATTCTTTGAGCTCTTAGAAGAAGAAAATAAAAAAGGGGCTACCATTCTTTTTTCATCACACATCCTCAGCGAAGTGCAGCGTTTATGTAACCGGGTGGCGATCATTAAAGAAGGTAAGATTGTAACCGTTGAAAAGATTAGTACCTTACAAGAAAACAATTATAAGAAGTTTAAAGTGGAAACGAAAGTGCCGCTCGATACGGACCCTTTCAATATCAGTGGCGTCAACAATTTAGAAGTCAAAGGCAACATCATCAGCTTTTTATTTAAAGGGAATATTAATGCCATCATGAAAAAACTTGCCGATATTGAACTCGTGAATTTATGGATAGAAGAGCCAGACCTTGAGGAGATCTTTATGCATTATTATGAGAAGGAGGCCTAGAAAACTATGAATATATTTTTTCATGAGTTGAAGGCGTACCGGAAATCAACGATCATCTGGACTGCTTCCTTAGTGCTGATCATTGCTCTGTTTATGTCATTTTATCCTGCCTTTGTAAAGGATGCAGATGATTTTAAAAAGATCATGGAAGGATATCCTGAGGCGATTAGAAATGCGATCGGTTTTAACCTCGGCAATTTCTTTACGATTTTAGGCTTCTATTGTTTTCCATTATCGTTCATTACCTTGTGCGGGGCGATTCAGGGGATGAACCTGGGCACAAGCATTGTCAGCAAGGAAGTCCGCGAGAAAACGGCTGATTTTCTGTTAACCAAGCCGGTTACGAGGACAGCGGTATTGACATCGAAACTGCTTGCAGCTTTTTTCTCAATTGTCATCACAAATGTCATTTACCTGGTGGTTACAATTATTGTGACATTTCAAGTCAAGACAGACGCTTTCAGTGTAAAAATATTAATCATGCTCTCACTTACTATTTTTTTTATTCAGTTGATGTTCCTTGCGTTAGGAATAATGATTTCAGTCATTGTTCCAAAGATAAAATCTGTCCTTTCCGTTTCACTTACAACCGTATTCGCGTTTTACTTTTTGGGTATGTTTAGCAGCGCGACTGGTGAGGAATCAAAACGCTATATTTCGCCATTTAAATACTTTGACACCGCCTATATCATCAAACATTCTGGCTATCAAGTGTCCTTTTTAGCGGCTGGTGCCGTGATTATCATTTTGGCAGTCGCTGTGAGTTATTTCGTTTATTTAAAAAAGGATATCCATGCTGTATAGCTGTGAAAAGGAGGATTAGGTTATGAATATATTTGTAAAGGAACTGAAATCGTACCGAAAGTCGCTGATTTTTTGGAGCATTGGTGTCTTTCTTATGGTAGCTTCAGGAATGGCTAAATACGCTGCCTATTCCTCATCGGGCCAATCCATCAATGATCTTATTGCTGATTTGCCTAAATCGCTAAAGGCGGTCATGGGGTTTGGTGAGGTCGATTTATCGAAGATTAGCGGTTATTATTCATTACTGTATATATATTTGTTATTAATGGCGACCATTCATGCGGCGATGCTTGGGGCTTCGATTATTGCGAAAGAAGAGCGTGACAAAACAGCAGAGTTTTTATTCGTCAAACCGGTTTCTAGAACGAAGATTATTACGGCAAAACTATTAGCTGCGTTCACGAATATCGTTATTTTTAATCTGGTTACCTTGATCTCAGCCATAACCCTTATTGAAAAATACAACAGCGCGGGTGAAGCTGTTAATGGTGAAATTGTCCTCACCCAGGTGGGCATGTTTATTTTACAAGTCTTGTTCTTGGTTATCGGCAGTTCGCTGGCCGCCGTAAAAAAGAAACCGAAAACATCCCCATCGCTGGCAACGGGAATCTTGCTGCTAACGTACATGTTATCGATTGTGATTGATTTGAATGAGAACATGGAAGGCATGAAATATTTTACCCCGTTTAAATATTTCGAAGCTAAGAATCTAATGTTAGGCAGTGGGCTTGAACCTTTATATATTGTTATATCAGTAATCGTAGCTGCCCTATTATTAGTGGTTACCTTCACTTTTTATAAAAAGAGAGATTTGAATGCATGACAAAAGACCGATATTTAAGGTCTTTTTTTTGTCGAAAAAACAATTTAAAAAATTATAAATAATTAGTGAATTTAAAATATTTTAGTGATAGAATAAAATTCCACGATTGTAATCTATTAAAATATGGAAATTCTGTAGTAGATTACAATTCTTAAAGGAGGGATGAAACGAGAAATAAAGTAATCTAGCAGGTTACATATGAGTTAAAAATTAGGGGGAAAAACGATGGTAAATTGGAAGAATGTCCTTGGGACATCACTATTATCGACCGGTCTTGTATTTAGTTCTTTCGCACCAGCTGCATTTGCGAAATCTACTACTGCTGCAAAAGTTCCTTACTCAAATGTTTTACAAACTCCAGAAGGATCAACACTGCCTTTCCTTGGCAAGCACACTGGCGGTCCTTTTGATATTGGTCTAGTAAATGAAGATAAAGTTCTTAATCTATTAATCGATCAAGGGATCGTGAATAAAAATGCTTCTCCTCAAGAGCAGCAAAAACAAATGAATGCTTATTTTGCTAAACGTGCGGCTAAAGCCAACGTAGCAGGTACGAACCAACAAGAAGTTAAGAAAATTCGTACTCAAATGCAAGAAAAGGCAAAATTAAAAGTAAAAGATGCAGGTGTTCCAAAAGCCAACAAGGCCTCTAAGAGGAACGTTTCTAATCCTATTACTTCTTCTAAGATAGATCCGATTAAGAAGGAAACATGGGCAGGTCCAGAAAGAACAGATAAGGTACTTGTATTGTTAATGGAATATCCGGATGCACCTCATAGTACGATTAAAGAAGGTGACGGAGCAGTTCTTCAATATGACGATTATACTCAAGAACATTACCAAGATATGATCTTTGGTGAGGATGGGTACGTAGGTCCAAATGGTGAAAAACTTGTGTCTATGAAACAATATTACGAAGAACAGTCAGGCGGCAGCTATACTGTTGATGGGCAAGTTTCGAAGTGGTATAAAGCGGACAAGCCTGCGGCTTACTATGGCGGTAACGTGCCAGCACCGGATGGAAATGATGCACATCCACGTGATTTAATCAAAGAGGCATTAACAAAAGCAGCTCAAGATCCTGATATTAACTTACAAGATTATGATATTCAAGATGAGTTTGACCTGGATGGCGATGGAAATTACTTTGAGCCGGACGGAATTATCGACCATTTAATGGTTGTTCACTCGGGTATTGGTGAAGAAGCTGGCGGCGGTCAACTAGGCGGGGATGCTATTTGGTCTCACAGCTCGGCTCTTACTGACTTACCACGAATTCCTGGCTCTACAGCAAAGGTTCCATATTGGGGCGGTCAGATGATTGCTTATGGTTATACAGTAGAACCTGAAGACGGAGCAGCAGGTGTATTCGCACACGAATTCGGTCATGACTTAGGTCTTCCTGATGAATACGATACAATGTATACACATAACTCTGTTGGTGCTCCAACTGAATATTGGACAATCATGTCCGCTGGAAGCTGGGCAGGGAAAATCAATGGAACAGAACCAACTGGTTTTAGCCCATATGATAAGGAATATTTACAAGAAACAATGCCTGGATCAAACTGGTTTAAAAATGTTGAATATAACCTAGAAGATCTAGCAAGCGGTAAAACAGTTAAATTGGATCAAGCAAGCGAAAAAGGTACCAACGCTGATGCTGTGAAAATTAATTTGCCAGAAAAGTCAACGACTATTAACACGCCTGCCAGCGGTCAATATGAATACTTTAGCGGCAGCGCTGATGAATTAAACAACTCAATGAAAGTAGATGTTGATTTAACAGGGAAAACATCTGCACAATTATCATTTAAGACATGGTATAAGATTGAAGATGGTTATGACTATGCCTATGTTGAAGTAAAAGAAGAGGGTGCAGATGATTACGTTTCTATTCCAGGTAGTATCACAACAACTACTAACCCATATGAGGCAAATCTGGGTAACGGAATTACAAACGACTCGAACGGCTGGGTAGACGCTACATTTGATCTTTCTGCATTTGCAGGTAAAAAGGTATCATTACAATTCAGTTATGTAACTGATGCTGGCGTTTCCCTCCCTGGTTTCTATGTGGATGATGTGAAAGTAACGGCTGATGGCACGGATGTATTATCAGACGATGCTGAAGGTGAATCAAAATTTGCTTTTAATGGCTTTACGAAAAATGATGGTATTAAAAAATCAACACAATATTACTTAGCTGAGTGGCGTTCACATGCAGGTACGGATGCAGGACTAGCTACGACTACTCGCGGTAAATCACAATTAACACATGATCCAGGTCTTGTTCTCTGGTATGTTGACAATAAGTACACTGATAACTGGGTAGGCGATCATCCAGGTGAAGGTTTCTTAGGAGTAGTTGATGCCCACCAAGAAACGGCAATCTGGAAGGATTCAAACCTTTATGATGCAAAGGATGTTACAGGTCCGGCAGCGACAAGATACCAAATTCAAGATGCAGCTTTCTCTTTAAATAAGACAGATAAGCTATTCTTAGATTATGGTTACGGATATATGTCACTAGGTGCTCAACCAGCAGTAACTGCATTTGATGATTCCAGAGATTATAGCAATCCTGGTCAAATTTACTCTGGCCGTAATGTACCAAAGTATGGCTTAAAGATTCACGTAACAGGTCAAGCTGATGACATGTCTGTTGGAGCAATCGAACTTCATACAGGAAATATCGACAAAGTTGAAGTAAACCCATTAAGCAAAACTGCTTATTCAAACCAAGCTGGACATAAAGAATTAACAGTTTCAGGTAAAGTTCACCTTGATGGATCTGGTGAGAGTGTAGCTCTTAAATATGAGTTAGTTGATAAAACTGGTAAAACTTTATTAACTGAGTCAGAAACATTAACTGGTACGGACAAAACATTTGAACGTACACTCACATTACCAAACAGTGCAACTGGTAATTATGTTGTAAAAGTAACAGCTACAGATGAAGATGGAAATGCTGTTTCTGGACAAACTTCATATGCAGTTGACAATAATGCACCAACCGCTTCTGTTGCTCCTAATGGCAGCACAACACCTGCTAAAGCAGTTGCTGCTAAAGTAACTGTGAAGGATGCTGAAGCTAGCTCACTTCAATATGTATGGTCTCAAACTGCTGCCACCCCTGCATCAGGCTGGAGCAAGTTCACAAATGGCAGTACATTAAAGCTTTCAGGTAAAAATGGCCATTGGTACTTACATGTTCGTGGTGTAGATGCAGTTGGCAATGCGTTAAAATGGACTTCCAAATCGTTCTTGTTGGATAATGCGGCACCAGGCACCCCAACTGTGTACGAAGTAAAAGACTATGATAAGAAAGTAACTGGTAAGGCTGAAGCTGGATCCAAAGTTACAGTTAAAGCTGGTTCAACGACTGTAGGTACTGCTTATGCTGATAAATATGGTAAATTCAGCGTTACATTAAAGAAAGCTCTTAAAGCAAAAACAGTTGTTAGGGTAACAGCAACTGATAAAGCTGGAAATGTAAGCAAAACTGCTACTACAACAGTAAAAGACAAAACAAAGCCTGGTAAACCTTCCGTTAAGAAAGTTGACAGCAATGATTTGAAAGTAACTGGTAAAGCAGAAGCAGGCGCAACTGTAACTGTTAAAGCTGGTTCAAAAACACTTGGTTCAGCTGTTGTAAATTCTAAAGGTGAATACAGTGTGAAGCTGAAAAAGGCTCTTAAAACAGGAACTGTTTTAACAGTAACTGCAAAAGATAAGGCTGGTAACACTAGCGCTTCAACAAAAGTTAAAGTTGTAAAGAAATAATTAACCATCTTTACATGGTTATACCCCTGAAGAATTCTTCAGGGGTATTTCTTGTATTTTCATTTACTATATTGAACTTTCTAATGAATGGTAAATTTTAAGCTTACTTTTGCTGGTTCCTCTTTTGCCAGCAAAATAAAGGTGATGGAATATGTTCCTTTTGGCAGGTTTTTAATCGTTTCTGTATAAATCAACTCACCCTTCGGTTTAAGGAATTCCTTACTAGGAAGTTTAGGATTTTGTTGTTCCTTCGATAATTGTTTAACAACAGTGCCATTGCTTGATTTTAATATATAGTCATACGGTTGGATGGTTTTAAAATGGAGTGTCAAGGGATGGTCTAAGGAGTTTTTTATCTTGAATTGAAATTCAGCTCCATCCCCCTTAACTGTATTGGTTAAGCTGGATTCTACTAACTTTCCTTTTGTGACAGAGCCTGGTTGATTTTCAATGGGCTGGGTATTTGTGGTGCTGGCAGACTCTTCTTGGGAAGACACTGGTTGATTGGCGTTATTCGATTTTGGAGCAAGACCTTCCTGTTGGGAACAACTAGTAATGAATAATAGCATGACTAGAAACAGGCCTGGCATCATTAGATTTTTCATATTCAACCCTCTCCTTTTGTAATTAGACGAACAATCTTTATATGGGTTTCACCACTTTTGTGGTAAAGAATAAAGCCCAGATTCTTTTTAGAATCTGAGCTTTATGTTCTAACTTCGGCATATCTCCATGTTCTTACTTTTCACTAGACATTTTCACAAGGGTAATAATATCACTTGAAAGCTTGCTGTAGGATGGATTTTTCGCCTTGATATTGGCTTTGATTCCATCAATCAGCGTCAACGCTTTAGGGTTTGTAATCGTTAAAACCTGAACATTACCGTTAAAAGCCTTATCAATCACTTCTTTTGCTCGATCCAGATTATCGTCGTTATTTAACTTATCTGGGTCCACTCCATCAAGATTCCCCTTTCCTGAGGAGCCGGAGGTGCTTTTTAACACCTTATTTTGAAGTTCATCATAACGAGTTGAAGTGGCTTCTTGTTTGGCACGAGCCAAAATAACAGTGTCATCAAGGACGAAAACCTTTATCCCAGGGATGCCCTCCCCAGATAGGCGTGATTCCAAATGAGAGGATATCCCGCCGTCATGAAGGCTGGAACTGCCAATCAAACTATAAACATTTGTGCCTACCCCTTCGGTTGTTTGGCTGTTCCGATTGGTTGTACTTTTCTTGGCTCTGTCGACACTTGGAATCACATTGACGCTATTTTGGTTTTGGACATGTCCATTTCCTTTGTTGTTCACTGACTGATCATGATAGTTGATATTTTCTGCAGCCCCTACTTCATTTTCCTTTATTCCGTTTTGACTTGCACAGGCTGTTAGCATCATTACCGCACCAAAGAACGGAAAGCCCCAGATTTTCCATTTTCGTTTCAACATAAAAATGCCTCCTTTTTTTAAAATTATTTTCTCCGCTGCTATTTCTAAGTATTAGTGGATTATTTTGGGAACATATTAAAATTAGTTGATTGAGAATATGTCGAAAAATCATGGAGGTTTAAAAATGGCTGAAGAACACAAACAGAATCCTGAAACTTTATCAAGAAGGAAGTTTTTACGCAATACAGGCTTCACTGTTGGCGGTCTAGCTGTTGGTGGTGTATTGGGCAGTCTCATCCCTCGAAATAATGATAAACAACAGAAAGCACCACCGCCTGAGGCAGAAAATTTCAATCAGGCACTGATGTATTTTACACCTGAACAATATCAACTAACCGAGGCTGCAACGGAACGGATTTTTCCTGAGGATGAGTCCGGACCGGGTGCGAAGGCCCTTGGGGTAGCTTTCTTCATTGATCACCAGTTAGCTGGTGATTGGGGCTTTAATGCTCGGGAATATATGCAGGCTCCTTTTTATAAAGGAGAAAAAGTCCAAGGATATCAAGGCCGCTTAAGGCGCAGGGATATTTTTGATATTGGACTAAGGGAACTTCAAAATCACAGTATGGCGGTCCATAAGAAAAAATTCACGGAACTAAAAGGGGAAGAACAGGATGCCATTCTGAGTGATTTTGAACAAGATAAGGTGAATTTGACCACCATTTCTCCAAGTGGATTCTTCCAATTACTTAGGAGCGCAACGCTAGAAGGAGCCTATAGTGACCCGCTCTATGGAGGAAATAAAAATATGAATGGCTGGAAAATGCGGAACTATCCAGGCAGCCAAATGGCTTACACAGATATTATTGAAAAAGACTTTAAAAAAATAAATCCACAAAGCTTAAAAAATCATTTAAATCACTAAGAAAAGCGGCAGCGCCCGTTTAGCGGCGTATGGCCTGGAGCACTCCAACTGAGATAAAGGAAACACGAAGAGCGTAGCGATTCGATGTTGACTTATCGTAGGGCGGAGAGCGAAGGACACTAGCCGCTGGGCGCTAGAGCTAGACACTAATAAAAGAGGAAGCTAACTAAGAAGAGGCAGGTGGCAGCGATGGCAAGGAAATTACCGAAAGTCGATGTAGTGATTGTTGGTGTAGGTTGGGCAGGTGGCATCATTGCTTCTGAACTGACCAAAAAGGGACTGAAAGTCGTTGGTTTGGAAAGAGGTAAGGAACGCAAAACGGAAGATTACTTTATGGTTCATGACGAACTTCGTTATGCATTACGATATGGAATGATGCAAGATCTATCGAAAGAAACGATTACTTTCCGAGGAAATGAGAGAATTCGTGCCTTGCCGATGCGGCAGTACGGTTCGTTTTTGCTTGGCGATGGTCTAGGAGGTTCGGGAGTCCACTGGAACGGACAGACCTTCCGCTTCTTGCCCTACGATTTTGAAATCTATAGCAAAACAGTCGAAAGGTATGGGAAAAATAAAATTCCAGCCGGGATGACCATCCAGGATTGGGGTATTACCTATGATGAACTAGAACCCTATTATGATAAATTTGAAAAACTGACCGGTATTTCCGGGGAAGAGAATCCGCTTGCTGGTAAACGGTCGGATAAGTATCCTACGCCGCCAATGAAAAAGTCGCCGCCGCTGAAGATGTTTGAGGAAGCGGCGAAAAAGTTGAAATTGCACCCGTATATGATGCCGTCTGCGAATCTTTCAGAATCCTATAAAAATCCAGATGGAGTGTCTCGGGCAGCCTGTCAATATTGCGGGTACTGCGAGCGCTTTGGATGCGAATATGGAGCAAAGGCAGATCCGGTGGTGACCGTTATTCCTGTCGCTAACAAAACAGGCAATTTTGAAATAAGAACCCATTCCAATGTCAGAAGAATCCTAAAAAAGGGCGATAAAGTAACGGGGGTTTTGTACACGGATGTGACTACCGGTGAGGAAATTGAGCAGCCTGCTGATATTGTGGTCATGACTAGTTATGTGTTTAATAATATCCGTCTATTATTAATGTCGGATGTAGGTAAAGCTTATGATCCGCAAACAGGCAAAGGTGTCATTGGGAAAAATTATGCGTATCAAGTCATCAAAGGAAATGCGGTTGGCTTTTTTGATGATAAAGAGTTTAATACCTTTGCAGGGGCAGGATCGCTTGGCATGGTTTTGGATGACTATAATGGGGATAATTTTGACCACTCAAAGGTCAATTTTATCCATGGCGGAATGGTATCGCTCAGCCAAACGGGCATGAGACCGATTCAAAATAACCCGGTTCCTGGCGGCAAACCAACCTGGGGAAAAGAATTCAAGGAGAAGTCGGTCAAATATGCGAACCGCTTTTTATCCGTAGGTGCCCAAGGTTCCTCCATGCCTTTTCAACACCATTACCTTGACCTTGACCCAACCTATACAGATGCTTATGGAGATCCATTAATTCGCATCACCTTTGATTTTGAAGATCAAGATCGAAATCTGGCCAAGTTCCTTGCCTCGAAATGTGCAGATGTCCTAAAAGAAATGGGAGCAGATCATATTGATACAATGAAGGATTTAGGTCCATATGATATCACGACCTATCAATCCACTCACAATACTGGCGGGGTCATCATGGGGGCTGATCCTGCAACCTCGGCAGTAAATAAGTATTTGCAAATGTGGGATTATGATAACTTGTTTGTTGTAGGGGCAACTGCGTTTCCGCACAATTCCGGTTATAATCCTACCGATACAGTCGGTGCATTAGCCTACCGTGCGGCTGAAGGCATTCTTAAATACCGTGATAAAGGCGGGCAAGTGGTTTAAATTCTTTTCAAAATTGGATTTAATCATATCAATAGTGTTAATATAGAAAAATGAATTGGAAATAGGAGGAGAAAAAATGACAACTGTAAACGATAACAATACCCTGCCGCCAAAAACTTGCTCGGTCGATCGCTTAGTAACGATGGAAGCCGATGTGAAGAAAGTCCTTGCGGGTGAAAAAACAGCGACACGCCGTAATGGCCGCTATGCAGACCCTGGTGAAATCATGACACTAGAAGGCCGTGATTTTGTGGTCGAACGCGTTTATTCCCAAGCATTAGGTGAACTAACAGATGACGATGCCCGCCGCGAGGGCTTTGAGACGGTTGAAGAGTATAAACAGTCGATCCTAAGCTATCACCCTGGCATGCCTTGGCTGCCGCAAATGCGAGTTTGGGTGCATGAGTTCAGCCCTGTTCAAAAGTAGAAAAACAGACAAGTGGTCCATTCATTAATGGACCGCTTTTTTTATGGGCATACCTAGAAAATAGCAGGTCAATTAGTTGGTTAATCATTGGAAAAAATTTATAATATTTCTAGAGAGGGATTTCCGACAGGCTGGAGTGATAGGATGGGATTTTTATCAAAATACATAAAGACATACTGGAAATCTTTTAGCATAGCGGTTCTATTTCTTACGTTGGAAGCCCTAAGTGATTTATTGCAGCCCACCATTATGGCGAAAATTATTGATGAAGGGGTAGCTAACAGGGATATTCATTATGTGTTGAAAATGGGTGGTGTGATGCTGCTCATTACAGCCGGCGGCGCTGTGGCTGCTTCGACTAGAAGCGTGGTGGCTAGTATTGTTTCTCAAAACTTTGGGACCCAGTTAAGATCGGACCTATTTAAAAAAATTCAAATGCTTTCGTTTAAAAATATTGATAAATTTGACCGCGCCTCATTGGTGACAAGGCTGACCAATGATGTTACTCAGGTTCAGGTGTTTGTCAACGGGTTAATGAGAATTTTCGTGAAAGCTCCGTTACTCGCAATCGGCGGGTTGATTATGGCGACGCGGTTAAACTTGCAGCTCTCGGTTGTTCTGGCTGTAGTGGTCCCGATTGTTGCCTTGTTAATTATTTTTAACCTGCGATTAGGCTTTCCCCGCTTTTCTCGCGTCCAAAAAGCGCTGGACCGGGTGAACAGTGTGATGCGAGAGTACTTATCCGGTGTCAGGGTGGTGAAAGCCTTCAATCGGTTTGATGTCGAGGTTGATAAGTTTAAAGTGGTAAATGACGACTATAAACGGCAATCAATTGCAGCGAACCGCTTGATGGCCACCTTTAGTCCGCTGATTATGTTAACGGTCAATCTTGGTATTGTTGCTGTCCTTTGGATCGGCGGAAACGGCGTAGATACTGGTGAGATTCAAGTCGGACATATTATTGCCTTTATCAACTATATGACACAAATCTTATTTTCACTGATGATGATTTCCATGGTTTTTAATATGTTTGTTAGAGCCAAAGCCTCCGCTGGGAGAATCAATGAAATATTTTTGCAAGAGGAGCACTCAACTTGGAAGGAATGGGCAGACGAACCTTTTACGGAAAAGGGACGAATCGAATTTGAGGATGTTTCTTTTTCTTATGAAGGCGGTGTGGGCGATCCTGTCTTAAAAAATATTAATCTCACTATTCTTCCCGGAGAAACGGTTGGCATCATTGGTTCAACCGGATCGGGGAAAAGTACGCTCGTCGGACTGATCCCCCGCTTTTATGATATTGTGAGCGGTACGATTAAGGTCAATGGTGTGGATAGTAAACGGGTGGACCCAAAGATTTTACGAGAGAAAATTGCAATGGTGCCGCAAAAGAATATTTTATTTACGGGCAGTGTCGCAGAAAATATTCGCTGGGGGAAAGAAGACGCAACTGACGCGGAAGTAATAGCTGCCGCGACCATCGCAGGGGCCCATGATTTTATCGAGGGATCTCCGGAAGGTTACCAAACGAGAATTGGTCAAGGCGGCGTTAATTTTTCAGGCGGACAAAAGCAGCGGATTTCGATTGCCCGGGCGTTAGTGAAAAAACCAGAAATATTGATACTTGATGATAGTACAAGTGCGGTGGACGTCGCGACAGAGGAAAAAATCAAGGAAGCCCTGAAGAAATATGCGAAGGGGCTCACATGCTTGTTGATTGCGCAGCGGATCACTTCGATTATCGATGCCGATAAAATCGTCGTCCTCGACCATGGCAAGCTAGTTGGCGTGGGAACCCATCAGGATCTATTGAAGGATTGCCGCGTCTACAAGGAAATCTATCAATCACAAGTCGGCAAGGAGGTGTCGCCTTAATGTCAAAGGAAAACGTACAGGCCGCCTCCACCCCGCCGCCGATGAGACCAGGTGGATTTGGCGGTGCCCATCGCCGCGGGCCAGTTGTGAAGCCGAAGAACTTTAAAGGCACACTTAAAAGACTGTGGGCATACTTCGGCGAAGAACGAAAAATGCTTTCGGTCATTTTTATTTTTATCGTGGTCGATTCCGCATTGATGCTGCTCGCCCCCTTCCTGATTGGGAAAGCAATTGATGCAATGAGCAGTCAGGGCGGCAAAGTTGATTTTAGCTTTCTTGAGGTGATGATTGTCATTTTGATCGCTGTCTATGTGATCGACAGTCTGCTTACTTTTTTACAAGGCTGGCTGATGGCAGGTGTATCGCAGCGGATTGTCAAACGCTTAAGAGATGCTCTTTTTAAAAAGTTACAAAGATTGCCGGTATCATTTTTCGATGCTCGTTCACACGGAGAGTTAATGAGTAGGCTTTCCAACGATGTGGATAACGTGAGTAACACCATCTCTCAATCGACGACGCAATTAATGTCAGGATTGGTCATCATTACTGGGTCATTAATATTGATGCTCTTTATTAGCCCGTTATTAACGCTGGCCAGCTTAATCACTGTACCACTTGTCTTTTTATTGACCAGGACAATTGCGAAACGGACCAGTGTCTTTTTTAAAGATCAGCAGGTCCAGCTGGGAAAATTAAATGGACATATTGAGGAAACCATTTCTGGAATTGAAATTGTTAAAGCCTTTAATCATGAGGGAAAAGTCATCGAAGAGTTTGAGTTGGTCAATACGAAACTGCGTGAGGTCGGCCTTAAGGCGCAAATCTGGTCTGGTTTTTTGATGCCAATCATGAACGTAATTAATAACCTAGGCTTTGCCGTTGTCGCTGTGGTAGGCGGAATCCTAGCGGTAAAAAGCATCATCACGATTGGGGCGATTGCCAGCTTCATAACCTACTCGAGGCAATTTGTCCGACCGTTAAATGATTTGGCGAATATTTTCAACATCCTTCAGTCCGGTGTTGCCGGGGCAGAGCGTGTCTTTGAAATCATTGATGAACAAGAGGAACCGCTCAACCATCCACAGGCCATTCGTTTGGAAAATCCAAGAGGACATGTTGTTTTTGAAAATGTTAGTTTTGGGTATCGGCCGGATGTTCCCATTTTAAAAAATGTCAGCTTTGAAGCGGATATCGGCAGCAGTACCGCCCTCGTTGGTCCAACTGGTGCGGGAAAAACAACGATCGTAAACCTGTTGACGAGATTTTATGATGTGACCGGCGGCCGCATTCTGCTTGATGGTCATGATATTCGTGAGTACACTCGTGATAGTTTGCGGAGATGCTTTGGATTTGTTCTCCAGGATACGTACTTATTCTCAGGAACCATCAAGGAAAACATCAAGTATGGAAATGCGCAGGCCACTGACGACGAGGTCGAGCGTGCGGCGATGATGGCCAATGCCGACACGTTTATTAAGCGGCTGCCCAATCAATATGAAACAGTCTTAACCGAAAATGGCGGCAATTTAAGTCAAGGGCAGCGGCAGCTGTTAGCGATAGCAAGAGTAATCCTGGCGAAGCCTGCTTTGCTCATCTTGGATGAGGCAACGAGCAGCATTGATACGCGAACCGAGTTACATATTCAAGAGGCCTTGCTATCCTTGATGGAGAACCGGACCAGTTTCATCATTGCCCACCGCCTCAACACGATTCAAGGTGCTGATACCATCATGGTCATCGACCACGGGGAAATCATCGAGAACGGTAATCACGAGGAATTAATGAGCCAAAAAGGTAAATATTATAGTATGTTTTATAATCAATTCAAAAATGTGGAAGCGGATTTAGAATGAGGTGGAGACTGGGGGACCAGTCTCTTTTTTGTGCTCTATATAGCTTTCATTGCCTGTAGAGACTGTTTTTTTGAATAAATGGTTGATGCCCCCCCATTTCATGTCCCTTCCTAATAAAATCCCAAAACCCTCTATCAAAAAACGACACTAAATAATGACAACTGTAAAGACACCTGATAGAATACTAATGATTAATAGAATTATTCTGTACCTAATCTTAAGAAATATAGGGAATAATGTTAAAAATAGCTATGAATTTAGGGGGATCGACATGAACAACAAAAAGGAAATATCGGGCCGGAAATTGCTAGGTATTGCCGGGATGGGCTGGATGTTCGATGCCATGGACGTCGGCATGCTTTCATTCATCATCGCAGCCTTAAAAGTAGAATGGAATCTAACACCTGGACAGATGGGCTGGATTGGAAGTATCAATTCAATCGGGATGGCCGTTGGTGCCCTTGTTTTTGGCCTAATGGCAGATAAAATTGGCCGAAAAAATGTATTTATCATCACCTTATTATTATTTTCAATCGGTAGCGGTCTTTCCGCCCTTACAACCACACTAGGAGCCTTTTTAGCACTAAGATTTTTCATTGGCGCAGGTCTTGGCGGGGAACTACCGGTTGCCTCGACCTTGGTATCAGAAAGTGTCCCTGCTGAAAAACGCGGCAGAGTGGTTGTCCTGCTGGAGAGTTTTTGGGCAGGAGGATGGTTAGTATCCGCCCTTATTTCCTACTTTATCATCCCAAAATATGGCTGGCAGATTGCTTTAATTATCAGTGCTATCCCTGCTTTGTATGCCTTATATTTACGAATGGGGTTACCTGACTCGCCACGCTTTACGGCATTAAAGAAGAGCGAAAGAATCTCAGCATTTCAGAGCTTTGCAAAATTATGGTCGAAGGAGTATCGCCGTCAGACTGCTATGCTGTGGATTGTCTGGTTTTGCGTCGTCTTTTCCTATTATGGGATGTTCCTATGGCTTCCAAGTGTCATGGGTATGAAGGGCTTTAGCTTAGTAAAAAGCTTTGAATATGTGTTAATAATGACCTTAGCACAGCTGCCAGGTTACTTTACGGCCGCATGGTTTATCGAAAAGTTCGGGCGGAAATTTGTCCTAGTCGTTTATCTACTCGGAACAGCAGTCAGCGCCTATTTCTTTGGAACGGCGGATTCTACCGCCCAATTGCTGACAGCAGGTATCCTGTTATCATTCTTTAATCTTGGAGCCTGGGGCGGCCTTTATGCCTATTCACCAGAACAGTACCCAACGATTATTCGTGGAACGGGTACGGGGATGGCTGCTTCGTTTGGACGGATTGGCGGGGTTCTAGGGCCATTATTGGTTGGGTCGCTGGTGACAAAAAACGTATCGATATCAACCATCTTCACGATTTTCTGTATCGCTGTCCTTGTTGGGGCTCTTTCGGTCCTCTTTTTGGGAAAAGAAACCAAAAGAAAAGAATTGGTATAATAATTTTAGCTATAGAGATTCCTTAATTTGGAGTCTCTTTCTTTTATTGTAAATAGGGAAACGTATTTAACTAAAATATTTGAAAAACAGTACTTTTCCACTGAATAAAAGCAAATCCTTTTCGACTTTAGTGAAATAAAGAGTTTGTTCAGATAAAACAGTATTTTTACCATATTGCAAATTATTTTAAAATAATGTACAATACCACTAGACGAACCCCTAAATATTTTGTACAATGTTTTCAGAATATTATCTTTTTTTAAAACAGTTAGACAAAAGTAGTTGGGAAAATTTCCAAGAGAATTAGGGGGAAAGTCATGAGGAAGAGAAAATTAGCTGGTGTATTTATGTCTTTTATGGTAGCAGCAGGGGTGTTGGCAGGATGTAACTCAAGTACTAGTGGGGATGGGGAAAAAGGCGGAGATATTAAAATTGGTGCCAACCTCGAACTATCTGGCGGAGTAGCTTCGTATGGTCAGTCAGCAAAAGAAGGTATTGAATTAGCCATCGAAGAAATCAACAAAGAAGGTATTAATGGCAAAAAGTTAAAATTAGTGACAGTCGACAATAAGTCGGATGCTGCTGAGGCAACAAATGGTGCACTAAAACTTGCCACCCAAGATAAAGTAGTGGCAATGATTGGTGCAGCAACAAGTACAAACACACTTGCTCAAGTACAGATTGCTCAAGATAACAAAATTCCATTAATCACACCAACTGCAACAAACGCTACGATCACAAGTAAAGATGGAAAGCTAAATGACTTTGTCTTCCGTACATGCTTTATCGACCCATTCCAAGGGACAGTTGCCGCGAACTTTGCAACCAATGATTTAAAGGTTAAAAGTGCAGCTGTTTTAATTGACAGCTCAAGTGACTACTCTAAAGGTCTTGCAGCTTCTTTCAAAAAGAATTTTGAAGCCAATGGCGGGAAAATTGTTAAAGAAGAAGCATATGTGGCAAAGGATACAGATTTCCGTGCTACTTTAACAAATATTAAAGCAGCAAATCCAGAATATATCTTTGTTCCTGGTTTCTATGAAGAAGTTGGGTTAATTATCAAACAAGCTCGTGAGCTTGGCTTAAATGTACCAATCATGGGTGGTGACGGCTGGGATTCTCCTAAACTAGTAGAAATCGCTGGGGCACCAACACTTAATAACACATTTATTACCAACCACTACTCTTCAGGTGATAGTGATAAGAAGGTTCAAGAATTCGTTGCTGCATTCAAAGCAAAATACGATGGTAAATCACCGGATGCCTTTACAGCTCTAGGTTATGACACAGTATACTTCCTTGCCGATGCGATTAAGCGTGCTGGAAGCAGTGATTCTAGTAAAATTCAAAAGGCACTTGCAGAAACTGATGGATTAGAGCTTGTATCAGGGAAAGTGAAGCTTGATAAAAACCATGACCCAATCAAAGCCGCTGTTATCCTTGAGTATAAGAACGGTGAACAACAATTTAAGACAAAGATCAACCCTTAATAGAAAAGCGGAAGCGCCTTAGAGCTGACGCTAGCTCAATTGTATCTGCTAGACAAATTTTCATAGTTTGCCAAAGGGATAGGGAGCGTAACGTCTCCCTATTCCACTTTCTAAAAGAAATGTAAGTTTCCCACTATGCAAAGGTTGTTTAATTGTATTTAAAAAAAGATTCGTTGAAGTCGGTCCAGAGGAGTGTAAGATATATGGAATTAATACAGCAGCTTGTCAATGGAATTTCCTTGGGCAGTATTTATGCACTAATCGCCCTAGGGTACACAATGGTATACGGTATTGTAAAACTAATTAACTTTGCCCATGGGGATGTCTTCATGGTTGGTGCATTTATAGGTTTTTATTCCATTACTATTCTTGATTTAGGATTTTTCCCAGCATTACTTATTTCAATGGTTGCCTGTGCAATCTTCGGTGTATTAATTGAGAGGATCGCCTATAAACCTCTCCGAAATGCAACAAGAATCGCTGCCCTTATTACAGCGATTGGGGTTTCGTTGTTTATCGAGTATGGAACCATTTATATTCGCGGTGCTCAGCCGGAAGCTTATCCAGATGGAATCGTTCCACTAAAAACCCTTGAGATTTTAGGGGTAAAAATCAGCGGTCAGTCCATCCTTATTTTAGGAACATCCGTCATCTTAATGATTTTGCTTCAATTTATCGTGCATAAAACAAAAATTGGTAAAGCCATGCGTGCTGTATCACATGACATGGATGCCGCAAGACTAATGGGAATCAATGTAAATAACACGATTTCAGCAACTTTTGCGATCGGATCTGCCCTAGCAGGAGCGGCGGGCGTAGTCTTTGGAGTTTACTATACAAAAATTGAGCCGTTAATGGGAATTATCCCAGGGCTTAAAGCGTTTGTCGCAGCTGTTTTAGGTGGAATTGGAATTATCCCGGGCGCGATGACCGGCGGTTTATTGTTAGGTGTCATTGAGTCACTTGTAAGTGCTGCAGGTTACTCTCTATGGCGAGATGGTGTAGCGTTTGTTGTTCTTATCTTAATTTTGATTTTCCGTCCAGCAGGTTTATTTGGTAAAAATATCAGGGAAAAGGTGTAAGGAGGTCTTTAAGCAATGACAATGTTAAAACAAGCAAAATTTTTCTGGACCTCGATCGTTTTAGCCGTTATATTTGCGGTCGTTATGCAATTTTTAATTAATGGTGGTTCATTGAATCAGTTTTATGTAAATACGCTATTTTTTATTGGCATTAATATTATTCTTGCAGTAAGCCTTCATTTAATTATTGGTATTACCGGACAGTTTTCGATTGGACATGCCGGGTTCCTAGCCGTTGGTGCCTATGCCTCAGCCATTATGACAATGAAATTAAGCCTTCCATTTCCAGTGGCCCTTCTTGTCGGCGGTGTAGCTGCAGCAGTAGCCGGTCTCATTATTGGGATTCCATCCCTTCGATTAAAGGGTGATTATCTAGCGATTGCCACACTTGGATTCGGAGAGATTGTGAGAATTGTCTTCTTAAATATTGATTACGTCGGTGGGGCAAGCGGCATGACTGTCTCCCACTTTACCACATGGCCATGGCTGATCGGCTGTGTTATTCTAACCATTGTAGTAATTGCGAACTTTACAAATTCGACTCATGGACGAGCATGTATTTCAATCAGAGAAAATGAAATTGCTGCCGATGCAATGGGGATTAATACAACCTACTATAAGGTAACGGCTTTTGCCATCGGTGCGTTTTTTGCTGGAATTGCCGGTGCATTATATGCACATAACTTTTATATTATCCAGCCAACAAACTTTGGCTTTTTGAAATCATTTGATATTTTAATCTTCGTCGTACTAGGCGGCTTAGGAAGTATGTCAGGGGCAGTCATTGCTGCGATCCTGTTAACGATTATCTCAACCTATCTATCTAGCTATCCAGAGGTTCGGATGGTTATCTACAGCCTTGTCCTAATTGTGATGATGCTTTTCCGTCCACAAGGTCTGCTTGGCACAAAAGAAATTACCTCATTCTTTAAAGTTGGTAAGGCAGCTAAAGGAGGAGTACAGCATGACAACAAAAAAACAGTTGCTTAAAGTTGAAAATGTCGGGATCCGTTTCGGCGGTTTAAAAGCTGTATCAGATGTAAACGTGGTATTAAATCAGGGTGAACTCGTCGGTTTAATTGGCCCCAATGGTGCAGGGAAAACCACATTTTTTAACTTGCTGACAGGTGTCTATGTTCCAACGGAGGGAACCATCTCGTTAACAGGCGATAAACTTAATGGCTTAGCACCGTATAAAATTACCAAAAAGGGAATCAGCCGGACATTCCAAAACATCCGCTTGTTTAGCGATCTGTCTGTTCTCGATAATGTAAAAGTTGCTTATCATTCGCTGGCAAAGCATTCGATGGTAAGCTCGATCTTCCGCTTTCCAACTCACTTTGCTGGTGAGAGGGAAATGGAAGAAAAGGCCATTGAGTTCTTGAAAATCTTTAAGTTGGAAAATGTGATGCATGAAAAGGCGAAGAACTTACCGTACGGCCAGCAGCGCCGCCTTGAAATTGCCCGGGCATTGGCAGCCGGCCCCAAATTATTGCTGCTTGATGAACCTGCTGCCGGAATGAACCCACAGGAAACAGAAGAACTAATGAACTTAATTGCGTTAATTCGTGAGAAGTTTTCATTAACAATCCTCTTAATTGAACATGATATGGGCCTTGTAATGGGTGTGTGTGAGCGCATATATGTGCTTGACCATGGTCAATTAATTGCGGATGGGACACCAGAACAAATCAGAAATAATCCAAAAGTCATCGAAGCCTATCTTGGAGAGGAGGTCTCCTAATGCTAAAAGTGAATGATATAAATGTTTATTATGGTAATATCCACGCGTTGAAGGGTGTTTCCCTCGAGATCAATCAAGGAGAAATTGTTACATTGATTGGTGCCAATGGTGCGGGTAAAAGTACGCTTTTACAAACCATATCCGGACTATTGAAGCCAAAAAGTGGTGAAGTATTGTTTGAGAGTGAACATGTAGCCGGAAAGGTCCCGCAATCAATTGTAAAGCGGGGAATTTCACAAGTACCGGAAGGCCGCCGCGTGTTCGCGAACATGTCAGTGGAGGAGAACCTTGAATTAGGTGCGTACTTGAGAAAAGATAAAAAAGGGATTCAAGAAGATTTTGAAAAGGTGTATCAACTGTTTCCACGGTTGTTAGAGCGTAAAAAGCAGCAATCAGGGACCCTTTCAGGCGGGGAGCAGCAAATGCTCGCGATGGGACGAGCATTAATGGCTAGGCCGCGTTTATTATTGTTAGATGAGCCGTCCATGGGTCTTGCGCCACTATTAGTAAAAACGATTTTCAAGATTATCGAGGAAATCAATAAAACGGGCACAACAATTCTATTAGTAGAGCAAAACGCCAATATGGCCCTCTCGATTGCCGACCGTGCTTATGTTATTGAAACAGGAAAAATTGTCGCTTCTGGTACTGCTGCAGAGCTTAACTCAAGCGACCAAATTAGAAACGCCTATCTTGGCGGACACTAAAATCGAAAAGCGGAAGCGTCTTGCCCAGGGGCGACAGGCATAAGACGAGCCGGCTTGAGGGTTGCTTTTTAACCTTCAGGACGGATTGGCTGTAGACCTGCGAGCCCCTAGACGCTGGAGCTAGACATCACAAAAAGGAGTTGGGGACCCCCAACTCCTTTTAATATTATATTTTCATTTTCCGTTGTTCAGGATCTAGCCTGAATTGCCGGCGGCGCTTTGGCTGTATTAGATGTCTAATCTTGTTCGCATAATCCTCATACAGCTGTTCAAGGCCAACTAATGATAGTGAAAAGAAGTTAGCATAATTCTTTTGGACTTCCCACTTTAACTCGTTCTTTCCACAAATACTATATTTATTTAGCTCTTCTATTTCTACCCGAATCTTCGCCAATTCAATTCTTTGCTGCTCTTCAGGAAGCGAGAGAACATGGTCTATCTTTTCAATATAATTAATCGATTTCTCAATCTTCCAATTAATTTCATGATACCCTTCAACATCAATCAGCCCATATTTTAATTTAAATTCATTTAGTAGTTTAGCAGATTCATAGGTCGAATTCACAATATCATCACGGGTCATATCCTTCGTTTCATAGCTGAGCATATGCTTCCAAGAAGGTTGAGTGATCGCCTTGCGGTGGTCCTCAAGGGTATGGCAGAACTTTTTATAGCCGTACAGTTCTGGATGTTCAAAGGCTGGGCAGGCAGGGTCAAGGAACGGTGCAAGCGGTGCGACAAAATAGAAAATCCGTTTGTCCTGATGACAGGCAAGATGAATCTTTTCACAGAAATCAATGTTTTCTAAGGCGCTGTCATACGTTTGTCCTGGAATTCCAACCATGAAGAATAAATCGATTTTTTTGCAGCCGTGCTTTAAGGCAAACAGGAGCGTATCGATGACTTTGGAGTTGGTACAATTAAATTTCCCATTATAGTGTCTAATCTTTTCATCATGGGTTTCAAGCGTGATCTCAATACTATATTTTGGAACACTTTCATTCATTTGCTTAAAGAACTCTTCATCGGCATACTGGAATAATTCAAACACGACTTCATTTTTAAGATTGAGTTCTTTCAGGCGGCTAAAGAACTCTTTGACATATTCACGTCCACCCTGGCGTAAATCATGGAGGATAAAAATGGGTGCCCGGCTAAACCGGGAGATGAATTTAATATCTTCAATGAGCTTTTCAGGTGACCGTAAGGCGAGCGCACCACGGTTGCAGTTCTGATTATAAGCATCCTTCGAACCACCACAAATCAAACAGTTTTGTGAGCAGCCCCGCGCCGTCAATAAGGCGGTATTCGGGTACTGCAGCCAGCCATTGTAGGGCAGCGGGTCAAGGAAGTTCCGATATTTAAAGACCGAGCGTATCGCATAGCGATATCCTGGCACATCCAGATCATCTAAATCCTTTGGTACATAGGTAAGCGGATTGCAGCCAATATCGCGGCCCTTCTTCCACGTTAAATTGGGGATGTCAGCATAGTGGGTATTTCCTTGTTCGATTTTATTCATCAATAGCAGCATCAGTTTTTCAGTGGAATCGCCGCGCATCACAAAATCGATACAGGGATATTCTATCAATTCCTTATGATAATAGGTCGAAGACAGGCCGCCAAAGATCACCGGGATATCGGGATGAAGCCTTTTAACCACTTTGGCTAATTCGATACTGCCGTGTGCATGTGGAAGCCAGTGTAAGTCAATTCCGAAGGCCTTTGTTTGGACATTCTTTAACTTTGCCTCGACATCAAATTTGTCACTCATGAGCATTCGATTGGCGATATTAATGATTTTTACTCGTAGACCGTACCTTTCCAGGTATTCCGCGATACTGGTAATGCCAATTGGGTACATCTCAAATACGGGTGATGAGGGAACTACATCACTGATGGGGCCGGCAAGCAGGGAGTTTTTTCGAAAATCATAAACGCTTGGTGCATGCAAAAGGACTAAATCGTATTTCATTTATTTCACCTCATGGAAAATAGGATAGAAACATCATCTTTCATAGGCTTAAAAAGATCATATGTGAAGTATTGAATATACGATATTTTTAAAGAAGATATTATCTATTTTGGAAATGAAAGTAATTTATTATTGCTGATTTTAGTGTACTATAATAATTGTTTATTAGAGTGACAAATGGGTGACAGATTTTGGGTGATTTTGTGTAAATTCTGCTAAACCTGTATGCTTGAAACTAGTTTAGAGTCTTCAAAGTCAGGGAGGAATGATAACGTGGCACAAGCAAAAACGAATGCGATGCGCATTTTAGATGCAAAAAAGGTCAGCTATGACATGCTTACCTATGATCTTAAAGACGGAAAAATTGACGGTGTCTCTGTAGCCGAAAAAGTAGGCAGGGATCCTAAGGAAGTCTATAAGACGCTCGTGGCACAGGGCGCCAGCAAGAATATTTATGTCTTTGTTATTCCGGTTGCTGAAGAATTGGATTTAAAAAGGGCGGCAAAGGCAGCTGGTGAAAAGAATATAGAAATGCTCCCCGTCAAGGATATTCAGAAATGGACAGGATATATCCGCGGCGGCTGTTCACCAATTGGTATGAAAAAGGAGTATAAGACATTTATAGATGAACAAGCAAGGGATCTGGATACCATCATTGTCAGTGCCGGGAAAATTGGTGTCCAAATTGCTTTAGCCCCTTCCAGCTTGCAAGAGGTCACAAAAGCTGACATTGTCCCAATCATTAAGTAAGATTTTTTTCCTAGGCACTCACCTATAGGTGGCAATCGCATAAGATAGGGAGAAATTATCTTACGAGTGTCACGATAAAAGGGAGTGTTGCTCAGTGACAGGAAAAATTAAAAATTACTTTGCTGGCGGTAATACAGCTAGAGGTTTCCATAATTTATATGATTCCAATCTTCAAGATCTAGACCGGTTATTTATTCTAAAAGGCGGACCAGGAACAGGTAAATCCTCACTCATGAAAAAGATCGGCAATGAGTGGCTTGAAAAGGGCTATGATGTTGAATTCTTACATTGTTCTTCTGATAATAATTCCATTGATGGCGTGTTAATCCCGGCGTTAAAGGTGGGAATTGTCGATGGAACTGCCCCGCATGTGATTGAACCCAAAGCACCAGGTGCAGTGGATGAGTATATTAACCTCGGCACAGCTTGGAATGCTCGTGCCTTAGCGACCCATAAAAGTACAATCTTGAAGTTAACCAATCAAATCAGCCAGTCCTTTCATAAGGCATATGATACGTTTAAGGAAGCATTGGATATACATGATGATTGGGAAAAGATCTATATTAACAGCATGGATTTTAAGAAAGCTGATCAATTAACGACCAAATTAATTGATTCCTTTTTTGGAAAAATGAAGCTTAGTAAAAAATCAGATATCCGTCATCGCTTTTTAGGGGCAGCAACGCCTAAGGGAGCGGTCGATTATGTTCCGAATTTAACCGAAGAGATTCCAAAACGTTATTTCATTAAAGGGCGCCCAGGCTCTGGTAAATCCACGATGCTGAAGAAGCTTGCGGCAGCGGCTGAAGTCAGAGGGGTGGATGTTGAGGTTTACCATTGCGGCTTTGACCCGCATAGCCTTGATATGGTTATTTTCAGGGAGCTTGGAATTGCGATTTTTGATAGCACGGCACCACATGAGTACTTCCCAAGCCGAGACGGCGATGAAATCATCGATATGTATGAATTACTAATCGCTCCAGGGACAGATGAAATTTTTGAAGAGATCATTACTAAAATCTCAACCAATTATAAAAATAAGATGAACGAGGCAATCTCTTATTTAGCGCGGGCAAAGGAACTTCATGATGAGCTGGAGGAAATCTATATTGCGGCGATGGACTTTTCCGTTGTTGAAGGAATCCAGAACAAAATAGCCGAGGAAATCAGGGAGTTAGCGGCGAGTAAAGTAGAGTAACAAAACTTTCAATAATACTTCTCACCAAATTAGGCGGGGTGCATACGTTAAAGGGAAAATTAAATAAAAGGGGCTAATAACCTTGGATCATTTCAATTACCCTCAGGGTCATGGTAGAATGCCAAATTCTCCTTATGAGCACACCCTTCGGCAACAAACACAAGCGCCGCCGCATGGAGGAGGCCATCAGCCGCCGCCGCATGGAGGAGGTCATCAACCGCCGCCGCACGGAGGAGGTCACCAACCGCCGCCGCATGGAGGAGGCCACCAGCCGCCGCCGCATGGAGGAGGCCATCAGCCGCCGCCGCACGGGGGAGGTCATCAGCCGCCGCCGCACGGGGGAGGTCACCAGCCGCCGCCGCACGGGGGAGGTCATCAGCCGCCGCCGCATGGGGGAGGCCACCAACCACCGCCGCATGGGGGAGGATATCAACCGCCGCCGCATGGAGGAGGCCACCAGCCACCACCGCATGGGGGAGGATATCAACCGCCATATGGAGGCGGTCCACATTATGGCAGTGCCCCGACTGCACCACCGCCAGCCTTTATTCCACAAGAATCAGTTGGCTTATATGCGGTTGACCCAGGAGGAATTAGGCACTGCCTGTACCGTTATACCTATGTTTGGCTAAGAAATGGAAGTAGCTTCTGGTATTATCCAACCTACGTGGGCAGAAACTCAATCGGCGGGTATCGCTGGAGTGGAAACCATTGGGTATATTATGGAACGGACTTAAATAGAATCCGTTCATTTAGTTGCCACTAACAAATAGGAACTGCCCTGAAAAAATGGGCAGTTCTTATTTTCATTCTAAGAATGTGGATTCGTTTTGCTGCTTTGCCCCTTGTTGCGCTTATTTCCTTTGCTGTTATCACCGCTGACAAATTCGCTGGAAAATTCAGCTTCCGACTGTCCTGCTTGCGGGGAGTTTTGATTCATGCTGCCTTTGTTGTATTTCTTCGTCATCATTGATCCCTCCTTTTCACTATGGTTTAGTTTGCTTTCGAGTATGTTGTTTATTCAGGTAAAATAAAGGTAATAGTTGAATGATGAGATAGCTGGTGAGTATTTTTTGAAGGGGTGATTGAATGCAGTCAAAGATCGATTTGTTAACACAATTATTTGAAAAGAATCGCAACGAAGCAAATGCAGGACCGATGAAGAAATACATGAAAGACCACTTCCCCTTCCTTGGCATCAAGAAGCCTGATCGAAGTGTGCTGGAGAAGCAATTTTTTCAAGAAACAGGATTGTTAAAGGAGCCGTTTAACCAAGCATTTATTCGCGAACTTTGGGCGAAGGATGAACGTGAATACCAATATACTGGATTGGTTTATATGGAAAAATCGCTGAAAAGGCTGGAGAAAAGTGATTTACCCTTTATGGAAGAATTGATACAAACGAAATCGTGGTGGGATACGGTTGATGCAATTGCTCCCAAACCGGTTGGGGAAATTGCCAAAAGGTTTCCTGACGTCGTGGCAGAAACGATTGATAGCTGGGCGACCCATGATTACCTTTGGCTGCGCAGGGCGGCACTTCTTTTTCAATTAAAGTATAAAGAGAACACGAATGAAGAGCTTCTTTATCAATACATACGTCTGAATGCAGACAGTAAGGAATTTTTTATCCAAAAGGCCATTGGCTGGGCATTACGGGAATATTCAAAGTCCAATCCTGCTTCCGTGAAAAAATTTATCGAGGCGGCAAAGCTAGCACCGTTAAGTGTTCGGGAAGGAAGTAAGTATTTAGGTTGAGCATCTGGGAGATAATGTATTAGATTATCTGTTAAAATAGCAATAATGAAAAGGGATAGAGGGTGAACAGCATGATTAAATGTATTGCAACAGATATGGATGGGACATTATTGAATTCAGTTCAACAAATCAGCTCGGCAAATAAAGAAGCTATTTTAAAAGCGCAGTCACAAGGTGTTGAAGTGGTGGTCGCGACAGGCCGGTCGTATCAAGAGGCTACTTACGTACTTTCTGAGGCGGGCTTAACCTGCCCGGTTATTTGTGTGAATGGCGCGGAAGTACGTTCCGAAGAGGGGGATGTCCTTTCAGCGACGCCGATTGGGAAACAATTAGCTCGAGAGGTTGCTGCAAGGCTTGCAGAAAAGGACGTGTATTTCGAAGTTTACACAAATCAGGGTGCCTTCACGATTGATCCCGCAAAGGCCGTTTCCATTCTTGTTGATATCGTGATGAGTGCGAACCCAGAAGCCAATCAAGCTGAGATTATTGAAGCAGCAGGGGCAAGAATCCGTGATGGCTTAGTCCAAACAATTGAAGATTATGAACAGCTGTTTGCGAATGATCAGTATCAAATCTATAAATTTCTTGTCTTCTCGTTTGATGGGGAAAAATTAGAAGCGGCAAATCAAGCATTAGCAGACTTAGAAGAACTTGCTATCGCTTCTTCCGGTCATGAAAACCTCGAAATCACGAATCGTGAGGCTCAAAAGGGAATTGCACTTGAATCGTTTGTAAAAGCAAGAGGAATTGATTTAGCGGAAACGATGGCGATTGGTGATAATTATAATGACGTATCGATGTTTGAAAAAGCAGGCAGATCTGTGGCGATGGGAAATGCCAATTACGAAATCAAATCTCTTTGTGATGTAATTACAGACACCAATGTTGAAAGCGGCGTAGCAAAGGCGATACTTGAAGTAATATAAGTTGTAAGTAAGGGTGTCAGGCACCATGTGAATATTTTTTCACATGGTGCCTGACACCCTTTAGGTTTTGTATTTACATAATCTCAATTTTTAATGAATTCACCTGTGAAACTAGGAGTTCTTCGTAATCTTTTTGGGCTTGGTAGTAGATTTCTTGTTCGCCGGCTTTAGGGTTTTCTTTTTTGGCCTTGGTAACTAAGTCTTTTTGGACCTTCTGGGACATGACGATCATTTGATACTGCTGCTTTTCTGTTGCCCAAAATTTCTCTTCTCCGTACTCGTTGATCAGCTTTTTAGCGGACTCAAATTGATTATATTGTCCGCGTGCTTTGCTAAGGGCTGCATCTACTTCCGTCTCCGTTGCTTTATGACCCTTTTCATCCGCGAGTAGAGCCATCGCCCGGAGGCGGATGATTTGTGTTAATAGCTGATTTTTATCTTCAAGTGTTTTTTCCTGTGCCTCTAAATAAGTAAGTTCTTCCTCCAACTGCTCGCCCTTATATTGTTTCTGTGCGCTCTCCCGGTTGATGGCGAGCTGCAATTGGTTAATGAATTTATAAAAGCTGACATCCTCATCAGTGATCCACTCGCCATTCACCTTGGCAACCCCTTTTGGCTTGGTTACGTTCATTTCAATGACTTTCTCTGTCTTTTTCCCATCCTTTTTAAGCGTAAATAAGGCCTCATATTTACCGCCCATCGGCAAATTCACTTTGCCAGTATAGGTGCCATTTTTCCCTTCCTCAAGCTTGACATCATAACTGCCATGATCCATTTCCGTCATTGCTAGGTGAGCAGATACATCTAGCCCTTTTACAGCTTTCTTATTTTCAGTTACTTTTACTTCAAACGGCATGGCTGTATCCTTAACGAAATAAAGATCCTTCGTGACATCCACTTTATAGTCAGGGTCTGAACTGCATCCTTCTATCACGGCAACCAGAAGAAGGATGGCGAATATTATCCGTATCTTCATGAGCTGATTCCTCCTAAATTATGAGTCTGTAAAAACTCTTTTACTTTATATTTTTTCATTTTTCCATTTTCCAAATATGCTACATGGGTACAAATCTGTTTGATTTCGTCCAGATGGTGCGAGGACAGCAGAATCGTCTTATCCTGAAGGGAATGGAGTACATCTAAAATTTCTTTTCTTCCGAGCGGGTCTATTCCGCTCGTCGGTTCATCAAGAATAAGCAGGCTTGAATCCTGGTAAAGGGTAATCGCTATACCAAGGCGCTGCAGCATTCCTTTCGAGTACTTCTTGACTTGTTCATAGCGGTCGTCCCAGAGGCTGACCGAGCGAAGTACCTGCTCGATTCGTTCCTGACTGGCGGTCTTCGTTACCGCCTCGGCAAAGAACGTCATATTTTCCAATCCGGTCAGCATCGGATAAAGCATAAATTTTTCCGGCAGATAGGCGATTGCTCTTTTCCACTCCTCATTTTTCTTGTTCACGGCAATCCCATTTATTAAAATTTCTCCTTGTTTGACTGGCAGTAATCCAAGCAAACTATTGATAAATGTCGATTTCCCGGCACCGTTTCGGCCAACCAGGGCACAAATTTCATTCCGGTGAATGTCTAGATTGATTGAATCCAAGACTGTTTTTTTTCCGAATGATTGGTTTAAATTCTTGACGTTGATCATTCGTATCCCTCCTTACGATTGAATACAATCGCTGTGGAAAATGAAGCGATGAGCCAGAACAATAGATTTCCAAGCAGGAAGAAGGCCGGCTTCGTCCACATAAACGCTTGTAAGAGTCTCGACATATGGCCGAAGGAATATACCCCCGTGCCTGTTTCTAAAAACATTCGAACAGCCTGAAGCGGATTTAAAAAGTAGACGGAAGAAAATAGTTTTACATTTTCATGGGTCACATTCGGTAAAAACGACAGCAAGATAAAATCGTGCAAGAAGAAAAAGTAGAACCAGACGAAGATCGTAAACCCTAATATCTGCATCCTCGAGCGGCTGATACTGCCGATGGCGGCACCCATTTGCAAGAACACAAGGCCCATGCAAACAATCGCTGTTACAAAGATGAAATAACTTTTCATATCAAGTTGGAAGTTAAATTTTAATAGTAATAAATAAATGAAAAACCACGTAATCAGCGGGACTAGGACAACGGTATAGAGCCCTAGGCTTTTTTTGATTAGGAAGCTTCCGAAATGGTCTGTCTTTGTCAGCAGCATAATCAACGTCTTTTGTTCTTTTTCTTGAAAGATCGAGAATGCCCCGATAAATAAGCATAGAATTGGAATAAAATAGATAATCGTATCAAACAGGTTGATTAAGAGCACATAAAAGCCTTTATCAAATGAAAGGGCTGAGGAACGAAATAAAATTGCAATTGAAATCAGAACAATAATACTTAAACTTAGCCAGAGTCCTTTTCCTCTTATATTTTCCTTCCATTCCTTCCAAATGTAATGCATAGTAGGTGTCTCCCCTTTAGTAAAATCCCCACGATAAGCAAGGTGGCAATAAGGATAATTGCTTTCGAATGCGTTCCTTTTGACGCTGTTAGCGGGTGTGGGTCATGAAACATGATGGCTTCCTTTGATAGAGCCGCGTTCATTTTTTCATAAATCTTCAATGCGGGACTTTTTAAAAATAAATAGGATAATTCTTGGTCTTCAATTAATTGGTATAAAGAAGAACGATAGGTTATTGGAAAATCCCCAATGTGGTCTTGGTCTAAATCGGTGATCGGGAACGCGCTGCCCCAGTCATTCCCTTTGCCATCCTTGCTCCAGGAATTATTCTCACTATTGCCGCCAAGAGTTACAGCAGGAATCGTATTTTCGGTAATTTGGTTTAAGGTAAAAACTTGGTCATTGGAACTCGACCACAGTTCAATTCCGATTTGGTTTTGAACGATTTTGTTATGGCGAAATTCATTTCTGGTTGCTTGATCAATATACATACCGCGTTGGTTCATATAAAAGGTATTATCGGCAATATCATTGTCATTGGCTTGGAGTAATAGTAATCCAAAGGATTGGTTGCCGTAGTTCACGAGAAATTGATTATCCTCGAGTTTCAAATGGTTTGAGTTCATAATCGCGGCCCCGCCGGTATTCATCGTGAATATATTTTTCTTGAAAATGTTCTCGTCGGAATACATGTAATGCAAGCCATATCTTGTGTGGCTAATATTATTTTCATAGCTTTTATTGTTGTTGGCATATTCAAAGAACATCCCGTCCCGGGTGCCTTCAATCGTATTTTTTTCAAGCAGATTATCATTGGCATAATAAACGTGAATCCCATTTCCCTGGGCGGCAATTTCGCCTTTGCCTAGGCCCTTAATCTGGTTGGAACGAATGGTATTATGGTGCGCCTGGCTTAAATAAATGCTGTGAAAGGAGTCGCGGATGCTGATGTGTTCAACGACATTGTTGTTTGTGTAAATCTTAATGGCCGCGTATTCCTCAGCAGAGTTCCGGTTCATCCCTCCATGCATGACGGTTAGATGGCTCAGTTTCACCTTAGGGGACTTTATGGAAATGACATTGCCCGATCCGTCTCCTTTAATCACCGTCTTTTTTGAGCCAATGATCGTTATCGGTTTGTTGATGACAATATTGCCCTGGTACGTTTTATTTTCAAGCTGGAGGACCGCCCCTTCTTTCAGGCTGTCGATAGTTGCTTGTAATGGTTCGGCTGCCAGCTTTTTCTCAGGGCTCATGACTAGCAATAGAGAAAAAATGAAAGATACGAGCGCAAGTTTTTTCATTTACTTTCGATCCTTCCATAACGGAATGAGTAAGAGGATAAACGCAGCGATCACCAAGTATGTTCCGAGGCCAAGCAGGCTGTTGGTTTGGAAATTCGCCACCGTATTATGACCCAAAATAGGCGGAACAAACGGATCCATTTTGATCGGAGCTTCAGGACTTAGATTGGTGCCAAACTTTTTCAATGCATGGTGAAGATCATATACACCGAGTCCGCCGCCAATCACAAATAGGCCAATCAATCCGTAAAGAACGGACTTTTTTCGGAGCAGGGCGGTTAAAAGTGTAAGAGCCGCTAATCCTCCAACTAGATAAGGTAAATACGCTAATTCAGGGAAGTTTTTTTCACTGAAGTTGGCCATACCAATATAGTGGTTAAGCCCATTCACGATATCAATTTCCCCTGCGAGCTTATTCGGATACACAATGATATTTAACCCTTCTGGATATTGCGGAGCAACAAAGACCATTTTCCACCATGGGAAAAATAGTGAGATGACTATTAAAATAGTTGAAGTAACAAGTAATAATGAAGAAACTACTGATAATTTTTTGGTTTTACTCGTCATGTTAACATCGCCTTTATTATAAAGTGGAAGCGCCTTGCTCAGCCCCGACAAGTATAAGGCGAGCCCTTCAAGAAGGTGTTTTTTGCCTTCTTGAAGGGATTGACTTATAACCTCGAGGGGCTAGGCGCTGCAACTAGATTTTATGAATAATATGAATTGTAAACGGAGAAGGGTATCAATCCTTTTCATTGATACCCATCACCAACATATTGCTTAAATTACTGTTTTGGTTTGACAAGGAAGTAACCGGTCATTTCTTGGTGCAGCGCAGAACAGAAGTTTGTGCAATAAAGTGGGTAGGTTCCTGCTTTATTCGCGACAAATTCCATTGTGTTGGTTTGTCCCGGCTGGACTTCCATGTTTAAGTTATAGCTGTTGATGGCAAATCCGTGGGTAATATCTTCATCGAAATCAATATTTGTCAGATGAATCGTCACATGATCTCCTTCATTTACTTCGATCACATCAGGACGTTTTGCTTTGGCATCAAAGATGAATTTCGAACGCATCGCGATACCATATACATCGACTTTGTTACCATTACGAACGATTTTTGTATCGCTCTGCTTGTAAACAGCTTCCTTATTCTTTGTGTCCTTCGGATAGACTTCAATTGTTTTGATTTTATCCGCTTTAATCATTTGGGCATAGTGTGGTTCTGGGTTAACTGGTGCTGATTGGATGATCTTCATCTTGCCGCTGATATCAATTAACTGCATCGATTCAGGATGAGAAGGTCCAACGGATAAATAGCTGTCTTTCGCAATCTTATTTAAGGCAATGATATATTTTCCGTCAGGTGCAACCGTGTCACCTTCTGCGGCAACAGAATGTCCTGGAGAGTATTGAACAGGGACACGATCTAATGTTTCACCTGTTTTTGGATCCCATTTCACAATTTCCGAAGAAATAAACATCGTTGTGTAGGCCATGCCTTTGTCATCAAATTGTGTGTGTAGTGGTCCTAAGGCATTTTCAGGGTTAACTTCTCTTTCCATCACGGATTTGTAATTAAGGACTGGAATACCATTGCGTTCACCAGCGAAGTCTTTATTTGCGACAGCTTTAAATGCTTTTTCAAACGAGAAGACTGTCATGGTTGGCGCTAATTTTCCGGAAGCGATAAAGTGCTTGCCATCTGGTGTTACGTCGACACCATGTGGTGATTTTGCGACTGGAATTAAATAAATGCCGCCTTTTTGCTTCTCAGGGAAGATCATTTTCTGACCGCCCACATTTTCGTACTTGCCTTCCTTGACCATTTTCTCAAGCTCTTTCCAGTTGAAAAGAACAATATAGTCACGGTCTGCTTGTGAAGCATTAATTTCAAGGTTCGTTGTTGACTCCTCGGTATTATAAGTCGTCATAACCGCCCAATCCGCTGATTCTTTTTTACCTGCATCAGAAAGGTCATAGGACCATGGTGGAAGGGCAACTTGGTAACCAATATTTAGCTTTTGTTTGTTTTGATCAAATGTGACAGCAGACATCACGCCGCGATATTTTGTGCTGTAATCATCAAGTGATTCGTATTTGTGCTGCAGCGGCACGGCGAAGCGAGTCGGCAGGAACATATACTCGGTATTTTCCGTAACGAAGGCCGCACAGTGCGGTCCGCTTGTATTTGGAACGTTAATGATATCTTTCACGGTGAATGTTTTTAAGTCCATCGCGGCCGCACGGCTGTTACCAACATCGGTCGCGAACATGTATTTCCCGTCATAGTCACCTTTTGTTTCAGAGAAGGCCGGGTGATGAAGGTCCCCCCATGTATAACCGCCCATTAATTTCTTCGAGTGTTCATCGAAGCCGTACCCTGTAGCCGAATCCTGCGAGAAGACCGGAACCGTTCGAATATGACGCATGGATGGCACACCATAAATAAACATTTGACCGGAGTGGCCGCCGGAAGCAAATAGATAGTAATCATCTTTTTGGCCGAATGGGACATATACCTTTTCGGCATCGCTCTTTGTGCTTGACGCTGCTTGCGTTTCAGTCTTAGCTGAGAAATCTGCGAACGTAATCGTTGCTGCGACAAACCCGGCTAAGAGACCCGATGCAATCGGAATCCATTTTTTCATTATGTACACCACCTTTTTTATTTTTCAGAAGCTTGTTTAAGTAGGTCTAATACTTGCTTACGTTCTTCGTCGGATAATGGGTTTTTCCCAATCACGCCTGACATGACAGCAGAAGTAGGCGCTTTTAAAAATTCTTCAATCGGCTTGCCATGCTTGCCTTCTACGTTTACAAACGCTTGGGAAAGATCTGGGCCAACTGCTCCACCTGTAATTTTTAAAGATTCAACACTGTGGCAGCCAAGGCAGCCTTTTTTGTTAAGGATGTTATCCTCATTGGCAGAAACCGTCGTTGCTTCTTTTGAGTCGGTCGTTGTTTCTTCTTTTGCAGAAGCAGTTTCTGTCGTTTCTTTCGTTTCTGTTTGTGCCACTTGAGGCTGTTTTGCGGAATCCCCCATGATCACGCCAAACACTAAGTAACCTAATCCAAAGCCGAGTAATGTACAAATAACAAAACTGATAATGGCTTTATTCATCTTTTTCCCTCCTTTTTTCTCAAATGAACATCTTCATCCTAAACACTTCCATGTCAGAAAAATGTGACCTACCGCACACCTTTGTTATAGTTTTTGAACGTTTTGTGAAAGGGCTTAGTATTACGTGATTTGAAAAGATGAACGTTTTGTGAAATTCGTCACTACATCAAGTGACGCAGTTCTTTACAATAAAAGTAAGTGTTCATCAAAAGGGGATTTTTAAAAAGGGTGGTGAAAAGGATGATTCAAGTTGATTGTTTAAAAGAGCCGAATCTAGCAATCTATCAACAGGTTGCCCAAATGGATTTACTTCGGAAAATTGTTATCTTTAAGGATTTATCGGAGAAGTCACTAGCGATTATTGAAAAAAGGATTCATACACTCGAGTTGAAAAAAGGGGAAAGGATCATTTCGGAAGCCGAAGTGGCCAAGGGGGTTTATTTTGTTCATACCGGTGCAGTGAAGTTAACGAAGCAGGATGAACAGGGGAATGAAATTATTGTTTGTGTGAAGCAACAAGGGGATGTGTTTGCAGAAGCCTGTTTGTTTACAAAAAGGACAGAATACTACCCGGCAACTGCGACCATGCTTCAGGACGGAAGAGTCTTATTTTTAAATAAATTGGAACTTGAGCGGGATTTGTTCAACCATCCGGAATTATCGATTCAAATGATTAGTTATATGAGTGATGTGCTCCGGGAAATGACCTCGCAATTACGAGACGTGGCTTTGCTCGATGTGTATGCGAAGACTGTTAAGACATTAGAGCGCCTCGGTAATAAATTTAATAATGGCCTGAACAGATGGGATATAGAGATTCCCTTGACCATTCAGGAATTTGCCACCGTGGTCGGAACCACCCGGGAAAGTGTCAGCCGCGTTTTCTCCAAGTTAAAAAAAGATGGGATCATTGATATGAAATCACGTAAAATTATCATACGTGATTGGTGCACGCTTTGTACCCTGCTGCATCGGGAATATTAACATAGAAAAAAAGCCCTTCACTATGAGGGGCTTTCGGTTACTTATCAAATTTATAGGTCCAAAACCGTTCATTATTAATCCACTTCATCACTTGCGGGTCTTGGTTTTTTAATTTCTCTTCCATTCCGATAAACATTTGCTCGGTTTGCGAACGGTGCGCCTGGATGGCTGCCATTTTTGTTTTGGCAACAGGGCTGATGTCATTGAGAATATCTGGTTCCCCGAGCTCATCAACACAATTGTTTGAGAATGCGACACAGTGTAAGGTTGGCCGTGCGGCTGGGCTCATTTTTTCAACAGCGCGAACGACCGCCGCACCAGTGGCATCATGGTCCGGGTGGACCGAGTAGCCTGGATAAAACGTAATAATAAGAGAAGGATTAACTTCCTCGATCAAGGCTAACATTTGATTGGCAAGTTTCTCTTCATCTTCAAATTCAATCGTTTTATCGCGGAATCCGAGCATGCGCAAGTCTTGAATGCCCAGTACCCGTGCCGCTTCCTTCAATTCTTCTCTTCTAATCTTCGGCAAGTTTTCACGATTGGTAAACAGAGGATTTCCCATGTTGCGTCCCATTTCACCTAACGTTAAACAGGCATAGGTAACAGGGGTTCCGTTCTGCACATGGGTGGCAATGGTGCCTGACACCCCAAATGCCTCATCATCAGGGTGAGGGAAAACAACCAATACTTGGCGTTCTTTTTCCATAAATTCTTCTCCTTTCGGGCCTTGCATTCTTATTCAAAAGGGGTGCTGGAAATCTCCAAGGCAACCGCTAGTTTTCCATCATGGTCGTGACCGGCTAATAAGAGACGGTTGTCCTCATCAATTTCGTAATGAGTGATCCCTTCTGCGTAAATCCAGCCAAGCTGAATCTTTAATCCAACCCGAAACGGGCCATTCCCTGTTATTTTCCCTAATTCATAACGAACAAGGGCATTGCGGATGAATGCACCGGCCGAAAAGAAGCTTTGATCGTTATGTGAAGCATAGGCACCGTTGGTCGTTTCAAGGTGAATATAGACATCTTTATTAGCAAAGCTGTTAATGGCATCTTGTGCACCTTTTACATCAATAAGTTCCAAAATGAAGCCTCCTTTCCCATCATTAATTTTGAGATTATGTCTAATGTCTATTTTAGTTAATAATGTAACTATCATACTAAAATCAGGTAAAAAATGCGAAACTGGTGCCTGACACCAACAAATGACCTCAAAAAAGAAGAGTCGATCAAGCGATCGGCTCTTCGTGACTCTTTCTTATTCCACACAATCTTCGCAGTACTCGGTAACAGCTTTCGCTCCACTGCGGTAAGCCCCATGCCAGGTTGGTCCAACGTATTCGTTGAGACGGAAACCTTGCTGGATGGCTGCTGTGATAAATTCCTTTGCGACATCGACCGCATCATAAACGGATTTTCCTTTTGCTAATTCCGCTGTAATTGCTGATGAGTAGGTGCAGCCCGCCCCATGAGTGTAGGTCGTTTCAAATTTTTCCGACTCATAAAGCATAAATTCTTTTCCATCATAAAGCAGGTCAACGGCTTTTTCTTCTGATTCAAGCTTGCTGCCGCCTTTAATCAACACGAATTTGGCCCCTTGTTCGTGGATTTTTTCTGCTGCTTCCTTCATTTCCGCCACGGTACGAGGGGTCTTCATGCCAGCCAGCTGTCCTGCTTCAAATAAATTAGGAGTCACGACTAAGGCACGTGGTAATAGAAACTCACGCATTGCATCGGTAGTTTCTGGATTTAGGACCTCATCTTCACCTTTACAAACCATAACAGGGTCAATCACGACACGTTCAAGTTTGTTTTCATCGATTTTCCGAGCCGCTAATTCAATAATCTCTACAGTCCCAAGCATGCCGGTTTTCATCGCATCGATCCCAACGGAAAGAATGGTTTCAAGCTGAGTCTCAAGCGTATCAACAGCGATTGGGAAAACATTGTGGTGCCAATGGTTTTTTGGGTCCATTGTCACGATGGATGTCACTGCAGTCATTCCATAAACGCCAAGTTCCTGAAAAGTCTTTAAGTCCGCTTGTAGGCCAGCGCCGCCGCTTGTATCAGAACCAGCGATTGTCATCACTTTGTTGATGGTCATATGTATGTACTCCTCCTTAAATTTTTACTCTTAATTATTATAGAACATTTTTCAAAAATTAACAGGAGTCACAAAATGCTCGATCTATATGGTCAGTTTGAAATTCAAGTTTGCGAAGGTTGTAATGGCTATATTAAAATTATTGTTACACGCCAATATATTGAAAAGCCATCAGCTGCCTTACTGAATTTAAACTCGATTTATTTGGATTATGTGGAACAGGATAATGGCTATCAAGCTGTGGGCGTGGATATTGATGTAAATGAAGAGGGTGCAGGGATGATGAAGGCCGGAGCTATTATTTTATCAGGTGGAAAATCAAGCAGGATGGGCACCAATAAAGCCCTTCTAAAAATAAACGAGAAAACGAACATTGAGAGAATGGCAGATACACTAAACCTGTCATTTATTGATATAATTCTTGTAACCAATCATCCTGAAGACTACCAATTCTTAGAAGTGAAGATGGTCTCAGATCTGTATCCTGGTCAAGGACCCCTTGCAGGAGTACATGCAGGACTGCTGGCATCTCCATTTGAGACGAATTTTGTCGTAGCTTGTGATATGCCGTTTGTTTCCGCGGAACTTGCCGAACTGCTTGTCAAAAAAAGCAGCGGTTTTGATGCCGTCATCCCAGTCATTAATGGAGTCCAGCACCCATTGTTTGCCGTCTTTCAAAAAAGGGCAGCGGACGTGGCAGCACAAATGATTGAAGCGGGACAACTTCGGATGAAACATTTGCTTGAGCGCTTAAATGTCCTGTATGTAACAGAAAAAGACCTTCAGGCATACAGCGGCTTCGATTTAGAGCGGGTCTTTTTTAATATGAATCACCCAAGTGAGTACGAAGACGCTAAAAAGTGGGCGGAAGATAGATAAGGTTGAAAAAGGGGACCGACTACACGGTTCACATTATTAGTGAAATTGACGGATACCAAGTGTTCAAAAAATGCAGAGCCTAAGTGCTTAGGGGTAGGGGTGTAAACCGATGATGTACGAAATTTCAAAAGAACCAATCGATATTCAAGCGGTCATAGATAAGGTTGTCCAGCGTAATGCGGGTGCGATTACCACGTTTATCGGCACGGTTCGGGAACTAACCAAAGGTAAAAAAACATTATTTTTAATTTATGAAGCGTACGAAGCGATGGCGGTTAAGAAGTTGGCACAAATCGGCAAGGAAATTGAACAACGCTGGGAAGGTGCGTGCGTGGCTATCACCCACCGCGTCGGCCGTTTAGATATTACCGATGTGGCAGTGGTTATTGCTGTCTCGACGCCGCACCGTGCTGATGCCTATGAGGCGAACCGCTATGCGATTGAACGGATTAAAGAAATCGTCCCAATTTGGAAGAAAGAACACTGGGAAGAAGGCGAAGCATGGATGGGAAATCAGCTCGAAACAGTTGCCTATCCGAGCGGTAAGCCAGAGGAGAGTGACTTAAATGAATAAGGTGTTATTTTTTGCTCATTTACGTGATGTGGTCGGCGGTGCAGAGTTCCTATCTGTCGATGCCGGTGGAAAAACGGTAGCGGAGTTAAAGGCAGAGTTAGCGGCCAAGTATGATCTGCCAAAGATGGATACGGTGATGACGGCCATCAATGAAGAGTTTGCCGCAAACGATGAAGTGATTCAAGCGGGGGATGAAATTGCCTTTATTCCGCCTGTAAGCGGGGGCTGACCAGCATGGACGAACGGTATTCACGGCAGGTCCTCTTTACGGGGATCGGCAAAGAAGGACAAGCAAAGATCCGCAGCAAGCATGTGCTGATTATTGGGGCAGGGGCCTTAGGATCCGGAAGTGCGGAGGTGCTGACGCGGGCAGGTGTCGGCAAGATTACGATTATTGATCGCGATTATGTGGAAGCCAGCAACCTGCAGCGCCAACAGCTTTATACCGAGGAAGATGTCGCTGAGAAACTTCCCAAGGCTGCCGCGGCGGAGAAACGTCTGCGTGCGATTAACTCAGATGTCGAAGTGGTTTCGATGATCGGTGATGCTACCCCTGAGTTATTAGAAGAGCTTGTTGTGGGCGTTGATGTGATGATGGATGCGACAGATAATTTCGAAACGCGGATGGCGATGAATGATGTCTCGCAAAAATACAAGGTTCCATGGGTCTACGGGGCTTGTGTGGGCAGCTTTGGGATGACGTTCTCGATGATTCCTGGGAAAACGCCGTGTTTGAATTGCCTGTTGCGATCGATTCCGCTCCAGGGGATGACCTGTGATACAGGAGGAATCATATCTCCAGCTGTCCAAATGGTCATTGCTCATCAGACTGCAGAAGCGCTGAAGATGTTGGTGGAGGATTGGGACGCGGTCCGGACTTCCTTTGTCAGCTTTGATTTATGGAGAAATCAGTATACAAGCTTGAAGATGTCGAAAGCGAAGTTTGCCGGCTGCTTATCTTGCGGCGAGGAGCAGACCTATCCCTATCTCGATCGGGAAAATATGACGAAGACGACGGTACTGTGCGGACGTGATACCGTGCAAATCCGTCCATCGTCGGCAGGTGAAATCTCGTTAGAACGCCTCGCCGGGCAGCTTAGTTCACTAGGATATGTGGTGAAGGGCAACCCTTATTTGGTTTCGGTTGAAATGGGCGTAGAGAGGATGGTTATTTTTCAAGATGGCCGCGCCCTCATTCACGGCACCAAGGATTTGACACATGCCAAATCAGTTTACCAGCGGATTTTAGGATAATTTGAACCCGTGCCGTCATTGGTGCGGGTTATTTTTTCAGCGTTCGACTTGTTTCACGTGAAACATTGAAGATCATGTCGAAGTGTGATATCACTTTGCGGGCTAATTTTTCGAAAAAAAGGCGATACTCATGTAGAATAGAATCGAGACTGAAATTAGAGGTGCTAGACAAGTGAATATATCTGTCCAAAAACTATTAGCGAAAATAGAAGCGGAATTGAAACTAGCGAAGAGCAGTACAAAGGAAGAAAGCATGCGTGAAAAAGTCTACTCTATTAAAACATTATGTGAGTTATTGCTAGATGAAACACCAGCGCGGAAGAGTGAGGCTCCAGCCGCTCCAGTGCAAGCAGTTCAACCGGCTGTTTCGTTCCAGGCCTACCAACAGCCTGTGATGAATCAGCCCATCATACAACAAGCACCAACAATACAGCAGCCCAAAAAACTGGATATGGAAGACGAAGCAAACGGAGATTCATTGTTTGATTTTTAAAAAGGGGGTATTATCATGAAAGCTTTTATCATAGTCGGTGCCATCAATGCTTTTATCGCAGTTGCGCTTGGCGCCTTTGGAGCCCATGGATTAAAGGATAAACTCGATGCATATTATTTAGATATTTGGAAAACAGGGGTCACGTATCAAATGTTCCACGCAATCGGGATGTTAATTGTAGGTCTGTTAATTGGGAAAATAGCCACCGCCAGCCCGCAATTCACTTGGTCAGGATGGTTAATGCTGGCGGGAATTATTTTTTTCAGCGGAAGTTTATATGTGCTGAGTTTAACAAAAATCGGGATCCTAGGAGCAATCACACCAATTGGCGGGGTCTGTTTCTTAGCTGCATGGATCCTAATCGTTGTTGGAGCAGTGAAACATTTATAATTGAAAGACAGACATCAGGGGCGCCCGATGTCTTTTTTTGTCTCTCAAAAAAATAGGCTATGATGATTTTGGCACCATGTTGATTGGAGCGAAACGCCTGGAGCGGAAATCAACATGCCAATATAACATAGCCAAAAAATAAACACCAATTGATGGTCAATTGGTGTTGGCTTCATAGGATTTACCTTGGCGGGAAAGTCGCTGGAGCGGAACTGCCATATGGATATTCATACTCAATTTCCTCTGGAAATTGAATATAATCGACAGCAACCATTGGGATAAGCCAACGGGTCCCAGCTTGTGGGTCACTTAAAATCACATGGTCTCTTCCTGCCGCTTCAATAATCCCAGTAAATTCTTTTGCATTCCATTTATTATTGCCCTCAAAGGTGGCAAACACAGTGCACAATTTTCCTTTATTCAAGCGTAAAATATTTTCGATGTATGACTGTTCAAGTGGCAGTTGGCCTGGAGCCATCCCTGCAGGTGCGCCAGCCCCCCCGCCCCCGGCACCGGCTGGTGGAAATTGTGGGAATCCTTGTGCACCTGGTGCGGGATAAAAATTTTGCCCGCCCCCCGGCATCCCTTGAGCTCTCTGTTGTTGCTCTGCTGCTCCAGTATAAGGCTGAAAGCCCTGTGGGTTGTAGAATTGATTCATCCTTTTCCCTCCTAAAAAGTGAATAAAACGAGTGGAACAACTTCCTATTAATACTCCTTTTATCCCAAATTGGTTACAAATAGGAAAAATAATAGCTCTGAGATTAATGGAGTTCTTTCTAAGACTCGCTGTTTAAATAGTATGAGCACATGGAGAGAAATATGACTAGCTAGCAGGGGAGGAACAGCAAAAAAAGTCCCCAGCCGCAGCTGAGAACTTTTATAAAATTAAACATGTAAGAAATTTGCTACACGTTCTTCCTCTAAGATGTTACCCACAAAGAAAGAGCCAAATTCTCCATATCTAGCACTTACTTCATCAAAACGCATTTCGTAGACAAGCTTTTTAAACTGAAGGACGTCATCTGCAAACAAGGTTACGCCCCACTCATAATCGTCAAAACCAACGGAACCGGTTATGATTTGCTTTACTTTTCCAGCGTATGTACGACCAATCATTCCGTGGCTGCGCATTAAGTTCTTACGCTCTTCCATCGGCAGCATGTACCAGTTATCGTTACCCTCACGTTTCTTATCCATTGGATAGAAGCAAACATGCTTGGTTTTAGGAAGCGCTGGATAAAGCCGCGCTAGGATTTGTGGATTTTGGTATGGATCCTCCCCAGCAGGCAAATAGTTACTGAGCTCGACAACCGACACATAAGAATGGGCAGGAATCGTAAATTCAGCCAATCTTGTTTTATTGAATTCGGTTTCAATTTGGTTTAGTTCTTCCATCGTTGGACGAAGAATCATCATCATAAAATCCGCTTTTTGACCAACAATTGTATATAAAGCATGGCTGCCTTCTTTACGTTCCTGTGTGGCATTCCACTTCTCAACTAGACTTAAAAACTCGTGGATGGCGGCCTGGCGCTCATCACTAGGGAGCATTTTCCAAGTTGTCCAATCAACCGTCCGGAAATCATGGAGGCAATACCAGCCGTCTAGCGTTACTGCTGCTTCACTCATTATAATCACTCCTAAATAATCATTCTTCTTATTAACAATCTTTACTATAACATAGTTTGACCCAGTGGCGCGCGAATAAACCTATCTAAGCAAATCAATGGATATTTTTCATGGAAGAAGTAAATCATAAAAACGTGCGCGTAATTTTTTGAAAACATAAACTTTTTGGATGAAAACGCTATCTTTGAGTCTTATCATTGAAATTTAAAAAGGGTAAAGTATGCTAATTTATGTAGGTTGATTAAGGGAGGATTTAGTAGTGAGTGATTTATTTGAGGGTTTAAAGCAAAAAATTTCAGGCCGTGATTTGAGAATTGTTTTTCCAGAAGGATTAGATGAGCGGATTGTCAGAGCGGCAAGCCGTTTAGCAGAGGAAAAACTGATCACACCGATTTTAATTGGCAATATCGAAAAAGTTCAGGCGAAAGCAGCAGAGCTTGGCGTTTCTTTAGATGAGGCAGAAATTTATGACCCAGCAAGCTATGCTGGCATGGACGAGCTGGTTTCAGCTTTTGTTGACCGCCGCAAAGGGAAAGCAACCGAAGAGGATGCACGCAAAATTTTACTTGATGAAAACTACTTTGGCACGATGCTTGTTTATTTACATAAAGCACACGGTCTTGTCAGCGGTGCGGCCCACTCCACGGCTGATACAGTGCGCCCGGCATTACAGATCATTAAGACAAAAGAAGGCGTCAAGAAAACGTCCGGCGTATTCATCATGGTTCGTGAGGATGAAAAGTATGTTTTCGCTGATTGTGCGATTAATATCGCCCCAGACAGCAATGATTTAGCAGAAATCGCGATTGAAAGTGCAAAGACTGCTCATATGTTTGATATGGAGCCGCGCATTGCGATGCTCAGCTTTTCAACAAAGGGTTCAGCGAAGTCGCCTGAAACGGAACGAGTGGCGGAGGCAGTGGCAGAAGCAAAACGTCGTGACCCATCTCTTGTGTTAGACGGAGAATTCCAGTTTGATGCAGCATTTGTTCCATCGGTGGCAAAAAGCAAGGCACCCGATTCTCCGCTGCAAGGGGATGCGAATGTGTTCATCTTCCCTAGCCTTGAAGCTGGAAACATCGGCTACAAAATTGCGCAGCGCCTAGGCGGATTTGAAGCAGTTGGACCGATTCTGCAAGGCTTAAACGCACCAGTAAACGATTTATCACGTGGATGTAATGAAGAAGATGTCTACAAGCTGGCGTTAATTACGGCAGCACAAGGGTTATAAGAGTTAGTTTGCAAGGAAGGGCTGGTCCATTGTTAAGGTGGATTGGCCTTTTTGGGCTTGTTTTACTAATTTTTGTATAAATGTGCTGAGGCTTTGTAAAATTATCATGATTTTCGTAAATAAAGTATAATACTTTGTATAATAACTATCGGATTTTGTATAAATCCTATTAAAAACTATTAATTCAAGTCAAGGAGCCACCGAAATGGAAGGATTACTGCGTCAGCCGCAATGGCGGATTATCGATCAATCAGCGGCGGGCATTCATTTTCAAGCATTGCAATCATTTGGGACCGATGATACCCTGTGTGCCTCCGTTGGTTCGGGTCAGGCACCAGCCACAGCCAGGACGTGGGTTCACCACAATACGATCGTTCTCGGCATTCAGGATACTAAGTTGCCATTTTTACCAGCAGGTATTCAGTTTTTACAGGAGCAGGGCTATCATGCGATTGTCCGAAACTCCGGCGGCCTCGCAGTTGTTCTCGATGAAGGCGTCCTCAATATCTCGTTGATTTTTCCAGAGGCGGAAAAAGGGATTGATATTAATCGCGGCTATGATGCGATGTGGCAGCTCATTCAAAATATGTTTGCCGATTTCCCGCATCAGATTGAGGCTCGGGAAATTGTCGGTTCTTATTGCCCGGGAAGTTACGATTTGAGCATTGCGGGGAAAAAGTTTGCCGGCATCTCACAGCGCCGTCTTAAAAAAGGGGTCGCTGTCCAGATATATCTATGTGTGAACGGCAGCGGCGCTAGGCGAGCCGAACTGGTGAGGGAATTTTATAAACTAGCAAAACAGGATGCAGACACGAAATTTGCATATCCAGAAATTGTTCCAGAAGTCATGGCGTCGCTTGCGGAATTGCTCGGAACCGATCTTACCATTACCGACGTGATGCTCCGTCTACTAAACCAGTTAAAGGATCATAGCGGGCTCTTGTATGCGGGTCCATTAAATGAGTATGAGCTGGGGTTATTTCCAGGTTATTATCAACGGGTCATTGACCGAAATGAAAAAATTAACGCCATGTAAAAAGCCGTAAATCCCGAATAGGCGGATTTACGGCTTTTTTTCAAAGAGATGTTGCGCTTTTGCTCTTCTCCCTAATGCTCTTTATTCAGCTACTTTTTCTAAATTTCCGTTTCTGTCCATTTTAAATTTCGTAGCCGGTCTTTCTTCTTCTTCAAATAACACAAGCTTGCGGGCGCGGTTCATGATCTTCATTAAGGTCTCGTAATCTTCTTGAATTGTTTCTGTATTTTGCTCAAGACCCTCAATTTTAGCGGCCATTTCTTCATTTTGGCGTTTTACTTCTGCCAACTCTCTTTTTAATCTTTCATTCTCACTTTTTAATGCTTCATTTTGCAGATTGGAATGATGAAAGTTTTGCAAGTAAGTAATAACGGAATCAAGTGAAAGCCCTGTGTTATTTGCCTGACGATAGGCTTGAGCTTGTGTTTGAACCTGTGCTTGGGTATAAACAGGCGCTTGTGATGGTGTCGAAGCAGAAGGATTTACATAAGTTTCCTCTGCCATCTCAGCTGTCATATCTGGCGTGTCAAAGCTTGTTTCCAGCGCCATGTCCATTTGAGCTGGGATTGCATCAAACTCCGGTGCTCCAGTGAGCGGCGGGCTATATAACAGCTTTTTCTTGCCGCCTTGCTCTTTCCCTAACACTCTTTGTCTTTGTTTTCGCTGCTTTTTCGCTAATTGTAGTGCCTTTTCGTAACGATGACGAACAACAGCATTCCATCTGAATCCACAAGCAGCTGATGTACGATTCAGTTTATCGCCTACTTCTTCAAAAGCGTTTAGCTGTGTACTTCCTTCTCTTACATGCCTAAGGACAGTTTCGGCTAAAAGCAAATCATTCTCATCTGTCCATGCGTCTTGACGAACTTTCATATGTTCAACTCCCTTTTCTAGTTTTTGGATGAACCCGCCCATGCATCTTGACGAGTTTTTAAAAGTTCTAGTCTTAGGATGGACAAGTTTTTGAACCTTTATACCAAAATGGTTGCAAGGATAGTAGATTTTTTTAACGAGTTTAGTAAAGATTGCAACTTGCATTCGAAAACAAGAAAATGTAAAATACCAGAGGAGTTAATCGGTTGTTTTAAGCTATCCAAGCTGGATAAACTATAGATATAGATTGCAATGACAGTTATTAAGAAAGGGGTGTCTTACATGTCCAATGAATTTCGCGTATGCGACGATTGTCAGGCCGTAAATTTAAAGACATTGATCCCTCGGTTAAAAGAACTAGATCCTGAGGCTGAAGTCAAAATTGGCTGCCAATCCTACTGCGGACCTGGCCGGAAAAAGACCTTTGCCTTTGTCAATAACCGCCCCGTTGCCGCATTAACGGAAGAGGAATTAATGGAGAAAGTGAATAAGAAGATAAAATAAGTCACCTCTGTTTAATAAACGCAGGTGATTTTTTTCCCCCATCCATGTCGAAAAATCGTGTAGAATTTTGCTGAAAATAGGGTGGTTTTTGGGATATAATAGAAAATAATAAAGTAAAGGGCATGAGGCTCTTTAACGCCAGGAGCAAGTTTACGAGGGAGAGGGAAGTCTATGGCCTATTCGGCGGAAAAACTTAGTGAAGAAAAAGTCTTTAAAGACCCCGTCCATCGCTACGTCCACGTACGTGACCTGGCCATCTGGGATTTAATCGGAACGAAGGAATTTCAGCGCTTACGGCGCATCAAACAGCTCGGAACAACATTTTTAACCTTCCATGGCGCTGAGCACAGCCGCTTCAACCATTCTCTAGGTGTCTATGAAATTGTCCGCCGCATTATTGATGATGTGTTTGCGGGGAGACCGGAATGGAATGATGATGACCGCCTGTTGACCCTATGTGCCGCGTTGCTCCATGACCTTGGCCATGGTCCGTTCTCCCATTCGTTTGAAAAAGTATTTGATTTTGACCATGAGGAGTTCACCCGGCAAATTATTTTAGGGAATACCGAAGTCAATAACGTGCTGCTGCGTGTGGGGCCAGATTTTCCTAAAAAAGTAGCTGAAGTGATCGCGAAAACATCGGAGAAAAAGCTGGTGGTCAGTATGATTTCCAGTCAAATTGATGCCGACCGGATGGATTATTTACAGCGGGATGCCTATTTTACCGGCGTCAGCTATGGTCAATTTGATATGGAACGTATTTTGAGGGTGATGCGGCCGCGCGAAGATCAAGTAGTCATTAAGAAGAGCGGCATGCACGCAGTCGAAGATTATATTATGAGCCGCTACCAGATGTATTGGCAGGTATATTTCCACCCGGTATCGCGCAGTGCGGAAGTTATTTTGACAAAAATTCTCCACCGCGCTAAGCAATTGTTTGAAGAAAACTATACTTTTAAATACGAACCCATCCATTTTACGTCGATTTTCAATGAAAAGGTAACCTTAGAAGACTATGTAAAATTAGATGAATCAGTGATTTTATATTATTTTCAAATTTGGCAGGAAGAGTCAGATCCTGTTTTAAGCGACCTCTGTCGTCGGTTTGTTAACCGCAATCTCTTCAAGTTTGTTGAATTTGACCCAGCAAAGGAATACAAAAAGCTCGCTGAACTAGGTTCCTTATTCAAAAAGGCAGGGTTGGACCCTGAATACTATTTGGTGGTCGATTCCTCGTCGGATTTGCCGTATGATTTCTATCGTCCCGGTGAAGAGGAAGAGCGGCTGCCGATTCATTTGTTGATGCAAAATGGGGAATTGAGGGAGCTTTCTCGCGAATCGGAGATTGTTGATGCGATTTCGGGGAAAAGAAGAACCGACCATAAGCTCTATTACCCGGCTGATTTTATTCTTGATGATTCGACTAAAAAGAATGTGAAAAAGCAAATCCGTGCCCTTTTAGAGTTATAGATCGATTGGTAATAGGTGATTGGTGATTGTTGTTTGGTGCCTGACACCCAAATGGAGTAGGAGATGACGAACGTTGTTAAATGATCATGCGAAACTGATGCAGGCGGTTATGGTTTCCGGTGAGATTATCGGGCGTAAGAAGCTGCAAAAGATGATATATATTGCGAAAAAGGTGGCATTTCCTTTTCAAGAACGGTTCCAGTTTCACTTTTATGGCCCCTACTCAGAGGAGTTGACGTTACGGGTTGAGGAGCTTTGTAATATGGGCTTTCTCAATGAGGTGAAGGAGAAAAAGGGCGGCTATTTTCAATATCGCTATACCTTGACGGAGCCGGGGAAAGAGTTTTTAAGTTTGAATGAGGTGGACATGCCGTTTTTGCAGGATTGTCTTGTTGATATGAATGAACAGAATGCTAGATTCTTGGAATTGGTATCAACGGTTTTATATTTTGATAATCTTTCAAAAGAAGAAGTGGCGGGCAAGGTGTTTACGCTAAAGGCAAGCCAGCGCTATACTGAGGCGGAAATTGATGAGGCCTATCAGTATATCGAATCGTTAAAGAGAAAAATTCAATAATAAGGTATATAAACACTGCTTGAACCGTGTGCGTACATGATGGTTCAGGTGGTGTTTTTTGTTCTTTTTAATGGTAAGTTTTATTTTGATTCAATTTTCTGATAAATAATTATTCTTTTGAATGGAGATTTGTTATGATTTGGATAATGAGGTAAAAAATATAACATTTGAGGGGGTTCCCGCAATGACAGGAACGATTGCAGTCATTATGGTATTTGGCATACCGATTACAGCCATTATTACTACCCATTTTCAGAAACAGTCAAAAATCAAGGCAGGTATGCTGAAGGATGAACTCGAACTAGAAAAACTTAAACACGTAAATTACTTAGCCGAAACCGAAAAAATGAAACTTGAACTAGAGAAACTGAAGCTAGAAAGCCCAAAAGACGAGATAAAGTTTTTGTAGGTACTAAAAAGGTGTCAAGCACCATGTGAAATTTTCACATGGTGCCTGACACCAAATCTTCGCTTTTCTATTTATTGATCGCTTTTTCGTACGCCAGCGATTCCAAGGTTGCTTTTGCTCATTTCTTCGATCATTACATGGATGGCTTCTTTTGGTGCGCCTGTTGTTTCGCTGACTGCATCCGTTACTTTTGTAACTAGGGCACGCTTTTGATCGTCGGTACGTCCTTCAAGCATTTTTACTGTTACATATGGCATGTTTTTCTCCTCCTCCGTTATTATGTATTTAGTGATTAAGCCGCGAAACGATCGCTGCAGCTATTCTATGTTAGTGTTCCATAATTCGACGAAAAGTGCAATAATCGATGACACTTTTGATTTTCTTTTTCTAAACGATTTCATGTATACTAAAAGGAATATAGATAGATAGAAAACGGAGTCTGCACACGTAAGCGGTCATCCGTTTGAGATGGAAGGAGATATGGTGTTGGAAAATTTTAATTTTCTTGCCTATCCGTTAAGCATGATTCCTTATTTGGCAATTACCCTGATGATTGCCTTTACGTTTCATGAATTTGCTCATGCGTTCGTTGCCTATAAATTCGGTGACATGACCGCACAAAAACAAGGCCGGTTGACGTTAAATCCGCTCAAACACCTTGATCCGATCGGCACGATCTTAATATTTATTGCCGGCTTCGGCTGGGCCCGTCCGGTACCGGTGAATCGCTTTTTCTTTAAAAAGCCCCGCCTAGCCGGAATTCTCGTTTCTGTTGCCGGGCCGCTCAGCAATCTTGTCTTAGCTTCACTTGGCTTTGTTGTTGCGTTCGCGTTAAACCGTTTCGGTGCAGCCCTGCCTGAGAGTTTTTATGATTTTCTGGAAATTTTTATCCGGCTTAATATTGTTCTGTTTATCTTTAATCTGCTGCCATTCCCGCCGCTCGATGGGTACCGGATCATTGAGGACTTAGCGCCGAACCATGTGCGCGCGAAAATGACGCAATATGAACAGTATGGCGGGTTGATTTTTCTAATTTTAGTGTTTACCCCGCTTGATCGCTATACGATCGAACCTATATTTGCGGTTGTCATTCCGTGGGTATGGGATGGGTTAAGTCAATTCTTCAGGATGTTGTTTTTTTAGGAGGTTTTGAATTTTAATGGAAGAAAATAAAAAGAAGCTTGGTTTTAATATCATCAAGAGTGATCCGACCGATGGTCATAAAGGCTTTGGAAAAGGTGCTTTGAGTCTTGATAATGTGTCACCTGTCATCATTGATGTCGACGCTGGCGAAGCGGAGATTGATGTCGGTGCCATGCACGCCCGCAGCGTCGTGGAAAAGGGCATTAAATTTTTGAAAAATCAAGAAGAGGTGCCGAACGGAAAACCGTATTGGCTTGTGTGGGTAACGATTGACCGCAACGAAGAAGGCCCATACTACGCGGGTGTGACGGCCTGCTTCATGACCGTGGACCGCGAAATCCGGCGCGGCTACAAATCCTTGCCCGAGCACGTCAACCGCATGGATAAGTCGCTGAAGCGTCACATCATTGTCGACGATATGGATGAGAATTCGAAAAGGGTATTAGCGGAATTCTTACGTAATCATAATCAAGTTTTGTGGGACAACTCAACGGATGAACTCAAACAGGGTTTATTGGCAAAATAGGAAATTAATGCTTGTAATTTTTTTGAAAATTATAGTATCATATTGAGTGTAAAAACAATGTATTACTAGGACAAGAAAAGCTCCGGAAGTTTCCGGAGCTTTTCTATTTTAATAAAGTATTCTGCACTTGGATACCTGTCTAGCTGCGGCTCCCAGCGGCTAGTGGACTTCGCTCTTTTCCCTACGATAAGTCAACATCGGATCGCTAACGCTCTCCGTATTTCCTTTATCTCAGTCAAAGCGCTCCATTCCATACGCCGCTAAACGGTCGCCTCCGCTTTTCTTACCAAGGCATAATTTTCTTATACCAAGGAACTTTCTTCGTGCTCTTATGTTTCTCTGGCAGTGCCTCGTGATTGCCTAGATGTTCGGTGCAATATTCTGTTGGTTCGGTACCGCTGACGAAGTAGGTGAAGCGGCGCACCGGGCAATCCTTGGTCGCCAATTTGCCATTCTCGGGGTTGACATATACCCCTTTGACCCCTTCCTTCGGTGCCTTAAACGCCTTGACGGGCTTGCCTTTGAGGGCCTCTTCCATAAAATTGGCCCAAATATTTTTCGCATACGTTTTTTCAGCCACCAGCTCAATCGGTTTTCCCATATCATAGCCTGCCCAAACCGCTGTCACGAGCTGCGGGGAGTAGCCAATCATCCAGCTGTCGGTTTCAGTTGAGCCCGATTTTCCTGCATAAGGCCGGGTAATATCATTGATGACTGTGCTGCCTGTGACTTTTGCATATCCGTTAAGTTTTGGATCAAAAATCCCCGTCAGCATTTGCGTCATCACGTACGCCTTAGCTGGGTCTAACACCTTTTCTGTTTCTTCTTCTTTTTCATAAATCACGTTGCCATTGTAGTCTTCCACTCTTGTAATCAAGGTTGGGTGAACCTTTTTTCCGCCATTAGCAAACAGACTATAAGCATTCGCCATTTCGATGACGCGGACACCAGAAGTCCCCAATGCCAGGGACGGTACATGTGCCATTTTTGAAGAAAGCCCGAATTTCTTCGCCGTCTCGATTAAAGTCTCTTCTCCTAAAAATAAATGCGTTTTGACGGCAAAAATATTATCGGAGACAGCAAGTGCCTGAGCGAGGGTGATTTCCCCGTTGGCATATTTATTGTTAAAGTTATGCGGCGTATAGTCAGGCTGGCCATCATCAAAATGGAAGGTCGTAAACTCACTGCGCATCGTCGATGATGGTGTAAAGCCTTGCTCAAGGGCCGCGTAGTAAAGAAGCGGTTTGATCGTTGAACCAGGCTGCCTGATGGCTTGAACGGCTCGGTTAAAGGGACTTTTTTCATAGTCCCGGCCGCCGACCATCGCTTTGACATAGCCGTTTTTGGGATCCATCGCAACAAGACCGACTTGAATTTCTGATAGATTCGCTACATATTTATGAACTTGATTTTCTGCTGCTTCCTGCTGCTTGCGGTTCAGAGTAGTATAGACCTTTAATCCGCCGAGGGCAATCGTGCGGTCATCTAAATGCAATTGATTTTTCAAGGCATTTCTGACGGCATCCTGAAAATAAGGGGCAACCTTCACTTTTTGCGTATTGTGAGTACCTGCGATGGTTAAAGGCTGCATCGCCGCATCGAGGGCGTCCTTTTTATTGATGTAATGATTGGATACCATACTTTTTAAAATAATCGCTTGACGGCTTTTCGCATGTTCCATTGAGGCCAGCGGAGAGTAAATGCCCGGACCTTTTGGAATCCCCGCCAGCATGCTTGCTTCGGCAAGCGTCAAGTCAGCTGCCTTTTTTCCAAAATAATATTGGCTGGCTGCCTCTACCCCATAGGCACCGTTGCCATAGTAAATCGTATTTAAATAGCCTTCAAGAATTTCTTTTTTGGAATAATTCATCTCGATACGGATGGTATAAAAAGCTTCGTGCAGCTTCCGCGTCCACGTCTTATCGTGTTCGAGGAATAGATTTCGGGCATACTGCTGAGTGATTGTGCTTGCGCCCTGTACCTTTGAAAGGGCTTGGACATCGGCTAGCAGCGCACCAGCGATTCTCTTAAAATCAAAGCCATGGTGCTCGTAGAAATTTTTATCTTCAATGGAGATGGTCGCATCAACCAGATCCGGTGAAATATCCTTCAAATTGGTCCAATACCGTTTTTGCCCGCTGTTGCTCTCGCCAATCAATGTCCCGTCATCTGCAAAGAGTAAGGTGGATTGGGGAACGGCGAGCGGTGGTGCCCCTAGAATTTTTGCATAGGCAAGAATTCCGAGGAAGAGAATAAGCATACAAACCATGCCTATCAAACTGATGATAATAACTGCCCGTAAATATTTAATGGTCTTTCGAAACCCTTGATCCGTCATGATTTCCATGATGTTCACCACCCCTTTTTGAAATGCGGAGGCGCTTTTGCCAGCCTCGTTTTTTCCAGTTTTTAAAAAATTAGATAGTAATAGTATTGAAAAAATAGAGTCTTTTTAAACATTTATTGGTTTATTTATTTAAATTTTGCTAGACTTTTTCTTGTGTTTGTAATTCAATGGTTTGGGTACTATAAAATTGAATGATTACTTGGTATGTATAAAACTGAGATCAGTTGAAAGGAAGCGGTAAGCATGTCAATTTGGTTTACAGAAAAGCAAACTGAACATTTTGGAATCACGATGAGAGTAAATAAAACCTTACATACAGAACAAACTGAGTTTCAAAAGCTGGATATGATTGAAACTGAAGAGTGGGGCAATATGCTTCTTTTAGATGACATGGTGATGACATCGGTCCGTGATGAGTTTGTATACCATGAAATGGTGGCACATGTTCCGTTATTTACGCACCCGAATCCGGAGAATGTCCTAGTGGTCGGCGGCGGCGATGGCGGTGTCATTCGTGAAGTGTTAAAGCACCCGAGCGTGAAAAAAGCGACGCTTGTTGATATTGATGGCAAAGTTATTGAGTACTCCAAGAAATTTTTGCCGGAGATTGCTGGCATGCTCGATGACCCGCGTGTCGATGTTCAGGTGGATGACGGCTTTATGCACATTGCGAACAGTGATAATCAGTATGATGTGATTATGGTCGATTCTACTGAGCCAGTCGGTCCAGCAGTGAACCTATTTACTAAAGGTTTCTATGCAGGAATCTCGAAGGCGTTGAAGGAGGACGGCATCTTTGTGGCGCAGTCGGATAATCCGTGGTTCAAAGCGGATTTGATTCGTAATGTCCAACGCGATGTGCGCGAAATCTTCCCGATTACACGTTTGTATGTCGCAAATATTCCAACGTATCCAAGCGGCTTGTGGGCATTCACGATCGGTTCAAAGAAATATGACCCATTAGAAGTTAGCGAAGACCGCTTCCATGAGATCGAAACCAAGTACTATACCAAAGAACTGCACAAAGCCGCCTTCGTGCTGCCGAAATTTGTTGGGGATTTGGTGAAGTAATAGATGGTCTTAACGACCGAAGATGGGAAAAAAGAGGCTTTAAGGTAGCCAATAGGGCTTCTTGACGACCGAAGATGGGAAAAAAGAGGTCTTAAGGTCGCCAATAGGGCTTCTTGACGACCGAAGATGGGAAAAAAGAGGTCTTAAGGTCGCCAATAGAGCTTCTTGACGACCGAACTTGAGAAAAAAGAGGTCATAGGGTCGTCAATAATCATTTAAGGAACCGTAATAGGTACTAGATAGAGAGTGAGGGATACATAGATGCGTTTTGATGAGGCGTATTCAGGAAATGTGTTTATTAAGAGTCATCCGAATTTTGAGGAGAGTCAGGTTGTATTGTACGGGATGCCGATGGATTGGACGGTTAGTTACCGCCCGGGTTCACGGTTTGGTCCGGCCCGCATCCGCGAGGTGTCGATCGGTTTAGAGGAGTACAGTGCCTATCTTGACCGCGAGTTAGAAGAGGTAAAATACTATGATGCAGGCGATATTCCGCTTCCATTCGGAAATCCGCAAAAGAGCATCGACATGATTGAAGACTTTGTTGACCAAGTCCTTGCTGCAGGCAAGTTCCCGCTTGGTATGGGCGGAGAGCATCTAGTTTCATGGCCGGTTATGAAAGCTATGTATAAAAAATATCCAGATTTAGCGATTATCCATTTTGATGCACATACAGATTTGCGTGAGGAATATGAAGGTGAACCGTTATCGCACTCGACCCCAATCCGCAAGATTGCGGAACACATTGGACCGAGCAACGTCTATTCGTTCGGGATTCGTTCCGGGATGAAGGAAGAGTTCGTTTGGGCGAAGGAAAATGGGATGCATATTTCTAAATTTGAAGTGCTCGAGCCGTTAAAGGAAATCCTTCCAACACTTGCTGGCCGTCCGGTCTATGTGACAATCGATATCGATGTCCTTGATCCAGCGCACGCACCAGGCACAGGAACGGTGGATTGCGGCGGTATTACCTCGAAAGAGCTGCTTGCTTCTATTCATGCGATTGCTCGTTCCGAGGTGAACGTCGTCGGCGGTGACCTTGTCGAAGTGGCACCGATTTATGATCCATCCGAGCAAACAGCGAATACCGCTAGTAAGTTAATCCGTGAAATGCTCCTCGGCTGGGTGAAATAAACAGAAAAGTGGTTTTTGGTGCCTGACACTTTTGATGTCAGGCATTTTTTGATTTGTTCACCAGCAATGTTTATAATAGAAAAAGTATGCATTAGAGCAGATACGTCAATTATGAGGACTAGAACCATTCTAAAGAATGAATCTGAGTTCCTTTTTAAAAAAGAAAAGCGCAAGCGCCCTGGTCAGCGGCGTATGGCCTGGAGCGCTCCAACCGAGATAAAGGAAACACGAAGAGCGCCAGCGATTCGATGTTGACTTATCGTAGGGCGGAGAGCGAAGGACACTAGCCGCTAGGGCGCTGGAGCTAGATTATCAAAGAAAAAAGGGAAGTGCCATTAGGTTTGTCTACGACTGAAATTCCGATGAAAATTAATGTGAAAACGACGATTCATCAGCAGGGAGGCAAGGAAGTGTATGAGCTGGCGGTGTTTGGCCGCTATCTTGAAAAAGATGGTGCCTCGTTTCTTAAGTACGAAGAGGTGCAGGATGAGGGCACTGTCCGGACGATTGTGAAGGTAGCTGGTGATGAGGCACTGATTTTGCGCGGTGGTGCCGTGAAGATGCGCTTGCCGTTTCGCTTGCATAAGAAGCTGCGCGGCAGTTATGAAATGCCGTTTGGGTCCTTTGAGACGATCACGCTGGCTAAACGGATTGAGCATGCTGATGGTTTGATTGACATTCTTTATGATTTTTCAATGCAGGGTAAGCCTGCTGGTACATACCATTTGGAAATTACCTTTCAGGAGGATAACAATGAACATAGTTGAACAAGTACAAAGTAAGTTAAAAGAAGAGATTCGGGCGGCAGTGCTGAAGGCGGAACTGGCGTCTGAGGAACAAATTCCGGATGTGATTCTGGAAACACCAAAGGAGAAGGCGCACGGCGATTATTCAACAAATATGGCGATGCAGCTGGCTCGTGTTGCAAAGAAAGCACCGCGTGTGATTGCGGAGGCCCTGCTTGCGAATATCGATCGCTCGAAGGCATCGATTGAAAAAATCGAGATTGCTGGTCCAGGATTTATTAATTTTTATATGAATAATAGTTATTTAACCGAACTGATTCCGACGGTGCTGAATGCTGGGGAGAAGTACGGGGAAACAACAGTTGGCGGCGGCCAGAAGATTCAGGTCGAGTTTGTGTCAGCGAATCCAACGGGTGACTTGCACCTTGGACATGCCCGCGGTGCGGCGGTGGGTGACTCGCTTTGTAATATTCTAGACAAGGCGGGCTTTGATATTTCGCGTGAATATTATATTAATGATGCAGGAAATCAGATTAATAATCTTGCATTGTCGGTGGAGGCGCGTTATTTCCAAGCTCTAGGTTTGGAAAAAGAGATGCCGGAGGGCGGCTACCACGGTGCGGACATTATTGGTATTGGGAAAAAGATGGCCGAGGAGTTTGGGGATAAGTATGTGCATGTGTCCGAGGACGAGCGCCAAGAGTTTTTCCGTGAGTACGGTCTGAAATATGAAATGGCGAAGCTGAAGCAGGATCTTGAGGATTTCCGTGTTGGATTTGATGTTTGGTATTCAGAGACTTCGCTTTATAAGAATGGAAAAATTGATGAGGCTTTGGCGGCGCTGCGTGCGAGTGGGTATGTGTATGAGGAAGACGGTGCGACGTGGCTCCGTTCGACGGAATTTGGTGATGACAAAGACCGGGTGCTGATTAAGCAGGATGGTTCGTATACGTATTTGACACCAGATATCGCCTATCACAAGGACAAGCTGGACCGCGGGTTTGAAAAGTTGATTAACATTTGGGGTGCGGATCACCACGGCTATATTCCGCGGATGAAAGCAGCGCTTCAGGCGTTGGGTTATGACCGTGAAACTCTTGAGGTGGAAATTATTCAGCTCGTTCACCTTTATAAAAATGGCGAGAAGATGAAGATGAGTAAGCGGACCGGTAAAGCCGTAACGATGCGTGATTTGGTTGATGAGGTCGGCCTCGATGCGACGCGTTATTTCTTTGCGATGCGCAGCTCGGATACACATATGGATTTTGACTTGGATTTAGCGGTGTCGGAATCGAATGAGAATCCTGTTTATTATGCTCACTATGCCCATGCGCGGATTTCTAGTATCTTGCGTTCAGGAGAGGAGCAGGGTGTTCAAGTGACGGCGGATGCGGATTTTTCGTTGGTAACATCAGAGAAGGAAATGGATTTATTGAAGAAGATTGGGGAATTCCCGGCAGCTGTAGGGGAGGCCGCAGTGAAGCGCGTCCCACACCGGATTACGAACTATATCGTAGAATTGGCGTCGACGTTCCACAGTTTTTATAATGCAGAAAAGGTGCTTGATCTCGAACATATCGAGCGCACTAAGGCGCGCCTCGGGTTGGTGCGGTCTGTGCAAATTACGCTCCGCAATGCGCTGGCATTGATTGGGGTTTCCGCTCCGGAAAAAATGTAATGGCTGATGGCTCTCTTACTTCGGTAAGGGGGCTTTTTTCATGGGTTTGTCCATAAAAATGAATAGTACCTAATTGTTGTCAAATACTAGTAGGGATATGAAAACTAGGGAGTGGATGAGACCAATGAATGTGGGACGAGCCAAGGAAATTGCTGAATCGGCTGATATGATTCATGTTACCTACGAGGGGACGCCAGTGATTATTCAACATGTGGATGAGGCGGCAAAAGTAGCGAGAATTTATTCACGGAATGATCCGGACAATGAGCGTGACGTTCCTGTTATGAACTTAATTGAGGAATAAAAGGAGAGTCTTCGAGCGTGTTCGAAGACTCTTTCTTATAGGCTGCTTTCGGAATAATTGTTGTTTTTGGAACAGATTTAATCATAAAAATCTACAGAAGGAATTATACTTCGGACAGGATTGCCTTTGAAGTTTCGAAAGCTGTCCGAAGACGAGCGAAGTTTGGACACGCTGGCCTTAGAAATCACGAAAGCTGTCCGAAGACGAGCGAGGTTCGGACACGCTAGCCTTTGAGATCACGAAAGTTGTCCGAAGATGAGCGAAGTTCGGACACACATGCCTTAGAAATCACGAAAGCTGTCCGAAGACGAGCGAGGTTCGGACACGCTAGCCTTTGAGATCACGAAAGTTGTCCGAAGATGAGCGAAGTTCGGACACGCTAGCCTTAGAAATCACAAAAGTTGTCCGAAGACAAGGGAGGTTCGGACACACATGCCTTAGAAATCACGAAAGCTGTCCGAAGACGAGCGAAGTTCGGACACGCTAGCCTTTGAGATCACAAAAGTTGTCCGAAGACAAGGGAGGTTCGGACACGCTAGCCTTTGAGATCACGAAAGTTGTCCGAAGACGAGCAAGGTTCGGACACACATGCCTTAGAAATCATGAAAGGTGTCCGAAGAAGAACGAGGTTCGGACACGCTGGCCTTTGAAATCACAAAAGTTGTCCGAAGATGAGCGAGGTTCGGACACACATGCCTTAGAAATCATGAAAGCTGTCCGAAGACGAGTGAAGTTCGGACACGCTAGCCTTTGAAATCACAAAAGTTGTCCGAAGACAAGGGAGGTTCGGACACGCTAGCCTTTGAGATCACGAAAGTTGTCTGAAGACGAGCGAGGTTCGGACACACTTGCCTTAGAAATCTCGATAGCTGTCCGAATAGGCCACGAATCGAACACAGCAACAAAGTTTACGATAAGACTCTTTTTATTTGACCTCGACCGCACCGCCGCTTATCCGCTTAAACCCACGAAGCTTACTCAGATCTTCGATTAATTTCAGTGCCGCCTGATCCTTTGCTTTGGCCTCGATCATGAAATCAACATCAGCCCCGATTTCGCGGACCATGTTCAAAAACGGCATGATAAATTCCGGATCCACGAAGTCAGCATGAGAACGGAATTCCTTCTCGTTTTTTGGGGAGGAAATATGGACCTTCGGGATGCCGTGCGGTCCATGCCCATGCTCCCAAGTTCGGAAAATCCGCGGCAGCAGTTCCTCGAGTGATGTCTTGGACAAATTGGCCATATGGTGGTGATAGTCGAACACAAACCGGATGGATTCCTTTTCGCAGGCTGCTAACGTTTCTTCGGCATTGTACGTTTTATCGTCATTTTCTAATGTCATGACCTGTTTAATGGGCGCGGGCAGTGTCGTTAAATTTTGATGAAAGCGCGGTAGAGTTTTTTGTTTATCACCATAGGCACCACCAATATGGATATTAATCAGCCCTTCCTGCTCAAGGCCCATTGCTTCAAACATACGATAATGGTAACGCATATCGACCACCGCGTTTTCGGTAATCTTCGTTTGCGGTGAGGTGAACAAGGTGAACTGGTTCGGATGGAAACTGACCCTTAATTTCTTTTTTTTCACCAACTCGCCAATCTCTAGCCATTCAGTGCGAAAAGGAGTCACAAAGTCCCAGTTCACCTCCGGATGGGTCGCGAGCGGGACGATCGAACTCGACATCCGATACAGTTCAAGTTCATGAGCAAGATTGTAGTAGAGCATGCGCAGGGTATGATTCAAGTTCTGCCTCGTTACCTCAAGCAGCTTTTCCATGCGCTCCTCAGGGCTTAGCTGCTGATACCGAGTAAACGTCAGCGTCTTCGCCGGCGAAGCATCCCACAAACTAATCGCATGTGAAACATAACCAAACCGAATCTTCATAAAAATAACTCCTTGCTATAGAAAATAGGATACGATCGCTGCGATGCCTTCTTTGATTATACGGGCCGGATTTGGTTTGTTTAGGACCGCTAAAGTCAGCGGAACAGAATCCTCAATATCCTTTTCTAAAATCTCCATCAAACGTCGAATAAAAGCCTGGTCATAAATATAACAATTGATTTCCTTGTTTAAATACATACTTCTTTTATCAAAGTTAGCCGTGCCGATATCGCAAATTTTGTCATCAATCACAAGTGTCTTCGCATGGTAAAAACCCTTTTTATATTGAAAAACATCAGCACCTGCTCGAATCAGCTTACGTAAATAGCGGAACGAGCCTTCTTGGACCAACAGATGGTCAGCTGCATACGGAACGATCACCTTAAGATGAACGCCGCGCTTTAAGGCAGTGAGTAACGCCGCTAAGATTTTTTGACAGGGGATAAAATAGGGCGAACCAATGATGATCGAATCGTTTGCCTGATGGATGAGTGTGAGATAATTTTGTTCTAACTGCTGGGCTTCTGTCGGAACAAATCGGTGGCGAACCTGACCGTCAGCCAAGACAGGAAAATAAGCTGAATCCTTCATAATATCCTCACCCGCATATTCGCGCCAATCGATTAAAAACTCCGTCTGCAAAAAATTAACGCTCTGTCCGGTAATTTTCAAATGGTAATCGCGCCAAATCCCCAAGGAAGGATCTTCATCGATATATTCCTTGCCGACATTATAGCCGCCGAGGTAGCCAATTTCCCCGTCAATAATCGTAATCTTACGGTGATTCCTGACCTGAGAAGAATAAAACAGAAAGGGAAGTCTAATATGATTGCTAAAAGCGAAGCGAATGCCTTCCTCACGCAATGACTGGATCACCGCCTTTTTAACCTTCCAGCTGCCAAGGCGGTCAATGAGAAGCCGAACTTCCACCCCTGCACGGGCTCTTTCTTTTAAAATCGAGAAAAATTCCTGACTGATTGCATCATCTTTAACAATATAAAAGAGCACATGAATATGCTTGTCTGCATTCCGAAGTTCATGAAAATAGTCGGCAAACAACTTTTTTCCATGCGTAAAAATATCAATGTCACCATGAATAATGGTCGTTTCCCTTCTACTGACAATGGAAAGATGCTTCTTTCGACCTAAATGAAAATCCAAAACGATCCAAATAATGATGAGAAAAAGGAGTAAGCTCAACATGAGTACCACATTCATCTGGGTTCTTTCCTCCAATCAGTTTCGTTAGTTTTACCGAAAGTATCCTTTTCTATAAGTTAACGCAACTTAACAAAAAATCATTTGACTGAATGCTCATTCATAATATAATAGAGTTAAGTATAGATTCTGAAAATTAATTATTTTCAAAGTCGTTTTAGGGGATAACAAGGAAAGGGGCATAACTATGAATGGATTACTTTGGGTTAACTTGATTGCGTTTCTTTTTGTAACCGCTTACGCAATCAGTCTGTTCGTGTATGTAGTCAAAACCCGGATTGAATTTATTAAGCTTGGGAAAAAGGTTGAGTTCGATGACAATGTCAAAGAGCGGCTTCGCAAAATTTGGGTCAATGTGTTCGGCCAAAAGAAATTGCTCAAGGATAAAAAAAGCGGGATTATGCACGTCATGTTCTTCTACGGATTTATTCTCGTCCAATTTGGCGCCATTGACTTTATTATCAAAGGGATTAAACCGGGGGCACATCTTCCACTTGGACCGCTTTATGCCGGGTTTACTTTTTTCCAAGAGCTCGTCACACTGATGATTTTAGTGGCCGTTATCTGGGCTTTTTACCGCCGGTATGTTGAAAAATTAGTCCGCTTGAAACGCAACTTTAAATCGGGTCTGGTTCTTATTTTCATCGGCGGCCTGATGCTTTCTGTGTTACTAGGCAATGGAATGAGCCTTATTTGGCATGGTGAAGGGACGTCTTGGACTGAACCTATTGCTTCGCTGATTTCAGTTATTTTTTCAGGGATTGGTGAGACCGCCTCTATTGTAATTTTCTACATTGCCTGGTGGGCGCACTTATTATTCTTGCTAACCTTCTTAGTGTACGTACCACAATCCAAGCATGCCCACTTAATTGCAGGACCTGCGAATGTTTATTTTAACCGTTTAGATAAACCAGGAAAATTGAAAAAGATTGATTTTGAAGATGAAACCCAGGAATCGTTTGGGGTTGGAAAATTAGAGGACTTCACGCAGCACCAAATGATCGATTTTTATGCCTGTGTGGAATGCGGCCGCTGTACAAATATGTGTCCGGCTACGGGGACAGGGAAAATGCTGTCACCAATGGATTTAATCGTAAAAATGCGTGATCATTTAACCAATCATGGTGCCTCTGTTACCTCTAAGCAGCCGTGGGTGCCAACCTTTGCGTTTGGGAATACGACGGGAAATCAACTGGCCCTAGCGTCAGCGGGCCAAGGCGCCAAGGAATCCGCAGCTGCTTTAGCCTACAGCCCAAGCTTGATTGGCGATGTAATTACGGAGGAAGAAATTTGGGCTTGTACGACCTGCCGAAATTGTGAGGATCAATGTCCTGTCATGAACGAGCACGTTGATAAAATTATTGATTTGCGCCGTTATTTAGTGTTAACCGAGGGGAAACTGGACGCCGATGCGCAGCGTGCGATGACTAATATCGAACGCCAAGGCAATCCATGGGGCTTGAATAGAAAAGAACGTGAAACATGGCGCGAAGCCCGCGAGGATGTTCATGTACCAACCGTTAAGGAAATGAACAAAGCAGGTGAGGAAATTGAATACCTCTTCTGGGTGGGTGCTATGGGTTCATATGATAACCGCAGCCAAAAGATTGCTTTATCATTTGCAAAACTGCTCAATGAAGCTGGCATTAAATTTGCCATCCTCGGAAACAAAGAGAAGAACTCTGGCGATACACCGCGCCGACTCGGCAATGAATTCTTGTTCCAAGAGCTGGCAACGAAAAATATTGAGGAATTTGAAAAAGCAGAGGTCAAGAAAATCGTTACGATTGACCCGCATGCTTATAATATTTTCAAAAATGAATACCCTGATTTTGGTTTAACCGATGTTGAGGTGTTCCATCACACCGAGGTTCTTTACGAGCTGGTTCGCGATGGGAAGCTCGTACCGAAACACGCGGTAAATGAGACGATTACATTCCATGATTCTTGTTATTTAGGGCGTTACAATGATGTCTATGATGCACCGCGTGAGATTCTAAAATCGATTCCAGGCGTGAAACTTCTTGAAATGGAGCGGAACAGAGAGAAGGCGATGTGCTGTGGTGCAGGAGGCGGCTTGATGTGGATGGAAGAAGAAACCGGGCAGCGCATTAACGTGGCTCGAACCGAGCAGGCACTTGCTGTGAATCCTTCGGTCATCAGCTCCGGCTGTCCGTACTGTTTAACGATGCTCTCGGATGGAACGAAGGCGAAAGAGGTCGAAGAAAAGGTATCAACATACGATGTAGCAGAGTTGCTGGAAAAAGCGGTTTGTGGTGAAGTCGCATAGGTCTTGATGGAGTGTAGAAGTTGATTTGTTTATTCAATTCGTAAAATTTTTAAAATTTTGTGTAAAACATTTCAACTTCTACGCTTTTTTATGTAAAATATAATTGTAAATAAAACGCTTACATTACCATTTTAAAAAAGCAGAGAACTGCGTTTCTTTTTTTGTTTGTGTCCGAGCGAGCGTTCAGTCACCGGAATTATTTTTTATAAAAGCTTATCTGAATATTATGATTAGGGGAGTGTGTGAACGATGGGAAGAACAGTAATTTTAAGCGGAGTTAGAACGCCTTTTGGAAAATTAGGAGGAGGTTTGAGCAGCTTTACTGCTTCACAGTTAGGAGGAATCGCGGTAAAAGAGGCATTAGTTCGTGCAGGCGTGAAGCCAGAAGAGGTTGAGGAAGTCATTCTTGGAACGGTCTTACAAGGGGGACAGGGGCAGATTCCATCGCGTCAGGCGGCGAAGCATGCGGGACTGCCATGGAAAGTGAAAACAGAAACCATTAATAAGGTTTGTGCATCCGGAATGCGCAGTGTCACGTTGGCTGATCAAATCATCCGCGCCGGCGATGAGGAAGTGATTGTGGCAGGCGGGATGGAATCGATGAGCAATGCCCCATATGTACTTCCAAAAGCACGCTGGGGCTTCCGCATGGGAGACGCACAGGTGAAGGATTTAATGATTCAGGACGGTTTAACCTGCAGCTTTACTGGCGTTCACATGGGGACTTATGGCAACGAAGCAGCTCAAGATATGGAAATCAGCCGTGAGGCACAGGATGAGTGGGCACTTAGAAGTCATCTGCGCGCGATTGAAGCGATAGAGAGTGGGAAGTTGGCGGAAGAAATCGTCGCGGTAGAGGTTCCACAGCGCAAAGGAGCTCCAGTGGTGGTGGCAACAGATGAAGCACCGCGAAAAGATACGTCTTTAGAGCGTTTGGCTAAATTAGCACCGGTATTTAATTCAACGGGAACGATTACGGCAGGGAATGCGCCAGGTGTCAATGACGGTGCGGCTGCCCTCGTGTTAATGAGTGAAGAACGTGCGGCTCGCGAAGGCCGTGCTGCTGAAGCTGTGATTGTCGGCCATGCGGCGATTGCGGTGGAAGCAAAGGATTTCCCAAAAACTCCGGGACTTGTCATTAATGAGCTGTTACGAAAAACAGGCAAAACAGTAGATGAAGTTGATTTATTTGAAATTAATGAAGCCTTTGCGGCGGTAGCTTTAGTCAGTGGGAAAATTGCCGGCTTGGATCCAGAAAAGATCAATGTTAATGGCGGTGCGGTCGCTTATGGTCACCCGATTGGGGCAAGCGGGGCACGCATTATTCTCACATTAATGCATGAATTAAAACGCCGTGGCGGCGGACTTGGAATTGCCGCAATCTGCAGCGGGGGCGGCCAGGGCGATGCGGTGATGATCGAGGTTCCGCGCGGATAATAGTTTTTAAGATTAGTAGATACCAAATAAAAAATGCTAAGCCGGACTCATTTCCGGCCTTCTTGGAGGGAATAGAATCGAATGAAGATTTCAAAGCTGATGGTCATTGGTGCCGGACAAATGGGCTCCGGAATTGCTCAAGTTTGTGCCCAGGCAGGGTACATGGTTGTACTTAATGATTTAAAACAGGAGTTTGTGGAACGCGGCCTAGCCGGAATCAATAAACTACTTACACGAAACGTTGACAAAGGACGCCTCACAGAAGAGCAAAAACAAGAAATTCTCAGCAACATTACTCTGTCCACCGATCTAAACGATGCCCGTGACGTTGACCTCGTCATCGAAGCTGCCGTGGAAAACATGAGCATCAAAACCAGCATCTTTGCCCAGCTGGATGAAATTACCCCAGCACACGCGATCCTTGCGAGCAATACCTCATCATTGCCGATCACGGAAATTGGGGCGGCCACTAAGCGTCCAGAAAAGGTAATTGGTATGCACTTTATGAACCCCGTTCCGGTTATGAAGCTTGTTGAAATCATTCGCGGTCTTGCAACATCCGATGAAGTCTACCAAGTGATTGAAGATATGACCAAAACCTTGAGTAAGGTACCCGTTGAAGTCAATGATTTCCCAGGATTTGTTTCCAATCGTATTCTGATGCCAATGATTAACGAAGCGATTTATACACTTTATGAGGGTGTGGCTACAAAGGAAGCGATCGATGAAGTCATGAAACTCGGCATGAACCACCCGATGGGGCCGTTAACCTTGGCTGATTTTATTGGTTTGGATACGTGTCTTTATATCATGGAAACACTTCACCAAGGCTTTGGCGATGACAAATACCGTCCTTGTCCGCTCCTGCGCAAATATGTGAAAGCAGGCTGGCTTGGAAAGAAATCAGGGCGCGGTTTTTATACGTACGAATAGACACAGCATTTCTTCGAAAAGGGGTCGTGATAATGATGAGCACCACGATAGTACATTCCTCCAAAGGGGAGACCAACATGAATCTTACATTCACCGAAGAACAAGAAGTGATGCGAAAAATGGTCCGCGATTTTGCGAACAGCGAAATTGCCCCATTCATTGAGAATATGGAAAGAGGAGAATTTCCGCGCGAAATTCTCCGCAAAATGGGGGAGCTTGGGTTAATGGGGATTCCTGTCCCTGAGAAATATGGCGGTGCGGCGATGGACTTCACCTCCTATATCCTAGCAATCCATGAACTTTCTAAAGTAAGCGCTACCATCGGGGTAATCCTTTCTGTGCATACCTCGGTCTGCACAAACCCGATCCTTTATTTTGGAACAGAGCAACAGAAAGAGAAATACGTGCCGAAATTGGCTTCAGGGGAGTATCTCGGTGCATTTTGCTTAACCGAACCGAGTTCCGGATCGGATGCGGCCAGCTTAAAATCCCGTGCCGTCAAGAAAGGCGATCATTACGTCATCAACGGCTCGAAGGTGTTCATTACGAACGGCGGCGAGGCCGATGTTTATATCGTTTTTGCGAAAACAAATCCGGAACTAGGCAGCAAGGGGATATCAGCGTTTATTGTTGAAAAAAATACTCCTGGCTTTATCGTCGGCAAAGATGAGAAGAAAATGGGCTTGCATGGCTCGAGAACGGTCCAACTTACGTTCGAGGATATGCATGTTCCAGCTGAAAACCTGCTGGGTGCTGAGGGCGAAGGCTTTAAGATTGCAATGGCCAACCTTGATGTCGGCCGCATCGGGATTGCGACCCAGGCGCTTGGGATTGCTGAGGCCGCACTGTCAGCCGCAACCACCTATGCCGGGGACCGCCACCAATTTGGAAAGCCGATTGCCGCTCAACAAGGGATTGGCTTTAAATTAGCCGACATGGCGACCAGTGTGGAAGCAGCGAAACTATTAGTCTATCGTGCGGCGTGTTTACGGACCCATGGAAAAAAATGTACGTTGGAAGCGTCAATGGCGAAATTGTTCGCGACGAAAACGGCGGTGGAAGTCACCACCGAAGCGATTCAAGTTTTCGGCGGCTACGGATACACCGAAGATTATCCGGTCGAGCGCTATTTCCGAGATGCAAAAATCACGGAAATTTATGAAGGAACAAGTGAAATTCAACGGATTGTTATCAGTAAGCATTTATAAATCTGGCTCGTATATGCGAAAACAGCCTTAAACATATCCACTAGGAGGACTTGAAATGAACTTTAAACTCTCTGAAGAACATGAAATGATTCGGAAAATGGTTCGTGATTTTGCCCGGAATGAAGTGGCTCCGACGGCAGCGGAGCGCGATGAGGAAGAACGCTTTGATCGCGAGATTTTTGACAAAATGGCGGAGCTGGGTTTAACCGGGATTCCGTGGCCGGAAGAGTACGGCGGCATTGGCAGTGATTATCTGGCGTACTGTATCGCAGTAGAAGAGCTTTCCCGCGTTGACGCATCAACGGGCGTTATGCTCTCAGCCCATACTTCTCTAGCGGGCTGGCCGATTTATAAATTTGGCAGTGAGGAGCAAAAACAAACCTACCTGCGCCCAATGGCAGAAGGGGCAAAAATTGGCGCCTACGGCTTAACAGAGCCTGGCAGCGGTTCGGATGCCGGCGGAATGAGAACGACTGCCCGTCGTGAAGGCGATCATTATGTTCTCAATGGCTCGAAGATTTTCATTACGAATGGTGGGGTAGCGGACATTTATGTGGTGTTTGCATTAACCGACCCTTCAAGCAGACAAAAAGGAACCACTGCATTTATTATCGAGAGCGACTTCCCAGGCTTTTCAGTTGGGAAAAAAGAAAAGAAACTCGGAATTCGTTCTTCACCGACCACTGAAATTATTTTTGAAGATTGTAAGGTTCCAATTGCTAACAGACTCGGAGAAGAAGGCGAAGGCTTTAAAATTGCTATGATGACTCTTGATGGCGGCCGCAACGGTATTGCTGCTCAAGCAGTGGGGATTGCTCAAGGGGCGCTTGACGCAGCCGCAGACTATGCCAAAGAACGTCATCAATTCGGCAAACCAATCGTCGCAAATCAAGGGATTGCCTTTAAACTCGCAGATATGGCCACAGGGATTGAGGCCTCACGACTATTAACGTATCAAGCCGCATGGCTCGAGTCGCAAGGTCTGCCGTACGGCAAGGAGTCGGCGATGTCGAAGTTATTTGCAGGCGATACGGCGATGAAGGTAACAACCGAGGCTGTTCAGATTTTTGGCGGCTATGGCTATACAAAGGATTATCCAGTGGAGCGCTTCATGCGCGATGCGAAAATTACGCAAATCTATGAAGGCACACAAGAAATTCAACGACTTGTGATCTCGCGGATGATCACGAAGTAAGGCGGATTAGAACATGATAAAAAAACGAGAAGTACTGGCTTCTGTAAAGGATGAACGTCTTGTTCAGAAACGGCGGGACCAAATGATTAAAGGGGCCGTCAGCCTTTTTAAAGAAAAAGGCTTTCACCGGACGACAACGAGAGAAATCGCCAAAGCCGCAGGATTCAGTATTGGGACCCTTTACGAATACATCCGCTCGAAGGAAGATGTCCTGTACCTCGTCTGTGACAGCATTTATGAACATGTGAGTGAACGCCTTGAGCAGGATTTGGAGCAGAAAAAAGGCACCCTTTCAAGTCTGAAGCTTGGGGTGGGGCATTATTTCCGGGTTATGGATGAGATGCAGGATGAAGTGCTGGTCATGTATCAAGAAGCCAAATCGCTGACGAAGGACGCCCTTCCATATGTGCTGAAAAAAGAAATTGAAATGGCGGCGATGTTTGAGAGCCTAATGGTCCGCTGTGTCGAAAATGGAGAACTAGAGTTATCGGAAAAACAGATCGCACTGATTTCCCATAACATTATTGTTGAGGGACAAATGTGGGCGTTCCGGCGCTGGGCCCTTCAAAAATTATATACACTAGATGAATATATTGAACTGCAAACAGAGCAATTGTTTCACGGGATTCATACGTCAACACAGGCTAGGTCGTAATGTTGACCAGGTGACGATGCTGATTGGAGCGGAAATCAACATCCAAGTTTAATACAGCCTATAAAAAAGGGGGAGAACGATGGGGAATTATCAACCGAAACATCATATTCGCTTTGTCACAGCTTCGAGTTTGTTTGACGGGCATGATGCTTCCATCAATATTATGAGGCGGATTCTTCAGGCGAGCGGGGCGGAGGTCATCCATCTCGGCCATAATCGCTCAGTAGAGGAAGTCGTGAACGCGGCGATCCAGGAGGATGTGCAGGGAATTGCAATCTCTTCATATCAAGGCGGGCATGTCGAGTATTTCAAATATATGTACGATTTGTTGAAAGAAAAAGGTGCACCGAATATTCGTATTTTTGGCGGCGGCGGCGGGGTAATTATCCCGCGCGAAATCGATGAGCTCCATGAGTATGGGATTTCGTGGATCTTCTCCCCTGAGGATGGCCGCAGGATGGGGCTGCAGGGCATGATTGACCGGATGATTGAGGAGTGCGATTTTGCGACGGTCCCGCACGATGTAGCCAATCAAATCGAGAAGCTGCCGAGTGGGGATGTCAATGCGGTGGCAAAGCTGATCACGATTGCGGAGCTTCATGTCGATGGGACGAATGAAGCAGCGGCAACGGCTGAGCGAGTGCTCGATCAAGTGAAGTCACTCGAGAAAGAGATTCCTGTCGTTGGGATTACGGGAACGGGCGGTGCCGGGAAAAGTTCATTGACCGATGAATTAATCCGCCGCTTTATTAATGAACTACCTGATAAAAAGGTAGCGATTCTGTCAGTTGATCCGACGAAGCAAAAGACGGGGGGCGCCCTGCTTGGGGACCGAATCCGCATGAATGCGATTTTTTCCCCGAACGTGTATATGCGCTCGCTGGCTACAAGGAGTTCCAAAAGTGAACTTTCACTGGCCATTAAGGATGCGGTTGCCGTTACGAAGGCAGCTGGCTTTGATCTCGTCATTGTCGAGACGAGCGGAATTGGCCAGGGAGATGCGGGAATTACGGAGATTTGCGATGTTTCTTTGTATGTAATGACGAGTGAGTTTGGGGCCCCGTCCCAGCTCGAGAAGATTGACATGATTGATTTTGCGGACCTGATTGTTATCAATAAGTTTGAGCGCAAGGGCTCGGAGGACGCGAAGCGCCAGGTGCAAAAGCAATACCAGCGCAGCCATATGCTGTTTGAAAAAGACATTGATGACATGCCGGTATATGGAACGATTGCGAGTCAGTTTAATGACCCGGGGACAAATGGATTGTTTGCAGCACTGATTGAAAAAATTAACGATAAAATGGGCACGGGCTGGGTGACTAATTTTACTAAAGATGCCTTAGTGGAAAAACAGAACGTGATTATCCCAACCGACCGCCGTTATTATTTACGGGAAATTTCTGAAACGGTGCGCGGCTATCACCGGAAAGCGGAAGAACAGGCGGGGATTGCCCGGAAGTTATTCCAGTTAGAAGGGGCGATGGAAGCGGTCAGCGATGCGGCAGTGATTGTAGCGTTAGAGGCGGTTAAGCAAGAGACGGAAGCAAAACTGACACCTGAATCCCGAAAAATTCTTGAGGGCTGGGCAAAAACGCGGGAGGCGTATTCCGGCGACAAGTTCGTGACGAGAATCCGTGATAAAGAGATTATTACCGTGTTGAGATCGAAAAGCTTATCAGGGCTCGATATTCCGAAAGTAGTGCTGCCAAAGTATAAGGATTACGGGGAAATTCTTCACTGGGTTTACCAGGAAAACGTCCCGGGTTCATTCCCATATACGGCTGGGGTATTTCCGTTTAAGCGCGAAGGCGAGGATCCGAAACGCCAGTTTGCTGGGGAAGGAACACCGGAGCGTACGAATCGCCGTTTCCACTATTTATCGAAGGATGATGAGGCGAAACGCTTAAGTACGGCGTTTGACTCGGTGACACTGTATGGTGAAGACCCGGATCACCGCCCGGATATTTTCGGGAAGGTCGGCGAAAGCGGTGTCAGTGTTTGTACACTAGATGATATGAAAAAGTTGTATGACGGCTTTGATTTATGTCATCCGTCAACATCGGTATCCATGACTATTAACGGCCCCGCACCGATTATTCTAGCAATGTTTATGAATACAGCGATTGATCAGCAGGTGCAGAGGAAGGAAGCCGAGCTTGGCCGGGTGTTAACGATGGAGGAATTTGCGGAAGTTCGTGCCTATACACTCCGTACGGTGCGCGGTACGGTGCAGGCTGATATTTTAAAAGAAGACCAAGGTCAAAATACATGTATCTTCTCAACGGAATTTGCACTGCGGATGATGGGCGATATTCAGCAATATTTCATTGACCATCAAGTGCGCAACTATTATTCCGTCTCGATTTCGGGGTATCATATTGCCGAAGCAGGCGCCAATCCGATTTCACAGCTAGCGTTTACGTTGTCGAATGGGTTTACGTATGTCGAGTACTATTTGAGCCGCGGTATGAAGATTGATGATTTTGCACCGAACTTGTCCTTCTTCTTCTCAAATGGCCTGGATCCGGAGTATACCGTAATTGGCCGGGTGGCCCGCCGTATTTGGGCGACAGTGATGCGCGATAAATATGGGGCAAACGAACGAAGTCAAAAATTGAAATACCATGTTCAGACGTCGGGGCGTTCGCTGCATGCGCAGGAAATTGACTTTAATGATATTCGGACAACACTGCAGGCGTTAATGGCGTTGCAAGATAATTGTAATTCCCTTCATACGAATGCTTATGATGAGGCGATTACAACGCCAACTGAGGAATCGGTACGCCGTGCGATGGCGATTCAGATGATTATTACGAAAGAGCATGGCTTATCCAAAAATGAAAATCCGCTCCAAGGATCATTTATTGTGGAGGAGTTAACGGATCTAGTGGAGGAAGCGGTATTACAGGAATTTGAACGCTTGAATGACCGCGGCGGTGTGCTTGGGTCCATGGAGACCCAGTATCAGCGCGGCAAAATTCAGGATGAATCGATGTATTATGAAATGAAAAAACACACGGGTGAATTACCGATTATCGGTGTGAATACGTATTTGAATCCAAATCCTCCGTCAGAAGAAGACGTCAATAATATGGAATTAGCGCGCGCGTCTTACGAAGAGAAGGAACTGCAAATTCAAAATCTGCGTGCCTTCCAGGAAAGTCATGCAGCGTCGGCGGGAGAAGCATTGCAACGTTTGAAAGAAGCTGCCGTCAAAAATGGCAATATCTTTGCCGAGCTAATGGAAACCGTCCAAGTCGCCAGCCTCGGCCAAATCACTAGAGCTCTTTACGAAGTCGGCGGGCAATATCGCAGGAATATGTAAGTAAGAAAAGCGCAAGTGCCCTGTTCAGCACTGGAGCTGGACAATTTTTAAAGTCGAAAATTATTTCTTATCATTTAGGGTGTCAGGCACACATGGTGCCTGACACCAATTTTTGTAATAAAACTTCTTTTATGAGATATTATTATTTGCGGTGATCTTATATAATGATTTAGCGTACATACTTCGAGGGATTTGGGCAGGTGGAGCAAATGAGGTTTAGTTATATTTTAATCATTTTAGTTGTGTTTGCCTGGCCGTTAAATTATCTCTATCAACGTCAGTTGGGAGCAGTCTCGTTCTTCTTGCTAGCAATCTTCTTTCTAGTGATTGCGCTGAAAGAGATGAAAAAGCAGAAGCAGGCAAAGAAAAAAGATGGAAAAAGACCTCGTCCATAAAAATTCAGATGAAACAACTCACTAGCACTAGCATAAACCGGAAGAATTTGTTTATAATGAAGAATATGCAAATTTTACGAGAAAAGCGGAAGCGACCGTTTTGCGCACGACAGGACTGGAGCACTCCGAACGAGATAAAGGAAACACGAAGAGCGTAAGCGATTCGATGTTGACTTATCGTAGGAGGAGGGCGAAGTACACTAGTCGCAGGGAGCTGGAGCTAGACAGTTCTCCATTTCTATCATATATCAATTTATTGATAGTCCGTTATTCACTCATTTAAGAGTGTTAAATAGAGAAAGGAAGTGCCGATATTGAGTTTAGCACAATACTCAAAAGAGGAATTACAAGAATTTTCCCTAATGGAAATGGCTTATGAATACTTGAAAAATAGTAAACAGCCGATTGCCTTTAATGAACTAGTAGAAGAAATTAAACAAGCTTCAGGGATTTCTGATGATGAAGTTCGTTCCCGACTTGCTCAATTTTACACCGACATCAATGTGGATGGCCGTTTCCTTTCATTAGGAAGTAACCGCTGGGGACTTCGTGTCTGGTATCCAGTCGATACAGCTGAAGAAGAAGTGGTTGCCGTTGTGAAACCGAAGAAGAAGAAGGCGAAGAAGGTTGTCGATGAAGACGATCTCGAAGATTTCGATGAAGTCGATGAGATTGAAGATGACTTTGATGACTTTGATGATGAAGATGATCTACTTGATGATGAAGAAGATCTTGATATCGATGAAGATGATGATCTTGATCTTGACGACGATGATGATGCCATTGAAGATGATCTTGACATTGAATTGGATGAAGAAGATGATCTTGACGATGACCTTGAGGATGAAGAAGAAGAATTTGATGATGAGGAAGAAGTCAAAGAAGATTAATCCACTTGACTTTTTTTCCACGCCCTTGTATTATCTTTTTTGGGCTCCTTAAAAAGAGGACGATACATTATTTACTTATAATACGCTCCCTACCACAAGTAGGCGAGCGTTTTTTATTGTTCAAAAAACTCATGTTCCACGGAGTTTTTTCATTTTTTACGGGCGTAAGGAAAATATTTTTTTACAAAAACCCTTAAACAAACTGAATAATGTACAAACTGTATAAGAGGGGGAAATATTTATGACAAAATATATTTTTGTAACTGGTGGTGTGGTTTCATCACTAGGAAAAGGAATTACGGCAGCATCATTAGGCCGTTTATTGAAAAATCGGGGCGTGAATGTAACCATTCAAAAATTCGACCCATACATTAACGTCGACCCGGGAACGATGAGTCCTTATCAGCACGGTGAAGTGTTCGTAACAGGTGATGGCGCTGAAACCGATTTGGACTTAGGCCACTATGAGCGTTTTATCGACATCAACTTAAACAAGTATTCGAACGTAACAACCGGAAAAATTTATTCAACGGTTTTACGGAAAGAGCGCCGTGGTGATTATTTAGGGGCAACGGTTCAGGTTATTCCGCATATCACCAATGAAATTAAGGAACGTTGCTTCCGTGCCGGGAAAGAAACAAATGCTGATGTCGTGATCACGGAAATCGGCGGAACGGTAGGGGACATTGAATCTCTTCCATTCCTTGAAGCGATTCGCCAAATCAAGAGCGATATCGGTTCCGAAAATGTAATGTACATTCACTGTACATTAATTCCGTACATCAAGGCAGCGGGCGAAATGAAAACAAAGCCGACCCAGCATAGCGTCAAAGAACTGCGCAGTCTTGGTATTCAGCCAAATATTATTGTTGTGCGTACAGAAATGCCGGTTTCACAGGACATGAAGGATAAAATTGCCTTGTTCTGTGATATTGACTCAAAAGCTGTGATTGAATGTATGGACGCAGACACGCTGTATTCGATCCCACTTGCCCTTCAAGAGCAAAACATGGATCAAATCGTGTGTGACCATTTGAAATTATCCGTAAAAGAAGCGGATATGACCGAGTGGAAAGTACTCGTAGACCGCGTAACTCATCTTTCCGGCAAGACACGTATTGGTCTAGTCGGAAAATATGTGGAACTTCAAGATGCTTATATTTCTGTGGTTGAAGCAATGAAACATGCAGGCTATGCGTTTGATGCCGATGTGGAAATCAAATGGATTAATTCAGAAGATGTGACCCGTGAAAATGTAGCGGAACTATTGGATGATGTGGATGGAGTTCTTGTTCCAGGCGGCTTTGGTGACCGCGGGATTGAAGGGAAAATTGAAGCGACTCGTTATGCTCGTGAGCAGAAGAAGCCGTTCCTTGGTATTTGTTTAGGAATGCAGCTGGCAACCATTGAATTTGCCCGTAATGTGCTTGGATTGGAAGGGGCGCATTCCGCAGAATTTGTACCGGAAACAGCTTATCCAATCATTGATTTACTCCCTGAACAGAAAGATGTGGAGGATTTGGGCGGAACATTGCGTCTTGGTCTATATCCAGCTCGTATTGTTGAGGGTACGAAGGCGTTTGAAGCGTATGACGAAGAGGTTGTTTATGAGCGTCACCGTCATCGCTATGAATTTAACAATCATTTCCGTAAAGACATGGAAGCAGCAGGCTTCATTTTCTCAGGCACTAGCCCAGACGGCCGCTTAGTGGAAATTGTTGAGTTGAAGGACCATCCGTGGTTTGTGGCATCACAATTCCATCCGGAGTTTGTCTCAAGACCAAATCGTCCACAGCCGTTATTCCGTGACTTTATTAAAGCATCATTGCAAAAATAAGGAAGTATTCAGGACCAGTTATCTGGTCCTTATTTTTTTGGTATCATTTTTTGGTGTCAGGCACCAGTAGGTAGATTTCCAAAAATTGTCTATTTGTACAAAACACCTCAATATTTGTACAAAAGTATGGAAAACTTGTACATAACCTTGCGAAATATCAACAAAAGTGTCCCGAAATGGTACAAAACTCCTTAAAAGTCGAACAACCCCAAGTTTACCCCCCGGGAAATAATCGAGGGCAATAAAAAAACGGGTCCAAAACCCGCTTTTACTCTTCATATTCTGCCAAAATCTCTTCAATCGTAAATTTCAAGCCGTAATAAACGAACAAAGCTGCCATCGAAGAGGGATATCCGTACCGATTTCCTTCATCATCTGGGAGCAAGGCTTTGGTCAGCCGCAAATCAATCAGGAGATCCGCTGATTCTTGTAAGAGTTCACCACCCGGAACGGAGGTCGCCACCGCAACAAATGGAATTCCTTTTTCGCGAAGCTGTTCGGCAAGCTTAAGTCCAGACTCATCATTAGAATAACGCGTGAACATCAATATACGATCGGATTCGGTTAATTCCTCAACGCTGTCAAAAATCTTGGCACCCGAAAACGGTTCTGCCCCTTCCAAAGCCTCGAACTCGACCGCTTTCATTTCCTTTGTAGTAAAAATATATATAGACCCATCGCCAACCGGTGCCTGGGCAAGCAAGCGGGCTCCGTCTTCAAACGAATATTCTTCTTTTTCTTCAAGCCGTTTAAACAAACCGGTTAATTGGGTAGTAAACATTTTTAACATAAAAACCCTCCTTTTCACCCTTTTATTATAAGCGTTTTTTCGATATTGCAAAAATATTAACAAATTCCGAGAAATTTTGCAGGAGATTATTTTCCAAATAGAGAAATATAACAAGTGATAAATAGTGGGATAATAAAAATGCATCAAGTAAACAAGGAAGAGGTGGAGTTATGAAAGAGAAAATTTTAATCGTTGATGATCAGTTTGGCATTAGAATTTTACTAAATGAAGTGTTTCAAAAAGAGGGGTATCAAACATATCAGGCAGCCAATGGCATTCAGGCCCTTGAAATTGTGACAAAACATGACCCCGACCTTGTCCTATTGGATATGAAAATCCCTGGAATGGATGGAATTGAAATTTTAAAACGAATGAAGGTAATTGACCCGGATATCCGCGTCATTATTATGACAGCTTATGGTGAACTGGATATGATTCAAGAGGCCAAGGATCTTGGTGCGATTACCCATTTTGCTAAGCCGTTTGATATTGATGATATACGCGCAGCTGTTAGGAAACACATTCCCCAAAAAATGAATTAAATTTCGTTTTTTGGCCTTGAAATATAAGGAAAGTGCTTACATAGAAAATGGGCGCGCTTTCATTATGACAGTTTACAAAACTGCATTTAAATAATGGCATTTCGCCCCCTGGTTTGATATGATACATATGAACTTTTTACTGGTTGTTTATCTTTTTCAAGGAATACATAATCCGTAAAATTGAGGGAAAACCTTAATATGGAAGACCGAATTGAAAAGATATCTGCCTAATTTAAGGAGGAATAGAAATGCCATTAGTTTCCATGAAAGAAATGCTCATTAAAGCCAAAGCTGAAGGCTATGCGGTTGGGCAATTTAACTTAAATAACTTAGAATTTACTCAAGCGATTCTTCAAGCTGCACAAGCTGAGAATTCACCTGTAATTCTTGGTGTTTCTGAAGGGGCAGCTCGTTATATGTCCGGCTTCAAAACAGTTGTAAAAATGGTTGAAGGCTTAATGGAAGATTTGAAAATTACCGTTCCTGTAGCAATTCACCTTGACCACGGTTCAAGCTTTGATAAGTGTAAAGAAGCGATTGATGCAGGTTTCACATCTGTTATGATCGATGCTTCCCACCACCCATTTGAAGAAAATATTGAAATTACTTCAAAAGTAGTTGATTATGCACATTCAAAAGGTGTGTCTGTTGAAGCGGAATTAGGAACTGTTGGCGGCCAGGAAGACGACGTTGTTGCTGATGGCGTTATCTACGCAGATCCTAAAGAATGTGAAGAGTTAGTAAAACGCACAGGTATCGACTGTCTTGCACCTGCTTTAGGTTCTGTTCATGGTCCTTACAAGGGTGAACCAAACCTTGGTTTTGCTGAAATGGAAGAAATCGGAAACATTACTGGCCTTCCATTAGTCCTTCACGGCGGTACTGGTATCCCATTAAAAGATATCCAAAAATCTGTTTCTCTTGGAACAGCGAAAATCAACGTGAACACTGAAAACCAAATCGCATCTGCAAAAGCAGTACGTGAAACATTAGCTGCGAAGCCAGAAGAGTACGATCCACGTAAATATTTAGGACCAGCTCGCGATGCGATCAAAGAAACAGTTATCGGCAAAATCCGCGAATTCGGTTCTGCAGGTAAAGCTTAATCGAACAATGGCAAATGTCTAACTACATTTCATATTTGTTCTAGAATATGATAAAATGTAAACCGTCCTGGTAGTACTATTAGGACGGTTTTATTCTGTGAAAAGAAATTTGAATATTTAGTCGGAAAATGGAGGGATTAATTATGAAATTTTTTATTGATACAGCTAATTTAGACGAGATACGCGAAGCCCATGACCTTGGATTACTTGCAGGTGTAACTACTAATCCATCATTAGTCGCTAGAGAAAAAGGTGTTTCTTTTCACGACCGCTTAAGAGAAATTACGGCACTTGTCCCTGGCTCTGTTAGTGCAGAAGTTATTGCGCTTGATGCAGAAGGCATGATTCGAGAAGGCAGAGAGCTTGCAGCAATCGCTCCGAATATTACCGTAAAAGTTCCAATGACTCCAGATGGGTTAAAAGCGACTCATGCTTTTGCACAAGAAGGAATCAAAACAAACGTAACCCTCATTTTTAGTCCGAACCAGGCCTTACTTGCGGCAAGAGCTGGAGCCACCTATGTTTCTCCATTTCTAGGCAGATTAGATGATATCGGCCAAAACGGTTTAGATCTAATTTCAACTATTTCAGACATCTTCAACGTGCATGGCATTGAATCAGAAATCATTGCAGCCTCCATTCGTAATCCAATTCACGTCACAGAAGCAGCGTTACGAGGCGCTCATATTGCAACCATTCCATACAAAGTATTAATGGGATTATTCCATCATCCATTAACAGATAAAGGGATTGAAGGCTTCTTAAAAGATTGGAATTCCCGAACAGAAGCATAATTATTCCCATTTCGTGTAAATTTTTTTAATTGCCATACATGAAAATAAAAATTTGGTGTAAACTAAAGGATAGACAAGTTGTCGGATTTTGACTTTTAATGCAGGAAAAATATACCTAGAGCCTCATTTCGTAATAAGCGGATTGTACCGTTTGACTTACAGGGCTTAGAAGGGAGTCGAATATGGAAAAACTTAAAATTGCGGGTGGCTATCCGTTAAAGGGAACGGTTCGGATCAGCGGGGCGAAAAATAGTGCTGTTGCGTTAATCCCTGCAACCATTTTAGCGGAATCACCAGTGACAATTGAGGGATTGCCGGACATTTCAGACGTTGAAATCTTGAAGGACCTCCTTGAAGAAATCGGCGGTAACGTTCAGCTTTCTGATAACGAGATGACGGTTGACCCATCGACCATGATTTCCATGCCCCTGCCAAACGGGAAAGTAAAAAAGCTCCGTGCTTCTTATTACTTAATGGGTGCTATGCTTGGCCGTTTTAAAAAGGCAGTCATTGGCCTTCCTGGCGGATGCTATTTAGGTCCAAGACCGATTGATCAACATATTAAAGGTTTCGAAGCACTCGGGGCTCAAATTACCAATGAGCAAGGTGCGATTTATTTGCGTGCGGACGAGCTTCGCGGTGCCCGTATTTACCTTGATGTGGTCAGTGTGGGTGCGACCATTAATATCATGCTGGCAGCGGTTCGCGCCAAAGGGCGGACGGTCATTGAAAATGCGGCGAAGGAACCGGAAATCATTGATGTCGCGACATTGTTAACGAGTATGGGTGCGAAGATTAAAGGGGCTGGAACGGACGTCATTCGTATCGACGGTGTGGAAGCGCTTCATGGCTGTCGTCACACGATTATTCCAGACCGGATTGAAGCTGGCACGTATATGATTTTGGGTGCCGCAGTGGGCGAGGGTGTCCTCATCGACAACGTTATCCCGCAGCATTTAGAATCATTGATTGCCAAATTGCGAGAAATGGGTGTCCATGTGGAGTCTGGCGATGACCAAGTGTTTGTGGATGGGTCTTCGAAATTGAAGGCCGTCGATATCAAGACGCTCGTCTATCCTGGATTTCCAACCGATCTCCAGCAGCCATTTACCACCCTTTTGACAAGAGCGACCGGCTCAAGTGTCGTAACTGACACGATTTACGGTGCCCGTTTCAAGCATATTGATGAACTGCGTAGAATGAACGGCAACATTAAAGTTGAAGGTCGTTCTGCCATCATCAATGGTCCAGTTCAATTGCAGGGGGCGAAAGTGAAGGCAAGTGATCTCAGGGCAGGAGCAGCACTGTTCATTGCCGGCCTGATGGCAGAGGGAATTACCGAAGTAACCGGGCTCGAGCACATTGACCGCGGCTACAGCGACCTCGTCGGAAAACTAAATGGACTCGGCGCCACAGTTTGGCGGGAAGCGTTAACGAAGGAAGAAGTAGAACAGATGAAGAATAATTGATTTTTACCATATGGATAAAGCTTAGGCGTTGACTATAAGCTACTGAAGTTGAAGAGACATCTAAAGAGACTTAAGGGAGATGGAGACGATGGAAAGAAGTTTAACGATGGAGCTTGTCCGTGTCACAGAAGCCGCAGCACTTGCTTCAGCCCGCTGGATGGGCCGTGGGAAGAAAGATGAGGCAGACGGTGCAGCGACTTCGGCCATGCGTGATGTGTTTGACACCGTGCCAATGAAGGGAACTGTCGTAATCGGTGAAGGGGAAATGGATGAAGCACCGATGCTTTATATTGGCGAGAAACTAGGGACAGGCTATGGTCCGCGTGTTGACGTTGCGGTTGATCCGCTCGAAGGCACCAATATTTTAGCATCAGGCGGCTGGAATGCCTTAGCGGTTCTAGCGGTCGCAGACCATGGAAATCTTCTTCATGCTCCTGATATGTATATGGAAAAAATTGCGGTTGGCCCTGAAGCAGTCGGACATATTGATATCAATGCGTCTGTTCTTGATAACTTAAAAGCTGTGGCCAAAGCGAAGAATAAAGATATCGAGGATGTTGTGGCGACTGTCTTAAATCGTCCGCGTCATGAGCATATCATTGCCCAGCTTCGTGAGGCTGGCGCACGGATCAAATTGATTAACGATGGTGACGTTGCAGGTGCGATTAATACTGCCTTTGACAATACCGGCGTCGATATTCTCTTTGGCTCTGGCGGTGCCCCTGAAGGCGTTCTTTCAGCGGTGGCGTTAAAATGTCTTGGCGGTGAAATCATCGGAAAATTACTGCCGCAAAGTGATGCGGAACTAGAGCGATGCATCAAAATGGGACTCGATGTTAATCGTGTCCTCCGGATGGAAGACCTGGTAAAAGGTGATGACGCTATTTTTGCTGCAACTGGGGTCACAGACGGCGAATTACTGCGCGGTGTTCAATTCAAAGGCTCATACGGCTCAACACACTCCATCGTCATGCGTGCCAAATCAGGCACCGTCCGCTTCGTCGAAGGCCGTCACAGCTTAAAGAAAAAACCAAACCTAGTGATTAAATAAACGGTGCCAAAAGTAAGGGTGCCTGACACCAATTGGGTGTCAGGCACCCTTCATGGCATCATCACTTAAATTACAGGCTGTGTTAAAACGCCCGCGAACCGCTCGCGATTGGAACGGAAATCAACAGACAAGTTTAACGCTGCCAATAACTCCTATTACACTCCATTAGGGATTATCCTACAAGAAGAAATTCCCAATGAACGAAAATAGAAAAATAAGTTGATTAATTTTTTGCATAGAGGGTAAAATAGTAATTGTTTTATTATGCATTATATCTGCAATTCTATTCATTTCATTTCTACTTCTATCATTATTCCTCAACTCTCTTAATAACATCGGATTGAAAAAAATAAAAGTGTGGTGCACAAATGGAATTAACAATTTCAAGTTTAGAAAATATGAAGCTGAAGGAACTTTATGAGCTGGCACGCGAATACAAAGTGACCTACTACAGCAAATTAACAAAAAAAGAATTAATTTTTGCCATCCTGAAATCCCGCGCGGAACAGCAAGGATACTTTTTCATGGAAGGCGTCTTAGAAATTATTCAGTCAGAAGGATTTGGATTCCTACGACCAATCAATTACTCGCCAAGCTCAGAAGATATCTACATTTCTGCATCGCAAATCCGCCGCTTCGACCTTCGTAATGGGGATAAAGTTTCCGGTAAGGTACGACCTCCGAAAGAAAATGAGCGTTATTATGGACTATTGCACGTAGAAGCCGTGAACGGGGAAGATCCGGAATCGGCGAAGGAACGGGTATACTTCCCAGGCCTGACACCGCTTTATCCTAACCGCCAGATGAAATTGGAGACTACTCCAAAATATCTTTCGACAAGGATTATGGATGTCATCGCACCGGTTGGTTTTGGGCAGCGTGGATTGATCGTTGCACCTCCAAAGGCAGGTAAAACGATGCTGTTAAAAGAAATCGCCAACAGCATTACGACGAACCATCCGGAAGTCGAATTGATCATGCTATTGATTGACGAGCGTCCAGAGGAAGTAACCGATATTGAGCGTTCGGTTGCTGGGGATGTGGTTAGTTCGACATTTGATGAAGTACCGGAAAACCATATTAAAGTGGCGGAACTTGTACTCGATCGCGCGATGCGTTTAGTCGAACATAAGCGTGATGTGGTCATCCTGATGGATAGTATTACGCGTCTTGCCCGTGCCTATAACTTAGTGATTCCGCCAAGCGGCCGGACACTTTCCGGGGGGATTGACCCGGCAGCATTCCACCGTCCGAAGCGTTTCTTCGGGGCTGCTCGTAATATTGAAGAGGGCGGCAGCTTGACGATTCTGGCGACTGCGCTGGTCGATACCGGCTCACGGATGGATGACGTCATTTATGAGGAATTTAAGGGGACAGGTAATATGGAACTGCATCTCGATCGTTCGCTTGCAGAGCGCCGTATTTTCCCTGCGCTTGATATCCGCCGCTCTGGTACTCGTAAGGAAGAGCTTCTTATTCCGAAGGATCATTTGGACAAATTATGGGCAATCCGTAAATCCATGTCCGATTCACCAGATTTTGCGGAGCGTTTCTTGAAAAAATTACGCCAGACCAAGTCGAATGAGGAGTTCTTTGCCCAATTAGGGGAAGAGCTGAAAGCGAGACGCTCGTAGCCTTATTGAGGGAGCGCTGAAAACAAGCCGGACCTGGTTAACTTAGTTCGGGACAAGCCTGGTAGAGGGGCTTGGATAGGTTCCTTTTTAAAAAAAGAACCAACAAATCCCAACTTGCAAAAATAGGATGCCCTTGTTATAATGGGTGCAGTGTGTTTTTAGTATTTCAGTGCTTGTCTTCGGACAGGTGCTTTATATAACTCTGTTTCGAATGATTCAGGGCGGAAGGAGATGAAAAGAATGAAAGCAGGAATTCATCCAAATTATAAAACAGTAACGGTGTCATGTGCATGTGGTAATACATTTGAAACTGGTTCTGTTAAAAACGAAATTCGTGTTGAGACTTGTTCAGAATGTCATCCATTCTACACTGGTCGTCAAAAATTCGCTGAAGCTGGCGGACGTGTTGACCGTTTCAACAAGAAATATGGCATCAAAACTCAACAGCAACAATAATTGTAAAACAGTACAGGCAAGAAGCAACACTTACTTGCCTGTTTTTTATTTAAATAAATTCACTTTTTGAAATAGATTTTATGGTTTTGTTAGGAAGGAGACGCCGTTTTATGTATTTAATGAAGCAAAGCGGATGGGTTGAGGTTATCTGTGGCAGTATGTTTTCTGGAAAATCGGAGGAATTGATCCGCCGTGTGAGACGGGCTCAGTTCGCTAAACAAAAGATTGCTGTGTTTAAGCCGAAAATTGATAATCGCTATCACGATCAACAGGTTGTGTCCCATAATGGTTCTTCTTTTCATGCGAAGCCAATTGCTCATTCGATGGAGATTCTCCACCATGTGGAAGCCGATATCGATATTATTGCGATTGATGAGGTTCAGTTTTTTGATGAAGGAATTGTGCGGATTGTGCAGCAGCTGGCAGACAGCGGCCATCGTGTGGTTTGTGCCGGTTTGGATATGGATTTCCGCGGCGAGCCGTTTGGTCAGATGCCGGCGTTGATGGCAATTGCTGAATCAGTGACGAAGCTGCAGGCGGTCTGTTCGGTGTGTGGTTCACCATCAAGCCGAACGCAGCGCTTGATTGATGGACATCCAGCCTCTTACCATGACCCAGTCATCTTAGTGGGCGCCTCCGAGGCATACGAGCCACGCTGCCGCCATCACCACGAAGTCCCAAAGACTGCAGTCTCCCGGACAAGCATCGAGCAAGAAGCAACAAATTAATATCAGGGTGTCGTCAGTTTACATAATTAGTGCCTGACACCGTAAATGAGCTTAACACTGTGATTAACTACAACTGTCTGAGAAGGGGATTCTCGGGCAGTTTTTTTGTTTGGTTAGGGATTGTGGTTTTTGGTTTTTGGTGTGATTTTTGGGCTTTGGCGGAATTGTTGGATGGTTTGGCGAAAATGTCTTTGAGTTGGGCGAAATCTCGGGTGTGTTCGGCGAGATTCCGATGGAGGTTGGCGAGATTCAGCACAGGTTCGGCGAAATCCCATTCTAAGCAGCAGCCGAATTTTACTGCTTGGAAAGATTTCACTCGTCCAGTTGCAGCAAACTCCGGGCATGATAGTAATGGGAGGTGTAAGATGCAAAAGTTTTTGTTGTTTCTCTCATTATGTATGATGTTTTTAGTCAGCGGCTGTAATGGGAATGAAGGTGGGAATCATGGCAATGAAGCGGCATATGACCTTAAGAATGACCGGTCGGGACCAAATTATGTGTCCAACCGCGACGGCAAAACGCCAGCAAATATGTCCAACCGCGGTGAGAATAAGCAGCGGATGGTGGAAGATGATATTACCAACCAAAATCCTAATTTCCTCAACCTGAATCGGACGGGGAGCGGCTCTGAAACGGGCGGCGGAAAAGACACAGGCGAAGATATCAATAAGGCAAAACAAGTGATTGCTAATTCAAAGGAATTTACGGCCGATTCGGTCTGGGTCAATGGTGACCGGATGTGGGTATCTGTTTATAAAAAGGGAATACAGTCTGAGCAGGGAAAAGTGAAGACGGAGGCCCGGCTTCATCACAAACTAATTCAGGCTTTGCCGCGCTATAAAATAGAGGTACGCGTAAAGGAAGATCGTAGGTAGCATGCTCTGAATTTCAGGGCATGTTTTTTTAGTGGTATGACACACTGTCACTTTTTTGTTGACACATGACAAGGTGTCATATATAATCAGTTTATGACAAGATGTCACATGCGTATAGGAGCGAAGCAATGCCAAAACAAACCTACTTTCACTTACCGAAAGATAAGCAGGACAAATTAATTGAAGCTGCTAAAGAGGAATTCTCCAGAGTCCCATTACATGAAGCATCAATTGCAAATATCATCAAAAGTGCGGGAATTCCAAGAGGGAGCTTTTACCAATATTTTGAGGATAAAGAGGATATTTATTATTTCTTGTTGAACCAACTTGCGCAAAAAAATAGTGATCGATTTATTGGGATCCTTAAAGAAAAGAATGGGGATCTATTTGAGACCTATATGGAATCATTTCAATTTCTAATAACATTCCATAAAAATCAAGAACACCAAAACTTTTTTAAATATGCGTTTTTAAATATGAATTATAAAGTAGAGAAAACTTTCGCCAATCATGTTTATGAGCAAAATCAAAAAACTCAGTTTTTAAATACAGTCAGCCTCATCAATAGAGAAAATTTAAACGTCGAAAGTGATGAAGAACTACACCATATTTTAAAAATGATGGGTGCTGTAACCTTTCAGAATTTAATCCAAATGATTGTAAAAGAATGGTCGGATGAAGAAGCGCTGAGGAATTATAGAGAGCAAATGGACTTACTAAAAAGAGGATTTCATAAAAAAGAATCTAAATAAAGGACAAGGGGATAGGATAGATGGATACAACATTACAACAAAGAAAACCGCCATATTTAATGATCGCAATTTTATTTATTGGGGCCATGGTGTCTTTTCTCAATAACTCACTATTAAATGTAGCGCTGCCATCGATTATGGTGGACTTAAAAATAAAAGATTATTCAACGGTTCAGTGGTTATCGACAGGATATATGCTGGTCAGTGGGATATTAATTCCTGCATCAGCCTTTTTATTAACACGTTTTTCAAATCGTCGCTTATTTATTACATCGATGGCCATTTTTACCCTGGGGACTGCAGTGGCGGCCTTTGCGCCAAACTTTGGACTGCTGCTCACAGGGCGAATGATTCAAGCAGCAGGCTCTTCGGTCATGGGACCATTATTAATGAATATTATGTTAGTAAGTTTTCCACGTGAACAGCGTGGGACGGCAATGGGTATTTTTGGATTAGTTATGATTACAGCCCCGGCAATTGGCCCTACATTATCAGGTTATATTGTCGAGTACTATGACTGGCGCGTTCTTTTTGAAATGATTTTACCGTTAGCGGTCATTAGTTTATTATTAGCTGTTTGGAAACTTGAAAATGTAATGGAACAAAACAAAAGTGCAAAACTTGATTATATTTCTGTGGTATTATCTAGTATTGGATTTGGCGGCTTGCTATACGGCTTTAGTTCGGCGAGTTCAGATGGATGGACTGATACAATTGTCTTAACTACATTAATCGTGGGTGGGATCGCGCTCCTAGCCTTCATTGTTCGTCAATTAAAAATGAAAGAGCCATTATTAGATTTGCGTGTATACAAGTACCCAATGTTTGCGCTTGGTTCGGTTATTGCGATTGTGAACGCAGTTGCCATGTTTTCTGGTATGATTTTAACACCGGCTTATGTTCAAAATATACGGGGGATTTCACCACTTGATTCAGGTTTAATGATGCTGCCTGGTGCCATTGTGATGGGGATTATGATGCCAATTACAGGGAAGCTGTTTGATAAATTTGGTCCACGTATTCTAGCGGTAGTCGGACTTGTGGTTACAGCGATATCAACTTACATGCTAGCAAACTTGCAAATTGATTCTAGTTACACCTATATTGTTCTTGTTTACACATTAAGGATGTTCGGTATGTCAATGGTCATGATGCCAATCATGACAAACGGGCTAAATCAATTACCAACACGCTTAAACCCACATGGGACAGCGATCAACAATACAGCACAGCAAGTGTCTGGTTCGATTGGTACCGCTATTCTGATTACGATCATGAATTCTGTGACAAAAACAGAAGCTACCAGCTTAATGGACGGGGTCGATCCGACAACGCTGACAGAAGCTTCTACTGCTCTATTAACTAAGCAAGCATTATTAGCTGGTATTCAATATTCATTTTATGTTACTCTTGCCATTAATATTGTCGCGCTTGTATTAGCCTTATTCGTTAAACGTGTGGATACAAGTGAAGCAGTGGTCAAACAGCTAGACCGGCAAGAAAACAACCAAATGAAGCCTGCAGCCCTTTAATAAAAATTGATCTTTTAGGCTGGCTTATCGTGATGACGGTAAGCCAGCTTTTTTTTAAAATTAGGCTTTGTTAAAGGTGAATATTGATTTTGGCACTCTGTTGATTGGAGTGGAAGGCACGAAGACTCTTGCGGGAGTACGGGTCAGGGGAGACCCCGCAGGAGCACAGCGACGAGGAGGCTCCCCGGCACGCCCGCGGAAAGCGAAGTGCCTGGAACGGAAATCAACAGACTAGTTAAACACAGCCTAAAATTGAAAAATCAATTACGAAAAAATATCCCCCTAGAATTTGGTTTTGACGGTTGTTTTCACCTATACTATAATTAGAATGTTATGGACAAAAAATTGAGGTGAATTGACTGTGTTTGATCGTCTTCAATCGGTGGAAGATCGCTATGATAAGTTAAATGAACTTTTGAGCGACCCAGAGATTATTAATGATTCAAAAAAACTACGTGATTATTCAAAAGAACAATCTGATATACAAGAAACAGTACAAACGTATCGTGAATATAAAGAGGCGCGCGCACAGCTTCAGGATGCGAAAGCGATGCTGGATGAAAAGCTGGATGCTGAGATGCGTGAAATGGTGAAGGAAGAAGTTAACGAACTGGAAGCGCAAATCGTGGATTTGGAAGCGAAGATGAAGATCTTGTTGATTCCGAAGGATCCAAACGATGACAAAAACGTTATCTTTGAAATCCGCGGTGCAGCGGGCGGAGACGAGGCGGCTTTGTTTGCTGGAAATTTATATCGCATGTACAGCCGTTTTGCGGAAGCGCAAGGCTGGAAGATTGATGTACTTGATGCGAGTCCGACTGGTCTTGGTGGATACAAGGAAATCAGCTTTATGATTAACGGCCAGGGCGCTTATTCAAAATTGAAGTTTGAAAACGGCGCGCACCGTGTACAGCGTGTTCCGGAGACGGAATCAAGCGGCCGGATTCATACGTCAACGGCGACAGTGGTTTGTTTGCCTGAAGCAGAAGAAGTAGACGTAGAAATCAATGATAAAGATATCCGTTTTGATGCGTTTGCATCGAGCGGCGCCGGCGGACAGTCCGTTAATACAACGATGTCAGCGGTTCGTTTAACGCATATTCCGACGGGGATTGTTGTTTCGATTCAAGATGAGAAATCGCAGCATAAGAATAAGGATAAGGCGATGAAGGTACTACGTGCCCGCATTTATGATAAGTACCAGCAGGAAGCACAAGCGGAGTATGATTCTGTGCGTAAATCAGCGGTTGGTACGGGTGATCGTTCAGAACGGATTCGCACGTACAACTTCCCGCAAAACCGGGTGACGGACCACCGCATCGGCTTAACGATTCAAAAGCTTGATCAAATTTTGGAAGGCAAGCTCGATGATATCATCGATGCGCTGATTATGGATGATCAAGCGCGCAGGCTGGAAGATTCCTCAAATGAGTAAAAAAGTATTCGAAGCTCTTCAATGGGCTTCTTCTTTTTTAGGTCCAGCGGGTAGGGATGCCAATGCGGGTGAGCTTTTGCTGCGCCATTTCACTGGGATGAGCCGGGCGCAGTTGTTTGCGAATATGCGTGATGAGTTAGCGCCGGGTGTGTGGGAGGATTTTGAACAAGCGGTTTTTGACCATGTGAAGGGTGTGCCGGTCCAGTATATTATCGGGACAGAGGAGTTTTACGGACGGCCGTTTCTTGTCAATGAAGAGGTACTGATCCCGAGACCGGAAACTGAAGAACTCGTTTACGGTGCCCTCCAACGCATCAAGCGGCTGTTTGGCGGCGAGAAGCAAGTCATCAAGCTGGCCGACATCGGAACCGGCAGCGGCGCCATCGCCATCACCATGAAGCTAGAAGAAGCGGAACTAAGGGTGGTGTCAGGCACCGATAATGGCACCGATAGTACTGCGGAGCCAGTGTTAATGGTGTCAGGCACCGATATTGCGGAGGTGTCTTTGGCTGTGGCGCGGGAGAATGCGGAGCTGCTTGGGGCTGAGGTGGAGTTTTTGCAGGGGGATTTGCTGTGGCCGTTTTTGGAGAGTGGGACCCGGTTTGATGTGGTTCTCTCGAATCCGCCTTATATTCCGCTCGGGGATATCACGACGATGTCGGAGGTTGTGACGGAGCATGAACCGCATCGGGCATTGTTTGCGGGGACGGATGGCTTGGATTTCTACCGCCGCTTTATGATCGAGTTGCCGCAGGTGTTAGAAACGCGTGCGCTGGTTGGTTTCGAGATTGGGGCCGGTCAGGGCGAAGCGGTAGCGGAGCTTTTGCGAAAGGCTTTTGAAGGCTCCAAAGTGGAGATCGTGAATGATATTAATGGCAGGGACCGGATGGTGTTTGCGGAGATTGGCTTCGGAGATTAGGCTCCGAAGCCTTTTTTTTAGGTCATGAAAATTGCCTACACGAATCTCATAAATATATTAAAATTTAATAGTTTAAGATTCTGGCATTTTGTCCAAAATGAAGATATCGAAGGGACGGTGCTAGAATTGAAAAGTAAAATGATTGTTTGGGGATATCTTATCGTACTATCATTAGGAACGATGTTGAATTTATATATGCCAAAGACGGAAGCAGCTCAGAAGGAATCCATTGTGATTCCTGGGGAAGCGATTCGGCTCAGAATTCTAGCGAATAGTGATTTTGAAAAGGATCAAGCGATTAAGCGGAAGGTACGCGATGCAGTGAATGCGCAGATTACACTGTGGGTACAGGATTTAACGTCGATGGAAGAGGCAAGAAAGGTCATCAATGCGAAGCTTCCTGAGATTCAAACAATATCGGAAAAGGTGGTTCGTGACCAAGGGTCGACGCAGTCGGTGAAAGTCGAATTTGGTAAGGTTCAGTTTCCAACGAAATTATATGGTCAATTTTTATACCCAGCAGGGGAATATCAGGCGATTTTAATTACATTAGGTGAAGGTGAAGGCGCGAACTGGTGGTGTGTGCTTTATCCACCATTATGCTTCCTTGACTTTTCAAATGGTGTGGCTGTAAGTGATGGGTTTGAAGAGAAGAAGGCAAAAGCAAAAACAGTGAAAGCAAAAAAAGTGAAAGCGGAAAAGCTGCAGGCAAAGGTGGAAAAGGGGAAAGAAAAAGCAAACGAGACGGATGATGAAGAAAAAGTGGCCATGGTTAAGGATGAGTCGGAGAGTAAAGCGGCTAAGGTGAACGAGGAAACCGTGGTAAAGGAAGAAAAAGCGGCTGTGCAGCACGAACCTGTTGAAGAGAAGAAAGGAAAAGTTGTTGAGAAAAAAGATCAAGTCGTGAAAAAGCCGGAAAGGCTGATTGAAAAAGAGAAGCCTGTGTTCAATGAGATTATGATTGAGGACGAGGGAGAGTCAGTGGAAGTGGCTAAGAAGGAAGCGCCTGTGTATACTTCCGAAGATGAAAAGCCGGTAGAAGTGAAGTTTTTCGTAGTAGAGATGTGGGAGAAGATGTTTAACTAGACCAGTTCCAATCGAGGAGCTGGTTTTTTTGTGTTATGAATAAATTTACTAGATTCCTGAATCTAGCGGTTCTATTTGTTCTAGTTCATCCATATTCATAGAGTAGAATCTTAAAAAGAGGTGGATGATTGGATGCAGGCATTGATTCGCAGGGCTAAAAAAGAGGACTTAGGCAATTTACAGGCGTTTTTATCGAGGGCGGGGCTGGGGACGGATGGATTAAATGACGATTCGATTGACTATTTTTTGTTGTTAGAGAATGAAGATGGGACATTAAAGGGGACGCTTGGGATGGAGGCGTACACGGAATTTGGATTATTGCGTTCCCTTGTGGTGGCACCTGGACAAGCGGAGAAGGAAATCTTCGTCCTATTTGATCAAATGGTCCAATTGGCGAATGAAAAGGGGATGAAAGATTTGTTTTTGGCAACAAATAAGAGTGTGGCTTTACCATTTTTTGAGTTAATGGGCTTTCAGAGAGTTGAACGGGAGGAATTACCTAACGAATTTTATCAGTCAGAACATATTCGACACGTTTTAAATGTGGATAACTCATTATTTTTAAAATTTTCATTGTAATTGTGGATATATCCACAAAGTTATCCACTTTTTCACGGAAGTTGTGCACAATTTGTGGATAAGGCTTGAATTTATACACAGCTTCTTTTATACTTTCAAACGTATTAAGTGAAAAATATGAGTCTAGGTGACTAAATTCGCCAAATTTCGCTAGTAGACTCGTTTGAGATAAAGGTGGATAACTATGAACACGAAAGTTTGGAAAGTGGATAAATATGTGGATAACCTTGAAAATAATCCACAAGTTGTGGATGCAGCGAATTTTTTAAGGGATAACGAAGTGGTCGCTTTGCCGACGGAGACAGTTTATGGCCTGGGCGGGAATGCGAAAAGTGATGCGGCAGTGGAAAAGATTTTTGCCGCGAAAGGCAGGCCGAGTGATAATCCACTGATTATCCACATTGCGGAAAAAAATCAGTTGACCGCGTTTGTGGCTGAGGTACCGGAGAAAGCGGAACGATTAATAGAAGCTTTTTGGCCGGGCCCGTTGACGATTATTTTTAAAAAGAAAGAAGGAGTCCTTTCAGAAACAGCAACAGCAGGCTTAGCGACGGTTGCGGTCAGGATGCCGGACCACCCTGTTGCGCTGGCGCTGTTGAAAAGTTGTGGATTGCCGATTGCGGCGCCGAGTGCGAACAGTTCGGGCAAGCCGAGTCCAACGACCGCCGATCATGTTTTGGACGACTTAAATGGAAAAATTGCTGGAGTGATTGATGGCGGTGCGACAGGAATTGGCGTGGAATCAACGGTAGTTGATTGTACGGAGACCATACCGGTGATTTTGCGGCCAGGCGGGGTAACGAAAGAACAGCTCGAATCCGTTGTGGGTGTGGTTCATGTCGATGCTGCATTAACCGATGAAGCGGCACGGCCGAAGGCACCAGGCATGAAATACCGCCACTACGCCCCGAATGCCCCGCTTTTTATGGTGTCAGGCACCACGGAATTTCTTCAAGTATTAGTAGAAGAAAAGCGGCAGGAAGGGGTGCGGGTCGGAGTGCTGACGACGGAAGAGAATGCCCAGTTGTTCGAGGCTGATGTGGTGCTTGCGTGCGGGAGGCGGGCAGAGCTGGAAACAGTGGCCGCTGCACTTTATGACACGTTACGAAGATTTAATCAGGAAAAGGTCGACGTTATTTTTAGTGAAATCTTTCCGAGCACAGGTGTCGGACATGCCATCATGAACCGCCTTCAGAAAGCTGCGGGAAATAAATTGATTACAGAATAACACAGCCACCAGGTTCTCCTCTTAATAGGGGGCTGGTGGTTTTTTGGTGTCAATTTTTTGGTGTCATTTATGGTGTCAGGCACCATTAATCATATGAAGACGATGGAAAGGGTGTCAGGCACCAATATAGTTGTAAGTGACGAAGGTTCCGCTTTCCCAGCTTGACTTCTAAAATGGTTTGGACGTGCATATGCTTAGTTTAGTTAGTCCAAGGGGGCGGAGTCCGAATGTCTGAGATGATTAGTGAATTGATAACTTTGATGTTAATGGCGTTTGCGCTAGGGATGGATGCATTTTCAGTCGGGCTTGGCATGGGAATGTACAAACTTCGGCTTAAGAAAATATTCAATATCGGCCTAACAATAGGCCTGTTCCACGTTTGGATGCCGCTTTTAGGGTTGCTGGCTGGGAAATTTTTATCGGATAAGTTTGGTGCGTTTGCGACCTTTATCGGCGGTTTTCTGTTGATTTTGCTGGGTATACAAATGGTCTGGTCAACTCTTAAAAAGGGGGACGAGAAGGTCATTTCCCCGGTTGGCTTTGGCTTGTTGATCTTTGCCTTGAGCGTAAGTCTGGATAGTTTTTCTGTCGGACTTACTTTGGGTATTTATGGTGCGAAAACAATTATGGTTATCTTCTGTTTTGGCATCATGGCAACCGTGCAAACATGGTTAGGATTACTGCTCGGCCGAAAGATGCAGGGCTGGGTGGGGGCATATAGTGAAGCGCTTGGCGGCGCGATTCTCCTTGCGTTTGGGATAAAGCTGCTTGCTCCGTTCTTGTAAGGAGGAAATCCTTTGTGTACCTATGGTAAAATCATTACATAAGAATCATGTCAAAAAGGAGGCACACACATTGCAGCGCATTTTATTTGTATGCACAGGAAATACCTGTAGAAGTCCAATGGCGGAAGCGATTTTGAAAAATAAACAAATGGACGAGATTGAAGTGAGGTCCGCAGGAATCTATGCAGCGAACGGTAGTGAGGCATCCACACATGCGAAAAAGGTGCTCGAGGACAATGGGATCGCGCATAATCACCGTTCCAGCTTGTTAACTGGTGTCGAAGTCAATTGGGCCGACCTCATCCTCACTATGACGTCTTCACACAAGATGGCGATTCTCCAGCAATACCCAGAAGTGGGCCATAAGGTCTTTACCTTAAAGGAATACAGCGGGGAAGGCTTCAATTCAGATGTGGTCGATCCTTATGGCGGCTCCCTGGCGATGTATGAGCAAACCTTTCGTGAACTAGATGAATTAATTGACAAGGCAATTGGAAAACTAAAGTAATACTTGATGGAATGCTCTCTTTCTTTAGAAGAGGGCTTTTATTTTTGAACAGGGAACTTTCTATTTCAGCGAGGGTATGTCAAAATAAATCAGGAGAGCGGAAGTGTCCATTTGTTGGTGGGCCTGCGCTGGGACATATATAATAGCAAAAGGAAAACAGGAGGGATTTTTTCATGAAAGTAGCTTTAGCATCAGACCATGGCGGGGTTAATCTTCGCAAAGAAATTGCCAGCCTACTCGTAGAGCTTGGCATTGAATACCAAGATTTTGGCTGTGAGTGCGAAACTTCGGTCGATTATCCTGATTATGCACTGCCGGTCGCTGAAAAAGTGGCGAAGGGTGAATTTGACCGCGGCATCCTGATTTGTGGGACGGGGATTGGCATGAGCATTGCGGCCAACAAAGTAAAAGGAATTCGCTGTGCATTGGTTCATGATACCTTTAGTGCGAAAGCAACGCGCGCCCATAATGATTCCAATATCTTAGCGATGGGCGAACGCGTCATTGGTCCTGGCTTGGCCCGTGATATTGCCCAAGTTTGGCTGACCGGTGAATTCGAAGGCGGCCGCCATGCTGGCCGGGTTGGTAAAATTGGCGAATACGAGGATAAGCACCTTTAATTCACTTAGATCAAGAGTCGAACGCGAAATCTGTTAGGGGGTAAGGCTTATGATTCAAGAAAGTGAAAAAGAGCTGGAAGCAGTTTTAGCAGAATTCAAAAAACAGGCCAATTTGAGACCGGGACAGCTGCTTGTGGTCGGCTGCAGTACCAGTGAAGTGATTGGGGAGCGAATTGGAACCTCTGGTACAGTCGAAGTCGCGGAAATGATTTTTCGCGGCTTGAAAAAACTTCAAGTGGACACAGGGATTGATCTGGCGTTCCAGTGCTGTGAGCATTTAAATCGAGCCTTGGTCGTTGAACGGACGGTGGCAGATGCAAAACACTTTGACGAGGTCTCGGTTGTCCCTGTCCGAAAAGCAGGCGGGGCAATGGCAACCTATGCCTTTGGGGAGCTGGAGGATGCAGTCGTGGTGGAGTTTGTGAAGGCAGATGCCGGAATCGACATTGGCAATACCCTGATTGGCATGCACCTAAAACATGTTGCCGTGCCTGTCCGCGTGACCCAAAAAAAGATTGGACAAGCACCTGTAACGCTCGCCAAAGTACGTCCGAAACTAATTGGCGGGGCGCGCGCTGTCTATGAGCGCAATCAAGAAAACTCGAGCTGCTCATAAAAGACATGGGTGTCAGGCACCATCATTTAAGCTTTTATATACGATGGCAAATTATGATAGAATAATTAGTTTATTACTGAAAACACGAACATTATTGTTATAAAAAATATTTTTATTCGCGAAATAAGGTTAGGGTGCATAGAAACGCTCGCTTTGGATGAAAAAAATAATTAAAATACGAAAAATGTTTCTCTTTTAATTTATGAGTGTTTCATGCTAAAATAAAAAAGAATTTTTGAAAATGTAAATAGTAGTCACTCACATACAAGGGGGATTTTTTGTCATGAAGCATTTGCCTCAAGCGGATGAACAGGTTTTTCAAGCGATTCAAAAAGAATTAGGTCGTCAACGCTCTAAGATTGAATTAATTGCCTCAGAAAACTTTGTTAGCGAAGCAGTCATGGAAGCACAAGGCTCTGTGTTAACGAACAAATATGCAGAAGGCTATCCTAACCGTCGTTATTATGGCGGCTGTGAATATGTCGATATTGTTGAAGACTTGGCCCGCAACCGTGCGAAGGAAATTTTCGGTGCGGAATATGTGAACGTGCAGCCGCACTCAGGTGCCCAAGCCAATATGGCAGTATACTTCACGGTGCTTGAGCAAGGCGACACGGTTCTTGGAATGAACTTATCCCACGGCGGCCACTTAACACACGGCAGTCCGGTTAACTTCAGTGGTGTTCAGTATAACTTTGTTGAGTATGGCGTAGATGAAACAACTCAACGCATCAACTATGATGATGTTCGTGCCAAAGCACTTGAACACAAGCCAAAGATGATTGTTGCTGGGGCAAGTGCCTACCCGCGTGCAATCGACTTTGCAAAGTTCCGTGAGATTGCTGATGAAGTCGGCGCGTACTTAATGGTTGATATGGCGCATATCGCCGGCCTTGTTGCGGCAGGTTTGCACCAAAACCCAGTTCCATATGCAGATTTCGTGACTACAACAACGCATAAAACATTGCGCGGCCCACGCGGCGGAATGATCCTTTGCAAAGAGGAATTTGGCAAGAAGATTGATAAATCTATCTTCCCTGGAATCCAAGGCGGTCCATTGATGCATGTCATCGCAGCTAAAGCCGTTGCGTTTGGCGAAGCTCTTCAAGACAGCTTTAAAGATTATGCAGGCCAAATTATTGCCAACGCTCAGCGCCTGGCTGATAGTCTTCAAAAGGAAGGCTTGCAGTTAGTTTCCGGCGGTACGGACAACCACCTTTTATTAGTGGACGTAACGACGCTTGGATTAACTGGCAAGGTTGCTGAAAAAGTCCTTGATGAAGTTGGAATCACAGTTAATAAAAACACGATTCCATTTGATCAACAAAGCCCGTTCGTAACAAGCGGTATCCGTATCGGAACGGCGGCAGTTACAAGCCGTGGCTTTGCTGAAGCAGAAATGGACGAAATTGCTTCAATTATCGCGTTTACTTTGAAAAATCATGAAGATGAAGCGAAGCTTGAGGAAGCGGCGGGACGTGTCGAAGCTTTAACAGGCAAATTTACCCTATATCCAGAGTATTAAACATCTAAGAATCGGCCTCCTAGCAGGCCGATTTTTTTTGAAAAATCTAACTAGTTATTCTGATTTGCTCATTGGATTGTTTTTCTGTAAAATGAGACGAAGTGTTTGTTAATTTAATAAAAGGGGCGATTATTGTGGCCAAGGTATTCGTTTTCGACCATCCATTAATTCAGCATAAGCTAACTTACATACGTGATAAAAACACAGGAACAAAGGAATTCCGCGAGCTTGTCGATGAGGTTGCCACACTGATGGCATTTGAAATCACAAGAGACATGTCGCTTGAAGATATTGATATCGAAACACCTGTCTGTTCGACGAAATCCAAGGTATTATCGGGTAAAAAAATGGGCGTTGTGCCGATTTTACGTGCAGGAATCGGTATGGTCGATGGAATTTTAAAATTAATCCCAGCTGCAAAAGTGGGTCATATCGGTTTATACCGTGACCCGGAAACTTTGATGCCGGTTGAATATTACATTAAGCTGCCAAGCGATGTCGAAGAGAGAGATTTCATTGTGGTTGATCCAATGCTGGCAACTGGCGGTTCAGCGGTGGAAGCGATTCGCTCTTTGAAAAAGCGCGGCGCAAAACATATTAAATTTATGTGTCTAATTGCAGCACCAGAAGGCGTAGAGGCTGTCAAGGAAGCCCACCCTGATGTCGATATCTATATTGCGGCATTAGATGAGAAATTGAATGACCACGGCTACATTGTCCCAGGTTTAGGTGACGCCGGGGACCGGTTGTTTGGTACGAAATAGGATCTTTCCTGAAAAAAGTCGAGAAATTACTCGGCTTTTTTTGTTTTTCGCTAAAAATTTGATATCTATATAAAATTGAAGCTTATAATAATAGGTCATCGTTGGATTATGAACGACTTCACTCTTTATTGGCGAAGGCTTGATACCTTTTGAGCGAATTCTAGAGTGTAATGAGCGAATCTTAGGAAGTAATGGGCGAATTTAGTGCGTCAATGAGCGAATTTAAAAAATATCCATTTTTGCATACTTTCCCCCCTCAATGAAAACGATATGGAAAAAGGGGAAATCTGCTGATGAAACTTCTACTGGCATTACTGCTAGCTTTTCAAACTCCTAAAATACTCATTCATCCTTCCATTACCGAAAGCATGCAGGAAACCACCGCGATTATTATCCTGGACAAACCGCACACCGACGAGGAAATCCGACAGCTCCTACAACCTTATAAAGGCGTGAAGCTGCGGCGAATATATCACGAGGCACTGGATGGTTTCTCTGTCCAAGGCAGCGCCGCCTCCCTCGCAAAACTCGCAGCGACGAGCCAGAAACAAATCACCAATGTCTCACCGGTCATCCAGTATCAGGCTGAAACCGAGGAGAGTGTGGAGATTATTGGCGGGGAGGAAGTCCGCAGATTTTTCGATAATAAAAATCAACGACTTACCGGAAAAGGAGTCACGGTGGGGGTGATTGATACCGGCGTCGACTATACACATCCGGACCTCAAGCGAAACTATGCCGGCGGCCGCGACCTGGTCGACAATGACCGTGATCCGATGGAGACGCTTGCCCTCGGTAAGGCGACCATCCATGGGACCCATGTCGCAGGGATCATTGCGGCCAATGGAAAAATCAAAGGCGTCGCCCCGGAGGCAAGAATTGTGGCGTACCGGGCGCTTGGACCGGGCGGTGGCGGGACGACGGAGCAAGTGCTGGCCGCGATAGACCAAGCCATCAAGGATAAAGTTGATATTGTTAATCTTTCCCTCGGAAATGATATCAACGGGCCAGACCTGCCGATCAGCCTTGCCCTTAACCGTGCGGTCGACCGCGGCATCGTCGCGGTAGCGGCCTCGGGAAATTCAGGGCCCAATGTGTGGAGTGTCGGCTCACCAGGAACGGCCTCAAAAGCAATCTCGGTGGGGGCATCAACGCCTACCCTCGAGACTCCATATATATCTATAGTAGGAAGTCGGGAACAATTCCAAATTGAGCCGATGGAAGGCTCAGCCACGTGGAATCTCGACCGTTCCATAGACGTAGCGGATGGAGGGCTCGGCCGGCCTGATGAACTGAAACATGTCGATGGGAAAATTGCTCTCATCGAACGAGGCGTCCTAACGTTCACACAAAAAGCAGAAAATGCTCAAAAAGCGGGAGCAAAAGCGGTGCTGATCTACAATAATGTCAGCGGGGGCCGCTTCATGGGAAACCTGGACTCTCAGCTGACCATCCCTGTCGGAGCACTTGCGAAGGGTGACGGAGTTATTTTACAAAAAGAAATAAAAAAACAAACGACCGCGGCAAGGGTGGTGGTTAGCGAAGAACGGGATCAGCTTGCCGACTTCAGCTCGCGCGGCCCTGTGACAGGCTCATGGGAAATTAAGCCGGATATTGTTGCACCTGGGGTCGCCATTAATTCGACGATTCCGGGCGGCTACCTGTCTTTGCAGGGGACGAGTATGGCCGCACCGCATGTCGCGGGGGCCTGTGCGCTAATCAAGCAGGCCCATCCGGATTGGTCCCCGGAGCAGATCAAAGCGGCGCTGATGAATACGGCAATACCACTGGCTAAATCGAGTACGGCAACGAATCCTAGACAGAGTTATTACCGCACCTTTGAACAGGGAGCCGGCCGAATTCAAGTGGATCAAGCAATCAAAACGAGCACACTCGTATCGCCTAGCAGTATGCACTTTGGGAAATTTACCGAGCAGAGTGATGTCCAGAAGGTCTCCCTCACTGTGGAAAATACGGGTTCGCGTACCCAGACCTATTCATTCGATATCCCGCCGCACGTCGATGGACTCCACTGGCGGCTCCCGTTATCGTTTACGCTGGAACCGAAACAAACAAAAGACATCACTGTGGAGTTAACGGTTGACCCGAACGTGTTTATGGGAAAAATACAAGACGGCTTCCTCAAGCTCCATGCAGGGGCCGCAACCGTTCGAATTCCGTATCTCTATGTGTTGGAGGAGCCGAACTACCCGCGCGTGATGGGGTTTGATTTTACAAATGGCGACAAACCTGGGCAGTATAAGTATGAGGTGTATTTGCCGGGTGGGGCAGAGGAATTTGGAATAGCGTTGTTTAACCCAGAGGATTATCGCTTTGTCGGTTTTTTAGATACGATTACCAATGTGAAAAAAGGACTAATTCATAGGGACATACCGAAGGGAAAACTTCCACGGGAAGGATCGTATCTGGTGAAAGTTTTTGCGAAAAAAGCGAATAAAGAGGATTTTCTCGAACGTATGATTACAATTGAGAAAACACCAGATGAATAATCATGCCCATTATAGGGAAAATTCCTTCTATATTTATGTACCATAATAAAAGTTCATAAAATTGTACCATTAGTATAATTCTAAACGTTCACAAAATAGACACAAAATAGGCAAATATCCTTCACAATTTACAATACAATAGGGATGTTGGATAAAGTTCTGGAATGAAAAATAATTCAGCGAATACTTTGTGGTATAATTCACGTAAATTCATTGACATTGACAGGGTGCTATTGTATGCTAACAAAGGGTGTAAATGATAGGGTTTTCATGTAAAAATATCTATCTGAAGATAGTATTTTGGCTATGAATTTTACCATTGCCCGCTTGACTCTCTCTCCAGAGTGAGGATGTGTTTATATGCGTAAAAACAACCGCAATCCATTTCAAGCTATGGCTTTAATGTCCGCAATTGTCTCCCAATTAGTAGGTTCCATTCTAATAGGTATTTTCTCAGGCAGATGGCTGGATCGTCAGTGGGGCACCGAGCCAATTTTCTTAATAATCGGACTGCTCATCGGTCTTGCAGCGGGCACCTATTCCATGCTTTTATCCATCCGCCATTTCTATTCAGGAGAAAAATAACTATGCCAGATTTCAGAGTTATGTACAACAGGCAGCGCAAATGGATTTTTTACTTGTTGTCCATTTATGTTCTAGGCTGGGGCTTCACATCTTATCAAACCGTATTTTTAGGACTGATTCTTGGGACATGCTTCAGTTATCTGAACCTTTGGTTCTTGGTTAGAAAGACGGAGAGTTTTGATAAAAAAGTAACTGAGGGCAAAAAGCCTAAATCCTTAGGGTCGCTCTCGAGAATGGCGATGGCTGGAATTGCCGCGTTAATCGCCTTGAGATATCCAGAGCAATTCAATATGATTTCCTTAGTGGTAGGATTGATGACATCCTATATTGTCATTATGATAGATTATTTTTACCATGCTTTGCATGTACATAAATGAAGCGGAAGCGAGGTGAGTTTACATGCATCATGAGGCTCCAGAGTTTGAATTTATGGGTCTTTGGTTTAATGGCGCAAATATGCTGATGATTACGATTGCTAGTTTAATCGTTTTCTTAATAGCTGTCCTTTCTACACGAAAGTTAGCAATGAAACCCACAGGGATGCAAAACTTCTTTGAATGGGTGATGGACTTTGTAAAAGGGATCATTAACAGCACGATGGACTGGAAAGAAGGCGGAAGATTCCACATCCTTGGAATTACATTGATTATGTATATTTTTGTATCCAATATGTTAGGCCTTCCATTTTCAATCGTGGTTGATGATAAGCTTTGGTGGAAATCACCAACAGCCGACCCAATCATTACTTTGACATTGGCCGTTATGGTCTTGGGACTATCCCACTATTATGGCGTCAAGTTAAAAGGTGCAAAGGGTTATGGAGAAGGGTTCTTCGCTCCGATGAAATTCTTATTCCCTTTGAAAATTATTGAGGAATTTGCCAATACGCTGACTCTTGGTCTGCGTCTATATGGTAACATTTACGCTGGTGAGTTGCTTTTATCTCTATTAGCAGCAGGATTAGCGCACCAAGGTATTGCCGGTACGATCGCAGCGATTCCGCTGACAATGGTATGGCAAGGGTTCTCTATTTTCGTTGGTACGATCCAAGCTTATATTTTCACAATGTTAACAATGGTTTACTTGGCTCATAAAGTGAGTCACGACCATTAATAATACACCGTTCATTTTTATGAACACTATAAAAAAATAATTTATGTTTCATACATTTAAGGAGGAAAAAAAGTAATGACAGGATCAATTGGTGTTTTAGCAGCAGCAATCGCAATCGGTTTAGCAGCAGTAGGAGCAGGTATTGGTAACGGTCTTATCGTAGGACGTACAGTAGAAGGTATTGCTCGTCAACCAGAACATCGTGGTTTACTACAAACAACAATGTTTATCGGGGTTGCGTTAGTTGAAGCATTACCGATTATTGGGGTAGTTATCGCGTTCATGGTATTAAATAAATAATTTTAGGCAAATTTACATTGGCGATGATCAACAAATCTTCGCCATTCATTTATGCGTTTTTTCTATCGTTAAGCAACTCTTGAAAGGAGTGAACCGAGGGTGTTAACAAACAGTTTTGTATTAGCGACTGCTGCGGAAGGCGGCGGCCACATTAATACTGGAGATATCTTCTTCCAGCTCATCGTTTTTATTGTTTTGTTAGCCTTGCTCAAAAAGTTTGCTTGGGGTCCATTAATGGGCATCATGAAACAGCGTGAAGAGCATATTGGTAACGAAATTAGTGCGGCGGAAAACAGCCGTTTAGAAGCACAAAAGATTTTACAAGAGCAGCGCGATCTTTTAAAAGAAGCTCGTAATGATGCTCAAAACCTAATTGAAGGTGCGAAGAAGCAAGGCGATATCCAGCGTGAAGAGATTATCGCAGCGGCCCGCACGGAAGCTGATCGTATTAAAGAATCAGCGAAGCTTGAAATTGAGCAGCAAAAAGAAAAAGCAGTTGCCGCGATTCGTGAGCAAGTTGCGTCCCTGTCTGTATTGATTGCTTCTAAAGTAATTGAAAAACAAATCACAGCAGCAGACCAAGACCAACTGATTAGCGAATATATTAAAGAGGCAGGAGAAGAGCGATGAGCAACTCTATGGTAGCTAAGCGCTATGCGTTGGCTCTTCTAAATATTGCAAAAGAGACGAATTCGCTCGGAGTTATTGAAGAAGAACTTCGTGTAGTGAAGGAAGTTGTACAATACAATCCTGAATTAAAAGCCATCTTAAATTCTTCTAAGCTTTCACTTGAAAAGAAAAAAGAAATTATTAAGACTGCTTTCGCATCAGTTAATGTAAATGTACTCAATACACTGTTGATCTTAATCGACCGCCACCGTGAAGACCAAATCATTGATTTGGCGAATGAATTTTTAGAGCTGGCAAATGAAGAAATGGGCATTGCCGAAGCTGAAGTTTACAGCACACGTGCGTTAACGGATGCAGAACGCGAGGCGATTTCATCTGTATTTGCTGCTAAAATTGGCAAAAAGTCACTAAAAATCGAAAATATCGTAGATTCCAACCTGCTTGGCGGCATCCGCCTCCGCATTGGAAATCGTATATATGACGGGTCATTAAGAGGTAAACTCGATCGTTTAGAACGTAAATTGTTAAGCTAGATTCGAAAGATTAGGGGTGAAACTCATGAGCATCAAAGCTGAAGAAATTAGTTCCCTGATAAAAAAGCAAATTGAAAACTATCAGGCGGAAATTCAAGTAACGGATGTTGGTACAGTTATCTCAATCGGTGACGGTATCGCACGTGTTCATGGCCTAGACAATGTCATGGCTGGAGAACTTGTTGAATTTTCAAATGGCGTTATGGGTATGGCACAAAACCTAGAAGCTAATAACGTCGGTATTATCATTCTTGGACCTTTCACTGAAATCAAAGAAGGTGACGAGGTTCGCCGTACAGGACGCATCATGGAGGTTCCGGTTGGTGAGGAACTTATTGGTCGCGTGGTTAACTCCCTTGGACAACCAGTTGATGGTATGGGTCCAATCAACACTACAAAAACACGCCCAGTGGAAGCAGTTGCTCCAGGCGTTATGGCTCGTAAATCCGTTCATGAGCCATTACAAACAGGTATCAAAGCGATTGACGCCCTTGTGCCAATCGGACGTGGTCAACGTGAATTAGTAATCGGTGACCGTCAAACAGGTAAAACATCTGTTGCTATTGATACGATCTTGAACCAAAAAGGTCAAAACATGATCTGTATCTATGTTGCGATCGGTCAGAAAGAATCTACAGTTCGTAACGCTGTTGAAACACTACGTAAATACGGCGCATTAGAATACTCAATCGTTGTTACTGCATCTGCATCACAACCTGCTCCATTGCTTTATTTAGCTCCATATACAGGAGTTTCAATGGCTGAAGAGTTTATGTATAATGGCAAACACGTATTGATCGTATATGATGATCTTTCTAAACAAGCAGCTGCATACCGTGAGCTTTCCTTGCTGCTTCGTCGTCCTCCAGGTCGTGAAGCATATCCAGGGGATGTATTCTACTTGCACAGCCGTTTACTTGAGCGTGCAGCGAAAATTAACGATACACTTGGTGCTGGTTCAATCACTGCGCTTCCGTTCATTGAAACACAAGCGGGTGACGTTTCAGCGTATATCCCAACAAACGTTATTTCAATCACTGATGGACAAATTTTCTTACAATCTGACTTATTCTTCTCCGGTGTACGTCCGGCGATCAACGCTGGTCTATCCGTATCACGTGTAGGTGGATCTGCACAAATCAAGGCGATGAAAAAGGTATCTGGTACACTAAGACTTGACCTTGCATCATACCGTGAATTAGAAGCATTTGCTCAGTTTGGATCAGACTTAGATAAAGCAACGCAAGCGAAATTGAATCGTGGGGCGCGTACGGTTGAAGTTCTTAAACAAGACCTGCACAAGCCGCTTTCAGTTGAAAAGCAAGTTGCAATCCTTTACGCATTAACACGCGGCTTCCTTGATGATATTCCATTAGAGGATGTACGTCGCTTTGAATCAGAATTCCTTAATTGGTTAGACCACAACCGCAAAGAGTTGTTAGACCATATTACAAAAACGAAGGATCTTCCTTCTGATGACGATATGGCTTCTGCAATCAACGCCTTCAAAAAGACGTTTGCAGTTTCCGAACAATAGGGTCTGACATTTAGTACGGTAAGGTGAGCGGCACTGTGTGAAGATTTCACATGATGCCGCGTGCCTTCCAGACATTCTTTGAAAAAGGGTGGTGAGAACCTATGGCTTCATTACGTGAGATAAAAACTCGTATTAATTCAACGAAAAAGACGAGTCAAATTACGAAAGCAATGGAAATGACCTCTGCTGCGAAGTGGAATCGTGCCGTCGTGAATGCAAAGCAATTTGTTCCTTATATGGAAAAAATCCAAGAGGTAACGGCGTCAATCGCGCTTGGCTCAGGCGGAGTAAATCATCCCATGCTGACAAGTCGACCTGTAAAGAAAACCGGTTATGTTGTAATGACTTCTGACTCAGGACTTGCTGGTGCATTTAACAGCAACGTGCTCCGTCGTGTGAGTCAAACAATTAAAGAACGTCATAAATCGAATGATGAATTCGCGATTATTGCAATTGGACGTGTAGCTCGTGACTTTTTTGTCAAGCGCGGCATGAATGTGGTCCTTGAGACAATCGGGATCCCAGCGCAGCCAAACTTTGCTGACATTCAAGACATAACCCGTGCAACCGTTGGAATGTTTGCTGATGGCACATTCGATGAACTATATATTTATTACAGTCATTATCTAAGTGCGATTTCACAGGAAGTCCTTGAGAAGAAGCTTCTTCCACTTACGGATTTAACGACTACTCAAAAGACGATTTCCTATACATTCGAGCCATCTGCAGAAGAAATATTAGAAGTTCTCCTGCCTCAATATGCTGAGAGCTTAATTTTTGGCGCTCTCCTAGACAGCAAAGCGAGTGAGCACGCTGCTCGGATGACAGCAATGAGAAATGCAACAGATAACGCAAAAGAACTAATCAATCACTACACACTAGTCTTCAACCGTGCCCGTCAAGCATCGATTACACAAGAAATCACAGAAATCGTCGGCGGTGCGGCAGCTTTAGAATAGGACATGTAGTTTCTTTAAAATAATTCTAATCTGGTGCCTGACACCAGTTTAACCATTTAGACTTTGAGCAGGGAACGATCATACCGTTCCCGACTCATTTTGTTCAGTTTAGAACAATGCGCGCGGGCCACACTGAGGTCATTTTTCAAAAATGCTTAGGGGTGGTTTTCGCGTAAGAGTAAGTTAGGAGGGAAAACGATGAGCAAAGGACGCGTTCTTCAGATTATGGGTCCGGTAGTTGACGTTAAGTTCGAAAGCGGTCATCTGCCTGCGATTTATAATGCGTTGAGAATTTCAAGTAAAGCGAGTAATGCTTCCGAAGTTGATATCAACATTACCCTTGAAGTAGCTCTTCATTTAGGTGATGATACAGTTCGTACAATTGCGATGTCAACAACTGACGGTTTAACTCGTGGAATAGAAGTTGAAGATACTGGTGCACCAATTTCGGTACCAGTTGGTGATGTGACTCTTGGTCGTGTATTTAACGTATTAGGAGAAACAATTGACCTTGATCCTGCAATTCCAGCAAACGAGCGCCGTGATTCCATTCACCGCGAAGCACCAACATTTGAAAACCTTTCTACTCAGGTAGAAATTCTTGAAACTGGTATTAAAGTAGTAGACTTACTTGCTCCTTATATTAAGGGTGGTAAGATTGGTCTATTCGGTGGTGCCGGTGTAGGTAAAACGGTATTAATCCAGGAATTAATCAACAACATCGCACAAGAGCACGGTGGTATTTCCGTATTCGCTGGTGTTGGTGAGCGTACACGTGAAGGTAATGACCTTTACCACGAAATGACGGATTCTGGCGTTATCAAGAAAACAGCGATGGTATTCGGACAAATGAACGAGCCGCCAGGCGCACGTATGCGTGTTGCTTTAACTGGTTTGACCATGTCTGAGTATTTCCGTGATGAGCAAGGACAAGACGTGTTGTTCTTCATGGATAACATCTTCCGTTTCACGCAAGCAGGTTCTGAGGTTTCCGCGCTACTTGGCCGTATGCCATCAGCGGTAGGTTACCAGCCAACTCTTGCAACTGAGATGGGTAAATTACAAGAACGTATTACATCTACAAACTTAGGATCAGTTACATCAATCCAAGCGATTTATGTACCAGCCGATGACTATACGGATCCGGCTCCGGCTACAACATTCGCTCACTTAGATGCAACAACAAACCTTGAGCGTAAGCTTTCTGAGATGGGTATTTACCCAGCAGTGGATCCTTTGGCTTCAACATCTCGTGCTTTGTCACCTGATATTGTTGGCGAAGAGCACTACAATGTAGCCCGCCAAGTTCAATCAACATTACAACGTTATAAAGAATTACAAGATATCATCGCGATCCTTGGTATGGATGAACTTAGTGATGATGATAAGTTAACGGTACAACGTGCGCGTCGTATCCAAGTATTCTTATCTCAAAACTTCCACGTTGCTGAGCAGTTTACTGGCCAGCCAGGTTCTTATGTACCTGTAAAAGAAACGGTTCGTGGTTTCAAAGAGATTCTTGAAGGTAAGTATGACCACCTTCCAGAAGATGCGTTCCGTTTGGTTGGACGTATTGAAGATGTGCTTGAGAATGCAAAACGCATGGGCGTTGAGGTCTAAACTGAGCCTGGAGGGTAAAAAATGAAGACGATTAAAGTCAGTATTGTTACTCCCGATGGCCCGGTGTATGAATCAGATGTAGAAATGGTAAGTACCAAGGCAACAAGTGGTGATTTAGGGATTTCCCCTGGTCACATGCCGTTGGTTGCCCCGCTGGAGATTACTTCTGTTCGTCTTAAAAAAGGCGGTAAAACGGATTATGTTGCGATCAGTGGTGGATTTTTAGAGGTCCGTCCTGATCAAGTGACGATTTTGGCTCAATCAGCGGAACTTGCTTCTGAAATTGATGTGGAACGTGCCGTAAAAGCGAAGGAACGTGCAGAACAGCGTATGAGAGATCATCAAGCTGAGCATACCGATTTCAGACGTGCGGAGCTTGCTTTACAGCGTGCCATCAATCGCCTCGCCGTATCGGAAAGAAGATAATAGTATAGATAAAACCCCTTTGGCGGCAATTTTTCCGAAATTGTTGCTGGAGGGGTTTTTTTGGTTGTGATGTATTCTGGGGAATCTTTCTAAAAATAGGGATTTTAAAAGGTATTTCCCGGAAATTTGAATAGTCCATTGACCGTCTTGTTCAGCTGGACTGGTGCTCGATATTGGATTATTTGCATGAAATGGAAGCTTGTGAATATGATGGTAGAGGGACATGTTACTTGTTTTAGAAAAATTGCTTTTTTAGAAGAATAAAAGGGATATTTGAAAAAGAGAGATGAGATATACGCTTTATGACAAATCTCACTGACATTGTTCACATTTTGTTGTTAAATAGAGGTTGTTGTCGAATTTATTAGGTGTTTGACTGGGGACTTCTAGTTGGCACGTTATCTTCCGCTCAAACTGCACTTGCAAAATTCCCGCTTGAAGGTCTCTTTTGGCAGCGACCACTTAAGAGCCTTTCAACCGGGAATTTCGCGGCGGATAGAATCCCAATTTTTATGAAGGCGGCTTGTCGACATGGGTTTGTAACAATGCTATAATGAATTCGGTTACAATATTTACTAGTATGAAAATTTACAACATTGGAGGGGATAGACATGGAACTTCTAAATGTATATCAGAATAATTATCTGATTGTTTTTGCATTTCTGTGTCTTGGGGTGCTGCTGCCTGTGGTGGCGTTATATTTAGGTAAGCTTCTGCGTCCTCATAAACCGAGTGAGGCGAAGTATACCACATATGAGAGCGGTATTGATCCATTTCACGATTCCCGTGTACAGTTCAATGTCCGCTATTATATTTTTGCCCTAATGTTTGTTATTTTTGATGTAGAAACTGTGTTTTTATATCCTTGGGCGGTGGCCTATGATAGATTAGGGATTTTTGCGCTAATCGAGATGTTAATTTTTGTTATTATGTTATTAATTGGCCTTGTGTATGCCTGGAAAAAGAAGGTGCTACGATGGAATTAAAACTAGATGGCATTTCACAACAAGAAATGGCAGAGTTACAGCGAAATGTATTTATGACTACGCTAGAGCAAATTAAAGCTTGGGCCCGGAGCAGTTCGATCTACCCAGTGACATTTGGTCTGGCTTGTTGTGCGATTGAAATGATGGGTGTGGGTGGAGCAAACTATGATTTGGACCGTTCAGGTTCGTTTTTCCGGACGTCGCCGCGTCAGTCGGATTGTATGATTGTGTCGGGCACCGTGACAAAGAAGATGGCGCCAATTTTACGGCGATTATATGATCAAATGCCCGAGCCAAAATGGGTCATTGCGATGGGTTCTTGTGCAACAGCAGGTGGGCCGTATGTAAAATCTTATTCAGTCGTTAAGGGAGTCGATCAAATCGTTCCTGTCGATGTATACATACCTGGATGCCCTCCAAACCCAGCCGCTTTAATTTATGGAATCAATAAATTAAAGGAAAAGATTCGCTATGAAGCGAAGACTGGGAAGAAGGTGATCTAACCAATGAGTGGGGAAAAAGATCTGGAACAGTTAAAGAAGGAAGCGGTTGCGAAGGCAAAGGCAGCGGCGGCAGCGAAACGAGCAGCGAAGGCTGCTGGGGAAGCGGCACCCGCTCCAAAGCACGAAGAAAAGCCGGCCGAACCAGTTAAAGCTGAAGCTCCAGCTCCAGCAAATGACGCAGATGATCTTGCGAAGAAAAAGGCAGAGGCTGTTGCGAAGGCGAAAGCGGCGGCTGCAGCGAAACGGAAGGCGATGGAGCAAGGCGGCACTTCAGCTCCAGCGGAAGATACCACGCCAGCAGAACCATCAGAACCAGCAGCGGACGATAGCGATGATCTCGCGAAGAAAAAGGCGGCAGCGGTGGCAAAAGCGAAGGCTGCGGCCGCAGCGAAGCGTAAAGCGATGGAGCTTGCCGGTGGAGAAGCTCCGGCCGAAGAAGCGGCGCCAGCGGAACCAGCAGCAGAAGATGGCGACGACCTTGCGAAGAAAAAAGCAGCAGCGGTAGCGAAAGCGAAGGCCGCGGCCGCAGCAAAGAAAAAAGCGATGGAACTTGCCGGTGGAGCCCCAGCCGAAGAAACCGATGCTCCAGCTGGTGACGATGCCAAGGCGAAAGCGGCAGCAGCGGCCAAGGCGAAAGCAGCGGCGGCGGCCAAAGCAAAGGCAGCGGCGGCGGCAAAAGCCAAAGCAAGCGGTGCAGGTGCAGACGCAGCGGGTGGCGATGACGAGAAAGCAAAAGCGATTGCGGCCGCAAAAGCGAAGGCGAAAGCAGCGGCAGCAGCCAAGGCAAAAGCCGCAGGTGCGGGAAAAGCGGATGACACGGCAGCACCAGCAGCTGCAGAGCAGCCATCACCAAACCAGCCATACCTAGACAAGTATGTGAGGGTCATAACTGAGCACCTAGGTGCAGATGTTTTAGAAGATTCTTATATTAATAAACTTTCTAAGGATGTTCCCACCCTTGTGGTGAAGCCTGATACCTATTTCAAAGTAGCTCAATTTTTAAAGTACAATGAGCAGTTAGGGTTTGATTATTTATCAGAACTTCATGGGACAGACTTTGTGACACATATGGAAGTATATGTTCACTTATACTCATACAAAAATCGTCAATCGGTTGCTTTTAAAGTGAAGATTGACCGCAGCGAACCAACAATCGAGTCCTTGCAGCCGCTTTGGGCAGGGGCAGAATGGCCTGAGTGCGAAGCCTATGATTTACTTGGAATTAAGTTTCCAGGACATCCGGACTTACGTCGTATCCTGCTTGGCGAAGATTGGGTTGGCCATCCACTGCGCAAAGATTACGAGCCGTACGACGTGGAGGTGTAACCAATGATCAGAACAGAAGAAATGATTTTAAACGTCGGTCCTCAGCATCCAAGTACGCACGGAGTGTTCCGTCTCGTCGTTAAAATTGATGGGGAAATTATTACCGAAGCAACGCCTGTCATCGGTTACTTGCACCGTGGGACAGAAAAATTAGCTGAAGACCTGCAATATACGCAGATTATTCCATATACAGACCGGATGGACTATTTGTCCTCCATGACCAATAACTATGTCATCTGTCATGCCGTCGAAACGATGATGGGGATTGAAGTGCCTGAGCGAGCTGATTTCTTGCGCGTGATTGCGATGGAATTGAACCGGATTGCCAGCCACCTTGTTGCCTGGGGAACTTATATCCTCGACCTTGGTGCAACCAGCCCGTTCATTTATGCTTTCCGTGACCGTGAAATGATTATCAATATGCTGAATGAATTATCAGGGGCACGTTTGACCTTCAACTATATGCGCGTTGGCGGTGTGAAGTGGGATGCACCTGAAGGCTGGATTGAAAAAGTAGGCAGCTTTGTTCCTTACCTGCGCGGACAGCTGAAAGGCTATCACGAACTGGTTTCCGGCAATGAAATCTTCCTTGACCGGGTAAAAGGCATTGGCAGGTACACGAAGGAAGAGGCGCTCCAGTATTCCTTGAGCGGGCCGAATCTTCGCAGTACCGGCGTAAAGTGGGATCTCCGTAAAGATGAACCATATTCTGTCTATAATCGTTTTGAATTTGATGTGCCAACTTCAGAAGAAGGCGATTGCTTGGCCCGCTACCATTTGCGCCTGGCTGAGATTGAACAATCCTTGAATATCCTTGAACAGGCCGTGGAACAATTCCCAGCCGAAGGACCAATTTTAGCGAAAGTGCCGAAAATCATAAAGGCACCTAAGGGAGAGGCCTTTGTCCGAATTGAATCACCGCGCGGAGAGATTGGCTGCTATATTTATAGCGACGGTAAAAAAGAGCCGTATCGCTTAAAGTTTAGAAGACCGTCCTTCTATAACCTGCAAATTCTCCCGAAACTATTAAAGGGTGAAAATATTGCAAACATGATCGCTATTTTAGGGGCAGTGGATATTGTCCTTGGGGAGGTTGACGGCTAATGATAGAAGAATTGCTCCAGTCAAGTCCGGGTTGGGCTAACTTTGGAATTTTCTTTTTACTCGGCGCTGTCTTGCTTTTAATTGTATTAGGATTCGTTACCTACGGAATTTTAGCAGAGCGGAAAGTCTTGGGTTACATGCAGCTGCGTCATGGTCCAAACCAGGTCGGCGGTAAATGGGGACTCTTGCAAACCGTTGCTGACGTTCTCAAGCTGTTACTAAAAGAGGACATCATTCCGAAAGCAGCTGATAAACCATTATTTATCATTGCGCCGGTCATTGCCTTCGCACCTTCGTTTATGGTGCTGGCCACGATGCCGTTCACGGATGCCTTTCAGTTCGCTGATATCGGTGTTGGATTACTTTACTATATCGCAGTGAGTGGATTAACCACCTTCGGTATGCTGCTTGGCGGCTGGGCCTCGAATAACAAGTACGCCCTTTTAGGAGGCATGCGTGCATCTGCCCAGATGATTTCCTACGAAATCCCGTTAGTTATGTCGGTATTAGGTGTCATCCTGTTAACAGGAAGCTTAAATCTAAATGATATGGTCGAAGCACAAAAGCATGGCTGGTTCATTCTTTTACAGCCAATTGGCTTTATCATCTTTTTTATTGCTTCGATTGCCGAATTAAACCGGACACCATTTGACTTGCCGGAGTCGGAAAACGAACTTGTTGCTGGATACCACGTCGAATATACTGGATTCCGCTGGGCCTTCTTTATGCTCGCAGAATATGTGTATTTATTCGCAATGTCTGCCTTGATTACCGTCGTCTTCCTTGGCGGCTGGCTGGCGCCATTCAGTTTCTTGGACTTTATCCCAGGTGCAGTCTGGTTCGCGGTTAAATTCAGCGTCGTTGTCTTTGTTTATATTTGGCTGCGGGCCACCTTACCGCGTTTCCGCGCCGACAAACTCATGGAATTCGGCTGGAAAGTCCTCCTGCCAATCGCACTAGCGAATATATTCTTAACTGCATTAATTAAGTCACTATTCTTTTAATGGGCTTTACTGGTGCCTGACACCAAGCAAGGTGTAGACAGTAGAAATGATGGCAACACCATAAATGGTGCCTGACACCAATAACAATCTTTAAAATGTAAAAGGGGTGAAAAACGTGCTTGGATTAGCAAAAGGCTTGAAATATACCCTTAAGAACTTGACGCGCGAAAAGGTTACTTATGATTATCCAAATAAGCCGATTCCACTGCCAGACCGGTTCCGCGGGATTCAAAAGTTTTATCCGGAGAAGTGTATTGTGTGTAATCAGTGCATGAATATCTGCCCGACGGATTGTATTAATTTAACGGGTAAAAAGCATCCGGACCCTGCGAAAAAAGGGAAAATCATTGATACCTATGATATCAACTTTGAAATTTGCATCCTTTGTGACCTTTGTACGGAGGTATGCCCGACAGAAGCAATCATCATGACCAATAACTTCGAGCTCGCTGAATACAGCCGTGACATGTTATTTAAAAACCTAGAATGGTTAGATGAAAACGATGAAAACATACGGCAGGTGAATAAACCATGACCATTTCGGGGGAATTCCTCGCATTTATGGGGCTCGCACTTGTTGCCATTATCGGCGGTGTGCTGCTTTTAAACCTTACCAAGGTTGTGCATATGGTCGTTTCACTGATCTTCACCTTTGTAGCAATCGCTGGTATTTACGTAGTCCTGTCCGCTGAATTTGTGGCCGCAGTGCAAATCTTAATCTATTCCGGTGCCATTACAATTATTATGCTATTTGGAATCATGTTAACGAAGCATAATGATGAACATGAACCGAAAACAGGCAAATGGAGAAAAATCCTTGTTTTCTTAGGGATTGTCGGCTTTGCGTTTGCCGTTTATCTTGGGATTTACGATTTCAATATCGAACAGGTTCCGACCACATTGCATGAAAATAACACGATGCAAATTGGTAAAGCACTTTACTCAAAATACATCATTCCATTTGAGTTAACGTCTGTTTTACTATTAGTCGCCCTAGTTGGTTCGATTATCTTAGCGAAAAACGAGAAGAAGGAGGCGGATGATAAATGAGTTCCGTTCCCGCTTCAGCCTTCCTGGCACTAGCACTCATTTTGTTTTGCATCGGTTTATACGGTGCACTGACAAAAAGAAATACCGTAATCGTCCTGATCTCGATTGAATTAATGCTGAATGCCGTGAATATTAATCTTGTTACCTTCAGCAAATATGGAATGGCGCCGTCGATCACGGGCCAAATCTTCGCTCTGTTCGCCATCAGCGTGGCAGCAGCGGAAGCAGCCGTTGGTTTAGCAATCTTAATTTCGCTTTACCGCGCTAGAAAAACCGTCAACATCGATGAAATGGACACAATGAAAAACTAGACACAAGAAATTGTCTTTCAACAAAATTCGAATGATGATGTTTGTATCATTCGAAAGGGGATAGTGATAATGATGGAGAATGCATGGCTCATACCGCTTTTCCCGCTATTATCGTTTTTGATCCTTCTTCTTTTCGGGAAGCGACTGAAGGAAGCAAGTGCCTATGTGGGGATTCTTCTCACGCTGGCATCACTTGTCTACTCGATTTTGGTTTTATTCGAGCGCTTCAAAGAGCCGACCTATGTCACGAAATTCGACTGGCTCACGATAGGAGATATGCATCTAACAGCGGGCTTTGAAGTGAATCAATTAAATGCATTAATGCTGTTTATCGTATCGCTCGTAAGTTTCTTGGTACATACCTACTCCAAAGGTTATATGCAAGGAGACGAGCGGTTTCCGGTATTCTATGCCTATTTAGGATTATTTACGTTTGCAATGCTTGGCCTAGTTATATCGCCTAACCTGCTGCAAACTTATATTTTCTGGGAACTTGTCGGTGTCGGTTCCTTCCTATTAATCGGTTTTTATTTTTACAAAGACGAAGCCAAAGCTGCAGCTAAAAAGGCATTCATCATGACCCGGATCGGGGATGTAGGCTTATTTATCGGCATGATTCTGCTATTCTGGGAAACCAAAAGCTTTGAATATAGTGAAATTTTCGCGGCGGTTGATGCCGGTGCGGTGTCAGGCACCATGATTACCTTAACCGCAATCCTAATTTTCATTGGAGCGGTTGGTAAGTCAGGTCAGTTCCCGCTCCACACGTGGCTTCCGGATGCGATGGAAGGTCCAACGCCAGTGTCGGCGTTAATCCACGCGGCGACGATGGTTGCGGCTGGGGTTTACTTGGTTGCGGCACTATTTCCATTGTTTGAGGCGAGCCATACGGCACTCCTTACGATCGCTGTGATTGGTGCATTTACGGCAATTTTCGCCGCAAGCATTGGTCTTGTGCAAACCGATATCAAACGGGTACTTGCGTATTCAACGGTTTCACAGCTTGGCTACATGATGCTGGCCCTAGGATCTGCGGGCTATGTGGCGGGGGTATTCCACTTGATGACACATGCCTTCTTCAAGGCGCTTCTGTTCTTGGCAGCTGGTTCTGTCATTCACGCGGTACATACTCAGAACATCGAAGAAATGGGCGGACTTTGGAAAAAGCTCAAGCTTACTGGACCGCTATTCCTAATTGGAACACTGGCAATCAGCGGTGTCCCAGGGCTTTCCGGATTCTTCTCAAAAGATGAAATTTTAGTTGCGGCATGGGAAGGCGGACATCCAGTTCTCTTTTTCTTAGCCCTTGCGGCGGCCTTCATGACAGCATTCTATATGTTCCGCTTGTTCTTCCTAGTCTTTACGGGAAAAGCACGCGGCAACCAACAGCATGTCCATGAATCGCCATCCAATATGACCTTACCAATGGTCGTTCTTGGCGTTTTAGCCATTATCGCTGGTTACGTCAATACACCTTGGTTCGGTACATTCCTCGGCGATTGGCTCGTTGATGGCAACGAAGCGTTGGCACACCAAGGCCACGTGGAAGGGCCAGCTTGGATTATGATTGCAGCAACGGTCGTTTCCTTAGCAGGAATTTTCCTTGCCTACTTGATGTACAACAAGCGTTCCATCGCCCGCGACTGGTTAAGCGGATCGGGCGATACGCTGCATACGATTTTATTAAACAAGTATTACGTTGACGAGTTTTATCAACTGACAGTGGTAGCCTTCACAAAAGGTGTCAGCTACTTCTTACGTTTCATTGATGTGTTCCTTGTTGAAGGGCTCGTCAAAGGCGTGGTCGGAATTGTTCAAGGACTTGGCGCCGCAGGGTCGAAACTGCAATCCGGACAGGTTCAAACGTACGGTGCGGTGGCCTTTGTCGGACTCGCGGTTCTCGTCGTCATCTTTGCATTAACAGGGGGGTACTTACGATGAATTTAACATCTGTTCTTTCACTCCTAGTATTCTCCCCTTTACTAGGTATCGTGCTTTTAGCGTTTATGCCGAAAACGGCAGAAAAACCAATCAAAGCGGTCGGCTTTCTAGCGACATTGCCGGCCTTGCTGCTTGCCCTGGCTGCTTACCTTCATTTTCAATTTGGTAAGGATCTAGCCGACTTTGCGGTTACAGCCAAATGGATCCAATTCCATGGGATCAATGCACCTGAACCATATTTTTCCGTTTACTATGAACTTGGCTTAAGCGGTTTTCAGCTTCTGCTCGTTGTCCTGACAGCGGTAGTTGCGACGCTATCGGCGATTGCCGCAGCAAAGTTTGTGAAGAAAGAATGGAAGGGCTATTTTATGCTGTTCCTGCTCCTAGAGATAGGAATGCTTGGCGTGTTTACGGCCGAAAACTTAATTCTGTTCTTCATCTTCTTTGAAATCACGCTCATTCCGACCTTCTTCTTAATCGGAAAATGGGGTTATTTTGAAAAAGAAAAAGCAGCCTACAGTTTCTTAATTTATAATGGACTAGGTTCTGCGATTCTATTAATTGTGATTATGATTCTTTTTGCAAAAACAGGATCAACCAATATTAACTATTTAACCGAATTAATGGCGAATCCAAAAGCACCGCTTTCTAGCGATCTGAAAATGGGCTTATTCATTGGCTTCTTGCTAGCGTTTGGCGTCAAATTGCCGATATTCCCATTACACAGCTGGATGTTAAAAGTCCACGTTCAAGCACCGCCATCCGTGGTTATGATTCACTCAGGGATTCTTTTGAAAATAGGTGCGTACGGATTAATTCGTTTTGGAATGGGCATTTTTCCCGGGCAATTCGGGACTCTTGCGACGCTGATTGCCATCCTAGGAGTGATTAATCTTCTCTACGGGGCGTATCTAGCGTTCATTCAAACAGATTTTAAAATGGTTTTAGCTTATTCATCGATTTCCCATATGGGAATTGTGCTAATCGGACTGGCTGCCATGAATGAGGCCGGGATTCAAGGGGCGATTTTCCAAGTGATTTCGCACGGATTGATTTCCGCGCTGTTGTTCTTCTTGGTCGGCGTCCTGTACGAACGCACCGATACGTCACTTATCGAAAATCTCGGCGGAATGGCGAAGGGCATGCCGATTGCAGCTGGCTTCTTGTTGGCTGGCGGGATGGCGTCGCTTGGCTTGCCAGGGATGTCTGGATTTATCAGTGAGTTTATGGCCTTCCTCGGTCTATTCAAAGAAATGCCGGTGATTGCAGCGGTAGGTACGCTCGGCATTATTATGACGGCGGCTTACTTGCTTCGCGCGGTTTTAGGAATCACATACGGCAAGGCGCACCGTGAATTTACAGGCATCCTTGATTTGAAGGGCGTCGAATTCGTGCCTGTGCTGGTACTTATGCTGTTAATCGTAGTAATTGGTGTTTACCCAAGTGTCCTAAGCGCGCCATTAAAAACTACACTTGAAACCATCATGCTAGGGATAGGAGGGTGATGAAGGATGAGTCTTGATACCTTGCAGCAATTTCATTGGAGTGCCATGACACCAGAGTTCATCATCCTTGGTGTATCCGCACTTCTTACACTTTTAGATTTATTTATGCCGAAAAATCAAGACCGAAGAGTTCTCGGCTGGATCGGAATTGTTGCCATTATCGCTGCAACCGTGTCCGTGCTTAGTTTAGTGGGCGGACCTGTGAGGTCGATTTTGGACGATTCATTCCGCTTAGATAGTTTTGCGATGGGCTTTAAATTATTACTGCTAGTAGGGGCAGGTCTGGTTATGCTTTTGGCCGTCAGCTACCCAGCCAAGGATGGTTTAGAGGAATATCGCGGCGAGTTTTATTATTTGTTCTTATCTGCCTTGCTCGGCGGCATGATTATGACATCGAGCGGCGATTTAATTACGCTGTTCATCGGCTTGGAATTGTTAACTGTTTCTTCTTATATTTTAGCGGGGATACGCAAGTATCATTTAGAGTCGAACGAATCTGCGATGAAATACGTCATCAATGGCGGAATTTCCACAGCGATCACGTTGTTTGGGATGAGCTATATCTATGGATTAACCGGCTCAACCAACTTAGTGAAGATTGCCACTACCTTGACGCAGGTGTCAGATGGCCAACAGGCTTACCTGTTAACATTGGCATTTTTAATGGTACTTGTGGGGTTAGCGTTTAAATTGGGGGCAGCTCCATTCCATATGTGGGCACCTGACGTCTACCAGGGTGCGCCAACACCGGTGACGGCATTTCTAAGTGTTGTTTCAAAAACAGCTGGTTTTGTGATTGTACTTCGGATTTTATTAACCGTCTTTCTCGCCGCTGCATCGGTCGAAGGTCCAGAAAAGCCAATCCTGATTCAAATGCAGGATTACTTGGCCTTGATCGCTGGAGTAACGATGATTATCGGGAACGTCGTGGCATTGAAGCAGTCGAACATTAAACGGATGTTTGCGTATTCTAGTATCGCACATGCCGGTTACATTCTCGTGGCACTAACTACACTGAACTCGAACATCTTTTACTCGATTTGGTTTTATCTGCTCGCTTACTTACTCATGAACATGGGTGCGTTTGCCATCATCCAGGTCGTTACCGAAAAATCAGGTTCAGCGAAGATTGCTGATTTTGCTGGCTTGTACCGCCGTTCACCTGTGCTTGCGGTCGTTATGGGGATCTTGCTTGTATCGCTGGCAGGTTTCCCGGGCACAGCCGGGTTCATTGGAAAATTAAACATTTTTATCGGCGCATTTGCTGGTCAGACACCACATTATGTGCTCGCTTCAGTGATGATTGCGACGACGGTGGTTTCGTACTTCTATTACTTTGGTGTGATGACACAAATGTTTTTCCGTCCGGCGAGTGACGACAGCAAGTTTAAGATTCCAGCGGGGATTTTAATCGTGTTGGTGGTTGCAGTTGTCGGTTCCATATTATTTGGTGTAATGCCGAATTTTGCGTTAGACTTTATGCAAAACAACCTGAATAACCTATCGGACTTTTTCAGTTAGGTTAGGCGCGGTCGGAAAAGCAGGATGCTTTGGGGGAAGCATCCTGTTAAATTAAAGGGGTATTCATACATGAAAAAGGAGAGGCTGGGGGAGCCTCTTCTTTTTTTATTGGCTTTTAAAAGGTGCATATTACATCATTTTGAGAACTTATCACATATTTTGGGAGACTTATTACATCATTTTGAGAACTAATAACCTATTTCTGGACACTTATGACACATTTTGAGAACTTATCACATATTTTGGGAGACTTATTACATCATTTTGAGAACTAATAACCTATTTCTGGACACTTATGACACATTTTGCGAAACTTACGACATTTGCTGGATATAAATTGGAAAACCCTAGATTGCAGTACCCACTAATGCCAAAAAGCTGCAAACAACATAATCGTTGCTGCAGCTTGTGTATTAGAACTTGGTATTCAAGGCTGGATTTCGATCTCGAATGGTGTCATATCGTGATTCTTCTTTATCAGGTGTTGGTTCCACATCTATTGGAGCCTCTTGCACCATATCCTTATCAGAGTGATCTCGTTTATTAACCAGGACGAGAATTTTTCCTTCTTCAACCGACTCTTGATAATATTTGGCGTCATCGTCTGGAATTCCAAGGCCGATCAGTGCGCCTGCTAGTCCGCCTACACCAGCTCCTGTTATGGCTCCCAAGATGCTTGATGCGATAGGACCTGCGGCGACAATTGGGCCAATACCTGGGATGGCTAGAGCGCCAAGTCCGGCTAATAATCCGGTTGCACCACCAATTGCACCACCTGTTAGCGCGCCAGTGGCAGCTGTGTCTTCAACTACAGTACCCGTTTCTTCGGTGATTGTATCTACGTGATTGTGGTCCTTACCAATTACACTGATTTCCGACTTATCGTATCCCCATTTTATCAGGTCCTCTATGGCGGCAATCGCCTCTTGTTCTGATTGATACACACCTACAATATTCTTCCCGTGCTTGTCCATTTTTTCTCCTCCTCTAATTTAATAGGTTGGATAAATGCTATTTTGATAGTTTATCTTTCACTTCGCCTACGCCTTCTTTTACTTTACCTTTGGCTTTATCGACTTTGCCTTCTACCACCTTTGAATCATCATCTGTTAAGCGGCCCCATTGCTCTTTCGCTTCACCTTTCACTTGGTCAACACTGCCTGAAAATTTATCTTTATTCATATTATTTAGCCTCCTAATATTAGTTATCTAATTCATCTTTCTTTTCGCCATCGCTAACGCCATTATCTTGATCTACTCCATCACCAACACCGTCCTCTTTTAATTTTTCCTCCACATTATTCACTGCTTCTTCAATATTCTGCTTTGCATCGTCCATTGTTGCGTTGGCTTCCTTTTTCGTATCAGTGTCTACTGCATCTTTTTGTTGTCCATCACTGATCCCGTTATCCTGGTCGACCCCATCGCCACATCCAGCTAACCCGCCGAATGTCAGCGATACAGCTAATCCGCCAACTAGTAATCGTTTCTTCCAATTAATTTGCATTGGTAGCTCCTCCTTCTAATTGAACTGTTTAGAAGTGCAAGTCTGCCTTGCATATTGGTTATATTCCCGCTGATAAGGACTTGAAACCTCATTTTTTCCTAAGAGGGCCTTCCGTTGTGTTCCTACTATTAAATGATTTTTTTGAAAAAATATTATTTTTAAAAACTAGGTTTCGATTCATTAATACAGGTTATATATCCTATAGAAAAACTGAAAAATCACGAAAAGGAGTTTGATAGGATGGAGATGGATCACATGATGAATGGCTGGTACTCATATTTTCAACAGCTGCCAACCTTGCTGTTTACTCTATTGGTATTATTGGTTGGCTGGCTCATCGCAAAGTTTATTGGAAAAGGTGTAGAGTCCCTTTTAAAGAAAACGAGCTTTGATGACCGGCTGTTTTCCAACCTAGGAAAGAGGAAATACTCATCTGAAGTGATAATCGGAAAAATCGTGTATTATATTTTACTCGTGTTTGTCTGGATTATCTTTTTCAATATGCTGAACTTAAGCTTCATTGCCACACCGCTTGTGGAAATGTTATCGACGATTACGGCCGCGGTTCCTAATGTTCTAAAAGCGGCCCTGATTTTATTGCTTGCATGGGGAGTTGCCTCGCTGCTGCGCCTCTTGTTTAAAAAAGGGACAGCCATGATTCATGGAGAACGTCTCTTAGTAAAATGGAAGATGGCAAATAATGAAGCGGAGGCCGTACGTAAGGTTAACAGTATCGGCAAAGTGCTTTTCTACTTTGTGTTCTTACTATTTTTACCGGGGGTATTGGATGCACTGCAAATAGAAGGCGTATCAGAACCTTTCGCTAACACCCTATCAACCTTGCTAACCTTTATCCCTAAGTTATTTGCTGCGGCCCTGATTGTGTTTGTCGGCTGGCTGATTGCAAAAATGGTCCGTGATATTCTAACAAACTTTTTAAGCAGCGTCGGTACGGAGCGGCTTGGTCAACGTTTCGGTCTAAACACGGCAGGAGAGGGAACCAGTCTTTCGAGTATGATTGGGAACATTGCGTTTATCTTAATCTTAATTCCTACGGTTATTACAGCGCTAGAAAAGCTTGATCTAAAGGGAATTTCTGACCCGGCCATTTCAATGCTTCATCATGTGCTCACGCTCATTCCAAACATCGCCGTCGCGGTTATCTTAATCTTAGCAGGCTTATGGATTGGTAGATGGGTTGAAAAAATGGTGTCGCAAATGCTGTGGCGTTTACGATTTAACAACATCTTTCACCATATGGGTATTGGGTCGTTAAATCCAGAGCAATCCAAGTATAATCTCTCGCAAATTGTGGGTATGATTGCAAAAATTGTAATTGTCCTATTATTTACAGTGGAAGCATTACAAATTGTTCACCTAGAGTTCTTAGTCACTCTAGCAACAGGCGTGATTGCCTATTTACCGATGTTACTGGCTGCACTTGTGATTTTAGGAATTGGTTTGTATGTAGGTCACTTAGTCGAGCGTATTTTACAAAATGTGTTAAAGAACAGCTACTCCCGGACACTAGCCGCTGTAGGGAAATATGCGGTCTTCGCGATCACCGTCTTTATGGCATTAGACCAGCTTGGAGTTGCCCATTCGATTGTTAATGCTGCCTTTATTCTCGTCTTAGGGGGAGCAGCCTTAGCATTTGGGCTGGCATTTGGTCTCGGAGGAAAGGAATTCGCCAGCAAATATCTTGATAGGCTAGATAATAAGTTAGACAAGAAAATAATCGAATAAAAGATGGATAACAATCCGAAACTCTTCGGATTGTTATTTTTTAAAAAAAGAGAGGGAGTGAAGCTTCTCTTGACGATCATCCATTTACTCTTAATTGCGGTATTAATCGCACTAACCGGATTTTTCGTTGCGGTCGAATTTGCGATGGTTAAAGTCCGTCCATCGAGAATAGATCAGTTAATTGCGGAAGGGAAGAAGGGGGCTGTTTCGGCGAAAAGGGTGGTCACCCATCTGGATGAATATTTATCTGCCTGTCAACTAGGGATAACCGTGACCGCACTGGGCCTGGGTTGGTTGGGTGAACCGACCGTAGAAAAACTATTGCACCCATTCCTAGCGGCACTAGACCTCAATCAATCCGTGACACATATTTTATCGGTTAGTTTGGCCTTTGTGTTGGTTACCTTTTTCCATGTAGTGGCAGGGGAATTGGCACCGAAAACGGTAGCGATTCAAAAAGCTGAGGCGATTACGCTTTTCTTCGCTGTACCAATTATCTGGTTTAACAAAATCATGTTTCCCTTTATTTGGCTCTTAAATGGTTCAGCCCGGCTGCTAACGGGGATGTTTGGCGTAAAGCATTCATCGGAACACGAAGGAGCTCATTCTGAAGAAGAGCTGCGAATTCTCTTGTCAGAAAGCTATAAAAGTGGTGAGATCAATCAGAATGAATTACGCTATGTGAACAATATTTTTGAATTTGATGAGAGAGTGGCAAAGGAAATTATGGTGCCGCGGCCCGAGATAAGCAGCCTGCCGATGGACGCGACGGTGGATGAGTTCTTAAAAAGGGTGAGGGATGAAAATTTTACCCGCTATCCGGTTATGGACGGGGATAAGGATCACATAATCGGCATTATTAACGTGAAATCGCTGTTAACGTCGTTTATGTTGCATACAGATAATCTGGATGAGTTGCAGGTAAGTTCCTTTATCAGTCCCGTGATTCATGTGATGGAAACCACTCCCATACATGACTTACTGGTGAAAATGCAAATTGAACGGACACATATGGCCATTCTTATGGATGAATACGGCGGGACCTCGGGTTTGGTTACGGTGGAGGACATTATAGAGGAAATTGTTGGCGAGGTGCGTGATGAGTTCGATGCCGATGAAGTGGCCGAGATTCAAAAGATCAAGGAGAACCATTATGTTGTCGATGGGAAATTATTACTTGAGGACGTGAACGATTTACTAGGGGTCAACCTAGCCGATCCGGGTATTGATACCATCGGCGGCTGGTACCTGACGCAAAACTCTAATGCGCCAATCGGCAGTAAAGTGGAATCAGAAGGGTACGTGTTCCAGGCCATTGCCAGTAAGGGGTATCATATTTTGAATGTGGAAGTGAAAAAGATTTAACGTGAAGAAGCCTCGAGACTCGAGGCTTTTTTTCGTGGTTTTGGCTACTTCGCCAGTAAAAAGTGGTTATGCGCCAGTAAATTTGTGCTATCCGCCAGTAAGTGGCGGCTATGCGCCAGTAAACGGTGGTTATGCGCCAGAAACTGGCCGCTCCGCCAGTAAACGGCGGCCATGAGCCAGTAATCGACCGCCATCCGCCAGTAATCGACCGCCATCCGCCAGTAACTGACCATCATCCGCCAGTAACTGACCATCATCCGCCAGTAAATGCAGTCGGTGGTTGCTGATTCTTCAGCTTTTTCTTCATGATTCGAATATCATGTTGAAAGAGCTTGTTTATGGCCTCTTTATCTCCATATAAAAGCAGCTGATCCCCTTCCTGTAATTTTTCGTTGTAGATATTGCACCGTATTTTCGATTGACCTCTTTTAATAAAAAGCACGATAAACTCTGGCCGCTCTTGGTCATTAAACAGCTGGTTAATTGTTTTATAGACAAGCAAAGAGTCGGTATAGATATGCAGATTGAGCAGAAAATCGTTCTTTTCCGTTAAAAACACGTCCCGAATCGGCAAATCGCCGAGTTCCATCTGCTGCTTCATCTCTCTATGAAATAATTTTGATAACAGGTTTTGAATGCAGGCGAGTTTTAATACGCCAAAAACAAGCATGACGCCGCCTGCAATGTAAAAAATATGAATCATCCGTAGGTCGTCCGAAAGGAAATTACTGATTGTTGAAATAATGACGGCAAGGGAGAAGGCCCCAAACAAGATCAGGAATGTAGCGAGTTTCCGGCGAATCGGGTGGCCTAAAATAAGCTCCGATTCCTCCGTTGTAAAGCCCGTGCCGGTCATTAACGAAATTACCTGAAACCTTGACACCTTTAAATTGAGCCCCGTTAATCGAAATAAAACAACGTAAATTTCGATAACCGCTGTAATGATGATGAAATAGACGAGTAAAAAAAGTAAATTCATCCAACCAGCCACCTCAAAAAATTAGTTGGGGTAGTCACCTGCCCCAACTGTTTTATCACTGCATCTTCTCATTATAAAATTGAACGGAATACATGGCCCCTTCACTGACCATGTTATTATCCTCTAAATCACGCGGGTGTGGATGTCCTCCTTTTTCTATCGGGAGTTCTTCACTTTTATCAAACGGGGTAGGTTTAATCTTTCGTTTCCAGTCTCTCAGTACACTTTCCGCTTTTAATCGGTTCGGTTTAGATGATAGCCACATTGCGGCCGAAGCTCCCATTCCAGCGGCGACAATAATCGATGTAACAGGTACCATACGTTTCATATTAAAACCTCCTATTAGATTCTCTTAAAATAGCACTTTTAAAAAAGTTCTATTTCTAGTTGTAATACCCGCTTCCGTTTCTCTCAAACCATATTTCCGAAGTTTCATTAGTTCCGGATTGGGGGATATAGGTAGAAAACCTTTGTGAAAGGAGATCCGATGGCTATCGATTGGAAATGGTATCAAGTTAAGAAAGATGAGGATGAGCGCATCCAACCAATTTTCAAACAAAATCGTTCTGGATGTAACGAATGGCTGAATCAAGTGCGCAAGAATAAAACTAATTCCCTAAGGATTAAGCTTCTTGATTCAGGGGAAAAGGTAGTGACGGGTTCGCTTATTTATAAGCAAAATTTTGAAGAGGAAGGGGACTACAAAATTTTCCATTATTATGTAACAGAGGAGCAGCTGATTACGGTTGATCTTAATTTTTCCAACTTAAAGCATATCCGTCCTGAACCGCTTTTTAAGCAAATAAAGAAAGCTGAAAACGCGGTTGATGGATTTTTTATGCTCCTAGGCGAACTGATGCATGAAATGTTAGTTGAAATCGATCAATTCGAAGAAGCGCTGAAAACACTGATCTGGAGTATCCGAAAGCGGAATGGAACGAGCATTCTTGAAGAAATTTATATGCGAAGGCATGAGCTGCTGGTCTGGAAGAGTCTATTGATTCCGATTAACGAGTTAAAAATAGGAATTGAGGAAGTGAAACTGAATGAAGTAAGCAGAGAGGAGATTTTTACGCTTCTTGTTAAACGGATTGAACGAATGACCGCCCTGCTCAACGAGTACGAGCATGAGCTGGATTCGATTATCAATTTAGAAGAGGTCATTTCTTCCCATCGCGGCAATGAAATTATGAAAACCTTAACAGTGATCACGATCCTGTTTACCCCGATTATGGCATTTGGGGCTTTATGGGGAATGAATTTCAAGCAGATGCCTGAACTCGAATGGCGGTACGGCTATCCTCTTTCGGCCATTATTATCGTGATCTCGACGCTCCTGCTCTATGGCTATTTAAAGTTTAAAGGCTGGACAGGCGATCTGTTAAAAGGAAAAAAGAAAGATTCCTATTTTAAGTAATGATTCGGCTTGCCCAAGGGCAGCCGGTTCTTTTCATAAAAATAACGACCCTGTGAAAGGGCCGTTGCGTCTTATGGGCCGCTATTGCTGCGGATCGGGTGTTTGCTTTTCTTCCTTCTTCAGCTCCGTACCGGTTTTCTCCTCCTCCATTTCCTTGCCGAGCTTCTTTATTTCCTCTAGATTCTGTGCCATCGAACTATTGTTGGACTTCTCGACTTTCTCCTTTAATTCTCTTTTTTTAGTCTCCATGTGAACACCTCTCCTTTGTAATCCTGTCATACCCCATTACTTAAAAAATGAAACCTAACAGGTAGATAGGTCGATTCGTCTAATTTGAATATTTTGGTATAATATTGGGACTAGAACTGGTGTCAGGCACCATGTGAATTCTTCACATGGTGCCTGACACCACCACAAACAGCCTAGTTTAATAGAATTTTTTTATAAAGGAAGGTTTAGACTTTGAAAATAGGGGTATATACACTATAAATCTTTCAGGGGTGATGATGAGAATGAATATAACCATAGATAAACAACAACGTGATGAGGAAATCGTGGTGCTTGTGGCGGGGGAAATTGATGCGTACACGGCACCAAAGCTTAGAGAGGAATTATTGGCGCTGGCAGAAGAGGGAAATAAGTCGATTACCGTTAATCTACAGGATGTGTCCTATTTAGATAGTACCGGTCTGGGGGTGTTTGTAGGTTTATTCAAACAGCTAAAGGAAAAGGGCGGCGAATTAAAGCTGATTCAATTATCGGATCGACTAAAGAGGCTGTTTGAAATTACTGGCCTAAGTAAGGTCATGAACATTTCTGCTACGACTGAGGAGGGGAGACGATGAGCCAAGTGATGGATTATATCGAGATGAAAATTCCTGCCAAGCCGGAGTATGTGGGCGTGATTCGATTGACATTATCGGGAATTGCCAGCCGGATGGGTTTTACATATGAGGAAATTGAAGATCTTAAGATCGCGGTAAGTGAAGCTTGTACGAATGCTGTCCATCACGCCTATCCCAAAGACGAAGGCGGAGAGGTAATTATCGGGTTTGGGATTTATGAGGACAAGTTAGAAACGATGGTATCTGATAGTGGAAAGAGCTTTAATTTTACCCAGAAGAAAAATGAACTAGGCCCCTACACGGAAGCAAGTACAGTGGAGCAGCTGGCAGAGGGAGGGTTAGGACTATATTTAATTGAAACGCTGATGGATGAAGTGAGTGTGGCGAATCATTCCGGGGTGACGGTTTTCATGGTGAAGTATCTAAGTGGGGAGCGTGAAAATCATGACACAACCATCTCAACCCAAGAAACGAACTAGGGAAGAGATTGACGCCCTGATCGTCGAGTTTCAGCAGAACGAATGCCCGCTTTCGCAAACCATTTTAGTCGAACATTACACGGCCCTTGTCGCAAGTCTTGCGCGAAAATATTCAAAAGGGAAATCGTTTCATGAGGACCTTGTGCAAGTAGGGATGATTGGGTTGTTGGCGGCAATCAGAAGATTTGACCCAGGCATGGGAAATCCCTTCGAGTCGTATTTAATTCCAACCGTTATTGGGGAAATTAAACGGTTTCTCAGGGATAAAACATGGAGTGTCCAGGTACCGAGACGGATCAAAGATTTATGGCCAAAGGTTAGAACGGTGGCAGACGAGCTGACCAATCAATATCAGCGTTCACCGAAGGTCGAGGAAATCGCGGATTATTTAGAGATCTCCGAAGAGGAAGTATTGGAAGCGATGGAGATGGGGAAAAGTTATCAAACAGCGTCTGTCGATCAAAGTATTGAAACGGGTTCAGATGGGAGCACGTCGACGACCTTGGACATTGTCGGATCCGACGATGAGGGCTTCGAAAAGGTCGACCAAAAGCTCTTGCTCGAGAGTGCGATGCATGTTCTATCAGAGCGAGAAAAGGAAATTATCCAATTCACGTTTGTAGCAAATAAAAGTCAAAGGGAAACCGGAGAGCTTTTGGGGATTTCGCAGATGCATGTGTCCCGTCTACAAAAAAAGGCGATCGAGAAGTTACGAAAGGCACTCTTGTGTGACACCTATCAAGGAGTCAACGATGCTTGATAGGATACCTGGTGCCTGACACCGCAAAGTAGATAACTGGTGTCAGGCACCAGGTAAATGAACTGACGCTTGGGAAAGGGGGAATCGCTATGGCCATGAAAATTGCGGTGGTTGACGATAATCAAACTAATCTGATGATTATCGAGAAAATTCTGCGGAAGGCTGGTTATAATCGGTTGGTTCTGCTGACATCTGCCAAGGAGTTATATCAATGTTTGCAGCTGGATGAGGTAAATGCCGAGGAGGTTCCGTTCGATTTAATTCTAATGGACTTGATGATGCCGGAAATAGACGGAATGGAAGCATGCAGAAAGGTTCTTGCGGATGAGAGGTATGCTGACCTGCCAATCATCTTCGTTACAGCCATGGGAGATTCCAACAAAATGGCTGAGGCGATGGATGCAGGTGCCCTTGATTATGTCCTGAAACCCATTAATAAAGTGGAGCTGCTGGCGCGGATGCGTTCCGTCCTTCGATTAAAGCAAGAGAAGGACTTACGGAAGGAACGGGATAAACGGCTCCAATATGAGTTGGACCTGGCGAAGCAGGTGCAAGGAAGCATCCTAAGTGATCCGATCGAAGAAGAGGATGTAACGATTTCGGCTATCTATAAGCCTTCCTTTGAGCTGGCTGGAGACTTGTATGCCTGGTATCCAATCAGCGAACATCGGTATGGCGTGATTTTGCTTGATATGATGGGGCATGGAATTTCATCCTCACTCGTATGTATGTACATATATTCGGCATTGAAGGATACGATTACGGGGATGTGTGATCCAGAGCGGGTCATGAGAGAACTGAATCGGCGCATGTATCAGCTGAAGATGCCTGATCATTTGATTAACTATTATTTCACCGCGATTTACCTAGTGCTCGACACTGAAACGCAAACGATTGAGTACGTCAATGCCGGTCATCCAGCGGGAATCGCCATCGTGGATGATGAGGTGAAACTATTAACGGATGGGTGCTGTGCTCTTGGTTTTTTTGAAGAAATCGATGTAACCAAAGGCGTCATTCCTTACAAGCGGGGTGCGCGGACGCTGCTCTTTACCGATGGCCTGTCGGAATGGCTGGAGGAGGATTATGAGGATGCGATCGCGAAGCTCATCAGCACCTTACAAGCCAAAGACATCGACAATCCTGATGCATTTCTTCACCAGCTGCAGCCAAGTCTGGAGCCGCACAATGCCCCGAAGGACGACCTTTGCTTGGTGATGATTTCGACGAATGGCTAACAAATACAAGGGTGTCAGCGGAAGAGCTGGCACCCTGTTTACTAATTGGTGGGTCGGGTTTTGCTGGAAAAATTGTTGCTGAGGAAAAGGCAGCGTGCTGGTTGTGAAGGGGGCGTTCTAATCGTGCCCGTGAGCCTGTTTTTAGGAGATGACGGGAACAAATAGGTACTAATGGTGCCCGCGAGCCTTTCTTTTTGAAGGTGACGGGAACAAATAGGTACTAATGGTGACTGCTCGCCTATTTTTTTGAAGGCGATGGGAACAAATAGGTACTAATCATGCCCGGCCGCCTGTTTTTTAGAAGGAGAAGGGAACAATTAGCCATTAATTGTGCTGCCCATCCAACCCGCTTTTTAAAAGAGGACGGGAACAATTCCCCGTCCCCCCGTCGAATTCTACTCCGCCAAATATGCTTCGAGCATCCATCTATGCTTTTCCAAGGATGTGCGAACGGCTATGAACAGATCTGCTGTCGGTTGGTCTTCGTTGTCCTCGGCAAGGGTGATTCCCTCTGTAAGCTCAGTGCAGACAGTGTTAAAGTCATCAGCTAGACTCTTGATCATTCCCTCCGCATTTTCGTCGCCCTCGCCTTCCTTGATGGAAGAGATTTGTAATTGCTCCTTCAATGTCGCCGTTGGCAATGCTCCAAGCGACAACATTCGTTCCGCGATGGTATCAAGATGCAGCGCCGCTTCCTTATACAGTTCTTCAAATTTGGGGTGCAGCGTGAAGAAATTCTCTCCTTTAACATACCAGTGGTAGTGGTGCAGTTTCATATAAAGCACGGAAAAATTAGCGACCTGTGTGTTAAGAGTCTCTGTTACTAAGTTGTTCTTCTCTTTTGCTTTTGCCATGTTTATTACCTCCGTTTGTTGGAATAGTGTTGATATTTATTCCTTACCCTGGACTTTATCGGTTGAAACCTTGGAAAAAATTTTTTCCAAAGAGGTTTCAAGAATAATAGATTCGGGTAATAAAAAGTATTTAGGTAGAAATTTTCAATCTCAAATAAATATAGAGCTATGGTAGAATAAGGATATTTTAATAGACCACTTTTGTCAGGAGGGGATTACAATAAAAGGCTTCAACTACAACATTCGTGCCAAAATTATTACCGGATACTTCTCCATCTTGATTTGCTTGGTGATATCCTTGCTCATCGTGATTAATCGAATGGCCGATTTACAGAACGAGGTGGACTTCATATCGGGACATGATATTGAGGTGCACGATCTAACGAACCAAATTCAAAAAAATGTTCTCGACATGGAAACCGGAATGAGAGGGTATGCGCTCACTGGAGATGAGGAATACCTGGAGCCTTATAATCTAGGGAGCAGGAACTGGCTGGATAACTACAATAAACTTCATTCCTTGTTAGAGGATAACAACAGGCAGCAGCGCAGTTTAGAAGAAATAAAACCGCTGATTAGGAGTTGGATGACTAATTCCGGGGAATATGTCATCAATGCTAAAAAAGCCAATAATCAATCGGCCTTAGACCAGCATTTTAAGAAAAGTACAGGAAAAAGATTAACCGACCAGCTCCGCACCCAGTTTGATTCATTTCTGGCCAGTGAAAAGAAACTGATGGCAGGACGGATCAGTCAACTCAAACAAAACAATCAAAATTTAAAAGTGACGTTGTACGCGCTGATTGGTTTGGTAACACTCATTACCATCGCGGCGGCGCTGTTACAGTCTAATTCCATCGTTCGAACCATCAATCAAGTGGTAAAAACGATTAAAGGAATTACCGATTCTGATTCGGATGTCGACCTGACGACACGGATGAAAGTGAATACGCGTGACGAAACCCGGGAGCTTGCGGAGGCCATGAACAGTCTCCTCAGCAGTCTGGAGAAACAGAGTTGGATTCAGAAAAGTATGGCGGATATCTCAACATTGTATCAAGGGATTACGGATATTAGCGAATTGACGCAATCGTTTATTTCTAGATTGGCTCCATTACTTCAAGCTTCTTTTGGTGTGGTATATCTTCGCAAAAATGAAGGGGGCGAAGTCTATTACGTCAAAGCGGCATGTTATGCCGCGGTTGCCGATGAGGGAGCTGCCCGGGCGAGTTTCCGATTGGGGGAAGGGCTGATCGGCCAAGCTGCTGTCGATAAACGGATCTTTCTGATTGACCAACTGCCCGAGGAACATATCAAAGTCACCTCTGGCTTAGGTGCTTCTTCCCCAAGGAATCTATTAATTGCTCCGATTTTAGTAGATGGCAAGGTAGAGGCCGTGATTGAGCTTGCTGCGCTTCAGCCGTTTCTCTCACAGCACCTTACCTTAGTCGACCTGCTCCAAGACAAGTTCGGTTCGGCGATTACCAATGTGACGGGAAGAATGGAAGTGGAAAGGCTGCTAGGAGAATCGCAGGTTTTAACAGAAGAACTTCAGGCGCAATCGGAAGAACTCCAAGCACAATCGGAAGAATTGCAAATGCAGCAAGATCAGCTTCAAATGGCCAATGGGTATTTGGAGCAGGAGAAGCAATATGCCGAGCAACGAGCGCTGGAACTCAAAAAGGCGAAGGATGAATTGGAAGACTATTCTCGAAAGCTCCAGATGAGTTCACAATACAAGACGGATTTTCTTGCAAATATGTCTCATGAGCTGCGCACGCCATTGAATAGCATTCTGATTCTGTCGCAAATGCTGATGGAGAATAATGATGAGTTAACCATGTCAGAAGTAGAAGAATACGCAGGTGTTGTCCATACGGCTGGCGGAGATTTGCTGCGGCTGATTGATGATATTCTCGATTTATCAAAAATTGAAGCAGGAAAAATTGAAATTTTGACAGACGAAGTCAATGTAACAGAAATTCCACAGACGCTCAGGAATCTGTTTGAGCCAGTGGCGCGAAAAAAGAATTTAACCTTTGATGTGATCACACATCCAGATGTGCCTCCGGTCATTTCGACGGATGGACAAAGATTGCAGCAAATTTTGAAAAATTTATTATCCAATGCCTTTAAATTTACGGAACAAGGCGGCGTTACGGTACGAATTGAATTTGCTCCGCTTGAAAAAGTGGCGGAATTGCCTGACCTGCAAGAGGATGCTGTCGTGCTGTCCATCGCTATCACTGATACGGGAATCGGCATTCCATTAGATAAACAGCAAATTATATTCGATGCCTTCCAACAGGTCGACGGGACCACAAACAGGCAATATGGCGGGACGGGGCTGGGGTTATCGATTTGCCGGGAATTTACCCGTTTGCTTGGCGGGCTGCTTGAAGTCGAAAGCGAGCAAGATAAGGGAAGTACGTTCACCTTATATATACCGAGCCGTCTTGCGCCTGTCAGCCATGATTTGTTCGAAGTCTTGGCGCTGGAGGAAGTGGCGGCAAGTGCCAGTGAGCTGACCGAGGAACAGGAATTTATAGAAGAATCAGAACCGCCGCGCGTTGATCGAACGGAGGCTGAAACTTCAGATGAACGCTTGTTTAAAGGGAAAAAGGTACTCCTTGTTGAGGATGATGGACGGAATGTATATGCGCTTGTGACAACGCTTGAGAAAAAAGGAGTGGTGGTCCAAGTGGCTGAGAACGGAAAGCGCGCCATTGAAATTTTACAAGAACAAGCCGACTTTGACTTGGTGTTCATGGATATCATGATGCCGGTGATGGGAGGCTATGAGGCCATGAAGGCGATACGTCATGACCTGCAGATGGAAAGTCTGCCCATTATTGCGCTGACCGCTAAAGCCATGAAAGGAGAACGTGATAAGTGTATGGAGGCAGGTGCGTCTGATTATATTATGAAGCCATTAAAAATCGACCAGCTATTCTCATTGATGCGGGTGTGGTTGACAGAGCAGGTGGATCAGGATTGACGAGCATGAAAAAATCGGTGAACCCGGTGAACCCGTTAAACCCGATGAACCCGACCAGCCCGATACAACCGCTAAACCCAGCAAACCCAGTGAACCCGTTGAACCCGGTAAACCCGGTAAACCCGGTAAACCCGGTGAACCCAGTAAACCCGATGAACCCAGTAAACCCAGTAAACCCATTAAACCCGCAAGATTCCAATGTACACACAGAAACAATAGTGCCAACGGAGTTGCAGAATATCGAAATCAATTTGCTGCTTGAGGGTTTGTATCAAATGTACGGATATGACTTCAGGGGGTATGTCCGTGCCTCCTTAACTAGAAGGGTCTTGAATCGGATGAAGGCGGAGCGGCTTCCGTCGATCACGGCTTTATTGGAGAAAGTCCTTCACGATCAAGCGTATTTGGAGCGATTATTAAATGATCTCTCGATTCGGATGACGGAAATGTACCGAGATCCTACTTTTTTTGCTGCCTTTCGTAACCAGGTCGTTCCATTATTGCGCGAGCTTCCAGAGATTCGAATTTGGCATGCTGGCTGCGCAACGGGGGAAGAGGTCTATTCGATGGCCATTTTGATGCTGGAGGAAGGGCTCGCGAAAAAAACAACCATCTATGCAACTGATATTAATGAAAAAGCCCTTTCTGCTGCTCAAAAAGGAGCGTTTCCTCTCAAGAAGATGCAGCAATATACGAAGAACTATTTAAAGTCAGGTGGAAAAAAGGCCTTTTCCGAGTACTATACGACGGATCACCAGTTTGCTTATTTTTCTCCTAAATTAGAAGAGAACCTTATCTTTGCTCAGCATAATCTGGTGGCCGACCGTTCATTTAATGAGTTTCATGTGATTTTATGCCGTAATGTCATGATCTATTTTGACAATGATTTGCAGCAGAAAGTCCATGGCCTATTTTACGACAGTCTTGCTGAAGGTGGATTCATCGGCTTGGGCAGTAAAGAATCCATCCTGTTTATGCCAAAGGGCAAGCAATACGTGGAATTTAATCCACATGAACGAATATACAGAAAGGCATAGGTGCCGACACCCACATTGGGTGTCAGGCACCTTTTTTTTTTCAATATCAGTATGATTAATATCCGGATAAATCGGGTATTACCCCATATGGGGATCTAGATAAATTGGGGGGAGAACGATGTGATGAAAAAACGGAGAATGGAATGGGTCTTTATCATTTTTATGGTTGCGCTAGCCTATATAGTGTTTTTTACCGACGTTCCGTTCCTGTCGAAAGTGATTTCCATCGCGCTCTACGGGGGAATGATCTTGATTACTGTATTTTCATTAATGCTTGAAAATCGGACCGCACAAAACACGCTTTTATGGATTTATATTTTAGTGTTCCTGCCCATCCTTGGCTATATTATTTATGTCTATTCAGGACAATTATTATTAAAAGGCTATCTTTTTAAAAGTAAGCGAATCAAGGATCGTGAAGTGTTTGAAAGAATGAGTCAAAAACACAAGAAGATCGATTTTTCCCAGTTAAATTATCACCAGCACCATTTTACACACTATTTGGATCGGGCGACTGCCACTCCTACGAATTCCAATACTTACACCAAAATTTTAAAAGATGGCGACGAAACGTTCCGAGAAATCAAAAAAGCGCTAAAGGAAGCTAAGGACTTTATCCATCTAGAATATTACATCTTCCGAGATGACCGGCTAGGGAATGAGATCATCGACATCTTAACGGATAAAGCACATGAAGGGGTAGAAGTGCGTTTGATGTACGATGCGGTGGGAAGTATCACACTTTCAAGCGGCGCAATAAATAGAATGAAGGATGCAGGAATCAAGGTCCAGCCTTTTTTGCCGTTGAAAAGCGGTCTGATTAATCAAAAGTTTAACTTTCGGAATCATCGTAAAATCATTGTCATTGACGGGAAAGTCGGATTTGTGGGGGGACTGAACGTTGGAGTCGAATATCTAGGGGAAGACGAGAATATTGGATTCTGGTGTGATACCCATGTCCTTGTTGAAGGGGAAGCAGTCCAAACCTTGCATGCCGTGTTTTTATTAGATTGGCGGTATGTGAGCGGGGAAATGCTGGTGACGGATGAACGCTATATGAAACCAAACCCTGCCCCCAGCGATGGTCTCGTCCATGTCGTCGCGACCGGCCCGGAAACAAAACGGATGAGTGACCATTATTATGCGATGATCTCCTGCGCCACAAAATCCATTTGGATAGCGTCGCCGTACTTCGTCCCCAATCCAGCCATTCGAACCGCACTGCGGATTGCCGCCCATAAAGGGATTCAAATACGAATCATGGTGCCTGACACCAATGATGGTTTTCTCACCCAATATGCGACGCGTTCTTATTTACCGGAATTGTTGCGTGCGGGTGTTGAGGTTTATGCGTACGAAAAGGGGTTTCTTCATAAGAAGGTGATGATTGTGGATGGCGATCTTGCCACGATTGGCACAGCCAATATGGATATGCGCAGCTTTCGTCTCAACTTTGAGGTGAATTTATTTTTAATCGGGGCGAAATCCATCCAAGACCTAGTGGCGCATTATGAAGAAGACTTGAAGGAGTGTCTCAGAATCCGCCCTGTAGAATTTTACAAAAGAGGACTGACTGAAAGGGTAAAGGAATCCTTTGCCCGCCTATTTTCCGGTGTTTTATAAAATGGCCAAGATAAAGGGGGAAAAACCATGAAACGAAACCAGACGATGATGCAATTCTTTGAGTGGCATATTGAAGCCGATGGGACCCATTGGAACCGTCTGAAAGAGATGGCGCCTGAGCTGAAAAGGAAAGGAATCGATTCGGTATGGATTCCACCCGTAACGAAAGGTCAATCGGCAGAAGATACGGGCTATGGGGTATACGATCTTTATGATTTGGGTGAATTCGATCAAAAAGGGACAGTTCGGACGAAATATGGAACGAAGCAAGAATTTACTTGACGCGATTGCCGCATTGTCTGCACATGGGATTCATGTCTATGCAGATGTGGTCATGAATCATAAAGGCGGGGCGGATAAAACCGAGAGATTTCAAGTCGTTGAAGTGAGCAAGGAGGACCGAACCGAAGAGATTTCTGAGCCGTTTGAAATAGAGGGGTATACCAAATTCACGTTCCCGACACGAAAGGATAAGTACTCAGCGTTCAAATGGGGAGTTGAACATTTTAACGGTATCGACTACGATGCAAAATCGAAGAAAACAGGAATTTTTCGGATGGTCGGCGAGGATAAAAAGTGGAATGACTATGTCGATAAGGAATTTGGGAATTACGACTATTTAATGTTTGCCAATATTGATTACCATCAACCAGATGTACAAGAGGAAATGATCAAGTGGGGAAACTGGCTTGCTGATACATTACAATGCAGCGGTTACCGCTTAGACGCGATTAAACATATGGATTATCATTTTATTAAAAAATTTATCGATGCTGTTCGGAAGCAGCAAGGAGACGACTTTTATTTTCTAGGCGAATATTGGGTCGCGGAGCTTTCTGCCTGCCAAACGTTTTTGAAAAATGTTGAGCACAAGCTCCAGTTATTTGACGTTCCCCTTCATTATAAATTTCATGAAGCAGCAATGGCCGGGGCTGATTTTGATTTGACGACCATTTTCGATGATACGTTGGTTCAAACGAATCCGGAACATGCAGTCACTTTTGTGGATAATCATGACACCCAGCCAAACGAGGCTCTGGAATCCTGGGTGGAGGATTGGTTTAAGCAGTCTGCATATGCGCTGATTCTGCTCCGCAAAGATGGCCATCCATGTATTTTTTACGGAGATTATTTTGGCATTGGGGGAGAAGAGCCTATTGAAGGAAAGAGGGTGGCGATCGATCCGCTGCTATATGCTCGTTTTCATAAAGCTTATGGCGAAGAAGAAGATTATTTCGACGACGCCAATTTGATTGGCTGGGTCCGTCGCGGCCGGGCGGAACTGGAGCGTTCAGGCTGCGCGGTCCTCATTTCAAATCAGGATGATGGTGAAAAGAGAATGTTCGTCGGTGAAGACCGGGCAGGGGAAGTGTGGGTGGACCTCACAGGATCACGCGATGAGCCTATTCAAATAGAAGAAGATGGATTTGCGACGTTCCTTGTTAACGGCGGCAGCGTGTCAGTGTGGGCACTACCAGAAGAGGAGTTATTTTAAAATAGAGTCAAACCAGAAGCACCTTGTTTGTTGAGGTGTTTTTCTTATGGGAAAAACATAAAAAGAGACTGCGTGTCGGCAGTCTCCCTGAGTGAACCAATTATTTAAGCTTCCCGTCTCATGCCTTTCATAAGGAAGCCGACGATTAATGTGAGTAGAATCGCGCCCAAGATGGCTGGAATCAGATAAAATCCTCCGACTTCCGGACCCCAATCGCCTAATATCAAAGATCCGAGAAAAGCTCCAATAAATCCAGCGATGATATTTCCAATGACACCTCCTGGAATATCACGTCCGATGACGAGACCTCCTAACCACCCGATAATTCCTCCGATAATTAAAGACCAAATAAATCCCATGAAAACTCATCCCTTTCTAATAAGTAATGTGGAACTTAATCATGTAATACCCGCTCCTGCAATGGCCAAACATTTTTTGATAAAAAAATCATTTTTTCAGCATAAAGGTTTCAATTTTTTAAAAAGGGTTATACACCCAGTTAACATCACGCAGCATTTCAACTTACTAACGAAATTTATTTAGGAGGTAGTTAGAATGAGACAGGTCAAACTAGTGGAAAATGGTCTTCAAGCCAAACAAGAAATTGAACAATTATTAAATCAAGGGTTCAGCAAAGATGAAGTTTACTTGTTGGCTCACAGCAAAGAACGTTCCGAGGATTTGTCGGAGGCGCTGGATACTAATGAGATTGGGGTAAACGAACAAGGATTCTTGGATTCCATCGCAAATGTGTTTCGTTCCCGCGGGGACGAGCTTCGTTCAAAAATGGAATCATTAGGATTATCCGATACTGAGGCGCAGCAATTTGAAAAGGAATTAGACAAAGGTCGAGTCGTGGTTGTAGCAGCCAAATAAAATTCAAGCTTCAGGCGGGGGACAAAAGGATCTCCTTTTGTTTCTCTTACATACAACAAATGGAAAGGAGTTAAGGTGATGAAAATTTCAAAAGTGAACTTGGCTGATTTTTTTGGAGGGAACGTTCGAGCACGCCGCAAAGTGCGAAAGGAACAATGTCCTGATACGAACTTTGAAAATCCAATCATCCACAAGCAAATACACGGCGACAAGGTATATGTCCCATTAAATATCGGCAGGGTTTGGAATCAGGTTAATTAGTTAAATATGTGGGTCGTGTCAGCCTAAAATTCGCCTTCTAATAGTGCAGTGGAAGGCGAATTTTTTATTAAAAAGTATTTTTTGAAAAATGGATAGAAAAGGAAACTATTAAGGTGAAGTTTGTGATAGAATAAACATTGTGTGAAAAAAGGAGGGTGTAGGGTGATAAATGATTTTGGGCAAATGGCATTGTTAAGTATTGTGTCACATTTAATTTTTATAGCGATTTCCTGGTGGGCCCTGCAAGCGATTCGGTTGGATCAATTGCTGAAAGCGGGTCACGTATTTCAGGCGCGGTTACTTTACATATTATTAGCCATCATCATTGGTTCATCTGTTAGTAACTTTTTCCTTGATTATCTCCAATGGTCTAGACAACTGCCTTTGATCATGCAAAATAGTTAATTGGAAAAATTTTAGTTCTTCGTACATGTTCCTATTTGTCTAGAAATTGAGTACAATCGTCATTGTGTGGAAAAAATAACATCAATAAAGCATGGAACTTTGTCTAAAAGTGACGACATTTCCTAAGTATGCTACTCCTCTACCTGGTAACAATGGTAGTAAGGGGGAGTAGAGATGAAGAGAAAGAGTCAAATCCTTTTGAGCGTAGTTATCATACTTAGTGTAATTTTGGTTGTTATGGGGAACCAAACAAGTGAAGCAAATAGCGGCGGAACTAGTTCCTTTTTTGAAAAAGAAATGGACTTAATTAAAATCGGCTCGATGTTACAAGCCGAAAATATTTTGCTCGATGAATGGACTTTTTATGCAAGAGAGCATTTGGATGGCATGGAAAGTTTGCAGGAAGTAAAGGACTACGCTAAAGAGCTTCAAGCTAAGTTTCCTGATTGGGAATGGTCTGTTAAAAATACCAGCCAAAAATGGGAATTAACAGCAGTATCTCCAACATCTAAACACCACAACGAAATGCTTCAAATTATGGCAACCCACACAAAACAACCTGTTAATGCGTATATAGTATATAGTATCTCTGGTAAGGAGTGGAATTCGGCGACAAAGGCCTTTTTCACTACTAGTCAATTTAAAACTAGGCTAACTGACATATTTCGAGGAAATCCAACAGTTTTCTCTTGTATGAAAGGTACAGTCGGTGATAAGATTGATAAGTCTTTACCTAAGACAATGAATCAAATGATGTCAAGATTTAAAGCAAAAGAAATCGAAGCGTTAAAAGAGGAGACTTTCATGTCTGTTTCGGCGAATTCGCCGATGTTTACAGGCTCCATAGAGAATCAACGAGAGAACATGAATTTACAAATTGGCATACGCTCCGAAGGATTGGGCGCTAAAACTACCATCGTAGTTGGCACACCAATCATTACGATTGAATATTAATATAGAGAAAATGGACGCGGAGGGGAATACTCTTGGAAAAGATCATCGTCCGCGGCGGAAAAAGGCTTGATGGAACGGTTAAAGTTGAAGGCGCAAAAAATGCCGTTCTGCCTGTACTCGCTGCAACATTATTAGCAAGTGACGGAAAAAGTGTATTACGTGATGTACCTACACTCTCCGATGTATACACAATTAATGAAGTTTTACGCAACCTAAATGCTGAAGTGTCGTTTGAAAACAATACAGTTGAAGTAGATGCATCCAAAGCGTTAAAAGATGAGGCGCCATTCGAATACGTTCGAAAAATGCGCGCGTCTGTGCTTGTCATGGGATCATTACTCGCTCGTAATGGTCGTGCTCGTGTGGCCTTACCGGGTGGCTGTGCAATTGGATCCCGTCCTATCGATCAGCATCTCAAGGGCTTTGAAGCCATGGGAGCAACGGTTAAGGTAGGAAACGGTTTTATTGAAGCGGAAGTAAACGGCCGCTTACAAGGTGCAAAGATTTATTTAGACTTCCCAAGTGTTGGGGCTACTGAGAATATCATGATGGCTGCCACTCTTGCGGTGGGTACGACAATTATTGAGAACGTGGCAAAAGAACCGGAAATCGTCGACCTTGCCAACTTCTTGAACAAAATGGGCGCTAAAGTTCGCGGCGCCGGCACTGGAACTCTTCGTATTGAAGGGGTAGACGTGTTATTTGGTGCAGACCACAATATTATTCCTGACCGAATCGAAGCTGGTACCTTTATGGTAGCTGCAGCGATAACAGGTGGTAATGTATTGGTAAAAGGCGCTGTTCCTGAACATTTATCATCTTTGATTGCAAAAATGGTAGAAATGGGTATCACGATTCGTGAGGAAGAAGATGGCGTCCGTGTCATCGGAACTGATCGTATGAAGGCTGTTGACATCAAGACGATGCCGCACCCTGGTTTCCCTACAGATATGCAATCACAAATGATGGCATTGCTGCTTCGTGCGAATGGTACTTCGATGATAACTGAAACGGTCTTCGAAAACCGTTTTATGCATGTCGAGGAATTCCGCCGTATGAACGCAGACATCAAGATTGAAGGCCGTTCTGTTATTTTAAATGGTTCTTCAAACTTACAAGGTGCAGAAGTATCAGCAACAGATCTTCGTGCCGCCGCTGCATTAATTTTAACTGGTTTAGTTTCTGAAGGCATGACTCGCGTGACTGAGTTGAAACACTTAGACCGCGGTTATGTAGACTTCCACGGCAAACTAGCAAGACTAGGCGCTGACATCGAACGGATCAACGAAGCTGACGAAACGTTCACGGAGGTTCAGAACCTTGTATCGGATATGAATGCGTAAATGATTTCAGATCTGATTGGTTTTCCAATCAGGAAAGTCTTGAAATCCACGTAACAACGTGCAATCGCAAAACAACGGGCCCTGATGTAGAGTTGGGCCTTTTTTGCGTTTAGTGGTTTTTTTGTGGTGACTTTTGATGGTGTGTAGTTTTGATGGTGTCAGGCACCAGAAAAAGACATTTATCCATGATTTGTCCACGGGCGGTGCCTGACACCATGTTTTATACCACGTTTACTACCCTGTTCAGTTTTCTGCAAAAATCCGTAATAAATGCTTGTCCGCCTCCATATGTATTAATTGAGACGCATCCCGCCTTTGTATGTTTTGGTGTGGCTGTGAATTTGCAAACTGGAGGCACTATCATGATAAAAATCAAACCATTCGTCGTAGCAGCAGCAGTCCTTATTGCCTTGACACTGATTATTCCCGCAGTCCTTGTTTTACCGTTTTCTGATGAACATCAAGCGAGCGGAAAGTTAGGGGAGGATTTAACGAAGACCCCCGCAAAAGAAGCAAAAGTGGTGCCGGCTTCTTCTGACCCTGATGTGGATGTCGCCGTCTTCCGGACTGCAAGATCAACCATTGAAAGTGTTCAATTAGAAGATTACCTCGTTGGCGTGGTGGCAGCTGAAATGCCCGTTGATTTCAAAGAGGAAGCACTCAAGGCCCAGGCATTAACAGCGAGAACGTATATCGTTAACCGATTAATTAATAAAGATACACTGGGCGTTCCCAAAGGTGCTCAGGTGACGGACACCGTTATCCACCAGGTTTATATGAATGATGCAGAGCAGAGACGGGATTGGGGCGCAAATTATGAATGGAAAAAGAAGAAGATCGTAGATGCTGTTCGGGCTACTGCCGGTCAAATATTGACCTATGACGGCAAGCCAATCGATGCTTTGTTCTTCTCGACAGGCAATGGCTATACGGAAAATTCGGAAGATGTCTGGGAAGGGAAATTTCCTTATTTAAGAAGTGTATCCAGTCCGTGGGATAAAAAATCTCCGAAATATAACAGTCAAAAGGTGATGTCCGTCCATGAGTTTGAAAGACGGCTTGGTGTGAACCTTGGCTCTGGATCAACAATTGGCAAGATTGTGGACCGGACGGCTGGCAAGCGTGTGGGTAAGGTCGATTTCAACGGGAAAGTCCTATCAGGGATACAAATTCGTGAAAAACTGGAACTGCGCTCGTCTGATTTCTCGTGGAAGCGCAAGGGCGACAATATTGTGATTACGACGAAGGGATTTGGCCATGGCGTCGGAATGAGCCAATATGGGGCGAATGGGATGGCTAAAGAAGGAAAGAACTATCAGGAGATTGTGAAGCATTACTACAAGGGCGTGAAGATTACAGCGGCGGATCATATGCTTGATACGGTTACGGCGAAGAAATAGTAGTTGTTGAATGGACCAGGCTGAGATGCCTGGTTTTTTGTATTTTGGGAGGATACAATAATGATCTCCTCCCAGGTGTGCCTTGTCCAGCATGTAACTGTTTAGCGGCATGAAATATGTATACGGAACATGGGTGTGCCCGAATTGCGAGTGCAAATCAAAAACAGCCCATATCCAAGCCATCAACTATTATTTTCTTGTAATCAAGCTCTCGAGAATTTATTTTTCTAAAACTATACACGGCCTAGTACCTTCCCAAGTCCCTTAAATTTCCCCTTAAACAATGCCCCTCGGATAAAGTAAAAACAAACCAAGATCCCGGTGAAGTCTTTGACTAAGTCGAACCAGGACGCCGAGCGGTAGGCGTAGAAGGACTGATGGATTTCATCGCTGATTCCATAGAGGCCAGCGATAACAGCGCAAGTTATGTTTAAGGCAGGCGTGAACGCCCCTCGGCGGGTTAACATCGCTAGCACGAGCAATACATACAAAATGGCAAACTCTATTAAATGTAATGATTCCTTAATGGTGTGGTCGATTTTGGAATCAGGCAGTTTCACAAAATGGTCCGCAGGCAAGCTCGACATAATAAAAATGGCCGCCATATAGGCAAACGGGAGCACCCGCAATACCCACTTAAAAATTTTCATATAAATTCCTCCCAATATGCTCGAAAAAATTTTTTCCAACTTCATGCATAAAAATTAAATCATTGTCGAAAAATAAGTTCAAAAAAATTTTTTTCACTAGTGTATATAATTCTACTTATCTGTTCAGAATGATTGCTGAGGTGATGAAAATGAGAGAGGAAGAAAACAAACGATCTTCTCAAAGTTCCAGCGTAAAACGCTTTTTCAAAAAGCGTTGGGTATTTCCAGCCATCTATATTGCAAGTGCAGCAATCATTTTGACCGCGGTACTATGGTATCAAACAAGCAACAACGCAACAGACAAGTACGATTACAAATCCACGGATATTGCTGGTAAAAAGGGTCAAGAACCAGCTGTTGAAGTTAGCAAAACATTTGAAGACTTCAAGATGCCAGTGGAAAATGCGGATGCAGCTGTTGTAAAAACGAAATTCTATGATTTCAATGGAAAAACGGAAGACCAGGAAGCGGCTTTGGTATTCTACAACAATACCTACCAACCAAATACTGGTATCGATGTGACCGTGAAAGACGGCGAATCGTTTGATGTTGTTGCATCACTAAGCGGTACTGTCACACGTGTTGAAGAAGATGCAGTCCTTGGGAACGTCATTGAAGTGGAACACGACAAAGGTATTGTAACACAATATCAATCCGTTAAAGACATAAAGATCAAGGTTGGCGACGAGGTAAAACAGGGACAAGTGATTGCCAAGGCTGGACAAAGCTTGTTCAATGAAAAAGCTGGAACACATGTACATTTTGAAATTCGTAAAGATGGTATTGCTGTAAACCCTAGTGACTATTTTAACAAATCGTTAAGCACTTTACAGGAAGCAAAACTATCGAATGAAAATGCAAGCGAATCAGTAGAAACTCCACAAATGAAAGAAAAAGAGCAAATGATTGAGGATCCAGACAATTCCCTTGATCAAGAAAAATCTTCCGACGAAGATAAAAATGCGGATGACAATTCTACTAACTCAACAGAAAAAACAAACTCATAATTATAACGTTACAAAGGGGAAGGGGAATTCTTTCCTCTTTTTTTTGCACTCATTTCACATTAATTCGCACAAGCTCGAACTAATTCACACTTTATTTTACTCATAATAAATGGGCACAACACCATTTTCTGTATATTCACGGTATAATAATAAATATTGGTTATTGGTGCCTGACACCAAAAGTAATTAATAGTGGTGTCCGCCACTTGTGTACAAAATGGAGAAAGTGTCTTTGGGTGGTGCCTGACACCGTAAACCAAACTTTTTAAGGGAGGGATTTTGTTGAGGAAGTTAGTAGGGGCCATGCTGGTGGTGCAGCTGATGATGGCGGTTCTGGCTGGCTGCAGTAAGGAGCCGACGCCGCAGGATCGTTTGGCGCAGTACATAGCGTTATGGAATGGGCAGAAGTTTGATCAGATGTATGATTATCTTTCTACTAATGCGAAGAAAAAAATCACCAAAGAGGAATTTACAAGCCGCTATCAAAAAATCTACAAAGATCTTCAGATAACAGACCTCAAGATTGACTTTAAAAAACCAAAAGAAGATAAACAGGGGGAAAAAGAACAAGCCCAATATTCATTTAAGGCAAGCATGAATAGCTTGGCGGGTCCGATTCAATTCACCCACAAAGCTAACTTAAAGAAAGAAGAGCGAGCCGACAAGAAGAATTGGTATATAGACTGGAATACAGGGTACATTTTTCCGAAATTGCAAGAAGGAGATAAAATTGGCATTAATACGACTGCCCCAAAAAGAGGAGAGATCCTTGATCGCAATGAAATCGGGCTGGCTGTGAATGGCCAAGTGTACGAGGTCGGTGTGGTGGCAGGGAAGGTGACGGACAAGATGCTTGAGCCGTTATCCTCGCTTTTAAAAATGAGCCCTGATCAGATTAAGAAGGCAATAAGTGCAAGTTGGGTAAAGCCGGAGCTGTTCGTGCCGTTGAAGCGGGTGTCGATGGAGGATGAGGCCCGGATTGCCCAGTTGATTGCCCTCGAGCCGGTGCAAACGCGAAAGGTGGAAGCACGTATCTATCCGTATGGCAAAGCCGCAGCACAGCTTATTGGATATGTTGGGGCGATCACGGCAGATGAGTTGGAGAAACTCAAAGATAAGGGCTACACAAGCAGTGATATGATTGGCAAAAGAGGCCTTGAACAAGTGTATGACGAGCAGTTAAGGGGCAAGCCTGGGGTGACGATTACCATTAACAAAAAGAATGGCGGCAAGGAGGTGCTCGCTGAAAAGCCAGTGGAGGATGGAAAAGCGGTGAAGCTGACGATTGATGTGGATGTTCAGACAGCAATCTATGACCAACTTGGCAAGGAAGCGGGCACGGGAGCTGCTATGAATCCAGTAACAGGAGAAACGCTGGCGCTTGTCAGTACGCCTTCATTTGACCCGAATCAAGCGATGCTTGGCTTCTCGGCGGCTGAATGGAAGGCACTGCAGGAAAGCAAGAAAAGGCCCCTCTCAACGCGGTTTAAACAAACTTTTGCACCGGGATCTGTCATGAAGGCAATCACGGCAGGGATAGCATTGGAAAACGGAGCGATCACTCCGGAGCAGGCGGTACCGATAGTAGGGAAGAAGTGGCAAAAGGATAAGTCGTGGGGCGGTTATTTTGTAACGCGAGTCCACGCCGGTTCAGCTCCGGTTAATCTGGAAAAGGCATTCGTATTTAGTGATAATATTTATTTTGCCCAAGCGGCGTTAAAAACGGGGAAAGCCGCGTTCGCGGATGGGCTGAAGAAATTTGGCTTTGAAGAAGAGCTGGCGTTTCCTTTCCCGCTCGAGAAATCCACGATTGGCGCGCTGGACCGAGATATATCGCTTGCCGATACGGGGTATGGTCAAGGGCAGATTCAAATGAGCATCGTGCATTTGCTGTCAGCATACACACCATTTATCAATAATGGCAATATGATTAAGCCAATCCTCTTAACGGATGAACAGCAAGGACAGGTGTGGAAGGAGGCCGTGGTCTCCGCGGAACATGCCGGAGTGATTGCGGCGGATTTACGGAAGGTCGTTAGCGATGCCGCTGGAACAGCACATGCAGCCGATATGAAGGAGTACCCGCTGGCGGGCAAGACGGGGACAGCGGAGATTAAACAGAAGCAAGGTGAAACCGGTACAGAAAATGGCTGGTTCATTGGATATAACACAAATTCGCCAAATTTGATGGTCGCGATGATGGTCGAGAATGTCCAGAAGCGGGGCGGGTCGCAGATCCCGGTTAAGAAAGTGAAAAAGGTTTTTGAGTTGGTACGGTAGATGGATACTTTGTGGTGTCAGGCACCAGTGGTTGGTGTCAGGCACCACAATAAAGGCACCACAATAAATAGTTGGGAGTTAACACCAAGGGGCTTGGTGTGTTTTTTTTGTTTTGTGGTCTTTTTTTTGTTGATTTTACTATAAAGAAAGTAGAAAAAGTATATTGTAATTTCGGATACTGCCCATGATAATGATTAGTATAAAACTATTAATGGAGACCAATCGGATGATATTTTACAAGAAATTTCTGCAAATCTTTTTTTCTACCCTTTTAATTCTTACCTTATTCCCGATGAAGGACCATGCGGAATCTACTAGCAGCGGCAGCACGATATCAGGCGTAATTAGTGAAGATAGAGTGTTAACCAAAGAAGGCTCCCCCTATTATCAAACGGGTATGATCGAAATCAATTCAGGCGTCACTCTTACGATTGAGCCGGGGGTCGAGTTGATTGGGCAAAATGGATCATGGATTACGGTGCGCGGCCAATTGAAGGCGGTTGGGACTGTGCAAGAACGCATCCGTTTGCAGGATGTGTACGTACAAGGAACGACATTTAATGGAAGTTTGATTCAAATTGAATATGCGGACCATTATCGTCAATCAAAGTACAATGGCGGGTTTCTTGTGACGACGATGGGCAAAAATGCCATCCTCCGCCATAACCAATACAAAAATGGCTCGATTTCTATCTCCTCATCGCCATTGGAGACAACTATTGAACATAACTTTTTTAGTGAAAAAGCGGACTTAAGTGTTGCGAATGGACCAGGGAAAATTTTTATCAAAAAGAATACCTTTATGAATCCAATCGACTCTTATTATGATCTGACCGTAAGAGGTGACTATGGGGATGGCGGGATTCCCAATATCCACATTAATCAGAATAACTTCTTTGGATGGCCGCACACGAAAGTGATTGTGCAGGTCTCAGGGTATAATCGCTTGCTCTTCGATGCGAATGATAATTATTGGGGTGTAACCGACCCCCTTCGAATCGAGCGTGGAATTACGGACGGGAACGATTACAGTAACTCCTTGGGGAAGTTAGACATTGGTACAGTGGCCTATAAACCGTTTGAAAACAGTTATCCACTTGGAACGCTAGAAAAGCCGTTGGTTGAAAAAATAAGTGACCGGGATACAACGGTGAGTGGGATTACCGACCGGGATAGTCAGGTGGAGGTATACCGGGGAGCCGAGAAAATTGGTGAAGGTGCATCGAGCGAAACAGGAAGATTCCAGATTCCAATTCCTCCGCAAAAAAGTGGAGTGGAGCTGACAATCAAGGCAACGGATAGCTACAGCCGGATCAGTCCAGAGACCGTTGTCACGGTTGTGGATGAAATCCCGCCTGAAGTGCCTGTTGTCGATGCAGTGACCGAGCATTCGGAAGTCATCACCGGTATTGCCGAACCATTTTCCACGGTTGAGGCCAAAACAGCCGTTTCCCTTGGAAAAATCACGGCAGATGAACAGGGCCATTTTTCAATCGGAATTGAAAGACAGACTGCAGGAACGATGATTCAAATCACCGCTACGGATGTAGCAGGAAACATTAGTCCAGCTGCGACAGTCATAGTGGCGGACACAACAGCGCCCGCCGCACCGCAGTTAAATCAAGATTCGATCACGGACCAGACGGATTCCATTAGTGGATACGCAGAAAAAGGGGCACTCATTCGAGTGATGTCAGGACAAACCATCCTCGGTTCATGCTATGTGTCTTCCGATTATTTTTGGATTATTTTTGAGAAGCAGCCTGCAGGAACGAAAATCGAAGTTAGGATAGAAGATGCCTCCAAGAATCAAGGGGAATCGATTTTCTTTACGGTACAAGATGTAACCCCTCCATCGCTGGAACTCTTACTGGACACGCCAAATCAGGTGACAAAGGAAGAAATAACCGGCGTGGCAGAAGCAGGTGCTCATATTTCGATTTTTAATGGGAGCGTCTTGATTGCCGAGGGCGATGCCAGCTCAGTGGATGGTCAATTTACGATTCCGATAGACAAGCAGGTGTCAGGCACTTACCTGCGTGTGATTGCTTCTGATGCTGCGAACAATGTCAGCACACCTGTAGAGGTTCAATTCATTGACATAACCCCTCCGCCAATTAAGATAAATACGGTGACAAATCGATCAACCCAAATTACTGGTGTAACCGAAGCCGGTGCCTCTGTGACGATTGCAATGGTTGGCCATACTTATTTCGGTTATGCGGGTCCTGACGGGAAATTTTCCTTTCAGATTACACCGCCAACACCAGGTTCCACTTTTTACGTGACGATCGTAGATGGCGCGTCAAATCGAAGTTTACAAAAGTTTGTGGTCGGAAAAGTACCGCCCAATAGCCCGACGGTGAATCCTGTTACTAATAAAGCTACTACCGTGACAGGTGTAACGGTAAAATCCGCTGTGATTTCGGTAAAAGCAGGAGCAACCACCTATAAAAGTAATGCCGATGCGAATGGAAAGTTTACGGTGACAATTCCTGCCCAAAACAGCGGAACGGTCTTAAGCGTGACTGCGACGGATGCAGGGGGAACGAGCGTACCAAAGACAATACAGGTGACGAGAGTGGCTCCTAACATCCCAGTGGTCAATGCCGTTAATAACAAATCAGCGGTGGTAACTGGCAAGTCGGAAAAGTATGCGAGTATTGCTGTTCAAATTGGTAGTAAGAATTATAGTGGAAAGGCCGATAGCGTCGGTAATTTCAAGGTGACGATACCGATTCAAAACAGCGGGACATCACTCAAAATTACAGCAAAAGATACAGCTGGGAAGATAAGCAATGCAAAAGCACTCACGGTCGCACGTGTGGCCCCTAATCTTCCTGGTGTGAATGCGGTCAAGTATACCGCAACCTCTGTTACTGGAAAAACAGAAAAGTTGGCCGTTGTGAAGGTGAAGATTGGAACGAAAGCCTATTCGGCGAAGGCAAATAGTTATGGGAGTTTTAAAGTAAGGATCCCGAGGCAAAAACGAGGAACGAAGGTGTCGGTAACGGCAAAGGATGCTAAAGGATTCATTAGTGCCATCCGAACGGTAAAAGTGTATTAAACTTTATGAAAGTGGGAAAGGGGCGGATCGCCCCTTTTTTTCTTTTGTTTTACTTCAGGTGGAGGTTGGGGCAGGCATCCACTGGTACCTCTCCAAATCAATTACTCCATTCAAGCCGATCTCCACGCCTTCCGCTTCCAACGACAACCGTTGCTCCTGATACGATTCGTCATCCTGAAGGGCAATTTGCCCCTTAGCATTGATGACGCGGTGCCAAGGGAGATGGTACTTCTTGCTCATGGAGTGTAGGGCGCGGACGACTTGGCGGGCCGCACGCGGGCTTCCAGCGAGCCGAGCGATTTGACCATACGTCGCCACCTTACCTTCGGGGATGCTGCGAATGATTTCCACCACATTTTCTGTAAAAGGTGTCATAGGTACCTTCCTTTCAAAAAACACATATCAAAAAGGTATCAAAGATATAATAATTTTAACAATACTTTTAGAAAAAACTGCCCCAAATGATGCAAAGTACTGGCTTCCAAACCACTTTTTAACCTCCATTCCAATCATAATCGCCATTTTTGAATAATTTTTTTATCGACAAATTTCTTGGGAAATAAAATAAAGCTCCGGATATTTCCAATTAAAAACCGCATAACGGAGGGATTCTGGACCGATACTCGCGTCTGTCGAAAAAAAGTAAGAAGTCCAATTATCAAAAAACTTTGAATAACACCTTGTCCCGATTGAGTATTTCTAGCATATTCCCGTATCCAAGCTAATAAAATGGTTACAAACCTTTACAAAGAGAGTGTTTGAGGTGAAGAGTCGTTTGAAGTTAGCGGACATTCAGTCGGGGACATGATTATTCATCGTATAGACAGAAGGTAACTTACTTTCTGCCGTTTGGTGCCTAACACCATCAAGAAAAGTGTCCTCCACTAATGGACAAATGTCTTTTAGTGGTGCCTGACACCAAAGCAGCCCAAATCAGACACCAAAACGGAAGCAGAATTCGTCGAAGTGATAAGCGGGTCTCATTTCACACTTCTCACATCCAATTTAGGGAGGGCGAGAGTGTGCACGATTACATCAAAGAGAGAACTATCAAGATTGGAAAGTATATCGTGGAGACGAGGAAAACGGTTCGCGTAATTGCGAAGGAGTTTGGCGTATCCAAAAGTACAGTCCATAAGGATCTTACAGAGAGACTTCCTGAGATTAATCCAGAGCTGGCAAACGAGGTTAAAGGTATTTTAGACTATCATAAATCAATCCGTCATCTCCGAGGGGGAGAGGCAACAAAAATGAAATATCAGAAAGAAGAAAAGGAAGGTGAAACTGTAAAATAAACATCCATGACTCGACTGAAAAAGGAATAGGCAACAAGGCATTCTCTGGAAATCCTCCTATCCGACATCCATCTGCAAGATTTTACAACTTTTCTATGCTAAAAGTATGGAAATCTTAATGAGTGTGGTACAATATACAATTAGGAAAAGTATGTGGATTCCGTTTTAAGGAGGAAAGAAAAGAGAATGTTTGCAAGAGATATTGGGATAGACTTAGGAACGGCTAACGTGCTAATTCACGTAAAAGGCCGTGGAATCGTATTAAATGAGCCGTCCGTAGTGGCAATTGACAAAAATACAAATCGCGTACTTGCTGTTGGTGAAGAAGCTCGCCGTATGGTTGGTCGGACACCTGGGAACATCGTCGCGATCCGCCCGCTAAAAGATGGCGTGATCGCTGACTTTGATGTAACCGAAGCAATGTTAAAGCATTTTATTAATAAGTTAAATGTTAAAGGGTTTTTATCGAAGCCGCGCATTCTGATTTGCTGCCCAACGAATATTACAAGTGTGGAGCAGAAGGCAATCAAAGAAGCAGCTGAAAAGAGCGGCGGGAAAAAGATTTACTTAGAAGAAGAACCAAAGGTGGCAGCGATTGGTGCGGGAATGGACATATTCCAACCGAGTGGAAACATGGTAGTGGACATCGGAGGGGGAACGACGGATGTAGCAGTTCTTTCAATGGGCGATATCGTGACTTCTTCCTCCATCAAAATGGCCGGTGACAAGTTCGACATGGAAATTCTCAACTACATTAAGCGCGAATACAAGCTCTTAATCGGTGAGCGTACAGCAGAAAATATTAAAATCAACATCGGGACTGTATTCCCAGGTTCACGGTCGGAAGAAATGGAAATCCGCGGACGTGACATGGTAAGCGGTCTGCCGCGCACCATTACAGTTCGTTCGGAAGAAATCGAAGGTTCATTACGTGAATCAGTTGCGGTGATCGTTCAGGCTGCAAAAAGCGTGCTGGAACGTACTCCTCCAGAACTATCAGCTGACATTATTGACCGCGGCGTTATTTTAACAGGAGGCGGTGCATTACTGCACGGCATCGACATGCTGCTCGCGGACGAATTAAAAGTTCCCGTCCTAGTGGCCGAAAATCCAATGGATTGTGTCGCAATTGGAACAGGAATCATGCTTGACAATATCGACAAGATTCCAAGTCGGAAGTTTGGATGATCCTTTCTGAAAAATTGTCCCTGCTAGTGGAATGAAGTTGACAAAGAATCTGAGCGGCCCTTTTAGGTCTAGTGTTGTAAGACATCATACCTTAAAAGAGCGGGATACAAAAAGTCTAATGAAGCAGGCGGGACAAGCCTCAGTCATTGGGCTTTTTTCTTTGGGGTACAATTCCTAAAAAGCCTAAAGATATAGTAAATTCTACCTTTATAGACTATTTCCTGTTAAAATTGATGAGTATTTTGAATTTATTTTTTATAATAGAATAATGAATGACGTATTGTAAAAATAAATCCAAATATCCAGTTATAAGAGTTGAACAGAAAAATTGGATATAATATGTATAATTCACTGAGTCCGGGGTCTCCCATGCAGATAAACATAAATGGGCGGACGTCAGTAAAAGGGGAATTAACAAATGTCTGTAAATAATCCAAACCAAGAATATAGAACAAGAGAAGAATACAAACGGGCCAAGGAGGCCGAGGTGCAAAAACAATCCCAGGACGCTCCGACACAATCCCATAACGCATCTCACAGAGCACAGGACGCAGCGAACCATTCCAGGGACGAAGCACACAGAACACAGGGCACGGCCAACAGAGAGGGACGGCAAATAAAGGATGCTCCTGCGATCCAAGCTAAGGAAGTTGTTCAAGGGACAAAAAACACGGCAAAACCTGCGGTAGCCATCGCAAAGGGTGCGGTAAAAGCAGTGTCAGCAGTCACGAAGGCCGCAGCGAAACCGGCAAAAGCAGCCGTAAATGGTACAAGGGATGCTGCCAAACAGGCGAAAGCCGATAAACGTGAAAAACAGGAGAAATCCAAGGTGAAGAACCAAAGCCGTGAGGCAAAAAAAACGAAAAATGCCACCAAGAGAGACAAAGAAAAGAATGTCTCTGAAAAACATCAACGAGTCAGAATTCGCCTCATTCCCATTTGGCTGCGCCTGATTCTTTTAGTGATCTTTGCTTTTATAAGCATATCGCTAGGCGCTATGGTTGGATATGGGGTCCTTGGCGGCGGGAACGTTAAAGATGTTTTCAAGGAATCCACATGGACACATATTGTTGATTTAGTTGAAAAAGGAAAAAGAAAAGTGGTGGAAGGGAGGTAAATCCCTTCCTTTTTGTATACCTTAAGTAGTAGAATAAGGAATAAATACTTGTTACTAGTAGGAGGTACTAATCCATGTTAGATATCGAACAAATTAAAGAAATCATCCCACATCGGTACCCATTCCTTTTGGTGGATCGAATTTTAGAAGTCGAAGAAGGAAAGAGCGCAGTCGGGATTAAAAATGTTAGCGCCAATGAAGAGTTCTTTAATGGTCATTTTCCTGATTACCCAGTCATGCCTGGTGTATTAATCGTCGAAGCTCTCGCACAGGTTGGGGCTGTCGCCATGTTGAAAAAAGAAGAAAATCGCGGCCGCTTAGCCTTTTTTGCTGGAATTGATGGCTGCCGTTTTAAAAAGCAGGTCAAACCAGGTGACCAGCTTCGTCTGGAAGTAGAAATCATCCGTCTGCGCGGACCAGTCGGTAAAGGAAAAGCCGTTGCAACCGTTGATGGTGAAGTGGCATGTGAAGCCGAAATCACCTTTGCCTTAGGCGAGAAAAAAGAATAAACGAAACGAATCGGCCGGAAGGAATTTCTGGTCGTTTTTTTATGTAAAAAAATGCTAGCCATCATTCGATCCACATTGGACATCCTAAAATTAGACCCATAGGTAGGTCAAAACTTGTTTTGGAAGGGGTATATCATCTTGAAGAAAAAGTTAGTTCTTATGCTCGCGGGATCGATTTTATCCGCAGGAATGTTAACAGCATGTAATAATGATAACGATGACCAAAATCCGCCGCCGCCAGCCGTCGATAACAATGTAAATGATAATGATTTAAATGACAACGATTTAAACCGGAACAATTTAAACCGTAACGATTTAAACAAGTATGATGATGACAACATTGATTTAGACAACAGAAACAATCATTATCCAAACACAGAGGACAAAAATACGGATACCGACAAAGACCCAATGAAGGATAGCAATACAAAAAAAGAAGAGATAATTGAAGATGATATTGACAGAAATGACGCGGATAATAAAGACGAGTAATGCACAGCAATAAAAAAGGGACGGGCCGTTAGCCTGTCCCTTTACGCATGATTTATTTGTTCGACTTCACTTTTAACTTCGGTTTGCTTTGGATCTTTTCTCTAAATTCGGTGAGCAGCGCGGAGCCCTCTAATCCTTTTTGAAGCAGACTTTCGAGCAAAAGCTCAGAATAGTCGCTTTTATTCCGGCGGATTTTTCCTTCGAACAAAACGCTAATATGCTTTTCAAATTTAGTTAACGAGACAATTTTGGTTTGAAAATAAGCAGGTGCGTTCTCCTTCTTGGTAATCACAGCCTCAACAATAATGTCGCGATTTTGCTCAGAGATTGCTTTGAAATAATCATAGAGGGATAAATCTGTATACGCCTCAAGCAGCCATGTGGAGCGCTCGTCTTCCTTATTGAGAATTAAGCCATCTACTAACGGAACTTCAATCGAAGCATCATCTTCCACTACATCTAATGAGTACAACTTAAAAGATTTCATCATAACCTCCTGATTGCCTTTTTCAAAATTATAACATATGTGCACGTAAAGCAAATGTCGAAAAGTTTTTGTCGAAATTTAGAAGATAAGTTTTTTCCGAAAATCTACACGTCTTTTTTGACAAAAATGCCTTTGAAAAACCGTTTATCTCCTAAAAAGCAGACTAATAATGGTTGTTTCCCTGTTTTACAACGAGGACACCGTAAGGCTATGCTAATACCGTCAAACAAAGAAGGAGATGAAGGTATGATCAATCAAGTCACACTGGTTGGCAGGTTGACAAGGGATCCGGAATTAAAACAGACGACAGAAGGGACCTTTGTAACCCAAGTTACCCTGGCTGTGTCGCGTCACTTTCGCAACCAAAACGGCGAAATAGAGGCTGACTTTATCCAATGTACCCTTTGGCGGAAAGCAGCCGAAAATACGTGTCAATACTGCCGGAAAGGTGCAGTAATCGGAATCACGGGGCGTTTGCAGACGCGGAACTATGAGAACAAAGAAGGAAAAAGGGTATATGTCACAGAGGTAGTCGCGGAAACGGTCCAGTTCCTAAGCTCCAAACCGCAGCCGCATGAAGTGGAAGCTCCTCTAAAAAAGGAGGAAGTGACGATTGGTGTCTAACAATGAAATGAATAGAAACCTCGAGCAATTACTGGAAAGTTTAATCAAAATGGTTGGAAATTCAAATAAAAATCTTGACGGCCTCCAAAAACGTGTCAGCCAGTTGGAATGGATCATTAAGGAACAGCAGCATGAAATCAAGGAAAGAGACGACCTCATCAGAATTTACTCCTCCCATTCACAAGAACCTTCATCAATTACTCCATTTCGTTTATAGGTTTTCAAAAATTTATCCCCGCAACTGCCTTATTGATAAAAAATCAATGCCATCTCCGAGTTGATCTCCGTTTATCCGGCAGTTACTTGCCGGAATTTTTTTTGAATGGCACGTATAAAAATATTCCACCGGGGTAAACTAATAGAAAAACCCCCCTGTTTTTTTTAAAAGAAGCCGCTGAACTCATCAGCGGCTTCTTTGATTTATAGGCGAAAGACATCCGGCTCTAATCAATTTATGTAAAAATAGTGAACGTTCCAAAAAAAGTTAGGATGGCACAAAATAACATTAAAGGAAATTGTAAATTATCGTCGAATAATGTTAGAGTATGTAAATTATTGTATTTTATGGAGGTTTGTATCTTTGTGGAGGAAAACTCAATAATATTCATTGTCAATCCATCAAGCAGGAGGAAAAAGAAGTTCAACTACAAACCAAGTTTTTTTGATGCAGTACAACTCTCAACTCGGTCACTCCAAACATATGAAGTTACGCCTTATCAATCGATTCCATTTCATAAAAAAGCAATTATTCCTATCCTTAGTTTTAATTCTGACATTCATATTATGTACGAGAAGCATTCTTTACAAATCTATAAAGAAAACAATGATCTAACCGAGAAAGAAGTCTTTGAGATTCTCACCCGCTTTGCCATTAAAGAAGGGAACAGGGTGTCTTTTTTAGCGGACTTTCCGAATGGCAAAAAAAGACAAGCCAAGTCCAAACCAAGCAGTACACTGGCAGAAAGTAAGAAAATGGAGGAGAAATGTGATGTTCCACCCCCAAAAAATTGACGCTGTTATGCCACAGAATTGACACTAATATGTGTAATATGACAAAAAGTGATGTACTTTTAATCTTTTTGTAACATTACTGGCACATTCTTCTGGTATAAATAGAGTACTAAGGAAAGGAGAAAGTGTATGCAAACGACAAGAAAGCGTATCATTCTCATGTTACTTACAATCGTATTATCGGTATCAGGGTCTATGGTTACATATGCACAAACAAGCACGGAAGCCCTACATAATGCTAAAGAAGAACTAGCTGAAAAACAAAGTTTAGTAGAGCAAAAGGCGCAAGAAAAGCAAAATGTTAATCAAGAAATTGCAAAAATTCAACAAGAATTGAATGCCCTGAACAGTAATATTTCAAAAAACAAAGAAGAAATGGCCAAAACGCAACAAAAAATAGATGCAACGAACCAACTCATTGAAAAAAAGAAGCAAGAAATAGTCGTCCTAGAAGACAAAATCCTTGCCCGCAAAGGGATTATGAAGCAGAGAGCTGTCTCACTTCAACAAAATGACAACATCAATGTAATCGTCAATCTTTTCTTCGAGTCTGATAGTATCTCAGAGTTTATTCAACGCGCAAGTGCGGTTTCAACCATTATGGATGCAGATAAAGATATCTTAACGTCCCAAAAGGCAGATCTCCTGCAGATTGAAGAAGATAAAAAAGAGATTGATAGACAAGAACAAATTTTATTAGGAGATCAAAGTGAACTTGCGAAACAACAGCAAACACTTGATCAAAACAGACAAAAAAGTCAACAAACCTTAACCGTAATGCAACAAAAATATAGTCAAATTCTTAAACAAATGGAGCTTGCTGAACAGGAAAAGGCAGGCATCCAATCACAATTGAATGCTATTCAAGCGAAAATGAAAAGTGAACAAGAAGAGGCGAAGTCCGCGAAGCCACGTCCTACAGCTTCAAAAGCAAAACCGGCGCCGGCGCCATCTTCAAATAACGAAACAACTGGTGCTGTCAAAGGGAAGGAAATGTATGTGACCGCGACAGCATACAGCCCGGAAGAGTCAGGGAATATCACGGCAGCAGGCTACAATATTGCGAAGCATCCAAATATGAAATTGATTGCCGTCGACCCAAGAGTCATTCCACTTGGAAAAAAGGTCTGGGTTGAAGGATACGGCGTAGCCATCGCCGGCGATACAGGCGGCGCAATCAAAGGCCATATAATCGACGTATTAATGCCAACCACATCAAAATGCATCCAGTGGGGCAGAAAAACCGTAAAAATCATCGTATTAGACTAAACATCAAGACCTAACAGGAAACTGTTAGGTCTTTTTTTGTCGGGTTCGGTGCGGTGTGTTGTGGTTCGGTGCAGTGCGAGTGCGCCCATAGCAATATTGTCAGTGGGCTTATCAAATGGTGCCTGACACCCAAAGGACTATAGCCACTGGATTTATATAGCAAATGGTGCCTGACACCCAAAGCATTATAGCCACTGGATTTATACAGCAAATGGTGCCTGACACCGAAAGCACTATAGCTACAGGATTTATACAACCACCAATGGTGCCAATACCCAAATTTCTTCCTTTGACACGTTGCTGATTTTGTTTTTATGAAATAAAATAAATTCATATTGTTACAAATTGGTAGTATGAGAGAGGGATCGGTTTAGTGATTGAATTAAAACTGCGTTCGATTTTAAAGCAGGTAAAAAGTGAAAATCCGCAAAAGAGATTTGAAGCGCTTGACCAGCTTTTTCAATATAAGCAGGACGAGGGACTCGAGATTCAAATTGATGTGTTAAAGGATATAATCAAAACGGCAGCATCCAGATTTCCAGAGCCTGTCGATCGCTGGGACAACCCCTCCTTTTATCTTATTGACTTTGTCTGTGATTTTCCGATGCCCGAGGTGGTGGAAGGGCTTATCAAGCATTTTGACGGCCTTGACTTGCAGGCAAAAGAGCGGGCAATTGAAATGCTGCTCACAACAGAAGATGAGGATATTTTTTATGTACTCGAGGAAAAAATCGTCGAGTTAATCGAGACCGAAGAATTCCATATTCCAGTCAATGACCTGTACCCCTATCCAATGCTGATTAAGGGAATCCTTGATAAAACCCTCGACAAGCTCCATACAGAGCATTATAAATGGTTGTTTTATCATTTAGTATTATCGCTGAACGACTCCGGTTTAGAAAAAGGTTATAGGAAAGACGTCATCCTCCCGACATTGCTCAACGATTATCACGTAGAGAAACTGGAGTATCTGAAATTTGACGCCGACTTTTCAAGCAAATATGTTTATACGGCTTGGAAGGACAGCTATTTTGCCGTTCGAACAAAAATGAAATTATTTATTAGCTTGATGGAATATTATTTTTCAGCCGACATCGGTGCTGAGCTGGAGCAGGCCATGAACTTCCGCGATCCGTTGATAAAAACGCAGGCGCTGTTGGTATGTGCGGCCAAAAACCTCCCGTATCAACAGAACACACTCGTAGAAGCAGCGGAGCATATTGAGAGTGCAGAAATGGTTTATTGGGAGTTAAGGGCGAGAAATTTAGAGCATCTGTATCCCATCACGGAAGGAAAGCAGCCGCATTTGGCGAAGACGAGACTCTTTTCAACGATTATTAACCTGCCAGAGGAAGAGGAGGGAGTCATCCGCTATCCGGAGGACATCCAGATCATCGATACAGTCGAAACTGAAAACACATATCGCCAGCCGATACGCTATTATTTACTGAGTTTCGTGCATATCGGGACCCGATACGCGGGCTGGGCAGGCGGCTATGCGCTTGAGGATGGAGACGATACGGCCGAACTATGGGATGGCAGCTATACTGATTTTGTTGAATGGGACTCACTCAGCATCGAAGAACATAAAGCGGCTTTTTTCAAAAAGAGAGCAGAGGAAAAGGAAGAACATGAGTCCAGTATCTACTTTGAAAGCTCGCCGTCGCTAAGTAGAGGTGCCTGGTTCTTCCTGAGCCTCGCGGTGGTTCACTGGATTAAAGAGGCGGTAACAGGATTTCCGAAAGACGGGATTCTTTTCTTAGTAGCATTAACCATTATCGGCGGTGGGATGTGTCTTTATGAACTTACCGCAAATAAGAAAAGAAAAATCAGAGTCGTTGGCCAGCAGCTTGTGATGGAAAATGGATCGAAGCAGCACACTATCGGGTTGCATGAAATCAAAAAAGTAGAACATAACAAAAAACATGTTCTCATCTACAACAAGAAAAACGAAGTCGCGTTTTCATTCCCACTCCGCTGGGTCCGCTACGAACTCTTTCACATGCACATGCTGGAGCACACCGACCATCTAAAAGACCGACCGCATATTCAAGCATAAAAAACACACGCCAAAGGCCGCAGAAATGCGGCCTTTGACGTGTTTATGAGTGCTGTGGTCAATAGTAAATGCTCCATGGTGCCTGACACCGAAAACACTGTTGCCACTGGGGTTAGTGGGCAAATGGTGCCTGACACCATAAATGACACCATTAACATTATTGCCGCTTACTATTTAAGATGATCATTCAAAACATTCTCCTCAAGAACAGAGAACTTATCCCCGTATACCTTCTCGATATGATGCTCTCCCCATGTACAAAGCGAATTCAGAATTCCCTCCAGACTCCGGCCGTACTCACTTAACTCATACTCAACCTTCGGGGGAATCTGATTATAAATAATCCGATTAATCACACCATCGTCCTCCAGCTCCCGCAATTGCTGCGTCAACATCTTCTGCGTAATATTCGGCATCAGCCGCTTCAATTCACTCGTCCGCTTTTTCCCATGCGTCAAATGGCAGAGAATCACACACTTCCACTTCCCGCCGATTACCTCAAGCGTCGCCTCAACCGATATATTATATTTTTTCTTCTCCATCTATATCTTCCTCCTCATTTCACAAATTGACAGACAGGTAGATAGGCACTAAAAAGTACCTATAGCACTACTAGGTACCTATATCACTTTAAAGTGCGTACTTCCGATAATTCTGTATATCCTCCATAATAACATTTGCCGGATGAAAATAATCATACCTTTTTAAATAAACCTACACAAATGAGGAGGAAAATTTATGTCTTTAAATAAACAGCAAAGCACATTCGCACTACTGGCCTTAGCCATCAGCGCCTTCGCAATCGGAACCACTGAATTTATCAGCGTCGGCCTGCTTCCGCTCATCGCCCAAGACTTGCATATACCCGTCACTACTGCTGGACTGACCGTCTCCCTATACGCCCTCGGGGTAATGGTTGGAGCGCCAGTGCTGACATCAATGACATCGCGCATGTCACGGAAAACCCTATTACTATGGATCATGATTGTCTTCATCATCGGTAACGGAATCGCCGCAAGCGCAACAACAATCAGCGTCCTGCTCGCAGCACGTGTGGTTTCGGCTTTAGCACATGGTGTTTTCATGTCAATCGGCTCCACCATCGCTGCCGATCTCGTCCCGGCCAACCGCCGCGCGAGCGCTATCTCAATCATGTTCTCCGGCCTTACCGTGGCCACCGTCACCGGCGTACCATTTGGAACATTCATCGGTCAACAATATGGCTGGAGGCTTGCCTTCATCCTCATCGTCATCGTTGGAATCATCGGCTTCATCGCCAACTGGATTCTCATACCTTCTTTATTGAAAAAAGGGAACCAGACCAGCGTTCGAGATCAATTCAAGCTCCTGACCAATGGCCGGCTCGTACTTTTATTCATCATCACGGCCCTAGGGTATGGCGGCACATTTGTTGTCTTTACTTATTTGTCACCATTACTACAGGAGATAACAGGATTTAACGAGAGTTCGATTGCAATTATCTTACTTGTGTACGGATTGGCGATCGCCGTTGGAAATATGGTCGGCGGCAAGCTGTCGAACCGCAACCCGATTAAATCCCTATTCTATATGTTTATCGTTCAAGCTGTTGTTCTGCTTGTCCTAATGTTCACCGCGCCGTTCAAAATCGCGGGCTTAATCACTATTATTTTTATGGGACTGCTTGCCTTTATGAACGTTCCAGGTCTGCAAGTATACGTGGTTATCCTTGCTGAACGATACGTCCCAAGTGCCGTCGATGTAGCATCCGCCATCAACATCGCCGCCTTCAACGCAGGAATCGCCATCGGCTCCTACCTAGGAGGCGCCATCACTGATTCAATCGGACTCATTCACACCACCTGGATCGGTGCATTAATGGTCCTAGTCGCGGCCATCCTAACAGGGGTGAGCCGAGCGCTCGAAAAGAAAGACCAGGAATCAATGGAATCAATGGTGTCAGGCACCACAAAAACACAACTGTCCTCTTGAGGAGGACGGTTGCGCAATTAAACTAAAAACAATTGGAGGATAAAAAAATGTTAAACAATTTACAAAGTACTACAACTTTAAATAACGGAGTAAAAATGCCATGGTTTGGTCTGGGTGTCTTTAAGGTAGAGGAAGGACCGGAGTTAGTGAACGCGGTGAAAATGGCAATCAAACATGGTTACCGGAGCATTGACACGGCGGCCATTTATGAAAACGAAGAGGGAGTAGGACAAGGGATTAAGGAATCAGGCATCGCTAGAGAAGATTTATTCGTCACTTCAAAGGTTTGGAATGCCGACCTTGGCTACGAATCAACCTTGGCAGCGTACCAAACAAGTCTAGATAAGCTAGGTTTGGAATACTTAGACCTCTACCTCATCCACTGGCCGGTAGCTGGGAAATACAAGGAGGCGTGGAGAGCGTTAGAGACTCTTTACAAAGAAGGACGGGTTAGAGCCATTGGGGTCAGCAATTTCCAAGTCCACCACCTGGAAGACCTTTTGAAGGATGCAGAGATCAAGCCTATGGTGAACCAAGTCGAATATCATCCGCGCTTAACTCAAAATGAAATCCAAGCATTCTGCCGCGAGAACGGAATCCAGATGGAAGCCTGGTCACCATTAATGCAAGGTCAATTACTGGACAATGAAGTATTAGTGGAAATTGCTGCTAAATACAATAAATCAGTTGCCCAAATCATCTTGCGTTGGGACTTGCAGAACGGCGTCGTCACCATTCCGAAATCAACAAAAGAACACCGGATCATCGAAAACTCACAAGTATTCGACTTTGAACTAACACAAGAGGACATGCAGCAGATCAACGAGCTAAACCAAAACCACCGCGTCGGTCCAGACCCCGACAACTTTGATTTCTAATCATAGAGAAATATTACCATTCGGCCAATTTTCATTCGAAAATTGGTCGTTTTTTTCTCTCATTTCCCGTTCAAGAGAAAAATCGTCTCTTAAGGTAAAAGGAGCCCTGCTACATTTCCCGTTCAGAGTAAAAATCGTCTCTTAAGGTAAAAGGAGCCCTGCTACATTTCCCGTTCAAGAGAAAAATCATCTCTTAAGGTAAAAGGAGCCCTGCTACATTTCCCGTTCAAGGGAAAAATCGTTTCTTAACGGTAAAAAGGGGCCCTTCTGCATTTACCGAAACCTGGTGTCAGGCACCGCGCATGGACACATTTTCGGTTATTTTTCCCAATGATTTGTTATAATTATTAAAAAATTAAAAGTAAGGGGTGGAGAAGGTTGTCCAGTAGAGTAAAGAAAGATAATTGGAATGCTGGTTTATATGATCAGGAGCATGGATTTGTTTCGCATTTTGGCGGGGCGCTGCTCCAATGGCTTGAACCAAAGCCTGGTGAAAAAATTCTTGATCTTGGCTGTGGAACAGGGGATCTGGCCAACCAAATGAATCAACAGGGAGCAGCCATAATAGGGATTGATAAATCCGAAAACATGGTCCAGTGGCACAACATAAGTATCCTGGACTTACCTTTAGGGTGCAGGACGCTGTAGCCCTGAATTACAGGAACGAATTCGATGCCGTTTTTTCTAATGCCACATTGCATTGGGTGAAAACTCCGAAACAAGCCCTGCAATCCATTTACCAAGCATTAAAACCGGGTGGCAGATTTATCGCAGAATTCGGTGGGAAAGGCAACGTCCAAAAAATCACCGACGAACTAATTCAACAATTAGGAACCAGTTATCAATCGGAGCAATTTCCATGGTATTACCCCAGTATCGGTGAATACACATCTATGATGGAGCAAGTTGGATTTCGAGTCACTCACGCCCAACACTTTGATCGCCCAACACCACTAAACGGAGAAAACGGGTTGCGTAACTGGATCGAGATGTTTGCCACGAGTATGTTGGAAGGCCTCACACCCGAAGCCAAAGAGCGCATCATCACAGAGTCCACCCAAAATTTAAGAGAAGGTTTATACCAAAACGGTGCTTGGATCGCGGATTATAAGCGGATTCGGGTAGTAGGGATAAAAGAGTAATCGCGAGGGGGCCAGCAAAAGGTCCTTTTTACTTTGAGCTCCATAGATATTCATGATATTTATGATGCAAAATAACCTTTGGAAATGGATATTTATGTTAAAATAAAATCAGCAAAGGAGGTTAGAAAAGATGACTCTACTAAAAAATAAATGGCTCTGGTTCAGCTTCATTCTCACCTTAGTCGTATGTTCCAACTTCCTGATTTACCGTCTTGAAAGTTTAGGACCACCCCCAACAGGCATGGCCTTAGGCTCCTTATTTGACTTCATCATCACCATACCATTACTCGTGTACTTCTTCATCATCAGAAAACGATATTCCCTAAAATATATACTCCCCGTGATGATTGCCGGATACGGCGTCGCGGTCCTAGTCATTCCGCATCAACTCCTGTCGGCGTATTCCTTTGTAAAATATATTTTATTGGCCGGTGAGGCTGCTTTTTTCCTGCTCGAGCTCTACATCGTCATTCAATTGCTGGCAAAAATACCTGGGATCGTCAAAAGCTACCGTAAGTCTGAGAGCGAAATTCCTACTTTCTCGTATCGAATGAAACAAGCATGGGATCAGCACCTCAAGCCATCCAGGGCCCAAGAAATCTTTTTCTCAGACGTGAAGATGTATTATTACAGTCTAGTTTCTTGGCATAGAAAACCAGCCACACTTAATGAATGCATGTACACCTGCCATAAAAAAACCGGCACAATTACGTTATACGTCATGCTGATCCATGCACTGGTCTTGGAATCTGTCGGTTTCCATTTTCTCCTTCATTCGGGGAGTCCTTTGGTTGCCATCATCGCGCTCGTATTAAATGTGTATACCTTGTTATTCTTTCTAGCAGAAATCCAAGCAATTCGGCATTGCCCAATCATGATCACGGACCGGCATCTGTATCTGCAGGTTGGTATCATGAAACAGTTAATCGTGCCGCTAGAGGAAATTAAAGAAATTCACCCGTATGATGGACCTGAAACAATAACAAAAGAGGAGTCAAAACATATTTTCGACGCGGTCCTAACAGATTTTTTCAAGGAAAAACCCCAGTTTCAAGTGGAGTTTTATCATCCAATCGAAGCAAGCTTCATTTATGGCTTTAAGAAAAAAGTAACCAAGGCACATCTCCGTCTCGATGAACCACAGAAATTCTATCAAGCACTCACGAATAAAATCCAAATGTGATTGGGTTTACTAGTCTCTTAATTTTTATAGGATAGGTGATAACTGGTGAATCAAAGGAAGAGTATCGTTAAAAGAGCTTTAATAAAGTCAATTATTTCAACAATTTTTCTCCTATTATGTACAATAGTGGTTTATTCTTTTGTAAAATCTCCTGCACCGAACCTCTTGTTTTTTGGTCTTGGAGCTTTTTCTTGCTTCTTTTTAGTAGATTTATTATTTTTTAAGATTCAGCGAAATAGTTAAATGTGGAATTTCAACTTTCGCACCTGAAATTCGGAAAAATAAAACGAAGCCCTCTATTTGGAAGAGGGCTCCGCTGCCGTTTAAGCTGGATTAATGAACACGAATGATTTCATAAATATTCTCATCATGGTGAACCCTGGTATGCTTCGACTCAAGTCGTTCAAATTCCTCAACTTCATCAAATGACTCGCCAAACCACCAGTTTTTGAGCTCAAATAAAAAGTCCGTAAGCATCATTATTTCCTCCCTAGATTGGGTTATTGGATTCTTATGTCTCTATTATACTTGTGAATCCATTCACATAAAAGCGGTTACAAAATACACGGAATAGCAAAATTATATAGAAAAATAAGAGAGTTTAGGTAAATATCTTGCCATCATATCAAGCATAAATACCAACCAAAAAAGGACAAAACCATTCCGGCCTTATCCTCTTTATAACATAGTAGTGGTGCCCGACACCAAAATCATTATTGTCACTATCCTCAACAAACAAATGGTGCCTGACACCATCAAGTTGTACTCCCAGCATGGACAAAAGGGTGGAATGTCCACGAACGGTGCCTGACACCACCGCTGCCACCGCCATAGACATCACCGTAGACACCACCGCTTCAACCACCGTTACAGCCTCATCGTTATCATCACCCCAAATACACCAAGTCCTTAAGTTCATCGGTTGATAATTCGGTGATCCAGTTTTCGCTTTGGATGATCTGGTCATTCAGGAATTGCTTTTTCTCCAGCATTGCGTCGATCTTTTCCTCAAGTGTTCCGGTACAAATCATCTTATGCACGTGGACGAAACGCGATTGCCCGATCCGGTAGGCACGGTCTGTGGCTTGATTTTCAACTGCCGGATTCCACCATCGATCATAGTGGATGACATGATTGGCTGCTGTCAAATTCAACCCGGTTCCACCGGCCTTCAGTGACAGCAAGAAAACAGGGAACTCTTGGTTTTGGAACCGCTCAATCATCTCGTCGCGCTTCGCCTTCGCAACACTACCGTTCAAAAATGGCACCTCGATGCCAAACTTCTTCTTTAGCGCGCTTCGAATCATTTCACCCATTTCGATATACTGGGTGAAAATCAAACAGCTCTCTCCCTGTTCTAAAACCGCGTCAATCAGTTCGACAAGCTTCTCCAACTTATTCGAACGCTCAAGCAGTTCTCGACCAGCTGACTTTTCCTTCAAATAGAGGGCAGGGTGGTTGCACAACTGCTTCAACCTGCTTAACATTTGTAAAATTAACCCCTTACGCTCAAAGCCAGATAGTTTCTCAATTTCTGCAAACGTATCATGGATCAGCTGCTCGTATAGCGACGCCTGTTCAGCCGTAAGCGGACAATATTCCTTTTGCTCCAGCTTGTCAGGGAGATTCAACGCAACTTCCTCATCCTTTTTCGTGCGGCGCAATAAGAACGGCCGAATCAACGATTGCAGCTGCTGCACTTTTTCCTTCTTCTCATCCTTCTCAATCGGAATCACAAACTTTTTCTGAAACTGCCCCAAACTGCCAAGGTAGCCATGATTGGTAAAATCGAAAATCGACCACAGCTCAGATAAACGGTTTTCCATCGGTGTCCCTGTCAAAGCAATGTGATGGCGTCCGCGCAGCTTGCGGACCGCCTTTGACTGTTTAGTCTGGGCATTCTTAATATTCTGTGCCTCATCGATGGCAATCGAACTCCAAATCAGCGATTCAAACTCCGCCAAATCGATATGACTCAGCCCATATGAAGTCAAAACAATATCGGCATCTTTCGCCTTCTCGACAAAAGCTTCCTCCTTCAGACGATTCGACCCGTAATGCAGATACACCTTCATCTCCGGCGCAAACCGCTCAATCTCCTTTTGCCAGTTTCCAAGCACAGAAGTCGGGCAAATAATCAGCGCCGCTTTGGTCGGAACCTTCGCCGTAACAGGCGCGGCAGTGGCATCTTCCTCTTTTTTGCGGCGCTTTTTCACCTCTTTTTGGGTGTCAGGCACCAACGTCAACTCATCCCCGGCCACTTCTTTCACCTTCAATAAATAGGAGAGGAGCTGGACCGTTTTCCCGAGTCCCATGTCGTCCGCAAGGGTGGCGCCAAATCCGTACTGGCGCAGGAACCAGAGCCAACTCATACCGAGCTGCTGGTATGGACGGAGTTCACCCTGCAAACCAGACGGCACATCCTCGAGTGGAATTTCGTTCACTTCCGACAGCTGCTTGACCATTTGCTTCCATTGGCGGTTCAATTCAATTTGAATTTTGGCAAAGGCCTTTGGATTCTCGAGCTCATCTTCGGCTGCTTCTGACTCCATCAATTCCTGTTCAAGCAAATCGCGGACATGCAAGCCTTCCTTTTCGGCCCGTTTCATCATATCCTGAATTTGTCGAATAAACTGCGGATCCAGCTTTACCCAGCGCCCTCGAATAAAGACAAGTCGTCTTTTCTCCTCGACAAGTTGCCCAAACTCATCTTCGGACAAGTCGACACCATTCATCGAAAAGCGCCAGTTAAAATCAAGCATGGCTTGAAGTCCGACAAAGGATGGCCGGTGGCTCGAGGTACCTTTCAGCGATGCCTTCACCTTTAAGTTGGCATTTTTCATCGCCTGCCACCAAGAAGGGAGGAGGATCTCGACATCCAAGGCCACCAACGTCTCACTCGCCTCCGTCAAAAACATCCACGCCTCTTCCTCACTCAGATGCGTTTTGAAAAAGCCGTCTTCGCCTAACCACGGAATCAGGCGGATCCAGCGTTCCCGCTCACGGTCGACTTTTTCTAAAAATGGCCGCCACTTCGCTGGGATCTTCGCGGAACCCTCAACATCATAAACATCATCAACATTTTTCTTTCCTCGTAAAAATAAATCCAGGCTCCATGCGCCTTCACCATCCAGCGGCTCATCCAGGCGGAGCCCAATGGTAAACGGCGTGTCGCTTTCCTTAATCCCGACCCACTCCAGCCAGCTTTCTTCATCAAAATAACGAGCGAGTTCGCTGCCGGAGATATTTTGCTTTCGGAGTAAGTCGAGCTTTGGTCCAAATAGCTCCTTCATCGCGGCATTCCGCGTCAAGTAGCCATCAAGAGCATCATTGTACAAATCGGAAATGTAGTTTTTCGTTGTTCCAAGAGGAGAACCGGCCGTCCCTAGGTTGAGGTCGGTCGATTCATCAGCAATACCGGGTTCTTCAATCATTTGCTCCCAAAACGATGAGTCGAACTCGTCCTTGACGCGCTCAGGAAGTTTCCAGCGGAAATCGCCATGCTCCCAAACCGAAAAGTCTGGCAGCCAATCTTTTTCGAGAATCCCCTCATAAAGCGCAAGGCTGGCTGCAAGACAAATCTCAGATTGTTCATTCCAATCCCATTCGATAAATCGATTAAATGACTCCTTGGCAAAAAGCGAGACCAAATGCCAACTGCTCACAACAACACCTTCGACACCGTTCATAGTCTCGGTTTCAAGGAGCGTACCAAAGAAGCTTTCCTCATGACTGCTGAAAACGAGATTCTTCCACCTAAATGGGCTCATTACACGACCTTGCTCATCCTCAGCAGTAAGAAGAAAACGACCTTCCCCAATTTTAGTTGTCAGCAATTTCATAAACCTTGTTTTAAGCATCGATACAAAACTCCTTTTAGTGGGGGAGAGAACTTCATAGGCTATTTTACTAGCTGTTGGTTTCCAAATAATGTCTAATTGTACAAAACCCCTTAAAAATCGTACAAAACATATAAAAAATTGCACAAAAGCCCCTAAATTTCGTACAAAACCATAATAAAATTGCACTAAATCCAACGGAAACTGCACAAAACAAAAATAATATATAAATCAATATCCATATACCTAAATAAAATCCATAAAAACCAGAAAATGTACGTGACATATGGACAAAATTACGAGAAATGTCCACGGGCGGTGCCTGACACCCACAATGACACCCATAATGACACCAACAATGACACCCACGATGACATCAACAATGACACCAATAATGACACCAACAATGACCAACTAATGTCACAAAGGGGGCACCAATAATTTTCACGGAAAAATCCATATTCCTTTATTATACCCAAAAATGTGTGGTTAGAGGAGGGCGATGCCTGAATTATCTTGCAAGCGGGAGGCTCGGGGTTAAAATAGATCACTTTAAGGTGATACCGAAGCCTAGCTCTAGTAAATAAAAACAAAATAAAAGCCCGCAGCACATTGGCGGCGAACTTCATATATACATCAAGGCATGGCGAAACGTCACTAATCCAGTACCTGTTGCGATACTAGCCCCTGAATGCTAACCCATGTTCCTTCAGAGCAGCTCTAAGCTTAGGCAAAGAGGCAGGCCCCATACCGTGAAATTGCAAAATCTCTTTTTCGGTATACGTTGATAGTTGCTGCAAAGTAGTGATCCCATTGTTTTCTAATGCCCGCCTTGCTGGTGCGGAAAGTACGGAAAGAAATCCATCTGCAGGTTTGCGTTCATTCTCACATGTGGGACAGGTCGGACAGTCACTGCTTTTATAAAATTTGTGTCCTTGATCGCAAGTCCTTAAACTTTTTTCGGAAGTGGTCATTGTAAAATGTCTCCTTTTTCATGAAATATCGGTTGGTTTTCCAAATCATGAGAACCCACAGGGATGAGGAAAACGCCAAAAACAAAAGGTGCCGGCAGGAATCGGCACCTTCTTTCCGCTACCCCTCAATCAACTTGCTCCGTTTACACTCCTCGTGAAACGCCCGCAGCCGTTTCGTCCGCTCCAGTAACGTTTCCAAGAAATACTCCCAATCATCGACCCGCTTCAATTTCTTATAAAGCGTCCGTAGTTTCTTCAGGTGCCGCACGGCCAAGCGGTAACTGGCCCGGTTCTTCTGATCGATTTCCTTCTGCGCCGTCTGATGCAGCATCCCGAGCAGCACCTCGGGCCGCTCCTTCTCAATCAGCTTCAACCGGTCCTTCGGCAACTCATAATAATCCAAACCAATAAATGCCTGCAGCTCGCCCCAGCGGTCATACTGCTTCCGCTCAAACAACACATGCTCATAATCGCCAAAACTATAGGGAAGCATCGCGAGCAGTGCCCGTTCATATAAATCCACCCGGTCACTCTCCGCGCAATATGGCGCCACCGCCCGCAGCGCACTCCGCACAAACGTCGCGCAACTATGATAACCGCCAAGCCACTCCAAATATCCCTTCACTTTTTGCAGAAATAACTCAACCACCGCGCCGACACGCTTCCACGCCTTCTGCCCCGACAAATACTCAATCCAATACACCAGATAGGGCGCAATCTCGGCATCACTAAATGGCCGGACCAACTTCAGGGCCGCCTCATCATCCCCAAGCAAGAAATTCAAATGAATCCCCGCCAGCATCATTGGCGCCGGACTCTCCCAATCCTGCAGCTCCTTCAGGCGTGCCTGAATCTTCACCAACTCTTCTTCACGCCACGCCTTTTTTTTGAAAAAATGAATCCACAACAGCCGGTACAAGAAAATCCGCTCATACTCCAACCCCTGTGTACAGGTCAGCAGTTCAAACGTGTCCGCCCGCAATTTGTCCACAAACTCATCAAAATCAAATGGCAGCGACTGCGTGCCAATCTTAATCGATAGCTCCTCGGCATCGTCCATCAAATTATGGAACAAATGCAAATAAGCCCGCTTCACCGTATCATCATCATGATCCAGCTGATCACTCAGCCGAGCCAATTTCCGAAACGAAACGACAATCCCGACCAACTCATACAGCAAGCGCCATTCCTGCTCCACTGGGGCACTCGCATGAATCCGGCGCTCATAAATCCCAAACAACTCCGGAATCACATACGGACTCGTGTACTTCTTCGTTGCCAGCAGCGTATCAAAACTGACCTCAAACGAATGAACCCAGCGCCCATAATCTGGCTTTGACGACCCATTCGCTTTAATCAAATCCTTCGCCGTCTGCAAACCCCAGTCAGAAAATGACTTCGACTCCTGCATCGGCTCGCGCCACTCGGCTACCCAATCAGTCACACTACCAACCCTGGCATACGCACCAAAAAACACCGCCATCTGATGCCGGCAAAAGCCCTCCGCTGGACACGTACACTCACTCTGTGACAAATACTCAAAATTCAACTTCACATAACACGGCGTCACATCCTGAACCATCGCCGTAATCTGCTTCTCCCATATCTGTACCTGCTTCACCAGCCCTTGCCGGTACAACATCAAACCCTTCTGAACCAGCCGGGCATCCTCCGTCACTGTTGGGTGCAGCAATTCCCGCACCTGATCCCCAAAAAGCTCAATCTTCTCACTTGCAGGCGTCGACTCCAAAGCCACAACCCCCTTTACCAAATCCAGTCAATTATAAATAAAAAACCATATTCCACTATTATACCCAAAAAATCGGTGTCAGGCACCATGTGAAAATTTCACATGGTGCCTGACACCAAATGGACATCCAAAAAGAATCATCACCAAAAAAAGAGCCACCCCTCACAATCACGGGGTTGGCTCGATCTTTGCCACTTCAGTTTTGGATAAACTAGAAAAATATTCAAATAAGTGCGTTATATAGCTGTTAAGTTCAAAACCATCCTCATTGGCAAACTCTGATAATAGTAATTTATTCTCCTTCATCCTCGTTCCCCCTTCGATTTTGAATCTATCATCATTATGGCCAAACTATCATTCTCTTATACCTGGAAAAAATATGGGTTAGCATTGATTTTAATAGTGTTCTACAATGGAGGGAAGGAGTGGTTACATTGAAAGACATCATTCTCATGCTTACAGAACTATTAAATAATATCCATGATTTTATTCAATTATATACAAATGATTATTTAAATCTTGGGTTAAATGATAAAGACTTACACTTTTGGATCATGGGGATTATCGGCATTTTTGTATTTGGGGTTGTCCTTATTTTTTCAAAAATTGTCTCTAAAATGCGGTTTGGGATTACGATTCTATCATTCCTCTATACGTTTACATTTATGGTCGTTTTAGTTTTTGCGATCGAAATACAACAAGCAATCACCAATAGGGGAAACATGGAATTCCAAGATGCGATTGTGGGATTATGGGGATACGTCGTATTTTTCATCGCTTTCGCAGCCATTGCGTGGGTGTTCCTGCTGGCGAAGAAATTTTTAAATAAACTTTTTAAAAAATGATTCAGTTTACCTCTAAAAACCCAGGCTCAGAACACCTGGATTTTTAGAGACTCCCACTAATAATATGGATACCCATAATAAGGGTAACCATAACCAAATGAATACGGACTGCCATACCATCCCCCTATGAAAAAGGGGATCCCATAGTGGAAATGATGGTAACCAAAAAGATGAGGCCGTAAAAATATTCGTCTGACATCATTGGCTTGAAATAATAATGGATTCATTCATAACCATTTCCTTTTTACAATATAGTTTAAGGCTAGGGAATGTACTCCTCTTCTTCCGCTTTCCTTTTTTCCTCAAGAATGATTTGTGTACCTGCATTTGCTTCCAAAGCAGTTCCTACCGATTGCAGCCAATCCCCGAAATTGGTAACTCGCTGTGCTTCCAACGTGAGCGTTTCATCATCCGTATACAGCTGTTTAGTCGTACCAACACCTTCTAAAAATTGCCCTGCGCTTTGAAACCATGCTCCCAGTAAAATCTGTCTTTCATTGGCATTCTCTCTGACTTCCTCACTAACCAACATGATCTTAGATAAATAAAATGCCTCCATGATTTGACCAATAAATTGAATCCAGACGGCAATGGAGACTTGTTTTTCAAGCTGTTCAAGCAATTCTTCATTATCAGATTGACTATTTTCCTTGGCTGCCTTTGCCTTTTCTGATTGAGCATTCAATGTATTTCACTCCATTCACTATATCTTTATGCAAATAAATGGGGGAATGCCCTTAAAAAATTCATCAATTTTGCTTGCAAGCATGCAAAAAGCAGTGTGGAAAATACACACTGCCTCAGCTCACCGGATCACAATAAACGGCCGCATCATTTCATAATCCTCATGTTCCAGCATATGGCAGTGCCAGACATACAACCCGGTAAAAGGACCAAACTTCATCATTATCCGCGTGACCTGATTCGGGTCCGCACGAACCGTATCCTTCCAGCCGCGTTCATGGGGTTCAGGCGGTATCGCTGGTCCGGTGTAATGGATTATTTTCTCCTTGTTATACCTATCAACATCAAACCCCCGCCGATCTAGGACCTGAAACTCAACTAAGTGTAAATGAATCGGGTGGGAATCCGGGGATAAGTTAATCAGGTACCATACTTCGGTGGAGCCCAGCTTCGGATTTTCAGAAATCGGGTCATCCCACGTCTTGTTATCCAATAACATCAATGGACGACCGTACTGGTCCATACGGTCATTTAAAGTTAAGTATCGTGACTTGGAAGCGGACTGTTCATTCATCAACCGATAGGGCATCAGATAAGACGGAATCATACTCGTATCCACACTAGACAAAGGGAGGGTTACTCGAAACTGCATCACGCTCCCCGTTTGCTCAGTGACTGGATGGCCGCTTGGAAAGGCGGCTGGCGCGTCGTTAGTCATGATAATCTTCCTGCCCTCCAGATTGGTGAAATCAATGATCACCTCGACCCGTTCGGCAGGGGCTAAGAGGATTTCGTTGACACCCATCGGCTGCTCCATCAAACCTCGCTCGGCCGCAATCAAATACATGCGCTGGCCCGAATCCAGCTTCATTCGATAGAAGCGGCTGTTAGAGCCGTTGAGGAGCCGAAAGCGATATTTACGGGGCTCTACGTTTAAAAAAGGAGATACTTTGCCATTCACCAAAAGGGTATCGCCAAAAAATTCAGGAACGATCGATGTTTCTACTCCCGGGACAGGTTTTTTCGGCTGCTTTGGATAAAAGAGCGAACCATCGTGATGGAAAGTCTTGTCTTGAATCAGCAGCGGCACGTCAAATTTGCCAGTTGGTAAATTCAATGACCGCTCCCGCTGGCTCCTGACTAAGTAAAATCCGGCCAATCCGGCATAAACATTAAGCCTCGTAATCCCCAGGGTATGGTCATGATACCAAAGCGTACAGGCATGATCGCAATTCGTATAGTGATAGACTTGCTTTTTAAAATAAGGCCCCACTTTTTCGAATCCCTTAGTAAACCAAGCCTCCGGGTAGCCATCGCTTTCCCATTCCACGCAAGCTCCGTGAACATGGACGACCGTGCGGACATCCGGCACATCCTTATGGGCGCCGTGAACCGTATAGTCGATTGGCAGGAGATGCTTATCTGGGAGATCGTTGATCCATTTGATATACACATTTTCGCCGCTTTCCACCTCAATCGTCGGACCCGGATAGCTGCCCTCAAAGCCCCAAACGGTTGTATCATTTAATTCACGATGGAGTGATTGCTTAAATTCCGTCATCTTCACTTCATAATAAGTAGAAGAGGGGGTTTTCCATCGGGGTCTTAAAATCGGAGGAATTGGGAGTTCGTCTATAAATTTAGAGAGATTTTTCAAAAGATACACTCCCTTCACTTAATCAGGTTGTCATCACAGTAATTTATGACGCAGATTTTGAGAATATATCAAAATTGGCAGAAATGGCCTAATCCAAAAGGGAAAAAGCATAACATGATCAGTTTGTATGACACGAGTGTGTCACATGTGGTACTCCGCACATATACTAGGTTTGAAATTGGGTTAGATATATGACACATATAGGCATCATCACAATATTGTTCAAAGGGGTAGGGAAAATGGAGCACAAATGGATTTTAGCGATCGATGCAGGCGCCTACGAGGTGAAAGGGAGAACGAGGGACCAGGTGTTTAAGTTTAGGTCAACAGTAGGACCTTACCGCCATCTCCATTTGGTGAATGGGGAAGCCAACCAAATGGAAGCCGGGGACTACATCGTCGAGTATGAAGACGAGAAGTTGTTCTTGGGGAATATTGCTTGGCGGGAATGCCATGCCATAAGAGAGCCGAGAGATATTTCGAAAGCGCATGAAGAAACAAAGATCAGAGTACTGGTGGCCGTTCATCAATATGGAAGAATTAGAGGGAATTGTATCGTGATTGGGCAGCCAATCCGCGGCATGGTGGATAAGGACAGGGAAATGATGGAGAAAATGCTGAAAGGGACACACACGATCACGGTGAATAATGTAAGGAAAACATTTTTCATCGATGATGTGAAGGTCGCACCTGAAGGGTCGGGGGCGTACTTCAGCATGGAGGATCGGCCGGATGACATTGCGAACATTATCGACGCTGGAAGTAGTACCTTTAACTATTTAAGAGTGGAAGATGGTTATTTTATTGACAGAAAAAGCGGGACCCTTGCTTTCGGGGCTGAAACACATATGGACATAACAGAAAAGCAAATGGCAGAGGCGATCTTGGCGGAGATTCGAGGCAAATGGGACTTGTTCGACCCGACCTATCTTTGCGGAGGAATTGCTGAATATCTTTACCCGTATATTAAAAGGCATTTTAAAAATATCGAGCTAATCAAACCCGTCCTCTACCGAGCGAACGGGACCAAAGTATACAGTCCGCAATATGCCAACGCTTTCGGATATTACTCTATGGGGAAAGTGGTCTTTGCCGATGAATGAACTGAATCGCAAGGTCAAGTCAGTCCCTTTCAACCTGGATGATCCCTATGAAAGAGAGCTTCTCGAGCATTGTAACCAGTATATTCAGTTTGCCACATATATCAAACGTCTGATCCAACGGGATATGGAACAAGGTGTTGGTATCATTCGTAAAGAACATGAAAAGGGTATGAAACAGGAAAAGCCAATCGACAAATCGAAGTTGAAAAGTTTCGGTCTATGATCCCCCCCATAAGGGGTCTTTTTTTTGGAATCCTAAGCATTCTTCATAATGATGGTTTCCAACGTATTTGCCACCGCTTTACAGCTGTTAGCGATTTCTTCTAGACCTTCATAGATTTGTTTGTGTTTAATAATTCGGATCGGGTCCTTCTGGGTGGTAAACAATTGCCTAATGGCATCACGCAGAATGTGGTCGCAATCAGACTCCATTTCTTTAATTTTGATGGTGTGTTCTCTTAAATGCAGCATTTTCTTTGCTGATAGGAGTTCAATAGCTGCATCGATTTCGGTTACACAATTTTTGATCTCATCCACAAATGTAAGCATATATTCGTCTATTTCTATTATAGAGTACATTTCAAATAGAGCAGCTGTATGGTATAACCCGTCCAAAATATCATCCATGCTGATGGAAAGAGCTAAAATATCTTCGCGTTCAATAGGAGTGATAAAGGCATTATTTAGTTCACTAATGAGATCATGTACCATGGTGTCCCCATAAGTCTCAAATTCTTTCATCTTCGCAGAAAAAATGACAAGATCACTAATATTTTTTAATTTATAGTCCGCAAAGTAATTCGCACTTGCTTTTAAATTTAACGACATACTAAGTAAATAATTAAAGAACTTGTCTTTTCTTTTTGCCCTTGCCATCCATTTTCCACCCCAAATTGTCCAATTATTGGTTACTTTCAATTGCAATTACTATATTAAATGCAGCGATTGGACAAGGCGTTCCGGCTTATGTTCTTTATTTATTCGACAAAAAAAGCGACAAACTTTAGTTTCCTATAACTAATGGAGAATGATCATCAATTCTGAATTTTTAGATGGCGGCATATGTATAGATTAAAAAGACAGGACAAGGTGATGGATATTTTTCAGAGATTAATGGCTACTATTATTGGCAGCTTGCTGTTAGGAATTGGGGTAAATGGGTTTTTGGTGCCTAACCATTTAATTGACGGGGGAATCCTTGGAATTGCATTAATCCTTCATTACTTTTTTGATTTTCAGGCAGGGATTACAATGGTTGCTTTGAGTCTCCCCATCTGTATATACGCTTCAATGAATAAAAGGGGGTATTTCTTTAGTAGTTTACAAGGATTGTTAGTTTCTTCGTTGTTCATTGATTTGCTTGCTCCACTTCGATTCCAAATTTACCTTTCCCACCTTTTAAGTGCACTAATAGGAGGTGTCATCATTGGAACGGGTGTTGGTTTAATGCTCCGATATCAGACAAGTACTGGAGGGACCGACTTACTCGCTAAAATTATTTCTCGAACTTATTCTGTTAATATAGCTTTTGTCATTATCGCCATTGATGGTCTCATTGTTTTGGCAAGTTTGGTGTTACTATCATTAGACTCCGTTCTTTATTCATGTGTAGCTATTACCACTGTTGGTCTAACAACTTCCTTGATTGGAGGAAAGTAATCTTAATCTTCATAATTAATCATGTTGTTTTTTTACATATGGGTATATGTCTAAACCCTGGACAATCATGGAACATAGGATAAATTTGTAGTCATGAAAAGCCAGCATAGAAAAAAATGAATAACAGATGTGAGGGGTAAGTGCCGAAATGGAAGATCGAAAACAATACCGTGATGAATTGTTGGAATGGTGTAATAACTTTAATTCTTATTGGAATAGTGTGAAACCGCATGTTTCAGACTGCTTGGACACGGATCGTGTAGAGGAGTGGGAAGGGGCTTGCCGCCAATTACGAGAGAAATTACAGGAAGATGAAACCGTGGAATTGGAGGACTATCTGACAGCAAAAAGCCTTTATGAACAGTGGGAACAGCAATTCAAAGGTACGGATGCCCCTCAAGAAGTGATGGATGTGGATTCCGGGCACCGTTTGGTAGTGGAGGAGCAGCCACAAAGCCACGACGTATTATTGGACTTTGAAGGTACTCAAGAAGATCTTGAAGTTGTTTATGACCATCGCATGGAAATAGGGGAGCAAACGGAAATCTACGGTGAACTATGGGAATCGGATGTGACTCAGGAAGAGCTTGTAGTTGGTTCGGACCACCGTTTGGTAGTGGAGGAGCAGCCACAAATCCAGGATGAATTAATGGCAACCAATGCTTCTCAAGAGATAGTTGGGATGGAAAAATCGAAAGGGATGGAGTTGGATGAACAGCTCTATTACCGTGAAGATTTGTTGGAAAGGTGTAATCACATTTACTCCAATTGGGAAAGTATGAAACCCAGTTTTTCAAAACTTTTTGAGAGCTTAGTGGAGTGGGAGGTATCATACCGCCATTTTAAAGAGAAATTAGAGGCAGATATAAAAGCGGACTTCGATGATTATCAGAAGGCTAAACATCTGCTGGAAAATGGTATGCTTTTGGGGAAGAAATAGAGAGGTAACCCCGATTCCAACCATCTGAAGGTGTGCCGAGAATACAAGTTAAGAATAGGAAAAAGGACAGATTACGCAAATCTGTCCTTTTTTCCTTCCATCAAGTGGCATGTTAGATTAGCCCCAGAAAGAAGTTCCTACAATGATCAACAAGATGAAAAGCACAACGATTAAAACAAAAGTGCTGCCGCCGCCATAACCGCCGCCATAGCCGCCGCCGTAACCGCCGCCGTATCCAAATCCACAACTCATAGATGTTTCACCACCTTTTACTAATAATTTGGATGTAAAAATCATCCTCAAGGTTATTATATTTTTTACTGTAGAAGGTGATTGGACAAGTTACTAATTATTCGAAAAATCCGCAAATATACTGTATGAAGTTGGGAATAAGGAATGATACAGGAAAACCCACTCAAACTAGGCTATAATTTTTTTATCCCATGGCACTGTTATTTTTCATTGTTGATTTTCGAGTAGGTTTGAGATTCAATAGGCGGAGAATTTCCGGCTAATGTATATAGAGGAGGCTTTAGAAGCAGATATAAGCGGAGAAATTCCGCTTAACTGCCCGAAATAAGACAAAATCCAAAGTTTTGGATAAGATAAGCGGAAAAACTTCCCTTATTTTTAAGGAAATACGGGTATTTCCCAATTTAACCGGAATTTTTCCGTTTATTTTTCAAACACAGTGAAATCAACATTCAGTTAAAATAGGCTCTTTCTCTTATAAAATTCATTCATTGATCAGCGGTTTTATTAGAAAATGCGGCGACCTCTAAAGAAGATAGCAAAGATGACAAAGAACGGTTAATGACGAAAAACAAAAAGAAGCGTATGTATAGGACATACGCTTCACCCAGAGGTGAAAAAATGTTTAGCTTGGCAGCGGATGAGAGATTCCTGTCTCTCCCTAATAAGCTATGCAAAGTTGATATAAGAGAACTGGACAAGCGTGTAGAAAGGGGCAAAAATTTTTCGAAAATAATAAAATACAAAAAACAACACCCATTCCTATTGGAAAAATTTTCAATTGAGGTATTATAATTACTATATAAATAGGGATTTCAATAGAGGGGGGATTCTAGAATGCAATTTTATTTTTATCATGAGCGCTTCAAGGATGCGATCGACCAGTATCAATTAGACGAGGAACAACTTCGTTTTACTGCCGAGCCCAAGGATTGTATTAAACTATCTAACGAAGATTCCGAGCGTTCTTCCATCCTAGCCATGGAAAACGATGAACTCGTTACTTTTTTCGTTTTACATAGTAATGAGGGGGTCAAACCCTATTCGGACAATGATTATGCGATTTTGTTAAGAGCTTTTTCAACCGATTTCCGTCATCAAGGCAAGGGCTTTGCGAAAAAAGCACTAACGCAGTTACCTGCATTTGTAAAAGAAAATTATCATGAAATCAATGAAATTGTCTTAGCGGTTAACGTGGGAAATGAAGCAGCACAGGCATTATATGAAAAGTGCGGGTTTGTTGACGAAGGCGAACGTCGAATGGGACGAAAAGGTGAGCTGATTGTCATGAGTTACTATTTATAAATTTGGGGCATGTATCCACACTTTGATACAGAACGTATCATAGCTTATTTAGAGAGAGGTAGAGAGGAGGAAAATTATTGGAGGATAATGAACGTCAGCGAAAGTCGACAAGAGACAGGGACCATTTTTCAAAGGTAATGTTTGGCGACCGCCAGCCAAGAGGCACATCTCAATCTAAAGACAGCTCGAAACCTAGAACAAACCGTTACGATAATTGGTTTTTTGGGCGGGGAAAAAAGCAGGATGAGCACAAGCAGCAGGAACAGTCCTTTCATGATAAAGTGGAAAGCATCATAAACAATGTGGATATAGAATTGTTATTTAATACGTATGACACCATTGTGACAACAACCGAACAATATAAACCATTATTTAAAGAAATGGCGCCACTCTTTAGCAAATTTACTGACAAATTTAAAAAGTAGTGGTGGAACAGCAGCAAGTTAAGTGGCGAAATATACTGTAGAGGGCGGGGTGTTAAGATTTTCTTAAGAATCATTCACTATTATAAAGATAATCTTTTTTCAAGACCCCCTTTGATATATGACTTGATGCCCTCGAGGATTGTTTTCGAACAGTCTAGAGGGCTATTTTTTTGCAAATCTTTAATGAAGATGAAATTTCACTGGAAACGATTAAACCATAGGGTTATGTAATTATTTTAAACTTCTTTGACTAATGACTTTCTTTTTTAGAAATAATTAACATATTGGAAAAAAGAGGTGGGGGGATAATATGCATCTTTTCCTTGCAATCCTATTTTTACTTGCAGCTATAAGATGGGGGGATTGGAGAAATTGGAAGAGGTATTACCCTACCATCCTATTTTTTATCGGTGGCGACCTTTTGAAGAACACGATACTTCATGACCATCGTATGTGGGAATATCAAGAAACATTATTTGCAGAAGAGATATTTTACGGCCATCTAGTGATCAATCTCCTTGTCATGGCGGTGATTTATCCCTCTACCATCTTGATATATCTTGGGAGGATGCCGCTTGAAAAGGGGAAGCAAACCTTCTGGATCCTATTTTGGGTGTTCATTTATTTAACTATGGAGCTCATTAATTTTCACTATGATGCGATTAATCATTACCACGGATGGAATATGTGGTGGTCGTTTATTTTTGATATGGTTATGTTTGTTATCCTTTGGATTCATCATAATAAACCACTGTTGGCTTGGGCTTTTTCCATTACATGGCTCATTATTTTGTGGAATGTGTTTAATTTATCCCATAACTTGTTGAAATAAGGGGAGTTTATGAGTATATCCGTTATATCATCCATCACTTTACTAATTCTCATTTCTTTTTGTGTTGCACCCAAAAAAATGCACATATTTGAAATCATTTTTAATTGGCTTGTTGTTTGGCTTCTCATACACCCGTTATCTTGGATTATTTATGTTAATTTAATGTGGTTAAAAGTATCGACAAAATTAGTGGATTTTTGGACGTATGCTTTTGATCGTTTAATTCTTATTCCGCTTTTGATAATCATCTTTTTTGAGATATCGTTGAGGTTCGAGCGAAAGACAGCAAAATTTATCACTCTAACTGTGGCGATTTTTATTTTAATGATGGATGAATACGCTTTAATCCAAATGGGAGTTCTTCTTAAATTGAATTGGAATATTTACTATTCTTTTATGGAAAAGGCCTTTATTCTTCTTGTTTCTTATTTTTTATGGACGAAATTTAGGAGAAAATTTTTTTAAGAGGGGTTTAGGGGAGCATGTTTTTATATTTACCAAAACACTTTGATGAGAATGAATGGTTCATAATCATTGCCTTGGTTTTGAGTATATTCTTGGTGAGGTTGCCCAAAAGAATGCCAACGGAAGTTTCTTACTTAATCGTGCTATTAAGTCTGGCTATTCCTAATATAATCGACCATAGCATTGCTGCCATCTCTCCTTTTGATGCCTATCAAATCACGGATTCGGAGAAGTATGAGGTATTTGATATTCTATTAAGCGGAGTTTATATTCCATTTGGGTATCTTTGTGTGTATTTTTATGAATGGTTTAGACCGAAGAAACTGAAGATTGCACTTTATATTCTTTGCTGGGCACTCTTTGCTCTTTGTTTTGAGTTTGTCCTAGTAAAATTGAATGTCTTTACTTACCGTGGTTGGAAATTGATCTATTCGTTTCCTACCTATTTGCTAGTCATTTCTCTATTCTTAATTTATTATGAGTTCCTGCTTTCTCAGCATAAAAAAAAGATGGAATCTGAATTTAATGAGAATACCTAAATCGTAAAGCGACCGATAAAATTACCTCGAGGTTGAAAAGGGGCTAGGTTACAACCCAACCCCAAACAACCTCAATTCCTCCGCATCATGCGGCAGCTGAATCATCCCTTCAAACTTCATTCCAATCTTCTCAAGAACCCGCGCGGACCCGACATTGTCCTCAGAAGTGATGGCTACAACCCGCTTCAGACCGAGTCCATCTCTTGCATACCCAAGCGTGGCGGCCGCCGCCTCAAAGCCATACCCCTTTCCCTGGAACCTTGATAAAAAGGCAAAGCCAAGATCAACATCATCCAACCCATCTCGTTTGATCAATCCGCATATCCCAATCGGCGTCCTAGCTTCATCCTTTAATTCCGTCAAAAATAGTCCAAATCCCAGTCGGGAGTACATTTCCATCGGCCCTGTTACGATATAGTTTCTAGCATCTTCTATCGTCCGCACCCCGCGATCACCGATGAAACGCACCCACGAGGGATCATTCAACAGCTCGAGAATAAACTCGGCATCATCTGGTTTTAACCAGCGGAGTACTAATTGATCTGTTTCCATTACTTTCATTAAAACGCACCTCATCTCATGTGAATTTCTATCTAAATCATACAATATCATGTATTCTGAAAAGGAAGATAGTGACAAATGATAGGGTCAGTTCCTCCTGATGGGAGGAAACATCAAAGGGGAGATCGCCAATGACAACGACGTTTATAAAATTAACAAAACCTACTGCAAGTATTGTAGAAGCAATGAATCGCTGGGAAAACGATCCGGCCATAATTGCGTTAACGCGCCACAACCAAAACCAAGCCGATTTGGATCGCCGCGAAACCTTGTCCCTTGAGGAGGTAACGAAACGGATGGAAGACCATCACATCTATCTAATTTACCACGATGACCAGCTGGTGGGGGAATTGAATTATATGATCGATCCGCCGCACCTCTTCAAAAAAGAGCCGGGAACCGCCTGGCTGGGCATTACGATTGGTGAATCCGCAGGGCAAGGCAAAGGGATTGGTCATGCAGCCATTCGATATTTAGAGGAACAGGTTAAGGCGCAGGGAATGAAGCGAATGGAATTAGGCGTGTTTGAATTCAACGAGCGGGCAAAGAAACTCTATCAAAAGCTGGGTTACACTGAAATCGGCCGGATCGACAATTTTACCTATTGGCAAGGAAAAATGTGGACGGATATTCGTATGGAGAAGTATCTATGATACATAGCCCGAATGAATCAGAATAGAAGGCACCAGATAAATTATTTTGGTGCCCCAGGAGGATAGTAATAGGGCGGGACCTTGATCCAGCCTCTTTTTCTCATTAAATCTTTTAGGGAAGCGCCAAATTGCATTTTCTCCAACATAGCGTGAGTAAACATCGCACTTACATCATTTCTGATCGATTGTGCGGCACTTGTCGCACAATGGACAATGGATGTAACCGTTTTAATACTTAATCCATTCATGATTTCATCGTCTGTCAGTTTTGTCCCCAAAGGAACTCCATCTGGATTTGAAAGAGGACGCTCTTCACTTGTTGGTGGTAAGTGAATGCCTTCTTTAATCATAAATTTTTTAAACCTCTGACCTTGTGTTTCGCATTGTCTTAAACTTTCTTTTAAGATCCTAACTACATCATCATCTTTAGAAGTGTTTAAAGCAATTTGGATAAAAACACTAGACTCATCCATGATGGTTTGATACATCCAGCAAGCCATAACTTCACCTACGTGAAGAGGATTTTTCGGTTCCCCATCTAAGTTCATTTGTAAGAAGTCTTTTAGTGATTCAAATATAGAAGTCATGATAAAAACCTCCTTTCATGATTGGCGGCAGAGAATCTAGCTCAAGTAGTTTTGGTATTTATAGGCTTACCAGAGATATACAAACTATGTATTGAAAGGGAGGAGTAAATATCAAAAAATTCCCAATAAAAAAAGAGCTTACTTGCTCTTGAATTAGTAGTGGCCATCAGGAACATCCCCCTGGTTCCACTTAAAGTCAAACGCAAAAGGGGTTGATCCATGCTGGAGATAATAGTTGTATCTTTTAAAAGCCTCCTCCCAGGATACATCGTCCGCCTTCTCCGTCCGCCACACCACATAGGTAGGTTGTTTCTCTTGATGAGATTCAAACCACTTGTTCCTGTCTCGTAAGGCTTGCAAATGTTGTTTCGAATAGGTGAAACGGGATAAAGATTGAAGGCTTTTCCATACCGTTAGTGTAAGAATAGGAAACCCCTCTCCTTTGATCACTTCCTCAGGGAATGGAACTCCGTCAGAAGAAAACTCCTTTATAAGCTGCCCTGATCGATAAGCTTGTCGCATGACTTCGTATCCCGCTTCAAAAAACTCACGAGAAGCAGGATGTTCATACGGATGTTTTAGCCTGCCAACAGTATAGATCGCCACAAAAGACATAATAATCCCACCTTTTATTCTTTTAACCTACATATATTCAAGAAAGACTGGACTAATTCCGGTGAGGAGTAGAAGAAGGATGTTCTTCTATTTCATCGAATTAGTGATAAACCAAAATTAAAAGGGTGATTGAAATAGAAAAAACAGTAGGCAACGATACGGTCACATATATTGTCAACAAGCTCCGGAGTGCGGGGTGTGTTTTTGCGGAAGAAGAGGCTCAGATACTCGTTTCAGAGGCGCAATCATTAGAGGACCTCTTGAAAAAGGTGGAATGGCGGGCAGATGGTTCCCCGCTTGAATATGTAATTGGATGGTCTCAGTTTTGCGGCCTTCGGATCGAGGTGGAACGAGGAGTTTTCGTACCGCGGCAACGGACAAAATTTCTTGTTCAGCAGGCCCAAGAGCTAGCTTGTTCTGGTGATATCGTCGTTGACCTCTGTTGTGGTTCAGGGGCGATAGGTGCCGCGCTGGCAGCGGCTAGGGGAGAAATTATGTTGTATAGTTCGGACATTGACCCCATTGCCATTCGATGTGCAAGGAGAAACGTAACGAAATTCGGCGGTCAAGTTTTTGAAGGGGATTTGTATAAGGCCCTGCCACAATGGATGAAAGGTCACATAAATATCCTTGTGGCTAACGTACCTTATGTTCCCACGAATGCGATCGAGCTGCTTCCACTGGAGGCTCGTCTTTATGAACCACATTTGGCTCTGAACGGAGGCGAGGATGGCTTAAATATTTTACGAAGAGTGGTAACAGAAGCCCCTTATTGGCTCGCGCCGGGAGGACATCTATTAATCGAGACGAGCGAAAGGCAGGCACCACAATCTTTTGAGATTTTTACAAATATAGGATTGACTACGAAAATAGTGAGAGACGTAGAATGGGACGCTACTGTTGTGATTGGGACTAATACATCATTTGTATGACAAAAACCGCCCATAAAAGGCGGCTTAGTTGAACAGCCTAGAACGTTGTTAAGGAACTGTCCATATCTTATTAGTAAAATCGTTTAAAGCTCTCGAAGTGGTCTTGATAATACTTGCTTTGTAAATTAGAAATCATTACACCGCCATCGTTAGCGTGGATGAATTGGTTGTTTCCTAGGTAGATTCCTAGATGTGAAATACCTTTTTTATATGTATTTTCAAAAAAGACAATGTCCCCGGCTTTCGGTGTGTTGACATAATAGGTGCGGTCATAGAAACCTTCCGCTGAATAACGGCCAATTTTCATCCCAGCTTGATTAGCCACGTAATAGACGAAACCACTGCAGTCAAATCCCTTGGGCGTGCTGCCGCCCCAGACATAAGGAATCCCAATCAGTTTCTTGGCACTTTCGATCATCTTCGCAGAGACATTCGTAGTAACGGTTGGTTCAGTCTTTGTCCCAGGAACTTTTAGCCTTTGGGCGACGAAGATATTGTCGGAAGTAAGTTTATTGAGCGCCTTCAACTCATTGACGGTCAGCTTATATTTGCCAGCGATCTTTCCCAGTGTATCCCCACTTTGAACGACGTAATCTGTCGTCCCCTTGACAGTTGTTGCTGGAGTCGTTGTTTTCGGCGGTGTGGTGGCCACAGGTTTGGTTGTTACTGGAGTCGCAGCTGCTTTTTTGGCAGGAACCTTCAGCTTTTGACCGACATAAATCATATCGGATTTTAGTTTGTTCAATGACTTTAAGTTCGTCACGGAGGTTGAATGTTTCCCGGCAATCTTGCCAAGGTAATCGCCTTTTTGGACAGTATACACACTAGTCGCTGTCTTGGTTGTCTGCGGCTTGGCTGGAGTCGTTGTTATCGTTTTGGTTGTGGTCGTGGTTTGTTTCGGCGCTGACACCTTTAGCACTTGCCCGACATAGATAACCGTATTACTCAGTTTGTTCCACTGTTTTAGTTCTGCCACGGTCACATGATAACGGTTGGCAATCTTAATCAAGGCATCCCCTTTTACAACGGTGTAAGTGGTGGGCTGTGACGCTTGGGTCATTTTCCTCGCTACCGTGATCTGGAGCATTTGATTGACAGAGATAAAATCCGACTTCAACCCATTTGCTGTTTTGATTTCTTTGACACTCGTATGGTATTTTTGTGCGATTTTCCCTAAGGTATCGCCTTTTTGAACCTTATATGTATCGGCCATGGCAGTGCCTGCAAATACAGTCGAAAGCAGGGCAGCTGTCGATAAGGCTCGAACAATAGTTTTCTTCACTAGCAAATCACCTCTATTTTTTTCACAGTTTTATTAATTTTACCATAGTTTGCTAGTGTTACGAAGAAAAAAATGTAAATATTTCCTGAATTGTTAGCAAAAATTGATGTATTTCCTGAATTATTAAAATAATCAAGACGGAAACTCGACTATTTCTTCACCAATTAGAACAAATCCTTACAAAATTCATTAAATTATAACAAAATTCGCTGGAAATACATTTACATCTTTCTGCTAATCTAGTAAAATTGTCAATTAGATTAAACTAAAGGAGGAAAAAATAGGTGGATCGGTCGATGGAAGCTAAAAGCTCCAAAATAGATAATTTCTCGGAAATCGTGAGAAGAGCTTACGAAACGGGCGTTAACGAGCATGAAATCACCCTAGAAAAACTAATCGCAGACCTAAAAGCAGACTTGAAAAACTTAATGGTCGGTTAAATATATATATAAATAAGAATGATATAGGCCACCGAGGGTATCTCGGTGGCCATTTGTGTGTTTTAGGGAGAATAGTGCCCGTGGGGTGGGTGGAAAAGTGTCATCAACGGAAACCAAAGGAGGCGAATGATGCCCGTGAGCCACCAAAAAAAGCTTCAACGGTAACTAGAGAATTTTATAACATAAATCAGAACTCTTATAACACATTTCTTGAGATTTATAACATAAATCAGAACTCTTATGACCTATTTCAAGAAACTTACGACATTTCCTGGATAAAATTAGGATCCGAATCAAACAAGAATGATTGGTATAAACTATGAAATTATTGTCTATCCTTATACTATAAAACTAGTTTTGTAGGGGTGGAGATCAATGAGTATAGAAGAATTAAATAAAATCATTGCGGTCAAAAAGATGGATTTAGAGGAGTGTGAGCAAGAACTTAACAGTCGTTACTATCCCTCGATAGTCAGAATGGCAATGACGAATTATATATTAATACTACAAGAACAATTAGAAAGGTATAATAACGATCGGATTAATTTGTAGTAAGGCATATTATCTTTTTTACTGGTAATCATAAACATTATTACCGATTTAAAAGGATGATAAAATTGTCAGACCCGCGAATAATTCAATTTGATAAAGCCGTGAATCTGAGAGAAGAGTCTACAAATGCTTTTATCGATTATTGGAGAGACCATGCACTATATACCTCTTTAGAATATTGGATAATGGTCGCTTTACTAGTGGTACCACTCATCTTTCTAGTCTTCAAAATTGATAAGAGTAAGATGTTTTTAATCGCATTTTACGGTTATAGCATTCACGTATTAGCTGCGTACATAGACTTATTTGCGATAAATAGCGGGAAATGGAATTATCCATTTCCACTAATACCGTTTCTTCCTAGTATTTCTATCGATTCAAGTATTGTGCCGGTTACTTTTATGCTTGTCTATCAATGGACGCTAAATCATAAAAAAAATTTCTACGTGTATTCTACAATTACAGCAGTATTTTTCTCACTTGTTTTTAAACCGCTGCTTGCCGGGCTAGGCTTGTTCCGGATGTATGGAAATATGAATTACTTTTATCTTTTGATTATATATGTGTTAGGATTTATAGCAGCAAAATTGATTACTAACGTATTTTTATGGCTTCAGAAGAAATACACCAAATGATGATAAGGATCGCCGTGGCGGTCTTTTTCTATGGCCAAAAACTTGGAAATAATCACCTTATATTGGGAGATAATAAATATGAGGTGATTTGTGTGAGTTCTGTGATAAAGAATCTGGATTTACATGCTCAAGGGAATTGGCTGCCGATCAGTTTATCGTTGCTGTTGTTTTTATTTGCTCTTTTTATGCCCAAGAAAGAGATCGGGTGGAGAGAATGGTATATTACATTTGGAGTCGTTGGATATATTGCCTGGATTGGTGATTCTTTAATTGGAAGAATGTTGGATCTAGTTGATTTTGGCCACCCGAACGTAACAGGAATAGGTGAGTTTTTAAGCTACAGTTTCATTCCTTCGGCGCTGTCTGTTATGTATTTAAACTATTTAAAGAAAACAAATAAATGGACACTAGTGATTATTTTTACCATCATTGCTACGTTAATTGAATGGGGAATGAGGAAAGTGGGATATATAAAGCCTCATGGCTGGAGTTTCTACATTTCAATACCGTTGTATTTTGTGGTATTTAGCTTTTTCCTTCCTTTACACAGGAAAATAATAGAGGACCGGAACCTGGAAAAGTAAAATAAGCGGAAATTTTCCGGTTAAGTGCAGAATGGAGCTCGTTTCGGGGTGGAATAAGCGGAGATTTTCCGCTTATGCATAGAAAAATTCCCTATTTTTAACGTTTTCTGAGCCAATAGGCGGAATTTCTCCGTCTATTTTTGCCTTTTTTAATAAAAAAAACAAAATAAGCGGAATTTTTCCGTCTATTGATCAGCCCGGGTGCTTAACCTATCTCCATTAAAAGGTTTCATAAATAACTTTCCCTGTCTGAGAAGTATCATAGTCCCCTAAAGAGTTAATTTCAGACTGAAAGTGACTCGATGATAGAATTTCCTTGACTGTGTGGATTAGTGGTTCCGTTTTGGGGGTTTTTATGATAACCAGGTCATATTGTTCTGTTATTAATGGAACAAAATCAACTCCAACTATTTTCGCAGCTTTTTCAATTCCCACGCCTAAATCTGCTGATCCAGTCGAGACAGCGGAAGCCACACTTAAATGGTTGCTCTCTTCGTGGTCATAACCTTTTATGTACCTAGAAGGAATCTCGTTGATTCTGAGTTGTTCATCAAGCAGGATTCGTGCTCCGGACCCTTTCTCGCGATTAATAATTTTCACATCTTCTCGTTTTAAATCCGTCCAAGAGGTGAGATGTAAAGGGTTGCCTTGTTTAACGTAAAAACCTGCTTTTCTCGAAAGAAGGTTGATTAAAATAAAAGGAAAGCCCACTAATATTTTTTTTATATAGGGTAGATTATACCCGCCTGTATCCCCATCAAACAGATGTAAGCTAACGATGTCGCCATCACCATTGTACATGGAGATGAGGCTGTTTAAACTTCCCGTAAAAGATCTTAATGGTTTATAGGCAGAACTTTTCTCGATGTGTTTACCTAGGATATCTAAAACGAGGTCTTGTCCACTAATGACAATGTTAGGGGATTCCTTTTTATGAGAATCGGCACCAGAGGGTGGGAAGGTAGTAGTCTGATTCGTTTTATGATTATTTATATAATTGTCCAGGTCGTTTGAATCAATTCTCATCTGTCTGCCTACACGGAATGCAGGTAGCTGCCCTTTTTTCACCAGGTCATAGAGGGTCAATTTCGAAACCTTTAATAGCTGCGATACCTCTTCAATCGTATAGGAAAGTTCCTTTGACATTTGCATCCCTCCATCATTTATTTTAACTGAAACAGATAAAAAAACGATTCTTTATCTATTTATTTTAGTTATAACTAATTATAATAAGTTATAACTAAATATAATCAATTAAAAAGGAGAGGGAAAGTGAAAAAACCTTTAATTTACTCATTGATTCTATTATTACTGGTTTTATCTGGATGTTCAGAGAAGCCAGAAGAGCAGAATCAAAAAGTTTCAGATAAGAAAGTGGAGTTGACGATTTCAGCAGCTGCTAGTTTACAAGAAGCCTTAAATGAGATTAAAGCAACCTTTGAGAAGGAACACCCATCAGTGAAAGTAAACTATAACTTTGGAGCATCAGGGGCACTCGCGCAGCAAATTTCTCAGGGTGCGCCTGTCGATCTTTTCTTCTCAGCCGCTGAGGATAAATTTGATCAATTGGTTCAAGACGGGCTAATCGAGGAGTCAAAAGGGACGGATCTAGTTGGAAATGAACTCGTATTAGTGGTGCCAAGCGATGCAAAAAAAGAGATTAAAGGATTCGAGGACCTGACCAAATCAGATAAAATTTCCATCGGTACCCCTGAAGCAGTGCCAGCAGGACAATATGCGAAAGAAACATTAGAAAAAGTAAATGTGTGGAAAGCGATGGAAGACAAAGTGGTATATGCCAAGGATGTCAGACAGGTGCTTACATATGTAGAGACGAACAACGTGGACGCAGGAATTGTCTATAAAACAGATGCTTTGGTTTCTCAAAAAGTAAAAGTGGTAGCAACCGCAGCGGAAGATACTCACGCTCCCATTATTTATCCATTAGGTGTGATTAAGAACAGCAAGCATCCTAAAGAAGCCCAACTATTCTATGATTATCTTCAAAATGAAGCAGCGCTGAAAACGTTCGAGAAGTTTGGATTCAAAGGAGTAAAAGAATAGACAATGACAACTGAGTTTTGGTCACCAGTCAAACTATCCATCGAGATCGCAACAGTTTCAGGGGTATGGGTATTAATTTTAGGATTATTTTTTGGGAAGGTGATGGCTCATACGAAGTTTAAAGGGAAGACCTTAGTGGAAACGGTGTTCCTTTTACCCTTAGTATTGCCGCCTTCTGTCGTTGGCTTCTTGTTAATTGTGATATTCGGAAGGAATAGTCCCATCGGACAAATCATAGAAGAATTATTTAACCAACCTGTGATGTTTACGTGGGGGGCGGCTGTCATTGCCTCTTCTGTTGTCGCTTTTCCTCTTATGTATCAATCGGCTAAGACAGGATTTGAAGCGATTGATGGAGAAATTGAGCATGCAGCTCGGGTGGACGGGGCAACTGAGTTCAAATTATTTATGCTTATTTCGATGCCGCTTGCACGGAAAGCGATCCTTTCGGGTGCCATATTGAGTTTTGCGAGAGCATTGGGGGAGTTTGGAGCGACATTAATGTTTGCTGGAAACATCCCAGGCAAAACCCAAACCATTCCAACCGCTATTTACGTAGCCCTAGATTCTGGCAATATGGGATTGGCGTGGTTATGGGTATTGAGTATGGTTGGTATTTCATTTTTCATGCTGCTATTCGTCCACAACATGAAATCTTGAAGGTGAAAAAGAAGGTGACTGAAATTCAGCACCTTCTTTTTGTGTAACTAATTACTGCATAGAAATCCAGACACTCTTAACTTCTGTGTAGTTATTAAGGGCATAGGATCCCATTTCACGTCCAATACCGGATTGCTTATATCCGCCAAATGGTGAAGCGGCATCAAATGCGTTGTAGCAGTTGACCCAAACGGTTCCAGCACGGAGCTTGTTGGCAATATAATGGGCATTAGCGACATCGCGTGTCCACACGCCAGCTGCTAGTCCATATTCGCTATTGTTCGCACGATTAATTAATTCATCCAAATCGTCATATGGCATAGCGGAAATAACAGGCCCAAAGATTTCTTCCTTGGCAATCGTCATTTCATCGCGTACATCGGCGAAAATAGTAGGGGAGACAAAGTAACCCTGCTCCTGAGGACGATCACCGCCCACTACAAGCTGTGCACCTTCGTTTAGTCCCTTCTCAATATAACTTAGGACACGGTTTTGCTGCTCGGATGAAACAAGCGGTCCAATTTCTGTATCCGCATGAATTCCGGCACCTTGTCGAATTGATTTCGCATGTGAAGCCATATCAGCAACCACATTATCAAATTGTTTCTTTTGAATGAACACGCGGGAACCGGCACAGCAAACCTGCCCTTGGTTAAACATAACACCATTAAGCGCACCTGGAATGGCTTTTGATAAATCTGCATCAGGAAGGATGATGTTTGGTGATTTTCCTCCAAGCTCAAGTGTCACGCGCTTCAATGTTTTTGAAGCATTTGACATGATTGCTTTTCCGACTTCAGTGGAACCAGTGAAAGCAATTTTATCCACTAAAGGATGGTCAACAAGCGGTTGACCTGCCGTTTCTCCAAAACCAGGAACGATGTTGACCACACCTGCAGGGAATCCGGCTTCCTGAATCAATTCAGCCAAGTATAGCGCTGATAGCGGCGTTTGCTCCGCTGGCTTTAGAACAATGGTACAGCCAGTTGCAAGTGCAGCTCCGAGCTTCCACATGGCCATTAAGAGAGGGAAGTTCCAAGGGATAATTTGCCCAACTACGCCCACAGCCTCATGGCGAGTATAGTTTAAGAATGGTCCATTAACAGGAATGGTTTGTCCAACAATCTTCGTAGACCAGCCTGCATAATAGCGCATATGCTCGACTGCTAGAGGAATATCTGCATTAGTAGTTTCTCGAATCGGCTTGCCGTTATCTAAGGTCTCTAACTGGGCTAGCTCTTCACTGTTTTCTTCCATCAAATCAGCAAGCTTGTACATAAGGCGGCTTCGATTAGCAGCGCTCATTTTTGACCATGGGCCTTCATCAAATGCTTTACGTGCCGCTTTTACAGCAAGATCAATATCCGCTGCACCTGCTTCATAAACATTTGCTAGTACTTCACCGGTGGCCGGGTTATATGTATCGAAGGTTTTTTGTGACTGACTCTCAACAAATTCACCATTAATAAATAATTTTTTCTTCCCGCGTAGGAACTTTTCTACCTTTTCTTTTAAAGCTACTGCTAATTGAGTCATATAATTCCTCCTTAATAATAAGTTTTTTTCGCTTAATGGATGGAATGGAAAGCGTTTCCATTGAAAATGATAACACTATGAAAATATGAAAACAACTATTAATTACATAAATATTCTGATAATTTTTGATAAAAACAGTCAAATGGGGCGTATTTAACCCCCAAAACTCTCCATATATGGATAAATATCAACAAAACTTTACAGAACTAAACAAAAAAACATAATAGATTCAGAAAGTGAGGAAACCTCTTTTACAATCTTCTACTTTAATTCCCTATATTTCATCAAAAAAACACTATTTTTCCCCTCATCTTTCCTCTAAAATACAAAGTTGGAACACTTTTTTTCTAAAAAATATAGGGGGAAATAAAAAAGTGAAGAAATTTCAAAGGATTTTATTGGCAGTCGTCCTTCTGTTTGGTTGTTTTCCAGCTGTTGGTAATGCGGTCGCACCAGACCAGCTATATGCATTTCTAACTGAAAATAATTGGACAGAAGAAGAGTTAGATTCCTATCTGGAATATTTCTATGATTTGAGTTTGAAAGATTTTTCTACGATTGATGAATTAAAAGAAACACTAGGTGAGCCAATTACTGAAGAAAATCTACAAAAATTTATAAAAGATTACGAGTTTCAAAATGAAGCAGACCTTGTTGCTTTCCTAATTGAAAATGGGGAAATGGAAAAAGGTGAAACGATTAAGGATGTCTTTCGATATATGAATGCCCTTGAGGAAACTATTTATTATTATACAGAAGACATCGGCACCCCGATTACTGATGAAAACCTCAATGAACTGCTTGAAGATTATGATCTGACCCTTCAGGAATTGAAGGATTTATTGAAAAAGAATGATGATTCACTGGACGATTATGAAACGATTGAAGATCTGGATATGGCTGTAGCTTTGTATTTGGGCGGCGGAAATGGAATAGAGGATATTGTTTCTGAAATAGGCATTACAGAAACAGAAATCATGGCATTGATGGCCCATTTTGAAAGCCTCAAACTAGATGAAGCGGCGGTTCAAGAAAAAATGGAATCATTTCAGAAACGTCTTGAACCATTTATTGAGTTAGAAACGGCTAGCGAGCTGACAAATGAACAGGCCGCCGAGTTGGCCAGCATTGTAGACGAAATCTTTAACATCGTTGAATTAAAGCCGAAGTTTTATCTAGTAAAGGACAGTAAAAAGAAACCCGTTACCATGAATGAGCTTGTTCAAATGGAAGATGCTCAAGGTTATGGCTTGTTAATTGAGCTTTATAATAAAGAGGGTAAGTTTCTTGCGGATGTGTTATTTCCTGCAGACATGCTTAATTCGGAATTAATAGATGAAACGGTAAAAGATGTGAAAAAAATCGAAACGGCTGTAAAAAGCACAAAGGAAAAGCAGCCACGAACGATTAAAGGTGGTAAACTTCCGAATACAGCCGGCCATTATATCGAGTGGGTCCTGTTTGGTTCATTATTGGTTCTAGTAGGTGCCGCTTTTTACCGTCAGAGGAAAGAGCAAGCCTAATGAAAAGGAAAATCACGGCTCGAAAGTGGATGAGCATCTTCCTAGTCCTTGTAGGATTAGGGATAGTGTTATCAAACATCAAGCCCTTTTTTCAACAAACAAATGAGGGTCAATTCCAACATAAAAAGGAAAAAATGGCACCCAAAGTAGTACAAGAAAAAGTTGGTTCGAAGCCTCTTTATTCCATCCGTTACAACATAGGGGATCGGATTGGAGACTTGGACATCCCGAAGCTTTCTAAGACCTTGCCGATTTTTCATGGGGCAAATGAAGATGAACTGGAAAAAGGAGTCGGCCATTTTGCAGGTAGCGTGCTGCCTGGTGAAAAGGATAATTCCGTTCTTTCAGGACACAGGGATACGGTGTTTAGACAACTGGGGAAAATCGGAAAAGGTGATTTACTCATTGTAAGGACATCTGCGGGCAAGTTTACCTATAAAGTAAGAAGAACACGAATTGTTGATGCCGACGATCGGACTGTGATTGTCCCGAAACCGAGAGCTACTTTGACGGTTACGACCTGTTATCCATTTTCATACATTGGAAACGCACCGCAGCGCTATATTTTAATAGCAGATTTAATTAGCTCTATGTAATTGTTCCCATACTTGAGGACGGACAATATAAGGTCAAATATAGCATGCAATAGGGTTCCGCCCAGTCGTATGGGTATATAAAAAGATTAAACTCGCCATTGAAATAAATTGGCGAGTTTCTTTATTAGGACTACGAAAACCTCACTCTCTTTTAAATAAGATGCCTTGTCTTTAATCGAGTAGCCAGCAAAAGGAAAATAAGCGGAAAATTTCCGGCTACATGCAAAATGGAGCTTGTTTCAGGGGGGAATAAGCGGAGATTTTCCGGTTATGCAAAGGAAAATCCCCTAATTTAGAACTTTTCGAGTAAATAGGCGGAATTTCTCCGTCTATTTATGCCTTTTTTAATCAAAATTACAAAATAAGCGGAATTTCTCCGTCTATTTACCCAGCCCGCGAGCTCAACCTGATTCCCTAACCGCTTCTTAGTTCTCATTCCCTGGCTTATATGTATTAATACTCTTATCATGTTCCTTTTTAATATCAAACTCAACGTCACCTTTTTGATTATAGGTAGCTAAAGTGATTTTATGTAGATCTTCTTTCCCAAGTTGATGGATCATCATTTGAGAATACAGCCAATCTAGGCTTTTATGCACAAACTTTAAGTTATGCTGGATGATATCCCCGTCCATAATTAAGGGAATCGATATAAAAGTAGGGCTGGGTTGAATATTTAGGTCGCTGGGCTGTAAGGGTCTTTTATCCGACTTTGGGATGATACTTACCTGTCCAGACTCCTCCATCACCGCTATCTCCACATCTAGTATATCTGTATATCCCTTTGTCCGGAGAATACCCTGAAGCTCATCCACTGTTAATCGAACTCTTGCTAACCCATGTTCGTCAATATCCCCCTTGCGAATCAAAACGGTAGGGCTATGGGAAATCCAATACTTCAACTTATTGACTAAAGCCAGTCTCGATAAAATGATATATAAAAGTGCAATTGAAAAAGAATACCAAGCAGCGGACCAGTTGTTTTTTGAAACAATTGGCTCAGTTATAGCAGTTCCCATGATCTGTATAAACATCAGATCGAAGGCCGTCATTTGCGCAACTGACCTCTTTCCAGCAAATTTCACCAATAAAAATCCTAAAGAAAACACCATAAAAGGTGTCCAGAAATAATCATTTAAGAACGTCACTTTATAAGCTTAGCCTCCTTAAAACCCTCCTTACCATTATTCCTAGTCTAAGCGAGAATAAACTTAGAAATTATATAAAGGAGAGTCCCCATCGTTTACTATTTATCGTAGGATGAGTGATTCGCTGATAGAATCTGAGAATTCGCTGATAAAATGGTAATAATCGCTGATAAACTTCAATTATTCGCTAATAGAATTCCTAGGTGGTTAAATTTATCCGCTTTTAGCCCTCATATTCGTAAAAAGAGAGAGCTTATTTGTGAAAACTGCACTATTTCGTTGCGAATCCATGGAAATTAATAGTTTAGTATAACCTCCCGCTAAAAATTACTGTCCAAAAAACCACGGGGGCGGACATCGTACCCACTAAACAAAAAAAGGATAGCCCTGTTAAGGCTATCCAGTCTTCTTAATGAGCGAATTATTGCACTCAATGAGCGAATCTATCAATTCAATGGGCGAATCTTCGCATTCAATGAGCGAATCTATCAATCCAATGAGCGAATCTATCGATCCAATGAGCGAATTCTATTAAGCTTCAATTGCTCGAGGCTGTTGGTAGACTTCATTCTCTAATTCACCGGTGATCTTGCCAGTTAACACGCCGGCGGTCATGCTTCCGCTGACATTCAAGGCGGTACGGCCCATATCAATTAATGGTTCAACAGAGATTAATAGTCCGACAATGGCGATTGGCAGGTTTAATACGGATAAAACGATCAATGCGGCAAATGTAGCGCCGCCGCCAACACCTGCAACCCCAAATGAACTAATTGCGACTACTAGAATAAGCGTAATAATAAACGATGGGCTGAACGGATTGATGCCTGCAGAAGGCGCAACCATCACGGCTAGCATTGCTGGGTAAATACCAGCACATCCGTTTTGACCGATGGAAAGTCCGAACGATGCGGCAAAGTTTGCAATCCCTTCCGATACACCAAAGTCCTTTGTTTGTGTTTTGATATTTAAAGGTAATGTTCCCGCACTTGTACGTGATGTAAAGGCAAACGTTAGTGCAGGCAATGCTTTTTGCACGTAGTTTACAGGACTTAATTTAGCAAGAGAAAGGAGCAGTAAATGCACGATAAACATCGCAATTAACGCCACATAAGATGCAATCACAAACTTCCCTAATTTTGCAATCGCTGCATAATCACTCATTGCCATTACTTTTGTAATTAACGCAAGGACCCCATATGGAGTAAGGCGAAGAATCAGGGTGACGACACGCATGATAATCGCGTAAAACGTATCAATTATTTTAGCAAAAAATTCTCCATGTTCCGGATCCTTTCTCTTTACTCCAAGGTAAGCCATCCCCACAATCGCGGCAAAAATAACAACGGCGATCGTAGAAGTTGGACGAGCACCCGTTAAATCCGCAAATGGATTACTTGGAAGCAACTCGATGATTTGCTGTGGAATCGTCATATCTTGAACGCCAACCACTTTTTGTTCCAATTCAGCATTTCGAGCGGCTTCGGCATCCCCTTGATTTAATTGAATTCCATCCAGGCCAAATCCTAGCGCTGACCCAATTCCGATCGCTGCTGAAATAGCGGTCGTTCCAAGAAGAATAGCAATCACAAGAAAACTAATTTTCCCGATGTTTTTAGTCAACTTTAATTTCGTAAACGCTCCAACAATTGAGATAAACACAAGCGGCATGACAACCATTTGCAATAGTTTTACATACCCGGTTCCAACGATCGCAAACCAATCAATAGATTTTACTGTAACGTCGGACGTTGTCCCATAAATCAAATGAATGATAAATCCAAAAACAATCCCTAAACCCAGTGCAGTAAAGACACGTTTAGAAAAAGACACATGCTTTTTCTGCATTGCGAACAATCCAAGAACAAGCAGTAGGAAAACGGCAATATTAATGATAATTAAAAATGTATCCACGATAATCCCCCTAAAAATATTATTATTTATATAATAACAATACTATAATTCTATTATTCCAATCGGTCAAGTCGGAATTAAAAATATAATCGATATTTCCTATCGCTTTTTTAAAAAATAGTCCAAAATTTTCATGTATCGCTAAATTATGGACAGAAAATGTAGGATAGTGTCGAATCTTACAGATGGGGGTATAATGTCATAGGCCACATTCAGTGCTAGACAAGATCATCCCATTAAAACATCGATAGAGGGAATAGGAGAAAATAGTGAAGATGACGAACCAATTATTTGTGAATGGTGAATTAGCTATGAATCGAAAAGAGACTCATGGAAAAAGCAAGCAGACAAAAAGTACACCAGAGTTCACTTCGAGGATGGAAAAACGCGAATATGAGCAACGAGTCAATTATTTTGATATTCGCAATGTATTAGACATCAAAGGAATCCTAAAAGATATTCGTGACAATTGGAATACATATGTGTCACAGGTGAACCAAATGATTCAAAAAAGTCCTGTAAAAAATCTCGTCGTGACCGGGATTTTTACCATTGTCCTTAGCTTTATTGCCAGCACTGCCAATGCGGCATTTATAGGGGAATATACCTATCAGGTAAAAAGTGGGGAAAAAATTGAAGCGATTGCGGCTGCACATGGAGTAACCCCGCAAGAAATTTTAGAAGCCAATGGGCTGAAATCCATTAACGGGAAAAAGATTCTATTACCAAAAGTACATAATCGAACAGTGAATGCAACAACCCTAAATGTTCGCTCCCAACCTTCGATAAAAAGCGGTATCATCGGAACCTATAAAAAAGGGGAAGTGGTCAAGGTTTCATTCGTCGAAAACGGTTGGGCAGGCATTCTGATCAAAGGAAGAGTTTGTTATGTAAGTGCTGCGTATCTCACCATACCAGGGGAAACAACGAAGCCAGCTGTTACGCAAGCCAAAACCATGTATGTCAATGCGACAACATTAAAAGTGAGAGACGCTGCCTCGACGAGTGGTACGGTCATAGGGATGCTAAAGGTAAACGATCGAGTGTCGGTGAGATCGTCTAGTAAAGGGTGGGCTCTGATTGAATTCAACGGCAAGACAGCATATGTTAGTGAAACCTACTTAACTATGAACAAACCAGCCACAGCCACTCCAAGTTCAGTGACGTATGTGATCAAGCCCGGTGATACGTTTGTAAAAATCAGTAAAGCCTTGAATATCTCAGTCGCTTCCATTCAAGCACTCAATCCAACTGTAGACCCAGCCAAGTTGAAAATTGGGCAAAAAATTAACATCCCTGCCACTACGAATCAATTAACAGTACTAGCTCAACTTCAGGCCATAGACACGAATGGAACCTTTCGTTTTAGTACGGACAATGGAACCACATATACGGCCAAAGCATCAGGTAAGTTGATAAAGGAATTAGCAGGCCATTTGGGGCAAAAAGTATCCCTAACCCTTGAAGGGAAACGGGGTCAACAAATGACTTTACTTTCTGTTCAGTAAATAAAGTTGAAATTAATAGGCGGAGAATTTCCGGTTATTGTTGAATGAGGATGCTCAAAAAGCTGATATAAGCGGAGAAATTCCGCTTAACTGCTCTAAAATAAGGCAAAATCCAACGATTTGAATCAAATAGCCGGAAAAACTTCCCTTATTCTTAAGGAAATATAGGTATTTCCCAATTTAGACGGAAATTTTCCGCTTATTTTTCATATGGGTCTGTTGACTTCCCCGGCTTCCCCGCCCCAAACCCAATACTCGCTCGCCATCTTACCTCAATCCTGACGCTGGGCCATTACAGCTCGATTTCTCCCCAGTTGTTTCGCACGATATAACGCTTCATCAGTGATCTTAACCAATTTGGAGAACTGCTGGGCGGTCGTGGGGAAATGGCCAATTCCGATCGACACGGTCAGTGGTGTTCCAATCGGACTACTGGCATCCTCCGCCGTTCTTCTGATTCGTTCGGCAATGGTTTGAGCGACCGATGGATCCGTTTCGGGAAGAACGATTAAAAATTCATCTCCTCCTAAACGGAAACACCAATCACTTTCCCTAGTCGCTTTCTTCACTAATTCGGAAAGGTAGATTAACACCTCATCCCCCATTTGATGCCCGTTTTGGTCATTCACCGTTTTAAAATAGTCAACATCAAACAAAATAATCGAGTACATGTCTAACTCACTGACCCTTTTTTCTAACGAGCGCCGATTATAAAAACCCGTCAGTGGATCTAGATTCGATTCACTCTCCGCAGAAGTAAGTTTCTTCTGGTAAAAATCAACAGCTACCAAAAGTGCCCGTTTTAACTCCTTTAACTCAAAATACCAATTCGGAATACGAGGGGGAGGGGTGGACGGATTGCTTGTCATTTCTTTTGCGTAGACCGCTAAATTTCGGATCGGATTAACAATTTTATTCAAAATGAACAGGGATAGGGCAAATACTAAAATGAAAATGGGAACAGCATTGATACCTACTTGTTTGGCCATTTGAATCGTGGGTTCGATAACGGCTGTTTTAGGAGTTTGGGAGATAATGCCCCATTTACTCGCCGATGTAGAGGAAGCGTAGCCCGCTAGCATGGAAATGCCTTGTGTATTCGTCACCTCTTGACTGCCGTTTTTCCCCTCCAGCACTTGCTGCACCACTTTGTTTTCTTTCACGTTATCATTAATTCGATCCTGATCGGGGTGATAAATGATATTCCCTTCCGAATCAACGACATAGACATAGGAATCATTTTCGTGTTTCGGATGCTGACCGAGAACTCTTTTCAGGCTGTTTTCCTTTTGTAAATGGATGGTTCCAGACAGAAAGCCCTTATACGACCCATGCTCATCAAAGACAGGTGCAGAGATAAGCAAAATTAAATTCCCCGACACACCCACATAAGGCTTCGAGATAAACGGTGCCTTCTGTTTCAACGCTTCCTTTGAGCCAACGCTCTTCAATCTTTGCCCCTCTAATGACCGATCGGGTGCGGAGGCCATGATCAGTCCGGTAGAATTCACAAAGATTGTCGAATTAAAAAAGGTGGTCGAATCCAATATCCGCTTGATCTCATGGTAGATGGCTTCAGAATCTGCCGTTACATATTCTTTTCCATGGGACTCCGTCGTTAGGATTTGAAGCATATTGGTAAAAAGATGATCTGTGGTAGTCGCCAATTTTTGAGCGTAATATTGATTTTCTATTAAATAATTTTCCTCTAAGTTGTTTTTACTGACAATCACACTTGAAATCACACTGGCGGCGATGGTACCGATCATCGCAAACGCCAGTAAGCTTAAAAAAAGAAGTTTTATACTTAATCGAAACGGTTTCCTCATATCTCTTCACCACTATATAAAGTGTCATTTATCGTCAAAATAACCGACTAAAATATAGCATATTGTCTTTATCATTCCGGTAAGGGGAATTTGTATACACGAATTATTTTTATAACAAAATAACCGAGTTTCTTCTATTATAATTGTCATGGTATCGTTTTCATCCGCAAATTTCCCTCACTAGTCCGTATAACGTATTCCTTTCACACAGCTGGAATCATTTTTCACGACGATGGGGAAAATATAACCTAAATTCGTCGATTGGATGGGAGGGGAGCTATGCACGCACTATTAGCGGTTGTCCTAATTAGTATGGCCCTTTGGAAGGGCGATTGGAGACATTGGCAGAAATACATGACCACCATTTATTATGTGAGCATATGCAACCTCCTTTACAATGTATTGTGCAGGGATCATATGCTCTGGGTCCACCACCCGGATCTAATCCCGGACTCACATACAATGGTTGATTTAATTTACACCTTTATCAATCTCCCGGCGATTACCTTGTTGTTTTTAAGCCATTACCCATTTAAAAGAGAAATAGGAAAGCAAGTACGCTATATTCTTTTCTGGGTCGTCGGATCGCTTATGGTCGAATATCTATTTCATAAAATGAACCGGATTATTCTGCAAAATGGCTACCGCTATTGGATGGAGCCGTTCTTTTATACCGTGATGTACTCGATGATTCGTCTTCACTATTCTCGACCGTTTCTTACATATGGTATCTCAATTGTTATCATTGTATTTCTCCTTCGTTACTTTCACATTTCGATTAAATAAGGGAAAAATCAAACTTGCAGCAACTACGATAAGAGAGGTCATAGGGAATGTCAGTCGATTACGCGGTAATAATTCTTATGTGGGTCATTGGGATCTTTACGTATATTTTCTTTACGCCAAAAAAGCGGTACAGAAAAGTGGCAGTGACCGCCCTGATCTGTCAGTCGCTGCTGTGGCTCAATTCACTGGTCCATGTCGAATTCAATCTGATTGCCTTTCCGGTTCGTGAGTTTCCGAAAGCGACAGACCTGCTAATCACGACGGAGTACTTCTTCTACCCGCTCCTATGTGGGTTTTATCTTGCTTATGAGCCCAAACATTCTCTCCGGATTCGGCTCATCTATTTGTCCATTTGGATTTCGATCATCACGCTTTATGATTTCATCCTAGTGAAGTATACAAATCTGATTGAATACGTTCACTATGCCTGGTATTTGACCTGGATGGATTTCTTTTGTATCTTTGCGGTCACGAATTTAGTGTATCAATGGCTTTTTAAAAATAAGAAGCATTTTCGAATGGAACAGGAGGCAGTGGAATGAAACTGGAATGGTGGATTTTACTTGGTGTGTGGCTGCTTTCCAGTGGTCTGCTCTTTCTGATTCCGAAACAGAAACTCCGCCTGGCCGTAACCGCCTTTGTATTTATGCAGGCGGTCACCTGGATGTTTGGACTAATCGTGGTGGAATATGGTCTGCTAACGTATCCCGTCAGGATATTTGCAAAGGCCAACCGTGCGAGCTTTACCTATGAGTTCCTTGCCTACCCAGCGGTTGCTGCCATCTTTAATGTGTTTTACACACATTCCATCAGAAAGGCCTTGAAGTTCTTTTATTATGGTGCCTATTGCACGGCCTTGACCATACCTGAGGTTCTGATTGAAAAATATACAGACTTACTAGAGTATCAACATTGGACATGGTTTTGGACGTGGATTACGCTGTTTCTCACCTTTATGATCTCGCGCGGGTTTTGTGTGTGGTTTTTCAAGGGGATTGTAAAGGAAATGGATTAGGTACGATAGCACTTTAGGGTACTTTTCCAAAAAAGGACACTCGATGGTTCTGGGAGATAGGAACGGTTGGCCAACTGAATCAAACGCAGATCGGCTCTAAATTGATAAATAGTAGATATTTACTTATTTGTGTTGTAATTCCTACCAATTATCTATTTCCTCTTCAATTTTTTGTAAAAAGGGTGTTTAATAGTATAGGTAATCGTTCATTAGACATAAAAACAAAATAACTGACAAAATATTGATATATTCGCCAATTTTTTGTAATAAATATGATATAATAGAAAATGTTTTGTAACAATTATTTAGGAGGACGAAATGGAAGAGACTATTAGTTTAAAAGAGTTGCTCGAGACATTGAAAAAACGATTAGTGTTAATCGTGTCGATAACTGTAATTGCTGCCATCATTAGTGGAGTGGTTAGTTATTATTTCTTAACCCCGATTTACCAGGCTTCTACACAAATTCTTGTGAACCAAAAGAAAAATGAACAATCCTTATACCAATCGAATGAAGTACAAACAAACCTTCAATTAATTAATACCTATAACGTCATCATCACAAGCCCAGCCATCTTAGATATCGTTACCAAAGAACTTGATTTAGACATGACGGCTTCGCAATTAAAAGCGAAGATTACCGTTGGAAGTGAAAAGGATTCCCAAGTAGTAAACTTGTCTGTACAGGACTCTGATGCGACCGTAGCTGCACAAATTGCCAATAAAACGGCTGAAGTTTTTAAAAGAGAAATTAAAGATATCATGAGTGTCGATAATGTGAGCATTCTCGCAAAAGCAGACATCGGAGAAAATCCATCACCAATTAAACCAAGACCATTATTAAACGTAGCAATCGCACTTGTTGTTGGTTTAATGGCGGGTGTCGGCCTTGCGTTCTTACTAGAGTACTTTAATAACACGATTAAAAACGAACAAGATGTAGATAAGATCTTAGGTCTTCCGATTCTAGGTGTCATTGCTACCATTGATGACCAAAAGATGGATGAGGCAGCGGCACGCCGTGCAGCGAAAAGTTCTAAAGGAAGAGGTGGAAACATTGGCGCTTAAAAAGAAGAAATTGAACAGTAAAGACGCAAGCCGTAAGCTGGTCACAGCTCTCGATCCAAAATCCCCAATTTCTGAGCAATACCGGACGATTCGAACAAATATCCAATACTCTTCTGTAGATGAAGAATTAAAAGCGATCATGGTTACTTCTTCCGGACCTGCGGAAGGGAAGTCGACGACAGCGGCGAACCTTGCTGTAACGTTTGCTCAATTGGGTAAAAGGGTTTTATTAGTTGATGCGGACTTACGAAAACCAACCGTGCACCATACATTTGGAATGAATAACTTATTTGGTTTTACGACTGTATTAACCAAGCAAAGAGAACTGGAAAAAACCGTTCTTGAAACACAGGAAAAGGACTTATTCATCTTAACGAGCGGCCCGATTCCACCGAATCCAGCTGAACTATTAAGCTCGAAATCAATGGAACTATTTATTGAAGACGCAAAGTCTCAGTTTGAATATATTATCTTTGATACCCCGCCATTGTTAGCGGTAGCTGATCCGCAAATCCTTGCGAATCAGGTAGATGGATCAATTATGGTGGTCTATAGTGAGAAAACAGAGATCGACCAAGCGAAAAAAGGTAAGGAATTACTAGAACATGCCCAAAGTAAATTACTAGGTGTCGTCTTGAATCATAAAGAAGTACAGAACGGTGACTACTACTATTATTATGGTTCTAAGTAACAAATTTCGACAAATTCCGCCTCGAATCTATGTTACTATGAAAAATGTCGGTAGAAAATAACAATTTATTGGAAAGAGTGTGTGACCAATGATTGATTTGCATAGTCATATATTACCGGGCGTAGATGATGGGGCAAGGAATTTGTCGGAAAGTGTCAACATGGCCAAGAAGGCTGTTGAACAAGGAATTCACACGATTGTTGCCACACCGCATCATTTGAACAATCGTTACGAAAACCCAAAACAAACCATTATTGATAGAGTTAGAGAATTAAATAAGGCTTTACTAGAAGAAAAGATAGATTTGAATGTACTTCCAGGGCAAGAAACCCGGATCTATGGGGAAATGGTGGAAGGCTATGAAATAGGTGAAATTCTGCCAATAGATAACACACAATATGTATTGGTAGAGTTTTCGTCTGGTCATGTCCCGAGATACACGGAGAAGTTGTTTTATGATTTGCAGACAAAAGGACTTATTCCGGTGATTGTTCATCCAGAACGTAATCAGGCAATTATTGAACGTCCTGAAATTCTTTATCAGCTTGTGAAAAAAGGAGCACTAACACAGGTTACAGCTTCTAGTATCTGTGGTGATTTTGGGAAGAAGATCAAGAACTTTTCTTTGCAATTAATCGATGCAAACCTTACTCATTTCATTGCTTCGGATGCTCATAATACGAGCAATCGTACGTTTAAAATGAGAGAGGCATTCGACATGGTTCAAGCAAAGTACGGGACTGACTTGGTGTATTTATTCCAAGAGAATGCTGAACTTGTCATTGAAGGAAGTCATGTTTATAAAGAAGTGCCTGAACGAATTAAAAAGAAGCGGTTTTTTAACATCTTTTAACCGACTAAGCCGATAAGTGTTAACAGACTTTCAACTTACACCTTTATCAGGCTACACTGCCTGATCGGCGATGCCTCCTGTCCGATATCAATGGGGGCACTCGATTGTGCTGTGGGTTCCCCCGGGGGACCTTAGACGCCTGTCGTCAGGAGCATGATGTGAGGCCGGGTTAGATGCCCGATTATTAATAAAACAATAGATATCTAATGAAAGAATAAGTGTGAAAGCACTTGCAATTCCATTAGATATTTATTTTTTTGCCTCTTTGCTTTAGCAAAGGAAAGAGTTCAGTAGATAAACAAATGAATTAGTGGGGGAATTAATAGTGAAAAGAGTAAGAAAAGCCATTATTCCAGCTGCAGGGCTGGGGACGAGATTTTTACCTGCAACAAAGGCGATGCCAAAAGAAATGCTTCCCATCGTTGATAAGCCGACAATCCAGTACATAGTGGAAGAGGCTGTGGCATCCGGGATTGAAGATATTATCATTGTAACCGGTAAAGGGAAACGAGCGATTGAAGACCATTTCGATAATGCCGTGGAATTGGAACAAAACTTAATAGAGAAAGAAAAGTATGAAATCTTGGAAAGAGTTCAGTATGCGACCAATCTTGCGGATATCCATTACATTCGCCAAAAAGAGCCGAAGGGCCTTGGACATGCGGTCTGGTCAGCAAGAAACTTTATCGGTAATGAACCTTTTGCAGTCCTTTTAGGAGATGACATTGTTCAAAGTGAAACTCCTTGTCTAAAACAGCTAATTAATCAATATGAGGAGACTTTCTCTTCAGTAATTGGAGTTCAGCAAGTAGCTGAAAATGAAACAAACCGTTATGGAATTATTGATCCTTCTACTCAGAATGGTAGACGTTATCAGGTTAACAACTTTGTTGAAAAACCAAAACTAGGTACAGCACCTTCAAATTTAGCTATCATGGGCCGATATATACTTACCCCGGAGATCTTTATGTTCCTTGACCGTCAGGAAAAAGGGGCAGGCGGCGAGATTCAATTAACAGATGCTATTCAACGCTTAAATGAAATCCAGCGAGTATTTGCGTATGACTTTGAGGGCAAGCGATATGACGTCGGTGAAAAATTCGGTTTTGTGAAGACAACGATTGAATTTGCTTTGCAGCATGATGACCTCCATGACGATATGCTAGATTACCTAAAAAATCTAGTTTCTTCATTAGATAAAGAAAAAGTAATGTTATAGAGAGAAGGAAGGGGTCGCGGTTGTCGAATCTGGCAAATCAAGAAGTATCTTATTTAGAAAACCAGGAATTACTTGTTAATAACGGAAAAACATATGTATTAACAAAAAGATTAATTGATATTATTGGTTCTTCATTGGGAATTATTCTTTTAGGTTTTCTTTTTATTATTATTGCGATTCTAATTAAACTGGAGGATCCAAAGGGAGCCATTCTATTTTCACAGAAAAGAGTTGGACTGAACGGAAAAGAGTTTAGAATGTATAAATTCCGTTCGATGATATCCAATGCCGAGGAAAAGTTACAAGAACTGTTAAAGCATAATGAAGTATCTGGTGCCATGTTTAAGATGAAAGATGACCCAAGGATTACAAAAATCGGTAAATTTATTAGGAAGACGAGTATTGATGAATTGCCCCAACTATTTAATGTTTTAAAAGGGGATATGAGTTTGGTTGGTCCACGGCCGCCACTTCCTAGAGAAGTTGCTGTTTATTCGGAGTATGACAAGCAACGTTTATTAGTCACACCAGGTTGTACAGGACTCTGGCAGGTTAGTGGGAGAAATAGTGTTGGATTCGAGGAAATGGTGAAGTTGGATCTTCAATATATCCGAGAACGTTCCTTCCTATATGATATAAAGATTATCTTAAAAACGGTACTAGTATTATTTGGATCGAAAGATGCATTCTAGAAGAGAGGTTTAAGGCATGATGAATTTAGATTCAAAAATTTATGCTGCAGGCAATCGAGTCCTTGTCAGTTCGTGATTTTAGAAATCTATAAAAATTAAACTTAGATTTAATAAATATTGTATAAGAGGATTTCCCTACACCATACTTTGAATAAAAAATAAATGGGAAGCTCATAAAAGGAAATCCAAATTAGAAGGATTATAAATGGTAGGTTGAAACTAAACTTAAGCATCAATTAAACAACAATGAATAAGCGTTAGCAAACAATTCGCTTACATCTTATTAGGAATAAATGGAAAATTCATTGGTGCTTATATCCCAACCAAACAAAGAACATGGATTAAATGGCTTACCATGAAGATTTCTACTAGAAAGCCGCCACGATTAATAGCAGTGAAAAAGAAGCAGTGCAAATAGAACAATTGAAACAAGTTTTATTAACTCTAATCAACAAGAAGTTGGTTTTACCGCTGAGTTTTATTTGTCCTCGGAGTGACAAGCTTCTTTATAGGGGGTACACATTCATAGATGGTAAAGAGAACTTAAACTTTCTGAAAAGGTTCAGAAGTGGGTGGAGTTAAATGTTACTTTTAAGTTTTCAAAATTCAGGATGGGTGATAAAAAATGAAAAATCGTGATAAAACACCAAAACTTTGTTTAGTTTCTTCATCAGGGGGCCATTGGGAGCAATTGCAAAAGTTGCAACCTTTAATTGATAAGTATGATGGTTTTCTAGTAACGGAGAAGACTCAATTTCAAGCTAACGCAAAGTATTTTATGAAACAAACAGATATGAAAGATAGATTAATGCCTTTTAAGATGATTGTAAATAGCATAAAAGCGATTGTTATTTGGATAAAGGAAAAGCCTGACTTTGTGATTACAACGGGAACAATGGTGGCTTATCCATTTTATCTGCTTGCTGTTTTGACACGCAAGAAATTTGTATTCATAGAAACTTTTGGTAGAGCTAATATGCCTACAGTTGCGGGCCGCATGATGGAGAAACATTCTGATCTTTTTATTGTGCAGTGGGAGACTCAAAAGAAGTTTTACAAAAAAGCTATTTACGGAGGATGCCTATATTGATTTTTGTGACTGTTGGGTCTAGAAGTTACCCTTTTGACCGTTTGTTTAAAAAAATTGATGAATTGTATGAAAAGGGAATCCTAAATGATGATATATTCGCACAGATAGGTGTATCTAAATACAAACCAAAACACTATGAATATAAGGACTTTATTTCTCAGGAGGAATTTAAAGAAAAAATAGAGAAAGCAGATATTGTGGTTAGTCATGGAGCATCAGGTTCTATTATGAAGGCGCTGAATGCGGGGAAAAAAGTGATTGTAGTAACTCGACTTGAAAAGTACGGTGAACACATCAATGATCATCAAATACAAAATAATGAGGCTTTCTCAGAAAATAGATATGTTTCGATGGCTGATTTAGAGTTAACTGATTTGGGAGAGTGTTTTGCCGAAATGTATGAGGGGACTGCTGATATTGTCCCATGGGAAAATAGAGACCCGATGGCAATTGTGAATTTGATCGATAAGTTTATACAGGAGAACTGGTAATGGGAAAGTATATTATTGTCCGATCAAATCGGCTAAATTCGTTTTCAAAAAGGATTGATTCAAATAATTTAAAAGTACTTAATATGTTCCGGGAACTAAGTCCACTGTTAACTTTATTCAAGGAAATATTCTTGAAGTTCAGATTCTATCTGCCAAGCTTTTTCTTTAATAATGAGTTAGCTAATTTAGATGAAGCAGATACTCTAATAGTGTTTGATGGGCATGCTAGAATTGGATTCTTAAAATGGCTAAAAACAGTTAATCCTGAAAAAAGGATTATTTTATGGCTTTGGAATACTGTGGATGAAATTGGAGGAAACCTACCTTTGAATAAAGTTCCGGAGGGTATTGAAATATGGTCATACTCAGAACATGATTGTGGAAAATATGGTCTGAAATATAATACAACCTTTTATTGGGACAGTTATACACCACTAGATGGTGTAACATCTAATGATATTTATTTCATTGGGAAGGACAAAGGTCGGTTGCATAAGGTCAAAACAATTGAAGAAATGTGTAAGAATATTGGATTAAACTACTTTTTTCAAATTGTACCCACCCATAAGTATTCTTTGCCGAGGAAAGAATATTGTGCGGCTATCAAATATGAAGAAGTCCAAAAAAATATTGCTGAATCAAGAGCAATTTTAGATATAAAGGTAAGTCCCACAGCAGGACCCTCAATAAGACCATTAGAAGCAGCTTTTTATAAAAAAAAGTTGGTAACAGATGATAAAGATGCAGTTAGTTTTAAGTTCTATATGAAAAATAATATTTTTATTTTGGGGTTAGATGATATTAATGACTTAAACGATTTTATTTCGTCTGATTATAGTGATGTGTCTAAAGAGGAAATAGAGTATTATAATGTACAAAATTGGCTTACGCGATTTGAGCGCTGAATGTTAGGAGTAGCAAGAATATGAAAAAAGTTTTAGAACTAGCAGCAAATGCTTATCAAAAAGCATTGGATAAACATGAGTCAAAAATTGTAAATAACATTTTGAGTATTGAGTCCTTTGAGCCGGTCGATAATGTTAAACCTACAAAGGTCAAGAGAGTCTCTTTTGTTGTTCCAACATTAAAAAAATATGCAGGTGGGCATACGTCAATCTTGCGCTTAGGAACATACTTGGCCAATCAAAATATTGATGTGGCATATATAAGTTTTCACAATCAAAATGTTGCAGAAATGGAGTCCATTGCCCATTCTAATTTGAGTACAGTAAAAGGCGTTTTTTTACAATATAAGAATTCTAAAGATTATGTTTCAGATGTATGCGTTGCAACATCTTGGGAAAGTGTTTATTGGGCAAAACAGTTAGTTGGTTACAAAGTATATTTCGTCCAGGATTATGAACCCTATTTTTTTAAACTGAATGAAAGATATCTTCTGGCAAAAAAGACATATGAATTAGGATTCCACATTATTAGTTTAGGTCAATGGAATGCTAAACAGATTGAACGAGAGTGCTCTGTTGTTTCCAAAGTGGACTTTATTAATTTTCCATATGAGCCAAACGAATATGTACTACGTGAACGTGATTATATTAGATATAAGAATAAAAAACAATTTACTATAGCAGTGTATACGAAGGAAGAAGGAAAAAGGATTCCAAACTTACTTCAAGGGATACTATGTAGGGCTAAGGAAGAATTGCAAGAGAAGGGAATTGAATTGGAAATTATCTTTTTTGGATTAAAGCCTAATCATAAAGTTTCAGTGGGGAGAAATGTAGGTAAACTTTCAAGGACTGAACTGACTGAGTTGTATGAAAAATCAGATTTTGGTCTAGTAGCGTCAATGACCAATATCTCATTAGTACCGTATGAGATGATGGCAACAGGGCTTCCAGTGATAGAGTTTGCTGACGGCTCCTATACTGAATTTTTGCCTTCCGATTCAGCAATATTAATAGATTTCAATTATAGAACTTTGGTTAATGAAGTGACGAAATGTATTTCTCAGCCAGAATTAATTGAATCAATGATGAAAAGAGGAATGATGGCAATATCAAAACTGTCCTGGGAAAACACGAGCAAAGAATTTATAGATATACTGAATTACGAACTCTGTGAGGAATAGAAGAATGTTAGTATCAATTATAGTACCAGTTTACAATGTGGAAAAGTATTTAGCTAGATGCCTTGAAAGTATTCTGCAGCAATCATTTACTGAATATGAAGTTGTTTTAGTTAATGATGGGTCAAAGGATAGTTCTGGTGAAATATGTAATGCTTACGCGAATGAGTATAAAAATTTCAAAGTTATACATCAAGAAAATGCGGGATTGGGTTATGCACGTAATACAGGGCTCGAATATGCAAATGGAAAATATGTCATGTTTGTTGATTCTGATGACTATATTGAGCCTACAATGATTGAAAATTTGTATACATGCATGGTAAATAATTATGCCGACACTTGCATTGGTGGATTTCGAAGAGTTCAAGGTCAAAAAATTGACATTAGAGTAAATACTTATGCAGGGAAGGTATTTGACGGAGAAAATATAAAGCGAGAATTACTGATAAGGATGTTAGGTAAAACTCCTAATGGAAAAGATCATATTGAAATGTCGGTTTGGAAAGTTCTATTTTCAAATGATATTATTAAGGAACACAAATTACGATTTCCTTCAGAGAGAGAATTAATTAGTGAAGATATTGTTTTCGATTTAGAATACTACACACGTGCAAAGGTAGTAAGCATCTCTAATGATACTGGGTATTGTTATTGTGATAATGAAGCATCCTTAACCACGAACTATAGGGAAAATAGGTTTGAATTACAAAAAAAATTGTATTTATATTTATCAGAAAGAACAAAAAAGCTAGGCTTATATGAATTGTGCAATGAAAGAATTATGACTACTTTCATTTCAAATGTAAGATATTGTATAAAACTTGAAGTTAAGTTTAGTGACACAAATACAAAAAAGGTAGCGAGAAATAATATAGAGATTATATGTAGGGACCCCTTAACACGTAAAGTAATTTCCGAGTATAGCAACAGAGAAGTCCCCCTCAAATCAAGGTTGGTCAATTATGTAATAAAATATAAATTAGTTGGAGTTCTTATTGCAATAATGCAATTAAAAAACAGATATGATATTTAGAGAGAGGATCTCTAATGACTATACAAGGAACTGGATAGATATAGCTTAGGCTATAAAAATGTATAGGGTAAAAATATAAATAACTATGTGAGGCACAATGAACAAAAAAGAGTATATATTTTCCGATAATAAATTTTTTAATGAGTTAGGGATGAAAACAAGAATCAGGCTCCATTTAACAAACGATCATTGGATATTAATACGAAGATATTTGCAATATCTTCGTAGACAAGAATATTACATGCAACATGGTGGTTTTTTTGGGAAGATTCTAAGCATCTTCTGGGGGAGAAAGAAGAACAACCTTGGTAATAAATTGGGTTTTCATATACCTGCATATACATTAGGAACTAGTAGTGAGATATATCACCATGGAGCAATAACAATAAATGGGGATGCTAAAATAGGGAATAATTGTAAGTTGCATGGAATGAATTGTATAGGGAATAACGGAAAAGATACAAGAGCACCAATTATAGGAAATAATGTTGATATAGGTGTTGGCGCAAAGATTATAGGTGGAATAGTAATTGCCGATAATATAAAAATTGGAGCAAACGCTTTGGTCACAAAAGATTGTTTGATAGAAGGTTGTACATTAGTAGGAATTCCAGCTGTTCCCCTTAAAATAGATTAGCATTTCGAAAATATTAAATAATATTACAAAAATAGTTTATACGTAGAGGTAATAAATGAAACCAAAAATATGTTTTTTTATTGGAGATATTGGGAGATCCGGCGGAACCGAACGAGTTTGTGTTCTAATAGCAAACGAACTCTCTAGACGGGGATATAATGTGAATATTTTGAGCTCTTGGAAAGGAAATCCTCCATTTTTTAGGACGGAACAAAACGTCGACATTTATTATTTGATTGACGGAAAAGTTGAGGCGTGGATGAAGAAAACATATGTCTATGCCATTAAAAAGCTTAGAAATTTCATAAATAAAAATAATATTGATATTTTAATTGATGTGGATACTGTACTCAGTAGGTATTCAGCCTATGCAGTAAAAGGCACAAAATGTAAGTTGATTTCTTGGGAACATTTTAACTATTTGCACACATTGGAAGATAAACAAAGAATAAGAGCCTTGAGATTGGCAAAAAAATATTCAAGTAGGATTTTAGTACTGACTAAAGAAGATAAAAGAATGCATATAGAAATAGGCGGAGTATCTAGTGAAAAGGTGGCACAAATTTATAATCCAACATCTTTTCCAATTAACTCTACACCAGAATTAGGGGAGAATATTTTTTTAGCCGTAGGAAGATTAACGTACCAAAAGGGATTTGAAAGGTTATTGCGCGCTTGGAAAATTGTGTTAGCTGTGGTACCTGACTGGAAGCTACAAATTGTTGGCTCTGGGGAAGATAGAGAAGCATTGTTGAAATTATCTAAAGAACTTGGATTAAAAAGAATAGAAATGATTCCAACTACTGAAAAGATAGAACATTTTTATTTAAACGCATCAGTTTTTGTCCTTTCATCGAGATATGAAGGGTTTCCAATGGTTTTGTTAGAAGCAAAGGCTAAAGCGTTGCCAATTATTGCATTTGATTGTAAAACAGGTCCAAATGAAATAGTAACTGATTCAAAAAGTGGATTTATAGTTGATGAAGGCAATATTGAAAAAATGGCAGATAAAATGATAAAACTTGCAAAAGAATCAGAATTACGTAGGAAGTTCTCGGAAGAAAGTTTAAAAGAAATTAGCTCATATACCGTGGAATCTATTGGGGATAAATGGGAAGATTTACTTACTGAGATTATGTTATCTGCTAACTGAAATGTTTGCTGAAGAAAGGAGCGGATAACATGCATATAGAATTTAAGAAAAGAAGTATATTAACGATATTGATATACGTACTAGCACTTATACCTTCAATATTACGCGGGATATGTGTTAATTTTGGATTGCCGCTTTCAATAGTAAAATACACAGACTATGCGTCGCTGATAATAATTCTTTTTCTTTTTCTCGTGAAAAATAGAACAAAGACTAAATATGAAAATATACCAATCTTGGTTGGGTTAGGAATCATTATTGGACTTAGCTTAATGAGTTTGGTAGTAACAGGCATACCATTGGCGCAATATATGCGAGGGATATTTAATTATTTTCATATATATATATTCTTATTAATAGTCGCATATACGATGACTGTAGATGATTATGATACAGTTGGCAATTTAATTATAGGAATTGTTGTAATCGACACATTGTTCGTAGTGTATCAATATTTCTCACTGGGTTTAAGCCAAGATCTGCTAGGGGGAGTTTTTGGTAATTCCGCAGGCGCTAATGGAATACAAAATACTTTTTCCTGTATTGGACTAATTATTTTATTATCAAGGTATTTGCACAATAAGACAACTTTCAAGAAATTAGCAATTTATTTGCTGATAACAGCATTTATTGCAGGGTTAGCAGAACTTACTATGTATTTCTTTGAAATTGTCATATTAATAGTTGCAGGACTTGTCCTTAATAAGCAGAGTAAGGTAAGTATTAAAACTGTACTTAAATATACAGCTATTATAGCAACTATCATTATCACGGTGTTTATTGGATTTAAGGTGCTGATAACACTTTTTCCTACAAAAGCAAGATTCGTGGATATCGCGAACGTTCTTGATTATATTGGTGCTTCCAATTCTGGAACTGGAGTGTATGAAATAAGTAGAACCAGAGCTGTCAGTCAGATGGTAGATTTGTTTTTAAAGAGTACTTATAATAAATTATTTGGCTTTGGGATAGGTTATACAATAGAAGGTAGCGCATTTTTTTATTCATATTCGGATATGCAGTATCAGTGGTTTAGTACGGCGATTACTATGCTTGAGAGTGGGTATGTAGGATTACTTATTAAGTTCTTAATATTTTCATATATATTTCTTTTGGCTGGAAAAAAGAAAAAAAGCACAAATGATACAGATATGAAAAGATGGTATTTGGTCTCACAACTTACTGTGATTTTTGGGATTGTTATATTCTTTTATAATAATACATTGGAGAATCAGTATGATTCGTATATAATTGGTTTTTATTTGGCTTCATATGGGTGTATGTTTAATAAAAAAAGTAAAACCAATACTAGTTTATAAAAACTGTGAACAGTCGCTATAGATCTGTGACAAAACTGTCAAATGGATAGAAATACTCCAAAAGTATAGTCAAAATCATGAGGAGGATTTGATGTGATCCCTAAGGTTATACATTATTGTTGGTTTGGTGGAGGACCATTACCTAATAAGGATAAAAAGTGCATTGAAAGCTGGAAAAAATATTGTCCAGATTATGAAATTAAAGAGTGGAATGAATCAAATTATGACATTTCTAGAAATCCGTATATGGCAGCAGCTTATAAAGAAAAAAAATGGGGTTTTGTTTCTGATTATGCTAGACTTGATATTGTTTATTCAGAAGGTGGTTTTTATTTAGATACGGATGTAGAATTGGTGAAGCCTTTAGATGAGGTTAGAGATAATTCTGCTTTTATGGGATTTGAAGGCGGAATATGGACTAGTTCAGGATTAGGATTTGGAGCTGAAGTGTCTAATAACATCATTAGAGAACTGAGGGAAATTTATAAGGAAAAGAGTTTTTACAATAGTGATGGTAGTTTAAATCTTACACCATGTCCTTATTATGCTACTGAACTGCTTGTTAGTAAGGGCTTAAAGCAAAATAATGAGATGCAAGTTATTGATGGAATGAGGATATATCCGACTGAATTTTTTGGTGCAAAGGATTATGAAACGGGCAAGATTAATAGGACTGAACGTACAGTTAGCATACATCATTACAATGCATCCTGGCAAACTCCTACTCAAAAAATCAAAAAAAGGCTTAAATTATTCATTGGTGATAAAAAATTTAAGCAAATTGCTAATTTAGTTCATTTCTTTAGTAGAACACAATAATTATTTAATTCAGGTAAAGGGAGTAATAATATTTTGGACTTATAACTTTTACTCATATAAAAGGTTATCTAAATGAGCTTGTAAACTTTATACAAAGGTCGGAAAAATGAAAAAAAACAAATCAATAAAAGTTAATGCGTTATTAAGTGGATTAAAGACTTTGTTATCTGTTGTGTTTCCATTAATAACATTCCCATACATTACACGAATTATTGGGTCAGATAATTTTGGAAAAGTAGCTTTCTCCACATCAATAGTAACCTATTTTGCCATGATAGCAGCATTAGGAATTAATAATTATGCTATAAGAGAAGGATCTTCTCGTAGAGATGATAAAGATGAGTTTAATAAATTCGCTAATCAAATTTTTACTATTAATATAGTAACTACACTAGCCTCATATATATTACTCTTTTGCTTTTGGCTATTTTGGGACAAATTAAATGGTTACAGTATGTTAATCATTATTCAGAGTTTAGGGATTATTTCAACAACATTAGGCGTTGAGTGGCTGTATACAATATATGAGGATTTTTCATATATTGTAAAACGTTATCTAATAGTACAATTTGCGTCATTAATCCTAATGTTTATTTTCGTTAGGGAACAATCAGACTATCTTTTATATGCAGCCATAATTGTATTTGCTAATGGAGGAGCAAATTTATTTAATTTTATCCATTCTAGAAAATACTGTGACCTTAAACTTATTTGGGATAATAATGTATTAAAGCACATTAAAAAGATATTAATCTTGTTTTTTAATGAAGTGTCTGTATTGATTTATGTGACTTCAGATATTACTATTTTAGGACTTTTTTGTTCGAATCATGTAGTAGGTATATATAGTGTAGCAGCTAAAATATATACAATAGTAAAATCTATATTGAGTTCTATTTTGGTTGTAACTATATCCAGATTATCAAATTATATATCAAACGGTTTAGAAAAAGAGTATTCTATTTTGCAGAAAAATATTCAAAAAGTGTTGATTTTAATCACTATTCCATCAGTTTTGGGAATAATAACTTTGAGCTCTAATATTGTACTAATTGTATCTGGAGAAGAATTTATAGATGCATCATTTGTCTTGAAAGTACTCGGAATAGCTCTATTCTTTTCTATCGGTGCTAGTTATTTTAGTAATATTTTATTGGTGCAAAAAAAAGAATCACTTATTTTAAAATCTACATTTATAGCAGCATTTACAAATATTATATTAAATTTAATATTTATCCCACGTTATGGAGCAATTGCAGCAGCTGGAACAACCGCTTTATCAGAATTAATTGTAATGTTGATTAATATGTATAATGCAAGAAACTTTGTTAAAAATTTTATTTCTGCGAAGGAATTATTGGAAGTGGTTTTGACAGGGATGATTGTTGTCTTTTCGAGCATATTTTTTAAGAATCAAATTGGAAATATGTATATATCAACACTTATGACGATTATGATTAGCATGTTTGGATTTATTATAATTTTATTGTTATTTAAAGATCCTTTAATATATGGTTTTTTAAGTGGAGTAAAGAAAAAAATAAAAAAGAAAACTAGTTTCCGCAATATTTAGTGTTTAGTTTAAATCCCGATAAAGTGTTCAATCAGAGTTGAAATTTGTAAGGCATCTCTATAACATGATAACCGTTTTGCTTTTTAACTTAAGTAATTAGAAAAGATAGGTTTGAAGCCAAATTTAATATTTGGGACTGTATAACTCATCTATAAAATGATATTTGGATAACAAGATGTAGTGAGAACAAATTATTATTGGGGAATTTGAGAATTATTTCGAGAGGTAGTATTCACTAAGGTAACTGTTTATCATTGTTTCTGAACCCATGTTGCAGTATTGCTCGTGGTTTTTTTATTTGTCACAATCTATTAATTAAAATTATATAATTCGGGGTTGCTGAATATTTATTAAAGGTGGTCATATAATGAATATTTATAATAATAGTTATAAAACAATAAATTCTAATTTTAAAATTGCTGTTGCTGGAACTGGTTATGTCGGATTAGTTGCAGGTGTATGCTTTGCTGAAGTTGGTCATCAAGTAACATGTGTTGATATCGATGAGAACAAGGTAAATACAATGAAATCGGGAGTTTCCCCTATTTATGAGGAAAGCTTGGAAGAATTAATGCAGAAAAATTACGCGGTTGGAAGAATCAATTATACAACCGATTATAAGTCAGCCTACAAAGATGCAGATGCAATTTTTATCGGAGTAGGAACTCCAGAACAGCCTGATGGTTCTGCCAATTTATCTTATATAGCAACGGTTGCTAGACAAATAGCTGAATCTATAGAAAAGGATTGCCTTGTAGTCGTGAAATCTACTGTTCCCGTCGGAACCAACGACAAAGTAGAACAATTTATTCATGACTTCCTGGTGAATAATGTTAAAGTCGAGGTTGCTTCTAATCCGGAGTTCCTTGCCCAAGGATCTGCTGTTCACGATACCCTCCATGCTGCACGGATTATCATTGGTACCAAAAGTAAATGGGCAGAAGATATGCTTAGGAAAATCTATGAACCTTTTAATATTCCTATTGTTTCTGTAAGTAGAAGATCCGCAGAGATGATAAAATATGCCTCTAATGATTTCCTTGCTCTTAAAATATCCTATATGAACGACCTCGCCAATCTTTGTGAGATGGTTGGAGCAGATATTCAGGATGTGGCAGTGGGTATGAGTTTCGATGAGCGGATAGGCAGTAAGTTTTTAAATGCCGGTATAGGTTATGGTGGCAGCTGTTTTCCAAAAGATACAAAGGCGTTGACATACCTGGCAGAACAACACGGATATGAACTAAGAACTGTAAAAGCTGCAATCGACGTAAATACGGAACAAAAGACTCTTTTATATAAGAAAGCAAGTAAAAGATTAATAACCTTTAATAGATTAAAAGTAGCAGTTTTAGGATTAACATTTAAACCAGGTACTGATGACCTAAGAGAAGCACCATCTCTAGATAATGTACCATTACTATTGGAACAAGGGGCAGATATTTATGCGTATGACCCGGTTGGAGCGGATAATTTTAAAAAGCGGTACTCTAAAGGAAAACATGGCAAAGGAAGCATCACATATGTTGAAAATGTCCAGGATGCTTTGGAAGGAGCCAACGTCTGCTTTATTTTTACCGAATGGGGTGAGATAAAGTCGATTAAACCCGAAGATTACAAGCGACTGATGAGAACGCCGTTGGTTTATGATGGCCGGAATATCTACGGGATCCATTTTATGAAAGAGGCTGGAGTTGAGTATTACTCCATTGGTAGAAGTGCTGTCACAAGAAAGATACCTGTTTTAAACCTGAAGGAGACGAGCGTAAGTGAATCTAGAATATAAACCATTAGATAAAAGCAAAACCTATTTCATTACCGGAGCTGCCGGTTTCATCGGATCTTACTTGGCCAGAAGTCTGTTGCAGCAAGGCTGCCGTGTCATCGGGATTGATAATTTGAATGAATACTATGATGTGAACCTTAAGTTTGCTCGTTTGGAAACTCTTGACCCTTTTGAAAGGTTTACTTTCATCCGAGGAGACATATCAGATAAAGATCTAGTTAACTCTTTATTTGAAGAGTACAATCCAAATATTGTTGTGAACCTTGCTGCTCAGGCGGGTGTACGGTATTCCATTGAAAACCCAGATGTATATATTCAAAGTAATATTATCGGCTTCTACAACATTTTGGAGGCATGCCGGCATTTTCCGGTGGATCATCTAGTTTATGCTTCCTCAAGTTCCGTTTATGGAACCAATAAAAAAGTACCATTTGAAGAAGATGACTTTGTGGATACCCCAGTTTCCCTGTATGCCGCAACGAAGAAGTCTAATGAATTGATGGCTTACACCTATAGTCATCTCTATAAAATTCCGGCCACAGGACTCAGGTTCTTTACTGTATACGGTCCAATGGGCCGCCCGGACATGGCCTACTTTGGCTTTACGGATAAGTACTTTGCCGGTGAGCCTATTAGAATTTTTAACAATGGCGATTTTGAACACGACCTATACCGGGATTTTACGTACATTGATGATATTGTGGAAGGAATTGAGCGACTACTGAACAACCCTTCGGTTAGAGCTAATAATGTACCTTATAAAGTATTTAACATTGGGAACAACAGCCCAGAAAAATTGATGGTTTTCATAGAAACCTTAGAAAAAGGCTTAAGTAATACATTAGGCAGGGAAGTCCAATTTGAAAAAATCTTTGAGCCCATTAAGCCTGGAGATGTGCCCGCTACTTATGCATCAACAGAATTGTTGGAACAGGCGGTTGGGTTTAAGCCCAAGACTCCTATTGAGGAAGGGCTGAAGCGGTTTGCCGATTGGTATGTAAAATACTATAAGATGAAATAATACAATAATAAATTATGGGGTGACATAAAATCACCCCTATTTTAATTTTTTTTTACTACTAGTAAATATTGTCCACTTGGATAATACTAGCTGTTCCTTTTATGACAATAAATATGACCAATTTTTGTTTACATACAACTTTGGATATTATTTATATAAACTTCTCATTTTAAATAATGATAACCGGCTAGCTTTCTGTATAAAACCGGATATTTTATAGCGCTATTTGAATATTATAGGTTGGCTAAAACATCATATTTACATTGTATTACTGCGACTTTCTAAAAGATGATTCAATGCAACCAGACAATGTTGAATTACTTAGTGAATTAAAAATTTGGTGGTTAGAAAATAGCATGACATGGGTGTACAGTAGCAAAAATACCTAACGTTGAATGATGTTGATTAGATATTTCAGACATTTCTTCAATTTGAAGCCGCTAAAGATAAGTGATACTTTCATTAGTCTTGCTAAGTTCACTTGGTATATAGCATATCAAGTGTTTATGAAGAAAGAGAGTTACATCCATATAAAACTGCCTTTAAAAAAATAACTCATTATTTTACTTGACTGCTAGTTTATAAGATTTAACAAATGTCACAATCCAAAATAGCAAGTTCTAAAATATCGGAGGCATTGAGATTGAGATTACAAATTTTGTACAACCCCTCAATGAACATCATGTCTCTAATTGACTTTTCTGTAAATGTAAAGGTTGCGGCTTATGGCGAACCCTTCCCTTGATGTAGTAAGAGCCGAGATCGATTTGTAAATTACAGTAGATTTTGTATAAAATTTCAGTAAATGAGATTTTATTAGGGAGGAATTTTAATAATGAAAGGTATAATTTTAGCAGGAGGAAGTGGAACACGTCTCTATCCATTGACGATGGTCACAAGTAAACAGCTATTACCTATATATGATAAACCAATGATCTTTTACCCACTTTCCACATTAATGCTTGCAGGGATCCGTGAAATATTGATTATTTCAACTCCTGAGGATACTCCCCGTTTTGAGGCATTACTCGGAGATGGTTCACAATTTGGTATATCTCTTGAATATAAAGTACAAGAGAGTCCAGATGGGCTGGCACAAGCTTTTATTATTGGTAAAGAGTTTATTGGTAATGACTCCGTTGCTATGATTTTAGGAGATAATATATATTATGGCTCGGGTTTGAGAAAAATTCTTCAAAGAGCTGCTCAAAGAGAGAACGGGGCTACTGTTTTTGGCTACCATGTTCAAGATCCAGAGAGATTTGGCGTAGTTGAATTTGATGAGACTGGAAAAGTGTTAAGCGTTAAAGAAAAACCAGAGTTTCCACAGTCTAATTACGCGATTACTGGTTTATATTTTTATGATAATCGGATTGTAGAAATTGCAAAGAATGTGAAGCCATCTGCCCGTGGTGAATTAGAAATTACATCAGTGAATGAAGCTTACTTGAAGATGGGGGAACTTGAGGTAGAGCTTCTAGGACGTGGCTTTACCTGGTTAGATACAGGTACGCATCAGAGTTTAGTTGAAGCAACAAATTTTGTTAAAACAATTGAAGAACATCAAGGGATAAAAATTGCAGCCCTTGAAGAAATTGCATATATTAATGGCTGGATCGGAAAAGAACAACTATTGGAATCAGGAGAAAAGTTTTCTAAGACAGAATATGGCCAATATTTGTTAAAGGTAGCTAATGGCAGAATAAAGTATTAAAAATGGGGTGTAGTTGTGAATATAGTAGAAACATCTTTGCCAGGTGTGTTAATCATTGAACCCAAGGTATTTGGTGATCACCGCGGCTGGTTTACGGAAACTTATAATGAAATGATTTTTAAAGAAGCTGGAATTCATATTAATTTTGTTCAAGATAATCAATCCTTCTCTGCAGCCAAAGGGACGTTAAGAGGATTGCATTATCAGTTAAACCCAAAGGCACAGACCAAATTGGTTAGATGCACTAAGGGTTCTATTTTTGATGTGGCTATTGATATTCGTAAAGGAAGCCCAACGTTTGGAAAATGGTTTGGATTGGAATTAACCGCAGATAGTAAGAAGCAGTTATTAATTCCAAAGGGTTTTGCCCACGGTTTTATGACGTTAACGGATGATGTTGAAGTTCAGTACAAAGTGGACGAGTTATATGCACCTGATTGTGATCGAGGCATTATTTGGAATGATCCAGCCATTGGCATCGAATGGCCAATAGAAATATCCCCAGTTTTATCTGCAAAGGACGAAAAGGCACCACTCCTTTCCAATGCTGAAAACAACTTTTCTTACGGAGAGTTATAATGAAGATTTTAGTAACAGGATATACAGGTCAATTAGGATATGATGTGGTTCATGAAGGGTTAAATCGTGGATTATACATGATTGGAATCGGCCAAAGGGATTTAAACATCACGGATGAATATGCTGTAAATCAATACGTGAGAGAGCTAAAACCGGATGCTATTATTCATTGTGCAGCGTATACTGCTGTGGATAAAGCGGAGGATGACCAGGAGAATTGCTGGAATGTTAATGTGAATGGGACGAGATTTCTAGCAACTGCGGCCAAAGAAGTAAACGCCAAGTTCATGTTTATCAGCACGGATTATGTATTTGATGGTTTGGGAGAGGCTCCTTTCGTTGAAACAGATACCCCTAACCCAGTTGGATATTACGGAAAAACGAAATATGAAGCAGAAAAAGTAGTCCAATCACTATTATCAGACTGGTTCATAGTCCGAATCTCATGGGTTTTCGGATTGAATGGAAATAACTTTGTTAAATCGATGCTAAGGTTAGCTGATTCTCGTAACGAGCTAAACGTAGTTGGTGACCAAGTGGGATCACCTACCAATACGTTTGATTTAGCCAAATTATTGATGGATATGATTCAAACTGATAAATTCGGGACGTATCATGCCACAAATGAAGGCTTTTGTAGCTGGGCGGAATTTGCTAAGGAAATTTTCCACTTATCAAGTAGGGTAGTAAAGGTTCATTCCATTGCAACGGAGGAATACCCAACAAGAGCCGTGAGACCGAAGAACTCAAGGATGTCAAAGCAGAAATTAGTGGACAATGGTTTTACTCCATTACCACCTTGGCAGGATTCTTTAGAACGATACTTACAAGCATTACAACATGAGGTGAAATAATGAATAGGAAAAAGATTCTAGTAACAGGCGGGGCAGGTTTCATTGGCGGAAACTTTGTTCAATTCATGGTCAATAAGTATCCTAATTATGATATTTATAATTTAGATTTATTAACCTATGCAGGTGATTTAACCAAGCATCGTGAAATCGAAAACAAGGATAACTATCATTTTGTAAAGGCGGACATCGCTGATCGTGAAGCTATCATGGCACTTTTTGTAAATGAAAAGTTTGATTATGTCGCTCATTTTGCAGCAGAAAGCCATGTGGACCGCTCGATTACAGAGCCTGAGATCTTTGTGAAAACCAATGTATTGGGGACTCAAGTGTTACTCGATGCGGCAAAGCAAGTTGGAGTGACTAAATTTGTTCATGTCTCTACAGATGAAGTCTATGGTGAGTTAGATTTCGATCCAGCTACATTCTTTACAGAGGAAACACCTTTACAACCAAATAGCCCGTATAGTGCAAGTAAGGCATCCTCTGACTTTTTAGTTAGAGCTTATCATGAAACATTCGGCTTACCAGTCAATATCACACGCTGCTCAAATAATTATGGACCGTTTCATTTTCCGGAAAAGTTAATTCCTTTAACTATTTCCCGTGTATTAAATGAGGAAAAGGTACCGGTTTATGGCGATGGAAAGAACATTCGAGATTGGCTTCATGTTCTTGATCATTGCGCAGCAATTGACCTTGTTTTGCATGAAGGTGTAAATGGAGAGGTATATAATGTAGGCGGCCATAATGAGCAGACCAACTTAGAAGTCGTTAAAACTATTATTAATGCTTTAGGCAAGTCAGAAGACCTTATCGAATTTGTTGCAGACCGTTTAGGTCACGATAAGCGTTATGCCATCGATCCAACTAAATTGGAGAAATTAGGTTGGAAACCAACTTATACATTTGAAACAGGAATTGCACAAACTATTCAATGGTATATGGATAATAAGTGGTGGTGGGAACAAATCATCAGTGGGGAATATCAGAATTACTTTAAGAAGCAGTATTCATTAAATTAGATAGTTGTATAACGTGTATTCAGCTAAATTGGTATACGTTATTTTTCAAGAAGGGCTAAGTAATACAATATGCACCCTTGTCTTTTGGAAGGCAAGGGTGTCTTTTTTTATACATAGTGGGGCTAGTTTAATAACAGGAAGTGATTGTTGCATAAAAGTCTAGTGGATCGATTAAATAATAGGTGTATGCAGAAGGCTTGAATTGAAGATATAAGTGAGTAAAAAGACTTATTGATTGGGACCATTTTACATCCTATCAACCATTCTTTTATAAAGGACTAACAAAAGAATGGAGAGAAATGAACTCTCTCAATAACCACGAAGCAGATAGGATAGCAAATGACATCTTGAAAATATTGAAATAATCCTAGTCATACATCTTAGATAAGGGGGACTTACATTGAATTGGTTACATAATACCCCCTTGTCTTCAAACTTAAGCATAAGGGATATTTTTAAAATAGAAGGGAGGTTTAATAGATGAATAATAGAAGAGGATGGATCCTAGCAGCGATTCTTTGGATGTCATTAATCTTTTGCTTCACACAGCTTCCGTATTTTACTGGAGAAAAAACATCCAAAGCTATTCAACATGTAGTAGTGAAGGAACACAATACTATACACACACCAAATGCGGACGATGAAGAGATTAATGTGTTGAACCTGATCGTAAGGAAAGCAACACATGTTACGGTATTCGGGATACTTGCTCTATTATTGTTTAAATCTCTTGAAATCTATCGATATTCTTATATTCTTTCATGGGTGCTAACCTTTCTTTATGCGATAACAGATGAATTCCATCAATCATTTATGCCAGGAAGGGTTTCGTCTTTTAGGGATGTCCTATTTGATTCTCTTGGGGCCTTTCTTGTTTTATCATTCATCTTTTTGATTAAAAGAAAGAGAAAGCTAAGTTATTCAACAAAAGTTATCAATTAGAGTGAGAATTTTGCAAGTCGGCTTAATAATGACTAGAACAATCCATGTATACCGTCCTCTGGGCGGTATTTTTTGTGGAACCTTGTATCAGTTCAGATTGAACAAGTGGATTCTAGCATTTTGAAGTTAAGAGCTTGTTAAGATGACACTAAGAGATACTCCCATTGCCCCGAGCAATACCAAAGATTACTTCATAAAGTACTTCATAGATTACTTCAGAGAACCAATGATATGTCATTCTTCCCCTTCCGAACTCCCCAAAAAATATTTTTAATCCCCAGTCCTTTTTTCATAAATAAGCTAATTAGTTTTTGATAAGTTGGAAACGATTGTAGGTGATCCTGTGGATGTTGTTCATGTTTTAATAGGTTAAACAACTGGACAAAATCATATTTTATTGGATATTAACCCTTTTATGAAAACGCTATAATTATTCCTGAAGATAAAGGAGGGATTAGTATGCAAGTGAAAACTAAAATAAATGTTAGAAGAAATGAGCAAAATCCTCTAATTACACCGCAGGATGTGAAGCCTTCTCGGAGTGATTTTACTATTGAATGCGTTTTCAACGCCGGGGTGGCGAGATATAAAGATGAAGTGATCCTGCTGATGCGTGTGGCTGAGAGACCGGTGCAGGTAAATCCTGAGGTTTTACGAGTTCCAGTTTTAGTGGAGAAAGATGGAGAGTACGTTGCGGATGTTTTAGATATTGATAGAAATAATCCTGCCTATGATTTTTCTGATCCACGCAAAGTGAAGCAAATTGATATCGATACGTATGTATTTTTAACATCGATGTCGCATTTACGAATCGCTAGAAGTAAAAATGGTGTGGATTTTGTGGTGGAAGAAAAGCCATTTTTATTCCCAAGCAATCGCTATGAAGGGTTTGGATGCGAGGACCCGCGTATCACCTTAATTGATGATACTTACTATATTAACTATACAGCTGTTTCTGAAAAAGGGATTACAACTGCTTTAGCGAAAACGGAGGATTTTGAGACGGTTGAGAGAATGGGAATTATTTTTGCCACTGAGAACCGTGACGTAACGATTTTTCCAGAGAAGATAAACGGGAACTACTTTGCATTACAACGCCCAGTTCCAAAGCAAATTGGCCGTGCTGAGATGTGGACGGCTGCGTCGCCTAATCTCACACATTGGGGAGAGCACAAGTTTCTAATGGGTGTTGAGGAAGGCTGGCAATCGCTGAAAATTGGCGGTGGAGCGGTTCCTTTTAAAACCGAAAAAGGCTGGGTTGAAATCTATCATGGTGCCGACCGAAACAATCGTTACACCCTTGGTGCGGTGTTGTTAGACTTAGAAGATCCAAATAAGGTGTTGGCAAAAACGAAAGATCCGATTCTTGCCCCTGAAGAGATTTATGAAGTAGAAGGATTTTTTGGCAATGTCGTCTTTACCTGTGGTGTCTTATTTGAAGATGAAATCGTGAAGATTTATTACGGTGGAGCCGATAACGTGATGGCATTGGCAGAGGTCCATATTAATGAAATCTATCGTGCATTAGATATCTAAAAGTGAAAGCCTTTTTACAGGAGTCCTCTGTGAAAAGGCTTTTTTCTATAATCGTAAATTTGTTCGCTGCTACTAAAATTCTATCCTTTCACACAAAATATCTACGATGGAAATTTATTCTTTAATATTTTTTAGATATTATCTTAAATTTTTCGGATTTTGAAAATGAGTGAGAAATTTATAATTAATTTAGAAATGTGGAAAACGTTTTCAAAGAAAGATCTATACGGGGAGGAATAAAAATGTTAACAAAGTGGTTAAAAAAGGGTTTTGCTCTTTCAGTTGTTCTATCCATCCTTTTACTAGCTGCTTGTGGAGGTAATTCTGACAAGCAAGAATCAGCAGATGGTTCGGTGGAGCTTACATTTTGGAATTCATGGTCTGAGGATAGCCCAGAGAATGATGTCATGCTAGAACGAGTAGAAGCATTCAAAAAGGCACATCCAGAAATAAAGTTAAAAATGGAATCTATTCCGCCGGATCAATATAAAACAAAGTTGAAAACACAAGCTGCAGGTAAGCAATTACCTGACATGATTCAAACATGGCCGGGTGCTGAGCTTAAACCATTAGTAGAAGGCGGCGTGTTAATGCCAATCGATGATATCGTTGACCACTGGAAGGATAAAACCATTCCAGCTGATACACTAAAGGATTATGCCGTTGATGGTAAGCAATATGCGATTCCTGGAAACAAAGTTTTCACAAGCATTATTTACTATGACAAAGATGTGGTAGCAAAAGCTGGGTTCAATGAATTCCCAACGACGTATGTGATTTCAAAACATTAGTTAGCAAATTAAATGATCAAGATATTACCCCGATTGCTTTAGGTAACAAGGCGAAATGGCCTTTACAATCTGTTTATATTTCTACCATTGCTGACCGTGTAACTGGAAGCGATTTCTTGGAAAAGGTGTTTGCCGGTGAGAAGAAATTTACAGACAAAGAGTTTGTGGATGCACTTGGTGTCATTCAAGATTTAACAAAGTTAAAAGCGTTTAATAGTGATGCAAATACGATCGATGATAACCAAGCGAGCGACTATTTCCTTCAAGGAAAAGCGGCGATGTTCGTAAACGGAACTTGGGCCTTAAGTGGATTAATTGGCAGCGCACCAGAAGGGAAGAATATTGGTGTTGCAAAGTTTCCTGCGATTGAAGGCGGAAAAGGCGAAGCTGCTGCGATCTCCGGTGTAACTGGCTGGGGTATTGCGTTAAATAGTGAAGTTTCTGATGCGAAGAAAGAGGCGGCTACAACCTTCTTCAAGTTCTTATATGATGAAGAGACGTACAAAAACTTAATGACGATCGGTACTCTTGTCCCTGCTAATGTTGAAGTTCCGGAAGAAACTTCCGCATTATTCAAGGAAACAGTTGAATTAACGAATGGTGGAATTGCACCGGTATATGATGCAGTACTACCTGCTGAAATTACAGATATCATCAACAACGGTTTACAGGCGATTACAATTGGTGAATCAACACCAGAGAAGGTCGCGAAAGAAATGCAAGAAGCAGTGAAATAAGAGTGAATAACCACAAAAGAATCAAGGGGTACATCTCCTTGATTCTTTTGAAAAGGAGGAACTGTACGTGCACATTCTTCAAAGAAATAAGTTAGCCATCCTCATAGGACTAGTCCCCGCTCTACTTATCTATCTCATTTTCAGTATTATACCAATCCTTATCTCGGTCTATTATTCTTTCATGGATTGGAACGGATTCGGATCGATGAAATTTGTGGGTTTACAGAACTTTATCGATATTGCGAAAGACCCTATCTTTTGGAAGTCGGTAAAAAATAATCTATTTGTCGTCATCGCCTCCGTGTTTGGTCAAATTCCGATTGCTTTAGGGTTAGCGCTTTTACTCAGTCGGAAATTAAAGGGAGCGAAGATTTTCCGTACGATTGGGTTTATGCCGGTTGTTATTTCAACCGTGGTTATTTCTTTAACCTGGAATATGCTGTTGAACTCGGAATTCGGTTTTGTTAATCAGCTGTTAAAAGTGATTGGTCTGGAAAGCTGGCAGCAAAACTGGCTGGGTGACCCAAAATTATCGATGATTTCCGTTTGTGTAACGATCATTTGGCAGTTCGTGGGTCTTTATTTCATTATCTTTTTAGCCGCTTTGCAAAATGTTCCTGCTGAAGTATTAGAAGCGGCACAGATTGATGGCGCCTCTGGCTGGAAGAGAACCTTTTTTATTACGATCCCGATGATTTGGGACACGATTATATTAGCTGTGATTCTATGTATCAGTGGTAGTTTAAAAACCTTTGATCTGATTTATGTGATGACGAATGGCGGACCTGCGCATTCAACAGAAGTTATGGCCATTTACATGTACGAAAAGACGTTCTCTTCGATGAAATATGGATATGGAAGTGCGGTATCGCTTTACATTTTTGTCTTTAGTTTAGTGCTGATTTGGGTTTCGAGAATGATATTACAAAGAAAGTCAAAGTAAAGGAGTGAGGAACGTGGAAAAACAATTAGTGATGGGGAAAAGCGTGGCCCCAAAAGTGGGGGAAAATGAACGAAAGTTTCATATTCTTAAAAAGTTGAAACATCCGGTTATTTACCTTGTGCTGATCGTTTTCAGTTTAATTAATGTGTATCCGATTGCTTGGATGGTGATTAACTCCTTCAAGAGCCAGAAGGAATTTTCATTAGATCCGTTTTTCCTTCCAGATACGTGGAGATGGGAAAATTATGTGGATGCTTGGCAGACGGCCCAATTAGGGACATACTTTTTTAATAGTATTTTTGTTTCAGTTCTTTCGGTTATTATTACGGTTTTCTTTGGTGCCTTGGCCTCTTACTTTCTTTCTCGATTTGAATTTAAAATGAGCAAGCTTGTGTATGGTCTGTTTATCTTTGGTATGATTGTTCCCATTCATGCGACACTCGTTCCGATGTTCATCTTGATGCAAAAGCTTGGATTGCTGAATACATCGTGGACGTTGTTATTCCCATATGTAGCGTTTAACTTACCAATTACGATCTTTTTATTAACAAGTTTTATGAAGGCATTTCCAAAGGATATTGAAGAATCGGCCATCATGGACGGCTGTGGTGTCTTTCGGATTTTCTGGTCCATTATATTACCGATGTCTCGCCCAGCGATTGCAACGGTTACGATTCTAAACTTTATTCATTGCTGGAATGAGTTTTCGTTTGCATTAGTTTTAATTAATGATGCTTCGTTAAAGACCATTCCGCTTGGATTGGCAAACTTTGCAGGTCAATATAACACCAACTACACCGGACAAATGGCGGGTTTGACGATGGTCATCCTTCCTACCATTTTACTTTATTTAGTGATGGAAAAGCATTTAGTCAAAGGAATGACGGCTGGTGCGGTAAAAGGGTAATAAAAGGGAAATTTGGAAAGCTAATAGAGTGCTTACCAAAATTGACGGAGTTGTTCCATAGGAGAAGATTTCAATGGTGAGAATAATAGGATGGCTAAAGCATGTCGATCGTCGGTACCGAAACTTAAGCTTAAGAGTGAAATCGATTTTAATTTTTAGTATCGTTGTGCTTTTGCCGACCATTTCTCTCGGCTCTCTTATCTTTTATGAAATGAATCAGGTGTTAAAACAACAAGCTTTTGATTATACGGAAAGAATGCTAGATACGATTGATGATAACTTAACAGCAACAATTCAAGATGTCGAAGATATATCGACGTACATGATTTTTAGCGAGGAATTCCGAAAGTATATGAAGAGTGCGCAGGTGGCCGACGGCAAACCGGCGCAGCAAGACCTTGAAGAAAGCTTAAAGGGCTTTTCTACTTTCCATTTGCTGTCGAAGAATTACATCAATTCCATTTCCCTTTATGGGTCGAATGGAAACGAGCTGGATATGGGTGAACCGATTGCTGTGGATGAAGAGGTGTTGGAAAGGAAAACAGAGGAAGGCAAGGGAGCGATTTTTTGGACGCACGCCTATCCTATTCATAGTTACTGGAAGGGACAGACCAATGTTATTTCCTTATTTCGCGTCATCAATGACATTAACGATATCAATCAACGAATCGGTTTTGTGAAAATCCGCTTGAATGAAGAAGCGTTGTTTCAAACGATTAAGGCTGGAGTACCTCAGGAACAAGGCACGGCCTTCATTTTGGATGAGGAAGGCAGGGTTGTACTTCACGAGAACAAGAAGCTGTTTGGGAAACGCTATCCTGATCCCAACCTTTTAAAGCAACTTACGATCGATTCGAAAAAGACGAGCTTTGTTTATTCCGTAGAAGGTGAGCGGTATTTAGTCGCTGCACGAGTCATTGAACGAAACGGCTGGCAATTAGTCACGATGGTGGACGAAGGTGCGATATTACAGGATCTAAGAGGAATCGGTTATTGGATTATTGTTTTTTTCATTCTTTCTATGGGCCTTGGTGTTCTCGCATTAATCGGTTTTTATTTTACCATTCTCCGTCCCATTATGATTTTGACAGATAAGACAAGACAGGTAGAGCATGGAGATTTTTCAGTCTTCGTAAAGGTCAAGTCGAAGGATGAAATAGGTCGCCTTGAATATCGATTTAATCGGATGGTGGGAACGATTCAACAATTAATAAATATGAAGTATAAGCTGGAAATTCAGCAGCGGGAGTCGGAACTAAAGGCCTTACAAAACCAAATTAACCCACATTTTCTCTACAATACGCTTGACATGATCCGCTGGACGGCTCGAATGGAAGATGCAATGGAAACGAGTCGATTAATCGAGCTGCTCTCAAAGATGTTCCGAATTAGTTTAAGTAAGGGTAAGATATGGATTCCTTTAAACCAGGAACTATTGTATGTAGAAAGCTATTTGGAGCTTCAGAAGAAACGATTAGGTAAAAAACTCTCTTATCAGATGAATGTGGGAGAGGACACAAAGAATGTTCTGGTAATGAAGCAAATTCTACAGCCCTTGGTGGAAAACAGTATTGTACATGGTTTTAAGGGGTTGAAAGAAACAGGTCATATTGAACTGAACAGCTATGTTGAGGACCAGAATGTCATCATTGATATCAAGGATAACGGTGTGGGACTGGATGTCGATCGATTCAATCAATGGTTACGAGAAGGCAGGGTTAAGGAAGAGGCTGGCTTTGCTTTATCGAATGTAAATGACCGGCTGGTGACGGCATTTGGAACAGAGTATGGACTCCACTTTATCAAGCATGACGGAGCCGGAACGTGGGTTCAGATGAGAGTGCCGCTACTTTTCAACAATGAGGAAGTAAAGATACTAGAAAGTTTAGGTGAGAGTCATGAACATCAACCTATTAATCGTCGATGATGAACCTATTATTACACAGGGGTTACGGTATACGATTCCTTGGGATACTTATGGAATCAAGGTAGTAGGCGAGGCGGAAGACGGGGAAGAAGCACTAGAGATTCTCAGGAAGCAGCAGGTGGATATTGTGCTCACCGATGTGAGAATGCCCGTAATGGATGGGATTGAACTCGCGAGAACCATCAATGAACAAATGCCGCGTACGCGTGTCATTATTATTAGCGGCTATGATGAGTTTGAATATGCAAGAGAAGCTATACGTTTTGGCGTGAAGGATTATTTATTAAAACCTGTGGATATTGATGAACTGCTTGAAAGGGTTAACAGTCTGAAACGGGAGATTATCGCAGAGAAAGAAGCTAGCCGTAATCTCGAAAATACCGTATTGCAGGAGGTAAAGTTAGAAAATGAATGGAAAAAGAGCTGGATGGTAGAGAAAGCGAAAGAGTATATCCAGGCTCATTTTCACGAGGATTTAAAGGCATCAGAGGTGGCAAATGAGATGCATATTACCCCTAATTATTTCAGCATGATTTTTAAAAAAGAAATGGGTAAATCCTTTAATGAATATTTAAATGATTTAAAAATTGAAAAAGCCAAGCATTTACTCATTAACACATCTGATCGCGTGTTTGAAATAGCGAAAGAGGTTGGCTATAAGGAATACAAGTACTTTGTGCAGGTATTTCGGAAGAAAACAGGGATGACACCAACGGATTTCCGTGACTATATCGGGTCTAACTAAGGAGAGAGACGAGATGAAGCTTAATCAGAATTGGAAAATACAGCACTTCGAAATGGGGGAAGTTCGTGACCTTGTGGTGGCGGACCCGGCGTATATCGATCATTTTTGGATGACAGCAAAGGTACCGGGCGATGTTCATTCCACATTGATTGAAAAAGGGTTGATTGACAACCCGTTCTTTGGACATAACGATTTGAAATCCAAATGGGTAGCAGAGAAGGTTTGGTGGTACCGCGGCGAATTCCAGTATGATAAAAAAATGCTTGATCAAAACGATCGTTTGGAATTAACATTTGAAGGCCTCGATACGTTTGCGACGGTGTATCTAAATGGGGTTGAGATTGCTTCGACGGAAAATATGTATATTTCCCATACCTTTGATGTGACGAGAGAAGTGGCCGATGGCCGGAATATACTCGCGGTAAAATTTGAGCCAGTTTCTCACGTATTGAAGGAAAAGGAAAAGAATTATTGGGCCGGATTCGGGAAAGACCGGATTTGGGCACGGAAGGCACAATCTCACTTTGGCTGGGATTGGGGTCCGCAAATCTTAACGATGGGAATTTGGAAAGACGTCCGCTTAGAGAGAAAACATGCAGCTAAGATAGAAAGTGTGTATGCAAAAACGGTTGAGATTACGGAGACTAGTGCGATTGTCGAGGTTGAGGTAGAAACGAAGTCTTATATTCGCGGTACGGAGTTAGCGGTTGAGGTCGTTTTCGGTAATGGTGAGATTGTGAAAACGGGAAAAATTGTTCGCAATCGAGTGGGATTGACGCTGGAGGTGGAGCAGCCAAAGCTTTGGTGGACACATGATTTAGGCACCCCTCATTTATATGATCTAACCGTGCGCTTGATTCATGGGCATGACCAGGTGGATGAGTACACCACAGAAATTGGGATTCGGACGATTGAGGTAATGCAAAAGGATGCAGACGGGAATGCTCGTTTTACGTTTGTGTTAAATGGGGTCGAGTTGTTTGCAAAAGGCGCCAACTGGATTCCGATTGATAGTTTCATAGGACCTGCACCTGATTCGAGATACAGCCAATTGCTGCTGCAATCGAAAGAAGCACACATGAATATGATTCGTGTTTGGGGCGGTGGAATCTATGAAAAAGAGGTTTTCTATCAAGAATGTAACCGCCTTGGACTTCTCGTTTGGCAGGATTTCATGTTTGCCTGTGCGTTATATCCAGATTACAACGCGAACTATATGGAAAATGTGCGGAAGGAAGTCACCTGGGCGATTAAGAAGCTTCGTAACCATCCGTCGGTGGCCATTTGGTGCGGGAACAATGAGAACGATTGGCTCTATGAGGTTGAGTCGGCAGCTGGTAGAATTAACACGCCTTTTTACGGGGAGAAAATTTATCACGAACTCATTCCAGAATTACTAGAAGAACTGGATACAAGCCGCCTTTATTGGCCGAGCTCACCATTTGGCGGAAATGATCATGATTCAGAGGCGGAAGGGGATCGTCATAACTGGCAGGTGTGGCATGGAAATGTGGAGCCGCGTCAATTCGGGGAGAACCTGGGCCAGGATTATAGTGTCGAAGGTGTTTCGTTTAAAAATTATAAAAAAGACTTCACGAAATTCAGTAGTGAATTCGGGATGCATGCATCCGCGAACCGCTATACACTGGAGAAAAATCTTCCGGAGGGAACGTTCTATTGGGGCAGTGATGAAATGTCCTATCGCAACAAGGATTACCATCACCAAAAAGGAATTATGCTGATGGAAGGATATACAGGCATTCCAACGAATATGGAGGAGTATATGAATTTCTCCATGCTGACGCAGGCAGAAGGGTTGAAATGCGGCATCGAGCATTACCGCCGGAATAAGCCGAATACAAGCGGAGCTTTGGTATGGCAATTGAATGATTGCTGGCCTGGGACAAGCTGGTCCATGATTGATTACTATCAGTTACCAAAGGCTTCATGGTATTATGCGAAGAAATTCTTCCATCCATTATTATTAACCATTGATCATGACGCTGGGCAGGATGTCAAGGTATGGGTCGTCAATGACAAGCTGGAAATCTATGAAGATACGCTAGAGTTAAAGATTGTCAGCTTTAGTGGTGAGGTTCTTTTCCAAACTACGGTGGAAGCGACGATACCGGGCAATGCTTCAAAAATGGTCGCTCGATTTACAGAGGACGAGCTTTTAGGTGGATATTCAGCGAATGAAGCGGTGATTTGCTTATCTTCGTTGAATGAAAAAGCACAGCGAAATGTTTACTATTTTAGAGATCATAAGGATCTAGTTTTACCAGAAAGTCCACTAGTCGTTGAGGTGGATACAAAGGAGCAAAAGGTAACGGTCCGTTCTAAAAGCATAGCGAGGATGGTGAAGTTTGAGATCCCAGCTGAGAAAGTTACCTTTAGTGAGAACTTTGTGGATTTGTTGCCTAATGAAACGATCACGATTGAAATTGGTCATTTAGAGAATCATCCCATTGATTTAAGTGAATTAAGAGTGACTGCTATTAATTCTGTAGAGTAGGTGGAGTGTAGGATGAAAGCTGCTGTATTAACGAATAAATTACAATTAAGTGTCAAAGAATTGTCTATTCCGGTTCCATTGGATCAGGAAGTGGTTGTCAAGGTAAAGGCCTGTGGCATTTGCGGAACGGACCAGCATATTTATCACGGACAGCCGGGTTCTGCTGAGGTACAATATCCGATTATACTTGGGCATGAATTAGCCGGGGAAGTGGTTCAGGTAGGCGCCAAGGTTCGCACACTCCAGGTGGGGGACCGCGTTTCGATAGATCCGAATATGTATTGCGGCGAGTGCGAGTATTGCCGCGGCGGCCGTCTACACCTGTGTAACCATTTGCAAGCTGTCGGCGTGACCCGTGATGGCGGAATGGGCGAATATTGTACCGTTCCAGCTGCCAATTGCTATATCCTTCCTGCAGAATTGACGTATGAAGAAGGGGCGATGATTGAGCCGCTTGGGTGTGTACTGCATGGTTTTCAGCAAATCCATATATGGCCTGGCGCTTCGGTGTTAGTGATTGGAGGAGGGTATATTGGCTTAATGATGCTGCAAATGGCGAAGATGTACGGCGGGTCGCCAATCGTTGTCAGTGAGCCAGATGTGTCAAAACATTCCTTAGCACTACAAATGGGTGCAGCTGAAACTGTTACGCCTGCGGATCTTGAGGCGTGTGGGGCTGGCAGGTTTGATATTGTGATAGAATGTGTGGGAAGAAAAGAGAGTATGACGCAGGCGGTGCAAATGGCGAAAAAAGGCGGGATGGTCTTGTTATTTGGTGTCTCTGCCCCTGAAACGAAAATCGAAGTGAGCCCTTTTGATATTTTTTCCAAAGAGTTGACGATTAAAGGGTCTTTTATTAACCCGCATACACATGATCAAGCAATCTCACTCGTACAGCAGGGCAAGATCCTCATTAAACCGCTGCTAAGCCACAGATTTGGCCTTGATGAGCTGCCAACGGTCATGAATGATTATCCGAACATGAACGTCATGAAGGGGATTATTGTTCATCATTAGTTTGAAAGGGAAAGGTAAGTGAATGCCATGCTAGTTGGTGGAATTGAAGCAGGTGGAACGAAGTTTGTTTGTGGGATTGGAACTGAAAAAGGAGAAATACTTGAACAGGTAACCATACCAACAACGGTGCCGGAAGAGACGATGCCGAAAGTGATTGAATTTTTTCAGGAGAAAAAAGTGGACGCCATTGGAATTGGTTCATTTGGCCCGATCGATGTCGATCGAGATAGCCCAACCTTTGGGTTCATTACCGAGACACCGAAGCTTCCGTGGAAAAATTACAACATAACCGGTGAAATTAAGAAGCATTTCGATGTGCCTGTTGGGTTTCATACCGATGTGACAGCTGCAGCCTTGGCGGAAAATACCTGGGGCGCGGCGCAAGGCTTGGATAGCTGTGTCTACATGACGGTTGGAACGGGGATTGGTGTAGGAGCGGTGATCGGCGGAAAGCTTCTTCTGGGAATCACTCATCCGGAAATGGGGCATATCCTTGTAAGGCGTCATCCTGATGATCAGTTTGAGGGTGTATGCCCGTACCATGGAGATTGTCTAGAAGGAATGGCAGCTGGACCAGCAATTGAAAAAAGATGGAATCAAGAAGGGAAGCTGCTCACAGAGCAAATGGAGGTATGGGAGCTAGAAGCCTATTATTTAGCACAGGCATTAATGAATTATATCTTAATCCTGTCCCCTAAGAAAATCATCGTTGGCGGAGGAGTTTCAAAACAAGAACAACTACTGCCGCTTGTTCGTGAGCGGGTGCTGGAGCTATTAAATGGATACGTTCCCGTTTCAGCCTTAACAAAGGGAGAAATCGACCAATACATTGTCCTGCCACATCTAGGGGATCAAGCCGGGCTAACCGGGGCGATTGCACTTGGTGTAACAGCGTATCAGGAAAAAATATCGTAACTGATCATCGTTCCTCATACCTAAGATGAAATATTTTTTGCATTCTAAATTCTCCCGTTTTGTGATAGATTTTTGAAAATCTATCATAAGGCGGGAGTCTTGATTTGGAATCTAGTACATTATATTTACTTTATTATATTGATATCTACATTATTAATGAATCATTTGAATAACTAATTTAATCCAACCGAAAAACGCAAACCATAATGGAACACTTAAAGACGTCCCCCACAATAATCCTAATAAAAGATTCCCTTGCTTGTCCATGAAATCCACTCCTATTGTTAGTTGTAGATAAATCAGGTAATGCACGGTTCAGTTTTTTAGTATATTTGTAAACGCTTTCAGTTTCTTTTTTTATATGATAACCAATTAAGGATGGGAATAAAGTAGAAATATGCAAATAATATACAAAATATTTTCGACAAATCTACTGATTAAATTTTTCATTCCAAGGTGGAGGGCTCAATCTATTATTTACTATTTTTCAATTAGAAGGAGAATGCCTCTCCTCAGTGAAAGATCTTACGTAGGATAAAATAGACGATTACCCATAAAGGAATGGATAAAAGAATCCCCCAAAGGCAGCCCCTGCCGAAATTTCTCCCATCTTCTTTCTCTGCCATGTGATCACTCCACTTCCGAAACAGGTTGCTTATCACTATTTAACCACGTATGGATGAACGGGTATCATTAAATCGTTCGATGAATAGTTACAAAATTCATGGCATTGTCGAACAGAATCAATAATGAAAGAGTTTGCAATTGCCAGATTATTAACATATAAATAGGTTAATTGCTCTATTTATTACTAGAAACAATTAGTATATTATCAATGAAAGCACATAGTTCGTACGAAAGGGCAAATCCATTGAAAAGTGGAGGCGCAAAACTAAAGGGGCTAAGGTTCTAAAACTATGCCAGCCAGCTGCCGAATATGATCACCTTACGACGGATTATGAATATACTCTGGGAGGTTATACTATGGTTATCTTTATTGCAGGCTTATTTGTTGGATCGTTCTCTATGCTTACAGTAATGAGTCTTATGGTTGCAGCTAAAAGAGGAGACCAACTACTTGAATCACAACGATAATTTGAAAGCGTTTTCTAAACAACCTCAACTTTTGGGGTTGTTTTTATTTTTCATAATAAGTTAATTACATATAATTAAACAAAACGGAAGGGGAGAACGGGGTTTAGAGACTATATATTGCAAGAGAGTAGCAATTAAGTGTTTGCTTGCTGCTGTCTTTGCTTATACATCGCCATTACTTGTTTTACTGTGGTATAAACTTCCTGTGTGGAATGGAAGATTACCCGAATTTCGGATACTATGGATTTAATATAAAGGGTTAAAAATAAGGGGAAATAGGACAGAGGAGAAATTAGTGAATGCTTCAAAAACTATGTGACTTTTTGGTAATGACTTATCAATTTCTATTAGTTCAAATTTTAGTTGGAAATAATTGTTAGATGAGTGCTAATTTTTAGAAGATGATAACCATGAAGAAGTATTATCCATTGATGAGTTAAATATTTTTGAACAGTTTTAACCATTGATTTTGAAAGGGGCTTTATGTGCCTTAAAATTGATTTCCTTCTTTAATGACCCCTTGAATAATTTGACGTTGTCGTGTTTGACGACCAAAGTCACCTCGAGGATCTTCATGCCTCATTCGAGAGAAGGCTAAAGCCTTTTTGCCATTTAGATTTAGCTCTCCCTTTTTAAAGTGGAAGCCCGCTTCGGTAAAGTCTAAATCATTCTGCACAGTAACTCCACCCACAGCCATTTACAATATCCTGAAAACCTTCCATATTCACTTTCATGTAATAATCGATTGGAATATCGAGGAAGAATCATCTTGTGGAGGGAGGAGTCTACTCAAATCGTCATTAAGAAAATATTGAGTACTTTTTCTATACCGCATAAAATCAGTTTCCTCAGCAGCATCCCAATGGTAACTCCATTAATACCATAGATTTAAGCATACCTTTTATTATTATCCAAAATCATGACTAAAGGTATACCAATAATAGAAAGTTGGTGTAACAAAAAGTATCAGCCTATAAGGGTAATAAAATTCCCTCAAGACTTTCCAAAACACGAATGATATATATAAAATAATTAATATTTTTTACACGTATGAACTATAAATATTATTCTTCAGATAAAATGTATAAATTCTGGTATAATATTTAAATAAACTTTACAAATTCAACATTTATCGACAACAATCTTAATATTATTGACTTTCTTATTTAAATAAATCTTTCTGTATTTTTTACCAAATTATTTCCAAATTCATAAAAGCACTAGAAAAGAGAGTGGAAATATAGTTTAATAATACAGTTGCCATGTAATGTGATAAAAGTACTATGCACTTAACATAAATTGACAAATACATTTTATATAAAATAAATGAGAAAATAAAAAGAGAAAATATATTAATAAGGGATGGGATATTATGATATACGCTGAAATACTTGCTGGTGGAAAGGGAACACGGATGGGGAACGTCAACATGCCTAAGCAATTTCTCACCTTAAATAATAAGCCAATTTTAATTCATACACTTGAAAAGTTTATTTTAAATCCTGATTTTGAAAAAATTATTGTAGTTACACCAAGAGAATGGATTAATTACTCACAAGATATTATAAGCAAATTTATCGGTGGAAATGAACGTTTGATTGTAGTTGAAGGTGGTCGCGATAGAAACGAGTCGATTATGAATGGGATTCGTTATATTGAGAGTACCTTTGGTGTGTTTGAAGATGATTATATTGTGACACATGACTCTGTGCGCCCTTTTCTGTCACATAGAATTATTAAAGAAAATATTGAGCAGGTAAAGAAATATAAAGCTGTTGATACTGTTATAGAAGCAATTGATACCATCATTGAATCAGAAGATGGTGATACAATTTCTAATATTCCAAAGAGGGATATTATGTACCAAGGCCAGACACCTCAAAGTTTTCATATTAATACGCTTGTTAACTATTACAAGCAATTAACGAATGAACAAAAGGAAATACTGACAGACGCATGTAAGATATGCTCGATATATGGTGAGAAGGTTAAAATTGTTAAAGGTGAAGTTTTTAATATTAAGGTAACAACTCCATATGATTTAAAGGTTGCTAATGCTATTTTACGTGAAGGGATCGCTAGTAATGATTAATCAAGTTTATAGATTAGTTTCTGCTCGTAAATTTGAAATCACCTATAAGGATCGCACTGTCAATAAATCTGATCGTGTAGTTGTACGACCTACACATTTATCTATTTGTGCTGCAGACCAACGCTATTATACAGGATCTCGCGGAAAAGATGCTTTGGCAGTAAAATTGCCGATGGCATTGATTCATGAAGGAATCGGTGATATTGTCTATGATCCTAAAGGAGAGTATAAACCTGGAACTAGAGTAGTTATGGTGCCGAATACACCAGTTGAAACGGATGAATTCGTTGCAGAAAACTATCTCCGTTCTAGTAAGTTTCGTTCAAGTGGTTTTGACGGTTTTATGCAGGATTACGTATTTTTAAAGAGAGATAGATTCGTAGTTTTACCTGAGCATATTAATGTACATGTAGCTGCTTTCACAGAGCTCATCACGATTGCGATGCATGCAATGACAAGATTTGAAGCAAAGGCTCATGGCCGTCGTCAATCCTTTGGTGTATGGGGCGACGGGAATTTGGGTTATATTACTGCTTTAATTTTGAAAAAGAAATATAAAGACTGTAAAGTAATCGTCGTAGGGAAAACACAATTTAAATTAGATAACTTTTCATTTGCGGATGAAGTTTATAATATTAATGAAATTCCTAAAGATGTAAAGTTCGACCATGCTTTTGAATGTGTGGGCGGAAAAGGAAGTCAATATGCGATTAACCAAATTATTGACCATATTATACCAGAAGGTTCCATTTCTATTTTAGGAGTTTCTGAATATCCAGTAGAGATTAATACTAGAATGATATTAGAAAAAGGCATTACCGTTATTGGCAGCAGCCGAAGTGGAACAGTTGATTTTCAAAACACAGTGGATTTCCTTGCAAGCAACCAAGATGTAGTTGATTATTTAGAAACACTCATCGGTTCTATTAATGAAATAAAGCAAATCCAGGATATTGTTGATGCGTTCGAGAAAGACCTAACAACGTCATGGGGTAAAACAGTTTTGGAATGGAAAATATAATCCCTTTTAGGAAGGGTAGTTTATTTATGAAAATACCTTTGAATTTAATACCAACAATTCTAACTAAAATATTTGTTAGAATTATATATAATTTTTTTTGCCTGGTATTTCCTGTGAAGAAAAAGAAAGTTACGTTTGCCTCGTATCGTACAGAAAGTATTCAAGGGAATTTATTATATTTGCATAATGAATTAAATCGCCAATATCCTGATTATTCATTAATATGCTTGTTTAAGAAGTTTAACTCATCAAAATCTGGTAGGATATCATATTTATTTCATATGCTTGTTGCAACATATCATTTGGCGACCTCAAGTTGTTTTTTTATAGATGATTATTATTTTCCCGTCTACTTAATTAAACCAAGGAAAGATACAAAAATAGTTCAAGCTTGGCATGCAGCAGGAGCATTTAAGAAATTTGGATATAGCACTGTAGGAAAAAAGTTTGGACCGTCATTAAATTATTTGAAGCAAATTAACATCCACTCAAATTATTCTAATGTAATCGTAAGTTCAAACGAAATTGCACCGTTTTATTCCGAAGCGTTTAACATGCCGTTAAATAAGATATTACCTTTAGGATTACCTAGAAGCGACTTCTTTTTTAATCCAAAAAACCATGTAGTTGTTAAAGATAAATTCTACAATGATTTTCCAGAAATAAAAGGTAAAAAAATAATTTTATATGCCCCAACATATCGAGGGAAAAGTCATAATCAAAACAAAATAGACTTAAAAATAAACTTTAAGTTATTAAAAGGGTTACTTTCTAATGAATATATTATTATTGTCCATCTTCACCCATATATTACTGAATGTTTGCATATAGATGAGGACATTGCTGATTTTGTTTATTATATTGAAAGTAAATATATGATTGACGAATTGTTATTATTAGCTGATATGTTAATAACAGATTATTCATCTATTATCTTTGATTTTAGTTTATTAAGACGTCCAATTGCATTTCTTGCTGAAGATTTAGCTGATTATACAAAAGAACGGGACTTTTATTATGATTATAAAAGTTTTGTCCCAGGTCCAATATTTGAAAATACGCAGGAACTTGGAGATTGGATTATAAAGGGTACATTTGATATTGGTAAAGTAAGTTATTTTAAAGATAGATTTCTTAATAATTGTGATGGAAATGTTAGTAAGAGAGTTGTAGAAGTATTATTCAAGGAATAGATGGGATGGAAAAAATAATTTCATAAATTTATTTAGTTTTTATTTGGGAGAAAGTAAACAATAAAATCTATTTTCTTTTAAATAACGGTTATTTAGGAGTATTATAAAATGGTTTCTCTAAATAGTAATACTTATATATACAGATTAATTCGGTCAAAAGTCTTTCGGTTACTGTATAAATTATTTTGTTTATTACCTATAAAACAAAATAAAATATTATTTGCGTCTGATAGTAACTCTGAAATTAAAGGGAATTTTAAATATATAATTGAAGAAATGAAGTCACAGGACTTAAAGCTAAAATATAAATTTTTGCTTAAAAAAAGTATTAATACAAAAAAAACGTTTAAAGAAATTGTTTTATTAGCTTATGACATTGCAACGGCAAGATATATAGTTTTAGATGATTTTTATCCAATGATTTATCCCTTGAAGATTCGAACTGGTGCAGATTTAATCCAGGTTTGGCATGCAGTAGGAGCTTTTAAGAAATTTGGTTATAGTCGAGTAGGACTTCCTGGAGGTCCGTCTCTAGATTCCTTAAACCATAAAAATTATACAAAGGTAATTGTTAGTTCTAAAAATGTTGCAAAGCATTATGCAGAAGGATTCGGCATTACGGAAGATAAAATCTATCCTCTGGGCGTTCCAAGGACTGATATATTTTTTTCAAAGGATTATAAAGTAGAAAAGGAAAAGGTGTTATATGGTAAATACCCATTTCTAAAATCAAAAAAGGTTATTCTTTTTGCCCCAACTTTTAGGGGAAACGGTCAAAGCACTGCCTATTATCCTTTAAAGGGATTAAATGTAGAACTTTTATACGAACAATTGAAAGATGATTATGTATTTTTATTTAAACTACACCCATTTATAAAAAATAGAGATCTCTTTCCAAAAGAATACGGTGATTTTTTTTATGATTTCTTTGATTATGAAGAAGTAAATGACTTGTTACTTGTAACAGATATTTTGATTACTGATTATTCTTCCATATGTTTTGAGTTTGCGTTATTAAATAAACCAATGTTATTCTATGCTTTTGATTTAGAGGAATATACGGTGCAAAGAGATTTTTACGATGACTACATTTCTTTTGTTCCGGGAAGTATCGTCAAATCATCTAAAGAATTAGTAGATAAGATTCTATTTGAGGAATTTTCAATGGAGAAGATTCATAGTTTTGTTCAATTTTACTTTGATCATATGGATGGGAATTCAAGTAAAAGATTTGTCCAAGAACTAATAAATAAAAGATAAGGATATCTTTTATTTAAATGGTTCATGAAACTCCTATAAGTTTTATGATGAATATCAAATAGAATATTTTTTCACCCTTTGTTTCTATAAAGCATCGTCTTTGGAAAAGAAAGTGAGAAAGATGTTATTAACGATATTCAAATAAGAAAGGCTGAATTAAATGACTGAAAGCAAAAGAAAAGTATCTGTAATCATTCCACTTTATAATGTTGAAGAACTAATTGAAGAAACGATCAATGGATTATTATCTCAAACTTTGAAAGAAGTAGAGTTTATTTTAGTTGATGATGGTTCTTCAGATGGAACATTTGATTTAGCAGTAAATTTAACAAATACAAATCCAAAATTTAAGGTTGTTCATCAGGAAAATGGAGGACCTGCTTCTGCACGAAATCACGGTTTGCGTATGGCAAAGGGTGATTTTATTTGCTTTGTTGATGCAGATGATATATTACCCGATGATGCACTAGAAGTGATGTATAAGGCTGCAATTGAAAATGATGCAGACTTGGTTACAGGTGGATCGGTACGGTTCAATAGTAAAGGGAAATGGTTTATTAAAGCGCACGTTGATAAAGGATTAATGAATCCAGGTCAAAAGCATATATCAGGTAATTCGGAACTTTTTTACTCGATTGGACCATGTGCTAAACTCTATAAACAAGAATTAATCAAAGACATCTATTTTCCTGATCACATTCGCTTTGCGGAGGATCAGCCATTTGTCTTGCATGCTTACTTAAATGCAAAGAAGATCTATACAGTTGATTCGATAGTTTACCATTATAGATTGCGAGAAGGAGATAATAAATCCCTAACGCAGAGTATCCAAAAAGATCCTGTTGAAATACTGAATTATGTTTTGGAAATGCTAATCATTAATGACAAAAATTTTATGAGCATTCCAAATCATAATAAATTAAAGGCAAATTATTATGAACGAGTAATGACTCATGAAATATGGCCAGCAGTTAGGGAAGCTGTTAAATCAAAAAGGACAGAAACACAAGTTTCAGCTTTTAAAAATCTAACTAATTGGCTAAACTCCCTTGAAGACCCTTTATTTAATGCGGTTCCAGCAATTAGGTATTTTCTAATAAGGGGAATTATCGAACACTCCAGGTTTTTAACTTGGAGGTCATATCGCTCATTCATTAAACTACTTGAAACAGTAATGGATAAAATGAGTGAAAAAGTTGCAAATGCTTACGAGAACAATCATCAAACTTTTTTTGAAATCGCAAAAGTAGCGGTTAGTAAAAAGAGTGGTTTACCGATCTATAAATATACTAAGAAAAAAGAATTCCATAAGACCTTTAATTCTCGTAGAATGGAAGCTATTTTTCTTAAAAGAATCGTCTATAACTTTTCAAAATTAGTACCTTTGAATAAAAAGAAAGTAGTGTTTGCAACAAATAAGACTGAGAAATTAGAAGGCAATTTGAAGAGTATCTATAATGATTTGTTTTACAATAACAAAGATTGGAAAATGCAAGTCTATTTAAAAGAAGACCGTACGTTTATAGAAAAATGCAAACAATACTATCATTTAGGAAATGCAAAAATTATTCTTCTTGATGATTATTATAATCAGTTATACCATTTGAAAATTAGAAAAGGAACAGAGGTTATTCAAACCTGGCATGCTTGTGGAGCGTTTAAAAAATTCGGATTAAGTGCTCAAGGATATAGGGATTCCAATTCTTTATACTTTGAGAAGGGTGCTCATACTATGTACACAAAGGTAATAACAAGTTCAGAAAAAATTGCCCCTCATTATGCGGAGGCATTTAATAAAAAATTAGACCAAGTTTTGCCTATAGGAGTCCCCAGAACTGATATGTTTTTTGATAAAGATTGTATTGAATATACTAAAAGAGATTATCTACATCGATATCCGGAATTACAGAACAAGAAAATCATATTATATGCCCCAACATTTAGAGGTACAGCTAGAGAACGAGTTAAGTTTGAATTGGAAATGGATTTAGAAAAAATGAATAAGTCATTGTCCGATGAATATGTTTTGATTTTAAAACTACATCCATCTGTCCAAGAAGGTATCGAGATTCCGGACCATTTATCTAACTTTGTGTTAAATTTATCTAGTGTTGGCGACATCAATCAGTTGTTGTTAATTACGGACTTACTAATAACAGACTATTCTTCTGTTATTTTCGAGTATAGTTTATTAAAAAGACCAATGATATTTTTTGCATACGATTTAGAATACTATCTTTCAGAAAGAGGATTCTATTACGAATACAAGGATTTAGTCCCTGGTCCAATAGTCTCATCAACGAGCGATATAATTAATCATATTAAAAATGGAAAATTTCCGAGAAATAAAATTAATACCTTCGTAAATAACTTTTTTGATAACCAAGATGGGTTAGCAACTGAAAGGTTTACAAAGACTTTTTTAAACTAAGTGAGGAGACGAAAAATGGTCACAAATAAAAACCCTATGGTAACAATCGTACTATTTGGCGGTTCTGCTTCACAAAAAATTGAAATGATTGAAAAAATTACAAACTTATGTCCTCCAATTGGTGAATATGATTTAATACTTATCACGAACAAAAAAGACAATACATTAGATGAAGTGACCGCTAGGAGCAACTTTCCGATTAAATTCATAAGTATGAATAAGGGAGCAAATTCTGTTAATTTGATAAGCTCAAAAGTCTTAAAGTTGTGTAATACAGATTACTTTATTTTCCAAAATGTCAATGAAGTCCTTTTTAATATTAACAAGGTTATCGAGAAAATTAAAAAAAATGAGGCAGGGAGCAAAGGCGTAGTAGCATTTACAACTCCTGTTAAAAGCAAAGATGTGTATGTTATAGAAGACGCTCCTTTATTGTTTACCAGTAAAGACATCAGTAATATAGCTTTTTCACGGTCTCTATTACAAGATTCTATTGGATTTTCGGATCGATATGAATGGAAGGTTAACACTCTAATAAATTCCCGCTATGTCTCTATTAATCCTGTGAAAATGGAAGAGGTAGACAAAGAAAATATATCATTGTATTTGCAAAATTTTAACAGTCAACTTAAGAAGTTTTCTAATTTGTTAAGTAAAACAAATATAAATAAATATATAAAAAAATCATTGGTTAAAAACCATTACGAGCTGATTGTATCGAGCCAGATAGGCATAATGTATAAAAATATTATGAAAGATAAAAATAGCAGTAAACAAGTAGAATTTCTAAAGCAATTTGAAAATATGTTGAAAGAAATTGATTTGAGAATTTTAAGCCAAATACCAGCTATTCGATACTATTTTATTAGATGGTCTATAGATAACTATAATTTGTTTAGTTATAGGGCTAAACGACAACACATCAAGATAGTAAAGTATATTGTTAATCATATACATTTTGATTCACACCAAATTTATATAGAAAAGCATAATAAAATGTACCCAGCCGCTATTAGAGCTGCCAAATTCAACTCAATTATTCCTATCTATCAATATTTAATTAAAAGGAAAATAAAAAAAGTACAAACAAATAATAGATCAACCATAAAAGTAGAAATCATAAAATAAAGTTGAATATTAGCTATCCCTAATTATTAGGAGATGAAAAAATTTGATCACGTTAAACCATATTATAGTTGACCTTAGAGAAGAACGTATACGATTCAAAGGCCAATCAAATGAAAAGATTAAATCATTATTATTTTATTATCAGCAAATAAAAGAGTACAAACATCCCAAAATTACTATAGAAGTACCTGTGAGAATGCTAGGGGGATATTTTCAAGGGGAGATTTCCCTTGTCGAGTTATATAAGAAAATGTTGCCCGATGCTTCAACAACTTGGAATATATTAGCGAAGGGTAAATCTAACACATTTGAAATTAATACTGATACTGCGTTAATCCAACAACTAGGAACAGTAGATGTATTACCTATGTTGACACTTTCTCTCGGAATGGCAGCAACTGCGCAGCTAAAATTGAACTTTGTACCTATTAGAGCAAAAATTGAAACTTTTAATACACAAGATAAACTTTCAATAATTTCAGGTCTTATAGAATCAAATGTTGGTCAATTAGACGGTCATGAAATTAGTTTGCAGGCAAAAAGAAGACCAAATTCTACACTATATAACTTTCATGAAGAGAAATATGATTTCCCAATTAAGAATCTGAATAATAAAAACAAATTTGAATTTGAACTAAATTGGGAAAAATTACCGCAAACGTTTTATACTGACGATACCAATGTTTGTGATTTTGTTATAAAGATTACGAATGAATATGGTCATGAAGTTACTTCTTTTATAGACCTGCCCCAACAGTTCACCAAGGAAATGATCGAAAAACAAATTCATCTATCAAAAAGTGCTTATATAGTTAAACCGTATATTACGGGTTCAAGACGTTTATCTTTTTTCGCAATTAGAAATAATAAAAACCAAGTAGAGTTAGTTTCTTTCTTAGAAAATGATACACATTTCTATTTAGAGTTATTCTATAAAAAGGAATTTGTTAAGAATGAGGATTTAAAGCTTGTTTTAAAACGTAAAGATAAAAAGGGTATTACGTTTGAATATTTAGTTGAAATGGGTTGGAACAATGTAAAAGACATGATAATTGAAATCCCTAAAATTTCTTTCTTGTCTATACCTGGAATTATACATGCAGGAAGTTGGGATTTTTTCTTACGGGTAGATGAGGCAGATTATTACATCACTGTTCCTGATTCAATCACCTTAAACTCTGAATATATATATGTGCAGGATCAAAATTTCAAAGCTAAGGTTTTTAAGTCTCCAGCTAAGATATTATCTTGTTATACAATATTATCCGATAAAACATCACCAAATGCGATTAATATAGCTGTAATGGGTACATGCTTTAGTCGTAATATGTTTAATTCTGGACTTTATTTTAACCCAGGCTATAAACAAGTTCTAAATTGTGCATTCACCCAATTTCATTCCTCTATAATTAGCGTCATGACAGAACCTTTTAAGTTTAACTTAGATCAGTACACGGATATGTCTTCAAGTGAAAAGAATTTTGTTAAAGAGGATTTTTCTAAAACCTTTTTTGAAAACCTTAAAGCTTCAAATGCAGAATATTTTTTAATTGATTTATATCCTGATGTGATTCGACCTGTTATTTGGGTTTCAGAAAAATCAGCTGTTACTTTATCGTATGTGGTCGAAGATAGTGAACTTTTAAATGACCTACCAGTTAAAAGAATTATTGATCATATTGACAATGTCGCATACTTTAACGAATGGAAGAATTATGCTGATGCGTTCATTCAAAAATTATCAGAAATTATACCACCTGAACGTATCATAATTAATAAAGGCCGATTTACGACCTCATACTATGATAAAGGACATAATAAGACAGAATTTCCTAATAAGATGATGATTGAGCGTAATAATTACTTCTGGGATAAATTAGACAATTATTTTCAATCTAAGTTACCTAATGCCCAGTTATTAGACATTCGTCATATGCCGTATATGGGAGATATTAATTATCCATACGGGAATTCATTTTCACATTATGAATCTACTTACTACAAAGAACTTTTTAAAGAGTTATCTTTTATCATTTTAAAAGAAAGACTTAATCGACTATAGTAGATGTCAGTATATATTAGTGCTATCCAAATTTGGATAGTACTTTTTGTTATAAAAAAAGGAGAAATAAAAAAATAATACAATCTTCTACACTTTTTACTTAAAATTACAGAAAATGATAAGGTATTATCGTTTTACACATTGTTTACTGAAAAAAACACGTATAATCAATCATTTAGTGTCGGTTTATATCGTATTTTTCCTTTTGTATCCTTTCTACTTAAATGTTACATTTAAAATATAAGAAAACAATCTAATGCTTGATTACAAACTGTTTATTTATATGCCTTTTATTCTAATTATGTTCTTCTTCGAATTATCATCTGGACTCATTAGGTCTTTTATATGTATTTTTTTGGGAGTTTTAATGTGTTCTATTGATTAAAAGAATTTCATTAAAAACGTATTTTAAAGGAGATTATAAATGAGGATAAAAGTAGTTAAATCAATAACAGATATTAATGGTAATAAAACTCCTTTGGATATGATAGGTAAAGAATTCGATGTAATCAAGGAAGAAGAAGGGGGAGTATGGGTAACTAAGGACAAATTAGATAAATTTTTGTATTTTGAAGAATTAGAAATCCTTGAGTTAGATGATAAGTTATCCAACATTCTCTTTCACTATCTAAGGAATACAACTAGGAATAAATTTTACGAAGAACTCGAAAGATCAGGCTGCACTCACTTACTTTGATATAATTAGTAATTGGCTTATAGAATTCTGCGAATTTGGAATGTTCCTAATAAATAAAAGGGTTATTTAAGCTAAAAGGTGGGTACTGAAAAATGTACTCACCCTTTTTAATATTTAATATTAATTTATTGTGTTATAAAAATCTTATAGGTAATAGTCTTAAAAGTAAAAACCTTTTATTTTTCATGCTTGGTTATGATAGCTTTTACAAAGATATTTATTTAAGCGAACGGAATGCATAAATTCTATTTATAAAAGCTTCTTCCCCTGCTTCCCCAGTTACAATACCAACTAATAACATCTTCTCCCCTGTAATAGGGTTGGTGTACATAAAAATGCCTTCTGGCTCACGGTAAATATTCTTATAAAAGGCTGAATCCCATCCCGAAGTCACATTCTTTTGAACGATAATTTGACCTGTCTTAATATCAAACACAGAAACAAAATCCTTGTAATTCCTTTCGTTCGTATCCCCTGTACGCCAATATAAATAGTTTCCGTCTAGTGATAGTCCTTGTAAAAGAAATAGATATTCTGGAATTTCTATTGTTGTAACTTTGCGATTTGAATGATTAATAATATCATCCAAGTCGTAAATATCAACCCATTGCGTTTGCTTAACGCTATCTCTTTGACGAACGGCTAGCCTTCTATTTTTGCTATCAATAGTAGGTGAAACCTGAACGGATGGTCTAGTATCTATTAGATTAGAATAATTTTCAATCCCACGAGAGGATGGTGTATAGGTCGCACCTGCTTTATATTTGAAACGGACAAGGTCATGCCCTATTGTGGTATTATTCCCATTCACACGTTCATAGGAACTCCAAATATATACTGTATCATCATTGGTAACCTCCACGCCTATATTCGTCCCATGACCCCCATACTTTAACGTCATACTATCAAGCATTCGCCCATCCAATGTGCAACGGGTAATAACAAATGATTCCGCAACATTGTCAGTTTGTCCGCTTTTCACTTGTGAAACGAACATTTGCTGGTGGACTTCATCAACTGCTAAGGATTGCATCAAAGTCTTATCTGTAAGTTCGACTGTTGCCATCTGGCGTGCTGTTAAGTTCTCAAATTGAAATCGTTTCACTTTCTTGCTTTCTTGTGAATTTCCTCCAATAATAATGAATCCAATCGCTGTAATTAATATTAAACTAAATAATGTCCGCTTTTTTTGTATTTTCCTCTTTCCTTGCATAAAATCATACCGTTTAAATTCAGTCATTTTATCGTACCTTCTATCTATTCACCCTGTCTATTGTGACTAATAATATTCAAAGCTAGAAAATATCGTAATTTACTATAAATTGTTTACCTAAAAAAAACAATCTATTTAAGTATAATAGGTTAATAGTCTTAGAAGAGACATTATGAAATATTTATTCAGTTCTTTTAATATATCCAATAATTTAGTAATTAACAATTTAATATCTTCATTTTTTTTATGTTATTATAGGTTTAAAGCTTTTAAAACAATATTTTTACGATTATTGTTCTTTTTGAAAAACTTTGAAAGCGAATTAAATCTAATTAAGAGATTTTGTTAATAAGGAGAAAACATGACTAATCCAGTTGTTTTTAATAATGTTACCAAGAAATATAAAATGTATAAAAAGACATCTGAGAAATTATTAGACTTGGTCTTACCAAATGGTTATGGCAAAGATTTTTATGCGATACAAAATATTAGTTTTGAAGCTGAAAAGGGAGATATCATTGGAATTATTGGAGTAAACGGTGCGGGTAAATCAACTATGTCCAATTTAATCTCAGGAGTTATTCCACCAAGTTCAGGATCGATTGAAATAGATGGAAGTGCAGCGCTCATTTCAATTAGTGCAGGACTTAATAATCAATTAACAGGAAGAGAAAACATTGAGTTAAAATGCTTAATGCTTGGTTTTTCAAAGAAAGAGATCCAAGCATTAATGCCGGAGATTATTGACTTTGCGGATATTGGAGTGTTTATAGATCAGCCTGTTAAAAAATACTCTAGTGGGATGAAGTCTCGATTAGGTTTTGCTATTTCTGTTAACATTGATCCAGATATTTTGGTTATTGATGAGGCTTTATCTGTTGGGGATAAAACATTTTACCAAAAATGCATAGATAAAATGAATAGTTTTAAGGAGAAGGGGAAGACCATATTCTTTATCAGTCACTCTATAGGGCAGATTAAGGAATTCTGTCAAAAAGCGCTTTGGCTTGAGGCAGGTGGAGTAAGAGCTTACGGATCAGTAAAGGACGTCGTTCCTCATTACGAGCAATTCATAAAAGACTTGAATAAGATGTCAAATGAGGAAAGGAAACAGTTTAATCAGAGTGTTTTGGAAAAAAGAAGCACTAAACAGGAGGTTCATGAAAACAGCACTGCAAAAAATGAGACTTCGGAAGACAACACGATTGCACTAAGAAGGAACCATTCAAGGAAAATGACCAATCATAAGAGAGCAAAAGTATTGAATTCCCTGGTGGTGTTAATGTTTATTATCGGTGCTACCTTCACTTACTTAAAATGGAATCATGTCATTACCTATTTCCAAGCTGATAATAAAGATCAGGTCTTGAATGTAGAGAATAACAATAAATCTAAAGCTGAACAATCTAAGCAAGTGAAAGAAACTGCAGTGGCAGACTCAAAGGATAGTCGGTATGTTCAGGTGGTTGATGGGTTCGTAAGGGACATGCCTGACTTAGCTGCTAGTAAAAAAATAACGACAGTTAACTTTGGTGACCTCATTACCGTTGAACAAATTGAAAAAGATCCTGTCGAGGATTTTAATTGGTTGAAATTCACTTTAGCTACGGGACAAGAATGCTGGATTAGTGAGATATTAGTAAGCAAACTGGATTCACAAGTGGATGAGGATAGTTTTGTTTCATCATTAGGAAATGTAGTCCAGGTAGGACAGTTCGCAGAATACTTAACGTATTTTGGGAAGCCAGAGAAGGATATTGAAACATCAGGAAATAGTGATTCAGTAGATATGACTTTTAATACTAATGGTAAGGTTAAAGAAATTAGCGTGGATATTAACGATTTAACTAGAGAGCAAATTATTGAAGAGTTAGGGGAACCCATTCTTCGCCAAGAAGAAGAAAAAGCTTATTTGTATCACGGAAAAACATACGACTTTATTTTTTACTCGACCAATGAATTTTCTTCTTCATTTAATAAAATGACTGTAAAACGTGTACCGGGCGATGATAACATATAATGGTGTCAGGCACTTTGAGCATCCACTGTAAAAGGGATTTTCCCTTGCAGTGAGTGCTTTTTTTATTAATCCTGGTGCCTGTCACCGGCCCGTGTCACCGGCCCGAAATATGCTAAGGTTTGTAGAATTAGAGAATTCAGAGAAGTAAACTTCTAGCATGAACCTGTGCAGCTATAGATTACACCGACACGTGCTTCACAGTCAGACACGCGCAGAAACAATCTTTATTCAAAAATTATTTAAGGATTTAAGTTTAATAGTGAGTGAGCAAAATACCTTAAAAACAATACAGACTAACAACTCACCTGATAATGCGGGAGAAATAAAAGGAGTAATTTCATCCCTTTACTGAGAGCTGGTTTGAAGCTTGTAATTTTTTTTTCGTGCAAGGTTAATAAAACTTCCCTTATTACTGTGGAAACCAATCGTTATTTTGTACCCTGCAGTTAAATGGTTCAATCTATATGGGCAAAGATTTTTGTCGACCGAGTAATCGTAGTGGCTCAAAACCAAGTGATCGCAGAACACATGCGGTCCTATGAACGCAATCAGATGATTACCCTCACCCTGACGGTAGAGGCTACAGATAAGGAGCGCTTGCAATACTCTTCAAAATGAAAGAGGCTAAAAAACAGTCACCCATATTAGGCAACTGTTGAATTAAAGATTGAATATGCGATGTTCTTCAATTTGCTAAGTGTAGTAAAGGGAATAAACCCTTTCGTCACTTATTTTAAGCCATATTGGTATTTATAAGTTAACTTACTATCTTCGAAGTCTAAATCAGCATGTCTCCATATATAATCAGTTTCAGTGTCGAGTTCATACTTCCATGTATATGAAGCGTTTGTGTGAACTTTTGTTCCAATCTCATTGAAATCATCATCGAATAATGTTTCGTCATAAGATGAAGAATATTCTATAATAAATTTTTCCCCTGTAATTGCTTCTACATCAGCTAGGCTCATACCAATTTCAATTTTGTTGTACTCCTCTAAGGTTACTCCGTTAGTTGCTGCTGGAGTATAGAAGAAGCCTTTATCCACTTTCTTAGTTTTCTTTACCCAAGAAGACGAAGTGTATCCTTTAACATATTTAGCAGGGACATATACTGTAGCGGTCTTCGTTTGTTTTACCCATTTCCCTTTAACTTTCACATAAGTTGTATATTTAAAGGAGTCTTTATACCAGCTAGCATTATACTTTGTCATAACATTTTTAGTTGGTATTTTTACGTTGATAACTTTTCCTTTAGAGTTTCGTGCTGTTAGTTTGGCATTTTTACTTGCTTTTGTGTAAGCTTGAGTGCTTACAGTAGTTTTATAGGCTGTTTTTGTTACTTTGTCATAGTCTACGAAAGATACAGAACCATAAGAATAGTTTTCTTTGTATGCTGTTAGAGCAACTGATGCAGTTGTTTTTGCACGAACTGTTGTACCTTTATAATCTTGAACCATGTAGTAGTTCGTTGATGAATTTGAAGCACTCTTAAAGAAATTTGAGCCTGCAGGTTTAGTTAATGTACTTGCCTCTGATTTTGTTACTCCAGCTCCTGCGAATAATCCTAATGCAAATGCTCCTGCTGTTACTAACTTTGCTATCTTTTTCATCATCTTTTGCTCCCCAAATACTTTATCTATATCAATCTCGTTTGTTACCATTAATCGCTCCACCAAAAAAGAGTAACCATTCTCAGCTACTCTTTGACTAATTTGTAAACCAGAAATATAAACATCTGCATACTTTTACCTATGTCCTAATACCTATTTTATCTTATTCAACAATGATGTGTCTATAGGGGAAAATTTTTAAGTATTCTTTCGAACTAGTAATAGGGAATAGAAATCTTTTCCCATTTTGATAAATAACCCAGCTAGATCATAGGAAAAGTAATTTAACTGTTGGGTACCAGGACGTTCAAATTGTAAAAGGTAATGAGTATGAGCTAAAGGATGATAAAGTTTATCTTAAGTTAAAGAGACGCGATGGTTCCTCATTAACTACTCAAATTGATGCAGCGGATCTCCAAAGAGTATTAGACAAAGGAACTTGGTTTGCAGAGTGGCATAATGACTTTGAAAATTATCTGGTTCAAAATGTTAGTTACTATTATGTTGACGGTAAAAAGCACCGTAAGAAAATCACGTTACATTCCTTTATCAGTGGAGTGGATAATAAGGAACCAATCAGGCATGTGGATAAAGACACTTTGAATAATTGTAAATCAAACTTGAAGGTTTATAGTAAAGAAATGATTAATGACTACGAAGCGGTAGAAAATGGTGTGGTTGCTATTATTCTAAGGGATAAGCAGGGCAAAGAAAAAGCTAGAACATTAATTGATAGAGAAGACCTGGTCCGGGTAAAAGCCAATGGATATACATGGTTCTATTTCAAAGGGAACGGGGATCCTTACGCAGTTGCCAATACTCTAGAAGGACGAATATATTTACATAGATTTATTATGAACACCCGCAAGGGAATGGTCACAGATCATCGAAACCATAATACTTTAGATAATAGAAAAAGTAATCTAATGAATGCAACTATCAGTGAGAATCAACAAAACAGGCAAGGAGCAAGAACAGGAAGTAAAAGCGGTGTCAGAGGAGTTTCTTGGGATGAAACTAACCAAGATTGGATTGTAAATGTAAAAGGTACATATTACGGAAGGTTCAAGGATATTGAAGAAGCTAAGAAATTAGCAGAGAGAAAAATTAAGAACTAATGCCTTACCTCAATAGTTAAAACCTAATTAATATAACAGAGAAACGACTAATCAGGCTCAACTCATTCAAGGAGGTGAGAATTGAGGTCAGCGTATAATGGCAATTAAGTCAAGAGTATATATATTTTATAAAAAAGGCCGAACCTAAGTTAAACTCCCAATTATAAAAATATAGTAGATTTTAATTAAATATTTGTATTAGGAATGGGCAAACAGGAGCTAAACCCTGTCTTTGGGGTTCTCTAAAAGTAGAACACCCTATGATGTGAATACATAGGGTGCGGGCTTATCACTCTTTATTTTTGCTAGAAAAGTCATGATTAATTTTTTCGATAGTAGAGAGTAAATCATTAACGATTTTAGGCTTGGATATAAAGTAACCCTGGATGATATCGCATTTCAGTTCTTGCCATTCTTTGAAGTCTTGAACTCTTTCAACCCCCTCAATGACCACCTTTAATCCAAGGTTATGTGACATTTCAATGATAGGAGAAATGACATGTTTGAGTTTTTTGTTGTCTATTAAACTCGTAACAAACCTTTTATCAAATTTTACTATGTTGATAGGTAATTCCAGTAGATCGGAAAAGGAGAAATATCCAAAACCAAAGTCATCGAGAGCGATTTGGAAACCAAGGTTTTTCAAGTTTAAAAGTTTGATTTTTACAACTTCAAGGTTATAAAGGTTAATACTTTCGGTGATTTCAAAAGTGATGCATTCATAGCTGAGGCCAAAATCATGAAGGGTTTTGCAGACCATTTCTTCGAAGTTAGGTGTTAGTATTTGATTAATAGAGATGTTGACAGACACTTTTATGCTGTTTGAATAGGTATCCACAAGATGCTCTTTGATGTGTTTGCATACAGTTCTAAATAGCCAATAGAAGAGTTCATTGGAAAGTCCTGTAGTTTCCGCTATCGGAATGAATTCGGAAGGATTGATGTCTCCGAGCTCTGTATGTTCCCATCTGATTAGTGCTTCTACACCCACTACCTTTAGATTGTCTAGCTGGATTTGTGGTTGATAATGGACGGTGAAGTGATTGTGTTTAACCGCATAGCGCAGGTCATTTTCAATCCTTGCTTTTCGGTAGGCCTGGTTATGGAGGTCACCCCTATAGATACGATAGGAATTGCTGCCTAGGGCTATTACTTCATACATCTGGGCTTGAGCTAACATAATGAGTTGTTCAGTTGTGCGGCCATCGTAGGGGAATATGCTTGTCCCAATAGCTATTTTGATAGTAACGGTCCGTTGTTTAATGGTGTAGTCGCCTTTAATGTGACTAATCATTCGTTCAAGAATGTCAGTGCATTCCTCTTTGCTAACATTTGTTAAGAGTATAATAAAATCAGTGGAATTAACCACCCCGATAGTGTCAATCTCTCGTACACATTTTTTTAAGCGGCTAACGATTAATTTTTGTAATTGGTTTTCGAATTTTTGATCTTCATTATGCAACAATTCAATTGGAAACTGAATACGTAGATAACAAACGGCGGTCGACATCCCGAACCGGGTGCCATAAGCCATATTCATCTTGAATCGATCTAGGAGAAGATCCTTTGTAGGCAGCCCTGTAGATGGTTCGTAAAGTGTTTTAGTATTAGAAATTTTATTAATATGGTCCATTTATATCATCCACTTATAGTTTTTTTTCATATCTAGACAGCTAGTTAGTGTTTTGTTTGTTTTCTACATCTTTTTTAAATTGTGTGAGAATGGAATCCGCATCTTCATTTTCATGTTTTTTAAAAAAGTTGTACTTATTCAGTATATTAATGAACTTTTGCTCGGTATCTACACCTGTATAACTGTTAGTTCCGTATTCAGAATCCATATAGTTGGCATTGAAATATAATAGTATGATTTCATGGTGTGATAATTGAGCTCGTACAAAATCAATAAATTCTTCACACCCTTTTTCTTTTAAATGATCTTTGTTTTTATCAATCCACTTAAACAGCTGATAAAGATTTCTAAAGTAGTGAGGAAGAATTTCTTTATGTTTAAAATCAAGGTCTTTCATGCTAGAGGTAATATCACTCTTATAGAATCTTTCCTTCCCTTTTTTAGTATGAATTTCTAGCAAATCTTTATATGCTACTTTAAAAAAGCCTCTCCCAGTTTCTTTTCCCCCTTTATACTTATACTCCATACTTTTGACAATTTGATTATGTAAATCTAACAATTGGAAAAAAGTGTTTTCAATTCTATTGGTTTCGGCCTGATCTTTTTGAAGTCTTATTTGCTCTCCTTGACTTTTAAATGCGAAGTAAGCAAATAATACAGCAAGAAAGGTTAAGATAGGTGTGGAAGTTCCGCTGAAGAAATCCCCTATTTGGCCAAGGTCCCCACCGAAGGTTAACTTGTTACGCATATAGTTTCCGATGGTCAAAAATATAGTGAAGATTGTCCAAACTATTATAAAAATTGAGGACAAAATCATTAGAGTTTCCGTTTTGTTAGATACCCCGTCCTCAGTGTTTTCTTGTGTATTGTTTTCTGTTGGTCTGTTTACCAAATCCCAGTTTCCTCCTTCTAGTAAAATTATTATTTAATACTATGTCCGTATTGAGATTTCTAGTACAAAAGGTTTCAAAGGGCAATTTGAGGAATACAGGGTCCAGCAATTCCGACGATGGTTCAAAATTTGTCTGATGCTAGAAGTGTGGGAAGTACATATGGAATGATGTAACACAAAAACGCGAATCTCTTGAGTACCAAGTGATTCGCGTTTTACTTTAAGGGGAATCCTGCAGCAAGCCCTTTCCCCTTATATTTGCTCAATAGTCGAGAAAACACCGTGCTTGGTTTTCATGGAGCAGAACTTTTTGATTCCAAAGACTATCTATTAGATGTTAGCAGATGTATTCATTTGAATCCTATAGAGGCAAAAATGGTAAAATCCCCATGTGATTACCGGTGGAGCAGTAATACGGATTACATATCGGATTCTGTTAAACCTCATATTACAACCACAAGGGGGTCTTCTCGATTATATTATTTACTTGAAAAAATATTAATCATTCCATCTTCTGAGACAATAATAACTAGGCAATGGTAGTTACCCTTATATTGCTCTTTAAACAATTCTATATATCTAATAGCAGAATTATATCTAGCCCCTCTTGATAAGTCTCCTAAATCGTTTGCTTTTCCATCTAATATTAGTCCAAAAGAATAACATTTAGCACTAGTATCAAGTAATAATGCCCCATCGATAGAGGTTAGTCCGTTTACCACACTATTAGGCAGTTTAGCAGGTAAATCTAACAAAAATCCCTGGTTAGATAACCTATCCGCTTCCTTTTGAGTTCTATTTGTAATAACCAGCATAGTCCCATGTTTTTGGTCCATGGCTGATTTAACTACATTCCAAATATCATCATATTCTTTGCTATTAAAGGCATCGTAAAATTTATTTTCAAATTCCCCTTGTTTATAATTTTTTGTACTTTTTAAAGTTGGGGTGCCATCTTTAATGCTAAAAATAACTTCACTATTATCCTTACCTCTAGCAAGTTTAATTTCCCAATGTAATTTGTTTTTAAAAATAATTTCATAAGCATTACTTCTAAGGCCAGTGTCCTTATTCTTTAATCCAAGACCTATAATGGCCTTACCATTAAATAATAAATACATTTGATCTTTCGTTGTTTCTAAGAGCTTTCGGATGACTCGATAATTAGTGATGTCAACTGCATTTTTAAGGGAAATAACTTGATCAAAGTCAGTGTCATCTTTATATAATAAAAATCTTCCTCTTAATACTGCACCCTCGTAGGTTAAAGAGGAGATAAAGTTAGTAATCTCCATTAAATCTAAGTGATTACCATTTGGGAAAAATTGGTGAATTAACTTCTTATCCGCTCCAATCTCTGTAACATCCTCCAATATATTTTCGAAAACATCCTTTGCAGCTAGTCTTATAATGTCATTATGGTGAACAGGTAAACGATAGTAATCTTCTAATTTATGAAATTGATCATTTAAACTTTTTTCTAATGTATAGACAGAATTAAGGTGATTTTCTGTTTGATGTTTTACAATCCCTAAATATTTAAAAAAGTTTTCTATTGATTTAGTTGTGAGACATAGATTAACTTCATTAGAAGTTAAGTTCATTTTATTAGTGAATAGCCCATGCTTAATGCTAAAAACTTCAAACACAAAAGAACTTGAGGCTAAATAAAAATCTCCTTTTTTAGGAAGAATAAAAAGACTATCATTTTGATCCCCGTAATCCTTTAATTTATGCAGCAACCAAGGAGAGAGTATTAACTCATTGATCGTATCAATTGCTCCTTCTTTAAGTTCAACTACTTGGGAAGTATCTTGTGTAGAATTAAGACTTCCTTGAGTTGCTAGTTGTCCTTGTAAAAAGCCTTCCAAAGCAGCATCTTTAGAGATAACGTTTATGTCATTGATGTATAGAATATTTGTAAAATCTTTAGGGTATGCTACTCCTAATTCATCTAAGACTTCTAAATCATGCATTTCATCTAATGCTTCACTAATCCTATCAGTTAGCAAACTTACATCAATAGCGATTAAATAGGTTTTTATATTTATATCATCATCTAATTGTTTAAATATATTGACGGACTCTCCATCAAAAAAATGATAATACTCTTTGTTAAAGTGAGTAAAATTTTTGTCTTTAACCTCCACTATACTTCTTTGATTCTCTACCTCGATGTACATGAATAAGATTTCCTCCTACAGTAAGATAAAATTTTTTATACGTTTTTGGTACATATTTTTAGATTGAACCCTTTGTTTAATATTCATCCAAATCTAATAGCGATATAGACAAGAAGGGGGCCAGGCTCCATATCAACCCGAAACTCCTATTAGACTAGATAATTTTACCATTTTATACGACAACTTAGAAAATCTTTTGATCGGAAATACTCAATATAACAGTAGGTATTTAGAATTATGTAAATTAAATGAGAAATCCCAGTAATATTGTAGTATTGAGGGTTATTTCCTGCGAAGTTGATACTTTTCTCACGACAAATTTTGTGTTCACTTTGTTAGAGAAATTCTTATTATTCAATCTCTGTGGCTGTTTCAACCAAACGTTTAATTAGTATAGCCTTTTTGTTATTTCGTCGAAAGAGTGTCGTATTTTGACTTTTTGCTAAGAAGCGACTAATTTTTTGTTAATTTTCTACAAATTATTTTTGGCTTAAGCTGCTTCGAGACATATGTACCAAGTGATAAAGATGTTTTAATCAAACGTTTGGTTAATAAGGAAATTTGCTGAAAAATAGGGAAGGATTGTTCAAATGGACGAAGGGTCTCAGAAAAAACCATGCTAGTTTTCCAGCATGGTTTGAATGTCACTATGCAATATAAGTTTTTGAATCTTTCTTGAAGTCTGTAACGACACTTATTACTGCTGGATATCTTGTTGGTATCATTATATTTGGTAATGGGGACTTTATTGGTGTTAGTTGATTATTCAAAAGGGACTGTGTTATGATGTCGTTTAAATGACTAATTGAAAGGGCGTATTTCTCGAAAAGGGAAATGCGCTTGTTTTTTTGGGGGAAACAGAGCCTTTATTAATGATTCTTGAAAAAATAAGAAAATACAAATTTACTTGATACAGTGGGAGAGGGAAAAGGTACAGAGCGTAATGGATAATTTAAATCTGAAAAATACAACCACCGACATTGTTTTTATCATTATTGGTGCATTTCTTTTTGCGTTAGGTGTTAATTTATTTGTTATTTCGAATGAGCTTGGGGAAGGCGGGGTAACTGGTATCACAATTATTGCATACTATTTATTCGGGTGGTCCCCAGGTTTAGTCAGCTTCATTTTGAACGCCTTTTTGTTAATAGTTGGTTATAAATTTTTGAATAAGATCACAACAGTTTATACGATTATTGCTGTAGTCCTTAATTCGCTTTTTCTACATCTAACAGAAAGCTGGAGTATTGCTTCTAATGAATTGATGGTGAATGCAATTTTTGGCGGAGTATTTGTAGGGGTTGGAATTGGTTTAATCATTCGAGTGGGCGGAACAACAGCAGGTACTACTATTTTGGCAAGGATTACCCAAAAGTATTTAGGATGGAGCATCAGTTATGGCCTATTGTTTTTTGATCTAATTGTTGCCTTCTCATCTTATTTTATAATTGGTGCAGAAAAGCTGATGTTAACCATTATTATGCTTTATGTAGGAACGAAAGTGATGGAATTTGTTATAGAAGGCTTAAATCCAAAGAAGGCCATTACGATTATTTCTGATAAACCGAATGATATTGCCAAACAGGTGACAACATCAATGGATAGAGGGGTGACGGTATACTCAGGTCATGGTTATTACACAAAAACCCCAAAGGAAATTCTTTATATTGTTATAAGTAAGCAAGAAGTAATAAAGCTGAAACGTATTGTTCAAGCTACAGATCCGACTGCTTTCATCGCTATCCATGATGTTCGAGATGTGTTCGGAGAAGGATTTATTGATATTTCTAAATCATAATCATGCGAAAAACCAGCTAATATCATAGCAAGATAATAGCTGGTTTTTTCTTTCACTCATATAACACTTCTTCTGAATTCAATGTAATACCACCTTATCTATCATGATTTAATGAGCGTATTAAATGTTAGAACATTTTTAAAATTTAAATTTTTATGAAAGTGTATTGAAAATGTATCTTACGAAAGATATAATAATTTCAAACTAGCAGTGAAGCTTTAAAATATCTTTTTAGTAAAAACGTTACATAAAAGGAAATTTAATAGGTTCAAAATTTTTTATCATATTAATTTCACCACTGGAGAAATTAATTATAAAAATAGGTAAATAACGAAAAATTAGCGGTAAATTTAATGCTAATTACAAACATCGTGAAAAAATTACTCACTCGGATTTAAGATTAATTCTATTCATTGTTCTGTAATACCAAGAAGAAGATAGAAGAAATCAAAATCATATTCTATCAAGGGTATAGCTGAGAATATCACAACAAGACCGAAATACCTGGAAAAATAATCAAAGGGGGAAATCAATTGAGAAAGGCACATTTTTGGAAAATGCTGCTGGTAGTTGTAATCTCGGCAGTGTTGGTTGTTGGATGTTCTAGTAAGGAAAGTAGCGGGGAAAAGAAAGAAGGAAGCAAAAAAGAAGACAAAGAAATGGTGATCGCTGTAAATGAAAATTTCATTTCAATGGATCCGCATAATACAGGAGATACCAATTCTAACTCCGTTCAATCAGCTATGCTCGAAGGTCTTTTAGGATTTGATGCAGAAGGAAAAATTATCCCAAAATTAGCTGAAGCGTATAGTGTCAGTGACAATGCGTTGGAATACACGTTTAAATTGCGACAAGGTGTAAAGTTCCACGATGGGGAACAGTTTAATGCAGCAGCAGTAAAAGCGAACTATGAACGAATCATGAAGGACGATAGCCTGCGTTTAAATAGCCGTGGGTTTAACCTTATCACAAACATCCAGACTATCAATGAATATGAAATAAAAATTACTCTAAAAGAACCTTATGCTGGGATGTTAACACGATTTGTATCCGCAAAGCTTCTTAGCCCTAAGCTGCTGGCTGAGGGTAAAGATAAAATCGGTAAAAATCCAGTCGGTACAGGACCTTTTAAGTTTGTGGAATGGGTTCAGGGAGACCATTTAACAGTAGAACGATTTGATGGTTATTGGGATAAAGCCGACCGTGTCGAGAAAATCACTTATAAACCGGTTCCGGAAAATGGTTCACGGGTAGCCATGTTAAAAACAGGGGAAGCTCAAGTAATCTATCCGTTACCAAGTCAAAACTTAAAAGAATTAGAGAGCAATGCTGATGTTAAAGTCGAAAAAATTCCTTCTACCATTGCGCGTTATGTATCGATTAATACCATGAAAAAACCGTTTAATGATCCTCGCGTCCGTCAAGCATTAAACTATGCGGTAGATAAGGATGCATTTATCAATGTAGTAAACGCAGGATTGGGATTGCCGTTAGACTCGATTATTCCTAGTAAAACACTTTATTACACAAAACAGGAAGAATATAAGCAAAATATTGAAAAAGCAAAACAGTTGCTAAAAGATGCAGGGTATAAAAAGGGCTTTAAAGCAGAAATTTGGGGGAATACCAATTCCGATACGATGAAAGGGATGCAGTTTATCCAGCAGCAATTAAAAGCGATTGGTGTAGATTTACAAATTAAATCAATGGAAGAAGGGACCCTATCAGACGAAATTTTCAGAGCACAAAAACCTGAGGATGCAAAGCTGCAGATGTGGTATGTAAGTTGGTCGGCTTACCCATCCGATACCACTAATGCCACGAAACCGCTATTTTATGGCGGCTCCTTCCCTCCGGATGGTGCTAATACTGCTTATTATAAAAATGACCAAGTAGACAAATGGATTGAGGAAGTGAATAAAACGGGAGATACCACGAAATTGGCAGAAATCTATAGTAATATTCAATCGACCATCTATAAAGATGCTCCATGGATTTTCCTAGGTGTGGATGAAATTCTAGATGGTAAGAGAGCAAATGTAGAAGGTGTGAACATTACACCGGATGGTGGAATTGACGTTACTAATGCAAATATTAAGTAGAAATTTCTCATGATTAAAGAGGCGGAGGGATGTTTCCCGAAGCTTCTTTCCTTCTTTTTTATGGGCATTAAGACTAAAGAACCTTCGGAAGGAAAGCCTTTTCCGCCAGGGAGATTTGACTATTGGATTTTGTTAGAAAGGGGTAATCAAGTATGCTCCAATATATTGTTAAAAGAATTCTTGAAATGATTCCTATCCTATTTATCGTTTCGATATTAATCTTCCTTTTTACCCACTTAATTCCGGGAGACCCTGCACGTTTAGTTGCAGGTAAAGATGCCACGTTAGAAGAGGTAACCAAGATTCAAGCAGAACTTGGACTCAATCAACCCATATGGGAGCAATATGTTACCTATATGAGTCATTTATTTCAAGGTAATTTAGGAACATCCCTAAATACAAAACTACCCGTATCGGAAATGTTTGTAGACCGTTTTATGCCGTCTGTTTTTTTAACATTAGCGAGCATGGTATGGGCTTTAGTAATCGGTTTATTGATTGGAACGTTATCAGCTGTTTTTAAAAATAAATGGCCGGATTATCTAGGGATGATTGCGGCGGTTTCTGGAATCTCGTTACCAGGTTTTTGGTTAGGACTAATCCTCATTCAAATTTTCTCCGTACAGCTGGGATGGTTTCCAACAGGTGGTGCAGAAGGATGGAAAAGCTATATTTTACCTTCATTAACGCTAGGGGCAGGGATTATGTCGATGCTTGCTCGTTTTACGAGGTCCTCCTTGCTCGAAACACTCAAAGCTGATTTTATCCGAACAGGACGTGCGAAGGGGCTAAAGGAGTCTGTTGTGATTCCTAAACATGCTCTAAGAAACTCGTTAATTCCAGTTGTTACCATTGCAGGGCTGCAGTTTGGATTTTTATTAGGTGGATCTGTAGTGGTAGAAACGGTTTTTAGTTTTCCAGGAATGGGTCGTTTATTAATTGATTCTATTGCCTTTAGGGATTATCCCGTCATTCAGGCAGAATTATTATTATTCTCTGTTGAATTTATTCTCGTCAATTTAATTGTTGATATTTTATACAGTTATCTCAATCCTAAGATTCGATACGCAGCTTAAAGGAGGGCAGTCATGGAAATATCGAAAGCAGTCAATCAGACTAATACTAGAATCATAGAAAAAAAGTATTCACCTCTTAAAGATTTTTGGAAGAATTGGAAAAGGCAAAAGACTGCGTTCTGGGCAAGCCTATTTATTCTCTTGTTAATGATCATAGCTGCTATTGGACCGTACATGGCACCCTATGATCCTTATAAACCTGACTATAATGTTATGCTGCAAGGCCCCAGCAAGGTACACATAGCTGGAACGGATGAATATGGCCGGGACATTTTTAGCCGATTGCTGGCAGGTGCAAGAATTTCGCTGACGGTTAGTTTTCTTTCTGTATTCTTGGGAGCCATTGGAGGAACTCTTTTAGGACTTATCAGTGGATATTTTGGCGGATGGTTAGATCGCCTTATCATGAGATCAAGTGATGTCATGTTTGCTTTTCCAGATATCTTATTAGCTATTGCCATTGTTGCCATCCTAGGGCCTGGCTTAAACAATGTAGTGATAGCGGTCGCCATTTTTAGTATCCCATCCTTTGCAAGACTTGTAAGAGGAGCAACGCTTGAGGCAAAAGAAACGGTCTTTGTAGAGGCAGCCAAATCAATGGGAGCCTCCCATTTTAGGATCATGTTTCAGCATATTCTTCCTGAAACCCTAGGTAGTTTAATCGTATTTATTTCGATGAGAATTGGAACAGCGATTTTGGCTGCATCTAGTTTAAGCTTCCTTGGCTTAGGTGCAAGCCCGGAGACACCGGATTGGGGAGCGATGCTGAGTCTTGGACGTGATTATTTAGGTACCTCCACACATGTAGTCATGATGCCTGGTATTGCCATCTTTTTAACTGTTTTGGCTTTCAACTTAGTTGGAGATGGTTTGCGTGATGTGCTGGACCCTAAAACAAAGAATGAATAAGGAGTTTGAAGAGGATGGAGAAGCTTCTGCAAGTTGAAAATCTTGAAACCGAGTTCACCAAGGATAAGCAAAAAATCAAAATTTTACACGGTGTTAACTTCGACATTCATAAGGGGGAGGTTCTCGGTCTTGTCGGTGAATCCGGGAGTGGAAAAAGCTTAACATCACTTTCAGTCATGAAACTATTTAAAGGGACGAGTGGAGAAATAACCAGAGGCAGAATTCATTTTAATGATCAGGATTTAACGAATAAATCAGAAAGTGAAATGAGGAAGATTCGCGGAAAACAAATCGCGATGATTTTTCAAGAACCAATGACTTCATTAAATCCGGTGATGAAAATTGGGGAACAGCTGCTGGAGCCTATTCGCCTTCATTTAGGATTAGGAGAGAAATTGGCGAGGGAACATGCGGTTTCTATTTTAAAAAAGGTAGGCATCCCGAGAGCGGAAGACATCATGAATGAGTTTCCACATCAATTATCTGGCGGTATGCGGCAAAGAATCATGATTGCGATGGCGATTTCTTGCCATCCTCAGCTGTTAATTGCTGATGAGCCAACAACTGCACTTGACGTTACCATCCAAGCTCAAATACTTGATTTAATGAAACAGCTGCAAGAGAAAGAAAAAATGTCTGTTTTATTGATTACCCATGATTTAGGTGTTGTAGCAGAGATGTGCGACCGCGTTGTTGTTATGTATGCGGGAAGAGTGGTTGAAGAGGCAGATGTATTCGAGCTATTTGAAAGTCCAAAACATCCTTACACGAAAGGACTCATAGGCTCGATACCTAAGCTAGGGCAGAAAAAAGAAAAATTGGATTCTATTAAAGGAAATGTCCCGGATCCAAGTAATTTGCCAAAGGGATGTAAATTCGCCCCAAGATGCGATGATGTGATGCCTCTCTGTTATAGCGAAGAGCCTCCAGAAATGAAATTGGAAAATGGCAGGTCCTGCAGCTGTTGGTTATACAAAGAGGGGAGGAGGGAAATCGGTGTCTAATACTCTATTAAAAGTAACTGGGCTTAAAAAGTCATTTTCTATTCCTGCCGGTATGTTTGGAAAAAAGAATACGTTAAAAGCTGTCCACAATGTGTCGTTTATGGTTCCGGAGGGGAAGACGTTCAGTCTTGTTGGTGAAAGCGGCTGTGGGAAATCCACGACAGGTAGACTGATTTCCCGGCTAATTGAACCGAGTGAGGGAGAAATCTGGATTGATGGGGAAGAAATTTCTCAAAGAAAAGAATCTCAACTAAAAGCAATGAGAAAAAAAGTGCAAATGATTTTCCAAGATCCATATGCGTCACTCAATCCTAGAATGAAAGTTAGGGATATTGTAGCAGAACCGCTTGCGATTCATACCAATCTATCTAAGGCAGAACGGTATAAACGGGTTTCTGAAATTTTAGAAATCGTCGGTTTAAGTGAATACCATTCCCATCGATATGCACATGAGTTCAGTGGAGGCCAGCGGCAGCGGATTGGAATCGCAAGGGCACTCATTATGAAACCCAAGTTGATTATTGCGGATGAACCCGTATCGGCCTTAGATGTGTCAATCCAATCCCAAATCCTGAACCTATTGAAGGATTTACAAGCTGAATTCCATTTAACCTATTTATTTATTTCACATGATTTAAGTGTTGTGGAGCACATAAGTGATCATATCGGGGTCATGTACTTAGGAACCATTGTGGAGTCAGGACCGAAAGAGGTTATCTTTTCTAATCCGCAGCACCCTTATACAAAAGCATTATTGTCGTCAATCCCGATTCCTGACCCGCGATTGCGGAGAGAAAGAATGATCCTGCAGGGTGATTTGCCGAGCCCGGTTGATCCGCCAACAGGTTGCAGATTTCACACCCGTTGTCCTGCTGCTATGGATATTTGTAAGCTAAGGGAACCTTCCGTTAGAAAAGGGGAAACCCCTGATCATTTCGTGGCATGCCATTTAGTAGAATAGCAGATTTTAAAAAATAGGAGTGAAGATAAATGAAGGTTGGTTTAAGTACGTATAGTTTAGTTCGAGAGCTAAGGGAAGAAACGATGACGGTATTAGATGTTATTCAATGGATTGCTGATCATGGCGGCGAACATATGGAAATTGTCCCTTATGGTTTCTCGGTTGTAGACAATCCTGAATTGGCCGATCAAATTAAGGAAAAAGCGGCATCCTTAGGGATTGAACTGTCGGCCTATTCATTGCCTGCAAACTTTGTCCAAGAGGCAGAAGAAGCTTTTCAAGAAGAAGTGGAACGTCTAAAAACACATGTAGACATTGTCAATCGTTTAGGGATAAAGATTATGCGTCATGATTTAACGGCCTTTACTTTACAGCCCGAAGAAATGACGATTCATTACTTTGAAAAGCATTTTTCGAAATTCGTAAAAGGCAGTCAACTAGTGGCTGATTATGCAGCTCAGTTCGGCATTACCACCACTATTGAAAATCATGGGTTTAATGTCCAAACGAGCGATCGTGTCCAACGAGTAATTCATGCCGTGAACCGTGAAAATTTTAAAACAACACTTGATGTTGGGAATTTCCTTTGTATGGATGAAGACCCGCTTGTAGGGGTGAAGAAAAATATTAACTATGCAGCCACTGTTCATTTTAAAGATTTTTATATTCGTCCTTATTATGAAAACCCTGGCGATGGAGTTTGGTTTCGAACGGTCAATGAAAACTATTTGCGGGGAGCCATTGTCGGTCATGGAGATTTAAACATTCGTGAAATTATGAAACTTGTTAAAAACTCAGGTTATGATAGCTATTTAACGGTAGAGTTTGAGGGAATGGAAGATTGTAAAATTGGCTCGAAAATTGGGATGGATAATGTAAGAAGATTATGGAATGAAATATAGTAATCGATAGAAAGGATGAATACATTTGGAGCTTTTACGGGTTTGTGTGATCGGGACTGGTTCGATTTCTGATATGCATTTAACCTCTTATGCGAACAATCAAAATGCCGTTTTATACGGTGTATATGATTATTCAAAGGAGAGAGCGGAAGAAACGGCAAAGAAGTATGGAATTGGAATTGTATATGACTCTTTAGAGGAAGTATATCACGATCCTCATATAGATGCTGTCAGTATTTGCACCTGGAATAATAGCCATGCCGAAATTTCCATTAATGCCTTAAAAAACGGGAAACACGTTTTAGTAGAGAAGCCCCTTTCCGTGACAGTAGAAGAAGCATTAAAAGTAGAGGAAGCGGCTCGTAAATATAATAAAACCTTACAGGTTGGTTTTGTGAGGAGATTCGCAACGAATACAAGAGTATTGAAATCCTTTATTGACCAGGGGAAATTAGGAGAAATTTATTATGCCAAAGCCTCGTGTTTACGCCGTTTAGGGAATCCCGGCGGATGGTTTGCTGATAAAGAGCGCTCTGGAGGCGGACCTTTACTAGATCTTGGTGTTCATATCATTGATATTTGTTGGTATTTAATGGGGCGCCCCAAAGTGAAATCCATCTCTGGGAACACCTATCGTCAACTTGGAAATCGTGGAAATGTAGAGAATTTACGTTTTTATAAAGCAGCGGACTATGATAAAGGAAAAAATACTGTGGAAGATTTGGCAAACGCCCTCATTACATTTGAGAACGGTGCTTCCTTGTTTGTAGATGTTTCGTATACTTTACACGCACAGAAAGATGAAATTCAGGTAAAATTATTTGGGACAAAAGGTGGGGCAGAATTAGAACCAGAGTTAGTTTTAATTAGTGAGGAAAATAACACCATTGTGAATATTCACCCCCAGATTGATCATCTCACTTTTGATTTCTCAAATGCGTTTCAAAATGAGATTGATTCATTTGTGACATGCTGCTTATTCGATACAAAACCAGTTGCACCTGTTGAAGATGGTGTTGAAATCATGAAAATTTTAGCTGGTATCTATGAAGCCTCCGAAAAGAAATGCGAGGTGACATTTTAACCCATGAATCATGTAAGAGTAACCAACCAAATTGGTGTGATTGTTGATAGTCTTCACTTGCCGCTTCGGGAGGGATTAAAAGCGGCCAAAGAAATGGGAGCAGATGGAGTTCAAATTTATGCTGTTGAAGGTGAAATGGCGCCGGAAAATTTAAGCTCCGCTTCACGTAAAGATTTAAAAAGGTATATCGATTCATTAGGATTAGAAATCTCGGCACTTTGTGGTGATTTAGGTGGTCATGGGTTCCAAGACCTCCAGCAAAATCGGGCGAAAATCGAAAAATCAAAACGGATTTTGGACCTTGCGGTAGAACTAGGGGCCAGTATCGTAACGACACATATCGGTATAATCCCTGAAGAAAAGGACAGTCCTATTTATGAAGCCATGCAAATATCTTGTGAGGAACTGGGGGCTTATGCCAAAAGTATGAATTCCTACTTTGCGATTGAAACAGGCCCGGAAACTGCTGCCAGATTAAAATCCTTTTTGGATAGCTTAACGACCAATGGAGTTTCGGTGAATTTTGACCCGGCCAATATGGTGATGGTAACGGGTGATGATCCCGTGGAAGGTGTGCAGCTTCTTAGAGATTATATCGTCCACACCCATGTGAAGGATGGGATCCGGTTACAACCAGTTGACCCTCGTGATGTCTATGGGTCCCTTGGCTATGGAAGTGGTACCGATCATAAAAAAATTTCCAAAATGGTTGCCTCCGGTGAGTATTTTAGAGAATTACCGCTAGGCAAGGGAGCGGTAGATTTTCCTCGATACTTTGCGGCCTTACAAGAAATCCGTTATAGTGGTTATTTAACGATTGAGCGGGAAGTTAACACGAACCCAGTAAAAGATATCTCTGAGGCGATTGAATATTTTAAAACATTCAAATAGGAAGAACTGCACCTGCTAGCAAATCTTATGAGGGAATCTGATTCTCTCAGGGATGTTGTTTTTGAAAAATGATGTTAGTTTTTTCTAAATAGTGAATTACTATGATTTTTTAAAGGAATTTTTCAGAAACGAGATGTAAATAAATGGAAAAACAAGATCAACTCTTAATGAAAAAACAAAATAAAAATTTAGTCCTCGACATTGTCAAAAACCACTCTCCTATTTCAAGAATGGAAATTGCGAAAGTGACTGGAATGAGCCCAACTTCCATTACAAGGATTGTTAATGAATTACAATTACAAGGATTTGTGAGAGAAACGGAATTAGTCACTTCAGGAGTAGGAAGAAAGGCAGCATTACTCGATGTATGTGGTGATGTTCTATATACAATCGGAGTTGAAATAGATACATTAATGATCAAAATTGGCATCGTCAATTATGTCGGAGAAATTGTCGCATGGCAAAGTATACCCAGAGAAGTAACTGAAAGCTACTATGAAACGCTGGAAAAAATAAATATGAATGTGAAGGACTTAATTGATAAAAATCAGATCCCTTCTGAAAGGATTATTGCTATTGGAGTAGGATTACCTGGATCCATAGATTATCAAAATGGAGTCGTTACGGTTTCGGATCAATTAAAATGGAAGAACGTAAACCTGGCGGAAGACCTCCATCAACTTTCCCATTTAGCTGTCATTATTGATAATGAATTAAAAATGAAAATAGAGGCAGAGAATTTTAAGGGAATGGCAAAGAATTACCAAAATGCCGTTCTAGTTGGAATTGGATCAGGTATCGGTGCCGCTATCATTCTTAAGGGAGAAATCTATCGAGGAGAATCCAATAATGCAGGGGAAATTGGTCATACGGTTATTAATCCGACTGGAAATGTCTGCAATTGCGGAAAAATCGGCTGCCTTGCAACCTATATATCCGAAGGGGCTCTTATCGCTGATAGCAGGAAAGTAAAGGAGATTGATTCAATCGATGAAGTTTTCGACTCCTACCGCAATGGAGAATCGTGGGCCATCAATATTATGGATCGAACAACGACTTATATAGCTCTTGCAATTAGCAATATATTATGCCTGTACAATCCAGAGGTCATTATTCTAAGCGGAAATACCATCGAAAATCTTCCTGAAATAAAAGGACCCATTGAACAAAAATCTGAGTTATATATTTGGGAACCATTAAAAAAGAGAGTGAAAATTGTATATTCGCAGTTAGGTGATCAAGGGGTTGTGCTTGGTGCAGCGATTCAGGCGCAAAATACCCTGTTGGATTTGGAGTAGCAATTTTTGCTAATGATAGGAGTATAAGGATGAATACGGATACGTTAGTGGAAGAAACGAGAGCTGGATTGCTTGAAAACGTTCATATCGGGATGATTAGTGGTGTAAATGATAAGCTGGAATCCACTTACCATGTTGGGGATCAGGAGCATTACACGTTCTATCGGTCTGCAGCAAAGCCAATACAAGCTATTCCTGTATTTTTATCAAATGTTGTAACTAAATACGGTTTAACGAGGGAAGAAGCTTCTCTGTTTACAGCTTCTCATAGGGGAGAAACCTATCATATTGCCGCTCTTGAATCCATGTTAAAAAAATTACCTGTCAATGAAGACGAATTATTTTGTCCTTGTTCCTATCCTCTAAATGTGAAACCGAGAAAGGAAATGGTAAGAAAAAACAAGGAGAAAAGGAGGCTTTATCATAACTGCTCCGGGAAACATATGGGTTTTATCACGGTTTGCCGTGAACTTGGATATCCAGTCGAAGGCTACTGGGAAGTAGATCATCCACTCCAACAACAACTATTGAATATTCTCGCGACATTATCTGAAGTACCCATTTCCGAGATAAAAATTGGAAAAGACGGTTGCGGAGTCCCTGTTTTTGCGATTCCATTAAAGAATATGGCCATGACTTATCTAAAATTAGCCTGTCCAGATTTAATTAAGGACCCATTATTGCAAAAAGCAGTTACAGAAATGACTAGCATTATGAATGAGCATCCCATTATGATTGCTTCAGAGCAATTTATTTGTTCCGTATTGCTTCAGGATCAAAATATCGTGGCAAAAGGCGGCGCACAAGGGGTATATTGTTTTGGCTTGAGAAATGAAAGACTTGGCTTTGCCTTAAAAGTGTTAAATGGTTCAGAAGATGTTTGGCCTACAATTGTAGCCGCTATTCTTGAACAAATTGGCTACAAAAATAAAGAAACGATTACTAGTTTAAGAAATTTAAAACCATCCATTCTTAAGAATGATGCAGGGGCTGAAGTTGGAAAGGTGAAAGAGCGGTTTTTGCTTATCGGAACTCATGAGGAACCTGTAAAAAAACAGGAGATTTGATAGGAGTTGGTGGTTCCGCAACTTAGTTGAGTATGCTAGGTGGGTGTTTATGCTAAAGGAAGTTTGTACATGATTCACATGTATTTAGAGTGGGAAATCTAGGAATGTTGCGAGTTGAGGCAACTATTCATTAAACGTTTGTGTAGTTTCGAAAAGGCGGGGATTGAATAAAATAATGGAAGTTTGAGAGAAACCCATCTGATTTTGTAGAAAGATGGGTTATTTCCTGCGGAATATCCAAACAAGTTACGACAATTTTCTTTCTTATTTTATTTGTACCAACTGTTTTATAATTTCCGCTGCTCAGGAGAGTCGGGTAACAACACTTCGATTCAAAAGGTATGCCCTGAATAGTAATTAGTGAAGAGTGTGGTTCGGTACCACAGCACTTACCAAATAACTCTCAAAGTAAAATCCCCTTCACGCAATGTGGAGGGGATTTTCACTGTTTACCGGTTTAATTCCTCATATTTAATATTAAACTCCTTAATTATATTATTAAACTTGTTCCTATCGCCTTTTTGAGGCTCTTTTATTGGTGTAAAAGTTCCATTTACTATATTTGTACTTCCGCACATTTGGCATTTTGTTGCTGAATTACTGCATAAATAATCACAATCATCACATAGCTTCAATTTTATCGTCATCGTCATTAATATCAGTCTCCAATTTAAGTCTTAATAGCAATACAGATATATATTCCATTAAATCTTCTCCGCTCTTAAGGTAATCGCTTTCATATGTTTATGTAGTCAAGTATACGTTTAAACCACTACATCATGTGCCTTCGAAGTTTAGTGGAATTACAGCTGAGTTCAAATCCAGAGATCAAAGTGGAAGCTCTCAATCTCAATGGCTATAGGTGAACATTATGCACCTTTTCGAGGGTCTTTCTTAAAGGAAAAGGGATCCTGTTCTAAACCAAGCATCATTTTCCTGAATTGGTCGGCCGTTTGCAGTTTATGGTTAAAAGAATAAAGTTTCATAGGAACTGTTATCGTTAGTCCATTCGCGAACTCTACCATTGCTTGTTGATTTGAGCTGAGTGTTCTTGTGATATGAATGGGATTAAACCATATCGCATCGTTATGTTTTGATGACTTATCAGGAAAAACACAAATTCTATGTATGGGATTAACCATGATCGGACACATATATTTATTACCAAGAAGAAATTTGGCTGTTTCCATGGCACCCCGTAAATCAAAGCCAATGCATCTAATACTATCATTTAGAATTTCTAGAGGTGATTTGTCTACGATAAAAGTTCTATTCAGTTCCGTAACAATTGTGCAAAGCTTAGCGTTTCGATCATACTGACCAGCCATATACATAAAATGCGGATTGATAATATACTCTTTTTGAATAAACAAGATTTCAACTCCCTAAATTGGTTTGACAGGGCACCTTCAAAAATGGATTTACAACTATAGGCAGCCTGTGAATAATCTTCACTTTTTTACATGAAACTAGATGTTATCTGATGCGGGACATTCAGAAGTTGGATGATCTGTTGTTTTTTTAAAGAAATAATTCAGTCTGTAGTTTATAATGGATTCATTTATCTATTGGAAAATCGTATATTCAAGCCATCATGACTTTTCTAGTGTAGAAAATGTTTATTCATCAATATTTGTTATTTCTACGATTTCACGAATATCGTCTATTCCAAGTGCTTCAGCGATTTGCTCTATATGTTTAAAGTTAATATTTTGTCTCTGGTGATTGGCTAACTCAATAAGTGCCGCTAATCTCACACCTGATCTACGGGATAATTCTCGCATTGAAATACCCATCTTACCTAGTAAACTATGAAGTTTCACAACAACCTTTTTCCCCATTTGTCTCATTCACCCCCTTATTAATACCTAAACAAAAGCTAACATATATAAATAAACAAGGCGAACACAAAAGCGGTTCATTTTAACTATTTTGTGGATAGTGTTGATAACTTTACTGAATTTGTCATATTTAGGGGAATGTGTGGGTAATTTGTAGGTGGATTAGGGAATCTAGTCGAAAAAAATTAGGTACAAGGGACTTAAAAGTAACTAGAAAAAGTTTCTTGCTATAATAAATTTAAACTTTAAAGCAGAGTGATAATAATAAATAATAACATCGAACCCGAGTGTTTTATTTTGTTCATTTGTAGGATTACGCTTTTTGCTAAAAATGTAAAAACACCTAAGCACTATTAAAATGTTAATGTCTACTTATCTTTTGTAAATATTAGGTTACAAGAATTATTGGAGTTTAAGAGAAACTTATCTGATTTTGTTGAATAGAGGGTTATTTCCTGTGAATTGGTTTCATTCTTATCGACATTCTTTGTGCTAACTTTCCTAGGGGGATTCTTATACATCAATCCTTGTGGCGGTTTCAATCAAACGTTTGATTAGTATAGCCTTTTTGTTATTTAGTCGAAACGGTGTCATATATTGACGTTTCGCTAATAAGCTTCAAATTTTTTGTTATTCTTCTACAATTTATTTTTGGAACATGCAGGGTTAAGGCATATGTACCAAGGGGCGGAGCCGTTTTAATCAATCGTTTAATTAATAGGGAAATTTGATGATAAATGTTAAACCGTTTCCTATAAAGAGGTGGGTTGTCCATATTTTCTGTTGAATGAATAATTAGTCTTCCTTTGGTATATCAATAAAATTATGTCTTTAATACAAAGGAGAGAAATATAATGAATAATGAAAGAACCTCGAATGGAGTCAAAGGTGAACAACAAAAGGTAATTGCAGCTCAAAATCAAGCCAATCAATTTAATAAAGGTGATACAGAATTTTCATTAGATGAGAATGTCCAAGAAGGTTTAGCAAAAAGCCAGCAATACCAGGCAGAAAATCAGCAGCCCACATACGAACCGAATAAAGCATTTTAAGTTGTATCTAAAGAAGGAAATTCACCGATCAATATAGAGAGCCGTCTCATCAATGAGGCGGTTCTTATACTGGTGCCTTATACTGGTGCCTGACACCGCACATTCGATGCAAGTACCCCTTTGATCTAATTGGGTATCAGAGGGGGGCTATACGTAATAAGGGGAATAACTGCGGAAATTCCCCCAATTTTCTTGTTTAGCAAATTGAGGGTAGGCGGACATAAAATGAACGATTATGGATGCATGATCTAGATTGGAATATGTGTCGAATAAAAAACGATCGCCGTATCGAATCGCTGTTAAGGCAAGCGGTAACTCACGCCTAAATATTTCCGTGCGCTTGGCTGATACATTTTCGTTCAGTTGTCCTTGATCTATATATAGATAAACACAGTAGTATAAGGAAATTCCGTTTGTTTTCCATTCCCCTAATACCTCATCCCGCAAAGGATTGATTTTATCCCAGGCATACTGCTTTCCAATGGCTAAAAATAGCTCACCCGTTAAATCAGAGTGGGTTAGTGTGTAATATCTTGGCATCACAGGTTCCGTAGCAGTAACATCATCTAGGTATACAACAGATAGTTTTTCCGGAATGAAATGGGCCAAGCCATCAACTCCCATCAGTTTTTTTATCATTATGCTCAATGGAATTTATTCATTCCTCTGTTATTATTCACTGTTGATTCTCGTGTAGGGGATGAGATGAGAGGTCATAGGCGGAGAATTTCCGGTTATTGTATATAGAGGGGGCTTAAGAAGCCGATATAAGCGGAGATATTCCGCTTATCGGCTCTAAATTAGACCAAAATCCAAAGATTTGGTCATTTAAGCGGAAAAAGTTCCGTTATTTTCATGAAAATATGGGTATTTCTCAATTTAAACGGAATTTTTCCGGTTATTTTTTAAACACATTGAAATTACCATTCAGTTATAACAGGACTTTTTAAAAAAAGATAAAATTTTTGTTGTATAAGTAAACAGAAGGTGTTATGATATAAAAGTTGCTTTTAGCGGTGGCTTAATCAGTTAAAAGTGATAACAAAAAAAGCGAATTATTATGTTGACATAATAATAGCATTTAGATATAATAACAAATGTCGCTTCTGACAAACGAAATTGTTCTTTGAAAACTAAACAAACAAAATCGTGCAAACAAACAATTTTAATCGTGTTTCTTCTATTAATATAGTAAGAACACGAGCCAACGTAACAAATGAGCTAATCAACTTTCTTGGAGAGTTTGATCCTGGCTCAGGACGAACGCTGGCGGCGTGCCTAATACATGCAAGTCGAGCGAGACTCTTCGGAGTCTAGCGGCGGACGGGTGAGTAACACGTGGGCAACCTGCCTGTAAGACTGGGATAACACCGGGAAACCGGTGCTAATACCGGATAATCCTTTTCTTTTCATGAGGAAAAGCTGAAAGTCGGTTTCGGCTGACACTTACAGATGGGCCCGCGGCGCATTAGCTAGTTGGTGAGGTAACGGCTCACCAAGGCGACGATGCGTAGCCGACCTGAGAGGGTGATCGGCCACACTGGGACTGAGACACGGCCCAGACTCCTACGGGAGGCAGCAGTAGGGAATCTTCCACAATGGACGAAAGTCTGATGGAGCAACGCCGCGTGAGCGATGAAGGCCTTCGGGTCGTAAAGCTCTGTTGTTAGGGAAGAACAAGTACCGGAGTAACTGCCGGTACCTTGACGGTACCTAACCAGAAAGCCACGGCTAACTACGTGCCAGCAGCCGCGGTAATACGTAGGTGGCAAGCGTTGTCCGGAATTATTGGGCGTAAAGCGCGCGCAGGCGGTCCTTTAAGTCTGATGTGAAAGCCCACGGCTCAACCGTGGAGGGTCATTGGAAACTGGGGGACTTGAGTGCAGAAGAGGAAAGCGGAATTCCACGTGTAGCGGTGAAATGCGTAGAGATGTGGAGGAACACCAGTGGCGAAGGCGGCTTTCTGGTCTGTAACTGACGCTGAGGCGCGAAAGCGTGGGGAGCAAACAGGATTAGATACCCTGGTAGTCCACGCCGTAAACGATGAGTGCTAAGTGTTAGAGGGTTTCCGCCCTTTAGTGCTGCAGCTAACGCATTAAGCACTCCGCCTGGGGAGTACGGCCGCAAGGCTGAAACTCAAAGGAATTGACGGGGGCCCGCACAAGCGGTGGAGCATGTGGTTTAATTCGAAGCAACGCGAAGAACCTTACCAGGTCTTGACATCCTCTGACACTCCTAGAGATAGGATTTTCCCCTTCGGGGGACAGAGTGACAGGTGGTGCATGGTTGTCGTCAGCTCGTGTCGTGAGATGTTGGGTTAAGTCCCGCAACGAGCGCAACCCTTGATCTTAGTTGCCAGCATTTAGTTGGGCACTCTAAGGTGACTGCCGGTGACAAACCGGAGGAAGGTGGGGATGACGTCAAATCATCATGCCCCTTATGACCTGGGCTACACACGTGCTACAATGGATGGTACAAAGGGCTGCAAGACCGCGAGGTTTAGCCAATCCCATAAAACCATTCTCAGTTCGGATTGCAGGCTGCAACTCGCCTGCATGAAGCCGGAATCGCTAGTAATCGCGGATCAGCATGCCGCGGTGAATACGTTCCCGGGCCTTGTACACACCGCCCGTCACACCACGAGAGTTTGTAACACCCGAAGTCGGTGGGGTAACCGTAAGGAGCCAGCCGCCTAAGGTGGGACAGATGATTGGGGTGAAGTCGTAACAAGGTAGCCGTATCGGAAGGTGCGGCTGGATCACCTCCTTTCTAAGGATAAAGCTGGACTTGTGAGCCAGACAAAACAGTTTGTACACGATCTTTGTTTGTTTAGTTTTGAGGGAGCAATTCTCTCAAAGCTTTTTTTAATCGTTCTTTGAAAACTAGATAATCGTAATGAAGAAGCAAAGTAAACATCGAGTAATCACCATTTTAGTTTTCTCTCTTATGAATTAGGAGAATAACCTTTTAGGTTAAGTTAGAAAGGGCGCACGGTGAATGCCTTGGCACTAGGAGCCGATGAAGGACGGGACTAACACCGATATGCTTCGGGGAGCTGTAAGTAAGCTTTGATCCGGAGATTTCCGAATGGGGGAACCCACTGTTCGTAATGGAACAGTATCTTTACCTGAATACATAGGGTATGGAAGGCATACCCGGGGAACTGAAACATCTAAGTACCCGGAGGAAGAGAAAGCAAACGCGATTCCCTGAGTAGCGGCGAGCGAAACGGGACATAGCCCAAACCAAGAGGCTTGCCTCTTGGGGTTGTAGGACACTCAACATGGAGTTACAAAGGAACGGGGTAGATGAAGCGACCTGGAAAGGTCCGTCAAAGAAGGTAAAAACCCTGTAGTCGAAACTTCGTTCCCTCCTGAGTGGATCCTGAGTACGGCCGGACACGTGAAATCCGGTCGGAAGCAGGGAGGACCATCTCCCAAGGCTAAATACTCCCTAGTGACCGATAGTGAACCAGTACCGTGAGGGAAAGGTGAAAAGCACCCCGGAAGGGGAGTGAAATAGTTCCTGAAACCGTGTGCCTACAAGTAGTCAGAGCCCGTTCATGGGTGATGGCGTGCCTTTTGTAGAATGAACCGGCGAGTTACGATCCCATGCAAGGTTAAGTTGAAGAGACGGAGCCGCAGCGAAAGCGAGTCTGAATAGGGCGCATGAGTATGTGGTCGTAGACCCGAAACCAGGTGATCTACCCATGTCCAGGGTGAAGTCCAGGTAACACTGGATGGAGGCCCGAACCCACGCACGTTGAAAAGTGCGGGGATGAGGTGTGGGTAGCGGAGAAATTCCAATCGAACTTGGAGATAGCTGGTTCTCTCCGAAATAGCTTTAGGGCTAGCCTCACGTAGTAAGAGTCTTGGAGGTAGAGCACTGTTTGGACTAGGGGCCCTCATCGGGTTACCGAATTCAGACAAACTCCGAATGCCAAAGACTTATCCGTGGGAGTCAGACTGCGAGTGATAAGATCCGTAGTCAAAAGGGAAACAGCCCAGACCACCAGCTAAGGTCCCAAAGTATACGTTAAGTGGAAAAGGATGTGGAGTTGCTTAGACAACCAGGATGTTGGCTTAGAAGCAGCCACCATTTAAAGAGTGCGTAATAGCTCACTGGTCGAGTGACTCTGCGCCGAAAATGTACCGGGGCTAAACGTATCACCGAAGCTGTGGATTGACATCTACGATGTCAGTGGTAGGAGAGCGTTCTAAGGGCGTTGAAGCTAGACCGTAAGGACTGGTGGAGCGCTTAGAAGTGAGAATGCCGGTATGAGTAGCGAAAGATGAGTGAGAATCTCATCCACCGAATGCCTAAGGTTTCCTGAGGAAGGCTCGTCCGCTCAGGGTTAGTCGGGACCTAAGCCGAGGCCGAAAGGCGTAGGCGATGGATAACAGGTTGATATTCCTGTACCACCTCTTTATCGTTTGAGCAATGGGGGGACGCAGGAGGATAGGGTAAGCGCGCTGTTGGATATGCGCGTCTAAGCAGTTAGGCTGAGAGGTAGGCAAATCCGCCTCTCACATAAGGCTGAGCTGTGACAGCGAGGGAAATTTAGTACCGAAGTTCCTGATTCCACACTGCCAAGAAAAGCCTCTAGCGAGATAAAAGGTGCCCGTACCGCAAACCGACACAGGTAGGCGAGGAGAGAATCCTAAGGTGAGCGAGAGAACTCTCGTTAAGGAACTCGGCAAAATGACCCCGTAACTTCGGGAGAAGGGGTGCTTTTTGAGGTGAATAGCCTCGAAGAGCCGCAGTGAATAGGCCCAGGCGACTGTTTAGCAAAAACACAGGTCTCTGCGAAGCCGCAAGGCGAAGTATAGGGGCTGACGCCTGCCCGGTGCTGGAAGGTTAAGAGGAGGGGTTAGCTCACGCGAAGCTCTGAATCGAAGCCCCAGTAAACGGCGGCCGTAACTATAACGGTCCTAAGGTAGCGAAATTCCTTGTCGGGTAAGTTCCGACCCGCACGAAAGGCGTAACGATCTGGGCACTGTCTCAACGAGAGACTCGGTGAAATTATAGTACCTGTGAAGATGCAGGTTACCCGCGACAGGACGGAAAGACCCCGTGGAGCTTTACTGTAGCCTGATATTGAATTTTGGTACAGCTTGTACAGGATAGGTAGGAGCCTGAGAAGCCGGAGCGCTAGCTTCGGTGGAGGCGTCGGTGGGATACTACCCTGGCTGTATTGAAATTCTAACCCGCACCCCTCATCGGGGTGGGAGACAGTGTCAGGTGGGCAGTTTGACTGGGGCGGTCGCCTCCTAAAAAGTAACGGAGGCGCCCAAAGGTTCCCTCAGAATGGTTGGAAATCATTCGCAGAGTGTAAAGGCACAAGGGAGCTTGACTGCGAGACCTACAAGTCGAGCAGGGACGAAAGTCGGGCTTAGTGATCCGGTGGTTCCGCATGGAAGGGCCATCGCTCAACGGATAAAAGCTACCCCGGGGATAACAGGCTTATCTCCCCCAAGAGTCCACATCGACGGGGAGGTTTGGCACCTCGATGTCGGCTCATCGCATCCTGGGGCTGTAGTCGGTCCCAAGGGTTGGGCTGTTCGCCCATTAAAGCGGTACGCGAGCTGGGTTCAGAACGTCGTGAGACAGTTCGGTCCCTATCCGTCGTGGGCGCAGGAAATTTGAGAGGAGCTGTCCTTAGTACGAGAGGACCGGGATGGACGCACCGCTGGTGTACCAGTTGTTCTGCCAAGAGCATCGCTGGGTAGCTATGTGCGGACGGGATAAGTGCTGAAAGCATCTAAGCATGAAGCCCCCCTCAAGATGAGATTTCCCATAGCGCAAGCTAGTAAGAACCCTGAAAGATGATCAGGTTGATAGGTCAGAGGTGGAAGCGTGGTAACATGTGGAGCTGACTGATACTAATCGTTCGAGGACTTAACCAATTTTAAGGTGAACTCAAGTTTACAAACTTCTTCAGCATTATCTAGTTTTGAGGGAATGATTCCTCAATTAAATAGTCTGGCAGCAATGGCGAGAAGGTCACACCCGTTCCCATACCGAACACGGAAGTTAAGCTTCTCAGCGCCGATGGTAGTTGGGACACGCGTCCCTGTGAGAGTAGGACGTTGCCAGGCTAACCCTCTGGGGTTATTTTTTTGTCCAAATTTGGTCAAATTCCATAGTAAGCCCATAATTGGAGGATTAGCTCAGCTGGGAGAGCATCTGCCTTACAAGCAGAGGGTCGGCGGTTCGATCCCGTCATCCTCCACCATATTTACTTTAATACTTTTCCATACTATTTGCCGGGGTAGCTCAATTGGTAGAGCAACTGACTTGTAATCAGTAGGTTGGGGGTTCAAGTCCTCTCGCCGGCACCATTAGTACGAGCCATTAGCTCAGTTGGTAGAGCATCTGACTTTTAATCAGAGGGTCGAAGGTTCGAGTCCTTCATGGCTCACTATCTCTAATTAAAATAAATGTTGTGCGGTATTGCCGGGCTCGAGGCCCTATTTTTTCTTCGTTCTCATCTTCTTTGAAAAACTTGCAACATTGCTTTATACCCCCTTTCATTAGCAATCATTTCTCTACAGTTCGTACTTTCCAAATTTTTAATATAAGTTTTATTACCCAATAAAAAAAGAAAAAGTTACATATAAGTCCTAACGAAGCCAAAGTTAAGTGCCTTCCATCATAAACAAAGCCATCCGCTGGAAAACCAAAGTAAAAAGCACCTGTATCTTTTTCAACTCGATAACCAGTTGTTGGAATAATAGTGAAAATAATAGTTGAAATTAGACTTAATATAGATAACTCTTTTTTTTGTAGATCTATTTTACCCGTGAGACTTAATAAAACCAATATTATTAACGCATTTAGTCCAATCCCCATTATAAAGTCAAAAACACTCTCTACGTGATTCATTAAAAGCACCTCTCCCAGCTATGGATATATTTTTTATAGTATCATTTTTATTATATTTCGAATATTTTATTTCTAAATTTCCCTTTTCAGCTGGCCGGCTTAGTTAGCGAAATAAGAAAAAGGATCGCCGTTGCAATCCTTTTTAGCTTAAGCTGGTTTAGTTTAAGTGCATTTCTTCGCAATCTTTTTTTGCGACCATTGGAATTGTAGGGCTCGGAGACATTAAAAGTAAGCCACCATCACACCAGGAATACTGCAAATGAATGGAAACCCGTTCAAGATCTCATTCTAATTTATCTTCATCCGATTTACCGATTGAGGCGGTTGCTCCATCCAGCCACGTTTAATTAGAAGATCGATACCCTTTGCTCCATACCTCATAACCTCAAAAGTTAATTGTACATAATGAGTTGCTATGTCTTTTCTCATTGAAACAGACATCGAATAGGATAATAATTGAATGCCAGCGGCAGCTGTCGTACTTATTATGAATAAAATTAACCGATTTGAAAATGGTGATAAAGTAGAATCAGTTACTTCCATACTTACAGGAATATTACCAATATGCCCTTCTTCCTTCAACACCTTGTTAAAAGTTTCTATCTGTTTCTCTGCAAGTTGTCTCCCTTTAATCAAATAATCTTTAATTTCTTTATCCTTAGTGACCTGTATTAAACCAAATAATAATAGAAGTCCAATACAATTTCGTTCAATTGTATAAAAGATCTCTCCAAGTTCAATCGCATTTATTGGTCTCTTCTCACCAAGTAACGATTGGAGAAGAGGCGGGTCCTTTTCAATATATTCTACCTTATGGGGATAAGGAATTTTTGGGGGTCGATCGTAAATCCCCTTAGACAGCATTAATTGAAGTGATTTCTTATAAAGTTGAGTGCTTGTGTATAAAGCATTATCCAAGAATTGGACAGTATCACTTCTAGCCACCTTTGTCAGTGATTTAGCATAGTAATCAACATTCATTTGACCTACACGATATACAAAGCTGAGAGCAAATAAATCTGTAAAAAGGGGAGGTGTAGATAAGTCTATATCGTTTTCAGAGAATCCCTTAGGAATAGGAAATTGATCTTTGTTAAAAATATCTTTGATTTCATTGATATAGTTATTTGATAATTGTAAGGCATCCTCAACGATCGGTTTAATTTCGGCATCCTGTATAAACGTTAAAAAATGCTTGAAGAAACAAACTGTGGCGGTATTTTGAATATAGGTTGTCCATAAAGCTGTCATCTCTGGGGTAGTTAAATCAATCTTATGTTGTTCCATTTTAGCATCGCCTCTTAGCTAGTCCTTTTTATAATTTGTGTTTCAAAAATAAAAATTATGTATTTATTACATAATCTCCCACGTTACCAGAACAAGAAGAGTGACTGCTCTTAGTAAACAATCGCACCCATTACTTTAAGTATATATTTTCACAAACTAAACCTTGTTATTTTACTCTAAAGTATTTCTTTAAACCGAGTCTTGATTTTTAATAATCGATTTTTCCATTAAATACTGAAACCCATAAATAATAATTGCTAATGACACACATATAAAATACCATATAGTATGATTCAACTTCTTAAATTTAAAGACTCCTACCTTTTCCCATAATTGTGCAAAAGGATATGCGCAAACGGCATCTATTACTATATTTGTAATTAAATATTTCAGAAAATTGCCATATGTTAGTTTAAATACCCATAGTGTGGTTACAAAAAAGGGACCTAATATATAGGTAAAATCCACAAAACCGGGAGATAAAGGATTTTTATTTACCCACCATTTTTTCTTATTAGCAATTACACTTAACACACTTAAGAATAAATTAACAAAACTTGCTACAGGTAAAAACCTAAAAAGTGATTTCTTCCCCATAAAAGGAACAGTTATCCAAGGAATGATTAACATCGCTAAAGCGAATGTTTTTTTATTAGCCACATAAATCAACTTCCCTCTAATATGTTTTTTATATCATTCCTCTAACTAAATCTTTTTATCATTTTTTCCCTGTTGAACTATACCAATCATATTCACGCTAAAATTTTTTTTGTAATGTATTAATTTTAATGGATAATTTTTTCTTGGCCAGATCTTAATCCTTCAAAATCGGGATTCATCTCCTACTATATACCATTCCATCAATGATTATTAAGGTTCTACCGTCTTCAGTAAATCCACTATGACGGTTCAAATATTCGACGGGAATGATTTCTCCTGTTTTTTCATCGTAAAAAACAGTGAAGGCATCATCGGTCAAAGAATCTCCATTTAAATCTTTATCAACGTTTGGTATGGATTCACGGAAATTAATATTGGTATCTATTTCAAACTTGCCCTCTTCATTAGTACAAAAAGACATTGTAAACCCTCCGCTTTTCTTTTTTTCGTATTTTTTTCATTTTTTCTGGAGTTATCCAAAACTTAATATATTCAAAGACAATCTTAGTTTGGTCTTGCTACAATTAAATATATTCCTTCTTAAAGTAGCCTGCTTCGTTAGCATTCCTGTAGATGGTTAAATTTGAACTTTGAAAAAAAAAGAGCCCCTCAGTAAGATATGAGTATAGACACCACTCTAACTCAAATCTTAGGAGGAACCCTACTATGAATTTTAAAATGCAAGACAAACAAAATCAACTAATAGAAAGAATTACCGATACACATCTAATTGTAGGTGTAGATATTGCTCAACAACTACATGTTGCAAGAGCAGTTAATTTTCGTGGAATTGTTGTAGGAGACCCTATTTCATTTGAAAATAATGAAGAGGGGTTCTTTAAACTATTAAACTGGATACAAGATTTAAAAAGATTGAAAAACTTAAATGAAGCAATAGTAGGTATGGAGCCTACTGGTCATTACTGGATTAACCTATTAACCTGGTTATATAACCAAAACATTGAGGTAGTAACCGTCAATCCCCACTTAGTAAAAAGGAATAAAGAGAATCGTGATAATACCCAATCTAAGAGTGATAAAAAAGATGCACTAGTTATCGCAGATATGGTCAAAAACGGCTACTATTCTTTGATTCGCCCATCCTCAGAATCATTTGAAAAACTTAGAGTTCTAATGTCCAACCGTGATGTGATTGTAAAACGACTCGTAATGTCTATAAATCAAATAAATCGATGGGTGGATGTTGTCTTTCCAGAGCTGAGACAAGTGTTTAACGATGTTTCGTGCAAAGGAGCCATCGCAACCCTTCGTTTGTTTCCAACTCCAGATGAAATATCTTCAATGGAGTCACTAGATGTCCAGAGGGGATGGAAATCATTAATGAAAAGGCAACCAGGACCTAAAAAAGCTCAATTACTGATCAATCTAGCAAAATCTTCTATTGGAACTGGACAAGCACTTGATGCTTATAAATTCCACCTAGAACAATTATTAGAAGAATATGACCTCGCAGTAAAACAACTCGAAAGAGTTGAAAAACAAGTTAAAGAGGTTCTCAATAAAATACCATTTGCAAAAAAACTACTCATGATTAAAGGAATAAGTGAAATTTCATTAGCAGGGATACTAGGTGAGGCTGGAGATTTAAGTCAATTCTCCCACGGAAACTCTCTATTACGTCATGCAGGATTACATCTAGCTGAGGCAAGTTCAGGTAAATGGAAAGGTCAGATTGTCATTTCAAAGCGTGGAAGATCAAGACTAAGACGCTTCCTCTACTTAGCAACTATGAGCCTTGTGATGAATAACCCTGAATTTAAAGCCCTGCATTCCCATAATGTGAAGGTCAAGAAGATAAAGAAGATGAAGTCAATCATGAAACTGATTGGTAAACTAGCAAGGATTTTTGTAGGCATAGCACGACGAAACGAGTCTTACTGTCCTAATAAAATTCAAGAATTAATCCCTTTAGCTGCTTAGAAATAAGACATTAATTAATAAAATAAATTATTAAAAAAATTGACTTTAATTTTGAATGTTGTCTTATTCGTAGGATTTCAAATATGTACCGAGTACCAGGTTTATTTAACAAAAGGGCACTGTGACCCATCAGGTTAGCATAACTGGCCTCCACCCCTTGGATAGGCATGACGAAGGAATGAGAGGGCAATTGACCCGTTGAGACATGGGAGGGAAAGCCTCCAGGGGCGGCGTGGAGATGTACATTATATGGTAAAATATGGAGTAGTAGCTAACTCCTTTATTTGACTATGCCTTCACGAAGCCAAATGATCTGAATTCATTTTAATTACCCGTAAATCCAATTACAAGGGTTATGAAATCCTGCGAATAAGTGAGCATTCAAGAGATATTCGTATCAAACTGAGGGAGTTAAATAAGGATAAAAAAGAGCGACTTCTCAGCCACTCTTAATTAACCTTTTTTTGAACTTTGTTTATTATTTTTATAAATATAATCGATCCTGTTCATTGTCCTATATCCTAAAATACCAAGGATTATTGTATATATCGTTGTTAAAATTAAGCCAAGTATAGCAATCCAAAATAACGATGTTATCTTCCTTCTTTTGTTAAGCACAACAGATTACCTCCACGAATTAATCGTTATTATCTTGCACCTAATAAGAGAGATTATTACAAGATCAACAATTGATAAGAACGACCACTCAAGTCATTCATTCTAATTTTAATTAAACTCAAGCACCCGTTAGCCAAATAAGAAACAATTATAATACGTGTAGATCTTCAATTGTAAAAGACAAGATATTATCATTTTGGTCTATTATGGCTCACAGGATAATGTTAAATCGCTTTGTTTATTATCAATCCATAGGTCGAATTCCAAAGCATACCCTGAACCGTCACCGTACTTATAATCATCTACCTTCTCATACGCAAAATCAGGTGGAATCGTTAATAAACCCCAATAATCCAACTCTTTTATTATGGAATTTATTGTAAGTTTATCTATTAATTTTGCCTGAATTTCTTGAAAATCACCGTTAAAATCTAAAACAGTCTGCCTTAGTAATGACTTTATTTTATCTTGTATGTCCATAATTTCACCTTATTCTAATAGCTTCACTATAAAATTCTTCGTGTTTGCAATAACATTCTTCTTTAAGTAAACTGCTCCGATACTTCAATAAAAAACAGCATTACCGTTGTTCAAGTAATGCCCCCGTTCGTAATCAATTTTTTATGTATTCCTTTTAAGCCAACTTATAGCAATAAAGTAACCGATGATCGGTGATATTCCATATCCCATGATGGGTAATGGGAAATGACCAATTAAAGTTACAATCATCGCCATTAAGAAATAAACTCCTAACGTTAAGGATATGATATTTCTTTTACCGTAAAAAAAGAATGGGCTTAATAATAATAGTAAAGACAAAATACCTATAACGAACCAGACAATGCCAAGGTCTGCCACTAAAAAGATGATATCTTCTACATAAGGAACGGGCGCTAAATCGTCGAGAAAAATCCACGACAGGATAACAAAGGCGACAGAAAGAATAAGACTTACAAACTTTATATTCCATTGACGATTCTTTTTCCACAAAATAATAGTCGTTGCACATCAAATGTGGTTAATTGACCTGCATCTGGATGAAATAACAATATAATTAAGGTGATAAAGTAAAATCCTATTGAATAGATTTCATGGTGGTTTAATGTTAATTTCCATAGCTGAATAATTAATAGTGGCAAAATAATACTTGCTATATATACATTAATGGGTCCAAAAGTTAACCAGCGATGGATCCCGTCGGAACCGTTAAAGAAGAAGGGAAAAACTAATAAAGCTATTATTACAACGGTTGGAAGAAAATTGCCTTTACTTAATCTTTTTTCCTTATTACGCATTAAATAAATCGAACCCAAAAAGGTACCCAATAACCAGATCAGTATGTTTTGAATCCAAATGCTTGGTGACACACCATTTGAAACCATTGCAAAAGTTCCTATTAAGATGGCAGGTAACACAAACAAATAAGATAAGGTATTTTTAAAAAAATTCATGTGAAAATCTCCTTTAAATCATTCACAAAGATTTTAACATAAAGATCATCTACATTTTTTGATTGCATTAAATCTACCTGTTATTTTAGTTCAACAAGAAAAACTGCACCAGGAAAGGCAGCCGGATCTTCACAATCTGCTTCGTTAATCAAATAAAAAAAAGGATGCCTTGTTAAATTCACATCCATAAAGTTCAAGAAATTGGTTGTATTAATCAAAATCATTTTCTTGTTCGACTTTTAAAATTCTTCCTGTTTTTGCAAGAATCTCAACTTCGAATATTCTGTTATCAGATGTTAAGATGAACACTTCATATACTAAAACACCATTTTCTAAATCCATATCAACGTGTTGAACTTTTCCAGGAACACGTTTAAGGGCAATTTCTTGGGCTTGCTGCATCGTAATTCTTTGTCTATACATTGGTGTAGGGTTGTTATGATAATAATTTTCATACATTTGAACTTTTCCTCCTCCTTAAAAAGGCAACTCAATTAACACTATGTATATGTATTGGACAAAATATCAGTGCAACATAAGGAATATCTTCTTCAAGTAACCTTCTCTGTTAGCTCAATAAACACTGGCGCCAAAATGGCAGCCGAAACTTTAGCTCTTGCAACTATTCATTTAAGTACATCCCCCACAATCCGGTAAATTATTAGCTTTATCAACAGGCAGCACAACAAACACAACAAGTTCTTGATAGACTTGAACCACGTCTTCAAGAAATTCAAAGTGAAGAACCTCAGTACAAACAGCTAAATTGTAAGTGTGCTTTTCTCAAATATGATTAATCAACCCAGATTCATTTTCTGAAGATCATAATATGATATTATATGAAAAAATTAGGTCCATTTTCCTTAACCATCCATAATAGGATGGTTTTGTTTTTAAATAAACCATTCTCTGTTTAAGTATTGACTTTTTTAAGTTTTCATTGTTTTGTACTTTCATGGTAGCTGAATAAGGAAAGTTTCGTTACCCGCACTTCTTACTTTACACAACTATCCATGCTCTGTCCCTACCGCCTGATTTTCACCCATTTTCCCTATATATCCATTTTTATTGTATATGTCTAATGGCTCTAGGTCAGTATCTTGGGCATAATACAGTTTATATACATTAGAGAGGGGGATAGTATGAGGCTAAGAAATGGAGATTTTTATATAAATGTTTTTACCAATAAGTTATATAGGTTAAATGAAGATAAAGATAGCAGCTGGTACTTGAGTTTACGTGATGAAGAAGGTTATCATGAAACAGAAATGATATCAGGGCGTGATATGATTAGATTGGTAGAAGGTAGTTATAAAAAAAGCTAATAAAAAAAGAGCTACCTCATTCCAAGGAAAAAGTCGCCTTTATGTCGAATATAGTAGATAAAGGGGATTATCCAATGAATAAAGTTGAGTTATTAAAAAAATTACTAAATAGTAGTCGAGGTAATTTGTTTTCATTAGAGATTCCTACTACAAAAGAAAATGAAAAAAAGATTCAAGAATTGGTTAGAGTATTAGAAACAGAAAAAAGAATTAAATTAAGAGAATATGTACAGAGAGAATACTCAGTTTATTTACAAGGAATAATTAAGTATGCATCCGAATAATTGGATGCTTTTTTTTATGGGGATGAAGTATCATAGGGTTCTTCAAGTTATACAGTAAGCCAAGATGGGCATAGAATTTTATGAGATTTAGAAATTGTGAACCTTTATAACCCACAAAGCCAATAAACCCCTTGTGAATCTATAAACAGCAACACATCTCGACTGCGTTGCTGTATTCACTCTTGCACCTGTTAGTTTAAGATTGAAAATTCGACTAAACCTCCACTTTAGTGAAATCCACTCTCCTCATAAAATAAACAAAGTGCCAACTTAGAAATTGGCACTTCGTTTATTCCCTATACTTTATCGTGCCGCTTTTGGCGGTTGGCACACGTCACATTTACGTTGGTTATTATTTTTAAATTTCGTTAAAGTTTTTTCAAAGTTGCTACCACATGCACATTTAAATAGTAACTTTTGAGAAAAACCGTTATAATCCGTCGTTAGCAACTTACTTTCCGAATTGTTTTCAACAAATTCTTTAATTTTACCAATCGTCCACCGTTTATTCATTCTCTTACACCTCCATATTTTATCGCCATGCGGAGGCTTTTCTTGGCATCCGTTCAATTATAAGAAAAAGTAGTAATTATCCTAAGTTACTCATTATAACATGAGATGGCACTCAATTAAACAGACGGAGGGTATCTTATTAAACTAAACTGCCCAGTTAGCATAATAAGAAAATGAGCTGCCGCCGTAACTCATTATGATCTTGAATTCTTGCACCCGTTCGTTTAGTTCATTTTTTCACAAATATTGCAGCTAATTTATGTACTTTTGGTACTATTTTGATATCTGTATATTATATACGAATGATAGGATTACTAGTTTATTTTCTCCATAGATTATTAAAAAGGTTTGGACTGCTGAAGGTTATTGCTCTATGGCAGTATCGAAGAAAAGTTGTGTAAACGATACACAACTTTTCTTGCATTAACCTTCCCCTTTAGATGTAAGTGCAAATCTTCACAACATATCATGGTTATGAAAGTAAAAATCCCCCCAGCAATGCTGGAGGGTTAACAAACTTTACTTTTCTTTTTTGGATAAACATTGTTCACAGTCCATCATGTAACTTTCTGCTTGCTCTTGCATATGCTTCCCGCATTCTGTGCATTCCTTCTTTGGCAAATTGCGAAAAAATTCAACTGGACTCATTAACATTGTAAATCCCCCTTTATTAATACAGTTCTTAAATGTTTCTGTTGTTATAATACAGTATAAATAAAAAATAGAAAATTGTACAGTCCTTTTTTAGAAAAATCATCATTTCTATTAAATGTTATGGTTTGGATAATTTTCATAACTCCTTTTGAATCAGTAAATAATAACAAGGAGGTGATAATATGGAACAGGATAAGATTAAACTGACATCTTCCGAAATAGGAACGCTATGGGGGGAGTATGTAAATGGTACAATGACAGATGTAGTAAATAGATATATGTTCACTATTATTGAAGATGAATCAATAAAGAATATTTTTGAGGATGCTATCAAGACTTTCGAAAAACAGAAGACAGCCATAAAAGGCTTTTTAGAAAAAGAAGGATTTCCCGTTCCCATTGGATTTACTGAATCCGATCTGAATGAAGGAGCAGGGAGACTTTATTCTGATATCTATTGTTTGAATTATTTACATATTATGACATTGCACGGATTGTTAGGGCATACCACTGCATTTAGTGTTTCTGTAAGAAAAGAACTTAGAGATTTTTACGATCGTTGTGATAACGATGCAAAAAGATTGTATCATAATACAATTGATTTATTACTTGAAAAAGGGGATTTTCAAAGAGATCCTTTCTTTTATCCTGCAGAGGAACCTGAATTTATTTCTAGCACAGATTTTTCAGACGGGCTTTTCGGAAAAGAAAGACGATTATCTGCAATAGAAATGATAAGTATTTCATTAAACATTAAGAAAAGCATTATGGCTAAAACACTTGGTATTGGATTTAGTCAAGTGGCTCAAACAAAGGAATTAAGGAATTTTTTCACGTATGCTGTGGAAGTGGCTGATAAACGTATAAAAACCTTGTCTAAAATTCTGCAAGCAGATAATTTACCAGTTCCAAAATCGTGGGAAACAGAGGTAACTACATCAACAGTCTCTCCTTTTTCTGATAAATTAATGTTGTATCATGTAGGCTTCTTCTTCCAAGCAGCACAAAACTATTACGGGGCAGGGTTAGCCTCTTCTATGCGAACAGACCTTGTTACAACCTACGAAAGCTTTATTCTTGGCAATCTAACGGGCACCAAGAAATGGTTTAATCTTATGGTAGAGAATAAATGGTTAGAACAGCCGCCACTAGCCCCTAATAGAGCTGAGATTGCAAAGCAAAAATAACGAATGTCCCTCCACCTGTAGGAGGGACATTCGTTATTTTATTGATCTGCTTTGTTGGTCAATAAGAAAGGGATCGCAGTAGCCATCCCATTTTTAACAAAGTCTATGTTAATATATATGACTGTCTTACCCTTTAGAGGAAAACCTTGTGCGGCTATTTCTCGACCCCATATCGGGTCGCGATAATGCCCGAATTGAGCGTTCGGCTGGACAGCAGCTTGAGCCTGATTTTCTCACTGCCTCCGTCGAATACCGATTTCCCGCCGCCCAGGACAACCGGACAAATGGTAAGAAGGAATTCGTCGATCAGGCCGAGCTCCAGCAGCGTCTTCGCCGCTCCTGGGCTGCCAAAGATAACAAGATCTTTGCCAGGCTGCTCCTTGAGTACCTTGATTTCCTCTGCGATATTTTCCTTGATCAGCATCGTATTGTTCCAATCCACTTTGTCCATCGTACCTGATATAACGATTTTCTTCACTTCCTGCAGCCATTTGGCATGCTCCAGATCGTGCTTCGACGCATTTGGATTGTCCAGCATCGAGGGCCAGTAGCTCTCCATCATCCGATACGTCGTCCGTCCATAAACGGGAGCTCCGACTTCGGCTACAATTTCCTCGGCGTATTTCTCTAATTCCTCGTCGTACGGAATCCAATCGAGTCCTCCGTTAGAATCCGACGCGTACCCGTCCAGCGACACATGCATGAACAATACGAGTTTTCTCATGTCCGTATATCCTCCGATTTCGAATTTATTTTGTTCGATTTTTTTGGCCGTTGGCCTGTGTTTCATCCTGCTGTTTTGTTCATTATAAATCATTCCATTTCGGAATGCTCAAGTGGGATTTTTTTGAAGACAACACTTGTGGCATTTGATCTGTGAAGAGACTAACATTTCTAATAATTTTGTCGATTGCAGTCGAAATGTTAGTCTTCTGAAAATACTATAAGAGTGCTAATATTAAATTAGATAATTATTCCACCTGTGAAAGGCAAACCTCTTGAAAAGTAGAGAAGCTAAGTCACTGATCAAAGATGGAACTATGATGGCTGGACAGCCTGATTTATCATTCAGAAGGAGTGGTTCTATTTGAGTTTTAAATCCATTCTGTGTTTCTTTCGCAGACGACATAAGTACAGTTATTACACTAGTAAATGCATCAGATGTGGTAAACCAAGTAAGAATATCTATTGATAAAGGACCCTGTGGTTCTTTTTTTGTTGAAGAGGAGCAAGTTTTATAAGTAGGAGAGAGGGAATTAACTCCCAATTTAATAGCTACTGAGTCTACCAAAAGATAAACCGGTAGGAATAATAGGCGAAATAACAGCTCCCATTATTATTGGGAGCTTGCTTCACTTACAAGATCTTCTTCTTTAAAGTTATTCCGGATGAACGTTTCTTCTTCTGACTGGCTCATGATTCCATAAGCTTTGCCGACTGTCCCGCCTTGGTAGGTCCAGAAGTAGTTGTGGTCATCATCTATTTCAGAAAAAATGCCCTTTTTCCAATTAACTAAAATGGCTAGTAAATCAGCTTTTTGCGCGAATTCACTGTTCTCCACAATGGTATAAACTTGGTTAATCGTATCGGGAATCATCGGAATGGCCCCCCATTTTTCTTTTGCTTTCACTTTTTGATGTGTCATTTTGTGCATCACATCGATCACCGCTTCTTGTGAACTACTGTCATCAATCCCAATATCATATTGAACTCCGCCAATTTTAGCTGTCTGCTGCTTGTCTGCTTTCTTTTTCTCCTTTTCCTTCTCTTTTTTGACATTATCTTGAACAGCTTTCGCTTCTACTTTCTCTTGTTTTTCTTCAGATGCGGCCTTATTGTCGCTGAAATTAAATCCTCCGTATTTTACGCCTATTAAAACTGCTAAAATAATCCCAATTATGATAGATGCTTTTGTCACTTCATTCCCCCCTGTTAGTAATGGATAGTTTTAACTTAACAAAAAATTCAGAATTATTCTAGTTAATTTACATAACATAATCCCTTCAAAGAAGACACCTATCGACATTATTACTAGATTTGGATTTACTAGATTAGTTATTATGCTGCAAAAAAGAGTTATCTTATCCTGTCCGAGTTAGTCTTTATGCCATTAAGTGCTGTGTAGTTATATTATTTTACGGTACGGTTGGTTATTTTTTTGTAGAAAAATGCCTATCGAATCTAATGGTCTTGCCGGGAGGTATGTAGTAGTATAGGTATAGCTTAGTGTTCTTTATAATGAATTACCGGAGGGATTTTGTGCGTAATAAAGGGTTCTTATCGTTGGTTGCCGTCGGGTTATTAGTTTCAAGTTCGTCTATGGGTACTGTTAAGGCAGAAGGAAACGAGTATGATTTTTCAAAGAAATTCATTGAACGTCAGGTTGATAAGCCACTTCAACAAGGTATCATTGATTCACATGCGTTAAATCAACTTCAAAAGGAAGTAAAAGGTTCTCCATCTTATTCAGCAAAAAGTTTTCATAAATTTGGCGCTGAAAGTAGCGGTATTACTAGTAGTGAAGATTATTTGCTTGAGTTGGAGCCCAACAATGATTTTGTTTCTGCTGACGCTACTTCCTATGAAAAACCAATGATTGGTCAATTACTTCCATTGTATGATGTAGATTTTCATAAGGTGGTTGTGCCTAGGGATGGAATTTTATTAGTAGCTGGCGGTGCTAACTCAAGTGCGATTGAGCTAGGATTCGCTGCAGTGCAAAAGGATTTTGTTGAGAATGATAAATTAGTATATTTAGGTTCTGAAGTTGATGAGGAAGGGTATGAGTACCAGGCGTACCAAGCTAAAGGTGGTACATACTATGTGGGTGTTCTAGACCAAGATAACGACCAATATGACGATAATACGGAAGAAGATTTATATGCAATTGTAACTGGATTTGTGGACAACGTTGCGCCCAATAAGCCGAGTGTAAACAAGGTTGATAACAATGATACAGTTGTGACTGGAAAGGCGGAGTCTGGATCTACCATTACGGTAAAGAGTGGTAATGCAGTACTAGCAACTGCAAAAACAGCGTCTAATGGAGTTTTCTCAGCAAAGATCGCTGTTCAAAAAGCGGGCACAAAGTTAGCCATCACAGCTAAAGATAGCTCCGGAAATGTTAGTGCAAGTGTAACCGTGACGGTTGCAGATGTTGTTGCCCCAAGCAAACCTGTTGTGAAAAAGGTTGATAATAATGACAAAGTCGTAACTGGAAAAGCAGAGGCCGGCTCTACCGTTACGGTTAAAAACGGAAGCAAAGTATTAGGAACGGCGAAAGCAGCATCTAATGGAGCGTTTTCTGTTAAGATCGCTGTTCAAAAAGCAGGGGCGAAATTAACCGTTAGTGCTAAAGATCGTGCGGGGAATGTAAGTTCAAGTGCTTCGGTAACGGTTGCAGATGTAATTCCACCGAAAAAGCCAACTGTTTATAAAGTAGATGATAACGATAAAAAAGTAAAAGGGAAAGCTGAAGCCAACTCAAGAGTTACCGTGAAAGTAGGAAGCAAAACCCTTGGCTCAGCTAAAGCTGATTCAAAAGGAAACTACTCAGTAAAAATCAAAGCACAGAAAAAAGGAACAACACTTGCTGTAACTGCAAAGGATAAGGCAGGTAATAAGAGTGCAAAGAGAACGATTGTAGTTGTAAAACATTAAATCTAATCAATGAGCCAAGGGTTAATTCCTTGGCTTTTTGTATTTTACTCTCATTATTAGGAAAGGGGGTGATAGTCATGGAATTCTAAGAGAAGATCTGAAGGAAATTATATGAATATTTTTCCTAGAATAATGTTGACCATAAATCAGTAGAAAAATTTAAACTGCTTGTTGCAAAATGTAAATGAAGGTGTTATTATAATAAAGTTGCTTTTAACGGAAGGCTTAGTAGTTAAAAGTGACAGCGAAAAAAGTTAAAAAATTATATTGACATAATGATAGAGGGTTGATATAATAATAAATGTCGTTTCTGGCGAACACATTGTTCTTTGAAAACTAAACAAACAAGATCGTGCAAACAAACAATATTAATCGTGTTTCTTCTATTAATATAGTAGAACACGAGCCAACGTAACAAATGAGCTAATCAACTTTCTTGGAGAGTTTGATCCTGGCTCAGGACGAACGCTGGCGGCGTGCCTAATACATGCAAGTCGAGCGAGACTCTTCGGAGTCTAGCGGCGGACGGGTGAGTAACACGTGGGCAACCTGCCTGTAAGACTGGGATAACACCGGGAAACCGGTGCTAATACCGGATAATCCTTTTCCTCTCATGAGGAAAAGCTGAAAGTCGGTTTCGACTGACACTTACAGATGGGCCCGCGGCGCATTAGCTAGTTGGTGAGGTAACGGCTCACCAAGGCGACGATGCGTAGCCGACCTGAGAGGGTGATCGGCCACACTGGGACTGAGACACGGCCCAGACTCCTACGGGAGGCAGCAGTAGGGAATCTTCCACAATGGACGAGAGTCTGATGGAGCAACGCCGCGTGAGCGATGAAGGCCTTCGGGTCGTAAAGCTCTGTTGTTAGGGAAGAACAAGTACCGGAATAACTGCCGGTACCTTGACGGTACCTAACCAGAAAGCCACGGCTAACTACGTGCCAGCAGCCGCGGTAATACGTAGGTGGCAAGCGTTGTCCGGAATTATTGGGCGTAAAGCGCGCGCAGGCGGTCCTTTAAGTCTGATGTGAAAGCCCACGGCTCAACCGTGGAGGGTCATTGGAAACTGGGGGACTTGAGTGCAGAAGAGGAAAGCGGAATTCCACGTGTAGCGGTGAAATGCGTAGAGATGTGGAGGAACACCAGTGGCGAAGGCGGCTTTCTGGTCTGTAACTGACGCTGAGGCGCGAAAGCGTGGGGAGCAAACAGGATTAGATACCCTGGTAGTCCACGCCGTAAACGATGAGTGCTAAGTGTTAGAGGGTTTCCGCCCTTTAGTGCTGCAGCTAACGCATTAAGCACTCCGCCTGGGGAGTACGGCCGCAAGGCTGAAACTCAAAGGAATTGACGGGGGCCCGCACAAGCGGTGGAGCATGTGGTTTAATTCGAAGCAACGCGAAGAACCTTACCAGGTCTTGACATCCTCTGACACTCCTAGAGATAGGATTTTCCCCTTCGGGGGACAGAGTGACAGGTGGTGCATGGTTGTCGTCAGCTCGTGTCGTGAGATGTTGGGTTAAGTCCCGCAACGAGCGCAACCCTTGATCTTAGTTGCCAGCATTTAGTTGGGCACTCTAAGGTGACTGCCGGTGACAAACCGGAGGAAGGTGGGGATGACGTCAAATCATCATGCCCCTTATGACCTGGGCTACACACGTGCTACAATGGATGGTACAAAGGGCTGCAAGACCGCGAGGTTTAGCCAATCCCATAAAACCATTCTCAGTTCGGATTGCAGGCTGCAACTCGCCTGCATGAAGCCGGAATCGCTAGTAATCGCGGATCAGCATGCCGCGGTGAATACGTTCCCGGGCCTTGTACACACCGCCCGTCACACCACGAGAGTTTGTAACACCCGAAGTCGGTGGGGTAACCGTAAGGAGCCAGCCGCCTAAGGTGGGACAGATGATTGGGGTGAAGTCGTAACAAGGTAGCCGTATCGGAAGGTGCGGCTGGATCACCTCCTTTCTAAGGATATAAGCTGGACCTGTGAGCCAGACAAAACAGTTTGTGCATTGATTCTTGTTTGTTTAGTTTTGAGAGTGCAATTCTCTCAAACTAATCGTTCTTTGAAAACTAGATAATCGTAATGAAGAAGCAAAGTAAACATCGAGTAATCGCCATTTTAGTTTTCTCTCTTATGAAGTTAAGAGAATAACCTTTTAGGTTAAGTTAGAAAGGGCGCACGGTGAATGCCTTGGCACTAGGAGCCGATGAAGGACGGGACTAACACCGATATGCTTCGGGGAGCTGTAAGTAAGCTTTGATCCGGAGATTTCCGAATGGGGGAACCCACTGTTCGTAATGGAACAGTATCTTTACCTGAATACATAGGGTATGGAAGGCATACCCGGGGAACTGAAACATCTAAGTACCCGGAGGAAGAGAAAGCAAACGCGATTCCCTGAGTAGCGGCGAGCGAAACGGGACATAGCCCAAACCAAGAGGCTTGCCTCTTGGGGTTGTAGGACACTCAACATGGAGTTACAAAGGAACGGGGTAGATGAAGCGACCTGGAAAGGTCCGTCAAAGAAGGTAAAAACCCTGTAGTCGAAACTTCGTTCCCTCCTGAGTGGATCCTGAGTACGGCCGGACACGTGAAATCCGGTCGGAAGCAGGGAGGACCATCTCCCAAGGCTAAATACTCCCTAGTGACCGATAGTGAACCAGTACCGTGAGGGAAAGGTGAAAAGCACCCCGGAAGGGGAGTGAAATAGTTCCTGAAACCGTGTGCCTACAAGTAGTCAGAGCCCGTTCATGGGTGATGGCGTGCCTTTTGTAGAATGAACCGGCGAGTTACGATCCCATGCAAGGTTAAGTTGAAGAGACGGAGCCGCAGCGAAAGCGAGTCTGAATAGGGCGTATGAGTATGTGGTCGTAGACCCGAAACCAGGTGATCTACCCATGTCCAGGGTGAAGTCCAGGTAACACTGGATGGAGGCCCGAACCCACGCACGTTGAAAAGTGCGGGGATGAGGTGTGGGTAGCGGAGAAATTCCAATCGAACTTGGAGATAGCTGGTTCTCTCCGAAATAGCTTTAGGGCTAGCCTCACGTAGTAAGAGTCTTGGAGGTAGAGCACTGTTTGGACTAGGGGCCCTCATCGGGTTACCGAATTCAGACAAACTCCGAATGCCAAAGACTTATCCGTGGGAGTCAGACTGCGAGTGATAAGATCCGTAGTCAAAAGGGAAACAGCCCAGACCACCAGCTAAGGTCCCAAAGTATACGTTAAGTGGAAAAGGATGTGGAGTTGCTTAGACAACCAGGATGTTGGCTTAGAAGCAGCCACCATTTAAAGAGTGCGTAATAGCTCACTGGTCGAGTGACTCTGCGCCGAAAATGTACCGGGGCTAAACGTATCACCGAAGCTGTGGATTGACATCTACGATGTCAGTGGTAGGAGAGCGTTCTAAGGGCGTTGAAGCTAGACCGTAAGGACTGGTGGAGCGCTTAGAAGTGAGAATGCCGGTATGAGTAGCGAAAGATGAGTGAGAATCTCATCCACCGAATGCCTAAGGTTTCCTGAGGAAGGCTCGTCCGCTCAGGGTTAGTCGGGACCTAAGCCGAGGCCGAAAGGCGTAGGCGATGGATAACAGGTTGATATTCCTGTACCACCTCTTTATCGTTTGAGCAACGGGGGGACGCAGGAGGATAGGGTAAGCGCGCTGTTGGATATGCGCGTCTAAGCAGTTAGGCTGAGAGGTAGGCAAATCCGCCTCTCATATAAGGCTGAGCTGTGACAGCGAGGGAAATTTAGTACCGAAGTTCCTGATTCCACACTGCCAAGAAAAGCCTCTAGCGAGATAAAAGGTGCCCGTACCGCAAACCGACACAGGTAGGCGAGGAGAGAATCCTAAGGTGAGCGAGAGAACTCTCGTTAAGGAACTCGGCAAAATGACCCCGTAACTTCGGGAGAAGGGGTGCTTTTTGAGGTGAATAGCCTCGAAGAGCCGCAGTGAATAGGCCCAGGCGACTGTTTAGCAAAAACACAGGTCTCTGCGAAGCCGCAAGGCGAAGTATAGGGGCTGACGCCTGCCCGGTGCTGGAAGGTTAAGAGGAGGGGTTAGCTCACGCGAAGCTCTGAATCGAAGCCCCAGTAAACGGCGGCCGTAACTATAACGGTCCTAAGGTAGCGAAATTCCTTGTCGGGTAAGTTCCGACCCGCACGAAAGGCGTAACGATCTGGGCACTGTCTCAACGAGAGACTCGGTGAAATTATAGTACCTGTGAAGATGCAGGTTACCCGCGACAGGACGGAAAGACCCCGTGGAGCTTTACTGTAGCCTGATATTGAATTTTGGTACAGCTTGTACAGGATAGGTAGGAGCCTGAGAAGCCGGAGCGCTAGCTTCGGTGGAGGCGTCGGTGGGATACTACCCTGGCTGTATTGAAATTCTAACCCGCACCCCTGATCGGGGTGGGAGACAGTGTCAGGTGGGCAGTTTGACTGGGGCGGTCGCCTCCTAAAAAGTAACGGAGGCGCCCAAAGGTTCCCTCAGAATGGTTGGAAATCATTCGCAGAGTGTAAAGGCACAAGGGAGCTTGACTGCGAGACCTACAAGTCGAGCAGGGACGAAAGTCGGGCTTAGTGATCCGGTGGTTCCGCATGGAAGGGCCATCGCTCAACGGATAAAAGCTACCCCGGGGATAACAGGCTTATCTCCCCCAAGAGTCCACATCGACGGGGAGGTTTGGCACCTCGATGTCGGCTCATCGCATCCTGGGGCTGTAGTCGGTCCCAAGGGTTGGGCTGTTCGCCCATTAAAGCGGTACGCGAGCTGGGTTCAGAACGTCGTGAGACAGTTCGGTCCCTATCCGTCGTGGGCGCAGGAAATTTGAGAGGAGCTGTCCTTAGTACGAGAGGACCGGGATGGACGCACCGCTGGTGTACCAGTTGTTCTGCCAAGAGCATCGCTGGGTAGCTATGTGCGGACGGGATAAGTGCTGAAAGCATCTAAGCATGAAGCCCCCCTCAAGATGAGATTTCCCATAGCGCAAGCTAGTAAGAACCCTGAAAGATGATCAGGTTGATAGGTCAGAGGTGGAAGCGTGGTAACATGTGGAGCTGACTGATACTAATCGTTCGAGGACTTAACCATATTATAAGGTGAACTCAAGTTTACAAACTTCTTCAGCATTATCTAGTTTTGAGGGAATGAAACCTCAAATTTTATAGTCTGGCAGCAATGGCGAGAAGGTCACACCCGTTCCCATACCGAACACGGAAGTTAAGCTTCTCAGCGCCGATGGTAGTTGGGACACGCGTCCCTGTGAGAGTAGGACGTTGCCAGGCAATTTTAAGAACAACTCAATTGGGTTGTTCTTTTTTGTTGTGATGAAGAATTGTCCACTGTTTATTTTTCCACATGAATGCTTGTGTAACTCTATTAAACATAAAAGCCTAGTTCCAATCGGAACTGGGCTTCATTTTGTTTCAATGATTCTTCCCTCGACTAGCCTTAATGATCCGTTTGATAATCCACCAACACACCGGAAAGTTTATAAAAAACGTCATTGCAACAAAGGCTGCCATGGCGATCAAACTATTATTCATTTCATCCCCAGGACTCTGTGAAACTATCGCAAAAAATCCCGCATAAAGCAGGATGGAAATCAGCAGCGCTAATACCCCATCAGACAACTTCCTAAACATATTCATTCTGTTTTTCTCTAACTCCTTCTCCCTACGGCTCATTCTCAAAATGCTCAACCCAACCAAACTTTTCAACTAAGTAGATTTTACTAGAAATTTACCATTTTAATCAATTTCGGTGCCTGACACCAGAACATTATCTAAGCCTTAGGTCTTAGTCGAGATTACAGTAACTGCCCGATGTTCGCAGTGAGATGGAAATCTTATAATAAAAAAGGTAAAAAGAACCAGAAAACGAGTTTAGTAGGTTGGGGAAGTAGTTAAACTGAGAAAGTACTTAGATTACGGAGGGGAAAAGAAAAATGAAATCGTGGATTAAGTTTTCGTTGAAGAATGCGGGGGTTATTTTTATTGCCATGTTGATGGTGATTGCTGGGGGAGTTTATTCAGTCAAAACGATGAAGATGGAATCGATGCCGAATGTCGACATTCCTTATATTATCGTTCAGGTTCCATATCTTGGAGCGACTCCTGAACAGGAATTAGAGGATATAGGCAAACCGTTAGAAAACACGTTATCGGGAATAAAGAAACTAGATAATTTGTACATTGAGGCACACAGTAATATGGTTCTTTATTGACGACTGAGGCGATGAAAAAAGAGAAAGAACGGTAGCCAATAGGAGGTATAGGTGACCGAAACTATGAAAAAAGCGAAAGGGAGGTAGTCAATAAGGGGTATAGACGCCCGAAACTATGAAAAAAGATAAGGGAAGGTAGTCAATAAGGGGTATAGACGCCCGAAACTACAAAAAATGAGAAGGAACGGTAGCCAATAAGGGTTATAGAGGCGAGAAATGGTAAATGGAGGTCGCTTCTTAGTATAGGGGAGGAAGACACTATAAAGGAACTGTCCTATTTGGCCCCTATTTTTTACCTGTTATCAGATGCTCTTTTTGTTTTCGATACACTTTAATTTCCATGATATGCCCCATGATTCCAATTAACAATCCAAATGCGAGTCCGTTAAAGACAGGGAAATCTAAAAATCTAATAACGGAATAATGTCTGATCAAGCTAGTGTCATGCCAAAATAATCCGAAATCCATGCCTAATACCATTCCGATAAAGAAGCCTGACAAATATGTCCGTTGGTCCGCATCTTTACCAATCATCTTATGATTATTGGTGATTGCTGCATTAAATGCCTGCCAAATCGCATAACCGTACAGGGAGGGGTAAAATAGTGCCCATCTATAATCAATTACGTGGTGGGCAGAATGTATATCCCCGATAAAGGAGTTGATTAAAGATAGGTTTAGATTTGAGTTCAAATTCACGACAAATTCCATGCCGATCAACACAGCTCCAACTATATAATCCTTATTGTAAAATTGCCCGAATCCTGGTAATACACATGACCATAACATTGCTGCATATGGAGATTTATATTGTCGGCTTTGTCTCATGGCGCCATTTCCCCCAAGAAATAAATATGTTATATAATAATAATTTCTTCAAACCTCCTCTAATCCCTCTTTTTATTCCTTTTTTTGGTAAGAAAGACACAACCTATAGGCAGAAATACTCATACATTCAAAGATTAAGATATTTGGATACAGTAGGAAACATGAGGTCAGGTCTGGTGGCCGGCTGAATTTCTTTGGAGCTATTAGAACCGTCCCTTTTTTTAAAATAGTTTCTCCTTTTCACCAAGTTTTCACGAATCTCTATTACTATTCTATACATCAGATAACGATCAGTTTGCAGCTCCGTTAGCTCAGTTTGACGCGGCATACAATAGCTATGTAAGCGAGGAAGAGCTCACTAAGGAACTCGAAAAGTTAAAAGGTGAAAAAGAGAAAGTGGCCGCATTTTAATATATGAAGAGAAGCACCGCCAATTAGGCTGGTGCTTCTCTTTTTATCTGGATACTATATTTTCACTATTTATTCTTTCGTCTTATTAACTCATCTCGATCGGATGCCATTGGAGGCTGCTCCATCCAGCGATTTTTTATCATGATATTGGCCCCATCTTCTGCATACATTTGAACCTCTACGGATAGCCTGTTATACAGTGAAGCCAGATCTCCTCTGGGACTTACACTGATACCTGTACCGTAATAGCCAACACTCATAGCAATTAAACCAGTGGTAAAGTACATCATGAGTTTATCAGAAAATGTACGTGTGGTACTGTTTGTTATTTCCCCATCCCACCCCATCGGTGCAGGGAGTTTACTTTCCTCTAACTTTGCTCTAAATAATCTAATGTGTTTATTCCCAATTTCTAAACCCTTTAGAAAGAATTTTTTAACATCCTTGTCCTGTGCAACCTGACTAAATCCAGTTAGCGTAGCAACTCCGAGAGCATTTCTTTGCATATTCGCAAATAAATTATCAACTTCCGCTGCAATTAATGGTCTTTTTTCTCCAATTACATCCAACATAAACCATTGCTTTTTCACAAATTCAACCTTCTCTAAATTTGGCAGGTTCGGAGACCTGATAAACAGCCCTTTGGATAATAATAATTCTGTTGACTGTTTATATAATCCCATGGTTTCAGTAAGACAGTCCATGTAATAAGCTTTAATGTCATTTCTTACTGATGCTGCTAGAGCGGCTCCATATAAAGTAAGTCCGACCTTCGACATTTGGTGAATAAAATTGAGCACAAATGCGTCAGAGTAAAGTCTAGGTGCAGTTAAATCTACATCTTCTCCAATGCGGAAACCGTGCGGAACAATATTCTTTTCCTCAGTTAAAATAGCTGTAATCGTTTGAACATGTGATGCAGATAACTCTAGGGCATATTTAATAACCGGCTTAATTTCATCATCCTCCACTTTTTCTAAAAAATAAGTAAGGATACAAATGCTTGCGCTATCATTTAAGTATTGAGCCCAAAGTTGAGCCATTTCACCAGCAGTTAACCTCATCTGGATTCCCTTTGCCTCCATAATTTACCTCCAACGTATAAATAATATAGGATAACTTCCCCATAAATTACCTGTAATATGTATGAGTCTCCTGGCCGGGAAACCCGGTTCTGGTGGTCACCACAAGTCTCATTGGAGCCAGGAGAACCGTCACTAAGGCTTATTTTTTGCGTGTTCCCCTCATAAAATTAACCCCGCTTACGAAGTCCTATAATTAGCTGATCATACTTTCATTTACATCATATCAACTTTGCCAAACCATAAATTTACATGGGAGAGAAGAAGCATGACAGAAGAGACTTATCAATCTCGTGAGGAACGAAAGCGAGCGGAAAGGGCAAGACAGAATCAAGACAGAAGCAATCGAAAACCGAAGAAAAAAGGATCGATTTTGAAAAAAATAATCATTGTCTGTCTCGTGCTGGGACTTGTTTCAACAGGAGCAGGAGCGATCACGTTCGCTTCTATGATTAAGGGTTCGCCTAATTTGGATGATTCTAAGCTGGTGGATCCACTTTCAACGAAATTTTACGATAAAAACGGAAAATTTCTTTATGAATACGGGAAAGAAAAGCGAACGAAAATTACCTATGATCAACTTCCAAAAGTACTGGAGCAGGCGTTTATTGCCACGGAAGATTCCCATTTTTATGAACATCATGGGATCGACATCAAAAGGACTGCTAAGGCTATTTTTGTCAATGTAACCGGAAATTTCGGATCACAGGGCGGTAGTACGATTACTCAGCAAGTGATTAAAAATTCCTTTTTGACGCCTGAGAAAACATTAAAGCGAAAAGTCCAAGAATGGGACTTGGCGTATCAGTTGGAACAGAAATATTCCAAACACGAAATTTTAATGATGTATTTAAACAAAATCTACCTTGGAAACCGTTCTTACGGAGTTGCTGCTGCCGCAAAGAGTTACTATGGTATCGAAGTAAAGGATTTGAAAAAAATGACGCTCGCGCAGGCAGCTTTGATAGCCGGACTGCCGCAGAGCCCGAATAATTACGATCCAACCAAGCCGGAAAACAAAGAAGCGGCCACAAATCGCCGAAATATCGTCTTACGTTCGATGCTTAGAGACGGGTATATAACGGAGAAACAGTACAAGGAAGCTTCAAAAGTTCCTGTTACTGAGGGACTTGTCCTAAAAAGCAACCAACAAACGATTCCTTACGAAGCGTTTTTGGATGCCGTTGTAAAAGAGGTAAAGAGGAAACTGAAGGGTGTCGACATCAGTGAGGATGGATTATCTATCTATACCACCCTCGATCCAAATGCACAGAATTATGCAGATAAAATGTTGAACACCAATGAAATCATTGCCTATCCAAATGCTGCTTTCCAGGGGGCTTTTGTCTTTTTAGATACAAAAACCGGAGAAGTGCGGGCGATTGGGAGCGGGCGAAACGAGTATAAAGCTGAATTTCTAGGTAACAACTTTGCGGTCGATCTCCGTCGTCAGCCAGGATCGACATTTAAACCGATTTTTGACTATGGTCCAGCGATTGAAAATTTAAAATGGTCCACTGGTCATCAGATTAATGACCAGCCGACGTCGTATTCAACTGGACAGTCGATTTCCAACTGGGATCATCAGTATCATGGAATGCTGACCATACGGAATGCACTAAACAACTCATATAATATTCCTGCTCTTCTTACACTACGGGCGGTTGGAATGGAAAAGGCAAAGCATTTTGCCCAACAACTCGGTATTACTTTTAAAAATAATCAAATATACGAATCTTATGCGATTGGAAGCAATACTGTTAGTCCATTAGCCATGGCAGGGGCTTACAGTGCATTTGGAAATAAAGGGAACTATAATAAACCTCATTTTGTTCAAAAAGTAGTTCTGCCCAATGGTAAAGTCGTTCATTTTACGGAGAAACCCAAACGGGTTATGCAGGATTATACGGCGTATATGGTGACTGATATGTTGCGCTCCGTTGTAACAAATGGTGGCGGAGCAATGGCTAACGTTCCGGGGCTATATGTGGTAGGAAAGACAGGGACAACGAATTTTGACGCACCGACCCGGGCGAAATTTGGATACCCAGAAAAAGCCACGAATGATAGCTGGTTCGTAGGATATACACCGCAATACACCATGGCGGTCTGGACTGGATACGCACAAAACGGCTCTGGTAACTTTATGGACGCGACGACGACACCAATTGCGAAGTATATGTTCAAAAACATGATGCAGTCATTTGGAACGGATGCATCGAGTTTTCAGCAGCCAAGCAGTGTCTATCGAGTAAATAATGAACTGTATATTAAAGGCGTTACTTCTGCAGAGGTACCGCCAAAACCAAAACCAATTATCAACAAAGCGAAACCTGCTAATAATAATGCGGGAATTAGAAATGCGCAGAAACCAAAAAAGGAAGAAAAGAAACAACAAAAAGAGAAAAAGAAAAAGCACCCAGGGAAAGGTAAAGGAAAAAAGAATCATTAGATCGGTAAGACCAGTGAAAAGCCAGGAGATATGCTAATCTCCTGGTTTATTTATTATTGGAAAGAAAACCGTAAGAGCTTTTTAAAAAAAGAAAAAATTTTTGTTGCATAATTATTAGGAGGGTGATACTATAAGGAAGTCGCTTTTGACAGCAGGTTTTCATTGTTAAAGATGATTGAAAAAGAGATAAAAATTATATTGACATAGTGATATAGGGTTGATATAATAATAAACGTCGCTTTTGTCAAACGGACCTTTAGTCGTTAAAAGTGATTGATAAAAAATATAGAAATTATATTGACATCATAATAAAGAGTTGATATAATAAAAAGTGTCGCTTCTGGCATAATGAATTGTTCTTTGAAAACTAAACAAACAAAATCGTGCAAACAAACAATATTAATCGTGTTTCTTCTATTATATATAGTTAGAACATGAGCCAACGTAACAAATGAGCTAATCAACTTTCTTGGAGAGTTTGATCCTGGCTCAGGACGAACGCTGGCGGCGTGCCTAATACATGCAAGTCGAGCGAGACTCTTCGGAGTCTAGCGGCGGACGGGTGAGTAACACGTGGGCAACCTGCCTGTAAGACTGGGATAACACCGGGAAACCGGTGCTAATACCGGATAATCCTTTTCCTCTCATGAGGAAAAGCTGAAAGTCGGTTTCGGCTGACACTTACAGATGGGCCCGCGGCGCATTAGCTAGTTGGTGAGGTAACGGCTCACCAAGGCGACGATGCGTAGCCGACCTGAGAGGGTGATCGGCCACACTGGGACTGAGACACGGCCCAGACTCCTACGGGAGGCAGCAGTAGGGAATCTTCCACAATGGACGAAAGTCTGATGGAGCAACGCCGCGTGAGCGATGAAGGCCTTCGGGTCGTAAAGCTCTGTTGTTAGGGAAGAACAAGTACCGGAGTAACTGCCGGTACCTTGACGGTACCTAACCAGAAAGCCACGGCTAACTACGTGCCAGCAGCCGCGGTAATACGTAGGTGGCAAGCGTTGTCCGGAATTATTGGGCGTAAAGCGCGCGCAGGCGGTCCTTTAAGTCTGATGTGAAAGCCCACGGCTCAACCGTGGAGGGTCATTGGAAACTGGGGGACTTGAGTGCAGAAGAGGAAAGCGGAATTCCACGTGTAGCGGTGAAATGCGTAGAGATGTGGAGGAACACCAGTGGCGAAGGCGGCTTTCTGGTCTGTAACTGACGCTGAGGCGCGAAAGCGTGGGGAGCAAACAGGATTAGATACCCTGGTAGTCCACGCCGTAAACGATGAGTGCTAAGTGTTAGAGGGTTTCCGCCCTTTAGTGCTGCAGCTAACGCATTAAGCACTCCGCCTGGGGAGTACGGCCGCAAGGCTGAAACTCAAAGGAATTGACGGGGGCCCGCACAAGCGGTGGAGCATGTGGTTTAATTCGAAGCAACGCGAAGAACCTTACCAGGTCTTGACATCCTCTGACACTCCTAGAGATAGGATTTTCCCCTTCGGGGGACAGAGTGACAGGTGGTGCATGGTTGTCGTCAGCTCGTGTCGTGAGATGTTGGGTTAAGTCCCGCAACGAGCGCAACCCTTGATCTTAGTTGCCAGCATTCAGTTGGGCACTCTAAGGTGACTGCCGGTGACAAACCGGAGGAAGGTGGGGATGACGTCAAATCATCATGCCCCTTATGACCTGGGCTACACACGTGCTACAATGGATGGTACAAAGGGCTGCAAGACCGCGAGGTTTAGCCAATCCCATAAAACCATTCTCAGTTCGGATTGCAGGCTGCAACTCGCCTGCATGAAGCCGGAATCGCTAGTAATCGCGGATCAGCATGCCGCGGTGAATACGTTCCCGGGCCTTGTACACACCGCCCGTCACACCACGAGAGTTTGTAACACCCGAAGTCGGTGGGGTAACCGTAAGGAGCCAGCCGCCTAAGGTGGGACAGATGATTGGGGTGAAGTCGTAACAAGGTAGCCGTATCGGAAGGTGCGGCTGGATCACCTCCTTTCTAAGGAATAAACTGGACGTATGAGCCAGACAAAACAGTTTGTTCGCGATCTTTGTTTGTTTAGTTTTGAGAGTACAATTCTCTCAAACCAATCGTTCTTTGAAAACTAGATAATCGTAATGAAGAAGCAAAGTAAACATCGAGTAATCGCCATTTTAGTTTTCTCTCTTATGAAGTTAAGAGAATAACCTTTTAGGTTAAGTTAGAAAGGGCGCACGGTGAATGCCTTGGCACTAGGAGCCGATGAAGGACGGGACTAACACCGATATGCTTCGGGGAGCTGTAAGTAAGCTTTGATCCGGAGATTTCCGAATGGGGGAACCCACTGTTCGTAATGGAACAGTATCTTTACCTGAATACATAGGGTATGGAAGGCATACCCGGGGAACTGAAACATCTAAGTACCCGGAGGAAGAGAAAGCAAACGCGATTCCCTGAGTAGCGGCGAGCGAAACGGGACATAGCCCAAACCAAGAGGCTTGCCTCTTGGGGTTGTAGGACACTCAACATGGAGTTACAAAGGAACGGGGTAGATGAAGCGACCTGGAAAGGTCCGTCAGAGAAGGTAAAAACCCTGTAGTCGAAACTTCGTTCCCTCCTGAGTGGATCCTGAGTACGGCCGGACACGTGAAATCCGGTCGGAAGCAGGGAGGACCATCTCCCAAGGCTAAATACTCCCTAGTGACCGATAGTGAACCAGTACCGTGAGGGAAAGGTGAAAAGCACCCCGGAAGGGGAGTGAAATAGTTCCTGAAACCGTGTGCCTACAAGTAGTCAGAGCCCGTTCATGGGTGATGGCGTGCCTTTTGTAGAATGAACCGGCGAGTTACGATCCCATGCAAGGTTAAGTTGAAGAGACGGAGCCGCAGCGAAAGCGAGTCTGAATAGGGCGAATTGAGTATGTGGTCGTAGACCCGAAACCAGGTGATCTACCCATGTCCAGGGTGAAGTCCAGGTAACACTGGATGGAGGCCCGAACCCACGCACGTTGAAAAGTGCGGGGATGAGGTGTGGGTAGCGGAGAAATTCCAATCGAACTTGGAGATAGCTGGTTCTCTCCGAAATAGCTTTAGGGCTAGCCTCACGTAGTAAGAGTCTTGGAGGTAGAGCACTGTTTGGACTAGGGGCCCTCATCGGGTTACCGAATTCAGACAAACTCCGAATGCCAAAGACTTATCCGTGGGAGTCAGACTGCGAGTGATAAGATCCGTAGTCAAAAGGGAAACAGCCCAGACCACCAGCTAAGGTCCCAAAGTATACGTTAAGTGGAAAAGGATGTGGAGTTGCTTAGACAACCAGGATGTTGGCTTAGAAGCAGCCACCATTTAAAGAGTGCGTAATAGCTCACTGGTCGAGTGACTCTGCGCCGAAAATGTACCGGGGCTAAACGTATCACCGAAGCTGTGGATTGACATCTACGATGTCAGTGGTAGGAGAGCGTTCTAAGGGCGTTGAAGCTAGACCGTAAGGACTGGTGGAGCGCTTAGAAGTGAGAATGCCGGTATGAGTAGCGAAAGATGAGTGAGAATCTCATCCACCGAATGCCTAAGGTTTCCTGAGGAAGGCTCGTCCGCTCAGGGTTAGTCGGGACCTAAGCCGAGGCCGAAAGGCGTAGGCGATGGATAACAGGTTGATATTCCTGTACCACCTCTTTATCGTTTGAGCAATGGGGGGACGCAGGAGGATAGGGTAAGCGCGCTGTTGGATATGCGCGTCTAAGCAGTTAGGCTGAGAGGTAGGCAAATCCGCCTCTCACATAAGGCTGAGCTGTGACAGCGAGGGAAATTTAGTACCGAAGTTCCTGATTCCACACTGCCAAGAAAAGCCTCTAGCGAGATAAAAGGTGCCCGTACCGCAAACCGACACAGGTAGGCGAGGAGAGAATCCTAAGGTGAGCGAGAGAACTCTCGTTAAGGAACTCGGCAAAATGACCCCGTAACTTCGGGAGAAGGGGTGCTTTTTGAGGTGAATAGCCTCGAAGAGCCGCAGTGAATAGGCCCAGGCGACTGTTTAGCAAAAACACAGGTCTCTGCGAAGCCGCAAGGCGAAGTATAGGGGCTGACGCCTGCCCGGTGCTGGAAGGTTAAGAGGAGGGGTTAGCGCAAGCGAAGCTCTGAATCGAAGCCCCAGTAAACGGCGGCCGTAACTATAACGGTCCTAAGGTAGCGAAATTCCTTGTCGGGTAAGTTCCGACCCGCACGAAAGGCGTAACGATCTGGGCACTGTCTCAACGAGAGACTCGGTGAAATTATAGTACCTGTGAAGATGCAGGTTACCCGCGACAGGACGGAAAGACCCCGTGGAGCTTTACTGTAGCCTGATATTGAATTTTGGTACAGCTTGTACAGGATAGGTAGGAGCCTGAGAAGCCGGAGCGCTAGCTTCGGTGGAGGCGTCGGTGGGATACTACCCTGGCTGTATTGAAATTCTAACCCGCACCCCTCATCGGGGTGGGAGACAGTGTCAGGTGGGCAGTTTGACTGGGGCGGTCGCCTCCTAAAAAGTAACGGAGGCGCCCAAAGGTTCCCTCAGAATGGTTGGAAATCATTCGCAGAGTGTAAAGGCACAAGGGAGCTTGACTGCGAGACCTACAAGTCGAGCAGGGACGAAAGTCGGGCTTAGTGATCCGGTGGTTCCGCATGGAAGGGCCATCGCTCAACGGATAAAAGCTACCCCGGGGATAACAGGCTTATCTCCCCCAAGAGTCCACATCGACGGGGAGGTTTGGCACCTCGATGTCGGCTCATCGCATCCTGGGGCTGTAGTCGGTCCCAAGGGTTGGGCTGTTCGCCCATTAAAGCGGTACGCGAGCTGGGTTCAGAACGTCGTGAGACAGTTCGGTCCCTATCCGTCGTGGGCGCAGGAAATTTGAGAGGAGCTGTCCTTAGTACGAGAGGACCGGGATGGACGCACCGCTGGTGTACCAGTTGTTCTGCCAAGAGCATCGCTGGGTAGCTATGTGCGGACGGGATAAGTGCTGAAAGCATCTAAGCATGAAGCCCCCCTCAAGATGAGATTTCCCATAGCGCAAGCTAGTAAGAACCCTGAAAGATGATCAGGTTGATAGGTCAGAGGTGGAAGCGTGGTAACATGTGGAGCTGACTGATACTAATCGTTCGAGGACTTATCCTAATTTTAAGGTGAACTCTGAGTTTACAAACTTCTTCAGCATTATCTAGTTTTGAGGGAATGATACCTCAAACAAAATAGTCTGGCAGCAATGGCGAGAAGGTCACACCCGTTCCCATACCGAACACGGAAGTTAAGCTTCTCAGCGCCGATGGTAGTTGGGACACGCGTCCCTGTGAGAGTAGGACGTTGCCAGGCAAGCCCTATCGGGTTATTTTTTTGTCAAAATATAATCTGGCCCCTTGGTCAAGTGGTTAAGACACCTCCCTTTCACGGAGGTAACACGGGTTCGAATCCCGTAGGGGTCACCAAAGTTTTTTCACGATAGTGAAAATAAGTATCATTGATTTGGAGGATTAGCTCAGCTGGGAGAGCATCTGCCTTACAAGCAGAGGGTCGGCGGTTCGATCCCGTCATCCTCCACCATATCTATCTTTCAAAGATTATGCCGGGGTAGCTCAATTGGTAGAGCAACTGACTTGTAATCAGTAGGTTGGGGGTTCAAGTCCTCTCGCCGGCACCATTAGTACGAGCCATTAGCTCAGTTGGTAGAGCATCTGACTTTTAATCAGAGGGTCGAAGGTTCGAGTCCTTCATGGCTCACTTTTAAAAATAATTGCGGAAGTAGTTCAGTGGTAGAACACCACCTTGCCAAGGTGGGGGTCGCGGGTTCGAATCCCGTCTTCCGCTCCAACATACGCCGGGGTGGCGGAACTGGCAGACGCACAGGACTTAAAATCCTGCGGTAGGTGACTACCGTACCGGTTCGATTCCGGTCCTCGGCACCATTAAGTGAATTAAATTCATTTGCGCCCTTAGCTCAGCTGGATAGAGTGTTTGACTACGAATCAAAAGGTCGGGAGTTCGAATCTCTCAGGGCGCATTTTACGGGAAGTAGCTCAGCTTGGTAGAGCACTTGGTTTGGGACCAAGGGGTCGCAGGTTCGAATCCTGTCTTCCCGACCATTCTTTAATTTTATAACGGGGTCTTAGCTCAGCTGGGAGAGCGCCTGCTTTGCACGCAGGAGGTCAGGGGTTCGATCCCCCTAGACTCCACTTATTCGGAGGAATACCCAAGTTTGGCTGAAGGGATCGGTCTTGAAAACCGACAGGCGGGTCATACCGCGCGGGGGTTCGAATCCCTCTTCCTCCTCCATTATCTTTATATATTGTTGTCGCGGGGTGGAGCACGTTCGAATATGCTACTTCGAATAAATCTACAGCGCAACGATTGAGCCGCTGCTTGAATAAGCTTTCTGAAATCGGGGCGGTCGTTATACTAAGAGCATGTGAAAACTTCAATTTTTTATTATCGTCGCGGGGTGGAGCAGTCCGGTAGCTCGTCGGGCTCATAACCCGAAGGTCGCAGGTTCAAATCCTGTCCCCGCAATTAAGTTATTTTCAAGCTATGCTTGAAAATACTCTGGTCCGGTAGTTCAGTTGGTTAGAATGCCTGCCTGTCACGCAGGAGGTCGCGGGTTCGAGTCCCGTCCGGACCGCCATTTTTATCTCAGTAGTTAATCTACTGTTTTTTATACATATTTTTAGGCTCAGTAGCTCAGTCGGTAGAGCAAAGGACTGAAAATCCTTGTGTCGGCGGTTCGATTCCGTCCTGAGCCATTTTTCATTTATATGGAGGGGTAGCGAAGTGGCTAAACGCGGCGGACTGTAAATCCGCTCCCTCAGGGTTCGGCGGTTCGAATCCGTCCCCCTCCACCATTATGGCGGTTGTGGCGAAGTGGTTAACGCATCGGATTGTGGTTCCGACATTCGTGGGTTCGATTCCCATCAGCCGCCCCATTTGATCTAGTGTTTGGGCAGCATAGCCAAGTGGTAAGGCCGAGGTCTGCAAAACCTCTATCCCCGGTTCAAATCCGGGTGTTGCCTCCAAATTTTTATATGCGGGTGTAGTTTAGTGGTAAAACCTCAGCCTTCCAAGCTGATGTTGTGAGTTCGATTCTCATCACCCGCTCCAAATTGGGCCTATAGCTCAGCTGGTTAGAGCGCACGCCTGATAAGCGTGAGGTCGATGGTTCGAGTCCATTTAGGCCCACTATATATTATTCCGCAGTAGCTCAGTGGTAGAGCTATCGGCTGTTAACCGATCGGTCGTAGGTTCGAGTCCTACCTGCGGAGCCATTTTTTTTTAACTAATCAACTTTCATTTAATAACAACCACCTTTAAAAAGTAACCATTTTTTGAAGGTGGTTTTTTTATGCCTTTCTCGGTTATAACTGAATGTTGATTTTACTGTGTTTGAACAATAAGCGGAAAAATTCCTTTTAAATTGCGAAATTCCCATATTTTCTCGATAATAAGGGAAGTTTTTCCGTCTAAATGATTCAAATCGTTGGATTTTGCCTTATTTAGAGCAGTTAAGCGGAATTTCTCCGCTTATATTGGCTTCGTAAGCCGCCTCTATATACAATAAGCGGAATTTCTCCGCTTATATCAGCTTCGTAAGCTTCCTCTAAATACATTAGGTCGGAATTTCTTTCTCATACCTACACGAAACTCACTAATAAGTTCATATAAAAAAAGCCAGCATATCAGCTGACTTTTTCACGCAAATTAGATTAACTTCAAACCACTTACAAAGATTAATACAGCAACTACGGTTCGCAGCGGTCTTGTTGGAACCTTTGCCGAAATGCTGCTGCCAATCAGTACTCCTGGAATCGAGCCCATAAGTAAATTCCCCACGAGCATATAGTTAACATTTCCATAACCGATATGAAGCATCCCTGCTACTGTAACCAAAAGAAACGCGTGAGTGATATCCGTACCGACCATCTCTGATGTTTTCATTCGATAAAGATAAATCATTGCCACAGCGAATAAAGAGCCTGATCCTAAAGAAGTGAGTCCAACGATAAAGCCAAAAAGGCAGCCAATTAAAATGGTTAGTGTTTTCTTTTCACTCAAAGGCTTCATTTGCCAACGATTGGGCCTTAATTTTTTCTCTACAAACGTTCTGATAATGATAGCTAGTGAGACAAATATCAATATATAACCGAGGGAATGCCTAATAATCTGTTCTTGATTGTGGTAATACGCTTCAAAATAGTGAAGGGAGCCAATCGCAATGACTGCACTAGGGATACTTCCCATCGCTAAATACTTCACCATCTGAACATTAACTGTTTTTTGCCGCCAGTGTTGAACAAGTCCGAATAGCTTTGTGATTGAATTATAAACAAGGTCTGTACCGACAGCAATGGAAGGATTGACCCCAATTAAAATTAAAACCGGGGTTAACAGTGCTGCTCCGCCGACTCCAGTCAACCCTACCAAAAAACCAACAAGTAAACCCATCAACGTAATCCCTATACTCATATCCGCACGCCCAATCAATTCCTAGTATTTATATAGGATTATATACATTTATGCGCGTCTTGTAAATAACTAACTGATTATTAGATTCTGATAATTATAACAATAGATTAGTAGATCACAGAATTGGTGATCGAATACAAGCATAAAAAAACTATGCTGTAAATTCAGCATAGTTTTAATAGTTATGATATGTAACGACTTCTTATGAAAATCCTCCGCCCATTATTAGCGCAACCCCTAATAAAATGACTAAGAGTAAGGCGATATATCCGATTATACTAATAATCGTAATAATCCAACCGATTACCTTTCGATCTGTTTTAATTAAGTAAATCCCTAAGGCAATCGCACCAAAAATGAAACCGAGAATTCCCCAAAGGACGGGGCTTTTACCATACTTACGAGAATCGATAACTAAATAAATGGTGATCACTATGTTTAAAAGCAATCCAAATGAACCTTCCAAAATACACTCCCCTTACGTTCAAAATTATATTCTAAAAATAAATTATACCAGAAAATTTTAACTAAATTGGAGACTTTTATTAAAAGAAACATCTTGAAGGATCTTGGGTCATATTTCAGCATTAGTAGAGCAGCTACACCGATTAATTTATGCTTACTTGTTTTTAATATGTTGCTTATTCCTGGAAGTTGTTATTCTTCATAAAAATGGTTATTCAGCAATGACAAATTTTGTAGAATAGAGGGATATTTCCTGCGGAATTTTTAAGCGAGGTTCGACAGACTTCACGTAGCTTTAGTGAGGGGAATTCGCTATTTTCAAGACTCTTGTCTGCTTCAATCAAACGATTGATTAGTTGAGAAATTTGGGGATGCTGGTGGAGGTTTGTCATGAATAAGAACTGGACACATGCAAGGACAAACCCAAAAGGCTTGTCCTTGGTAAGAAGACCGACACTAGGTAAAATTTCAAAAACAGGTAGGTAATGAACGAGCTCACTAATCCCTCACTATCTTTTTCAACTTTTCCCGAGCCCCGCTGCGCCAACTTTTCACGGCTGAGGGGGAGACATTTTCTAGCTCAGCGATTTCCTTGATCGATAGTTGATCACGGACGGTGTACAGGAGCCATTTCTGTTGGTTCGGTGTCAGTGATACACAGTAGGTCAACAGTGTTTCCTTCTGAAGTGGGTCATCAGAATGGGAATCCTCAACAAGGTCCCAGAACTCCTCGCCTGGGTGTACATTTCGTTCATGATCTTGGTGTGCTTTTTTTAACTCCATGAGAAGGCAGCCTTTGATGTAGGTGTAGGCATAATTGGTGAAGCTCCCTTTGTTAGGATCGAAGCGTTGGCTTGCTTCCCAAAGGCCAATGAGACTGTGCTGATAGAATTCATCATGGTTTTTGTAAAGATGGAGCGAGTTTATGATCTTGTGGAGCATGGGCTGGTACTGGTCGACTAATTGTTCAAAGCTTTCCAAGGGAGAGTCCTTTCAGAAAGCGCGCTTTTCTTGTATTCCCGGGTACTTCTACCATAACGGGAATGCATAATTGAATCGAACGGTGAAAATTCACTTTTGAATCGTTTTTTTGTCTATTTGAGGTAAAAAATGAAGGCAAATATGATTTTTGAAGGGGATTTTTGCTTTTTCAGCTGAATTTGGGGTGAATTACAAAAGGTTCTATTTCCCTTTTGAAAAACCTCTGCTAGGGATTTTTTGCAGGTAAGATGCAAAAAAAGAAGGTTAGTGCCAAGAAATTTGGCATATTTTCTCAAAAAAGGTGAGTAAAATAGCGTTTTTAATTTTGGCACAGAAATTGCAAATTTATAAGTTGAAAATAGTGAAAAGCACGTTCGTACATTTTTTAGGGGATGAAAGGAGAAATTCTATGCAGGCAGCAAAAAAATTCTTATTTTTCTAGAAGGAGTTTGAAGTCCAAGCGAGAATTAATTTTATGTGTGATTATCGTAAGCGCTTACTAGTAAAATTATGGTAACAAATTACTATTTCAGAAAATTATGAATTTTCTCATTGACATTATTTTTTCTGACCCATATACTCGTGTTAGAAAAAGAAAATGATCAGTTAGTTTTTAAAAGGAGGTTTAGGAGCATGCAAACACTGGAAACAGTCATTGTTACAGGATATGCAAAAGCTCCACAGGGAACTTCCATGTATGAAATGTATAAGCATGCGGGAATTGTACTCGAAGTGGAGCTGAAAGATCATAAAATTATCGGCGCCGAATTTACCTTCGTAACAGAACTAACGAAAAATTATTTTCAAAAACTGTTGATAGGTTACTGTCTTCAAGATGGTGTTGAGCAGCTGATTGAACGAATTCAAAGCTTTTATTTTGCTCCATCCCAGCAAGCGATCATTGTGGCTCTACAAGCTGCAGTTCAACGTTACTGGGATAACGTGAAGCAAATGAATATATAACGTTTGGTTATAATAAAGTGGGAGGATGACCTTCTCCCATGGTCTTATTAAAACCGAGCAAACATGGACTCTTTGTAAGGAATGTTCGTTTGAACGACATTCTTTATGCAGATCTATGTTTTGCTCGGTTTTTTATGTTTCCAAAGGGTTATAAACCACTAAGTGTCTATGGAGAGGAAGGGAAAAAGGATGAGCAAGCTGATTACATGCGAGGATGCTGTAAAAAAGGTTAAAAGCGGCTCACGAATTATGGTAGGGGGATTTGGACTTGTGGGAAGTCCGCTTAGTTTAATAGCCGCTTTGGCTCAGTCGGAAGTGAAAGATTTAGAGATTATTAGTAATAACCTTGGGGAACCAGGTAGAGGTCTTGGAGTGCTAGTACGGCAAAAACAAGTAAAAAAAGCGATAGGTTCTTATTTTACATCCAACCCAGAGGTGGTTAAATCCTATCAGGAAAAGGAAATGGACGTGGAGCTTCTCCCTCAAGGAACGATGTCTGAAGCTATTCGAGCGGGTGGTGCAGGACTAGGCGGGTTTTATACGCCGGTCAGCGTCGGAACAAAAATCGCCGAAAACAAAGAGGAGCGTATCCTTAACGGTAAAAAATATGTGTTCCAAGAGCCTCTTAAAGCCCACTTTGCTTTCATTAAAGCGAAAAAAGCGGATCAATTAGGAAATCTCATCTACAACCAATCGGCAAGAAACTTCAATCCGATGATGGCAACAGCAGCAGATGTGGTTATTGCAGAGGTAGACGAGATTGTGGAGGTTGGCCAAATTTCTCCTGAGGAAATTGTAACCCCTCATTTATACGTTGATTTTATCGTAGTGAAGGGAGGGAACTAGCATGAACGTGAAACAATACATTGCTGCAAGAGCGGCGAAGGAATTGAAGGATGGCGATATCGTCAATTTGGGAATAGGGATTCCAACGCTGGTGGCTGATTATATTCCATCCAATGTTAACGTTTTTTTACACTCGGAAAACGGCATCCTTGGAGTTGGCCCTACCCCTGATCCAGAGCATATTGACCAAAATCTTGTTAATGCAGGGAAACTGCCTGTCACCATTTTGGAAGGGTCATCCTTTTTTGATAGTGCTTCCTCTTTTGCGATGATTCGCGGAGGGCATGTAAGTGTTTCGATTCTTGGTGTGCTGCAAATCGATGCAAATGGGCGGATCGCTAACTGGGCCGTGCCAGGAAAAAGTGTTCTTGGTGTAGGCGGGGCAATGGATTTATTGGAAGGCTCCAAAAAGGTAATCGTAACAACGATGCATACGTCTAACCAGGGAGAGTCAAAAATCGTCAAGGAATTAACCTATCCGATTACATCGGAACGAATCGTGGATTTAATTATTACCGATTTAGCGGTTTTCGCTGTAAAGGACGATGGACTTCATCTTTTAGAGCTGTCACCTGGAGTTTCCCTTGAAGAAGTTCAACAGAAAACGGACGCACCTTTTCAAATTGCTGAATCTTTTAATAAAGGCAAAGAGGTGACCGCGTAGTGGTTGTTATCGTAAATGCATTTCGGACGGCTATCGGAAGCTTCGGTGGATCACTAGCAGATACGCTTCCAGAAGAGCTTGTCTCTCTCATCATGAAAAATAATCTTTCTGCTTCCGGTTATGGTGCCAATATTGTCGATGAAGTCATTGTCGGCCAAACAAAGCAGAGTGCACATGCGCCGAATATTGCTAGAGTCTCAGCATTACAGGCCCATTTTCCCGAATCGATTCCTGCATATACCGTTCATCGTCAGTGCGGTTCGGGCATGCAGGCGGTCATTAACGGAGCGATGTCGATTATGACAGGTCAGGCGGCCGTTGTTTTAGCAGGGGGCGTCGAAAGCATGTCACAAGCGCCTCATTATATGGTCGGCACTCGTTTTGGACAGAAGATAGGAGATCTAACCCTGTATGATTCAAATACGGAGAGTCAGCCAAAATCCCAGCCAGAGGAGATATATGGCCGTTTCACGATGGGGCAAACAGCCGAATGGCTGGCTGAAAAATATAGGATTAGCCGCCGTGAACAAGATGAATTTGCCTTCATGAGTCAGCAGAAAACGAAACGTGCCATTGAAATGGGCCATTTTGAAGAAGAAATCATTCCTGTTCCGGTAAAGGAAGGAAAAAAGGGAATCAGACATTTTGCGATCGATGAGCACCCAAGATTGACGGACATTGAAAAGTTAGGAACACTGCGTCCTGTGTTTCAAAAGGACGGTACGGTTACAGCCGGAAACTCCTCCGGCAGAAATGATGGGGCCTCGATGCTGCTGTTGATGTCAGAAGAAAAAGCCAAACAACTTGGAGTGGTCCCGTTGGCAAGGATTCGTTCCTTTGCTGCAGCGGGTGTATCACCAAAAGAAATGGGAATCGGTCCGGTCCCAGCATCGCAAATGGCGTTGAAAAAAGCCGGTCTTCGTTTGGAAGATATCGATTTAATTGAATTAAATGAAGCCTTCGCTGCTCAAAGTCTTGCTTGTTTAAAAGAATGGGGCATCAAAGGAGACAACGTGAATGTCAATGGAGGGGCGATTGCCTTAGGTCATCCACTGGGGTGCTCCGGTGCAAGAATCGTCACTACATTATGTCATGAGCTTGAAAAACAAAAACGCCAATATGGCCTTGCGACACTTTGTGTGGCAGGGGGATTAGGAATGGCAATGGTGGTGGAAAGATGGAGGGAATAAAAAAAGACTACGTGTTTCATCGGGATTTAAAAAAGGAGTATCCGATTATTACCCACGGTGAAGGGGTCTATCTCATCGATGAGAACGGGAAAAAATATTTGGATGCTTGCTCGGGTGCGGTGGCCGCTAACTTAGGCCATGGGATTCCTTCTATCGGCGAGGCCATGGCAGAACAAGCAAAAAAAGCGGCCTTCGTCCATACCATGCGCTTCGAGACGAAAGCATTGCATGAATTAGCTGAAACCATCGGAAAAATGGCTCCCGATGATTTAAATAAAGTGTATTTTACCACCGGGGGCTCTGAAGCCAATGAAAGTGCTCTGAAGCTGGCGCGGCAATATCATCGGGATGCCGGCAGACCCCAAAAACATATGGTAATTGGGCGATGGCAATCGTATCACGGGAACACCATTGGTTCTTTATCCGCCGGAGGAGACGTTAAAAGAAGACATGCATACACTCCTAATCTTTTAAACTATGCCCATGTCTATTCTCCGTACTGCCACCGATGTCCATACGATCGTCAAAAAGAGGATTGTCTCTCCAAACAAAACTGGACATGTGTGACGGATATTGAAAGAACCATTTTAGAGCTTGGTCCTGAGAATGTGTCGGCATTGATCGCTGAACCGATTGTCGGAAGCCAGCAAGGTGCTGTTCCACCGCCGCCGGGGTATTTTGAGAAAGTTCGCGAGCTGTGTGATCGTTACGAAATCGTCCTAATTATCGATGAAGTGATGACTGGATTCGGCCGTACGGGTACTAACTTCGCGACAGAACAAATTGGCATCACGCCTGATATCATCACATTTGGAAAAGGGGTATCAGCGGGATATGCACCGCTCGCCGGAATGATCGTGCATGATCGGTTAGTCAATGGACTCATACAAAACAGCGACGGGAAATTCATTCACGGTTACACCTATAGTGGGCATCCAGTAGCGGTTGCAGCAGGTCTTGCAGCATTGGACGTATATGAGCGAGAGATGGTGCTGGAAAACGTCAAAGAACAAAGTTACTACCTCGTCAAACGTCTTTTGGAACTGAAGGAAAAACATACTTATATATCTGATGTTCGCGGCAGAGGGCTTTTAATCGGGATGGAGCTTGTGAAGGATCGTGGACAGGATCTGCTGTTCGATCCATCTGAAAAAGCTGCTGAAAGATTGAATGGAATTGCCATGGAGCTCGGTGCGGTTTTTTATCCCGGTTCCGGTTCCATTGACGGTACAAAGGGGGAGCACCTCATCATCAGCCCTCCTTTAAATGTTACGAGAACAGAAATCGATGAGATTGTGAGAATTTTAGATGAATCATTCACGCTATTTAAAGGTCAATTAAGAAAGGATGAGCGATATGAAATTACAAAATAAAACAGAAGAAATTCAAGAAAAAGCCAAAAAACATTTATCACCGGTTATGACAAGGGTGACCGAGCTTGTCATTGAAAAAGCACATGGCGCCAAATTTTGGACGACAGACGGAGAGGAGTATATCGATTTCGTTTCAGGAGTGGCTGTTAACGCAGTCGGGCATACGAACGGGAAAATGGTGGAAGCCATTAAAAAGCAAGCGGAGGCCTTGATTCATCTTGGGTTGAACTATGGTTATTATGAAACGGCAGCGAATTTGGCGGAAAAGCTTGCTCAGATCACACCAGGAAACCTAGACACGGTCTTTTTCTCCAATTCGGGAGCTGAGGCGATTGACGGTGCTCTTAAACTAGCAAAGGCGGCCACAGGCAGACCCGCGATCATTGCTTTTGAAGGATCGTTTCATGGCCGTACATTAGGAGCAACTGCCATTACGGCATCAAGCTCTAAATACCGCCGTTATTATGAACCGATTTTAGGCGAGGTGTACCACGTTCCCTATCCGTATCCGAGCCAGCTAAAAAACATTAGAGAAGAAGAAGCGGAAGAATACTGCTTGAATCAGCTTCAAAAATTATTCGATTTACGCGTCGATCCTTCCCGTGTAGCGGCCATTATCATTGAACCGGTCATGGGTGAAGGCGGCTATTATCCGGCACCGCCAAGCTTTTTGAGGGAGTTAAGAAAAATTACAGAGAAAAACGGCATTTTGCTTATCTTTGATGAAGTACAAACAGGATTTGGCCGTACAGGAAAAATGTTCGCAGCAGAGCACGCCAATGTGACGCCTGATATTTTAGTATTGGCAAAAGCCCTTTCCGGCGGCATGCCTCTTGGTGCGATTGTCGCAAGTCGTGAGCTTCATGAAAAATGGCCAACGGCTGGACATGGTTCGACATTTGGAGGAAATCCAATCTCCTGTGCGGCGGCATTGGCAAACATTGAGGTTATTGAGGAAGAGAAGTTGGTAGAACGCAGTGCTAAACTCGGTGCCGAGATTGTCGGCCGACTTCATAACTCGGTAGGACATTTACCGGGCATTGTTGAAGTCCGAGGAGTCGGCATGATGATCGGTATTGAATTCGATTCCGAATCTGCTGCTTCCTTTGTACCGAAAATTAAATCAAAAGCACTGGAAAATGGCTTACTCATTATGAACTGCGGTGTAAGCGGGCAGACGATCCGATTAATGCTGCCTCTTAATATTCAAGAAGATGTGCTTGATAGAGGATTAACGATTTTAGAAGATGTGATCACCGAAACCATTTCAGGAAACTAATTTTCGTTTCCTCGGAATACCACCAAAAAGGAGGTTAAGAATATGTCTAGTCAAATCAAAACAGATATCCTTCAGGGGGATCTTTATATCAATGGAAAATGGGTAAGTGCCCCCGATCAGTCCTACTTTGAAAGCATCAATCCAGCAACGGGGGAACTTGTCGGCATATGTGCGGCCGCCACAACGGAGCAAGTGGAAGAGGCTGTCACAAAAGCGAATGAAGCATATGCGCAATGGAAGAACACCCCCATTCCAGAACGAGCGGCTTATTTAACGAAAGCAGCCGAATTGTTTGAAATTCGCAAACAGGAACTTGCTCGTGTAATGACGATGGAGATGGGCAAAGTGCTGCCGGAGTCTTTAGGCGAAGCGGGAGTGGTCATCGCTACTGCTCAATATATGGCAGGCGAAGGACGACGCCTCTTCGGAGAAACGGTCCCTGCCGGCTTCCCAGACCGGAATGTAAGAATGGTTCGTGAGCCTCTTGGAGTCGCGGCGTGCATTACTCCCTGGAACTTCCCGGTGGCCCTTGCTTCCTACAAAATCTTTTCAGCTCTGATTGCTGGGAATACCGTCGTATGGAAACCGGCATCAGAGGTTGCGCTATCGGCTAAGATTTTTGTGGAAGTATTAGCTGAAGCGGGATTCCCCGCAGGGGTTGTCAACTTAATTACCGGTTCAGGAAGAACCGTCGGTCAAACACTCGCAGAGCATTCGGATGTGAAAATCATTTCGTTTACGGGCTCAACAGAAGTTGGACAAAAGCTGGCTGAAATGAGCAGTAAAACGTTGAAACGTATCTCCTTGGAATTGGGCGGAAAAAATGCCGTGATCGTCTTGAAGGATGCGGACTTGGACAAGGCGGCAGACGGAATCGTCAAATCAGCGTTTACAACCACTGGTCAACGCTGTACAGCGGCAAGCCGAGTTATCGTCGAGCGTTCAGTAAAGGAACGGCTCGTACAAAAAGTAGTAGATTTAACAAAGTCTATGAAAATAGGAAATGGACTTGAAGAAGGGAACCAAGTAGGCCCTCTGGTCAATGATGATCAGCTTCTTACCGTCGAAAAATATGTAAAAACAGCGATTGAAGAAGGTGGAAGAATTGTGTCAGGCGGGCAGCGTGTCAATGAATTGGGCGGCTATTACTATGAACCGACCATCATTGAGAATGTAAAACCGAATGATACCATTGCACAGGAAGAAATATTTGGTCCGGTTCTTGCCATCATTGAAGTAGATTCATATGAGGAGGCCATGGAGGTAAATAACGGAACGATTTATGGGCTATCGACTTCCATTTATACAGAGAGCCTTCATTATGCGAACCGTGCGGCTAAGGAAGCAGTCAGCGGACTTGTCTATATTAATAACGGAACGTCTAATGCCGAGATGGGTGTGGCATTTGGGGGGATGAAGATGTCCGGAAACGGTCATCGTGAAGTTTCCCATCATGCATTTGATGTCATGACTGAGTGGAAGTCCATTTATACGAACTATTAATGAACAGACCATATCGATTAAAGGCGGGAGAACATGAGAAAACATCGTATTGGTATTGCTTTCTTTTACCATGAATCCCACAGTTTCAGCCCGATGAAAACTGAAATCGAACAGTTTCGAAATGAAGGCTACTTTATCGGGGATGAAATTTATGATGCCTATACAGGAACGAAAACAGAAGTGGGTGGGTTTCTGGATGTATTGAAACAGGACGAGGATATAGAAATCGTACCGCTGCTTTGTGCGGCAGCGGTCCCATCAGGGGTAGTATCAACGGAGCCATACTCCATCATCGAAAACCAAATGCTGGAGTCCATCCAGCAGGCAGGAAGGCTGGACGGATTATTGCTTGCCCTGCATGGAGCGATGGTCGTCGAGCACCTCCATGATCCGGAAGAGCATTTACTCGGAAAAATTCGCGGGCTGATCGGACCGAATGTTCCGATCGCAATAACCCTAGACATGCACGCCAATTTAAGTGAAAAAATGATTGATTACACACCGCTTCATTTTGGATTTAAAACCTATCCGCATATTGATATGTACGAGCAGGGCATTCATGCGGCCACCGCTTTGTTAAATCAATTAAAGGAAGGTGTGACGTACTACGCTTCTTTTGAAAAGTTGCCGATGATGCCTCCTTCTATCAATATGAGAACGGCAGAAGGGCCGATGCACAAAATGATCGAGTGGGCGAAACAAGCCGAAGAGGAAGCTGGTATTCATCATGTGTCCGTATTTGGCGGTTTTCCTTACTCGGATATTCCCATGGCCGGTGCAAGTGTCCTTGTTGTTTCACTCGATCCGCAAAAAGGAAAAGAGACTGCCCAAAAGATGGCTTCCTTGTTCTGGAGTGTAAGAGAAGAATTTATTATGGATTTGCCCGGTGTAAAAGAAGGGCTCGCTTTGGCGATGTCTGTGGAAGATGACAAACCAGTCGTGCTGGCGGATATCTCGGATAATCCTTTAAGCTGCGGGAGCGGGGATACAACTGAGCTTCTTCGGGAGATGGTGAAGATGAACATTCCCGACACGCTGTTTGGAGGACTTTACGATCCAGCATCCATTGAGGCTTGTCTTAACGCAGGAGTCGGAAACAAGATATCGTTGTCCCTCGGTGGGAAAGTATCACCAGAATTTGGGGAGTCCGTACAGGTCGAAGCAACGGTAGTGGCTTTATCAGACGGTGTATTTCACAATTCTGGACCATTCAATCAGCATTTAAGAGTTGATTTAAAAGGGGCGGCACACATTCGTGTTGGCAAGATGGATATCCTCCTGATTGGAAGGCCGATGTCAGCGAATGATCCGGAAATGTTTCGTCATATTGGACTTGAGCCAGCCACGAAGAGAATTCTTGGGCTAAAGGCGAAAAATCATTTCCGGGCGGCGTTTGAGCCGATCGTTGGCCGCATCATTTATGTGGATGCACCTGGTGTGGCATCCAATTGTTTAACCACTTTTACGTATTGTAATATTCCTAGGCCAATTTGGCCGCTCGATGATATCCAATATGAAGTAGAACGGAGGGGGACAGAAAAATGGACACATTAAACAAAACTTATTATGTCGAAGTACCAGCTTCATTGAATCCAGAACAGCTAAATATGATGATGGAGCTTGAGCGGGACGCGTTTCCGGGATTAGGAGCCGTAGATGAACAAGCCCTTGTTCCGCTCACACGCTACGGGAAACTCATTCAATACCGGCAGCAGGACGATCCAAGGCCGATTGCGATCTGTGAAGTGATGAGAGCTTACCAAGATATTCATAAAGCCTACATTTTTGGGTTCTATGTCCGCTCCGACCAGCAAGGAAAAGGAATCGGAAAATTATTCTTGCAGGATATTTATCCGATTTTAAAACAAGATGGATTTCAAAAAGTATGCCTAACGGTCAACGTTGAGAATAAATCAGCTGTCAAGCTATACGAAAAAATGGGATTTGCAATAAAAGAGACAAGATTCGATGAATTTGGAGAAGGCGAAAATCGCTATTATATGGAATACGCCATTTCTTAATAAACAGGAATTCATTAAAGGTAAAAAAAATCAACCAATTTAGGGGGAGTTTAATCATGAGAAACACTTTATTCAAACCGAAAAGACATTGGAAAGAAATCGAGCTTTGGAAAGATGTAACCGATGAGCAATGGAACGATTGGGTTTGGCAGCTGACAAATACTATCAAAAATTTAGAAGACTTAAAGAAAGTAGTGAACTTAACACCAGAAGAAGAAGAAGGGGTATTAATCTCAACCAAAACAATCCCATTAAACATCACGCCATATTATGCATCGCTTATGGATCCTGATGACCCAAGATGTCCGGTTCGTATGCAGTCGGTTCCAATTTCTGCGGAATTGCATAAAACAAGATATGACTTAGAAGATCCCCTTCACGAAGATGAAGATTCACCAGTTCCTGGGCTAACTCATCGTTATCCGGATCGTGTCTTGTTCTTAGTAACAAACCAGTGCTCCATGTACTGCCGTTACTGTACAAGAAGACGCTTTTCCGGACAAATCGGAATGGGCGTACCAAAGAAACAATTAGACACAGCGATTAATTATATTGCATCGAATCCACAAATTCGAGATGTGCTTATTTCCGGAGGAGACGGGCTCCTTATTAATGACAATATTTTAGAATATATTTTAAAGAATTTACGCGAGATTCCGCATGTCGAAATTATTCGAATCGGTACAAGAGCACCTGTCGTATTCCCGCAGCGTATTACTGAAAATCTTTGTAATATCTTGAAAAAGTATCATCCAGTTTGGTTGAATACACATTTCAATACATCAATTGAAATTACAGAAGAATCGAAGCGTGCATGTGAAATGCTTGCAAATGTGGGTGTCCCTGTTGGTAACCAGGCGGTTATTCTTGCCGGCATTAACGACAGTGTACCGATCATGAAACAGCTGATGCATGACCTTGTTAAAATTCGTGTTCGTCCATATTACATTTACCAATGTGATTTATCAGAAGGGATTGGCCATTTCCGTGCACCAATCAGCAAAGGATTGGAAATTATGGAAGGACTTCGCGGCCATACATCGGGTTATGCCGTACCGACATTTATTGTTGATGCCCCGGGTGGAGGCGGTAAAATTCCATTGCAGCCTAATTATATCATTTCTCAAAGTGCTAATAAGGTTGTATTACGTAACTTTGAAGGTGTCATTACCTCTTATCCAGAACCAACAAATTATCAGTCGGGCAGTGCAGAGGATTACTACAAAAAGGTATATCCTGAAGTGTTCGAAAAGTTTGAAAGTAATGGAGTCCTATCGATTATTGATGATACGAAATTTAACCTTACACCTGAAGGGTTAAAACGGTTAGATCGCCGTAAAACGTATAACGAAAGCAATGAGCATAGTTCATTAAAAGATAAACGTGAAAAACGTGACGAGTTAAAAGAGAAAAAATTCCAATCACAAATGAAGAAATATGAAACAGTGGGAGCAAAGGAGGAATAATTTTGATTTGTCAATGGTGCGAATCTGACACAGCACGTGAAACAAGCAACACCGTGTATTGGGAACTTCCAGATGGAACAAATGCGATCGAAATTCAGGACACACCATCCATTCATTGCTTGGAATGCGGTATGACCTATCAAACCGATCAGACGGTGAAAGAAATTGAAGATCATCTATTTTTAATTGATTGCTCAAAGCTTGCAAAAAGTATGACGTATGAAACACTTATGGCCGCTCCGCGCTTATTGAAGCGAAACTACTTTGATTTTTCGAAATAATTAGCAAGTCATCTCCCGTTTAACAATCGTAAACGGGAGATGAATTTTTATCTTCAGGACAAGGGATTACAAGATGAAGTTCGAAGGGAAAATGAAATAGTTTTGTAGTTTAAGAGTTCAAATTACTATTCCGTTATAACTTTAGGAGGGGCGAATGTGAAGAAACCTATTTTACTCGCAATGACGTTATGTTTCATTTTTATGCTAGCTGCATGCGGAAGTAGTGAGAAAACCACTAGTACTGGAGGAAAGGCTAGTAAAAAAGATTCCGGATCCCTGGCAAATATTAAGAAAAAAGGCGTGATTGATATTGGAATCGAGGGTGCGTATCCTCCTTTTAACTATTTTGATAAGAGTAATAAGTTAATAGGCTTTGATGTGGATATTGCCAATGAAATTACAAAGAGAATGGGAGTAAAGCCTAATTATGTAGCGACTCCGTGGGACACGATTATCGGGGGATTACAATCAAAAAAATACGCCATTATTATTTCGAGTATGGCAATCACGGAAGAACGGAAACAAAAAGTAGACTTCTCGGATCCCTATTATCATACCGGTGCCCAACTATTTGTAAATGAGGATTATTCAAAAATTAAAGATCCCAAAAAAGATATTAACGGTAAAAAGATCGGTGTAGCCATTGGTACGACATTTGAAAAGAAAGCCACTGAGCTTGGGGCAACGATTGTGAATTATAAAAGCGATCTTTTAACCTTCCAAGACTTGGCCAATAAACGTGTGGCAGGGGTCATTACAGATAAAGCAGTTGGTTCTAGAATGATAAAAGAAAAAGGATATAAGTTTAAGGCTGTTGGAGACATGCTGTACAAGGATGCTGCTGGAATCACATTAAATAAGCATGAAGATGAGTTAAAAGCTGAGATCAATAAACATCTTAAGGACATGATGGAAGACGGAACATATGAAGCTATTAGTAAGAAATGGTTCGGTGAAGATATTCGCTAAGGAGAGATAGGATGCTTAATTTTAGTTTAGTAGGCGAGTTTATACCGTTCTTGGTAAAGGCGGCGGTTGTTACGATTCAACTGTCGCTCGTATCGATCATATTAGGAATGGTTTTTGGTCTTCTAATTGCATTAATGAGGATTTCTAAAATAAAGATATTGTCCTATGTTGCTCAATTCTATATCTGGATCATTCGTGGGACACCCATGCTCGTTCAATTGTTTCTTGTTTATTTCGGATTACCACAAATTGGAATTGAGCTAACCCCATTTATCTCTTCTGTCATTGCATTAGGGTTGAATGCGGCTGCCTACATTGCTGAAATATACCGTGGCGGCATTATGTCTGTTCCTATTGGACAAATGGAGGCTGCAGAATCATTGGGGATGAAATACCCTGTCATCATGAAAAAAGTCATCCTGCCACAGGCTCTTCGAGTCAGTGTACCTTCCCTTGGAAACCAAGCTGTCATGATGCTGAAGGATTCATCGTTGGCTTCACTTGTAACTGTATCCGAATTAATGATGGTTTCACAGCGATTTGCGGCCACAAATTATGCGTTTATTGAATTTTATATTGTCGCGGCTGGTTTCTATCTAGTGATGACAACCATTTTTACGTTTATTTTGAACAAGATAGAACGAAGAATGTCCATAAGTGAACGCTAGGAGGAAATGAAGTGGAAGCGAGGAAGATAGAAATGGTGAGTCCATTATCTCCCATTATTCATATTGAAAATCTCCATAAGAGCTTTGATCAATTAGAGGTATTAAAAGGGATTGACCTTCAAATCTATAAAGGTGAGGTCGTTTCTTTAATTGGTGCAAGTGGTTCTGGAAAAAGCACCTTACTCCGCTGTATCAATCGACTCGAAACCGTAACGAGCGGAAATGTCATCGTTGACAATATCAAATTGGACAACTCGGTAAAAAACATTAGTAAAGTCCGCCAGGAAGTGGGGATGGTGTTTCAGCAATTTAATTTATTTCCACATATGACCGTATTAGAAAACGTAACGGTTAGTCCCATTCAAGTATTGAATAAAAGTAAAGCGGAAGCAGAAATAGAAGCGATCAAGCTTTTGGAGAAAGTAGGCATGAAGGATAAAAAGGATGCATATCCAAAAAAGCTTTCAGGAGGGCAGCAGCAACGTGTCGCCATTGCAAGAGCACTCGCGATGAATCCGAAGATTATGCTTTTTGATGAGCCTACATCCGCATTAGATCCAGAATTGGTTGGGGAAGTTTTGCAAGTAATGAAGCAATTAGCTTTTGAAGGCATGACCATGGTCGTCGTCACTCATGAAATGGGTTTTGCGAAAGAGGTGGCTGACAGGGTCATCTTTATGGCCGACGGAGTTATCGAGGAACAAGGTGACCCCAAGGAAGTCTTGATCCATCCGAAGAGTGAGAGACTTAGTTCATTTTTACGATTAGTCAGGTAAAAATTGAGGTCTCCAAAAAATATATCAAAGGAAGTAAACCAATATGATGGAAGAAATGGATCGTCTTAGTTTATTAAATCTTCACATAGACAAGGAGACTAGTAAATTAGCTATTCAAGCTAAGGACACATATGATCAATTAAAAGAATTTCTTTCAGATCATCCCCAATTAAAACAGAAAAAAAGCCATATCACCATTATTGGAGGTGGAATAGTTGGTTTAATGTCCGCCTTTTTTTTGCAAAAAAGTGGATTTACGATCACTATTTTAGAAAAAAAGTCATTTGGTGCAGCAGCTTCTGGAAGGAATGGAGGAGGAGTGCTGTCTTTAGGCAGGGAGTTATCCGAAATCCCTTTCGCCAGGTTGGCCGCTGAAATTTGGAGTTCGCTTCAACAAAAAAAGATTGATACGAAATATGTTGCGTCTGGTCATGTAATGATCGCGAGAAATGAAGTAGAACAAGAAAAACTCCTTGCGGCACATGAAATATATACTACAGCAGGGTTAAAAGTGAAGGTCCTTTCTCCAGATGAGCTGAAATGCTTGGTTCCGGATCTGACATCCGAAACAAAAATGGGTTTGTTTAGCAAATCCGATGGACAAAGCTATCCTTTTACAACGATGACTAGTTTACTAAAGTATTTAAAAGAACATGGAGCTACTGTAATCGATCATTGTGAGGTTCTTGACTTTAAGACTAGTAATCGAACCATAGAGTATGCCATTACGGAAAAAGGAACGTTTCAGTCGGATGCCTTTCTGCTTTGTTGTGGGCCATGGACAACGGAGGTAAGTAAAAAGTTAAATGAACAAGTCGTCATTATTCCAAGACGTTCTCAAATTCTTGTTTCCGAGATTGTTAATAAAAGGAGGATTCACCCATTTGTTACAGGGAATTCTTTATATTTACGGCAGACTCACGCTGGCAATATTTTATTTGGCGGGGGAGGCACTTGGGAAACGAATGGGTTCGATGTTTCGAATACGAACTATGCATTGGAGCTTCTTTCAAGTAGATTACTAGAACTTTTCCCTGCCTACAGCCATAAACAATTGATTCGGGCGTTTGCTGGGACAGTCGAACTGACGGAAGATCATCTTCCGTATTTTGGGAAATTAGATGCATTCGACAATGCCTTTATCTCTGGAGGTTATAACGGTCATGGATATGGTATGTCCGCCGTCATGGGCAGCCTCATGGCAAATAGCTTAACGTATCAGCTTAATGGAAGAGTAAATCCAATTCACGACCCCATTCTTTCTCGTTTTTCAGTAGCCAGGTCGAAAAAGAAGGCAGGAAAACATAATGTGTAACCATTCTATCATTATCTGTCGATGTGAAGAAGTTTCAATAGAAGATATTCAAGATGCCATCGCTGCCGGAGCCTCGAATAGTCAGGAAATGAAAATGTCCACCCGTGCGGGGATGGGAATGTGCCAGGGCAGGTTATGCAGACCATTGTTGAAGGCATTGCTTCCAGACAATCATATGGAAAGCGTTCATAGCCCAAGTCAACTAACCTTTCATCAGCCAGTTCGTCCTGTTTCCTTAGCCAAAATAGTGCAAAAGGAGAATTCGATATGAGAATCGAGCATCCTATCCTTCCCTCACGCTCGACAAAAACCATCTCGTTCACTTTTAATCATAAAATGTTTCAAGCAAGAGAGGGAGATACAATAGCTATTGCTCTATGGGCCAATGGAGTTAAGACGTTAAGAAAAAGTGAAAAGAATCATGAACCTAGAGGCATGTATTGTGGAATCGGCCAGTGTTATGAATGTAGAATCTATCATCCAAAAATTGGGTTACTCAAAGCTTGCACTACGCGCGTTCAAGACGGGGATCACTATTTTTCTAAAGAAAGGTTTAATGAAATGGATTAAGCAAGGAAGGGGGGAGGAAATGAAAGTAGATGTGGTAGTTGTAGGTGGAGGTCCTGCTGGTTTATCTGCAGCCATTGAAATTGGATCAAGGGGCGGTCATGTCGTGGTTATCGATGATCACCCAACACCAGGAGGGAAATTATTAGGACAGCTGCATCAAGAAGGGAATCATTCTAACTGGTGGAAGGGATTCGAATTTGCGCAAGAATTAAAACAAAAAGCCGTGGCTGCCAACGTTACCATTCTATCTGAGAAGCAGGTTTGGGGATTGGAACCAGGATGGAAGGTTCACATTTCTGGTCTGGTTCAGAATGAATCAGGAATGGAAATTCAAGCAGATTGTGTATTACTTGCTACGGGTGCTGTGGAAAAGCCAATACCTATCCCTGGTTGGACCTTGCCAGGTGTGCTGTCCATTGGTGCAGCCCAAGTAATGACAAATGTATACCAGGTATTGCCTGGTAAAAAGGTCGTTATTGCTGGGATTGATATTCTGTCACTATCGATTGCACGTTCTATGAAGCTGGCTGGAGCGGATGTAGAGGGAATTTACATGCTTCCACATAGCCCATTCTCCAATTATGCTTCTCCGCTTTTACAACTAGAAACTTTAAACGAGATGACCGATTTTGCTCCTTCTAAAATGATTAGACTTACAGGCAAGTTATTAAAATCTAAAACAGGGCAAAAGATGGCTGCCCAATTTTACCCGCCGATGGGAATAAAGATGTGGGGCATTCCAATTCACTTAAGACGCACCATCCTATCGATCAATGGGAAACATGAGGTCGAAAGTGCAACCATTACTAAGATTGACGTTAATGGTAACCCCATTGGAGAACAAAAAGATATCCAAGCAGATACAGTCTGTATTTCAGGAGGTCTCACCCCTTTATATGAGCTGGCTGCTACGGCAGGGTGTAAGTTTGTTACTTTGGAAGGATTATCAGGTACGGTGCCATTACATAATAAAGAGCTGGAAACAACAGTTCCTAATCTCTTCGTTGCTGGCAATATTACTGGAATAGAAGGGGCAAAAGTAGCCATGGCACAGGGAACGTTAGCAGGTAAATCTATTTGTAATAAGTTGAAGATTGGCAATCTTAAATGGGCTGACATGGAAGAAGCCATTTCGTTTGTGGAACATAGTAGAAAATTATCCGATATTCAGTTCCATCCCAAAGTTTCAGAAGCGAGAGAGCACCTGGATGATCTATGGAGAAGATGGGCTCACAATGTTAATTAAAGATTTTAGTTTTTGTTTAAAGGAAACAACATTCTCTGCGAAAATAGCCTTAATTAAAGACGTAAGTCGGGAGGACAAGAATGGGAGCAATCAAAAGCTATACTAATGACCAAAATAATCAGAAATATCAGAATAACGAAGGGGATAAAGGGCATATTCAACGCAAACTAAAGGCACGTCACATGACGATGATTGCTATTGGGGGGTCCATCGGGACAGGGTTATTTTTAGCGACTGGGGCGTCCATTCAAACAGCTGGACCTGGTGGAGCGCTAATCGCATATGGAGCGATTGGCATTATGGTCTACTTTTTGATGACAAGTCTCGGAGAAATGGCTACTTTAATGCCGATTTCAGGATCGTTTTCAACCTATGGCAGCCGTTTTGTCGATCCAGCCTTTGGTTTTGCACTTGGTTGGAATTATTGGTTCAACTGGGCGGTTACACTCGCAGTTGAAATTGCTGCCTCAGCTATTATTATGAAGTTCTGGTTGCCGGATGTACCGAGCATCGTGTGGAGTGCATTGTTTTTAGGACTGATTTTTTTATTGAATGCCTTGTCGGTTAAAAGTTACGGAGAATCCGAGTATTGGTTTTCCTTAATAAAAGTAGTGACAGTCATTGTTTTCATTGGAGTCGGTTTGCTCACCATTTTCGGTATTCTGGGTGGACAGTTTATTGGGTTTAAAAACTTTACTCTAGGAGATGCTCCGGTTCATGGCGGCCTTATGTCCGTTTTAAGTATTTTTTTCATTGCAGGTTTTTCCTTTCAAGGAACGGAACTCGTGGGGATCGCTGCAGGAGAAAGTGAAGAACCCGAGAAAAACGTACCAAAGGCGATTCGACAAGTTTTTTGGCGGATTCTCCTATTCTATGTTGTTGCCATTGCTGTCATTGGCCTTATCATTCCTTATACAAGTCCAAATCTGTTAGGCAGGGATGTCGACAGCATCGCTGTCAGCCCTTTTACCCTTGTATTTAACAAAGTGGGCATTGCATTTGCGGCATCTGTGATGAATGCAGTTATTTTGACATCGGTCTTATCGGCCGGGAGTTCCGGGTTATATGCATCGACACGCATGCTATGGTCGATGGCAAAGGACGGACAGGCACCTAAGTTTTTACAAAATGTAAATGATCGAGGGATTCCGATGAATGCCCTTGTCATGACGACTATTATTGGAGGTTTGGCCTTTTTAACGTCCATATTTGGAGATCAAGTGTATACATGGTTATTAAATGCGTCAGGCTTAACTGGATTTATTGCCTGGCTTGGAATTGCTGTCAGCCACTACCGTTTTAGAAAAGCCTATACGGCCCAGGGCAGGGACTTGAACGATTTGAAATTTAAAGCGAAATGGTTCCCGTTCGGTCCAATTCTCGCTTTTGCGATGTGTGTCATTATCATTTTCGGCCAAAATTATCAAGCGTTTTTATCTAGTGAGATTGATTGGTATGGAATGGCCGTGTCTTATATTGGTTTACCGATCTTTTTGGCATTATGGCTCGGGTATAAACTCGTTCATAAAACGAAGGTCGTTCCACTAAAGGAATGTTCTTTTGAAGAGATGTCACCTAAATAGAGATACCGTGATCAGTTCCAAATGGTATAAATTTTTATAGGTAAAGCTAGATTACAGAACCAAAAAAATCTTGCATGGACAATGTAAGGTTTTTTTGTGATTTACGGCTATATTCCGATTTTATCGGTCACCTTCTCCAATCTGCCAACCCTAAATTTTCCTCTCTTGCCAGTACGTTTTGTTTGACGAAAACATTTAATTTATATATTATCAATTCGAGATATAAATATTAAAGATATCGCAAAAGGAGATTATAATAAATGAACATATTAGTCGTAAAAGCAAACAACCGTCCAGCTTCTGAAGCTGTTTCTAGTAAAATGTATGAAACTTTCATGGAAAACTTAGAAGGCGTGAATGTAACAACGTACGATGTATTTGCCGAGGATATGCCTTACTTTGGTCAAGAGTTATTCAATGCGTTCGGTAAATTACAATCTGGTGAAGAGTTAACTGACGTTGAGCAACGTATTGTAACTGCGAAACAAAAAGCAATGGATGCTCTTTCTGCAGCAGATGTTGTTGTATTTGCATTCCCGCTATGGAACTTAACCATCCCAGCAAAATTGCATACATTTATCGATTATGTAGCTGGAGCAGGTTTCACTTTCAAATACACTGAAGCTGGTGTAGTCGGCTTGATGTCTGACAAAAAGGCTGTTATCCTAACTGCACGCGGTGGTATTTACTCAACACCTGAAGCAGCTCCAATGGAAATGGCAGCTACGTATATTAAAAATATGGTTGGCGGCCTATTCGGAATGGAAATCATTGACGAAGTTATCATTGAAGGACATAATGCAGCCCCAGATCAAGCGGAGACAATTATTGCAGAAGGTCTAGCAAAAGTGGCCGAGGTAGCGAAGAACTTGTCAGCAGTAACAGCATAAGTCAAATATAAAGATTATGATTCGATTAAGATAATGGATTAACATTAACACTACTAACAAAAAGGCTCACACTTCGTGAAGCCTTTTTGTTTTGCTTAAAGTTCTTTTCATGATTACTTATGATGGATAACGGAATTCAGTTCAACTGGAATTTGGATTTTTGAGGTTTACTGTAATGGTTTGTAACATTTTTATCCCTCATGTAAGAATCTTAATATAATTAGCAAGAATGTTACCCATTCTTTAAATGTAATCCCAAACCTCTATGTTAAGATGATGCAAAGCCACTTTTTCAGAAAGTATTTTTTTGGATATTAAATATAAGTGGCAAAACATTACCCATTCATATATGGAATGGTTGAATGTATAAAAGGAGGTTTTTTTTTGAAACGAAAATTTCAAGCAATGTTTCTTGCCATGACGATGCTTTTCTCTGTTCCATCTGTCAGCTTTGCAGACACAGCAGGAGGAGATGTCGTTGTTACATTAGGAGAAGACCTAACCAAACAGCAAAAAAATGAAATGTTAGCAGAGTTAGCAGCACCGGAAAACGCACAAATTATTACTGTATCCAATAAAGAAGAGCATGATTATTTAGGGGAATCTATCCCTAAGGCACAAATTGGTTCCATTGCTATTTCATCAGCGAGCATCACAACCGGTGCCAAAGATTCTGGGTTAGAGGTTCAATCGAACAATATTACATGGGTTACGGATGAAATGTATAGAAATGCCCTGACTACTGCGGGTGTAAAGGATGCAACCATTCAGATTGCCGCTCCATTTTCTGTTACAGGTACAGCGGCTTTGACGGGAATTATGAAAGCTTATGAAACGACAACTAATGAAGAAATTCCTGAAGAAGTCAAAAAAGTGGCGAATGAAGAAATGGTGAAAACTGCACAGTTAGGTGATTCTATTGGAGCGGACAATGCTGCTGCTCTCATGGGAAAAGTTAAGGATGAAATCGCCAAGAATGAACCGAAAACAGAAGCTGACTTGCGTACATTAATTGAACAAGTTGCCAAGGAGCAGGGGATTACTTTAACAGATGCAGAGTTAGATATGTTAGTAGATTTCTTCAACAAACTAAAGGCTATGGATATTGACTGGAACCAAGTAAAAGAACAAATAAGTGCTACGACAGAAAAAGTGTCGGCATTTTTGCAATCTGAAGAGGGTCAGTCATTTTTACAAAAGCTGCAAGATTTCTTAAATCGCTTACTTGATGAGATTGACGTCCTCTTTGCTTAATGAAAAAAGGTTGATATTGCACACTATCAAAATAAATCTTTTTGATTATATGGAAAAGGGCACGAAGGGAGAAGGATCATGAAGAAAATAATATTTCCTCTTATTGCAGGAATCATGGCTATTACTTTAACTGCTTGTGGTTCAAATGATAAAGGGGCACAATCCAATAATCGTAAGGAGCAAACTAAAACTGCTCAAACCGAACAACAAGATCAAGAGAAACAGATGAAAGAATTGCAGAAGAAGCTGGATAAGCAAAAAATAGCAGACAAGAAAACCGTTGCTATCATCAATGATGAAAAGGTTTTAGGTAGTGACTATAATATGGTGTTATCTTCTCTACAAATGCAAATGCAACAACTGGGACAAGATCCTACTTCTGAAGAAGCAGCCAAACAAGTGAAAGATCAAACTATCGAAAGCTTAGTGGGACAAACGTTGATTCTACAAGAAGCAGATAAAAAAGGGTACCAAGCATCAGATGACGAAGTTGAAAAACAATTAGCCAAAATGAAAGAATCGTATAAAGGTGATAACAAATTTGAAGATGCTATGAAACTAGCTGGTTTGGATATGACGACCCTAAAATCCAAAACTGCTGAGAATATCCAATACATGAAGTACATGGCGAAAGAAATACCAGTAAAAGAAGTAACGGATGAAGAAATTCAAGCCTATTATGATCAATCTGCCAAGCAAGGTGATGCCGGAGGTCAGAAACTTCCAAAACTTGAAGAAGTAAAACCGCAAATTAAGCAACAACTTGAACAACAACAGCAACAAAAACAGCTCACTAAACTAGTAGACGAGCTTAAGAAAAATGCTAAAGTTGACATTAAAATTTAATGATTTCAATGAGTAACCCCATAGCTAAAGCTAGGGGGTTTTACTTTGCTTTTTGATAAATTCGGTATCTGTTACCACCCAACATTACAGTTAACTATGCTGTAAGAGAATGTGAATAGGAACATTAGTTCGTAAAAATGCAACTAAAGTAACTGTTTTAATAGATTCAGAATTGTTATACTATTGGTAACTCCCAAGAATATACAGAAAATCATTCTGTCAGGAGGGGTACCAATGGAGAAAAAATTACAATTAATTCCGTATCAAGTAAATGAAAAGGTCGAAGTGGTGTCAGAGGTGCCAAAAGGGATTGAGCTGATTGATGCTCCAAAAATCTGGGAGAAATCGAAAGGTATGGGAATCACGGTTGCGATCTTGGACACAGGCTGCGATGTCACTCATCCTGATTTAAGGGAGCGAATTATCGGCGGACGGAATTTCACGGAAGATGATAATGGAAATCCTGATGTATACACTGACTATAATGGCCATGGAACCCATGTGGCTGGCACCATTGCTGCCGCCCAAAACGGTACAGGAGTCATTGGTGTTGCACCTGAAGCAAGTTTACTGATTTTAAAGGTGCTTGATAAAAATGGATCAGGGCAATATGACTGGATCATCAATGGAATTAACTATGCCGTTGAACAAAAGGCGGATATTATCTCGATGAGCCTCGGCGGTTCTCAGGATGTTCCTGAGTTGCATCAAGCGATTCAAAACGCAATCGCTAAGCAAATTCTAGTCGTTTGTGCTGCTGGAAATGAGGGGGATGGACAGGAATCTTCCGATGAATTCGCCTATCCTGGCAGCTACAATGAAGTCATCAGCGTCGGAGCCATTAATCTGCAACGCCGTTCTTCTGAATTTTCAAATTCGAATAATGAAGTCGACTTAGTAGCTCCTGGTGAAGAAATCCTTTCAACGTATCTAAACGGAAAGTATGCAATCTTGAGCGGAACTTCGATGGCAACACCGCACATATCCGGTGCACTTGCCCTCATTAAAGAGATTGCCAACAAAAACTTTGAGCGAAATCTAACAGAGCCTGAGTTGTATGCACAATTAATAAAGAGAACAGTTCCTCTTGGAAACTCTCCAAAACTCGAAGGCAATGGATTGCTGTTCTTAACAGCGGAGGACTACCTGTCGGATGTGTTCACCCAAAAGTTATCTGCTCAAGCGTTGAAAATATAATGGAAAAGCTAGATTTGCTTTACAGTGAGTGGGAAACAGCCAAGTCAGACTTTTTAAATTATAAAGAAAATCGACCCTATTATGATGAAAAGAAAGATAAGGAAGTTAGGAATCAATACTATCAGAGCATTTCATTCACGGATGCTAATCTTTCAGAAAGCCTTCATGCATTGCTTGAAAAAACACATACAGATCTGTTAAACTACAGACCGCACCGTTATGTGTACCCTTGGGTTGATTTGCAGGAAAACGGTTCATTAAAAAGCCTTTATTCTGGAAAAGGGATGAATCCACTTTCTGTCATAGAGGAGGACGTTCGGCTCCTTGAAATGCAAGCAAAAGGGTTAATCGGCATCTTTTCTGAAGATCTATTAAACTGTGAACATGTAGTTCCTCAATCATGGTTCGATAAAAAAGAACCGATGAGAGGAGACTTGCATCATCTATTTGCCTGCGAACCCACCTGCAATAGCAGTCGCAGCAACCATCCTTACTATGATTTCCACGATTATGTCCCTGAAGGATGGCTTCTAGGAATCAAAGATGGCTGTGGCAAGGCGGAAGAAAGTAAATTCGAACCTGAATACGGCAAAGGAATCGTTGCCAGAGCAACACTCTATTTCCTAATCCGCTATCCAAACACCATAAAAAAAGAACTAGAGAATGTCTCTTTATTGCTAAAATGGCATCAAACCTTTCCGGTCTCCATCTATGAGAAGCATCGCAACCTAGCGATCCATGAACTTCAAGGCAATCGGAACCCATTTATTGATTTTCCAGAGATGGCAGAGAGTATTGTAACTATTAATAAATGAAGTGATAGATTGGAAACTCCTTTGCAATAATGAATTGCAAAGGAGTTTTTATTTGCTTATTTCAATTTTTCAATCCAAGCTTTTCAGTTATACATCAAATCCTCGCAATACTCCCGGATTAGCTTTGAGGCTTTCGTTTGGCTGATATCGAGTTCTTTGGCTACTTTCCTGGACGATTTGTGCGTTTGATAAGCTCTTCTAATTAAAAACCGCTTTGTTTCATCAACCGCTTTATCGAGCGACGTAGGGAGTGCGAGCTGGGTGACTTGTTCAACATTGTCGGTGATCATTTCCGGCAAGTCGGACACTTGGATAATGGAGTCGCTAATCACGACTAACCGTTCAATCAAATTTTCGAGCTGACGTACATTTCCCGGCCATGAATAATGGATTAATAGATTTAAACATTCTTCCGAAATGACTTTGTTGTCATGATATTTTTTATTGAATTGGTGCAAAAAATTATATGTAAGCGGAATGATATCCTCTTTGCGCTCCCGGAGCGGCGGCAGGTAGATATCGATCACATTCAGCCGGTAAAATAAATCCTCCCGGAATCGTTTGTCATTGACCATGTCAATTAAATCCCGGTTTGTTGCGGCAATGATGCGGATATCGACTTTCTTTATTTCACTGCTTCCAATTGGAAGGAACTGTTTATCCTGGATCACTTGTAACAGCTTTGCCTGCAAAGCGAGCGGCATTTCCCCAATCTCATCAAGAAACACCGTGCCGCCGTCCGCGGCTTCGATCAATCCAGGTTTTCCTGCTTTGTTTGCTCCAGTAAATGCCCCTTTGGAATAACCGAAAAGCTCTGATTCCAGCAGCTCTTCCGGAATGGCCGCACAGTTGATCGTCAGGAACGGACTGCTTTCTCTCTTACTAATGCGGTGGATATACTGCGCGAGTACGCCTTTTCCTGTTCCTGATTCTCCTTGAATTAAAACCGTCGAATCGGTTGGCGCTACTTTTTCACAAAAAGCGAGGATTTGGTTGATTTTCCTGCTGTTTGTAATGATATGGCCCGTTTCTTCTTTCGTTTGAGTCGGTTTTGACTCATTGCTCATCCCACTCGTTTTTCCCATTTCATATGTCTGCAATTCGGTTGATGTGATGACAACGAGTTCGATTTCCCCCTCGTCATTTAAGATGGGAATCGCCGATGTCATCAACTCAGCCCCGATATATGTCTGCTGTCTTAAGTAGCAAGGCTTTTTTCTTCTATACACTTCCGGCACAATCGAAGGTTTCCAGTAGCCTTTTTCAAATAATTCGAGATTGTATTTGCCGATGACATCACTTGGCTTCAGCCCATAATGGCGCTCACAGACCTGATTTACATAAAGAATCCGCTTTTCGCCGTCGAGGACGAAAATTTCATCGGAAGAATGATCGAGGATCTTTAAAAGTTCTTGTACTGTCATCTCAATATTGCCTGTTGCTTCAGGACTTTTCATAGATTGATCCTCACTTTCACAAGGTGATGAGTTATTTCTGACAAAAAATCGTCAAATTTGAGTCAATTATAACTCAAAAAGAAAGCGTTTTTACCAAAAAACAAAATTTTTTGTGTATTCTTACTGTTTTTTAAACTTGGCACGTGAATTGCATATATACAAATTGAGAGGTGGCAATGAAAGTACATCAATCAACACGAATAACACTTGCACCTTGCCAGGAAGTATTTAATCATCATCAATTATCGGAGGAGAATGGAAAATGGCTTATAATACAGTAGAAAATGCAACTAATCGGACATTTGAAAGAACGTTGACTTATGACAAATACACAGATCCGAAAGTACTTGAAAAAGAAATGGATCTTGTTTTCTCTAAATCTTGGCAGCTTGTGGGGCATGTTAGTCAGTTAGAAAAAGTAGGTGCTTTCTTTACCACTGAAGTTGCGAATGAACCAATTATCGTGACTCGTGGGCAGGATGAAGTCATCCGCGCTTTTTATAACGTCTGCCCGCACCGTGCAACAAAGCTTGAAAAAAATGAGTCTGGTAAGAAGAAAATTTTACAATGCGCCTACCATGGCTGGACATTTAAATTAGATGGGCAATTAAACAAAGCACCTAACTTTAAAGGAGAGGATGCAGCTTGTGTACAAGACGCTTGTCTACGTTCAGTCCGCATGGAAATCTTGGAATCATTAATCTTTGTCAACTTGGACGATAACGCGAAGCCGCTAAGCGAATCTTACGGTGATTTCTTCAATTGTTTGAGCAAATATCCGTTTTTAAGTGAGTTAAAACGAACAAACCAAACCTCACGGGTGATTAAAGCGAACTGGAAAGCGTTTATTGATAATTATTTAGAGTGTGATCACTGCCATGTGGCACATCCAAGCTTCGTTGCAGCCCTTGACATGGATGATTATCAAATCATTACCTGTGAAAATTATTCACTACAAGGATCGATTGTTAAACCGGATAAAAATTATGGAACAGTCGATTTAAATCAGGCGGAAATGAAAGGCGGATCATTCTTCTGGCTATGGCCAAACCTAATGTTGACCATTTATCCGGGTCCTGGCAATATGGCAACGATTCAATTGGTGCCGATTGATCATGAAACAACATTGATTCTTTATACTTATTATTTCCGCGATGAGAATTTGACTCAAGAAGAAAAAGACTTAGTTGCTTTTGCGGAACAAGTTCGCCTGGAGGATGTGGAACTTGTCGAATTAGAACAAATTGGTTTCCGTTCTCGTGCATTTAACAAAGGAAGATATTCGTCTTCAGAAAAAGCAATTGTACAATTTCATGAAATGGTATTGGAGGCCCTCAATGAGTAATTTAGCGAATGACGTCAAAGCGAAGAAGAAGTATCTGATGATCAATGGAGAAAAAGTAGAAACAGCGAAATATGCTCCATTATATTCACCGTATTCCGGAGAAGAAATCGCTCAAATTGCGATGGCGGATAAACATCTGACAGTACAAGCCATTGCGGCTGCCTACGAGGCACGCGAAAGTATGGCGAAAATGCCGGCGTATCAGCGGGCGGAGATTTTAGAAAATGTGGTGGCGCTTTTAAAAGAGAAAGCGGACGAAGCGGCTGAAGTTATTTCTCGTGAATCAGCGAAACCCATCATGTTCGCGAAAGCGGAAGTGGCAAGAACGATTGAAACGTATAAGTTTGCAGCCGAAGAGGCAAAAAGAATTCACGGAGAAACGATTCCCTTTGACGCAGCCGCCGGCGGCGTCGGCCGAATTGGTTACACATTAAGAGAGCCAATTGGGGTTATTGGGGCGATCACCCCATTCAACTTCCCGATGAACCTTGTTGCTCATAAAGTCGGGCCTGCAATCGCAGCTGGCAATACGATCGTTTTGAAGCCAGCATCGCAGACACCTCTGTCTGCCCTCTTTATTGCGGAAATTTTTGAAGAAGCCGGACTTCCAGCGGGTGCTTTGAATGTTGTAACTGGTCCTGGCGGCACGGTTGGGGACGCGATTGTCGAAGATGACCGTGTTAGCATGGTGACATTTACAGGCAGTCCGAGCGTCGGCATCGGGATCCGGAACAAGGCAGGCTTGAAAAAGACGACACTTGAACTTGGTTCAAACGCCGCACTAATTATTGATAAGGATATTGACATTGATTCGATTATTGACCGCTGCATCATGGGTGCTTTCTCTAACCAAGGACAAGTTTGTATTTCCTTGCAGCGTGTGTATGCACATGAAGATGTATATGAAGAATTTGTTGCGAAGTTCACTGAAGCAGCGAAGAAGTTGAAAATCGGTGACCCGCTTGATCCGGATACGTATATTTCAGCGTTAATCTCTAAAGGGGAATCAGAACGTGTGCTGGGCTGGATCGAAGAAACGAAAGGCAGCGATGCGAGGATAGCAGCGGGCGGCAAACTGCAGGATGGCGTTCTTGAGCCAACCATTATTACCGATGCGGACCATTCCTTAAAAATTTCTTGTCAGGAAGCCTTTGCTCCAGTTGTCGTTGTTAACAAAGTGCGTTCAGTTGAAGAGGCGATTGAGCAAGTGAATGATTCTCGCTTTGGTTTACAGGCTGGAATTTATACAAACAATGTGAAAAATGCGTTGTTCGCTTCAAAAGAATTGCATGTGGGCGGTGTCATTATTAATGACGTGCCGACCTATCGTGTTGACCAAATGCCGTACGGCGGTGTAAAAGAAAGTGGGACAGGCCGTGAAGGAATAAAATACGCTGTGGAAGAAATGACTGAACTGAAATTGGTCGTTTGGAACCAAGGCTAAAAAACGAGGGAGATCATTGTGAAGCACTATAAAATAGCTGTTATCGCCGGAGACGGCATTGGCCCTGAAGTCATTAATGAAGGGATCAAGGTATTAAACAAAGTGGCAGCACTTGATTCGGGTTTCCAATTGGATTTCACGTACTTTCCATGGGGCTGTGAATTTTACGCGAAAAATGGAAAAATGATGGATGATGATGGGATCGAGCAGTTGAAAGAGTTTGATGCGATTTATTTGGGAGCCGTCGGGTTTCCCGGCGTCCCCGACCATATTTCACTGTGGGATCTATTGTTAAAAATCCGAAAAAGCTTCGATCAATATGTGAACATTCGGCCGGTAACCCTGCTAAAAGGGGCGCACTTACCACTTGTCGATGTGAAACGCGAAGACATCGATATGCTGTTCATTCGTGAAAATACGGAAGGGGAATATTCAGGCGCAGGTGATTGGCTGTTTAAAGGGCAGGAACACGAAGTCGTTATGCAAAACGGTGTCTTTTCCCGTAAAGGCACGGAGCGGATCATTCGTTACGCGTTTGAAACGGCGAAAAAAGAAGGCAGGTCGCTGACGAGCATTTCTAAAGCAAATGCCCTTAATTACTCAATGGTTTTTTGGGATCAGGTATTTGAAGAAGTGAGCGCAGATTATCCGGAAGTCAAAACGGCTTCTTATCTTGTCGATGCGGCGGCGATGCTGATGATTAAAGATCCAAAACGCTTTGAAGTCGTTGTAACATCGAACTTGTTCGGGGATATTTTAACGGATTTGGGAGCTGCCATTGCTGGAGGGATCGGACTCGCTGCTGGAGCGAATATCAATCCAGAAAGAAACTTTCCATCCATGTTTGAGCCGATTCACGGATCTGCTCCGGATATTGCTGGGCAGCAAATTGCCAATCCGCTGGCAGCTATTTGGTCCGCCAGCCAAATGCTCGACTTTTTCGGCTATGAAGCATACGGAAAACTCGTGTTGGATGCCATCGAACAACTTCTGGTAGAAAATGAAGTTTTGACACCGGATATGAATGGCACTTCTTCAACAGCTGATGTAGGAAACCGTGTCGTAGATTTGATAGAATCCTTCGTTGATTCCCAAAAGGTGAATAGCTGATAGATTCATCTACGGTATGATCTATTACATAAAAGGTCTTAACCGGCCTTTTATGTAATACCCGTTATATATTTTTTTTAAATGTAGGCTGTGTTAAACGTTAATGCTGATTTTGGCACTCTGTTGATTGAAGTGCCTGGAACGGAAATCAACAGACCAGTTTAACAGAACCAAAATGTAAAGCGTTTTCAAATTTGATGCGAAAATCACTTGTTTTTTACTAGTCTATACTCTACTCTATTAGAATTCGGAATAAGCAAAGAATTTAAAGTCTGAAAATTCATACTAAACTTCGTGAGGGGGAATTTCTGAGTGAAAGTTGTAATTTGGATCCTTGCAATAATTCCTATCATTGGTGCGTTCACGGTCGTAAACCGGATCGAGCCTTACATATTTGGGTTACCCTTCATTGTTTTTTGGGCGACTGCCTGGCTCGTATTAACTTCAGTATTTTTATTGATTACTAATATTTTATTAGATAGACAGGAGGAAACTAAATGATTAGCTCGATTATCATTCTCATCGGTACTTTTCTTCTGGCTTTCTATTTAGGAATTCGTGCCCGCAAAGGCCAGCAACTCGAAGAATGGGCTGTAGGCGGCCGTAATTTTGGTCCAATCGTCATGTTTGTGTTAATGGCTGGTGAAATTTTTACAACGTATGTATTTCTCGGAGGAACAGGCGGAACCTACCGAATGGGAGGCCCCATCATCTATATCTTTAACGCCTTCTGTTATATTGTGCCGTTCTGGATTTTGCCTCCGATTTGGCGTTATGCCAAAAAGCATCGAGTGATTACTCAATCGGACTTTTTTGCAAAGAAGTATGATAGTAAACCACTCGGGTTATTAGTAGCTATCGTCGGGGTCGTTTCAATGATTCCTTATATTGTATTACAGTTAAAAGGTCTTAAAATCATTGTGTCAGAGGCTTCCTACGGTGCAATTTCACCGAATTTAGCTGTATGTATTGGGGTAGTTGCCGTCACGATTTTTGTGTCATTGTCCGGTATTCACGGTTCAGCCTCAACGGCCATTTTAAAAGACATTCTCCTTCTTGGTGTTATTCTATTTTTAGGTTTCTATCTACCGTATCATTATTATGGCGGCATTCAACCGATGTTTGAAACATTGGATGCGGCAAAGCCGGAGTTCTTATTAATGCCTGACGAGGGCTTAAGTATATCCTGGTATATTTCAACCTGTTTAACGATCGGATTAGGACAATATATGTGGCCTCAATGCTTCGGTGCCAGTTTATCATCGAAAAATGAAAGAACATTGCGACAGAATGCAGCCATTTTGCCGCTGTACCAAATCATATTGGTATTCATTTTATTCATTGGCTTCACGGCCCTTTTACAAATTCCAAATTTACAAGGAGCGGATACAGATTTATCCCTCTTTAAAATCGCTAAAGCAACATTCGATCCTTGGGTGGTCGGAGTCATAGGAGCTGCTGGTATCTTAACAGCATTGGTCCCCTGTTCGATGTTACTACTAACGGCAGCGACGATCTTAACGAAAAATATTTATAAGTCGATTAAACCGAATACCACCGACGAGCAAATTGGACGCTATACACGTATGTGTGTCCCTATCGTGGCGCTAATCGCCTTATTTTTCACTTTTTTCGGCGGAAACAGTATTATTGCCTTGCTGATCATGGCTTACAGCTTTGTGCTGCAATTATTCCCACCACTGTTTTTAAGTTTATGGAAGAAAAACCCCGTTACTAAAACAGGCGCAGCTGCAGGGATTATATCCGGTGTCATCATGGTTGCTTATGTCACCCTAACTAGTTCGACGATGGCGACGTTCTTTCCGAAGGCCCCTTCGTATATAAAAGATCTCGATGTCGGTATCGCGGCCCTTGTCATTAACATTGTATTCATGTTCGCGGTCAGTGCATTTACTAGAACATCAGTACAACTAGAGAGAGAGATTGATACAAAGGCGGTATAAGTTTAGTTAAATAAACTAATATGATCTCCAACTAACCTACAAAGGCTTGTTCTTTGTAGGTTTTTTTGAATGTATAGATTTAGCATCAATCGGGAGCTAGATTTATACAGGCCCTAATTTTTAGGGATAGTAAAATCCTCCGATCTAAAAGAATTTTCTGATAAAATACGTATCTGTGATTTCCTACCCTTTTTATGATTGCAGGGCAGGTGGAGCCGCCACTGATAGCGAATAGCAGACATGCGTAACGCCATAACAATAAGGACAATCAGGGTCAACTGAATGGGGGTGTTCCAACCCAGCCAAATACATATGGCACATAAAATCGTTAAAATTGCATGGATTTCTTCCTTTAAAGCAAGGGGTTTTCGGGCAGCGATGATGTCACGAATCATCCCCCCTCCAACGCCGGTAAACATCGACGCCAAGACCATTACGCCCAAATCATTAGAAAAAACCTTTTGGGCTGACATTGCTCCTTGAAGAGCAAAGGAAGCAAGACCAATGGAATCAAAAAATAAACTCCACCGCTTCCAATGATTAATCCACTTTAGCGGCAATAATACGATGAATGTCAGCGTTATTAAAACTGTTAAAATGATGGAATGGTCCCAAAGCTCTGAAATAGGGACACCGATAATCAAATTTCGTACGATCCCTCCCCCAAAGGCTGTGGTTAAACCCAATGCGTAAACCCCCACAAAGGAATATTCTGCTTCAAGGGCTACAAAAGCCCCGCTTGCTGCATATGAAATAATTCCGATAAAATGAAGGACGATCCAAGACATTCCTTTAAAAACCTCCTGATATAAATAATTTATTTTCCTAATCTCTTTAGACGAAAATACGAACTTTGGAAAATACTTTGCAAGAAAGAAAAATATTTTTTCCATTTTTATACAAAAAACTCCACCACAAGAAATCGTCTCATCAGACGACAGTTTGTGGTGGAGTAATCAATTAGCATTGCCTACTAATAAATCATTCCATTGGAAATAATAAATAGAGTTCTAACAAAAAGTTTTATTAGGGCTCCATCAATAAAATTTGTCTAAATTTTGTCCAACGGCATTGATTATACTCCTCTAAACCAGAAAAGCAAGACAAATTTAGGACTGGTTGAATTTTTTGTAGACTTTGTTGTATAGTATCGAGTTGTTAGGAGGAGAGACATGGGGAAAAAGGAAACAGCGTTTAATGATATTGTACGGAAAATGCGGAAAGAGATTTTTGGAAAGGGACCGGAGCGAATTTTTACTCACTTTGTGGATAATATGGCCATCACAACCATGTATGGTATTCTAACTCCGACAGAAAAATTTATTGCACAATCACAAGAGGGTAAAAAAGTAATTCATAGTGCCCGAACCGAAATGATTCGGGATATATATAAGCAAAAAATACCTGAGGGAATGGAGGAGATCGTAGGTTCAAAACTGCTTCATTTATTTTCGGATGCAAAGATTGAAGAGGATATGGCTGTATCTGTATTTATTTTTGAAAAAACGATTGAGTTATAACCAATTGTTTTTAAAGGTATTGGTTTTGAGGCATTTGAAAGAAGTATCAAAGAACACTTCAAGGTTCTTGATACTTCTTTCTTCTTTTATTATCAAATAGCAGTGTAAAACCCCTAGCTTTAGCTATGGGGATATTCATGCGGGTTTTGTTTGTTTTTGGTCCAAGTGATGGCTTAGAAAAGTTAGAAGACTTGCTAGTATTGCAATCAATCCGCCGACCAATGTCACACTCATCAAATTGCCTTGATGGTAAACCATTCCGCCTGCTGCGGACCCCAGGGCAATACCGATATTGCTAGCGACTGGCATTAGTGAAGCAGCGAGTCCTGTCGCTTTTGGCTGATAAATACCTGCAAGGTCAATCAAATAAAGCTGGGTAGATGTTGTTAAAAGGATGGCCATTAAAGACATCAAGCCAATGTTAATCAATCCATAGAGTAAATTATTTGAAGTCCAATATAAGCTGATTAGAACAATTGCTTGCAAAAGGAAAACAATGCGAAGACGCCCGATCGCATTGTTGCTAGCAATTTTTCCAGCGAGTATGTTGCTGAAAATCGAAATAAATCCGTAGCCAAATAATATCAAACTGATTGAATTACTCGGTGCTTCCATTCCATTCAGGATCGGAACAAGATACGTATAAACGGCATACGTCGCTCCAAATCCTAAAGATGGAATGAAAAACGCCATTAAGATTCGAGGGTGTGTCAACAATGAAAATTGATCACGCATTGAACTGCGAAATTGACTGAGCTTATTAGGCAAAACGAAGAAAGATGCCAAAAACGCAATTCCACCAAGAAAAGTCGTTAACAGGAAAGTTGCATTCCAGTTGTACCATTCAGCGATAGCAGTGCCAATTGGTACTCCAATCACGTTTGCAAGAGTAAAACCACCGAAAACAAATGATATAGCAAGTCCTCGTTTGGCGCTTGGAATGGCTTCACTGGCAACAATCATGGCAAGGGAGATTAAAACACCTGTTACAATCGCCGTCATCATCCGAAGTACAAGAAGCATGATGTAGCTCGTCGAAAACACACACAAAGCATTCAGGATGATGAACGAGCCTATTAAAAACAACATCCATTTACGCTTAGGAAAATGACTTGTTGCGCTCATCACGAGCGGTGTAGCAATGGCAAATGTAATGGCAAACGCAGAAACGAGTGTTCCTGCTTTTTCATTCGCTATATGAAGACCTGAGGAAATATCGGTTAAGATCCCGACGATAACAAATTCGCTTGTCCCAAGAACAAATGTTAATAAAGAAAGTGTAAAGATGAGCAACCAATGTCGCTTGGATAATTCAGTAGAGTTCATAAATACCTCTTTTCTTAGATGAATGTATATGTGAAACATGGCAGTAAACAATTAAAACATCATACCATAAAACATTTTTACTAGGATAGTCCATACTTTTTACCAGCCATTAAAAAGGGAGTTAGATTCCTTCATTCACTGGCATTCTATATCATAAAAACATTGTTTCTGGATTCATTAAAAAGCTGTAATATACAGAGGTATGAATCATATTTGTATGTTACAGCAAGTTTTTAACGCTCCATTTAGGTATAATGGATAAACAAGACACTGCGTAAAACTTGCAATATATAAATGGTGAGTTTGCCAAAGAAAGGGATTCTATTATGTCAAAACGTAAAAAGTCCATCTTGAAACCACTTATTTTGTCCATCCTATCGCTCCTTATTATTCTAGTTGTAGTTTTTTATGTTTTGGATAAGGACAGGGACGGGAAGCAGAACCCAACGGAGAACTCTCAACCAGCCGTTGAACCTTCACCCAATACTCCACCAGAAATAGGTGAAAACAATAATCAGAAACTGCATGACTATATTAATGACCTTTTTTCCTTGGCGAAGGAAGGAAAAGTGGTCGGTATCCCTTTCGTTTCGGGGAAGGCTAAGAAGCAGGAAGTACAAAATAAATGGGGAGAACCGGACCAAACAACAGACACTGAAAGTGGTAGATACGAAGAATATAAGAATCGAAATATCGTTATAGGATACACAGGTGAGATTGTCACGGATATCCGATCATATGATCCTGAATTACAAAAAATCCGGCAAAATGACATCAAGAAGGCAGGCGGCGAACCTGATCAGATTCGCTACTATAAAGATGAAACACAAGACCAAATTATTCTTGTTTATCAGGTTACCCCTTTAACAGAGTTAAAGTGGATCTTACCAAAACCAACCGATCAGGAGTCGAATCCAAAAGTGGACCATATATCCGTCTATACACAAGTTAAAAATCAACCCGAGCAGTCTACTCCACCGGACCAGCAAAAGACCATAGCTGACATGAGTTTAGATGAGAAAATTGGGCAATTGATCTTCGCAGGTATAGCTGGCACCACCGTGGATTCCAATACAAAGAGTTTATTAACGAAATACAAGGTGGGCGGGATTATTTTTTACAAAGACAATTTAATCAACCCATCACAAACGGTGCAGCTATTGAATCAAGTGAAGTCTGAAAATGGCCAGAAGGTGCCGCTTCTCTTGGGAGTCGATCAAGAAGGCGGGCGCGTGACCAGGCTCCCTGGTGGATTGATTAATTTTCCAACCAATAAAGAAATTGGGGCCATTAATAATTCTCAGTTTTCCTATCAGGTGGGGACGATGTTAGGGAAGGAGTTAAAGGAATTTGGTTTCAATCTTGATTTTGCTCCTGTCCTGGACATCAACAGCAATCCAAATAACCCGGTGATAGGGGATCGTTCATACGGGAATAATGCTGAAATTGTGAGTAAGCTTGGTATTCAAACCTTTAAAGGAATACAATCGCAACACATTATTCCTACCATTAAGCATTTTCCAGGACATGGAGATACGTCGGTTGACTCCCATCTGGAGCTGCCCATTGTGAATAAAAGCCTGCAGCAGCTAAAAGAGCTCGAATTAATCCCGTTTGAGAAGGCAATCAATAGCGGTGCGGATGTTGTTATGGTGGCCCATATCTTATTGCCCAAACTGGATGCTGATTTTCCATCATCTATGTCCAAAAATATAATAACAGGGATCTTGAGGCAACAGCTGGACTATAGCGGTGTTGTCATCACGGATGACATGACCATGGGGGCAATTATCGACCATTATTCGATTGGCAGGGCCGCAGTCGAATCAGTTAAGGCCGGCAGTGATATTATTTTAGTTGGACATGGTTATAACAATATAGTGGAAGCCATTTCTTCTTTAAAAAACGCTGTCCAAAAAGGGGAAATTACGGAACAAAGAATAAATGAAAGTGTCAGTAGAATTTTGAAGTTAAAAAAGAAATATGAAATAAATAATGAGAAAGTAAACAATGCGAATATAGAGGAAGTAAACCAATCCATAAAAAAACTTCTGGATGAGTACTCAAATTAATCTTTCAACGAAGCGAAAAACACCGTTTGGACTATAGACCCAACGGTGTTTTTTTATTTGGTTATGCACCTTTTCGATGATTTATTTGGACAAACTTCGATCGATTAAACAGATATTCCTTTATCAAATTGGTTTGATGCTTTGCTTTAGCGGCAAAGAATGGATTCAAAATAACAATCGTTAGTAAGTTTGCTGATAATCCCCAAAATCCTTCATAAATTCCATGTGCGCTGTTTGTTGCGTAAACGGTAAAGGTTGTGGCCAATCCGACGAGCAATCCAATCGTTGTAGCTTCTCTCGTTTGATTTTTCCAGAATAAGCTCACAACAATGGCTGGGAAAATTTGCACCATTCCGGACACCCCTAAAAGCTGTAATGATACGAGGGCAGTAGGGAATAGCAGGCCGAATAATAAAGCAAGACCAATGACAACGAATACCATCGAACGTGTGACAAGTGTTAATTTGGCGCCATTTACGTTTGGATTAATTAAATCACGGTAGATGTTGTTGGCAAATAAGTTGGACGCACCGATGGCCATAATCGAGCAAGGGATTAACGATGCTAAGGCGATCGTTGAATAGGCCAGCCCTTGTCCGATCCCGCCGTATGAAACTTGAATTAGATTTAAAAAGGCAAAGCGCGGATCGCTTCCTTCCGGCAAGACATGGAAAGCGACAAAGCCTAGAAAAATGACCAAGATTAAGACTACGTTGTATAAAGGCAGGAACATCGCATTTTTTCGAACAGCATCAGCACTTTTTGCGGTAAATACGCCAGTTGCTCCGTGAGCCCACATAAATAAGGCCAAGGCTGAAACAAGTGAGGCGGTGATGAACCATGGGATTCCTTTTGGACCGGAAGTTGGAATCGTCAGTAGCTGCGGCGATTCTTTTACAAGGGTATCAATCATTGGACTCCAGCCGCCAAAATGAATAATCGGCAGAGAAACCACAAGGAATAACATAATCGCCCAGACGAGTACATCTTTAATGATGGCTGTATAGGTCGGTCCTTTGATTCCGCTAAAGAACGTAAACAGGGCCACAAGCAGGAAGGATGTAATCACGACTACTTTAACATTGATGAAGCCCGTTCCAGCCACTTGAAGCGTATCTTGGATCCCGGCCAACTGCAAATCAATATACGGGATGAGCATCAATACGCCGGTAATAGCGATGATCGAAGAGAGGAGCTTACTGTCAAAACGCTCTCGCGCATAATCCGCTAGTGTGGTCAGCTTGAATTTATTTGCTACCTTCCATAGTTTAGGAAGATAGAAATAGGAAACAAAGTAAGCGATGATACAATAAGGAATCGCAAAGAAGGCAAGACTTCCTCCAGAATAAGCTGTACTAGTCAGGCCTAAAAAGGTATAAGCCGTATATAAATCTGCGCCGACTAAAAACCAAACCAGCAATCCACCAAAGCGTCTGCCGCCAACCGACCATTCCTCTACTGAGCTTCGCGACGATTTATTACGTCCTGCTATAAATCCAATTAGAACAACGGTTAAGACAATAAATGCTGTGATTAACAAAGCTGTCAAATTTCCTTGTTGCATTAGTCAAGACTCCCTTCTGATTTATCAAGTTGATAGATCCCTAAAGTGCATAACGGTGTTAAGACGATCCATAAAAATAACCAAAATTGAAGAAAAGGCAGTCCTAAAATAATGGGATCGATTCGATTGACCAAAGGCAGTACCACTAATTGCGAAAGTAACGGAAGTATAATTAGTAATGATTTCATGAATTTTTTGCCCATGTAGAAACCTCCTGTTTGATCATAGGTGAGCAATATTAAAATAGTAATATTGTCATACCAATAGTATTGTTGAATAATTTTTTATGTTCGTAATCGTATCAAATCTGGTAAGAGATTACAAGGTAATTTTTTAACAATTTACAAAATTCTAATTAACAAACTATTATTTTAATGAATGGCTCTTGTAAAACTGGCCGTTGATTTCCACTCCAGGCGCTTCGCTTTCCGCGGGCGGCCCGGGGAGCCTCCTCGGCGCTAAGCGCCTGTGGGGTCTCCCCTGCCCCGTCCTCCCGCAGGAGTCTTCGCGCCTTCCGTTCCAATCAACTTTGCTATTAAAATTAATATTATCGATTAACATAGCCAATAAAAAATCTTAATGGAAATGTTGTTAGGCTAACGACATTTCCATTAAGCTTTTCCTATTTATGTTTTTGTCCGATGAGCGGCCCAGATGATTAGTGCAATAACGATCATAATGCCCCCTGTCACACAAACTCCTTGCCATTTCCACCAGCTCCATGCATAGCCGCTAAGTGTTGAACCAAGCGAACCGCCGAGAAAATAACTAACCATGTACACGGTATTTAACCGACTCCGTGCCTCTGGGATTAAACTGTAGATTCTGGTTTGATTGGAGACTTGGGCACCCTGGACACCTAAATCTAACAGAACCACTCCGACAAATAATGCCCATAAGGAGGTTCCCAAAAAAACGAAGAATAGATAGGAGAATAGGCAAATCCCAATTAACAGGCCTACCATTGTTTTGGCATTGAATCGGTCTGCCAAACGGCCGACGATTGGTGCACCCATTACGCCTACTATTCCTATTAAGCCAAATAATCCTGCGACTTCACTGCCATAATGATAGGGTTCCCCTTCAAGAAAAAACGAGAGGGATGTCCAAAAAATGCTAAAACTGCCGAACAGCATTGCACCGATTAATGAGGCTTCTCTTAAAACCGGCTGGGTCACAATTAAATGCCCAATGGATTTATAAAGTCCGGCAAAGGATAAACGCGATTCTGGATAGCTCTTGGGAAGAAATGTCTGCAATATGATTGCTAAAGCCAACATCATTGCCGCAGCGATCCAGTACATGGTGCGCCAGCCAAGGCTTCCTCCGATCAGTCCTGAGACGGTTCTTGCTAATAGAATCCCGATGAATAACCCACCCATGATATTGCCTATTACTTTTCCTCTTTCCACGGGGGCGGCCAATTGTGCTGCAAGGGGAAGGATGATTTGTGGTACTACCGTGGTCACTCCCACTGCAAAACTCGCAAGGTTTATCCAGAGAAGGTTTTGCGCAGTGGCAATCCCTATAAGGGAAATCGTAACGGCAATCAATAAACTGGCAATCAACAGCCGGCGTTCCTTCATATCTCCCATTGGGACGAATATAAACATCCCAACAGCATATCCAATCTGTGTAAACATGGCGATGTTTGAGACTTGGTGGGCAGTCGCATGAAAGCTTCGCCCCATGTCGGCAAGGAGCGGTTGATTATAATAAAGATTAGCCACCGCCATCCCACAGGCAAGCGACATTAATAAAATTAACTTTTTAGACATGGAGGAATGCTCCGTCCTCGCGCTGTCATCAGTCGTTGTGATCAATCTATCATTCCCCCTTTAATAACACCCGGAGTTTAATTGATTCTACAAAAGGAAAGAAAAACCTTCCCAAATATAGGGAATGGTCCTCCAAAATATTTACTTTCAACCATTGCCATACTATCATTTAATTGCAAAACGAATTCTTCTTCATGACAGGAGTAGTGGAAATGTTGATAGCTGATTTTATAATTGATTTGATTGGCGCTCTAATAGAGGCAATGATTCCTACTCCGAAGTCAAAGCTTGAAAAAAATATCAATGAATTAAAGGAAGAAGAATGGTTTGCCGATTTGGATAAAGATGTTCGCTATAATTACATCATTTGGCACAACAACAAAGTAAAACGTTTTTTGAAAAAGCCTGAAAATATCAAGATTCTTAAAAGTAGTGAATGGGAGAGGGAAAAATTTATTCAGTTGGTGATTAAGGAGCATAAACGATTTGTGGGGATACGCTGAAATTAATTCCAGGCTGTCATACTTAGCTGCTAGAGGAAATAATTAAATATCATTGAATTAATAAATATGGTCGTCTTTATTCGTGACAAAGCCAATAGGATATGAAGAACATAGGTGTTTTTGAGAAATTTAAATCTATTATGGAACAGGAAGGAGTAAAGAATGGAAGAAAAGAAGGTAACGTGGTTAGAGCTTTTTTATGATTTGTTATTTGTGGCGGCTGTTGCGGCAGCAACCCATGTTTTACTTCATGTTGAAGATGGATATATCCATACAGAGTTTTTAGTTAAGTTTGTGTTAATTTTTATTCCTATCTGGTGGGCTTGGGTAGGGCAAACCTTGTTTGTAAACCGGTTTGGTCAAGATTTATTTCATCAGCGATTATTTTTGATCATACAGATGTTCTTTGTCCTTATAATGACATCAAGCTTATCAGTGGATTTTGATCAATATTATCTTTCTTTTTTAATTGGATATATCGGCTTAAGGGCAGTGACAGCGACCCAATATCTTATTGTCCAGCGTATAGAAGAGGGAGTTCGAAAAATAGCAGCCCGATATTTGGGAAGGTATTTTTGGATTGGAATCATTATATCACTACTCTCCCTCCTTTTTGATTCTTGGCTTCGTTATGCTGTGTTATATGCGGGTATCATTATCGATATGATGGTTCCAATATCTGGTCGGAAGTATTTAGTAAAGGTACCCACAAATACGGCACACTTATTAGAGCGATTTGGCCTTTTTACCATTATTCTCTTTGGTGAAGCACTTGTCAGCACCCTTGCGGTTATTCAACCAAAACAAGGAAATTGGAATTCAATCGGCTTTTCGGCCATATCATTTTTCCTAATAATAGCGATGTGGTGGCAGTATTTCGATAATGTGGAGAAGAAAGTTGACAAATCGATACAAACGATCGGCCAAACCATTATTTATGGTCACCTGTTTATTTTAATGTCTTTGAGTATGATTGCAGCTTCGATCAGACTATTGTTTTTACAAGAAGTCCATTATTTATTTATTCTGTATTTCGTTTTTTGTTCTGTTTTGCTCTATTTCTTGTCAACTACTTTTGTTTTCCACCAATATAGACATAAGCATCACAGATTGAAAATTTATCATTTAGGGTTATTTTTGGGGATTTTAGTAGTCTTTTTTATTATTAATTTAATAGTAGTAGTACCATATATTGTGGTAATAGGGGAATTAACCCTGTTCTTTGTCATCTATGCCAAATTAACAACTACTTAAATTATTTTATTAATAAAAAATATCTAGGTAAAATACATAAGGCTGAACCATATACCGTTTATATATGTATATGGTTCAGCCTTTCATCATTAATATGCCTCGTTGGGAGTGAAATGGCCAATGCCCTTTAATTCATAGTCAAAAAATTTCAGAATTAGTTCATTTCAGTTTCAATAGTCAATGTCGGCTATTCCGCCCTGCAGCATATTTGCAAGTATAGGAGAAAACATTAAGAGGTCCGCCTTTATCGGCTTGGGGATCATGTTAAGCACCCGTTCAGATAAATAAACGGAAAAATTCCGCTTAATTAGCAATTAGCATTAAAAACAGCTTCAATAGACGGAAAAATTCCGCCTATTGACCTCGAAGAACGTGAAAATGGTGGATTTGGCTTTGCATAACCGGAAAAACTTCCCTCATTTACCCCGAAACAAACTCCATTTTGCATTTAACCGGAAAAATTCCGCTTATTTTACTTTCGCAGGTTACTTAATTAAGGACAAGAATTCTTACCTTCCTGATCAATCACACAATCAGGAAGGTCTTTTAGTTAACATTAATAATGCTGCGTATTCCTTTTATTGCCTCTTTGTAATTCAACTTCCTTTTTTAGACCTGTTAGCAATGAGTAGCACATGGCGAGCATGATAATGGCAAATGGGAGTGCAGCGGCGATGGAAGCGGTCTGCAATACCTCCAAGCCACCGGCAATCAGCAAGACAGCCGATAAGGCAGACTGGATGATCCCCCATGTCATTTTTATTTTGTTAGATGGATTTAGCGTTCCGCCTTCACTTAGCATCCCTAAGACAAAGGTGGCGGTATCGGCAACAGTAATATAATAAATAGCGATCACGGCAAAGCCTAAAATGCTTAATAGGGAGCTTAATGGAAGGTGGTCGAAGAATATAAATATGGACAAGTTTATATTGTCGGCGATATGTTTTGCCAAATCACGGTTTCCGGGATCCTGAACAATGTCCAGTGCTGAACCTCCAAACACGGACATCCAAAGACAGGTTCCAAGTGTGGGAACGATCAAAACCCCAACCACAAACTCCTTTATTGTCCGTCCTCTTGAAACCCGGGCAATGAACATGCCGACGAATGGTGCCCAGGCAATCCACCAAGCCCAGTAAAACAGAGTCCAGGAAGCAATCCATTTCTCCCCTTTTCCAAAAGGACTTATCCGTAAACTCATATGTAAAAAGTCACTTAGATACAGTCCTGTTGTATTGAAAAACACTTTAATAACCGTTAACGCCGGACCGACAATCATAATCAGTACAAGGATCGCCACTGAAAAGATGATGGCTGCGTTGGATAAATACTTTATTCCTTTTTCCAGGCCCGTATTAAGGGAAATAATAAACAGAACTGTTGCGACCACGATGACAATCAGCTGGATCAATAACGTATTCGGAATACCGAAGATGTCATGCATACCTGCAGTAACCTGCATGGCCCCAAGCCCCAAAGAGGTAGCTATACCGAAGACCGTTGCAAAGATGGACAGGATATCGATCGTTTTGCCAATCGGTCCGTAAATCCTGTCGCCCAAAATGGGATGGAACGCGGAACTGATCGCTGCAGGAAGCCTTTTGTTATATTGAAAAAAAGCAAGGGCTAACCCAATAACAGTATAGATTGCCCATGGGTGCAGGCCCCAATGGAAAAATGTATATTTCATTGCGGTGTTGGCCGCATCAATGGTATAGGCCTTTCCATATGGAGGATCTGTATAATGAGTGACTGGTTCGGCGACGCTCCAATACACAATCCCAACACCCATTCCAGCGCCGAACAGCATGGCCAGCCAGGAAGGAGTGGAGAAATCAGGGGTGTCGGTTTTTCTGCCAAGTCGGATATTTCCATATTTTGAGAGCAATAAGTAGATCGAAAAAAAGACGAAGAATAGAGTGGTACCGAGATAAACCCAACCAAGATAATCAATGGAGCTATTATAAACGGCGTTGGTGACTTTGGTAAGATTCTCTGTAAAGAAAACACCCCAGACAATAAAGATGAGGGTCAGTAATAGAGAGATAATGAAGACACTATTTTCTTTAATTTTATCCATGGAAACCTCCTGGTACTGGAAAAATACTAATGCTAGTTATTAAACGGATTGTATTGAAATTCCCACGTATCCGTATCCATCAACTCTTCATGCGGCACCTCTAAACCCCCGCCAAGATAAATGGTTTGTCCTTTGATCGCCACCACCATCGCTTCGATTAACACATCATTATCCTTCTTTTTATATATGTCACCCAACTGCGTGGATAACTCACCGTATGGATGAACAATTTGCGGGCCGGCGTCATCAACGTTTTCCTCCATATTTATCATGTCTTTATAATCGATCGGATGACTGTCAGGAGCACGTCCAGGTACCATCAATAAATATTCGGTATGCTTGATCCCATCCAAATCGCTTGTAATGACCCCTTTTTTATCAACCGTTTCCACCACTTCAATTTCATTTAAGGAATAGTGGTCCAGGGTATCGGGATCCGGATTGTTAATGAAAATCAAATCTCCCGCTACTGGTTTTTGGTTATTCCGAAGCGTATATACCTTATGATTATAAATAAAGCTGTCATTTTCCCTTGGAATGTATTTTTCCACACTCGCTGCATTGGTTATATGCTGTGTTGAATCCCTTAACTTGATCAGATGAACGGAGAGTTTATACATTGGTTTTACTCCATACACCTTGTGTAACTCATTGTTATAGTAAACAAATTGCCCTTTTCTGACTTGATACAGCTTCATTACTAAGTCTCCCTTCAGTCATAGGTGGAGCAGTATTCATAACAACTTGGAATTTGGATACATCGCTGTCATCTTTAGGATGTCTTTTTTCTGGAAAAACATGAAGTTTAAGTGGGAGGATTTTTCAGTTTAGGTAAAATAGAAAAGGCTGAATGATATAAATAGGAGGGGAGTGTGTCTTATTTTTACATTTTTTCATTATGTCTTTTACATAGTTTCAAATTTTTATAAATAATTTTGTGAAAATAATAGTAATTATCTATTATTGGGAATTGTTAAGAAAATTGGAAATTAATAAACTTAAATTTTGTTCAATTATGATTTAACATTTGTTCATAATATATGTTATATTAGTAAAGTAATTTAAGATTAATGAAAGCGCTCACGGAGAATCGGTCGTGTTAGTAAAGAGAGAACAGAATGCCGTGAATAGGTTAAGGAGGGGAATGTTGTGAAAAGGAATTTTCACAGCAATTAATATGAGTAATGTTGGTTTATTTCTATCAGGTGCAGTGTTATTCCTAAACAGTCTGATGCTATTAGGAAAAGCGGATGGAAAGAGTGTGGGTCTCTTTAATATTTTCGTAGGGACCCTTCAAATAGTGATCCCAAGTTATTTAATCTTCGTATCGAGCCAAGACCATTGGGAGCTTTACAATTATGCATCTATTTTCTTATTTGGGTTAACTTATTTATATGTTGGATTCACCTCATGGAAGGGGATTGATGGGAGCGGTCTTGGTTGGTTTAGTCTTTGGGTTGCAATTGTTGGAGTGATATATACCTTAACATCGATTATTCACTTTCAAAATGTTGTCAATGCACTGACATGGGCTATGTGGGCATTCTTATGGTTTCTGTTCTTCTTATCAAATGCACTTCATAAGAAAATTGACCATTATATTGGATTGGTTGCATTTGTTCAGTCATGGGTAACGTTGACCATACCAGCGCTCCTTTATTTTTTAGGTGTCTGGAATACACCAATGGTTGATCAAATCTGGACCTATGTATTAATTCTAGCAATCGTCTATTTTATTATCAGTTTTTTCAGCGGGAAGCTTTCCTATAAAAGAGAGTCAAATATTCAAGTAATCAATGCTTTGGAGGTAAAATAATATGTCAATTATCATTGGAATTGTTGGAATCCTTATTCTAATAGGTATTGCCTGGTTAATGTCAAACGATAAGAAAAACATTAACTTTCGTGCTGTAGGTATCATGGCAGCTGTTCAGTTGTTAATCGCTTGGTTTATGCTGAATACTTCAATCGGTCAAAAAGTTCTGCACAAAATCGTCGATGGCTTTAACAAAGTTCTTTCTTTCGGGAATGACGGGATCTCATTTGTATTCGGCAGCCTTGCAGGAAAGGATTTATTCTTTGTTAATGTTCTAATGATGATTGTATTCGTAACCGCTTTACTAGGTATTTTAACGTATTCTAGAATATTACCATTAGCGATTAAATACATTGGCGGGGCAGTAAGTAAAATAACAGGTCTTCCAAAGGTTGAATCATTTGTTGCGGTGAATTCTATGGTATTTGGTGATACGTCCGCGATCCTTTCTGTTAAGTCATTCATACCTAGTCTTTCTGGAAACCGTCTGTTTGTGGTTGTTACTTCTTCTCTTGTTGCGGTAAGTTGTTCAATCCTCGGTGCTTACATGCAAATGATTCCTGCGGAGTACGTATTGGTGGCGTTACCCATTAACGTATTCTCTGGACTTATCCTATCAACGATTGTGTGTCCTGTAAGGAAAGAGGAAGATGAAAAAATCGATATTAAGGGAATGATTCCTGAAAAATCTCTTTTCGAAGCAATCGGCAACTGGACATTGCTCGGCGGAAAGACAGCCTTAATCGTAGGCGCTATGCTGATCACTTATGTAGGATTGATCGCGGCTGTTAACTGGATCTTTACTTCCATCTTCGGTATTTCTTTCACAGGTGTACTTGGATATGTATTCGCGCCAATCGCTTGGATTATGGGGATTCCTTCAAGTGAGATTGTTCGAGCTGGATCTGTCATGGGTACGAAGGTAGCGGCTAACGAGTTCGTCGCTATGTTAGACTTCATGAAAATGATCCCTGATATGTCTCATAAGACGGTAGGTATTGTATCAGCATTCTTGGTATCGTTTGCTAACTTCTCTTCCATTGGAATTATTTTAGGAACGGTACAGGCTATTAATAATGAAAAGGCAAGTGAGTTAGCTAAGGTTGGTTTAAAGGTTTTATTAGTAGCAACCATGGGATCCGTCTTAACTGGAACTATTGTAGGATTGTTCCTGTAAGCTGAATGGTGAAGAATTATAAAAACCACACGAGGGTGTACCAAAGTCAGTTTTTGGTACACCCTTTTATCATGCCTTCAAAGAGCCATAAACGTAATTACCCAGTACAAACGGAGAAATTTCCTAAAAAGTATTGACAGTAATTTACATCCTTATTATTATCATTATTAAGAATGATAATAATTAAGTTAACGGATACAAAAAAGGGGAGAGTTAAATGGTAAGTACGGCAACGATTATTTCGATGTTTGTCCCGATTGTGGTTTCCATTGGTTTATTTGTCGGATTGATTTTGGTTTATAGAAAGAAAACGGGGATTGCTGTAAAGCCGGTGGTTATTGGCGCTCTTGGGTTTGTCGTCGCAACACAGATTTTAGAAAAAGTATTGCATGTCGTTGTTATCACAAACTTTCCGAATTATGCGGACCATCCCTGGTTATTTGGATTATACGGCGGCATGGCAGCGGGCTTATTTGAAGAGCCGGCGCGGTTTCTATTATTTATTTGGCCCCTGAAAAAATTTCATGATTACAAAGGCGGGATCTCGTTTGGAATCGGCTGGGGAGGTATAGAAGCGGTTTTGTTAGTGCTGATGACGGTTGTGCCAAACCTGATCTTCGCTTTTATGATTAATTCGGGAACATTTGAATCATCCTTAGCAGGGAGTATTCCAGCTGATCAGTTGGCAGGGATGAAAGAAACGATCGTAAATCAAGGAGTTTCCTTTTATTTATTAGGCAGTTTGGAGCGGTTTTTTGCTGTATTCCTGCAAATCGCCTTTAGTTTATTTGTATTATTAGCCGTCGTTAAAAAGAAATTTTCCTATGTGGTCTATGCGATTCTCTTTCATGCAGCAATTGACTTCCCACTCGCATTCTACCAAACAGGACATCTTAAAAACCTATGGGTCATTGAGATCTATATGGCGATCATCGGGCTATTATCCTTTGTTTTTATTAAAAAGGCAAGGAGTATACTGCCTCATACGGCAAGATAGTTTGATAGAGTTATTTTTCAAAAGAAAAGGGAATTGGACTAGAGCCAATTTCCCTTCGTTTAAGAAATTAATGACGGATAAGGTAATCAAATGCACCTAAAGCTGCAGTAGCACCTGATCCCATTGAAATGATAATTTGTTTATAGGCACTATCCGTACAATCGCCGGCTGCAAACACACCAGGTAGGCTGGTTGCCCCATGCTTATCCACAATGATCTCACCCAAGCGAGTTCGTTCAAGTGTTTCTCCTAGCCAATCTGTATTCGGTACTAGACCAATCTGTACAAACACACCTTGCAGTTCAACATGATGCTCTTGGCCTGTTTCACGGTCAATATAAGAAATGCCGTTTACTTTGTCAGTACCGGTAATTTCTTTTGTTTGAGCATTCTTGATCACCGTTACATTAGGCAGGCTGTATAGACGGTCTTGCAGGACAGAATCAGCTTTCAGCTCTGGCGCAAACTCAAGAACAGTTACATGATTAACAATGCCTGCGAGGTCAATAGCTGCTTCAATACCAGAATTACCGCCGCCAATAACAGCAACGTCTTTTCCTGCAAACAATGGACCATCACAATGTGGACAATAGGCGACACCTTTGTTCTTAAACTCTGCTTCACCTGGGACGCCAACATTTCGCCAGCGGGCACCTGTTGATAGAATGACGCTCTTACTTCTTAAAATAGCTCCGTTTTCGAGTTCGACGGCAATAAAATCCTTCTTCTCCAAACGCTTTGCACGCTGTAAATTCATCACATCAACATTGTACTCTTTGACATGTTCTTCAAGACTTGCTGCTAGTTTAGGACCCTCTGTATATTTCGTACCGATAAAGTTCTCAATACCCATGGTGTCCATCACCTGGCCGCCAAATCTTTCCGCCACAATCCCTGTGCGGATGCCTTTACGTGCTGCATAGATAGCCGCACTGGCACCAGCAGGGCCTCCTCCGATGACAAGGACATCAAATGGTTCCTTATCAGAAAGTTCCGCTGCATCTGTTCCGCTGCCCATTTTGGCAAGGATTTCTTCAAGTGTCATCCGGCCGCTGCCGAACGATTCCCCATTAACGAAAACGGTTGGTACCGCCATGATGTCCTTGCTTTCTACTTCTTCTTTGTAGGCCGCGCCGTCAATCATGGTGTGAGAAATACCAGGATTTAAAACGCTTATAATGTTCAATGCTTGAACCACGTCAGGGCAATTGTGGCAGGTTAGGCTGATATAAGATTCAAAGTGATAGTCACCTTTAATTGCTTTGACTTGATCAATGACTTTTTGATCAACCTTCGGAGCTCTGCCGCTTACTTGCAATAGAGCCAACACTAACGAGGTAAATTCGTGTCCTAGAGGAATACCAGCAAAAGTTATGCCTGTATCTTCGCCGATACGATTTACACTAAAGCTTGGTGTTCTTTCTAATTCAGTCTTCTCTACTTTAATCTGAGAAGACATATTGGCTAATTCGTCTACTAAAGCTAGCATGTCACGAGAAACGTCATCTGCTCCTGCGCTAACTTTAAGCAGTACGTTTCCCTCCATTAATTGAAGGTATTGTTCTAACTGAGCTTTTATATCTTGATCTAGTATCATTAATCTCTCACTCCTTAAATTTTTCCTGTGATCTTATTGATAATAATTCTAATTATATAATTATTATCATATAAAATTCATTATCAGTCAAGTGAAAAATACTTTATCACTTTTGACCATAAAAAGAAGTGTGACGTTGTACGATTTAAATATTATGTACTTAAAAAGGGAATTGGAAGCTTCCAATTCCCTTTGAATGTTGTTATATGTGCTGCTTAGATTTTGCCTACAAGATCAAGGCTTGGTTTAAGTGTTGCAGAACCTTCTTGCCATTTAGCCGGGCAAACTTCACCTGGATTGTTGCGAACATATTGTGCTGCTTTAATTTTGTTAACAAGCGTGCTTGCGTCACGGCCAATGCCGTCTGCATTAATTTCAACAGCTTGTACAACGCCTTCTGGATCGATGATGAAAGTACCGCGTTGTGCAAGACCTTCTTCTTCGTCTAGTACATCGAAGTTGCGAGAAATCTTTTGTGAAGGGTCGCCAATCATAATGTATTCGATTTTACCGATTGTTTCAGAGGTATCATGCCATGCTTTATGTGTAAAATGAGTATCAGTTGAAACAGAATATACTTCGACACCAAGATCTTTTAGCGTTGCGTATTCATTTTGCAAGTCTTCAAGTTCGGTAGGGCATACGAATGTAAAATCTGCTGGGTAAAAGCAAACAACACTCCATTTACCTTTAAAGTTTTCTTCGCTTACAGTGATGAAATCTCCGTTGTGGTACGCATTTGCTGTGAATGGTTTTACTTCTTTTCCGATTAATGACATAGTGAATTTCCTCCTAAGTATGGGTTTAAAATTTTATTTAGATAATATACTAAATTAGATTAATTCTAATTACATAACTATTATTATATAAAATTTATTGTTTTGTCAACAGGAATGTTTCATTTTTTTTAGGTAGTGTGGGGTGGACCGGAAAAAAGGAGCCAATGGTAACCAATAGAAGCGAATGGTGCCCGTGAGCCAAGAAAAAAGGAGCTAGCGGTAACCAATAGAGGCTAATGATGCCCGTGAGCCAAGAAAAAAGGAGCTAGCGGTAACCAATAGAGGCTAATGATGCCCGTGAGCCCGGAAAAAAGGGAGCTGAAGGTAACGAATAGGAGCTAATTGTGCCCATAAGCCCAGAAAAAAGGAGTCCGAGGTAACGATTCCTAGTTAACACTTTATTCATCTCCGAGAAAGTTAGTTTTTTATAAAAAAGCTATTTTAATAGACTCCAAAATCCTGGTTACCCCCATAAGTCAATTGGGTTCGTTCGAATTATCTTGATATGAATTCACATAAAAGTACACGAGGGGAATAACATGAAAAAAATATCCAAGGGTGCCCTTGCCATGGTAGTAGCGGGAGCTGTTACGTTTTCTGTCGCCAACGCTTTGTTGGCCGAACAACCTCTTAAACGATTAGCCAAAGAGATGGCTTTACCGATATCTGCTGACCGAGAAAAAGCGGTTGTTTTGAAACAAGCAGAAAAAAACAATCCGACACCAACAACGACTGTGAAAGACCATGATCATGCCGTGACCCAAGTATCTTTAAAAAATAGCAACCTGGCTGCAACAGCCGTTCAATTAAATACGAAAAAGCTCAGCTATAAAACGAAAACTAGTGAGACACCAACACCTGTTGCAACCACAGTATCTGTGAAAAGTACGAAAGCACCGATAACAAAGACTGCACCCACGAAGCCGAGTACTACTACCAAGCCAAGTACTAATACAACAAGTGCAAAGCCTGCAACAGCAACAAAGCCCGTGACAAGCACAAATCCAGCGACAAGCGCAAAGCCTGCGGCAACAACAAAGCCAGCGACAAGCACAAATCCTGCAACAACAACAAATCCAGCGACAAGTGCAAAACCATCAACGTCTACAGCCGCGAAGTCAAATTCTAAGGCAGCTGCCGCAGCCACAACAAAAACCAACCATGGACAACAAGTATCTCAAGCGGCAAAAGAAAGAGCAGCTAGTCGTAAGGCTGCGAAAGAAAACAATTGAAAATGTAATTCTTTCAAAAAGGATCGCCACATATAAAAAAGTAAAACTCGCCAATCCGTAATTGGCGAGTTTCTTTATTAGGAATACAATATCCAACCACCTAGTAATGCCTCTAAATGAGATTCGCTTGGACTTTAAATATGATGTCTTGTCTTTCTTAATCTAGTAATCTGCAAAAGTAAAATAGACGGAGATTTTCCGGTTAAATGTAAAATGGAGCTCGTTTCGGGGGGGATAAGCGGAGATTTTCCGGTTATGCAAAGAAAAATCCCCCACTTTCACGTTTTTCTAGTAAATAGGTGGAATTTCTCCGTCTATTTAAGCTTTTTTTTATTAAAATTTCAAATTAGGCGGAATTTTTCCGTCTATTGATCGGCTCAAGCACGTAACCTGATCCCCAACCGATAAGTGCGGCCCCTTAATCAACAGCTTAACGACCAATAAAAAAAGGTCCTTCCCAAAATGGGAAGGACCTCAGACTGTCGACAAATCCGAAGGATTTCGGGTTTTAAATCGACAGTCTTTTTTGTGTGGCTACATTAAACTAGTCTGTTGATTTCCGTTCCAGGCGGCTTCGCTTTCCGCGGGCGGTTCGGGGAGCCTCCTCGACGCTTTCAGCGTCTGCGGGGTCTCCCCTGTCCCGTACTCCCGCAGGAGTCTTCGCCGCCTTCCACTCCAATCAACAGGGTTATAAAATCATTAATGACCTTTATATCAGCCCTTTGTATAATTAAGATACAGACATATAAATGAGGTGGATGAAATGCTAACTAAAAATACACAGATGAATCGTGACCAAATAGAAATGATAGCTTTAGATCAGCTTGTACCTGCGAATCATTTAGTTCGAAAGATTGAAGCTACAATTGATTTTTCATTTATTTACCCACTCGTTCAAGATTTGTATTCATCTGAACGGGGACGCCCAAGTATCGATCCCGTAGTATTGATTAAGATGACTTTCATCCAATATACCTTCGGTATACGCTCCATGCGTCAAACCATTGGGGAAATCGAAACTAATATGGCATATCGTTGGTTTCTTGGCTTTGGTTTTAATGACAAGGTACCACACTTTTCAACATTCGGTAAAAACTACGAGCGGCGCTTTAAGGATACAGATTTGTTTGAACAGATTTTTTACCGTATTTTGAAGGAAGCCTCTGACAAGAAATTGATTAGTAGCGAACACGTATTTATTGATTCCACACACGTTAAGGCTAGTGCGAATAAGCGCAAATTCGAGAAGAAAGTTGTCCGAAAAGAATCGAAAGCTTATGAAGCACGTTTACAAGACGAGATTAATAAAGACCGCGAAGATCACGGAAAAAATCCATTTTCTCCAGATAAATTCGATAAAGAGGAATTAAAAGAAATTAAAGAAAGTACTACTGACCCAGAAAGTGGTTATTACGTAAAGGACGAGCGAACTAAACAATTCGCATACTCATTTCATGCGGCTTCAGATCGAAATGGTTTTGTCCTTGGCACAATTGTAACTCCAGGGAATATCCATGATAGCGTCATATTCGAGCCACTACTTGAGAAAATCATCGAAAAACACGGGAAACCTGAAGCTGTTGCTGCTGATGCTGGATACAAAACACCTGCTATTGCTCAATTCGTATTTGAAAATGATATGACTCCTGCTTTACCATATACACGTCCACGTACAAAGGATGGTTATATGAAAAAACATGAGTATGTTTATGATGAATACTACGATTGTTATATTTGTCCGGAAGGACAAATTCTGAGATATGCAACGACGACGAAGAATGGAAAGCGTCAATACTTTTCAAATCCTCTTAATTGTAAAAGTTGCCCATTACTTTCCGAATGCACGCAAAGTAAAGATCATAAAAAATTGATTGAGCGGCATGTGTGGGAACATTACATAGAAGAAGCCGATCATCTTCGTCATACACAAGAGAACAAAAGCATTTACGCAAAACGTAAAGAAACAATTGAACGTGTCTTTGCGGATGCTAAAGAAAAGCATGGTATGCGTTGGACAACCTTAAGAGGCCTAAAAAAATTGTCCATGCAAGCGATGCTTACTTTTGCTGCCATGAATTTGAAAAAGATGGCCAACTGGACATGGAAAAGTCCAGAAATGGCCTAGATAAAGGTATAGGAATGGTCAAAATTTTGCTCTTACGAGCAAAAAAAACATAAAAAGGCAATCGATTAAGCTCATCGAATGCCTTTTGTCTACAATCTGAGGTCCTTCCCAAAATGGGAAGGACCTAAACGAATTTACATATTTTCGTGAACCTTCACAATTGAAGTTTCCTGCGTTACATTGCCTTTGCGTTTTAGTTTGCCCCAACCAACGGTTACTCCCTTGATGGCTGAGAAGATGGATTTTACCACCACATACGTCATCAGCTGTTTGTACAAGATTCGTTGTAGAAACAATGAAGCGAGCGGCTTTGGACTTTCTTTTTCCAATCGAAACGCATAGAGAGAGGTACAGAAATCCAGCAAGTAAAATAGGATAAATCCAATCGCCGCTTTTTCCGGATGCGGGTTAAAAAGAGCGATAATGAACAATAAATCGGCAATCGGCGAAATGGTTTGATAGATATACTGAAACAGCCACATGTTTGGAAGCGCGACAAAACCTAATGAGTGATGTTTTTTATTGAATAAAGCCCCGCGATGCTTCCATAAGCATTGTAAGGTTCCATACACCCAACGGTAACGCTGTTTGGCCAGACTTTTAAGATCTTCAGGCACTTCTGTATAGGCATACGCTTTTTCTTCGAATTCAATCGTTTTCCCCTGGCGTAACAGAGTGAGCGTGATATCCGTATCCTCGGCGAGGGTATCCTCTTGAAAATATCCTGCTTCCTCTACCGCCGTCTTTCTCCAGGCGCCGATGGCACCAGGTACAACGGTAATGCAATTGAGGGCGGCGAAGGCCCTTCTCTCGAGGTTAAAGCCGGTCACATATTCGATATGCTGCCAGTTTGTCAGGAGGTTCCCTTTATTGCCGACCTTTACATTCCCTGACACGGCTGCGACATTTTCATTTTTAAAGTGGTTCACAAGCAAGGAAATCGCATTTTTAGCGATGAGTGTATCCGCGTCAAGTGCCACGGCGATTTCCCCATTTGCTTCTTTAAAGCCAAGATTGACAGCGGAGGATTTCCCGCCATTGGTCTTTTTAATTAATCGGACGAGTGGATGGTCTCCATAAGTCTCTTCCACAACAGCCGCCGTATCATCCTTTGAACCGTCGTCGATAACCAGGATTTCAAAAGCAGGATAATCGCTCGCTAAAATCGAATCGACGGTTTTGCAAATGACTTTTTCCTCGTTATAGGCAGCAATCACGACACTAACATACGGGGTAAAGTCAGGGTCAATCTCCGTTTCCTTATACCTTTTGACCTGCTTTCTTGAAAGGAAAACGAAGACAACTAGTCGCAGGATTCCGATCACGATCGCTGAGTAGAAGAGAAAGCTTAATCCTAAGTTCCAGCCTTGGAGGACTTTGAATACTGCCTTGTCATAGACTAAATAAGGGTTGTCCTGATTAGCTTCAGGCATAATTTGACGATCACTTTTTCCAATCAGATCCCCAATGGTAGAAAAGGTGTAGCCGCGCTGTTTGAGCTCTTTAATGATCATCGGCAAGGCTTTTACCGTGTTGGAGCGGTCACCGCCGGCATCGTGCATCAATATCACATTTCCATCTTGCAGCTGACTCAATACCTGCTGGAGAATCTCCTTACTAGAAAGTCCTTGCCAATCATCCGAATCGATTAATTCACCGACCGTTGTATATCCCATCTCCTGTGCCCGCAAGATCGGCTCCAGTTCACTCTTCGTGTTTGGTTCCGCATCGGCAGCATATGGAGGACGGAAAAGGGTCATCGAATGGCCTGTAATTTCTTGATACAACCGCTGATTAGCATTGAGTTCCCTTTTTGTTTGTTCCGGTGTGATCGATGCAATATTCGGATGGGTAAAGGTATGGTTGCCAATTTCATGGCCCTCTTCATACATCTTTTTCACCAATTGTGGATGCTGCATCGCGTTCTCACCAAGGATAAAAAAGGTGGCTTTGATATGGTCCCTTTTCAAAATGTCTAATATTTGTGGAGTATAGGTTGGATCTGGACCGTCATCAAAGGAAAGGACGATTTCCTTACTTTTCGGTTTTCCATACCGTTCTACAACAATTGGTTGCGGCAATTTAACATACGATTCGGTTTGAATCATCCCTTGTGCATCCAAGTGAATTGTTCTGTTCCCCTGTTCTGTTTGAGAAGCAATTTTTAAAACTTCACCCGCACCTGTAAAGTGAACAGGATTAGGGCTGACCAAGGCTTTAAGGGCATTGGTTGGATCGTTTATTTCCTTTGGTTTATTCAGATAATTCCAGATGGAAGGATCTTCAGAACCGAGGCGCCAAACCGCGATACCTTTTGAACCATGATCGATTGATAATTTCATCTGATTATAAAAAGTAGCCCCATCTAAAAACCAAACGGTATGATTTTTCCCGTTTAATTTGTAGCGTAAATAGGGGTTGCTTGTTTGTTTATTCCACTGGATTTGAAGGTTGGTTCCTATTCCTAAATCCATGATATCGCCGAAGGCAACTGTTTTGGCGGGCTGACCGGAGTTTTCCTCCCAGTCGTATCCGAAGCTGCCCAAACTCACAATCAATTTTTCCGATGGAATTTGGAGCTGGTTTAAATTCTCTTCAACCCAATCCTTTGGTGCCACAGGTCCAGGTTTACTCATCGAATGGTGCTGGTCATATAACATGACAATCATTCGATCCACATTTGCTGATAGAGCAGCGTAGTTAAAACTATCATTGTCCGGCGGAACATCTAGTGTAACCATAAGACCATGTTGATGAAAGGCATTATTAACTTTGCCGATAAATCGCGTGAAGTGATTTTTATCATTGGGCTGAATGTCTTCAAAGTCGATATTGATTCCGTCAAAGTCATTTGTTCTCACATAGTCCAGCATCTTATTTATAAATAGATCTTCCGCACCAGGAGTGGTAAATAAACGGTGCAGTACTTCGCCATCCCATTTATTATTAGTGAAATTATTTACTAAGGGGAGAACCTTTATCTTATGTGCTTTGGCCTGATCAACAATCGACTTGTCTGTGCGGGTTTCTAGGGTAAGGCCATGTGTAAGTTGCAGCCATCCCGGTACTAATGTGGTAATCGAATCAATATTCTTTTTAAAAGAAGTGCGGCTGTTTTTGTCCCAATCGACGTAAAAACCATAAACTTCTTGTTTTTGATTCACTTCCCCGATTTCTTTTTGACTAGCAAGGGAAGGCGTTGTTTTTTGAACCTGAGCAGCGAGTTGTTCTTCACTAAAACTTATATTAATTGGTTCAATCCCGCTCTTTGCTGCGCTGTTATCGAGTTGCAGTGCTGGAAACTCTGGGTTGTTATTCAGGCTTTCGATAAAAATCGTCGACACTAAAATCATTAAAGCGGCAAAGCCTGCACCCATTCGTTTGATAATCGACCAGCGTCTTTTGGCAGGATCAAGAAAAACATGGTCTTGATTCCGCTCTCTCTTTTTCAACCCTAAATTGTAAAACCAATGGAAGAAAAAATAGCAAACAAGACCAATCAGGCCGCCTAGGATTGCAGGGGCAATCGATTGTGAAAGTTGTATTTTCGATTTTAAGGTTGAAATGAACCAGGTATCTTCTAATCTACTTAAATCCAGGATGGGTAGATGATTCATTTTTGGAATGAAAATAGGTATCAACGTTCCCAGGAATAAGGCGATGATATTTAGACGTAACAAAAGTGAAAGAACTACTAATAGCGGTATTCTTATATTATCTAAAGGCAAAAACCCTAAGAAAAAACCAAGTGTGCTTGCCACCGCTCCGGCATTTCCGGTGACAGGAGCAAATAGTGACCTAACCAGCCACCTAAACATTCGATTCACATAGATTCCTCCTCTAGGTGTAGTGTTGTTCTATATTAATAGATTTATATTTTACATAATGTCCAGCAGATAGCGGGCCAGATTTTTCGACAGAAAATGACCATATTCAAAGACTTAGATAGTAAAGTGGAGATTTTGGGGGTAGGAAGAAAAAAGTTCTTATTCTTTTTAAATGGTAATAGAGGGTAGAGGGAATATTTTGGTTAGTTACCAAGATAACATCTATTCCTGCGCTTAGAACCTATTTTTAGATACTTATGACCTATTTTCAGAGACTTATGACCTATTTTTTGAACCTTATAACATATTTCCGGACGCTTATGACATGTTTTACGAGACTTACGACATTTACTGGTAAATAATTGGAAGTTAGAGTGGTGGAGAGGTATGTTTTTTACTAAAAATGGAAATTTTATATATATTGATGCCTAAGGAGTTAACTAAATGGTCGGGATTATTATAGCAGTGATCTTATTTAATCTCATTGCAATCAAAGTAAAAAAACGTTTAACCAGAAGTGAGATGCTGCAGATTTGGTTATTTACAACCTTATTCCAACTGATGTTTGATGTATTTATCAGTTTGAAATACCAGGGGTACTGGTACTTCACTAAGGGTGTGGATTGGCAGGCCTTGCTTGTGTATTTATGTTTAGTCCCACCTGTGAATCTTATCTTTTTAAATGTCTATCCTTTAAAAAGACCATTATGGAAACAATTGTCCTTTTTTTTAGCTTGGAATGTAGGAATTGTGATCTATGAGGTTTTAACCTTATTACCAGAGCCTTGGGGTTATTTCCATTATGGTTGGTGGAGCTTGTATCACTCCATCATGATCAATCCTTTTCTCCTCCTCATCTTATTAGGGTTCTATAAATTAGTTCGTCGATTAGAACATAAGGCTGTGGTTAAGCAAGTATAGTGGGGGAAAAGGAGAAGGCGTCTCCTTGTTCTATAGGACGTTTGGTCTATTTTTATCCTTTAGCTGTTAACTGATTGACAACATTAACCAGCGGGTGTAGAGTGAATATTAAATTTATAGGAAGACCACTAGGGGAGCCGTTTGGCGGCTGAGACAAGAATAATCTTGGACCCTTTGAACCTGATCTAGTTCATACTAGCGTAGGAAAGTGGAGTCTGTGTATGGATAAATACTATTATTCTGCCGCTCCATTTTTGGAGCGGTTTTTTCGTGTTCGAACCGTTAGCCGTTCCATTTAGTGTCTTCCCATAAAACAAATAAGGGGGAGAAATATATGAGTTTTTCAGCAGAACTAAGAAGAGAAGCTAATCCGATTTTTGAGGCAATTTTTGAACATCCTTTTGTCAGGGGGATCGCTGATGGGGAGTTACAAAAAGAACAATTGGTTCATTATGTGAAACAGGACTTTGAATATTTGAATTCCTTTATTCGCATCTATGGAATCGCAGTTTCTAAGTGTGAGAATCGTGAAGAAATGGATATGTTTAATCAGCAGATTTCATTTATATTAAACAGTGAAATCCATCCACATAATAACTTTTGTCAAGTAGCTGGTGTTCCCTACGAGATATTACAGGGATATCCGTTAGCCCCCTCAGCCCTTCATTACACGCGTCATATGCTTACGGTTGCGCATGAAGGAACATTAGGGGAAATTTTAGCGGTATTGCTGCCATGTCCATGGACGTATTGGGAAATTGGGAAAAGATTATTAACGGAAGTGAATCCAGATCGCTCCCATCCTTTTTATGATTGGATTCATTTTTATGGAAACCGGACCGATTCGATTACGACAAAATTCTGTGCCCGGATCGATGAGTGGGCTAAGACCGCAACGGAGAAAGAAAAGGAAAAAATGAAGGAACATTTCCTCATCAGTTGTCAGTTGGAATATATGTTCTGGGATATGGCTTATAAACTAGAAGAATGGCCTGTGAAAATGGAGGTCGTGAAATGAAGACGTGGAAGATGAAAGAAGTTGTTCTTGCTGTGATTCTAGCGGTGGCCTGTGGAGTGATTTATTTAGGATGGTCGACGCTGTGGATTCCGATTTCAGCCATTGTCGGGCCGGTGGGCGCGGGTTTTATGTTTGGCATTTGGGTGATTGCCAGTCCAATCGTCGCGTATATTATCAGAAAACCGGGAGCGGCATTTATTGCAGAGGTAGCAGCGGCTGCCGTCGAGTTATTAACAGGAAGTCATTTTGGTCTGTCGGCCCTGTTAGTAGGTGTTTTTCAAGGGATTGGTTCAGAAATTGCCTTCGCCCTATTCGGATATAAACGGTATAACCTCTTTACTTTAATGCTATCAGGTGCTTTTGCAGCGATTGGCAGTATGATTTATAACTTAATCGCCAACGGTTTCGGTTATTACACACTGGAAGTCTTTTTGATGACACTAGGAATTCATGTCATCAGCGGTATGATTCTTGGTGGTGGATTAGCGAAGGTCGTTGTCGATTCACTCGCAAAAACAGGGGTGTTAGAGCAATATGAGTTGATGAAGGAAAAAAGAAAAAAGGACAATGTCAATGTTTCTGGGTTGTAAGGATCTTTCGATTCGTTTTTATAACCGCTCTGAAAAAATATTCAATCATATTACCTTGTCCATCCATCAAGGGGAGAAGGTATTAATCCTTGGACCTAGTGGGAGTGGAAAATCTACATTGATTTCTGCTCTTGCTGGGATTATCCCTGAGCATTTGGACGCAGAGGTCAGCGGTGAAGTATGCATCCGGAAATCTGCTGGAGTGATGTTTCAAGATCCTGATTCCCAGTTTTGCATGCTGCGTGTCGATGAAGAAATTGCCTTTAGTCTGGAAAACCGTTCGATTCCTCGTAACGAAATGGATCAAATGATCTCGGATTTGATGGAAAAAGTAGGGCTGATGGTAGATAAGAAAACACCGATTGAAAAGCTGTCAGGCGGGATGAAACAACGATTGGCGTTAGCGTGTTTGCTTGCATTAGAACCAGACGTCCTCTTCTTTGATGAACCAACCGCTCAACTCGACCCTGCTGGCCGGAATGAGATCTTTGGTTTATTGAGACATTTAGCCGAAAAAACCAACCATACGATGGTCTTTGTCGAACATGTCCTTGACGGCTGCATCGAATGGATGGACCGAGTCATTATCCTTGATGAGCATGGAAAGATTATTGGGGATGGGGAACCAAAAGAGATGCTGCTCCAATTTAATCAACAAATGAAAGATGCGGGGATTTGGCGTCCTAAGTTGTTTCCTCATAAATGGGAGGAGATCGTTCAAGATCCCTCGCACCCTCTATCTATCAAACTTAAAAATGGAGTAAAAACGAAACCGCTCGTACAAGGCGATTGTTTACTCCGCACCGAACATGTTGAAATTGGCTATGGGAAGAAGACCGTCATCAGTGATATAGAGGTGAAAATCCATAGAGGGGAATGGATTTCCATTGTCGGAGAAAATGGGAGTGGGAAAAGCACCTTTTTAAAAAGTCTGATCCGGTTGGAGCCGATTCAAAAAGGGAGAATTTACTTTCAAGGTGAGGAACTAAAAAAATGGACAGACCGAGAATTATTTGAGCAGGCAGGCTTTGTTTTCCAAAATCCAGAACATCAATTCATTACCGATACGGTTTTTGACGAAGTGGCTTTTGGCGGCCGCCAGCGAAATTGGCCGGAAGAGCAGGTTCGCTCGAAAACCAATCGATTGTTAGAGGAGTTTGGATTGGCACCGTACCAGGATGCACACCCTTTTACCCTGAGTCTAGGACAAAAACGGCGGTTAAGTGTGGCGACGATGTTATTGTTCGATCAAGCTTTGCTATTGCTTGATGAACCAACCTTTGGTCAGGATGAAAAAACAGCGAGAGAGCTTATTAAACGTCTCAAAGAGAGACAGGAACAGGGAACAACCATTGTGATGGTAACCCATGATATGGATGTGGTCGATCGTTTTTCTGATCAAGTCCTTCTATTCAATAAGGGACGAGTATCCTATCAAGGAACGCCCTATGGTTTATTTTCAGATCCAAGTAATTATTGTGAAAGTGCGTTGATTCCACCACTCCATTACCAGTTGATGCATGCAAGAAGGGAGGGTGTTTTGGTATGAAGGCGAATGATTCATTCCTAGCTGCACTCAATCCTGCTTGTAAGTTGTTCGCTCATTTGATCGTGATGTTTCTTTTAATGGCCATCTCCAATCCAACGGTGACTTTTTTGATTTGGTTTCTTGCGCTATTGATTGGCATTTTTTTAGGCGGATGGAGAATGACGTATCTTGTCAAAAGGCTTTTGCCTTATTTAGGTTTTTTCATTCTTGTATTTTGGATGATAGCTGCTTTTGGAGAAGGAGAAGAAACGATTTGGAAAGGGGCCTGGTTCCATATTACGGTGGAGAGTGTAAATCATGGCTTAACCATCGCCTTACGGATGTTAGCGTTTGTCACGTATGGTTTATTATTCACCTCCACCACCGACATCACGTTGTTCATCATGAGTTTAATTCATCAATGTAAACTTTCACCTAAATGGGCGTATGGACTATTAGCGGGGTTCCGCTTTATCCCGTTGTTCCAATCGGAACTAAACCAAATGAAGACAGCTCATAAAGTGAGAGGTTACCGGCAAAGAAATAATTGGAAAGCGTTTATGAGGTATGCTTTGCCACTGTTTACGCAGGGCATAAGAAAATCAGAACGAATAGCGATTGCCATGGAGGCGCGTGGGTTTACAGGTACAAGGGACAGAACCTATTATCAAACAACTAAACTAGCAGTGAAAGATTTCGGCTATCTGCTTTCGTTGTTCTTCGTTGTAGCAGGGATTATGATTTTTATGGAATAAAATAAGAAGGGAGAAGTTCGGGCACTTCTCCTTTTGGCTTACCTACAGGTCTGCTTGGTCAACGTTTAGTTCAATGAGGTTCCCATCGGGGTCTGCACAGAAGATTTGGGCAAAGCCACTCATGCTCTTGGGTTTCTCGAGTAATTCAACACCCTTATCTTTCAACCAATTCACTGTGGCATTGTAATCCTTTACTCTTAGGGCAAAATGACCTTCACGGCTGCTTAGGCGCTTATCTTGGCGAAGGGTTTGGGAGGCAGGATCGACGATGAGATGGAGCTGTTGTCCTTCGATATCATACCAAGCACCAGGGAAATCAAAATTCGGGCGCTGGATTTCTTTTAAACAGAGGATATTGCTATAAAAATGCTTGGCCTTTTCTAAATTGGTCACGGATAGGCTCACGTGGTGGAGGCATTCATATTGAATCATGGCGGATTACTCCTTCATAAATTTTATTCCATCATACCACAAGGGGTTGGACGGATTAAGATAAAAACCAGGCATACAGCCTGGCTTAGGTCCATTTCTTAATTCTCGATACTTGCGGCAACCTCTTTCTGCTGTTCATCCCATGAGTTATCGAATTCCGTAATCATTGCAATGAATGGTTCGATAAATTGGGGGTCAAACTGTTTGCCAGAGCAGCGGCGCAACTCGGCGATTGCTTCTTGAAAGGTTTTTGTTTTTTGATAGGGCCGCTCTGTTGTCATGGCATCAAAGGAATCGATCACGCAGAGAATTCTTGCTAGTTTTGGGATCGATTTTCCGATTAGCCCATATGGGTAGCCGTTTCCATCAAAACGTTCGTGATGGAGTTCAACGAGTGGAATCAAATCTTCTAATTTTTTATTGGTTGAAATGATATCTTTTCCATAGGTAACGTGTTTTTTCATGGTTTCCCATTCTTGAGAGTCGAGACTGCCTTTTTTATTTAATATTTCACGCGGAATTTCAATTTTTCCAATGTCATGGATAAGCGCTCCGAGAATCAGTGTTTTGCGTTCATCCACGCTTAGATTCAGTACTCGTGAGAAGTCGACCGCATATTGGTAGACGCGCTTGCTATGGCGATAGGTATAAACATCCTTGGAAAGAAAGATTTTTAATTGATATTCTGCTTCCTCTAGCTCTTTTTCAAGCGAAAGAGAGCGTTGTACGGAATATTCTGAATGTCCATTGTAAATTTGGACTAGATTTTTTCCTTGGTTTTTCGCTGCATACATAGCTTGGTCTGCTTTGTTGAGAAGTTCAGAAATGCTGTAGGTTTCTTTTTCACATTCTGCAATCCCCGATGAAAAGGACAAGCAGCCGTAGGGAAGACCTTCCACCCCTTTATAGTAGGTGTCATTTACTTTCTTCCGCAATTCATTCATGAACGAATATGCAGTCTTTCGATTGGTATTTGGCATGATAATCGAAAACTCTTCACCGCCGTATCGGGCAACGATATAGTGTGCCGCGTCGGAACTGGATTTCAAAAGGGTACCAAATTCTTGGAGCAGATGATCCCCTTGAATATGACCGTATAGATCGTTATATTTTTTAAAATCATCTATATCCATGATGACCACACACAATGGCTGATCATTTTCCTTCGAAGCAGTTACTTCTTTTTCCAAAATTTCTTTAAAGTACCCGTGGTTGTTAAGGCCGGTTAATGTATCTTTGTTGGCTTTATCAAGGGTTTCCTGGAACAATTGAAAATGTTGATTAAATGCGACGGATAATAGGATCGCAATACACACAAACATAACTAGACCCAAGATGGGACTTGACTGGATAAGAATTCCTAGGACAAGTGAGAGTAACAATGTACTAAGATAGCTTACTAGAAAGGTCTTATCCTTCACAATCCCACTCATTAAATTAAGCGCACTTTCCTTTTGTTGGAGCAGGAAATATAAACTGATTAAAATGGTGTTAAGAATAAAATAAGAACTGAGTGAAAGAATGTACGGAAATAAGTTCCCTGTATTAATGTTACCAATACTTCCATGGGTAAAATCAAAGAGATAATAGGAAAAAGTCATCATAAAACTATAGATAGAAAAATTGAATAGATGCTTCCACCAGGCAATCTTTCGTTTATAAACTGCATAGATAACAGAATTAATTAGTAGAACAACCAAAGTAAATTTTAAGCCATATAAATAAATACTGGCTAGATAAATAGCAGAGTCCATCGAAATGGAATTACCATCAGGCGGTATGGGGATTGTGTAATGATTTAGGAGTAATATCGCTCCCACTAAAGTAAGGGAAATAATCAATTTTGATGTATCGTGGAATTCATAGGGCTTTTGCAGTAAAAATCCCAAACTTCCAAGTAATGAAACGATTACCAAATAGAGATTCGCAGGTTGCTTGATTCTGTTCACTTTAATCACTCATATCTAAATATATTAGAATGGAGAAGTATGAATATTTTACTCCTCCATTCTTCTTATTATATTAGTTTCATTCCAGATGTTAAAGCAATAATCATTGAAGCAAGAATAATTGCATTTGTAATAACACTAGTTAATTTGATGCCTTCACGCTTTTGTTGTCTCATTTGATTTCACCTCCTTTTAGGGGGAGTGAAACCTCTTGTTTTTTCTTTGCGGCTGGATGTCTTAGCATTAAGTATTGAATAAAGAGGAAGGCACCGATGTTCATAACCACATCACCGATACTAATGATTTGGGTTCTAGGATATGGATCGGTGATTGGAATAATATCGCCTAAAAAGCCTAATTTTGTAGATTCTGTTAGTGATGTATGTTTCGCATATAATTGTTCTTTAAGGATATCGAGGTAACCGGGTTCTAAAATAGATGCTGCATGTACTGATACTGGCATTCTTCCGCCATTCGTTACCATGACTAAAAAATTGAGAAATACACCAAGTAAAATAAGTATAAATCCCGGGTTTTTGCGGTTCATCAATAAAAATAGCAGTCCTAGTACATAAACTACTATATAGATAGATCCACTGAACTGTCCTAGTAATTTGCTATCGTTTTGCAGCATAAAAACCGCTAATTCAACAACCAATAAAAGAGGAAAGATCCATCCCCCTTTCAGCTTCAACTGCCCGAGTGCTCTTAAATTCCCTTTTCGGAGGAAACCTACTATAAGTGAAAAGATGATGCCGTCAAATACCATCGTTGTTACCCACCTATGCTAGAAATATGAAATGTTTAAAAATTTTGTCAAAGAGAAATATTCCCACAATAATATAATCAAAGAAAATATTCAAATGCAAGTGGTTATTATGATGAAATTAGAATAATTTGTGTATTTTTGAAAATATTTGGCGAAATAGGACGGATTTCAACTGAACCCCTCTAATTATGAGGAAATATAGAATATTTCCTGCGAAATAATCCCGCATATTTCGACTATTTCCTACTACACTTCGTACAAAGAATCCTTACAAATCAAATCTTCAAATAAAAAGGCATCCTAATCAAAATTCATAGGACGCCTTTTAAATATATTACTTTAACCCATAAGCCTTAATAATTTCCTGACTGATGGTGTTACCTGCATCATCCCAGGCGCTGGAGCGGAGGGAGACAAAGCTTCCAGGTGTTTTTGGATGTGTAACTTGGGCTGTCCAGCCATTAGCATCGCGAACCAAATCTACCTTTTTCCAAGTTTGGCCTTCATCATAAGAAACTTCTAGAGTAGCACCATCCACTTTGCCGTTCTCTGGTGCACCAGGGACCTGAACTGCATTCAAGCCGAGTTGAATGGTGCGGCCAGCCTTCGAATCCCCGTTCATGTCAGTATCGACCTTATAGTCTAGTGAAAGCAGAGGTAATTCTGTCTTCCATTCTTCTTGCTGCTTAGACCAGAATGTCCACTCGGTATGGGTACGAACGGAAGTATTCCAACGTTCCGGATCGCGGGAAACATCACTCACTAATCGGTACTGAGTTTTTTCAGCCGGGTGCTGTATAAAGGAGTATAGCGCCTGTCCTTTTGCTTCCTTCACAAGCGTATCACCCTGATAAAACTTAAGTGTTTGTGGTCCCGGGTACTCTGTGTCTGCTCCCGTGTGTCCTAAGCCAGAATCAGCAAATGCAGGGATGTTGAATGTAAAGCTGTTATTTGTACGATATGGTACCCAGAAACCTGCACCTAAGCGCGGCCGAACCACTGGAGCAAACCATTCTTCCTCTAAATTCTGACCAGTTTTGTATTTTGCCACTGGCTGACGTACTTCCCATTCTGCATCAAGCACGCTTGCCTGATGGTACCAGGATGTACCTTCCTGAGCCGATACCCATTCGGTTCGTACCGATGGAAGCGATAGCTTCATTTGGTAGCCTACTCCATTTGGGCGATATGCCGGGATATCCCAGCGGAACTCCCCGCCTGGTGCTTCACGGTCTGATTTATACTGGGTATTAATTTTTACAAGATCCTTAGGCTTAGGTGCATAGGTTACATCTTTTGGAATGGCATGATCGTGATTGTCGATCAAATCATACACGTAGTCACTATCAGGATTTCCGTTAACGTTTAGTTTCGCATTTCCAGAACGAGCAGCCTTAATCAACTCTGCACCTTCTGTTCCGCTAATTGCTGCAACTGCGATTGGAACATCTTCATAATTTTCCGTTCCGGACCATTCACTCAATTCTTTAGGTCCATCGTTTACGGTAATTAACAGCTTCGCACCTGCCGCAGTCGCTGCTGTGGCACGTTGCGCACCTGATACGTCGTTACTGCGTTCCACAATTACTGCTTTGCCCTTCACATCCAGACCCTTGTACTCTTCAGATGTTCCTTTTCCTGCGTAAACGGCATCTAACACTTCATGTCCTTTAAAGAGTGTGCTTCCTGCCTGTGGGATATCATCCAATACTTGGCCGCGGAAGTTTATCTTCAATACTGGCTCTGTAAGGCGCCAGCGTGTGTTCATTGTGAAATCCCCATCTTTTACTGCTTTGGTTGGAACAGCGTACATTTTATCGATCCAAACAGGCAGGAGGTAAAGGTCATTGACTGGGTTCCCATTAATCGTACGGAAGTACTCCATTTTACGGAAAATCGGTTCATTTTCATTTGGCACTTTCGCTGTGATTTCATTTGCTTTCCGGGCATCAAGCTCCACGGTTTTAGGTCCATCCAGCTTAACTTCAGGGTCACCGACCAATGCTACTCCGGAGTGATCCGTATCAGCATCGACATCCATCAAGGACATCACGGAATAGGTGTCAGGCACCAGTCGTAATTCCTTTGTTCCGTCGACAGCTATAAACTGCGGATCACCATCCGGACCAAGGACGTTAATGTAAGCAAGGGCGGGGGACCCGTCGCGGTCAATTGCTTTGATGGTGAGAGGATATTTTTCCTCTTCTTTAATCATCCCTAACGCGGTATGCGCTACGGTTTTGCCCTCAACATTAGCAGAGATCTGTCCTTGATAACGAGCACCAAGAGCGCCAAACTGCGGGTCAACGGTTACAGTTACTTTCGTATTCCCATGAGCTGGAACGGTCACTTTATCTGTTGAAAGCTTTAGCAATCCAGCAGGGGTATCTGAACCACTGCCATCTGTAAAGTCTGCTGACAGGTCCAGAGTTACTTCCTGATCGCCATCATTCGTATACGTAATCGTCTTCTGGACAGGGACATCCCCTTCATGCGGCCAATCAAAGAAGCCAAAATCCAATGATCCTGTTGCACGAACTGTACCCAATGCGGCTGCCGCCACGTCAAGGCGTCCAGTTCCACCCTCAAATGGTTTAATATCGTCGAGTTTCTTGGTTGTACTCATTAGAGCATCTTTCAATTCAGCTCCAGTCCAATCAGGATGACGCTGGGAGAGAATCGCTGCTGCACCGGCCACATGCGGTGTGGCCATTGATGTACCATCCATCGTCAAATAATCGCCGCTGCCTTGTGAAGCATATTGGGAGCGTGCCGCTTTAATCCCTACACCAGGGGCGGTAAGATCAGGCTTTAATCCTGAACTGCCAAAACGCGGTCCCTTAGAGGAGAACGAAGCAAGTTGATCAGATTTATCAACCGCACCGACTGTGAGGGCAGAATCTGCCGCACCTGGTGAGCCGATGCCTTCAGCACCCGTGTTCCCAGCCGCAATAACAAACAGGGAATCTGTTTCTGCACTTAGGTTATTGACAGCTTGAGCCATCGGGTCTGTGCCATCACTTGACTCACTGCTTCCCAAACTCATGCTGACAATTTTGGCTTTGTGTGCAGCCCATTCCATTCCATCGATAATCCAAGAGTCCTGACCGAAGCCATCATTATTAAGCACTTTCCCTACGAGAAGGCTGGCTCCTGGTGCGACCCCTTTGTTGAGACCTCCGGAAGCTGCTCCTGTTCCAAGAACAGTAGAAGCAACGTGGGTACCGTGTGCATGATGGTCGAGCGGATCTTCACCAGGAACGAAACTCACGGCTTCTTCTAACTGACCTGCTACATCGGGATGCTCTGAATCGATACCGGTGTCAAGGACAGCGACCTTAACGCCTTTGCCATCGTACCCCGCATTCCAGGCTGCAGGTGCCCCAATTTGTGGAACACTTTGTGCGAGTGTGGCTTCCACTTTGCCATCGAGCCAGATTTTCTCAATGCCTGGGGCCAGCACCGCCTTTGAAGTTTTAGACGGCTGAGTATTCTTCGTAATATCTTGCCAGAACTTCTTTGCTTCCTTTTTATTAGCAGAAAGTGCTGCTCCGTGAATGCTCTCCAATTCATGCGTTTTCTTAGAACCTTTCGGAGCAGGTTTAGAGGTAGATGACTTCGTTTTCGATGGTGCATATTGAACGATGACAGGCAATGTGTTTTGGCTGGCATCATCATACCCGTCCGAAATAAGGGATGTGACGTTAAATAAATCTTTATCTAAAAAGCCGGAAGCTAAATAGGGCATCGCCTGATCTGGGATTACATATGTATCCTTGGCAAGGGTCAAGATCCGTGCTCCACTTTGTGCAGGATCAGCCGGTTCCACACTAATGACACTTTTTCCATCTGCTAGATTTGTCACCGTGACCACATCGCCAGTAATCAGCGTAATCACATGTTTGTCCTTATTTGCTAACACATTCAAGGCCTGTACATCCGCAGTTGTTGCAGGTAAGGAACTCTTGGTCGTGTCATCGGCAAACGCCTGAATTGTTGGAACCGCTATCAGTGCTGTGGTCATCATCGCTGCAAAGTATTTCTTAAAGGTTGGCTTCCTCATTTTTCACATTCTCCTCTTCTTGAAAATTTTTTTGTTTACTAGAATTGACGCTCCTCCTTAATGAAATGGTCTTTCTAGTTAAAAAGTATAGAGCGGATTTACTAGACTGTTTATCGGGAAAATTCTGATTTTTAGAGGGGGATGGGAGTGGAATGTCGATGTTATTTTTAAAGGAAAGGGGTGTGAATTCTAGCAAAATGAAGCCCTCAACTTGGGACAATTTGAGCAACTCGACAAAAAAAGACAATTGCGGCGAGGCAATTGTCGTGTAAATCTATCGTACATTTGCATTTTTTAATTCAACGGGTGACCCAATATGGAATAGTTGATTCTTCAGGTGCTGGTTGGCAATATGAAGATAATGATTGGCCGAGGCGTAATCCTGTTTTTCTTCATAATAAGAAGCAATGAGCTGGAGATATTTACTTCCACGATTTGTGGACAAATGATTTTCAATAATGGACAGTCCCTGGTTAATTAAATAGGTAATCAGCGCTTTTTGGGAACCAGCTGCCTCCAAATAGAGAATTTTTAACTCAATATAACGTGGGGATTTTTGATCTTGAATCGATTCTAATGCCCCCTTTAAAATTTCCATCGCTTTTTCGTTTTGACCATCCGCAATCAACGCCTCTGCCAGAGAGGAAATGGTAATATAGTAAGAAGCTGAGTTTTTCTCTTTGTGATGAAGCGCTTGAAAGTAGTAGTCTAGTGATTCTTTGATTTTTCCTTGTCGGTAATGCAAAAAACCAAGATTATGTAAGGAAAGCTCTTTTGTTTCTTTATCTGGCAGGATGTCGGCATCATTCAAAATTTGCTCCAGTATTTCTTTGCCTTTTTCAAATTCACCGATATTGATGAAATTCACGGCGAGAATCATTTTGACATAAACAATCCGCAAAAAGTTGTTGGTATTTTGAAACACTCGCAAGGCTTTATACGCGTAATGGATCGATAAAGAATAGTGGCATAAATGTCCGTGCAAGGCGGCCCGAAAATAATAGTATTCCGTAATCTTTGTTTCATATTGCTCTGCCTTTTCTTCAATACGAGATAGATAGAGGAAAGCCTGCGGAAATTGTTCCACTTTTCCATAATAAATGCCCTGAAGAAGATTCCATACATACTCTTCAAAGGGAGAAAATTTTGACACATAGCGATGAATGCCTGTCGAAGACTTTTCAAAGGCTGCAAAATCATTTAATAGGAGAAAGTAACGCAGCCTATACAACTCATATAAATAAATCATGTCTGTACATTGGATGTATTCTTTTTCTTGCAGTAATTCTTTATATAGAATGGTTGCCTTCTCTTGGTGGTGCCTTTCCATCGTCTCGTAAAATAAATCCAGCTTCTGCCTCAATTTCTGGCTCTTTTTGCTCTCATCTTCTAGTGAAATCTGCAACCGGTCACATAACATTTGCAGGGTTTTCGGATTGGCGTCTTTGGCATTGTTTTCAATTTTACTTAAGTGCGTCACCGAGCAAATGCCATGGCAGAGCTGTTCCTGCGTCTTATTCTGCTTCCTGCGATGATAATAAATCACTTTTCCAATTGACATAAAACGAACCCACTCTCCTATCATCGAAGTCTTGCTCTCTATTATTATATTTATCCTTGGGCTAATTGAAATAGGCTAAGAGATGCGAAATCACCATTGGAGTCGTTGAGTTATTGGGGCTTACGTGACCGTGAAGCGGGGAAAAGGAGTAGTACAGTAACATAGAGAGGTTCTATGTGACCGATCGATTATTTTAAACCAGATGTAGAGGGTCACTTCTTTTACTTATGTCAGAGAAAAAGGCTTATATTGCAGATTTAAAAAAAATTGTAAGTGCGTTACAAAAGATGCCTATTTGCACTGTTCTTAAAGCATGCAAATAGTAAAAAATAAACATAAAGCCGTTCCCGCTTTAAATGAGAAAGGCTTTATGTTCATTCTAAAATAATTATTTTAAACCCTTTCGAGCATCTTCATATTTCTCTTCATGCATATGGTCTACATAATCATCTGAAATCTCACCTAAATGAATCATGTCTTCCCCATCTACAATAGCTTCCATCGATTCAAAATACTCTCTAGGGATGTTAAAATCGATGAGCAGTTCCCCTGAAGTACTATAGATACTGCCATATAAAGTGCCTGGAGGTTCTTTCATTTTTAGTAAATCCTTTAAAGTTACAGCCTTACCGTCAGCTTTAAAGTTCACTTTAACTTCATACAGGGCAATAGTTTGCTCTAATAAACGAACCATCTCATCAAGGTCTTCATCGCTTAGTTGGGAAGGATCTTCTACAGTCATTAAATGTTCCCACAGTGTATCGTTTGTTGTCATTTGGTCTAGTTGGTCTTTATTTTTTTCTTCCACTTCCGCTAAATAGTTGAAAAATCTCTCTGCTTCTTCTTCTGTTATGCCCGTATCCGATAATGCTTTTTCTACTTCCGCCATACTTTTATCGGCACTAATATAAAATTCAACTGTTGAATCCAAATCGTTGATAAACTTATATTCTTTTACCGAGTCTCCAAAATGGTCCATTAAGTCATTTAGTTCTTTTTCAGTTAGACCATATTTGATTAGTAAATCCTGATAATTTTTCGAGTTAATGGGCGGACCCAGGAGTTCTTTTAGGCCTGCCATTGTATATTCATCTAAAGGAATTTCGTAGTAATCAATATACTCCAGAAATTCTTGTTTCGTCCATCCTATATCGGCTATATATTTGTTTATTTCATTTTCAGACGGAGCTGCTTGAGCAGAGGGAGCACTGAATAGGAATGGGAGTAAAAGAAAGCCTATTAGCATAAGTTTTATTTTGACCATTAGTACCCTCCTTTTCATTGGTGCATTAATAATTTCCCCATTTTGTGCCTAAATAGAAATGCAAATAATTTCTAAAAATCTTCACAAGGATTTTCTCTTCATTTTTCTAAAACACTGGGTATCAACTGATTTCTTTGAACAATAATAAATATTGAAGTTAATTAAGCGATTCATAGTAAACCAAATTGACATTCCAAATGGGTTTTTGTATAGTAGGTGGCGAAGATGATGATTGGAGTGAATCGTTTGATTTCGAACTCTGAATTACAACATTTAGACCTGATCGACCTACTAAGTGAACGTCATAGTTTGGTCCGGAAAATCGCGGAGAAAGCATGGAACGACCAAAGTGAGATTTATATTTCCAATTCTGAATGGTATATCATGGCTAGGATTTATAAAAAACAACCGAGCATTTCGTATGTGACAAAAAATGTAGAAATTTCACGTCAGGCTATCCATAAGTTTATTCAAAAGCTTTCGGAAAAAGGATTAGTCGAAATCAAAAATGTTGAAAACAACAAAAAAGAAAAGTGTATCCAGTTAACCGCTTTAGGTGAAGAATGTTACGAAAAAAACGCCGCCCTTAAAGCCCAGCTTGAAAATAAAATTGCAGAAAAAATAGGTGTGGAGCAAGTAACTATGCTGAAAGACCTATTAAAATTAGATTGGGAAATTTAAAAACCGATGGAAGCCAAAAACCCCTCGCTTTGTTCAAATAAATGAACGAAGCGGGGTTTTTCTAATTGGTGATTTTGTTGCACTCCCCAATATATGACTGTCAACTTAGTTGATAATAACACGAAAAAATATTTTGTCAACTAGATTGACATTATGAAAAAATTTCTGATATAGTTAGCAGGCTGGTAGTAACAGGGGGTGTACTACGGATAGGTAAACAAAGGGGTAAACGAAATTTTACATGAAGGGGTAATAATAAGTGAGTCAACCAATGAATACAGCTCAAAGTATCCATTCGGATGCAATGGTGAGCAAACAAATCAAAACAGGCCCGATCATGGCTGCTCTTTTTGTGGCAGGCTTTGTCGGACTTTTTAGTGAAACAGCCTTAAATATTGCCTTAGGAGACCTAAGCCAAATATTTCGTGTAAATGCAACGACAATCGGCTGGTTAGCGACAGGATATTTCTTAACATTAGGTATTTTAGTGCCGGTTACCGGCATTTCTATGCAAACATTTACCACCCGTCAAATGTTTATGACGTCAATCTCACTATCCCTGATCGGGACCATTTTAGCAGCAGTTGCACCGGTATTTAGCCTGTTATTGGCGGCACGTGTGATCCAGGCAGCTGGGTTAGCAATTGCTCTACCGTTAACGCAGAATGTTATTTTCACCATTTTCCCTCCCAATAAACGAGGCGGAGCGATGGGGGTTATGGGCTTAGTTATGTTGGCTGGTCCGGCCTTAGGTCCAACCATTGCCGGGCTTATTTTAGATACATTATCCTGGCATTGGATTTTCTGGGTTACCTTACCGTTTTTATTGTTCTCTCTTATGTTCGGGATCTTTTATTTACCAAATGTTAATGAGGTCCGTAAGGTTTCCATTGATCCCGTTTCGGTTGTTCTTTCGACGATTGGATTCGGTGGGGTCGTCTATGGATTCAGTGTTTCTGGTGATGCTGGCTGGACGAGTACAACTGTCCTTGGGTCGATCATCATTGGATTTGCTGCCCTGATTCTTTTTGCCATCCGTCAGACGAAAATGGAGACGCCGATGCTGAACCTACTAGCATTTAAATACCCTCTATTCGTTCTTGGTGTCTTGATGACATTCATTACGTTCTTTAATATGTTATCCATGCTTGTTATCTACCGATGTATATGCAAATGGCGCTCCTTATTGCTGCTTTTACAACGGGCCTTATCCTGCTGCCGGGCAGCTTGCTTAATTGTATATTAGCACCAACGATTGGCCGCTTATTTGATAAATATGGTCCGAAAGCAGTCATTACACCTGGGACCATTTTAGTCGCGATAGGTTATGTATTTTATTCACAATTTGGGGCAGACACGGCTTTATGGATGATTGTGGTCACGCATATTGTCATGATGGTAGGAATCGGAGCAGTGCTTGCTTCTGTCCAAACGAATACGCTCAATTCGCTTCCGAGACAATACTATCCAGATGGAATTGCACTGACTCAAACGCTTCAACAAGTTTCCGGAGCTATCGGGATTGCGGTATTGGTATCGATTTTTTCAGCAAAAGAGAGTAGTTACTCAGCGGGGAAAGCTCATGAATTGCCACAGGCAGCGGCAGCGGGATCTTCCATGGTGTTTACCATTAGTTTAGTGCTAGCAGTGATTAATGTGGTCTTGTCTTTTTTTATCAAAAGCCCCATTCATCAAAAGACCAAAGCCTAGAAGGGAGATTGGAACCAATCGTAAATCATTTTAATAGTTGTGATGTGTTGGTGATTTGTACAACAGAGTGTTGATAAACCACAGTTGACCACAGGGCGGTTCACATGTCTTTTTTTTGAAGTTGCTAGGGCCGCCAGAACCTTCCCTGTGGTCTCCCCTAAATTTAAACTCTCCGTTTCTCATGCATATATTTCATCCATTTCTTCAATTTATAACTGCAAACGATATACCCTGTAAGCGAGACTGCAGTGACTCCTGCGGACAGCTGCCAGATGAGGTCGTATGAGGTATAGAGTCCGGCGGCTATGCCTGTCATCCCGAAGAGGGTTAACTGGAATAATTGCTTTTTCGTATTTTCATAGATGGTGAATTGGAATTGCCTGCGCTGTTCGACTTCCTTTAACTGCTCCAATTTTTGCGGGGCATTCAGGAATTCGGTTATGGAGTGAAAGATTTTGAAGATTGGCTGTGATTGGAGCCATTGCCAGACGAACAGCCATTTATTATTCCCTTGCTTGTTTAACCACTCCATAATCACAGGTTTTCCTAACTCTAAGATCTCTGCCTCTGGCGCTAAGTTACGGATTATTCCTTCAATCGTGACAACGGAACGGCCTAAAAAGACAAATCTGGTTGGTATTTGAATGGGCAGCGCTTGAATCATATCATTGATTTCCATCTTAAAAGCAAGAAGATCCATTTCTTTTAATTGAGCTGGCTGGAAGGTGATGAATTCCGCTAAGATCCGTTCAATCGTTCTGGATTCAGCTTCTGGAAGCAGCACGCCTAAATGAAATAAGCAATCCACAGCTTTCGGATAATTTTTAGCGAGAAAGCTTTCAATTAATCCTTGGAAATAACCGGCATCCTTTTTCGAAAGTTCTCCGACCATTCCGAAGTCTAGTAAAATGATTTTCCCTTCCTTTGAGACCAGAACGTTGCCGGGATGGGGATCGGCATGGAAGGGGCCAGGCTCCATCCATTGAGGGAGAAAGACCTTCATCAGCCGTTGAGCTAGTTCCTGGCGGCTCACGGGTAATTGGTCGATGGCGTCGTTATTGGTCAGCCGTAATCCTTCAACCCATTCCATGACCAGCACATTTGCGGTACTCAATTCTGCATACACTGACGGAATATGGACGGTATCCATCTCCTTGAAGCGCTCTTTAAAGCTCAGGATGGTGTTCAGTTCCAGGGAATAATCCAGTTCGTGTACAATCACTTGCTTTACCTCTTTAAAAAGAACTTTAAAATTCATAAAACCCTTCGGAAGAGGGACTAAGTGGTCCACAAACCACATCACAATACTTAGAATCCGAAAATCGGTGTCGACAATGGAATCAATATGCGGGCGTTTAACTTTGATGGCCACTTCGGTGCCATCAAGTAGCAGGCCCTTATACACTTCGCCAATTGATGCCGAAGCGATCGCCGTTTTTTCAATCGATTGGAAGTGTTGCTGATACAAGTGTCCCCATTCCTTTTCTAAAATTTCCTGAATCTCGCTCCAATCCGAAGGGGGGACTTTATCGGTCATGTCTTCGATTTGACTGATAAAGGCAGGTGGCAGCAAATCGGCACGTGTGCTGAGGATTTGTCCCAGTTTGATGAGCAAGCCTTCTAAATCAAATAGAGTCTGGCGAAACCGTTCTCCGATGGTCCCCCAGAGTTTTTCCCACTCCGCTTTCGGTTTTCTGCGAATCTTATACCAATAAATTTTCAAGAAAATGCCAAAGGCCAAAGAAAGGACCTTCGACATCCGCACCAGCTTATTTTTCGTCTTCATCCATATCCCCACAATCCATTTCAGGTTTTACTATTTATAACGATTTTGATAGATAGAAGGTTTCAGCCTAGTTGAGGTGAGTCATTTAAATGTGTTGTAAATTTCTTCTATTTATATTTTAACATTTTATAATCATTGTAAAATATTCTTATGACTACTATTTGGAGGAGAATTTAGGACTAATAGATTGTACATGTAAACCGATAATAGCTAATTGTGTCCGTCAAGGTTAAAAAAGATGGTAGACAGTAACGAATAGCAGCTAATTATGCCCATCCAAGGTAAAAAAGGTGGTAGACGGTAACGAATAGCATCTAATCGTGCCCATCCAAGTTAAAAAAGGTAGTAGACGGAAACGAATAGCCGTTAATTGTGCCCGTCCAAGTAATAAAAGGTGGTAAACGGTAACGAATAGGGGCCGCGCCGCACCGTACCTCACTAAATTAACGAAATCTACCAATCTAAATCATTTGCAAAAGTTACCGCTCCATTGAATAACTACAGAAAACGCTTGCAAAAAAATGGAGGGCGCTTTATAATGAGCTCATAACTACCATATTAGTATATTAATATGTCGGTAATACCTGAAAAGGAGGTACATCTTATAATTCTCATTTGATATACTATGTGCAGTATAGAAAAGAGAAGAGGATAACGAATGGCAAACAACACCGTAAATGCAAAAGAATTTGCGTATGAAGAAATAAAAGCAGAAATATTAAGATTAAAATTAATTCCTGGTACAAAAATCTCTGAAAAGACGATATCGGACCGATTGAATGTCAGTCGGACGCCGATCAGAGAAGCCTTTTTAAAATTAGCCCAGGAAGAATTGTTAACCATCATCCCGCAAAGTGGCACCTTCGTCTCGCTAATTAATTTGGAGCTTGCCGAAGAGGCACGATTTGTTCGCGAGGTCATTGAGACAAATATTGTCGGATTATGCTGTGAACACGTTTCGGAAGAATCTGCTTTTAATTTAGAAGTCAACTTGAAAATGCAAGAGCATCTTGTAAGTAATCATATAGAGAAACAACAAATTGAAAAATTTACCAATTTGGATGAAAATTTCCATAAGGAGCTATTTATCGCTTGTGGAAAAGAACGCACCTGGCGAATGATTCAAAACATGGCCGGTCATCTCAATCGGTTTAGAATGTTACGAATCATCGATACAAAAAATTTGGACTGGGATTTATTACTGGCGCATCACAAAGAAATTTATCAAGCCATTTCAGAAAAAAATAAAGAAAAAGCAGAAGCGCTTATGAAGGAACATTTGCGACTGATGTTATCGGAGAAAGACATTTTACTTCAAGCATTTCCAGAATATTTTTATACACAAGAATAGAGAGCATATTTATTTTTTGAGAAGCGGGAAAGCGCTCACAAGGGAGAGAACAACATGCAAATGACATTTCGTTGGTACGGAGAGGGCAATGACTCCATTACGTTAAAACAAATCCGCCAGATTCCAGGAATCAAAGGGGTCGTTTGGGCGCTGCATGATGTGCCCGTAGGAGAGGTTTGGCCGGTTGAAAGAATTGAAGAAGTAGTAAAGCAAGCAAAAGAGTACGAATTCAATACCGAAGTGGTTGAGAGTGTTAATATTCATGAAGATATTAAACTTGGTTTGCCTACAAGAGACCACTATATTCAGACGTATAAACAAACCCTGAAAAATTTAAGCCAATTCGGCGTGAAGGTCGTATGCTATAACTTTATGCCAGTCTTTGATTGGTTCCGGACCGACTTATTTAAAGAGATGGAAGATGGAAGCACCGCCTTATTCTTCGATGCCCAAAAAGTTCTCGCATTAACACCAGAACAAGTCGTAAAGAATATGGAAGAAAACCAAAAAGACTTCACCCTTCCAGGTTGGGAGCCTGAAAGATTAACAGATTTACAGCGTCTCTTTGATTTATATAAGGATATTACTGAAGTGGATTTATTAGAAAACTTAACTTACTTCTTAAAGGAAGTTTGTCCGGTGGCAGAAGAATGTGGAATTAAGATGGCCATTCATCCGGATGATCCGCCATTCTCTATTTTTGGTTTACCACGGATTGTCAAAAACAAAGAGGATATTGGGCGGCTGTTACGTGCAGTGGATAGTCCAGCCAATGGGTTAACTTTCTGCTCTGGTTCGTTAGGCGGAAATCTTGCGAATGATTTGGTGGATATTGTCAACTCTTTTGCCGATCGGATCGCCTTTGCCCATATTCGCAATGTAAAACATTTTGAGGATGGCAGTTTTATTGAATCCGCCCACCGCGTTGAAGCTGGTTCCTTACCTATTACAGGCATCGTAAATGCCCTCTATGAAAATGGATTTGATGGATATATTCGCCCCGACCATGGCAGACATATTTGGGATGAAGTATGCAGACCGGGATATGGCCTATATGATCGTGCGTTAGGCGCCATGTATTTACAAGGTGCTTGGGATACAAATGTGTTATTGAAAAATGGAGCAGCACTTAAGAAAACAATGCAAACGGTTTAAGCTTCGTAGTCTATCGAGAAGTAAGGAAGGAACATGACCGAAATCGTTCCTTTTCTTATATTGTTGGTGAAAGCGTTTTACCTGGTTCTGTTTTATAAATCTCATAATTATAGGGAGGCGTTATCATGCCTAGAAAGAATAAGGAAATTTCGCTAAAAACTAGTATTGGCTTTGGTTTAACCGATATGATGGGTGGAGGAGCCTTTACCATTATTGGGGCTTGGCTGCTATTCTTCTTCACCACGTTTGCTGGCTTGTCACCGGTTCAAGCGGCATCCATTATCGCGATTGCCCGGATCGTGGATGCCGTCGTCAGTTTATTCATGGGAAGCTTTTCGGATAACTTTTTTAAATTTAAATTGGGTAGAAAATATGGACGGCGCAGATTTTTCTTACTGTTGGGCGCCCCGTTAATGCTTGTTTACGTGTTACTTTGGGTAACAGGCATGAACTATTTTTATTACCTTCTGACGTTTTTAGCTTTTGAAATCATCGCAGCTATGATCTTAATCCCCTGGGAAACACTGCCTTCAGAAATGACAACAGATTTTAATAAGAGAACGAAATTATCAACGGCAAGAATGTTTATATCAGGTACAGGTACATTTTTGGCCACCTTTATTCCAGGTCAATTATTTGGAGTATTAGGACAAGATAATCCGATGGCATTCTTGGTTAACGGTGCCCTATTTGCTGTCATCTTTGCTGTTTGTATTTATATTTCTTTCCGCTCCACATGGGAAAGAGAGGTTTCTCCAGAAGAGATGGCGCAATTTGCGACACAAAAGAAAGAGAAGAAGAGTGTTGCTGAAAATGTAAAAGCTGTTTCCAAAACGCTTGTTGATTTTGCTTCTACGTTTAAAGTAAAAAGTTTCCGCAAACATTTACTGATCTATATTTGCTCGATGACCGCTAAAGATGCCTTTAACGCTGTGTTTGTTTTTTACTGTGTGTATGCATTACATAGTATGTCAGAAGTTGCGGCCAATTTACTTTCCTTTAGTATTATCGGACTTCCTGGCGCGATTATTTATGGATTTTTAATGATCAAGATTGGGCCGGCTAATTTAGCAAAAATTTCTTATTCAACGATGATCCTTTGTGTATTTGGATACGGGGCTGTCTATTACTTCCATCCAAGTAACTTAATTATTACGTTAGGAATTATCTCATTTGTCTACCAAATTGGAAGAAGTATGTTAGAATTCGTACCTTGGAACGTATTCCCATTTATTCCTGATGTAGACGAAATGATTACGAAACAACGCCGCGAAGGGATCTTTGCATCTGTTATGACCTTCTTTAGAAAGTCTTCTGTTGCCCTGGCGACTTTCTTAGTTGGGGCCATCTTGGAGGCTGGCGGTTTTGTTCAAAAAGCAACAACACAACCAGAAGGTGCGGTTCATACAATCATAGGTATCATGCTAATTGGGGTGGTTGGACTACTTCTTGTTGCATTAATTACTGCTTTTACCTTTAAATTAAATAAAGAAACACATGGAATTCTTGTGGATGAAATTAGCCGTTTGAAAAACAATGGACGTAAAGAAGATGTGAATCCGAAAACAAAAGAAGTGGTCGAAGCACTTACAGGTTATAAATATGAAAAGCTATGGGGCGGCCGCACACCAGCTGACTATCCTCGTACAAAAGCGAATTAAGAAGAGGGGCGAATCAAATGAAAGCATTTATGGACAAAGATTTCTTGCTTCAATCAGAAACAGCAAAAGTGCTCTATCATGACTTTGCTGCTAAAATGCCAATCTATGATTATCATTGTCACTTAGATCCAAGCGAAATCTATGAAAATAAAAGATATAAAAATATCACCGAATTATGGCTGGGCGGCGACCATTATAAATGGCGGGCGATGAGAGCCAATGGAGTGGAAGAATACTACATTACGGGTGAAGCGGAGGATTACGAAAAATTTTTCAAATGGGCTGAAACCGTTGAAAAATTGATGGGAAACCCGCTCTATCATTGGACTCATTTGGAGTTGAAACAATATTTTAATGTCGATACCGTCTTAAAAGGGTCGACGGCCAAAGAAATTTGGGAAACCTGTAATGAGAAGATCCAGAGCCCAAATTTCTCAGCAAGAAGTTTAATCGAGCAATCAAATGTGGCGTTAATCGGGACAACTGACGATCCGATTGATGATTTGCGTTATCATAAGTTGTTACAAGAGGATGCCGATTTTTCTACCACGGTTTTACCGGCATTTCGGCCGGACATTGTCATGGCAATTCAACAGACGCAGCCATGGGCGGATTATGTAGGTAAGCTAGGCAAACTGACTGGGATTGAGATTACTGATTTCACCCAGCTAATCAATGCCTTAGAAAGTCGAATGGATTATTTTGCGGAAGTTGGCTGCAAATTATCCGATCACAGTATTGAGACCGTTGTCTATGAAAAAGCAACGGAACAAGAACTCGATGCCATTGTGGAAAAGGCTTTGAATAACGAGCCGATCTCATTGAAGGAAAATAATCAATTTCTAACGCAGTTACTTGTAAGACTTGGTACGGCTTATCACAAGCGGGGATGGGTTATGCAATACCATATTGGAGCATTGCGAAGTGCCAACACACGTCTGTTCCGTGCGATTGGGCTGAATGTCGGTGTTGACTCTTTCCGGGACGAGCCCATTGCTGTTCCTCTCTCGCGATTGTTGGATGAGCTTGATCAAGATCAGCAGCTTCCAAAAACGATTCTCTATGGCTTGAATCCGAAAGATAATGAAGTGCTGGCAGCGATGGCTGGTAATTTCCAAGAAGGCGGAATCCCATCTAAAGTACAGTTTGGTTCGGCCTGGTGGTTTAACGATCATATGGATGGTATGGTTGCTCAAATGAAAATCCTTGGTAATCTTGGATTATTATCCCGATTTATCGGCATGTTGACCGATTCGCGCAGCTTTTTATCATACAGCCGCCATGAATACTTTAGAAGAATCCTTTGTAATATCGTCGGTAATTGGGTTGAAAATGGAGAATACCCAAATGATATAGAATGGTTAGGTCAATTTGTCCAGGATATTTCCTATAACAACGCACTTAAATACTTTGATTTTCAGCTCAAGTCTTCACTGGTGCCGATGCCGTAATAAAGGAAGAAGGAGGAACCGCATTGCTATTACTAGAAAAAGCCCAGCTAAAAACCAATAAGGATCAATTTGAAAAGATCGGGATTAAGACTCCCGCCTTTAATTTTGAAGAAGTTTGGGAAGAAACGAAAAAGGAACCGATCTGGTTACATTTCGGCGGTGGAAATCTTTTTAGAGCGTTCCATTCTGTGTTACAGCAGCATTTGATTGAGCAGAATGAAACCAATAAAGGGATCATTGTAGCTTCCACCTCCGATGATGCCTTGATTCAAAAAATCTATCAACCTTATGATAATTTAAGCCTCGATGTTATCATGAAAGCGGATGGCTCATTAGATATGGAAGTAATCGCAAGTGTGGCTGAAAGTATTGCAACCTATAACGGTCCATCTTCTTGGGAGCGTTTAAAAGAAGTGGCAAGTCATCCATCCCTGCAATTCATTTCCCTTTCGATCACCGAAAAAGGGTATGACTTAAAGGATATGAATGGGGAGATTCGAGCGTCGCTTCGTGAAGAAATCGAGCAGGGACAGGATAAGCCGAGTCAACATACGATGATTTTGCTGGCATCGCTTTTACATGAGAGATACAATTGTGGAAAAGCTCCGTTAGCACTCGTAAGTACAGATAATTTCTCCCATAATGGAGATAAGCTGAAAGAGGCTATTATGACGGTTGCTTCGATATGGAAGGAAAATGGTGTGGTTGAGCAGGGATTTATCGATTATTTGAATGATGAATCGAAAATCACCTTCCCTTGGAGTATGATCGATAAGATTACCCCGCTTCCTTCTGTAACCGTACAAGAAAAGTTAAAAGACATCGGATTTGGCAGTGCCGAACTCATTCCAAAAAGAAAAAATGGGTCGCTCGTGGCTCCATTTGTGAATACCGAGGAATCTGAATACCTCGTAATTGAGGACCGTTTTCCAAACGGAAGACCGGCGTTAGAAAAAGCAGGCGTCTACTTTACCGACCAAGTAGTAGTCGACCTTGTCGAACGAATGAAAGTGTGTACCTGTTTAAATCCCCTTCATACCGCCTTAGCGATCTTTGGCTGCTTACTTGAGTATACCTCGATTGCGGATGAAATGAAGGATGCTGATTTAAAAGCATTAGTAGAAAAAATCGGCTATGATGAAGGGATGAAAGTTGTCACTGACCCTGGAATTATTGATCCAATGGAATTTATTAAAGAAGTCATTGAAGTCCGTTTTCCAAATCCTAATATTCCCGATACACCACAGCGAATTGCGTCTGATACGTCGCAGAAGCTGGGAATTCGCTTTGGGGAAACGATTAAATTATATCTAGAAAGAGAAGACCTAGATGTCAATGATTTATCATTTATCCCATTAACGATTGCTGCTTGGTGCCGCTATCTGTTGGGCATAAACGATGCGGGGAAAGAAATGAACATTAGTCCGGATCCTCTTTTAGAAGATTTGCAGTTCTATCTGAAAAATGTAGAATTTGGTAACGTAAATTCAGTCGGTGCTCATTTACGCCCAATTCTTTCCAACCAAAGAATTTTTGGAATAGATTTGTATGAAGTTGGCTTGGGGGAAAAAGTAGAAGAATTCTTCAAGCAGCTGATCAAAGGACCAGGTGCAGTAAGGTCGACGCTGCATTATCAAATCCATCTATAACGGAAAGAAGTGACTCAGAGACTTGGACAACAAGTTTTTGAGTCACTTTTTTTTAAAAATCCAATTCAGTTCAACTTGGTGTTCACGATAGTAGTATAATAATGAATGAGGTGTTAATCGTATGAAAGATATAACTTTAGGGTCGCTGCTTGAGACCATCGGTGAATTATTTTCAGATGAAATTTCCATTGCGGTTTCGAATACACAAGAATATATCTACTATCGGCCAAGTAAAAGAATTGATTTGAAAATTAGCCCTGGCGACCCTGTAAAGGAAGGGACGATTGCCCATAATGCATTGGTGACGGGTCAAAAGGTCTCTGAGTTTATTAACCGGGATGTTTTTGGTATTCCTTACCATGGAATGGCGGTGCCATTTTTACATAATGGACAGCTTGAGGGGTGTGTAACAGCGATTTATCCTGCTTTAACAGATGGGAAATCGGTCGTTACCGTGAAAACATTGGATGGCTGGATTCCCATTCCTTTTTCAAAGGTCGTTTATTTAGAATCCAAAGATAAGAAGACGAGTGTTTATTCAGAAGTGGTGTCAGGCACTCATAAATACTCCCTTCAAGAATTTGAATATCTGCTTCCGAAGGATTCCTTTATTAGATGCCATCGCTCATTTATTGTGAATGTTAATCATATTAAAGAGATTCATCCTGATACTCATTCGACCTTTTTGCTCTCTATGGATAATGGTGAGCGGGTACCCGTTAGCCAGTCCTACTCTAGTTATTTTCGAAAACTTCTAGGATTCTAGATATCTCTGCTTTAGAGCTTAAATTTGCTGTTTTATCAGAATATTTCGTATCATACTCCATAATTTCCTATCTTGATGATGTAAATAGGTAAAATGATGATAATACTTATTTACGAAGCGAGGGATTTGTTTATGGAGAAATATGTGGAGCGAATAAGAGATTCTCGTCTAAGAGATCGAGTGGTTACTGCTGAAGAAGCGGCTGCCTGGATTGAAAACGGAATGACGTTGGGTTTAAGTGGGTTTACACGTGCAGGTGATGTGAAAGCGGTACCAGTGGCGTTGGTCAACCGAGTAAAGGATGATGAATGGTTTAAAGTCAATGTCTATACAGGAGCCTCCTTAGGGTCCGATGTTGATAAATTATTTGCTGAAGCGGGGATTTTAGGAAAAAGATTGCCTTTCCAAGCCGATGCCACTATGAGAAGAGGAATCAATCAGGGTGACTTTTTATTTGTTGATCAGCATTTGTCCCACACAGCAGAGTTGATTCGGTCCGATGTACTGAATATAGATGTCGCTATTTTGGAAGCGGTTGCAGTAACGGAGGATGGAATGGTGATTCCAACCACTTCGATTGGAAATTCCTTATCGTTTGCCTTAAATGCCAAGTCTATTATTATTGAGATCAATATGGCTCAATCTCCACAGCTAGAGGGATTGCATGATTTATATGAACCTGGAAAACAAGGATCAAGGCTTCCTATTCCGCTCGTTAAACCTGATGATCGAATTGGAATGATTGGCATTCCGATTGATGTTGAAAAAGTAAAGGGGATTGTGTTTACAGACCAGCTTGATTCGCCATCGACAATTGTTCCACCAGATGAAGATACGGAGATCATGGCACAGCATTTAATAGATTTTCTTCGAAAAGAGGTAAAGACAGGCAGATTAACGGAACGTCTAGCGCCAATACAATCGGGTATTGGTTCGGTGGCTAATGCTGTGCTGCATGGAATGTTAGATTCAGAGTTTGAAGATTTGGAAGTCTATTCGGAGGTGTTACAGGATGCGGTGTTTGATCTAATGGATGCTGGAAAAGTACGCTTTGCTTCTTGTTGCTCCATCACGCTATCTGAAGCAAAACACCAGCAGGTATTTTCCAATTTTGAACAGTATCGTAATAAATTAATGATGCGCCCGCAGGAAATTTCGAATCATCCCGAAATCATTCGCCGTCTGGGATTAATCTCCATAAATACGGCTTTAGAATTGGATATCTACGGAAATATCAATTCCACTCATGTTTCAGGTGCAAGAATGATGAACGGTATAGGTGGTTCTGGAGATTTTGCAAGAAATGCCCGTCTAGCTATCTTTGTCACTAAATCCATTGCAAAAGCCGGTAATATTTCAAGCATTGTGCCTTTTGTCTCTCATGTAGACCATACTGAACACGATGTTGATGTGATCGTCACCGAACAAGGATATGCTGACCTAAGAGGATTGGCACCAAGGGAAAGGGTGGAGAAGATTATTGAGAATTGTGCGCATCCAATGTATCGCGATCAGCTGCGAGCCTATTACCAGGAAGCACTAACAAGAGGCGGGCAAACTCCTCATGTTTTAGAAAAAGCTTTTTCTTGGCATACGAATTATGCCAAAAATGGAACGATGCTTGAAGCGGTATTAGAAACGTTAGAGGTTTAACATTTGCAAAGGTTTGGTAACTCTAAAAAAAGCTGAATGGAGAAAATCTCCATTCAGCTTTTATTTACTTAATTTCTAGTTCTGACTTTAATTCCTTTTGAACCCGTTGAATTTCTTCTTCTGAAACCAATCCATAATAAATGTTATCGATTCTTGTTCCTTCTTCTTCTATCTCCATTTGCTCAATGGATGATCCAACATGTTTATAACCTTTTTGAATAGCGACCATTTGATCAAACGTCAGGTTTGTTTTTACATTTTTGCCAAGGACGGCAAATATACCGGAAAACTTAGTTAAGCTGGATAAACTTGCTCCTTCTTTAATTACCCCTTCAATAATTTGACGCTGTCTTATTTGCCGGCCAAAGTCGCCTCGAGGGTCTTGTTTCCTCATTCTTGTATAGCTTAATGCTTTTTTACCGTTTAGCGTCAATTCTCCTTCAGGAAAATGGTATCCATCTTGGGTGAAATCTAAGTCATTATTGACCGTTATACCGCCAACGGCATCGACCATCCCCGTGAAGCCTTTCATATTAACCTCTATATAATAGTCAATTGGTATATCCAGAAAGTTTTCGACGGTATCCAGCGCCATGGGGATCCCTCCAAAGGCGTAGGCGTGGTTAATTTTATCCTCCGTCCCTTTTCCAATTATTTCAGTTCGAGTATCGCGTGGAATGCTTAGCATTTTTACGGAATTATTGTTGGGATTAACGGTTAATACAATCATGGTGTCAGAGCGGCCCGAGTCTCCTTCTCGCTCGTCCACACCAAGCATTAAAACCGAAAAAGGATCTTTTTCCTTAAGCGAAACGGGTTCCTCACGTTTTTCGGATTTTTCACGTTCCATCGGCTGATGCATCGCAGCAACAGCATTTTTGAAAGATTTATAGACAGTGGATCCATAGATTCCGCCGCCAATTAACAGTAGTAGAAGGATTGTGCCGGTCACCTTTACCCATTTTCTAAGTTTTCGTTTCCTTTTTTTCAATCGCATTCATAAACCTCCAAACTATCACAATCAGTTGTTCATATCATACGATAAAAGTGTTCGAAAGTCGTCGGTTTTCCGTTGCTATTGTCAAAATGTGTCGGAACTCCTAGGAATTAGGGGTGGGAAAATGGGAATAATAATGAATTAAGTCGCAGTATTCTGGTTGATTATGACTATCCCCAAAGTATCAGCTGTGAAACCTTTCCCCATCTCATACGTATGTATTCATAAATAAACGAACGAGGGTGACCGCATTACATGGAAACACGAGAAGATTTGTTGAACGAACTAAAGGTCATTGAGAAGTGGGAAAATGATCAGAGCGATCTGTGGATTTGGGATCGACTAGGCAGACTTCCATTTAAGATTCTTGATAAAATAACTCCCCAATTCATCCATAACAAAGTTGGCAATTTGCTAGAAGAAATCGGCTCCTATATTCAGAATGGCGGCAGCTATTTAATGAAAGAACATAATCTCTTTGAAAAAATTGAAAAAGAAACGGGCCGGCCCATCACGCAGGTATCGGATATTGAGGATATCCCGTTAGCTACTATGGATAAGTTGAGTCAGGAGCTGACCGGGCAACGGAAGAAGTTTGCGGCCATCCAAGGAGCAAGCACAGGAATTGGCGGGATTTTTACCCTTGCACTTGATGTTCCGGCGTTAATGGGTATCTCCTTAAAAACACTACAGGAAATCGCCATCCTCCATGGGTATGATCCCAATGAGAAAAGCGAACGTATTTTTATGATCAAATGTCTGCAGTTTTCATCGGCAGATATTGTTGGTAAACGAGCGATTCTGAATGAGCTTTCTAGCTATTATCAGCAAGGGAGCGAGTCCAGTGAAATGATGTCGCAGCTGCAGGGCTGGCGTGAAGTGGTATATACATACAGGGACCAGTTTGGATGGAAAAAGTTGTTTCAGATGGTGCCTATCGCTGGGATGGTTTTTGGAGCATTTACCAATCGCTCGATGATTAACGACCTTGCGGAGACGGGAATTATGCTTTACCGGAAAAGAAGGATTCTTGAGAGATTGGACCAAAAATAGGTATAAAAAAGGGGACAGCATATTTTTGCTGTCCCTTTTGGCGAGAGTCATGGGATCCCGTCAAAACTTTAATTCAAACCTATTAAATGCTAACGAGAATTTCTGCTTTTTCCTCAAAATATTTATGCATAAGTGTATTAAGTTTGATAGAAAGATTGATGTATTCTGAGCTGCTTGGTCCATCTTGCTTACATATTTCGCTCAGTGTTGTTTTAAGTTGAACGATTTCCTTTAAAAGTTCCATATTTTCCTTTTGAGTTCGTTCCATTGTTTTCATCATACACCTCGTAAAATTATTTTTTACTGCCTTTGGTTTGGAAGGCATGATGACTTGATTCCCATCTTTTTCGTCTTCTAATGATAATACAATTCCAAGCCCATTTTGATAGTAACATAGTGGATTTTTCATGTGAACACCGAATTTAATAGTAAAAATATTAGCAAAAAAGTAAATGATATTGGTATATCAATGCATTTAAATAGAGATTTCTAACTGCTTGGTACTAAACGTCTCGCATATTTCGACAAATTATTTCATAATAACATCAAAAGTAAAAATAAAATTATTCGAAAATTTCAGATAATGATTCCCTCCAAAAAAAATAGATCCGGCCGAGTGCCAGATCCAAACAGAATATATTAAAGGGGGTTTTTGAAAAAGAGAAAGGTAAGTGCTTGTCCTCTTCATGTACTTATCTTACCTCCAAATAATGAACAAACTATGAATAATTCGTTTAAATTCTATTAATTATCTAGAACTTGCAACCAAGCCTATTGGCCTTTTTTATTGAATTGTAGGCTTTAATTCTACTTTTAAAATTCCATATATTGTAAAAATGTACAAAAACACTGGATTTTTGTACTAAACGGCTTGGAAATTGCACAAAAGCTTGTTGGATTGAACAAATCATCTTAAAAATTGAACAAAACCCGCCCGAAAAATTGATACAATGTAATATTGAAATTTAATTTCAATAATATTATTAAAAATATAAAATACAATGATATTACAGAGGAGGATTACATAGTGAAGTATCGACTACTAGCAACAGACTTAGATGGCACGTTATTAAATGATCAAAAAGAGATTGATGTGGAAACAATCGAGGCGATTCATGAGTACCGCAAGCGAGGTGGCAAGGTCGTCATTTGCAGCGGACGCTCCCCGCTATCCACGCAATGGATTGCCCGGACAATTGGGCTTAGTGGTGAGCCGATTATTGCCTATAATGGGGCGATTCTGCTGGATGCGAATGGCGAAATCCGCGAGCAATCCGTTTTTCCATATGAGTCACTGATGACCTTTTGGGAAATATGTGAGACGGAGGGCATCTATGCGCATTTTTATGAGGGGGATATACTCCTCGTCCCTGAGTTGACTAAATGGAATGAGAAATGGATTGAAAATAACATCCCCACCCTGGAAGCATCTGGGGGAGAACCTCAACATTGCCAGAGGGTTCGGGAGAAATGTCAGGTGAAGGTCGTCGATGACTTTTACCAGTACCTGAAGGAGCAGGAGCGGAGCATTACAAAAATTGCTGTATTTGATGATGGGAATAAGCTCCCGGAGTTTACCCGGCGTCTTAAGGAACAGGCAGTGGAAATGGAAATTAGCAGCAGTTTTAATTTTATCAATTTAGAAATTACCCCCAGTGGTGTAACAAAGGCATCTGCCCTGGTTAAACTTACTGAGCAGTTGGGAATCCCGCTCTCACAAACGGCAGCGATTGGTGATAATTTTAATGATGCTCTGATGATCTCAGCTGCCGGCCTCGGAATTGCGATGGGAAATGCACCTGAAAAGGTGAGACAATTAGCGGATCGGGTGACTGGAAATAATAACGAGGCAGGGGTCGCAAAGGCGATTCGTCGTTACTTGTTTGAATAAGACCCTAGATCATCTCAGAGTGAAATAGTGTTTTGAAATACCATTTCACTATTTTAATAAATTACTTGAAATAAAATTTCAAACGGAATATAATAAACGTACGGTAACCGTTTTCACCTCAGAAAAGACTTACAGGAGGACAACGATCATGACAGAAAATCTTGAATTATTAACCACTGAATCTCGCAACGAGCAGTCCATGCAGATAGATACAGCAAGTCCAAGTGACATCTTACGAATTATGAATGAGCAGGATCAACTAATCGCACTAGCAGTCAAGGATGTTTTACCGGATATTGAAGCAGCCGTCCAATTTGTGGTTGAGTCCTTTAAGAACGGCGGACGCCTGATTTATTGTGGTGCAGGCACGAGCGGGAGATTAGGGGTTCTCGATGCAGTAGAATGCCCGCCCACTTTTAGCACAGACCCTGAAATGGTCCAAGGACTTATCGCAGGAGGAGACCGCGCCTTTTTGAAAGCAGTTGAAGGAGCGGAGGATCAGCCGGAATTCGGTGTGAACGATTTGAAGGAAATCGGGCTGACGAAAGATGATACGGTCATTGGTATTGCAGCTAGCGGACGCACACCTTATGTTATCGGGGGGCTTCGATATGCACGAAGCATTGGAGCGAAAACCGTTGCCCTTTCTTGCAATAGAAATGCGGCAATTAGTCAGGAAGCCGACCAAGCAATTGAAGTTATTGTCGGTCCAGAGGTCCTGACTGGTTCGACACGATTGAAGTCAGGTACCGCTCATAAGATGATTTTAAACATGATTTCAACTTCTTCGATGATTCTTTTAGGAAAAGCCTATGAGAATTTAATGGTTGATGTTCATGTAAGTAACCAGAAATTAAAGGAACGGGCGATTGGAATCATTCGTAAAATTACCGGGGTTTCCTATGAACAGGCGTCGGAAACACTTGAAGCCTCCAATCTTCAAGTCAAAACGGCCATTGTTATGATTAAGACGAATACGTCGAAACAAAAAGCAGAACAATTATTAATAGAAGCAAATGGATATGTGAAAAAGGCAATCCAACATGTAGAAGAGTAATTCTAAAAAAGGTGGTCTTTGGTGTGGCAGCAGGCGGATTAAAAATGATTCAAAATATGTTGGAACAGCTTCCAGCTTCTGAGCGGAAAATTGCTGAACTGATTCTTGAAAATCCTCAAGTGATATTAAACAGTACCGTCCATGACATCGGTTCCAAGGCTAGTACAAGTGGTGCAGCTGTGATAAGACTGTGTAAATCTTTGGGCTTAAATGGATTTCAGGATTTAAAAGTAAGAATTGCAGGCGATCTTGTGAAACCGGTGGAGCAAGGGTACCGTGACATTGAGCCTGGTGAATCGTTTTTCTCCATCGCCCAGAAGACAACAAGCAATAGCATCCAAAGCATCCGCGACTCGGAAGAAATGATTAATTTTGATGAATTGGAACGTGCTGTTCACACCTTGTCTGCTGCACAAAATGTTCATTTTTTTGGAATTGGGGCTTCAAGCATTATCGCAAAGGACGCACAGCAAAAGCTCCTTAGGGTTCATAAAAATGCAACCGCTTTTACGGATACACATCTTGTTGCCACGTTAATTGCCAATGCCAATAAGGAGGATCTCGTGTTTGGGATCTCCCACTCAGGCGAAACACCTGAAGTCATTAAAGTTATGGCACTTGCAAAAGAGCGCGGCGTGAAAACGATTAGTTTAACGAAATATGGGCAATCGACTGTCTCTGCTCTCGCTGATATTAACTTGTTTACGGCGTACTCTGGAGAAGCTCCGTTTCGAAGTGCAGCTACTTCTTCACGCCTTGCGCAGTTATATATCATGGATATTTTGTTCTTGTCGATGGCAACCGTCCAATATGAGGATACGATTCATTCCATTGATAAAACAAGAGAAGCGATCCGGTTTATTAAAGATGGGAAATAGTCCTTTTCGGGAGGTGATGTGAACGCTTTTCCATTTGTAGATTTAAGGAAATAAGTTCACTAAAAAAATAATCAACGGAGAGAAGGGGAACAAGAATGGCTGGAGAGAATAAAATTTTAGCAGAAAAGATTCTTGAACAACTAGGCGGCCCGGCGAATATTAGCAATTACACGCATTGTATGACAAGACTTCGTGTGACACCAAAGGATGACGCACTTGTCAACCAAGCGGCCATTAAGAAAATTGACGGAGTCATGGGCGTAGTAGAGGAGGAAACCCTCCAAATTATCCTTGGACCTGGAAAAGTAAATAGAGTCACAGAAGAGTTTGGTAAATTAATAGAAGACGCTGGCGGGATTGATTTGAAAGAAAAGGCTGCCAGCAAAAAGGCGGAAATCAACAAAAAGAATGCGACACCGTTTAAATTGTTTTTACGAAAAATCTCTAGTATTTTCATCCCGTTAATTCCGGCTCTAGTTGCGTCCGGGTTGATTACAGGAATCACCAAAGCGATTGTCCAAGCGGGCTGGCTGGCAGCGGATTCCCAACTGGCGACTATTTTATCGGTTATTGGCAGCGGTTTATTTGGTTACCTTGGCATTTTAGTTGGTACCAACGCAGCGAAAGAATTCGGTGGTTCACCCGCACTCGGGGCGATTGCTGGTATTTTAATCATTAACCCTGCGGTTGCAGGAATCAAATTGTTTGATACTGCTTTACTTCCGGGACGCGGCGGTTTAATCGGAGTTTTATTTGCCGCCATCTTTATTGCTCTAGTTGAAAAACGAGTTCGTCGTTATGTTCCACAATCGCTTGATCTATTTATCACACCAACGGTTGCTTTATTGGTTACTGGTATTGTTACTTATCTTGTCTTTATGCCGTTGGGTGGTTTTGTGTCAGATGCGATTACAAAAGGATTAACGTCACTGCTTGATGTGGGTGGTGTAGTGGCTGGATTTGTCCTTGGGGCCACCTTCCTGCCGCTCGTTGTCACTGGTTTACATCAAGGATTAACACCGATTCACTTGGAGTTAATTAATACACTTGGAAATGACCCGCTTCTGCCAATCTTGGCGATGGGTGGTGCGGCACAAGTCGGAGCTGCGTTTGCGATTTACGCTAAGACGAAGAAAACTCGCTTAAAAAGAGCGATTGGCGGGGGTCTTCCTGCAGGAATTCTCGGCATCGGTGAACCGCTTATCTTCGGTGTAACCTTACCATTAGGCCGTCCATTCTTAACTGCCTGCTTAGGTGCAGGTGTCGGCGGTGCGTTCCAGGCTGTCTTCCATGTGGCAACTATCGCGGTGGGGGTTTCTGGTTTACCGCTGGCATTTTTAGTCGTAACTGGGCAAGTCCTGCTGTATCTGCTTGGTGTATTAATTTCTTATGGAGCTGGGTTCTTGTTCACCTATTTATTCGGCTTCAATGATGACATGGCCGGTGAGTTTGATTGATCGGTATTAGTTTTTATTTAAATGACCCTTTAGCAGAAGCGCGGATTAGATCTGCTGGGAAAATGGGAGTGAAGCGGGCATTTACCTCGCTTCACATCCCTGAAGAGTCTGGTGATTTAGCAGGCCGTGCGTGTGAGTTGCTTAAGGCAGCAAAAGAGGCTGGTATCGAGGTGTATGCAGATGTATCTGCTCGAACGCCTGCCCATTTAGGATTGGATAGTTTATTTTCGTTAAAATCCTTAGGGGTTATCGGTTTGCGGTTGGATGACTTTTTTGCGAATGAGACGATTTTGAGTCTGGCGAAGGAATTCAAACTCGCGCTTAATGCGAGCATTTTGTTTGAGGAAGATGTGCGGGCGCTGTTAGAAGGCGGGTTAGAGGCTAGTCAGCTGCTGGCTTGGCATAATTTCTATCCAAGGCGTGAAACGGGATTATCGGATTCGTTTTTTCAGGAGCAAAATGAGCTTTTTAAAAGGTATGGTATTCCGGTAAGCGCGTATATTCCAGGTGATGGTGAGAAACGCGGCCCGTTGTATGAAGGGCTGCCAACCTTGGAAGAGCATCGCGAAGTTGATCCGTATCGGGCTGCGCTGGAGTTGTTCCGCGCGGGTGTGGAGGATGTCTACATTGGTGATCCGGAGGTAAGTGAGGACCTTCTTCAAAAATTAAACGATTTTGACTGCCATCATCGTGTTTCGATCCGAGTTGAAGGCTTCCAGGAAGGTGAGTTCCGGCTCCGCCCTGATTTTTCCCGTGATGTTCTAAGGCTTATGGATACGAGAAGTTCTGAATCAGTCGCCGCTCGGAATACGGTTGAGCGGCCGCTGGGGACGATTACTCGAGATAATGACCGCTATGGACGCTATCGCGGAGAGGTCCAAATCACGCTTCATGACCTCCCGGCCGATGAGCGAGTCAATGTGGTCGGAAGGGTTGTGGAGGAGGACTTGCCGTTGCTTTCCTTACTGCAGCCAGGGCAGCTTGTCAAGCTGATTCGGGTTTAATTCTTGTGCTTGTCGACGTAAAACCAAGGGATATCCCTAATTGGTTCTGACACCTGTCACAAACCCTTCATTTACTCTTTAAAATGTTTGAAAATATGTACAACAAATGGCATCGCGTTTGCGGTGCTTTTTTAATGTCTCTTTAGAAAATTTAGCATTTCGTTATAGGCGCTTTTGTATGACTTTTCATTAAATTTAGTTGAGAATGGATCACTAAATCCGTGCTGTCCATTAAATTTATGTATCTCGACATTCTTTTTATCTAAAATTGAAATTAACTCAGCCACTTTAAAGGATTGTTCCTCTTGTGGAAAGAATAAAATTGTAGGACATAACGGAACTATTTGTTCGTAATTCCTTATTCTCGAACCATAGTATGCAACAACGCCATCAAGACCATCTTCCTCACTACACAACCAAGCAACAGTTGCCCCGACACTAAATCCAATAATAAATATTTTTTGGTAATCATTTTTAATATCTATTAATAGATTCTTTATTTTCTGTACTGCTTCAGAAATCCCTACATTCTCCATAAAATTATGGTAGGCAGTCTTCTCTTCAGAATAATCAAATGGATGTTCGCGCTCTAATAAGTTCGGACAGATAACATCAAAATCCTGTTTTGATATTAAATGACAAAAACTCTCCATATGTTGATTAATGCCATAGATTTCGTGTAACACAATAACCAAATTACCTGACTTATTTAGTAACTGAAGCATTTTTAATCCCCCTATTATGACTCTTAACACCCCTGGTATGAATCCAGTTTAATAAATTTTATCAAATATTGCCTTGTTCAACCTGCCCTTTAGACTTATCAAAAGTATTCCTTGACGGGTATAATAAGAAAAAATACTGAAATTGCTGGAGGAAGTACAATGTCAACTCAAATCAAAACTACTCATACTTTCAATGCCCCACGTGAACTTGTCTTTAAGGCATTAACTGAATCAGAACACCTAAAGAACTGGTGGGGGCCAAAAGGATGGGCGTTCGAGGTTTCTAAAGCGGATTTCAGATCAGGCGGTGTCTTTCACTACAGTCAGAAACCTGCTGACGGCGACGTAATGTGGGTTAAATTTGAATACAGTGAAATTATTGCACCAGAGAAAATTGTCTACACCAGTTTCTTTTCTGATGAAGAAGGTAACACTGTACGTGCGCCCTTCGACGCAAATTGGCCGATGGAAACTCTGAATACCATTACGCTAACCGAGGATAATGGAAAAACAACTCTTAAAATGATTGTGGCACCCGTATCTCCGACTGTGGAAGAGAGTAAAACCTTCGAGGATTCAAAAGAGATGGCTCAGGAAGGATATGCTGGAACCTTTGATCAATTAGATGAATACCTAACAACGATATAATCGGTTTAAAAATACCACAAAAAAACACCGAAAACCGGTGTTTTTTTGTGGTTAATTTTCCATCAGCCATTTTGTTACAATCTCTGATTTTTCCGCATCTAATAGATTTCCAGGCATTTTTTTCGTGCCTTCGTTGACAATATTCAGAACTTCCGCTTCTGAATATTTACCTTTCATATTTGTTAATCCCGGGCCAACAGCTCCTTGTAATGTATCGCCGTGACAAGCGGCACAACTTTCTTTATAGATTTCTTCCCCATCCATTGCTGTACTGGATTTAGTTGATGAACAGCCCGTTACTAATATAAGTGCCAACACTACAGCCACCCACAGTCGACTCACGATGTTTCCTCCAAACACATTATAATTGTTCTTTATAACTATCTTAATAGAGTTTGGGTGCGAAATTTCACCTCAAATATGAACAAAAATGTAAACTTCGCGCTATAAAGGACACATGGAGTGTTCAATAAACAGCTAATCACATCTTAGGAACGAACGTGGGCAGGCAGGGTTATATTTGATACGCTATTACCTTCAACCAATTTGAAATCTATCATATTTTGTATTGGTACATTCTCACCTTGAATTTGTTTAAAAAGTAATTCTACTGTTTTTATGCCAATAAATTCTTCATCTTGTTGAATGTGAGTGAAAACCATAGCGTTATACAGCCGTCCGGGATGGTCGAAACAAGCAATGGCATAATCTTTAGGAACCGATTTTCCAAGTGATTTAAGTACTTGCGCTAGTACACATGCTATTTCATACTCACAAGCAATGAATGCGGTCACCTGTGGATTTTCCTCGATAAACTTCTGCAGTTTCATCTCATCCTCAAAAACCTGCTCTGATTGCCTAAATGTCGGCAAGGTACAGAAAATATCCGTTAATAAATAATTTGGACTAACTCCCATTTCCCTCTGCGAATATGCCGTCATAAATCCTTGAATTCTCTCTTCAATTGATGAGGTGTATTCTTCTGGCGGGGAAACAAACGCAATATGCTTATGTCCTTTGGAAAACAAAAACTCTGTTAATTCCTGAGTCGCTGTCTTATTGTTTGTATAAACGGCACAAGCTTGAATTCCTTTTAAATATCTGTCAATTAAGACGAGTGGAAATCCCTCAAGTACCAGTCGTAATAAGTTTGCTGTGTAATGCTGCCCGTGGACTGGACAAATAATAATCCCTTTTACCCCCTGCTGAATCATGGAATGAATGGCTTCTTCTTCTTGTTCTTGGCTGCCATATGTCAACTTGACCAACAGGTTAAACTTCAATTCAGAGCAGCGTTTCTCAATATTATTCAGCATTATCCTTCCAAAACTATCGGAAAAGAACTCAGGTATAATCAGACCAATCAATCCATTCACGTCTTGATCCTGATGTTCCCTTTGTTCCAGCTGATTCTTTGAATCAACTGTTCCAAAATCAGGAAGGGTCATAGAAACATAGGAACCTTTGCCTCTAATGCGCTCGATTGCCCCAATTTGCACCAATTTATCAAGCGCCTTTTTCGAAGTGATTCTACTGACTTGAAATTGGTCCGCTAGTTCTCTCTCTGTGGGAACTTGATCCCCTGGTTGTATTTTACCGGTCTCGATCTGATTTAATAAATTAATATAGATTTTTTCATATAATGGAATTTCCATGTTAATCCTCATTTCGTTCAAATGATATATTAAATATATTATATAATACAACTCATTACAATGCATTAAAAAATATATAATTTTATGGCGGTTCAACTAGTCCGTTTTCTAGGAAAAGAAAGAAAATCATTAAAAGATATGACCGAATTATAGTACTTTTATATCATTTTTTATTAAGAATATAGTAAATATTCAAAAAATATATTGACTTAATATAAATATATCAATTATCCTATCAACATATAAAGTTAGAAAATTAAGGCAAGGGAGGAATGAATTAGGTTGGGGCATTGGCATCATTTTTATATTCAATTATGAAATCGTTTTCTTTTGCTCAAAACAATAAATGAGAGAATGGGTGAGAGTGTATGAAAATGAAGAAGTATAAGCGATTAGCAGTTGTTTCCCTTATCACTGGAAGTGTATTGTTAAGTGCAGCATGCTCGAATCAAAGCGCTTCGACAAAAGACAGTAATAAAGAAGTCATTAAAATTACATATCGATCTGGTGGAGGAACGAACAAAGGGTTTACAGATTGGCTCAATAAAGAAATTATCCCGGAATATGAAAAGAACAACCCCAAAATTGACATTCAGCTGGCACCATTAAATGTTTCGGAAGGGGATTATTTTGCAAAAATTGCCTTAATGCTGAAATCCAAAAATACAGCGCCTGATATCGTAACAGAGGATACCTTTATGGTGAATTCAGATGCGAGCGCCGGTTATTTGACACCGCTTGATGATAAGATCGAGGGTTGGAGTGATTGGAGCAACTATACCGAAAATGTTAAGCAAGGTGTTATTGCGCAGGACGGAAAGATTTATGGGGTGCCTTTTAACACAGACTCCCGAGGACTTTGGTATAACAAGGATCTATTCACGAAAGCGGGCCTTCCAGTTCCGTGGGAGCCTAAGTCATGGGATGATATCCTGCAGGCCGCAAGAACCATAAAAGACAAGCTTCCTGATGTGACACCGTTTTGGATGAACTCCGGAAAAGCAACAGGGGAAGCAACATCGATGCAAACATTTGAAATGTTGCTTTATGGAACGAAAACTCCTCTTTATGATAACGATTCGAAAAAATGGATTGTAAAGAGCCAAGGACTTACGGATACCTTCAAATTTATAGATACGATTTATAAGGAAAAGCTTGGTCCAAATCTTTCTCAAGTATTAAATGGACAGGCAGGTGCTGTGGCCTATCAGCAATTAATGCCTAAAGGCAAGCTGGCCATTGGCTTAGACGGAATCTGGCAGACAGGTACCTGGGGTGAGACTGGCGCAGTACCTTGGCCTGAAGCCTTTACGACGTTAGGATTTGCCGCGATGCCAACCCAAAATGGGGAAGCACCTGGAACCATCACGATGTCCGGCGGATGGGCACTCTCTATTCCAAACAATTCAAAGCATAAAGATGAAGCATGGGAATTTATTGAATTTGCCTCAAGCAAGGAACACACTCTGTCACTTCTAACAAAAGAAAGAAATTTGACAACGCGTGATGATGTTGCACAAGAGAAGTCGTATCAGGAAATTCCGATGTTTAAGGAAGCGACTGGATTTTTGAAATTTGCTCAATTCCGTCCTGCCGTTGATAAATATCCAACTGTATCCACACAAATTCAATCACTTGTCGAGGACGTTGTAACAGAAAAATTAACTCCAGAGCAGGCTGCAAAGGAATATCAGAAAAATGTGACAAAAATTGTCGGTCAAGACAATGTGATTGAAAAATAATCATCCACAAAAAGTAAAATAAAGGTTACCTTTTTGTTCTTTGTAAAAGGTAACCTTTGTTTTAAATATAATCGACCGGGGTGTGAAATGAATACAAATACGGTTGTATCACCAACAGTCGCCATAAAAGAGAAGAAGAGAAAGGATCATACTCTTGTAAAATCGGTTCTCTTCTTATTGCCGGCATGGATCCTATTGCTTGTCTTTTTTGTTGGACCTATATTACTAACTTTTTATTTTGCGTTTACGAATCTTGCGTTAACAGGAACAGAGGCTAAGGAAATTCAGTTTATAGGATTTCAAAACTTTTTATCCATGTTTGAAGATCCCAATTTCCGAATCAGTGTTGTAAAAACCATCGTGTTCTTGCTTTTTTCTGCCGTTATTGGCCAGCAGGTTTTAGGGTTCATTTTGGCTGTCCTTATGAAGGAGAAAAACAAAACGTTTCGTCGAATCATCGGCATCATTGTTCTTGCCGGCTGGGTAACCCCTGAAATTGTGGTAGCTTTTTGCTGGGTAGCATTCTTAAGTGATAACGGAACCTTAAATTTAATTTTGCAGCATATAGGCTTAAAGCCGGTTACGTGGTTATACACCTTTCCGATGGTTAGCGTAGTCGTTGCGAATATTTGGCACGGAACGGCCTTTTCGATGCTCGTTTTCCAAGCAGCCTTAGATGATGTTCCGAAAAGTGTGGAAGAGGCAGCTATGATGGATGGAGCCTCTCGTTTTCAAGTCATGTTCCGCATTGTACTGCCGATGGTTAAAGGATCAATCGTTACCAATATGGTTCTGGTAACCTTGCAAACATTAGGTGTTTTTACCTTGATTTTTTCTATGACAGGCGGAGGGCCTGGAACATCAACACAAACTCTTCCTATTTTTATGTACAACCAGGCATTTGTCAATTATCAACTTGGCTATGGAACGGCGATTTCACTCATCCTGCTCGTCATCGGTATCGGTGCAAGCTTGATTTATATCCGTTCTATGAAGGTCAATCTTTAGGAGGAGTTACTGTGAACCGTTATAAAACTGAAAAACTGGTTCCATACATTATTTTAACAGTCCTTGGAATCATGTTTCTTTTACCGCTTTTGTGGGTGTTGTTTGCATCCTTCGATCCAAATGCCCAGCAAGCTTTAAAAATGCCCAGCTCCTTTACGGTAGACAACTTTACGTCAATCTTGGCGGATCCTGCCAATCTTCGTTCCTTTGGAATTGGGCTGTTTATTTCATTAGGACAGGCAGTGCTGGTTGTAGTTGTTGCCGTTATGGCAGCGTACCCACTTTCACGTTATGCCTTGAAGTTTAAAAAGCCATTTATGTATACCATTTTGTTTATGACCGCTTTGCCGATTACTGCGGTAATGGTGCCTGTCTATCAACTCTTTATTTATATCAACATGCAGGATTCTCTCATCGGGACCATTTTGTTTTTGACTGCATCCGGGCTGCCCTATGCGATTTGGATGATGAAGAATTTTATGGATTCTGTTCCATTGGAATTGGAAGAGTCCGCGTGGATCGATGGAGCATCCGTCTGGGCAGGATTAAGGAAAGTGGTTGCCCCCTTAATGATTCCTGGCATATGCACGGTAGCCATCTTTACCTTTTCCGGAAGCTGGGGGAACTTTTTCGTGCCGTACATCTTAATCCAGACCCCGGATAAATTTCCTGCTTCTGTAACGATTTTTCAATTTTTCGGAAACTTTGGAATGATTGAATACGGAAAACTTGCTGCTTTCTCGCTGATTTATACGATGCCTTCAGTCATCTTGTATATGTTTTCACAACGATTTATGTCCCAAGGCTTTAGCTTAGGTGGAGCCTCCAAAGGATAATCATTATTTAGAGGAGCGTTTGATATGTTTTGGACTATTGAAAAGTTGGAAAGACGGATAGAGGAACTAGATTCCTATCGGTATAGAAATGTTCAGCCAGTGGCATCATTACAAGCTCAAGACGATGATGAAGGCAAGGTTTCGCAACGGCCGCCCGAAGACGGGCCATGGAGAACAATGAATGTACGAGAAAGATGGGAAGGACGCGATAAGTACATTTGGCTTAAAACACTCATCCCAATTCCTGAAGATTGGGAACAACAAAAAATTGTCGGTGTATTTGATTTTGGAAAAACAGGCGGCGGTCATAATTCAGGGTTTGAGTCACTGCTGTATGTAAACGGGGAACCCTATCAGGGTGTAGACATGAACCATCAAGAGGTATTTTTAGATAGAAGTCTGGCAGGGACGACTATTGAAATGTGCTTCCGGCTGTGGTCAGGGCTTGAAGGCGGAGGGAAGCCAACACTGCAGGAACACCAGTTGAAAACGGCCTTTATCGCCTGTCTGGATGAAAAGGTAGATGATCTGTATTACACAGCTAGGGCTGCATTAGCGACTATCGAGTATCTACAGGAAAATCAGCCTGAAAGGCAAACCCTGCTAAAAGCCTTAGACAGGGCTTTCCTGAAGATCGATTGGTCTGTTCTTGGTTCAGAGAGTTTCTATGATTCCCTTTATCAAGCACAAACAACCTTAAATGAAGAAATCGAGCGAATTCCGAAAAATTATCCTGTTACCGTAACGGCCATCGGACACACTCACATTGATGTGGCCTGGTTATGGAGGCTGAAACATACTAGAGAAAAAGCCGCACGCTCTTTTTCTACCGTTCTTCGTTTAATGGAGCAATACCCAGATTACGTTTTTTTACAAACACAGCCTCAATTATATGATTATATTAAAAAAGATTACCCGGAGATTTTTAAACAAATTGAAGGAAGAGTTCAAGAAGGCCGTTGGGAAACAGAAGGTGGAATGTGGCTGGAAGCAGACTGCAATCTGACATCGGGAGAATCACTTGTCCGTCAATTGTTGCTGGGTACTAAATTCTTCCGCGAAAACTATGGGAAGGAATGCGAATATTTATGGCTTCCAGATGTTTTTGGATATAGCTGGGCACTTCCGCAAATTTTAGTGAAATCCGGCATTAAAACCTTTATGACTACAAAAATTAGCTGGAGCCAGTTTAATAGAATGCCGCATGACACCTTTAAATGGAGAGGGATCGATGGAACAGAGATTTTAACTCATTTTATCACCACCCCTGAGGATGACCGCTGGTTCTATACATACAACGGACAGATCACTCCCCGTTCGGTAAAAGGGGTTTGGGAAGCGTATCGCGATAAAGCTGTGAACCAGGAGTTGCTCATTTCCTATGGTTATGGAGATGGCGGCGGCGGCGTAAATCGAGAAATGCTAGAGATGAGAAGAAAATTAGATAAGATGCCGGGCATACCAGCTGTTAAGACAGGCAGAGCGGATGAATTTTTTAAACGCTTGCATGAGACGGTAGACAATACTGATCAGTATGTTCACACGTGGGATGGAGAATTGTATCTGGAGTATCACCGCGGAACCTATACATCTCAGGCGTATAATAAACGGATGAACCGTAAAATGGAGCTGCTTCTTCGTGAAACAGAATGGCTGAATACCTTAAACAGTGTACTTTCAGGTTCATGGTCAGCATATCCTGCACAAGACTTGGAAGAAAGTTGGAAGATCGTGCTGCGCAATCAGTTCCACGACATCATTCCGGGATCATCTATTCACGAGGTTTATGAAGACAGCAAACTGGAATATGCTGAAGCGTATGAGCTTGCGGTTAATGCCTGGAAGGAGGCTTCACAGTCTTTAGCCGTAAATCATGGCAAGCATATGTATTCGATTTATAATTCCTCTTCGTGGAAACGAAATGATACCGTAAAAATCAACACGAACACGACTGGAGAATTAGTGTGGAAGAAAGAGACCGGAGAGGTATTGGAGGCCCAACAAACGGCTGATGGAGAATGGCTAGTCAGGGTTGATGAAGTTCCTTCCCTCGGAAAAAGCTCCGTTTATTATGAACAGGGAATGAATGTAACAGCTTCACCTTTCCATGTTTCTGGAAATAGTGTTTCTTCCAACTATTATGAGATTTCATGGAATGATAGTGGTCAGCTGACGAGACTATATGACAGGAAAAATAAAAGGGAAGTTTTAGCCCCTAACGCACGTGGGAATGTATTCCAGGTATTTGAGGATAAACCGATGCAATTTGATGCGTGGGATATCGATCTTTATTATCAAGAAAAGATGAAAGAAATCTCGACTTTGAAGGAAACCAAAGTCATTGAAAATGGTCCAATCCGATGTGTAGTTGAGTTTATATGGGTCTATTCGAACTCGGTCATCCATCAAAAAATGACTTTGTATGCGAACAATCCGCGTATCGATTTTGAAACAAAAATTGATTGGCATGATCAAAACCAACTGTTGAAGGTAGCATTCCCTGTCGAAATTCGGGCAACGGAGGCGACATACGATATTCAGTATGGAAATGTAAAGCGTCCAACGCATTGGAATACAAGCTGGGATTATGCTCGGTTTGAAACAGTCGGTCATCAGTGGGCCGATCTATCTGAAAGAGATTATGGTGTGAGCATATTGAACGATTGCAAATACGGACATGACATTAAGGATAATGTCATGCGCCTTACCTTATTAAAATCGGCTACTTATCCGGATATAGAAGCAGACCAAGGCGAACATTTGTTTACGTATTCCTTGCTTCCCCATACTGGAAGCTGGTATGAAGGTAATACTGTACAGCATGCTTGGGAGCTTAATAATCCATTAACCTACGGAGAAGGCCAGACAGAATGCATGTCACTCTTCAACGTGACTGCTCCGAATGTGATGGTTGACGCTGTTAAAAAAGCAGAAAATGGTGAACATCTCATTGTCCGGCTGCATGAATTTGCTGGGGCAAGAGGAACAGTCGAAGTAACAAGTGATTTCCATATTGATTCCTGGCAGGAATGCGATTTAATGGAAAGAAGTACTTCCGAAGTACGAGGAAATGAAGCTTTTGCGTTTGAGATTAAACCATACGAGCTTAAGACATTTATTGTTAAGTTAAGATAGGATAAAAGCAGTGCCATTGATCAAACAGTCAACTAGTCAAAGCTAGTTGACTGTTTGTTGTATTTATACAACCAAGAATCGATCTGTTTAAAAAAATAAGACTAAAGTCCTCCCGTTAAAGAAACTAGCTGGGATAATTATATCAATTTTTAGAATTTTCATAAAAATAATCAACTAATGATTGTTTTCTTTTGCGGTTCTACTTATAATGAAAGCGGATTCATTAATTAAACCGGTTTTATACATATGAAACTAGTTTAAGTTCGAATCTATTCGAATATTGTGCTTTTATGTAAAATCAGTGGAAATTTTTTTGATTTCCAATTAAACCGGTTTAATGAAACTAGGAATTTAGGTGATGAAAATGGTGACAATTGCTGATGTTGCAAAACGAGCCGGGGTTTCGAAGGGAACGGTTTCGAGTGTGTTTAGTAAAAAAAGACCCATAAGTGCTGAAGTAACAGAAAGGGTATTAAATGTAGCGAAGGAACTTAACTACGTCCCGAATCATGCTGCTAGAAGTCTGGCGATGAAGAAAACGATGATTATTGGACTAAAGATGCCAACTCTGGATACCGAACTAAGCGGCTTTGATCTGAAAGTAATAAATGGCGTCGTCAAAAAGTGTACAGAAAACGGCTATAGAGTCCTGCTTGACAGATTAGTTGAGGATGAACAGGCAGCTCTTTTTTCCAGGGATCCCGTGGATGGAGTGATTTTATTAAATCCAAAAGATGATGATGAGAGAATTGCTCAATACAAGCAATTAAATCTTCCATATGTATTAATCGGCAGACCGGACGAAGAAGATGCTGACACCAAATTTGTTGATAACAACAATATTGAGATTGTGAAAGAGGTGGGAGAGTTCCTAATCGAAAATGGTCATCACGAAATTCTCTTTCTCAATGCTTCCTATGGAATGACAGTAGCAGAAGATCGAAAAGAAGGCTTAAAACGAGCCTTTGAAAATTTCAATTTACCGTTTAAAGAAGAGAATGTGATTTATAACGATCAGGAAAAATATAAGAGTGCTTCTGAATTTGGCTATTATAGTTTACTAGAAACGATTAATGAAAACGAATATACAGCTATAATCGCAGATACTGACCGTGTGGCCTTAGGTGTCCTACGGGCGGCAAGGGAATTGAAGATTGATATTCCGAACGATCTTTCTTTAGTAGCCTTAAGTAATAATGAAACGCTAGCTTTAGAGACAACCCCAAAACTAACATGTATTGAATTATATCCAGAGAAACTAGGGGAAGAAGCCGCCGAAGTATTAATTAATGTGTTAAAGGAACAATTAGCACCAAGACAAAAAATGATACCCGCAAAACTAGTCATCCGAGATTCTTGCAAAAATATCATGAAAGGATCTAGTAAAGTATAATCCCAAATAATTGAGAGGGGTGATCATTAGAACCTCATAAATTGGCTTTTTTAAAACAAAAGATAAAATAAGTTTTCTTACAAAGGGAGATGGAGAAATGTACTTTAAAAAAGGGTTCAAGGTTCTAGCACCGATTTTGATGATTTTAAGCTTATTACTAAGTGCTTGTAGTTCAAAAGAAACGTCAACTGATGCGAAAAATAATAAAGAGCAAAAGACTCTGCATATTCTTACCAATGTCGTTGGCGGGAAAACTCCTGAAGAAAATGAATTGTTCATAAAAGAGATTGAAAAATCAACAGGCATTAAAGTAGAAATGGTTAGGCCGCCAGCTGATTATGACCAAAAATTAATGACTTCGATGTCATCAGGTGAAAAATATGACTTAATCCTTCTTACGAAGCCATTGATGGATATCTTGGTCAATCAAGGCGTATTAACCGAGTTAAATGACAAAATAAAAAAATCAAAGACATTATCAGATCCATCCGTTATTTCTAAAAAAGACTGGGATTTAATTACGTACGACGACGGTAAAATTTACGGTGTATTCAATAAGTTCGAAGGCGGAACACTGCCAATTGTCAGACAAGACTGGTTGGAAAAGTTAAATCTTCAAGAACCTAAAACACTTGATGATTTCTACCATGTATTCAAAGCGTTTAAAGAGCAAGATCCTGATGGAAATGGCAAAAACGATACATATGGTCTTTCCACAGCAGGACTTAATGACATCCAAGGATTCTTAAGTGCAGCAGGAGTGAAGAATAAGTATGTGATTGATAAAAACGGCAAACGCACGATGCCGATTGCAACTGAAAAGGCTGTTCCAGTTCTTGAGTGGTTTGCAAAGTTGTATAAAGAAGGGTTAATCGATCCAAACTTTGCAACAAATGACACAGGTAAAATGCGTGAACTTTTCTTAACAGACCGTGTTGGTATGGTTACGTATTGGGATGCTTGGGTGGGCTTATTTAATAATATCAAACAGGTGGAAGACCCTAATACGAAATTCGTGGCAAAAGGAATTGCTGGTGTGGCAGGGCCGGATGGAAAGATCATGCTTCACCGTGGTGACCAAAGTGTTTGGGCCATTCCTGTAAATGCTGAACATCCAAATACGGCAATGGAATTTCTTGAGTTCTGGCATTCAAAAGAAGGAAATGTATTAGCAACGCTTGGAATTAAAGATAACGACTATACTGTAACAAATGGTAAGTATGAGTTAACGGCTGCTGGTAAAGAGCACAGTATGGACCATGGAGCTCCTTTCCCGAACAACTCAGCGTGGAAAAATCCATTCGGAATGCTTCCAGGGGTAGAAGATGCGCAGAAGGTTGTTCTTAATAACTCTTCATTAGAGGTCGCTACGTCCGACTGGCCATCAGCTGAAAAGATTGTCCAAAACTATGCATTTAAAGCAATGATGGGTCAAATGGATGCGAAAGATGCGGTTAAAAAAATGCACAAGGAATTATTGGATGCAGGATTAATAGATAAATAAAATTGAAATGTAAAAAAAGAGGGTGAGAATGTCCTCCCTCTTTTTTTTACTAGTCTTATAGGACCCTGTGGTACAAATAATTCTCACATTAGGTTCTACAAAACCGAATTACAAGGTGATGATACGATGAATACATTTAAACGGTACGCATGGCTTTATGTAATGATGATCCCCATCTTTTTATATTTTCTTCTTTTTGCCTATTATCCTTTATTACGGGGAGTTCTAATCAGTTTCCAAGAATTTAGAATCATAGGTGACCGGCCCTTTGTTGGTTTTCAAAACTATATAACAGTGTTGAATGATCCAGTCTTTTGGCGTGTATTAGTGAATACGGTCCTTATTGGCGGAGGAATCTTGATCATCGGGTTCGCTTTCCCGATCATCGTAGCAATTTCCCTTAATGAAGTGATACGGGTCTCCTTTAAAAAATTCACCCAAATGGTTATTTATGTTCCCCATTTGTTTTCATGGGTAGTTGTTGGTGGAATTTGGATCTACCTCCTTTCACCGGATGGAGGACTTGTGAATGAAATTATTAAAGCGTTTGGCGGAAAACCAATTCATTTCTTTACTCAGGATGAGTATGCACGACCGTTAATGGTGCTTTCCTCTATATGGAAGGATATGGGGTATACATGTGTTCTCTATTTGGCAGCGATTGTAGGCATCAGTCCTTCCTTATATGAAGCAGCCAAAATTGATGGAGCATCTCGATGGGATGAAATTAAAAATATTTTAATTCCACAATTATATCCAACAATGAAAGTAGTTTTTCTTTTAAACCTATTAGGTGCTTTAAGAATATTTGATCAAATTATCGTAATGGGCAATCCGTCGATTACCCGCAAGGTAGATGTCCTCATGACGTATACGTATGAAAAAGGGATTCTAGAGTTTAAAATGGGGGTCGCCACGGCAGCATCAATGATAATTATCGTAGCAACATTAATTCTTACCTTAATTGCAAGAAAAGTGCTTCGATATGACGAGGAGGCATAGAAAATGAAGAGTTGGATTCACTGGAGTTGGAAACGAAAATTCTTTTACAGTCTTAATATCCTATTTTTATTACTGTTAGTTCTTACAATGATTGTTCCGTTACTTAATACACTGACCGTTTCACTTTCTTCAAATATCGAATCGATGAAACCAGGAATAAAAATCTGGCCGACTGAAATCAACTTTGAAGGGTATGAAACGATTTGGAAAAAGCTTGAATTGTGGAGACCATTTTATAACAACGTTATTGTTACGATTGTGGGAACCGTTCTTCACGTCTTTTTGTCTGCAATGGCCGGTTATGTATTGGTGCAAAAAGAGCTGCCTGGCAGGAAATTGATGACGACTATTATTATGGTCACCATGATGATTCCAGCTGAGGCTATCATGATCCCGCTATATGTTGTAAATAAGGACCTTGGATTATTAAATACCCTTACATCCTTAGTAATTAATGGTTTAGTTTCAGGATTTAGTGTCCTTCTCATGCGAAATTACTTTTTGGGTGTTTCGTATGAATTGGCAGAATCAGCAAGAATGGATGGTGCAGGAGATTTAAGAATATTCTTGAAAATCTTTCTGCCGTTGGCTAAGCCCGGACTTGCGACCATTACCTTATTTGAATTTGTCAGCAGATGGAACCACTTTACCTCTGCCTTGCTCTATATTAACGATGATAAAAAATACACGTTACAGCTTGCCTTACGTTCATTAATTATTACATCGGATTCAACATCAAGCAGTGACTTTATCACATCCAATGTAAGGATGGCCGGGATTGTCATTGCACTTATACCATTACTAGTTATTTATCCATTTGTTCAAAAATATTTTGTAAAAGGTCTAATGCTAGGTTCAGGAAAAGAATAGAAGCTATAGGAGGTCAATCAAATGGGAATCATCCAAGCGGGTTCGAAAGCAGATACTATTTCAAGATTTATCTCACATGATGAAGAAAGCTCATATATCGAGGTTCCATTCAGTGTTCCTGCTGGTACGGAACAAATTAAGGTGAAAATGGAAGTCATACAAACAGGTGTGGCTTCGAGCATTATCGACTTAGGTGTAAGAGATCAAAGCAGAGTCCGTGGCTGGAGTGGCGGTGCCCGGACTGAATTTTTTATCCATCAGGCAAAGGCCACTCCCGGCTATTTACATGGTGAGATTGCAGCAGGGGAGTGGGCTGTTATTCTCAATGCTTACAAGGTTGCAGCGAAGGGTTGTACAGTGAAGCTGACGATGGAGTACACGCTTGAGGAACTCCGCTGGTTAAAAGGTGACCTTCATACGCATAGTGTCCATAGTGATGGGACCTTCACATTAAGGGAAAAAGCCGACATTTGTGAGGAAGCCGGTCTGGATTTCTTAGGTTTAACCGATCATAACGCTGCTAGTCAAAATGAAGCGTTTCCACGTGATGTCAACACTCTGTTTATTCCAGGAATGGAGCTTACCACAAATAGAGGGCATCTTAACCTCTTTGGAGTCAAGGATCCGATTCGTGATTTTCGAGTGAATTCAAATGAAGAGTTACACCTTCGTTTAAAAGAGGCTCGTGAAAAGGGTGCTTATATCTCCTTAAACCATCCACATTGCCGTAATACAGGCTGGAGATGGGACTGGGATTTTGACTATGACTGGGTGGAGGTTTGGAATGGACCTTGGCGGGAGGATAACCAGGATGCCCTCGATTGGTGGCAAGAACAGCTGGTCTCAGGTAGAAGACTTGTGGCCGTTGGTGGCAGTGATGCGCACCGCCCCGATCCGTATGTCATCCACGGAATGCCGACCACTTGGGTCTACAGTAAGTCATTAACAAGTTCTGAGATTTTAAAATCAATTGATAAAGGCCATGTGGTTCTCAGCTATTCACCAAAAGGGCCATTTATAAGCTTAACCTGCGGAACCAGTATGATCGGGGATGTATGTGAAGACAAGAATCAACCTGTTCAGTTGTACGTGAAAGATGTTCAATATAGTGACGTTGTAAAAGTGATTTCCAATCGTGGAATCGAAAGAGAAATCATGATCGAGGAAGGACAGGACTCGCTGGACCTAACATGGAGTGCAGAAGACTGCTCCTTTTACCGGGTGGAAGTATGGCGTTATTTCCCTGAAGTGAAATCGCGGCTTTTAGCAGCGTTAAGTAATCCTGTTTATTTTTCAAATTGATGTGACTTAGTAATTGAAGTAAGAAATAGATTCTTGAAAAGGGAGGATTACTATGAACTATTTAACGCTTAGAGGGTTGGCTGACAATAAATCTATTGAAAAAAAGTGTTCACGCTTAATTATGGGAACCGCCGGCTTCTATCAATTTGCTGATAAGGAGCAGGCGTTTACGCTTATGGATCAGTATGTTGCTGCAGGGGGGAATATGTTTGACTCCGCCCATCAATATATTAATAGTGAAGAGATACTAGGCGAATGGGCCGAATCAAGAGGCATCCGTAAAGATATTTATATCCTGACAAAAGGAGCTCATCCTGATGATGGTGAGCCAGGGCCACGTGTAAACAGGGAGGCAATCAATAAGGATGTCAAGGAAAGCTTAGCTCGATTAAGAACAGATTATATCGATTTTTATGCCCTTCACCGTGACGACCCAAGTGTTGATGTGAGTCTCATTATGCAAGTATTAAATGAGCATATTGCGGCAGGCAGAATCCATGCCATTGGTGCTTCGAACTGGACGCATACCCGGATTCAGGAAGCGAATGATTATGCAGCAAAACACGGAATCATCGGTTTTACTTTTAGTAGTCCGAATTTAAGTTTGGCACATTGTAATAAACCAAGATGGCCAGGCTGTGTTTCTGTGAATGAGGAAATCTCCGACTGGCATAAAGGGACGCAGATGCCATTATTATCATGGAGTTCGCAGGCGGGAGGTTTCTTTAGTGGTAGATTCTCCCCTGAAAATAGAGAAAATGAAGAAATGGTTGACGTCTATTATAGTGAAGAAAATTGGGAGCGCTTAAATCGCGCGCAAAAGCTAGCAGTAGAAAAGGGGACATCTGCTATTGAAATTGCCCTCGCTTATGTGCTGAATCAGCCATATCCGACAGCTGCGATCATTGGTCCTGAAAAAGCAGAGGAGTTACTGTCGTCAATCAAGGGGGCTGAAATTCTGTTAACCTCTGAAGAAATGGACTTGCTCAACTTAAGTGAATCGAAAGTAGGAGGAGCGAAATAAGATGAGACATAAATTTGCTGCCCAATTATATACTTTACGAAATGAAATAAGCAAAGATTTTCCCTTTGTCTTGCGTGAATTAAAGAAGATGGGCTATGCGGCTGTGCAAATCGATGGGCTGTATGATTATCCAGCAGAAGAAATTGCTGAAGTTTTAAAAGAAACGGGATTAAAAACAGCTGGCATGCATATCAGCCTTGACCGTATGAACAATGAGTTAGATATGGTTTTAAAAGAAGCTGATTTGTTTGGGACTACCGACTTTTTCTGCCATTACCTAGAGGAAGAAATGCAAAATGTTGAAGGTTATCTGAAAGCAAAACATGACCTTCTCGCAGTCGCGAAAAAGGTAACACCAAAAGGTTATAGGGTAGGATATCATCACCATGATTTTGAATTCCGTACAACAATAGATGGGGAATTTGCCCTTAATTATATTTTAAAAGAAGAAAATGGTTTATCTCTTTATCCAGAAGTGGATACCTATTGGGTAAAAATGGCCGGATTCGATCCCCTTTCTTATATGCAAAAATTTGCCAATCGAATCCCGATCCTTCATCTAAAAGATATGACCAATGATGAACGAAAGTATTTTGCGGAAGTAGGAACGGGCTCGATTGATTTTGAACCAATTTTATTATGGGGCGAACAAAATGGAGTTGAATTCTATGCGGTAGAACAAGACTTCTGTCCCGGCAGTCCTTTGGACAGTTTAGAGCTTAGCCTGACCAATCTTATAAAACTGTCGGAAAAAGTAAACGTATAGAGACGTACACAAGGTGGTGAGCGGCAACATGAATGATATTGAAACAGTGCATGTTATTTTCAAAACACATCTGGATATTGGTTTTACCGATTTAGCGGAAAACGTGACAGAACAATATATAAAGTCATACATACCAAAGGCAATTGATTTAGCGGAAAGTCTCGAGAAAGATGCTGCTTCAGTTGGTTTTGTGTGGACAACAGGTTCGTGGCTGATTCAGGAGTATTTAAAACGAGCAAATGCAGAGGAAAAGAAAAAAATGGAAACCGCTATCAAAAGAGGATTTATAGCCTGGCATGGTCTTCCTTTTACGACGCATACGGAATTAATGGATGCTGAGTTATTTCAATACGGGCTATCGATCGCAAAACGATTAGATTCCAAATTTGAAAAACAAACTATTTCGGCAAAAATGACCGACGTTCCAGGGCATACAAAAGCGATGATTCCTTATTTGGCAAGGAACGGAATCCAATATTTACATATTGGCGTAAATCCAGCCTCAAAAGTTCCTTCCGTTCCATCGATCTTTGTATGGAAGGGGAAAGACGGCTCCGAAGTAATCGTGAACTATGCTGATAACTATGGAGATGTTCTGAAACTGGATGGTTTAAAAGAAGTGATGGTGTTTGCCCACACGGGGGATAATTGTGGACCGCCGTCGATTGAAGATATCAAAGTTGAGTTTGCGAGTTTACAAGAAAGGTTTCCGAATGCAGTTATTAAAGCATCGACCATGGATATGTTTGCGGCCAAAATACAGGGTATTAAACACAGCCTCCCTGTTGTTTATGAAGAAATCGCCGATTCGTGGATCCATGGAGCGGCTACCGATCCCAAAAAAGTAGCGCAATATCGGGAGTTACTTAGACTGAGAAATCAGTGGGTAGTGGAAGGCCGGTTAGACATAACTAGTGATGAGTATACGCAGTTTTCTGACTGGCTGCTGTTAATCCCGGAGCATACATGGGGATTAGATGAAAAAAAACACCTCAATGATTATAAAAACTATGCCAAGCAGGATTTCCACCAGGCAAGGAAGAGAAATACGATTGATGCAGATTCAGTGCCAGACAAATACAGCTATATCGGTTCATTTGCCATGGATGAGTATGATCGATTATCGAAGGAAGTTTTTTCAGAAGCACCGAAAAATCGAGATTATCAATTATTCGAAGATTCGTGGAAGGAACAGCGGGGCTATATTCAAAAAGCTGTTCATTCATTATCCGTCGAACGGCAGCAGGAAGTGTTTGAAGCTTTCCATGCATTGAACGCTCAAAAGCTGGAACCGGGCAGTGTGAGTTTAGAGCTGAACAGGTCTTATTCTCTTGGCGGGCTTACTGTAGCGTTTGCAGGGGATGGCTCCATTTCTAGTTTAGTAGACAGAAGCGGGAAAGAGTGGGCAAACAAGCAAAAACGAATTGGAGTATTTGTGTACGAGTCATTTGGCGTTGAAAATTACAATCAATGGTTTGAGGAATATGTTGAGAACATTGGTCAAACGTATCAGTGGTCGGAGGCAGACCAAGGTAAACCGGGATTTGAGCTCGTACATCCAAGGCCAAAACATGAAATCTATCAACCTAGAGTTATTTCACTAACAAAAACAGAAACCGAAGCAAGTGAAGATGTCCTTGTCCATTTATGTTTGCCTCAGTATCCAGTGGAGTCTTTGGGTGCTCCAAAAGAGGTTATGATTCAATATAAATTTTGTAAGCAGGATAACCAAATTGATATTGAGCTTCAGTGGTTCGATAAGGATGCAAATCGCTTACCAGAGGCAATGTGGTTTTCATTTGCGTTAGAAGTAGATAATCCAAACATATGGCAATTGGATAAGTTAGGTGAACGCATCTCTCCATTAGAAGTGGTGAAGAACGGAAACCGCAACCTCCATTGTGTTGATAAAGGACTGTATTATGCCGGGGCAGATGGTGAAGTGCTGATTGAGACGAAAGATTCACCACTCGTGTCACCAGGTGAAAAAAGGCTGTTACAGTTTAACAATACCTTTGCTTCATTAGAAGGTGGATTCCACTTTAATCTCTATAATAATATTTGGGGAACCAATTTCCCAATGTGGTATGAAGAAGATGGAAAAAGCCGATTTACATTGAAATTGAAATCGCATTAATAATACAGCTTAAAGGCCTAAGTAAGGGGCTTTTATCCAAATAGTACATCGATAAACTGACAACCGAAAGTGCTTAATCATAAAGGGGGAGGATTCAGTAATGTTGACTGTTGGAATAATCGGAGCTGGACGTATTGGGAAAATACATGTGGATAATTTGAGAGGCATTCCAAATCTTAGAGTAAAAAGTGTTTCAGATGTTGCAATCAGACATCTTGAATCATGGGCAAATGAGAAGCAAATCGAAGTTTTGACACCCAATTACTTTGACATCTTAAATGACCCAGAAATTAAGGCTGTATTTATTTGTTCGCCTACCAATACGCATGCAAACATTATTAAAGAAGCTGCCGCAAAAGGAAAACATATTTTTTGTGAGAAACCAGTCAGCTTTACTGTGGAAGAAACGGAAGAAGCACTTGCAACTGTCGAAAAAGCTGGTGTAAAGCTTCAAGTTGGATTTAATCGCCGATTTGATCCCAACTTCCGTAAAATCCGTGAGCTCGTCCAAGATGGTAAAGTTGGCCAGCCACATATTTTACGTATCACATCCCGTGATCCGGAGCCACCCAGTGTTGATTATATAAAGTCATCAGGCGGATTATTCATGGACATGACGATTCATGATTTTGATATGGCTCGTTATATTATGGGCAGTGAGGTTGTGGAGGTTTCTGCAACCGGTGCTGTACTTGTAAATCCGGCTATTGGTGAAGCCGGTGATATTGATACGGCTATTATTACATTAAAGTTTGCAAACGGTGCTCTTGGGGTGATTGAAAACAGTCGCCGTGCTGCCTATGGATATGATCAGCGCTTAGAAGTGTTTGGTGACAAGGGTGCCGCACAAGCGGATAACAATCGCGCTAACAATGTGGAGCTATCCACTGCAGAAAGTGTTTTAAAAGAGAAACCACTATACTTTTTCCTAGAACGCTACACACAAGCCTATCACGATGAGGTAACCGAGTTTGTTACTGCTATCCTTGAAAATCAACCAGTCTGCTGCTGCATTTTTGATGGACTCCAGGCAGAAAGGATTGCCCATGCGGCTAAAAAGTCGCTTGCCATTGGAGCGCCAGTTCAGTTGCAACAGGTTGGTCAATCGGCATCTGTCTAGTATTAGGGAACTAGTTAGAAAAGTTGCTGGGAGAAGTGTTCTAACACTTCTCCTTATTTATGTTTATGAGCATAAATTCTGAAAGAGGTAAGGGAGCCATCTACATTTCATGAGGCGATTTCGCACGTTCTACAAGTTGAAGAAGTTCGCGGTCGGGTCCGTAGAATAAAATCATGCGTCCGCCCTCAAGTGTCGGTTTCGTTTCCCTAGATGTGAAATGAATTCCTTTTTCACTGTAATGACGGATTGCCTCGTCAATATCTTCGACCGTAAATGCAAGATGATTCACGATTCCACTCTCTGCATACTCTCCGAGCGGATTAATATCACGGATCAGCTCAATTTCCATATCAGGCTGTGACTCAAGAAATAAAAATGCTAGCTCCCTATTTGGATTGTTTCCCCGAAGGCGAACGGTAAATCCCAGGATTTTTGAATAAAATTCGATCGATCGGTCCATATCCGAAACAATAATTGCCGTATGTTCCATTTTTGAAATCATGTTTTTCCCCCTTTTCAATTGAATAATAGAATCTACTTTAATCTTAAAGTAAGTGAGTTTAATAGAAAAGAAATGGTTAACAAGAATTATAAATTAGCACTAAAAGGTCTGAAAAATTTGAATTTTCAAACCGGATGAGAGATTGTTTAAGTTTTATTATTCCCTTAAGATGTGAACATAAGGTAAATATTCGAAAATTTCAGATAGCCATAAGGAGGAAAGTATCATGACAGCAGAAATAAAAAGTCAGAACCTGCTCAACAGTGTGTTGGCCGAAGTCCGCGCCAGACGGGATGAATTTGATGTGAAGCGGCATGTACCTCGGGACATGATAGCGCAACTAAAGCAACTGGGCGTCTATCGTGCTCATACGCCGCGATGCTATGGCGGCGATGCCCGCTCACCCTCGGAGTTCCTTAAGTTGATTGAGGCTATCTCCGAGGCTGACGGCTCTGTCGGATGGGTGGCGAGCTTCGGCTCTGCTGCGGTCTACCTTGCGGCCCTGCCGCGGAATACGCTCGCTAACCTATATGCAAATGGGCCGGACGTGTCCTTCGCGGGCGGTTTGTTTCCAATCCAGCCCGCAGAGAAGGTCCGGGGCGGTTGGCGCGTGAACGGTCTCTGGAAATTTGCGAGCGGCTGCAAGGGGGCCGATATTATTGGAGTTGGTATTGGCACCGGGGATGGTGGCAAGCCGCTCACCGCTGTGCTCAATCCCGAGGACGTAGAAATCGTCGAGAACTGGGAAGTGCTCGGGCTGCGCGGAACGGGCAGCCATGACCTGCTGGTGAAAGACATTTTCGTCCCTGACGAACGGACCTTTGTCCGTGGCGGTGTGCCTTCTATAGAAGAGCCAATCTACCAGTATCCATCCATCGCTTATGCAGCACAGGTACTTGCGGTGGTCAACCTTGGTGTAGCCCGCGCCACGCTTGATGAAGTTTCTCAGATGGCCGGTGGCCGTTCTGGCATCACCGGTGCACCGAAGATGGCCGATCGCGCATACCTGCGAATCGCCGTGGCAAAGGCAGAAGCCTCTCTAAGGTCAGCGCGCGCCTTCTTCTACGAGGCCACCGATTCCGCATGGGATTCGATCCTGAGGGGCGACGGTGTCTCCGCTGATCAAACAAGCATGTTACGCCTGGCAGCTGTACAAGCTACCCGCGCAGGTGCGAGCGCCGTGCAATCAGCCTATCTGCTTGCTGGCACTGCAGCGATCTACGACGGGCACCCGCTCCAGCGTTATCTGCGTGACGCGATGGTCGTAACCCAGCACGCGTTCCTCAGCGAAGGCATGTACGACGGCGCTGGCTCGGTATTCCTAGGCGTACCGCCGATGCGCGGCTACATCTGACCCTGCCAATCAAGACTTGATTTCAAATGTAAAGGAGGACATCGCCGATGCACGCACTTGATTTGCAGGAATCACCATCCGATTATCAGGCTGAACGTATTGTTCATTTACCAGACAAAGGATTTATTGATTTTTGTTCAAAACAATATTCCGTCAATCGGGGTGTCTTTAATGTCATTGATCATTGGTTTTTTGAGTTCGGGCTGGAGAATATTATATTGCGCCGGAAAGTCATCATTCAGTTTTTAACCTATCTTCATTCAGAAAACAGTTACAATCATAAGAAAATGTATTTGCAGTTCGGCAAGGGCGGAGTAAAAAAAAGCCTTTATTATTTCGTTGGCGAATGTTTAAATAAACAATAGTCAAAATAATGGGAGGCATTCCATGAGTATTAAAGCTAGTGACCTTAATTTAGACCATTTTATGAGTATATCGGAAAAACCAGGCATGAATTTAAAAGAATTACAGTTGTCTCTTACAAGTGCAACGGCGTGGGGAGTGCTCCGTAAAGACTTAATTACGGCTCTGGGTGTTCAGCGGGCCAAACGATTTTTACTAAGATATGGTTATCAATGTGGCGTACACGAAGCACGCATCCTTAAAGAAACGATTAATTGGCAGGATGATCTTGAGTGGCTTATTGCCGGCTCCAAAATGCATTATTTGACCGGAAGAGCTTTTTCGTACCCAGAAACATTCCATGTGGATATGGACAAAGGTTTATTTGATGTATGTGGTTATTGGATTGACTCAGACGAAGCCCATCAACACCTGAAGCATTTCCCCAAGCATACAGAGCCAGTCTGCTTTTATTTAGCAGGATATGCAAGCGGTTACACCAGTGAGTGCTTAGGAAAGAAAACTATTTTTAAAGAGGTTAGCTGCAAAGGTAAAGGCGATGATCACTGCCGTTATGTGGGTAAAACGGTTGAACAATGGGGCGAAGAAATTGCTGAAGATCTTTTTTTCTTTGAAAACGAAGATATGTCCGGAGAACTCGACCAAATGTATCGCCGAGTGGAACAACAGAAGGAACGATTTGAATTAGGTTCTTCATTAAGCCGAAACTTGACGCAGGCGATGCTGCAAGGAGAAGGTTTCCAGACTTTTGCCAATCTGCTAGGAAAAAGTCTTCATTGCCAGGTTTTAATTGAAAATAAACATTTTGAACCGCTTGCTAAATTTGGTGATCATCCAGGAATGGATGAATATATGTCAGCACGAAATATCTGGGACAAGTGCAAAGAAGTGATTCATCATAACACGATTGTTGAAACACCTTTTAAGGATAAAACATTTACCATTCTGACGATACCAATCATTAACAGAAATCAAATTTATGGGTTTATCACTATAGATTCAGATCAAAATAATGATGATTTTCGCAAAGATTTGCTTGAAAGGGTAGCGACGGTTGCCGCCTTACATGTACAGAATGAACGAGTTGCCATCGAAACAGAACAAAGGATGAAAGGTGAACTTCTTGAGCAGTTGCTTAACAATAAGGACGTGGACACAAAGGAAATCAACAGCCGCTTTTCCTACATTGGTTATGATTTATCGGAGCCGCATTATATCTTGCATATGGAAATTAATGACCGGAAGGTGAAAGAAAAGGGCTCAGTTAATTACGATTATCTGAAAATTAGGAATAAATTAACCAATATTTTCTATCAAAAACAGCATAAATTTGATGCGCCCCTTATTTTAACCAAATTAAATACCATTCAGGCGATCATCTTGAAGAAGTATATCGACTCTGAAAGAACCACGATTAAAGAGTTTGGTGAGGCGCTTTTGAAGCAGATTGGAAACCAAGAACAACAGATTTACATTGGAATCAGTCATGAAACCCAGCAGCTTTCTGATTTTCATAAAAATGCTGAAGAAGCGAAGAAGGCGGTTGAATTAGCAAAAGTGAGATCCTCGGAATCTCGGGTGATTTTAACAAGTGAATTAGGTCATTTAACCTTATTCTTAAATGCAAGAGAACCGATGGAACTCGAACGATTTGCAAATGAAAAATTGCATCCCATCCTCGAATATGATCAAAGGAAAAATTCAGAGCTGCTAGTGACACTATTCTATTATTCGCAGAATGAATTTAATTTACATAAAACAGCTCGAGAAATGTCGATATCGATTAGTGGGATGAGATATCGAATCCAAAAAATTGAAGACTTGCTCTCTGTTGATCTATCAAGCTCGAATAGTCGCTTTGAAATTCAGATGTCCCTACAAATCATGTTAATGCTGGGGAAAATAAAAATGTAAAGAAGTGCTGCCTATGAGGACAGCCCATACTATAGGGGGAAAAAATATGGAATCATTACAATTTCGAAAAACGCTTGGACATTTTGCTACAGGTGTTACAGTCATTACGACAAAAAGTGAAAGTGGTTTTATTGGTATAACAGCAAACGCATTTTCGTCGCTTTCATTGGACCCTCCTTTAATTCTCGTTTGTATCGATAAAAAGGCAGGCAGCGTACATGCGTTTAAAAAAGAGCATCCTTTTACGGTTAATATTTTACAAGAGAACCAAGAAGAAGATTGCTGGCGCTTCGCGAAAAAATCCGAAGATAAGTTCAAGGGCGCTTCGTACACCCTATCGGATGAAGGCGTACCAGTCTTAAAAGAGAATTTAGCGACGATTGAATGCCACGTTGCTGACATACTTGAAGGTGGTGACCACTATATTGTCACCGGACGTGTGAAGAGTGCCGCCTTTGATGAGCAGAAAAAACCGCTTCTGTTTTTCCGTGGAAAAATCAATCACTTATCAGAAGGCGTTGAGATAAAGCAATAATATATAAACTGAATTCAGGGGGGAATAAAATGTTATCTAAAGAAGATAATCAGTTATTAACGCAAACAGGCCCTGGAACTCCAATGGGTGATATGTTCCGCCGCTATTGGATTCCTGTTCTGAAGTCTGAGGAATTAGAGCGAGATGGGAAGCCTCAGCGGGTAAAATTATTAAGTGAAGACCTCATTGCTTTCCGTGATACGGAAGGGAAAGTGGGATTGATCGACGAACGGTGTCCTCATCGTGGAACCTCCCTTTATTTCGGGATTAATGCTGGGTGCGGTATCCGCTGCATGTATCATGGCTGGAAGTTCGATTCAGAGGGGAAATGCACGGAAATTCCTTCAGAAGAGAAAGATGGAAAGTTCAAACAGTCCATCAAGTTGAAAAGCTATCCAACAATAGAAGCAAATGGAGTTGTTTGGACCTATATGGGCCCTGAAGAAGAGCAGCCGCCATTACCAGATTTTTATTGGATGAGCCTTCCGGATGAGAACATATTGGTGGAACGTGTATGGCAGGAATGTAATTATGCACAGGTGATGGAAAATGATTTAGATTACGTTCACGCTGCTTTTTTGCACAAGGCACACCACAGTCAAGCGGTAGAAGAAGGGATATTAAGCAGTGATTTAGGGATCGATCCGGATCATCCGCTTGTGAAAAATCCACCGGTGAAACAAGCTGTTGAAGATACGAACTACGGGAAGCGTTGTGTTGCGGTTGGAATCGGAACGGAAAAAGAGAATGCTTTCATGGAGATTCATTATATCTTCCCATTTTATACGTATCCACCGAGATTTGGCGGGGAAGATGGAATGTGGCACGCGTTTATTCCAAGAGACGATTATAGTACCTGGTCATGGGATGTACAGTTTGCGCACAACCGGTCCATTGATGTTGAAGCGCAACATCAGCGCCGGGGTTTAAAATTGGATAAAGAATTAAGGAAACAAATCAATCTTGAAAACGAATATGCTCAAGATCGAGAATTACAAAAGACAGGAAACTTCACGGGCATTCGTGGGATTGCCAATCAAGATCATGCCGCTACTGAAACAATGGGACCGATTGTGGACAGGACTATTGAGCATCTTGGAACGAGCGATTTACCGGTTATTCATATGCGCCGCATCCTGCTTCAGCAGGTGAAAGCATTCCAAAAAGGAGAAACACCGCTGGCTTTAGATAATTCCTCACTTAAATCATTGTATAGTGATGGTCTCTATGATGATAACCAAAAATCATGGAAAGATGCCTTTCCTATGAAAGAGCAATTTCAATTAAAAAAAGCAGTTGCTAAAATGTGATCCATGATGAATGTGAAGCAATATGACGGTTATCAATCCTTTAGCTATTTAAAAGCGAATCAAGATTATAAATCATATGAATTATCCTATGATCTTGATCGAGTCCCAGCGTACTCGCTTCATTTAACGGAGAAGGAAGAAGAGAAGCTGAAAAAAATATTTACAAAATATCCAATCGTTTCATTACGCGATCATGGTTTCATTGTTCCAAAAAAATCTGAACAGATCCTTCCGTATTGCGGTGAGTTTCATACTGCTTTTCATTATGAAGGAATCTCTATGTCGGGAATTGACGTAATATTCGAAAATTTTATGGATGGCATTTCGATTATTGCCTCTAAAAACGGCTTGAAATGGGACGATGTCCTTTATTTGCTTGGTATGCGCTACACTGATATCCAGCGTCAAAAGACGATTTATGTCGCCAGCACATACGATGACTTGTTAAAAGCAAAACGGAAGAAACAAGTAGCCATCTTGCCGTCATTAGAGGCGGCAAGTATTTTAGAAAATGAACTTGATCGTGTAGATATATTATATGGCTTCGGTATCCGCTGCATGGGAATTACTTATAACGAAGCAAATAGTCTTGGTTCAGGACTTATTGAGAATAGGGATGGCGGACTAACCAATTTCGGCCGTCGCGTCATTGAACGAATGAACCGATTAGGGATGATGATTGATATATCTCATTGTGGAGATCAAACAAGTTTAGATGTGATTGAAACAAGTGAGCATCCTGTTTTCATCACACATGCAGGAGCAAGAGCTTTGTGGAACACACCACGAATGAAGCCTGACCATGTGTTACAAGCATGTGCTGAAAAAGGGGGACTCATTGGAATTTGTGCTGCCCCGAATACGACATTAACGAAAAACTCACCTAAGCATTCGCTGCAATCTGTGATGGAGCATTTTGAATATATTTGTAAGTTAGTAGGCATTGATCATGTTGGTCTTGGACCTGATACTTTTTTTGGAGACCATGTAGCCCTACAGCATGCCTTTGACGATATGTTAGGCATATCCGCTTCTCACAGTGGAGAGAACTTTAAGGAGTCCACTTATGTAGAAGGGGTGGAAAATCCTGCTGAGGCTATGAAAAATATGATTGGATGGCTGGTGAAACACGATTATTCAACTAAAGCGATTGCCAAGGCAGCAGGTGGGAATGCCATGCGAGTGATAAAAAGTATTTTAATAAACTAAGAGAGGAGTCGATTACTTTTGCAAAGGAAGGTAGTAGAGCAAGAAGTGGCGATCGTTACGGGTGCAGCTCAGGGTCTCGGTCATGCGATTGCCATAAAGCTCCTTTCAGAAGGAAAAAGGGTTGTTTTTGTTGATGTGAATGAAACGGCCTTAAACGAAGTAAAAGAATCTGATCTTTTGCAGTGTTACCCTTCTTCCTATTCGATGTTTTTAACGGTGAATGTGTCAGATGTCGATGCGATTAAAAAGAGTGTGGAAACAATCCTGGAAAATTGGGGACGCATTGATATATTGGTGAACAATGCCGGTGTCCGTAAAGAAACAGTGATTGAGGAAGTAACGGAAGAAGAATGGAACCTTATATTATCAGTCAATCTTGGTGGGACCTTTTTCTACTCTCAAGCTGTACTGAACCCAATGAAACAGCAACAAAAAGGGCGTATTATTAATGTTTCTTCTTTTGGGGGTCAAGCTGGTCCGCTGACATCGGGTGCCCATTATTGTGCTTCTAAAGCAGGACAGCTGGTTTTAACCAAAGTATTTGCAAGGTCTTTAGCTGATCAGGGGATCACTGTAAATACAGTTGCTCCGGCTGCCATTGAAACACCAGAAATGGCCAAGATGGACCCAACGGTGTTAGCAAAAATGAGGGAAAGCATTCCAGTAAAGCGCTTTGGTGAAGCGGAAGAAGTGGCAAACATGGTCTCTTACTTAGCTTCAGATGCGGCTGGTTATATTACGGGTTCAACTTTTGACATAAACGGCGGATTACTCATGCGTTAAGCAGATACTAAAGGAGATGAATGTAATGGGAGAAATTAAACATGGTGCACCTGAAATACCCAATCCATTAAGAGTTTTTATGACGTTCGAGTCGACAGGGTGGTTTGATACTACTCAGGAGCAAAAGGAAAAAGAAATATTGCCGCAACTTCATGAAGTTTTAGTGGCGTGGAAAGAAAATGGATCGGAATTATTAGGCACGTTTGACAGAGATATATTAACAGCCGGGCACGCTGGACCGGTTAATTGGCATGCATGTTTTTTATATAATGTCCCTGATTTGCAAACGGTTACAAATATGACACACTCATTTCGAGCTACTGGCCTCGATCGCTTCTTCCGTCTAGAAGCGTCAATCGGGCGTCCGTTCTTCTTGTTAGAAAACAATCGTTAAACAGTCAAATAAAAGAGATATACCATTCTGGAGGAGAGGGGGGACCTTCTTGACTTTAATTGAATATTTACAGAATATCCTGGAACTCGAAGAGGCTGAGATGTTTATGGTAGATCCTGCTTTTACCTTGAACCTTGAAGATTTTGAGAAGGAACAAAATTGAGTGAATTGCTTTTCACTTCGATAGAGGCAGCTGGGTCGTTAATGGCAAAGAAAAAGATTTCACCTGTAGAACTGACTAAATTAACACTGGAACAAATTAAAAAAAATGATCCTGCCCTTCAAGCATTTATTACGGTGATGGAAGAAGAAGCAATGGTTCAAGCGGTGAAGTTAGAAGAAGAAATTCAAAGCAAACATCTTCGTGGTCCACTGCACGGGATTCCAATTATTGTGAAGGATTTATTGCAAACCAAAGGTGTGCGAACAACTGGCGGGTCAAAAGTTTTTAAAGACTGGGTACCTTCAGATGATGCAACATCTATACAAAAGCTGAAGGACGCAGGAGCCATCATCATCGGGAAAGCAAACTTGCATGAATTTGCGATGGGAGCCACCACTGAAAATCCTCACTATGGAAGTGTAAAGAATCCATGGGATTTAACAAGAATACCAGGCGGGTCGAGCGGTGGTTCAGCTGTGGCCACGGCAACAGGTATGGCTTTCGGTGCGGTTGGTACAGATACAGCAGGTTCGATCCGTCTGCCTGCGGCAATGTGTGGCACGGTAGGATTTAAGCCGACGTATGGACTAGTTAGTCGTGAGGGCTGCCTGCCCTTTAGCTGGTCATTAGACCATGTAGGTCCAATGGCAAGAACCGTAAACGATACGGCCATTATGCTGGAAGTGATGAGAGGATATGATTCCAAAGACCCCTCGACTGTTACAAGGGATGAGTCTGTTATCTTTCCTGAGTTACAAACTCTTAAAGGAGTTAAGCTAGGCTTTTATGAACCCTATATGTTTTCAGGAATCGATGAAAAGGTGAAGACTGTAATTCAGCGGGCTTTTCAGCGATTAATCGATTTGGGGGCAGAAATCGTTTCCATCAACCTTCCTGGGATAGAAAGGGCCCTTGATGCTTTAAAAACCATTGCGCAAGCAGAAGTGGTTTCCTTTCATGAACCGTTAGTAAAGAGATTTGGAGATTTATATGGGGATGATTTGAAATATCGATTTCAATTTGGCCGTAGTATTTCCGCAACCGATTATATAAATGCTCAACGAATAAGAAGACAGTTTATCACTGAAACTCTTCATCAAATGAAAGATTTGGATGCTTTAGTTGGTCCTACCAATGTTCGGCAGCCGTTTGAGATCGGCACGATGGTTCCAGAACAGGCGATCAGCAATATGTTTACGCTTGGAAAAACACCACTTGCCAACATTCTCGGATTTCCGGCGCTTTCTGTTCCCTGCGGCTTTACGACAGATACTCTTCCAGTCGGTCTCCAGCTGATAGGAAAACCTTTTTCAGACAAAAGAGTTCTACAAATAGGAGATTGCTATGAAAAGTCAGAAGAATGGGTACAGGCCTTGAGAGAGAATCAGCGTTATTTCCATGCTGTTAAATGATATTTTTTAAAGGGGTTAGGAGATAAGGAAGTTCTTTATGATGAGGGCTTGAAAATGGTACTAGCTTGTATACAGAAGACAGTATTCCAAATGACGAGTAGGAGGAAAAGGGAATGGAAATTGCGGTAATTGGTGGAGGAAATGGAGCATATGCAGCAGCAGTCGATTTAACGGAAAATGGTCATCATGTAAGACTATGGAGAAGAGACAAGGAGGCATTTCAAGCAGTTCTCGATAACCAGTCCATCCATGTAAAGGACCATAACGGATCACGAACTGTTTCTATAAAGCTAGCAAGCACTGATTTGAAGGAGGTGGTTAATGGAGCCGAATTAATTGTGATTCCATTGCCAGCGGTTACGCAGCAATCGTTAGCCAAACAACTAGCACCTGTGCTTGAAGATGGACAGGTGATATTCTTGCCGCCTGGCACGTTTGGAAGCTATTTAATGTCGAAGGTTCTAGTGGATGAAGGCTGCAAGGCGAGAGTTGCTTTTGCAGAAACAGGAACTCTACCTTATTTAGCAAGAAAATACGATGAACAAACGGTTTCTATTTCTGGAAGGGCGACACGGCTTCCGACAGGTGTGTTTCCTAGTGAACAATCTGAGCATGCATTTGAAGTGTTAAGAAAAGCATTTCCATCCATCGAACCCATTCAAGATGCATTGGACGGAGCATTAATGAATGCTGGTCCAATCATTCATCCTCCGCTTATTTTAATGAACGCGGGTCCAATTGAGCATTTCGACAAGTGGGATATTCACAATGAAGGAACACAGACTTCTGTCAGAAATGTCCATAAAGCACTGGATCATGAAAGAATTAGGATCCGTGAGGCATTAGGATACACAGCGCCACATTTTCCGCTGGATGATCATTATAATCCTGAAGGGGAAGAATGGATGTATGGGAACGGGGCACATGAAAAACTAGTGGATGGAGAGGATTGGTTTGAGCCATTAGAGTTAAAAACGCACCGTTACATGAGAGAGGATGTTGCGTGCGGTCTTGCCTTTCTTGTTTCAGTCGGTGAATGGCTGGATGTTCCCGTGCCAACGGCAAAAGGGCTGCTGGCCATCGCTTCCGCTGTAGTGGGTGAAGACCTGCGTGCAACCGGAAGAACGTTGGAGAATCTTCAGCTTGCCTCGAAAACCAAAGCCGAGTTGAAAGAGATGTTGAAGAAAGGATTACTCCAATATGAAATCAGCTAAAAAGACCATTTTCATTGCTGGTGCCGGCCGAATGGGCAGAGGGATCGCTTTAACCTTTGCCTATCAGGGGTTTCCAGTAACACTTATGGATATTAAAAATCGGAAGAGGGAAGAATTCAACCAATTACAATCATCGGCCTTAACTGAAATCAGGAGTCAGCTAGAGATTCTAGCACGGTCTAACGTTTTTCCATTTGAAAGGATCGATCATATTGTCGATAGAATAGAAGTTCGTCAGATTGATGATCAGGATGACATATGGAAAGATGCAGAAATCGTGTTTGAAGCTGTGCCAGAAATTCTCGCCTTAAAAAAAGAAGTGTACAGTCGTATCTGTCCATTTTTACAGAAAGACGCACTGATTGCTTCGACCACCTCTTCCTTTTCTATAAATGATCTAGCTGAATTTGTTTTGCACAAAGATCGATTTATGAACACACATTGGCTAAATCCTGCTTATTTGATTCCGTTAGTTGAAGTAAGTCCAGGTAATGAAACGAGCGATATTTCGTTAAAGGAGATGTTTACACTACTTGAGGGAATTGGCAAGATTCCTATTAAATGTGCACCTTCCCCAGGATTTATTGTTCCAAGGATTCAGGCGCTCGCGATGAACGAAGCATCCAGGCTTGTTGAAGAAGGGGTTGCTTCCATTGAAGATATTGATAAAGCATCAAGGGTTGGCTTTGGGCTGCGATTTGCAGTATTAGGTCTATTGGAGTTTATTGACTGGGGAGGAGCCGATACGCTTTTCCATGCAAGTAACTATCTAAAAGAATCATTAAAGTCAGAGCGATTTGCACCGCCGGAAATTGTTGAAGAAAAAATGAGAAGCGGAAATATCGGATTAAAAACCAAAAAAGGTTTTTATCATTTCGATGAAACGAATACAGACCAATATCAATTGGAGACACTTCAAAAATTTATTGATTTATTACAGCATCTAGGGTTCATCACAGCCCCTAAGGAAGATCATTTTGCCATCATGAATGAGGGAACTTATTAAGGTTTTTAATACATGTAGAAGTGTCTGAAGGTTCGAAAAATACTTTATGAGGATATCACACACTTAAACAGGATGTAGTTAGCGATATATTCCTGTTCGTTTATGTTTGGACAATTTTTAGGGGAGTGAGTCTATGAAAATTGAAGGTGTAAAACATAAAAAAATGGGAAGAATTGCAGCCGTTGCTGCAACGATAGGATCAGTGATTGAATGGTATGACTTTTTCTTGTATGCAACTGCCTCAGCATTAATTTTTCCAAAAGTATTTTTTCCCGCTTCTGATCCTTATATAGCAACGTTGCAATCATTTGGCGCATTGGCAATTGGCTTCTTAGCACGTCCTATTGGAGCAGCTATTTTCGGACATTTTGGGGACCGGGTGGGCCGCAAAACGGCACTGGTTCTTACCATGTTTTTGATGGGAATAAGCAGTCTAGCGATGGGGCTTTTACCAAGCTATGACAACATAGGCATGTGGGCACCTACTTTGCTGATCCTATTACGATTAATTCAAGGTATTGGAGTAGGCGGAGAATGGGGTGGTGCGGTTCTTCTTTCAATGGAGTGGGGGAAAAAGAAGCGGCAAGCTCTTATGGCGAGTTGGCCACAGATGGGTGTAGCAGCAGGTCTCTTGTTATCTTCCTTTGTCATGTCACTGATTATGAATATTTCAGGTAACTCCTTTTATACGTGGGGGTGGCGTATACCTTTTCTATTCAGTGTTGTACTGCTGATTGTTGGTTTAATTATTCGATCAAAGATTACGGAAACACCTTCTTTCCAAAATGTGCAAGAGGAAAAACAAGTATCGCGCATGCCTGTGCTAGAGGTGCTCAAAAAGCACCCAAGAGAGATTATTTTAGCAGCGCTGATTAGACTATCTGAAAATGGACCATTTTACGTCTACACTGTTCTTATGATCAATTATGGCATGGAAACATTTAAAATTGACAAGCAGTTTTTAGTAAATGGAAACACAATCGGAAGTGTGGTAATGGTATTTTGTATTCCTCTCTTTGGCTATTTGTCAGATCGATTTGGCATTAAGCGTATGTATTTGGTTGGGGTGACTGCGACCTTCTTATGGGCATTCCCTTACATTGGACTTATTCATACAGGCAATCCGATGATTATTTTACTGGCCACCGCCTTAGCTATGATTCCTCATAGTATGCAGGTGGGTCCACAAGGTGCGCTTCTTGCGAAAAGCTTCCCTGCTAGGTTACGATATAGCGGACTATCGCTAGGAACACAGCTTGGATCTATCATCGCGGGAGGAATCGCACCACTTATTTGTACGTTTCTTTTACACAAGTATGGCACGGCATATGCGGTGAGCGGCTATATTATTTTTACTGCCATAGTTACGTTTACAGCCACACTAATGCTTAAACGTTATCCTGATTCGGAGGATACTCCTTTAGAAGTCAAAGGAACTTCTTCCGCTACTGTTACAGCCCAATGAAACGAAAGTAGGTTTGTGACTTAAAACAGAAAGCCCTTTCGCCCAACTGGTGAGAGGGTTTTCTGTTTTTTAGGAAAAAAATTCTTGAAATATTGGCCGATGTTTGCTGAAATAAAGGGATTTATAAAGGCTAAAATGAAAATCCAAACGATTAATACTAAATATTATGAATTTTCAAACCTATTGGTAGATTGTGATAATAATTCGTGCACTTTATCATTAAGACATAGCTAGATTATAAGAACAGAAGAGTGTAACCGCTATCAATTAAGAAACTTAGGGGAGGAAAGAAGCATGAAAAATCAAAAGGTTATCGATGTTTATCAAGGATTAGTAGGTAAGTTTAAAGAATTAATCAGTGAGCACGAGCTTGATCATGACGACTACCAGGCTCTAGTTCATTGGATGGATCAAGTAGGAAAATCAGGTGAAATCCCGTTATTTATGGATGTGTTTTTTGAAACGCATGCGCTGCAAGAGATGTATAAAAGTGTAAAGGGAACGGAGCCTACGATTTTAGGACCTTATTATATTAAAAATGCCACTGAAATTCAAAATCCAGGGGTCATTCCACAAAGACAAGAGGAGCCGGGGGACGTATTATTCTTTAGTGGTTCGGTCAAGGATACCGCTGGAAATCCATTAGTAAACACGAAGATTGATCTATGGCAGGCGGACGCTAATGGAGAATATTCTCACTTTGCTGAAGGTATTCCAGAGGATAACCTTAGAGCGGTTTTGTATACAGATGAAAAGGGTCATTTCGAAGTTCAAACGGTTGTGCCAGGAAATTATTCGATTCCAGCCGATGGTCCTACTGGCTATTTCTTAAAGTTGATTGATCATCATTCGTATCGACCTGCACATCTTCACTTACTGTTCAAGCCTGAAAATGGAGATAAATTAGTGACCCAAATTTATTTTGAAGGGGATCCATATTTGGATAATGATGTAGCACAAGGGGTAAGAGGAACCTTAATTACCAAACTTGAAAAGCAAGAAGATCCTAATGCCCTGATGGAGAGAGGGTTAAATAAACCATTCTATACCGCCCATTTAGAATTTGAATTGAGACTTCAAGATAAGCCTCATTTGAACAAAGCTAGTTTACAAACATTATAGAATCTATTGCTAAATTGGCCGTAAATACAAAAGACACTCTTCCCTAAATAGATAGGATGGTTTAGAAAAGATTGATCAAAACGACGAAAACTCGTGAATGGTCAGTCTTTTTTTTACAAAGGATGGTCGGAGGAAGATTCATTCAATATTAAAACGAAAGTAAAATTAGCTATAAGAAAAACAAGGAGTGTCATGGATGCAAATGTATATACAAAAAGTAAAGCATTATCATTTTCAAATAGCGGATTATCCAGGGAAAAAAGGGACAATCATTGCGATACATGGATTAACAGGAACACATAAAAATATGCACTATTTTGCAGAAGCACTAAAAGGGGAATATCGAGTGATTGCAGTTGATTTAAGAGGACGCGGCAAGAGTTCTGAACTGGATGAACAACCGTCCATCTTTCAGCATGCAGAGGATATCATTGATTTAATCACGGAGCAGAAAATAGAATCTCCCATCTTAATCGGCCATTCTATGGGTGCATTTATTGCCTCCATTGTCGCAAGTAAATTGGATTCGGTGAAAGGCTTGGTTTTATTGGACGGGGCCGCGAACATGTCTGATCACCAGCGTGACATTGTTAAACCATCTTTAGGAAGATTAAGTAAAAAATATGATTCGAAAGAAAGCTATGTGGAAGAAATAAAAGGGATTTATCACCGATTAGGAGTTGAATGGACTCCAATGTTAAAAGAGGTAGTGGAGTATGAAATTCAAGAAACCGGACAAATGTGGGAGTCTAAATCGACAGAGTCCAAAATCCTAGCGGACTTTGAAAGCTTTTTTTCTTATCAACCAAAAGACGTTTGTTCCAAGATTACATGCCCGACTTTATTAGTGTATGCCAAAGGGGAAATTGGTCCATTTCCGCCATTATTTTATGAAGATGCGTATGATGATACGAAGAAATTTACTGCTCATATCCGTACAATTGTCTCGGATTGTAATCACTACACTATGGTGTTTGAGAATAGACCGGAGATTAATCAAGCCATAAAAGGATTTTTAAAGGGTCTTTAAAAGAAGAAATCTAGTTTGAGAGGTGTTCACGATATGAGTCAAGGCTTAGCGTATTTTAAAGAAGTGTATGATGTGGTGCCTGGCTGGGTCCAAAAAATGCATGATTATAATTCCAATGCACTAGAGCATTACACAAGCTTACGAAGCGAAATCATGAAAGAAGGGGCTTTAACTAGAAAAGAGAAGGATCTTTTATTAGTAGGCATGAATGCGGCGAGATTGTATGAACGAAGTATGGTGTACCACACCAAAGGGGCCATAGATGGCGGCGCAACTTTACCAGAGCTAGCTGAATATCTCATCGTTCCCTACTTATACTCCGGAGCACAAGCTTTAAAAATAGGAGTAAAGTCTTTAGAATATGCACTTACTTTAAAAGGTATTGAATTTCAGGCACTACGTGAAAGTGAAGAAACAACAGAAAAGATTCTTCTTCATATGTGTGAATTATTAGGTGAGGAAAATACGTCCTTTGTCACTAAGGTGATCAAGCATGTTCAGTCAGGAGAGGAAGAAATACTGAAAGAATATATTCTAAGTGATTCGGCGGTTTCAAAAACGCTGAAACATATTCTAATGGCTGGAAATTTCATTACAGAATTAAAAGGGAAACATGCAGCTGAATGGATGATCGCGGCAAGAGCAAACGGAGCATCGGAAGGACAATTAGCTGATGTGGGATTTATTTGTTTATTAACGGCGGGTATCCCTGCTTGGTTTGAAGCAAGTGATTCATTACTAGAAATCTAGAATGAGATGGGCGGTGAAAAAATGACAAAAATACATCAGGATATAGAAACAGCTTTATCTTGTGTAAAAAATGGTCATACGTTAATGGTTGGCGGGTTTGGATTAATCGGTGCCCCCCTTACCTTAATTGAAGGGTTAACAATAAAACAAGTAACTGACCTAACAGTGATCAGCAATAACTTAGGTGAGGCTGGTAAAGGATTAGGAGAACTCCTAAGACAAAAGAAAATCAAAAAAGCGATAGGATCCTATTTTACGAGCAATCGCGAGGTAGGGGACTTTTACCAAAGAGGGGAAATAGAATTAGAGCTATTACCCCAAGGTACCTTATCCGAATCTATTAGAGCGGGCGGTGCCGGTATAGGCGGGTATTATACGAAAACAGGTGTTGGAACAGCACTAGCAAAAGGGAAAGAAGAAAGAGAATTGAATGGAGAAAAATATATATTTGAACCAGGTTTACGAGCAGATGTAGCGTTGGTCAGGGCCTGGAAAGCTGATACATTTGGCAATCTCATCTATTACAAGACAGCTCGCAATTTCAATCCACTGATGGCAACAGCAGCCGATGTGGTCATTGCAGAAGTTGATGAGATTGTAGAAGTTGGAGAACTGTCTCCAGAAGCGATTGTCACACCTCATTTATTCGTCGATGGCCTGATTATCGCGAAAAAAATCCTGACCAAGGAAGGTGTGATTGATTATGAGTGAATCTCATCAAATTCAAGAGATCATTGCCAAACGGGCAGCGAAAGAACTTACAGGTCCTTGTATTGTAAATTTAGGGATTGGAATTCCTACGTTAGTGGCGAAATACATTGAAGATGGAAATGTCTATTTTCATACAGAAAATGGCTTGTTAGGTGTTACTGATGTGGATGAAGCACAAATTGACCCTAACTTAGTCAATGCAGGAAAGCTGCCAGTAGGGGAAACAATCGGTGCCTCTTTCTTTAATAGTGTGGAATCGTTTGCGATGATTCGTGGCGGTCATGTTGATGTTGCGATCCTTGGTGTGTTACAGGTAGATCAGTCAGGACTAATTGCCAATTGGGCAGTTCCTGGTAAGAACATTATGGGTGTAGGCGGTGCAATGGATTTACTAGTGGGGGCAAAGAAAGTGATTGTAACGACGACACATACATCAAAAGACGGGCGAAGTAAGTTATTAAAAAAATGTCACTATCCCATTACATCTACAAGAAGTGTGGACATGATCATTACAGAGTTAGCTGTCTTTGAAGTAAATGCAGGCAAATTAAAATTAATCGAATTAATGCCCGGTGTAACGATTGAAGAAGTAAGAGAAAAGACGGAAGCGGACTTTTTCTATCAAAACCAATAAAGGAGGAAAGGAAATGAAAATACATTCTTTAGATGTGTACATAGTGGACTTACCAACCATCAGACCCCATCATTTGGCGATGCATACGATTGTCACGCAGACGATTGTGATGGCCTGTATGACAAGTGAGGATGGAATAGAAGGTTGGGGGGAGGTTGCCACCATTGGCGGCGCCTCTTACTCGGAGGAAAGCCCAGAGGCCATTAAAGTGAATATTGATAAGTATATGAAGCCTTTAATCCTTGGAATGAACCCGATAAACTTTGATGCCATATCCCACCAGATTGGTATACATGTGAAGGGGAATTACTTTGCAAAAGCATTGGTTGAATCAGCGATGGTCGATTTAGTCGCTAAATCCATGGATATTCCAAGTTATCAGTTATTCGGGGGACAGTGTCATACTTCATTACCGGTTGCTTGGACATTAGCGAGCGGAGACACAGCAAGGGATATTGAAGAGGCGCAGAATTGCTTAGAAACCAAAAGGCATAATATTTTTAAATTGAAAATTGGTAAAGGCGATCCAAAGAAAAACGTAGCACACGTCATCAAAATTAAAGAAGCAGTTGGCGATGCAGCGAGTGTTCGTGTGGATGTCAATCAAGCCTGGGATGAAGTAACGTCTCTCTATTGTATTGAAGCATTAGAAAATGGCGGAGTGGACTTAATTGAGCAACCTTTAGTTCGTTGGAATAATGAAGGAATGTCAAAATTATCCTCGCGATTTAAAGTACCTATAATGGCTGATGAATCACTTGGAACAATTCAAGAGGCTTATCAAATTGCAAAGCATAGAGCAGCAGATATATTCGCTCTAAAAGTTCCAAAAGCAGGAGGACTAACGGCAACCAAGAAAGTAGCGGCCATTGCCGAAGCAGCTGGCATTCCGATGTATGGTGGAACAATGATCGAGTCATCATTAGGAACGGCCATTTGTGCCCAGCTTTATTCAACGATCCCTGAAATAACATTCGGTACAGAACTATTTGGTCCCCTGCTATTTAAAGACAATGTCACAGTAAACCAAATTGGATATGAGAATTTTGAATTGAAAATTCCGAACGGCCCAGGGTTCGGCATGGAAATTGATAAAGAAAAGCTGAAACATTATTCGAGAGCGAGAGAATTTGTTGGAAGTAGTATTTAATTTGTAAAGATAGTAAGAAGAATAAATAAAATCTGAGGGTGTCGAAAAAGGGAAGAAGCAGAAGGGGATCTGTAATGAGTTTACAGTTAAGTAACAATTATTTTATACCAATTCAGCCAGAATTAGAAAAAAACGCGGATTATTATCTCGAAAAAAAAGATATAGATATAAAAAGCCAAACTACTATACTGTTTTATCAATTTCAATTGAAAAAAGATTTAAACAAGTCTATTTCGATTGAACCAGATGGTTGTATTGACATCTTGTTTTGGTGTAATGACAGTTCCCCTCGTGCAATTGTATATGGAAGCCGACTCCAAAAAACACCTACTATTCTTCAAGCCGGATATGAATATTTTGGGATCCGATTTATACCTAATCAAGATGTAAGGGATTTCAATTATTCCATGAAAGAAATTACCGAAAGAGAGATCCACTTAGTTGACTTACTTAAATTAGATGCTCATACAATAGATCTATTAGTAAATGAAAAATACTTTTATAGGAGAATTAAATTATATAAAGAATTGATTGGCAATAAGCTTCATACAAATAGTTCATCACAAAGAATTATTAGTTATGCGATCAATAAAATTTATTCTTCAAAAGGAAATATTAATATTAATAGTCTAGCAGAAGATATAGGCTACTCTTCCAGATACTTACGAAAGCAATTTGAAGAGCATGTCGGGCTTTCACCAAAGTTAATTAGTCAAATAACAAGATATCAGTATTCTTTATCAATGTTATTATACGAAAGTCATTCTTTATGGGATGTTATTACACTAGGTGGATATTATGATCAAGCACATATCATTAATGAATTTAAAAAATTTGGGGGAATCACACCTAAACAATTAGTGAAGAACAGTTGAAAATTTTCCTTATTCTTATTTACATATCTAGAAAAGACTGAAATCAATTCAATTGATTTCAGTCTTTTCTCTTTTTCAAGTAATCATTTCGATACCTAGCAGGTGAAGAGTTCATCATCGTAGTAAATACGCGTGTAAAGTAATGCACGGATCCAAAGCCGGTAACATCAGCGATTTCTTTAATTGGAATGCTTGTCAATTCAAGCAGGCGAGCCGCTTCTCGTACCCTTTCCTTGCGAATATAATGGGAGAAACTTTCACGCAATTCATTAGAAAAGAGCCTCGATAAATGACGACTAGAAATGTGAAGATAGTCGGCGACATCCTCTAGCTTCAAGGGTTCTGATAAATTATCGCGGATAAACAATTTTGCTTGATACAAGTGTGTAGGAGAACTATTCGAAAAGATTTTTTCAGGACTGCGGCTTCGCTTATTTGCTTCGGAAAACATAGAGTGAAAGGACAGTATGAGTGTGTGTGCCATACTAGTAATTAAATTGAAATCGTCGCAACTCCCGTTTGACGTATAATCTACTAATGCCCTCCAGATTAAGGCCGTTGGAGAATCATCTGCCTCACTGATACAAATCCTATTGGTTCTCGCCAGTTGATTAAACCTGTGACTGGCCTCATCCATTGATTTTTCATGTAAAATCTCAAATGCGACAAATACAAGAAACAGTCCTGTTTCACTTAGAATTTGGTGATGAATGTTCGGACGGGATAAAAATAATGTCCCTTTCTTTAACTGAAATTGGTCATCCAAGTCTTTATAAAGTCCTTCTCCACTTAGTACATAACACACTTCAAAAAAGGAATGCCTATGTACGGGATTGTTGAAATGCTTTGGGTTTACCCCCCAGTAATTCACCTTAAAGGCAATTTCTTCTCCAAGCGGCCCCAGGGCATATTGATTTAAACTTCCTTCACTGTGTTTACATGATTGAACGATCAAAAACATCCCTCCGATGTCTTCAAAAGACAAAAAAACAGCCTATTTGGATAAAGACAGAAACCCATTATTTTCTTAAAATTATAACAATTATATGATCAACCTTAAAGGAGGAAATGGAATGATTACTTTAAAGGAAGTGGAATTTTACCAAGAAAATGGATACTTGCTTGTTAAAGGGGTTTTTTCAAAAGAGGAAGTAGAGAGAATGAAAACCGCAGTAGAACGGATTATTCAACGTGCAGCCAATACAAAACATGATCGAAATCATGCATGGCAAGGGGAGTACATCCCAGCGAACGAGTTAAAAAAACTGGTGTTAAAAGGATTTCATGATGTTCATTATCATGATGCATCCTTTTCTAGAGCGGTAATCCATCCCAATATGGTGTCAATTTTGCAAAAGCTGATTGGACCGAATGTGCAGTTACATCACTCCAAAATGCTGGTTAAGCCACCTGAAAAGGGAGCGGCTTTTCCCATGCATCAGGATCATCCTTATTTTCCTCACGAAAGTCATACTATGTTGGCTGCTAGTGTTCATCTTGATGATGCAGACTTGGAAAACGGATGCCTGAGGGTCATTCCAAAATCTCATCAAGAAGGTCCCGTTTCTCATGTAGGCCGTCACTACTTAAATCATAAGGAATATCCGATTTCCATAGGGACCCCGTGCCCTGCCGATGCAGGTGACGTTCTGTTTTTTAATTATTTAACGATCCACGGATCGGATAGTAATCGGAGTGACCGGCCGCGGAGAAACGTATTATTCCAATATCGGGACCCGTCGGATAAACCGACTGCCGATGTACACGTAAACTGGGGGCAAGGCTTGATGGTCTGTGGAGAAAACCCGACCTTCCGTGATTATCATGCAGATTTTGCCTCGAAAATAGTGAAATGAAAATATAATACAATTAGTCAGTGAAATAAATGAGCTGGGAGATACATTTTCCAAGCTCATTTTTTATGTGTAAGTAACGTTAACACATTTATGGTAATATCTTTTAAATAGACCGTTAAAAAGAGAGAAGTGCAATTTGGAAAGGCTGAAATCAATAAAGTGAGGTTTATGAATGATTTTTACCTATGCGATTACACAAGATAACCAGTTAATAAAAGATGTTAAGTTGGAGGAATTAAGGTCCGATCGATTCAAATTTTATTGGGTGGATTTTGAGGAACCAACTGAAGAGGAAACTAAGTTGTTAAGTAAATTTTTCCACTTTCATCCCTTGGCGATTGAAGATTGTCTGCATTTTATCCAGCGCCCCAATATGAATTATTATGATGGAGTCCTATTCTTTGTTTTACATTCATTAAGTAAAACAATAAGGTGCGAGGAGATAGATGTTTTTGTGGGAGAAAACTATGTCGTTTCTTTTCATAAGGAAAAGGAAGAGGCGATAGATGTGGTTAAGCAAAAATTATCATCAAGTAATAAAATGGAAATGGCTGGCCCGTTATATATTCTTCATAGCATTATAGATGAATTAGTAGATTGCTATTTTCCGATTTTGCATCAAATTGAGGACAAGCTAAATGAATATGAAGAGAAGGAAGCAAGCAGCAAAAAAATCATCGAAGAGGTTTATGAGATTCGCAGAGATTTGATTCGTTTGCGGAAAACGATCATTCCGATGAGAGATTTGTTATACCGGATGATAAACTCGAAGCGGATTCAGGAAACAAAGCAAATTCACCATTATTTTTCCGATATCTATGATCACTTGATGAAGTTAACAGATATGGTTGCTTCTAATCAAGACGTTACTTCTGATATGAGGGAGAATTACATGTCCGTTCAATCCAACCGAATGAACTCCATTATGATGACACTTACCGTGATCACAACCATCTTTATGCCACTTACATTTATTGTGGGCGTGTACGGAATGAATTTTGACCATATGCCAGAGTTACATTGGAAATACGGCTATTTTATTACGCTCGGGGTTATGGTGATAATAGTCATAGTAATGATTTTTTGGTTTTACAAAAAAGGCTGGTTATTTAAAAAGTAATGCAAATAATCTAGAAATATTATCCTTTCAAAATAACAACCCCGCTATCACTAAAAAAAGTGGCAGCGGGGTTGTATTTGTTTATAAATTCACTCAGATGATTATTGTTTTTTCTTAGCAGTGGACTCTCTTATGATTAACTTGGTTGGTAATAGGATTTCCTGAAACGGTTCTTCTTTGTTTTCCATTCTCCAACAAAGTTGTTCGACTGCCTTTTTACCGTAATAATTTAAATCGATATCCATCGTTGTGATCGTAGGGGTTGCGATTTGTGACAATTGCCCATTATCAAAGCTGCATACTGATGCATCTTCCGGTACTTTGAAACCTCTTTGCTGCAATATGGATGTAACTAGGAAACCTTTGCCGTCATTCACACAAAACCATGCTGAAGGCATGGCTTGAAGGCCGTTAAGAAATAAATTGATATCATGCTGATTTTCCTGTGTGTTGGTTAATATGAAATCTTCATTAGGGCTTATCCCGTATCTTTTTAAAGCTAGCAGGTATCCTTCTAATCGTTCTTGATAGCTAGGAGAAATGTCCACATTACCTACAAACGCTATTTCACGATGACCTAATTGAATTAAATGTTCCACAGCAGTGTAGGCTCCGAACCGATTATTTGTCAGGATCGAATCCGCTTCTAGGTGCGGTTCATGATGATCAATTAAAACCGTAGGGATCCCCGTATTTATTATCGTAGAAATATAGTCCGTACTGATATGAGATAGGATTAAAATGCCATCGATTTCGTGATTTATTAATAAGGAAGGCAGCGTTAAATTATTTTTGGTTTCGCTATCAATCGATTCAATAAACAAATTCATCCCCCGAGCTCTAAGCTCTTTTTCAACACTTAAGTAAATTTCACCAAAAAAGCTTTTAAGTGAAAATGCATAATCAGAAGCAATTAGAGCGATGTTTTTTAGTGTCTTTTTTTCAACTTGCTTTTGATTCCTACTATTAGAATAGGAATAACCTAATTCATCTGCAGTAGTTTGTACAAGCCTGCGGGTATCTTCACTAACTCCCGGCTTTCCAGATAATGCCTGGGAAACGGAGTTTTTCGAGATATTTAACCGATCCGCTATATCCTGCATAGTCACTTTTTTTTCCATTTCTTTGTTCTCCCTTAATCTATATCTTAATAATAATTTGTCATTACTTGTAATTGTATTGTAACGTTACAACACAAAAATTACAATAGTTATACAGATGACAAAAATGTAAGTTATTTATAATTAACTTTATTGCTTTAGTGATTAATTGTTGACATTATTAAAGTAAGGTGCAATAATTACGTTTGTAAGGTGATAACTTACATGACTTTAAAGTTACTTTGATGTTTTGTAATTCCATCAACACTTGTTGAGAAATGAGGGATTTGGGTTAATACCATAATTTTTGACTTGGATTACAAATAGTATACTTTTTTTTGAATGCTGTTGATAGCGCTGTCAGATAAGGCAGTTACGCCATCAGAAACACGTGTGATTAATTGAATAGTGTAATTATAGTTTAGGGCATTACTACTTTTATTAAAAGGTTGGATTAGATATTAGTCATTGGAGGAATATAAGATGAAAATGAAAAAAGTAGCATCAATCTTATTCGCGGCTTCTCTTACAGTTTCTGGTCTTGCTGCCTGTTCTACAGGTAACAACACAGGACAAGAAACAGGTAAAAAGGATGGAGTAACAACAATTGAATTCTGGGCTGCTCCAAACCCAACACAGCAAGTATATTGGAAGGAAGTCGCAGCAGAGTTTACAAAGGAAAATCCTAAGATCAAAGTTAATGTAAGTCCTATGAAGGAAAGCCCGACATCTGAAGCAAGTATCCAATCTGCGATTGCTGGTAAAAGCGCGCCTACCATGTCTGAAAATATCAACCGTGGGTTTGCCGCTCAATTATCCGAAAGCAAAGCGCTTGTACCATTAGATGAATTAGATGGATGGGATGAAGTAAAGAAAAACCGTAACATGGAAAATACGATGAAGGCTTGGGAGTTTGCGGACGGCCACCAATACGTATTACCAATTTACTCAAATGCGATGTTATTTGGCTGGAGATTGGACGTTTTAAAAGAGCTCGGGTTTAACGAGCCGCCAAAAACCTATAGCGAAATGCTAGATGTAGCGAAGAAATTAAAAGCAAAATATCCTGATAAATATTTATGGGCAAAAGCGGACCTTGCTGATCCTACAGCTTGGAAAAGATGGTTCGACTTCTTCATGTTGTATGATGCAGCATCAAATGGTAACAAGTTTGTTGAGGGAACGAAATTCACAGGTGATCAAAAAGCTGGTGAACAAGTACTGGGCTTAATGGATGATCTTCGTAAAGCTGATGCACTGTTAACAAGACAGTCAAAAGATCCGTTTGAAAGTGGTTTAGGAATTTTTGTCGATGTGGGTCCTTGGACTATTCCATACTGGGGAGAAAAATTCCCAGAAATGAAATTCAACGAAACCTATACATTAACACCTCCACCTGTTCCAGATGGTACAGATACTACCAATGTAAAAACGTTTGCTGATACAAAAGGTCTAGTTGTTTACGCTTCTGCAACAAAAGAACAACAAAAAGCAGCGATGGACTTCATTAAGTGGGTGTATTCAAAACCTGAAAATGATTTGAAATGGCTTGAAAAGACAAGCTTGCCGCCTGCCCGTGATGATTTAACATCAAACGATGCGTTTAAAGCGTTCTTTGACAAAAATCCAGCATTACAACCATATGCAGCCGCCGTTCCAAACGGTATCCCGCCGATGGATAATTCAAAATACAATGATATTCAGACTTTAATTGGTCAACATGCCTTCAATCCAGTGGTAAAAGGTGAGAAAAATCCGAAAACTGCCTGGAAGGACATGCAAGAAGCAATTGAGGGGGCTCTTAAATAATGAGCACAAAGCAAGGAAGGTTGGGCTGGCTATTTGCCAGTCCTTATCTTATATATGCGGTCGTTTTCTTTCTAATTCCACTGGTATGGTCACTGTTTTTATCCTTTACTGATTGGAATTTGATTGCACCAACTTTTAGTTTCGTTGGTATGGAAAATTACATGGAGGCTTTCAAGAGTCCAGGGGTTCAAAGTGCATTTTTTGTAAGTTTTAAATTTATGGCATTGTTTGTGCCGTTAGTTGTGGCATCTTCGATTATCGTTGCGTTAATCGTTCAAGGATTACCTAAATTTAAAGGGCTATTTTTAATTGGTTTTTTCCTGCCTTATTTAGCATCAGGGGTTGTATCGTCATTTATCGTTAAAGGGATCTTATCTTACAACAGTCCAGTGAATGAATTTTTGAGGGGCTCATTTGGATTAGATATAAACTGGCTTGGAACACCTTTTGCTGCACTCTTTGTCGTTGCGATGATTATCGCTTGGAAATTCACTGGCTACTATGCACTGATTTTAACGTCAGGATTTGAGAGTATTGATAAGGAAGTTTATGAAGCAGCTAGTATTGATGGGGTAACAGGCTGGCAGCGTTTTTGGAAGATCACCTTTCCACTTCTGTACCCGGCTTTGTTTACAGTATTAATCCTATCGATTGGTGTTACGTTTGGTATTTTCACAGAGGTGTATCAATTAACAGGTGGAGGACCAAATTTTGCAACTAATACATGGCAAATGGAGATTTTTACAAGAGCATTCACGAATCTTCAAGCGGGCTATGCTTCAGCGATTGCCATTATTGCGTCAGTAGTAACGTTTATTTCAATATTTATCATTCGAAAACTCTTAGAAATGTGGGGGAAACGAAATGGGTGGAGCTAAGAAAAACGGATTATTGTTTCGTTACCTAATTGCCGTTGTTCTCTTACTGATTATGATCTTTCCGTATATTTATATGGTGTTAAATTCCTTTGCTGTTTGGGATCAAGTAGATAAGAAGCTAATTCCAACAGAGTACAGCTTGAAATCATATCAATGGCTGCTTGGTGGAGGCGAAGCGGTCATCCCAAGGCCATGGCTTAATGCGTTTTTTAATAGTTTTATTGTTTCTGGTGCATCAACGTTTTTAATGATGGTTACAGGTGTTATGGTTGCGTATGCCTTAGCGAAAATTCCTTTTAAAGGTAGAGACACCGTTAATAACGTGATTTTATTTCAAATGTTTTTCCCGGCGATTATTTTGTTAATTCCTACGTTCCTTGTGATTCAAAGACTCGGCATGTATGACTCTTATTGGGGAATGATTTTACCAAAAGCCCTCAGCTTATGGGCGGTATTTATGTATACCAACTTCTTTAAGGCGATACCAGATACATTTATTGAAGCCGCAAAATTGGATGGGGCGAGTGAATTGCAAATCATGTTTAAAATCGTCCTGCCAATGTCGAAGTCGATTTCGACTGTTATCTTCTTATTCTTGTTTATGGAAAGATGGACCGAGTTGTTATGGGATATGTTAGTCGCGAAGAGCGATAATATGCTAACTTTAAACGTCCTTTTATCACAAATGTTTGGTCCTTATGGCGGCTATCCAGGGCCTATGTACGCGGCAGCGGTGTTATTAACCATGCCAATCATTATTATCTTCTTACTATTTGCGAAAAAGTTCCAAGAAGGAATGCAATTTACACTTAAGTAATTAATAGGAGTTTTAGTACTATGGTGAAATGGTGGAAACAATCGACTTTTTATGAAATCTATATGCCCAGCTTTAAAGATGGAAATGGTGATGGAATCGGCGACTTTACGGGGATTACCTCTAAACTCGACTATCTTAAAGAATTGGGGATTGACGGATTGTGGCTGACTCCGTTTTATCCATCACCAAAGGTCGATAATGGCTATGACATTTCCGACTATTATGGAATTGATCCGGATTATGGCACGATGGCGGATTTTGAAATGTTTATACAAGAAGCTCACCAACGTGGGATCAAGGTCATCGCCGATTTAGTGCTCAATCACACTTCTTCTAATCATCCATGGTTCCAGGAGTCAAAGTCCGCTAAGGATGATCCGAAGCGTGATTGGTATATCTGGAGAGATATGCCGAATAATTGGGAGTCATTCTTTGGCGGACCGGCTTGGGAATACGATTCGAGGACGAATCAATATTACTACCATGCCTTTGCGAAGGAACAGGTGGATTTAAACTGGGCAAACCCTGAAGTGAAACAGGCGATGTTTGATGTGATGAAATTTTGGCTTGAAAAAGGAATCGATGGTTTCCGGCTGGATGTCATCAACTTCTTAAAGGTGAAAGATTCGCTTCAGGACAATCCATATGATTGGGAGAAAAAGGAACAAATTCATTTGTACGATAAAGACCAAGAAGGAATTATAGCGACCATTGAGGAAATTGCCGAGTTTGTTCATCAATATCCAGATAAATTCCTTGTTGGTGAGGTAGGTTCCGAGGACTTGGAAGTTCTAAAAAAATATTCGGGCCTACACAAATTAGATGTGGTGTTTAATTTTAATATCGGGAGTATGGCTGAGTTTGATACAGATAGGCTCTTTGGGCAATTAGTGGAAACAGAGAAAACCTATGATTCTACGCAAATTCCAACCTTATTCTTTTCTAGTCATGATATGTCCAGGCATATTTCAAGATTTGGCGGCGATAAAGATCGTGCCAAACTGATTGCAACTCTGATGCTGACGGCAAAGGGTGTCCCCTTCATCTATTTTGGTGATGAAATCGGGATGAGCGATTGGATTACAGACGACCTATCGAAAATGAAGGATATTCAAGGAATCATGGGCTATACGCTCGCATTACAAGCGGGCAATTCACCTGAAGAAGCCCTAGTTGCTGCAAATGAAAAATCGCGCGACAAGTCACGTACTCCGATGCAATGGAGTGCACATGACAATGTCGGCTTTTCAGAGGGGGTGCCATGGATTACGGTTCCAGACGATGCCTATAAAGTAACTGTTGAAGACCAGATAAATAATCCGGAATCGATGCTTTCTTTTTATAAAAAATTGCTGAAGCTGCGAAAGGAACATTCATCGCTGCAGTTCGGGGATTATGAAGTTTTGCGAAATGAAGCGGGCCTGATCTATTTTGTCAGAATGGATTCAGTTGAAAAAATATTAGTCGTTTTGAATTTCACTGATCAACCAAGAACGCTTGAAGTGGAGGGAGCAGCCTCCATGAAGTTGTTACTTTCAACACATCGAACATGGTTGGATCGTGAAAGTGCCGTAACAATTTTAGCGAATGAAGCAATGATCCTAAAGGGGGAAATAGGAAATGACCTTGTTAAGGAAAGGTAATGCTCAAACATGTGAACAGCTGTTAGAGGAATATAAATCGAAACCACAACCAACCAATCCGGAAAAAATCGTATTCACCGGCATTGGGGAAAATGATGTCTATAATATTAGCGCACCGTTTGAGGATGAGGGAGAGTTAGTCATTGCCGGACGAGTGGAATCACGTGACAGTGAACACTCCAATGTATACTTCTTTGTCGAAAGAAACGGCGAGTGGGTACCAAGAGAAAATGCGCCTGTCCTGGAATTGCAAGATCCTTTCTTTACTCGAATCTCAGGAGAGCTAGTAGTGGGGGGCGTTCAAATTTTCCCTCATCCAACGAATGAAGGACAACTTGGCTGGAGAACCGTTTTTTATAAAGGTGAATCGATTGCAAGCCTACAAGAATTTGCAAAAGGCCCTGACGGAATGAAAGACCTGCGTTTAGTCGAACTAAAGGATGGAAGTATTGGGGTATTAACCAGACCTCAGGGTGAAAAAGGCGGAAGAGGAAAAATTGGCTGGACTAGTATTTCTTCCTTAGAAGAATTGACTGTTGATGTGGTCAACGAAGCGCCGTTACTACAAGGGCAGTTCATTGATGAAGAATGGGGCGGAGCCAACGAGCCGCATCTTTTATCAAATGGTCTTGTTGGAGTATTAGGACATGTTGCCTCCTTTGATGAAGAAGGAAACCGCCACTATTACCCAATGGTATTTGCCCTTGATCCGGAGACAAGTGAGTTTTCAGATATGGAGTTAATCGCAACTAGAAGTCAGTTCCTCCCTGGTCCAACGAAGCGTCCAGACTTAGAAGATGTCGTCTTTAGTGGCGGACTCGTTCGAAAACCCGATGGAACGGCTGATATTTATGCAGGAATTAGTGATGCAGAAGCTCAAAAAATTACCATTGTCGATCCGTTTTTACAATACGAGCGGTAAATCTGATACAACAAAGGAGTCATTAAAATGAATGTTTATAGATTTGAAGAGAACCCTCTAGTTACTCCAGCAGATGTGAAACCGCATCGAGCTGATTTTGAAGTGATCGGTGCTTTTAATGCAGGTGTTACAACGTATAAGGATGAAATTATCATGCTTCTTCGTGTCGCAGAACGACCAATTAGTGAAGACCCGAATATCGTTAAATCGCCTATTTATAATCCTGAAACAAACGAACTTGAGATTTTAGAATTCCGTTTAGATGATCCTGCGTATGACTTCTCTGATCCACGTGTGATTCGAAAAAGCGGGGATGTACATTCATGGGACTATTTAACATCCATCGCCTACTTGCGGATTGCAAGAAGCAAAGATGGCGGCCATCATTTCACCATTGATGAGAATCCTTTAGTTTACCCATCTAATGAGTTAGAAACATTTGGGATAGAGGACCCAAGGATTACTAAAATTGAAGATACTTATTATATCTATTTTAGTGCGGTTTCACCTGTTGGTGTGGGAGAATCGATGGTTTCCACCAAGGACTTCGTAACTACTGAACATCATGGGATGATTTTTGCACCGGAAAATAAAGATGTCTTAATTTTCCCTGAAAAAATTAATGGAAAGTATTACGCACTCCACCGGCCTGTTCCGAAAAGTGTAGGGGAGCCAGAAATGTGGATTGCTGAATCAACTAATCTCGTGCATTGGGGGAATCACAAGCATTTACTAGGTTTACGTGAGGGCATGTGGGATAGCGCTCGTATGGGCGGAGGGGCTGTTCCGTTTAAGACAGAAAAAGGCTGGCTGGAGCTTTATCATGGTGCAACTGAGGATCACCGCTATTGTATGGGAGCAGTTCTACTAGATTTAGAAAATCCCACAAAGGTCATTGCACGCTCCAACCAACCGATTCTTGAGCCTGAAGCAGACTATGAAGTAGAAGGGTTCTTTGGGAATGTAGTCTTTTCATGCGGTGCGGTTGTTGAAGGCGATGTAGTTAAAATGTTTTACGGTGTTGCTGATACATCAATGGCATGTGCGGAATTAAGCTTAAAAGAAATCTTGGATTCATTGACTTATTTATAATTTGAAAAATTAAGTGCCAAAATCCTGAGACTGATTTTGGCCTTTTTATTATGTTTTACGCTACTAGAGGCTTCACTAATAAAACGGTAATACTGTAAGCATTTTTCAATGGCAGGTGACAAACGATGAAAATAAATGATAACTGGAAAATAAAACATTTTGATGTAGGGGCCGCACGTGATCTTGAGGTGGCTGCACCTGAATACATTGATTACTTCTGGATGACAGCATCTGTACCTGGCGATGTTCATTCAACCTTGATTGACCGAAAGTTAATTGAAGATCCTTTTTACGGACACAATGATTTGAAATGTCAATGGGTAGAGGAAAAGGTTTGGTGGTATCGCAATACGTTTGAGTTCAATGGTGATGTTAGTAAAGACCACCGCTATGAGCTGATTTTTGAAGGGTTGGATACATTTGCTACCGTTTATTTAAATGGTGTGGAACTGGGTTCAACGGAGAATATGTATATTAGTCACAGCTTTGAGGTCGTACGGGAGTTGAAGCAAGGGAAAAATGTTTTGGCGGTAAAATTTGATCCCATCCATGTTCATGTGAAGGACAAGGTTCAATATTATTGGTCTGGATTCAGCAAGAAAAGAATCTGGACAAGAAAGGCTCAAAGTCATTATGGCTGGGATTGGGGGCCGCGCTTGGTTGCTGCAGGGATATGGAAGGAAGTTCATTTAGAGAAGAGAACTTTCGCGAAAATCGACTCTGTATTTGCTAAAACGAAATCCATTTCTCATGACAAAGCCATTATCGAGGTCGAAGTGGATATAGCTTCATTTAGAAAAGATAAAGATTATGTGGTCGATGTTACCCTTTCTGATGGGGCAGAAAGTTACTCAGCTAAGGGAAAAGTAGACCGCAAACAAGCAACCGTTGTATTGGAAGTGGAAAATCCGAAGCTATGGTGGACACATGACTTGGGCACGCCTTACCTTTATCAACTAAAGATTGAATTGCTTGCGGATGGTGTGAAAGTGGATGATTATCAAGAAGACTTTGGGATTAGGACCATTGAGGTACTGCGTAAGGATGAAGAGGGTAATCCTTGTTTTACCTTTGTTTTAAATGGAGAAAAGATATTTGCTAAAGGTGCCAATTGGATTCCGATTGATAGCTTTATCGGAGCAGTTCCAAATTCCCGTTACAAGCACTTAATCAAGATGTCCAAAGATGCGAATATGAATATGCTTCGCGTTTGGGGCGGCGGCATCTATGAAAAAGAGGTTTTTTATGACGAGTGTAATCGGCTTGGCATTTTAGTCTGGCAGGATTTCATGTTTTCCTGTGCGCTCTATCCGGATTATAATAAGAACTTTATGGCCAACGTCAAAGAGGAAATCATACATGTGGTCAAACGACTCCGTAATCATCCTTGCTTGGCACTTTGGTGTGGAAACAATGAGAATGATTGGCTGTATGAAGCGTTGTTTTCATCAGGTGAAATCACTCATCCTTTTTACGGTGAAAAAATCTATCATGAATTAATGCCGGAATTACTTGAAGAACTCGACCCAACTCGTCTGTTTTGGCCAAGCTCGCCATTCGGTGGAAATGATCATAATTCAAGAGATCAGGGCGACACGCATAATTGGCAGGTTTGGCACGGGAATATTGAGCCGAGAACGTTTGGTGAGCCGCAAACGGTGAATTACAGCGTCGAAGGGCTCTCATTTAAAAATTTTAAAAATGATACAACCCTCTTCGCAAGTGAATTTGGCATGCATGCTTCTTCTAATCGCTATACATTAGAACGAAATATCCCGAAGGATCAATTTTACTGGGGAAGCGAAGAAATGGCGTACCGGAATAAAGATATCCATCATCCAAAAGGAATCTTGCTGATGGAAGGTTATACAGGGGTTCCAAAGGATTTAGATGAGTATATTGCCTATTCGATGTTAACCCAAGCAGAAGGTTTGAAGTATGGCATCGAACATTATAGGCGCAATAAACCACATACCAGCGGTACGTTATTTTGGCAGTTAAATGACTGCTGGCCAGGGACAAGCTGGTCAGTTATCGACTATTATTTATTACCTAAGGCTTCCTATCATTATGCAAGAAAGTTCTTTAGTCCAGTTCTATTAACGCTTGCACATGAACCAGGTAAGGATATGGCTATTTGGGTGGTAAATGACCGGTTAGAAACCTATGAAGATGAAATTGAACTGGCCGTTTATCAATTTACTGGCGAAAAAGTATTTTCAAAGCAATGGACAGTTTCGATCCCAGCCAATGTTTCGCAGCAAGTAGATGTTGTTTTAGAGCAGGAGGCTCTTAGTGGTCTGCAGCCAGAAGAGGCCGTGATCGTCATTCGCTCCAAAAGGAATAAAACCGATGAAAACTTCTACTATTTCCGCGACCAAAAGGATTTGAGATTGGAAGAGTCTGAAGTAACCGTTTCGATTGACCGCGAGAAAAATGAGTTGACCCTATCCGCGAATCTGCTCACCCGAATGGTCACCATTGAAATGGATATGGAGCAGCTTGTCATCGAGGATAATTTCTTTGATTTACTGCCAAATATGAGCAGAACGATTAAGGTAGAACAGGCTGAGGGGAAAGACGTTCCATGGGAAACCTTGAGAGTGAAGGCTATTAATAGTGTAAAAACAGGAGTGAATAAAGCCTTCTAGGCGGACTCTTCTGCAAAAGGAGATCAAAGAATGCTTCAAATTTTTAAGTCTTTTTCTACGGAATTAAAGTTTTATTTACTGATGAATGCTTTATTTTCCTTTGGCGGCGTTTTGTCTGGTGTGTTTCAAAGTGTTTTCTTATGGAAATTGGATAAAACCTATTCACTGCTAGCTTACTATAGCTTGTATTGGTCCATCGCGATCATCTTTTGTTTTGGCCTTTGCGGATGGCTGGCTAGGAAAACGAGCCCAATGATTACGATGCGTTTAGGATTTGTCTTTTATCTGATTACCTATTTAATTATGCTTCTTTTTCATGACACATTAAGTGAACATATCATGTTGTTAGGATTTTCAAATGGATTAGCAATGAGCCTGTATTATGTCGGCATGCATTTGGCTGTATTAGATTTAACAACCAATGATAATCGGGATCAATTTTTATATGTACAAGGTATTCTATTTACCATTGGAGGTGTGATCGGCCCGGTTCTGTCAGGAATCATCATCTCGCAATTGGAAGGCATGCTGGGGTATTATGTCGTTTTCATTGGAACTTGTCTATTCTTTTTTCTATCCTTTTTAACCTCTCTAAAAGTAAAGGGAAAGCCAATTACAGCAAAAAGTTATTTCTGGGATGTTATCAAGAATCCGTCCAAGGAATGGAAAAGGATGTACAAGGTAATGTTTGCTGATGGGATTGTATCTGGCGTGTACGGGACCTTCTTGATTACGATGATTACCTTCAAAGTAGCGGGCGGAGAATTAAGTTTAGGAGTTTATAATATGGCAGCTGAGTTGATTGCCATTGTTACATTCTATTTGCTTGCTAAGTTCTCTAATCCGAAATATCGTCTCGCCATTTATGCGATCGGTTCGGTAAGTATATTTTTGAGTTCTATATTGTTATCCATCCTTCCGGTCCTTCTATCATTGATTATATTTGGAATTGTCTCGCCATTAGCCCAGAATATGGTTACCACCTCGATGAGTGCTATGATTTATGAAGCGATTGAGAAGGACCCCGAGTACAAGGTCAAGCGTTTGGATTATATCATTATTCGAGAAATTCCACTCGGAGTTGGAAGAATCATAGGAGTATTTTTGTTTTTAGGGATGAGAAAATACTTTGATTTTGACCTGCTTTTACCTGTCTCGTTTAGTCTTTTCCCGATTATCTATGTGATGATGATTCCAACCCTATATTTTATTTGGAGAAAATCCAAAAAGGGATCTATGGGCAGTTATAATGAATTGTAGAAATTTTTATTTGGAGGTATTTCTGTATGTTGGGTGCAATTGAAGCAGGCGGGACAAAGTTTGTGTGTGCTGTTGGCGATGTAAAGGGTAATATTATAGACCGTATTCAGATTCCAACCACTATACCGGCGGAAACGATGCCAAAGGTGGTTGAATTTTTCAATCAATATCCAATAAAGGCAATTGGTGTGGGTTCGTTCGGTCCCATTGATGTGAATCCGGAAAGTGCTGCGTACGGTCATATTACTTCTACGCCGAAGCCGGGGTGGAGGGATTATCCGTTTGTTCAATCATTAAAAGATGCATTTTCCGTGCCGATTGGGTTTAATACAGATGTTAATGCGGCGGCATTGGGAGAGGTTACCTTTGGTGCGGCAAAAGGTTTGGATAGCTGCTTGTATATTACAGTTGGTACTGGAATTGGGGCAGGTGCCATTGTTCAAGGGAAGCTTCTTCAAGGACTTTCGCACCCTGAAATGGGGCATATTCTTGTGAGACGGCATCCAAATGACGAATTTCGAGGGAAGTGCCCTTATCACCATGATTGCTTAGAAGGTCTAGCGGCTGGTCCTGCCATTGAGGAGCGTTGGGGAGTAAAAGGGGATCAGCTTGTCGATCGAATGGAAGTGTGGGACCTAGAAGGATACTATATTGCCCAAGCCCTGATGCAATATGTATTGATTCTTTCGCCGAAAAAAATTATCCTTGGCGGGGGAGTTATGAAGCAAAAGCAAGTGTTTATTTCTGTCTATAAGTATTTAAAGGATTTTGTTAATGAGTATGTGACTTTGCCGGATCTTACTGAATATATTGTCGGTCCTGGTTTAGGTGACAATGCGGGAATTACTGGCTCGCTCATGCTTGCTCATCAAGCATTTCAAGAGGAAAATCAACGATAAACGTACGCCTGGAGGGATTTATCATGCAACCATTATTTCTAAAACCAGTTTTTAAAGAGAGAATTTGGGGCGGCAGCGCCTTACAAACCGAATTTGGGTATGACATTCCAAATGATCAAACAGGGGAGTGCTGGGCGATTTCCGCACATCCTAATGGGCCATCTATTGTGGAAAACGGTCCATATGCGGGTATGGCATTGGACTATTTATACCGTAAACATCCCGAGCTTTTTGGAAACCCGAAGGATGAGGTTTTTCCACTTTTAACGAAAATATTAGATGCGAACATGGATTTATCCGTTCAGGTCCATCCTGAGGATTCTTATGCAAAGGTTCATGAAAATGGGGATCTTGGGAAAACCGAATGCTGGTATATCCTCGATTGTAAAGAAGGAGCCGATATGATTTTCGGCCATAATGCGAAAACAAAAGAAGAATTAATCGAGCAAATTAATGATGGGAAATGGAACGAGCTGCTGCGCAGGGTCAAAATCAAACCAGGCGACTTTTTCTATGTTCCAAGCGGAACCATCCATGCTTTATGTGAAGGAACGTTAGTTTTAGAAACGCAACAAAGTTCTGATACAACGTACCGTGTGTATGATTACGACCGTCGAGATGCAGAAGGAAATTTGCGCGAACTGCATTTAGAAAAAGCAATTGATGTGACAACAGTGCCTCATCAAAATGCTGGGGTTGCTCCTACAGTTCAGGAAGGTGAAAATGTATCGATTACAACGTTTGTGGAGTCAGACTTTTTCTCTGTGTACAAATGGGAGGTAAGCGGAAAAGCTGCTTTCGCATTTCATGATCAATATTTGCTGCTCAGTGTCATTAATGGAGAGGGGACACTTCTTCATAATGGTCAGCCCTATGGATTAAAGAAGGGTTCTCATCTGATCATCCCTGTGGGATTTGGTGAATTTGAAGTAGATGGGCAATGTGAATTGATCGTATCGCATACTTGATTTATCTACATTGGCTAATAATAAAGCGTAAAGATACCGTAAGATGGGGGATCTTTACGCTTTTTTATTTGCCTTTAAAACAAATCTTGTAATCGTTTCCTAAACGATAAGGAAATTTATTAATTTTTATTTTGGCACTAAACTAAGTAAAATTCAAAGTGTAAGAGATAACGTTATCTGCTGTAAGGGTTTCCACAGAGCAATATAAAAAAATTCAACTAGATGGAAGGTGAAGTGTTGGAAATCAAATCATTGATTAATGAAGACTTGATTGAGTTAAACTTGGTTGCTGCAACCCAAAACGAAGTGATTTCTCAATTAACTTCATTATTAGCTAAACAAGGAAGAATTGAATCAGAACTTGCTTTTTTCGAAGGCGTACTTGAAAGAGAATCAGAATTCACGACCGGTTTTGGTAATGGATTTGCCATCCCGCATTGTAAAAGTGATACCGTTAAAACAGCGAGTATCATTATTGGAAAAACAAAAAATGAAATCGACTGGAATTCCTTAGATGATAAACCAGTAACTTTTATTATTATGCTAGCTATACCAGAAACTGAAGGCGGCACTACTCATCTTCAAATTTTAGCAGCACTATCTGGAAAATTAATGGATGATGATTTCCGCGATCAGCTCATGAATGCATCACAGCCAGAACAAATTTTAGACGTATTAGATGAATTAATTACTCAAAAAACAAACTAAGAAAAGGTGGACTTTATCATGAAAATTATCGCAATCACAGCTTGCCCAGCAGGCGTAGCACATACAAATATGGCAGCAGCAGCTTTAGAAATGACAGCAAAAAAGATGGGTCATCAAATTAAGGTAGAAAAGCAAGGCGCAATGGGAATCGAAAATTCTATCTCTGCGAAAGAAGTAGCAGATGCAAATGTTCTGATTTTAGCCGTTGATACAGCAATCGCAAAGTCTGATCGTTTTAATGAAATTCCTACTGTAAAGGTTCCAGTTGCAGAAGCAGTAAAAAACCCACAAGGCCTTATCAATAAAGCTCTTGAACTAGTTAAGTAATAAGGAGGAGAAATCAAATATGAAAAGGTTTCTTGAAGAAGCTAAAACACATTTAATGACTGGTGTTTCATATATGTTACCGTTTGTTGTTGCTGGGGGGCTGCTCCTAACTATTGGCTTACTCTTAGGCGGCGGCGAACAAGAAACTGGTTTTGCCAAACAAACGGTTAAAGCAGGGGTATTAATTTTCTCCCTAATGGTTCCCGTAATGGCAGGTTACATGTCTTACTCAATTGCAGATCGACCGGGTATTGCTCCAGGTATGGTTGGCGGTTTGATTGCGCATGAAATTGGCGCAGGATTTTTAGGAGGAATTGTTGCAGGTTTCCTTGCTGGTTATATTGTTAATTTTATTAAGAAGCTTCCAATGCACCCTTATATTGCTGCTCTTAAACCAATTATTGTTATTCCGTTATTAGGTGTAGGAATTGTTTCGTTATTAATGTATATCATTGGTCAGCCAATTGCCTTTGCTTCTAAAGGGTTAGAAGCTTGGTTAACATCAATGAGCGGTGGAAATTTAGCCTTACTTGGATTGATTATTGGTGCGATGATGGCATTTGATATGGGAGGACCGATTAATAAAGTAGCATTTGCCTTCTGTGTCGGAATGTTAAATGAAGGCGTATATGGTCCAATGGCCGCATGTTGGATTGGAATTATGACCCCGCCAATCGGACTTGCCCTTGCAACAAGACTTGCTCCTAAGAAATTCACAGCGGGAGAAAGACAAAGTGCCCTTCCTACTACAATCATGGGAGCGACTGGGATAACCGAAGGAGCGATTCCATTTGCCGTAGGTGCTCCGCTTCAAGTCATTCCATCGATTGTGGTTGGATCAGCAGTTGGCGGCGCATTAGCGATGGCTCTTGGTGCAGCTGCTCCAGTTCCAAGTGGTGGAGTATTCGTTATTCCCTTCTTTATTAAACCACTTATGTTCTTGCTTGCCTTTGCTGCAGGGATCATTACAACCGCATTAATGACGGTATTATTAAAGAAGAATATAGAAGAAGAAGTAGCATACACGCAAGAAGCAGTATAAAGATTATAGATTGCATGAGAATGGGGGGACTTTTTAAGGACCCTCATCTTCTTTATAGAGTAAAAATTTTTGGTATGGAGGCTTTTACAATGAATTTTCATGTCATATCACATACCCATTGGGATCGAGAGTGGCACCAAACCTATCAACAATATCGCGTCAAGTTAGTCAAGTTTATGGATGAATTAATTGAACTATTAGAAACATGTCCGGCCTACTCTTCCTTTTTGCTAGATGGACAAACGATTGTATTAGAGGATTATTTAGAAATTAAACCGAGGAATCGGGATAGATTAAAGAGACTTATCCAAGAGGGGCGCATTGTCATTGGTCCTTGGTATATTCAGCCGGACGAGTTTACCCCAAGCGGTGAATCGCTTGTTCGAAATTTGTTAATCGGCCAGCAGGTTGGTAATGAATTCGGTCCTTCAATGCAAATTGGTTATTTGCCAGATTCCTTTGGCCAAGCAGCGCAAATTCCCCAAGTGCTAAAAGGATTTGGGATTGATCATGCCCTATTTTGGCGTGGGATTACGAATGAAGAAACAGAAAAAACAGATTTCTGGTGGGTAGGACCTGATGGTTCAAAGGTACTCACGACACATCTTCCATTAGGATATGGGAATGGCCGCATGCTTTCAACCGATTTAGAAAAGAATTTAGAAATCATCGAAGAAAACCACACAAGCTTAAAAGATATGGCTGCTACACCAAATATGTTACTGATGTGTGGGTTTGATCAACGAAGTGCCAATAAAGATTTACCTGAAACCATTGATGAGTTAAATAAGCATTACACCGAACATGGAAGTGACTTCGAAGTAAGGCTTAGCCGTTTGCAGGATTATTTTGAAGGACTTTCGCATGAATCCGAAAAACTAGAGGAACTTTCGGGTGAATTTAGAAAGGGCAAAAATATGCGCGTGCATGTGAGTATCGCGTCTACTCGGTTAGATTTGAAGAAGAAAAATTTTGAAGTTCAAACCTTATTTGAAAGATATGCTGAGCCTTTAAGCTCCCTTTCATTCTTAGCGGGACATCAGTATGATAATGATGTCATCAATAAAGGGTGGAAATACATGCTGCAAAATCATGCACATGATTCCATTTGTAATGTTTGTACCGATGATACTCATCAAGAAATGGATATGAGATATGAATTTGCTAAACAAATTGGCCAGTCCATTCAAAAAACAGCAATAGAAGATTTGCTTGGCAACATTAAGTTCGATGAGAACAAGGGGATGCCACTAGTCGTCGTTAATACACTGGGTCAAACAAGAAAAAACATCGCCGAAGCAACGCTGCATTTAACTTCTAAAGAATTCATGATCGTTGATCCTAATGGAATTGAAGTACCTTATCAAGTAATGAAAACAAAAGAAGAAAATTTAAATGATAAACTGATTGAAATTGGTGTAAAAAATGAGGATCAGTTTGTTTTTACGACAAAGATTAAATTTGTAGCGGCTGTGGATGGCTTTGGCTATAACACTTATTACGTAAAAGAAAAAGCACCAATGTGTAATACGTTTGCTGATGTGTATCAAAATGGGACCTTTGAAAATGAGTTTGTCGATGTGAAAATCGAAAAAAATGGTTCATTAACAATAAAAGAAAGAAAAACGGGTGCTATTTTTGAAGGATTAAATGTCTATGAAGAAGGTGGAAATGCCGGTGATGAATATGATTTCTCTCCACCTAGAGAAGATCAAATCATTACTACAAAGGAAGCAGCACCTGATATAGATGTTGTTCATAACGGACCTATCTTTGCAACCGTTAAGATTACCTATCGGTTGGAATTCCCTGAAGATACAGATGTTAATCGTCGTTCAGCTGAAAAGAAAGTTTCATCAATTGAGTCTTATGTAACAGTTAATCGCTTTGAAGATCGGGTTGATATTAAAACAGTGATCGATAATACGGTTAAAAATCACCGAATTCGTGTATTATTTGATACAGGAATCAAAACGAATACACATATTGCTGATCAACAGTTTGGTACCATTCGTCGGGATAACTATTTAGAGCAGGTTGAATACTGGGAAAAAGAAAATTGGGAAGAAAAGTATTATCCGATTTATCCGCAGCAGAAATTTGTCGATGTTTCAGATGCTCAAAAAGGTATTTCTATTCTAAATAAAGGCTTACCGCAATATGAGATATTACATGGGGAAACACCAACCGTTGCGCTATCGTTACTAGCTGGTACCGATTATATGGGGAAACAAGATTTAGTGGATCGACCTGGAAGACGCTCAGGTCTTCATGTAGAAACCCCAGATAGTCTCTTATTCGGAAGACACGAAATGGATTATTCGATTATTGTCCATCCAGGTAATGAGATAGATGGCAGCATTGGAATAAAAGCAAACGAATTCACAACGCCATTTGTGACAGTTCCGGTTTCAGTTAAGATGGGCGAGGGTTTGCTCGCTGACAATTGTATGTATTTTCGTGTTGATGGAAAAGACCTAGCCCTGAGTGCAGTGAAAAAATGTGAAGAAGATAATAGTCTTATCGTAAGAATTTATAATACAACCAATCAACCTATTGATTCTGCCAAGGTAGAGGTCAATCAAGAACTCTTCAAAGCTATTAAACTAGTGGATTTAAACGAGATCCCTATGAATGAAAAAGATGATCGCATTCAATTTACCAACAATGAAATTCAATTAAAAGATATTCGTCCGAACGAAATCTTAAGCTTTAAATTATTTTAGAAAGAAAGGAGATACCCAGAGATTAGAGTGATAAAGTCAACTCTGTTTAGGGGTGTCTCTTTCTTGTGATAACTGGGGGGATTTTAAAATGTGTGATAACTTAGTCGTTTTACCAGATTCCACAAGTCAATCTCGGATGCTTGTGGCGAAGAATAGCGATCGACCTGCTTACGAAAGTCAGCCTCTCGTGTATAATCACCAGCAGGCCTATGAAATGGGCGAAAAATTAAAATTAGCTTATGTAGAGATTCCTCAAGCAGCGAAAACATGGTTAACAATCGGCTCGTCACCATTTTGGTGCTGGGGCTATGAGCAGGGCATCAATGAACATGGTGTTGCAATCGGGAATGAAGCTATTTTTACAAAAGATTTGAAAGAAAGTGCAGCAAATCCTGAAAAACAAAAAGGGATTTTAGGCATGGAGCTTGTTCGGCTTGGCCTAGAAAGAGGTAAAACTGCACAAGAAGCGTTAGAAGTGATTACGAAGTTAATCGAAGAGTATGGCCAATGGGGCAGTGCGGTCGTGGGCGAGGAGAAGCCTTACAATAATTCGTTCATCATTGCTGATTCCAGAGAAGCGTGGGTTCTTGAAACTGTGGACCATCATTGGGCAGCAAGGAAAATTCAAAATAAATTCCATTCGATTTCGAATGAAATGAGCATTCGGGGTGAGTGGGATTTAACTAGTGAAGGATTTATGGAAAAAGCGATAGAATCAGGATGGGCAAGTGGCGCTGAGGAGTTTGATGCAGCATTTTCTTATACAGACTTTACGAACTCGCTTCAGGTCTCGCATATCCGTGTTCAGCGTACGAAACAATTGCTGGGTGAAAAAGTGGGACAGATTGATGTTTCATGGTTGAAAAGAATCTTACGCGATCATTATGAAGATACCTTTTTAGAAGGGCCATTTTTTAATGCTGCATTACCAGATTTTCAAACGATTTGTATGCACTCGTCTCCTGCCAATTTTACATGGGGAATTACAGCATCATCAACGATTTTTGAGCTTCCAGAAGATGAGTGGCATTTTCCGCTGATTTGGTGGTCGCCTGCCACTCCATGTACCGGGCTCTATCTGCCCATTTTCATGTGTGAGCAGGAGTTTCCAACGCTGCTTTCTCAGGCTGGAACGGTGAAAGTGAAGACGGCCGACCCTGCCCAATCACAACATGATCAATCGGCGACCGGGTCGTATTGGTGGATGTTCCGGGATTTACTTGATGAATTAAAAGGGAATGAAAATGGAACGTTATTTAATAACAATCAGGAAATTGCTAGAAAAACGTTCGATCAGTTAGAACAGAAATGGTTACTTTTAATTCGTGACATTGAAGAAAGAGCGGCCGTACTGAATAAGGCAGGGAAACGTAAAGAAGCCATTGCACTTGTTACGACCTTTTCTAATGAATGTTTAAAGGAAGCGTTGGAAGCGGTTGAAAAAATTCGAAATCAATTCAACGTTACCGTTTTATCATAAAAAGTTTTTACTTGTTTAGCAGGAGGGTATGAGATGTTTGTTGTAAACAGCCGTCTTAAGTCATTGATAAAAGAATTGCTCTCACATAAGGAACCTGTGACAAGTGAATATTTGGCTAAGGTAATCGGTGTTACGTCTCGAACAATCAGAAATGATATAAAGACATTGAATCTTGAATTTAAAAAAATCGGTGTCCAAATCGAAGCGAATAGGGGTGTTGGGTACTTTATTGATCCAACACTTGGACAATCGGTTACGGAATTAATTGAAGAGGTGTTTATGCTTCAGGAAGAGGAACAAGGTCATTCGCCTGTCCTTCCAGAGGAACGAGTCTTGTATATTTTAAAAAGTATTATTAAGGCGGACGATTTTATTGCTGCCGAGCAGCTTGCGAATGAATTATTTGTGAGTAAATCTACAGTTGATAATGATTTGAAACAAGTTGAGAAGCTTTTAGAAAAATACGATTTAACCTTATATAAGAAGCAAAACTACGGACTTAAATTAATCGGTAACGAGATGAATATTCGTTTTTGCTTGTCTGAAAGTTTGGCGAATATGAGAAATGAACAAGTTCAGCATGAAAATGAGATTATCTCTGATGTAAATGTAGAAGTCATTAAGACCATCACCACAAAGCATATTAGTGAGCTGCCATTCCGTATGGCAGACCTTCCACTAAATAATTTAGTGATGCATATTGCGATTGCCATCCAGAGAATTAAAAGAGGTAAGAACATTGAAGTCGGTACAATCGAGCTTGAACAACTAGTAAATCAGGTTGAATATACGGTAGCGAAAAAAATTGTTGATTCTCTTGAAGGGGAATTTTCGATAAAAATACCTAGAGGTGAAGTTGCCTATATCGCCATTCATTTACTTGGAGCCAAACATTTCGAAGATAAGAATTTACAAGAAAATGACTTTGTTGAGTTGGTAGGAGAGGGTCACTATCAATTAGTGGTTGATATTCTTTCTGAAATTAATAGGGTGTATCGTATTGACTTGCGGGAAGATCGAGAACTCATTTATGGATTAGGGCTTCATTTGCGTTCAGCGATTAATCGTTTAAAATATCGCATGAACCTGCGAAATCCTTTATTAAAAGAGATAAAAAATAATTATCCATTTTCTTTTGAGTTAGGGATTCTTGCAGCGGAAATTATCCAGAAAAACAGCGATCTCCTAGTTAATGAAGATGAAATGGGATATATTGCGATCCATTTGGAAGCAGCTGTAGAGCGGATGAAGACCAAAAAGCGGCGTGAAGTAAGAAGAGTAGCCATCGTCTGTGCTTCTGGATTAGGAACAGCAAAGCTATTAGCGGCAAGTATAGAGAGTAAATTCCCTGGAATCGCTATTGTGGGTACGTATCCATCCTATTCTATTAAGAATATCAAAAAGGAAGCGGCCGATTTAATCCTAAGTACGATTCCAGTACATGAAGAAAGTCCGATTCCAATTCTTCATATTAATACAATGTTAACGGAAAAAGATGTTGAAAAAGTGAAAGAACATATTTCAAGCAAGTATCTTAATGAGGATAAAAATAAATCATTAATAAAGCTTCAAAATCTCTTTAGTGATGATCTATTCTTTAATGAAATTGATAAGAAAAGTCCAATTGAAATTATAAAATCCTTAACGACGATTCTAAATATTAAAGGATATGTTGATGATTCTTTTCAATCCTCTGTACTGGAGCGGGAAGAAATCTCCCCCACATCGATTGGTAATCTTGTAGCTATTCCTCACCCTTTAAAACCCAATGCGTTAGGGTCCTGTATCGCAATTGGGATTTTAAAGAAACCAGTAAAATGGGGAGAGCATTTAGTTCAGTTGGTCCTATTACTGGCATTGAATGAAAAGGATAAAGAGGAATTTAGCCACCTTTTTAACCACATCTGGCAGTTAGTACAAAATAAAAAATTAGTGGATGAGCTTTGCTCAAAAGAGAATTTTGCCGATTTTATCGATCAATTTTACTCATTAAAATAAGGGAGAAGGAATGAAACCCTATGAAAGTAGTTATCGCACCAGATTCTTTTAAGGAGAGCCTATCTGCTTCAGAAGTTGCCAATGCAATTGAAGAAGGCTTTAGGAAAATCTTTCCTCAAGCTGATTTTGTAAAGGTCCCTATGGCAGATGGGGGAGAAGGCCTTGTTCAATCCTTGGTTGATTCACTAGATGGACGCATGATCCACCAAGTAGTTACCGGCCCGCTGGGAAATAAAGTGAATGGTTTCTTTGGATTAATTCATAACGGAAAAACGGCAGTTATCGAAATGGCTGCTGCTTCTGGATTACATTTGGTGCCCAAAGAGGACAGAAATCCGCTTCACACAACCACATATGGTGTGGGAGAATTAATATTAGCCGCCCTCGAATACAAGGTACAGAAAATAATTTTGGGAATCGGGGGAAGTGCCACCAATGATGGTGGAGCAGGGATGGCTCAGGCTTTAGGAGTTAAATTACTCGATGGTGACAGACATGAAATTGGCTTTGGCGGTGGAGCATTAGCTCATTTGCAATCTATTAGTATAGAAGGTTTAGACTCACGTTTGTCTGAAGTGTCTTTCGAGGTTGCTTGTGATGTCGAGAATCCTTTACTTGGAACTGCTGGTGCCTCTGCCGTTTTTGGTCCGCAAAAAGGAGCGACAGAAGAAATGGTTGTGATCCTTGACCAGAATCTAGCTCATTTTGCAAGAATTATAGAAAGGGATTTAGGAAAGCGTGTGAGTGACATTCCAGGGGCAGGGGCTGCAGGAGGCCTAGGTGCAGGTTTATTAGCTTTTCTTCCTTGCCAGTTGAAAAAGGGAATACAGATTGTGGTTGAGGCTACTCGTTTGGAGGACCATATTCGTGATGCGTCCCTTGTCATAACAGGAGAAGGAAAAATAGATAATCAAACCATCTACGGAAAAACACCGATTGGTGTAGCTAATGTAGCCAAAAAACATGAAGTTCGTGTGATTGGGGTAGCAGGTTCCCTTGGTGATGGCTATGATGCTGTTCATGAGTGTGGAATAGATGCCGTTTTCAGCATTGTACCAGGAGTGACATCACTAGAACATGCCCTTAAAAATGCCTATCCTAATATTGTTAATACGGTAAGAAATATTGCAAGCATTATGTAAAAGAGGGCAGGGACTATGAATCCGGCTTTCAATCTATTTATGAGTGGATGTCCTTCATTCCAATGATAAACCTTCTATCGACTAATAAAGCGTAAAGATTCCATGATAAGGGTCTTTACGCTTTTTGTTTTTTGTCAAAAAAACGCCATAATCCAGTGACATTTGAAGCATTCAAATTCCGATATTTCCTTTAAGATATACAATATACAGATTATTTCATAAACCATAGAGAGGAGCCCCTATGAGAAATCAATCCTTAAAGTCCGATGTAAGTTTGTTTATTCAACCCTTCAAATCCGTGCTGCTCAATCTCCCAGTGCCTTTGAGCCATCCATTTTATGAATTGAGCAATTGGGATCATATTTTTAACGAAATTGATATTTGTTTATGGTCTATTGATGCCAAGACGATGGAGACCCTTCAAATATCCTCAGCCTGCCAGCGTATTTTGGGTTATTCCGAGGAAGAATTTATCCAGAATCCTTATTTGTGGATGGAGATCATCCATCCGCAAGATAAAACTGTCGTCCTATCGCAGCTGGCTTTATTGGAGAAGGGGCAGTCTATTAAACTTGAATATCGGATTCGCACCGTTAATGGGATGGAGAAGTGGGTTTTTGATTATATCGTTCCCATTTTTGAGGAGCCGGCAGTTGGTCCTGTGAGATTTGATCGTGTTGTGATGGATATTAATCAGCGGAAAAGAAACGAAGCAGAATTAACCTATTTAGCCTTTCATGATCCATTAACAGGGCTGCCAAATCGAAGAAAATTTGATGAACAGCTTTGTAGCGCCATTATTGAGGCGAAGCGAAATCACCGGTTTGCAGGGATCTTATTCATTGATATTGATCGGTTCAAGGATATCAATGATTCACTGGGGCACAAAATGGGTGATCGATTGATTAAAATCATCGCGAATCGCTTAAAGAGTCATATACGTGCGGAAGATGTCATTTCACGCCAGGGTGGAGATGAATTTGTCATTCTATTAAAAAACCTGCCGAACGGCCAAGTGGTTGATGAAATTGCCGCAAAAATAAGCCAAGTGGTTGCGGAGCCAATTAAGCTGAATGAACATGAGTACAGGATAAGTGTCAGTATCGGGACAAGTATTTATCCCGACCATGGAAAAGATGGCGATGTGCTTATGATGAGAGCCGATCAGGCGATGTATCTGGCTAAGGAGAATAAGACGGGCATTCAGCAATATCAACTGGGCATGGCAACGAGTCTGTCACGAAAAATGCTCCTGGAACAACATCTTCATCAGGCGATTGAAAAAAATGAGTTGTATTTAGAATATCAGCCCATTTTTGATATATATACCAAGAAAGCTATCGGTTTGGAAGCACTCCTCCGTTGGGAACATCCTGTATTGGGAAGCATTTCACCAGGTGAATTTATCCAGATTGCAGAGGAATCCGATCTGATTATTAAACTGAGCAATTGGGTTTTGGCAGCGGTCTGCAGCCAGCGCCGGTTATGGATAGATAGGAATTTACCGCCTTTTTATATCTCCATTAATGTTCCTGCTCGGCAAATTAATCAGGAGGATTTCATTGAAACGATTAAAGATTCAATAGAAAGATATGACTTACCACCTGAATTAATAAAAATTGAAATAACCGAAAGAACGGCGATGACCAATGTCGAGAGAACGTTGAAAACCATTCAAGAATTGCAAGAATATGGGGTTGATATCATTCTTGATGATTTTGGGATTGGTTATTCCTCCATAAGTTATCTTGTTCAATATCCTTTTAATACGATCAAGATTGATAAATCGTTTATCCAGGGTTTGGATCATAAAAACCAGAAGTCTGTTTGCCGAGCATTAGTGGCCATGGGCAAAAACCTGGGGATGAATGTGGTCGCTGAAGGTGTCGAGAACATGGAGCAATACCATTATCTATGCAGCATCGGCTGCAATAAAATGCAAGGTTACTATTTTAGCAGGCCCACTTCTGTTGAGTTGGTGGAGAAGTTTTTCTAAGTGCGGATAGTCTAAGTGTATTCCTCTGTATAAATCTGGAACTTTTTTCATAAAGTGATTTAAAGGGGGGTGATCAGAATGAACTATACGAAATCGATAATTAGCGGACTTGTTGCGCTGGTGATTATCGTAGTTGGCTTTTTTTCTGGTACTACCGTGGATTCTGGATACCGAGGGGTATTGTTACAATTAGGGGCCGTTAAACCGACAATTTTAACCGAGGGATTTCATTTTAAGATTCCGTTCATTCAAACTGTACAGCCGATTGAAGTTCGGGTTCAAAAAGAAGAAAGTTCACAGACAGCGGCCTCTAAGGATCTGCAAATGGTTACCGCAATGGTGGCTGTCAACTATTCGGCTGACCCGGAAGCCGTGAATAAGCTTTATCAGGAAATCGGCTTGGATTATCGTACCCGGATCGTTGACCCAGCAATTGCGGAATCACTCAAGGCGATTACTGCCCAGTACACCGCCGAAGAACTAATCTCGAAACGGCCGGAAGTATCGGCGAAGGTGAAGGATATGCTAGCTGGTAAATTAACAAAATACTATATGATTCTAGAAGATATTAATATCAAGGAATTCGCGTTTAGTGATGAATTCAATAAAGCGATTGAATCGAAACAAACCGCCGAACAAAATGCATTACGGGCAAAAAGAGATCTCGAACGAGTGAAAATCGAGGCTGAGCAGAAAGTGGCTCAAGCGGGTGCAGAAGCGGAAGCATTGCGACTGAAAAAACAAGAAGTAACCGAGGCGTTGATTCAATTAAAACAAATCGAAGTCCAAGAAAAGGCGTTAGAAAAATGGGATGGTCACCTGCCAAGTGTCACAGGCGGAGCTACGCCATTTATTGATGTGGAGGGACTTTCGAAAAAATAAGCGGCTACTTGGGGTATTGAAATAGAAAAAGGTTGATAGCGGCGGCTCTCAATCTGTGGAGAGCATTAAGCTCTATTTTTTTTGTGGTTAATTATTTTTTTATAATTCTAAACTTTACATTAGATTAACGCTGACTTTACTAAACCTACATATCCCCTTAACAATCCTAGTTTACTATTTTAATTGTGAATAAATCTTAGGGGGAATTGGAAGTATGAAATCACGATTTAAAAAGAAAGCCATACCTTTATTAGCAACAACAGTTCTTGCCACCACTGCTTTGACAACGCAAACGGTCTTTCATGATGGCGGTAATCAAAACGCTAAAGCACAATCATTGTCCAAAGAAGAAGTGAAAAAGAATGGCGCATCATGGCTTGCGGGTGACCACCATGTACATAGTGAATGGAGTGTTGGCTGGGACAATTCTACCAACCCTCCTACTGCCATACGGGGCGGCGATGCCATTTATCCAATAGTGAAAAATGCAGAAAATGCTAAGAAATATGGACTTGATTGGGTAATGACAACAGATCATGGTGGTCCTAACCATTCCAAGGTCAACTTAGAGCAAGCGTACCCTGAATTATTAAAATCCCGTGAAGCTGTTCCTGATCTTCTTCAATTCTACGGAATGGAATTAGACACACCCGGAGCAGACCACAGCACTCTAATGATCCCAAAAGGTGAAAATGAATCCCAAGTTCTATATGACCTTGAAAGCAAGTTTAATTCTCGTGAGGCTTATCCAACTGACTCAAGCCGAAACACTGAATCCAAAATGATTGAAGCTCTTAACTATATGAAGCAAATGGACGAACTTCCAATTTCGATCGCACATCATCCATCTCGTTCAGCGACAGGTGTTGGTGTATGGGGACAAGATACTCCGCAAGAGTTCCGTAATTGGAATGATACTGCACCAAATATCTCTATTGGTATGGAGGGTGCTCCTGGTCACCAAGCAGGTGCGATTAATCCAGATGGCTCTCTTGACCCTAAAGGATCTCGTGGTAGTTACTCAAACGCAAACGCGCCAACAATGGGTGGATTTGATCAAATGTCTGCTATCGTTGGTGGTTTATGGGATTCGATGTTAGGCGAAGGAAGACACTGGTGGATTACTGCCACATCAGACTCCCATGTGAACTGGCGTGATGGAGGAAGTGACTTCTGGCCTGGTGAATATTCTAAAACCTATGTAAAAGCAGAGAAAAATTATGAGGATGTAATGGAAAACCTTCGTAAAGGTAATGTATTTGTTACAACGGGTGACCTGATCTCAGAACTGGATGTGAAAGTACAAGCAGGCGGCAAATCACCATTGCATGCAGCGGCAAAAGGTAATACAGCGACAATCGGTGAAACACTTACACTTCCAAGTAAGAAAACGGATGTCACAGTCACCGTTCGGATCAAAGATCCCAACGCTGCGAACTCTCATGGTGATAAGCCAAATGTTCAACGTGTTGACTTAATCATGGGAGAAGTGAATGGAAAAGTGGCAGACCGCTCAGCAGCTTCTAACCCGACAACAAAAGTCGTAAAGCGTTTCACAGAAAGTGACTGGAAAAAAGACGGTGAATACATCATCATTACTCATACGTTAAAAGATGTGGAAAAAGATAGCTATATTCGTTTACGTGGTACTAACACTGACCAGTTGGAACCAGTCGCCGATCCTAAAGGGGAAAATCCTTGGAATGATCTTTGGTTCTATTCAAACCCAATTTTCGTCAAATCTAGTAAATAATTTATGAAATGAATAGAGTCGAGACGAGGGGTCTATATGCTCCTCGTCTTTCCATTATCTTGGTCGAGACATGGAAATTAACAAAGGAATGGAAGTGGATATAATGAAAAAGATACTGCTCCCTTTATTGCTCATTTTTCTAGCATTAGGTTCTTTACACCCTTATTCAGCTTATGCACATACAAATAACAGTGAAGGTTTTTCCACCATTCAGGTCAAGGATAAAACGCTGGGATATGAATTGAAACTTGATTTGGAAGAGCTGGGACATGCCCTTAATACAGCAACAGAAGATAAGGCAATTATTAACCAAAAGGTCCTGCAAAATTATATAAATTCGCATATAAAAATTTATGCGGACAGCGGACTAGTTGCGGGCAGCGTGTTAAAAACAGAGATAGAAATAATTAAGGAGCGTCCGTTTGCGGTAATTAATTTGGCTTATCAAATCGGGCATAAGCCTGAAAAACTAGTGGTTGAATATAATATGTTTATGGATGATTCCGACCCAAGTCATGCGAACTATGCAACTATTAAAATGGACGGGAAACAACAAGAAAAGATTCTTTCATTTGAATCAAGAGAAGTAGAAATTGGTGAAATCAGCTTCTTGCAAAATGTGAAACAATTTGTAGTTCTTGGTTTAAAACATATTTTCACAGGTTATGACCATATCCTATTTGTGATTACCTTGCTTTTTGGGGCAAAAACGATTCGTCATATTCTGTCTTTAGTTACAGCCTTTACCATTGCACATAGTATCACTTTGGCTCTGGCCACTTTTGATATTGTTCATCTTCCAAGCAGATTTGTGGAATCGGCTATTGCTCTAAGTATTATTTATGTGGCACTCATCAATATTTTTAACCAGGACTCAAAACACCAGCCGTGGCTAGCTTTTGGCTTCGGATTGATTCACGGATTTGGTTTTGCAGGAATCCTTTCAGAAATGAAATTAGATACGAATCACATGGCTGCGTCCCTCGTATCTTTTAATATGGGTATTGAGATCGGGCAGTTGTTGATTGTTTCCGTAACGTTTCCAATCATTTTGTGGATTAGGAAGTTAAAGTTAAAACCGGTAGGCTGGGTGATTCCAGGAACGTCTGCTGCCATCTTAGCGTTCGGACTTGTATGGTTTATTCAAAGAGCTTTTTAAATATGCTAGTAATAACTAGCACCTGTAGTTCTTATTTGTTAATATATTCTTATAAAATTGACTCTGTTAAAATTGCCTGTTGATTTCCGTTCCAGGCACTTCGCTTTCCGCGGGCAGCTAATGACTCCTACCAGAAAAAATTGGTAGGAGTCTATTTATTTTAGGAAACTATATATTTGAGGTGAGTACATTGGTTTTTTTATTCGTAGGGCTTGCTGGAATTATTGGGGCTTTATTACGTTATATGTTGGGCGTTTACTTTGGTCAGTGGTGGTTTCACGACTTTCCATTAGCTACCTTTGTTACAAATATGTTGGGATGTTTTATATTGGGATGGCTCACTAATTTCCTGCCCAGATTTAAATCATTGCCCCCACATGTTATAACTGCAATAGGCACTGGACTTATTGGCTCTTTTACTACATTTTCAACTTTTAGTGTGGAAACGGTTCAATTAATTAGTGCAACTAAGTGGGGAACAGCAATCCTTTATGTGCTTCTTAGTCTTTGGGGCGGTCTCTTATTGACTTGGATGGGCTATCGATTGGGATTAAGTGCAGAAAAAGAAACAGAAGTAGGTAGAGGTGAAAAACAATGATAACGAATATAGCTTTGGTGGCAGTCGGCGGTTTTTTTGGAGCGATGTCCCGTTTTGGTTTAAGTATCTTGATAAAGGGAAAGTATCCCTCTACATTTCCTCTTGCCACTTTAATCATTAATTTGTTTGGTTCATTTTTGTTGGGTTTAATCTTTGGGGCGAATTTAGAGAATACGTGGAGATTACTCTTGGGAACGGGTTTCATGGGAGCTTTTACGACATTTTCTACATTTAAATTGGAAAACATACAGCTGCTTACTAAAAGAAACTGGAGGATGATTATTTTATATTTAGGAATGAGCTACACGTTTGGGATCTTACTAGCGTTTATTGGGATGAAGCTGGGCAGTTTATTTTTATAAAACATCATATGAATTCTCTCACCTAAAAAGAAAGAGCCCTCTCAGGTTATGAAGGCTCACTTCCTCTTTTTATCTAATTAGGTTCAACATGAACATGTACATCATAGACTTGATGGTTTTTTATTAATACATTTTCCACCTTGGTCGCAATGTCATGGGCACCGCGAATATCTAAATCGGAATTGACGAGAATCACAATATCCACTACCACGTTATTGCCGTAATTCCGGGCTTTAATGTCTTTAACCCCTTTAACTCCATGACAATCAATGATCGTTTCTTTATAGGTCTCTATTTGTTTTTCATCAAACCCATCGGTTAAATGATGGGAAGCATCCCTAAAAATCTCCCATCCGGTCTTACAGATGAGGAATCCAACAATTATCGCCGTAATCGGGTCGAGCCACGGAAGATTGAACTGGGCACCGACGATTCCTATAAATGTACCAACACTGACCCATGCATCTGATAGGTTATCCTTTGCTGCTGCCATAACTGATTGGCTATTGATCTCGTTAGCTAATTTTTTATTATAGCGATAAACCAAATACATAACCAGAGCACAAAAGAGACCTGTCCAAGCAGAAACTAAATCTGGAGTTTCGTTTCTTCCATAAAATATACTAGAAATCGCTTCGAATGTTACTTGGATTCCCACAGCAATCATAATAAATGAGGCGACCATGGAGGCAACGGTTTCTGCTTTCCAGTGTCCATAAGGATGGTCGTCATCAGGGGGCCGCTGCGATAATTTAAGACCAATCAGCACGGCTGCGGATGCAATAATATCTGTGACATTATTTAATCCGTCTGCCTTCAAGGCTTCAGAGTGAGCTATAATACCGACTGATAATTTTAATGAGGATAAGATTATATAAGCGACGATGCTGATGATCGCTCCGCGTTCACCTCTTCTCAAATCCAAGTATCCCTGTTTGTTCATGATTCTATCCCCCGCCATTTCTCTTATTTTATTATGGAATAAAAAGATCTAGTGGGTCTAGAGAAACCTTTTGTCCTCCTTCTAACTAAGTAATGGCAGTGAAAAAAAGTTTCACTGGGGAAACTAGCAATGCCTCTTACCCTTTCACCACAACTTTCATAAAAATTACAATATGGCCCTGTCCAAAAAAGTTATTCTGCATAATTTTATCTTGAGAGATATTTTTAGGGGATGATAATTTGAATGAAATGAGCCATATGCAGCCTACTAATCTATGCAGGCAATTTGCTGATATCCTGGATGCTGCACCGTCTGTTATTAATGGAGTCTGTACAGCGACCAAATCTCGGACAAACCTCCACCCATTTGTGTTAGGACGTAGAGCAGAATCTTTCATGTTTGTGCCACAAGCATTTTCCTTTGAAGATGTTAATAGTGAGGGGCGAGCATTATGCCTTGGGGAAACGGTTATTCTTCAAAACGAAATTAATCCATTTATTTCACGTTTACGAGCCAATGGAATCATTGTAACCGCCCTCCACAATCATTGGCTGTTCGATGATCCTCGCTTGATGTACATCCATTTTGAATCCATTGATGAGCCACTATCTTTTGCTAGAAAAGTAAGAGACGCCCTAGAAGTTTTGACTACTCGTAATCTGGGAGGGGTTCAAAATGTGAGAGTACGCGTTCCTAGACAAGCAGAAGGGTTATGTGAGGAGTTTCACAGAATCCTTGGCGGAATGCATACCTTTGAAAATGGAGTTTGTATGGTCATGAGATCTCGGACCAATATTAAAGCGCGAATTTTGGGGAGACGAACGAGGTCTTTTCTAGCTATTCCTCAGATGTTCACTTTTGAATCGTTAACTCGGGATGGACGGGCCCTTTGTAGTGGTGAAACAGTTATTTTGGAGGACGAGATTAATCCATTCATTGACAGACTCCGTGAACATAATATTATTGTCACCGCTTTTCATAATCACTGGCTATTTGATAATCCAAGATTGATGTATATTCATTTTGAAAAGATAGATAATCCCGTAAGTTTTGCACTAGATGTACAAGATGCATTAAAGGTTCTTACAAATAATGAAGTAAGACCTTCTTAATTATTATTTTAGAATAATAATTACACGTAGTTAAAAAAAGTCCGTTAAGGGCTTTTTTGTTTGTACAGCCCTCATAAATGTGATTGGTCCATCCATCGACTTCCTATAATTGCATAAGATTTTTTGAAGGATAATATGGAACCATCTTGTGGAAAGGTGATCGTGTTAGTATTTTTGAAGATAAAGAATATTTTATAATAGATAATAATTTTCATTGACAGTGATAATCATTCTCTATTATAATTAAAAATGTAAATGATAATCATTATCAAATAGAAAATCAAAACAAAACCGGGGGAAAACAACATGTCGATTAAATTTAAAATGCTAGCAGCCTTGGCAGCCCTTTCATTAATGCTAGGGGCTTGCGGAAAAGCAGAAGAAACAGAAAGCAAACCAAAAGTGGAGAACAAGGAAAAAGCTTCTGAGAAGAAAGAAGCTGTGGAAAAAGAAGATGCAGCGTATGCTGATGTTTTTACAGAAGCATTAACAGAGCTTGAAAAAGCTAAAGAAGGTAAAGATGTTGATTTTGATAAAGTTACAACGTTATATAATGAAAATCTAAAAGAGTTGGTTAAAAAGAGAGACGCAGAATTTGAAGATACAATTGATGATAAAATCACAACAGCACTTACTGCTGGTAAAGACGGAACTATGGATAAAGTAGTAGTTAAACAAATTTTTGATAAATTAATGCAAAAAGTATTTTATACATCCATTAAACACGATTTTACAGAAGTAACAGAACTATGGGGTAAAACGGACGAAGTTAATGGTGAACTTGAAGAAGCAAAAGAGCACTATGCAATCCTAAAGACAACTGTTGAAAAGCGTGATGCAGCCTATGGAACAAATCTTGTCAGTGTTATTGATGGCGGGTTTAACGAAATGGATGAAGCCGTAAAAAATAATGATCTACTTAGCTTTAACTTAGGAAAACAAGTCGTTGATAAAACCTTAATGAAGACTTTCTATCTTGCTACTGGCGCCCTTCCAAACGGATATGCGACTAAAGCGGCAGCAGAAGCGAAAAACGACGCAGCCCTAGCTAAAGTGGAGCAGGCAGAAGGCTGGGCGTTCTTCCAATCATTATCCAGCTATCTAAACAGTCATGCCGCGGAGGAACATGCTTTTATTGAAAAATCTTTTACACTTGAATCTGATGTAAAGGCAATTGATCCAGATGCTGTAAATAAAGCCTTTGTTCGTGGGTTTGCTAAGATTGCCATTGATGAATATGGGGAAAGTAAAGAACTAATTGGCAAAGATGATAAAGCCGTTGTTACTGGTTTAGAAGGTGCATTATTTATTGACATTATCGGTGAGGATATCAAAACCCTTCTAGGTGAAGAGGATTACAAAACCTTAACTGAAAAAGCCCAAAAATATGTTGAAACTGCAAAAGCGAAAGATAAAGCAGCTGGGGAAGCGCAATTGAAAGAACTTATTTCCACTCTGAATACAATCGTAGAAAAAGCGAAATAATGCAGAGGAAAAACCTTGTTCTAGTTGTGCAAGGTTTTTCCTTTTTTCTTGTATATGAGAGAATAGGACTTATTGAACGATTTAGAGGTGTTTTTGATTGAAAATAATCGTAACTGGAGGGGCTGGATTTATTGGTTCCCATCTTACAAGAAGATTGATAAAAGAAGGTCATGAAATACTAATCCTTGACGTACTTCACCCATATTATTCGATTGAGAGAAAAAAGCGCCACCTTGAATTTGTTAGTGAAGCAGGGAAGTTTGATTTTTATCAAGAAAGTCTTATACATAATGAAAATAAAGTCAGAGAAATATTTATTTCCTTTAAACCGGAAATAGTCATTCACTTAGCTGCTATTCCTGGAGTACCACACTCTATTGCCGCCCCGAATGAGTATGTAGATTACGATATCAAAGCAACGATCAATGCTCTTCGCTTTGCTGGGGAATCCAATGTAAAACAGTTTATTTTCGCATCTTCGTCATCGGTTTATGGTGAACAAAAAAATGTTCCTCTTAAAGAGGAAATGGCATTGGGACGAGTTGTTTCTCCTTATGCAGCGGCCAAGTTTGGTGCGGAATCGTTTTGCCATGCTTATTCTTCTTTATTTGATTATAAAGTCTCAATCCTTCGCTTTTTTACAGTATATGGACCATGGGGCCGACCGGATATGGCCATTACAGGGTTTATCAAAAAGCTGATGAATAAAAAGGAAATTACCCTTTTTGGAAATAGGACGGCTAGGGATTATACCTATATTGATGATTGTATAGCGGGAATCCTTAGTGCTTTTAACCAACAGGAAAAAGTGGGCACCTTTAATATTGGCTCTGGCAGCCCTATTTTCCTCGAAGAACTAGTAGATCACCTCAGGCTGTATTTTCCAGATTTAGCAGTAAAGCAGGCTGAATTTCGCCAAGGTGATGTTCATTCCACTTGGGCAGATACTTCGAAGGCAAGGGAGCAGCTTGGGTTTCAACCATTGGTTTCTTTTTCAGAAGGCCTTTCCAAGACAATAGAATGGGCGAAAAAACATGAGTCGGAAATCAGTTAAGCGTCTACTGATAAGACTAATGGGGTTCATTCTTGCAGGGGTATTTATTGTTCTATCACTGCGATATTTGCATGTTGAAAAGTTATTTAATGCAATGCAGGAGTTTTTTGCAGGCAACCCTTTTATTATTGCAGCTGTGACGATTTCTTACCTGTTATCTTTTATTCTAAGAGCTGACGCATGGAGATTATACTTAGGAAAGAAAGTAAGATTCTATAGCTGTCTTCAGGGGGTGCTCCTAAGCCTTTTCGTGAATCATATTACTCCAATTAAGGTGGGAGATGCAGTTAGAATTGGCGTTCTATCCTGGAGGGAAAAAAACATAAGTCCGGAAATTTCAGCCCATTCTGTTATTGTCCTTCGAGCAATAGATATGTTTTTCCTCCTCATGTTTTCATTTATTGGACTCATTGCCTTTTCAAGGCCATTTTTCTTTCGTTATTCACTAGGGTTGTTGTTTATTTTAGTCATCATGATTTTAATGGGATTCTTTTTCGTCAAAAAACATCGTCCGCGGTTTGTGGAAAAGCATATACAAATCATAAAAACAAGCTTAGCTGGGAAAAATTTTATTTTAATTATGCTTTTCATTGCGTTTAGTTGGGCACTTGAAGGAGCTGTTGTCTGGAGTGTAACCGCATCGATAGGTAATGGTCTGCCGCTTTACAAGGCCATTTGGGTTAACTCGATCACGGTAGGGGGACAGGTTTTTCAGATTACGCCTGGTGGGATTTCAACCTATGAATCCGTCATGACTGCTGCTCTAGCAAGTTTTCATTATCCATTAAAAGATGGGTATATGGTGGCACTTATCAGCCATAGTTATAAATTTATTTTTTCCTATCTAGTTGGATGCCTATTATTAATCCGTTCACCGGTAACGAAAATAAGGCAAATAAGAGAGATTTTATCAAGGAGGGGAAGAACTGAATGAAAAAAGCATCATCATTTGAAAAATTTGCCGCCAGGTGCTGGAACCTTTTAAACGAGGGAAAGCCATTTACACCGATTTTTACCATTGGAATCATGCTGATCTATTCCATTTCAAAGCTTGGCAATCCTTCATTTTTAGGAGATCTAACCCTTGGGTTCCTCGCAATCCTGCCCATGCTGATTATTTACTATTTGTTCGATTACCCATTATTCTTAAGAAATTATTTATGGATTCCCTTTACGGTATACCTAATTATCTGGGATCAAGTGAATCTCAGTTTGCTGCTGACAGCGGTGGGATTATATTTCTTCTTTACCGTATTTTTTTGGGGAACGTTTTATTATCATTTGCGAATTGGCACGTCATGGCTTAATTTTACGCGCTTCTGGAAACTTGTGCTAAAAAATAGCGATTCAACAAGCGGAAATGCTCAAGAGCAATTGCCTAAGTTTCTTTTATTATTGTCACTTTGGAATTTAGTCACTTCGGAGCAGTCATGGACGGGCAGTGAAGTTGGAGTACTAATCCTTTTTTATGCCGGCGTCCTCTTATTCTCATGGATTCTCCATAAAAACCTATTTGATTGGAAGCCGAAAATTATTCCAACCTATACGTCCAATATAGAGGAGCGGACATCTGCCATTAATGAGAAAGTGATTGTGATGGTCATCGATGGTATGCGGAAAGAACGCTTTGAAGAAGCCGATACGCCTTTTCTCGACTTTTTGAGGAAAAATGGTACAGAGTATACGAATATGGAAACTGTTTATCCTGCAAGAACCGTTGTATGCTTTTCCTCTATGTTTACAGGAACGTATCCCTTCGAGCACGGCATAAAGTCGAATATGGTTTGGAAGCTTGGGATTAAAGTCGAGAGTGTTTTTGATAGTCTTCGAAAAGTAGGGAAAAAGGGTTCATTATTAGCTGTAGCCCATCTCGTCGATTCCTTTGGTAAGGATGTTGAGACATTCACTGCTGTTATGAAAAATAATATAGTGGATCGCGGGATTATTGAACGAGCTAAAAATATCATGGAAGAGCAGGATCCAGACCTGCAAATTGTTCAATTAATAAGTACAGACCAAACTGGACACAGCCGTGGTGTTTTATATGATGAATATATTCAAAAGATTGAAGAAGCCGATTCTCTGGTAGAAGAATATTTTCATTGGTTAAAGGATAGAGGAAAGCTAGAAAATTACACGTTTATTGTTTGTGCCGATCATGGTCAGGCAGACGGAATCGGCGGGCATGGGCATTTAGATGAAGGTGAAAGATTTGTTCCCTTTTTCATGTATGGCCCTTCGATCGAGAAAGGAAAGAGTGTGGAGGAGAAGCATAGTTTAGTATCCCTCGCATCTACCATCTCTTACTTACTGGGTGCACCATTCCCTGATAAAGCCCGAGGCCCAGTATTAATTGATGCAGTAAGGAAGGAAGTTATTGATTATGAAGCAGCAAAAAGTAATAGTTTTTCTGCCAGCCTATAATGAAGAAGACTCCATTACAGAGGTCATTCGAAAAATACCCAGAAATTTTAATTCCCGAGTGTGTGTAGAGGTTCTAGTGGTAAATGATGGTTCTAGTGATCGGACAGAAGAACTATCATGGGCAGCGGGAGCAAATTATGTTCACACGTTTGTTAGAAATCAAGGTTTAGGGGCAGCCGTGAGAAAAGGGCTGGAACTGTGTGTTTTATATGGAGCAGATATTGGTGTGATGATTGATGCCGATAATGAATACCCAGCTGAACAAATTCCGGAATTAATTGAACCGATTCTTTTGGGAACTTCTGATTATGTGATGGGGTCCCGTTTTCTTGGATCGATTGATGGGATGAAATGGAACAGAAGAATCGGAAATTACTGTTTTACCATGCTACAAGCGCTTCTCCTCCGTAAATGGATCTATGATGGTCAATCTGGTATGAGAGCATTTTCTAGACAGGCCATGGAGGAAGCGGAAATTATCCATGATTACAATTATGCCCAAGTGGTCACATTAAATCTAATTCGAAAAGGGTTTCGTATGAAGGAAATTCCCATTCGGTATCAGGTTCGTAAAACAGGTGAATCATTTATTAAGTTTCGTTCTTATATGACCTCGGTCTTACCGGCTATTTTAAAAGAAATGAGAAGGCCAGTGAAAAAAGTACACACCAAAAAGCAGACTTATCGGACGCAAGGCGGCAGGGTGTTTCCAATCATAGATAGAAAACAGGATTAATTTATCAGATAAGTATGATAAATATGTGACAATCTTCATTGCTATATTGACAGCGAGGATGATAATCATTATCATTAACCACAGGAGGGAATTTGGATGAAAAAACTCTCAGTTTTATTTTTTATTGTAATAATAATTGTTAACAGCCTTTCCATTCGTGATGCCCATGCTTACTCATATGGTGACCCGAATGAAGAAAAGGTTGCTGAGGTATATAAGGAAATGGTCACTAAGCTTGATGAGACCCCTCCGAATTTCACATCTGCGAAAAAGCACTTTGATACCGTTAAAGAAGAAATTGATATGCATATGGGTCCTGAGCCTGCCAAGTTGATTTTGAAAAATATCGAAGCAGAAGATAAAAAAGCTACTTTAGAAAATATGGAAAAACTTCTTGTTTTAAATATTGCCAGACGTTTGGAGAATATTGAGAATAATTTCAAGGAATATGACACAACGAAGCGACTACTTGCGAAAGGGTTTGCTACATACGAAGCTTTATCCCCAAAGGTTGAAGCTGAAAACCCTGATAATGATAAAAAAATCCGCACCGATTTTGATCAGGCGCTGGAAGCATTGGGGAACCCTGGTTTGTTTGGGGTAGGAAAAAAAGAGGCAAATTTAGAGGCTTTTAAGGAAAATAAAGAAGAAATTCTGGATAGCTTACAATCAGAATTTAAACTAAAAAGCCTTGAAGTAGGGCATTTTTCTGAAAGTGCCACAGAACAACAAAGCACTGGGAAAAAAGATTGGACGGATATATCAAATATCCGTAACTGGATCCCACTCATTTTAATTGTAGTAGTTATTATCGCTGTTATTATCTTTGTCATCCGCAAAAGAAGAAAGTAGACGAAGGCACCATGGGGGAGGAGAAGGTCTGTGGAAATTCAGGCACTGTTAATCACATTCCGGGAAGTGTTAGAGGCCTTATTAATTGTAGGAATCATTACAACCTATCTGAATAGAGTAGATCATAAGCAGTACACAAAATATGTTTGGATGGGGGCAGGTCTTGCGGTATTGGCAAGTATCGGTGTAGCCCTATTATTCCAAATTGTATTTACAGGGTTTGCAGCCATGGGAAGCGAAATGTATCTAAAAATAGGAATTATGCTTGTATCGGCCGTTTTACTGACCCAAATGGTTTTCTGGATGGCTAGTCACAGTCGTGATATAAAAGGGAATATGGAAGGGAAAATGAATAAGTTTATTTCCACTGGAAATGTTGTAGGTATGGTCGTCCATTCCTTTCTTGTTGTTCTACGCGAAGGTGTGGAAACGGTATTCTTCTTTGCCGCCATTACTGGAGGAAACATCGGTGCCGCGATGGAAGGCTGGGGTGCGATTACAGGTGTAGTCATAGCTATTATCGTTTCTTATTTGTTCTTTAAAGGAACAATGAGGATTCCATTAAGCAGCTTCTTTAAATTAACAGGAGCTTTCATTATTCTTATTTCAGCGGGACTGTTGGTTCAAGCTATCTCCATGATGCAGGATATTAACATCATTGGAAGTGTCCTACCGCATGTGTACGATCTTACTTGGTTTTTACCAGAGCATCCGATTGATTATACTCATTATCTTCGTGATACTGGGACAGCACCCATCCTTTCAGGGGATATTGGAGTATTCTTGAAAGCATTATTTGGTTATTCATCCATGCCTTCGCTTGAAGAAGTCCTGGCATATATCGGATATTTTGTAGCCATTTTTCTGCTAACCTCCTCCAAACCAGCAGCAAGTCAGCGGAAAAAAGAAGATGCCTCACAGAATGGTCACATTCTTAAGACACAAGTGAAATAACCATAAACAAAAAGTACAAGGCTTTTGCCTTGTACTTTTTCTCTGAAAAGGCGTGTGAAGGAATGAAAATATCTAATCCGTTAAAAAAAAGTCTATTAATGGGCTTAAGTATTACAGCAATAATGATTGTTTTTCTATCACAGCTTCTTTATGTAAATCCTTATACTTCCTCGTGGGACCAGGTTGATTTTTCTCTTGCTGTGACACGGTTTGATTTAATGGCTATGCAGCCGCATTTCCCTGGGTATCCTTTATTTATTTTAGGAGGCAAATTCATTCATCTATTTGTGAATGATCCATCAAAGGCACTGACTTTGTTTAACATTCTTTTTTATGCCAGTACTGTGTTTCCGATATATAAATTATGCAGGAGCTTTTTAAGTAACGGCTATTCTTGGCTATCGGCTGCGATCATTTATTCTAGCAGTTTTTGCATCATCATGGTTAATCAACCCATGTCTGAAGGAGCGGCACTTGCTGCCTTTTGGTGGTATTTGTGGAGTTTGCTTTTTGCTATTAAGAGGACAAATTCAACATTTATTTTGATCCCCTTAGCCATGTTAAGCCTTATGCTGGGAATTCGCCTTTCTTATCTGCCATTTTCCATCGGCATTCTTTTTCTTTTTTACCTTAAATTTAAAAATAAAACGATTACCAGCGTAGATTTAATTTATTACTGTCTGTTTGGCATCGCCTTTCAAGCCTGCTGGATCGTTGCTCTTATTGTTTCAGAAGGTAGTTTGATTGGTTTTATCAAGCTATCCTTAGCCTTTACATCGGGGCATTTTAATGATTGGGGCGGTGCAATAGAAACATCCAAAATAAGCTTTTTGGAGAGGCTGACGAAATTCTCATGGGGGAATATTGTCTGGACAGGCATTTCTGGCAAATCAATGATCACCGCAGTTATTTTCATCTTTTTTCTGGCGGCTTCCCTATTTCACCGCTATAAAAAGCAGGAAACAAAGCCTAATCACCCCTTTATACAGCTACTTTACCTCATGTTTTCCTGCTATTTTGTTTGGGGATTGCTCGGGCAAAACATTGAAAAGGCTCGGCACGTACTTCCATTAATCATTCTGTTGGTCTTCATTATTTGTATCCATCTTTTTTCAAAAAGGGTATCCTATCTAATACTAGGACTAGCGTTCATCCTCTTAGGACATCAAGTTTGGAAAGATGTTATATTATTAAAGGCAGAAGGAACAGAAAGTCCAGCTATCTATAAGATGAATGAATATATATCGAAAATGGATCAACCTGTGATTCTATATACATGGGAAGAAACAAGGGTACTCCAGTATATAAATGCACCTTATCCACATAAAAGACTCGAAACGTTTGATTTTTTCACGTCCGATTCAAAATATTTCAGAGGAAGAACGATCCTTCTAACGGATAAAGTAGTAGAAGGATTCCTCACACAAGGCCATTCATTGGATGGCAAAATAATAAAAGTAGCAAGCTTTCAATCAAATGAACTTTTTGATCCAGTTTATCATGATATTACTTTATATAAATGGATTGGAAATGAAGCAGTTTATTAAGAATTAGAAGCTATTCATAAAGGAAGGGAAAAATGCTTTGAAAAAAATAACCATTGCTGGTACAGGGTATGTTGGACTTGTCACAGGGGTGTGTTTAGCGGAGATCGGCCATGATGTCATTTGTGTGGATCGTGACCATCAAAAAATAGATACTCTTCTTAAAGGCAAAGCAACCTTCTATGAACCGGGATTAGAAGAGTTAATGAAAAACAATCTCGAGGCAGGAAGACTTATCTTTACAACCAGCCCGATTATCGGATATCAGGATGCTGATATCATCATGATCACAGTTGGAACACCAAATGATCCAAATGGTTCGCTTGATTTACAATATATTGAACAGATTTCAAAAGAGATTGGCAGAACAATCACTAGAAATAATATCCTAATTGTAACGAAAAGCACGGTACCATTAGGAACAAATGAGAAAATTAAAGAATGGATTCAGTCTGAATTGCGTTCACCCCTTTATTTTCATTTAGCAGCCAACCCAGAATTCCTTAGGCAGGGTGCTGCCGTTTATGATACTTTCCATGGGGACCGTATCATCATCGGATCGGACAGTAAGGAAGCGCTCCATACATTAGAAGAGTTATATAAACCACTGCACATTCCAATTATTAAAACAGATACAAAAAGTGCGGAATTGATTAAAATTGCCTCCAATTCATTTTTAGCCTTAAAAATTAGCTATGTAAATGCTCTTTCTAGTATTTGTGAACATATAGGTGGAAATATTGAAGAAGTCACCCTGGGGATGGGGATGGATGCAAGAATTGGAACCTCGTTTCTAAATGCGGGAGTAGGTTTTGGAGGCTCTTGTCTGCCTAAAGATACGAAGGAACTTACTCATTTAGCAAATGAAGTGGGAGAACCAATCAGACTGCTAGATGAGGTTCTGGAAATTAATAAAAGGCAAGAATTAAGGCTAATCGACAAAGCCTTAGCTCGGTTTAAAAGCTTAAAGGGAAAAAAGGCCGCACTGTTAGGGTTATCCTTTAAGCCTAATACTGATGATGTCCGTGAGTCTGTTTCTATTAAGTTGGCAAAAAGGTTGGTGATGGAGGGAGAAATCGTCACTGCTTATGATCCTGTTGCAATAAGAAATGCCAAAAGAGAATTGGGAGACATCATTTCATATTCTGATACATTGGAGCAAACCTTGATGAATGCGGACCTTGCGTTCATTGGAACGGAATGGGAAGAGATTAAAAATATTCCGATTACTATGTTTTCTGAATGGATGACAGAGCCAGTTATTTTTGATGGCAGAAATTGCTTTCAGCTTGATGCCATGAAAGGCTTCCCGATTGAATACCATTCCATCGGGCGACCTTGTGTGATTGGGAAAGAAAACATCATAAAAACATTCGGTTTAGGCCTTGGATAGAGATAAAGCTCCAATTGTAATATTAAAGATTTTACACTACAATATGTAATGGAAGGGGGGATGTTAAATGACAGTCAATAATTTTCGTTTTGACCAAGAAGGGCTTAATCGTTTTTTCGGTCCGCTTGAGTCTAAAATAATGGACATTCTTTGGGACGGCAATGAAAAGAGTATAAAGGACGTTCAGCAAAAATTAGAAAATGACAAACCTCTCAACTTTAATACGGTCATGACTGTTATGAACCGTCTTGTCGATAAAAACATCCTTACGAAAAGATTGGAAGGAAGAACATCTCTCTTTAAACCAATAAAGACGAAAGAGGATTTTATTAGCGACCAATCAAAAAAACTAACAGATAACCTTTTGGACGAATTTGGCGGATTAGTGGTTAATCATATGCTCGATTCTTTAAATGAAGTGGATGATCATTTGCTTCAGAAACTGGAACAAAAAATTGAACAATTAAAAAAGGGCCGAAAGTAATATGATCTGGAAACAAAAATCCACTGCCGTTTTAGGATTAGCCCTATTCTTTGCGATTATTTTGTTTGTTCAAATGGCTATGTTTCTAGTTAATATTTTATTTGGCCCATTAGAGCTATTTAATATTTTTAACTTTTGCGTTAGCTTATTTGAAAAAGGCACGTTTGCCTACTATGCTGTCTTAATAATTGTGAATGCGTATATTTTTTATACAGTTTTCATGATTGGTAAAAAGGTCGTACAGCAATTCCTAGTTTTACATTCATTTCAAAGTAAAATTCAACTACTAATGAATAAAGGGAAATCCAAACAAGTAAATCGAACCTTTAACAGAAAAAATGATGATATTGTGGTGATTGATCACAAAGATCCGTTGGCATTTACATTTGGGTTTGCGAATCCAGTAATTGTCCTTTCTACTACACTAATTGAAATGTTAGATGCAAAGGAATTAGAAGCAGTCATTTACCACGAGACTTCTCACCAAAGGTATTATGATGGAGTAAAGGTATTTATTTTAAAAATTATTTCAGAATCTATCTGGTATATCCCGCTTACGAGATGGTCCTATCAGAATTATCGGATTATGATTGAACTAGTTGCAGATGAATATGCGATTAATCGAATGGGTTCAGAACTGGGATTAGGCAGCGCTCTTTTAAAGCTGATCAAGAAGCAGTTGAAGGTTAATGCGAATCTAAATCCAGCTATGGTACATTTTGCAGATAGTACAGTTGATTACCGGCTTCAGCAATTGATTAATCCGCAGCAATCAATTCCGGTTAAAGTAGAGACACGAACAATCGTCATCTCTTTAAATGTATTTCTATTAATATTATTGCTATTAGTTATTGCCTAATAAGGATTGGAGGTTAAATCCAATCCTTATTAAATAGGCTGTGTTAATTTGTCTGTTGATTTCCGTTCCAGGCACATCGCTTTCCGCGGGCGTGCCGGGGAGCCTCCTCGTCGCTTTGCTTCTGCGGGGTCTCCCCTGCCCCGTACTCCCGCAGGAGTCTTCGTGCCTTCCACTCCAATCAACAGACGAAGTAATAATCACTTGACCATTTGCAACAACTTACACTACAATTAGTAGTGTGAAATAGATTAGTTCGTGTAAATAGAAGAGCTTATTACTCTTTTGCACTACAATCTGTAGTGGCGGTTACATACAATTTTACAATACTTAGAGAAATTAGAGGGTGAATAGATGTCTACGGGGAACAAAAAAATGAAAAAGTCGAAAAATCAATCATCAAAATTTATTTTCTGGGTGATTGGTTTAATCGCCGTTTGTCTCGTCGGGTTAATTTTTTTATCCAATACGGCTAAAAAAGAAGCAATGGACTATGAGGGACAGCCATTTTTAGGGGAAAAGTCAGCCCCTGTAAAAATCGTTGAATTTGGTGATTATAAATGTCCTTATTGCAAAAATTTTAATGATACACTACTTCCAAATATCGAAAAGGATTTGATCGATACAGGAAAAGCTTCGTTCTATTTTATGAATTATTCGTTTATCAATGTGGACTCTACTCGTTCTGCTAAATTTGCGGAAACCGTCTTTAAAGAACTAGGAAATGAAACGTTTTGGAAGTTTCATGAACTGTTATATGAAAAACAGCCTGATGATACGAAAGCGGAGCAAATGGATATCTATACGGAAGCCTTTCTTAAGGACACTTTACGCGAAATCGCCTCTGAAGCAGAGGTGAAAAGAGTGGTCAATGCCTTTAATAATGACCAATCAAAAGAGGCATGGGAGAAAGATATGAGTGCAGCTAATAAGTTAAGTATTACAAGCACCCCTTCCATTTTTATTAATGGTGTGAAATTTGAAGGGAACACCTATAATGATTTCAAGAAAAGAGTAAACGAAGCAGCAAATGAATAAGGAATACATCAAAAAAGGTGGTACATCGTCTTGTCGATGTATCACCTTGATTCCTCCTAATTATTTTACGAAAAAAGCCGTAAAATACATGATTAATAGTCCAAGTGTAAACCCAGTAAAATTCATCCATGATACAACTGGTTCCATCTTCTTTTTGTGTTTTTCAATCAGCATTTTGGAGATAACAAATATTACCTGTAAAATGGCCCCCGCACCAATTCCTAAAAATATGGCACCCCAAATTGGTGAAAAGATAAAACCGCCAAACCATGTTCCCAAAATGGCGGGAGCACCAGCAATCGTTCCTAATAAAACAAAAGAACTAAATTTTGGTTTGCTTTTTAATAATGGAGCAGCAATCCCTATCCCCTCAGTAATATTATGCAGGGTAAAACCGATGACCAAAAAAGTACCTAGTGCAGCCTCTCCGAGGGCAAAAGACGAACCAATAGCCAACCCTTCTCCAAAATTATGAAGACCAATTCCTGTTGCCATCAATAATGAAATTCCCAGCGGTGAATAACCCGTTCGTTTTTGTCTTTGATGTTGATATTGATCAAATCCAACCAGTAAAAGAAACGAAAGAACGGTACAAATAATCACCACCATGTTGCCCTGGAATACAGACGGTGCTTCAACTCCAATTTCAAATCCATCAAATAACGTGCCAAAAAATAAGAATAATAGAAGTCCTACAGTGAGGGCAAGAATGGCATTAATCCAGCTTTTTTTCAAACGCTTCATAAATGGATACCATAGTAATCCTAAAGTAATGGGAACAATCCCTACATAAAAGCCGATAAATCCGTAATTTAACACATTATCCCATGAAAATTCGGGAGTTAATGTGGCCGCATCAATCACAGCTTCCGTTATGATCCCATTCTCCGATAGTAATAGAATGGTATGGGGGTCACCTTCAACCCACGGATAATTTATGGTTACCTTTCCATCTTGAAACCTTTTGAGCTTTGAACTAGGAGCCATCGAAAAATTCCATACAGAATCATCAACAATCACTTGAGAAATCGTCAGTGTTTCTGGGCCTGTATTACTTACATCTAACTCAAAACCAGATGGTACAATTTTAATTTGTTCCACATTAAGCACTTCGATGGGAGCAGCAGGATCTCGTTCTACTCCAGCCCCATTCTTAAATACCCATCCCAATACAAGTATTAAAAGAACCAGCGGGATAAGACCAGTAATCACCCATTTTGATTTCATGGTTTTCACTCCTTTCTATTCAACCTCAAAGAATCCCATCCAGCCTAGTTCCGCAAATTCGCTGACATGAGCATGAAACATATATTTTCCCTTGTATGGGAAACGAACTTCAATAATTCCACGTTCTCCTTGGCACTGCATAATGGTATCAGTAAATTGACTTGGGTTGTCATTTCTACCTGTTGGTATATACGTAAAAAAGTTTGCATGTAAATGGAAAGAGTTTAGTAAGTCAAACTCGGTTAAATTACTTAAATAGATTCGGACAAGTTGATCCTTTTTTATCTTTATTGGATGATTCATAAAGGCAAACGCATACCCATTCACTGTATAAAATTCATTTGCCCCATCTAAATCTAAATCAAAGGCATTCATGACCATATTTAATTCTAGTGCTGGTTCTCTTGGTGTTTTGGGATCAATAATAAAATTTCCATATAGGCCTTTATGAATATGCCGGCGCAAAGGTAAAACATGGCAATGATATAGTTGCAGGCCGTATGGTTTGGCTTCAAATTCATACGTAAAGGATTCACCTGGAGCGATAGCGTCCAATCCATCCATTTCTGGCGGGTGAATACCATGAAAATGAATCGAGTGAGGATGACTCCCACCGTTTATAAAATGAAATCGTAAAAGATCTCCTTCGGTACATCGAAATGTTGGGCCAGGAATCGTTCCATTATAGGTCCAGCCAGGGAACTTAATCCCCTTTGCGATTTCTATGTCTTTATCAACTGCAACTATTTGATATTCACGCAAAGTACGACCGTCTAATTGTTTGGTAGGTTTTCCATAATCAAACTCGGTTAAAAGACGTTTAGCCATTTTATACCCTTCTGTTTTCGTAGAATCATACATGTTTGAGTGATTTGCAGAATGATTATGGTGACTTGTTGATGCATGATCCTCTGCATGAACTACTTTAGAAATGGGTGCAACTTTATTTAAATAAATACTTCCTGCTATCCCTAATGCTCCGGTCGTTCCCATTTTTAAAATATCTCTTCGAGAAATATTATTTTTCGACATGTTTTTACCTCCACCTAAAAAGTTTCCTTCAAGCAACTTTATTGTCCTTGTCAATACTTTAAGATGCGGACATTCTTCTTGTCAATACATAAATCAAAAAACATTCAAATAATTATTTGACCATTTATACGTAATTACATATACTGATAATCAAATAGGCGTTTGAATATGGGGGTATGGAACTTTTGAAGCACGATGATGTATGTGAAATAACTTGCGTGGATGGAGAAAAGGTAAAAAGGGTAAAAGAATCGGTATCCCAACAAAATACAATGGCCGTTTCACAAATATTTAAAGCTTTGTCCGATGATACTAGGATTAAAATTGCCTTGGCTTTAAGCGAAGAAGAGGAATTATGTGTATGTGATGTAGCCAATATCGTAGGTAGTACCACCGCTACTGCCTCCCATCATTTACGGCTTCTTCGTAATTTAGGATTAGCGAAATATCGAAAAGAGGGAAAATTAGTTTTCTATTCTTTGGATGATGATCATGTAAAACAATTGATTCAAATTGCATTTGAGCATCAAAAGGAGATGAAATCATGAGTGCCGCTTTGGAAAAATCCAATGAAAAAACCGTATACCGTGTGCAAGGATTCACCTGAGCAGGCTGTGCGGCAAAGTTCGAAAAGAACGTACAGCACCTGGATGGTGTTGCTAATGCAAGTATAAATTTTGGAGCTTCTAAACTTACCGTTTATGGGGAAACGACCATAGAGGAATTAGAAAAAGCAGGGGCGTTTGAGAATATAAAAGTCATCCCTGAGAAAGAACGATTTGATGTGAAAAAAGAACCGTTCCTGAAACAATACTCAACGGTTATCGCCTCATTTGTATTCTTGCTGATTGGATGGGTATCAGCTCAAATAAATGGGGAAGAGAGCATCTCTTCGATTTTAGCTTATGGAGCTTCTATCTTAGTGGGTGGTCATCGCCTTTTCACCACGGGATTGAAAAACTTATTTCGACTTGAATTTGATATGAGAACCTTAATGACCATAGCTGTTATCGGAGCAGCGATTATCGGTGAATGGGGAGAAGGGGCAACGGTTGTCATCCTATTCGCTATCAGTGAGGTTCTAGAGTCTTATTCGATGGATAAAGCAAGACAGTCCATTCGTTCCTTAATGGATATAGCTCCGAAAGAGGCCTTCATTCGCAGGGGCGATAAAGAGTTTACAGTAGACGTGGACGATATTCGAATTGGAGATATCTTAATCGTAAAGCCTGGACAGAAAATCGCTATGGATGGAATGGTTGTAAAAGGAGTATCGTCTGTGAATCAAGCAGCGATTACTGGGGAATCTGTTCCAGTTGCCAAAACTGTGGATGATGAAGTATTTGCTGGAACTCTTAATGAAGAGGGACTTCTTGAGGTCAAAGTTACCAAACATGTGGACGATACTACGATTGCAAAAATCATTCATTTGGTGGAGGAGGCACAAGCGGAAAAGGCCCCGTCACAAGCATTTGTTGATCGGTTTGCGAAATATTATACTCCTGTCATCATATTTATTTCGCTATTAGTAGCCGTACTGCCGCCTTTATTCTTTGATGGGGATTGGAGTAAATGGATCTACCAGGGGCTGGCAGTATTAGTGGTAGGTTGTCCTTGTGCACTCGTTATTTCCACACCAGTTTCGATTGTAACCGCTATTGGGAATGCGGCCAGAAATGGGGTCTTGATTAAAGGGGGAATTCACTTAGAGGAAATGGGAGCGATTAAAGCCATTGCCTTTGATAAGACAGGAACCTTAACTGAAGGAATTCCTGTTGTAACGGATTATCTTCCACAAGAGAATACAAATCCAAAGGAACTTCTATCCATTATCGCTGCATTAGAAAATGGTTCACAACATCCTTTAGCTTCAGCAATCATGAAAAAGGCGGAACAAGAACAATTACCTTATCAAGACCTTGCGATTGAAGACTTTTCTTCGATTACAGGGAAAGGCATTAAGGGTAGAGTTAAGGATCAAATATATTATGTGGGAAGCCCTAATTTATTCGATGAACTCTTAACCAATGGAATACCAGTGAAGCTTAAGGAGACGATATCTGAACTCCAAAATAAAGGGAAAACAGTTATGGTGGCTGGGACTGAATCACAACTATTAGCCCTGCTGGCAGTTGCCGATGAAGTGAGAGGAAACAGCCGATCAGTTATCCAGAAACTTTACTCATTAGGTATTCAAAAAACAATCATGTTAACGGGTGATAATAAAGGAACGGCCAATGCAATTGGCCAGCAGGCAGGAGTTTCTGATATTCAGGCTGACCTTTTACCTCAAGATAAACTTGCCTTTATTATACAATTAAGAAATAAATACGATCGTGTGGCCATGGTTGGGGATGGTGTGAATGATGCCCCAGCTCTTGCAGCATCGACTGTCGGTATTGCTATGGGTGGAGCTGGAACGGATACAGCTCTTGAAACAGCCGATATTGCATTAATGGCAGATGATTTAGGTAAACTGCCATTTACGTTAAAACTAAGCAGAAAAGCCTTATTTATCATCAAACAAAATATTACTTTTTCATTAGGAATTAAACTCTTCGCCCTATTATTAGTGATCCCCGGCTGGTTAACCCTATGGATTGCAATATTTGCCGATATGGGAGCGACACTTATCGTGACACTTAATGGTTTGCGGCTTCTCCGGGTAAAAGACAAATAAGCTATGGCTTCCCAACAGTTTGGGAAGCCATTTTTTGATTTTAATCTTGGTCCCTCATAGTTTGTAAGTTTTTTATTAAGAGGATATTAAATAAAACAAGACAAAATGACTACGTAAAATCGATAAAATTTACCGTTGATTGGAAAAAATATAGACTACTCATTTCAATTTTTATCACCTTTTAGTTCTAAATTCCTGTTATAGATTCAATCCCTATCGACCGCCTTATTATTTATCTATTTACAATCTTCATAATCTATTAATAAACACCATTTATAATCAAAGTCGTGTTTAAGAAATCCTATAATCTAAGGGGGAAGAAATCATGACAAATGAGAGAACTTTGGACGAATTAATTAGGAATTTTACCGAACAAAATTTGAAAAAGAATGTAGATCGCCGCAGTTTTCTTTATGGCGCAGGCAAAATTGCAGGACTGTCCCTAGGGTTGGCCATTGCTCAGTCAATGGGAGGATTTAAAGTTGATGCGGCTCCAAATTTCAGCGAATATCCTTTTACACTTGGTGTCGCTTCTGGAGATCCATTATCTGATAGTGTAGTTTTATGGACAAGGTTGGCTCCGGATCCATTGAATGGCGGAGGGATGCCATCCCATATTGTTCCAGTCAATTGGGAACTTGCAACAGATGAAAACTTCCGCAACGTAATCAAACGAGGGACAGAACATGCCTCGCCTAGCCTCGCGCATTCTGTCCATGTAGAAGTGAGCGGACTGAAGGCGAACACGGTATATTTTTACCGATTTAAGACCGGAAATGAACTAAGCCCTGTTGGAAAAACAAAAACCCTTCCGGCAGCAGGTGACAGCATAGCAAGCATGACGTTCGCATTCGCTTCCTGTCAGCAATATGAACACGGATATTATACGGCGTACAAGCATATGGCGAAAGAGGATCTTGATCTTGTGTTCCACGTCGGCGATTACATATATGAATACGGTACGAATGAGTATCTTTCTGCAACGGGCAATGTCCGTGCCCACAAAGGCGATGAAATTATCACGCTTGAAGATTACCGTACGCGTCATGCCCAATATCGTTCAGATGAACACCTGAGGGCTGCACATGCTGCATTCCCGTGGGTGGTCACATGGGATGACCATGAAGTGGAAAACAATTACGCAAATGTCATTCCAGAAAAGGACCAGTCTGTTGAAGAGTTTATCAAGCGCCGTGCCGCTGCTTACCAGGCATATTACGAGCACATGCCGCTCCGCAGGACGTCATTGCCTCACGATGGCGGGATGCAATTATACCGGGATTTCGCTTATGGTGATTTAGCGAACTTCTATGTTCTTGATACACGCCAGTACCGGGATGACCAGGCGAATGGTGATGGTACGAAAGCCCATACACCGGAATCCTTGGATCCTAAGCGTACACTTCTTGGTGCTGAGCAAGAACAATGGTTGTTTAACAATCTAGGAAATTCTAAATCTCAGTGGAACGTCCTAGCCCAGCAGATTTTCTTTGCACAGCGCAAATCCGGAACCAGCACAGCGCCAAAATTCAGCATGGATTCATGGGACGGCTATCCGGCCCAACGCCAACGTGTCACAGATTTCGTTGCTGGCAAGAAACTTAACAACATTATTGTTATTACTGGCGATGTCCATGCAAGCTGGGCTTCTAACCTGACGACTGATTACAACAATCCAGACGCTCCGATTATTGGGGCAGAGTTTGTAGGGACATCGATTACAACAGGAGGAAATGGATCGGATTGGCGTGCAGACACAGCCAAATATTTAGCGGACAACCCGCACATTAAATTCTTTAACAATTACCGCGGTTACGTTCGATGCCAGGTCACTCCAGAGCAATGGCGTGCAGATTACCGTGTTGTTCCGTTCGTAACAGAGCCGGGAGCTGATATTTCCACAAGGGCGTCATTTGTTTATAAGAAAGATCAGACAGGGATCAAGGAAATAGCCGCCACTACGGTGCCTATGGGTGTCAAAATGTCTAAAGAAGTCGAAGAAGACCGTCACCGTGCCCACGCACGAGCGCACGAAAAGCAAATGGAGAAAAAGCGCAAACGCGGAGCCGTTACTAATTAATTTAGTGGAAAGGCTTGGTTAAAGAACATTATCGAATCACCCCTACTGACACTTAGAGGAGATGAACTTACATGCTTTCCAATATTGGTATTCCTGGGTTAATTTTAGTACTCGTCATTGCTCTAATTATATTCGGGCCATCAAAGCTGCCGGAAATCGGTCGGGCATTTGGCCGTACCTTAACCGAATTTAAAGGAGCTGCAAAGGAATTAGTATCTGATGATCACAAAGAGGAAGAGAAAAAACCTGCACTTTCTGCTGTGAGAAAGGAAAACTAATAGAAAAGAGAGCAGGCGGACTGCCCGTCAGCTCTCTTTCTATGTGTGCGGATGAATGTTGGAGCAACTTTCACTTAACCGCGTAAAAATAAAAAGGAGGTTTCTAGTATGGGCTCCAAAGAGATGCGTCTGACTGATCATTTAGAGGAGTTTCGCCGGCGATTGATTATGACGGTACTGGCTTTTGTTACTTTTCTGATTGCCAATTTTATTTTTGCCCAGGACATTTATAAGTGGCTTGTAAAGGATCTGGATGGAAAACTGGCTATCCTTGGTCCGAGTGATATCCTCTGGGTCTACATGATGATCGCGGCAGTATTTGCAGTCGCTGCAACTATTCCAGTCGCTGCCTACCAGACGTGGCGTTTTGTGGCACCGGCGTTGAATCGTGAAGAAAGTAAGGTGACCTTAAGGTTCATCCCTGGGTTATTCCTGTTGTTTATTGGAGGAATTTCATTCGGTTATTTCGTGCTGTTTCCGATTGTGCTCGGATTTTTAACGAATCTTTCTGCAGGACAATTTGAAACGATGTTCACAGCTGAGAAATATTTTCGGTTCATGATCAACCTAACACTGCCATTTGGCTTTCTGTTTGAAATGCCGCTCGTGGTGATGTTTTTAACAAGATTAGGTATTCTCAATCCAATTAGGCTAGCCAAGGCGAGGAAACTTTCCTATTTTAGTCTAATTGTTGTATCCATTTTGATTACTCCGCCTGATTTTCTTTCAGATTTTCTGGTGATGATTCCATTGCTTCTACTATACGAAGTGAGCGTATCCTTGTCTAAGATTGTTTACAGGAAAAAATTGCTGCTTGAAGCGGTCCTACAGAACGATGGTCTACCGGAAAGCGGATGATTCACCACAGATCATCAGTGAAAAGAATTAATATAAATTGGAAAAATACTTAAGGATGATACCGAAATGGTTTCATCCTTTTATTTATGAGTCCAAAGAAATTGAAAATCTGTGGGTTTTGATTCAAAATGATGATGTTATAATGAATGGAATGTGTAGAAAAATATTGCTACCAAGAAAGGATATACAAAATGAAAAGATTACTTTTTTTACTAGTTGGCATGTTGGTTATGCTTCCTTCGATTGCCAGCGCCCATACTGAATTGACCACATCAAATCCAACTTCTGGACAAGTTGTTAAAGAGGACCTTAAAGAAATCGTTCTTACATATGAAGGGAAGATCGAATCGTTAAGCACGATGAAATTGGTGAAAGAAGGGGAGGAAGTCCCGTTAGTTAGTGCTGCTCCAAAAGAAAATCGACTAATAGGTACATTACCGGCACCACTAGAAAATGGCTCCTATACGATTAAATGGAGTATCGCTGGTGAAGATGGTCACCCTATATCTGGTGAAATCCCCTTTACGGTGCAAAAGGTAGTGAAGGAAGAACCAAAGGCTGAAACAAAACAGCCCGTTACTCCAAAAAAAGAAGAACCTAAAAAAGAGAATTCTAACCAGGAAAAAACAAAAAATGATTCGGCGGATTCTACATCCAATATGAAGAATATTATTATTAGTGTGGTCGTCCTCATTTTAATCATTGGAGTATTCCTTTTATTTAAAAGGAAGCGTTAGTAATGGGACTGTTAATTCCTATCGCAGAATTCGGTAATTATTTGTTGTATTCGATTCTTGTTGGACATGTGGCTTTGCTTTTTGTACCTGAATCCAATAAACCAAAAATCAATATTCCAATACCGGTTTTACTGCTTTCCACACTTGGAATTATTATTTTCTCATTAGGGCCTGTTGTTCAGACGGTTTCCTATTTTCAAGGTGGAGTGGGTCTTCCTTTAGCCATAAAATCTGTGTTGTTGGACTTCCAAGTAGGAAAAGCATGGATTTTTATTGGGTTTATGGCGACATTCTTATATCTAGCAATTTTGCTAAAGGGCTCCAAATATGTGCAATCCATCTTTCTGTTCCTGATGATATTAGCTGTTGGATATTCCAGTCATTCTGCTTCACTGTCATTTTGGCCAGGATTGCTGTCACATAGCACTCATTTTCTAATCATTACATTATGGACAGGGATCCTTATTCATGTTGCTTGGTTCTCTACAGAGTGGTCAAATTGGTCTAAATTTTTACGGTGGTTTACGCCTTTTGCCATTTGCTGTATCCTCATCATACTTTTTAGCGGGATTTATCTAATGTTATTTGTAGTTGAACCTAGAGATTATGTTCGAACTTGGGTTTTGCCGTATGGACAAATGCTTCTATTAAAGCATATTAGTATTGTTCCCGTATTAGTTTTTGCCTTAATCAATGGTGTGCTTTCAAGGAAAACAGTAAAACTCCCTGCTTTTAATCCGAAACCGTGGGTAAAAGCAGAAAGTATTATTTTATTGTTCGTTTTCTATTTTACAGCGGTGATGGGAACATTGTCGCCGCCACATGAGGTTGAATTTACGGTGAAGTCGGAAGGCGCATCAAAGTGGGTAGAATGGTTATTGGAAAAGAGTATTCTTTCCACCGTACAGTTGAATTTAGTACCGTCCCTTCAAACGGGACTACTAATCATTGTTTCTATCCTATTTTTGTTCCTGATTATCATTAGTTTTAAAAGGGTAAAGCCTATTCTAGGAGTCGTCTTTGGTGTCGGTTTTATCGCAGCATTGTATTTTGGTTTAATTCTGTCTATTGCTATATAAGTACAGTAAGATAATAATAACGACATAAAAAGGGCTGAAATTTTTCAGTCCTTTTTATGTTGTTTGTATAGATTTCAGTAACTTTTGAAAATTCAGTTGACTTATCAGACAATTGTTTTAATATATAATTATAAAACAATGTTTTACTTATAAAACAAACTTCGTTTGGAGGGGAAAGCATGCCATTTTTACAAGTAGTAGATCTACAGATTCATTATGAAATTGAGGGAGAGGGACCCCCGTTAATGATCTTACATGGAATGGGGAACAACTCGCAGTCTTGGAAAAAACAATTACAGGGCTTATCTAAGCAATTCACGGTGATTGCTTGGGATGCGCCTGGATACGGGAAAAGTTCGGATCCGAAAGTAGAATTGAAAGAATTTAGTCAGTTTGCGGATGTGTTAAAAGGATTTATCGAAAAGTTAAACTATCCATCCGTCACGCTGCTAGGGCATTCGATGGGTTCAGCGATTGCACTCGACTTTTGTTACCGCTTTCCTGAGATGGTGGATGCGCTAATTATTTCAGATGCAACCAGAGGGGCAGCAGCACTGAGTAAAGACGAGAATGAACGAAGATTAAACAATCGTCTCCGAAACATTGAAACTCTAGCTCCAAAAGAACTAGCGAAACTACGTGTACAGGAACTATTATCACCACAACCGGATCCTGAAGTTAAAAAAGAAGCAGAAAGAATCTATTCGCAAATCAGACCGATGGGCTTCCGCTCTGTCGCCTATTCGCTTTCTTCCCTAAATCAAATGGATATTCTTCCATCGCTCCATGTTCCTACGCTGGTTATTTGCGGAGAATTAGATCGGGTGACACCTGTTAGTGAATCGCAGATATTTCATGAGGGTATTAAGGAATCCACTTTTGTGACGATCCCTGGAACCGGACATTTGTGTTATCAAGAAGACCCTGCTCGTTTTAACGAAATCGTCCGAGACTTTCTAACCTCTTTACCGATAAATCAATAAGGGAATATCTTTCTTTGCGTAAATTTTGATAAAATAGTAGTATAAGTAAATTAACAATGAGTTGGTGAATTGCTGATGGCAAAAGAAGAAAAGGACAGATATAATGCCAATTCGCTAGTAAGGGGATTGGAGATTTTAAAGTTATTTAGTGAAGAGCGTCCGACATTATCCTTAGTAGAAATCGCAAAAGAACTGGATGTGAGCCGAACCGTTCCGTTCCGATTATTGTATACACTCCAAACACTTGGCTATCTCGACCAGGATGAACACACGAAACGCTACAGTTTAACTCCAAAAGTGCTTGAATTAGGTTTTGCCTACTTAAGTACATTAAAACTCCCGGAAATTGCGCAGCCTTATTTGGAAAAATTACGGGATGAAACAGGGGCATCTTGTCATTTATCCATTTTGGATGGACAAGAAGTCGTGTATGTTGGCAGTGCACCTGTCCGCGGGGTTTCCGCGGTTAATGTGAATATTGGGTTAAGACTGCCCGCCCATGCGGTCGCCAATGGAAAGGTCCAGCTGGCGTATCAGTCACAAGAAAAACTGAACCAAATATTATTTGGTTCGAATTTAAAACCTTATACGGAGCGAACACAAACCGATTTTATGGATTTTGGACAGGATTTAGCATCAATCCGAGAAAAAGGGTATGCGATTACAAAGGGAGAATTCCACCATGGAATTCAGTCTGTGGCTGCACCTGTTTTTGAGCGGACAGGCAAAGTAATGGCCGCGATTAATTTGGTTGCAACTGAGGCAACGTTCAACCAAGAGTTTATTGAGAAAATTGCTGTACCTAAAGTGCTGGAAACTTCCAGAATTCTATCCGGTTTTATGGGCTGCCATACAAAAGTGAACTAGAAAGCTTGCGAGCAATCGCAAGCTTTTTTGTTGTATGTTTTACATATAAAACGCATTTTATTTAATAAAACAAATTGCATTATTACTGTTGACACAATTTTCTTAAAACTTTAAAATAAACATAGTAGCAAACCTTGTTTTGTATATGAAACGTTTTCATTGCTGCTGGAAAATATTAAAGGAGGGATAAAAGTCGGGTTGGGACATCGAACTATTGTATAATAAGATCCTGTGGAAGCGTATTCATTGGAATTCAAAACTAAAAGGGGGCACTTTTCTTGCTGAAAACGAATAAACGTTGGATTTATATTGCCATGCCTATTTTCTTTTTTTGGTTTTTTGGACAAATTGATAAATTAGGGATTTCGATTATTCAAACCGATCAAGGTTTCTTAACGGATCTAGGATTAACTGGTGCCGATAAGAACGCAAAAATTGGATTGATTACTTTTATCTTTACGATTTCTTATGCCGTATCCAACATCTTCTGGGGATTTATCATAGACAAGCTTGGGGCAAGGAAGACAGGGATCATCGGTCTCATTGTATGGGCGATTACAATGGTGATTGGCGGGTTATCTACTTCCTATGAGATGTTTATCTTGAGCCGTGTCATTCTTGGTATTGGTGAAGGAATGATGATCCCAATTTGTGGGAAATTTATCTCCAATTGGTTCCACCAGCGCGAACTGGGTCGGGCGCAATCTTCCTGGCTGTCAGGAAACTATTTAGGACCGGCGTGTGGAGCCATTATCTTAACACTTGTGATTGCTACTTTTCATTGGCAAGCCGCCTTTTTTGTTTTAGCAGCGTTTAATATTTTCATTGTTCTTCCTATGTTTATCTTCCTTACACGTGATACACCTGAAGAACATCCACGTTTAGATCCACAGGAATTAGCGTATATTCGTCAGTCAGATTCCAATGCACCAACGAAAAAACAGAACTTTGCTCAGGACTACCGTTATTGGATTGTTTGGTTCGGCATGTTAGTATCATCGTTCTTATTTTTTGGAATTAGTATTTGGCTTCCTACTTATTTAGTTGGTGCGAAAGGATTCTCAAGAGAGGCGATGACTGGAATCACCTCGTTATCTTGGCTCTTCGCCTTGGGATTCGTTCTCCTTTGCGGGTATTTGGCCGATAAAACAAAGCGTCCTAGCTTACTTGCGACGATTCTATTTCTTTTGACAGCTACCTTTTTAACGGCAGCGATTCTTTCTCCGCAGCCAGTGATGGCGGGGGTTTGCATGGGCTTAGCGATGGGAACGCAAGGGGGCGTATTCCATTTAAGTAACCTATTTATGGTTAAATTCTCGACACCTGAAACAGCCGGCCGTGCAGCAGGATTAATGGGTTTCACGAACATTCTAGGCGGGTTTTCCAGCTATATTATGGGCTTTATGGTTGATATCGCTGGCGGGGACTTTGGACCGTCCATTGTGATGTTGATTATCGCAGCGGCGCTCGGATTCGTTGCGTATCTGTTTACATTGAAAAGAGAAGCCTCTGAACTCAAGATTGAGAGTATACCTCCCAATCGGGTGACAATCTAGTATGTTAAACGTTACGTATATAAAACGTAGTTTTGAATATTAAATTTTCTCAATATTTTTAATTGACAATTATAATATTGAGATTTATTATTGGTTTATAAAGAAAACAATGTTTTGCATATAAAACATAGAGGAGTGTTGAAAATGTCTGAGGAAAAATTTTCGGTAGAAGCATTTGAAAAGAAATACGTGGCGAGGTTAAAGGATCGCACGCTCGATTGGAATGTGCTGAAGTTCCAGGAGGAAATTGATCCAGCTTATCGCCGGGCGCAAATGAGATATATTGGCCGAGGTGCGACAGCGAATAATGATTCAAATGTAATTGCAGCGGAACACTTTACCTTAAGCACGATGGTTTTACCTGCAGGTTGTATGGGCCCGCTTCATTTACATGATGATGTGGAAGAAGTTTTCTTTGTCATCAAAGGCAGTGTAACTGCTCTTATCCAAGAAGAGGGCGAAAGTGAAGTCCATGAAATTGTCTTAAATGAAAGGGATTGTATCAGCTCCCCTCCAGGCGTCTACCGCGGTCTCCGCAATGATACGGAAGAAGAGGCATTAATGCTTGTCATGTTAGGTGCAGTCAAGCCGAATTTACCGACCTATCCAAAAGGAAGTGCGTTAGAAGAACTTCGTATTCAGCGGGCAAAGGAAAGAGAAGCAATTATTAACGGAAAGTAATTTGACAATTAGGCAGATGTTTAAGGGAAATGTACTCCCTGATTACTTTGTTGACAGGGATGGTCCGCTTACTTTTTAACGGGATCATCCCTGTTTTTAAAAATTGGAGGTGGCGAGATGTTAGGGATTACTCATTTACGGCATATCAGCTTAATTACCCCTGTTCTCCAGGAACAAGCTGATTTTTATGAAAAGATATGGGGCCTAGATAAAGTGGCGCAAGATGAACATTCGGTTTATTTTCGCGGCGCTGGCCCTGAAAACCATATATTAAGCTTGCATGCAGGTGAGAAAAGAGGACTGCACCATATCGCGTTTGGAATGGTCGATAAAAATGCTGTCGACCGTGCAGCGGAAATCCTTGCTTCAAAGGGTGTCAAGATAGTTTCCCCGCCAGGATATTTAGACGAAGAAGGAAAAGGATATGGTTTGCGCTTTGTCGATCCAGAAAATCGCTGCATTGAATTATCCGCCTGGGTTGAAATTCATACGTCGATTTGGAACAAGAAAAACGTCGATCCGGTCAAACTGAACCATGTCGTAATGAACACGAAAGACCTGGATATGATTACGGATTTTTATACGAACGTCTTAGGGTTTAAGGTGACGGACTGGAGTGAGCACCAAATGTCCTTCTTGCGCTGTAACCGAAAACACCACTCGATTGCTTTTAATCAAGATGCTCACGCCTCTGTGAACCATATCGCCTATGAAGTGGATACCGTCGACGAGGTCATGAGAGGAATCAGTAATGTAAGAAAAGCAGGCTATCAAGAGATTTGGGGCCCAGGCCGCCATGGTCCTGGTAACAATGTATTTTGTTATTTCCAAGATCCCGGGAAGTTTGTCATGGAGTATACCTGTTACTTAGAAACAATTGAAGATGAGTCTGAATGGAGAGCACGTGTCTGGAAGCGGGTCCCACATCTAATGGACCAATGGGGCATTGCCGGACCGCCAAAACCGGAAACAAGAGCGGCGATGGGTGGAGTACCGGATCCTGGATGGGTCGATGTAAAAACATTGGTATAGCTAAAAAAGGGGTGTCATGATGGATTTAGGATTAAAGGGTAAGGTAGCGGTCGTTATGGGCGGAACCTCTGGTGTTGGCTTAAAAACAGCAGAAATGTTTCTTCAGGAAGGGGCCAGCGTCGCGGTTTGCGGCAGAAATAGTGAGCGCAAAGACCAAGCTTATGATCACCTCACAAAGTTTGGAACAGCAGCCTCCATTTTTGCCGCAACCTGTGACGTCACCAATAAAGAGGAAGTCAACGAATTTATCAGCGGTGCAGCAGAGTATTTTGGGGGAATTGATATTCTTGTCAATGCAGCCGGTCAAAGTGTGATGGGATATTTCTTTGATGTTACCGATGAACAATGGCAGCAACAAATCCAGTTGAAATACTTTGCGATAATTTATGCGGTGAAGGCAGTTCATCCTTATTTGGTTCAACGGGGCGGCGGCCGCATTGTTAATATTAATGCAACCTTAGCAAAAGAACCGGAAAGACATATGATTGCCACGGCGGCAACGAGAGCAGGCTTATTGAATTTAAGCAAGACATTATCGCAAGAACTTGCTTCCGATAATATTTTAGTCAACTCCGTCAGCTTAGGCTTAATTCGAACCGATCAATGGGAACGGCGCAGATTGAAAAATGCTCCGGATATGAAAGCCGAAGATTATTATGCAGACTTAGCCAAAAAGCGAAATATCCCTCTAGGCAGAGTAGGAGAAGCAGAAGAAGTAGCTAGCGTGATTTTATTTTTATCCTCAAATAAAGCAAGCTATGTATCAGGTTCAACCATTGAAACAGCAGGAGCGCTCGGGAAAGCGCTTTAATTAGATGCAAATGGATAACTCATTGTTGATTGGAACGGAAGGCGCGAGACTCCTGCAGGAGTACGGGGCAGGGGAGACCCCGCAGGAGCGCAGCGACGAGGAGGCTCCCCGTCACGCCTGCGGAAAGCGAAGCGCCTGGAGTGGAAATCAACAATCTATTAACATAGCTAAAATCATAGATAAAGGCAGGAATGAATAATGAGTGAAGATAAGCAATTAGAATTTACAACAGCTGACGCAGTGGTCCAAGAACTTATTCGTGCTGGTGTAGAGGTAGCGTTTGGAATTGTGAGTATCCACAATATGCCGATTTACGATGCAATTCTCCGCGAAGGAAGTATTCATTTAGTTTGTTCCCGCGGGGAAAGTGGAGCAGCCAATATGGCGGATGGCTATGCAAGAGCAACAGGGAAATTGGGCGTCGTGATTACGAGTACGGGAACAGGGGCCGGAAATGCAGCCGGTTCGCTAATTGAAGCATGGGCCGCAGGCGTACCGGTTCTTCATCTGACCGGCGAGGTGGCCTCCCCTTACTTAGGAACGGGCAGAGGCTATATTCACGAATGTAAAGACCAGTTATCGATGATGGAAGGCGCTTGTAAAAAGGCCGTACGATTACGAAAACCTGAGCAAGCAGGAGCCGTCGTTAGACAAGCGATCCAAGAGGCATTGGCTTATCCAGCAGGACCTGTAACACTTGAAATCCCCATTGATTTTCAATCGGCGATTATTCCTAATCATTCGATTGAGGAAATCAGCGTAATTGCTCCAACCAATCAAACCATCCCAACCTTACCTGAAGAGGTAGTAAGCAAAATTAGTCATGCTCGCCGTCCGGTCATTTGGGCAGGAGGAGGGGTGATTACTTCTGGTGCATCGAAAGAGGTGACAGCGCTTGCCGAAAAGATTAGGGCAGCCGTGATCACCAGCCAATCGGGTAAAGGAAGTATACCTGAAGATCATCCACAATGTATCGGCCACTTTGCTGCGAATGAATTAACGAGAAACCTTTTGAAAGATGCTGATTTGTTGATCAGTATTGGTGTGAGATTTAGAGGGAATGAAACAGCGAACTGGAAAGTCCCTGCTCCAAAAGAACATATCGCAATTGATGCTGACTTCTCGGCGATGAATCGAAACTATGAAACTAGCTATGGACTTGTCGGCGATGCCAAACATATTTTACAAGGTTTAAATCAAGCATTAGCTCAAACGTCAGTGGCTCCGGATCCTTCTTATCTTGATGAAGTGCAGTCCGTTCGCGAAGAATTGCGGACTCAGTTACGAGCGACGCTTGGTCCTTATGAGCAAATCCTCGATGGCATGCGAAAAGTATTGCCTAAAAACACCATTTTAGTCCGGGATGTAACCGTTCAGGCAAATGTATGGGGAAGCCGGTTATTTGAAATCTATGAGCCAAGAACATCGATTCACGCATCAGGCGGGGGAATTGGTCAAGGGCTGCCAACGGCAATTGGTGCGCAAATGGCCAATAAAGATCAGTCTGTTGTGTTAATGGCAGGAGATGGCGGATTTATGGTTAATGTCGGTGAAATGGCCACCGCTGCCCAAGAGAAACTGCCGTTGATTGTCGTGTTATTTGATGATGCTGGGTATGGCGTGCTCCGAAATATTCAAGATGCGGCATATGGCCGTCAGGTAGCGGTTGATTTAATGAGTCCTGACTTTGTGTTATTAGCGCAATCAATGGGATTTGACGCCGCGCGAATTTCTTCAGCTGCAGAATTTGTCACAGAACTGGAAAAGGCCGTCGCAAGTAAAAAGCCTAACATGATTGTGGTCGATATGGAAGCGGTCGGACCGATGGCAAAACCATTTGGAGGTCCTCCTGGGGCAGCCGATGCTTTTAAACCGAAAAAGTTGTAGGGAGGAATAAACGTGATTTCAACACATCCATATGTTTCAGGAAAATACTTAATTGGCGGTCAGTGGATCCAAGCTGAAAAAACAGTAAAAGTCATCAATCCAGCACAGACGAGTGAAGTAGTCGGCGAAGTGGCACTATGTTCAAAAGCGGATGTAGAAGAAGCAGTGGGAACCGCAGTGAAAGCCTATGAAAGCTGGTCGCAAAGTGAGATTGAAGACCGGGCCAACCAGATGAGGCTTGCAGCGGAAGAGATTAAGGCCATCGTGGAAGAGAATGTTAGTTTACTAGTTCGCGAGAATGGCAAGGTACTTGTTGAAGCGAAGAAAGATTTGCTGCGTTGTGTCGATATCATGAAACAAGGAGCAGACGAACTTCTTGAATGGTGGAAGCCGGAGAGCCTGCCAGGGAGTCAAAAGGTGCAGATCCGCAAGCGTCCACGCGGGGTAGCAGCAATTATCTCTCCGTGGAACTCCCCGCTGATTCTTACCTTTAAGCGAGTTATTCCTGCGGTGCTGGCTGGAAATACCGTCGTGGTGAAGCCCGCAACGAGTTGCCCTTTAACGATTATGACGTTTTTAAAAGTGGTCGCTTCCTATTTTCCTGCTGGGGTCATTAATATCGTGACAGGTTCGGGCGGTGTGATTGGGGATGCACTTTGTTCCGACCCGCGGGTGCGCACGATTGCATTCGTTGGCAGTACCGAAACAGGCAAAGAAATTATGCGCGCTGCTGCCGGGACCGTCAAAAAATTATATATGGAACTGGGCGGGAATGATGCAGCGATTCTTCTTGCTGATGCGAATTTTGATGATGAGGCGGTGAAGCGTCTCCGGTTTGGTGTTCTTCGTGCGGCAGGGCAAGTGTGCTCCGCTATTAAAAGGATCTATGTGCATGAATCACGTTATGAAGAGGTCGTAGAAAAATTAACGAAGGAATTCAGCCGCATTCGAGTGGGCAATGGAATTCAACCGGATGTCGAAATGGGTCCATTAAATAACAAATCCCAATATGACTATGTAAACGGCTTGATCAAACGGGCCGCTGATGCAGGAGCAAATGTGATTACGGGCGGAATTCAGCTCGACCCGGAATCGTGGGAACAAGGTTATTTTATTGCACCAACGATTATTACTGGAGTCGAGCAATCCAGTGAAATTGTGCGTGCGGAACAATTTGGTCCGGTGATTCCGATTTTACCGTTCTCAGATGTGGATGAGGTCGTACGACTAGCTAATGACAGTGAATTTGGTTTAAGGGCGTCTGTTTGGACAGAGGATGAAGCATTGGCCGTGAAGTTAGCGGACCGGTTGGAAGCAGGGGCTGTTTTTCATAATAATCATACGGTTTTCCAAGACCTTCATCTTGATTTCCCTGGATTAAAGGAAAGCGGTCTTTCTCGTGAAACAAGGCATTGCGGGCTCGAATATTTCGCAGATTCATATGGTTTGGCTAACTAAGGGGGAGTCGGGATGAGAATAGGGTTAATTGGGGGAGGAAATATTGGCAAGTTCCTTCTTCAACGCATCAATATCGAAGGACTTCTTCCGGATGGTAAAATTGTCGGCCTCTATACAAAGAACAATCAAACGGCAGAGCAGCTTGCTGCTGAGTTTGATACAGCAAATTATCATGATGTTCAACTGTTAATCGAAGATCCTGCGATTGACGTAGTGATTGAAGCTGCGACCATTGAAGTGGTGAAAGACCATGCGGCTTCTATTCTGGCAAAGGGAAAAGATTTAGTGTTAAGCAGTGTGGGTGCCCTGGCCGATGTGGATTTTTATAGGGAACTTGAAGGAATCTGTCAAGCAAGCGGCACGAGAATCCATTTACCTGCAGGGGCCATCGGAGGCTTGGATGTCTTGAAAGCAGCTAAATCGATAGGCGAACTAGAATCGGTTTCGATTATTACAAGGAAACCGCCGCAAGCATTGCCTGGAGCACCTGCTGACCGAGAACAAGTGATGTTCGAAGGCTCGGCAAATGAAGCAATTGAATTATTCCCGAAGAATATTAATGTATCGATTATTTTGTCTTTGGCGGGGCTGGGTCCAGAACAAACTGGTGTGAAAATTATCTCTGATCCAACCGTGAGGAAAAATAGTCATTCCATTGAGGCGACAGGATCTTTCGGAAAACTATCACTACAAGTGGAAAATGATCCAATGCCGAATAATCCGAAGACAAGTTACTTGGCTGCGCTGAGTGTGTTGTCTGTTTTGAAAAATAAAGATGCGGTTGTTAAAGTGGGATAATGATAAAATAATTTTATAATAGTAAAAAAACAGGGGGAACCCGAAGAGTTGATCTCATTCTCCTGTGAATATGAGAAAAATTAGGGGGATAGGCCTATGATTAAAACGAACATCAATCTTGAAGAAATGTCGCAAAAAGAAGCCATTGAATACTTAATCGAATCCGTTCGACCAGAAGAGGGCTCCATTCCTGCCTCGCTTTTAGGCGACCCAAAGATTTATGACATTGAACATAAGAAGGTATTTTTAAAAACCTGGTTGTTTATTGGTCATGAATCGGAAATCCCCAATAAAAATGATTTCATTACGAGAGATGTAGCGGGTTATTCTGTCATTCTTACACGCGGTGCTGATGGTGAAATTCGCGGCCTCTATAATATGTGTACCCATCGCGGCATGAAGCTTTGCCGTGCGGATGCCGGTAATAAATCTTCCTTTACCTGTCCATATCATGGCTTTAATTTTAAAAACAATGGCGATTGTGTCGGCGTACCGCTCCAAAAGGATATTTACGGTGAAGGCTTTGATAAAACGGGTTTAGGGCTTCATAAAGTCAGAATCGAAACCTACAAAGGCCTGATCTTTGGTACATGGAATGACGAGGCAGAATCATTAGAAGATTTTCTAGGTGATTTTAAATGGTATCTTGATATTTTAGTGGGACGTGCCGAAATGGAAGTGGTCGGGCCGCCGCAACGGTTTATTATTCAATCGAACTGGAAAATTGGTGCAGACAATTTTGTCGGTGATTCCTACCATACGATGGTGACGCATGGGTCGATTGTTAAATTGGGAATGGTTCCAAGTGCAACCTATTCCAAAAAAGGGTATCAAATCCATACTAGCCATGGACATGGCTTAAATCTTGGGACACCGAATCCGGATTTTGCTTTCCCTGAAGAGCTGAAAGATGAATATAAATCCAATTTAAGCGAAGAACAATATGACGTCTTGTCCAATTTAAAAAATATGATTGGAAATATTTTTCCGAACCTCTCCTTCTTAATTTCTCATACAAAGGTAAAGGGCCAGTTGATCTCGAATACTTCGGTTCGTCTATGGAGGCCGGTGGGTGTCGACAAAATGGAGGTCATTACTTGGTTTTTAGTCGAGAAAAATGCATCACTTGATTGGAAAAAGCGTTCTCGTGAGTCGTTTATATTAACCTTCAGTCCGTCTGGTATCTTTGAACAGGATGATACAGAGGTATTTACGGATATTACCGCGGCTGCCACTGGGACAATGCCTTTAGTGAAACAATTGACCTTTAATTATACGATGGGGTTACATCGTCAACCTGTCGGAGACTTTGTAGGACCTGGTGTGGTTTTTGATGATAAATTCACGGAGGCCAATCAACGGAACTTTTATCGTTACTGGCTCGATCTAATGACGACCTGATGTATGAGGGCCTTTTTGAAATACGTATGAAAGATGGGAGGAGTCATGTATGAGTTTAGAGAAAATGCTGGCAACTTATGAATTTGAACAATGGCTGTATGAAGAGGCAAAGTTCCTTGATGATATTGATTTTGATGGCTGGTTTAACCTCCTTCATCCGGACATTTCTTATCAAATGCCGGTGCGGGTCAATAAGGAAGGGATTGAGCGCCCTGATTACTCCTTAGATATGTTTGCGTTTGATGATGATATTGAATTATTGAAAATCCGCGTTGACCGTTTAAAAACCGATTACGCTTGGGCTGAGATACCGCCGTCGCGGACACGGAGGTCAGTCAATAACGTGCGCCTCATCGAGTACGTTCCGAATGAAAAGGCAGTCGTCCACAGTTATTTAACCATCTACCGCAGCCGCAGTACGGATATCCATCACGATCTAATCTCTGGCGAACGGCAAGATGAATTTACCTTTGTGGATGGGGAATGGAAGCTATCTAAGCGGGTATTCATTGTGGATCAAACGACATTAAATACTAGGAATCTGGCTATTTTTGTATAGTAGCTAAAGTAGAAAGGAGCACCATGATGGCTCAACTCACAGGAAAATCAGTCTATTTGACCGGAGGTGCCTCCGGGATTGGAAAAGCTGTCACTGAGGCATTTGTGAAAGAAGGTGCGGTTGTCACCATTCTTGATCGGTCACTAGCCGGACTAAATGAGCTCAAACAGCAATTTGGAGAACAGGTTCAATGCATTGAAGGTGACGTGACCGTCTATGAAGACCATGTGCGAGCCGTACAAACAGCAGTTGAAACCTATGGAAAATTAGATGTGTTTGTGGCGAATGCCGGTGTATTCGATGGATTCGCCAAATTTGAAAATGTCACTCCGGAAGCGATGTCTGCGGCCTATGACCTCCTATTTACGATCAATGTGAAGGGATATTTCAATGGGGCAAAAGCGGCCACTGCGGAGCTGAAGAAAACAGCCGGGAACATGATTTTCACCGTTTCTGGGGCCGGTTTTTATCCAGATGGGGGCGGTGTTTGGTATACGGCGAGCAAGCATGCCCAAATTGGGTTAATGCGACAACTTGCGTTTGAATTAGCACCCGACATTCGAGTCAATGCGGTCGCGCCTGGAGGAACGTTAACCGCGCTTCATGTCATTCCGCCGCTGCAGCCTTTTGTAAAAACCGTCGATAATGAGACAAAAGAGAAGAGTATAAAGAAACGGAATCCACTCCAAATTGCGATGCAATCGGAAGATCATGTCGGAGCCTATCTCCTGCTCGCTTCCGATCAGGCCCGCGCAATTACAGGTGAAGTGATTTCAAGTGATGGAGGCTTGGCCGTTCGCGGACTAGGTTGATATTAGCATGAAAAACTGGGGGAATATAAATGACCGAAAAATCATTGACAGAATTAAAGCCGTTAGCTGGAAATAACGTCATTAATCAAATTGCATTCGTTGTTCGTGATATAGAGCAGGCTTCCGAAGCATTTGCGAAACTTCTGGGGATCCCGGCACCGAAGTGGTTTCTAACAGGCGACCGTGATGTTTCTAAAGTGGTCTTTCGCGGTCAGCCAACCGATTCCCGTAGTAAACTCGTGTTCTTAAACACACCAACCGTACAGATCGAATTGATTGAACCGGACACCGAACCTGGCACCATGCGCGAATTTTTGGATACGGCGGGGGAAGGAATCCATCATATCGCTTTTGATGTGGACTCCATTAAAGAGAAGCTGCCTGTTTTTGAAGAGAACGGATTTCCGTTGCTGCAAAGCGGGGAATTTACATCTAGTGATGGAAGATATGTATATGTGGAAACGTTAAATAGTCATAAGACACTCATGGAGCTACTAGAAAGTGCTGAGCCGAGAGATACGGCACCTGCTGCAGATGTATTCACTCCCTTGTTAGGAACCAATAAAGTTGAGCAGCTGGCCATTGTTGTGAGAGATTTGGACGCTGCAGCTGATGCGTACTGCAAGTTACTAGGTGTCGAAAAGCCACCCGTGATTCAATCTGGCCCAAGTGAGCTTACACAGGTTATTTTTGAAGGAAAGCCAACGGAGGCTGACTCCAAATACATGTTTATCAATACCCCATTACTTCAACTAGAATTAATCGAGCCGGGTGATTCACCAAGCACGTGGAAAAAGCACCTTGAAACATATGGCGAAGGGGTTCACCATATTTCCTTCGTGGTCGATGACATGGAGGAAAAGATGAGATTACTAGAGGACATGGGCTATCCCGTCATTCAGAGAGGTAACTTCTGGAATGGGAAAGGTAGATATGCCTACATGGACACGGCATCTACATATAAAGTAATCATAGAATTACTTGAGAGATATTAATTTTAACAACTGCAATAAAAGCCCTAATCGTGACCGATAAGGGCTTTTTTCCATGGAAATGGTCACAAATAAGTGCTAATCATTCCCGTCGATGGCTTTTTTCAATCAGAACGGTCACGAATAACTACTAATCATTACCGTCAGCCTCCTTTTTCAAAGGGAACGGTCACAAATCAGCGCGATCCTTTCCCACAACAGATAAACTCCTTTCATTCCCGCCCGATTTTTGTCGAAGTTTAAGAAGTTTTTAGCTTTATAGATAATGATAGAATGAAAAAATAATATACTACCGTTTTTATAGTAGTAACCAAATGAATCAGCAATGGGGCGGATAACAATGAATATTCTCGTCGTTGGAAGTATAAATATGGATATTGTTAATCGGGTTGCAAAGCACCCGCTTCCAGGTGAAACCATTAAAGGGCAGGGGACGGATTACTCACCAGGAGGAAAAGGGGCCAATCAGGCGGTGGCTGCTGCATTAGCAGGTGGTCAAGTGACGATGCTGGGTGCCGTTGGGAAGGATCCGTTTAGTTTGGAGCTTGTCGCTTCGTTAGAGAAATCAAATGTCGATACAAGTGAAATTATCAAAAAAGACGGAACATCAGGAATGGCCTTTATCACCGTTGACGAGTCTGGAGAAAATACGATTATCTTATCGGAAGGCTCTAATGGAAAACTCTCGATAATAGATGTAGAAAAGAGGCTGCAGTTATTAGAAGAGGTGGATATTCTTTTATTACAAAATGAGGTACCGTTAGCAACCACCCTATTTGTTCTAAAAGAAGCTGCAAGGCATAATGTCCAAACGTATTTTAATCCAGCCCCAGCATTGGAGATTCCTATCGATGTTTTTCCGTTCATTGATTTTCTTATTTTAAATGAAACCGAAATGGAAGTGGTCACTGGTATACGTATTGACACAGAGAAGGAACAAGAGCGGGCGATTAATTGGCTGATTGAAAAAGGAGTAAAGTCAGTCATTTTAACGCTTGGTGAGCAAGGATCGCACTATTATTCAAGGGAAGAAGGCAGGATTATTACAAATGGATTTAAAGTGAACGTAATTGATACAACAGCAGCCGGAGACACGTTTATCGGTTCTTTTGCATCCGCTAAAGCATCTGGACAGGATACAAAGGACGCCCTATTGTTTGCTACAGCTGCATCAGCAATCACTGTTACACGGAAGGGAGCGCAACACTCGATTCCCGTGAAGAAAGAAATTATTGATTTTTTAGAAGTGAATAAGGAAGGCATCGATCAGTAAAAGGCAGAGTATTTTTCATGGGAGTAGCCAGTATAGGAAAAGGAACTATAAAACTAGTTCCTTTTCTTTTTGGAAGGCTGTGTTAAAGGATAATGGTGATTTTTGCACACTGTTGACCTTCGTTTCAGGCTACGAAGACTCCTGCGGGAGTACGGGACAGGAGAGACCCCGCAGGCGCTGAAAGCGAAGCCGCCTGGAACGAACGGAAATCAGCAGACTAGTTTAATGCAGCCAAATAAAAAAGGCGGGAAAAAAAGGTTTCCATTGTCAGGCCCTTTTTGCTTTTGGATTCTCCTAGATTACCTTCATAAAAACTTAAGCACCCTGGGGAAATTGTTCTTTGTCTGCTTTTTTAATTAATATTTTTCTTAACAATGGCATGGACCAGCGATCCAATCCAATTCTCCCAGCATTTATTCCAGCGATTAAAATAAACAATCCCAGTAAAACCATTTGAGGATTTGTACTGGTTGTTCCAGATAACATATAAGCAAAGTTCATCGTAAGACCCATTATTATAGAAAATGACGTGAAAATACCCAAAATTAATCCGAGACCTACTAAAAATTCGCCCCAAGGAACTAATATATTAAAAAGATCCACATATGGTAATGCTACCTCACTTAAAAAATTCCCCCACCAAGGTTGAACAGCAGGGTGTTCTCCAGACATGTTTTTAATGGCTCCAATCATAAAGCCGCTGGCATCAAATTTTCCACTAGAGATTTTTCCCCAACCAGCAGTTACCCACTGCCAACCAAGATAGAGACGAAGAATTGTAAGCAGCGGTGACACATAACGGTTTTCTTTTAAAAATTGAATAAACATAATAACCTCCTCTGATTATTGATAATAATTATCAGTGATAACGATTATCATTATCGTTTAAACGAATGCCTTCGTCAACCGGTGAAAAGTACTAGGTATTTTTCGTGTGGATAGATCAATATCCCTATTACTAAGAAAAGGATATGAAAGCAGCGTTGAGTGAGGAAGAGCATATTTTTTAAAAATAGCTGAAAATTCGCTCTTTATTGTTGACGTTGATAATCATTTTCAATTATTATTTATATTAGGTATTGATAATGATTATCAATTAAGGGCTGTGATTAATCACTGAGTAAAGCACCAAGTGTAAAGTCAGTATTAAACGGCCTACTCAAATATATATAAATTGATATGAAGTTAATGGAGTTGAATTTAATTATCCTGAATGGCATTAAGGAAATTTGCTGAAAGTAGGTATCATCGTGTTTGTTTGTAAAAAACATGTAAGGGAAGCACTCAAAGGACTGGAAGTTCCTCATGTTGTTAAAGTTGATAATTATCATTGCACCTGCTCATTTTGTCATAAAGAAGCAAATCTAAGAATCTTTTATTCAATTCCTTTCTTTCAAACATCTAGTAAAAAAACAAATAATAGTTGGAACTGAACTAGATTACTAGTGATATGACTTGAATGTATTCGTAAAATAACAAATCAAAACTACTAATCGTTCACCATGAAAAAATGTAAAATAAGGAAGTGATTCATGGGTAAAAATAAATTAATGAAAGGGGGATGTGTATGGATTTATCAATAAACTGGAAAGGGAAAATGGCATTTTCGGGGGTCACCCCCACCGGGCATGAATTTATTATGGATGCGGCACCAGAAGTGGGCGGGGAGAATTCCGGTCCAAGACCGACGGAGCTGCTGCTAGAGGCGGTTGCCGGCTGTACGGGGATTGATATTATCTCGATCTTGAACAAAATGCGTCTTGAGCCATCCGCATTTCAAATGGATGTAAAAGGAGAGCGTGCCGAGGAGCATCCGAAGAGCTTTACGACGATTAATATTCATTATGCGTTAGACGGAGAGCTGCCTGAAGATAAAGTGGTCCGGGCGATACAATTGTCGAAAGACAAATACTGCTCCGTCTCCCATTCCTTGAATGCAGAGATCACAGTCAGCTATTCGATCAATGGGGTTAAAGGGGAAAAAGCGATATAACATCAATAAGAAGTAACGGCAATGGGTTGTTACTTCTTATTGATGATCATTAATTACCGATTATCCGTAATCAACATATATCTTAATACCGCAGCAAGTCCAGCGCCATGCTTGAATTCGCCTTTTTCAATTAAAGACTTCACTTCGTGCATCGTCAATTTATGTAATTCGATTTGTTCGCTGCTTTCCAGTCGTTGCTCGACAGCGTGAAGGCCGGTAGCTGCGAATAAATAAATTTCCTCGCTGGTAGAGCCAGGTGACGGATAAAAACTGCCTAAATCGAGCCAATAGTCAGCTGTATTACCAGTCTCTTCTTCCAATTCTCTTTTCGCCGTTTCGATGGGAGCATCGTTTGCGTTGTCAATCATTCCAGCGGGCAATTCCCATTCCCAGCTTTTAATCGCATGGCGATATTGTTTTAGACAAATGATTTCTTTATCCGCCGTGATAGGAAGGATACAGACGCCCTTTGCAAAATCTAAATAGGAAAAATTCCTTTCCTCCCCGTTTGGGACAATGACCTTTTCAATCACTACCCCAAAACGATCCACTTGTTCTTTTCTTGAACTATTAATCTTCCAAACCATCTTCCTTCATCCCAACCTTTCATGAACATAAACCTATTGTACACTCTTTTTGGAAATTGGCTAATTCCAGCTGGGTATGGATATTTATGACATTATTTGTAAACACTAGCTGAGACATATGTTTTTTGAAGGGGGAAAGGACAACAAGTGAATCAAATACCTCCGTTTCGAAGGCAGCGATCATATCTTTCCCAATTTACAACGGGACAATTACATTTAAAGAATCCTTGGATTACCGCTTTCTTTTCCTTCTCCTATCCCGGGTTTGGTCATATCATGCTGCATCGCTACATGGCTGGCTATATTCTTATTCTTTGGGAGACTTTCATAAACGAACAAGCGAAAGTGAACCTTGGCATTTTATATACGTTAATAGGTGAATTTGAAAAGGCAAAAGATGTTCTGGATAATCGGTGGTTAATTCTGTATCTGGCGATTTACATGTTTGGTATTTGGGATAGCTATCGGACAACTATTGATCTCAATAAGCAGTATGTCTTGGCCGACCGCGAGGACGCGCCAATCTTAAACATAAAAATGGGAACATGGGACACGAACTTTTTAGATAAACGAAAACCTATCAATGCGTTGATCTGGTCCGCTTTATTTCCTGGTCTTGGTCATCTATATCTCCATCATGTTATTACGGGGTTCTTTATTTTTGTTTATACCGTGGCGATCACGTATTTGGGGCATATTCCACATGCCATCCATGCCTCGATGACTGGAAATTTTGCTCATGCTAAAGAAATATTAGATATGCAATGGGCTTTGTATTTTCCTTCGATTTACTTTTTCATTATTTATGATTCTTATGCTTCTGCCATTGAGCACAACAAATTGTGTGAAAAAGAAATGTCAAAATTTCTACGGCAAAGATATCAAAGTAAAGACTTTATTTTTCCTCTATAGAAAGTGAGTGTTAATCAGGTGTATGTCATAGCCACTTTCGAGAATTCCTTATTTATTGAGTTAGCTATCTCTGCGATCGAACAAAAGGGGATACCTAAAGAAAAGATTCTCGCTGCCCCGCTTGATAAACGTTCGGAGCCAAGGCAGTTATTTGATACGATCCACCGGGCGGATGGTTTGAGTTTGTTTGACGGTGCTGCGATGCTGGGAACTTGTTTTATGCTGCTCGGTGCCATTTACGGATATGTTCTAAAATGGGGGCCGATTATTTGGGGAATTATTGGTGCGGTCAGCGGGTTACTTTTGGGCTTTTTCATTAAAATACTCCTTGTCAAAAATAAGCAGCGAGGAGGAAAAGGCATCACAGCAGAAATTGTTTTAATAATTCGATGTGAAGATCATCAATGGGAAACCATTGAAAAGATTTTATGGGATCATACGGCTCTTGGAATAACGAGAATACATAATGGAATTAGCGCTATACTTACCCAAAGTTAAGGAGCGAAAACACAGATTTTTTTCTTATTCTGGATTATTTGTCAAGAATGTGAACTTTTTTGCACAAAGTTACCAACTTTTCGGCATATTCCGAGGAACAATTTAGGAGTAGGTGTCATAAACAACGTGATGATAGTTAATAATGTCGATATTTGATGACGAAAACTAGTTACTTGTAGGCGCTTTCAATTGATAAACTTTTAAGTACATAGTTCATATATTAAGGAGTTTAGTGATGATGAATAACGACGATCTTTTTGTACAAATCGAAAATTTGAGAAATAAAATGATAGGAGTGGGGCTATCGGAAGGTTTAAATTCAGTGGAAACTGTAAAGCTAAGCGAAAGACTTGATAAGTTAATTAACTTACAAATGGGGTTATTTACGAAGATTTCTGCTTGAGTAATTATTTTGGGTTTAGCTAATACTATGAAAGCAACTAGAATCATAATCATATCCCAGTAAAAAAAGCGTACAAGTCCTCTCTGTTGGGATCTTGTACGCTTTTTTTACTTAGATCTACTAATGCGGGCAGTCTCTATAGGATAAGGCTGCAAGAATTTAATGTCTAATCCTATTCAATCATGATCTTATTTCTTGCTATAATAGGTAAATGATGTAAATGGGGGAGGGGGTTGTTAACGTATGAAAATAAAGGTCATCATCGCAGATGATAACTCATTTATTCGGGAAGGCCTGAAAATTATTTTATCTACATACGAAGAATTTACCGTGCTCGACACCGTGAGTGATGGAAAAGAGGCAGTCGATTACTGTCTCGCCCATGAAGTTGATCTTGCCTTGCTTGATGTTCGCATGCCCAATATGAACGGAGTGGAAGCAACGAAGCTGATTGCCGAGCAAACAAGCACTAAGCCGATTATTTTAACGACCTTTGATGATGATGAATATATTCTTGATGCCATTAAAAATGGGGCAAAAGGCTATTTGTTAAAAAATAATGATCCGGAACAAATCCGGGATGCAATGAAGAGTGTGTTCCACGGAAACAGCATTCTTCAGGATGTCATTTTTGAAAAAATAAAATCCAATTTGTCTCCGGTCAATAATGGAGCTGAAACAAAGATTGACCTCACCCAGTTTACCGAGCGGGAACGTGATATCCTCTCATTAATTGCGAAGGGATATTCCAATAAAGCCATCTCTAAGGAATTATTTATCTCAGAAGGGACAGTCGCGAATTACATCACGTCTATTTTAGGAAAGACAGGTCTAGAGCATCGCACTCAAATCGCGATTTACTACCTCACCGGGAAAATCGATTAAGATGGAAATTTGGATTATTATTACGAAGATGATTTTGCTTGTATATATCGCGATTCAATGTGCGCAGGTCAATGTCAGCCATATCTCCTGGGTGGTTCTTGCGTTTTTGGTTTATTTTTGCGCCAATATCACACTCTATCTTTTTAAAAATCATACCGTTAAAAAGGTTCTGCATGTCCTGTCCATTGGTATTTTGACAGTGGCTTATCTAATCGTAAATCCATTGTTTTATTTGCTGTTGCCACTTACAATTATCGAGCTTGCGGCCAGTTTTATCGATAAGAAACTTGTGGTTTTATTGTTATCTTTGCTTCCCATCCTCTATATGAAAGCGTGGCTGCAGCCTATTTATGGCTTAGCCGCTTGTCTTTCATTTATGATTTTTTCAATCACGTCCATTTATGGAGAGAAACTAGAGAAAAATGAAGTGCAAAAAGATGAGATGCGAAAGCAGCTCCAGAAACTAACCAAACATATTCATGAAAATAGCGAATACATCCGCCAGTCAGAATACACCTTTAAATTAGAGGAGCGCAATCGAATTTCACAAGAAATCCATGATAAAATTGGCCACTCGATGACGGGTGCTCTTTTTCAAATGGAAGCGGCAAAACGGCTGGTGGAAACAGATCAACATAAAGCCACCGAGCTCCTCCAAAATGCCATCAATATTTCAAAAGAGGGGATTGAAAACATCCGCCTGACCTTAAAAAATATGAAACCGCCGACAGAACAGGTGGGGATTCACCGCTTGAAGTTGCTGGTAGATGATTTTAATGCCAAACAGACAATCAAAACGGTCCTTACCCATGAAGGCAATCTAGATATCATCGCACCAATTCATTGGAAAATCATCCATGAAAATGTCACGGAAGCACTGACAAATGCGATGAAATATTCTTATGCCACGCAAGTATCGGTCAATCTGAAGATCCTGAATAAAATGATTCGAGTTGAAGTGAAGGATAATGGAGCGGGAACGGAGATGATCAAAAAAGGTCTAGGCATTATTGGAATGGAAGAGCGGACGGCTGCCGTCAATGGAAAGATCATCGTCGATAGCACGAATGGTTTTTCCGTCACCACTCTTCTTCCGTTGGGCACATGAGGATCACATGAACATCTCACGCTGAAAATATGAATATTCTCATATGAAAAGAATGAACGATTGCACTTATGCGCGTTCATTCTTTTTCTATATACTGGAAGCAGACAAACGAATTAGGGGTGAGAGGATGAATGTTTTAGAAATTAAGAATTTAACGAAAAAATTCGCTGATTTTATTGCAGTTGATAATATGAGTTTATCTGTGGCCGAAGGTGAAATCTTTGGTTTTCTTGGCGCCAATGGAGCTGGGAAAAGTACGACGATTAATATGATTGCGGGCCTGCTCCGCAGCAATGAAGGGACGATTAACATACTAGGTAAAAATAGTGCCAAATACAGCCGCCTGGCCAAAATGAATATTGGCATGGTTCCACAGGATCTGGCTATTTATGAGGATATGACCGCTTATGAAAATGTGAAATTCTTTGCGGGACTTTACGGTCTGCGTGGTGCTGAACTCAATGAGCGAGTCGAGGAGGCCCTTGAATTTGTTGGTCTCCAGGATAAGCATAAAAGCTATCCGAAGAGTTTTTCGGGCGGGATGAAACGGCGCCTCAATATCGCCTGTGCGATTGCCCACCGTCCGAAGCTGATCATTATGGATGAACCAACGGTCGGGATTGACCCGCAATCCAGGAACTATATTCTTACGTCGGTCCGTAAGTTAAACGAAATGGGCTGTACCATCATTTACACGAGCCACTATATGGAAGAAGTCGAAGAGATTTGCTCACGGATAGCGATTATTGATCATGGAAAAATCATTGCCGAAGGAACGAAGGAGCAGCTGAAATCGATTATTACTAATACGAAGGACGTTTGGATTGAGGTCAAATCGACGGAAAAAGTGGACCTAGCAGCGATTAAAAGCATTCATGGTGTCGAAGCTGTTTCCGTGGATGAACACATGATTAAAATTAACTCCGATACCGGGGTCAATAACCTAAACAAAATCATTGAACACTTTATGAGCAGCCACATGGAAATCCGCTCCTTACAAGAAAAAGCTCCAAACTTGGAGACGGTATTTTTAACATTAACGGGCAGAAATTTGCGTGACCAATAAGGGGGATTCACTTTGAATATACTCAATATCGCCTGGAAGGGAATTAAAACAGACTTCCGGGATACCCGAACGTTGTTTTTCATGTTACTTTTTCCGATTTTATTAATGTTGGTCCTCGGAACGGCATTGTCGAACACATTTACAACCAGTCTCATTGTCGATGATATCGATGTTTTATATAAAGATACAACGAACGGTGAGTTTTTTCCTCATTTTATTAATGAAGTCGAAAAATCGGGGCTTCATTTTACAAAAGCAGCCGGTTCTACGGATGGCGAAAAAGAAGTAAAGCAGGGTACCTATGATGGCTATGTCGAAGTAACGGATCAAGGAATTCAGCTCTATGTTAATAATGGAACCAGTATTGAAGGGACTATCCTTCAAGGCATGCTCGCCTCGTTTGTCGATCAATACAATATCACATCGGAGATAATAAAGGTGGCACCGGAAAAGCTGGAGAGTGCCTTTACACGTGAGAAGCCGGCGGATTTTATTAAGGAGACCTCCCTGCTTCCCGATCAGCAGCCTGGTTCCATGGATTATTATGCGATTGTAATCACGACGATGATTATTCTGTACGGGGCGATGTCGGCTAGTTCGTTAATTGTGAGCGAACGTGTACGAAAGACGGGTGACCGGCTAATCGCTTCACCGGTTTTAAAGAGTGAAATTTTCATAGGAAAAGTGCTCGGGAGTCTTGTCAGTAACAGCATTTGTATCGTTCTGGTCCTCCTTTTTAGCAAACTCATTTTCAAAGCAAATTGGGGCGATCATTTAGGCTTGGTATTCCTGGTTCTCCTAACAGAAGTGGTGTTTGCGGTCAGCATGGGGATTGGCGTTAGTTTCTTGTCAAAAACGAGTGCGGGTCCAAAGGTAATTATCATGTTATTTGTTCAATTATCGTCCTTTTTTGGGGGAGCCTATTTTAAAATTGAGAATCCTGAGGGTATTTTTAAATTAATCACTGATCTCTCACCGCTGACTTGGATGAATACAGCGGTGACGAAGATTATTTACGCGAATGATTTTGCGGCGGCCATTCCGACGCTCACCATCAATCTATCCGGGGCGCTGCTATTCTTGCTTGTAGCGATCGTTTCATTGCAACGACGGGAGGGAATATAATGAAGGATATCCTCTGGTTAATTCAGAACACACTCCGTGTAACGTTTCGGAAAAAGAAAAACATTATTATGTACCTGTGTATGCCGTTAATTGGGATCCTCGTTGCCCTGCTCGTCTATGGCGGTGATCAAAAAACAATCCTGCATGTCGGGATTGTTCAAGAGGACAAAAGCGTGATCACTGCGGATACCATCGACTTTTTAAAGGGATTGGAGAATGTCGAGATTTCAATGATTGCTGCTGGGCAAGTCCAGGATAAAATCTCTTCTGGGAAATTAGATAGTGTGATTACCTTTGAAAAAGGGTATGCAGACAGTGTCTTAGCAGGGAAGCCTGACCATATCGAATTGACCTCCATCAAGGGGGCAGCCATTACCGCTTACGTGAAATCGTATTTGCATCAGTATATCGATAATATCGCGACGATCAGTTATGTGGCGGGCGGAAATCAACAAAAGTTTGAGCAGATGTATAGCGATTTTCAGCAGACGAACTATAAGCTCACGACTCATTCTCTAGAAGACGGTTCGAAAAATAAGAACATGACCAACCAAACAATTGGCTTCTTGATCATGATCATGTTAATGTCAGCCGGGAATATGGCGGAAATCATACTGTTGGAAAAAGAAAGCCGCACCTATTTTCGATTGTTATCGACACCGATTAATGCGCGGAAATACATTTTCTCCAATATTGTGGTCAACATGATTGTAATGACGATCCAGGTAGTTATTACGTTAACCATCATGAAAGGCGTCTTTCATATTGGCATGAACATGTCGTTTTGGTCCGCAGCCTTTGTGATGTTACTGTTTTCATTAATATCAGTCGGGATCTCTTTAGTGATTGTTTCTTTTTCTAACAGCCGCAGTGCCGCTGGTGCTTTGCAAAATTTAATTATCACACCGACTGTCATGCTTTCCGGCTGTTTCTGGCCGGTGGAAGTAATGCCCAAATCCCTGCAAAAAATTGCTGATTTCCTGCCGCAGCGCTGGACCTTGGATACGTTAACAAAGCTGCAGGAAGGAAATGCGATGAGCGGCCTGTATATGAATTTCATTATCCTATTTGCCTTTGCCGCCGCCTTTTTCTTGATTGCGATTTATCGGTTTAGTAGAAATAATACGACACAGAATTTTGTCTGAAACGTTTAGAAGGCTGTGTTAAAGGTTATTATTGATTTTGACACTCTGTTGATTGGAGTGGAAGGCACGAAGACTCCTGCGGGAGTACGGGGCAGGGGAGACCCCGCAGGAGCAAAGCGACGAGGAGGCTCCCCGGCACGCCCGCGGAAAGCGAAGTGCCTGGAACGGAAATCAACAGACAAGTTTAACACAGCCAAGTAACGACCATCTTTGACCGCTCAATTGGGCGGTTTTTTTTTGTGGTTTTTTAATATATGGAATTTTGGTAGGCGGAAATTAAGAATCTTTCACGAAACCAGACGTTTTTTTCGACTTTTTCTATAATTATTCTACATAACATTACAAATTCATTACATTTTCCCTAGTTCCATTGTTATTATTCTCTTGGAAACTTAAACTATAAATATATAAAACGGAAAAATTTACTTTTGGAAAAGGTGAGAATAGGAATGAAACGGAAACTAGTAATATATTCGGTAATGGTAGCTCTATTATCGACGATCTTTCAAGCAACCCCGACTTTTGCAAGTCCAACTGTTACTCAAGAACAAATCAATGAGACTGAAGGACAAATAACCGCAACACAAAATCAAATTGAAGAGATAGAAACAAAGATTCAACAACTTGACGACCGTATCGTCATTGGTATGGAGAAAAGCAAACAACTAAACAATGATATTAAAGTCCAACAAGGTCAAATCGTAAAAACGAAGGCAGACATTGAAAAAGCCAAAAAGGATTTAGAGACGAACAAAAACTACTATACTGCAAGATTGAAAACAATGCAGGAGCAAGGTCAGCAGCCGATGATCACATATGCTGAGTTCATTCTTTCTTCTGAAAGCTTTTCACAGTTACTAACTCGTTCTACAGCTATTATGCAAATTCTTGATAATAATACAGATATCATGAAGACGCTAGCTAAAAAAGAGGAAAACTTACTAGGTGCGGAGCAAAAGTTAGAAAACGAATTGGCGCAATTAAAAAAGAGCCAAAGTGACTTAGTTTCTGAACAAAAGCAGATTGAAGCAGATAAGGCCGAAATTAAAACCGTATTGGCAGAATCAAAAAATACCTTAAATCAACAACTAGCGCAACTTGCTAATCAAAAAACACTGAAAAGTGCACAAGATAAAGCACGTCAAGAAGCACAAGCAAGAGCAGTACGTGAAGCACAAGAGAGAGTTGCAGCTGAGGAAAGAGCACGTCAAGCAGCGGAAGAAAGTGCAAATCAACAAGCGCCTGAAAGCCCAGCGCAACCAAAACAAGAATCTCCGGTGGAAAAACCGGTGAAAAAATCAGTGAAAAAACCAGCGAAATCCGTTGATACACCGAAAGAAACAGTGACTAATTCAGGAGATGCCGATGCGTTAATCTCTTATGCTAAACAATTTTTGGGTGTTAAATACGTTTGGGGAGGAACAACTCCAAATGGGTTTGACTGTTCAGGGTTCACCCAATATGTGTTCCGTCATATTGGTATTTCCCTTCCGAGGGTCTCTCGTGACCAGCAGGATGTAGGAACTAGCATTTCTACTTATAATGTACAAAAAGGTGATTTAGTATTTAGGGGTAACCCTGCCCACCATGTTGGTATCTATATCGGCGGTGGGAAGTATATCCATGCACCACAAACAGGTGATGTAGTAAAGATTTCTGCGTATAATCCGTCTAAATTTACAACTGCAGCACGAGTATTGCGTTAAGAACAAGGCTTGGAGGAAAACTCCAAGCCTTTTTTGTGTGTTTTTGGGGAAGATAATCACATAGATTAGAAGAGGTGAAAAGAACATTTTTCTAAGAAGGTGTCTAAGATAACCACAACCGAGGAAATTGCTGCAATCCTTGCCGGCTTTGATCATCCACTGGCCCCGTATTGGCTTAATAACGATCTAATCAAGAAGACCATCGCAACCAGTTATGATTATTGGGTAGAAGATACAGAAATCCCAATGTCATTGGCCGACTTTGTGTTCCAATATCTTGAACATGCCGAATATCTCGGCGGAATTTTTTCAAACATACATGATCCCAGCTGATGCACAGCTGGGATTACTTTGGTGTCAGGCACCCTAAGACGAAGGTAAGCAAAATAGGTTCCAAAAAATCGGTCGTTTCAGAGATAACCTTGTCATTTTAGTGCAACTGTGGCCGTTCAAAAGTTCGCCATAACATTTCAAACAAAGTGTGAACTTGTCACTACACCCATATTGTTTATCCGAAAAAAGGAATATAGTGTAAATATAAAGAACAAATAAATTTTGAAAGGCGGAATCATTTATGTTTAATAAATTTTTAAGAGAAAATAAAATTGCAGCGGCCATCTTAACTGTCTTACGATTATATCTTGGTTATTCTTGGTTTACAGCAGGTTTTGGAAAATTAACTGGCGGCGGCTTTGATGCTTCTGGATTCTTAAAAGGAGCCATCGCCAACCCAGTAAAAGGTCCAGACGGCGCGGTCGTATTTGGCTGGTATGTAGACTTCTTAAAACACTTTGCACTGCCAAACGTGGATGTGTTCAACGTCATTGTTCCTTGGGGCGAAACTTTAATCGGTTTAGGATTGATCTTAGGTTGCTTAACAACAACAGCCATGTTCTTCGGCCTAGTGATGAATTTCAGCTTCTTCTTAGCAGGTACTGTATCTCATAACCCAAGAGACATTTTCCTTGGCTTCATCATTCTAACAGCAGGTTACAACGCTGGTAGAATCGGTTTAGACCGCTGGGTGGTTCCATTCTTCAAAAAGACTAGCAAAAAAGTTACTGGGCATGAAAAAGCAAAGGTAAGTGCATAAATAATTTGTAAACAAAAGACGATTCGGGCTTCATACCGAATCGTCTTTTGTTCTATTTTGTATCGAATGAACTGTTTAGTTATCGTGAACGATGGGTTGGTCAAATAGATCGGAATTTACTGAGGTCGTTGCACTTGATCCGTTAACAGTTGTGATATGAACCCCTGTATTTGAAGAACCTGAGCCATGTGCAGTTTTCACGGCGCTTTTAGGAGAAATAAACAAGGAATTGCCAAATTGGACAACCCCGCCACTAATTGAATCGATTTTCACCGGAAGTGGAAACTCAGACATAGAAGAACATCCTTTGCACTTTAATATTTTACTATATGTGAATCAGCAATCTTTTGTTCTTGGATCGCAATTGGGTGCCGTTCAAAAGTTCGTCATAACATTTCAAACAAACTGTGAACTTGTTACTATACCCATGTTGTTTAATGAAAAAAGGAATATAGTGTAAGTATAAAGAACAAATAAATTATGAAGGGCGGAATCATTTATGTTTAATACATTTTTAAGAGAAAATAAAATTGCAGCGGCCATCTTAACTGTCTTACGATTATATCTTGGTTATTCTTGGTTTACAGCAGGTTTTGGAAAATTAACTGGCGGCGGCTTTGATGCTTCTGGATTCTTAAAAGGAGCCATCGCCAACCCAGTAAAAGGTCCAGACGGCGCGGTCGTATTTGGCTGGTATGTAGACTTCTTAAAACACTTTGCACTGCCAAACGTGGATGTGTTCAACGTCATTGTTCCTTGGGGCGAAACTTTAATCGGTTTAGGATTGATCTTAGGATGCTTAACAACAACAGCCATGTTCTTCGGCCTTGTAATGAATTTCAGCTTCTTCTTAGCAGGTACAGTATCTCATAACCCAAGAGACATCTTCCTTGGCTTCATCATTCTAACAGCAGGTTACAACGCTGGTAGAATCGGTTTAGACCGCTGGGTGGTTCCGTTCATTACTAAAATGAACAAAAAAGGCACTGGTCACACTGGTCATGAAAAAGTAAAAGCTTAACATTAAGAAAAGCAGAAGCAGCTCGTGTCAAAGCTGAACTTCTGCTTTTCTTTTTAGTTAAAATATTCATCTTCAATGGACGGTGAAAATTCGTTTAATATGGTGTCTTTATCGATTACATCTGAATGGATAAATTGGAATACTTCTTCGATCCCTGCTTGTATTTGTTCCTTTGGCAATCGGTGTATATGAGGAGACGGTCTAAAATATAGGTACAGGGGAAACCCGCCATCGTTTGTGGGGAGCTTATAAGAGATATTTAGTCTTCTTGCACCCATTCGTTCGTAAAAGTTTATTCTTCGTATTTGTTGCTCTCGTGAGTCTGGATCTTCTTCTGGTATTTCCACTTCTACAAACGTCCCAATATACCCATCCCGCTTTGATTGAGTGATTTTATGAAAAAAGAGGGACCCATAGCCAGCATTCCGGAATTGCTGATCGATTGCCATATAATCAAGCCAAATCGCTGGTAGGTGCTCAAATTCATAAATTAAGGCATAGCCAACGATTTTTTCCTGTTGCCTTGCCCAGATGAGTTTGTATTTTTCGTTAGCTAAAAGCTTTTGAAAATGCTTGTATTCTTTTAATTCATTTACTGGAAAGTCAGTCGAGAGTCGTTGATAGACGTCCATTAACTCACTTAGATTGCCCTCTGATAATTCGATTTGCTTGATTTCCATATTTCGGTTGCCTGCCTTTATTTTTTACATTAAAATTTATTTTTAGATTCTGTTCAAAATTACCTTTTAATCCATATGCTTTAGGATAAGGGGTGAATGTTATGTCAACTGAACCGTTCGATATCGAGACATTAAAACACATAAGGAACAAACTTGATTATATTTACTATATCGCAAAAAGCAATTACAACGACAACCCTGAATTAATGGACACGATTGAAAATTTAGCCCAAGTTTCAAAAATGTTTACGAATATAAAAATTCAAGAGCTTAGCAAGCAGGTAGAAACACCTAGCCCTCAGGGATACATTCTCTCCAAACTAGCAAACTCCTACTCTAGAATGAAAGAATATGAAAAACAAAAAGAAGCGGATTTCCCATTTTGGAAGGATTGAAAGGAGAGAGGTGCTTCATGCACTTCTCTCTATTTTTTCAATGGTGCCTGACACCACATTGAATTACCAAAATTATTTAGAAAAACTAAATATTTCTTAGAATCAGTTCATTTGTCATAGTATAATAGTTTTATGAGTCTATTCGACATTTAAACTATTATATTAGGAGGAAAAATGAAGAACGTTGTCATCTCTGTTTTGTCACTGTTACTTTTTATTTTAGTCCATCCCTCTCTTATGAGCGCAGCGGGTACAACCTATCCTAACGTGAATGATTATATCGCTTCTAAGAAACTAGTCCCTGCGAAAGTAGAGAATCAGCACCAAAGCATTTTTACAAAATTCGCGTATCGGAATGGGTATGGTGAGGTTGAGGGCGTTGTCGCCCATGAAACAGCCAACAGCAGCTCGACGATTACAGGCGAAATTGCCTATATGACGAGAAACCATAGAAATGCCTTTGTTCATGCATTCGCAGATGGTTCACGTGTCATTGAAATCCATAACCCGAATTATGGCGCTTGGGGTGCAGGTTACTACGCAAACCAGCGTTTTGTACATATTGAATTAGTACGTGTGAAGACGTTTGATCAATTTGCCCGTTCAATCAATAACTATGGGAATTACATCGCCTCCTTACTCTATGAGTATAATTTACCTTTAATAAGTGCCGAAAAAACAGGTGTGGGTACTCTATGGTCGCATGGTGCAGTCACCAAGTATCTTGGTGCATCGACCCATACGGATCCACATGCTTATTTTAAAAACTGGGGCTATAGTTGGGATCAATTTGTTCAGTTAGTGACGATGAAATATAAAGCTCTCCCTGATAAAACGGAGAATACGAATCGTTTAGGGCAAATCCCAAGCAGTAAAGTTTTGATTTATAAAGATTATAAAGATACGGCAGCCGCCTCTCCAGCAGGGGAAACGTATACGAATCAAACGTTTTCTATTAAAAAATTAGCCTTTGTAAACGGACAAACGTATTATCTGCTAAGTGAGCAGGCTAGTAGTGTAAACGGAGTAATCGGCTGGGCCAAGGCCTCGGATTTGCTTACTAATCCAGAATCAAGTCTAAAGTCAACATCAAAAACATTGTATTTTACGGGGAAGGGCAGCGCCTATAGCAAGGCATGGGGGATGACGAAAGATGTCGTCTATTCTTCTCTATCTAAATATAAAGATCAAGAATTTAAGGTGAATGCAACAGAAACGGTTGGAAATATGGTTTGGTACCGTGGGAATTTGGACGGAAAAACCGTGTGGATTTATTCTAGCAGATTGGCACCAAAGGTGGAACGATCGACCAGCAGGTTAGGTCAGATAAAAAATGGCAGTGTCAATATTTATAAAACGGTCGGCACTGAAACTGGAGCGTTTCCAGCCGGATCCACTTACACTGGAACCGTCTATTACATTAAGAAACAAGCGACCATCAACGATCAAACATATTATTTAATTAGTACACAGCCAAGTAGTGCAACAGGGGTCATTGGCTGGGTAAAAGCCAACGATATCACTACTTATTCCCATACTTCCTATGACAAATATGCAAAAACGATGTATTTAACGGGTAAAGGTATCGTCTATAGCAAGCCATGGGGCAGTACGAAGGATATTGTCTTTAAAGACCTTTCGAAAAATAAAAACCAAGAATTTAAGATTAATTTAACAGAAAAGGTTGGCACTAACACGTGGTATCGTGGTAGTTTCGCTAATAAAACGGTATGGATTCAAAGCGCCTACCTAAACCAAACGCTGGAAAGCGCAGAGAACCGTTTAGGCAATATCAAAAAAACCGGCATCAAGATTTATAGAAAGTTAGGTTCAAGTTCCTACTTTAAGGCCGGATCTACCTATACCAATAAGGTTTACTATATAAAAAGAAAAGGTAAGCTAAATGGTCAAACCTATTATTTAATTAGTAAAAGTTCCAATGGTGCGAACGCCATCGGCTGGGTACATTCCACCGATATTTCCGATATAAGCTATGCCGTAGTAAGCCAAAAAGCCAAAACCATGAATCTCAAAGGAACAGGCAGTGCCTACAGCAAAGCATGGGGCGGAAAGAAAGACGTGGTTTATAAAAAACTTTCTGCCTACAAAAATAAGAAATTCACGGCCGAGCTCACGGCAAAAGTAGGGAGCACGAACTGGTATAGAGGGAAATTAGCCGGTAAGACGGTGTGGTTGGTGCAGTAACTGCAATCTTACAAAGGAAAAAGGGGCTTATGATAGCCCCTTTTTTCTATTATTCTATTGAATTCACCGTTTCTTCTTTGACTACTTGTGGCAGCGGTTTTTGCTTCTGGCTCAGGAAGAAGAACACACCGAGCAGGACGAGCATTCCTCCAACAATTTGCCATGTGACGAGATGTTCATTTAAGAGAATCACTGCTAGAATTGTAGAACCAACGGGTTCACCTAAAATACTCATCGAAATCGTTGTTGCATTGACGTATTTTAAGAGCCAATTATTAATCACGTGACTAACGGTTGGAACGGTGGCAAGCAGTAGAAAGATACCCCATTCCTTAGCTGGATAGCCAGTTAAAGAAACACCTGTTGTTACGTTATAGATCGTAAGGACGATCGCAGCAGCGAAAAACACACAAAAACTATAGAGCCAATGTGAGACTTTTTTGACGATGGATTGACCGATTAATAAGTATCCGACCACAGCGATGACACTAAAGAATGATAGTAAATCCCCCATCATCGCATCCGAGCTTAATCCGAAATCTCCCCAGCCTATCATCATCGCTCCGATAATGGCAATCCCCATCGTCATCAATGCAGATACAGTGGTTCGTTCCTTAAATAGAAGAAAGCCTCCGATCAATGAAACGATTGGCTGCAAGGCCAGGATGATGGTCGAACTTGCGACTGTCGTTAATTTCAAAGACCCGAACCAAAGGACAAAATGGAGAGCTAGAAAGACGCCTGAAAAAAATAAAAACAACCACTCTTTTTTTTCAATGTTCTTAAATTCTTTTCGTTTATTCCAGACGATCGGTACCATTAAGAGACTGGCAAACCACATCCGGTACATACTCAAAATCGAGGCTGGTGCGTCTGACCATTTGACAAAAATCGCCGAAAATGAAATGGCAATGATGGAAATGGTAAGCGGCAGCCCGATACCCCTTGAACCTACTTCTTGTTGTTTCATCATATCCCCCTCTGCCTTCTGACAGGTCTATTTCTTAATATAAAAATTCTTTCGCCATCCGAAATCTGCGCAAATATTGTTTATTATATCACATGGTGTCAGGCACCAGCACAGTAAATATTTTCATTAATAAAGGTTTGTTGGATTTTGCCTTCATCTACCATTGACGAATGGTGTGGTGTTCTATATGATATGAAGAAGAGATTACCCGTACTTGCGGGAGAGGTTCATAGCTGATACCCTCTATAAAAAACTATGGATACATGACTATTAGGCCATGTCCATATTGGACGTGGCTTTTTTGTTGGGTCCTGTTAGTTGAAGAGTAGAGCCACCGCGGAAACTCTTTCTTGGAAAAGTGTGGGGCAGATTGCAAGGAGGTTTTTTTATGTCTGGCAGAAGCCATGAGGAAGGTTTAAAAGATTTAACTTTATTAGGTAATCAGGGGACTACCTATTCATTTGAATATGCGCCGGAGGTATTGGAGGCGGTCGATAATCTTCACCCGGACCGTGATTATTTTGTGAAATTTAATTGCCCGGAGTTCACTAGCTTATGCCCGCTCACGCGCCAGCCGGATTTTGCAACGATGTATATTTCGTATGTTCCGGACAAAAAGATTGTTGAAAGTAAATCGTTGAAGTTATATTTGTTTAGTTTCAGGAATCATGGGGATTTCCATGAAGATTGTGTGAATATTATTATGAATGATTTAATTAAACTGCTTGACCCAAGGTATATTGAGGTGTGGGGCAAGTTCACTCCACGTGGTGGAATTTCCATCGATCCATGGTGCAATTATGGGAAGCCAGGGACCAAGTATGAAGAGATGGCCCATTTCCGTTTGATGAATCATGACATCTATCCTGAGAAAGTGGATAATCGTTAATTAGCAGGGGCCGGGTTTCCGGCCTCTTTTTTACGATCCGTTCTGTTTAGCAGGGGGCCTTTTCCGCAAGTATGTGTCGGGCATCCGCCAGTAAAAGCCGGTCGTCCGCCAGTAAGTGCTGGCCATCCGCCAGTAAGAGCCGACCATCCGGCAGTTAAGCGCACTTATCCGCCAGTAATGCTGAAAAGCCACGGAGCCGTCCGTGGCTTTTGGTGTCTGGATTACCATGCGTAATCATCATGTTCTTCTTCTTGAAAGTCATCATCATCATTTAGTCGGTTGACTAGCCATTCGTCGTGGGTTATTCCGGTGAACATCATTTCGTTTTGAACTTCTTCGCTATTCCATTCATCCGCCAGCATATCCCCGCGTAGATTCGGATCTTGTGTCATCATTTTTTCACCTCCTCTACTATCTATGCCCATTTTTTCGTGACTATAATAGAAAAAATGCGGTCATCTGAGATGAGCCGCATTTTTGTGTTATCGAGAAAATTTTGTTTCCTCTAAAATGGCTTTTCAGCCACTTAAACAAGTTCATAGTCAGTCACGCTGCGGTCGATAACTCTCGCACCTTTAGAAGAGACAAACTTGCCGCTGCTTGTAGTGAAAACCTCAGCGGCAATAATCTGTGCCATCGATAGCTTGACGATTTCTTCGTCAATTGGATCTTTGGGATTATCAACCGTTAGACGTGCTGTCTTTCCAAGTTCCGTCGCAAATTGTAATTCTAATGTTTTTGCCATATTCATTCACCTCCATTCTTATCCTAATGTGCCTCTCTTACTAAGCGATGATCTCAGAACTGTCATTTCGCTCTACTTTGTTTAGCATGTCATTACACAAAACGGAAATGGCTATTGCTGCTTGAAAGATCTGATCTGTTGTCGCATCTTTTTTGACATTGCTAAACGTTTTGACGTGTAAGATTGGTTCGCCATCATCGTCCATGCCTCCTTCAAACACTAAGCGAAGCTTCGTCCCTTCTAAAAGTGATTGTGCCATGTCCCTCACCTCCTTTCACCTTTTATATAGAAAAAAGTCGGTTAAAAGGACATGGTGGGGGAAAATAAATGGATAGACTTGGGCTCGTAATAAAACGGAGAGTATGCTGATTGTATGAAAAATAAACGAAAAATTTCCGGCTAAATTGGGAAATACCTATAAATAAAAGTAAACACCGCAATCAAAGATGGGTTTGCTTTGATTGCGGTGTTGTAAACAAACTTCTGGAACCTGATGCGAGTAAAATCCCGATTAGATCGATGGCTATATCAAAAATTCTCCCGTCCCGTGTGAAATATAATTGAAGGATTTCGGTTAAAGAAGCAAAGGAAATGGCCAGGAACAGAATCCATGCTTTGGAACGGAATTTGGTTTGCAGTAATATGGTCAAAATGAGAAAAGCAAGGACGTGTCCGCATTTTTGAAGCAGGAAGTCATGGGTAAGCTCGAGCGGGAATGGTGCTAGAAGTTCAGAAAAGTTAGGATGTTTGTCCCATTGAAAATGAACTTGGCCTGATTCCTTTAATGCAGAAAAGCTGGCGGTACAGGTTAAAATAAAGATTACTAGAGCCCATAATAAAATAAAAAATCCACGCATAGAAAAGACCTCCTGTTTTCCTTCAGTGTGATCCTGTTTTTTCCGTAATATACCGCGAGCGGAGAAATTTAAAAAACAAATATGAAAAGACCTCTTCTGAATGATTAAAAGAGGTCTTTTGCAGGGGGGAGTGCCAGGCTGTATCCATGTAAGGAGGGGAATTTGGAAAACTCCCACTATCCATTAGACTGAATGAATCATTTGTTGATAAAGGGCAAGAATGGATTGACCATAGGTTGTACCTGGAACAGCCCATTTTCCGTTTAAAGCTGTCCATGTTGGAGCAGAACCTCTATCGACAAGATGAAAGCGGGGATCAACTAATGGATATTGATTTGGCAGAGGCTTGGTTGTCGCATACGCATATAAATGCTGAAGCTGAGCAAGGACACCTTCTTCTGCACTTTCAAACCGTGCACCGCGCGTATCTCCACCTGTTGCTCCAATTCCTGCAAAGTTGTTCTGGTCAGGATTGACGACTCCGGTAAACCGAAAATAGTCTGTTTCGTGAATGGCTTGCGCAAAGGCTACATCTCCGCGAATCCCGTAATATTTTCCAAGCGTTTGATAAAATTCACCTAATGCAGATGCTTTTGGATTGACCTTTTTTACAAATTGGTCCATCTGTTCGGCCGAGAGGAAAGTCGGGCCTAAAATAGTAAACTGTCCGGGGTCAGCGATGATGGGGATTTCTTTGGTAGTATTGTTTGGAGTCGTAGATGGGTTTGTACTTGTACTGCCTTTGGTACTTGTAGTTGTAGATGTTGATGGTTTACTGGTGCTCGTGGCCGGTGTAGATGTTGATGGTTTACTAGTGCTCGTGGCCGGTGTAGATGTTGATGGTTTATTGGTGCTTGTTGCAGGCTTTGCTGTTGTACTGGTGCTTGCCGCAGGTTTGGTGGTTTCCGATTTCGTTGTCGTGGTGGTTTCTTTTTCCGTAATAATAAATGCATCGTCATAGCCTGCTTTTTCAATTGCTTTTAGGCGTTTTTCTGCATTGGCGTTGGTCGAGTAGCTCGCCACTTTCACACGGTACCATGTAGCTCCAGAGATTTTTGCGGTAACAATGGATGATTTAATGCTCTTTTTCTTCAATTCCGCGACCCTATCTTGGGCATTCTCTTTTGATTTATACGATCCGACATAAACCGTATAGACTGTTTTTGTGGTAGTTTGAGTGGTTTTTGGTGTAGTGGTTGCTGTTTTCGGTGTCTCCTTCACAGCTTTACGTTTCAGGCCAAAGGCTTTGGCAATCCCGTTCACATGGCCTTGGGCCACTTTTTGCTGCCACGCCGAGTCTTTCATCAGTGCAGCATCATGTTTATTACTAATAAAGCCGTTTTCCGTTAGAATAGAAGGCATTTTCGTTTCTCTTATGACATGAAAATTGGCCTTTTTTTGCCCGCGGTCTTTCAACTGATTCACCTTGATGACCTCGGCATGGATAATATCTTGGTATTTTGCTGTTTTACTAGTATTTGATGCGCCATCGTAAATAAAATCCTCATATCCTTGGGCGGAACTGTCAGCGGAATTTATGTGAATAGCTAAGAAAAAGTCTGCGTCCCATCCGTTGGCTCCACTTGAGCGCTGGGCTAAGCTTCTGGTCGTATCGCTTGTACGGCTCATCTTTACCTGAACATTTTCATAATCATTGAGGATGATTTTTCGTATTTTAAGCGCAATAGCTAAGGTAATGTCTTTTTCATTCAGCCCATTCCCTTGGGCACCGGGATCCTCTCCGCCATGGCCTGGGTCTAAATATAGCTTCATACTTACTCCTCCATTTCATTTAAAATACGTTCATCTATATGTTATGGCAGAGCTAATCTTGTGGACTCCATCTGCCTAACATAAACACAAAAACCATACAAAAGACCTCCATATTGTTCGGGAATAGAAGGTCTTTGGTAGGGCATTTATTCTGCAACGAGGAATGCATCGTTTATTCCGGCTTTCTTTACATCTATTAAACGATCTTCTGCATTTTCACGGCTGGAGAAGGCTCCGGCTTGGACTCGGTACCATGTTTCACCAGAGATTTTTGTGGTATCAACAAATGATTCAATGCCTTTTTTCTGAAGCAGCTCAACTCGCTCAACCGCATTTTCTTTGGACTTGAACGAACCAGCAATCACTTTGAATAGTGTGCCGTCATCGGGTGTATCTGGTTTTTGGGGCTCAGTTGGTTTGCGTTTCAGCCCAAAAGCTTTGGCGATTCCATTGGCATGACCTTGTGCTACTTTTTGAATCCAAGAGGATTGTTTCATTAGTGCGGCGTCATGATCGTTACTGATAAAGCCGTTTTCCGATAAAAGTGCCGGCATATTTGTCTCACGTAATACATGGAAGTTCGCCTTTTTCTGGCCGCGGTCTTGTAGTTGATTTAGTTTTTTTACTTCCGCATGGATGATATCTTGATATTGGGCTGTCTTCGAAGAGTTAGACAAGCCACTGTAAATATAGTCCTCATAACCTTGGGCGGAGCCTGGCCCGGAATTAATGTGAATCGCTAAGAAAAAATCGGCATCCCAAGCATTGGCCTCACTGGATCGTTGTTCTAAGCTTTTAGTTGTATCGGTGCTTCGGCTCATTTTTACGTCAATGTTTTCATAATCATTTTGTAAAATGGACCGTAGTTTGAGCGCGATTGCTAATGTGACATCCTTTTCATCCAATCCATGCCCTTGAGCGCCAGGGTCTTGTCCACCATGACCTGGATCTAAATAAAGCTTCATTTTATCCTCTCCATTTCCTAAAATTGATTATCTATACATGCTATGTAGCAATGGACAAGTATGTGCGGGTGCCTGTCACGGTAGTAGCTGATGATACCTAAACAGTTGATTCTCTCCGTTTTAATGTAACAAAAAGAACACCCCTTACCTATAGGCCAGGGGTTGTCCTAAGTATTTATATTCTTTCCTTCATGCGGTCGGGAAGGTTCTGAATCGAGGTGACGACCATATCCAGCTTTGATTCAATGCGGTAAAGCAGATAAAGGGTCACGACAATAGGGAAACCAACCTCGCTGATGATCGGAATGAGCTGCTCCACTCTTTTCACCTCCTTTGTAAAAAAAGGCCGTCCCCAGGGGGAAACGGCCCTTCTGTTATTAAACTAGTTCATAATCCGTTACATTTCGGTCGACGACTCTTGCCCCTTTGGCCGCTACAAACTTCCCGCTGGCAGTAGTAAAGATTTCAGATGCAATAATTTGAGTCATCGATTGCTTGATGACTGCCTCATCAATTGGTTCCTTCGGATTTTCAATTGATAAGCTCGCTGTTTTTCCAAGCTCCGTATTAAAGTGTAATTCTAAGGTTTTTGCCATTTCTCTCACCTCCTATCGATTAATCCATTTACGAGCGTATTAAGCAATAATTTCTGAACTGTCGTTTCGTTCCACTTTGTTAAGCGTGTCCTTGGATAATACAGTAATTGCTTGTGCAGCTTGAGACAACTGATCTGTCGTTGCATCCTTTTTCACATTGCTGAATGTTTTTGCGCGGAGAATGGGGGCGCCATCTTCATCCATGCCAATCTCAAAAAGCAACCGAAGCTTCGTTCCTTCTAATAATGCTTGTGCCATGATTACTCACCACCTTTCACCTTCTATATAGAAAAGAGCCGGCCAAAAGGACATGGTCTGAGAAAATAAATAGTGATGATTTAGTAAAATCAAGTTTATTAATGCTATACTTGGGGAACGATTTAGTTCGTGGAAGGGGTTCATCATCTTATGAAGTATTTAAAATCACAAATGCAGCAGCTAATTAAGGATAATAAAGAATTGCATACACGCTTGAAAGAGTTGAAGGTGGAACACGGCCTCGAGAAAAACACAGCCCTAAAGGCGTTGTACCATTCAGAAGTAGCAGACGGCGGGAAGTATCAATTAGCCTACCAAGCACTTGATCAGCCGAAAAAGTAGTGGACATAAAAAGGGTGTCAGGCACCACACTGGTGCCTGACACCAAAAAATAACACCAAAAAAAGAACCACCCTGTGCGAAGGGATGGTTCCATTAATCTGTCTAGATTATTGACTTTTGCATCGCAGAATCGAGGGAGGTGTTTTTTCTTTTGTGTACAGCCTTTTCCTTGTACATCTCTTGATCGGCCATTTCCAAAACTTCCTCAGGGGTCAGGACAGTTCCTGGTTTATAGTGATAATAACCGTAACTGGCGGAGATCGAATAAGGCTTTTGCTGCGTGAAATTGATCTCCTCGAAACTTAGTTTAATCGTTTTCATTAAATCTCGCACATCATTCATTTGCTTTTGAAAGAACACAATGATAAATTCATCGCCGCCTAGGCGGAATAAAATATCTACATCTGTAATATGACGGTTGATTGTGTCACAGCAAGTCTTGATGAGGTCATCCCCAATGGAATGGCCGAATCGATCATTTGTCTTTTTTAAATCGTTAATATCGATATAGCAGATAATAAATTCTTGGGATTCTGGACCAGCGGATAATTGCTGGTTAAGGATTTCCATCCCGCTTCTTCGGTTTAACACACCCGTAAGCATGTCCAGCGAAGCATGTTTAAATAGCTCTTCCTCGTTTTTTTTCAAATCTGTGATGTCAGTGACACCGATCAGGACACAAGGTTCATCCATGTAATCTACCAACTCTAAACTGAGCATTACCCATTTTCTTATCGTAGGTGTGATTTGCTGCTCTATACAATAGTTTTTTATGCTTTGCTGCTCCATTAGACGTTGCAGGAGATCTTGTTTTTCCTCTTGATTCTGAAACAAGAATTTTGCGTCGATCTGAGCCATGTTGTTATCATGCAAATGGTAATATCCGAGGGCATGCTTATTCATGAGCAAAATTTCTTCATTATATAACTTTGTAAGGATGAGTGGATGGGGATTAAGGTTAAATAGGCTTCTGAAATTTTCCTCATTCTGTCGTAGTTTCAATTTGTTCATAAAATCATTTTTTCGAAATGAATAGAAAGATAAGGCAATCATAAAGGAAATGACCGCGGTCCCTGTCGAGTTAATCAGTTTCGATAAAAATGCGAAGTGGTCTGGTTCAAAAAAATAAAGCCCGATGATAAAGAAAATATGTATAACCATAAATTGAATGAATATGTGCCTTGGCTGGATCGGTAAAAATACGGCTACCCCTAATACGATAATGATATAGGCGTAAATATTCCCGGTAAATAATTGGCTATTAATAGAAGAGACTGCACCGATCAATAGATAGATAAGGATATAACTAGAGACGATGACTCCTCTAGGAGCCTTTAAATATTTATGATAAATGAATAGAAATAGAAGGGAGACAACAAGCCCTGAGATGTGAATGGCAGAAAGATTGAATTTGAAAGTCTGGCTGCTCAGTTTATTAAACAGGAAAAAGTCAACGATAAAAAAACAGGGATAGGTGAAAATTAGCATATATGAAATGAGTTTTATTCGCTCATATAAAACAACGTAGTTATAATGAATAAACTCTCGATTAGTAATAGAATTCATCCTCTTTCTATTAAAAAAATCGATTGCAAAGGCCCTCAATTACTCCACCCCTTTTTTACCATTACCTCGAGTATTTTAGCATAATTTGGGATGTCTGTCACAAAAAAAAGGGTGTCAGGCACTCTCAAGAAGATTGGTGTCAGGCACCAGTGAAGGCACTAATGAAGGCGCTAGTGAAGGACACCACCAATAATATATAGGAAGAGCCCAATTCTGGCGGATGGAACTGTCAGAATTGGGCTCTTTTTTTGCTTGTAACTATTGGTTTAATTTTACTTCTTTTGTTTGTTTTTCACCGTAGATCCCTTTTGATTCAAGAAATTTCTGGATTCTTTTTAGGGCTTCTTGCAGCTGCGGCATTGAGGCTGCGTACGAGCAGCGGATGTAGCCTTCACCGCTTTCCCCAAACACATTGCCCGGCACGACCGCTACCTTTTCTTGCATCAAAAGTTCTTCGGCAAATTGTTCGGAGCTGAGGCCGGTTGCCTTAATGGAAGGGAAGACATAGAAGGCTCCTCCAGGTGTATGACAATCTAAACCTATTTTATTTAAGGTTTGCACGACATAGTTCCGTCTCATCCGGTAGCTTCGTTTCATCGATTCCACTTCCTGGAAGGTATTCTTAAGGGCTTCAATCGCACCGTATTGGAGCATAGTTGGCGCACACATGGTAGTGTATTGGAAAATCTTCAACATTACCTCGATAAATTCCTTAGGGGCTGCGAGCATCCCTAAGCGCCAACCGGTCATGGCAAAGCCCTTTGAGAATCCATTGATTAAAATGGTTCGCTCATACATGCCTTCAATCGCTGCAAAACTGGTATAGGTTTCTTCGTAGGTTAATTCTGCGTAAATCTCATCAGAGACGACGATTAAATCATGCTTTTCAACAATTGCAGCAATTTCCATTAGTTCTTTTCGATTTAAGGTGCTGCCAGTTGGGTTGTTTGGCGAACAAAACAAAATCGCCTTGGTTTTTTCTGTAATTGCCCCTTCGAGCTGTTCGGGCGTTAATTTGAACCCATTGGCAGGTGAGGTGGAAATGGCGACAGGTGTCCCGCCGGCAATTGCTACCAATGGAGCGTAAGAAACGAAGGCTGGTTCTACAATTAATACTTCATCGCCTTCGTTTAAAATGGCTCGAAAGGCGAGGTCGATCGCCTGACTAGCTCCAACGGTGACGATGATTTGATTTTTGGGATCATAGTTGACAGCGAATCTTGTTCCAAGGTAATTAGAGATTTCCTGTCGTAATTCTAATAATCCCGGGTTTGCTGTATAGGCAGTATAGCCTTGTTCCATTGATAAAATGGCAGCCTCGCGAATGTTCCAAGGCGTAATGAAGTCTGGTTCACCAACGCCTAAGGAAATGACGTCTTTCATACTGGCTGCTAAATCAAAGAACTTCCTAATCCCAGATGGCTGTAATTCTTTAGCGGTGTTAGATATATAGTGGGAATAATCCTTTTTCATGGTGTAATCACCATTCTCCGGTCTTTATCATCACCACTGCCAAAAACCACTCCATCATGTTTGTATTTCTTTAACATGAAATGCGTCGTGGTCGAGATGACATTTTCAATCGTCGAGAGTTTTTCCGATACAAACGTCGCAATTTGATTCATCGTTTGGCCTTCAATGGTAATCGACAAATCGTATGCACCACTCATGAGATAGAGAGAGGTTACTTCCGGAAAACGATAAATTCTCTCAGCGACCTCATCAAATCCTACACCGCGCTTTGGTGTTACCTTTACATCAATCATTGCGACGATATTTTCCTGACCTTCCACTTTGCTCCAATCGATGAGCGCTGGATAACTGACGATTACTTTTTCTTCTTCTAATTTTTTAATAGTCTTTCTAACTGATTCTTCACTGCTCATCACCATTAAAGCAATCGTTTCTTCAGAGATTTTATGGTTTTCTTCGATGAGCTTTAATATTTCTAGTTCTTCATTCGATAATTTCATAAGGTGCCTCCTGATTTGAATTTCATATTATTGATTTTATAGGAGGATGGCTTCTAACTCAAATGAAAGTATTGGGATAATTCTCTCTTTTTTGACAGTAAGATAGAACGGTGTCAGGCACCACGGTGTATTTCATGATGATTCTAAATTTACAGATTACAAGAAAAATATATTGACGGTAATTCTAGTCGTGTTATATAGTTTAACAATACAATGTTAGGTTATATAACATGGAGCGAGGAGCCGATTCTCATGAAAAAAATAGAAGCAATTATTCGACCAGAACGACTCACAGAGACGATAAAGGGTTTGAAAAATATGGGGATTTTAGGTTTTACGGTTTCACAAGTAGTCGGCAGAGGAAAACAAAAGGATACACAAGGAGTCTACCGTGGGAAAAATTATCAGGTAACTCTGCATCCTAAAGTGAAACTGGAGATTGTCCTCTCGGATTATTTGGTAGAATCCACGATTCAGACGATTGTGGATACGGCACAAACGGGTGAAGATGGCGACGGCAAAATATATGTTTATCCGATTTTGGAGGCCTATAACATTCGGACAGGGACAATAGATTATGATATCGAGGATTTAGCAAATAAGGAGGGATGACTTGTGGAAATAATGTATATAAATACCGTTTGGGTCGTCCTTGCAGCCGCGATGGTTTTGTTCATGGAAGGCGGTTTTAGTTTACTGGAGGCAGGGTTGGTCCGAACGAAAAATGCCGTCAATGTGACAATGAAAATTTTTGTAGACTTGACGATTGGTGCTTTAGCGTTTTGGCTTATTGGATTTGGGATCATGTTTGGAAACGATGCGTTTGGATTCGTTGGGACCAGCCTATTTGGAAGCCCTGAGAAAATTGCTCTTTCAATTGAACTGCCAAGTGTGGCTTTTGTGCTTTTTCAAATGGGATTTGCGGTGGCATCTGTCTCGATCATTTCAGGCGCTGTCGCAGAACGAATGAACTTTAAAGCCTATGTGGTAACAGCGGCACTCATTTGTATTATTATTTACCCTCTATCTGGTCATTGGATATGGAATAGCGATGGCTGGTTAGCCAAATTAGGAATGAAGGACTTTGCTGGATCAGCTGCGATTCATGCTGTCGGTGGTTTCGCTGCTTTTGCAATGGCAAAAGTATTGGGTCCGAGAAAAGGAAGATTTAATTCTGATGGAAGCTCCAATGTGTTTGCCCCTAGTAACATTCCGTTAGCCTCTGCCGGTGCCTTTGTCTTATGGTTCGGGTGGTTTGCGTTTAATGCCGGGAGTACATTGGATGCTTCCAGCTCCGCCCTAGCACCGATTGCCATCAACACGATGCTGGCGGGAGCAAGCGGGGGAGCGGCGGCACTATTCATGACGATGAAAAAGTTTGGAAAAGCCGATCCGAGTATGACGATAAACGGGGTGTTGGCAGGACTAGTTGCAATCACCGCAGGCTGTGCCTTTGTTTCGGAGTGGAGCGCCGTTATAATAGGCGCAATCAGTGGTGCGCTCGTCATTTATACCACCCTTTTTGTGGATTATTTGAAAGTGGATGATCCGGTCGGTGCCGTTGCGGTCCATGGTTTCAGCGGGGTGTTCGGGACGATTGCGGTTGGATTATTTGATACAACGCAAGGATTATTGACAACGGGTCATACCTCATTATTAGAAGTGCAGCTTTTAGGCGCTGTTGTCGTGATTGTTTGGGGGTTACTCGGTGGTACTTTTATCGCAAAGGTATGCGAAAAAACAGTCGGTTTCAGAGCTTCAGAGCGGGAAGAAGAAGAAGGCTTGGATATGTCCTACCATGGCATTCCGGCTTACAATGAATTAGAGCGGTTTACGGATTTACCGACTAGCCTATTTAATTTTGAAGAAACCACAGGAATTACGGTAGCTTCTCCGGCCAGTCGAAAAGAAAAGGTAGTTTGAAAGTAACTAGAAAAATAAAGGGATCCTTATTTCATCATACAAAAGTCGAAAATAGATTAGTTCTACTTTAGAACCTATCTATTTTCGGCTTTTTATTTTGGTTTTTTTATCTCTCCTAAACGGTAAAAAGATGAAATTAATTAGAATTATTAAAAAAGCAACATAAATTTACAAACATTATTAAATCTTTACAAAACTATACATACGATTAACACGCAGTTAACAAAAAAGGCTTATTCTTATACCTGTAAACAACAACATCAAAATGACTAGGGGGATTTAAAGAAATGAAAAGATTGAAAAACTTAAGCCTGCTTACATTGCTAGCTGCGGTAATGGTATTTATGGCTGCTTGCGGAGGCACAGCTTCTACAGATAAGACAGAAGGAAATGCAAAGAAAGAAACACCAAAGACTGAAGAAACGAAAGAACTTTCCGGCTCATTAACTATTTCCGGCTCTTCTGCGATGCAGCCTCTTGTGGCAGCTGCCGCTGAAGAATTTATGGCTGCTAACCCTAAAGTTGATATCCAAGTAAACGCGGGTGGATCTGGTACAGGCTTATCACAAGTTGCTGAAGGATCTGTTCAAATTGGTAACTCGGATGTTTTTGCTGAAGAAAAAGAAGGGATTCCAGCTGATCAGATTGTTGACCATAAAGTTGCTGTCGTAGGGATGACTGCTGCCGTTAACCCTAAAGTAGGGATCAAAGATATTAAAAAAGAGGATTTAATTAAAGTCTTCACTGGAAAAATCACAAACTGGAAAGAACTTGGTGGAGCAGATCAAAAAATCGTTCTTGTAAACCGTCCTGATTCTTCTGGAACTCGTGCAATTTTTAATAAATTTGCTCTTGATGGAGCAACACCTGCTGAAGGAATCACGGAAGATTCTTCAAACACAGTTAAAAAGATTATTAATGAAACTGATGGGGCCGTTGGCTACCTTGCTTTCTCCTATTTCACTGATGAAACAGTAACACCTCTAGCAATTGACGGTGTTGAACCAACTGCTGAAAATGTACAGTCAGGTAAATTCCCAGTTTGGGCTTACCAACACTCATATACTAAAGGTGAAGCAACCGACCTTGCCAAAGCATTCCTTGATTATCTGATGTCAGATGAGATCCAAAATACGTTATTACCAGAGCAGGGGTACCTTCCGGTAACAAAAATGCAAGTTGAACGTGATGCACAAGGCAATCAAAAAAATCTATAAGACTAATAGTTTATTATCATGAGAAAGCCTTCATTCCTTAAGTACAGGAATGAAGGCTTTTCTTATTTTCTTAAGGATAATTTAAGGAACGGACAAGATAATAGGCACATCAAATAAATCATTTTCCTGCTGGATGAGGGGTAATTACAGCAGGGAGTAAAGGAGTAGAGATTGTTGAAGAAAGTGATTTGGATACTTGTGAGTGTTTTGGTTATTGGATTTGTCGGGTTTCAGTATTATAAATCGAAAACGGTGAGTACGGAGGCAGCAGCTCAAATTCGAACAGCTGTGGTCCAACAAGGAAAGCTGGAAGTGAAGATTAGTGGTTCAGGTACGGTTGAACCTGTAACAAGTGAAGATATTAATGCGACAGATGATAATAATGAAATCGATGAAGTGTTGGTTTCAGCAGGGGATAAAGTAAGTGAAGGAGATGAATTAATTACCTTCACGGATGATAGTGATCCAATTACAGCTCCTGCTGACGGGACGATTACCACGGTTTCTGTTTTAGAAGGAGAACGCGTAACGAATGGTCAGGTGGTCGCCCATCTAACCGACTACAAGAATCTACAAACTGTTGTTGCCGTGGATGAGCTAGATATTACAAAAATTAAAAAGAAGCAGACGGTCAGCTTAACTGTAAGTGCGTATCCTGACACTACTTATACAGGAAAGGTAACAGCGATTGCTGCTGAAGGCACATCTGCAAACGGAACATCGACTTTTGATGTCACCATTCACATTGATAAACCAACGAATTTAAAAGTCGGGATGAGTACGGAAGCTAGTATTTTAACCCAAAGTAAGGAAAATGCTCTATACGTTCCAGTCGATGGGGTCTATACAAACAATAATGAGAAATATGTGATTGTGACTGCGGCTTCGACAGATTCAAGTGCCGATGCATCGGCACCATCGGCAGGCACAAGCCAGCAAAAGACGGTTAAAACAGGAATTTCTACAGATGAGTATGTAGAACTAACAGAAGGAGTAACCGCAGGCGAAACAATTCAACTGCCGGAACTGGCTGCAAGCAGCTCGTCTAACAGACAAGACGGTATGATGAGAGGCAACATGGGCGGTATGAATGGCGGCGGCATGCCTCCGGGTGGAAATGGACAAGGAGCGCTAAGCGGAAGGGGTGGCAATTAATGAGTAAGCCGATTATTCAAATTAAAAATATGATGAAAACCTATAAGCTTGGCGGGGAAATAGTTCATGCTCTTAATGATGTGTCATTAGAAATTCAAAAGGGTGAATTTCTAGCCATCATTGGTCCGTCTGGGTCAGGGAAATCCACCTTAATGAACATGCTAGGCTGCCTGGATCGGCCGAATAAAGGGACATATCACCTTGATGGCAGAGATATTGGGAAAATGGATGACAATAGTTTAGCGACGATTCGGAATCGGAAAATCGGGTTTATTTTTCAAAACTTCAACTTATTAGGTAAGCTTTCCGCACTCGAAAATGTGGAATTGCCTTTGTTATATGCCGGCGTACCAACCCGTGAAAGACGGGAGCGGGCATTAGACGGATTGGATAAGGTTGGCTTGAAGGAGCGCGCTGGCCACCTGCCCACTCAGCTTTCTGGAGGGCAGCAGCAACGGGTGGCGATTGCGAGAGCCCTGGTTGGGCAGCCATCGATTCTCCTCGCCGATGAACCAACCGGTGCCCTTGATAGTAAAACAAGCAAAGAGATCCTTCTATTAATGAAGGAATTGAATGAATTAGGCCATACGATTATTTTAATCACACATGACCTGGAAATCGCAAAACAAGCCAAAAGAATGGTCAGTATTCAAGACGGCCAACTCTATGAGAATGGAGGTGTTCTCCTTGGGAATGCTGCAATCCATTAAAATGGCTATAAAGAGTATCAGAAGCAATAAACTTCGGGCGGTTCTGACGATGCTCGGGATCATTATTGGTGTTTCGTCAGTCATCGTCCTAGTTTCGATTGCCCAAGGGTCAGCGAAAAACGTCACAAGTCAAATAAATCAATTAGGGACCAATCTTTTGACGGTAAATACCTATAGTACCGATATTGAATTAACAGAGGATAAAATTAGTCAGCTAGGTGAGATCGTTGGAGTGAAAGCTGTTGCACCGGTTGTTTCAGGTCGTGTCTATGTGAAAAAGGAGCGGACGTCCTCTCAGATTACCTTAACAGGAACAAATGCGGCCTATTCATCAGTACGTGATGCGAAGGTCACTCAAGGACGCTTTATTACCGATTTAGATGTCGAGTACCGCCAAAAGATTGCCGTCCTCGGTTCGGAAACAGCAAGCACCTTTTTCGGCACAGAGAATCCGATTGGACAGTACATTCAGGTGTCAGGCACCTCGTTCAAAGTAGTAGGGATATTAGCTTCGAAAGGAAGCTCACTCGGTCAGAGCGGGGATAATGTGGTCATTGTCCCGTTGAGCACGGGTCAGCGTTTAGTTGGCAGTACGACGATAAGCACGGTTTATTTGCAAGGCAAAAGCGAGGATCAGATGGATTTCGTGATGAACGAGGTTAAAATGGCACTCGCTAATATGTATCCTGGCAAAAGTGATTATTATGGTGTAACCAATCAGCAGGATGTGATGGACACGATGAGTTCAGTGTCTGACACCATGACCATGATGCTAGGCGGAATCGCGAGTATTTCCTTACTTGTCGGCGGGATTGGCATCATGAATATCATGCTTGTGTCGGTGTCAGAACGGACAAAGGAAATCGGAATTAGAAAAGCGATTGGCGCGAAACGTCGGGATGTGCTTTTACAATTTTTAATTGAGGCCGTCGTACTAAGTTCGATGGGTGGCTTGATTGGAATTTTGTTTGGATTAGGCGTAGGAAAAATGGTCTCATCTCTGATGAGCTTAAGTATCGCCTTCTCACCAACCGTCATTCTATCATCGTTCCTATTCTCGCTCGTCGTCGGTGTGGTCTTCGGGGTATTCCCGGCCAATAAAGCATCTAAATTAAATCCTATTCAGGCACTTCGCTATCAGTAGGGTTTCAGACAGAATAGAGCACGCTACACGAAATAGTCATATCAAATCTAAAAAGAGGAGAATGTATATGAAGAAAACAAGAAAGGCACACTTATGGATTGGTTTAATCTGCTCGATCTTTATCTTAATCGAGTCGGTTACGGGATTATTGATGAATGAGCCATGGTTAATCGGCCAGACACAAATGGAAGGAAATAGAGGCAATTTCCAGCCAGGGCAGTTTAATCGAGGAGACATGCAGCAAGGAACAACGACTAATTCAGGCCAAACCCAAGGCACAGCTCAAGATCAATCCCAAGCTCAAGCACCAAATGGAGCAAACTCAAACGGTCAACCTGGTCAAAATGTAGCAGCTAACCAATTTCCAGGTCGCCCAGGGGCTGGCGGTGAAGGTGGATCGACTTCTATCACAGGCATCATTAGAGGTCTTCACGAAGGAAAAATAGGCACAACCAATGTAAAATGGCTGGTAGACTTAGTGGCTATCGCATTGATCTTCTTAACCGGTACAGGCATATACCTTTCAATAAAAGTCCTCAAAGCCGACAAAAAAAGAAGAAAACGAAATGCTGACGGGCAAGTGGCGTAAAACGGAGTACAGTTAAGTTAGGGTGTCAGGCACCATGTGAAAAAAATCACATGGTGCCTGACACCCTTTTTCAATGAAGGGCGCCTGCGCTTTTCTTGCAATTTCATAAATTATGTTGTTTTTTCGACAAAATGTTATAATAGTGAAAGTAATTGAAATTCTAGCTAAGGGGAAATGAATATGATTCTCGTCGTTGGCGGAGCAGGCTATATTGGTAGCCATCTTGTGAAGGAATTAGTAGAAACAGAAGAAGTGGTTGTTCTTGATAATTTAACGACCGGTCACCGAGCGGCAGTGGACAGCCGGGCAGTCTTTGTTGAAGGTGATTTAGGTAATGAAGAAGATTTACAAATGATCTTCAAAAGTTACCCAATCAAGGCGGTCATGCATTTTGCAGCCTTTAGCTTGGTTGGGGAGTCTGTTGTTGATCCGTTGAAATATTATGAGAACAACGTGGCAGCTACTCTTACTTTGTTAAAAGTCATGATTAAAAACAATATTAAAAACTTTATTTTCTCTTCAACAGCAGCTACCTATGGAATTCCAGATGTAGAGTTGATTGATGAAACTACTCCAACTAGACCGATTAATCCGTATGGACATTCCAAACTGATGATTGAACAAATCCTGTCAGATTTCTCGAAATCCTATGGATTAAACTATGTGATTCTGCGATACTTCAATGCAGCAGGTGCCCATGCATCAGCAGTAATCGGCGAGAGTCATGACCCAGAGACTCATTTAATTCCGATTGTCCTTCAACAACTGTTAGGGCAGCGAGAAAAGATAGCTGTTTTCGGATCAGATTATGATACCGCTGACGGTACATGTATTCGTGATTATATCCATGTCACTGATTTAGCAAGTGCGCATATCCTTGCCCTCGAGGCGTTACTGGCTGGGAAGAAGTCAACTGAGATTTATAACCTTGGCAACGGTCTAGGTTATTCGGTGAAAGAAGTTATTGAAACATGTGAAAAAGTAACAGGTATAGAGGCGAACGTCGAAATGGCCGATCGCCGTGCCGGAGACCCAGCCATGCTTGTTGCTTCCTCCCAAAAGATTCATTCCGAACTTGGCTGGAAGGCTGAACGGAACTTAGAAAGAATTATTGAGGATGCCTGGAAATGGCATCAGCAGCAACAGTATTAAAATTGGTGCCTGACACCAACACCATAACTCTATTAAAAAACACTGGCCTCAAAAACTTTCGGGCCAGTGTTTTCTTTATTCAGCTAACAATACTGACCTCGCAGCCATTACCCATTGAAGTGTCAGAGTATAAAAATCCGTAAAAAACCATGCTAATAACCAAATATACATAAAGGGTAACTCTCTCCTAGTGGGAGTAACCCTTTATTTTGTAATGAGATTATTTCTTCTTCAAACTTACTAACTCCATGACGGTTATTCCGTCGCGTACCGTTTTCACTTGCCCGATATTTTTCGCATAGTAGTAAATATACCCGGAATCTTCCTTTACCTCGATACAGTTTTTAAACGTCCCAGCTGGCGTTTTCACCGTCATTTTTAAGGAGGTAATCCGAGCTTGTCCTTCTCCCTCATAGCCGATATCCCATTTCAGGCCGACCTTCGCTGGATATTTGATATCTATATAATATTCGGAGTCAATATACCCGGTATAGAGTCCTTTACTGTCTTCGCCGACAATGAATTTTTGCTTATCAGAAGAAGTGGCGTAGTACCAAATGTCCCAAGAATCATATTTTTTTCCTGTCGGGATTAATTGGTAGCTTCCTTCCGTCCCTTTATAGGTATAGACTTTGGTCTTATCGATCAAGAAGCTGGCCCGTTTGGTAATAAACTTCAAATACTTTGTGGACACATACGCTTTTTTAGACTTGTATTTAATTTGCGACCAGCCCGATTTGGTTTTCGAATAAACTGTTACTTTGGTGCCTTTTTTGAGGACGCCTTTTTTCTTGGAATGCGTCGTAGGCTTTTCACGTACATTTAGCGCTTTCGTATTTACGGTTGCAGAAGATGTAGAGGCTGCGTAGGAAACCGTTTGAAAAGGTATGAGGATCGTTAGGAACAGTGTTAGTGCAATCAATACTTTTATGAATTTTTTCAGAATAATCCCTCCATTTCTATCTTAATTGTATGGAAGGGAGTTCTATTAATAAATGAATATAAATACAAAAATATAGACAATATCCGTGCTTGTCCGTGTTCGAAATTTGTAGAATTATAGGGGATGTGCATTTTGTTGAAGTATTTTTCGTTCATAAGTTTCAAGGTTTAGACTTAATTGCTCATTTACCTGTCCGTCGAACTTAGGTATGATTTTCATAGGTACATATTGAAGGGCTGTGAAAGGTTTGAAATTATTCTATAAAAATTATCGATTTACCCTTATCTTGCTAACTGCTATTATCGTGGGCGGGGCTGCAGGTTTGATATTTGGACCAAAGGCTGCACTTGTTAAGCCGTTTGGGGATTTATTCTTAAATTTAATGTTCATGATGATCGTCCCATTAGTGTTTTTCAGCATTGCTTCTGCGATTGCCAATATGAATGGGATGAAACGGCTTGGAAAAATCATGGGCAGTATTTTGGTTGTGTTCTTAGTAACAGCTTCAGTGGCAGCGATTTTGGGCTTAACAGGTGCCTCCATCATTCATCCGATTGAACATGCCGATATCGCTTCGATTAAAGCGGTAATGAGCCAAACATCTTTTGAGAATAATCCTGAGAAATTGTCGTTTCTTGACCATCTCGTTGCCACCTTTACGGTAGGAGATTTCAACTTATTGTTATCAAGAAGTAATATGCTGCAATTGATTGTCTTTTCGCTGCTATTTGGGATTTCCACTGCGATGGTTGGGGAAAAAGCAAAACCTGTGGCTAACTTTTTATCGGCTGCAACGGCAGTCATGATGAAGATGGTCAGTATTATTATGTACTATGCACCGATTGGACTAGGCTGTTATTTTGCTACGGTGATTGGTGAACTTGGGCCGCAAATTCTAGAGGGGTATGCCCGCTCCTTTGTATTATATCTGATACTTGCCGTGATTTATTATTTCGGATTCTTCACCCTGTATGCCTTTATTGCCGGGGGCAAGGACGGTGTGAAGGTTTTTTGGAAACATGCGATTACACCATCGGTTACAGCGATTGCCACTTGCTCAAGTGCTGCATGTATTCCGGTCAACTTGGCCACAGTCAGAAAGATGGGGGTGCCGAAGGATATCGCCGAAACGATTATTCCGCTTGGTGCGAATACGCATAAGGATGGATCCGTGTTTGGAGGTGTGCTGAAAATCGTCTTCTTATTTGCGTTGTTCGGGAAGGATTTAACGAGTATCCCGAATATTTTAAGCGTCTTAGCGGTCGCCTTTTTAGTCGGTGCGGTGATGGGGGCGATTCCTGGCGGAGGGATGATTGGTGAGATGCTAATTATCAGTGTGTATGGCTTCCCGCCAGAAACCTTGCCCATTATCGCCGTAATCAGTACGATCATTGATGCCCCGGCAACACTGCTCAACTCCACCGGAAACACCGTGTGTGCAATGCTGGTCACACGCTTAGTCGAAGGGAAGAACTGGTTGAACAAAGCCTTTAAAAGCGAAGAACTTGGTGCCTGACACCATCAAATGATGAAAAAATGCTGCGAGAATGATTGGGTTCTTGCAGTATTTTTTTTGTTTCTTGTGGCGCAAATGTTAATTGATGGCTAACATTTCTTAGGGTAAGATTAGGTGATATAAGGAGAAACAAAAGGATGGTTTTTATGAAGAGGACGGTAAAGGATATTTTTTATATTTTACTAGGGGCGCTCATTTTTGCCTTAGGGGTCAATTATTTTACGATTCCCAATCATCTTTCAGAAGGCGGCATTTTAGGGATTACGATTATTGCCCACTATTTGTTTGACTGGTCACCAGGTGTCGTAAATTTTGTCTTGAATGTGGCGCTGTTAGCGGTGGGATATAAATTTTTTGAAAAAAGAACCTTTATATATACGCTAATTTCGATTGCAGCCTGCTCGTTGTGTTTGTATGTAACGGAGGATGCTGGGCATCGACTGACCGAGGATACATTTTTGGCATCGATCTTTGCTGGTTTGCTGGTTGGAGTAGGGTTGGGGCTGATTTTCCGGACGGGAGGAACATCGGGAGGATCAACGATTTTAGCAAGACTGACCAACCAATTGCTAGGCTGGAGCATTGGCAAGGGGATGCTGATTATTGACATTGTAGTCGTAGTGGGATCGATTTTCATTATTGGCTTAGAAAAAGGAATGTATACGCTGTTGATTGTGTTTATCGGGGCAAAAGCGATTGATTTCATTGTTGAGGGATTGGATGAAAAGGTAGCCGTACTGATTATTTCGAATACGCCTGAGCAGGTGTTGACCAATATTACGAGTCGAATGTCCCGAGGGTTAACGGTGCTAGACGGGCGCGGCGGCTACACAGGGCAGAACAGAGAAGTCCTCTACATCGTCATCAATAAGCAGGAAATCGTCCAGCTGAAAAGTATAATAAAAGAAACAGACAAGAACGCCTACGTCACCGTCCACAATGTCCACGAGATGATCGGGCATGGATATAAGGCGAGTTAATTTTAAGTTTAAGTTGGTGCCTGACACCCAAGAGGGTGTCAGGCACCATTTTTATCTTTTTGATACACTTACACGCCCTGAGAAGAAGGTGGCGCCGCCGCCCATATCGGCGATTCGGTCGGGAGTAAGTGCGTTTACTAGCTGTTTCGAGTCGGCATTGGCTGTATCGGCCCAAAGACCTTGCGTCACCACGACTCCTGGCAGGACTTGCTCACCCACAGAAACCTTCAATTCACATTCACCGCGCTGGTTCCAGATTCGAACCATATCGCCATCTTCAATTCCCTCCGATAAAGCATCAAGATGATTCATATAGACTTTCGGCTCTTTTTCCAATGTCATATGTTTTTGATTGTTGGAAAAGGTAGAGTTTAAGAAATTATGATTTGGGCCCGGAACAAATTGGTATCGGTGGTCCCCATCGTCCTCTAAAGGTATGTAAGTTGGCAATGGGGGATACCCATCCTTTTTCATCTTCTTAGAAAATAATTCAATTTTTCCACTAGGGGTTGGGAGGTTGCCAGGAAATATCGGTTTTACCTTGGCCTTCATGAATGTTTGTTCCACTAATGATTCATAGTTAATCCCGTTTAAATAAGGGTTGCGTGGATTATCCAAGGCTTGTGCAATCATCACCGCTTCCGTTTCCTGAAAAAGTGGTTCCGTGAAATCCATCCCCTCGGCAAGCAATCGGAACACCTCAACATTGGATTTTGACTCAGCAAATGGTTCAATGATCGGCTGCTGCAACTGAATGTAGTGATGCCAATACGATGTGTACATGTCAGTGTTTTCAAAAGAGGATGTTGCCGGTAAAACGATATCCGCATATTTGGCTGTTTCGGTTAAAAATAAATCATGGACCACCGTAAATAAATCTTCGCGCGCTAGACCTTTTCTGACTTTATTTGTATTAGGTGCTACCACGGCAGGATTTGAGCCGTACACATAAAGTGACTTCACTGGCGGTTCTAGAGCAAGTAACGTGTCACCGAGAAGGTTCATATTGATCACGCGGGTCTGTTTATTTTTTAATAGATCCGGTCGTTGCAAATGCGCGGTATTCGGTGCCAGATAGGCCGAATTTCCTTTGATTGCGCCGCCGCCTTTGACAAGCCATTGGCCTGTAAGGGCGGGAAGGCAGGAGATTGTCCGGACGAACATGCCGCCATTGTCATGATGCTGGGGACCATTACCGATGCGAATAAACGCAGGTGATGTTTCACCGTACAAGCGGGCCAGTTTGTATATATCCTCTACTGGGACACCTGTGATCGCAGAAACGGTAATTGGGTCATATTGGATGACATGCTCACGCAGTTCCTCGTGACCGATTGTATACTTTTCTAAAAAGTCTTGGTTGATCAGGTTTTCGGCAAATAGAATGTGCATCATTCCCAAAGCGAGGGCACTGTCCGTGCCAGGCAAAATCGGAATAAACCAATCTGCTAATCTGCCAGTTTGATTTTTGAGAACATCAATAACGATGATTTTAGCCCCGTTTTGTTTACGGGCTTTTTGAGCAAGGGCGACTTGATGCATGTTGGTGCTGGCCGCATTAATTCCCCAAAAAATGAAGAGCTTTGAATCAATTGTATCTTCCGGGTCGATGCCGATGCTGCCGCCCATGGTGTACTTATAGCCTTCTGAGCCTGCTGCGGAACAAATGGTTTGATCTAATCGGGAAGCCCCGAGTCGATGGAAGAAACGGCGGTCCATTCCCTCGGCATTAAGCCGGCCCATATTTCCGTAAAAACTGTAGGGAAGGATGCTTTCGGGTCCGTTAGATTCTATTAAATTGCTCCACCGGGAGGTAATGGTCTCGATCGCTTCCGCCCAGCTGATTCGTTCGAACTTGCCTTCACCTTTAAGGCCGGTGCGTTTTAGCGGGTATTTCAAGCGATTTTCATCATAAATCCGTTCTGTCATATTTCGGACTTTGTTGCAAATATGCCCTTTGGTGACCGGATGTTCGGGGTCACCCTCCACTTTAATAATCCTCCCATTTTCCTTATGTAGAAGTAACCCACACTGATCCGGACAATCAAGCGGGCAAACCCCATGAAAAATACCTTCCCGTTCCTGAATAAAAGAACTCATAGCCCTATCCATCTCCTTTCGTGTTTGGTGTAAGTGTTTGGTGTAAGTGTCGGTGTAGAGTTTGGTGTCAGGCACCGCTTGTGGACAACTGTTCCTCTGGGGGAGACAGTTCCCGCATGTTAAATGCTAATTTCTAATATTGCTACTATCATAACATCAAATTCTTGGATATGAACAAATATGGTATGCTATTTTTAGTGGCCATCGAGAGGCGGGGATTGGTTTATGAAGAAATGGAGAATGCTGGGAGTGGCGATTATGCTGGTATCACTAATGGCGGCATGTGCCAAAGAGATACCTCACACCAACACATCCAAAGATAATGTCATCGTTTTAGATAAAGAAACAATCAAAGGATTTGAAAAGGGGATTCTGGTCGGAACGCCGCTGCGATTAGATAAAAAAATCCACTTAGCAGATGTCGAAAAAGTTTGGGGCAAATATGAAGAAATGCATGATCACGAAGATATAAATACCTATGTCTATACAATAAAAAATCGACGGGTCGTAATTGATGAAGAGGAATTAAAAACACTTTACATGTTTCACGTCGAGATTGGAATTACCAGAGAAGAGATTTTAGCGAAAATGGGGAACCCGACAAAAGGGAAAAAGACAGGGAAAACGCTTGTGTATCAAAAAAGGGATTACCGGGTCACCTTCGGATCTATTGATGATAAAACGTGGAATTTAATCCTGTATAAGGTCCCACAAGATCATTAAGCCTATTTTATTTAGGAGAATACAAAAAATAAAATGGGCCACATTGAGAAGTTCCATTCAATGTGACCACATTCATAGAATACTTGAACTAAGGTTTCGAATTCGCTGTTACTGACCAAGTTGTTTTATTTGATCAAGGATGTTGCTTATTTCTTGGACACTTTGAAAAATTTCTGTGTTTTCAAGGGTAGAAGGGTCGAGTAACCCATTATGGATATTTTTTAAATATAGATCTATGCCAGCAGTTAATTTGTTGTTTTGGTCAACAAGTTGCTGATGTAAGTCGGCTGCTATTTCCGGTGCTTGAAGTTTATTGAATGAATTGATTTCTTGTTTCATTTCTTGAAGCATCGTTTGCAGTTTTTTTGTGGCCTGCTGATCGCTTACGGCTTGTTGCGCAATAGATGGAGCATCATTTGCAAAAGCTGTCGCTTTATTTAGATAGTCCGATGCATCATTTACATAGGAGAGAGTATCCTTCGCCTCATTTAGCATGGAGCAGCCACTCAGGATAAAAAGAATCGCCGCTGCTAAACCTAATACCTTCATTTTCATGTAGAAACCTCCGTTTTATCAGATTTTGTATGGGAAGAGTATGCTGAGTTAGGACCCAAACGTGATACTAAGTAAATCTACGTCCGTAAATAATCTAATCATTATCATATGGTTTGAGATTTATTTCGTTGCTGATGCATAAGCAGTTTAGGAAGCTAATATCAATAAAAATAGTAAGTACTTTGATTCGTTAGAAATTCCGCTTACTTCTGAAAGCATCCCTTAACCCATTCTTTCTAAAAGTGTAAAATCCTAAACGGGTGTCAGGCACCATCGTTGATATTTTCATATTGTTTTTAGTGAAAAGTACAGAATAGTAAGCACCCTAGAGTCTCGTCTCACGTAGGATATTTTTGAGATAAAATGGGGGAGGTTTTACTATGTATCCGTACACGAATTATTACGATGCTTTATATAGACAAAATAATAAATTGATTAGAGAAGTGGAAAAAGCGATTCATGGTGAGTACAACGCTATCCATTGTTATAGCAAATTAGCAAAATTGGCTTCCAATGAGAAGGAGAAAGGTCAAATCCTTGAAATACGCCAAGATGAAATAAAACACCATAAACAATTTGAACACATTTATACTCAGCTAACCGGGCGAAAGCCACAACAACCGAAGCTCAGCGAGGAATGTCCTGATGTTTACCTAGAGGGACTAGAATTTGCCTTGCAAGATGAGCAACTCACGGTGGATTTTTACCTGGAAGTCGCTGATGGTACTTCGGATCCAACTATAAAAGAAGCATTTCGGAGAGCGGCCGCCGATGAGCAAAATCATGCAGTCTGGTTCTTGTACTATTATGCTAAAAATAAGTAAAATTGGTAGGGTTAACGGTCAAAAAACCACCCTTGTCACTGATGGCAAGGGTGGTTTTGAGTGTGTGTATTAGTGGTTATTAATCCCCGCCGCTGTCTCCACCTGAATCCCCGCCAGAATCCCCGCCAGAATTGGTATGGCCATTATCATTCGAGTAGTCTGAATCATTGTGATAATCATTTACATAATCATTGCTATCAGATCCTTTTGGTCCTTTTCCAATACTCGGAAAGATAAAAAAGGCCGCGATTATAGCTAAGGTTCCAAAGAACTCCTGCACTCCAAAAATAAGATAAATCCCATAGATGAGAAGCAATCCACCCAACAGCCATTGAATGATTCTTACCGCGTTCAGAGACAACCACCCCCAAATAAAAAGTAAGAAAAATAAAGCCATACAAAATAAATATTACATTTTAGGTCTTTTTATACATCTTTTATGGTGTTATGGTGATAAATGGTGTCAGGCACCATCTGTGGACATCTGTCTTTACTGGGTGGACAATAGGTGTGGTGCTGAATGTTATCTGGGATATCGTGAATTTTGGTGTGTTGTGCAGGATTTTGGGAAGTGGTGTCGAATCAATGTGTTAGTGGTATACTTTTTCGTTTCCTGTATGGGGGAGCGGTCTTTCCCACATCTTCACACATCTACCCCTATCTCCCTCGACTCCACCTGTTTTTATCCCGCCCCATTAATTTTTAAGGAGTGATTTACAATGGTTCGCAGTGTTCGCCTTTGGTACAAAGGTGCGAAGTATCATGTTACGAGCAGAGGCATTAGAAGAAGTTCCCTTTTTTTCGACAATGATGATTTTGAGAAGTATCTGGCCCTATTGAAAGAAACAAAAGAGCGTTATCCCTTTAACCTTCACACATACTGCTTAATGACGAATCATATCCACCTGCAGCTTGAAACACTAGAAACCCCGCTAAGTACAATCATGAAACATCTCAACACTAAATTCGCTAAATATATTAATAAAAAATATAATTTCTCTGGTCATGTGTTCGAAAAGCGATACGGTGATGAACTTCTTAATTCTCCTGAATACGAGATAGACGTAAGTAAATACATTCATTTAAATCCAACTTCAGCAGGGATGGTGGTAAATCCTGAGGATTATCCTTGGAGCAGCTGCCGGGCCTATATCTTCGGTGAGAGTATCCCTTTAATTGACCCCCAACCACTTCTTTCCTATTTTCCCGATCCGCCCCTTTCACACTATGAAAATTATCTAAACGCACTACCCACAGACAAGTTTTTTTGGGAAGATGGAAAAATTCATATGCTCGATAAGGAGGATGTGAGATGTGGGCTAAAGTAACGAGTATCGCCTTAAAAGGGATGGAAGGATATCGTGTAAATGTAGAGGTTGGCTCTTATGTAGGGAACGATTCCTTTAAAATTGTTGGTCTGCCGGATGCGGCGGTGAAGGAATCCAAGGAGCGTATCATTGCTGCGCTTCGAACATTAGGTTATCATCTATCAGGCCAGAAAATTACCATTAATTTATCACCTGCAGATCAAAAAAAATACGGTTCCATGTTTGACTTGCCGATGGCGATAGCGGTTCTGCAGAGTTTGCATGAACTCGATATAATAGTTGCCGAGGATACAGGATTCCTGGGAGCATTATCGTTAGATGGCTCCATTCAGCCAGTCGAAGGGATGCTGCCTGCTGTCCTTGCTGCAAAGAAACTAGGGATACAAAAGCTTTATATCCCTTTTAATGAAGAATTGCCTGTATTAGAACTTGAACCAATGGAAATTATCTATGTTTCTAGTTTGCAGGAGGCAATCTCACATCTTTCAGGACAATGGGTTCCTTCTTTTAAAAAAAGACAAAAGGACGAGAGATTTACCAGCATTACTTATTTAGATATGAAGCAGATTATAGGGCATAAAGGGGCCAAGCACGCTTTAGAGATTGCAGCGGCAGGAGAACATCATGTGTTACTGACTGGCCCGCCCGGTTGTGGAAAAAGTATGTTAGCTGAATCTTTTCCTTCTATTTTGCCTTCACTAACTAAAGAGTCGTTACTTGAGGTTATCAGTTTGTATCAATTGAGTCAGAATTCTTATCCCCCATCTAATATGCCGCCTTATCGAAATCCGCATCACTCCGCTTCAGGAGTTTCTATTATCGGCGGAGGACAATACCCAAAGCCTGGTGAAATATCCTTAGCCCATCGTGGTGTTTTGTTTCTTGATGAAATCGGGGAGTTTTCGAAAAAAACTTTAGATATGCTCCGTCAGCCATTAGAAAATGGGTTGATCATGATTAGTAGAACGCATGCGACCATTACATACCCAGCATCGTTTATATTAATCGCAGCGATGAATCCATGCCCCTGTGGCTATGAAGGTTCAAATACGCATTATTGTACTTGTACAAGGAAGCAAATAATGGCTTACCAGAATAGGCTTTCTGGCCCGCTTAGGGATCGTTTTGATATTAATCTTACTTTAGGGCCGATTGATTTTAACTCTGCTGTACATGAAAAGGAAGGTGAGTCCTCTAAAATTGTCCGGGAACGAGTGGAGGAGGCGAGGGACAGACAATATGATCGATATGGGAGAGAGGTTTGTAACGGAAGAATCCCCTATGAAATCCTATTGGACAAAAGCCCTTTAACCGGTGTACAACAATCTAGGTTACAGCGACTAGCTCTTAAAAATAACTGGAGTAACCGGACACAAATCAAAATTATCCGACTAGCTCGTACGATCTCAGATCTGCAATCAAGCCGTTCCATAACCGACCAAAGCATATCGGAAGCCATCCAGTTGAATGAGGTGTGAACGCCCAAATAAAAGGACAGTATGGAACAGCGACCTTCATTAATTTAGGTGTCAGGCACCATGTGAAAAATTCACATGGTGCCTGACACCAACATCCTCAACATCCCCAACACCTGCTGACCGCAGTCTCTTATATAAACAATAACAGGCTGAGGGCCATTACTGCCATTCCTCCCATTAATCCGTAGATTGATAGATGTGCCTCGTCGTATCTTTTTGCAGCGGGCAGTAATTCGTCGAGGGAGATGAAGACCATGATCCCGGCAACCGCTGCAAAAATAATTCCGAACATGATTTCGTTCAGAAACGGCATTAAGAATAGGTAGGCGGCTAATGCCCCGACTGGTTCAGATAAACCAGACAAGAATGATAGTTTAAAGGCCCGCTTTTTATCCCCTGTCGCAAAATAGACAGGAACAGAAACGGCAATGCCCTCTGGTACATTGTGAATCGCAATCGCAACGGCAATGGCAATCCCAAGGGCAGGGTCTTGCAGCGCCGAAGTGAAGGTGGCAATCCCTTCCGGAAAGTTATGAATTCCGATTGCGAGGGCTGTAAATGTGCCCATTTTTAACAAATCTGGTTTTTCTCCAGTACTCGTACTTCCTCCCCTCGTCATGTCCTCTACTTTCTTTAGTTCATGGGGGTTACTTTGCTTGGGAATAAATTTATCAATGCTGGCTATTAACAGCATCCCAGCAAAAAATCCGCCGACCGTTAACCAGTTTCCTAATCCAACGCCCAAGGAATCTACAAGAGCTACCTTGGCCTTTACAAAAATCTCAACCATCGACACATAGATCATCACACCTGCAGAGAATCCGAGAGTTACTGATAAAAATTTAGTATTGGTATGTGAGGTAAAGAACGCAAGGAGGCTGCCAATTCCTGTTGCCAGCCCTGCAAACAATGTTAAACCAAAAGCTAATAACAGATTTTCAGTCACTGTGATCACTCCTTCATGAACTGAATTCCGTATTTATAGAAAGGGGACGTAGTCTCCGCTACATCCCCTAAATCTATAGGTTTATACCAATATATTATATTGGTGTCAGGCACCAGATTATTCCTCGTCTTTTTTCTGCTTTTTCTGTGCCTCTTGGAGGGCGAGGAGGATGTCTTGGACGTCGATTTTCCCGTCGTTATTTAGGTCTGTTAGTGTATTTTCTGGCCCTGTTTCCGGCGGTGTTGCTGTTGTCGGGGTTGGAGCAGTCAGTGCCTGAGCAACAGCTGGCTGCTTCGGTCTAAAAGCAAAGGTAAACAACAAGAGAATGATAATGAGAACTCCAGATACACCATCCACGATATAGAAGGTTGTGGCGTAATCAGACCAGAGTGTCTTGCTGCTGCCCATCTTTTTCTCAGCATTCGCGATATATTGTTTGATTTCGGAATGATTTGGGTAAATCCGCTGAACCGCCTCGAATTTTTCTAACGCATGCTTATAGTAGCCGCCCCAGTAAAGATTAAGTCCTTCTTGGTAAAGTTTATCCGTTTCGCTCTTTGCATTTTTCGCCCCAGCTTGGTTTACAAATTCTTTGACCGTATTAACAGGAACGGCAAAGTTAAAGCCTTGAACTTCTTGGCCGTTGACTGTGTCTCCCCTAAAGGTGAGCAGGCCAATGATTTCCCCTTTTGTGTTGATGACCGGCCCGCCGCTATTTCCATGAGTGGCAGCCGCATTAATTTGAATGACCGGGCTTCCTTGATCTGTCTTTTTGGAAGTAGCCGAAATTTGTCCAGCATTCATCGAAGAAACCAGCGATGAATCAGGTGATAATAGATCCGAATCGGCAGCAGCAGGATATCCGCTGACCCAAACATTATCTTGGTTTTGGATATTATCTGAATCACCAAGAGGTAAAGTCGGCAGATTTTTGCCCTCAATTTTTAAAACCGCCACGTCTTTTCCTTCGTTAATTGGGGCACCATAGCTTTTTACTTCCCCATCAAGGACATCTCCGCTAGGTAAAATTACTTTTAAAACCTTTTGAATTCCCGAGTATTGTGTGTACTGGACCATATATTTATAGGCAGTTTCATAGTCGACTTTGAAATAATCCGCGATGATTGTTACAAGTTGTTCAAAGGCAGCATTGGCAATTTCTGCATCTTCCTGTTGGGTCGCTTCCACCACATGTGCATTCGTAACGATATAGCCGTTCGAGCTAATAATGGCCCCTGAACCCGAGCCTCCCACAACAGATTGGTTATTTAACTTCTCTAATATGGCGATAACTTCAGGATCATACGGATTATTAAACTGCCATTGTACAACAGCATAATCTACAATTCGAACCACTGCTGGCTTCGAGTATTCCGCAAGTTTTTGGGCTTGAGCGATTTTGCCAGCCTGTGGTTTAAGATTGATTAGGAATATAGAAGCCACCATGACCGCAATAAGCAGCAAACTGATAGGGATGGTAATAAGGGCCCTTTTTTTCAAAATATTATTCACTCCTAGGTTGGATATTTTTCGAAATTTACTCTGCAATATATTCGCCCTAGCGAGAAAAGTAATATTGTACAAAGAAATTTTTAGAAAACAATAAGGTGACATTGGAAGGGAAAGAATATGATTTTTTCATAAATGAGCAATCTTTGGTATCATGTTAGTGAATGAAATATTATGGATTGAAGGATACTTGGAGGCCGCTATGGATAATCAATTGAAGGTAATGACTGTATTTGGAACGAGACCGGAAGCGATAAAAATGGCTCCCTTGGTAAAAGAATTAGGGAAATACCCTGACCATATTAAACCGATTGTTACGGTTACTGCTCAGCACCGGGAGATGCTTGATCAAGTGTTGCAAATTTTTGAAATTACTCCTGATTATGATTTAAATATAATGAAAGAACGGCAAACCTTGCTAGAAGTAACAACCCGGAGTTTAGAAGGGCTCAATCAAGTTCTTGCGGACGTCAAGCCGGATATTGTCCTGGTCCATGGTGATACGACGACCACCTTTGTCGCGAGCTTAGCTGCTTTTTATCATTCGATTCCGATTGGACACGTTGAGGCTGGACTCCGGACTCATAATAAATATTCCCCGTACCCGGAGGAAATGAACCGTCAGTTGACAGGGGTGTTGGCAGATCTTCACTTCTCGCCAACTTCCCAATCGAAGCAAAACCTTTTGTTGGAAAATAAGCGGGAAGACGGGATTTATATCACTGGAAATACGGCCATCGATGCGCTAAAAACCACAGTGAGAGATAATTATACTCACCCTGTTTTAGACAAACTTGGGAATGACCGGTTAATTCTTATGACGGCCCACCGCAGGGAAAACACAGGGAAGCCAATGGAAAATATGTTTCGTGCGATTCGACGATTGGTTGAAAAGCATGTGGATGTTCAGGTGGTGTATCCTGTCCATATGAATCCAGTTGTTCGTGAGATTGCTAATCGTGTACTGGGCGAACACGAAAGGATTCACCTCATCGAGCCGCTAGATGTGATCGATTTCCATAACTTTGCCTCAAGAGCCTATTTGATTTTAACGGACTCTGGCGGTGTCCAGGAAGAGGCGCCATCCCTAGGTGTACCCGTATTAGTATTGCGCGATACCACTGAACGGCCAGAAGGAATTGAAGCGGGCACGCTAAAACTTGCAGGAACAGATGAGGAAACAATCTTTGATCTTGCAGATGGGCTGCTGTCAGACCCTGCCGCCCATGACAAGATGGCTCATGCCTCCAACCCATACGGAGATGGCTTTGCTTCTGAACGCATCGTCAAAGCTATCCTCCACCACTTCGGAAAAGAGGAACGGCCATCGGACTTAGGAGAATGATTGATTAAGGAGAAATGGTTAAATGAAGTTAAATAAGATTCATCATGTAGCGGTAATTTGTTCGGATTATGAAAAATCTAAGGATTTTTATATACGAGTCCTTGGGCTCACTCCGGTAAATGAGGTATATCGGGAGGAACGGGATTCCTATAAGCTTGATTTAGCAGTGAATGATCAATATCAAATTGAATTGTTTTCGTTCCCGTCCCCAGCTGAACGGCCAAGCTATCCTGAAGCAGCTGGATTGAGGCATCTTGCATTTGAAGTAGATGATATCGAAGAGGCGGTTCAATATATGTCCAATCATCATGTGAATGTTGAGGACGTCCGTGTAGACCCCATAACAAACAAGAAATTTACCTTCTTCGCAGACCCAGATGGGCTGCCGATTGAATTATATGAGCGGTAGTTTTACCTAATTCAGTTTGTGACAACCCAATGAATTGCCAAAAAGAGCAGGACCCATGGTCTTGCTCTTTCTTTAAATGTAACGGAGTAGTTCTTGCCTTGCAGCCAGAATTAAAATCTTCCCAAGTCATACCTTGGACTAGGCAGGCCATATTCACTTGGGGACCATGTGCCATAGCCGCTTAAACTGGGAGTTGGCTGGAACGGTTGCCCATACATGTTCATATTCGGTCCAACTCCTGGGTAACCCGGGCTGCCTCCAGTCGGATAGCCTAAGCCAATACCCCCGCCAAATGCTCCGCCAGGCCCGGGGCCGTATGGATTGAAACTTTGACTAGGTGCTCCAGGGAATCCTCCGAATCCGCCATAACCAGGGAATCCTCCATATCCTCCTGGATTAGCTGCATTTGCCAGCCCAGCCCCACCTAAATACCCTAAACCAAGGCCAAGCAGGCTCGAGCCTAATGACCCAAGATTTAATCCTGGGTGTCCGCCATGTCCCCCATGTCCCCCATGGTTATGGTGCCCATCATGAATGTGATGCTGTCCACCGAAATGATGCTGTCCCCCGGAATGATGATGCCCGTCATGATTGTGATGCACTCCGCCCCCATGATATTGTCTTTGAAAATTCAGCTCATTTCCTACACTATTTTGATACTCCATTGGCATATAATAAGGTTGATACATATCTATTCTCCTCTCTCCTCACTACCTGTATCTATCCTATGCATCTAACAAACTGACTCTTGGGCAGAAGCCTACAGTGGGGGTTCGACATCCGCCACTACCTAAAAAATACGTCTCAAGTCCTAGATTTCTTTCCGTTTGAAGTCTATGGCGGGGAGGAGTTTTTTCCTGTATTGTGGAAGTAGTTAATGGAAGTAATTTTCTTTTTGGCATATATTTTAGAGGGAAATGAAACATTCCATTGCATTCATTCGTAGGAATATAAAGATGTCTTAAGTCAGGAGTCGATCCAAATATGAACCCGATTTTGTCGTTTCTTATCCGCTCATCTGCGGCCGTCCCAATAACCATCTTAACGTGGCTGATCAGCTATTTTCCTTTTGACCAAACCTTTTGGGCAGCAACGGGAATCGCCTTAACCACAGGACTGCTTACTCATTTTATTCTTGGCATTGTGATGAACACCCGCTTTTTAAAAAAGCATCAAATATCCAGAAAAGAATATCGGTACATAAGGAAGAACCTTATGGAAGCCAAACAGAAAATCAATCGCTTGAATAAAAACCTATTTTCGATTCGCGATATTTCATCTGTCAAACAAAGAATTGATCTCATAAGAATTACAAAAAAGATCCACAAGATGACAACCAAAGAACCGAAGCGTTTCTACCAAGCGGAGCAGTTTTATTTTTCCCATTTGGACTCCATTGTGGAACTGACCGAAAAATACAGCTTTCTATCTTCCCAGCCGAAAAAGAACATGGAGATGGGCCAATCTCTCATCGAAACCCGTCATACTCTTGATGAACTCACAAGGGTAGTGGAAGAGGATTTGTACAAAGTGATATCAGATGACATTGATCACTTGAATTTTGAAATTGATGTTGCAAAGCATGCTCTCAATAAGGAAAAGAGCGCTAAATTCCCGGAAGAAAATAGGTGGCTAAAATGACCGAAAACAACCCAATTCAACCAAGTAAAACTGGTAATTTATTAGATGATATCCTTGCTGATCCTTTTGGAGGTCAACTGGAGACGGCTAAAAGTCCAATCCAGCAAACAAGCGAGGTGAAACCTGTCAAATTAATTGATGTGATTCCGGAAGAACATCGGGCCAAGGCTTATCAGATTGCCGAGCAAATCGATCCGACAAACCATCAGTCGATGATTCAATATGGTACCCAAGCCCAAGGTAAGCTGCTATCATTCTCACATACGATGCTTGAACATGTGCAGAAACAGGATGTGGGGGAAATCGGGCAGATCATTAGCGATTTAATGAAGCGGCTGGATGAAGTGAATCCCGATGATTTGAAGGATGGGAAGCCATCCTTATTTGCTCGTATGTTTGGAAAAATTTCAAGCTCGGTTCAAGAAGTGCTTTCCAAATATCAAAAAACGGGTGCACAAATTGACCGAATTAGTGTAAAACTAGACCGCAGCAAGAATGTCTTGATGTCCGATATAAAATTGCTCGAACAATTGTATGAGACCAATAAGGAATACTTCCATGCCTTGAATGTCTATATTGCTGCTGGGGAGATTAAGCTGGAGGAAATGCAGGAAAAGACGATTCCTCAGCTGAAAAAAGCAGCGGAACAGACCAATGATCAAATGAAGTTTCAAGAAGTTAATGATATGATCCAGTTTGCGGATCGGTTGGATAAACGTCTGCATGATTTGAAATTAAGCCGAGAAATTACCATTCAAAGCGCACCGCAGATTCGTTTGATTCAAAATACGAATCAAGCGCTTGTGGAAAAAATCCAATCTTCGATCATGACGGCGATTCCATTATGGAAAAATCAAGTCGCGATCGCCTTAACCTTAATTCGCCAGCGTCATGCGGTTGAGGCGCAAAAGCAAGTTTCGAAAACAACCAATGAGCTGCTTTTGAAAAATGCAGAAATGCTAAAAACCAATACCATCGAGACGGCGAAAGAAAACGAACGAGGAATCGTTGATATTGAAACCTTAAAGAAAACACAGGAAAGCCTGATCACTACACTCGAAGAAACAATGCGAATCCAAGAGGAAGGCCGCCACAAGCGCCGCATAGCCGAGCAGGAACTAGCGTCAATGGAAAACGACCTTCGATTAAAACTACTAGAGATAAAAGGGAAATAAAAAATAGGCCCTCGCTGCAACCAAACATGTGCAGCGAGGGCCTATTTTATTAAAAATGATTTTGGTGTCAGGCACCAAAATCAAAATCAAAATATATCAGTTATTCACTTATTCACAACGGTGGCGTCCACATATTCTTCAAGCGTGATGCCGCGTTCCATGATTTCTTTGGCGATTGTTTTACCGACGTAGCGTAGATGCCATGGTTCGTATTGATAGCCGGTGATGTCGTCTTTGCCTTTCGGGTAGCGGATGATAAAGCCATATTCCGCTGCATGATCTTCGAGCCAAACCGCTTCATCAGTACCCCCGAAGCAGTCTTCGGCGGCACATTTGCCATCCCCGCCCGTTACATCAATGGCAAGGCCGGTTTCATGTTCGCTCGTTCCTGGAACGGCACTATATTTTCTTGCTGCCTCATAGCCATCTTGGTTCACGTAGTGGTTGAACAACGCTGCTTGGGTAGCATGAGACCTGTAGGCCGACACACCTAACAGATTCACGCCCTGTTGTTTTGCGCCGGCAAATAATTTTTCAATTGCTGCACCGGCATCAGCTCTCATTTGCCGCTTTTCTGACTTTTGTTTAAAGGTAAAGGGGATATCTGGATAAATTAAATCGCTTGGCTGAAATTGATCGGGCAGTTTATTGCTTTTATTCACAAGAACAGGTATAACTTCTTGGGAGGAAACCGCTTGACTGCCAGCATTTTGTTGATGATCTTCAGCACGAGGAGAACTTTTCTTCGTCAAGTTCCCTTCATCCTGCAAAAAATGAAGTGTCCCTGTGCAGCCTGCTAATGAGAGTGTAAACACAACAAGAAATAGAAAAACAAACCGTATCTTAAACATAGTCATAAATTCACCCCAGTAACATCATGGACAGGAACATCGACTTTAAAACGTCTTTTTCCGCTGTTCCTAAGGTATTGTATACGGCGTGGGAATTTTAAGATGCATTAACCAGCCCATCAAGCATTTAGCTGCAACCAAAAAAGGAAGAATAATTTTCCAAAGATTGATAGATTGTGGGTCCAAAGGCACTTTTATTTTATAAATTAGTTGCTTATATTCTAAATAAACACATAAATCGTACGAAACGGCAAAACCATTGAAAAGTGGTGACGCAAAACTACAGGGGCTAAGGTTTTAAAAACGATGCTTGCCAGTTACCGAACACGATCACTCCTGCGATTTATGTTCATCACTAATGAGGGGGATTTTTTGTGTTGAAAATGTTGATAAAGTGCAAATATTACTATCATTTACTCCAGCACCGCCACAATGAACTATTAAAGCAAGACTGTCTGGATGAGGAATTAAGAGCCAAGCTAATCGTTAGAGCAAGTTATCATAATAGTAAAGCATTTGAATTCGCGTTAAAAATGTAAATGAAACCATATATGTAGGGAAAGCCAGTGTTGTGATACCGGCTTTTTTTACGTTTTATGGTATAAAATACTTCCATAGGACAACCATTACATGTAGAAACGTTAATGATTGAGAGGGGATTTACTAAATGTACAATCGGACAAAATTTAAAATCATGAAACCAGTGAATGAGGTGTTTGAGGCTTTCGTGGACCCTGAGAAAATCAAGAATTTTTGGTTCTCATCAGCTGCAAGATGGGAACAGGGCCAGACCGTCACGCTTAGATATGAAGAATACAATGCCGAAGTAGTTATTGAAGTCATCGAGGTCTTGCCCAACAAGAAAATTGTGTACCGCTGGGGCACAGATGGGAAAGGAAACATAGTAACGATTTCACTCGAAGAATTGGATTCTTCAAGCACCATCATTGAGATTACCGAAGAAGGATTCAGAGAAGATGACGACGAGTTCATGAGTAATCTTCTGGATAATAAAGAAGGCTGGGTCTTTATGTTGACCTGTCTAAAGGGATATTTGGAGTTTGGTATTAACCAATTAAGGGGAGCCATCGTTAAATAATGAAAGCAGCTTGGAGAAATCCAAGCTCTATTTAGTTAAAGTGAGTCTGTTGCTACGCACATCATTTACTCAAGACTTTGAACAAACGAACAATGAAAGCAGGCTCGTTCAAACAGTTGCTATGCGTCAAGAATGTTTTCGGCAAAATTCCTATAGAAATAGTTTCCATCAACATCGGGCACCCTATAAAAAAAGGGGGTGCCGCGGTGAAGCAGAATGAGGATAAATCGAGTGAAGGTTTAAATGAAATTTTTGAAATTATTAATGCAAAAGGCGATACGGGAGAGTTAAAGGAAATTGTTGATCGATATGACAGTGAAAATCCGGCAGAAGACTCGAATAGATAATGACAAAGGCCTAGCCATTTCGCTAGGCCTTTTGTAATGGGGTATGTGGATAATATTCATCGATAATGTGGATATATTAATATGAATTGTGGGTAAAGTTGTTAATTTTGTGGATAAAACTGTGAGTTTTGTGGATATTTTCATCCATTGGTCAATATTTTTGGAAAACTCAAAATTTATTCACACAATCTGTGTATAAAGGTTGAAAGACTGTGGATATCTCCGTCGATTGTGTGGATATAACCAGTATTAATGTTGATAAGTTGTTATTATCCTCGAATAAGTCCACCTCAACAGAGTGGAAAAATCAACAATAACCTTTAACAATTCTTGCTTAAAAAAATTTCTTGCCGGAGGAATATTTTTTGCAACATGTTTTTTACTAAATAGCAAGAGTCCGCATACATTAGTACGAGGTGATGTAATTTGAATGTAATGGAAACATTTTTGCCAGGAGTTAAAATTTTTGATCCTAAGGTTTATGGCGATCATCGCGGCTGGTTTATGGAGACGTATAGTCATCAATTATTTCAACAAGCCGGGATTGACTGCAATTTTGTCCAAGATAATCAATCTTTTTCCGCAACAAAGGGGACTTTAAGGGGTTTACATTATCAATTGAATCCTAAAGCACAAGCCAAGCTTATTCGTTGTACAAAAGGGGCCATTTTTGATGTAGCGGTTGATATTCGAAAGGGAAGCCCGACGTTTGCCCAATGGTTTGGGATAACTCTCAGTGCAGATAACAAAAAGCAGGTATTCATTCCAAAAGGATTTGCCCATGGATTTATGACATTGATGGATGATGTGGAAGTCCAATACAAGGTTGATGAGTTATATGCACCAGAATTTGACTGTGGAATTAGTTGGAATGATCAAGTGATTGGCATTAAGTGGCCTCATGATCTTACCCCAATATTATCGGTAAAAGATGAAAATGCCCCACCCTTATCAAAAGCTAACAATAATTTTATCTATGGAGTGTAAACCATGAAAATTCTAGTAACCGGATCTACTGGCCAGCTCGGATATGATGTTGTTCGTGAAGGGGTGAAACGTGGCTTAGACATTATTGGTTTTGGTTCTAAGGATTTAAACCTTGTGAATGACCAGGTGGTGTATGAGCGAGTAAACGCAATTAAACCTGATGCTATTATTCATTGTGCTGCCTATACGGCTGTTGATAAGGCAGAAGGTGATCAGGAAAACTGTTGGGATGTTAATGTGAACGGTACGAAATATCTAGTAAATGCTGCAAAAGCAGTAAAGGCTAAGTTTATGTATATAAGTTCAGATTATGTTTTTGATGGAATCGGCGAGGTCCCGTTTAAGGAAACAGATGAACCCAATCCTGCAGGCTATTACGGATTAACAAAATATGAAGGAGAAAAAGTGGTAAAGTCCATATTAACTGATTGGTTCATTGTCAGGATTTCATGGGTTTATGGGATAAATGGACACAATTTTGTTAAAACGATGCTTAGGCATTCGGAAACCCGGAATGAATTAAATGTAGTAGGGGACCAAGTTGGTTCGCCTACGTATACATTGGATTTAGCCCCTTTATTATTAGATATGATTCAAACAAACAAATTTGGAATCTACCATGCAACGAATGAAGGGTATTGCAATTGGGCGGAATTTGCGGAAGAAATTTTTCAAATCACTGGAAAAAAGGTAAGAGTCCGTTCTATTCGAACTGAGGAATATCCTACTGTGGCGATTCGTCCAAAAAATTCACGTCTATCTAAACAAAAATTAATGGAGCAGGGATTTAATCCACTGCCAACCTGGAAAGATTCATTAAAACGTTTTTTACACAATTTATAAGCTGAGGTGAAAATCTATGGTAAGGACTAAAATTCTTGTCACGGGTGGAGCCGGGTTTATAGGTGGAAACTTTGTCCAATATATGGTGAAAAAATACGCGCATTATCAAATTTATCATTTAGATGCATTAACCTATGCTGGTGATCTTACTAAACATCGTGATTCAGAAAAAAAAGAGAACTACCACTTTATAAAAGCAGATATAACTGACCGGAACCTAATTTTTTCGACTTTTAATAATGAAAAATTTACCCACGTTGTTCACTTTGCTGCAGAAAGTCATGTCGACCGTTCGATTGCTGATCCAGAGATCTTTGTCCGGACCAACGTGTTAGGAACACAGGTGTTATTGGAGGCAGCCAAACAATATGGTGTGAAGAAATTTATTCATGTTTCCACTGATGAAGTCTATGGTGAACTAGATTTTGAGCCGTCCTCCTTCTTTACAGAAGATACCCCACTAAAACCTAATAGTCCCTATAGTGCGAGTAAAGCATCATCTGATCTATTGGTACGAGCTTATTTTGAAACCTATGGTCTGCCAATCAATATCACTCGTTGTTCCAATAACTATGGCCCCTTCCAATTTCCTGAAAAATTAATTCCGCTAACGATTTTACGAGTATTAAATAACGAAAAGGTACCGGTTTTTGGGCACGGTCAAAATATTCGTGACTGGCTCCATGTCCTCGATCATTGCGCGGCAATCGACCTTATCCTTCATCAGGGTGCGAACGGGGAAGTTTATAATATCGGTGGACATAATGAACGAACAAATATTGAAGTGATTAAAACGATTATTAACTTTTTAGGAAAGTCTGAAGAATTGATTGAATTTGTACCAGACCGCTTAGGTCACGACAAGCGTTACGCGATAGATCCTTCTAAATTAGAGAGGTTAGGTTGGAAACCAACATATACTTTTGATACTGGCATTGTTCAAACCATTGATTGGTATCAGGATAACAAATGGTGGTGGGTAAAAAGAGAGAAAATAAATGGAAAGGAATGAAAAGATGAAAGGAGTAATATTAGGTGGTGGTAAAGGCACCCGTCTTGATCCATTTACCAGAATAATCAACAAGCACTTGCTCCCGGTTGGTCCATATCCAATGATCTATTGGCCGATAAATAAGTTGAAACAAGCAGGTGTTACGGAGATTTTAATTATTACTAACAAGCAAGACTTACGTTCATTTAAAGAATTATTTGGTAATGGTAATGAATTAGGTGTTAAGTTGACATATACCGTTCAAAGTGAAAAAGGCGGAGGTATTGCCGATGCCTTAGTATGCGCAAAATCTTTCGTTGATAATCAATGTATCGTTATGTTAGGGGACAATCTGTTTGATGATGATTTAAGACCTTTTATTGAGGATTTTCAAAATGAACCTTATGGTGCAAAAGTGCTCTTAAAAGAAGTGAAGGATCCTAAGAGATATGGAGTTGCCATATTAGATGAAGAAAAAAAAACTATACTTTCCATTATTGAGAAGCCTGATAATCCCAGCTCGACATTTTGTGTAACAGGTGTTTATTTTTATGACAAAAATGTATTTGATTTAATTGAGTTACTACAACCATCGACACGGTCAGAATTGGAGATAACAGATATAAATAATCTCTATATTAGAGGAAAGGGACTTCGTTATGATATTTTGAAAGGCTGGTGGCTTGATGCAGGAACTCATGAAGCTTTATTTGAAGCGAATAAACACTTCTTTGAAACCCGCCTTGAGTAAAGTTACCTAATTAAATAAACGTAAGCCGGTCCAGATTGTTGGACGGGCGGTAATAATGGCGAGGTTTGTTGAAGGTCAAAATGGTCATTTAGTATTTAGCCCTGCCCCTTACAGTTCCAACTGGATGGCTTAATGAAAAAATATCTGGAAGTTCCACTTCAAAGTATAAATCAAAAGGGTTTAATAACTTATTAAGGCAATAAACTCTAGTTGCCAGGCTTTCATTATTGAATTTTTTCCAAATCGTATTCGATAAATAGTCCATTTATAATAACTGCCTGTCCAAAAATAGGCTATAAAATTAGTTAATCTTAGTAAACGAAAAAGATGAAAATTTCATAGAATATTTAATGGGGGAGTTGACTTGAGTTTTTTTCAACAACATTATTGGTCTTTGTATCTTGATTTTATAGAGGAATTCAAAGAAGTAGAATATATGGGTATATTAATCCCTTTGCTTTGTGATTTTTCAGGTTTGTTAAAAGATAATGGCAAATTGGTTCAGAAAATGCAGAATTCATCCTTTAAGGACAATCTAAAGAATAAGATTTATTCTGATACGCAAATTCAACCGCTATTTGATAAGTATATTCAAAAAGGAACAAACCAAAATCCTGTAAATCAAAGCTCTGGGAAGATTCTTCTTTATGAGTATGTTTTACGCTTTCCTAATAACATACTTAAGAAATATTTTGACCCATCGGGGACGGTAATTTTAAGAAAACAAAAAAACATGGGGGGAAATAAAGTAATTCCTACAATTTATTTAGAACAATATAAAAAAGATGTATCAGAACCAGTAAAAAAATATCAGGAACAGATAAAGGATATTATTTTATCTCCTAAAAGTAATCATATCTTTAGAAAAAATAATAATCTTATAGAGAAATTTATGGAATGCCTTCCTGAACTATTGGAGAATTTGGCAGCTATAAACCGTTTTTTTGAGGAAGTTCGGATTTCTTGTATTATTGTAGGAACAACAGAGGATCCTATAAGCCGAAGTATTGTGGCAGTGGCCAATTCCAAAGGAATTCCAAGTATTTGTATGCAGCATGGGTTAATTATGAAGGAAGAGGGCTATCTACCTGTTTTTTCTACCATACAGGCTGTTTATGGAGAATATGAAAAAGCATGGTATATAAATAATGGTGTATTAGAGGAACGAATTGAAATGGTTGGTCATCCTCGTTTCGATGAACTCTTCTCAAAAAAGCAAATGACTAGTTCACTAAAAAAAGACCGAAGAGTAAAGTACGGAAAAAAAAGGGTACTAATCGCAACTGAACCTAATAATCTCCTTGAATGGGAGAAATTAATAAAACATCTTGTTATGGATCATACTAACGAAATAATCATTAAACCCCATCCATTGGAATTTAATAATAAGAGTTTAAGATATTACAAAATGCTTAGTTCAAAGTATAGAGCAGTTAAAATTACTTCAAATCTAAATTTATATAATATTCTTCCAACTATTGATGTTGTTGTGGTAAATTCATCAACGGTTGGATTAGAAGCAATGCTATTTGGAAAACCAATTATCGTTTTTAAACATGGTGTAAATACTAACTATTTTGATAAAATGGGTGATCTTGTTCAATCTGAGCCGAGAAAAATTGCAGAAAACATTAATAATGTTTTCTATAACGAATCCTTCAAAAATTATTATGAAACTAAACGTAAGGAGTTTCTATCTTTTGCGTACCCACAAAATTTTTCGGGTAATTGTTTAATAGAGTTAATTAATAAGCTAACTACAGAAATTAGATAATTTCACAAAATATTAATAAACTGGAGTGATTTTTTGAATACATTTTTTAAACATTTTTGGTCGGTATTTATCGATTTTATTAATGATTTTCAAGAAATAAACTATAAGAATATTCCTTTACCGTTATTATCTACACTGCAAACTTATATAGATGATGAGATAAAATCACTAATGAAAGTAGATTCATTTGGCGATAAATTAAGGAATAAAATTCAAAAGGAGAATCAAATTCAACCGCACTTTGATGTGTTCTTAAGTACTATTCAAAATAACCATTCAAATTTAACGAAAACTGGTAATATTCTAATTCACGATGGAGATCTACTACGTTTTCCACGTGAATATTTATCTACTTTCGATAAGGATAAAACTGATTTCCTGTTTTCGCCAAAAATGAAAAATACAAATTCGTATAGAACATATATCCAAAATTTGAAAAAATTAGGTACAGTTCATCTTTTAGATCATTATCGTGAGGATGTAATAGGGTTAACTAATAAATTTATAAAAAAAACGCAGTCTTTATTTTCTCAATATCATGAACATCCCGTTTATAGTAATAAGAACTTTCAAAATAAATTTATAGAAGATATTCCGATCATGGTCGATTTATTAGCAGCTTATGACAACTTCTTTAATCAAGTCAATGTAGCGTGTGTTATTGTTGGAAATACAAGTGGTATGTTTAGTCGGATTCTTACGTTGGTTGCTAATTCCAGAGGCATCCCAAGTATATGTACCCAGCACGGCATTATAGGGAACGAAATGGGTTATATGCCTGCTTTTGCCTCAAAATATGCTGTATTTGGCCCTTATGAAAAGGAATGGTACCAAAGACAAGGAGTTTCAGAGAATTCTCTAGAAATTACAGGTCATCCTCGATTTGATCAAATCTTTACAAAGAAACACATGTCTAAGAACGAGTTTATTCAGAATCTACAAATTAGCTCAGAAAAAAAACTTGTTTTTATTGCCACAAATATGATCCGTGATATTAATACTTGGTCATCCTTCATTGAACTACTAACAAAAAATCCTTTAATAAACATCATCATTAAACCTCATCCTTCTGAAATAAAACATTTAGGAACTGATGAATATAAAAAAATTAGTTCAATGTATGATTCAGTTATGCTTGTTCCACCTACAATGGATTTGTATGATATTATTTCTAATGCTGATATCGTAGTTCAAGAATATTCAACCGTAGGGTTAGAAGCGATGATATTTAATAAGCCAGTGTTTTGTTTACGTAAAGAAGACTATTACGATGGAAATGACCGCTATTATTATGATAAATTAGCGAAATTTACACATTATGATCCAATAAAACTTGCAAAAATGATTGGTTATTTTCTAGAGAATAGTAATATGCAAAAAGAATGGACCTTACTAAAAGATGAATTCCTTTCCAATGCCTATCCACAAAAAATAGCTGGTAAGAAATTTCAAGAATTTTTATTTAATTTCACTGGAATTAAAGTTTATTCAACAGCTGATGAAATTGTAGACGGAACCCTAGTTAAAGGAAAAAGTGATCAAATTTATTTAATTGTTGGTGGGAAGAAATGTCATATACTCTCGAAATTCGTATTTAAAAAACTAGGTTTTGATTCAAAGGATATCAGAGTTTTTTATGATAACACTCTGGATGAAATACAAGATGGTCCCACTATTAATGCAGAGAATGTTTTAACATTTATTCAATTCATAAACAAGAATGGTAATTAACGAGTATAAATAATTGTATACATCGATAAATCTCAGAGATGAAAAGGACGCCCTCTGTATAACTATTCTAACAGTTATACAGTAGGCGTCCTTTACCTATAAAATAGTCCAATCTGTGGGAGTACCAGCCTTTATGTCTATTGCTGCCTTTTTTCCTAATAACTGTTCGTAATATTTGGGAGCTAATCCATAACCGGGTCTGATGACGCTTAGATTATCTTTTGTAAAAATGTCTCCGGCTTTTAGGTCTTTCGTAATATAGATTGATCTCCTAAATTTCATTGAATTCTTTTCTTGTCCAGTTGCTCCATAAGTTACGGCACCAATAGCTTGCCATGCTCGTTCCGTTTCCACAACTAACGAATGCATTTCATCCGGCTCCATAGAAAAAGCAGAGTCTACACCACCATCTTCACGGGAAAGTGTAAAATGTTTCTCTATAACAGTTGCTCCTAGAGTTACACTAGCAATCGAAACGCCAATTCCCATCGTATGATCCGATAATCCAACTTGGCAGTTAAATAATTCCCTCATATGAGGAATCGTTGATATATTAGTATTTTCGGGGGTAGCAGGGTAAGTACTTGTGCACTTTAAAAGAATGATATCTTTACACCCTGCATTTCTTGCTGTACGAACGGTTTCATCTAATTCGGCTAGCGTGGCCATACCTGTTGATATAATCATAGGCTTCCCTGTGGAAGCAACCTTTTTTATGAGCGGGATATGATTATTTTCGAAAGAAGCTATTTTATAAAAAGGGATATTTAAGTCTTCGAGAAAGTCCACGGCCGTTTCATCAAAAGGGGTACTAAAGGGAATAAGTCCTAATTCCAAGCATCTATCAAAAATAGGCTGATGCCACTCCCACGGAGTATAGGCTTGTTGATATAGTTGATAGAGATTATTTCCAGACCATAAACTATCTTTATCATCGATCATAAAATCTTTCTTTGCCAAATTTAACGTCATGGTATCCGCCTTATAGGTTTGAATCTTTAATGCGTGAGCCCCTGCTTTTGCAGCCGCTTCAACGATTTCCAAAGCACGTTCCAGTGAATGATTATGGTTACCTGACATTTCCGCAATAATAAATGGAGGATGATTGGGTCCAATCATTCGATCTCCAAGTTTTATCTCCTTCATCTAATCACTCCTCTGCAGGAAAATGGAAGTTTAACTGCTGTTTTTGTAGTTGCCAATCCGTTTCAAATAAAGCCAATCGGATCACATCAATAAACTGGCCATTTCTGCATATTTCCTTTTTAAAAAATCCTTCTTGGATAAATCCTAATTTCTGATGAAAACGTTCACTTCGTTTATTAAAGGATAAAACTTCACCAATGACTTTTCTGATTTTTAAATGATAAAAGGCGTATTCGAGCGCAAAACAGCCCATGATGGTACCGGCACCCTTTGGAGCGTTCTTTTCACCAATATAAAAACCCCAGGAACAGGTTTGATTTTGCTGGTTAATATTATGAAATGAGATGAGTCCTAATGGCATATTTTGATAAATAAAGAGTCGATATAAATCAGCATGATTTTGCAAAACATTCGCAAACCATTTGCAATGCTGTTCATAAGGAATCAACTGATCATTATACATATTTATCCGAATGGACTCTCTATTTCTCCATTGAAAGAGGATATCTTTATCCTTTTCTGTTAATTCTCTTATAAAATAGTCCATATGATTCTACCTACTCCAGTATTTGTTTTATCATTGTTTGTTGGTTAAATTTTGCATCTTTGAATAAAAGATTCGCTAATCTTGCCATTTCCAATCGTTCGACTTCATTTTCAATCAATTCTTTCAATTGAAGGGTTAGAAATGATTGCGTAACAGTTTCCTTTTTTCCGAGGTATTTAATCACTTTTTCCTTGGCAAGACCTTCGCAAATCTTTTCCTGATTGGCAGCAATACTGATGACAATACTAGGAAGTCCTAGATACAATCGTTCCCAAGTGGTTGTGCCGCCTGCCCCAATAGACAAATCTGCATGGGACATTAGTTGAGCCATGTTATTTACCTGACAATGAAAATGGAGATGATCATGCAAATGACAAAGGGAGGCAAGTTCTTTTTTAAAAGGGTTGGAGTGTCCAACGACTACGTCTATTTCAATGTCCTGGCGGCCTAATTCCAAAAAAGCTGCAAGTGCTTTTCCTGTTTCATTGGTTTGATCAATCCCGCCAAAAAACAGGAAAATTCGCTGTACTTTTCCACTTCGAATTCTCTTTGCTTGTTTATAGAACTCGCTTCTTATCAGAACGTAGCTTGGTCCGAGAAATGTTTTACAATAGGGAGGGACTAATGGGAGATACCTATATTGATAATGTTCAAGATAGTTTTGATCTAATAAATAGTCACAATCGTGCTTCCGATCAGCCAAATCATCAATCACCATGATTTTGTTTACAGTTCCTCTTAAACACAATTCCCACTCTATGTTTAGGGAATAGTGATCGATGATTAACAAATCAATGACTTTACCCTCCAATAGCTCTTTTGTTTGCGATGCATCGACACTTACGGGAACACCTAACCAGTGACAGTGCAAAGGGGCTTTCGGGGCAGGGAGTTTTAAAACCGTATATCCAATTTGTTCAATTAATCCACATAAATGTCCAGGATGTTCACGACAAATAAAGCAGACAACTGCCCCTTGTTCACGTAGTTTATCTGCGAGGGTTAAACATCTCATCACATGGCCTGTTCCGATTTCTAATGAGGCGTCTACACGTATATATACATTCATAATTCGTCCTCTAATTTTTTCTGTTCGATATGAGAGTTTAGTAAAAGCCACTCCGGGTGTTGCTGTAATAAAACAATGATATCTTCCAGGGTAAAACAATCCCTTTTCTTTATATAAAGCTCTTCCAGCACTCGTGATATTAACTCTAAGTCCGCTTCTGTATCTACCGTTAAGCGATAAGAACTTAAATCGACCGGGTGTAAAACAACTCCTATGTTAAATTTGTCAGGGTGAAGACGTATATATGGTGTGACATGTTCACGAAATGCTGGATTTTCGGCTTCCCAATAGGCCTGCTTTAAGGCATTCATTGAGAATACTTCAGTATCCAAACCAAGAGGGTAAGTTTTGACGATCGAGTTAGAAACATAATCATATTTACTTGGATTGGATAAAAATTCTGCAATGATTTTATCAATAATAGTTGGATCGATTAATGGATCATCTGACGTAAGGCGGACCACCACGTCAGCCTTGTATTGAATTGCTGCTTCAAAATACCTAGCCAACACATCCATTTCCGAGCCTCTGAAATAGTCCACTGACAGCCTCTTGCATAGGTCAATAATAGGCTGTTCCGTTTCCTTTTTCGTTGTTGCAATCACTACTCGATTAATTAACTTTGATTTTCTAACTCTCTCAATTTGGAGTTCAAGCAATGGTTTACCCAGAACTTCTTTCATGACTTTTCCCGGTAATCTTGTTGAACCCATTCTTGCTTGAATAATTGCTACAATGTTCAAAACATCCACCTCCTAATGAAGGACTTTATATTTTCAGAGTTCTGTGATCTACCAAGCCGTCCAGCCGCCGTCGATCGAAATATTTTGTCCAGTGATATAACTTGAAGCCTCTGAGGATAACAAGACAATCACACCTTTTAGGTCGTCTGGCTGCCCGATTCTCCTTAAGGGATTTTTTTCACTTAAACGATCAATAAATTCTGTATCTTTCTGTACTTCTAAATTTGGAAATGGACCTGGGGAAATACAGTTTGCTCTTATCCCCTTATTCCCATAATGGCAGGCAAGATACCGTGTATATTGGATGATAGCTGCCTTTCCAGCACCATAATGGGGAGGGTTACTAAAGGGATTTCCAGTATACAAATCGGGATTAGGAGATACAACGCCATACATCGAAGCCACATTAAGGATGACTCCGCCTTTTTGAGAAACCATATAAGGCAACACTGATCTAGTACATTTATATACATTATTAATGGTTCCTTCCATCCCGCTATACCAATCCGCATCCTTCATTGTCTCTAATGTCCCACTGGAACCAAAATAAGCATTATTGACAAGGATATCAATTGTTTTTCCAGATTTATGAATCTCCGCATAACATTCAGCAATGGAGTCAGAATTACTTACATCCATATATAGACCTTGGCAGCTCAGTTGAAAACGCTGGTTTAATAAATCAGCCAATCGTTGACACTTCTTTTGATTTTTACTGACAATAAAAAGATTTGCCCCGGCCTCCGCTAATCCTTCTGAAATCGCTGCTCCTAAATGGCCTGCACCACCAGTAATCAGAGCATTTTTACCTTTAAGACTAAACAAATCATTTATTGACACTCGACCTTAGCCTCCCTATTTCCATAGCGTTGGATTGCTCACTCTTTCAGGAACGTCTCTGAAAAGTTCCGTTAATTGATGTACAACCGAAGTTGGCAATTTTGGTAATGTCATCATATTAATATTATTCTTTAATTGGCTTAATGTTTCACAACCAATCACGATGCTATGAATCTGAGGTAAATCTCTAACAAAACAAAACGCAAGTACAGAAGGGTCCATTTCGTTTTCTGAGGCAATTTCATGAAATGGATCGAGCCACTTTTTTGCGAATTTTAACTTGTCAGGTAATTCATCGGTTTTCATTAACAGTAGACCTTGTAAATATATACTTCGTACATAAATTTTTATATGGTGCTTTGACAACTCTTCCAGTAATCCAGAGTGGATTAACTGTTGATTTAAAACGTTAATAGGGACTTGAATCATATCAAAACAGTCTGATTCAATTACTTGTCTTACCGCTTCCGGTGTATAAACAGAGGCGCCGATATTTTTAATTAGCCCTTGTTTTTTTAACGTTACCAAGCATTCAATCAACTTACCCTGATGTGATGTCAGATTCCGTTCATGATGAAGAGAATAGCCGTCAATCGATTGAATCGCCAATTTATTTAACGATGCTCTAAGATTCCGTTCCACCTCTTGAAGTAATTCACGGTATGAAGTGGTGTCAGCCATTTTTACCTCTGGCAGTTTTGAAAAAATTTTGGGTAAGCTTTGTGAATGCTTTTTTTGTTCCTGTAAAAAGCGCCCAATTAAGGGTTCGCTTTCACCATAATATGGAGCAGTGTCGAATTCAGTGACGTTATTTAAAAGAGCGTAGTTTAAGATTTCAATAGCATCCTGCACATTGGGCATACCTATTTTATTTGCAATACCATATTTTAGTCCTAACTGGACTGTACCCAAGGTCAATTTAGGGTGGTTTTTTTGATTTACCTGATCCATTTTTAGTAATCCCTTCTTCATCAGGGTCCGCGGGAAAATGCTTCAACTGCGGAGTAATTTTTTTCTGTAGTATCGGGAAATTGTTTAGTTATATAGAATAGTAGGATACAATCTTTTTGACAGCTTGAATGACATCGGATACATCTAATTCGCTCATCTTGGGGAATAAGGGTAGAGTGATTATTTCTTCATAAAGTTTTTCGGCTTGTGGGCAAAGTCCTTTTTGAAATCCTAGTTGTTGATAATAAGGAAGAAGGTAGACAGGAATATAATGAACATTTACACCGATGTTCATTGATAATAAATGTTCAACTATCTCTTTTCTCTTCGCTTTTAATAAATCCTGGTTTAAGCGAATAATGTAAAGATGCCAGCTTGATTCTGCTTCGGAATGCTGGTAAGGAATCGTTATTTGCGGAATCGTTGCAAAAGCAGCATTATACATTGCTGCATACTTTTTTCTTAATTCAATAAATTTATCAATCTTTTTCAACTGGCTGGTTCCTAGTGCCGCTTGAATGTCTGTCAATCGATAATTAAATCCAAGGAACTGCATCTCATAATACCAGGGACCATGATTTTCAAGCATCTTATTTTGGTCTCTAGTTATTCCATGAGATCGAAATTGCAGCATTTTTTCATAATACTCTTTATTGTTGGTTGTGATCACTCCGCCCTCACCGGAAGTTATATGTTTTACGGGATGAAAACTAAACATGGTCATATCGCTAATCGATCCCACTTTTTTTCCTTTATATTTGGCCCCTAGAGCGTGTGCTGCATCTTCGATCACCACGAGACCATACTTTTTTGCAATTGCATAAATTTCCTCTAAATCGACAGGTTGTCCTGTGAAATCGACAGGGATAATCGCTTTTGTTTTATTGGTAATCTGTTTCTCTATTTCTTTTGGATTGATATTGTAAGTTTTAGGATCTATATCTACAAAGATAGGTTTTCCTCCTAGATAAAGAACACAGTTAGCGCTGGCAGCGAAGGTTATAGGGGTTGTAATGACTTCGTCTCCTATGCTAATCCCAGCAGCAAAGCATGCACCATGCAATGCTGCTGTCCCATTGGAAAAACTTACTGCGTATTTGGCTCCCACATAGTTTGCGATTTCCTGTTCAAACTTAGAAACTGCCGGTCCTGTCGTAAGGTAATCACTTTTTAATACATTGACGACGGCCTCGATGTCATCGTCGTCAATCCATTGTCGGCCGTAAGGTAGATAGATATTTCTCATCGGTTTATGGTCCATTTCAAGCTCCTTCCTTTGTATCTACTTGTTCACTAAGTTCCTTAGCTCAACTACCGATAGCCAATGTTCGTTGGTATTACTCACATAGCTGAAGCCATCCTGTAATGGCTTGCCGCTGCTTGTATATTTATCATTCCACCACGGGAATTCTGGTTGAATAACATAGTGGGTGTCAAATTCTACGGTACGGCGGGCATCGTCTTCCGTGATCATGGTTTCATGCAATTTCTCCCCTGGTCGAATACCAATAACCTCTATTTCACAGTCAGGAGCAATTGCCTCCGCGAGATCCGTTACCTTCATACTTGGGATTTTAGGCACAAAAATTTCTCCGCCATTCATTCTGTTCAAACTATCAATCACAAATTGAACCCCTTGGTCTAAAGTGATCCAGAATCGTGTCATCCGCTTATCTGTAATCGGTAATTTACCTGTTTCTTTCACTTTTTGGAAAAAAGGGACTACACTGCCCCTGCTGCCAACGACATTTCCATAACGGACAACAGCAAACTTCGTGGTTTTGCCTCCAGTATAAGAATTTGCGGCCACAAACAATTTATCAGATGCTAACTTAGTGGCCCCATATAGGTTAATCGGATTTGCAGCTTTATCTGTACTTAGAGCAATGACTTTTTCTACCCCTCTGTCAATGGCAGCTTCAATTATATTTTGCGCACCATGGATATTGGTCTTAATGGCTTCAAACGGATTATATTCACATACACCTACATGCTTTAATGCAGCAGCATGGATGACGATATCGACACCATTAAAGGCACGAAATAATCTTTCTTTATCACGTACATCTCCAATAAAAAAGCGAATTCTAGGATCGTTATACTCCTGAGCCATTTCATATTGCTTTAATTCATCGCGGCTGAATATAATGACTTTCTTTACAGCTGTTTTTAAAATCTTGCTAACAAAGTTTTTTCCAAACGACCCTGTGCCACCCGTTATTAGGATGGTTTTTCCTTTTAATTCATGCAATTTTCTCCCTCTTTCACTTGTAGGATATAACTGGAGTTTCAAAGGATTGTGAAACCAAAATAGTAATAAGGGTCTAAGATTTCCTTATTCTTATATTCTAAGATTTATAGATGTTCATAATATTAGACAGAGTTTGGTTGTTTTTATGAAACAGTCCTAGTTATTTTTCGTTTCCGTTTATTTGTTTAAGTAATAATTCAATACGATGAGTAAAAGTATGATCTGTCAAAATTCTCTCTCTTGCATTTTGACTATAGAAATTTCTGGAGTTTTCATCCATTACAAACTGATTGATTAAATGAACACATTCATCAAAATTATTGTAGGGGACAATTTCTCTAGAGGTATCAAAATGCAGGGTTAAATCTAATTTATTTTCTATTAATTGAAATCCCCCACAAGCTGCAATATCAAAAGTACGATTATTAATGCTCTTACTTTCAATTCCAAGTGTATTTTGATTCTTATGAAAATTATAAGATCGGTGAGGGTTTAAGATGATTTTGGAGAGAGAAAAGATTTGTCTTACAAACTCTGGTTTAATCCATTTATTGATAATTTTCAGTTGATGATTATTTTTATAATTAATAAATTTTGACCAGTTTGGCCCCACTAATAGCAAAGAATAGGATGTTTGGTCTAAGATATGTTTGATTAATTCTATTCTGTTTGTATAAGGATAACCAATGAGACATAAATCATAAAGATAATGATTCGGAATATTGGCTGGATAGTAAAGAGTGGGATCAGTTCCTAGTGGAAGATGGTAAATTTTTTTATTAGGGAACCTTATGTTATAATATTCACATGCACCTATATCAATAGTAAATATATAATCATATTGCTCTATTAAATTAACAGACTGGTCAATATAATAGGGGTCTTCTGTAAGCCAAACACCAAGAGTTGTCCCTCTTTGTTTTAGAATCTGTATTAATTTGTAATCTACTTTGTATCCAACAAAGGCAAATACAAAATCCGGATCTAAGCTTTCAATCAGCTCAACAGTTTCCTCCGTATACATTGGGGGGATTTTGGCTATAGAATGGTTCATTGTTTTAAATGCATTTTCTATTGTATCTTCAAAAATGGGATAAATCCCTAAAAACCCTGATGAAATAAATAGTATGTTCATAGTTCCTAAACCCCTATTAAAAAATGATCAGAAGTGGAAAATTATATACATTTTATATAGATAGAAGGTATATGATTTTTTCTGAAATATTTATTCTGATGATGATTCTTCTAGTTCCTCTGACAGTATTACTGAAAAGCTTTCGATATCTCTGCAGCGAACAAATGTTAATTGTTCTTCTGAGAAGGGTGAAAGAATAGTTGTTTCAACAATTTCCACAATGCCACTTTCTGTAACTTTTCTGAGTTCACCCTGAAAAGTATCACCAGACTCTGTTCTAAGTGTTACTTCTCTGCCTACGAAATTTCTAAACTCATAGCACAGTTCATCTTCTTGAAATCCTTTTTGTCCTTTTTGTCCTTTTTGTCCTTTTTGTCCTTTTTGTCTACCAGGTCCAGGCAAATGAATCACTCCTTTCTTTTTTCTCATGGTAGTTTATGCACAAAAGGACAAGCATGTGAAAATATTTTTCATAAAAATGGTAAAAATTACCATTTTTAATCTTAAAGATAATGATGAAGATAAGAGGCTGCCTTTTTTAGTGATTAGGTATCTCATCGGATTTTGGAGCAGGCTTATTAATTTTTTTGCTGTGTTAAACTTGTCTGTTGATTTCCGTTCCAGGCACTTCGCTTTCCGCGGGCGTTGCGGAGAGCCTCGGCACGAAGGTAAAAACTTCTACTGCGGTTAGCGCTCTGATATCCGTGGGTTTTCACATTTTATCTTTCCGTATAAAGGCCTTATCCACTAACTCGAGACGTGCGTTAATCTAATTAGTTATAGCACAGAGGAGGCACGTGGGTTTTCCTTTCCGGTTTTTCTCTTTGCCTTCGAGCCCTATTCTCATCCATCTATTTTCTTTCTAATGTACTCATGTCATAGAGAATCGTACTTCATTAAGCTGTTGGTACTACCTCATCAATTTCCTGTGTGATTGCCCAAATAAAACCCGCTAACTCTCTCGCTTTACCACTTTCTTTTCCTCTTGATAACAATCGAAAATATTTCTTATGTAGCCGGTTTTGTGCTTTCCAGGATATTGCCAGAACGGTTGGCGATTGTCCATTTTGTCTCTTTTGTAATTCACCCTTTATTGACGGCTTATATCGATAACTCCAAGCTGACTCCACCAATAGACGCCGCACATGACGATTCCAATAAGTGCTACGCCTCTTAACGCTTGTAAAGCTTGGATGGTTGGGGCATGAACACTGTCCGTTGCTTGTATTTTGATTTCTTCTTCTAATCTTAGGACTCGTTGTTGTATCACTTTAATTTGATGATAGTATTCTTGATAAACCACTTGTAGTTTAGAGTTTTCCAACTTTAACGTGTCCAACCATCTATAGTACCTTACGGTCCATTTTTTTTCCTTTAATTGTGGTTGGATATCATATCGAAGTAAAAACTTACTTAATCGGTGTTTAGCTCTTAATTCGTCTTCTTTTGCATCTTCTCGACATCTAACAAGATCTCGTAAAGCTTCATCTTCTGGAGTAGGAACGTAAACAGAAGTTAATTCTCCTGCTCGATATAATTGAGCGAGTCGAACGGAACCTCTACGATCCGTTTTAATACGCTCACCAGGTTTTTGAGGAATTAAAGATGGCGCTATAACCATACAGTGAATATTTAGAGTAAGGAATAACCTATACAATGCATATCCGGTAGGACCTGCTTCGTAACACACTCGTAAGTTCTCGCCGTTTCCTAACTTTTTCATCAATTTCTTAACTGCTTCTGGTGTATTCGAAATCATCCCCCAATATTTAGGCTCATCCCGACCTTCATCTGCAATCGCAACAGCTATTTTTTCTTTTGATACGTATAAACCTACATATTTTATGGTATCCTTCATAATAACTAGCTCGATCCGTAATGTAGCTCTGATTTGGTTATGTTTTTTCCAGTAAACATTCTAACCAAAGTAATCTACGATGTTACGAGTAAGGAGCTAGCTTCGTTCATGATAACTCGTCGCTTTGCTCCTGCGGGGTCTCCCCTGACCCGTACTCCCGCAGGAGTCTTCGGCCTGAAACGAAGAGAAACAGAGTGCCAATATCAACATTAACCTTTAACACAGCCAATTTTTTTAATGTTTTATTTAATAGGCATTGACCAATCTATTAATCTCCTGTATTATTTGAAAAGTCGTCAGCGAAACGATTTAAGTTAAGTAAAAAAAGTTGTTGACTTTAATAACCTAAAATGATATATTAATAAAGTCGTTTTTGAGCGATGATTGTTCTTTGAAAACTAAACAAACAAAATCGTGCAAACAAACAATATTAATCGTGTATCTTCTATTAATATAGTAAGAACACGAGCCAACGTAACAAATGAGCTAATCAACTTTCTTGGAGAGTTTGATCCTGGCTCAGGACGAACGCTGGCGGCGTGCCTAATACATGCAAGTCGAGCGAGACTCTTCGGAGTCTAGCGGCGGACGGGTGAGTAACACGTGGGCAACCTGCCTGTAAGACTGGGATAACACCGGGAAACCGGTGCTAATACCAGATAATCCTTTTCCTCTCATGAGGAAAAGCTGAAAGTCGGTTTCGGCTGACACTTACAGATGGGCCCGCGGCGCATTAGCTAGTTGGTGAGGTAACGGCTCACCAAGGCGACGATGCGTAGCCGACCTGAGAGGGTGATCGGCCACACTGGGACTGAGACACGGCCCAGACTCCTACGGGAGGCAGCAGTAGGGAATCTTCCACAATGGACGAAAGTCTGATGGAGCAACGCCGCGTGAGCGATGAAGGCCTTCGGGTCGTAAAGCTCTGTTGTTAGGGAAGAACAAGTACCGGAGTAACTGCCGGTACCTTGACGGTACCTAACCAGAAAGCCACGGCTAACTACGTGCCAGCAGCCGCGGTAATACGTAGGTGGCAAGCGTTGTCCGGAATTATTGGGCGTAAAGCGCGCGCAGGCGGTCCTTTAAGTCTGATGTGAAAGCCCACGGCTCAACCGTGGAGGGTCATTGGAAACTGGGGGACTTGAGTGCAGAAGAGGAAAGCGGAATTCCACGTGTAGCGGTGAAATGCGTAGAGATGTGGAGGAACACCAGTGGCGAAGGCGGCTTTCTGGTCTGTAACTGACGCTGAGGCGCGAAAGCGTGGGGAGCAAACAGGATTAGATACCCTGGTAGTCCACGCCGTAAACGATGAGTGCTAAGTGTTAGAGGGTTTCCGCCCTTTAGTGCTGCAGCTAACGCATTAAGCACTCCGCCTGGGGAGTACGGCCGCAAGGCTGAAACTCAAAGGAATTGACGGGGGCCCGCACAAGCGGTGGAGCATGTGGTTTAATTCGAAGCAACGCGAAGAACCTTACCAGGTCTTGACATCCTCTGACACTCCTAGAGATAGGATTTTCCCCTTCGGGGGACAGAGTGACAGGTGGTGCATGGTTGTCGTCAGCTCGTGTCGTGAGATGTTGGGTTAAGTCCCGCAACGAGCGCAACCCTTGATCTTAGTTGCCAGCATTCAGTTGGGCACTCTAAGGTGACTGCCGGTGACAAACCGGAGGAAGGTGGGGATGACGTCAAATCATCATGCCCCTTATGACCTGGGCTACACACGTGCTACAATGGATGGTACAAAGGGCTGCAAGACCGCGAGGTTTAGCCAATCCCATAAAACCATTCTCAGTTCGGATTGCAGGCTGCAACTCGCCTGCATGAAGCCGGAATCGCTAGTAATCGCGGATCAGCATGCCGCGGTGAATACGTTCCCGGGCCTTGTACACACCGCCCGTCACACCACGAGAGTTTGTAACACCCGAAGTCGGTGGGGTAACCGTAAGGAGCCAGCCGCCTAAGGTGGGACAGATGATTGGGGTGAAGTCGTAACAAGGTAGCCGTATCGGAAGGTGCGGCTGGATCACCTCCTTTCTAAGGATAAAGCTGGACTTGTGAGCCAGACAAAACAGTTTGTTCGCGATCTTTGTTTGTTTAGTTTTGAGAGTACAATTCTCTCAAACCATTCGTTCTTTGAAAACTAGATAATCGTAATGAAGAAGCAAAGTAAACATCGAGTAATCGCCATTTTAGATTTTCTCTCTTATGTAAGTAAGAGTTATAAACCTTTTAGGTTAAGTTAGAAAGGGCGCACGGTGAATGCCTTGGCACTAGGAGCCGATGAAGGACGGGACTAACACCGATATGCTTCGGGGAGCTGTAAGTAAGCTTTGATCCGGAGATTTCCGAATGGGGGAACCCACTGTTCGTAATGGAACAGTATCTTTACCTGAATACATAGGGTATGGAAGGCATACCCGGGGAACTGAAACATCTAAGTACCCGGAGGAAGAGAAAGCAAACGCGATTCCCTGAGTAGCGGCGAGCGAAACGGGACATAGCCCAAACCAAGAGGCTTGCCTCTTGGGGTTGTAGGACACTCAACATGGAGTTACAAAGGAACGGGGTAGATGAAGCGACCTGGAAAGGTCCGTCAAAGAAGGTAACAACCCTGTAGTCGAAACTTCGTTCCCTCCTGAGTGGATCCTGAGTACGGCCGGACACGTGAAATCCGGTCGGAAGCAGGGAGGACCATCTCCCAAGGCTAAATACTCCCTAGTGACCGATAGTGAACCAGTACCGTGAGGGAAAGGTGAAAAGCACCCCGGAAGGGGAGTGAAATAGTTCCTGAAACCGTGTGCCTACAAGTAGTCAGAGCCCGTTCATGGGTGATGGCGTGCCTTTTGTAGAATGAACCGGCGAGTTACGATCCCATGCAAGGTTAAGTTGAAGAGACGGAGCCGCAGCGAAAGCGAGTCTGAATAGGGCGAATTGAGTATGTGGTCGTAGACCCGAAACCAGGTGATCTACCCATGTCCAGGGTGAAGTCCAGGTAACACTGGATGGAGGCCCGAACCCACGCACGTTGAAAAGTGCGGGGATGAGGTGTGGGTAGCGGAGAAATTCCAATCGAACTTGGAGATAGCTGGTTCTCTCCGAAATAGCTTTAGGGCTAGCCTCACGTAGTAAGAGTCTTGGAGGTAGAGCACTGTTTGGACTAGGGGCCCTCATCGGGTTACCGAATTCA
>NZ_CM184198.1:3765000-5050000 GCF_059579525.1 Neobacillus sp. BP17 | reverse complement strand
TCTGTACGTTCCTCTGTATTACCATCTTCGATTTCCACTACAATTTGACCACTAAAGCCACGATTTTCCTTCCTTTTTTTTGCAATAAAAATCAAGATAAGCGTTACCAGAAGTATAGCCCCCGCCACCGTAAGGATAATATAAATCCACGGATACCGCTGCTGCCCTTCTTTTGCGTGTGGAATATCTGTCGCGCTAGTTTTAAGTTCAGGCGTATTTCTCTCCATTTTCTTTGAAAGTGGGGCCACGGTCGTCTGTGAATTATTGCTAAAAACAAGTTTAATGTCAATTTTATCTTTTGGAAAGCCTTTTACTTTAAGGACCCAATCCCCTTTGACAGGATTCAATAATTTTAAAATGGAGTAGTTCTTCGATTTTGATAACAGGATTTTGTCCGAAGGCAGGGGATACATCTTTCCTGCTGGATCGTAAATTTTGAGTTCCACTGGTTTGTTTGATACAAGTGAAATGTTTGCCTCTAGAACATTCTCATTCGGAATTTTTATTATAATATCCTGATATTCTTCTTTTGCAGATAGATCTTTTACAGGAACTACTTTTAACTTTAAATGATTGGCGAATATTTCACGGAGGATTCCGGGTAAATCATTCGCATTACTTGTTTCGAAAAATTTCCCGTTAGTCCTTGAGGCAATGTTTTGGAGGACCTCCTTATTAAGCTTCCCGTTAGCGTTTAAGCCAATTACATAAATCGGGTATCTCTGTGCTTTAGCTTGAGTCACTGCCTGAGCAAGGTCATCATCGGCCTGCTTAATCGTTTTGCCCTTATTTGACAGCAAATCATTGTTACCATCTGCGAGTAATACTATGATGGGAAGATAGTTCTTTTCATGGTTTTTATTAAGGACATTGACTGCCTCTTTGACTCCTACGGAGATATCAGTAGCAGGATATTTTTTGAGAGAATCAATGTGGGCTTTTAAGGTTTCTTTGTCTTTTTCTGTACCGATTTTGACGAGGTCTTTCTTGCTGCGGACCTCATCAGAGTATGAAATGACCGCAATTTTGTCCCGATTAAGTGAAGACATATCTATAAACATCTTCATTGCTTCGTTACTTACCTTATTTGGATCACTAGTGAGCATGGATTTACTGACATCTACGACTAGAACACCTTCCATTTGAGAAGCGGAATATACTGGGCCTTCCACTGCATCTGCATGGAGAGCAACACTGGAAAAGATCGGAATAAGAATAAGTATAAACATGAAAAAATATCTTATTATATTTTTTACCATCTATCTAACCTCCAAAGATAGGAATAAGTATTGTTGTTTAATGAGAAAGTTCTGTTCGTTATATAATACATTTTACATCAGAACCATAGATAACCTAAGTATTATTGTAAAAAAAGAGATGAATTAATTGTCGACAATTTTCGCATTGGTGTCAGGCACCGGCAATTTCCACTACAATAAAGGTCAGTCCCGAAAGAGACCGGCCTTTAAGTAGCAATTATTCTTTACTAGAGATGGTGATAAATCTATTAAAGATGCCAATCGATGTAACGGTTCCAAATCCTACTTCGGAAAAGTCAGTTTTGTAGATGGTGAAAATAAAATAGTCTTTCTGTGTAGTTCCGGCATCGAAAATAGATTCCCCTGCTAGAGATAAAACTCCTTTTTCAATCAAGCTCGAAGATTTATCCATTGTCTTGTGATTAACCCAGTCGATATAGGCAGAACGTTTAGGATTTGTTGTTGCTAAAACATAGATAAGCACGATTAAAATAATGATAGGAACAATACGTTTCATTGAGCAAGACTCCTAACTTTTTAAAAGATTAATGGGAAATAATATACTGACTTATCTATGATTGCTTGTACAAGCATATGTTAGCCCGACATGAAAAATCACTGAAACTTTCTGATTACTTGGAAAAATAATATGGATGCTTATTAACTATTAATATGCTAAATTAATACTAACATCTATTATGAAAATGAGGGGATTAATTCGTGACGAGAAAATGGAAGTGGACGGTTTTCTGTTTCTTATTCCTGCTTTTTATGAATGCGTTGGGAATCATTGCAGTAAAGATTTTGGGCAGGTAAGGGGGAAACGGGATTTCTCCGCGAAATTTTGCAGGTAGGGAATGATGGGGATGACAACAAATTTAACCAAACCGATTTCAAAAAAACTACTATTTTCCATACTTATTGTCACATTTGGTGCGGAAATTCTCCTCTATCTTACTCGTTACAGCTATTTGGCCAGTACATTATATGATGCGGTCATGGTATCCTCGTTTTTTATCGGCTGGAAGCTTTATGGCAGGCTTGGAGGCGAGCGGGCTCATCTAAAAAGTCCGCGCCAGCATATGCTTCAATTCACTGGAGCCTTTTTGATTTTTTTCCTGGGAAGCTCGTTTGTTAATGTCTATTCAAGTCTTACTTTTGAAGATTTTAACGAGGATTATAATCAATATGTTCAAGAGTACAAGGAGTCGCAGGTCATTGATGGGGATGGGAATGAATCGGAAGTTCCTGCCCTTCAAGAGCAAACGATAGGGGACTTTTTTGGAAAAATAGATTCGATTGGTACGGATATTTATAATGATCTATTAGCTGGCCTGGAAGAAGTTTGGCGGCTTGCTTATATGATTCTATTGCTTTTTGTTTTTAAACAGGTGTTTCCACGGCGCTGGGAGAGGGGATCAAGGGATGTTTTCCTTATGGCAGCATTGTTTATCACTTCTATTCTTTTCGGGATTGATCATACACTCGATACTGAACAGCCATGGGCGAATCGCATCGGGGCGATCGTAACCTTCGCCAATATGGGCTTTTTGTTTGGGGTGATTCTTTTATGGACGCGGAACCTTTGGTTGACGGTTATTGTCCATGCTGTATATGACATAACGGCTACACTCTCATGGTCCTATATCGATTATGCAGTGGAATATTTTACGTTGGGTATTTTACTGATTCATGTGTGTCTTGTTATTTTTGGAAAAATACATCAAAAACGATCCTTGCAACAGATTGTCACAGTTCAGGAAGAACAGTTGGAAGGGTTGTCGCAAAAGGTAGAATAAAAGGAAAGAGGCTTCCGTATTGCGGCGGCCTCTTTTCTTTTAATTTTTTAGAGAATAGGATTTGGAGTTTATCCAGTATTGAATGGTCCCATTTTCTTTTTGTTTATACTTGATTTTTTCCTGCTCCAAACCTTTGATCAAACTATCCCTAGCTAATTCCTGTATCACACTTAGCTCGATTAATGATCTTTTTATTTGCACTTGGTCGGAATGGCTGGGGTCCTTAAAGGAGGCCATCATGTCGAGACGATGCTTGAAAACAGTGATGATATCCTGATGGTATTCATGAAATTTATCATCCGACTTTAGGTTTGTTACTTTTATTAATAGTTTCTCTTGTTGGACTTTACTTTGCTCTAGATTTTCACTATTACCTGTGAGGAAGCCGGTTAGTATCTGTTCACTTTGTTCGTTGTAATTATGAATATTAGTTAAGTAGGATGTTACGCTTATTTCGTTTTGATTCCAATCCACTTTAAATAAAAGAATACAAGTCATTATCAACAGAATGATCGCCGTTATCGTTAGCATCCATTTTTTATTAGAACGCCTTTTGCGGGAAATCACTGGTTTATTGTTTGGATGGGTAAGGGCATAAATCTGCAATTCTTCTAGTTCTTGCTTTACTTTTTGTTGGGCGGTTGTGAGCACCTTTCTGCCCTCCAATTTACCTAGTATGGTTTATTGAGAATCTATTACTATCCTACTACATCAAGCGACAAAAAATCCATATTTTCTCCATTTATTATAAATTTTGAAAGGTATTTCCCGAGAAATGGCGATATTTCTGCAATGGTGTCAGGCACCATCTTTTACATCATAGTTTGTAACTTCTATAGGATGTGAAAAGTTTGTTGGATTTTGCCGAAATAAATATAAGGTTTATCTGTTTCTATTAAAACATTAATTATGGTATTGTAGTAATATTGTAATATTGTAGTAATATAAATGGAAATTACAGGGGGGTTCACTTGTGTTAAGGCGTATTTTGATTGGATTTATTATCTTATTTTTAGGTTTTTCTGTTTTTCCTCAGGCTCAACAAGCTGAGGCTAGCACCATATCAAAGAAGCAACTGATTATTGTTAATAAAAAGATCAATAAACTAGCATTTTATGAGAATGGTAAATTAGTAAAAACATACAATGTTGCAACAGGCAGAACATCTAAACTAACACCAGAAGGAACTTTTTACATAAGGGAAAAGATTAAAAATAGACCTTATTATAAACATAATATTCCTGGCGGCGATCCTCGTAATCCACTTGGAAAACGCTGGTTGGGGTTAAGCAAACAAGAAAATGGCGGTTACCCATATGCAATACACGGAAATAGTGATGAAAGTTCGATTGGAAAATATATCTCGGGTGGATGTATCCGGATGCATAATAAAGAGGTAATTGAACTTTTCAGCAAGGTAAAAATCGGGGCGAAAGTCCGTATTACTACCTCGAAAAAAACCTTTAATCAACTAGCAAAACCGTATTTTAAAAACATCGACATCAAAGCTCCAACGTTCCCATCAGTAACTGCTGTTTCTGATAAATCAAGTGAAGTGTCGGGCGTAACAGAAAAGAGTGCAACAGTTACAGTTAAAATTGGCTCTAAAAAATATACTAAAAAAGCAGACTCAAAAGGGAAATTCAAGGTGAAAATCCCTAAACAAAAAGCTGGGAAAAAACTATACTTATCAGCGAAGGATCCATCAGGTAACATCAGTAAAACCAAAACAATAGTTGTAAAAGACAAAACAGCTCCAGTTGTAAGTGGAGTAATCAACAATAAAACTTACAATAAAGATGTTAAGATTACCTTCAATGAAGGAAAGGCCACATTAAATGGGAAAGCAATTAATTCAAAATATGTAGTTAAAACAGAAGGAAAACGTACTTTAGTGGTAAAAGATGCGGCTGGTAATAAAACAACTATTGTGTTTACCATTGATAAAACAGCACCAGTGGTAAGTGGAGTAAACCATAATGCTATATATAATAAAGATGTAACGCTCACTTTTAAAGAAGGAACGGCAACATTGAATGGAAAAGCAGTTAAAACAGGCTATGTTGTTAAAACGGCTGGAAAATATACATTAGTTCTAAAAGATGCAGTTGGGAACAAGAGAACGGTGGTATTTATCATTGATAAAACAACACCAGTAGTTAAGGGAGTAGAGAATAACGTAACTTATGACAAGGATGTTACCATCCGCTTTAATGAGGGAAAAGCAACATTAGATGGGAATGCATTTACATCAGGAACGGTAGTTTCTACAGAGGGACCACATACTTTAGTTGTAACTGATGCAGCTGGAAATAAGACAACAGTGAATTTCACTATTACAAAGGTGCCAATGCCAGTTTAATATTTTAAGTGCCGAGAAATAAATGGCGCCGAGAAGGAAGACAGCACTCGATCATTCGTGATTCGGGTGCTGTTCTTTTATTGTAGATTAATATAAAAAGTCCCAAGTGAATGAACTCACCTGGGACTTAACTTTGTTTATTTTAGAATTTGAACTTTCACTGTTTTTCTTCCCCATTGAATAGCTTTCTTATAAGAAGGAACGAAGATATCAATCTTTTTCCCTTTTATCGCACCGCCCGTGTCACCGGCGATCGCATAGCCATACCCTTCAACATAAACCTTCGTGCCTAATTTGATGACTTTAGGGTCAACAGAGATGACTTTAAGTTTTGGGTTTTTCTTTAAATTTAAACCTAAAGCAGTGATACCAGAACATCTTTTACAATTTGCTGTATAAGCAGTAGCGCTAACAGTAATTGTTTTTACTACTTTTTGCTTCTTTGAGCTCGTTGTAGTAGTTGTGGCCTTCTTAGCAGGTTTACTAGCCGTTGTGCCAGACACCTTTAACTTTTGATTCGGGTGAATCGTATTTGATTTAAGGTTATTCCATTTTTTTAATGTATTTACTGAGACTTTATATTTTTTTGCAATACGATAAAGTGAATCGCCACTCTTAACTTTATATGTATTGGATGCTGCGGATGCGTCGTGATTACTTCCAAATAATATCATACCTGCCAAACCAAACATGACGAGGAATTTCTTCATAACTAAAACCCCTTTCTACTGTTATATAAAAGTTACCACAATAATATTACACAAATATTTCAATAGCTTACTAGTTTCATGACAAATTCGTTATATTAAGGTGTCATTTAGTAATAATGAGTTATTAATTTGGTGTCAGGCACCGTTTGTGGACAAAAACTACGTTTTTGTCTGTGTGGAGTGGATGATTATTTAATTTGGAATTATTTTACAATATTATTTTCTCTACTTAGGGTAACTAGTGAAGAAATAATATTCTTCTATTGCACCTAATCTATCAACGAAATGATAAAATGATTCATAAATAGAATGGCATATTAAGTGAAATAATCATAATGGAGGTTTACTTGTGAAATATATTTGGTTTCTGAGTCTGATGGTTCTCAGCTTACTTTTTATGTCTTCGGACGCCAGTGCTGATGGGATTAATGCCCATCCAAAGAAAATCGATCCAGATGTGGTATTTAAGGAGAAAACGGAATACATTACCGAAGAACTAATCGTCCAATTTGCGCCAGATACAACACAAACGGAACGGGAGGATTTACTGAAACAAGTGGATGTAGAAGAAGAAACTCCATTAGATGACCAGGATTTCTCCTTAGTTAAAGTCAAGCCCGGTACGAATTTAACCACGATTGCGAAACAGTTATTAATGAGTAAGCAAGTTCTTTTAGTCGAACCAAATTATAAGTACAAAAAAGCATACCTTCCGAAAGAGCCGGGTTATAGCCGGCAATGGTACCTTCCCAAACTCCAACTGCCTAAAGCATGGGACAAAACAAAGGGGTCTTCGAAAATTACCGTTGCGATTATTGATGGCGGGGTTCAGAAGGATCACCCAGATATAAAAGGAAAAATTGTCAGCCCTTATAATGCCGTAAATGGTTCTTCCAGTTACGCTCCTGATGAACATGCTACACATGTAGCGGGCATTATCGCAGGAAGTTTTAATAAGTATGGGATTGCTGGGATTGCTCCAGATGTAAAAATCATGCCAATTAATGTTTTTCAAGGAGACCTGGCAAGTAGCGATACGGTCATCCGAGCCATTTATTATGCCGTAGCTCACGATGCGGATGTTATTAATATGAGCCTTGGAGATGATAGTTATAGTTATTTACTAGAGTCTGCTACAAAGTATGCCAAATCAAAAGGTGTGGTCCTCGTGGCTGCGGCCGGTAATTCTAGTACGTTTTTGCCGATGTACCCAGCCGCATCTAAGGGTGTGATAGGGGTTAGTGCCACTGACCGAAACGATCGAATTGCCAGCTTTTCAAACTATGGAAAATATATAGACCTTGCTGCACCAGGGGTGGATATTTATTCATCCATAGCTGGAAGTACATATGCTTCATATGACGGCACATCGATGGCCGCACCGATGGTTTCAGGAATTGCTGCGCTTGTCCGTACGAAGAACCCATTTTTAAGTCCAAGCCAGGTAGAAACCATTCTGAAAAAATCAACAATTGATCTCGGCAGCAGGGGATGGGATGAAGATTTCGGATATGGAAGAATTGATGCGTATAAGGCAGTTTCGAATACACCTGCACCGATTTCAACCATAACGGCTCCAAAAACCTATACCATGACAGGGAAAAACAAAGCTGCATTTTCATTTAAAACAACAAGTAAAACCAAGGTTTCTTTATCAATCAAAGATGCACACGGAAAAACAGTAAGAAAGGTACTATCTAATAAAACCTCTACAGGAGCGAAAATCTCCGCTTCTTGGGATGGAAAATCAACAAGTAAAAAGTTTGTTACGACTGGTACCTATAAAATAGAAGTGAAAATCACCAAAGGGTCCGACAGCTTCTATAAAAGCACGATGATTAAGGTTGTTAATCATACGAAACCTGCCATTTTGGTGTCAGGCACCTATTCCTATTCTCCGAATGTAAGTGGGAAGGTTACAATCCCTTATGAGTTAACGCAAAAAGTGAAGGTAACTGCTGTTGTGACGGATAAAAACGGTAAAACGGTTAAGAAAATTCTATCTAAAAAAACCATCTCAGCCGGAAAGCATTCAATCGTATGGAATGGGAAAACAACCAAAGGGCGTCTAGTGAAGGATGGGACATACCAGATCGCTTGGACATTGACAGATAGTCACAATAAAAAAGGGAAAACCAAAAAAGTTCAACTAACAGTGGACAGTGTCCGGCCGACTGGAACAATAACACTATCATCCACCCTGTTTAAAATGGACACCAAAAGCACGAACACCTTGAAAATGAATTTAAAAGAAACCTCATATGTAATTGTTCATGTTGTCAATGAACAAGGGACAATCATTAAGAAATTAATTAACAAAAAAGCTAACACTGGTACTCTCACCGCCAATTGGAATGGGAAAAGTGATAAAAATCAACTGGTCCCTGAAGGCACGTACCGTTATTTCGTTCAGTTAAAAGATATGGCTGGAAATTTAACCAAGATAAACAGCCCTTCACTGATCCTGCAGGACTGGCGTGTACCTGTAATCGCGTCAGGAAAAGATTATTATTTAAAAACAAAAGGAGCCATGACCATCGGCTATACCTTAAACAAACCTGGAAACGTGACAATTGGAATTTATCAAAGCGGAAAACGCCTATCTACTATTAAAACAGATGCAGCCGAATTAGCGGGGCAGCACTCGTTTACATGGAATGGGACGGATGATGCCAACAACCAGCTTAACGATGGTCCCTATCAGTTTAAAATTAAAGTCGTTGATAAGTATAATATCACTCAAATCTACGCAGGAAATGTCCATGTCGAGCTGAATACAATCGAAATAAGTTATCCTGCTGTGGTCATGTTCTATCCAGGTGAAGGCAGTGAGGTCCATTACAAACTCTCACGGCCAGCGAATGTGACGATAGAAATTTTGAATCAAGCGAATCAAAAGATTAAAACCATAGCACAAGATAAAGTATTAAGTGAAGGAAGCCAATCTTTTAGCTGGCTTAGCGGCGATGAAAAAGATGACACGTATTATTATGTCATTACCGCTAAGAATGCCTACGGACAAAAGTCTGTTAAGGGGAAAATGACTTCAACAGGTAACCCAGCCTGGTTAGTTTCACATAGTTTTAGCTTTCACTTAGCTTCTGATCAAATTTATAACGATCAATTACAGATGAAAATTAACACAAAACAGCAGATAACGGCTATCGTTCATGTTTATAATGATGAGGGCAGTTCGCAAATTGCCCAAAAGCAATACACGGTGAAGGCAGGTTCTAATACGCTTGTCTATACCAAACCTTCAAAATATTCCTGGTATTACTATTTGATCGAATATCGTGATTCATTAGGAAATGAATATTGGTATGAAATTAATGAATAATAAAAAACAGTCTGCCAAATATTGGGCGGACTGTTTTTATCTTCAAGTAGTTTCCAATTGTGTTTTCATTTCTGTTTGAAGCCGTTCTTTTTCGTCAGCGGGAACGACGTAGTAATAGATGCCGTTCATTCTTGTTCCTTTTCCTTCGATGGTCATTTGATCGATGTTACTAACTACACTTTTGTAGTTCTTTTGAATAGCAACCATTTGATCAAAGGTGAGATTTGTTTTTACATTTTTCCCGAGTGCAGAAAAAATATCACTGTAATTGGCTAGTGAAGATAGACTTGCTCCCTCTTTGATGACCCCTTGAATAATTTGACGCTGGCGAATTTGGCGGCCAAAATCACCGCGCGGGTCTTCTTTCCTCATTCGAGTATAGGCAAGAGCCTTTTTGCCATTCAAGGTCACTTCCCCTTTAGGAAAATGATAGCCTCCATAAGAAAAATCCAGATCATTATTCACCGTTATACCGCCAACAGCATCGACGATATCCTTAAAACCTTCCATGTTCACTCTTACAAAGTAATCAATCGGGATATCTAAGAAGTGTTCAACCGTGTTCATCGCCATTTCTTCGCCGCCAAATGCGTAGGCATGATTTATTTTATCCTCTGTTCCTTTTCCAACAATTTCCGTACGTGTATCCCGAGGGATACTTAGCATCTTAACCGAATTAAGCTTCGGATTAATGGATAAAACAATCATGGTGTCTGAACGGCCTCTATCCCCTTTACGCTGGTCGACCCCTAAAAGTAATACGGAAAATGGCTGTTTGTTTTGTAAGGATACTTCCTCAGTCCGCTTTTCTGATGTACGATCGACAGGGTGATGCATAGTTTCGACAGCATTTGTTAAAGAATTATATACGGAATAGGCATAAACTCCCACCCCGATTATTAATAAAAGTAAGACAATCCCAGTTACGCGTAGCCATGTTCTCTTTTTCTTTTTTACAGCTCTCATCAAATTTTCCTCCACAACGGTATTTTGAACTATATTTTAGAATATCAGAACTTATCGAAATTTAATACATTTATTTCAAAAACTTACATATTTTTTTACTGGATTTATTGGAAATAATTCTTTCATGAATAATCTATAAAAAATGGAGAGGATTCTTTAAAAACAATAGATTAAAAGGAAGAAAACCAATAAAATATTTTGTGAATAAATCGTAAATTATGGAAAAAGGGTCTATTATTCTTTTGGAAAAATTAGTAGAATAGTCATGCAATACAAATTATTTTGTCGAAGGGCGGAAAAAGTGTGAAGAGACAGATAAAAAGAAGCATGAAGAGACGGATGCTTAATAGTTCTCTAGCAACTGCGCTAGCGCTTACAGCAATTCCTTTGAATATTTTCCCACAGGCTGCAAAAGCTGAAGGAACAGGGAATACAGCTACACTACGTATCTTGGAAACTACAGACTTACATTCTAATGTTTTACCGTATGATTATTTCAAGGATGCTGCAGTGCCGAATTATGGTTTGGCAAAAACTGCTACACTAATAAAGCAAGCACGATCAGAAGTTGATAACTCGATGCTATTTGATGCTGGTGATACGATTCAAGGAAATCCACTAGCAAGCTATGTAGCAAAAGTAAATAAACTAGGACCAAATGAAACCCATCCTATTTACAAAGCAATGAACTATTTAAAATATGATGCAGGTATCGTTGGGAACCATGAATTTAACTATGGTTTAGATTACTTAAAGGATGTTCAGGAAGAAGTCCAATTTCCGATTGTAAACGCTAACATTTATAAAGATGACCACGATTCCGACTCAACTAATGATGTTAACTATTTCACTCCATATAAAATTGTAGACAAAACCATTAAGGATGCTGCCGGCAATGAACATGTAATTAAGGTTGGGGTCATCGGATTTGCACCACCGCAAATCATGCAGTGGGATAAAGATAACCTAACTGGTAAAGTCATTACTAAAGATATTGTTGCCCAAGCAAATAAATTTATCCCGCAAATGAAAGCTGAAGGAGCAGATGTTATTGTCGCAATTGCTCACTCAGGCTGTGATATTGCTGCAGAAGGTCAAGAAGCAGCGGAAAATGCTGTTTATGATTTAACAAAGGTACCTGGCATTGATGCAATGCTTTTCGGGCATGCGCACGTAAACTTCCCTGGGGATGCTTCATTTAATGGCAAGACTGGCATTGATAACACCAATGGTACAATCAATGGAGTACAAGCAGTTGAAGCAGGCTTCTGGGGAAATAACCTAGGTGTACTGGATTTAGCACTTGTACAAGATGCAAATGGCAAGTGGACTGTAGATAAGGCTAATTCTAAATCAGTTAACCGTCCAGTTTCCGCTGACACTGCATCAGACGCTACAATTGAAAGTGATGCACAAGCTATTCACGACCAAACAAGGGCATATGTTAATGGAAAACTCGGTACGACAGATATTCCAATGCACAGCTTCTTCACTCGTGTTATGGATGACGCCTCCACACAAATTGTAAACAATGCTCAAATGGATTATGTGAAAAAAGCGATTGCGAATACAGAATATAAAGATTATCCAGTTCTTTCTGCAGCTGCTCCATTTAAAGGCGGCCGCGGTGGTGTAGCCGATTACACAAACATTGCTAAAGGCGATGTCACGATTAAGAGTGCAGCTGATTTATACTTGTTTGATAACACCTTAAAGGCTCTAGAAATTACAGGTGATCAAGTGAAGCGCTGGATCGAAGAATCAGCGAAACAGTTTAATACAATTGACCCTAATAATCCGGAGCAGCAAGATTTACTTGATTATGATTTCCGCCCTTACAATTACGATGTCATTGATGGGGTAAAATACGACATTGACGTGACAAAGCCAAAAGGTGAGCGTGTTGTGAACCTCCGAATGATGGATGGAACTCCTGTTAAGATGGACCAAAAATTCATCATCGCAACAAATAACTATCGTGCTGGCGGAAGCGGCGGTCTTGCAGAATTGAAGAATTTAAAGCCTGTTGTGGATTCTCCGTTTGAAAATCGTCAAATCCTTATGGATTATATTAGTGCACAAGGTACCATCAATCCGGTTCCAGATAACAACTGGAAAATTGCTCCGGTTGGGGGCGTAGCGAAGTTGGTCTTCCACTCTAATCCGGATGCTAAAGAATACCTTGGTCAACAACCGGATGTAAATGCTCTTGGTTCATCAACAACAAAACCAGGTTACGAACTATACGAATTAGATCAAAATGTACACGTTCAATTATTAGGAATCAATGACTTCCATGGTCAATTAGATTATACAACCAAAGTGTCTAATCGTGAGGTCGGCGGTATTGAATACCTAGCTGCATACTTAAAGCAAAGAGAAGCAACTAACCCTGCAAATACGTTAATGTTACAAGCTGGAGACTTAGTAGGTGCAAGCCGTCCGGTTTCTGCCCTGTTACAAGATGAACCAACCATCCGTTTCATGAATGAAATCGGTATTGACGTAGGTACAATTGGTAACCATGAATTTGATGAAGGCGTAGCAGAAATGAAGCGTTTAATCAATGGTGGTGCCCATCCTAAAACAGAAGAGAAATATGGTGCATTTGAAGGTGCCAATTTTGATTATGTGGTAGCCAACGTTGAAGATGAAAAAACGGGTGAATTAATTTTACCTCCATATGCAATCAAAGAAGTAGATGGCGTTAAGATTGGTTTCATCGGTGTAGTTACAACTGAAACACCAAGCATTGTTACAGCAAGTGGTGTCGCGGGTGTTAAGTTCACAGATGAAGTAGAAGCAATCAACAAATATACAGCAGAGTTAAAATCTAAAGGTGTAGAATCCATCGTTGTTCTTGCCCATGACCCTGGTACTTCCGCAACAAATGGATCGAATCCAACAGGTAAAGTGGTTGATATGGCTAGTGAGATTGATGATGAAGTAGACGTAATTTATGGAGCCCATGACCATAAATACTTGAACTCTACTGTTGATGGTAAATTATTAGTGCAATCTTATTCCTATGGTACAGCATTCTCAGATGTTGAACTTACCATTGACCCAATTACAAAAGATATCGTAACTAAAACTGCTGAAGTAGCATCGACTTTCAAAGACAGCATTACACCAGATGCAAAGATTAAAGCAGAGCTTGATCAATACCAAGCTGATATCGCTCCACAAACACAACAAGTTGTAGGAACTGTAACTGCACCTATTTCACGTACGCAAAATAAAGCAGGGGAAGCCCCAATGGGTAACCTAATTGCCGACAGTATGCGTGCTAAAACTGGTACTCAGTTTGCATTTATGAATATCGGCGGCGTTCGTGATGAAATCAAAAAGGCCGGAGACGTGACTTGGGGTGACTTATTCGCCGTTCAACCATTTGGAAATGATGTAGTCAGCCTAAAGCTTACCGGAGATCAAGTAAGAACATTAATCAATCAACAATTCCAAGCAGACCGTTACCGGATTATGCAAATTTCTGGCTTAAAATACACTTGGTCCGATAAATTGCCACTTGGACAAAAAGTTGTAGACATCTTCCTTCCAGATGGTTCAAAAATTGACCCAGCTGCAGAGTATACTGTATCAGTAAATAACTTTATGGCTGATGGCGGAGATGGATTCACAATCCTTAAACAAGGTAAAGAACGTAAGGTTTGGACAACTGACTTAGATGCCTTAGTAGACTATATTAAATCAATTGAAGGTCCAATCACTGCAGGTATTGAAGGAAGAATTGTTCTTGATGAAGAAGTAACTGCTGACATTAATGAGGTAACAGACCAATCAACCACTGTAACGGGTAAAACTGAAGCTGGTGCAACTGTTGCGGTAACAGCTGGTGAAATTAGTAAAACAACCACTGCTGCTGAAGATGGAAGTTTCTCAGTAGAGATTCCAGTCCAAAAAGCAGGAACTGAAGTTGTTGTTTCTATTACGGATAAAGCTCTAAACGTAAAAGAAGTTCGCTTAACTGTTAAAGACGTAACTGATCCAAATGCTCCTGTTCTTGAACCGGTAACCAATTTGTCTACTGTAATTAAAGGTCACGGTGCAGAACCTGGTACACATGTTTACATTACAAATGGCTTCAATTTGAAGGTACATTTAACAGCAGATGCTAATGGTAATTTCAGTGTTCCATTAATGGCGCCGCTTAAAGAAGGCACCCAAATATTCGCATTCTCTGTTGATTTATCATTCAACTTAAGTCCAATTGGCTATACAGTCGTTCTTGACGTAATTGCTCCGAATAAGGCTGTCGTAAATGCAGTAAGCAACAAAGATAAAGTGGTATCTGGAACTGCTGAGGCTGGTTCTACAGTCACTGTATCTAGCAGCAAAGGTGTTCTAGGCACTGCAAAAACTGGTGCTGATGGTAAATTCTCTGTATCTCTAAAATCTGCTCTTGGTGCCAAAACTGTAGTAACTGTCGTGGTAACTGATCCATCAGGCAATAAGAGTGAAGCAACAACTGTTACAGTTGGTGATAAAATTGCTCCAGTCGTAAGCGGAGTCGTTAATAATGGGATCTACAATAAAAACGTTACCGTTAAATTTAATGAAGGAACTGCAAAGTTAGATGGTAAATCCTTCAGAAATGGAACGCCTGTTGCTAAAGAAGGAGTCCACACATTAGTGGTAACTGATGAAGCAGGCAACAAAACAACCGTAAAGTTCACGATTGATAAAAAGGCGCCAGTCGTTACAGGTGTTGTAAATAACGGACTTTACAAAAAAGATGTAACCATCAACTTTAATGAAGGTAAAGCATTATTGAATAATAGAGCTATACCAACTAAGAAAGTAGTGAAAACTGACGGAAGTTACACATTAGTGGTAATGGATGCAGCTGGTAACAAAACAACTGTCAAGTTTGCAATTGATAAAAAAGCTCCAAGCACACCATCTGTTGATAAAATTACGGTGAAAACTACCAAAGTAACTGGTAAAGCAGAAGCCTATTCAACGGTCAGTGTAAAAGTGAGCGGCAAGGTGATTGGTTCTAAAAAAGCTGATAAATATGGCAAGTTCTCGATCTCAATCAAAAAACAAAAAGCTGGCAAAGTGGTTGAAGTCGTAGCAGTAGACAAGGCTGGAAATGTAAGTAAGGCTAAGAAAGTAACCGTAAAGTAATAAGTTAAACAGAAAAAACCTCTGAAAAAATTTTTCAGGGGTTTTTCCTGTTTAAAATCTATGAAATAATTCGTTCGACTAGCCAAATAGCTCCTAAAATAAATATGATCGATGAACCGATTTGAACGAATCTACGTGAGATCTTTAATCTGAAAATATACGTAAGTAAAGGTAATAGTAAAAGAACAATCGCTAACTGCACGGCTTCAATCCCCAGGTTAAAATTAACTAATGCAACAGCAAGATGGCTTTTCGCAATCTCCATTTCCTTTAAAATACTAGCAAACCCAAGACCGTGAATTAAACCAAACAGAAACGTGATACCCCAGCGGTGTCTGATCTCCTTTCGGAAAATATTCTCAATAGCCACGTAACAAATACTAAAGGCGATGGTGGCTTCCACAAAACGAGAAGGTAACGTGATCCAACCTAATACCGCAAGGCTAAGGGTGATGCTGTGTGCCAATGTAAAGGATGTGACAATAGAAATATACTGTTTGAGGGTTTGTTTTCTTAACAACAAGGCAAATAGAAATAATAGGTGATCATAGCCAGTAATAATATGCAGCATCCCTAATTTGAAAAATGAAAACCACGAAGAAGTGGTAGTTTGTGGTTCTGGCGCAGCTGCCTTGGCTTGATCTTGTTCCGTGCCAGGCGAAGGCAGGGTGGTTTGGTCCTGACCTTGTTCCTGCTGTACCTCAGTTAAAAGTATCGTCCAAGTCCGTTCCTTCCCTTGTAATACAGCCTCACTCGTTTGTCCCATAAAAGAGGCTGAAATCAAATCAACATAATTCGTCCCCGTATCATTAAAATAAAAGCCATCATTATAAACGATTGTATCCCCAGCCGAAAAGGCCGGAAAGGTCATCGTCGTGGAAAGAAACTCTTTGTTTTCTTTTTTTACTAACTTCATTGTTTCTACTTTAGGAGTCACTTCTTTGTTGTTCTTGTCCAAGGTCAAACCTTCAGTAATTAATTCCTCAATATGATGCTGCTCTTTTTTTACCTCAGATTTTTCAAGTACCCAGTTTTTATTTAGGTCAATATCGGGTAATAGTTCTATAAGGGATAATGTATCGAGGGTGAAGACGATCTCCGTTTTCTTTTCGTCCATTGTTATTTTTGTGTAACTAGCACTATATGCATGGGCATTGGCAAAAATCGGGAAAGAGATGAAGGTAATAAGAAGGATTGAAAGAAAAACACAGAAATAACGATTTCTATCGAAAAAACTAATGTTATGCCTAAAATTGTATACGAAAGAAAACACGAACGAACCTCCTGATTGTTGTTTTAAAATATTTAACTGAATTTACCAAATAAATGAGTAAGGCTGAAACCTCCTTAATATAATCACATTTTAACAGTATTTGTATACCTAATTGAAAAATAATACGGCCTCTTAGAAATAAGTGTAGAATATTTCTATATCCAAACTAATGAAAATTTTGTAGAATTATAGAGCAATATAATACCTTGATATGAAAGCAATGTAAGCGCTTTTTACTAAGGTAAATGAAATTACTACAAAGGGTGGTAGATGAATGATAGAAAGACAAAAGAAGTTTAAGCGCTGGACAAGCACGTCTATGGCAGCACTTCTATTGGTCAGTACCTTTTTGCCGAGTGGTCTAAACATTAGAGCACATGCAGACATGGCTGATCATGTTGTTATCTCTCAAGTGTTTGGTGGGGGAGGAAACGGAAGCGGCACTACAGCAGCGCCATACAATAAAGACTTTATTGAGCTTTATAATCCGACGGATCAACCAGTTGATCTTACAGGATGGTCTGTACAATATGCTTCCAGTACGGGAGCATTTAATGGTACAACACCATTAAACAAAACTATTCCTGCTCACGGGTATTACTTAATTTCTGAGGCTGGTGGAGCAGCAGGTATTGACCTTCCTACACCTGATGACTCGGGTTCCCTCGCTATGTCTGGTACTAATGGGAAAGTTAGATTAGTAAATAAAGACGCGGTGGTTATTGATTTAGTAGGATTTGGATCAGCTACTTCTTTTGAGGGGACAGGTTCAACGAAAGTTCTATCTAACACTACAAGTGCACAACGCCGCCCTTACGCAAACACAGATCCTGCTCCTGGAAAAGGAAATGCATGGGACACTGATGATAACGCAGCAGACTTTTATGTAGGTCCAGTTGCTGCACCAAGAAACACTGAAAGCACTCCTGAAGTCCCGATGATTCCAGTAATCAGCTTGCAGCCAAAAGGAAATACCATTCAATTTTTACAACAACAAGATAATTCAGCTACCTTAAAGGGTGGTGCTGGTTCAGCTGAACCTAACTCAACCGTGAGTATCTATGAAACAGCAGCTAAAGGAACAGCACTTGGCACAGCAAAGGCAGCTGCTGACGGTTCCTTTGAAATCAGCTTCACAGCATCTAAAGCACTTCCGGCTGTTTATGTGTCTGCTAAACAAGGTGATATGGACGAAAGTGCGGCTATTCAAATCGACGTAGCCAAAGCATCCTCGAGTATTGCTGTTGATAAATTGAACTACATGGTATCAGGTGGAGTAGGTACATTAATCGGTAATGCAGGCGCAGCTGTTAAGGATTCCGTCATCAAGGTATATGCTGCAGAAAATGCAACTGAACTACTTGAAACAGCAAAAGCAAGTGCAACTGGAGATTTTAATATTAAAATAAACACCAATGCTCCTGATAAAGTTTATGTAACACAGCAATACAGCACAGCAAAAGGGATTATGCTTGAAAGTGCTCCTGTAGCGATTGAAAAAGCTGTGTTGAATACCATCACACCACTAAACGAAGTGAAAGCAACTGACTCGAAAGGGATTCTAACAAACCTAAACGGGTTCTTCACAGTTGAAGGAATCGTAACCATTCAAAATGGTATTTTAGGTACACAGAAGAACAACTTCTATATCCAAGATGCAACAGGCGGAATCAATGTTTTTGGAAGCCTTGATTCAGGTCTAACTGTACAACGCGGTGACAAGTTACGAGTGACAGGTAAAGTCATCGTTTATAAGGGTATGACTGAGTTTGAGCCTACTGCTATTCAGAAATTGGATGAAGGCCTAGCACTTCCAACGGTTAAGGAAGTAACCATTCCAGAAGTAACTACATTTGCAACAGCTGAACCTCTTGAAGGAAGCCTTGTAAAAGTAACAGGAAAAATTTCCGCAGTAGAAGTAACTGCACCAAATTACAATGTAACAATTGTTGATGAAAACAATAAAACTACTATTCTACGTGTAATGGAGAAGACTGGCATTAACCCAGATACTGATCTAGTGATTGGTAAGAGCTACTCGATTACAGGGATTGTCGGACAATATACTTCAAATGCTACACACGTTAATGGATACCAAATATTCCCGCGTGACGTGAAGGATATAGCATCTATCTTAGGAATTACACACACACCATTAACAGAAGTATACAAAGATACAAATGTGGAATTTGTGGCCAATGCCGATGGTGCAGAAAGTGTAACTGTTTACTATCGTGCCAAAGGAGCAACAACTGAGTATATTAAATTGGCAATGGGCAATGACGGCACAGGCCGTTATACAGCAACATTGGATGCAGCAAACGTTCCAGCAAACGGCTTTGACTACTATATCGAAGCTGTAGCAGGCACGAAGGTACAATCAGTTGGAACAGGTGCTGCACCAAATTCGGTAGCAGTGATTGAAGATACAACGGGTCCTGCCTTCAGCGGAGAGACACCGCAAAAAGGTGCAAAAGTGGAAACTCCACGTCCTGAAATTACAGCTCTAATTAATGATCCAAGCGGAGTTGATGAGTCATCTGTTCAAATGTGGCTTGATGACAAAGAACTGAATGCTCCAGAAGCTACTATTACTAAAACGCAGGTTAAATATACACCAACAGAGGATCTTACAATTGGGGTCCATACGGTAAAGGTGTCTGCGACAGATACAAAAGGCAACGAGAATACAAAGGAATGGACGTTTGAAATCGTTCCACGTTTTGATGGCGGAAACCACTACCGTGGTACCACACACAACCATACCAACATTTCACATGATGGTGCCGGAACGCCAGAAGATGCCTTAAAAGCTGGTCAAAAATATAATTACGATTGGTTTGCTTTCTCTGACCACTCACATGATATTGATCCTGAAAAATTAGGAACTGATACAGTCAACCGTACTGCAAAAGATGGTAAAACTGTCATGCAGGAACGTTCAGGTGGAACACAGTGGCAAACAACGAAAGACCTAGCGAAAGAATATACAAAGAACGGTGAATATGTTGTATTCCCTGCATTTGAAATGACTTCAACTACATGGGGCCACTCCAATATCTTTGGTACAGATAATTTTATCGACCGTAACATTAACGGGAAGCAATACCAAGACTTAAATCAGTATTATGCATGGGTATTAACGTATGACAATATCGTTGGTCAATTTAACCATCCTGATATGTCAGCCAATGCTTTTAACAATTTTAAGCCGTACAATAGCGATGTTGATAAATTATTTACCATGCTTGAAGTAGGTAATGGTTCTGGTCACTATGGCTACGCCAATGCCGAAGCAAAATACTTCTCTACATTAGATTTAGGCTGGCACCTTGCTCCTACGTATGGTGAAGATAACCACGAAGGAACATGGGGACAAATCAATGCTCGTACCGTCATCGTTGCAGACGATCTTTCTCAGGATTCTTTAATGAACTCGATGCGTAATATGCGGGTCTACATGGAAGAAGATCCAAACTTCACATTAGATGTATCAGCTAATGGCTACTATATGGGTTCAACGGTTGATAGTAAGAACCTAACATTTGATATTAAGGGAAGCGACTTAGTAGCGGAAGCGAAAAATAGCACAGACTATGATTATCTTCCAGCATCATATAAATCAGATGATCGAATTGCTAAAGTTGAATTAATCTCAAATGGCAGCAAAGTAGTCGATTCAATTACACCAATGAAAAATGACTTTACTTGGAAACCAGAATATACGGTAACAGGCGGCCAGCAATGGTTTGTCGTGAAAGTTACTCAAATGGATGGCGAGAGAATTTACTCTTCACCAATCTGGTCTAAAGAAGAATCAGTTGATGTAAAAGTGAACAGTATCGATATTGACGGCGGAGTCATCGTTGACGGTAATCCTGCAACATTAAAAGCAGCAGTTGCGAACAATGGTACTGAAGTCGTGAAAAACCTAAAAGTAGATTTCTATTACGATGAAGTTAAGACGGAGAATCTTATTGGTACAAACAATATCACTTCGATTCTATCCAAAACTTCAGCAACAGCTACAGCAACATGGGCAAGCCCAATTAAAGGTGATCATAAGTTAATTGCCGTTGTAACTTCCTTAGATGGACTGAATCTTGGTGATGTTCAATTCTCATTACCAGTAAAGATCAAAGAGCCACTTGGAATTAAGGTGTTAATCGATGCGAACCATAACAACGAAAACACAAGTACAGATGGCGGAACGTATAAGGATAATTTAAAAGCCTTTACGCTAATGCTTCAAAAAGAAGGTTACACGGTTGCTGAAAATAAAACAGCACTAACAGATGAAGTGTTAAGCACAACAAAAGTATTAGTGCTTACACACGGAAAAGCATTAACAGCGGATGAAAAAACAGCTGTTGCTAATTTTGTGAAAAATGGCGGTTCCTTATTAATGGCCGGTAAGAGCAACAACAGCACGGATCCTTCCATTAATAACGGAGTACTGAGCGAAATTGGATCAGCTATCCGTATGGGGAATGATGGAGTATTTGACGATAGCAAGAGTGGAAACTTCTGGAGTGATCCAGCTGTCAGCCCGTATGCAGTCAGAGTACATCCAGGATTAGTATCCAACCATATTACTGACCGCGTATCATTTGTTGATTATTACAGCGGAACAAGTTTATCTGGGGCAGATAATAAGGCATTAACCGAATCAGATAAAGTAACCATCCTTGCAAAAGGTAATGAAACAACGTACCAAGGAAAAGTTTTAGGCGGATTCACTTACGATGCGGTTTCTGATGAAACAGGCGGATCAGCCATTCCATTAATCGCTTCTGAAGAAATTGGTGAAAATGGAAGAATCATTGTTTCAGGGATGAACATCTTTAATGATAAACAGATGGATGAATCTTATGAACCAAAGGGCAATGACGAATTAATTTTTAACTCTGTCAATTGGTTGGCACATCGTGAAATGCAAGTCCAAAATATTGCAGATGTGCGTAAACTGGCTGATGATACAGATGTAGTGGTTGAAGGAACGGTTACCACTGGTGCAGGCGTCTTCTTTGATGCGTTCAACTTACAAGATGAGACTGGCGGTATCATGGCTTACCTTGAGGTTCCAGATGGTTCTTTAAAACCAGGTGACAAAGTACGTGTTTATGGCCACATTAAGAGATTTGATAATAATATTGAGTTAGAGTTTACTAGCTTTGCAAAAGATGTTATTAAACTTGGATCAGGTGACCCTGTCCAACCGAAACTAGTACCAACTGGAGAAGCAACTTCTGCTGCCAACCAAGGATTCCTAGTGAAAGTTAAGGGTCAAGTCGTATCTAAGTTTGATGAAAATTCTTATGTCATCAATGATGGTTCTGGTGATGTGTTAGTGTTCACTGATGGATACATTGTGAACCAAAGCAATGTTCAGGTACCAGTTCTTAAAACGGGTGACACCCTAGAAGCAGTTGGTTTATCTGGTGCTTTTGCACAGGGTACACGTATCCGTGTAAGAGATACAAGAGAACTAATAGGAACGGCAGATACAACAGCGCCAGAAAAGCCGTTTGTAAATGCTGTGACTGATGCTGATGAAGTAATCAGTGGAACAGCAGAAACGGGCTCTAAAGTTGTCGCAAAAGTAGAAGGTCAAGAAATATGTACAGCAACAGTTAATGCTGAAGGTCAATTTACAATGACCATAGCTAAACAAGCAGCAGGCGTGAAAATTTTTGTAACAGCTACGGACGAATCAGGGAATGTAAGTTTAGCGGCAGAAATAACAGTCAAAGACGAAAAAGTTAATAATGTGAGTGTATCAACTGACAAGCCAGGTACACAGGTCTTTAAAGATCCAATTCAGTTTACTGCTACTTCGGAAGGAAGTAGGAGCCCTGAATATCGTTTCTATATCTTAGATAAAAAGGGAGCAGTAATCGTATTACAAGATTATGGGGTCAGTAGTACATTGAAATGGACAGCAAAAAATCCAGGTACCTACACTATTTTCGTTGAAGCAAAGGATAAATATAATTCCGGAATTTCTTCATATTATGAAGCGCGAACGGAATTAACCTTTGATGTAGAAGCAGATAAAGGAAAAGCAAAAAATTAAAAAGTGGAATGAATAGGAACATCCTCTTTCCACCTCAGACTGTCGACAAATCCTAAAAATTGGGGTTTGCCGATAGTCTTTTTTTTTGTGGGTATCCACATTGGATATCCATTTCCATTATCTATTTCCTTTTTATAGTAGAATCCTATATTCATAAATTGAAAATTTTGTTAAAATTTAAGAAAGATAAAATGTAAGAAGGATGGGGAAAGGGTTGAAGGCAGGACGTTTTTTACTAGGAATAATTAGTGCTTTTTTAGTATTTTCCATGATTATCCCGAGCCAACAGGCAAATGCTGCAGAATTAACAGCGCATCAGGATTTTACTAAAAAGGCATCTGTTGAACTAAACAAGTACATAAAAAAATCTGGCGGCGTAGTTATGCTTCAGTACCAGGATTTGGTAACAGGTGAAAGCTATCAAATAAAAGGGAAGACCTCTAGCCGTGCGGCAAGCACGATTAAATTGCCGCTAGCCCTCTATATTATGGAGCAAGCAGCTAAAGGCAAGATCAATTTGAATCAGAAGCTGAAATACCAGAGTTATCATTATTATGGCGGCAGCGGCGTCATTCAAAAGGATAAAGTTGGGACGTACTATACCATTCGTGATTTGGTTAAAAAAGCGATGATTTATAGTGATAATATTGCCTTTATCATGTTAAAGGAACGAGTCGGACAACAAAATTTTATTAAATATATGAAAAGCGTTGGCGGCAAGTATGCCTATCCGAATGGGAGAAATTTAACCTCTGCAAAAGATTTAACAATCTATGCGAAAAGGCTCTATCAATTCTCGAATAGAAGCCCGTTAGGCAAAGAACTAGTCGGCTATTTGAAAAAGACCGTTTATAATACGACCATTCCACGCGGAATTAAGGGGACCCCCGTGGCCCACAAGGTTGGGATGATTCCAATGGACCGAATCTATAACGATGCAGCGATTGTGTATGACAAAAACCCTTACGTCTTAGCAATCATGACAAAAGGTATTTCCTATGAGAAGTCACAAAAGGTCATTGCCGGGGTTGCGGCTATAGTTAACAAATATCACAAAGCGAAGGCGTCAGCACCATATTTTAAGAGTAAAGCAGATGTAACCATCTATCAAAATAACAGCAAAACAGCTGCGATTGGAACATTGAAAAAGTACCAAACTCTAAAAATTATCTCAACCAAGGGTACTTGGTTTGGAGTCAAATTCGGAAAAGGCACCGGATATATTGAAAAGAAATCAGTGGTTGCCCTAAAGAAAACGACAGTAAGCGGCTGGGCTGCAAACCTTCCCCAAATCGGCATCATTAAAATGAAGGAGAAAACACCCGTAGTCGACAAAACTATTGCAGGTAAGGTCATTGCCTATATTAATAAAGACCAAGATTACTATTTTTTCAAAATTGATAAAGATTACTATGTTGTTGATTTAGGTGGAAGAGTCGGATATGTCGCTAGTAAATATATTGCTGATCTTAGTATAAGCATGTAAATTTTCCGTCTTAGCTAGGGAGAATTCACCCCTAGCTTTTTTAAATCATTCTATGGAGGGGTTGACGAGAGATGAAGAGAATAAAATGGATGGTACCATTGCTGAGTTTACTGCTATTTGCAGCAAACATAGGTAAGGCAGAGGCAGCCACTGGTGTGATTGATAAAACGCCGCCGAAAATGCCTACGGTAAATAATCTGACTAATAAGTCCTTTACGATCTCAGGTAAGGCAGAGGCAAATGCCATCGTTTATGTAAATAGAAACTCAAAGTATTATTTAAAGAAGGCTGCAGACAAAAACGGAAATTATTCTTTTCTGATTCCGCAGCAAAAAAAACAAACGGTCATCGAGGTTTATGCTGTCGATCAAGCCAAAAATAAAAGTTTAGCAAGAAAAGTGATTGTTAAGTCACAGCCCAAGCTAAAAAAGCAGAAATTGAATGTGTCCGTCATTCGCCAAATGCCTGAGCTGCCGCGTGGGTGTGAAGTGACGAGTTTAGCGATGATGTTGAATTATTCAGGTACAAAGGCAAATAAAATGACACTGGCCAAACAAGTGAAAAAGGACCCAGCTGTCATGCAACGGAAAAACGGCAAAATCTATTTCGGCCATCCTAATTATGGGTTTGTCGGCAATATGTATACCTTCAATAAACCAGGGTTAGGCGTTTTTAATAAACCGATTGAAGCCTTAGCAGAACGATATAAACCGAATCGGATTAAAAATTTAACTGGAAAGCCGTTCGAAACGATTTTAAGTTACGTAAGTGCCGGCCATCCGGTCTGGATTATTAATACGAGCTGGTTCAGCCGTGTTCCTAATTCTTATTGGCAGACATGGTACACTTCAAATGGAACGGTTCGGATTACCTATAAAGAACATTCAGTTGTGATCACTGGCTACGATTCTAAATATGTTTATTTCAATGATCCGTTGGATGGAACGAAGAATAAAAAGCGCCCGATCAAAACATTTGTTGAGGGATGGAAACAATTTGGAAGCCAAGCGATTAGTTATTATTAAGACGTTCCCATCCTCGTTTTTCTGAAAAAAGGAATATGAACCAGATCGATTAGGAAGTTAATTCCGATCGAAACCATGATGGTTAGGATAAATACCCAAATCACGATTAGTGTCGAATAGTAAGGAGCAAAGCTGATTTCTTGAAAAAAGTAATAGATAAAAAAGGTATGTGTCAGCCAAATAATCGTTGAGTGTTTTCCTAATAGAAGAAATAACCTCTCCAGTATGGTGATATTTTGAACTAGTTTCACAAACGAGAAAATCACCAAAGGGGCAAGAATAAAATCTGAGTAGTTATAGATTCCCTCTATTTCAGGTCCTCTTGTTTCAATAATAAATTTGAAAGAGTACTGTCTGAAATAAAAATAGAGAACAAGAAGCAGCAAAAACACGATCTTATTATTTAGGTGTATTTTAGAGAAAAATGCATCCATTTTTTCAAATAAAGAATATTTGGAAAAGTAGATCCCAGTAATGAACATGATTTGCCACTGAAATAACGTCCCTACATGATTGATTCCAATTTGAACTAGTTCTAGGTTAGAAAAAAATTCGTCAATGTGTAAAAAGAAAGCAGAAAGAAACAAAAAAATAAACGAGAGGTAACTTATCAAAGTAGGCCATTTTTCAATCAATTTTATAATTAGTGGGAAAAGCAATACCAATTCAATATAAACAGAGATGAACCACCACTCGCCATTATAGGTATGAATCAGGGCAAATAAATTATAAATAAACAGTTTAGGGTTCCACGCATATCTTACCGTGTCATCAAAATATTTGAGTCCAATCGGAATAAAAATAAAAAAGACAAGCCAGTAAATAGTAAAAAAGTTAAATGCCCTTATCAGCCCCTGGCGGAAGGTAAACTTGTGTTTTGATTCGAAGCTTTTATAAAGACCCAATCCGCTGAGGAACAGGAAAATAGCTACACATAGTTTACCAAACTGACCAATAAGCTGGTCTAAAGGTAAGTTATCAACCATCATAATCGGCTTGTAATGGACAGCCTCAATACGGTTGGGAAAAGCAAATAAATGGTGATAAACCATTAAGACGATGGCAAGTCCCTTGGAAATCGCGGTCATATTTCTAGAAAAAATAAATGGTTTATCTTCCATATATCATTCACCTCAGGAAAAAATCTCGTTTTATCCATAGGTTGTTTGGAATCATGCGGGATTATTCATCACGTAGGATTTTTCTTTTGCACGAGAATTGAGGAAAAGCGTCAATTGCATATCTTAGAATAGAAGATTTAGAGTTTTTTAATTTTGGCTGTGTTAAACATGTCTGTTGTTTTCCGTTCCAGGCACTTCGCTTTCCGCGGGCGTGCCGGGGAGCCTCCTCGGCGCTTTTAGCGCCTGCGGGGTCTCCCCTGACCCGTACTCCCGCAGGAGTCTTCGTGCCTTCCACTCCAAACAACAGAGTGCCAAAATCAACATTAATCTTTAACACAGCCTTATTTTTAAAGGGGGAAAAAGATATGTTAAAAAAAACAACCACTGTCATTTTTGCGATGCTGCTTCTGCTAAGTACCTGCTTTTTTTCAACAAATAAAACGTATGCGAGCGAGAAAACAGCTAGTAAGGTTGTTTATTTGACCTTTGATGATGGCCCGAATCAATACACGCCTAAAATACTTGATATTTTGAAAAAGAAACAAGCACATGCAACCTTTTTTATGATCGAAGGAAATATCAAACGAAATCCTAAAACGGTTAAGAGAATGATTAAAGAAGGCAATTATCCAGCATTACATAGTGTTTCCCACAGTGTAAAAAAATTATATCGCGGAAGTTCAAAGAACGTTGCAGTCGAAATGGAGAAGACACGGCAAACTTTGTTAAGAGTTTCAAAGTTTAATAGTATGTTGACCCGCGCGCCGTATGGAAGCAAACCCTATATGAAGAAACCCTTAAGGGATGCATTAGCAAAAAAGGGCTTTAAAATGTGGGATTGGGACATTGATACACTTGATTGGAAATATAATCGGACCAATCCGAAGACGATTACATCAAGAGTGAAATCCGGACTTAAAGGTAAAAAGGGACCAATCGTGATTCTATTCCATGATTCAAAAGGAACAGCACAGCAGCTTCCGATTATTATTGATTACCTGCGCAAAAAAGGTTATACACTAGAGGTCTATAACCCGCAAAAACATATTGTGAAGAATTTTTGGAATGATAAGAGATTTTAATCAGACCATTTAAAATGTTTAAAATGTGTTTGACCACGATACCATTAAGATTTACTTACAATAATAAAACACAAAAAGGGCTGCAAGAGAGGCAGCTCTTTTTGTTGTGGTTAAGGTATAGGCATATTTAGATCTGAAAATTCAAGGGATTCCTCCGATACTTTGTATAAATAATAACAGCTAGAAAAAAGCTAATAAAATACTACTTTCTCATCTGTTCAATCCTTCCCCTTATGGTGTATTCTTGTCTATCTATTATGTCCCCAGTCATTTTATTTGATTTTCATTAACACAAATCGTCTAATAAACCGATAAAATTGTATAAATTAACAAAATCTATACATAACAATGATTAATTGTTAAAATCTAATAGGAATATTGTCGAAATTTCAGGGAGTGTGACAGAAAAAGTATGAATATTAAACAAAAAGCGACGGTATCAATCATCATCCCATATTATAACTCCATGGAATTCATCGGAGATTGTTTAAATTCCGTATTATCACAAACCTATACGAATCTGGAGATTATCATCATAAATGATGGTTCGGATGCAGAAAATACTCGATACATTGAAACGTTGCAACACGACAAAAGAATGGTCTATATAAAAAATGAATCAAAAAAGGGAGTAGCCTACTCACGGAATAAAGGCTTGAGTTCCGCAACTGGAGAGTTTGTGCTTTTTCTAGATAGTGAGGACATCCTAGCAGAAAAAGCGATTGAAATTCTTCTATCATCTATTGAAGATGCACCCGCGATTGCAGGGAAAACTAAACGATTATTAAGACCCAATGATTTAGAGGTTCCACAGCCTACGGAAGTCATCGTGACCCCTAATCCAAGTCAAAAAATATTCCATAGCGGAAGTATTTTAAATGTATTGATTCGGAGCAGTTTCATCAAGGAACATAAGGTTCGCTTTTATGAGGAAACGGAAGGCGCCACAGATATATCAGGGATCATCCCGTTTCTATTATACGTTAAGAGTTTACCCAGCTTAAATATCCATACATATTTTCAACGGGTTCGTAATGACCCCATTTCCAATCCAAGTCTGGTCCAACGTTCTATCCAAGAGAGAACTCGAGATTTTATCAAAGTCTATATGGAAATGAATCAACAGTATGGAACGTCTCAATCAGTTAAGGAATATTTGGACGGGCTGCTTCTCAGATTTTATCGACGACAGGTTATAAATATTTTTAACGATCAAAAACACTTGGATGAGTTCTTTGACTTATTGTCTTCAGCAATGAGTATTCTCAACCCAGCTAGTATTGCTTCGCAGCCTAGTCATATTAAAAGGGAAGTCAATCAGTTACGGGCTGGAAATAAAGACAAATTCATTAAAGGATATAAATTCCATGTTGAAGCAAGGGACTTTAAAAATGCGATAAAAGGGTTCACTAGGCTTAAAAGATACATCTATAATAAATTATTCTTAAGATTCCCGATGAAAGATAATTACATTATTTTTGAAAGTTTCTTAGGAAAGAACTATTCGGATAGTCCCCGTAATATTTACGAATATATTATTGAAAACAATCTTGAGTATCAGTGTATCTGGGTTTTCAATGATAAAAATCGTAAAATTCCTGGAAATGCGAAAATCGTAAAACGATTCAGTCTTGCCTACTATTATTATTTTGCGGTATCGAAATACTGGATCAATAATATGCGGCAACCGCTCCATCTTGTCAAGCGAGAGGGAAATGTATTTTTGGAAACGTGGCATGGGACTCCGCTAAAAAAATTGGTTTTTGATATGAAGGACGTCTATTCGGCCAATCCAAGATATAAGCGGGATTTCTATATGCAGTCACGGGCGTGGGATTATTTATTATCACCAAACCGCTATTCTTCTGAAATTTTTCGAAGTGCCTTTAAGTTTGATAACGAAATGCTGGAGTTTGGCTACCCCCGCAATGACATTCTTTATTCACCGCAAAAAGAAGAAATTGTGGCTCGTGTCAAGAAAACCATAGGGATTCCTGACCATAAAAAGGTGGTATTATATGCACCAACCTGGCGGGATGATGACTTCTATGAGCCAGGAAAATATAAATTTCAACTGCAGTTGGATTTACATAAAATGAAGGAAACTCTTGGAGGTGACTATGTAGTCGCACTAAGGATGCACTATTTTATTGCGGATGATATTAATGTGGAAGGTTTGGATGGCTTTGCGTTCAATCTTTCAAAGTATGATGATATTGCTGAATTATACCTGATTTCGGATATTCTTATCACTGATTATTCTTCAGTATTTTTTGATTACGCCAATCTTAAGCGCCCTATTTTATTCTTTACGTATGACCTGGATAAGTATCGGGACCAATTAAGAGGGTTCTATCTGGATTTTGAAAATGAAGGCCCAGGACCATTACTGCGGACAAGTGATGCCGTCATAGATGCGATTGCAAACATTGATGTGATAAGTGAGCAGTACTCAGATAGATACGCTGCATTCTATGAACGGTTCTGCAGCTGGCATGATGGAAAATCCACGGAGAAGGTCGTTAAAAAAGTATTGCTGGGTGAGGACCCAAGCTTTCAAAAACAATCAGAGAATCACGGAGGATAAAAATCGTGCTATTTAGTTCAACCGTATTTTTATTTTTATTTTTGCCTCTTACACTAACTTTATATTTTTTAGCCCCCCGAAAGTTAAGGAACACCGTTTTACTTTTGGCTAGTTTGTTTTTTTACGCATGGGGCGAACCAAAGTTTGTTTTATTTTTGTTTCTTTCTATTGTTCTCAATTATGTTTTTGCACTATTAGTTGATCAAAATAGGGAAAAACATGTCTTGATTAAGTGGATAATGGGGGTAACTATTTTTGCGAATTTGTCCATTTTGATTGTTTTCAAATACGCAAATTTTATTGTCGATAACATTAATGAACTGTTTGGAACCACGATTGAATTGGGAAATATTCCGTTTCCGTTAGGGATCTCCTTTTTTACCTTTCAAGGACTAAGCTATGTAATTGATGTGTACAGAAAAGATGCGAAAGCACAAAAAAACCTAATCAATATGGCGATGTATAAAGCGTTGTTTCCGCAGCTGATTGCTGGACCGATTGTCCGCTATGTCACAGTGGCACACCAAATCGATGAACGGAAAGAATCGATATCGAAATTTGCGTATGGGACGAAACGATTTATCATTGGCCTTGCCAAGAAAATGATTCTAGCCAATAATTGCGGCTGGGTCGCTGACCAAGTTTTTTCCATGCCTGCAGGTGAAATGTCCGTGGGCATGGCATGGATTGGAATCATAGCTTATTCATTACAAATCTACTTTGACTTTTCGGGATACTCCGATATGGCCATCGGTTTAGGAAGAATGTTTGGCTTTGATTTTCTTGAGAACTTTAATTATCCGTATATTTCGCGTTCTGCAACGGAATTCTGGAGAAGATGGCATATCTCCTTAAGTACCTGGTTCAAGGATTATTTATATATTCCTTTAGGCGGAAACCGTGGTGGAACATATAAAACCTACCGAAATTTGTTCATTGTCTGGCTTGCAACTGGGATTTGGCATGGTGCCGCCTGGACGTTCATCGCGTGGGGAGTTTATTACGGAGTGTTAATCATGTTAGAAAAAGCATTTTTACTGAAATGGATCAAAAGTATTCCGAGGGTATTCCAGCATCTTTACGCCCTTATTGCTGTGCTGATTGGCTGGGTATTCTTTCGAGCAGAGACATTCACGTATGGGTTTAATTATTTGAAAGTGATGTTTTTTGCGAATGGCAACCCGATTTGGGACCAGCAGGCAAGCTTTTACCTTTCCCAATATGGAATCGTTCTATTGATTGCTATCATTGCTGCTACACCTGTATTCCAAGTTCTCAAAGACAAAGTTATTAAACCGGGGACAACGGGCATCGCAAGCGGCAGAGATTTTGTGGTTACAGCAAGTTATGCTGTTATTTTCTTTTTAACGCTTGTTAGCGTGGTATCGTCCACCTTCAATCCATTTATTTATTTCCGGTTTTAATGAGTATGGAGGGAATTATGAAAAAAGCTAATGTACAAGGCATTGCCGTTATAGCTATTTTTCTATTAACGATCTTCGGTTTCTTTATCTTTACATTTGTGACCCCATCGAAGTCCATGTCGTTACTAGAAAATCGAAAGCTGGCGCAAAGGCCCGATTTAAATAAGGATAATTTACTTACTGGGGAGTATTCCAAGCGGTTTGAGCAATATTACAATGATCAATTTCCGATGCGTGATTCATTTATTGAAACGAACGCCCTTATTAATAAGAATTTCCTCAGACAAAATATAATTGAGGATGTCTATGTGGCGGATGATGGATATTTGTTGTCACAAGTTGCCGAGGTCACCCCTGCTGATGCGAAACAAACAGCGGGCAGAATTAATGAACTTGCGGCACATCTTGCGAAAAAGAACATTAGTGTGTATACCGCATTAATGCCGAATAAATCAACCATGATGGAGGATAAATTTCCTGCCTATTTTCCAAGCTTTGGTCAAAAAAATATGAACATTCTTTATAAAGAGCTTGGAAAAGCGTCTCATCCGATTGACTCCCGTACCGTCCTGGCTAAGCATATGAATGAAGACTATATGTATTTCTATACAGACCATCATTGGCAAGCAAAGGCAGCTTTTTATGCCTATCAAAATGTCATGTCTGCAATTAATGCGAATGAGCAAAGTAAAGATAGGGTTTACCAATATAACGATTACACATGGAAGCTTATTGGAAAACCGTTTTATGGTTCCGATGCGAGGAAAACAACAAGCGCCAATGCTAAGAAGACTGATACAATTTTAGTAGCACAGCTGAAAGAAAAACATCAGCCGTTTACGATGAAATGGGGAAATCGCTCAAGAAGTGGTTTATATAATATGGATTTTTTAACAATGGAAGATCCCTATACTAATCGTTACCAAGCCTATTTAGGCGGGGATTATGCCCATATTACCATTACAAATCCAAATAAAACAAATGGAAAAAAGCTATTAGTGATAAAGGATTCTTATGCGAATGCATTTATTCAATTTCTTGTTCCACATTATAAAGAGACGCATGTAATAGATCCTCGTCAGTACAACAAAATGCCCATCGAAAAATATGTGGAGAAAAACAATATTGACCAAGTTATCCTACTTAATAATATCAACTCAATATTTGTAACCCCTGCATTAACAAATTTTAATCATCCAGGGCAGGGTGAAAATCAGTAAACATGATGCTTGCCCTTTTTCTAATCTATTCTTTCGGAGGTAGTAAATTTGGAGCCAGAAAATCGGTCCTATAATGATTTTTATTTTTCAATCATTATGGCGGTGTATAATGTTGAAGACTATTTAAAAGAAGCTGTCGAGAGCATCATTAATCAAACGTTAAATTTCGACAAGCATATTCAATTGATTTTGATTAACGATGGAAGCATAGATGAAAGCGGGAAACTATGTAAAAAGTTTCAAAAAAAGTATCCGAATAATATCGTCTTTATTGATCAAGAAAACCAAGGGGTAAGTAGTGCCCGTAATGCCGGGTTAGAGGCAGCAAAGGGGAAATATGTTAACTTCCTCGATCCAGATGATAAATTATCATTAAATGCTTTAGAAAAAGTCTATAACTTTTTTGAAAAGCAAGGAAAAGATATCGATGTTGTTTCCATTCCAATCTATTGGTTTGACCAGGCTAAAGGTGAGCATCTACTAAATTACAAATACGCATCCAATAGAATCATCAATATACTAAAGGACCATCGCTTTATTCAAATGTCTGCATCTAGTTCGTTTGTTCGAAGGACGGCAATTGGCGAGCAAAGATTTAAAGAAACCCTTAAATATGGGGAAGATGCAGAATGGTTAAATCGGATTATCTTGAAGAAGTGTGAATATGGTGTTGTAAAAAAAGCTAAATATCATTACCGTAAACGAAGTACTAATACTTCGGCGACCCAGCAAGCCTTACAGGATAAGGATTATTATTTGCACAGTCTAAAGAACTTTTCATTTACGTTCATTAATATGTCACTGGAGATTTTGGGATTTGTTCCGAAATACTTCCAATATATGATAATGTATGATTTGCAGTGGCGTCTTAATAATAATGATTTAAATGTACTTATGACAGCAGAGGAAACAGAAAATTTCCTGAAAAAACTTAAAGAGTTATTAAGTTTTATCGATGAGGATATTATTCTGGAACAGAAGCATTTAAATATGTATCGGAAGAATTATTTGTTACGAATTAAGTACGACCAGAATTATGCTGATTTTTACCAACCATTCCATTCACCTAATAATGCTGTCTTATTACATGGCAATCGGGTCATGGATGCTTTGGACCAGCATCAATTGGCAGTAGAGTTAATCAATATTGAGAATAAGCAGCTTTTCATTGAAGGTCATTTTACTTCCCTTTTTGAAAATAGTGATACGAAAATTGTTGCTGACGTTAATGATGAAATGATTGAAACACAAATCGTCGAACGTTTTTATAAAGATACGAATGTCTTTGGGAAAAACATAAAAAAGGCGCTAGGGATTAAATTCAACTTTCCTTTAGATAAAATAGGAAAACAGAGTAAATCTCTAAAAGTTACTTTTTATGTAATCGTCAAAGAGAGTAAAGTAAAGTTAGATATGCTATTTAGCGGGCAAAGCCACTTAAAAGATAATAGTTATTCTTATTTTAATAAGAACGGCTACATGGTTATTTACCAGAAAAAGAAGAAGCAATTTTTGATTAGAAAAAGTGAATTTAAATTAATTCGTGGGAAAGAAATTGCCGTACTTAAGACTTTATATAAATTGAATAAACCAGGCTCCAGAAAGGCGTTATTGATCAGATTAGATCATTTTTTCCAAAAGCACTTCTTTCAAAAGAAGCGTATTTGGTTATTTATGGACCGGGTTAATAAAGCCGATGACAATGCGGAAGTTCTGTTTGAATATGCGACAAAGCAGCAGGATGGCATTCAGAAATACTTTGTTATAAATCAAGATAGTGAAGATTTTAAACGACTTCAAAAAATTGGCAATGTTATTCCATATGGATCGCGCCAGCACAAACGGTATTTATTACTTGCCGACAAGTTGATTTCCTCTCATGCCGATGAGTTTATTGTCAATCCATTTGGGAAAATGAAAAAGTATCTTAAGGATTTATTTACGTATGATTTTATTTTCCTGCAGCACGGCATCACGAAGGACGATATTTCGAGTTGGTTAAATAAATATAAGAAGAATATTCGTCTGTTTATCACGGCGGCCAATCAGGAATACGATTCGATTGTAAATGGCCATTATGATTACACCGAAAAAGAGGTCCTTTTATCAGGGTTTCCGCGCTTTGATAAGCTGCAAAATGATGATAAGAAGCGGATTCTTATCATGCCGACATGGCGCAGCGATTTGGTAGCAAAACTAAATCCAATCACTGGAACGCGCGAATATAATCCTGTTTTTAAGGAATCAGAATACTTTAAGGCCTTCAATGATTTGCTGAACAATGAAAAGTTATTAAAAGCAGCAAAAGAAAAAGGTTATAAGCTTGTCTTTTTCCCACATCCTAATATCAGGCAGCAGTTGAAGGATTATCAGATTGATGATTCGATTGAAGTGGCGGACATGAATAGCAGTTATCGTGATAATTTTAATCAATCCAGTTTACTGGTCACGGATTTTTCCTCGGTCGCCTTTGATTTTGCTTATCTAAAGAAGCCGGTAATATATTATCAATTTGGAATGAACCATTTGGCAGAAGGTTATTTTGATTATCAAACGATGGGGTTTGGTGATGTCTTGACTGAAAGTGAGCAAGTGGCAGACAGAATTATTCAATATATGAATCAAAATTGTCAAATGGAAGCCGCGTTTCAGGAACGAGTGAATCAATTTTATTCCTTTACGGATCAAGATAACTGTAAACGGGTTTATGAAGCGATTCGCCAAATAAATCAACCTAAATATCCAAAAAAATAATCTAGGGCAAGATTCAAAAGAGCTATTTTCCATTTGGGGAATAGCTCTATATTTTTGTGGTCCCGATATAAAAGTCCCACAAATTGTCGATTTTGGTATAAGTATTTTGTCGTAATTTGTAAAAATAGATTAAAATTCTATGACTATATTGTTACAATAGAAAATAGTTCGTCTACTGAAATATGTTCTTGAAATATTGCTAGATTTATAGAGAACACGTTGATTCTCATTTCAAGGTCAAACTTTGTAGAGGACTTGAGGGTCGTAATTGACTTTTTTACAAATTAATAATCACTTTTTAGGGAGGCATTATGGAGAAGGTTAGAAAAATAGTTGGACATGCCACTATCGCAGGCTTATTGTTCACAACAACAATGAGTCCTTTACCTGCGTTTGCAGAGGGGAGTGCGACTGAGGCAGCAATAACTGCTGTCGATACGGAACAAGATTCAACGGCTTCGGATGATAAGGTTCAAGCTGCCGAGGAAAATACGGCGGATGTTGAACAGAAGACAGAAGCTGAAAAATCATCTACGGCGGATGTTGAACAGAAGACAGAAGCTGAAAAATCATCTACGGCGGATGTTGAACAGAAAACAGAAGCTGAGGAATCACCTACGGCCGTTGAGAACGAAGCAGTTACTGAAGAAACACCACCTACAGTTGAGAAAGAACAGTTAGACTCAAACGCTGCGGTCGAAAAAAACAATATGACTAAGGCTGCTAAAATGGCGACTGTTGAGGTCGAGCTTGTCGGGATAACCATTCAGCCTGAGACTGTTGTGTATGGAGAAGCATCTACAGATTCTGCCCCTATTAAGACGTTTACGGAAGGTACTTCTGTAAAAGTGTATGATTTTTCAGCTGATTGGTATGTTACCACAGCCAATGTTGTAGGCACCAATCAGTTAGGTTATATCCAAAAAAGTGAGATAGATTTAATCACCTCAACACCGGTTAAGTCTGAAGGGATTGCGTTGAAGGATCCGACTAATTTATACACCTCACCAATGAGAAGTTCAAAAGTTGTAAGAATTTATAGCGAAGGCTCTCTATTAAAATATTATACCTATACATCCGGTTGGTATAAATCAAGCGTGAATGTTAATGGTGTGCTGCAATCCGTCTACATTAACAAGGATGATGTCGAGCAGATTATCGCTAATCCAGTTAAACAAGAAGGTTTTGCTGCAAAGAACCCAACTAATTTTTATGCCTCACCATCAAGAAATGCTCAAGTATTACGAACCTTTGCAGAAAATTCCTATCTTTCTTTTTATACCTATACATCTGATTGGTATAAATCGGCCGTATCTGTGAATGGACAGATCCGTACGATTTATATTCATAAAGACGATGTTGAAAAACCAACAACCAATCCTGTGAAACAATCCGGGATCGCGGTATCAAACCCAACAAACATGTACTCTGCTCCAGTAAAGGGGTCAAAGGTTTTAAAAACCTATCGTCCCGGTGCAAAGTTATTGTATTACACGTTTTCATCACAATGGTATAAGTCAACTGTGACTTATAATGGGGTCCCAACTGTTGTCTATATTGCAAAGGATGAAGTGGACCAGCTGGTTAATCAAGCGGAAAAAGAGGAAGGAATTGCGCTTTTAAATCCTACCAAATTGTACGCTTCTCCAACTAGGGATGCGAAAGTATTGAAAAGCTATAAACCAGGATCCATTTTAAAATATTATTCGTATACAACTCATTGGAAAAAGTCGTATGTAACAGTAAATGGGACTGTTCAGACGATTTATATTCATAAGGATGATCTCGAGCAATCTAACTTCTCGAATACTACTTTACAAGGTCTGTCATTAAGATCATCTACTCATGTTTATTCATTGCCTTCAAGAGATTCGAAGATTCTAAGAGATTATCCGAAAAATATGATACTAAAATTTTATAACTATAGTGAACACTGGTATAAATCCTATGCTACAGTAAATGGAAAAGTTGTGATCTGCTATATTAACAAGTCAGATATTGGTGAACAGCGAATAACGGTCTATGATTTGACTTTAGATCAAGCGGTAAATATGCAAAAGAATGCTTCGCCAGTAACCGATAAAGACGCAGAGTGGTTATCCGCTACAAGCGAACAAGTTGAATATTATCTGGACCCTCTAAACTTCCAATCTAATTCGGATACGTATTTGCAATTCTTAATCTTGTCGCATCCGGCAGGGACAAACGCAACTGAGTTGAATAACCGGATTCTTTATGGAAAAGGTGTTCTTGCAGGTAAGGGGAATTCCTATATAAATGCAGCCCAAACTTACCATGTCAATGAGATCTACCTCATCAGTCATTCACTTTTAGAAACTGGTAATGGTTCAAGTAAGCTTGCCACTGGGATAAAAGTAAATGGCGTAACGGTCTATAATGTTTATGGCGTCGGTGCCTTTGACATCAACCCAGATTATTATGGTGCTCAGTTTGCTTATGAACAAGGGTGGACAACTGTCGAGAAAGCAATCATTGGCGGTGCCAAGTTTGCTGCTGAAAAGTATATTCATGCAGGACAAGACACGCTCTATAAAATGCGCTGGAATCCAGATGCGATGAATACCTATGGTTATGCTTCCCATCAATATGCAACAGATATTGGCTGGGCTGTAAAACAAACGACGAGAATGTCACAGATGTTAAGTACGCTAACACAATTTACGCTGCTCTATGATATTCCTGTTTATCAATAATGAAAAAGAAAAAGGGTGGATCCATTTTATTTTTGGATTCACCCTTTTTACTATTAATTCAAGTCTACTACTTTCAGGTTTACTTTGTTTAACAGAAATTTTCTGCCAGATTCAGTTTCTAGGCCGAATTGGAATTTACTCCGATAGAAGGGCAAAGTGGTTTCAAAACCAGCATGCTCGTAGTTTCGGACAACGGTTCCCCAGATGATCCGCAGTTTTCCTGGAATTTCGGCTTTTGGCAAATACGTGATCTTGTCTTTCGTCTGGATAAACAGCCGATCATTTTCCTTCATAAAATAGACTTTATTCATGAAGTGACCTTTTATTGTCCACTTTAATGCACGGTGATGACATTCAGTTATTACAACTTTCTGTTTTTCAATCTTCTTGGGACTTATATTTTCTTTGTACGGCCAGCCATTTTCACTTAGGTTTAACAAATAGGTTTTATAATAAAAAGGCATGTCCTGTTCCTTGATGTATTTCTGATCAAACAGTTGAATTAACTTCACAAATTCCTCGAAAAACTCATCTTGTTCTTCTTTGGTTAACACTTCAAAGATTATCGGGTTGTTCTTTGGAAAAAGATACAACCGAATATGGTACGTGATTAAAAACTGCACATAAGGGAGGATCTCGTTATAACGGCTCTTTGATTCGTTAATCAACGTTAAATAACAACGTCTAATCATTTCCGTGTATCGTGATTTTTGATACCAAGCATTACTAACAAGTGAATCCTCATCGACACGTCGGCGGTAATGATATTTTGCTTCCGAGACTACCCCATATTGCTTGTGCTCTAATAAAAAGGTATTGATAAAGAGGGCGTCCTCCCAAAATTTGATGTCGGTTTGAAATCGCAAATCCGGATTAGTTAGGAAATGTTTCGCTTTAAAAAAGCATCCGCCAATATGAAAATGAATCCCCGTATACTCCTCGAGAATATGGATAACACGGTCTCCTTGCTCAAAACGATAGTTCAATCTGTGCGGAGTATCGATTCGTTCAAAATGGTAGAGGGGAATCACAGCTAGTTGTATTTCAGAATTCCGCGAAAAAAAAGAACCCACTTTTTCAAGTGTATCCTCAGACAGAAGATCATCGGCATCTAGGAAACCAATATAATCTGAATGTGGTGATACATGATCAAAACCGGTATTCCTTGCACTGCCAGGACCGGCATTTTCACGGTAAATATATTTAATATTATTAGGATATTGTTTGACGTAGTTTTGACATATATCTTTTGATTGATCGGTACTGCCGTCATCAACAAGAATTATTTCGACATTTTGTTTAAAGTCAACTGTTTGATGGATAAGGCTTTCAATCGCTTCTTGTACATATTTCTCTGCATTATAGACAGGAATGATCATCGAAAAAAGCATGCGGTAACTGCCCCTTAACTGTATTTGTGATAGGTATTGTATTCATTATAGTAGAGTGTCTGGATGAGTACAATATTCCTTGTAATCAGAATTCAACAATCTCGCAACAACTGCTAGTTATTATTACACTACGAACAATATTGGAAGTTCTTTATCAAGCAAATGGATGACCAGGAAATTCTGATAACCATTTGCTTTTTTGTTGTTTAGAAAAAGTAGATTGTCAGCTCCGTACATATAAAGCACCAAAAATGGTAAGAATAACTAATAAAAAATTATAAGAAAGTGAACTGGTAAGGGAGCTGTAGATGTTCATGAATAAAAAGGTTTTAAAAAGAAGAATTAAATTTATTTTCGGACCCCTCTATAATTATGTTAGAAAGGCCAATCATCGCAGAAATTTTCAGTATAGAAGATTTTATGAAAAATCAAAGGTGAGGGACCATACTATACTTTATGAAAGCAGGGACGGAAAAAGTGTAACCGATAGCCCATATGCTATTTTTAAATACCTCTTACATCACCCCGAATTTCAGCATTTTAAACATATTTGGTCAATCCATCATGAGAAAGAGTTAGAAAGCGTGATCGCCAACTATAAAGACTTGAAAAATGTGATATTTGTGAAACGGAATTCAAAGGAATATCTTAAGTGGTTAGCCACGAGCAAGTACTTGATTAATAATTCTACCTTTCAGCCTTTTTTTATTCCCAAAAAAGAGCAAGTCTATATTAATACCTGGCATGGGACTCCGTTAAAAAGAATGGGATTTGATATCCCTGGAAATCCAGCCCACTCGCAGAATGTAGTGAGGAATTTTCTTGGTGCGGATTTTCTCTTAAGTCCCAATGACCATACAACCAAAATGTTTCTTAATAGTTATAAACTAAACGGACTATATAATGGAGAAATTATTCAAGAAGGCTATCCAAGAATAGATCTAACCTATCATACTGATGCAGATAGATTTCATTCTTTACTAACTCGATTAGGGCTAGAAATCGATAAAAATAAACAGACGATTCTGTATGCACCTACATGGAAAGGGACAAATGTATCAAAAGCAAAAAATGATATGTTCCAAATCATTAGTGAAATGACCTATTTGAGGCAAAAGGTAGGAAACGAGTATAACCTTTTAATCAAAGTTCATCCCTTTTTGTATAATCAAGCGAAGAAATTTACTGAAATTAAAGAGATCTTAGTTCCGGACTTTGTAGATACTAACGAGCTGTTAAGTACTGTGGATCTTTTAATCACCGATTACTCGAGTATCTTTTTTGATTACCTTGTAACAGGTAAACCAATCTTATTCTATATTTGGGATTATGACGATTACCAGGAAGAAAGAGGTATGTATTTATCCGAGGATGAACTACCAGGACCTACGCTCTTTACCATCGAAGAAGTGGCTGACGCCGTTCAAGATATTAATAAAATAAGTGATAGCTATCGCCCTGTCTATCAGGCAGCAAAAAACAAATTCACATCACATGATGATGGAAAGGTGACGGCAAGAATCGTCCAATACGTCTTTAACCAGGAAAAGACTCCAATCAATATCATTAATCAATTGGACCGGGAAAAAAAGAAAATCCTTATTTATCCTGGCGGGTTGCAAAACAATGGCATTACCTCATCCTTTATCAATCTAGTCGACAATATTGACTATAGTAAGTTTGATGTTAGTATTTTCATGAAATCACCAAAATCGAAAGAAACCTTAAATAATATCGCAAAGGTAAATAAGAATGCTAGGTTCTTGTTTCGAAATGGATTAGAAGTACATAGTCTTTTTGAAGTGTATCGGGATAAATTTGTTCATAATCGAGGAGCACATAGTAAAGTGACCAAAAAACTTTACCCAGAAAACGCCTATAAGCGGGAATACAACAGAATATCAGGTCGGGCACAATTTGATTATGCCATTGATTTTAGTGGTTACAGTCTGTATTGGGCCAAATATTTGCTTGCTTCCGATGCAAAGAAAAAAATCTGTTATATGCATAATGACATCCGTTCGGATAGTGAAAAGGTCATAAATGGGCGCCGGCCCCATCGAATAAATTTACGGGGCCTCTTTTCCGTCTATGATCGGTTTGACAAACTGGTAAGTGTATCACCAGCAACAATGGAGCTAAACAGAAGTAATTTGGCGGAATTTGCTGAGGAATTTAAATTTGATTTTGTTATGAACTCGATTAATCCAGAGAAAATTCTGAGACTAGGGAATGAAGAATGGACAGAAAGTATAACGAAATCGATAATCAATGAGGTTATCGCTGAAGACCAAATCATCAGTAATACGGTCTTTAAAGCAAGTGCAAGGATCACGAATCCGAAAAACGAGGTAATCTGGAACAGACCACCTGTCGTAAGCGGAGCAGCTGAAGTGGCACCAGCTCTGAAATACCTAAACGAGGAAGTCGCAATTTTACGAGAGGTGCAAACAAAGTCTACTAATTATTATAAATTTAGTATCGATGACCGGATCGTTGGCTGGCTTGACCAAGGCTGTTTTGAATTGCTTCCAGATCGTGTCTTATTACATACGCCCGTGCAGAAATTAGCAATTATTTCTCATGGAAATAGACATGACATTTGGAGTATGCCCTATAATCTAGAAGGAACAGAGAAAGTCGCTTCTGGCAAGGATTATAAAGGTCGATTGGTCGATGTAGATGAAGAAGCAAGAACACAGCAAGGAATCTATAGCCGGCTTTCTATCAAGGGAACCATGATTGGCTGGATTGATTCGTCGGCATTGACGATTGTTCGGGAATATGATGGAAGGAAACAACTTCATTCCAAGATCCATCCTCCGTTGTATAAAATGCTCCATTCGAAAAAATACAAACTAGTGGTTCCAACTATAATAGAAGAAAAACTTGAAACGATTGAAGAAACAGTGATCCCTCCTCAGCCGGTTGGAGAAAATTATAATTTCATTACGATGGGACGATTATCCCCTGAAAAAGGCCAGGATAACTTGATTAAGGCCTTCAGTCAATTTCAGCAGAAATTCCCAAATTCAAAGTTATATATTCTAGGTGAAGGTCCGTTAAGGAATGACTTGGAGAATTTGATTGCGGAATTGGAGCTATCAGATTCTGTATACTTGATGGGCCAATTAGAGAACCCATTTATATTAATGAAGAAATGCGATTGTTTTGTTCTTTCCTCCCATTATGAGGGCCAGCCAATGGTGTTACTAGAGGCGATGACCCATGGGATGAAAATCATAGCGACAGATATTGTTGCGAATCGAAATGTATTGGAAAATGGGCGGTATGGGTTATTAGTTGAAAATAGCATTGAAGGGCTGGAAAAAGGTCTCACTCAATTGGCGGGAAATGAGCTGGATATTAAGCTTGATGAATTTATTCCAGAAGAATACAATAAAAAGGCAATGGCATCGTTTTATCAAATATTAGATTGATGCAGAAATTTAGAATGGATCATAATTTGAATACGAAATAAGGAGACATAAAAATGAGTAAAGTCAAAAAGGCGATTATTCCAGCAGCGGGATTGGGCACAAGGTTTTTACCTGCTACGAAAGCAATGCCGAAGGAAATGCTGCCAATCGTTGATAAACCAACGATTCAATATATTGTGGAAGAAGCAATCGAATCAGGAATTGAAGATATTATCATCGTAACCGGTAAAGGGAAAAGAGCCATCGAAGATCACTTTGACAGCGCATTTGAACTGGAAGAAAATTTAGCTCGTAAAGAGAAGTTCGAGCTCCTCGAAGAAGTTCGTAAGCCCGGGAATGTTGATATACATTACATAAGACAAAAAGAGCCAAGAGGGTTAGGGCATGCGATTTGGTGTGCGAGAAAGTTCATTGGCAATGAGCCATTTGCGGTGTTATTAGGGGATGATATTGTCCAAGCAAAGGTGCCTTCGTTAAAACAGTTAATGAACATATATGATAAAGTAGGTTCTTCTGTTATTGGGGTGCAGCCCGTTCCAATGGCAGAAACAAACCGCTACGGGATTATTGATCCGAGCCGGCAAGATGGACGCATGTATGAGGTAAGAAACTTTGTTGAAAAGCCGCCCGTCGAGTTAGCGCCATCAAATCTTGCCATTTTGGGAAGATATATTTTAACACCTGAGATTTTTGATCTCCTTGAAAATCAAGAAACAGGATCAGGTGGTGAAATTCAACTGACAGATGCGATTCAACGCTTGAATAGTATCCAGGATGTTTTTGCCTATGACTTTGAAGGAATCCGCTATGATGTTGGTGAGAAATTTGGTTTTATTAAGACAACGATTGAAATGGCTTTAAGCAGAGAGGAACTAAGGGAACAATTGCTTGAGTACCTAGTGAAACTGGTGAATCAAGAAGTGAAAATGAATAAATAGTTTTTTGAGTAAACACGAGGCTGCTTTTTTTTATGCAGCCCTTTCAGTGTTTCTTCTTCAACGGTTAGGAGCGCGGTTTTATTGGTATCATCCGTGAAAAAGTTAGTAATAGCAGGATACAAATGGTTATTTCAGTTGGTTTCACTTTTCCCGCCACAGAAAAAATTAATTATGTTTGAAAGCTTTCTTGGCAAGCAATACAGTTGTAATCCTCGGGCGATTTACGAATACCTGCAAAGAAATCATCCTGAATATGAACTTATTTGGAGTGTCGATCCCCGGTTTGAAAAAGGCTTTGGTGAGAAAGGAATTCCGTATGCCCGTCGCTTTTCGGTAAAATGGCTGTTTTTGATGGCGAGGGCAAGGTTTTGGGTAACTAATAGCCGGATGCCCTTGTGGATTCCGAAGCCAAAGCAGACCATTTACTTGCAAACATGGCATGGGACCCCCTTGAAAAAGCTGGCCCATGATATGAAAGAAGTGCTCATGGCAGGGACAACGACGGAGCAGTATAAGCAAGAATTTTATCTTGAATCACGGAACTGGGATTATTTAATTTCTCCCAATCGGTATTCAACAGAAATATTTAAGCGTGCCTTTAAATTCGATAAAGAAATGATTGAATCGGGTTATCCACGAAATGATATTTTTTATAAAGATGATCGTGACGATCGTGCCAAGGAATTTAAGCAGAAGCATCAACTTCCTGAGGATAAAAAAGTGATCCTTTATGCCCCGACGTGGCGCGACAATCAATTTCATCAAGAAGGTAAATATAAGCTTGATTTGCAGTTGGATTTGGAAAAACTTAAACAAGAACTCGGGGATGAATATATTATCATTCTCCGGATGCATTATCTAGTCGCTGAAAACTTTGACTTGGAGGCGTATAAAGGCTTTGCTTGGGACTTTTCCAAGCATGAGGACATCCGAGAACTATATTTAATCAGTGATTTACTGATTACGGATTATTCGTCTGTATTTTTTGATTATGCGAATTTGAAACGGCCGATGATATTCTTTACCTACGATCTTGAGGAATATAAGGACGATATAAGAGGTTTTTACTTTAATTTTGAAGAAAAAGCACCAGGACCGCTCGTCGAAACAACAGAAGAAGTGATTGCTGCTATTAAAGACCAAGTCAATCCTACGGTTTCAAATGAACGGATGAATGATTTTTATCAACAGTTTTGTTACCTAGAAGATGGGCATGCGGCAGAAAGAGTGGTCAATGAAGTCATTTTAAAGAATTGAAAATAAACGGATCGAAAACACCCAAGGTTGAAATTTGGGTGTTTTTGTCATTTTATCCCACAAGGACAGTGATAGTTTACAAATTCTCCGAAGAATCTCCCTAATTCTCATGAGTAAATCGACCTATTTTTTCGAATTGCAACAAGTATTTATTGGAAACTATTTAAAATTAAGAGGATATCAGCGATAATAGGAATTGATAACGTTATATTTTCTCAGATTTAATGGGAGGATGCAACTTTCGTCATAATTTGAGTTTTTTTATATTTATAGAAAAATTAGAAATGCAGCATCCAAAATCCGACAGGGAGGTGTGTCAATGAGAAATATCGGGAAAGTTCTTCTCTTATCTACTAGTTTATTAGTAGGAGAGGTTGTCACTCCAATTATTCCATCAAAGGTGCAACTTGCCTATGCCGCCAGCACTATAAAATTAGCAAATATCAGTTACCAAACGACTGACAATGTTAATTTGCGAACGGGTCCTTCGACAAAATATAAAGCAATCCTTCAGGTCCCTAAATCAAAAACGATCACTGCCACTGAACAAAAAGGCACCTGGGTAAAGGTTTCGTACCAATATACCCTAAAAGGGAAGAAAGTCGTCCAAATAGGTTGGGTTAGCGCCTCCTATATCAAGAAAATTTCTACAGCACCAAAAACGGTTAAATTTGCAAAAACAACGTATCAGACTACCGATAATGTTAACATCCGCTCAGGAGCCAGCACGAAATATAAAACATTACTTTCAATTCCAAAGGGCAAGACCATCACAAGCGCGGAGAAAGTAACGGATTGGTATAAGGTGACCTACACCTATTCTTCTAAAGGGAAAAATGTAACAACTACTGGATGGGTAAAAGGGATTTTTTTAAAGGAATACTATAAATATAGTGTGGTTGCCGGAGGGTATTATTTTCCCAAAAAGACAGTGAAGCTATATTCTACTCCTGATACAAAGAAAAGCCCTCTTTACAGCCTTGCAAGCGGAAACGGACTTTATTCTGCCTATCAAGCAGTTAATAGTATTGGGCAGATATGGTATAGGGTGTCTTACAACGGCAAAACACTGTATGTTTATAGCGGAGAGGTAAGCAAAGCTCTGGTGACTTCCTTTGCGTCAGCAGACTATCAGGCAAAACTAGATACATATGTATACGCATCCTATGGGAAGGTCTATACAAAACTAGTAAAGATACCAAAGCAAACAATCATTTCTTCTAAGCAAAGAATCGGAGATTGGTATAAAGTCTCCTATAACGGGAAATCTGGCTATGTCTATGGCGGCGATATTACAAAATATGCTAAGCCTGCCGAGACACCCGACAAGGGAGGAACTGACAACGGTGGGGTAAACATTCCTCCAACCGATACCATTGCCGAGCAAGCCATAACCAAGACAACTTATGCGGTTACGGATCAATTAAATGTTAGACAAGCTGCGGCAACAACTGCTGCCATTTTAACCTCGATTCCTAGAGGAACAATCATTATTCCAACCAGCAAGACGTCTAATGGCTGGTATAAGGTCAGCTATGCCGGGAAAAGCGGCTACGTATTTGGCACGTACCTTCAACAGGTGATAACGGGTGATCCAATGGGCACGAGGGATACCTATCAGTTTATTGATTTAAGAACTCAATCTCCTGTTAAGGCAAGTCAAATTAATAATTATATTGCTGGCTATGTAAAAAATACGGGGAAGCCGAGTATTTTGACGAATAAAGGACAGGTATTTATTGATGCCGGGCGAAAGTATGGGGTCAATCCACTTTACTTGGCAGCCCATGCCATTCATGAGAGTGCCTATGGAACCTCTAGTATTTCGATTACCAAGAACAACTTATTTGGCTTTGGTGCCTATGATGCAGCGCCATTTGTAGCTGCCTATCGTTTTGCTAGTGTAGAGTTGTGTATTGACTTTATTGCCCGTGAAATGAAATCTACGTACTTAAATCCAGCTAATTGGAAGTTTCAAGGGGCATATCTGGGTTTTGGTACCACATCATTAACGAATGCAAGAATTGATGCTAGTAGTGAGGGCATGAACTTCTTTTATGCTACTGATCCGTATTGGGGTAAAGCAATCAGCCAGCATATGGAAAAGATTCTTTCCTATGATAAAGCCTATTATGCAAAGGCAGATCCCGATGCCAATATCCCTCAAAGGCCGTTAATTCCTGCTGGCGGAGATAAGTTTCCCGCTGATATCGTCGCCATTGCTACCATCCCTGCAAATAAACAAATTGTTCTAAATAGTAAAAAGGGCGTACATGATGCAGTGAAAACGATGAAAAGAGGAACCTCCTTTACTGTCCTGGAAAAAACAAATGACTTTTGGCTGCGGGTGAAAGTGGACAATAAAGAATACTGGACCAATGATGTAGACTTTAGCAACTATAAAAATTACATATCTGTTCAAAATCTAGGGAGAGTGACAGTTTCGGAGTTAAATATCCGAACCGGGCCATCCACATCCAATTCCTCGCTAGGAAAGCTGCCGTTAAATGATTATGTTTCTCTTATCATGAAAGCAGATGGCACAGTAACGATGGATGGGACGAAAACATGGTATCAAGTGAAAACAGCCAATGGAAGCAAAGGCTGGGTTAGTAAAATGTATATTACTCAGGAACTGAAATAGTGTTAGAGGCTGACTTGTTCACCAAGTCAGCTTTTTCAATAAAATTAAGTAATTAATGGTATTTTGTTGGAAATTATTCAGTTCTTATTTGAATTTTAAGTTTGATAGTCTTATAATGATTTGGTGAAGTCAACTACATTAAAAATGAAAAATAATTTTTGATATTGAATAAATATTGCCGCATTTTCCGAATACTAATAGCAGGAGGAGTTACTCTTATGAAAAAGGTGTTAACATATGGAACATTTGATTTATTACATTTTGGTCATATAAATTTACTTAGCCGTGCCAAAGACTTAGGAGATTATTTAGTTGTTGGTCTATCCACAGATGAATTCAATAAAGGCAAGAATAAACAAGCTTACCACAGCTTTGAAAACAGAAAGTTAATTTTAGAATCCATTCGTTTTGTGGATGAAGTGATTCCTGAAAATACTTGGGACCAAAAAATTCAAGACGTGATCAAACATGAAATTGATGTTTTTGTGATGGGTGATGATTGGAAGGGCAAATTTGACTTTCTTAAAGAATATTGTGAAGTGGTTTACCTGCCAAGAACAATCGGGATTTCTACTTCACAAATAAAAGAAGATTTAAATGCTGTCACAAATGGTTAGGGAACTAGCCATTTGTTTTTATTTATTTGTCTTTAAGTGCCTGTTTTCCATATTTAGTCTGTGGCCGCTAAGAAACAAAACCACGTTTGTGGTTAGTTTTGGTGATAACACCCAGTATGTGTATGAAGAAATTCGCAGGCAGCACATTTTAACTGATGTGGTGTTTCTCTGCGAACAAAAGGTGTTCCCTAAATTTAAGGATGTTCAAGAGGCCACAACTATTCTCTTTGAAGCGAAACATATCATGAATTGGCTGAAAGCGGTATTTCATATAGCCACTTCCCGCCATATTTTTATTGATAACTACTTTGGCTTTCTAGCTGCCGTAACCTTTAAAAAAGAAGTCAAGTGTATTCAGTTATGGCATGCCTCGGGGGCGATGAAAAAGTTCGGTCTGGAAGATGAATCGATTAAAACGAGAACCGATAGTGCGAGAGAGCGTTTTTTACAGGTATACAGGAAATTTGATCGAGTAATAGCCGGCTCGGATGTGATGACAGAGATTTTTATGAAGTCTTTTAACCTCAAAAAGGAGAATATCCTGCCGACAGGCGTCCCAAGAACTGATTTCTTCTATAATGAAGAGGCAAAACGAAAGGCAATCGACACCTTACTACATCAACATCCTAGCTTGAGAGCTAAAAAAATTATTCTCTATGCTCCTACTTATCGAGACCATGAGTTAGAACACTTTAACCTTGTCTTAGAGGTTGAAAAAATGGCACATGAGTTAGGACAAGACTATCGGTTAATTCTCAGGTTACATCCGGCAATTGTTCACAAGGATGAGTATGTCCTGCGATACTCAGATTTCGTTGTTGACCTTTCCTCAAGTCAGTATGATATTAATGAACTACTGGTTGCCGCTGATTATTTGATTACTGATTATTCGTCGATTCCCTACGATTTTTCAATCTTACATAAACCGATCATCTTTTTCGCCTACGATTTAGATGAGTATAAAGAACATCGTGGTCTAATGGAAGGATTTGAAGACAACTTACCAGGACCGCTTGTCAAAGATACCCAATCAATTATTGACCTTATTCAAAACAACCGCTTCGACCTTAGCCTTGTCGAATATTATGCAGAAAAATGGAACCAATATTCTAAAGGCTGTTCAAGCCAAAACCTTGTGCAGTACATATTTGCTGAAGAGAGTTTTAAGGCAAGGAGTACTGGGTATTAATTTAATAAATATGACAAGCTTCGATATTTTCATGTCGAAGCTTTGTTTTTATTATGTCCCTTTGGAGAAATTAATGTATAATGAACAAGGTTATTATTAGCTATAGGAAGGACAATTTTCATGAAATCGATGATTACTATTGTAAAGGAACAAATCAGTTCCTTTTACTTGATCCTGAGGTTATCTGCCTTTGAACTAAAAAGTGCGAATACGAATAATTATCTCGGCAGGTTATGGGAAATACTGAATCCAATGATTCAATTGACTATTTATTGGTTTGTATTTGGGGCCGGAATTCGGAAAGGCCGAGAGGTTCCAATGGATAATGGTATAGATGTTCCGTTTTTTATTTGGATGGTTACAGGAATGATAGTCTGGTTTTTCGTCAATCCCGCGATTTCAGCTTCATCACGATCGATATATTCCAGAATCCAATTAATCGCAAAAATGAGTTTTCCGATGAGTGCGATTCCTTCTTTTGTCATCATGGCGAATTTTTATACCCATCTCATATTAGTGGCCGTGGTCACCGTTTTTTTACAATTTACTGATTTTAAACTAAGCATTTATTTTGTACAGCTGCCTTACTTTATGATTGCTACGTTATTATTTTTACTTGCACTTGCTTTGGTGACTTCCACGCTGTCTACTATTGTTAGGGATGTTCAGCAGGTCGTTCAGTCCGTCTTAAAAATGCTGTTATATTTAACACCACTCTTATGGCAAACTGAACATTTAATGATAAACGGAATCGACTTTATTTTTATATTAAAATTAAACCCACTGTACTACATTGTTGAAGGGTACAGAGCGGCCTTGCTTGGAACAACTTGGTATCCAGCAGAATACCCGCAATTAACGTTGTATTTTTGGATTACTGTTGTCGTTTTATTTTTCATCGGTTCTGTCCTTCATTTGAAATTTAGAAACCGTTTTGTTGATTACTTGTAAATTGGAGTTGATTTTTCGTGAGTGAAACGGTGATAGTAAAGAATGTCTTTAAAAAATATAAAATGCATCGATCACCAAAAGAAAAGCTTCTAGATGTTGTTCTACCGGGTGGGTATGGCGAGGATTTTTATGCACTTCAAGATATATCCTTTACGGCCCAGCAAGGGGATGTCATCGGACTTGTCGGTGTCAATGGTTCCGGAAAATCTACGCTGTCTAACATTATCGCAGGCGTGATACCGCCTACTTCTGGTGAGGTTACCACGATTGGGACAACCTCGATTATCGCCATCTCGTCTGGTCTGAATAATCAATTGACAGGCCGAGAGAATATTGAGTTAAAATGCTTAATGCTCGGTTTTAAAAAGAAAGAAATTAAAGAGATGGAACCTGAAATCATTGAATTTGCCGATATCGGGAAGTTTATTGACCAACCAGTAAAAAAATATTCCAGCGGGATGAAGTCCCGGCTTGGTTTTGCGATTTCGGTCACGGTTAATCCGGATATTCTAATTGTCGATGAAGCCTTATCTGTGGGTGACCAGGTTTTTGCGCAAAAATCAAAGAACAAAATGTTTGAGTTTAAAGAAAAAGGGAAAACCATATTCTTCGTCAGCCATTCGATGGGTCAAATTAAAGAGTTCTGTGAAAAAGCAGTTTGGTTAGAGTATGGTGAAATTAAGAAGTTTGGACCGGTAAAAGAAGTCATTCCTGAATATGAAAAATTCCTAAAAGAATATAAGTCGATGACCCCGGAACAGCAGAAAAAATTCCGTGAAAAAGTCATGCAAAAACAAAAAGGCTTAGCTGCAAAGGGTATTTAATGATGAAAACAAACTTAGTGACTGTTTTAGGAATAAATTTTGTGAACAAACACTTTGGTCAAGTAGTTGAGGACCTTATTGCAAGAATAGATAGTAAGCAAAAATCATTCATTGTCACAGCTAACCCGGAAATAGTCATGTATGCACATGAACATCCCGATTATAAAAAAATCATCCAATCGGCCGACATGGTTGTTCCTGACGGGTATGGAATTATTCTTGCTTCGAAAATTCTAGGTACTCCAATCATTGAGAGGGTGGCTGGTTATGATTTAACGATCCGTCTCCTCGAACTTGGCAATAAGAAAAAATTGAAAATTTATCTCTTAGGCGGACGCGAGGAAACTAATCAAAAAGCGGTGGACAATATCCACAGCAGCTATCCTGATATTCAAATCGTCGGACGTCATCATGGATTTTTTGATTGGGAGAAAAGTAGTGTGACTGCTGAGATTAAGGCAGCTAACCCGGATGTCGTATTTGTGGCATTGGGATTCCCTAGACAGGAACAATGGATTGCTAAACATCTCGACCAATTTTCGCACGGATTATTTATGGGGGTGGGAGGCAGTATCGATGTCCTTGCCGGTGAGGTCCAGCGTGCTCCGCGCATCTGGCAAAAGTTGAATCTCGAATGGTTTTATCGCTTAATTAGCCAGCCATCCAGATGGAGAAGAATGTTGGCTATCCCACGTTTTATTAAGCAAATCTTTAAATTAAAGCGCAGCAAATAAGCTGCTAACTATTTTTACTTAAAATACATGTAACCTTCTGAAGCAACCAATCGTCTTACATGGTGAAAGAAGTAAATTACTAGCATTATGTTGTTGAGTTAGAATATTCCGATAATTTATTAATTTATACCAAAGTAAAATTGGGTGTGCTATAATATGTTCGTTGTAGTGTACTTAGAAATATGTGCCTGTTTCTAAAATTTATTAATGGGGCATTATACTAATAGGGAGGGTCTTCATGTTATATCTGACCTTAATATTATGTTTTTTATGCTCCATTTTAATTACTCCAATTGTGAAAAAATTGGCTTTTAAATTAGGAGCAACGGACAGTCCTAATCAACGCAAAGTACATTCTAAAATTATGCCGCGTTTAGGCGGGTTAGCGATTTATATTAGTTTCCTTTTCGGTATACTAATTCTCCAACCATATAGCCCCTACCATGCAGCCATAATTGCTGGGGGAGTCATCATATTAGCTACTGGTATGTTAGATGATATCTATGAATTATCAGCCAAAGTAAAATTTGCTTTACAAATCATTGCAGCTCTGATTGTTGTTATGTGGGGTGGCGTGGAAGTTGAGTTTATTAACTTACCGTTTAACGGCTACTTAGAATTTGGGATCTTCAGTATCCCGATTACTGTCATTTGGATTGTTGGTGTTACGAATGCCATCAATTTGATTGATGGTTTGGATGGCTTGGCTGCTGGTGTATCATCAATCGCCTTTATCACAATATCTGGAATGGCGATTGTGATGGGGAATGGCTATGTAGTCGCAATGGGGACAATCCTTCTAGCAAGCACGTTAGGATTTTTGATTTATAATTTTCATCCAGCTAAAATTTTTATGGGTGATTCTGGTGCTCTTTTTCTTGGATATATGATCTCGGTCCTTTCATTGCTCGGTTTTAAAAATGTAACATTAATCTCGTTTGTTGTTCCAATCATTATTTTAGGTGTTCCCATTTCAGATACATTCTTTGCTATCATTCGTCGAATTTACAACAAGAAATCATTAGCAGCTCCAGACAAATCCCATTTACACCATTGCTTACTAGAACTAGGGTTTACACATCGTGAAACGGTTCTGTTAATTTATGCAATGAGCGCCATGTTTGGCCTTGCAGCCTTTATTTTTACCATCACAACCGTTTGGGGTTCAATCTTAATCATGACCATTATTGTGCTGGCGATTGAACTATTCGTTGAAACGATTGGATTAATTAATAAAAATTATCGGCCGCTCCTCCGTATTATGGGGTTACTGAACAAAAACAGGTAAATCTAATAGAATAGTTAAAAAGGGTAAATCTCAACTGTGGATTACCCTTTTATTGTTTTCTTTTTCTCGAAAGTTATGCAAAAAATAGAACCCGGATTCTTTAAAGATCCGGGTTCTTTGATTTATTCTGTTTCTGTTTCTGTTGTACTTGCTGTTGCCGTTGAGTTTAGATGTGCTTTCAGTTTAGATTTTGTTTCTTCTAAAGCTGCTTCGTCAAGTTGATAATAATAAACACGATCAATATAGGAGTCAGATCCTTTTAGTGACATCGATTCAACATCAATTCCAGATCCAGCCTGGACATAGCTGATAAATGATTTCATTTGATCAAACGTTAAGTCTGTCGACATGTTTTTCCCGACCGCTTCCATGACATCGGTGTAATTGGTAATGGACTTAATGGAAGCACCTTTGGCGAGAATCGCCTTAAAGATTTGCTGCTGGCGAAGACCTCTTTGAATATCATTATCAATTTTTCTGGTCCGTGCAAATGCCAGAGCTTCTTCACCATCTAGTTCTTGTAAACCTTTTTTCAAGGTAATAGCTTTGGCATGGTCCTTGGAATCCTGTTCAGAAAAGGTGAACGGGACATCTACTTGGACTCCATCAAGAGCATCAATGACATCAATAAACGCGTTAAAGTTCATTTTCACATAATAATCGACAGGAACATCAAGTAATTCTTCGACTGTTTCAAGCGTCAGTTTTACGCCGCCGTACGCGTGGGCGTGATTAATTTTTGTATAAATATCCTTCTCAGGAATATGAACATAGGAATCACGTGGAATACTTAATAGTTTAATAGATTTATCTTCTTTATTAAAGGTAGCCAGCATTAACGCATCGGAACGAGAACTGCCGCTCGCCTTCCGTTTTTCACTGTCATCTACACCAATAAATAAGATCGATGTATTTTCAAGTTTAACATTGGTTTTTGTTGCCTTTGTATCGCGGTCAATCGGCTTGTAGGATTTATTCATAACAGATTCTGCTTTGTTATATAGAAATCCTCCGTATGCTGTTGCACCGACAATCAATAATAGAATCGGCATGATAATCCATAACAAAATTCGTTTTCGTTTTTTCTTACCTTTTTTCTTATTCTTATAAACCTGTCTATTGATAGACATAGATTGCCTCCTAGTATAAAGTAGAAAAATGTCAGCTTTTGTTGAAAATCTATTCTATTTTATAATATTTATAGAGATTGGTAAAATGAAATTTTTTGTAAATTTAAATTTCCTTCATCTGGACAAAGTGAAAGCAGAGAAAGCCTAAATATCGGTTTCTAGATAGGTCATTTCTCCTTTTGCCATTTCGGCTTGTCCATTTGTTAATTCAGTTATCCATTCTATAAATGTCTGCTGCTGTTCCTCTTCCACAAATACTTCAAATTCGACATTTTCTTGGTATTGAATATTCTTTAGAATATAAATGGACGATCTTAATTCGTTTTCAATCTTTCCAAGCCAAGAATAATCAATTGTAATATGGAAGACCTGCATCAACTTTCTTTCGACGATTCCGACAGCATCTAGTCCTTCCGATGTAGATTTCCCATAAGCGCGGATTAGACCGCCGGCCCCTAATTTGATGCCGCCAAAATAACGGGTAACGACCACGGCAGTATCCTTTAGTTTTCTTTTTTTCAAAACCTCAAGAATCGGCACGCCAGCTGTACCGCTTGGTTCTCCATCATCATTGGCTTTTTGAATTTGATCATTCTCACCAATGAGGTAGGCGGAACAGTTATGGGTGGCATCCCAATATTTTTTTTTCAAGGCTTGGATGAATTCTTGTGCTTCCAATTCAGTTTCCGTTCTTTTGACGTGGGCAATAAATCGTGATTTTTGAATAATGATTTCATGTTTACCAGCTTTTTTGACTGTATGATATCGAGGCAGCATTCAGTGCACTCCTTCCTAAATTTCATAATGGTGTAATATAACTTTAATATGGCAGTAAAATATACATGTTATAATAAAACAGATAAAAGTAGTAAATACCTGTGTTATGGGGAAATAGTGCCACTCCTATTATACTACTACTATTTACTGAAATTAATGGTAACGTGTATGTTAAGAATAGCAAATTGATTCAAACCATTGTATTATATGTTACAAGGTATGTAGGTAAAAATCCAAAGATAATGAAATCATTTGTTTGAAATTAAAATATTGTTTAACGATAGCGTCCAAGCGATTATTGCTTTTCTTATCGGAGGAATGGGTATGAAGATTAAGCAAATCAATATGAAATCAATTGATGAAATTCGTGAAGAAATGATTGAAACCGTTACTTGCAGTAAAACTGACATCTTCCGGATCGGTGAACAATGCCGTCAGGATTATGAAAATATGATCAATGAATTAGATAATATTAAGCAGATGATGGTAAAACTCACAAATGAAGGCGAGGAACTTGAAAAACAGGTCCTTGAAGCGCGGAGCATGCTGTCAGAAGTCAGTATGAATTTTAAAAATTACTCTGAAGAAGAGGTCCGTGATGCCTATGAAAAAGCCCATCAACTGCAAATGGACCTATCTATTAATTGGCAATACAAAAAGCAGCTTTTGGATAAAAGATCCGACCTTGAAAATCGTCTAGTAGGGTTGGACGAAACGATTGATCGTGCCGACCAGTTGATATCGCAAATTTCAGTCGTAATGAATTACTTGACCAGTGATCTGAAGCAGGTTGGCGAGGTACTTGAACATGCCAAAGCCAAGCAAGATTTTGGATTAAAGATCATTGAAGCACAAGAAGAGGAACGCAAACGGCTTTCAAGGGATATTCACGATGGCCCCGCCCAAATGCTTGCCAATGTAATTATGCGTTCGGATTTAATTGAACGTGTCTATAGGGAAAAAGGCGCGGATGAGGCTTTTTCTGAGGTTAGCAGCTTTAAAAAAATGGTTCGTTCGGCACTTTATGAAGTCCGGCGAATTATCTATGACCTTCGTCCGATGGCATTAGATGATTTAGGTCTCGTCCCTACCCTCAGAAAATACTTGCGAACCATCGAAGAATATCATAACCAATCAAAAATTGATTTTGTGAATATCGGACTAGAACGCAGGCTTCCGACTAAGTATGAAGTCGCGCTCTTTCGGATGATACAGGAATCAGTGCAAAATGCATTAAAACATGCTAATGCCTGTGAAATCAAAGTACGGTTAGAAATAACCAATGCATCCATTACCGTCTTAATTAAGGACAATGGTATCGGTTTTGATATCACAGAAAAGAAACCAGAGTCATTTGGCATGATTGGAATGCGAGAGCGGGTTGACCTGCTTGAAGGTGAGCTTACCTTTGATTCAAAAATAGGTAAGGGGACCGCTGTGCTGATTCGAGTCCCACTAATTAACTAGAAAACTATGAACCTACCGTCAGTGGAGAAAATTTCGAAATTAGAAGGCTTAGGAGGCGTTAAAATTGACTACCAAAATTGTCATTATAGACGATCACCAACTATTTAGAGAAGGCGTTAAAAGAATACTAGAGTTTGAAAAATCGTTCCAAGTTGTCGCAGAAGGTGAGGATGGCAGCGAAGCATTAAGATTAGTAGAAGAATTCCAACCTGATGTGGTGATTATGGATATCAATATGCCACAAGTGAATGGTGTCGAAGCTACACGTGATTTGGTCGACAAATACCCTGACACGAAGATTATTATCTTATCCATTCACGATGATGAGAACTATGTGACCCATGCCTTACAAACCGGGGCCATTGGTTACTTATTAAAAGAGATGGATGCAGATGCCTTAATTGAAGCGGTCAAAGTTGTCGCTGACGGCGGATCGTATTTACATCCAAAGGTTACTCATAATTTAGTAAACGAGTACCGCAAGCTGGCAGCGGGTGTCGCCCGCAGTGGCGGGGCGTACCTCCAAACAATGGAAATTCGCCGTCCATTGCATTTATTGACACGCCGTGAATGTGAAGTACTTCAAATGCTTGCCGATGGTAAAAGCAACCGTGGTATTGGCGAAGCTTTATTCATCAGTGAAAAAACAGTTAAAAACCACGTCTCCAACATTTTACAAAAAATGAACGTAAATGACCGCACCCAAGCTGTTGTTGTCGCCATTAAGAATGGCTGGGTCGAGGTTAAGTAAGTAGAGTTAGTTTGGGGCATGCTGAAGAGCATGTCCTTTTTTATTTGGGGAATTAATGCAATTTCTCCAAATTTCATATAAAATACCATATAGAGTTAAAAAGATAAGGATGGTATTTTTTATGAAGACAGCCGTCGTCACGGATAGTACTGCGTACATCCCAAAGGATCTACGCGATAAATGGAATATACATATGATCCCGTTACATGTCATCTTTGGTAACGAGGTTTACCACGAAGAAGTGGATATTACTTGGAGGCAGTTTTACGAAGAGGTTAAGGAGAATGAGCTGCCAACCACTTCCCAGCCACCCATCGGCCAGTTTGTTGAGCTTTTTGAGAGCCTTGCAAAGGAGTATGATGCGGTCATTAGCATCCATCTTTCCAGTGGTATCAGCGGCACCTTTCAAGGGGCAGTCGCGGCCAGTTCGATGGTAGAGGGCATTGCAGTGCACCCCTATGACTCTGAAATCAGCTGCATGGTGCAGGGGTTTTATGCAATGGAGGCAGCAAAATTGGCTTCTGAGGGCGAGGATCCAGGAACGATTGTGGCTCATTTAGAAGCATTAAAAATGACGGCCCGTGCCTATTTCATGGTGGACGATTTAGCTCATTTGCAACGAGGGGGGCGTCTCTCGAGTGCCCAAGCCTTTATCGGCAGCATTCTTCAAGTGAAACCACTGCTTCATTTTGAAAACAAAGTCATTGTTCCATTTGAAAAAATCCGCACCCGTAAGAAAGCGATGAAACGAATCGTTGACCTTCTTGATGAGGATGCGTCCAGTGGTAACAGCTATCAAGCTGTCATTATCCACGCCAACCGTGAGGAAGAGGCCAGAGAATGGCGCGACGAGCTGGCAGTCGCGTATCCTAATGTCGAATTTACAATCAGTTACTTCGGCGCCGTCATCGGTACCCATCTCGGCGAAGGAGCCATGGGCTTGGGCTGGATGAAAAAATTAGATAGGTAAGCAAGTTAGTTTAGTAAGGTAGTTGCCATTCCGTCCTTTGGGCCGGAATGGTTTTTAATTTTGGGGTGGTGGAGGAATGGGTTTTGAAAAGTATTAAAATGAGGTTTGGCGAAATCAATTGAGGATTCGGCGAAATAAGCTCGGGGGTCGGCGAAATCCATCCCCAGTTTGGCGAAATAACACCTATAGTCGGCGAAATCCAGGTCCAATCTGGCGAAATCCCCCGCCACGAGAGCAATCCTAAAAAACGAGTCTAAAGAATGTGACTCGAAATCTCTGAAATAGGTAATCAAAAGGGGTTTGGCGAAATCAATTGAGGATTCGGCGAAATAAGCTCGGGGGTCGGCGAAATTCATCCCCAGTTTGGCGAAATAACTCCTATAGTCGGCGAAATCCAGGTCCAATCTGGCGAAATTCTTCCAGCCACAATAGAAAAGACATCAAACTGACACATATCCATAAAAAATTCCCACGATTAAGCAGGAAATAATACAAACTTTGTAGAAATTTCTCAAAAAAGGTAAGGGAGCTGACGATTAACTTGATCATGAAAGATTTAACCCCACCCCAAAGACTATTTTTAACAGAAATCCTAAAACTACGTCTCATTATCGGCCATAGAAAATATCAAGAAATTGAAAAGGACCTAGCCAAACGATGGGCTGGTTACTGGGGCGAAGTTGCCTTAGCAAACTACGTTAAAGAACTTCCACAAGATATATACCTCATCTTCCATGACCTCCAACTCCAATACAACAGCATACACTTCCAGATCGATACCCTTCTACTTTCGCAAAAATCCATCCTGATTATTGAAGCCAAAAATATAGCAGGCACATTGACATTCGATAATACCTTTAAACAACTCATCCGGAAAAATGAAGATGGAACAGAAGAATCCTTTGAGGACCCGCGTGTTCAATGTCAACGACTTCAATCACTCCTAAGGAATTGGATGATCAAAAACCATTGCAATTTACTCCCTGTTGACACTCTAATTTTTTTCAAAAGTACAAGTACCATTTTGAAAACGAACTCTGGAGACAAAATGGATTTTTCTAAAATATGCAAAGGAAGAGACATCTTTAATAAGATTGATGGCATGGACCAACAATATAAGCATGAACGAATCGATATTGAGACCATGTCCCAAATCGGCAACCTACTTCTAAGCCAACACAGCCTAAAACCAATTGACATTCTAAAAGAATACAATCTAACAGAGAAGGATATACGCAGTGGTGTTTGCTGTCCGAATAACGAATGCAATTATATTCCGATGAATTACAAAAGAGGGGTTTGGATCTGCCCTGCCTGTCATATGATCTCGAAGGATGTCATTCTAAGAACCCTCAGTCACTATTTCTACCTCTACAAGCCAACAATCACCAACCAAGAGGCAAGAGGCTTCCTGCATCTCTCAACCATTCATACCACACAAAAACTACTTCATAAACTGGATCTAAAAAAGTCAGGGAAAACAAAAGATCGTCTTTATTATCTCAATCCAGAGAAGGTGCCCCCGTGCGTTTTATCATTAAAAACAACCTATTAATACCAGCGACCATACAAGAAGACTCACTCCCAATCTCTAAACTATCCAGCATCCCTCAGCCGCCGCTCCATCCAACATTCTCCTACAATCCAGACCTGCAGCAGCTTCTCACCGGCAAACAGCTCCTCCCTGAGGATATCCCATTTCCATTCGAAGAAATCACGAGCCATTATGAAAATGGCTGTATCACCTACCGGAGTGGAATTTACTATGAAGGGAAAAAGCCAGTTTGTGCCCGCTGCGGCAACAAGGAGGCGCACTGGTTTGCTGCCTACCCATGCTCAAGATGTGGAGAAACCTGTCTCTATTGCCGCCATTGCATTATGATGGGAAGGATCAGTGCGTGCACCGCTCTTATCGGTTGGAGTGGGCCGGTGCCTGACACCAAACTTCCCGCAACCATCAAGCATTGGCAGGGGACGCTCTCTAAGGGGCAACAGGTTGCATCGGACCATGTAACCACCGCTATTTTGCACAATCAAGAACACTTAGTCTGGGCCGTATGCGGAGCAGGGAAAACCGAGGTTCTTTTCGCTGGAATTGAAGCGGCACTTGCTGCTAAAAAGAGAATCTGCATTGCCACGCCTCGGACTGATGTCGTCTTAGAACTCACACCCAGACTGAAATCCGCCTTTCCTGAAATAAAGATTGTATCCCTTTACGGTGGAAGTAAGGACCGCCATGTCTATGCTCCCCTTACCATTGCAACCACTCACCAGCTGCTCCGCTTTTACCAGGCCTTTGATGCCATTATATTGGATGAGGTCGATGCTTTTCCGTATACCGTCGAGGAATCGCTTCAGTATGCCGCCATCCAGGCCCGAAAACCGTCCTCCGCCATGATTTACCTGACTGCTACACCCAATCAAAAATGGCAAAGGGAATGCCGCACTGGAAAACGCGCATTTACCACAATCCCAGCACGTTTCCATTGTCATCCGCTCCCGGTCCCTAAGTTTGAATGGTGCGGCAATTGGCAAAAGCAGCTGCAAAAAAATAAGCTCCCGGCCAACGTCCTCCGCTGGATAGCTGAGCGGATTTATGCCAACAAGCAAGCCCTAGTGTTTTTTCCTCATATCCCTTTAATGGAAAAAGCTCTCCTTATCTTACGCCAATTGGATGCATCCGTAGAAGCGGTCCATGCCGAAGACCCTGACCGTAAAGAAAAGGTGCTAAGAATGCGCGCCAAAGAAATCCCGTTGCTTTTGACGACGACGATTCTTGAACGGGGGGTAACCTTCCCCAACATTGATGTCGCAGTGGTAGGTGCGGAAGATGCTGTTTTTTCAGAAAGTGCCCTTGTCCAAATTGCTGGAAGGGCGGGGAGGAGCAAGGATTATCCAGAGGGGGTAGTGACCTATTTTCATTATGGAAAAACCGAAGAGATGATAAGGGCCAAAAAGCAAATCGTCTCAATGAACCGGGAAGGAATCAAAAGGGAATTACTCGACAAGTAAAAGGAGGTTTAAAAATGGCCCTATTCGATCAAAACTGCTGTCTAATTTGCCATGATGTAATTATTCCAAGCATCAGCTGGCGAGCAATTTTCTCTATTGATAAGGGACATCACATTTGCCCTGTTTGTGAAGGGAGATTAGAACAAATTCTCGGCGATCAATGCCGAATATGCAGCCGGCCGTTTTCGCAAGTAAATGATCAATTTCGCAATGGGGATGTGTGTCATGATTGCTTTCGTTGGGAGGAAGATCCAAAATGGCAAGGGAGCCTGGAGAAAAATCATTCCTTTTTCCTGTATAATGATTTTTTAAAAGATGTAATAGCAACGTTTAAATTTCGCGGTGATTATGCATTAGCAAAGATATTTTCGGAACTTTTCAAAAGGAAGATAGGCGAATTATCACCAGACCTACTGGTGCCTATCCCATTAAGTGAGGAACGTCAATATGAAAGGGGCTTTAATCAGGCAACGGCTCTAATAACAGGAGCAGGCTTTTCCCCAACATCCATGCTTAGTCGCTTACACTCTGAAAAGCAATCGAAAAAATCTCGGTCAGAACGAATCCATCTTCCGCAAGTGTTTCAGGTTCTTCCTGATGTTTATGCAACAGGAAAAAAAGTTGTCCTAATTGACGATATCTATACAACAGGCTCCACACTAAGGCATGCTGCTAAACTATTGAAGGAGGCAGGTGCAGTCAGCATTCAATCGCTGACACTTGCTCGGTCGTAATCTTTCAAAGCGATCGGAATGTTCCTTTTACTCGTTGCAAGCTTCGTACTAGATAGTTATCCATTAAGATTACAATAATATTAAATAACCTTCCATTTTAATGATAATCACCAATTGATTTCAAATGTCGTGCAAAATCTTGTCACTATCTTCCCTTTGTTTTTGTCAATAAATCGACAAAATTTTTGTTCTGATTTAGCAGGATAATCATAGGGTAAAATAGAAATGTTAATACATAGCCGTAACTAAAGGAGGAATCCACAAATGAATTATAACGTTCGTGGTGAAAACATTGAGGTAACTCCAGCAATTAGAGAGTATGTAGAAAAGAAAATCGCAAAATTGGAGCGCTATTTTACAGAAGCACCTGATGCAAAGGTAAATGTGAATCTAAGATTCAATCAAGATAAAACTTCTAAAGTAGAGGTGACGATTCCGCTGCCGCAACTTGTTCTTCGTGCTGAAGAAACAAATGTTGACATGTATGCTGGGATTGACTTGATAACTGACAAATTAGAACGCCAAATTCGCAAGCACAAGACAAAGGTAAACCGCAAATTCCGCGAAAAGGGCGATTTTCCAATTACATTTGCAACAACTGAAAACACGGAAGTACATGATTTAGATGAGGATGAATTAGAATTAGTTCGTACAAAGCGCTTCGACCTGAAACCAATGGACAGTGAAGAAGCCATTCTGCAAATGAACATGCTAGGCCATAGCTTCTATGTGTTCACAAATGCAGACACACATCGTACAAATGTTGTTTATAAGCGCCGTGACGGCCGTTATGGTTTAATCGAGGCACATTAAACATAGATTACAAGAAGAACGCTGCTCTTACACGGAGCGGCGTTTTTTTATGTGTATACTTACTAAATACGTACTTGTTTTTGTTAAACGTCCCGTCTAAAGTTATCCCCATGTGGATAACCTAGGACAATTGAAATTTACTCACAATTCTGTGAACGATATCCACAATTTTCAGAACATATCAACAAATCTCCACCACTTATCAACAAATCCTATAATCAAAAACAAAAAAGCCAGCGATAAATCGCCGGCCCATCAAAACAAAATCTTATTTTCCTGCCCCGCAGCAGTTTTTGTATTTCTTGCCGCTGCCACAAACACATGGATCATTACGGCCTACATCAATTTGCTTTACTTTTGGCTTTTTCTTAACGGCTTCACCGTCTTCTTTTGGATTCACTGCTTGCCCTTTTGCTACCTCTTGGCGCTCAAGATTGTTGCGGATCTCAGCCTTCATGATGTACATGGCCGCTTCATCCTCAATCGATTGAACCATCGCTTCAAACATCGCAAATCCTTCATGCTGATATTCTCGAAGCGGATCAATTTGCCCATAGGCTCGTAAATGAATCCCTTGACGAAGCTGATCCATTGCATCAATATGATCAATCCACTTGGAATCAACCGCACGCAGTGTTATAACCTTTTCAAATTCGCGCATTTGCTCAGGTAAGAGAATCTCTTCTTTTTCATCATAACGTTCCTTCACTTTTGCAAAAATCGTATCACGGATTTCGTCCGGGTCTTTTCCTTTCAAGTCATCCACTGTGATGTCACCTTCATGGAGAAGAGAGGCATTCACAAAATCGATGATGGCTTCGAGATTCCATTCTTCTTCATCCTCATGGCGTGATGCATGTGCATCAACATTTCGCTCAATGGAGTTTAAAATCATCTTTTGAACGATATCACGGAGATTTTCAGACTCTAGTACTTCATCCCGCTGGTTGTAAATAATTTCACGCTGCTGACGTAGTACATCATCATATTGCAAGAGTTGTTTACGAGCATCAAAGTTGTTGCCTTCTACACGTTTTTGCGCGGACTCAACGGCTCTTGATACCATCTTACTCTGAATCGGCTGTGTATCATCCATGCCAAGTCGTTCCATCATTGCTTTCATATTATCCGATCCAAAGCGGCGCATTAGTTCATCTTCCATGGATAAGTAGAACTGAGTAATACCTGGGTCCCCTTGACGGCCAGAACGTCCACGCAGCTGATTATCGATCCGTCGGCTTTCATGTCGCTCCGTTCCGATAACGGCAAGTCCTCCTAATTCTAATACCCCTTCACCAAGCTTAATGTCTGTACCACGCCCCGCCATGTTCGTTGCGATGGTGACGGCGCCTTTGTGGCCAGCTTCAGCAATTATCTCCGCTTCACGTTCATGGTTTTTCGCGTTCAACACATTATGGCGAATCCCTTTTTTCACTAAATAATTGGAGATGAGCTCCGACGTTTCAATCGCGACCGTTCCTACAAGTACAGGCTGTCCCTGCTGGTGACGCACTGCAATATCCTCGACAACGGCACGGAATTTACCATTCATAGAAGAGTAAATTAAATCAGGACGGTCATCACGGGCAATTGGTCGGTTCGTAGGAATAACAATAACATTCATGTTATAAATGTTACGGAATTCTTCTTCTTCCGTTTTTGCGGTACCGGTCATCCCTGCTAATTTTTCATACATCCGGAAGTAGTTTTGGAATGTAATCGTAGCCATGGTCATGCTTTCGTTTTGAACTTCGAGCCCTTCTTTAGCCTCAATTGCCTGGTGCAAGCCCTCGCTGTATCGGCGCCCTTTCATTAAACGGCCGGTGAACTGATCAACGATGACAATTTCGCCGTCTTGGACCACATAGTCAACGTCAAGATGCATGCTGACATTTGCTTTTAAGGCTTGGTTAATATGATGGTTTAAGGTGACGTGGGCCATGTCGAAAAGGTTATCAATGCCGAAAGCTTTTTCAGCTTTACTAATTCCTTCCTCTGTCAACATAACGCCTTTTGTTTTTTCATCGTACGTATAATCTGTTTCTTTAGAAAGCATCTTAACAAAGCCATTCGCTTGAATATAGAGGACAGCCGATTTCTGTGCCGACCCTGAGATAATTAATGGTGTCCGCGCTTCATCAATTAAAATCGAGTCAACTTCGTCAATGACTCCGAAGAAAAGTGGGCGCTGTACTTTTTGCTCCTTATAGAGGACCATGTTATCACGCAAATAATCGAAACCAAATTCGTTATTCGTACCATACGTAATATCAGCGGCATATGCGGCTTGTTTTTCTTCCTTATCCATACTATTTAAATTTAAGCCAACAGTTAAACCGAGGAATTGATATAATTCGCCCATTTCGGCAGCATCACGGCTTGCTAAGTATTCATTGACAGTAACAACGTGAACCCCCCGACCAGAAAGTGCGTTCAAATAAACTGGCATGGTCGCAGTTAACGTTTTACCTTCCCCTGTTTTCATCTCGGAAATGTTCCCCTCATGAAGAGAAATCCCCCCCATTAACTGAACATGGTACGGATATAAACCAAGGACACGCTTGGCACCTTCACGGACTACGGCAAACGCTTCAACCAAGAGATCATCTAATGATTCTCCGTTTTGATAGCGAGATTTGAACTCTTCCGTTTTCTCGCGCAGTTGGTCATCGGTCAACCTTTCTGTTTCCGCAGCCAGTGCGTCAATTTTCACCGCAAGCTTGTCTAGCCGCTTTAGCTCACGCTTGTTCAAATCAAACACTTTATCTAAAATCCCCATATCTGATGAACGCTCCTTTTTATCGAGACTAATCACTATTTTAAAAAATCCATTCAAGAATATTCGCTATTTTCCTTTTATATCTTACCATTTCCACAATACAGTGACAACAATGATAGCGGGAAGCAAGATTCGTACAATCATCTATTATATTTTCTTCTAAGTCAAACACTTCAGCTTGGACTACTCCGATAAGTTCGAATTTTCGTCAAATATGACAGAGTGATGACGTGATTTTGAGAATGTACCTCAACTAGAGATTCAACTAGTAAAAAAAGAATGAAAACTGTATAAAAAGTATGGATAATGAATAAACATTCGACTGTATGCAAAGTAAACAATATTTACGTAGTATTAAATATTGTTGGAATAACAACATTTGTGCGTTGTTTTTAGTAGAAAATACCCATTTGTTTTGTGTGGGGAATTATTCACAAATTGTACATTGGAATATACTCTTACAATGTTAGATACTACCTTTAGAGAGGTTACTATGGAAAATAAAGAGAGAGATAGAATCCAAAATGGGAAGGGTGAGTCTAGTGGCCATTTGGGGGAAAAAGAATAAAGATATAGATCCCGAAAGTAGAGAAGATAGAAAAAAAACGGGCCTGATTCGCGGATTATGGCAAAAGTTTCGAGGGATTGACTGGAAGAATCCGGTTAACAGGTGGAAATTACTGTTTGTTTCACTTGTGGGTTGTATCGTTGTTTTTGGTGGAGGGTATGGAGTTCTAACCATGACCAACTCACCGACATTCTGTGCAAGCTGTCATGAAATGGCACCTGAATATTCAACGTTTACTGCAAGTGCTCATAATCAGATATCTTGTGTACAGTGTCATATCAAGCCAGGTTTCACTAACATGATTACGCACAAAATGAAGTCGATGAAAGAAGTATACTACCATGTTACTGGTGTACCTGAACAAATTGTTCAAACCGAAGAAGAGGCCGTTTCAAATCAAAACTGTTTGCAATGCCACTCGAAAAACCGCCTAGTCACAGCGTCCGGAGACTTAAAAGTAAATCACAAAGGTCATATCGAAGAAGATATCCCTTGTATTACTTGTCATGCCGGTGTAGTCCACGCGAAAATGGCAACCCGAGGAATCAACGTTGAAGAAGTTCGCGGCGAATGGACAAAGGAAAGTGCTGAAAAATTAATGGAAAAGAAATACTTGAGACCTAACATGGGTACTTGTATTGACTGCCATGACAAAGTAAATAATGGCGAAAAGCCTTGGAAAGATCCAGCGTATAACGTTCCAGTTAATCCGGAAGAAGTGGAGAAAAAGCTCGAAGAAAACGATAAAGATGCAACAAAAGAAACTGCAACAGAAGCAACTTTAGAAGCCAAAACAACGGAAGCAGTAGCAGCAGCATCTAATGCAAAGACACAAGATATTATTTTACAAGCAATCGGAAAGCAAAAGAAAGATGTTAAGATTTCGATGGAATGTGAAACTTGTCACAAACAAACCGAAATTCCTAAAACACATAAAAATGTAGATTGGGGCAATAATCACGGCGGCACTGCTATTCAACAGCTAGATAAGTGTATGAATTGTCACCAAGATTCAAAATGGGTAAGGGAAATTCCAAAAGAAGATATCGTCTCGCTTCTTAAAATGGGAAATAAAAAGGTGAAGTACACACCGAACGTTTCACTTGCAAAAGAACAAGCACGTACGAACAAATTCTGTAGTGCCTGTCACTCTGATCGTCCTGAAAGTCACGGCGATAGCGATCAGTGGTTGACTTCTCATGCTAACAAAGCAAAAACAAAAGAGATGAAAGAGGAATGTTTCGTTTGTCATGATCGTGAAAAACCAAAAGCAGACACAACCGATGCAAAAGCACCAACGGATGTTTACTGCAAATACTGCCATAGAACTGGCTTTAAAGATGATAAGAAATAAGAAGAAAATGTTCAAGAGGAGGGAAAATAATGGAAGAAGAACACATGAACAAGACCTCCCCTCCACGGACTCGCTACAAAGTATATAAATATTTAACAGTAGCACTGCTATTTATCGTCGTCTTTTTCTCACTGGGACTAATAGGAGTAGAAACTACCTCGAGCTCGAGTTTCTGCTCCTCATGCCATGAGATGAAGCCGGAGTATTATACGTGGAAGGCGTCCACACATAGTGAAGTGGATTGCGTTAAGTGTCACATAGGCTCAGGTACGGAAGAATATGCAAAGGCGAAAGCAAATGGACTTATGCAGGTGTATAAAAAAGCGACACAAACCTACACAGCTCCTATTAGGATGCCAAAGGAAATACCCGATAGCGCGTGTGAGTCCTGTCATGATGTATCTAAACGTGAAGTCACAGCATCTGGGGATATCATCATTCCCCATGATAAACATCAAAACAAAGATATTGAATGCATTCAATGTCATAACGGTGTGGCACACGGCAAAATCGCAGACCGGAAAATGACATTCCAAACGGATTATGAAAAATGGGACACGAAAACGGGTACCTCAGCGATGGCGGATTTAAAATTCACCCGCCCGGATATGGACACCTGTATTGATTGTCATAAGGCACGTAAAGTAACCATTGAATGTTCAGCGTGTCATAAAACCGGGATGGTTCCAAAAAACCATAAAGCAGAGGATTTTAAAACCAAAACACATGGGAAACAAGCTGCAGAGAATCTAATGAAGTGTAATCAATGTCATAGTGATATGTCAAAGGAACCCCTAAAAGGTTATGAAGATGTATCAGTTATTGATCGTTTCCTTAATAATAATCAAGTAAAACAAAAGAATCATTATAACTATGCCAAAGAGAATACTTTTTGTAAGGATTGCCATAGCAAACGACCAGCAAGCCATAACGGTAATTTTTTTGATAGCCATGGTGCAACTGCTAACAAAAACCAAGAATCGTGTCAAGCATGCCATGAAGTGAAAAGGTCGAATGAAACAGGTGGAAACCAAGTTACCTGCTCCTCCTGTCATCCAAGTAAACATAGTCAAAAGACAAGTTGGAAGGTTAACCATCCGATTTCGTTAGAAGGAGTGTCTAAACCATCGGCGAAATGCTATACCTGCCACGCAAAAGTCAGCTGTGAAAAGTGTCATAAGTAGTTGTGTACGATTTAGCTCTACCTTTGATTGGCGATTAATAGGGTTCTTAACATTTCGAACAAGTCTATCAGAGGTTATTCGAAAAAACAAATGAAATTCGAGGTGGATACTAATGGAAGCTAGAGAGCTGCCGATCAATCCAGAACCGGAAAAGAATGAAAGAACGAAGTGGAAGAAAGAGAAGAAAAAGTATTTTACAAAGTTACAGGCTGCACTGCTTCTTATCGCGACTTTATTAGTAAGTTTGGGTGGCGGCTACTATATAAGTGACAAATATATCTGGTCTGATGCAAGTCAAGAAAGGATGGATGAACAGCTAGACTATTATAAAACATTAGTAGATTCTGAACCGAATAATCCAGAGCACCGAGTCAATTTAGGTTATACCTACTTTCTAAAAGGTGATAACGATAATGCGATTAAGCAGATGAAAGTCGCAACTGACCTTGACAGCAAATACTTTGGAGCTTATTTCAATCTCGGTCTTGTCTATATTGATGAAGAAAGATATAACGATGCATTAAAGCAGGCACAAAAAGCAGTCGAGTTAGGACCACGTAATTTTAAAGCGCATTTGTTATCAGGAATGGTATATCGTAATTTAAAAATGTACGACGAGGCTGCTAAATCACTTAAAGAAGCCCTTAAGTTAATGCCAACCAACACAGATATCATTACCGAAATTGGCAGAGTGGAAGAAGATCAAGGTAACAAAAAAGAAGCAGAGAAATTTTTCAAAGAGGCTTTAAACTATGACCCGCTTTATAAACCTGCGTCTGAAGGCTTGGAGAGAGTTGCTGCAAAGGGAAAAGACAACAAATAGAAGGAGCTGACCACTTTGAAAAAGAGAACCGTTTATATATTGATGAGTAGCATTGTCGCACTTTCCGTTGCCTTTTTTGCAGCAGTCTATTTCTTGAATTTAGAGTCGACAATAAAACCAATTGTTGCAAAGGTGGATCCGAGCGGACCGCCTGTGTACACAAATTCATTATATGGTGAGTTTAACAAACCACTTAACAAACCAATGGATGTTGTGAAAATTGGGGAATTCGTTTATGTGAGTGATACAAATAACAAACAGGTACAAGTATTTGATCAGTCTGGTACTTCTGTATTCAATTTTGGTAAAGAAGGAACCAATAAAGGCGAATTTAAATTTCCTTATGGGATCGCTGGAGATAAAGATGGCAACATTTACGTTGCAGACTTGTACAATGGCAATATTTCTATTTTTAATTCAAAAGGTAAGTTCATTAAATACTTTGATGATCAAAAGAAAGTCCTTAAATCACCGGGCGGACTTCGAATAATCGATAGTAAGCTTTATGTCACCGATATTAAGGCGAATAAATTATTTGTTTTTAATTTAGATGGAAAGAAAGTAATGGAAATAGGAGGAGCTGGTGCGGAAGAAGGAAAATTCATCGCACCAAATGCTGTCGCAGTTGATAGTGATCAACAAATATATGTAACAGATTCCGGGAATAATAGAGTTCAAATTTTCGATAAAGAAGGTAAGTTTATCAAAATTATTAACGGTTCGGAAGACGGCAAAGGGGATCCGACTTTCCTAAATCCAAGAGGAGTAGCTGTGGACTCAAAAGGAAATGTATATGTCGTAAACAACCTTGCCCACAATATCTCAGCCTTCGATAAAGAGGGAAAACATTTATTTGAATTAGGTGGAATGGGAACCGAAAATGATAAGCTGTATCTCCCGAATGGTTTGTATATTGACGATCGAGATACTTTATTTGTAACAGATACAGTAAATCAAAGGGTCTCCGTATTCTATTAATTCCCTTTTCGATAAAGGAGGTGAAAACAAAAGAAAATCTCAGTTTAGCCTTTATAGTTCTATATTAAATTAGAGAAAAAGAGAGAAATTTGGGAGGTTTTAAAAATGAGTAAGATTAGATTGGGTTTATCAACTGTATTTATGCTTATTTTATTGGGCATATTCAGTGCTGTGGCCTTTGCAGAGGATGGAGTTCCTCCAACCCCAACGAACCCAGCACCTGGAATCCATGTTGGTCAAATTGATAACAATGGTAACCTAAGTACACACAAAACACATGGTAACTTCCAAAACAACACAAACTCTTGTGCAAACTGTCACAGTACACACAACGGGGAAGATGAAATGTTGTTAATGAAGGAAGGAGAATATGATCTTTGTATGTCTTGCCATGATGGCACAATGGGCTTCTATGATGTAACGATAGGAAGCGGTGCAGGTACTTTTGATGATTCACACTTAAGCTCATCCATGCACAATGTTGATTCATCTATCAAAGTCGGAAGTGCTCCTGGTAAATATCTAAATAATTCAACTGCGGAATTAGAATGTTCCAGCTGTCACAACCCACACGGTTCAGCAAATGACAGACTATTAAATGAAACGGTTGCAGGTAAAGCATTTGCTACATCTATAGTTAATGGTGTACAAATATCTGCTCCAATAGGAACAAAAACGATTGCTCTTGATTTACAAGACGATCCAGAATACGCGGTACTAAACGCTTTAACAGGTACCGGCGGCCTGAAAATTACAAAGTCCAATGGCCCTAAGGGATTAGCTAGTTACAATGGTGTGAATGATAAAATCTATTATTCTCAATTCTGTGGAGCATGTCACGATGATTATTTTGCGAAGAGAAATGTAGGTAGCAGCTCTAATCCTATGCCTGGAAAACCAAGTACAGGTTCATCAATCACTGCAACACATACTCACGATACCTACACACATACAACTAATAGCGCGAGCCAAGGTAGAAGTTGTGCAGCTTGTCACTATGCACACGGTACCGATGCTACCATTATGATGGATGCAGTCGGAAATAAAGTTGCAGATTATACGAAGGCAGTTGCAGACGGCGGAAAAGGCTGGTCTCAAGAAAAAGCAGAATCGTATATGAAAGATGTAAGTGTGAAAGGATCTTCATTAAAGAAATTTACAAACAACGCTGTATGTTTTGCTTGCCACGGATCTAACATTGCAAAAGGACAAATTGATCCGCAATACCTTGATGGAACTGGGGCTCTTAAAGGTAAAGCAAAAATTAAATAAGGTGTTGATCAACAAATTTCTTTTATTGAAACATACTTAAACAAGGTAGCAATATAAAATTGTTACCTTGTTTTGTAAATCGAACATGACAGAAAACTACCTATTTTACCTCCTAGATGGTTTGTTTTCTGATAATATATGCTTTTTTATATTGACTATGAAACTCAAAATTATGAGTCTTTTTAAGGGGGTGATATAGAAAAAAGAAAAAACTTATCATTATTAACCTATGAAAAAAAGAGAAAAAGAGAGAAAAACAGACAGAAGTTTTATGGGAGGTTTTTTAGAATGAGTAAGTTGAAATTTAGTTTGTCTGCATTTTTAGTGCTTGTATTAGTGAGCATGTTTGGTGCGTTTGCAACTGCAGCAGAATTCACCCCCACTTCAACAAACCCAGCCCCTGGGATTCATGTTGGGGACGTTGATAACGCCGGAAATACCAACACACACAAAACACATGGTAATTTCCAAAACAACACTAATTCCTGTGCAAACTGTCACAGTACCCACAACGGGGAAGATGAAATGCTGTTAATGAAGAGCGGCGAAAAAGAACTTTGTATGTCATGTCATGATGGTACAATGGGCTTCTATAACGTTAAAGTTGCTAGTGAAGCAGGTGTAATTGACTCTCACGAAATGAATGCCTCAATGCATAATGTTGATTCAGATTTAGAAGTAAAAGCAGCTCCTGGTGCATTAGCTAATACATCTACTGCTACTTTTGAATGCTCAAGCTGTCATAATCCACATGGATCTGCGAACGACCGTTTATTAAATGAAACTGTCGCAGGAAAGCAATATGGTAACAACTATAATGTTACCATCGTTGGATATACTGAAACCATTACTAAATTGAATAAAATTCCAGTGGGACAAAAAGCAATTAAGCTTAATTTAGTAGAAGATCCTGCATATGCAGACATCAACAATAGCAGTACTATGTCTGGGTTAAAAATTTACAAATCAAATGGTATTTATAATAAACCAGCTGACGGATTAACACAAGCACAGGTTTATGACTACAAATTAAATTACTCAGAATTCTGTGCAAGCTGTCATGATGACTACTTAAAGAATAGAGAAAATGGACCGAGAGAAATGAAAACCACTCAAGGTCACGAGCTATTCACACATACAACAAACAGTACGAAGCAAGGCCGCAGCTGTACAGCTTGTCACTTTGCTCACGGTACTGACATTACAACATTACGAGACACAGCAGGTAAAACAATTGAAGATTTACAAAAACCTGTTGCAGATGGTGGAAAAGGCTGGACTGAAGCAACAGCGAAGGCTTACATGAAAGAAGTAAGTCCAAAAGGCTCATCCTTAAAGAGATTCACAAACATGTCTGTATGTTGGGCTTGTCACCAATCTACACACCAAATCGCCAATACACCTGGAACAACAAACTATCCAAATACTACAGATTATAAAAACTACTTAGTTCCTGGTGGAGATTACTCAGGTAAAAACTTAATTAAATAATAAAAAAAGCTAACAAATAGCCCCACTATTTGTTAGACTTCACTAGGTTTTATAGTAAAGATTTAAAAGTAAACAAGGTGGCAATATCACTATTGTTACCTTGTTTTATTATTGCACCCGCGTGAAGAAATTGTCAAAAATATTTAATTTACCTATGAAAATTAATGTTAATTCAGTTGATATAATAGATATGAGTTTTTTTATATCTAATTTACGAAAAGTAAAGGATGAATAGTATGAAAAGGAAGAACTACAAACGAAAGCTTATCGCATACCTTGTTATTTGGAGCGTTGTTCTTAGTTCCCTCCTTTTTAGTTCTCCTGATAACATTGTTGTATCAGCTTCAGCTGTTCCTGAAATCCAGATATTAACTCCAAATGAGGGTACTTTGTTAAATGCTCCACTAGTTGAATTTACTGGAACTATTTCGGATGATCTAACATCTGCGGATAAACTCACTGTCAAGGTTTTTGAACAGCCGGAGGATTCACAGCAGCCTATTGATATTACGGGTGAAGGAAAACTATCGATGATTCCGAACGGGACCGCTGCAGACTTCTTATACTCAAAAGATTTTAGTGAGGGAGTACATGCCGTTACATTCGTCGTCACAGATGAGGATGGGGTAAGCGCTAAGGCAGAGCATACCATTACTGTTAAGTCCGAAGGAGCAGTGACAACGGAAGATACTCCTGTAACAGTGACAACAGAAGATACTCCTGAAACAACAGATCATGTATCAGACAACCCAGTAACCTCTACTGAGGAAGCGATGCCAACAACTGATGAGAGTCCTGCATCCACCGAAAAAACAATTACATCCCTGGCAGCCATTGAAGAGGAAGGGTCAAGGCCATATATGTACAAAATGTATCTTATTCCAAAAGATGCGGCCGATCAATATGAACCTGGAAAGAGTGTACCCAGCAGTTTTCTTCCTGTAGAGGATATGACTCGAGTACCCTTGAATTATGTGATATTAGTAGATGTAAGGAGTACGGAACCATTAACTAAAACACAACCATTGTTAACATCTTTTGGAGATATTAAAGGAGACGAGGATTTAATTGCTACAACTGTAATAACAGATAATCTCAAATCCTATGTTTATACATTTACACCTGATCTAAACTTTAATCCCGGTACTACATATGATGTATATCTTAATCCGAAATTCTCAACTGAAACAGAGAAGGTGATTATTCCTCGATTCCTTAAATTCACTACCGTTAGTGATTATAAAAATACCGAATTTCAGGTCGACCGGGCAGCAGATGAAACAATTGATAATGATTCTATACACGGACCGTTTTCGGTGGTAACCAGTGCATGTTCCTTTTGCCATAGTACCCATAATGGAACGGATGAGTTCCTTCTAAAGGGGGGAAAGGGTTCTACTGAAAACGATATGTGTATGGCATGTCATGATGGAACAGGCTCACCAAAGATAGAAGACAATAACAGTCATAGTAAACACTATACAGGTTCTACTGTAAGTTGTTCTAGTTGTCATGATCCACATAATCCAGGGACGAAACAAAATCCAAACAGCCTGCACCCTAAGGCAGGGACGGATCCTTATTATAATTATAAAAAAGCAGGTACCGCTACTGGTGCTCTAAGTGACTACTCCTTATGCTTCAGCTGCCATGGGAATGGAAAAAAGACAAATATTGAAAAGTATTATAGTGATGGAACCCTTAAAAGCCAATCGGGTCATAATTTTCAGGCGCAAACGGAGAGTGGTATCCCGTTAAATGGGCAGTTTCCATGTGCCGAGTGCCACGAGACACATGGAGCAACCAATATTAAGATGTTAAGACCAGAGCTTGGAAATATCAAACTAAGTGGCCAAAAGCCTGAAAGTGATCAGCTTGATGATAATTGGTTTAGTAAATCCACAACTGATTGGGATGCAGATGCTCAACGTAAATTTTGTCTATCTTGTCACAATGGCAAAACAGATCTTTATGGTAAACAAGGCAAAGCCATATACGATAAAGAAACGGGTGATCCAATTAATCCAGCCAATGACGGTCATGATCGAGAAAGCCAAAAAACTTGCGCTGAATGTCACAGTGATAGTCAATCCTTTATGGAAACAGCACATGCACCTAAAAGGATAACTCCATAAAAAAACGAGCGGACACTCCTCTCGTTTTTTTGCTGTGTTAGAGGTTATTGTTGATTTTGACACTTTGTTGATTGCAGTGGAAGGCACGAAGACTCCTGCGGGAGTACGGGGCAGGGGAGACCCCGCAGGAGCAAAGCGACGAGGAGGCTCCGCGGCACGCCCGCGGAAAGCGAAGTGCCTGGAACGGAAATCAACAGACAAGTTTACCACAGCCTTTACTTTTGATTTTTCAACCAATACGAAAACCCAGCAGTCTTTCAAGGCATAAACTTTTTAACGACCAAACTTTGAAATTTAGTCGCATATCACGCTATAATAGTTAAGGAACTGAACATTGATTTCGGAATAAAATGCGATATAGGTAATTTTTATAGAGGTGAAGACAATGGAATTAGCAGAAATTCGTAATGAACTTGAAAAATCAGCTAAGAAATTAGCGGACTTTAGGGGGTCTCTTTGACCTTGAGAATAAAGAAGCAAGAATTGCTGAATTAGATGATGAGATGCTTCAACCTGATTTTTGGAACGATCAGCAGGCTGCACAGACCGTCATTAGTGAGGCAAATGGATTAAAGGATCAGGTCAATGAATTTTATGATCTAAATAGCAGCTTTGAAAATTTGGAATTGACCTATGAACTTGTCAAAGAAGAAAATGACGAAGAATTGCGTGGAGAGTTGGAAGAGGAACTCGGGCAGCTAACAGCGCGTTTGAGTCAATTTGAACTACAGCTTCTTCTTAGTGAGGAGTATGACAAAAATAATGCCATACTGGAACTTCACCCGGGTGCGGGCGGTACGGAATCACAGGACTGGGGCTTGATGTTGCTGCGGATGTATACTCGCTGGGCGGAGAAAAAAGGCTTTAAGGTGGAGACCCTTGATTACTTACCCGGAGATGAAGCGGGGATTAAGAGTGTAACGCTTGCGATTAAGGGGCATAATGCGTACGGCTATTTAAAAGCGGAAAAAGGGGTCCACCGTCTGGTAAGGATTTCTCCCTTCGATTCCTCAGGCCGTCGTCATACGTCTTTCGTTTCCTGTGAAGTCATGCCTGAACTCAATGATGACATTCAAATTGAAGTCCGGACAGAAGATTTAAAAATCGATACCTATCGGGCGACAGGTGCGGGCGGACAGCATATTAACACGACCGATTCGGCCATCCGGATTACCCACTTGCCAACAGGTGTGGTGGTTACATGTCAAGCGGAACGTTCACAAATTAAAAACCGCGAGGCAGCCCTAAAAATGCTAAAAGCCAAGCTGTATCAATTGGAAATTGAGAAACAAGAGCAAGAGCTTTTGGAAATACGAGGCGAACAAAAAGAAATCGGCTGGGGAAGTCAAATTCGTTCTTACGTTTTCCATCCATATTCGATGGTGAAAGATCACAGAACCAGCACAGAAAGCGGGAACGTTCAGGCAGTTATGGACGGGGATTTGGACCAGTTTATTAATGCGTATCTCAGATCAAGAATTTCATAAATTGGACGTAGTTTAGAGCCTTTGCCGACTAATTCGGCAGAGGCTTTTTTATTGAAATCATTTGCCTTCTATACGATACCATCGCTAACCTAGCCAAGAGAACAATCCTAATAAAAACCAATTAACTGGCAAATGCTAAGAGAAAAATTTAATCCTTTACCACGTCAACTTACTGCCATTTACACCAATATTTACCCATGCTATACTCACTTTCATTAATAGAAAGTATTTAAAATTTGAGGAGAATAGCTTTATGAATATCTTAAGCAATTTAACACTTACCTATCCTAAAACGAGAATAGCTATCGATTATCTATTTGTTTTAATTGGTGCGGCAATCATTGCATTAACCTTTAATGTTTTCTTACTTCCCAACCAAGTAGCCTCAGGTGGAGTAAGCGGTATTAGTACGATTCTAAAAGCAGTGCTCGGGTGGGAACCGGCCTATGTTCAGTGGGCTTTTAATATCCCCTTATTTATAGCAGGTGTAGTTTTATTGGGAAAGCAGTTTGGTGTGAAAACCCTTGCGGGAACGATTTTTTTACCATTAGTCGTTTTTTTTACAAGGAATTTAGATCCTTGGACAAATGATGCCCTCCTTGGGGCTTTGTTTGGGGGAATTGGTGTCGGACTTGGACTGGGCATCGTTTTTAGAGGAAGAGCATCGACAGGCGGAACGGACCTGGCAGCGCAAATTATTCATAAATATACAGGTTTTTCTCTAGGACGATGCGTCGTCATAATCGATGGTTTAATTGTGCTTGCTGCTGCGATTGTATTTGATATTGAAAAAGGATTGTATGCATTGATTGCTCTTTATGTAACAAGCAAAACCATCGATCTAATTCAGGTCGGTTTCGGCCGATCAAAAATGACAATGATTATTACGGGTAAACAAGAAGAAGTTCGTGAGGGAATCTTGAATAAAATTGACCGTGGTGTGACAAAACTATCAGCATATGGTGGTTTTACTGACCATGAACGACCAGTTCTAATGTGCGTGGTTGATCAATCAGAGTTCACAAAATTGAAACAATTGGTCAGAGCACTTGATCCATCTGCATTTGTCGTTGTTATGGATGCTGCTGAAGTGCTTGGTGAGGGTTTCAAACGGCCATAGGATTGGTATAATAGGGCAATGATGGTAATATTTTCTGAAGGGGGTAACAACGTGAAAAAGAAATTGCTTACATTTTTGATGGGAACTGCATTAGTAATGGGGCTGGCTGCCTGTGGAGGCGGAGATAAAGACACAAGTAAAGACACAGATAAAGACACTGGAACGGAAACAGCAAGCAGTGATGAAGCAGCGAAGATTTTTGATCAGAAATGCTCCAGCTGTCATGGCGGCGATCTAACAGGTGGTATGGGACCAAATCTTACCAAGGTTGGCTCAAAGTATTCTAAGGACGAAATATTGAATATTATTAAAAATGGTAAAGGGCAAATGCCTGCAAACGTAATAACTGGCGATGATGCAAACAAAGTTGCTGAATGGCTTGCAGCGAAAAAATAATAGACTCGAGAAGCGTTCTGTTTTGAAAAAACAGGACGTTTTTTATTTTACCTTAAATGAGAAATTTGTCGGGTTTTGTAATTCTTTGAAAAGAAACTGTAATATTTTTACCGCTTTTTTTAACAATTTATGATGTTATAATAGAAATATGCGAAATTATGCACATGTTTTTTTGTTATCCGAGTCCATTTTGCAAATAAAAAAGATAATTGTCGAATAAAATTCGAGATGTCTTTAAATAAAGGTGATAAAAAATGATAGAACTACAAGATGTTTATAAAAAGTACCCAAATGGAGTTTCGGCCATTAATGGGATAGACGTCCGGATCAACCAGGGCGAATTTGTCTATGTTGTTGGACCAAGTGGTGCCGGAAAATCGACATTTATTAAAATGATGTATCGTGAGGAAGTTCCGACTTCTGGGACCATCACTATGAATGGTGTGAACTTAGCCAAATTAAAAATGAAAAAGGTCCCGATTTTCAGACGGAATCTTGGCGTTGTTTTTCAGGATTTTAAACTGCTTCCGAGATTAACTGTTTATGAAAATGTTGCTTTTGCCTTAGAGGTAATCGAAGCCCAGCCGAAAGTGATCAAAAAAAGAGTGATGGAAGTTCTTGATCTTGTTAACTTAAAGCATAAAATAAAAATGCTGCCGTCCGAGCTTTCAGGCGGAGAACAGCAGCGTGTTTCGATAGCTCGTTCGATTGTCAATTCGCCGAAAGTCGTGATTGCGGATGAGCCTACCGGAAACCTTGACCCTGAAACATCATGGGAAATTATGAAAATATTTGAAGAGATTAATTCAAGAGGAACGACGATCGTTATGGCAACCCATAACCGAGAGATTGTTAATACATTACAGCATCGAGTAATTGCCATTGAAGACGGTAAAATCGTGCGTGATGATGAAAGAGGTGAATACGGTTATGAAAATTAGAACTATTGGCCGTCACTCACGAGATAGCTTAAAGAATATCAGCAGAAATGGCTGGATGACTTTTGCATCGGTAAGTGCTGTTACTGTTACCCTGATTTTAGTTGGTGTCTTTTTCGTTATTATGATGAATCTTAATAGAGTAGCAGAAACGATAGAAGATGACGTGTCAATTCGCGTTCATATTGATGTCGCTGCAAACGCTCAAGATCAGCAAAAACTTAAAACTGAGATTGAAAGTATACCTGAAGTAAAAAGTGTCACCTTCTCCTCGAAACAGCAGGAACTAGACAATTTAGTAAATAGTCTTGGGGAGGAAGGAAAGTCCTTTAAACTTTTTGAACAGGATAATCCTTTAAACGATGTCTATATTGTAAAGACGAAAAAACCGACAGATACGATGCAAGTAGCAAAAAAAATCCAAAACTCTACTTATGTTGCCAAAGTCAAATATGGTCAGGGCAAGGTGGAGAAATTATTCAAGTTTATTAAAGCAAGCCGCAACGTCGGAATTGTATTAATTATCGGCTTATTCTTCACGGCTATTTTCTTAATCTCGAATACAATTAAAATTACAATTATTGCAAGACGTAGAGAAATTAAGATTATGAGGTTAGTAGGTGCAACAAATACGTTCATCCGTTGGCCGTTCTTCTTAGAAGGACTATGGCTGGGTATAATCGGATCAATTTTACCAATTATCCTAATTTCCATTGCCTACTATCGTGCTTATGATTATATTGGTCCGCGGCTTGAAGGAACTTTCATTAAAGTACTTCCATTTGATCCATTCATGTATCAAGTTTCCGGCATTCTTATTCTTATGGGTGCTCTGATAGGAATTTGGGGAAGTTTAATGTCTGTTCGTAAATTCTTAAAAGTATAATCCAGTTCAGGAAGGATGGTACCCGTATCCTTCCTGATTTACTGTTATCCGACCTATAACTAGGATAGACGCATGAGTCCTTCAAAATGTGCCGTGCAGCAGCATTCGTCATAATCAGGTAAACATGAATTTACCTGTACATAGAGAGGTAGGAGGAGAAATCGGAAATGAAAAAATCAGTAATCACCATCACCGCTGCACTAGCGGTCGGACTAGGAACAATATTTGGCGGAGTTTCTGTTAAAACAGAAGCTGCATCAATTTCTAGTCTAAAAGGTGAACAAAATAAAATACACGAGAAACGTTCTAATTTACAATCAGGTATCAATCAAGCGAATGATAAGATCAACACCTTAAAAGGTCAGCAGGCTGACGTAAAGAGTGAAATGAAACGCCTTGACTTTGCGATTGAAGATACAACCACAAAAATCGCCGATAAATCCAAAAAGATAACAGATACAAAAGCGGAGGTTTCGAAACTTCAAGCGGAAACAAAGGTGATTAAAGAGCGAATTAATAAGCGAAATGTCCTTTTGAAGGACAGGGCCCGCAGTTATCAGGAAAATGGCGGGATGGTCAATTATTTAGATGTGTTAATGGGATCCACCAGCTTTAGCGATTTCATTGACAGGGCCAATGCAGTTGCCACGATCGTGCAGGCTGACCAAGAAATTATTAAGCAGCATGAGGCCGATAAACAGGAACTCGCACAGAAACAGGCGAAAGTAGAAAAAGATCTAGCTAGTCTCGAGCAGATGTTAGCAGAATTAAAAACTATGAATCAGCAATTAAATGTACAAAAGAAAGAAAAAGATAAAATGTTAGCAAGCCTTAAAGACCAGGAAGAAGAAGTCCATGAAGGCATGATGGAATTGAAAGAAGAGGAGCAACTTCTTGCTGCTCAAGAGGCCGCAATTCAAAAGGCCATTCAAATGGAAAAAGAAGCTCAAGCTAGAGCAGCAGAAGAAGCGAAAAGAAGCAGAACGACAAACTCAAACAGTGGAAATGATAGTGGTCCTAAATCTGACAGCACACCTAATGTTACGAGCGGAGTTTGGACCCAGCCGGCTTCTGGATATCGTAGTTCTGGTTTTGGCGGCCGTGGGGATGGAAATCACTATGGTGTCGATATTGCCAATGGAACGAAGGTGCCAATCGTTGCGGCGGCCAATGGCGTGGTGATTAGATCCTATTATTCTAGCACGTATGGAAATTGTATTTTTGTTTCACACTCGATTAATGGACAAGTGTATACAACTGTTTATGCTCATATGACCCAGCGTTATGTTGGCAGCGGGGCAAGTGTGAAAAAGGGCCAAAAGATTGGTCTGATGGGGAATACTGGTGCTTCAAGAGGGCAGCATTTGCATTTTGAACTTCATAAAGGACCATGGACACAGGATAAACGTTATGCCATCAATCCTGTCGGCATTGTTCCATTACCATAATAATTGGAGAAGCCTCGGGCTTCTTCTTTTTTTTATACCTTTCAATCATCATATCTCGTCCACTCTTTACATATATGTAAATAATCGGGCAGGAATTTGGTGCCTTTTTAGAAAAATAGATAGGACAGGCATTTTTAACTTGAGGAGGACCTGAAATGAATCGTAGATGGATTGCCTTATTGATGACGGGTTCGCTCCTGACAGGGGCGGGGGGCACATACGCAGGCATGCAGTTATTAAATCATAAAGATGGCAGTAATCAACTCGACCTAGTGAAAACCCCGAATGATAATGGGGTTAGTTCGGCGGAAAAGGTTGGAGACCTAGAAAAAGTGGAGAATGCCTATGATCTTATTTCAAGCAGGTATGTTGAAAAAGTAGATCAGGAAAAGTTGGTAGAAGGTGCGATTCAAGGGATGTTATCTGTCCTTAAAGATCCGTACTCTGTCTATATGGACAAGGAGACTGCCCAACAATTCACTCAAACGTTGGAATCCTCATTCGAAGGAATCGGGGCTGAAGTCGGGATGGTCGATGGGAAAATTGTGATCGTCTCTCCGTTCAAAGGTTCTCCTGCTGAAAAAGCAGGCATTAAGCCAAATGATCAAATTTTAAAGGTCGATGGAAAAAGTGTGGAAGGGCTGGACTTGAATAAGGCAACCCTCAAGATTCGCGGGAAAAAAGGGACGAAGGTTCAATTATTAATTGCGAGAAAAGGGTTGAAAGATCCATTGTCCATTGATGTCACACGTGATGAAATTCCTCTTGAAACGGTCCATGCATCTATTAAGGAACATGATGGCCAAAAAATTGGCTATATCGAACTAACTTCTTTTTCAGAGGATACAGCTGCTGATTTTGAAAAGGAATTAACCGCCTTAGAAAACGATCATATTAAAGGATTGGTTATTGATGTACGAGGAAACCCCGGCGGCCTCCTTGATAGTGTTGGCGAGATATTAAAGGAATTTGTCCCGGAGAATAAGCCATATGTCCAAATTGAGCAGCGAAATGGCGATAAAAAACGATACTTCTCCAATCTTACGGAGAAGAAGAAGTATCCCGTGGTTGTCCTTGTTAACAAAGGCAGTGCCTCCGCATCCGAAATTCTTGCCGGTTCCCTACAAGAAGCGGTTGGTTACCAACTTGTTGGAGAAACTACCTTCGGAAAAGGTACCGTTCAGCAGGCTGTGCCGATGGGGGATGGAAGTAATATCAAGCTGACGTTATTTAAATGGCTGACTCCAGATGGAAATTGGATTCATAAGAAAGGGATCAAACCGGATGTCGCCATTAAACAACCTGCGATTTTCTCCACCCATCCGATTCAAGTGGAAGAGACATTGGAAGAGGATATGAACAATGAGCAAGTAAAGAATGCCCAAGAAGTGTTAGCTGGCTTAGGATTCGCCCCAGGCCGGACGGATGGTTATTTTAGTAAAGAAACGACGATGGCCGTTAAAGGATTCCAGCTCCAAGCAAACCTGGAGCCAACTGGAAAAATTGGTCCAGAGACAGCATCCAAACTTGAAGAAGCAGCCATCACGGAAATGAAAAAAGAGAAAAACGATCTGCAGTTACAAACTGCATTGCGATTAATAACGAAAGAGTAAAGCAGGGGCTAAGGCCTCTGTTTTTCTTTTATATCAAATTATATAATTAATTGTGATAAATGGAATTAGTTCTCCGAATCCAGCTTCAGCGCTTTTTTCTTGCTACAATATTATCACCATTTTCTAAAAACTAGCAATATGTTTTATGGTGTTAATTTGGTAAAATACTCTTTAGGAGACTTTTCCATAATAGATTACTAGAAATTTTTAATAGAGGCAGGTGACAGGAATTGGTGCAAATATGGCTTGTAGAACTTCTGAAAGGGACAGGCAAGTTATTTCTTCATCCTGTTTTATACTATCTCGTTTTCCTTGCAGCGATTTTAGGCGTAAGGAGGGTGAAACGTGAGCGGAAAAATTTCCATATTCGGGCACATGATGCCTATTTCGAACTTCGACAGTTATTTCCGCCAGGCATTTTAATAGGTCTTGTGATTTCAGTAATTGTTATTGCGGCAGGAATCACGGTTCCATTCGCAACGATTCTGCTAATTGCTGGATTTACATTTTTGTGGTCACTCACAACAAATGTCCGCTGGATTTCGCCTGCCTACACGATGGGGGCAGCCTTTTTCTCAATCATATTGATCGCGGAAAATCATTGGTCGATCCCGCTTTTCTCGAAGTCGTTTGCGGCATTAAGTGACAAGATCTATCCTTCTATTGTCGTTTTGCTTGGGTTGATGCTAATCGCAGAAGGGATGCTCATCCTTAAAAATGGCAGTTTTGGGACATCCCCTAAACTTGCTAAAAGCAAACGCGGTCAAAATGTAGGTTTACATGAAGGTAAGCGTCTCTGGATGCTGCCAATCTTCTTACTTATTCCAGGTAATGCGCTGCAGCTTCCCTTTGACTGGTGGCCCGTTTTCCATTTGGGTGCCAAAGAGTACTCGCTGATTTTTGTTCCATTTGCGATTGGGTTTCATCAACAGGTCAAAGGAATGCTTCCTAAGATTGCGATTGAGCTTCATGGCCGCCGGGTAATTCTCCTTGGAGTGTTTGTTACAATTCTTTCTGTTCTAGGCTATTGGTTCCCGCTCAGTTCGATTGTAACCGCTGCTCTGGCTGTTCTCGGCCGTGAGGTTATTATTTTACTCGCTGGCATGAAGGATGATAATCTTCCGTTTTATTTTTCCAAAAAGAATCAGGGCCTGATGATTATCGGGGTTATTCCCGAGTCACCCGCAAGTAAAATGGATCTACAGGTGGGTGAAGTGGTTACGAAAGCCAATGGCGTCTTGGTACGTGATGAAAAGGTGTTTTACGAAGCACTGCAAAAAAACCGAGCCCATTGTAAACTAGAGGTCCTCGACACAAACGGAGAAATCCGTTTCGTCCAACGCGCCCTATACGAAGGTGACCACCACGAACTAGGCATCCTCTTTGTACAGGATGATCGTAAATATGATGTTGGTGCCTGACACCAAAAACCACTTAGCCATCTGTGCTAAGTGGTTTTTTTATGAGTTTTAGAAATAATTAATAATATCTTTGTAAAATCTAAAGTTAATTCGATTGACAAGAAATCATAAATATTATATTATTACTTTGAATTAAAGATATATTAATTAATAATACTTGATTCATTAATACTTTAATTAATAATATCTTGGTAAGGATGTTTGTAGGAAAAAATCCTATAAACAAGCGTTTTGTTTATTTAAGAACACTACGTAAATTTCATATAAAAAATTTTTTACAGGTGGTGTTGAAGATGGGTTTTTTAGGTAGACTATTTGGTGATTCAACAAAGGAGGAAAAAACAATGACAAAATTAAACATTGGGATTATTTTAGGCAGCACACGTCAAGGACGGGTTAGCCCGCAAGTTGGGGAATGGGTGAAAGGAATTGCTGACAAACGCGGCGATGCAAACTATGAAATCGTGGATATCGCAGACTTTAATTTACCATTCTTAGGTACAACAGACGGTTCAGAACCAGGAATCGCACAATGGAATACAAAACTTGCGGAATTAGATGGCTTCGTATTCATTGTTCAAGAATACAATCACAGTATTACAGGTGCATTAAAGAACGCCATCGACTTTGCACGTGAGGCTTGGTATAACAAGGCAGCAGGTATTGTTAGCTATGGTTCTACCGGTGGAGCTCGTGCTGCTGAACATTTACGTGGCATTCTTGCAGAACAAAAAGTGGCGGATGTTCGTACACATCCAACCTTGTCATTATTCACAGACTTTGAAAACGGCAGTGTTTTCAAACCAGCTGAATTACACCTTACAAATGTAAATGCTATGCTTGATGAAGTTAACCAATGGAGCGGCGCATTAAAAACAATCCGCTAAAAATGAACAGGGGAGAGATGATTTCTGATCATCTCTCCCCTTATTTTTGTTATAGTTTTCGATATTTTTTCAATGAGAAGATATTCAACACAATGAAAATCGCTGCGAAGATGAGTAACGCCAAGAGGTCACCGCTTATCTCACTAAAACTTAGCCCTTTATACATCACACCTTTTAGGGCGTCCCCTGCATAGTACATCGGCATAACCTTTGCAACTGCCTGTAACCAATCGGCCATCCCTTCCAGCGGAAAGATTCCTGCGAAAAATATTTGTGGAATCACGGCGATTGGGATAAATTGAATCATCTGAAACTCAGAAGCAGCAAAGGTTGATAAAAGGATTCCAAGGGAGAGAGCAACCAATGCGAGAATTAAATTGATGAGAAGCACATTCCCAATCGACCCGACCAGAACGATATCTAATACATTAATAGAATAGAATACCACAATCATGGTTTGGATGACTGCAAAAATACCATAGCCTACCAAGTACGCGGTAACGATTTCCCATCTCCGTATCGGCGTGGACATCAACCTTTCCAAGGTCCCCGTTGTCCGCTCACGCAATAAACCAATACCAGAAATAATAAAGACAAAAAAGAAAACAAAGAAGCCAACTAATATCGGGCTTAATACATCAAAAAAGACGGTGTCAGCATCTCCATATACATAATCAATATCGACGCTTGGCTGCACCAAACCCGCCGCAGCCGGATTTTGCTGAATTAACTTAGCTTGACTTTGGGCCGCGACCGCTTGGCTGACTTTCATCTGCAAGCCTTTCGCTTTTGATGGGTCGTTATTTTGCAAGGTTAATTTCAAATGTCCATTCTCTTGTTCTAATAATCCATCAAGGTCGTCATTTACCACCGTTTGAGAATTGACTTTCTCATACTGTTTCACTTGAATGTCTGCCTTTTTCAATACGCTGACAAGATTATCATCCACACCCGTGACACCTAATTTAGGATCGACGGTGTTGCCGTTAAATAAAAAGTACATCAAGGTCAGAATCAGCAATGGTGCCACAAACAACAATGCTAAGGTGCGTTTATCCCGAAACATCTGCCGGAAGATTCGTTTAATTAACGCGAACACTCTCATGATTGTTTCACCCCAGCCTTCAGGAAAACCTCATCGAAATCATCGGTATCGTATAACGCTTTTAATTCATTAGGTGTACCGCTTGTTAAAATCCGTCCATCGCGAACCATGGCGACATAATCGCATTTCACTGCTTCATCCATAACATGGGTAGTGACGATGATTGTTTTTTGCTCATCATTTTTCAAGCGGAGGAATTCTTTCCAAATCGACAATTTCAATTCGGGATCAATTCCGACTGTTGGCTCATCTAGGATTAAGATTTTTGGGTCTTGAATTAGTGCGATTGCCAAAGATAAACGACGTTTCATCCCTCCAGAATAAGCTGCTACCCTTTTGTTTAAGTCATTGGTGAGGTTAACTAAATTGGCGACATACTGTAGCCGTTTTTTCTGCGCTTCTTTATTCAACCCAAATAGGGAAGCGAAAAACTTTAGATTCTCCTCTCCCGTTAATTCACCATACAAGGCATCTGCTTGGGCCATATAGCCAATGTCTTGAAGTAAGGAAAGGTTCGGCATTTTTTTATTTAACACGTGAATGAAACCTTTATCCGCCTTTTCCATGCCAACAATCATTTTGACAAGGGTGGTCTTTCCGGCGCCAGAAGGTCCAATCAAACCGAATAACTGACCTTTTTCGATCGTTAAGTTGACCTCATTTAAGACGGTCTTTTTTCCAAAACTTTTACTGACGCTTTCTACATTAATGGTTGAATTCATCAATCATGCCTCCTAGGATGGCTATTATGATTTCATTTTACAACGCATGTGGATATAAGCAATAAACAAAAAACAACAATGTGTTGATTATCAGTCACAGGGCAACAAAGTGTATATTTATTTTCGAAAAAAGATTGCACGTTAATCATCAGTCAAATTTGGTTTAAGACCAAGAGCGTTTCTCGGTCCTAAAAATGTGATACGCGAAAGGATCATCGCTATTTCTCGTGGAGATTTTTCCATCCCGCTTTCTAACCAATGCTGAATCACACCGAGGTGGGCGGAACTGACATAAGCGAAAAGATAATCCACCGGGACAAGCAAATGATCGGTATTTATTTTTGACATGATATTTTGATAAAAGGTTTGTTTAATGAAATCTTTTAATTTTCCTTGAAATGATGCATCTCCATTAGGGCCTAGTATTACTTTCATGAAGCTTGAATTCTCTTGGAAAAGTTCAAAAAGGGTAATAATGAAAGGAAAAGGCTCATCTGCCCGATTAAAGTTCATGAAATCGAGGGGATTTATTTCTTGCGCGATTTTTTGAATTTCGGTTAAGATCTCCGCTTCGCTTTGCTCCAATAAATCATATTTATCATGGTAATGTAGATAGAATGTTCCACGATTAATCTCTGCCTTTTGTGTTAAATCTCGGACGGTAATCCCTTCAAATCCTTTTTCCTCCATTAACTCTGTAAGAGCATCACGAATCAATCGCTTTGTCCGTACAATTCGTTTATCCGTTGGTTTTTCCAACATTCCTATCCCTCCAAAAAATTTTTTTGAGAAAAAATAAACGTTTTATTCGTTTGTGTTAAGTAATAGACAGATAGCTTTTTATTGTTGATTGCCTTTCTTAATAAACGAATTATAATATACACAATGAACATTAATCAACATTGTGTTTAATTTTCAGGCTGTGTTAACTAGTCTGTTGAATTCCGTTCCAGGTATATGTTAATGAAGACCAAGGGGGATATACCTAAGCAGGGAAAAGTGAATATGGGGAAAACAATTACTTCAAACTCTTTTAATAGTTGGGTTCTCGAAAGGAAAAATTCAGTTCATTAGTAGCGCAAGTACTAATGGGGGCATTCCAATTTTTGGTGATCATGCTATTCTTTGGTGCGCAACTTTGGAGATGGCACCTGAATTCATGTCCCCTTTTTACCGCGATTGGATCTATCCGTGGCTGTGATTCGTTTTTTAGTCGAAGGACTCAGAGACTTGTTCTATTTCGGCAAGAATTTCAGCTGGGATCATCCAACATCAGTGTTAACATGGATAGCTGCCGGAAGTATGGTGATAATATTTGCCTCCGCGGGAAAATTCCGGTCAAAACAGGAGGAAAGATCTGCTGCTATGTAATGCGTATTTTCCCAAGTTTGAAAAGCACAAAATAGGGATTTTTTAGTATATTTGGAAGCATGGTTGTTAAACCTAAAGTGGGAAATTCTTATCCATGAAAGGTGGTTCAGCCATGATTATTAACTTGCTGAATGGAATTGAGTTTCAAAATCCTAATCTTTTTAATCTAGATGAAGCAGCCGGGCTTATTTTTTATTTCACCGTTTATTCGTTTTTAGGCTGGCTCCTTGAAAACAGCTATAACTTTATAACGAAACGGGAATTTTTTAAGCCAAATTTTCTCTTTGGACCATTTAAACCGATGTACGGCATTACCCCTGTGCTCTTGGTCTATTTAATTTCACCAGAAACAAATGGGGGAGTAGTCCTATTTCTTTGTTTCCTCATCCCAACTTTGGTGGAATATTTAACAGGAGCGCTTCTACAAAAGCTTTTTAACCGGAAATGGTGGGATTACACCGACACCCCCCTGCAGCTTCATGGTCATATTTGCGTCCCCTTTTCAATAGCCTGGATGGTGCTGTCGCTGCTATGTATTAAATGGATCCATCCGGTAATTGTCTCAACATACGGGGTTGTGGAGCCATATTGGGCATGGGTCTGGTCAGCAATAGGATTGTATTTCCTAGCCGATCTAGTCTTAGCGATTCGCAAACATTCGCTGCAAGAACTAATGCCTGAAAAAGCAAATAATCAAATTTAATAGGTGCCTGACACCAAAATCTTATAAAACTCCTTCCATCAAAATGAAGGAGTTTTTGACGTTAACTAGGAATCTTTCATGAACCTAGAGATCGGCGAAAGATTAAAATTCAATGAAAAAAAGAAAACTAAGCAAAAAAAGTGCTAAATTGAATGAGTTAGATCTTAGAGAGAGATAGTTCGTTATACAAATATGTAAATTTTCGGCCAAGGCTAATGAATGAAAAAGGAGGGATGACAATGAAACAGCGGATTTTGGTTGTAGAGGATGAAAAACAGATCGCCAAGATATTAAGGATTGAACTCGATTATGAGGGATATGAAGTAATGGTGGCGTATGACGGGAAATCAGGTTTGCAGGCAGCCTTGAACGAAAAATTTGATTTAATTTTATTAGATGTTATGTTGCCTGAGATGAATGGCATTGAGCTGTTAAGAAAATTACGAAAAGAGAATAACCTAATCCCAGTAATTTTATTAACAGCACGTAATACGACAATGGATAAAGTTACCGGACTCGATCAAGGGGCCAACGATTATATTACAAAGCCATTTGAAATTGAGGAATTATTAGCAAGAATTCGCTCATGTCTTCGTCAAAATTCCATTGCGGTCAAGGCCACACAAGCAGATGACTCCTTATTAGCGGTAGGAGATTTAACCGTTAATCTTGATACACGAGAGGTGATAAGAGGGGAGACTTCGATCACGTTAACTCCCAAAGAATTCGATTTACTCGTGTATTTACTATCCAATAAAAATAAAATTGTCACACGGGAAAGCATCCTTCTTCATGTTTGGGGATATGAATATGAAGGGGAAACAAATGTTATTGATGTATTTATCAGACATTTACGCAAGAAGATTGAAGAAGGTTTTTCAGACCCGACGATTATTCAAACGGTAAGGGGAATCGGTTATACCGTAAGGGAGAATTAAAGAAATGAAGATTACCACAAAAATTAATCTAATTACCACAGCTTGGATTATCTGTGTGTTACTTGCTGTGAATGCGGTGGTCTTTTTTTCATTTATGAAGATTACTGTCAACATGGAAGATGGTGAACTGTTTCAAAAGGCTGATTACTTGATAAATGAAATAAACAAGGAAGATTCCCAGTCTGTTATTAAGGAAAAATTAACCCCTTATCTAACGAATCAATCGTTTATAAGGATTGTTCAGCCGGATGCGAAAATAATGAATCAAGTAACAAACGATCCGCAATTGGCTGCGATAATAAAACCGAAATTCACCAGCGAAAAGGGTACTCAAAGGCGGACCATTCGACTTAATCATCAAGAAGAACAATTTGCGATTGTCAGGGTGCCGATTCAATCACATGGACAAGTTGTAGGAACACTGGAGTTCGGAGAGAAACTAGCCGGATTAGAAACGGGAAAAGATTTATTACTTTCCATTCTTGCGTTTTGTACGATTTTAGGAGCGGTATTATCACTGCTCGGGGGCAGATGGCTGTCGAATCTAATTATGAGGCCGATTTCTAATATGATTAACACCATGGAGGATATTGAAAAAAGTGGGATTCCGAAGAAAATCATCATCCAACATGAGACAAAGGATGAATTGCAAAAATTGGCGGTAACGTTTAATCGGATGATTGGCCGATTAGAGGCGAATCTCGAAAAACAGAGGCAATTTATCTCTGACGCCTCCCATGAATTAAAAACCCCACTCACGGTAATCAAAAGCTATGCAGACCTCCTTCTTAGACGTGGATTACAAAATGAAGAGGTTGCCCATGATGCGATTGAATCGATTCATTTAGAGGCTACAAGAATTCAAAAGATGACCGAGCGCTTTTTGGATTTAGCTGATACAGAATCAGGAAATCATTTAGAAGCAAAATCAATTAACGTAGTAGCCTTGTGTGAGCTTATTTTTAAGCAGCTTAAAAGCGCCTATAAAAGAGAAATCATCCTCCATCATCAAGAACCTGACATCTCAGTTGTAGCCGATGAAGTCAAATTAAAACAAGCAATTATTATCTTAATCGATAATGCTATCAAATACAGTAAAGATAGAATCGATGTGTATTTAAAGGAAAAGGAACAATGGACAATCATTACGGTTAAAGATTACGGAATTGGCATCCCTGAGTGTGAAATAGAAAATGTCTTTGAACGTTTTTACCGGGTGGACAAGGCCCGAAGCCGGGAGACAGGCGGGACAGGTCTAGGGTTGTCGATTGCAAAAAATATCATGAAGCAGCACCAAGGCGAAATTATCGTAAAAAGTACGGAGGGAGTGGGGACAGAAGTGGAGTTGTTCCTGCCTAAGGAAAGATGGAAAGGAAATGTTTTTGAGTGATAAAAATATTAATTGTGAGTTTTATGCTTTTATTCATTTTGTTCCTTATCTATGCAATAGTACCAACCATCTTCATTCGAATGAGCGGACGGAGAATCGTTAAAAGGATACATGCCCCGGCAATCGCCATAACGTTTGATGATGGCCCCAATCCTGAATATACACCACAATTGCTTGATCTATTGAAAAAGTATGGGGTAAAGGCCTCCTTTTTTGTGGTGGGCAGCAAAGTGAAAGCCTACCCTGACATAATCAAGCGAATGTGTCAGGAGGGGCATACGATTGGCATTCATCATTATAACCATATTTCTAGCTGGATTCTCACGCCCTTTCATTTCAAGAGGCAATTACAAATGACAGAACAGGCCATCCATCAAATCACCAATAAAAAAGTAATCTTCTATCGACCACCGTGGGGAAGCTTTAATATTTTTAGCTTATTTTTGAGTAAGAGATTTAAAGTGATTATGTGGTCGCATATCTTTGGTGATTGGAAGGCCTCGAAAGGCAAAAACGGTCTGCTTAATCAACTGCTCCAAGCGACGGAAGCAGGTTCCGTGTTACTGCTTCATGATTGTGGGGAAACATGGGGGGCAGATAAGCTAGCGCCCTATTATATGCTAAAGTGTTTGGAAATTTACTTACAGGAAAATGTTAAAAAGGGAACAAAATTTATTGCATTAGAAGAAGTTTCCTTTTAGAGGCTGCTATGAATGTAGAGACAATAATAAATTATATTAATATATATGGTTACTTTGTTATTTTTCTTTTTTTATTCTTTGGGATTGTCGGTATTCCTGCTCCGGAAGAATCGCTGCTCTTTTTAATCGGTGTCCTGAGTTTTCATCATCAGCTCTCATTGGGGCTGGCCATGCTGTGTTCCATCCTTGGGGCATTTACTGGAATGCTGGCCGCTTATTCAGTCGGAAAATTTGTAGGGTTCCCGTTTATTAAAAAGTACGGCAAGTATGTAGGGGTTACTAATGACCGTTGGGGAAAGGTAAGTGGTAAATACACGAGAAATGTTCGTAAAACCATTTTGATCGGTTTTTATCTGCCAGGTATCAGGCAAATAAGCCCATATTTTGCTGGGATCAACAACATTCCATTTCGGAGGTTTTTGGTTTTTTCCATGATAGGCACTTTCCTCTGGACCATTCCTTTTATTGTTGGGGGTTATTTTGCGGGGAAAGTATTTCATATAAATCCAGACTATGTTCCATATGTAGGAATTGTATTTTTCTTTCTTTTTTCGTTATATATGATCTTTAAGTATATCAAGGGGAAGAGAAGGAATTACTTAAATAGACACGCTAAAAAAACCTGAAAAGACATCTTTTCGGGTTTTTTGCTTTTTTTCAGCCAAACTAAAAAAAAGCTGAAGGGAAGATTAAAAATCCATTAAAAAGCCAGTTTTTCTAGAAATGAGTGATACAGTGGAAGGGTCATTTAGAAATTATTATTTTTTAAGGATGATTTCTAGTAGAACAGGAGATGGAATAAGTGAAGAAGATTTTGTTTTTACCACTCTTACAAATGCAGTCGGGCCATCATCAAGTCGCTGAGGCATTAATGGACCTTTTTAAACATCATACAGATGACATTAGTTTGAAAAAAATTGACTTATTGAGTTATACAAATAAATCGTTAGAAAAAGTGATCACAAAGGGCTATTTAAATTGGATTCGATACGCACCGGACACCTATAATATCGCCTACAAGAGCTTTTTTTACGTACCGCCAACAAAAAAACAGGCCTTTAAATGGTATCAACCGCTCTTTCTGAAGAAAATGGAGCAATTAATAGCAGAGGAAAAACCAGATTTACTTGTTTGTACGCATGGGTTCCCGTCATATCTACTAAGTAAGTTAAAAATGAAGGGGAAATGCGACATACCGATTATTAATGTTTATACCGATTTCTTTATTAATAGTGTTTGGGGAAAAGAGGGAATCGACCTCCATTTCCTCCCTAGTCAAGAGGTCAAAGAAAGACTCAGCACAAGATATCAAATTCCAGATCAACAGATGATTGTTACGGGGATTCCTGTCCATGAAGAAATTTCGAAAACCGTTAAGCGAAAACAACCCAAGGATGGTCGTCACAAAATCTTATTATCTGGCGGGAATAGCGGGTTAGGCGGGCTTTTAAAGTTAGCTGAGGAATTAAAAAGCTCCTCAAACTTAGATTTCTTGGTTCTGTGTGGGAAAAACAAGAAGCTTTATGATGAAATCCTTTCGTGGAATTTAGATCATATTAAACCACTAACCTATCTTTCTTCCCGGACAGAAATGAATTTACTTTATGAAGAAGTTGATGCGATTGTCTCAAAACCAGGAGGAGTCACCATAAGTGAAGCAATCCGAAAAAGACTGCCGATCTTTGTTCATTCCGCTCTTCCTGGACAAGAGGAAATAAATCTTCAATATTTAAAACGTAAGAAGCTCGTATTTGAGCTTGACCATCAATCTTCATTGGAAAAGCAATTTCTAAGTGTATTAAAGGATCAGAATAGAATGAATCACTGGGAGCATGCGGTCGATTCTTACCAGCAGGGAATAAAGCTGGACAAGCCAGAAAAAATCGTGGAGTTATTCGCAAACATCCTAGACCAAAAAAAGAGTGTCAGGCACTTGGGATTCGTTAATTATTCATCACCGTTACGAATTTAAGATAGCGGGAAAACATGAATGAGGAGGTTAAGTTAAGTTGTCTAATATAGACTATAGTATTTTTCAAATCATCAATCACCTAGCCATCAGTGAGCGATTTTTAAATCCATTGATGATTTTTTTAGCAGAAAAAGCAGAGTATTTATTTTTCGCAGGAATCATTTTTTATTGGTTTTATCGTAAATCACATAATCGGAAAATGGTCGTTGAAGCTATTTTGGCTGCTTGTGTTGCATTAAGTATAAACGGAGAAATCGGCCACTTCTTTTACCGGAATCGTCCTTTTGTCGCCCATCATGTAAACTGGCTGATTCCGCATGCGAAAAACGCCTCGTTTCCAAGTGACCACGCGACAGCAGCATTCGTAATTGCAACAGCCATTTGGATTTGGAAAAAACGGGACGGCTGGATGTGGTTAGTTTTAGCTGCAGGAATTGCTATGTCCCGTGTTTGGACAGGAGTACATTATCCACTAGATGTGGCAGCAGGAATGTTGATCGGCGCAGGAGTGGCATTTGCCGTCCATTTCTTACTAATTCGATTCAAGGAATTAAACAAGGTTATCCTTTGGTTAATTGAGTTCTATGAGAAAATGGAAAGTAATTTTTTAAAAAAGACACCCCTTGCAAGAAAACGTTAGAAAGAAGAGCCACATGGTTCTTCTTTTTGTCATATAACAGTAAAAAAATCATAAAATCTAAAGTTATCTGTTCGCTTTAAATAGTGTAGGGAGGGGATTTCATGTTCTATGCGATGTGGCTGGAAGGTCAATTGTTGTGGAATATGCCATTATTAGCCTGCCTCATTTGCCTAGCCGCCATTTATGTATATGTAACAGCATCTTATACAAATATCAAATTTTATCAAAAGCAGCCCCTGCTATATTTCCTCAGTTTAGGCATCATGTACTTAACCTTTGGCAGTCCATTTGAAACAATTAGTCATCTGTCGTTTAGCCTGCATATGCTTCAAATGAGTATTTTATATTTTATTATCTCCCCTTTATTTGTATTAGGGATCCCGGATGCTTTAATCCAGTCCCTTCGAGAACATTCCCTAACAAAACGAGTCAGCAAGTACGTATTGCCTTCAAAAGCCGCCTTGTATGCGTTTGGGGCGATGTTCCTAATGTACCATTTCCCAATCGTATTAACATCTCTAGCCCAAACCTCCATTGTTCATAATGGATATTTATTTGTACTGCTGCTCCTATCTTTTCGGATGTGGCAGCCAATCACCGTCCCTGACCCGAAGAAGGAGCATTCAAATGAACAGAATAAACGTTATCTTTTTCTTAGCGGTCTAGTCATTATGCCTGCCTGTTTGCTATTTATTATCACTGCTTTCATAGGTGGAATGAATAATCCTCTTCTATCTGAACTCACCGCAAATCTCTGTATTTCACCTTCCCAACTAAGCCAATTAAGCTCCCTTGATATTCTACCATCAACATTTAACACAAGACTTGATCAAATGTTTGCGGGAATCCTGATGTTAGGAATGCATAAATTTGGAGTAGTCCTGACCGTTCGTCTTGGCAGAAAAACGAAAAGCGGGGCTGTAGCGGGGGTTGTGGACTGAACTCCATAGCCTCTATTTATTGAGGATACTTTCCAAAGTTGTTCAATATATTCTGCGATAATTTTGGGAATGGTATGTATGGGGAGAATTTACAGGACGGCAGGGGGGATTGTTATTTATAAAAAACATGAACGGAATCTCATTTGGCTGGCCTTTATAGTGGCCTCCATTATGGGAATATCCATTATTGGACGGCTGTTTTCAGGATAAGAGAGGTGGTAAGTGAATGGGAAATGAAGAGGCCGTATTTTTTAGCCGTGTACTGACAGAGTTAACCTTGTCCTTTCATATTATCTACGCAACCATCGGCGTCGGCATTCCGATGATGATTATGATTGCTCAATGGGTCGGGATCAAGAAACAGGACGAACACTATATTTTATTAGCACGAAGATGGACAAGGGGATATGTGATTACCGTAGCTGTTGGTGTTGTAACTGGGACTGCAATCGGGTTGCAGCTTTCACTCCTATGGCCCAACTTTATGCAGTTAGCTGGAAATGTCATCGCGCTGCCGTTATTTTTGGAGACCTTTGCTTTCTTTTTTGAAGCCATTTTTTTAGGTATATACATATACACATGGGATCGGTTCGAAAACCAGAAAAAACATTTGCTCCTGCTCATTCCAGTGGCATTAGGGGCCACATTTTCAGCTGTCTTTATTACGATTGTGAATGCATTCATGAATGCGCCGCGGGGCTTCGATGTAGTGAATGGTCAGCTCGTGGATGTGAGTCCCATTTTGGCAATGTTTAACCCGGCCATGCCTACAAAAGTTGCCCATGTGGTTGTCACCGCTTATATGACTGCCGCCTTTGTCCTCGCTGCGATTGGTGCCTTCCGGTTATTGAGAGGTTCCAATTCTACTTACCATAAAAAAGCCTTGTTTCTAACCATGAAACTTGGATTCGTCTTTTCAGTAGCCACCGCTCTTTTAGGAGATTTCTCCGGGAAGTATTTAGCTGAATACCAGCCGGAAAAACTAGCTGCGGCTGAGTGGCATTTTGAAACGGGAAAAGATGTGCCGCTCATTCTTTATGGTGTGCTTGATGATGGGGAAGTGAAATATGCACTGAAAATTCCTTTTGCACTCAGCATCTTGGCCCATGAAGTCCCAAGTGCAGAAGTAGTCGGGCTTGATCATTTTCCGAAGGATGAAGTGCCGCCGCTCTATATTCATTATTTATTTGATACGATGGTAACCATCGGTATGTGGATGACCCTGCTCTCATTCTTGTATGTCATAGGTAGATGGCGTCAATGGCGATTTGTTTTATCCCGGTGGTTTCGCTGGCTGATTGTGCTTGGTGGTCCTCTTTCTATTCTAGCAATTGAAGCTGGATGGTGGCTCGATGAGGTCGGCCGCCAGCCATGGATTTTACGGGGAATATTACGGACAGAACATGCGGCAACAACAAGTAATCAAGTTGATCTTATGCTGGTGTTATTTGCTGGCCTTTATCTTGTCCTTGGTGTGGGCAGTGTGGTTGTCCTGTGGCGGATGTTCCGGAAGAATACAGTGGAACAGGAATTGGCCGACAGAGCCGCCGAGAAAGCAGGTGATGCGTAATGACACTCGAAATCATCGGTATTTCCGCACTGGGTCTGTTTTTGTTTGGATATATTATCATTGCATCGATTGACTTTGGGGCAGGATTTTTTAACGCATTCAGTACATTAACCAGAAAACAACATATTTTAACGAAGATCATTCAACGCTATTTATCGCCTGTCTGGGAAGTCACGAATGTGTTTTTAGTGTTTTTCTTCGTCGGGATGGTTGGTTTTTTTCCAAAAACAGCCTATTACTTTGGGACCACCCTCCTTGTACCGGCAAGTATCGCAATTATTCTACTGGCGATTCGAGGGGCGTATTATGCGTTTACGACCTACGGAGGGCTCAGACATAAGCGGTACACTATTTTATATGGGTTAACGGGATTATTCATTCCTGCGTCGTTGTCGAGTGTTTTGTCCATTTCGGAGGGCGGCTTTGTGAAAATTGAAAATTCGGCACCGGTCCTCGATAATTGGGCATTGTTTACGAGCCCATTATCATGGAGTATTGTCGTACTAAGTCTAACGGCAGTGTTATATATATCCGCTGTATTTTTGACTTGGTATGCCCATCATGCAAAGGACGAGGCAGCTACGAATCTGTTGCGGAAGTATGCACTTAGCTGGGCCGGACCAGCTATTATTACGGCGGCCGGGATTATTTTTGAAATGAAGACTCATAATCCTGAACATTATCAGCGTTTACTTGACCTCTGGTGGCTGTTCGGATTGTCGGTTGTTTTCTTTGCGGGAACGGTTTATTTAATTTGGAAGCGGCGATCCTATGGGCTGGCATTCTGGCTATTGGTCGGGCAATTTGCCCTTGCCTTCCTTGCCTACGGTGCATCCCATTATCCATATTTACTATATCCGTATATCACCCTGTACGACAGCTTTACCAATCAATCAATGGCAATTGCCTTGATTGTGGCCTTTATTGCAGGGCTGGGATTACTCATCCCGTCATTGTACCTGTTGTTAAAGTTGTTTTTGTTTAACAAAGAATATGTCCAAGGAAATCGGAATGATGAACATGCGTAAGGGGGGAATGTGATGGATGATTTTTTGCTATTTTATGCCCCGTTTCTGGTCATGTTTGCATCGATTGGCGTGGCGTTTTGGGTGGCACTAAAGGATGGTTCGGTGGAAAAATAAGAAAACGGCTGAGCGATCAGCCGTTTTTTGGTAAGTAAAGGATTATTTCAGACTACGTTGTAAAAAGGCCTTTGTCCGTTCATTCTTCGGGTTCGTAAACAGCTCTGCAGGCGAACCTGATTCAACAATCTCCCCGTTATCCATAAAGATAACTCTATTTGCAACTCCCTGGGCAAAGCCCATCTCGTGAGTGACGACAATCATCGTCATGTGTTCTTCCGCCAAATCCTTCATGACTTTCAACACCTCACCCGTCAATTCAGGGTCTAAGGCAGAAGTCGGCTCATCGAAGAGCAGAATTTCTGGATTTAACATGAGTGCCCGGGCGATGGCTACACGTTGTTTCTGTCCGCCTGATAGTTTTGCCGGATAGGCATTGGCCCGGTCAGCAAGACCAATTTTATCAAGGAGTTCACTGCTTCTTTTTTGAATAGCAGCAGCCGATTCTTTCTTCAGCATTTTAGGGGCAAGTTCCAAATTCTCTTTCACGGTAAGGTGTGGAAAGAGGTTGAAATGCTGAAAAACCATCCCCATTCTTGCATTAATTTCTTTTAATTCTTGCGGATTTGCGTAAATGCCATCTTTCACTAAATGCTTTCCAGAAACAACAATGCTTCCAGCATCTATTTTTTCCAGATGGGCCAAACTGCGGAGCATCGTACTTTTTCCTGAACCAGATGGACCGATTACCGCAACAACATCATTTTTATGAACATCAAATGTAATATTTTTTAAAACATCTAGGTTTCCATATGATTTTTTTAGGTTAGATATTTCAATAACAGGCATCTTCACCGCTCCTTCTTATTCAAATTTGAACCGTTTTTCGAGCCCTTTAAAGACCATGGTTAACAGAAGCGTCATGATCAAATAAATAATTCCAGCGACGAAGAATGGAACAATGGTAAAGTCACGATTGACTGCTGTTTGCGCAAAATGCAGCAATTCAGGAACGGCAACCGCATAGAGGAGGGCGGTATCTTTCACTAACGTCACCGATTCGTTCGCAACGGATGGAAGGGCAATCCGGAACATTTGCGGCAGGATGACCCTCGTTAAGGTCTGCCATTTATTTAAGCCAAGGACTTGTGATGCCTCATATTGGCCTTTATCAATCGCAAGCAGCCCACCGCGGAAGATTTCAGCAAAATAAGCGGCATAGTTCAAGATGAAACCGATACAGGCAGCAACAAAGCGATCCAATACTAAATATTCACCAACCACTGGAATCATCGGCAGCCCAAAACAGATAAATAACAATTGAAGTAGCAGCGGTGTTCCACGCATCACATAAATATAGCCTTCTGCAAGCAAGGAGAGTGGTTTAAAACGGCTGCCGACAGCTAGCGTTAAAACAAACCCGAGCGGAATGGACACGACAATGGCAATCAAAAACAAGAGGATGGTCATCTGTGCCCCTTCGAGCATCGGTTTTAGTATGGAAATTAGATAATCAACAGACATTTGATTTCCTCCAAAAGCAAAACAGGGTTCCCTATGGAAATCCTGTTCGCTCTATATTCGTTATTAGTTTAATACTTTATTTTCACCAAACCACTTTTCCGAAATTTGGGCAGATGTGCCATCCTCATTCATCTCGTCGAGTGCTTTTTGCAGGTCTTTCAGTAAGTCTTCATTCCCTTTTTTAACACCAATTCCGTATTCTTCAGGAGCTAATGATTCATTAAGAATCTTGAAGGCTTCTTTTTCTTTCGACATATAATAATCAATGACAACTTCATCAATAACGACTCCATCCAACCGGCCGCTCTTTAAATCGGTTAAAGCTTGGACATTATCTGAAAACTCGGTTACGGTCTTTATTTTTGCTTTGATTGGTGAAGCATCTAAAGCATCCGATGCGGAAGACAGTGTTTGCAGGCCGACTACTTTACCCGCTAAATCGTTTAATTTAGTTAGCTTTGAATCAGCCTTTGTCACAACCACTTGGGCATTTTTTAAGTATGGCTTTGTGAAAAGAACTTTCTTTTTACGTTCATCTGTAATAGTGTATCCGTTCCAAATGAGGTCAATTCTTCCACTGCTAAGTTCCGCTTCTTTTGTACTCCAATCAATCGGTTGGAACTTTACCTTTTTCCCCATTTTTTTGGCCGCTGCACTGGCATAATCAATGTCAAAACCAACAATCTTGTTATCTTTATCCCGGAACCCCATTGGAGCAAATTTATCATCGATCCCAATGACCAACGTGTTGTCCTTTGCTTCAGATGTTTTAGAGGAACAACCCGTAAGGATGGAGAATAATGCTGCTATGACTAAAACAATCGTTGATATACGTTTCATATTCATACTACCACCTTATCTATTAATAATTTACTTTAGCACGTTACCGTATTATTACACTAACATATTATAACGCTATAACATTATTGAATACAATAGCTCTGTTAATAGTGGGAAAATTAAAAATTTTAATCAAGGAAACGAACGCTTTCTTTTTAAATGAATAATGTGGAAAATGATTGACAATCAAACCACCATTTGAATATCATATAATCAAATGGTGGTTTGAATGATGACGGTCTCTTCGGGCGGTTATACCGGCCGTTTTAGAGGCATACATCAAAATATTAAGAATAGAAAACACTAGCGTTAATCGTAATATTTTCGATTTAGAAAAAGATAAATAAATGAGCCACTCTAATCAGAGAGCTCGGGGGGGATTAACATGGGTCATCATCATCATGGTCATTCACATGGCCATTCGCACGGACATTCACATGGTCATTCACATACGAGTAATAAACATGCATTGTTGAGTTCCTTCCTATTAATTGCAGCCTTTATGATCGTGGAAGTAATTGGAGGGCTGTTGACAAACAGTTTGGCGCTCTTGTCAGATGCAGGGCATATGCTGAGTGACGCGGCCGCACTGGGGTTAAGCTTTTTTGCCATCAAGCTCGGTGAGAAACAGGTATCGCAGGAAAAGACGTATGGCTATAAACGCTTTGAAATTATTGCTGCTGCCCTGAACGGCTTAACACTTGTGGTTATTTCCATCTATATCTTTTTTGAGGCGTTCCAACGCTTCTTCGATCCTCCAGAGGTGCAAAGTACTGGAATGCTGATGATATCTGTGACGGGGCTGATTGTAAACATTATCGCTGCTTGGATATTAATGAAGGGTGACAAGGACGAAAACCTGAATGTCAGAAGTGCTTTCTTGCATGTCCTAGGAGATATGCTGGGATCGGTGGGAGCGATTATTGCTGCATTATTGATTATGTTTTTTGGCTGGGGGATTGCCGACCCAATCGCGAGTGTCATTGTTGCTGTCTTGATTCTCCTCAGTGGGTACAGGGTGATGAAGGACTCGTTTCATATCTTAATGGAGGGGGCGCCATCACAGATTGATATTAGTCATGTGAAAGAGGAACTTAAAAAGATCCCATTCGTAAAGGAAGTCCATGATTTGCACATTTGGACAATTACCTCTGGGTATCCCGTCTTGAGCTGCCATATTTCCATACTAGATAACGGTGTTCATGATGACATCCTCTCCCAATCCCAAAAGATTCTTCACGACCAATTTCACATCGAACACAGCACCATCCAAGTAGAAAAAGAAGCAAACGGCTGCCCTAGCCCGCATGGGACATGTAATTAAATAATACATCCTTCCCAAAAACCTATCCGCAAAACAGATAGGTTTTTTTCTTTGCGTGTTTTTTCATTTTCATTTAGGATTAGATTGGTTATTTTTTCTTTATTAGTTAAAAATAACATGAATATGACAGATGAGTTTTCAGCTAGGAGGAAGACAATGAAGAAAAGTGGTTATCCACAAGACAAGCGTTTCAAAATTGCTCACAGGGAAGCTGTGATTGGAATAATCCTTGTTTTAATTAATTTTCTTTGGTGGTATGGCTTTGCCTATAGTCTCGGTTCAACCAAAGTAGAAAATTACACATACATATGGGGGTTGCCTGCTTGGTTTTTTTATAGTTGTATCGTAGGTTTTGTTATGATGGTTATTCTCGTTATTTTTACGGTAAAGGTATTATTCAAGGATGTTCCCTTTGACGAAGAAGAGGGGGATATCAAATGAATTGGGCCGTCATTACGCCGCTTTTAATTTTCTTATTCATTATCTTTGCTGTTGGCATGTGGTCAAATAAATTTGTCATTAAATCTCATTCATTCTTAGAGGAGTACTTTCTAGGGGAACGTCAAATGGGCGGTTTCATATTGGCAATGACGATGGTGGCGACATATGGCAGTGCCAGCAGTTTCATCGGTGGTCCAGGTGTAGCTTATACGCAAGGATTAGGCTGGGTTCTCCTAGCCATGGCCCAATTAGCCACTGGATATTTTACATTAATGGTCCTGGGTAAGAAGTTTGCCATTATTTCTCGTCAATACAAAGCAATCACATTGATAGACTTTTTAAAAGAGAGGTATAAAAGTAAAGCTGTTGTGTTGATGTCAGCAGCGAGTATCATTATCTTTCTATTTTCATCGATGACCGCGCAATGGATTGGCGGAGCACGTTTGGTAGAAAGTTTAACAGGATTACCCTACACGACCGCTCTATTAATCTTTGCCTTTTCGGTTCTCGTCTTTGTGATTGTCGGCGGCTTTCGAGCGGTTGCCATTACGGATACCATCCAAGGTGTGGTTATGTTTGGAGGAACATTAATCCTTTTAATCGCAACGATTAAGGCTGGTGGAGGAATCCCAAAGATTATCTCAGACTTGGCAGCAGAAAATCCTAATTTAATCAGTCCCTTTGGGGCTGAGCGGAGTTTGACACCAACCTTCGTTTCTTCCTTTTGGATTTTAGTAGGGATTGGTGTCGTCGGTTTGCCGCAAATTGCCGTCCGAGCGATGTCCTATAAAAATTCAAAGGCGATGCACAGTGCGATTATTATTGGAACTATTGTGGTCGGGTTTATCATGCTTGGTATGCATCTCATTGGCGTGTTCGCCAGACCCGTTCTCCCAGGTGTGAAAATTGGGGATACGGTTATGCCGATGTTATCGATGAAAGTACTGCCGCCATATGCGGCAGGTATTGTTCTTGCTGCGCCAATGGCTGCGATTATGTCGACTGTGGACGCCTTATTGATTCTGGTTAGCTCTGCTTTAGTGAAAGATGTCTATTTAAATTACATCAAGCCGGACGCAGGGAATGATCTTGTGAAAAAGGTTAGTTTTAGCGTAACTGCGATTATTGGAATTATTGTCATATTGTTCTCCTTAAGTCCGCCAGATTTGATTGTTTGGCTGAATCTATTTTCTTTTGGAGGGCTTGAGTCGGTCTTTATTTGGCCAGTGGTTTTAGGACTATATTGGAGTAAGGGCAATAAACATGGGGCTATCACTTCGATGATTTTAGGGATGGGGTCCTATATTTTATTAGATCAATTTTATCCGAATCCATTCGGGTTTCACACAGTGGTCTTCCCGATTCTCCTTTCACTATTTGGCTTTGTAGTCACTAGCCTGTTTACTCAGCCCAAAGAAGGGGAAATGCATGTTAGTATGGAAAAATAAGCAAAGGATCTTTGGTATGGCCGTTCCAACTAACTATCTTATATGTTGCAATTTTGTGAATTAATTTTTAGAATAAATGAATAGTATGAATTGAATGAGGTGTACTCATTGGAAACCGTTATTCGAATTTTCTCAGCGCTTATTCTTCCAGGGCTGCTCGTCTTGCTTTTTACACGTGTCACTTATAATCGAGTGATTGGGCTCATCTTGACTGTGGCTCTCATTGCCACTTCAGTATATAAAGGTTATACCAACACGTTTATGATTATCGTGGTGGATGCTTTTTCGTTAACTGCCGGTTTTTGGCTGGCTGATAAAATGAGGCAAAGAGCATTGAAGAAGACCTAAGCATCGAAACAATCCAAGTCTGTCAGTAAAATGACAGGCTTTTTTAATGAAATCGAATATTCGTTCGCATATTATTGGTTTGTTTTTAGGGGAATGTGGTAAAATGTAGATATGAATTTGAGAGGATACACTTGAAAGCATCCATCCCGGTCCATAACAAGGTACATATGCTGAAAAGTGATTGATTTTACGGGAGGGAAGATTCGTGAAAGATCAATTTGAATTAGTGTCAAAATACTCGCCGCAAGGGGATCAGCCGGAGGCGATCAGACAATTAGTTGACGGGCTCAAGAATAATAAAAAAGAACAGACATTGCTTGGTGCGACAGGTACGGGAAAAACATTTACAATTTCAAATGTGATTAAAGAGGTAAATAAACCAACGCTTATTATCGCTCATAACAAGACCCTCGCTGGACAGCTCTACAGTGAGTTCAAAGAATTTTTTCCAAACAATGCGGTTGAATATTTTGTCAGTTACTATGACTACTTTCAGCCAGAAGCTTATGTTCCACAGACGGATACATTCATTGAAAAAGATGCCAGTATCAATGATGAAATTGATAAATTGCGCCACTCAGCGACATCTTCCCTCTTCGAACGGAAAGATGTGATCGTAATTGCCTCGGTTTCTTGTATTTATGGTTTGGGTTCTCCGGAAGAATATCGAGAAATGGTGCTATCGCTTCGAACAGGAATGGAAATAGAGCGCAATCAGCTGTTACGTCGTTTAGTCGATATCCAATATGACCGAAATGATATTGACTTCAAGCGGGGAACCTTCCGTGTCCGTGGCGATGTGGTCGAGATTTTCCCTGCTTCTCGTGACGAGCATTGCCTTCGTGTCGAGTTTTTTGGTGATGAAATCGATCGAATTCGTGAAGTCGATGCGCTCACAGGCGAGATTATGGGTGAACGGGAACATGTCGCGATTTTCCCTGCCTCCCACTTCGTTACAAGGGAAGAAAAGCTGAGAATTGCGATTGAAAATATTGAAAAAGAACTAGAACTACGTCTCGAAGAACTGCGCGAGGATAATAAATTGCTCGAAGCTCAGCGTCTTGAACAAAGGACACGCTATGACCTAGAAATGATGCGGGAAATGGGCTTTTGCTCAGGGATTGAGAATTATTCACGCCATTTAACGTTAAGAGAAGCAGGATCCACTCCATATACCTTGCTTGACTATTTTCCAAAGGACTTTTTGATGGTGATTGACGAGTCGCATGTTACTTTGCCGCAAGTGAGAGGCATGTTTAATGGAGATAAAGCGCGGAAACAGGTCCTTGTGGATCACGGCTTTCGTCTGCCATCGGCCCTTGATAACCGGCCGTTAATGTTTGATGAGTTTGAAAAGCATATTCACAATATCATCTATGTTTCGGCCACACCTGGGCCGTACGAGTTGGAACATACACCGGAAATGGTTTCACAAATTATCCGCCCGACAGGACTATTAGACCCTACGATTGAGGTTCGTCCAATTGAAGGGCAGATTGATGACTTGATTGGCGAAATTCACGAACGGATACGGAGAAATGAACGTGTCCTTGTGACCACCTTGACGAAAAAAATGTCCGAAGATCTAACAGATTACTTGAAGGAAATCGGCATTAAAGTACAATATCTGCATTCGGAGGTAAAGACGCTCGAGCGGATTGAAATTATTCGGGAACTGCGTCTCGGTAAATACGATGTTCTCATTGGGATTAACCTGCTTCGGGAAGGCCTGGATATTCCTGAGGTTTCTCTGATTGCAATCCTTGATGCCGACAAAGAAGGCTTCCTTCGTTCGGAACGTTCGTTAATCCAAACGATTGGCCGTGCCGCCCGGAATGCCCAGGGACATGTCATCATGTATGCCGACAAGATCACGAATTCCATGGAATTAGCGATCACAGAAACAAGGCGCCGCCGTGCCATCCAAGAAGAGTACAACCAAAAGCATGGAATTGTCCCAATGACGATTCAAAAAGATATTCGTGACGTCATCCGTGCTACACATGCTGCTGAGGAGCAGGAAGATTACAAACCAGCGGCATCATTTAGTAAGATGAACAAGAAAGAAAGAGAAAAATTAATTGCCACAATGGAAAAAGAAATGAAGGTCGAAGCCAAAGCGCTTAATTTCGAACGTGCGGCTGAGCTTCGTGATTTAATTTTGGAATTGAAAGCGGAAGGATGACGTATAAATGGCAATGGAAAAACTGATTGTGAAAGGCGCTAGAGCCCACAATTTGAAAAATATTGATGTCACCATTCCGAGAGATAAGCTTGTTGTCTTAACAGGACTTTCCGGGTCTGGGAAGTCCTCGCTCGCCTTTGATACGATTTATGCCGAGGGGCAAAGACGATACGTCGAATCCCTTTCTGCCTATGCACGGCAATTTCTAGGCCAGATGGATAAACCGGATGTGGATGCCATTGAGGGTCTCTCCCCGGCAATCTCCATCGATCAAAAAACAACAAGCCGTAACCCCCGTTCGACGGTCGGTACGGTGACAGAAATCTATGATTATTTGCGTTTATTATATGCAAGGGTCGGGCATCCAACGTGTCCAATCCATGGAATTGAAATCTCCTCACAGACGATTGAGCAGATGGTTGACCGGATTTTAGAATACCCCGAACGGACCAAAATGCAAATCCTAGCCCCGGTGGTGTCAGGCCGAAAGGGAACGCATGTGAAGGTGCTCGAAGACATTAAAAAACAAGGCTTTGTCCGCGTCCGTGTCGACGGGGAAATGCTCGACCTTGGCGATGAGATTGAGTTAGAGAAAAATAAAAAGCATTCGATTGAAGTTATTATTGACCGGATTGTCGTCAAGGAAGGGGTCTCAGCACGGATTGCTGATTCTCTCGAAACGGCACTAAAACTAGGCGAAGGAAAGGTCATCGTCGATGTGATTGGGCAAGAAGAACTGTTGTTCAGTGAAAATCATGCCTGTCCGCATTGTGGTTTTTCGATTGGAGAACTAGAGCCGCGGATGTTTTCGTTCAATAGTCCGTTTGGTGCCTGCCCTGAATGTGACGGACTCGGTTCTAAGCTCGAAGTCGATGTGGAACTTGTCATCCCCAACCGCGACTTGACACTGAAGGAGCATGCGATTGCGCCGTGGGAACCGACCAGCTCACAGTACTACCCACAGCTGCTTGAGGCAGTATGTGATCACTTCGGTGTAGATATGAATATTCCTGTGAAGGATATCCCGGAGCACCTTTTGGAAAAAGTTCTCTATGGAGGCGGCCGTGAAAAAATCTATTTCCGCTATGAAAATGATTTTGGTCAAGTCCGCGAGGGGAATATTGAATTTGAGGGCGTTATCCGAAATGTGGAGCGTCGTTATAAAGAAACTAGCTCCGATTATATCCGGGAGCAAATGGAAAAATATATGGGTCAAAAACCATGTCCAACCTGTAAGGGCTATCGATTGAAAAAAGAAACCTTGGCCGTCCTTATTAATGGCCGCCATATTGCCCAAATAACCGACCTTTCCATTGAAGAGGCCAATCAATTTTTTGCAGAATTAACGCTTTCCGATAAAGAAATGCAAATTGCTAAACTGATCTTCAATGAAATCAGTGAGCGGCTTGGCTTCTTAATTAATGTCGGTCTCGATTATTTAACATTGAGCAGGACAGCTGGTACGCTGTCAGGCGGGGAGGCCCAGCGGATTCGCTTAGCCACACAAATCGGTTCGCGTTTAACTGGTGTTCTCTATATTTTGGATGAACCGTCGATTGGATTACATCAGCGGGATAATGACCGCTTAATTGGAACGCTGCAAAATATGCGCGATATCGGCAACACTTTGATTGTGGTTGAGCATGATGAGGACACGATGATTGCGGCCGATTACCTGATTGATATCGGTCCGGGTGCCGGGGTTCATGGCGGAGAAATCGTTTCTGCTGGAACACCAGCCGAAGTCATGGCAGATCCCCATTCATTAACAGGTCAATACTTATCCGGGAAGAAGTTTATCCCGCTTCCCTTAGAACGACGCAAGCCGGATGGCCGCTTTATTGAAATCAAGGGTGCATCTGAAAACAATTTAAAAAATGTCAATGTGAAGCTGCCACTTGGGATGTTTATTGCAATCACAGGTGTGTCTGGTTCTGGGAAGAGTACCCTTATTAACGAGATCTTACATAAATCCCTTGCCCAAAAGCTTCATCATGCAAAAACAAAGCCTGGTGAACATAAGAGTATTAAAGGCATCGATTATTTAGAGAAAGTCATTGACATCGATCAATCGCCAATTGGCCGAACACCGCGTTCGAACCCAGCAACATATACGGGTGTTTTTGATGATGTTCGTGATGTGTTTGCGAACACAAACGAGGCGAAGGTCCGCGGTTATAAAAAGGGACGCTTCAGTTTTAATGTGAAGGGCGGCCGCTGTGAGGCCTGCCGCGGCGATGGAATCATTAAAATTGAAATGCACTTCTTGCCAGATGTGTATGTACCTTGCGAAATTTGCCATGGCAAACGTTATAACCGTGAAACGTTAGAAGTAAAGTACAAAGGGAAGAATGTTTCGGACATTCTCGATATGACCGTGGAAGCGGCAGTAGAATTTTTCGAGAACATTCCGAAAATCAGCCGTAAACTGCAAACCATCTTGGATGTCGGCCTTGGCTACGTTAAACTAGGTCAGCCGGCAACAACTCTATCCGGAGGGGAAGCGCAGCGTGTCAAATTAGCATCAGAACTGCACCGCCGATCGTCAGGAAAATCCTTCTATATTCTCGATGAACCGACAACAGGTCTTCATGTCGATGATATTTCTCGTTTGCTTGTTGTGCTGCAGCGCTTAGTTGAAAATGGCGACACTGTCCTAGTGATTGAGCATAATCTCGATGTTATTAAGGCAGCCGATTATCTCGTCGATCTAGGACCAGAAGGCGGAGATAAAGGCGGAACAATCGTCGCCACGGGAACACCTGAAAAAGTGGCGGAAGTTCCGGAATCGCACACGGGAAAATACTTAAAGCCGATTCTTGAGCGGGACCGCCTTCGGATGAAACAGCAAGTAGAAGATAAGAGTGCTATAAAAGCATAAAAAGAGCCTTAGGCTCTTTTTTTTATGTCATTTTTCGGTTAAGGAAGTCTGTAAATTTGTCATTGGCGAAATTATGGTGCCAATCGGCGAAAACTGTTCCGAGTTCGGCGAAATGCCGCTTCAAGTTGGCGAAATTCCAGCTCCAATCGGCGAAATCCCCCCCTCGGCACTCTGGATCAAAAAAATCCTGCTTGGTCTTAATTAAAAAATTACGAAACTAATCAGCTTCCTTTTTCGTAAATAATAGATAAAGGATAATAATAATCATTACTGAATAAGCATAAAGTGACACAAATTTTTTGATGCTGAGGTGGGGAATCATGAAAGAGGAAAAAGTGCGGATATTAAAAATGGTTGAAGAAGGAAAATTGACCGTCGAAGAAGCTGTCTCCTTGCTGGATGAATTAGAAAAAGCACAAAAAACGATGGAGCAGAAGCAGGAGGACATCGTGAATGAGCTTTCCACCGTTGTAAATTTCGAGGAAGCCAAGAAGGAAGATCCTTTTCAGGCGAAATTCCAATCGACCAAGGTAAAGATTTTTGATTTTGTCGATTCTGCCTTAAAAAAAATCAAAGATTTTGATTTTGATTTGAACTTTGGTCAATCAGTAGAGATCTCCCATATTTTTCACCAGGGTGATGCCGATCTGAAAGAGGTCGATATTGACGTGGCGAATGGTTCCGTTAAACTAGCGGCTTGGGACCAACCGGATGTGAGGATTGAATGTCAAGCGAAGGTATTTCGGGTTGAAAACTCAGACCAAGCAAGGCAGAACTTTTTAAGAGACACGATTTTTTCAGTGGAAAATCAAAAATTATGTTTTATAACCCAGCAAAAATGGATGAAGGCAGACTCAACCATTTTTGTACCAAAAGCTCAGTATGACCGTATGCGCATCAGAATTTTTAATGGAGCAGTCAGCGGAGAAGATATCAATGTTGCTGACCTAAGGGTCAAAACCGCTAATGGAAAAATAAACCTTGACCGAGTTCATGGTAATAAAGCAGATGTGGAAACGGCAAACGGAAAAATTAAAATTATCGGCAGTTTGTTCGATGACCTCGAAGCGGAGACTATTAACGGGGCAATCAAACTAGATGGTGACTTTAAAAGGGTGGGAACGCAGTCCTTTCACGGGAATATCAGCTGCAATATCAGTGGCAGTCGCACCGAGTTGATTCAAGTAAAAGCGACAACGGGTGGAATCGACCTTTACATCCCAGATAATCTGCCGGTAAATGGGGAATTGAAGACGAATATTGGCGGATTTAATGTAGAGCTTGTTGGTGTTCAAGTACTGGAAGAGAAGAGTGAAATGATTCAAAAGTCGCTTCGCTTTAAATCCATTAATCATCCTGATAAAATGATGAAAATCTATGCAGACACAAAAACGGGTTCCATCACAATTCACAAATCACAAGAATAATTACTAGGAGATGCCGAAAAATGAGATGGCTGATTGGGTGTTTGATTAATGCGGTGTTGTTTATGGCACTAGCAGGTTATTTTCACGAAAGCTTTCAATTAACAGGATTTATGGCCGCTCTTCAGGCAAGCATTTTATTATCCATCTTAAATGTTTTGGTACGACCGATCCTGATTCTGCTCACCCTGCCAGTGACAGTCGTAACATTGGGGCTGTTTCTATTTGTGATCAATGCGATTACGCTGGAGCTGACAGATTATTTGATGGGCGAAGCCTTTGAGATTTCCAGTTTTGGGATGGCCTTCTTCTTTGCTATCCTGATGTCACTTGTAAACTTGATCATTCAAAAAACACTGCTCCAGCCAGCAAGGAAATCCAAGGATTAATAGTTAATACCAGGGTGCCCGCTTTAAAAAGTGGGCACCCTATTAATATGGTAGAAATACCCAAGCAGCAGTATGCTAATTTTTTAGACATGAAAGTATGGTAATTTAATAAAAAATGCTAAAATAAGTGGAAATGGAATTTTTAGAATAAACTTAATCCGTTTGAGGAGGATGTTTCGTTGCCAAAAGTACGTACCAAAGATATAGTCGAGAAGTTTAAACTTGAATTAGTTAGCGGCGAAGAGGGAATTAACCGTCCCATCACTATGAGTGATATCTCACGTCCAGGAATTGAAATAGCCGGATATTTTGAATTTTATCCAGCTGAACGAATTCAGCTCTTAGGTAAAACCGAGCTTTCCTTTTTTGGAATGCTGTCTGACGCTGAACGTGCTTCAAGAATGGAACGTTTATGCACCGATATCACTCCAGCGATTATTGTCACCCGAGATATCGAGGTACCAAAAGAGCTGATTGAAGCGTCCGAACGTGAATCTGTTCCAGTTTTACGTGTGGGCATGAAGACCACCCGTTTTTCCAGCCGCCTGACAAATTACCTGGAAAGTAAGCTGGCACCAACTACTGCTGTCCATGGCGTATTGGTTGATGTTTACGGAATCGGGGTATTAATTACCGGAAAAAGCGGTGTCGGTAAAAGTGAAACGGCCTTAGAATTGGTTAAGCGCGGCCACAGGCTGGTCGCGGATGATTGCGTCGAAATTCGCCAGGAAGACCAGGATACATTAGTGGGATCTTCTCCCGATTTAATCGAGCATTTACTAGAAATCCGCGGTTTAGGGATCATCAATGTGATGACTCTATTCGGAGCTGGTGCCGTTCGCAGTAATAAACGGATTACCCTCGTTATGAATCTAGAAATTTGGGATTCAAAAAAGCAATATGACCGCCTTGGTTTAGATGAAGAGAAAATGAGAATCATTGACACGGATATACCAAAGTTGACAATCCCTGTTCGTCCAGGGCGAAACCTTGCTGTTATTATCGAAGTGGCTGCGATGAATTTCCGTCTAAAAAGAATGGGTGTGAATGCTGCGCAGCAATTTACTGAGCGTCTGTCTGATGTGATTGAAGACGGCGATCACGACGAGATTTAAGGGGAAGAGGAGATAGAGAGATGAACGAATCTATTCAACCGCTAAATCCAATTGCCTTTTCACTTGGACCGATTTCAGTGCATTGGTATGGGATTATTATTGGCTCAGGTTTGGCCCTTGCTTTGTACCTTGCCATCAGGGAGGGTAATCGCAGAGGGTTAGAGAAAGACACGTTTGCTGACTTAATGCTATGGGCTATCCCCATTGCCATCATATCTGCACGTATCTATTATGTGATTTTTGAATGGAAGTATTATGTCAACCATCCGGCGGATATCCCGCAAATTTGGAATGGCGGGATTGCTATCCATGGTGCCTTGATTGGTTCCGTACTGACCACATATGTGTTTGCCAAAAAACGCGGGATTTCCTTTTGGAAAATTGCCGACATTGCCGCACCGAGTATTATTCTTGGACAAGCGATTGGCCGTTGGGGAAATTTCATGAACCAGGAGGCGCATGGCGGGGAAGTAACTAGAGCATTCCTTGAAAACTTGCATTTACCGGAATTTATTATTAATCAAATGTATATTAATGGAACGTATTATCACCCAACATTCTTGTATGAATCACTCTGGGACTTTGCTGGCTTTTTCCTATTATTATTCCTGCGCCGGGTGAACTTCCGCCGCGGAGAATTATTCCTTACATATGTGATTTGGTATTCAGTTGGCCGTTTTTTCATCGAGGGCTTACGAACTGATAGCTTAATGCTTGGCAGCCTCCGGATGGCACAAACAATTTCGATTGCATTAGTGGTGGGAGCGCTGGCCATTCTTATGTATCGCCGCACGAAACAATTGACCGATAAGCGATATTTAGATCAAGAAAATAGTTAACCGTGTGAGAGAAAGGAAGCAACCAATGACGAATAAAATTACGACCGTTCTTTTTGATTTAGATGGGACTTTAATTGATACGAATGAATTAATTATTACATCCTACCTGCATACATTGGAAAAATATTATCCAAACAAGTACAAGCGTGAGGATGTATTGCCGTTTATGGGACCGACACTGCACGAAGCGTTTGGCACCATCGATCCAGATCGGGTGGAAGAGATGATTTTAGAATATCGGGCCTTTAACATAAGCAACCATGATAATTTGGTGCGGGAATTTGCTGGGGTCTTGGAAACGGTGCGAACCTTAAAAGAAAAGGGCTACAAGCTGGGAATCGTCACGACAAAACGTCATGATGTGACGATGAAGGGACTTCATCTTATGAACCTAGAATCCTATTTCGAAGTGATTGTTGCCTACGATCATGTCAGCAAGACAAAACCAGATCCTGAGCCTATTTTTAAGGCATTGGAACAACTGGATTCTAGCCCGGAAGAGACAATGATGGTTGGCGATAATTACCATGATATTTTAGCAGGGAAAAATGCAGGTACCGCAACGGCTGGCTGTGCCTGGTCGATTAAAGGCAGAGAGTATATTGCCAAATATGAACCCGATTATATTCTAGAGAACATGGCTGACCTATTACCTATCCTCGGAGAGTGAGAAAGATGAGGAATACGACCCGCTATCCGGTTGAAGGAGCGAACTCTTTATGGCACGTCTATAAGACCGTGCCTTTTTGGAAAGTTGTTAAGAATTTTATTGTGATTCAATTAGCCCGCTACACGCCATTCTTAGGGATGAAAAATTGGCTGTATCGGGTGTTCCTTGGGCTTGAGGTGGGCGAACAAACATCCTTCGCATTAATGGTTATGCTTGATGTAATGTTTCCAGAAAAAATCAGTGTCGGCCGAAATACGGTGATTGGATACAACACGACCATCCTAGCTCATGAATATTTAATTAAAGAATACCGGCTTGGTCCTGTGGTGATTGGCAGTGAAGTGATGATTGGTGCGAACTCCACGATCCTTCCAGGGATTACGATTGGAGATGGGGCCATTGTCTCAGCTGGGACCCTTGTCCATAAAGATGTTCCTCCAGGGGCGTTTGTTGGCGGGAATCCAATGCGGGTCATTTATACAAAGGAAGAGTTGGCCGAGCGCTGGGCCGATGATTCGATTTATGGACGGAGAAAATAATATAGTGGAATTTTTTTAAGTCTGGTTTTCGCAACCAGGCTTTTTTTGTAGTAAACTAACAATTAAAATGTTATTTCGCGGAAAAATTCAGAAACTTGGCGGAATTCCATACTAGGTTGGCGGATATATGCCGAGGTTTGGCGGAATCCTACCACAGATTGGCGGAATTCTATCCTAGTTCTGCGGAATCCCTCCCCAAAAGTTTCAGATTTTTTCATTGACGAATAGTTTTTCAAAGGGTAAACTAAAACTACTTTAATTCATTATCACATTAGCAGACTAAAGTATTTTGAAAATTTTAAAATAACGTAATCTAAAATAAAGGATGAGCAGGATGAGTCGCTTGTTTATGTTTGAAAAGCCCCTGGGCATGAGAGATACGCTGCCAGAGTTGTATGAAAAAAAACACCGTGTTCGAACTTTAATGGAAGATACCATCAAACTTTGGGGCTGCCAATTTATTGAAACACCTACACTGGAATACTATGAAACAGTTGGATCGGCATCGGCCATTCAAGATGCCCAGTTGTTCCGATTGCTCGACAAACAAGGGCATACACTGGTTTTACGACCTGATATGACAGCGCCTATCGCCCGCGTAGCCGCATCAAAACTATTGCAGGATGATATGCCTCTTCGATTAGCCTACTCAGCGAACGTGTTCCGCGCTCAGCAGCGTGAAGGCGGACGCCCCGCTGAATTTGAACAAATCGGCGTGGAATTCCTAAATGACGAAACCGTTTCGTGCGATGGCGAAGTGATTGCCTTACTTATTTCTTCATTAAAAAAAGCAGGGTTATCACAGTTCCAAGTATCAATTGGTCATATTGGTTTTGCCCAGGAATTATTTTTACAAATCCTTGGGACGGATGAGCGGGCTAATTCGTTACGAAGATTTTTATATGAAAAAAATTATGTCGGTTACCGCGAGCATGTAAACTCGTTATCCTTATCATCAATTGATAAACAAAGACTTCTTCAATTCCTCGACTTAAGGGGAGGAATCGAAGTGATCGGCAAGGCCTTCGATTTAATTGAAAATGAACAAGGCAAGCTTGCACTTCTGCAGTTAAAAGAACTAAGGGATTGTCTGAACGATTACGGTGTCGAGGATCAAGTGAAATTTGATTTTACCATCGTCAGCCATATGAGCTATTATTCTGGAATATTATTTGAAGTTTACGCGGGGAATGTTGGCTTTCCTATCGGTAATGGCGGCCGCTACAGCTTAATTGAGAAATTTGGGAAAAATGCAAGTGCCACCGGGTTCGCGGTACATCTTGACCGACTGCTAGAGGCGCTGGGCAACATCGACTTCGAAAATACAGTAACCTGTATCTTTTTCAGTCAGGAGCGCCGAAAGGAAGCTTTTCAATTAGCTGAACAGATGCATAACGAAGGAAAACGGACCGTGCTCCAAGATATTAATGGCGTCAAAAACCTTGATGCCTTTACAAAGAAATTTGCGGATACTACCTACTTACTCGGAGGGCGTGCCGATGAATAATATACTAACGATTGCAATGCCGAAAGGGCGTATTTTTGAAGAAGCGGTTGAACTGCTTCGGAAAGCTGGGTATCAGCTTCCACCTGAATTTGATGATTCGCGGAAATTAATCATCGAGGTTGAAAATGAGGGGCTGCGATTTATTTTGGCGAAACCAACCGATGTTCCTACTTATGTGGAGCATGGGGTCGCCGATATCGGTATCGCCGGCAAGGATGTCATGCTGGAGGAAGAGCGTGATGTTTATGAACTCCTCGACTTACGGATTAGTGCCTGCTATTTAGCGGTTGCCGGCTTGCCAAACACAAAAATGAATGATGTGGCGCCTAGGGTAGCCACGAAATACCCGAATGTGGCTGAAGCCTATTTCCGTGAACAGGGAGAACAGGTGGAAATCATCAAATTAAACGGTTCAATTGAACTTGCTCCGATCATTGGTTTATCAGATAGGATTGTGGATATTGTTTCCACCGGCCGAACGATGAGGGAAAATGGTCTTGTTGAGTATGAGAGGATTGTGGATGTCACATCCCGACTGATCGTTAATCCCGTCAGCTACCGCATCAAGGATACAAAGATTGACGAACTAGTAACAAGGCTTAGTAAAGTTGTCTCTTTGGAGGAAAATTAACATGAAAATAGTAAAAGTAAATGACCTTGTTTCGTTAAAGCGATCAATCGAGTCAGGTACCTCCGAGCAAGTAAACGTAGTCAAAGAAATTATTTCAGCGATTCGCACGCGCGGCGATGAAGCATTAAGGGAATATACTGAGAAATTCGATCGTGTGCGCTTATCTTCTTTTTCTGTCACCGAAAAAGAAATAGAGGCTGCCTACACACAGGTAGATGAGCGTTTTCTCTCGATTGTCCGAGAAGCGGCGGAAAATATTCGCTCGTTTCATGAAAAGCAGCTGCGGCCATCATGGATGATAACGGAGGAAAATGGAACCGTTCTAGGGCAAAAAATCACACCGCTCGATTCGGTCGGGGTATATGTGCCAGGCGGTACAGCAGCGTATCCTTCCTCTGTCCTTATGAACGTCCTTCCAGCGAAAGTCGCTGGTGTAAAGCGGATCGTAATGGTGTCGCCGCCAGACGACCAAGGCCAATTACCTGCAGCTGTATTGGTTGCAGCCAAGGAAGCGGGCGTTGAGGAAATTTATAAAGTGGGTGGGGCCCAAGCAATTGCGGCACTTGCCTATGGAACCGAATCAATTAACTCTGTTGATAAAATTACCGGTCCCGGAAATATCTACGTGGCGTTAGCTAAACGTGAGGTTTTCGGGGATGTGGATATTGATATGATTGCCGGTCCAAGCGAAATTGCCATATTGGCAGATGAAACAGCAAAAGCAGACGAGGTAGCGGCGGACCTTCTGTCACAGGCAGAACATGACCCGCGTGCCTGCAGCGTCTTGGTCACTCCTTCGAGTGCCCTGGCTGAAGCAGTCAGCCTGGAAGTGGAAAAGCAACTCGAGCTGCTGCCACGGAAAGACATCGCCTCCCGCTCAATTGCGGATTATGGTGCCATTTACATAACAGATACAATCGAAGAAGCCATCGAAACTGTTAATCAATTAGCACCGGAACATTTAGAAATTATCACAGAAGATGCGATCGAACTGCTTGGGAAGATCCGACACGCAGGAGCCATTTTTATCGGCCGCTATAGCTCTGAGCCGGTTGGTGACTACTTTGCTGGTCCTAATCATGTTCTCCCAACTAACGGAACAGCCCGCTTTTCTAGTCCATTGAATGTGGATGATTTTCAGAAGAAATCAAGCGTGATTATCTACAGTCAAAAGGCGATGGTTGAGAATGGGGCTAAGATTGCTGAGTTTGCCCGGAAGGAAGGGCTTGAAGCCCATGCACGGGCAGTTGAATTCCGATTGAAAAACGACGGAAAATTATAAAATAATCGTACTGCACAATAAATAGGGGGTCCCATTTCATGGAAAGAATCGCAAGTATTGAACGAAACACTAATGAAACACAAATTCAATTAACATTAGATGTGGATGGGGAAGGTCAGTCTACTTTAGAAACGGGCGTACCGTTTATGACCCATATGCTTGATTTATTCACAAAACATGGACAATTCAACCTAACAGTGAATGCCAATGGGGATACAGAAGTTGATGACCACCATACAACAGAAGATATTGGTATTTGTCTTGGACAAGCCTTACGTGAAGCCTTAGGTGACAAACGCGGGATTAAGCGTTACGGGAATGCCTTTGTACCAATGGATGAAGCATTGGCACAGGTTGTCGTTGACCTCAGTAATCGTCCGCATTTAGAAATGCGTGCCGAGTTCCCAGGACAAAAAGTGGGCACCTTTGACACTGAGCTGGTTCATGAATTTTTATGGAAGCTTGCACTTGAGGCCCGGATGAATCTCCATGTCATCGTCCATTACGGAAAAAATACCCACCATATGATCGAAGCCGTCTTTAAAGCGCTCGGCCGTGCCCTTGACGAAGCAACAACCATCGACCCGCGCATCAAAGGCATTCCCTCGACAAAAGGAATGCTCTAGAAAAAAGTAGTGTAGTGTAATGTAATGGTATGTAGTGTAGTGGTGTCAGGCACCATGTGAAAAACATAACTTAGGTGTCAGGCACCAAGGATAGGCACCGTGAAAGGATGGTTTTAGATGATTGGCATTGTTGACTATGGAATGGGAAATCTGTTTAGTGTTAGCAAGGCATTGGAACGGCTCGGTGCTGAGTATTTTATTTCGGCTGATAAGGGTGAGCTGCTGGCGGCAGATGCTTTACTTCTTCCAGGTGTGGGCTCCTTTCGGGATGCGATGGAGCGTTTGCCAGTAGAGACGATTAAGGAATTTGCGGCATCAGGTAAACCGCTCCTTGGGATTTGCCTCGGGATGCAATTGCTGTTTGAACGAAGTGAGGAAAATGGACCGACAGAAGGTTTAGGATTGTTACCGGGCCGTGTTCGCCGTTTTCCAGGGAAAACGCCGGAAGGACAGACCTACAAAGTTCCGCATATGGGCTGGAATCGACTTGAATTTGTCCAAGAATCCCCGCTATTAAAAAACTTAGAAGAGGACTATGTCTATTTCGTTCATTCCTATTATGTGGATGCGGAAAACTCCGATGTGTTACTGGCAAAGGCTAATTATAACGAACAAGTATCTGCGGTTGTGGGTAAAGATAATATATTTGGGATGCAATTTCATCCTGAAAAAAGCAGCAAGCTGGGCATGGCCCTGCTCGCTAATTTTCTACAAATGGTGGAGGAAAGGAAGGCAGTCCGATGAGTTTAACGATTTATCCAGCAATTGATATGCGCGGCGGCAAGTGCGTCCGACTTCTCCAAGGGGACTACGACCAAGAAACCATTTATGGTGACTCGCCATTTGATATGGCCAAAAGTTTTGCAGCTGACGGCTCCGAGTGGATTCACATGGTGGACCTTGACGGGGCAAAAGATGGCAAGCGGGTCAATGACCGGTTTGTGATTGAAGCCGCGCAAAAGTTAAATGTAAATATTCAGATTGGCGGCGGTATTCGCTCGGAGGAGGATATCCTTCACTATCTTGAGAATGGTGTGAACCGTGTCATCATTGGCAGTATTGCAGTTTCTAACCCCGAATTTGCCATCGATATGATCAAAAAATACGGTGCGAAAATTGCCGTCGGCATTGATGCTAAAAATGGCTATGTCGCGACACACGGTTGGCTGGATACTTCAGAATTAAAGGCCGTCGATCTCGGCAAGCGCTTTGCAGAAGCCGGGGCGGAGACGTTTATTTTTACGGATATCGCTACGGATGGAACACTAGCCGGTCCGAATATCGCCGCTGTATGTGAAATGGCTGAAGTGACGGGGAAAAATGTAATTGCCTCCGGCGGAGTGAGCAGTCTAGCAGACTTACAAGCCATTGCTTCGCAAGGGATTCAAGGAGCAATCGTCGGAAAAGCCCTTTATGAAAACCGCTTTACGCTAAAAGAGGCCCTGAAAGTGGGTGGCTCCCGATGACTCTCACAAAAAGAATCATCCCATGCCTGGATGTAAAAGATGGCCGAGTGGTCAAAGGGATCCAATTTGTGCAGCTGCGCGATGCCGGTGATCCGGTTGAACTAGCGCGCTTTTACGATGAACAGGGAGCGGATGAACTTGTTTTTCTAGATATCTCTGCCTCTGTTGAAGGCAGAAAAACAATGGTTGAAGTCGTAAAGGCGGTCGCCTCTGAGTTGGCCATTCCGTTTACGGTAGGCGGGGGCATTAATGCATTGGAAGATATGAAAAGAATCCTCCGTGCCGGCGCGGATAAAGTGTCGCTGAATACGGCAGCGGTCCTTAACCCGGTACTGATCAAGGAAGGTGCCAGCTACTTTGGCTCGCAATGCATTGTTGTCGCAATCGATGCGAAATATGATGAAGAAGTGGGAACATGGCGGGTATTCACCCACGGTGGCAGAACACCGACAGACAAATTAGTTGTTGAGTGGGCTAGCGAAGCTGCCCGTCTGGGTGCGGGTGAAATTTTACTAACGAGCATGGATAGTGACGGTGAGAAGAATGGATTCGACCTGGAGCTGACGAAGGCAGTCAGCGAAGCGGTAACTATTCCTGTCATTGCTTCGGGCGGGGCAGGGAATTCGGAACACTTCGAGGAAGCGTTCTTAGCCGGAAAAGCAGATGCGGCTCTCGCTGCGTCCATTTTTCACTATAAAGAGACATCTGTTCATGAAGTAAAAAGCTATTTACGGGAAAAAGGAGTGACGGTTCGATGAATGTACGATTTGATGAAAAAGGGTTAGTGCCTGCGATTATTCAAGATGCTGGAACAAAAGAAGTATTAACGCTCGCTTATATGAACGAGGAGTCGCTCGCCAAAACAATTGAAACTGGCGAAACATGGTTCTACAGCCGTTCTCGCAAGGAATTATGGCATAAAGGTGCAACAAGCGGAAATACACAGACCGTAGTCGGCATGAACTATGACTGTGACCAAGATGCAATATTAGTCCTTGTATATCCAAAGGGGCCGGCATGCCATACTGGTGCGGTTAGCTGTTTTACAGAAAGAGGCTATACGGGGACATCAAGTCTGGCAGACTATGAGATCTTACAATCGCTTGAAAAAGTCATCGTTGACCGTGAACGTGAGCGTCCAGAAGGGGCTTACACCACCTATTTGTTTGAAAAAGGCGTCGATAAGATTTTGAAAAAAGTTGGTGAAGAAGCGGCCGAAGTAATTATTGCAGCGAAAAACCGCGACGCAGAGGAACTGCGTTGGGAAGCAGCTGATCTCCTTTATCACTTGCAGGTATTACTCGTTGAACAAGGCCTTCCATTCAAGGAAGTTTTGAGAACTTTAGAAGAGAGACACAAGGACCGGTCGTAAATCGACTGGTTTTTTTATGCTTTTTTTCTGGTATCTTCTCGAACATCTCCCTAGTGTGGTATACTACCTTAGTTATGTTAAAAATGTGGAGGACTTCATGGGTAAAGACGCGAAAGCAAGAAAGCATATGGGAAAATTACTTACATTTGTTCCTACGGGGGAATATTATTTCACGAAGGGTTTAAAGGCATACCATCGACGTGATTTTATAAAAGCAAAAAAATATCTTGGGCGAGCGATGCAGCTTGAGCCGGGTGAACCGATGATTATATGCCAGTTGGCGATCGTGTCAACAGAACTTGGCGAGTTTGAACATTCCAACCGGCTCTTGCACCTCATCCTTGAAGAACTAGATCAAGAAATGGTGGAATGCCATTACTTTTTGGCCAATAATTATGCCCATATGGGATTTTTTAAAGATGCGTATCACCACGCCAAACTGTATTTACAGCTAGATCCAGATGGTGACTTTAGCGAGGATACTGAGGATTTACTAGATGTACTTACATTGGAATCAGAAGATCTTGAGGATGATCTGTATCAGCAGGATGACCTTATCGTTAAACAAGAACAGGCTCGTGACCTGCTTGAGTCAGGGTACTTTCCAAAAGCGATTGAACTGTTAAAAGATGTCGTCAAGGATTATCCAGAGTACTGGTCAGCGTACAACAACTTGGCGCTCGCCTATTTTTATTTAGGGGAGACAAAAAAGGCGGAATCCATTTTAGATGATGTATTAGAGCGAAATCCAGGTAATCTACATGCCCTATGTAACCAGCTTGTATTTGCCTATTATCAAGGGCAGGAACAAGATGTTGCCGGTATGATTGACATGTTAAAGAAAATTCAACCACTTTTAAGTGAACAGCAATTCAAACTGGGGGCCTCATTTGCTCTAGTAGGTGAATATGACCTAGCCTATGTATGGTTGAAAAAATTATATAAGCAAGGCTTTGATGGTGATAGTCCGTTTTACTACTGGCTTTCCCATTCTGCCTATTTCACAGGCAATGAAACGTTCGCAAAAAATATCTGGAAAAAAGTGCTGGAACTTAATCCTGATAAAGAAGGCTCTGAACCATGGAACAAAGAAAATGCACCAACCAATGGTTTTGAAGACCTTTCCGGTTCAATTTTTCAAAAACTGGACAGCGACTATGTGGAGGAACGCTTATTTGCCCTTTTCCTCACGACTGTATCGAGTAAAAAGGAAGAAATCATCACCTCCAAGCGACTGTTTCAAAATCAGAAATTTACGTCCTTGGAAAAGGAATATATCTCATTGATTCGTTCGGGAAAACCTTCGATGACGGCCGAGGCACAGGAAGTGGCCGAACTCTTTTATGAGACCTTTCAACCGATTGGCACCATTGAGTCCGGTTTATACTTGATGTGGTTTTCTGTATTTGTCGAGGTTTCCAAAGACAGCCTTCCATTGAAAAATAAACGTGCCTGGGCGGGTGCCGTCGAGTATGTTTGGCATAAACTGCGTAGTGAAAAGGTTTCACAGCAAGAGGTAGCCGATCGTTATGGAATTTCATCCGCAACCATTGGTAAATATGTGAAAATAGTGAATAAATATTTGAACTAAGCAAATTGGTGGACGATAAAACATTTGTTATATACGATTAAGTAAGGGAACAATAATTCTTACTTAATCGTATTTTTTTTATATAGGGAGTGTTTAAACCATGTCAGATGAAAAAATTTATGACGTTATTATTGCCGGTGCTGGCCCTGCGGGGATGACAGCGGCTGTTTATACATCACGAGCAAACCTATCCACATTAATGATTGAGCGCGGAATGCCGGGCGGACAAATGGCCAATACGGAGGACGTGGAAAACTATCCAGGTTTTGAAAGTATTTTAGGTCCAGATTTATCAACTAAAATGTTCGAGCATGCGAAAAAATTTGGTGCTGAATATGCGTATGGCGATATTAAAGAAATCCAAGACCATGGCGATTATAAAATCGTAGTCGCAGGCTCCAAGCAATACAAGGCCTACGCGGTCATCATTACAACGGGTGCAGAATATAAGAAAATTGGCGTTCCAGGGGAAAAAGAGCTTGGCGGCCGCGGTGTATCCTATTGTGCGGTTTGTGATGGAGCTTTCTTTAAAGGAAAGGAATTATTCGTCATTGGAGGAGGGGACTCAGCTGTTGAAGAAGGTGTGTACTTAACCCGCTTTGCTTCCAAGGTAACCATCGTTCATCGCCGTAATGAATTGCGTGCACAAAAAATTCTTCAGGACCGTGCTTTTGCTAATGAGAAGGTGGATTTTATTTGGAATCACACGATCAAGGCTATTAATGACAAGGATGGCAAAGTAGGCAGTGTCACACTCGTTTCTACCGAAAATGGTGAAGAGCAAGTATTACCGGCTGACGGTGTCTTCATTTACATCGGTATGGTTCCGCTATCGAAACCATTTACGAGCCTTGGAATTACCAATGATAATGGATATATTGAAACGAATGACCGGATGGAAACAAGGGTACCGGGAATTTATGCTGCAGGAGATATTCGTGAAAAAACACTGCGCCAGATTGTAACAGCGACTGGGGATGGCAGTATCGCAGCCCAAAGCGCCCAGCATTATATTGAAGAACTTAAAGAGGGAATGAAACAAAAAAGTTAAATTGTGTTAAAGCTTAAGTTGATATTTGCACTCTGTTGACCTTCGTTCCAGCCGCGAAGACTCCTGCGGGAGTACGGGGCAGGGGAGACCCCGCAGGCGCTAAAGGCGCCGAGGAGGCTCCCCGCAACGCCCGCGGAAAGCGAAGCGACTGAAACGGAAATCAACAGACTAGTTAAACAAAGCCAAAAGCTTAAAAAAGAAATATGAAGGGGGTATTTAAAAACGTAAAACTGTTTTAATTCTTCTGTAACAATTGTGCAATATAGTTACGGTATGATAGAAACAGTAATTGACCCCCTTTAAAAATATATTTCTTTTATGCACAGGCCCGTAGCCTGTGCTATTTTTTTTTGGGGTTTCTGCTCATATCCCCATGTTTTACAAGAACATAACTAACCACTGTTAAATTTAACATAAATATCAAATTTGTATTCATTGTGACTGTATCCTAAAAATAGTATAATAATAAGAATGAATTCAAAGTTATAGTAGGAAATATTGCCATGCCTCAGAGAGAGTTTGTATAGAAAAAGACCAAGCCTCTAATGAGAGCTGTTAAAATGCAGATGCTGTGTAAAAGAGGGTGAATGCTGTGCAAAGAGTCACCAATTGTGTATTGATTAGAGACGGAAAAATATTGCTTCTGCAAAAGCCACGCCGCGGCTGGTGGGTGGCTCCTGGCGGGAAAATGGAGCCAGGCGAATCTGTCCGGGATTCCTGCATCAGGGAATATCGTGAGGAAACAGGAATCTATCTAAAAAATCCACAATTAAAAGGGATTTTTACAATGATTATGAAAGAAAATGACCAATTGCTTTCAGAATGGATGATGTTTACATTTGTGGCCACTGATTCGGATGGAGTCGATCTAGACGAATCCGAGGAAGGCAAGTTGGAGTGGCAAATGATTGATCAATTGAAGAATTTGCCAATGGCCGCTGGCGATTATCATATTCTTGATTATATGATTCATGGAAAAGGAATTATTTACGGTACTTTTACTTATACAAAAGACTTTCAACTAATCAGTTACCGATTAGATCCAAGCTAATTTATAGGGGGAATAAATCATGAGTACCGGTGCGGTAAATGACATACAAATGGTCATTATTACAGGAATGTCTGGTGCAGGAAAAACTGTTGCCATTCAAAGTTTTGAAGATTTAGGGTTCTTCTGTGTCGATAATCTGCCTCCAACACTGCTTCCAAAATTCCTTGAACTTATGAAGGAATCCGGGAATAAGATGAATAAAGTTGCTCTCGTGATGGACCTGCGGGGCAGAGAATTCTTTGATCATCTCTTTAAAGCATTAGATGAATTGGCAGAAACCTCCTGGGTAGCTCCGAGGATCTTATTTTTAGATGCAGAAGATTCCACATTAGTGCGTAGATATAAGGAAACAAGGCGGTCACATCCACTCGCACAGACAGGTCTGCCGTTAGAAGGTATAACGCTTGAGCGCGAGCTTCTTGAAGAACTGAAAGGCAGGGCTCAAGTGATTTACAATACTTCCCTGATGAAACCTAGGGAACTTCGTGAGAAAATATTAACTGAATTTACCGCGAATAAACAATCAATCTTTACAGTCAATGTCATGTCATTCGGCTTTAAGTATGGAATTCCCATTGATGCGGATCTAGTGTTTGATGTGCGCTTCTTGCCAAATCCTCATTATATTGAGCATATGAGACCTAAAACAGGATTAGATGAAGATGTCTCCGGCTATGTATTAAAATGGAATGAAACGCATAAGTTCTTAGAAAAAGTAACCGACCTGCTTTCCTTTATGCTTCCACATTATAAGCGAGAGGGGAAAGCCCAGCTAGTCATTGCAATTGGTTGTACAGGTGGACAGCATCGTTCGGTAACACTGGCTGAGTATCTAGGTAAATTTTTCGAAAAGGACTACAAGACATGTATTTCTCATCGTGACATTGAGAGGAGAAAGGAAAAAACTACATGAGCATTTACGGACAGCCTCGAATTGTCGTCATAGGCGGGGGAACAGGATTACCAGTTTTATTGCGTGGATTAAAACAGTATCCAGTCGATATTACCGCCATAGTGACAGTCGCGGATGACGGCGGCAGTTCAGGACGTTTGCGTGAGGACTTGCATATTCCTCCTCCTGGTGACATCCGCAATGTGTTAGCGTCATTATCGGATGTGGAACCGCTCGTTGAGGAAATGTTTCAGCATCGATTTAAAACATCGAATGAACTTTCTGGACATTCGCTTGGCAATTTAATCCTAGCGGCGATGACCTCGATTACAGGTAATTTTGTTCACGCCATTCAAGAAATGAGCAAGATTTTAAATGTTCACGGCAAAGTTTTGCCTGCAGCCAATCAAAGTGTTGTTCTTCATGCGGAAATGGAAGACGGGACAATTGTCTCAGGGGAATCGAAAATCCCCTACTCTGGGAAAAGAATTAAAAAAGTATTTATGACGCCGGAGAATATTCGACCTCTACCAGAGACTATTCAAGCGATTCGTCAAGCCGATTTAATCATAATTGGACCAGGAAGTTTATATACAAGCATTCTGCCAAATCTACTCGTTCCCAAAATCGGGGATGAGCTGTGCCGCTCCCATGCCAAAAAGGTCTATATCTGTAATTTAATGACCCAGGCCGGGGAAACGCATGGTTTTTCAGCAAGTGATCATGTAAAAGCCTTATATGATCATATGAGCTGTGCATTTATTAATACCATCCTTGTGAATAATGAAGAAATTCCACAGGACATCCAGCTCCGTTATAATGAAGAGTTGGCCGATCCTGTTGTCTACGATTTGCCGCAACTGTTTGAATTAGGGCTCGAAGTGGTTCATGCGGATATTGCTTACCAAGAAAATGGCGCATTACGTCATGACCCGAAAAAAGTGGCAAAAATCTTATATAATTTGCTTTTAGTTGAAACCAAAAAGCGTTATGAAACGTAATTATAGTTACTATTAAAAAACGCATAAATCTAGTGTGTTTTTAGTATGGAGGGGAAAGGGATGTCTTTCGCTTCGGAAACGAAAAAAGAATTAACTAACTTAGAAGTGAAAACGTGCTGTATTCAAGCAGAGTTATCAGCTCTCATTCGGATGAATGGTTCCCTTTCATTCTCAAATCGAAAGTTAGTTGTTGATATTCAAACCGAAAATGCTGCGATTGCCAGAAGAATTTATACATTAATAAAAAAGAGTTATGATGTCCAAGTCGAGCTGCTTGTTCGGAAGAAGATGCGTTTGAAAAAAAACAATGTCTATATTGTCCGTTTATCCCAGCAAGCAAAGGAAATTCTCGAGGATACCAAAATCATCGGTGAAGGTTTTACGATTATTCACGATATTTCACCAGAACTTGTAAAGAAGAAATGTTGTAAGCGTTCTTATCTCCGCGGTGCATTTCTAGCAGGCGGATCTGTCAATAATCCAGAGACATCCTCCTATCATTTGGAGATTGCTTCGCTCTATAAAGAACACAATGATTCTTTATGCGAATTGATGAATACATTTGGGCTTAATAGCAAAACACTTGAACGCAAGAAAGGTTATATTACCTACTTAAAAGAAGCAGAGAAAATAACCGAGTTTTTAAATATTGTTGGTGCCCATAACGCACTCCTACGCTTCGAGGATGTTCGAATTGTTCGTGATATGCGCAATTCAGTTAATCGGCTTGTAAATTGCGAAACCGCCAATCTTAATAAAACAATTGGTGCTTCGATTCGGCAGGTCGAGAATATACGCTATATCGACCAGACAGTCGGTCTGCAAATTTTACCTGAGAAGTTAAGAGAAATTGCAGAACTCCGCTTAAATTATACCGATGTAACCCTTAAGGAATTGGGGGAAATGGTTTCTGGCGGTGCGATCAGTAAGTCTGGGATTAATCATCGTTTGAGAAAAATTGATGCTATCGCGGAAAGGCTTCGTATAGGGGATATGATGATCTCAGAATAGAAAATTCTTTCATAAGTAATCTTGTGAAAGCCATAACATGAGCTGGTAGTAAATTTTTTGAATAAGCTTCAAGAAATATAGACGAATAAAACATGAGGAGGAATTGTATAATGTTAGTGAAACAAGTAGAAGTGAAATTGAAAACTGGTCTTCAAGCACGTCCAGCAGCCCTTTTTGTCCAAGAAGCCAATCGGTTCTCTGCGGATATTTTCCTGGAGAAGGATGGAAAGAAAGTTAATGCGAAGAGCATTATGGGCTTAATGAGTCTTGCGGTTGGCTCTGGTGTCATGATTGATATCGTGGCAGATGGTGACGATGAAGCATCCGCGATTGAAGCATTGGCTGATTTTATTCAAAAAGAACAGTAATATATTTGCGGCCGGTTCCATATGGGACCGGCTGTTTTATTATTTTTAGAAGAATAAAAAAAGCAACCGGTCGATGCCGATTGCTTCTTTGTTACTTATTTATTTTTCTTCTCATCATCAATTAGATTACGTGTGATAATGTGGTCGATTAAACCATATTCTTTTGCACGTTCGGCAGTCATGAAGTTGTCGCGGTCTGTATCTTTGGCAATTACTTCAAGAGGCTGGCCTGTCCGTTCTGATAAAATACCATTTAATTTTTCACGAAGGAAGAGGATACGCTTTGCAGCAATTTCAATTTCAGTTGCTTGTCCTTGTGCACCGCCTAGTGGTTGGTGAATCATAACCTCCGCATTTGGAAGGGCATAACGCTTGCCTGGTTCACCAGCTGCAAGTAAGAATGCACCCATAGATGCAGCCATACCAATACAAATCGTTTGAACTTTTGGCTTGATGAATTGCATAGTATCATAAATCGCCATACCAGCTGTGATGCTGCCGCCTGGGCTGTTGATATATAAAGAAATATCTTTTTCAGGATTATCCGCTTCAAGGAATAATAATTGTGCTACAATGCTGTTAGCTACATGGTCGTCGATGGCGCTTCCCAGCATAATAATCCGGTCTTTTAACAGACGGGAGTAAATGTCATACGCTCGCTCGCCCCGGTTTGTTTGTTCAATTACTGTAGGGATCAAATTCATTTTTCTTCCTCCTTTGATTGTAAAGGTAATAGTAATATGTATTGTTATCATACACTGATGGTCAATAAAGGTCAAACAATTTGACTATAAAATTGTTCGACAACTTTCCCTAATCCATCATAACCATTTTTAAGAATTTTAAACTAAATCTTTACTTGCAAAGTGCGGGAAACTGGCATATAATATGTAAGTCGTTAGAATTTAGCGCTCGTGGTGCAACGGATACGCCGAGCGTAAGTGAAACATTTACATATCATAAACTTTACAATGCCACCGCTCTGTTACTGAGTTTGTGGCATTTTTTGTGTCCATTTTTATGGGGACAGCTCAACTATAAATACCACGAAAACAACCACGAATTATAAGACGAACCTCGACCATTAAAATGGGAGGGAATCGCCATGAAACGAAGAAATACCGTCACCACTTCAATCGCTCAAAAACTAGAAACCACGCTAGAAGAAATTGAGCAATCATCATCATTTCAAAAAGCCACTACAGAATTTTTCAAGCATTGTCGTATTAAAGGGTTATCGTCTGAAACGGTTAAATTTTATCAAAAAGAATTGAAACAGATTGGCAGAGCATTTGCTGAAATATCAGTTCCGTTATCAGACATTAGAAAAGTAAAAATAGTTCACATTGAAAATTTTATTGAGTACCAGCAAGAACTAGGACGAGCAATCAACACCATTAACTCACGATTACGAGCTGGAAGGACATTCTTCAATTATTGCTTACGGAAAAAGTATATAAACGCTAATCCATTTGATGGAATCCAGCAATTAAAGAAAAGGCACGAAGTAGGAGCGACATTCAGTAAGCAACAATTGAAACGTTTACTGAACGCACCAGACGTGTCAAGCTTCGTTGGTTTACGTGATTTAAGTCTAATGTTAACCTTCGCTCACACTGGGGTACGTTTGACCGAGCTAACGTCACTACGTGTACAGGACGTTTCATTCGATGGAAAGGGTGCAATCAATGTCCAACGTGCCAAGAACCGTTACGCTCGTAGAATCCCACTCACAAACCGTTTAAAACAGGTTCTGAAAGCATATGTCGAGGAACGTGGAGCTTTAGACCATGATTTATTATTCATTAATATTGAAAATCAACCTTTAGGAGCTAGAACAGTTCAAGAGCGATTAAAACATTATGGCAAAGAGACAGGGGTTGAAAATCAAGTATCAGTTTCACCTCATGCTTTTCGTAGGACATTTTGTCGGTTAAAAGTTGAAGCAGGAACAAATGTATTTGTTCTTCAGCGTTTAAGTGGTCACCAATCGCTTGAGATTTTAAAGCGATATGTAGAAATTTACGGAAAGGATTTAGAGCAGGCAATTGAACAAGGTTTTGATTGAACTCAACGCAAAATTGCGGTCAGTGGATTTAGCTCAACTCAAAATTGAGTTCAGCAGATTTAACCAACTCAGAGTTGAGGGCGTTAAAATCCGCTAACAAAAAGATTTAGAAAAAAATAAGCTCGTGTTAATATGTAAAAGTTTACAAACAAAAAGAAACGTTCCCCCACAGTTTGCCGACCAGAAGGGAACGTTTCTTCTAAAATTACAACTTCATTGTAGCATGATTGTTATGGTGAAGTCTAAAGGAGAAATCGCCAAATGAATGGAATTATTAAGAGACGGAAAACAAGTGATTATGCTCAAATCCACAACGGAGCATTACAAAGCCTTGAAGATATTCGTTCAATCGGTTTAATATCTCATTTAATGTCATTACCAGAAAGCTGGGTAATCAGTAAGATGCAATTGTACAGCAAGTTTGGTCGAGGTCCGATTACCAATGCAATTAAAGAATTGGAAGCGAAAAATTACTGGGTAACAATTCAATATCGAGATGGGAAAAAGACTTTGTATTATTATAACGTCAGTGACGTAGCTTTTGACGATAGTCACGTTTTAACTATGATTGAAGAGATAAATCAAGGCGGATATAAAATAATCGCTATATCCGAAAGCTTTACGCATTTAATTTCCATTGGTGAAAATCAACAACTCAAAAAAGCTGATAATCCTAAAATTGTGGATTCTTGCGTTGTTGATTCTCAACAATTGATGGTCAACAATTCACTATCAACAGTTGAAAATCGACACCTAATAAATAAATATGAAAAACGAAATAAAGAAAAACAAAATAAAGATAAAAGAAACATTGTTAATTTACAAGGCATTGACAATTATTTAAACGCTAATAAATTTAAAATTGCTTTAATTAGTGCCTGTAATGAATTTTACACCGAATTTGCACCGAGTAGATGGAATAAACAACAATGGTTAACGCTCATAGAAACATTCGTTAATGAAAAAATTGAGGACAATACATACAAGAGAGTTCCAGCAGATAAAATTAGGGGATATGCCTACGCTTCAATTAAAAACATGGCACATAAAGTTGATATGAAAAACGGAAAAATAGAGTTCAGTAGCAGTGGTGAAATTCCGTTTTATGATTGGTTAAATAATTAAAGGTGGGGAAAGCAGTGGATTTAAACGAAGATTTTTTAAATAAAACAGCAATCAAAAATGATTTAGCTTTAATCAAAAGTTGTTTAAAGTTGATTAACAGCAGTATTAAAGCCAGCAAAAATAACGGAGAAGATTTCTCCGTTACCGCTGATGAAAAATTACACGACTTAGTCACCAGTGTAGATACAATATTGACCAAATTAAAAAAAATATCAATTGGGGTATTGAAGAAAATTTTTGAATATTAATATTCAATTTCACTAGACAGTTAGCTTTGACGTTGTAATAGTTGAGGGATATAAATGTATGTCCGATATATTAACGTTCAAAGCTGACACGTTCAGTGCATTTTAGGAATGAAAGGGGATAACATTATGAGGGTTATTAAAGCTATTTTTAAAAACTCTATAGTGCAAATACTAGCGTTGGCATTAACGACAATATTAATATTTGGAGCTATGGGAGTTATGATATTTAATTCAGCTTTTCCTTCCAATCCAGTAGACGATAAAAAAGCAGAAATTGCTAAAGAAAGGGCAAAATTACGAGCAGAAGCTGTTAAACAGTGGCAAAAGGAAGAGATGGAACAAATGAGATAGAAAATAGATAAAGGTGATATATCCGTATTAATGGCTAGATATAAATAGAATATAAAATATATATATCTAAACCTGGCAAGATATAGAAAATATATGAAAGTTGTATAAAAATCTAGGGAGTTCTAAGCTCCCTAGTCAGTAAAATTAACATTTTATTACCTTTTATCATTGCTTAATCGGAATTATTTCATTTTCAAGTTTATATTTGAAGATAAGTTCCACTAATTTATGGCCATCGATTAAAGTTATTTTTATATCTATGTCTGGCTCTTTTAATTTTTCCACAAAACGGATTGCCTCATTAGAAAATCTAGTAGTTGTAACAAAATATCCTTTATTTCCCTTCCTTGCAACTAGCGCTCCTGTAAAATCACGTAGTAATGGTTCACCAATTGGATAACGATTATCCTTTAATTTAGATTGAAAATAGACTTTTGATTTCGTATCCTGCCCCAAATGGATGATACCATCAATTCCTCCGTCATTATTAGGAGGTGTAATTTCAACATAATCTAAAAAATCCACGTTATACATTCTTGATAAAATCAACCCTGAAAAATGTTCGAACTCTGTTTCAGTCATTTTTATTTTTTTTAAAAACACATCGTACTTTTTTATGAGGTTTTGCCGTGTTAACTCTTTTTCCTGTATGAGTTTCTTCTCTTGCCTTGCTTTAGCGAGCTCATTTAAATACGTTATAGTAATTTCACTTGGATTGCTTCTTATTATTCTATTTGCATCATCTGTAGCTATAAATGGAAATCTGTTAAATACTAATCCAGCTCTAACCAATTGTACATAGGATAATATTACGTGTTCATTAAACCTTCCTATGCCTGAAATATCTTTTATACCCAAGTCAGTTTGAGTTAGACCAAACTTCTTGGCTAGTTGTTCATTAGCTTCTTTTATACTCTTAATTTTTTTATTAATAATTAACTTTAACAGTGGTAAAGGAATTTCATCGATACGAGGTACAGCCATTAATAACGACCTCCTAATTATTAATTTGAAATATATGTAAATTATAATATAGTTGATTTTTCTAAAAAAAGGAACAAAAAAACCTATGAAAACATAGGTTTTTTAGTAATTATGAAGTTTCCTTTAATTCATTAGCAAAGTTATTAATTTTTTCATCAATAAATTGCTTCCATGATGGAGCGTCAGAAGTGGAGCAAATCTCCTGACAACTATTAATAAGTTCTTCTAACATTTTATAATTGATTCTACGCTGACCACCATTAAATCCATTTTCAAAAATAGCAATAAATTGAGGTAGAATTTCTAAATTCATTTTCTTATCGTCTTGTTGGTACCAAACTCCTAAACGAAATGTTTCCGCTGTATTTGTATCAATAGAACGTGCCATAAATAGTCCATATACTGGCTTGCCAGTTGCAGCTGTCACCTTAGCTTTTTCCTTTGCAACGTGCCTACCCACTGGCTCACCTTCTGCGGCTTCTTGATATAGAAAGAAAAAAGTGAATTGATTATTAATATTCAATTTCAATAACTGTGTAAACAACAAATTGGTATAATGGTATATAAAGGAATTTTACTTTGGGAGGTAAATTTTTTGACTGCTTTATCATTCGGAAAATTAGAAGAAGCCTATATATTTGTTTATGAGAACGCAAAGGAACTATTAGAAGAATCAAGTCTATTATTTGAAAATAAAAAATATGCTAGGTGTTATGCTTTAGCCCAAATTGCTCACGAAGAATTAGCAAAATTACCAATTATATATCAAGAAGCTACTCGGTCATTTTTTAAGGAGCTTCATGATTGGAAAAACTTCCACAAACGATTAAGAAGTCATGAATTAAAGAATAAACAGAATTTCGCTTTTTATAGAATGATGTTAGACATTACAGGAAATGAGAACTCAAGTTTTAAAATAGAAAAAATGCAAGAAAATCTCGATTACGTTAATAAAATGAAAAATATCAGCCTTTATGCAGATATACAAAATAATAAATTCACAAAACCTTCTCATGAAATAACAAAAAGTTTGGCCATAGCACATTTGGAATTGGTGGAGGAAATGTTCAAAACGTACAGTTTAAGTGGTTTTCATGTTAAAGGAGGAATAAAGAAATCATTGGAACATGAAGGGGCCAGATTACAAAGAGAAATTTTTAATAAGCAGGGGTTAATCAAATGAATGAGAAGAGCAATTTAGAAATTTCATTGGATTTGTCTGAAATTCTTTTATATCTTGAATTAATGAAAAAAAATAAAAGGAATCTTTCAGTTATAGAAATGAATTTAATGTTATTTTTCTTAAAGGATTATGAGGAAGTAAAGGCATTTTACAGCAGGTTTACGGAACTCGGATTGAAAATGCCCAAAAATTATGAAGCAGATACGCTTATCCATTTTATTGAGGTACTTGAAGATACATATAAATTAAAAGAAGTAATTATCGCCAAAAGAGATAGAAGAAAAAAATACTATTTTTCGTCTTTATTTATCCACCAAATATTATTAAGTAAAACCAAGGAACAAGCCGAACAAATTTGGAATGAAGCAATAGAATATGATGTAGATTTAGCAGAAACATGGATAGATAGGCATAACTCCAAGTGGAGAATTAAGCAAGACCTTGAAGAATGGCGGAGAAACAGACTTCCATATGATTTTCAGTATTTACCAGAAATGTATGAGAATTTTTGTGAAATGAAGAATGGTTACTTTGCAGAACTGTCCTTGCCACAGTTAAAGCAAAAATTACTTCAGGATGAAGTTTTTGTCGAAGATACTCGTAAAGAAACAAAACTCACTGTGTTTAGTCGAAGTGTATTTATAAAAGAGTTTGCAAGAAAAGTAGCAAATGGAATCTGCCAGTTATGTGATAATGAGGCACCATTTGTAGACAAGCAAGGAACCCCATTTTTAGAAGTTCATCACATTCATTATTTGTCCAAAGGAGGCAGTGATACGATTGATAATGTTGTTGCCCTATGTCCTAACTGTCATAGAAAAATACACCATTTAGAATCGGAAGAAGATTTCAATAAACTCAGAATAAAAGCAGGAGAGAATATAGAAAAATCAATGTAGTGTTAAGGAGGAATAAAATTGTTTGAAAATATCAAGGCGAATTTTTTATTAAAGTTTGTAGAAAGCCAATTTGCAGAAAGTACTTTAGACGGAAAATTCTACTTCTCAAGAAACAGGCAATTTATTGATTTGGAAGAACAACAAATTGATAAAGGTATTGGCGATAAAAGAGAAGGTGTATGGAGTAAGTTGCTTAATCCGAAAACAGAAGAAATGTTTATTATATTGGAAGATGGTAAAGAACTTCCTTTGCATTTTAAAAAGGCTGTTTTTCGGCAATCATATGAAGATTTAAAAGATTTACCTATCTGCTGTTTTGTTCTGCTTAACCTTAACGAAGATTTCATTATAGAAGATGAAAATAAATTGATAATAAAGCCTGAGTTAGAGCAAAAACTTGCTGAACAGTTTGACGGAAGAGATTTAATCTTTTTTACTGATATAGATGAGATTATAAATCGGTTTGACGATACTTGTAAAAAAGAAGATTTAAATAGGATGCGTGGCATAGTTAAATACTATGACGATGAAATAGAGTCACACCCACTGTCCGATGAAGATTTCGAAGTTGACCCTTCAAGAGCACTTCTTTACAAAAGGAAATTTTTTGAATTTCAAAAAGAGTTTCGTATAATCATAAAAAAACCCTTTACAAATGATTTAATTTTAGACATTGGGAATACAAGGGATATTGCGTATAACTTAGGAAAAGTTGAGAATGGCAAAATACCTTTAGAACTTATGTTCAGACATAGCAGCCAACAGTCTGATTACTACTAAAAGGTCAAGGTCAGATGGTCTGAAGCATAGACCTATACTCCATAGCAATGTTAATCAAAAATACAAGTGAAGGCGACTTCATTTTAACAAAAACGATAGATTTCTGTAGCTTTTTCTATGCTTTTTTGGCGGATTTTTTGTGTTTTTTTCGCATGAAATGAAAAATTTGAGCAGAAGTATTAAGGACATTTTTTCAAAAGTAGTAATCATATTACAACAGCAAATTGGTAGAAACCCATTAGTGGTGCGGATTTGCTGAGTTAAGGGGATTGGTTTTTTTCCTTTTTAACCTCCTCTTAGTCTCTTTTAACCCCTGCTAAAATAAAAACACCCCTAGGGGGGCTACGTGCAAATTCAAAAAATCTGAATAAAGGGGAAAAAGATTTTTCGAGAAGGTCCCACCTCTTAGTCTCTTTTAACCCCTGCTAAAATAAAAACACCCCTAGGGGGGCTACGTGCAAATTCAAAAAATCTGAATAAAGGGGAAAAAGATTTTTCGAGAAGGTCCCACCTCTTAGTCTCTTTGTTCTCCTATGTTTTTTCTATTTTTGAGGGGGGGATTGATGAATAATCGTACAAATAAAGCCAGCACTATTAAAGCACTGGCTCCCAATCATCTTCATGAACTTGGCAATCAAAGTCCAATTGTTCACTTGTTCCTAAGTGGGTATTACACGATTGGCATAATGTAATTAAGTTGCTTTCATCATATCTTAAATCTGGATAATCATTTTTGCCATTGTATTTAATACGTGGCTTGATATGGTGGACTTGAAGGTTAGAGCTGACAATAAGAAAGATTTTAAACCAACAACGCTGGATAGAAGCCTCCATCACGCTCGATGATACTCAACCTAAGCTTTTTCCATCTTGTTGAATTGAAAAACTTCTTTTCCTCCGCATATCGCTCATTCTTTTCCTTTGAAATTGCTCTGTCTCTTTCTTTCTTACATTCGCAGGTTTCATATTTTGGGAACGTCTTATGGCAATAATGACATCTTTTTACTATGGGCATGATTTTTTTCTCCTTTTAATTTGTTACTAAAACCTTTTGCTTGTATCACTGTTTAACGAAACAAACCAGTGAATAGGAAACTATTCGACTGGGAAATTCTTATTCTTCCTCCGTTAAAGTATGGATAGTGCATCTTCAATTACTTCATCAAAAGTTGTGTTGTAAAGCTCTTTAGCTTCACTGATTAAATCATCATAAGCTGTTTTGAAAGATTTATAATTTGGACTATATCCAAACATGAAAATAAAAAGTTCATTGGAAAATTCTATCATGATTTGTTTGTTAGCAAAATTATTTAAATGTTCACTTTCTACACCACGTATAAGCAAGTTATCAATGTTTGTCATTGCATTTGCTTTTCTATGTTCCATGAAGGAAATATAAAAATCACTAGCAATAACTTCATTGTCTGTCCACATTTCAAGCTCATGTTGAGCACCATCATAATCTTCGACTTCAAAATCATATTCATATTTAGAATTTTCCTTGGCTGGTTTGACGATTTCATATTTTGAGTAAAAATACGCAATGTCGTTTTCATCAAGAAACTTATATTTTTCCTCATTTTTAATAAGAGCTTGATATTCAATGTTGTTGAGGTACATTCTTGTGGCAAAAAATAACTTTGAATCATATTCTTGCTTAACAATTTCAGCTGCTTCTAAACGAGCTTGTTTGTATAATAAATATAATTCTTCAAGGCCTTCAGCTTCACAATGCTCGTTACTAGAATTTGCGTAATACAATTCCTCATTTACTGATACACTTGCAAAAATGCCACGTTGAATTAATCCTATAGCTCCACCAAATAAACGTATTAATGCAGTGGTTAGATTTTCAATTTCATTGAAAGCGAATTGGTCAATAGTGTCCAATTCATGAAAGTTCACAGCGTCAAACATTTCATCAAAATGTTTAAGATTTCCGCTTCTGAATCCCATTTCGCCAAGGATTTCATTTCGTGTATATGCTCCAGGCAAATTCATTTCAATAAGTGTTTGAGCCATTTGATATTTCAATGAGCTTTTATCAACTTGACCCTTATTGATTGGTTCTCGTCCTTTGTTGCCATGAACACGTTCTTTTGGCGTATTGTAAATTTCAAGAATGTTATAACGTGTTCCACGGTTTTTACCCGTTTTTTGATAATGACACTTTAAAGCAATTCTTGATTCAGCCTTTTGCCAAGCACTACCATTAAGTGTTCCGTCTTCGCTCCAGAAATCAGCGAATTGTTTCTTTGTTAAGTTTTCCATGCGAGTTTTACCATTCAGTTCAAAGTTGTTATTTCATATAATGATACATATCAAGAGCTTTGAACAGCCTTTCGTTTTTTATGAAGAAATATGTGTATCTGTCAGGACGTTCTGCAACTTCGCCTTTTTCCCTTCCCACATATTCAGCGCCGTTTTGTTTTAAAAAATCGGCTACTCGTTTGTTAAAAATCCGTTTTAAACTCATTTATTGTCACTCCATTTGATTCAATTTGATAATAAGAAAGAGCCCGATTAGTCGAGCTCTTCAGCGTTAAGACCTTCATTGAAACCAGCTTTGTTAACCAAAATTAAAGCATCAATGTAATTGACAGTCGTTTGAAGGTCTTCGTTTCTCATTTTTAGTACCTTGACAACTTCATATTTGCTGTTCCTACGTTCCAATATCAGCTCATACTGTCCGCCACGATATTCCAAGGTTAGGCTCATATCTTCGCCAAAATAATCTTCATCGAGCAAAACTTGTGGCGTGTGGTCATCGTCACCATCATATACAAAACGATATTCAATTTCAGTTTCCTGTAGCCTCTCAAGAGCTTCAGTCATTTTTTTCGCTTTTGATTCAAACTCCGCTTGTAGCATTTCTACAAATTTTTCTTTTCTTACATACCAAGGTTTCATTATAATTTCGTCCTCCATGAGATATTTTTTTATATTTTTATTCAATTAATTGTCTTCGCCTAAATCTTTGCGAATCAGCTGTTCAACATAAGCGCTAAATGACAGTCCTAATGATTTAGCACGTAATTTTCCAAGATTGAATATTGCAACTGTGATTAATACAGTGGATTTAACTTTATTCAATTTGCTTCACCCTTTCTGTCGTCTTAAAACATATATACATAGGTCAATCAAAAGTAAGGCGTTTTTCATTACTTTTTCTGTTTTTTTTACATAACGCTATTATATTGTTCAAAATCCAGCAGTTAGGGCAAACGTAAAAGTTATCTACGAAAATCGCTACCTCATATATAACTATTACTATATGAGCTAGGGAAAACAGTAGATAACCAGCAAATTATCTACCAAAATCGCATGCTCATATAAGACTTATATATATGAGGCAGGGAAAATGGTAGATAACTAAGCTAACTCAAAATGAGTTCAAATGAAAAAACCGCTTGCCTCTAAGGCTGGAAAATTCTTCTGGACGGCAAATTTTTGCCATCTTACAATATAGTAAATACCTAATATTGGAAGGATTGGGAGCATGGAAAAAGCTACTGTTTCAAATGCGATTGACCTATTACTCAAGTTGTTTTACGAGGAAGGAAGTAAAAATGATTATTTATCCATGAAAGCTATGGAGCTATTTTTTGAGGTTGGTATTTTCGATACACCGTCAGTGGTTGCTAAGGTAATTGAGGAACAAAGAGCTTTTGCCCTATTAAACAAAATGAATCTGTTTGACGCTGAGTTCGTTGAGATTTTAGAAGAACTTTTGAAAGGCTATTGAAATTACAAAAGGGAGCTGTTACTGGTGGACAAACCGAAGGTCAAAATAATTTATAAAAAGAGCTTAATGGTTGAGCTTGTGAAACTCGGACATGATTTGCTATATAGCACTCCGAACAGGGAAAATAAAAAATACCAATGTTATATGTTTGAAGCAACTGAAGAACTAAACCGTGACTTGGCTCATTTAACAGGATATGTATATGAAAAACGTAATTAATGTGCTGAAAACAGTTGCTATGGGAATTTGTGCGGTATTGGTATTAGGCTCAATGGGATATATGGTATTAATGCAATACTTGCCAAAAGACCCTGTATTTGAAGAGCGAAAGGATTTTGCAGAAAAAAGAGCTCAAGAAAGATTAGAAGAAAAAGCTGAGGAAATTCGTCAACAAAATAAGGAAGAGAGATTGAGAATACAAGAATGCCAAAATTCAGAAACAGGTTGTAATCCATTTCCTGAAGGCGCAGAATAAATAATTAAAAATATTCCAATTGATAGAATAATATGGTAATATTTGTACAACCCCATTTTTTAATCATGTGCTGTATGCCTAGCACCGCATGGTGTGTAACAAAGGGGGGAGTGCCATTATGATAATCAATATTATTATGGAAGTCACTATGTCAATTAAACTCGAGGTCGCAATTGCCGTTACGATTCCGATTGCGTTGGCATTAGGGGCGAAGAACAACTCTCAGAAATGAGGGTTGTTCTTTTTGTTGTCACAAGGAAATTAATCCCATTTGGCGAATATATGAATGGGGAGGTGTCTTATGAAATTTGAAACAAAATACATGATACGTTGGGGAATCCCAGGGTGGGTTTTTATTTTTTGGTTGTTTTATACTTATATTATTTTGAAAGACATTAATATTTTTGATGTCAAACCACTAGACCTAACAAAAGCATTATCATTGTTAGTAACATTGACTGCCATTGGCGTTCCATTGGGTTATATTTTCCAACAAATTTCTTTTGGAATAATGTGGATTTTCAATAAAAAAGCAAATTATAATGAATATGCTGAAAAAATTGGAGAAAATTTTCCCAAGCATCCTGAATGGGGAAATCATCCGCATGAGGATTATTACCAATTGGAATATGTATGGCACATGATTTTGCTCAATCAAAATGAAGAGACAAGAAAATACTTAGAAGAGAGATATCGTCATTTATTGGGTACAATACAAGGTTTAGGTTCATTAATGGTTAGTTCAACAATTTCTTTTACAATATCAATATATTGTATTAATGAAGTTGATTTCACAAATTTGTATTTTTATCTTGGTGCATTCATACAACTAATAATGTTTATTTCAGCATCGGCAAATTATATTTATTTTTCAAACAATCTAAAAGCATTTCAAATAAAAATCATCAAAACATATTTATAAGGGCATTTCTTCGGGGATGCTTGTTTTTTTATCCGATAACAAGGAATTTAGTCCTATTTGTCGAATTATGGTATTGAGGTGAATTTGAATGAGGAAGAATACGATAATGAAGATTATTAAAAATGTAGTAGTCCTAGCGGTAACCCTAATGGTAGCAATACCGTTAGTGATTGTAATAGCAATGAAAATTAGCCATTATGTGCCAATTGAAAAGGTAAAAGGCGAAGGCTTCATAGTATCATACGAGGACAAAGCTTATTATGCTCGTGACAGGATTTATATTACGGTGAAGAGTCTCATGCCTGACGGACACAGCTACTATATTCAATTATTAAAAGACGGTAAAATGGTTCAAGAGAGCGGAGTTAGAATAATGTCAAGCATGAAGGAAGACAGCGCTTATTTTGAAGATTTTGGGAAAGGTAGCTATACCGTGAAAGTTTGGTCAGATTACGGAGGACCAGCTGTTAAAACAAAAAAAATAGAATTTAAATAAAAAATGTCCCAAATCGTAGAAACTAACGGTAAAAAAGTTGAATTTTAATATTCAAAAAAGGACTTACGTTTCACTAGGTCCTTTTACAAAGGGTATCGTGTAGCACGAGACCCTTTTTTTTTGCTTAATCCATTCGTTCTAATTTCTCATCGTAGCATGGTTTACAAACAATATCTTCCTCATGCTGAAACTCTTCTTTTTCAGTCCAGCCACATTCCACACAATGTCTGTATTGTTGTTTTAAAGCAAATTCTTGTTTGCTACCTGGTTTAACATTTGCAAATAATTCATCTGTACTATATCCCATTGAATCCACTCCTTTTAGACATATTATACCATTTGCCCTAAGTTTTAGTATATTAATAGCTTTAATAAAAGGACTATTGTCATTGAATGGCGAATTATGGTAGCGAGGAGGTGATAGCATGGAAATGATTGCTTTAGAATATCCAGTTATTAATACTGAAGAACAAATTGTTGAAGCTACTTTCACTCGTGAAGGTGAAGAACTTTGTCGTATCGTTAGCGATATTAAAAATGAAACAGTAACCATTGTGAATGGCTCTGTTCATTTCTTGCCTAACGCAGATGAACAAAAAATATTAAGTGGCATATATGCAAATTCAAAAATGCTTATTGAAGAATTTAGTAAATAACATCACTAAACGTCAGTGCTTGGCCTTATCCTTAGTCATACTCCTTCATTAACCTAAATATAATGGTACAAAAGGAGTGGATTATTATGGGGAATAGAGAAAAGTTAGCTGAATTAACAGAAATTTGTCATGTCATACAAGAGCGTTCACATCTTAACGAAGTTAAAGGCGGTCTTTCTCAGAGAGATTTAACTTTTTGTGTTGATTTACTTTCAAGAACGGTACTTGCTTTTCTTGAAGAAAAAGATTTGAAAAATGACTCGGGTATGATTGATTACATTGAAGGAAATATTAAAGGCTGTAGTTACTATTTATTGGGAAGAGATTACTTTTCTGGAGAATAAATTAGCGAGCAAAACAAACCACCAGTAAAATTACTGGTGGTTTCATAGTGTATCAAATTTAAATTCAGCTTGATATTCAGTTTTACCTTGCTGAATGTTATCACTTACTTTTTCCAGTAAATCAAATAATCGGTCACGGTCAATCAGTTTCACTTTATGTTTTTTCGCTAATAATATTGCATTTTCGGTAAAATAGGAATTTGTAATAACATAGGCTTCATGACAATTATAGTAATCTTTACCTGAATAAACTTGCTGAACAGCACTGTTCGATATTTTTGCTTTGTACCTTTTACATTGAATTGCGATTTTTTTACCATTTCGGTAAGCAATAATATCCACACCTTCGTCGCCAGAAGCTTTAGTTGTTTCAACATTGGTATAACCACTTTTTTGTAGTAGAATTTTAACAAAATCCTCGAACTGAACACCAGTCATTTTATCAATTTCAGCAAAAGAGTATTTTAATTTTTCTTTTTTTTCTCCTTCTAGTTCTTTTAACCATTTGTTGACGTAAAAAGATTTTTCCTTCAGTAAGGCATTAATGTTCGGTACGTCTTTTAAGCCACGGTTACGAGTATTTTCAATACGGTACTGTTCATTTTGCTGTATCAAAGATTCACCTCTGAGATAACAAATAACACATAAAATAATGAAAATTGCGCTGGGGACAAATCCACCTAGCCAACCATAAAAATACCAAAAGAAAAAATATCCAGGTATGCCAATAGCTCCTAATATTATGCTTAAAATATTAAATGCCTTTGCAGGCTTTCCAAATATATTGTATGCTTCTTTGTTAACTTCATCGAATATGGCTCGATTATATTCTTTGTCTTTTGAAACTTTTTCTCCCAAGCACTTGTAGCAATTCAATTCAATTTGCTGCTTTTCCTGATTTAAAGTTTCATAAACCACAAATTTATTCCACGATGTATCCCCAACTAATTCTCCATGTATAGGACAATTCATTTTTAAGATTCGGTTAGGTTCTGTTTTCTTCTTATTATTTTTTTTATAGCTACGATTGCGATAATAATATGCCATTTTTACCATTCCCCCTAAATCAATTTTACCATTTTTAGCTAATTAAAATGACTGTATTTTATATTTTTAAGAAAAGGACTTTTGTCGCTCAGTAACGAATTATGGTAATGGGGTGATACATATGATTGAAAGGTCAGTTGAATTTTTAAATGAATTAGCTAAAGATTTATATAAAAAATATTGGGATTTAGAATTGGATATTCCAATTACATATGAACCAAGAGGATTTAATTGGCTGGCAAGACATTTTACTGAAAATGTTCGTGGTGAAATTAAAGGGAAAAAAATTGCAATTACTAAAATTGTAATCGAAAATTTCACTGATGAAGGATTAATTGATGTACTAAAACATGAGTTGTGTCATCATGCTTGTTTGACTCTAAATAAAGATAGTCATGATGGTTCAGATTTTTTTGAATCAGAATTAAAAAGGATAGATGCCTGTTCTAATTATGACCCTTATTATAAAATGAAACAGAAAGGCTATATAATACGGAAAAATAATAAAATGAAACTTGTAAAAAGAGGAAATTAATAAAAACTAAATTTGTGTAAGTATTATTATGTTTAAAAAGCTATCATTCCTTCGGGAATGTTTTTTTATTTTTGTCGAAATTTTTTATACGCATTTGCCGTGGGTAAATTTCGATTTTAGACCGTCAGCGTATAATTCCTCACACCACCCCCCAATCGTTAAATGTCACCTGAGGCATTTTAAAATGCACACGACTTGAGATGTTCAATTACCATTCAATAAACACGAACGATTTTAATGAAAATTTAAATTTCGTTCGTATTTTGGTGAAAAAATTGTAGACAAAGCTCGGTTCGTGGTGCTAGTATAAGAGTACGCCCAGCAAGGGTAGTACAACTAAATGGAAACTACAAAAAATCCTCTAACTACATAATGAAGCAAAACTATTGGAGGTAATGTATCATGACAACAGCAACAGTAACAACAACTCACAATTCTTGGATGATAGAATGGGAGGATGTTTACAAGGAAGAGCTTCAAGGCATTTTGAACAATGAAAAATTAAACGATGAAATGAAGAAAGCTGGATTTAATTTCTTGAAGAATGTTGATAGGTACATGGAAAGCGTACTTTATGACTTGAGTAAAATTAGGCACATTTTTGATACAATGAATGCTGAAAGTATCATGGTTCAAGGTATTAATACTCTTTTGAGTCCTGATTACTTATATGAACAACATTACCGCAACGGGGATTACGCTATCATTAAAAGAATTGATGATAGAAGCTACATTCATTTTGACCCATTTGTTTTAGAAACTGAAATGATGGCAGAATTTTGTAGCTCCACTGATTATGATAATGGCGAGCCTTATTTTTACTTGAATATCCGTATTTATGAAGATGACCCATCCAGAATTGATTTTGATTTGGAATACCACGATTTGGAACATTTAGCGTGGTGGGAAGAACAACAAAGCAAGCTTAAAGAGTTCAAAAATCGTCTTTCAGAACCCATAAACCATGAAATTATTGTGGATGATGAAGATGATGATGAATTTGAAGATGATGATGAAAATTATGAAGCGTCTGAAGAAGCTTTAAAATTGTTATCAGAAATGAAATTCAATCAATTGAAAAATTTATTGAGATGGCAAAATGCTTTTGATTCAATTGAATTACAAAAGCGTGTTGATGATAATGGTGAAATTTATTATTTAATTCAAATAATGGATAAAACCATTTCGTTTACAACAGTTAAATGTGATAAAAAAGGTTGGAACATTCATTGGGGTTCAAGTACGCCATCTGAATTTAAAGCATTAATTCAAAAAGTTATGGAAAACAAATAAACGTAACCATACCCACCAGTTCTAGGAGCTGGTGTTTTTTTATGTCTTTTTATTTTATGAACTAATCTTCGTTGAATATTAATATTCAAAAAATTAGTAGTGTTTTTTCCATCTATATAATGAAGGGGAAATTTTTTTGAAAAAGTTTTCGGTTCTACCTAACATTTGAATTTAATTCAATATAATAGTCGTGTAATCAACAAAAATAAAAAAATCAAACGGAGGAATTATTATTATGAAAAAAACATTAGACATTGCAGGATTAGATTTTGTTAAGGTTGGCGCTGGGTATCAAAATGAAAAGTTTTATAATGAAGAAACAAATAATTTGTTAGTTTTCCGCCCAAATGATGGATTAAGCACTGAAAACGTACTAAATCAGTTGGCTGACGCTCCAATGGATTACCTTACTGGTCTTTTGACTGAATGTGAAAACAATGTTATTGAATTGTCGGCCATTGAAACAACAACTTCTGATTTCCGAGCCTATTTTGATTTAGGAGCAGAAAAGGTCAGAGAGCTTGCTCATTCAAAGCACAATAATGTTGTTAAATTTTTAGATAACGTATTTAACAAAGCTTCTGGTGAAAAATCTTACAAGCACACTGCAATTTTTGAAGGGGAAGTTCATGCTATAAAAGTAAATCAAACTAAAAAAATGATTGATGGAAATTTTCAACCAGAGGCTGACCTTTACAAAGGAACAGAAAATGGTTACGTTATTGCTCATATTAACGGAAATATCGTGGATAATCGAGTGGAAAACTTGCAATGGGTAAGGGTTTGCTAACTAAATTAAAACATTTATTCGACCGCAGGCTTTGACGAGCTTTGCGGTTTTTTTTTGTACGAATAGTAACCCTAACATTTCATTTTCCTTCAATATAATAACGTTATACGAATTGGAGGAATGGGTATGAGCAATCAAAATCACACATTATATTTCACATGGAAAAGCATGAAAGCTAGGTGTTATCGAAAAAGCAGCGCAAATTATAAATATTATGGAGCCAAAGGAACTACAGTTGCTGAACGTTGGCATAGCTTTGAAAATTTCATACACGATATTGATAACCATTTGGAAAACGGTCATCTGCTCTATAGCAGTGAATATGAGCTCGATAAAGATTTAAAAGGCGGAAATATTTACAGCCTAGAAAATTGTGTCGTATTATCATCTGAAAAAAATCGGAAAATTGGTCGTGAAAAGCAAAAGAAAACTATATCAGTAAAAAGAAATGAAGAAGAATTAATATTTGATTCAATCGCTGAAGCCAGCAGACAATTAAATATAAACAGGGGCAGTATCCAGCAGTATTTGAAAAAAGGAGAAGTACATACTTCTGGATATTACTTTCAATATTTGTGAAAGGGTACATATAATATATGTAGCCTTTTTCTTCATTTTGGCATTGACAGTTCGTGGTACTGTTTAGTATGATAGAGAGCGTCGATGGTTCGTCTTTGTAACAAATAGCACGAACGGTGGCAAGGCAATATGCCAGTAAACGTTGATATGACAATGTTTCTAGCTACAATTTAGCGCTCGTGGTGCAACGGATAGCACGCAAGCCTCCGAAGCTTGAAATGCAGGTTCGATTCCTGCCGAGCGCATCACTAAAGCCTCCTGTTTTATTGAATGGGAGGTTTTTTTATTGGAAAAAATCATCCTAATCACCTAGTTTATCATTTTCCATTCCCGAATTTCCGTCCATCGTGTAAAATAGAATGCAGGGGGGATATGAAATGAACTTAAAGGCTGGTTTATGGCAACAGCAAACATTAAAATTAGCAATGACACAGGAGTTATCTCAGGCCATTGCATTGTTGCAGTACTCTGCCCAAGAGTTAACTGCTTTTTTAGACGATAAGGCACTTGAAAATCCCCTATTGCAGGTTGAACATAGCAATATTAAGCCGATGAATCCACTCATTGACCGAAATCGCCGGAAGAACCAAAAAGTGGAAAAGGACTGGATTGAGCAAATTGCCGATAAACCCTTTTCACTTGAAGAGTATCTACTATCACAATTAAAAATAACGAATTTATCAGCGGAACAATTAACTGTTATTCGCCGTCTGATTCAGAACCTTGATGAAAACGGTTACTTTAAAGGCGACCTTCATGAAATCTCCCAAAAGCTAAGAGTAAAGGAAGATGTCGTGGAAGAATGCTTGGCTATTATCCAAACATTGGAGCCAGCGGGGATTGGTGCAAGAAACCTGCAAGAGTGCCTGCAGATGCAGATCTATTATCAGAATCCAAATAATGAACTGGCTCAAAAAATTATCTCTGAATATTTCTTACCGTTCGCTGAAAAAAAGTGGAAGCCAATTGCAAAGGAACTAAAAGTAACTCTTAAAGAGATCCAGGATATTTTTGACCAAATTCAATCCTTGAACCCAAAGCCGGGAACTATTCTAGGTAAGGAAGCAACCACATACATTATCCCGGATGCAATCATCGAGCACTCAAGCGACGGACTTACAGTAAGGATGTCTGATGAATCACTGCCAAGGATTAGCCTAAATGAGCAGTATTATCATAAATTCAAAAATCAGGACCAACAGGTAAGCCGTTTCCTGCAGGATAAACTACAGGATTACAATTGGATTCAAAAAAGTATAGAGCAGCGAAAAGAGACACTAACTAAGGTCATTGCCAAAATTATTGAAAAGCAGGAAGCATTTTTTCAAAAAGGTTCCAATAATTTAGTACCGATGACGATGAAGGAAATTGCCGGAGAACTGAATATCCATGAATCAACCGTTAGTCGAGCGGTTCGAGAAAAATATGTGCAAACACCATACGGGACCTTCCCGCTAAAATCATTTTTTACAAGTACAATACAAACCGTTTCGGAGGATGAAAATACCTCATCCACACAAGTAAAGAAGAAAATCTCAACATTAATAGATAATGAGAATAAACAGAAACCTCTTTCGGATCAAGATATTGTGGAACAATTAAAAATCGAGGAAGGCATGGTCGTTTCAAGAAGAACCATTGCTAAATATCGAGATCAGTTGGGAATTCCGTCCTCATCAAAAAGGAAAAGGTTTGACTGAAAGGAAACGAAATGATGGAACAAACGATAATCACGTTTTACACAAGGAAAAGCTGTCCGCTTTGTGAGAAAGCAAAGTCCACACTGCAAGAACTTAGCAAAGATTGGGATTTCACTTTAGAAGAAATTGATATTGAATCAAGTGATGAATTAACCGAACAATACGGTTTAATGATTCCTGTCGTTCAAATTGATGGAGTAGAAGTAGGTTTTGGTGTCATTAACAAATTTGACATAAGTAACCGTTTGCATGAAAAAAAAGCCAATCTAAACAGTTGAAATAGGTTTTCACTCCTGTTACAATAAAAAACGTAGCAGGGGTTATTTTTTTTGGATGTAGCGGGACATAATATGTCTATGGTGGACATTTTTAGACCAACTACATATAATAAAGGAGCATGAGCTTCATGCAGTCATTAATCGATATCCAGAAAAGACTATTACCCGATCTCCTTCAGGTCCTTCAGAAGAGATATTCTATCCTAAAATATATTGGTTTTATGCAACCGGTAGGAAGAAGGAGTTTAGCGGTTAGCTTGGGATATACGGAAAGAGTCCTTCGAGGCGAAGTAGAATTCCTAAGGGAGCAAAATTTAATTTACACAAATAACGTGGGAATGAGTTTAACACCTGAAGGAAAAAATTTGCTCGAAGACTTAGAAGGCTTTATGCGTGAATTAAAAGGTATTGATGTGATGGAGTTGGAATTAAAGCACCGACTCGGTATTAAAAAAGTCATCATTGTGCCAGGCGATAGTGATGAATCGCCGATGGTAAAAGGTGAACTTGGCAAGGCATGTGCGGTGTGCATGAAAAAGTTACTCGGCGGAAAAAATATCATTGCTGTAACTGGCGGTTCAACGATGGCTGCTGTCGCAGAAAGACTTTCACCCGAGTATCCCCAGAAAGAACTACTATTTGTCCCAGCAAGAGGCGGAGTAGGCGAGGATGTTCACAATCAAGCAAATACGATTTGCTCGATCATGTCGAAAAACACCCATGCGAAACATCGAGTGCTATATGTACCTGACCAGGTTAGTACTGAAATTTATGAATCACTCATCAAAGAACCTGACATTCATGAGGTATTAAAACTAATTAAATCAGCAAGCATGGTTCTTCATGGGATTGGGGATGCTATCACAATGGCTGAGCGGCGCAAAACGAATCCAGAAGTTTTGCATAAGCTGGAAAATCAACAAGCTGTGGGTGAAGCATTCGGCTATTATTTTAACGAACAAGGCGAAATCGTTCAAAAGGTGTCAACGATTGGACTGCAGTTAGAAGATTTAGTTCACATTCCAAATGTCATCGCTGTTGCCGGCGGGGGCTCGAAGGCAAAAGCCATTAAAGCTTACTTAAAACAAGCACCGGAATCAACCATCTTAATCACAGATGAGGGTGCAGCAAGAAAGTTATTAAAAGGGTAAATCCTTTTTAAAATAAAAACATCCTTACCCAATTAAAGGAGGAAATTTATTATGTCAGTAAAAGTTGGTATTAACGGATTTGGACGTATCGGTCGTAACGTATTTCGTGCGGCATTAAACAATAGCAATGTTGAGATCGTTGCGATTAATGATTTAACTGATGCAAACATGCTTGCACACCTTTTAAAATATGACACTGTTCACGGAACTCTTGCAGAAGACGTAACAGTTGATGGTGAATACTTAGTAGTTGGCGGTCACAAAGTGAAAGTTCTTGCAGAACGCGATCCTGCACAATTAGGCTGGGGCGGTCTAGGTGTTGACGTAGTAGTTGAATCAACAGGCCGTTTCACAAAGCGTGAAGATGCTGCGAAACATCTTGAAGCAGGTGCGAAAAAAGTTATCATCTCTGCACCAGCATCAAACGAAGATATCACAATCGTAATGGGTGTTAACGAAGATCAATATGATGCTAACAACCACCATGTTATTTCTAATGCTTCTTGTACTACAAACTGTCTTGCTCCGTTTGCAAAAGTATTAAATGATACTTTTGGAATCAAACGCGGTATGATGACAACTATTCACTCTTACACAAATGACCAACAAATCCTTGACTTGCCACACAAGGACTACCGTCGTGCTCGTGCAGCAGCTGAGAACATGATTCCTACTTCAACTGGTGCAGCAAAAGCTGTTTCCCTTGTTTTACCTGAACTTAAAGGTAAATTAAACGGTATGGCTATCCGCGTTCCAACTCCGAACGTATCTGTAGTTGACCTAGTTGCAGAATTAGAAAGAGATGTAACTGCTGATGAAGTGAACTCTGCATTAAAAGCAGCAGCTGAAGGTCCATTAAAAGGAATTCTAGCATACAGCGATCTTCCATTAGTTTCTACTGACTACAACGGAGCTCCTGTATCTTCAACAATCGATGCATTATCAACAATGATTCTTGAAGGCAACATGGTTAAGGTATTATCTTGGTACGATAACGAAGTTGGTTACTCTAACCGCGTTGTTGACCTTTGTGACTACCTTGCACAAAAAGGACTTTAATATATCGGACGGACGATGATTGATTTTTCAATCATAAGAAGTTAATCATACAAAGGTTTTCCAAAGGGGAGCGGGGAGTATATGCCCCCCTCCCCTTTTTACTGATTTTATGCTGAATTTTCAATATTTTAGGAGGTCCTTTATGAATAAGAAAACGCTCAAAGATGTTGATGTAAAAGGGAAACGTGTATTTTGCCGAGTTGATTTTAATGTTCCAATGCAGGATGGAAAAATTACTGATGAAACGCGGATTCGTGCAGCCCTTCCAACGATTCAATACTTAGTAGATCAAGGCGCTAAGGTTATTCTAGCGAGCCACTTCGGTCGTCCAAAAGGGAAAGTAGTAGAAGAAATGCGCTTGACTCCAGTCGGTGTCCGACTTTCTGAACTGCTTGGTAAAGACGTGAAGAAGGCTGATGAAGCGTATGGTGATTCTGTGAAAGCATTGATTGAAACGATGACTGAAGGTGATGTTCTGCTTCTTGAAAATGTTCGTTTCTATCCTGGCGAAGAAAAGAACGATCCAGAGTTGGCCAAATCTTTTGCTGAATTAGCTGATGTTTATGTAAATGATGCCTTTGGTGCAGCGCACCGTGCCCATGCATCAACCGAAGGGATTGCACATATTTTACCAGCAGTTTCCGGACTTTTAATGGAAAAAGAATTAGATGTACTTGGTAAAGCACTTTCTAATCCAGAACGCCCATTTACAGCAATTATCGGTGGCGCAAAAGTAAAGGACAAGATTGGTGTTATTGAAAATCTGTTAGAATTAGTCGACAACTTAATTATTGGCGGCGGACTTGCTTATACTTTCGTGAAAGCACAAGGCCACGAAGTTGGAAAATCATTACTAGAAGCAGATAAGATTGATCTTGCCAATTCATTCATTGAAAAAGCAAAAGCAAAAGGTGTTAATTTCTACATGCCTGTTGATGTTATCGTGGCTGATGATTTCTCAGCAGACGCTAATTCCAAAGTAGTATCTATTGAGGAAATTCCGTCAGATTGGGAAGCACTTGATATTGGACCAAAAACAGCTGAAATATACCGTGACGTTATTCAAAAATCAAAACTAGTGATTTGGAATGGACCAATGGGTGTATTTGAAATTGATAAATTTGCCGGCGGAACAAAGGCAGTAGCAGAAGCACTTGCTGAAGCAGAAGGTACATATTCAGTCATTGGCGGCGGAGACTCTGCAGCAGCCGTTGAAAAATTCAATTTAGCCGATAAAATGAGCCACATCTCCACAGGAGGCGGAGCTTCCCTTGAATTCATGGAAGGCAAAGCACTCCCAGGTGTAGTCGCATTAAACGATAAATAATTTTTTTAGAGTGTGTTAAACATGATTTTGCTACTCTGTTGATTGGAGCAAAGGCACGTAGACTCCTGCGGGAGTACGGGGCAGGGGAGACCCCACAGGCGCTAAAAGCGCCGAGGAGGCTCCCCGGCACGCCCGCGGAAAGCGAAGTGCTTGGAGCGCAAATCAACAGCCAAGTTTAATAACCTAAACTATGGAAGGATGTGCCAGTATGCGTAAACCAATTATTGCAGGAAACTGGAAAATGAACAAAACACTTTCAGAAGCAAAAAGCTTTGCAGAAGAAGTAAAAGGACTAGTACCTGCCCCAGAAAAAATGGACTCTGTAATCTGTGCACCAGCATTATTTTTACAAAGTCTAGTAGAAGTAACCGAAGGAACCAATGTTAAAATTGGTGCTCAAAACATGCACTTTGAAGAAAGCGGAGCATTCACAGGCGAAATCAGCCCGAAAGCACTTGCTGACCTTGCTGTTCAATATGTAATCATCGGACATTCAGAACGCCGTGAAATGTTCAATGAAACAGATGAAACAGTAAACAAGAAAGCACTTGCTGCCTTTAAATACAATTTATCACCAATCGTATGCTGTGGTGAAACATTAGAGCAGCGTGAAAATGGTGAAACCAATCAATTAGTTGGCGATCAAGTGGCAAAAGCCCTTCAAGGCTTATCAGCTGAGCAAGTAAAACAAACCGTCATCGCCTACGAACCAATTTGGGCAATTGGAACAGGTAAATCTTCTACTTCAGCCGATGCGAACGAAGTATGTGCACATATCCGTCAGGTTGTTGCGCAACAATTCTCACAAGACGTCGCTGATGCGGTAAGAATTCAGTATGGCGGCAGTGTAAAACCAGAGAATATTAAAGAATACATGGCACAACCAGATATCGATGGTGCATTAGTAGGCGGAGCAAGCCTTGAAGCACAATCCTTCTTACAACTATTGGAGGCAGGCAGCTATGAGTAAATCTCCCGTTGCTCTGATCATCCTTGATGGTTTTGGATGCAGGGGCGAAACAAAAGGGAATGCGGTTGCCCAGTCAAAAAAACCTAATTTTGACCGGTTTTGGAGCGAGTATCCACATTCTCATTTAATAGCGTCTGGGGAGGCTGTGGGTCTTCCCGAAGGACAAATGGGTAACTCTGAGGTTGGACACTTAAACATTGGTGCCGGACGTATTGTGTACCAAAGTTTAACTCGTGTAAACATTGCGATTCGTGAAGGTGAATTTGAAAAAAATGAAACCTTTACAGGTGCAATGGAGCACGTTAAGAAAAATGGCACAGCCCTTCATTTATTCGGTTTATTGTCAGATGGCGGTGTCCACAGCCATATTCAACATATGTTTGCCTTGCTGAAACTGGCTAAAGAAGAAGGCGTAGAAAAGGTGTATGTACATGCCTTCCTTGACGGCCGTGATGTTGGTCCGAAAACAGCGACGAAATACATCCAGGAAACATTAGACAAAATGAAAGAATACGGTGTAGGTGAATTTGCAACGATTTCAGGGAGATACTACTCTATGGACCGTGATAAGCGGTGGGAGCGTGTCGAAAAATCGTACCGTTCGATGGTTTATGGCGAGGGCCCTACATACACGAATCCTTTAGATGTTGTGGAAGATTCTTATTCTCATGGAATCTTTGACGAATTCGTGATTCCATCTGTGATTACAAAAGAAGATGGGCAGCCTGTTGCCACAATTCAGGACAATGATGCGGTTATTTTCTACAACTTCCGTCCTGACCGTGCCATTCAGATTTCCAATACATTTACGAATGATGATTTCCGTTCCTTTGACCGTGGGCCAAAGCATCCGAAGGATTTGTTCTTCGTGTGTTTAACTCACTTCAGTGAATCGGTCGATGGATATGTTGCTTTCAAACCAACCAATTTAGATAACACCATTGGTGAAGTATTAGCACAAAACAACTTGAAGCAATTAAGAATTGCTGAAACAGAAAAATATCCACATGTTACCTTCTTTATGAGCGGCGGCCGTGAAGAAAAGTTCCCAGGCGAAGAGCGGATTTTAATCAACTCGCCGAAAGTGGCAACCTACGATCTTCAGCCTGAAATGAGTGCTTACGAAGTAACGGATGCACTTTTAAAAGAAATTCAAGCAGATAAATTTGATGCGATTTTACTAAATTTCGCGAACCCTGACATGGTCGGGCATTCAGGTATGCTTGAGCCTACCATTAAAGCGATTGAGACGGTCGATGAATGCTTAGGAAAAATCGTTGATTTAATTCTAGAAAAAGGCGGTTCTGCTATTATTACCGCTGACCATGGAAATGCCGATGAAGTAATTACACTAGAAGGCGAACCAATGACAGCACATACAACGAACCCAGTGCCGGTAATTGTGACAAAACAAGGAATTCAACTCCGTGAAGGAGGAATTCTTGGGGATTTAGCGCCAACTATGTTAGACTTATTGGGTGTTGAAAAGCCAGCTGAAATGACTGGTACATCATTATTAAAATAACCTAATTATTAAGGAGAGATTTTACATGCCATTTATTGCAGACGTATACGCTCGCGAAGTATTAGATTCCCGCGGTAACCCTACTGTTGAAGTTGAAGTATTTACAGAATCAGGTGCCTTTGGCCGCGCTATGGTTCCAAGTGGTGCTTCTACTGGTGAATATGAAGCAGTGGAACTACGTGATGGAGATAAAGAACGTTACCTTGGAAAAGGTGTTATTAAAGCGGTAGACAACGTAAACGAAATTATCGCTCCACATCTTGTTGGCGAAGAATTCAGCGTTTTAGATCAAGTATCTATTGACCAAGCTTTAATCGAACTTGATGGAACAGATAACAAAGGTAAATTAGGCGCAAACGCCATTCTAGGTGTATCAATGGCAGTTGCTCATGCAGCAGCAAATTACTTAGATATTCCTTTATACCAATACCTTGGCGGATTCAACTCTAAGCAACTTCCAGTTCCAATGATGAACATCGTGAATGGCGGGGAGCATGCGGATAACAACGTGGATATTCAAGAATTCATGATTATGCCTGTTGGCGCTCCAAACTTCAAAGAAGCACTTCGTATGGGCGCAGAAATTTTCCATACATTAAAATCTGTTCTTAAAGGCAAAGGCCTTAACACTGCAGTTGGGGACGAAGGCGGTTTTGCTCCTAACTTAGGATCAAACGAAGAAGCTCTTCAAACCATTGTTGAAGCAATCGAAAAAGCTGGTTACAAGCCAGGTGAAGAAGTAATGCTTGCGATGGATGCTGCATCTTCTGAGTTCTACAACAAAGAAGACGGTAAATACCACCTTGCTGGCGAAGGAGTTGTGAAGACATCTGCAGAAATGGTTGACTGGTACGAAGAACTTTCTTCTAAATACCCAATCGTGTCAATCGAAGACGGTTTAGATGAAAATGACTGGGAAGGCCACAAGCTTTTAACAGAACGCCTTGGCAAAAAAGTTCAATTAGTTGGTGATGATTTATTCGTTACTAATACTCGCAAACTTGCTGAAGGTATTGAAAAAGGAATTGGTAACTCCATCCTTATCAAAGTGAACCAAATTGGTACACTTACTGAAACATTTGATGCGATTGAAATGGCAAAACGCGCTGGTTACACAGCGGTTATCTCTCACCGCTCAGGTGAAACAGAAGACAACACGATTGCTGATATCGCTGTTGCAACTAACGCTGGTCAAATCAAAACTGGTGCACCATCTCGTACCGACCGTGTTGCAAAATACAACCAATTGCTTCGCATTGAAGATCAATTAGGTGAAACAGCTCAATACCTTGGCAAGAAAACATTCTACAACTTAAGCAAATAATTTGATAATATAAGAAGGAGCACATTTTTGGATGTGCTCTTTGTGCGACGGGCAGTCGCGTAGAGTGTTGACTCAGTCGACACTCTTCTTTTTCATTATCTGAAAGAGACGTCATCTCGGTGAAACGACTTGGTGAGGATAATGAATAGGAATCCCAGATGGTGAAAATCCATACCCAAGGAGACTGACCTAGCTTGGGAAGCTTAATCTAGGGCAACACCGTGAGGTGTTGTCTGAAGGAGATGCGGAAAGTCGAGAGACCCGTAAGCGAATAGGTAGACCCTAATGCAATAAGTGTGAAGCACGGCGGCGAGATAAGTTGGCGACTTTTCGAAGAGTAAGGAAGCCCACTCAGGAGACATTTTCCTCAGAAGTCAGAACGAGAAAATGTAACTTATAGCGTGATGGTGCAGGGTATGCTTAGAAGGGAAATGCGATGACCCCGTGAGGACTCCACCTTACCGAACAGGCAGGGTTCTAGTCTATAAGGGTAATCCGAAGTGACAAAGAACAGGTGGAGTAGTCAGACATTCTCATAGTACGGGAGTAACTTGATGACCAGAACATCGAGTGAACGGAAGGGGAATAACCTATGGCTCCAAGCCATGAACAAGATGTAATGCCAACAATCATGTTACTGCGGTAAAACCGTTTGAATGTACATCAAGGAAAGGCGTGGAATATGCAATGAATCAAGAGTGGAAAATGAAATTACATAGTGTATATGGACAACTCTTATTTGACCGTAAATTAACCGAAAGTTTTCTTAAAGTAAAAGAAAACAAAGGTGTAGGTGGGATTGACGGAGAAACCATTGAAAGTTATGAAGCTAAATTAGATGAGAACATTCAAATCCTCCTTAACAAATTAAGGGCAAAATCGTATCAACCTCAACCAGTAAAAAGAGTATACATTCCCAAGAAGAATGGTAAGAGGCGTCCTCTTGGAATCCCTACGATAGAAGACCGTATTGTGCAACAGAGTGTGGTAAACGTATTACAACCAAAATTCGAAGATATGCTCTTTCACAATTGGTCAGTGGGTTACCGTCCAAATCGTGGAGTCAAACGAGCGTTACAATTAATTTTATGGAACATAGAATCTGGTTATAATCATATTTACGATTGTGATATTAAAGGATTCTTTGATAACATACCTCATAATAATCTCCTTCTAGTATTAAGGAAATATGTATCGGACCGTACGGTCCTTAATATGATTGAGAAATGGCTCAAAGCTGGGCATATGGAAGAGGGGAAAACCATTCATTCTGATTACGGGACACCTCAAGGTGGTGTCATTTCACCTCTCCTTGCCAATGTCTATCTAAACGAAATGGATTGGGAATGGGATTTAAACGGGATACGATTTGTCCGTTATGCAGATGATTTTCTACTATTTGCTAAAACAAAAGAGGATATTAAGAAGGCTGCCGTAATAACCAAGGATAAGTTAAAAGAACTCGGACTAGAAATTTCTAAAGAAAAGACAAAAATAGTAGATTTTAAGAAAGACGATTTCGATTTTCTTGGCTTTACATTTCACCATTGGAGAGAAGGAAAGAAAGACAAAAAGCCTGTCTTTCATGTAACACCAAAGGAAGAATCCATTAAAGACTTTCGTCTTAAGATAAAGGAAAAGACACGCAAAACACTTACATTGAGTAAGGAAGAGTGGATTGAACGTGTTAACCCTATAATCAGGGGGAAAGTCAATTACTACCTAACTGTAGTTGATGCAGTAAAAGGAAATATAAAATTAGGGATTTCAAACCATTGTATTACAAGGTGGGTTCGAAGAACCCTTTCTTCTCTAGATGGTTACATAAGAAAAAGACTAAGGGTGGCTTTTATTCATAATCATCCCTCGCAAAGAAAAGAGAGGAAGATGCGTAGTCTTTGGAGTAAAGCCTTCTTTCTCAAAATTAATCTGATTCCCACATATTGGCTCTATTTAAATAAAGCATATGGGTACACAAAGGAACAGTATTTAAACGAAATGACTAGTAAAGCAAAAAGGGACCTTCAAAACAGCATCAAACGTTCAAAAGCAAAAGGTGAGGAATATTATTCTCCTCACCGACTTCAAAAGATGCAAAATGCCTGGAACGCATCCTCTTGATAAACATTGTAACATTTGGTAAGCCGTATGCCTTAATAGGGCACGTACGGTTTGATAAGGGGGAAGCCTTGAGAAAGGTTTCCCTACTTTATTTTTATTTAGGGCGTGAATGTCACAACAAGGACTATTGTCTAAAGCGACAAAATATGATAAATTTAATATACTGTGAATTGTGCGACTAACAGGAGGTGGCCTTTATGCATACATTTTTAGTAATCTTATTAGTGATCGTAAGTATTGGACTTATTGGTGTTGTTTTACTTCAATCTGGTAAAAGTGCTGGATTATCAGGTGCCATTTCTGGTGGTGCAGAATCTTTATTTGGTAAGCAGAAAGCACGCGGACTTGATTTGATTCTCCATCGTATTACGGTTGTCTTAGCAATCTTGTTTATCTTGCTTGCTATGGCAGTGACTTACTTTAAAATTTAAATCATTCACACACAAACCTGGTCCGAGTGGTCAGGTTTTTTGTTTGTTGAAAAAATTATTATCAGAAGCGTAAGCCATATTTCTGGAATGTTCACCATTGCTTTGTTAAAACTAAACTAAAGTGAAATGAAATTAAGGGAGTTTTTATATCATGAAAGTAACTATACCGAAGCCATTTACATTTGAAGGAGGAAAAAGGGCTGTTCTTCTTTTACATGGCTTTACCGGAAACTCAGCGGATGTCCGGATGCTGGGCCGTTTTTTAGAGAAAAAAGGTTATACCTGTCATGCCCCGCACTACAAAGGCCACGGGGTACCGCCTGAAGAGCTTGTTCATACGGGTCCTGAAGATTGGTGGCAAGATGTTATCAATGGCTATGAATTTTTGAAAAATAAAGGTCACTCCGAAATTGCTGTGGCAGGATTATCACTAGGTGGCGTATTTTCGTTGAAATTGGGATACACTGTACCTATAAAAGCAATTATACCAATGTGTGCACCGATGCATATAAAAAGCGAAGAGGTCATGTACGAGGGAATTCTTGAATATGCTCGTGAATTTAAAAATCGTGAAGGAAAATCAAACGAGCAAATCGAAATGGAAATGAACGAGTTTAAGAAAACACCAATGAAAACATTAAAGGCCTTACAGGCATTGATCGCAGATGTGCGTGAAAATGTGGATATGATATATGCACCCACATTTGTTGTGCAGGCACGTCATGACAAGATGATTAACACGGAAAGTGCGAACATTATTTACAACGAAATCGAATCAGTCGTAAAGGAATTAAAATGGTATGAAGAATCCGGTCATGTCATCACACTCGACAAAGAGCGTGAGCAATTACATGAGGATGTGTATAGCTTTTTAGAAAAGCTGGACTGGCACGATTAACTCGGAAACTACAAAGGAGGATTAGTTTGGAAGATAATATACAAAAGCATATAGACAAGGTATTACAATACATGAAGGATGAAGCGTACAAGCCATTAACCGTTCAAGAGCTGGAAACTGCCTTTGGTATCCAAGACTCTAGTGATTTTAAGGAATTTGTAAAAGCATTGGTTCAAATGGAAGAAAAGGGCCTAGTGGTGAGAACGCGCAGTAACCGCTATGGACTTCCGGAGAAAATGAACTTAATTCGCGGCAAGCTGATTGGTCATGCAAAGGGGTTTGCCTTTGTTGCGCCAGATGAACCGGGAATGGATGATATTTTCATTCCGCCAAATGAAACAAACACCGCGATGCACGGGGATATAGTCTTAGCCCGTGTCTCCTCTGAAAGTACGGGGCAGCGCCGGGAAGGAAGTATTATTCGGATCATTGAACGCGCCGTACAGCAAATTGTCGGAACCTATGTGGAAAGCAAAAGCTTTGGCTTTGTCATTCCAGATGATAAGAAGTTTGCTAGTGATATCTTTATCCCAAAGGCAGCCTCCAAAGGTGCAGTCGAAGGGCATAAAGTGGTTGTTAAGCTAATCACCTATCCAGAAGGACGGAAGAGCGCTGAGGGCGAAGTGATTACCGTTCTCGGCCACAAAAACGATCCGGGCGTGGACATCCTTTCAGTCATACATAAGCACGGGTTACCAATGTCCTTTCCGGATGAAGTGTTAAGACAAGCAAACGAGGTGCCTGACACCATCGATGAAAGTGAATTGGCCAATCGCCGCGACCTAAGGAACGAAACAATTGTGACGATTGACGGGGCGGACGCCAAGGACCTTGATGATGCGGTAACTGTTACAAAGCTTGAAAACGGCAATTATAAGCTCGGTGTTCATATTGCGGACGTCAGCTATTATGTAAAAGAAGGCACTCCGATCGATCTAGAAGCGGAAGAACGGGCAACTAGTGTGTACTTAGTGGACCGCGTAATCCCGATGATACCGCATCGTTTATCAAATGGAATCTGCTCGTTAAATCCAAAAGTGGACCGGCTCGTTCTATCCTGTGAAATGGAGATTACCTCAGAGGGCGCCGTTGTTTCTCATGAAATTTTCCAATCTGTGATTAAAACAACCGAGCGGATGACCTATCATGATGTGAATCTCATTTTGGCTGAAAATGATGAAGAAACCCGTGCCAGGTATGAACCACTCGTGCCTATGTTTGAAATGATGGAAGAGTTGGCTGCCATCCTACGAAATAAGCGGATGAAGCGTGGCGCGATCGACTTTGATTTTAAAGAATCAAAGGTACTTGTGGATGAGGAAAGCAAGCCAATCGATGTCGTTCTTCGCGAACGGTCTGTAGCCGAAAGATTAATCGAAGAGTTTATGCTTGCAGCGAACGAAACGGTGGCTGAGCACTTTCACTGGATGGAAGTTCCCTTTATCTACCGTATTCACGAAGATCCAAAAGAAGATAAGCTGCGGAGATTTTTTGAGTTCATCACGAACTTCGGCTATATTGTAAAAGGTACTGCCAATGATGTGCACCCAAGAGCCCTTCAAGAAATTATTGAAGAAGTTCAAGGGAAACCGGAGGAAATGGTAATTTCAACTGTCATGCTGCGGTCAATGCAACAAGCAAAATACGATCCGGAGAGCCTTGGTCATTTCGGATTATCGACCGAGTTCTATACTCATTTCACTTCACCGATCCGCCGCTATCCGGATACAATCGTTCATCGCTTAATTCGTACCTATTTAATTGAAGGAAAGCTGGATTCAACCACACAGGAGAAATGGAATGTACGCTTGCCAGAGATCGCTGATCATTCTTCAAAAATGGAGCGCCGCGCAGTTGATGCTGAGCGGGAAACCGATGAATTGAAGAAAGCGGAGTATATGGAGGACAAAATTGGCGTTGAATATGATGGGATTATTAGCTCTGTAACGAATTTCGGAATGTTTGTCGAGCTGCCAAATACGATTGAAGGCCTCGTTCATGTCAGCTATATGACCGATGATTATTATCGTTTTGACGAGCGTCATTTTGCGATGATTGGCGAGCGGACAGGAAACGTCTTCCGAATTGGTGACGAGATTACCGTCCGGGTGGTTAAGGTAAATAAAGATGAACGCTCCATCGATTTTGAAATTGTCGGCATGAAAGGAACACGCCGGGAACGTGTTGACACGCCAAGGGTTTTCAGTACGGGCAGCGAATCCAAGAAACCACGGAGAAATAAACAGCAGAGCGGCGGACGTGGTCAAGGCGGCAGCGCTAAGTCTGAAGGCGGCAACGGCCAAGGCAATAAAGCAAAGAAAAAACGTAAATTTTATGATAATGTGCCAAAAAATAAAAGTAATAAGCGGAAAAACAAATAAGTATTACGTTTTAACTTTTTGTTTATATTCGAAGAAGAAAAACACACGTTTCTCGTGTGTTTTTCTTTTATTTGCTTCCTAATTTTTTAATGTAATTTTACTGATGATTCTTTTTCGAATGAAATCCACACATAATAAGGATAATGGTAAAAAAAGGCCGATTGTCAGCATAAGTGGAACCCAAACATGCATACCTGTATCTGACTCAGAGTAGGTGACATTTGGGAATATGATCAAAGAAAGGACAACTAAAATCATGCCTAAAGGTAATGTCAGTGGTCTGTAATCTTTTAAATTTAAAATTTGGGCAAATCCAACGACAGACCCAAAAAAATAAATAGTCATTTTGAAATAAAGTGAAACGAACCATAGTACGGCAAGCATTGCTTCTAATCGTTGAACAAATCCCCCTACATTTATTTTCCTAGCTAGTGCATAACTTGGATACAAAAGCCTTACAGAATTGTCCACCCCAAGAACTAAAATACTAAAAAGAGTAATGAATAATAGAAAAATCCCTCCAATTAAATTCCCGAGAAAAAAAGCCTTAAAGGACCGTTTAGGTTGATTAATAAAAGCAGGAAAAACCATTAGCAGACAGATTAGCGATAGGGAGGAAAATTCTAAATACGTTAAAGTAGCTGATAGGATGGGTTTTATCCCAGTCTCTAGTACAGGCTGAATATTCTGAACTTCAACTTTTGGTGAAAGGAAAAGGAAAAAAATAGTAAAAATCATAATAAACCACGGAAATATTATTTCTCCAGCACGTGCTATTGTTTCTATGCCCAGACGTACCCCTTGAATGACAATTAATATGAAGAGAATATGAATCACCTCAATAGGGGTCTCCGGTATAAATTGTGCGGTCAGAAACTCTCCTAAAAAAAATAGCAGTGTAGCTGCAGAAAGGAACAAGCTGCAACTGATAAAGAGAGAAACGATTTTGCCTAACCATTTTCCTAACAGTCTTTCATTCATTTCGACTAGCGTCATATTGGGAAAACGAGCTCCAAGGGTGTGATACAACCACATAATCAATAATCCAATTATGATGCCAAGAATAACGGAAATCCACGCATCTTGTCTTGCATAAGAAATTAATCTTTCCGGTGCATTTAAGATTGTACTTCCGATTGTTACTAGTATGACTAATATTGTAAATTGAGCAACCGATATTTTACCGTCCTTCTGCATTTTTTTTTATCCTTTTCATTTATTTAATCTGGTTAAAAAAAATAGATAATTGTCAGTTTATATTTTCTTCATAAAATGGAAATATTATTCTCTGATAGAAATCGTAGATAATGATATTGGGGAATTATCCAATAAACGTTTCCATTATAGAATGTTTAAATAAATGGAGAGGGTCGAAATCCATGTCACAGAGAATAAAAATTTTTTTTTTATTGATTGCAATTTTATTACTCACTACAGGCTGTTGGAATCGACGAGAATTAAATGAACTTGCTATAACTCTGGCCATGGGGATCGATCGCAGTACAGATGGACAATATCTTGTAACTGCCCAAGTAGTGAATCCAGGGGAAATTACTGATAAAGCAAGAGGAAATGCACCGGTAATCATCTTTCAGGCTAAGGGAAAAACCCTACTAGAGGCATTTCGAAAAATGACCAAAGAAGCTCCAAGGAGAATTTATCCTTCACATCTCCGAATCCTGGTGATTGGAGAGGAATTAGCAAAAGAAGGGATCGGAAAACCATTAGATCTCCTTTCAAGAGATTGGGAAATGCGATCAGATTTTTACATTGCTGTAGCAAAGGGACGGATGGCAGAAGATGTACTAAAGGTGCAAACATCTTTAGTCAGAATACCGGCCAATAAAATGTTTAATACTCTTGAAGTCTCAGCAAAAGCATGGTCCGCAACTAGATATGTGACGTTAGATGAACTAATTGCAAATATGGTAAGTGAAGGGAAACAGGCGGTGTTAACTGGTATCCATATAAAGTTAGAAGGCGAAAATGGAACTTCCGCCAGCAACCAAAATGTAGAAACAATCAATCCGCCTGCTAGGTTGTTTTTTCAAGAATTAGCGGTTTTTGATGGGGATAAATTAATAGGTTGGTTAAATGAAGTTCAAAGTAAAACGTATACGATTGTTACCAATCTTGAACAAGGTTCTGTTGGGGCTGTTCCATGTCCGAATGGCGGGAAATTCGTTTTTCAAATAACGGATTCAGAATCGAAAGTGAAGGGGAAAATACGAAATGGAAAACCTGAAATTGATGTAAATGTGCGTGTGGATGGCAAAGTAGCTGAAGTACAATGCGGTATTGACTTGAAAAAATCAAAATCGATTCGTCAGTTAGAGAAAATCTACGAAACTGGAACGAAAAAAATGATTCAAACGGCCATAAAACAAGTTCAAGAAAAAAATAAAGTTGACATTTTTGGATTTGGAGAAGCGATTCATAGGGCGGATCCCAATGCATGGGAAAAACTAAAAATAGATTGGGATAAAAAATTCGAGGACTTGAAGGTAAATATTAAAATAGATGGAAAAATCCGTGGTATCGGAACAAGTGGAAATTCATTTGTCAAAGACATAAAGTAATTTTGTTTGATCATACAGCAGTATCCGAATTCTTGCGGTACTGAGAGGGGGGCAGTTGATGAGTTTATTTAAGAAACCGAAAATTAAAAACAGCTTGGACCTGTTCAAGTTAGAGAAAGATGATCAAGGTACAAAGAAAGAAAATAACTATTTAAAACATAGTCTTGAAGAAAACAAAAACTATGTACAAAAAATACTCGGAAATAGCAACGACATCGTGTTTAGGGAAATACAGATTGGGAAAGAGGAATCTGTTAAAGCAGGCATTTTCTATACGGATGGATTAGCAGATACGGATGCCATTCAACATTTTGTTCTAGAACCGATAATGTTAGAAATCGATTTCGAAACTGATTTATCCCCTTCTCCAACAATGAATTTATTAAAAGTATTAAAGGAACAAATTCTCACAGTTGGTTCAATAAGAGATGTTACGGAGTACAGCTCTCTTTTCAATTCATTATTATCAGGGGATCTTATTCTTTTATTAGACGGACACTCTCAAGGATTCATCATCAGTGTGCGTGGCTGGAAAGAACGGAGTGTAACTGAGGCCACCTCTGAAACGGTCGTTCGGGGACCAAAGGAAGGCTTCACGGAGTGCATCCGAACGAATACGGCATTAATTCGCCGAAAGATAAAATCACCGAATCTATGGATGGCTACAAAGAACATTGGGGAAATGACCAAAACAGATGTCGCAATTATGTATATCAATGGAATTGCAAATGAAAAGGTGGTCCAGGAAGTTCACGAGCGTCTAGACCGGATTGACATTGATGGCATATTGGAAAGTGGTTATATTGAGGAATTAATTCAAGATAAAACCTACAGTCCGTTTCCAACTATCTATTATTCAGAACGGCCTGATGTGATTTCTGCTGACCTCCTAGAAGGAAAAGTCGCCATAATAGTGGATGGGTCACCGAATGTGTTGATTGTTCCAGCACTGTTCGTTTCTTTTTTACAAGTGGCAGAAGACTATTATCAGCGTGCCGATATAAGTACTCTTATTCGAATGCTTCGCTTTTTTAGTATTATGATCGCACTTTTGGCACCATCTTTATATATAGCTATTACTACATATCATCAGGAAATGATACCCACCGAACTGTTGATTAATCTTGCTGCCCAACGCGAGGGTGTACCCTTCCCAGCATTTATTGAGGCTCTAATGATGGAGGTAGCATTTGAAATTTTACGGGAAGCTGGTTTACGAATGCCAAGGGCTATAGGCTCAGCAATTTCTATAGTAGGCACATTAGTCATTGGTACTGCAGCAGTTGAGGCTGGAATCGTTTCGGCTGCCATGGTCATTGTTGTGGCAATCACAGCGATTTCCAGCTTTATACTTCCTTCCGTCGCCATGTCCATGTCACTGCGAGTCCTTCGGTTCCCCATGATGGGGCTTGCTGCTTCATTCGGTTTAGTCGGTATACTTGTCGGATTAATATCACTTATCCTTCATATGTGCAGCCTGCGTTCCTTTGGGATTCCATATATGAGTCCTCTGGGTCCATTAATCCCTCAAGACTTAAAGGATACAATTATCCGTGTACCTTGGTGGGGGATGTTTTCACGGCCACGTCTTATCAGTCAAAAAAACATAAGCCGAGAACATAATTCGGCACCAAAACCCCCTCAAGATAAAATCTAGTGCCTTTAATTAACTAAAATGGAGTAAGGAGTTGACGACTAGTGGCTGTTGCAGGCATCTTAGTTATTTCCGCTGTAATTATTGCGATTGATGTACCTCATTTGTTGAGAAAAAAATTAAAAAAAGAGCTATGGATTTTTTCTATTCTCCTGCTATTTGGAACCGTGCTAAGTATTGCACAAGCTCTGGGTATGAGGTTGCCTAATCCACTAGATTGGTTAACAGTCCTTTTTAAACCATTTGCCAGCATGATAGAGAATTTATTAAAGTGACCGATTTGCGCGTGATCTTTTTAGAATACTTTTGGCTAATATCATTGAGATATCACTAAGTTTAATTGTTATGGAATTTGATTTCTGCTACAATTAATGCCATAAGTAGAGGTGAATCTTATGCCAAAAGGTGAAGGAAAAGTCGTTGCGCAAAACAAAAAGGCTTACCATGATTATTTTATCGAAGAAACCTATGAAGCGGGAATTGTCCTGCAGGGGACCGAGATTAAGTCAATTCGTGGGGGAAAAGTGAATCTTAAGGATGCCTATGCACGGATTCAAAATGGGGAAGCCATACTTTTCGGGATGCATGTCAGTCCGTATGAACAAGGGAACATTTTCAATCATGACCCATTACGAACCCGAAAGCTATTACTCCATAAGCGTGAAATTAATAAACTAATCGGTGAAACAAAAGAAGCAGGTTATGCGCTTGTTCCATTAAAGCTTTACTTAAAAAATGGTTTTTGCAAAGTGTTAATTGGGCTTGCGAAAGGGAAGAAGAATTACGATAAGCGGGAATCCTTGAAGCAAAAAGAGGCCAAGCGTGAAATTGAACGAGCTTTCCGCGATCGTCAGAAGATGTAATCGGAGTGAACTGGAAATTATTTTACAGTTACTTACAATTGAAAAATGCGGACAGTATGTTATAATAAGTTTGTCGCTAAGTTAGCGATGAGATACTTTGCTCAAGGACAATTGTCTGAGCATCCTAACGTCTACAGCTTTAATCTTTAATTAGATTGCAGCTCCTTTTATTATGGGGACGCTACGGATTCGACAGGGGTAGTTTGAGCTTAGGTCGCGAGTCGAGGGGATCGGCCTCGTTAAAACGTCAAAGCCATAACTGGCAAAACTAACAACAACCTCGCTTTCGCAGCTTAATACTGCATAGCGGTTCCTCCCTCCATTGCCCATGTGGTAGGGTAAGGGACTCACTCTAAGTGGGCTACGCCGGATTCCACCGCCTGAGGATGAAGGAAGAGAACAACCAGGCTAGCTGACCGGACGCCGGTCGATAGGCATATGGCCTCAGCGAAACACCAATATATCGACTACACTCGTAGAAGCTTAAGTGGCGATATCTTTGGACGTGGGTTCGATTCCCACCGTCTCCACTACATAGTGGAAAGAAAAGATCAGCAGAGATGCTGGTCTTTTCTTATATTTGGACAAAAAGCTATCCTTCCTCTTTTTACAGGAAAGGATAGCTTTTTGTCTTAATCGGTCTTTATTCTAATGATTCATGTTATTCATATTCATATTCATATTGTTCATCTGCGGCATTCCCTGCGCAGGGGCGAAGGCATTTAGCAGTTGATTCATATCCTGTTGGGCCAACTGTGGAACCTGATAATAGTGATGTTTATTTTGATAAATCGAGATTTCATAGGCCATTTCAATGCAATTCGGAACCGAGTCTGCTAGCACCCGACGAACAACCGGGTTGGTCACTTCTAAGGCAGCCATTGTCTTCATCGATGCACCTGATTTTACACAGCCAAGCATCATGCTGGAAACGCATGCATCCGTAAGCTCTGAAACGGATTGCGCAGGCTTTTTCGGCTGGGATGGTTTTAACCCATAAACAAAATCATTTCCTTGATTCATTTTATAGCTCTGTGTTGGTTTAGAAGGATTCTGCCCAGATTTGAAACATTCGACCGTAATGTTATATTCATCCTGCATAAATTGATATTGGCGATCCAGAATATCGAGTAATTCTGGGTCTTTTACATGTGGACGTAATAACATGTATTGATCCAATGCCCCAATTGCTCCTGATAACACTTCATGGACATCAAACACTTCATGACCGCCGTGATTTAATTGTTGAGGAACATTTCCTGTATGCATATTTTGGTGCATAATCCCCTGTTGATTTTGCATATTTTGAATTCCCTCCTAAAGGTAGTGGCATAACCATATTTATTATGTTTCAAGAAAGATGAGTTATGCTCGTAAATACTGTCAAAACGGTGAGTGAATTGTTACAATTCATAAATTAATTCCGAATAATTAGGTATTAAAAGCTCTTGTTCGCGTCAATAATGACAGTAGTTACGGAACTAGGGGTGCTTACAATGAAAGAGGAATTAAAGATTTTTTATCATATTTTTACAACTACCAAAGATGCGATTGAAAAATTTATGAATATGCTCGACCCGGTTATTCAGAATGCCACCGATGACCACGAACGGCTTTATTATCATCATATTTTTGAAGAAGAGGAGCAGAGGCTTTCTCGTTTAGTTGAGCTCATTCCACTTATTAGTAAGTTTGAAAATGAAAAAGATGAGAAGGATCTTGCGCCGACCAATAATGAGTTTAATCGGCTTCTTCAAGAGCTGAATCTTGAAAAGTTCGGATTACATAATTTTGTGGAGCACCTGGATTTAGCGCTATTTCGCTTTACTGACGAAGAACGAAGCACCATGCTGAACCAATTACGGGAGGTATCCTATCAGGATTATCAGCAAGTCAAAGCGATGTTGATCGACATCAATAAAAGGTTTGATAATGACTACGTCGACCCGCATGCCCATCATGATCACGACCATGATCACTTAGACCGGTCAGGTAACACATCTACAGCAAGCCCAGTTGTGTCCCCACCTAAATATAAAAAGGGGTTTACGGTGGGGAGCTTAATTTAGGTGTTTTTTACATAAGAATTTATACGAATATTGGTGTTTGGCGAAATAAATGGTGAATTTGGCGAAATCCCTTTTAAGTTTGGCGAAATCATTTCCAGACTTCGCGAAATCCAAGCTGAAAGCGGCGGAATAACCATCCAACTTGGCGAAATCATCCGACTCCACTTACCAAACCCTATTCGAAAAAATAACCACTTGAACAAGAGAGGAAAAACAAATGAGTAAATTGCACTTATATCCGGATTCACCGTTAAATGAAGTAGAGTTCAGCCAATTAGATCAAACTGTCATTGAATCAGCACGCAGACAGTTAGTCGGCCGGCGCTTTATTGAACTATATGGTCCGCTTGGACGAGGCATACAGAGTATCCCAAATGATATCTTTTTTGAAAATATGGAAGCAAAAATGGATTTTCAAGGCTCCTTCGAGACGATTGTCGAATCCAGCAAACGAGTAAATCACACGATTCCTTTACTTTATAAGGATTTCGTCCTCTATTGGCGTGATATCGAACAGACGAAGACACTCGATATTCCGATTGATTTTTCATCAGCTGCCAATGCTGCCCGAGATGTAGCTAATCTGGAGGATCAGATGATTTTTCATGGGGCAAGAGAGTTTGATATCCCGGGATTAATGAATGTCCAAGGCAGGCTGACGCACTTAATTGGGGAATGGTATGAATCCGGAGCAGCTTTTCATGATATAGTCGATGCTAGAAATAAACTGCTCGAAATGAATCATCACGGTCCGTTTGCGCTTGTCCTATCACCGGAACTCTACTCCCTAATCCATCGAGTCCATAAAGACACCAATGTGTTAGAAATTGAACATATCCGAGAGCTAGTGACTGATGGGGTGTTCCAATCACCCGTTTTAAAAGGGAGAACAGGTGTCATCCTTAACACTGGACGAAACAACTTAGACCTTGCCGTTTCCGAGGATTTTGATACAGCCTACTTGGGTGTGGAAGGGATGAACCACCCGTTCCGTGTATATGAAACAGCGGTATTAAGGATTAAGCGGCCTGGGGCTATTTGCACACTAGAAGCAATCGAGGATTAATCAAGTGAATCATCGAGTTTTTACAGTAGGCTCGCTCATTCCTGGAAAAATTGTGCCTGTTATGAACCCTCCTACTCGGACTCATGTTGAAAAAGGAGAAACTACGAGACAATCCGGTGAAAGCAAAACGAATCTAGAAAAAATAATCGTGGTTCAAGGGTCAAATAAATTTGAAATTGCCCCGGAAAAGGGAAAATTACTTGATGCCGCTCTTAAACAGGGCAAGGCCATCAAATATAAATGCCAAAAAGGAACCTGCGGACAATGTACGGTACAAGTCCTTCAAGGTCCAGGTCTATCGAAACCAAATGAACAAGAACATAAAAAACTTGGCCCTGAGGTAAACAACGGCTATCGATTAGCCTGCCAAGCGGTCATTCTATAGACAAAAAAACGAGGTCCACTGTCGAAGTGGGACCTCGTTTTTATTAAGCATATAATTGCACTAATTTATCTTCAACTGGGAATGGAAGTGAGATATTGTGGTTTTTTAATTCTTTCACACTAATGTCACGCACAAGTTTCAACGCTTCTTTTTTGAAAGACGTAGTGACAAAACCGTTATTCACTTCACATAGCTTCTGTAAATACTTCAATGTATCATGCAGTAAATACTGTTTAATATAAGTATTATTCAGCTGGCAAATTAATTTGTGCTGCAAGCCTTTGATCACAGCAATTTGATCAACATGTGTAATCACATTCGCACCATCTTGGTCAATAAAACCAACAGATACATAATGACCTTTTGAGAGATCAACATTCGTAAACACGGGGTTTAGATAGGTTTCACCCGATGATAACCGAATCGAATCAGCTTCAGCCGCACCGCCGATTTTCCGTTGATTAGAAATAACCGTGTGAATATCCTTCAACCCATATAGCATGTTAAACATGTTGAATCCCCCTCCAATTTAATCTCTGTACCTTAATATTAAAGATAATGAGAATCATTGTCAATGGGTGTCAGGCACCAAAATGTGGAAGGTGTTTGAAACATAACAACGAACTCTAGTTTACAAATATAAGAATATTATCTTGTAAATGAAATTGTAATATTTTCATAGTTTGGTAACACTTTGGTCAAAACATCGTCTATAATGGAGGTAGTAAATAAAAAACATCGAAGAGGGATTGATCAATGGGGAATCTGAGAAGCAATTGGTCGAAGGGAACGATAATTACCGTCGTTGTTGTTACTTTTTTATTTGCGGGGATCTTCGTTAGTAATTATTTTCAAGCAAAAGCAGCAAGCAAAGAATCTAATAATCTTCAAAAAAATAAGGATACTAATCTGCCTGTGAAAAAAAGTGTAAGCCCAGAAACAATTGTACGAAATACAAAGGACTTAAAGTCGGAAAAAGAGCGAATGAAAAAACAACAAGAAGAAGCATTACATAAGAGAAACGAGCAAGAACGTGAGATTAGTAAGGTGCCCAATAATCATACTCCTGATACGGAGGCACAACCCACCACAAAAGATAAAACTTCTTCTCAACCACCGTCAAAGAAATCTAATGCAGCTCCAGATAAAGCAAACATTACACAACTAAGAAACAGTGGAAAGAAAATAGTTTATTTAACCTTTGATGATGGTCCTGCACCCTTTTCCGGACAAATCATCAAACAACTCGAGAAGTATCAATTTAAAGCTACATTCTTTATGATTGATGGGAATATTAAGAGATATCCTGAATCAGTCAAATTAATGGTTGAATCAGGCGAAACGATTGGACTACATAGTGTCTCTCACAGTCAAAAGGAATTTTATAAATCTAAAGAAACCGTGCTGAGTGAACTAAACCAAAACCGTCACACCTTAAAGAAGGTATCAGGTGTCAATTCTTATATCATGAGAACTCCTTATGGCAGTGCCCCAAAGATGACAGACGAGTATAAAATGGCTGTGAAGGAAAAGGGGTATATAATGTGGGATTGGAATATTGATAGTAAGGATTGGTATTATAAGGATAAACGGTATGTAAATAGTGTTATTGATCAAATTGAACAGATGAAACATCATAATGGACCGCTTGTCATCCTTTTACATGAGCGAAAGGAAACACTTGCCCATTTGCCAAAGCTTCTAGAATATTTAAAAGAACATGGGTATGAGGGAAAACCCATTGAAAAATCAACTGAGCCAGTCCAATTTTAAAACAGACAATATATCTGTAGATTTGGTATAATCAATTTATTGTAATAAAATTCTAATGTAAATATAGCGAATATAATGGGGATCGATAATAGCCTATGATCAATAAATTACTTCAGAGTACAGGGTTCAAGAGAATATCTATTTTTGTCTTAATTGCCATCTTAATTTATGCCATGAAGTCAATGATCAACTTAATCTTGCTTACGTTCATTTTTACCTTTTTGATGGATCGGTTAGTGTATTTCATAGAAGGAAAAATACCGATTAACCGAAAGTTGATTGTTGTTATATCGTATGCAAGTATTGTTGGTTTGCTTTCTTATGGTTTGGTCATGTACCTGCCAATGATTGCAGGTGAAATCACTGCATTAATCAAGCAGTTGACTGCTTTTTATACAGCAAAGCACGATAATTTGGTTCTGAATTATATTGTCAGTCGAATGGAAGAAATTAAAATCTCAAGTTACTTAGAGCAAGGCGTTACCTTTGTATTTAAGTACTTTACGGATATTAGTAAAATTGGTTTACAAATTTTATTAGCTCTGTTAATGAGTTTGTTCTTCTTATTAGAAAAACCGCGTTTGATTGAATTTACGAAGAAATTTAGAACTAGTAAAGTTGCATCTATTTACACTGAAGTGGAATTTTTTGCACGAAAGTTTGTGGGTACATTTGGTAAAGTAATTGAAGCCCAACTGATCATAGCTGTTGTGAATTGTATTTTAACCACCATCTCCTTATGGATATTGGATTTCCCACAGCTTGGCGGACTATCTATCATGATTTTTGTTTTGGGTCTGATCCCAGTTGCAGGTGTCATAATTTCATTGATTCCACTTACAATCATTGCCTATAGCATCGGCGGTATGGCCACTGTTCTTTACGTGGGCATTGCGATAATGATTATTCATGGCATCGAAGCCTATATTTTAAATCCAAATTTAATGAGTTCAAAAACAAATCTACCGGTTTTCTATACATTCCTTGTATTGATTTTCTCCGAGCACTTTTTTGGTGTGTGGGGCTTGATCGTTGGGATTCCTGTCTTTGTTTTCCTATTGGATGTGTTAGAAGTAACTGAGAGTAAGAAGGTTAAATAAAAAAGCCCATGGTATGGGCTTTTTTTGTCTATACTAGAGGTATGAAGGATAAGGGGGAAATCACATGAGCGAATGTAAACTTAACCATAGCCAGGAAGAAGTAAAAAGTAAGTATGAATCACAAGCGTCCTTTCTTCCGGAAGAGATGAAGCCATTATTTAATCAATTCTTTGAAAAAGAACATACACAGGACCTCTTAAATGAGGTATTTCATTTGCTTAAAAAGTACGATTTAGCTACAAAGGAAGAACAAGAAACCAGAGACAACCGCTTATTTTTGGTACTGAGGAATCTGTAATTATTGAGGGCCCTATTGAATAATAGGGCCCTGATTATTTAACAAATACATGTTTTTCTTTTGATGCCAATTTTATTACGGTCTACGATTTTTTTTATATAGTCAGTGGCAACAGGGACTTTACAAGCGGTCTGACCGACATTCACATGAACCTTACCGATTTTTTCAGCCACCGTGACTGCCTCGTCATACAATGCAGTCACATAGGCACCTGTACTTATGACAAATCCATTCATGACATAGCGGACCCGGTTTTTTTCTTCATGAATGGTGCTTTCAATTTGCTGGAGGAGGCTGCGAATTTCCTCCATGTCGAGAATTTCATCTGGGGTAATGGATAAATAATTGGCATATGTATTCCACCCGCAGACTGCTATCATTTCTTCATCGGATTTCATCCATTCTCTTGCTAGTTCGAGGGCATAGGGACTTTCAGCGGCAACCCCCGCTACCGTATATTCAGCAAGCATATACGAATTTGCTTGCTTAACCCAATCTTGGAGTGTTTCTTTTTCCATCAGCTTTGGATTCACAGAAAGTCCTGCTAAATACATGGCATCAAAGTTACTCGTGTTGTATAAATCCAGGGCTAACTGTTGATCTTTTTTTACAAACTTAACGAGCTTTTTTAAATCACCTATCTTTACCCCAAAAAGGGTGCCCTCCTGTGCACCGTGATTGATAAATGTTTTTTTGGTTTGTTCTGTCCCCAGTTCAGCAAGTTTCCACATGATTTCATCTAAGGTCATTTCTCATCCTCCAAAGGGTTGTTTCTCTTATTTTATCATCAGTTTGGAACAATTTCCCTTCCTTGTTGTAAAAAGTTAGTTATAATGAAATAGGTTATTTTTGAAAATATTAAGAAAATCAAACTTTATTTAGGAAAAGAGGATATAATGAGCGAACTTCTACAATTACTAAAACGCGGCAATAAATCCGCCTTATTGGCAGCAATCATTAATACGATTATTTCCATTATTAAAGGGATCGCCTTTATGTTTACAGGCAATGTGGCTATGTTTGCAGAAACGATGCACAGCCTTGGTGATGCTGCAAACCAGTTTTTCGTGTTTGTCGGCTCTGCCTTAAGTAAAAAGGCACCGACCGAAAAATATCCCAATGGCTTTGGCCGTTTAGTCAACCTTGTTCTTTTGGGTGCCGTATTAATCGTTGGAATTATGGCGTTTGAAACCATTAAAGAAGGGTACCACCATGTCGTCCATCCGACAGAGTCTAGCGGTTTTGTCATTAACCTGGTCGTTTTAGCTGTTGCAACCCTTCTAGAGACCTTTGTTTTATTTAAAGCAATGAAAGAGATTTTACATGATATTGAGGTTGAAGCAAGTGGACTTCAAGTGTTTACAAAAAGCTTGGCCAATTTAGGAAAAGCTAAACCTGCAACAAAACTGGTTTTTATGGAAGACCTAGTTGCAACAATGGGTGGTTTATTAGCGATTATAGCGGTAGTCATTTCTCATTATTCACCATTCCACCAAATTGAAGGGCTTGCCTCTATGCTGATAGGAGCAATGATGTTCTTTGTGGTTGGCAGGGTCTTTTTGGATAATGCAGCAGGGGTCCTTGGTCAAGCAGATGAAGAAATGGAAAACAAAATTGGCACACTTGTGATGGAGGATCCTGATGTTAAGGATATTCAAGGAATCACCGTCATTAAAGAGGGTGAGGATCTGCATGTTGAATTAGAAATCGAAGTCGATCCAAAATTAACAGTGGCTGCGGCAGATGATATCAAAGATCGATTAGAAGAAAAAATCATGGCAGAAAAAGGCGTCGTTGATGTGACGATTGAGATTGATGAGGAAGATGAAGTGATGACTTGGAAGGAACGAAGTGGATCGACCGCCAATTAGAGAATACCCCCACCGTAGATAAATCATAATTAGACCTTCTTCGGTCTTAACAGAACGAATAAAGCTGTTTTTAAGTGGAATTCTATTCTGTAAGGATAATTAGGGGGGGAACTAAGGTTGGAACACAATATACGCTTAACTAGTGCGGAAATCGGGGGATTATGGGCTACGTATATTCAGGAGAATATGTCAGTTTGTTTGATTATCTATTTTCTTCATCACAATCAAGATGAAGAGATTAAAAAAATTCTCCAACAGGCATATGAAATATCGGAGGGCCATATTCAGAAGATTACGACCATTTTAAATAAGGAAGGCATACCAATTCCTGATGGATTTTCTGAAAAGGATCTTAATTTATCTGCCCCGCCATTATTTTATGATATGTTTGGCCTCAGTTTTATTTATATGATGAGCCGCATGAGTATGATTAACACCGGTTTTATTACGGCAAATGTAGCTAGAAAAGATGTGAGGGATTTCTTTGTTACGATGGTCCAGCAAACTTCCTTGTTATACCAGGAATCCACTAATCTTATGCTTTCGAAGGGCACCTATGACCGTCCGCCGATGATCCCCTATCCGAAAGATGTGAAATACATTGAAAAACTGTCTTATTTAAGTGGATTCGGGAAAAAAAGACCGTTAAACGTGGCTGAAATTACAGAAATTCATTTTAATACCGAACGGAATTATTTTTCAATCCTCCTATGTACGGGATTACTTCAGGTGGTATCAGACAAGGAGATTCATCATTATATTGAGGAAGGTAAGAAAATATCTGAAAAGCAAATCAAAACCTTCAACGATATTCTTTTGAGAGAGGAGCTGCTTGGGAATGTGTCAACAAGTATGGAAGTGACGGATTCTACAGTTTCTCCTTTTTCAGATAAACTTGTGGTCACACTTTTCCATTCATTGAACGCTATAGACATTACCCTTATTGGGCATGCATTGTCATTGTCAATGAGATCAGATTTGGCTTCCTATTATCAAAAGTACATTCTGGAAATTATGGTTTATTCGGCTAAAGGTTTTGATCTTATGGTTGATCGAGGTTGGGCCCAACTGCCGCCGCATGCACCAAGTCGAAGGGATCTCCAGAAATTATAAGAAGGTTCGCGAATTTCGCGAACCTTTTCTGCGCTTGCGTTTTTCTTATTGTCTAGCCCCTGATCAAGACGCTTCCGCTTTTCTTATTCCCATGGTTTATGTACTGTTAGTACGCTTGCGAGGTCTTTGCTGCTCGTTCTGTGTTCTTTCCGCTTGGCTGCTCTTTCTTTTCCTGTTTCAAACAGCTTTTTTTCTTCTTCCGTTTCGGGGATGATACCTGGCACCTTTGTTGGCTTTCCGTTGTCATCTAATGCGACAAAGGTTAAAAAAGCGGTGGCTGCAATTTTTCTCTCGCCTGATATGAGATTCTCCGCGATTACTTTAACGAAAATCTCCATCGAGGAGGTTCCTGTCGAAGAAACATACGTTTCAATGCATACAGAATCCTTTGGTGTAATCGGACTAAGAAAGTCGACCGAATCAATTGAAGCCGTGACACACTCCGCTCTTGAATGTCTGACCGCAGAAATGGAGGCGATCATATCGATATCGCTGATTAACTTCCCGCCAAACAAAGTATTATGGTTATTTACATCATTAGGAAAAATCCTGCTCGTTCTTACCACCCGAGTCTCATTACATGTTTTTGCTTCCATCCTAATCCCTCCTGAAATGTCCTTGTTAATTTACCCATTTTACTATTTTCTCACCGTTTTAGTGAAATCTAAACATTTGTGGTACATTAGTTAATATATAGATTGTTTGTCAGGAGGTACAGTAATGAGTTTACAAGCACAGATTATGAAGGATTTAAATGTGAGTCCGACGATTCAACCCCAAGAGGAAATTAGAAAACGGATTGATTTCTTAAAAAATTACCTGTTAAAGACGAAGGCCAAAGGGTATGTACTGGGAATAAGCGGGGGGCAGGATTCATCTCTGGCCGGGCGACTCGCCCAACTAGCGGTGGAGGAGCTTCGGAATGAAGGGACAGAAGCTTTGTTTATCGCTGTCCGTCTGCCATATGGCATCCAGCAGGATGAGGAAGACGCTAAACGGTCGTTAGCTTTTATTCGCGCCGATCGGGAGACAGTCTTTAACATTAAATCAGCAGTAGATGAAGTCCAAAAAGAATATGATGCCAGCTATCAAGGGGCACCGTTAAGTGATTATCAAAAGGGAAATGTCAAGGCGAGGATGAGAATGATTGCTCAATATGCAGTCGGCGGCATGGAAGGTCTGCTGGTGATTGGCACAGACCATGCAGCGGAAGCAGTAACAGGTTTCTATACGAAGTACGGTGATGGCGGGGCAGATATTCTTCCGCTGAGCGGATTATCAAAGCGGCAGGGGAAAGTCCTATTAAAAGAACTAGGTGCAGACGAACGCTTATATTTAAAAACACCTACGGCGGACCTTCTGGATCAAAAGCCTGGTCAGGCCGACGAAACAGAATTAGGGATTACCTACGATGAACTTGATGACTATTTGGAAGGGAAGTCCGTTTCAAAAGAGGTTGCTGATAAAATAGAAAAACGCTACCTAATGACAGAACATAAACGCCAACTGCCAACAACGATGTTCGATGAGTGGTGGAAATAATCTACAGACAGGAGACTGCTACATGAGCAGTCTCTTTTTATATTCGAAAAATTTATTGGATGTCTGACTAATTCACCACTCTAATACTTTATTAGAATAAAATTTCCATTGACACAATCCTGTCCGGGTTCTATATTTATAAAGCAAATTTATATTTATTCAACAAAACACTAAAAGATCATTATTTTAAAATAAATCACACGGAGTAAAGAGAGGGATTACACCATGGGGAACGCTAATAAATTAGGATTTTGGGTATTAACCGCTCTTGTTGTCGGAAACATGGTCGGGTCAGGGATATTTATGCTGCCAAGCTCGCTTTCTGAAGCAGCTAGTCCTGCTGGTGTCATCTCAGCATGGCTTGTAACAGGACTTGGTGTATTAATGACCGCTCTTGTATTTGGTAACCTTGCGATCAGAAAACCAAATATAACAGGCGGTCCACAAATTTATGCGAAGGAACTATTTAAAGCAGGATCACATGCTTCCACTTTATCAGGTTTTATGTCATCTTGGGGATACTGGATAGGTAATCTAGCTGGGAATGTTGCCATGATTACCACCTTTGCGGGTTATTTATCAACCTTTTTCCCTATTTTAACAAGCCAAGCAGACTGGTTTACGATTGGCGGATTTACACTTAAGGTCGGTAATGGATTAACTTTTCTTGTCTGTTCCCTGCTGCTATGGGGAACTCACTTCATCATCCTGCGAGGAATGGAAAGTGCGGGAAAGTTGAATTTTATAGCAACTGCAGCGAAGGTTGCCGGATTCTTTATTTTCATTCTTGTCGGCTTATTTGCCTTTCAAAAAAGCAATATCCTTCCATTTATGGCCGTTAGAATGGATGAGGCCGGCCACACGATTGGAATGATGAGCCAAATAAAGAATGCTGCAGTTAATACCTTGTGGGCATTTATTGGTGTGGAATCTGCCGTTGTGTTTGCATCTCGTGCGAAAAAACAAATGGATGTGAAACGTGCGACAATCCTGGGCTTATTTATCGCTCTTGGAATTTACATCGGTATCAGCACTTTAGTGATGGGAATGTTAGATCAAAACACGCTTATCCATTCAGATAAGCCGCTCATTGATGCCATTTCATCAGTTTTAGGACCAATTGCCGGGAAAGTTTTAGCCGGGATTGGGTTAATTAGCTTGTTTGGTTCGACGATTGGCTGGTTAATGCTAAGTGCGGAAGTCCCTTATCAAGCGGCGAAGCAGGGATTATTCATTCCGGCATTTAAAAAAGAAAACAAAAAAGGTCTGCCATTATTTTCTATGATTGTCTCGAATGGTTTAGGTCAACTGTTTATCTTTTCAACGGTTTCAAAATCCATTTCTGACGCCTTTGGATTTGTCATTGTTATTGCAACGTTAGCATACTTGGTACCTTACTTTATCTCCTCCGTCTATCAATTGAAATTAGTTGTAACCGGGGAGACCTATAATGGCAAAAATCGTTCGAGAATTACAGACGGTCTGATTGCCCTGCTTTCCACTATTTATTCTGTATGGGTGATTATCGCTGGAACGGCAGATATTAAAACCTTCACTTACGGAATGATTTTACTAGCGAGCGGTATCCTCTTTTATGGTCCACTGTTGAGAAGAAAAAAGGAAGTAATGGTCGAACGCAAAAAAGCTTTATCAGCATAATATTTTATTTAACCTATCAGAACGCCTCTGATAGGTTTTATTTTGTAAATTAGGGGTAAAATAATGATAATTTCGATAAGAACAATCAAATTAGGGGGCTACATCAGTGAAAAAACTTACCATCATCTTTGCATTATTATTAAGTTTTATGTTTGTCCTGTCAGCTTGCGGCAAGGATAATGCCGATAAAGATAAAAACAAAGCTGACAACAAGACTGCTGAAAAGGCAGATAAAGATTTATTGAAAAAGGTAAAAGATGAGGGAACATTATTAATAGGTACAGAAGGTACATATCCACCATTCACTTTCCATGACACTAGCGGCAATCTAACTGGATTTGACGTGGACCTTGCGAAAGAGGTAGCTAAACGTATTGGGGTGAAACCTGAATTTAAAGAAACACAGTGGGATGCGATGTTTGCAGGATTAGATGCCAAACGTTTTGATATGATTGCTAACGAAGTTGGGATTCGCCCAGACCGTCAAGAGAAGTATGATTTCTCTGATCCATATATTACATCCGCAGGTGTCCTGATTGTCCATAAAGATAACAATAAAGTCAAAGCCTTTGAAGATATTAAAGGTCTAAATGCAGCTCAATCATTGACAAGTAATTACGCAGATATGGCAAAGAAATATGGAGCGAAAATAGTTGGAGTGGATGGTTTCCAACAAGCAGTTGAACTTCTTGCCCAAAAACGTGTCGATGTGACGATTAATGATAAGCTTTCATTTTTAGATTACAAAAAACAGAAGCCTGATGCGCCAATTAAGGTTGTGGCAACTGCTAATGATTCTTCTTCTAGTGGGTTCATGTTTAGAAAGAATAGCGACACACTCGTAGATGAAGTAAACAAGGCGCTAAAAGAAATAATTGACGATGGCACCTACAAAAAAATCTCTGAGAAATGGTTTGGTGAAGATGTACTTAAATAGTATTTTTGCTGACCCAGAAAGAATGGACAGGTTAATTGAGATTGCAAAGACTTCCCTCCAGCCGCTGCTGGAGGGTGCTGTTATGAATACCATTCCATTAACCATCATTTCATTTATAATTGGGATTATTTTGGCTGTGCTCACCGCGCTTGCCCGAATTTCTCACGTAAAACTATTTAAAGGAATCGCCAGGGTATATGTTTCAGCCATTCGCGGCACACCATTACTTGTTCAGTTATTCATAATTTTCTATGGACTTCCTAATCTAGGAGTTACCTTGGATCCATTTATATCGGCAGTCATTGGTTTTTCCCTAAGCGTTGGGGCTTATGCTTCAGAAATTATTCGGGCTGCGATTATCTCCATTCCTAAGGGACAATGGGAAGCAGCATATTCAATTGGGATGACCTACAATCAGGCATTGAAAAGAATCATCCTGCCGCAGGCAACAAGAGTATCTATACCGCCATTATCGAATTCATTTATTAGTCTTGTAAAAGACACTTCACTTGCATCAGTTGTCCTTGTAACAGAGATGTTTCGCCGGGCTCAAGAAATTGCTTCAACTACCTATGAATTTTTATTGGTATATGTAGAAGCAGCGCTAATTTATTGGGTTATTTGTTTTTTCCTTTCGATCTTGCAAGGATACTTGGAAAAGAGAATGGACCGGTATACGTCTTAATGAGGGAGTTATACGATGATTTCAATTAAAGGATTATATAAGCAATTTGGTCAATTAGAGGTCTTAAAAGGGATGGACCTTCTCGTTGAAAAAGGAAAAGTGGTTGTTGTCATTGGTCCATCCGGTTCAGGTAAAACCACGATGCTCCGCTGTTTAAATGTACTCGAAACTCCGAATCAAGGAGTTATTTCCATTGAGGGACAGAGCTTGGACTTTTCGAAAAATGTCCCGAAAAAACAAATCTCCTCGTTCCGTCGCTTAACCGGAATGGTTTTTCAAAGCTATAATCTGTTCCCGCACAAGACTGCACTTCAAAATGTTATGGAAGGGCCGATTATTGTCAAAGGGGAGAGGAAAGAGGATGCACGGAAAAAAGCCCAGGCACTCCTTGAAAAAGTTGGACTAGGTGATAAGCAGGATTATTTTCCCGCTCAGCTTTCCGGCGGTCAGCAGCAACGTGTGGGTATTGCCCGGGCACTTGCCATGGAACCGGAAGTGATGCTCTTTGATGAGCCTACTTCTGCACTTGACCCCGAACTTGTCGGTGAGGTGTTAAAAGTTATGAAGGACCTGGCTAGGGAAGGCATGACAATGATTGTGGTCACCCATGAAATGCGCTTTGCCCGTGAAGCGGCAGATGAGGTTATTTTCATGGATCAAGGTGTGATTGTCGAGAGGAACAAGCCAGAAGAAATCTTCACCAATCCAAAAGAAGAACGAACGAAGAAGTTCTTGAATATGATTCAATAAGGTGTTGTAGCTAAATGCTATGGCACTTTTTTATTTTGTAAGACAATGATCCTATCAGCTTGGCAGGATTTTCAACTAGAGCTATCGAAGTATTTGATAAAATAGGTAAATTATAGAAAAAGATGAAACTTTTTCATTACTCAACCGTATAAAAGGTAGATACATAGGAAGGGATGGATGCATATGGATGAGGAGTGGTGTTTCGTATAATTAGAATGATAAATAAATAAGAAGGATGGATGCGCATGGAACCATTCAGCATTCCTTTAGAAACGATTTATTTATATGGATTAATAATCTCGGGAATAGTCACAGTTTTATATGTTTTATTTGCCGATGTTTTTCATTTTCATGGGGCTGGCGATGGACTCAATTTTTTAAATCCTGTCTTAGTCTTTGCTTTTGTGACTATTCTGTCAGCAAGCGGTTATCTGTTTGAAAGGCTCTCATCTATTCACTATTTACTTATTTTAGGCATATCTGCCGTGATTGCGTTCATTGTTGTGACGTTATTAAATGTCTTTGTGCTCATTCCTCTCTCGTCTGCTGAGGAATCACTTGTCTATAAAGAATCAGACTTGCGGGGCCGAGTTGGGACGGTGATCACGACCATTCCTGTTGATGGTTTTGGGGAAGTGATGATTGACAGTACAAGCGGCAGAATTGCTAAGCCAGCAGCGAGTTTTGATGGTGACCTCATCGAGAGTGGGACAAAAGTGCTGATTGTGCAGGTAGAAAAGGGTGTCCTGCAGGTGACGGTTCATCATCAACTAGAAAGCTTTTTATAGGGGGTTTTAAGAGATGGAATTTAATTTTATTTGGATCATCATTGGAATTGTTGTGGTTATTATTTTAGCCTTAATCGGCGTTTTCATCACAAAATACAGAACGGCAGGACCGGATGAGGCCTTGATCGTGACAGGAAGCTTCCTTGGCAATGGAAATGTCCATGTTGACGAATCTGGGAATAAAGTCAAAATCATCCGCGGCGGCGGTACGTTTATTTTGCCAGTTTTCCAACAGGCAAAGCCGCTTAGCTTACTATCTAGTAAACTAGAAGTAACGACTCCAGAGGTGTATACCGAGCAAGGTGTACCGGTTATGGCTGATGGGGTTGCGATTATTAAAATCGGCGGATCGATAAGTGAAATTGCGACAGCCGCGGAACAGTTCCTCGGAAAACCAAAGGAAGACCGTGAGAATGAAGCAAGGGAAGTTCTTGAAGGACATCTGCGGTCAATTCTTGGCTCAATGACCGTAGAAGAAATCTATAAAAACCGTGATAAATTCTCCCAAGAGGTCCAAAGGGTTGCCTCACAGGATCTCGCCAAAATGGGCTTGGTCATTGTATCATTTACGATTAAAGACGTCCGTGATAAAAATGGGTACCTGGATTCACTAGGTAAACCGCGGATTGCCCAAGTCAAAAGAGATGCAGATATCGCCACAGCCGAAGCAGAAAAAGAAACCCGTATTAAAAAAGCGGAGGCAGCCAAAGAAGCCAAACGAAATGAATTAGAGCGAGCCACGGAAATTGCTGAGGCGGAAAAAGTCAATCAGTTAAAAGTGGCTGAGTTTAGACGTGAACAAGATATTGCCAGAGCACGTGCTGACCAGGCATACGACCTGGAAACAGCCAGGTCCAAACAAGATGTAATGGAACAAGAAATGCAAATTAAAATTATTGAAAGACAAAAACAAATTGAATTAGAGGAAAAAGAAATTCAACGCCGCGAACGGCAATATGATTCGGAAGTGAAGAAAAAGGCAGACGCTGACCGATACTCCGTCGAACAATCGGCCGCTGCAAATAAGGCCAAGGAAATAGCCGCGGCTGAGGCCAATAAGTATCGGATCGAAGCCATGGCAAAAGCAGAAGCCGAGCGAATTCGTTTGGATGGTTTAGCCAAAGCAGAAGCGGAAAAAGCACAAGGGGCAACCGAAGCAGAAATTATTCGCCTCAAAGGTTTAGCTGAAGCAGAAGCGAAAGAAAAAATCGCCGAAGCTTTCGAACAATTCGGTCAAGCAGCAATTCTAGACATGATCATCAAAATGCTGCCAGAATATGCCAAGCAAGTGGCAAGCCCGCTGTCCAATATTGATAAAATTACAGTCGTCGATACGGGCGGATCGGGTGAAAATGGCGGGGCCAATAAAATTACCGGCTATGCAACGAACCTAATGGCGAGTCTGCAAGAATCACTTAAAGCCTCGAGCGGAATCGACGTGAAGGAATTGATTGAAAACTATTCTGGAAAAGGAAATGTAAGGAAGAGCATTGAAGAATTAACTGATGAATTTAAGAAAAAAGCTGAATAATTATCCACCCAAAAAACCTTATCAACTGATGATAAGGTTTTTTTTGATAAGTTTTTCATTTTTTAGATGAGTTAAATATATTTCCTGTTTTCGATAGGTCTATCTACTTAAATTTCGGTTGCCGAAACTTTCGCTTTCTGTGGAAACTTTTAAACAATATGAAAAATAAGGAATAAAGGCTTATTTAATAACTCTTTTACTGGGTTTAAGTTCGTATGAAAAATTCTCTTTTTACATTTATTAGGTACAATATAGTGCTTAATATATATATATTTCATTAAATTTAGACTATTTACAATTTTCGAGTAAATTTGATAAACTGGCAAAGCATCACTCTTCAAGAGAACGATGTAATTATATCTATATAAAATAGGGGGTTTAAGATTTGAAGAAGAAAACCACTTTAAAGGTCTTATCCAGCCTCGCTGCTAGTACAATGGTAGCTACTACCATGTTCGCAGGCGCATTCGCTGGAAGTACGGTCGCACCAAAACCGGCATCGGCAGCAACAACAGTTGCTTCAGCTCCAATTGATTTGAATATTGTTGATATCGATCGTCTAGGTGCTTCGTTACAAAAAAGAGGACTTATTTCGAAGAATGCATCTAAAGCAGAAATTACAAAAGCAGCAAAAGCCTACATAAAGAAAAAACAGGGCGAAAAGCCTGGCAAAACAAATAAGAGCCAAACTAAAGAGCAGCAAGAATTTGACAAAAAAGCAAAGGACTTTATTACAAAACAAAAGGACAAGCTTACGAAGCAGCTTGATAAAGGTCATGGAAATTTCAAAAAAGGCAAGCCAACAGGTACTGTAAAAGTAGATTCTGCGAAACAGGCTGGTTATAACGGCGATGTCCGTGAAGACAAAGTACTCGTCCTTCTTGTCGAATATGCGGATTTAAAACACAATAATGTAGAACAAGAAGATGGCTATATGTTTGCAGATGACTTCAATAAACAGCACTATGAAAAAATGCTATTTGGCGATAAGGATTTCACTCTTTTCAACGGTGAGAAGATTAAAACATTTAAACAATATTATGAAGAGCAATCTGGCGGCAGTTACACTGTTGATGGTACGGTATCAGATTGGTTAACAGTACCAGGAAATGCTGCTGAGTATGGCGGCGACAGTGAAAGTGGCCATGATAATGCTCCTGGAACAAAAGGTGCACGTGGTTTTATCAAGGATTCACTTAATGCAGCTGTGGCATCCGGCATTAACTTAGCAGACTATGATAAATTTGATTTATATGATTTAGATGGTGATGGTAATCAAAACGAGCCGGATGGCTTAGTTGATCACTTGATGGTCATTCATGCTGGTGTTGGCCAGGAAGCTGGCGGCGGTGTGGTTGGAGATGATGCGATCTGGTCACATCGTTGGACTTTAAATGGTGTGTATCCAGTAGCTAACACTACAGCTTCAGTAGATTACTGGGGAGGCCAAATGGCAGCCTATGACTATACAGTTGAGCCCGAAGACGGTGCAGTCGGCGTTTTCGCTCACGAATATGGACATGACTTGGGTGCTCCTGATGAATATGACACACAATACACCGGCAATGGAGATACGGTTGCTCAATGGTCAATCATGAGCGGCGGAAGCTGGAGCGGTAATATTGCTGGGACACAGCCGCCAAGCTTCTCTCCACAAGTCAAAGAATTCTATCAAAAAACCATTGGCGGCAACTGGGCTAATATTACCGAAGTAAACTATGAAGATATCGATAAAAACGGTTTAGCTACTGTTATTGATCAGAGTGTTACGAAATCAAAGAATCCAGGTATTGTGAAAGTAAACCTTCCTAATAAAAAGGTTCCAGGTATTGCTCCTGAATTTGGTACAAAATACTACTATAGTACAAAAGGCGATGACCTAAATACTGTGCTAGAAACTCCAGTATTTGATTTAACAGCTGCTACTTCTGCTAATTTTGATTACAAACAATTTTATAAAGTTGAAACTGACTATGATTATCTATATGTAAAGGCTGTTACTGAGGATGGCCAGAGTGTAACACTTGATACTATTGGTGATCAAAATACAGTAGGAGGTTTTGAAACATCTCAAGGTAAGTGGGAAGACAAGACCCTTGATTTAAATCCTGTCCTTGGTAAAAAAGTAAAACTAGTCTTTAATTATGTAACAGATGGCGGGCTTGCACCAGACGGTTTTGCGCTTGACAACCTTCAATTAACAGTTGATGGACAAGTGGCATTCTCTGACGATGCAGAAGGAACAGCTAAAGTATCTTTAAAGGGTTTCGAAGTTTCTGACGGCTGGATTAACAAGCCTCACTACTACTACCTAGAGTGGAGAAACTATGCAGGATCTGATACGGCTCTACAATTCTCGCGCGGTTCAAAATATAATACTGGTTTAGTAGTTTGGTATGGTGACGATACATTTACAGATAACTGGGGCGGTGTTCACCCTGGTGAAGGCTTCCTAAGTGTAGTTGATTCTCATCCTGAAGCGCTTGTGTTTAAACTAAATGGTGCTGATTCTATCGCTCAAACGACTCGCTACCAAGTAGCAGATGCAGCGTTCTCATTAGACAAGTCACCTGCATGGTATGCTGATTCACCTACTCGCGGAATCTATGATTACAAGGGCCTTTCAGGCGTAACCACATTTGATTCCACAAAATCATATATTAACAATCTAATTCCTGATGCTGGTGTTAAAGTCCCAGCTCAGTACCCAATTAAGTTCCAAGTCATCGGTGAGGCAAAAGACAACTCTGCTGGTGCTGTTTGGATTACAAAGTAAAGATTAAAAGAGACATTGGGATGACCCAGTGTCTCTTTTTATTTATTATAGGATTATTTCAAACCTAGTCCCAACATTCGGGCTGCTAGTTGCCCCAATCGTTCCCCCGTGAGCTTCCACTAATTGTTTTACAATTGAAAGGCCGAGGCCTGTTCCACCGAATGCACGGGCACGTGACTTGTCGACCCGATAAAATCTCTCAAAAATCCGCGGTAAATCCTCTGCAGGGATGCCTTTTCCTTCATCTTCTATTATAATTTGAACCTTTCCGCTGCTATTACTAACTTCAACCCGGATAGTGGTATTCGGTTCAGAATATTTTCGAGCATTATCTACCAGATTGAAAATGACTTGCTCAAATCGAATGGGGTCAAGGAACAGATAAAGTTCTTCAGAGCATTCCAAAACAAGGTCCATATGATTTTCTTTGAGTGCAGGGGTAACTTTTTCGATAATCGTTTGAAAATAAGGCAGTAAATGAACTTTTTCTTTTTCAATTGTAAATGAATTTTCATCCATTTTTGCGAGATGGAATAACTCCTTCACTAATTTCGATAGCTTGCCAGTTTCCTCAACAATAATGCCTAAATACTTCTCTCTATCCTCACCGTTCGTTTCTGGCCGGCGGGCAATGTCTGCATATCCCTTAATATAGGTCAGCGGTGTGCGGAGTTCGTGCGAGATGCTGGCGAGAAATTCATTTCGATCATTTTTTAAAATTTCTAAATCGCTTGCTAGCACTTTAATTGATTCCCCAAGTTCACCGATTTCGTCCTTGCTAATCTTCGGTAAAGACACGGAAAAATCGCCCTTGCTGATTCGTTTGGTGGCTTCGCTCATTTGAATCAGCGGGTGGGTAACATATCTTGTTAAAGTGAAAATGATAATAATCATGAACATTAGGGAAAGCAGACCAGCAATCAGGAAATGCTGGTTTAATCCCCATATCAACTCTTTAATTTTTTTGGTATTTTGAAACATATAAACATATCCGGTAATCGCATGGTCAACCATGACTGGACTGACTGAGGCGATATAGGCCGCATGTTTCCAATCATCTTCTAAAATTAAGCCCGCGTGCGGAACTTGTTTTTGCTTAGTACTCATAATCTTTTTCATAGCATCTGTTACTCGATTGGAAGACATAAAAATGGATCCATCTGGTTTGGTTAAAATCACCTGTGTATCCGTCTGCGCCTCCATCATGGCAATGTGCCGGATCGTTTCATCATGAAAAGAGGCCTCAAGGATTTCGCGGTGATTATTTCCGCGTGTCTGGAGTGAAGTTAATGCCTCATGCACCCGTGAATGAATGATATTATTATGCAAAAAAACCATTGAAATGCCTTCTAATATAAAAATCGCTAGAAAAAAAAGAACGCCAATCTTGATTGATATTTTATTCATAAATTCGAACACCTCACTCTCCTAGCATACTATAACAACCGCATTAGAAGAGCTTCATATTGTAGCAAATTTATAAAATAAAAAAGGGGGCGTCCCACTGTTGGGACGCCCGAAATATATGAAAAAGAGAGGTTAAATTTGGGATGAGTAAGATGGCTTAAAACCATGTACTTCATCAAAGAGGCGATCACTACAAATTTGGGAGTCCTTCTAGTGATCGCTTCTTCCTAACTACACCCCCATCTTACCCGGAAAAATTGAAGATGTTATGAAGAACTTGTGGTGAATTTGTGAAGTTACAAACATCACAGACGCTTAATGATATATTTAATATGTGGGGAGTGATAGAAGTGAAAATATTATTAGTAGACGATGAACGTAGAATCATAGAAGTTCTTGAAGCCTATTTAGTAAGAGAAGGCTATGAAATTCATAGCGCCGATAATGGAATAGATGCGTTGAAAAAAGTAAAAACAGTAACCCCCGACTTAATTATACTAGATTTAATGCTTCCAGACATTTCTGGTGAAGAAGTCTGCCGTCTCGTCCGGAAAGAGTCAGATGTGCCGATTCTCATGTTGACGGCCAAGTCAGCTGAAGATGACCGGATTAACGGAATTGTGATGGGGGCCGATGATTATTTAACCAAACCGTTTAGCCCGCGCGAAGTCGTCGTCCGCGTTCAAGCGATTTTAAGACGTGTAAAAAAGACAGAGAAAGTGGAACGACTTGAATTCAATCGCAAAAGGCTGGTCATCGACTTAATGAAAAAAGAAGTGTCCGCAAACGGAGATTTGATTACTTTAACACCAATTGAATATAAGCTATTAACCAATATGGCGGTAAATCCAGGCCGGGTGTATAGCCGGATGGATTTGCTTGAAAAAATACAGGATGAAGGCATGTATTACGAAGGCTATGAGCGCAGTGTCGATACCCATATCAAAAACCTCCGGAAGAAAATTGAACGGGATTCACGACAGCCAGATTTTATCGTAACGGTTTTCGGTATGGGTTATAAATTTGGAGGGGTATTAGATGCTGCAAACGCTCCGGTCTAAGATACTTTTTTATCTACTGCTCATCTCGATGATTGCGATCATCATTGTGAGTTTTTTTATCCAATATGGATTTGAAGAGAGTTTTAACAACTACCTGGATCGAAATCGGGAAAAAAAGATTGATCGAATTATTACGGAAGTTGAAAAGGATTTTAAAAAAAATGGCCACTTTACAAGTGATCCAGTATTTGGCCTCTTGCACGAGCATGCTATGACTGAGCAGCTGTATTTCCAACTTTATGACCGGTTGGGTCAATTACAAATGGATTCTTCCAACATCCGAGGCATGCTTAACAGCTTCGGGTTAACCGAACCTGCTCCTAATGGAGAAGAGTGGCATTCCAAGACCTATACACTGAGGGTAGATAATCAGGTCATTGGAAAACTTGTCGCCATCTATCCGAAGGGCTTAATTGATGATGAAAATACGTTTATCCAAACGATTCAATTATACATTTATGCAGCCGTTTGTTTGACGATTGTACTAGCGATTATTTTTAGTATGCTGTTTTCTAAAAAGCTCACTTCAGGGTTACAAAAGCTATCGTTTGCGGCAAATGAACTGCAGAATCATAATCTTGAGATTCGGATTCCGTTATCGGGATTGCCAACCGAGGTAAAGGATATTGCGATCTCCTTTAATAATCTGGCGGTGTCATTAGCAAAGGAAGAAAACCTGCGAAAGCATTTTACCGGTGATTTGGCTCATGAACTCCGGACACCGCTTGCGACCTTGAGAAGTCAAATCGAAGCATTTCAGGATGGGATTTGGGAGCCGACGCCGCAGCGGTTGCAGACCACACATGAAGAGTTGATGCGCTTAGTTCGGTTGGTGAATGAATTAGAAAAACTGCTTGCAGCCGAAAATCCGCAGATGAGATTGGAGAAAATTCAACTAGATGCAGGCAGTGTACTGGCCGCTTTATATGAGATGTTCTTGCCCATGTTTAAAGAAAAGGGCGTTTATCTTCAGATTATTGAACCTGCCGAGGATGAATTATTTGAGGCAGACAAGGATCGCTTAATGCAAATCTTATCTAACATCCTTAATAATGCTCTAAAGTATACACCGGCGGGAAAAAATGTCACTCTTTCAGTAAAAACGGAAATGGACGGCTTCGTCGGATTCAGCATCCAGGATGAAGGCTCGGGAATGGCAGAGGATGATATTCCGCATATCTTCGAACGTTTCTATCGCGGGGATAAATCGCGTGATCGTAAAACCGGGGGAGTAGGAATCGGGCTCTCAATCGTCAAAGCTTTAATGGATGCGCATAAAGGAGTCATTAAAGTAAAAAGCAGGCTGAATAAGGGAACGAGCATTACTTTGTGGTTTCCACAGGAAGATTAGCTCAAAATTATTAGGCCTCCGCCGTGTGCTGGGGCATTTTTGTGGAATTCTCAATTTTTGAAGAAACACCTAAGAATGAAGTTTTCACATTAAGTTCATAAATTTCACGGATTGTTCATTCGTGAGCAAAGAAGTTTATTGTACTATAGAAACAGAAGAAAATATTGTGAGGTAAGGAAAGGGGATCTATATGTCAAAACTTCTATATATTACCGCAAATCCAAAGAATGATATAAAACTTTCAAAAGGGATGCAAATTGGGGAAGTCTTTTTAGAGGAATTTAAAAAGGAACAGCCAGATGTGGAAATTGAACATATGCACTTATATAGCATGGATATCCCTGAGATTGACATGGATTTATTATACGCACGCGCCAAATTATCCTTTATGGGATATACAAAAGAGCAGCTTTCCGAGGAGGAGCGGACCAAACTTGATAAAATGCATGCCCTTGCTGACCGGTTTATAGATGCAGATTACTATGTGTTCGTCACCCCAATCTGGAACCTTGGAGCACCAGCCATTTTGAAATCCTTCATGGATTGTTTATTTATTGCCGGGAAAACTTTTACTTACTCGGAACATGGGGCGGAAGGTCTCCTTACTGGAAGAAAGGCGATTCACATTCAAACGCGTGGAGGAATTTATTCGATAGGAAAAATGGCCGATTTTGAAATGGGCGATCGTTATTTGAGTAAAGCCCTTGAATTCCTAGGTTTCGATTTAATGGAAACCATATTTGCAGAAGGAATGGATCATTTTCCAAAACAAATTCCTGAAATTATGGCAAAAGCAAAAGAACAAGCAGCAGTTGCCGCCAGAGAAATGGCGAAATTGCCTGTTTCATTGTAAAAATAGAGCGACTCGAGTGGATCGAGCCGCTTTTTTTTAAAATTTACCTGTAAATTGGAAAAATAGTACAAGTACCCCTAATGCCCAAACATAAATGGCAAATGGTTTTAATGAGTGATTCTTCAAATAGCCAATCATCCACTTAACCGCAACATATCCAAACACGGCAGAGGCGGCAATCCCAACGAGCAATGCCGATAGGGATATTTCTTCCCCTTGACCCTCAAGTAAATCCTTCGTTTGCAAGACAATCGCCCCTACAATCGCAGGAGTGGATAATAAGAAGGAAAAATACGCAGCCGTTTCACGGTCTAATTTTCGCCAAAGTGCCGCAACGATTGTCATCCCTGAGCGAGAGATCGCTGGCATAATTGCGACGGCCTGAAAAGTACCGATGATAAGGGCATCCTTATAACTAATATCATCCATTTTTTTATATCCATTTTTCACGGAATCAGCCAGCCACAAGAAAATACCTGTAATTAAAAACTCCCAGCCAATCGTCACCCCGGTTTTTGAAATTTCGTCGATGTAATCTTTAAACGCAAGTCCAAAGATTACCGCTGGGATTGTCCCAACGATCAATAAAAAGGTTAACTTGCTAAACGGATTTTTAATGATTTTGATAAATTCCGCCTTGTAAAAAACAAATACAGCCAGCAATGTTCCGACATGAAGCATGGTATCAAGCATGAGCCCAGCTTCCTGAAGTCCGAATAAATTTCTTCCTAAATAAAGATGTCCAGTACTGCTAATCGGTAAGAATTCCGTTAACCCTTGAATGATTCCAAGAATAAATGCTTCTAATTTTGTTAACATAAATACCCTCACAATCTAAAGAAATGATAAGCCTGTACCGTTTATAGATATGCTAAAATTACCTATTTCATGAAATTCTCCTCTATTTTAGGATTCAATTACCAATTAGGTCAATGAAAATATTGGTGGATTAATCAAAATAAGTGCAATTAGAAGGCATTCTCCCATAAAATAGAAGTATACTCGTTCGAGAGGAGAAACGCATTTGGAAAATTCGCATCTACATTTTAATACGTCGATTGGTGTTCAAAAACCTGAGAATATTCGAAACAAAGACCAGGCCTGTCCATTTTGCGAAAGAGATCAACTGACCAACTTCATCGATGTAGACGAACCGATTATTCTTTTGAAAAATAAATATCCCGTATTAGAACATACCTTTCAAACGGTATTAATTGAAACAGATGATTGTCATGGTGAATTATCCACCTACTCAAAAGAGCATTTACATAAATTGATGAGGTTTGGAATCAAACATTGGTTAGAAATGGAGGCAACTGGCCGCTATCAATCAGTGATTTTTTTCAAAAATCATGGACCATTGTCAGGAGGAACGCTTTCTCATCCTCATATGCAAATTATCGGGCTCGATGAGATTGATTATAAAGAAAAGGTAACCCATGACATGTTTGAAGGGATTGTCATCGCCGAGGAGGAAGGGGTCCGTTTTACCTTGTCAACTAAACCGCGCGTGGGCTTTTACGAATTTAATATTGAAATGGATGATTCCGGCTACCAGGAGAGGTTTTCTGATTACCTGCAAACGGCGGTTCATTATATCCTGAACAACTTTCCATTTAAAGCCACGAGCTATAACCTGTTTTTTCATCATATCGAAAATAAAATCTATGCCAAGGTGGTATCGCGCTTTGTGACCACCCCGCTTTATATTGGCTATGGAATTCCTCAGGTGCCAAGTAATCTTGAATGGATGGCAAGGGAGCTGCAGCGGATTTATTTTAAAGAATAGGACTTTCTTATGTAATTTAATCCATTCATAGTTTAGAAGTTGTGATTTGGTGTTATTAAAAATATAATGAAGGAATGTAGTATTTCTTAGTAAGGTGGAACCTATATGACTTCAAACACGAATAAAACTTCAAAACTGGATTATAATCTTGTTTTTATCTTAATATTACTTTTTCTTGCAAGCTGTTTAGCGATTTATAGTGCCCAGGCGAGCGGGCAGTACAAGGAGAATTTCTTAATCAAGCAAATCTTTTGGTATGCGGTGGGCAGTGGGATTATCACCGGTGTGATGACCCTTGATTCGGACCAATTACGAAAGCTGACCTGGTATGCATATGGGTTTGGACTTCTGATGCTTGGATTTTTAATTGTAGCGCCGGAGAGTATTGCCCCTGTCATAAATGGGGCGAAAAACTGGTTTAAAATACCTGGAGTGGGAACTATCCAGCCATCCGAGTTTGTAAAAATCTTTATTATTCTGGGCCTTGCACGTGTAATTGAGGATCATCACCAAAAGAACCAGATGAAAACGATGCAAACTGATTTCTGGCTGTTAGTGAAGATAGGGATTGTCACCATGGTCCCATTAGGACTTATTATCAAGCAGGACTTAGGGACAGCACTTGTGTTTCTAGCAATCATGCTCGGAATGATCTTTATTTCAGGGATTTCGTGGAAGCTGCTTGCTCCACTATTTTCAGCCGGGATTGCACTTATCGGGACGATTTTTTATTTTGTTCTATGGAAACCGGATTTACTTGAAAAATACCTTGGGGTAGGCGAATACCAACTTCGAAGGATTTACTCCTGGCTTGATCCCTATAGCTACCAAGGATCAGACGCCTATCAATTGACCAAATCCCTGCTAGCAATTGGCTCAGGGCAGACGGGTGGTAAAGGCTTTGGAAACCGCGAAGTCTATTTACCAGAAAGCCAAACCGACTTTATTTTCAGTGTCGTCGGCGAGGAATATGGGTTTATTGGCGCAAGTGTTTTGATCAGTTTGTTCTTCTTATTGGTTTATCATATAACCAAGGTCGGAATGGAAACAAAGAATAATTTTTATACGTATATTTGTGTCGGGGTCATAAGCATGATTACTTTCCACGTCTTCCAGAATATCGGGATGACGATTGGCGTGCTGCCGATTACAGGTATCCCGTTACCGTTTATCAGCTACGGTGGTAGTGCGTTGATGGGGAACATGTTAGGGCTCGGCTTAATCTTTTCCATCCGTTATCATTATAAAAAATACATGTTTTCAACATCTGCATAGAAGTTTGGGAAAAGAGCGGCGTATTGCTGCTCTTTTTTTGTGCTTGAAATGGTGGTTGGCGGAATAAATCGGGGTTTCGGCGAAATTGTGGTTTCGTTTGGCGAAATAAGTCAGAGAGTTGGCGAGATTTCAGTCCAGTTCGGCGAAATAACCAATAAATTCGGCGAAATCCCCAGAGCAACCCAAATCAAAAAAACAAAACAAAAAGAGCGCGGCCATGGCAAGCCGCGCTCTTTTCTACTATAAAAAACAGGGAGGTTTTTTTATAAAAATTACTTGACTAAGATTTTCTCAAGGTCATCGAGCATAATATTGGCTGCTAGAACGCCGCCGGCAGTATTCCATGTTGCGTCGCTGACTTCATACACATGACCGCTCTTTACTGCATTTAAATTTTTCCAAAGCGGATCGTTTGTCCATTCTTTGGCCGTATCTAAAGCTGCTTGGTCTCCTTGTGGCGCATAAGTGAAGTAGAAGAGAAGGTCCCCATCCATTTTAGGAATAACTTCTTTGCCAACCTCTACAGCCAGTAAACCTAGCTTATTATCTGGAGTAAATAGTGCTTCCTGCTGGGCAGCACGTTTAAAGCCTAATTTATCAAAAATCACACCTGAAAAAGAATCTGTGTAGTAAATACGGGATTTTCCAGCCATAAAGCGCACAACTGAAACTTGTTGATTCACTTGATCACCGAGCTTACCTTTTAAATCCGCAATGTGTTTATCAAAATCACTTAAAACTTGGTTACCCTTTTCTTCAAGGTTCAAAGCTTTTGCGTATAATTTAAAGTTATCTTGCCAATCACCTCTGAGTGTTTCAGAAAATACTGTCGGTGCAATTGCGCTCAACTGGTCATAGATCTTTTCATGACGCAGCTTGTTACCGATAATTAAATCAGGTTTCAATGAAGCAACCTTCTCTACGTTAACTTCACTTTCAACCCCAACAACTTCAACGCCGTCCATTTCGTTTTTAATATGATCGTACCATGGATCTCCAAGCCAAGACTGAACAGCACCAACAGGCTTTACACCTAAAGCAAGCAGCGCCTCTGTTCCTTCATTGGTAAGAATAACGACCTTTTTCGGAGTACCTTTTATGGTAGTCGATCCCATTGCATGCTCTACTGTATATGATTTTTCTGCAGTAGTTTTCGTTTCGTCACTCGTTTTTTCCTCATTGCTGCCGCATGCCGCTAATAAGAGTAGGGTCATGACAGAGAAAAGAGTAAGTATGGTCTTGATTGCCTTCATTGTTTATGTATCCCCCTTAGCTAATTGTTAATGATAATCATTTTCAATGACAACTTAATCATAAAATGAGAAGTACCATTATGTCAACGTTTTAATTGAAAATGATTTTCAAAATCACTAACTTTTTTTGTGAACACATGGATTTTTTAAATGAAAATGATTTTCAAAGTCATTGACAATCATTATCAATTGGAGATAGACTTAAAATAAATAATAAGGTAGAAAGGTTACCAGAGATGCTCTTAAAAAGTACTGCATTAAAATGGATTGGATTGCTGATTGCCGTCGTCGTGTTGGTGGCAGTCATGTGTGCCAGTATCGTTTTTGGGTACACCGATACCAGTTGGCAAACAGCAGTTGATGCTTTTACCAATAATAACGGATCCAATGAACATATCATTATTCAAACCGTAAGGCTGCCGAGAGCGTTAATCGCTTCCGCGGTCGGGGCTAGCTTGGCCATTGCCGGTGTCCTGATGCAAACTTTAACCAAGAATCCACTGGCATCCCCTGGAATATTTGGGATCAATGCAGGCGGAGGGTTTGCGGTTGTCGTTGCGATGACAGTGTTTTCCGTCAATAGTTTACAAGCTTTTAGTGTTCTTGCTTTTATCGGAGCTGCCTTTGCAGCCATAAGTGTTTATACAATTGGTTCAGCTGGCCGTGAAGGTCTAACACCAATGAAACTTACTTTAGCAGGGGCTGCGATGTCAGCAATGTTTGCCTCATTTACACAAGGATTACTAGTGTTAGATGAAGTCATGCTTGATCAGGTATTATTTTGGCTGGCTGGCTCTGTCCAGGGGAGAAAATTAGAGACACTTGTTTCTGTTTTACCTTATATTGGAATAGGCTGGATTGGTGCCGTGTTAATTGCTGGAAAAATGAATATCTTGTCCATGGGGGAAGATGTGGCCAAGGGGCTTGGTTTAAACACCGGACTTCTCAAAATCGCGATTGGCGTGATTGTGATTTTATTAGCAGGCGGATCTGTCGCTGTCGCTGGTCCAATTGGTTTTGTTGGAATTGTTGTTCCCCACATTACCCGATCGATTGTAGGAATCGATCATCGTTGGGTCATCCCATTTTCAGGTGTGATAGGGGCGATCCTCTTAATCGCTGCTGATATTGTCGCCAGATACATGTTCATGCCGTCTGAGGTGCCTGTTGGTGTTATGACAGCTATCATCGGGACTCCATTCTTTATTTACATCGCAAGAAGGGGGTTCAATGGACGATGAGTAAATATAAAAATTTTCGCATCCTAAATGGAAAACTGTCCTTTTTAATGGATCGAAAAGCAACCATAACTTTCAGCATTCTTCTCATCATTACTTTCCTTGTTTTTGTAGTAAGCACGGGAAGCGGTGAAATGAAAATTAACCCGCTTACTGTTGTAAGTGTATTATTCGGCGGCGGTCCTGAGATGGAAAAGCTCATTATTACATCCTTTCGCCTCCCTAGAATTATTGTTGCTTTAATGGTTGGAATCTCTTTAGCGGTTGCAGGAGGCATCTTACAAGGGATGATTCGCAATCCACTTGCTTCTCCAGATGTATTAGGGATTACCGGTGGGGCAGCAGCAGCCGTGGTTAGTTTTTTAGCAATGTTTAGTGATAAAAATCATTCCTTAACCGTCAGTATTGCTTGGCTGCCCCTAGCTGCTTTTATCGGGGCAACAGTGGTAGGTTTTTTAGTTTATTTCCTTGCTTGGAAAAATGGGGTGTCACCAATCAGGCTCGTGTTGATTGGGATTGGGATTTCCGCATTAACGCAGGCAATCACCACCTTAACAATGGTCATGGGCCCGATTTATCAAGCGAGTCAAGCGAATATTTGGATTACTGGAACCGTGTACGGCTCCAATTGGAAAAATGTTGCGATTCTTGTCCCATGGACGGTAATCTTTGTGATTATTGCCTTGGCATTAGCCCGAACCATTAATATCCAAGAGCTCGGTGATGAGGTGGCAACGGGTTTAGGCGGCAAGGTGCAAAAACAACGATTTCTCTTATTAATGATAAGTACCGCCTTAATTGGTGGTTCGGTTGCCTTTGCAGGCGGGATTGGGTTTGTTGGCTTAATGGCCCCGCATATGGCGAGAAGATTAGTTGGTTCCTCGTTTGGAGCATTGCTTCCTGCGAGTGCATTAATTGGCGGCATTCTTGTCATGGTCGCCGATTTAATTGGCAGAACCCTGTTTTCACCTTTAGAAGTGCCAGCGGGCGTGTTCACTGCTGGGATCGGAGCACCGTACTTTATTTACCTGCTTTTTAAAACGAGAAATTCATAAAAGGAGCTGTCAGATGATGTATGCGATTGAAACGAAGAATTTATCACTTTCCTATGGGGATACACTCATTATTAAAGAATTAGATTTGAAGATTCCTAAGGGTGAAATCACCGTGTTTATTGGCGGAAATGGCTGCGGAAAATCAACGCTGCTTCGTTCAATCGCTCGTCTTTTGAAGCCCAAATCTGGTTCTGTTTTGCTTGAAGGGAAAGCGATTGCCAAGCTATCCACAAAGGACATTGCTAAAAAAATGGCGATACTCCCACAGTCGCCATCAGCACCGGAAGGATTAACAGTCCTTCAGCTTGTTAAACAAGGGCGCTATCCACACCAAACCTGGTTAAAACAATGGTCTGAGGAAGATGAGAAAAAGGTTCATGACGCCTTAAAGGCAACACGATTAGAGGACTTAAAAGAAAGAACGGTTGATTCGCTTTCTGGCGGGCAAAGACAGCGGGCCTGGATTGCGATGACGCTGGCTCAAGATACGGATATTATCCTCCTTGACGAACCAACCACTTACCTGGATATGACCCACCAAATCGAAATCCTCGATTTGCTGTTTGAACTAAATGAAACGAAAAAACGGACGGTTGTTATGGTTCTTCATGATCTTAATCTAGCTTGCCGTTATGCACATAACGTGGTTGCCATCAAAGATCAGAAGGTTTATGACCAAGGGAAACCAGAATACGTTATCAACCGCAGCCTTGTTAAAAATGTGTTTGGCATGGACTGTGAGGTAACCATGGACCCATTATTTGGGACTCCGCTCTGTATTCCTTATGGAAAGGGCAGATGTATCCTCGATAAGGCGGTAGCGGTCAATGGATAAATTACTCACGGTTAATCAATTGGAAAAATACCGATTCAATCCAAACTTACAGGACACTTTCAATGTGGCTGATCTCTTAGATGATACGTACCTCAAAGATTTTTTGAAAAATTTATCCGTTACGATTGGAGCCCCTTCTGAAAAAATAGCTGCTTCCATTTTTATCAAGCGCTATGCCTTTTTGGCCGTGATGACCTTATATTCAATGACGGCTTTAAATAAAAAGCTCAATGTATCGTTGGATAATATAAAAATGGAAGCAGCTGTACAGGGGAAAGATTGGCTGCCGGGGATTTCATTAAAGGATGCGGACCTACAGGACTGGGATGGAAACAACCGCACGGAATGGCGTTCAAGAGTTTTGAGAGATTTGTTTGCGAATAATATTTATCGACTTATCTCTCAATTGGAAAAAACCGTCGGAATATCAAAGTTAATCCTGTGGGAAAATATTGCAGTCTACTTATTTTGGCTCTATGAAACCGAGCTAAAAGATGATCATCAGGCTGCAGAGGATTTCCGTTACTTAATTTCTGAAGCGGAAGGGAAATTGTTTGGTAGATATAACCTAAATCCACTCCCAAAGTACTTTGCTGAAAAGACGTATTTGGAAGAATGGGATACAGAGGTAAGAGTAAGAAAGACCTGTTGTTTAACCTACCAACTGCCAGCAGGTAAGCGCTGCAAAACTTGCCCATGTACCCAAATGCTTAAGGACAGAAGGTGTCATGATGGAGAAAACATATGTGAAGCAGTTCGAAGCTTTGCTTGAAAAGTATAGTGAACTAATGGTGGGGGAATCCACGGAGGAAACAAAGGAGAAGGTGAAGATGTGGGCGTTGTACACCCATATCGCCAAGTCGATGCCAGCTTTGGCTAAGCATTGGAATGGCCTTTACCCGGATGCGAAAGAAGAAATGAAGCAGATCATCAATGAAATTAAAGTCATGAATGAACAGCATCGCTCCTCTTCTCAAAAATAAATACATACAAAAACCGGAAGCCGTTGATGCCTCCGGTTTTTGCTATTATTGAAGGGTACCGCCAGTTGGAAGCTGGTTCGTATATCCTTGAAATTGCTGATAGGATTGCTGAAGTTTTTGCTGGTCCGCCGTTTCGATCGCGTACCAGCCTTTTTTAAACATGAGATTATAAAGTTCACGCTGACAGTTTTGTGTTTCAGAGAAAATTTTCATAATGTCCTGATACAAGCCTTCGTGGCTTGCTTCATGCAGGGCCATGCTGTACGAAGTAGTCATATATTTTTCTGTTGCTAGTAAATCATTAATAAAATCACGGTCATTCATTTGCGGGGTCTTTGGTACTTGAGTTTCAGGGTTTTGAATCTTCTGTTGTTGGTTCATTATAAACTTACCTCCTTATAAATGGTCTAGCTCCAGGCCATACGCCGCTAAACGGTCGCTTCCGCTTTTCTTTATTGCATATTATTTAATGGTTGCTGCTGGCTGGCATGCTGGCCTAAGTGGCCTAGAATCTGTTGATAGTGGCGCTGGTGCATTTGGGCTACTTTTTCTGCTTCCGCTTTAATTTCAGGGTCCTGACACTGACCGGCAAAAAAGTGAGCTTTCTTCGCGGACAATAAGTTCCAAGACATCATATCGGTTAAATAAAGAGCATCCTTTGTTGACACGACTCCGGGAGGCTGTTGCATGGTTGCTTGTTGATTTTGCATATTCATATTGGGCATATTCATATTTTGTTGCTGCATAATAACCCTCCTAATTCATATAATCTTTACGCCTATATGGTCTCTCAAACGGACACATTTATGCAAAAAGAGAAACAGGCTGAAACAATCAGCCTGCTTTCCTTAGCGCTTATATTGATTATTCTGGCTGTTTTTTTTATCAAGATGAGCCTCTTCATTGCCTGGCCCGCCATTGCCCTTCACACTTGCCGCACTTACTCCAGCTTTGGAAGGGTCTTTTTTCATTTTTGCCATCGTTATCACCTCAGAAATAGGTTGCCCTTTTAGTTGAAAATATTTAAAAAAATTTTTTTCAAAAAAAATCCAAATTTCCGCTTTTAATGATTGCACAAATTTTCGAAATATTCTATAGTAAGTAGTAACAAGACTCATTCAAATGTGAATTTTTTTTGACTAAAAAATGAATGAGTATTCATTCAAGATTTGAAGGGGGAGACAATGTTGAACCATGTAATGAAAAAAGCAGCTGTCATAGGATCTGGTGTGATGGGGTCGGGAATTGCTGCTCATCTCGCGAATATCGGCATCCCAACACTATTATTAGATATTGTGCCACGTGAACTTACCAAAGCAGAAGAAGCAAAAGGACTGACCCTGCAAGATAAACAAGTGCGTAATCGAATAAGTGCAACTTCCATCCAAAAATTATTGAAACAAAAGCCTGCCCCACTGGCAGTGAAAAAGAATATAGCCTTAATTGAAGCGGGCAATCTTGAAGATGATCTATTTAAACTGAAGGACGTTGACTGGGTCATTGAAGTGGTCGTTGAAAACCTTAACGTCAAGAAACAGGTATTTGAAAAAGTTGATCAATACCGGAAACCAGGCAGTATTATTAGCTCGAATACCTCAGGAATTTCAGTAGAAGCAATGGTCGAGGGTCGTTCCGAAGATTTCCAAAGGCATTTCCTTGGTACCCACTTTTTTAACCCGCCGCGCTATTTGAAATTGCTTGAAGTGATTCCTACTCAATATACGTCTCCAGAAGTCCTTTCATTCATGAAAACTTTTGGTGAAGATGTTTTAGGAAAAGGTGTGGTGGTTGCAAAGGATACACCAAACTTTATTGCGAACCGGATTGGAACTTACGGACTTCTCGTAACTGTTCAGGAAATGTTGAAGGCGGGCCTTAGTGTCGGCGAAGTCGATTCAATCACCGGACCACTGATTGGCCGCGCAAAAAGTGCTACCTTCCGGACACTTGATGTAGTAGGCTTAGATACTTTCTATCATGTCGCTAATAACGTTTATGAAAAAGTCGAAGGCAAAGAAAAGGAAGTTTTCGAAATCCCTGCCTTTTTGAAAGCGATGGTGGAAAAAGGCTGGCTTGGAAGCAAATCAGGTCAAGGCTTCTTTTTGAAAAAAGGCAAAGAAATACTTGAGCTTGATCCAAATACATTAGAATATGGACCGCGTAAAAAGCTGTCCACACCTGCAGTTGAATTGGCGAAGCAGGAAAAAGGCATTGCCAATAAAATGAAAGCGCTTGTATACGCAAATGACCAGGCCGGACAATTCTTATGGAATACGCTGGCACAGTCACTTATATATTCCGCACAGCTATTAGGCGAGATTGCTGATGATATTGTTTCCATCGACCGAGCGATGAAATGGGGCTTTGGCTGGGAAACAGGCCCGTTTGAAACATGGGATGCAATCGGAGTTGAAAAGTCAGTTGCGAAAATGAAGGAAGCCGGCATTGAAGTCCCAGCATGGGTCACAGAAATGCTGGAAAAAGGACATTCATCTTTCTATTTAGAAGAAAACGGTGAAAAGTTCTACTATGATCACGGCCAATATCGATTAGTGGAATTCAATCCGAAGGCCCTCGATCTTGAGAAGATCAAGAAGCAAAAGGGTGTTATTAAAAAGAATAGCGGAGCAAGTTTGATTGATATCGGTGATGGCGTTGCGCTGTTAGAATTCCATTCACCTAACAATGCGATTGGTCTTGATATCGTACAAATGATTAACTACGCAGTTGAAGAAGTAGAAAAGAATTATAAGGGTCTTGTCATCGGCAACCAAGGGAAGAACTTCTGTGTGGGTGCCAATTTGGCGATGATGCTCATGGAAGTACAGGATGACAATATTTATGAACTCGATCTGATTGTCCGTCACCTCCACAGTGCCTTGCTGAAAGTTAAGTACAGTTCGAAGCCAGTGGTCGCAGCCCCATTTGGTATGACACTCGGAGGCGGGGCAGAGGTTTGTTTGCCAGCAGCCCATATTCAAGCTTCAGCTGAAACGTATATGGGTCTAGTTGAAGTGGGCGTTGGTTTACTTCCAGGCGGCGGCGGAAACAAAGAGCTATATATGAAGCACTTAGAGAACCTGCCAAACGGGGTTCCGTTTGACCTGCAAACGATCGCCAATAAAGTGTTTGAAACGATTGCGACTGCAAAAGTTTCTACATCTGCGGAAGAAGCCCGTAAAAATAATTTCTTAAGTAAGTCGGATGGAATCAGTTTCAATAGTGACCATCTGCTCTACGATGCAAAGCAGGCAGTCCTTGCCCTACACGAAAAAGGCTATAAAGCAAAAGTTCGCCGTAAAGTTCCGGTTGTCGGTGAAACAGGTTATGCGACCTTGTTACTTGGTGCTGAAGCAATGCGCCTATCTGGGTATATTTCAGAGCATGATCTGAAAATTGCTAAGAAAATTGCCTATGTAATCGCTGGCGGCAGGGTGCCGTTTGGTACAGAAGTAGATGAGCAATATTTATTGGATATCGAACGGCAAGCGTTCTTAAGCCTCATTGCGGAGCCAAAATCGCAGCAGCGGATGCAGCATATGCTTGTGAAAGGTAAACCTTTAAGAAATTAAAACAAAGGGTCTGGCCCTTCTGCCAAAGGCTTTATTATAGCCAGTTTTGAATAAGGGTTCAGACCCTAAGATACTAATTTTCTAGTTTGAAAGAAAGCGAGGGAACTTACATGAGAGAAGCGGTAATCGTTGCCGGAGCAAGGACCCCGGTCGGAAAAGCAAAGAAAGGATCGCTTGCCCAAGTTCGCCCCGATGATTTAGGGGCATTAGTGGTAAAGGAAACATTAAAGCGTGCGGGAAATTATGAAGGAAATATTGATGATTTAATCATAGGCTGTGCTATGCCTGAGGCAGAGCAAGGCAACAATATGGCTCGGAATATCGGAGCTTTAGCTGGACTTCCCTATACTGTTCCTGCCATCACCGTCAATCGATTCTGTTCTTCAGGATTACAGGCGATTGCTTATGCCGCACAAGGAATCATGCTTGGCCACACTGATACAGCGATCGCTGGCGGCGCGGAATCGATGAGTATGATCCCGATGATGGGTCATGTTGTCCGTCCTAATATTAAACTAGCTGAGTCAGCTCCTCAATATTATATGGGCATGGGTCATACAGCCGAGCAAGTAGCCATGAAATATGGCATTTCACGTGAGGATCAAGACGCCTTTGCCGTAAGAAGCCATCAAAAAGCCGCGAAGGCAATTGCTGAAGGAAAATTCGTCGATGAAATCGTACCAGTGGACGCGACAATCCGGACTGTTGGCAAAGACAACAAACTCATTGAAAAAACAATTCAATTTTCAATGGATGAAGGTGTTCGTCCTGATACGAACTTAGAAACTTTAGGTACACTCCGCCCAGCCTTCTCGGTGTCAGGCACCGTAACAGCCGGGAATGCCTCACAAACTAGTGACGGGGCGGCCGCTTTGATGGTGATGGATCGGGAAAAGGCTGAATCACTGGGCCTTAAGCCGTTGGCGAAATTCCGATCGTTTGCCGTTGGCGGTGTTCCGCCTGAAATTATGGGTGTTGGGCCGGTTGTCGCGATTCCAAAGGCTGTCAAACTAGCTGGTCTTGAATTATCGGATATTAATTTATTCGAACTGAATGAAGCGTTTGCTTCACAAGCACTGCAAGTCATTCGTGAACTCGGTCTGAACGAAGAAATTGTCAACGTCAATGGCGGTGCGATTGCCTTAGGACATCCACTTGGATGTACAGGTGCTAAATTAACGCTCACATTGATTCACGAATTAAAACGCCGCAACCAACAATTTGGTGTGGTAACAATGTGTATCGGCGGCGGAATGGGTGCGGCTGGAGTATTTGAATTACTGTAATTGTCCCAAGCATATAAATCTTAGAAAGAGTCTGCAAGGCAGCTCCTTTCTAATAAAAGTTTAGGAGGAATAAATAATGACAAACCAAACAGAAAAAGTCATTAAAGGCGGCAGCTTTTTAATAGAGGATATTTCATATGACCGACTTTTTACACCAGAGGACTTTACCGACGAACATTTAATGATTGCGAAAACGGCAGAAGACTTTGTGGAAAAAGAAGTGGTGCCGCAGTTGGAACATTTAGAAAATCATGAGTTTGACCGTACGGTAAAGCTCCTTAAAAAAGCAGGCGAATTGGGCCTTTTAGCGGTAGATGTACCTGAGGAATATGACGGATTAGCCTTAGATAAGATTACCTCTTCTCTTTTGACCGAGAAAATGGCTGGAGGAGGCGGATTCTCCCTTTCACACGGAGCACACGTCGGAATTGGCTCGCTGCCAATCGTGTTATTCGGAAACGAGGACCAAAAACGCAGATATTTACCTGCACTTGCATCAGGCGAAAAACTTGCAGCTTATGCCTTAACAGAACCAGGTTCAGGCTCCGACGCTCTTGGTGCTAGAACAACGGCTAAATTAAATGCAGCAGGTACACATTATATCCTAAACGGGGAAAAACAATGGATTACCAATGCTGGCTTCGCCGATGTATTCGTCGTCTATGCCAAAATCGATGGCGAGCAATTTACTGCTTTTATCGTTGATAGAGATCTCCCAGGTGTTTCTACTGGGGCAGAAGAGAAGAAGATGGGGATCAAGAGTTCTTCTACTCGAACACTTATTTTAGAAGATGTGCCTGTTCCTGTTGAAAACTTATTAGGTGAAATTGGTAAAGGTCACGTCATTGCTTTTAATATCCTAAATATTGGCCGATATAAGCTAGCAGTCGGAAGTGTTGGCGGCTCTAAAAAAGCATTCGAACTCACCGTTAAGTATGCAAATGGCCGTCAGCAATTCAAAACACCGATTTCCCAATTCAATTTAACAAAAGAAAAGTTCGGTACGCTGGCCTCTGAAATTTATGCGGCCGAAAGCTCGGTTTACCGTACGATTGGTCTCTATGAAGATAACCAAGGAAAACTGACAACAGAGCAAGAAAAGGACATTAAATTAGTTGCGAATTCGATCGCCGAATATGCGATTGAATGTTCACTTAATAAATTTTTCGCCAGCGAAGTATTAGCCCATGTAACCGATGAAGGCGTCCAAATACATGGTGGTTACGGTTTCATGCAGGAGTATCCAATTGAAAGAGCCTATCGTGACGCACGGATCCAGCGTATTTTTGAAGGAACCAATGAAATTAACCGCTTGCTGGTGCCAGGCACCTTATTGAAAAAAGCGTTCAAGGGTGAGCTGCCATTATTCCAAAAAGCGATGGCCCTGCAAGAGGAGTTAATGATGTTAATGCCAGAAGAGCCGGGTGACGAGCCGCTTGCACAAGAAAAATATCTAGTGAGAAATGCGAAGAAAATCGCTCTATTAGCAGCCGGTTTAGCGGCCCAAAAATTTGGTAAAGCACTTGAAAAAGAGCAAGAAGTGTTAGCCAATATCGCTGACCTTATTTCCAACGTGTATGCCATGGAATCTGTTGTGTTGCGAACTGAGAAGGCAATTGCGAAAACTGGATTAGAGAAGAACAAGCAAAAGCTTCTGTATACACAAATCTATTGCCAAGAAGCTTTCAATCAACTTGAAGCGATTGCAAAAGAAACATTAGTTGCTGTTGAACAAGGTGATACACTACGGATGATGTTATCGTCGCTTCGTAAATTTACGCGTCATACCCCGATTAATGTGATAGCGAAAAAACGTGAAGCAGCCGATGTTATCATTGAAGCCGAGCGCTATATCGTTTAATGAAAATGGGCTCCCTTTCGATTAGAAAGGGAGCCTAAATTTTTATAGTAGAATAGGAAGGAATTTTGAAAAATTAGTCGAATTTTTTAAATTAGTACATATTTTTTGCATTAGGATTTTGAAAAACGTTATGATAATATTCAAGTGACGTTAAGATTTTTACGGGAAAGGGCGGTGAAATGAATGTCACTGACTTTTTATTGGTATCCGAAATGCGGCACCTGTCGAAACGCGAAGAAATGGCTGGATGCCCATCATCTTTCCTATGAAGAAGTACATATTGTGGAACATCCTCCAAGTCGTGAGGAGTTGCAGGATCTTTATCAAAAAAGCGGACTGGAATTAAAGAAATTCTTTAATACAAGTGGTATGAAATACCGTGAATTAGGTATAAAGGATAAAATGAAGTCTGCAACAGAGGAAGAACTGCTCGAATTACTTGCTTCCGATGGCATGTTAATCAAACGCCCAATTTTAACGGATGGCGAACGTGTCACCGTAGGCTTTAAAGAAGAAGAGTTTGAAAAAATGTGGCGATAAGCCGGCTCTTCATCACAATGGGAATCGATTTATTTCGATGATAGATTTTTAGAAAAAACAATGGAGGGATTTAGCGATGAGTACACCAAAAGAATTACGTTATTCAGAGGAACATGAATGGGTTAAGGTTGAAGGAGAAAAAGTTCGTGTCGGGATTACTGCTTTTGCACAGCATGAACTAGGAGATATCGTTTTTGTTGAGCTTCCAGAAGTGGGCGATGAAGTAACTGCCGACGAACCATTTGGTAGCGTAGAGTCTGTAAAAACTGTATCTGAGCTTTATGCACCTGTCAGCGGTAAAGTCGTGGAAGTGAATGAAGATTTAAGCGACAGCCCTGAATTTGTTAACGAATCACCATACGAAAAGGCATGGATGATTGTGATTGAACTATCTGACAGCAGCGAACTTGATAAGCTTATGACTGCTGAACAATATGAAGAAATGATCAAAGAAGACTAAAAAATAGGGAAAGGCACCTTGTCAAGGTGCTTTTTCTCTTAAATTCCCACTTTTTCTTCTACTATTTTTGGGAAACCTATAATAAATATATTTAAGAGGGTGGGAGCGTGGCATTAAAGCAGCAAAGGATAGACGTAACCGATCGGGTTATTGGCAAAATGAAAAATGGAGAAATGGAATTGTTTCTTGATAATACGCCAATTGGAAAAATGAAATTGACAGATCACATGCAGGTGGAATTAGAGCATCATTTTGAAGTGGAGCAGCAGAAGATTTATCAACACCTGACGACAAGTGAAGGGTCGGATGCTAAGTATACTGATTGTGATGAGGGCGGCTGGTGCTAGCTGAGTAACTTGGGTCTATAGTCACAAGCCTATTTTTTCAAAAGACAATAATGATATGGTTAACATAGTCAGAAGAAGGCACACGTAATCAATAATTTAGAATATGTTAACATAAAACAACTTCTAATACAGGTGATGGATGATGAATGATTCGTATGTTGACAAAGTTCTTATTGTCGAAGGAAAGTCGGATAAAAATAAGGTAAAAAAAATCGTGAAGGAACCAGTTGAAATCATTTGTACAAATGGGACCATCAGTATTACAAAATTAGATGAATTGATTGATTTCCTTGAAGATAAGGATGTCTATATTCTTGTCGATGCTGACTTCTCCGGTGAGAAACTTCGCAAGCAATTAAAACGCGAGTTACCCCAAGCCGAACATTTATATATCGACCGAATGTATCGTGAGGTAGCGACCGCACCAGTTCACCACTTAGCCACCGTACTATTAGGTGCAAATATTGATGTGCATACTGAATTTTTAGAAATGGGTTAAACGATAAATGAACGAATGGAATCGAATAGAATTATCTTCCTTTATTGAAGGGAAGGCAACTGGATTAGTGTATTTCTATACACCAATGTGCGGGACATGTCAGGTAGCTTCAAAAATGCTCCAGGTCATCGAGGAACTAGTAAAGGTAGATATGGGTAAAATGAACCTAAACTTCTATCCAGACCTTGCTAGGGAATATGAAATTGAAAGTGTTCCTTGCCTGTTATTGGTCGAGGCTGGAGAAGTAAAAGAAACACTCTACGCCTTCCACTCCGTACCTTTTTTACTCGATAAAATAAAACAGCAGATATTATAAGAGCAGATGCACATGTGCATCTGTTTTTTAATGAATCCCAACCTTACGGACAAACCTCGTTGAAAAACCAAGGAAATTCCGATTTCCGACATATTTCTCAGGAAATTCTCTCACTACCGCCCTGCCAAGTAGATAATTGTCGACCAATTTAAAGAGGAATTCTGGCCTATGTCTTGTATAGTAAATATAAGAGCGTAGACCGGAGTGATGGAAGATGATAGAGGTATTGAAAACCTTTCAATTAGCAATCAAGCAGCAAGGGCATTTACTGCCGTTACTTGAGCATATCCATACAAGAGTGAATTTAATTTGTGAACAAAATACCTATCAAATCTTCATGAAGGATAGGGAAATTTTCATCCTCCATGATAGCAAAGAGACTCAAACAATACCTGAGATTCGTGGGGATCTTTATGCGATGAGACAGTTGCTTACAGGGGAGGAAAGGTTGCGGACTCTTGAACGAAACGGTCAATTAAGTATTTCTGCTCCCATCCGCACAACATTATTACTGGAGTCTATCTTCTATTTAACAAAAACGCAGGATCATATCGCAAAAATTACAAATTTTTAATCAAACCTGTTGACTCGGAATTAAAATTTAGATAACATTGTAATTAGAATATTTAACCAATTATTACAATTTCATCAATACATTCTTATCGAGAGTGGCGGAGGGACTGGCCCTTTGATGCCCAGCAACCGGTTTACTACATAATAACACGGTGCTAAATCCAGCAGAGCAATCAGCTCTGGAAGATGAGAAGTGTGAGCCCCCTCTTCTCTGAAGCGGGGGTTTTTGTTTGGTGAGTTGTCAAAAAAAGGAGGAAGCAAGATGAGTGAAAATCCAAAGAAATATCGTTTTGAAACATTAAGTGTCCATGGCGGCTTAACTCCAGATCCGGTAACAGGGGCCCGCGCTGTTCCGATTTACCAAAACAATGCATATCAATTTAAGAATACTGAGCATGCTGCAAACCTATTTAGCTTAGCAGAGTCTGGATACATATACACACGAATACACAACCCAACGACCACTGTATTTGAAGAAAGAGTCGCATTATTAGAAGGCGGTGTTGGTGCCTTAGCAGTGGCGAGCGGAATGGCCGCTATTACTCTTGCCATTTTAAATATTGCTGAGGCTGGCGATGAAATTGTTTCGGCTTCCAATCTCTATGGAGGCACCTATAATTTATTTGCAGTGACTCTTCCGAAATATGGAATTAATGTGAAATTTGTAGATCCAGAAAATCCAGAAAACTTCCGCCAAGCGATCACTGCCAAAACAAAAGCCGTCTTTGCGGAAACAATTGGTAATCCAAGCCTGCGCATCCTCGATATTGAAAAAGTAGCAGAAATTGCCCATGAAGCAGGTGTACCACTAATCGTTGACAATACTTTTGCCACTCCATACCTTTGCCGTCCAATTGAACATGGAGCAGATATTGTCATTCATTCCGCTACTAAGTGGTTATTAGGGAACGGAACGACAACGGGCGGAATTATTGTTGATGGCGGTAAATTCGATTGGAATTCTCCAAGATTCCCAGGCTTTACAACACCAGACGCAAGCTACCATGATTTGGTTTATGCAAAAGCCTTAGGCGCGGTGGCTTATATTATCAAAGCACGTGTCCAATTGCTTCGTGATCTAGGGCCGGCATTAAGTCCGCAAAATTCCTTCCAGTTTGTCCTTGGACTTGAAACTCTGCATGTCCGGATGAAGGAGCATGTCGCGAATACTAAAGAAGTCGTCGATTACTTAACTAACCATCCTGCCGTAGAATGGGTTTCCTATCCTGGTCATCCATCCCATCCCGATTATGAACTAGCTAAAAAGTATCTACCAAAAGGTGCCGGTTCGATGGTGGTATTCGGAATTAAAGGCGGAAAAGAAGCAGGGGCTAAATTAATTGATTCCATCACACTTTGGGCACATGTGGCCAATGTTGGTGATGCAAAAAGTTTAATTATTCATCCGGCCAGCACCACTCACCAGCAATTAGATGCCCAAGGCCTGATCGCTGCAGGTGTAACAGAGGATTTAATTCGCCTATCCATCGGGATCGAGAATGTAGAAGATCTGATTGAAGACCTAGAGTCGGCTATTGTTTCGGCAACTGGTTTAACTTCATTAAACGTTAATGCCTAAAACTTATTTTTTTGAATAAGAAACTATTTTCATTGACACCCCTTTTTATCCGTGATACGATACTTTTGTAATATAGTTACTTAAACAAATTCACGTTTGAATTAAATATAGGAATTGATACTCTTATCAAGAGAGGTGGAGGGATGTGCCCGATGAAGCCCGGCAACCGTCAATATTTATTATTGAAATGGTGCCAATTCACACAAAGCGTTTGCTTTGGAAGATGGGAGAAAGGATTATTATTTATGATGCCTTTCTGCCTGCGCAGAAAGGCTTTTTATTTTGATAACATAGAATCTTTTTGTAAAAAAAGTCAAACCCTATATTAGATTAAACGGTATATTACAAGAAAAATCTTTCAGAATTTTAAGGTAAATTGGATAAAAAGCAGGTGATATAATGATTTCTATAAAAAGTGTTCAGAAAATTTTTCCTTCCAAACAGGGTCAGCTTAGAGCCGTTGATGATGTAAACCTTGAAATTCAAGATGGTGAAATTTTCGGGGTAATTGGATACAGTGGTGCTGGTAAAAGTACATTGATTAGAATGTTAAATGGTTTGGAACTGCCGACCAGTGGGACCGTAACCGTTGCTGGCCGCGTGGTTTCAAAAATCAAAGGGGCTGAACTTCGAAAAGCCCGGCAAGAGATCAGTATGATTTTTCAGCATTTTAACTTATTGTGGTCAAGAACCGTTAGTGAAAATATTGCTTTTCCCTTAGAAATTGCAGGCATCAAAGGTCCTGAGCGCCAAAAAAGAGTAAGTGAACTAATTAAATTAGTCGGCCTGGAAGGTAGAGAGAATGCTTATCCATCCCAGTTAAGCGGCGGACAAAAGCAACGTGTTGGGATTGCAAGGGCGCTTGCCAACAATCCGAAAGTACTTCTTTGTGATGAAGCTACTTCTGCCCTCGACCCACAAACGACCGATTCTATTTTGGAATTGTTAGTTGATATAAATAAAAGGCTTGGTCTGACTATTGTTCTTATTACCCATGAAATGCATGTAATCCGCAAGATTTGTCACCGGGTTGCCGTCATGGAAAGTGGAAGGGTCGTCGAACTTGGACAAGTATTAGATGTATTCAAAAATCCACAGCAGTCGATTACGAAACGATTTGTCCAGCAGGTAACCGAACCAGAAGAGACGAAAGAAACTGCTGAACATTTAATTGAACGTTATCGTTCCGGTCAAATTGTTCAACTAACTTTTATTGGGGAATCTGTTGAACAGCCGATCATTACAAATGTCATTCGCCATAATAACGTGACCGTTAATATCTTGCAAGGGAAGATTTCACAAACCCAAAGCGGGTCCTATGGAACCTTATTCATTCATATTGATGGGGACGAAGCAGAAGTCAATAAGGCAGTCGACTATATTCGTTCACAGCAAGTAGGAGTGGAGGTGGTTACAAGTGAATAGTAAACCGTATTTCGAAGATTTTGATTGGCCGGCAATGTGGGAAGCAACGAGACAAACTCTTTATATGACAGGGATTTCCGTTGTGGCTACATTTATTCTTGGTATCCTGCTTGGATTGTTGTTATTCCTTACTTCAAAAGGAAGTCTCTGGAGTAATAAACCCATTAATGTGGTCATTAGCGGCGTCGTAAATATATTCCGTTCCATTCCTTTTATTATTTTAATTGTCTTATTAATCCCGTTTACAACGATACTTTTCCGAACCATGATTGGTGAAAATGCCGCATTGCCAGCATTGATTATTGGTGCCGCACCATTTTATGCTAGGATGGTGGAAATTGGCCTCAGGGAAATTGATAAAGGCGTGATTGAAGCAGCAAAGTCAATGGGTGCAACAACAAGTACGATCATTTGGAAGGTTCTTTTACCAGAATCGATGCCAGCGCTGGTCTCTGGAATAACCGTAACCGCGATTGCTCTTGTTGGTTATACAGCAATGGCAGGAGTCATTGGAGCAGGTGGTTTAGGAAATCTTGCCTATCTTCAAGGCTTTCAACGAAATCAAAACGATGTAACTTTAGTCGCAACCATCATTATTTTAATTATTGTGTTTATCATTCAGTTTATCGGTGATTTTATCACTTCAAAATTAGATAAAAGATAAAGGAGAGGTCAAAATGAAAAAAATATTAAGTTTATTGTTAGCATTGTCTATCGTATTTGTTGTTGCAGCTTGCGGTAAGTCAGAGGAAAAATCAGAAGGAACTACTGGTGGCAAAGAAGCAGAAACTACCAAATTAGTGGTTGGAGCATCTAACGTTCCCCATGCAGAAATCCTTGAAAAAGCAAAACCGCTTTTAAAAGAAAAAGGCATTGACTTAGAAATCAAAACATTCCAAGATTATGTATTACCAAACAAAGCATTGGCATCAAAAGAACTTGATGCAAACTATTTCCAGCACATTCCTTACTTAAATTCTCAAAATAAAGAAAATGGTTATGGCTTTGTTAATGCTGGCGGTATCCATATTGAGCCAATCGGTGTTTATTCAAAGAAATATAAAAAGTTAAGTGATCTTCCAAAAGGTGCACATTTAATCATGAGCAACTCTGTAGCTGACCATGGCCGTCTTCTTTCTTTACTTGAAAAAGAGGGAGTTATCAAATTAAAAGAAGGCATTGATAAAACGAAAGCAGAATTAAAAGATGTTGTTGAAAATCCTAAAAACCTAAAGTTCGATACCAACTATGAAGCAGCATTACTTCCAAAAATCTATAATAATGGCGAAGGTGACGCAGTCCTAATCAATTCTAACTATGCGATTGATGCAGGCTTAAACCCAGTTGAAGATTCCATCGCCATTGAAGACAAAGAATCACCGTATGTAAACGTGATTGCTGTCCGCAGCGGTGACGAAAATAAAGACAGCATCAAAACATTAGTGGAAGTTCTACATTCAAAAGAAATTCAGGACTTCATTCTTGAACAATACAAAGGTGCCGTTGTACCGGTTTCTGAGTAACTTATAAATAGGAAGAAAGTCAGTGTGTAAACACTGGCTTTTTCTATGCCGATGTCTAAAACGGTATACATTTAAACAGTTTCATTGGGTAAAAATAGAAAGACCATTAGACCCGAATTCCATTGGCAAAAAGTAAAAAAATGAGGTATGATTTTACTCGAGTGCATTTTCCTTAGATAGAATTAATCAGAATTTTCATTAAAAATAGCCTTTCATTCTCATTTGGTACTAGCTTAATGAAAATAGGTGCTATGTTTTTACTGTTTAAGAGTTGCTAATACATTTCATTTGTTATAAGATTGGAATGAGAATAAAATGAGAATAGGGTTATTCAAATGACCCGATTACATGATACAACACTTTCTCTTTGGAGGTATAGATATGGCTGGATCAACGTTAACGATCAAAGATTTACATGTAGCAATTGATGGGAAAGAAATATTAAAAGGTGTAAACCTTGAAATAAAGGGTGGAGAAATCCACGCAATCATGGGACCAAATGGAACAGGTAAATCCACTTTATCTTCTGCCATTATGGGCCATCCAAAATATGAAGTAACAAGCGGATCTATCACTCTAGATGGACAAAATGTTCTTGAAATGGAAGTAGATGAGCGCGCACGGGCTGGGCTATTCCTAGCAATGCAATATCCAAGTGAAATTAACGGCGTAACAAATGCCGACTTTTTACGTTCAGCACTAAATAGCCGTCTTGGTGAAGGAAATGAAATTTCATTAATGAAATTTATCCGTAAAATGGATAAGCAAATGGAATTCCTTGAAATGGACCTTGATATGGCACAACGTTATTTAAACGAAGGCTTCTCCGGCGGTGAGAAAAAACGTAACGAAATCTTGCAATTAATGATGTTAGAACCAAAAATTGCAATCCTAGATGAAATTGACTCCGGACTAGATATCGATGCCCTAAAGGTAGTATCAAAAGGAATCAATGAAATGCGCGGCGAGGATTTCGGCTGCTTAGTGATTACACACTATCAACGTCTTTTAAACTATATCACTCCAGACCATGTGCATGTAATGATGCAGGGCCGTGTTGTAAAATCCGGCGGACCTGAACTAGCACAACGCTTAGAAGCTGAAGGATATGACTGGATCAAACAAGAACTTGGAATTGAAGATGAAACAGTTGGGCAAGAAGCGTAAGAGAGGGTTAGGAGGATTACAATGACAACAGAAATCAAATTATCATTTGATCAGGAAAATGTCCGCTCTTTTTCAAAAGAAACGAGCGAGCCGGCTTGGTTCGAGGAGCTCCGTCTTAAAGCATTAGCTGATTTTGAGCAGCTTCCAATGCCAAGACCTGATAAAACAAAGATTGATAAATGGAACTTCACCCAGTTCACTCAACATACGGTAACAAGTGCTCCCATCACTTCGCTTTCTGAATTACCAGAAGAGGTAAAAGCATTAATTGATATGGAAGCCGAAAATAAAAATTTATATATTCAACGAAATCAAACTCCAGCTTTTTTATCTTTATCTGAAGAGCTAAAAAGCCAAGGTGTTATTTTTACTGATATCTTTACCGCTGCGAAGGAACATGGTGACGTCCTGAAAAAGTATTATCTTACTCAGGCCATCAATGCCGATGAACATCGCTTAACTGCCCTAAATGCGGCACTGGTAAACGGAGGAGTTTTCTTATACATTCCGAAAAATGTAGAAGTTTCTGAACCGATTCAGGCGGTGTTTGTGCAGGATGATGCCGAGGCGAATTTATTTAACCATGTAATTGTTGTGGCGGAGGATAATAGTGCGGTGACATATGTTGAAAACTACATTTCCACCGTGGAAACTTCTAATGCACTAGTTAATATTTTGACGGAAGTCATTGCGAATGTTAACGCAAGCGTACGTTATGGTGCTGTTGATACTTTAGCTAAAGGGATTACTACGTATGTAAATCGCCGAGGCGTTGCTGGCAGAGACTCTAAAATTGAATGGGCCCTTGGTTTAATGAATGAAGGAAATACCATTTCAGAAAATACAACGAACCTTCTTGGCGACGGTTCGTCAGGTGATACAAAAACGGTTGTTGTCGGACGTGGTGACCAAACACAGAACTTTACCACAAAGGTTGTACACTTCGGAAAACATACCGTCGGAAATATCTTGAATCATGGTGTTGCTAAGGATAGTGCTACCTCGATTTTTAATGGAATTGGTAAAATTGAGCATGGTGCATCTAAATCAGATGCAGAGCAAACTTCCCGTGTTCTGATGCTAAGTGAAAAAGCACGCGGCGACGCTAACCCGATTCTTTTAATTGATGAAGATGATGTCGTAGCTGGCCACGCAGCATCTGTAGGTCGTGTGGATCCTGTTCAACTTTACTACTTAATGAGCCGCGGAATTCGTAAAGAAGAAGCAGAACGCTTAGTCATTCATGGATTCTTAGCCCCTGTCGTTAACCAGTTACCGATTGAAGGAGTAAAGAAACAGTTAACTGAAGTAATTGAAAGGAAAGTACGCTAATGAATATCAGGGATATTCGCGCACAATTTCCAATCTTAGATCAAGAAGTCAATGGGAAGCCATTAGTATACTTGGATAGTTCGGCAACATCTCAAAAACCCATCCAAGTAATCGAGGCGGTTGAAAAATATTATCGTGAAATTAATTCCAATGTCCATCGTGGTGTGCATACACTAGGAACAAGAGCAACGGATGCTTACGAAGGGGCAAGGGAAAAGGTCCGTAAGTTTATCAATGCCAAGTCTACTCAAGAAGTGATTTTTACAAGAGGAACAACAACCTCTCTTAATACCGTAGCTGCAAGCTATGCGGCGGCGAAATTAAAAGCAGGCGATGAAATCGTCATTACGTATATGGAGCACCACAGTAATATCATTCCGTGGCAGCAAGTGGCAAGACGGACCGGTGCTCAGTTGAAATACATTCCATTACAAGAAGATGGAACCATTTCACTTGATGATGTTCGTGCAACGATTACTTCAAACACGAAAGTCGTTTCTGTTATGCAAGTATCCAATGTCCTTGGCGTCATTAATCCAGTCAAAGAGATAGCGCAAATTGCCCATGAAAACGGAGCAATTATGGTTGTTGACGGGGCGCAAAGTGCGCCGCATATGAAAATTGATGTTCAAGATTTAGATTGTGATTTTCTTGCTTTTTCTGGACATAAAATGTGCGGTCCGACCGGCATTGGTGTCCTTTATGGAAAAAAACATCTGCTTGAAAACATGGAACCCATCGAGTTCGGCGGCGAAATGATTGATTTCGTTCAATTGTACGAATCAACATGGAAAGAACTGCCATGGAAGTTCGAAGGCGGTACACCAATCATTGCTGGGGCCGTTGGTCTTGGCGCTGCCATCGACTTTTTAAATGAAGTGGGTTTAGACCAAATTGCCGAACATGAACATAAACTTGCGGCCTATGCGTTAGAAAAAATGGCAACTGTAGAAGGTATGACTATTTATGGTCCACTTGACCCAGCGAAGCGGGCAGGACTAGTCACCTTTAATATCAGTGATGTTCATCCACATGATGTGGCAACTGTTCTAGATGCAGAAGGAATTGCGGTTCGTGCTGGACATCATTGTGCCCAGCCGCTAATGAGATGGCTAAAAGCCTCCGCAACAGCACGTGCAAGCTTTTACCTATACAACACAGAAGATGATATAGATAAACTTGTTGAAGGACTTGTTAAAACAAAGGAGTATTTCAGCGATGTCTTCTAATTTAGATAATCTTTACCGTCGGGTGATTATGGACCATTATAAAAATCCACGTAACCGTGGCGTTTTAGAGGATGGCAGTCTGACGATTAATATGAATAACCCCACATGTGGGGACCGGATTCAATTGACCCTTAAAGTGGTTGATGGAATCGTGGTTGACGCAAAGCAAGAAGGCGAAGGCTGTTCGATTTCCATGTCATCCGCTTCAATGATGACCCAGGCGATTAAAGGGAAAACGATTGAAGAAGCGTTAAAACTCTCAACAATCTTTTCTGACATGATGCAAGGCAAAGAGTATGACGAAGATATCGATTTAGGTGATATCGAGGCACTTCAAGGGGTAGCTAAATTCCCTGCCCGCATTAAATGTGCGACATTAGCGTGGAAAGCCATGGAAAAGGGATTGAAAAACGAGGAAAAAGAATAAAATGAAGAAAATGCGGTTGGGAGAGGGCATGTTCAGCCTCAGCGCCTGAAAAAAAGGCGTTTCCGCTTTTCTAAGAATGGAGGAACACGACGATGGCGAAAAAAATGCCGGAAATCGGTGATTATAAATATGGTTTTGCCGATAAAGACGTTTCCATATTCCGATCTAAGCGTGGTTTAACATCTGAAATCGTAGAAGAAATTTCTAAATTAAAGAATGAACCACAATGGATGTTAGACTTCCGTTTGAAGTCGCTTGAGCATTTTTACAAAATGCCAATGCCACAATGGGGCGGCGATTTAAATGCGTTAAACTTTGATGAGATTACCTATTATGTTAAGCCATCTGAGAAGTCTGAGAAGTCTTGGGATGAAGTACCTGAAGAAATCAAGGCTACTTTCGATAAACTAGGAATTCCTGAAGCGGAGCAAAAGTACCTTGCTGGGGTATCTGCTCAATATGAATCTGAAGTAGTTTATCACAATATGAAGGAAGAACTTGAAGATCTAGGTATCGTCTTTAAAGATACAGATTCAGCTTTAAGGGAGAATGAAGATATTTTCCGCGAACACTGGGCAAAAGTAATTCCGCCAACAGATAACAAGTTCGCAGCTCTTAACTCGGCTGTTTGGTCTGGCGGCTCTTTCATCTATGTACCACCAGGTGTGAAAGTGGATACGCCGTTACAGGCTTATTTCCGAATTAACTCGGAAAACATGGGTCAATTTGAACGTACGTTAATCATTGTTGATGAAGGCGCACATGTGCATTACGTTGAGGGTTGTACAGCACCAGTTTATACAACCAACTCCCTGCACAGTGCCGTCGTTGAGATTGTGATTAAAAAGGATGCTTACTGCCGTTATACAACGATTCAAAACTGGGCGAACAACGTCTTCAACCTTGTTACTAAGCGTGCAGTATGTGAAGCAAATGCGACAATGGAATGGATTGATGGTAACATCGGTTCGAAATTAACGATGAAGTATCCGGCCGTTATTTTAAAAGGTGAAGGCGCACGTGGTATGACACTTTCTATCGCAATTGCTGGTAAAGGTCAGCACCAAGATGCTGGTGCAAAAATGATTCATTTAGCACCAAATACATCATCAACGATTGTTTCGAAGTCCATTTCTAAGCATGGCGGTAAAGTAACCTACCGCGGTATCGTTCACTTCGGTCGTAAGGCAGACGGTGCCCGTTCTAATATCGAATGTGATACCTTAATCATGGATAATAAGTCAACATCAGATACGATTCCTTACAATGAAATCTTAAACGATAACATTTCACTTGAGCATGAAGCGAAAGTTTCGAAGGTATCTGAAGAGCAGCTCTTCTACTTGATGAGCCGTGGTATTTCAGAACAGGAAGCAACAGAAATGATCGTTATGGGCTTTATCGAGCCGTTTACAAAAGAATTGCCAATGGAATACGCCGTTGAAATGAACCGTCTCATTAAGTTCGAGATGGAAGGTTCTATTGGATAATAGGTTTTATAAAAAAACCCGCTTGCCGAGGATGGCAGGCGGGTTTTTGGCGCCGGTGATTGGGGTTACTGTCGGATAGCTGGACTTTACTGTCGGATAGCGGGACTTTACTGGCGGATGACGGGACTTTACTGTCGGATGACGTCACAATACTGTCGGATAGCACACCAATACTGTCGCCACCCACACTATGCGACCAACCCAACCACCTTTTAAAAATTACCCCCTTCCAAAAATGGTTATGCTATTATTAATAGTTGGAGGTGAGTTTTTTGATCTATATCGGCGTAACAGGCTGGGGCGATCATGACAGCTTGTATCCAGGTCAGATATCCTCACGGGACAAGCTAAAAGCCTATGCGGGACATTTTCCTATCGTTGAAGTAGATTCGGCCTTTTATGCGATTCAGCCGAAAAGAAATGCTGAAAAGTGGGTCAATGAAACACCGGCCGGCTTTCACTTTATCGTCAAAGCCTACCAAGGAATGACCGGACATCTACGCGGGGAAATTCCGTTTGAGAATAAACAAGCAATGTTTAGAGCCTTCAAAGAATCGCTCGAACCATACATACACACTAATAAATTAGCCATGACCCTCTTTCAATTTCCACCCTGGTTCACGTGTACAAGGGAAAATGTTCAATACCTAAGATGGTGCAAGCAAGAAATGGGGGATATTCCATCTGCATTAGAATTCAGACACCAATCCTGGTTTGTCCCCCAGTATCGTCAAAAAACCATTGAGTTTATGAGAGAACTAAAATGGATCCATAGCATTTGCGATGAGCCACAATCAGGAGAAGGATCCATCCCAACGGTACTGCAGTCAACCACTCCTGAGAAGGTCCTCGTCCGTTTTCATGGCCGTAATTTTCATGGCTGGCAAAAACGAATCGGAGTGGATTGGCGCGAGGTTCGTTATCTTTACCGCTATAACCAACAAGAGTTAGAAGAATGGGCAAACTCCATTCAAGAATTAGCTAAAGGCTCGAAAGATATCTATCTCCTTTTTAACAACAACTCTGGCGGAGATGCTGCTGATAATGCAAAGGAAATGATCGCTCTTTTGCATCTCGAATACAAGGGGCTTGCTCCACGCCAGTTGGACCTACTATAAAAAGTTAGGAGAAGAAATGACATGGAATGGATCTTAATCGTATTTATTGGTATACTCGGAAGCTCTTTAGGCTCGCTCATTGGTTTAGGAGGCGGGATTGTAGTTGTTCCCTCATTACTTTATTTATCAACCCTGTCAGCATTTGGGCATATAACCCCTCAGGTTGCGGTCGGAACCTCCCTTTTTACAATGATTTTCACAGGACTTTCCTCTACCTTAGCGTATATGAAACACAAGACCATTGATTATAAAAGCGGCTTGATTTTTCTGATTGGAAGCGGTCCTGGGAGTATTTTAGGTGCGTGGGTAACAGAAGGGTTACAAATGAAGACCTTCAATATCTTTTTCGGGTTATTTATTATTTTTGTTTCGATAATTTTATTATTAAAGGATAAATTAAAGCCATTGCCATATAAGAAGGACAGGGGAATCGTCCGCACGTTTACCGATAATCGAGGGAATACCTCGGAATATGGATATAATCCAGTGATCGCCATTCTGATTTCTTTTGTTGTGGGTTTTATCTCAGGGATTTTCGGGGTGGGCGGCGGCTCCTTACTGGTTCCAACGATGATTTTGATTTTCTTTTTTCCGCCCCATGTGGCGACGGCTACATCGATGTTTATGATTTTGCCAACTTCAATACTAAGTTCGATTACGCATATTACCTTAGGAAATGTTGACTGGATATACGCCCTGGCATTAGTCCCTGGGGCGTGGATTGGAGCCCAAATTGGTGTTTATTTAAACACTAACCTTAAGAGTAAAACGATTGTCTTAATTTTACGAACGATTCTCATCGTTGTTGGGATTCGTTTAATTTATCAAGGAATTCTAGGGTAGGTACAGAATGGAAACTATACATATTTATCATACAAATGATGTCCACAGTCACATAGAAAATTGGCCGCGAATTAAGCAATTCTTATCAAATAAACATGAAGACCATCAGAAAAAGGATGAAGACATGTTTCTCTTTGACATTGGTGATTTTATTGACCGCTGGCATCCCTTCACAGAGGCTACCAAGGGAAAGGGTAACATCGACCTTTTAAATGAAAGCCATTATACAGCGGTAACAATCGGCAACAATGAAGGTGTTAACCTTCCTTATGACGACTTAAATACGCTTTATGAACATGCACAGTTTGATGTACTATTAGCAAACCTTTACCAGATAAATGATGCCTGCCCTGCCTGGGTAAAGCCATATAAGGTATATCAAACGAAAAAGGGAACAAGGGTAGGCGTCATCGGTCTTACCGCATACTTTTTCCATCTATATGGATTATTAGGATGGAAAGTAACTGAACCAATCAGCGAACTAAAAAAATGGATGGAACGATTAAAAGCTGAATCGGACATCATCATTTTACTTTCCCATCTCGGACTACAGGAGGATGAAGCAATCGCAGCTGCATTTCCTGATATTGATGTCATCTTAGGTTCACACACACATCACTTTCTTGAAAAAGGGAAGTTTGTAGGTAATAGCCTCCTTGGTGCAGCAGGAAAGTACGGGCATTATGTCGGACAAGTTACACTCAATCTGAACGAAGAAAAAACGATGATAAGTAAGGAAGCTCTTCTTTATGACTGGAAGGAGCTGCCAATAGTTCACAATGAGCAGGATCTAATTGATGGATATTTTTCAAAAGGAAAATCCTTATTAAATCAAAAAGTAACCACCTTAAAAACTCCCCTAAAATCCGAACTGTTTCAGGAAACGGAGTTTTCTCGCCTGCTTTGCAGGGCGTTAAGGGAATGGTGTCAAACCGATTGTGCGATGATTAATGCGGGACTCCTCTTAGGCTCTTTAGAGGATGATGTAACGGTATACGATTTGCTAAAAATCTGCCCGCATCCTATTAATCCCTGTGTAGTGGAACTGACCGGTTTGGAATTAGAAAAGGTCCTGCGGGAAACAAAAAATGAAGCGTTAGTCACTAGAGAGATTAAAGGTCTTGGATTCAGAGGGACCCTATTAGGGGTATTTGTCTACGATCAAATTAGCTTCCAGGATGAAATCATCCTCGTAAATGGGATGCATTTGGAGCATGAACGTAATTACAGTTTGGCTCTTCCTGACATGTTCACGTTTGGTCACTTTTTCAAAGAGGTACTGCCACATAAGGAAAAGAAATATTTCTTACCGGAATTTCTTCGCGATATTTTAAAGTGGAAATTACAAAGCCAATCATAGCCCTAAACACGCTTTTTCCTTTCTAATCATAATGTGATAATGAGGAAAGGAGTGTGGGGAATCTGTGGTTGATCTATTACCCATTAATATAAATGGACATATGTTTATCGGTGTTTCAGTTTTACTTCCGAAAACCACTTTGCTATCGATCTCAAATGATAAAGGGTATATCATGTGCGGCGCTTTAGACGTAGGGTTGTTAAACGATAAACTAAAGGATCGCAAAATAATTGCCGGCCGTGCCGTCGGAGTAAGGACAATTGAACAGCTTCTGAATGCCCCCTTAGAGTCTGTTACTGCCGAGGCTGAAGAATTAGGCATTCACCCTGGCATGATTGGCAGAGACGCATTATTAAAAATGATCTAAAAAGCTTGCTACAGACAGCAAGCTTTTTTCTATGAATGCGGATGGACATAACTCTCAATTCATTAAGAATATTTTTAGCCACTTTTTTAGGCTAGTTCCTCTTTTTAAAGCATACATATAGCTTGAAGGGGTGATTTTCTTGGCGAAGTTTCGCAGACGGCGACCTAAAAAGGGACCGTTGCCTTTCCGTTATGTTATGCTATTGACGTTTATTTTTTTTCTATTCTCTACCGCGACTGGTTTATGGCTTGTAAATAAGGGGATTGAACCTACTTTGATGAGGATTGCTACTTCTGAAACCCGAAATATTGCTTCATTAGTCATTAATAAGGCAATCACAAAGCGGACAACTGATACGGGAGAAGACAATGAGGTCATTGTGATTTTGCCCAGTGAAAATGGAAAAGCTTCAAATGTCAAACTTAATACCGTTTATATAAACAGGGTCTTAGCGGAAACAACCGCACAAATTCAAAAGAACCTGAAAGCAGCCAAAAAAGGTGATCTGTCCTCACTTGAGCAGTTAACCGATGTAGAAATAGAAACGCAAAATTCGAATAAGGAAGACGGGATTATTTGGTACGTCCCGCTTGGTCAAGCAACGAATATTTCATTATTAGGAAATATCGGGCCGAAAATTCCAGTCAAGTTTCATGCCATTGGTGAAGTGGAGCCAGATGTAAAAATTGAAACGAAAGAAGTGGGGATTAATAATACCTGGGTCGATGTTTCAATTCATATTGAAGTCTCCGTCCAAATCATCACTCCCTTTGCTACGAAGATCACAAAGCTGACGCAAAGTATCCCTGTTGATGGATCGCTCATCCAAGGAGATGTACCGCAATTCTATAATGGCGGCGGCGGTATTACCCCATCGATTCAACTTCCTGATAAACAGACAGACACGAAGAAATCAGATACGAAAAAATAGGACGATCCACGGTGGAAAGTCCTATTTTTTGCGTGCATTCATCCGTTCCATCCGCTTCCATTTCGCTAAATGCGGGTATGGATCAAAAGACCATTCGGTGACACCGTTGTCTTTGTACATCCCGTAATGTAAATGGGGAGGGAATTTCCCTGAGGTACCTGGAGGGCCGTAACCGGAACTTCCTACACCGCCAATGACCATTCCCGGCTCTACCACTTGACCGATTTTTAAATCCTTAGCAAAACCGCTTAAGTGGGCGAAGTAATGATACGTATTATTAATATCGCGAATCCCGATTCTCCAGCCGCCAAATTTATTCCAGCCTTTCATTTCAACAATACCATAGTTAGTTGCTCGAACAGGAACGCCGTAGCCAGCAAAGATATCGGTGCCTTCATGTATCCTGCGGCCGCCCCACCCACGGGCAGACCCCCACGTGCTCCGGTAACTGTGATTGCTGCGGATGGGAACGGGGAAGACTTGAGTATCCAAATCAATTCGGCCGAAATGCCGATATATTTTTGCTTTTCCAGCAATGATACTTACGGTTTTATCGCGATGATAGTAATTCCATAAGCCGATTTTTATATTATCATGATCGACACCGTAGGATAGGAGATATTTTGCAAACGCATAGAGGACATCCTCATCATTTTTAGCACTTGCCTTTCCATCGCCATCCCCATCTACCCCTTTCCCATCAAAAAATTGAATTGTGGCTGGGTTTTCTTCCAAAGGATTTGGATTAGTTAATCCAGACCATTCTTCTGGACGAAAATAGATGCCAATCACACTATCTGGTTTAGGTAAGTCTCTGCGGACCTGGCGGATGCTTCTTTCGTATTGATCAATGGCCGCTAAATAGTACCAAGGAATTTGTGTAACCGTTTCTACCTTCTTATACAGCTTCATTCGTTCTTGGTATGGATTCGGTTCATTTGCAGCGGCATGAACATCCGTAACAGCCAATGAAGTGCTAAGGAAAAAAAGAAAAGTTCCCAATAATAGAACAGCCCGCACAAGAATCCTCCTTCCAATTAATGTACAAGGTTAGTTTATGTTTTCTAAACCATTTCATAATGGTTAATAAATGGTAAACTTTTTAGGGGCTGATGAAAGCGGTTCATCAAGTAATATTATCCGATATGCTTGTCGTTATTTTTTCCGTATGTTAAAGTGACAAGGAGGATCTATTTCTAGCTTCAAGGGGTGTAGTCATTAATGAGTAAGAAAGAAGAGATTTTACGAAAACCGGATTGGTTAAAAATAAAATTAAACACAAATGAGTCTTATACGGGCTTAAAGAAAATGATGCGTGAAAAAAATCTTCACACAGTTTGTGAAGAAGCCCGCTGCCCTAATATTCATGAATGCTGGGCAGAAAGACGTACGGCAACCTTCATGATTCTTGGTGATACATGCACACGTGCATGTCGTTTCTGTGCAGTTAAAACTGGTTTGCCAACCGAGTTGGATTGGCAAGAACCAGAAAGAGTGGCAGACTCCGTTCAATTGATGAACTTAAAACATGTCGTAGTCACCGCCGTAGCCCGCGATGATCTTAGGGATGGAGGGGCAGCTGTTTTTGCTGAAACAGTCCGCGCTATTCGCCGCAAAAATCCATTTACAAGCATTGAAGTTCTTCCGTCTGACATGGGTGGGAAAGAAGAAAATTTACGTCTGTTAATGGACGCAAAACCTGATATCTTAAATCATAACATCGAAACGGTTAAACGAATGACCCCTAGAGTAAGAGCCAGGGCGAAATACGATCGTTCCCTTGAATTCCTTCGTCGTGCCAAAGAAATGCAGCCGAATATTCCAACAAAGTCGAGTCTAATGGTTGGACTAGGAGAGACAAAGGAAGAAATTCTTGAAGTGATGGATGATTTAAGAGCAAATCACGTGGATATTATGACCATTGGTCAATACCTACAGCCGACCAAAAGTCATCTTAAAGTTGAAAAATATTATAGCCCAGATGAATTTAAAGAATTACAGAAAATTGCATTAAGTAAAGGCTTTAGTCATTGTGAAGCTGGCCCGCTAGTCCGGTCCTCCTATCATGCTGATGAGCAAGTGAACGCAGCAGCAAAACACAAGCAAATGCTTGGGGAAGAAAAAGCTCAAGAAGCCTAAAACAAAGAGTTCAGTCAAGTTGACTGAACTCTTTGTTTTGATGTCCAGCTTCAGCATCTAGGGGCTCAGGAGCATAAGCCAATCTGTCCTGAACAAGGCGCATCTGCTTTTCTATTTATCATCAGCGGTTCGGCCATTTTCGTCCTCACTTGCATTTATCCGCTGCCCTTGTGGTGATTTTTTCATCTGTGTGATTAGCCCATTGACCAGATTACGGGCATTTCGGCTTGTGGAATCTACATTAGCCAAATTTTCTACGTCTCTCCTTAAGACTTTATTGTCTGTTACGTAGACATGGTAATACCTTGGAACAACAGACATCGCTGTTTTTTTCACTTGATCCGCTGTTAAATTGCGATCTTTTGAATCGGTAGTATAAGCAATTAACACTTCCTGGTCAGTGACAAGTGTGGATACATCATGTACATTGGGAATATCGGCACTTAATTTACTAATAATATTGGCCGCCTGTTCACGATCTAATGCAGAATAATGGTCATTAGCCGTATTATCGTTCATTAGTGGACTTTTTTGATGACGGACAAAGCCGTAGTTGTTACTAACATTACGGATTCCACGGCTCGCACCTTCATTGTAAAGATCATGCCTTTTATTGTTGACATTAATGGTATTACCGCTTTCTTCATAGACATCTCGGTTGCTCATATCCTTAGTACAGCCTGTTAGGGCCGTTACCGTGCATAATCCCAAGATGATGACTAATTTTTTCAATGTAAACACCTCCTTTTCTTAGAATAGCCAATAAGGTGATTTTTTTTCTTAGTAATTGATGGGGAATCGGTTATAATGGGTAGTAGGAATTAGCTGGTAAAAGAGGTGAAATATCTTGATAATAATGAACAACACCGTTTATGAAATCGTCCAAGAACACCGAAACGGATTTAATGAAGAAGCCCTTAAAGCGAGATTTAGTGATATTTTAACAAGATATGATTATGTAGTGGGTGATTGGGGGTATGGACAACTCCGATTAAAGGGGTTTTTCGATGACCAAAACCCAAAAGCTACATTCGATACAAAAATTAGCACACTAAGTGAATATCTGTATGAATACTGTAATTTTGGCTGTGCCTATTTTGTCTTGAAAAAAGTGAAAAAATAAAAGAAGGGCTGAACTTTCTGACCCTTCTTTATGTTTAGGTTTTGAACTTAGAAAACCGTCCAGCAACAGCGCTTCCGCTTTTTCTATGTGGATTCACTATACGGCGGCTGTTGATCTGCTTCGGGGTCATCATGGGTTGGATGGGCCCCGTCCATTTGCCGAGGAAGATTTTGATGAAGGGATTTATTTTCATAATTAAAGGCACTGTAAGTCCGTTGCCCTTCTTCCCATGGTGTGCTTTTGTTCTCAACTGGTTCGTCTTGACGAATGGCAGACCCAAAAGGACCTTCTGGGAATTCTTCTGCTGTAAGAAAGTTCCTTTGTTTTTCAACATTGGATAAATCCGTATACTTTTCTTCTTTATGTTCTGTCATGCTTACGCCCCCTTTAGCACTATTATTTTCAAAGGGAGCATAATTCATGACGAACCTTACACTAATTCCAATAAAAAGGATCTTAATTCCTCAGCATCTTCCTCATTTAATTGAAACGCGAATTCTAAATACCCTTCCTCTTGCAAATCGTCTAACCCGATAATCGCAAAACGGCTTCCCTGCATATCAAGAACAAGATGCTTTCCATAATGACGGTCACTTTGAACAATCGCTAAATCAAAGCGTTGATGTTCACCGACGAAGCTGACAAATCTTGTTTTTGTATCTTCTGTATCATCGTATAAGAAAAAGCGTTCTTTCATTTAATGGTCTCCTTTAATTAAACTAGATAATTTTAGACGTCTTCTATATAGTAACAAATAAAACCAATCAAGGGGAGTAAAGATTTTTACACCATTTTTTATAAGTTTTTACGATTCAAAACGCGAAGGCTGTCAAATTATGTTACAATAAATTTGAACTCTCGAAAGTTCTATGTCAGACTGTCTGCGCTTGCAAAGATAACAACTTAGAAAAATGGAGAAGGTGCTCATATGTATTTTGTTGATCAAGAAAAAATTGAAGAGATACTGAAATTTTTAGAAATGCAAATTCAACTGTTCCTAAGTCAAAAAGAGTGGTCCAACCCACTTGAAAAGGCAGCGCTAGAGCGTGTAAACCATATGATGATCGAGTCTGTTTTGGACGTCGGAAATGCAATGATTGATGGGTTTATTATGCGTGACCCAGGCAGTTACGATGACATCATTGATATTTTAATGGATGAAAAAGTGATCTCATCTGAAACGGGAAATAGTTTGAAAGTGCTGATTCAATACCGGAAAATTCTTGTCCAATCTTATACAGATGTCAATCATCAAGAACTTCAAGTGACGTTTACAAAGCATTTACATGAGTTGGTGAATTTTGCGGCCAATGTTCGCGAATATCTTGTCACCGAGTTAGGACCGGTTTCAGCGTTTAAAAAATAATAATATATTAAGACCGTTGCGCGGTCTTTTTTGTTCTATATGGAAAAAACTTTTGGGAGTGTAACATATGAAAAATTACAAAGGTTATTTAATTGATTTAGATGGAACAATGTATAAGGGATCAGAACGGATTGAAGCTGCATCTGACTTTGTCAAGAAACTCCGGGATCAACAGATACCCTATCTTTTTGTTACAAACAATTCCTCAAGGACACCTGCACAGGTTGCTGCAAAGCTGACCCAGTTTGACATCCCGGCGGAAGAAAAGCAAGTGTTCACAACAAGCCAAGCGACGGCCAATTATATTTATGAACGAAAGAATGATGCCCGCATTTACGTGATTGGGGAAGAGGGGTTACGGACAGCAATAGAAGAAAAGGGGTTCCGATTTGCCGGAGAAGATGCTGAGTTCGTCGTGGTAGGAATCGACCGGGAGATCAGTTATGAAAAATTGACGGTTGCCTGTTTGGCGGTCCGCAATGGCGCAACGTTCATTTCCACTAATGGAGATATCGCCATCCCTACAGAAAGAGGCTTGGTTCCAGGGAATGGTTCACTAACATCTGTTATTACTGTTTCTACACAAACCAAACCGATTTTTATTGGCAAACCAGAAGCAATCATCATGGAACAGGCTTTAAAGGTACTGGGAACGCCGAAAGAAGAGACATTGATGGTCGGAGATTATTATGATACAGATATTTTAGCAGGCATGAATGCCGGGATAGATACATTACTAGTACATACAGGAGTAACGACCAAAGAACTGCTTTCCAGCTACGACCGGATGCCAACCTACACCGTTGATTCCTTAGATCAATGGAAGATTTAAAAAGGATGGGAAGCCCCATCCTTTTTCTGCTTATTTCTTTTCACTCTCAGCCCTAGCAGCCCGGTGTGCGAGTCGGCTCGATGCGGCAGCTGCAATAGCCCCGACGATATCATCTAAAAAAGTATGGCATTCGCCTGTTGATTTATCATTTAAATGCGCTAATATTCCAGGTTTTAATTTATCGATATATCCGTAATTGGTAAAACCAATTGAACCATATACATTTACAATCGAAAAGGCAAGAATTTCATCGACACCATAAAGACTTTCATCTGTTCCAATTATTGATTGGAGAGGCTCCTCAAGCATTCCTTTTTCAGCAAGGACATCCAGCTGTATTCCTGTTAAAATTGCGTTTTGAACCTCACGTTTGGCAAGAACGCGTTCCACATTTGCTAAACAGTCTTCCATTTTCAAGTTCTCATGATATTTTTCCTGCAAAAAGAAAACTAAATCAGCGATATCCTGTACTTTGACGCCTCTGTCATTCAGCCATCTACGTGCAGTTACTTCGGTTAGATTTACGTTTTTGTCGTCTGCCATTCCTCTGATCACCTTTTCTATGGATTTTCACTATATATATACTGTATTATTCTAACTTATGCAAAAGAAACTTAAAAAAAAGCATGGTTAAAACCTTATATTCTCCTTCATTTTTCTAAGCTATTCAGGAACAAGTTTTCTTAAGCTAAAACATATATATGAAGTAAGAAAAGGGAAAGAAATGAGGTGGACTATAAATGCTTCAAAAAATGCTGGAAAATCAATATGGCATTACGGTCGAGGAATATGTAAAACTGGATCGGTTTGATGCGTTAAGAGGAAATGGCTGGCTCTACTTAATCTCTAAACCAGCGGGCAAGGAAGAAGAAGATATTGCCGAACTTGAGAAAATCGCGGAGCATTTACGCAATTATGGTGATCAAAATGTTCCCGCCATTTTACCGTCTAAAGAAGGGCATTTAATTACAGAATGGGAAAAAAATAAATATTGTGTCCTTGCAAATCGACAACTGAAAGAACAGAAAAAAGTTAAATTGGGCAGGAAATTGGCAAAATTCCATGAGCGCGGCAGGAGAGTCCCCTTTCAAATAGAGAGGTCGAGCAGGATCGGACAATGGAAGACCTTATGGGAAAAACGGCTCGAGCAGATGGAAAAGGTGTGGAATGGTCTTCTTTTTCAAACACCTGAAGATGAATTTCAGCGGATGTTTATTGATTCCTTCCCCTATTATTTGGGGTTAACGGAAAACGCTATTCAATATCTAGTGGATACCGAGATTGATGATGAACCGCTTGAAACGGATAGCGGAACGGTTTGTCATGAACGGTTTACGCAAAAGACTTGGGGGCCGCACAATAATTATATGATCAAAAATCCGTTTGACTGGGTATTTGACCATCGCAGCCGGGACATCGGTGAATGGACAAGGGAAAGATATCTTCATAATTCCCAAACCTATGACGTGGAATTAAAGCGCTTTTTTGAAGAGTATCAAAGTATTGCCCCTTTGTCGCCATTTTCCTGGCGATTATTGTATTCCCGGTTAATTTTCCCGCTCCATTACTTTGAATGTATAGAGAGTTATTATATTACCACATCCGAACAGGACAAAAAGGTATTAGAAGAAAAGTTAATGAGAATTTTACGCCAGTCCGGAGAATATGAACAATTTTTGGCGGGTTTTTATCAACTTACTGACGCTCCAATCAAGCGTTTAAACCTGCCTTTATTGGAATGGCTTTACTAAAACATGTTTTCATTAAAAAAGTGATTGCCTATGGATGGCAATCACTTTTTTGATTATTAAAATACCTGTTCTACTTCCACAATTCCTGGTACTTCTTCTAAAAGAGCTCTTTCAATACCAGCTTTCAGTGTGATGGTTGAGCTTGGGCAGCTGCCGCATGCACCTAACAGGCGAAGTTTGACAATGCCTTCTTCAACATCTACTAATTCACAATCTCCGCCGTCGCGAAGAAGAAATGGACGTAATTTATCTAATACTTCTTGAACTTGTTCAAAAATTTCTTGTTCTGCCAAATTAATCGACTCCCTTCCTATACTTATATTATAATGTCATCATCGTGAAAAATCCATTATCAGAAATTAGGAAAACACACATTTATAGTCATTTTCTTGGTTATATCGCAAAAATGAGTTAACCTGAAATAAAAAGGCGGGAATGAGTAGATGAATAGTACAGAAGTAGAAATTGTTGTTTACGGTGCAGAGCAGTTGTGCCCGAGTTGTGTCAATTTACCATCTTCCAAAGAAACGTTTGAATGGCTGGAGGCAGCGATAGCGAGAAAATTTCCAGACCAACCGTTTAAAATGACCTATGTGGATATCTATCAGCCCACTGGGGAGAGTGAAAAAATCGCGTTTGCAGAAAAAGTGGTCGAAGAGGATATATTTTATCCAGTGGTTGTCATCAAAGACAAAATCGTTGGAGAAGGGAACCCGCGTTTAAAAACCATTTTTTCTGAACTAGAGAAACACGGATATACAGCTATATAATTGGAAGAAGCATTCCACCAAAACGGAATGCTTCTTCTTTGAATCAAGCTCCAGCGCCCCCTTTTCATGGCGCTGGAGCTTTTTATATTACCCGTTATGAAACTTATACATCCACAGAATCCCGGATTTAAGCAAGCGGGCGACACGTCCAGTAATGGCGCGGTCTGCCATCATCCCAAATCCGTGCTTTTTCCCAAGGGAACCAAGGATCCCTTTTAATTTAATTTGTGGGAATGATGTTGGAGGTTCTTCACCTTTCCAACGTCTCTTTAATACTTCAACAATTTGTTCCGCCTGACCTTCCGCTAATTGAGCACTAGGAGCATGGGGAAGACTTGCGCAATCACCAAGAATAAAAACATTTTCATCAGTGGGCAGGTGGTGAAGCGGGCTTATAACTAGTCTTCCCATTCCATCTTTTTCCCCGTCCATAGCGCGGACAATTTTATTGGCTTGAATTCCCGCGGTCCATACGATTACATCACAATGGATCGCCTGGTCGTGATTGTATAATACATTTTCTTCCACTTTGGTAATATTCGAGTTATTAATAATTTCGACATTGTTTTTTACAAACCAATTTTCAACATATTTGCTTAAACGTTCAGGGAATGCAGAGAGAATATGTTTTCCCCGATCAAATAATTTGATGTTTAGGTCTTCACGACTTTCGCTTAATTCACTTGCTAATTCCACGCCGCTAAGACCAGCGCCTACGATACCAACAACTGAGCCCGGTCCCAGATTATTTAAGACAGAGTAGGTAAGTCGAGATTTTTCAATAGACTGGATACTGTAAGTAAACTGATCAGCTCCCGGAACATCATGATACTTGTCCTCACAGCCCAGACCAATGATGAGGTCATCATAGTCGAGAGGCTCCGCATCCTTTAATGTAATCTTTTTTTCAGTTGTTTGAATTCCGATTACTTCACCATAAACTACTTCTAATCGTGGGTACTCCGGAAAAGCAACTCTTACTTCTTTGTCAGAAATTGTTCCTGCTGCTAATGCGTAATACTCCGTTTTTAAACAGTGGTAAGGTACACGGTCCACTAGTGTAATGGTCACGTCCTCTGGTAAATGGTTAGGGAGAAGTTCATTTAGAATCTTCATTCCGCCGTAACCGCCACCAAGAATTACAAGGTTTTTCATTTTTATTACCCCTTTGAATAGCCCGTTTCATATTTAAAATTGCCTAAAATGTCAAAAAAAAATAGTAGAATAATAAATCCGTTCCTTTAACACATACGAGTATAGCGGAATTATGACAAAATAACAACAATTTTCATGATTTTCTTGACATCGTTATAGTATACATGGTATTTGACGGAGTGGATGAAATGGAGTAGGATAATTAGTTGTGGAGAGGTGAAAGCAATGATTCAACCCATCATCGAATTTTGTATAAGCAATCTTGCGAATGGTGCCCAAAAGGCACTAGAGAAATTAGAAAAAGATCCCAATTTGGATATTATTGAATATGGATGTCTTGGATATTGCGGTAAATGTGCGACTTCGTTATATGCTCTCGTAAATGGGGAAGTAGTCACAGGAAAAACACCTGACGAATTGGTCGATAATATTTATCAATATTTGGAAGAGAATCCAATGTTTTAAAATAGGGAGCGTTGCCGCTCCCTTATTTATATATATTTCATATGATAGTACGAAGGAATCGTATAATTTGAGTAGTTAACAATACGTGTATATAATAAATTAAAAGCCTCATTAAGGGAGGGTATCATATTGAGTAATAATGTGGTTATTTTAACAGAAGCGGCATCGCTCCATATTAAAGAAATGATGAAGCATAACGAAGAAGAAGGCGCTTTGCTACGCGTTAGCGTAAAAGGTGGTGGATGCAGCGGTTTATCCTATGGGATGGGCTTTGAACATACAGTAAATGAAGATGATTTGAAACTTGAACAACATGGAATTCAAATCATAGTCGATAAAGAGAGTGCAGCGATTTTACAAGGAACCAAGATTGATTATAAAGAATCAATGATGGGCGGCGGCTTTACTATTGACAATCCGAATGCAATCGCATCATGCGGATGTGGGTCATCGTTTAGAACGGCTACTGCTACTGGTACTCCGGAAGAATGCTAAGGTAAATAAGAAAAAGCGTCCTTACAAAGGGACGCTTTTTCTTATTTATTGAACATCGAAGAACTGTGTATTGGCTGAATTTTTGCCTTTGGATCAATGAAGGCCTTTGCATTGTTAACCGCTGTAGGTGCTTCACCAAAGCCACAGGCAATTAATTTCACTTTTCCTTCATAGGTACAAATGTCTCCAGCTGCATAAATTCCAGGGATGTTGGTTTCCATTTTTGAATTAACGACAATCGAATTCTTTTGGATGTCTAAGCCCCATTCCTTAATTGGTCCAAGTGAAGAAACAAAACCATAGTTACAAATGACAGCATCGACATCTACTGTAACCTTCTCTTCCCCATTAACGGTTTCAAGAACAACCTGTTTGATTCTACTTACATCCCCAACTAATTCTGCAGGAACATAGGGTGTTTTCACATGTACTTTTGAATTATATAAGTTTTCTACACTATGCTCGTGGGCACGGAATTTATCTCTGCGATGGACAATTGAAACTTCTTCAGCGATCGGCTCAAGCATTAAGGCCCAGTCGACTGCAGAATCACCGCCGCCAAAAACAACTACTTTTTGACCTGCAAACTGATTTAAATCCTCAATAAAGTAGTAAAGATTTTTACGCTCATATTGAGCAGCACTTTCGAGTTCTAAACGACGTGGTTGGAAGGCGCCATTTCCGGCTGTAATAATAATCGTTTTAGAATAATGGATTTCTTTGTTCGTTGTTAATTTAAATGTACCATCTTCCTGCTTCTCTAGCTTTTCAACCGATTGCTCTAGTGCAACCGTAGGTTGGAATTTCTTCATTTGTTCTTTCAGATTATTTATTAACTCTTGTGCACGGATTTTTGGAAAACCAGCTACATCATAAATATATTTTTCCGGATAAAGCGCAGACAATTGGCCGCCTAGTTGTGGCAAGCTCTCGATAATTTTCACTGAAGTTTGTCGCATGCCACCATAAAAAGCAGTAAATAAACCGGTAGGACCTCCGCCAATAATGGTAATGTCGTATACTTTTTGATTTTCTTCCACTCCGTATCCCCCCAACCTGTAGTAACAAACTCCCTCATTATAATATTATCATAAAACGAAATATTCTCACATCTTTATGTGGGAATATTCACAACTGAGACAATTTTTAAAATATTTTTCTCAACATATATCATATTCAATTTTCCTCAAAACTTAAGATAAAAATTTATAAAAATCGCTTGATAATCGGGTGAAAGTAGCATAAGATGAATTGAGGATAGATTGTTAATTTTTTGTGACATAAATAGCACGATTTTATGTCAAGTAGTAAAATATAGCATTCTTAGCAATTACCTTGCTTGACCTATACATCTTCGGGAAATTGATTTTTTTTAACTTTATTCGTGAATTATATCACATACATTTTTTTATTATACAAAATAAAAATGGTCAAAGCAGTGGAAACTAAGAAAAAAGGGATTATCTAAAAAATAAAGGGTGGAAGTGATCACTTTGAGAAAGCCTAAAATTGTTATTCTCGGTGCTGGTTACGGTGGACTAATGACAACAGTTCGCTTACAGAAGTTAATCGGCGTGAATGAAGCGGACATTGTTTTAGTAAATAAAAATGACTATCATTATGAAACCACATGGCTGCATGAGGCGTCTGCAGGCACACTGCATCATGACCGCGTACGGTATGATATCCGTAATGTAATCGACCGCAGTAAAGTGGATTTTGTTCAAGATACTGTCGTAGAAATTAACAAAGAAGACAAGAAAGTTATTTTGGAAAAAGGGGAAGTCAACTATGACTACCTTGTTATCGCCCTTGGTGGTGAACCAGAAACATTTGGGATCAAAGGATTAAAAGAATATGCTTTTGGAATCACAAATGTAAACTCTTCTCGTCAATTGCGTGAACATATTGAATACCAATTTGCCACATACAATATGGAAGAAGAGAAAAATGACAATCGTTTGACTATTGTTGTCGGTGGCGCTGGCTTTACGGGAATTGAATTCCTTGGGGAATTAACAAATAGAATCCCTGAATTATGTCGTGAGTATGATGTGGATTCACATAAAGTGAAAATTATCTGTGTCGAGGCTGCTCCAACAGTACTCCCAGGGTTTGATCCGGAACTAGTGAATTATGCCGTGTCACAATTAGAACGAAAAGGTGTTGAATTCTTAATCGGAACAGCGATTAAGGAATGTACGGAAGAAGGCATCATTGTCGCTAAGGGTGAAGAGGAACCACGTGAAATCAAGGCAGGTACTGTAGTGTGGGCCGCAGGAATTCGCGGGAATGCTATTGTTGAAAAATCAGGCTTTGAAGCAATGAGAGGCCGGGTCAAAGTTCAGCCGGATCTTCGCGTTCCTGGTTTCGATGATGTTTTCATGATCGGTGACAGTTCATTGATGATTAATGAAGAGATCAACCGTCCATATCCACCAACTGCACAAATTGCGATGCAGCAAGGGGAAGTTTGTGCACGCAATATCGCTGCGTTAGTTCGTAATAAATCTGAATTAGAAACTTTCACGTTTGATAATAAAGGGACTGTTTGTTCCCTTGGTGAAGATGATGCAATCGGGGTTGTTTTTGGTAAAAAAATAACTGGTGCAAAAGCATCCTTCATGAAAAAAGTCGTCGATAATCGCTCTCTTTACATGATTGGCGGCGCTGGTCTTGTATTGAAAAAAGGAAAATTTAACGTATTTTAAATAGAAAAGCGGAGCGCCTTGGCGCTGCAGCTAGATTGTTATAATAATTCAATCACAGAAAAAATTTAGTAAAAGGGACAGAGAAATCTGTCCCTTTTTGATATGATTAAAATAATGAATCGTGAAAGGGGGAGTTCGGTGAGTAGTCGTGAAAAAAGAGGCAAGGTTTGGTTGGCTGTTGCAGGGGTTGTAATGTCAAATGAGGGGAAATGGCTCGTCGTAAAAAAACGATATGGCGGCTTAAAAGGCCAATGGTCACTGCCCGCAGGCTTTGTTGAAATGGGTGAAACAGCGGATGAGGCGGTTATTAGAGAAGTATTGGAGGAAACTGGAATCCAATGTCGGGTGAAGGGACTAATTGGTCTAAGAACGGGTGTAATTAAAGGAGAAATTAGCGATAATTTGCTCCATTTTCTACTTGAACCGGTGAGTGACCAGGTGGTTAGTCATCAGGATAACGAACTTTATGAAGCGAGATTCATGGCGATAGAAGAATTATTCCATGAAAAAGATGCTTCTGTCATACTCCAATATTTAATTAGAAATGATATTACCTTCTTGAAACAAGCGATTGGTGATTTAAACCCAGGAGATCAGTTTGGATATACAGCTTATAAAATATTTTTGTAATTTTTAGAAAATTTAAGTAACGATAAGTAATTGTAAGAAAACTTGACATGTATCCGCTTTCTCGATTGAATTTGCCAGATTTTCGTCCTTTCTTTTTTAGAAAATCCTTGATATATTATCAGAAAATTAAGTTAATTATTAAGGAGATGATTTAGAAATGACAGTAAAAATCGTGGATTCAAAAGCGTGTGATTATTGTGCAGGGAAGGGCTATTTTCAATTAGTTCTAGGGGGATCGGAAACCTGCAGCTGCTGCGAAGGAACTGGCAAGAAAAAAGAATAAAGTTCATCGTATCATTGAAGTGCTTCTTCGAATTATTCGAGGAGCTTTTTTTCTTGTAAATAAAAGAAATGCATTCGTTTATATTGACTCCTTTTTCGACATTCAGTACACTAAATGTTGATGTATAAGGGGGAATCTCGGATGCAAATGAGCATTGTTGTCTTAATCATATCGATTTTACTTTTCTTTGTTTTATTTTTTGGAATTGGGTTTATTCTCAATATGCTGCTTCGTATGTCATGGGTTATGGCTGTAGTTTATCCTATTGTGGCCATTTTTATTGTAGATAAAGTGAGTTTTAGTGAATATTTTACAAATAGTAAAATGGCATTTAATGAATTGGGCCACAGGTTTACTTCATTAGCCACTGCTGATATTCTCATTTTAATAAGTGGACTAGCTGGTGCGATAGCGGCAGGTTTCACGATCAAACTTTTACGAAAAAATGGATACCAAATGTTTTAAGACTCTTACCAAGGGGAGAAGACGGACTTTTCCCCCTGGAAAGAGTCTTTTTTATGATTTGCAATCACACATGCAAAATTTCACTTGTCCTTTTTTGAATATTTTCCTTTAACTTGGGAATGAATATTTTGGGAGGAGTGAAAATTTTGATGAATAAAATGATACATTGGAGTAGGCGTTTGGCCATGGTTTGTCTCTTCTTAATGGCAGTCTTTGCGACCTTCCAATCAATCTCTGGAGTAAATGCACAAATGTTTTTAAACCAATTTGCGTCTGTTCTTGCGTCGACTGAACCTGTTTCAGGAACCCAAAGGTCCTTGGAAAATGAAATTGATTGGTCAAAATATCCAAAACAAACAGTTACTGCCACTGGATATACAGCAGGAGTAGAATCAACAGGAAAAAGTGTTGGCCATCCTGAATATGGGATAACTTACTCCGGTGTAAAAGTAAAACGTGATTTGTTTTCTACGATTGCAGCAGACCTTAATGTATTTCCCATTGGAACGATCCTCTTTATCCCTGGCTATGGATATGGCGTTGTTGCCGATAAAGGCGGGGCTATCAAAGGGAATGAGCTAGACCTTTATTATGAAACGGTTGAGGATGTTTATAATAAGTGGGGCAAAAAGAAGCTCGATATTTATGTGGTCCAAAAAGGGAATGGAAAACTAACAGAGCAAACACTTAAATCATTAAATGAAGATAAATCGATGCAAGTCTTCCGCGGGCAGTATATTAGTTCAGAGAAGAGATAGAAGCAGGCTGCTGGCCTGTTTTTTACTTTTAGGCTGTGTTAAATGTTGATTGGAGCGGGAGGCGACAGGCAACTTTACCAGAGCCTATTTTTACTATAATTAGTTGCTCGAAATAAATAGGGTAATTCGCTATAATTAAACACGAATAATTTGGAGGTGAAGTAATTTGTTTAATGTTAAAAAAGAACTAGAATTAACAACAGAGCACGAAGGTTTAGTCATTGGACTCTTTGATAAACCTGAAAAATTCACAGGAGTTTTAGCATTGCTCGATGATGCATTCAATGGCCAATTAAGAGAGCTTATAAAATCAAGTGACATTTCAGCAAAGTTTAAAAGAATCAATAAAGTACATAGTTTAGGGAAAATCGGCTCAAAACGTATTTGGTTTGTTGGCCTGGGGAAGGAAAAGGAATTTACCTTTGATAAACTAAAATCTGCTTTCGGCAGTCTCTTTAAGGAAGTGAAGGCAAATAAACTTGAAGAAGCAGCCTTTTATTTAGATTCCTTTACAACTGAACAAGTTGATGGTTTGGACGCTGCCCATGCGCTGAGCGAAGCATTTGCTCTCTCAACTTATCAATTTGAAGGATACAAGCAAAAATCGAACGAACCGGAGAGAAAGCTAGCTCATCTAACGATTTATTGTGAGAGCCTTGATGAGGATGAAGTGCAGGCCTCGTTAACAGTAGGACATGTGTTTGGTAAAGGAACGAATTCGGCACGAACACTCGTTAACATCCCTGGCAATATGTTAACGGCAACAGATATGGCTAATTATGCACGGGAACTTGCACGTAAATATGCTTTTGAGGTGGAAATCCTGGATAAAGCTGAAATAGAGAAGCTTGGAATGGGAGCATTCCTTGCCGTGAATCAGGGTTCAACAGAGCCTCCTAAAATGATTGTCCTTAAATATCAAGGGAAAGATGAATGGAAAGATGTGATCGGCTTAATTGGAAAAGGCATAACCTTCGATACGGGAGGGTATTCCATTAAAACGAAATCAGGGATCGTGGGGATGAAAACTGACATGGGCGGAGCAGCAGCAGTCCTTGGTGCAATGGAAATCATCGGTGAGATTCAGCCTGAGCAAAATGTGGTCGCGGTTATTCCTTCTACGGATAATATGATTAGCGGCAATGCCTTCAAGCCTGATGACGTGATTACATCGATGAGCGGTAAGACCATCGAGGTTTTAAATACAGATGCGGAAGGACGGCTAGTTTTAGCAGATGCGGTAACCTATGCAAAACAGCATGGTGCAGACTATCTTGTAGATGTCGCAACTTTAACAGGAGGAGTAATTACCGCACTTGGTCTTCATACGACGGGGGCCATGACTAATCATGATCCATTATATGATCAAGTATTGGGAGCTTCCCTCGAAGCAGGCGAGCAAATGTGGCAGCTGCCATTGTTTGAAACGGAGATTGAACGGGTAAGAAACAGTAAAGTCGCCGATTTAAATAATTCCCCTGGCAGTGAAGGCCATGCGTTGGTTGCTGGGGCTTTTATTGGTGAATTTGCCGAAGGAACACCATGGGTGCACTTAGATATCGCGGGGACAGCTACCACCGCAAAATCCCATGATTTAGGACCTGCCGGTGCAACCGGAGTGATGACCCGGACACTTGCCTTATTTGTAGAACGGTTTGAACCCATCGAGAAATAATGATTTGAAAAAGTCTCCGAGACATCTTGGAGGCTTTTTTGTGCTATTGGAGCGCACCAGTGCAAACGCCGCTAACCTGGCGCTTCCGCCTTTTGTTTTTGCCCACTCAAAACCCCTTCCATTCGCATATGAAATAGTGTAGGCAAGTATAGAAGAAGGAGGTTTGCTGTATGTACCCTTATTATCGAAACCCTCATCAGGTCCAAGACCACAGATTTATTGGCTTCGGTTTGCCATTACTTGGAGGCTTTTTAGGAGGCTTATTAGGGGGTGCGTTAATTAGCCGGCCATTTTACGGATATCCAGGATTTTATCCGCCGCCCCCACCCCCATTTCCACCGCCAGGAGGCTTTCCTGGGGCTTTTTATCCCGGCTTCGGTGCCCCGTATTATTACTAAAATGAAAAAACAGCTCTTGGGCTGTTTTTTTATGTAAAAAAGGAAAATTAGTTAATAAAGCGAATAGTTTATATAGATGAAAACTGTTTACATATAGGAGGAAATAATATGATTGAAAATACATTGCTGCAATCTTTAGGAATTGAGATTACCCTAGTTGAAAAAGGAAGGGTTATGGCGACAATGCCTGTAGATGAGCGAACTCGTCAGCCATTTGGATTACTGCACGGTGGTGCATCTGTTGCTTTGGCGGAAACGGTTGCCAGTATAGGAGCATATGAATTGGCAGATAAAGAGACGGAGGGTGTTGCGGGTCTAGAAATTAATGCAAATCATGTTCGTCCGAAAACGGAAGGTGTGGTTACAGCGACTGCAACTGTCCTATATCAAGGGAGATCCACTCAAGTATGGGATATTAAAATTACAGATGAAGAAGGCCGCATGATTTGTGTATCAAGATGTACGATGGCAGTCATTAAGCTAAAAAAATAATCGCGAAAATATATGTTTATAGAAGAATGGATTATTAGGATTATTATTGATTAAAAATTTAAAAAATTAACATTAGTTTCGTGTTATAATATAAGAAAAAATAGAAAAAAAGCACAATTTTTTGTACATGTTTCTTTATATAATGTAGTAAGAGTAAACGTAAAGGTGGTGAAATTGATGCGGGCAAGGCGGCAACATTTATTTATCGATTTTGAGTTTACAATGCCTGAACGGAATGTTCGCATGAAGGATTTTTATGCGGAAATTATCGAAGTTGGAATTGTTGCAGTCGTAGATGATCAAGTAACAGAACAGTTCTCATCCTTTGTTACTCCACTTAAATTTCCAAAACTAACTGAACGCTGTAAATCCTTTTTACATATTTCTCAGCAACAGGTAGACAAGGGTTTATCTATTTTTGAACTTGTTAAAAAATTGGAGGAGTTCAACAAGAATAATTATGAAACAACCATTGTTACTTGGGGAAATATGGATATGAAGGTCCTTCGTCATAATTGTTTAAAGGCAGGGATTGCGTTTCCGCTAAACGCAGTGGAGTTGGATCTTTCCATGGAATATAAACGATTCTTTGGTGATCAAAATCAAACAGGACTTTGGAAGGCAGTTCAGGAATACGGGAAAGAAGGAACGGGCAAACATCATCGTGCACTGGATGATGCGCTGACTACCTTTAATATATTCAAACTCGTTGAAAAGGATAAACGTTATTTAGAAAAACCAGAGCCAACCACGATTGGGGATCGGATTGATTTTTCAAAGTTATTAAATGAATTCGCATAAAAGGCCAAATCATTCAAACTGATTTGGCCTTTAGCGTTTTTATATTTTATAGTCTTTTTCAAGCGATTCCAAGGCTCTCAGGCTCATTTCAGCCCATTCTGAATTAGTTTCTGTTAATTCCTGTTTCATTTTGGCTAACGATTCTTTTAACGACTCTCTATAATCTGGAATCTCATTCTCAAAGGGCTTAACCATTTTGAGGGGAATATTCGCCTGCTCACGAAAGCTGAGTGCTTTTCTCTCGTGAAAAATAAGTACATCTGCATCTTTAGGGTTATGTAAATCTCCTTGCATGGGATGTTTAAGCACAGCAAGAACTCTTACTAAATAATGCTGTGGACGTACCTCTGTTATTTCTCCAATATATTTTCCAGTCTTATAAATGGCTGTTACAATCTTACCAATTTGTAATTCCGACACAAAAAAACACCCCTTCCACTTTTCTCTTTTATTTTAATATGAATCATAGTAAATTTAAAATAATGTGTGAAATAATTTTATTTCGGTTAAAGTCAAAAAATTGGAGGAATGATATATGAGGAAGAATCTGCATTTCTTATTAACATTATTTACAATTGTTCTAGTTTTGGCTGCTTGTGGGACAAGCACAAAGAAAGAAGAAGCAACCACCAAAAAGACCGCGCCAAAAACGGAACAGAAGGAAGGGGACCAAACTGTGTCAAATGCCGTCTATCCTCAGCTTTCAACAGAGGTGCTTGATAATGAACAACTCGTTGAAATGGAGACGTCAATGGGAAATATAAAAATTAAATTGTTTCCTAAGTATGCTCCGAAAGCAGTTGAAAACTTTGTAAAACATGGTAAAGAAGGTTACTATGATGGACTTATTTTTCATAGGGTTATTAAAGATTTCATGATCCAGGGCGGTGATCCGAATGGTAACGGTACTGGCGGGGAGAGTATTTACGGACAGCCTTTTGAAGATGAATTCTCGAAAAATCTTTATAATCTCCGCGGTGCTTTATCAATGGCTAATTCAGGCAGCAACACAAACGGAAGTCAGTTCTTTATTGTGCAAAGCTCGTCACTGGATTCTGCCATGAAGGACCAAATGGAAAAAGCAGGCTATCCGAAAGAGATTATTGAAGCCTATGATAAAAACGGTGGTACACCGTGGCTTGATCATCGTCATACGGTTTTTGGCCAAGTAGTTGAAGGAATGGATATCGTGGATAAAATTGCTAACACGCCTGTTGGTGCTCAAGATAAACCTGAGAAAGATGTGATCATTAAGAAAATCAAGGTGTTAGCAGAGTAACGATGAACCGTAGATTAAGAAGGTGGTATGAAAGGTTTTTTGTTGCTATAATAAATTATTAGAGCAGTTCCTTTAGAGAAAGGGAGAAGAAAAATGTTTCATCCATCGGTACTATCATTGTTTTTATACTTTCCGGAAGATAAATCGGAATATATACCTGCTGCAATCACTTTTGCGATTTTCTTAATTGGAGCCTTACTAACGATGCGCGTCATCATTTTAGTCTCCAAACGCGAGGCTAAAAAGGCAAAAGAATTAGAAAAACAATTGCAAAATCAAGAGCACACTCCAAGGAACAGTTAACCCAATACTGTTCCTTTTTGTTTGGATAAAGGATCGGGGGATTGCTCATACTAAATGCAAATTGTCTAGTGTGGGGGTATACATATGAAGAAAAGCTGGATGATCATTCCACTGCTCATTCTAACAGGATGTACAGAAGAGAATATCAGAAAGATTGATGTGGAGATGTATAATGCGGTCGGGGATTCCCTTGGCAAAATAAAGGTAGCTGAGCAGGCCAAAGGCGTAAAATTATCAGTAGATTTAAATGGCCTTCCAGCCGGAGATCATGCGATTCATATCCATGACAAAGGAAAATGTAAAGCTCCAGACTTTAAATCAGCAGGAAACCATTTTAATCCCGATAATAAGGAACATGGGCTTCTTCATCCCAAAGGTGCACATGCAGGCGATCTGCCTAATTTAATCGTTGGTGATGATGGGTCTGTAAAAGTAGATTTAACGGCACCCAATGTCACTTTGAAAGATGGAAAGACATCGTTGTTTACAAAAGAGGGGACCACAATCGTCATTGATGAAGGGAAAGATGATGGTATGACACCGCCTTCAGGAGATTCTGGAAAACGGATCGCCTGTGGTGAAATAACAAAAGATAAAAAAGCGAACAAATAAAACGGCTAGAATGAGAATATTATTTTTTGGCAGGCTATCAGTTAAGTGTGATAGCCTTTAACATTGAATTTTTTTCTTGTAAATAGGTAAAAATCTAAAGCTTTTCCTAAAAGTGGACATACACTAGCATGGAGACGATTTAGGAGGCGATAAGTTTGGGAAAAAGACAATTCTTTGGCGGATTTCCAGGACAATCTGGTTACCCGCAAATGGGCTATCCGCAAATGGGTGGGTATCATCAAATGGGAGGCTTCCCGCAAATGGGAGGATATCATCAAATGGGTTATCCACAAATGGGAGGATTCCCACATATGATGGGCGGTCAGCAATCAGGATTTCCTCAAGGCATGGGCGGTTTTCCTCAAATGATGGGAGGCCAGCATTCAGGTTTTCCTCAAAGCATGGGAGGTTTTCCTCAAATGATGGGAGGCCAGCAATCAGGAACTCCTCAAAGCATGGGCGGGTTCCCTCAAATGATGGGAGGCCAACAGCAAACTGGTTTTCCTCAAATGATGGGCACTTCTCAGCAAGGTGGACAAAACCTACCAACGATGCCTACTTCTTTTGGACAGCGTAAAAATAAGAAGTAGTTAAGTCACATATGAGTTAGAAAAAACTGTTCCTCACATAAAGGAGGAGCAGTTTTTTGTTTGCTTGATTTATTTTCCTTTTTTTTAGACAATGAGTTCATAATTATATATTGGAGTGACCATAAACATGGAGAACAAACTGTATTATCAAGATCCATACATACGAACTTTCAATGCAAAAGTGGTAAAACAAGAACAAGACCCAACAGGCAGCTGGTATGTTGTATTAAATCAAACGGCCTTTTATCCAACCGGCGGCGGGCAGCCGCACGACCTTGGAAAACTTGCTGATAAAGCGGTAATAAACGTGGAAGAAATCGATGGAGAAATTCGTCATTACCTTGATGGGCCATTTGATGATATAGGAAAGAAAGTCATTGGGACTATCGATTGGGAAAGACGCTTAGATCATATGCAGCAACACGCCGGGCAGCATCTATTATCTGCCTCGTTTGATCACTTATTTGGATACAAAACAATTGGGTTTCATTTAGGGGCAGAAATACTTACCATCGATTTAGAGACGGATCATCTTAGCGAGCAACAAGTACAAGAAGCTGAGGCACTAGCAAATCAGGTCATCCTTGAAAACAGACCAATTGAGACGAAATGGGTTACAGAAGAAGAATTGTCTCAATATAATCTGCGAAAAGAGACAAAAGTGAAAGAGGATATTCGCCTGGTTATTATTCCTGATTTTGATGATAACGGGTGCGGGGGGACACATCCAAGAGCTACTGGTGAGGTTCGAGCGGTAAAAGTATTGGATTGGGAACGACAAAAGAAGAAGGTACGGGTCCAATTTGTTGGTGGGAACCGAGTAGTTACACTGCTTGGACAAAAACAAAGGGTACTCCTGGAATTAACAAAAATCCTCAATGCCCCTGAAAAGGAAATGGAACAAGCTGTCCTTCGTCTCCTTGAAACGAACAAAACATTAGAGAAAGACCTTGAACAAACTCAGGAAAGTCTCCTTCATTTTGAGGCGAAGGACTTACTTGAAAAAGGAAGTCATCGTGAGAAGCCCCTCGTCAGTGAGGTGTTTCAAAATCGCTCCATTCAAGAATTGCAGAATTTAGCACGAATCATAATTACTGAAGAAGAAACGGCTATTGTTTACTTTGTATCGGAAAATGATAAGCGATTGCAAGTAGTTTGTGCACGTGGACAAGCTGAAACGGTAAGTATGAAGCAAGTAATCGCTAGTGCCCTTCCGCATATTAACGGAAAAGGCGGAGGAAATGATTCATTTGCCCAGGGTGGCGGTGAGGCATTAGTGTCTGGAGAGCAAATGCTACAGCATCTATTGGAAAAAGTTAGATAACTTGTGTGGTGCACCAATCTTTTACACTCCATTTTTTAAGAAGTATACTGGAGACCATGAGGAAATAAAATAGTGCTTTTTTAAGCCGAAATTTGGGAGTTAAAAATAATGAGAAAAGAACTGCAAACAAATTTACAATATGTAGATCTATTAAATGAGTGGAATCCCTTCAACTTAACTAATGGAGGATATGACACAGAAATCGCTGATACCATTCAGGCTATCTATGAATTAAATGATTGTGATGAGTTGGCCAAAAGAATACAAAGCATTTATGATTTTTCCTTTGAAAGAATAATTCCCTTGGAAGAGTGCTTGAAAAAAGCTAAAGAATTATTAATCATTAAAGCAAATGATGCTTGTTCCATTTAAAACTTCATGGCAAAAAAAAGGACATCCCATGATGGATGTCCACTTCAAAAAGGGGGAATACTAGAAAGCCTTATGATATAAGGGTTTCCAGTATTTTCTTTTTTTATACAGCAGTATAGAAAAACTTTGTTGTTATTCATATTATTGTTCAAGCAATTCTGTGGCAGGAAGATCTAATACAGTTGATAACTTTAATAAGGTTTGGGTGCTAGGAATTTGTTCTCCAGATTCGTATTTCTCAATTGTGTGAATTCCAACTCTTACTTTTTGTGCCAGCTCTTCCTGAGACATATGGAGCATTTCACGGGCATTTTTAATGGTTTGGCCGATGGTATTCAAACTGGTTCACCTTCCCTTTAAAATAGATTTCCTCACTATTAGTGTATCACGTTTAGTAACTATTTCTTTCCCTTTCCTTGAATATTATGTTAAGAAATTTCGACAATCCCACTAAGGTAAGCATTATTTGCAGTTTATTTTTCAATCTTTTTTGATTTAAAGCGTTCTTTGTGGTATAATATTATAATGCGTATATAAGGGATAAAATAATTAATTACTTAGGAGTGTTTTCATGTCAGAAAAGATCGAAACTGGAAGTATTTTAACAGGTAAAGTAACTGGAATTCAACCATATGGAGCGTTTGTTGCGCTTGACGATAATACTCAAGGCCTTGTCCATATTTCTGAAATTACCCATGGTTATGTGAAAGATATTAATGACCACCTTAAAGTTGGGGACGAAATTAAGGTGAAAGTATTATCAGTGGATGAAGGCGCAGGTAAAATTGGACTTTCGATTCGTGCAACGGAAGAAGCTCCTGTTCAACAGGCTGCTCCGAAGGCAAAGAAACCTCGTAAACGTCCAGTTGCTGCGATTATTCCAGAAGTGGAAGGCCAACAAGGTTTTAACACATTAAAAGATAAACTACAAGAGTGGATTGACCAGTCACAACGTGAAGATTTAATAAAAAAATAAATTCATGTAAAGCCTAGACCCAATGCTATATTAGCATGGTGCTAGGCTTTTTTTTTACATAAAAGCTCTGTTAAAGGTAAATGTTGATATTTGATACCTGTCAAAATTCTTGATATAATTAATATGGGAACAAACATTCGGGAGGTTATCAAGGTGGGCAAAGCGTTTAGCAACTTGTTAAAGTATATTGACAAATTACCGCATACTCAAAAAGAACAAGTCTACCAATGGGTAAAACGCTATGTCGAGCCTTCTTCCTCTGCGGGTGGTCGATTAATCAATGAAATGAGGGAAACTCGCTTCAAAGAAGGATTTGAGTGTCCTCATTGTTCATCGGAACACGTTGTTCGGTTCGGAAAATACAATGGTCGGCAACGGTATCAATGTAAATGTTGTAGTAAAACCTTTACTGACACAACCAATACCGTCTTGTACCGTTCTCGAAAAGGTAACGAATGGATTACATTTGTTGATTGTATGTTCAAAGGTTATTCCCTGCGAAAATCGGCTGAAATCGTAGGGGTTACTTGGGTTACGCTATTTTATTGGAGACATAAACTATTAAACGCCTTAAAACAAATGGATTTTGACCATTTTGATGGTATAGTTGAGATTGACGAGACCTATTTCCTGTACTCTCAAAAAGGGCAACGTGGCATTACGGAACGTAAACCTCGCAAACGTGGCGGGAAGTCCAAACATAGGGGAATAAGCCACGAACAGGTTTGTGTTCTCGTTGCCAGAGACCGAACCAAAGCAACGGTCTCCAAAGTTGCTTGTATGGGGCGAATTGTAAAACCGAAGGTCGATGCCTTAATTGGGTCTAAACTGTCCAATGAAAATGTGCTTGTAACTGATGCTTGGAGAGCCTATAAAACCTATGCAAAAGAAAAAGGTTTAGAGCATTATCGAATTAAATCAGACGGTGGCAAACACGTTATCAAGGGCTTGTATCACATTCAAAATGTAAACGGTCTCCATTCCCGTCTAAAGCTGTGGATAGACCGCTTTAAAGGTGTTGCTACAAAATATTTGGATAATTACCTTGCTTGGTTTCTATTCGTTGATAGTCGTAGTAACGAAAGCACCAAACAGCATATAAAAGAGTTTCTACTAACATCATTTGTATTTGAAATAACGGATACATATGATAGTATTCGGTTGTCGAAATACAAGATTTAAAATATTCATCAACAAAAATTCCTAATTAGGAGTTAGAAATCTTGTATTATTACTTTCATAAATGGAGAAAGGAGGAGATGATTTGAAAAAGATGTTTTTGATTACATTTTCTATTTTTATTACGTTTTTTGTGATTATTGTTGCAAACGTGTCCGCAAGTTCTTCAGTTGTTATAGACAAAGAAAAAGCTGGTGGTTATCAATATACTGTACTAAAAGAGCAAAGTGGTTATACTTGGAAAATCGGTCATCGTGATAGCTTATCCACCATCCAAGAAAACAAGGATAATAACAAAGATTTGCTACGTTTTAGAACTGTTGTCAAGGATATTAAGATGCGAATAGTTGAATTATCACTTTCCGCATCATACTTTTTAATTGTTATTATGACCGCACTTATTCTCTATAAGAAAAACAAACAAATACCAAAAAACTTTGGTGCAATTATGGCTATTTTAGTTGGTATAGCGTTATATTTTACCATTACAAATTCTATTGACCTAAATAGGACATTCCAAGATGCTAATTTTTATTATTCGGTACTAACCAACTAATTTTTAGTCAGGAAATCCATAAATAACTGGGTTTCCTTTTATTTTATAAAATAATCAACATTAAACTTTAACACAGCCTACATAAAAAGAGCTTTTTCATGGATAAAATTATATTGGGGTGTTCATTCTTTTTTCATGCTCGGCTACAATAGTACTATATGTACATAATATTAGAATGAAACAATGAAACGGGGGGTTATTTATGAAAGCAAATGTAAATACGAATGAATTAATTGCTAAAACAGAGAAATATGGAGCCAACAACTATCATCCGCTCCCAATTGTCATTACTAGGGCAGAAGGTGTTTGGGTAGAGGACCCAGAAGGCAATAAATATATGGATATGCTTAGTGCTTATTCGGCTGTGAACCAAGGACATCGTCACCCAAAAATTATTCAAGCGTTAAAGGACCAGGCCGATAAAGTTACATTAACTTCCCGTGCATTTCACAATGACCAACTTGGTCCGTGGTATGAAAAGGTTTGTCAATTAACGAAAAAAGAGATGGTGCTGCCCATGAATACCGGGGCTGAAGCAGTGGAAACAGCTGTGAAAACGGCACGACGCTGGAGCTATGATGTAAAAGGTGTGGCCGAGAACCAAGCGGAAATTATTGCTTGTATAGGGAATTTCCACGGCAGAACAATGACGGCAGTTTCCCTTTCATCTGACGACGAGTATAAACGCGGGTTTGGGCCCATGCTCCCGGGGATCAAGCTAATCCCTTACGGTGACTTAGAGGCATTAAAAGCTGCGATTACCCCTAATACAGCGGCATTTTTAATTGAACCGATTCAGGGAGAGGCTGGGATTGTCATTCCGCCTGAAGGCTTTATGAAGGCCGCCTATGATCTTTGTAAAGAAAACAATATTTTGTTTATTGCGGATGAAATTCAAGCTGGTTTGGCCCGGACAGGTAAAATGTTTGCTTGTGAGTGGGAAGGAATCGAACCTGATATGTATATTCTAGGTAAAGCATTGGGCGGCGGTGTGTTTCCAATTTCATGTGTTGTCGCTGACAAAGATATTTTAGGTGTCTTTAATCCGGGATCACACGGTTCTACCTTCGGGGGAAATCCAATGGCATGTGCAGTTTCCATAGCGGCCCTTGATGTGCTGGTAGATGAAAAACTAGCAGAAAAATCGTTAGAACTTGGCGAGTATTTTATTAATAAATTAAAAGAAATTAAAAATCCAATCATAAAAGAAATTCGCGGACGTGGATTATTTATCGGAGTTGAATTATCTCAGCCGGCTCGCAAATATTGTGAGCAATTAAAAGAGCAAGGACTATTGTGTAAGGAAACCCATGACACGGTGATTCGCTTTGCGCCGCCGCTAATTATTACTAAAGATGAACTGAACTGGGCCTTGGAGAGGATTAAAAACGTACTTGGATAAAAGGGATAAAATACTAGGGGTGCAAAAATGGGGATATATGATGTAACAAATAGTGGCGGTGATAAGGATATAGAGACATTAGACCTGCTCACTTCAACACAGATTGTTATTCATGATGCATTAAAAAAGATGGGCTATAACGAAGAAATGTTCGAATTATTGAAAGAGCCATTAAGAATGTCGGATGTTAGAATTCCCGTGCGGATGGACGATGGTTCGACCAAGATATTTAACGGGTTTAGGGCCCAGCATAATGATGCACTTGGGCCGACCATGGGTGGGGTTCGATTTCACCCTAAGGTCACAGCAACCGAAGTGAAGGCATTATCGATGTGGATGAGTATGAAGTGCGGCATCACTGACTTACCATTTGGCGGAGGAAAAGGAGCGATTCTTTGTAACCCGCGGACGATGTCATTCGGTGAACTTGAACGATTAAGCCGTGGATACGTTCGTGCTATCAGCCAAATTGTCGGTCCAACGAAGGATATCCTTGCACCCGATATGTACACTAATTCTCAGATCATGGCGTGGATGATGGATGAATTCAGCCGTCTCCGCCAATTTGATTCTTCTGGTTTTATTACCGGCAAACCCCTTGTACTTGGAGGCTCTGAGGGCCGGGAAAAGGCAGGAGCAAAGGGCGTAACCATTTGTATTGAGGAGGCTGCCAAGAAACGCGGTATTCGCATTAAGGGATCCCGTGTCATTGTTCAAGGGTTTGGAAATGCAGGCAGTTATGTGGCTAAGTTTATGCATGATGCAGGAGCGATTGTAATTGGAATTTCTGATGTTTATGGAGCACTTTATAATCCTGATGGATTGAATATTAATTATCTGTTGGATCGTCGGGACAGCTTTGGAACGATTAGCACTCTTTTCGAATGGACCATCACCAATAAAGAACTGCTTGAGAAGGAATGTGATGTATTAGTTCCTGCAGCGATTTCGGATCAGATTACGGCTGAAAATGCCCACAACATCAAGGCTAAAATTGTCGTAGAAGCTGCAAACGGGCCGACCTCGCTTGAAGCTACCAACATACTTACTGAACGTGGCATTTTGCTTGTACCAGATGTTTTGGCTGGGGCAGGTGGTGTGACCGTCTCCTATTTTGAATGGGTTCAAAACAAGCAGGGGTATTATTGGAGTGAAGAGGAAGTAGAAGAGAAATTGCGCGATAAACTGGTCAAGTCGTTCGAGGATATTTATCAACTGTCCCAAACTAACAACGTGGATATGCGCTTGGCGGCGTATATGATCGGCGTCAAAAAAATGGCAGATGCCTCCTTGTATAGGGGATGGGCATAAAAAACTTCCTTGCATCAGATGATGCGAGGAAGTTTTTTTGCAAAAAGAACTATAATAACTAATAATAAGTAAGGAAAAGGATGGTGTATAATGATGGAAAATTTTACTTTTTTAAATCCGACCAAATTGATCTTTGGAAAAGGTGAGTTGGAACAACTAAAAACAGAAGTACCTCATTACGGGAAAAAGATATTGCTCGTCTATGGCGGGGGCAGTATTAAACGGAGCGGCTTGTATGAAAATGTAATAAATTTATTAGCAGAAATTGGAGCAGAGGTTTTTGAACTCCCTGGAGTGGAACCGAACCCACGGATTACTACCGCACGAAAAGGGGTGGAAATTTGTAAACAAGAGGGAATTGATTTCTTGTTAGCAGTCGGGGGCGGAAGTGTCATTGATTGTACCAAACTTATTGCCGCCGGTGCAAAATATGAGGGGGATGCTTGGGATCTTGTTATTAAAAAGTCAATTCCACAAGATGCACTTCCGTTTGGTACGGTGTTAACGCTCGCAGCAACGGGCTCAGAAATGAATTCAGGTTCGGTTATTACAAATTGGGAAACAAATGAAAAGTATGGCTGGGGAAGTCCCGTTACTTATCCGAAATTCTCGATCTTAGATCCCGTTAACACGTTTACGGTGCCAAGGAATCAAACTATTTATGGCATAGTTGATATGATGTCACATGTGCTTGAACATTATTTTCATTTAGAAGAAAATACAGATTTTCAAGACCGTATGTGTGAATCTTTATTGATTACTGTGATGGAAACGGCACCTAAGTTGCTTGCGGACTTAGAAAATTATCAGCATAGGGCGACCATTCTTTACAGTGGAACAATGGCTCTTAATGGAATTTTAAATATGGGTTATCGCGGTGATTGGGCTACACATAATCTAGAGCACGCTGTGTCGGCCGTATATGACATTCCTCATGGCGGAGGCCTGGCGATTTTGTTCCCACATTGGATGAGGCATAATCTAGCGGTGAAGCCTGAACGCTTTAAGCAACTTGCCATTCGGGTGTTTGGGGTAAATGAAGCAGACAAGAGTGCAGAACAAATAGGACTTGAAGGAATTCAAAAATTACGTGAGTTCTGGAATAGTATTGATGCACCATCAAGGTTAATTGATTATGATATTGATGATTCGAAACTAGACTTAATGGCTGACAGAGCGATGGAAAACGGTGAATTTGGGAATTTTAACAGTTTAAACCGTGAGGATGTTATAGCTATTTATCGTGCATCACTATAAAATTACGAAAGTTAAGAAATTTGTCGAAAGTGGGTGCGCTTTCAATAGTGGACCTGCCTTGATAATCATCCCATCATTCGTTAAAGTGGTTATGTAAATAAAATTATGGAGGATCATGCATGACACATATTCATTTTGATTACTCAAAAGCCTTACCTTTTTTTGGAGAACATGAACTTACATATTTACGTGATGCCGTAAAAGTTGCTCATCACTCACTACATGAGCAGACCGGTGCGGGTAATGACTATTTAGGGTGGATTGACCTCCCAACCAACTATGACAAAGAAGAGTTTTCACGCATTCAAAAATCAGCTGAGAAAATTAAAGCTGATTCTGATATTCTTCTTGTTATTGGAATTGGAGGATCTTATCTTGGGGCAAGAGCAGCGATTGAAATGCTCCAGCACAGCTTCTATAACGTCCTTCCAAAGGATAAGCGAAATACACCTCAAGTGATTTTTGTTGGAAATAATATCAGTTCCACTTATATGAGAGATTTAATGGATCTCCTTGATGGAAAGGACTTTTCTATTAATGTCATTTCTAAATCTGGAACTACAACTGAACCAGCAATTGCTTTCCGCATTTTCCGTAAACTTCTTGAAGAAAAATACGGTCAAGATGAGGCTCGCAAACGAATCTATGCTACAACAGATAAAGCAAGAGGTGCTCTAAAGACCTTAGCAACAGAAGAAGGCTATGAAACGTTTGTCATCGCTGATGACATTGGCGGACGTTATTCTGTTCTAACAGCAGTTGGTTTGCTTCCAATCGCAGTAAGCGGGGCAAACATCGAGAAAATCATGGAAGGTGCTGCAGAGGCACAAACAGCCTTTGGTCAATCCGAACTCGAAAATAATCCTGCCTACCAATATGCAGCAGTTAGAAATGTGTTGTACAATAAAGGTAAAACCATTGAAATGCTGATAAATTATGAGCCAGGTTTGCAATATTTTTCAGAGTGGTGGAAGCAGTTATTTGGCGAAAGTGAAGGCAAAGATCAAAAAGGAATTTATCCTTCCTCAGCCAATTTTTCAACCGATCTCCATTCACTTGGACAATACGTTCAAGAAGGTCGTCGTGATTTGTTTGAAACAATCATTAAAGTGGAAACACCTCGTCACGAGCTGAAAATTGAAGCAGAAGAAAATGATTTAGATGGCTTAAATTACCTTGCTGGTCAAACAGTAGACTTTGTCAATAATAAGGCATTTCAAGGGACGATGCTTGCTCATACAGATGGCGGTGTGCCAAATTTAATTGTTAACATTCCAGCCATGGATGAATATACATTAGGATACCTTGTCTATTTCTTTGAAAAAGCCTGTGCCATGAGCGGCTACTTACTTGGAGTGAATCCTTTCGATCAGCCAGGTGTTGAGGCATACAAAGTAAATATGTTTGCCCTTCTAGGTAAACCAGGATACGAAGAGAAAAAAGCAGAATTAGAAAAACGTTTATAAAATATAGAAAAGAGAACTGATCAATACATTCAGTTCTCTTTTTTTTATTGAAATGATTGGATTTGGAGAAACTAATGGTATTGAAAATTAGGGGGTTAATGTTGATGATTGAGTTACCATCGAAAGTGGAAGGAAAACAGTTTGACCTATTTGAACTTGAACAAAAATTAAAACCAATCGGCTATTCGATTGGCGGAAACTGGGATTATGACCATGGTGCCTTTGATTATAAGCTAGATGATCAGGACGGCTATCTATTCGTACGGCTGCCATTTCAAGCCGTCGATGGGCAACTAGATGATAACAATTGTACAGTAAGGCTGGGAAGACCATTCCTCTTGTCCCATAAATATGAAGCAGGGCTAGATGACGAAGGAAGCACAGGAACCTTCTCAGGGACCCTAAATCAATTTCAGGAACCTGTCGATAAGGATGCCAGCATTCCAGAGAGGTATAGAGATTCTGGAACAGCACTGGTACAGGAATTGGAAATGCTTCTCCTCCAGGATTAACCTATTTGAAAATTAATAATTGATCATTTTCCTCTATAGGCAAGGAGTGGGATGGATTCAATAATGTTTCCTCCCCTCTTTGAATGCCAATCAGGAGGAAGCCCTTTTTCAATAATAAGAGACATACATCGCTGAAGGGCTTACCAATTTCAGGTTCCTCAACGGGGTAGGATGACAATCTGCTTTCCTGTAATTCATGGACAACGTTTGACAACAGTCCATCTCCATTCGAGTGCAAACTGTTTACCATAAAGACGCTGGTCAATTTATTTGATTGAATTACTTCATCAGCACCGGCTCGATAGGCATTAATTACTTGCTCTCTCGTTAAAATCTCAACGATGCATTTAACTTGTGCACATATTCCTTTAATAGTGAGCAAGGTAAGAATGCTATTCATATCTGCTTGCAGTTCATCATTTCCTCGATCTGCAGTAATTAACACTTTCTCCGCATTCTTGATATCACTTTTGACGATAGTATCATCTACATGACCCTTCCCTTGAATAAAGTGCACAAATCTTGATTTTACGGGATTTGCTTCAAGCGATTCATCAATTAAAACAATCATTTGTTGATATTTTGTGGTGGTAAGCTTATTAATTAACTCCTTCGATCGTTCATTCCAGCCGATAATGATGATATGTCCCTCCCCTTTATAAGGGATTCTCCCTTCAGACAGGGCATCTTGTTTTGTGACGGCAGCTGCGGCCAATGTTCCAAAATAGGATGAAACAAAGGCAACACCGAATAGGATGAGAATCAATGCGGTGAGTCTGCCTAAGAAGGAGTGCGGGACATAATCGCCGTATCCTACCGTTGATGCAGTAATGATCGCCCACCAGATGCCATCGAAAATGGTAGGAAAGGTGGTTGGTTCTAAAAAGTGAATAGAGATTCCGAATAAGAGAAACACAAGTAATGCCATTAATAGAATTCGGACGAGGAGCGGCAAACGTAAGAAGCTGATATACACTCTGTTTGGCACGATTGTCACCTCTTTCTAGTGTTTTTAGCACCATCTCGTAGAGCAGGTGCTGAACCAGTTATTTTTATTATTAACGAAAACGGATTAATCTATAGGACTGCTTGATAATTTTAACAGTAGGGTCTGTAAGTGTAAAACCTTCCGATGACAGGAAGGTTTTATTTTTTTGTGGTACAAACCTATTTCTTTGAATAAAAATTATAGACAGGCTTCTACTTAGTTATTAAGGAGAGATATAGATGAATGTATTTTTGAGTTATATACTTTTAGGATTATCGCTGGCGGCTCCGATTGGTCCAATTAATGCTGCTCAGATTGACAGGGGCATTAGGAACGGATTTATGAATTCGTGGCTTATTGGAGTCGGGGCTGTTATTGCCGATGGCGTGTATATGCTTGTTGTTTATATAGGAGTAGTCCAGTTTCTTGAAACCGCATTTATGCAAACGTTTCTTTGGTTTTTTGGCTGTTTTGTCCTTATGTATACAGGAATAGAAACCTTCATGAACGCGGGAAAAATTAATTTACAGCAATCCAGAGGGAAGGAACCACTGATAAAATCATTCTTCTCAGGATTTCTTATGTCGATCTCTAATCCCTTAACGATTCTATTTTGGTTAGGGATTTATGGGTCCGTCCTTGCGAAAACAGCTGCATCCTCAAATCCGACTCAATTAGTCCTCTACAGCTGTGCAATTTTTATTGGGCTGCTGATTTGGGATATTGCCATGGCGAGTGTATCAAGCAGTTTTCGTAAATTCTTAACTCCCCAATTACTTGTCGGCATTTCTTGCCTGTCTGGTCTTTCGTTAATTGGATTTGGGATTTATTTTGGAATGCAAGCCTTTAATGTGTTATTTGCATAACAAAAAAACCAGCAAAAAGAATTCGCTGGTTTTTCTATGCAGTCGGCCATGGGCTAAGCACTTTTTTCTTCGACTTTTTCCATTTGAACTGCATGAATAAGGTAATCACTCCAATAATTCCAAGAAAGGCTAAGCTAATAAAAAAGCCCGGTCTGCTTGTTTCATGAAAAAGAGTGCCGCTAACGGCAATTAAAATAAATAAGGCGCCAATGGAATACATAATTTTTTCCTTCAGCTGCAGCTCTAAAATTTTTCGTGAGGATGCCACGATAAAGAGCCAATTATAAAGGAGCATTAAGGCGGCACCCGTGGTAACCCACTCATAAATTTTGTTAGGTAAAACCAAGGCTGAAACAACCGAGGCAGTAATTCCTAACATGGTAATAAGCAGGGATGCCAGCGGGACTTTTAATTTCCCTGGCTTTGAAAAACATGCAGGTGCATCACCCTCTTCACCAAGCGTGACAAGCACGCTGGTTACGCCATAAAGAGAAGCGGTCATGGTTGAAAAACCTGCAATAATTAATGTTGCATTAAAAAAATGAGGAACAAAGGAAAGATGGTATGCATTAAGGGCAACAACAAAAGTACTTTCCTTTGTGTTAAATTGATTCCAAGGAACAATAATGACTGCAAGACCAATCGATACCACATAGATGATCATGAGCGTAAACAACATGACTTTTCCTGCTTTGGGAGCTTCCTTCGGATCCTTTAAATTGGTCGCCATTAATCCAAGAATTTCAATACCACCGAAAGCATAGAAGGCAAAAATCACTGCTGACCATAAGCCTTTCAATCCATGGGGCATAATTTCTTTTTGGGTATTCGGATACTGAATCGGACGATCACCATCGATTACCCCAAAGATGGCCAGAAAAGCAATTACTATAAACATTAATATCGCTGAGATTTTTAAGACTGCCAGAATATTTTCGAGCTTATTTAAAACCTTTACTCCGATTAAAATCACTGCTAGTCCTAAAACTGCGTAAATAGTAGCAAATATCCATAAGGGGATTTTGGGAAGCCAAAATTGGGAAAAAATCGAGAGAGCCGTCATCTGGCTTCCCATGATTAACACTTCCGATGACCAGTAGACCCACCCGCTGCTGAATCCTGCCCACCTGCCATATGCTTTCTTCGCATACGACCGAAACCCGCCTTGTAAGGGTTCTTGGGACGTCATTTTGGATAAAGCATCATAGACGAAATATGTCCCAAGGGCAGCAACTATAAAGGCAACTAAGATCGATGGACCTGTCATTTTAATTGCTAAGCCTGAGCCAAGGAAGAACCCTGTTCCAATCGTACAGCCCACGCCAAATAAAGAAAGCTGCCACCATTTCATGTTGCTCTTCTCATTCCCGCCGGAATTGGATTTACTCATCGTCATCCTCCTGTTTCTCTAAATATCTCTACTCGTCGCGCCTGGTGATTTGTCGGTATTATCTTGATTATTATATTCTGCATCATTAAGCCCAGGCTTTTGTTTCCTGTTCCCGCCTAAATAGGTTGATTGATGCTCCTTTTGCTCTTGTCTGAATTTGTCAAAGTTTTCATTAACCACACAATCTCCTCATTTCTCCTAGTTAAGATATTTCTTAAGATATACTCCTGTCCATTTCTTATTCAGTTAATAAACAATCCTGCAGTTAGGTTTTTGATGGAATTAAATTTTCATTACATAATCAACCACGAAAAAAATGAAAATAGAAGAGAAAGATAAAAACAATAAATATAAAAGTGAAATAGATGGAGCAAGATACTTAGCGCTTTTCATTGAAAGGGGTTTAGCACATGTTATCGACACAGCAACTTGCTGAGTTACGTTTACAATTGTTACAAGAAAAAAGTGAGGTAGAAGAACATATAGAACAAAATGATCACTTTGGATTGGAAAGAGGGCATTTTCATGAGTCGATGGGGGAGTTATCCAGCTATGATAACCACCCAGCTGATGAGGGAACAGAATTATATGAACGTGAGAAAGATATTGCTTTAAATGAACATTATCAATTTCAAATCCGAAATATCGATCACGCTTTGGAGGCAATGGAAAATGGCACTTATGGAACCTGCGAAGTATGCGGTAAGGAGATTCCTTTAGAACGTTTACAGGCATTGCCAAATACAACCTATTGTATTGAACACAGTCCCGATCAGGTTACTTCACACAAACGCCCCGTGGAGGAAGGCGTTTTGATGCCGCCCTTTGGTAAGTTTGATATGGACGAAAAAGATGAGAACGTTGCTTTTGATGCAGAAGATTCTTGGCAGACTGTTGCCGCGTGGGGCACATCCGAGACTCCTTCCGATTTAGCCTTTCCACAGGATAGTTATAGTGATATCTATACTGAAGCAGACGAAAACATTAGCTATGTCGAGGATTATGAAAATTTTGTTGGAAATGACATGTATGGAAATAATATCAAGGTTTATCCAAACCCGCAGCATGAAAGTTACGAAGATGCCCTTGATGAGGAAGGCATCATGACTGCATTCGGGGATTTACCGGCTTATGAACATGACCCTTATGTCGACCATGATGATAAATAATGACAACCAAAAAAGAAAACAGCTTTCGAGCGAGAGCTGTTTTCTCTGGTTTTATTATTTATCGTAGCCTTTTTGCGGTATTGGTATATCCTTACCGTTTACATCATCAATTACCGCACCAATTTCACCTTCAGTATATGTGTCACTGGCTTGCTCATGTGTAGTTGCTATTCCGGCAGATAGATCATCTGTTTCTTGATAATAACTTGGATGATAGAAACTTCCTGCCAATTCTTTCTTTGGATTTGCTTTCTGATTCTTATTGTCCATCCTGTATTCCTCCCTTTCAATGTTTGATACAAGGGTATTTTTTTCTTTTTTTAACAGGATTACTCCTAATAAAAAATAAATCTGCAATGGAGGTACTATAATGAACAAAAAAAATGAGTTTCCAACACGTGAAGAATTAGACCAGGCGTTTCATTTTCTTCATGACCAAATTAACAAAATATCTGTTGTTGAAGAAGTGGAAATGGTGAAAGAAGAAATGGATTTCCAGGAAGGATAATTACTTACATAATTTGCCAGACTACAACATAGCTTGTAGCAGGCAAGACTTTTTCTCTAGATCCATTATGGTGGCATTTACTATGCTTTCTAGAGGTATTTTTAAAGGTGGTTTACGTATTTATGGAATTGAGAGAAACCTTGGCTAAAAAAGTGGCATGGATTAGTGTAATCAGTAACATTATTCTTACTTTAGGAAAAATAATCATTGGGTGGGTTGGAAATAGTGACGCAGTTTTCGCTGATGGGATTCATTCCGCTGCAGATGTGTTTGCTTCAGTAATAGTCTTGTTAGTCATAAAAATTGCTAATAAGCCAGCAGATGACGAACATCCATATGGACATGGAAAGGCAGAAGTCATAGTTTCTGGGGTTATCGGGATCTTGCTTTTTCTTGTTGCCATTTATGTGGTTTATGAAGGAATTAGCGGTTTCTTTCATGAAGTGGAATCACCGAGTTTTCTGGCGATGTGGGTGGCCCTCTTTTCCTATGTGACTAAGATTATTTTGTATCGAAGTTCGTTAAAAGTAGCAAAAGAAAATAAGAGTAAAGCCATTGAGGCCATTGCATTTGATCACAAAGCCGATATTGTGGCGTCGATTGCGGCTGCAATCGGGGTGCTGCTTTCAATTGCTGGCAGCCGTTTTGATATTCACTTTTTATTATACGGGGATAAGGCGGCCAGTATTTTTGTCGCTTATTTAATCTTTAAAATCGCTAAGGAAATGTTAACCGAGGCATTTGATATTTTATTGGAGCGGAACATTGATACAGAGACACTGCAAGAATACATTGCAGTTGTGAAGGAATTCAATGAAGTAAAACGAATTGACCGAATTAGAGCAAGAGAACTTGGTCATTATGTATTGGTGGATTTACGTATCTCAATCGATCATTATAAAACCATCAAGCAGGGACATGATTTGGCAAAAGCGATCAAACAAAAACTGATGGATAAGAACGATAACATTCAGGAAGTTTTGATCCATTTAAATCCTTTTTTTGCAGAAGATGAATAAATTCAGAAAAACTCCTTTGTACTTTCAGTGAATAGGGTTTATGATAGGATAGGAAATATAAAAAGTTAGAGGGAGTTGATATTTTTGAGTTATTCCGTAGACCCGGACCCAAGTAGTAGGTGTGGGGAAGTCAATGTGATCTTTGAATGGATTGAAATGAATAGCAAGAATATCAACTCTAGAAAAGGTTGTTGGCTTCCTCGAACAAAGTGAGTGAGGAGGTTAAGTCATGCTGGAAATTTTTAAAAGTACAGAGACAAAAGTTTTAGAAACGGTTGATGTTATATCAAAAGGGTGCTGGGTTAATATGTATTCCCCAACCCAAGAAGAAATCAATAAGGTGTCCATGGAAGCCCAAGTCGATGTAGATATCATTAAAGATGCTCTCGATGATGAGGAACGTCCGAGGATTGAACGAGACGATGGCCGAGTCTATATCATTGTCGATTTTCCCTATATCGTTCATGATGAAAATGGCTTTGCTGGATATGAAACGATCCCGATCGGCATTATTCTAACAGATGACTGTATCATTACGGTTTCCTTAAAAGATACCCCCATTTTAGAAGAATTTCGGAAAAACAGAGTAAAAGAGTTTTTTACGTTTAAAAAGACCCGTTTTGCTCTGCAAATACTGTTCGTTATTTCTTCGTACTATTTACGTTACTTAAAACAAATTAACAAGAAAACAAATGAAATTGAACATGTCGTTCACCAGTCATTAAAAAATAAAGAGCTGTTCGCTTTCCTAGCATTAGAAAAAAGTTTGGTTTATTTTACAACTTCGTTAAAGTCAAATAAGGTTGTCCTCGATAAGATTCTGCGATTTAATTATCTAAAAATGTATGAAGAAGACAAGGACTTATTAGAAGACGTGATTATTGAAAAAACACAGGCGATTGAGATGGCCGAAACCTATCGATCCATTTTAACCGGAATGATGAATGCCTTCGCATCCATTATTTCCAATAACTTAAACATCGTCATGAAATTCTTAACTTCGATTACCATTATCTTATCCTTCCCAACAATGGTGGCAAGCTTTTATGGGATGAATGTTGATATCCCTTTGCAGCACGCTACCCATTCGTATGCCATACCACTAGTAATCTCGGCATTTTTAACGAGTTTAACAGCTTTTATTTTTTGGAAAAAGAAATATTTTTAGAGACCAGTCCTTTTAGGGGCTGGTTTTTTATCGTTTTTAAAAAAACTTTCCCAAGTTTTTTTGGGTACTAAAAGTAATATTTTTTTAATAATCTGAAAAGTATCTATTTAGAATTCTCATATTGTTGTAAAATAGTAAAAAAGGAAAGGCATAGTCTGGTGGCAATATGGAATTTGGAGCCCTGATTAAATTCTATCGAACACAAAAAGGAATAACACAGGCAGAGCTTTCTAAAGGAATTTGTTCTGTCCCGCATTTAAGTAAAATTGAAAACAACTCAAAAGAAGCAAATGAAGGGACGATTGCTCTATTACTAAAGCGTTTAAATATCGGACTCGAAGAGATGGAGGAGCAAGAGGAAGAAATTAAATCCTTATTAAAAGGACTTGACGAGAAGATTAATTTTTATCTTAGAGATGAAATAGAAGAATATTATCAAAAACTTAAGGAGATTGAACATCTAATTCCATTCTCTCAATATATTTATATCTACGAACTATATAAGTTCCGTTATTTAATTTTTAAAGGCCAAGTGGATGAAGCAGATGGTCAACGAGCGCTTTTATATAAGCAAAAGAAAAATTTTTCCCAACATGAAGACTATTTATTTCGCTATTATAATGCGATATTCTTAATGTGGAAGGGTCAATTTCAAACGGCGGATGAAATCCTCGATGCCTTACATACAGAAAACAATAAAGAAACAACAAGTGGTGAATTTTTGTACCATCGAGCGCTTGTAAAAAGTTCACTGGAGCTTTCAGGACATGCCATCCATTTTGGAAAAATGGCACTGCAAATATTCATGAATCAGCACAACTTCATCAGAATCCTCCACACACTTATGCTGTTAGGTATTAATTATACCCATTCCAATATTTACGAAGAAGCACAAGAGTGTTTTCAACACTTAATCCGCAATGCAGAATTACTGCGAAAAGATAAATTACTTCCCCAAATCTATCATAATATGGGCCATTTGCAATTTAAAATGAATAATGCAAAGAAAGCACTATACTATTATGAAAAGAGTTTGGCCCTGCAGCCAAACAAAAACCAGCACTACCTAGTCACGTTATATGCAATTGGCGAGCTTCACCATTCTCTTAAATCATTAGAGAAGGCAAAGCTTTGTTTCCAAGAAGTGAACCTTCTCTCAAAAGAACTATCCGTAAAAAAATATCGAATCTTAGCAGACTATTATCTCCTTCTTCTAACATCTCCTGTAAAAGCATTTAAATATTTGGAAGGGAAGGTCATTCCCTACCTGGAAGAGGAAAATGAGCATAGTGAAGACTTAACCCATTTTTATAAAATACTTGCCGACTATTATACTCAAAAGGGTCTGGCGATCGATGCCGTAAAATATTTAAATAAAATAATTTAGGTTTAGGAGGCAATTTCAATGAAAAAGTTTGTTGTCCTATTGTTTTCAATCTCACTGATTGCACTTTTCGCGACCACGAAAGATGTAAAAGTTTCAACTACATATGATGTGGCCATTTCGACGGAAGATAATGTGTTAAACCATCCAATTCAACCGCCGATTGGCTGATTGTAAATCCCTGAACCTATCAGGGATTTTTTTATTGTATTAGGGCATGCTAATAATATGTGTTTTTTATTTTTGGAGTGAAAGAAGGAGAAAAATATGAAATCATTTGTTGTCGGATTCCATCAAGAAGATAATGTAGATAGCATGCAAATTCAGAAACTAAGCCAGGACGATTTCACGAAAGCAACAGAAGGTGGAACAAGGCATCTATTCGAGCTCGACACAAACATTGGCCTATTTGTGTTTTTTGATGCAGAAGATGTGGACGGGGACCTCTCCTACATGATATTGCATTATGAAGAAGACAATGAAGACCCAGTCGGCTGCTATTCTTTCCAATTGAAGGACTTTTACCAATTCATGGCACTGTTCTTAAATGATATGGAATTTAACGAAGAACCAGACGATGAAGATCAAGAAGAATACGGCCCGATTCATCACTTAGCCCATTTATTGTTCCATGTTGTTGAGGAAGGGAAAGATATTGAGGTATAAATAGTGAGTTATTGGATTGAGGACACCTAAATTAGGTGTCCTTTATTGGTTTTTTATCTGAAATGGGAAATCTAAGAGTTGCATATTTTAGCTTTTGGGCGAATTTTGGTGTTTAATGAGCGAACTCCATCAATCATCGAGCGAATTTCCATGTTCAATGGGCGAATCTTAATACTTTATGAGCGAATCGCAGTTTATCTTGTTAGAAAGTAATTAAAAACTCACCAAGGGAACTTCTTAGGGGCGTAGTACCGTGCTCTGTACTTTCCAAGGCATTGAAGATTACAAGATAAAAGTATCCTTTTTGCAACATCACGTGATTTTATATGAGCAAATTCCCGAAACTGCTTATTGGTTATCGTCGGACCAAACAGCAGAAAATAATCCTTCAGTGCGTTAATATGTGCTTCTTTTGAAAAAGCATCGCAGGAAGGGCAATACCAATTTTGTTTTTTACGAATGAGGGAATGATTAGAGTTGGTAGGACAGTGGACACCTGTTAACAAGTCTGATTTTTGAATACCGTACTTATTTAGTACATAGCTTGTCGGAACGGTATTCATTTTCACTAGGAGGCGGCAAAGCTTCTTGAGTTCCTTAGAGGTCAGTAGCGGTTTCGAATATTGTTTTTCTAAAAGGGTAATTTTGTTTAAGAAGACATCGGCCTTACATACTCGCGGTTTTATTTTGTGGGCATTTTTTCCTGTAACTGCATAGGAAGTATAACTATTACTGATCACTACTAAATATTCAACCGGAACGGGAGGAAAATGATGTGCAGCTAGAAGTTTCTGCAAGTACTTTTGATGCCTTTCCGCCTGTGCAATCGGGTAGGGGTATCCTTTTTCATTCCCATTATTGATTTGAATAAACTGTTCATTTTCCGTATCAAAGATTAACTTTCCAGCCATATTTTTGACATCAATCGCTAGGGCGAATTCAGGTGTTAAAAGAAGGGTATCAATTTGGCAGTTATAGTCGCCATCAGGAAGGTTTAAATCGTGGAGGATCATATATTTTTGATGCGGCAGTTCACGGTAATAGTAATCGAGTGATTTCTCTCCTATGTAACCAGCCTGCCTCCGCCCATGCTCTTCTAAAATTTGCTGGTACTTCTGGTGGCTGGGGGGAAGACGCCGCATTAAAGCCTCTAAAATAAGCAAAATTAATGGTTTTGTCCTTTCTTTTATTACCAAAATTATCACTCCTCTCATTTTAAGTTTAAAATTCTAATATGTGGATTGAAATTCCTGCCGAATTTTATCGATTCTTGTAAAATATTTTTCGAATATAATTCTATCAGCGAATGATCGGAATTCAATGAGCGAATTTTAGTAGTTAATGAGCGATTCCCGGGTTTCAATGAGCGAATTTCAGTAGTTAATGGGCGAATTCCGGTAGTCAATGAGCGAATCCCTATTTTATCCAATCGCCGGTAAGTTTACAGAATAGCAACAAAAATAAGCACTTAGGGAACGATCGGAACATCGCCCAAGTGCTTATTCATTATCCATTGCCAGTTTTTTTACTGACAACCACTCGGGCATTGCCCATGAAAAAGATCGTAACCGCCGCAATCCCAATTGGAATTAGTGTTAGTAAAAAGGTATGTGTAATCGAAGCGGACATCGCCGCAATAATTTTATCCAAGATAAAGTCAGGGATTTTCGAGCGTTCACTCGCTTGGAAGATTTGGCGTGGATCGCCCATTTTAAAATCTCCTGCCCCTTGCATATCTTTGAATGCTTCTTTTAATTTATCAGCAAACAAGTTGTTTTGCAGGGTGCCATAAACCGTTACGCCAAGTGTCATTCCAAACGACCGCAAAAATGAGTTCGTAGAGTTGGCTGTGCCGCGATTTTGCGGTTCTAAATTGTGCATAGATGCCGTCGGCAACAAGGAGAATGAAAATCCAACCCCAAAGCCAACCAAAATCATATAGATGGTCAGCAGCCAGCGGGCTGTATCAACCGTCAACGTTCCAAGGGAATACATGCCAAGAGCATAGGAAATAATCGAAACAATCATCAAATTGCGGTAGGACGTTTTCGTTAAGAAAATCCCCCCGACAGAACTCCCCGCAACAGAGCCAAGCATCATTGGCGTCAAAATTAATCCTGCATTTTTAGCTGACCCGCCGTAGACCGCTTGAACAAAGATAGGGATAAAAACCGTTAAGATAATAAACGTTCCGCCATATAAAAACGATAAGATTTGCGAGGTGGCAAATAATCGTCTTTTGAACAGCCAAAGCGGCAGAATTGGTTCAGCAGCCTTTATTTCGGCAATAAAGAAAGCTACAAAAAAGACGAAGAAGCTTGCAAATAACCCGATGATCGGGGTAGAATCCCAAGCATATTCTTTTCCGCCTAGTTCAAGTGCGAACATTAAGCTGACCACCGAAATAACCAGGGTAATCGCGCCAAGCCAATCAACCTTTTGCTTCGAATGCTGCAATGATTCATGGTAGTAACGAACAATTAAAAAGATCGAAACAATACCAATAGGTACATTTACGTAGAATACCCAATGCCAACTAATATAATCAGTAATATACGCACCAAGTAATGGTCCTAATACACTGGATGCTCCAAAAACAGCTCCCAGTAAACCAGTCATTTTCCCACGGTTTTCGGGTGGGAAGATATCAAAAACGATGGTAAAGGCGATTGGCATTAGTGCCCCGCCGCCGATACCTTGAATCGCTCGATAAATACTAAGCTGTATGATATCCTGGGCCACACCACACAAAGCCGATCCAATCAGAAAGACAATCAATCCAAAAATAAAAAAGCGTTTCCGTCCGTACATATCGGAAAGCTTACCGAAAATAGGCATCCCTGCCATTACAGCTACCATATAGGCAGAGGTGACCCAAATAAATTTATCAAAACCACCGAGGTCTGCTACAATGGTCGCCATCGCTGTTGCCACAATGGTGTTATCCATAGCTGACATTAAAATCCCCAACAGCAAACCCGCGACAACGGGTTTAAGATTTGTGTCTTTTTTGATCATAAAATTTCCCCTTAATATTAAAAATAAAAGGCTCCGCTTTTTTATTGATAATCAAGCTAAACCAATTTTAAAAGGAAGGATTAAACCTGTCAATTTTTATGGTGAAAAGCCTCGAGCTCGTCCAATAAAAGAAAGGGACCCATCCGCACTGAGTCCCTTTTTTTAATATAATCTTATCTCTGGAAAAACTCGACTTTTTCATCATCGGGGCCTTGTACAAAGAAATTACGATACCCGTTCGGAAGTGTCACAATTTCATCACTAAGAAAGACTACATTTAAACCATGTAAACGGTTGAATTCTTCTTCAATATCATCAACCAGGAAAGCGATATGATTGACTTTTCCTTCTGCTGGAAGATTAGGATTTCCGCCGTGAACTAATTCTAATTCAGTTTCATCCGAACCATTAAATCCAAGGAATGCTAGTGTAATCGAACCGTCTTCAATTGTAAACCTGTCCTTTATCTCCAAACCAACCACTTCTTGATAAAAGGTTAGGGAGGCATCTAGGTGATTAACATATACACCGACATGGTCCATTTTCTTAACAGCCATTTGACTTCCTCCTTTATGTATCCCTATTTAAGCTTTGAGAACATCATGGTCAACATAGCGTTCACCATTAATTTCACTGATAACATTGATCGCCACTTTGGCCCCATCGCCAGCAGTAATGATAGTGTGCATGCTCACACCCGCAACTGTTCCAGCTGCCCAAATCCCGTCAATATTTGTTTTACCTGAAGCATCAACATCAAAAATTGCTTTGATTCGTGGCTCAGTTCCTGGCTTTGTTGTTAATCCGGCAGATTCCGCAAGATCAACAGACATTCCTGTAGCAAGGATCACATGTTTTGCTTCATATTCACCCTGATCTGTTTCTACTTTAAATCCAGCCTCTGTTTTACTGATATTTGAGACAGTAGCTTGAACAATTTCTGCACCAAATTTGCCTGCTTGTTTTTTACCAGTTTCAACAAGATCAGGTCCAGTAATTTCTGCCACTCCATAATGGTTTTCGATCCATGCTCTTTTTGTCACGCTCTTATCATTATCAATAACCACTGTTTTCTTTCCAGCTTTCGCAGTGAAAAGAGCCGCACTTGCGCCAGTAGGTCCAGCACCAACAATTAATACATCAAACATAGTATTTACCTCCCCATATATTGAAAAATTGATTTCAAAATAAGATTAGCGTAAATAGAAAGATATGTAAAATCAACTGCCTATCTTTCGATAAAATATTTGAATTTTTCTAATAAACAAACTCTATATCACTGTCCGCAAAATAAAAAGAACCAACATTCCCTGTTTAGAAATGAAGGTTCTTGGTTTGAAGCGGTATAGATGGTCATGTACATTACGAGTTTAGGTTATTTACCTCTCTTTGGCTATGTTCTTTAAACGAAGCATGTTTTCGGGTATGAAGGAAATAATAAAGAACAATACCCAAAAGAACATAGAAAGAACAAAAGAAATAAAGAGAGCTATAATCCATTTTTGCGGCTGCTAATCCGACCACAAACGAGCCCAAGGCAATCCCGATATCATAGATTGATAGGAAAGTAGCGGTAGCTAGTCCTCTTTTTCGTGGAGCAGCGTCTTGGATCGCGATTGTTTGGAAGGTTGGAAACAGCGTTCCCCAGCCTAAACCAATCATTCCTGCAGAAAGGAGAAAGGTAACCGCACTGCCGCTTTGACTTAAGACCAACATTCCAATCGCAAACAATACGATGGATGGAAAGACAATTACATTTGGTCCATACAGGTCAAGCCATTTTCCGGTAAAAGGTCGTGAAATTAATAAAACAATCGCATACACCACAAAGAAAAGGGAGGAAACCTCTGCAAGGTGTATTTCTGTTGCAAAAACAGATACGAAAGATAGAAGGGCTGAATAAACGATGGCAAGAAAGCAGCCTACAATGGCGATCGGAACGGCCGAAGGCTCAAACAGGCTTTTGATTGAAAAGGCAGACTGTACAACCGGATGGACAGTTTCCTCTGTTTCTTTAACGTTTACACTTAATCCAGTGACCAAGGCCCCGACCGCAACAATGACACTAATAATGAACAGAGTTTCCGGGCCCCACTGCTGAATGGAGGTTAAGCCGATAAATGGCCCTAACACCATGGCCATATTGGTTGACATAATAAAATAACCCATTCCTTCACCACGGCGCGAAATCGGAATAAGGTCTGCCACGATTGCCCCTGCAGCGGTTGTCGCCATGCCAAAACCAACCCCATGTAACAAACGAATGGCCAAGAATCCAAGGATTGTTTTTGGAAAGAAATATAAAAGCGAGGCACCTGAGAAAACGATCAGTGCAGTGAGCAGGACTTTTTTATGACCCGCTTTTTCAAGCCATTGTCCAGCAAGCGGACGAGAGATAATCGCCGAAATCAAAAACACAGTTGTCATCAATCCCGCTTGCGAAGCATTACTGTCAAATTCCTGGATTGCATATATAGGAAGTGTTACAAGTAAAACATAAAAGGTTAAAAATAGAAAAAAGTTACTTAACGAAATACTTATAAAACTTTTCGTCCATAATTTGGGTTTATTCATATGATCACTCCTTTTTATAAAAGCTTTTGTAACCAGCTTTTTTGTAAATGAAGAAGCTCCTTCTGTGATGCTTCTGGAAGATGCTTTAATAATGATTGATTATTTTCTATGACGGCTTTTTCCCATTCTGGGTACAGCGTCAATGCCGCATCTGTTAATTGAACCAGTTTCTCGCGCTTATCTTTTCCTGGGACCTGACGTACGTATCCTTGTTTGACAAGCCGTTGAATGGTGCGTGTCATCGGTGGGGCTTCAACGAATAAATAATCACAAAGTTCTTTTTGGGTTAATGAACCTTTGGTTTGTAAAACAAAAATGACGGACCATTGTGACCCGTATAAACCTAAAGGTTTCAGTGCTTCATTGAGTTTATTTGTCAGGTGCCGTGAAAGCTGATGCAGTGTATGGAATAATTCGTGGCTATTCATTTATGTAGCACACCTCAAACTTCTTTTGATTAATTAGTTACCTAGGTAACTATAGTGTATTTATTGAAAATTGTCAAGGAAGGTATACAGATAAAAAAATTGCGCGGAGCCTTTAAAACTCCGCGCAATTCAATAAAAATCCTATCTTAATACATTAAAATACCGTGCTTCCGGATGGGCAAATACGATGGCTGAAACAGAAGCTTCTGGCTCCATCATACAGCCATCTGTTAACTGAATGCCGATTTCCTCTGGTTGAATCAACTTAAATAGCTTCTTTTGATCCTCCAATTCTGGACAAGCAGGGTAGCCAAATGAAAAACGCTGACCCTGATATTTGGCCGTAAAACGATCCTGCATGCTGAAATCAAGTGGATCTGGGAAGCCCCAACGGTCGCGCATTTGACGGTGAATTAACTCGGCAAAACCTTCCGCCGTCTCTAATGCCAGCGCTTGGAGAGCATGGGACTCTAAAAAGCGTCCATCCTGCTTAAATTGCTCCGCTTTTTCACGGATTCCTCTGCCAGCTGTAACCGTAAAGAAGCCGACATAATCTTTCTCCCCACTGTCCACTGACTTAAGGAAATCAGCTAAACAAAGATGTGGTGCCGATTCCTGACGCGGGAAGTCAAATGTTTCAATGACCTCGTCTGGATTTTCTGGATTAAAGATTAGCACTTTATTTCCATCCGCTTGTGCAGGGAAAAATTGATAAGCAGCAGCTGGAGAAATCCAGCCGTTTACCCGCGCATCAGTCAATAATTGGTCAACGACTTCTTTCACCTTTACCGCTTTTTCATCCTTTTCGGCTAATAACCTGGCAATTTTCCCTTTCACACCAAGATGGTGACCAATCAACATTTGCATATTGATATATGGTTCAATATGAGAAAGGGAATATGATTTAAGGACATGCCGCTTTGTATCCATTGGCGTAAAGACAGGAACCTGGGTAGACACCGCTGGCTTCGGTTTTACAGCAACGGAAACAGAGGAAGGGCGCTCAAACTCTCTAGGAATAGCTAGAGATTCTAATTTTTCCTTTTTCTCTTGCATTAATTTCTGAACTTCCTCTTCCGAATTCAATTGATTCGCAATCGAAAGACCAGTCATCGCATCTTTGGCATAAAGAACAAGTCCATCATACTCCTTGGCAATCTTCGAATCAGTGAACTTCCGAGAAAGGGCTGCTCCTCCAACCAGAATAGGGATGGCAATACCGGATTCCTTCATATCCTGTGCTGTTAACACCATTTGCTGTGCTGACTTTACCAACAAGCCAGATAAGCCAACCATGTCTGGTTTTTCACGATGAATCGCCTGGACTAAATCGGTTGGATTAACCTTGATCCCAAGGTCGATTACTTCATAACCATTATTGCTGAGGATGATATCGACGAGGTTCTTCCCAATATCATGAACGTCACCTTTGACAGTAGCTAAAATGATTTTTCCTTTAGAAGCAGAAACATCGCCTTTTTCCATGTGAGGCTCTAAATGCGAAACGGCAGCTTTCATAACTTCTGCACTTTGAAGAACCTCGGCAACGATGAGCTGGTTATCGTTAAAGAGACGGCCAACTTCCTTCATCCCTTCCATTAATGGCCCATTAATAATATCCAGTGGGGCAGGGTAGGTTTCAAGTGCTAGGTCTAAATCTGGCAGTAATCCTTCTTTTGTTCCCTCCACCACATAATAGGCGAGCCGCTCGTCAAGAGTCATATTTGGAACAGTGGATTTCGATTCTTTCTTTTTGCCTCGATAAAATTCCGTAAAGGTAGCTAACGTTTCATCAGTTGTATCAAATAAAAGAGCTTCTGCTAATTGGACTTCTTCTTTAGAAATGGAAGCAAACCGCTCTAGTTTTTCCGTATTAACAATCGCATAATCTAGTCCTGCTTGGGTGCAGTGGTAGAGGAATACAGAATTGAGTACTTCTCTGCCCACAGGAGGAAGCCCGAAGGAAACATTACTAATGCCAAGGATGGTTTGTACCTCTGGTAAATTTTCCTTAATTAACCTAATTCCCTCAACCGTAGCCTTGGCGGAACCGATATATTGTTCATCGCCAGTCCCAACAGGAAACACGAGCGGGTCAAAAATGAGATCCTGTGGTTTTAGACGATATTTTTTGACAAGAAGATCATGGGATCGTTTCGCAATCTTTAGTTTTTGCTCTGCGGTAACTCCCATTCCTTCCTCATCAATGGTCCCGACAACAACAGCTGCACCGTAGCGATGGATTAATGGAACTACCGCTTCAAAGCGTTCTTCGCCATCTTCGAGATTAATGGAATTGATAATCGCTTTACCTTGTGAATATTTAAGCGCCCGCTCAATAACCTTTTCATCAGTAGAATCAATAACAAGGGGAGCCTTTACTTTCTTTACCACTTCTTTAATAAAGTTTTCCATATCAACCATTTCTTCACGGTCAGGGTCGGCAAGGCAGAGGTCAATGACATGCGCACCGCCTTTGACTTGGGCACGGGCAATCTCTGCTGCTTCCTCGAATTTCCCCTCCGTGATTAAACGTTTGAATTTGCGTGAGCCGATTACATTTGTCCGTTCACCGACCATAATTGGTCTTAGTGTAGGGTCATCATAGATAAATGGTTCAATACCTGAGACCATATGAACGGCATTTGGCTTAAATTCTCTCGGTTGGAATTCCTTCATCGCATCTGCGATGGCTCTTATATGGGCAGGAGTCGTTCCACAACAGCCGCCAACAATATTCAGCCAGCCATGAGCAGCAAAATCAGCCAGCTTTTTCGCTAACGTCTCAGGTGTTTCGTGATAATGTCCTTCTTCATCAGGCAAACCAGCATTTGGATAGCAGCTGACAGCTGTGGATGCCAAATTTGCAAGTGAGCGGACATGGTCCTGCATGAACTCAGGACCTGTAGCACAGTTAAGTCCAACAGCAACAGGATTCATATGCTCAACGGAGATAAAAAACGATTCAATTGATTGTCCTGCAAGTGTTGTCCCCATTGGCTCAATTGTTCCCGAAATAAACAGCGGCAGTGTTTTCCCCGTTTTTTCGAACGCCCGCTCAATCCCAACATAGCCTGCTTTTACATTCAACATATCTTGACTTGTTTCTAAAAGAAGGAGATCAACTCCGCCATCGATTAAGCCAATCGCTTGCTCTTCATAGGAGGCTGCCAGGGCATCAAAGGTAGTTCCACCCGTGACACTTAATGTTTTTGTTGTCGGTCCCATCGATCCAGCCACATATCGAGGCCACTCATCTGTTGATACTTTGTATGCTTCCTTCACAGCGAGAAAGGCAGCGATTTTATTGATCTCATAAGCTTTAAAACCAAGTTCATATTCATCGAGGACCAAGCTTGTTGCCCCGAACGTATTTGTCTCGATGATGTCTGCCCCAGCTTCTAAATATTCACGGTGAATATTAGCAATAACTGAGGGTGCAGTTAGAACAAGGTTCTCGTTACATCCCTCGTACTGCTCGCCGCCGAAGTCTTCCGCTGTCAGATTTGCTTCTTGGATCATTGTTCCCATCGCCCCGTCCATGACGAGGATTCGTTTTTTGAGTTGTTCAGTAAATGGTGTTTTCGGCATAGTTGCTCCTCCTCAATTCACTTGAACGCTGACGAGTATATAACGCCAATTCAGCAGTTAATTCATAGCGTAAAAATGGGGTAATCAAATAAATTCCGTTAAATAAATCGAGTGCAGTATCGATAAGTGACTTAGTTATTTCAATTCCTTCACGCGCCGCCTGTTCGGGATTATCGTTGAACATTGCCATTCGGTTCCGGATTGAATCAGCAATTTTGATTCCCGGCACTTCATTATGAAGGAATTCGGCATTTTTACTGCTTGTCAGCGGCATAAGGCCTATATAAATAGGTGCATCAAGATGTTTGGTCTGCTCATAGACTTCGATTAATTTTTCCTCTGAAAAAACTGGCTGGGAGATAAAATAATCAGCACCGTACTGTATCTTCTTCTCTAATCTCTTTACTGCTTTTTCAACAGAGCGAACATTTGGATTAAAGGCTGCAGCAATACTAAAAGATGTCTTTTGCCCCAAATCCTTTCCAGAAAAAGATAAACCTTCATTTAATTGTTTAATCATCTGGATCAATTCAAAAGAAGAAACATCATAAACAGAAGAAGCACCAGGGAAATCGCCTACTCTTGCAGGGTCACCTGTAATCGCTAAAACATCATTCATCCCAAGCGTATGAAGCCCCATTAAATGGGATTGCAAGCCAATAATATTGCGATCACGGCAAGCAATATGAATCAGCGGACGCATTCCTAATTTTTCTTTCACTAAATATCCTAAAGATTCGTTTGAGATACGAACCGTTGCAAGAGAATTATCCGCTAAAGTAATCGAATCAATCCCTGCTTCTTTTAGGGCTTTGGCTCCTTCGAAGAACTTTGTTGTATCTAGTTTTCTAGGCGGATCTAATTCTACGATTACCGATGGCCTTTCTTTCACGATTTCTTGAAGGGGAGTGAACTCCCTTTGTGGAGAAAGTTGATCAACGATAATTCTCTTTGGTTTTAATTTTACTATTTTTTCAGTAATCGGGACACTATTCTTTAATTCAGCTGCAAAGGCTTTAATATGTTCTGGCGTTGTCCCGCAGCAGCCCCCAAGCAATCGAACGCCTTGACTGCGGAAAGCCCGTGCTGAATTTCGAAAATAATCGGCATCGCCCTCGTAATGAAATTTACCATCCGTATAGGCAGGGAGACTAGCGTTTGGATAGGCTGATAAGAAAGCATGTTTAGGTAGTTCGATCTGTTCCAAGGCTAGTAACATATGATGGGGACCGAGACGGCAATTAAGTCCAACGACATCCGCCCCAAGAGCTTCTAGTCGTTTTAAGGCGTCATTAACAGGTGTACGGTCCTGTAAAAATCCGGGCTCCTGATGGGAAACCTGTGCAATGATTGGCAGTTTAGTTTCCTTTCTAGCAATCGATAGAACGGTCTCAAGCTCTTCCAAATTATAAAAGGTTTCGAGCAATAGACCATCCACTCCTTCTAGAAGGAGACAATACAATTGTTCACGGAAACTGCGTTTTAATTCATCAATCGATACTGAATCTGGTTTAATTCCGCGATTGCCGCCAATCGTTCCAAGGACGAACGTATTGGACCTGGAAGCAGCTTGTTTAGCCAATTGGACAGCAGCACTGTTAATTTCCTTGACGGAATCCTCTAAACCATACCTTTGCAGCTTAAGGTAGTTTGCTGCATAGGTATTGGTTTGAATCACATCAGCTCCCGCATCAATATAGGCTTTATGGATGGATCGGATGTGGTCTGGCTGGGAAAGATTCAATTCCTCCAAACAGCTATCTTTACCGTAGGAATACAATAGGGTTCCCATGGCGCCATCGGCGATTAAGATTTGATTTTTTAATTTTTCTAAAAAGCTCATGATGATTCTCCTTGTTGTAGTACCAAATGATTCTTACGAACATGTTCTAGAGCCTGTGAAAAATCCTTTATCAAATCATCAGGATTTTCTAGTCCAACCGATAAACGAACAAGACTATTGGTAATCCCGCGCTTTTCTCGATCTTCTTGAGGCATCGCAGCATGGGACATTTTTGCCGGATAAGAGAGAATAGATTCTACCGCTCCAAGACTGACAGCAAAAACAGGTATTTCCACGTTTGCTAAAAAGGTTCGCAATGCATCTTCATTTGCTAATTCAAAAGATAGGACTGCTCCAGGTCCAGCAGCTTGATTCTTCTGAATGTGATATTGCGGGTGACTTTCCAGTCCTGGATAATGGACCTTATCAACAAGCGGGTGAGCATTTAAAAACTCTGCTAGTTTGATAGCTGAATTTTGAGATTGTTCCAAGCGTACGTGCAGTGTTTTGATTCCTCTTAATACTAGCCATGCATCTTGAACGCCTAAGATGGCCCCAAATCCATTCTGTAAAAAGCCTAATCTTTTCGCCAGGTATTCGTCATTGACGACTGCAAGTCCCGCAACAACATCACTATGGCCAGATAAAAATTTCGTCGCGCTGTGCAGGACAACATCCGCACCTAGCTCTAATGGTTTTTGATGTGAAGGGGTAAGGAACGTGTTATCGACGAATGTTAATGCACCCGTCTCCTTTGCAAGGTTGCTTATTGCTCGTATGTCAGTCACTTTCATTAATGGATTCGATGGTGTTTCTACATAAAACGCTTTTGTGTTCGGCTGAATAGCTTCTTTTACTTCCTCTAAATTTGTCATATCAACAAAGGTATGGTCAATTCCAAGTCGGGTGAGAACTTGCGTGACCATCCGAAATGTCCCGCCATACACATCCTCTGTAATAACAATATGATCACCTGCAGAAAGCAAGAGGAACGCTGTTGAAATGGCCGCCATCCCAGATGAAAAGGCAAATCCTTTGATTCCACCTTCGAGTTCTGCAATCACATCTTCAAGTGCTTCTCTTGTCGGATTTAAACTGCGGCCATAATCATACTTGCCAAACTGATCGAAGTCCGATTGGTGGAAGGTTGATGCATGCTGGATCGGTACACTAACCGCTCCAGTTACTGGATCAATTTTGTGCTTATTATGAAGGAGTCTGGTTTCAAAAGTATATTGATCGTGTGACATTAGGCAATCACTCCTTCTTGAACATGGATAAATGCTTTTTCTAAATCTTCTATTATGTCCTGTGAATCCTCAAGTCCTACGGAAAAACGTAATAACCGGTTACAAACGCCTGCTTGAATTCGAACTTCTTCTGGAATATCCGCATGTGTTTGTGTTGCCGGATAGGTAATAAAGCTTTCTGTCCCACCTAAACTTTCCGCAAAACTAATAAGCTTTAAACCTTGTAAAAATGGATTAACCCAAGTTTCGTCTTTGATCCTAAAAGAAACCATTCCACCTCGGCCAGGGTAAAGGACATCTGTCACCGCATCATGCTCCGAAAGAAATTCGACGATGTTTTTTGCATTTTTTTCATGTCGTTCCAACCGAAGAGACAATGTTTTCATTCCGCGCATTAATAACCAAGAATCAAAGGGACTTAGCACCGCTCCAGCACCGTTATGGTGGAAGGCCAATGCTTCACAAAGTTCTTTCCCAGTTGCAACAACAAGGCCGGCAAGGACGTCATTATGTCCACCTAAGTATTTCGTTGCACTGTGGATGACAATATCCGCACCAAGTGTAATCGGCTGCTGCAGGAGTGGCGTATAGAAAGTGTTATCCACGATTAATAATAATCCGTGCTGCTTTGCAATTTTTGAAACTGCCGCAATATCAGATTCCTGCATGAGCGGATTGGTTGGTGTTTCTAAGAAAATAGCTTTTGTTTGCGGGGTAATTTTCTTTTCAATCTCATCCGGACAACAGGTATTCACATATTGAGTCGTTAAGCCCCATTTTTTATATCCCTTTTCTAATAGGCGGTAGGTACCTCCATATAAATCTTCACTGACGATCCATTCGTCACCAGATTCAAATAGTGCAAGGATCAGTTGAATGGCCGCCATACCAGAACTGCATGCATATCCCTGATCCGCATTCTCTAAATCAGCAATAGTTTTCTCAAGGAGCTGGCGTGTTGGATTTCCTGTTCGCGTATAGTCAAAGCCAGTTGATTGGCCAATACCCTCATGGCGGAAGGCCGTTGAAAAGTATACAGGTGGGTTAACCGTTCCAGTAGTTGTTTCACTTCGGTTACCTATTTGGGCAAGTTTCGTATCGATTTTGTACATAACGGACACTCCTTAGTAATAAAAAAATTAATATAATATTTCACATTAACGCGATTGAGTAATAAAGCTTTTTGATAAATAAAAAAAGTCTTCTTATAAGAAGAAGACTTTTGTATGCACAACGCACTTGTCATTCTTCTTATCTAGCAAATTAGTAAATTTGCAGGACTTAGCACCTTTTCAATGAGAATAAACATTGAAGGTTGCTGAGGTGTCGCAGGGCCCTTCCCTCAACCTCTCTTGATAAGAAAACAATTATTTAGATTATTTATAAAATTTACTACAAAATTCGTGTTATGTCAAATCGTTTTTAAAGTAAAACATAATAATGAAGAAACTAGACGGAAATTCTTTATAAAAAAATATATAAATAGTTAATTGAAAACTTGTTGACAGTGGTAGTTTATGGATTTATTATAAGGTTATAAATTGTTCTTAATAAAGAACTATTATAGGTATTATGCAGTGCTAATTTATTAGTTGTGATACATAAAGTTGATAAAATTATACCATAGTTTTGGGAAATTAAATTAAAATAATTTCTATTAGTTAATTATGGAATTGGTGTTCTATTTAGTGAACCTATAATTCGATTAAAAAATTGTAAAACTGATGAAATGTATAGCAGGAGGAAAAGATGAGCGCTATAGCCGGAATATATCATTTAAACGATGAACCAATCAATCTAGAGCACGGAAACCGGATGATGAAAGAATTAGAAAAATATCCGGCAGATGATATTCAAACTTGGCATAACGACAAAGTCTTTCTTGGCTGTCATGCACAGTGGATTACACCGGAGTCTGTTGGTGAAAAGCTTCCTTATTATGACCATGAACGGAAGTTAGCCATTACAGCTGATGCGATTATAGATAATCGAGATGAATTGTTTGAGAGATTACAAGTTGATAAAAGGAAAAGAAAAGAAATCACTGACAGTGAACTAATTTTGCTTGCTTATCATAAATGGGGAGAGGAATCTCCGAAATATCTAATTGGGGATTTTGCATTCATGATTTGGGATGAGAGAAAACATAAACTTTTTGGTGCGAGGGATTTTTCTGGGGCACGAACCCTTTATTTTTATCGGTATAAACAGAGATTTGCATTTTGTACAGTAATACATCCACTACTATCATTACCTGATATTGAGATGGAACTTAATGAGCAGTGGCTTGCTGAATACTTGGTATTGGCGGGAACGATTGATGCGGTAAATACATCAATTACACCATATAAAAATATTGAACAACTACCTCCTTCTCATAGCATTTCGTTAGTTGGAAATAAAATTAAGTTTACTAGATATTGTAATTTAATACCTGAAAAACAATTAAATCTAAAATCAGATGAAGAATATGTTGAAGCCTTTCAAGATGTTTTCCAAAAGGCAGTCACCTCAAGATTACGTACTCATCTCAATGTGGGGGCACAACTAAGCGGTGGATTAGATTCGGGAGCTGTTGTTAGCTTCGCCGCAAAAGCTATGCGGGAAAGTAATAAAAATTTACATACCTTTAGTTACATCCCTCCAAAAGACTTTGTAGATTTTACACCAAAGCAATTATTGGCTGATGAAAGACCATTTATTAAATCAACTGTACAACATGTTGGGGGTATAAAAGATTCCTACCTGGATTTTGATGGAAGGAATTCATATTTAGAAATCGACAGTTTACTGGAAGTTTTGGAGATGCCATACAAGTTTTTTGAGAACTCCTTCTGGTTAAAGGGAATGTTTGAGAGAGCCAGTGAGGAAGGAGTAGGGTTATTATTAAACGGTGATCGAGGGAATTTCAGTATTTCTTGGGGCTACGCCATGGATTACTATTCGATGCTTTTAAAGAGGTTAAAATGGTACCGCCTTTATCAAGAATTAGATGAATATTGTAAAAAGGTTGGCGGAGCAAGATTACGTAGGTTACCGGATATTGTTAGAGTAGGTTTTCCGGTTATAGACAAATTTTTTCAGCAAGGTACTCCTTATAAACTTCCTACAATAATTAATACGGAATTTGCCAATCATACTGATATTTATAACAAGCTAAAAAAATATGGCATAGAAAAATCTGGATGGTTTCCTACATCAACTATATATACTGAAAGAAAAAGGCATTTTGAGAATATGTTTATCTGGAATGCAGGGAATACTCTTGCTGCAAAACTATCATTACGTTACTTACTATCAAAGCGGGATCCAACAAATGATATACGTGTTGTACGTTTTTGCCTATCTGTTCCAGAAGATCAATATGTTCAAAATGGCATGGATCGGGCTCTTATAAGAAGATCCACAGAAAACTATTTACCTGACAAGGTTCGATTAAACCAAAGTATTCGGGGGGTCCAGGGGGCTGATTGGGTTCATCGGATGATTCCATATTGGAATGATTTTAAGGATGAACTACATCAACTTATTGAAGATAAAAGAGTATTGAAATTTTTAGATCGTCAAGTGATAAAGAGAGCATTACTAAAGGTTGAAGAAGGCCCAAAGCCTGAATATGCCACTGATCCAGAATATAAAATTTTAATGCGCAGTTTAATTATATACCGATTTATAAAAAAATTTCCTTGAAAGGAGGTGAGAAGATGAAAAAAGAATGGCAGAAACCAGAATTACAAGTGCTTGATGTAAAAATGACAATGCTTGGAAAAGATGGGGATTTTACTGATGCAGCTTTTCCAGAAAACACTCCAAAAGCTGATCTAACTTTCTGTTAAGAGTTAGAAAAAAAGTAAGAACAGATTTAGTTAAATGTTTTTTCATAATTCAATCTGCTAGGGTACCGTACATAAGGAACCTTGTAGATCCAGTTTTTTTATAGAAGTATACATGTTAAAAGCCCTTATGATTAAAGAGATGATAAGGGCTTTTAACATAACCTTTGAAATATTGGAGTGAATAGAGTGATAGAAACTAAAAAACAAGTGGTTTATAAGGCCTTTGGTTTTTCTGTCATAAGTGAGATTCTTTTACCTGAATTACCTCATATAAAGAATAAGGTAGAATCAATCGATATTGAAGTGAAAATAGAGGATTTAACTAAAGAATGGTACGAATTATCGGATTATAATAATGCTTTTGTTATTAAAGAAAATCTAGTGATGTTTCAAGTTCCTGATGTTGCAACTTTCTCTATCCAAGATGGAAATAGAATTTCGGTTTCACCTTTGAAAGAAAATGAAGAAGACGTGATAAGACTTTATATTCTTGGAACCTGTATGGGTGCAATATTAATGCAAAGAAAAGTATTTCCTTTACATGGAAGTGCGGTTGCTATTAATGGAAAAGCATATGCTTTTGTGGGTAATTCTGGAGCTGGGAAGTCTACAACGGCATCCGCATTCTTGAATCACGGATATCAACTTCTTAGTGACGACGTAATAGCAATAACGTTATCACAGAATGACTCTATTCCATATGTAACTCCATCATATCCACAGCAAAAGCTATGGCAAGATAGTCTAAATATTCTTGGAATGGAATCTAATGACTATCGACCAATATATGGTAGGGAAAATAAGTACTGTATTCCAGTGGCTTCGAAGTTTATTTCTGAGCAAATTCCCCTTGCAGGAGTGTTTGAACTAATAAAAACTGAGAATAATGAATTTGAAATTTGTCCAATCAATAACTTAGAACGATTTTATACACTTTACTACAATACTTATCAAAATTGTTTTATTCAAAATTTAGGGATCATGGATTGGCACTTTAAGACAACAGCAAAAATTGTTGATAAGATAGACATTTACCAAATACATCGTCCTGTTTCTGGAGCAAGTTCCACTCAAATAGTTTCGCAAATATTAAAAACAATCAGCAAAGGAGAATAAGCAATGATTAGAAGTGGAAATATCTCATTAGGTCATTCCGTTATACAAATCAAAGGAAATCTTGTTAGTAATATGGGTGGAGAAAAAGTGATGCTAAGTGTTAAAAACGGAAAGTACTATAACTTAGGTGAAATTGGTGGGGGTATTTGGGATCTTATTGCGGAAGAGACTTCAGTTAATCAATTGGTGACAAAATTACTATCAAATTTTAATGTAACTCAGACCGAATGTGAGGAACAAGTGATTTCTTTTTTGGAACTATTATTAGAAGAAGGCTTAATTGAAATAAATGATAGTATATAATCTAGCAACCTAATTTTAAATATAAGTAAGGAGCAGCTAATGAAAGTGTTGAGAATGGTAAGAATTTTTTTATTATTGAGTATGAATTTTAAGTTACTTTTAATCGAGGCTTTTTTTCTACTGGGTTGGGCTCGTATACTTAAAAGTATGTCTTTTGCAAAGGTTGCTCCTTCATTAGGTGAATACATGAATGAAACATCCTTAAATTTAGATGAATCTAAAAAACAGCTTCTTAAAAATGTTTCTGAAGCAGTTAATTTAATGAGTCGTTATACTTTTTGGGAAAGCATGTGTCTAGTTAAGGCAATTGCAGCAATGAAAATGTTGGAAAGGCGCCACATAGAAAGTACCATATACTTAGGGACTGCAAAAGATAAGACTGGAAAATTGATTGCTCACGCATGGCTGCGCAGTGGCCCTTTCTACATAACAGGTGCAGAAGTTATGGACCAATTTGTTGTTGTAAGCAAATTTGGAAAAAAAATACGTTGATAAAATAATAAAGGAGTCAGCCATGGAGAACAATTTCAGTCTCAATGTTTCTCAAATCCCTATGGAACTACAGCTAATTATAGATATTTTAAAGATGGAAGATGTTGAACATGATCCAGCTGACCTAAAGAAAAGACTAGAAGCTGCAAATTGGGAGTTATTTCTTGAATTAACCATGCACCATCGTGTGTTTCCTCTATTAAATAGTAAATTGAAAAAGATTAATAAAAGTTTGATTCCTCCGTATGTAGTTCAGACAATTAGCCAAACATACATGATGAATACATACCAAATGCTGGGCTTTAGCGCTGAGATGGAGCAAGTTGGTAAATTATTCAATGATAATAATATACGTCTCCTTTTTTTAAAAGGTCCGATACTTGGTGAAGATCTTTATGGTGATGTTTCCCTTCGAACATCTGGAGATTTAGATTTTCTAATTTCAATAAATGATTTGAACAAAGCAGAAGAACTTCTAAAAAAAAATGGTTATGAAAAAGATGACTATATTAAAACAGTACTAAATGATTGGAAGTGGAGACATCATCATGTTACATACGTACATCCTCAAAAAAAGATTAAACTAGAAATTCATTGGAGATTAAACCCTGGTCCCGGGAAAGAGCCACGCTTTAAGGATTTGTGGAAGAGGAAACGAATAAGTTCATTAACAAGTTATCCTGTCTATTATTTGGGAAGAGAGGATTTATTTTTATTTCTTGTTTCTCATGGTGCACGTCATGGTTGGTCTCGCCTGCGCTGGTTATTAGATATAAATCAAATCTTAAGACAAGGTACTAATTGGAGAGAACTTATAAATTTATTAAAAAAGTATAATTACCTCGATGTTGGGGGACAGGCTGTTTTTTTAACATCACAATTACTAGGCACTCCTATTACAAAAGAAATGAAAACATTTATTACAGGTAACCGCCCAAAAAGACTAGCTCAGGATGCTGTCTTTTATTTAGAAAAAATGGTGAATCTACATAATGAACCTGTTCCTAAGGATATAGCAAAATATCATAAACGTCATTTATTTTGTTTAATGTCTAAAAAGCAAAGGTTTTTCTTTATTATGAGTTTTTTGTATCCATACCCTGAAGATGCCCAAACATTGCCCTTACCCAATTACTTGCACTTTTTATATTTTCTTCTACGTCCCTTTTTATGGGCTTGGAGGAAAACCAAGTACCATGCACTATCATAGGAGGATATGGTTATGAAACAGGTTTTTTATTTTACAAAACGTTTACATTCCTTATCAGGCCGAATTCTATATTTAAACTTAGTAGGAATGGTATTGATCAGTTTATTTGAGGGGGTTGGTATTTTATTATTAATACCTTTGATAAATCTTAGTGGAATAATCGATGTAAACTCTAATTCAGCTCCGTCAATATCTTGGTTGTCTACATTTTTTCATATATTTCCAAAATCATTGAGTTTAATTTTCATTTTGAGTGCATATATCTTATTAATTGTCGGGCAGAGCTTTTTCCAGAGAAAGCAAACAATCTTAAATGTAAAAATCCAACAAAACTTTATTCGTGATTTAAGAGAAGATATCTATAAGTCTTTACTTCAAGCGAATTGGGCGTTTTTCCTAAATAAAAGAAAGTCAGATATTATTAATTTAATGACAAATGAAATAACACTCGTTAGTGCTGGAACAAATATGTTTCTTCAATTTCTAACGTCTCTTGTATTTACAATGATTCAGTTAGGGATAGCATTTTGGTTATCTCCACAATTGACAGTATTTGTCCTATTATTTGGAATAGCTATTATCTTTTTTTCCCGGAAATTAATAAATAAATCTAATAAATTGGGAAAGGAAACCTACGACCTCTCCCAAAGGTATATTGCAGGTATTACTGACCATTTTAATGGAATCAAGGATATTAAAAGTAACATGCTAGAGGAATCTCATTTAAAGTGGTTTCGGGCCTTAAGCCAAAAAATGGAGGAAAATAGAATAAAGTTAGTTAAATTGAATACAATATCTCAATTTATATACAAGGTTGTTTCAGCTTTTTTGATAGCAGCTTTTATGTTTTTTTCGATAAAAATATTTCAAGCACAACCCGCACAGTTAATGCTAATTATCGTCATTTTTTCCAGGTTATGGCCAAGGTTTAGCGGGATACAATCTAATTTGGAACAATTAGGATCAATTATCCCTTCCTTTAAAGCATTAATCGAATTGCAAAACCAATGTAATGAATCTAAGGAGCTAAATGAGGGGGAACTTCATCTTGTAAAACCTATCTCATTAAAGAAAGGGGTGGAGTGTAGAAACGTAAGTTTCAGATACAATCTTGCTGAACCAACAAATGCATTGCAAAATATAAATCTACTGGTACCTGCAAATCGAATGACTGCGATTGTAGGTAGGTCAGGTGCTGGGAAAAGTACTTTAATTGATTTGTTAATGGGCCTCAATCAACCTGAGAATGGTCAAGTATTAATCGACGGTAATCCTCTAACTCATAATAAATTACTTGAGTTAAGACGGTCAATTAGCTATGTACCTCAGGATCCATTTCTATTTAATGCCACCATAAGAGAAAATTTGTTAATTATTGATCAAAATGCAAGTGAAGAGGATATCTGGGAATCACTAGAATTTGCCGCAGCAGCTGAATTCATTAAAAAGTTACCAAATGGTCTTGATACTCTCATTGGAGATCGAGGTATAAAGTTATCAGGAGGGGAACGGCAAAGACTTGTTTTAGCACGTGCAGTTCTACGAAAACCATCTATCCTTGTACTTGATGAAGCAACTAGTGCCTTAGATACAGAAAATGAATCTAAAATTCAAGAGGCTCTTGAAAGGTTAAAGGGAACGATGACTATCCTTGTTATAGCCCATCGACTATCTACCATAAGAAATGCAGATCAAGTTATTGTGTTGGATCATGGTGAGATTATTCAACAAGGGGAATTCAACCAACTTGCAAATGAAAAGAGAGGAATGTTTAGTAGTTTGCTTAGGAAACAAATGGAGGTCAGTGTTTAATGTTATTGCAATGTACTCGTTTTTTATAAGAAAAATTAAACTATTTTAATAATATTATTGACATGTTCTTTTTAAAGAACTAACATGATATATATAAATATTAGATAGGTATATATCCTTATTACATAAATAAGGAGTGTTTCCTACTTAGATAATTGAGGTTTTTTAATAAGGGTGTTCTTCATTTAGAACAAATAAGTAAACCCTATTACTTAATGTCTTACAATAAGGTGGTTTAATGAATCAGTATAACAAAGTCGACAAAAAACGAGCTAAGGAAATTAATTTAAAAGAAATATTTCAAGTTCTTAAGAGGAGATTTTGGTTAATCATTGTAGTTACGATTCTTGCTAGTTTAGTAGGGGTAATACAAAATAACACCACCACTATTCCACTCTTTCAATCTTCCTCCAGGATCATAATAGGTGCAGATGAAGAATCTAGAAAAACTCTTCAGGTAATAATTAGAGACACAATCATTTTAGAAAAAGTGATTCAAGAACTAGCTCTTAATAAATCCGCTGAGGAATTGGCAGGTCAAATAAGTGTTGAGAGTGTTGATGGATCACAGGTAGTAAGTATTAGTGTAGTAGATAAGGATCCTACTTTAGCTGCACAAATAGCGGATAAAACAGCCCGAGTATTTAGGAATGAAGTACCAAATATAATCGGTGAAGACAAAGTAAGGCTATTATCGGATGCTAAAGTAAGCACATCACCTATTAATCAAAGTAACAATAATAAGTTATTTATAGCGGTTGTTGGTGGGATAATAGTTGGAATAGGATTAGCGTTTTTATTAGAGTCCCTAGATGATAGGATTCGTTCAACACAAGAGATTGAATTATTGCTTGGGTTACCTGTATTGGGAAGGGTACCAAAAGTAAGCAAAAGAAGTGTTAAAAGAAAAACCAGTCATATGCAGTATGATTTAGAAATAAGGGGTGAGAGCATTGGTAATAAATAAACGAAAAGCACTGTCAGCATCTAAAAAAAGGACCATCGTTACCTACTCCCATCCTGAATCCCGAATATCAGAGCAATTTCGAACGATTCAAACAAATATTAAATTTTCTATGGCAGAAGAAAAAAGTCGGATATTCCTAATAACATCACCCAGTGATGGTGAAGGTAAGTCAACTACTGCAGCTAATCTGGCAGTTTCAATGGCACAACAGAAAGAGAAGGTTCTTTTGATCGATGCAAATATAAGGAGACCTGCTTTGCATACCTTTTTTAAGACGTCTAACTCCACAGGGTTAACAGATGTTCTTACTGGAAAAGTATCTTTCTATGAGGCTATTCAACATACAGAAATCGGAAGATTAGATCTTTTATCAAGTGGGCTTATCCAGTATAATCCAGTTGAATTATTGGGCTCTCATAGGATGGAGGAACTTCTGAAGACGGCGTTAAAATCATATGCTTCAATATTAATAGATTCCAATGCACTTCTAGAGGTAACAGATACAAAACTATTAGCAAATCAATGTGATGGAGTTATATTGGTCATTCAAAACGGTAAAACAAAATTTGAAAGAGCAGCTGAGGCTAAAAAGGTGTTAGAATTTGCAAAAGCAAAATTAGTTGGGGTGGTTATGAACAAATAGTAAATCCATATCGGGAAGTAGATTAGTTAAAAATTTTTTTGATTTTTGTTCGTTATTTAGAATTTTTTGTTGTTTATTAAAATTAAAACAAATTCTGGTGATGTCTCCTTGCCGTTATCGATGGGGGTACTCGGTCATGCTGTGGGTCTTTGACCTTAGACGCTGGTCGTCGGTAGTGTGATGTGAGGACGGGTTAGATGCCCGAAAAATTAACTAAAAATGTTAATTATGTGTTCTTTATGAAGATCATTTAATTAACATTTTTATATTTTAAGGAGTTGAAAAAATGAAGAACATTGATAATTATCCTAAATCAATTAAAAAGCAGTTAGGTACATTAAGCAAGATGCACCAAAAAATCAGCTTGAAGAAATAAGGAAGTTAATAGAAAATGCTATCAAATTAAGAAGTATGAAAGTTGAATAGAGTATTTTATAAAAAAATTCTTTATAAAAGGGGGGGACAGAATGACTTATCGACAAAGATTGTCCTTATTCATATTTATTGATTCGTGTATTGTCTTAACGGCTATTTTCTTTAGCCGTTTCCTCGTCAATGGAACTTTTCATGTAGTTACTTTTCCAATTGTATTAAGTTCTGTTGTAATTTTACTAAGTCATTATTTTCTTTCATTCAAATTCCATCTATACAAAAAAGCCTGGGAATATGCCAGTGTTGGTGAGTTATTTAGTATTTTAAAGGTTATAACAATCTCCATCCTATTTGCAGCTGTTGTCCAGCAACTCTTTGTCCGAGAAATACAGTTCCGATTACTCACTGTAACGTGGTTACTCAACATGTCTTTTATCGGAGGTTCACGTTTTTGTTGGAGAATGTTTAGGGATTCATACCTCGATAAAGTAGGTAATAAAAAGAGAACTCTTATTGTTGGTGCGGGATCTGCAGGAATGATGGTTGCAAGGCAACTTCTAAAAAATAATGATGCTGATCTAATGCCAATAGGTTTTATCGATGATGATGAAAAAAAACATCGACTTGATATTTTAGGATTACCAGTCATTGGAGGAATTAAAGTGATTGAAGCTACTGTCCTAGAGTATGAAATCGACAATATTGTCATAGCCATTCCGTCACTTAGTAAAAAGGAATTAAATATGATTTTTCAGGAATGTGCAAAAACAAGTGCGAAAACGCAAATTCTTCCCATGCTTGAGGACCTGATGACAGGAAAAGTATCTATTAAACAGTTTCGGGATGTTCAGGTAGAGGATCTACTGGGAAGAGAGCAAGTAGAGTTAGATATTAATAGTATTTCTGAAAATATCACAGGTAAAGTAGTTTTAGTTACTGGGGCTGGTGGCTCGATTGGTTCAGAAATATGCCGACAAATCTCAAAATTTAATCCTTGTCAGTTAGTCTTGCTAGGTCACGGTGAAAATAGCATCTATTCGATTGAGATGGAATTAAAGGAGACCTTCAAGAATACAACAATTGAATTTATTCCAGTAATTGCAGATTTACAGGATGCAAAGAAAATGATGCTTGTTATGAGTAGATATCAACCTGATACAGTTTATCATGCAGCTGCACATAAGCACGTTCCACTAATGGAGGCTAATCCTGAAGAAGCCGTAAAAAATAATTTAATTGGAACGATGAACGCGGCTGAGGCAGCTAGTTGGAATAGAGTAAAAACATTCGTCATGATTTCAACGGATAAAGCAGTGAATCCAACGAGTGTAATGGGTTCGACCAAAAGGCTTGCCGAAATGATTATCCAGTATATGGACGGTGTAAGTGATACCAAATTTGTTGCTGTTCGTTTTGGGAATGTTTTAGGAAGTAGGGGAAGTGTCATTCCTTTGTTTAAAAGACAAATTGAAAGTGGAGGGCCTATCACGGTCACTCATCCTGATATGGTTCGGTACTTTATGACAATTCCGGAAGCATCGCGGCTAGTACTTCAAGCCGGTTCACTTGCTAAAGGAGGAGAAATCTTTGTTTTAGATATGGGTGATCCTGTGAAAATTGTTGACTTGGCTAAAAATCTAATTAAACTATCAGGAAATTCCATTGATGAAATAGGGATAGAGTTTACTGGAATGAGGCCAGGGGAAAAGCTTTTTGAAGAATTATTAAAAGAGGATGAAGTCCATGAAGAGCAAATTTATCCAAAAATTTATATTGGGAAAACTTCTGAACTATTAATACAAGAAATAGAAGAGATTATCTCAACATACTCAAACCTTGAAAATGAGGAAATTAGGAAAAGATTGATTAACCTAGCTAACTATAAGGCGATTCAAAAATCAAAATTATCAGTTCCAGTTTAGAGGAATGTAAGAAATCAATGCTAAAAAACAATTATAGCTGCTACAGCTACAAGATTTCCTCCAGCTAGATTTAAATAGAAAGTGGATGATTAAAATGCATAAAAAGGTGCTTTTTTGTGCAACCGTGGATTTTCATTTCAAGGCTTTCCATTTGCCATATTTGAAGTGGTTTAAAGAGCAAGGATGGGAAGTACATGTAGTAGCACGTGGTGATATTAAACTTCCATATGTAGACAGAAAATATAATATTCCAATTCAACGATCTCCTTTTAATAAAAAAAATATGTTGGCTTATAAAGAACTTAAATCAATAATCGATAATAATCAGTATAAAATAATCCATTGCCACACACCGATGGGAGGAGTTCTTACTAGGTTAGCAGCAAGGGAGGCGAGAAAAAATGGAACTAAGGTATTGTATACAGCCCATGGGTTCCATTTCTGTAAAGGTGCCCCACTCACAAACTGGATGCTTTATTATCCAATTGAAAGAACCCTCTCAAGGTATACTGATTGCCTGATTACGATTAATAAAGAAGATTTTACCATTTCAAAGAATCATCGGTTTAAAGCTAAAGTTATTGAACATATACATGGCGTTGGGGTGAATACAGACTTTTATAAGCCAGTTGATAAAACATATAAATCTGTTTTAAGAAAAGGACTTGGGTATAATACTCAAGATTTTTTAATGTTTTACGCCGCCGAATTTAATATGAATAAAAATCAAAAATTACTGATTGAATCATTAGCCTTAATAAAAGATGAAGTTCCGAATGCTAAACTATTACTTGCTGGAGTCGGACCTCAACTACAAGAATGCCAAAAACTCTCTCATAGATTAGGCGTCGATGAAATGGTTGACTTCCTTGGGTATCGGAATGATATTGATATCTTACTAAAGTTGAGTGATATAGCAGTTGCCTCTAGTCTTAGAGAGGGGCTTCCAGTAAATATTATGGAAGCAATGGCCTGTGGATTGCCAGTAATAGCAAATGATAACAGGGGCCATAGAGAACTAATTGAAAATAGCAAGAACGGTTGGTTAGTAAGGAATAATTCAAAGGATTTCTCAGAACAAATAAAGATTCTTGCAAATAATAGTGATCTTAAAACCAAATTTGGAATAGAAGGACGGAACAAGATTCTATCTATATTTTGTATCCAAAAAGTTCTTGAAGAAAAGAGCCGGATTTATAGAAATTATATGGGTGAAATGGAGGAAGTAATTTGGGCAATCCATTAAGGATCTTACATGTGGTTGTCAATATGAATCGTGGTGGTGCTGAAACCTTGATTATGAATCTATATCGGAATATAGACAGATCGAAGGTTCAATTTGATTTTCTTACATGTAAAGAAGGGGTATTTGATAATGAAATATTAAAAATGGGCGGTAAGATCCACAGAATCAAATATATCTCGGAAGTAGGTCATTTTAAATACGTCAAAGAACTAAATAAATTTTTTATCTCAAATAATCAATATAAAATTGTTCATTCACACATGGATAAGATGTCTGGTTTAGTTCTCCGTGAAGCCAAACGGGCTGGTATACCTATCCGCATTTCCCATAGCCATAATACTAGTAGCGAGGGAGGGATCGCTTCAAAAGTATATAAGTGGTATGCTGGGAATTTTATCCTCAAAAATACAACAAATTTTATTGCATGCTCCAATTACGCTGCTAAGTGGCTTTTTAAGAAAAAATCACACTCTACTAAAATTTTAAAAAATGGAATTGAATGTGAACAATTTGTATTTTCTCAAAAAGTTAGGGAAGAGATAAGAAAAGAATTAAAGTTAGATAAAAATGTATTTATTGTAGGGCATGTAGGTAGATTTGCTCATCAGAAAAATCATACATACCTTATTGATATCTTTTCCGAATTTAACAAGGTGAACCAGAATTCCATATTAATATTAGTTGGAGATGGGCCGTTACGTTTAGATATGGAGAAACAGGTTGAGTATTTGAATTTAAAGGATAAGGTAAGGTTTATTGGGATTCGAAGTGATATACAGCGTTTACTACAAGCTTTTGACGTATTTGTATTTCCTTCTTTACATGAAGGTTTACCTGTCTCATTAATTGAAGCCCAGGGATCCGGATTACCATGTCTAATATCTGATAATATATCTCGAGAAGTTGATTTAGGAAGTAATTTAGTTGATTTTATTCCATTATCAGATAAAAGTTTATGGATCGAAAAAATCAAGGGAATTTCATCTACGCAGTTGGGTAGAAAAAATATTACTAGTGCAATTGCAAAACAAGGGTATGACATAAGGGAAACTGCAAGCAATATTGAAGACTTTTACTTAAGTATATCGGGGTGAATAAAATGAAATTATTGACTGTATTTACTCCGACTTATAATCGAGCATATTGCCTCAATGTATGTTATCAAAGCCTTCTTCGTCAAACGTGTAAAGATTTTGTTTGGTTAATAATTGATGATGGGTCAATTGATAATACGAGGGAGTTAGTAAACAGCTGGATTGAGGAGAACAAGATAGAGATTAAATATCATTGGCAAAAAAACCAGGGTATGCATGGGGCTCATAATACAGCATATGAGCTCATTGAAACTGAATTAAATGTGTGTATTGACTCTGATGACTACATGCCTGAAAAAGCCATTGAAAAAATTACTAACTTTTGGAAAATGTACGGTAGTAACAGAGTCAGTGGAATAATTGGTCTAGACTCCTATACTAACAATACAATAATAGGAACGAAATTACCTGAAAATCTTCAAAGCTCTACATTGTTTGATTTATATAGCAAACATGGTGTTACGGGTGACAAAAAGCTTGTTTATCGAACCGAATTAACAAAGCAGTATCCATACCCTTTATTTGAAAACGAAAAATACGTAGGCTTGGCCTACAAATACTATATGCTCGATAAGCAATATGAATTGTTATTATTAAATGAAGTGCTTTGTTGCGTGGAATATCTTCCTGATGGATCTTCGTTAAATATGTTTAATCAGTATCGTAAGAATCCAAGAGGCTTTGCTTTCTACCGTTTAGAGTTAATGAAGTTACCATTTACTAGTTTCTCGTTTAAGTTTAGGCAGGCCATACACTATGTTTCAAGTAATCTAATGATAAAGAATTGGAAACTTTTAAGTGATACACCAGTTAAAGGCCTTACTTTTTTGGCAATTCCTTTCGGCATTTTATTATACTTTTATATTAATGCAAAGGCAACTCAACCGGAGGCAGGTTAAACATTACTGAAAACTCTAATTGAAATAAAAGTTACGGAAGGGAATATAATATTTATGACTATTCTATGGATTAATCTTGCCATAGTTTTTATTTTGTCATTTTTTTCAAGATACTTTGCTGTTGCTTCACCAGGAATGTATTCTTCAGTGCCGATAAAGCCAAATAAACTCTTGGCATTTGGTGTAATGTTATCCCTTGCTTTGATTTCAGGTCTTCGATCCAATATTGGCGATACGTTTTTTTATAAGCATATTTATGAAATGAATGATTTTTCTTGGGAATATATTCAATCCCAGAAAGACATGGGGTTTGGTGTTTTACAAAGGATTCTAAAAAGTTATTCTGATGATCCTCAGATTTTGATTTTTACTACTGCCATTATTACAAATATCCTTATTGTTATTGTTCTGTATAAGTACTCGAGAATGTTTGAACTAAGTACGTATATTTATATTGCTGGTGGATTATATTTAACATCCATGAATGGAATGAGACAATGTCTAGCTGCAGCGATTATATTCGCTGCAACAAAGTTTTTAATTAATGGCAGTTGGATGAGATACCTGTTAGTTGTTCTTTTCGCTTCCACGTTTCACGAGAGTGCTTTAGTATTAATTCCAATATATTTTCTTGTTCGATATAAAGCATGGTCAAGAGCTACTTTTATCCTTTTATTATGCTCAGTTGTCATTGTTTTTGGTTTTGATAAATTTTCGGCCGTATTATTTTCAGCCATCAAAGACACCGAGTATGGGCACTACCAGAATTTTAATGAAGGAGGAGCAAACATAATGAGGGTTATGGTGAATGGGGCTCCTCTAGTAATAGCCTACTTTGGGAGAGAAAAATTACGAAAAATATTCCCTGAAAGTGATTTTATTGTAAATATGTCAATAATCGGTTTTGTTTTCATGATTGTATCAACCCAAAATTGGATATTTGCTCGATTTTCAATTTATTTTAGTCTATATCAACTAATCCTAATTTCTTGGGTTATAAAGCTTTTCGATGAGAAAGATCAAAGGGTTATCTATTATGTCCTTTTGATCTGTTATTTTCTTTATTATTACTATGAAAGTGTTATATCTTTGAACATTATTTATAAAAGCGACTATCTTCATTAAGAGGCTCCAATGGAGGTGATAAAACTAATGGAAAAAGAAACAAAGAGAATTTTACATATTGTCAGCTCGATGGAACGCGGCGGAGCAGAAACCCTAATCATGAATATATATAGAAATTTGGATAGATCAAAAGTTCAATTTGACTTTATATCACATTCAAGTAAACAAGGGGATTATGAACAGGAGATTATTAAGCTAGGGGGAAGGATTTTTAAAATTCCTAGTTTGGGGAGGATTGGACCATTTGCTTATATAAAAGAATTAATGAAAATTATGTCCACTAGTCCTTTTATTGCCGTTCATTCGCATACAGACTTTCAAAGTGGGTTTCCAGCTTTAGCTGCAAAAATAAGTGGGATAAAGAAAAGAATTTGCCATTCCCATAGTAACAATTGGCATAAAGGAAATCGTTGTTCTGAAAAACTTATATTAAAAATCCTCCAGAAAATCATTAGATATTCTGCAACCGATTATTGTAGTTGTAGTAAAGAAGCAGCAGAGTTTCTTTATGGTAAAAATATGATTAATGATGGAAAGGTGAATATTCTTAAAAATGGTATTGATATCACCCAATATGCAAATATAAGAACCAACCATAGGAAAAGTATTTCTAAAGAATTAGAGATACCTGAAAACGCCAAGATTATCGGCCATGTAGGCCGATTTTCAGATTCAAAGAATCAATTATTTATCTTGAAAATTATTGAAAAATTATTAGAAAAAGACAATCGTTTTGTTGCCTTATTAATAGGTGAAGGTCCACTAAAAGAAGAGGTTGAAAAAGAGGCACAAAAGTTAGGGATAATGAAAAATGTAAAGTTCTTAGGAGTTAGGGAAGATATACCAAGACTTATGAACGTATTTGATATATTTTTATTCCCTTCAAAGTTTGAAGGGTTTGGTATTGTCGCATTAGAGGCCCAATGTGCGGGAACGCCATGTGTTATCTCCAATACAGTACCAAAAACAACCGATATGGGATTAGGTTTAACATCCTATGTTAGTCTCGATAAAGGCTTAGATATTTGGTGCTCTGAAGTGAAAGAGGCCTTAAATAAGGAGAGACCAGACAATAGGTTAATTAATGAAGAAATATCCAAACGTGGCTACAATATTCAAAATAACGTCAATGATTGGATCAAGTTATATGGCGTTAGTTGATTGAGGTGAATCCTGTAATGTCGGGACTTAAAAGCACCATAATATATTAATTTTAGTGAGGAATATAGCATGAAAAAGAAAATATTAATCACATCTTTTGACCTGGCTATAGGTGGTGTAGAAAGAAGTCTAATTGGATTACTAAATCACATTGATTACAGCCAATACGAAGTAGACTTAATGTTATTTAAACATGAAGGAGAATTCCTCCCATTCTTACCATCTGGTCCCAAGTTATTACCAGAACTTCCTTTGTATACTACCTTCAGAATGCCAATCGCTCAAATAGCCAAAGATGGTCATTATCCAGTTGCGCTTTCAAGAATCATGGCAAAATATATTGGTTCCATACACGGGAAATTAAAAAGTTTTGATGAACCAGGCTACCTTGTTATTCAATATGGTTGGGAAATGGCTAATCCCTTTCTTCCAAAATTAAATAAAGAATATGATGTGGCCATAGGTTTTCTATGGCCACATCATTTTGTAGTTGAAAAGGTAAAAGCAAAAAAGAAGATTGGATGGATACATACCGATTATTCAAATATCCATTTGAACCAGAAACTAGAAATAAAGATGTGGAATAAACTGGATAATATTGTTGCTGTTTCAGAAGAATGTTCAAATACATTCCTAAATATCTTTCCAGACCAAAAACAAAAGATAATGGTTATAGAAAATATCTTGTCTCCAGTATTTATTAGGAAGCAAGCGGATAAAGACCAACCTGAAGGAATAAAAAAGACTCCGGGAAAAATAATTCTATTAACAGTTGGGCGCCTAACACATGCAAAAGGGTTAGATCATGCAATAAAGGCATGTAAAGAATTATTAAAAATGGGGTACGATGTTGAATGGTATGTGGTTGGATATGGTCCCCTTGAAGCTGATTTAAGGGAACTCATCAATCAATTAGACCTAACAGATAGGTTCTTCCTGCTGGGGAAAAAAATAAATCCATATCCATATATTAAATCATGTGATATTTATGTACAGCCATCAAGATATGAAGGCAAGGCTGTGACGATTAGAGAAGCTCAAATATTAGGTAAACCGGTTGTCATCACGAATTTTCCAACAGCAAAAAGCCAGGCAAGAGATGGAATAGATGCTTTAATTACTGAACAAAATATTACCGGAATTGTGAATGGAATTCAAAGATTAATAGAAAATAATGATCTTAAAAGGAAACTCATTTCTAATGTCCTATCAATGGATTATGGGAACCAAAATGAAATTGAAAAGTTATATAGCTTAATTGAGGCGTAAGAATATAGTGGAGGTAATGATTTTATGGCGATACTTGTTACAGGCGGGGCTGGCTATATAGGCAGCCACACATGTGCCGAATTGTTAAATGCTGGTCATGAAATTGTCATCTTGGATAATTTTGTTAATAGTAAACCAGAATCCCTGAACAGAATAAGTGAAATTACAGGTAAGAAGTTTAAAACGTATTATATTGATTTACTGGATAAGGAGAAGGTAGACCAACTTTTCGAGGAAAATGATATCGAAGCTGTTATACACTTCGCTGGCCTAAAAGCGGTTGGTGAATCTCTTAGTATTCCGCTTCATTATTATCATAATAATATTACAGGGACGATTGTACTTTGTGAAGTAATGAAAAGACATAATGTTAAAAAGTTGGTCTTCAGTTCATCCGCAACCGTTTATGGAATACCAGAGCAGTTTCCTATTTCAGAAGAATTCCCGCTAAGAGCATTCAACCCATACGGTCGAACAAAATTAATGATTGAAGAAATCCTACGTGACCTTTATGTATCAGATAGTGCTTGGAGTATTGCTCTTTTGAGATATTTTAATCCAATAGGTGCACATAAGAGTGGCCTTATTGGGGAGGATCCAAATGGTATTCCTAATAATCTAATGCCTTATATTACACAAGTTGCTGTAGGGAAGCTAAAGGAACTAAGTATATTTGGAAATCAATATCCAACCAAAGATGGAACTGGTATCAGAGATTATATTCACGTGGTAGACTTGGCTGTTGGACACTTAAGAGCACTTGACAAGGTTTCAAAATCAACAGGTATTGATGCATTTAATCTTGGAACTGGTAAGGGTTATAGCGTTTTAGAAATGGTAGAGGCTTTTGAAAAAGCATCTTTGAAAAAGGTACATTATAAGATTGTAGATGAAAGGCCTGGTGATGCCGCAGTTAGTTATGCAGATCCATTAAAAGCAAAACAAGAGCTTGGATGGGTGGCTGAGAAAAGTATTAAAGAAATGTGTGAGGATTCATGGAAATGGCAGATGAAAAACCCCAACGGATATAAAAATAGAAAAGTAAATGAGGAAAATCACCATTTAGTAAATAGTGGTGATTTTTTTATATTAAATTAATTCTTATGAGGTAGAGAAATGGGAGAATCTAAATTATTATCTGAACAGAAATTCCAACAAATATTATATAAAACAATTTCTAGTGCTCAGGAAAATGAAAAGATTAGAGTAACAGAATTAATAGAGGAAATTAAACAACAAATTATTTCATTAAAAAGTGAGATGTAAGCTTTAGAATTTATTGTAGGGGATGGGATGAATTGAAGCGATTGTTTGATCTCGCAGTTTCATTAGTTTTGTTAGCAGTTTTCTCCCCCATCTTTATCATTATTGCATTGATGGTAAAGGTAAAGTTAGGATCTCCTGTTCTATTTAGACAGCAGCGTCCTGGATTATTTGGAAAACCTTTTTACCTATATAAACTAAGATCCATGACAAATGATAAAGATCAAAAAGGTCAATTACTACCAGACTATGAAAGGCTGACTCCATTTGGTCAGTTTCTAAGAAAATATAGTTTAGATGAATTTCCTCAGTTAATTAATGTCATTAAGGGTGATATTAGTATAGTTGGACCCAGGCCATTGTTAATGGATTATCTTCCTTTATATAGTAAGAGGCAATCAAAAAGGCATAATGTTAAACCTGGCATAACCGGTTGGGCCCAAGTAAATGGACGGAATGCAATATCGTGGGAAGAGAAATTTGAATTGGATGTTTGGTATGTAAACAATCGTTCCTTTTTCCTTGATATGAAAATCCTATATTTAACTGTCTTCAAAGTAGCTGCTTCCGAAGGAATAAATCAACCAGGTAACGCTACAATGGAAAGCTTTAAGGGATCGAGCTCAACTGTTGGAGGGGGACATGGATGAAAATTGTGGTGATTGGTCGTGGAGGTCACAGTAAAGTAATCGCTGATATGATTTTATCAGACCAAGAAAATGACATTGTCGGATATTTAGATGACAAATACGATAATGTAGGCCTTGTTGAAAATATTTATTGCGGTCCAATTTCATCTGCTACACAACTGGTTGAACATTTTAATGATTTAAAATTTGTCATTGCGATCGGTGATAATAAGGTTCGAAAATCAATCGTTCAGAAACTAAACCTTCCTGATGAGAATTATCTTTCTGTTATTCATAAATCTGCTGTTATTAGTCTTAGTGCCAAGATTGATTTTGGCACAGTTGTCATGCCTCATACGGTAATAAATGCTGATTCACGAATTGGAGTTCATTCTATAATAAACACCGGCTCAGTAATCGAGCACGATTGTATAATAGGTGATTATTCACATGTTTGCCCAGGAACCACATTAACAGGAACTGTCCAAATAGGTGAAGGCGGCTATATTGGCGCGGGGGCAACAATTATCCCGAACATTAAGGTTGGTGACTGGGCAATTGTTGGTGCCGGGGCGACGGTCATAACGGATATTCCCGAACATTGTACAGCAGTGGGTATTCCTGCCAAGATAAAAAAAGTTAATCCAATAAGAGTAGAGGTGAATTAATTGATAAATACAACAAATAAAAAAAGAATTTTCCTTTCATCACCACATATGAGTGGAAATGAGCAAGAATATATTAAGGAAGCCTTTGAAACCAATTGGGTTGCTCCACTCGGACCCAATGTTGATGCCTTTGAAAATGAAATAGCAAAATATGTAGGAGCCAATGAAGCTGTTGCTGTTAGTTCAGGAACTGCAGCAATTCATTTGGCTCTTTCTTTATTAGATGTAAAAAAGGGTGACATTGTTTTTTGTTCCAGCCTCACCTTTATTGCCAGTGCAAATCCGATTATTTATCAGGGAGCAAATCCAGTATTTATTGACTCCGAGCCTGAAACGTGGAATATGTCACCGGATGCATTAGAAATGGCATTTAAAGATGCATTAATTGAAGGAAATCTACCAAAAGCAGTCATCGTTGTGAACTTGTATGGGCAAAGTGCAAAAATGGATGAGATAGCTTCCATTTGCAATTATTACAATATTCCAATCATTGAAGATGCAGCGGAATCCCTCGGTTCTACATATAAAGGGAAAGCAAGCGGTACATTTGGGGATTTTGGAGTCTTTTCATTTAATGGTAACAAGATTATCACAACTTCAGGTGGCGGCATGCTTATTTCGAACAATATATTAGCAATAAAAAAAGCGCGCTTTTTGGCCACACAAGCTCGGGATCCTGCACCACATTATCAACACAGCAATATTGGATATAATTATCGAATGAGCAATATCCTTGCAGGTGTTGGAAGAGCCCAATTAGGGATTTTAAATGAACGTGTGAAAGCGAGAAGAAATGTTTTTAATCGATACTATCAAGAATTAGCTGATCTACCTGGTTTTTACTTCATGCCTGAACTAGAAAATACTTTATCCAATCGGTGGCTTACAGCCCTAACAATAAATGAAGAAGAAGCAGGAGTTTCTGTGGGGGATTTGTTAAAAGCCTTAATTGAGGAGAATATTGAGGCACGACCTGTTTGGAAGCCGCTTCATCTGCAGCCGATTTTCGAGGGTGTTAAATATTATCCACACAGTGAAAAAATAGATATCTCCGAAGGCCTTTTTAAAAATGGGATATGTTTACCTTCTGGGTCTAATATGACTGAAGATGACCAAATGAGAATTATTAAATGTATAAAAGATAGTGTAACTATAGCGAATGAAAGAAAGAAATATGTTTAATCTCAAGAAAATTTTAGAAGACAAAAACGGGGTATATGCCAATGATAGGAAGAAATATATATGAAATTCGAATGAAAAAGGGCTTTACCTTATCAGAACTTGCAGAGCGTGCGGGTATTTCAAAGTCCTACCTAAGTAATATTGAGCGAAACTTAAACCAGAATCCCTCCATCCAAGTGATACGAAAGATTGCCCGTGTTTTGGATGTTGATCTAAAATTACTTATTAAAACAGGTTCAATCGAAGAAGAACATCAAATACTAGATAAAGAGTGGATTGATTTAGCAAACGAATTTAAACAATCGGGAATTGAAAAACATCAAATTCAAGATTTTAAACAATTAATTGAATTTATTAAGTGGCAGAATCAAAATATGGATATAAAAAAGTAATCATTTTGAAATTTCAAGCTCTCTGGATCTGGCCAACTTCACCATTTCCTTTCCGTTTAAAATTATGAAGGTAGGCGGATACTATTTGAATAATAAAGTAAGTGTGGTTGTTCCGATTTTTAAGGTTGAACAATATCTTGAAAGATGTGTAGAAAGTATTTTGGAACAAACTTATACAAATTTAGAAGTTATTCTTGTGAATGATGGATCCCCTGATAATTGTGGATCGATTGCAGAAAGCTATGCAATAACGGATAATCGGGTCAAAGTTTTCCATAAGGAAAACGGTGGATTATCGGATGCTAGAAATTATGGTATGCAGTTTGTTACTGGAGAATATACCCTTTTTATTGATAGTGATGATTGGTTAGATAGGAAAATGATTGAGGAACTGGTTCGAGTAAGTGTTAAATATCAGGCTGAAGTAGTGCAATCAGCTTTTTATTATGCATATGATGATCACTTGTTATTTGACAATAGAGTTTTTAACCAGAAACCCTTGTCTGTAGTACTGGATAATAAATCATTAATGTATGAACTTGTAAGAAACAATATGGTCAAAAACTTTGCCTGGGGCAAGCTCTACAAAACCAAGCTAATCAAAGATATTCCTTTTAAAAAAGGTGCCTTGTTTGAAGATGTATTTTGGGCTCATCATGTTATGCAAAGAGTAAAAGCATTCGTTTGTTTAAATAATCCGTTGTATTACTATTATCAACGAGAAGATAGCATCGTTTCAACATATACACCAAGGAACTTAGATATAATCAAAGGATTAAAAGAAAGACATTCCTTCATTGAAACTTTTTACGAAGAGTTAAGTGAGGATTCCTACAGGGCCATATTAAAGATGAGTTTGATTCATTATAATTTATTGTTAGCTAATAGAAAGATGGATAAAGGTAGCGTATATCGCAAAGAAATACAGGCTTATATTAAAAATAATAATGAACATTTAAAAAAGGCTTCAAAAAAGGATAAACATTTAAAAACACAACTTTTCTTGTTCTGTATTCATCCATATGTAAATGTATTATTTTTATTAAGTAAAAAAGTGCTAAGAATAATTAATGTATTGCCTCAGCCAGTTGGTTTAGAACGTATTAATCTTTAATTGGTGGTAAAAGTAAAATGAATAAATCGGAAATATTAATACAAGAAGACCTATTAAAAAAACTAAATAGTAAACGGGTTAATGTACTCAAGGATAACAACCTAAAAGTATATGAGGTGGATCCTTATGACCTAGTTAATCATAGAAGATTTGATGTAATGGCCAAGTATATTTATGGGAAATTTAAAGAAAACAAGTTAGTTAGTGATTGGGGATCCCGACTATACGAAGAGCATATTTGGGTTTTTAATAATTATGACGAAGATGACGGATCAGGAAAAAAGGGAATTCAATCTTTCTTTAAGGCCTATAACTCAACCTTGACCTCAATGAAAGAAAATGGATTTGACGATAACTTGTCTTTGCTACCTATTGGTAAAAATAATGAACCACTCGATGGAGCTCACCGCTTAAGTGCAGCACTTCTTTATAATAAAAAAGTGAAAATAGTTAAGTTAGAGGATAGTGAGGCCAATTATAACTATGAGTTTTTTAAACAGAAAGGGCTTTTAACTAAGTGGAGTGACGCGATTGCTTATGAATACTGTAAATTAAAGAAAAACACATGCATCGCTGTAGTGTTTCCGGATTTAGTAGAACAAAAGGGTAAAATAACGGAAATACTTAAGAGATATGGAAGTATATTTTATGAAAAGACTATCATTCTTAAAAATGAAGGGCCAAAAAACTTATTAAATGAGCTTTATAAGGGGGAATCGGAACAACTAGAAAACACCAATAACCCTTGTAAAAAAATAAATACATATTTTAAACCTCAGGATGAAATTAGCGTTTGTGTTTTTGAGACTTGTAATAACGAGAATGTTTTGTGCCTTAGAAAGGAACTAAACAAACTAAACGAACTAAACGAACTAAACAAACTTGGTAGAGGTTCGATTTATATTAACCAAAGACACGAAGAAACTATACGACTGGCACAATTATTCTTTAATGAAAATAGTATTCATTTCTTAAATAATGCCCAACCAAGTATGTTCGAAAATTTTAAAAAGAATCTAGAACAATATAAAAAAGGGCTTGTGGATAGAGGAGAAGACAATGAATGCCATTGTGTCATTTCTGATGCTGTATTAGCAGCGTATGGACTGCAGGATTCAATTAATTTTGATTTCATAAATGTAAATTTAGGTCCAAACCTTGAACACTTAAACAGGGATGAACCAAATATACACTTTTACAATAGAACGAATGATGATATAGTATTTAATCCTGAAAATCATTTCTACTATGATGGAATAAAATTTGCTTCCTTACATGTTGTAAAATTAATGGAAAAAAAGTCAGGTAAACCAAGAGGTAAATCTAGTATTAATAAAATTAGCAAATTCTTAAAAGATACAAAAGCTAATAATAATTCCAAGTTACTGATCTATAGCATAAAGAAAAGGGTTAAAATCACCAAACTTAGACTTATTGCAATCAAACTAAAATATAAAAAAAAATTAAGCGGCTTATATAATTGGAGAAATTAATGATGAAAAAAAAAGAACTATTATTTGTTATAGATTCATTGGATTGTGCAGGGGCAGAAAAAAGTCTAGTTACACTATTATCGCTTTTAGATTATACCAAATACTCCGTAGAATTAATGCTGTTTGGACACGGTGGTGCACTTGAGGAATTGGTCCCTACAGAAGTGAAGATTTTAAAGCCACTAAAGTATACAGAATTTGCAGCCTTAAACATAAAAAATGCAATAATAAGTTCTATAAGGGGTATTAACATTAAAATGTTAACCTCCAGAATGAAATACTCCTTTGGTATACGTAAAAAAAAGTATAGCAATGCCCAGAGAGCGAGAATATTCTGGCAGAGTGTTTCTGGTGTTATTGAAAGAAATCCTAAAGAATATGATATTGCTATAAGCTATGCCCAAGGAATTCCTACCTTTTATGTATCTGAGAAAGTAAAAGCTAAAAAAAAGTTTGCTTGGGTGAATACAAGTATTAGTTTAAGTAAATCTGAAAAGAAGTTTCAAGAAAAATATTATGATCAAATTGATAAGATAGTTGCTGTTTCAGATTCTGCTAGAGACATTCTAATAGAAACATTTCCTGATTACAGAGAGAAAACAAAAGTAATTTATGATATAAATAATCCTAATTTTATTTTAAATATGGCTAATATTGGAAATGGGTTTGAGGATGGTTTTTCGGGGATAAGAATTTTAACTATAGGTAGATTAGCTAGGGGGAAAGGATATGAAATTGCACTAGAAGCATGCAAATGTCTTAAGGACAAGGGAGTTAACTTTAGATGGTATGTATTGGGAAAGGGACCATTAAGACATGATATAGAAAAAGGTATAAAAGATAATGGTCTATCTGAACATTTTGTTTTATTGGGACTTAAATCCAATCCCTACCCATATATTAAGAACTCTGATATATATGTACAGACTTCGAGATTTGAAGGATTCGGGCTAGCTATTGCAGAAGCAAGAATGCTTAATATACCTGTTGTTACCACAAAATTTGATGCGGTGTACAATCAAATGATCCATGGGAAAAATGGTCTAGTAGTCGATATGAATGGTGATGCAGTTTATGAAGGTATCTTAAAATTAATAAATGACAATAAACTTAAAGAAAATATTATAGATTACTTAAAAGCTGAGAAAAAAGGAAATATTGAGGAAGTAGAAAAATTTTATAACTTAATTGGATAAGTGGAAGCGAGTAATAGTATGAAGAAAAAAATATTATTTATGATTATTAACATGAATGTGGGTGGAACGGAAAAAGCATTGCTAAACATGATACATGAGATTCCAAAAAAAGAATACGATATTACATTATTAATGTTAGAGAAGTATGGCGGTTTTTTAAATTCAATTCCGAACCATGTTCATATCGAATATTATAATGGATATAAGGATATTAAACATATTTTGAACCAGCCCCCCAACATAACTGCTGTAAGTTTTCTAAAAGCTGGTAAAGTGATAAAGGCCTTGAACATCATATTAATCCATTTTCTTTCAAAAATAGTGAAAGAAAGAAGCATATTTTTTAAGTACCTTATAAAGGGATATCAAGAAAATGAAACCGAATACGATCTTGCAGTAGCCTATGCTGGCCCAATGGACTTCATAAGCTATTTTGTTATAAAGAAAATAAAGGCTAAAAAGAAAGTTCAATGGGTACATTTTGACGTAAACAAAATAGGGTTTAACAAAAGGTTTGCTGCTAAAATTTATAAAAAATTTGATCGAATTTTTGTTGTTTCCAACCAGGGGAAAAATAAGTTAATAACTATGTTACCAGTTCTTAAGGGAAAAACGGATACGTTCTTTAATTTAATATCACCAAATTCAATCGATCAAATGGCTAATGAAGGAAATGGATTTGAGGACAATTTCAAAGGAATTAGAATACTCACAGTAGGACGCCTAACCAAAGAGAAGGGGCAGGATTTAATTATCCCAGTCTTAGCAAAATTGAAAAATAACGGGTATAACGTTCGATGGTATTGTATTGGTGATGGTAGTGCAAGGAAAGAATATGAAGATTTAATTGATAAATATAATATTAAGAATGACTTCTTATTATTAGGTGCGGATCCTAATCCATATCCTTTTATGAAGCAGTGTGATATATATGTCCAACCATCACGACATGAAGGCTATTGTATTACCTTATCTGAAGCGAAAATTTTTAATAAACCAATTATTACAACAAATTTTACCGGAGCAAGTGAACAGATTATTGATAATGAAACTGGTTTAATTGTGAATTTTGATGAACAGGAAATGTTCAAGGCATTGAAACGATTTCTAGATGATCAAAAATTGAAAAATAAAATTAAGGGATATTCACAATATAAAGTATTAAATACTACAAAAGAAATTGATAAATTATATAACCTGATAGGTATTAATTAGTGTCTTGATTTGAAATGTAAAACACTTTTTTATTAACTAAATTATTCTGGATGATAGGAGATAAAAAATGATAAAAATACTATTTATGCTTAGCAGTATGAACATTGGTGGCGTAGAAAAGTCATTACTATCCCTTTTATCAGAGATGCCAAAAAAAGAATATGATATTACAGTTTTACTTCTAGAAAAAAAAGGTGGATTTTTGGAGTATATTCCAGAGGGAGTTAGAGTAGAAGAAGTCTCATGGTTTGAAGACATTAATCCGATTATTATGCAGCCACCACAACTAACAATTAAAAACTATTTAAATAACAAACAGTATTTAAAAATCCCTACTTTTATCTGTTCATATTTTATCTCAAAGTATTTCAACAATAGGCACCATTATTATAAAAATATTTTTAAAAATATTCCATTCAATAATAAAACATATGATATAGCAATTTCATACCAAGGGCCAACAGATGTTATTGATTATTATATTGCAAATAAAGTAAAAGCACCCAATAAAGTATCCTGGGTGCATTTTGATATATCTAAACATATGATTAACAAAAAGTTTTATGAAAAACTGTACAAAAAGTTCAATAAGATTTTTGTAGTATCCAATGAAGCAAAGAAACGTTTAATTGATCAAATTCCGTCCGCACAAACTAAGGCAGAAGTATTTATGAATTTAATACCAACTAGTCTAATCAAAGAAATGGCCAAAGAAAATGTAAATTTCGATGAAGCCTACAAAGGAATCAAGGTGGTAACAGTAGGAAGGCTTTCAAAGGAAAAGGGGCAGGATTTGGCAATTAATGTTTTATTTAGGTTAAGAAAAAATGGTTATGATGTTAGATGGTACTGTATTGGTGATGGAAATAGTAAGAAAGAATACGAGATGTTAATTAATAAGCTAGACTTAAAAAATGACTTCTTATTATTGGGCTCAACACCCAATCCGTATCCATATATAGAAAATGCGGATATTTACGTTCAAACTTCTAGACATGAAGGTTATTGTCTTACTCTTGCGGAAGCTAAGTGTTTGAATAAACCAATAATCACTACAAACTTTACTGGTGCTATTGAGCAAATAACAGATGGTTCTAATGGGTTAATAGTCGAGTGTAATGAGGAAGAAATATATCAAAAATTAAAATACTTAATTGAGCACCCTATAGAAAGAAATAAGTTATCTTTAAATCTACGAAACACTACTTCAAATAGAAATGTTAGAACGAAAATGATAACTATATAGAAATGAAAGGACTTTTATAATGAATCCCAAAATCAGTATTATTGTACCAGTATATAAGGTTGAGCCTTATATAAGAAAATGTGTTGATTCTATATTAGTACAAACATTAAAAGACTTTGAACTAATACTTGTTGATGATGGATCACCAGACAATTGTGGAGAAATTTGTGATGAATATGCTCGAGAAGATAATAGAGTGAAAGTCATTCATAAAGAAAATGGTGGTCTATCCTCTGCAAGGAATGCAGGTCTCGATATTGCTCAAGGAGATTATATAGGATTTGTGGATAGTGACGATTGGATAGAATCAGATATGTATGAATTACTGTATTATATGTGTTTAGAAAATAATTGCGAAATTGCTAATTGCACAAGCATAATCTATTTCAAAAATAAAACTGTAAAAAATGGAACACATGCTTTAACAATCCACGATAGGGACCAAGCAATGAGAGCAATACTCGAGGGGAAATTATATGATGAGGTTGTATGGACAAAGTTGATTAAAAGGAGCTTGCTTAAAAATATCAGGTTTCAAGTTGGGATCATTTATGAAGATACTGCTTTTACATATAAAGTCATTCACAAAAGTAACAGAGTCTGCTGTATAGGTGAGCCTAAATACCATTATCTAAAACGTGATGACAGTACAATGGATCATGCTATAAAAAATATAAGAATTGATGGAGTATTAATTTATGATGAAATGTACCAATTTATAGATAAAAACTATCCTGATTTACGTGACTTAGTAGTATTAAAGTTGGCTAACAGTGCAATGGTAATTTTAAATTTAATTTCATCTAATCCTAACTTTTCGAAATATAAGGAGGAGTATTCTAAGGTGGCAAATATATTAAATAAGTATTTTCACACAACAAAAAAAATACAAGAATATCCTTGGTCAGTAAAAGTATTGTTGACGGCAACTAAAATTCAACCTCTATTATATAAGCGATTAATTAATTATAGGAGATAAAAATATGAAAACCCTATTATTAAAAATTTATTATAAAATGCTTAAGATAAATGGGTGCATTTTGGTTTTGAAAAATAAATTGATTAGCAAAATAATAAAACCACCAGTAATATATACAACTGATGAAACCATTGAAAAAATCGTACATGACCAATATTCAGTGAGTAGATATGGAGACGGTGAATTTTCACTAATGATTGGGCAAAGTTTGTTGTTTCAACCTTATACAATTGAACTAGGAACACGACTTAGGGATATTATTAAAAGTCAACAACCAAAACACATTGTATGTATACCAAGTGTTTTTAATAATCTAGAAAGGTTTACAAACACACCAAAAAAATATTGGGTTAAATACCTAAGTTTAAATAGAGGGAAAATTTATAGATTAATTGATAGGAAAAAGGAATATTACGATTCTCTCGTCACACGATTATATATTGATTATAAAGATAAAAGTACAGCCGAAGAACGATTTATGAAATTTAGGTCATTATGGAATAGTAGAGAAATTGTTATTGTAGAAGGTGAACAGAGTAGATTAGGTGTGGGAAATAATTTATTTGATAATGCCTATTCGATAAAAAGGATTATATGTCCGGCTATAAATGCCTTTGCAAGATATCATGAAATTTTAAATGAAGTAAAAAAGCAAGAAAAATCAAGTTTAATATTAATTGCTCTTGGTCCCACAGCTACTGTTTTATCATTCGATTTATCTGTTAGTGGGTATCATGCATTAGATATCGGGCATATTGATATTGAATATGAATGGTTCTTACAGAAGGCAGTGGAGAAAGCACCTGTAAAAAATAAATATATTGGAGAGATTCCAGGAGGAACAAACGTAAATGGTATTCTTGATACTAAATATGATAGTCAAATAATTCAAGAGTTTAGTTAAGGTATTGCTTGTACATATAGATAAATACTTATAAAAAGGAATAATAATAATGAGAACAAAACATTCGGTAAAGAATATAATTATAAGTGTATTTTCTCAGGTAATTATTGTTTTACTTGGGTTTTTATCTAGAAAAATTTTCATAGATAGCCTCGGTGTAGATTATCTTGGTATTAATGGCCTATTAACCAATGTTTTATCAATAATGGCATTGGTTGAGGGTGGAATAGGCATAAGTATCGTTTATAATTTGTATAAACCTCTCGCAGAAGGCGATCGAAACACAATAATTGCATTGGTTCAATTATACAAAAAGGTTTATTGGATATTAGCTATTATTATATTATTAATAAGTATTATTATTTTCCCCTTTTTAGGATATTTAATGAAAAATGGCAGTCAGATTCCACATCTTTCTATTATATATTTTTTATTTGTCTTAAAAAATATGATCTCATATTTAAATGCCCATAAGTGGTCTTTAATAAATGCTGATCAAAGAGGTTATGTGCTAGCTCGAATTAACCTTATTGTTCAAATAGCTACAATGGTGGCTCGGATAATTATTTTGTTAGTTACAAAGGATTATATACTTTACCTTGCAATTGAACTCATTTTCTTTTCGCTTCAAAATATTATCAATGGCAGAATCGTAAATAAAAAATATCCATATATAAAGACAAAAGAAAAACACAAGATTGATCTAGAAACAAGAGAAAACTTATTGAAAAATGTAAAAGCAATGTTTTTACATAATATTGGTGGATATTTAGTATTTGGGACAGATAATATTCTTATATCGTCCTTTATTAGTGTTGCGACCGTAGGGCTATATTCAAACTATACTATGATAACTCAACAATTATCAGCATTAGTTAGCCCTATTTTAGGAGGAATTGGAGCCAGCGTAGGGAATCTAATTGCAACTGAGAGCAAAGAAAAAAATTATTCTATATTTAAGGTTTCATTTTTAGTTAATTTTTGGATATATTCATTCTGTACCATATTCTTATATAACTTACTTGAACCCTTTATCAGTTGGTGGCTTGGAAAACAATTTCTGTTAGATAATTTAACTCTTATCTTTATTTTAATAAATTTCTATCTAAATGGAATGAGAACAGCAATAGCTACTTTTAAAAATAAAGCTGGACTATTTGTCCAAGATAAGTATGCTCCATTAATTGAGGGATTAATAAATCTAATTTCTTCGTTAATTTTGGTAAAGCCTTTTGGGCTTGCCGGAATATTTATGGGCACGACTATTAGTACTCTTGTAACAGTATTTTGGACACAGCCATGTATAGTTTATAAAAATGTTTTTATGATACCGGTTAGGTTATATTTCAACAAATATATAGGTTATGCAGCCTTAACATTTGTAAATTGTGCTTTTATCACATATATTTGCAATGTTATTGTTGTAGGTCACAATTTTCTTTCTCTAATTATAAGAGGTGGAATTTGTCTAATTGTTATAAATTTAATATATATTACAATCTTTTATAGAAATGAAGAATTTAAATATATGAAGAGTCATTTTTCTAATTATTTATTTGGAGTAAAACGAAAAAAAACTATAAGTAGTAAAGCGAATGTTATTTAAATAAGAAATTAGAGAATATTATTAAGCTAAATAATTAATCTTGTAGAGGATGACATTAGGTCATCCTATTTAGTTACTTATATTTTGTTTGTTTTAGAATTACTAGGTAAAAGTAACAGTCAATTGAGTACATTTTAACTAACCTCTTGATTTTAAAGGCAAAGTGAAATACTGCAATGAAAAAGATAGAAATCTTATTGAATGTTTTTTAATAGTGTTACTTATTGGATCAAGTTCCTCGAAAATAGCTATTGAAAAATTTACATTTAAAAAAGGTTGAGTGTATATATGAGTAAAATACCGATTAACATTGTCAAAGTTGATAGTAAGGCCTCTAGAATATTAGATTTAATTAGGTTTTTATCTTCAATGGTTGTATTTTTATTCCATTTCTATGTTCCACTACCTGGTTATCAAGCAGTCATGATTTTCTTTGTTCTTAGTGGCTATTTTATTTCTTCTAGTGCAATAAAATCAATAAGTGAGAATAGATGGAGATGGTCTGATTATTTTCTGAAAAGGGTAATAAGGCTTTGGATTGTCCTACTCCCTTGCCTTATTTTGACCTTTTTTTGGGCACAAATACAATTTAGTTTATTTGGTGAAACAAAGATTTCAAACTACTGTAAGTGCTAGACTAAATTGAACAGTTTACGACAATTAAATTTGAACACTTATTTACTAAGATTGTTCTCCACCTTATGATAGATTTTTATACTTCTATGATTAGGCGGAGGAATTGAAAAGGTGGATAAGTTTGAAATGTATGTTGAAATTAGAGGAATGCTCAATCAGAAATACAGTATTTCTACTATCGCTAGGAAACTAAATATATCAAGAAATACCGTTTACAAGTATATTCGTAAATCACCAGAGGAAATGGCCGAGTGGACGGCATCGACAATGACTAGAAGTAAGAAGTTAGACATTCATAAGGAATTAATCCTTCATTGGTTAAGAGAATTTCCAGATTTAACTGCAGCTCAAGTGCAAGACTGGCTTAAAGAGAAATATCCTGAATTCAAAGTTGGGGAAAGTACAGTAAGAAGCTATGTAAGGTGTCTTCGAGAGGATTTTCAAATTCCAAAAGAATCAAGTACTAGGGATTATCAAGCAGTCCCTGATCCTCCAATGGGTGAACAAATCCAAGCAGACTTTGGATTTAAAACGGTAAAGAACCGATTTGGTAAACCAGTTAAGTTAGTTTTTATTGTATTTGTCTTAGCACATTCCAGATACAAATACGTCGAATATCAAAATCGCCCTTTCACGACAAAGGATGTAATTTCAGCTCATAGGAATGCATTTAAGGAATTTGGGGGTGTTTCAAAAGAGATCTTGTATGACCAGGATCGACTAATTGTTGTATCTGAGAACGAGGGTGATATTTTACTCACCGAAGAGTTTTAACAATTTGTAAATGAAATTAAATTTGAAGTTAAACTCTGTAGAAAAGCTGATCCAGAAAGTAAAGGGAAAGTAGAAAATGCGGTTAAGTTTATCAAGAATAACTTCATTAATAATAGAATTTTTCATAACATTGATTCCTGGAACGAGCAGTCTCAGAAATGGTTAAAAAGAACAGGTAATGGCAAAATTCATAACGGCACAAAAAGAAGACCCGCCGATGTGTTTCTCCTCGAAAAGCAACACATGCGACAGGTCAACTCGCTAAATCATATTCACAAAACTAGTATAACAAGAAGTGTTCGAAAGGACAATACAATCCTATATCTCTCGAACAGATACTCTGTTCCATTAGGCATTTCAAAAGTATCCAGAAGTCCTTTATTATGTGACCGATGATAATAAGCTAGTAATTTATGTCCAGGAGTCAGGGGAAATACTGGCAACACATTGCATTAGCCCTAATAAAGGAAAACTCATTCAAAATAGATCCCATCAACGGGATAGATCGAAGGGAATAAAAGAGCTTATTGAAGTTGTTAGTGAACATTTTACAAATAAATCACAAGCTACTAAGTACCTGAATGAGTTACGAAATAGGTATCCTCGCTATATACGAGACCAGTTAAGCTTAATAAAAAAATGCATCGAATTAGGCTCATTAGAAGTAATAGATGAGGCACTAGCACTCTGTATGGAGAGGCAACTCTTTAGTGCGAATGACTTTCAAGATGTTGTATCCCTCTTTAAACGACAACGCCAAGTGAACAGTACAATCGCCAGCGATCAACTGATTGATACAGATTATAACGACATCGCTGAGTTAACACTAACAGATACTGAGGCAAACCAGCGTCCATTGGAAGATTATTACACTATCATGGAGAGTACAAAATGAAGCAGATAAAATATCTTCAAGATTCCCTCATTTCACTTCGGTTGGTGGAAACATCAAAAAAGCTCCCTTCTCTTCTCGAAGAAGCTGAAAAGGAGCAGCTTAGTTATATTGCTTTCCTGAACAATGTAGTGGAGTACGAGCGAAAAATGAGAGACGAGAAAAATATGGAAAAACGATTGAAACTCGCAGCATTCCCATGTATTACTCCGTTGGAGCAATTTAATTTAGATGAACAAGAATCCCTAAGCTTAAAACAGTTTAATCAATTAAAAGAATTAGCTTGGATTGAGCAGTTATTTAATCTTATTCTATTGGGACCGCCAGGTGTGGGGAATGTTTTTGATAATCTAGATTTGAGCCACATATATACGATTTGATCACATAAAAAATGAGCCACATGATTTCCAATTCTATTAACCTCTCTTATGATAGTTAGTGACCAAACTTACTACATTTGAGAGGACGAAAAGGATGATCGAAATGGCTCAATTTCATAATATCAAATTCTTAAAAGAGGTTGAAGGTTTATCGCAAAGACAAATAGCGACAAAACTTGGAATATCCCGTAACACGGTAAGCAAATACCTAAAAAACAATACAGCACCGACCACAGTCTTAAGAAAAACCGTCTATGCAACTAAGGAATACTCTTCAGAAACAAAACGGGTCATTCCAATCATTGACCAATGGTTGGAAGAAGATCAAAAGAACTGGAGAAAACAAAAGCATACCGCTATAAAAATCTTTAAGAGATTACAAGATGAATATGATTTTAAAGGCTCTGCCTCTAACATTCGTAAAATCGTAGCCAAACGCAGACAACAAATTCAGGAAGCCTTCATTCCTCTGGATTTTCAACTCGGCCACCAATTCCAATTCGACTGGGGAGAGGCGGATATTATACTACAGGGTCGAAAACAACGTATTTTCCTCTTCTGCGTTCAGCTCTCCGCAAGCCGAATGAGGTATGTAAGAGCGTATCTTCATGAAAAACAGGAAGCATTTCTGGATGGCTTTGTCCATGCGTTTGAATTCATAGGAGGTGTCCCTACAGAGGGTCTCCTGGATAATCTAAAAACAGCTGTAATAAAAATACTCCAAGGAAGAGATCGGCTAGAACAAGAATCTTTCATTGGGCTCCAAGCACATTACGTGTTTAAAGCAGAATTCTGTAATCCTGCAAGTGGTAACGAAAAAGGGCGTGTCGAAGGTACAGTAGGATACATAAGAAGAAATGCCTTGGTACCTTTACCAGAAGTTCTTTCTGTAAAGGAACTGAATGACTATCTCTTGGATTGGTGTTTAAAAGAGGCCGGAAGGACACTCGTCCCAAATAAATCAGAAACTGTCTTGGAAATGTGGGAGAAGGAAAAGGAATATCTTCATCCTCTTCCTGAGAACCGATTTGAAGCTTGTAAGCTTTTATCATGCAAGGTTAATAAAACTTCCCTTATTACAGTGGAAACCAATCGTTATTCTGTACCCTGCAACTATGTAGGGCAATCTGTATGGGCAAAAATTTTTGTCGACCGTGTAATCGTAGTGGCTCAAAACCAAGTGATCGCAGAACACAGTCGGTCTTATGAACGCAACCAGATGATTACTGTTCTTGATCATTATTTGGAAGTATTACTTAAAAAACCACGGGCAATCCGAGACGCACACGCATTCCATTCAAACGAGATCCCTGATGTATTCAAGAGATTCCATTTGAAAATGCGAGAGCAGGAAGGATCTGTAGGTGATAGAAAGTTCATTCGACTTCTCCTCCTCCATCGTGATATTGGTATGGACAATTTAACGAAAGCCTTATCGGAAGCAGAGAAAACGCAAGTTTTTCGCTATGAGAAGGTCCATGAAATCATACAAAGGCTTACAAACCAGCACATACCAATCAGTACTCTTCCTACGGATAAAACACCTGTCAATCTCCTTGATTACAAGGTGAACAAGTCCAATATAGAACAGTATGGTCAATTGACAGGAGGTACAAGGAAATGACAACTGAACTACTTTTAGATCACTTAACTAAACAACTACGGATTCCGACTATCGCAGCACAATATCGTTCCCTCGCAAGAGAGGCTGAGGATCGTAACTTAAGCTATGAGGAATTTCTATTGGCTTTACTAGAAGCTGAATCAGAGTCTAGAGAAGATAACCAAAGGCAAAGAAGGCTTAAACAAGCAGCCTTTCCTGTTCATAAAGCACTAGATAGCTATGATTTTAGTTTGATGCCAAGTCTGAATAGGAATCGTTTTTTGACTCTATCAAAGGGAGATTTTGTAGAAAAGAAGGAAAACATAATATTTTTAGGTAACAGTGGGACTGGAAAGTCGCATCTGGCTACGGGGCTCGGCATTGAAATGATTAAAAATGGCTATAAAGTTAAGTTTGTTTCGGCTGCAGAATTAGTAGAAGAACTTCTCCTGGCTCATGAAGAACATAAGCTAGGTGCACTAGAAAAAAGGTGGCTCAAATTTGATTTGATCATTATTGACGAGCTTGGATACGTACCGTTCACAAAAATAGGATCTGAGCTCTTATTCCAATTCTTTGCCGGTCGGTACGAACGGGCAAGCGTCATGATAACTACGAACCTAGAATTTACAGAATGGACCTCTATATTCGGAGATGAAAAGATGACCGCTGCTCTTCTAGATCGGCTAACCCACAGGGCTCATATCCTCCTCCTAAACGGAGAATCATATCGATTTAGACAAAGTATGAAACAAAGGGAAGAGGCCGACCAGTAGGCTGGCGTGCGAGGAGTTTAGGGTATCTTGCCCCTCGGGGCAAGATACCCTAAACTCCCACTTCTCTATCAAATATGGAAATAACTCAGAATGAAGTGGCTCACTTTTAAAGTGATCGCTCTGGCTCAAATTAATATTGACAAATACAGGGAAAACGCATATGGCGGTTGGCTTAGGATTAGAAGCGATTAAACGAGGTTACAAGGTCTCCTTTATAGCAATGGGAGACTTGGTTCATACCTTGAAAACTATGGACATTACGAGAAAATCCCAAACAAGGATTAAGAGAATTAAAGAATCACAATTAGTCATTATTGATGATTTGATGTACGCAGCGATGGATCCAAGGGAAGCTAATTTGTTTTTCCAATTGGTTAATGACCTGTATAACAATTCATCGATAATCTTTACTTCCAATCGCTCTCCAAAAGAGTGGACCGAACTACTGGGAGATGTAGGGGTAGCGACAGCTATATTGGATCGGCTCATCCATCGAGCAGAAATCGTTCATTTTAACGATTCAAGTTATAGGATGAAACATCGCGAGACAATTTTTAAAGAAGAAAGTGTTCAAAATTAATAAGCAAAATTGTTCAAATGTACTTGACGCTTACAACTACTTAAATTTAAAAATATTTATTGGAAATTTATTTTTCCTTCAAGGTATTTTAGTACCGGAATATGGTCTAAATGGACCATTGTGGAGTTTAAGCTATGAATTTTGGTACTATATTATGTTTCCTTGCTTAGTGCTATTATTTTATACACCTAAAAAAGGAATGAAGATTTTTTATGGTTTAATAATAATTCTTATTTCTATTTTTGTTGGACTAAAGATAACTGAATATTTTTTAGTGTGGTTATTGGGGGCAATTATTCCTTTTGTAAAACCTAGAAAGTTCAAAAAGAAGATTTTAAATAATTTAATATTATTTTTTTCTACAATATTGGTTTTGGCCTCATTGAAAGCATATGTGTTATTTAAGAATTATCCGGATTTGCAAATTATTCCTGATCTATGTATTGGGATAGCATTTAGCTTCATGGTCTACTTTATTGTTTCACTTTTTAATAATAATACAGGTCAAAATAAAGCTAATATTCCCAAGCTTTTGGCTGCATTCTCATATACCCTTTACCTAACACACTTTCCTTTAGCACATTTAATACTTACTTGGAGAGCCTCTATATTATGGACATTTACAGGAATAGAGGACTTAATCATAAAATTAATAATAATGGTTTCGGTAATTTTATTTGCATGGTTTATTGCATTTTTAACTGAGAAGCAGACAGAAAAGGTTAGAAGAGTGATATTTGGTTTTATTAAAAACTTAAGTAAAAAAGATGGAAAGTCAATTAGCATTGGTAAATATCAATAGAAGTAGTTTATTAAAAGTTTTGATCTTTAAATTTTGCTCCAATGTATAAGTAGTTATTTATACTGACTTTGTTAAAGGGAAAAATGGATAAAGGGGTAAAGCAAACATGGAGTTTACAAAAAGCGATATTAAAATAACTAAGGGAGTAGCCATATTATTTATGCTGCTCCTTCATCTTTTTTGTAGGAAAGATGTTAATGGATTGTATGAAACCTTCCCAGTAGTCAATGGAGTCCCTTTGATTTACTATATTGGATTGTTCGGTGATGCATGCGTCCCTATGTTTTGTTTTGCAAGTGGATACGGATTATTTATAAGTAATAATAAGGCGAAGGGATCAATTCAAAAGAAGAATTTTGAGAGAATTCTCAAATTACTAATTAACTATTGGATTGTATTAGTAATTTTTATAGCAATTGGGTTTATTGCAGGACATGCGGAGATTTTTCCAGGTAATCTAACTAAGTTTCTTCTAAATTTCTTAGTCTTATCGAGTTCATATAATGGAGCATGGTGGTTTTTACAAACCTATATTATCCTTGTCCTCATCGCCCCATCACTATTTAAAGTAATTAAGAAATATAATTCTATTCTATTATTATTGGTTTCTGGATTTATCTATTTAATTACGTATATCCAGCGTATAAAGTATGTTCTTGATTTTGGTGATAACACTGTAATTAATATGATTGTGAGCTCAATTGTACTGGTTGGAACTTCTCAGTTACCTTTTATTGTTGGCTCCATTTTTGCCAAGGAGAAGATTTATACAAAGATTAATATTATGTTTAATCGAACTGTTTTGAAAAATGTATTATGTTTATTAGGTATTTTTCTGTTAGTTATCATCCATGCCTTTTATGAATCTATGATTATTGCCCCTATTACAGGTATAGTGTTTATTTGTTTCTTTAACGTGATTGATAAGAGTGCAAAGTTTAAAAAGATTCTTGATTTTTTTGGAAACCATTCAACTAATCTTTGGTTTACTCATATGTTTTTTTATATGACAATTTTTCCTAATATTACATTCGCTCCTAAATATCCAATCCTAATTTTTGGATGGTTAATTATCCTTTGCTTGTTTTCATCCTACATAATAAATTTTATTAATAAACCAATTATTCAACTGTTGGATAAAAAGATCTCAGTTATAAAATATAATAAAAATGTAATAGGATAATATCGTATATGACATTGTAATATACAAGAAAACTCGATTAAAGAATACTACAAAAAGGGCATTGGCGATAGTAATTCAGACTATGCACTTCCACTTGTTATCGAATATGTATATAAGGGAGTGAATAAAAAAGAAAATGAGGCGACGATAAGTTGAGTATAAATACAAATGCATATGTCTTGGAATTAGATGTATGGGGTGTATCCAACACAGTTACTAATTTTAATGATAAAACATTGTCTACGGACAATTCCAACGGTATAAATAATGCGTTAACATGGGCATCACAACAAGGATATACTGAATTCATGTTCCCTAAAGGAACGTACCTAATTGACGAAATTATTCCAATACAACCTAAGAATTTTATGACAATTAATTTAAACGGCTCCACATTACGAATTCGAAATAATGGACTAGCCCATTATTCTATTATTTGTTATAAACAGAATCAGGTCTTCTCAAGGGTTACAAATGGAATAATACAGGGTGACAGATATAATCATAATTATACAACTCCAGGTGAAGCATCAACTCATGAATGGGGCATGGGTGTTTTATTCCCAAATACAACAGACCCAACTAAAGGCGAGGGTACTAATACACTTTTTACCACTATTGATAATATAGAATTTTTAGACTTAACAGGTGATGGTGTATCCTTATTTTCTAGTCAAGGGATGGTATTTACTACCACAACACCAACAAAATCTTATGCTATCACATTTGAAACAGGCTCTATTAGCACTACTGATGGTAGCCTAGAAGCAGATTCAACCAAAATTCGTTCTAATATATTCCTAGACCTCACTAATACCCAAATAGTTAAATGGAAGACTTTTGGTATCTACGGAGATGTTAGTTACCAGTCTGTCGGCTCCGAGATTGATGGAACACTTCCATTTGATATTATATTCTATAATGCTAATCGTACTTTTAATTCATCGCTTACAAATATTGAATTCTTTGATGAAATCCCATTACCTGAGGGTGCAGCCAGTGCAAAAATAGTATTACATCAACCAAATGTCCCTTCAACTTCAGGAAACGGACTGACTTTAAGGTGTATGACAATACCTAAATTTACATTTATAGAGAAGTGCCACATACATCATACCCGAAGATTAGGTATCGCACTACAAGGTGCTAAATTTGTGTGGGTTAAAAATAATGATATTCACCATATAAGTGGTACAGCACCCCAAGCTGCCTTAGATGTGGAGGATAACTATGCATTAAACCAAAACCTATGGATTGAGGATAACTTCTTACATGATAGTAAATTGCAGCTAATATTTGTAAAAGGTAAAAACTTTCATGTGAGAAATAATAAAATAGAAAGAGGTATTGGAATTACTGGGTACCCTGGTGTTAAAAAGCTCTTTATAGAAGGAAACTACTTTAAAGATACAAGTGCCCAAATAAATGGTGAATGCATTATAAGTAATAATCAGCTTCATAGGTCAAATATTAGTATAAGTAATGGTACAACCGAACCAGCAATTATAGATAATAATATTTTTACTAATGCTTCATTAAATGTTGCTAGACCAAAAGCTTATTGTGTTTCAGTTTCTAATTGTAGATTTACCGTCGATTCAGATTATAATAACGCTATTTCAGGTGCTGGTTTTGGTGCTGGAACGTACCCGCAAACTATGACAAACTGTACATTTGAAGGATATCTATCATCTTCAAGCTTAATATTCGATGGGGATGTTAATGCTACTGAAGGATGGACATACAGTAATGTATTGTTCCTCAATAATAAAAAAACTAACACCAAAGGTGGAATTAAAATACCAAGCGGTACTTATATTGGATGTAGATTTAATAATACAGGAAACTTGGTAACCTATAAAAATGTAAAATTTCTAGGATGTACATTTACCTGGGATTCATATAATCTTTTTGCCTTCTCTGGTTCTAATAATGAATTAGCAAGGTATATAAATTGTACCTTTAAAGGCGGGACAAGTAGTGCCTTTTACTTCTCAGCATTGTCAAAGGGAAGATTTGAACTAATAAATAACTTTTTTGAGTATCCTTATGCTACATCTACTTCAACCGGTGTTATCGATGGATTCTGGAGCAATGTAACTGGGGGAACTCTCCTACTTGATGGTAATAGGTTTCAATCAAATTTAGCTATGAAAGCAGTTAACGCACCAAGTATAACCTCTGATGCATTCCAAATAATAGTAAAAAATAATACATTAGAGGAAAACATAACATATGTAGTTGATCAAACTCAAATGCAATATTTCTCGAACAATACCATTAATGGCATAATAGATCCATATGATTGGGCGACTGCAGTTCCTTCTATGGGTTTTTACAAATTAGGAAAACAAATTAGAAATACTAACATGTTGACTTCTGGATTTATGGGCTGGATATGTGCCAAAGAAGGGTTCCTAGATACCTACAGTAGTTGGAGCGCTTCAACCAATTATTCCTGGAATACTAGAATAACTGTAAATGGCTACGTCTATTATTGTACAAATCGACTTGGTGGCAAATCTTCTAAAATAGCGCCAACATTCCCGAAAGCACCCATGTATACGACAGTTAGCGACACGAAAGGTATGACTGGTTGGACATCAAAGAGTTATACTGCAGGGGATATTATCCTACCATCATCATCAGATGGGACATATTACTATGAATGTACTACAGCAGGAACTTCTGGTACAACGGAACCTGTTTGGGGTGGGAAGACCAATGTTACAGATGGGGCAGTAGTTTGGACAAAAAGATTAATTGTAGTGTGGAAATTATTAGGTCCATCGGGTGCAGTATTTAAACAGTATGGGCAAATTTATTAAGAGTCCGTTAATTTTTCCAACCAATAAACAGACGTTGGTTCGGAATCTCAATAAAATTAGTTGACACTTAATGAAAAATTTTAATTTATGGTACCACCTAGTTAATTGCTTAAACTTTACACTTGGATATGTAAGTTCACACGTGTTATGAAATAATGGATAAATAACATCAAAGGACGGCGACAAGATCTAAACAAGAATAATAAAGAAAGTTAAAGGAATAAATATCCTTTCAAATGTCTTTGCAAGGAAAAATTTTTCAATAAATGTTCTATCAAGCATCCTATTAAATGGGTGCTTTTTATTTAGTTAAAGAAGGCGATTAGATGAGCGAGCTGATTAAGGTCATTAACCAAGAAAAGACATACTAAGCCGGTAACAAAATCTAAAACTAACCTTAACATGATAAATGGTAAAATTAGGGATTCTTTAAAGAGTTTAGGACAAGAATTTTTGTAATAAGGTTCCAAAATAATGGGGATTAGAATGATCAAGTAAAATCATTTTCAATTTAATAAGGGATATTGGGGTGTATAAATTGGAAAGGAACTATTCCATAGATTTCTTTAAGTGCTTCGCTATATTTGGGGTAATCTTGATTCACAGTTTTCCTAGTAAGGATGAAATTGGATTAATTATAAACGTACTTTCAAGATTTGCAGTGCCTTTTTTCTTTGCAGCTGCTGGATTCTTCTTATGCCAAAGACAGATATATGCCAAAGATCCGATTAATCATTTAAAAAGATATCTTAAAAAGATTATTAAAATATATGTATACTGGATGCTGTTGTATATTTCATATGATATTCTTTTGATACTAATCTATAGTGATGACATCAAAGGAGAACTACTAAGTTATCTGGAGTATATATCAATTTCAAGATTGTTGTACTATGGTGGATCATTACGTGGATATCATCTTTGGTTTTTACCAGCTCTAATTTTCAGTATCTTGGTAGTCTTCATTGCTTATCAAATGAAGAAAATTAAATGGTTATTTCTTATAAGCTTTATTTTTAACTTAGTTGGATTGATGGGTCAGTCATATTCAAAATTTATTAATTTCCCTATTGAAACTCGAGACGCATTATTTTTTGGTTTATTTTATACAACTCTCGGATTCATAATGTCTTATTATAAGTCCTTAATAAAAGTTAAAACACTGAAAGTTAAAAGTATTTCGTTATTACTATTTTTTCTCTTTTTATTTTTACAGGTTATTGAATATTATTTCGTTAATAGTCCCAATGGAATGAATTACTATCTCTTAACGATTCCTGCCACAGTGTCGCTGTTGGTTTTCGTCATTAATAATACACAATTAGGAAAGGGCTCTATTTTAACACATATTGGAGCTAACTCAATGGGCATATATGTTATTCACATATTTGTTTTAAATGTATTTAACATCTTTATATATTATTTTGACTTGATCTTTCTTTCGGAAAATTTAATCTGGAATCTTTTTTATTCAACAGCTATCTTATTTGTTTCCTATCCTACCTACAATCTTATCCAGCAAGCTAAAAAAACGGTGATTAAAGTATTTAAGATGAAGATACATTATAAAGCTTCTGCTTAATAGGGCTATTTTACAAAATCTCGAACATTTGTACAACTAATAAGCTGGTGTACGGTAGATTTTGTCGAATGATTGTTCTTTAAAAAGAATTTAGTTTGAACTATAATTTTAAAATAGGGATATAAAATTATTTATTATTTATGTAAATACTATAAATAAAAGGTCTTTTTTAGCTTTGTGGTTCGTTATAATGAACAAGTGTATCAAGTAAGGAGGTGAAAAAATGATTAAAGAAAAAGTTTATTCCAGACCAATCGTCTTAAGCCATCAACCGATTCGATTTGAAACAGCCCAAAGCTGGAATCCCGGTAAAGGAAAACACGACCATCCAGGTACAGGAAATGGTGGAATTAATTTCCCGCCAGAAAACCCTAATGATATTCCTTGTGGTGCCGGAACCCCTGGAAATGGCAATGGAAATGGCAACGGTAATGGAAATGGTAACATCGGGGTAGGTCAGTGTAATCCAAATGTTAACCCTTAATTTCAATGGAGCGGGAAGACAACTGGAATATCTCCAGTGGCTTCCCTTCTTGATTAAATTACTTTAGGAGAACAATATGAACGAACTAAAAACAAAAATTGGCGATCATTTCATCAATATAATCTATGAATCCATAAATCTAAAGAATATGTTTGAAAAAATTTTTCACACCCACATGTGTGCTGATAATCAGCAGCCGGATCTAGTCATCACTATTAAAGAGGGCTACGGTGTTTCCTTTCAAGATTATGACGTAGAAATCACCAAAAAAAACAACCAAATCCTTTACCGCCGAGCCGATTACCTAATAGAGGTTGATACGGACTTTAGGTCTGCCATTATATCTGTTTATAATGATTTCGCCTTAAAACACTCATTAACAAATTTATATAGTGCTTTCATCGTTTATCATAATTGGGGACTGTTGATCCACTCCTCCTGTGCAATTGAAAAGGGTAAGGCCCATATTTTTGCTGGTCAGTCGGGGGCAGGTAAGTCAACAGCAGCCAAATTGTCGAATCCAAGACCTCTTCTTTCGGATGAGGCTACACTTGTCAAAATTACCTCAAATAAAGTTACTGTGTATAATTCACCATTTCGCAGTGAAATCCAAGCAGATCATTTTGAGGGAAATGTAGAATTAGCTAGTGTTCAATTACTTTACCAAGCACTACAAAATCAGAGAACAAGGTCTACTAAATCTGATGCTTTACTGCATTTAATGGATAAAGTCTTCTTTTGGCCCCATAGTGATGAAGAGACGAAAACTATAATGAGATTAATGACCGATTTAGTAAAGAACGTACCAGTTTATGAGCTTCATTTTCAAAAAAATAATACATTTTGGGAGTTAATATCATGAAGACTCAATATATTCAAAAAGGAAATTATGAAGCTACCGAACTTGATGGCGAATGGATCATCTTGAATACAGACCAATATACCATTACCAAATTAAATGACGAGGGTGGACATTGCTGGTCATTGCTTACTGAGGTTCAAACAGTTGATTCCCTAACACAATCTTTGTTAGCGAAGTTCTCAACAATAGAGAATGAGCTGCAAGTAAAAAAGGACATGGAAGAATTCCTAGCCAATCTCGTTCAGTGCGGGCTGATTGAACATGTTGATTGACAATCATACCTTATCACTGCTCAAACGGACGATCAAAAAGGACGGCTGGCTGGAATTGCCTGCCCACGGAAATAGTATGTTTCCTTTTATTCAACAAGGTAATCTGTGTAGATTTATCCCATGTTCACCCTCCCATTTAAAAAAGGGGGATGTTATCTTATTTTATTCAAACACAGGCCAATTAATAGCCCATCGAATGGTTAGCGTAAAAAATATTGATAATCAACTGGTTTTTCATTTAAAAGGTGATACGAATCTCGGCTTCGATCAACCTATACGAGAAGAGTATATTCTAGGAAAACTAGCCAGTGTTCAAAAAAAACAAATGAAGATTAAACCAGATCATTTCCTCGCCCGTGTTTGGGGTAAACTGATTCTTACCTTTCCATTATTATCGGCTATGCTTAGAAAATATTTAAATAAAAAACTCAAATTACAATTCTGGTAAAATTTGGAGTGTCCATATGATGAAGGAACGGATAGATTCTTTAATTAAACAATATTTTACCATGAAAGATATGCGCAGGGCCTTTTCCTTTGTGTTGCCCTTTATCATGAAACGTTGGAAGTCCTATCTTGTTATTCTTCTATTATTAGGGTTGGATATTTACTTAACGATCGCTTTTGCAAGGTACTATGGTCAGATTACTGATGCGGCTATTCATGGTGGGTATCAACAGATTTTATCTTTCATACCCTATGGGGGATTACTTATTATATTGAGTATTGTCTCAAGTGTTTGTTATACATACGCTAATTTGTTTGCGACGAATGGGGTGAAAATGGATATTAAAAACCATTTTTTTCACCATGTACTAAGACTGCCTGCTTCAGAAACATCCAACATTCGCTCCGGTGAATTAATGTCCCATTTTTCTAATGATATCCATGGTGTTGATGGAGTGATTGGCAGTAACCTTATCAGTCTAGTTAGGCTGCCAATAATTTATATTGTTGTATTTGTTTATTTGGTAAATATTAATTTGACACTGTGTTTAATAAGTCTTATCATCGCCCCAATCACGGCATTATCTGGTGTTGTATTCGGCTTGTTACTTCGGAAAAATGGTAGATTGATCCACCGCTTAGTAGGAAATATTAATAGCCTTCTAAATGAGACTTTTCATGGCTTTACCGTTATTCGTTCCTTTACACTTGAGAAATTGCAGTATAAAAAGTACGTCAGACAAAATAAGGAATTATTTCAATTAGAGCTTGAAAATGGCAAACTTCAAAGCTGGTATAATTCGGGCGGTCAAATTTTAAGTTCGGTTACTTTTATGATTAACCTGTCTGTCGGAGCCCTTTTTGTCTCCAAAGGAATGCTATCCGTTGGAGCATTATTAACGTTTCTAAACTTAGTCGGTCACTTATTTTATCCAATCACGGGAATGGCTAGTTTATGGGCTGGCTTTCAACGGTCTGTTGCCGCACTTGAAAGGGTGTTAAATGTTCTTGAAACACCTGCTGATCTACAAGACTTACCTTCGTTTGAGCCCAGCTTGAACCGAGTCGATTCGATTCAGTTTCATAACGTGAGCTTTGGTTATATGGAAAATAAAAATGTGTTGGAACATTTTCACTTAGAGGTTCCTCCTGGAAAAGTGGTCGCGTTAGTTGGCCCTAGTGGAGCTGGTAAGAGTACGTTGTTTAATCTTTTACAAGGTTTTTATAAGCCTCAATCAGGTGATATACAGATTGCTGGTAAATCTTTAACGGCGCTTTCCGCCTCAGCATTAAGAAGTTCGATTGCCCACGTCCCACAAGAAACTTTCTTATTTGCTGGAACCGTTCGGGATAACCTTTTGATTGCCCGTCCCAATGTGACGGAGAAAGAAATGGTAGAAGCGGCAATCAATGCTGAGATTCATGACTTCATTCTCTCGCTTCCTAACGGATACGAAACCCAAATTGGTGAAAATGGAGTTAAATTATCTGGAGGCCAAAAACAAAGAGTCGCCATTGCTCGAGCCATTTTAAAAGATTCGCCGATTTTACTATTAGATGAAGCTACTTCAGCTTTAGACGGGGAAACAGAATATTACGTCAAAGAAGCACTGGATGAATTGATGAAAGGCAGAACGACAATTATTATCGCCCATCGCTTGTCGACAATTCAAAACGCTGATGTAATCATGGTGATGAATGAGGGGAAAATCGTTCAACAGGGAACACATGAGGAGTTAATGGGACAAAAAGGTTTATATCGAAAACTCAACGAAACATCGTATAGTTCAAAAAAAGAAACACCTTTGTCTATAGTTTCAAACTAATAAATGGGAGATGAGGCCGGTGAATCTTGAGTTCGTGAGATTTTTATATGATAATAAGAAATCACTGCCTCAGGATGAGGGGCTGTATCATCAAGTTCTTCAGGATATTGAAAATGATGGTATTGCCTCTCAGGTTTATTATTTGTTAAAACAGCAAGGAAGGCTCGAGCAAACGCCTGCGTTTTTTCAATTTTGTCTTAAAGAAGAATATGATAAAGGTTTGTATCAAAACCTTTTTATTAAAAATCAAACCGATCAATTATTGAGGTTGTTTGAGGAGAAAAAGATAGATGTTATTGCGCTGAAAGGGGTTTATTTTGCTGAGAAATATTTTGGCAACATCGGGGCAAGGGCTACCTCTGATATTGATTTATTAGTCAGAATTCAGGATCTTACTATCGCCATTGAATCTGTTAAATCATTAGGTTTTACGGTTGAAGAAGAGTTCATACCTGGTCATTTTCATTGTAGTTTTAGCAAGAAATTACCTGGTTCGCCCACGCCGCTAGTGGTGGAATTACATTGGGATTTGGTGAAAAGAAGTACCTCGAGGTTTAATATAAATGATCTTTGGAAGCAGTCGGTACCCCTGAGCCAATCCGGGTATATTAAAGAACTTTCCCCACTTCATACCTTTTATATGATTTGCCTTCACGGCTGGCGCCATAATTTAGATTCAATGAAGTATTTTATGGATATTATTCAAGTCATTGACAAGGAGAGAAAGGAGATTGATTTTGACCATTTCATACAGCTCGCGGAATCTCACCAAACATTAAAGCGGAACATCAGGACCTTATCCATCGTTTATCAGCAATTTCCTCACTTAGACGAAATTAAGATGTTCCCATTTAAAGTGAATCATACCCTTAGGGGATCCCAAACTTTAAAGGGATTTAGGCAGTACTGGGATTTCCTCGATTATCAATTTTTTAGCTATGATACAGTCAAACATACATTGATTGAAATCGGAAACTGGCTTTGGCCATCAAAATATGAAGTATCTTCACAAATAGATGAGCAGTCACAAGGCAAGAAAATGTACCTCTTGTTGTATAAGAAGAGACTTACTAGTCTATTAAAGGCCGTATTGCCACATTAATAAGCCATCTACCCTAACCAGATGGCTTATGTCTTTTTCATTTTCAATTATTTATAAAAGAATACCCTCAAATTGTTTTCCCCATCAATTGTGGCTAACAAAACATTTCGAATCCCTGTTTGATGTGTTTGCATAAGGGTATCAACAAGCCACCCTTCATCCTTGTTTTTTTCTTCTAGTGTATGATGAACAATCTTGCCTTCTCTTATAACGGTCTGTGGGAGATCAAAAGGCTTCGTTGTCATCTGGAAGGTGGATGGCGTAATCGCCTCATACTGTGGATCTAAGAAAATGGAAAGTTTCCCATCCGATTCCCATAACGCTAACGCTACTTTTTTTACATCCTCAATTTTTTCTTTTCTCAACTCTGCTAATAAATAATCAATTGAAATTCTTGCTTTCTTTAACCCTTTATAAAGAATTTCTCCTTCTTTAATAAGAGGAAATGGATCGGGGTCTAGAAACTTTCCTATGCGGGTTGAATTTAAACTGATAAATAAACCACCAGTATAAAGAACCACCAATACGATGGTTGTTGTCATTGCACCCTTCATTCCAAGGTGCTCATCTGATAATGGATGGGCAATAATATTACCAACAACTAAGGCGATAACGAAATCAAGTAATCTTAATTGAGAAATCGCACGCTGTCCTATTAGTTTAGCAACAATGAGCATAAAGAAGAATCCAATTACAGCTCTTAAGATCCACTCCATGAAATTAAGAGTTTCCTGAGCTTGCAAAAAATCCATTGAAGGCAAATAGTCACTCCCTTACCAATAATCGTCCTACTTATTATTATCTCGATTTAGCATTTTTAATATAAAAAATACCGATACAATACCGAATGAGTCAATAACTAAATCGTAAAACCGTCCATCTCTACCAAAAAACAATTGCAGGAATTCTGTAAAAAACGCAAAAATAATGGATATGCCAATAGAATATTTGTGACTTCTTATTAGATTGAAGAGAAGAAAATCCATGATCGCAAAACCAACAAAATGTCCTAATTTAATTTTAATAAATTCAGGATGAATCAAAGTTAAATCATTAAAATAAAAAAAAGACAAAAAATCAGGATTTGAAACCCACTTTAATCCAAAAGAATGTAAATATATTAGTCGCTCTATACTCTCAGTCCAGGTATTTACCAACAAAAATAGGCCCCATAAAATAATCAATAGGACTTTTATGAAAAGAAATCGTTTCTGTGTCTTTCTTTTCTTATCGATTCTACAGCTACCTTGTATCGGTTGATGATCCAAAATACTTGCTCCTAACTAACTATTATTTCTTAATCTACATTTTACCATTGTTCCTTTTAAAGAACAAACGGGGATATTCACATTAAAATAATCCAATAATGTACCACTTTCGTATTATAGGTGAATGAAATTTCTCTGGGTAAAATTAACTCCTCTCCGTTTACAAAATTCTACAATTTCTTTATAATGAACAAGGGGGGTTCTTTTTTAGGAACTAATAATTAGAAAAGAAGGGGAATCATGATATATCCACTAATAAAAGAAAGAGACAAGATTCACATTGTGAAGGATTCCAATCATTGTGCATGCGGTATAGTCTTTAACAAGGATCGGATTATTAATAGGAAGACCCTTAAAAAAATTAAATTTATTGAAATAGGTCAGGTAACATGTGAGAAATGTGTTTTAAAACTTCTAAACTACGATTAATTGGTTTATATAAATTTTGTCGAAATTCTGTCGATATTTTTGGAAATATTTTCATTTAGTTTCCATCAAGACTATAGTACTATTAGTTTATTCTATAATAATTTAATACTTTAATACTATGAATGACAAAGGCAAACCTTTCGAAAGATTGGGACGCAAAGCTACAGGTCTAAGGTTTTTAACTAGGATGGCTGAGTTACCTAAAATAGTAATCATTTTAGGAGGGTTAATTTTGTCTGCATTAACCGTTGAACAAGATATTGATACAGAATGGTTAGATCTTATTAATGAAGCTAAAAAGATAGGACTCTCTATTGATGAAATTAGGGATTTCCTAAATCGCTCCCTTGGATTAAAGACTATTGAACCGGAATATAATTAATAAGAGGGGTAATTGAGTGTTTAATTTTCGCAATATTCAATTGATTTAAAAAACAGCTTAACAAATTAATGAGCAATTTGTTAAGCTGTTTTTTTAATTTTAATAATTTAAAAACTTCACACAAACCGGATACGGAACCTCGATATCAGCCTGAATCAATGCAAGTTTTCCTGTGTTTTCATCTCGTGAAAACAAGACAAGGTTACTGGACTCTTGGTTCGACGCCACAATGAATTTCTCTGTTGGGTCGAACATAAAATCTCTCGGCCAATCACCTTCAGTGGAGGTGCGATCAACAAAGCTAAGTTCTCCCGTTTCTTGGTCTACACGGAAAACAGCAATACTGTTATGGCCACGATTACCCGCGTAAACAAACTGTCCATCAGATGAAATATGAATGGCGCTGCCTTGATTATTCTCGTTGAAATCTTCAGGAAGCGTAGAAATATATTGTTTTTCTGTAAAATGACCATTTTCCGAATGATAGGATAAAACAATCACTTCCGAACTAAACTCTGTCATGATATATGCATATTTTTGGTTTGGATGGAAAACTAAATGTCTTGGTCCGCTTCCAGCTTTTAATGGGAGAAAGTGCGCTTTTGAAAGTGTCCCATCACTGTTGACTGCATAAGTAATTAAAGCATCAATACCCAATTCAACCACTGCTAGATAATTCTCATCAGGGGTGATGCCGGCATAATGGGTATGCGGTTTCTCTTGTCTTGGGTCTGGACCAGAACCTTCATGTTTTATAATCGATGCGGCTGGTTGAATCGTGCCATCTTCCTGGTTAATTAAATAAGATTCTACCGATCCTTTATGATAATTGGCACTGAATGCATAACGGTTGTTACTGTCAACACTCACATGACAAGGTGATGAGCCCTGAAGTAACTGACGATTGAGCTCGGTTAATCCGCCTTCCCTGTTTATGGAATAAGCAACTACTCCTCCATTTTCTCCTTCTTTAACCACAGAATAGAGGTATCGATTGTCCTTACTGATCGTGACATAAGTTGGATTCTCTAACTGTGCAGCTGCAACTTGAATATCTTCGATTCTTTTCTTGTCCGAATTTAGTTTAAACGTGTAGATTCCTTCGCTGCCGCCCTTGGTGTATGTTCCTATATAACCGATAAATGTTTGGTTGTTTGTCATTTTTTTGGCTCCTCGAAAAATGTAGTCTGTTTATTTTATCAGAAATTTTATTTATTACTCAAATATAGAACCCGAATTGACTGAAAATTAATTTGATATGGTATAGTTTGGGTGTTAGTTTTATCAAAAAGTGAATAGAAATGAGGGAACCCCACATGGTTTACCAAGCTGCAGAAAATCGTTATGAATCAATGAAGTATAATCGGAGTGGCCGTTCAGGGTTATTACTACCGGCCGTTTCACTTGGACTTTGGCACAACTTTGGCGGTGTGGATACATATGAAAATGGACAGGCAATGCTGAAAAGAGCGTTTGATTTAGGCATTACCCACTTTGATTTGGCCAACAATTATGGTCCGCCGCCAGGTTCGGCTGAAGAAATGTTTGGTAGAATCTTAAAAACAGACTTTGCTCCATACCGTGATGAAATGATCATATCTTCAAAAGCGGGCTATACGATGTGGCCGGGTCCATACGGGGATTGGGGCTCAAGAAAATACTTGATATCTAGTCTAGATCAAAGTCTAAAACGAATGGGACTTGATTATGTTGATATTTTTTATTCCCACCGTCCAGATCCCAATACACCACTTGAGGAAACCATAGGGGCATTAGATTCTATTGTTCGTCAAGGCAAGGCGTTATATGTTGGAATCTCTAATTATAGTGCTGAACAAGCGTCAGAAGCTATCAAAATCTTAAATCAGTTAGGAACACCTTTGTTAATCCATCAGCCAAAGTATTCGATGTTTAACCGCTGGATAGAGGATGGCTTACAGGATGTGCTTCAGGAAAACGGGGTAGGTTCAATCGCTTTTAGTCCGTTAGCGCAAGGTTTATTAACAAATAAATACCTAAAAGGGATTCCAGCCGATTCTCGTGCAGCAAGCTCTACAGGGTTCTTACGTGAGGAGCATGTAACTTCAGAAGTATTGAATCGTGTTCAAAAATTAAACGAAATTGCAACAGAGCGGGGTCAGAGTCTTTCACAAATGGCGCTTGCTTGGGTTTTACGCGGAGAAAAAGTTACTTCTGTCTTAATAGGTGCAAGCAGAGTGAGTCAAATTGAGGAAAACGTTGCTGCATTAAATAACCTTGATTTTTCAGAGGAAGAATTAATAAGAATAGAGGATATTCTAACTAACTAAGAAGATGGATGGGCTATTGCTCATCCTTTTTTTAGGTGATAAAACTCACTTGCTTAGTTTATTGAATACACAAACTAATGTTAAGATGCTATAATAATTCCAATCGTAAATAATATTTATGAAAGCGGTGTCTTTACGATTACTAGAGGCAGTTAAAACTGAAAAGAAAAGTAATCTAACTAAGATTATCAATCAATCAATCAATCAGGAGGAAAATCTACATGAAGAATATGTTTATGATTGGAAATGCACACCTTGACCCGGTTTGGCTTTGGCGCTGGCAGGAAGGCTTTCAAGAAGTGAAAGCAACTTTTCGGTCTGCATTAGATCGTTTAAAAGAATATGAGAATTTTATATTCACGTCCAGTTCTGCGGCTTATTATGAATGGATTGAAAAGAACGATTCGAAGATGTTTGAGGAAATCAAGGAAAGAATACAAGAAGGCAGATGGGTTATTTGTGGGGGGTGGTGGATTCAGCCCGATTGCAATATTCCAAGTGGCGAATCATTTGTCCGCCAAGGATTGATTGGTCAAAATTATTTTAAAGAAAAGTTCGGCGTGACAGCAAAGGTTGGCTACAATGTTGACAGCTTTGGTCATAATGGAATGCTGCCGCAAATATTAAAGAAATCCGGGATGGATTCCTATGTATTTATGAGACCCGGCCCTGAGGAAAAAGGACTTCCAAGCCGTTTGTTTTTGTGGGAATCTAAGGACGGTTCCCGAGTAAAAGCCTTTCGGATTCCTTTTGAATATTGTACCTTTGACCATCTTGAAAACCACATTATGCATTGTAAGAACGAGCTTAAACATTCGTTTAATCAATTAATGTGTTTTTATGGTGTAGGCAATCATGGGGGGGGACCAACCAAAGAAAACATAGAAATTATTGAAAAATTAAATGGAACGATGGATGATACCAATCTTATCTTTAGTTCACCCAATGACTTTTTCGAACATGTGGAAAGCCTTAAGGACACACTGCCTGTTGTTCATGATGATCTGCTCCACCATGCCGTTGGTTGTTATTCAGTTCATTCGGAAGTGAAGAAGCTAAACCGTTATTCTGAAAATCTCACATTAATGGCAGAAAAATTCTCTTCGATTGCGAATTGGACAACGGGGCAAGTCTACCCTCCAGACATAAACCAGGCATGGAAAGGGATTTTATTTAATCAGTTTCATGATATTTTAGCGGGAACAAGCATTGAATCTGCTTATGATGATGCAAGAGATTTGTATGGGGAGTCCATCAGTATCTCCTCAAGAAATATGAATTACGCTCTACAATCCTTAAGTTGGAATATTAATATTGAAGAAGAAAAAGGAATGAAGCCAATGGTTATCTTCAATCCGCATTCTTGGCCAGTAAGGGTGAATGTTGAAATTGAAGATGGGTTATTTGTTAACTATCTGCTCCCAGAAGAGTTCATTATCGAAGATGTAAACGGGAATGAAATACCATACCAAATCGTTGATCCAATCGCAAAGATTCCAAATCGAAAAAGAGTTGTATTCTTGGCAGAACTGCCTCCATTAGGATATAGCACATATAAACTTCGTGCACTTAAGCCAGCTAAAGAGTTTGAAACTGTAAAAGTTAGCGATAATGAAATGGAAAACGATCGTTTCAGGCTGGTTATTGATCAAGAATCTGGCGGGATTCGCAGCTTATTTGACAAAGTTAAGCAAATTGAAGTATTTAAGAATGACGCAGCTATTCCCGTTGTCTTAAATGACACTTTTGATACATGGGGACATGGGACGTTACGCTTTGATGAAATATCAGGTGTATTCAAGCCGGTAAGAATTAAGAAGCTTGAAGAAGGACCAGTAAGAGGGGTTATCCGGGTAACATCAAAGTTCCAATCTTCAACAATTGTTCAAGATTTTATTATGTATAAGCAATCCAATAAGATAGAAGTCAAAGTGAAAGTAAACTGGCAAGAAAGCTATCAAACTTTAAAAATCAAGTTTCCTGTAAGCTTTAATCAGCGGAATACTACCTATGAAATTCCTTTTGGGCATACTAGTCGTGAGTCGGATGGGAACGAAAAACCAATGCAAAACTGGGTTGATGTAACAGGTACAATTAGTAAACAAAGGGAAGAGATTTACGGTCTAAGTATTCTTAATGATGGAAAATATGGAGTCGATGTCAAAGGGAATACAATTAACTTAACGGTTCTAAGAAGCACAATCTATGCGCACCATGCTCCGTTTATCCCTGATTTGGACGAGGATTACCCGATTATTGATCAAGGGATTCAAACGTTTACTTATCAATTGTTACCACATGAAAACAGCTGGGAAGAGGCTGAAACGGTAAAGCATGCACTAGAATTAAATCAAAAGCCACAACTGATTGTTGAAACGTATCATAAGGGTTCACTAGCGCAAGAAGATTCATTTATTTCGATAGATCAACCAAATATTATTCTTTCTGCATTAAAGAAAGCGGAGAATCATGATGACTTGATTATTCGTTTAGTTGAAACGAATAACGCAGAAACGGTCGCAAAAGTCGAATTGAAAAATTGGGGAAGAGCTATGGAACTGCATTTTGGACCAATGGAAATCAAAACATTATGCATTCCGAAAAATCCTGAAGAGCCTATTTATGAAACCAATCTAATTGAAAATCTCAATCAGGCACTGGTTACCTTATGAAGCGCAGCGAAATAATTCACCGTTTACATGATTGCTGCGTCACAGGAAGTGGAATAATTAATTTTTGAAAAAAATCATTTAGTAATAAGAACATGGATTTATCCATCTATAATAAATTGACTGGGGGAAGCAGTTTGATGGATGCTAGAATAGTTGAAAAGGGCAGAGAAAAGGCAGAAAAAATTTTGTTGCAAAACGGGGGAGAACTTGGTTTACTGGGATCAAGTACTGCTTACCAGCAAGTTTGGGCAAGAGACAGTATGATTTGTGGACTGGGTCTTTTAGCCTGTAGCAGTGAGGAGGGGCCAACGATTCATCGCAGGTCATTGGAGACATTAGGACAGTTTCAAAGTGAACTGGGAAAGATTCCTCATAATGTTGGTTTTCCCAATGTATTAGATCCCGCATTAATCGCACATGGTGGAAAACTTGGTGATGAAGGTGAAAGTGGACAAGCAGTGGAAGATTCTATCCACGCGGGTTGTGTAGACGGGAATATTTGGTATATTATTGGTCATTATGCGTATTACCAGGAAATGAACGATCAAGAATTTTTACGAAAATGGTGGGGGAATTTAGAAAAAGCACTGCTTTGGCTTCGATATCAAGATTCGAATGAGTGTGGGTTATTAGAGGTTCATGAGGCAATGGACTGGGCTGATTTGTTTGCCAACCGCTATAATGTTCTTTTCGATAATGTTTTATATGCAGCGGCCTGGAAGTGTATGGGACATATGGCTGATGCGTTAAACATCCCTTCAAGATATTATTATGAAAATGCTGCTGATGTTAAGAAAAAGATTAATATTCTTCTGTGGATTACTCCGGATAATCAGGAAAAGATGGACTGGGTAAAAGCTGAGAGAAAAGAATGGATTTATCCAATTAAGCGGGTCGAAACGGAATTGGTAGAAAGACCTTTTTATTTACCGTATATGGGGTTCCGCGATTATGCGGACCGATTTGATACACTTGCCAACCTGCTGGCAATCGTCTTTGGAATTGCGGATGAAACACAAGCAAATAAAATATTGGATTATATTCATGGCTGCGGCATCAATGAGCCTTATCCAGTTCAGGCCTTGTATCCTGCCATTCGCGAGGGGGAAAAGGATTGGCGGGATTATTATCGCGTTCGGAATCTTAATTTGCCTCATCATTATCATAATGGAGGTGCATGGCCGTTTATTGGGGGATTCTATGTTACCGCGTTAATTCAGGCCAAAAGGTTTGATGAAGCAAACTATCAATTAGAGAAATTAGTAAGCATGAATAAAGCAGGTAAGAAAAATGAGTGGGAATTTAACGAATGGTTCCATGGCCAATCAGGAAGACCGATGGGATATGCAGGTCAATCATGGTCGGCAGCCATGTATCTGTTTGCTGAGAATGCTGTTAGAAATCAGAAGGTAAATATTTTTAATAGTGATCACCAATGGGTATCTTATTAAATTTTCTTATATTTTAAAGGATGATTATGAATGAATACTAAGGGCATAAAAGGTTTTATCTATCGGATTACGGAACTCGTGATGCAATTTGCCTATCTGCAATTGTTGTGGATTTTGTTCACAATAGTCGGGTTAGGGATTTTTGGTATCTTTCCTTCAACAGCAGCCATGTTTTCTGTGGTTAGAAAATGGGTAATGGGAGCTGAGGATGCACCTGTTTTTAAAACATTTAGGCAGACGTATAAAACCGAATTTGTAAAGGTAAATGGACTTGGATTAATTTTCGTTGCGATGGGATGGTTCTTATATGTTGACTTCCACTTCTTTACCATGGGAGACTCGGTTGGCAGCTCACTATTGAAAATAGTAACGATCTTTATCTCATATTTTTTTATCACTACTGCCATTTATTTTTTCCCTATTTTTGTTCATTTTCACTATCGTTTTTTTGACTACTTAAAATATAGCTTTTTATATAGTGTTGCTTCTCCACTAAGGACAGCGGGTATTTTTATTATTTCTTGTGTAATCTATTACTTGCTATTGAAAGTACCTTCACTTTTTCTCATCTTTAGTGGAAGTGTTATTAGTTATATTTGGATGTGGTATGTTTACTTAACGATTACTAGAACACAGGCGGCCAAAAAAGGATGAGTTTTTGGAGTTAACTTGCTTTCTATCATAATAAAAAAGAATTGTTTGACAATAATAGTGATAGGCATTAAAATTAAATTAATTAATAAATTCCTTACCCTAAAATGGGAACGTTCCCATTTTAGGGTATCAAGTTACTAGTAACAAGCCTTTTACTAGCCATGATCTAACTATCATATTTTTTTTACGTGCAATGTAAACGGTTCCTGTTTTTATATTATTAGTAATAGTCAGTTAACTTAGTTTCTCAAAGAACAACATTTGGTTTGGTCTTTTGTGGGAACGTTCCTACATAATAATGAGACAATACTTGTAGAAAGGAGGCTAATATAGTGAATCCAACAATTATAGATGTTGCTAAACTAGCTAATACATCGAAGAGTACGGTATCCCGTTATCTAAATGGTCTGCCAATAAAAAAAGAAACAGAAGAAGCGTTAAAAAAAGCGATTAAGGAATTAAACTACCACCGCAATGAAAATGCCAGAAGATTGGTTGTCAATAAGACACAAACAATAGGAATTGTGGTTGATAGTATTGCCAATATGTTTTATTCTTCCATCTTTAAGGGAATCGAAGAAGTTGCAAAGGAAAATGGTTTTAATTGTGTGTTCTACAGTATGACCTCCAATAAATACACAGAGTCTTACTTTCAAAATTTAGTTCTTGAGGGGCACGTAGATGGGATCATCTTAATTAGCTTTGTGAAAAGAGATGTTAAAGATCTATTGGAAATAGCTAACGCAGGGATTCCTGTTGTTGTTTTTGGTGATACGGCCGGAGTGGAGGATTTGGTTTCGGTGGATGTTGATAATTACTATGGTATTTCAGAACTTGTGCGTTATCTCCATCGGATTGGCCATCAAAAGATAGCTTATATTTCAGGGCCAAAAGACGCAGCTGCAACAGAGTGCCGCTTAGCCGGATACCTCGAAACGATGGAACAATTAGGATTAACTGTTATTCCAGAGTGGGTGGTTCCTACAGATTGGTCAAATGAGGACGGATATAATGCTATGAATCATTTATTAACAATAGGTGATTTTACAGCGGTTTTAGCTTCAAATGATGAAACGGCCATTGGGGCCTTAAGGGCAGTACAGGAACGGGGCTATAATGTTCCGACAGATCTATCAATTACGGGATTTGACGATATTACACTAGCAAGCTGGACTTTTCCGCCATTAACAACTGTAAAACAGCCGTTCTTAGAAATGGGGAAAAAAGCAGCGTCTGAATTATTTAAGCGCATGGGAAATTCTAAGGAATACATCTCAGAACGTCATTTGTTAAAACCAGAACTGATTATCCGTGATTCATGCAGGAAAATATCAGATCCAGTTATGAAATAAAAGTTACTGATAAGGCAGTCCATCAATTTAGTATAAAACTAGATTGATAGATTGGTACATATGGACCAACATTGGAGGCACAAAAAAGTTTAAAGGCTGTGAAAAAATGAGGAAATCATCTATAAACAAATCCAAATATGGTTTTTATTTTGTAGTTCCGTTTTTCGTTTCATTTTTTGTTTTTGGATTAGCACCAATCCTTTACTCTCTTTATCTGAGTTTTACGAAGTGGGATGGTTTCTCCGATCCTGTATTCGTTGGATTGGCGAATTATTCACGCTTAATCCATGATACTTTCTTTTATAAGGCAATTGGGAATACGTTAATCATTTGGATACTATCAATTATTCCGCAATTGATTCTAGCCTTAGCCTTAGCAATGATTCTTAATGAGAAATTCATTAAAGGAAAGCATTTCTTTCGAGCGGTTTACTATTTTCCAAATATCATCACACCGGTAACACTCGGAGTGTTGTTTAGTTTAATGTTCGATTGGCAAACAGGGAGTGTAAATAAACTTTTAATGAGTATTGGACTCATTGATGACCCGGTAAACTGGTTTAATAGTCCCTGGCTATCCAGAATTATTGTCGCGGGAGTTATTATGTGGCAGTACTTTGGCTTCAACATGTTAGTTTTTATCGCAGGTCTTCAATCGATACCAGAGGAATTATATGAAGCCGCTGAGGTAGATGGAGCATCAAAATTTACCATCGCTACAAAGATTACACTGCCTTTACTAAAACCGGTCCTGTTATTTACATTTATCACCTCCATTATCGGTGGTTTGCAATTGTTTGACGCGCCATTAATGCTCGGAAATGGTCCAGATAACTCTACACTGACAATGGTTATGTACTTATATCAAACAGCGTTCAAAAACTTCGATTATAGTTATGGAGCAGCCATCGCATACGCCATTTTTGTTATCATCTTAATCTTCTCATTGATTTCGATTAAGTTTTCAAAAATGAACAAAGTTGAACAGTAAAATAAGTAAAGTAGAAGAACAACAGGAGCACTTCGGCGAAGAATTGGAAAGGAGATCCCTTTATGATAGCTAACAATGGCATTGCTGATAACGTTACAATTAATGAAGTTAAAACGAAAAAAGAGAGAAACATTAGTAAATATTTAGGTAAATTTGCTGTGTATTTCTTATTGCTGCTAGTTGCATTCACATGTCTGGTACCCTTTTATAGCATGATGGTCACTTCAACTCACGCGAATTCAGATATTGCAAGGAAACTGCTTCTTCTTCCTGGTTCTGAGTTTCTAGAAAACTATCATCGTTTGATTGATACGGTGCCGATTTGGCGAGGTTTTGCTAATACGCTGTTTATAACAATTACTTCAACAGCACTAAATTTATACTTCTCGGCTCTAGCTGGTTATGGATTTTCAAAATTTGATTATAAAGGGAAAAACATTCTGTTTCTTGCAGTACTAGGGACGATGATGATTCCGGGTCAATTAGGAATTATCGGCTTTTTTAAACTTATGGATTCATTCCATATGTTAAATACGTATTGGCCGCTTATCCTTCCATCCATTTCAAACGCATTTGGGATCTTCTTCATGAAACAAATGTGTGATTCAAGTATTCCGACAGAAATTCTCGAATCAGGCAGAATTGATGGGTGTGGTGAAATAAAAATATTCCACCGGTTAGTCCTTCCATTGCTAATGCCGGCTGTAGCAACACTAGGAATCTTTTCTTTTATTGGAAAGTGGAATGATTTCTTAACACCAATGATTATTCTTTTTGATAATGAGCTGCAGACCTTACCTGTAATGATAGCCAGTGTAAAGTCTCAATTTTCAACAGACTTTGGAGCGATGTATGTAGGAATTGTCATTTCAGTTATACCAATCTTAATCTTTTTCTCTATCGTTTCTAAGAAGATTATTAGTGGTGTTACTGCGGGGGCACTAAAAGGATAATGATCTTTAATCTTGTTGGAGGTGTTGTAGAAAAAAGACCTCAGTGCAAGTACATCCTTCAGTGAAAGAGTGGAACTCCTCCACTGAAGCAATGCTTACCTTATCTATCTTTCATAGGTGTAAAAGAATTGACGGTCTTAGCCACCTAATGAAAACGATAAGAAAAATATTAGACCTTCATTATATCAAAAAAAGGAGCTGTAAATCTATATGAAAAAGTGGCTTTCTATCTTATTTGCTTCTGTTCTTGTTCTATCATTATTTGCTGGATGTTCGAAAAGTGAGCAGACTGCGTCAGGCAATATTAAGAGAGATAATAATAAAGTGGAAGGTAAATTAACGATATGGACATTCTTTGGTCAAGTCGAAGATATGGCCAAAGAATTTGAGAAGAAATACCCGGATGCGGAAGTTGAAGTAAAAATCTTCCCTGGGGATCAATATCAAACGAAACTATTAAACGTCCTACAATCAGGCAGAGATGTCCCAGATATTTTTGACTTAGAAAGAGGCTATATTGACAAGTTTATCAATTCTAAGTTTGCTGTAAACCTTTCAGACATGGGTGCGGAAGACCTTGTAAAAGATTATGTACCATACGTACAAGCATTAGGAAGAGATTCTAAGGGCGATATAAAAGCGATCTCTGATCACTCTTCACCAGGTGCTTTCTGGTATATCAAAGAAAATGCAAAGAAATACCTCGGAACAGATGATCCAGAAAAAATCAGTCAAATGGTCGATTCCTATGACAAAATTATTGAGTTAGGGAAGAAAGTAAATCAAGACAGTAACGGAAAAGTTCACTTAATATCTCACTTTGGTGATATCTATAACATCGAAGCTTATAATACTAAGCCATGGGTGAAAGATGGAAAATTAACAATTGATTCTGCTTGGAAGAAAAATTATGAATTACAAAAAGAGATTTTTAATAATGATGTAGATGCAAAATTAGAATTCTTCTCTGCAGGCTGGGGTAATGCCATTAATGACGGAAGTGTTGTGTTAACTGCAATGCCAGCATGGGCAAGCTTCATGGTCGATAACAAAAATGATAAGGCAGTAAATAAATATGGTGTTGCAAGAACTCCAAAAGGGTTTTACATGGGTGGAACATACCGATCTATTTATGAAAAGTCACCGAACAAAGAGTTAGCTTATAAGTTCATTGAGTTTATTGCCAGCAAAGAATGGCAGCAGCATAATCTAGAAGTTACAGGAAATATGCCTGGATTATTATCAGTATATGAAGACAACTTGGATACTTATAAATCTCCAATGTTTGGCGATCAAAATGTATTAAAACCATATTACGATACTGTTAAAGATATTCCTGACTATAAGTCCGATAAATATGGTGAAGAAGTGTTAAGTAAATGGAGAAAAGTAGCTGGCCAAGGAATAAAAAATAATGAAAATATTGATAGTGTCATTAAGAAATTCAAGAAAGAAGTTAAGAACACATTCCCAGAACTTAAGGTAGATTAATAGTTTGTTGTTAAGCAGAGGATGACTTAAAAATGAAATGGCAGCCCCCTGCCGCACTAAGTTGTTTGAAAAAACGATATGGAGCGGTTTTAAGGAGGGGGGCGTATTCTTTTGAGTCATCCTTTACTTTTGGAAGGAGCAGCACCTGTGAGCAGTATACATGAGGAAATAAATAAAATTCGCATCATCGATGGACATGAACATATTGATCCGATGGAAATTCGAAAGAAAAATAAAGTAGATTTCTTTGGTCTGCTTCATTATTTAGAATCAGACTTGATCACTGCAGGAATGAAACGAGGCTTGTTAAACGTAAATTCACCATTAAATGCAGAAGAGAAAGCGGAACAATTCTTGTTGTATTATCACAAAACGCAAAATACAACCTATGCACGGTTATTAAAAACAGCAGTCCACGATTTATTTGGTATGGATGACTGGTCTGTAAATGGAATATTAGCTTTAAATGAAAAAGTATTAGCAGCTACAAATGATGAAACCTGGTATAGGAAAGTTTTGAATGAAAAATCGGGAATTGATTTAGCTATTACTTTGCCTTTTACGACCAATGTTGATTTTTCCCTTTTTCGACCTGTCATGTTTTTAGATTTTGCCTTTAAACTCCGAACCATTAAGGATGTACAGGTTATTGAAAGACAGACTGGAAAGCACGTTCAGACATTCCAAGATTATCTTCATGCTGTGGATGCCTTATTAAATAAATTTGTGAATGAAGGAATGGTTGCTGTTAAGTTAGGTCATGCCTATTGGAGGACGCTGAAGACGCTAAAGCCAACCTTCCATGAGGCAGAACGATGCTTTAACACCCTGCTTTCTTCTATTATAGATGAACCTATGTCGCAAAAAGAATCGGTCATTTTACAAGATTACTTAATTCATCACGTTATCCAATGCTCTATCAACTATGAATTACCAATTCAAATTCATACAGGGCACCATGAAACCAGTGTTTCGGGCAATGGCAATATTATTACCAACTCGAAGGTAACGGATCTCATTCCGCTATTGGCAGCCTATCCGGAAGCAAATTTTGTGCTATTACATTGCGGGCTTCCATACCATCAGGAATATCTGAGTATTGTAAAAAATTATCCGAATGTGTATGCGGATTTTACCTGGGTGTATGCCATCTCTCCAACGATAGCCAAGCAAATCCTGCACCAAATGATTGAGATGGTTCCGCAAAATAAGATCTTTGGTTTTGGCGGAGATTACAACTTCGTTGAAGGAACATATGCACATCAAAAGCTAGCACGCAAAATTGTGGGCGATGTCTTAGTAGAAAAAGTGCAGGATCAACTTTTAACAGAAAAAGAAGCAGTTGAATTTGCCAGAAGAATTTTTAGAGAGAATTTGATTGAACTTTACAAACTAAAGGTGTGATTTCAGTGGGGACATTTATTAACATACTTGAAAACGGGAAGAAACAAACCGAAATACAGGTCTATACTTCGGAACGGAAAAGCGGAAATGCATACCTTCAATTTGACTCCCTTCTTGATATATATGATGAAGAAAAGACGATTGAAAACATTCAAATCGACCATGTTGAAGAAATTGTTGGGGGCTACCACATTTCGGGTCATGGAGAGTACATCTCTGTTGAATCGGAATGGAAGAATGCTCAATCTGGATGTGGCTTTATTCAAGTGAATCTAAAGGTAACCTATAAAAAAGAAACATCCGGTAATTACGGGTTACAGGTTAATGGCAATTTAGCAGGCAGCGGGAAGCCGACTTGGATGATTCCTGGCGCTTTTTATAAAGAAAATCGCTTCGAGCATAATACCAGGAAATATCCAAGATATGATTACCGGGATGGCAATCATGAGGAGATGGTATCGGATCATTGGTCATTTCGTTCAGACCGTGCCGCACTGCCGGCTGTTTTTGCCTGGAATGATGAAATGTGCGGTGCACTTTGTGTCGATGAAATGAGTGAAGTAGGGTTAACTAGCCTAGGATTCAGAGGAAATGACTCTACTACATCGGTTTGGGTTAATTTTCCATATAAAGAAGAACCAGTCACATTTGTTGGTGAACCGATTCCACAGCCAAAGGACATTTCCTTGTACACATTTAAGCCAGGGGAAACCGTTCATTTACAGTTTAAAATCTATACCGCCTCATCTGATTTACATTCATATGATCCATTCGTCCGTGAAATGTACAGGCAGCACCAACAAGAGTACGCTTTAAATCCTTGGATGGGTCTTGAGGAGGCATCAGAATTAACTGCCCATGGTTTATATCGTTGGCACTATATGCCAGAACATAGTATTTTAGCCGAAACGGCTGCGTTTGACCGTGAGTTTAATAATAATGTAAAAGGAATGGGAGATCGTCCCCATATGCATGTGGGATGGGTCAGCGGTGCGCCATATTCATACGCCCTGCTTACCTATGGCAGAAAGAATGGTCATCAACCATATGTTGATGCTGCCATTGATGTAATGAACAATATTGCTTCGGCGCTTGCTCCGAGTGGAACATTCTGGGCATCATGGGTACTTGGCAAGGGCTGGGGAACTGGCTGGAATCCCAAGAATACCTGGCTGCAGGCAAGAACAATTTCTGAAGCCACTTTGTTTTTGGTGCGTGCCTTAGCCTTTGAAAAGGAAGCAGGGGTAAGTCATCCGGATTGGGAAAAGGCAGTCCAATCCAACTTAGACTTCGCTGTAAAGAATCAACGATCTGATGGTAATTTCGGGTCCTATTACCACTTTGAAACAGGTGAGGTCGAAGAATGGGACGGGGCAGGAGGAATTTTATGGATCGCTTCACTCCTTGAAGGAAGCAACTTCTTTGAAAAAGAAGAGTATCGGCTCGCGGCAGTAAAGGCGGGGCATTATTATGAACATTTCGTGCTGGACGAATACATTTACGGGGCACCGGAGGATGTTCATTTAACTCCAACTTCTGAAGATGCTTATAATGCAGTGGTTGCTTATGTACTACTCTATGAAAATGACAAAAACGATAAATGGTTAAAGCTTGCCAAACATGCGGCTGATTGGTTAATGACCTTCCGATGGACTTACAACCTTGCCTTTCCAGAGCAAACATTTTTGCATCAATATGATTTTCGTTCACGTGGTGCGGACCAGGCATCACCTTCTAACCAGCATTTACATAATTACGGGTTATTCTGTGTTCCTGAGATGCTTCGTTTATGGAAGTACACAGATGATTCCTATTACTTAGACCGGACAAGAGATCATATTGCATGTTTCTTGCAGTTTATTGCTAGGAAAGATGGCGATTTTAATGCTTACAAAGGAATGGTAACCGAGCGTTTTTATAATACGAATTGTTTTCAGCCAAAGGGAATGATGCTGACATTATCACATTCATGGTGTGTAGGCCTTGTGTTATATGCCACCCAGGAAGCCTTACCTTTTAACCATTCATTACAACTGTCTAATCTGAAAATTCCATTAACCATCTTGGCTTCCCATGATGGTTAATTTTGTTATTACTATTTAAATGGAGGAAACTTGGTATGAAAAAAAAACTTGCGATTATTCACACGACTCCTGTTACGATTGAGCCTTTGAAAGAGTTAGCTGTTAAGATGATTGGAGATTGCGAGATTATTAATTTGGTGGATGATTCCATCTTACCGCAGTTAAGCAAAAATGGCGGAAATATACAGGAAATTGCCCAACGCTGGGAAAGTTATGCAAAGATTGCGGAGCAGCAGGGGGCGGATTGTATTTTAAATGCATGCTCTTCGATTGGAGAACTTGTTTCTTTTACACAACCAAAAGTATCTACTCCTATTGTTCGGATTGATGATGCGATGGCAGAATTCGCAATTCTTTCAGCTGAAAAAATCGGGGTAGCAGCTACGTTGGAAACGACACTAAAGCCAACCTTAGAGTTGTTAAAACAAAAAGCAAGTGAGAAAGGGAAAGTGGTTGAAATTGAGCCAATCCTCGTGGCATCTGCCTATCAGAAATTAATGGCTAATGATAAGGAAGGACATGATTTAGATCTAGCAATTGCCTTAAGGGAGCTGGCTAAAAAAGTTGATATCGTTGTATTAGCTCAAGCATCGATGGCAAGGGTCGTGTCCAATTTTACAGAGGAAGAGCAAAGTCTCTTTGTAACAAGTCCTGAATTGGGAATGGATGCAGTTAAGCGAACACTTCAAAAATAAAAACTAATAAACCACTACAAATAAATAATAGAAGGAATGACGACGAATGAATCAATTAAAACCAACAAATGTCCTCCCGTTAACGAAAGCACTTGAAATGGCAGAAAAATTTCACTATGCAACAGGATCCTTTTCACCGCGCTATACAGCCATGATTGCACCAGTTCTACTAGCGGGTCAAAATTCAGCATCCCCGCTGATTGTTCAAATTTCACAAAAAGAATTAGAACGTTACGGAATTAACCCGTTTGAATTTGCGGATGAGTTTTATTTACAGCTTGAAAAGTTAGCAATTACTGTCCCAGTAGTTTTGCATCTTGACCATACAAAAGACATACAAGTAATTAAAGATGCCATTGCTGCTGGCTTCACATCAGTAATGATTGATGCTTCAGAAAAACCATTTGCGGAAAATGTAAAAATCACAAAGGAAGTCGTCGAATATGCACACGCCAAAGGAGTTTCTGTAGAGGCAGAACTTGGAATGATTGGAACCACTGATTTTATCGAAACCGATCATGATGAAGAATTATATACCGACCCGGTTGAAGCGGCTGAATTTGTTAAGCAGACAGGTGTTGATGCATTAGCTGTATCATGTGGAACTGCACATGGTGTGTATATGGTTCGTGAACCAAAGGTTGATTTCGAACGGTTAAGCGCTATTCGAGAATTAACTCCTGTACATCTCGTGCTTCACGGAGGATCAGGTGTACCTAGCGAAATGATGCAAAAGGCATTTCAATTGCCAAATGGCGGGGTAAGTAAAGTGAATATTGCCACCGATCTCGAACTTTCTTTCTTAAAAGCGATTGGACGTGAAGAAAGATTGACAAATGAAGAGTGTAATCATTTACCAGTTGAGATTTTACAAGTAGGACAGGCAGCGGTTGGAGAAACCGTTACGGAGAAAATCACACAATTTTTATTAAGTGATAACAAAGCAAGTCAATTCAACCAATAGAACAACGAGAATAAGGGCAGGGGTTGAGGAAATGAAAGATAAGACATTTCATATGATTGGGAACGCTCATTTAGATCCGGTTTGGCTTTGGCAATGGCAAGAAGGGTTTCAAGAAACAAAAGCTACGTTTCGATCTGCCTTAGATCGAATGAAAGAATACGAAGATTTCATTTTCACTTCTAGTTCAGCTTCGATGTACGAATGGGTAGAAGAAAATGAACCTGAAATGTTTGCTGAAATTAAGGAGCGAATCAAAGAAGGACGCTGGCAAATTGTTGGCGGCTGGTGGATTCAGCCGGATTGTAACATACCAAACGGAGAATCCTTTGTACGACAAGGACTTTATGGTCAACGTTATTTTCAAGAAAAATTTGGTGTAACAGCCAAGGTTGGCTACAACGTAGATAGTTTTGGTCATCATGGAATGCTGCCCCAAATTTTGAAAAAAAGCGGAATGGACTCCTATGTCTTCATGCGGCCGGCCCCCAATGAAAAAGGGCTGCCTAGTAATCTTTTTTGGTGGGAATCAGATGATGGCTCACGCGTGTTGGCCTTCCGAATCATGCATGAATATAATTCATGGGGAAAAGAACTTGATCGGATTGTCAAGCGATGTAAAGGTGAGTTTAAAGGGAACGTGCAAGACCAGATGATTTTTTACGGGGTTGGAAACCATGGCGGCGGACCAACAAAGGAAAATATTGAAAGCATTTATCGTTTAAATGAGGATGCAGCACTTCCTAATCTGGTATTCTCCACTCCTGAAGAATATTTTGAAAAAGTGAAGGTTACAAAGGATTTGCCAGTTGTGCATGATGACCTGCAGCATCATGCGAGCGGCTGCTATGCAGCCCATTCAGGTGTAAAGCAATACAATCGAAAGGCAGAAAATATGCTGGTAACGGCTGAGAAATATTCATCTCTTGCATTTTGGTTAACAGGACAAGCTTATCCTGCTGAGTTTAACCGGGCTTGGAAGAATGTATTATTTAATCAATTCCACGATATTTTGGCGGGAACAAGCATTGAGCCAGCCTATGAGGATGCGCGGAATTTATACGGAGAAGCCTTGGCTATTGCTGACCGGGCACTGAATAATGCTATCCAGTCTATTTCATGGAAGATAGACATTGAGCAGGATGAGCGAATGAGGCCCATTGTTGTCTTTAATCCACACGCCTGGAATAGCAAAGTGAATGTCGAAATCGAAATTGGCAGCATTAAACCAACATCAGTGTTAATCGATGACCAAGGCCAGGCAGTTCCGTTTCAAACGGTACAATCTCAAGCGACAGCGGGCGGACGATACCGCTTAAACTTTTTAGCTGATTTACCAGCTATGGGATACCGTGTTTATCGGATTTATTCAGAATTACCTGGTATCGAAACAGAAGTGGAACCAATAACAGCAAGTTCACATGCAATGGAAAATGATCGCTTTAAAATGGAGTTTGATCCTGAAACTGGTTGGATTTCTAGTCTATTTGACAAAAAGACGGGGCATGAAGTATTTTCAGGTCCAGCATCAAGGCCGGTAGTGATCAACGATAAAACTGATACATGGAGTCATGACACACTTCATTTTAATGAAAAGATTGGTGACTTCAAGGCTGTAAAAGTATATCTTGCTGAGCATGGGCCGGTTAAATCAGTGATCCGCGTGAAAAGTGAATACAACCGTTCTATCTTAATCCAAGACTTTACAATGTATCATGAAAAGGAACAAATCGATGTAAAAGTAACCGTTGATTGGCGCGAGAAATTTAAGATGCTTAAGCTTGTTTTTCCAATTAATTCGATCTTTAGAAAACAGACTTATGAAATTCCATATGGAACAATTGAACGAGAACATAATGGTGAAGAAGAGCCAGGGCAAAGCTGGGTTGATGTTACTGGTGTTACACCAAACCATGAGGGAGTTTATGGATTAAGTCTCATGAATGACGCAAAATCCAGCTATAGCATTCATAATAAAGAGCTTGCATTAACCGTATTACGAAGCCCGATCTACGCTCATCATGATCCACTCGTACCAGAAGAGGACGGGGAATACTCATTTATTGATCAAGGTATACAACGTTTTGAATACTCATTACTACCTCATGAGGGAAGCTGGGAAGAGGCAGAAACACCGAAAAGGGCAGCGGAGCTAATTTGTAAACCAATCTCAATTATTGAGACTTTCCATAAAGGTTCGTTACCACAAAATGATTCTTATGTGACTGTAACTGCTGATAATGTGCTCGTAAGTGCAATTAAAAAGGCAGAAGACAATGAAGATTTAATCATTCGATTATATGAAACAAATAAACTGCCAACGGAAGCAGAAATCACCTTGCCAAAATTTGATCGGAAGTTCAAGGCTGTCTTTAAGCCTTCTGAAATTAAAACCTTCCGTATTCCCAAGAATATTAATGAACCTGTCAGAGAGACAAATTTGATTGAATGGGATGAATAACAATGGTTATTTTCGATAAAAAACAAGATTTAAAAAGGCAATTAAGAGAAACAGGGAAATATATGATGCAATATGACCTCGCCTGGGGGAATTCAGGGAATATCAGTGCCAAAACCGAGGAAAGTTCGTTTTTAATTACGGCGAGCGGAACGTATTTAGGAGATTTGGATTTAGAGGATTTTGCCGAATGTTCGATTGAAACAGGCCAAGGTATAGGCAGTGGCAGAAAACCTTCTAAGGAAATTCCGATGCATCTCGCTATCTATGAAACTCGTCCAGAGATTGGCGCTGTTTTGCATGCCTCGCCTTTATATAGCACATTGGTTGCATCTTCAAACATTGAAATTCCTTCGTCATGGTTTGTTGAAGGCATGTATTATTTGGAAAAGATTGAGAGGGTGCCTTATGCACACCCTGGTTCAAAGGAACTTGGTGAGCTTGTTCGGGAACAAGCGAAAAAGGCAAACATTCTTCTATTAGAAAATCATGGCGTTCTTGTTTATGATACTTCCTTAAAAGAAGCAAAAATGGCATTGCAAACATTAGAAATGGCATGTCGAATGCTAGTAATCTCGCAAAAAGCTGGTGTACACATTCAAGAACTTTCTGAGGAAAAGGTCCAAAGTTTTCTTGTGGATTCAGGATATAAGCCAAGAAGGAAGTGGGAACATTGATTGGAATCGTTGCGGATGATATTACCGGAGCAAATGATATTGGAATCATGTTTGCAAAGTCAGATTGGGAGACAGTAGTATTTCCTTATCCATTTCGCAATAAAATGGGAACGTTCCCACCAGATGTATTAATCATCGATACGAACTCACGTCTGGATCAGACTGAAGAGGCCTATGAGAAAGTATTTGCAAGTACCAAAAGTCTCCAGACTCTTGGTTGTGAACAATTTTTCAATAAGACCTGTTCTGTTTTTAGAGGAAATATTGGTGCGGAATTTGATGCAATGCTCGATGCGCTTGAAAGCGAATTTGCGGTGATTGTTCTTGGGTTTCCTAAAAACGGCCGAACGACGATACATGGGCAGCACTTTGTTCATGGAAAGAAATTAGCAGATTCTGAGTTTCGTCATGATCCTGTCCATCCGATGCATCGCTCGGATTTGGTTGGAATTTTACAAGCGCAGACAGAAAGAAAAGTGGAACTAGTTGATCATGAGATTGTTGAACAAGGCAGTGAAAAACTGAAACAAAAAATTAATTCAATGCGCTCCCATTCCCAGTACTTAATTATTGATGTCAAGGATCAGTCTTCGTTACAAGTCATTGCTAAAGCAATAAAGAATGAAAAAATTATTTGTGGTGCATCAGGGATTGCAGAAGAATTAGCCCTCGTCATGAACAAAGCTCAAAAAGGCACTGGTTCGATCTCCATCCCCAAATTGGAATCAGGGGTATTGTGTGTGGCCGGCAGCTTGATGCCGCAAACCTTTCATCAAGTAGAAGAAATGAAACAGCGCGGACTTCCTGTTTTTGAAATGAAATCACCGATTCTTTTTTCGGATCAAAAGGATGCCCATTTAGAGGAACTTATTACGAATCTTGTCACGCGGTTAAATGATGGCAAGGATGTTCTTGTTCACTCCTCTAATATTCAAGAGATAGTCCAAGAAACAAAACAACTAGGTACAAGTTTGGGTTATACCAATACTTCCGTTTCAAGAATGGTATCTGAAAGCTTAGCGTTTGTAGTAGATGAGACATTAAAAAGAACAAAAGTTAACCGATTGTTATTAGCGGGAGGAGAAACATCTGCTTCTGTTTGCAGCCGGCTCGGCGTCGAGGGATTGACTGTATGGAGAGAAATTGAACCAGGTCTTCCTTCATGTATTACGTTAGATCCTCCAACGCGGATGCTCGTACTGAAGTCAGGAAGCTTTGGAAGTAAGGATTTCTTTGCTAAGGCAATAAAGCACCTGAAAGAAAATTAAACTAACCATTTAATAGGGGATGTAGCAATGAATGCCAATTTAATGAATGCTAACTTAGAAAAGCTATTTAGAAAGTATCCGGAATTAGTAGAATGCCAAACAAGTATAGAGGAAGCATTCGAAGTGATTAAACAGGCTTATCAGTCAGGAAGAAAGCTGTTATTAGCAGGTAACGGCGGCAGTGCGGCTGATTGTGAGCATGTTGTTGGTGAATTAATGAAGGGCTTTATGTCAAAACGTCCATTATCACAAGAGATGAAAGATAAACTAGCTTCTTTTTCAGGTGGCGATTACTACCTGGGAGAAAATTTACAAGGGGCTCTCCCTGCAATCTCATTGGTAAGTCACTCAGCACTCATGACTGCATTCGCCAATGATGTTGCCCCAGATATGGTTTTTGCCCAACAAGTGTACGGATATGGTAAAGCAGGTGATGTATTTATCGGCTTTAGTACCTCGGGTAACTCCAAAAATATAAATCATGCGGTAAAGGTTGCCAAAGCCCTTGGGTTAGTAACCATTGGATTCACTGGAAAAGGCGGTGGTGAATTGAAAACGTTATGCGATGTAACCATTTCAGTACCCTTTGATTCCACACCTGATATACAAGAAAGACATCTCCCGATTTACCATACCCTTTGTATTTTATTAGAGGAGGCGTTTTTTGGATGATTCCCGTTTTAGCCGGTTTAGATATTGGCGGTACAAAATGTGCCGTTGTATTAGGAGTGGAAGATGAAAAAGGAATTAAGGTAGTGGCAAAGCAAAGCTTTCCTACTCCGGGGACACCTGACTCAGCCCTTTTAACAATGATGGATGAGTTAGAAAAGTTATTGCAGGAACAAAATGAAATGGAACTGAAAGCCATAGGAATCAGCTGTGGAGGCCCGCTTGATAGTAAAAAGGGTTTGATATTGTCGCCCCCAAATCTACCAAACTGGGATCGGGTTGATGTGGTTTCACTATTAAAAGAACGTTTTCAAGTTCCCGTTTCTCTCCAAAATGATGCCAATGCCTGTGCATTGGCTGAATGGAAATGGGGAGCAGGAAAAGGCACGAACAACATGATTTTTCTAACGTTCGGTACAGGAATGGGTGCAGGTTTTATTTTGGATGGTCGTTTATATACAGGAACAAATGATTTCGCTGGCGAGGTCGGGCATATTCGTTTAGAGGATGATGGTCCGATTGGATTCGGAAAGGCAGGCTCATTTGAAGGCTTCTGCAGTGGCGGCGGAATCGCCCGCTTGGCACAGATGAAGGCAAAAGAGTGGTTAAATCAGGGAAGAGTGACCTCTGTTTGTTCTAATCAAGATGAAATTGCAGCAATTACAGCAAAAACAGTTGGTGAAGCGGCTCAAGCAGGCGATCTGTTTGCCACTGAGATCTACCGCATTGTTGGACAAAAATTAGGTCGAGGTCTGGCTTTATTAGTGGATATGCTAAATCCAGAAAGAATTATCATTGGAAGCATTTATTTGCGCCAGGAAGCATTGTTGAAGCCAATTGTCATGGAAGAACTTCGAAAGGAAGCACTTTCTTATTCTCTCGATGTTTGTACTGTGGTTCCTTCTGGCTTAGGAGAAAGTGTAGGTGACCTGGCAGCGCTTTCTGTTGCCAAATATGGACTAGAAATCAACGGTTAAGTTCTTTAACAAAAAATGAACAAAAGGAGTTATACGATGTTTCAATTCCAGCAAAATCATAACGAGCTGCAATGCCGTTTGAATAATAAAACCTTTCTTTCCGAGATTCAAGTGTCTATTAATCTGGAAAATCAATCCCTTCAAAATTTAGAATTGAAAACAAGTGAAGAGAGCGCAGGAGAAGACCATCTGGGTTTTTATACTGAATATCGTTCTTACTATAGCGATAATGATGATACAGTATTCACGAAATTACGATTCCGATGCTACGCTTCATCTATTACTGCATTTGTGGATGCAGATGTTAAAAATGAAGAATTGTTTAAAAAACAAGTATTTTTTTCACCACAGCGTGCCATCAACATAACGATTAACAACCTAATGGAAGATTATGAGATTATGGCAAACTATCAACATAAAGAGTGGTGGACGCGGCCATTCTTTACAGATAATATTCAAGAAATCCCAGAACGGACCCAATCGTTATTACTTAGAACTGAAAAAGAATACTATCATTTGCTGCCAGTTTGTGATGAAGTAGTACGGACAGATTTAAGCGGTACAAAAGATGGATTGCAAATCTCGATCTCACCATTTCATGGCGGCTATAATCATATATCCACATTTGCTTTTATTTTAGGAACGGGAAATAATCCTTACTCTTTAGTGAATGAAAATGTTAAGAAAGCCATCACGCTTTGTGGACAAAGCATCATGTCAAGAGAAGAAAAAAAGTATCCTGAGATTCTGGATTACTTAGGCTGGTGCAGTTGGGATGCCTTTTATCATGAGGTTAATGAAGAAGGAATCCTAACCAAGGCTGAGGAACTAAAACAAAAAAACCTTCCTGTTAAATGGATGATGATTGATGATGGCTGGTCCGAAGTGGAAAATAGAAAGCTTTACTCCTTTGATGCAGACCAGGAGAAATTTCCTCAGGGGTTGGCCAATACCGTTTCATCCCTTAAAAATGACTTTGGTGTCAATTGGGTAGGAGTTTGGCATACCCTTGCAGGTTATTGGGAGGGAATTTCACCGAATGGACCGTTGGCTAAGTCATTAGATAAACATTTATTTACAGCCAAAAACGGCAGTTTAATACCATCACCCAAAGCGGAAGATGGATTTGGTTTTTGGCATGCTTGGCACTCGAAATTAAAGAAAGATGGCATCGACTTTGTAAAAGTCGACAGTCAAAGTGCTATTTCAAACTTTACAGTGAATAACCAATCTGTTGGCGAAGCAGCAAGCGGGGCCCATACAGCACTCGAAGCCTCATGTTCCTTACATTTTGATAATACAGTCATTAACTGTATGGGAATGGCTGAGGAAAATATATGGCATCGTCCATACTCAGCCGTTTCTCGCAATAGTGATGACTTTGTGCCGCAAGAAGAGCGCGGATTCAAAGAACATGCCTTGCAAAATGCCTATAATTCCCTATACCATGGTGCGTTTTATTGGGGCGATTGGGATATGTATTGGACGAAAAACCATGATGATCTGCAAAATATGATCTTACGAGTAGTCAGCGGCGGGCCTATTTATTTTAGCGATGCGGTTGATCAAACCAATCCAGACATGGTTTGGCCGTTAATTTATAAGGATGGAAAAATCATTCGTTGTGAACAACCTGGAGTACCAACCGAAGATTGCCTCTTTATTGATCCAACTCAAGCCAAAAAGCCATTAAAGATTTGGAACCAATGCAAGGGTGCAGGAGTTATAGCCGCATTTAATATTAATGAAGGAACTGGATCAATTCAAGGATCGATTGGTCCAAATGACGTACCAAATTTAGTGGGAGAATCGTTCATCATTTTTGACGTATTCACGAAGAAACATGTGGTTGTAAGCAAAGATGAACGAATGAATATTGAAATCGAGGAAAACGGGACCTCCCTTTATTTAATTATTCCAGTTGAAAAGCCATTTACACCTATCGGTCTTTTAAATAAACTCATTTGCAATGATGGGATTGTAAAGGTTTGGAACCTGGATAAAGAACTGAAAGTAACCTTAAGAGAAGGTGGAGTTTTTGCTTTCTTGTCGAAAGAAACACCAGTTAAAGCAACGGTTAATGGTGAATTGGTCTTAATACACCAAGATTCTGCAAACGAGCAGCTGTTTACCATTGATTGCCAGGACGTTGAGGGTGAAGTGTTCCTTGAAATAAAAAAAGGACACTAATGTAAAGGGGGCTGTCATTTTGACTAATCATCGATTGCCTGCACAAGAAATCCCGATTTTGGCGGAAGTCGATGTCGTCATTATCGGTGGAAGCTTTGCAGGTTTATCAAGTGCCCTGCAATTGGCCAAACAGGGTAAACGGGTTATGGTGGTTGAATCAAGGACTTATTTAGGAAGTGAATTATCCGCTGCCCTCCGTCCTTGGATAACGATGCCACATACAACCATGCCAATACCTAGAATATTGGAGGCTTGTGTAAAAGCTTGTGGAAGAACAATTAGCAATAGAGATTCTCAATCGATCGTCTTTCACGTCGATCGATTGAAATTACAGTTGGAAGAGGAATTGTTGGGTGCGGGAATCCATTTATTGTATGCCTCGCTCCCAATTGGGATCACGAATCTTGCTGACAATTACAATGGGTTGATAATAGCCAATAAATCAGGACGACAATTAATTCGATGCCAAGGAATTGTTGATGCGAGTGAAACGGCTATTACTACTTTTTTTAACGATGAAGTATGGACATCATCAGAGAAGAGCAAAACGGGTTACTTTAAGCGAGTATTAGAGTTTACCAATGTCCAAGAAATAGATGAAATAGAATTTACGGTTCCGTCCGGATTAGGGATAAAACACAACAAGATTCACCTCTACAGCGGCTATCACGGAAATGGACATTTCTATGTAGAATATGAAATGTTGTTACCTGCGGACAACAGTTTAGAAGCCAATCAACAGCGGGAATTAGCCGCTCAAAAAGCAGGAATGTCTCTAGCTGAATATCTGGTTCATCACATACCGGCTTTCAATAAAGCCTTGTTATGTGCAAGTTCATATGAATTAAAAGGCCCGTTTCAAGAAATGGAAGAGTATCCCAAAACGCAACGACCGCTGAATCTTGATCAATTATCGGTAAATTACCCAAATACATGGTGTTTTTATCAAGATCTTTATAAGCATGGGAATACGGATTGGCTAGACCCTGTCAAAGCAGCTGCATTAGGTGAACAAGTTGCAGAATTACTGAATGATCTTACTTTCAAAAAGGAGAATTCAGGACAGACAAAAGCCCAGGTTTCTATTCAAGATGACAGTTTTGAAATGAAAATCCCTGTTGAATTATTAGATCGTCATGTTAACCAGCAGTTTGTTCCGGAACAGGAAATGTACTTATGTAAAACAGCAGGTGTGCTAGTGGCAGGAGGAGGCTCTAGTGGGGCATCAGCCGCGATTGTTTCCGCAGAAGAAGGTATCAATACCATCCTTGTTGACCTCAATCCGGGACTTGGCGGAACAGGTACTTTTGGGGGTGTGGACAGCTATTGGTTTGGTAAGCGCCATGGATATGCTGAGAGAATTACGAAACTTGTCCATGATGTCCAGCAACGAATTAAGTACAAAGGCCATAAGTGGAATATTGAGGCAAAGAAGTTTGCTCTGATCGAAATGGCTGATCGTTTAGGAATTGAATGGTTGTTTAACACCATCACGTTCGGGGCGATTACAAAAGGAACTAGGGTTTGTGGCAGCCTTGTGGCCACGAAATGGGGAGCTGGCACTGTATGGAGCGATTGTGTAATTGATGCTACTGGTGATGGCGATCTTGCCGCATTTGCGGGAGCTGAATTTGAATATGGCTCTGTCCGCGACCATGTCGTGATGTGGTATTCACTTGCTCAATACAAAGAGCCAGGTAAATTACAAAATAACTTCACGAGTATGGTGAATGTGTCGGATGTTCAAGACTATACAAGAGCAATCCTTGCTGGGAGAAGAAGATGGAGTGCTGACGTTGATGGCTGCCATGACCACGGCATTTATGTAGCTCCGCGTGAAAGTCGTCACATCATTGGTGATGTTGTCATGAACATGAGCGATCAATTGTTGCATCGAAGCTGGACGGATTGTATTAACATCCATTTTAGCAACCATGATATGAAGGGAATTAGTGAGGCTGACTGGTTAAATGCCGGCTTAATCCCGCCAAACCTTGAAATTGAAATACCGTATCGAATGCTTCTCCCAAAAGGACTGGACGGAATATTAGTGGTTGGCAAGGCGGTCTCGGCAACGCACGATGCACTCCCAGCCATTCGCATGCAATCAGATTTGGAAAACTTAGGAGGTATTGCTGCACTTGCCGCAGCGATGGCTGTGAAAGAAAAGCAGTATCCTAGAAAGATAGATTACCGGCTTTTACAAGAAAGAATTATAAAAGAGGGCTTAATGCCTGAAAGTATTTTAACGAGAAAATTAGAGGCTATTCAATATACAGATGAAGAACTAAAGAGATTGGTTGATTCAATTGAGATAGAGCCACTGTACGAATACTCTCATATGCGGATGAATGAAATCTATCAGCAGCAGATTCCATTTGTTGAAATTTGTACGGCGGGAGAGAGAATCATTCCGTTTCTGGAACAGGCATATGAGGACGCGGATGGAATTCGTAAGGTCCGGCTTGCACAAGCATTAGCCATGTATGGGTCAAACTCAGGCGTTCCGACTTTAATCTTTGAACTAATGACCATGCTGCAAGGAGAACAACTGCCGAAACGGACGGCGGATATTTTGTATGTAACGATGCCGCCTGACCACGGAGCGATGTCAGATGCCTGTTATTTACTTTACTCCTTAGGACTTACCAGAGATAAACGCAGTATTAAAGTTTGGCAGCGGGTTGCTGATTTACTGCAACCAACAGAAGAAGATTTTAAAGATAAGTTGTGGGGAATTTTTTATTATATTCATGCAATATGTGTTGGGGCTGAAAGATTAGGTGATGTGGATGCCATTCCAATGTTAGAGCAATTACTGCGCATCCCATCTGTCAACAATCAACAGTGCTATGCTGGCCATCAAGCCGACTTCTTCCTTGAGAGACGGGCCCTTCTGGAACTAGCCATTGGAAGAGCTTTTGCACGTTGCGGAAGTGCCAAAGGGTATGAAATATTAGTCAATTATCTCGACGATGTCCGTTCCTTGCTTAGTAAGCAGGCACATACAGAATTAAAGCGCTTAAGTGCGAGTAACCTTTCTAAGGATAAAAGGATTTGGAGCGAGTGGCTTGAGTGTGAAAAAGCTAGGTTGAAACCGCAGCCATATATAGTACATACAGATATTGGTGTCGACAACGAAAAGATTCTAAGAAAAATAACTTTTGAAAGGGGTTAACAATCGTGTCAATTATTACATTCCCTAAAGATTTCCGCTTTGGGGTTTCTACGGCTGCCTATCAAATAGAAGGGGCATATAACGAAGACGGCAGAGGAATGTCGATCTGGGATACATTTAGTCGGATTCCGGGAAAAGTCAGAAACGGAGATAATGGAGATATCGCTTGTGACAGTTACCGTCGCATCGATGAAGATATCGCCTTATTAAAAGAATTAGGTGTCAATACATACCGTTTCTCAATTGCCTGGCCTAGAATTTTTCCGAATGGAAGAGGAGAAGTAAATCAAAAGGGGCTGGATCACTATCATACATTTGTTGATAAATTGTTAGAAAATGGAATTGAACCTCTATGTACCATTTATCATTGGGACCTGCCGCAAGCACTTCAAGATGAAGGCGGATGGAAGAATCGCCAAACCATTGAGGCATTTGTGGAGTACTCAGATTTATTGTTCCATGAGTTCTCTGGAAAAATTAAATCATGGTTAACGATTAATGAGCCATGGTGTGTTTCATTCTTAGGATATTTCGTTGGAGAACAAGCACCAGGAGAAAAGAATCTCCAATCAGCTCTTGATGTAGCACATCATTTATTATTAGCCCATGGAAAAACGGTTAAGCGTTTTAAAGAGCTTGGAATTCCTGGAGAGATCGGTTTTGCGCCAAACGTTACTTGGTACGAACCATTTAGTGATCGCCCAGAAGATATCGAGGCTTGCAAGCGAATCTCTGCCTGGTTTACGGAATGGTTTTTCGATCCGGTGTTTAAAGGCAGTTATCCACAAATATTAGTTGATTGGTTTGCAGCAAAAGGGGCAAAAGTAAACATCGAAGAAGGCGATATGGAACTCATTAATCAGCCTATCGATATCCTAGGAATCAATTATTATACGGGAACCGTCTCTAGATATAAAGAAGGTCAGGGAACATTTGATTGTGAACACATTGATATTGGATTTGATCACACGGATATTGATTTCACCATCTATCCTGAAGGCTTTTATAAAGTGTTAATGGATATTAAAAATAAATATGGTGATGTCCCTATCTACATTACTGAAAATGGTGCAACGTATAATCAGGACCCAATAGATGGACGCGTACGAGATGATAAACGGATTAAATACCTGAAACAGCACCTAACACAAATTAGTCGTGCCCTTAACTCAGGGGTTAATTTAAAGGGCTATTGTATTTGGTCATTGATGGATAATTATGAATGGTCATACGGCTATAGCATGCGTTTCGGTCTTGTTCATGTGGACTACCAAACATTAAAAAGAACAAAGAAAGATAGCTATTATTGGTACAGTAAATTGAATCAAAATTATTGGTTTGAGGTGTAGGCCCCTATGAAACTACACTTTTACGGCGATATCCAAGGACTTGAAGAAGGATTATCAATTATTTGTCATGAGCTTAAGATTGAACAAAGTGAACAAGGATTTCCTATTCATGTGAAACAAATAGCTGGTCCGTTAAAGGTCAACTGCAATCCGGAACGCGGGGAGATTTTCTTTGAGGAGAAGATTCACTTTTTTCGTGCAGTAGGATTATGGATACAGGAGTTTAAGGAAAATAAGACGTTTCAGGTAATGGAAGAACCTCAATTTAAAACCAATGGTGTGATGGTCGATGTTTCCCGTAATGGGGTAATGACTGTAGAAGGAATTCAAAATCTTCTGCGAAAAATGGCATTAATGGGTCTAAATGTCGTGATGGTGTATACAGAGGATACATTTACAGTTGAAGAATATCCTTATTTCGGGTATATGCGTGGCCGGTATAGTGAGCAGGAATTGCGGGCATGTGATGATTATGCCCACCAGTTTGGAATAGAAATGGTCCCTTGTATCCAAACACTTGCCCATTTAACCGAGGCACTGAAATGGAATTATGCAGCAAACATAAAAGATACGGCCGATATTTTATTGGTTGGTAAGGAAGAAACCTATGAATTTATTGAAAACTTATTAAAGGCTGCATCCAAGCCATTTCGAAGCAATCGAATTCATATTGGTATGGATGAAGCCCACCAGCTGGGCCTAGGAAAATATCTGGAACAGAATGGCTACCAAAAACGTTTCTCCATCATGAATGAACACTTGCATAAGGTTGTCGCACTTGCTGAAAAGTTATCTTTAACACCAATGATATGGAGCGATATGTATTTTAGACTTGGCTCGAAAAATGGTAATTACTACGATCTAAATGCCCACATACCAGAGGATGTCATTGATTCCATGCCTAAGGATGTTCAAATGGTGTATTGGGATTATTACCATACGGACGAGGAATTTTATCGAACATTTTTACAAAAACATAAAGAATTTGGCTCTGAGCCCATCTTTGCCGGCGGAGTTTGGACGTGGAATGGAATGGCTCCGAACTATGGAAAAACAATGGCAACTACAAATGCTGCATTGGAGGCATGTAAAAAAGAGGGTATCACTGAGGTATTCGCGACCATGTGGGGAGATAATGGTGCGGAAACACATCCATTCACAGGATTGGCCGGACTACAGCTATTTGCTGAACATGGATATGGAAGAGAAGTAGATCACAAGAAATTAGCCAAACGGTTTTCATTTTGTACCGGTGGAGATTGGGACGACTTCATTGCCCTAAATGAATTTGATGAAACCCCTGGTGTTTCGAAAGATAACCTTCATGAATCACATCCATCTAAATTTTTGTTATGGCAGGATGTTCTACTCGGTTTATATGATGAAAATATCCGCAGTCTGCCGTTAGGACAGCATTATTTAAACTTAGCGTCTCGTATGGAAGAAGCGAAAGAACGGAATAAAAATTGGTCAGAGATGTTTTCTTTTTATTCCCAATTGGCCCGAGTACTAAGTGTAAAAGCAGAATTTGGCATCCATTTAAAAGCTGCTTACGACCGGCGGGATAAACAGGAGTTAACGCAATTAAAGGACCAGCTTCGATTATTAAGAAGCATGGTGGATGAGCTCCGTAAACTGCACCGCTCTTTATGGTTTTCATCTTTAAAGCCTTTCGGCTGGGAAGTAATCGATATTCGATACGGCGGGATTTTGTCCCGATTAGATACAGTCGAATATCGGCTGCATTCGTGGCTCAATGGAAGCATCAGCAGCATTGAGGAATTAGCAGAAGAGCGTTTGTTCTTTGACGCACCATGGAAAATGCCTGAAGGTGCATTGGGTAGAAATACGTACCATCGAATTGTAACAGCAGGAGGATTCTCTGTATAAACAGTCGCAATTAGAAATTGAATGGAGGGATTCATGTGATTATTGGGTTTCAAACGGCAAATTATTTTGCCCGGGCAATGAATTACCAGACTACTATGGAAAATTGGGGAGAAGCCGAACGGAAAGTAATTGAGACTTTTAGTTTAGAAGAATTTGACCGTATATGCAGGGATATTCAAAGTGCAGGATTCCGGGATATCGAACTATGGATGGGGCATGCCTTTCCTAAATTTATGACTCCATATTTTGCAGAGGAATTACAGAAAATTTGGAAGAGTTATGGATTAAGTGTCTATTCTTATTCATGTTCGCTAGGTGATCCAGTTCGATATCCTCGATGGACCCGTCTTTGTTTCGAAACCGCCAAGATGCTTGGAATAGAGTTAATTACCAGCGGGATTACCAAAGAATCAGCTCCCGTCATTTATAGCCTTTGTAATGAATATGGAATCAAGGTTGGCGTTGAAAACCATCCCGAAAAGCACCCTGATCAGATAAAGGCAGCGATTGGGGATTATGGTGACTTACTTGGTGCAACAGTTGATACAGGCTGGTATGGGACACAGGGCTTTTCCGCAGCTGAAGCAATCTGGCAATTAAAGGATTATTTACTGAATGTTCATCTTAAAGATGTCAGGGAGATCGGGGAGCATAACCCCGTTGCGCTCGGAACAGGAATTGCTGGAATTGCAGAGTGTGTAAAAGCTTTGAGAGAAATCGGATATGATCGGACAGTATCAATTGAACAAGAAGCAGTTAAGCATGATCCAACCGATGACTGCGCGAAAGCTCTTGTATGGGTGAAGAGTTTACTTAATGAAGACTAATCCTAGTTCCAATATTTTTAATATCAGTAAGGAGGAATGCAATCATGGTACGAATTGCAGTGGTCGGCACAGGCTGGCAAGGCCAAGGGCATTTAAGCACGATGAAGAATATGCCGGAAATTGAAGTGGTTGGTGTTTGTGAATTAAATAAAGAAACACTTCTAAAAGCAGTTAATAAATTTGCTGTGAAGGGCTATACCAGTTATGTGGACATGCTGGAAGAAAGCAAGCCTGAAGGAGTAGTAATCTGTACTCCGCCAGAGGTCCGGGAATTTCTTGTTCGTGAAGCCGCGGAGCGGGGAATCCACTGTTTTATTGAAAAGCCGCCTGCAAAAAGTCTTGAAATGGCACAAAAGGTGGAAGATATTTTAGCGCGAACCGGTGTCATTAATAGTGTGGGGTTTATGTACAGGTACAGCCCTGCTGTCGCCTATTTAAAAGAGCTGATTAAAGGCAGAAGGATTGCCCTGGTTCGCAGTGCCATGCTTGATGGGTTAGCGCTTCGTCCAAATTGGCCGCGCTGGTTCTTTAATAAAGAAATATCGGGAGGCCCTGTATTTGACCAGGCCATTCATATTTTTGATCTGTCGCGCTACCTGCTTGGAGAAGTGGAGCGAGTAACAGGTTATCAAGACAATCTCGTTGTGCCAAAAGGCGAAGACTTTACTGTTGAAGATAGTTTTAATCTATCAATGAAATACCAGAATGGAATCTTGCAGAATCATACACATACTTGGTCCTATCCAGATGTCTTTACACAAATTGAATTCATCTCGGACCAACTCCATTTAACACTGGACCTTGTCAATGGAAGTGTAACCGGAAAGGTAGAAGGAGAGCCTATTTCCTTTCAATCGGATGAAAATGCACTATACCAGCTGGAATTAGCGGCATTTGCAAAGGCGATAGAAGAAAAGAATCCTTCCTTTGTTCTCTCTACTTATAGAGATAGTATTCAATCTCTTGATGTTGCCTTAAAAGCAAGTGATGCCCTCGAGTTAAGTACAAAAAACTTAGTTAAATAGTTTAGTATAACCAGGGGTGTCACTCGCAATATAAAGGCACCCTGGGTTTCCATGATCATTAAGTCTTTTTAAGGAGAGCGTTTTTATGCGTAGAACACTGTTATTTATAATGGAGTGGCTGTGGAGACTATTATTTCTGAACGCTATTTGGCTATTATTTTCACTCCCTATTGTTACCATTATCCCTGCCACAGCAGCAATGTTTGGAGTAATGGACAGATTGGTTAGAGAGGATCAAGATGAGCCGGACTTTAAGGTCTTTTTTCGAGAGTTCAAAAGGTTATTCCTTAAAAGCTATCCACTTGGACTTTCCATAGTGATTATTGGCGGGCTGCTATTTGTTGATCTTTTTATCCTAAGAAACGCAGTTTCTGATATGACGGAAATTATTCGAGTTGCCGTAATAGCATTTACCTTGTTATTCCTAATTGCTGTTTCGTATAGTTTTCCTGTATTTCTTCGCTATGAATATCCATGGTATAAGACTCTATTTTTTTCTTTCATGCTGGGAGTACGAAAGCCTGTTATCACTTTTCTTATGTCTTGTGGTTTTTTGTTGATTCTATTACTGTTGTTGTTTGTTACTGGCATTGGAGTGTTATTAATAGCAAGTTTAACGGCGCTAATTAGTACTGTTTCAGCACACTATATCATAAATAGACTGCCAAAAATAACCTTAAAAGAGGCTGATGAAAACTTATAAAAAAATATAAATAGAATATTCAAAAATGATTGACTTGTAAACGCATTCATATAATAATAGGGATGAGTCCACAAAACCTCACAAAATCGGTAACATATTCCACAATAACAGTCATAATCATTAAAAGATTCAATGAAAAAACACGGAGGGAGAGAAGTTTTCCAAAATCTAGTTGAACAGAAATGTGAGGTTGCGACCAATTAAAAAATTTTCTAGGGGGATTTTGAATGAAGACAGTAAGAAAAACATTAATGACGCTGTTAATTCTAGCCATGAGCTTTTCTTTAATCCTGACTGGCTGTTCAAGCAAAGAATCCGGTGCAAATGAAAGTGGAAGTAAATCTAAGAATGGCGAAAAAGTAGTAATTGATTTTTGGACTTTTTGGGGATCTGAAACCCGCCGTCCAATTATTGAAAAAATTATTGATGATTTTAATAAATCTCAGGATAAAATTGAAGTCAAACATACATATCTGCCATGGGGAGATGTTTGGACTAAGAACTTAGCATCCATTGCTGCCGGAAATCCTGCAGACCTAATCATAAATGATATCAATGCAGTAGGCCACCGTGCGAAAAACAATCAAAATACAAATCTAGCAAAATATTTAAAGAAGGACCCAGCAGTTAAAGATCGTTTCTTCCCAGAACTTTATAATGCAAGTCTATATAAAGGGGATCCATATGCATTGCCATTTAACACAGATACACGTCTACTATTCTGGAATAAAAAAATGTTTAAAGAAGCAGGTCTTGATCCAAATACACCACCAAAAACATGGGCAGAGTTAGAAGAAATGGGTAAAAAGCTTGATGTGAAAAAAGGCAATAAATATGAAAGAATCGGTTACTTGCCAAATCAGGGAATCGGAGCAGATGTCTGGATGATCAATGCAGACGGAAAAGGTTACTGGGACTTTGATGCAAATAAAGCAGTTATCAATGATGAAACTAATGTAAAAGCGTTAACTTGGATGAAAAATTACTATGATTATTACGGTGATAAAACAATTAATAACTTTAAAGCTGAATTTGGTGAGCAAACAGCAGATCCATTTGTTGCTGGTAAATTGGCTATGACTACTGATAATGCAAATTTCTTCACAAAAATAAGAGATTATGGTGAAGGTATGGAATTTGGCGTGGCGCCACTGCCTGAAATGGAACCAGGAACAGGTAATGAAAGCTGGGGCGGTGGATTTGTCGCCGAGATTCCTAAGGGAGCGAAACATCCTGATGAAGCTTGGGAATTCCTGAAGTATTTAACGGATGTTCAGGCACAAGAATACTGGGCGGTTAAAAACTTTGATATTGTTGCAAACAAAGAAGCAGCAGAAAAAGCTTCTACCAGTACAGAATTTACAGAGGATGGCAAGAAGGTATATTCATTAGCGAATGAAAATATGAAACAAACCTTGCTAACGCCAACACCAATCGAAGCACCAGATTATATCAATTTAATCCAGCCAGAGATTGAGTCCGTTCTATTAGGGAAAAAATCACCGAAAGAAGGATTGGATGATGCACAAAAAGCGGTAGAAGAGCTGGTTAAGAATAACAAATAGTTTTAAGCAGTATTTCAGGGAGTGACATCAATTCGCTCCCTGATTGCTTAAACTGGGAAGAAGGGATGATTCAAATGGAACCAAAGATTTTAGGAAAATCAGATATAAAAAGGAATAGTAAACACTCAAAGACAATGGTTTCATTACAGCGAAAGGAAGGTCTCCAAGGATACCTTTTTATTGCTCCATGGATAATTGGTTTTCTATTTTTCCTTGCAGGACCACTACTATTTTCCCTCTATGGTAGTTTTACCAATTATAATATCACCTCAAGTATGGATTTCATCGGGCTGGATAATTTTAAAAAGATGTTTACAAATGACCCGATAATTTGGCTTTCACTGCGAAATACCCTCTATTTTGTCGTCGTTTCTGTACCGTTAACAACAGCTGGTGCTGTTCTGCTCGCTGTTCTTTTAAACCAAGGTGTTCGGGGAATGAGAGTATTTCGAACGATTTTCTATTTGCCGGCGGTTTTATCTGGTGTGGGTGTCTATTTACTTTGGATGCAATTACTGAGTCCTTCCACAGGATTGGTTAATACATTGCTTGGTTTTGTTGGAATTGAAGGACCGGCATGGCTGACGGATCCATCTTGGACAAAGAACGCATTAATCTTTATGAAAATGTGGAGTGTCGGCGGCGGTATGCTATTGTACCTGGCAAGTCTACAAGGTGTTTCACCTTCTCTGTATGAAGCAGCAGAGATTGATGGGGCAAGTACATTTAGGAAGTTTTTTCATATTACCCTGCCTATGATTACACCAGTTATCTTTTTCGATCTTGTAACTAGTACAATTGGAGCGTTCCAAATTTTCCAAGAAGCTTATGTAATGAGTGAAAGTGGAGATGGCGGGCCGGCAAATTCATTAGTTTTTTATAATTTACATATGTGGAACAAAGCGTTTGAAGTTTTCGATATGGGTTACGCGATGGCGATGTCGTGGGTTTTATTTATCATCATCCTCGTGTTAACGGTATTCAACCTAAAGCTTGCCCCACGCTGGGTACATTATGAAGGGGAGGATCAAAAATGAGCGAAGTGGTCCAAAAGAGGAGCGGAACACAAATGAGTGAAGTCGTCCAAGAAAAAGATAACTATTTTAAAAGTTTACGATTCAAGAAAAAAGTAGGTCAAGGCATTATCTTAACCATCCTCATTCTTGGAAGCTTGTTAATATTATCGCCAATCTGGTGGATGTTCGCCACATCTTTAAAAGATATGAAAGAAATTATGACATACCCGCCAACCTTTATCCCAAAAGAGTGGCACTGGGAAAACTATGGTATTGCCTTAGAAAAGGGATCCTTTTTTAGATACACTTGGAACACTTTATTTATTACAAGTTTCGTTGTACTAGGGAATGTTCTCGCCAATTCGTTCATCGCTTATGGATTTGCCAAAATTCAGTTTAAAGGACGAAACTTTTTGTTTGCAGTAGTGCTGGCAACGATGATGATTCCTGGTTTCGTTACGTTAATTCCTCAATATGTGCTTTATGCCAAATTGGGTTGGCTAAATACCTATATTCCATTAATTCTCCCGGCTTTCTTTGGAAGTGCCTTTTTTATCTTCTTACTTCGTCAATTCTTTTTGACGATACCAAATGAATTAATTGAAGCAGCCAAAATAGATGGGGCTAATCATCTTTATATCTGGTGGAAAATCATCATTCCGCTTGCCAAACCAGCCATTGCTACGGTTGCAATTTTTTCCTTTAACGGCGCATGGAATGATTTTCTTGGACCATTATTATTCTTAAATGATGAATCAATGTATACTTTGCAGCTTGGCTTGCAAGTGTTTAAAGGACAAAATGACACCCAATGGAACTTTTTGATGGCTGGATCAATCATGGTTTTATTACCGGTTATCCTGCTGTTCTTCTTCTTCCAACGTTACTTTATCGAGGGAATGAATTTAACAGCTGGGTCTAAAGGATAAAGGTATACAAGGAAAAAGTGGAAGGAATTGTTTAGACAATGGGATTGCTTGGTATTGATATTGGGACAACACATTGTAAGGCGGGTTTTTTTCAAGAAAATGGATCAATCCTAAAAATTGCTGTTCGTCCAACTATTACTCATTATAACCAACAAGGTGAACCGTTTATCTCTCCATCAGAAATTTGGAGAAATATTGCAAGCTGTCTAAAGGAGATTTTATCCGGCTGTAATGAAAAGGTTTCGGCTATCGGTATAACTAGTATGGCCGAAACTGGTCTACTGCTGGACAGGAGAACTGGAAGACCAAGAACGAATTTCATTCCATGGTTCAGCCGCTGTGCGGAAACTGAAGCAGAGGAAATATCAAAAGAGGATCGACCCTTTGATCGCTTTCAAAAAACAGGTCTTCATAATAGCTACAAGTACGGGCTGGCAAAAATATTACAATTGAAAAAACGGGATAAGGATATTTTGGAAGAGGCAGTCTGGCTGTCGGCATCAGATTATATTGCCTACTTGCTAACCGGGAATCTTGCAACAGATTATACCCTGGCTGCAAGGACCTATGCGTTCCGGATTGACCAACTAACATGGGATCAACCGTGGATAAAGCACTTTGGGTTACCGGAACAATTATTTCCAGAAGTAATGCCAAGTGGAAAACTAATGGGTGTGACTCAACCAAAAGCGTTAGACCAGCTAGGGCTTTCTTCAGGAATACCTGTCGCCATTGCAGGTCATGACCACCTTGTTGCTGCCCTTGCCGTTGGTGCTGTCAATCCAGGTAATGTATTTAATTCAATTGGAACCGCCGAGACAATGGTAGGTGCGTTTGAGAAAAGGCAGCTTACAGATATAGAATACGCTTCAGGTATGACCTTCGGCTGTCATATCGTCCGGAACCGCCTCTTTTGGATGGGAGGAATTTCAGCCTCCGGAGGTTCGATTGAATGGTTCAGGGAACAATTCGCAGATCAAAAAATGACCTACGAAGAAATTATGATCCTCTCTTCTAATGTAAAAGCAGGACCGTCACGTATCTTATATTACCCATACTTGTCCGGAAGCGGCTCACCGCAGCCAGACCCATACGCAAGAGGGGCTTTCATTGGTCTCAAGACATCTCATCAACGGAGAGATCTTTTGAAAGCAATGATGGAGGGGACAGCGTATGAATTGGAATCGATTCGCAGATCTGCTGAGAGAATTTCTGGATATCGGATAAACCGAATGACTTCAGTTGGCGGAGGGACGAAAAATAAATACTGGATGCAAATAAAAGCAGACATCACCAATTGCCAGTTAACTATCCCAGAAATTAATGAAGCAACCATGCTTGGCGCTGCTATAACAGCAGGAATTGGCAGCGGGGTTTATAAGAGCGAGGAAGAGGCGGTTTCGGCAATCCGCTATACGCACAGCAAGGAAATAGTGCCAAATCAGGAATTCCATCAGGAATATAAACACTTATATGAAAAAGGGTATATGGGGCTGCAGGAACAACTACGGAATTTTTATCGCCGTTTTCCATCGTCCCTAACAAATGAATGAGTAATTAGATAAATAGAGGAGCTTATGATGATGACTAATAAAACAGATTTAATCAATGTATTGACGTTAAAAGAAGCCCTGGAGGAAGCAGAAAAAAAGGGCTATGCGATTGGCTCTTTCTCTCCACGGTATACTCCTATGATCCGCCCTGTTTTAAGGGCGGGTGAAAAAACAAAATCACCGTTAATTGTCCAAATTTCACAAAAAGAATTAGAACGGTATGGCATTACTCCGTTCGAATTCGCAGAAGAATTTTACCGAGCAGTCGAAGAAGAGAGTATTACAGTTCCGGTCGTTCTTCACCTTGACCATACAAAGCAAATCTCTGTTCTTGAAGATGCGATTGAGGCTGGGTTTACTTCCGTGATGATTGACGCTTCGGAGCACGAGTTAGCCGAAAATATCTCCATCAGTAAAAAGGTTGTGGACTATGCCCATGCGAAAGGTGTTTCCGTAGAGGCTGAGTTAGGAAAAATCGGAACAACTGATTTTGTGGAAACTGACAAGGATGAGGAGCTCTACACCGATCCAGCGGAGGCTTTGCAGTTTGTAAATGAAACTGGCTGTGATGCATTGGCGGTTTCATGCGGTACGGCCCATGGTGTCTATCTTGTTAGACAGCCAAAGGTAGACCTTGAGAGACTAAAAGCCATTCGGAAATTAACACCGGTTCATTTAGTTCTTCATGGTGGATCAGGTGTACCTGCTGAGATGATTATTGCAGCTACGAAGCTTCCAAATGGCGGTGTTAGTAAAGTGAATATTGCAACAGATTTGGAGATTTCCCTTCTAAAATCGCTAGGAAAAGAAGAACGGATGACAAACGAGGAATGCAAATCACTATCAAACGAGCAGTTAGAAATGGCGCAAAAAGCCGTTGAGGCAACAGTAATTGAAAAAATTCAGCATTTTCTGGGCAGTTCAAATCAGGCAGAAAACTTTCAGGGTTAATAAAAGGAGGTACAAGATGACAGACACATCCTTTTTTCCAGTTAGAGGGGTCATTGAAGGTTTTTATGGTTTGTTTTACACTGCTCCCGAACGGAATAATTTAATCTCTTTTATTGCAGAGAATGACTTTAATCTATACATTTATGGACCTAAAAATGACCGCCAGCATCGTGCCCGCTGGCGGGAGCCATATCCCGATTTCATTATGGAACAATTTGCAGAAACGGTGAAACATTCGATGAACCATGGAGTAGAATTCTGCTATTCGCTCGGATCTGGTGTTTCAATCAATTATGCATCCGAAGAAGATTTCCACTTGATTACCACGAAGTATAAAGCATTTTATGATATTGGAGTCAGGCATTTTATGATTATGCTCGATGACATTGCTGCTGAATTTCATCATGAAGAAGAGCGGCTTATGTTTAACAGTTATGCTGGGGCGCATATACATATCGCGAACAGATTGCTATATTGGTTAAAATCGCTGGATCAATCATGTAAATTATCACTTTGTCCTACTGATTATCACGGGAAGGCACCATTTAGTGACTATATTTATGAACTTGGAAAAGGACTAGACCAAGAGATTGATATCTTTTATACAGGTCCAGAGATTTGTTCTGAAACTATATCCGAACAAGCTGCTGCTGAATTTGCAGCAGCAGTCCAAAGAAAACCGATTATTTGGGATAACTATCCTGTAAATGACTTAGCGATGACAAATGAGATGCATATCGGTCCAATTACCGGACGTGACGGCAGACTTCCGCATGTGTGTAAAGGGTTTATCGTCAATACAATGAGTCAGGCTGAGGCTTCAAAAATAGCTTTGCTAACCTTTGCGGATTATTTTAAAAATCCAGCTTACTATGAACCCTGGTCATCGTGGGAAAAGGCATTGAAAACAATCGCTGGTAATGAAAACTATGAAGCTATCAAACTTTTCGCTGAGAATTCATTGTTCTCTTGTCTTGGTTATCCGGAAGCACCAATATTGGAACAGTTAGTTCAAAAAGCACTTTCTAGCCTTCACTTAGGTGAAACTGCATCCGTTAGCAAAGATGTCCAAAAGCTGTTTGACTACTTGGATTCACTTGATGAAGCCGGATACCATCTTAAATACAGAATGTCTAATTATGCCCTGCGTAATAATCTGGTTCAATGGATTGAACTGATGGAAAGCATGGCATGGGCAGGGAGAAGGGCCATTACGGTTTTAAGGGCTTTGGAAAACAACGAAGATATTACTGCTCCTCTCAATTGGCTTAAGGAGTCGGCCGGTGAAATACGGAATCATCCGAAAAGATATGCAGGAAGCATACTACTCCCATTAATTGAGTTTGTTGAGACGAAAGTAGATAAGAAAAAAAGCAATATCTTTAATTAAAGACAATAATGGGAGTTGTATAGAGAGATGGAAAAAATCTCAACAAATCTTTTCCTATATGAAGATACATGTAATGTCTACGTGATCAAGACCGGAAAAAAAGCGGTCTTAATTGACTTTGGGGATGGAAATGTTCTTCAACACCTGGGTTCAATCGGAGTTGACAACGTGTCAGATATTCTTATAACCCATCATCACCGGGACCAAGTTCAGGGATTGCATATTGCAGTCCAGGAAGGGATACGCATTTGGGTGCCTCATACAGAACAAGACCTATTTCATCATATCGATGAACATTGGAAGGCTCGAGCGATCACAAATAACTACAATATGCGGCAGGATCGCTTTTCCCTTCTGCAATCAGTGCCTGTTTATGGCTCGTTAAAAGATTATTCCTCACATGTGATTAACGGGATAGCTTTTACGATTATTCCTACTCCAGGACATACCGTTGGTTCGATTACTGTCATAGCAGAAATAGAGGGGAAGAGAACCGCATTTACTGGTGATTTAATTTATGGACCTGGCAAAGTTTGGTCCTTGTCTGCTACCCAATGGACGTATAACGGTGGAGAGGGGATTGCATTAAGTGTTCTTTCCCTTTTGGATATAAAAGACCGAACCCCCGACCTGCTTTTGCCATCACATGGGCAATTAATGGAGCACCCTTCAGATGCAATTGACCTCCTTATTGGGCGACTTGTGAAATTAATGAATCAAAGAAATCATAACCCAAGGTTACTCAAATTGAGGGAAAACCCCTATGAAGAAATTACACCGCATTTGTTATTTAACAAAACAAGCATGTCCAATGCATACGTCATCCTATCAAAAAGCGGCAAAGCCCTGTTTATTGATTTTGGCTACGATTTTATAGGAGGGATTGCAGCTGGAAGTGACAGAGCTTCAAGGAGGCCTTGGTTATACACACTTTCGAAGTTAAAAGAACAATATGGGGTGGAAAAGATTGATGTAGTCATCCCGACTCATTACCATGATGACCATGTGGCAGGTCTTAACTTATTGCGGGATATCGAGGGAACGGAAATTTGGTGCCCTGAAAACTTTTCCCATGTCCTCGAAAATCCTGAAAAGTTTAACTTACCATGTTTGTGGTATGATCCAATCCCAGTGAATCGACAGCTGCCGTTAAAACAAAAAATTAAGTGGGAAGAGTACGAATTCACACTTTATGAGCAGCCAGGTCATACTTTATATGCAGCTGTTATTGAATTTATCATTGATGGAAAACGAGTTCTTGCAATTGGAGACCAATATCAAGGGGAGGATGGACAATTCAATTATGTGTATCAAAACCAATTTAGAATTTGGGATTACATAGATAGTGCCAAGCTTTATAGAGAATTACAACCAGATCTTCTCATTTCAGGGCATTGGGAGCCAATAGTGGTTACTGAGGAATTTCTTCAACTAATTGAAGAAAAAGGGAAGGTGCTTGAACAACTTCATCATGACCTTTTGCCATTAGATGAACTGGATTTAGGGGCAGATGGATTTGGAGCCATTATTCATCCATACCAGACGATGGTTCAGACAGGTGATACTTTTTCGGTAACGGTCGAAATAAAGAATCCGTTTTATGAAGAAAAAGAGGTATTAGCAAAGATGATCACACCAACCAACTGGCAGGTCGATAATAGTGATTTCAAAGCGAAATTAACAAGCATGGAAACCATACAATTTACGGCATCCATGACAGTTCCAATAGAAACCCAAGGCTATAGAGAACGAATAGCCGTTGATCTAACCATAGGGGAACATCATTTTGGGCAGCATGCTGAAGCACTGGTTACAATTAATAATCTGCCTGCTGAAGGAGGAGACCATTAATGACAGAAAAAACGATTGCTGAAAAAGAAAAACAACTGCCAAAAATAAAAGTGAAGACTTTACATATGATTGGAAATGCTCATCTGGATCCAGTTTGGCTTTGGCAATGGCAGGAAGGGTTTCAGGAGACAAAAGCAACATTCCGTTCGGCCCTTGACAGAATGAAGGAGTACCCGGAATTTGTGTTTACAAATAGTTCCGCTGCAAACTATGAATGGATTGAAAACAACGAACCGCAAATGTTTGAAGAAATCAAACAGCGCATTAAAGAAGGACGCTGGGAAATTGTTGGAGGCTGGTGGGTTCAGCCTGATTGCAATATACCAAGCGGAGAATCCTTTGTCCGCCAGGGATTGTATGGGCAGCGTTATTTCGAAGAAAAATTCGGGGTGACGGCAAAAGTTGGCTATAATGTGGACAGCTTTGGACATCATGGAATGCTTCCGCAAATTTTAAAGAAGAGCGGCATGGATTATTATATTTTCATGCGTCCAAGTCCGCAGGAAAAAGGACTGCCTGGAAGGTTATTCTGGTGGGAATCAGATGATGGATCACGTGTTTTATCCTACCGTATTCCATTTGAATATTGCACATGGGGCAAGGAACTCAAGAAACATATACGCCGAAATGCAGATGAATTAAAAGCACCATTTAATGATTTAATGACCTTTTACGGTGTAGGCAACCATGGCGGCGGGCCGACAAAAGAAAATATCGAAAGCATTAAACAATTAAATGAAGACCCATCCTACCCGAATCTTGTATTCAGCACACCTAATAAATTTTTTGATGAGCTCATGAATAAGAATCTTCCGTTCCCGGTAGTTCATGATGACCTTCAGCACCATGCGAGTGGATGCTATTCCGTTCATTCTGGAATAAAAAAATGGAACCGAGAAGCAGAAAATGCACTGATCAAAGCAGAAAAATTTTCGTCTCTGGCGAACTGGCTCACAGGTCAAAATTATCCATCTTCTGAATACGGACTGGCGTGGAAAAATGTATTGTTCAATCAATTCCATGACATATTAGCAGGAACTAGTTTAGAGGCTGCATATGATGATGCACGAGATATGCATGGGGAAGCGATGTCAATCGCCAAAAGAGGAGTAAACTATGCGATTCAATCGTTATCGTGGAGAATTAATATAGAAGAAGAAAAAGGAATGAAGCCTCTTGTGATCTTTAATCCTCATTCATGGAACAGCAAGGTGAATGTTGAACAGGAAGTAGGCGGATTAAAGTCAAGCGATATTTTAGTAGATGAAGAGGGTAATCAAATTGCGATGCAGACGGTTCAATCCCAGGCTACAGCCGGAGGACGTTCACGGGTTAGTTTCATTGCCGACCTTCCTTCAATGGGATACAGGGTTTATAAAATTGTCAGCCGTCATGAAGGTAAAGAATTCCCATCGCTCCCAGCAAGTGAAGCATTCTTAGAAAATGCTCATTTCAGGGTTGAAATCGATTCACATACCGGCTTTGTAACGAGTTTATTTGATAAACAAAAGAACCTTGAGCTACTAAGCGGACCAGCAGCAAGACCAGTCGTCATCCACGATAAGAGTGACACCTGGTCCCACAATGTCCTTCGATTTAATGAAGAAGCAGGTGCATTTAAAGCAACAAGTGTAAAACTAGTGGAACAGGGGCCTGTAAAATCTGTGATTCGCGTGGTCAGTGAATATGGGAAATCTATTTTGGCCCAAGACTTTACAATGTACCAGGAGCTTGGCCAGATTGATGTTCATTGCACAATAAACTGGCAGGAACAATTTAAAGCACTAAAACTGAAGTTTCCAGTCAATCTGATTTTTAGAAAATCAACCTATGAAATTCCGTATGGACATATTGTAAGAGAGGGGAATGGGGAAGAAGAACCGGGTCAAAATTGGATTGATATCTCTGGAACCCATCCTTCAACAGGGGAAAGTTACGGCTTAAGCCTATTAAATGACGGGAAATACAGCTTTGATATACATAACAAGGAAATGAGTATGACCGTTCTGCGCAGCCCTATCTATGCACACCATGACCCAATCGTTCCGGAGGAAAACCAATCCTATTCATTTATTGATCAGGGAATTCAAAGATTTACCTACTCACTTTTGCCTCATACAGGGAATTGGGAAACAGCGGGTACGGTAAAACGAGCGGCTGAGTTAAACCAAAAACCTATTTCGATTATTGAGAGCTATCATAAAGGATCACTGCCACAAAAAGATTCCTTTTTGTCTGTAGATGTGGAAAATGTCATTGTCAGTGTGATCAAGCAAGCGGAGGATAATGAAGACCTCATTCTGCGGGTTTATGAAACCTCCAATGAAGCTACAGTTGCCGTCATAAGTCTTCCTAAGTGGGGCCGGACAATCACTTCGGAGTTTAAGCCATCAGAAATAAAGACATTCCGTATTCCTAAAGATCCATCCAAACCAATAGTTGAAAACAATTTACTGGAATGGGAAGATTAAGAAAAAGAGTAATTATTTGAGCAAGAAGGGGTATTTCAAAATGATTGTGGCAGAGCGCAGGAAGGTTATTAAAGAACTATTGATAAAGAATAAAAGTGTAAAAGTTTCTGATCTAGTCGAATTATTGCATGTATCCGAGGAAACGATTAGACGGGACCTCACCCAGCTGGGAAAAGAAGGAATTGCAGAGAAAAACTATGGGGGAGCCATCCTGATTGAAGAAGAACAGTATCAGAATCATTCCCTGATTCCTCCAGTTAATAAACGAAAACTACAATATTCACATGAAAAAGATTCGATTGGGAAAGCAGCTGCTCAATTAATAAAGGAAGGGCAAATTGTTATTTTTGATGCAGGGTCAACCAACTGGTATGTGGGAAAAAACTTACCGGAAAATAGTCATTTAACGATTATTACTAATGCCATGGATGTAGCAGAAGAATGCAGCAAAGATGAAACTGCCTCGATTTACTTATTAGGCGGGAAACTAAGACGAAATTCAATGAGTCTGGTTGGTCCACAGGCAGAAATTGAATTACAAAATTACAATGCCGATTATGTATTCTTAGGAACATCAGGGATTTCACTGCGCCAGGGTTTTACAAGTTCTGATTTGTATGAAGCAGAAATTAAACGGGCAATGGTTTCCTCAGGACAAAAAATTGTAGTAGTAGCTGACCATAGTAAACTTCAAAGGGCAGGGTTAACCTCTTTTTGTAATTTTAATGAAATAGATATATTTATTACTAGTGAACTCGCCGATAAAGATATCCTTAAGGAAATTGAAAAAAAGGGCGTTGAAGTGATTGTTGTACCGGTATCAGAAGTGATAAATGAAATATAAAGCTTAAAAGTGAGGAGATCCCATGGTTAATGTTGCTTTGTTAAGTAAATGGCATGTCCATGCAGACGATTACGCACGTCAAGCCAATCAAAATGAACACATTCAAATTAAGGTCGTTTGGGATGAAAATGTGGAACGTGGTCAAGAATGGGCGAAAAAACTTGCTGTGCCTTTTGAACCAGACTTAAAGGAAGTTTTGGCCGACTCAGAAATTGATGCCGTTATTGTAGATACACCGACAAACCTTCATAAAGAGATTATTATTCTGGCTGCTGAATATAAGAAGCACATTTTTACTGAAAAAATACTCGCTTTTACAGTAGAGGATTGTAATGAAATCTATGAAGCAGTGAATCAGAATCAAGTAAAGCTAATGGTTTCGCTGCCGCGGCTAACTGAGAATTATTATTTATATGCAGAACAAGTTCTCAATGAAGGGCTATTAGGGAAACTAACGTCTATTCGATGCCGGCTTGCACATAATGGTGCGGTTCCTTTAAAGGGGAATCCAAACGGCTGGCTGCCTAAGCACTTTTTTAATAAAGAGGAGTGCGGTGGAGGTGCCTTTATTGACCTTGGTGCCCATCCGATTTATTTAACGAATCGCCTGGCAGGACCAGTAAAAGCTGTGATAGCTCGCTTACAGCCACAATCGGAAAATGAAGTTGATGTTAATTCAGTGGCGATTATCGAGTATGAAAACGGAGCGTTAGGAACAATTGAAACAGGGTTTCTTTCTAGTGAAAGCCCTTTCCAGCTAGAATTGTATGGAACAGAAGGAGCATTATTAATAGAAGATGATAAAATCCGCTTAAAATCTAAACAACTGGGTGAGGGGTGGCATACACCTGATACTTTGCCAACCGCACTGTCTCTGCCAATGGAACAATGGATAAGCTCCATTATTGAAGGAAAAATTCCATCCATTACAGAGAAGGATGTGCAGGGATTAACATTGATCAATCAAGCCGCAATCCTATCACAAACACAAGGTCGAAGAGTAGAAACAGATGAAATATTGACTGTGAAAAAATAGGAATAAATTAGGGGGAAATCCAATGAAAAAATTAAGAGTGGGCATTATTGGTGCTGGTGGTATTGCAACGGGTGCCCATATTCCAAACTATTTAAAATGCGGGGAAAAGGTAGAGATTGTTGCAATTTGTGATGTTGTGAAAGAAATGGCTGACAAGGCGGCATTAGAATTTAATATTCCACATGTTTTTTCAAGCTATGAAGAAATGTTTCAAAGCGTTCAAATAGATGCGGTAAGTATTTGTACACCAAATAAATACCATTATCCTGCAACAATGGCTGCATTATCTGAAGGTTGTCACGTTTTATGCGAGAAGCCGCCGGCTATGACAGCAAAAGAAGCTGAGGAAATGGCCATCGCCGCTGAAAAGGCTGGAAAAATCTTAACTTATGGGTTCCATTTCCGCCATGCTCCACATGTAGAAGTGTTAAAGCGCTTTATTGATGGAGGAGAACTAGGGGAAATATATGCTGCACGTGTGACGGCTATGAGACGCCGGGGAATTCCAGGCTGGGGTGTGTTTACAAATAAAGAACTTCAGGGCGGGGGACCTTTAATTGATATCGGGGTTCACATGTTGGATACCGCTTTATATTTGATGGGTTATCCTGAGCCGGATACTGTTTTTGGTGTGACGTATCAGAAGCTTGGCAACAAAAAAGGAGTAGGTCTCATGGGAACATGGGATTGGGAAAACTTCTCAGTGGAAGACATGGCACGTGGCATGATCACGTTTAAAAATGGGGAATCAATTTTATTAGAGACTGCTTTTGCTGCGAATGTGGAAAAGCATGATGTGATGAATGTTTCCTTAATGGGGGATAAAGGGGGAGCAGATGTGTTTCCACTGAAAATCTATCAAGAAAAGCATGATACTTTAATAGATATTACCCCTTCTCATTTGCCTAAGAGAGACTGGCACGAACTTGAACTTGAGAGATTTGTAGATTCGTGTTTAGAAGGAACAAAAACGATAAGTACAGGTATACAAGGTGTCTACCTTCAGAAAATCATTAATGGACTGTATGAGTCAGCAGAAAAGGGCGAAGCAATTAAATTAAGTGAAGATGTAACTGTATAAATAGTCCAATCAAAGAACAGCGGTTAAAGAAATTTAACCGCTGCTTTAAAAAAAGGGGTTGTTTGTTAAATGAGTAAAATAGGCTTACAGTTATTTTCTGTTTGGAAAGATGCAGAAAAAGACTTTTTGGGAACGTTCCAAAAAGTAGCTGATCTTGGATATGAAGGTATTCAATTTGCAGGCTTTTATAATACTCCAGCCAAAAAAGTTAAACAGCTATTAGATGAACATGAAATGGCGGCTGCCGGTGCACATGTAGGGATTCACCAACTATTACAACCAGGATTAGAAAATATTTTTGACTATCATCAAACCATTGGAAATAACTTAATTATTTGCCCGGCTATTCCAAAGGAAATGCGCGAGACCGCTGATGATTATAAGAGAACAGCAGAATCATTAAACAAAATTGGGGAAGCATGCAAAAAAGCGGGCTTCATTTTTGGTTATCATAACCATGACTTTGAATTTGAGAAATTTGGAGATAGAACGGGTCTTGAATTGCTATTTGGTAACACAGAGCCTGATTTGGTAAAAATGGAACTAGATTGCTATTGGGCTAGTTTCGCAGAATATGACCCGATAGAAATTATTCGAAAGTATAGAGATAGAGTCGTGTCACTCCATATCAAAGACATGAAAATTGTAAACGGTAAGAAGGCCGGCACAGAAGTTGGCAGGGGTATCTTTGATTATGCCTCTATTATTAAAGCAGCGAATGAATATGGTGTGGAGTGGTTCACAGTTGAGCAGGAAGAATTTGAAGGTGATCCTTATGAAAGTCTTGCGATAAATGTAGACACTCTTAAACATTTACTGGCGGAGGCTGCGATAAAATGACATCACTAACTCCCCGCTCGGAATATCCAAGACCAGATTTCACAAGAAATGAATGGCTCAATCTTAACGGACCATGGAACTTTGATTTTGATGATCATAATCGTGGTTTAAGAGAAGAATGGTATTTAAATCACCATTTTTCTAATAAAATTATCGTTCCATATGCATTTCAATCAAAATTAAGCGGTATTGAAACGAAAGAATTCCATGATGTTGTTTGGTATGAACGGTGCTTTACCATTCCTGAAGAATGGCAGGAAAAAAAGATCCATCTTCATTTTGGAGCGGTTGATTACCGGGCAACAGTCTGGATTAATGGAAGATTTGTTTGTGCCCATGAAGGCGGGCATACATCGTTTTATGCCGATATTACTGACGCTCTAATTAGCGGAGAAAATAGAGTAGTTGTAAGGGCAGAGGATAGTTCCACTGATTTGGAACAGCCGCGGGGGAAACAATATTGGGAAGTCGATTCTGGCGGAATCTTTTACACAAGAACAACAGGTATTTGGCAGATAGTTTGGCTTGAGCCGGTAAGTCCATCCTACCTTGACCGTGTGAAACTTACTCCGAATATTGATACAGGTGAAGTTTCGATAGAATATATTGTCCAAAATAGGAAGAGCAAACAAGAACTTGAAATCGAAATTACATCCCATGGCCAAATTGTTGTCAATGATAAGGTCCAAGTTCATTTGGTTCAATGGAAAAACAAGCACATAGTTTCTCTTGTGGATTTTGCAAACGGCGAAGGTAAGTTATGGAGTCCAGAAACTCCACATCTTTATCATGTAGAATTCCGTCTCAAAGAAGATGATGTACTTTTAGATAAAGTGCAAAGCTACATTGGGATGAGAAAAATATCTATACAGGATGGAAAAATTGAGCTCAATAATAAGCCATATTATATGAAACTTGTCCTTGATCAAGGGTATTATCCTGAAGGCCTGCTAACAGCCCCAACAGATGAAGATATAAAAAGAGACATCGTATTAACGAAGGAAATGGGCTTTAATGGGGTCAGAAAGCATCAAAAGGTTGAGGAACCGCGGTACTTATACTGGGCAGATCAATTAGGACTGCTGGTGTGGGGGGAAATGGCCAATAGTCATACCTTTACAGACAGGTCAGTAAAACGTATGGCCTCGGAATGGCAAGAAGCTATTGAACGGGATTATAACCATCCGTCTATCGTTGCCTGGGTGCCGTTAAATGAGAGCTGGGGAGTACCGCGACTAAAAAGGGATCCGCGCCAAGCCCATCATTTAGTCAGCATGTATTCCTTAACAAAATCGATCGATTCCTCCCGTTTAGTGATTTCAAATGATGGCTGGGAGCATACCATTTCAGATATCCTGACCATTCATGACTATGAAGGGGAAAAGGAAGTTCTAACAGAACGTTATTCAGCATTGGAGAATGTCTTAAAGTATACTCCAGCGGATCGTTCTTTATATGTAAACGGCTTTCAATATCATAATGAGCCTATTATGATAACGGAGTTTGGCGGAATCGCCTATCAGAAAAGCGACTGGCAGGGGTGGGGTTATACCGCAGCATCAAATGCTGATGATTTTATTAAACGATACTATCATGTGGTCTCGGCTTTGTTGGAGTCGCCACTAATCCAAGGTTTTTGTTATACCCAATTCACAGACATCGAGCAAGAAATTAATGGACTATTAACCTATGACCGACAGGCTAAAGTTGATCTCAATATCATTCGTAATATAAATGAGGGTAGGAAGCTGACCTTTGCTGAATTAGGATGACAGGAGTGTTTTGTTTGTATTTTACAGTTGAAAAAGTTGAGAAATATTTAGGAGAATTGAAGGGTTATATTTACAAAGAAACAAAAGCAATTCCGGCTTTTCAATACAAAGAGTGGGAGTTTGGTGAAGAGGATAAATATGCCTACAAAACAGATTTTGATGACAAAAACTGGGGGAATTTTCAAATTGGAGATTCCTGGGGCGGCTATGATAAATCTGCTTGGTTTCGCACTACCGTCTCTATACCTGAAGAATGGAAAAATGAACGAATAGTCATCCACTTATTAGTCGGCCCTCGTGACGGCGGCGGGTCAACAGCTGAGTCTTTATTATATGTGAATGGTATTCCATTACAAGGAATTGATGTATGGCACGAAGAAGCATGGCTGCCGCCAGAGCTTCTGCAAAACAATCAAATTCAAATTGCTATAAAAGCATGGAGCGGGGTGTTAAATCCACCTGACCGCAGAAGATTTAAAACAGCAAAGCTCGCCTGTGTCGATGGAGCGACAGAAAAATACTATTATTTAGCGCATACTCTCGTAAATACGGTAAAGGTTTTGGATGAGCATGACTTAAGAAGAACAAAAATGCTTCAATTATTAAATGAATCGATGTTAAAGGTTGATTTCTTAAAGCCTGGCACCGATATCTTCTATCAATCGATTAAGGAAGCATATGAATTTCTAAAATCAAAGGTCGATCAATTAGGGGAATTGAATGAATTAAAGCCATTAGTCACAGCACTTGGCCATTCACATATTGACATGGCATGGTTATGGCGTTTAGTTCATTCGCGTGAAAAAGCTTCGCGGACATTTTCAACGGTATTACATTTAATGCGCCAATATCCTAATTACAGATACATCCATACTTCTCCGCAATTATACAAATATTTGAAAGAAGACTACCCTGAAATTTTTGCGAAAGTCAAAGAAAAAATTGCCGCCGGTGAATGGGAAATAACAGGTGGTATGTGGATCGAGCCCGACACAAATGTACCAAATGGAGAGTCCTTAATCCGTCAAATTCAGTTTGGGAAACGGTTTATGAAAGAAGAGTTTGGGGTTGATACAAGGGTCGTTTGGCTTCCGGATGTGTTTGGATACTCATGGGCATTACCGCAAATCATGAAAAAGAGTGGAATTGACAGCTTCATGACGACAAAAATTAGCTGGAGTCAATATAATCGATTCCCATTTGATACGTTTAATTGGCGCGGCATCGATGGAACAGAAATGTTTACTCACTTTATTACCACACCTGAAGAGGGGGCAAAGCAGTATACGTATAATGGCATGGTCGAACCGGCCAGCGTGAAAGGGATTTGGGATGCCTACCAGCAAAAGGAAGTAAACGATGAGCTATTACTTGCCTTTGGCTGGGGGGATGGCGGCGGCGGACCAACAAAAGAAATGATCGAAGCAGCCGAGGCTATGAAAAATCTGCCGGGTCTTCCAAGAGTTCAAATGGATACAGCTGAACCCTATTTTAAAAGGTTAAGAGACCGTGTGAAGGATCAAACAATACCAGTTTGGGATGGGGAATTATATCTAGAGTATCACCGGGGGACCTATACATCGCAAGCGTCATTAAAACGGGCTAACCGAAAAGCGGAGTTTACCTATCACAATGCGGAATGGTTAAGTGTCCTTGCTGATCAATTAACTCATCAGTCAAATTATCCACATACAGCATTAAATGAAGGCTGGGAGATGTTGCTTCTTAATCAATTCCATGACATATTGCCTGGTTCATCCATTCGTCAAGTGAATGAGGATGCGCGGAAGGATTATGCTATTGTCCAAAATATTGGGGAAAAGGTTCTTAATGAAGCCAAAAGTTCGATTGAACAAAACATTCAAATAGAACAGGACGGCATAGTGGTTTACAATTCTCTTTCTTATCAACGTGATGGGTTCATTGAATTGCCAGTGTCACGATTCTTTACAGAAGAAACCACCATCGTTGATGAAGCAGGAAATGCACTCCCAGCACAAGTAATCCAAGAGGCGAATACACAAAAGGTGTTAATTCATGCGAATAACGTACCAGCACTAGGATATAAAACCTTTAAATTAAGCAAGGGTTCCATTTTACAGTCTGGAATTGTGGTGAAGAAGGATTATATTGAAAATGATTTTTATCAGATTCGTTTTAATGAGAAAGGCCAGATTATTTCCTTATTTGATAAACGCGCAGCCAGAGAAGTTCTTGCTGCAGGTGCAAGGGGGAACATCCTACAAACATTTGAAGATAAACCGATGAATTTTGATGCTTGGGATATTGATCTTTATTACCAAGAAAAAATGCGCGAGGTTGATAATTTAGCGGCAGTTGAGGTTCATGAAGAAGGTCCTGTTCGCGGAAGCTTAAAATTCATTTGGAAATTCTATGATTCTACTATTACACAATATATAAGTGTTTATAAAAATTCTCCTAGAATTGATTTCCGCACGGTGGTGGATTGGCAGGAAAAACAGACCTTATTAAAAGCAGCGTTCCCAGTTAATATTCGTTCAACAAAAGCAACCTATGATATTCAGTTTGGGAATATAGAACGCCCTACTCATTGGAACACCAGCTGGGACCATGCTCGGTTTGAAGTGGTCGGACATAAATGGGTGGACCTTTCCGAAGGGAATTTCGGGGTGAGTTTATTAAATGACTGTAAATATGGTCACGATGTTAAAGAAAATGTTTTACGGTTAACATTAATCAAATCTGCGATCAGCCCTGATGAGACAGCGGACCGTGGCATTCATGAATTTACATATAGCTTAGTACCGCATACAGGGGATTGGCGCGAAGGAAATATTGTGAAAGAAGCGTATAACCTAAATGTTCCGTTATTAGCAGGTGAACTTAAAGCGAATCAGACTGGGAGCTTACCAGCAACACATCAATTTGTAGAAATTGACAATGACCATGTTCTCCTGGAAACCGTCAAAAAAGCGGAGGATGATGAAGCAATCATTGTACGTTTCTATGAATATAAGCAATATAGGAATCAAACAAATGTCTCCTTTGCAAAAACAATTAAAAAAGCTGTGGAATGCAACTTAATTGAAGAAGAAGAAAAGGAAGCAGAATATCAGAATCAGACCCTTTCTTTCTCTGTCTCTCCATATGAAATTAAGACATTTAAAATCTGGTTCTAACTTTAAAATGAAAGTCAAAATAGAAATGGAGACAACGATGGTAGAATTAAGATTACTAAAATCGGAATTCGAGTACGCACAAGCGATTCAATTAGCGGATAGAGTCTTCCGGGATGAGGATCATATCTCAATGGGGGAGGCCTTCCCCCTAGTATTTTCACCTGAACTAAATCAATCATATGGAGTATTCATTAATAATGAACTAGTCTCCTTTATTGGGCTAGTGCCTTCAGTTATTCATCTAGATGCTGCTGAGATTCAAGCCTATTCAATAGGTGCCGTTTGTACCCATCCAGGCTATCGTAAAAAAGGCTTTGCCAGCATGCTTTTAGATAAGGTGTTTACACATGTTCAGAGGGCGGATGCTTCCATTTTATTTGTATCAGGCAGTTTACCAATATATATAAAAGCTGGCTGTTCCTTTTACGGTAAATTAAATAAATATGAAATAAATAAGGGAGATTTACAAGTAAGGGGTGACTTCTTGATAAGAGAATTATCCCCATTTGATTGGTTTTATTTACGGAAATTAGGTCAATCTCGACCTGTTTATTTTGAACAAAGTATAAATGATTTTTCTATCCTGAATAAGGCGGCTGGCTTTGCCAGTATCCTTAAGATGGAACACAAGATTTTGGCTGCTGAATCTGAAAATAAATTAAAGGGTTTTATCGTTTTTGGTGTTCCAAATTCATCATCAAAATCTGGAGAGCAGCCAGCACGGGTGATTGAATGGGGAGGGGAGCCGGAAGCGGTTAAAGCTATTTTAGCTCAAGCCTTCGAGAAAGGAATAAGTTCATTGAAATTTTCCATTCCTGCATACGAAAAAGAGCTTAATAGACTCCTAGACACGATTGAGAAAACTGCAGCACCATTTCCAGGCACTAGTAAAATTATGGACCTAGATTTGTTATTAAAACAAATACAACCTTTCCTTCATGGAAAAATCAAAATAATAAATCATGATATGAGAAGCAAAGAACTAATATTTAACCAGAAGTCAGTAGTCTTAGATAATGTTTCGTTAGAAAAATTAATCCTTCAAGGCGATCCAAATCTTGACGCTTATTTAAACGATATTTTTCCCATACCGCTTCCATTCCCTGAAGGCTTAAACTATGTATAAGGGGTTATGAAATTATGAGTACTATATTAATCCGTAATGTTCGTTGCGTAAACGAACCTGAACATAATCGTAAATCCCTGCTTATTCGTAATGGTAAAATTGAATCGATCCATAATGATGAAGAATCCTTAGTTCGTAAGGCTGATTCTGTCATTGATGGAAATGAGCAATTGCTGATCCCTGGCATGATTGATGTACATATACATGGGGCGGATGGTTTTGATATGATGGACGGCAACATCGGTAGTGTGGAAGCCGTTTCCAGAGCCTGCGCTCGAACAGGCTGTACGTCTTTCTTAGCAACATCCGTATCGTCTTCATTACATGACCTGCTTAAAATGATAAGAAATGTAAAAGAGGCGGCCGGGAGAGAACCCGGCGCCGGGATCGTTGGCCTCCATATAGAAGGACCCTATTTAAATGTGAAGCGTAAAGGAATGCAAAATGAGCTATATTTAAGGCATCCTGAATTGGATGAAATGAAAATCATTTTAGAGGCATCTGGTTCATTGCTGCGAATGGTGACCCTAGCTCCGGAACTGCCGGGCGGTCTTGAAATGATCCGTTTTTTAAAGAAGCAAGGAATCATTGCGTCGATTGCTCATTCTGACGCAACCTATGAAGAAGCAAAAGCTGCATTTCAAATTGGTGCCAGCCATGTAACTCATTGCTTTAATGGAATGCGGCCTATTCATCATCGTGACCCAGGGGCGGTCATCGCTGCTTTTGAGGATAGTGCTGTTAGTGTACAAGCTATTGTTGATGATGTGCACCTCCACCCAGCCATTGTAAGGTTAATGTATCGGGAAAAAGGCCCAGATCATATGGTGCTCATTACAGATGCTCTTCAGGCTATGGGGATGGGGGATGGAACCTACTTATTCGGAGGGCATGAGGTGAAGGTGAGTCACGGAGTCGCTACATTAAGTGACGGTACACTTGCATCAAGTACTGTCACAATGAATCAAGCAGTAGAGAAAGCAGTTCGATCGGGAATCCCTTTAAAAGATGCTGTTACAATGGCAACAAAGACACCTGCAGATATTTTGGGATTGTCCAATAAAGGCAGGATTGACCCAGGGGCAGATGCGGACTTAGTCCTTATGAATGACCAATTCGAAGTGTTGTGGACTGTTGTGAATGGAAAAATGGTCTATAGACGAAATTAGAGAAACTTTCACGATGAACAGGCATGAATCCACTTAGCTGGATTCATGCCTATTATTTAGGAAATAAAACCACGTAAATAGTCTATCGAACGTTGAACATCCTCACCCATCGTCCGGCGCGGCTGAATACTGTCGGGATGCCATAGTTCGAGTACCAGCCAACCGTTATAGTGAATGGAATCTGCAGAAGTCATAAGCGAAGAGAAGTCAATATCTCCTTCAAGCAAGTCTTCGGATGGCAGGTTCCCATGTTGATTACGTAAATGAAAAGCATAAATCCTTTCTGGATAGGTGTTGACCCACTCAATCGGATTGCATCCAGAAACAAAAGCCCAGCCAGTATCAACGCAAAGTCCTACACTCATATCTGCATATTGGACGACCGATCGCAGGTCACCTGATGCATTGTGATTGTCAGCAGCATGATTATGCAAGCAAACCCTTAGCCCCAACGGGGAAACAAGTTCAGAAATACGGGATAAGTTTTCACCTTGCTGTTTAAAATGGTCCTCCGACTTGGCAATAACATTTTTCCAATTGATAGGGTCAGCATTTAGTAACAAATCAGAACCTTCAGCTGCTGCTAAACGTTCGGCGATTGGCAAAACAGACCGCTCCACATCAAGAGTGTTAAATGGTACATGTAATGGGAGGCCAATATAGGAGGCTGAGACTGCCAAACCATAGGAACGTGCTAATTTAAGTTTTTCTGTATCAGCATCAATTTCAACAGCATCTAGTCCTGCTTCAGCACAAGCACGGAAAAGTTCATCCCATTCAGGTGTCTTTCCATCTCTTTTCCAACGCTCAGCCCAGCCATACATATTTGATGAAAATCCTCGAATGTTCAAATAATTACCCCCTTCTGAATTAAATTAATCGTTTGTTTTTCACTCATTCTCGCGGCATTATATAGGGAGGTAATACAGTGGAAATTATTCAGAACCTGCTGATTGACGTTTGCGTGTGAGTCAAGTCCTCTCACTTTTCGATAAAAGTGAAGAAGAGGGTTTTCAAAAATAGTGAACTCACTTCGAGGTCCGGTTTCAACTTGTTCTTCAACAATTTTCCCCTGCTTATCGTATCGTCTGAAGACAGGCTGTCGTGAATCGAATGGCGTCCAGCGAACTGAGCCTAATGTCCCTTCGATTTCCGCCCGTACGTATTCCTCACCATGAGCACATGAGGCTCGTTCATAATGAACATGGACAGGATGATTATCGGAGATGTATGTCATAGATGCTCCAACATGTGTTTCCACATCAAATGGTGTATCAGAGGGGTCAATTTCTGTTATGGGTTTGGCCGTCCAAGCGGAGTTTACCTCAATAACGTCCGGATGGAGTATGTCATTCAAGGTGGCAAAGTCATAAGGTCCCCAATCCATTAGAACACCTCCGCCGCTTTGGGTTGAATCAAGAAACCAGCGGCTTACAGGCTGGTATTCAATTCCGGAACGGCTTCGTTCCCATTTGTTTACAAATGTAACATGATAAATATCTCCGAGACAGCCGGAGCGAATGATATTTTTGACTGCTTCCATGTTAGGCATTCCCTTAAAGCGTACGCTGCAGCAGCCTAGTAACCGATCATGCTTTTCTGCAAGCTGAACCATCTCTTCGGCTTGTGATAGATTCATAGCAAGAGGTTTTTCACAAAGGACATGGCGGTCAGACTTGACTGCCAACTTTGCTGGATCTAAATGCGCCAATGGAGGGGTGCAGATGATTACGATATCATCATTTTCGGCCGCTTCAGAGTTAAGCATTTCTTCCACGTTTGTAAAACCAATTGCTTCAGGGAACTGATCACAGAAAGCAGCCAGTGCGATAGGATTTGTATCAGCCACTCTCAATTTAACCGGTTCGGAAAGTTTCTTTGCCGTTTCTGCATGTGTACGACCGATGACACCCGCGCCTATAATATATAATCTCAAAACAATCACCTCAGTTAGAATATGGTTCCACTCTAACATAATCAAAAAATTAGATTCTCCTCCAATTAGGATAAATACTAATCAAATTGTACAGAGGAAAATTTGTTAAAATAGTATAGGGGTGAAAAAATGTACGTTGAACATTTACAATTACAACGCTCGTTTGCATTTTGCCGAGTCTGGGGGTCAGATGAAGAGCATGATTTACATATTCATGATTGTTTAGAAATTGGGGTTGTGCTTAAAAATGAGTTGGAATATCAGTTTAATGATCATACTTACATTGGCAGGCCAGGAGACGTGTTCTTGTGCCGTCCTTTCGAGCCTCATTGGAGTTTTTCTAAACCTGATCAACCGTTCGAATGTATTCTTGTTCTATTCACACCCTCTTTCGTCCATAAAATTCCAGATGGTAATCAGCTGATTAAGCCCTTCTACACCACGAAAGGTGTTCAGCCCTTAATACCTGCTAACACGAATTTCGCAAAAACAATAAGTAAAGCAGCGACTTTAGCTGTGGAAGCTCAGGAACAGGGGAAGGAAGCCTGGGTGACTCATCAATTCATGCATTTGATTGATATTTTGTTACAGGTGAATCAGTATGTAAAAGAATCTCAAGCTACGGACGTTCACAAACTACCGCCTTCTGGAATTGTTGAAGCCGTGGGGTACATGCTTGATCATTATCATCTGCCTCTTGATATTGAAAAACTATCATCGCAGGTAGGATTAGGGAGAACAATGTTTTTTAAAGAGTTCCGCCAGTTGACAGGCCTGACTCCCAATGAGTTTCTTAATCGGCTCCGGATACAGAGTGCTAGCGATTTACTTCGTACCACAAATAAAAGTATGATTGATCTCGCCTTTGCAAGCGGATTTCAGTCATTAAGTGCCTTTAACAAGCAATTTAAAAGATATACCGGCCAAGCTCCACGAGAGTATCGTAAGAAGTCTAATACATAAGAAAACCTTTTATTTGCATTATACAGATGGATAAGTAATAGTTATACTATCTAGGTAAAGTTCAAATTAAGAAGGAGATAAGCAATGGCAAATCATAATAAAAATAAGAAAAAAGAAGCAAAATCATCATCTGCCTTTACTTTTTGGATGGTTGGATTGGTTGCCGTTTTTATTTTAGGTTTCATTTTTCTAGGCAATCACTCTAAACAACAAGATAAAACCACATCTACAAAAATTAATTATAGCAATCAGCCATACATTGGTAAGGAATCAGCGCCTGTTTCAATTATTGAATTTGGTGATTATAAATGCCCTAATTGCAAAAACTTTGGCAAGGATGTTGTACCTATTATTCAGAAGGAACTAGTTGATACCGGTAAAGCAAAGTTTTATTTTATGAATGATTCGTTTATTAACGTTGATTCCGAACGATCAGCAAAATTTGCGGAATCCGTATACGCGGAACTTGGCAATGATACGTTTTGGAAATTCCATGAGCTCCTTTACGAAAAACAGCCCGAAGATACCAAATATGAGAAAATGGACGTTTTTACAGAAGAATTTTTGACTAATACCTTAAAAGAAATGGCTAGCGATAGCGATGTTGACAAGGTCGTAAAGAACTTTGATGCTAAGAAATCCAATGATGCTTGGCAAAAAGATATGGATTACGCTGAAAAATTAGGTGTTACAGGTACCCCAACCCTTTACGTTAATGGGGAAAAGTTTGAAGGACAAACCATTGATGATTTAAAAGACATGGTTGAAAAAGCTGCAAAGGGTGAATAAGCATGAATAATTCCTTACTTCTCGCGTGGATAGCAGCCATCATTGCCACGCTAGGCAGTCTCTACTTTAGTGAGGTGATGCACTTCATACCATGTACGCTCTGTTGGTATCAAAGGATATTTATGTACCCGTTGGCGATCATCCTCGGAGTCGCAGTTTACCGGAATGACCGAGGCATCTATAAATACGCACTTCCGTTGTCTATCATCGGTCTTCTAATCGCTGGATACCATACCTTATTACAGAAAATACCATATTTACAGCAATTTGAAATGTGTACAACCGGAGTGCCTTGTTCCAAGGATTATATTAACTGGCTTGGCTTTGTTACTATTCCGTTATTAGCTTTGATTGCATTTACGGTTATTACAATCTGCTTAATCATTATCTCTCGCGGCAAAGAGGAAAATAGGGATCAATAAAAAAGAGCGGTGAAACCAAAAGGTTTCCCGCTCTTTTCAGTTGTCAGCAAAGCATCAATTAGTACATAAAGGATGCGCCAACAATGATTAATAAAATAAACAACACAACAATTAAAGCGAAGCTGCTGTTATTTCCATGTCCCATAGTAATCACCTCCTCCATTGCTGAGTTATTACAATGTATGTCAGAAGGGAAGGAGCTGAAATGGACAAACGTTGACTACTAGAAAAGAAATTAATTTATTGAGAAAAAACGTTTGCAGAATTTTGATAAATAAATAATTTAATAGAACTTTTTATTGTAGTATAATTATATACAGTTATTTGGATTATTGGAAAAGGCAGTCATTTTTCTAAGGAGAGGTGTTAGGTTATGGCAAGAGTTTTAGTAGCAGGTGAGATCCCACAAAAGGGGTTAGAGATGTTGTTAGAACATCACGAGGTTGAAGTATTTTCAGGTGAGAAATTGATATCTGATACAGAATTAAAAGAGCGAATCAAAGATAAGGATGCTCTTCTCAGTTTATTATCTACCCCGGTAACAAAAGAGGTAATTGACCAAGCCCCTGACCTAAAAATCATAGCAAACTATGGAGCTGGATTTAATAATATAGACTTTGATTATGCGGCATCTAAAGGAGTCCCGGTTACCAATACTCCTATGGCGTCTACTGCTGCAACGGCAGACTTGACTATTGCCCTTTTACTTGCCTCAGCAAGGAGAGTAGCTGAAGGGGATGAAGTCTGTCGGACGGTTGGTTTTAATGGGTGGGCCCCTCTTTATTTTCTAGGAAGAGAAGTAACTGGGAAAACTATCGGAATTATTGGATTTGGTCAAATTGGCCAAGCGGTTGCAAAAAGAGCAGCTGCCTTTGATATGAAGGTTCTATATACGGGTCCAAATCGAAAAAGCCAAGAAGTTGAACAAGCCCTAAACGCGACCTACGTATCTTTTGATGAGTTAGTAGCAGAATCAGATTTTATTACGATAAACTGTTCGTATAATCCAACATTAAAACACATGTTCAGTACAAAGCAGTTTGAAATGATGAAATCAACTGCCTATTTAATTAACTGCGCCCGTGGCCCAATCGTTGACGAGGAGGCACTGGTCCAGGCCTTATCAGAGAAACAGATTGAGGGAGCAGGAATTGATGTATTTGAATTTGAACCTGAAATTAGTGACGGTTTGAAAAAGCTGAAAAACGTTGTATTAACTCCGCATATCGGAAATGCTACTTATGAAGCACGCGATGCTATGGCGATTATGGCAGCGGGAAACATTGTTAAAATGTTAAACGGTGAAGCACCATCGTATGTGGTTAATGGGGTTAAAGAAACAATCCTCGTGTAAAATCAAATGATTAACAATAAAAAAGACGGCAGCTGCCGTCTTTTTTTATGAATACTGTGGGCGGAGTTTTGACCGTTTATTGACGTGCTGCTCGGCACTTAAAGCTGCAATCGCCCCGTCAGCTGCTGAAATAACCGCTTGTTTTATCGGTGTTCTTCTAGCGTCACCGCCAGCGAAGACGCCGTCAACATTGGTGCGAAGGTACTCATCTACTAAACAATAGCCTTCTTCATCGCGGATAATCGCTCCTTTTAAGAAGTCTGTACCTGGCATCATTCCGCCGAGGTATAAGAAAATTCCATCCACGTCCCATACCTGCTCTTCTTTTTTATCGGTAAGAACAACAATTTGCTCCACACTATCTGTTCCAATAATTTCTCTTACACGATGTCGTTTATAAATTTCTACATTTGCGTTATTTTCCAAAGCAGAAAGATCTACATCGCCCTTTAATTCAGTTGGAATTAACAATTTCACTGTTTTACAATACTTTGCCAATGTTTCTGCCTCGTGAATGGCTTCATCATTATCACCAACAACAGCGACCACTCTGTCCTGATAAAACGCGGCATCACAAGTTGAACAATAGCTTACACCACGTCCTGTGTATTCTTCTTCCCCTTTAATCTTTCCGGAAGGCGCTTTTGCCCCTACGGCAATAAAGACACTTTTAGCTTTAATGGTCCCCTCGGCTAATTCTATCTTTTTTAATTCCTCTGAAAAATCAACTGATAGGACAGTTGAACGAACGAATTCTGCTCCAAAATCCTTTGCTTGTGACTGCATTCTTGTTAACAGTTCAAGCCCCGTAACTTCTTCACGGACGCCAGGGTAATTCGCGATTTTATGGGTGATTGCAAGTGTGCCAGCTTTTGGGGCTTTATCGATCACGAGTGTTTTTAGTTTCCCTCGGGCCGCATAAACAGCTGCAGATGCTCCTGCGGGACCGCCGCCGATAGTAACAAAATCATAGACTTCTTCAAGAACATTTTCATTGACTGCTTGAAAAATAGTATCCGCATTTGCGTCGCTAGATTCTGTCTTTCCGGAACTCACCACAGCGACTTGGTCTTCTGATAGTCCCAGCAATTTGTTTAATTTTTTCTCTTGAAAGCCAAGGACTAGTTTTCCATTAATAAGCGTGGCTGGTGTTCCATAAATTTTCCGTTCCTTTAATTGCTCAAAATATTCTTTATGTATGGAAGCGTTCCGTTCATCGAAATCAATGTTGTGATCTTTTAGGAAAGATTTTACTTTTTCACAATAGGGGCAGCCGGTACTGCTATAAACGATCACTTCAGGTTTAGACAATTTTACCAACCTCCAATTATTTGATGATTTTATAATAATATAAATATTAAATAAAAGTCAATTTCTTTTAATAATTATTATAAATAAAAAATCAGTCCAACCAATGGTTGGACTGAAGGATAATTCTAAATGGATCTGCCTAAGAAAGCCGTTAGCATCCAAACATGTTTCTCAAGATCAGAATGTATCGCGAGCAGCATATCTCCTGTTGTTTCATCATGATTCTCATCGGCAAAGCTCATGCCTTCTTTCAATTCACCAATAATAATTGAGAAGTCTTTGATAATTGATTCAACCATTTCATCTGCAGATTCGTTACCTGACGCTTCTTTAATTGAAGAGATTTCTAGGTATTCTTTCATTGTAGCAGCAGGTTTTCCGCCGATTGCTAGCAAACGTTCGGCTAGTTCATCGACATGAATGCCAGCCTCATTATAAAACTCTTCAAATTTGACATGTAAGGTGAAAAATTGTCCACCTTTCACATACCAATGATAGTTATGTAACTTCGTATACAGTACAGACCAGTTTGCAATCTGTTTGTTAAGTACGTTTACTAATTGATTTTCCATAATAAATAGCCTCCTTTTTTAACTCTACTTATATTATTACCAAAGATGGAGGTCCAATCCTGTATGAATTTAAGGAATTTGTTGTCAATTTTGTGAAGAATCATTGGTTTTAAGTGTATTACGCTCTTTTTTATTGTTACAAGCCTGAAACAATTTGTAATAATTCGACCTATCCTTTCCATGCCGTCCATCTAATGGAATTTATATATTAATGGAAAATAATCCCTTTTAGTAGACGAATCCCTTCATGCTGGGCACTATTTAATCCCATTATTCCTTACCACTTTTTGGGTAATGAATCCGATTGTAACAACTGTTAGCCTTATTAGTATGACAAGCGCCGAACAAATATTGGAGGGAATAAAATATGAATAAATTTAAAAAATTACTAATTGCGACCGGACTTATCCTATCCATGTCAGCATTTACTTTAAATGGAACGACTGAAGCGGCAACAACGACACATAAGGTACAATCAGGTGAAACTTATTGGAAAATTGCCGCGAAATATGGTGTGACAGTTAATAATTTAAAAAAAGCAAACAACAAAACTAGTAATCTTCTTTATGCGGGATCTAATCTAGTAATCCCGAATTCTTCCATTACAGCAGCAGAAAAGGATTTAATGGCACGTCTAGTTCGTGCTGAGGCAGTGGGTGAGCCGTATGCAGGGAAAGTGGCTGTTGCAACGGTAATCCTTAACCGTGTTTCCAGCCCAGATTTCCCTAATACCGTAAAAGGTGTTATTTATGAAAAGTCGAATGGCTATTATGCCTTCACGCCTGTAAAAAATGGTACCATTAACCAACCAGCTGATGCTGCTTCAAAAAGAGCTGTGAATGAAGCACTTGCCTTTAGAGGACAAGGAAACGGATCATTATTTTTCTATAATCCAAAAACAGCTGTAAGTAAGTGGGTCTATTCTCGACCAGTAACGGTAACGATTGGTAACCACAGATTCGCGAAATAAAAGCTAGTATAAAGTAGTATTTCAAAAAAATTGTAAACTAAACAAAGAAGCAGTGATTTCCTAAAAATGGAATCACTGCTTTTTTTTATAGACCCTACGAACCTTGTTTAATTTTTAATGCAACGAGACTAGCGAATTCGTGGATGATGGTGGCAGCCAGTAAAGATGTAATCTGAGTCGGATCATATGGCGGCAAGACCTCGACTAAATCAAAACCAATAAAGTAAAAATCAGTTAGAGATCGGATGATTTGCAACGTTTCAAAACTATTTAAACCACCAACTTCTAGTGTTCCCGTCCCAGGTGCACATGAAGGATCAACAAAATCAATATCAAAGCTCAAGAAACAAGGTGTATCACCAATTTTTTCTTTCAACTCATGAATAACATTTTCGATTCCTCGTTGCTTTAGCTCAGGGGTTGTAATTACGTGATAGCCTAAATCCGTGCTGGCGTCAATATCACCTGGATGATTCAGGGTTCCGCGAATTCCTACTTGGAAAACTTTATCTGGTATGAGGAGATTCTCTTCATAGGCTCGGATGAATGGTGAACCATGCCAATATTTTTCCTCATAATATGTGTCCCAAGTATCTGTATGAGAATCAAAATGAATTAAGGCAACAGGACCGTGTACTTTTACTGCGGCCCGAAGATGGGCTAATGTAACCGAATGATCCCCCCCTAGTCCAATTGGAATAATCCCTTTTTCCATCAGGTCCATCATTGCTTTTTCAATTACCTCATAACTGCGATGGATGTTATGCGGAATGACAGACACATCACCGATGTCAATGGCATTACATTCGTCAAAAGGATAAACCTTGTGAATTGGATGATATGGGAATAGAGTCATCGACGCCTGACGAATTGCCTGTGGTGCGAACCGTGCTCCGACACGAAAAGAGGCTGCCGTATCAAACGGAACACCGACAATAGCCAATTTAGCATTTTCCCTGTGGGAGGGTAACCTCATGAAGGTACCAGTGGTACAAAATTCTGGTTTAACATCTGGTGATAATGGATAGTGCATATAAGATTCCCCCATTTCTTATTTTCATATACTGTAAAATGCAAGAATTGTGCCAGATGATTATTGACAGGAATCGTTGTGAATGAAGCGAAAAACTATTTAATTGGGAATATTCTATGCATAGATGAATAATTAAAAAGACTTTGGCTTGACTATTTAAGCCCATCCTTAGAGATTATTAAAAAAATATAGAGTGGCACGAAATTTGCAATGATATATTTGAATTTTCAAATAAGTGAGGGGGAATAAAAAATTTTCAGAAGACAAAAGGGTTATTACTCAATGAAAGCGTTTTAATCAAAAGGGAGGTATGATAGGTGGAAAATGGCGTAAAGCTGAAAAGATCGTTAAAGCTGTGGCAGGTCGTAATTATGGGGTTAGCTTATATGACACCCATGGTGGTATTTGACACATTTGGAATTGTTTCTGGTGTAACCGAGGGACATGTACCATCAGCCTATATTATTGCATTGGTTGGGATGCTGTTTACAGCATCAAGTTATGGGAAGCTTGTGAAGGTCTTCCCTCAAGCAGGCTCTGCCTACACGTATACCCAAAAAGCGATGAACAGACATCTTGGTTTTCTAGTTGGATGGTCTTCGCTGCTTGATTATTTGTTTTTGCCAATGGTCAACGCTTTGTTAACAAAACTGTACCTCAATGCATTGTTTCCATCTGTGCCAGATTTTATTTGGGTGTTAGTGTTTGTAGGAATTGTGACCTTCTTAAACTTGCGAAGCGTAAATGCCCTGGCAAATTTCAATACATTATTTGTTCTTGTTCAAATACTGATTATGGTCGTCTTTATTATCCTTGTGATTAAAGGTTTACATTCAGGCGAGGGGACAGGAACTGTTTTTAGTTTAAATCCATTTTTTGTTGAAGGTATGAACCTGCCAGTCCTTGTTACCGGTGCAACGATTCTTTGCTTCTCTTTCCTGGGTTTTGATGCTGTTACAACATTGTCTGAAGAAACGCCCAATCCGCAAAAGACGATCCCAAAAGCAATATTGCTTACAGCTTTATGGGGAGGGGTTATTTTTATTACCACATCGTTTTTTATTCAATCCTTTTTTCCGGATATATCCAGATTTAAAGAACCTGATGCCGCACTTCCAGAAATCGCTTTATACGTAGGTGGAAAGCTTTTCCAATCGATTTTCTTGTGTACAACCTTTGTTAATACACTCGCCTCCGGACTTGCATCACATGCAAGTGTTTCGCGACTCTTGTATGTAATGGGGCGTGACAAGGTATTCCCGGAAAAATGGTTTGGATACGTTCATCCAAATTGGCGGACACCTGCAATTAATGTTGTATTTGTGGGTGTCATCTCCTTGTCAGCCTGGTTCTTCGATCTAGTTACGGCGACTTCGTTAATTAATTTCGGTGCGTTAATGGCTTTTACGTTTGTCAACCTTTCTGTTATTAGTCACTTTGCCGTTCGTCAAAAGATGCACAGGACACCTAGAGGTTTTTTTGATTACGTTATCATGCCATTAATTGGTGCGGGAGCAGTTGGGATCCTTTGGATTAATCTAGAGGTTAGTTCTTTGATTATGGGAATTCTTTGGTTTATGACTGGATTTACTTACTTGCTTTTTCTAACAAAGGCATTCCGAATAGCGCCGCCCCAATATAAAGCGGAGGAAGCATAAACAAATAATTTTTTCATGAAGGCAGTGGATCCCGTGATAAGAATCCACTGCTTTTTTGTTCTTACGTACCTCTTTTCTTATTCAATCCTGAGTAGGTTATGCATTTTTTCATAAAAATTTTGATTAAAGATAACATTTAAAAGGAAAGATGATTGGCATGAAAATTGCAACTATTTTAAATAGTTAGATTAGTAGGTAGAATGGAAGGAGGAGTAGATCTGCAATTATTTTAGTGATTTAAGTTTTTCATTGCTAAAACAAAATGAAAGTGCTTACAAATTCTTACTAATAAAAAAATAGCCGGATATAAAAGGAGAGATGGTTAAATTGGAGAATACTACTCTTAAGCGTTCACTTGGGCTATGGGCAATCGTTATGCTGGGATTGGGCTATATGACACCAACGATCGTGTTTGATACATTTGGAATTGTCTCTGAAGAAACGAATGGGGTCGTCCCGCTCGCATACCTCACAGCACTAGTAGTTATGGCATTTACGGCAATTAGTTATGGGAAAATGGTCCGGGTGTTTCCAAGTGCGGGATCGGCTTATACGTATACACGAGAGACCATCAGTCCTCATCTTGGATTCATAGTCGGCTGGGCAGCGTTGCTTGATTATATATTGCTTCCTATGGTTAATGCATTAATTATTCGTATATATATGGTTTCAGTATTTCCAGAGGTGCCAGCATGGATTTGGGTTGTCGCATATGTTGCGATCGTCACGGCAATTAACGCTTGGAGCATGGGGAAAACATCGAGTTTAAATTCCCTGCTTGTCATTTTTGAAGTGGTTTTAATTGCGGCATTTATCGTTCTTGCTTTTGTTCAGCTCTCTAAAGGAATGGGACAAGGAACCATTTTCACAACAGCACCTCTCTTCCATTCTGATATTCACCTCGGAGCCGTTTTGACAGGAGCTACGGTAGTTTGTTTCTCCTTCATTGGTTTTGATGCAGTAACTATGTATGCAGAAGAGGCTATCGATCAAAAATCGATGCCGAGAGCGATTATGTTAACGGTCTTTATTGGCGGCGCCATTTTCTTCACCTGCAGCTATTTCGCCCAAGCGCTGTTTCCAGATATTTCTGGCTTCAAGGTAACCGATGACACACTACCTGAAATCGGATTGTTTGTGGGTGGAACCCTTTTTAAACTGGTTTTCCTTTCCGGTGCTTTTGCAGCCACTGTAGCTTCTGGGCTTGCCTCCCATGCCAGTGTATCAAGACTTTTGTATGTTATGGGGAGAAATGGGGTTTTGCCCAAAAAGGTGTTTGGGTATGTCCATCCCAAATTTCGGACACCGGTTTTTAATGTCATCTTGGTTGGGGGCGTATCATTACTTGCGATTGCTCCAAGTTTAGAGCTCATTTCTTCATTTATAAATTTTGGTGCATTAATTGCTTTTACATTTGTAAACTTATCGGTCATCGCTCATTTTATTTTTCGCCAGAAGCGATATAAAACAGCGAAAGATATTTTCTCCTATCTCATTATGCCGGTTATTGGAGCAGGATTAACAGGAATTTTATGGGCGAACTTACAACTTGATGCGCTCATTGGCGGGATTGTATGGATCGTTATTGGTGTAGTGTATATGCTTTACCAAACAAAGTTTTTCCAAATCAAAATAGCTGATTTAAATATCGATGATGCGGAGAAAACCTCTACCTTATAAAAATTAACTTGAGCCAGGCGATAACGCTTGGCTTTTTATTGTTCAAAAGAGTTTTGTATGCAGAATTGAATACTTGACTCATTTCTTCATAGGACTTCTTCTTTTTTTACTAGATTATCTATTCAAACCGCTATTTCTAAGTTGGCACGAAACTTGCTTTTACCTTAAGTAACAATAAAAAATGAGGTGTTAGAATGGCAGTCGAATCACTAGACTCAAAGAATATGAAAGGAATAGAACAGGATAATTTCCTTGTTGAGTTTCAAGAAATTTTAAAAGAAGCAGTGAACATCCTGAATTACCCACCCCAAGTATTCGAATTTCTAAAGAAGCCAATGAGGTTTTTAGAAGTCAGCATCCCTGTTCGAATGGACAATGGTCAGACAGAAATATTCCAAGGGTACCGTGCTCAGCATAATGATGCCTCTGGTCCAACTAAAGGAGGTATCCGCTTTCATCCAGATGTCACGCCAGATGAGGTAAAGGCATTGGCCGGATGGATGAGCTTAAAGTGCGGTATAACCGACCTTCCCTATGGCGGTGCTAAAGGGGGAATCATCTGCGATCCTCGTAAAATGAGTTTAGATGAATTGGAAAGGTTGAGTCGTGGCTACGTTAGGGCAGTTAGTCAACTTGTGGGTCCCACAAAGGATATTCCTGCACCTGATATGTATACAAACTCGCAAATTATGGCATGGATGCTCGATGAATACGACCATATCCGTGAATTCGACTCCCCTGGTTTTATCACCGGAAAGCCACTTGCACTCGGGGGATCTAAGGGAAGGGAAACAGCAACATCAAAAGGTGTTTTATATACGCTGCAAATGGTTTGTGAATTAAAGAAAATGCAGTTAAAAGATACACGTGTCATCATTCAAGGGTTTGGAAATGTCGGCAGTTATCTTGCCCAGTATTTATATGAGATTGGGGCAAAAGTAATTGGTATCGGCGACATGCTTGGCGGTGTATATGATGAGAACGGACTAGATATACCATTTCTACTTGAAAATAGAGATTCCTTTGGCATTGTTTCTAATCGCTTTACTAGCTCCATTACTAACCAAGATTTATTAGAAAAAGAATGTGATATCCTTATTCCTGCTGCAATCTCTGGAGTAATTAATAAGTATAATGCCAGTAAACTTAACTGCAGCATTATTATTGAAGCTGCCAATGGGCCTACCACAAAAGAAGCGTTAAAAATTCTCGATGATCAGCAAATCCTTGTTGTCCCTGATATCCTCGCCAATTCCGGCGGTGTCATTGTCTCTTATTTTGAATGGTGTCAGAACAATCAAGGCTATTACTGGACCGAGGAGATAGTTGATGAACGTCTCAAGGAGAAAATGACAGAAAGCTTTTTAAAGGTTAACCATACCTCTAATCGATTTGGTGTAAATATGAAAATTGCTGCTTATATTGAAGGAATTCAAAAACTAGCGGAGGCTTCCAGGCTTCGTGGCTGGTTGAAATATTAAAAGTGAAATAGAAAAAGGAGGAAGTTATTAATGAAGCTTGATATACTAGCCGAACAAAAAGAACAGCAGCTGTTACATTACTTTTGTTTAATTTCACATAACCACCGCTACGATTTGATGATTGGCTATTCAGAGCAATTCTTTGGGAAAGCAATGGTCACTTCGATTCAGTCAGGGAATATGGTTTTACTTTGTCAAGAAGACACTATATCAGATGATCATTGGTCAGAAAGATTGGGAATCGAGGCGGAGGATATCCCAGAATTTCAGGAATTTTTTAGTCAAGTATTACAGACTGGACCTTTTCACGAGCAATATTAGTAAACGAAAAAGGAGAGAGATTCCATGTATTATGGCGTTGTTCTAAGCCCATGTTTTGGCAAGGTGGAAAAGATTAGGACCAAGAGTGAGTCGAGAATTTATGAGTGGGAAACCCTATTTATCCTTACTTCCGAATCAGGAAAGGAGGAAACGGTTCAGACATGTTTAAGTGGTGAGGTAAAATCGCTCGAAGTACAGGAAGGAGATTATGTTATTCCCGGGATGGTTCTTGCGTATATAAAGGAAGATTTATTTGTCACAGGTAGTGATTAATGGCTTGAAAAAGAAGATGGGTCGCTCATCTTCTTTTTTGTGTCATATTTAAATTAATATTTTACAAATAAAATGATAGTATTAGGTAGATTAGGTAGATTAGGTAGATTAGGTGTTAAGGGGGAAGTAAACGATGTTTTCTGTTGCCAAAGAAAAAGTGAAACCAATTATTTCAGTAGACGTGGATGAAAGTGAAGTAGTTTTTCAATCAACCTTTAATAACCTTAAAGAACCCTTTTTGTTTTTAAAAAGAAAAAATCATTTATTTGCGTATGTCATACTTGAAAACAATAATAAAGAGCATGCCTCGATTGAATCCTTACTTGAACAAGCGAAATCTTTAGAGAGCATCTGCCATCTTAGTGAACAAATCTCTCTGCCTGCGTTGTTCCAAATTATTGGCGAACCTTTTGCGATTATTAGAGATGTGGATGGTCATCCAGCTGGTTACATTAGCAGAGAAGATGTTCTTGCTGAGCTTTTTAAACAGGAAAATAAAAGTGTCGACTTACTTAAAATTATTCTGACCTCGATCCCGATGGGCATTTTTGTATTGGATAAAGAAAAGCGAATTATTAATTATAATGAAGCTGGTTTAAAAATGATTCGTTCGACCGCAGAAAAGGTTATGAATCTTCCAGCAGGAGAGATTTTTAGCCGCACCCATCTTGAACAGGTATTTTCCACCGGTAAGACGCTTCTTAACCATTTGGTTATCAAGAATGAAATGGGGATTCTCGTCGATTATAGCCCTATCTTGAACTATGAGAATGAAGTCGATGGAATCATCATTGTTGCCCAGGATTTGCCAATGGTCGAAGAAATGGCTATGGAAATTGAATATATTAAAGATTTAAATAAGGACCTGCATGCGATTTTGTCTAGTATCTATGATGAAATTCTCGTGGTGAACAACAAAGGAGAGCTAATCAGGTTTAGTGAAAACATTATCCAAGATTTCTGGAAAGTTGATTTAAAAGAGTTGATTGGAAAAAATATTCTTGAACTGGAAGACCAGGGGTTGTTTACTCCTTCGGTCACAAGACTTGTATTGGAGAAAGGAAAAAAAGTCTCTGTTGTTCAAGAAACCAAAACGGGGAGAAAAATTCTTGCCGTCGGAAATCCAGTCTTCAATGATCAAAATGAGCTTGACCGGATTATCATTGCATCTCGTGATATTACCGAAACCACCCGACTAAAAAGTGAACTGCAGGAAATGAAAAAGATATCAGAACAATATAAGAAGGAATTAGATGATTTTAAGAGTAAGGACCGTTTTTTGAAAAAGCTCATTTATTGTAGTCCGAAAATGGAGAAGGTTATTAATCAGGCCAAGAAAATTGCTGATTTTTCCTCCACCGTCCTTTTGAACGGAGAATCTGGGGTTGGAAAAGAAGTAATTGCTCAAGCGATCCATCAATTAGGCAGACGCCAGGCGAAGCCTTTTCTTAAATTAAATTGCGGGGCAATTCCCGAGAGTTTACTAGAAAGCGAACTATTTGGATATTCGAAGGGATCTTTTACCGGTGCTGATAAAAATGGAAAAGAAGGCTACTTTAAACAAGCAGATGGCGGTATTTTGTTTCTAGACGAAATCGGTGAGATGCCAATTCATTTGCAGGTGAAGCTATTACGAGTTCTTCAGGAGCAGGAAGTTATTCCAATTGGCAGTACTACCCCCATTAAGGTGAATGTGCAGATTATTGCAGCTACGAATAAAAAATTAGAAAAAATGGTTGAGGAAGGGACATTCCGTGAAGATTTATTTTATCGCTTGAATGTCATACCGATTCACATCCCGGCCTTAAGGGAAAGGACAGAGGATATTTCGCTGCTTGCCTTTCATTTCCTCCAGCAATTGAATGAGAGATATGATCGGAATTACCATCTAACTCCTGATGCTATTAATGTACTAGAGTTTTATCCGTGGCCGGGTAATGTCAGGGAACTTCAAAATATTATTGAAAGATTAGTAGTTACGGCCGAACATCCGTCGATTGATGCAGAGTTCGTCAGCCAATTTTTATCCACGGGCTTGGAACATAAAAAAATGAAGCCAGTCTTTACAAGGGTCATTCCGTTACAGGAGGCTATCGACCATGTCGAGGAGCAATTAATTGTGATGGCAATGAACCAATACAAAACGACAACGAAAGCAGCAAAAGCCCTAGGAATCAGTCAGTCATCTGTTAGTAGAAAGTATCAAAAAATAGTAAATGAGAAAAATATTAAAATGGAAAACCTATCACCCTTTTAATTGAGCTGCTTCAGGTCTAATGATCTGAAGCAGCTTTTTTTAATTAACTGGTAAATTATGATGTGATATGTTCCCCCTATTCAATCAATCATAGGGTTATGCAAATTTGAATAGTAATCAATCAAATTTCTTGAGAGATATTTATTTTGGCAGGTTTTAAAGGTTGGCACGCTTCTTGCAACTATAGTTAATGAGGGTGAATAAAGGAGGAATTTAAATGGTCGAGGTAAAAAAAAGAGTGGTAAACCTGAAGATGTTTATTGATGGTGAATGGAAAGATGCCGAAAATCAAGAAACACGCCCAGTATTAAATCCTGCAAGTGGTGAGGTTATATCATATGCGCCAGAAGGAACAAGAGCTGATGCCCGTGCAGCTATTTATGCAGCACGCAGGGCCTTCGAAGAAGGTATCTGGTCTGGAATTTCTGCACAGGAACGATCCTCCTATTTATTAAAGATTGCTGACAAAATTGATGAATATGCCGATGAATTGTCCCATCTGGAAACGATGGATAATGGGAAGCCATTGAGAGAGGCGGGTTTTGATATCGGTGATGCAGCCGCCTGTTTTCGCTATTATGCAGGATTGATTACAAAGCCTGATGGGCAGACCTATCATGTCGCCGATCCAATGCAGGCTATGGTTGTCCGTGAACCGGTAGGGGTATGCGGTTTGATAGTTCCGTGGAACTATCCACTGTTAATGAGTGTGTGGAAGATTGCCCCAGCCTTAGCCGCAGGAAATACAATTGTCTTTAAACCATCGGAAGTGACACCAGTTACACCGAAAAAACTCTTCGAGATATTTGAAGAAGTTGGTTTGCCAAAAGGGGTTGCTAATCTGGTAATGGGAGCTGGAGCGGTGGTTGGAAATGAAATCGCTTCCCACCCTGAGGTCGATATGATCTCATTTACAGGTGGTACGAAAACAGGCAAGCATATTATGAAAACAGCAGCTGACACGATGAAGAAAGTTTCGTTAGAGCTAGGCGGTAAATCACCGAATATTATTTTTGCTGATGCTGACTTTGAAACGGCAGTGGATTATGCGTTATTTGGAATCTACGCAGGTTCTGGTCAAGTATGTTCCGCTGGTTCCAGGATCCTTGTTGAAGAAAGCATCTATGATCAATTTGTCCAGCGTTTTGTTGAAAGGGCAAAACAAATTCAAGTAGGACCTGGTGATGATCCTGCAACAGAAATGGGTCCGCTTGTCAGTCAGGAGCACTTAGAAAAAGTCCTTTCCTACATTGAAATTGGCAAGGAAGAAGGTGCGATAGTTGCTTGCGGTGGAAAGCGGGTTGTCGCTAACGGGTTAGAAAAAGGTTATTTTATTGAACCGACGGTATTTGTCGATGTCACCCAAGAGATGAGAATTGTTCAGGAGGAAATCTTCGGTCCCGTTGTAGTCATTCAGAAGTTCACGGACGAAGCAGAAGCTATTAAACTTGCCAATGGTACCGTTTATGGGTTAGCCGGTGGTGTATTTTCTAATAATGGTGCAAAGGCACTAAGGATTATTAAAAAGCTGCGTGCAGGGATTACTTGGGTAAATTCCTATCATCCTACCTATAACGAAGCTCCGTGGGGCGGCTATAAGCAAAGTGGAATTGGCCGTAGTCTTGGTACATTTGGACTTGAAGAATTTCAAGAAATAAAACAAATAAATATTAATTTGCAGGTTGAACCAATTGGCTGGTTTTCTAATTAATCATTTAATAGGAGGAATAATATTATGAGTATCGATTTAAAAAATGAATTAAAATGTGAGCAAAATCAAAAGGTTAGTGAATATATTAATAAGGTTTTAAACTTAATAGAAAAAGAGGAAATTAATAGTGAGGAAGCGGCTTGGATTACCAAAGAAACCGTTGATGGTTTCCGTGAACACGTAAATCCGGGATTCTTAGAATACCGCAAAACAGTTACGGAAGGCGGCCAATTTGCAGCAGTGGAATGGTCTGATAATGGCTCTTGCTTTAAGGATGTCAATGGCAAAGAATATATCGATTGTCTTGGCGGATTCGGCATCTACAATGTAGGCCATCGCAATCCGAAGGTGGTTAAGGCGGTAACTGACCAATTAAAACGTCAAGCGCTCCATAGTCAGGATTTGCTAGATCCACTTCGTGCAATGCTAGCAAAAATTTTAGCAGATATTACCCCAGGGGATTTAAAATATGCCTTCTTTACAAACAGCGGAACAGAAAGCGTTGAAGCATCCCTGAAACTTGCCAAAATGTACAGCGAGCGGACAACGTTTATCTCTACGACTCGTGCGTTCCATGGGAAAAGTTTAGGCTCGTTGTCAGGTACCGCGAAAGGGATGTTCCGTAAACCCTTCTTACCATTAATCCCGGGCTTCCGTCATGTGCCTTTTGGCGATATTGATATGATGAGAAAAACCTTTGAGGTCTGTGCCTCGGTTGGTGAAGATGTTGCTGCTGTTCTTTTAGAACCGATTCAAGGTGAAGGCGGAATTATTCTTCCACCGGAAAACTACTTAAAGCAAGTTCGTGAACTATGTGATCAATACGGATCCTTGCTTATATTTGATGAAGTACAAACAGGAATGGGCCGAACGGGGAAAATGTTCGCCGCAGAACTGTATGAAGTAGTTCCAGATATTATCTGTCTAGCAAAAGCATTTGGCGGCGGCGTGATGCCAGCTGGGGCTGTTGTAGCTAGTGAAAAGGTATTTAAGAGCTGGTTTGATAATCCATTTATGCATACAACCACCTTTGGCGGTAATCCGTTAGCATGTGCCGCAGCGATTGCTACAATTGGAGTATTAATTGAAGATAAGTTACCAGAGAGAGCAGCGGAAGTGGGGGCCTATTTCCTTGAAGAATTGAAAAAGGCAGCACAAGGCCATGAAGTTAAGGTTCAGGAGATTCGTGGTCAAGGCTTAATGATTGGCATCGAATTCCATCAAGATGAAATTGGATACGAGGTCTCAAAAGGAATGTTTGATAGAGGAATCCTTGTAGCTGGGACGTTAATTAATTCAAAAACCATTCGTATCGAACCAGCATTGACCATAAGCTATAAAGAGGTTAATAAAGTGGTCAGCACCTTCAAAACCGTTTTAGATCATTTAGATGCTTAACGATTTATTTTTTAAAAGGGGGAGCATAGAAGTGGAAAAGAAATATGTCAGGCTCCAAACAGAGATACCCGGACCGAAATCAAGGGAAATTTTGGAGCGAAGAAATAAATTTGTCCCAAAAGGAATCAGCAATAACTGCCATTCCTTTGTTAAAAAGGCACAAGGAGCTCTGGTAGAAGATGTGGACGGTAATTGTTATATTGATTTTGCTGGTGCTATTGGAACGATAAACGTCGGTCACTCTCATCCTAGAGTAGTTAGAGCCCTTCAGGAACAAGCAAGCCAATTTATCCACACTGGCTTTAATGTAATGATGTATGAATCGTATATCGCTTTAGCCGAGCGGCTTTGTCAGCTTGCACCGGGTGACTTTGACAAGCAGGCTGCCTTTTTTAACAGTGGTGCCGAAGCGGTTGAGAACGCGGTAAAGATTGCTAGGAAATACACAAAGCGCCAAGGAATTGTCTCTTTTACAAGGGGGTTCCATGGCCGGACGTTAATGACCATGACGATGACAAGTAAAGTGAAGCCGTATAAGTTCGGCTTTGGACCATTCGCTCCAGAAGTATACAAGGCGCCATACCCATATGCGTACCACCGCCCTGAAGGAATGGATGAACAGCAATATAGTGCTATGATGATCGACCAATTTGAACAATTTTTACTGGCAGAAGTTGCACCTGAAACGATTGCTGCCGTTGTGATGGAACCTGTGCAGGGAGAAGGCGGATTTATAGTGCCTGACACCGCTTTTGTTAAACGGGTCAGAGAAATCTGCACACAGTATGGTATCTTGTTTATAGCCGATGAAATACAAACTGGGTTCGCGCGGACAGGAAAGTACTTTGCAATTGACCATTTTGGGGTGGTACCTGATTTAATTACGATTTCGAAATCAATGGGTGCTGGCGTTCCTATCAGCGGCGTGATTGGCAGGGCAGAAATTATGAATACTGCTGAGGTTGGTGAAATCGGTGGAACCTATGCTGGGAGCCCGCTCGGGTGCAGGGCAGCACTGACAGTATTAGATATTATTGAAAATGAACAGCTAAATGACCGGGCAAGACAAATAGGTGATCGTGTACTTGAAAAGATGAACCTTCTTGCAGAGCGTTTCGAGGGGATTGGTGATGTCCGCGGTCTTGGTGCGATGTGTGCGATGGAAATAGTCAAAAACCGACAATCCAAAACACCAGATAAAGAGGCGACGGGGAAAATTGTAAAAGCTGCTGGAGAACGCGGCCTGATGTTACTAAGTGCTGGGATTTATAGCAATGTGATTCGCCTTCTCATGCCAATTACCATCACTGATGATCAACTCGAAGAAGGTTTGCAAATTATGGAAGAGGCGGTAGAAGCAGTGTATACAAATGATCCTGCCTTATCGGTTGGAGGGGAATAAAAATGGATATTGTAAATAAAAATTATCAAATCTATCCCATGTATATTAATGGGGAATGGGTTGGCAATGATTATGAGGTTTTAACTGAAATAAATAATCCAGCTACAAAAGAAGTAATTGGTGCTGTTCCAACAGGTGGTGCTTATGAAGCAGAGCAAGCAGTGGATGCTGCCTATAAAGCATTTAAACTCTGGTCGAAAAAAACAGCGGATGAGCGCTATCAACTCTTGATGAAATGGTTTTACTTAATTGAGGAAAACAAACATGAAATTGCAAGGATCATGACAATTGAACAAGGTAAACCACTTAAAGAAGCGCTGGGTGAGGTTCAGTATGCAAATGGTTTTATCTCCTGGTATGCCGAAGAAGGGAAACGAGTATATGGTGAGACGATTCCAGCCGCCCATCCAAATAAAAGAATACTAGTTAGAAAAGAACCGGTTGGCGTAATTGCAGCGATTACACCGTGGAACTTCCCGGCGGCCATGATTACGAGAAAAGTAGCACCTGCATTAGCAGCAGGTTGTACGGCTGTTGTGAAGCCTGCAAACCAAACGCCTCTTACAGCATTAAAAATGGCGGAGCTAGCCCAAGAAGCAGGCATTCCTGCAGGGGTGCTGAACGTGATTACTGGAAGGTCGTCAGAAATTGGCGAAGCGTGGCTGAAGGATCCACGCGTAACAAAGATTACCTTTACAGGGTCAACCGAGGTTGGAAAGACGTTAATGCGTGGGGCCGCTGATACTGTCAAAAAGGTTTCCCTCGAGCTTGGTGGGAATGCCCCATTTATTGTAATGGATGATGCAAATTTAGCGAAGGCCGCTGAAGGACTTTTACAATCAAAATTTCGAAATGCTGGTCAAACCTGCATTTGTACAAATCGTGTTTATGTACAGGAAGGGATTGCAGATGAATTTACTAAGCTTTTTCAAGCAGAATTAGAAAAGCTTAAAGTCGGCAACGGACTGGAAGCGGGAACGGATATTGGTCCATTAATTGACCATGCCGCTTATAAAAAAGTAGATGGGCTGGTTAAGGACGCAGTTGAGAAAGGTGGAAAGGTCATTTATAGCGGGCTTACCCCAGCTGAAAATAACGGATATTTCTATGCACCCACAATTTTGACCAATATTAATGATGAGATGGAATGTATGAAAGATGAAATATTTGGCCCACTCGCTCCGATTTCCACTTTTAGTACCGAAGAAGAAGTTATTGAACGGGCTAACAATTCTTGTTACGGATTGGCTGCCTATGTATATACAGAGAATTTAAGCCGTTCCTTTAGGATAACGGAACAACTAGAGTACGGTATTATTGGCCTAAATGATGCCCTGCCTTCAGTCGTTCAAGCCCCATTCGGTGGTTTTAAGGAGAGTGGTCTAGGACGCGAAGGTGGACACTACGGCATTGAAGAGTTTTTAGAAGTAAAATATATATCGATAGGTTTGGATATTTAGTAGACCTTTTTTCATCCAGATACGGACATGACTAAAAGCCAGTGGCACAATCAAAGTATTTCTGAATATTGATTGTTAGCGCTGGCTTTTTTTGGACTTAGGAATGCTTTTTGCTGATTTTATATTTATTTCTCTATTATGAAAATTAATAGTCTTTTTAATAGAATCACTCTACCAATTTAAAAGAAAGGAGGTAGAAAAATGCCTGGGCCGCTCCACCGATTAAAAATTGTCGATTTATCACGTGTGCTAGCCGGTCCTTATTGCACGATGATCTTAGGCGATATGGGCGCAGAAGTAATCAAAATTGAAAGTATCGAAATTGGGGATGAAACACGGGGGTGGGGACCGCCCTTTTTAGAAGGAGAGAGCGCCTATTATTTATGTGCTAATCGTAATAAACAGGGGATTACTTTAAACTTAAAAACCCCTCAGGGCCTTGAAATCTTAAAAAAGCTTGTGAGCGATGCTGATGTGGTTGTCCAAAATTTTAAGCCGGGAACCCTCGACAGATTAGGGTTCGGATATGAGGAAATGAAAAAGGTGAATGAAGGAATTATTTTAGCCTCAATCAGTGGTTTTGGCACTACTGGCCCTTATTCCCATCTTCCAGGTTATGACTATATTATTCAAGCCATGTCAGGTTTGATGAGTATTACAGGTGAAAAGGATGGGCAGCCTGCAAAGGTCGGTGTTGCCATAGCAGATGTACTCACCGGTCTTTTCACCTGTATCGGTATTTTAGGAGCCATCCAGCATCGCAATAGGACTGGAGAGGGGCAAGAGATAGATATTTCATTATTTGATTCCCAGTTGGCTGCGTTAGTGAATGTTGCCAGTAATTTTTTATGCTCTGGGAGGATCCCTGAAAGGCTCGGTAATGCACATCCAAACATAGTTCCATACCAAGTGTTTGCTGCAAACGATGGCGAATTTATCCTTGCTGTTGGAAATGACCGGCAATATAAGAAGCTAGCAATTCTGCTGGAAGATGAAATCCTTTTAAGTGACCAATATAAAAAAAACTCAGGGCGCCTGCAAAAAAAGGATGAACTGGAAAAAGTCATCACGGCAAAATTAAAAACGAAATCAAGGGCAGAGTGGAAAGTGTTACTTGATGAAGCTGGGATCCCGAATGGACCGATTAACAATGTGATGGAGGCTTTGGATTCTGAACAAGCGATCGCAAGGGAAATGGTTGTGAAGATAAAGCATCCAACGATTTCTAACTTAAAACTTGTCGGTTCACCATTAAAGTTTTCAAAATCCCCAATAAAAATCGATAGGCATCCGCCATTGCACAGTGAGCATACAGATGAAATCCTGTTTAAACTGGGTTATTCCAAGCATGAAATCGTAAAAATGAAACAAGATCATATTATCTAGGGGAGGTACTTATTATGAATTTTACTTTATCTGAAGAGCAAAAAAGCGTTAGAAAGGTGGTTCGATCATTTGTAGACCGAGAAATTCTGCCCTATATCAAGGAGTGGGATGAAAAAGGTCATTTTGAAATTAATATTTTAAAAAGATTAGCAGAATTACAGTTAATGGGTGTATGTATTCCTGAGGAATATGGCGGAGTGGGCATGGACTATAATACCCTCGCCATTGTTTGTGAGGAACTAGAACGAGGCGACACGGCCTTCCGGACCGCGGTATCAGTACATACTGGTTTGAACAGTATGACATTATTACAGTGGGGGACTGAGGAGCAGAAACGAAAATACCTTCTTCCACAGGCAGCCGGTAATAAAATAGGAGCCTTTGGATTAACAGAACCGAATGCTGGCTCCGATGTGGCAGCCATGGAAACGACAGCCGTCAAAGATGGAGATTACTATATTTTAAATGGATCAAAAACTTGGATCTCTCTATGTGATGTGGCTGACCACTTTTTAATCTTTGCAAAAACAGACACGAAAGCTGATCATCATGGGATCTCTTGTTTTATTGTAGAACGGTCATTTGCTGGGCTTTCTACTAAAGCCATAAAAGGGAAATTGGGAATTCGGGCAGGAAATACGGGGGAGATATTCTTAGATCATGTCAGGGTTCCAGCAGAGAATTTGTTGGGCTATGAGGGAGAAGGCTTTAAGATTGCCATGTCCGCCCTCGACAATGGCCGCTTTACAGTAGCTGCAGGTGCTTGTGGTACGATTATGGCTTCGCTGGAAGCTAGCGTCAAATATTGTGAGGAGCGGAAGACCTTTGGCAAAGAAATTGGCAAACATCAGCTCGTTCAGCAAATGATTGCAAAAATGTCCGCTAATCTAGAGATTTCACGTTTGCTAGTTTTTAAGGCTGGCTGGCTAAAAAATCAGGGCAAACGGAATACCCAAGAAACGTCTTTAGCCAAGTGGGTTTCCTGTGACGCCGCCTTTGAGGCTGCAAACGATGCGGTTCAAATTCACGGGGCGTACGGCTTCTCCAATGAATTCCCAGTGGAGCGTTATTTACGAAATGCCAAAGCACCTGTAATTTATGAAGGAACAAGAGAAATCCATACCATCATGCAGGGAGAATATGCTCTAGGCTATCGTGAGGATAAACCACTAAGGAAGATGCTTCCAGCCTGGCCGTTTGAAGAAAGTTTAATAAAAGGGTAAATTTATTTAAAAAGAACAAGCCGTACAGTTGGAAAACTGGTACACTGCTTGTTCTTTTACTATTATTGTATTATTAAATAATTTACTTCAAATAAGTTGTCCTACTGTGTTACGATAACGTAATAAAGCAAAGAGGAAATGAGGGTGAGAATTTTTGATTAAAACCATTTTATTTGACGTTGATGGGGTACTATTAAGCGAAGAACACTATTTTGATGCTTCTGCTTTAACTGTTTGGGAAATGCTGATCAGCCCTAATTACTTGGGGCTAGAACCGATGCAGTTTAAAACGGACTATAATGATGAGGAAATTCAGGAAATAAGAGAATTAGTATTTGAAAACGATAAAGTTCTAAAGTTTATGAAATCACGCGGCCTAAACGCCAACTGGGACATGATCTACCTATCATTCAGCCACCAGCTGATCCACCTGCTCTCGCAAATCAAAGATACTGAATTGGAGAAAATTAAAAACTGGTGTCAGGCACCAATCGATCGTGAAACCCTAGTTGAGATGGGAAAGGTGTTAAGTAATTACCATGTGAAACTAGATTTCAGATTGTTTGAGCAGGAGTTTGCACGTTCAGAGGCAACGAAGCAGGAGTTGTTTAGTTATTTGAACGAACTAGCCTCAGAGAAAATGGGGATTGCAACTTCTATTTTTAACAAGGGTGAGCTTTGGTCCGTTTGTGAGCATGTTTCCCAAGAGTGGTATGTGGGGGATGAACATGTCTTCGCTTCGACTGGAAGGCCATCCGTTCAACATGGGAAAAAGGGCTTCTTGGCCAATGAAATAACATTAGCCCCTAGACAAGAAATTGACGAGTTATTCCAATTCCTGAATTCATCAGGATACATGATTGGTATCGGGACAGGCAGACCAGAACTGGAAACTATTCAGCCGTTTCAACATTTAGATTGGTTGAAGCAATTTGATGAAAATCGAATCGTAACCGCTGATGATGTGCTAAAGGCGGAATTAGAGCTGCCAGAACGAATGTCGCTATCGAAGCCCCATCCATTTACATATATCATGGGACTCCTTGGGAAGGAGACACCTATTCAAGCGTGTTTAAATACAAGACTACCGCTTGAAAATGCTGAGACGGTTTTAGTCGTAGGGGACTCCTTGGCCGATCTATTAGCGGCAAGAAAACTTGGCTGTCAGTTTGCAGCTGTTCTAACCGGCCTTTCAGGAAAAGATGCCAGGGGTGACTTTGAAAAACATAAAGCAGACTACATTCTTGATACGGTCCTCGATTTGAAAACGATATTATGATAAATATAGAAAAGGGATTGCCCCGTCGCAATCCCTCAATTCTTATCTATATATTTTCGATCTTCTCTAATTCCACTCGCCCAGGTCCAAATGGATCCACATTCGATAACTCCAGTACTTGTGCTTCTTCAAGTCCATCAATTAATTTTAAGACATGGATGACGTTGGCATTTAATGTTTTGTCCACAGTTAATACCATGATTGCCTCACCGCCTACTTCTGTACGCCCCACCTGCATCGTCCCAATATTGATTTGATGCTCTCCTAAGAGTGAACCAACCTTGCCAATCATTCCTGGAACATCTCGATGTTTGATATATAATAGAAATTTTTCTGGTTTAACGTCAATTCGGTATTGGTTGATTTTTAGAATTCTCGCTCCATACCCGTTTAAGACGGTTGCCCCAATTTTGGCTGTTTCATTATCATTGGAGACACTTAGTTCCATATAATTAGCAAATCCTTTATTTGTTGCATTTTTAACGACATTATACGAAACTCCTTGCTCTTTTAGTAAGTGCAAAGCATTAATTAGATTAACAGAATCGCTTAAATGATAGGACAAGACACCCTTCAACATGGTACGTGTCAACAATTCTGTATCTTCATCAATTAAATCGCCATAATAATTAATTTCTATTTTAGCAGGAGCCTGTTTATTTAATAATTGAATGACAAGTTGCCCCATTTGGTCCCCCAGAAGGAGGTACGGCTGCAGTTTCGCTTGGGTTTCGCCTGACATTTGCGGCATATTCACAGCGTTTTGAATCGATTGAGATTCAAAAATCTCAATGATTTCCGCGCTTACCTCTTGGGCCACTTTTTCCTGTGCTTCAACGGTAGAAGCTCCAAGATGTGGTGTTACAATAATATTTGGATTTTGCAATAATTCTGGGTCGGAAGCAGGCTCTTTTTCAAACACGTCAAGAGCTGCACCTGCAACATGGCCGGACTGAATGGCTCTAACCAGTGCCTTTTCGTCGATCACACCACCACGGGCACAATTGACAAACCGGACACCTTTTTTTGTTTTCCGTAAATAGGCATCATTAATCAGGCCTCTTGTGTTATTAGTAAGAGGTGTATGAATGGTAATAAAATCTGATTCTTGTGCAATTACATCGAGGCTCGCTTTCGCTATTCCCAGCTTTTTTGCTCGTTCTTCGGACAAGTAAGGATCAAATCCTAAAATGTTCATCCCAAAGCTTTTTGCCCGTTTCGACACTTCTGTTCCGATTTTACCCATGCCGATAACGCCAAGAGTTTTTTTGTACAATTCCACACCCTTAAAAGAGTTACGGTCCCATTGTCCCGATACTGTCTTTTGGTGGGCGTGAGGAATTTTCCGTGCCAAGGATAGCATCATTGCTAAGGTATGCTCCGTTGCTGCAATGGTATTGGCACCGGGAGCATTGATGACGATAATCCCTTTTTTCGTTGCCGCATTCACATCAATATTATCGACACCAACACCTGCTCTAGCAATTACACGGAGACGGCCTGCTGCTTTGAGCAGTTCTTCACTTACTTTTGTTTGACTCCGGACAATCAGAGCATCGTATTCTCCAATGATATTTTTTAACTCCTCTGTCGGTAGTGTTGGCTGGCGATCTACGGTAAAATTAGGGTGTTCAATTAAGCTTTTCAATCCTGTGCTGCTAATTCCATCGGTTACAAGTACCTTATACATGCTCGTAATCCTCCTTTAATTCTTTAATTAAAAAACGCCCCTCATAACAGACGGATTTGTCTTGTTATGAGGGACGTGTATCGACGTGTGGTACCACCCTCGTATGCTGGGCCATATTCTTAATGTCGTCTTCGTCATCACTTGTCATGTATAGAATAATGCAATTGATTGAATATTCAAAAATAAACTAAATATAGGGATTATTCTACAACCAAACCTTAAGGATTGTAAAGGGAAAGAAGAAAAAATTAATAAAATTTATGATGAAAAATTTTGTTCAAAAAATGTTATCCTTTTATGACGCGGTGGTAAGCGTTTACACAACGGAGTGCTAGAAACAAATCTATTGTAAAAAAATTCAGAGAATAATATAATGTCTACAATACAAAAACAAATGTGCGTCACACGAGGACATTTGTAGGAGGGGAAAACACATGAAGGCAATCACGATTGGGTTATTAGGTTTAGGTACTGTTGGTTGTGGTGTAGTGAAAATTATCAAAAAAAATCAAGATAAATTGATCCACCAAGTGGGGTGCCCGGTTGTTATTAAAAAGGTCCTTGTTAAGGATATACATAAAAACAGACCCGTAGAAGTAGATACTAAGCTATTAACCTCAAATGCAGATGAAATCCTTTTTGATGATGAAATAGATGTTGTGATCGAGGTAATGGGCGGGCTTCAGGATACCAAAGATTATTTAATTACTGCACTAAGACAAGGCAAGCATGTTGTCACTGCTAATAAGGATTTAATGGCTTTACACGGCTCTGAACTGTTAACAGTTGCTTCTGAATACGGCTGTGATTTGTTTTATGAAGCAAGTGTGGCAGGGGGAATTCCAATTCTAAGAGGATTAGTCGATGGACTTGCCTCTGACCGAATTAAACAACTTATGGGAATTGTAAATGGAACAACCAATTATATACTAACTAAAATGAGTGAAGAAGGCCGTACCTATGAAGAGGTCCTTAAGGAGGCACAAGAGCTTGGTTTTGCTGAAGCCGATCCGACCTCAGATGTAGAAGGACTAGACGCTGCTCGTAAAATGACGATCCTAGCTACATTGGGCTTTTCTATGCATATTGATTTAGAAGATGTCCAAGTTTCAGGGATTTCCAAAGTTACCGATGAAGATTTGCGCTATGGGAAACAATTGGGATATACCATGAAACTAATAGGTTATGCTCATCGTGAAGGGGAGAAGGTTGAGGTTAGTGTCGCACCAACTTTCCTTTCCAATAATCATCCGCTGGCATCTGTTCAAAATGAGTATAATGCCGTTTATGTCTACGGTGAGTCGGTAGGCGAGACTATGTTTTATGGCCCTGGTGCCGGAAGTTTGCCAACAGCAACGGCCATCGTTTCAGACTTAGTTGCGGTAATAAAAAACCTGAGGCTAGGGGTAAATGGAAGAAGTGCGGTGACGCCACAATATCCAAAGCAATTGAAAGATAATAATGAAAAATACTCTAAATACTTTTTAAGAATCCATGTGCAAGATGAAGTGGGTGTTTTCGCTGACATCACCACCATTTTTGCAAAATATGGCGTTAGTTTTGAAAAAATCTTACAGCTTCCTGTTAAGAAAAATGAAACATCAGAAATTGTGCTTGTCACTCACAAAGCATCATTATCCAATTATGATAAAATATTATTAGAATTGAATGATCTCCATGCGGTTAAGGAAATTAAAAGTGCTTATCGAGTGGTGAGAAAAACGTTGTAAGAGGGACAGAATTAGCATAAAAGCAGTCACACAACATAGTCGAGGAGTTGTCCATGGGTGACCCTAAATGATCGTTTTATAATTAAAGTACCAGCTAGTACAGCTAATCTAGGTCCAGGTTTCGATTCAATGGGCCTTGCAGTTGATTTGTATTTAACATTAGAAGTCGAGAAAAGTGACAAGTGGAACATTCAATCAGTTAGTGATGAATTGAAGGACTTCCCAACGGATGAGACCAATTTTATCCTGCAAATTGCCATTAAAACTGCTAGTAAATACGGAGTCAATTTACAGCCATGTCAAATCAAAGTGGCCAGTGATATTCCGTTGGCTCGTGGTTTGGGTTCAAGTGCCGCAGCCATAATTGCAGGGATTGAACTTGCTGATTCAGTAGGAAATATCGGTTTAACTCAGCAAGAAAAATTGCTTATTGCGACAGAAGTGGAAGGACATCCTGACAACGTGGGTGCATCCCTGTTCGGCGGATTATTTATTGGCTCTTATCAGGATAACGAAGTAGACATGCTCAGCATCTCTAACATTTCTTTTGAGATGGTTGCTGTCATTCCAGATGAAATTCTCTTAACGAAGGATTCCCGCGGGGTACTCCCTGCAGAATTATCTCGTGAATGTGCAATCCAAGCCTCTTCAACGGCTAATCTATTGGTTGCAGCTCTCTTAACTCAAAACTGGGGATTAGCAGGGAAAATGATGAGCCAAGACCTTTTTCATCATCCATACCGTAAACCACTTATTCGCGCTTATCAGGAAATAGAAGAAATGGCTAAAGAACTTGGTGCGTTCGGTGTGGCATTAAGTGGTGCAGGACCAACTGTTCTATGTTTTACAGAGAAAGGGAAAGGGAAGGTTGTCGAACGTGGCTTGAAAAGTGAGTTTTCAAGGATGTCTACAAAAATCCTGACGATTGATTATAGTGGAAGCAGTGTTAGCCCAGTGGAGAGATTTGTGAAATAATCTCTCCACTTTTATTTTGAATTTTTTTGAAGAAAATGCTCAAATTCTTGCTTATTTAAAGGCTTACTGAATAAGTAACCCTGCATATATATGCAATCTTTCGATAATAGGAATTCTTTTTGATACTCTTTTTCTACCCCTTCAGCGATTACATGAAGATGGAGACTGCGTGCAAGATTAATAATCGCTTCAGGTATCTCTGAATTAGCGTAATCTTCATGGATATCTTGTATGAATGATTTATCAATTTTTAAGATATTAATCGGTAAATTCTTTAAATAGTTCAAGGAAGAATAACCTGTTCCAAAATCATCAATGGAAATCCTAATCCCCATCTTCTGAAGGCTTTTTAATGATTCGACAATTTCAGAAGAATTATTTAAAAGAATACTTTCCGTAATTTCTATTTCAAAATTGCTTGGCTCTAATTGACTTACAGCTAGAATTCCTTTGACCTGATTTACCATATTGCAAGGTTCTTGAAATTGCCGAGCTGAAAAATTTACTGAAACAGACAGGGGGAGCGAACGTGTTTCGTTCCACTTACTAACCTGTTGACACGCCTCCTTCATGACATATTCCCATAAGGGATGGATTAATCCTGTATCTTCAGCAATCGGTATAAACAAATCGGGAGAGACGTAACCTAATTCTTCATCTTTCCATCTTATGAGGGCTTCCGCTCCAAAAATTACCCCTAATTCAACATTAACCTTCGGTTGATAGTAAACTTCCACACTTCCACTTTCGATTGCCCTCCGTAACCGTGCTTCTAGTTTTGGTCTTTCGATATTCGATTGAATTAATTTTTCCGAATAAACGATGGCTTTGTTTCCCCCCAGCTTTTTAGCTGAGTACATCGCAAGGTCTGCATAAACGATCAGTGTGTCCATATTGTCCGTATGTTCCGGGAACAAACTAATACCGCAGCTGGCACTGAGATAAATCTCGTTTCCATCTAAAAGATATCCCTTTTTTAGATTATTGACGATTTTTACTGCTGCGGACTTTGTTTCCTTAAGACTATGACTTAATAACAAAATAATAAATTCATCGCCGCCTTGCCGGGTAATAATCGCATTATTACTGGATAAACTTGCGTTAATCCGTTCAGCAATGATTTTCAGTATTTCATCCCCTTTGTTATGTCCAAAAGAGTCATTCACATGTTTAAAACGGTCCATATCGATGAATAAAACTGATACGGTTTCACTAGTTTGATTTGCCTGTTGGAAAAATGATTGTAACTTTTCTTGCAAATATCTCCGGTTAAGCAAACCAGTTAATGGGTCGTGATATGCCTGATATTCAATGAGCTCTTTACTTTTGTTTAAATCATTTACGTAATTCTGCAGGTCTTTCGATAAGGCATTCACATTTTCTGTGAGCAAACCTAATTCATCTTTTCTGTTTAGATGCATTATATTTCCAAAGTTACCCTGTGCAATATCATTAACCTGTTCAACAATATACCCAATTGGCTGAGTAATGGAGCGGGAGAAAATTAAACTGATAATAAAGACAATCATCATAACGATAAAGGAGAGAAGAACATGGACCATTAGTTCATGTGTGAGTTCTTTCCTAATGAGTCCATAATCATAAGCAAGTCCAATGACAAATGGTTCTGGTGTGGAATAAACAGGAACGAAGGTTTTCATCAAATTTCTGCCCTGAATATCATCCTTGTAGGATAGTACTCGTTTTGAATTTATCGCCCGTTTAATATAGGAGGCATCAACTTTTTCGTTACGGTACTTATATGAGCCATACCATACTTGTTGGGCGGATATCCGAATATAACTATTCCCGTTTAAATGGACAATTTCTTTCTTTTTACCAAAGTTTTTGGGATTGAAAACAGTGATTTCTAAAACCCCGCGTTCTTTTGTAAAACCTTTAATTACCTTTCCTGGACCAAATCGTCTTTCATAATCTAATACTGCATTGTCACGAAAGTATGGATTAATAATATAGTTCGTTGTCCCATCAAAAAAATAGCCCCATTTATCGGTATGATCTGGATTGGAGGAAGCAACCTCTATCGGACCAGACCAAAAATGGGGAAGGATTAAACCTTTTCCAACAGAAACAGGAGTTAGATTAAATAGCTGCTGGAAGGCATCATACCAATATCCCCAACCCTTTGTGGACATATTAATTTCTTTTGGGTCAGAGGATTTTACTCCAATAATATCATTTCCTGTTTGCGCTAGCAGGGTTATATGTGACACTCTTACTTCCTGGGCCAGTTTTTTTAACTGTTCATTTGTAATATCCTTATAGTTTGGCGGCAGTGCGTGCTTAATCGCCAACGAAGCCGTTCGTAAGTCTTTGCCAAGAATATCTTCAACATACAATGAGCCCTCTCTAATATTTTCAACTTGGAACGACACTTCTTTAGTGATCATATCAATTTCTCTTTCGTTATTTGAAAGCAGCTGATTTTTTGAACGAAGAAAATGAATCGTATTATTCGTTACTAAAATTAAAAATACTAGCAAGCAAAAAATCAGTGGCATCTTTTTTTTGATTGACAATGACACAACACCTCAGGTTAAGCTGTGACCCATAGGATATTACAGGATGAGTCATAACTGTTTTGATAAGAATCGACTCCAAAGACCTTTAACCTTTCAGACCTTCGAGCCATTCTTGATAACATTCATCACACAATGTTTCATCCCTTTCTTTGTTTGAAGAGATAAAGGATACATGGTGCATCTGTCTTTCATCAACATCATTGGTACAATAAAAACACTTTTCAGGCATTGGAATCCTCCTCTAATTTGTTTTAATACAATAGTTTTTTCGTCAATGATTCTTTTGCATAGAAAAAATCTCCACGCATGTTTTAACTTAGTTTGGCACGTATAATATGTTTAAATACAAATAAAAGAAGAAAAGGTGGGAGACTAATGGATTTTATAAATAAAGTGGTCATTGTAACAGGTGCTGCCAATGGGATTGGAAAAGGTATTGCTAGTGCATATGCCACCGCTGGTGCTAAAGTCATCCTGGCAGATGTTGACGAAGAAATAGGTAATTTAACGACGGAAGAGATGCGAAATTGCGGAGGGGACGTTCTATTTGTAAAGACAGATGTTAGAAGAGAAAAAGACATAATTCGGCTTGTAGAAGTAACAAAACAAAAGTATGGAAAAATTGATGTTTTAATTAATAATACAGGCAAAGGGGTATTTAAGTCTCCCCTAGAATTAACAATTGAAGAATGGGATGATGTGATTCATACAAACCTAAGAAGTGCCTTCCTCTGTTCGCGAGAAGTGGCTAAATATATGCGGGAGAATGAATCTGGAGGATCAATTGTCAATATTGCCTCAACACGGGCCATTATGTCAGAGCCTAACTCGGAAGCTTACGCTGCTTCAAAAGGAGGAATTGTTGCGATTACCCATGCTTTGGCTGCATCTTTAAGTGAATATCGAATTACCGTCAATGCTATATCGCCTGGGTGGATACATAATGGTGATAAATCACAATTAACAAAACTCGACCATGAACAGCATTTCTCAAAACGTGTTGGTGAACCAAGTGATATTGCTCGAGCATGTTTGTATCTAACCCATGGTGAAAATAATTTTGTCACAGGGATAAATTTAGTGGTGGATGGGGGAATGACGAAAAAAATGATTTACGAGGAATAGAACAAACAAACTGGGCTCCAGACCGAACAGTCTCAGCCCAGTTTGTGCAAATTGCCGTCGACTAAATGCACGGCACTATCAATAAATAATTTTGATAATAGGGATTGTGTTTTATTAATGTTATAGACTAAATAAAAGTATCTTTCTTCGTCAAATCCACTTATTGCATACATCTTTAGCATGTTGTTGGAAGAATATACTCTTGCCGCGATTTCGGAAATTATCGAAATACCAATGTCTTGGATGACAAACTGAATCAAGCTTTGTCCGCTTTCCGTATAGGCAATGATATTTAATTGCTCCTTATGAATGTTATTCTTTTTAAGAACCCGTTCCAAAAGGGCATTTGTTCCTGAGCTTGAATTACGCATCACAAACGGATAGTTTAAAATATCGCGAATATTTACTGGACCAACCATTTCGTTTTGGTTCGATGTAATTAGGACTAATCTTTCTTTTAAAAGTGGGATAAAGCGAAGTTTTTCATTATCATATTTTTCACCTAATATACCGATATCCACAGAGCCGTTTAACACTTTTTCAGCAACAATTTTTGATGAGGATTGGTTGATATGGAATATTACTTCAGGATATTGTTCCCTAAATTGTTTAACCATGCCTGGAATCATAAATTGCCCTGGGACAGAGCTGGCGGCAATCCGAATCTTCCCCTTCAGATCTGTCATTCCCTCTTTTAAATCGAGCAATGCTTGGTCTTTAATTAATAAGAGTTTAAGGGCCCATTGATACAAACGTTCCCCCTTCGGCGTAAGAATACTCTCTCTTCCCACTCGATCAAAAAGCTTTATATTAAGCATTTTCTCTAATGCCTGAATATGAGAACTAACCGTTGATTGGCTTAAAAATATTTCATCTGCTGCTTTAGAAAAGCTTTTGTGTTCGACCACCTTTGTAAAAACATACAACTGATGTAAATCTATCTTAATCATCCCCTAATATATAAATCGATAATTCACATTGGTAAAATAGATAAAATATTGAAATCATTATATCATCTCCTGTGCATGAAGTAATTTTAGCAATCAAATAAAAAGAAGGAGTGCAGATTTCATCACTCCTTCTTTTACCTTATACAATTAGAGAATGCTTTTCCTCCGCCAGGCATAAATCTAATATCCATGGCCATTTTCCGTGTCCTGACTGTGTATTTATGTGACCTGCATTAGGGATGGTGATGGAAGGAAAGCTAAGATTTGAATAGCTTTTTACATCTGCCCAGCTGCAATACGGATCATTAGTTGAATGGATAAATAATGTATTTTCAGCTGCTTTCTTTAGGTTGTTTCTATCCAAAGGGACAGGGTAGAATGATTTTGCTTCAGTGAGAATGTGATTTGGAGAAGGCGGTGCGACTAAAATCACCCGGTTGGCAATTGGTTTATTTTGAGTAGAAGCATAATGAAGCCATAATAAGCAGCCTAGACTGTGTGTAATGACTGTTAAATTATTTTCCTCTGGGACCATCCGCAGAGCAGTAGTCAATTCCTCCAGCCAAACGCTCTTATTAGGCGAGTCGAAGTTTGTAAAAGTTGGATATTGTACATGATAATTCTTTCTAGTTAATTCATTTGCCAGCCAAGTTTGCCAATGATCAGTTCCACTACCGCCTAATCCATGAATGATTACAAAACTTTGTTGGTTCATTTAATCCCCACCTAATTTTTAATTTTTACTATTCCGATGAAATAAGTTGGTTTTATTGAGATTATAGTTGTTTTAAACGAAAAAGGCAATCAATCTCTCATAATTTATTAATTTTTTGGATAAACAACTGAAAAGTATATTTGCAATTGTATTGATAAACAATCAAAATAAATTGATTGGATAAATAGAAAGTAGGGGTATTTTTGTCAGATTTTTTATCATTAGGTATTTCAGAACCACTCGTGGAAACATTACGTGGTCACGGTATTGCTAAACCAACACCGATTCAACAACAAGCCATTCCATTTGTGATCAATGGTATCGATATCATAGCACAGGCGCAAACAGGAACGGGAAAAACGTTTGCATTCATCCTGCCAATATTAGAAAAAATTAAACGTGAAGCGGAGCATGTCCAGGCATTGATCGTAACGCCAACGAGAGAATTAGCCCTGCAAATAACAGAGGAAATTGAAAAACTAATTTCCAATCTAACAGGTATCGATGTTCTAGCCGTATATGGAGGTCAGGATGTTGATAAACAATTAAAAAAGTTAAAGAGGGGAATGCAGATAGTCGTAGGAACACCCGGGCGACTCTTGGATCATATTAGAAGGGAAACCATTCGTTTATCAGAAATAGATTACCTTGTTTTAGATGAAGCAGACCAAATGCTCCATATTGGGTTTCTCAATGAAGTGGAAGATATTATAAGAGAAACACCAGTAAGCAGGCAAACCATGCTTTTTTCAGCAACCATGCCGGCTGAAATTCGTAAATTAGCAAAAAAGCATATGAGAGATCCAGAATACATTCAAATAGAAAAAACCCAAGGACCTGCTGAAACGGTGAAACAAATAGCGATTCATACGACTGATCGTGGGAAACAAGGCACGCTTATTCAACTAGTAGAAACGTATCGTCCGTTTTTAGCGGTTATTTTCTGCCGGACAAAACGCCGTGTAAGTAAACTGTTTGATGTCCTGAAGGCAAATGGATTTTCTTGCGATGAATTACATGGGGATTTGTCACAGGCGAAGAGAGAACGGGTAATGAAACGGTTTAGGGATGCAGAGGTACAATTGCTCGTTGCGACAGATGTGGCGGCAAGAGGACTTGATGTTGAGGGGGTCACCCATGTGTTTAATTATGATATCCCTCAAGATACGGAAAGCTATGTCCATCGCATTGGCAGAACAGGAAGAGCTGGGATGACTGGTCTGGCAATTACCTTTTATACTTCGATAGATCGACCTATGCTTGAAACAATTGAAGCTGAGCTAAATATCACGATTCCAAAACAAAATATGGGAAATAACAAAGAGGGCAATGAGAGCAAAATAAACGATAATAATGAGCACAGTACTCAAAAAGTGAAACATGGAATTAGAAAAGCAAAACCAAGTACACCACGAAATCGAAACGAATCAGGAAGAAGAGAGAATAGATCAGATCGAAGTGGGGGATTTGAAAGAAGGTCCCATACTAGTAAGCCTGGAAGTAACCGTTCAAAAAGTGGTGCTGGAAGAAAAGGACAAAAATAAATTTCTTAGGAAAAATTCATAAGGATAATGAAAATGGGACTGACGCAATTCAGTCCCATTCTTTTTATATATGATAGGTTTTTCAAATAAGATTACTGTCTAGCTCCAGCGCACTAGCGTTTTTGTAATTTAACCACCAATGTTAATGCCAGTATTAGACTTAACCAAAACTTCTTCATATCTTTTCACATCTGCTTTTTGACTGGAGAAGATCGTTCCAAGGTAACCTGCAATAAATCCTAGTGGAATCGAAACAATTCCAGGAGTTGTATATGGGAACCATGGTTCGCCAACAAAAATGGCTTTTCCAACTTCAGGGCTGAACACATTCGGGCTGACAATCACCAAACCGATGGCTGAAATAAGGCCAACTACCATCGCCCAAATGGCACCAATTGTATTGAAGCGTTTCCAGTAAATAGTATAGAGAATTACCGGAAGATTGGCGCTGGCTGCGACTGCGAACGCGAGTGAAACTAGGAAGGCAACATTTAGGGTTTGTGCCCCTAGAGCTAGAATAATAGAAATAACTGAAACGCCAACCGCTGCCCAGCGGGCCATACCAACTTGCTGCTTCTCTGTTGCTTTTCCTTTTTTCAGGATGACGTTATAGAAATCATGAGCAAATGCAGAGGCGGCTGTCAATACTAGGCCAGCCACAACAGCTAATATTGTCGCAAAAGCAACTGCTGAAATGAAAGCAAATAGCATATTCCCGCCAAGTGCTTGTGCTAAAAGTGGGGCTGCCATATTTCCTGCGGGATTGGCAGATACAATTGCACTGTTACCAACAAAGGCTGCGGCGCCGAAGCCAAGGAAAATGGTCATAACGTAAAAAATCCCAATGATCCATGTGGCATAAACTACCGAAGAACGAGCAGTTTTGGCATCCTTTACCGTAAAGAAACGAACAAGAATATGTGGAAGACCAGCTGTTCCAAGAACCAATCCCATATTTAACGATATAGTATCAAGGCCAATTTTGTATTTTACACCTGGATTTAAGAAGGTTTCCTTTAATGGCGTGGCAGTTTTCATTTGCGCAAACATATCGGTAATACTCCAGTTAAATTTGGCAAAAACAATAATTGAAATAACTAAGGTACCACCCATTAATAGAACAGCTTTTATAATTTGTACCCAACTTGTTGCATGCATACCTCCAAAAATAACGTATACGGTCATAAGGACTCCAACGATTAATACGGATGTGGTATATTCTAAGCCTAATAATAATTTAATAAGTGCACCTGCACCAACAAGCTGTGCAATCATATAAAAAATAGAAATCGTAACCGTGTTCATGGCAGCGAAGCCACGGACCTTTTTAGCATCAAAACGAGCAGCAATCATATCAGCAAATGTATATTTTCCTAGGTTTCTTAGTGGTTCAGCAACTAAATAAAGTACAACCAGATAGGCTACGAGAAAACCAATACTATAAAAGAAACCATCAAAGCCTGTTAAGGCAACTGCACCTGCAATTCCAAGGAACGAAGCAGCAGACATATAATCCCCAGCAATGGCAAGTCCATTTTGCCAGCCAGTTAAACCACCGCCAGCGGTATAGAACTCACTAGCATTCTTTGTTCGTTTTGAAGCGTAGTATGTAATTACTAATGTTACAAAAACGATACAAAGAAACATTGTAAAAGCAGCAGTATTCATTAGTTAGCCCCCTTTTCCTGAATGACTTCATTCGCCAATTCGTCGAATCTTGCTGCTTTTTTCGAATAAATCATACATAAAGCCCAAGTCATGACAAATTGTAAGAAAGCAAAAACCCATGCCCAAGTAATACTGCCGATAAACTTGTGATTTAACACAGTAGAATAAGAAGTTAGTACAGGTAAAGCAAAGTAAAAACAAAAAAAGAATATGGTGACAGGGATGATGAACTTTTTCTTTTCGGAGAGTAATGTTTGAAATGATGAAGACTGGACAATTGAGGTATAATCGCTTTCAGAAAAAGTCTTAGTTTTTTTGGCCTCCATGGAAGGTCCTCCTCTCAAATAAAACCTATTGTTCAAATTGAGGTAAATAAAGACAATGCTGATTGTCGGTGTCTGAGGAAACGATAGATTGAAGCATGTTGAATAACTTAATTAGAGAATTCTCCCTCCTTAAATACAGATTTTTCTAAATTTTTAAATTACATTTATGATTTTATTATAGTGATAAGGTAATATGCAATAGGAAATTAAAAAAAAGGTAAAAATACCCACTAGTGGGCATTTTTACTGTGGTGATGGGGTTATATTAGATGGACCGTTGAAAAAAAAGAAAACCTCTGCAGCGCAAAGGTTTTCGAATAATGGAGAATAGGGGGCTCGAACCCCTGACCTCTTGCATGCCATGCAAGCGCTCTCCCAGCTGAGCTAATCCCCCAGATATTTGGTACAAGAAAAATTATATCTGTATTATTATAATCTTGCAAGAGAAAATTTAAGTAAGGATATAAATTTTTTAACTTATACTTTCAATTTCTACTTTTTGAATACCTTCTAAATTAGAAACAGAGGCATACACATCAGTTGTTTTTTCACGATAGTCAACGGCAACTAATATTTGAACGAGATGGTCGCCATTATCTAAATCCTTAATCTTGAGCCTGCGAACGATATAATTTTTTTCGATTAGGAAGGAAATAGCTTTTTCAATTTGACCTTGATCCCTAATAAATAGTTGCAGCATAATTTCTTTTTCCCTTAATTGTTTCGGCCCAATGATTTTCATTAAAAATGGAACAAATTCAACACTAAGTATAAGTAATGCTACCCCAGCAAATGCTTCTATGAAAAAACCAGCTCCGACTGCAATTCCAATTCCTGCTGCACCCCAGATCATTGCTGCCGTTGTTAAACCAGATATACTATCATTTCCACGTCTTAAGATTACACCTGCACCTAAGAAACCGATCCCTGAAACTATTTGTGCTGCTAAGCGAAGCGGATCCATAGTTATTTTGACATCATCTGAATCAGGAAACATGTACGCTGATTCAATGGATACAATCGTTAACAGACAACTTACAACAGAAATAACTAGGCTTGTTTTGAGGCCTACCGGTTTCCTTTTTAATTCACGTTCAAGACCAATAATAAGACCAAACACTGCAGAAACACCAAGTTTAATTAAAATTTGCATATCGACACTACTCATTTTAAATCACGTCCATTTATACAGTCGTTGACTGAAATTTTGATTCTTGAAAAAATACTGATTACAAAATAAATATAGAATACCTTTCCTTAATTCTACACATAAACAGGTATCTAATGGAAGAAGCATATAAATGTTGTTTGCCTTACTTAGTTAGAAATCAGTTTCGAAAAAAAATCAAAAATTATATTGCAAACATTTATTTATCATGTTATATTAAATCTCGTCCTCATCGAGCGGGTCAACAAGTGAAAAAAGAAATAAAAAAGTTGTTGACACCACGATGTAAGATGTGATAAATTAGTGAAGTCGCTTTCGAGCGATCGATTGAAATTTAAGTGATTTGTTCGCTTATTAGAAATTGTTCTTTGAAAACTAAACAAACAAAATCGTGCAAACAAACAATAAATTTTAGTTTCAGCAATGAAACTAAGCCAACGTAACAAATGAGCTAATCAACTTTCTTGGAGAGTTTGATCCTGGCTCAGGACGAACGCTGGCGGCGTGCCTAATACATGCAAGTCGAGCGAGACTCTTCGGAGTCTAGCGGCGGACGGGTGAGTAACACGTGGGCAACCTGCCTGTATGACTGGGATAACACCGGGAAACCGGTGCTAATACCGGATAATCCTTTTCCTCTCATGAGGAAAAGCTGAAAGTCGGTTTCGGCTGACACTTACAGATGGGCCCGCGGCGCATTAGCTAGTTGGTGAGGTAACGGCTCACCAAGGCAACGATGCGTAGCCGACCTGAGAGGGTGATCGGCCACACTGGGACTGAGACACGGCCCAGACTCCTACGGGAGGCAGCAGTAGGGAATCTTCCACAATGGACGAAAGTCTGATGGAGCAACGCCGCGTGAGCGATGAAGGCCTTCGGGTCGTAAAGCTCTGTTGTTAGGGAAGAACAAGTACCGGAGTAACTGCCGGTACCTTGACGGTACCTAACCAGAAAGCCACGGCTAACTACGTGCCAGCAGCCGCGGTAATACGTAGGTGGCAAGCGTTGTCCGGAATTATTGGGCGTAAAGCGCGCGCAGGCGGTCCTTTAAGTCTGATGTGAAAGCCCACGGCTCAACCGTGGAGGGTCATTGGAAACTGGGGGACTTGAGTGCAGAAGAGGAAAGCGGAATTCCACGTGTAGCGGTGAAATGCGTAGAGATGTGGAGGAACACCAGTGGCGAAGGCGGCTTTCTGGTCTGTAACTGACGCTGAGGCGCGAAAGCGTGGGGAGCAAACAGGATTAGATACCCTGGTAGTCCACGCCGTAAACGATGAGTGCTAAGTGTTAGAGGGTTTCCGCCCTTTAGTGCTGCAGCTAACGCATTAAGCACTCCGCCTGGGGAGTACGGCCGCAAGGCTGAAACTCAAAGGAATTGACGGGGGCCCGCACAAGCGGTGGAGCATGTGGTTTAATTCGAAGCAACGCGAAGAACCTTACCAGGTCTTGACATCCTCTGACACTCCTAGAGATAGGATTTTCCCCTTCGGGGGACAGAGTGACAGGTGGTGCATGGTTGTCGTCAGCTCGTGTCGTGAGATGTTGGGTTAAGTCCCGCAACGAGCGCAACCCTTGATCTTAGTTGCCAGCATTCAGTTGGGCACTCTAAGGTGACTGCCGGTGACAAACCGGAGGAAGGTGGGGATGACGTCAAATCATCATGCCCCTTATGACCTGGGCTACACACGTGCTACAATGGATGGTACAAAGGGCTGCAAGACCGCGAGGTTTAGCCAATCCCATAAAACCATTCTCAGTTCGGATTGCAGGCTGCAACTCGCCTGCATGAAGCCGGAATCGCTAGTAATCGCGGATCAGCATGCCGCGGTGAATACGTTCCCGGGCCTTGTACACACCGCCCGTCACACCACGAGAGTTTGTAACACCCGAAGTCGGTGGGGTAACCGTAAGGAGCCAGCCGCCTAAGGTGGGACAGATGATTGGGGTGAAGTCGTAACAAGGTAGCCGTATCGGAAGGTGCGGCTGGATCACCTCCTTTCTAAGGATAATAGGAAAAGCGGAGGCGACTGTTCAACTTCGACAGACGTTGGAGAGCCGGCACTGCAAATCCCGGTTTTGGATTTGCGGGGACGGATCGAAACGGCCGAGAAGTTAGGAGCCGAAGCTAGACAAGCTGGACCTGTGAGCCAGACAAAACAGTTTGTTCGCGATCTTTGTTTGTTTAGTTTTGAGAGTGCAATTCTCTCAAATTATTCGTTCTTTGAAAACTAGATAATCGTAATGAAGAAGCAAAGTAAACATCGAGTCATCGCCATTTTAGTTTTCTCTCTTATGAATTTAAGAGAATAACCTTTTAGGTTAAGTTAGAAAGGGCGCACGGTGAATGCCTTGGCACTAGGAGCCGATGAAGGACGGGACTAACACCGATATGCTTCGGGGAGCTGTAAGTAAGCTTTGATCCGGAGATTTCCGAATGGGGGAACCCACTGTTCGTAATGGAACAGTATCTTTACCTGAATACATAGGGTATGGAAGGCATACCCGGGGAACTGAAACATCTAAGTACCCGGAGGAAGAGAAAGCAAACGCGATTCCCTGAGTAGCGGCGAGCGAAACGGGACATAGCCCAAACCAAGAGGCTGGCCTCTTGGGGTTGTAGGACACTCAACATGGAGTTACAAAGGAACGGGGTAGATGAAGCGGCCTGGAAAGGTCCGTCAAAGAAGGTAAAAACCCTGTAGTCGAAACTTCGTTCCCTCCTGAGTGGATCCTGAGTACGGCCGGACACGTGAAATCCGGTCGGAAGCAGGGAGGACCATCTCCCAAGGCTAAATACTCCCTAGTGACCGATAGTGAACCAGTACCGTGAGGGAAAGGTGAAAAGCACCCCGGAAGGGGAGTGAAATAGTTCCTGAAACCGTGTGCCTACAAGTAGTCAGAGCCCGTTCATGGGTGATGGCGTGCCTTTTGTAGAATGAACCGGCGAGTTACGATCCCATGCAAGGTTAAGTTGAAGAGACGGAGCCGCAGCGAAAGCGAGTCTGAATAGGGCGAATTGAGTATGTGGTCGTAGACCCGAAACCAGGTGATCTACCCATGTCCAGGGTGAAGTCCAGGTAACACTGGATGGAGGCCCGAACCCACGCACGTTGAAAAGTGCGGGGATGAGGTGTGGGTAGCGGAGAAATTCCAATCGAACTTGGAGATAGCTGGTTCTCTCCGAAATAGCTTTAGGGCTAGCCTCACGTAGTAAGAGTCTTGGAGGTAGAGCACTGTTTGGACTAGGGGCCCTCATCGGGTTACCGAATTCAGACAAACTCCGAATGCCAAAGACTTATCCGTGGGAGTCAGACTGCGAGTGATAAGATCCGTAGTCAAAAGGGAAACAGCCCAGACCACCAGCTAAGGTCCCAAAGTATACGTTAAGTGGAAAAGGATGTGGAGTTGCTTAGACAACCAGGATGTTGGCTTAGAAGCAGCCACCATTTAAAGAGTGCGTAATAGCTCACTGGTCGAGTGACTCTGCGCCGAAAATGTACCGGGGCTAAACGTATCACCGAAGCTGTGGATTGACATCTACGATGTCAGTGGTAGGAGAGCGTTCTAAGGGCGTTGAAGCTAGACTGTAAGGACTGGTGGAGCGCTTAGAAGTGAGAATGCCGGTATGAGTAGCGAAAGATGAGTGAGAATCTCATCCACCGAATGCCTAAGGTTTCCTGAGGAAGGCTCGTCCGCTCAGGGTTAGTCGGGACCTAAGCCGAGGCCGAAAGGCGTAGGCGATGGATAACAGGTTGATATTCCTGTACCACCTCTTTATCGTTTGAGCAATGGGGGGACGCAGGAGGATAGGGTAAGCGCGCTGTTGGATATGCGCGTCTAAGCAGTTAGGCTGAGAGGTAGGCAAATCCGCCTCTCGCAAAGGCTGAGCTGTGACAGCGAGGGAAATTTAGTACCGAAGTTCCTGATTCCACACTGCCAAGAAAAGCCTCTAGCGAGATAAAAGGTGCCCGTACCGCAAACCGACACAGGTAGGCGAGGAGAGAATCCTAAGGTGAGCGAGAGAACTCTCGTTAAGGAACTCGGCAAAATGACCCCGTAACTTCGGGAGAAGGGGTGCTTTTTGAGGTGAATAGCCTCGAAGAGCCGCAGTGAATAGGCCCAGGCGACTGTTTAGCAAAAACACAGGTCTCTGCGAAGCCGCAAGGCGAAGTATAGGGGCTGACGCCTGCCCGGTGCTGGAAGGTTAAGAGGAGGGGTTAGCTGCTAAGCGAAGCTCTGAATCGAAGCCCCAGTAAACGGCGGCCGTAACTATAACGGTCCTAAGGTAGCGAAATTCCTTGTCGGGTAAGTTCCGACCCGCACGAAAGGCGTAACGATCTGGGCACTGTCTCAACGAGAGACTCGGTGAAATTATAGTACCTGTGAAGATGCAGGTTACCCGCGACAGGACGGAAAGACCCCGTGGAGCTTTACTGTAGCCTGATATTGAATTTTGGTACAGCTTGTACAGGATAGGTAGGAGCCTGAGAAGCCGGAGCGCTAGCTTCGGTGGAGGCGTCGGTGGGATACTACCCTGGCTGTATTGAAATTCTAACCCGCACCCCTGATCGGGGTGGGAGACAGTGTCAGGTGGGCAGTTTGACTGGGGCGGTCGCCTCCTAAAAAGTAACGGAGGCGCCCAAAGGTTCCCTCAGAATGGTTGGAAATCATTCGCAGAGTGTAAAGGCACAAGGGAGCTTGACTGCGAGACCTACAAGTCGAGCAGGGACGAAAGTCGGGCTTAGTGATCCGGTGGTTCCGCATGGAAGGGCCATCGCTCAACGGATAAAAGCTACCCCGGGGATAACAGGCTTATCTCCCCCAAGAGTCCACATCGACGGGGAGGTTTGGCACCTCGATGTCGGCTCATCGCATCCTGGGGCTGTAGTCGGTCCCAAGGGTTGGGCTGTTCGCCCATTAAAGCGGTACGCGAGCTGGGTTCAGAACGTCGTGAGACAGTTCGGTCCCTATCCGTCGTGGGCGCAGGAAATTTGAGAGGAGCTGTCCTTAGTACGAGAGGACCGGGATGGACGCACCGCTGGTGTACCAGTTGTTCTGCCAAGAGCATCGCTGGGTAGCTATGTGCGGACGGGATAAGTGCTGAAAGCATCTAAGCATGAAGCCCCCCTCAAGATGAGATTTCCCATAGCGCAAGCTAGTAAGAACCCTGAAAGATGATCAGGTTGATAGGTCAGAGGTGGAAGCGTGGTAACATGTGGAGCTGACTGATACTAATCGTTCGAGGACTTAACCAATTTTAAGGTGATCTCTGAGTTTACAATCTTCTTCTGCATTATCTAGTTTTGAGGGAATGAAAAAAATTAATTTTCCTCTTGAAAAATATGAAAAAGACATTATAATAAAATAGTGTCGAATATATGGTCTGGCAATTATGGCGAGAAGGTCACACCCGTTCCCATACCGAACACGGAAGTTAAGCTTCTCAGCGCCGATGGTAGTTGGGACACGCGTCCCTGTGAGAGTAGGACGTTGCCAGGCTGTAAAAATGGAGGATTAGCTCAGCTGGGAGAGCATCTGCCTTACAAGCAGAGGGTCGGCGGTTCGATCCCGTCATCCTCCACCATATTTTCTTTAATACTTTTCCATACTATTTGCCGGGGTAGCTCAATTGGTAGAGCAACTGACTTGTAATCAGTAGGTTGGGGGTTCAAGTCCTCTCGCCGGCACCATTTGTATGAGCCATTAGCTCAGTTGGTAGAGCATCTGACTTTTAATCAGAGGGTCGAAGGTTCGAGTCCTTCATGGCTCACCATTTAAATGAATATGCGGGTGTGGCGGAATTGGCAGACGCACCAGACTTAGGATCTGGCGCCGCAAGGCGTGGGGGTTCGACTCCCTTCACCCGCACCAAGTTTTTTTACGAAGTAAAATAAACAAAGTTGTTTGCAATAGCAAAATAACTTCCCTTGATATGCGGAAGTAGTTCAGTGGTAGAACACCACCTTGCCAAGGTGGGGGTCGCGGGTTCGAATCCCGTCTTCCGCTCTCTACTAATGCCGGGGTGGCGGAACTGGCAGACGCACAGGACTTAAAATCCTGCGGTAGGTGACTACCGTACCGGTTCGATTCCGGTCCTCGGCACCATTTAAGTTAATTAAATTCATATGCGCCCTTAGCTCAGCTGGATAGAGTGTTTGACTACGAATCAAAAGGTCGGGAGTTCGAATCTCTCAGGGCGCACTTTTACGGGAAGTAGCTCAGCTTGGTAGAGCACTTGGTTTGGGACCAAGGGGTCGCAGGTTCGAATCCTGTCTTCCCGACCATGCTTCTTATAATCAATGGGGTCTTAGCTCAGCTGGGAGAGCGCCTGCTTTGCACGCAGGAGGTCAGGGGTTCGATCCCCCTAGACTCCACCAATAATTTTACATGATAGTATGGCGGTGTAGCTCAGCTGGCTAGAGCGTACGGTTCATACCCGTAAGGTCGGGGGTTCGATCCCCTCCGCCGCTACCAAATATTATCTAAACTTGGACCTTTAGCTCAGCTGGTTAGAGCAGACGGCTCATAACCGTCCGGTCGTAGGTTCGAGTCCTACAAGGTCCACCATTAGTTTTATATTTAATTTGGAGGAATACCCAAGTTTGGCTGAAGGGATCGGTCTTGAAAACCGACAGGCGGGTCATACCGCGCGGGGGTTCGAATCCCTCTTCCTCCTCCATAAATATTATAACTTATTTCTATTGTCGCGGGGTGGAGCACGTTCGAATATGCTTCTTCGAATCATCCTCAGCGCAACGATTGAGCTGCTTCTCGAATAAGCTTTCTGAAATCGAGGCGGTTAGAAACAAGATATGGAGCATGCTCCAAAATTAATAATTTCTATTGTCGCGGGGTGGAGCAGTCTGGTAGCTCGTCGGGCTCATAACCCGAAGGTCGCAGGTTCAAATCCTGTCCCCGCAATTGGTCTGGTAGTTCAGTTGGTTAGAATGCCTGCCTGTCACGCAGGAGGTCGCGGGTTCGAGTCCCGTCCAGACCGCCATATGTTGGCTCAGTAGCTCAGTCGGTAGAGCAAAGGACTGAAAATCCTTGTGTCGGCGGTTCGATTCCGTCCTGAGCCACCATTTTTGTTTTAAAACAATATTATTATGGCGATTGTGGCGAAGTGGTTAACGCATCGGATTGTGGTTCCGACATTCGTGGGTTCGATTCCCATCAGTCGCCCCATAATAAATTATTATATGCGGGTGTAGTTTAGTGGTAAAACCTCAGCCTTCCAAGCTGATGTTGTGAGTTCGATTCTCATCACCCGCTCCAATATGGGCCTATAGCTCAGCTGGTTAGAGCGCACGCCTGATAAGCGTGAGGTCGATGGTTCGAGTCCATTTAGGCCCACCATATATTGTTCCGCAGTAGCTCAGTGGTAGAGCTATCGGCTGTTAACCGATCGGTCGTAGGTTCGAGTCCTACCTGCGGAGCCAAACGGGGAAGTACTCAAGTGGCTGAAGAGGCGCCCCTGCTAAGGGTGTAGGTCGGGTAACCGGCGCGAGGGTTCAAATCCCTCCTTCTCCGCCATATCTTATGGCCCCTTGGTCAAGCGGTTAAGACACCTCCCTTTCACGGAGGTAACACGGGTTCGAGTCCCGTAGGGGTCATACGAAAAGACTGATAACAATTAAGTTATCAGTCTTTTTTTGTGTGTAAAATTCTTTTAAAAGATAGCTAAACTAATTTAATCTCTAGGCTGCAAGCTTAAAGTGATTGACGACTGTAAGGGTGGACCAAGGCCGCTTTAGGTAGCCAATCAAGTCGATTGACGCCCAAATGGAGAAAAGGCCATTTTATGCAGTCTATAATTGTTATTGTCAACTCTAATAGGAAAAAAGCAGTAAAATGTTTACCACAATTCAATCATCCTTAAAGAGAACCCGTGAAATAATCTCTCCATATTATATTTTCCCTTTTGAAAATTCTCATCTAATTCTTGTATCTTCTAACCAAATTTACCCAAATACGAGTCCCATATACTAACATATCTTACTACTCTAAAATTATATCAAAATAATAATTTCGATTCTAATTTCCAAAAAATACGTTGATAACGCTTACATCTATGCGATTTAGACATATTTTGAATTAAAATTAAAATAACTTTTTGTGAAAAAAATTAAAAAAATTTTTATAATATTTTGGCGATTAATGATAGATATATTGTGGAATGATGTCGAAATGTGAGGAATGTTGTGTTTTGATAGGAAAATATATCGATTATTGTCAGAAAAGATAAAAAAGTATTATGAGAAATATTGATTAAATACACTTATAATTGGACTTTGAAATACATATTTTCATTGAGGATGAGGAGAGCCATGACAGTGAATACGTTTTTTCCGACTGACTATCAGTTGCATTTATTTCATGAAGGAAATTATTTTCAAAGTCATCAGCTTTTTGGCGCTCATATCTTTAAGAATTCCGATAAAATTTATACACGATTTTGCGTATGGGCCCCTAATGCTTCTGCAGTTAGGCTAACGGGGGATTTTAATAACTGGAATGGTAAAGGGTATGAATTGCAAAGGGTTAACGATGAAGGAGTATGGATTCTAATTGTAAACAGGGATCTAACCGGAAAGATTTATAAGTATGAAATATTCTCACAAACAGGTGAGAAGTTGCTTAAATCAGATCCATTTGCTTTTTATTCTGAATTAAGACCCAATACAGCTTCGATTGTTTATTCATTAGAAAATTATAAATGGCATGACAATCAATGGATGACTCGAAGAGGAAAAAAGCCCCTTCTTTCAGAGCCGGCCGTGATTTATGAAGTGCATCTAGGGTCTTGGAAAAAGAAAGAAAATGGGGAGTATCTAACCTATTTAGAACTGGCAGCAGAACTAATTCCATATGTATTGGAACATGGTTTTACCCATATTGAGATATTACCGCTTGTTGAGCACCCGTTGGACGCCTCGTGGGGCTATCAAGGAATTGGTTATTTCTCGGTAACGTCCAGATATGGGACACCGGATGAATTTAGAGAATTTGTTGATCAAATGCATCAACATGGGATTGGAGTCATTCTTGATTGGGTTCCTGGTCATTATTGCAAGGATGCGCATGGACTTTACCGTTTTGATGGGAGGCACATTTATTCCTATTCAACCGAAAGTGATCGAGAAAATGCTGTATGGGGAACAGCAAACTTTGACCTTGGAAAAGGTGAGGTACAAAGTTTCCTGATCTCCAATGCACTATTTTGGATTGATTATTTCCATATTGATGGTTTTCGAATGGATGCAGTAGCAAATATCATATACTGGCCAAACGCCGCGAATGAAAGACGAGAGAATCCATTTGGCATTAACTTTTTGAAAAAATTAAATACTCAAGTCCATGAACATGATCCCAATTTTGTAATGATAGGGGAGGACTCAACCGAATATCCAAATGTGACAGCCCCAGTTAGTTACGGTGGACTTGGCTTTGATTATAAATGGAATATGGGCTGGATGAATGACATGTTGGAGTACATGGAAACACCACCGTTTCTTCGGTCACATGTTCACTCTAAGGTAACGTTTTCATTTTTATATGCCTTTTTAGAAAACTTTATGCTTCCGTTTTCACACGATGAAGTGGTTCATGGAAAAAAGTCATTATTAGATAAGATGCCAGGAGATTATTGGGAAAAATTTGCACAGTTAAGGCTTTTGTTAGGTTACATGTTTGCTCATCCAGGAAAAAAACTTCTGTTTATGGGCTTTGAATTAGGACAGTTTGCTGAATGGAAAGATAAAGAGCAGCTTGATTGGAACTTATTGGACTATGAAATGCATCAAAAATTAAATGCCTATGTTAAGTTCCTAACAAAAGTTTATAAACGATCTAAGGCCCTCTATGAACTTGATTGTTTGCAAGAAGGATTCCAATGGATCGATGCAAATAACAATGAACAATCTATCTTTTCATTTATAAGAAAAGGGAAAAAGGAAGATGAAACTTTAGTTGTTATTTGTAATTTCACAGGCGTTAGTTATCCTGTCTATACAATCGGTGTTCCTAAAAGTGGTGAATACCGCGAAATTTTCAATAGTAATCATGAAGAATACGGCGGGGCTGGATTAGTTAATAAAAAGACAATCATAGCTGCAGATGAGCCATACCATGGCCAGCCGCATTCAATTAATATAGCAATTCCTGCGTTTGGATTTCAAATCATCAGACCGGTTAAAAAGCGAAAGGAGAGAAAAGGTAATGGCAAAGAAAAAGTGCGTAGCCATGTTATTAGCAGGAGGAAAAGGGAGCAGACTTAACTCATTAACAAAGGATCTCGCAAAACCTGCAGTTCCGTTTGGAGGAAAGTATCGGATTATTGATTTTCCATTAAGTAATTGTGCCAATTCTAATATTGATACAGTTGGGGTGTTAACACAATATCAACCATTATTATTAAATTCCTATATTGGAATTGGAAGTGCTTGGGATCTTGATCGAAAGGATGGCGGGGTAACTGTTTTACCACCATATGCTGAATCATCAGAAGTAAAATGGTATACGGGTACGGCCAGTGCCATTTATCAAAACCTTAATTACCTCAAACAATACCAGCCTGAATATGTTCTCATTCTATCAGGTGACCATATTTACAAAATGAACTATGAGAGTATGCTGGAGTACCATATTGAAAAAAGAGCAGATGTAACAATTTCCTTAATAGAAGTTCCATGGAACGAAGCCAGCCGTTTTGGGATCATGGATACGGATGAGGATTTAAGAATTGTCGATTTTGAAGAAAAGCCGGACAATCCGAAGAATAATCTTGCTTCAATGGGCATTTATATTTTTAGCTGGAATATACTTAAAGAATATTTAGAAATGGACGAACGAAATCCTGATTCCAGTCATGATTTTGGTAAAGATGTAATCCCGATGCTTTTAGAGGAAAATAAGAAATTATTTGCTTATCCGTTTAAAGGATATTGGAAAGATGTCGGTACAGTTAAAAGCCTTTGGGAAGCTAACATGGACTTGCTAAGTGAAGATTGTGATTTAGATTTATTTGATCACGATTGGAGAATTTATTCAGTCAATCCAAACCAGCCGCCGCAATATATTTCTTCCGATGCAATTGTAAAAGAATCACTTATTAATGAAGGGTGTACGATTGAGGGGGAAGTTGATAACTCTGTTCTCTTTCAGGGGGTGACGGTCGGAAAAGGAACGATTATTAAAGAGTCTGTTATCATGCCTGATGCAATCATTGGCAGTAATTGTTTGATTGAGAAAGCGATTGTTCAAGAAGATGTAAAGGTTCCAGATGGAACCGTTATTCGCTCTTTTGATGATGAGATTATTTTGGTTACTAATGAAATGTTAAGCGGGCTATACCCTGCTTTTTAATAAAATTCAGGAGGGACTTTGATTGAAAAGAAAGCTTTTAGGTGTAATTGACGCCACAACATATCATGACGATTTAGAGGATTTATTAACGCATCGCTCACTCGCTGCCCTGCCATTTGCGGGACGTTACCGGATTATTGATTTTGTACTGTCGAATATGGTGAATTCAGGTATTCGTAGTGTAGCTATATTTCCAAAAATGCAGTACCGTTCGCTAATGGATCATTTGGGCTCAGGTAAGAACTGGGATTTAAACAGAAAACGGGATGGTCTTTTCTTTTTCCCTTCACCAATTGTTGATTTTGACGGAAACAAAATCGGCTCGTTTGAAAATTTTGCAGCGAATTTAGACTATTTTTATCGCAGTACACAAGAGTACGCCATCATTTCTAATTGTTATACCGTGTTCAACATGAACTTTAGACCAATTCTAGATTGGCATAGTCGTTCTGGCTGTGACATCACGGAAATCCATCATAAAGATGGAGGTTCAATGGAAATGTACTTAATTAAAACATCCCTGCTAATTAAGTTAATTGAAACACGAAATGAAACAGGGTATACATGTATGAAGGACGTGGTTAATGACCTTCAGAATCTTTACTCTGTTTGTCACTATGAATATGACGGTTATGCCGTGATGATAGATTCAATTGAAAACTATTTTTCTACTAGTATGAATTTATTGCAGTCTGAGGTATGGCAACAGTTATTTCCAAAAGATCAGCCAATCTTTACTAAAGTTAAGGATGAACCACCAACGAAGCATGTTAAGGGGTCTGAAGTAAAAAATTCAATGATTGCCAATGGCTGTGTAATCAATGGTTTGGTAGAAAATAGTATTATTTCTCGAGGAGTAAAGATTGGCAAAGGTGCAGTTATTAAGAACTGCATCATCATGCAGAAGTGCCAAATTGAAGAGAACTGTTATCTTGATTCCGTAATTTTAGACAAAGACGTTAAAGTAGAGGCCGGAACTCATTTGTCCGGCACAATGCAATCACCATTTGTAATTCGTAAAGGGACCAAACAAGGAGCGTTGATGAACTCGTGAAAGTATTATTTGCAGTTTCGGAATGTGGACCATTTGCAAAATCGGGAGGATTGGCCGATGTTGCAGGTTCCCTTCCAAAAGAATTAAAGAGCTTGGGAACTGATGTTAGAGTCATTCTGCCAAAGTATGGAACCATTGCAGATGAATTTAAGAGTGAAATGAAACAGGTGAAAGAGTTCACCGTTTCTGTAGGTTGGAGAAATCAATATTGTGGTATAGAGGAGCTTACCTATCAAGGAGTTACCTTCTATTTCGTTGATAATGAGTATTATTTCAAACGGGAAGGTTTATATGGATATTTCGATGATGGGGAAAGATTTGCTTATTTTAATCGAGCAATTTTAGAAGCAATAGAGGAACTTAATTTTTATCCCGATGTTCTGCATTGCCATGATTGGCATACTGCAATGATTCCATACCTTTTACGGACAGAATATAATAAACGAAAAGGATACGGTCACATTCGAACGGTGTTTACCATTCATAACCTGCAATTCCAAGGGATATTTCCGAGGGAGGTATTAGGAGATTTGTTAGGAATGGATTATAATTCCTTCCATTCCGGTCACTTAGAGTTTTTCGGAAATATTAATTATATGAAGGGTGCACTTGTTGCAGCGGACAAAATTACGACCGTTAGCCCAACCTATAAAGAGGAAATTCAAACTCCCGCCTATGGTGAAAAATTAGATGGATTATTAAGAGCAAGAAAAGAGGACTTGATCGGGATTCTAAACGGAATTGATGAAGATTTTTATAATCCTGCAAACGATCCATTAATTTATCAAACCTATACGGTTAATCTTCATCAGAAAAAGGCAGTAAATAAAAGTGAGATTCAAAATCACTTTGGTTTGCCACAGTCGTCACGTACACCTTTGTTAGTGATGATTACAAGACTCACAAAGCAAAAAGGCCTTGATTTAGTTAAGTGTGTTCTTCGTGAAATTTTGCAGGAGGACCTTCAGGTAATTGTATTGGGTACAGGGGATTATGAATATGAAGAACATCTAAGACAAGCGGCTCGGATTTATCCCGAAAAGTTAAGAGTTCATACTGGATTTAATGAAGGGCTGGCCCATAAACTTTATGCAGCAGCGGATTTGTTTTTAATGCCGTCGCAATTCGAACCTTGCGGGCTTGGACAATTGATTGCAATGAAATATGGTGCTATCCCGATTGTTAGGGAAACAGGCGGTTTAAATGATACAATAAACTCTTGGAACGAATTTACAGGAAAAGGAAACGGATTTTCCTTCTCGAATTTTAATGCCCACGATATGCTCTATACGATTAAACGCGCTCTAAATGTTTACCATGATTCAAAATCGTGGAGCTCCATTGTAAAACAAGCAATGGAAATGGATTATAGCTGGGCACAGTCAGCATATAGCTATAATCAATTATATTCTGAGATCGTTGCAAGGAGTGAAACACATGTTTTCTAGTACGGTCGAATTTAAAGAAACCTTTCTAAAAAGGATTGAGATGGTATGTGGAAAGAGTTTCTCAGATAGCTCAGCCAGAGACCATTATCAAACCCTTGGGACCATGATAAGTGAATTTGTTAGTGGTGATTGGATAACTACAAACGAAAAACATCTGGCTTCCAAGGGAAAGCAGGTTTATTATCTCTCCATTGAATATTTATTGGGGAAATTACTTAGACAAAATCTGATCAATCTCGGTGTGGAAGAAACCGTGCAGGTTGGATTGAAGGAATTAGGTATAGATTTAGGTGAGTTAGAGGAATTTGAGGCAGATGCAGGCTTAGGAAATGGCGGCTTAGGAAGATTAGCCGCCTGTTTTCTAGACTCATTAGCTTCACTAAGTCTACCTGGCCATGGTCATGGAATTCGTTATAAACATGGTTTATTTGAACAAAAGATTGTTGATGGGTATCAAGTTGAATTACCGGAACAATGGCTAAAGAATGGGAATGTATGGGAAATACGCAAAACCGATAGTTCTATTAAAATTCCCTTTTGGGGGAAGGTAGAGGCGAAGATGGAAAACGGCCGGCTTGTTTTTCATCATCTAAATGCAGAAACGGTTACGGCCGTGCCTCACGATATGCCTGTTATTGGGTATCAGTCAAAAACAATTAATACATTAAGACTCTGGAATGCCGAACCATCCCAATTTTCCTTACATAAGGATATCTTAAAATATAAGCGGGAAACGGAAATGATCTCTGAGTTCCTATATCCTGATGATACCCATGATGAAGGAAAGATTTTACGTTTGAAACAACAATACTTTTTAGTATCCGCCAGTATCCAATCTATTTTAAAGAGTTATCGGAAGCAACACAGCAGTTTGAACCTACTTCATGAACACATCTGTATTCATATCAACGATACCCACCCTGTTTTAGCTATTCCAGAACTAATGAGAATTCTGCTTGATGAAGAAGGATATGATTGGGAACAGGCATGGGATATTACCAAACAAACAATTTCCTACACGAATCATACGACATTGTCTGAGGCTTTAGAGAAGTGGCCGATACATATTTTCCAACCGCTGCTGCCAAGGATTTATATGATTGTAGAAGAAATCAATGAAAGGTTTTGCCATGAGTTATGGGAACAATCTCCAGGGGACTGGGACCGGATTAAGGGACTCGCCATTATTGCAGACAATTATGTGAAAATGGCTCATTTAGCCATTGTCGGAAGTTTTAGTGTTAATGGTGTGGCACAGCTGCATACCGAAATTTTAAAGAAACGTGAGATGAATCAATTTTATCAATTGTTTCCTGAGAAATTTAACAATAAAACAAATGGAATTGCTTATCGGCGCTGGCTGTTAAAAGCAAATCCAAAATTATCTTCATTCATTACAGAATCCATCGGTTCCGACTGGACCTATCAAGCAACAGAACTTTCCCAACTGCTTAAATATGAAAATGATTCCTCGTTCTTGGATCAACTCTTAAAAATAAAAAATGAAAACAAACAAACACTTGCGAAAGTTATTCTTGAAAAGACGGGAACTACGGTGGATACTGGTGCTATTTTTGATGTACAAGTAAAGCGTCTGCATGCTTATAAACGGCAGCTTTTAAATGTTTTACATATCATGCATCTGTATAACCGACTCAAGGAAGATTCAAGCTACCCTGTTGTCCCTAGAGTATTTATTTTTGGTGCCAAAGCATCGCCAGGCTATTATTATGCCAAGAAGATCATCAAATTAATAAATTCTGTAGCGGAAAAGGTAAACAATGACCCTGTAATTGGCGATAAAATGAAAGTGATCTTTTTGGAAAACTATCGAGTGTCACTTGCGGAAAAAATCTTTCCTGCAGCAGATGTCAGTGAACAAATCTCTACGGCTAGTAAAGAAGCTTCTGGAACAGGAAATATGAAATTTATGATTAATGGTGCATTAACGGTAGGTACTTTAGATGGTGCCAATATCGAAATTCGTGAATTGGTGGGTAATGACAATATCTTCACGTTTGGATTAACGGCTGATGAGGTTCTACACTACTACCAGTTCGGCGGTTATCAATCCGATGAATATTACCACCATGATAGTCGGATTCGCCAAGCAGTAGATCAACTAGTTAATGGATTTTTCCCTGGGGCCTATAATGAATTTGAACCGATATTTGATTCGCTCCTTCAGGAAAATGATCAATATTTTGTCTTAAAGGATTTTGCATCCTATGCGGACATACAACGTTCAATTGGTGAAACATTTACTAATCGATTACGTTGGCAGCAAATGAGCTTAAGAAATATCGCCCAAGCTGGTTACTTCTCAAGCGATCGTACCATTAAGGAATACGCAGATGATATATGGGGGATTAAGCCTCTGCATTAAAAAAAGCTTCTGCCATCGCAGAAGCTTTTTTCTTATAGATAGTGTCCAATGAATATTCCAATCGCTAATAAAAACCCAAATATGGTATTTGTTTGTGCGGTTGCTTTCATGGCTGGTGCCATTTTAATTGGAATCGTGTTTTCAATAAAGCCTTTAGTTGCTTTAATTGCCTTTGGAGCGCTAAGGATCACAAGTGCTGTCCAAACTGGCAAAACACCGAAAATAATCAGACCTAAGACCCAAAGAAAGGAAAAAGTGAACATCCCTGTTAATAAGTAAATGGCACGTTTCTTTCCTAATAGAATGGCCACTGTTTTACGTCCGTTTTCTTTGTCTCCATCCAGGTCACGAATGTTATTTGATAACATAATCATCCCAACTAATATCATACTTGGAACTGAGACGAGAATGCTCGTGGTGCTGACTGTTCCCGTTTGAATAAAGAAGGAGATTAAAATAATTAACATCCCCATAAAGAAACCTGAAAGAATTTCACCAAATGGTGTATAAGCAATTGGGAACGGACCTCCAGTATAAAAATACCCCACAGCCATACAAATCAGCCCCACAGCCGCTAACCACCAGCTGCTGTTGGCGCAAATATAGATCCCTAATAATAGGGCAATTCCATAAAAGACAAAAGCAAGGTTTAGGACTGTTCTTGGCTTGATTCCATCACGAACAATTGTCCCGCCAATCCCTACGGATTGAGCTGTATCCAGCCCGCGTTTGAAATCGAAATATTCATTAAACATATTGGTTGCAGCTTGAATCAATAAACTCGCAATAAGCATGGCAAAAAATAGCCCAAAATGAATGTTCCCATGTTTAAGGGATAGGGCTGTACCAAGCAGAACTGGTACAAATGCAGCAGTTAATGTATGGGGACGGGTCATTTGCCACCATACTTGAAAGCCGCGGTTTGATTCAACTGCAGGTTCAGAACTCTTGTGTATTGTTGGTTGCATATTCTTCTCTCCCTTTTTAAGTTTCTTTCTCTATATAAAAGGTTAGGTTCAATGTTAAATGGGCCATGCCCAAAACTAAGTGTATGTAATTCAAGGATTAGTGTCAATTAATTTTTCCTATCAAATTTAGAAGATTATACCTGTTTGATTATTATTGAATGGTTGGTGGGAAAATGATAAAAATGAAAAATTCAATGAGAGAGCGGATTTTATCAATAAGGTGAAATCTTAAGATATAATAGGGAATGAAGCAGGATTGTTAGTGACAAGTAATACTGACTTCTTTACAATGTAGGTAGTATGCTAAAAATTGCATTAATATGAATGGATAACAGTCATTTCGGCTGTTTTGGAGGGATTTGTTTGATTACCATTCAAGAGTTGGAAATAATGGAACGAGGTCTTTTGGCTGTCAAACGCGCAAAAGAACTAGGCCGGCCCATTTTAATTAGTGAAGTTCATAAAATGGACACGATAAACCCACTATCATTTTTTGATATAGGAAAAGAACAATTTCGCGGTGAACGCTTCTTTTGGAAGGACCCAGAAGATGAAACCGTACTTATTGGACTCGGGATTTCTAAACAGATTCAGTCGGATCAGGATTCTGACCGCTTTTTTCATGTTGAAGAGGAATGGGAGAAATTTTTAAGGGACTGCCTTATTTTCAATCCATATACTGAAATGGGGATAGGTCCAGTCATGTTCGGCGGCTTTTCGTTTGACCCCTGCAAAGAAAAAACCGTCCTTTGGTCGAAGTACGCCAATTCTTTGTTCCATCTGCCGAAATATTTATTGAGTATCATTGATGGTCAAACGTTCTTAACAACTAATACGGTTTGTACTCCTCATGAGGATCCTTACTTATTTAAAAAAGTAAGCGAAGAGAGAAATGAAATTTTAAATGCTCTCCATCAAAGTGAACCCAAAAAGTCGGTTGCTGCACTTCTTGAAATGAAAGAGATTGGACCTGAAAGGTGGAAGAAAACTGTTGATGGAGTTGTGAAGGAATTAACAGATGGTCCCCTAAAAAAGGTTGTGCTTGCTCGCGAATTGAGGCTTGTGTTTGACGATCAAGTTATGGCAGAGAATGTCCTAAATAATTTGTATATGCAGCAGCATAAAAGCTTTTTATTTGCGTTTGAATCAAATGGAGATTGTTTTATTGGTGCATCGCCAGAAAGACTCGTGAAAAAGCAAGGAAATGAAGTGTATTCCACCTGTCTTGCTGGCTCCATCTCACGTGGCAAAACAGAAGAGGAAGACCTAAAATTGGGTCAGATGTTATTAAATGACCAAAAAAACCTAAAAGAGCATGGTTTTGTTGTGGAAATGATAAAAGAGGCTCTGGAGGAATCATGCGAAGAAATTATTCTGCCTGAAAAACCACAGTTAATGAAGATAAGAGATATTCAGCACCTCTATACCCCAGTGGTCGGAAAATGTCATAAGGATGCTTCATTAATGTTATTGGTGGAAAGACTGCATCCCACACCTGCGCTGGGCGGACTTCCGAAGGAGGAAGCAGTTGTTAAGATAAGAGAAGTAGAAGAGCTGGATCGTGGCTTCTACGCCGCTCCATTAGGCTGGATGGATTACAGGAAAAATGGTGAATTTGCTGTTTCCATTCGCTCTGGACTTATTCAGGGGGAAGAAGTTTCGTTATTCGCAGGATGCGGAGTAGTAGCAGATTCTGAATCAGAAAGTGAATATTTGGAGACGAGTTTGAAATTTAAACCTATGCTCCGAGCCCTTGGAGGAAATTGATATGCAGCATCAAGAATCATTAACAGCCTATATAGCAGCTATTGTTTCAGAACTTATTTTCACGGGAGTAACTGATGTGGTTGTCAGCCCAGGTTCACGGTCTACTCCAATGGCGATGATTATGGCAGAGCATCCAGAACTTAATGTTCATATACATGTAGATGAACGCTCAGCTGCTTTTTTTGCCTTAGGAATAGCCAAGTCTTTAAATAAGCCAGTTGCAATTCTCTGTACGTCAGGTACGGCTGCCGCGAATTATTTCCCTGCGATTGTGGAAGCGCGTTATGCACGAGTGCCTTTGATTGTGTTAACGGCAGATCGGCCGCATGAACTCAGAGAAGTAGGTGCTCCACAAGCAATCGATCAAATCCATTTATATGGGAAACATGTAAAATGGTTCTCCGAAATGGCTTTACCTGAAAAAAGTGATGAAATCATTCGTTATGCGCGTACGATTTGTGCGCGAGCGGTAGCGATTGCGAAAAGTGCGCCTTCTGGTCCTGTTCATTTGAATTTTCCTTTTAGGGAGCCATTAGTACCCAAGCTGGATGATGCCCTCTTCCAGCTTCGTGAACGTCCAAACGGTTATGTGAAAGTTCATACAGGTGATTTGACAATCGCGGAGGAACAATTTAAAGAAATTGCCGAAAAACTGTCAAAAACAACAAGAGGAATTATTGTTTGTGGAAATATTGTCGATGATATTTTTCCTGAGGCTGTAACACGGCTAGCTGAAAAACTAAACTTCCCAATAATTGCTGACCCCTTGTCACAGTTAAGAAGCGGGAAACATAGCTTTGAAAATATCATTGAAGCCTATGATACCTTTTTAAGAAACGATGATGCTAAAGTCTACTTAAAGCCGGATGTTATTCTTAGATTTGGAGCAATGCCCATTTCAAAAGCATTAACAATTTTTATAAAAGAAAATGGAAACACAGAACAATATGTGATTGATGGCGGCAGTGGCTGGCGTGATCCAGCATCGTTATCAACAAATATGATTTTCTGTAATGAATCGTTATTCTGCGAGAAAATAGAAAAATATACAGTAGAGAAATCCTCTTCCGATTTTCTAACAGCTTGGAAAAGGGTTAACCAACTATCAAAAGATACGATGATATCGCTTAGCGATATAACGGATTTAAGTGAAGGCAGGCTGTTCTATCAATTAGCTGAAATGCTTCCTGAAGGAGCTGCACTATTTGTAGGTAATAGTATGCCAATCCGCGACTTAGATAGCTTTTTTCTTAACAATCATAAACAAATTAAAGTAATGGCAAATAGGGGGGCGAATGGAATTGACGGTACCGTTTCTACTGCCTTGGGTGCCGCATTAAACTCCTCATCCTTGTACCTTGTCCTAGGTGATTTAACCTTTTTCCATGACTTAAATGGGCTGATTGCAGCAAAACTTTACAATATAAATATTAATATTATTCTTATCAACAATAATGGCGGAGGAATCTTCTCCTTTCTCCCGCAATCAGAGCATCCGAAAAACTTCGAACTGTTGTTTGGTACTCCGCTCGGAATTAATTTTGAGCATGCTGTTAAAATGTTTAATGGTAATTACATAAAGATTGAGGATTGGGACCATTTTGGAGTAGAAATAAGGAAATCCATCCATTCGACAGGGATAAATGTATATGAAATAGTTACCAACAGAGAGAGGAATCGTGACGAACACCGCGAATTTTGGGGCAATGTTTCCCAGGAAATATCAAACTTTGTCAAAGGTGAACAATAAATGTTTATCGTTATCGATGGGAATCGTCACTATGTCGAAGTTTGCGGTAACGGCGGCCTTGGCCAGGTTCCACTTGTTTTGCTGCACGGCTTTACGGGAGACTCTACCACATGGGCTCCATTTCATGAATGCTGGGGAAAGTCGACAATGCTCATTATCCCTGATATTATTGGGCACGGAAAAACAGAGTCTCCCCAGGAGCTTAGCCGATATCAAATGGATGCCGCTGCTTCTGATTTAAACACGATCCTTGATCATATGGGGATTGAGCAAGTAGATCTACTTGGTTATTCCATGGGTGGAAGACTTGCATTAACATTCGCCCTTTTGTACCCAGGGCGTGTTCGAAAATTAATACTTGAGAGTGCATCACCGGGCTTAGCGACGGAGGACGAAAAACAACATCGCCGTATGAAAGATGCCGAACTTGCTAACTTTATTAAGGAACAGGGAATCATTGCATTTGTGGATTATTGGGAAGAGATTCCCCTTTTTGTCACCATGAAGGGCCTCCCGCGGGAAACTCAAGAAAAGATTAGGAAACAGCGTTTGAAAAATTCGCCCAATGGCCTAGCCAACAGTTTAGTTGGGATGGGAACAGGGTCCCAATCATCCTGGTGGGGCAAGTTAAATGAACTTACTTGTGAAGTGTTGCTTTTAACAGGTGCGGAGGATCATAAGTTCTGTTCAATTGCCAGTCATATGATGGAGGAGCTAAAAAATAGTTCTTGGGTAGTGATTGAAGATAGCGGGCATGCAATTCATGTGGAAGAACCTGAAAAGTTTGGTACAATAGTAAGTGACTTTTTGTCGAATGAAAATAAATAAAGGAGGAGATTATTTTGACAGTAGAATGGATTGCAGGACGCAAATATGAAGAAATTTTATATGAAACATTCAATGGCATTGCCAAAATTACCATTAACCGTCCACATGTACATAATGCATTTACACCGAGAACAGTTTCTGAATTAATTGACGCATTTGCCTATGCGCGTGATGATGCAAGTATTGGGGTTATTGTCTTAACAGGTGCTGGAGATAAAGCATTTTGTTCAGGTGGAGACCAAAGTGTACGCGGCCATGGAGGATATGTGGGGGAAGATCAGATTCCTCGTCTAAATGTTCTTGACCTTCAGCGTCTAATCCGTGTGATTCCAAAACCTGTAATCGCAATGGTAAAAGGATATGCGATTGGCGGAGGACATGTTCTTCACGTTGTTTGTGACCTAACGATTGCTGCTGATAATGCTGTGTTTGGACAAACTGGACCAAAGGTTGGAAGTTTTGATGCTGGCTATGGCTCTGGTTACCTTGCTAGAATCATTGGTCATAAAAAAGCACGCGAAATTTGGTATTTATGCCGTCAATATAATGCCCAAGAAGCACTTGATATGGGCTTAGTTAATACCGTTGTCCCACTTGAGAAAGTAGAAGAGGAAACAATTCAATGGTGTAATGAAATTCTTGAGAAAAGTCCAACAGCCCTGCGCTTCTTAAAAGCAGCTATGAATGCAGATACAGACGGCTTGGCTGGTCTACAACAATTTGCTGGGGATGCAACCTTGCTTTACTACACAACTGATGAAGCAAAAGAAGGGCGCGATTCCTTTAAAGAAAAACGTAAGCCTGACTTTGGGAAATTCCCGCGTTTCCCTTGATCGTTAGTTTACAACAGCTTGATGGATGATTTCCATCAGGCTGTTTTTCGTAGGAAAGTAAGTAATGAACTAGTTAGTCAGATGAAGAAAGGTGAACCGTTATGCAGAACGAAATGATGCCTAATTTTTTGAAGAAAAGAGCGTTTCTAACCCCTGCACGAACTGCTATCTATTTCCAGGAAGAAGTGGTAACTTTTAAAGAACTTTATCAACGTTCTTATCAGGCCGCTGGGAAACTACAAGGATTAGGTGTTCAAAAAGACCACTATGTTGGTCTATTATTAAAAAACAATATTGATACAGTTGTCATATTATTTGCCCTTCAGTTATTAGGAGTTAGATCCGTGATACTGAATAACCGCCTCTCTCCATCGGAACTTTCCTGGCAGCTTAACGATTCAAAGGCGGTATCATTAATCCTTGATAATTCTTTTTTTGAAACAAAAACTTTCATAAATAACCAAATCCCTGCGCTGAAAACCATAACAATAGACGAGATATTTTCAAGCGCCACACACGAGCCGACTATTCTTGAAGAGATATCGCTTGCCGATATATGTACCATTATGTATACATCAGGGACCACAGGTAATCCCAAAGGGGTCATCCAAACCTATGGTAATCACTGGTGGAGTTCGGTGGGTTCAGCCTTAAATTTAGGCTTTATCGATGGCGATTGCTGGCTCTGTAATGTTCCACTATTTCATATTAGCGGATTTTCCATTTTAATGCGCAGTGTCATTTATGGCATGCCAATAGTTCTTCATGACCATTTTGATGTGGAAAGGACAATTGCTGATATCAATGACAAGAGTGTGACGATTATGTCTGTTGTTGGAACCACGTTGACAAGAATCGTTGAAGCTCTTCAAGAACGCCGCCTCCCAAAACAATTCCGCTGTATGCTTCTTGGAGGGGGACCCGCACCATTCCCATTACTTCAAGCATGTGTTGAAAAAGAGATCCCTGTATTCCAAACTTATGGCATGACTGAATCTTCTTCACAAATTGTTACCCTTGCACCAGAATACAGTTTGACTAGGTTGGGTTCGGCGGGGAAGCCATTGTTTCCATCACAAATTCAAATTATAACTGAGGATGGAAATGCGGCTCTACCGGGTATTCCTGGTGAAATTGTCATTAAAGGTCCCAATGTTACTCCAGGCTATTTATTTCGTCCGGATGTTACAAAAGAGAAGCTTAGGAATGGTTGGTTTCATTCCGGTGATATTGGTTACCTAGACGATGAGGGATTCCTATTTGTTCTCGACCGGCGTTCAGACTTAATCATTTCAGGGGGAGAAAATATTTATCCCGCAGAAATAGAAGCTGCATTACTGTCACACCCTAATGTGAGCGAGGCAGGTGTGACACATACAGAGGATGCGAAGTGGGGACAGATACCGGTAGCATTTATTGTGACAAGAAGTGGAGCAAACCTTTCAGGTGAAGAACTTAAGCAATTTTGCCAACAGAAATTGGCCAAATATAAAGTGCCAAAAGCATTTTATTTTACGAAGGAACTGCCGAGAAATGCCTCCAAGAAACTACTTCGCAGGGAGCTCCGTGAATGGGTGAAGGAGGGCTTACCCGTTGATTAAGATAACCTCCATCGAAATAAATGTCATTGAAATGCCGTTAAAAGATCCGTTTCTGACCCATTTAGGCGCAGTAAAGGTTCGTGAAGGGATAATTATTAAAATAACCAATTCAGATGGTGTTTCAGGCTTTGGTGAAGGTGTTGCTTTTTCGACTCCTTGGTATACGGAAGAAACAGTTAAAACAACTTTACATATGTTAACTGATTTTCTAGTTCCACTTCTTCAAAAGAATCCAATCGACCATCCTGCACAATCATCTCAGCTTTTTAGTTCATTACGAAGGAACAATATGGCAAAAGCTGCGTTAGAAACGGCTTTATGGGATTTATATGCTAAGAGTACTTCGCAGCCATTGTCAAAAACCCTTGGAGGTACCCGTTCGGTTGTGGCTTCAGGTGTCGTGGTGGCGACAGATTCTACTACAATGGCGCTCCGACAGATTGAGAAATATCTTCAGGAAGGGTATCAGCGCATTAAAGTAAAAATTAATCCAAAACAAGACTATTCTTTCCTATCTGACATTCGACGTGAGTATCCTGACTTGGCAATCATGGCTGATGCGAATTCTGCCTACACATTAGCTGATATGGATCGAATTAAAGCTCTCGATGACTTCAATTTAATGATGATTGAGCAGCCCCTAAGCAATGATGATATCTTGGAACACGCGTTGCTTCAAAAGGAAATCAAAACACCGATTTGCTTAGATGAAAGTATTTGCAGTTTTGATGATGCCCGAAAAGCAATTGAGTTCGGAAGTTGCAAAGTGATAAATATTAAAGTGGGCAGGGTGGGTGGTTTGAATGAAGCGAAACGTATTCATGACTATTGTTTTGAAAAGGGGATACCCGTCTGGTGCGGGGGAATGATTGAATTCGGTATATCACGGGCCCATAATATTTCACTTGCCTCCTTGCCAGGCTTTTCAATCCCAGGGGATATTTCTGCATCTAATCGCTTTTGGGAAGAGGACATCATAACTCCTGAAGTTAACGTTCAAAACGGTTCTGTAGCCGTACCATCGAGTCCTGGGATCGGTTTTGAGATTAACGAGAAACGACTTCAGCAAGTCTTGCAATGGAAGGATATCATTACTTTTTAGTGATGAAGGATGTTAATAAAAAATGAACCAGTTAAAGACCTGGTTCATTTTCTTATCGATTTAATTGTTTAAAGCTGTTTTTAATGATTCAAGATTTTGATTCATTAACGAAAAATAGGTTTCTTTGTTTTTAATATTGTCTTTTGATAAAATAGCAAGGTTATGAATAGGTAATGCTTTGGCACCAATTTCTTTTTGAACGATGTTTCCAAGTTTCGATTGGACATTTTGTTCAAATAGCATATAGTGTAATCCTTCGCCCTCCGCAAGGGTAATGATTTTTTCTAACTCCTTTTGCGTTGGTTCATTGGCAGTCGAAAGTCCTGATATACTAATTTGTTCAATTCCATATCGTTTTTCCCAATATCCAAACGCTGCATGTGTAACGATGATCTTTTTATGCTTTGCCTTTGTAATTGTCTGTTCAAAATTCGTATTAAGTTCATCTAACTTGAGGGAAAGTTGTTGGAAATTTTTATTAAATAGATCTTTGTGCTCCGGCATCTGTTTAATTAATGCATCCCGGATGACAGCAGCCATATCCTTAGAGTAAATGGGGTCAAGCCATACATGTGGATTGACATCTGCATCATGATGCTCTTCCCCCTCATCATGTGTATCGGTTGATTTTGGGAGATTAATGCCCTCTGCAGTAGGTACTAGTTTAACATGCTCATTTTTCAATGTTTCTTTTGAATTTTCTACAAACCCTTCAAGCCCCAGCCCGATGTAGAAAAATAAGTCTGAATCAGCTAACCTCATCATATCCTTTTGGGAAGGTTCGAATGTATGTTCATCGGCCCCAGGTGGATAGATCGTGTTAACATTTACATATTTTCCACCTATTTGCGAAGTAAAGTATTGAAGTGGAAATACAGTGGTATAAATGGTTAACTGGTCCTTATTTTTTTGTACTTGTTCTTTACCATTTGAACACGCAGACATCAGTAGGCTTAATGGTAATAGAATAGATAGGAAAAGGATGATTTTTTTCATAGGAACTCCTTCATATGTTTATAAATCGGATTTATTACGATTTATTATCGAAAATTTTTTGAATTCTGAAAAATAATAACTACATAATACGGAACGATTCCGATTTCCATAAGTATCTTACAAAATATTTTCCTTAAAAGCAAGTATAAAATTTTGTCTAACTATCAAAAATTAGGTATGCTTAGAAAGAAACAAAGGAAGGGTGGTTATCTTGAATAACTCAAAATTGCTGAGTGAGATTCTAGACTATAATGAAAAATTTGTGGAAAACCATGAGTATGAAAGGTATGAAACAACCAAATATCCGAATAAAAAAATGGTCATCCTAACATGTATGGATACTAGGCTGCTTGAACTATTACCCAAAGCATTAAACTTGGGAAATGGTGATGCGAAATTAATTAAAGACGCTGGGGGACTGCTCTCACACCCATTTGGCAGTGTAATGAGAAGTATATTAATTGCCCTGTATCAATTAAAGGCTCAAGAGGTTTTGGTGATTGCTCATTATGATTGCGGGATGAGCGGGTTAAAGGCAGAACCAGTGCTTGAAAGTATGAAAGCACGTGGAATATCCCAAGAAACAATTGATACGCTTACGTACTCCGGAATTGATATAAAAAATTGGCTGCATGGGTTTGATAGTGTAACCGAAAGTGTAGAACACAGCGTAGAAATTATTAAAAATCATCCGTTAATGCCGAAGGATGTTCCTGTGCATGGTTTAGTTATTGACCCTAAAACAGGAAAACTGGATCTTATTGTGGATGGTTATCAAAATTAATGTGAATCCTTTTCGGGAACTGGATCCAACCCTCCCGGATGAAACGGATGACATTTCGATATCCTTTTGAGCGTAAGCCAGCCGCCTTTTAAGGCACCAAACCGTTGAATGGCTTCTACCCCATAATGAGAGCATGTCGGATAAAAGCGGCAGGTGGGTGGTTTTAACGGTGAGATAGCAACTTGATAAAAACGAATAATCGCAAGGAAAAATTTTTTTACCATTTGGAACACTCCTTTATTACAATTATCTACAACATACCATAATTTAATAGGAACGTCTAAATTGTTAAATAAATGTAAGTAGATGAAAAAACTCGGAATTTATTGTATGATACTAGTAGATAAAAAAAGGAGTGATATCGATGCCTTCAGTTGAAAGCTTTGATTTAGACCATAACGCGGTTAAAGCCCCTTATGTGAGACATTGTGGTGTTCACAAAGTTGGTAGTGACGGTGTTGTTAATAAATATGATATTCGTTTTTGCCAGCCCAATAAACAGGCGATGAAACCAGATGTGATTCATACATTAGAGCACTTGCTTGCTTTTAATCTTCGTAAGCATTCTGAGAAGTATGACCACTTTGATATTATTGATATTTCACCAATGGGCTGCCAAACAGGTTACTACCTGGTCGTTAGCGGTGAACCTACTGTGGAGGAAATCATTGATCTTATGGAAGATACAATGAAAGATGCCCTTGAAATTATTGAAATTCCAGCTGCGAATGAAAGACAATGTGGTCAAGCAAAACTCCATGACCTAGAAGGTGCCAAGCGTTTAATGCGTTTCTGGCTCGAGCAAAGCAAAGAAGACCTCAAGCAAGTTTTTGCATGATGATTTAAAAAAATTCCTATTCGATGTGAATAGGAATTTTTTTAAGCTTTGTTTTCATCCTGATTTTTTTCCTGTTCAAGATGCGGGTTATTTTCTAATGGATCGACCGTATGTTTATAAGTATAGGCTTTAGAAGTGGTGCCCACCGCTAGAAATAGAACTACGAACACAATAATAATACAAATTACGGCTACTACATACATGTGTATAGACTGCCTCCTTTTTTCCTCTATTGTATCATGATTTGATGTTTTATTGAGAAAAGAAAAAGGGAAGCCCTCTGTTTTGGCTTCCGTTTCTACACTATTATGTATAATCAATGAATATTTCGAGGATGATAAGTATTCGTGCGATGCTGGCCGTACTCTTCTTGGGCAAATTTACCTTTTAAACTTTCAATTAAATAAATGCCCATTAAATTATATAATTCCTGTTTATCCATGTCTTGGATTAACGCTAGTAAATCCTCATGTGACATTTCTTCTAAAAAGGCAAATGCCAGCATATCGATATCCTCTTCGTCACCGGTTAACTTATTACGGTACATTTCATACAATTCATCGACTAATTTCATTCAGTACACCTCCTTGTTATATTCTTTTCCCTTTTAAGTATAAAATAATTCTAACTTCCGTTTTTGTAAATTGACAGAAAAATCTGTTTCTTCTGTTGTATGTTTATTATATCGTATTCATTTCTAAAAAATGAATCGAAATTTGGCAGAGAATAAATTTTTTCTATTTGCAAATTACTAAAGAGTAAAAGGGGATGACATAATGGATGAGCAAAAGAAAACCTATTATATTGATGTAGGGAGCGGTGAAATTTCGCAAAGTGCTACAAGTTCAACATGGAGTTATAAAATTCAGGCAAGTGATGAAGAAATTACGCAACTCCGTGAATTATTTAATCAAAATTATTCGACCGAATGGAAGAACTTCTTTCGAGCCCACGTACCATATGTCGAGTATCATTACGATCGTGAAAACGATGCTTACGATAGTACACTCCAACAAGTGTATGGAATGCTGCATAAGCTGGGTGATGAAGAAGCAAAAAGCCACATTGAAAGCATGAATATTTTACCAAAGTAAAATAAATATTTTACCAAGGTAAAAAAATTTATTTTTAAAAAGTATTTTATAAGAAAAATCCTTCCTTTAGGATTTTTCTTTTTTTGATTATAATAAGAGCAACAAATATTGAGGCGGAATTTAGAATGATACATTTTTTAGATGCAAATGGGAATAAAGTTGAACTGTCTTTTAGTCCAAATTCATTTCAAGAGAAGGCCAAACATGTGTTGGTTATCTGCCAACATGGAGATGAATGGTTGTTGACGAACCATAAACAAAGAGGCCTTGAATTTCCAGGAGGTAAGATGGAATCAGGTGAAACCCTTGAAGAGGCAGCGCAACGAGAAGTTTTTGAGGAGACTGGCGCAATATTAACTGAGCTTATATTTTTGGCTGAGTATAAAATTTTCGATCCAGAGAAGTCCTTTGTGAAAACGGTCTTTTGGGGGAACGTAAAAAGGATAGAAAAAACGTCTGGTTATTACGAAACCGATGGTCCAGTACTTGTTCAAGGGGATATATTAACTCAACGATTTGGGGATACATACAGTTTTATTATGAAAGACCAGGTTATTGAGCAATGTGTGAAACACATCCAAAGGATAAAAGAACAAAAAGAATAGCAGAAAGTACTTATAACCAATCCGCTATTCCTTGATAAGTTTTCTCTCTAATAATTCAACGAGCTGATACATAATAGTGGCAAATACGGCAATAATCATGAGTGATAAGAAAACGAGGGTAAAATTAAAAACTTGGAAGCCATAGATAATCATGTAGCCAAGCCCTCTCGAGGATACAAGGAATTCCCCAACAATAACACCGACCCATGATAAGCCGACATTGACCTTTAAGGTAGATATTATCGTCGGAAAACTAGCAGGGAGGATTGCTTCCTTGAAGCATTGTAAACGGTTGGCTCCGAAAGTTTGAAGCACTTTTAGATAATTTGGATCTACCTCTTTGAATGAGGTATAAACAACGATCGTGGTAATGATGATGGAGATAATCGCACCCATGGCAATAATCGATGGATATCCTGGACCAAGCGCCACAATCAATATCGGCCCTAAAGCTACTTTGGGCATAGCATTTAATATGACAAGATATGGATCAAGCACTTTTGAAATCATTGGTGACCACCAAAGGATTGCCGCTAAAATGGTACCAAGCAGTGTGCCCAGAATAAATCCTAGTACAGTTTCGGTGAGGGTGACCCCAATATGGCTAACTAAAGTTCCATCGTTAATCTTTTCCAAAAATAAGTTCCAAATTTTTGATGGAGAACTGAAAAGAAGCGGGTCAATCCACTGTTTTTGACTAGAAAATTCCCAGCTTGCGAAAAAGATGATAAAAATAATCGCTTGATAAAATCTAACCCAACGTTTTTCCACTATCAACGATTGAATATAGTTTCTATGGAGGAGTTCCAGCTTATTCTTTTTCTCGCTCAAGTGACTCCAACTCCTTCCATATGGTTTGAAAGATGCTTGAAAATGCTTCATGATTCCTGGCTTCAAACGGGGAGATCTTTCTTAGTTCATCGGGCATCGTAAATGTTTTATAAATCCTGCCTGGACTTGGAGAAAGTAAATAGACCCGATCACTCATGGCAATCGCTTCACCAATATCATGTGTCACAAGAATGGCGGTTTTGCCAAATTCATCTAATGTGCGCGAGACTAGGTCCTCCAGTTTCAATTTAGTTTGATAATCGAGAGCAGAAAAGGGCTCATCAAGCATAAGCAGCTTTGGTTCTGTGGCAAGGGTACGGACGAGCGCTACCCGCTGCCTCATCCCCCCTGATAACTGCCTAGGCATTTGTTTTTCCACACCGGTTAATCCGATTTGCTCTAACAGGCTCATGGCCTTCGCTCTTGTTTGGTCATTCAACTGCTTCGATAATTTCAATCCTAACAGAATATTCTCTTCAATCGTTTTCCATGGAAACAAATAATCCTGCTGGAGCATGTAACCGATTTGGTTTTTGGTGGTTGTTACAGGCTTATTCTCTAATAAGACCGTACCTTGTGTAGGTTTAAGCAAACTAGAGATAATGGAGAGCAGAGTCGTCTTACCACAGCCGCTAGGGCCGAGAAGGGAGACAAACTCCCCCTCCTCAACGGTTAATGAAATATCGGAGAGGGCCGTGGCAGCCGAGGCTTTGGTAAAATAGGTATGATGAATATTTTGGACGGACAAAAAATTCATGGAGACGGCCTCCCTTTCCTTTATTCGTTAATAATTTTTTCTGCTATCTTTGTGTTTACAAGTGTTTGGTGATCTACTTCTTTTGGAAGTTCTCCCGCTTCATTCATGATGTTTTGAAGATTATCCCATTCGGCTTGGTCGAGAACTGGATCTGTGGCAAAGGAACCTTGACTTTTATAGCGATCCACAACGGTGGTCATAATAGCTAAGTCTGTGTCCGGGAAAAATGATTCGACTGCTTTGGCAATTTCTTCGGCACTGTGGGATGCTACCCACTGTTGTGCTTTGTAAATTGCCCTAGTAAACTTTTCAATTGTTTCTTTATTTTTGTTCATATAGCTCTCCTTGGACATAAACGTGGTATAGGGAACATGGCCTGATTCTTTCCCAAAGGAAGCGACTATATGACCTTTGCCTTCTTTTTCAAAAATACTTGCTGTTGGTTCAAATAATTGCACAAATTCGCCCGTTCCTGAGGCAAAAGCATTGGCAATATTAGCAAAATCAATGTTTTGGATTAAGTTCAAATCTTTATGTGGATCAATGCCATGCTTCTTTAAAACAAACTCGCCAACCATTTGCGGCATGCCGCCTTTACGTTGACCTAAGAAGGTTTTTCCTTTTAAGAGATCCCATGAGAAATTATCTATTTTTTCTCTAGAAACGAGGAATGTACCATCTGTCTGTGTTAATTGGGCAAAATTAATGACCGGGTCATTTGCGCCTTGCGCGTATACATAAATCGAGGTTTCCGATCCAACCAGAGCAACGTCAGCTCCTCCGGAAATTAATGTAGTCATGGTTTTGTCGCCGCCTGGCGTTGTTGTTAGCGTCACATCTAAACCTTCAGCCTTAAAAAATCCCTTTGCTATGGCAACATACTGCGGGGCATAGAAGATGGACCTAGTAACTTCAGCGATTCGAACCTTTTCAAGTTTCTTGGTTTCATTTTTTGTGGTGCTATTACAAGCCACTAGTGAGAACATAAGTATAGTGATGAGCAGAAAGGAGAAACTGAATTTTAATGATTTTTTCATGAAGCAAGCCTCCTTATATTTCATAAAAAATCTGGGCTAATTGCCTAAGATATCGTATGAACGGGAGAAAAATGTGTGAATGCCAAAGTGTTATAATTTGATAAAAAGAGGGAAGTTGTGAGATGAACCAAAGCATTGAAGGGAAAATCGTTGAGGTCATGCGGTTTCCTTCTCCAAATCCATCTGTTGAATTAAAGGTCATCACCTACCTTTCCAATGGATTAAGAGTCAAAGGAATGTTGGCGGAACCAATAGGGGAAGGTGAGTATGATGGATTCCTTTATTTACGGGGAGGCATCAAAAATGTGGGCAAAGTTCGACCCGCAAGGATTGCCCAATTTGCTGCTGAAGGTTTCATTGTTTTTGCGCCTTATTATCGTGGCAATCAGGGCGGTGAGGGCAATGAGGATTTCGCCGGAAACGATCGGGAAGATGCATTTGCGGCCTTTTGGCTGTTAAAATCTTTGCCGAGGGTTCTTAATGTACATATTTTTGGGTTCTCGCGTGGTGGAGTGATGGCACTCTTGACTGGGATCGAATTCCCTGAAACCGCGTCTGTAGTTACATGGGGAGGTGTCAGTGATATGTCCCTTACCTATATGGAACGGAAGGATTTAAGAAGAATGATGAAACGTGTGATTGGAGGGACCCCACAGAAATATCCGGAACGTTATCAAGACAGAACCCCAATCTATTCCTTAGAAAAACTGACTGCTCCAGTCCTAATTATCCATGGTGTAAATGACGGTAATGTCTCTGTGGAGCATGCCTATCGCCTGGAAAGAAGGTTGAGAGAATTAGAAAAGCCAGTCGATTGCTGGTATTTTGATGAGTTTACACATTACTTCCCTCCTGAAGTAAATAGAAAAGTCGTCTCAGATCTATCAAAGTGGATGAAAAGTCAACGTAAAAGATGTTAATATAAAGGTAAAACAAGCAGAGGAGCGGATCAAAGATATGGGTATGCCTCTTGAGTTAAATACGATGATTGTGACAAAAGGAAGAGAGATACGAGTAGAGGAAAATGTCTTCACATTAGAAAAAGAAGGGTATAGACTTTATCCCATTGAGATTCCGATTGATGTAAGAAAAACAATGGATAGTGATTTAAGTGGTACAGCAATCATTAAAAAAGTTGAGCTGCAGAATAACAGCACGACCATCACCTACCAATTAATCTCATTAAATTCAACGAACTAAGCAGGGTTTTGCCACCTGCTTTTTCTTTTTGAAAAAAATATTATTAATGTGTAATAAACTTTCGATACATTCGTCTTATTAATAGATTTATTAGGATTAAGGTTTTTGGGAAGGGGGATTGGATTGGAGCGCGGCCATCAAATAGAGAAATGGTTTATTCAATATGAGCAGGATGTTACCAATTATCTAGTTTATTATACAGGCTCGGTGGATGTTGAGGATTTGGTTCAAGAAACCTTTTTACGGGCATTACGAGCTTTAAGTCACTTTAAAAATGATTCAAGCCCGAAAACATGGCTGATATCAATTGCAAGAAATACAGCAATAGACTTTTACCGGAAGAAATCTGTTTGGAACAGACTTAAACAGATTTTAGATTATGAATCCCCTAAGCTTCATGAACAAGATACAGGGGAAAAAATTGTTAGGAAAATGGAATATGCCTATTTGTATGAAGCAATTAATGGGCTAAAGCCAAATTATCGTGATGTGGTTTTATTAAGAGGTATTGCAGAACTTTCATCCCAAGAAGCAGGTCAAGTCCTTGGCTGGACCGAGAATAAAGTGAATGTTACTTTTTTTCGGGCAGTGAGAAAGCTAAATGAACGCTTAAAGGAGGGGGAGTATTTTGAGTCAATTGAAGGATAAAGAATTACTGGAAATGATGGCTGATTTTCCAAAGCATGAGTTAACTGCAAAGCAGAGAAACGCTTTTCTTAAAACAATTCGTGAGGAAAGCACTCGGAAACAAAGCAGGCGATTTAATTTTCAAAGACTAGCGGCATTAGCAGCTCTATTTATGTTGGCGATAATTGCTCCAATCCTTTATTTTACAAGCCATGGTGAAGGTTTAAGCAATTCGGGATCTGTAAAGACAGAAGTTGTAAAAAAGGGCGAGTTTTTTGCTTTAATGGATAAGAGTGGCACACCATATTATCCTGATAGCAATTTTGGAATACCAAACAAGGTTAGCCTGCTTGCTCCACTGGAGTGGATAGCGAAGGATCAAAGGAGTGTTTCAAAAATATCAGTCTATTTATGGGGTGACTATGGAAAGGATTTTGCCAATAAACCCTTAAACGTAACGGCAACCCATGTAAAAACAGGAGTCAAAGAACATCTTGCAACAGCCGTAATATCAGGGGGGATGTATGGGGCAGATGGTCATGCAATGACAAGTTTTAAACCATTTACTTTTTCTGGAAAATATAATCTTGAATTTATGGCCGGCAATAAAAAGGTCGGTGAATTTTCAATTTATGTTATGGAGCCTTATATCAAGATAGGTGATTCCACTCTAATGATTTCCCAAGAGGTTTTATATGCAGGTTTCTATGAAGATGCTGCAATTGAGGTAGAGGGAGAAAACCTTCCACCTGAAATTGAATTAGAAATATTTGACCTTGAAAATGCAGAAGTATCTACTTTTACCTTTAAAGATAAGACCGATTACACGACCACTGATGGAAAAGACATATCCATGTATATAGGAGATTTCCAACTGAAAAAAAGCGGCAAATATCGGTTTACTTTATTAAATAAATCAGAAACGGTAGAAGTAAGAAAGCCCATATCGAATTGATATGGGCTTTTAGAATAGATAGGTCACTTTTCACTTACGCGATAGGTCCGCCTTTTTGTTCAATTTCCGCTGAGACATTTGTGAATTTCTTGAAGTTTTCCCGGAATTGTGCTGCTAATTCTTCTGCCTTCTTCTCATAAGCAAACGGATCAGACCATGTTTTACTAGGTTGAAGGACTTCATCTGGTACTCCAGCAATATGAAGAGGGATATTCAAACCGAAAATTTTATCTTTGGTTGTTTCTACATGATTTAGTTCCCCTTCAAGTGCCGCTTGGATCATAGCACGGGTGTAGGAAAGCTTCATCCGGTTACCGACCCCATATTCACCGCCGGTCCAGCCTGTATTCACAAGGAATACATTGGCATTGTGCTCAAGAATCTTCTCACCTAACATTTCGGCATATCGAGTTGCTGGCAGTGGCAAGAATGGTGCACCAAAGCAGGTAGAGAAGGTTGCTTGTGGAGACGTTATTCCACGCTCTGTTCCGGCTAATTTTGAAGTATAACCACTTAAAAAATGATACATCGCTTGTTCCTTAGTAAGTTTCGAAATAGGAGGCAAAACACCAAAAGCGTCAGCCGTCAAGAAGATGATGGTGTTTGGATGTCCAGCAATACTTGGTTGAACAATATTATCAATCGCATGAATTGGATAAGCGGCACGTGTATTTTCTGTTAATGTGCCATCATCATAATCAGGGATTCTGGATTCTTGATTCAAGGTAACATTTTCTAATACCGTTCCAAAGCGAATCGCATCAAAAATTTGCGGCTCTTTTTCACGAGAAAGATTAATACATTTGGCATAGCAGCCTCCCTCGATATTAAAGACACCGTTGGATGACCAGCCGTGCTCATCATCACCAATTAATCGACGATTTGGATCCGCGGATAAAGTGGTTTTTCCAGTACCAGATAAGCCGAAAAATAATGCAACATCGCCTTCAAGGCCAACATTGGCAGAACAATGCATGGAAAAAATATTATTTTCAGGTAGTAGATAGTTCATGACTGAGAAAATAGACTTCTTCATTTCGCCTGCATATTCTGTTCCACCGATTAGAACAACTCTTTTCTCAAATGATACAATAATAAAGGCCTCAGAATTAGTGCCATCAATTGCCGGATCAGCCTTGAAATTAGGGACAGAAATAACGGTGAAACCAGTATTATGATCAAGCAGTTCTTCTTCTGTTGGTCGAATAAATAGCTGGTGTACAAATAAATTTTGCCATGCTAATTCATTTACAACTTGGATAGGTAAACGTGATTTTGTATCGGCACCAGCAAAACCTTTAAAAACAAAGATTTCTTCTTTCTGTTGTAAATAATTAATGACTTTTTGATAAAGCTTTGTGAAAACCTGCTCAGAAATTGGTTGATTGGTCGTGCCCCATTCAATTTTATTTTTCGTTGAATCTTCTACAACAATGAATTTATCTTGTGGAGATCGGCCAGTATATTTACCAGTAGCGACACTAATTGCTCCCGTTGAAGTTAGTGCCCCTTCATGACGGGTTAAGACTTTTTCAACTAACTGTGGAACAGATAATTGTACATGAACATGACTTTCATTCAACAATTGATTTAATTCATTAGGAGTATCAACAGAATTCATTTAATGAGACCTTCCTTTGTCTAAGTTTTATGTGGTTAATAATACAAAAAGTATAACACATTAGTCGAATTAATGTATCCTATTTATCTGGATTTATATATTTTAAAACTTTAAATGAAGATATAAATAAATTTTATAAAAGACTAATGACTTACACCGTATTTTTCCCATTTTATGAGGAAGATATTTCTAAAAAATACATTGACATTGTTACCCAGTATGATATTATTCTAAGATGAACGGATACTCTCTTATCCTGAGCTGGTGGAGGGACAGGCCCAATGAAACCCAGCAACCTGCAGTATGAAAAGATGAACCACTTTAAAAGGTCCTTTTCAAATGCGAAGGTGCTAATCTGACGCAAGGCTAATGCCTTGAACGATAAGAGCGAAAGGCCCGAAAACAACCTTTCCTCTATGGTAAGGTTTTTTGTTTTGTATAAGTCCTTTTATGAAATGAGTCTCTAATAAAAATCCTTTGTTTATTACATACTAAGGGAATGAGTACCGTATCAAATTCTCGAGGTTTAAGAAGTATACCTGTAACCTTCGAAAAAAATCCTCGTGATCTCATAATAAAGGAGGAATTCAGATGTCAAGAAACGCGCGTTTGTTCACTTCTGAATCAGTTACTGAGGGTCATCCAGATAAAATCTGTGACCAGATTTCTGATTCCATTTTAGATGCTATTTTAGCAAAAGATGCTAATGCTCGTGTTGCGGCTGAGACTTCAGTAACAACTGGATTAGTGTTAGTTGCAGGGGAAATCACAACATCTACATATGTGGATATTCCAAAAATCGTTCGTGAAACGATTAAAGGGATAGGATATGATCGTGCGAAATATGGATTTGACTCCGAGACATGTGCAGTTTTAACATCTATTGATGAACAGTCTCCAGACATTGCAATGGGTGTTGACCAAGCTTTGGAGGCTCGTGAAGGTCAAATGTCTGATGAGCAAATTGAAGCAATTGGAGCAGGGGATCAAGGGCTAATGTTTGGTTTTGCATGTAATGAAACGAAAGAGCTAATGCCGCTTCCCATCTCACTTGCACATAAGCTTGCTCGTAAATTAACAGAAGTGCGAAAAGACAATGTTCTTGAATACCTTCGACCAGACGGAAAAACCCAGGTAACGGTGGAATATGATGAGAATGATAAACCGGTACGGATTGATACCATTGTTATTTCTACTCAACATAACCCAGAAGTAACGTTAGAGCAGATACAACGTAACTTAAAAGAATATGTCATCAACCCTGTTGTACCGAAGGAACTTATCGATGAGAAGACAAAGTATTTTATTAATCCAACCGGACGTTTCGTTATTGGCGGCCCTCAAGGGGATGCAGGCTTAACCGGCCGTAAAATTATTGTTGATACGTATGGTGGATATGCTCGTCATGGCGGCGGTGCTTTCTCTGGTAAGGATCCAACGAAAGTAGACCGTTCTGCAGCTTACGCAGCTCGTTATGTAGCTAAAAATATCGTGGCTGCTGGTCTTGCTGAAAAATGTGAAGTTCAACTGGCCTATGCGATTGGTGTAGCACGACCAGTTTCCATCGCTGTGGATACTTTTGGTACTGGTAAAGTAAACGAAGATATTCTAGTGAACCTGGTGAGTGAAAACTTTGACCTACGTCCTGCTGGAATCATCAACATGCTGGACCTTCGTCGTCCAATCTACAAACAAACAGCAGCCTACGGCCACTTTGGCCGTACAGATATTGACCTGCCTTGGGAGCGTACGGATAAAGTAGAGGCATTACGAGCGCAAGCAAATATATAAATAGAAAAGAGGGGGTTACATATGACATGTAACTCCCGTTTTTATTTGTACGTCTAATTACCTGCACATTTAATCGGTATTTGACTAAAATGAAATGTTTATACAGGTCAAAAGAAGTAAAAAATGGGGATAGTAAATTTACCTATTGTTCACAGTGCATTTTTTCAAAAAAAAGTGGTAGTATTAGAGAGTATGTTTTTTGGATTAAATCCTTTATTTAGGGATATTTAGAAGAGGTGAGGTACATAATGTGTGGCTTTATAGGTTGTGTACACGATACAACACAAAACTATAGTGAAGTACAAAAACAACAATTTAAAAATATGAACGATATTATCACTCATCGTGGTCCAGATGATGATGGTTTTTATTATGATGATCATATTCAATTTGGATTCCGACGTTTAAGTATCATTGATATTGAGAGCGGTCATCAACCGTTAACCTATGAAAATGAACGCTATTGGATTATCTTTAACGGTGAAGTTTATAACTATGTTGAGCTGCGTGAAGAACTATTAGCTGAGGGTTTAACGTTTGCAACAAGTTCTGATACGGAGGTTATTATTGCTCTTTACAGCCATTTAAAGGAAAAGGCCGTTGAAAAACTGCGTGGAATGTTCTCTTTCGTTATCTGGGATAAACAAGAGCAAAGTCTTTATGGGGCACGCGATCCTTTTGGAATTAAACCATTCTTTTATTTTGAAGATGGTGACAGAACGTTTTTTGCGTCTGAGAAAAAGAGTATTTTGTTGGGTCTTGAAAATGATGTGCTCAATTATGATTCTTTGCAGCATTATTTAACCTATCAATTTGTTCCTGAACCAAACACTTTATCTGATGGAATTAAGAAATTAGAACCAGGTCATTATTTTTCAAAAAAAATTGGCTCACCAATGGAAATTAAAAGATATTGGAAGGCACATTTTAAACCGGTTCAAAAAGCGGAGTCTGATTTTATAAAAGAAATTAAAGATGTCCTCTTTGATTCAGTCAAAATGCATATGCGCAGTGATGTTCCAGTAGGTTCATTCTTATCAGGCGGGATTGATTCTTCCATCATTGCGTCAATTGCTAAAGAATTTCACCCTGCCATTAAAACCTTCTCTGTTGGCTTTGAGCATAATGGTTTCAGTGAAATTGATGTCGCGAAAGAGACAGCTGAGAAACTTGGTGTTGAAAATATCAGTTATGTGATCTCCCCTCAGGAATACATGAATGAAATTCCAAAAATCATGTGGCATATGGATGACCCGCTTGCCGACCCTGCTTGCGTTCCGTTATATTTTGTTGCTCGTGAGGCAAGAAAGCACGTAACCGTTGTTCTGTCTGGTGAAGGGGCGGATGAATTATTTGGCGGCTACAATATTTATCGTGAACCGCAATCATTAGAGGTATTTAATAAAATCCCAAGAGCAGGAAAAGTGCTTTTAAAAGGGATTGCAGGCATGATGCCTGAAGGAATGAGAGGAAAAAGCTTTATTGAACGTGGTGTAACGCCGATGGAGGATCGTTATATCGGTAATGCAAAAATGTTTTTAGAAGAAGAGAAACGAGAACTATTAAATGTCTACCGTGAAGGATTAGATTATAAGGATATTACGAAGCCTCTTTACTCCGAATCGCGGGGCTACGATCCGGTTGATCGGATGCAGTATATTGATATTCATACTTGGATGCGCGGTGATATTTTATTGAAGGCAGATAGAGTAACCATGGCTCATTCTTTAGAATTACGTGTGCCATTCCTCGATAAAGCGGTCTTCGAAGTCGCGTCAAAAATCCCAACTAGCCTGAAAACAGCTCATGGAACGACTAAATATATCTTGCGTAAAGCCGCTGAAGGCATCGTGCCTGCCCATGTGCTAGACCGTAAGAAACTAGGTTTCCCTGTTCCAATCCGTCACTGGTTGAAGGATGAAATGAACGAATGGGCCAAAAAAATCATCCGTGAAAGCAACACCGATCATTTGATCAATAAAACCTATGTGCTTCAATTGCTTGAAGATCATAGCCAAGGCAAAGCAGATAACAGCAGGAAAATCTGGACTGTGCTGATGTTTATGGTTTGGCATCAAGTGTATGTGGAGGATGTCTATTCATTTCAACGGGATTATTCTTTAGAAAAAGCATTGCAATCATCGAAAAATTAATAAATAAAAGCACCCAAGTTTTCTTGGGTGCTTTATTTAGTATAAGATAGTATAAGTTTTTGAACTTAGATTACTGTCTAGCTCCAGCGCCCTAGCGGCTACTGTCCTTCGCTCTCCTCCCTACGATAAGTCAACATCGAATCGCTATCGCTCTTCGTGTTTCCTTTATCTCAGTTGGAGCGCTCCAGGCCATACGCCGCTGACCAGGGCGCTTGCGCTTTATTATTAAGGTTGAATGGACTTATAATATTGTCCCTTTTCTGCATATTCTCTAGAGATTCTTACCATATCTTTAATGTCTTCAGGTGTTAATTCTCTAATAACTTTTGCGGGTCTGCCAAATGCTAAGGTATTAGGCGGGATCTTTTTCCCTTGGGGAACCAGACTGCCGGCACCAATAAATGCACCTTCACCAATTTCAGCATTATCAAGGATAATCGATCCCATTCCGATGAGTGCTTTTTTTCTAATGATACAACTGTGTAAAATTACCTGGTGTCCAATAGTCACTTCATCCTCTAAAATTAGCGGGTTATTGGGACTTTGGTGTAAGATAGAATTATCTTGGATATTTACTTTCTTACCGATGATGGTTGGGGCGACGTCCCCTCTAATGACAGTATTAAACCAGACACTTGATTCATCGCCAATTACAACATCACCAGTAATTGTCACATAGTCGGCAATAAAAGCAGTATCCGCTATGTGAGGATACTTATCTTTATAAGGATAGATCATTCTTCTCGCTCCTTTTCCATGATTATATTATTTTAGCGGAAGTAGGAAGCAATTAAAAATAATTCGTCTTTTTTGAATTAGTGAAGTTTCGTGCATTGGAATTCATTCACTAATTGGTTATAACTACTCTAGGGGGGAACTTTATGTGGAAGTGGGAAGCAGAAGGGGAAGCGAAGGCAGTAATTGTGATGGTCCATGGTGCGATGGAACATCATCGCCGTTATGGCTGGCTAATCGAAATGTGGCGTTCTGCAGGATTCCATGTGATTATGGCAGACCTTCCGGGCCAGGGGATGACAACAAGAGCAAACCGCGGTCATATTCATTCCTTCGATGATTATATCTTTGAAGTAAAGGATTGGATTCAGGCAGCCTACCGCTATAATTTACCAGTATTCTTACTTGGTCACAGTATGGGGGGATTAATTTCAATCCGGCTCTTACAGGAAGAGAAGCTGAATGTCGCTGGAGTGATTCTTTCATCGCCGTGTTTAGGGTTAGTTCATACCCCATCTAAAATTCTAGATATTCTATCGCATGGTCTGAATGTGGTTTTTCCTTCACTTCGGATCAATTCTGGATTATCGGTCCAAATGGCAACAAGAAACGAAGAGGTCCGTGAAGCGGATTCGAATGATACCCTTTATGTAACCAAGGTATCGGTTCGATGGTATCGGGAATTAGTGAGTGCCATGAAAGAGGCCTTTCAGGCGCTTGAAAAAACACAAGATATCCCCATGCTAGTCATGCAAGCTGGCGATGATAAAATAGTCAATAAAAGTACCGTAAAAGAGTGGTTCAATCACGTACCACTTTCGGAAAAAAGATTTAAGGAATGGCCGAAATGCTACCATGAGATTTTTAATGAACCGGAGCGCGAAGTGGTATTTGAATATGCAAAGGATTTTGTTTATAGTCAATTAAAAGCAATCGGTTATATTGTTTAGAAAGGTTGTCGGTTTTAATGATGCCAATCACCCTTATGTCGAGGGTATACAGCAAAATACTTCCAGCAGTACACAAAGAATTGGCTTATTGGAAAAGCCGTGCAGAAAAAATCCCGAACGAGGAACTGAGGACTCAGGCCCTTGCAAGTATCAATCATAAAACGTTCCATTGCGAGGGTGGTGCTATCCTTGCACTAACCGCAAAAGGGGATTATCAAAAAGCGATAAAATTTATCGTTGCTTATCAAACGATTAGTGATTATTTGGATAATCTTTGTGACCGTTCCACCTCACTAGACCCTGAGGATTTTGCAGCGCTCCATGAATCCATGGCAGATGCGCTCGTCCTTAAGGCAGAGAAGAAAAATTATTACCGGCTCCGTGAAGACCAGGACGATGATAATTATTTAAATGATTTATCGGAAACCTGCCGCTCTGTCCTGAGAGAAATTAAGAATTATGAAGGAATTAAAGACTATTTGCTTGAGCTATGCCAATACTATTGTGAACTGCAAATTCATAAACATGTCATCCATGAGGAGCGGGTCCCACGTCTTGAAAAATGGTTTCAAAAGAACCAACCTCACTTACCTGATATGGAATGGTATGAATTTTCAGCTTGTTCGGGTTCTACCTTAGGGATTTTTTGCCTTGTGTCCTATGCACATCGTAATGATTTTCAGTTGAGTGATGCGGATAATATTCGAAATGGATACTTTCCATATATTCAGGGCTTACATATTCTTTTAGATTATTTTATTGATCAAGAAGAAGACCTTATTGGGGGAGATTTAAACTTTTGTACTTATTATCGTAATGAGGAAATGCTTTTTCAACGCTTGAATCATTTTATGATTGAAGCAGACCGGCACACGGAATTTCTCCCTCACAAAAATTTTCATCGCTTGATTAATCGTGGTCTGCTGGGTATTTATTTATCCGATGCCAAGGTTCGCAAACAGAAAAACGTGCGAAAATTAGCCAAAGGTATGATTAAAACGGGCGGTTGGATTAGCTATTTCTTCTATTTCAATGGTCTTGCCTACCGTTCAGTGCAAAAATCAGTCCCAGCTTTTGTTACAAGGTTAATTTCAAAATAAAACCAGGCGCTTAGGCCTGGTTTTTATATTTTCTCGATTGCAATGATAAAAGCTGGACTATTTTGTTGATTGATAAATTGGTATTGGAGCACATGGGCTGTTTTTTGGTCAATTTTTTGGCAATAATCAAGCAGGGAATCACGTTCTTCAGCCCCTCCTTTGTGGCCATGATAAATAACGAGAACGATGATTCCTTCAGGAGCAATCATTTCCATTAGTTGTTGCAGAGCATCAATCGTTGTTTCAGGTTGAGTAACTATCGTTTTATCACTGCCAGGCAAATATCCTAAGTTGAAAATTGCACCAGTTACTTTACCTTGATAGTTGTTAGGAATCAATTGGGATAGCTGTTCGTGCCCCGATTGAAACAGTGTAACTCGCTCAGACAGGCTTTGATTAATTAAACGTTCCTTGCTTGCGGCAATCGCTTTCTCTTGAATATCAAACCCAAATACGTGACCGGAGGCACCAACAAGTTCTGCTAAGAAAACTGTATCATAGCCATTTCCAACTGTCGCATCAATCACAACATCGCCAGGTTGAACCGCTTTTTTAAGTAGATTTTTCGCAAACGGAAGAACCTTGTCTATTTTCATAAATACTTCACCAATTGACCTTGATAAAATTTCCCCTGCCAGCTGTCTCGTTTTTTCAGTTCCGCATCAATGGCATTTAAGACTTCCCACTTGTTCACACTCCACATCGGCCCAACCATTAAATCAATGGGACCATCTCCTGTTATCCGATGAACAATCATCTCGGGTGGTAAAATCTCTAATTGGTCACATACTAACTTTACATAGTCATCTTGGGACATAAACTCGAGCATTCCTTTTTCATATTGCTTGACCATCGGCGTTCCTTTTAACAAATGGAGCAAATGGATTTTTATTCCTTGAACATCTAATTTGGCTACTTCATGAGCAGTTTCCATCATCATGTCGTAGTTCTCAAGCGGTAATCCATTAATTATATGGGAGCAGATGCGAATCCCATGCTTTCTTAGCTTGTTTACCCCATCTTTATAACATTGATAATCATGGGCACGATTGATGAGTGAGGCTGTCCGTTCGTGGACTGTCTGAAGACCAAGTTCAACCCATAAATAGGTTCGTTCATTCAGTTCCGCTAAATACTCGACCACATCATCTGGCAGACAATCAGGACGCGTGGCAATCGATAAACCCACGACGCCTTCCTGATCCAGAACGGATTCATATTTTTCACGAAGTACATTTACTGGTGCATGGGTATTTGTAAATGCCTGAAAATAGGCCATGTATTTGCCATCTTTCCATTTTGTGTGCATTTTTTCTTTAATGTTATTGAATTGAGTTTCTAGGGATTCTACTCGATTACCGGCGAAATCTCCAGAACCTGACGCACTACAAAACGTACAGCCTCCGTGTGCGACAGTGCCATCCCGGTTCGGACAATCAAAGCCTCCATCAAGCGCGACTTTAAACACCTTATGACCAAATTCTTGGCGCAAGTGGTAATTCCAAGTATGGTATCGTTTATCATCAGAAGCATATATAAAAGGTCTCATCTGAACCAATCAGAAAACCTCCTTTAAGAAAATAGGCTGTGTTAAAACTTATTGTTAATTTTTGCACCCTGTTGATTGGAGCGGAAGTCACGAAGACTCCTGCGGGAGGACGGGGCAGGGGAGACCCCGCAGGAGCGCAGCGACGAGGAGGCTCCCCGGACCGCCCGCGGAAAGCGAAGTGACTGAAGCGGAATTCAACAGGCCGCTTTAACAGAGAAAAAAATTAAAAAGCGCATAACATCAATTTTATCATGTTGTGGCTAGCTTATCCAAATGTAATTATTTACGGAACTGGCTGGTAATAATTATTCAACTGTTTATGTTATAGGAAAGAAAATGGAGAACAAAATAAGAAATGAAGCATTATGCTTCTCACACGGGGCTTCCAGTTATTATAGAAAGGGGTTCTTAAATGGCTACTCGCGACTCTATGGACGAATTAATGCAACAGGTTGAGGACACAGTTCGCTTTGCCCAAGAACAATACAAACAAAGTAGTCTCCAAGAGCATTATAATGACGATGATTACACAAAGGCGCTGCAGCAGCTTGAAGATACTTATCAAGACATTGCTAAAATGGCACATAGTGCAAACTCGCAGCAACGGGAACAGCTCCATAGAATGAGACTCCAGCTGCAGCAGCTTCAGAATACCATGGTTCTAGAGGGGGAAAACCTTTGAAAAAGCGTTCTAAGCAACAAAATCCTGAACAGAAAACCCGGAATGGAATTAATAATCAAGATTTAGAGCTGGGGCAAGATTTCGATCTTGTTAAGCAAGCCAAGAAGAATTATGAAAAATCCGGTGGGCAGCCTGTAAAATCCAAATTCCACCAAGAAAAAGACCAATCTTCATAAAACAAGGAAGAATCCCTCAATTTTTTTCATTGAGGGGTTCTTTTTTTATAAATAATTTTTCCGAAAATTATAGAAAAAAGTGTAAAAAATCACTTGGAATAACAATATTACATTAAAAACACCTTGAAAATAGAAGGAAACGCTCGTTCACAGGTCGGTAACAAGTAGTGATATATATGTGATGTACGTCACAGTTTTGCCCTTTTATATCATGGTTTAAATAAGGTTGTAGACCACTCAGGATTACGATGCAGAAAAACTAAAAGAGAAAAGAATGGGAGGTGAGGAAATGTTAAAAAAATTCCTTAAAATGGACAAAAAGTTTTTAATTGTGCTGGCGCTACTGATTGGTGTGTTTTTATCTTTTTCCACTGTAAAAACAATGGCCTACTTGGATTCTCCTGGTTTTTGTCAAAACTGTCATACGATGAAATCCGTACATAAGTCTTTTATGGATTCAACTCACTCGGATTTACAGTGTAATGACTGCCATCTGCCTCATAAAAGTGAAGTGGGGAAATTATTTTTTAAAGGCCGCGCAGGGATGACACATATTTTTTTCAATACACTCGGAACAAAGAAGATTCCGGATGTGATTGAGGCGACCGAACGAACTGAAAAAATTATGAATGACAACTGTATTTCTTGTCATAAAAGTACACTTAGCAATGTATCGCATGATGCAAAGGAAAAGTGTATTTCCTGTCACAAAACAGTACCACACGGGAAAGGCTTTAAAGATGATCGTTATAATAAGCCGCCTGTTTCAGGAGAGTTATTAGAAAATAAGGGAGGATTTTAGAAATGGGAAGCTTTCGATATGGGGCATATCTTCTCCTGCTAGCGATGGTTTTGATCATTACTGGGTGCAGCGATGGATCTACTGAGAAAACGGCGTCTGCCGCAGGAAAGAAGACTACAGGACTCGCAGCCGATGAAATTCGTAATGAAGCATTTAAGGACTTATTTCCACTTCATTATAATAGTTACAAAAAGAATGAAAAGATGGAAGATACTACTTATGGCGGTTCTGAAAAACGCAGCAAATTTGAAAAGGATAAAGAGCCTCTGTTACCTATTCTCTTTAATGGATATGGATTTGCAAATGAATATAACGAAGAACGTGGACATACATACGCCTTAGAAGATATACGCAGTATTCAACGGATTACCGATAAATCGGTTGGCTCGTGTTACACTTGTAAATCGACAGCTGTTCCAAAGATGATTGAGGAAATGGGCGACCACTACTGGGGTGCTAATTTTAATAAAGATATTTGGCCAAAAGGGGAGGAGATGGGGCACTCGCCAATAGGCTGTTCGGATTGTCATGATCCAAAAACAATGGATTTGCGTGTCACTCGTCCAAGCTTCTATAAGGCATTACAAGCGAAAGGCGTAGATACATCCAATCCAACCAAGAACGATATGCGCAGTTATGTTTGCGGCCAGTGTCACGTGGAGTATTATTTTGCAGCCGATAATAGTGAAGTAACATTCCCGTGGACAAAAGGCTTTAAACCTGAAGAAATGTATGAGTATTACAGCACCATTGCGAAAGAAAAAGGTTTTGAGAAGGATTGGATTAGTAATATTTCTGGGACGCCAATGTTAAAGTCACAGCACCCCGAATATGAAACACATTCATCAGGTACACACGGCAAAGCGAATGTATCTTGTGCTGACTGCCATATGCCATATGAGCGTGTCGATGGAAAAAGAAAAATCAGCTCACACTGGTGGACTTCACCGCTTAAAACCATGCAAACTTCATGCGGTCAGTGTCATGGCGATCGCGATTTAGATAAACTGAAGGACCGTGTCCTTGAAATTCAAGAAGCAAATGTCAGTGCATTACACGAAGCACAGGATATTTCCACGACATCACACTATTATGTAAATAAAATGATTACTTCAGGTGTAAATCAGGAGAAAATCAAGCAAGCGCAGGAATTTGTTCGGAAGGGCCAATGGTTCTGGGATATTATCGCAGCTGAAAACTCGGCCGGATTTCATAATCCACAGGGATCGATGGATTCCTTAAGAGAATCTGTTGTTCAATCCAACAAAGCGGTCCGGCTTGCAACTGAAGAGCTTGTTAAAAAAGGCGTTGACATGGAAGAGGTAGACAAGGAAATTGAAAAAGTGAAAAAGGCTGTTTTCGACGAAACAGAAAATGATAAGAAAAAAGATGCCGCAGTGAATAGTTATTTCCCTGCGCAAGCACCGGTAGTACCAGGAGTACCAAAGAAATAACCTTAAATATTTTGGTCAGGAAAACACTGTTTCATTTACAGTGTTTTTTTCTTATGGTTTTTTTGAGGAGAAATTGAGTTTGGCGATATCTTCTTTAGATTTGGCTAAATAATTGGGAAACTTGGCGAAATCCTGGGCCAATTCGGCGAAATCCAATCCAGTTTGGCGAAATCCTGGACCAATTCAGCGAAATCCAATCCAGTTTGACGGAATCCTGGATCGATTCAGAGGGAATACCAAATCTCCACACCTCTCCCCATTGCAATGGAAAACAAAAAGCATTGCGCGCCCCAAGAAAAAATAATAGAATATATCCTTGGTAATTGAAATTGTAATATGTAAAGGGGCGTTTTATATATGCCACGTGCCTTATGGCTCTTAATAATAGGGATGGTCGTTAATGTCACAGGCTCATCATTTCTGTGGCCTTTAAATACAATTTATATACATGATCACCTGGGCAAGTCCTTATCGATTGCTGGAATAGTCCTAATGCTAAATTCAGGGGCAAGTGTGATTGGTAACCTATATGGCGGCAGCCTATTTGATAGAATAGGCGGCTACAAATCTATCTTAATAGGAATCTCGATTACTCTTGCAGCACTCATTGGTTTAACTTTTTGGCATGGCTGGCCTGCCTATATTGTCTTCCAAATCATTATTGGATTCGGTACCGGTATTATTTTTCCGTCGATGTATGCAATGGCAGGGTCTGTTTGGGTTGAAGGTGGAAGGAAAGCCTTTAACGCGATTTATGTTGCCCAAAACCTTGGGGTAGCCTTGGGTGCTTCCCTTGGCGGGATTGTTGCCGCTTATTCCTTTCAACTCATCTTCCTAGCCAATACTATTATGTACGTCCTCTTTTTGCTTATAGCGCTATTTGGCTATAAAGGAATTTCGGGGGAGTCAGGAAAACCGGCAACTAACGATATAAATGTTCCTATTGTAAAAAATAGAAAAAAACTGTATGCCTTATTAATACTGTGTACAGGGTATTTGCTTTGCTGGGTTGCCTATGTACAGTGGCAAACAACGATTGCCACCTATACACAGGAAATTAATATTTCATTAACGCAGTATAGTCTATTATGGTCGATCAACGGTGCCCTAATTGTCATTGGCCAACCATTCTTAAATGGTGTACTGAAGCATCTGAAAGCATCACTTAAACTGCAAATGATTATTGGAATTGGTATTTTCGTTGTTTCATTTTTAGTTGCAGGGCAGGCAACGCTGTTCTCTGGGTTTCTAGTTGGGATGATTATCTTAACAATTGGTGAGATGTTTATCTGGCCGGCAGTTCCAACAGTTGCCTTTAACCTGGCACCGAAGGGACGTGAAGGCTTCTACCAAGGAATCGTCAACAGTACTGCAACAGGCGGCAGAATGATTGGTCCCCTAATGGGAGGAATAATCGTAGACATGTACAACATATCAGCACTATTCATTGTACTAATAGTGTTATTCCTCGTCGCAATCATCACAACACTCCTTTACGATCGAGGTCTAAAAACAAAAATGGTGTCAGGCACCGTCCATGGACAAATCTAGTTATTTGTCCATTCCACGCGGACGAAGAAGTAACCCTTCTTTGTCTTTTTATTTTTTGGTTTATTATCCCGATATTTTGTCTATCCTGAATTTAGGCGTTTGTTTGCCTTGCATACTTGTTGAAAATTTATTACAATAACCGTAATACTTAATAATGAAATGACTGTGATTAGGAGTAGTAGTGGTACACACCCGAAATAGAGAGTTGACGGCTGGTGGAAGTCAACCGGGTACATCATGAACTCGCCTTTGAGTTGCAAGTGTGAAAGTATAGTAAGGCTTGCCGTATTCCGCGTTAAGGATGAATGAAGCGAGTGTTTTTAACACTAATGTGGGTGGTACCGCGGGAAGATACATACAATCCTCTCGTCCCTTTTTGGGATGAGGGGTTTTTTTATTTTAAGGAGGCAACAGATATGAGTTTCGATCATAATCACATCGAAAAAAAGTGGCAAAAGAAATGGGAAGAAGAAAAAACATTTAAAACAAGCGAGGAATATGACAAAAGAAAATTCTACGCTTTAGATATGTTTCCATATCCATCAGGAGCAGGACTACACGTAGGGCACCCTGAAGGCTATACAGCAACCGACATTCTTTCACGATTAAAGCGGATGCAGGGATACAATGTGCTTCATCCAATGGGCTGGGACGCGTTCGGCTTACCGGCAGAACAGTACGCACTAGATACGGGGAACGACCCTGCAGAATTTACAGAGCAGAATATCAACACGTTTCGCCGCCAAATTAAATCATTAGGATTCTCTTATGATTGGGATCGTGAAGTTAATACTACCGACCCAGAATACTACAAATGGACCCAATGGATTTTCTTAAAGTTATTCGAAAAAGGTTTAGCATATATTGATGAGGTTGCGGTAAACTGGTGTCCGGCGCTTGGAACAGTTCTCGCAAACGAAGAAGTCATTGATGGCAAAAGTGAGCGTGGCGGACACCCAGTTGAACGCCGTCCGATGAAGCAATGGATGTTAAAAATCACAGCTTATGGTGATCGTTTACTTGAAGACTTAGAAGAACTTGATTGGCCGGAAAGTTTAAAGGAAATGCAGCGTAACTGGATCGGCCGCTCGGAAGGTGCAGAAGTAACATTCTCGATCGAAGGTCATGAAGAGACTTTTACGGTATTCACAACACGTCCCGATACATTATTTGGTGCTACCTATGCTGTGCTAGCTCCGGAACATGCGTTTGTAGATAAAATTACAACAGCTGAACAACGTGCTGCGGTTGATGCTTATTTGGATAAAGTGAAAACAAAGAGCGATTTAGAACGTACCGATCTTGCAAAAGAGAAAACAGGCGTATTCACTGGGGCATATGCCATCAATCCTGCAAATGGTGAAAAAATGCCAATCTGGATTGCTGATTATGTATTAGTAAGTTACGGTACAGGAGCAATTATGGCAGTTCCAGCTCATGATGAGCGTGACTATGAATTCGCTAAAGAATTTAACCTGCCGATTAAAGCCGTTGTCGCTGGTGGAGATATTGACAAAGAAGCCTATACTGGCGATGGTGAACATATTAACTCTGAATTCTTAAATGGCTTGGATAAAGCAGAAGGCATTCAAAAGATGATTGCTTGGTTAGAAGAAAAGGGAATCGGAACGAAGAAAGTCACTTTCCGTTTGCGTGACTGGCTATTCAGCCGCCAGCGTTATTGGGGCGAACCGATTCCAATTATCCATTGGGAAGATGGCACAATGACTGCGGTTCCTGAAGATCAGCTTCCATTGATGTTACCAAAAACGAAAGAAATTCGACCATCTGGAACTGGGGAATCCCCGCTGGCAATTATTTCTGATTTCGTCAACGTGGTGGACCCAGAAACAGGTAAAAAGGGCCGTCGTGAAACCAATACAATGCCGCAATGGGCAGGCAGCTGCTGGTATTATTTACGTTACATTGATCCGAACAATGATCAAGCACTTGCTTCTCAGGAGAAATTAAACCACTGGCTTCCTGTTGACATTTACATTGGCGGGGCAGAACATGCTGTTTTACATTTACTTTATGCGCGTTTCTGGCATAAATTCTTGTATGATATTGGTGTTGTTCCAACCAAAGAACCATTCCAAAAGCTATTTAACCAAGGCATGATTTTAGGTGAAGGAAATGAAAAAATGAGTAAATCAAAAGGGAATGTCGTAAACCCTGATGATATCGTCGGCAGCCATGGTGCTGACACCCTTCGCCTCTATGAAATGTTCATGGGACCGCTTGATGCATCAATTGCTTGGTCAACAAATGGACTGGATGGTTCCCGCCGCTTCTTAGATCGCATCTGGCGTTTATTGGTTGAAGAAAACGGGGAATTAAATCCAAAGATTCAAGTAAATGAAGAAGCCTCAAATTTGGAAAAAGTTTATCATCAAACGGTGAAGAAAGTGACTGAGGATTACGAAGGCTTAAGATTTAATACGGCGATCTCACAGATGATGGTATTTATAAATGAGGCCTATAAAGCAACCGTACTGCCAAAAGAATATATTGAAGGTTTTGTTAAAATGCTTGCACCTGTTTGCCCGCATATTGCTGAGGAGCTTTGGGAGAAGTTAGGTCATAGTGAAACAATATCTTACGAAGCATGGCCAGCCTATGATGAGGCAAAACTAGTAGATGATGAAGTTGAAATTGTTGTCCAAGTCAATGGTAAAGTAAAGGCAAAGCTTTTGGTACCAGTGGATGCAAGCAAAGAGTCCCTTGAGGGAATCGCAATGGAGGATGCCCAAATTAAGGAACAAATTGAAGGGAAAACAATCCGCAAAGTCATTACTGTTCCTGGCAAGCTTGTAAATATCGTCGCAAATTAATCTATAGAATGGCCCCTTTTTCGGGGCTGTTTTTCCTAAAGGGGATGGACTTGATGGAAGAAATTCAAACAATTACACCAGAAGAATTACAAAAGAAGCTTGAGTCAGGGGAAAAACTTGAGCTAGTCGATGTAAGGGAAGATCATGAGGTCGTTTTCGGGATGATCCCAGGAGCAAAGCATATTCGCATGGGAGATATCCCTGATAAACTCGACTACTTTGACAAGGATAAAGAATATATCTTTATCTGCCGCTCCAGCGCAAGAAGCGGAAATGTCTGCCATTATTTGCAGGATCAAGGCTATAAGGTTCGTAATATGACAGGCGGCATGCTCTCTTGGACTGGTGAAACAGAATACACAGAATAACCGATTCCACAATGGAATCGGTTTTTTTGTGCGGCGGCAAATCAATCTGCTGGTGACAATGTAGGTATTCATTAAGTACCACCAGTAGTTGTATAAAAGCCTCCACTCAAAATAATCTTAACTTTTTATAAAGATTAAATTTTTAAAATTTCAGAAAAGTGGTAAGAATAGTAGTAAAAAAAGAGAGGGAGAGAACATTGATACAGGTAAAGTTGTTTGATCGGGAGCATGAGAAGGATCTGGAAAAGGAAATGAATCGATTTTTAAAAGGACTGGATGAAACAAGTCTGCTTGATATTAAATATAATGTGGCAGCAATGGCAGAGGAAGAAGAAGAGGAACAGATTTATTGTTTTTCAGCGATGATTATTTATAAGGCCTGACAACTTGTCAGACCTTTTTATTTTTCACATATATGGCTGCATTACTTCCAGCTAATCTTCCGGTTACAAGTGCAGAAGTAATATTATACCCTCCGGTGTACCCATGGATATCTAAGATTTCACCGCAAAAATATAAACCATTCATAAGTTTCGAGCCCATCGTTTGCGGCTCAATTTCTTTAACTGACACACCGCCGCCCGTGACAAACGCTTTTTCAAGTGGCAGGGTGCCATTAACTTTAATTAGGAATTGCTTACAACTCTTGGAAAAGCTGCGTATTTTTTCATTAGAAATCGTTCCAGCTTGCTCAGCAGGATCGATTCCATTTTGGTCTAATAGAAACAGGAGGTACCGTTCAGGGACGAGCCCTTTGAGTGTATTTTTAATGCTTTTCTTAGGCTCACTTTTTACAAGTGAGAGAATTTCTTGAAAAACTTCTTCCTCTTTCTTATCTGGTAAGACATTAAGGCTCATGGTTACTTCTTGTAACTTCCATTTCTTCATCGCTTTCACCACGAACTGGCTGCAGCGAAGGACAGCAGGACCGCTTAGTCCAAAATGGGTAAAAATCATATCCATTCGATGAGAGATGAGGGGCTTACCCTTTGGGTTCAAGACACTTAATTCGATATCTCTTAACGACAACCCTTGAAGGACTTTGTTTTTTATAAATGGTTCATTCGAGGTCACTGGAACCTCGGTGGGAAAAAGTTCAGTAATGGTATGGCCCGCTTTTTCAGCCCAGGCATAGCCATCACCCGTCGAACCTGTATGAGGGACAGACTTTCCTCCTACAGCAATCACGACGGATTGAGCAGATATGGTTTGTCCGTTCTTAAGTACCACAGCCGAAACACGCTCATCCTCATACATGAGTTCGCTGACAGGGCTATTTGTAAAGACACGTACATGAAGTTTTTCTAGTTGATTTAGTAATGCATCCACAACGGACTGTGCTTTATTAGAGACTGGAAACATCCGGCCGTGATCTTCTTCCTTTAAGGCAATTCCTAATTTCTCAAAGAATTTAATAATATCTTCATTACTAAAGATAGAAAAAGCACTATATAAAAATTTCCCGTTTCCAGGCAAGTGCTTGATAATTTCCTCTATTGGCAGACGATTGGTCACGTTACAGCGGCCGCCGCCAGATATCGCTAGTTTTCTGCCAAGTTTGTCACCTTTATCTATTAAAAGGACTTTTGCGCCTTTTTCACCAGCGGCAATAGCAGCCATTAAACCTGATGGGCCGCCGCCGATGACAATAACATCATATTCCATATTTACACCAACTTTTTATTAATCCATCACTCCATTATAAACATTTATCATCAAAATAAAACGAATGTGCCCATATTTTCATAAATTTCACTTGGTTGTTAGTAGCGTCCGGGGACAAGAAGTTGTAAACTACTATAGTGTGCAAAAAAATAGTCGATTTATATATGTGAAGAAGCGCACGTATTTCTTCGGGTAGGAAGGGATTTTATGCAGTCTAAGCTTTTAAGAGGAACATTTATATTAACGCTAGGAACGATACTTTCAAAGGTTATCGGCTTAATTTATGTTATACCATTTTTTCAAATTGTCGGTAGGGAAGGGACTACGCTTTATCAATTTTCCTATGTACCGTATACGATTTTTATTAGCGTTGCAACAGCCGGTGTGCCGCTCGCCGTTTCGAAATTTATTTCAAAATATAATGCTCTAGAGGAATATGCAGTTGGCAGGAAGCTGTTTAAATCTGGTTTAGTCATTATGATGTTAACAGGGATTATGGCTTTCTTAGTGATGTATCTTGCGGCACCGACATTAGCGGAAATGAGTGTTGGTGATAAAAAGGCAAATTTAGATTCGGTCACCACGGTTATGCGAGCTGTAAGCTTTGCGTTAATTGTTGTTCCATTTATGAGCCTCATTCGAGGATTCTTTCAAGGGCATCAATCGATGGGCCCCTCTGCACTTTCACAAGTTGTGGAACAAATTGTCAGGATTGCCTTTACTCTTCTAGGGGCTTTTGCCGTCTTACATATTTTTCATGGAAAAATGGTAACAGCGGTAAGTGTGGCGACGTTTGCTGCCTTTATTGGCGCGATTGGCGGTTTATTTGTTTTATTTTGGTATTGGTATAAACGAAAACCGTATTTAGACGAACTCCTTTCACAGGATAAGGGCACAATAGATATCTCTCTTAAGGATATCTATAAGGAAATTCTTATTTATGCATTTCCGTTCGTGTTAGTGGGGATTGCCAACCCTTTATTTCAGGCGATTGATCAATTCACCTTTAGTCAGGCAATGGCAGAAATCGGGAAAGCGAAATTTGCAGAATCCTTTTTCTCTATTTTGAACTTTGAATCCCATAAAATTGTCATTATTCCAGTATCTCTGGCAACAGGATTTTCGTTAACGCTTGTACCAAGTATAACGAGGGCCTTCGTTGAGGGGGAAGGAGCAAGCTTAAACCAACAGTTAAATCAGACATTTCAGGTCCTGCTATTTTTAACATTACCAGCAGCTATCGGTCTTTCGTTATTGGCAGAACCTGTATATACAGCGTTTTATCAGCATGATGTAATTGGTACGGAAGTATTAAGGGCATACGCACCTGTAGCCATTCTTTTTTCCTTATATTCTGTTACTGCAGCCATATTACAAGGAATCAACGAACAACGATTTACGGTGTTAAGTTTACTTGTCGGATTATTAATTAAACTGTCTCTAAATATTCCGTTAATAAAAATGATGGAAACAAGAGGAGCAGTATTAGCCACAACACTTGGATATGTTGCAGCCATTCTCATCAATTTTATTGTTATTAAGATATATGCCCGTTATCCATTCCGACTTGTATGGAGAAGAAGCTTGTTAATTGTTATCTTTGCTGGATTCATGTGGGTGGGCACAGAATTAATGTACAAACTATTATTGTTATTCCTCTCTCCTGCATTAAAAGTTCAATCAGTAATAATAATTGTTATTTGTGCCGCAGTAGGAGCTGGAATTTATTTTTATCTTGGCTTAAAATCAGGACTTGCGACCCGTTTATTTGGGGATAAACTTGATCGGATCATGAACAAATTAAAATTACCTGGGAGGAAGAGAAGCGTTGAGAATTGATAAAATGCTTGCAAACCTAGGCTATGGAAGCAGAAAAGAAGTTAAGCAATTGTTAAAAAGCAGTGCGGTTAAAGTGGATGATGTGGTAGTAAAAGATGCAAAACAGCATGTGGATCCATCCTCACAAACTGTAACCTTAAACGGAGAAATTATCGAATACAAAGAATTTATTTATTTGATGATGAATAAGCCACAAGGAGTCTTATCTGCTACAGAAGATAGTTCGACTGAAACAGTCATCGATTTATTAGAACTCGAAGACCAAGTTTATGAGCCTTTTCCGGTTGGACGATTGGATAAGGATACTGAAGGGTTGCTGCTAATCACCAATGATGGCCAATTGGCCCACCGTTTGCTTTCTCCGAAAAAGCATGTTCCGAAGACGTATTTTGCGGTCATTGATCGTGAAGTGACTGAGGACGATATTGAAGCGTTTGCTAACGGCGTTACCTTGGATGATGGCTATGAAACCAAGCCAGGTGAATTGAAAATCTTAAAGTCTGGAATCCGATCCGACATTCAATTAACAATTACTGAAGGGAAATTTCATCAGGTGAAAAGAATGTTTGAAGCTGTTGGGAAAAGAGTAGTCTATCTCCAACGGATTTCGATGGGTCCATTACCACTCGATGAGACACTTGAATTAGGTGAATATCGAGAACTAACAGATGAAGAAGTGGAGTTACTCCGAAATTATCAAGTGAAATAGACTTATATATGAAAAAGCAGCCTCATTTGAAGCTGCTTTTTCTCTTTTTATAGCTTGTCCTTACAGTATTAAGCCTGTAAAAAAGATTGTAACATCCAGTTATGTTTCTTAAGTTTTCCAATTAAGCCTAAAAACATGTCGCTAGTGACTTCGTCATCATTTTGCTCGGCGACTTCCATCCCAACTTTTAACTCATCAATGAGTAAAGAAAAGTCATGGATGATTGCTTGTACCATTTCCTCAGCTGTTAGTGTTTCGTTCGTTTCTTCAATCGTTGCAAGTTGAAGATACTCTTTTAGGGTAGAAACAGGACGGCCTCCAATCGTTAATAATTGTTCTGCAAATTCATCAATGGAAGCGGCTGCTTCTTCATATAATTCTTCAAATTTTCCGTGCAAGGTAAAGAAGTGAGGACCTTTCACATACCAGTGAAAACGATGTAATTTAGTATATAGGACATTCAAGTTAGCGATTTGTAGGTTGAGCATTTGTTCGACTGTCATTTAACATTCCTCCTAATTTCTTATCTGAATTAATTATAACACATATCAGTTAAAAGTAAATATTAAATTATAATTATTATAAATAAGGCGAAAAATAATTAACTATACGGTTCTCTGGGTATCTTAATAATATTTACTTGAAAAGGATACCTTAATATTAAGGGGGAACTGTCATGAAACTTACACACGAGCAGGCAATTGAGTTACACGGCTTTAATAACTTAACGAAATCGTTAAGCTTTAATATGTATGACATTTGTTTTACGAGAACGAGGGAAGAGCGTGAAGCTTATTTAAAGTATATTGATGAACAATACAGTGCGGAAAGGCTGCAAAATATATTAAAGCATGTTTCAGATATCATTGGTGCCCATGTATTAAATGTTGCGAGTCAGGACTTTGAACCGGCTGGGGCGAGTGTGACCCTGTTGGTTTCTGAGGGGCCGGTTGCGAATGCACCAGATGAATCATTTGAAGAATCACCGGGACCACTGCCAGAATCGGTGGTTATGCAGTTAGACAAGAGCCATATCACGGTTCATACATATCCTGAATTTCACCCCGATGAAGGAATCAGTACATTTAGAGCGGATATTGATGTTTCCACTTGCGGCGAGATTTCGCCGCTTAAGGCTCTTCATTACTTAATTAGATCGTTTGAAACGGATGTCATGACAATTGATTACCGTGTGCGCGGGTTTACACGGGATAAATCGGGACACAAGCTCTTTATTGATCATGAAATCAATTCGATTCAGAATTATATCCCGGAAGATGTTGGTGAACTATTCGATATGATTGACGTCAATGTCTATCAGGAGCATATTTTTCACACGAAATGCAAACTGCGTGAATTCGATTTAAATAATTATTTATTTGGATATAGCAAAGACACTTTAACACCTGAAGAACATATTGAAATCACTGAGCGGTTAAAGATAGAGATGGATGAAATCTTTTATGGGAAAAATATTGTTCAATAATAGGAAAAGGAGCAGTAATATTAAGGTCACTGGAACAGATGTGTGGTCGGTTCTTAGGTGGCTCAAAAAGTAATTGATTAAGACTAAGGTCACGTAGAAGGAGTCTACGTGACTTAAATCATGTCAGAATAAAGACGAAGGTCACGGAGAGGTTAGCAGCCTTAAAAAAATCGCTTGACGCGAAACCAAATGGTGTTATATAGTCTTTATATGAAACCAAATGGTTTCGTATTGAAAAATATCGCAGCAAAATTCGAGGAGGCAATTAATATGAGTAACGAGTCACAGGCAACATTAGAGGATATAAAGTATACGGTTGTTTATAATGCTCCGATTGCAAAAGTATGGGATGCAGTAGCGACTGCAGAGGGTCTAAGTGCCTGGTTTATGCCAAATGATCTACAGGCAGTTGAGGGACATGAGTTTCATTTAAATGCAGCGCAATTTGGCATGTCGCCATGTAAGGTAACCCATGTTGATCCTCCAAACCGTCTATCCTTTAATTGGGGGAAAGATTGGACACTAACATTTGAATTAAAAGAACTGGATGATAAAACGGAGTTAACATTAATCCATGGAGGTTGGGACGCGAATAAAGTCACTGAATTTGGTCAACCGCATACTCCAATCCGTGAACATATGAATCAGGGCTGGGCAGGTATTGTGAAAAAATTGCAGGGATATGTTGAGGCATAAATGGCGGCTTCCTCGGCAAAGCATGATGTCTTTCAAGCCATCGCTGATCCAACAAGAAGAAAGCTGTTAAAACTGCTTAGCAAGGAAGAGATGCCCGTAACGGCAATAAGTGAACACTTCCCGATAAGCCGTACCGCCGTGTCTAAGCATCTTCGTGTTTTAGCGGAGGCTGGGCTGGTTAAGGAACGAAAAGCTGGCAGGGAAACAAGGTACAAGCTGGAGCCAGAACCGTTATATGAATTAAAAGATTGGCTCCAATATTTTGAGCTATTTTGGGAAAATAAATTATCCGCACTTAGGCTATTTGTAGAGTCAGATGATCAAGATACCCCAACGGATCCAAAGGATTGAGATTGAAAAAGCAAAAAGGCCAACCAATATTTGGTGGCCTTTTTAAGTTCATATTAAACAGTAATTTCATTCAACCCATTTTTTCTAACAAGAAATGAGAGGGTGATTAGCAAGCCTATTATTGTTAGGCTTACCGATGAACCAATAATATTATTTGGATTAAACACAAATCCAATAAAGATAATACTTAAAGATGCAAGTGCGAAAATGGTCGTATATGGAAACCATTTTATTTGGAACGCTGGTTGATTTTTGTAAAGTGGTCTTAATTTTAACTGCGCTGCACAAATACTACTCCAGAGTAACATGACTGTAAATCCTGGAATGGTCATAAGATAGCCGATAACCTGACTAGGTGTTAAATAAGCTAGAAAAACTCCTGCTAGTATACAGACACCCGTAAGGAAAATTCCTGTTAATGGGATTCCCTTTGCGGAGAGTTTTGCAAAAACCTTAGGCGCAACACCACTTTGTGCCATCGAAAATAGTGTTCTTGATGTCGCATAGATTCCTGAATTTGCAGCCGATAGGACAGCTGTCAAAAGGACAAAGTTCATAATATGTGCTGCTCCCGGTAACCCGGTTGCGCTAAAGACCTGAACGAAGGGACTGTCTGTACCAGTAACTTTGTCCCAAGGCATGAGTCCACAAATGATTAGAATTGGTAAAATATAAAAAATCATGACACGCCATACGGCACCTTTAATAATTTTTGGCAATACTCGCTCGGCATCCTTTGTTTCGGTTATAGCTACCCCGATTAATTCCGCTCCGCCATAAGAAAACATGACTACTAAAAATGCGCTGAACATTCCACCCATTCCGTGCGGGAAAAATCCGCCATTAGCTGTATAGTTAGAGAGTGGGTCCTGAATCGAGCTGGGAATAATACCAAAAAGGAGTGAAAAGCCTAAGATAATAAAGGCCACAAGTGCAATGATTTTAATCCCTGCAAACCAAAATTCAAGCTCCCCATAATTTTTTACTTGAGTTAAATTGATTCCTACGATTACAACTGCACAAAGGAAACTTAACAGCCATAAAGGTATCGCAGGAAACCAAAATTGTAGAAAACTTCCCGCAGCTAGTAATTCAACAATCGTAACAAGAGTCCAATTGATCCAGTACAGCCATCCGACGATATAAGAAACTTGGAAACCAAATGCTTTGTTTACTAAATGCTGTACATTTAAATTTGGAAAAGCAAGGGCCATTTCCCCAAGGGCAGCCATTATGATAAATAGTAATAGACCGCCAAGTAAATAGGCCACGACTACACTAGGTCCAGCAATGGCTAATGTATCGGAACTGCCTTTAAATATCCCCGTCCCAATCATACCAGCCAAAGCAATAAACTGGACATGCCTTGATAATAATCCTTTTTGTAAGTTCTGATGATTTTTTTTCATATCTTCTCCTATTAAACTTTTTTGCTTAAACGCTTTTAAGCACTAAAGTATTTTTCTATAATAATATACTACCATACTATTTAAATCTGTCAAATGGAGTCGAGAGACTGAGCAGTTAAGCCATATCCCTATTTTGACCTGGACGGTCGCATTATTTCATTGGGAATTTTGAAAACAGTTTAAAATATTAACCAGAAGAATTTTTTTTGGTTGAAGGAAACTTTGTTTGAAGAGGAGAATATAAATAAAGTAAATTAGGAGGATGATGCATATGTTTATTACCCCTCGATTGCAGCGGAGAATTTTCATGTATTCATATGTTTTTAGAAAGCTCGGCATCATAAGTGAACAAGAATATAACAAAATCACTAATCATGTACATGGCAGGACTTAATATTTTGACAAACAAAAAGCACCGAGAGTATCTCGTGTGCTTTTTTATGCTATCCTGTTACGTTACTTTTCGTTTTAAGAAGACATTTTAACTCTTTTTTGTGTAGTCGTCCATTTTCCGCGGCTTGGGCTTATTACCAAGTCATTATAGGCTAAGACATTTAAATCTCGTTGTATGGTGCGAGGAGTGATACCAAATTCCTCTACAAGTTCCTGCGTTGTGACTGTTCCATTATTGCGAATAAACATGTAGATACATTTGATGCGGTTTAACATCCGGTTAGTCGAAGGTTTCAAAAAACCACTCCCTATCCTTTTTTCAAACCTATGGCTTAATCCCTCTACCGACAGCCTGTTTGAAGATTCCTCTTCAAGAAATATGTAGTTTTCTTTTCCGCGCAGACAACTCCTTTTTATGGATGTTTACTGTGGATACTTAGATGGTGTCCACCTATCCTTATTGTAACCACAAAAACTGAAAATTTCCACCAATATACTTTATTTTACAAAATAATCTTCAAAAATTAACAAAAATTGTTCGGATATTCTCCCTCCCTTGTAGTACTCTTACTATAGGTTATGGGTTATAATGTATGGATTATGACAAATTATTTGAATTTTTAGTTAAATTATTATTTTTAATTTTGCATAATAAAAAGTCGAAGTTAAATTGATAACAGATTTGAAAAAATGATATGGTTACATTTATGAAGATTTAAATAAAATGCTGTGTTAATGCATAATTTTGATTTACACTCTGTTGATTGGAGCGGAAATCAACAGACAAGTTTAACACAGCAAATAAAAAATAAAAGGGGAAATGGGAGAATGAAATATGCAATCATGGATGGAAAAATAATTGAGCGAAGTCAGGCAAAGGTGGATGTAGAAGACCGAGGCTATCAATTTGGGGATGGAGTGTACGAAGTGATCCGTGTCTACAACGGAAAAATGTTCACAGTAACCGAACATCTAAATCGTTTATTGAAAAGTTTAGATAGTATCGGCATCCAACTACCATACACAATGGATCAATTAACAAATTTGCTGGAAGAACTGATTGAGAAAAATAACCTTCAGTTAGGAACGATTTATATGCAAATTTCAAGAGGAGTTGCCCCTCGTAATCATGCTTTCCCAACAGAAAATGTGAGGCCAAGTCTAGTAGCATATACGAAGGAAGTGTCTAGGCCATTAGAGAGTTTGAAGATGGGCGTAAGAACAATCATTACAGATGATATACGCTGGCTGCGCTGTGATATAAAAAGTTTAAATTTGCTTGGAAATTTATTAGCAAAGCAAAAAGCTGCCGAAGCAGACTGCTTTGAGGCAATTCAACACCGCAGCGGGAATGTGACGGAAGGAAGTTCATCAAATATCTATATGGTTAAAAATGGCAAGGTAATCACACATCAGTCGGATAACTTAATTTTAAAAGGAATTACAAAAGATGTTATTTTGCATGTCTGCGAAAAAAATAACATTGTTGTTGAGGAACGAACATTTACACTTGATGAACTTATAGATGCTGAGGAAATATTCCTTTCTAGTACGACCGCAGAGGTAATGCCAATTATTGAAGTGGATGGGAAGCGTGTAAGGGATGGTTTGCCTGGTCCTGTCACAAAATTACTGCAGGAACGTTTTGAGTTAGAAATTGAAAAACAATGCGGAGCACTTATTGACAAAATTCTTCATTAGCAATTAAGACGTGTACACAGAAGTGTCCACGTCTTAATCTTTAATCCATATGCTTGGTACCTTTAGGGGAAAAAATGAACTACTTTTTTCCCACATCAAGGAACGTCCACTTTTTATTTTTAGGCTGTGTTAAACTTGTCTGTTGATTTCCGTTCCTGGCACTTCGCTTTCCGCGGGCGTGCCGGGGAGCCTCCTCGCCGCTTTTAGCGCCTGCGGGGTCTCCCCTGCCCCGTACTCCCGCAGGAGTCTTCGTGCCATCCACTCCAATCAACAGAGTGTTAAAAACAACATTAATCTTTAACACAGCCTATTTTTAATACTGGAACAAATCGCTCGATAAGTATCTTTCGCCTGTATCACAAGCAATACATACAACGACATCATTAGGGGTTAATCGTTTGGCAACTTCTATCGCTGCAAAGCAAGCCCCGCCTGAGGATGGCCCGACAAGAATTCCTTCTTCTACAGCCAACCTGCGTGCGATATCATAGGCATCTTCATCATTAATTTGATGGATTTCGTCATAGACATCCTGATTAAGAATGTCTGGAATAAATCCTGGACTTGTTCCAACAAGTTTGTGCTTACCAGGTTTTCCGCCTGACAAAACAGGCGAGCCTTTTGGTTCCACCACGTGGACAGATATATTTTCAAAATGTGCTTTCAAGGTTTCGCCTGTACCAGTTATGGTCCCACCTGTTCCAGCGGTGGCAACAAAGGCAGCAAGCGGTTTGCCAAGTTCGTTCATTGCTTCAATGATTTCTACAGCGGTAGTATGACGATGTGCATCTGAGTTCGCATGATTTTCAAATTGCATTGGAATAAAACTATTGGGAATCTCGTTAGCTAATTCAATGGCTTTTTTGATGGCCCCTGGCATTTTTTCATCTCCAGGTGTAAGGACAACTTCCGCACCGTATGCCCTTAAAATACTGATTCTTTCTTGCGTCATCGTATCTGGCATGATGATAATCGATTTATATCCTCGTGCAGCAGCATTCATGGCAAGGCCAATCCCTGTATTTCCACTTGTTGGTTCGATAATCGTGGAACCTGTGGTTAATTTCCCAGCCTTTTCCGCTTCAACAATCATATTAAATGCAGCACGGTCTTTTACGCTTTTACTAGGGTTAAAGTATTCCAACTTTAGATAAACCGATGCCCCACCCCTAGGTGCTAATTGATTTAGTTTAACAAGTGGTGTATCTCCGATTAGTTCAGCTATATTATTGACTACTTTCAAGAGGCCCGCGTCCTTTCCATCCTTTGAAGTAAATAACTATTACTTGATTCATAACTAATAATAAATAAAAATTAATACTTTGTAAAAAAATCGGCTAATTGTCTGTTTGCTAATAGATACATTTAGGACAAAATAGACTAGAATTATTTATAGAAGGGAACATAACGATGGAAAAACGCCCCCATTATTTCTTTGCCGTAAGAATACCAGAGCATGCGAAACTAGTGATGAAAGACCATTTGGAAAAAATCAGAGACATGATCCCGTTTAGTCGCTGGGTCCATGATCAGGATTTACATATAACCCTAGCGTTTCTTGGTGGTGCAACGTCAGATATATTAACAGAAGCAGTTAAAAACGTTAAAATTGCCCTTAGCGATGAGAAAACACTAACATTGAACATCAACAAGCTTGGTATTTTCGGTAGTGTGACTTCTCCCCGTATTTTTTGGGCCGGTATAGAGGAAAGCACACATTTACAAGTTATTAGAAAAAAAGTATTTTTCGCTTGTGAGCTGGCAGGGTTCCAACTGGAAACAAGACCATTCCGTCCCCATATTACTCTTGCGAGAAAATGGATAGGTGAACATCCTTTCCAAAACGAAATGCTTAAACTGTGGGAAGAGCTCCAGCCTACGCCCCTTTCATTTGATGCTGTTGATGTGGTGCTTTATCAAACACACCTGAACAAAACACCAAAGTATGAAGCAATTAAAACATATCCTTTAACCAGCACAAAAACATTAAATAAATAAAGGTTGGTAGTATGAAACAAGTATACTTTATTATTAATCCCAAAGCTGGCAATGGTCATTGCTTTAAGATTTGGGAAAGAGTGGAGCACCAACTAAAAGTTAATCATGTAAATTACCTTGCATTTTTTACTGAATACCCTGGACATGCAAAGATTCTTACAACGCAAATTGTGCAAAAGACTTCTGAGCAAAAGATTGTTATTGCTGTGGGTGGAGATGGAACGATGCACGAGGTGATGAATGGGGCAGTCAACGATAATAAAATTACACTAGGATTTATTCCTGGAGGGTCTGGAAATGACTTTTCTAGAGGTTTTCAAATTCCTGTTGATCCTGTTGAAGCCATAGGAGTAATACTCCGTCTTGCAAAACAAAAGGGTTTGTCAATCGATATCGGGAAAATTAAATTGGCTGAATCAAATGAGCGCTTTTTTATTAATAACATGGGTGCTGGATTTGATGCCCTCATTTCCTATGAAGTAAATCAATCCCGGATGAAAGCCATATTAAATAAACTCATGATGGGTAGAATGGTTTATGTTTATTTTTTGTTAAAAAAATTATTTACTTATAAAACCACTACAATTGATTTATCAATTGACGGTAAAAAGCATATATTTGAACAGACATGGTTTGTAACTGTTTCGAATCAACCCTTTTATGGCGGTGGGATGAAAATTGCCCCTGATGCTGAACCAGATGATGGCCTTTTTGACATTACCGTGGTCCATCAATTATCACGATGGAAACTGCTGCTTGTTTTTATAAGTGTATTTTGGGGAAAGCACACCCATTTTAAAGAAGTGAAAACTTATACGGGCAGGAGTGTGTCCATCCATTCTCCAACAAAACTTTTTGTTCATGCAGATGGAGAGCATATCGGAACTACACCATTTAAGATAGATCTTCAAGTAAGCGCTCTAGAAGTGTTAACAAGAAGAAATCATCCGAAAGAAGTGGAGATGAAAGAGAGGGACTCGAATGATTGCTACTGACCGAAATTTCTTCGCCTATCTAGATGAGATGAAGATCATTACGATTCTTCTACCTCTTTCCTATCATCACGGATTGTCATCCTCCTTTTCGATTACAAGTGATTTTCAAGAACACCCATTGAAAATCATCGAGAAGAGACAAATAGATAATAAAATGAAATATATTTGCGAATTTTCAAAAGAGTATTCCTTTGAAAAACAATATCTAATTATCGATGAGCATGGAGGGAAAACTGACCTCCAAATTGGTGCCGTGATTCGAACAGAGGAATTTGACGAGAAATTTTATTATGACGGAAAGGATCTCGGTGTTACCTTCCAACCGGGGCTAACCCGGTTTAAGCTTTGGGCACCCACCGCAACCCAGGTTAAATTAAAGTTGCGTCCATCTAAAAGTACTTTTTCAGAAATTGTAAAAATGAAAAGAGAAGATCACGGCATTTGGACCGTAGCTGTTAACCGTGATTTAGAGCTCTATCAATATAGTTTTCTAATCTTAGTCAATCAAGAATGGCGTGAGGCTGTGGATCCTTATGCTAAAGCTGTGACCGTTAATGGAGAACTTGGAGTGATTGTAAGATTTGACGAAACCCAGCGAACGCGTCCTAACTTACCTAAAATTGAAAATCCAGTGGATGCCATTATATATGAGACCCACATAAGGGATTTAACGATTCATCCTAAAAGTGGTGTGAAGAATAAGGGTCTGTATCTAGGTGCTGGTGAGCAAAATACAAAAGGAATGGATGGGGAACCCACGGGGTTAGCGTATATTAAAGACTTAGGTGTTACCCATATTGAATTCCTTCCTTTCCATGATTTTGCTGGTGTGGATGAACTGCATCGAAATAAGGAATATAATTGGGGATACAATCCTCTTCATTTCAATGCCCCTGAAGGAAGCTATTCAACGAATCCTGCCAATCCATATTCAAGAATCATCGAATTAAAGCAGTTAATTGATCAAGTTCATAGTCTTGGTCTTAGAGTAATCATGGACGTCGTATATAATCATGTATATGTTCGTGAGACCTCATCCTTTGAAAAGGTGGTTCCTGGGTATTATTTCCGTCATAACGAGATTGGACTTCCTTCAAACGGTACGGGAGTTGGAAATGATATTGCATCGGAACGCAAAATGGTCAGAAAATATATTGTGGATTCCATTCAATATTGGTTGGAAGAATATCATATCGATGGGTTCCGCTTTGATTTAATGGGGATCTTGGATGTGGAGACCATGAAAGAGGTAAGGAAAGTTTGCGATAGGCATTCAACAGGGACGATCATCATCGGTGAAGGCTGGAACCTCAATACACCACTTCCAGCAGAGCAGAAAGCAACAATTGGAAATCAGGCAAAAATGCCAAGTATTGCTCAATTCAATGATAAATTTCGTGATTCTATAAAGGGAAGTTCTTTTAACTTATTTGATAAAGGCTTTGCCTTAGGTAATGACCATTACCTCGAGGCAGCTAATGAAGTGATAACTGGGAGCATCGGTTTTACTAAACACGGTCCGGGTACTTTTAATGAACCTTTTCAATCATTAAATTATGTAGAATGTCATGATAACCACACGATGTGGGATAAACTTCAAGCATGTCTCCCCGATGCTGATGAATCGTTACGAATAAAGTATCATCGGCTCGCTACAGCGATTGTTTTGTTGTCCCAGGGAGTCCCCTTTCTACACAGTGGCCAAGAGTTCTTTCGAACAAAAAAGGGGGAGGGGAATAGTTATCGTTCCTCTGATGAAATCAATCAACTGGACTGGGAAAGAAAAATTTTATATAAAGATAATGTAGAATATGTAAAAGGACTTATTCAAGTACGTAAGAAATTTTCTTGTTTCCGAATGAGAACTTCTGCAGAAATCCGATCAAATATCCGCCAAATGCCATTAGCTTCACCACTGTTAGGATATAGGTTTATAGGGGATAATGAACTAATTTTACTAATCAATCCCACCACGAAAGAGCACAATATAACGTTACCTGACGGGGATTGGACGGTCTTAGTTGATGATGTAAACGCAGGGATTACTGCCGGGCGGATTATGTATAGGAAAGAATTGAGTATTGAACCAGTCTCCATAAATGTTTTGCTAAAAAAATAGTTTCTGCAGATATACTTGACGAAAAAAGGTAATCCGAGATAAAATTTAATAAGATGGCTATTGTGTGCAATGGTTTCAATAGCTTTTTTTTTATTTCAAAAAAATAAAAGCTGTTGATGAAACTGTGGTAATATAAGACCTTCCGGCAACGCAGGTTATACCTCTAAATATAGAGGAATAAGCCCATAAGAACGGCATAAATTGAAGGTGAGCAATTTTGGATCATATACTAGGACAAGAGTGGGAAATTACCCCTGCTGGAGGCAAAACAGGTGAAGCCTTTTATGCAAAATATCAAGACCAAAGGCTTTTTTTGAAGCGGAATTCGTCTCCGTTCCTTGCTGTACTCTCAGCAGAAGGTATTGTCCCAAAGCTTGTTTGGACAAAAAGGTTGGAAAGTGGAGATGTAATTACTGCACAGCAGTGGCTTCCCGGCAGAGAACTAAAGCCGTCAGAAATGAATCAAGAACTCGTGGCAAGACTGCTGAAGAAGATTCATTGCTCAGAGCCAATGCTGGGAATGTTAAGCCGGATAGAGACTTCTCCATTACATCCAGAGCCTATATTGAAATCGGTGGTAAATGAGTTAGATGAGCAGACACTTTCCTTGCCTGAAGTGCAAAATGCAATGAGCTTTTTAAAAAAGGAAGCATTAAATGTCTATTGCGATGAGAAAGTGGTTTGTCATGGTGATGTTAACCATAACAACTGGCTGCTTGCAGAAGACAACCAGTTGTATTTGATTGATTGGGACGGGGCAATGATCGCCGACCCCGCCATTGACCTAGGATTGCTCCTATATTGGTATATTCCAAAAGAGAATTGGCAGGATTGGTTAGGCATGTACGGCAAAGAGCTGACCGATAACCTAAAGTTACGAATGAAATGGTATGTTACCATTCAGACGCTTTCTTCAATTCAATGGTATAAAAATAAAAATCGCTTGGAAGAAATGAACAAATGGATAAAGTTCTTGGGTGAAATTCTCTAATCAGGAAAATTGGTCTATATTACTTACCCAGCTTGATAAGTTTGCTTGGTTAGATAAAATATGTTGATCTAAATCAGCAGTACCAACTCCATGGTGGCTGTATTGATATACTTCCTGTAAGATATTCTTAACATTTTGATCCACCTCGGTGTTCACCATTAGAGATTTCACCAATCGCTCTAATTGTTCACATTCGGCAACGGACCCACAGCAATCGGTTTGATGATTGTTTAATATATCTTTTAATAAAGTGACTTGGTCATCATGACTTAATGGCATGAATGGACACCCTCTCAAGTGTTATTTAAAAACAAGAATTCACACTGTTAGGTTGTGAATTCTTTTTTTGTTTATTCATGATCTTATTTTCCATTAAGTTAAACTTGTACTGAAAAATGGTGCATGATATATGTAACGAACAAAATTATTATTAGGAGTGTCATAAATGAGAGTTAGACATAAACCTTGGGCAAAGGAAAAAATAGAGCAGCATCCACAATATATTGTTGCCAATCCTGAAGAATATAAAGGAAAATGGCATGAAGTATTTAATACCGATCAGCCGCTACATATTGAGGTGGGTACAGGCAAAGGTCAATTTATTACGGAAATGGCTAGAGCGAATCCGACGATAAATTATATTGGTATTGAATTATACGACAGTGTCATCATTACTGCTTTAGAACGATTAATTGAAGCGGATTTACCGAATCTAAGGCTCCTTAATGTAAATGCAGTGGATTTGCCGAAATATTTTGCCAAAAATGATGTGGACCAGGTCTATTTAAACTTCTCTGATCCATGGCCAAAATATCGTCATAGAAAAAGAAGATTAACATATAAGGATTTCCTAAAGCTTTATGAGGATATTATGGTTGATGGTGGTGAAATCCATTTTAAAACAGACAATCAAGGCTTATTTGAACATTCCTTAATTAGCTTTTCAGAGTATGGATTGTTATTAAAGTACATCAGTCTAGATCTTCATAAAAGTGATTATGAAGGTAACATCATGACAGAGTATGAAGAGAAATTCTCAGAAAAAGGAAGCCGTATTTATCGCTGTGAAGTAAAATATCAAAACTAACTTTTTAAGGACAGTTCATTAGTGAACTGTTCTTTTTATTTCTTCAAGTATATACAAAATGTTAATATATAGAAAATGTGCAAAGGGGGCAGAAGGATTGGAAACAGTAAAAGTTGGCGGTGTGACACTTACCTGGTTATCAGGAGGAGTAACAAATTTAGATGGCGGGGCTATGTTTGGGGTTGTACCGAAAGGAATGTGGTCGAAGAAATACCCCTCCAATGAAAGAAATCAAATTGAATTACCAACGGATCCGATGTTCATTCAAATGGATGGGAAAAATTTCTTAGTTGAAACAGGAATTGGTAAAGGGAAATTATCAGAAAAACAATTAAGAAATTTCGGTGTAACGAAAGAATCAGAGTTGGATGAATCTTTAGCTAAGTTAGGTTTCCATCCAGAAGATATCGACTACGTCTTGATGACTCATTTGCATTTTGACCATGCAGGCGGCTTGACAAAACTAGAAAATGGACGATACGTTTCAGCCTTTCCCAATGCAAAAATCATTACATCACAAGAAGAATGGGATGAAATGCGTAACCCTAATATCCGCTCGAAAAATACATATTGGAAAGAAAACTGGGAAGCGATTGAATCGCAGGTAGTTCCTTTTGAAGAAAAATGGAACTTAGGGGCGTTGACCTTGGTTCATACCAGCGGTCATAGTAACGGACATTCCATCCTTATTATAGAGGATCGGGGAGAAATGTTGATTCATATGGCTGATCTGATGGCAACTCATGCCCATCAACCAGTGTTATGGGTGATGGCTTATGACGACTATCCGATGACATCGATTGCAGCAAAGGAAAAATGGCTTCCATACGGATTACGGAATCACGCATGGTTTAGTTTTTATCATGATGCTTTTTACCGGGCAGTGAAATGGGATACAGAAGGAAAGCAAATTGTTGAAAGTATTAAAAGAGAAAATTAAGTAAAAAAATAGCCGTAACCATTCAGGTACGGCTATTTTTACTATGAAACAAGTTCGTTGGACAAAGATCGAATATCCAAAAGGGTACCAGTTTGGGCATCGGCAATGAATTCGAATTGCTCAGTTGTCCCATTATTGTTTTTAGAAATACCGCCTTTATAGACGAGGTAATCGATGTGTTGTTTTTCATACGGCTCTGCTTCCATATGTATCCATGAACCATTGATTGGTCCATTCTTAGTAAATTGCTTTTTTACTTGTTCTAATACTTTTTCGGGCGATACATTTGTTCTACCATAAATGATTTCTTTGGCAGCATACCCGCTAATCAATCCGACCGCTGTACCAAGGAGAAATGACTTCCAATTCATAAAGGACCTCCCAAGGATAAAATTTGGAAAAGATAGGATTCTCTTCTCAGTATATCGTATTTAGGGATAGGAACATACTATTACAAATATTAAATTCAATTGATGGAAAGAGAACTCAAAGTTCTGTAAAATTATAATATACATAATTAAACCTGAGAAACCTAAAGGAGCTCAAAAAATGAACGATCAAACCTTAAAACTTTTTCAAACACTAACAGAACTTCCCGGTGCTCCCGGAAATGAACATTTGGTCAGAAAATTTATGAGAGAACAATTATCTCAATACGCAGATGAGCTTGTTCAAGATAATCTGGGCAGTATTTTTGGCATGAAAAGAGGAGAAGAGACAGGCCCGACGGTCATGGTTGCAGGTCATATGGATGAAGTAGGCTTCATGGTGACGGCGATTACGGAAAATGGCATGCTTCGCTTTCAGCCTCTTGGCGGCTGGTGGAGTCAAGTAATTCTTGCTCAGCGTGTTCAAGTGATGACCAATAATGGTCCAGTAATTGGTGTCGTTGGTTCGATACCTCCACATCTTTTAGACGATGCAAAGCGTAATAAACCAATGGAAATTAAAAATATGCTGATAGATATCGGCGCAGATAATCGTGAGGATGCCAAACGGATAGGGATTAAGCCAGGTCAGGCAATTCTGCCAATTTGTCCATTTACACCGATGGCTAATCCGAAAAAAATATTAGCCAAAGCATGGGATAACCGCTATGGTTGTGGTTTAGCTATTGAGTTACTGCAGGAATTAAAAGATGAGACTTTACCAAATACACTATTCTCAGGGGCAACAGTTCAAGAAGAGGTTGGTTTACGTGGTGCCCAAACTGCTGCTAATATGATAAACCCGGATATCTTTTTTGCACTTGATGCAAGTCCTGCAAATGATATGACAGGTGATAAGAATGAGTTTGGCCAATTAGGTAAAGGGGCATTGCTTCGCATCCTTGACCGGACAATGGTCACGCACCGCGGGATGAGAGAGTTTGTCCTTGATACAGCTGAAACGAATAAAATTCCTTACCAATATTTTGTTTCACAGGGAGGAACAGATGCCGGCCGGGTTCATCAATCAAATGAAGGTATTCCTAGTGCGGTTATTGGAATATGCTCACGTTATATTCATACCCATGCCTCAATCGTTCATGTGGATGATTATGCAGCTGCGAAAGAACTAATTGTTAAACTAGTCAAGGCGTGTGACAAAACAACGGTTGATACGATTAAAGCTAACAGTTAGGTTACCTTTTTAGGGGGGCATTTTTATGCTCCCTTTACTTTGTTAAAAGGAGTAAATATCATCATGAAAATTATCATTGGGTCAAAGAATCCTGCTAAAATTAGTGCGGTGAAAAATTGTTTTACTGAGGACCATGAGTTTGTTGACTTAGACATCCCATCAGGTGTTAATGAGCAGCCGTTTTCCGATGAGGAAACAATTAAAGGTGCTATTAATCGGGCAAAAGGTGCTTTAAACCTAGGAAGTGGTGATATTGGGATTGGACTTGAAGGAGGTGTACAAGAAACCAGTTACGGTTTATTTATATGTAACTGGGGAGCACTTGCAGCCAATGATGGAGAACCGATTATTGCCGGCGGGGCAAGGATCCCACTTCCGGAAGAAGTTGCGGTCCGATTAAGGGCGGGTGAAGAACTCGGACCAGTTATGGAAGATTATGCGAACAGTAAAAATGTAAGGAAACAAGAGGGTGCGGTTGGTATTTTTACTAACGGAATGGTAAATCGCACTGAAATGTTCACTCATGTTATGAACCTGTTAGTGGGACAATACAAAAGGGGCAGATGATTGGACTGAAAAGTAGTCTACTGCTATGATTTAAGAAGATAGCCATAAAAATGAGCAAAAGATTCTAACGGAGGCGTTGAATTTGAAGAATTTAGAGTCAGTTGAGCAATTTGAACAGCTGCGCGATCATGGAAAAACAATTTTCATGTTTTCAGCAGGCTGGTGTCCAGATTGTCGAATTATTGAGCCGATTTTACCAGAAATAGAATCAAAATTTAATGAGTATACATTTATTCATGTTGATCGAGATGAGTATATTGATATATGCCAACAATTAGATGTCTTCGGAATCCCAAGCTTTATCGCATTCGAAGACGGAAATGAACTAGGCCGATTCGTAAGCAAAGACCGAAAGACACAAGAAGAAATAGAAAACTTTATCTCAGGTTTAAAATAATTTTTGTACTCTGTTGATTGGAGCAGAAATCAACATACAAGTTTTAGCAGAACCAAAATTATGTAGAACTCTCCATCACTTTGAGATGGAGGGTTTTTCATGTAAAATAGAAAAGCAGCTCCTAAAATGGAGGAATTTAAAATGAAAATGGATAGCAGAAAAATGAAAACCGAATTAGAGAGACGCCTGGCTCGTAAAGATCGGGTGATTACCTATGATCGAGAGAAGGACCAATTGCGCTTTGAAAGCAAAGAGTCAGGAAAAGGTATAACAGTCGCTTTACCTGGGATTATTGCCAAATGGCATATCGAAAAGGAGAAAGCCATAGATGAAGTCGTTTATTATATTGAAGAAGGGCTTCGTGCGATGGAAGACACAGTTCAGTTAACCGATCATGAGAGGAAAATCTTCCCCGTCATTCGCTCCTCATCCTTCCCAAAGGAGGCAGAAGAGGGGGTGCCATTTTTAATTGACGAGCACACAGCTGAAACAAAAATTTATTATGCCTATGACCAAGGTAACACCTATCGGTTAATCGACTCTCGTATTATGGCAAAAGAGGGCTGGGAAGCAAACAGAATTAAGGAAATTGCTTTATTTAATGCCAGATCCCTTTCTACTCCCCTAAAAGAGGATCAAGTTGCAGGTAATAGCTTTTACTTTTTAAACACAAATGATGGATACGATGCGAGCCGGATCTTAAATAAGGTGTTCTTAAATGAATTCCAAAAGAAGATGACGGGGACAATGGTGCTAGCTGTTCCACACCAGGATGTGTTAATTATTGCTGATATTCGTAATGATCGAGGATATGATGTGATGGCACAGATGGCCATGAGCTTTTTTGCAAACGGTCATGTGCCAATAACAGCTTTATCATTTTTATATGAAAATGGTGAATTAGAACCCATTTTTATTTTAGGAAAAAACAAATAATTAAACATAGATGAAGGATCACATTCACAGTGATCTTTTTTCATTGAACTATTTTCACAGAGTGTATTTTGCCTCATTTATAAGAATTATGTCGATAAAATCTAAAAAACTGATAAAATAAAGTGATAGATTTAAAGTAGTTAGTAGAAAGAGTGATAGTTTTGAGCTGGTTCCAAAACCTATTTCAAAAATTAAGAAAAGAAGAAGATGATGAATTTGAGAGTTACTTAATACATAAACAAGAAGGCCAGCCGTTTCTAAACAAAAAAGAAAATTTTAAGGATTTAGAGACCAAGGTGTCCTATCAGTACCCAAAAGGCAGTAATCATCCTTTTCATCCGCCAAAACTTAAGGAAACACCAAAGGAAAAAGAACAAACATTACGACAAAAAAGAAAAAATTCCCATCCAGAACCGCCTAAGCGGATCATTAGGGAAAAGCCAGAAGTTCAAATGGTAAAACAGGAAATGCCCAAGAGAATCATTAAGGAAAAGCAAGAAGTTCAAACGGTAATTCAGGAAATGCCTAAACTTAAAAAAGAACCATCTCTGAAGAAGAACGGTACCTTCCAACCGACAGAAATTCCTTCTCCCGTTTTTGGGTTTAATCGGCCCAAGAATACGGATAAAATTGTCGAGCATGAATTAAGCCGCTTTTTAGAAGAGAATGAAGGAAGTCTGGTTGACAGTCCAACTGCTTCAGAAGTGATGACAACTGAAATAGAAATCACTAAACAATCAGAAATTGACATGGAAATTTTCGAAGTGGAAACAATTCCTGGAGAAATGATTCAAAAAGAAACCGTAGTAGAAGCACTTGATGAAGACTCATATGAAGAGGTTAAAGAATTAATAGCAGCAGCAAACGATTCAAATGATGCAGAAGAGGATTTACCTGAACTAGAGACCTTATTAGAACCAGAGTCCGAATCAGAACTAGAGATCATCTCAGAACCAGAGACTAACTCAGGATTAAAGATCATCTCAGAACCAGAGACCAACTCAGGATTAGAGGTCATCTCAGAACCAGAGGCCATCTCGGAACTAGAGGCCACACCAGAACCCACAGTACCAAAGCGTTCCCATTTGCCATTTAATGTGATGATGTTAAAACAAGATAAACAAAAATGGGAAGAGCGAAAGAGAAACAGTGGATTGGAAGCACAAGTTGTGCGGTCACAAGAACATGTACCTCCTGAACAAAATAACCAAGTGATTGACCTATTCCCAAAAAAGGAAGAAGTCATCCAAGATAAACCAGATGATACTGATTATGTGCTGCCAACATCTAGTTTGCTAAACCCTCCTGTGACAGTGGGGAATGATACGAAATGGTTATTAGAGCAAGAGGAAATATTAAACGAAACCTTAAAAAACTTTAATGTGGGCGCTAGTGTCGTTAATGTAACACAGGGTCCTTCAGTAACTCGTTTTGAAGTTCAGCCGGAGCCAGGTGTTAAGGTAAACAAAATTACCAATTTAACGGATGATATTAAGTTAAGCCTTGCTGCTAGAGATATTAGGATGGAGGCCCCCATCCCAGGAAAGCATACGATTGGGATTGAAGTTCCCAACCAAAAGTCACGTCCTGTATTCATTAACGAAATTATTCAAAGTAATACTTTCAAAGAATCTAGCTCTCCCTTAACAGCTGTGCTTGGTCTGGATATTGCCGGAAAGCCGATTGTCACAGACTTAAAGAAAATGCCGCACGGTTTGATTGCTGGTGCGACAGGATCAGGGAAGAGTGTGTGCATTAACACGATTTTAGTTAGCTTACTTTTTAAAGCCAGTCCTGAAGACTTAAAGCTATTATTAATTGACCCAAAAATGGTGGAACTCGCACCATACAACCGTATTCCGCATCTTGTCAGTCCAGTTATTACGGATGTTAAGGCGGCGACAGCTGCTTTAAAATGGGCGGTCGATGAAATGGAAAGACGCTACGAATTGTTTGCCCATACCGGTGTTCGTGACATTAATCGCTTTAACGAACTGGCAATAAAGCATAAACAGTATGCGGACAAACTTCCATTTATTGTGATTGTTATTGATGAATTAGCTGACTTAATGATGATGTCACCAGCAGATGTGGAAGAAGCTATTTGTAGAATTGCTCAAAAGGCAAGAGCGTGTGGGATTCATTTAATAGTCGCCACACAAAGGCCATCAGTGGATGTAATAACCGGCTTAATTAAAGCCAATATTCCTACCCGAATCGCCTTTTCTGTTTCTTCCCAAGTGGATTCACGCACAATCATAGATATTAGTGGGGCAGAAAAGTTACTCGGCCGCGGTGATATGCTATTTTTAGAAAATGGTTCATCTAAGCCTGTCCGTTTGCAGGGAACGTTTGTCTCGGATGAAGAAATTGATCTGGTCGTAGGTCATGTAAGGGAACAGCGAGAACCAGATTACTTGTTTGAGCAAGAGGAATTATTGAAAAAAGCTCAAGTATCGGAAACAGAAGATGAACTTTTTTATGAGGCCTGTGAATTTATCATTGACCAAGGCGGAGCATCAACATCAAGTCTGCAAAGGCGTTTTAAAATAGGCTATAATCGTGCGGCAAGATTGATGGATATGCTTGAGACTAGTGGCTATATCACTAGTGCAAATGGAAGCAAAGCGCGTGAAGTATTAATTACCCATGCAGATTTAGAATCGATTTTAGAGGCTAATGCAAATAATTAATTGATAGTATTCTTTCATGACTAGGACAAATAATATATAGTGAAATAACTAGTCAGAATCTAAAGAATTTGTTTACAAATAGTTTTTCAGTGTGATTAATGATATAATAATTAAATATGTTTTTTAGAGGTTATTGAAATTATAGTGTACAATAGCTCTCTGTTTTCTTGTTAGCAAATACAGACAGATGTCATATACTGTTCTACAGATAGACGTTGTTGGAGGTTCTTCTATGACTATTTACCATTTTGTCGGTATAAAGGGGTCTGGAATGAGTGCACTCGCACAAGTTCTACATGATATGAAATTTCAGGTGCAAGGCTCCGATGTCGAAAAGCGCTTTTTTACACAACTGGCCCTTGAGCAATCAGGGATTACGATTCTTCCTTTCCAAAAGGAAAATATCAAGCCAGGAATGACGATAATTGCAGGGAATGCTTTTCCGGATACACATGAGGAAATACAGGAAGCGATGAAACTTGGGCTTCCTATTGTGCGTTACCATCGCTTTTTGGGTGACTTTATGCAAAACTTTACAAGTGTGGCAGTTACTGGTGCGCACGGAAAGACGTCTACAACAGGCCTGCTTGCCCATGTGATGGAAGGAGCTAAGCCAACATCATTTTTAATTGGTGATGGGACTGGTAAAGGAAAAGAAGGCTCAGAATATTTTGTATTTGAAGCTTGTGAATACAGAAGGCACTTCTTGTCTTACTTCCCTGACTATGCAATTATGACGAATATAGATTTTGATCATCCTGATTATTTTGCAAATATTGATGATGTCTTTTCAGCGTTTCAAGAGATGGCCATCCAAGTGAAAAAAGGAATATTTGCTTATGGTGATGATGAACAGCTTCAGAAAATTCAGGCAAAGGTTCCCGTTTTGTTTTATGGTTTTGGCGATGAAAATGATTATCAAGCAAAAAATCTTGTGAAGACAACTACTGGAACGACGTTTGATGTCTTCATTCGTAATACATTCTATGACACATTTACTATTCCAACTTTCGGCGATCATAGTGTATTAAACGCACTTGCCGTTATCGGTTTGTGTCATTATGAAGAAATTAGTGTAGAAATAGTCAAGAACGAATTAATTACCTTTCAAGGTGTAAAGAGAAGGTTTTCAGAAAAAAGAATCGGTTCACAAATATTAATCGATGATTATGCCCATCATCCGACTGAAATTAAAGCAACAATTGATGCGGCAAAGCAAAAATATCCCGACCGTAAAATTGTGGCTGTATTCCAACCACATACTTTTTCGCGAACTCAAGCGTTTCTTGAAGACTTTGCCAAAAGTTTAAGAGAAGCAGATAAAGCCTATTTATGTGAGATTTTTGGGTCTGCTCGTGAAAATCATGGGAAACTAACCATCAAGGACCTTCAAGCAAGAATCGAAGGATCTGAAGTCATTACGGAAGAGCATACTTCGGTTTTAAATGACTATGACAATAGCGTCATTATTTTTATGGGTGCTGGTGACATTCAAAAGTTCCAGGAATCCTACGAAAAACAGTCAGCTAAATAAGAAAGAAAGGATGCCAGCAAGTTGTTGGCATCCTTTCTTTTATTTTAAGTTTTCCGGATTTAATACCTCTAACTCTGGAAGAACAAATAGGCCATCTTTTCGTATTAAGACATCGTCAAAATAGATTTCTCCTCCGCCATACTCCGGCCGTTGAATGTTAACCATATCCCAGTGGATATTGGAATGGTTGCCATTAAAGGCATCATCATAACATTGTCCAGGTGTAAAATGGAAGCTGCCAGCGATTTTTTCATCGAACAAGATATCTTGCATTGGATTAAGAATGAACGGATTAACGCCAATAGCAAATTCACCAATATAACGTGCACCTTCATCGGTATCGAAGATTTTATTAATCCGACTAGAATCATTGGATTCCGCTTCAACAATCTTCCCTTCTTTAAAGGTTAACTTCACATTTTCAAACGTAAACCCTTGGTATGGTGAAGGAGTGTTATACGTAATTACGCCATTGACTGAGTCGCGAACAGGAGCCGTATAAACCTCACCGTCAGGAATATTTAATCGTCCGGCACATTTTATGGCTGGTATATCCTTAATGGAAAAGCTAAGGTCAGTTCCTGGACCCGTGATTCGAACTTTGTCTGTTCGGTCCATTAGCTCTTTCAGACTATCCATTGCTTTATCCATTTTACCGTAATCAAGGTTACAAACATCAAAATAAAAGTCTTCAAATGCCTCTGTACTCATCTTAGCTAATTGAGCCATGGAAGAAGTTGGGTAGCGAAGAACAACCCATTTTGTCTTTGGAACACGAATGTCGCGATGAACTTTTTTACCAATCGTATTTCCGTGGATTTTCATTTTATCATCTGGGACATCGGATTGTTCACTGATGTTATCCCCGGAACGAAGGCCTATGTATGCATCCATTTTACTCATTACATTTGCTTCGAATTCGGCCATCATGTTATATTGCTCTTCTTGGGCTCCAAATAAGAGTGAGCGGTCTACCTGATGGTCCTTTAACAGCACAAAAGGGTATCCCCCCGCTAAGTAGGCTTCCTTTACGAGGGCGGTCACAAGCTCACGCTGCAGCCCGAAGTTCTCAATTAAAACCTTTTCTCCTTTTTGGAGCTGGACCGAATAATTAATTAAGTTTTTTGCTAGTTTTTCAATACGAGGATCTTTCATACTTTACGCCTCCAACAAAAAATAATGTTCTTACTAACATATTGTAACCGAATAAGCCTTAAAGTTGATAAATAAAACTATTGTAGCCCATACTTGTTGAAATTTTTTAAAGAAACGGCAGGAAAAGAGGACAAAAATATGGAAGTAGTATAAGATAATTAGCGAGGTTTATATCTTTCCATGATGGGATATACATATTGATAGGATTAAGGCGGAGGTGCACGATGCAAATAATTTTATACTTAAGCGTAGCCTTGATAGCAATCGCGTTTTTTGTGCTTGTCATCTTTTTATCGACAACGCTCAAATCATTTCAAGTTACACTTACAAGCGTTTCGAAAACTTTAGCAGGATTGGAAAAACAGTTGGATGGTGTAACAGCTGAGACAACCGTACTTTTACAAAAAACAAACGCATTAGCAGATGATCTCAAAGAGAAAACGGAAAGCTTAACAAGCGTTGTAGATGCGGTAAAAGATGTGGGTACAACAGTCAATAGATTCAATGGAACACTTAAAAATATTACAAAAACAGTGGATATCCAAGTTGAGGAAAGCAAAGAAAAAATTTCGCAAATTGTGCAATGGAGTAATGTCATTCTAGAATTGAAGGATAAATGGCAGGCAAGAAAGCAACAAAAAAGTGAGATAAGCGTAAATGAAGGTAAGAAGGTTAGATCCCATTAAGAACTAGAGGAGGAATTTGAAGATGTCAAATAGGGAATTTGATTCAAGAGAGACGAATCAAACTCGAAATGAGGAGTCATCCAATAGTTTTCTGCTTGGTGCAATTATTGGAGGAGTAGTTGGTGCTGCTGTTGCTCTCTTTCTGGCTCCCAAATCGGGAAAAGATCTGCGGAATACGTTTAGTAACCAAGCTGGGTCCATCATCGATAAGACATCGACAATGAAAGAAAATGTAATGAGCAAAAGTAATGAATTAGTCTCTAAGAGTTCCTCGCTGTCCCAAGGAATCGTCCTGCAATCTACAGGACTATTGGATAAGGTTAAAGGGAAAATAACAAACCAAGGCGAACGAGAGGACGAAACAGAATCAACCTATATTCCCATTCAGCCCTTGAAAGAAAAGAGCAAAGCAAAGAAATCCATCGAAATTGGACACTTAGATAGCACTGAAATAAGAAAAAAACTCGAGGAAGCGGAAAGGGCATTAGAAGAGGAAGAAAATAAGGTTAAGCTTTAAAAACATGGATGAATTGAATCAGTTTATTTGTGATAGAAACGGTGGAGTGATAAAATTACTTCACCGTTTATTTCATTTTTGGAGGAATGTACATATGTTAGAGAAAATTGATTCCATTGAACAATTTGATGAAGTATTGAAAAAGGAGAGTAAGTTCTTTCTCTTAAAGCACAGTTTAACATGTCCCATTAGCCATGCAGCATACAAGGAATATGAAAAGTTTGCAAATGAAAATCAGTCTGTACCCACTTATTTCCTTGCTGTTCAGGATTCTCGTCCATTGTCTAATGAGGTGGCTGAAAAATTCCAAATTAAACATGAATCACCGCAAACGATTCTATTTTCAAATGGGGAGCCATTATGGAATGCTTCCCACTGGAAAATTACAAACCGCTCCCTAACAGGTGCTATTGCTGAAAATCAATAAATTCATTAAAGTTTGTGGTAAATAAAGTGCAGATTTCGTTCTAATATTATACACGATGCTTTAGTGCTTAAAAGCGTTTAACCATTAAAGAAAAAATTAGTGACAAATAAAAACATATCCGATATAATAAGCCTAATTATAAAGATGAATATATTTGAATGTACACGTTAAGCTTTTCACAAAAGAACATATATGCATTCAGAACTTTTTAACGGAAGATCTGTTTAGCAAAGGAAAAGGCGGGGACGAAGGATGGGCAAAAAAATCGAATTAGAACAATTGAGGGCACGGGTCGATGAGCTAAACTTAGAATTGTTAAGATTAATTAATGAAAGGGCACAGCTGGTTCAGGATATTGGCCGAGTGAAAGAAAACCAAGGTGTGTACCGTTATGATCCAGTCCGTGAAAGAAAGATGCTTGATATTATTAAAGAGCATAATGATGGTCCTTTTGAAAATTCAACAATTGATCATATTTTTAAAGAGATTTTTAAAGCAGGTCTTGACCTCCAACAGGATGACCATAGTAAGGCATTGCTTGTTTCTAGAAAAAAACAGCCTGAAGATACCATTGTAACATTAAAAGGTGAAAAGATTGGCGATGGCAAGCCACACTTCGTATTTGGTCCGTGTGCAGTCGAATCATATGAACAAGTGGCAACAGTAGCGAAATCGATGCAAGAAAAAGGCTTAAAGCTTCTTCGTGGCGGAGCTTATAAGCCAAGGACATCTCCTTACGATTTCCAAGGGTTGGGGGTAGAAGGCTTAAAAATCCTAAAACGGGTTGCTAAGGAATTTGATATGGCCGTAATCAGTGAAATTGTCAGCCCTGCCGATATTGAAATGGCGATTGATTATATCGATGTCATCCAAATTGGGGCACGTAATATGCAGAACTTTGAATTGTTAAAAGCAGCGGGTTCTGTAAATAAACCTGTATTGTTAAAAAGAGGGATTGCGGCGACAATCGAAGAATTTATTAATGCGGCCGAGTACATTGCCTCACAGGGGAATAGCCAAATCATTCTTTGTGAACGAGGCATAAGGACTTATGAGCGCGCTACAAGAAACACTCTTGATATTTCAGCGGTACCAATTTTAAAACAAGAAACACATTTACCTGTCATGGTTGACGTAACTCACTCTACTGGCAGAAGAGACCTTTTATTACCATGTGCGAAAGCTGCTATTGCAATTGGTGCAGATGGTGTGATGGCTGAGGTACATCCAGACCCGGCCGTGGCGCTTTCCGATCAAAAGCAGCAAATGGATCTTAATCAGTTTGATAAATTCTATAACGAACTTCTCGCATCCAACTATGTTCGGGTTTAATTGTAAGAAATAGTAATAAAAACCTTCTGCATCTTCATTGCAGGAGGTTTTTTTGATATTATTTAGTATTTTTGCAAAAAATGTTGACAAATGCAATTGCGGCTTTTCCCTTCTTATCGTATGATTAAATACATATTAAAGATTGTTTACGTTCTCACAAACAAAAACAAAAAACAAATGATTAAGTTTATACAACCTGTTGTAAAATAATGAAAACAATGATCGTTTTAGGAGAGTGTGTATTAGGTGAATATAACAATTTATGATGTCGCAAGAGAAGCAAATGTTTCGATGGCTACGGTTTCCCGTGTAGTAAACGGAAATCCGAACGTTAAACCAGTAACACGGAAAAAAGTGTTAGAAGTGATTGAAAGACTAGGCTATCGTCCGAATGCTGTAGCAAGGGGATTGGCTAGTAAAAAAACAACCACTGTCGGGGTAATTATTCCCGATATCTCAAATATCTTTTTTGCAGAATTAGCTCGTGGGATCGAAGATATTGCCACAATGTATAAGTACAACATTATTTTAAGCAATTCAGATCAAAACAAAGACAAGGAATTACATTTGCTTAATACAATGCTTGGCAAACAAGTGGACGGGCTAGTATTCATGGGTGGCAATATCACAGCAGACCATGTCGAAGAATTTGAAAAATCACCTGTACCAATTGTGCTTGCGGGTTCAATTGAAGAATCCAACACAATACCTTCCGTAAATATTGATTATGAGGAAGCGGTATATGACTCCATCAAGGAATTTATTGAAAAAGGTCATAAGAATATTGCTTTTGTCGTGGGTCCACTTCATGAACCTAAGAATACAATCAAGAAACTTAGAGGGTACCAAAGGGCATTACAAGAAGCTGGCATTGCTTATAACGAGGAGCTTATCGTTGAAGGTGATTATACCTACGACTCTGGGATTGAAGCAATCGAAAGACTACTGGAAATCTCAGCTAGACCTACGGCGATCTTGGTTGGATCTGATGAAATGGCTCTTGGCGTTGTGCATGGTGCAGAGGACAAAGGTTATAAAATTCCTGAGGATTTTGAGATCATCACATCTGATAATACAAGGCTGTCACTGATGGTGCGTCCGCAATTAACAACCATCGTTCAGCCGTTATATGATATTGGAGCAGTTGCGATGCGACTTTTAACCAAATTGATGAACAAAGAAAAGGTATCAGATCAAATTGTGGTTCTTCCACACCGGATTGAACACCGTCGTTCAACAAAATAATTAAAAAGATGGGTTGACCAAACTTAGTCAACCCATCTTTTTATATTGACTCACTTTTTTGTTGGCTTCTAATTGGGTAAAGAGCTTTTTCGAGTGTTAATAAATTCTTTTCGGTAATCTCTGCTTTTCTCGGGATGGGGGTATATAAATTTTCTGGGTCATCCCATTCCTTTGGTAATGCCACTGGAGATTCTTTTTGCCAAGTATCTATCCATTCTTGAGGTAAACGGCCATAACAGTTTGAGTTTTCGGTCATCTCATGCCAAATTATAGCCCAGGCTCTTGGAACGACACGCCAAATATCATAGCCACCGCCGCCAACAGCAATCCATTTTCCGTTACAATATTGATGGGCGATTTCATGGGCTAGTCTAGGTATTTCCCGATAGGTTTTCATGGTTGAAGATAGATGTGTTAATGGGTCCAAATAGTGAGAATCTGCACCGTTTTGGGTAAGAATCACATCGGGTCTAAAAAAATCAGCTACTTCTCTAAGGGCATGTGTATAGGCGTAAAGCCAAGATTCATCTTCGGTAAAAGCATCAACGGGTATGTTAAATGAATAACCATAGCCCATCCCTTGACCGCGTTCATTTACATTGCCAGTGCCAGGGAATAAATATCTTCCTGTCTCATGGATGGACAGTGTGCATACCTTGGGATCATCGTAGAAGGACCATTGAACACCATCTCCATGATGAGCGTCAGTATCTACGTATAAAACACGAGCATTATATTTTTCCTGTAAATATTTGATGGCGACCGAACTGTCATTATACACGCAAAACCCAGACGCTTTTCCCCTGAATCCATGATGCAGCCCTCCGCCTAAATGGAGAGCATGCAGAGCCTTTCCAGTCATAACTTGATCGACGGCTGTTAATGTCCCTCCAACAAGTAAAGCGCTCGCTTCATGCATGTTAGGGAATATAGGGGTATCTTCTGTACCAAGTCCATAGTTTTCGGCTATTCCTGGAGATAATAGACCATTGCCTGCTTTTTTTACTGCTTCTATGTAATTTATGTCGTGAATTAAGGCTAGCTCTTCATCAGAGGCTATTCTTGGCGGGATGACATTTTCTGAATGAAGCGCATTCATCTTTTCTAATAAGTCCACTGTTAATTTAAGCCGGAATTGGTCAAAAGGATGTTGATTACTGAATTTGTATTTCAGAAGCTCATCTGAAAATACGAAGGAACACTTATCACTCATAGTGAAATCCCCGGCAGATTAGGCCAAAGTACGTGAAAACCCGCCTGTTTAAGATCTTGAATTAATAAAGTGGGATTCATTGTCTGTACTCTAATCACAAGTATTTTAAACTGATCATCCAACTTATCAGGGTAAACGAGGACACTCAGAATATTTGCATTCCGTTGCTTAATCACAGTGGTTATTTCACTAAGTTTACCGGCAAGATTAGGAACCTTGATTTCAATTTGAGAACCTGGCTGATGGGCACCCGTTAATTCCACCATTGTCCAAAGTAAATCGGTTTCAGTCACGATTCCGACTAATTCCCCATTATTGATGATAGGAAGACAACTGATTTTATGTTCATAAAAAACGCCAGCTACTTCCTCTACAAAATCTAAGGGATGACCGGTAATAACGTTTCGTTCCATAATTGAGTTAAGTGGTTTTTTTATATCTTCTGGATGCTCATTCGCATGGAAAATAGATGGAGTTGCTTCATGGATTTTTGCCACTGTTACAAGGCCCACTAAATGTTTTTCATGGTTGATAATAGGGATATGGCGTATTTTTCTTGATTCCATTAATTGAATGGCGTCTGCAATGGTATCTGTCGGAAGGAGTGTGGCGACATCTGTTTTCATAATTTGTTCTATTATCATTTGAACATCCTCCTTTTCTTAAGCATTTAACATTGAGTTAGTACATAAACCGGTTCATAAATCTGAGGCGGTCAAATTTTTGGATGGTTTCTTGATCGATCCTTTTCCCCATCCGTGCCATGAGACAGTTGGCAGGGTGCGAGCAAATTTCAGGATCATCGGTTGCATACCATTCAAGACCACCTGCATTCATCATTTTCTCCATAACTTTCCGGTACTCCCACACATTCAACTTGGTACTTTTTAAATCCCAGTGCCAATAATACTCTGTCGTGATAATGAGGTAATCTTCCATCGCATCATCCATCATGCCGACGATAAGAAGATTTTTACCCACAGAACAGCCCCTATATTTTGGAATGACTTCGATTGCGCCTAGTTCAATTAAATTTTCAATTTTGCCCTCTGACCATCGTTCAAGCGGATCAGGGTATAGGAAGGTCACATAGCCGACAATAGTATTTTGATGTCTGGCGATAATAATTCTGCCTTCTGGAAGGTTTGCTATTCCAATTAAGGCCTGATGCTGCTGCGGGGGCTGGCGGAATGCAACGAGGTCTTCATGGAAATCAAATCCTGCCAGTTTATCTGCATTAATGGGTCCTTCAATAATTATAGAACCATGGGGTGTTTTTAATTGTTTGGCATTGTATGTCTTTTTGTGTTCCATACGATCACCTACCTTGGGAAAATCCATCAATATTAATTCTATTATACATAAAATCTATCAATGATAAGTAACTTCACAAAATTTTCTGTAAGATAAAAATAATATTTTTCTAGGCATTTAGTAAGTAAAAATAAAAAATGTATATAATTTACTTTTTAAAAAATTGCGAATAGTATATATTTGTACTATAGTAATTTTAAAATAAGTTCAAAGGGGGAGATTGAATGAAAGTGGAAGCGTTACCAGTCGTACAAGGGGATCATAATCTAGTAAATTATCAAGAAAAGTATAGGGATTTTGATTGGAAAGAAACGGAAGGGGAATTTACATGGAGTGAAACAGGTCTTGTCAACATGGCTTATGAGGCCATCGACCGTCACGCGAAAACCTTCCGGAAAAATAAAGTAGCCCTATATTATCGAGATGGTTCAAGAAATGAAAAGTATACTTTTAAGGAAATGAAAGAACTATCAAACAAAGCGGGCAATGTTTTAAAAACATTCGGGGATGTCGATAAAGGCGACCGTGTCTTTATTTTTATGCCGCGCTCTCCTGAACTTTATTTTACGGTATTAGGTGCCATCAAACTTGGGGCAATTGTTGGACCATTATTTGAGGCATTTATGGAAGGGGCTGTCAGGGACCGCTTGCAAGACAGTGAGGCGAAGGTTTTAGTTACCACCCCTGAACTGTTGGAACGTGTACCTGTTCAAGAGCTGCCAGCTCTTAAGTCTATTTTCCTTATTGGTGGGAATGTAGATGAACAAGGACCATACATTGACTTTCTGAAAAAATTTGAATCTGCAAGTAAAGATCTTCAAATTGAATGGGTAGACAGAACCGATGGTCTCATCCTGCATTATACATCCGGGTCTACTGGGAAACCAAAGGGCGTACTGCATGTACATAATGCCATGATTCAGCATTATCAAACAGCAAAATGGGTGCTCGATTTAAAAGAAGACGACGTATACTGGTGTACAGCTGACCCAGGCTGGGTAACAGGGACAACATACGGAATCTTTGGACCATGGCTTACAGGAACATCAAATGTGATTGTAGGAGGGCGGTTTAGTCCAGAAGCTTGGTATCAAATGATTGAAGACTTTGGAGTAACGGTCTGGTACAGCGCACCAACGGCGTTCCGGATGTTAATGGGTGCAGGTGATGAGTTGGTGAAGAAATTCAACTTAAGCAGCCTCCGCCACGTCCTGAGTGTTGGAGAGCCTTTAAACCCAGAGGTAGTTAAATGGGGGGCAAAAGTATTCAACAAGCGCATTCATGATAACTGGTGGATGACAGAAACTGGTGCGCAGCTGATTAGTAATTATCCTTGTATGGAAATTAAGCCTGGTTCCATGGGGAAACCAATTCCAGGTGTAGAGGCAGCGATTGTTGATAATCAAGGAAACGAACTGCCTCCATACCGGATGGGGAACCTTGCGATTAAAAAGGGCTGGCCTTCCATGATGCATACAATTTGGAATAACCCTGAGAAATATGAATCTTACTTTATGCCAGGTGACTGGTATGTCTCAGGCGATTCAGCTTACATGGACGAGGATGGCTATTTCTGGTTCCAAGGCCGTGTAGATGATGTCATTATGACTTCAGGTGAGCGTGTTGGACCGTTTGAAGTAGAAAGCAAGCTTGTCGAGCATCCTGCCGTTGCAGAAGCTGGCGTCATCGGTAAACCAGACCCAGTTCGCGGGGAAATCATTAAGGCGTTTATAGCACTACGGGACGGTTACTCAGCTACAGACGAACTAAAAGAAGATATCCGTCAGTTTGTCAAAAAAGGACTAGCCGCTCACGCTGCTCCACGTGAAATTGACTTCCGTGATAAACTGCCAAAAACAAGAAGCGGTAAGATCATGAGACGGGTTCTAAAGGCGTGGGAACTAAACCTTCCAACTGGTGATCTTTCTACGATGGAAGATTAAAAACCAGCCGAACAATAGGAAAATAATAAAACGCACCGACACATTGCTGTCGGTGCGTTTTAATTATTTACGGCGTTGGTGGATTAGTCGGTTGATTCGGTTGATTCGGCTGAGTTGGAACGTTTGGGTCATTCGGTACAACGGGGATCGTTGGTTCCGTTGGTTCCGTTGGTATAATCACTCCTGCATCGACTAAATTCGATGGAGCAGACTCCCTGCCGGCAATATCAACTGCTGTTACATAGAAAGATCCGGTCCCCACTTTAAATGACCGCTTAGAACCATTGACTACACTTCCTACTTTTTTAGCACTTGCCCCACCTTGATAGATGCGGTAACCAACAACATCCTTATCCCCTGAGGCTGACCATGATAAGGTATTTCCTTTTGCGTTTACGCTAACACTAGCAGGAGTTTTTCCGTTATCGTACATTCTTGCGGTTGAAACAAGAATTTTTCCCCAACGATCCTTCTGTGGAATCAGTTGACTATAATTGTGGAAGTTACTTCCAACAATCCGCTTAATAAAATCAGGATTTAATATGAGACCAAATTGGGAAAACTCTTTTGGTGTAGAGTCTAAGGCTAAATATTTTTTGTTACCTACAGTGACATAGTTTGCTTCAATTAAGCTATCGTCGACTTTTGTAGGTACATTATTGACATTAAAGTAATCACTTTCGATTAAACCTGCTTTTGAACAAGCTTTAGATGGAAGCATTCCTGAAACAGCACAATAGGAGCGTTTCACGATTCCTTTTGGCATTTTAAATGACTTGTCTGGATCAATTAAATCTGGCCTAATTTTATAGGCAGCGTTCATTAACTTTGCCCATAAGTTATTGGTCCGTGCACTATAAGACATTCCAGATGTCTGAAGCGATTTTGGTGTATCATATCCTCTCCAAAGACCAAAGGTGACATTAGGGTTTGAAGCAACAAACCAGGAGTCAATATATTGATTTCCTGTTCCTGTTTTCCCTGCCCAGTCGCTGCTAAAGTTTAACTGGCTTCTAACACCTGCTGCCGTCCCCATTTTAACAACGTCTCGCATCATATCGAGGGTTAAATAAGCTGTTTGAGGTTTAAAGACTTTAACGGGTGTTACCTGATGCTGATAGATAACCTTGCCATTTTTATCAACAATTTTATCAATCATATAAGCATCAATAAATTTACCATTGTTAGCGAAGGTGCTGAATGCATTGGTATTTTCTTCAATTGTTACCCCATTTGTCATCGAGCCAATCGAGGTAGCTAGATTTGTATAATCGTCTTTTCGTAAAGAGGTAAATCCCATTTTTTCAAGATACTTGGCAGGACGCTGCTCGACTATACTCTTGTATAGTTTAACAGCAGGAACGTTATAAGATTTCGCCAGAGCATATCGTGCTGAAACCAATCCGCTATAGCGATAGTCATAGTTTTGCGGCCATGGATCACTTCTGCCGGGCGCTAAAGCTAATGCTACGTTTGGCAGCGGTGTGCCTGGAGCTGCTTTTCCTAACTCAATCGCAGGTGCATACACTAGAAGCGGTTTCATTGTGGAGCCGTTTTGTCGAATGGCATTGGTTGCGTGATTAAGCTGTTGATCATCATAATTCCTTCCAGCCACAAAACTGATAATTTTTCCAGTTTTGTTTTCAATCAGCTCTGCTCCCACCTCAGCAGGTTCCATAACAGTTTTGACCTCTCCAGTTTCTGGATCCTTTTTTTCTTGAGGTTTATCAGGTCCGTAATATTGATAATTATCTTTTACCTTCTGCATAGCATCATAGATTTTTTTGTCAATCGTCGAATGAATCTTGTATCCATTTTGACGCAAAGCATTTCTAGCTAAAATTTGATATTTATAAGCGAGATTATCATCGTTCTTTAACTCTTTTTCTGAAATCCCATCATTTTTCGCTAAGACGGTAGTTAAAACTTCAGTGGAACGCTTTTCAATTTCGACTGTTAGCCAAGGATATTTTTCGAGTGGATTTGCGACAGGTTTGATAAAATCCTTCTTAATATCATAGGCAGAGGCCTCTGTATACTGCTTTTGGGTGATATAGCCACCATCAAACATTCTTTTTAGGACCGTTTGCATCCTTGTAAGACCTGGTTCAAGATATTTTGGTTCTTTTATCGTCCCTTCTCTTGTGAAAGGCGTATATCCGAATGGGCTTTGAGGCAATCCTGCAATGAAGGCTGCTTGTGGTAGTGTTAAATCACTTGCCTTTTTACCAAAGATTCCTTTTGCCGCTGCTTGGACACCAGCAATATTTCGTCCTGACGAGTTTCTTCCTAACGTAGACACGTTTAGATAAGCTTCCAAAATTTCCTTTTTATCAAAAAATTTCTCTAAACGAAGGGCAAGTAATATTTCACTCGCTTTTCTTTGAAATGAAACTTCATTGGTTAAAATTTGATTTTTAATTAATTGCTGTGTTAAGGTACTACCGCCGGATTGTACCGCGGAGTTTGTCACTTCTTGGAAGACTGCCCGAAATACGGCTTTTGGTACGACACCTTTATGTTTGTAGAAGTATTCGTCTTCAGTCGCAACAACTGCGTTCACCAAATAATCGGATACATCTTCTAGCTTTACTTCTTCTCGTTCTAAATCTGTACGGAGTTTTCCAAGATATTTATTATCAGCAAAATATAACTCAGATGTTTCCGTGTAGTTATAAATGTCCTTTTTCATGCTGTCATAGGATCGGACAGGTTCATCTTTAACAAGTGAGGCAAAATAACCAGCACCGACACCTGTTGCAAATGATCCACCCAGAATTACTACTGTTAGTACAAGGAGAAACAGATTCCAAACGACTTGATATGTGATTCTTGCACTTTTAACCGTTTTTCTATGGGTAAATATGTTCAGTACGGATTTTGATTTTTCGAGCCATGCTTGTAATTTTTCAACCATCTATAGTATCACCTCATCTAAAATCACATACATTATAGCATATCAAAGGTATAAAAACTGACAAAGTTCTACATTATCTGAAATTTCCAGTTGTGTTTGACAAGTAACTATAATTATGGTAAAAAAAGCTATACATTAATTTAATAAAAAGCTATGAAGGGAACCAACTGTAGTTCTTCTATCCCTGTTTGTAGAGAGTCAGCGGTGGTGCAAGCTGATACATATAGAAGAATGAATTACGTCCTTGAGCTTTCTCTGTGAAGATTGATTGACAGTAGTGGAGAACGGTCTAAACCGTTAATTTTATGAGTTGGAGGAATGTTCCTATTCCTCAAGCTGGGTGGTACCGCGTAAATTTACGTCCCTGCATTTTGCAGGGGCGTTTTTATTTTTTTACATTATTGGAGGGAATATTTATGGATTTATTACAAGATTTGACTTGGAGAGGGATTATTTACCAGCAAACGGATGAAGAGGGGTTAAAGGATACCTTAAGTAAGGAGCCAATTTCTTTGTATTGCGGTGTCGACCCAACCGCAGATAGTATGCACATCGGCCATTTACTGCCGTTTTTAACATTAAGAAGATTTCAACAGCATGGACACCGTCCGATTGTCTTAGTTGGCGGAGCAACAGGATTAATTGGTGACCCAAGTGGAAAAAGCGAAGAACGAAAGCTGCAAACTCTTGAAACAGTTCAAGATAACGTAGCGGGAATTAAGAAGCAGCTTGAATCTATTTTCGAATTTGCAGGCGAAAATGGGGCTATTATGGTTAATAACTATGATTGGGCAGGCTCTATGGATGTCGTTACATTCTTGCGTGATATTGGTAAACATATCGGCGTGAATTATATGCTTGCAAAAGACACTATTGCCAATCGCCTTGAGACAGGAATTTCATTCACTGAATTCACATACACCATTTTACAAGCGATGGATTTCCTTCATTTGTATGAGAACCATAACTGTAAATTGCAAATCGGAGGAAGTGACCAGTGGGGGAATATCACTACAGGGTTGGAATTAATCCGTAAAGTTCAACCAGAAGGCTCTAAGGCATATGGGTTAACGATTCCGCTTGTGACAAAGGCAGACGGTACTAAGTTTGGGAAAACGGAAAGCGGTGCGATTTGGTTAGATCCTGAAAAAACAACGCCTTACGAGTTCTACCAGTTCTGGATTAATACCGCAGATGCCGATGTTGTTAAATACTTAAAGATTTTCACATTCCTTTCGCACGAGGAAATTGAACAATTAGAGAAGGCTGTTCAAGAAGAGCCTCATCTTCGTAAGGCCCAAAAGGTATTAGCAGAAGAAATGACTCGTTTGATCCATGGAGAAGATTCCTTACAGCAGGCAATCAAAATTTCTCAGGCATTATTTAGTGGGGATGTAAGCAGTCTTTCAGCGATGGAAATTGCGCAGGGTTTTAAAGATGTACCAGCATATACTTCACAAAATGAGGAGAATTTGGTCGACCTTTTAGTTGCGGCGAAAATTTCTCCATCCAAGCGTCAAGCACGGGAAGACATTTCAAATGGTGCCGTCACAGTTAATGGCGAAAAAATCACAGATACCGCTTATGTATTAGCAGAAACAGATCGGATTGAAGGACAATTTACAATTGTTAGAAGAGGTAAGAAGAAGTACACATTAATCAAATACTAATAGGAAAAGGGCTTTGGGTTCAAAGCCCTTTTTTTGGCTGAAATGAATCCTTGTAACAACGTGTTAAATTAGTGTATTTATATCGGAAATCAATCCAATGGGTCAACCGACGATAGACAAAGCCCCGTTACCAACATCTATAAAAACCAAAAAGGCACAACTAGCTATTCATCACTAGTTGTGCCTTGTCTTTTCCCATATGACAGCTTAGGCAGCCTGTTCTTCGATGTGTTCTTTAACTTCATGACCTTCCCATTTAGTGATAACAATAGCAGCTAGTGAGTTACCAACAATGTTTACACATGTACGGGCCATGTCCAGCAGCCTGTCTACGCCTAAAATAAACGCCAAGCCCTCGACTGGAATACCGACACTTCCTAAGGTTGAAAGCAGGACGACAATTGAAACACCAGGGACACCTGCAATTCCTTTTGAGGTAATCATTAAAATAAGGACTAATGTAATCTGTTGTCCAATGCTCATATGAATGCCATACATTTGAGCGATGAACAGTGCTGCAATCGCTTGGTACAAGGTTGAACCATCGAGATTAAAGGAATAGCCAGTCGGAATCACGAATGAAGTAATCCCTTTCGGACAGCCGATTCGCTCCATTTTTTCCATAATTTTCGGAAGGACGGTTTCCGAACTTGCTGTGGAATACCCTAAAATTAATTCGTCTTTCAAGTAAGCTAATAGTTTAAAAATATTATAGCCGGCTATTTTCGCAACGATGCCAAGAATGACAATAATAAAGAATATCATTGCGCCATAAACGGTCAAAACCAATTTTCCAAGCGGTATTAATGATTCCAACCCAAATTTTGAAACCGTAACCCCAATTAAGGCAAACACCCCAAATGGAGCAATCTTCATAATTTGATTGGTTACATAGAACATCGCATCAGCTGTACCCCTAAAAAACGTGATAATCGGCTTGCCTCTTTCACCGATTGCTGCAACGCCAAGTCCAAACATTACGGAGAAGAAAATAATGGCCAACATGTCCCCGTTTGCGAACGCCTGCACCACATTAGTCGGTACGATATTCACAATTGTATCAATATGAGAGTGTGCCTCCGTTGCTTTTTCAGTCGTTACATAGGAGCTGATGTCCGATTTAACGAGTTGTGAACGGTCCACGCCTGTACCTGGATGGAAAACATTGGCGATTAATAATCCAACAATGATTGCGAGTGTTGTAATAATTTCAAAATAAAGGAGCGTTTTTCCGCCGAGCTTCCCTAACGATTTCATATCACCCGTACCTGCCACACCGACAACAAGGCATGAAATAACAATCGGCACGACAATCATTTTAATTAATCGTAAAAAGATGTTTCCAATCGGCTGTAAAAATTCCTCAATATGTGGATTTCCGTAAAAAATGGCACCAACAATAATCCCAAGAATTAAACCAATAAAAATTTGCCATGCTAAACTAATTTTTTTCACTCGCTTCTCTCCCATCGTTAAGTTTTTTGATAGTATTATAGTAGAATATATTCTGTAAACGTTTCCAACATTTACATCATACCTGTAGTACTACGATAAACTACAAAAAACTACAAAGTGGATAAAAATATTTTTACAATTTATAATATTTTTTTTACGATAGAAAGGGAGTAATTGTATTCGCGATAAATTATTAGCGTATTTATTTATGATTATTGCTGTGCCCATTACTGGAGAATTGAAGTTTTACCCCTTAAGCGGAGCTGCTTTAAGATTCAGTATGAGTACAACTGTATTCTTTTTCATTTTATTATGGTCACGAAAAATCCATCCTGTTTTAGCTGGCTTTTTAACGGGAAGTGCAGTTGTTTGCTTTCGGATTATTCTGGACAAGGTACAGGTTGGCTCATTCGAATTCCCAATCCATTTTCCCGTGTTTTTTTATTACATGATTTTTGGCATGTTTTTTCATATTTTCAAGGTAAAGAAATTGTATCATCAGCCGCTTCTCATTGGTCTGCTTGGCATGGTGCTCGAAATCATGGGGAATGTTACCGAAATGACCATTCGTCATTTTACAACCGATATGAAAATGACAACCTCGAGTTTCTTGATTATTATAGGGGTAGCAATTATCCGCAGCTTCTTTGTCCTTGGTTTTTTCAATACCATCTTAGTGCGGGAAACTAGGTTGGCTGAAGAGCAGCAAAAAAAGAGGACCGAAGAGGTTTTACTATTAGTCTCAAATTTGTATGTAGAAATGTTTCAATTGGAAAAATCAGCGAGAGATGCGGAGAAGTTAACTAGCGACTGCTATGCAATATATCGTGATTTAAAAGCTCTAAACAATCAGAATCAAGCACAAGCGATGCTGAAAATCGCCGGGGAATTACACGAGATTAAAAAAGATAATCAACGTATATATGCTGGTTTGTCCAAATTAATGACCAAAGAAAAATTGGATGATTTTATGAACATTCAGGAAATCATTTCTGTTGCAACTATCTCGAATAAAAATTATAGTGAGTTGCTTCGGAAAACGATTGATTTCCAAGTAGGAATTTCCGGTGAACATCCGGAGTACCGCACTTTTATCCTCCTTTCCCTAATCAATAATCTTGTCGCCAATGCTGTGGAAGCCATCGATCAGGAGGGGCAGATTGTGGTAACGGCTGAAAAGGTTCAAGACCTAGTCAAAATAACTATAAAGGATAATGGAAACGGGATATCAAATAAAAACAAAGTGTATATTTTTGAACCAGGCTTTACGACGAAATTTGACCAGGCCGGAATCGCTTCTAATGGAATAGGTTTATCCTACACAAAAAATGTCATTGAAGATCTTGATGGTAAAATTAACCTGATAGAGTCCTCAAAAGAAAATGGAACCACCTTTGAAGTTCAGCTTCCGGTTGTGAATTTAACGAAAAAGGGGTGATATACAGTGAAATTTTTTATTGTCGATGATACCCCAACTATCAGAGGGATGTTATCCAATATTATTGAAGAAGAGGGATTGGGTACGGTTGTGGGGGAGGCAGCTGACGGGTCTGAAGTAGATGCACATACCCTCGATATACAGGAAGTTGATATATTAATGATTGACCTTCTCATGCCCATTAGGGACGGGATTGAGACAGTCAGAGAAATTGCTCCCTCCTTTCGGGGAAAAATCATCATGATCTCCCAAGTCGAAACGAAGGATATGATTAGTGAAGCGTATTCCCTAGGTGTCGTGCATTATATCACCAAGCCGATAAACCGACTTGAGGTGGTAAGTGTCATTAAGAAAGTGAGTGACTATCTTTTACTGGAAAAATCACTTCATAACATTCAAAAGTCATTAAGCTTTTTAACTACGCATAATACAAAAAAACGGCAGATTGAGAACGACCTCCCAAGTAAACAACCCATGTTTCCGTCCTCTGCCAAAAGCATCTTGCTTGAACTTGGAATTGTTGGCAAAAACGGTGAAAAGGATTTGTTGAATCTTCTAGAAATTTTACATCAATGGGACATGGAGGGGAATCGGGAGCTCCCGCCTATGAAGGATCTTTATGAGCGAGCGGCCAAAAAGCGGCTTGGTTCTTCCGTCTCTCCGGAGGAAATTAGAAAAGAAGCCAAGGCTGTGGAACAACGGATCCGCCGAATCCTCCAACAGGTGCTCGAGCATCTTGCTTCACTGGGATTAACCGATTATGCCAACCCAACATTTGAGTACTACTCATCCAAATTGTTTGACTACACCCAAGTAAGAATGAAGATGCTCGAACTGGAGGGAAAAAACCATACCACAACTACCCGAATCGACATCAAAAAATTCCTCTATGCTTTGCAAATGGAGACAAACGGCAGACTATTCCCTAGGTAGTTTACTCTCGTTCAAACAAGTATCCTCTTGGGGAAAACAAAAAAGGGCCAGGACAGCCCTTTTAAATATGTTAATTCCTAGTAAAATAGAATGATATAATCGTTATATTATAAAAAATAAATAAGTTATCATGACTAGAATGGAGTATGAAAGTAGATGTTTAAAAAAGGATTTGCAATCTTAGTTGCAATGTTAAACACGAGGTCAATGGAAGAGTGCTGAAAACATGAATATCTCAGCTTACACCTACGGTTTCGTTATTAACTACAATACACAACGAACTCCGGATAAAGGCAGTGCTATCTTCTTCCACATTGGAAGTGGCTACACGCTCGGATGTACCTCAACTTCTCAAAAGAATGTTGTAAACATCTTGAAATGGTTGAAGCCTAAAAAGAATCCAGTTATCATTCAAACTCCGATTAAGGAGCTAAACAAATACTAATTCTCCACGGAGAAAAAAACAGAATATTTTTCTGTTTTTTTTTTGTCTCTTGTTTATGTACCTTATCATATATAGAACATAGATATCACCGTCATGCTATTACCGGAGTGAAAAAAAAGCCCTAGAAACGTTGATATAACGCGGTTTCTAGGGCTTTTGTGATTGCTTTTTAATAAGCAATTCAATTAACGTGAGTAGAATTCAACGATAAGAGCTTCGTTAATTTCAGCAGGTAATTCAGAACGCTCAGGCAAGCGAGTGAAAGTACCTTCTAATTTGTCAGCATCAAAAGTTAAGAAGTCAGGAACGAAGTTGTTTACTTCGATTGCTTCTTTGATCACATCAAGGTTACGTGATTTTTCACGAACACTGATTGTTTGACCAGGAGTTACGCGGAATGATGGGATATCAACTCGTGAACCATTAACTAAGATGTGGCCGTGGTTAACTAATTGACGTGCTCCACGACGAGTACGTGCTAAACCTAAACGGTATACAACGTTGTCAAGACGTGATTCAAGAAGAACCATGAAGTTTTCACCGTGGATACCAGCTAATTTGCCAGCTTTATCAAAAAGATTACGGAATTGACGCTCAGTTACGCCATACATATGACGAAGCTTTTGCTTCTCTTGTAATTGTAATCCGTATTCAGAAAGCTTTTTGCGTTGGTTTGGACCATGTTGTCCAGGAGCGTAAGGACGCTTTTCTAATTCTTTACCTGTGCCGCTTAGAGAGATTCCAAGACGACGGGAAATTTTCCAGCTAGAGCCAGTATAACGAGCCATGAATGACTCCTCCTTCGTGTTTTTATTTTGGTAAAATAAAAACCGTTATGAGACTCTTTGACAGCCATTTTATTTTCATGCACCTTCGCCCTTGCAGCTAAGGGTTACGAGATACACCATCATTTAAATATGAGGAATAAAATGAAACTATTCAAAGTGAACACAATAGGCTGCAATATTTTACACAAAAAGTATTATATAATTTTTATTCCTCCAAAGTCAAGAATATTTTTAAAGAAGTAAGTACAAACGAATTTTGTAAGAAACATTATTTTAATAAAAGTTAATAATTTATACAAATTAATATCGCCAAAATGTCTGAACATTAACTATAATTAAGAGACTATGTATATATCTGGAATTAGATCGGGTGAAACCTAAATGGATATTCTCGAGTGTGATTTACAGTGGCAAATAAAAAGATACAAACAATTAATAGAGATTACAGAAACACTACATTCATCTTTAGATGTAGAGAACCTTTTAGGTGAATTATGTGTTATTTTGAAAGAATTATATCCTGACTCCTCCTTTTCCTTATTACTTTCACAGGATACATATAGTCATAATGAACTTCCGATTATTGAACTTGAATATGATAGTGAAAATATTGCAGCTATTAAAGCATATGGATCAGGAGAACTTCAATTTGAGTATTCTGCAACTGGTGACCATGCGATTATTTATGCCCCCCTCAAAGGAAAACAAGTAACCTATGGTGTCTTACAGGTAGTGTCAGCAACCACGGATGAATTCGATGAGTTTGAGGTGGAATTTATTTGTTTACTTGCGAGTGCTGCTGGTTGTTCCTTGGAAAATGCCTATCTTTATCAACAATCAAGGCAGGAAATTGCCAATTTACAATTCATCAACGAAACTTCGCATTGCTTAAATTCTAACTTGCGATTAGTTGATACAATGACATATATGTCAGAAAAAATCATTTCATCCATTGATGCACAAGAAGTTGGATTTTTCTTATTCACAAACGAACATGCTAAGGTGAAAATACTCCCAGGTTCAACTCCTTACTTTTACACACCACAAGCCAAATTTTATATTGATTATTTAAAGGGAAAAATTGAAAGAGAAAAAAATCCTTTATTTATTGGAGATTTCAACCTCCAAAACATAAAAAATACACCAAGATTTCATTCGATTCTTGCAGTGCCAATGATTCATAGCGAAAAATTAAAAGGTTTTTCCATTGTAATGCATCAAAAGCCCTATTTCTTTTCTTTTGATACATTTAAACTCCTTCAGTCTCTTATTCATCATTCATCGCTTGCACTAACCAATTCCATGCTCAGAGAAGAGTTGGAGCATATGATTATTACCGATCATCTAACAAAGCTCTATTCACGTAAATTTTTAGATGAGAGGATTCAGGGGTCAATGAAAGAGTCCGGAGAAGGTACTTTTATCCTGCTCGATATTGACAATTTTAAAGAAATAAATGATACATATGGCCATCAGGTGGGAGATCAAGTTCTAGTACAGGTTGCAAAATTGATAAAAAACAATATTCGTGGAGAAGATATCGGTGCCCGCTGGGGTGGGGAAGAGTTGGCTCTTTATCTTCCGGAAGTTCCATTAGACAAAGGGGCGGCTGTAGCTGAAAGATTAGTAAAAAAAATTGCTGAATCCTCTGTGCCGCATATTACGGTGTCTTGTGGTGTTTCTTATTGGAATAAGGAGCAGGTTGATGCCTACAGTTACCTATTTAAAAGGGCAGATGAAGCCCTTTATATTGCAAAGGGGACAGGAAAGAACAAGGTTGTCATTCAAAAGCAAAGTATTAGAGTTTGTTAGGAGAGGGCACTCATATGAAGAGTGCCCTAACGATATTTATCAAACTGACATATTATAAATTAACAAAATGCAAACGTTTTCAAACAGGAGGAATTAAAAATGGAGAAAAAGAAATCGCGGTTTGAAACGGAAGTTATTCATTCAGGCTACAAGGCGGATGAACATCAAGACAGTTTAGTTCCCCCTTTATATCAAACATCCACCTTCATTTTTGCCAACGCCGAACAAGGGGAAAGAAGGTTTGCCGGTCAGGAAGAGGGATTTATTTATTCACGCTTGGGAAATCCAACCGTGAAAATATTGGAAGACAGGATCGCCGTTCTTGAACAAGGTGAAGCGGGCTTAGCGTTTTCGTCTGGAATGGCAGCCGTCAGTGCAGTGTTAGTGGCCTTAACAAAGACGGGGGATCATATTCTTTGTTCACAAGGAGTATATGGTTGTACCTTTGGTTTGTTAGAGCTATTAAAAGAGAAATATGGTATCGACCACCACTTTTCTTTAATGAACTCGGCGGATTTATTAGAACAAGAACTCCGTCCAAACACCGCATGTATCTATATTGAAACGCCGATAAATCCTACCATGAAGTTGGTAGATTTAGAATTAGTGGCGAGGGTGGCGAATGAAAAAGGGATTCCTGTTGTGGTGGATAACACATTTTGTTCCCCCTATATTCAAACCCCTCTAACACTTGGGTGCGATGTTGTCATTCATAGTGCAACCAAATATATCTGCGGACATGGAGATGTCATTGCGGGGCTTGTCGTTGGAAAGAAGGAGTTTATTAGACAAGTATCAAAGACGACCCAAAAAGACATTGGTGGGATTATCTCACCTTTTGATGCTTGGCTTTTATTAAGAGGGATGAAAACACTGCCACTACGCATGGACCGCCACTGTGAAAATGCCAGGAAATTGTTTCGATTTTTGAAAGACCATCCGAAAATCGAAACAGTTTATTTTCCTGGCGATCCAGAGCATCAAGATTTTTCAATTGCAAAAAATCAAATGAAACAACCAGGCGGGCTTATTTCTTTTACAATCAAGGGAACAAAGGAAACAGCACAACAGTTGATGAATCAACTCCAATTAATAAAAATTGCTGTTAGTCTCGGTGATGCTGAGTCATTAATCCAACATCCTGCGACGATGACCCATGCAGTTGTACCAGAGGAAGAACGAAAAAAAATGGGCTTTGATGATACCTTGCTGCGGCTATCTGTTGGCCTAGAAGCATGGGAGGATCTTCAAGAAGACCTCGAACAAGCGCTGGATAAGATATAATAGAAAGAGCATAAAAGTAAATAGGCGGAGAATTTCCGGTTAAATGCATAACGAAGCTCGTTTCGGGGTAAATAAGGGAAGTTTTTCCGCTTATGCAAGGCAAAATCTCTCATTTTCACGTTTTTCGAGTCAATAGGCGGAATTTCTCCGCCTATTTTGGTTATTTTTAATGATAATTTCTAAATAAGCGGAATTTTTCCGGTTATTTATTAGCTCGAGTGCTTAACCTGAAAGAAACCTTTATGAATAAAGAAAAAGACGTATGCCCATTCATACGTTAATTCTTTTGTCTTTTAATAATAAAGCACCCCAAAACGCACCCCTTTGGGAAACTTCCTCTGTGGTTTTTCTATATATGTTCAACCAGAACAGCCACAAACTCTTCTAGTTTTTGTTGATCTAACTCATCAAAGCGATTCTTTTCTGGGGAATCAATATCAAGAACACCAAGTAGCTCTCCATCCTTTATCAACGGAACGACAATTTCTGATTGGGACGCAGCATCACAGGCAATGTGGCCTGGAAACAGATGAACGTCAGCAACTAGAACCGTTTCCTGTTTTAAGGCAGCCGTTCCACAAACCCCTTTACCAACCGGAATTCGGACACACGCAGGAAGACCCTGGAATGGCCCCAGGACAAGCTGTCGGTTTTTATCCATTAAATAAAATCCAACCCAATTAATTCGATCAAGAAATTGATTCAGCAGGGCACTTGCATTGCTAAGATTGGCGATTTGATTGTCCTCATCATGAATGAGAGCATGCAACTGTTTTATGACAAGATTATAATTTTCTTCGCGGCTCCCTGAATACATTTCGACGTTAAACATGAAATTTCCCCTTTGTTTCAACAATTTAATATAAGTATTTTATCAAATTTACAGGAATATAAGCAGACTTTGTCGATAATTTTATAAAGGAATCTGTCGTGTAACAAAGAATTTTTAAGTAAGGGGATTATCGGGTATTCCAGAAAGGGGCCACTATTATGAAGAAAAATGCTAAAGAAGCAATAGTAAAGGCTGCTATCACATTGTTTACGTCCAATGGTTATACAGGAACGTCCATAAGGGATATCGCCCGTCTTGCTAACGTAAATACGGCAACCATTGCCTACCATTTTGAAAACAAACCAGGTCTATTAGAATATTGCTTTACGCATTTTTTTGAACAATATATTAGTAAGATGGAAGAAGCCTATGCATCCATTGAAAGGGGAGCAAAGGAATGTTTAAAACGAATTGTCGCGGATTTATTACACTATCAATGTGAAAATAGTAAATTGGCTAGTTTGGTTTACCGAGAAATGTCGATGGACTCACAAATAGTAAGAGAAATCATGTCTACTTATTTACTTAAAGAAAAATACTATTTTCAATTAATCTTTGAGAGGGGTTTTGAATGGAATGAGTTTCGTCCTCATTCGATTCCCTATTTAATTATTCAATTAAAAGGACTACTTATGATGCCATTTATGAACACCCATTACATGAGGGAAGTGTTATATGTTTTTCCTAATGAACCATTTTTTGAACAGAAATATTTAAAAGATATAAATTTATGGATTGATAAAACATTATGTTCGGATGTGCCAAGGAAATTAGGGGCAGTCGTAAAATAGCGGCAATCGCTATTTTTTTTTATTTTACAAAAAAAATGAAATTAATAGTCAAAAAATGTCGTTTACATGGTATCATAATAGCATTGAACAGAACATTATTAGATTCATTTAAAATAGATGTACGATAACTGCATTTGGAAAGAATGTTTTTGGAAATAGGGGGCTTACTTGTGAAATTTTTCATTGGATTTTTTATCCTAATACTGGCCTTAATCGTAGTAGGGTATCTAATTAAGAAAAAGTACTTTAAGGAAATGGATCGATTGGAAGCTTGGAAAATCGATTTAATGAATCGTCCAGTACTGGATGAAATGTCAAAGGTTAAGCTGCTTAATATGACAGGTCAAACGGAAGAGCTTTTCGAACGTTGGCGAAATCAGTGGGACGAGGTTGTTACGGTGCAACTTCCTAAATTAGAAGAAATGCTTTTCGATGCAGAAGAGTACATAGATCGGTATCGTTTTAATAAAGCTAAAGGTGTCCAACTAGCAATCGCTGGGAAGTTACAAGAAACAGAGGATCAGATAAAAAGTATTTTAGAAGAGTTACATGAATTGGTTGGCAGCGAGGAAAAGAACCGTGTTGAAATTGAGGGATTAAAAGAGCAGTATCGGGAATCTAAGAAAATGCTGCTTGCCCACCGCCACAGTTTTGGCAATTCAGAAAAGTCTTTAGAAGAACAACTTAATGGCGTGTCACAAAAGTTTCAGGAATTTGATGAAAAAACGGAACAAGGTAATTATCTTGAAGCCCGTGAAGTAGTTTTGTCGATTCAAAGTCAGCTGGGGACGATTAAAAAAGATATGGAATTAATCCCGCAGTTATTAATTGAATGTCAATCGCTTCTTCCGAATCAGCTATCCGATATTCTTGAAGGGTACCGTGAAATGTCTGGCCAAGAATATTACTTAGAACATATCAACGTGGATGAAGAGCTAAAACGCTTAGAGGAAAAGCTGTCTGAGAATTTAATACTCATCGAAGCGACGAAGATTGACGAGGCAGTGGAAGGTATAGCAGAGATAAAGGAAAGAATCGATATCCTATTCGATCAATTGGAAAAAGAAGTTCATGCTAAGCATTTTGTGTTAAAAAATGAACAAATTGCTAGTGATCTCCTCCTTTCCGCGTATGAGGAAAATAGTCATCTATCAAGTGAACTCCTTCATGTTCAAGAAAGTTACCAGTTGTCCGATAGTGATTTTGAAACACAGCGTCATCTGGAAAAGGAACTTTCTAGTGTCTATAAACATTTTGAGATCCTAATAGAAAAAGTAAAATTAAACGAAATAGCACAAAGCGTCATAAGCGAAGAGTTGGCTCAGATTAAAGAACAGCTGGATATTATCCGTGAGGGACAGCAAGATTTTGCTTTAAAACTCCAAGCCCTTAGGAAAGATGAATTTGAAGCAAGAGAGACACTTAAAGAACTTACAAAAAAGGTGGGGGAAACCGTTCGTCTCGTGACGAAGGGCAATGTGCCAGGCTTACCAGAGGATTATAAGTATTTGTTTGAGGATACAAATGAGAGTATTCAAAATGTGAAATACCAACTTGAAGAAAAACCGCTTAACATTTCCGCTTTAAATCAGTATTTAGAAATTGCTGTTTTAACAGTGGATAAACTTACTAATTCAACGATTGAACTATTAGAAAATGTGATGCTTGCAGAAAAAGCTATTCAATATGGGAATCGATATAAAACCCAGTACCCAGCAGTAGCTAAAGGCTTAAAGGAAGCAGAAATTGCGTTTAGACATTATGATTACCAACAGGCTCTTGAACAAGCGGCAGCAACACTGGACGTTATTGATCCCGATGCTTTGAAAAAAATAAAAGCTTCATTTGTCAGTGAGTAAATAATTAAAAACCGATCAGTGCACTCTTTGGCTGAATCGGTTTTTTGTTTTTCCTTTTATTTATCTTTATGATAAGATTTATTTTTGTAAGTGCAATGGTTCGGAAGTTCGGAGGAGAAAAAATGATTTATTTAGATAATAGTGCAACGACTAAACCGTTTAAAGAAGTGTTAGATTCTTTTGTTACAGTATCGAGTGAATATTATGGGAACCCGTCCTCACTACACAATATGGGTGCACAAGCAGAAAAGTTGTTATCCCAGGCACGAGAACAAGTGAGCAAGCTCCTAAAGGTGAAGCCCTCCGAGATTTATTTTACCTCTGGAGGCACTGAAGGAAATAATTTAGCAATTAAAGGGACTGCATTATTGCATAAAAATAAAGGACGCCACTTGATTACATCAAGTGTAGAGCATCCATCCGTACGATCTGCGATGGAACAGCTTGAACAGGAGGGTTTTGAGATTACCTACCTGCCTGTGGACCGGTACGGAAGGATTAGTGTCGCTGACCTTGAAAGCGCGATTAGGAAAGATACTATTTTAATTTCGATTATGCATGTGAATAATGAAGTTGGAACGGTTCAGCCGATAGAAGAAATTGGTGACCTATTAAAAAAATATCCGACGATTTTATTCCATGTGGATGCTGTTCAAAGTATAGGGAAAATTCCTCTTTTACTAAAGGAAGGCAGGGTGGATTTCTGCTCGCTATCCGGCCATAAATTTCATGGTTTAAAGGGGACTGGTGCCCTTTATATTCGTGAAGGTACAAGACTCGCTCCATTATTTTCTGGGGGGAATCAGGAACGGAAACTTCGCAGCGGTACTGAAAATGTGGCAGGTGCAGTTGCGATGGCCAAAGCACTCAGGATGACCTTAACGAAAGCGGAAACCGGGTTAGTAAGAATGAAGAAGATTCAAAGCATGCTCAGGAATGGATTAATTGAAATAGAAGATGTTCAAATTCATACGCCACATGAACATGCAGCCCCGCATATCATAAATTTTTCACTAAAAGGAATTAAGTCGGAGGTATTTATCCACTCGCTTGAGCAGAAAGGCATCTATGTTTCAACAACAAGTGCATGTTCCTCAAAGAAAAAATCGCCTAGTAAGACGCTTCTAGAAATGGGTGTTCCTGAGACGTTAGCGGAAAGTGCCATCAGAATAAGTCTTTCCTTTGAAAATAGTATAGAAGAAGCAATTACGGCTTTAGAGGGCTTCAAAGAATCTGCAGACCAATTAAGGAAGGTAATGAAATAAATGGAATACGAACGAATACTAATACGCTATGGTGAAATCTCAACAAAAGGCAGAAATCGTAATAAATTTGTTGATAAGTTAAAAAAAAGTGTAAGAATCGCGCTTGCTCCTTTTCCGAACGTGAAAGTGGAAGCAGGCCGTGACCGGATGTATGTCTTATTAAATGGTGAAGCTTGCGAAAAAGTTATTGATAAATTAGAGAATATTTTTGGAATCCAGTCTTTTAGCCCTGCGATTAAGGTAGAAAGAGGTTTGGAGGAATTAAAGCAGAGCTCGCTAGAATTAGTTCGCTCTCTTTATAGGGATGGACAAACCTTCAAGATAACACCTAAAAGATCGGATAAATCGTTTGAGTTGGATACTGATGGAATCAATCATACCATCGGCGGCTATTTATTGCAGAATATCCCAGGGTTGAAAGTGAATGTGAAAAATCCAGATATTAATTTACGAATTGAAGTCAGAAAAGAAGCCATTTATCTTTCATGTCAAACCATCCAAGGTGCTGGCGGGCTTCCCGTTGGGTCAAGCGGTAAAGCTATGCTCATGCTTTCAGGTGGGATTGACAGCCCTGTTGCAGCTTATATGGCAATGAAAAGAGGAGTAGAAGTCGAAGCAGTCCATTTCTTCAGTCCTCCATTTACTAGTGAAAGGGCAAAAGAAAAGGTCATTGATCTTTCAAAAAAACTAGCTGAAATATATGGCTCACTGAAATTGCATATTGTCCCGTTTACAAATATTCAGCAAACGATTCGTGAACAAATACCAGAAAATTACTCGATGACATCCACCAGAAGAATGATGCTGCGAATTACAGATGAAATTCGAAAAAAACACGAAGGTTTGGCGATTATTACCGGTGAAAGCCTAGGTCAGGTGGCGAGCCAGACATTAGAAAGTATGTTTGCAATCAATGAAGTAACCAATACTCCTATTTTGCGGCCATTGATTACAATGGACAAAACAGATATTATAAAAATTGCGCAAGAAATTGATACACTTGAAATCTCAAACAGGCCTTTTGAAGATTGCTGTACCATCTTTGTACCTTCCTCACCGAAAACAAAGCCAAAAAGAGAAAAGGTTCAGCATTTTGAAAGTTTTTTTGATTTTGAACCCTTGATCCATGAAGCAGTACAGGGGACAGAAACAATTGTCGTCAAACCGGATCAAAAACAGCACTCAGAATTTAGCGAATTATTTTAAGAAGGTAAAATTCGAACAATTTGTGAACAATTACCAATTGTAAGATAGAATGAAGTTCTTAAGTTCTACACATTCTATACTCACAAGGAGGTGATATCACATGGCAAACAACAACAACTCAAATCAATTATTGGTTCCTGGTGTTGAACAAGCTCTAAGCCAAATGAAATATGAAATTGCTTCTGAATTTGGTGTAAATCTTGGAGCTGACACTACTTCACGCGCTAACGGATCTGTTGGTGGTGAAATCACAAAGCGTCTGGTAGCAATGGCTGAATCACAATTAGGCGGCGGATTCTCTCGTTAATAAAAAATTAATACGATGGCTACAGAGAGCGTGGGGGTTTCCCCACGCTCTCTTTTTATGGTCCAGATAGTAAAAAATAATTGTATCTGAATAATAATACAAAATTATCTAATAATTTTGTATAATTAATATTGTGGGATAAAAATAACATATTGTTAGGGGGAGAAGCATGAAGCGGGAAGATTTGATTGCACCGGAAAAGTATAATCTAGTCTCAGAAGTGGAGCATTTTGCGAAGAATCCAAACAGAGTGGCATTAAAGTGGGAGAATGAAGCAGGTGACACCCAACAAGTTACATATGAACAATTAATGAGAAAAGTGAATCAAGCGGCAAATGTGTTCGCTAGGAATGGCTTAAATAAGGGAGATGTAGTCCTTGTCATCGTACCGCGACTCATTGAAGCATATGTCGTTTATTTGGCTGCTTTAAAAGCGGGATTGGTCGTTATTCCAAGTTCGGAAATGTTAAAGGAAAAGGATTTGCAATATCGGATAACACACGGTGATGTAAAGGGTGTAATAAGTCATTATCCATACGCGGATCAATTTGAAAATATCAACAAAACCCAGCCATTGCTCAGATTTACGATTGGTGGAACTGAACCGGACTGGATTGACTTGGACACTGAGATGGCAACTGCTTCCGAATCCTTTGAACAAGCAGACACCCTTAGAGAAGATATGGCCTTTTTATCCTATACATCTGGAACAACTGGGAATCCTAAAGGTGTGGTCCATACACATGGCTGGGCTTATGCACATTTAAAAACAGCTGCACCACAGTGGCTTTGTATTGAAGATGGTGACACAGTTTGGGCAACTGCTGGCCCAGGATGGCAAAAATGGATTTGGAGTCCTTTCTTATCCGTTCTTGGCTCCGGTGGTACTGGCTTAGTTTACAGTGGAAAATTTGAACCGAAAAAATATTTAAGTCTCCTCCAAAAATATGATGTAAATGTCCTTTGCTGTACACCAACGGAATATCGACTAATGGCGAAAGTTGATAACTTAGCTGATTACCAATTACCAAATCTTCATAGTGCTGTCTCGGCAGGGGAACCATTAAATCGAGAAGTAATTGACACGTTTAGAAAACATTTTAATATTGATGTCCGTGACGGTTATGGACAAACAGAGAATACTTTGCTTGTAGGCGTTACCAAAGGAATGGAATTGAAATCTGGTTCCATGGGCAAGCCGACGCCTGGGAACAGAGTTGAAATCATAAACGAAGAGGGCATGGTGTGTGCAGTCGGTGAAGTGGGTGATATCGCTGTCCATGTAGAAACGCCAGCCTTATTTAAAAACTATTATAAAGACCCGGAAAGAACAGCAATGCAGTTCCGGGGTGATTATTATGTAACCGGTGATAAAGCAAAGATGGACGAAGAAGGCTATTTTTGGTTTGAAGGACGTGGGGATGATATTATTATCAGCTCTGGCTATACGATTGGACCATTTGAAGTGGAAGATGCACTTGTTAAACATCCGTTTGTAAAGGAATGTGCAGTCGTGGCAAGTCCCGATGAGATTCGCGGCTTTATTGTCAAAGCATTTGTTGTCTTAAAAGAAGATGTTGATTCCTCCGACCCTGAATTAACAAAAACATTACAGGAGCATGTAAAAACGCTTACAGCGCCATATAAGTATCCAAGGAAAATTGAATATATCACAGAACTTCCAAAAACAACCTCTGGGAAAATTCGCCGGATTGAACTTCGGAAAAAAGAACTTGAGGGAGCGAAACAAGCATAAGGTTTGTTGGAGAGCGAGCAGGCGGAATTTCGTCTGCTTTTTGTGCGACGGGCAGTCGCGTAGAGTGTTGACTCAGTCGACACTCTTCTTTTTCATTATCTGAAAGAGACGTCATCTCGGTGAAACGACTTGGTGAGGATAATGAATAGGAATCCCAGATGGTGAAAATCCATACCCAAGGAGACTGACCTAGCTTGGGAAGCTTAATCTAGGGCAACACCGTGAGGTGTTGTCTGAAGGAGATGCGGAAAGTCGAGAGACCCGTAAGCGAATAGGTAGACCCTAATGCAATAAGTGTGAAGCACGGCGGCGAGATAAGTTGGCGACTTTTCGAAGAGTAAGGAAGCCCACTCAGGAGACATTTTCCTCAGAAGTCAGAACGAGAAAATGTAACTTATAGCGTGATGGTGCAGGGTATGCTTAGAAGGGAAATGCGATGACCCCGTGAGGACTCCACCTTACCGAACAGGCAGGGTTCTAGTCTATAAGGGTAATCCGAAGTGACAAAGAACAGGTGGAGTAGTCAGACATTCTCATAGTACGGGAGTAACTTGATGACCAGAACATCGAGTGAACGGAAGGGGAATGACCTATGGCTCCAAGCCATGAACAAGATGTAATGCCAACAATCATGTTACTGCGGTAAAACCGTTTGAATGTACATCAAGGAAAGGCGTGGAATATGCAATGAATCAAGAGTGGAAAATGAAATTACATAGTGTATATGGACAACTCTTATTTGACCGTAAATTAACCGAAAGTTTTCTTAAAGTAAAAGAAAACAAAGGTGTAGGTGGGATTGACGGAGAAACCATTGAAAGTTATGAAGCTAAATTAGATGAGAACATTCAAATCCTCCTTAACAAATTAAGGGCAAAATCGTATCAACCTCAACCAGTAAAAAGAGTATACATTCCCAAGAAGAATGGTAAGAGGCGTCCTCTTGGAATCCCTACGATAGAAGACCGTATTGTGCAACAGAGTGTGGTAAACGTATTACAACCAAAATTCGAAGATATGCTCTTTCACAATTGGTCAGTGGGTTACCGTCCAAATCGTGGAGTCAAACGAGCGTTACAATTAATTTTATGGAACATAGAATCTGGTTATAATCATATTTACGATTGTGATATTAAAGGATTCTTTGATAACATACCTCATAATAATCTCCTTCTAGTATTAAGGAAATATGTATCGGACCGTACGGTCCTTAATATGATTGAGAAATGGCTCAAAGCTGGGCATATGGAAGAGGGGAAAACCATTCATTCTGATTACGGGACACCTCAAGGTGGTGTCATTTCACCTCTCCTTGCCAATGTCTATCTAAACGAAATGGATTGGGAATGGGATTTAAACGGGATACGATTTGTCCGTTATGCAGATGATTTTCTACTATTTGCTAAAACAAAAGAGGATATTAAGAAGGCTGCCGTAATAACCAAGGATAAGTTAAAAGAACTCGGACTAGAAATTTCTAAAGAAAAGACAAAAATAGTAGATTTTAAGAAAGACGATTTCGATTTTCTTGGCTTTACATTTCACCATTGGAGAGAAGGAAAGAAAGACAAAAAGCCTGTCTTTCATGTAACACCAAAGGAAGAATCCATTAAAGACTTTCGTCTTAAGATAAAGGAAAAGACACGCAAAACACTTACATTGAGTAAGGAAGAGTGGATTGAACGTGTTAACCCTATAATCAGGGGGAAAGTCAATTACTACCTAACTGTAGTTGATGCAGTAAAAGGAAATATAAAATTAGGGATTTCAAACCATTGTATTACAAGGTGGGTTCGAAGAACCCTTTCTTCTCTAGATGGTTACATAAGAAAAAGACTAAGGGTGGCTTTTATTCATAATCATCCCTCGCAAAGAAAAGAGAGGAAGATGCGTAGTCTTTGGAGTAAAGCCTTCTTTCTCAAAATTAATCTGATTCCCACATATTGGCTCTATTTAAATAAAGCATATGGGTACACAAAGGAACAGTATTTAAACGAAATGACTAGTAAAGCAAAAAGGGACCTTCAAAACAGCATCAAACGTTCAAAAGCAAAAGGTGAGGAATATTATTCTCCTCACCGACTTCAAAAGATGCAAAATGCCTGGAACGCATCCTCTTGATAAACATTGTAACATTTGGTAAGCCGTATGCCTTAATAGGGCACGTACGGTTTGATAAGGGGGAAGCCTTGAGAAAGGTTTCCCTACTTTATTCTTTAGGCTGTGTTAAAGGTTAACGTTGATTTTAGCACTCTGTTGATTGGAGAGGAAGGCACGAAGACTCCTGCGGGAGTACGGGGCAGGGGAGACCCCGCAGGAGCAAAGCGACGAGTTATCATGAACGAAACTAGCTCCTTACTCGTAACATCGTAGGTTAATTTGGTTAGAATGTTTACTGAAAAAAACATAACCAAATCAGAGCTACATTACGGAAGGAGCTAGTTATTATGAAGGATACCATAAAATACGTAGGTTTAGACGTATCAAAAGAAAAAATAGCTGTTGCGATTGCAGATGAGGGTCGAGATGAGCCTAGATATTGGGGCATGATTTCGAATACACCAGAAGCAGTTAAGAAATTGATGAAAAAGTTAGGAAACAGCGAGAACTTACGAGTGTGTTACGAAGCAGGTCCTACCGGATATGCATTGTATAGGTTATTCCTTACTCTAAATATTCACTGTATGGTTATAGCGCCATCTTTAATTCCTCAAAAACCTGGTGAGCGTATTAAAACGGATCGTAGAGATTCCGTTCGACTGGCTCAATTATATCGAGCTGGAGAATTAACTTCTGTTTACGTTCCTACTCCAGAGGATGAGGCTTTACGAGATCTTGTTAGATGTCGAGAGGATGCAAAAGAAGACGAATTAAGGGCTAAACACCGGTTAAGTAAATTTTTACTACGTTATGATATCCAACCTCCATCAAAGGGAAAAAAATGGACCGTTAGGTATTATAGATGGTTGGACACGGTAAAGTTTGAAAACTCAAAACTACAAGTGGTTTTTCAAGAGTACTACCATCAAATTAAAGAGATACAACAACGAGTCTTGAGACTAGAAGAAGAAATCAGAATACAAGCAACGAACAGTATTCATGCCCCAATCATTCAAGCTTTACAAGCTTTAAGAGGCGTTGCGCTAATAACAGCGACAAGTATTGCGGCGGAAATAGGTTCTTTTAAGCGCTTTTCTACCGCTAGACAGTTTATGGCGTATTTGGGGTTAGTACCTAGTGAATTTTCGAGTGGTGAAAGTAGAAGACAAGGTAAGATCACCAAAACAGGAAATCGGCATGTCCGGCGACTACTCGTGGAATCGGCGTGGAGTTATAGATATAAACCGTCTGTTAAAGGTGAATTACAAAAAAGACAAGATGGACAGTCGCCGACTGTTCTAGCAATATCCTGGAAAGCACAAAACCGACTTCATAAGAAATATTTTCGATTATTATCAAGAGGAAAAGAAAGTGGTAAAGCCATCACGGCAGTAGCAAGAGAGCTAGCAGGTTTTATTTGGGCAATCACGCAGGAATTAGACGAAGTAGTACCAGCAGCTTAAAGAAGTACGATTCTCTATGACATTAGTACATTAGAAATAAAATAGATGGATGAGAATAGGGCTCGAAGGCAAAGAGAAAAACCGGAAAGGAAAACCCACGTGCCTCCTCTGTGCTATATCTAATTAGATTAACGCACGTCACGAGTTAGTGGATAAGGCCTTTATACGGAAAGATAAAATGTGAAAACCCACGGATATCAGAGCGCTAACCGCAGTAGAAGTTTTTGCCTTCGTGCCGTGTCCTTAACATCTATTCCAAGAAGGATGAAGGAAGGAAGATTATTCCAACTTTAGCTTAATAAAGTGTCTCATCTCTTTGAATGGCTGTCAAGGAGAGCACTTGACAGCCATTCAAAGAGATGAGAAATGGTCTGTAAGCTAAAGAAGGAGCTACCCTAGCCTAAACGGCTAACTATCTAACCAAGTAAGCGAAGAAGCGAGAAATAGCTTCTCTTCTTAGAGTTGGTCAAAAATAAACCAAAACCGAGTTTAAGTGGGGAGCCTTGACAGTTTCGTTCATATCAGGAGGCTCCCCGGCACGCCCGCGGAAAGCGAAGTGCCTGGAACGGAAATCAACAGACAAGTTTAACACAGCCTTTCTTTAAAGTAAAAAATTCCCCTATTTACGAAGTTTCGCGTTATAATAGAAATTATTTCGAAACTAGAAAGAATAGGGGCTCGTACACATATGAATAAGACAGAAACACAAAAAGGAGTAATACATGCCGGATTTTCTTATTTACTTTGGGGATTATTACCAATCTATTGGAAGCTTTTAGACCATGTTAATGCTAAAGAAATTTTAGCCAGTCGTGTTGTTTGGTCGTTTATTTTTATGGTCGTCATTCTTCTCCTAACCAACAAATGGGGGCTTTTTCTTCAGACCATTAAAGGGTTTGCGAAAAATAAAAAACAAATGGCTGCATTGACGATTGCCTCCCTGTTAATCAGTGTGAACTGGTTCATTTATATTTGGGCGGTTAACAGCGGTCATATGATTGAAGCAAGCCTTGGATATTACATCAATCCATTAATTAGTATTTTATTAGGAATGATTGTGCTAAAAGAAAAATTGACGATTTATCAATACGTCTCATTTATCCTAGCAGCCATTGGTGTATTAATCATTTCTATTTCCCATGGTCAGTTTCCATGGATTGCGATTGTATTAGCCCTTTCCTTTGGATTATATGGATTAGCAAAAAAGTTAATCAATGTGGATTCTGAAGTAGGGTTAACCCTAGAAACTCTAGTGATTACACCGATTGCTGTGATTTATATAGGCTTCTTATTTCTTAATGGGTCTAATGATTTTTTAAAGGAAGGGATACAAACCGACCTTTTATTAATAGGTGCAGGGATAGCAACCGCAGTACCGCTCCTGTTTTTTGCAAAAGGCGCACAAAAGATCCCTTTATCATTATTAGGTTTTCTACAATATATTGCACCAACATTAACCTTACTTTTAGGCGTATTTGTTTACCATGAACATTTTTCAAAAATACAGCTATTATCCTTTATGTTCATATGGTCCGCATTAACGATTTATTCTTTATCAAAAACAAAGCTATTTTCTGCACAATGGTTCCATTTGCGAAAAGAAAAGGGCACTAGCATATAAAGAAAAACCTTATCCGCTTTCTTGGATAAGGTTTTTTGTGAGTAAATGCTGTTTTTAAAGGAAAGACCGCTTCACTTTTTGCCAAAAGGAATTGTCTTTTAGTTTAAGAGTTTTTAACTTTTTATCACTTATTTTTATACTGATTTTCTCTACGTGACGGATGCTTAATGCTTCATTATCCATACCCATTGTTGGATGGTCATTACCTTCAGAGATTACTTTAAGCGTAAGGGTTCTTTCACTGCCAACAATAAAGGAGGAACCTAGCGTTCGATAATTGTTGGTATTAACAGAGGCTACTTCACTCACCTGCATGCAAGGTAGAAGGGGATCAACGATCGAACCATTCACCGCTTTATTATAGCCAGTACTACCCGTTGGTGTTGCGACAATAAGTCCATCGCCGCGGAAGGTTTCTAAGTGAAGCTGGTCAATATAGACATCTACTACTAGTGTCTTAATGATTGAAGAGCGAATACTGAATTCGTTTAAGCAAGGAAACGTCCCTTGTCCATCAACTTCTACTTCAATTAACGGATAACGGCGCACCTTTACATTTTCATTGGTGACAATCGCATCAATCATTTTAGATCTATCATTAATTCGGAAATCACAATACATACTCAGGTTATCTTCGGTTGAAATCCCCGTATAAAGGCAATCCTCCCGGAAGCCAGTTTTCCTAACTGCTTGGAGAAATGTTCCATCATCCCCGACACTAGCAATGATATTTGCGTTTCGGTAATCAGTGACAATTGTAAATCCATACCGATTTGCTATTTCTACAAGCGGTGCCACTTTTGACAGCATGTCCGAATCGCGTTTGTGATAAAAGTAAATATTGCGTCTATTCTCCATATTATGTACCTCCCTAGTTAATGAGATTTTTGTAACATTATCCCCATCACAAAAATTTTCTCTAAGAAATAATGCTAGTCTGAAATTAGTTTAGCATTTTATTGAGACAATATGAAATAGGACTTGATTTTTTGAGATAAACAAAAAGGGGGACTTACGTATTTATGAATGGAAAGCGGTGGGCCGCACTAGGGATTGCAGCAGCGTTATTTTTCATCTCGGTTGTCATTAATTTTTTATCCTCTTTTGCCTTTAAAGGATGGGAATCAAATTTTACCGATTTTATGGATTCTGAGGAACAGCCTTTTACAGAAGAGGTTGTCAATGAAGGGAATGAATTAAAGAAAATAGTGATTCTTGATGTAAATGGGGTCATCCAGGATACAGGGGAAACAGGTTCTATCCTGCAAAGCTCTGGTTTCAATCATCAGGACTTTATGAAAAAGTTAAACCATATTAAAAAAGATGATACGGTGAAGGGAATAATTATTAAAGTCAATTCCCCCGGTGGCGGAGTGGTTGAAAGTGCAGAAATTCATGATAAATTAACTGAAATCCAAAGAGAAACCAAAAAGCCAGTCTATATTTCAATGGGATCCATGGCTGCATCGGGAGGTTATTATATTTCAACAGCGGCTAAAAAGATTTATGCCAGTCCCGAGACAATGACTGGCAGTCTCGGTGTGATTATGGAAGGGGTCAATTATAAAGGGCTTGCCGATAAATATGGTGTTGATTTCGTTACGATTAAAAGTGGTAAGCATAAGGACATTATGAGCCCAACAAGAAAAATGACTGAGGAAGAACGACAGATCTTACAGTCGATGATAAATAATTCATATCAAGGATTTGTTAAAGTTATTTCAGAGGGACGAAACCTCCCAATCACGCAGGTGAAAAAAATAGCGGATGGTCGTGTCTATGATGGCCGTCAAGCCAAGGAATTGCAGTTAATTGATGGTTTTGGTTACTTAGATGATGTGGTGAAACATATGAAAAAACAAGAGAAACTTAAAGGTGCACAAGTTGTCCGTTATTCAGACTCACTTGGGCTGGGATCCTTATTTACAATGCAGACAAAAAAATTAATGGGTAAAGATATGGAAATGGCAGGTTTGTTGAAGGTTCTATCAAGACCGAATTCTCCGCGGCTTATGTACCTGTATGCGGAATAGGGGGAGTATCCATGGAAACGAATGAGTATCAAGAATACTCGAACGACAGAAAAGATGAACTTTCCTTTCGATATGCGGGCTTCTGGATGCGCCTATGGGCTTATCTTCTTGATTTGGTGGTAGTGGGAAGTATCGTTAGGATATTGATTAAACCAGTTTTTCGAATCGTGAATTATTCTTTATCGGAATCGTCCATGTTTGCTCCAATCTCAATCATATCCGCGTTAATCTTCTATCTGTATTTCGTACTAATGACCAATTATCTAAATCAAACCCTAGGAAAAATGGTGTTTGGATTGAAAGTAGTTGATTTAAGAAGGGATCAAATGACATGGGGGACGATTCTCTTTCGTGAATGGATTGGCCGTTTTATTTCATCAACAATCATTGTTGGATATATAATTATTGCTTTTTTACCCAAAAAACAAGGCTTGCATGATCTATTCACTGACACAACGGTCGTACATGTGGAACGGTGATCTTAAACCTATCAACATTTGTTGGTAGGTTTATTTTTTTTTGAAAAAGCAAATACTACCCGCTGAAAGGTTGTGATTGAAATTGTTCTGGGTGCTCGTAGTTTTATCGATTCTATTGCTCTTTTTCATTCTCATTCTTTTTACTAAATTAACAATACTAATTAATTATTATCATCATAATGACAATGATGATTTAAAGATAAAATTTAAGATTTGGTTTGGATTAATAAAATATACAATTAATGTACCTTTAATAAAAGTGGATGATAATTCTCCTAGCATTGTTGTAAAAAGTAAATCTAAAATGGGGGATTCCTCAACTGAATCAACTAGCGAGGACTCCAAGCAAATCACAGCTGAAGAAGTTGAAAATAATTTATCAAATGCCAAAAAATTACTGCATCATGTATTTGGGCTACATCGAATTGTAAGGAATTTTTTTCAAAAAGTTACAATGAAAGGATTTGAGTGGAATACTTTGATAGGTTTAGGAGATGCAGCACACACAGGGACGATAACGGGTGCCATTTGGGCATTTAAAGGGAGTATCATAGGTCTTATTAGTCATTATTTAAAACTGAAGGAAATGCCAAAAATAACAGTGACTCCACACTTTCAGGCAGCCGTAATTCAAACAAGACTAACATGTATTATTCAGTTTCGTATCGGGCATGCTATTCTAGCAGGATTAAAACTGTTTATATTCTGGAGGGGCGGACTTCCGCACTTTAAAAAGAAAACAAATTTTGCAAATGATAAAACAAAATCCATTTGAAAAAGGAGGAAACAGCCATGTCTGACCATCCAATTCAAGGTTTGATGACAACTGCAATGGAAAGCCTTAAAGAAATGATTGATGTGAATACGATCATTGGTGATCCTGTTGAAACCCCTGATGGTAGTGTTATTCTGACTGTGTCAAAAGTAGGTTTTGGATTTGCCGCAGGTGGTAGTGAATTTAAGCTTGAGGGGTCTCAAAGTCAAGGGCAAGGTCAAAGTCAAAGTCAAAGTCAAAGTTCATCCCATCCATTTGGCGGCGGGAGCGGGGGTGGGGTCTCGATTACCCCAATTGCCTTTTTAATTGTCAACTCTCATGGCGTAAAAATGCTGCATTTGGATGAAAGCACTCATTTGTATGAAAAAATATTAGAGCTGGCACCACAGGCGATAGATAAAATTCAGCAAATGTTCTCAAAAAAGGACCAAGGCCAACAGCAAAATAGTTTGCAAGGTTTGAAAAACGAGCACAAACCAAAAGAAGAACTTGAATTATAGCAGAAAAGGTTAATCTTCCAGAACATGAGGAAGGTTAACTTTTTTCATGCAATATGTGAAAATTCAAAAGGCTTATTAATTGCAAAATAGATTTTGAAAAGATATATTTACACTGTACATATTTGAAGGGAAGCGGTTTTCTATTATCCGCTAGAACTTGAACATGACAAAGGAGGATGTAAAATGGCAAATGTAACATTTAAAGGGAATCCAATTACACTTTTAGGCAATGAAGTAAAGGTAGGGGACAAAGCACCTAACTTTACTGTATTGGCAAATGATTTGTCAGAAGTTACCTTAGAAAGTACCAAAGGTCAAGTACGTTTAATTACCTCTGTCCCTTCATTGGATACGGGTGTTTGTGATGCGGAAACACGTCGTTTTAATGAAGAAGCAAACAGTTTAGGTAACGTGAAAATATTAACGGTAAGTGTTGACTTACCATTTGCACAAAAACGCTGGTGTGCTGCTAGTGGAATTGAAAATGTGCAAACACTATCTGATCATCGTGATCTCTCATTTGGTGAAGCATTTGGTGTTGCTATCCAAGAATTAAGACTGTTGGCTCGTGCCGTATTTGTTGTTGATTCTAACGATACAGTTACATATGTTGAATATGTAAGTGAAGCAACCAACCACCCGAACTACGAAGCAGCACTTGAAGCAGCTAGAGCAGCTAAATAATGTAATGATTTAGAAGGCCTCTGTTGTATTGCAGGGCCTTTTTCTATGCTTAAAACTTGTATAATATGTCGATACTCATTAAAATGAATAAGGAAATTAATGAGGGTGGGGATCAAATGAGAGTTTCTCCAGTGGAACAACTGTTTACGTTATTTAATGAAACTGCACTTCTTCTGCAGGAAGAATTAAATTGTACATATTTAGAGGCACTCGCTGAGACAGGAGAGAATTTATTCCAAGGATCAATCCTGCAAGATGAGGTCAGCGAACTAACAGAAAAAAGAATGAAGAAACAATATGAACAGATTCATTTAGAAAAGTTTTCAAACGATGAAATTCGGAAAGCTTTTCAGCTGGCTATTTTAAAAGGGATGAACGATAGTGTTCAACCGAACCATCAAATGACACCTGATTCTGTTGGGATACTTATTGGCTATTTAGTTGAAAGATTTATGAAACAGTCAAACTTCCGCTTGCTTGATCCAGCAGTGGGGACGGGAAATTTGCTAACAACTGTTTTAAATCATCTTCAAAGAAAAATTGATTCTGTCGGCGTTGAGATTGATGACCTTCTTATAAAGCTTGCCTATGTTAATGCAAATTTACAAGCTCATCCTATTCAACTCTTCAATCAAGACAGTCTTGAACCGATGTTTATTGATCCTGTTGATGCAGTAATCGCAGATTTGCCCGTAGGCTTTTATCCAAATGATGTCAGAGCTGCAGATTATCAAGTCAGTGTAAGTGAAGGGCATACTTACTCTCATCATCTATTCATGGAACAAAGTGTCCGTCATACAGTGCCAGGCGGGTATTTATTCTTTCTTATTCCAAATGGATTATTTGAAAGTGACCAAGCACCACAATTACATGAATTTTTTAAAGAGCATGTGATTGTTCAAGGATTACTCCAATTACCAATAAGCATGTTTAAAAATAAAAATACAGCGAAAAGTATCATTATCTTGCAAAAAAAAGGAGAAGGTGTAATGCCTCCTAAGCAAGCATTACTGGTTGAATTACCAAATCTTTCAAGTGCTGTAGAGATGGACAAAATACTATTCAAAATGGATAAATGGTTTCAAGAAAACAAAGGATGAACCGAGATTATTCTCTAGGTTCATCCTTTTTTTAATATTGTAAAATAAGAAATATCAGAATACATTTTCATTTGTAATGTAACCGCTGCCACGAGAAATTTGCCTTGAAATAAACTATACACAATGATTCAATTAAGGATGGAAATAATCAATAGTGGTTTGAGCAAAATAATGTTGTACTACTCAAAAAAAATGCCAAACCAGTGTTGTTATATAAAAGGAGCGGTAACAATATGTCAAAAATTATTGCAATTAATGCGGGGAGTTCTTCCTTGAAGTTTCAATTGTTTGAAATGCCAAGTGAAGATGTCATTACAAAAGGATTAATTGAAAGAATCGGTTTAAATGATTCAATTTTTAATATAACGGTTAATGGTGAAAAAATCCAAGAAATAATTGATATTCCTGATCATGAAGTAGCTGTAAAAATGCTATTAGATAAATTAACAACTCTAGGTATTATCAAATCCTTAAATGAAATTGTTGGAATGGGACACCGTGTGGTCCATGGTGGAGAAACATTTAATGATTCTGCGCTCATTACTGACGAAGTAATAAAGAAAATTGATGAATTATCTGAACTTGCGCCATTGCATAACCCAGCCAATCTAACAGGAATTAAGGCATTCATGAGCGTACTTCCTAATGTTCCAGCAGTAGCTGTATTTGATACGGCATTCCACCAAACGATGCCGGACAGCTCTTACCTATACAGCTTACCAATGGAGTACTACGAAAAGTATGGTATTCGTAAGTATGGTTTCCATGGAACTTCTCATAAATATGTTTCACAACGTGCAGCAGAACTTCTTGGGCGACCTGTTGAACAATTGCGTCTAATTTCTTGTCATTTAGGAAACGGTGCAAGTATTGCAGCAATTGAAGGCGGTATGTCCATTGACACATCTATGGGCTTTACACCACTTGCCGGGGTGACCATGGGTACTCGTTCAGGTAATATTGACCCAGCATTGATCCCATATATTATGGAAAAAACCAATCAAACAGCTGAAGAAGTACTTGATGTCCTTAATAAAAAGAGTGGTATGCTAGCCATGTCCGGTTTCTCAAGTGATTTACGTGATATTGAAATTGAAGCGAAAAAAGGCAATGAGCGTGCGAAACTTGCCTTGGATGTTTTTGCTAATCGAATTCATAAATACATCGGTTCTTATGCTTCACGAATGAACGGTGTCGATGCGATTATTTTCACAGCAGGAATTGGAGAAAATAGTGACACAATTAGGGAAAATGTTTTAAGAGGTCTAGAATTTATGGGTGTTTATTGGGATCCGGCTCTTAACAAAGTTAGAGGCGAAGAAGCATTTATTAACTACCCACACTCACCAGTAAAAGTATTAATCATCCCAACAAACGAAGAAGTAATGATTGCCCGCGACGTTATACGTCTTGGTAACATTCATTAATCGATAATATTAAAAGGCAAAAGCTAGGGTAAAGCTTTTGTCTTTTGTCTTTTTATCAAGGTAATTCTTTATGATATACTTGAAAAAGAAAGCCTTGCCGTGGGAGGAATCAAACATGCCATTAACAGACCGTGAAGCAATGGTCTTGAATGAAATACAGGAATGGGAAAGAAATTTATTTGAATTCGAGCCGAATGATTTCCAATTAACCTATGAAAAATTTCTGCAGCAATCATTTTCATTATTGCCTGAAAAGGTTCAAAGCCAATTCTTTTCAGTGATCGATAGCTGGCTGTTTCATTTACATAGCATGATCCAAGGCTCTCAGCTGCAAATGGATGCAAAGGAGAGAATTCTTTCATCGGGGCGAATCTTTTATAAGGATCTAGAAAAAATTGCAGATCTAAAAAATTTAAGCATTGAACAATTACAATATATTGCTGAGCAGCAAATTGCCCGTCATCGGTTTTATTCCTTTGCGCAAGGGGGATTAGCTGGGACTGGTGGTCCACTGCTATTAAGCACAGATATACCAGCAATAGCAGTAATTAATTTAAGGGTTGTCCAATTAATAGCGATGACTTACGGGGTGGAAGTGAATACCCCATTTGAAATGATGACCTCTCTGAAGGTCTTTCACACGGCTACATTACCTCCAAGACTGCAAAGAGCAGGCTGGACCTCGCTGATGGAAGAATTAGAGGCGCAGGAAGATTATTATTTTTATGAAGGAAATGAAGAAATAACTGATATCACCTGGCTTGAACAACCAGTTCAACAACTTATGAAAGCGCTGGTCATTTCGCTGTTCAGAAAAAAAACGATTCAAGGAATACCGCTTGTCAGCATGGCCATTGGTGCTGGTGCAAATTATCAGTTAACTAGAAAAGTAACGGATGTGGCTCATAAATATTATCAACTACGTTACCTACGAGAAAAAGAGGAGTTAATGGGATGAGTACTCAAGAACATAAAAAGGCCGCACCTAGAATAGTTAATTGCAAAGTTATAACGGTTAGTGATACGAGAACAAAGGAAACAGATAAAAGTGGAAAGTTAATGATGGAATTACTTGAACATGCAGGACACGAGATTGTTGATTACGTCATTGTAAAAGATGAAGCTGAGCCCATCCAAGATGAAATCGTAAAAGGATGTGCAATAGAAGAAATTGATGTCATTATAACAAATGGCGGAACGGGGATTGCCAAGCGGGACGTAACGATTGAAACGGTAGAAAAACTACTTGATAAAGAGATTGTCGGTTTTGGTGAAATATTCCGGATGTTGAGTTTCCAAGAAGATATTGGTTCGGCGGCCATTCTTTCTAGGGCTATTGCTGGTGTGGTAAAAAATAAAGCAGTATTCTCTACCCCTGGCTCCACAGGTGCCGTGAAGCTCGCCATGAATAAATTAATTCTGCCTGAACTAGGGCATGTAGTTAGAGAGATACAAAAAGACCTCTAAATAGAGAAAACTCCCTTTTTCGATGGAAAGGGAGTTTTCTATTGATGGGCTTTTGTTGAAAGCACTTCGTTTGCTCGGTACCATAGCCATAAATCATTAATAATGGAAGCGAGTTCTGCGATTTCCGTGTTCAGTTGACATGAACGTGGAAAATTACTTTCATTGGAGAGAAGTGTTTGTTTCAAATTAATTTCAGTTTCAAGTTCACTAATCCGGTCAGGGATCGAACCGCGGACTTGTTCCCAGTAAAAGAGAATCTTTTGTTGTGTTTCCTCGTTGTATTGGTCCCATTCCAAAGTTAATTCCGGTACTGGAATACCAAGACGATGATCAAAAGAAAAATATTCTTTCATACGATTGCCTCCAATCCGACTGACTACTTTTTATTTTACTATAGATTTACCACCCATTCACTACAAATCTATGTTTAATATTTTTAAAGAAAGCACGAAGCTTAAAATCAGCTGCGTGCTTTCGACTATTAGGCGATATCTTTTTCTGTGCGAATTACGAGTACGTCACAATGTGCATAACGAGTAATATGTTCAGATACGCTGCCGATAATAAACCTCTCGACAACATTTAATCCAGTTGCACCGCAGATAATCAAATCCACTTCGTGTTTTTTAGCTAAATCTCTTGGGATACGTATTTTTGGAGAACCATAATCAATTTCATATTGCACTTTAGTTAGGCCCGCATCCTCGGCTTGCTTGCGGTAATTTTCAAGCATATCTTTTGCAGCCTTTTCCGCTCGATCTCCAACGACCGTGTCATAAGCCTCAATTAATGCAAATGTTCTAGTGTCAATAACGTGGACTAATAATAGGGTGGCATCATTTCTCTTGGCTATTTCAATCCCTTTTTTAAAAGCCCAATCAGCCTCTTTTGAACCATCAATAGCGACTAAAATATTTCTATATTTAAGTCCCATGATTAATCATCTCCTTACTTAAATTATACATTATTTAACAAGGAATAACTGTTGCAACTTTTCGAACAATATAGAGGTAACCTCAATGGAAAGGAGAATTGAATGATGGGTAAAAATGAACAAAACAAAAAGTTTTTGTTTGAGTTTAATGAGCATGGTGCCAATGAAGTTAGCCAGCTAATTTTGGACTCATATAACAGTGGATTTATTGGCGAAGGTACAGCGATTGCTGATAGTGATGATTTTGCAGGAACCGAGAATTAATGTAATGTCGTACGGACTGTCCTTAAGGGGATAGTTCTTTTTTTGTGGACAAATGTCTTGGAATTTTCGAAATCAAGGGCAAATACCCAAGAATATGCATTTACTTATGCATATTCTTTAGTGTGTCTATTAATAAAAATGAGGAGGAGAAACATGAGCACAGAAATGTATGGAATGCCTAATAACATTGACGTGAACTATAATGTGATGGATCCTAACGATGAAAGGATTCGTCCAGGGTTTGGACATTTTGGTGGTTTCCATGGAGGTTTCGGCCGTCCGGGATTTGGTTTCGGTTTTGGTCGCCCAGGATTTGGATTTGGTTTTGGACGCCCAGGATTTGGTTTTGGTGGATTTGGCTTTGGGGTCCCATTCTTAACTGGTTTAGCAGCAGGTGCTTTATTAACTCCAGGTTGGGGATACGGATATCCTTACTACCCGCCATACCCATACCCATACCCATATTATCCTTGGTATTATTAAAAAAAAGGGCTTTGCCATTTTGGCAAAGCTTTTGCATTAGTTTTTGTCGAAATCTAATGTTCCTTCGTTAATGTTACGAAGTTACATCTTCCTTTGGAAAAAGGTTATAATTAAATTGTCTTGGTTAATTTTACTAATTTGAATTTATTTGGAGGTAAGTACATGCGGATCGGAGTACCTAAAGAAATCAAAAATAATGAAAACCGTGTAGCCATGACACCAGCCGGAGTAATCAACCTGGTTAAATTTGGTCATGAGGTTTTTATTGAAAATGGAGCTGGGCTTGGATCTGGTTTTTTAAATGAGGATTATGAATCAGCAGGTGCAAAACTTGTAGATTCAGCAGAAGAAGCATGGTCCATGGAAATGGTGATGAAGGTGAAAGAACCGCTTCCAAGCGAATATAAATACTTTCGTGAAGGATTAATATTATTTACATATTTACATCTTGCGCCTGAACCAGAATTAACGAAGGCGTTAATTGATCAAAAAGTAATAGGTATCGCCTATGAAACGGTGCAGCTGCCAAATAGAAGCTTACCATTGTTAACGCCGATGAGTGAGGTAGCTGGCAGAATGGCACCACAAATAGGTGCCCAATTCCTTGAAAAAGTTCATGGGGGAATGGGAATTCTTTTATCTGGTGTCCCGGGGGTCCAAAGAGGAACTGTTACCATTATCGGCGGAGGTGTGGCCGGAACGAATGCGGCTAAAATGGCGATTGGATTAGGAGCTAAAGTGACTATTATTGATTTAAATCCAGATCGTCTTCGTCAATTAGATGATATTTTTGGCTCAGAAGTGACGACCCTTATGTCCAATCCTTATAATCTCGCTGAAGCAGTGAAGGATTCGGATTTGGTGATTGGTGCCGTTCTTATTCCTGGAGCAAAAGCCCCGAAACTCGTAACGGAATTAATGATTCAATCGATGAAACCAGGTAGTGTTGTTGTGGATATTGCGATCGATCAGGGAGGGATTTTTGAAACCACTGACCGTATTACCACGCATGACAATCCAACCTATGTGAAACATAATGTTGTTCATTATGCTGTTGCAAACATGCCGGGGGCGGTCCCAAGAACTTCTACCATTGCCTTGACAAATGTAACGGTCCCTTATGCCGTGCAAATTGCCAACAAGGGATACAAACAAGCTTGTCTCAGCAATGAAGCATTGTTAAAAGGAATCAACACACTGGGCGGCTACGTAACCTATCAAGCAGTCGCAGAAGCACACGGGCTGGAATTCTTAGATACAAAAACGCTACTTGAAAAATAATAACCTTACACGGGAGGAGGGACAGAATGTTCCTCTTCTTTTTTATAAAATAAAAACCAGCTCCTAAAAGGAACTGGTTTAAAATACATACTATGTAGCCGCATTTGCCGTATTAATATAAGAAAGTTTTAAACCACCACTCCTCAAAGTGGGTGTTCTCAGAAACCCTTCCTGCATGTCCTCCAAGTCTTATAGACAGAGGCTTGTCATTCCAGCTCCAATGGTTAAACTCCCTTTTACAGCTTAAAGGTTAAAACTTTATTATGACTACGAACAACGCAGCTTGTATTAGTATAATATATCAATTCTGCTTAAATTTCAATGTAAAAAAATTACAAATGAAATTATTTTATGATCTGCAAGTCTTTAGGGAACTTTGTAAGAACTTTTGCCCCGTCTGCAGTAATATATATGTCATCTTCTATCCGAACACCGGCCACATTTGGTACATAGATACCTGGCTCAATCGTGTAGATCATACCTTCCTCAATAATGAGTGGGTTTGTTTCTGTCAATGATGGATACTCGTGGACGCTAATTCCGAGCCCATGACCGAGTCTATGTGGAAAATATTCTCCATAGCCCGCATCAGAAATAATTCGACGGGCAGTCAGGTCTACTTCTGCAGCTGTTACTCCTGGCTTGCTTACTTCAATTGCAGCCAGCTGAGCTTTTAATACAGTGTCATAGATGTCTTTTTGCTTGTCATCAATGTCCCCGTAAGCCACAGTTCTAGTGATATCCGAACAATACCTATCAACAACCACACCCAAATCAAATAAGACAAGATCTCCTTTTTGAATTTTCGTCTCTCCTGGGTTTCCATGTGGAGAAGCAGCATTAGCTCCGGCAAGAACCATGGTTGAAAACGACATTTCGGTAACGCCCTTTTGTTTTAAGGCGTACTCTAAAGCATTTAGTATTTCCAGCTCTGTTTTGCCTTCCTTAATTTCACTAGCCCCGAATTCAACGGCGAAATCAGCAAGAGCACATGCTTCTTCAATAATTTTTAATTCCTTGGCGTCTTTAATCATTCGAAGCATGCGCAATTTTTCTTCAGCAGAAACAAAGGCTGCTTGTGGGAATAATTTTGAGAGGTGTTCATAGCGTTCTACATTCATATGTTCTTTTTCAATGGCTGCTTTTGATACACTCTTTATTCTATTATTAATAGAATTTAAAATCATTTCCCATGGGTTTTCGATATCACTATAACCTAGAATTTCATGGTCCCAGCCTGACCGTTTGGCATCGGGCACTTCCATTGCAGGGCAGACAAGGAATGGCTCTTCCGTTTGAAAGACTGCAAGTGCGAGCAGCCGTTCATGTGGATTGGTGTAATATCCGCTTAAATAAAATACATTCTCTGAAGAGGTTAGAAAACTAACTTCTATATCGTTTTCCCTCATCCATGATTGAAGTTTAGTTAATCGTTGATTCATGTTAACTCCCCCTATGTAATTCATATCCTATTTGAGAGTATCAATTAAAACATGAAAAGTAAACTTTCGTTACATTTAGGTCTACCTGCTTAATTTCGATAATCTAGGATTATACTAGAGATTATGGAAGGAATTCCATTCATTGTATGGAAATAAGTAAAGGAAGAAAATGAGGGGAGCGAATGTGATGAAAATATCATATCACGGACATTCAGTAGTTCAAATTCAAACAAATGGAAAAAATATTATAATTGACCCATTTATTAATGGGAATCAATTAACAGACTTGAAAGTGGATGAAACAAGCCCTGATGTCATTATCTTATCACATGGACACAACGACCATGTCGGGGATACGGTCGAGTTAGCAAAGAAAAATAATGCTCTTGTTGTGGCCAACCATGAACTTTCCACTTACCTAAGCTGGCAGGGAGTGAACACCCATGGCATGCATATTGGCGGAGCCCATCAATTTGAGTTCGGCAAAGTTAAATTAACGCAAGCTTTTCACGGTTCAAGCTATACAACGGAAAATAATGAAATCATTTATTGTGGCATGCCTGCTGGGATTTTATTTATGAATGAGGGAAAAACCATTTATCACGCTGGAGATACCGGATTATTTTCAGATATGAAACTAATTGGTGACCGCCATCCGATTGACGTAGCGTTCCTGCCAATAGGTGATAATTTTACCATGGGTCCTGAAGATGCAGCATATGCTGCAAAACTGCTAAGAGCTAAAACAGTTGTACCAATTCACTTTAATACATTCCCGCCAATTAAACAGGATCCTTTCAAGTTTATAGAAATGCTGGAAGATAAAAACGGAAAAGTACTCCAACCCGGCGAAGCATTTGAATTTTAAATGTTCTAGGTAATTTACATACTTTTTTCGCTCCCCTATGCATAAATATGGAACAAGCAGTCTTTATAGGGGAGGAAATGAAGATGAAAAAGAACAGATATTTACTTTGCCTGTTACTCTGTGGCTTCTTGCTTTATTATGGAGTCCCGCGCATATCCATTTATGCCGATGGTGCCGAAGGGATATTTTCAGTAGCCTGGCTTGCATTTGCGTTAATGGTCATTGCCGGAAATCTAACTGGTTTGCTTTATAGCCCAAAAAGGCAGGGTCAAAAACCTCATGTCGAGCGACGAGTAAAGAGGAAATCCAGATCCTTTCATTGATAATTAACGGCAATGTGAGAATCCGCATTGAATCAAGGCTTTTAACACTCTATAATAAAATTTATACGTAATCCGGATTATTCGTAACTGAATGATTGGAACTTGACTATAAAAAGGGTGAAGGTCTTGGCCACAAAGCATGAACAAATTTTACAATATATAGATGGACTCCCAATTGGGGAAAAAATATCTGTCAGGCAAATTGCTAAGGCGATGACTGTAAGTGAAGGTACTGCCTACCGCGCGATTAAGGAAGCGGAAAATAAAGGATATGTTAGTACCATCGAACGCGTTGGAACGATTAGAATCGAACGGAAGAAGAAAGAAAACATTGAAAAGCTGACTTTTGCAGAAGTAGTAAACATTGTTGATGGACAGGTGTTAGGCGGAAGAACAGGGTTGCATAAAACATTAAGTAAGTTTGTGATTGGTGCAATGAAATTAGAAGCCATGATGCGCTATACGGAAGCTGGAAACCTGTTGATTGTTGGAAATCGAACGCAGGCACATGAACTAGCCTTAAAAGCAGGAGCCGCTGTACTCATTACCGGTGGATTCGATGCGGAAGAACATATTAAGAAACTAGCAGATAAACTCGAAATACCGGTGATCTCAACTAGCTATGATACGTTTACGGTTGCAACAATGATTAACCGGGCGATTTATGACCAATTGATTAAAAAAGAAATAATACTGGTTGAAGATATTCTAACGCCTCTTGTCGATACTTTTTATCTCAAAACCACGGATAAGGTGTCCAGATGGCACGAATTTAATCAACAAACTGCTCACAGTCGCTATCCTGTTGTCGATCAGAATATGAAAATACAAGGGATGGTTACAAGCAAAGATATTTTAGGTCAAGGTATGGATACTACTATCGATAAGATTATGACCAAACACCCAATGTCTGTTAATGGGAAAACAAGTGTGGCCTCAACAGCGCATACAATGGTCTGGGAAGGAATTGAAGTTCTTCCTGTTACGGATGATGCTAACCGGCTAGAGGGGATCATCAGCAGGCAGGACGTATTAAAGGCCTTACAAATGAACCAACGGCAGCCACAGGTGGGAGAAACCATTGATGATATCGTTACCAACCAAATGGCATTAATTCAGGGTAAAGCTAAAGGAGAAGAGGTTTACTCTTGTGAAGTAACACCACAAATGACTAATCAACTGGGAACTATTTCATATGGCGTTTTTACTACGATCGTCTCAGATGCTGCCAATCGAGTGTTACGATCCTATAAAAAAGGTGACCTTGTTGTTGAAAATATGACCATTTACTTTATTAAACCAGTTCAGATGGAAAGTACATTAGAAATATATCCAAAAGTCCTTGAAGTAGGGCGCAAATTTGGAAAAGTGGATGTTGAGGTTTTCAATGAAGGCGTATTAGTCGGGAAAGCGATGATGATGTGTCAACTGCTAGATCGAAGTTAGAAAAAAAAGCGGAAGCTGCTTGGCACTGGATCTAGATAGTTATCCAAATAAACAAAGCCGCTTCAAAGAGAAGCGGCTTCAGACTTTTTATTTTTGTAATTCAAAATTCTTTGCTTCCTCGATTGCGAAAGGAAGGTAATGTTTGTATTTTTTGAAACCAATCCAGCTGAATATAGCTCCATAAACAATAAAAACTGCGGCAACAATATACATAACCGTTGTTTCGGAAATAAATAACATGTGATTAATTCCGAATAAAGAGACAAAAAGACCTAATGCAATATTTGATTTAGCCGCAAGCCATTTCTTTTCTACTAAACGGTTGCTTCTGATGTATTTTGTTTTATAAAATAGGTAGAAAGCAAAGAGTATAGCAATTAATATAACAAGTACAAACATATTATTTCCTCCAAGCATAGAAAATCTTCTATTATTGTACCTGTAAAAACAAAAAAATACCACCATGGTTTATGAGTTGGTAAAGGAGAAGCGCCCATGATTGAGCAAATATTAGCAGAGATTGAAAAATATGAAACCATAATAATTCACCGTCACGTCCGTCCAGACCCGGATGCATATGGTTCACAAGGCGGCTTGGCAGCTATTTTACAAGAATCCTTTCCGGATAAAAAGATTTATGCTGTTGGTCTAGAAGAACCAACTCTTCATTACATGCGCAGGCTGGATGTGATTGAAGATGAAGTTTACAATGGGGCATTAGTAATCGTTTGTGATACTGCAAATGAGGAAAGAATTTGTGACAAACGCTACACACTTGGTGATAAATTAATAAAAATTGATCACCACCCAAATGAAGACCCATATGGTGATTTACTATGGGTGGATACAAGTGCCAGCTCATGCAGCGAAATGATTTATGAATTTTATCTAAAGGGACAAGCCAAAGGGCTAAAAATGAACGATTCAGCAGCGAGACTTCTATACGCTGGAATAGTAGGAGATACGGGCAGATTTCTATTCCCGAGTACAACAGAAAAAACGCTGGGCTATGCTGGAGAATTGATCCATTATAATTTTTCTCGTACCGAGTTATTTGACAAGATGTATGAATTAGATCTCAATATCGTTAAATTAAACGGATATATACTTCAAAATTTTGAACTTCAGGAAAACGGTGTTGCATCTGTTAAATTAACAAAAGGACTTCTCAAAGAATACAATGCAAAACCAGCAGAAGCATCACTGCTTGTCGGAATATTAGGGAATGTAAAAGGGATTAAGGCATGGGTATTCTTTATTGAGGAAGACGAGCAAATAAGAGTCCGGCTGCGTTCCAAAGGCCCAGTTATTAATGTAGTTGCAAGAAAGTTCAAAGGAGGAGGACATCCACTAGCTTCCGGAGCCTCCATCTATTCGTGGAACGAAGTAGACGATGTATTAAAAGCACTTGGTGAAGTTTGTGAAACCTATTCTTTAAGCAAATAGAAAAAATCGGCCCTCGTAGAAGGGGCCGATTTCTTATTATTCAAATTGAATCTCTAATTGAATGGATAGGTTTGTAAAAAAAGCCATTTCTTTAACCTTGAGTTTATACCTTTTATCATTTATTTTTACGGGTTTATTTTCAATAATCTTTTTCAGAAGGTCCTTACTTTTATAGACGGTTTCAATATCTTTTGCTAGCATCATACTAATATCATCCTTCACTGAGTCTTCTGTCTCTAAAACACTTAATGAATCAAGTTTATACTTTTCCCAGTTTGTAATTCGAATATTGATTTTCTGTACCGTCAGCTGTTCGATGTTCCGTTTGTTGATTTCTTTATATTCTTCTTGCCAAATTTTTTTCTCCTCGTTTAAGTCCACAATCTCCTGGGCTTGTTTCCGAATTAATTCGGTGTTCTCTTCCTGCCAGACTCCGTAAATATATAAAAAAATGCACCAGCTTATAGCGCCCCCGACGGCCATTCCTGCAAAAAAACGCTGCCAGGCAGGTTTTCGATATAATGGCGGAATTCTCATGATGAGATATGCTCCTGTGTTAACCAATTAATGATAAGGGCTCCAGTCTGGGCACCACCTAAGGCGGAGAGGATTAATAAAAACTGTTTAAAAAGATCCTTTGTATCGGCATTAAATAAACCTCTTTCAAATGTATAAACCGCGTCGAACGTTCCACCTATAGCGGATACAATGGCCCAGATTCTTAGAGCTGAAGATAAGCGATAAACAGTTGTCAGCGGAGGCTGCCCGGTTAGGAATGAAGCAATTCCCCCTATAAGTGATCCGCCGAGTACGACTCCCAAGGCAATAAAGTAGCTTTCAATAAAAGCAGGAAAAAAACCAATCTCTTTCATCATGTCAACCGCCTCTACACATAGTCAATACCCAATACTCATGTATATGGACAATCATGTGTAAATATGTTTTTTAGAATGAGAACATATTTTCCTTTTTTTGAATTAAGTTTTATAATAGAGGGAGAGATTTTCGAATTAAGGGGGTGACAATATGTCTTTTATTCACCTGCATGTATATAGTGCCTATAGTTTATTATCAAGTACGGCATCAGTCCCGGATTTAATAAAAAATGCACAGTCAAAAGGTTTTTCTGCCATTGCGTTAACGGACAGGAACGTCATGTACGGAACCATTGAATTTTATAAATTGTGCCAAAAAAATAATATGAAACCTATTATTGGATTAACAGTGGATGTGGAAAGTGAGTACACCTCTAATGAATCCTTTCCACTAGTCTTACTCGCTGAAAATGATTCTGGTTATAGAAATCTTTTAAAAATATCTAGTACCGTTCAAACCAAAACGGATCATGGAATCCCTTTGAAATGGCTGAAACATTATTCAGATGGTCTCATTGCGCTTACTCCTGGTCTCGAAGGAGAAATTGAGCAGTTGCTCATTAATGGCAACGAGGAAAGGGCTAAAGAACTAATTAGAAAACTAGATTCCATTTTTGGCAAGAATAGCTTTTTCCTAGCAATTCAAAATCACCAACTCGAACAAGAATCAAAAATGAGAAATATGCTTACTAGTTTGTCTAAAGAAATGAATGTCCCGATTGCAACCACAAATCAGGTCCATTATTTAGAAAAAGAAGATATGTTTGCCCATGAGTGTTTGTTAGCCATAAAAAATGGTGATAAATTACAAGATGACCACAGAGAAAAGTTAGAAAACGATCAGTTCTATTTAAAAACTGCAAGTGAAATGGTCGATTGTTTTTCAGATTTCCCCGAAGCATTAGAAAACACAATCCGAATTGCTAACAGATGTCAATTTAACATTGAGTTAAATAAAACCTACTTACCTGCATTTCCAACAGAAAAAGGGATTCCTGCTGAGGACTACCTTGAAATGTTGTGCAAACAGGGATTAAGTGAACGTTTTTCCTCGCCTTCACAGGAACATTTTGAACGGTTGTCCTATGAATTAGCGGTCATTAAACGGATGAAGTTTAGCAATTATTTTTTAATTGTGTGGGATTTTATGAAATACGCACGTGAGAATGGGATTTTAACTGGACCTGGGAGGGGTTCAGCAGCTGGTTCATTGGTGGCTTATGTTTTATACATTACAGATGTGGATCCACTAAAGCATAATCTACTTTTTGAGAGGTTTTTAAATCCTGAACGAATTTCTATGCCGGATATAGATATTGATTTTCCAGACCATCGCCGTGATGAAGTGATTAACTATGTTGCAGGAAAATACGGTGAACTGCATGTCGCACAGATCGTTACCTTTGGAACGCTTGCAGCCAAGGCAGTACTTAGAGATATTGGCAAGGTATTCGGGTTAAATTCCAAGGAGCTTGAACATATATCAAGGATGATCCCGTCACGATTAGGAATTGACCTTAAAGGTGCCTATAAAGAATCAGAAGCCCTAAGAAAGTTTATTAATGAAAGTCCTATGAATAAACGCCTATTTGAAACGGCTTTAAAACTAGAAGGACTGCCGCGTCATACTTCCACACATGCAGCTGGTGTAGTCATAAGTGAGAAGCCGCTCATTGATTTAATCCCCATCCAACGAGGGTCTAACCATGTTTTTCTAACACAATTTTCAATGGAACATCTGGAGGAAATCGGCCTCTTAAAAATGGACTTTCTAGGTTTGCGGAACCTTACATTGATTGATTCAATTGTATCCTCAATCACACGTAAAACAGGTAAGAAAATAAATATAGGTTCGATACCATTAGATGACACATTGACTTTTGCGCTATTAGCCAAAGGTGAAACAACGGGTGTATTTCAGCTGGAGTCAGAAGGAATGCGCAAGGTTTTAACACGTCTTAAGCCTTCCCGATTCGAAGATATTGTTGCAGTCAATGCCTTATACCGCCCAGGACCAATGGAAAATATCCCGCTCTTTATTGATAGGAGACACGGTATTCAAAAAGTTGACTATCCACACCCTGATTTACGGCCAATCCTTGAGAATACATATGGTGTTATAGTCTACCAAGAACAAATTATCCAAATAGCTTCAAAAATGGCTGGATTCTCACTTGGTGAAGCCGATTTATTAAGACGGGCAGTTGGAAAAAAGAAAAAGGATATTCTTGATCAAGAGCGCAGCCATTTTGTTCAAGGAGCCCTAAAAAAAGGATATGAACATACCTTAGCTAATGATATCTATGATTTAATCGTTCGCTTTGCTAACTATGGCTTTAATCGTAGTCATGCAGTTGCCTATAGTATGATCGCCTATCAATTAGCATATTTAAAAGCAAATTATCCGGTTTATTTTATGGCTGGTCTGCTTACCTCGGCAATAGGAAACGACACGAAAATAGCACAATACGTGATGGAGACGAAACAAAAAGAAATCACAGTCCTGCCGCCATCCATCAACTATAGCGGGTACTCCTTTCAAGTGGAACAAGAGGGAATCCGTTTTAGCCTGGCAGCGATTAAAAGTGTGGGGGCTGCTGCCTTAAAAGAAATCTTTCAGGCCAGGAAAAAGAAAAAGTTTGTTGACTTATTTGATTTTTGTATTCGGGTATCTACTAAAGCCATCAATCGAAAGACGCTCGAGTTCCTGGTTCACTCTGGCTGCTTCGACGAATTTGGTGAAGATCGTGCTGTATTGCTTGCTAGTTTAGATGTGGCGATGGAACATGCACAAATATTTAAACCAGCTGACAATAACCAATTTGATTTGTTTGAAGATGAATTCATGCCAAAGCCGAAATACCTGCAAGTGGATCCAATCAGCCAGGAGAATAAGCTGACATTTGAAAAAGAGGCCCTTGGTTTTTATCTTTCTGACCATCCGGTATCTATTTACCAAGAGCAGCTGAAACGAAGTGGTGCACAATCCTTATTTGGAATAACACATAAGAACCAGCGGGTCGCTTCTGGAGTATATATCACCTCAATGAAATCAATTCGTACCAAAAAAGGTGATTCAATGGCCTTTTTAACGATCAGTGATTCAAGCGGTGAAATGGAAGCCGTCGCCTTTCCTAATGTATACAAGAAATATTCGCACCTATTAGGACATGGGAAGTTTACATTGCTCGAGGGGAAAATCGAAGAACGTGATGGGAAACAGCAATTTATCATTCAACACGTTTTTCATATAGAAGAGTGGCTAAAAACAAAAACAAGTAAACAATCAGTATTATATTTGAAAATAATAGAGGAAAAACAAGATGACAAATTACTTTTCCAAATTCACCAGCTCATTAAAGAAAACCAAGGAACTGCATCCGTCATTTTACACTATGAAAAAAGCCGCAAAACAATAAAGTTAGGTGAAGAAAATAATATCAATCCAACCTTTGAATTATTGCAATTATTAAGAGGGATGCTTGGCCCGAAAAATGTCGTCCTGAAGGAATAATTCTTTACAACTATCACAGATATGTTATAGTGATAATGAGACAAGTGTGGTCTGACCACTAATAATAGCGGGCTGCATAAGAGGGAAAGTTTGTAAATGTTTGTAAAAATTTGAGGGGTGGATATCTTGACATTACGTGAAGAAGCATTACATATGCATCGAATTAACAAGGGAAAGTTAGAGTCGAAATCAAAAGTTCAAGTCCGAAATGCACATGATCTTAGCTTAGCTTATTCACCAGGTGTTGCAGAGCCATGTAAAGATATCTATGAGAAACCAGAATTGGTTTACGAATATACCATGAAAGGGAATATGGTTGCCGTTGTTTCCGATGGAACAGCCGTTCTTGGACTGGGGAATATTGGACCAGAAGCAGCCCTGCCTGTAATGGAAGGTAAGTCAGTATTGTTTAAAAGTTTTGCCGGTGTTGATGCATTTCCAATCTGTTTAAACACAACCGATGTAGACAAAATTGTTGAAACGGTGAAATTGCTTGAACCTACTTTTGGCGGCGTTAATTTGGAAGATATTGCTGCTCCCAATTGTTTTGTCATTGAAGAACGATTGAAAAAGGAAGCAAATATCCCAATATTCCATGATGACCAGCATGGTACAGCTATTGTAACAGTAGCAGGGCTTGTTAATGCACTAAAGTTAGTTGGCAAAAAAATGACCGAAATTAAAGTTGTCGCAAACGGTGCCGGCGCTGCTGGGATTGCAATTATTAAATTGTTATATAGTTATGGTGTAAGGGACATAATTATGTGTGATACCAAAGGAGCCATTTATGAAGGGCGTCCACAAGGTATGAATTCGGTGAAAGCAGAAGTTGCAAAGTTTACAAATCGGGATAATCTATCAGGAAGCCTTGAAGATGTAATCAAAGGTGCGGATGTATTTATTGGGGTATCAGTTGCAGGTGCACTTTCTAAAGAAATGGTCGCGTCCATGAATTCTGATTCTATTATTTTTGCAATGGCCAATCCGGACCCTGAAATTATGCCAGCTGATGCAAAAGCTGTTGGAGCAAAAGTGGTAGGAACTGGTCGTTCAGATTTTCCAAACCAAGTTAACAATGTTCTAGCCTTTCCAGGAATTTTCCGTGGTGCACTCGATGTTCGCGCTACACATATAAATGAAAAAATGAAAGTCGCGGCAGCAGAAGCTATTGCCAACCTGATCAGCCCGGATGAACTTAATGCGGATTATGTTATTCCTGGACCTTTTGATCCAAGAGTAGCACCAGATGTAGCCGCAGCTGTGGCAAAAGCAGCGATGGAAACAGGTGTTGCCCGTATTAAGGTTGATCCAGAAGAAATAAAGGAAAAAACAAAGAGGCTCGCTATTATTGGTAAAAGTGAGTGATCGATAAGTGGTAAATAACACCAAGGTCTACTTAGAAGTTGTTAAGCAACTACGAGAAATGATTACCAATGATGGTTTAGAAACTGGAGATAAGATTCCTTCTGAACGAGAATTGTCTGAGCGCCTGAATTTCGGGCGCTCTTCCATTAGAGAGGCCCTTAGAGCATTAGAATTGCTTGGTCTAATTGAAACAAGACGTGGTGAAGGGACGTTTATTCGGGATTTTAGGGGAAATCATCTCGTTCAGTTGCTTAGTACATTTATTTTGCAAGATGAAAAAGCGAAAAGAGATGTGTTTGAAACAAAGAACTTTATTGAGATGGATTGCCTTCGATTAGCCATTCATAAAATAGATGATCAAAGTATTGAGCACTTAAAAAAATGGGTGAATCAGCAAGGAATTATAGATGATAATGATTTTTTTTATCAAATAGTTGAAATCGCAGATAACCACCTCTTCGCTAGAATTTGGTCCATCTTAAAGGATTATTACGACTCTTTTGGTTCAAGCAAGATGATCTATTCTCGTGAAAACTATTTAAGCTTGCTTGAGGCTTTAGCTGAAAAAAATGAATCAAAATTATTGACTGCTTATAACGGTTTACGGAATTTGTCAGTTTTTAACGACAAATACTAACAGATTTTGAACACATTTTATTTTATAGTGAAGTTTATCCAAGTCCAAAGAAAACTAGGTGTTTTTTAACTATAAGTGGTCTGACCACCCATGAGAAGCTATTAGGTATGAAGTAAAGCAACAATAGAAAAACTTTTAATATGTAATTATTGGAGAAACCTAACATTTGGCGTTACCGTAGCACAAAGGAGGTAGAATTTTGGCGCTTAAAGATCTGTTTTCAAAGAACCAGACAAAAAAGAAGAAATACGCTCAAATACCGACGGAAACTGCAAAAAGTGATGTACCTGAAGGCATAATGACAAAGTGTCCATCATGTAAGAAAATCATGTATACTAAAGAATTATTAAAAAATCTAAAGGTTTGTTTGAATTGTGGACATCATTTTCCAATGAACTCAAGGGAACGTTTAGAAAGCTTTATTGATGAAGGAAGCTTCGTAGAATTTAATGAAAGTATGATTTCTAAAAATCCATTAAATTTTCCTGACTATCTTGAAAAGCTTGAAAAAGATCGGGAAAAAAGCAAGATAAATGAGGCTGTTGTAACTGGAATTGGAACAGTTAACGATCATAAGGTTGTCCTCGCCATCATGGATGCTTCGTTTCGAATGGGAAGTATGGGCTCCGTTGTCGGCGAAAAAATTACACAAGCTATTGAAAAAGCGGATGAGTTAAATCTCCCTTTTATTATTTTTACCGCATCAGGCGGTGCCAGGATGCAGGAGGGTGCACTAAGTTTGATGCAAATGGCAAAAACTAGTGTTGCGTTAAAGAAATTTAGTAATAATGGTGGACTAATTATTTCAATTATGACTCATCCAACAACTGGCGGGGTTTCTGCAAGCTTTGCGTCATTAGGTGATTTCAACCTTTCCGAACCCGGTGCGCTTATTGCTTTTGCGGGACGAAGAGTAATCGAACAATCCATACGTGAAGAATTGCCAGAGGATTTTCAAACATCCGAGTTCCTGCTAAAACATGGGCAACTGGACGCAATCATTCATCGGACGGAATTAGTTGAGAAGATCACCAATATTCTAGAAATCCATCAACCTGGAGGTGAGCTCGGATGGTAGGAGAATTAGAATTTGAACGCCCTGTAATCGAATTAAGGAAGAAAATCTCTGAGTTACAGGAGTTCACCAAAACAGCTGATGTTGATTTAAGTTCAGAAATAGAAAAATTAGAAAAAAGACTTGAAAAACTTGAACAAAGCATATATGAAAATATTAAGCCATGGGACCGGGTACAAATTGCCCGTCTTCCTAACAGGCCGACAACTTTAGATTATATACCTTATTTGTTTGAGAATTTCTTTGAATGTCATGGCGACCGTACCTTTGCTGATGATGAGGCAATTGTAGGCGGGGTTGCTAAATATCGAGGATTACCAGTTACAGTTATTGGTCATCAGCGTGGAAAAGATACAAAAGAAAATATTCGCAGAAACTTTGGAATGCCACATCCAGAAGGATATCGAAAAGCACTTCGATTAATGAATCAAGCGAATAAATTTAATCGGCCGATTATTTGTTTCATTGATACTAAGGGTGCCTATCCTGGGAAGGCCGCAGAAGAACGAGGACAAAGTGAAGCAATTGCCCGCAATTTATTTGAAATGGCTGGATTAAAGGTTCCTGTTATATGTATCGTGATTGGCGAAGGCGGAAGCGGTGGTGCACTTGCACTTGGAGTAGGTAATCGGATATATATGCTCGAGAATTCCACATACTCGGTTATTTCTCCAGAGGGTGCTGCAGCTATTTTGTGGAAAGATGCATCATTAGCTAGAAATGCAGCCGAAACGATGAAAATAACTGCTCCTGATCTAAAGGAACTAGGCGTTATTGATGATATTATTCCAGAGGTTAAGGGTGGAGCTCAAAGGGACGTCATGAAACAAGCAGAGGAAATCGATCATATACTGAAAAAAGCTCTGCAGCAGCTTCTTAAGCTTTCAGAAGAGGACCTTATTTCGGATCGTTACAATCGTTTCAGAACAATTGGTGAATTTGCCACCATTAATGATTACATTGGTGTGAATTAAAAATAATGTGCTCATAATTTATGGGCACATTATTTTTTTGACCATTTCACAAAATGTTCACGAGATTCCACAAAAAAACCAATGTTTCCGCTTACACATAAGAATGAAACGTTTTCATTTAACTGACTATTCCGACTCTTAAATTTACTAATATCATAAGGTTGTTATAGTTATTTCTTCGTGTTATTTTATAAATATTCGCGGGTTTTATGTAAATAATAAAAGAAGTAATTTATAAAACTCTTTGTTCCTTTTTTTTTTACTACATATGGATTTATACATAATTTCCTAATCAAATAACTGAGGTGAAAGCTATGAAAAAAATAGGAGTTCTTACAAGTGGTGGAGATTCTCCGGGGATGAATCCAGCGATTCGTGCTGTTGTACGGAAAGCCATTTATCATAATTTAGAAGTATATGGTATTTACGGAGGTTATACGGGGTTAATTTCTGGAAATATTAAAAAACTCGAGTTGGGCTCGGTTGGCGATATTATTCAACGCGGAGGAACTATGCTGCAATCAGCCCGCTGTCCAGAATTTAAAACCAAAGAAGGACAACAAAAAGGAATTGAACAGCTTAGAGCACATGGAATTGAAGGATTAGTGGTAATCGGCGGCGATGGTTCATACATGGGTGCGAAGGCTTTAACAGAACATGGCTTTCCGTGTGTGGGGGTTCCTGGTACGATTGATAATGATATTCCTGGAACAGAACTTACAATTGGGTTTGATACAGCATTAAATACCGTGATTGATTCATTAGATAAAATTCGGGATACCGCTACATCTCATGAAAGAACTTTTGTCATTGAAGTAATGGGACGAAACGCAGGTGACCTTGCTCTATGGGCAGGACTAGCGGGTGGTGCAGAAACAATTTTGATTCCTGAAGAAGGTTATGACATGGATGATATTGTCGACAAACTTCGTAAAGGGCATGAACGTGGTAAAAAGCATAGTATTATTGTGGTAGCAGAAGGTGTATGCAGTGGTGTAGAGTTTGGGAAGCAAGTAGAAGAAGCAACCAACTTTGATACCAGAGTTTCTGTCTTAGGGCATATTCAACGTGGTGGATCACCAACAGCTGCTGACAGAGTCCTTGCTAGTAGATTAGGAGCCAGAGCAGTTGAGCTTTTGATTGAAGGAAAAGGCGGTCGTGCGGTAGGGATTGAGAAAAATCAACTAGTGGACTATGACATAATTGAGGCTCTTGGTCGTGAACATACCTTAGACCTTGATTTATATAAACTTTCGATGGAATTATCAATTTAAGAATATTAAATTAAGAAAACTTTAAGTGCTTTTTTAATATAGGAGGAAATCACGGATGTTACGAAAAACAAAAATAGTTTGTACGATCGGTCCAGCAAGTGAAAGTATAGAAAAATTAACTCAATTAATCAATTCGGGAATGAACGTGGCTCGTTTGAATTTTTCTCATGGTGATTTTGAAGAACACGGAGCACGAATTAAAAATATCCGTGAAGCAGCAAAACTAACTGGGAAAACAGTGGCGATCTTGCTTGATACAAAAGGTCCTGAAATTCGGACAAATAATATGGTAAACGGTGCAATTGAGCTTGAGGCTGGAAATAATATAATTGTCTCTATGATAGAAGTTGAAGGGACCGTTGATAAGTTTTCCGTTACATACCCTGGATTAATTGATGATGTCCATGTTGGTTCTAAAATTCTTTTAGATGATGGCTTAATTGGTCTAGAAGTTACGGATGTAGATAAAACAAATAAAGAGATCCATACGAAAATTTTAAATAGTGGTACATTGAAGAATAAAAAGGGCGTGAATGTCCCAGGTGTATCTGTTAACCTGCCGGGTATCACAGAAAAAGACACACAAGATATTCTTTTTGGAATTGAACAAGGAATTGATTTCATTGCTGCATCATTCGTGCGGCGTGCAAAGGACGTATTAGAAATTCGTCAGCTTTTAGAAGCGAATAAAGCAACACATATCCATATTATTCCTAAAATTGAGAATCAAGAAGGTGTTGATAACATCGACGAAATTCTGGAATTCTCAGACGGTTTAATGGTAGCACGTGGTGATTTAGGCGTTGAAATTCCTGCTGAAGAAGTTCCGCTAGTTCAAAAAATGTTAATTAAGAAATGTAATGCATTGGGGAAACCAGTGATAACAGCTACACAAATGCTTGACTCCATGCAAAGAAATCCACGCCCAACTCGCGCTGAGGCAAGTGATGTAGCGAATGCGATTTTCGACGGTACCGATGCGATTATGCTTTCAGGTGAAACAGCTGCAGGACAATATCCAGTCGAAGCTGTCCAAACTATGCATAATATTGCTTCCAGGGCAGAATCAGCATTAGATCACAAAGAAATTCTCTCAAGCCGCAGTAAAGATACAGAGCACAATCTTACCGATGCAATCGGACAATCTGTTGTCCACACTGCCTTAAATCTTGAAGTGAAATCCATTATTACCCCAACGGAAAGTGGACACACGGCTAGAATGATTTCTAAATATCGCCCGAAAGCAGCGATTGTAGCGGTAACTTCTATTGAGCAAGTTTGCCGTAGGCTATCCCTTGTTTGGGGTGTTTACCCGCAGTTTGGCAATATTGCGACCACAACAGATGAAATGCTCGATAATGCGGTTGAAGCGAGCTTAAATAGCGGTATAGTGAACCGTGGTGATTTAGTAGTCATTACAGCAGGTGTCCCTGTTGGTGAAGCTGGTACCACGAACCTAATGAAAATTCATGTGGTTGGAGATATCATTACTAAAGCACAAGGCATTGGCCGTAAGTCTGCATTTGGGAAAGTTGTTATCGCACATGATGCTAAAGAGGCTTTGGATAAGGTAAAACAAGGTTCCATTTTGGTAACGCTAGGTACCGATCGTGACATGGTCCCAGCTCTTGAAAAATGCGCTGCCGTGATTACCCAAGAAGGTGGATTAACAAGCCATGCGGCTGTTGTTGGTCTAAACCTAGGCATCCCTGTGGTTGTAGGGGTAGAAAATGCTTTTGGTTTGTTTAAAGAAGGTCAAGAAATAACCGTTGATGCTAAACAAGGTGTTATTTACAACGGTCACGCTAGCGTATTATAATCTGTTTGTAAAAAAAGGAAGGGGAAACCCTTCTTTTTTTATATCTGACAAAAAGATCCCCATTCGTAATATAATGAAACTAAGCCTTTTGGAAAGGGGACAATCTATGCGTTATTTATTTCTATTAATTATAGTAATTCCAGCTCTGGATATTGGTGTACTGCTTTTTTCAGGAAAGACAATTGGTGTATGGCCTACCATTGCCTTAATTATTTTAACTGGAGTTATTGGGGCTTATTTAGCCAAGAGAGAGGGCTTGCAGACGATCCGAAGGGTTCAAGAACAGTTGAGCTATGGACAACTTCCAGGAGATGCTTTATTAGATGGAATATGCATTTTAATTGGTGGAACACTGCTTTTAACACCCGGATTTATGACTGATGTATCCGGTTTCTTCTTCCTTTTTCCACCAACCCGGAAGCCAATAAAAATATTAATCATAAAAATGTGGCAAAGGAAGATTAATAAAGGGAATATAAAAATAATAAAATAAAAGTCAGCTTCCGATTAGGGAGCTGACTTTTAACTTAAAAGCATTTATTTTTCTTTCCCCATGATAAATCCCCATAAATCATGAAAAACATGGGCCCGATAAAGAGTACTAATGATTACTAGAGTGACAGGACCAACAATTAATCCTAATAATCCAATTAATTTAAATCCGACGAATAAGGCAATCAGTGTTGCTAATGGATCGAGGCCAATATTAGATGAAAGGATCTTTGGTTCCATAATCTGCCGCTGGACGAGAACAATGATATAAAGAACACCTAATCCGATGGCAAGCCCCATATTTCCACCAATCGCCGCATAAATAATCCAAGGAACAAAAACAGCACCTGTTCCCAAATAGGGAATAATATCGACAATGCCAGTGACTAAAGCAATTGTTATGGCATAATCAACACGAAGGATAAGTAGGCCGATTAGAATAATTACTGTTGTAATGGAGATTAATGTTAATTGGGCTTTAATAAATCCAAAAAGCGCCTTTTTTAAATCGATAAAAACCGATCTGCTACTTGCTTTTGCTTTCTCGGGTAGAAGTTTGCCGCCGAATGTCGAAAATCGGTACCAATCTTTGCTAATAAAAAACGTAGCCAATAAAGAAAAGATTAAAACTGTCGCTGCATTCGGAAGCCAAGCAATAATATTGGGAATAATCCCGAATAAATTTTGAATAAAACTCCCAACAGTGGTGCCTATTCTAGTCCCGACATTCTGAATATTACTAATAATGGTATCCTGCTGCCCAGAATCAAGTTTTTTAAAGACGCTAGATAATTGTTCATATATCGGCAGGATCTGCGCTGTGAAATAATTCTCTATATACTCTATTAACGTATCAAGATGTTTTGGTACCACAGTAGATAAATAATTTGCACCCGAAACAATTTCGGCGATAAGGAGTGTAATAAGTCCTGCAAATAAAGCAAAAATAATAATGAGTGCAATAAAAACTGCCAAGGCACGAGGCATCCTTGCCTTTCTTTCAAAAATGTCAACAAGCGGATTAATCAAAAAGGCAATAATTAAACCTATCAAAAATGGATAAATCAGTTTTGATAAATAAAAACAACATAAAAGTCCTAAAACAATTGCTCCAATGACAATGATAAATCGTATTGTCCGGTTTACATACTTTAAATTCAAAGACAAACCTCCTTATAACGGAAATTATCATAATTCCAGTTTAACATTTTACGAAATAATCTGCATATTTTAACAAATATATATCCTTTTGAAAATATTACAATTAATATTACAATCACTTTTTGGAAGAACAGTCGTAATGGAATATAACGGAAGTCTGGCATTAACATAAATTTCGCTCATTGATTGACATTATGTTACGATAATTTTGATAAGAAAGGGTGAAGTCATGTTGAACGAGTCAGTCTTATTTTTACTATTACTGCTTGTCATAGGGTTTATCGCGAAAAATAGTTCATTACTAATCGCAATTGCTGTCCTCCTAGTTTTAAAAATTGGAGGATTAGATACTAAAGCATTTTCATTTATACAGTCGAAAGGAATCAATTGGGGGGTAACGATTATAACCATTGCCGTATTAGCACCGATTGCAAGTGGAGAAATCGGTTTTAAAGACTTAACTGGAGCGTTTAAATCCTCCTTTGCATGGATTGCCCTTATCTCAGGTATGATTGTCGCTCTTCTTGCAAAAGGAGGGGTAAAATTATTAGCCGATGACCCCCAGATTACCACAGCATTAGTTCTTGGAACAATCCTATCTGTGTCTATTTTCAAAGGGGTAGCGGTTGGTCCCTTAATTGGAGCTGGAATCGCCTATACCGCAATGAAAATTTATAGTTTTTTTACGTAGATTTTTTGTAAAATAATATTTTTTTCACTTTTCTAAGCCTTTCCATTCACAAAAATCTGATAATTGTTTATAATAGGCTTGTAAGCGTTTCTTTTTTACATAAACCACTTATATATGCTGATTGCTTATTAACTAATTTTAGCCTAAAGAAATAGCATTTTAATTGTTTGCTTTTTACCCGAGCAGTCGCTCAGTTAATTTAAAGGATGGACAATGGGATTTTTTCACTTTACTGGTATGGGGAAATTTAGAATGAGAAGGAGAGATTTACTATGACAGTAACACGCGGTCTTGAAGGGGTAGTGGCAACAACTTCCTCCATCAGCTCAATTATTGATGATACGCTTACTTATGTTGGCTATGACATTGACGATTTAGCTGTAAATGCTAGTTTTGAAGAGGTAATCTATTTATTATGGCATCGTAAATTGCCGACAGCAGACCAGTTAACTGAATTGAAAAAACAACTTGCTGAAAATTCAGCATTGCCACAGGAAGTAATTGAACACTTTAAATTGTTTCCAATTCAAGAAGTACATCCAATGGCTGCCCTTCGTACAGCCGTTTCGCTTTTAGGTATTTATGATGATAAAGCAGATTTAATGGATGCTGATTCAAATTATCAAAAAGCTATTCGCCTTCAGGCAAAAATGCCTGCGATTGTTGCAACATTTGCCCGTATTAGAAAAGGGTTAGAGCCAATTGCACCTAAACCAGAACTAAGCTTTGCAGCCAATTTCTTATACATGTTGACTGGGAAAGTACCAGATCCGATTGCTGTTGAAGCGATTGATAAAGCGCTTGTATTACATGCGGACCATGAATTAAACGCATCTACATTTACAGCCCGTGTATGTGTAGCTACATTATCCGATGTTTATTCTGGTGTAACTGCTGCAATTGGTGCTCTTAAGGGACCATTACATGGTGGAGCAAATGAAGCGGTCATGAAAATGTTAAAAGAAATTGGTACGCTCGAAAATGTTGAACCATATGTACGTGGTAAGCTTGAGAAGAAAGAAAAAATTATGGGCTTTGGCCATCGTGTCTATCGAAAAGGAGATCCACGTGCCAAGCACTTAAGAGCCATGTCTAAAAAATTGACTGAATTAACAGGCGAACCCCATTGGTATGATATGTCTGAAAAAATTGAAAGTATTGTAACAGGGGAAAAGAATCTGCCGCCTAACGTGGATTTCTATTCTGCTTCTGTTTACCACAGCTTAGGGATTGACCATGATTTAATGACACCAATCTTTGCAGTAAGCAGAGTATCAGGCTGGCTTGCTCATATTCTTGAACAGTATCAAAACAACCGCTTAATCCGCCCGCGTGCAGATTATACAGGTCCTGGAATGCAAAAATATGTACCAATTGAGCAACGAGGTTAATTATTTACTTTTGTCGCAATAATTGGTCTAATAAGAATGTATGATAAGGTTAGAGACAAACATCTCTAACCTTTCCATAAGTCATAACGTAGCTTTTTTACATAATAGGAGGGAAAATCAACTATGCAAGGCGAAAAAATTACAGTTACTAACGGAGTATTAAACGTACCAAACAATCCAATTATCCCATTTATTGAGGGTGACGGAATCGGACCAGATATTTGGGCAGCTTCTGAGCGAGTTTTAAATGCAGCTGTTGAAAAAGCGTATAAAGGTGAACGCAAACTAATCTGGAAAGAAGTTTTAGCTGGAGAAAAAGCATTCAACCAAACTGGCGAATGGCTGCCATCTGAAACACTTGATGTAATCAATGAATATTTGATTGCCATTAAAGGACCATTAACTACACCTGTTGGCGGCGGAATTCGTTCGTTGAATGTTGCACTGCGTCAAGAGCTAGATTTGTTTGTCTGCTTACGTCCAGTTAGATGGTTTGAGGGTGTTCCTTCACCGGTTAAACGTCCACAAGATACAGACATGGTTATTTTCCGTGAAAACACAGAAGATATTTATGCAGGTATTGAATATGAAAAAGGTACAGAAGCAGTTAAAAAGGTAATTGACTTTTTACAAAATGAAATGGGCGTTAACAAAATTAGATTCCCAGAAACTTCTGGTATCGGTATTAAGCCTGTTTCTGAACAAGGTACTTCACGTCTAGTCCGTGCGGCAATTAACTATGCCATTAAAGAAGGCCGTTCGTCAGTTACACTCGTACACAAAGGTAATATCATGAAATATACTGAAGGCGCATTTAAAAACTGGGGCTATGAGCTTGCTGAGAAGGAATTCGGCGATAAAGTATTTACATGGGCTCAATATGACCGCATTAAAGCGGAGCAAGGTTCTGAAGCTGCTAATAAAGCTCAAGCTGATGCAGAAGCAGCAGGCAAAATTATCGTAAAAGACGCAATTGCTGATATCTTCTTACAACAAATTCTTACACGTCCACGTGAATTTGATGTTGTTGCAACAATGAACTTAAATGGAGATTTCATTTCAGATGCACTTGCAGCCCAAGTAGGCGGTATTGGTATTGCACCAGGCGCTAACATCAACTATGAAACAGGACATGCGATTTTTGAAGCAACACATGGTACTGCACCTAAATATGCAGGTCTTGATAAGGTGAATCCTTCATCTGTTATTTTATCAGGTGTGTTATTGCTTGAGCACCTAGGCTGGAACGAAGCCGCTACAATGGTTATTAAATCAGTAGAAAAAACAATTGCTTCTAAAGTTGTAACATATGATTTTGCTCGATTAATGGAAGGCGCAACAGAAGTAAAAACTTCTGAATTTGCTAACGAGCTTATTAAGAACATGGAGTAAAGAATTGATGCAGATGTGGGCTGTTCTTTAATAGCCCCGCCTGCATTTTAAGGTTCAAGACCAACAAAAACGTTTAAAGGGGAGAGTTATAATGTCATTAAAACGTAAAAAGGTTTCTGTAATCGGCGGAGGATTTACTGGAGCAACTACGGCATTTTTACTAGCTCAAAAGGAACTTGGAGATGTAGTTTTAGTAGATATCGCTCCAATGGAAAACCCTACAAAAGGTAAAGCATTAGATATGCTTGAAGCAAGTCCAGTACAAGGCTTTGATGCTAATATTACTGGTACTTCAAACTATGAAGATACTCGTGATTCAGATATCGTCGTGATCACTGCTGGTATTGCTCGTAAACCTGGTATGAGCCGTGATGATTTAGTTCAGACAAACCAAAAGGTTATGAGAAGTGTAACTCAAGAAATCGTGAAGTATTCCCCTAACTGTACTATTCTTGTTTTAACTAACCCAGTTGATGCAATGACATACACAGTATTTAAAGAATCAGGATTCCCTAAAAACCGTGTAATTGGTCAATCTGGTGTTCTTGATACTGCTCGTTTCCGCACATTTGTTGCTCAAGAATTGAACCTCTCTGTTAAAGACATTACAGGTTTCGTTTTAGGTGGTCATGGTGATGACATGGTTCCCCTTGTACGTTACTCATATGCTGGTGGAATTCCATTAGAAACATTAATTCCTAAAGACCGTCTTGAAGCAATTGTAGAACGCACTCGTAAAGGCGGCGGTGAAATTGTTAACCTTCTAGGTAATGGAAGCGCCTACTATGCTCCTGCTGCTTCTTTAGTTGAAATGTGTGAAGCCATTCTAAAAGACCAACGCCGTGTTCTTCCATCCATTGCCTATCTTGAAGGCGAATTTGGTTACGATGGCATCTACCTTGGTGTACCGACTATCCTTGGTGCAAATGGTATTGAAAAAGTCATCGAGCTTGAATTAACTGCTGACGAAAAAGCTGCTTTAGATAAATCAGTTGAATCCGTTCGCAATGTGATGCAAGTATTAGCGTAAAAAAGGATAAAGGAGAAATTCGGGGTTACAATGGTTCCCCGAATTTCTTTGTATACATTTGAAATCGCTTACATGGAGGTGGAGTTTTTTGCTTTTAGGTAAAAAAAGAAGGTTAGGACGTAAAATTGAAGAAATTTCTGTCGGTGAAAAATTAGCTATGACTGAAAAAATAGAAGACAAGGATCTGCTTCTTTATTTAGGATTAACTGATGATGCAAATCCCCTCTATATTCAGCATGATTATGCTTCACAGACTCCATTTGAAAGGCCGATCGTTCCGAGCATTATGCTGACAGGTATGATCACCTCAGCCATTTCAAAATATTTACCCGGCCCTGGAAGCCATATTTTAAGCCAAGAAATCAGTTTTCCTAAACCTGTTTTTCATTATGGAGCTGTTGAGTTGTTATTCGAAGTCGTTGAAGTAACAAGGAATGAGCATACCATTGTGATTAGTGTGGCAGGAACCAATGAAAAGAACGAGACCGTCATTCAAGGTAAGGTTAAAGTATGTCCGCCACACCGATTAGAAGAAATTCATGGCAGGGCTTTAGAGAATTTTTAATAATGTTATTAATAAGGAATGTGACCTGTTCACATTCCTTTTATTTGTTAAAGTTTTGTAAAGCTAGAAAATACACAAACTTTATTATTATAATGGAGGTAACTAATAAAGTGGGGGTTACTATGAAAAATAGAGTGCTTGTTGTCGATGACGAACAGTCGATTGTTACTTTACTACAATATAACTTGGAGCAAGCGGGGTTTGATGTAATAACAGCAATGGATGGTGAAGAGGGAAAACAATTAGCAGAGACACAATCACCTGATATCATTGTATTAGATTTAATGCTGCCTAAAATGGATGGAATGGAAGTTTGTAAGCAGTTGAGACAAAACAAGATTATGACTCCGATTCTAATGTTAACCGCTAAAGAGGATGAATTCGATAAAATCTTGGGGTTGGAACTTGGTGCAGATGATTACATGGTCAAACCTTTCAGTCCAAGAGAAGTAATCGCTCGTGTCAAAGCCATACTTAGAAGGACTCAAATTCAAACAGATGCTGGACAAGTAGGTGGAGAAGAGACGGGATTGCTGCAAATAGGTAATCTGAAAATCAATTCTGATAAATATGAGGCTTATTTTAACGGCAAGTTGTTGGAGTTAACCTTAAAAGAATTTGAATTGCTTCTTTACCTCTCCCAAAATAAAGGGCGTGTTATGACCCGTGATCAATTACTAAGTGCTGTTTGGAATTATGACTTTGCTGGCGATACTAGAATAGTCGATGTACATATCTCGCATTTAAGAGAAAAGGTTGAAGCGGACACAAAAAAGCCGGCCTATATTAAAACAATTCGAGGCTTGGGCTATAAACTGGAGGAGCCAAAGGGAGAATGACCAAATTCCGAAAAGGACTGCTAATATCACTAATCATATTAGTTATTATTGTATTAGTTGGGGTAGGAATTTTGATAGGTCAATTTTTTAAAAGCTATTACCTAGAGTCACTAACTCAACATCTGAAATTTGAAGTTTTATGGGTTCTTTCCATTTGTCTTGGGATTGCCATCATTATTATTCTTTTTCTATGTGTAAGAATTACCTCAAAGTATACCAAACCAATTGAGGCTGCAACCAACGTTGCCATTGAACTGGCTAAAGGAAATTACCGTGCTCGAACTACGGTAAGTAGATTAGATGAAACGGGGATGCTTGGGTCATCAATCAATATGCTGGCCGAAAACCTGCAAGAACTCACTAAAGCGCAAGAAATGCAGCAGGACCGACTAAGTGCACTAATTGAAAATATGGGCGCTGGTCTAGTTCTAATTGATAGTCGAGGGTACATCAACCTAATTAATAAAGGATTTATTGATATTTTTCATGTCAATTCTAGCGATTATTTAAATAAAGTCTATTATGAAGTTATTGAATATGAAGAAATTTGTCAGTTAGTGGCTGAAGTTTTTCGAACGGAAAAAAAGGTCAGCAAACAAATACTTGTTCCACTATTCATTGAACGTAGGTACTTTGTTGTCTATGGTGTTCCGATTCTTGGAACCAACAATGTATGGAAAGGTGTATTGCTGGTATTTCATGATATTACTGAAATTAAAAAACTCGAGCAAATGCGCAAGGACTTTGTGGCCAACGTGTCGCACGAATTAAAAACCCCGGTCACTTCTATTAAAGGATTTACTGAAACACTGATGGATGGTGCCATGAATAATAAAGAAACCTTGGAAGCGTTTCTTTCCATTATTCTAAAAGAAAGTGACCGACTCCAAACCCTCATCCAAGAATTATTAGATCTTTCAAAAATAGAACAACAGGGATTCAGATTAAATATTCAGGAACTAGATTTGAACGAGCTGTTAAAAGAGGTTATTACGATTCTTAGTGGAAAAGCCCAAGCAAAGAATATCCGGGTTAGCCTTCTTTGTAAGCAAGATCAAGTGATGATCCAGGGTGATTTAGACCGTTTAAAACAAGTGTTTATTAACTTGATTGCCAATGCCATGAACTACACTCCGCCTGAAGGGAATGTGGAAATAATCCTACTCGAACAAGGTGAAAAGGTACGAGTCCATGTAAAAGACACTGGGATCGGAATTAATAAGGAAGAAATTCCACGTATTTTTGAACGTTTTTACCGTGTTGACCGAGCGAGAAGCCGGAACTCCGGCGGGACTGGACTAGGACTAGCGATCGTTAAGCATTTAATTGAAGCCCATCATGGAAATATAAGTGTTAGAAGTGAATTGGGTGAAGGAAGCGAGTTTATAATTGAATTGTATAAATATTTAAGGTGATTTTGGAAGGTGGATATAAATGGAAAAGAAGAAACTTGTCCTTATCGATGGTAATAGTATTGCTTACCGGGCATTCTTTGCACTACCCTTGCTTAATAACGATAAAGGAATTCACACGAATGCCGTATATGGTTTTACGATGATGCTGATGAAAATACTTGAAGATGAAAAGCCAAGCCATATCCTTGTCGCATTTGACGCGGGAAAAACGACCTTTCGACATAAGACCTTTAGTGAATATAAAGGCGGCAGACAAAAAACGCCGCCTGAGCTATCGGAACAATTTCCATTCATTCGTGACCTTCTAGATGCCTATGGAATCTCTAGGTACGAACTTGAAAATTATGAGGCTGATGATATCATTGGTACCTTGTCATTAAGTGCTGAACATGATGGGTATGAAGTGAAGGTGATTTCCGGAGATAAAGATTTAACTCAACTCTCTTCACCAACGACTACCGTTGGAATTACGCGCAAAGGTATTACAGATATTGAGGAATATACCCCTGAACATGTCTCTGAAAAATATGGACTAACACCAGAGCAAATCATTGATATGAAAGGGCTGATGGGGGACCCTTCCGATAATATTCCTGGTGTACCCGGCGTTGGTGAAAAAACAGCGATCAAACTTTTAAAGGAGTTTACTACGCTTGAAAATTTATTAGCCTCTATTGACCAGGTTAATGGTAATAAGCTTAAAGAGAAGTTGGAAGAATTTAAGGATCAAGCCATAATGAGTAAAGAGCTGGCAACGATTGAAAGGCAGGCACCTATCGAAGTAAATTTAGATACGATTGCTTATGAGGGGTTTACGCGCGATAAATTAGTAGCTCTCTTTAAAGAATTAGGATTTCATTCGTTATTGGAAAAGCTGGGTGAAGGTCCAGACATGGCTGATGTGCCAGAACTGGAAGAGATTGAGTTTCAAACTCCAGCAGAAATCACGGAATCGTTATTTGCAGACGACAATTATTTTTATGTTGAAATGTTGGATGATAATTATCATTTTGCAGAAATTATTGGCTTTTCCCTTGTCAATGAAAACGGGCATTTTTATTTTCCTACAAATCAGGTATTGCAATCAGAGGCTTTCAAAAAATGGGCGGAGGATGAAAGTAAAAAGAAAACGGTTTATGATGCCAAGCGTTCTGAGGTCTCTCTACGAAGGTATGATATTCATTTAAAAGGAGTCGATTTTGATATTCTGATGGCATCTTATATCATAAATCCTTCAGAAAATATTGAAGATCTCGCATCGATTACGAAACGATTTGATGTACATACAATCCAACCAGATGAATCCTTTTATGGGAAAGGGGCGAAGCGAAAAGTCCCTGAAGTAGCACAGCTTGCAGAGCATCTTGTCCGTAAAAGTCTTGCCATGTCTGATTTAAGAGGAAAACTTGAAGATGAATTAAAGAAAAATGAACAATATCAGTTATTTACTGAACTTGAAATGCCATTATCGCTTATATTAGCTGATATGGAATCATGCGGAATCAAAGTGGAACAGGAACGCCTTCAGACAATGGGAAAAGAACTAAATGAAAGACTAATTGAAATTGAAGAGAAGATATGTCAATTAGCTGGAGAGAAATTTAATATCAACTCACCCAAACAGCTTGGCGTTATCTTATTCGAAAAATTAAACTTGCCTACATTAAAGAAAACGAAAACAGGGTATTCCACTTCGGCAGATGTATTGGAAAAATTGGCGGAGGATCATGAAATTATTGAATACATCCTTCTATACAGACAATTAGGTAAGCTGCAATCTACCTATATAGAAGGATTATTAAAGGTGATTAATCCTAAAACGGGAAAAGTCCATACTAGATATCAACAAACCTTAACAGCGACAGGGCGGTTAAGTTCGATTGACCCTAATTTGCAAAATATCCCGATTCGTTTGGAAGAAGGTCGGAAAATTCGTCAAGCCTTTGTTCCATCTGAGGAAGGGTGGATCATTTTTGCTGCGGATTATTCCCAGATTGAACTTCGCGTACTTGCCGATATTGCTGGTGATGATAAGCTGATTCAAGCATTTAAGGAAGATATGGATATTCATACGAAGACTGCCATGGAGGTTTTCCATGTCAATAAGGATGAGGTAACCTCAAATATGAGGCGACAGGCAAAAGCTGTAAACTTTGGAATTGTCTATGGAATTAGTGATTATGGACTATCCCAATCCTTAGGAATAACTAGGAAAGAAGCCGGACAATTCATTGAACGCTATTTAGATACTTACCCAGGTGTCAAAGAATATATGGATGAAATTATACACTCAGCCAAGCAGAAGGGGTACGTTTCAACCCTAATGCAAAGAAGAAGATATATTCCTGAAATTACTGCGCGTAATTTTAATATCCGAAGCTTTGCAGAAAGAACGGCAATGAACACACCAATCCAAGGCAGTGCTGCTGATATCATAAAAAAAGCAATGATAGATATGGATGAGGCATTAAAGGATATGGGGTTAAAGACACGACTTTTACTTCAGGTACATGATGAATTAATTTTTGAAGCACCTGAGGAAGAATTGGAAACTTTAAAGAAATTAGTCCCAGACGTGATGGAAAATGCCCTTGAATTAAAGGTACCATTGAAAGTGGATTTTGCTTACGGGCCAACTTGGTTTGACGCTAAATAATAGGAGGAGGCTACAATGCCAGAACTTCCGGAAGTAGAAACTGTTCGAAAAACATTAAAAAAATTAGTAGTGAATAAAACCATCAAAGATATAACGGTCTATTGGCCGAAAATCATAAAAAATCCACTGGAAGTGGAACAATTTGTCGATGCCTTGATTGGGGAGACCATTCTTGATGTCGGAAGAAGAGGGAAATTTTTAATTATTTATACAGGAAATTTCGCCTTAGTTTCTCATTTGAGAATGGAAGGAAAGTATGGACTATATCCTAAGGATGAGCCCTATGATAAACATACACATGTTCTCTTTCATTTTACAGATGGGACAGAGTTAAGATATCGGGACGTTCGCAAGTTTGGAACCATGCATCTTTATAAAAAAGGGGATGAGTTTTTAACGGAGCCCTTGATCGGACTTGGCCCTGAACCATTTTCGGAGGAATTCACCATCGAATATTTAGCTGAAAAGCTGGCAAAAACGAATCGGAAAGTTAAAACAGCTTTATTAGACCAAAAAGTCTTTGTTGGACTTGGCAACATCTATGTGGATGAAGCACTTTTTAGGGCCGGAATCCATCCAGAGCGTTTGGCTAACACTCTGGATAACAGCGAAGTTACCCTTCTTCATCGTGAGATTGTAGCAACCTTGAGTGAAGCAGTCAAAAAGGGAGGAAGTACAATCCGTTCGTATGTAAACTCTCAAGGTGAAATAGGAATGTTTCAGCTTGAATTATATGCTTACGGTCGAAACGGTGAAGAGTGTAAACGATGCGGGACACCTTTAGAAAAAACAACTGTTGGTGGGAGAGGAACCCATTACTGCCCTCAATGCCAAAAAATCGAAGCAGAACCGAAAAAGTAAAAGAGTGAAAAGAGAATAACATTAACCATGGATAGGCTCCTGCCATATACTATCGTAATGATTTTGGTGGAAGGAGCCCTATACATCATGGTTCAGTTGTTATCACTTCTCATCCTCGCTTTTGCCCTTAGCCTTGACAGCTTTAGCGTAGGATTTACCTATGGACTAAGGAAAATGGTCATGCCGCTAAGGTCAATAATTATTATTGCAAGTTGCTCTGCTGTTTCATTAATGATCGCCGTGTCAATTGGACATGGACTTGAGAAAGTTTTATCACCAAGAATTACCGCAAGCCTAGGGGGGATTATCCTAATTGGTCTTGGTGCTTGGGTTTTGTATCAATTTTTTCGGCCAGAAAAAGAAAAGGACGTACTTGATCATGAAAAGACCATCGTGAATTTTGAGATCAAGTCCCTTGGATTAGCCATTAATATATTGAAAAAGCCGATGTCGGCTGATTTCGATCAATCTGGTACGATTACTGGGATTGAGGCGTTAATGTTAGGGTTCGCCTTGTCGTTGGATGCCTTTGGAGCTGGGATTGGTGCAGCGATGCTTGGCTTCTCTCCTTATTATTTAGCGTTTACTGTTGCGATTATGAGTTCGTTGTTTGTGCTTTTAGGAATAAAAAGTGGAACTTTTTTCCATAAGTTTGAATGGATTCAAAAGTTCACCTTTTTACCAGGTATATTATTAATTATTATAGGGATTTGGAAATTATAAGAATCAGAAAGAGGATTTTGGGATGTCATTAGTTATCGGTTTAACAGGTGGAATTGCAAGTGGAAAAAGCACCGTCTCTAACTTTTTCAAAGAAATGAATATCACTGTGGTTGATGCAGATATTGAAGCACGCCTTGCGGTAATGAAAGGTGAAGCGGCTTATTTTAAGATCATTGCTGAGTTTGGCGAAGATATATTATTAGCCGATGGAGAAATTGACCGGTCTAAACTGGGCTCGATTATTTTTCATCAAGTCGAAAAACGGCAATTATTAAATGACATCGTTCACCCAGAAGTCAGAAGAAGAATGAAAGATCAAGTCGAAACAGCAAAAAAGAACGGCGAAGAAGTGGTTGTTCTTGATATACCGTTACTATTTGAAAGTAAACTTACCTATATGGTGGATAAAACATTACTAGTATTTGTTGACAATGAAACGCAATTAAAAAGATTAATGGCGAGAAATAACCTATCTGTCATGGATGCTGAAGCAAGGATTCATTCGCAAATGCCGTTGTCTGACAAACTCAGGCTGGCGGACGCAGTAATTAATAATAACGGATCGGTCGAGGACACAAAAAAACAGCTTCTTGAAATCTTAGCGAAGTTTGGCATCAATAAAAAATAAGATGAAATAATCGAGAGAAGGAGCCCCCTTCTCTTTTTTTATATTATTAAGTTATCTAAATTATTAAACATTAAAAAATCCGCACATAATTCATCACAATTCCACCTAAATATGTTATACTAATTACAATAATACAAGTATTAAGTATGTCACTAATACAAAAAGGGGTTGCAAAAATGAAGACAAAAGTTGCGATTAATGGGTTTGGAAGAATTGGAAGGATGGTTTTTAGAAAAGCGATCCTTGAAAATAAACTTGATGTTGTAGCCATAAACGCTAGTTATCCCGCAGAAACATTAGCACATCTACTTAAATATGATACTAATCATGGACCATTTCAAGGAGATGTTATTCCTCTAGATGAAGAGTTACTTGTAAATGGAAAAAGGATTAAACTATTGAGCAGTCGTAATCCAGAGGAACTTCCATGGAGAGAGCTTGGGATTGAGATTGTTATCGAAGCTACTGGGAAGTTTAATGCCCGTGAAGCGGCGGCATTACATTTAGAAGCAGGAGCAAAGAAAGTGATTTTAACTGCTCCGGGAAAAAATGAGGATGTTACAATTGTCATGGGTGTAAATGAGGAAATGTTAGATGTTAATGTTCATGACATTATCTCCAATGCGTCATGTACAACCAACTGTCTAGCACCAGTTGCAAAGGTATTAGACGATAAGTTTGGAATTGAATGCGGATTAATGACCACAATTCATGCCTATACAAATGATCAAAAAAATATTGATAACCCTCATAAAGATTTACGAAGGGCTCGTGCATGCGGTCAATCAATCATTCCAACGACAACAGGGGCAGCGAAAGCCATTTCTTTAGTTTTACCTCAGTTAAAAGGGAAATTACATGGTATGTCACTTCGTGTACCTACACCAAACGTTTCACTAGTTGATTTAGTAGTGGATCTAAAGCAAGATGTGACGGTCGATGAAGTCAATCATGCCCTTATGGAAGCAGCAAATGGACCATTAAAAGGTATTTTGGATTTCACGATGGAACCGTTAGTATCTGTTGATTTTAATACGAATGAGCATTCTGCCATCATTGACGGTTTATCCACTATGGTGATGGGCACAAGAAAAGTAAAGGTTTTGGCATGGTATGATAATGAATGGGGCTATTCGTCACGTGTGGTAGATCTCACTCTGTTGGTTGCTCAGCAAATAGCAAAGTCCTCAGAGTTAAAGGTTGGGTAAATAAAGCGCAAAAAAAGCTGTCGATTTGACAGCTTTTTTTTTGTGTGCTAACTTGTGCCATTTTGGTGAAATAGGCATAAAATAGCTTTGTTGAATTTATTAACAAATGGATGACAAAGCCCGTCCTAATAAAGTTTTTTATATTGATAGGTTGCAAAAAAAATATAAACAAAGTATACTAGTCATCGTGAACTTCTTGAAATTAGGTAGCGATTGATTACTTAAAGGGTTAGGACCTCTCTGGACTAACTTTCCCCCGTGGTAGTTATAAGATACCGTCAATACATGATTTCAAGAAAGAACAAAAAGGTTAGAGGGGGAAAATGAATATGGAAACAATGGGACGTCACGTGATCTCTGAGTTATGGGGATGCGACTTTGAAAAACTAAACGATATGAATTTTATTGAAACGACTTTTGTTGAAGCAGCTCTTAAATCTGGGGCAGAAATCCGTGAAGTAGCATTTCATAAATTTGCTCCACAAGGTGTGAGTGGTGTCGTCATTATTTCCGAATCACATCTAACTATTCACAGTTTCCCTGAACATGGATACGCCAGCATTGATGTCTTCACTTGCGGCGATTTAAATCCTAATGTTGCAGCAGATTATATTGCTGAGGCATTAAATGCCCAAACACGTGAAAATATTGAAATTCCACGCGGCATGGGTCCTGTCCATGTAAAACAGGCAAAAATACTATAATCTATAAACATAATTGGTGAGAGGTGTATCTAAACATACACCTCTTTTTATATTTTGTCTGTGTTAAAGTTTATTGCTGAATTAGGCACCCTGTTGATTGGAGTGGAAGGCACGAAGACTCCTGCGGGAGGACGGGGCAGGGGAGACCCCGCAGGAGCGCAGCGACGAGGAGGCTCCCCGGACCGCCCGCGGAAAGCGAAGTGCCTGGAGCGGAGATCAACAGGCAACTTTAACAGAGGCTATATTTTAAGCGAAAATGTTGTACAATAAAACAAAAGACAATTGGGGAGGAAAAGTATGGCTATGTTAGGTAACTTATTTGTTCGATTTAAGCAGCAAATTGAGACTTCAGACCAAATTGCTGACGATTCTTTAAAAACGCATTATTATAAGGCAAAGTTTAACCGAGTTTTCGATTCAGTTGAAAAATTATTTCATGAAGATGCCGATTGCCAAGTAACAACCGTTTCTAAAGATCATGGAGAAATTGCTATTGAAATCAATAAACCAATTAAATGCTTTCTAATTGTTACCATTGTCTCTGTAAAACCAATGGAAACCGCAGTAGACTTTAATATTTCATCTGAAAAAATTTCGATTCTCGGCACCTATCCTGCTTTAAAAAAGCGGATTATTTCTTATTACGAGCGAATTAATCAATTACATAACTTCGTAGGAATAAAAAACTCCTAATACTTACTTGTATAAAGATATTCTTTTTTATAAGATGAAAGTAAGCGTTTAGTTCGGAAGCTACAGTGTAGATTTGGAGTTGATTACAATGAAATGCCCTTCTTGTCAAAATTATGGTACACGTGTCCTTGATTCCAGGCCTGTTGATGAAGGCCGGGCCACACGGAGGAGACGCGAATGTGAGGAATGTGGGTATCGTTTTACTACATTTGAGAAGATTGAAGAGATCCCGTTAATTGTAGTCAAAAAAGAAGGTACCAGAGAAGAGTTCAGTCGTGATAAAATCTTACGAGGCTTGATAAAAGCTTGTGAGAAGCGGCCTGTGGCCTTAAAGGAACTAGAAGATATAACCCACGGTGTTGAAAAAGACCTGCGCAGTCAGGGGGTCTCTGAAATAAAAAGTGAAGCCATAGGTGAAATGGTAATGGACAGGCTAGCGCATGTGGACGAAGTTGCCTATGTCAGATTCGCATCTGTTTATCGACAATTTAAGGATATCAATGTTTTCATTGATGAATTAAAAGAATTAATAAAAAAAGAAAAATCGTAAGAGCTAAATAGGTTTTTGGCTCTTTTTGACTTTATAACAGGGGAAGGTTGTAGTATTATGGCGCAGCATTGGCAGGAAATTCTTCCTATTGACCGTTATATCGTAACTGCTGATGGGCTACTGCATGATTATGACCGGAAAGTGCTGACGTTTTTATATCAGCCTTTGATTGGTTCAACTTGCTTTAGTTTATATATGACTCTCTGGGCAGAGGTAGAGGAAAACCGTTTATGGTCTGAGTCCTCCACACACCATCTGTTGATGAATCTCTTAGAGATGAACTTAAAGGACATTTTCGAAGCAAGGTTAAAGTTAGAAGGCATAGGTTTGTTAAATACCCGTGTCAAAACAGATGAAGGAGGCAGGTCGTTTTTATATGAACTTCGTCCTCCATTAAGTCCCCAACAATTCTTTTTAGATGGGATGCTAAATATTTATCTTTACCGAAAGATCGGAAAAACCCATTTTTTACGGTTGAAACGCTTTTTTAGTGACCAACAAAAGCCGAATGAAGATGAGTATGTTGATGTTACTAAAGCCTTTCAGGATGTGTTTGCTTCAGCTGCACCAGGCAGTATGCAATATATACATGGGATTTCTGAAGAGTTACATGAGGAAGAAAATCAGCAGTTTATTGGCCGTTCGGATTCCAATCCGATTCAAATCGGTTTGGACACGTTTGATTTTGATATGTTGGCAGCCGGGCTGAATGAGTCACTCGTTCCGAAAAAAGCATTAACGCCAAAAGTAAAAGCAGTGATTAGTAATCTTGCATTTCTGTATCAAATCTCCCCATTAGAAATGAAGAATTTCATCTTAGGCGCTATTAACGAACATGATGAGATTGACATTGAAGACTTAAGAAAAGGTGCTCGGGATTGGTATCAGTTTGTTAATTATGACCAGTTACCAAGTCTTATTAACCGAACCCAGCCTATTGTCCACCAAACTCAAATCACTGAACCTAAAACTCCGGAGGAGAAATTAATCCGTTCTTACGAAACGACCCCGCCGCTTATCGTTTTTAAAGAATTCTCAGGCGGAGTAGAGCCTTCGAATGCCAATTTGAAGACATTAGAAGAAATTATGATTAAATATAAACTGCCACCGGGTGTTGTCAATGTTTTAATTGAAGTGGCAATGAGAAAGACGGACATGAAATTTACCAAGGGTTTTGTGGAGACCATTGCTAGTCATTGGGCAAGGAAGCAGGTTAAAACGGTGAAGGAAGCAATGGAACTTGCGAAAAATGAAGAACTCAAGGCAACCGAGAGTAAAAAAACGGGGAAATCAACTAGTAAAAAGCCGATACGGACAGAGTTAATCCCAGATTGGTTTGATGAGGGCACTAAGGACACAAGCAAAGAGCCTTCGCAGGGAACTAATAATGAGGTCGAAGCAAAGAAACGGGCAATTGAAGAAAAATTAAAAGCGTTCCGCAAATAGGGGGTGCCGTAGTTGGAGAAAATCAATAAAACCTTAAATAGATTGGCTTCAAATGAAAGTTTTCAAAAACGCTATGAACAACAGCGAATGCAAGTCCTGCAAAATCCTGATGTTAAAGCATTTCTGTCACAGAATCAAGAGGCTATTGATTCTGTGATGATTGATAAAAGTATGAGTAAACTGTATGAGTACATCAATCAAAGCAAGGATTGCAATAAATGTGAATCCCTTGATGGCTGCATCAATTTTATGAAGGGGTATCACCCTGATTTGGTTTTAGCTCGGAATTCTATCGATGTCGTGTATAAACAATGTCCTCGAAAAATTATGGCTGACGAAAAGAAGAAAAATGAGAAGTTGATCAAGAGTTTATATGTCCCTAGAGATATCTTGGAAGCCTCCTTTGAGGAATTTGAAGCGGACACTGGCCGACTCGATGCCGGCGATCAAGCTGCAACGTTCTTAATGAATTATGAGGCAGGAAATAAGCCAAAAGGTCTTTATCTTTATGGGAAATTCGGTGTGGGGAAATCTTATTTATTAGGTGCAATTGCCAACGAATTGGCGAAGAAACAAATTTCTTCGATGATTGTCTATGTGCCAGAATTGTTGCGAGAGATGAAAGGGTCAATCGCGGATTCCACATTGAATGAAAAAATTGAAGCATTAAAAAAAGAACCCATCCTTATGCTTGATGATATTGGCGCTGAAGCTGTATCAAGTTGGACGAGGGACGAGGTGCTTGGCCCCATTCTACAATTTAGAATGCTTGAGAGTCTTCCTACATTTTTTACATCAAACTTTGACTTTAAAGGGCTTGAGCATCATTTAACCTACAGTCAGAGGGGCGAAGAGGAGAAGATGAAGGCAAGACGAATCATGGAGCGGATTCGTTCCTTGAGTGTGCCTGTGATGGTCGAGGGACCAAACAGAAGGTAATTTAAATCAATGTAAGTAGTATTAGGATTGTCGTAAACAAGTCGGCAGTCCTTTTTCTATCCTTTTTTTCTGTAAATAACAAAAGCATGTACCAGCTAACTTCTATTTTAGCCAAGTCCCCCATATATATTAATACAAAGATTGGCTTAAAGGGGGGATTCGGTTGGCGGAAATCATCTTCCAAAGCAAGTTGGATGCTGAAAAATTTTATGACCACTTGCTGAAGTACTTACCAAATAATCATGACAAAGAAACTATTCTTCTAATTGAAGATCGACATATAGTAAAATTTTTTGGCAGTATGATATCGGTTGAAATTTCTAGAATTGTTAAACATGCTTTTTATGAATTCATTACGATCATAAAGAGGGATGATTGGTTTAGGGAAATATTAAAAGGCCATTATTTCTACAATGAATATGAAGAACAGCAGCAAATTATCGAGATTATTGATTCCATCCTCGAAGGTCAACGAGAAGACCTGTCTATTTTTTTAAACGATACAAATGAAGAGAGACAGATCAAATCTGCAATCGACCATATTTTTCAAGATAATATCTCTTTTTCGTTTGACTCGTTCCTTAAATTTCGTTTACGTCCGTATTTACAGTCCTTGCAAGGGTATGTCGAGATTGCGATTGATGAATATAAAATGGAGCAAGAATATCAAATATTCGTGCAGATGCTCCGTGAGTTCTTGGTGAATCGTGAACCAAAAATGGAGGTGCTCCATTTATTGTTTGATGAGGAAATCACCTTTTATAATGAGCAGTTTGTCGAAATGAAACGTGCTGAATTAACAAGAATGATTGACCGTAAACTCCTGGTAAACCATCCTGTATATGTCGACTCAGCATCGATTGCCCCATTATTATCACTTGCGCCTACAACTATTTTTTTGTATACAAAGGACCCGGATGAGCCCTTAGTAAGGACTATTAAAAATATTTTTGAAGAAAGAGTAACCATTAAATCTTTTGCTGCACTAAGAGATGTGAATAAATGGGCAGAGAATCAGCAATCTTCTGAAAATCAGGCTTGAGAAGAGGAATTGTGTGAAAATTTGTCTTATTAGGTTGATGTCTCTTGATTTTTCAAAAATTAATCATTATAATTGCATACATAGTATAGTCATAGCAAAAGTGATGATAAGGATAACAGTATTTTTTACGGTTTCTAGAGAGGGAGGACATGGCTGAAAGCCTCCTAACACGAAAATAATACTTACCACCTTTAAACTTCAGCAGTGAACGCTTCATGTCTTCATGCGGTTAGTAATTGACTGACGGCTCTCGACCGTTAACAGACCAAAGTCATTTTCAAAATGTCATTATGTGAAAATGAAAAATTGGGTGGAACCACGTGTTTATCAAAACTCGTCCCTTTTCCAGGGACGGGTTTTTTATTTTTTTTAAAGCGGATTTTTGGGCAAAAATTGACCCGAAACGCTTATTTCAAAGGAGGAATTACCATGTCAGACGTTGTTAAGATTTCGTTTCCAGATGGGGCGGTAAAGGAGTTCCCACAAGGAACAACAACGGAAGATATTGCCGCATCCATCAGCCCAGGCCTAAAGAAAAAAGCGATTGCCGGCAAATGGAACGGACAGTTGTTTGATCTTCGCCGTCCAATTAATGAAGACGGTTCAATAGAAATCGTCGTCCCAGATTCCGATGATGCGTTAGAAATTTTACGCCACAGTACTGCGCATTTGATGGCACAGGCTGTTAGAAGACTTTATCCGGGTGTGAATTTAGGTGTTGGACCTGTTATCGAAGGTGGATTTTATTATGATATGGACCTTGAAGAATCATTAACCCCAGAAGATCTGCCAAAGATTGAAAAAGAAATGGCCCGAATCGTTAATGAAAATATTGAAATTGTCCGCAAAGAAGTAAGCCGTGCGGAGGCTGTTCAGCTTTTTAAAGAAGCAGGTGACCCTTATAAACTGGAATTAATTGAGGCTATTCCTGATGAGGAAACAGTGACAATTTACGAACAAGGTGATTTCTTTGACCTTTGCCGCGGAGTCCATGTCCCATCAACAGGTAAAATCAAAGAATTTAAGCTGTTAAACATTGCAGGTGCTTATTGGCGCGGTGACAGCAAAAATAAAATGCTGCAGCGCGTTTATGGAACAGCCTTTTTCAAGAAAGAAGACTTAGCAGAACACCTTCGCTTACTTGAAGAAGCGAAAGAACGTGACCACCGTAAAATTGGGAAAGAGTTAAACCTTTTCACTAGCAATCAATTAGTAGGACAAGGATTACCGTTATGGCTTCCAAAGGGTGCAACTATCCGTCGGGTGGTTGAACGTTACATTGTTGATAAAGAACAGCGCCTGGGCTATGACCATGTATACACTCCAATAATGGGCAGTGTCGATTTATATAAGACTTCAGGACACTGGGATCATTACCAAGAAGATATGTTCCCGGTAATGGACATGGATAACGAGCAATTAGTTCTTCGTCCAATGAACTGTCCGCATCATATGATGGTGTACAAAAACAGCATCCACAGCTATCGTGAGCTGCCAATTCGAATCGCAGAACTTGGAACAATGCATCGTTATGAAATGTCTGGTGCACTTTCAGGACTACAACGTGTTCGAGGAATGACTTTAAATGATGCACATATCTTCGTTCGACCTGACCAAATTAAAGATGAATTCAAACGGGTTGTGAACCTCGTTTTAGCCGTATACAAAGACTTTGATATTAATGACTATTCCTTCCGCCTTTCTTACCGTGACCCGCAAGATACTGAAAAGTATTTTGACGATGACGCAATGTGGGAAAAAGCCCAAGGAATGCTGAAGGAAGCAATGGATGACCTTGGTCTTGATTATTATGAGGCAGAAGGAGAAGCAGCCTTCTACGGTCCAAAGCTTGACGTTCAAGTGAAAACTGCATTAGGAAAGGAAGAAACACTTTCCACAGTTCAATTGGACTTCTTATTACCAGAACGTTTTGATTTAACATATGTGGGTGAGGACGGTAAACCGCATCGTCCTGTGGTAATCCACCGTGGTGTTGTATCCACAATGGAACGATTTGTAGCCTTCTTAATTGAAGAATATAAAGGTGCTTTCCCTACTTGGCTCGCTCCGGTACAGGTGCAGGTCATTCCTGTTTCTCCTGGTGTGCATTATGATTATGCGAAACAAGTTCAAGAACAGCTTCAAAATGAAGGTATTCGTGTTGAATTGGATGGCCGTGATGAAAAAATCGGTTATAAAATCCGTGAAGCACAAATGCAAAAAATACCATATATGCTTGTTGTTGGGGATAAAGAAGTCGAAAATCAGGCGGTTAATGTCCGCAAATATGGCGAGCAAAACTCAGAAACAAAGCCATTCTCAGACTTTTTAACTTCATTAATTGCTGAAGTGAAAAGAGGATAAACAGTAGAAAGAGAGGTTCGCCTCTCTTTTTGTTTGAAAAAAACTATTGAATAATTATTTATTTCTTGCTAAAATAAATTTCGTTGTCAAAGAAAATAGTTCATTTGACATTGTATCTTTGCTTATGTTATATTTACTAAGGTGAAAAATTGAATACTTGTTTTTGGGAAAAGAAGAAGCACCCGCTTCTCACCTGATTGACGCGAATAGAGCAGTTAGCAGGTTTTACTTGAACTTTTTGGTTTGATTACTTTTGTTCTGTAAAGTGTGGGTGCATTCATCCGCACTTTTTTGTTTGTGCACTTATAGCACTGCTAAAAAGTTTTATACCTGTGGATTCTTGTATAGCGTTTTACGTTAAGGTTTGAAAGGGCTCGTAATGATTTTCTTGACCATGACGTTGTATTCGTGATAAAACCTTGGAGGTGGCTAATTATTAGCAAAGACATGTTATTAAATGAGGGCATTCGCGCTCGCGAAATTCGCCTAATTGATCAAAATGGCGAGCAGTTAGGGATTAAAACCAAAACTGAAGCCTTAGAGATTGCCGGAAGAGTGAACCTAGATTTGGTACTTGTAGCACCAAATGCAAAGCCTCCAGTCGGCAGAATTATGGACTATGGCAAATTTAAATTCGAGCAGCAAAAGAAAGAAAAAGAAGCTCGTAAGAATCAAAAAATCATCACCACTAAAGAAGTTCGTCTCAGCCCGACAATTGATGAGCATGACTTTAATACAAAGTTACGCAATGCAATTAAGTTCTTAGAAAAAGGCGACAAGGTAAAAGCGTCCATCCGTTTCAAGGGCCGGGCGATTACCCATAAAGAAATTGGTCAACGTGTGTTAGACCGTTTTTCAGAGGCGTGCAAGGAAGTTGCAACGATTGAATCACATCCAAAAATGGATGGTCGTAGCATGTTCCTAGTTTTAGCACCTAAAACCGACAAGTAATAAGGAGGATATCCCAATGCCAAAAATGAAAACTCACCGTGGCGCTGCAAAGCGTTTTAAAAGAACTGGTTCAGGTAAATTAAAACGTGACCATGCTTATACAAGCCACTTATTTGCTAACAAATCTACTAAAGCAAAGCGTAAGCTTCGCAAAGCATCACTTGTTTCTAAAGGTGATTTCAAACGCATTCGTCAAATTTTAACTTACATGAAGTAAAAATTAAGTGATCGATTTATATATTGGAGGGAAATTAAATGCCACGTGTAAAAGGCGGTACAGTTACGCGCAAACGTCGTAAAAAAGTTCTTAAATTAGCAAAAGGTTATTTCGGTTCAAAACATACATTATATAAAGTAGCTAACCAACAAGTTATGAAATCTTTAATGTATGCTTTCCGCGATCGTCGCCAGAAAAAACGCGACTTCCGCAAACTTTGGATTACTCGTATCAATGCAGCAGCACGTATGAACGGTCTTTCTTACAGCCGTTTAATGCATGGCTTAAAGCTTGCTGGTATCGAAGTAAACCGCAAGATGCTTGCTGAATTAGCAGTAAGCGATGCAAACGCATTTGCTGAATTAGCAAATGTTGCAAAACAAAACATTAACAAGTAATTTGAAATATATCAGCCATTCTCTTATGAGGATGGCTTTTTCTATAGAGGGGGATACTGGGGATGAAAATATGGTTAGTGGCCTATTTTATCATGAATATTGCGGGGCTCGTGATTATGTGGGAGGATAAGAGAAGGGCTAAAAAGCATGAGTTTAGAATAAGCGAGCGGACCTTATGGCTAGTGGCATTATTTGGCGGTGCTGTTGGTACGACTGCAGGCATGCAACTTTATCGACATAAAACAAAGCATACTTCATTTAAGATTGGTTTTCCGGTTCTTGCAGTGATTGAGTTAGTTCTGTTAATCAAGTTTTTACTATAAAAGTCGCATCTTGGGGGCTAAGCAATGCATGCGTAATCAATTAAGTTACATAAAAATTTCTTGAAAAGAGGTTCAAAATGGAATATCAATTGAAAGTTAAATTAATAGACGATGAGGCTGTATTACCCCATCGAGCATATGAAGGTGATGCTGGGTTAGATTTATTTTCTATTGAAGAAAAAATAATCAAAGCAGGGGATGCGGGCTTAATAAGAACGGGTATACAAATTGAATTACCTAAAGGAACGGAGGCACAGATTAGGCCAAGAAGTGGTCTAGCCTTAAAACACTCTATAACTGTGCTTAATAGTCCGGGGACTATTGATGAAGGGTACCGAGGGGAAATAAAAATTATCCTTATTAATCATGGGAAAGAAGATTTTACAATTGAAAAACAAATGAGAATTGCCCAAATGGTTATTGCCCCAGTCTTAAAAGTTAACCTTATTGAAACAGAAATATTAGCGGATACGGGTAGATCAGAAGGTGGATTCGGTTCTTCCGGTATATAAAAGTATGATTGGACATTTTTATTAGAAATTGGACTTTGCAGCTTCCAACTTCTTTAAAAAGGTGAGAATGTCCATTTCATATTTTTTGAGAGGAAAAATTAGTATGGCCCCCCTTTTATACGAAATCATTAGACAAATGATCGGATAATTACCATAATACTCAATGCTAAGCCGATTAATGAAAGAATAGAAAAAACAACTAGTTCTTTTATTTCCCTTTTTCGTATTAAACGTAAAGCTTCCCAGGAAAAGATTATTACGAAGGTAAAAATCACTAAAAAAATCTTAAACATTTTCCATTCCTTTTTATGAAGTATTTCTTCACTTACTTAAGCCGATTCTTCTTACATAAACTTTTGATTTAATATTTACTTCTACTTGTGAAAACTCATGGTTCCAATTCTTTTTATAAAATGTATTCCATGCTTTTGGATATTCTCTGTAAACGGCTTGGCCAAATCCAAATATGTCTGATTGAAAATCTTTTTGAGCCTTATTTACTACTAATTGAATTCGACCCTTAATCTCCTTTTCAATATTTTTTTGGATCTCTTCAATTACTTTTGGATTAAATAATACTAGCTTTGAAGTATTTTCAATTGCACTCATTTCTGAGGTAACATTAACTGTAATTTTCATTTGTCCATGGTCATGATGAGGAAGGATTTTTGTTTTTGATCTAATAATATCAAGACTAATATTTCCCCCGCCTTTTTCCTTTGGGACTTTAATAGTAATGACTCCTCCTTCAATTTCATTACGAAGCCATAAAATTCCCCGGGTTTCAGTTTCATCCATCCAACCTATTAGCTTGTCTTTTTTAAATACAGCAGCCCCATTAATAGACTGTATTTTTCCTGATTCATTTTCCGTATCTACTTCTACCGAAGTTAATTTATACTGAGGGGCATATGGTTCTAATCCGTCTGTAAGAAGCATGTTTAAAAAATCCCTGACATAAACCTTTAAACCTACACTTAGCTTTGCAAGTTCCTTCGTTTCCTCTGCTGAAACACTTTCTAAATTTGGCATGTTTTTAATAACTTCGGAAGCCGCTCCTTCTGTAAACATAATAAAACTGTTCATTCGAGGTTGATGGAATCTTGTATAAAAGTCAATAATATTAAAAGTTCCCTTTCTAGCTAAAGATTCACTGATTAACAAGACCCTGCTTTGAGAAAAGAATACACGTCTCGATAGCTTCATTTGTAACTTTCGGTACGCTTCAGAAACCGTGACACCTTTCTCTGAAATGACAAATGTACTGCGATCTTTTCCTCCTCCACTACTTCCTCCAGCTGGTCCTAGCTTAGTTGGTATAGCCACTTGAAGGGTTAAGCGAATCATATTCTCTTCAACAAGGTCTAATCCAATCGCAGTAACAATGGCAATATCATTCACTTCAATCCGGTTCCAACATCCTGTAAGCAAAAAAACGGTTATGACTCCTAATAGCAGTTTTCTAATCACCTTCATAATCCCATCCCGTCCTTTTAAACGAACTAGTTTTTACGGTTGCGGGGACTTAATCTCCTCAAATTCCTTTTTCCTGTTTGTTCTGGCCGTTCATTCATCCTCCACCAAGGGGCACGAACAAAAACATCTTTAAGGTTGTTAAAATTAAGTGGGGCAACAGGGGCCAAATAAGGAACACCAAAGGAGCGCAGTTGGACAAGGTGTACTAAAATAAAGAAAACTCCTAATAAGATTCCATAAAACCCTAATGTTGCGGATAAAAAAATCATTAAAAACCGAAGGAGCCGAATAGCTCCAGTTAGGGTATAACTAGGAAACATAAACGATGCAATGCCTGTAGTGGATACAACAATAACTAATGGAGCGGAAACAATCCCCGCCTCAACAGCAGCTTGACCGATTACTAATGCTCCAACAATACTTACTGTTGATCCAATCGGCCGCGGCAGCCGTAAACCAGCTTCACGCAGTGCTTCAAAGGTTATTTCCATTAATAGGGCTTCGATAACCGCCGGAAAGGGCACCTTTTCCCGGGAAGCTGCAACACTAAACAAAAGATTGGTTGGCAGTAATTCCTGATGGAAGGTAGTCACAGCGATATAAATGGAGGGAAACAATAGTGCAATCAATAAAAATAAATAGCGGATGAATCGAATAAAGGTTGCCATAATAAACTTTCCATAATAGTCTTCAGGGGAACTCATCATTTGAAAAAATGTCACAGGAACCACAAGAGCAAAAGGGCTATTTTCAACGATAATCCCAATTCTGCCTTCAAGAAGGTTACCGACCACTCGATCCGGCCGTTCAGTTTGCAATATTTGCGGAAACACTGAGAAAGGATGATCCTCAATAAGCTCCACAATATAGCCGCTGTCCTCAATCGCATCAATATTAATCTGGTTTAATCTGCTGCGAACTTCTTCTATGATTGAATATTGGGCAATTCCATCAAGATAAGTAATGACTACTTCAGTTTGGGAAAGGTTCCCAATCTGTATACTTTCGAATTTAAGCTTTGTTGTTTTTAAACGTCTACGAATCATACTTGTATTGGTCCGGATATTTTCAGTAAAGCCTTCTCTTGGTCCTAAAACGACCGCCTCGGATAGGGGTTCTTCAATGGAGCGCTTTTCCCATGCTTGTTCACTAATAAAAAGGAATTGTTTATATCCATTAATCAATAAAACAGTATCACCTAACAAAATATGATTAATCACGTCCTGCAGTGTTTCCCCTTGTTTCACTTGAGCTGAACTTAGTTCTTCTATGATGGTCTCAATTGTCGGTTTAGGGTTATTTAGGAATGCATTATTGTTTTTGAGTAAAGGAGTGATGACGTTTAATTCAATTCTTTCTATACCCACTAATCCATCGAGATAAAAAATCATAGCCGAGTATGTAGAATTTATTAGAAGTTCACGATATTTGAAATCTGAAGCCCCTTCAAAATAATGCTTTACCTGTAAAAAATCTTCCTGAAGAAATCCTGATAATTGATCGTTTCCTTTTTCCTCAAGAGTTTTGTCTCGGTTTTGATTTTGGAAAGTCGAATATAATTTTTTAATCCGTCTTAAAGTTTTCAATGAACGTACCACCCTTATTGATTAAAATGAGACTATAAAAGGCCCAATTTTTTTCGAATCATTGCGGTAAATAGTAATAAAATCGGCACAATGATTTGTAATAGAGTTAAGAAATATGGAACAAAAAACTTAAATCCAAAATCTATATGTTCAACATAATTAGATGAGGATATTAGTGACAAGGGGGTAATAATTAACCCTAGTGATATCAGTACGGAACGAGTTTGTTTTAACTTGAATAATTGGGATATGGCAACGGAAGCACCGAATGTAAATCCTCCCACCTTAAAAAATACACCTGCAACCATCATTAAAATAACAAGGGCATCAAACCGCTCAAGAAAGTCTGCCACAGAAACCATTTGAGTTGCAGCAAGCAGGGTAAAAAGATCTCTGCTGTAAATTTCCGGTCCTAGCGTAGAAAGCATCATAATAGAATTAATTGTTAATAGGATTCCTCCGATTACTAGAGCAGACAATCCTATCTTTCTTATATGTTTTTTATTGCTTAAAAAAGGAAAAAACATCATAATGACAATGGTTTCGCCAAAGGGGAAGTTTATGGCAGTTGGAATTGCTTTTTTCAATAAAGGTTGTACTCCATTACCTAAAACAGGAGTTAGATTTTTTACATCAAATGGTTCAACACTAAATAAGAGAAGCCAAATCAGGATAAGTGCAAAAATATAGATAGGAAAGATGATTTCCGCCATTCGCCCCAAAGTCTCTACTCCGCCCAGCAAACAATAGATCATTAACACCATAAAGCTTCCTATTACTACTAAGATTGGGGTTTCAGTTAAGATGGTTGTGACAATCAGATCCCCCAATTCTCTGCACGCTCTTGCGGCAGAATAGGTAAAATGCACAATATAAAGCATGATTACCGGATAGGAAAGAAACCTTCCGATTATCTTTGGCAGCATCTGAACGAGTGTATCCCCTGAATAATAGGTTGATAATTGAGTATAAACAACCATTAATATTAGACTGGATACCATGCCGAAAAGGATATAGATCCATGCATCCTGCTTCGTGTCAGCCCCTAAACCCAGAATCATCGCCGTCCCTAATACATAGCCTGCCATTAAATAAACAAGCTGGATTGCACTAATTTTTTCCTTAATCATTAATTTATCTCCCTTTTGAAATCAGAAAAGCTTTTGCTATACAAAAAAAACCGTTCCTAACAAAGTATTCCTTTTTTTTTAATATTCTCCATAGATATACATGTTATCCATGAAGCCTAGATTCCATGAACTTCTTAAAGATTCAAAGGATGCCGAGTTATTTCATCCAATCAGGCTAAATTTGTAACTGAACAATATCCTTCTGTATAATAAAATTGTACCTATAAAAAAGGGGGCGAAATAATGACAAAACTAGATGAAACCCTGATGATGTTAAAAGAGTTAACAGATGCCAAAGGAATTCCTGGTAATGAGCGTGAAGTTCGCGAAGTTATGAAAAAATACATAGAACCATTTGCGGATGAACTCACAACCGATGGACTTGGCAGTTTAATTGCCAAAAAGGTAGGGAAAGAAGGCGGCCCGAAAATTATGGTCGCAGGTCATTTGGATGAAGTTGGTTTCATGATTACCCAAATTGATGAAAAAGGTTTTCTTCGTTTTCAACCAGTTGGCGGCTGGTGGGGGCAGGTTATGCTCGCCCAGCGTGTAACGATCGTGTCGAGCAAGGGAGATGTAACCGGGATTATCGGTTCTAAGCCGCCGCATATTTTATCACCAGAAGCACGCAAGAAACCTGTTGAAATTAAGGACATGTTTATTGATGTAGGTGCTTCAAGTCGTGAGGAAGTCACGGAGTGGGGCGTTCGTCCAGGCGATATGGTTGTTCCATATTTTGAATTCACTGTTATGAATAATGAAAAAATGTTATTAGCTAAAGCCTGGGATAACCGGATTGGCTGTGCCATTGCTATTGATGTGTTGAAGCAGCTGAAAGGTGTAGACCATCCTAATGTTGTCTATGGTGTTGGTAATGTTCAAGAAGAGGTTGGTTTGCGTGGTGCCAAGACGGCAACGACTAAAATTAAACCTGATATCGGCTTTGCAGTTGATGTCGGTATTGCCGGCGATACACCGGGAGTTTCTGAAAGAGAAGCCATGAGTAAAATGGGTAAGGGACCACAAGTTGTTATCTATGATGCTTCACTTGTAGCCCATAAAGGATTGCGCGATTTAGTAACCGACACAGCTGATGAACTGAACATTCCTTATCAGTTCGAATCAATACCTGGCGGCGGTACGGATGCAGGGTCAATCCATTTGACACATAATGGGGTTCCAGCGATGGCGATTACAATTGCGACTAGATATATCCATTCTCATGCCGCGATGCTCCATCGTGATGATTATGAAAATGCGGTAAAATTGATTGTGGAAGTCATCAAGCGTTTAGACCGTGAGATGGTTGATAAAATTACGTTTGAATAACTTATTATGGGGTCCCCGGTAGAACTTTGCCGGGGATTTTTTATTCGAGTTTTTGATTTGCTGATTGAAAGGTGATATTCGCCGATTGAGCATGAAAATTCGCCGATTGAATGCCCAAATTCGCTGATTGAGCATGAAAATTCGCCGATTGAGTGTCTAAATTGCTGATATTCTTTATATATCAACATTAAAACATTTATTATCTAGATCTAATTTTCCTTAAAGTTTAAATCTTTACAGAAAAAAGCTGTCAACCTTAACCGATTGACAGCCCCAGAACCAACAAATGACTACTTTAACCCACTTTCAAGAGTAGCGAGCATTTCTTTCTTCTCTTCTTCAGATGAGTTTTTCCAAATGATTTCAAATAATACGCCGAGACCCGGGAGCATTTTTTCTTCCCCGTTTTGAATCGCATCAACAATCGTATCTTCTAATTGGTCTTGTGTATTCCCAGAAACATTGTGAACAATCGCGTTACGTAAATTTAAATTCATGTATATGCACTCCTTTTTATCCTGTATTACTTTAATATGTTTTCTATTTTGGGTTTTATTATGTATTTTTGTTAGGCTATAATATAAAAATCATCGTTATTGTAAAAGGAGAGCGAGTTTTGAAGCATATAGAATCAATCAATAATCCCAAAGTTAAACGATGGAAAAAACTGTTAACCAAAAAAGAACGGGATAGGTCAGGAACATTTTTAGTGGAAGGCTTCCATTTAGTTGAAGAAGCCCTGAAACAAGGGGAACAAATTTTAGAAATCATTGTTTCTGAAAAAGTGGATTTACCTTCAAGATGGGATGCTGGTTCCACGCCAGTTACACAAGTTACGGAAGAGATATCGAATTCCTTAACCGATACGGAAGCACCCCAGGGAATTTATGCTGTCTGCCGAATCGCAGCTCCGGAAGTAAGTAATGCAAAAACCTACCTGTTCATTGACGCGGTTCAGGACCCGGGCAATCTCGGCACTATGATTCGTACCGCTGATGCAGCGGGGATTGACGCTGTTGTGGTGGGACGTGGAAGTGTGGATATTTTCAACTCTAAGGTCCTTAGGTCTGCACAAGGAAGTCATTTTCACCTGCCGATAATTAGAGGGGACCTTCATGAATGGATGGACAAACTGCAGGAAAAAAATATTCCTGTTTACGGTACAGCACTTGAAGGGGCATCCGCATATACTGATATTTCCACAGGTGATTCGTTTGCCCTGATTGTTGGAAATGAAGGAAATGGTGTTGGTAAAGATATTCTTGCAAGTACAACAGCGAACCTTTATATCCCCATTTACGGGAAGAGTGAGTCATTAAATGTGGCCGTTGCGACAGGGATCCTGCTTTATTATTTGAAAAAATAGGCGTAAACTAGTTTGACCTTGCGTAGAGAATTATTATATAATAATGAACAATATGGAATATTAAATGACGATGACGGAGAAAAGTATCTTATTTAAAGCCATTTAGGGAGAAAGTGCCGTGACTGAAAGCACTTTTATGGCAAGGATAAGAGAAGTTCACCTCCTGAGTTGGCATCGGGACCACGATTAAAAGCAATAGCTGTCCAGCTGCTTCGCTTTCCGTGTAAAGATGCACCGGCATAAGCCGTTATCCGAATGAAGCGAACACAATGTGTTTTACATAACGTGTTTACAAGGGTGGTACCGCGAAACTTTAACCTCGTCCCTTTCCAGGGATGGGGTTTTTTTGTTTTTTTCTGGTGCCTGACACCAATTACCGATTACTATGAAGGAGGAATTGACATGCAAGAGCGTTTAAAGGAATTGCAGGAAGAGGCTATTCAAAAAATTGAACAATCTGGAAGCTTAAAAGAATTAAATGACATCCGTGTTGCCTACTTAGGAAAAAAGGGGCCAATTACGGAAGTGTTGCGTGGCATGGGGAAACTTTCAGCTGAAGAGCGTCCAGTTATGGGGGCATTAGCAAACGAAGTTCGTGAAGCGATTGCCGAAAAAATTGAAGCCAAACAAAAGGGGTTAGAAGAAGCAGCTGTCCTAGAAAAGCTAGCTTCTGAAAGTATCGATGTTACTCTTCCAGGCCGCCCAGTGAAGGTTGGAAATCACCATCCGCTGACTAGAATCATCGAAGAAATTGAAGACTTATTTATCGGAATGGGTTACCAGGTAGCTGAAGGTCCAGAAGTTGAACAAGATTATTATAACTTCGAAGCTCTTAATTTACCGAAAGGCCACCCAGCCCGTGATATGCAGGATTCTTTCTATATTACAGAAGACATCCTGCTTCGTACTCATACCTCTCCGGTTCAAGCCCGGACGATGGAGAAGCACCAAGGTAAAGGTCCGATCAAGATTATTTGTCCAGGTAAAGTGTACCGCCGTGATAATGATGATGCGACACACTCCCACCAATTTATGCAAATCGAAGGTCTAGTTGTCGGAGAAAACATCCGAATGAGCGACCTGAAAGGAACATTAGAAGTGTTTGCGAAGAAAATGTTCGGGGAAGATCGTGAAATCCGTCTACGTCCAAGTTTCTTCCCTTTCACAGAACCTTCTGTTGAAATGGACATTTCTTGTAAAATTTGCGGCGGTCATGGCTGCAGCGTTTGTAAGCGCACCGGCTGGATCGAAATTCTTGGTGCTGGCATGGTCCATCCGAACGTTTTAGAGATGGCAGGATACGATTCTAAAAAATACACAGGTTTCGCCTTCGGTATGGGACCTGAGCGAATTGCAATGTTAAAGTACGGTGTTGATGATATCAGACATTTCTATACAAATGATGTTCGTTTCTTAAAACAATTTTCAAAACACGAGTAAATGGGATGGCTTCAATCCGTTGAAGTTGAATAAATAAAGGAGGATGACGACATGTTCGTTTCATATAAATGGCTCCAAGATTATATCGATCTAACTGGAGTAACTGCTGCTGAATTAGCAGAAAAAATTACAAAAAGCGGTATTGAGGTTGAGGGAGTCGAAATCCTTAACGATGGTATTAAAGGTGTTGTAGTTGGTCATGTCCTTGAACGTGAGCAGCACCCAAATGCCGATAAATTAAGCAAATGTCTTGTTGATGTAGGCGGTGAACAGCCGGTACAAATCATTTGCGGTGCACCAAATGTGGCACAGGGACAGAAGGTTGCGGTGGCAACAGTTGGTGCAGTATTACCAGGTAATTTTAAAATAAAACGTGCGAAACTTCGCGGTGAAGAATCAAACGGAATGATCTGTTCGCTGACAGAGTTAGGGATGGAAGGAAAGGTAGTTCCGAAAGAGTATTCAGAGGGAATCTTTGTTTTTCCAGCGGATACAGTAGTAGGCGTCGATGCACTAGCCGAGTTAAATCGTGACGATGAGATTCTTGAACTTAGTTTGACTCCAAACCGTGCGGATTGTTTAAGCATGCTAGGTGTTGCCTATGAAGTGGCAGCGATTCTTGGCAGAGACGTTAAACTTCCAGAAACAAATCTGCAAGCTTCAACTGAAAAAGCTTCTGATTATGTCAAAATTACGGTCGAAGCAAAAGAGGATAATCCATTATATGTGGCGCAAATCATTAAAAATGTAAAAATTGGACCATCTCCACTCTGGATGCAAACTCGCTTGATGTCAGCGGGAATTCGTCCACACAATAATGTGGTCGATATTACCAACTATATCCTGCTTGAATATGGTCAACCGCTCCATGCATTTGATTATGACCGCTTAGGTTCAAAGGAAATCCTTGTCCGCCGTGCAGCTGATGGCGAAAAATTTATTACGCTTGATGATGCAGAACGTACACTTACTTCCGACCATCTCGTCATTACAAATGGAACGGAACCCGTTGCCCTTGCTGGTGTCATGGGAGGAGCAAATTCAGAGGTAACCTCAGATACAACCACTGTACTGCTTGAATCCGCTTATTTTAATGGGGCGACTGTGCGTAAGGCATCGAAAGACCATGGGTTAAGAAGTGAAGCGAGCGCTCGTTTTGAAAAAGGTGTGGATCCTAATCGTGTTCGTGCTGCTGGAAATCGGGCTGCCTATCTGATGGCAAAATACGCTGGCGGTGAAGTGCTAGAAGGTGCCGTAGAGGCTGATACACTGACCGTTGAGCCAGCGGTTGTTTCGATTACTTTAGAAAAAATCAATCGAGTTCTTGGTACAGAATTGGTAATGAACGATGTAAAAGAAATCTTCGATCGCCTTCAATTTGGTGTCAGCATTGAGGAGGATACCGTAACGGTAACGGCGCCTACTCGCCGCGGTGATATTAAAATAGAAGAAGATTTACTAGAAGAGGTCGCTCGTCTTTATGGATACGATAATATTCCAAAAACATTGCCAATTGGTTCAACAACCCCTGGTAGATTGTCTGAGTATCAACAGAAGCGCCGAAAGGTTCGTCAATACCTTGAAGGGGCAGGTTTGTATCAAGCAGTGACATATTCCCTTACTAGCGAGGAAAAAGCAACTCAATTCGCGCTTGAAAAACGAGATACCATCCGTCTTTCAATGCCAATGAGTGAGGAGCGCAGCATCCTGCGATTAAGCATCATGCCACAGCTGTTAGAAGTATTAAAATACAACAGCGCTCGTCAAAATGATACCTTAGGTGTGTATGAAACTGGGGCTGTATTCTTAGCAAATGGCACGGATACTCTTCCTTCCGAAAAGGAACACATTGCAGCAGCTATTACAGGGCTATGGTCTAGTCATTCTTGGCAAGGAGAGAAGAAGGCGGTCGACTTCTTCGTAATCAAAGGAATCCTAGAAGGAATGTTTGCTAAGCTTGGTTTACTAGAACAGGTTCAATTTGTTCAAGCGCAAGTAGACGGCATGCACCCTGGACGTACGGCTGAAGTACTCTTAAATGGGGAGAAAATCGGCTTTATCGGTCAAGTTCACCCAACAGTTCAAAAAGAGCTGGATTTGAAGGATACGTACGTATTCGAGCTATCATTAAAGGCAGTACTTGAAGCAGAAACACCAGCATTACAATACCAGGCCATCCCACGCTTCCCGTCCATCACAAGAGACATTGCCCTTGTGGTAAACAGAGAAACGGTGTCAGGCACCCTAAAAGGAATTATCGAAACAGCGGGCGCACCGCTTCTGAAGGAAGCTGAAGTGTTTGACTTGTATGAGGGAGATAAGATGGAGGCAGGCAAGAAGTCGATTGCGTTCTCTCTTAAGTATGTCGATCCGGAACGTACGTTAACGGATGAAGAAGTAACGAAGGTTCATAACCAAGTTCTTGAGGCTTTGGAAGAAAAAGCAGGCGCGGTTTTAAGAGGTTAATAAAAGAAGCTAGTTCGAAGATAAAATTCGGGCTAGCTTTTTTTTCTAAGTTATAACGAATTCAATTCATATTATCTCTTTTCATAAATCGTGTCATAGTTTTTCGCCAAAGTGATATCCAAATCAGTTAATCCTCCGGCATTCCATGAGGTTAAGCGAAGTGTGACTAGTTTATAGTCAATCGAAATGAATGGATGATGATTTTTTTCTTCTGAAAGCTGTGCAATAGCATTCACGAACGCCACGCCTTGTAAGAATTCACGAAAGCGATACTTTTTCACAATGAATTTTCCGTCCAATTTCCAGCCTGATAAGCCCGCAACGGCTGCTGTAATCTCCGCTTCATTTAGTCGATTTGCCACCCTTAACTCCTCCAAACACCGTTTTTATATACCTATTCAAAACTAAGACCAAAAAATCATTTCAATTTCGTTTTTTATTAACAAGGGCGATCGCTTTATCGGTATTGGCAAAGTGGAGCTTTACATAAGATGGAAGGATGTCACGCCCTTTGCTCATAATTAGTTTCGCTGCAGCTACATCCACCTGTGCTCCTGCCCCTTTTGGAATTTTGAATCCTGCAGATTCACTAAGTTTATCAATATATTGGATGAAGGCGTATCGTGCGAGAATACTTGCTGCAGCAACGGCAAGATGAATGCCCTCTGCTTTTGTACTAAAACAAACATTCTCTTTGGCCACTGCTTTTTGGCCTTTAATATGTTGAAAATAGGTACTACCCTGCACAAATTGGTCGATAAGAATGGCTTCGGGTTTTTCAGGCGAAATTTTGTCTAATACATTTAAAATTGCTTGATTATGAAGAATCGCCTTCATTTTCCCCTGTGACATTCCAGATTGTTGGACCTGATTATATTTTTCGTTTTTTAAGGTCATTAAACTAAATGGAATAATATTTTTAATGACCTTCGCAATTGCAATGATTTTTTCATCGTTTAAATCTTTCGAATCCCGCACGCCTAATTCTTTCAACAAGGGAATATTTTCTTTTTTTACATAAGCTGCCACGACTGTAATTGGTCCGAAAAAGTCTCCCGTCCCAACTTCATCTGAACCAATCACTGACATTTGACCAATCCCAACAGGCAGGTTGCCTTTCGCTTGTGATTTCGGTTTAGATGGAGAGGAAGGCTTGTTTGAAGCGGCACTTCCCCATTTACTGGCCTCTTTTTCACTATCGTTTCCTTGGAATAATACTTTGCCAGATTTATAAGCTGTAATCATACAGGCAGATGTTTTTGCGGCAAACACACTGCCGGGAATGTTTTTATCTAATAAACTTTTCCCGTAATAGTTTCTCATTTCCATGATCTTATTAATTTCTAGATTCAATACAACATTACCCATACTATATACACCACATTTCTAAATAAAGATAAAATACGCTTTAACTTTTCCACAGATATCGGTTCATGTTATGATAGAGAGTAGGATTCTCTGAATGGAGGCATGACGTTGTCGAATAATCAAAAAAATAGAACAACCGTAGATATATACGGACAACAATATGTTATTATGGGTTCCGAAAGTCCAAGTCACATCCGCCATGTGGCCTCATTAGTTGACAATAAAATGCGCGAAATCAGTTATAAGAATCCCAATTTAGATGCAACTAAACTCGCCGTTTTAACCGCTGTAAATGCAGTCAATGATTTTCTTCAAATGAAAGACGAATTAAATCGGCTTAAAACAGAACAACTAAAGGAAAAGGACTAAAAAATCATGTTGGATTTAGCCATTATCATTTTTTTAATTATTGGATTCTTTGTAGGCCTGAAAAGAGGCTTTATTCTGCAGCTTGTTCATTTATTAGGTTTTATTATTGCATATGTAGCCGCATATTCATACTACGAACAGTTAGCACCGAAGTTAACACTATGGATTCCTTATCCAAACTTTGGTAACATGTCTTCCCTAAAAATCCTAGGAGACAGCAGTAATATGGAAGCTGCCTTCTATCGTGCGATTGCCTTTGTCATTATCTTTTTTGCCGTAAAAGTGTTATTGCAAATTATTGGTTCCATGCTCGATTTCGTTGCTCATCTGCCTATTTTAAAGCAGTTGAATGTTTGGGCAGGAGGAATTCTAGGTTTCGTTGAAGTGTATTTAGTTATCTTTATTTTATTATATATTTCAGCCCTTGTACCAATCGAATTTATGCAAAATGCTTTGGACCAATCGATCATGTCAAAAGCAATTGTGAATAACACTCCGATCCTTTCACAGCAAATAAAAAGCTTGTGGATAGAATATACAGCTGCTTTAACTTCTCTGTAGCAGAGAAGTTTTTCTATTCATGCCATAAAGTAGGCTAAAATGAAAATGCTAATCAGTAGGTAGGTGACTTAATAATGGAAGTAACTAAAAAAGATTTATTACGATTATTAGAAACGATTGCCACTTATATGGAGTTAAAGGGAGAAAACCCTTTTAAGGTATCTGCTTTTCGAAAAGCGGGTAATGCCTTGGAAACAGATGAACGAGACTTAACAGAAATTGAAGATTTTACAACGATTTCTGGGATCGGTAAAGGGACAGCCGCTGTCATAGATGAATACATAAAAGAGGGTACTTCCTCCGTGTTAACAGAGTTAAAGGCGGAGGTTCCAAGAGGACTAATCCCGTTGCTTCAGCTCCCAGGACTTGGGGGTAAGAAGATTGCTAAACTATACAAAGAGTTAAAGGTCATTGACGTTTCCAGTTTAAAAGAAGCCTGTGAAGCAGGAAAGGTTCAAGCACTCGCTGGTTTTGGTAAAAAAACAGAGGAAAAAATTCTCAGTGCCATTGCCAATGTCGGTACAAGGCCTGAACGGCTTCCGTTAGCGTACATGCTGCCCATTGCAGAGCAGATTGAAGCCACACTGGCGGATTTTAAGGATATTGAGCGATTCTCACGTGCAGGAAGCCTGCGCAGAATGAGAGAGACGATCAAAGATCTTGATTTTATCATCGCAACCGGTCAGCCTGAACATGTGCGCGAGCAGCTATTACAATTAGCAAACATTAAAGAAGTGATTGGAGCAGGGGAAACGAAGGTCTCCCTCGTTTTTGCCTATGATTATGATATTTCTGTCGATTTTCGCCTCGTGAAACCAGAAGAATTTATCACAACTCTGCATCATTTCACTGGATCAAAAGATCATAATGTCCGGATGAGACAACTTGCGAAAGAACGCGGTGAAAAAATCAGTGAATATGGCGTGGAAATAAGCGAGACAGGGGAAATTCTCACCTTCTCATCTGAAGAAGATTTTTTCAAGCATTTTGACCTTCCCTTTATTCCTCCAGAAATAAGAGAGGACGGGAAGGAAGTCGAGACATTCAGTGCAACGGAGGAATTAATTGAGTTAGCAGATATTAAAGGTGATCTGCACATGCATTCCACTTGGAGCGACGGTGCCCATTCTATTGAACAAATGGCTCAAGTCTGCCGGGCAAGAGGTTATCAATATATGGCCATCACAGACCATTCACAGTATTTAAAAGTGGCTAATGGCCTTACACGCGAAAGACTACTAATGCAAAGAGAAGAAATTAACAGACTAAATCAAAAGTATGATGATTTTCTTATTCTAGCGGGTGTCGAGATGGATATTCTTCCAGATGGCAGCTTGGATTATGATGATGAGTTCCTGGCTGACATGGATTTCGTGATTGCCTCCATTCATTCTGCCTTTTCTCAACCGCGGGAAAAAATCATGGAACGTCTAAAGACAGCGTTAACGAATGCCCATGTGGATTTAATTGCTCATCCAACCGGCAGAAAAATCGGGCGCCGCGAAGGATATGATGTCGACATCGATCTACTGATTCAACTTGCCAAAGAAACCAATACAGCACTAGAACTAAATGCAAATCCCAATAGGCTAGATCTAGCAGCCGAATATCTACGAAAGGCTCAAGATGCGGGAGTAAAAATCCTTATCAACACAGATGCACATAAAATGGACACATTAAAGCATATGGAAATCGGTGTTTCCGCAGCCAAAAAAGGCTGGATTAAAAAATCATCAGTGTTAAATGCCCTGGATAAAAATGACCTGCTAGAATTTTTACATAATCGAGAATAGGAGGTTATCTCCATGCAAGAAAAGGCATTAAAAGTATTAGAATTCACTAAAGTTAAAGAACAGTTGTTAGAACATGCAGCTTCTTCCCTTGGGAGAAGAAAAATACAGGACTTAGTCCCATCTACTGATTTTGATGAGGTGGTTAAACTTCAAGCTGAAACAGATGAGGCAGCGACGGTATTCCGGGTAAAAGGGAATGTTCCACTTTCAGGTGTTCATGATATAACTGCACACATTAAACGTTCTGTCATTGGCGGTGTGTTAAGCCCGCATGAACTTATTCAAATAGCTAGTACTATCCATGCAAGCAGACAAATGAAACGATTTATCGAAGAGTTTGCTGATGAACGAACAGAAATTCCGATTTTGTCTGAACAAGCGGAGAGAATTATTCCGCTCACAAACCTTGAGCATTCCATTAAACAAGCCATCGATGACAATGGTGAGGTATTAGACAGTGCAAGCGATCTTTTACGGTCATTAAGGCATCAACTTAGATCCAATGAATCGCGAGTTCGTGAAAAATTAGAGAGTATGATTCGCTCTTCTAATGCCAGCAAAATGCTTTCCGACGCTATTGTCACGATTCGAAATGACAGATTTGTCATTCCTGTTAAACAGGAGTATCGCGGCCATTATGGCGGGATTATTCATGACCAAAGCGCATCGGGACAAACCCTTTTTATAGAACCGCAAGTGATTGTCCAATTAAACAATCAACTGCAGGATATTCGTGTGAAGGAACAACTCGAAATCGATAGGATTCTTACCGAGTTATCCGCCGCAGCGGCTGAACACGAGAGTGAACTTAAAGTCATCGTCAAAGTCCTTGCTAATTTAGACTTTATTTTTGCAAAGGCTAGGTTTGGAAAGCAAATAAAAGCAACCATGCCGATCATGAATAATGAAGGAAGGATTGCATTATATAAGGCAAGACATCCACTTATTCCCATCGATGAAGTCGTCGCCAACGACATCATGCTTGGAAAAGAGTTCACAACGATTGTTATCACGGGTCCGAATACTGGCGGAAAAACGGTCACCTTAAAAACACTTGGGTTGTGTACATTAATGGCCCAGGCGGGTTTGCAGATTCCAGCGTATGACGGTTCGGAGTTAGCTGTTTTTGATGCAGTTTATGCTGATATAGGCGATGAACAATCCATTGAACAAAGCTTAAGTACCTTTTCATCCCATATGGTTAATATCGTGGATATCTTAAACCGCGTCGATTTTAATAGTCTTGTACTATTTGATGAACTAGGGGCAGGCACCGATCCGCAGGAAGGTGCGGCCTTGGCGATTTCCATTTTAGATGAGGTTCACAAGCGGGGCGCGAGAGTCATTGCGACGACACATTATCCTGAGTTAAAAGCATACGGTTATAACCGTGAGGGTGTTTTGAATGCGAGTGTCGAGTTTGATGTGGAAACATTAAGCCCTACCTATAAATTGTTATTAGGAGTTCCTGGGCGGAGTAACGCGTTTGAAATCTCCAAACGTCTCGGCTTAAATGAACGGGTCATCGAGGCGGCCCGCTCACATGTTAGTGAAGATACGAACCAAATTGATAAGATGATTTCATCGCTTGAGGATAGTAAACGACTGGCAGAAAAAGAGCAAGAAGAAGCTCGCGATTATTTAAAGTCTGCTGAGAAACTCCATCAAGACTTGCAGAAACAACTGATGGAATTTTACGAGAAAAAAGACTCTATGCTTGAGAAGGCAGCAGAGAAGGCTGGAGAAATCGTTGACGAGGCAAAGAGTGAGGCCGAACTGGTCATCCGAGATCTTCGCAAAATGCGCACGGAAAAGCATGCCGATATTAAGGAACACGAATTAATTGAAGCAAAACGGCGCTTAGAAAATGCCGCACCAGAAATACCAAAATCCGCTGCTAAACTCAAAAATAAAAAAACAAAGAAACATACGTATATGCCTGGCGATGAGGTAAAGGTACTTACCTTTGATCAAAAGGGCACCCTGGTTGAAAGAGTTTCTTCAAATGAATGGCAGGTTCAAATCGGTATTCTCAAAATGAAAGTAAAAGAAAAAGATATGGAATATATGAGTACCCCGAAACAGGTTGAAACCAAACCAATGGCGATTGTCAAAGGTCGGGATTCATATGTTAAACTGGAATTAGACCTCCGCGGAGAGAGGTATGAAGATGCTCTTCTTAAGGTGGAAAAATATATTGATGATGCGCTGCTTTCCAGTTATCCACGTGTATCGATCATCCACGGTAAAGGAACGGGTGCGCTGCGACAGGGTGTTCAGGAATACTTAAGAAACCATCGCTCTGTCAAAAAAATTCGCTTTGGAGAAGCTGGGGAAGGCGGATCAGGCGTAACCATCGTAGAGTTTAAATAATGTCCGGGGAGTTTTGGCAATGGACCAGTTTTGGGAGAACGAATATATTCAAATAGCTGCTAATTATAGTGTCGTCATTTTATGTTTGGTCGTCTTTTTAGCTATTTTTGAAATGGTGACCAAATATAAAAATTGGGAAGAAATCAAAAAAGGAAATGTGGCTGTGGCAATGGCAACAGGGGGGAAAATATTTGGGGTGGCCAATATTTTTCGCTGTACAATCGAGCAGAACAATTCGTTGCTTTCCATGATTGGCTGGGGGATTTATGGATTTCTGTTATTAGTAGTTGGTTATTTTATCTTTGAATTTTTAACGCCAAAATTTAAAATTGACGAAGAAATTCAAAATGATAATCGGGCAGTTGGGTTGATTTCGATGGTGATCTCGATTGGCTTATCGATTGTCATTGGTTCTGGTATTACGTAAGGGGAGAATAATAAGTGGAGACATTAGCTAAGATACTTCTTGGATTATGCGGCTTGTTTTTGCTAATCGGTTTAATCTATATGTTATTTTTTGCGTAAGTCCAAATCACCGCTGAGGATTATTCAGCGGTGATTTTTTAACTATATCGTCAATTGTTTAATGTGAAGTACTGTAATATAATAGAAGAGAAGTGCGAATTTTTGAAATTATCCACATAGAAAAGGGGGATATTATGTATGAAGATAAGCCTTGGCTAGCACTGTATCCGAAAGAAATACCCGCAACACTTGAGTACTGTAGAGAGCCTGTACAGCAATACTTAGTGAATTCTGTAGAGCAATACCCTAAAAAAATAGCGATTCATTTTATGGGAAAAGACATCACTTATAAACAACTTTATGAAGATGCCATGAATTTTGCTGGTTATTTGCAAGAAAACCTGGGCATTTCAAAAGGTGATCGGGTCGCGATCATGCTGCCTAACACACCACAGGCCGTGATTAGTTATTTTGGGATACTAATAGCAGGCGGAATTGTTGTACAAACGAACCCATTATATACGGAACGTGAACTTGAATATCAGATGAAAGATTCAGGAGCAAAGGCAATCATTACACTCGACATCCTCTACCCACGTGTATCTAAAGTAATGCCGCATACAAATTTACAGCATATAATTGTAACCGCTATCAAGAACTACTTACCATTCCCTAAAAATATAATTTATCCCTTCATCCAGAAAAAACAATATGGCATTGTTGTGAATGTCAAACACGGAGGAAGCACACATCTGCTTTCGGAAATAGTAAAAATGAAATCTTCAAAAGTGAGTGATGTTGAATTTAATCCTGAGGAAGATGTTGCTCTCCTTCAATATACGGGAGGAACGACAGGATTTCCGAAAGGTGTCATGCTCACTCATAAGAATTTAATTGCTAATACAAAGATGTGTCAGGCCTGGCTTTACAAAACCAAGCCAGGAGAAGAGTCAGTACTCGCAATTATCCCGTTTTTCCACGTGTATGGCATGACAACGGTGCTCATTTTATCGGTGATGCAGGCCAATAAAATGATTCTTTTACCTAAATTTGATGTGGAGACAACATTGAAGACCATACACCAACAGCGCCCAACCGTGTTCCCAGGTGCACCAACCATTTATATTGGCCTCTTAAATTATCCTGATTTGAAAAAATATGATTTATCATCCATTCACTCTTGTATCAGTGGCTCAGCTGCCCTTCCCGTTGAAGTACAAGAGAAGTTTGAGGACGTTTCTGGAGGAAAGCTTGTAGAAGGCTATGGGTTAACGGAAGCATCTCCAGTCACACATGCGAACTTTTTATGGGATGCCCCTCGAATTAAAGGCAGTATTGGTGTGCCCTGGCCAGATACAGAAGTAAAGGTTGTAGCAACCGACACAGGTGAACCGGTGCCGATCAAGGAAATGGGAGAAATCGTGATAAAAGGGCCGCAAATCATGAAAGGGTACTGGAATCGTCCAGAGGATACCAAGGAAGTCCTTCATGATGGATGGTTATATACAGGTGATCTTGGCTATATGGATGAACAAGGCTATTTTTATGTCGTTGATCGCAAAAAGGATATGATTATCGCCGGTGGGTATAATATCTATCCAAGAGAAATAGAGGAAGTATTATATGAACATCCGGATGTGGTTGAAGCGGTTGTAGCAGGAATACCTGATCAATACCGTGGAGAAACGGTTAAGGCATACATTGTTTTAAAAGAAGGTTCAACCGTTACGGCAGAAGAAATGAACCAATTTTCACGAAAATATCTTGCAGCATACAAGGCACCAAGATACTATGAATTTAGACAAGAATTGCCCAAAACAGCTGTAGGGAAAATTCTAAGAAGGATGCTAGTTGAAGAAGAGAAACAAAAAATAGAAGAAAACCAAAAACACGCATAATTGCTCCTCTTTTTTTTGACAGATTAAGCCTGTCCCTAACCTATTATATGAAAAAAGTAATGAGATATCTTGACATATCCAGAGATAATAACTATTATTAAAATATGAATGATTATTCATTCATATTTTTCTTTTTAATAATTCTTATAAACTGAACAGAACTTTTCTTTCAAAGGAGGGATAAAGTTGAAAAAAAGTAAGCCCAAATACATGCAAATTATTGATGCTGCGGTGATTGTAATTGCTGAAAATGGCTACCATCAAGCCCAAGTTTCAAAAATTGCAAAGCAGGCTGGAGTGGCTGATGGCACCATTTATCTATATTTTAAAAACAAGGAAGACATCCTTATCTCTCTCTTTGAAGAAAAAATGGGAAGTTTCATTGAAAAAATAGATACAATGATAGCAGGAAAAGGGACGGCGGCAGAGAAGTTATTAATGATGATAGAAGCTCATTTTAGTATGCTTTCTGAAGACCATCACATGGCAATCGTGACACAGTTAGAGTTACGGCAATCGAATAAGGAACTGCGGCACCGAATTAATAATGTTCTAAAAGGTTACCTGCAGGTAATTGATAAGATTGTTATTGAAGGTAAAGAAACCGGTGAGTTTCCCATCGACCTCGATATCCGTCTGGCCCGGCAAATGATTTTCGGTACAATCGATGAGACCGTGACATCATGGGTGATGAACGAGGAAAAGTACGATCTAGTTGCACTGGCTACTCCAGTCCATCGCCTCTTGATTAATGGCTGTGGAAGCCGATAAATATTAAAAATAGGGGGAAATCCAATGGAATATTTAAAATGGTCTTTTCAAGACAGTATTGCGACAATTACAATTGATCGTCCTCCAGCAAACGCCCTTTCTTCAGGACTACTAAGGGAATTGTCAACTGTGCTTGATGAGATTGAACCTAATCGCGAGATCAGAGTTATTGTCATTCATGGGGAAGGGCGCTTTTTCTCTGCTGGTGCAGATATTAAAGAATTTACTACTGTCACTTCTTCAGAAGGATTTTCAAATCTTGGAAAGTATGGGCAAGACTTATTTGACCGAATGGAAAAATTCCCGAAACCCATTATCGCCGCTATCCATGGTGCAGCACTTGGCGGGGGGCTTGAACTAGCAATGGCATGCCATATCCGCTATGTTAGTGAGCAGGCAAAACTTGGTCTGCCTGAATTGCAGCTTGGCTTAATACCAGGATTTGCTGGTTCGCAGCGTCTGCCTAAATATGTGGGCGTGGCAAGAGCTGCAGAAATGCTGTTTACTTCTGAGCCAATCACAGGTATAGAAGCAGTCCAATTTGGTTTAGCAAATCGTGCTTTTCCCGACACAGAAGTAGTCCCGCAGGCACTTAAACTAGCAGCGAAAATTGCGAAAAAAAGCCCAGGGTCCATCAGTGCGGCAATTGAACTGCTAAATTATGCAAAAACAGACGAGTTCTACGAAGGTTCCAAAAGAGAATCTGAGTTATTTGGTCAAGTGTTTGTTTCTAACGATGGGAAAGAAGGCATCCAAGCCTTTATTGAAAAAAGAGAACCAAATTTTAAGGGTGAATAAACTTATCTTTGCAGGTATAATTGTAAAGGAAGCCCTTTTTTTTATAAAAAATTTTCTCAATCTTTCAAACTGAGCGAATGCTCGAAATTTTATTAGGAGGGAAATCATGAATATTTATGTATTAATGAAAAGAACCTTTGATACCGAGGAAAAAATTTCGATTTCTGCTGGAAAAATTAATGAGGATGGCGCTGAATTTATCATCAATCCGTATGATGAATATGCTATTGAAGAAGCAATCCAGGTTCGTGATGCTAAAGGTGGAGAAGTAACCGTTATTTCTGTTGGAACAGAAGAAGCAGAAAAGCAATTACGTACTGCACTGGCAATGGGTGCAGATAAAGCAGTCCTTATCAATACCGAGGATGATGTAGAAGGCGGAGATCAATTTACGACAGCAAAAATCCTTGCTGAATATTTAAAGGATAAAGATGCTGATTTAATCATTGGCGGAAATGTAGCGATTGACGGTGGATCAGGCCAAGTGGGCCCACGTGTTGCGGAATTGTTAAACATACCTTATGTAACCACTATTACTAAATTAGAAATTGACGGAACAAATGTAACCGTTACCAGAGACGTTGAAGGTGATTCTGAAGTCATCGAAACTAGCCTTCCACTATTAGTTACAGCCCAACAAGGTCTAAACGAACCGCGCTACCCATCCTTACCTGGGATTATGAAGGCAAAGAAGAAGCCGCTTGAAGAATTAGAGTTAGATGACTTAGACCTTGAAGAAGACGATGTGGAAGCAAAAACAAAAACGATTGAAATTTATTTGCCGCCTAAGAAGGAAGCAGGCCGCGTTCTAGCCGGCGATTTGAATGATCAAGTAAAAGAACTTGTTCAACTTCTTCATACCGAAGCAAAAGTAATCTAACGGGTTTAATACAAATTTTGATCTCAGGAGGTATATGGAATGTCAAGAAAAGTGGTAGTTTTAGGAGAAGTTCGTGACGGTTCATTACGTAATGTGTCATTCGAAGCAATTGCAGCAGCAAAAACAGTTGCTGAAGGCGGAGAAGTAGTTGGTGTTTTAGTGGGCGATTCTGTAAGTGCTCTATCGACTGAGTTAATCCAATTTGGTGCGGACCGTGTGGTTGTGGTTGAAGATGAGAAATTAAAACTTTATACATCAGATGGTTACGCACAAGCTCTATTAGCGGTGCTTAACCAAGAAAAACCAGAAGGGCTGATTTTGGGACATACCTCGTTAGGTAAAGACCTTTCCCCAAGAATTGCCGGAAAATTAGCATCAGGTTTAATCTCAGACGCCACTGCTATTGAAGTAGCGGGTGGAAATGTCGTGTTCACAAGACCGATTTATTCCGGTAAAGCATTTGAAAAGAAAATTGTGACAGAGGGCTTGATTTTCGCAACGGTACGACCAAATAATATCACCCCACTTGAGAAAGACGAAGGCAGAAGCGGAGATGTATCAGCCCTTTCTGTAGAAATCAAAGATCTTCGTGCAATCATTAAAGAGGTCGTTAGAAAAGCGAGTGAGGGTGTTGATTTAAGCGAGGCGAAAGTAGTTATTTCAGGAGGCCGCGGTGTAAAAAGTGCAGATGGATTCCAACCGCTTAAAGAGTTAGCCACAGTCCTTGGCGGTGCAGTCGGTGCTTCTCGTGGTGCTTGTGATGCTGATTATTGTGATTACTCGCTGCAAATTGGCCAAACGGGCAAGGTTGTTACACCAGATCTTTATATTGCTTGCGGCATTTCCGGAGCTATTCAGCACTTAGCCGGTATGTCTAACTCAAAAGTAATCGTTGCTATTAACAAGGACCCAGAAGCAAACATTTTTAAAGTAGCTGATTACGGAATTGTCGGTGACTTGTTTGAAGTAGTTCCATTACTAACTGAGGAGTTTAAAAAGCTCAAAGTACACTCATAATAATAAGGGCGAGCGGAATGCTTCCGCTCGTTTTGTATTTTGTTTATTTTGGGGATAATAATTGATGAAGCAATTTATTAGCTTGATTTTTTAAACGATGTTATACTTTCGGTAGTAACTCAGTAATCATTAGGAGGGCAATATAAATGGCAATTTCACATTTAACTGATCAAAACTTTTCGGCTGAAACTGGTTCAGGCCTTGTTCTTGTAGATTTTTGGGCACCATGGTGCGGACCTTGTAAAATGATCGCTCCCGTTCTTGAAGAACTTGACTTAGAAATGGGCGATAAAGTAAAAATCACTAAACTTGATGTGGATGATAACCCACAAACTGCAGCAAACTTTGGTGTAATGAGCATCCCAACTTTATTAGTGATGAAAAATGGAGAAGTCGTTGATAAAGTTGTCGGCTTCCAACCAAAAGATGCACTAGCAGGTGTTTTAGAAAAACACGTGTAAATAGAGCAAGAAAAGCCTTAGCTAGGAAATATCCCGGCTAAGGTTTTTTTCTTTTTCCAAGTGACTACTACTTTCAATTAGGCGCAATTTCCTTTAATATTTTAACAGATGAATTTATATAAGACGGGAGGGGAGTGGCCGGAATGAATGAAACAATTAAGCAAAAACTGACGCTGCTGCCGGATCAACCTGGCTGCTACTTAATGAAAGACCGTCAGGGAACGATTATTTATGTGGGAAAAGCTAAGGTACTAAAAAATCGTGTCCGTTCCTATTTTACGGGGTCGCACGATGGGAAGACACTAAGACTTGTCAATGAAATTGAGGACTTTGAATATATCGTAACCTCTTCGAATATTGAAGCACTTTTGCTGGAACTTAATCTTATTAAAAAGTACGATCCAAAATACAATATCATGTTGAAGGATGATAAAACCTATCCGTTTATCAAGTTAACAGCGGAAAAGCATCCCAAACTTATTATCACAAGAAAAGTAAAAAAGGATAAAGGCAAATACTTTGGTCCGTATCCCAATGTGACAGCAGCAAATGAAACCAAAAAGCTTCTTGACCGAATCTACCCGCTCCGCAAATGCTCAACCCTGCCGGACCGAGTCTGTTTATACTATCATTTAGGACAGTGCCTGGCACCATGTGTGAATGAAGTCCAGGAAGAACAGTATAAACAGATGACGGATGAAATCACCCGCTTTTTAAATGGCGGATATAAGGAAATAAAAAAAGAGCTGAAGGAAAAAATGGCTGCTGCCTCCGAAGAATTGGACTTTGAACGTGCAAAAGAATACCGTGACAAAATCATTCATATTGAAACGATTATGGAAAAACAAAAAATTACGATGACCGATTTTACTGACCGTGATGTTTTTGGCTATGCAGTTGATAAAGGCTGGATGTGTGTGCAAGTCTTTTTTGTCCGCCAAGGCAAACTAATTGAGCGGGACGTTTCTATGTTCCCCGTCTATAATGAGCCAGAGGAAGAGATCTTAACGTTCCTCGGTCAGTTTTATTCGAAAGCCAATCACTTTAAGCCGAAAGAAATTCTCATTCAAGATGATGTCGAGTTGAGTTTAGCAGAACAACTGTTGGAAGTTAAAGTGCTTCAGCCGCAACGAGGACAAAAAAAGGATCTTGTGCAATTAGCGATTAAAAATGCAAAAATTGCTTTGAATGAAAAATTTTCACTAATTGAAAAGGATGAAAATCGAACCATTAAGGCAGTGGAGAACCTGGGAGAATTACTGGGAATCTACACGCCGCACCGGATTGAAGCCTTTGATAATTCTAATATTCAAGGGACTGACCCTGTATCAGCAATGGTAGTGTTCATTGACGGCAAGGCGAACCATCGTGAATACCGTAAATACAAAATCAAAACGGTTCAAGGGCCGGATGATTATGAATCGATGCGAGAAGTAACGAGAAGAAGGTACTCACGCGCGCTAAAAGAGGAACTCCCTCTTCCTGATTTAATCATCATTGATGGTGGTAAAGGGCATGTTGAAGCCGTACGAGACGTATTGGAAAATGAATTAGGTTTGGATATTCCGCTCTCGGGGCTTGTAAAAGACGAAAAACACCGGACATCCCAGTTGCTGTATGGCAATCCTTTAGGAATTGTTCCTCTCGGGCGAAACAGCCAGGAGTTTTATTTACTGCAAAGGATTCAAGATGAGGTCCATCGTTTTGCGATCACCTTCCATCGCCAACTGCGCGGAAAATCTGCGTTTCAATCCTTGCTTGATGATATTCCGGGAATTGGAGAGAAACGGAAAAAGTTATTGTTAAAACAGTTCGGCTCGGTGAAAAAAATGAAAGAAGCAAGTAAAGAGGAATTCATTAATATTGGAATTCCTATGAATGTGGCCGAAGAATTAATCAAAAAACTTCAATCCTAGAGATTGTCAGAGAAAAAGGAACATGCTATAATAAGTGAAAATTTAATTTACTATCACTTTTACGTATTAAAGTGAAGGTAGAGGTGCGAGCTTCAAGAGTAGTGGTTCTGAGAAGGATGAGCTTCTGAGAAGAATCATGAAAGGGGATGTTCGCCGAAGTAAAGAAAGTCTCATAACTTTCTTTTCTGGTCCCGTATTGAATAAATGCTGGATTGTCAAGACTAATGTCTTGGAGAGCTATCTTACATTGTAGGTGCGAGAATTTTTTTCGTGTTTTAAGCAATGAGATGCCCTCTCATTGCTTTTTTGTGTTTATTTGGGGAAAAATATGAATTACATCTGGAGAAGGGGAAAACAAACATGGGGATTATTGTACAAAAGTTCGGAGGCACCTCCGTCGCTAATGTAGAAAGAATTTTAAATGTCGCATCATGTGTAAAAGGTGAGGTTGACCGCGGAAATAATGTGGTTGTTGTTGTTTCTGCAATGGGAAAATCTACGGATACACTCGTCGGTTTAGCAAAGGAGATTTCAGCGCAGCCAAATAAACGGGAAATGGACATGCTGTTATCGACCGGGGAACAAGTAACAATTTCGTTACTGTCTATGGCTCTCAACCAGCAAGGGCTTGATGCTGTGTCCTTCACAGGTTGGCAGGCCGGTATTATGACCGAACCAGTCCATGGAAATGCCCGGATTTCTAATATTAAAACAGCAGCGATTGAATCACAGCTTGAATCCGGCAAGGTGGTCATTGTTGCGGGATTCCAAGGAATCACCGAAGAGGGTGAAATTACTACACTTGGCCGTGGCGGTTCCGATACCACAGCCGTTGCACTAGCAGCAGCCTTAAAGGCCGATAAATGCGACATATATACGGATGTAACGGGAGTTTTCACAACGGATCCAAGATATGTAAAGAGTGCTCGCAAGCTATTATCGGTATCGTACGATGAAATGCTGGAGTTAGCTAATTTAGGTGCAGGAGTACTTCATCCACGAGCAGTGGAATTTGCTAAAAACTATCAAGTACGTCTCGAAGTTCGTTCGAGCATGGAGAAAATAGAAGGAACAGTTATTGAGGGGGAAGCAGCAATGGAACAAAACTTAGTAGTCCGCGGAGTTGCATTTGAAGACGAAATTACAAAAGTAACAGTATTAGGATTGGCTAATTCATTAACAAGCCTATCAACCATTTTTACCACACTTGCTGAAAATCATCTGAATGTGGATATTATTATCCAAAGCACAACTGAGGGTGGTTCTGCGAATTTGTCCTTCTCTATTCATACAAATGATCTATTAGAAACATTAAAGGTCCTAGAAGACAATAAAGCTGTGCTTAATTATGAGCAAATTGATGCTGAAAACAAATTAGCGAAGGTGTCGATTGTCGGCTCTGGGATGATTTCCAATCCCGGTGTAGCAGCAAAGATGTTTGAGGTACTCGCTGCAAACAACATCCAAATCAAAATGGTCAGCACATCAGAAATAAAAGTGTCAGCCGTTGTAGAAGAAAAAAATATGTTAAAAGCAGTAGAAGCTTTACACGAAGCATTCGGACTTGCAGTTCAATAAAAAAGAATGGTGTCAGGCACTATTCGGTGCCTGACACCATTTTCAATTAGTTTTTTTCCCATTTCACTGTGAAAACAACTTTATTGGATTTTTTTATTGGATGTTCGAAGGTTTCGGCGTTGGCTTCTTTTTGCAATTCAATTTGTTGAGCAAGGAATCCTGCTTCAAGTTGGAAAAAATGTTCAGCCTTAGACTTAACGCGTGAAATAATGAGCGGACTAATTAATTCAAATTGGAACTCTGTTTTATTTTCTTTCACAAGTTCTAACTGGCCCCATGAGGCCTTGGAGAAGAAATCAATAATCTGTTCTAAATCCATTAATGGATATTTTCGTGCAAGTCGTTTTCCGGCCCAATATAAAATTTCGGGTGTATCTTTCCCTAAAATCTCAGGCAAGAGAACTTCTCTGATTAGTTCATATCCGAAGATGGAAATAGTTCTAGGTTCATCAATATCGATCGTTTCATTCATAACTGTACTATTATTCACAAGCTTCCCCTCTTTCTATCATTCTATTATATACATTTTTGGTTAATTTTTAGTACAGTTTTTCTAGTTATTATGTATCAATTTTAGTTTAAATTTTTGTTATTTTGCAATATCATTCCTTGTTTTCCATGATAATTATCATTCCCATTGTGAAAGAAATAACAACCGTTATATCTTGGAAATTTACCATAAAAATACAATGATTTTCAGAATATATCCCTGTACGTCAGTAGAAAAGTCTAATCTATTATAATTTCAATATATTTAAAAAATTTTATTTTTCTCAAGATAAAGTGTATCCGTTTTCTTGACGCTCTTAGATGATGGGAGTAAAATGAACTTGTCACATTATTGTCACAGTGATGCGAAGTTTCGACAAAAGTGGATTTAATTTGATAGAAACTGAACATCATTTTTTTTAAACATTATAGGGGGGTAAATTTATGGCGGGTAATCGAGAGTTTGTTTATCGGAGATTGCATTCGTTGCTAGGTGTTATTCCAATCGGGATCTTTGTCATGCAGCATCTAATTGTGAATCACTATGCAACAGAAGGGGTAGAATCCTTCAACAAAGCAGCGAACTTTATGGGGAATCTTCCATTTCGCTATGTTTTAGAAACTGTAATTATTTATTTACCGATTTTATTCCATGCAATCTACGGGCTGTATATCGCTTTTACAGCTAAAAACAATGCAAGTCAATATGGTTTTTTTAGAAACTGGATGTTTATGCTACAACGTGTGTCTGGTGTAATTACACTAATTTTCATCACATGGCATGTGTGGGAAACTCGTATCGCTGCTGCTTTTGGAAATGAAGTTAACTTCCAAATGATGCAAGATATCCTATCATCCCCATTCATGTTTGGATTTTATGTTGTTGGTATCATTTCAGCAATTTTCCACTTTGCAAATGGCTTGTGGTCATTCTTGGTAAGCTGGGGCATCACAGTATCGCCTCGTTCTCAAGTGATTACTACATACGTGACAATCGTTATTTTCTTGGCTCTATCTTATGTTGGTGTAACGACATTACTTGCTTTTGTATAAAAAATGAACGATTGCTCGGAAAAATATTGGATTTTGGATTAAGGGAGTGAGTCACGAATGAGTAAAGGTAAGGTTATTGTAGTCGGCGGTGGTTTAGCTGGCTTAATGGCAACGATTAAGGTTGCAGAAACAGGAACACCAGTAGAATTATTTTCTTTAGTGCCTGTTAAACGCTCTCACTCTGTTTGTGCCCAGGGTGGTATTAATGGAGCAGTAAATACAAAAGGTGAAGGGGATTCCACATGGATTCACTTTGATGACACTGTATATGGCGGAGATTTCTTAGCTAACCAGCCGCCAGTAAAAGCAATGTGTGACGCAGCACCTGGTATTATTCACTTAATGGACCGTATGGGAGTTATGTTTAACCGTACTCCTGAAGGATTACTTGATTTCCGGCGCTTTGGTGGAACACAGCATCACCGTACTGCATTTGCTGGAGCAACCACTGGTCAACAGCTGCTTTATGCATTGGATGAACAAGTTCGCCGCGAGGAAGTAGCTGGCCTTGTAACGAAATATGAAGGCTGGGAATTCCTGGGTGCAGTTGTTGATGACGATGGTGTGTGCCGCGGAATTGTTGCTCAAAACTTAAAAACAATGGAAATTAAATCTTTCTCTGGCGATGCCGTTATTATGGCTACTGGAGGCCCTGGTATTATTTTTGGAAAATCAACTAACTCTGTTATTAATACAGGTTCTGCTGCATCAATCGTTTACCAGCAGGGCGCTTATTATGCGAATGGAGAAATGATTCAAATCCACCCGACTGCCATTCCTGGTGATGATAAACTTCGCTTAATGAGTGAATCAGCGCGTGGTGAGGGCGGACGTGTTTGGACATATAAAGATGGAAAGCCTTGGTACTTCTTAGAGGAAAAATATCCTGCCTATGGAAATCTTGTACCACGTGATATTGCAACACGTGAGATTTTCGATGTATGTGTAAATCAAAAACTCGGAATCAATGGCGAGAACATGGTATACCTTGATCTTTCTCATAAAGATCCACATGAATTGGATGTTAAACTCGGCGGTATTATCGAGATTTATGAAAAGTTTATGGGTGATGACCCTCGTAAAGTTCCAATGAAAATCTTCCCGGCTGTTCACTATTCAATGGGTGGCCTTTGGGTTGATTATGATCAAATGACAAGCATTCCAGGGCTATTTGCAGCTGGTGAATGTGATTACTCACAACATGGTGCGAACCGCTTAGGTGCCAATTCCTTGCTTTCTGCCATTTACGGTGGAATGGTCGTTGGTCCAAATGCAGTGAAATATATCAAAGGTCTTGAAAAGAGTTCTGATGCTGTATCTTCTACCGTTTTTGACCGTCATGTCAAAGAACAAGAAGAAAAATGGAATGCTGTTATGTCCTTAAATGGAAATGAAAATGCATATATCCTTCATAAAGAGCTTGGCGAATGGATGACGGATAATGTAACCGTTGTTCGCCACAATGACAGACTATTAAAAACTGACGAGAAAATTCAAGAACTATTAGAACGTTACCAAAAAATTAACATTAATGATACATCTAAATGGAGCAACCAAGGGGCAGCCTTTACTCGTCAATTACAAAACATGCTTCAATTGGCTCGTGTTATTACGATTGGTGCATACAACCGGAATGAGAGCCGTGGTGCTCATTATAAGCCTGACTTCCCTACTCGTAATGATGAGGAATTCTTAAAAACAACAATGGCGAAATTTGTTGACAGTTCTTCCGCACCGGCCTTCCATTATGAAGATGTTGATGTCTCATTAATCAAGCCACGCGAACGCAATTACGCAAAAAGTTAAGGGGGAGTAGGAATAATGTCTGATACTAAAATGGTGAAATTTATTATTTCACGTCAAGATAGCGAAAATACTGCTCCTTATGAGGAGGAATTTGAGGTTCCCTATCGTCCGAATATGAATGTCATTTCGGCGTTAATGGAAATCCGTAAAAACCCTGTCAATGCAAAAGGACAAGCATCTACCCCAATTACTTGGGATATGAACTGTTTAGAGGAAGTCTGTGGTGCTTGTTCGATGGTCATCAACGGCAAACCGCGTCAATCTTGTTCAGCACTGATCGATCAATTGGAGCAGCCAATTCGATTAGCGCCGATGAAGACATTCCCGGTAGTGCGAGACCTTCAAGTTGATAGAAGCAGAATGTTTGACGCTTTAAAGAAAGTAAAAGCGTGGATCCCAATCGATGGTACCTATGATTTAGGACCAGGACCTCGTATGCCTGAGACAAAGCGTCAATGGGCGTATGAACTTTCTAAATGTATGACATGTGGTGTTTGCCTTGAGGCTTGTCCAAATGTAAACAGTAAATCAAACTTCATTGGTGCACAGCCGCTTTCACAGGTTCGTCTTTTCAACGCACATCCAACGGGTGCTATGAATAAGGCAGAACGACTTGAAGCGATTATGGGCGATGGCGGACTTGCAAACTGTGGTAATTCACAAAACTGTGTGCAATCTTGTCCAAAAGGTATTCCATTGACAACCTCTATTGCTGCATTGAACCGTGATACAACTATTCAAGCGTTTAGAAGCTTCTTTGGAAGTGACCACGCGTAATTGAACGAAACCTTCTTTTCTCATGGGGAAAAGAAGGTTTTTTGTCGTTTATTTACGCCGCAAACAAAAGTTCATAGGTAATAGGAGCTTTTTTTGATAAAAATCATTCTCCAGTCAGTAAATATAGTCACTACATTTGTATCGTTCACATAAGATATGTTGACTAAATATATACCCACCCCGTGTTCATAACTGGCGAAGGCAAGGAGGGTTACAGTACTTGAAGGAGAATGTTTATAATCATAAACCGTTACTCACCAAACGTGAAAGAGAAGTATTCGAGTTATTAGTACAAGACAAAACAACGAAAGAAATCGCTGGTGAATTATTTATAAGCGAAAAAACGGTTCGGAATCACATTTCAAATGCCATGCAAAAGCTTGGTGTCAAGGGGCGTTCACAAGCAGTTGTAGAGCTCCTTCGAATGGGAGAACTAGAACTTTAACATTGACCGGCATCCTTCTTGGAGGCCGGTTTAATTTTGAATAGATTAAACATAAAAAAGGTAAGCATATTCGAATCGAAATGCTTACCTTTTTTTGCCGAGAGAAATGTATAACTTTCCTATCAGGCATGAGTGAAATTACGCCTCTGTCTTCAATGCGGATTAATGGTACTTAAACATACTTCTCTGCTTAATTAAAAGCAGGTATTCTTACCATCCTTTGAAACCAAGAGGATAGATTACTTAATACGAATACCGCTCTAAAACCTAGTATAAGTAAGGTTGAGAATAAGCCGTAAATTATATTCAAAGTAACCCCTCCACACTGAAATTTAGTGTTAATAAGTAACACTAGGATTATTGTTAATCTGGAGACTAATTTTATTCGGTGAACTGTATTTTTCCATGAACTTTTCCCTGAATTTACGACTTCGACTTGGTGTAACTATATTCTACTTCATCTTTTTCTTCATTATAGTCGACATGTAAATCATGTTGATTGAAAAACCACAAATCCCTTTCTTCAATATAAAATAACAAACCTTCTGCCTCAAATTTCACAATGATATCAAAAGGATCATTATCCACAGTGAAACCAAGCGAAAACCCTTCTTGGACGGGACTGTTTCCATATACCTTCGGATAAAACTTTACTTTATCCCCTTTTTTTAATTCGACTTCTTCTTTAAACCAGTTTAGTGCTGCCGTGCTAATTAAAATTTCCATTCTTTTCTCACCTTTGGCTTTCTATTCATTTTCCCACTTTATTATACTCCAAAGTGTGGCAAACTAATATTTTTCTAATAGTTTCAACTTGAATTTTTAGCAAAAAAGGTAGAAAATAAGAAGAAGCATAAAGTCTGACAACGAGAAACATTACTTTTAAATAGATGAATGTTTTGGAGTAGAGAAGCTTTTATAGGAGTGTATGAGATGAAACTCGAGAATTCACAAACGGCAAATGGGGACATTGTTGCAAATATTGAGAAGGATTTACGTTACATTTCTGGCATCATTAAGCAAAAGGGACGAGAAATGTTAAGCACTTATACGATTACACCTCCACAATTTATCGCCCTGCAATGGCTCTTTGAAGATGGTGATATGACAATTGGGGAACTTTCTACTAAAATGTACTTGGCATGCAGTACAACAACAGATCTTGTTGACCGGATGGAAAAAAATCTTCTCGTAGAACGGGTGAAAAATCCAAACGACCGTCGTGTGGTGAGAATACATTTGCTTGAAGAAGGCAAAAGGATTATTGATGAAGTAATTAAAAAGCGTCAAGTTTACTTAGAAGAAGTGTTAGTGGATTTCACCCCGGAAGAAATACATGTTCTTCAAAAAAGCTTAACGAAATTGCATCAGGAAATGCGTTAAAAGAGGCGATACGTTTTGAAACAAGCTATTGGTGTGATGGATTCTGGCGTCGGCGGATTAACCGTTGCCAAAGAGGTGATGCGTCAGCTTCCAAATGAGAAAATCATTTATTTGGGAGATACGGCACGATGCCCATATGGTCCGAGAACAACAAAGGAAGTTAAGAGGTTCACATGGGAGATGACCTCTTTTTTATTAGAGAAGAAAGTTAAAATGCTCGTCATTGCCTGTAATACCGCTACAGCTGCGGCATTAGACGAGATTCGCAAGGAATTGTCGATTCCAGTCTTAGGGGTAATTAATCCTGGAGCACGTGCGGCTATTAAGAAGACTAAGAATTATCGGGTCGGGATTATTGGCACTGAGGGTACTGTAAAAAGCGGGGCATACGAAAGAGCGTTAAAATCATTAAATAGTCGGCTTTTTGTTAAAGCGCATGCCTGTCCTAAATTCGTTCCGCTTGTTGAGAGTAACGAGTTTGGAGGTCCGATTGCGGAAAAAATTGTCGACGAAGCCCTCAAACCGATGCTCAATGAAAAATTGGATACACTGATTTTAGGCTGTACCCATTATCCGCTGTTAGAGCCCGTGATAAAACATGTCATGGGTGAGTCTGTCAGCGTTATTAGTTCGGGTGACGAGACAGCACATGAAATAAGTGCAATTCTTCAGTACAATGGGTTATTAGATACATGCGAGGATGATCCAGTACATGAATTTTACACCACTGGTTCAAGAAGAATATTCTCAAAAATCGCCTCACAATGGCTGGGATATCCAATTATTGACGTCAAAAAAATTAAACTATAAAACAAAGGTGTCAGGCACCACTCGTGGACAAATGTCCACGAGTGGTGCCTGACACCTTTTAATTTTGTTCTATTTTTTTCCGTAAGTCGGTCTAATTTATTAGAAGGCTCGTATACATAGTAGTACAAACTGTCTTAGGGGGAATAGTTATGTCTAAAAATAAAGCAAAGATCCTTGTGTCGACTGTGCTTACATCATCAGTTCTACTCTCAGGTTGTGGTTTATTTGGGATAGAAACAGAAAAGAAAATCGATCCGCCGAAGAGTGTGACGATCAAGGATGATACAACAAGTAAGAAAACAACAACTAAAGAGACAAGTAAAGAAGCACAGGCAAACACCGTCAAAACTGAACTATATCTAGTAGATAAAGACGGCTATGTCGTTCCGCAAACATTGGATCTGCCGAAAACCAGTTCGGTTGCTAAACAGGCACTTGAATATTTAGTGACGAATGGACCAGTAACTGATAAACTCCCAAATGATTTCCGGGCAGTTCTCCCAGAGGATACGGAGCTTTCTGTAAATATTGATAAAGAGGGCGTTGCAACGGTTAACTTTTCAAAAGAGTTTAAAAATTATCAAGCGGAAGATGAGATGAAAATACTCCAATCTGTCACTTGGACACTGACACAGTTTGATAATGTGAAAACTGTCAAGCTAAAAATGAATGGTCACGATTTAACTGAAATGCCTGTGAACGGAACACCCATTAGCGAAAATCTCTCCAGAGCAACCGGTATCAACCTGGATACTTCGAATGTGACGGATATTACTAATACCAAACCTATTACGGTTTACTATATTGGCGGTGAAGAAGGCTCTTATTATTATGTACCAGTCACACGCCGGGTCAGCAATAGCGAAAAAGATAACTATGTAGCAGTTGTTAATGAATTAATCAAAGGTCCAAGTGAAAAATCACCTCTAGTTTCTGAGTTTATGTCAGATGTTGAGCTCCTTGAGGCTCCGAAATATGAAGATGGAAAAGTCACTTTGAACTTTAATGAAAATATTTTTGGAAGCTTTAAGGAAAAAGAAGTTTCACAGCATTTATTAGATGCATTAGTGCTTTCCCTTACTGAACAAGAGGGTGTAGAAAAAGTAGCTATTCAAGTTAAGGGTAAGGCAGATCTTAAAAATGATAGCGGGAAGAAATTAACTGAACCTGTAACTCGACCAGAAAAAGTCAATACAGGTAGTTTTTAAAAAAAAATATTTGTTATACTATATAGGGACAATGAAAGAGGTTGGCTTAGATGCCGCCTCTTCTTTATTTGGTATTTAATGAATATGAATGTACCAATTCAAAAATAAAAGGAGGTAGTAATGGTGCGCGTTGATGGTAGAGAACCGTTACAACTAAGACCCATACATATTGAACCCAATTATTTAATGCACCCAGAGGGATCTGTCTTAATCTCTGTAGGGAATACGAAAGTGATCTGTGCAGCGAGCATCGAGGACAGAGTGCCTCACTTTATGAGAGGGGAAGGCAAAGGCTGGATAACGGCGGAGTATTCCATGCTGCCACGAGCAACAGAAACAAGGAACATTCGCGAATCTTCCAAAGGAAAGGTTTCCGGTCGAACGATGGAAATTCAGCGGCTAATCGGCCGCGCGCTTAGAGCAATAGTCGATTTAAGTGCACTAGGTGAGAAAACAGTTTGGATTGATTGTGATGTTATCCAGGCAGATGGCGGAACCCGAACAGCCTCAATCACAGGGGCTTTTGTCGCAATGGCACTCGCATTAAATGCATTTTCTGAGAAAAAGTCCTTTGCAAAATTCCCGATTACTGATTATTTAGCAGCTACAAGTGTTGGTATCCTGCAAAATAATCAAACGGTCCTTGATTTAAACTATGCTGAGGATTCTAAGGCCCAGGTGGATATGAATGTAGTCATGACGGGCAATGGAGAATTTGTTGAACTGCAGGGGACAGGAGAGGAAGCGACATTCTCCTACGAACAGCTCCAAGGCCTGCTTAGTGCAGCCCAAGAAGGACTAATGGAACTATTTGAACATCAAAAATCAGTACTGGGTGAAGAAATTAGCAAAAAGATTGAAAGTAGAAGGCAGAAATAAGTGATCTATGTTTCATGGAGGTAAGTAGGAGGCATTACTCTCGGATACGGTGGAGTTACTCTCGGATATGAGTGAAATACTCTCGGATAGGGTGGAGTTACTCTCGGATAAGAATGAAATACTCCCGTTTATCTATAATAATCTGATAAAACTTAATTTTTATTGGCTGTGTTAAAGGTTAATGTTGATTTTGGAATTCTGTTGATTGGAGTGGAAGGTACGAAGATTCCTGCGGGAGTACGGGGCAGGGGAGACCCCGCAGGAGTGCAGCGACGAGAAGGCTCCCTGGACCCGCCCGCGGAAAACGAAGTGCCTGGAGCGGAAATCAACAGACTAGTTTAACACAGCCTATTTATTAAAAAAATAAGAGGCGATTGAAATGAAGGAAGTTATTATTGCAACTAAAAATCCAGGAAAAGCGAGGGAATTTGAACATATCTTTTCGTCAAGAGGGATTACAGTTCGCACCTTGCTAGATTATCCTGATATTCCTGAAGTGGAGGAAACTGGCACAACCTTTGAAGAAAATGCGACTTTGAAGGCGGTTGCGGTCTCCAAAGCACTTGGACAAATGGTCATTGGCGACGATTCAGGCTTAATCGTGGACGCCCTAGAAGGGAGACCAGGGATTTATTCAGCACGATATGCGGGCGAACCGAAAAATGACCAGAACAATACCGATAAAGTATTGTCTGAATTAGAAGGTATTCCCGAGGAGAAGCGGACGGCAAGGTTCTACTGTGCCTTGGCAGTCGCAGTTCCAGGGCAAGAAACAGAAACGGTGTCAGGCACCTGTGAAGGACGAATTCTTGAAGCGAGAAGAGGTACAAATGGGTTTGGCTATGATCCGGTTTTTTATGTGCCTGAGAAGGGCTTATCGATGGCCGAGCTATCATCGGAAGAAAAAAATAAGATCAGCCATCGTGTGAATGCCTTGAAAAAGCTAGATGTGGTCTTGGATGAAATTTTAGAAAGAGCGGAGCAATAATGAGTAAGGTTTTAATTGTTAGTGATAGCCATGGATTAACCAAGGAACTCCGTGTAATAAGAGAAAGGCATTTAGATGAGGTCGATTTAATGATTCACTGCGGTGATTCAGAATTATCTCCGGATGACGCAGCGATTTCCGGCTATCTAACGGTAATGGGAAATTGTGATTTTGGTGGAGGATACCCACTTGAGACAACTTCTGAAGTGGCGGGGCGCAAGTTTTTTATTACCCACGGCCACCGTTATTCCGTTAAGTCCTCTTTGATGAATTTAAAGTATAAAGCACTGGAATTAAATGCGAATATCGCCTGTTTCGGACACTCACATGTCCTCGGTGCGGAAGTGATTGATGGGATCTTATTTTTAAATCCAGGCAGCATCCGTCTGCCGAGGGAACGTTTTGAAAAGACTTATATCATTCTGGATTTGGAGAATGAAAAGATTAAAATGTCAGTGTTTGAAGTAAGTGGCCAGGAGGTTACAGAACTAGCCCGTGAGTTTGTCCTGTCATAATTAAGTGGGAGAATTCCTCTCCCTTTTTTCTTTTTTTTAAAAATTGTAGAAAGTGTGTTGACTTTTTGATCTTATGATAATATAATAAATATTGTCTTAAACAACTAATATGTCCCAGTAGCTCAGCTGGATAGAGCAACGCCCTTCAAGAAAATAGGAGCCTTTATAGGGAAACAAGAACCTATAAAGTGGACGACACTATATCGGTGAAGCCTTAACAGATTATGCTGATGGTAATACCGAGGAAACTTACGCCTTACATAAGGAAGAGAAATCTTGAATGACTGATATATCAGTGGTAGAGATTTTAAGAAATAATCATTTTGATTATCGTGAGGTTCCGTAGAGACTACACGTGTCGCACCTGAAATGGTGAAGATATAGTCCAGACCACAAACAGCATTGTTTGGTGACGAAAGTCATAGTGGTAAGCTAAGGCGTGGGTCGGGAGTTCGAATCTCTCCTGGGACGCTATACTACATACTAGAGAAAAAAACTCACTTATTATAAGTGGGTTTTTTTCTGTTTTATTATGCAAATTGTTGAAGGGTGGAAATAAAATGAAACATCATACTAAAAGTAAAGGAGACCTAGGTGTTCTAAAGGCTCAGGTTGATCTTTATGAAAAGGGCTATATGATTTTACTCCCCCATACAGAGCATGCACATGCTAAATGTAAAATTTGCAAAAAATTATCGAGAAGTTCCTTAACAAGAAATTAGTAACTGAACAATTGCATACTTCTGAGCCGAATCATTATTTTTTTTACCTTTTATTTATGCTAAACTAATTCCCATGACAATCCTAAGGACGGTTTTTTATGAAAAAAAGGGAACGTGTGAAACGAATAGATAATATAGTCTTTTTTCCCGGCCTTGAAAAAAGATTAACCGACAAAGGTCTCGAAAACCTAGAGAAGAAAAAATTTAAAGAAGCGATCAATCTATTGGAAGAAGCAAGAGAATATGACCCTGACAATGACGAAATTTTGATTGGACTGGTTCTTGCTTATTTTGAAGCTTCTTCTTTTCAAAAAGCGAAAGCACTCGCCAAGGAAATGCTCCATAAGGGGATTGGTGATTACCTTCAGATGGTCGACCTCTATTTGACAGTATTGATCCAACTCCATGAATATCATGAAATTGTGTCAACCGTCGAAGCACTTTTAGAAGAAAAAGAGATTCCGCCGGAAAAACATGATCATTTTCTAACGATCCTTCAGTTCAGCCGAAGGATGGCAGAGAACAGTCAACTAGATCTTGAAGAGAACGAACCAGAGGAAACAACGGTCCAAGAGTTAAACCTATTTGCGAATGGGAATCTAAACGAACAAATGCTCCTCATTTCAAGCTTAGCAGAGAAAAATATTCGCCCCTACCTCCATGAAATTGCTGATTATTTAGAAGCGGAAGCAGGACATCCATTTTTAAAAACGATTCTCTTAACTCTTTTAAAAGAGCAGGAAATTGATAGAGAACTTTTGATCAGGAAATTTGGCGTGGATAAGAAAGTTATTCCAACACAACTTCCTGAGGTTAGAGAAGAACCAAGAATGCGTGAGATAAAAGCTTTTCTAGAATCTCATCTGGAAAGCGAAAACCCTGGTCTTTTTGAAAATACGAGCGGAATGGTTGAGCGTAATTTTTTTATAAGCTATCCGTTCGAATTAGAGCCCGAGAGTACTCATGCGTGGGCCGCCGCCTTTCACTACTTGGCACAAGATTATATGGGGATAAATACAAGTATGGATGATCTTTCCAAGGAATACGGTGTATCTGTGCGGGAAATCGAAGAAGCTATCTCAAAAATTGAGGAAATTGAGAAAATTTCTTATCCTAATATATAGGCTCGCTGTTGAAAGAAATCAATCCTATGTTATAATGTAGTGGTTGCATTGTGTAAAAAACTATATTTTACATTTAAAAAAAGGAAATTAGCTTTGATAGAAAGTGATTTCCAAACTACTCAAATTCGTTACGAATGATATGAGAATAGATTGTTGGAGGGAAAATGTATGTCAGCAAAATGGGAAAAGTTAGAAGGAAACCGTGGCGTTCTTACTGTTGAAGTAAGTGCGGACAAAGTAAACGAAGGTTTAAACGCGGCATTCCAAAAGGTTGTAAAGCAAGTTAACGTTCCAGGTTTCCGTAAAGGAAAAATGCCACGTCAAATGTTCGAAAAGCGTTTTGGCGTAGAATCTCTATATCAAGATGCATTAGATATTCTTCTTCCTGAAGCATATGGAAGCGCAATTGACGAAACTGGAATCGAGCCAATCGACCGTCCAGACATCGACATCGAGCAAATGGAAAAAGGCAAAGAACTTATCTTCAAAGCTACTGTTCAAGTTAAGCCTGAAGTAACATTAGGCGAATACAAAGGTTTAGAAGTAGAAGCATTAGACACAAACGTGACTGATGAAGATGTTGCTAACGAATTAAAAACTCTTCAAGAGCGCCAAGCTGAACTTGTTGTTAAAGAAGAAGGTACAGTAGAAAACGGCGATACAGCTGTTCTAGATTTCGAAGGATTCGTTGATGGCGTTGCTTTCGAAGGCGGAAAAGCTGAAAATCATTCACTTGAAATCGGATCTGGATCATTCATCCCAGGTTTTGAAGAGCAATTAGTAGGACTAGCTGCTGGTGAATCTAAAGACGTGGAAGTAACATTCCCTGAAGAATATCATGCAGCTGAACTTGCTGGTAAGCCTGCAGTTTTCAAAGTAACTATTCATGAAATTAAAGGAAAAGAACTTCCTGAATTAGATGACGAGTTTGCTAAAGATGTGGATGATGAAGTTGAAACATTAGATGCGCTTAAAGAGAAAATCAAAACTCGTTTAGAAAACAGCAAGAAGCACGAAGCTGAGCACCATTTACGTGATACTGTTGTTGAAAAAGCTGCTGCAAATGCAGAAGTTGAAATTCCAGAAGTGATGGTTACTAACGAAGTAAACCGTATGCTTCAAGAATTCGAACAACGTTTACAAATGCAAGGTATGAACCTTGAACTATACTTCCAATTCTCAGGTCAAGATGAAAATGCTTTACGTGAGCAAATGAAGGAAGAAGCTGTTAACCGCGTACGTGTGAACTTAACACTAGAAGCGATTGCTAAGGCTGAAAACCTAGAAGTGACTGACGAAGAAGTTAATGCTGAACTTGAAAACATGGCTGGCATGTACAACATGACTGTTGACAGCATTAAACAAGCTCTAGGTGGACTTGAAGGTATCCAATCAGACCTTAAACTTAAAAAAGCAGTAGACTTTCTTGTTGAAAACAAGAAGTAATTAGAAAAGCGGAAGTGACCGTTTTGCGACGTATGGACTGGAGCGCTCCGAACAAGATAAAGGAAACACGAAGAGCGTTAGCGATTCGATGTTGACTTATCGTAGGAGGAGAGCGAAGTACACTAGTCGCAGGTCACTGGAGCTAGACAATTAACTTGTATAATGCAAGGCACGATATATATCGTGCCTTGTTTTATACATTTCTACAAATACATATTATAATAAGAAGTGGGAACATTTTTAACAATGGGCAGGAAATCATCTCGACCAAGGCGAATTAAAATATAAAATAATTTCCAGACAGCTTTAAGATTTATTTTTATCGTAATGGTTAAGATTAAAGAATACATAAGTGTTTTAAAATGAATTACACAAACAAACGGAAAACTATTTACCTTAAGCTTTTTATTTCCAGTCCATTGGCATTCTGTGTTACAATGCAACATACATACTATTTAATAATTAGAGAGAGACATGACTTTTGTTTGTGTAATTCGCTGCTTTGCATATGATACTAACATGTTTTAAGGGGTGAAAGGATTTGTTTAAATTTAATGATGAAAAAGGTCAATTAAAGTGTTCCTTCTGTGGTAAAACACAGGACCAAGTTCGTAAATTGGTTGCCGGGCCTGGAGTTTACATATGTGACGAATGTATTGAACTTTGTACCGAAATCGTTGAGGAAGAGCTTGGAACAGAAGAAGAAGTAGAATTTAAAGATGTACCAAAGCCGAAGGAAATTTGTGAAATTCTTGATGAATATGTTATTGGTCAAGATCAAGCAAAAAAATCACTTTCAGTGGCAGTATACAATCACTACAAGCGCATCAATTCGAATAGCAAAATTGATGATGTTGAACTTGCTAAGAGTAACATCTGTATGATTGGACCAACAGGAAGTGGTAAAACATTACTTGCCCAAACATTGGCTCGTATTTTGAATGTACCATTTGCTATTGCCGATGCTACTTCACTAACGGAAGCTGGATATGTTGGGGAAGATGTTGAGAACATTTTATTAAAATTAATCCAATCTGCTGATTATGATGTAGAAAAGGCAGAAAAAGGGATTATTTATATTGATGAGATTGATAAAATTGCCCGAAAATCAGAAAATCCATCGATTACAAGAGATGTTTCTGGTGAAGGCGTTCAACAAGCTTTATTAAAAATTCTTGAAGGTACGGTTGCAAGTGTTCCTCCACAAGGTGGAAGAAAACACCCGCATCAAGAATTTATCCAAATCGATACAACAAATATCCTCTTTATTTGCGGTGGAGCATTTGATGGCATTGAACCGATTATTAAACGCCGTTTAGGTCAAAAAGTAATTGGATTTGGATCCGATATTAAACAGCAGGAAGTTTCACAGAAAGAACTTCTATCAAAAGTTCTACCAGAAGACTTACTTCGCTTTGGATTAATTCCAGAATTTATCGGACGTCTTCCAGTAATTGCGAGCCTCGAGCAGTTAGATGAAGCAGCATTAATTGAAATTTTAACGAAGCCGAAAAATGCGCTTGTTAAACAATATCAAAAAATGCTTGAAATCGACGATGTTGAGCTTCAATTTGAAGAGGGCGCTTTGACTGAAATTGCCAAAAAGGCAATTGAACGCAAAACTGGTGCACGTGGTCTACGTTCCATCATTGAAGGAATTATGTTGGATGTCATGTTCGACCTTCCTTCACGTGATGACATTACCAAGTGTGTCATTACCAAAGAAACAGTCATTAACAATGGTGTTCCAAAACTCTTATTAGAAGATGGAACCGTCGTTGCTGAAGAGAAATCTGCATAATTCAGCAAAAGGCCTGGCATTAGCCAGGTCTTTTTTTGCTTTTTATTGGTAATGAGCGAATTTTCAGGATGAATGGGCGAATTTTCTCTATTGATGAGCGAATCTCATAGTCCAATGAGCGAATTCCAGACTTTAATGAGCGAATTTCAGACTCCGATCAGCGAATTTCATGCTCCAATCAGCGAATATTCATGATCAATCAGCGAATCTCACTGTCCAATCAGCGAATTTTTACATTCAATCAGCGAATATCCACGTTCAATCAGCGAATCCAATTTCACTTTCACCCCCTCCCCATCTCCCGAAACAGTTTCTTACGAATATGTGGTTTATTCCAACCCACTGCAGGAAATACTTATTAATATATATTTAGTAAAAAGTTGAAGTGCAGGAGGGAAATGTATGAGTTGGACGGGGATTGCCTTATTTATACAGCTATTCTTCGGAATCATTATTGGGCTGTATTTTTGGAATTTGCTTAGGAATCAGCGTACACAAAAAGTATCCATTGATCGGGAATCCCGAAAGGAAATGGAGCAGCTTCGCAAAATGAGATCTATTTCACTTTCAGAACCATTAGCTGAAAAAGTACGGCCTTCAAGCTTTCAAGATATTGTCGGCCAAGAAGATGGAATTAAATCATTAAAAGCAGCACTATGTGGACCAAATCCCCAGCATGTGATCATTTATGGACCGCCTGGAATTGGAAAAACAGCAGCTGCACGCCTTGTATTAGAAGAAGCGAAAAAAAATCGTAAATCACCTTTTAAACCTGAATCTGTATTTATTGAACTAGATGCAACGACCGCACGATTTGATGAAAGAGGAATTGCTGACCCGTTAATCGGTTCAGTCCATGATCCCATCTATCAAGGAGCAGGGGCCATGGGACAAGCCGGAATCCCGCAGCCAAAGCAAGGGGCAGTGACCAATGCACATGGCGGGGTCCTTTTTATCGATGAAATCGGAGAATTGCATCCGATTCAAATGAATAAGCTCTTAAAGGTATTAGAGGATCGGAAGGTTTTCCTTGAAAGTGCGTATTATCATGAGGAAAATAACCAAATCCCAACCCATATCCATGATATTTTTAAAAATGGCCTGCCAGCTGACTTTCGATTAATTGGGGCAACGACAAGGACACCAAGTGAAATTCCCCCTGCGATACGGTCTCGATGTATGGAGGTATTCTTCCGGGATTTAACTCAGGAAGAAATCGTGGAAATTGCGAATAAGGCTGCCCAAAAAGTGAACCTGCAAATCAACGAAACAGGCGTCAATACACTATCGAACTATGCAAGGAATGGGCGCGAAACAGTGAATTTAATCCAAATTGCGGCAGGACTTGCGATCACGGAAGAAAGAAATTATATCAAGGATGAAGATATTGAGTGGGTCATCCATGCGAGCCAAATGTCCCCAAGAATGGAACGTAAAATTAATGATTTATCCCATGTAGGTCTTGTGAATGGCTTGGCTGTTTATGGGCCGAACTCCGGTGCACTATTAGAAATTGAAGTGACCGTCATTCCTGCAAAAGATAAGGGGACCATCAATATCACAGGGATAGTTGATGAAGAAAGTATCGGCGGACAAGGCAAATCGATTCGCCGAAAGAGTATGGCGCGCGGTTCCATTGAAAATGTAATTACCGTGTTACGATCAATGGGTGTCCCAGCTAACGACTTTGATATCCATGTGAATTTCCCGGGCGGTGTTCCAATCGACGGCCCATCGGCAGGAATTGCTATGGCAACGGGGATTTATTCAGCGATTTATAAAATTCCAATCGACAACATGGTTGCCATGACGGGAGAAATTAGTATCCATGGAAATGTCAAACCGATTGGCGGGGTGTATCCAAAGGTAAAAGCCGCGAAAAAAGCAGGCGCAAAAACAGTGATCATTCCAGAAGAAAATATGCAAACCATCTTAAATGAGATAGATGGAATAAAAATTGTTCCGGTTTCCCACCTACATGAAGTATTCGAGATTGCTCTAGTCAATGATTATCAAAGAATGGATGCGATCCCTGCATCGATTGAACTATCTAAAAAAGAGAGTATTTAATGAAAAACTTCGGTTTGTGGCCCATCAGACAAACCGAAGTTTTTTTTGTCAAAAGATTTCTCCCATCATTATAGAAAGAATTCGGAATGATTGGGGAAAATAAACGTATGCTGAAAAGAGAAAATCACCTGCATTCTCTAAAAATAGACACTTAAAAATAAATAGGATAGAATTGTACAAAGACCATTCTGATTTTGCAGTGAAAAATTGTTTGCATGTGGAGGTGCAGTAATTTGACGAAAAAGAACGAATTGATCGTCCCCCTCCTGCCGCTTCGAGGATTGCTCGTCTATCCAACCATGGTCCTGCATTTAGATGTTGGACGTGAAAGATCAGTACAAGCACTTGAAAAAGCAATGGTAGATGACCATTTAATTTTCTTAACCACTCAGAAGGAAGTTTCCATTGATGACCCTTCTGAAGAGGATTTATACACGATAGGTACATTAACAAAAGTAAAACAAATGCTTAAACTGCCAAACGGCACGATAAGAGTATTGGTAGAAGGTTTAAACCGTGGGGAAATCACTTCCTTTCATGATGAAGAAGACTACTATGCGGTGACAATCATTACCTATGATGACCCAGTGACAAAGGATGTCGAAGATCAAGCCCTAATGAGAACCATGCTTGACTATTTCGAACAATACATAAAATTATCGAAGAAAATTTCTGCAGAGACCTATGCATCTGTTGCAGATATTGAAGAACCTGGCAGAATGGCAGATATCATTTCCTCCCACTTACCAATTAAGTTGAAGGAAAAGCAGGAAATCCTAGAAACGACAGATATCAAAGAAAGAGTAAACAAAGTAATTGATATCATTCATAATGAGAAAGAAGTCTTAAATTTAGAGAAAAAGATTGGTCAGCGTGTCAAGCGTTCGATGGAACGGACACAAAAAGAGTATTATTTACGTGAGCAAATGAAAGCGATACAAAAGGAATTGGGCGATAAAGAGGGCAAAACCGGTGAAATTGCCGAGCTAACGAAAAAAATTGAACAAGCAGGCATGCCCGAACATGTGCTAAAAGCTGCACAAAAGGAACTAGATCGATATGAGAAGGTTCCGTCTAGTTCAGCAGAAAGTGCTGTAATTCGAAACTACATCGATTGGCTTATTAGTCTCCCTTGGTCGAATAAAACGGAGGATGACATTGACATTAACCGTGCTGAAAAAATCTTAAATCAGGACCATTATGGTCTTGAAAAGGTAAAGGAACGTGTCCTCGAATATTTGGCTGTTCAAAAGCTGACCAACTCGTTAAAAGGACCAATCCTTTGTCTTGCAGGGCCTCCAGGGGTTGGTAAAACAAGCCTGGCTCGTTCGATTGCGTCGTCGCTCAATCGGCATTTTGTTCGTGTATCACTTGGCGGAGTGCGTGATGAATCTGAAATTCGCGGCCATCGCAGGACCTATGTGGGTGCGATGCCAGGGCGAATCATCCAAGGAATGAAAAAAGCAGGTACTATTAACCCTGTCTTTTTACTCGATGAAATTGATAAAATGTCCAGTGATTTCCGCGGGGACCCTTCGAGTGCCATGCTGGAAGTTCTAGATCCAGAACAAAATAGTAATTTTAGCGATCATTATATAGAAGAAACCTATGATCTTTCAAAGGTCATGTTTATCGCGACAGCCAACAACCTATCAACCATTCCTGGACCATTATTAGACAGAATGGAAATTATCACAATTGCCGGCTACACGGAACTTGAAAAGGTTCATATTTGTAGAGATCATTTGCTTCCAAAACAAATGAAGGAAAATGGTCTTTCCAAGGGAGTTCTCCAAGTCCGCGATGATGCGATTCTAAAAGTCGTTCGTTACTATACACGGGAAGCAGGCGTTCGAAGTTTAGAACGTCAGATGGCGACTCTTTGCCGGAAGACTGCAAAAATTATTGTTTCCGGTGAAAAGAAGCGCGTCATCATTACTGACAAGAATATTGAAGAGTTTTTAGGAAAAACAAGATTCCATTATGGAATGGCAGAAAGTGAAGATCAGGTCGGAGTAGCAACGGGGTTAGCTTATACAACCGTAGGCGGAGACACACTTCAGATTGAAGTATCTTTAGCTCCTGGTAAAGGGAAACTCGTATTAACTGGGAAGCTTGGCGATGTTATGAAGGAATCCGCGCAAGCTGCGTTTAGTTATATCCGTTCAAAAGCGGAAGAACTAGGGATTGAAGAAGACTTCCATGAAAAATATGATATCCATATACATGTGCCTGAAGGTGCTGTTCCAAAGGATGGACCATCAGCAGGGATCACCATGGCAACAGCACTGGTATCCGCATTGTCCGGCAGACCTATCCGCCGTGAAGTAGGAATGACAGGAGAGATTACATTAAGAGGAAGAGTCCTTCCGATTGGCGGTTTGAAAGAAAAGACCCTTAGTGCCCATCGAGCCGGATTGACGAAGATTATTCTTCCAAAAGATAATGAAAAGGATATTGATGATATCCCAGAAAGCGTAAGGAATGAACTAGATTTTGTCCTTGTTTCCCATGTGGATGAAGTCTTGAGGCATGCCCTTTTAGAAGGTGAAGTATAATGAAAGTAGTTAGTTCAGAAATTGTCATCAGTGCTGTAAAGCCAGAACAATACCCAGAAACAGATTTACCTGAATTTGCACTTGCTGGCCGATCCAATGTTGGTAAATCTTCTTTTATCAATAAAATGCTTAATCGAAAAGGTCTGGCAAGAATCTCCTCCAAGCCAGGAAAAACACAAACGCTTAATTTCTATTTAATAAATGAAATGCTTCATTTTGTGGATGTTCCAGGTTATGGCTATGCGAAAGTGTCTAAATCAGAACGTGCAGCCTGGGGGAAAATGATCGAAACCTATTTTACATCACGCGAGCAACTAAGAGCAGCTGTGCAAATTGTTGACCTTAGACATCCACCATCAAAGGATGATGTGATGATGTATGATTTTTTAAAGCATTATGAGATCCCATGTATTATCATCGCAACAAAGGCGGATAAGATTCCAAAGGGAAAATGGCAAAAGCATTTAAAAGTTGTCCGAGAGACATTAGACCTTGATAAAAATGACCAAATGATTCTTTTCTCCTCTGAAACTGGACTTGGAAAAGATGAAGCATGGTCAGCACTAAAGAGCTATATGTAAAAAAGAAACGCCTGGCATTTGCGCCAGGCGTCATTTTTTTCTCTTCAGTAAAAAATAAATACCCACAACAATAAGCAGGGCAGGCCAAAACTTCCACACTAAACTCATTCCGTTTTGGAGTAAATCAAAATATGCTGTAATTTTATCATAAAATAAGAGAAGAACAGCTAAAATAAGAAAAAGGAATGCTTGAAATAAACCAGTATTCGTCTTTTGAAAGCGCAGGAAAAAGCCTACAGAAATAATTAATATTAGCATTCCAATCGTGTTACTTGGCCAAAAGGACATCTTGCCGACCAGATGAAAATGGAGTCCGAAGCCAGACATAATGACCCCAGGAAGAATTGCCTCATAGTCATGTGCAGAATACCCCTGACCTAGAAAAGCAATTCCGACAATAATCAGTAGTGTCGGCCATGTGAAAAATTGTTGAAAAATAGTTATGCCGGTTTGCTGCAACAGAAAGTAAGCACCAAAGCCGATAAGAATGATCCCAGGAAAAATTCGTTGATTCTTCATTAAAAACACCACACTTCCAGTAAGGTTCTCTTGAATCTTGTCCATTTTTTTGGTACTGTACATAAGGAAGTATATTAAAAAAATATTTATCATGATTAAGTAAATAAAGGAAACACTGCTAAACTAATTCCAGGTGGATTGTTAATCAGCGGCTTTACTTAAATATATTAACATATAGTTTCGTTTTCTGTTCACATTTTACGAGCAAAAGTCGAAATTGCTCATGATATAATCATACTAGCTAAGTTGTAATATCTATTGGGGGTGTCCTTACAAATGCATACATTAGTGATCGGTATAAACTATAAAACTGCCCCTGTTGAAATACGCGAGCGGTTGTCATTTGATGAAGCCGACCTTGCAAATGCCATAAAAAAGCTCAATACAAAAAAAAGCATCCTAGAAAATATCATCTTGTCTACATGTAATCGTACGGAAATTTATGCGGTGGTAGACCAATTACATACTGGCCGCTATTATATTAAAGAATTTCTGTCCGAATGGTTCGGAATAGAACAAAAAGAATTTTCTCCGTTCTTATTTGTGTATGAAGATGATGGGGCGATTGATCATTTATTTAACGTGACTTGCGGACTTAATTCCATGGTTTTAGGAGAAACACAAATCCTAGGACAGGTTCGTACGAGTTTTATGTTGGCGCAGCAAGAAGCAACGACAGGTACTGTATTTAACCACTTGTTTAAACAAGCGATTACCCTTGCCAAACGTGCTCATTCAGAAACTGATATTGGTGCCAATGCCGTCTCTGTCAGCTATGCAGCCGTTGAATTGGCCAAGAAAATTTTTGGATCACTTGCTAATAAACATGTGTTAATTTTCGGAGCAGGAAAAATGGGAGAATTAGCTGCTCAAAACCTTCACGGTAATGGCGTGAAGCAAGTTACGGTAATTAACCGAACCTATGAAAAGGCAATTGATTTAGCGAATCGTTTCAGCGGTAAAGCGAGAAAAATGGCTGAATTAGAGAAATCATTGGTGGAAGCTGACATCCTTATCAGTTCAACTGGTGCGAAGGACTTTGTTATTTCAAAAGAAATGATGGCCGGCATTGAGAAAAAACGGAAAGGGAAGCCGTTATTTATGGTGGACATTGCTGTACCACGCGACTTAGATCCTAGAATTGGTGACCTTGAAAATGTCTTTTTATACGATATCGATGATTTAGAAGGAATTGTTGAGGCCAACTTGCAAGAACGTAAGAAAGCAGCAGAACGAATCATGCTCATGATTGAAAAGGAAATCGTGGATTTCAAGCATTGGCTTGGAACGCTTGGAGTAGTACCAGTCATCTCAGCACTGAGAGAAAAAGCCCATGCGATACAATCTGAAACGATGGTAAGTTTGGAAAGGAAATTGCCAAATTTAACAGAACGTGACTTAAAAGTTTTAAATAAGCATACCAAAAGTATCATCAATCAGCTCTTAAAGGATCCGATCTTACAAGCAAAAGAATTGGCTGCGCGACCTGACGCAAATCAGGCAATGGAATTATTCATGAAAATTTTTAATATTGAAGAGCTTGTCCAAGAACAACATTCGAAAGCAGCCGAAACCAATCAAATACCGGTTACAACACCGCGGGCTTCCTTTCAGTCATAAGGGGTACATTCTATGTTTAATGTCTTTATGACAAGGCTTCACGAATTAACCGTTGTTCTTTACGCCTTTAGTGTGTTGTTATATTTTTTCGATTTTCTACATCATAACCGGAAGGCAAACCGTATTGCTTTCTGGTTACTTGCGTTTGTATGGATTTTGCAAACCGTCTTTCTCGGAATCTATATGTATAAAACAGGCAGATTCCCGGTATTAACGATTTTTGAGGGACTTTATTTTTATGCGTGGATATTGGTTACATTATCCATTGTGATTAATCATTTATTACGGGTTGATTTTATCGTTTTTTTCACGAATATCCTTGGCTTTACGGTGATGGCGATTCATACATTTGCCCCAATGCAATATAGTTCGCATATTATGGCGAAGCAGCTTGTTTCCGAACTGTTGTTAATTCATATTACAATGGCTATTCTTTCATATGGTGCATTTTCCCTATCCTTTGTTTTCTCATCATTATATTTGCTTCAATATGATTTATTAAAAAGGAAAAAATGGGGCACAAGGCTCATACGGCTTGCCGACTTAGATAAACTCGAAAAATCATCCTACATATTGGCTGTGATCGGTGTGCCAATGTTGCTGCTAAGTTTGATTTTAGGACTGCAGTGGGCCTTTCTTAAGGTTCCCGGGATGCCTTGGTACGATATGAAAATCGTTGGATCATTTCTGTTATTAATAGCTTATAGTATCCTTTTATATTTGCATATTATGAAAAATTTATCTGGCAGAAAACTGGCCATTTGGAATACAGCGGCATTTTTAATTGTCCTAATTAATTTTTTCTTATTTGGTAGATTATCATCTTTTCATTTATGGTATGCGTAGGGCATAACCACCTCAGGAGGCACATTCATGAGAAAAATCATTGTAGGTTCTAGACGAAGCAAACTGGCTTTAACACAAACAAATTGGGTGATGGACCAATTGAAGAAGTTGGACCCTCGTTTCGAATTTGAAGTGAAAGAAATCGTCACGAAAGGGGATCAAATTCTAAATGTTACCCTTTCAAAAGTTGGCGGTAAAGGATTATTTGTAAAAGAAATCGAGCAGGCTATGCTTGATAAAGAGATTGATATGGCCGTGCATAGTATGAAAGACATGCCGGCTGTTTTACCAGAAGGACTAACAATTGGCTGTATCCCATTCCGTGAGGATCACCGTGATGCGCTCATCTCAAGAGGACATGTAAAGCTAAAAGATTTAAAACCCGGTGCGATTATCGGGACAAGCAGCCTGCGCCGCAGTGCTCAGTTATTAGTGGCGCGTCCTGATTTAGAGATTAAATGGATCCGTGGGAACGTAGATACAAGATTAGCAAAATTAGAAACGGAAGAATACGATGCGATTATTCTAGCAGCTGCAGGCCTATCACGCCTTGGCTGGGCTTCAGACGTAGTTACTGAATTTTTGGATGCGGACCTTTGTATTCCAGCTGTGGGTCAAGGGGCTTTATCGATTGAATGCCGTGAAGATGATAAAGAACTTCTAGAACTTTTCGAAAAATTCACTTGTAAGAAAACAGAAAGAGCCGTTCGTGCCGAGCGGGCCTTCCTTCAAAAAATGGAGGGCGGGTGTCAGGTACCAATAGCCGGCTTCGCCTATGTGGCAGACAATGATGAAATCGTCCTAAATGTGTTAGTGGCTTCCCCGGAAGGACATGAAATCATTAAAGAAGAGGTAAGAGGTCATCACCCAGAAGAACTGGGTATTCAGGCAGCGGACCTGTTAATTCAAAAAGGTGGTAAGGACCTGATTGAGAAGGTAAAACGGGAGCTCGAGGGTCTATGACCCAAACGTTACCTTTGCTTGATAAAACCGTTCTTGTTCCAAGAGGAGAAAATCAAGCAAAATCCTTTTCACAGCTGGTTGAAAGGTTCGGAGGGATTCCAATCGAAATCCCTCTTATTGCTTTTCGTCCAATTGAAAAAAATCAACGCCTTTACAATTCATTATTGGCACTTGATACATATGACTGGATTATTTTTACTAGCAATGTCACAGTAGAAAACTTCTTTTCTTTTTTTAATAAAAGAGAGATAGGCGGGGTGTTTCCAAGAATCGCTGTGATTGGAAAAAAGACAGCAGAGGTTTTGGAAGCAATGGGATTCTCACCTGAGTTTGTTCCGTCCGCTTATGTGGCAGAAACGTTCGTGGAAGAATTTAGTCCATTATTGGATAGGGATGCACGGGTGCTGCTTCCGAAAGGAAATCTTGCCCGAGAGTATATCGCCAGGACCTTAACTGAACGTGGTGCACGTGTGGATGAGGTTGTCATTTACGAAACATACCTGCCCGATGAAAGCCGCGATAAGCTGGCACGGATGCTAGCGGATCACAAACTCGATATCCTTACCTTTACAAGCCCATCAACAGTTGACCATTTAATGGCTGTTGTGAAGCAGTATGGACTGAATGAGCAGTTAGGTAACTGTCTTATTGGCTGTATTGGGCCTGTTACAGAGAAAAAATTACGCGACTATGGACTAACCGTCCATGCGTCACCCAAAGAGTTCACCGTAAAAGAAATGATTAATAGCATGATTGCTTATTTAGAGACGGAGGAATAATAAATGGAACTTCAATTTAAACGTCATCGCCGCTTACGCTCAAGTGCGAGCATGCGTTCACTAGTTCGTGAAAATCATCTGAAAGCAGAGGACTTCATTTATCCACTTTTTATTTATGAAGGTGAAAATATCCGCAATGAAGTGTCATCCATGCCGGGTGTTTACCAAGTTTCGATGGACCATTTAGAAGCAGAAATGGAAGATATCGTCGCACATGGAATTAAGTCGGTCCTGCTTTTCGGGATTCCAAAAACGAAAGATGCATGCGGTGAGCAGGCCTATCATGACCATGGAATCGTTCAGGTAGCTACTCGTTTTATCAAAGAAAAATTCCCTGAAATTATTGTCGTTGCAGATACTTGTCTTTGCGAATATACAAGCCACGGTCATTGTGGAGTGGTAGAAGGGGAGAAGATTCTTAACGATCAATCCCTTGAATTGCTTGTAAAAACAGCTATTGCGCAGGCAGAAGCAGGGGCAGACATTATTGCCCCATCTAACATGATGGACGGCTTTGTTGCAGCTATCCGTGCAGGATTGGATGAAGCAGGCTTTACGGAGATTCCAATTATGTCTTATGCCGTGAAATACGCATCCGCTTTCTACGGTCCTTTCCGTGAAGCAGCTGAGGGTGCACCGCAATTTGGTGATCGGAAGACTTATCAAATGGATCCTGCGAACCGGTTGGAGGCATTTAGAGAAGCAGAATCTGATGTCGCTGAAGGGGCAGACTTTTTAATCGTGAAACCAGGGATGCCATACCTTGATATCGTCCGTGATATGAAAAATACCTTTAATTTACCGATTGTTATTTATAATGTAAGCGGAGAATATGCAATGGTTAAAGCGGCAGCACAAAACGGCTGGATTGATGAAAAAAACACCGTGCTTGAAATGTTAATGGGCATGAAACGTGCGGGTGCAGACTTGATCATTACTTATGCTGCAAAAGATGCGGTTCGCTGGTTACGAGAAGACCAATAATTTGAAAAGAGGGAACGGTATGCGTTCGTATACAAAGTCGATAGAAGCATTTAAAGAAGCCCAAGCTATTATGCCAGGCGGTGTAAATAGTCCGGTACGTGCGTTTAAATCAGTAAATATGGACCCGATTTTTATGGAACGAGGCAAAGGGTCAAAAATTTATGATATTGATGGCAATGAATACATTGACTACGTCCTTTCATGGGGACCACTCATCCTCGGTCATACGAATGACCGCGTCGTAGAAAGCTTGAAAAAGGTTGCTGAACTTGGAACAAGTTTCGGTGCACCAACATTAATGGAGAATAAACTAGCTAATCTTGTGATTGAACGTGTCCCATCCATCGAAGTGATTCGGATGGTATCATCAGGAACAGAAGCAACAATGAGTGCGCTTCGCTTAGCAAGAGGGTATACAGGACGAAATAAGATTTTGAAATTTGAAGGCTGTTACCATGGGCACGGGGATTCCCTGTTGATTAAGGCTGGTTCGGGCGTGGCTACTCTAGGCTTACCTGACAGCCCAGGCGTACCTGAAGGGGTAGCCTCAAATACCATCACAGTCGCTTACAATGACCTTGAAGGCGTAAAATATGCGTTTGAACAATACGGTGAGGATATTGCCTGTATTATTGTTGAGCCTGTTGCTGGGAACATGGGGCTGGTGCCGCCGCTTCCTGGATTCTTAGAAGGTCTCCGTGAGATTACGTCAGCGAACGGCTCATTGCTTATTTTTGATGAGGTTATGACAGGCTTCCGTGTCGGTTATAACTGTGCACAAGGATATTTCAATATCACTCCTGATATCACTTGCCTTGGTAAAGTAATCGGCGGTGGACTTCCGGTTGGAGCGTACGGCGGGAAAGCAGAAATCATGAAGCAGATTGCCCCAAGCGGTCCAATTTATCAAGCGGGTACCCTTTCTGGTAACCCACTTGCAATGACAGCAGGTTATGAAACTCTAAGCCAATTAACTCCAGAGCATTATGCGGAATTTATCCGTAAGGGTGATTTATTGGAAAAAGGTTTCAAGGCTGCAGCTGAAAAATATGATGTTCCCATCACATTTAACCGTGCAGGTTCAATGATTGGCTTCTTCTTTACGAATGAAGCAGTCATTAATTATGATGTAGCGAAATCATCTAATTTGGAATTCTTCGCCGCATATTATCGTGAGATGGCACTACAAGGAATTTTCTTACCGCCATCCCAGTTTGAAGGCTTGTTCTTATCTACAGAGCATTCAGATGCGGATATTGAAAAAACCATCCGTGCGGCTGAAATTGCATTTTCTAAGCTTAAATAACATTGTTTTCGGCACCCACCTTTATAGGTGGGTGTTTTTGTATGTTTTTTTATCATAAAAAAAGCCCTTGGGTCATAGAGTGTAAGTGACATAGTGATTTTGCGTGAAGGAAACGAAAGGAGGAGTCGCTTTGTCCCAAGAGAACCAATCGTGCCTACGCTTTTCCTTGGAGGAGTCTTTGTGGTTTAGAAAAGGACAGGAAGTCGAAGAGCTTATTTCCATCTCTTTAGACCCGGACATTACCATCCAGGAAAACGACCAGTACGTAACCATAAGAGGTTCGCTCGAACTCACAGGCGAATATAAAAGTTACGAAACTAACAGTGAAAACGAAGAAGAAGGTGTAACATCACAAAAGTTTGTGGAAAGGGTCGATACCCGCGAGGAAGGAACCTGTGAATTTACCCACCGATTCCCTGTCGACATCACCATCCCAAATAATCGGATTCAGAGTATTTACGATATTGATGTTCTCGTTGAATCGTTTGACTATTCGATTCCTGAACGCAGCTGCCTGAAACTGGCAGCAGAACTAACGATTAGCGGCTTATATTCGACCGAACAACAACAACCGCAGGAAGAGGCCACTGAAATTGAGGTTGTCCATCGTGCTGAACCTGAATATGAAGATGTGGAAGAAGTAGAAGTTGAATTGGAAACAGTCCAAAGCAGCTACCAAGATAACTTCTTATTTGAAGCTGAGGCTAGGAAGCAGCAAGAGGAAGAAGAGAGTGTAGAAGTTTTACCTAAATTTCCGACCTTCAATTACCAGCCGCAGGAAGAATTTGAAGAAGAGGAACACGAACCTACATGGGAGTTACAGGAAGCAAGAAATGTAGAGAGCCAGCCTTCATGGGAGTTTCAAGAGGCCAGTAATCAAGAAAACGAACCTGCAGTAGATTTACAAGAAGTTAGAAATGAAGGGTACCATTCATCATGGGATATAGAAGAAGTAAAAAGTGAAGAGAGCCAGCCAGCATGGTATTTCCAGGAAGCAAGAAGTGAGCCCAGCCAGCCAGTGCAAGAGCAAGAGCATGCGGGCGATGTGGAAGCAGAGCAACACCCAACAGGTCAGGTTGAAGAGGAAGTAAGTCAGGTAGAAGAGAGCTCTTCCTCCCCAGAGGAACCACCAAAAAATGTAAAAAAGAAAAAAGCAGCCAAAAAGAAAAGTATGACGTTAACCGAGTTCTTTGCTCGGAAGGATGAACATGCGGAGCAAGCAAGAGTTAAGATTTGCATCGTCCAAAAGGGCGATACCGTGAGCAGCGTAGCAGATCGATATGATGTATCCGTACAAAACCTCCTTCGCGTTAACAATCTTGAAATCAATCAAGATGTATACGAGGGCCAAGTATTATATATTCCTAGCAGCTTTGCAAAAAAATAACTAAAAGAGATGAGCGGGTTCTTTTGACCTGCTCACCTTCTTTTCATAATCGTAATATCGTCCATCAAGCGGGCGGTTACGCTTTTCCAATGGAAAGAGAGTTGAAAGTTCACATGAATAACTCCAATCATCTAGCCGCAATTGCCCCAATCTTAAAACATTATCTTGTTGAACCTCAGTTTGTAGAGGATTTTGGCAGCGTCCTCAAGGTTTATTCCAATAAAGGAACTTTTGCATTAAAAAAAATTGACCCGACGACCGGGACCGATTTCATACGTCATGTCCATCTTCTCTACCAAAAAGGATTTAACCGTATCGTTCCAATATATCCTACCATGGACGGAAGGTATGCAATATTACATGAAAATGACCTCTATTACTTAATGCCATGGATGTCAAATGAACAAAAAGAAGACCGTGAGCACAGAAATCAACAGCTGTTTCGTGAACTAGCCCGCCTTCATACACTATCCGCTAAGGAAATTACCTTGGATAAAGAAGAAAGAACAGAGCACTATGAAAAGACTCTTCAACAGCATGAAAAACATCAGGAATTCCTCGATGGCTTCATCGACGAATGTGAAAAAAAGACCTACATGTCGCCTTTCGAATTGTTATTCTGTCTCTATTACAATGAAATCAGCCAAGCGCTGAAATTCTCGAAAACCAAATTTGAAGAATGGTATGAAAAAACGAAAGACAATGAAAAGGCCCGCATGGTGATTACTCATGGAAAATTGTCACCCGAGCATTTTTTATATGATGATAAAGGGTATGGTTATTTTATTAACTTTGAGAATGCTCGCTATGGTTCACCGATCCATGACCTCCTGCCCTATTTATCACGAGCTTTAAACACCAATCCAAAACGAAGCGATACAGCCATCGATTGGGTCTATCATTATTTTAAATACTTTCCGTTTAAAGCGGATGAAAAATTATTATTCTTCAGCTACTTGGCGCTTCCGATTCCAATTATCCAGGTAGCAGAAAGCTACTATCGGAAGGAGCGTCCCAAAAACGAGTTAAAATATGTACGCCAGCTGCAGCACCGCTACTGGCATTTGAAAAACTCCGAGTATGTTGTCATGAGAATGACCGAGATTGATGCGCAATCAGCAGCAAAAGAAGGAGCCCAGCAGCAGTAAACTTGCTACAAGGGCTCCTTATACGATTTCAAAATAGATCGACACAGCAATCGCCACAAATAACGTTAATAACACGATATCAAAGAATGTAGGAATAATCAGTGTTCGAATAAACTGGAAGACCACAAATGGAATAACTAATTGCGCTGCCACCCTCCGACAAGTCCGAAACCAGGGTTGGTATTTAAATTTATTGAAATTCCTCTTCACCAAAAACCCCCCCTTTTTTATTTTCTTTATGTATATTCCACATGAGCGGAGAATTCTCCAAAAAAGAAGCATATAGTATAAAAAATAAAAAAAGTGGTTATCATTATTGACGTCAAACCCTTTTTTTCGGTAGTATAATAATATAATTTAATTAATAAGCAACGACAGGGAAGAGTACGATGCCAATCTGCTTTATAGAGAGGGAAATTATGAGCTGGAAGATTTCCTAAGCAGACAGTCGGAAGGTCGCCCACGAGCTTCTTCTGCGAACGGATCATATGAATCCTATTAGTTGAAGACGGACAAAATCCGTTATCTACATAAGTGCCAATCAGTTTTTTTGATTGGAAAAAAGGTGGTACCGCGAAGCAAACTCCATTCGTCCTTTTATGACGATTGGGGTTTTTTATGTGGAAAAGGAATCAAAGGAGGATTTTACAATGGAAACAAAGGAACTAACAATGCCTACTAAATATGACCCGCAAACGATTGAAAAAGGTCGATATGAATGGTGGCTGCAAGGGAAGTTTTTCGAAGCAAAAGATGATGAAAGTAAGCAGCCATACACGGTTGTTATTCCACCGCCAAACGTAACAGGGAAACTTCATTTAGGTCATGCCTGGGATACAACGCTGCAAGATATCGTGACCCGTATGAAGCGGATGCAGGGGTATGATGTGCTTTGGTTACCGGGGATGGACCATGCGGGGATTGCTACCCAAGCAAAGGTAGAAGAAAAACTTCGCAGTGAAGGCAAAAGCCGGTACGATTTAGGCAGAGAAAAATTCGTTGAGGAAACATGGAAGTGGAAGGAAGAGTATGCTTCTCATATCCGTCAGCAATGGTCGAAACTAGGCTTAGGCTTAGATTACAGCCGCGAGCGCTTTACGCTTGATGAAGGCTTATCAGATGCTGTTAAAGAGGTGTTTGTTACCCTTTATAAAAAAGGCCTCATTTACCGCGGTGAATATATTATTAACTGGGACCCGTCCACCAAAACAGCTCTATCAGATATCGAAGTAATTTATAAAGATGTTCAAGGTGCCTTTTATCATATGAGCTATCCGCTTGCCGATGGTTCCGGACATATTGAGGTGGCGACAACCCGTCCCGAAACAATGCTAGGCGATACGGCTGTTGCCGTTCATCCGGAAGATGACCGCTATAAGCACCTCATTGGTAAAAACGTCATTTTGCCAATCGTTGGCCGCGAAATTCCAATTGTGGCTGATGATTATGTGGATATGGAATTTGGATCTGGAGCGGTTAAAATCACACCTGCCCATGACCCGAACGACTTTGAACTTGGTAATCGTCATAACTTAGAACGGATTCTTGTTATGAATGAAGATGGCTCGATGAATGATAAAGCCGGCAAATATAAAGGTTTAGACCGTTTCGAATGCCGCAAGCAAATCGTGAAAGATTTGCAGGAACAAGGTGTTCTTTTCAAAATTGAAGAGCATCCACATTCCGTAGGTCACTCTGAGCGAAGCGGTGCAGTGGTTGAACCGTATCTTTCCACCCAATGGTTTGTTAAAATGCAGCCGCTCGCAGATGAAGCGATTGCCCTGCAAGATAAAGAGGCGAAAGTAAACTTTGTTCCAGACCGCTTTGAAAAAACATACCTGCGCTGGATGGAAAATATCCGCGACTGGTGTATTTCAAGACAACTTTGGTGGGGTCACCGGATCCCGGCTTGGTACCACAAGCAAACAGGTGAGGTATATGTAGGAACAGAAGCACCTGCAGATGCGGAGAACTGGGAACAGGATAAAGACGTTTTAGATACTTGGTTTAGTTCGGCATTATGGCCGTTCTCAACGATGGGCTGGCCGAATACAGAAGCGGCTGATTTCAAGCGTTACTTCCCAACTGACGTGTTAGTAACTGGCTATGATATTATCTTCTTCTGGGTATCCCGAATGATTTTCCAAAGCATCGAGTTTACTGGCGAGCGTCCATTTAAAGATGTACTCATCCATGGTCTCGTTCGGGATGAGCAAGGCCGTAAAATGAGTAAATCCCTTGGAAACGGCGTAGACCCAATGGATGTTATCGAAAAATACGGTGCCGATGCGTTAAGATATTTCCTTTCTACTGGAAGTTCTCCGGGTCAAGACTTACGTTTCAGTTTTGAAAAAGTAGAGTCCACATGGAACTTTGCCAATAAAATTTGGAATGCGTCCCGCTTTGCGTTAATGAATATGGACGGCATGACCTATGATGAAATTGATTTCAGCGGCGAAAAATCAGTTGCCGACAAATGGATTTTAACACGTTTAAATGAAACGATTGAACATGTGACACGACTTTCTGACCGCTATGAATTCGGGGAAGTAGGCCGTGCATTATACAACTTTATCTGGGATGACTTCTGTGACTGGTATATTGAAATGGCGAAACTTCCGTTATATGGGGAAGATGAAGCAGCTAAGAAAACCACTCGTTCTATTCTAGCTCATGTATTGGATCAAACGATGCGATTGTTACATCCATTCATGCCATTTATCACCGAGGAAATTTGGCAAAACCTTCCACACCAAGGTGAGTCCATTACGACGGCGAAGTGGCCAGAAGTAAATCCAGCTCTTTCTGATGACCAAGCAGCACAAGAAATGAAATTACTCATGGAAATGATTCGTTCTGTACGAAATATTCGTGCGGAAGTAAACACTCCAATGAGCAAGAAAATCAAAATGCTCGTCAAAGCGAAGGATGAAACAGTTCTTACATCGCTTGAGAATAACCGCAGCTATATTGAACGTTTCTGTAATCCTGAAGAATTGCAAATGGGTGTGGAGCTTGAAACGCCTGAAAAAGCCATGACAGCCGTTATAACTGGCGTTGAAATCATCCTGCCGCTTGCGGGCTTGATTAACATCGACGAAGAAATTGCTCGTCTACAAAAAGAATTCGACCGCTTAAATAAAGAAGTGGAACGAGTTCAAAAGAAATTGAGTAATGAAGGCTTCATGAAAAAAGCCCCTGAGAATGTTGTAGCTGAAGAGCGGGCAAAAGAAAGTGATTATCGTGAGAAGAGAGCAATCGTAGAAGCTCGAATTAAAGAATTAAGAGGGTAAACTAAATGATGAGGCGAGTCCAGCAATGGAGTCGTCTCATCTTATTACACATACAAAAAAGATGGGGTGTCACGGATGTTTACTACATATAAAGAAGCCCTAGAATGGATCCATGCTCGGTTAAGACTAGGGATCAAGCCAGGTTTAAAACGGATGGAATGGATGATGGAAAGACTCGGCCATCCGGAAACAAAAATGAAGACCGTTCATATTGGCGGTACCAATGGTAAAGGGTCTACTGTTACCTATCTTCGTTCCATTCTTGAAGCAGGGGGGTATACGGTCGGAACCTTTACCTCCCCTTATATTGAACAGTTTAACGAACGAATTAGTGTCAATGGCAAAGCAATTAGCGATGAGGAACTGCTTCAGCTAACAAATATCATCCGCCCATTGGCAGATGAATTAGAAAAGACGGACCTAGGCGGCCCAACGGAGTTTGAAGTGATTACCGCCATGGCGTTTCATTATTTCGCAAGTTTGAACAAGGTTGACATCGTTATTTTTGAAGTAGGGTTAGGCGGTCGCTATGATTCAACCAACATTATTCAACCGTTAGCTTCCATCATTACCAACATCGGTCTTGATCACACCAATATCCTCGGAAATACATATGAGGAAATTGCTTTTGAAAAAGCAGGGATTATTAAAAAGAGTACCGCCTTATTCACAGCTGTTAAACATCCAGGTGCGCTCAAGGTCATCGAGGAACAAGCTCAAAAGAAAGAGGCACCCGTATATCGCTTAGATCAGGAAATTTCGATAAGCGGTCATAATTCCTTAGGTAAGGGTGAAATGTTTAACGTTTCCACTCCATTTCATACACTCGACCAGCTGGAAATCAGCATGATGGGCAAGCATCAAACGGAAAATGCCGCTCTTGCTGTAATAGCTGCCCAATTTTTACATCAAAAAGGCGAGTTTATCTTAACCGAACAAGCGATTCGAGCAGGATTACAGAAGGCATATTGGCCAGGTAGATTTGAAATGCTGTCGGAAAGACCACTGGTCATCATTGACGGGGCCCATAATGAGGAAGGGATTACAGCTCTTACACATGAACTATCCACTCGATATCCCAATCGCCATATCCAGATTGTCTTTGCTGCATTAACGGATAAAAAGCTGGACGAGATGATTGGGAAACTCGATCGAATTGCTTCCCAAATTACTTTTGTTAGCTTTGATTTTCCACGCGCGGCCAAAGCAGAGGAGTTACTGAAAATCAGCCAGTCAGCCAACAAACTTGCGGTGGATGACTGGGGTTCGTATCTTGCAGAAGAAATAAAAACACTGGATAACGATAACATATTAGTTATAACAGGGTCACTTTATTTTATTTCAGAAGTAAAACCATTTTTATCCCAGTTTTTGAAAAATAAGAAAATTTCTTTATGACAGGATATTTTTTCGATGGTAAAATAATTTTATCTCAATAAAAACAAGAGAGGAGGATAAGCATGAAGGTTAAACCATATATCAAGAATTTGATTTTACTAACTTGGATTTTAATGGTTCCAGCTGGAACGTGGTTCACTTATAAGACTTATCCTCCACAAATCTCCGGGCAGTGGACGGATATCCTTGCCTTTTTACTGTTAACCTGTGTGGTTGCAACGATGCCGATTGTCATAAATAATATGTTTATATTCTTAATCCAATGGGTGGCGCTTGCTACCTTTTTAAGATTCGGTTTATTTGTGGAAATCATTTTTGCACAAATAGCCGTTCTTGTTTTACTACTCAAGTTGCGGATCCTCCGCAAAGGGGAATTATTTCGATTACCGCTTAACTTGAATATGTTTTTCCTCGTTTCCTTGACCAGTGGACTGGTCTACCACGGGCTTGGTGGAGAGGTAGGACAGAATTTTACAGAAAACTCTAATTACTTATGGCTAGCTATGTTATATGCAGTGGTTAGTTATGCGATGAATCAGATCATTGTCTCCTTCAATCTATATTTTATTTATAAAAGCAAAGAATCCTATTTCGGAAAGGATTTTATTGTTGAGACGATAACCACTTTCATCACCTTTCCGATTGGGTTTGTACTGTATATCCTTTATAATCAAGTCGGCGGTTTAGCCCTGTTGTTTGTGGGGATTCCTTTTGTCAGTTTATCTATGATTTTCAGACTTTATTATTCTAGTGAAAAGATCAACGGATATTTACAAAAGGCTGCTGAAATCGGTCATCAAATGGCCGAACGCTTGAAGGTTGATGATGTGGTTGATTTGTTGATTCAAAAGGTTAGTGAAATGCTTCCAGTGGATTATGCCTATATCCTTGAAGTAACGAAGAATGATGAACTTCAAGTCGTTCGAGGGGTCGAAGGGGGCGTGACTAAGCATTTCCCTCCTGTCAAGAAAAACCAAGGAATTAGCGGGATGGTGTGGGCAGAGCAGAAAACATTCTTATTTACAGCAAGGAAAGAATGGCGGAACTTTTCGTACGGTCATCTACCTGATGATGCCGAAAGTGTTCTAGGTGTACCCATCGTTCGAAGCAAAAAAGTACTTGGCGTTTTAGTACTTGCTTCAAAGCGAAAGCGTGCCTTTGAAAAATTCCAATTGATGATTATCGATATCCTCTGCTCCCACTTTGCGGTTGCCATTGAAAATGCCAAGCATTATGAGATGACAAAAATGCAAAGTGAACGCTGTTCATTAACCAAACTGTATAATTATCGTTATTTTGAAAACCTGCTAACTGAAGAATTTGAAAAACTAACCCGATTTGAACGTCGAACACTATCGTTAATTATTCTGGATATCGACCATTTTAAACATGTCAATGATACGTATGGTCACCAAAGCGGCAATGAAATTCTGTTTGAGCTTGCCAGCCGATTAAGTAAGTTGGTAGGTGGTCGTGGTACGGTGGCAAGATATGGCGGAGAAGAATTCGTTGTACTTCTGCCTGATACACTCAAAGAAGAGGCATACGAAATGGCTGAACAAATTAGGCAAATGATTTCCAATTGGCCATTTACCATCCAACAATCTTTTGACTTTGAACAAACACAGCAGAAAGTCATGATTACCGCATCAATTGGGGTCGCGACAGCACCTGAGAATGCCGAAGATGCGTTGGCTTTGATAAGGCATGCGGATCGGGCACTTTATGTGGGCGCAAAGAGGGCTGGGCGGAATAGGGTGGCGGAGTATTCTTCGTGTTAAAAAGGTGTGACGGTAGTTGTCTTTACAACTACGGTCACACCTTTTTATCGTGTTAATTATAATCAACGCTATTTATGATGGTATTTACATTGTCTCCCCATTTAATATTAAATTCAGGCGGTATAAGACTTCCACATTCCCTAGTAAAAGTATTAAGATCAACGGTATATTCAGTTTTTATTGAACCATTTTCCCACACTTTACCTAACACATATAATTTACTAGTTGAGTCGACATCAACCTTTTTAGCTGCTAAATTTCCATTTACACACATCTTGGAGGAAGATAGAATGTTTAAATTATTATCAGTCGTTGCGCTCTTATAGTTTGCATCAGTTGGTGGAGCATCTGCACCTCCAACATAAACAAAAGAATGATCAGCAAGTTCTAAATGTTGATTAACATACAATGTTTTATTCACTAGAATTTTTGATGTTCCACTTATCTTTACATTCTGCATAAATTTAGCGCCGTCTTTTGTTTCTATAATTACATTTGAAGCGCTATTCATGTTTTTGTTATTTGTAAATGCACCATCAGAGTGGATTTTTACATTTGTTATATTATTTTCGTTGCCATTTCCATCAAAAGTGAGTGCACCTGTAGTGTAAATTGTTTGGTTATCTCTAATGTTATTATTACCAGTAAAATTACCATTACCCTTTATATAAACATTGTCACAATCTAACGTTGTACATTCTGATGTTGATATTGGTTTAACCGTATCAAATTTTGGCAGTGCATAAGTGTTACTGGTATCAATTGTTCTTTGATCAATGATTGAAGCAAAGTCTATAGTCATTTTTGTAAAAAGAGTAGTTTCTTTTGAGTTATCATTTCCGATAACATTAAAACTAATAATTACTTTACTCGAGCTCGGGTCAGGATCTGAAGTAACAATATAATTACTCATACGATATGGAGCATTCGTAGGAGTTGAAATGATTTTACCTTGTAGCACTTCTGCCATTTTTTTAGCAGCTTCGGTTTTAAATTTATTTTCATCCTGAAGCAAAGGTCTATCCCTTATATAATCACTTACAGTTTGTTGTTGAGATTCAAATGTTTTTTGAATTTCCACCTGGTAATTCGAAATCCCCGCTTCAGCTGCTGCAACCGAACGAGATTTTTTCTCAACCACCTGATTTTGTTTCACACTGCTAAATGCCTGCCCCATGAATGAGAGGAATATAACCATAAAAACGGTAATGATCAATAATACGGTTACAAGGGCATATCCTTGTTCATTCTTCATTAAATTCTTCATTGATAATCCGCACCCTTCATTCGATAAAGAAATGTATCTTGAGTTATACTGTTTTGTGGATTATTCTTTTCACTTGCATTAATTTTTAAAGAAACGTCATTTAGATAACCATCATTTAATTTATTATTGGGTTTTACTGTTTTTGGCCCAGAGCCTGGCACAGCATTTATTTCAAGAATTTTAAAACAAATCGTAGGGTGATTAAATATTTGCGTTTGCTTAGGACTAGTTTTTAGGTTCGTAACTTTAATTTCACAGTTTTCACTTTTGATTTCGTATTCCATCAGTGTTTGATGTACTTTTTTTAAATTTGTAATTAATAGATTGGTTTCTTGAATCATCGTGTTTTTAGAAATTGCCTTTTGCGAAAAATTATAGCCTTGAAAAAAAACACTCCAGGCAATAATCCCTACAAAGGAAAGAATGGATAGAGTTACAAGTACTTCAATTAGCGTGAAACCATTTTCAGTTCTCTTCATATATCTCATTTCCTATCTTTTAACATATCCGAATGTTTCAGTAATGACATGTTTATTCTTTTTATCTATCAATTGAACAACAATCGAATGGATACTTGATAATCTTGAACTTGTTTCAGCAAATCTCTTAATTTTAATATTCACGTCATATTGATCTTTAGTCGTTTCGAAATAATAATAGGTTGGATCAGAGTAGAACCTATTATATGTTACTTTTGAATCAGTTGGGGTAAATCCAGCTGTTTGGTCAGTCTTAACTAAAAACCATTTCACATCACTTGATTCTTGCCAATTAATAAGAACTTCTTTAGCAAGGTTTATAGCTTTAGCCTTATCTTGATTTTGATTATTCATAAGTCCCATTTGTGGGAAAAATTTCATAACGGATAAAAAGATAATTGAAAGAAGCACAATGGATACAAGAACCTCGATTAAAGTGACTCCTCTTTCATTGCAAATTAATTTCATTCTAATCATTCCTTAATGATAGCAAAATTAGTACAAATAGATGGAAAAATAATTAGGATTATCTACCTATAAAATTATTTTCCATCTTCTTTTAAACAACTTAAAAGTATTATACAATATTTATTAGGCGAATTTTGTCTAATATTTGAAGAAAATTAAATCATTTGAAGGAAAATGTAGTTTAATAGTATAAAATGACTAATTAAAAGGAGAGTGAAAGAATGCAATCAATTTTATGGGCCTTTAGTTCGGTGGTTATACCCACGTTAATAATATACTTGCTCCCATTAGGTTACACCTTAAAAGGGAAACTCCTTTTAGTATTAATTAGTTTTATTTTATCTCTTGCAGGACTTGCAGCCGTTTCAATCATTCCGTTGTGGGAGACGGCATTAATACTTTTAGCGCTCAGTTTTTTTGCAGCTTACTTTATGAGTAACCGAATGGAAACAGTATTATTACCAAAAAATCCTGGATTAGAAGAACCAATGGATGTTGAATTTGAAGGCCGCAATTCTGATTATGAAATTGAAAATTTAAAAGATATTAATTTGGTGGAAATTAGCGATGAATTACCATTAGCTGATTCGTCCCATTTTAAATTAGAAAAAGATCCAGTGACAGAGGTAGTATCTTCTCAAGACTTGTCTGAAATTGTAGATTTACCTGTTAGTGAGCAGGAGCCAATTGATATGGATATCTCCTTTTTACTAGAAAGAGATAATGAAGTAGTAGATGTAAAAACGCAAATTAAAGATCGAGACATGGAAAATGACTATTTATCTGATATTGAAAGTTTATTAGAGCTTGAATTAAGAACAGAGCAAGTGGGTTCACATGTAATTGAATCGAAAGAAAAGGTAGTTCTACAAAAGTAAATAACAATAATTCTATCTTAGTTTAATAGATGAAGTATATGTGAGTGTTTGAAGGGAGACAGAACTTTTGGGCAAAAATCAGCAAATGATCAAATTGTTTGTTGTTTTACTATTTAGTACAGCATTTATTTTTAATTTTTCCCATTTTGGGGCAAAAGCATTTGAAAAAATGACAAATGCAGATGGAAAATTCTCTGATGGTACCACGGTCGGTGCTTTAGATGTTTCAGGAAAGACAGAAATGGAAGCTAAAGGCCTGTTAGAGGAAAAATACGTTGAATGGGTGAAACAGACAAAGATCCAACTTCAATATGGAGAAAAAACAGCTTCATTTGATTTAAACCAATTTCACCTAGATTCCGGAAAAACAATCAATTCCATTAAGGATGGGCAGAAAAATCCTGCCTATATTACGGTAGATAAATTAAAGGTTAAAGAGCAATTAGAACTATTATTTTTTCCAATTAAAACAAGTGATTTTGATATCAATAAGCTCACAGCGAGCTTAAATACGACAGCTTCCTTATTCGAATCCGGTTCACAGACTTTGGACCTTCATAATCATTTCTTACTTGCAGGAAAAATTAAAAAGGATGCTGTCATAAATTCCGCCGTGGTCTCAATGACAGATGTGCCGTTTGCTTTGGGAACAATCATTGATAAAAACCCAGAAATAGAAATTTCAGAAGGTGCGAGTTTTTCACTGTTAGATTTTGCGAAAAAGCAAAAAATTGATGATCTAGACTCTTTAAACATAATTGCCACAGGTATTTATCAAGCAATCTTACCTTCAAATTTCAAAATTCTAGAAAGAAACATTGGCAGCATGTTACCTGCATATTCGAAGTTAGGATTTGAAGCGATGGTCAATCTACCTAAAAAGACAGACTTGATAATAGAAAATCCTAATAAATCAAAGTATAAACTAAAACTCCTCTTAGAAAAAAAAGAATTGATGGTTTCTTTGACGGGGGAAGAATTTGTATATAAATATGAAATCAATACTAAAGAAAAACAAGATTTAGCATACAAGACAATCATTCAATATAGTCCACTTCTTCTCCCAGGAAAATCAAAGGTCCAAACTGAGGGAAAAACAGGAGAAATTATTAAGGTTTATCGGGATGTTTTTCAAGGTAACGAACTTCTTAAAAGTGAACTGATTTCAGAAGACTATTATCCTCCTTCATACCAGATTGAAGTCCACGGGCTAGCTGGCAGAGTACAAGCAGGAACTCCAACGACTGATACAACTGGTAATTCAGATAGCAGCGGTGACCAGACTACCGATTCATCAAATATGAATGGAAATCAAACATCAACAACAGGTAATACCGAACAAAATTCTAACGATAATGACTTATGGGGCAAGCCAAATGAACAACCAAAATAAAAGCAGGGATGTAAAATGAGGCAATCACGAAAACGACTAGGAGATTTGTTAATTGAAGAAGGTTTAATTACTCCTGAGCAACTTCAAGCTACATTAGATGAAAAAAATGATTCTCAAAAACTTGGAGATGCCCTGTTACAAAAAGGATATTTAACAGAACAGCAATTAGTTGAGGTGCTTGAATATCAACTTGGTATTCCGCATGTCAGCCTCTTTCAATATCCATTTGATACCAATCTCTTTTCACTAATCACCAAAGAAACAGCCAAAAGAAATTTAATCATCCCTTTGAAAAGGGATGGAAATAAACTTTTCGTGGCAATGGCGAATCCAATGGATTTTATCGTGATTGATGATTTGCGGTTGTCGACCGGTTTTCATATTGAACCGGCCATTTCTACGAAGGATGATATTCTCCGGACTATAAATAAATATTATGATGTCGATGATGGACTAGATGAATTACTTGATGAACTTCAATTAAACGATCGAGACAGAAATGAAGACGTAACAGATCAAAATTCTCCGATTGTTCGATTAGTGAATCAGATATTAACCAATGCAGTGATTCATCGGGCCAGTGATATTCATATCGATCCACAAGAGACAAGGGTGGTAGTCCGTTACCGAATTGATGGTGTTCTTAGGAATGAACGAATTCTCCCGCGAAATATGCAAAGTGTATTAACGGCAAGAATAAAAATCATGTCTAATCTTGATATTACTGAGCATAGAGTACCGCAGGATGGTCGAATCAAGCTGAATCTTGACTTTCATCCGGTTGATCTCCGTGTCTCAACACTGCCAACTGTTTATGGTGAGAAGATTGTTATGCGGATTTTGGATATGGGATCCACATTAAATGATTTGAACAAGCTTGGATTCAATTCCTTAAATCTGAAGAGATTCAATGAGATGATTGAAAAGCCAACGGGGATTGTCCTTATAACAGGGCCAACAGGATCAGGAAAGTCCTCGACCCTTTATGCTGCACTTAATAAGCTTAACAGTGAAGCAGTTAACATTATTACTGTCGAGGACCCGGTTGAATATCAATTGGAAGGGATTAATCAAATTCAGGTTAACCCGAATGTAGGGATGACCTTTGCGGCAGGACTTCGGTCGATTTTACGTCAAGACCCAAACATTATTATGGTTGGGGAAATTCGTGATAAAGAAACGGCTGAAGTGGCTATTCGAGCTTCATTAACGGGACACTTGGTTTTAAGTACTCTCCATACCAATGATTCAATTGGGACAGTTACCCGTCTGATTGACATGGGTGTCGAACCATTTTTACTTGCTTCATCACTTAGCGGGATTGTTGCTCAGCGTCTTGTTCGAAAAGTGTGTCGTGATTGTGCGGAGGTTCAAGAGCCATCGAAGCGTGAAATCGAGATTTTTGCCAAGCGCGGAATGAAGATTGACAAAATTACTAGAGGAAAAGGTTGTTCCTCATGCACCATGACTGGCTATAAAGGCAGGCTTGCACTTCATGAAGTGTTGGTCATAAATGACGAAATGAGCCGGGCAATGATGAATGGAGAGTCGTTTCAAAAGATGAAAGAATTGGCAAATAAAAATAAAACGATCTTTTTATTAGATGATGGATTATTAAAAATAAAACAAGGGTTAACGACAACAGAAGAAGTATTAAAAGTAGCAATTCTGGAGTAGGAGAGCATGAAGATGAAAGAAAAAATTGACGCTATATTACGAGCTGCAATTGAATATAAAGCCTCAGATGTTCATTTAACGGTCGGTGTTCCCCCAGTGATGCGTATAAATGGTGACTTAAGAAGATATGGAACCGATAAAATCATGCCAGATGACACCGAAGGTATGGCTAAAGCGATTATTCCTGAAGGATTGTGGGACTTATTTAAGGAAAAAGGAGAACTGGATTTCTCCTATGGTGTTCCTGGTATATCCAGATTTCGTGTCAATGCTTATCATCAGCGGAAAAGTGTTTCAATTGCCTTAAGAACAGTCGCATCTAAAACACCAACAATTGAAGAACTAGATTTACCAGATATCATTTCTAAATTGGTTGAGAAGCCACAGGGCTTAATTCTCGTAACTGGACCAACAGGGAGTGGGAAATCAACAACTCTAGCATCGATGATTGATTATATGAATCGAACGATGCGAAAGCACATCATTACTTTAGAAGACCCGATCGAATATCTACATCGTCATGGGAGTTCGATTATTGATCAGCGGGAAGTTGGTTTCGATACCAATAACTACGCAAGTGGCTTAAAGGCGGCACTCCGTCAAGATCCAGATGTGATTCTGGTTGGGGAGATGCGTGACATCGAGACTATGTCAATCGCGATAACTGCAGCTGAAACAGGTCACCTTGTTTTAGGGACGCTGCATACATCAAGTGCACCAACAACAATTAACCGAATCATTGATGTTTTCCCACCGGCACAGCAGCCACAAATACGTGTACAGTTAGCTTCTGTATTAGTAGGGGTTATTTCTCAACGTTTATTTCCGACTGCGGATAAAAAAGGCCGGAAAGCGGCAACTGAAATATTAGTAAATAACCCTGCAATAGCCAACCTTATAAGGAATGAGAAAATTCATCAAATCCAAAGCACGATGCAAACGTCCCGCGCACAAGGAATGCATACGCTTGAAATGAGTATCAGAGACCTATTGGATCGAAACATAATCCAAAGAGAAGCCGCTTCGCAATACTTGCATGAAAAGATGATGATGAATGGCTAGATTTAAATACAGCGGGCGGGATCGTAAAGGAAAACGGCAAGGCACTCTTAACGCTGGTTCTAAGCGGGAAGCGATGGAAAAGTTGAAAGAAGAGGGAATTAGGGTAATTGAAATGACCCAAGTACCTGAGACCCTTATGACTAAGGACCTAACGCTTGGAACTCCAGTGAAACTGCAGGATTTTGTCATTTATTTAAGACAATTTTCGACTTTAATTAAAGCAGGGGTCACGGTTGTCGAAGCAACGTCGATTTTAGCCCATCAAACTGAGAGCAAAGCATTAAAGAAAGCCCTGCTGGATGTGGAACAGCAGATGAGGGAAGGCAATCCTCTTTCTGAAGCTGTGTCTAAACACAAGAAAATCTTTAATCAAATGTTTATTAACCTCGTTAAAGCAGGGGAAGTCAGCGGTAATTTAGATGAGACACTCGACCGTTTAGCTGAGCATTTCGAAAAACAACATTACACACGACAAAAAATTGTCTCTGCGCTATCCTATCCGATTGCAGTTGGAATTATTGCTATTATTGTTGTTATTTTCTTACTTGTTGCCGTTGTCCCAACATTTGTATCGATGTTTGATGATATGGGCGGCGAACTGCCTGCAATCACCAAGTTTGTCCTGTCAGCAAGTGACTTTATGCAGTCTTTTTGGTGGATTGTTATACTGTTCATTTTTGTAGTAGTCTTTTTAATTACCTATTTTAAAAAAAGTAATCAAACTAAATATTATTTTGATTATTTTTTATTAAAGATGCCGATATTCGGTAATTTACTGCAAAAAGCGGCACTGGCAAGGATGATGCGAACTCTCAGCTCATTGTTCTCAAGTTCAGTACCGATTCTTCAAGCGATGTCGATTGTAGAAAAAGTCGTTGAAAATGAAGTTCTAGCAAAGGTCATTCGAGAGTCACGAGATTCATTAGAGAAAGGCCGTTCCATGACAGAACCCATGGAGAGCCACTGGGCGTTTCCTCCATTGGTTACTCAAATGATTGCCATCGGTGAGGAAACTGGGGCTTTGGACGCAATGTTATCCAAAATTGCTGAATTCTATGAAAAAGAAGTAGAAAATGGAACAGATCGGTTAAAATCGTTAATTGAACCATTAATGATAGTCTTTTTGGCAGGGTTAGTAGGAACTATAGTCACTTCCATTATGGTACCAATGTTTAGCATGTTCGACCAATTTCAACAGATGAATCAATAACTGACAAGAAAGCAAAAATACTGAGAAAATAGGACAAAATATCAAAAAAATCTCTTTTCATTTCAATCTCAATTAATGTATACTACAAGAGACAATATTACTAGGTTCATAGAACTATAAGGGAGAGAAAATTAATGCTTCAGAAGTTAAAAAATAGGCTAAAAGACCAAAGAGGATTAACTCTAATTGAATTACTCGCAGTCATTGTTATTTTAGGGATTATTGCTGCAATTGCTATTCCTTCAATTTTAGGAATAATTGATAACACTAAAAAGGATGCCCAGCTAGCGAATGCGCAACAAATGGTTGCAGCAGCAAGAAATGCTGTAGCGGCAGGAGAAGTAGTAGCACCGACATCTACTGCAACACGAACTATTACACTAGATGACATGATAACTAAAGGTTATATTGAAGATTTTAATAATCCACATGATAAAACTGCTGGATATAATAGAACTGATTCTAAGGTTGTTGTCTCTGTAAATGCAACAGATAGTAAAAAACTTGATTATACTGTTACTTTAAAACAAGCCGGTGAAACATCTCCTAAAACATATATTAATGGAGTAGAATCTAGAGCACTCGAAAGAAGTTCTGTTCAATAATAAAATGTTGATATATAAAATACTATTATTTATATATGGACTAATATTCGGCTCATTCTTTAATGTTATAGGAATTAGGATTCCGTTGAAAAAGTCAATTGTATCACCAAGATCTTCTTGTCCTATATGTGGGAATCAGCTTAAAGCATATGAATTAATTCCGGTATTATCTTTTATAATTCAAAATGGAAAATGCCGCGGCTGCAAGTCGCGGATTTCTCCTATCTATCCAATTTTTGAATTGCTTACTGGTTTACTATTTATGACAGCTCCTTTAGTTATCGGGTGGTCAGGAGAATTAGTAGTCGCTCTAACGCTAATCTCAATGTTTATGATTATCGTAGTTTCAGATATTCACTATATGCTCATCCCTGATAAAATTCTAATCTGGTTTGCAGGGATTTTTTTATTGGAACGGATTCTTTGTCCGTTAAACCCATGGTGGGACAGCCTCTTGGGTGCCGTAACGGGATTTATACTTCTCCTTCTCATCGCTGTTGTCAGCAACGGTGGAATGGGAGGCGGGGATGTTAAGCTATATGCCTTAATTGGATTGGTAATAGGGTTTAAACTAGTCCTTTTGTCCTTCTTTCTTTCGACATTGTTTGGCGCTGTTATTGGTGGATTGGCATTACTTCTTAAAATTGTGAACAGGCGTCAGCCAATTCCATTCGGACCGTTTATTGCAGCTGGAACCTTAACCGCCTATTATTGGGGAACGGATTTAATTAATTTGTATATACATTTCCTTAACCAAGGATTTTAACTAAGGGGTTTTTTTACATGGCTTTTTCCCTTTTTGCATCTAAAAACCGAATAATTAATCTGGTTTTGAATGATCATTCTATTCGCTTGCTAGAGTTAAAACAGGCGAATCCACCTTCTGCTCAGAGATGGAACGAGCGTTTTCTTCCCCCAGGTATTATCAGTGATGGGAAAATTACCGATATTGATTCCTTATCAAACATCCTGGAGGAGTGTATTGATGAATGGAAAATTCAAAGACGGCAAATTCGCTTTCTAGTACCTGATCCCCTTGTAATCATCCGGAAAGTTTCAATTCCATCTGAAATTCAAGATGATGAAATTCAGGGATATTTGTATCTAGAACTAGGGTCAAGTATTCACTTACCGTTTGAAGAGCCTGTCTTTGACTTTTACCCATTAGAAAGTGATGGCAAAACTCGGGATTTACTTTTATTTGTAGCACCGGAACAGCAGGTAATGGAGTATGCAAACTTACTTTCTAAGTTGAAGCTTAACCCGATTGCAGCAGATATCTCTCCACTGGCACTGTACCGATTGTATCATCAACTTGATAATACCAGTGCTATTGAGGTAATATTCTCTGTCCAATTTGATTTGACCAGTGTTAACCTTTGTATTTTTGAAAAAAATGTGCCGCTTGTTATGCGTCAATTTCCTTTACCGTTTAATGTAGATATTTGGGATGTCAAGAAAGACTTGACAGGCAAATTGGTATTTAAGTATACCGGTGAGGCGGAAGAGTTAGTGATTCAGTTTGAGGATATATTTAGAGAGATTAGTAAATTAAGCGACTTCTACCGATATACACTTAACAATGAAAAAAGTGATATTACAAAGTTTTTGCTGAACGGTGATCATCCGATGCTTCAAGCAATTTATGATGAAATGATTGAGAGATTGGATGTACCTGTTGATAAGATTTCTCTTGAATCTGATTCTAAAGGAAAAAAAGAAAATCTACCTCCTAGTCAATTACTGTCTTTAGGACTGGCATTAAAAGAGGTGCAATAATGTTAGTAGAAATTAACCTGCTTCCCCAAAAAGAACCGAAAAAGATCGGCTTTATCATTACTTTATCTAGTTTAGTTGCATTGCTGATACTTGTTGGTGCATTTTACCTTTGGCAAACGAATGCTGCCAAAAATGAGATGGCATCATTAGATAGACAAATTACGATGACAAAGAGGATTACTAATAATGAAAATAAAAGTACAGAAACAGCTGCTGCTGCTAGTTCTGTTAGTCAATTAAAGAGTGCGATTGAATGGGCTAATGAATATCCAATTCAGACGCTTCCTGTCATGCGCCATCTGACATTATTGTTACCTGAGCGTGGCTTTATTCAGAACTTTGCCTACACGGAGGCTGGGACAATATCACTAACAGTTCAATTTGATAGTGCAAGAGAAGCTGCGTACTTTTTAGATAATCTTAATGAATCAAAATGGATTGAAGAATCGAGTTTAAGTTCGTTAACTGCTGCAGCGACTGAACAATCGACAAGTGGCCGTACAGCTGTATCAACTAGTCAAACGAATCCATCGAATTCTTCAACAGATTCAACAACCCAAACAACGACACAAACAAATCAATCAGATTTGAATCAAACTGGGACGAATCCGAATTCAACTACCAATTCTAGCAGTGAAACAAATTCACCATCTGGAACAACTGGTGAGCAAACAACTGCCACTACCTCGACACCAAATACCAATTCGACCAATACCTCTAAGACTGCAGCCAGCAGTGCAACGGGTAAGAAAGAAAAGGATAATATCCTTCCGCGCTATACAGGTCAATTTGAATTAAAGTTGAATAAAGAAGTGGTAAAGAAAAATACGCAAAAGAGCAAGAACATTGAGGAAGGAGTGACTGAATCATGAAACTCCGTTTCTCAAAAAAACAAGGACTAATAATTGGTGCGGTCACTCTTATACTGATATTATTCATTGTTTATGCTCAATTCTTTAAACTAGCTCCTTTAAAAACAGACTTGGATCTCAAGCAGCAGTCACTTGAGTCTGAACAAAAACTTTTAGAAATCGTTAGTCAAAAAAATGCAGAAGAAACGCAAAAAACTTCTGAAGGTACGAAGGAGTTACAGAAAAAGCTGCCTGTAAAGCCGTTACAGGAACAGCTAATTTTAGACTTAGAGAAAGCAGAAACCATTTCTGATAGTAAGATTAGTTCAATGAGTTTTTCAAAAGACGTGGATGTGAGCACTGCTACTGCTGACCAATCAAATGCTGAAAATGCCAATGGTCAACAAACTACAACTGACACTTCACAGGCTGCAGCAACACAGGACACAACGACACAACAAGCAGCTTCTACCCAAACTGCGGGCATGAAAAAAATGACCATCTCATTGAGTGTTGAATCACCAAGCTACAAGAAATTAGAGAAGTTTATTGAAACACTCGAATCATTGAAACGGATCATCGTGGTTGAATCTATCAGTTATTCAGGCGGCCAAGAGATTACAAGTTTAGATCAAGAAGATCAGCCGTTAACCTACAGTCTGACAATTTCTGCATTTTACATGCCAACTTTAAATGACTTAGCAGGAGAATTACCAAAAATCGATGCACCTAAACCAGCAGGTAAAGACAACCCACTAAGCCAATTCTCTGCCACAACTGACACGCAGCCATAATTATCACCATGCCAAACTAATAAATAATTTGGCGAAAGTCTACGATAACAAGACGACAAAAGTCTTGTTATTTTTTTTTGTCTTTATGATAGGATGAAGCCAATGACTCATCGGAAGAGAGAGGAGTAAGGTTTCGTGGACAAGCCTAATAATGGCAATACAATTAAGATCAAATTAAATGGAGAAAACCCGCCCATTCAAGAAGTTCCTCCAAAAAATGAGGTTGAAACTAACAGTGATCCAATTCCAAGAGTAATAAAAATAAATACCGAGCATACAGAATCAGAATCTGATGTTAATAGTGAGACGGCGGCATCCCAAGAATCGGTTGACGAAAGCTTTGATTGGATTATTCCTGAGTCCTCCGACAAAGACATTGGGGAGCTCAAAATTATACCGAGTCCAACGAGCAAAAAAACGTCCCTGCCGAAAATAACATCATTCACATCGAATATCAAAAAGAAAAATGGCCGTCCATTAGGATCCATCTTAATTTCTGCAGCATTCGCTATATTAATTGGAACAACAATTGGTGTTGTGATGCTGAAGTTAGTTATCACATCACCAACTGAGAAGACGGTGACAACAGTACCAACTGAGGTCACAGACAAGCCTGCCAGCAGCAATAAAACGAAAACAGCAGAAGCCAAAAATACTTCATCTGCCTCCATCTCCCAGTTAACGACCTATGTCATTCAAGGCGGTGTTTTTTCTTCAGATTCTGGAGCAAAAGCCACTTCAGATAATTTATCTTCGAAAAATGTTCCATCTCAAACAGTCGAAATGGATGGCAAGTATTTTTTATTTCTAGGTGTTGCAGATTCGATTGAAGGAGCAAAGGCCTTAGGGGCGCAGTATAAAGAAGACGGGATTGAAGACGTATTTGCTAAGCCATTGTTATTAGACGAAAAAAAGTTCTCTGGTATCACGGATAAAGAAAAGACCTTTTTAAAAGCAGTACCGACTATTTATAGAACGATCTCTCTTACCACTTCAAATGCCCTTGTGACCAAGGAACTTTCCGAGGACGCAAGTAAAGTCCTTTCAGAAATAGAAGCACCGTTAAAAACCGTTGTGAAAAACGAAAAGATAAAAGATCTAAAAGCAGAATTGGTTAGTGCAAACGAAAAAGTAAAGGCGTTTCAAGAATCAAAAGACGTAAAAAATCTTAGTGACGCACAGCAGCATTTACTAAAATTCATGTCAGTATATTTTTCTAAGTAAACACTATCGACATTCCTCGATATTTTCCGGGAAATCAGAAAAGCGGAAGCGACCCGTTTAGCGGCGTATGGACTGGAGCGCTCCAACCGAGATAAAGGAAACACGGAGAGCGTAGCGATTCGATGTTGACTTATCGTAGGGCGGAGAGCGAAGTACACTAGCCGCTGGGCGCTGGAGCTAGACAGTAAATAAGGCCTATCAAATTTTTGATAGGCTTTTTGCCTTCCAAAAAAATGAAAAACCTCTGCATAATTTTACAAATTCCATCAAAATTTAATTATATAAAAATTGTTTGAGACTACAATTTCTGATAGGATTGAATTGTATCTCCCTAATACGTACCATAAAGGTAAGGTGATCGAATGCAGAACCTCATTTTAGCCTCTTCTTCTCCACGGCGAAAAGAACTTCTAGAAACTCTCCGTTTAACATTCGCGATCTCAAGTAGTGAAGTTGATGAAAGTTTTGACCCAGCTCTCGCTCCAAAAGATGTAGTAATGGAGTTAGCCGACCGGAAGGCACAGACTGTTTTTAAAGAAAACCAGGATGCCTTTGTGATTGGCTCGGACACCATTGTTGTTGCGAATAATCAAATCTTAGGAAAGCCCGCAGATGAAGCAGAAGCGTTTACCATGTTAAAAAGCTTGTCAGGTCGTCAGCATGAAGTTTTTACAGGTGTTTCGATTGTGTCGAAAACAGGGACAACAAAGTTTTATGAAAGAACAGAAGTTTGGTTTTGGGAGTTAACAGACGACTTAATACGGGCGTATGTAAAAAGTGGTGAACCGCTTGATAAAGCAGGTGCATATGGCATTCAGCAGCTCGGAAGTATGCTTGTCAAAAAAATAAATGGAGACTATTTTGCGGTTGTCGGACTGCCTGTTTCACGATTGGTAAGAGAATTGGAAAAGGCAGGCTACCAGTTGCCGTATTAAACTTTTTTGTTCATTAACTCCCTAAATAAGGGGAGGAAAAAAAGTGTCCACTAATACATTAATGATCCGAGATTTCCCTCAAGATGAAAGACCCAGGGAGCGGTTTGTTCAACATGGCCCACAAAGCTTATCGAATCATGAACTAATCGCTATTTTGCTGCGAACCGGAACAAAAGATGAATCGGTCCTGCAATTATCGAACCGGCTGTTAACTCATTTTGAAGGGTTACGTCTTTTAAAAGCAGCTACTTTAGAAGAAATGACCGAGATCAAAGGGATTGGTTCTGCCAAGGCCATCCAAATCCTCGCCGCCGTCGAAATTGGCAGAAGGATTTCAAACCTCGACTATAAGGACCGCTATGTCATCCGCTCCCCTGAAGACGGAGCAAAGTATGTCATGAATGATATGCGCTTTCTTTCACAAGAGCATTTTGTGTGTTTGTACTTAAACACAAAGAACCAAGTGATTCATAAACAAACCATTTTCATTGGCAGCTTAAATGCCTCAATCGTGCACCCAAGGGAGGTGTTCCGCGAGGCGTTAAAGAGGTCTGCCGCCTCAATTATTGCGGTCCATAACCATCCCTCCGGAGACCCGGCTCCAAGCCGTGAGGACATAGAGGTCACAAAGCGTCTGGTCGAATGCGGAAAGATTATTGGCATTGATTTACTCGATCATTTGATCATCGGTGAAAATAAGTTTGTGAGTCTTAAGGAAAAAGGTTATTTATAAACTATGATTTTATTTGACGTTGAGTTATAATAATGGTTATGATTTTTTAGGACTTCTTAAAGATTAAACTAGATAAATATTAGGAAAATAGACATGATAGTAAAGTGAATATCTATCTATTGGTGTTTTTGCATTCGGTTCAGAAAGGGAGATACAAAACTATGTTTGGAATTAGAGCAAGAGATCTTGGAATTGACTTAGGGACAGCAAATACCCTTGTATATGTAAAAGGAAAAGGAATTGTCCTGCGTGAGCCCTCCGTTGTGGCGATGCAGACTGATACAAAAAACATCGTCGCGGTAGGAAACGACGCGAAAAATATGATTGGACGGACGCCGGGAAATATTGTGGCACTAAGGCCGATGAAGGATGGCGTCATCGCTGATTTTGAAACCACAGCAGCCATGATGAAGTACCATATTCGTCAAGCACAAAAAAGTAAAAACGTGTTTACTGGGAATCCTTACGTTATGGTCTGTGTGCCTTCCGGGATTACTGCAGTTGAAGAACGTGCTGTCATCGATGCAACGAAACAAGCTGGGGCTAAAGATGCGTATACGATTGAAGAGCCGTTCGCAGCAGCGATTGGTGCTAATTTACCAGTTTGGGAACCAACCGGCAGCATGGTGGTTGATATTGGCGGGGGAACTACTGAAGTCGCCATCATTTCATTAGGCGGCATCGTTACATGCATATCCATTCGAGTAGCTGGCGATGAAATGGACGATTCGATTATTACTTATATTCGAAAAAATTATAATTTGATGATCGGTGACCGTACAGCGGAAACTATTAAAATGGAGATTGGCTCGGCAGGGGACTCTGAGGGTGTCGACAATATGGAAATTCGCGGTCGAGACTTATTAACCGGCCTGCCAAAGACGATTGAAATCACAGCCAAAGAAATTGCTGGAGCATTAAGAGATACCGTCTCTGCGATTGTCGAGGCAGTCAAGAATACATTGGAAAAAACACCACCTGAACTTGCGGCAGATATTATGGACCGCGGGATTGTTCTAACCGGCGGCGGTGCATTACTCCGCAATTTGGACAAGGTTATTAGTGAAGAAACGAAAATGCCGGTGCTGATTGCTGAGAATCCGCTTGATTGTGTGGCCATTGGGACAGGAAAAGCATTGGATCATATTCATTTATTTAAAAATAAATCAAGAGATTCACGTTAATTTTGATTGTGCTATTCGGCACATAGGTATATTTCAAATGAAAAAACGATACTTTTTATCTAGAAAAAAATAGAGGTGTATAATCATGCCACAGTTCTTTCTGAATAAACGTCTGATTATTTTGCTTGTCAGCATCATTGTTCTCGTGGCATTGATTGGGTTTTCTTTAAGGGAGAGAAGTAAACTATCCTGGCCGGAGCAATTTCTAAAAGATACCACCGGCTGGGTTCAATCCCTGGTTTCAAAGCCTACTCATTTTGTGACAGGCTTTTTTGAAAATCTCCAGGATTTGCAAAATACATACGATGAGAATAAAGAATTAAAATCGCGAGTCGAAAATCTTGTCAATCTTGAAGCACAAGTACAAGAACTGAAACAAGATAATAAAGAATTACGTGACATTCTCGGTGAAAAAAGAACCCTGAGAGACTTCAAACCATTACCAGCTACCGTAATTGGCAGAAACCCTGATCGTTGGCATGAAATGATTATTATCGACAAAGGCAAACTAAACGGCATCAAGAAAAATATGGCTGTTGTTACGGCAACCGGCTTGGTTGGTAAAGTGAAAAATGTAACACAATTTAGTTCAACCATCCAACTATTAAGTGCGATGGATCCAAAAAATCGTATTTCTGCTGTTGTGCAGGGCAAGAAAGATGTTTATGGATTTGTCCAAGGATTTGATGACAAACGGAAATTATTATTAATTAAGGCAATACCATCTGGTGAAAAAATTGAAAAAGGGCAAAAAGTGATCACTTCTGGCCTAGGCGGAGTTTTTCCGAAAGGATTGCTGATTGGTAAAGTGGTTGACGTAAAGCCCGATCAGTATGGATTAAATCAAACGGCCTTAGTGCAGCCTGGTGCAGATTTTTATGATATTGAAAATGTTATTGTCATAAAAAGATTAATGACCCAGCCAGTAAATATGGAATCAACAGACGGGAAGGAGAAAGATTTTTGAGAAAATTCATTCTTCCTCTTTTATTTCTGTTGCTTTTTATTGTAGAAAGTCTTTTTGTGGAGTATTTACCCGAAAAGGTTTTCGGGTTTGAACGAATATTTGTCCCACACTTTCTTTTTATCGCCATTTTGTTTTTAACGATTTTTGTCGGAAGAAAACATGGAATTATTTATGCGGCCATTTTTGGACTTTTATATGATGTCGTATATGTTGAAATTATCGGGATTTACTTTTTCCTATTTCCATTTATCTCTTATTTGATTTATAAACTATTGCAGGTTTTACAAGCCAATCTTATTACGGCCTTTCTTGCGGCCATCTTCGGTGTCTCACTATTAGAGATAGGTGTGTATGAAATGAACTATTTAATCCATGTTACAGACTTGGATTTTATCGGCTATATGAACTTACGTTTTTACCCAAGCCTTATCCTAAATGCTGTTGTTACGCTCATTGCTGCCTACCCATTAAAGTGGCTTTTTGAGAAACATTCAGAAGCAATAAGAGCTGAATGATTTTTCATTAAAAAAGAGGAGAATGGACGCATCGTGTCGAAATTTTATTAGGATAGTATGACTATTGATTCGAAATAGGTTAGAGGAGCCATATTCCTCTCGAATGGACTTGTTTCAAATTGCTTTCTTATTATGAGGTGAAAAATTCTCCATGAAAAAACGACAAAATGTTACAATAAAAGGGACGAAGGAAGGACTTGTCCTTCATCTTGATGATAGTTGTTCTTACGATGAACTAAAAAAGGAACTTGATTATAAACTTTCAGCCAACTCCAGTACACAGGATGAGCGTCATTTAACCTCTGTCAAAGTGGAAATAGGTAACCGCTATTTAACCGAACCACAGCGGGAAGAACTAAAAGAATTAATTCGCCAAAAAAAGAATTTTGTTGTGGATGAAATTGAATCGAATGTAATTACTAAGGATGAAGCTGAGGAATTATTGGCCGAAACAGAGGTGATGACTGTTTCGAGAATTATTCGTTCCGGACAAGTCCTCGAAGTTCCTGGTGACCTGCTGTTAATTGGCGATGTCAATCCAGGCGGGACAGTCATTGCAGGTGGAAACATCTTTATCATGGGAACGTTAAAGGGAATTGCTCATGCAGGCTGCTATGGCAATGATGAAGCAATCATTGCCGCCTCTAGTATGAAGCCCTCTCAGCTTCGAATTAGTGATTGCTTAAATAGTGCACCAGACAGCCTTCAAAGCAATGAAAAGCGGGAAATGGAATGCGCATACATCGATGAAAACCGTCAAATCATTGTTGATAGATTACAAGTATTAATCCAATTAAGACCTAATTTAACGAGATTAGAAGGGGGACATTAAAGTGGGAGAGGCAATCGTAATTACATCCGGTAAGGGTGGAGTAGGGAAAACAACAACTTCTGCTAATATCGGCACATCATTAGCCCTTCAAGGAAAAAAAGTATGTTTAGTAGATACTGACATCGGTCTTCGTAACTTGGATGTGGTCATGGGACTTGAAAATAGAATTATTTATGATCTTGTCGATGTGGTTGAAAAAAGATGCAAAATCCATCAAGCTCTTGTAAAGGATAAACGTTTTGATGGTTTATTATATTTATTGCCGGCTGCGCAAACCGTTGATAAATCTGCCGTGAAGCCAGAGCAAATGAAAGAACTAATCATCGAGTTAAAGCAGGACTATGATTATATAATCATAGATTGCCCAGCAGGTATTGAGCAGGGTTTCCAAAATGCCGTGGCTGGGGCTGACAAGGCAATCGTCGTCACAACACCAGAGGCTTCTGCTGTCCGTGATGCGGACCGGATTATTGGTCTACTGGAGAAACAGCCGAATATGGAATCTCCTAAATTAGTGATCAACCGGATTCGAAATCATATGGTGAAGAATGGGGATATGCTCGAGATTGATGAGGTTACTCAGCATCTTTCCATCGAACTTATCGGTATTGTTGCTGATGATGATGAAGTAATTAAAGCTTCGAATCATGGGGAACCGATTGCCCTCAATCCGAATAACAAAGCATCGATTGCCTACCGAAATATTGCCAGGAGAATTCTTGGCGAATCAATCCCGCTGCAGTCACTCGAAAATGCTGACAAAGGAATGTTTACTAAAATAAAGAAATTCTTTGGTGTTCGCTAAAAAAGCGACGCCTTTTATCAGCCTGTCCACTCTCTTGTGGACAGGTTGTTTTATTTTTAAGACATACTCTTTCATTCACCCTCATAGACTTGTACAAATTAGTGTGAAAAGGGTGGATGGAAATGGCGCGGTCTACACCGGAAGAAATTCGGCGACGAATCGCCAAGCGAAAAAATGATAATGGCACTACATCTGTAAAAAGTCCCGACCGCCAAATTGAATGGCCTAGTGACGATGAAAAATATGGCTTTCATCAGTATACCCCTCCAGGAGGGAGTGACGGCGATGATGGACATCCATTATTTAAGAAGGAAGTTTTCTTTTTCAAAGTTTTATCTTCAGTCCTCCTGTTTTTAGTGATTGCGATATTATTTCGGAACCATTCCACTGCCTTTGATCCTGCAAGAGCTTTGGTGAATAAAACAATGGACCAGGATTTTAAGTTTGCGACTGTATCAAACTGGTACGAAAGCAAATTTGGGAAACCTTTAGCCCTCTTGCCTTTTTCAAATAAAGATCAAACGGAGAAAAAAGAGGTGGCTGAAACTGAGTTTTCCGTTCCAGCAATGGGAAAAATCCTCGAAAACTTCGAAAAGAACGGGCAGGGAATTATGATTGAAACGGGAAAAGGGGCGTCCGTACAAACGATTAATGAGGGCTTTGTGATGTCTGCAGGTGTAAAAGAAGGTCTGGGGAAGACAGTCGTCGTTCAACATGCCGATAAAACGGAAACATGGTATGGAAATTTAGATAAAATCGACGTTAAATTATATGAGTATGTTGAAAAACGACAAGTAGTTGGCACCGTCTCTGGATCCACAGGTGAGGATAAAAGCAAAGGTAAATATTACTTTGCCATTAAAAAAGATGATAAATTTATCGACCCAATTCAGGTGATTGACTTTGAATAGAGCCATAAATTTACTACGACTAATTACTATTCATCCATTGTTATGGATTGTCATTGCACTTTCAGTTGCCACAGCTCATTTCCTTGAGGCTTGCTTATTACTTGGGATCATTTTCATTCATGAATTGGGGCATGCTGCTGCGGCTTCTTTTTTTTCATGGAGAATCAAAAAAATCACCCTGCTGCCATTTGGCGGGGTTGCCGAAATGGATGAGCATGGCAATCGCCCGTTAAAAGAAGAGATGATTGTCGTTCTAGCAGGGCCGCTCCAGCATGTGTGGATGGTGGCCTTAGCCTATGGATTGGTTAGCATGGACCTGATATCCGTGGACCTATTTCACTTGTTTTTTAGCTATAATCTAATGATATTCGTATTCAATCTCTTTCCTGTTTGGCCGCTTGATGGCGGGAAACTGGTATTCTTACTGCTTTCCTTAAAAAGTTCCTTCCCGAGCGCCCATCGCTTAACGCTTATCCTTTCCTTGGTTAGCTTGTCGATCTTTTCGCTGGTTATTGTGGCTGCAGCTCCAACCCATATTAATGTCTGGGTCATCATCGCCTTCCTTTATTTTTCGCTCTACCATGAGTGGAAGCAGCGCCGCTTTATCTTTATGCGATTTTTATTGGAGCGCTATTATGGGAAGAAATCGAGTCTGCAAACTTTGAAACCAATTGAGGCCAATGAAGAGGATTTACTTATTCACGTTTTAGAAAAGTTTCAACGCGGCTGCAAACATCCAATCATCGTCGAAGCCGATGGCAAGGAAAAAGGAATGCTGGATGAAAACGAGCTCTTACACGCCTACTTTACCGAAAAACGCCTAACCGACAAAATCAGCGACCTTCTCTTTTCTTATTATTAATACTATGTTGATAGGAGCGGAAGGCGCGAGACTCCTGCGGGAGGACGGGGCAGGGGAGACCCCGCAGGCGCTTTAGCGCCGAGGAGGCTCCCCGGACCGCCCGCGGAAAGCGAAGCGCCTGGAGCGGAAATCAACTAGCAAGTTTATCATGGCCCATTAAAAAGGTATAATAAGAAGAAAAAAGTGAGGTCGCTTGTTTGGAAACATTAATAGTTAACTACAACTCACGGGAAAAGCGATTGGCTTATATAAAGGATAACCGTGTGGAAAATATCGTCTTTGACCGGCCAGAACATCAATCACTGGTCGGTAATATTTATTTTGGGACAGTGACGAAAGTATTGCCCGGCATGAATGCCGTGTTCATTGATATTGGCGAGGAGAAAAATGCGTATTTACACCGGGATGTTCTTCCTTCGTATCTCCAATCCGTTGATAAACAAAAAAACGTCAGCTCGTTCGTCCATCAAGGGGAAAAAATGCTTGTTCAAGTCGACAAGGATGCAACCGGCACGAAAGGTGCCCGAGTAACGGGGATTGTTGAAATCTCGGGTCCCAATCTGATTTACATGCCCAAGGGTAGGTATGTAGCCGTTTCAAAAAAAATTGCTGATGACAAACAGCAAGCAACCTTACGGCGAATTGGCAGTCACTTAAAGACAGACGAAGAAGGGATGATTTTTCGAACGTCCTCCCTTTCAAGTACCGAAGAAGAAATACACAATGAACTAACCAACCTGCGCGAACAATATCAACAACTGCTGCAGAAAACAACTGGCTTAAAAAAGCCGGGGATTGTTTTTCAAAAAGATACTTTCATCGAAATGATTTTGGATAAGATAGGGAAAATGTCAGACGGAGAGGTAATCGTCGATGACTTATCACTAAAAAAGCTGGCTGAGAAGCAGAATAATCGGGTTAAACATAGTTATTACAGCGGTAAAGAAAATATATTTTCAGTACATAAGATCGAGCATGAAATTGATAAAGCACTCAAACGAATTGTCTGGCTTGATCAAGGCGCCTACCTGATTTTTGATGAAACGGAAGCACTGACGATTATTGATGTGAACACAGGTAAATTTTCCGGGAAGACGGATTATCAGGAAACCGTGTTAAAAACGAACCAGTTGGCTGCGAAGGAAGTCGTGCGTCAGCTGCGTCTGCGCGATATTGGCGGAATCGTCCTCATCGATTTTATCGATATGAAACGTGAAAAGGACAAGCAGGCCATTTATGCACTTATCGAATCGGAATTAGCCAAGGATCAAAAAAGAACAAAAATCATTGGCTTTACGCCATTAGGAATTCTTCAACTAACACGAAAGAAAACGAAGGTTACTCTTTCCGAGGCACTTGAGGTGAAGTGCCCAGTGTGTGATGGGACAGGCCGGATTCTCAGTCCAGAAACGGTAGGCTTTCGACTTGAACGAGAGCTATTAGAGCACCGCTATTCTGAATTTGAAGCTGTCCTGGTGGAAACAACCGCTGAGGTGAAAGAACAGCTGCTAGGGACAAATGAAGCCCACAGGGAAGCATTAGAAGAGCTTTTACATCTAAAGTTATTTTTCTCCATTCAGCCGTCTGACCGCCATTATTATGTGATTAAACAGTTTGGCAATAAAAATGAGATTGCATCAAAAGGTTTGGATGATAAACGATCTTTCTAAAATTGTATTGACACTTTCGCCTAGAATATGTTAGGATTTTAATGTTATGTTTGTAGCGCACCCGTGCTACAACCGCACAGAACAGGTCTTAAGTCTTTAACTAAAGTTTAAAGCGCCTGTGTATGGCGAGTCTGAGTTTATAAGGAGGTGCAGTTCATGTACGCAATTATCGAAACTGGCGGTAAGCAATTGAAAGTTGAAGAAGGCCAAGCTATCTACATCGAAAAATTAGATGTTGAAGCTGGTGAAACAGTTACTTTTGACAAGGTTCTTTTCGTTGGCGGTGAAAACGTAAAAGTAGGTTCTCCTGTTGTTGCAGGTGCTACAGTTACAGCTAAAGTTGAAAAACAAGGCCGTCAAAAGAAAATCATTGTTTTCAAGTACAAGGCGAAGAAAAACAACCGTAAGAAGCAAGGTCATCGTCAACCTTACACTAAAGTAGTCATCGAAAAAATCAACGCGTAAGGTGTTGGATCATAGATGATTAACATTACGATTTATCGTACTGAGTCCGGAACGATTCATTCATTCGAAATGAGCGGACATGCATTGTTTGCAGATCGTGGGAAAGACATTGTTTGTGCAGGCGTATCAGCCGTATCTGTTGGTGCGATTAATGCGGTCCATGAACTAACTGGTGTCACTCCTGATCTGGAACATCGAGCAGATGGTTTTCTCCGCTGTGTGATTCCGGAAGGTCTTCCAGAAAACACGCAAGAGAAAGTGCAAATTCTTCTCGAAGGGATGGCTGTTTCATTACGGGCGATTGAAGAAGAATACGGAAAGCACATAAAGATTACCTTCAAAAAGCAGGAGGTGGAATAAATGTTATTAAAATTAGATCTTCAGTTGTTTGCATCTAAAAAGGGTGTAGGTTCTACAAAAAACGGACGTGACTCTATCGCAAAGCGCCTTGGTGCTAAGCGTGCAGACGGACAATTCGTAACTGGTGGTTCAATCCTTTACCGTCAACGCGGTACAAAGATTTACCCAGGTGAAAACGTTGGCCGTGGAGGCGACGATACTCTTTTTGCAAAAGTTGACGGCGTTGTAAAATTTGAACGTGTCGGCCGTGATCGCAAAAAAGTGAGCGTTTATCCAGTAGCTCAAGAAGCTTAAGGATTCTTTGAAAACTCTAACCTGATTGGTTAGAGTTTTCTTTTTTCCAGCGAATTTTTCCTTCCATATTATACTTCGGGAAACGCTACGTAGATGCTTCTTTTTGCCTCTAAATAACTTTCATCACAAAATAAGCTTACTCATGGTTCATTTTTTGATATACTATCAGCAAACTAGTGTTGTGACACTTAATGTGGGAGTGTACGTATGGAGAAAGATTGGGATATTGTTGAAGTGTTGCGGCATGCTCGGCATGATTGGTTAAATAGGCTTCAATTAATTAAGGGGAACTTGGATTTAAATCGAATCGACCGGGCAAAAGAGGTCATCGATGAAATCATTATCGAAACGCAGCACGAGTCAAAACTTTCGAATTTGAAAATGCCTTTGTTTGCCTCACTCTTGTTAAAATCAAATTGGGAGAATCCTTTCTTTAAACTTGAATATGAAGTCCTCCATGATCAGAAAGTAGATCAAATCAATGAGGAGCTTTTGACAAAGTGGACATCCCTTTTATTTTCATGTTTAAATGAGACGATCGAAGCCTTTCAGGAAAATCATTTATCCGTAACAATAGACCCGGAATCAAAGGGGATTCGTTTCTTTTTTGATTTTAGCGGGATAATAATAAAAAGCGAAGTAATGACTGAATTCCTATCCAAACCATTTAGTCTACTCGACATCGTGGTCAAGGACTTATCAGAAAGTGAATTCGCATTAGAAGTATATATACCCTATCAAAAAAGTAGGAAAAGTTAAGACGCTTTTCGTGACATTTTTTGATTTGAAATGCAGACTGGAGGAATAAGATGTTTGTTGATCAAACGAAGATTTATGTAAAAGGCGGAGACGGCGGTAATGGAATGGTCGCGTTCCGTAAAGAAAAATATATACCAAAAGGCGGTCCAGCAGGTGGGGATGGCGGGAAAGGTGCCAATGTTGTTTTTGAAGTAAATGAAGGCTTGCGCACATTAATGGATTTCCGTTATCAGCGTCATTTTAAAGCACCACGCGGGGAGCATGGCATGTCCAAAAACCAACACGGAGCCGGTGCAAAGGATATGATTGTCAAGGTACCGCCTGGAACAGTGGTGATTGATGCCGAGACGAAAGAAGTGATTGCAGATTTAGTTGAAAATGGTCAACAAGCAATTATTGCCAGAGGCGGCCGTGGCGGGCGCGGAAATTCACGATTTGCCACCCCGGCAAACCCTGCGCCGGAGCTTTCTGAAAATGGAGAACCAGGTCAAGAGCGGGAAGTAATCCTTGAATTAAAACTGCTTGCTGATGTCGGTCTTGTTGGATTTCCAAGCGTAGGGAAATCAACACTTTTATCCGTTGTATCATCGGCAAAACCGAAAATTGCGGAGTATCATTTTACAACGATTGTTCCGAATCTGGGGATGGTCGAAACAGAAGATGGGCGTAGTTTTGTCATGGCGGACCTTCCAGGTTTGATTGAAGGGGCAAGTGAAGGTGTAGGCTTAGGTCATCAATTCTTGCGTCATATTGAACGGACAAGGGTAATTGTTCATGTCATTGATATGTCTGCGATGGAAGGCAGGGACCCATTCGAGGACTTCCAGACCATCAATCGTGAATTAAGTGAATATAATTTGCGCTTGACTGAGCGTCCGCAAATTATTGTCGCCAATAAAATGGATATGCCAGAAGCCGAGGAAAATTTGAAAAAGTTTAAAGAACAGCTCGATGAGGATTATCCGATCTTCCCAATTTCTGCCGTAACAAGAAAAGGTCTTCGTGAATTATTGTATGCTGTTGCAGATAAGATTGAGGAAACACCTGAATTTCCACTTGAGCATAATGAGGAAGATGAAACAACGGGTGTCCACCGTGTTCTTTATAAGCATGAGGCAGAACCAGAAGCATTTAAAATTACAAGAGAACCGAATGGCACATTTGTCGTATCTGGTGAAAAGACAGATAAGCTCTTTAAGATGACAGACTTCTCGAGAGAAGAATCTGTTCGCCGTTTTGCACGTCAACTTCGTGGTCTCGGTGTAGATGAAGCCTTGAGGGAAAGAGGAGCAAAAGACGGGGATATTGTGAAATTAATGGAGTTTGAATTTGAGTTTATTGAGTAGAAGAGAACGTGTCCTAAAGAGAGTAAGGTAGAGTGATAAAATGGATAAAAAATTTTACTTAGTACGTGAAGATGTTTTGCCGGAAGCCATGAAAAAAACAATAGATGTGAAGGAAATGCTGGAAAGAGGGAAGTCGGAATCCATTGCGGAAGCTGTTCAAAAAGCAGATTTAAGCAGAAGTGCCTTTTATAAATACCGAGATACTGTTTTTCCGTTTTCAACCATTAAAAAAGAAAAGATTATTACACTTTTCTTTCATTTGGAAGATCGCTCAGGTACGCTGTCACACTTGCTCAGTGTCGTTGCAAACTCAGGCTGCAATATTGTCACCCTTCACCAGACGATTCCGCTGCAAAGCAGAGCAAATGTAACACTCTCATTAAACACTTCAAACATCACGATGGAAATAGATAAGTTACTTGAGGAGCTTAGGAAACTCGAATTTGTAGAGAAGGTAGAAGTGCTGGGAACAGGTGTGTAGGACAATCTACCACCGGCTCTCAGCTCTCTTTTTATAAAATAAGGAGTGGGGAAAACAGTGAAAGTTGGATACTTAGGACCAAAAGCTACATTCACAGAATTAGCTGTAAAAAAGGTATTTCAAGAATATGAACTTGAGCCCTATCAAACAATTCCTGCAAGCATGGATGCCATAGTTGATAAAGAAGTAGACTTGGCTGTTGTTCCAATTGAAAATGCGCTAGAAGGCTCAGTGAATATTACACTCGATTATTTAACACAAGAAGTCCAAATACCCATTATTGGTGAAATCACCTTGCCGATCAAGCAGCATTTGATGGTACATCCAGATAATCAGGAAAATTGGCAGGATGTCAGCAGGGTGTATAGTCACTCCCATGCTATTGCCCAATGTCATAAATTTTTACATAACCATTTAAAAGGTGTCCCATTTGAAAGCGTCTCATCAACAGCGGCAGCGGCATTAATGGTAATGGAACATCCTGAGTTGAAAATTGCAGCGATCGCCAATGAACTCGCCGCAAAGGAATACGGGTTATCGATTGTAAAAAGAAATGTCCATGATTTTGATTATAACCATACGCGATTTGTTGTGCTTTCCGAGAAAGAACTTGATTTTCAGAAGATTAGTGAATCAACCCATTATAAAACAACGCTGATGGTTACACTTCCATCAGACCAGGCTGGAGCTCTTCATCAGGTATTATCTGCCTTTGCTTGGAGAAAATTGAATTTATCAAAGATTGAATCAAGACCCATGAAAACAGGAATTGGCAATTACTTTTTCATTATTGATCTCGAGATGAAATTGGATGATGTATTGATTCCCGGAGCAATAGCAGAAATAGAAGCATTAGGCTGCGGTGTTACATTACTTGGCAGTTATCCATCTGTTTTGGTGAGTTTAGACTAACAAAAAGGGACCCGATTTTAGGGTCCTTTTTTTGTGAGGTTTTACTATGATTCAATTAGGAAGCCTTCTGCTTTTAATGCTTTTTCTGCTTCATCTAAGACTTGGCTGCTTGATGCTGAAATCGTATGAAGGTGGATTCCCTCGGTTAGTTCAGATAGCAGGGCTGCTCTGGTCTTGTGTAAGTTTGCCATGAATTGTTTCACCTCTTGGCGATTAGAAACCATAATTGAGGCAGTCAAATCTCCATAAACCTTGTGTTCAATTTTGACATCCTTCACTAATACTCCATGGTCAACGAGCAAATTTAGTTCTTTTTCGGTGTCATCAGGTGAATGTCTGCAGGCGATTGTTCGTTCAAAGGAATAAGTGCTGGTGTTTTGCTTTAAATAAATATAACCTTGGCTCGTGGCAATAATGGGTTCATTCTTTGCTTTAAGAAGCGTGATATCTCCGACAATCACTTGTCTGCTTACATTAGTTTGATTGGCCAATTCACTTCCTGTCACCGGGACAGGACTGTCTTTTAGTAGTTGTAAAATGAAGGACCTCCTTTCTTCTCCCAATATTTTTTTTTGCTCAACCATATAATTCCTCCTATTTTCTATTGCTGTTTCCCTATTTTAGCATAGTTTAAATTTTTTATATAACCGCAGCTGCCTCGAAGGCATGAACGATATTCACGATCCTCTCCCCCAGTTCTACCACATCTTCCAAGCGCGTTGATTGACCGAAAGAAATACGGATAAATTCTTTTGCTTCTTCAGAGGTTAAACCTAGGGCTTGAGCCACTTTTGCGGGGGATTGCCTGCCGACTTGACAGGCACTGCCGGTTGAAATGGCAAATCCATGCCGATTGCATTCAAGCATCATCCATTGACCCTGAATACCAGAAATTCGGAGCCCGATGATATTGGCGAGCTGCTGAGAGGCATCGGCTGCTTGATATATTTTCACCTTTTCTTGAATCGGCTCAAGTGTATTAATAAAAGCTTTCCGCAGTAATTCATTTCTATTTAAATCCTCTGGCAATTTTGTGGTTATTTTCTGGGCAGCAACTGTCATCGCGGCAATGGCAGGAACATTTAAAGTGCCTGGACGAAATCCGCGTTCATGAGAACTGCCTGGAAAAAAAGGCTCCCATTTAAGCTGAGGATCGACGTATACTCCACCAATGCCTTTTGGGCCATAGATTTTATGACCTGAAAAAGTAAAACTGCTGACAAGTGGTGCTAGTCTTTTTATATCTATTTTTCCAAACGACTGAACAAAATCACTGTGGAAAAGGATTTCGTTGTCCTTGCAAATCTTGGCAATTTTATCGATTGGCTGGATGGTGCCAATTTCAGAATTCACATGCTGCAGGGTGAGTAAAATAGTTTCTCGCTTAATTGAATGGACCAACTGTTCTTGATCAATCAGGCCGTTTTCATTAAGAGGAAGCAGGGTGATCTCATATCCCTTTTCCTTTAATCTAGTTAGGACTCCATGGATGGATGAATGCTCCGCCATGCCTGCGATGATATGTTTCCCCTCTTTTTTAGTAGAGGACAATAATGACTCGATTGCTAAAAAATTCCCTTCTGTCCCGCCACTTGTAAAGAACAGCCCATTTTTATCAATTCCCATTAAATTGGCCAATTCTTCGCGGCAATTTTCAAGTAAGGCAGCTGATTGTCCGCCTATATCGTGGAGACTGCTGGAGTTTCCAAAGTATTCTGTTGCCACTTTTACATATACCTCAGCTGCTTCTGTGTCTAGTGGAGTGGTCGCTGCATAATCAAAATATTTCATGATTCTTCTCCCATTCTTCTTATTTTAGGACGGGGTGTTTCTACTTTTCTATAAAAATACTTGTTTTTAGTTTAATTCTATGTAAATATATATGTCAAGACACCTGTTATGTCAGGAGGGTCAACATGACAAATGATGACGTATTAATAATTGGAAGTGGAATAGCCGCCATGCAGCTGGCTGTTCAGTTATCTAGCCATTTAAATGTGAGGATACTCACAAAGGAAAAATTACGAACGGCTAATTCTTATCTTGCTCAAGGCGGGATTGCGGCTGCACTGGGGGAGAACGACCATCCCTCTAAGCACGTGGTCGATACACTTGAAGCAGGAAGATTTCACAACAATCAAGATGTGGTTCAGGAAATTATTACTGCGGCGCCGGAACTGATCAAGAATATGGCTCGCCATGGCGAGATTTTTGATAAAAATCAACAGGGTGAATTGTTTCTTGGGATGGAAGGGGCACACAGTGAAAAGCGAATAGTTCATGGCGGCGGTGATGCCACTGGTAAAAACGTCATGGAGTATCTAATTACTGTGCTCAAGCAAAAGCGAAATATCACTGTCGAAGAAAATGTCTTCGCCTATGAATTACTCTTAAATAACGAACAAAACCGATGTATTGGTGTTAAAGCAAAAACATCCAAAAGATCCATCCATTATTTTTATGGTCAGCATGTCATTATCGCAACGGGGGGCTGTGGTCAGCTATATACTTACACTTCTAACGCCAAAACCGTCAGTGGTGATGGGATTGCCATGGCTTTTTTAGCCGGTGCGGACATCGTTGATATGGAATTTAACCAATTTCATCCCACACTTTTATATATAAACGGTGAAACAAAGGGCTTAGTTTCTGAAGCTGTCAGGGGAGAGGGTGCCATTCTTGTTACAGAAGATGGGACCCGCATTATGGAGGGCGTTCACCCCTTAAAAGATCTCGGGCCGAGACATATCGTCTCCCAACGAATATATGAATACTTGAAAAAAGGAAAGCAGATCTATTTGGATATAAGTTCCATTGAAGAATTTAGGAAACGATTTCCTTCGATTACATCCCTTTGTGAGGACAACGGGATCCGGATTGAAGATGGAAAAATTCCTGTAGCTCCAGGCAGCCATTTTTTAATGGGCGGAATAAAAACCGATTTAATCGGAAAATCTTCCCTAAATGGACTATATGCTATCGGCGAAGCCTCCTGTACAGGTTTACACGGCGCGAATAGACTAGCAAGTAATTCCTTGTTAGAGGGATTATTTCAAGGGAAACAGTTATCGAAGTGGATAAATGAAGGATGGCAAGGTTCCCAAGTAGAACCAATACTTCCTGATTGTCATCCTAAAAAAGAGAAAGCAATACATTTACCGCATGTCCAACAAATTAAGGATTCAATGATGGAACGGGTGGGAATTGTTCGTAATGAAGGGAATTTAAAGAAACAGCAAGCCTGGTTACAGCAATTCAGGGCCGAAACGATCCATTTGGATACCTGTACAACGCAACAGATAACAAAGATTTTTATGCTGGTCACTGCCAAGCTAATGACAGATGCAGCTTTAAAACGGACAGAAAGCCGGGGAGGGCACTTTCGATGTGATTGCCCGAAAGAAGATAATCACCATTGGTTAAGAAAATCAATTATTCATAACTTGAAACAAGGAAGGAAAAAGTCCAATGAACACATTGAAACTGCGCTCGCAACTTGAGAAGTTTTTTATAGAGGATATCGGGGAACAGGATATTACCACTGATTTAATCTTTGCAGAGGAAACAAATGGAGAAATTGTTTTTCTTGCAAAAGACCAAGGGATTTTTTGTGGAGAGGAAATTATTAAGACAGGCTTCCAGCTGCTAAATAACGAAATATCCACGCATGTGTTTGTGAAGGATGGCCAAGCAATTAACTATGGTGATAAATTAGCCCAAGTTTCTGGGAAAATAGCTGATTTATTAAAAGGAGAAAGAGTGATCCTGAATCTAGTCCAACGTATGAGCGGGATTGCCACGCTCACACGAAAAACGGTCGATACCCTGGATAGCGGCCATACGAAAATATGTGACACTCGGAAAACTACTCCAGGGCTTCGCATGCTTGAAAAGTATGCGGTTCGCTGTGGAGGCGGCTATAATCACCGCTTCGGTTTATATGATGGGGTCATGATCAAGGATAACCATATCTCTTTTGCTGGTTCCATCTCGAATGCGGTAGAAGCGGTTCGAAAAAAGGCGGGTCATATGGTGAAAGTGGAAGTCGAAGTGGAAACGGAAGCTCAGGTGCTGGAAGCGGTAAATGCGGGGGCAGATGTAATCATGTTTGATAACCGGACCCCCTATGAAATTAAAGAATTCATTCAATTGGTTCCATCGACGATTATTACTGAGGCCTCTGGCGGAATCCAATTGGCTAATATTGCTGATTATCGTGACACGGGTGTCGATTATATTTCCCTCGGGTACTTAACTCATTCTTATAAAGCACTAGATATCAGTGTAAAAGTGCAATGGAATAAAGGAGACGAGTAACATGAATCTACTAGCCGCTTTACAAAAAAATATGATTCCTGAAAAATACAAACAAATGTCGAGAGAAGAACTAGAAAATCGGGTCATCGAGGTCAAAAAGGAACTAGGTTCTCGTCTTTATATCCCTTGTCATCATTATCAAAAAGATGAGGTGGTCCAGTTTGCTGATGCCACCGGTGATTCTTTACAACTAGCACAATTATCAGCAAAAAACACTGACGCTGAATTTATTGTGTTCTGTGGTGTTCATTTTATGGCAGAGACAGCGGATATTTTAACGAATCAAAACCAAAAGGTAATTCTGCCTGATATGCGCGCAGGCTGTTCGATGGCTGATATGGCTGATCTTCAGCAGACTGAAAGAGCTTGGGAAAAGCTTCAGGAACTCTTTGGTGATACGATTCTTCCATTAACTTATGTTAACTCAACAGCTGCTATTAAATCGTTTGTAGGTGCACATGGCGGGGCAACGGTTACTTCTTCTAATGCCGAGACGATGGTTAAGTGGGCATTTGAAATGAAGGAACGAATTTTATTCTTACCCGATCAGCATCTTGGCCGAAATACAGCCGTCGAACTAGGGGTAGGATTAGATGAAATGGCAGTCTGGAACCCAATTACAAATGAACTTGAGTATGAAGGTGACACGTCAGAAATTAAGGTCATCCTCTGGAAAGGACATTGTTCGGTTCATGAAAATTTTACGGTACAAAATGTGATTGATACTCGCTATAAATATCCTAAGATGAAAATCATTGTTCATCCGGAATGCCGCCGCGAAGTAGTAGAATTAGCCGATATGGCAGGCTCAACGAGTTATATTATTAAGGCCATCGAAACCGCGGAGCCTGGAACGGCTTGGGCAATCGGTACAGAAATGAACCTTGTCAATCGCTTAATTCAAAACCATCCGGATAAAAACATCATTTCGTTAAATCCGCATATGTGTCCATGTTTAACGATGAATAGAATTGACCTGCCTCATTTGGTATGGAGCCTTGATACACTTGAGGAGACAAATAATATCATTCAGGTTAGTCCTGAGGTTGCGGAAAATGCAAAATTGGCTCTCGAGCGGATGCTGATAAATTCATAGTAAGAGATAGAAAGATGCAATTTTTCCTGATTGCATCTTTTTATATTTCATGAATTCATCAGGCGGGATTCATATTCTTTTGAAAAATAGCATAAGTTTTTGTGAAGAAGGATAGCACTTTGCCCATTTTCACATAGACTATATGGACTTATGCCATAGGAGGGGAAATCAGAGTGAAGATCCATATCGTACAGAAAGGGGATACTCTTTGGAAGATTGCCAAGAAGTACGGAGTGAATTTTGAAGAGCTGAAAAAGTTGAATTCACAGCTCAGCAACCCTGATATGATTATGCCCGGTATGAAAATAAAGGTCCCAACTTCAGGTGGAACAATAAAGAAAGAAGCACCAATGGGAACTAAACCCGGTACAAAAATCACTTTAGGAATGAAGAAAGAACAGCCGCTTGCTGAGCAGCCGTTAGTCAAAGAGAAACCCATAAAAGAAGCACCAATCAAAGCAATGCCGATTAAGGAAGCACCAATTAAAGAAGCACCAATCAAGGAGGCGCCAATTAAGGAGGCTCCAATCAAGGAAGCACCAAAAGCACCATATACTCCAAAAATGCCCCTACAAATCGTCCCAGAAATAGATATTAACAATTATTACATGATGAACATGCAAAATATGACAGTACAACAACCACAATTGCCGCCTAAACCAGCAAATATCCTGCCTGAGATCAAAGAAGTACCAAAGAAAGAGATGCCGATTAAAGAAATGCCAATCAAAGAGATGCCAATAAAAGAAGCACCAATCAAAGAAATGCCAATCAAAGAAACACCTGTTGTTCCTGCACCGCCACCAGTAATGGAAGCACCTGAACAGGTAGCACCGCAACAGGATTATTGTGTTCCAGTTACTCCAATCATGCCGGGGCCAGGATTCTGTCCTCCATTTGGTGGATTCCCGATGCCAGTACAGCCATACATGCCTTACCAACAAGGGCAAGGTGGGGCGATTCCAACACCGCCGGTAATGCCAAGTGGGTTCCCAGGCAATCCAGGGGCAGCGCCAACTGTTGCTGGAACATCGTTTGTTTCACCGCAATTCGATGATGAATCATCCTTTATGCCGCAATTGCCTGTTATGAATCCTGCCTATAATCCGGGGGCAGTAATGGGTGCTCAATCACCCCAGGCGCCAATGGGTTACCCTTATATGGATCCATCCGCATTCGGTCAATCACCACAAGGATTTGGCCAGCAAATGCCAGGAGGCTTCGATCAAGTGCCACAAGGATTTGGTCAGCAAATGCCAGGAGGCTTCGAACAAATGCCACAAGGATTTGGTCAGCAAATGCCAGGAGGCTTCGGCCAAATGCCACAAGGATTTGGTCAGCAAATGCCAGGAGGCTTCGATCAAATGCCACAAGGATTTGGCCAGCAAATGCCAGGAGGCTTCGGCCAAATGCCACAAGGATTTGGTCAGCAAATGCCAGGAGGCTTCGAACAAATGCCACAAGGATTTGGCCAGCAAATGCCAGGAAGCTTTGGTCAAATGCCACAAGGATTTGGTCAGCAAATGCCAGGAGGATTCGAACAAATGCCACAAGGATTTGGACAGCAAGTGCCAGGAGGCTTCGAACAAATGCCACAAGGATTTGGACAGCAAGTGCCAGGAAGCTTTGGTCAAATGCCAACAGGTTTCCCAATGGAAAGTCCTTCAGGATTTGGAATGGCACAAAATCCAGCTGGCTTTGCACCATCTCAGGTAATGCCAGGAAGCATGTTTGGAAATCCTGCTATGGGAAATCCGTATGGAATGGGTGTACCTTATGGACAAATGCCATTCGGCTACCCGCAAATGAGTGGTCCAATGGGCGTACCACCTCATTTCGAAACTCCAGAAATGGCTGGCCATGGTTCGTTCATGCAGGCACCACAAGGTTTTCCAGCAGGAGCTGGAGGTGATTGCGGCTGTGGAGGGGCACCAGTAGGAATGCCAGCGGGAATGCAGGCACCGATGGCGATGCCGCAGCTAGCACCAATGCAGCAGCGGGAAGCTATGCAACAACTGGAACCAATACAACAGCAAGAACCGATGGCACCAAACTTTGAGCCGCCAACCCCGCCAATTTACAGCGCACCATATACAGGGCCAGTTAATGCGGCACAGCCTCCGTATATGAATCCATATGGTATGGGGCCGATCGGAACAAGTCCTTATGGGATGCCAGGTTACCAAGATGAGAGCCTTTAATACACCAAATCAAAAAAAGGGAGACGATGATTATTTTGATCGTCTCCTCTCTTATTTTCAATCCCAGTTCCTTGAACGAATCGTTCAAATGGTTCCGATTCGAAAATCTGTTATTTATTTAAGAACAGATAAAAATACTTACGTCCTAAAAGGGTATCATACCAATAATAGGCTAAGACTCCAAGAAGCCTTTACAACCACCCTAAAAAAAGAAGGATTTACAAAGACCTATTTATTTTTAACTTCCCCAATGAGAGATCAGCTTTTTTTTGAAGGAACCTACTTTGGATGTATGGAGTACATTCCTCCAAATAAATCGGTATTTTCGTTCCATTCGCATAAAAATCGTCAAGAAGGAATTGAGTTATTAGAACAATACCACCAAACCACGGCATCGTTTGAAGCACGCTATCGAACTTTACTTCCCAAAGGACATCTTATCGAAAAATGGTCGGAGCGACTAAATGTTTTTTCCAATAATCTTCCCTATCTTGGTTATTTTATCAATGAGCCAGTGATTACAGAAATGCTTGCTTGGGCTGACTGGTCACTGGAAGGGATGGAAAATAACCGGAGCTTCTTTCAAACGGAGCCTTCTCTCATTCTCCATGGGGATGTAGCCCATCATAATTTCTTAAGGGATACAGGCGGACAATTAAATCTTATTGATTTTGATTTAATCAGCATTGGTCCAGCTTCCTTTGATTATTTACAATATGCGAATAGGATTTTACCTTATCTTGATTGGTCATTCGAAAAACTTTCCAGTCTTAAACAAATAAAGAAATACTTACACGAGGCCGCTTTTTTATATGCATTAGCCTATCCAGCAGATATCTTTCGGGAATGGAATCGAATGATTCGTGAAAAATCATATATGGACCATATGAAATATAAACAAGTAATGGACTTAACAATCAGTCAATTTTATGCTAGGAAAAAATTTATTGATCGTTTAATGGAGTTAGTGGATTAACCAGAGCTGGAATTTTCCGTCTGAATGAAATCCCCTCAAAAATAACACCCTAATAATGAGCATGGGTTTCACATGCTCAGGATGTTAATGGAGGGGGTTTTTCGCTTGAATAAGAAACAGTGGATGATTCCTCTTTCAGCCACATTAATGTTGGGACTGGCTGGATGTGCGAATAATGATAATCGTGCAGGGGTTAACGATAACAATAAAAATTCTTTAAATCCGGTCGGATATTATTCCAATGAAAACCACCCAAACTCAGATAATAATCTTTTTAGAGATGATGACGGGGCAATTACGGAAATGATGGATCATTCTCTAGGGGATGAGGACCAAGTTACGAATGAAAATAGAAGAAGGCAGCTTCAAACCAAGGATGGAAATGGGAATCCAAAGAACCCAACCAAACCTTTAGCTTCCAATGACCGTAATTTTTTCCAACGAGATAATCGCTTTAGTACGAGTGATATGAATTATCACGGTCATTTAAATGTAAACACCAGAAATACTGGTGTGAAAACCGACCCTGACTTTCAAAATAATATTACGAATAAAATCAGGAACAAAATAGATGCGGTTCCGAATGTACAGGACGTTCGATCCGTTGCCTATGGAAATACGATTATTGTTTCCGTGCATTTAAATAACCATGGCAAGGCTGCTGCTACCAAAAGAGCGATTCAGAAAGCAGTACAGCCATACGCAAACGGAAGAACAGTAAAGGTCATCATTGACGAAGGAACCCTTGGACGCGATCGTAACTTTTATAATGATAGTCAACAGGAAAAAGGCGGAAGATAATCCTTACGGGTTGAGGGTAAAGCTATTTAGCTTTACCCTTTTTAACATTTCATGGAGGATAAAAAGGCAAAATAAGGCTAAACTATTACTGTATAGAATGTTTAATTTTTAACAATAAGAGGTGAGTAGCATGAGGTATCATTGGATGGCATGGTGTAGGTATATGTTCGCCGGATTCGCTGTTCTTCTCTTCATGTTTATTTTTAATGCCAACGAAATGACCATAATTGGCTCGGCCGCTCCCATGGATAAACCTCAGAAAGAGGAAAAAGCTGAACCTCTAAATATGAAGGTTATTTTGGAAAGGGTATATTTGGATGGGGAAATAAGTCAAGAAGTGGTCAATGAGACATGCTGGTCCTTGGAGAACTTTTGGGCTAAGTATGACCAATGGCAGTTGATTGACATTGACGGATCGACATTTGTTTTTCAAAAACAAGTCAATGACATATCCCCCTTGCTAAAAGCAAATGGCTTTTTTGGAATTACTGAAGAGGGTGTTTTGAGTATCTTTAATGGAAAACCTGACCAATTAAAAATTATCCAATCATTTTTTCAAATAGACATTAAGAGGCTCGAGAGCACAAAGCAAGAGGAATTAATTCAAGGCATTCCAATCAAAAATAAGAATCGATATGTAGAAGTATTAGAGACATTTAAGCCATATTCTTTAAAAAATGAATAGAAAAATCTATTAATCAGACTGATGCCGCCCTTTCAGCCTGGTTTTTTTTTTCGAAAATAGAGGTCAATTAGGGTGTTTCAGAGGTTGAATGAGCGAATTCCGTACTTTAATGAGCGAATCCAATTTCTATCAGGGAATTCCGAGTATCTATCAGTGAATCTCAAATTTCTATCAGCGAATTTCAAGCACTTATCAGCGAATTCCAAGCATCTATCGGCGAATATTACACTTCTATCAGCGAATCGAATAATTCCCCTCCTTGCGAAGCCGAACTCCGAAAGCCGAACTCCGAATTCCGAATAGTTCGATGTTTCTCCCAATAGTTATTTTCTATAACTTACTCAAAATTGTATGGTAGAATGAAATACAGTGTAAAACTAGGGGAGAGAATGCAAGTGTACGAATTTATTAAAGGGACCGTCGACTTTGTCGGGCCGGAATATATAGTGATTGAAAACAACGGAATCGGCTACCAAATCGCAACGCCCAATCCGTTTATCTATGCGGGTAAAATGGAAAAAATGGTAACCGTATATACCTATCATTATGTTCGTGAGGATATCAATGCACTCTACGGCTTTGAAACTAGAGAAGAGAAAAAACTTTTTACAAAATTATTAAATGTCTCAGGAATCGGTCCCAAAGGGGCACTAGCCATCCTTGCGTCAGGTGAAGTGCAGCAGGTGGTTACAGCTGTTGAAAATGAAGATGAAAGCTTCCTCGTCAAATTCCCGGGAGTTGGCAAAAAAACAGCCCGTCAAATGATCCTAGACCTAAAAGGAAAATTGCAGGACATTGTTCCAGACTACTTCCCTAACTTATTTAATGCAGACCAACTTGAGCTGCAAACACAAAAGGGAAATTCAAATTTAGAAGAAGCCATTCTTGCCTTGAAAGCATTAGGTTATTCCGAGAAAGAAATCAAAAAGATAACGCCTGAGCTAAGAAAAGAACAAATGTCTACGGACCAATACATTAAAAAAGCCCTGCAACGGCTTTTAAAATAGGTGATGATTCATGGAAGATCGGATTATATCTAGTGAAGTTAACGAGAGCGAGATGAGCATAGAACAGAGCCTTAGGCCGCAAGTTCTCAGTCAATATATAGGGCAAGATCAAGTAAAGGAAAACCTTGATATTTATATAAAGGCTGCAAAAATGCGGAAGGAAACTTTAGACCATGTCCTTCTCTATGGGCCGCCCGGATTAGGGAAGACAACACTTGCCGTGATTATTGCCAATGAGATGGGCGTAAATATCCGTACCACTTCAGGACCAGCCATAGAAAGACCTGGTGATTTAGCAGCGATTCTTACGGCTCTTGAACCTGGAGATGTATTATTTATTGATGAAATACATCGCTTGCAACGGACGATCGAAGAAGTGCTTTATCCAGCGATGGAGGATTTTTGCCTTGATATTGTCATTGGCAAAGGACCAAGCGCGAGGTCTGTCCGCCTGGATCTCCCACCGTTTACTCTGGTTGGTGCGACAACGAGGGCTGGTTCCTTATCAGCCCCATTACGCGACCGGTTTGGAGTTTTAAGTCGACTCGAGTATTATAAAGAAGACCAATTGAAAAATATTGTCCTGCGAACAGCGGAAGTGTTTGGAACTGAAATCGATGACCTTTCGGCAGCAGAAATTGCTCGGAGATCACGGGGGACCCCGAGGATTGCGAACCGTCTCCTCCGCCGGGTGAGAGATTTTGCCCAAGTAAGAGGGGATGGAACGATTGATCTTGCTCTTGCAGGAGAAGCACTTGAACTGCTTCAAGTCGATAAACTCGGATTAGATCATATCGACCATAAACTGCTGAAGGGCATTATCGAAAGATTCCGCGGTGGTCCCGTCGGTCTGGATACAATTGCGGCTTCGATTGGAGAAGAATCTGAAACCATCGAAGATGTTTATGAACCATATTTATTACAAATTGGCTTTTTACAAAGAACTCCACGCGGCAGGGTGGTAACCCCGCTGGTCTATCAGCATTTTGGGATGGATATGCCTGCCAATTGATTGATTATAAAAAAAAGATTAGGGTGTCATATTATGAAAGTAGATTTATTTGATTTTCATTTACCGGAGGAATTAATTGCGCAGGTGCCGTTGCACAATCGGACCGACAGCCGTTTAATGGTCCTTGATAAACAATCCGGAGATATAAAGCATGAAGTATTTAAAGATGTGATTGAATATTTGCGTGAAGGAGATTGCCTTGTCTTAAACGATACAAAGGTACTTCCTGCACGTCTTTTTGGAGTCAAACAAGATACAGGCGCCAAAATTGAAGTTTTACTCTTGAAGCAGCTAGAAGGAGACAGTTGGGAAACACTTGTCAAGCCTGCAAAAAGAGTAAAAGAAGGAACCGAAATCGAATTCGGCAATGGATTACTTAAAGCCGTTTGCACTGGAACCTCGGACCATGGCGGGCGTGTCTTAGAATTCAAATATGAGGGCATATTTTATGAGGTGCTCGACCAATTAGGAGAAATGCCGCTCCCACCATACATAAAAGAGCAGCTAGAGGACCGGGATCGATATCAAACTGTGTATGCGCGTGAACCTGGTTCAGCCGCAGCGCCAACAGCAGGTCTTCATTTCACCGACAGCTTATTAGAGGAAATTAAAGCAAAAGGTGTCCATATTGCCTTTATTACCCTCCATGTCGGACTGGGGACTTTCCGTCCTGTGAGTGTAGATGATGTATTAGAGCACGATATGCATTCTGAATTTTATATAATGACAGAGGGGACAGCCCGGCTGCTAAATGAGGTTAGAAGTAATGGGGGCAGAATCGTTTCAGTAGGGACAACCTCCACACGTACCCTTGAAACCATTGCCTCGGCAAATGATGGACAATTTATAGAAGGAAGCGGCTGGACAAGTATATTTATTTATCCCGGCTATGAATTTAAAGCCATTGATGGAATGATTACGAACTTTCACTTGCCAAAATCAACTCTGATTATGCTTGTCAGTGCGTTAGCAGGCAGAGAACATGTGTTACATGCCTATCAAACGGCTGTAGCTGAGCGGTATCGTTTTTTTAGTTTTGGTGATGCAATGTTGATCATCTAAGGATTGCCTTAGGAAGGAGATAAAAATTTTGACTGCTATTCGTTATGAATTAATAAAGACATGTAAACAAACAGGGGCCCGGCTAGGCCGAGTCCATACCCCGCACGGATCATTTGATACTCCTGCATTTATGCCTGTTGGTACACTTGCTACAGTAAAAACAATGTCACCTGAAGATTTAAAGGAAATGGGTGCAGGAATTATATTAAGTAACACCTATCATCTATGGCTGCGACCTGGACATGAAATCATTAAGGAAGCGGGCGGATTGCATAAATTTATGAACTGGGATCGTGCAATCCTTACCGATTCGGGTGGGTTTCAGGTGTTTAGTTTAAGTGAATTCCGTAAAATTGAAGAAGAAGGAGTTCATTTCCGCAACCATATGAGTGGTGAAAAATTATTTTTATCACCAGAAAAGGCGATGGAAATTCAAAATGCTCTTGGTTCCGATATTATGATGGCCTTTGATGAGTGCCCGCCATTTCCTGCCACTTATGAGTATATGCAAAAGTCTGTGGAGCGAACATCACGCTGGGCGGAGCGTTGTTTAACTGCCCATAGCCGTCCGAATGACCAAGGTTTATTTGGAATCGTTCAAGGGGGAGAATATGAGGAACTTCGCAAGCAGAGTGCGAAAGACCTTGTTTCCTTAGATTTTCCAGGCTATGCTGTTGGAGGATTGTCTGTCGGTGAGCCAAAAGACGTCATGAACCGTGTCCTTGAGTTTACAACACCATTGTTACCAACGAATAAACCGCGTTATTTAATGGGAGTGGGATCACCAGATTCATTAATTGACGGCTCGATTCGCGGAATTGATATGTTTGACTGTGTATTGCCAACACGAATTGCCAGAAATGGAACATTGATGACCAGCACAGGACGACTTGTTGTGAAAAATGCTCAATACGCAAGAGATTTTGGACCACTCGATGAAAATTGTGATTGCTACACCTGCCGAAATTACAGCCGTGCATACATCCGCCACTTAATAAAATGCGATGAAACGTTTGGAATTCGTTTAACGTCTTACCATAATCTTTATTTTCTGTTAAGATTAATGGAGAAAGTCAGACAAGCCATCATGGAAGACCGGCTTGGTGATTTCAGAGAAGAATTTTTTGAACGTTATGGTTTTAACAAACCGAACGCGAAAAATTTCTAATAGATGTATATTGAAAGGAGGGAAACAGGATGTCTGGAGGAATTGGTACAATCATTCCATTAATATTAATGTTTGTGTTATTTTATTTCCTATTAATTCGCCCGCAACAAAAGCGCCAAAAAGCGGTTCAGCAAATGCAAAACGATTTAAAAAAGGGTGATAAAATCGTCACGATTGGTGGACTACATGGTTTTATAGATTCAATTGATGATAATAAAGCCGTTATTAAATGTGGTGACGGAAGCCGTCTTACATTTGACCGTAATGCTATTCGTGAAGTCACTGCTGATGCAGGCGAAAGCGTAAACCTTTCAAAATAATAACTAGCAAAAAAGGAAGCCGCAAGTCGGCTTCCTTTTATTTAGATTACACAGATCTTCGAGAATTGTTTGTAGAAATGTTTACTCCTAAAATACCACCCATCATCGCAATTAATGTGTAGCAAGTATGGTAAATGACTTGTTCGGCATCAAACAAGCGATCATATCCTAAGTACTGGAACAAAAAGACAATGACCGAGTAGATTAAGCCAGTCATTCCCCCAATAAGCCAGCCCTTTTCTTTTCTTTTTCCACCGGATAAGAAACCACCTCCGAATAGCCCGATAAAAGATAGTGCCGTAACTACGTATTGAAGCGATACTTCACGTGCAGACGTAAACCTAAGAATAAACGCAAATATTAGGCTGCTAATTACAGCAAAAACGAGAATAAAAATTAATCCGTACAGAATGGAAGTGCCAAAGCTTTTTGATTCGATTTTAACTCTCCCCCTTCAATTGCCCTTTAGGCTGGCATTTATATATACTCTATAGTGCCAGACCCTAGTGAACTTTCTTCCTAGTACAAGCGTATTCGTGGAATGGGAAAAGTAGAATAAATTTTATAGAATTTTTCAAACGGAAGAGGGTGTTGGTATTTTATTCCGCTAATTTTTCACTTTAAAATGCAAACAATATCGTTGAATGTAAAAAAAGGGGCGACAGTTATGGAAGAATATGTGACGATTGTGTTTCGAACATTGTTTTTTTATGTACTTATCCTAGTTATTTTTCGTGTTATGGGGAAAAGGGAAATTGGAGAATTAAGTATTCTGGATCTCGTTGTTTTTATCATGATTGGTGAAATGGCTGTTGTTTCAATCGATGAACCAAAGGATCCTTTAATTTATACAGTTGTCCCCATGATTTTACTAATGCTCATTCAAATACTTCTAGCACTCATTTCTTTAAAAAGTAAAAAATTTCGTAATCTCATTGATGGACAGCCAAGCATTATTATTAATCGGGGGAAAATTGATGAGAAAGCAATGCGGAAGCAGCGGTACAATTTTGATGATTTAATGACACAGCTCCGTGAAAAGGACATCCGTAGTATTGCTGACGTTGAGTTTGCAATTCTTGAATCCTCTGGAAGTTTGTCCGTCATTGAAAAGATAAAGAATGAAAACGCAGAATCTCAGCAAGGCGATATTACGATTCCTTTAATACTAGATGGGAATATTGATGATGAAAATTTACTTAGAATTAATAAAACAAATCTCTGGCTGCGGCAGGAGTTGAAAAAACAGGGCTATCGGGATGTTAAAAAGATCTCCTTTTGTAGCTATGAAAACGGAAAGTTCTTTATTGATTTAAAGGATGAATGAACAAAAGACACGCGTGGGCGTGTCTTATTTCTTTATACAAATAAATTTCCAATCCAAGGAATCCGTTTTAGTTCATCCCTTTTAATTAGACCTAACATTAGAACCAAAACAATATAGGAAATAGTCATAGCTAGTAATGATAATAGGACTCTTATGGTTAACACTTCATTTAGAAATAGGTGTGCAAATGACCAATATCCAAGCCAGCCAGATCCACCCATAACAAGAAATCCCTTTACATAATCACGAACATAAAACGAAAAGGAAATCTTTTTTAGTACAGTGGCAAAGTGAAGAATGGTCACTAAAACAAAGCCGACGAGAATGCCTATTGCCACCCCATTAATACCAAAGGAAGCTTGGGATGCCAATAAAAAGATGACGGCTGTCTTAACGATGGCCCCAATCAGACTATTAATCATAGCAGCCCGGGCAAGATTCAACGCCTGCAATACTGCTTGTAATGGACCTTGATAGTAATAGAATAGGAAGAAAGGAGCCATCAATCGAATAAAATAAGAGCCCTTTGCTGAGCCATACATAAGTTGCATTAACGGGTCAGACAATACATAGAGAACAACAACGGCCAATCCACCTGATAAGAAGGCAAACCTTAAAGCTTGTTGTAATCGATATTCAATTAACTTCTTGTTGTTTTGGGTATTGGCTTCACTAATCGCCGGGACGAGTGAAGTGGCTAAAGAGAAAGTGATGAAAGACGGTAACATCAATAGCGGCATGGCAAAACCAGTTAAGGCCCCATATTGTTTGGTTGCTTCGACGGTGACGACACCTGCAAGGGCTAAGCTATGAACCACAACAATAGGTTCAAAAAACCATGCCACCGAACCAATCATTCGGCTTCCCATGGTTGGTAAGGCAATATCCATTAAGTCTTTAAATGTTTGTTTCCCACTGTGAACAAATTGAAAGAATTTTTTCCGAAGCCTAAATCGTTTTTTTAATTTAAAAGTTGTCATTAAATAAATAAGTGAGACAAGTTCACCAATCACAGAAGCGATCATGGCAGCAGCGGCTGCATATTCAATTCCATAAGGAAGAAATGCTCTTGTCATCACGGCAATCAGGGAAATTCGAACAATTTGTTCTAAAACTTGTGAAATTGCAGACGGACGCATCTGTTGTCTTCCTTGAAAGTACCCTCTTAACACTGAGGAAATCGCAATCACGGGAACGACTGGAGCGATCGCAATTAAAGGATAAAATGTCCGCGGGTCGGTAAACAATGTTTTCGACAGCAGTGGTGCAAGTAATAATAGTGCAGGGGTAAAAATAAGGGACAGAGAAATCGTTATCGCTAGGGAGACAACCAGAATTTTTTTAATCTCTGCAAAATTTCCCTTCGCTTCTGCCTCGGCCACATTTTTTGAAATAGCTACAGGCAGTCCCATCTGAGTGAGCGTCACTACTAGAATAAAGGTAGGAAACGCCATCATGTATAAGCCCACTCCTTCTTCCCCTATACTCCGAGCTATAACAATCCGATTTATGAAACCAAGGACTCTTGTGACAAGGCCTGCGATTAATAGGATAAAGGTCCCTTTTAAAAACTTCGACATGCTGATTCCCACCTTCTCAAATAAGAAGAATTCATATACAATTAACTATATGCGTAAGGGTGGACAAAGCATGACAAGTTGTATCAGCTTTTTGGCAAGGTTCAATTAATGGGGAGATTTTCCAAGGAGGCAGTCGTAATGGATGAAAGTCACAGATTCGAACATTTTCGCTCCCAAGTCCAGCCAGCCGTAGCGAGTAAACTTATAGAGTTTCAGTTGCTAGGGCTTGATTCGGTAACAGAGGAGGAATTTTGGGTTTTTTTAATTAAGAAAAAGTGGAAAAAAATCAAGAAAGAAATGAAACTGTACGAAATGATCCAAGAAATTCTGTCTGTTAAAGCAAGTGATTATCTCAATTTTGCGACGATAGAGGCCTATAAAGCTTCCGACTTCTCCATGGATGATGAAGATGAATTGAAGGAACTTTTAAAATAGAAATAAGATAGACCTTCATATTATTGTAAATTGACAGCCAATCCATATTCTTTCATAATGAAGGAAGTGACTTTTTTCTTATTTTCATATAAGGATTAGACGGAACAGTGCCGATGCACATGCATTAAGGAGGAACAATACATAATGGTAAAGCGCAGTAGAATCGTTGCTTTCTTACTTGTGGTCCTAATTATCGGAAGCACAATGGGGGCAACAACAAAGAACATCCTAAACAATATGAAACTTGGACTGGATCTTCAAGGTGGATTTGAAGTTCTGTACGATGTGAAGGAAGCAAAAAAAGGACAAAAAATTGACAAAAATGTAATGGCTAGTACCGCTGAAGCACTTGATAAGCGTATTAATGTCCTTGGTGTCAGTGAACCGAGTATCCAGATTGAGGGAAAGAATCGCGTTCGTGTGCAGCTTGCTGGTGTCACAGATCAGAATAAAGCTCGTGAAATCTTATCTACACAAGCAAATCTTACCTTCAGGGATGCCAATGATAAATTGATGATGGATGGTTCCGACTTAAAACAAGGCGGTGCCAAGCAAACATTTGATGAAAACGGAGCACCAAGCGTTTCCCTAACATTAAAGAGTGCCGATAAGTTCCGCAAGGTAACTGAACAAATAAAGAATATGGCACCTAATAATGTTCTTGTTATTTGGCTTGATTTTGAAGAAGGAAAAGATTCCTTCAAAAAAGAGGTAACAAAGGCAAATCCTAAGTATTTATCAGCACCAACTGTAAATCAAATCTTTAATCAAAATACAGTTTCAATTGTTGGTAGTTTCACATCTAAAGAAGCTCAAACTTTGTCATCACTTTTAAATGCGGGTTCGTTACCTGTTAAACTTGATGAGGTTTATTCCACCTCTGTTGGAGCGAAGTTCGGTGAACAAGCATTACATGATACGATTTTCGCAGGAATCATCGGTGTCATTATTATCTATCTGTTTATGATTTTCTATTATCGTTTTCCAGGCCTTATTGCTACCGTTACACTAACTATTTTTACTTATCTAGTTCTATTAATTTTCGATTGGATGAATGGGGTTCTGACTTTACCGGGAATTGCCGCGATTATCCTCGGGATTGGTATGGCCGTCGATGCCAATATTATTACGTATGAACGGATTAGAGAAGAATTAAAAGTTGGCAGATCCATTAAATCAGCATTCCAGGCTGGTGAGAAGCATGCATTTACCGCTATTCTTGATGCAAACTTAACGACAATTTTAACAGCAGGTGTGTTATTCTTTTACGGGACAAGTTCGGTAAAAGGCTTTGCGACCATGTTAATCGTGAGTGTCCTTATGAGCTTTCTTACAAATGTTTATGGTGCGAGGTTATTGCTCGGGCTATGGGTTCACAGTGGTTTCTTAAATAACAAACCAGGTTGGTTTGCTGTACGCAAGTCCCAAATTAAATCTATTAACGATAATGTAGATACAGTTGATCTACCTACTCGTTTTGATAAAATTGATTTTGTAAAACTTAGAAATAAAGTATTTATCCTTTCGGGAGTTCTCATTGTAGCTGGGATTATCGCAATCGCTATTTTCCGTATGAATTTAGGGATTGATTTTTCAAGTGGAACACGAGTAGAGGTCCAATCGAAAACACCTTTAACAACCGAACAGGTGGAAGATGCATTTACGAAGCATCATTTAGATCCAGACGATATCGTTATTTCTGGTGATAAAAAGCAAATTGGGGCAGTCCGAATGATTGGAGTCCTTTCTAAAGATGAAATTTCTACGTTAAAAGCAGATTTTAAAGAGCAATTTGGCTTTGAGCCGAATGTCAGCACAGTTTCTCCAACTGTTGGTAAAGAACTGGCGAAGAATGCCTTTATTGCCGTCTTGTTAGCATCAATCGGTATCATTCTTTATGTATCGATCCGATTTGAAGCATATATGGCAATCGCAGCGGTTGCTGCCATCCTTCATGATGCCTTTTTCATGATTGCCATTTTCAGTATCACAAGACTAGAAGTAGATTTAACCTTTATTGCAGCAGTTTTAACGATTATTGGTTACTCCAATCATGATACGATTGTTACTTTTGATAGAATTCGTGAGAATATGCAAAAGAAAAAACGACTCAAAACTGTTCAAGATATTGCTGATGTGGTCAATGTAAGTATTCGTCAAACATTAACCCGGTCATTTAATACTGTTTTAACCGTCCTAATTACTGTATTGTGCTTAATGATTTTTGGAAGCCCATCAATTCTCAATTTCTCCATCGCATTATTTGTAGGATTGGTAATCGGTGTTTATTCTTCCGTCTTTGTCGCAGGTTCTTTATGGTATGTTATGAAGTGTAAAGAATTGAAGAAGAAAGGCGTTATTAAAACGGTAAAAGAAAAAAGAAAATACTCTGATCAACCACAAGTGTAAGTTTTCGAAACAAACCGCAGATCCTCTGCGGTTTTGTCTTTTCATTGAATCCTGTCCTGTACTCCTGTATAATGAGAAAGTCTGAGGGGTGAACATACACATGTTAAGTTCGAAAACTAGATGGATTGTTCGGAAATCCGATGAGCAACTAATAAAAAAGCTTGAAACTGAATTGAAAATTACGCCTCTTGTCGCTTCACTGCTTGTTAACCGTGGCTTTGATACCGTTGAATCAGCACGGTATTTTTTATTTGGAAAGGAAGAGTTTCACGATCCTTTTCTTCTAAAAGGGATGGATATAGCTGTAAATAGAATTCGTCAAGCCATTGAACAGCAAGAGCCGATTCTTATTTTTGGTGATTATGATGCGGATGGAGTAAGCAGTACATCCGTATTAATGATTACACTTCGAGATCTTGGAGCCAATGTTCAATTTTATATCCCTAACCGCTTCACTGAAGGATACGGTCCGAATGAGACTGCATTCCGCCATGCAGCGGAAAATGGAATAAAGTTGATTATTACTGTGGATACTGGAATATCTGCTGTACATGAGGCAGCCGTTGCCGAAGAGCTTGGATTAGATCTAATTATTACTGATCACCATGAGCCAGGTCCGGTATTACCAACGGCACTTGCAATTATTCATCCAAAGCTCCCCGATAGTACCTATCCGTTTCGAGAGTTGGCTGGAGTAGGTGTTGCCTTTAAATTAGCCCATGCCCTCTATGGAAAAGTACCAGAGCATTTATTGGAGATTGCTGTAATTGGGACAATTGCTGATTTAGTCTCTCTAAAAGATGAGAATCGACTGATTGCTAAAAAAGGACTTGAAAAGTTAAAAACAACCAAAAATATTGGCTTGAAAGCCATATTAAAACTGGCAGGGGTTGATCCACTGTCAATAAATGAAGAAACGATTGGTTTTACACTCGCACCAAGGATTAACGCCGTGGGCCGCTTAGAAGATGCTGACCTTGCCGTCCAGCTTATCTTAACAGATGACCCGATTGAGGCAGAGACCTTGGCAGCGGAAATGGATGACCTTAATAAGTCAAGACAGTCTATTGTTAATGCAATTACGACTGAGGCAATGGAAGAGGTTGAAACACACTTCCCAATTGATACCAATAAGGTTCTTGTCATCGGTAAGGAAGGCTGGAATGCTGGTGTTATAGGAATTGTTGCCTCCCGTCTGGTTGAAAAGTATTACCGTCCGGTAATTATTTTGAATTTTGATCCAGAAAAAGGGGTAGCTAAGGGTTCTGCCCGTAGTATTGCTGGTTTTGATCTCTTTAAGAATTTATCAACCTGCCGTGACATACTTCCTCACTTTGGCGGACATCCAATGGCAGCAGGAATGACCTTAAAACTAGAAGATGTTGCTGGACTCCGCACACGATTGAATTCACTGGCAGAGGAGCAGCTTACGGATGAAGATTTTATTCCGGTCACCTATCTTGATGAGGAAGTCCAGCTGGAACATGTAAATTTATCTTCTTTAGATGAGATGAGTCTTTTAGCTCCTTTTGGTATGGACAATCCTAAGCCAAAAGTTTTAATAAATAATGTGGATATCACAAGTATGAGAAAAATCGGCAGTGAGCAAAACCATTTAAAGCTCCTTGTAAAAGAGAAGGATGCAAATCTGGATGGCGTCGGTTTTGGACTGGGCCACCTGGTGGACCATATCTCACCTGCATCAAAAATTTCGTTAATTGGAGAATTATCTGTCAACGAATGGAACAATATACGTAAACCACAAATTTTTATCCATGATATCGCAGTTGAGTCATGGCAATTATTTGATTATCGAGGACAAAAGCGAATCAACAGTCTTTCAAATACAGTCCCAGCGGAAAATCGGAAATTTATTATTTTTAATGAAGAGCACCTTGAAAAAATAAACCCTAATTTGATGCCCGAGACTATTCTAATTCAGGATATAGAAGCAGCAAAAGCTTTCGATGGGAAAAAGGCAAACATTGTTCTGGTTGATTTTCCATCCTCCAAAGAGATTCTCAAGGTTTTATTTAAAGGGAAACAACCTGCGAGGATTTATGCTTATTTTTATAAAGAGTCGAGTGATTTCTTTAGTACGGTTCCGACCCGAGACCATTTTAAATGGTTTTATGCTTTTCTCTTAAAGAAGGGGCCGATTGATCTTAAACGTAATGCTGATGATCTTGCTAAACACCGCGGTTGGTCGCAGGAAACCATTAACTTTATGTCAAAGGTGTTTTCTGACCTGGATTTTGTTACAATAAACAATGGATTTATTACTTTAAAAACTGGAGCGCAAAAGCGTGACCTAACTGACTCTCGAACCTATCAGTTAAAACAAGCACAATATGAACTGGAAAGAGAGTTATTATTTTCGTCCTTTCAGGAATTAAAAGGCTGGTTCGATCAAGTAATTCAAGAGTCGGTTGAATTTGAGGAGGCAATTACAGAATGGACTTAAAAGAATTTATTACAATTGTGCCTGACTGGCCAAAAGAGGGTATTAAATTTAAAGATATTACACCGTTAATGAATAATGGTGAAGCATATAAATATGCAACAGACCAAATCGTTGCATACGCCAAAGAACGTAAGATTGATATTATCGTTGGACCTGAAGCCCGTGGTTTCATTATTGGTTGTCCTGTGGCTTATGCCTTAGGTATTGGTTTTGCCCCTGTTCGTAAAGAAGGAAAGCTTCCTAGAGAAACCATTAAGGTAGGATATGGTCTTGAATATGGAAAGGATATTCTAACCATCCATAAAGATGCTATTAAGCCAGGGCAACGCGTCCTTATCACGGATGATTTATTAGCTACTGGTGGAACAATTGATGCTACGATTCAATTAGTGGAGCAACTTGGCGGTGTTGTTGCCGGTATCGCTTTCCTAGTTGAATTAAGCTATTTAGAAGGCAGACAAAAACTTGATGGTTATGATGTTTTAACATTAATGCATTATTAACCATTAGTGAGGGCACTCGAAGCGCGAGTGCTCTCTTTATATAATTAAAGACTATGTTAGAGGATATTATTTATTTTGGCACTCTGTTGACCTTCGTTCCAGGCGCGAAGACTCCTGCGGGAGTACGGGGCAGGGGAGACCCCGCAGGCGCTAAAAGCGCCGAGGAGGCTCCCCGCAACGCCCGCGGAAAGCGAAGTGCCTGGAACGGAAATCAACAGTCAAATTAACAGAGCAGAATAAAAAAACTTCTCAATCCCTTTACATCTTGGCTATTTTTTTCGATAATAGTAACAATCGTTCATATTCAAGAAACTAATTTTTAGCGAATGACATTTATATAAATAAATTGAGACGAAAATAAAGGTGATTTCATGGCGAATGATTTAGTGTTGACAGCCGACCAAGTCATCGACAAGACTCGGAACTACTTAAATGAGGAACATGTTGAATTAGTAAAAAATGCATACGAATTCGCAAAACATGCTCATCGTGAACAATATCGAAAATCGGGAGAACCCTACATTATCCACCCCATCCAGGTTGCGGGCATTTTAGCTGACTTGGAGATGGATCCTGCTACGGTTGCTGCTGGTTTTCTTCACGACGTCGTAGAAGATACGAGTGTATCCTTAAAAGATATCGAAACAGCTTTTAATGACGAAGTGGCGATGCTTGTCGACGGTGTAACAAAATTAGGGAAAATTAAATATAAATCTCACGAGGAACAGCAAGCAGAAAATCACAGAAAAATGTTTGTGGCCATGGCTCAGGATATCCGGGTTATTCTGATTAAGCTTGCCGACCGTTTGCATAATATGCGGACACTTAAACATCTTCCTGTAGAAAAGCAGCGTCGGATTTCAAATGAAACACTTGAAATTTTTGCACCTTTGGCACATCGTCTTGGGATCTCTAAGATTAAATGGGAGCTCGAAGATACAGCATTAAGGTATTTAAATCCGCAGCAATACTATCGAATTGTTAACCTAATGAAAAAGAAGCGTGCTGAACGCGAGCAATATTTAGAGGATGTCATTGACGAAGTAAAAAGCCGAATGGGAGAAGTGGCTATTAAAGCAGAACTTTCTGGCCGCCCAAAGCATATTTATAGTATTTACCGAAAAATGGCATTGCAAAATAAGCAATTCAGTGAAATTTATGATTTACTAGCTGTCCGCATCGTCGTGAACAGTATTAAAGATTGCTATGCTGTCCTAGGAATCATTCACACCTGCTGGAAACCGATGCCTGGCCGGTTTAAGGATTATATTGCGATGCCTAAACCGAATATGTATCAATCGTTGCACACCACTGTAATTGGCCCAAAGGGAGATCCGCTTGAAGTTCAAATTAGGACGAAGGAAATGCATCGGATAGCCGAATTCGGGGTTGCTGCTCACTGGGCGTATAAAGAGGGCAAAGAAGCAATGAATGATACCACCACGTTTGAACAAAAACTAACCTGGTTTAGAGAGATCCTTGAATTTCAAAATGATACCGCTAATGCGGAAGAGTTTATGGAGTCATTGAAAATCGACTTATTTTCCGATATGGTGTTTATATTTACGCCAAAAGGTGATGTAATTGAGTTGCCATCTGGTTCTGTTCCTATTGATTTTGCTTATCGAATTCACTCTGAAATTGGCAATAAGACGATAGGTGCAAAAGTGAATGGCAAAATGGTTACCCTTGACTATCGACTCAAGACTGGCGATATTATTGAAATCCTTACTTCCAAACATTCATACGGCCCAAGTCAGGATTGGTTGAAGCTTGCGCAAACATCACAAGCGAAAAACAAGATCCGGGCCTTCTTTAAGAAACAGCGCCGTGATGAAAATGTGGATAAAGGTAAAGAGTTAGTTGAAAAAGAAATTCGTAATATGGAATTTGATATTAAAGAAATATTAACTACAGACAATCTGAAAAAAGTTGCTGAAAAGTTTAATTTTTCCAATGAAGAAGATATGTATGCAGCGGTGGGCTATAATGGAGTAACGGCCTTACAGGTGGCAAACCGTCTAACTGAGAAATGGCGTAAAAAGAGGGATCAAGAACAAAGTTCGAATATTACGAATGCCATTACGGATTTAAAGACTTTCCCAGCAACGAAAAAGCGGGAATCCGGTGTCCGAGTATCAGGCATCGATAATTTATTGATTCGCTTATCAAGATGCTGTAACCCTGTACCTGGAGATGAAATCGTAGGTTTTATTACTAAAGGCCGCGGGGTATCTGTTCATCGCTCGGACTGTACGAATATTGATTCGAATGATGCACAGTCAAGGTTAATTCCGGTTGAATGGGAATCATCTTTAAATGACCGGAAAGAATATAATGTTGACATTGAAATTAGCGGCTATGACCGCAGAGGGCTTCTGAATGAGGTGCTTCAAGCGGTAAATGAAACAAAAACGAATATTTCTGCGGTTTCTGGTAAAACAGATCGGAATAAAATGGCTACGATAAACATGTCGATTGCTATCCATAATGTGGCCCACTTGCAAAAGGTGGTCGAACGCATTAAACAGATCCCAGATATCTATTCAGTACGTCGAATGATGAATTAAGGAGTTTCAGAATGCGTGTTGTTGTGCAAAGAAGTAAAAATGCCAGCGTAACCGTTGCTGGGGAAGTAACGGGGCAAATAACCAAAGGACTAGTCCTGCTTGTCGGTGTAACCCATGAAGACAAACAAGAAGACGCTGCCTATCTTGCTGATAAAATTGCTAATCTCCGTATTTTTGAAGATGAAGACGGAAAAATGAATTTTTCTTTAATGGATGTCGGTGGTGAAATTCTTTCCGTTTCGCAATTTACCCTTTACGGGGATTGTCGAAAGGGAAGAAGGCCTAATTTCATGGGTGCGGCACGTCCAGAACAGGCTGTTGAACTTTATGAGGTTTTTAATAGCTTGCTTCGTGAAAAAGGCATCCGTGTGGAAACCGGTATTTTCGGTGCGATGATGGATGTTGAACTAATCAATGACGGTCCCGTAACGTTGATTATTGATAGTAAAGCATAAAAAAGGCTTAGCACTTAATCAAGTGCTGAGCCTTTTTTTTCGAAGTTTATTCATTTTCTTTAAAGTAGCGGGCCAGTCCATCAAACATCCCCGCTACCGCATTTTCTTGGAATCCAGCAGATGTTATTACCATTTCTTCAGCTGGATTGCTTAAATAGCCTAGTTCCATTAAAACAGCTTTTTGACTATTTTCACGGATGACATGGAAATCACCAAAACGGACCCCCCGACTAGTCATTTTCGTTTGACCGACGGTTGATGCAAAAATGGATTCAGCAAGGGCTTGTTGATAAGAGTGATAATAATAGCCAGTCATACCGCGGGTACTTGGATCAACATTGCTATCGTAATGGAGACTGATAAAGGCATCCGCATTGTAGGAACTTGCTATATTCACACGAGAGGCTAGTTGTAAGTAAGAATCATTTATTCTCGTTATGTAAACATTAGCCCCTGCTGCCATTAATTTATCTGACAAAAGTTGTGCCGTCCGAAGTGTAAGGTCTTTTTCATATGTTCCGCTGACACCCGTTGCCCCTTTATCCGTACCGCCATGCCCTGGATCAAGGACAATCGTTTTATTTTTAAGATAGCCTTCAGCGCCTTGCTTTTTAATCTGTGGGTTGTTCCCGTTAATGGAAACCAGCCAGCCAGCAATATAACCAATTCTTCCGTCTTCTAACTTAACTTCATACCAATCATTGATGATGTTTTTTACGGAATATGCTGCACCTGTATTGGTCCGTTCGATAACATCTGACTGTACATCTGGACCTTTGCGGATATTTGTCCCGTTATTTATTATCGTAATAATAGTTTCCTTCACGGTTTGTCCAGTTTGAGTTTTGGAAGTCTCTTTCTCGAGAAACCAACCAGCTACCCACCCGAAACTACCAGACTGGTACTCTATCTTTGCCCAATTATTCAATTCTTCTACGATCGTAAAACGTTGCCCCATAGTTACAGTTCCAATTAGGTTGGAATTCAATGAGGCACTTGAGCGGACACTAAGGCTGTCGGCTGTTACTGTTCCAATTAAGCCATTCCTTTTTGCCGTACCTGAAGATGTGTCACCTGCTGCTTGGACGTCAATAAAATCAGAGATAACCCAGCCTCTTACATTTGAAAAACCAATCTCCAGCCAATTATCTTGTTTCGAATATATGGTGACGCTTGTCCCATAGGTAAGTTTCCCAACAACTGAGCTTAATGCGGAAGGTTCCTGGCGCATATTTAAGGTATCAGCATTCACCATACCGTAATTAGTTTTTATAGCCGAATTGGTTTCTTTGGTGACGAGCCAATTAACGAGCCAGCCTGTTTGGCCATTGGCAAGTTCAATTTCGATCCAATCGCCTTGTTCTTTCACAATCGGATACTTTTCGCCCCGATATACAATTTTTATTAGTGGGTAACTTAGACCTGGACCGCCGCGAAGATTGACATTATCGGTGGAAATCGTAATGGACTCTGTTGCTGCCACACTTTTACCATGAGGCATAAAAGTTATAAAAATAAGAATAATAGATAATACCCATAAACTACCTTTTTTGACCATAAAGCCCTCCTTTTCTATTCTATTATTTTAGCGTATCAAAAGCTGAAAATCATGCCTAAATTGCTAATATTGACCAATTTGGTGAGAAAATCCTATCAGGATGCAAGTTTTTCACGATTGGTGGAGATAATATGAGTAATGATGAAAAGGCTGAGGTGATTAGAAGTGAGAGCAAGTGAAAAAGGAATGAACATCCAATCTATGGATGGACGGCTTTTCGGTGTTGATTTTCATGATTTTATTCAAAAGGAACAGCATGCAAACTCGTTTGAACTCGCATCAGAATTCGGAATAACAGTGGGTGATGTCAGAAAGTTAAAAAAACATTTAGAAAGATCATAATTGGCTATTGACAATATCTGCGATGCTCCGTAATATTAATTAAATAAAATGACATATTGTGATATACCAATGATGGAGCATAGTAATTAAGCAAACTCATGAATAGAGAGGAAATGTCCTGGGCTGAAAGCATTTCTACATGGAACTTAATGAATGAACACTCCGTAGGCTTCTCTCTGAAAAAGGGTACCCTCTAGTAGGAGAAGAACGTAGCAGGCGTTAACTGTTAAAGAGGAAGTGCATGTTGTTCATGCCTTCAACTAGGGTGGCACCGCGGGATTAATCAAACTCTCGTCCCTTGTATTCATACAAGGGATGGGAGTTTTTTGTTTGTTTTTATTTAGGAAAATAGTAATAATTCCATCTGCTTACATAAGAAAAAATAAGGAGGTTTTCCACTATGTCCATTAGCATTCCTCGGGGAACGCAAGACATTTTACCTGGAGAGGTAGAAAAGTGGCAACTGATTGAAGCTAAAGCGCGTGAACTTTGTGAGAAATATCAATATAAAGAGATTCGCACCCCAATATTCGAACATACAGATCTTTTTTCAAGAGGCGTTGGCGATAGCACAGATATCGTTCAGAAAGAAATGTATACATTTGAAGACCGTGGCAAACGTAGTCTAACCCTACGCCCAGAAGGTACCGCAGCAGTTGTCCGTTCATATGTGGAGAAAAAAATGTTCGGGCTGGCTAATCAGCCGGTCAAGCTTTACTATATGGGACCGATGTTCCGATATGAACGTCCGCAAGCAGGGCGCTTTCGCCAGTTTGTTCAATTCGGAATTGAAGCATTAGGGAGTAATGACCCTGCCATTGATGCAGAAGTCATTTCCCTTGCGATGAACCTATATAAAGAAATGGGTTTAAAAAAGCTGAAGTTGATTATTAATAGCCTGGGTGATAAGGAAAGCCGCAGCGCTCACCGCGATGCACTTGTCAATCACTTCAAACCAAGAATCGGTGAGTTTTGTCATGATTGTCAAAATCGACTTGAGAAAAATCCACTCCGAATCTTGGATTGTAAGCAGGACCGTGACCATGAATTGATGAAAACAGCACCATCGATTCTTGAATTCCTTAATGATTTTTCAAAGGATTATTTTGAAAAATTACAGAAGTATTTAACCCAATTGGATATTCCTTTCGAAGTCGATGCCAACTTAGTTCGCGGACTCGATTATTACAACCACACGGCATTTGAAATTATGAGTAATGCTGAAGGATTTGGAGCGATCACCACGTTGTGCGGCGGAGGCCGTTATAATGGTTTAGCAGAAGAAATTGGCGGACCTGAAACACCAGGTATCGGATTTGCTTTAAGTATCGAACGATTTATTGCGGCTCTCCAAGCAGAAGGGATTGAGCTTGCAGTTAATGAAGGCATTGATTGTTACCTAGCCGCACTTGGGGAGGAAGCGAAGGATTACACCGTTGGATTGTTACAGCAGCTGCGTCGTGCAGGTTTCTCAGCAGAAAGAGATTATTTGGATCGGAAAATTAAAGCTCAATTTAAAGCAGCCGACCGTCTAAGAGCTAAGTTTGTAGCGGTTTTAGGTGATGAAGAACTTAAAAATAATAAAATCAATGTAAAAAATATGGCTACAGGTGAGCAAGTAGAAATTGATTTAGCAACTTTTATTAAACAGTTCCAAGAGTTACAGGATTAAGAGGGGGATAATTATGTTTGGCAGATCATATTTTTGTGGGGAAGTCCCAGAATCAGCAGTTGGTGAAAAAATAACATTGAAGGGTTGGGTCCAAAAAAGACGTGACCTTGGCGGATTAATTTTTATTGATCTCCGCGACCGTTCAGGGATTGTTCAAGTAGTTTTTAATCCGGATTTATCACAAGAAGCATTGCAAATTGCTGAAACAATCCGTAACGAGTTTGTGTTAGATATAGTTGGAACTGTTGTAGCACGTGATGCAGCAACCTTCAATGAAAACCTGAAAACAGGGAGAATTGAAGTACAGGCAGAAAAAGTAACGATCATAAATGAAGCAAAGACACCGCCATTTATGATTTCTGATAAAACCGATGCATCTGAGGATGTCCGATTAAAATACCGTTACCTTGATTTCCGTCGTCCGGTTATTTTTGAAACCCTAAAGATGCGTCATCAAGTGACCAAGCAAATCAGAGATTTTCTTGATGGAGAAGGCTTCTTAGATATTGAAACACCTATTTTGACAAAAAGTACTCCTGAGGGAGCACGGGATTATTTAGTGCCAAGCCGTGTTCATCCAGGTGAGTTTTATGCCCTGCCGCAATCACCACAACTTTTTAAACAATTGCTCATGGTCGGCGGCATTGAACGTTATTACCAAATTGCACGCTGCTTCCGTGATGAAGATTTACGTGCTGACCGTCAGCCAGAATTTACCCAAATCGATATCGAGACAAGCTTTTTAAGCCAGGAAGATATCATGGGAATGATGGAAAAGATGATGACAAAGTTAATGAAAGAAGTAAAAGGTGTAGACCTGCCTGAGGCATTCCCTCGGATGACCTATGACGAGGCAATGAGCCGTTATGGCTCGGATAAACCTGATACTCGTTTTGGATTAGAGCTCGTCGATCTTTCTGAAATTGTTAAGGATTCAGGCTTTAAAGTATTTGCATCGGCAGTTGCAAATGGAGGCCAAGTAAAAGCAATCAATGTGAAAGGTGCCGCTGACAATTACTCACGTAAAGACATTGATGCCTTAACAGAGTTCGTTGCTGTATATGGCGCGAAGGGGCTTGCGTGGCTAAAAGTCGATTCTGAAGGGCTAAAAGGTCCGATTGCTAAATTCTTCTTAGAAGAGGATGCCCAAGCACTTAAAGCGACCCTTGAAGCAACAGAAGGAGATTTACTTTTATTTGTTGCTGACAAGAAAAAGGTTGTCGCCGATGCTTTAGGTGCCCTTCGCCAAAAGTTGGCCAGGGATTTAGATTTAATTGACCCAAGTTTATTCAATTTCTTATGGGTAACGGACTGGCCGCTTCTTGAGTACGATGAGGAGGAAGGACGTTATTACGCGGCTCACCATCCGTTTACGATGCCATTTAGGGAAGACCTTGAATATTTAGATTCTGACCCGTCAAAAGTCCGTGCACAGGCCTATGATATTGTCTTAAATGGATATGAGCTTGGCGGCGGATCCCTTCGTATATTCGAGCGTCCGATCCAAGAAAAAATGTTTAACATTCTTGGATTTACACCGGAACAAGCCAATGAGCAATTCGGTTTCTTATTGAATGCGTTTGAGTATGGAACACCACCACACGGCGGGATCGCGCTTGGATTGGACCGATTGGTTATGCTTCTTGCTGGAAGCACCAACCTAAGAGATACCATTGCATTTCCTAAAACTGCTAGTGCCAGCTGCTTGTTAACGGATGCTCCTGGGGAAGTTTCTGAGGCCCAATTGAAGGAATTACATCTGTCACTAAATGTTAAAAAATAGCAGGAATTCGCTTTCATGAATCCTTGAATCCGGATTTTCAATATGCTATTATAAAAGCAACAAAGAAGAGTCCTGAGATGTACGTTGCGTTGCCTGAAGTTTTGACCGAACATTAATTATTCGGGAGTCTAGAGTTTCCTGATTGCGTAAATGCCCCACTCTTATACGGGTAAGGGGACTTACAATTTCGGGAACAGGGCACCCCCCTGCTGAATGCGGGATCAAAACTAAGGATGTTAAAAGTGACGGCATAATTGGGACTCTTTTCAATTGCAAAATGCTCAACCTCCTGGAGATTTCGGGAGGTTTTATTTTGCTTTTTACTTGATTCATCCTATCAAGATGCTTGTTTTTGGTGGAGTGTATGATATATTTTTAATCGGGAAAAAGAAACATAACGAATTTATAATTGGAGTGAACATCATGTTGCATCAATTTTCACGGAACGAACTAGCCATCGGTAAAGAAGGCCTAGAAATTATGAAGAACAGTACGGTCGCTGTTTTAGGTATCGGCGGTGTCGGTTCTTTTGCAGCCGAAGCATTGGCCCGTTCAGGCGTCGGCCGGTTAATTTTAATAGATAAAGACGATGTGGATATTACCAATATCAACCGCCAGTTGATCGCATTGCTTTCCACTGTTGGAAGGCCGAAAGTGGAAATTATGGAGGAGCGGATTCGAGATATTAATCCTGACTGCGAAGTTATTTCCTTAAAAATGTTTTATACAGAAGAGACCTATGAACAAATTTTTAGCCATAATTTAGATTTTGTGGTTGATGCTTCAGATACGATTATTTATAAAATACATTTAATGAAGGAATGTTTAAAAAGGAATATTCCAATTATTTCAAGTATGGGAGCAGCCAATAAAATGGACCCAACCCGTTTTAAAATTGCGGATATTTCAAAGACCCATACGGATCCGATTGCCAAAGTCATCCGTACAAAACTGCGGAAGGAACGAATCCACAAAGGAATTCCTGTTGTGTTCTCTGATGAAAGCCCGATTGTGATTCGTGAAGATATTAAAAAAGAAGTAGGAAATGAAAATGCACCCATCCGCAAAGCGCAAATGCCGCCAGCATCAAACGCCTTTGTTCCGTCAGCTGCTGGATTGATTATGGCAAGCTATGTGGTGCGACAATTATTAAGCAGCATCAAAATTCAACGTGTATCAGATGAGAAATAAGCTTTTGATGGAGCCCTGAAACCTTAATTGGTTTGGGGTTTTTCTTATATTTTGAAGTTTTAGGGAGGTAAATTTTTCTAGAATAAGATAAACTAGTGTGAGAATACATAGTGAGGAGAGAGAGTTTGGAAAAAATTGTCGAGTTGAAAAATGTAACGAAGGTAATTAAAGGTCGAACCATTATAGATAACATTAGCTTTCAAGTAAATAAAGGAGAGGTATTTGGCTTTTTAGGTCCAAATGGCGCAGGAAAAACAACGACAATTCGAATGATCGTAGGGTTAATGGCGATTACATCTGGAGACATTGAGGTTGGCGGTTCCAGCATAAAGACTAATTTTGAAGAGGCTGTTCGTCATATTGGTGCAATTGTAGAGAACCCGGAAATGTATAAATTTTTGACGGGGTACCAAAATTTGATTCACTATGCCAGAATGGCAAATGGTATTTCCAAAGAGAAGATTGCTGAAATAGTAGAACTAGTAGGATTATCTGATCGGATTCACGATAAGGTAAAAACCTATTCATTAGGAATGCGCCAAAGACTAGGATTGGCTCAGTGCCTCTTACATGACCCTCAAGTCTTGATTTTGGACGAACCAACAAATGGATTGGATCCCGCTGGTATCCGAGAGATCCGCGACTATGTCCGTCTCTTAGCACGTGAAAAAAATCTAGCTGTGATTGTTTCAAGCCATCTGCTTTCCGAAATGGAAATGATGTGTGATCGGATTGGCATTATCCAAAGTGGCCGCTTAATTGATGTACAGCTTGTCCAGGAACTTGTTCACGTTGCTTCTGAAACGACCCATGAACTGGAAGTAGTCCCCGCTGATAAAGCCTTACAGCTGATTGGTGTTCACTATCCCAATGCTCGAGCGAACCTTTCTAGGAATGGATTAACGATCGAACTTCCAAAGGAACAAATTCCTACACTAATTAAAACTTTCGTAACGGAGGATATTCAAGTTTATGGAATCAGGGAAGTTGCGAAGACATTAGAAGATCGTTTCCTTGAATTGACAACCGAAAAGGGGGTGCCAAACCGTGGTTAATTTAATTAAAAATGAATGGATGAAAATTTTTAAACGACCTGGAACCTATGTAATGATCGCCATTCTTGTTGTAATAACTGCTGCCTTTGGTATCTTTCATAAGTATCAAGAAAAAGATATCAGCATCGATAAAAATTGGGAACAGACATTACAGCAGGAAAATGACGCATTAAAGAAGCAGATGGAACAAAGCACTTCAAAGCTGGAAAAGCAATTTTATAAAGAGGAAATCGCAATAAATGATTACCGTATCAAGCATCATATCTCCTTTCACGAAAAATATAATGTCTGGACATTTGTAAAAGATGCGTCTCAACTGATAATCCTGCCTGGATTATTTACAATTATCATTTCAGCTGGAATTGTCGCCAGTGAATTCAACTGGGGAACCATCAAATTGTTATTAATACGACCAATCAACCGGAACAAGATATTGATCTCTAAATATTTGACTGTCTTATTGTTCGCGTTATTAATGCTTGGCATTTTATTTGTTTTCTCGGCTTTGCTGGGCGCACTTCTTTTTGGAATGCCAGACCAAGCTGTTCCATATCTAAATTATTCTAATGGCCGAGTAACGGAACAACCGATTGTTATACACTTGTTAATCTATTACGGATTAAGTTCCATTGATACGATTATGTTAGCGACGATGGCATTCATGATTTCATCTGTATTCCGGAACAGTTCCTTAGCCATCGGCTTATCATTATTTTTATTGTTCACAGGGGCTCAATTTACTGTCCTATTGTCTCTTAAATTTAGCTGGGCTAAATACATCTTGTTTGCAAACACAAACCTTATGCAATATGTAGAAGGGACACCTATGGTCGAAGGGATGTCAATGACATTCTCAGTCATCATGTTACTCATCTACTTCGCGGTATTCCAATTCTTTGCCTTCACCGTCTTTAAGAAACGTGATGTGGCCTCATAAAAAAGAAAAGGGTGTCAGGCACCATGTGAAGAATTCACATGGCGCCTGACACCCTATTTTTTCCTTGTTAACTTTTCGTATACGATTGCTAGGGCTTGTTCGAATTTTCCGGTTTTCTTTGGTTGGTAGTATTGTTTATGTTTTAATCGATCGGGTAGATATTGCTGTGGAACCCAGCCGTTCTCATAGTCATGTGGGTACTTGTAGTCGATTCCTCTGCCTAGTTCCTTTGCTCCTTTATAATGAGCATCCTTTAGATGGTCAGGTACTTCGCCAACGATGCCTTTTTGGATATCTTCGAGTGCAGCCTGAATAGCCAAAACAGCCGAGTTTGATTTTGGTGACAAACATAATTCAATCACCGCATTTGCTAGGGGAATTCTTGCCTCCGGAAAGCCAATTCTCTCAGCTGTTTCAATCGCAGCTAGCGTGCGTGCACCAACTGTTGGATTAGCTAATCCGACATCTTCATAGGCGATCACGATCAATCTTCGGCTGATACTTGGCAGGTCTCCTGCTTCGATTAATCGGCCCAGATAATGGAGTGCAGCGTTGACATCGCTCCCGCGGATCGACTTTTGAAAGGCAGAGAGGACATCATAATGCCCATCCCCGTCTTTATCTGCAACAAGACTCTTTTTCTGCAAACATTCTTCAGCTGTCTTTACATCGATATGAATGATGCCATGTTCATCTTTATCCGTTGATAATACAGCTAATTCTAAGGCATTTAGAGAACTTCTTACGTCCCCATTGGATCCCTGGGCAAAATGCAGCAGGGCTTCATTCACAATTTCTACTTTTATCTTTCCGAATCCACGTTCCTCATCCTCGAGGGCACGATGTAATGCTAATTTTACTTCATCAGGTGTAGGTGGTTTTAATTCGAAGATCTGACAGCGGCTCCTGATTGCTGGGTTAATGGCGTGATACGGATTACTGGTGGTGGCGCCAATTAAGACGATCATGCCGTTTTCTAAGTAAGGTAATAAAAAATCCTGCTTCCCTTTATCTAAACGATGGACCTCATCAAGAAGCAAAATGACTTTTCCTGACATTTTTGCCTCGGCGGCAACAATTTCCATATCCTTTTTATTATTCGTGACGGCGTTAAGTGTCCGAAAGGCATATTTGGTGCTGCCGGCAATTGCACTGGCAATGGATGTTTTGCCTATACCGGGCGGACCATATAAAATCATCGAGGTCAGTTGTTTTGCCTTCACCATTCTTGATATGATTTTTCCATCGCCAACCAAATGCTGCTGCCCGACAACTTCTTCAATTGTTCTAGGCCGCATCCGAAACGCTAAAGGCTTTTGCTGCATGGTTACATCTCTCCAAAATTCGAATAACAATCTAACTATATATAGCCTTACTTTACCATTTTCCGTTGAAAAAGCATATTAAAGAAGAATATGATATAATTAATGCCTATCAAATTACTATGGATTTTAAATTAAATTTTATAGATACGAATAGAGGTGCGATATGAAAATATCAACAAAGGGTCGCTATGGTTTAACAATTATGATTGAACTTGCCAAAAAGCACGGCGAGGGTCCAATATCATTAAAAACAATTGCACAAGCGAATGATTTATCCGAACATTATTTAGAACAATTGATAGCCCCATTGCGTAATGCGGGTTTAGTAAAAAGTATTCGTGGTGCATACGGCGGCTATATCCTAACCAACATCCCATCCAAAATTACTGCAGGTGATGTGATCCGTGTATTAGAGGGACCAATTGCCCCAGTGGAAGGGATAGAAGATGAAGAACCAGCTAAGCGGGAATTGTGGATTCGAATTCGGGATGCTATTAAGGATGTGTTGGACAACACGACCTTAGAGGACCTAGCGAATCATAGTAATGACGAAACGCCAGAAGGATATATGTTTTATATTTAGGGTAAAAAAGTAACATTGAGAATTATTTTGATAGAAGGTGTAAATGTGGAACGAATCTATCTCGACCATGCGGCAACATCGCCTATGCATCCTATGGTTATTGAAAAAATGCTTGAGGTGATGCAATCAACTTTCGGAAATCCTTCAAGCATCCATTCATATGGGAGGGAAGCCCGTCACCTGATTGACCAGGCCCGTTCGGTGTTAGCAGGCAGCATTGGTGCAAAGGAAACCGAGATTATTTTTACAAGCGGCGGAACAGAAGCGGATAATATGGCGTTATTTGGAGCCGCTGAAACGTATCAACATAGTGGCAAACATATAATCACCACTGAAGTGGAGCACCATGCTGTCCTTCATGCCTGCCAAAAATTAGAAAAACTAGGATATGAGGTCACTTATTTACCCGTCGATGATAGTGGCCAAATTTCGTTGGCAGACCTTCAAGCTGCACTAAGAGAAGATACCATATTAGTGTCGATTATGTACGGTAACAACGAAGTAGGGACACTCCAGCCAATAACGGAGATTGGACTGTTATTAAAAGATCATCAAGCAATCTTCCATACGGATGCTGTCCAAGCATATGGCGTTGAAGAAATTGATGTCAATCAAAGTTTCATTGATTTATTATCTGTCTCAGCCCATAAAATCAATGGACCAAAAGGAGTAGGTTTCCTTTTTTCAAAATCTAATATTAAGCTTTCTCCACGTTCCTTCGGTGGTGAGCAAGAACGAAAAAGACGGGCAGGGACGGAGAATATTGCCTCAATAGTTGGTTTTCATGAAGCTGTTTTAATATCAAATGAAAATCGTGAGGCAAAGCGCAAACAATTCCTAGATCTGAAACGAACGTTAATTGATAAGCTGCAAGAGCTAGATGTAGAATTTAACATAAACGGATTACTTGATAACTCTTTGCCACATGTATTAAACTTAAGCTTTCCTGGGACAAGTGTGGAAGCAATGCTCGTCAATCTTGATTTAGCAGGTATTGCTGTATCGAGCGGCTCCGCCTGCACTGCGGGCTCAATTGAACCTTCCCACGTGCTTGTTGCCATGTTTGGAAAAAACTCAGAACGATTAACTAATTCGATTCGGTTCAGCTTTGGTTATAATACAACCATTGAAGAAGTTGTTAAGGCTGCGGAAGAAACGGCTAGAATTGTTACTCGTTTGAAAAAATAAATTTAGTAAAAGCTTTTGGCAATAGAGAGGTGAAATTCATTGGAAACAAAAGATCCGAAAAATACAAGAGTGGTAGTCGGAATGTCTGGTGGAGTAGATTCTTCTGTGGCAGCACTTTTGTTGAAGCAGCAAGGCTACGATGTCATCGGTATTTTTATGAAAAACTGGGATGACACAGATGATACCGGTTTTTGTACTGCAACAGAAGATTATGAAGATGTCATACGTGTATGTAACCAAATTGGCATTCCGTATTATGCAGTTAATTTCGAAAAACAATATTGGGATAAGGTATTTACCTACTTCCTTGAAGAATATAAAGCAGGACGGACCCCTAATCCGGATGTTATGTGTAATAAGGAAATTAAATTTAAAGCTTTCCTTGAACATGCAATGAATTTAGGAGCGGACTATTTAGCGACCGGTCACTATGCTCAAGTTGAGTATCGGGATGGAGAATATAAGATGCTGCGCGGTCTGGATGAAAATAAGGATCAAACCTATTTCTTGAACCAATTGACCCAAGAGCAATTAAGTAAGGTAATGTTCCCAATTGGTAATCTTGAAAAACCAAGAGTCCGGGAAATTGCGAAGGAAGCAAACCTTGCCACGGCTGCTAAAAAAGATAGCACGGGGATTTGTTTTATTGGCGAACGGAATTTTAAAGAGTTCTTAGGTCAATATTTACCTGCCCAGCCAGGGAACATGGAGACGTTCGATGGTGAAGTCAAAGGTAAGCATGAGGGCTTGATGTACCATACGATTGGCCAGCGTCACGGCCTGGGGATAGGCGGTTCAGGTGAACCATGGTTTGCTATTGGTAAAGATTTAGAAAGAAATATCCTTTATGTCGGTCAAGGTTTTCATCATGAAAAACTCTATTCAGACTCGATTACGGCTGTCAGTGTCAGCTGGGTATCCGACCGTGAAAAGCCAGCTGAATTTAAATGTACCGCAAAATTCCGCTATCGCCAGGAAGATAATAACGTAACCGTTCGTCTCTTGGAAGATAATCAAGTGGAAGTTATTTTCGATGAACCGATTCGGGCAATTACACCAGGACAAGCGGTTGTTTTTTACAATGGTGATGAATGTCTCGGCGGTGGGACGATTGATCATGTTTTTAAAAATGGTGAACGTTTAACCTATGTTGGATAATAGAAGGCCTGATTCCTCAATTGGAATCAGGTTTTTTTGTTCAGGTTATTTTTTTATAAAATATGATATACTTTCTCTTAGATTGGAGTGGTACTAATGGATAAAAACCAATTAGGTGTACAATACATGCAGGATGGCAATCTGGAAGAGGCGGCAAAGGCCTTTAATGAAGCCATTCAAGAAAACCCAAACGACCCAGTTGCCTATATAAATTTCGGAAATGTACTTTCTGCAGTTGGGGACGACGAAAAGGCTCTTAACTTTTATCAAAAAGCCATTGAAATAGATGATAACGCTGCGGCTGCTTATTATAGTATTGGGACTTTGTTATTTAGCAAGGACCTATTACACGAAGCTAAGAATATGTTTGAGACTGCAATGAAAAAGGGTCTGCAATCCAGTGATAATTATTTCATGTTAGGGCTGACGCTTGTTCAATTAGATCAAGGGAAATTTGCTCTCCCTTATCTACAAAGAAGTGTGGAGTTAAATGAAACTGATGCGGAAGCTCGTTTTCAATACGGATTATGCCTTGCACAACTAGAATTCATCACTGAAGCTGTCATTCAATTTGAAAAATGTATCGAATTGGATCCAACACATTCCGATGCCTTTTATAATTTAGGTGTCTCCTACGCATTTCAAGACAATCCAGCCAAAGCATTAGAAATGTTAAACAAAGCACTCGACATTCAACCAGACCATCTGCTCGCAGGTCATGCGAAAAAATTAATAGAAAACAATCAATAATACTCATTATTTTATAGAAGGGAGGGAGCTAAATGGAGAAGCAAGACACGTTGGATTTATTTGCTGAACAGGGGAAATTTGTAAAGGGCAGACCGATTGTCACCATTTTTCACAATGAACAAAACCTTTACACGGTTTTACGGATAAGAGTCGATGAAACCAATCATTCTTATGAGGACAAAGAAGCTGTGGTCACCGGTTATTTTCCAAAAATCCATGAACAGGAGACCTATATCTTTTTCGGGGAATTTAAGGATCATCCTAAGTTTGGACTGCAATTTCATACCAATCATTTCCGCAAAGATATGCCCCAATCGAAACAAGGGGTCATCAACTATTTATCAGGTGAGATGTTTAAAGGTATTGGGAAAAAGACGGCTGAAAACATTGTTGAAACCTTAGGAGAGGACGCCATTTCAAAGATTCTCAACCAGCCGTCATTGCTCGACTCCATTCCAAAACTCCCTCCAGAAAAGGCAAAAATGCTCTACGATACATTAATGGAGCATCAAGGGTTAGAGCAAGTCATGGTCGCTTTAAATCAATATGGCTTCGGACCTCAAATCTCGATGCGGATTTATCAAGCCTATAAAGAACAGACGCTTGAAATTATGCAGAAGAATCCTTATAAACTTGTTGAAGATATAGAGGGAATCGGTTTTGGCCGGGCGGATGAACTCGGGTACCAACTAGGGATTTCAGGGAATCACCCTGACCGGATTAAGGCAGCCTGTCTCTACATCCTTGAAAATGAAAGCATGCAGACGGGGCATGTTTACATCCATGCTGAGGACTTATTGGAACAAGTAAAAGACCTTTTAGAAGAGAACAAGCGCGATCAAATAGAATACATAGATATTTCAAATGAAGTCATCAAGCTGCAAGAAGAGGGCAAATTAATTGGTGAAGAGAAACGCGTGTACTTACCATCCTTATATTTTGCCGAAAAAGGGCTGGTAACAAATATCCAGCGTATCCTCGAACAGACCGAATATAAGGATCAATTTCCAGAATCTGAATTTCTTCTCTCATTAGGAAGTTTAGAGGAACGACTGGGTGTCCAATATGCACCCTCGCAGCGTGAAGCCATCCAAACGGCGTTAATGTCGCCTATGTTGATTCTAACTGGTGGACCAGGGACAGGAAAAACCACGGTTATCAAAGGAATTGTAGAACTTTATTCAGAACTGCATGGCTGTTCCTTAGAGCTTAAGGATTACCAGAAAAAAGGCGAACCCTTTCCGTTCTTATTAGCAGCCCCGACTGGAAGAGCCGCTAAAAGGATGAGTGAATCGACCGGCCTCCCTGCGGTAACCATCCATCGCTTACTTGGATTTAATGGTCAAGAAGGATTTGACCGTGACGATGCAAGTCCGCTCGAAGGGAAAATTATCATCGTAGATGAAACCTCGATGCTCGATATATGGCTTGCGAATCAATTATTTAAGGCACTTCCCGAAAATATCCAAGTCATCATGGTAGGTGATGAAGATCAATTACCATCGGTCGGACCGGGACAGGTCTTAAAAGATTTGCTCACATCTGAACGGATTCCAACCGTACGGTTAACGGATATTTACCGACAGGCAGAAGGTTCTTCGATTATTGAACTTGCCCATGAAATTAAAAAAGGCTACTTGCCCGCTGATATCACTCAGAAGCAAGCAGATCGGTCGTTTATTAAATGTTCAACAGCCCAGGTAGCACAAGTGGTTGAAAAAGTCGCCTTTAATGCGAAAAATAAAGGCTATTCCGCAAAGGATATTCAAGTGTTAGCGCCTATGTACAGGGGGCCGGCTGGAATTGACCGCTTGAATGTTTTATTACAGGAAATATTTAATCCTAATCCTGATGGTAAAAGAAAGGAAATTGCTTTTGGTGAGGTCAAATATCGGATTGGTGATAAAGTACTCCAACTGGTGAACCAACCAGAAAGCAATGTTTTTAACGGGGATATTGGGGAAATTATCTCGATTATCTATGCGAAGGAAAACACCGAAAAACAGGATATGATATACATTTCCTTTGAAGGCAATGAAGTCGAGTACACCAGACAAGATTTAACTCAAATTACCCACGCCTATTGCTGCTCCGTCCATAAATCGCAGGGCAGTGAATTCCCGATTGTCATTTTGCCAGTGACAAGAAGTTATTATCGGATGTTACGTAGAAATTTAATCTATACAGCCATCACACGAAGTAAACAATCCTTAATTCTTTGCGGTGAAGTCGATGCTCTTAAAATGGGCGTAGAAAGAGCGGATGAACTCTCCCGCCAAACTACTTTGTGTCAAAAGCTGCAAGAGTCGATTGCACCTGCTTCACATGTTGGTAAAAAGTATGAATCAAATACAGCGATAGAAAATAATGACCAAGGTGAAGAAATAGGTTCTGCCATGTCCTACGAAGAAAAATTCATGCAGGCTAATCCAATGGTTGGAATGGAAAACGTTTCACCTTATGATTTCATGGCAAATGACTAACACTATGAATGTTCACAGGAGGTGGGACACTCTTTGCGGACATTCTCTTTATTAAAAGGACAGCCTGTTTTTGAAACAAACAGCGGTCAGAAAATTGGCGAGGTAAGTGATTTATGTATCTCGAGCACCGGCAGGGTAGACGGATTATTGGTAAAAAAAGGCGTTTTTTTCAAACAATCCTTTTTTTTGGATATCCAAAAAGTGGCTTCCTTCGGTGTAGATGGGGTAATGATTGAGGATAACGCCTCTTTAGTAAAGCTGAAAGACCCCCAATATACACTTACACATCAACAGCCATTAGACGGGATGATGATGCTTTCAAAAAGCGGGGAATCCCTTGGTTTGTTAAAAGATGTATATTTTCAGGAGGAATTGGGCACAATCATAGGGTACGAAATCACGGATGGCTTCTTTTCGGATCTTACGGAAGGCAAACAAGTCATTCAATCCGGGAAGCCCTTAGCAATCGGAAAGGATGCCATTATCGTAGATGTAAATAATACGTGAGGTGTCTTTCCATGTTAAAGTGTCCCAATTGTCAAAGCAAGGATATCGGTAAAATTGGAATTAACCAATATTATTGTTGGAATTGCTTTATTGAACTTTCAGTAAACAAAGGCCTAATCAATACCCATCAAGTCGAAGAAGACGGGTCACTTAGTTCCTTGGACGATTTGTTTGAAGAAGAAGAGCGTCGTTACACCCTTTAAGAGAGAAAAGCGGAAACGCTATGCTAGACCGTTATCAAAGTGAGTAGAAACTTATTTAACGTCTATTAAAGAGGTGAAACGTATGAATAAAATGATGACGACGATGATTGCGTTTGGTGCGGGGATGGCAGCCTATAATGTCGCCCAAAGAAATAATATGATGTCCACCCGCAATATGAAAAGAATGACAAAGAAAGTAAAACGAGCGATCTTTTAGAACGAATCCCCCTCGCAGCAGAGGGGGATTATTAATGCATATTTTTACCGAGTGTCTCTAACACTAACCTGAAGGGAGGCTCGGATAATGTGGAAATTCGTATGAAGTGGTATTACCGCATCGGTTTTTTACTCCTTTTATTAATTGCTATTTATGTTTTTCTAAAAATCCGCTTTGTGTGGCTGCCTATTTTAAGGGTGGTTATCCTTATTATTCTTCCCTTTGCAATTGGAGCATTTATCACCTACTTGCTCCATCCAATTGTGGAAAAATTACATCAAAAGGGTCTCCACCGTGGATTAGCTATTTTTCTAATTTATATCTTATTTTTTGGTGGACTCGGCTTTTGCGTGTATAAAGGAGTTCCAGCAATCATTGACCAAATAAAAGATCTCTCTGAAAGTGCACCAGTATTAGCAGAGCAATACAGAGGATGGATTACTACGCTTCAATCGCACACACGGGAATGGCCAGATGGTCTGCAGACTAGAATGGATGAAGGCATTGATGCGTTTGAAAAAAAACTGGATTCCTTATTAACGGTCATTGTCAATATTTTAATTAAGTTTCTTAATTCAGCATTAATTATGATGATCATTCCATTTATTGCCTTTTATATGTTAAAGGATTTTCCGTTGATCAAACGGGCAATTTGGTATATAACACCTAAACAATGGCGGAGAAAAGGGACGCTATTCCTGAAGGATGTGGATGAATCCCTTGGCAGCTATATTAGGGGACAACTACTGGTATGTATCATTATTGGCAGTGTCTCTGCCCTATTGTTTTGGCTGTTCCATTTAAAATATCCGTTAATATTAGGTTTAATAGTGGGGATTACAAACGTCATTCCCTATTTTGGGCCCATCATCGGGGCAGTCCCGGCCGTCATTATCGCTGCCACATCATCCGTAAAATTAGTATTGATTACATTAGTTATCGTGTTTGGTCTCCAATTTCTTGAAGGAAACATTTTATCCCCTTTGATTGTGGGGAAAAGTCTTCATATGCACCCCTTAATTATTATGGCTGCATTAACGGCGGGAGGAGAAATCGGCGGGATTCTGGGACTGATCTTGGCCGTCCCGGTCCTTGTGGTGATCAAAGTAGCCATAATTCATGCGAAAAATCATTTTATTCGAAGGAATGCAAAGGAACCTAGCACTTAAGCGGAAAGATTGATTTGACAAACTTTTTTCGGGTGTCTATAATTCGTGTTATAGAGTCATTGGATGAAAATGTTGAAGGATAAAGTATGTTGTAGTCCATCTGTATCGCATATGCGAAGAAGAGAGGAGCTTCCCTAGCTGAAAGAAGCTCTAGATGAAGGACGACAGAAAGCTAATCTGGAGTGCAGCTAATCACTGCCGTATGCCTGCGTTAAGGGTTTTTTGAGAGATGGATACATTTTATTGTATCCATAATCAGGGTGGTACCGCGAGATAGGCTCTCGTCCCTGTTTTTTGGGATGAGGGCTTTTTTGTATGCTTTTTTATAAAAAAGGAGGTCTTCTACATATGAAAAATTTAACAGGTTCACAAATTCGTTCCATGTTTTTAGAGTTTTTTAGCAAAGAAAAAGGTCACACGATTGAGCCAAGTGCATCACTAGTGCCTCATGATGATCCATCACTTTTATGGATTAACAGTGGTGTCGCAACCTTAAAGAAATATTTTGATGGACGTGTTGTTCCTGAAAATCCGAGAATTACAAATGCACAAAAATCAATTAGAACCAATGACATTGAGAATGTTGGGAAAACGGCTCGACACCATACATTCTTTGAGATGCTTGGTAACTTTTCCATTGGTGAATATTTTAAGGTGGAAGCGATTGAATGGGCGTGGGAATTCTTAACATCTGAAAAATGGATTGGCTGGGATCCAGAACTTCTTTCAGTTACGATCCATCCTGAAGACAACGAGGCATATGACATTTGGCGAAACACGATTGGTTTGCCAGAAGAGCGTATTATTCGTTTAGAAGGGAACTTCTGGGATATTGGAGAAGGTCCAAGCGGCCCGAATACTGAAATTTTTTATGACCGCGGTCCGGAGTATGGGAATGATCCATCAGACCCAGAGCTTTATCCAGGCGGTGAAAATGACCGTTATCTGGAAGTATGGAACCTTGTATTTTCTCAATTTAATCATAATCCTGACGGCACTTATACACCGCTGCCAAAGAAAAATATTGATACGGGGATGGGATTAGAGCGTATGGCTTCTGTTGTACAAAACGTCCCTACCAATTTTGATACAGATTTATTTATCCCGATTATTCGTGCAACAGAAGAGATTTCTGGTGAAAAGTACGGTCAAAACAAAGAAACCGATGTTGCTTTCAAAGTAATTGCTGACCATATTCGGACGGTTGCTTTTGCTGTCGGAGATGGAGCATTGCCATCCAACGAAGGCCGTGGCTATGTACTTCGCCGCCTGCTGCGTAGAGCTGTTCGGTATGCCAAACAAATCAACATTAATCGTCCATTCATGTATGAACTCGTACCAGTAGTTGGCGAAATTATGGATGACTTCTACCCAGAAGTAAAGGACAAAACAGATTTCATTCAAAAAGTTATCAAGAGTGAGGAAGAACGCTTCCATGAGACACTTCATGAAGGCTTAGCGATTCTAGCAACTGTCATTAAGAAGGAAAAAGAAAAAGGCAGTGATACCATCACAGGTGCTGATATTTTCCGACTTTACGATACCTATGGATTCCCTGTTGAATTAACAGAGGAATATGCCGAAGAAGAGGGGATGAAGGTAGACCATTCCGGCTTCGAGGTCGAAATGGAGCAGCAGCGTGAGCGTGCCCGTGCAGCAAGACAAGATGTTGATTCGATGCAGGTTCAAGGTGGAGTTCTTCGTGATGTAAAGGTTGAGAGTAAATTTGTTGGCTACGATGAACTCAAAACAAATTCTACTATAGCAGCGATTATTAAAAATGGTGAACTTGTTGACAGTGCGACAAGTGGTGAGGAAGTACAATTAATTCTAGATGTGACACCATTCTATGCCGAGAGCGGCGGACAAATTGCTGACCGTGGTGTAATTGTCGGTGAAGGCAGCAAGGTTGCTGTTAAGGACGTACAAAAAGCACCAAATGGTCAAAATCTACATCAAGTCATGGTTACAGCTGGAACCTTAAGAACGAATGACAAAGTGAAAGCTGAAGTGGATGCCGAAAATCGTGTCAAAATTATTAAAAACCATACAGCGACACATTTGTTACACCAAGCCCTAAAAGACGTACTTGGCGAGCACGTGAATCAAGCGGGTTCCCTCGTAGAACCTGATCGTCTCCGCTTTGATTTTTCGCATTTCGGTCAAATTAAGCCAGAAGAACTTGAACAGGTTGAACAAATCGTCAATGAAAAGATCTGGAGAAATATCGAACTGGACATCAGCTTAAAACCAATTGCTGAAGCAAAAGCAATGGGAGCGATGGCTCTTTTTGGCGAAAAATATGGTGACATTGTTCGTGTCGTAAGAGTGGGAGACTACAGTCTTGAGCTTTGCGGCGGATGCCATGTACCGAATACCTCGGTGATTGGATTATTTAAGATTGTTTCTGAGGGTGGAATTGGTGCTGGTACAAGAAGGATTGAAGCAGTAACCGGTGAATCGGCTTATAAATCACTAAATGAGCAGGTTGGTTTGTTAAAGGATGCAGCTGAGAAACTAAAAACCAATCCTAAAGATATCGCTGCAAGAATTGATAGTTTGATGCTTGAAATCAAACAACTTCACAGAGAGAACGAATCTCTTGCAACGAAGCTTGGAAATATTGAAGCTGGAAATCTCGTAACCAAAGCAAAAGAAATTGATGGGGTGACTGTATTAACAGCAAATGTTCAAGGTGCTGATATGAACAACCTCAGAAATATGGCGGATGATTTAAAGCAAAAGCTTGGCTCTGTTGTGATTGTTTTGGGAAGTGCACAGGAAGGAAAGGTAAACTTAATTGCAGCGGTAACGAAGGATCTAATTGAAAAAGGTTACCATGCTGGTAAGTTAATCAAAGAAGTTGCTACACGCTGCGGCGGTGGCGGCGGCGGTCGTCCTGACATGGCTCAAGCTGGTGGGAAAGACCCAGAAAAGCTTGATGCAGCGCTTCAATTCGTTGAGGAATGGGTAAAATCCATTTGATATTGAAATAAAGTAGTGTAAAATGAAGAGAAATAGAATAATTTTCCTCAAATAAAAAGCGAGGTGCATGCAATGAGCTCATTTGACAAAACGATGCGATTCAATTTTCCTGAAGAACCATTTGAACATGATATCAATGATGTTCTTAATCAAGTGTATGAAGCTTTGCAGGAAAAAGGCTATAACCCGATTAACCAAATTGTTGGTTATCTATTATCAGGAGATCCTGCCTACATTCCACGTCATCGTGATGCTCGCAATATAATTCGCAAGCTTGAACGTGATGAAATTATTGAGGAATTGGTAAAATCCTATCTTAAACAGCAGCGAGAGGGTTAATAATGCGCTTATTGGGTTTAGATGTAGGCACGAAGACAGTCGGTGTGGCGTTAAGCGATGAATTCGGCTGGACTGCTCAGGGCCTCACCACTCTTAAAATCAATGAAGAAAGAAATGAGTTTGGTTTTGAGGAAATTGGTCAATTAATAAAAGAGTATCAAGTAGAGAAAGTTGTTATCGGTCTGCCTAAAAATATGAACGGGACGATCGGACCACGTGCAGAAGCAAGTATGCAATATGCCGATGAAATTGAAAAGCAATATGCCGTTCAAACAATTCTTTGGGACGAGCGTCTTACAACTATGGCAGCTGAGCGCGTATTACTTGAGGCCGATGTGAGTCGGAAAAAACGGAAGAAAGTTATTGATAAGATGGCAGCAGTAATGATTTTGCAAGGCTATCTTGATAGTAAAAATTAATGAGGTGAAGAAATGGTAAACGAGCACGAACACGAACATGAAGAGGAACAATATATTACATTAGTAGACGAAAATGGTAATGAACAGTTACATGAAGTACTTTTTACTTTTGATTCTGAGGAATTCGAAAAGTCCTATGTATTCTTTTATCCAGTCGGATCTTTTGATGATGAGGAAGAAGATGTCGACATTCATGTCTATGCCTACATTCCAACAGAAGACGGCGGATATGGTCCGTTAATGCAAATTGAAACAGACGAAGAATGGGACATGGTTGAAGAAGTTTTCAATACCTTCAACGAAGACCAAGAAGACGAAGAATAGAAACAGAAAAACCGGCCATTTCCATGGTCGGTTTTTTTTATGGATTTCGTTTTAAAATCTGACAAATTTATTGTTAAATTGACATTCTTCCTACTATATGCTGAAATAATTAAGATGGTCTATTTTTTCGTACGTAGTTCGACGAGTCAAAGGAAAGGGGGAGTCAAATGACAACAAACCATACAGATACAAAAAAAGATGTTATTCGTAAAAAAATGTTAGAACATCAAAAAGAAGCAAAAGTTGTCAGAAAGATAGTTTTGATTATTTCTATTTTATTGCTATTATTTATACTCTTAATTAGTGGTGGAGGATATTTGTATATAGATTCAGCGCTTAAACCTATTGACGCAGATAGCAAGAAGTTTAAACAGGTTGATATTCCGTTAGGTTCATCGGTAACTGGTATTGCCGAAACATTAGAATCAAATGGCATAATAAAGAGTGCAAAAGTATTCAAATATTATGTTAAGTTAAAAAATGAAGGCGGGTTTATGGCAGGGCAATATCAACTAAGTCCGTCTATGGATGTCCCTGAAATCGTCAACCGCCTCAAGACGGGAAAAGTACTGGCACAAGCCAGCTTCAAAATTACAATACCTGAAGGTAAACAACTAAGGGAAATCGCTGCGATCATGGCGAAAGCAACTAAGCAGAATGAAAATGATGTTTTTAATAAATTGAACGATCAGGAATTTATTAAATCATTGATGGCTAAATATCCTGATATCTTAACAGAGGAAATCTTAAATTCCTCAGTGAAATATCCTCTTGAGGGGTATTTGTACCCTGCAACCTATCCGTTTTATAAAAATAATCCCTCAGTGGAGGAAATGGTTGCTGCTATGCTTACGAAAACGCGGACAGTATTATCTGACTATGCGGAACAAAGTGAGAAGAAAAAGCTATCTGTTCATCAACTTTTGACAATGGCCTCCTTAGTAGAAGAGGAAGCAACCGAAAAGGCAGACCGCAAAACGATTGCAAGTGTTTTTTATAATCGCATAAAAAAGGGAATGATGCTCCAAACGGATCCAACTGTTCTCTATGCACAAGGGAAACACAAGGCAAGGGTATTATATAAGGATCTAGAAGTGGAATCTCCCTATAACACCTATCAAAATACCGGTTTACCTCCAGGACCAATTGCCAATGCTGGAAAGTCTTCGATTGAAGCATCACTTGATCCTGCGCAAACAGATTTTTATTACTTCATAGCAACAGCTGACGGAGAGGTTATTTTTACAAAAACACTCGAAGAACATAATAAAGAAAAAGCAAAACATATTACTAGTAAAAAATAAAGGCTTCTACGAGGGAAACAATCGCTTTCCCTCGTTTTTGTGTTGAAATTTACGTTTGGTTTATGATAAAATAGTTCAAGTATTTTAATAAAGGATCCATAGCGTAACTCACAGTAAAGGTACCCTAAGCAGCAACTGCTTGGACGCATGATGGCGGATTTTTGCCGTTAAATGCTGAAGATTACTGTGAACGCTATTTTTTCATGTCTAAAGAGCATTATGGATAGAGATAATAAAAGTATTTTACTTAGAGAATTGCTACATGAGTGCAATTCTTATTTAAGGATAGAGGTGAGGGCAGCTTGTTAAATGAAAAGCTGCATTCTTATATAGAAGGTCTTATTTCAGAACGAGATCCATTACTAACAGAAATGGAAAACTATGCAAGTATTCATAATGTTCCTATTATGGAACTCGCGGGTATAGAAACCATGCTTCAATTATTGCGGCTTCACCGTTCGGCAAGAATTCTTGAGGTAGGCACGGCAATCGGTTATTCAGCATTACGAATGGCTGATGCGCTGCCAAAAGCCCATATCGTTACCATCGAACGTGATAGGGAACGGCTGCAAGTGGCAGAGGAATTTATTCAACGTTCGGAACATCAAAATCAAATTACTTTGATCAAAGGTGATGCACTAGAAGTTGAGGATGCTGTGAAAGGCCATGCCTATTTTGACGTCATTTTTATTGATGCAGCAAAAGGTCAATATAAAAAGTTCTTTGAGATGTATTCAAAATATTTAAGTGATGATGGAATGATTATTACTGACAATGTTTTATTTAAAGGACTGGTCGCTGAACCAGAAATTGAAACGAAAAGAATTCGTAATCTCGTCAAAAAAATTGATGAATTTAACCACTGGTTATTGAGCCATCCAGATTATCATTCGGTCATTCTACCTGTAGGGGATGGGGTTGCGATCAGTAAAAGAAGAGGTGAGAGGAAATGAAAATACCGGAATTACTTGTAACTCCGTTGACAGTTGATGATATCTTGCCATTAATTGAAGCAGGTGCAGATGCGTTTGTAATTGGTGAACAACGCTATGGGCTGCGGCTGGCGGGTGAATTTACTCGTGACGATGTACAAAAAACGATTGAACTAGCTCATTCAAAAGGTAAAAAAGTCTATGTGGCCATGAATGCGATTTTTCATAATGAAAAAATTGATGAATTAGATGATTATATTAAATTTGTTTCAGACGCAAAGGCTGATGCGATTATTTTCGGTGACCCAGCCGTTTTAATGACTGCCAGAGAGGTTGCTCCTGATATGAAACTCCATTGGGGTACGGAAACCACTGGAACAAACTGGTTTACTTGCAACTATTGGGGAACAAAGGGTGCAAAAAGAGCTGTCCTTGCCAGAGAAATAAACATGGACGCCATTGTGGAAACAAAAGAAAATGCAGAAGTGGAAATCGAAGTTCAAGTTCATGGGATGAGTTGTATGTTCCAATCGAAACGTTCCTTGCTGGGAAATTATTATGAATACCAAGGGAAGGTATTAGAAATCGAAAACCGCAAAATGGAAAAGAATATGTTCCTGCATGATAAAGAACGTGAGAATAAATACCCCATTTTTGAAGACGAAAATGGAACCCATATTATGAGTCCAAATGATATTTGTATCATTGATGAATTGCAAGAAATGTTAGAAGCGGGTGTAGATTCGTTTAAAATAGATGGAATCTTAAAAAGCTCTGAATATATTCTTGCAGTAACAAAGGCTTACCGGGAAGCCATCGATTTGTTTAGTGAAGATCCAGACGCATATGAAGATAAAAAGGACGAGCTATTAGCTGCAATTGAAGAAATTCAGCCAGAAAATCGTTCATTAGATACAGGATTCTTTTTCAAAGAGACAGTTTATTAACAGAAAAGCGGAAGCGCCTAGGCGCAGAAGCTAGACAATTGGAGGGGTTCAGCTATGAGTACAGTTAAAGATAAGATTTCTGAAATTATCGATGGAAAACGTGTCATTGTTAAGAAGCCGGAACTCCTTGCTCCAGCTGGAAATCTTGAAAAATTAAAAATTGCTGTCCATTATGGTGCCGACGCCGTGTTTATCGGCGGCCAGGAGTATGGACTTCGTTCAAATGCAGACAACTTTACCTTCGAAGAAATGAAAGAGGGTGTAGAGTTTGCTAAGAACTATGGAGCAAAGATTTATGTAACTACTAATATTTTTGCTCATAATGAAAATTTGGACGGATTAGAGGAATATATCTTAGGCTTGAAGGAAACAGGAATTGCGGGAATTATTGTTGCAGACCCGTTAATTATTGAAACTTGCCGCCGTCTTGCGCCGGAAATTGAAATCCATATTAGTACACAACAATCACTTTCTAACTGGAAGGCAGCTCAGTTTTGGAAAGAGTCAGGGGCAGAGCGAGTTGTTTTAGCACGTGAAGTAAGCGCAGAAGAAATTAAGGAAATGAAAGAAAAGGTCGATGTCGAGATTGAAACCTTTATTCATGGTGCCATGTGTATCGCTTATTCAGGCCGTTGTACTTTGAGTAACCATATGACTGCGAGAGATTCAAACCGTGGTGGCTGCTGTCAATCATGCCGCTGGGATTATGATCTTTACCAATTGGAAGGCAGCAATACAGAAGTGGCTCTCTATGAAGAGGGAGACGCTCCGTTTGCAATGAGCCCGAAAGATCTTAACTTAATTCAAGCAATCCCGCAAATGATTGAACTTGGAATCGATAGTTTAAAAATTGAAGGCAGAATGAAATCCATTCACTATATTGCAACAGTCGTTAGTGTATATCGCAAAGTAATCGATGCCTATTGCGCCGATCCTGAGAATTTTGTTATCCAGAAGGAATGGTTAACAGAGCTGGACAAGTGTGCTAATCGAGAAACAGCACCAGCCTTTTTTGAAGGTGTTCCGGGGTATAAAGAGCAGATGTTTGGTAATCATAGCAAGAAGACAAATTTTGAATTCGTAGGTCTTGTTTTGCATTATAATCCTGAAACCCAAATGGTTACACTTCAGCAGCGAAACCATTTTAAACCAGGTGAAGAAGTGGAATTTTTTGGACCTGAAATTCAAAACTTTACACATGTCATTGATAAAATATGGGATGAAAAAGGTAATGAATTGGACGCTGCAAGACATCCACTTCAAATTGTACAATTTAAATTGGACAAACCGGTCTACCCTAACAACATGATGCGAAAGGAGAACTAGCATGATGCGCAAACCGGTTGTTATTGGTGTAACCGGCGGCTCCGGCTCCGGAAAAACCAGTGTAACAAAATCCATTTATGAAACGTTGAAAGATCTTTCCATTTTAGTGATAGAACAGGATTATTATTATAAGGACCAGAGTAATTTACCATTTGAAGAGCGTTTGAAAACAAATTATGATCACCCGCTTGCGTTTGATAATGACTTACTTATTGAACATATCGAAAAGCTTTTACGATATGAAATCATCCATAAACCTGTTTATGACTATTCAATCCATACACGTTCTGACAAGGTCATCCCTGTAGAACCAAAAGATGTGATCATTTTAGAAGGAATCTTAGTACTTGAAGATGAACGACTACGAAATTTAATGGACATTAAATTGTACGTAGATACGGACGCAGATTTACGAATTATCCGCCGTTTGACACGTGATATTAGTGAGCGTGGCAGGACCTTTGATTCCGTTATTGAACAATATCTAAATGTTGTTCGTCCGATGCATAATCAATTTATTGAACCTACTAAGCGATATGCAGATATTATTATCCCTGAAGGCGGCCATAATCATGTGGCGATTGATTTAATGGTCACAAAAATTCAAACAATTCTTGAACAAAAGTCATTTTTATGAAACAATAGCAAGGAATAGTCTAAATATAAATTTCAGACTGGAAAAATATTTTCTGTCGCGCGCCCTTATAAAAGAGGACGCGCTACTATCTATTATGCTGATGGGCATAGAATTACATAGAGTACATACACAATTCTTAAGGACTAGAAGGAGTGAGGGTTTTGGCTACAGAGAAAGTATTTCCGATGACACAAGCAGGTAAAGAAAAACTGATCCAAGAACTTGAATATTTAAAAGCTGTGAAACGTAAAGAAGTGGTGGAGAGAATTAAAATCGCGAGAAGTTTTGGTGATTTATCTGAAAACTCTGAGTACGATTCTGCGAAAGAGGAACAAGCATTTGTTGAAGGCCGAATTACCACTTTAGAAAATATGATTCGTAATGCCAAGATTATTGCAGAGGCTGCCATGGCAAGTGACTCTGTAACATTAGGTAGTTCTGTTACGTTTGTTGAGCTTCCAGATGGTGATGAAGAAACGTATTCGATTGTCGGAAGCGCTGAAGCTGATCCATTTGAAGGGAAAATCTCTAATGATTCCCCAATCGCCAAAAGCCTTTTAGGTAAAAAAGTAGGCGATCAAGTATCAGTTCAAACTCCTGGCGGAGAAATGAGCGTCCGAATCGTTAGCATAAAATAATCGTTATTATAACTATTTTTGGCCTTTCATTTGAATAATTGATTGAAATAAGAAAACCTCGTCAAAACTTTTGACGAGGTGTTTTTTATGTGGCGAAAACGAGCGATAGGATGGCTTATAATTTCTATAACCGGTTTGCTATTACTTTTAGCACGTTTAATGCAAATACAGTTAATTGAGACAGAGACATTTTCGAAACATAATGTAAATTTACTAGAAGAAAGTGTAAAACAACGAACACAGGAACTAGTTATTGATAATGGCAGAGGGAATTTTCTAGACAGAAATGGTGACATGCTCACGTATAAAAAGGTGTCTGTTCTAGTCCTTTTCCCTTTTTTAAAAAAAATGGACTGGGATACTGACAGGGTATCTGACATTTCTGGTATACCTGTAGAGGTCCTTAAAAAGGCTGTGGAAGGAGCGAAGAAGCCTTTTGCCTTTGGTGACCCTGAACCATTAGAACTTACGACTTCACAAAAGGATAGAATCAATAGTTTGAAAATCCCAGGAGTATTTGCGATTGAAAAGAAATTTGAGCGTTCAGAAATACCAGCAGAACAGCTAATTGGGCTTACAGGAGAAAATGCAACCGAATTAAAGAAGCGTTACCCGGATAAAGAACTAACCGAGAAAACCTTGATTGGTGTATCAGGGCTGGAAGAAAGTTTTGATGAATTCCTTCTTCCTGAAGGAAAGTCTAAGCTCATTTATCATGTTGATGGAGGCGGGGCGCCCCTGTTTGGAATTAATGTGAAATATGTGGATCCGGCTAATCCGTTTTATCCTGTTAATGTTCGGACAACCCTTGACAAGACTCTGCAGCAAAAAGCGGAGGATTTAGTGGACCAATATCAAATTAAAAAAGGGGGGCTGGTTCTTCTTAATATTGAGGATAATAGCATTCTTTCACTTGTTTCGCGGCCAACCATCAATAAAAATGATCCCTATAATGGTGCAGGAATGACAAATATGATGTTAAAACAGCAGATTATGGGTTCAGTTTTCAAAACGGTTGTCGCAGCTGCGGCTATCGATCATAATCTTGATAATCCGCAGCGACTGTTTGATTGTAGTAAGAAAATCAATGGAAAACCTGAGTTAAGATATAATTACGGAATGTTGGACTTTACGAATAGCTTTGCGAGAAGCTGTAATCGAACGTTCGGGGAAGTAGCAAAGGAATTGCAAAAAATAAATCCACACCTTTTAGAAGACTATGCAGAAAAACTGTCTCTTACAAGTTCTGTTGGCTGGCATGGCGATATTTTTCATACAAATGATTTTAAACAACTGGCTGATGAAGATAGAGGCAGAGTATTTCTATCGGATGATGCAAGAAAGGATGCAAATATCGCGGCGATGTCTGGAATTGGTCAGCATGAGGTACGGGCAACTCCTTTGGCTGTCGCTAATATGATGGCAACAATCGCAAGAGGTGGAGAAAAAGAGATGGTAAGAGCCGTCTCAAAAATAGAGTATAAGAACGGGACGACAATGGCAGATTTCCCAAAGCAAAACCTAAAGGGAGAGAACATCTCTCCTTATACCGCAATGAAACTTCAAAGATTACTGCGGGAAGTTGTCGTAAACCCAAATGGAACGGGAAGATGGTTTAAAGACTTGCCCTACGGGGTCGCAGGGAAATCCGGGACAGCAGAGACTGGAAAATATCAAGCGGGGATGCAGCTGCATAATAAATGGTTCGCAGGTTATTTCCCTTATGAAAATCCAAAATATGTCCTTGTTGCCGTGAATTTAGATGTGCTCGATTCGGAGGGCGGGGTAAATTTGTTATTTGCTGAAATGGTAAAAATGCTGTATCAAAAAGATCATGGAATGCAATAGGAAATGGTTTTTCCTTCAAGTTCTCTTGAAATCATGTTAGAATATTGAGAGTCTATAAATGTCGGGCTCCAGTCTGTAGGGGAGTTCTGTATTTTTACTTAGGAGGGAATAATTTTGACTAATAACATTAATTCTAAATCACGTTCAGGTTATCGTGCAAAAAGAAAAAAGACTAATATCGTCTTAAATAGTTTAATCGTCGTTGTGCTCTTACTGATAATTTTTGTCGCATACAATATTTTTGCTACAGGAAATGATAATGCATCACCAAAAAAGGAAACAACGAAAACAGAACAAAAAGAATCGGCACAAAAGGATACAGAAAAAACAAAGTCGGAAGATGTCACTTCAACTGAAGACGACACTGATACTGCAGCCCAAGAAGACGAACTAAGTGAAGAGACTTCAACAACGGAAGAACCCGCAACGACAGAAGATTCTTCAGCTACTGAGGAAGCGGATAAATCACAGGAAGTGGTAACAGAGGGTGATGGGGAAAGTGAGACTGAAAATTCATCATGGGAGCCTGTTGGTACAACTCAAACGGGTGAACATATTGCTAACTATGATAAATCTTCCGCAGACTGGCAAGAAATGTTAAATGCTATTTCCTATGCCACTGGTTTAGACCAATCCAACATGACAGTATATTGGCTTGGAAGAGATAAATCTACCACAAATGGCTCATTTAGCACAGTCGCTTCAAAAGATAATAAGCAGAAGTACAATGTCTACCTTCAGTGGGTGGATGGCCAAGGCTGGAAACCTACCAAGGTAGAAGATCTCTCTGGGAATGACCATTAAAAATGGATAGTGAAAAACCTCTCAAAATCTCTGAGAGGTTTTTTTATTTCTTTTTAAAATGGACAACAGCAGTAAAATATGTTTGGCCATTTTCATTAATATGCATTTGGTGGGAAACGGAATGGACAGAAAGTAAAATTGCCCGATTTTCGTCAATTTGAGATTCAATCTTTTTTTGTAAGGTTTTTAAATTATTTGCCTCAAAAAATTCCACTTTATCCTCAATAAGTTCAAATTGAAAATTCATATGATCACCTTCCTATTGTTTGTATTTTAGCTTTTTCCAAGAATTCACACAACGAAATTGTGAAGAACCTGGTAAATATAATTCGTTGGGAACAGGTTTTTCACGAACCCATATGATACTTATAGGATTGGAGATATAGCTCTGTCGCGGGGAAAATTGGAGAAGTACTTGCTGTTTTATTAGCATGCTTTTTTCAAAAACGGTAGAATAGTGTTTGCGGATACGATGGATGAATCCGAGGAAGATTATTAGCAGAAACGTTACGACCTTAAACAAGGCTAGACAGCTAAGGAAGGCGTAAAAAAATGAGAAAGAGGTCCAAGTATGAAAATCGCAATTATCGGAGCAATGGAAGAAGAAGTTACCTTACTTAGAGACAACATCACCAATCAAACACAAGAAACCGTCGCAGGATGTGAGTTTACTTTTGGGCAAATGCATGGTGCGGATGTTATTTTGCTCCGCTCTGGAATCGGGAAAGTAAATGCGGCCATGTCAACGACTATCCTGTTAGAAAAATATAAGCCTGATTGTATCATAAACACTGGTTCTGCAGGTGGCTTTAACCCATCACTTAATGTAGGAGATGCGGTTATTTCTACTGAAGTCAGACACCATGATGTTGATGTAACGGCATTTGGCTATGAATATGGTCAAGTACCACAGCTGCCTGCTGCATTTTTAGCAGATGAAAAATTAATTTCAGTTGCTGAAACAGCTGCACAAGAGCTTGATAATTTCCAAATTGTTAAAGGCTTGATTGTCACAGGAGACTCATTCATGGAAGACCCGGTCCGAGTTGACTTTGTCCGGTCTAAATTTAATGACCTGCAGGCCGTTGAAATGGAAGCAGCAGCGATTGCCCAAGTGGCCCATCGATTTGGAGTTCCTTTCGTAATTATTCGTTCGCTTTCAGATATTGCTGGAAAAGAATCCGAACTTTCGTTTGATCAATTTATTGATAAAGCGGCGACCAATTCTGCAACCCTTGTAATGAAAATGGTGACAGCTTTACGATAGTAGAGGTGGAAAAATGAAGGTTTATAAAAATGTTCATGAGCTGATCGGGCATACCCCGATTGTTGAGATTTCACAGTTTCCTTTGCCTGATGGAGTTCGTATTTTTGCAAAGCTAGAATTTATGAATCCAGGTGGCAGTGTAAAAGACCGCCTTGGGGTCGAGCTATTACAGGAAGCATTTGCATCTGGAAAATTGCAGACCGGTGGGACTGTGATTGAACCCACCGCCGGGAATACCGGGATTGGTTTAGCACTTGCTGCTATTAACAAAGGAGTACAGGTGATCCTATGTGTTCCTGAAAAGTTTAGCATGGAAAAGCAAGATTTAATGAAAGCGCTTGGGGCTAAGATCGTTCATACTCCAACTGAGCAAGGGATGAAAGGGGCAATTGCCAAGGCTGAGCAGCTTCTGAAGGAAATACCTGGTTCGTATTGTCCACAGCAATTTGGTAACCCTGCTAACCCTGAAACGTATTATAAAACACTTGGACCTGAACTTTGGGATCAAATGGACGGTCAAATTGATATCTTTGTAGCGGGAGCAGGCACTGGCGGAACATTTATGGGAACTGCTCGTTACTTAAAAGACCAAAAGAATACTGTGAAAACAGTGATTGTTGAACCGGAGGGCTCTATCCTTAATGGTGGAGAATCAGGTCCGCATAAGACTGAAGGGATTGGAATGGAATTTTTGCCAGGATATATGGATCCTGATTACTTTAATGCAATTCATACTGTACCTGATGATGCTGCTTTTGCCTTGGTAAAGGAAATCGCTATGAAAGAAGGCTTGCTGGTGGGCAGCTCTTCGGGAGCAGCCTTTCATGCAGCATTGATAGAAGCTATGGCGGCTGAGCCTGGCACAAATATTGTGGTTATCTTCCCTGATGGAAGCGAACGATATTTAAGCAAGAAGATTTTTGAAGGAGGTATTTAGATGAAAAGGAAAACCCAATTGATTCATGGTGGAATAAGTAATGATCCCGCAACGGGGGCGGTTACCTTTCCTATTTATCAAGTGAGTACGTATAAGCAAGAAGGTGTCGGTGGACATAAGGGTTATGAATATTCTCGTACCGGAAATCCTACAAGATTTGCGCTTGAGGAATTGATTAAAGAGCTTGAAGGAGGAAAAGCAGGATTTGCTTTTGGCTCTGGGATGGCAGCCATGACAGCAGTAATGATGCTGTTTAACAGTGGGGATCATGTCATTTTGACAGATGATGTTTACGGTGGCTCGTTTCGTGTAATGACTAAAGTCTTGAATCGGTTAGGCATTGATTCTACTTTTGTTGATACAAGTAAGGCTGATAATATTTTAAGTGCAATTAAACCCAATACGAAAGCGATCCATTTAGAAACACCTACCAATCCGCTATTAAAAATTACGGATATTGAGGCAGTTGCAAAGCTTGCCAAAGAACATAATCTTTTAACCATTGTCGATAATACATTTTCAACACCTTATTGGCAAAATCCAATCGAACAGGGTGCGGATATTGTTGTGCATAGTGCCACCAAATATCTTGGCGGGCACAGCGATGTCGTCGCAGGCTTAGCTGTTGTAAATAGTGAAAAGCTCGCAGAAGATCTCCATTTTGTGCAAAATTCAACAGGAGGAATCTTAGGTCCGCAAGATTCTTATTTATTAATTCGTGGGATTCGTACTTTAGGGGTTCGCTTGGAAGAGATGGAAGCCAATACAAAGGCTATTGTAGAATTTCTACAAGGACACGAGAATGTAAAAAAAGTTTATTACCCTGGGCTTGAAACACATCCGAATCATCAAATCGCCAAAAAGCAAACCAGAGGTTTTGGAGGGATGGTTTCATTTGATGTAGGAAGTGCCGAGAATGCTGACAAATTACTTAGTCAGGTGAAATATTTTACATTAGCAGAAAGTCTTGGAGCAGTAGAAAGCTTGATTTCAGTACCAGCAAGAATGACACATTCATCGATACCAGCAGAACGCAGAGCAGAACTTGGAATCACAGACGGCCTCGTAAGAATCTCAGTGGGCTTAGAAGACGCAGAAGACCTCATCGAAGATCTTGACAATGCATTAAAAGCTTAAACCTTGGGTGTCAAGCACATGTGAAGAATTTGATATGCTCCCGATAAAGTAGACAGATGAAATAATAAAAATCTGTTTACTTTTTTGGGGGCTTTTTCTATGGGGAAATATTCATCACAAGAAAAATTTGAGATAATAACGGCTTATGAAAACAGAAAAATCTCAGTTTCAGACTTTTGTAAACAACACCACATATCTTCTAGAACTCTGAATGATTGGATTTATCAATTTCAGACATATGGAACTGAATGGCTTCAGGGTTCGGGGGAATGGAAGCGGTATTCGAAGAAAGTAAAAACAGCTGCGGTTAATGACTTTCTTTCGGGTCAATTCTCTCAAGTTGAGATTGTACGTAAGTATGAAATATCAAGTCGTTCAGTGTTACAAGGATGGATTAGGATTTATAATGATCATAGAGAAATAGAAGAGACGAAAAGGGAGAAGAACTCTATGATTAAAGGCCGATCCACGACATTAGAGGAACGATTTGAGATTGTTATGTATTGCATACAGAACGGGAAAAACTATCAACAAACATCTGATCACTTTAATGTTTCCTATCAACAGGTGTATCAATGGATAAAGAAGTTTGAGAAGGAAGGACCGGACGGTCTAGAAGATAAGAGGGGGAAGCGTAAAACGGAATCAGAGTTAACCCCTGAAGAGAAAATACAGCGCGAAATGAAGCGGTTAGAGCAGGAAAATGAACGCCTTCGGGCGGAGAATGCATTCTTAAAAAAGTTGGAGGAACTCGAAAGGAGGCGGTTAAAGAGATAAGCCAGGTCCGTTTGGCCGATAAATATACAGCTATTCAAGAACTTCATGAGAAAGAGAAATTCTCCATTGTGCTATTATGTGAAATTGCGAGAATTCAACGCTCTTCTTATTATAAATGGCTTAATCGCACCCCTCCTGAGAATGAAAAGATGAATGAGGAAATCCTGGAGGAGATAAAACGTCGATATAAGAAAGTGGACGGTATAAATGGATACCGCCGCATTACGATGAACCTAAATCGTACCTTACCAAAGTCCATTAATCATAAACGAGTGTATCGATTAATGAGAATAGCTGGAATACAATCCGTTATTCGACGCAAAAGGAAAAAGTATAAGCCAAGCACTCCACAACATGTAGCTGAGAACATCTTGAACAGAGAGTTCCACGCAGAGAAGCAAAATGAAAAATGGTTAACAGATGTAACTGAATTGAAGTATGGAGTCTCACAAAAAGCTTATTTAAGTGCGATTTTAGATTTGTACGATGGATCCATTGTCAGTTATGTATTAGGCAATTCAAATAATAATCCATTGGTATTTAAAACCCTCGATTTAGCTTTGGAAACTAACCCAGGAGCAAAACCTATCCTCCATAGTGATCGAGGATTTCAATACACTTCCCCTACTTTTAAAAGGAAAATTGATAAGGCAGAGCTGGTTCAGAGTATGTCGAGGGTCGGAAGGTGTATCGATAATGGACCAATGGAAGCTTTTTGGGGAACATTGAAAAGTGAAAAGTATTATCTGAACAAGTACAGCACCTTTGAAGAGCTGAAGATAGACATTGAGGAGTACATAAAATTTTATAATTATGAACGATTACAAAAAAAACTAAACGGCCTAAGCCCCTTAGAATACAGGGCTCAAGCCGCTTAGTGTCATTTATTTATTTCCACTGTCTACTTGACGGGTGTCACTTCAATTCACATGGTGCCTGACACCCTTTTTTAAATTAGGCTTATTAATTAATTTATAAAAACTTCTGTAAAAAAGGTTTACAAAGTGGTAATGTATGGATATAATTACCGTAGAAAGTAAAAAATTCCAAAAAGGAGGTCGAAGAAAATGATGTTAACTTTAACTCGTAAGATTGTTGCACCAATGGGCAGGACTTTAGCATCTACAACTGTATATGAATATCAAACATTCGACCCGACTGGAATGGATTGCTTAAGATTACGTTAAGTTACCCATACATATCCATGCCGCAGGGAGAATGATCCTTTGCGGTATTTTTGTGCCTAAAAATCACCAATCCGCAGGGGATAATCTTCTGCGGCCTTTTTGTGCCCTTTTTGAGAGCATTTTGGATATGTGCTGCATAAATTAAATTTGTTGTGACTGTGTAATTAAAAATTATTTAAAGGAGGTGGTACCACATGACCCTAAACATACTCTTCTTCACGATTACATTCAAAAAACGGGAGATCAGTCTTCAAGAGGCTGCAAACCAGGAAATGGTTGAAAAGCTTTATGAACAAAACAAGGATAAACAAATTTCCATGTACCGCTATATGTAATGGAAATCCTTAATTAAAAGCTAAAAACAAAGGAAGTGTACCGAAATGACTCTAAATATCATCTTCTTTTCGATTACGATTAAGAAAAGAAAAGTAAGTACAGAAGAAGCTATTCATCAAGAAATGGTTGAGAAGCTTTATGAACAAAACAAGGACCGTCAAGCATCCATGTTCCGCAGCATGTAATTAGCAATAAATTTGATAAAAAGAAAGGTGGTTTTATATATGAAGTGTTTAGTAATGCAAGGTCGGGGTGCAAGTTTCTGGATTATGAAGGATACCACCTAGCTGAGAATAAAAATTAGGAGGTAACGAGATGCCGCTCCATATCTTATTATTGTCGCTATTCTTTAAATCAAAGAAAAAAAGTTCAAAATGATATCATAGGTAAATATTACTGCTAATAGCCTAAATTTTTTGTTAACAAAAAGTTCGAATTTCCCCCCGGTAGATACTGTGAAAATATGATAAATTCAAATTAGAAAGAACAGGATCTATCTAAGGGGTGGAGAGTATGTTCATGGTTGTGATGGCAATCGTCATTACTGCGGCAATCAGCTGCGTAATTTCAGCTGAACTTAGTGTAGAATAAAAGTAAGCATCGACCACACCAATCGGTCGATGCTTTTATTTTTCCTTATTTATCTGTTAATATTAAGAACTCATCAATATCATCAAGACAAATTTGAACGGCTTTCTCCCAGAATTCTGGCTGAGTTAAATCAACCTGTAAATGTTTCTTTGCAAGGTCTTCGACTGACATGGATGCTGTATCCCTTAACAGGGCAATGTACTTTTCTTCATAACCTTTGCCTTCCTCTAGCGCCTGTGCATAAATGCCAAGTGAGAAAAGGAAACCGAATGTATACGGAAAATTATAAAACGGAACCCCAGTAATAAAGAAATGTAGTTTTGAAGCCCAGAATAATGGATGATACTCTTCTAATGCATCGTTATAGGCTATTTTTTGAGCTTCAAGCATTAACTCATTTAAACGTTCCACCGCAACAGGACCTTGTTTTCTTTCCGCATAAAAACGTGTTTCGAATAAGAAGCGCGCATGAATATTCATCAATAAGGCAACTGTTCTTTGGATTTTGTCATCTAAAAGAACAAGTTTTTCTTCCATATCCTTCGCATTTTTCACGGCAGCATCTGCAACAATCATTTCAGCAAAGGTTGAAGCCGTTTCAGCGACATTCATCGCATAATTGCGGTTGAGATGATGGACACCCTTCATGGCAAATGTGTGGAAGCCATGACCTAGTTCATGTGCTAATGTTGAAACGTTTGATGGTGTTCCTGAGTAAGTCATGAAAATACGAGACTGATTACTTTCCGGAAAGAAAGTACAAAAACCGCCAGGTGCTTTTCCAGGTCGATCTTCCCCCTCAATCCATCGCTCTTCAAATGCTTTTCGAGCAAAAGAAGCCATTTTCTCTCCAAAAATCGCGAAGTTCTGTTCGATAAATTGAGCTCCCTCTTGATAAGTAACCTTTGAAGCCGTTTTTCCCAATGGGGCATCTAAATCGTACCAGCTCAATTTTTCAATACCTGAGAGCGATGCTTTCCGATCTAAATACTTAACGAGCTTTTGTTTGTTATCCGAAATGACTGCCCACATGGTTTCCAGCGTACCCTTTTCCATACGGTTAATGCTAAGCGGCTCTTTCAATATATCCTCCCAGCCTCTTTTCTGGTAAACATTTAAACGAAAGCCAGAAAGGTGATTAAGGGTTTTGGCTAACAAATCAGCCTGTTCTCCCCAAGCCTTCTCCCAATTCGCAAAGATTGCTGCGCGGATATCTCTGTCAGGGCTTGAAAATTTGTTGAAAGCCTGACCGACGGACAGTTGTTTCTCTTCTCCGTTTTCGTTAAAAGGGATTTTTATTTTTCCAACGATTAAATCATACAACTGACCCCAACTATGATAACCATCCACACCAAGGGCACTAATTAATGCTTCTTCTTCTTTAGAGAGTTTATCTTTTGCACGTTCACGCCGTTCCGTTAATATGTAAGAAAGTACATTTAATTGTTCATCCGCTAAAAGCTTCGTCCAAACTTCATCAGTGATCGATGTTAATGAAATGTCAAACTTACTAAGAGCTGTTTGAAAGGCAGCACTTAAGCTGGTTACTTTCGAGTCCAAGTAGTATGCCTTTTTATCGTCTGTATTTTGTGCCTGCAAACACCCAACAAAGGCACCTGCCTGACGCAGCTTTTTAGCAGCATGCTCAAAGTCCTCAAGTAATTCTTTCAAGAGTTTTGCATCCTCAATTGCATTGAGTGGTGACCAGTTATTCACTTTTGATTGGAATAGCTCAATTAATTCTGAGGTGAGGATTAAATGGTCTGCAAATTCAGCGGATTCACTGCCACCTTTAAAAATTGCGTCTAGGTCCCAAACATCTAAATATGGAGTGGTTGTCAATCTATATACCCCCTTTATGTATTTACAATATAATTATATAAATTTCTTTCGAAAAATTCTATAAACTACGCTTTCCGAAGAATAGGTCGAAAGCGTAGGAAATTACTATTATCTTCATATTTGTATTAGTTGGTATATAGTATAATTTAAATCTAGATTTCTATTTATGGGAGTGGAAGTTCGTGAAAAAAATACTACTCGTAGACGATGAACCAAGAATGTTAGATTTACTTTCCCTTTATCTAACTCCCAAGGGATATACCTGCATAAAAATGACCACTGCTCGTCAGGCCATTCATTATTTGCAAGAAGAGAAAAAAGCAGAAATCATTTTGTTAGATGTAATGATGCCTGAAATGGAGGGTTGGGAAGCATGTCAGGAAATTCGAAAACACTGGGACATCCCAATCATCATGCTAACCGCACGAAGTGAAAAAAATGATATTGTAAAGGGTTTAAACATGGGGGCAGATGACTATATTTCAAAACCCTTTGATGAAGAAGAATTACTTGCTCGTATTGACGCCGTTTTAAGAAGAAAAACAGGTTTTACAGGATTGATTGACTTTAAGGGCCTTGAATTGAACGAGGACTCTTTCAGTGTTGTTTTCAATAATCAGCAAATCCCTGTAACACCAAAAGAATTTGCTTTATTAGCGCTTTTCCTTAAAAATCAGAATAAAGTGTTTACCCGTGAACACTTATTGACAATAATCTGGGGTTATGCGGCTCAGGCAGAAGACCGGACAATTGATTCCCATGTTCGTAATTTACGAGATAAATTACGAAAAACAGGATTTCTAGTTGATGAATATTTGACAACCGTATGGGGACTGGGGTATAAGTGGATGGATAAGGATTCATAAGTGAATACCTCATAGTTTAGTATGGAGGGAAAAAAGTGAAGAAAACAATGAAAGTCTTTCTTGCAATGTTGATTGGAATCATGTTGCTAGTGGCCTCAGGTTGCCAAGACACAAGCCAAGAACAAAAGCAGCAGCCACAACCAGAAAAGAAAGAAAAGGTCACCTATGATATTATTCAAGCAAAATCATTAAAAGTAGGTCAGATTCTTGGTATTGGTTATCCAGGAAATGATTTTGCTTTATACGTTGCGACCGATAAGGGCTTAAAAATGTTTAACGGTTCAAATTGGTTTGAAACAACAACGAACCAACATGAATACTATAGTTTTCAAGCGGTAAGCACTGGTTTTATTGCAAGCGGACACGCGCAAAAAGTATCGGGATTAAAGGATCCGCTTGGTATCATTCAAAGTTTCAATAAAGGGCAAACTATCAGTAAATTATCCTTCTACGGTCAGTCGCTTTTTCATTTCATGGGCGCAAGTTATTCTGGAAAAGGTCTCTATGTCATTAAAGAAGACCCTAATGAAAAAACCTTAGGACAAGGTCTGAACTATTCAAAGGATAATGGGAAGACGTGGAAAACAAGTACATTAAATAATTTTAATGCGGATTCTTATGGGAGGATTGCCGTACATCCGAAAAATGGGGATATCATCGCGATGCCGACACGGTCTGGTATTTACTATTCGACCGATAACGGAAATACGATGAAACAAATTACCAATCCATTTATGGTTACGTCACTTACATTTAGCGGAGATTCAGTTTTATTTTCAAGTGTTGAAAACAAGAAAATATTATTAAAAACGATTAATCCTGCAACCGGTGAACAAAAAAATATCGAGATTCCCTTCCTTGATTATGAAAATCCAATCACTTACTTAGCAGTTAATCCTCAAGATCCTAAGCAAATAGCTTTCACCACCATAAATAATGATATCTATGAATCGATAGATGGTGGAGTTAAATGGAATAATCCGATGCAGAATGGAAAAACAGAGCTGAAATAAACTTTCGGCTCTGTTTTTCTGTTATATACAAAATTATAAAATAATTATTATGGATAAATTGAAATAGTTCTCTGAATCCAGCTCCAGCGCCCAGCGGCTAGTGTACTTCGCTCTTCGCCCTACGATAAGTCAACATCGAATCACTATCGCTCTTCGTGTTTCCTTTATCTCGGTTGGAGCGCTCCAGTCCATACGCCGCTAAACGGGCGCTTACGCTTTTTGTTTTTATTTTTTCTTTTTTTCTTTCTCAGCCCGATAAAATTCATGGAACATTTTCATTAAGGCGCGTTTTTCAATTCTTGAGACATAGCTTCTTGATATGCCTAATTCTTTCGCAATTTCTCGTTGTGTTTTTTCCTTTTGCAGGTCTAGTCCGAAGCGTCCGACAATTACTTCTTTTTCTCGGTCATCGAGAACTTCAATGTATTTCTTTACTTTCTCAAGTTCCATGTTCAACTGAATTGTATCAATCACATCTTCGGATTCTGATTTTAGTACATCGATTAATGATATTTCGTTTCCTTCCTTATCTTGACCAATCGGATCATGTAAGGAAACATCTTTTTTTGTTTTTTTAAGGGCCCGTAAGTGCATCAAAATTTCGTTCTCGATACAACGTGCAGCATAGGTTGCTAGCTTAGTTCCTTTTCCTTCTGAGTAGCTCTCGATCGCTTTAATTAGCCCAATCGTTCCAATCGAAATTAAATCTTCCGAGTCTTCCCCTGTGTTTTCGAATTTCTTGACTATATGCGCGACCAGTCTCAAATTGTGTTCAATTAGCATATTACGCGCATGTGAATCCCCCTCTGCCATTAAGCGAAGATATTTTCTTTCTTCTGCAGCAGATAGGGGTTGAGGAAAGGCATTATTTTTAACATAGGAGACAAGGAATAAAAATTCTTTCATTAAATATCCGAGAGCTGTTAAGATTCCAGACATCCGCATCTACCCCCGTCTTTTTTGGCCATTTCGCCTATTATTAATTCCTATGAAGGAAAAGGGAAATTGTGTCTGTCCATAAACTTTTTTATTTGAGAGACATTTTTTGAAAGGCTGTGTTAAAGGTTAATGTTGATTTTGGCACCCTGTTGATTGGAGTGGAAGGCACGAAGACTCCTGCGGGAGTACGGGTCTGGGGAGACCCCGCAGGAGCACAGCGACGAGGAGGCTCCCCGGCACGCCCGCGGAAAGCGAAGTGCCTGGAACGGAAATCAACAGACCCGTTTAACACAGCCATTTGAAAATAAAAAGCATCCATCGTTGGCGGGATGGATGCCCTAAGTTCAATAATTAGACTTTTTTCAGTTTAAATGGACTTACCATAAGGAATGATAGAATGATGGTTATGAATAAGAATGATTGCGATGGAATATAAGGAATGGCCAAGTAGCTTAGAGTTGCCAAGCAACCTGCTGCGGTAATGGGTAAACCTGTAAAGTATCCATTGCTTTCCGATATATTGAAGCGTGCTAATCTGAAGGCACCACAACCAATGTAGAAAACGGTGAAAAATGAACCCGGTCCGCCAAATTCATGTAAAATTCCTTGATATAGTAATAGTGCAGGTGCTACACCAAATGATATAATATCACTCATGGAATCTAACTGTTTGCCTAATTCCGATTCGATATTAAACTTTCGTGCAACCATGCCATCAAAACGATCTGCCAAAGCCGCAATAAAAATTAACAGCAAGCTTAATCTTAGATTCCCATGAAGCCCGAATATAATTGCAAATCCGCCAAGCGATAAGTTTGTTAAGGTGAGTACATTAGCTGTTTGGGATTTAAGTTTTTTTATTGTTTGATCAAGTACGTCCAACAAAAACATTCTCCACATCACTCCTTTTTTTAGCCAAAAGGGAAATCAAATTTGTTAATTTATTCTATATTATTTAATTTTAAGCGTTTTATGTCTTTTCGTAAAGAGTATTTTTACACTATTTGGGGGTAGTTCGATGATTCAAGGTCTTTATCGTTTCATGATTGAGTTAACCAATGGCAGGTGGACTTCAGTTATATTAAGAAGGTTTGCTCGTTCATCTGTCAGTCGTTTTATGATACCATCCTTCGCCAAGATTTATCACTTAAACTTAGAAGAAACGGATAAGGGTTTGTCAGACTATGCTACTCTTCATGATTTATTTGTTAGGACACTGAAAAAGGAAGCAAGAGTAATTGATAAAAACGAAGAAACAGTTGTTAGCCCTGTGGATGCAGTTATTGAAGATGTTGGCCCAATTACAGAAACAAGTGATATTCTGGTCAAGGGCAAGACGTATTCCATTAAAGAAATGCTCGGAAACCAAGAATTATTAGCCAAATATATACATGGTACATATATGATCCTTTATTTAAGCCCAAGTCATTATCATCGTATTCATAGTCCTGTTAATGGAGTAGTCACCAAGCAATGGACACTGGGAGCTAAATCATATCCTGTCAATAAGCTGGGATTAAAATATGGGGTTCGAACGCTTGCCAAAAATTATCGGGTAATTACTGAAGTTAAAACAGATTACGGGCATGTAGCCATTGTTAAGGTAGGGGCAATGTTTGTTAATTCGATTGAAACCACCCACAAGGGATCCGAATTAGAAAAGGGCGGAGAATTAGCTTACTTTAGTTTCGGTTCAACGGTTGTCTTGTTATTCGAAAAAGATATTTTTCAAATCGATTCAACGATACATACCCCGAAGGACATTAAAGTGGGAGAGAAAATTGGGATTTTTAGATAGTACGAAAGAAAAATGGGCAAAAAGAAAAGCCCGATTAGGGCGGATTATGAAGACATTTTTATTTTATGGTATAAGGAACGTCGCAGCATTTCTGACTCGATTAGTCCAATAAATTCAGGACTAAGGTTTAATTCTCTTGCTTTAAAATACGATTCAATTAGTAATTCATCTGAAAGTTTTCGCACGGCAAATTCCACCTCCGATTTGCAAATAAAGTGTTCTATTATAGGAATGATAAACATAAAATGGTATGTTCAATGGTGTACCCTAAATCTACCAAATTTATTCCTATAGAACAATCGTTCCAATTATCCACATATTCTGGTGGATAACTTGTGATTACTTTGTTTATAAAATGATGTAAAGTGTATGATTCAATGGGTATAATGTTAATAACTTTATCCACAATATTTGGAAATGATGAAATTTGTCGAAAAATATTTTTAATCTTTTTATCAAGTGGATTTTTTATTGCTGCAAGAAGAGATTCTACGGATGAACATGGAGAGATAAATTATTCATCATGCATTATCATGTTTTGATGAATAATAAGTTTAAAACTTCTTTTAATCTTTGAAACAAAGGTTAAAATTGGTTATGATGGTACATGTGAAAAAAATGAACGAATTTTGATGTCAATGAGGTGTTAGCTTAGTGTTAAAACAATTTTTACCGAATGAGCATGTCAAAAGCATTCTTGATATATCTCCTGAGCAGTTAAGTGCAAAAGGAATAAAGGGGATCATTACGGATTTAGATAATACGTTAGTAGAGTGGGACCGTCCCTTTGCTACTCCTCAGTTAATTAAGTGGTTTGAGGAAATTAAAAGACACAATATCCTGGTGACAATTGTATCTAATAATAATGAAGAACGAGTCAAAGCTTTTTCTGATCCTTTGAAAATTCCGTTTATTTTTAGGGCGAGGAAGCCTTTTGCAGTCGCTTTTCATAAAGCAATTTCACAGATGGGAATAAAAAAGGAAGAGGCTGTAGTAATTGGAGATCAGTTACTAACAGATGTACTTGGCGGAAACCGGGGTGGATTTCATACTATCCTGGTTGTCCCTGTTGCGCAAACGGATGGCTTTTGGACAAAGTTTAACCGTTTTGCTGAAAGAAGGATTTTAAATTGGTTTCGAAAAAAAGGTATGCTTCAATGGGAGGATTAATGTGTGAGTGAACATCAATATATATGTATGGGTTGTGGAGTAAAAGTTCAAACCGATAACCCAGAGGAACTAGGATATGCACCAACATCAGCTTTGGAAAAGGACATGATTATCTGCCAGCGATGTTTTCGTCTTAAACATTATAATGAAGTTCAAGATGTCAGCTTAACGGACGATGATTTCTTGAAAATATTAAATGAAATGGGTAAGTCAGATGCTTTAATTGTCATGATTGTCGATATTTTTGATTTTAATGGCAGCTGGCTCCCAGGGTTACACCGTTTTGTTGGAAGCAATAAAGTGCTTCTTGTCGGGAACAAGGTAGATTTGTTACCCAAATCTGTAAAACATAGCAAATTAATTCATTGGATGAAACACGAGGCAAAAGAACTTGGATTAAAGCCGGAAGATGTATTCCTTGTTAGTGCAGCGAAAGGGTTGTTTGTTCGAGAAACCGCGGCCGCCATTGATGAGCATCGAAACGGTAAAGACGTCTATGTTGTGGGTTGTACAAATGTTGGGAAATCTACCTTTATTAATCGAATTATTAAAGAGGTAACTGGTGAAACCGATGTAATTACCACATCTCATTTTCCAGGAACGACATTGGATATTATCAAAATTCCGCTCGATGATGAAAAGTCATTAATTGATTCTCCTGGTATTATAAACCATCATCAAATGGCGCATTTTGTTGATAAGCAGGATTTAAAAATTATTACCCCTAAAAAGGAAATCAAGCCTAAAGTATTTCAATTAAATGAAGGGCAGACTTTGTTCTTCGGCGGGTTGGCTCGCTTTGATTATATTAGCGGCGGCCGTAGGTCATTTGTTTGTTATGTCTCCAATGAATTAAATATTCATAGAACTAAAATGGAGAATGCCGATGAGCTTTATGAAAAACATGTGGGGGAAATGTTAACTCCACCACGTATGAATCAAATCGATTCCTTTCCGGAACTTGTGAAACAGGAATTTACCATAAAAGAAGCAAAAACAGACATTGTATTCTCTGGGCTTGGATGGATTACTGTCAATGAGCCTGGTGCAAAGGTAGCTGCTTACGTGCCTAAAGGGGTACAAGCATTAATTCGGAAATCCTTAATATAAATACACAATGCTTAATGGGTGGGGGAATACTGGTGAAGAAATTATATGCTGTTTTAGGGGATCCAATCGGACATTCAATGTCTCCGTTTATGCTTAACGATTTATTTTCGTTTTATAACATGGATTCCGTTTATTTACCATTTCATGTAAAGTCTGAGAATTTACAGGATGCTGTCAAGGGTTTAAAGGCGGTGGGTGTTGGTGGATTCAATGTGACTGTCCCACATAAAAGCAACATTATTCCCTTTTTGGATGGTATAGATGAATTGGCTGAAAATATCGGAGCGGTCAATACAGTTGTGAATGAGAATGGTCAATTAATTGGCTATAACACGGATGGTCCTGGTTTTTTAAAAGGATTAAATGCTATATTACCTAATTTAACAGGCCAAAAAGTTTTAATTATTGGAGCGGGCGGCGCAGCGAGAGCCATCTATTTTACCTTGGCAAAGGAAAACACTCAGAGATTAGACATTGCCAATCGTACAATGGATCGGGCTATTGGATTGATCAATGATTGCCCTTATTCCGTTGATTCTCGAGCGTGTTCTTTTGAAGAAGCCATTGAATCATTAGGAGAATATGATTTAATTATTCAAACAACATTGATTGGCATGTCTCCCAAAATTTATGAGCAGCCGATAGCAATAAATAATGTACGGAATCAGTCAGTCTTTTGTGATATCATATACAATCCACTTGAAACACAATTTTTAAAAGACGCACGTCAAAATGGAGCAAGAATCCAAAACGGAATAGATATGTTTGTTTATCAAGGTGCGCTAGCTTTTGAAAAATGGACAGGAATATTCCCGGATGTAGAAAGAATGAGAGATAATGTGTTAAAACAACTAGGAGGAAAAACATGTTAACAGGAAAGCAAAAAAGATTCTTACGTTCAATGGCCCACCACTTAGATCCTATTTTTCAAGTAGGTAAAGGGGGAGTAAATGAAAATATGATTAAGCAAATTGCTGATGCACTTGAAGCAAGAGAGCTTTTTAAAATCAGCGTCTTGCAAAATTGTGAAGAAGACAAAACCGTCGTTGCTGAGCAATTAGCAGAGGGTACAGGAGCAGAAATTGTGCAACTAATTGGTAACACGATAGTTCTCTATAAAGAGTCTGTAGAAAAGAAGACAATCAAGCTTCCATAATTGAATGTATAAGGAGACGAGCTCATGAAAAAGGTGGGGATATTGGGAGGAACCTTTGATCCTCCGCATTACGGACATCTTTTAATTGCAAATGAGGTTCTTTCCAGCCTTCATCTAGATGAAATTTGGTTTATGCCAAATCAAGAGCCTCCACATAAGAAAAAATCGGAATCGATATCAAATGAAGACCGCCGGCAAATGCTTGAATTAGCCATCAAAGGAAATGATGCTTTTCGAGTCGAAACGATTGAACTTCATAGAAAAGGCCCTTCTTATACAGTCGATACGATGAAAATGATCAATGCCCAGTATTCTGACCATCAATTTTTCTTTATTATTGGCGCTGATATGATAGAATACCTCCCAAAATGGCATAAAATTTATGAGCTGATTAAACTGGTCCAATTTGTTGGAGTTGAAAGACCAGCATATAGCAGTCAAACTGAATACCCTGTCCTTTACGTAGATGTGCCAGCAATGGATGTATCATCGAGTATGATACGAGAGAGGGTAAAAAACAAACAGACCATTCGGTATCTATTGCCGGATTCGGTCATTCAATATATTGAGGAGAAGCATTTGTATGGAACGTGAAGCGGCCTTAGAACTTGTTAAGAAACAATTAACCGACCATCGCTATCAGCATACCTTAGGAGTAATGGAGACAGCTATTGTCCTTGCAAAGCAATATGGCGGGGATGAACAGAAGGCAGAATTAGCAGCCATTTTCCATGATTATGCAAAATTTCGGCCGAAAGAAGAAATGAAGGAAATTATCGCTAGTCAAGGATTCCCAGAGGATTTACTTCATTTTAATTCAGAATTGTGGCATGCCCCTGCTGGTACGTACTTGGTGGAAAATGAAGCGGGCATAACCGACCCTGAAGTGTTAGATGCCATTCGTTATCATACATCAGGAAGACCAGGAATGACCCTTTTAGAAAAAATAATCTATTTGGCCGATTACATCGAACCTGGCCGCCATTTTCCAGGTGTGGATGAAGTAAGAGAAATGGCGAAAGAAAATTTAGATAAAGCATTAATTATGGCAATTAAAAATACAATTAGCTTTTTATTAAAAAAGAATCAAACGGTTTACCCTGATACATTCTATACGTACAATGACCTAATCGCGAAACTGGAGGATTGATTCATGGATAATCATGAACTACTAAAAATTGCAGTTAAAGCTGCAGATGATAAACGAGCAGAAGACATCCTTGCTCTAAATATGCAGGGGATTTCCCTCATTGCGGATTACTTTATCATTTGTCATGGTAATTCCGATAAACAAGTTCAGGCAATTGCAAGGGAAATAAAAGAAAAAGCCCAAGAAAATGGATGTGAAGTAAAAAGAATAGAAGGCTTTGATGAAGCTAGATGGGTATTAATTGACCTTGGTGATGTCGTTGCCCATGTATTTCATCGTGACGAACGAAGCTATTATAAGTTGGAACGCTTATGGGGCGATGCACCAATGGAAGATATCCTTAGTGAGTTAAATACATGAGTTATCAACAATTCGCGTATCTTTATGATGAATTAATGAAGGATGCACCCTATGAGGAGTGGGTCGAATTCGTTAAAGATAGGTGCGTAAAATATCATGTTGAGGGCACTCGCTTACTTGATTTGGCATGTGGCACGGGTGAATTATCTGTCCGTTTAGCCCAAGATGGTTTTCAGGTAACGGGTGTCGATTTATCTGAGGATATGCTAGCAGTGGCCCATGCAAAAGCTGAGGAAACAGGGCTAAGAATTCCATTTTTTCAACAGAATATGACAGATTTGGAAGGACAGGCGGAATTTGACGTCATTGGTATTTTGTGTGACTCGTTAAATTATCTGCAAACCGAGGACGAAGTTAGGGAAACTTTTTCAAACGTTTTTCAGCATTTGAGCACTAAGGGAATTTTCCTCTTTGATGTCCATTCCATTTATAAAATAGCTCATCTATTTATAAATCAAACATATGCTTCAAGTGAGGAAAATGTTTCCTTTATTTGGAATAGCTTTGCTGGAAAAAGTCTAAATAGTGTCGAGCATGAGCTGAGTTTCTTTGTTCTGGACGAACAGACCGGTAAGTATGACCGCTTTGATGAACTTCATTTTCAACGTACATATACCATACAGCAATATTCAAACTGGTTAATTGAGGCCGGTTTTGAATTGATGGAAGTCAGTGCGGATTTTGAAAACACAGAACCTCACTCACAATCAGAACGAATCTTCTTTGTAGCAAGAAAACATAAAGAAAGCCATCTATAAAAAAAGATGGCTTTTTTATCATAATAAAAAAGGAATTTGTCAGTTCATAGCGAAATTAATAATTTGAGAATTGTGATTCGACTTTATCAAGGTCGTCTTTAAATTTTGCTTTTGTTGCCTGAAAGATATGTTCAAAAACATCCCCGAGTTCATTATCTAATACTTTTATTCCTTCACCTGTAATTCCGCCCTTAACACATACCTTATCTTGTAGTGACGGCAAGGTGTAATGCCCTTGCTTTAATAATTCACCTAGTCCGACAATCATTTCACTAGCCATCGTCGTTGCATCATTTTCATTAATTTCAGTCTCTTTAACTGCCGCATTAATGAAGCTTTGGAGTAGATAACTGAAAAATGCAGGACCACAACTTACGATATCAGAGGCAGCCCTCGTAATTTTTTCGTTGATATGGACTGGCACTCCAATTTTAGTAATTAATTCTTCGATCTTCCTCTTCCATCGCTCACTGCAATTTTCTCCATAGGTAATCAGCGTTACCCCGGATAATGCCCGGTTGGTAATACTTGGAATTACTCTTGCGACTGAACAGGAAACCTTTTTTTCAATTTGGCTTGTACTGATAGGACTCGTTATCGTGATCACACATTTTTTGGGACTTAACCGTGGTTTAATTTCATGTAAAATTTTATATACATCTAATGGTTTGACACAAACAAATACCAAGTCGGACTCAGCAGCTACTTCTCCTGGATTTGCCCCAACCTTTATTTCTTTATATTTATCTTTAAGCAACAAGGCTTTTGATTTTGTTCTGTTTGTAATCATCATAGAAGCAGGGGAAATGGCTTTTCCTTCAATCATGGCCTCTACCAACATGCTCCCCATATTACCAGTACCGATAATACCTATATTCATTGTTCCGACCCTCCTCACATGCAATTATTCTTTTATAACCATATGAAATCAGGTAGTGAAATATACCTTTAGAAAGGAAGGATCAAAGTGAAAGACTGGTTGATTGAACACAAGATTTCTGTTTTGCTGGGGGCTTTATTAACTTTAGGTGGTATTTATTATTTTTATGTTAGTGATTCTGCAACCACTTCCCCCGTTAACACACTTAGTATGGAAGATAAGGTTCAAGAGAATGTGGGGGAAGGAGGAAGTACCCAATCCGACAACCAACCTGAACTACCAGAAAAAATTATGGTGGATGTGAAAGGACAAATTAAACAGCCTGGAGTTTATCAAGCAAATACGGGTGAAAGAGTGATTGATGTTATTAGCCGGGCTGGTGGTTTAACGGATAAAGCAGACCAAGGCATGGTGAATTTTGCCGAACACGTCAAGGATGAAATGATCATTTACATACCCGCAAAGGGAGAGGAGGGTCTTTCTTCACCTATTACCTCATCAGGTAACCCAGCTTCGTCAGTTGGTAGTCAAAATGAAGCAAAAATTAACATTAATAAGGCAGATGAAACAGAACTGCAGAATCTTCCTGGCATCGGTCCAGCTAAGGCAGCGGCCATCATCGAATATAGGAATACAAGCGGCCCATTCAAAACGGTTGAAGATTTAAAAAATATCAGCGGGATTGGGGACAAAACGTTTGAAAAATTAAAGGATTTGATTGCTATATAAAAAATCTTTATTTGACCAAAAAGGACAAGCACTATTACACTAATAGAGAACGATCAAAAAAGGGAGTGGGAGAAGTGGAGAGAATTTCTTGGGATCAATATTTTATGGCACAAAGCCATTTGCTCGCACTTAGAAGCACATGTACCAGGTTGACCGTGGGTGCAACCATCGTTAGAGATAAACGAATAATTGCCGGGGGATACAATGGTTCCATAGCTGGCGGTGACCATTGTATTGATAAGGGGTGTTTTGTAATTGACAATCATTGTGTCAGAACGGTCCACGCAGAAATGAATGCATTACTGCAGTGTGCTAAATTTGGTGTTCCAACCGCTGACGCTGAAATTTATGTCACCCATTTCCCGTGTCTACAATGCTGTAAAGCAATTATTCAAGCGGGAATTAAAACGGTTTATTACGCAGAGGATTACAAAAATCATCCATATGCAATTGACCTTTTTAAACAGGCAAATGTTACAATTGAAAAGGTTGCTTTAAACGAGTCAGTAATGAATTTACGGGTGGTTAAATAATAATTTTTTCAAATGGACGCCGGTTATGTGCCGGCCTCCCTAAATCTAAATAAATGAAATTCTAAATGGAGAAAATCGAATGAATGGAAAATATCTTTATTTTGCCATTGCTGCTTTATTTGGTGTATTATCTGCACTCTATAAGTTCCTTCCTTTTTTCTTATTACAAGTCTTTTTTCTTTATCTTCTATATATATACAAACGATTTTCCGCCTTGCGACTAACTAGTATCACCATTTGTTTCTTGATATTCTTTTTTATTGGCCTTCATTCTAATTCAATAAATAAATCGGTTATCCCCGCTCCTACAACAACATTTACGCTTCAATATACTCAAGACCCCAAAATTGATGGCGATCTTTTACAAGTGCAAGCAATCGAACAACGCTACAAGGAGAGTGTCTTAATCCGTTACAACATTTCATCTGAGCAGGAAAAAATGAATTTAAAAACAGAAATGTTTTATCAAAGATTATGTACCGTATCTGGTACCTTAGAAAAACCGGCGACCGCCAAAAATCCTAATGCGTTTAATTACCGAGCTTATTTAATGAGGAAGAACATTTATTGGATAATAGAAGTACAAGAAAATCCGCTTCAACATTGTATTCCGCTGAAACCTTCTCCGTTAGTGATTATCAAACAATTGCGTTATATAGGAATTAACTACCTCGAGTCGCACTTTCCCGTGGAAATTGCTTCCCTTTCAGCTGCATTAATTTTTGGCGACACAAATTTATTTGACCCAGATGTATTATCAGCTTATCAAAAAACGGGTCTTGTCCATTTACTTGCAATCTCTGGTCTCCATGTCTCCTTATTAATCGCGATGGTTTTTTATCTTGGGGTCCGCTTCGGACTTACGAGACAGTTCATGATTAATTTCCTTCTAATCATCCTTCCAATCTATGTGATATTAACTGGTAGTTCGCCCTCTGTTATTCGCTCAGGACTAATGATTTTTGTTGTCTTACTTACTGTGAAGTGGCGCACTCGACTGAAGTTACTCCCGCTTGATGCCATTAGTTTGGCTTTTATTGCTTATTTAATAGTTAGTCCAATGGTGGTTTTTGATGCTGGCTTTCAACTATCTTTTGCAGTGAGTCTAGTCATCATTTTATCTGCTAATAGTATTCTTTCAGATTATGCTAATCATTTAACACGGATGCTTGCGACTTCATTAGTTGCTCAATTAGGGGCACTGCCATTCTTGCTGTATCATTATTTTGAGGTTTCATTAATTGGCATTATCGCCAATTTGGTCTATATTCCGCTCTTTTCATTTCTATATCTACCGGGATTATATCTTTTGTTTTTTATTCAGTTTATTTTCGGAACAACTCCACCACTTCTTACTAAATTCTTTTTAATCATGATTACTGTCGCTAATCACCTTATTGAATATCTCGCCGATTTTACTTTCTTCCATTTTACTCCCGGGAGACCCAATTTAATTTTACTCATCACTTATATTTTACTGCTGCTTGCTATTTTTTATCTTTGGGAGTCAAAAACGTATCCCAAAAGAAAGGCTTTCCTGATTTTTTTAAGTATCATGTTGGTAATTTCACAAAAAAGTTGGAACTGGTTATCTCCATACGGGGAAGTAACAATGATTGATGTTGGTCAAGGGGATAGTATCTTAATCCATTTCCCACATTCAAAAGGGACCTATCTCATTGATACAGGTGGAACCATGCACTTTGCTGAAGAAAAATGGCGAGAACGTGCAGAACCCTTTGAAGTGGGAAGGGATGTAGTTGTTCCATTTTTAAAAGGAAAGGGAATAACGCAAATTGATAAACTAATTTTAACACATGGGGATATGGATCATATTGGGGGGACAGTTTCAATTATAAAAGAGCTTAAAGTTAAACAAATCATAATGCCTGCTGTGGTTGAACCATCGAGTACTGAACTTGATATTATTAAGGAGGCCAAAAAATTAAATATTCCAGTCATAAAAGTTTCGGCCGGCGATCAGTGGACAAATGAAGAAAATGGCTTTTTTATTGTGTCGCCAGAAAAGAATTATAAGGGAGAAAGAAATGGAGGATCCATTGCTTTTATTGCTCAATTAGGAGGTGTAAGTTGGTTTTTCGGAGGAGATCTAGATCAAGCAGGGGAAGAGAAAATCATACATCAATATCCTCATTTACATATTGATGTGTTAAAAGCTGGTCACCATGGCAGTAAAACTTCAAGTGCAGATACTTTTATTAACCAAATAAAACCAAAAGTCGCCCTCATTTCAGCAGGTGAAAATAACCGCTTTGGTCATCCCCATCAAGAGGTGCTTAAACGGTTAGAAAAAACAAATACGATTATTTTTCGTACAGATCTACAGGGGGCAATCACCTATAAATTTTATCATCAAAAAGGAACCTTTTACCCGTATTTACCATAGGATAAAGCATCTTAATAATTAAAAAAGACTGCATCATTGCAGCCTTCTACCTTACACATATGTAGCCAATCATTACGAACCGATTACCTTAATGACTGTTGCAACAATAAACATTATGGCAAAAAAACCAAAAGAAACCCCAAATCCTACCCCTGAATCAATTGCGTCGTTTCGTTTACTTTGCACATCTTTTTCAAATTCATTCACAGTCTACCCCTCCTATTTCACAATATAGTATAAGTCATTCTCGAAAAAAAATCCAGCATACATCAAATTGCTTTCCACAACTGACAAGAGTTGTCAAAATAGTGAGACGGATAAACGGCTAAACTATATTTACTTAAGGAACTCCGCCAGACAATAGAATATCCTAGGGCTTCTATTGCGGGCGTTCATTATAGATAGGGAATTAGCACTTTTTAAATAAGGGCTAATTCCCTTTAAAATGCTTGTCAAAATGGCCAAGCTTCTTTACCATAAGTATGAATGGAAAGAAGGGGAGCGCTGAAACATGGTAATGGATAGTTGGAAAAAAATCAAACAAAAGGAATTTGCTCCTATTTATTTATTGTTTGGAACTGAGTCTTTTTTAATTAATGAAACAAAGGAATTACTACTCAATCATATTTTAACCGAAGAAGAGAAGGATTTTAATTTTGCTAGTTATGATTTAGAGGAAACGCCGATCGAGGTGGCCATCGAAGATGCTGAAACCTTTCCTTTTTTAGGAGAAAAAAAAGTTATCTTTTTACATAATCCTGTTTTTTTAACAGCAGAAAAGTCCAAGGATAAGGCGGTACATAATTTATCCAGGTTCGAAATGTATTTGAAAGAGCCTTCGCCTTATTCGGTGTTAGTTATTTCCGCGCCGTACGAAAAGTTAGATGAACGGAAGAAAATAACAAAGGAATTAAAAAGAAATGCTGAAGTTGTTGAGGCAAAAAAGTTAAATGAACATGACTTAAAGAACTGGGTTAAGCGCAGGGCCAAGAACAGCGGGATTGAATTCGAGCCAGATGCAATCGACCAATTATTGGCATTAGTTGGAACTAATATGTTTATGATAACCAGTGAAGTAGATAAATTGGCTTTATACGCAGCAGGTGAAAAAAGAATAGACATAGGTCTAGTAGAGAAATTAGTTGCACGATCACTTGAGCAGAATATTTTTACACTCATTGAAAAAGTCGTCCAGCGAAAACTTGATGAAGCGTTAAGGATTTATTACGATTTGCTAAAACAAAATGAAGAACCGATAAAGATTTTGGCCTTGCTTGCAGGGCAATTTAGATTGATTTACCAAGTAAAGGAATTATCGAGGAGAGGGTATGGGCAGCAGCAAATTGCTGGTTACTTAAGAACGCATCCTTTCCGTGTTAAGTTGGCACTCGGACAAGCAAATAAATTTACTGATGAAGAATTGGCTCATTTAATCGACCTTCTTGCTGAAGCGGATTACCAAATGAAAACCGGTGGAATGAATAAATCTTTATTGATTGAAATGTTTCTATTTCATTTAAAGAAATAAAAAAAACGATTCCTTTAGAAGGGAATCGTTTTTTTTTTCTCTAAATTAAAGAGCGTTAGTCTTCTTCATTAGACGAGATTTTTTACGAGCAGCAGCATTTTTGTGGATAAGACCTTTTGCAGCAGCCTTGTCTAATTTACTAGCAGCAGCAGCAAATACTTCTTTAGCAGCAGCACCGTCGTTAGTAGAAATTGCAGCTTCTACTTTCTTAACAGCAGTACGCATTGCAGATTTCGCAGTTGTATTTTGAGCGTTACGAGCTTCACTTGTTTTTACACGCTTAATAGCAGATTTAATATTAGGCATTACTTTCACCTCCTACAAAGAATCGAGACTATATGAACTCGACTTAACATTCCTAAGAAATAATTCAGAACATGAAATATTTTATCAAATGGAAGGCTATAATGCAATACTGTTTTCGAAGAAGAATATCATTTGCATGAATTAAGATGGTAAGGGCAAAAATAGGAAATAGTTGCTAGACTTTTAAAAGATTTGATGGGAGTGAATATTAATGGATGAGTCAATTGACTTGAGTCAATATTCTGTTCGAACGGATTTGGCGATTGAAGCAAGAGAGATGGTCCTTACACAGCAAAAAGGGTCAGTCGGGCAAGAGAAAGATCTTTCGCAAATTGAAGGCGTGATTATAAAGGAAAAAGATGTTGATGACATAAAAGTGTCCTTGGTCGAAGTAACCGAAAAAGGGGCCGACCAGCTAGGGAAAAAACCTGGTCGATATTTAACTGTTGAAGTACAAGGGATTCGCCAGCAAAACACAGAGGTACAGCAAAAGGTGGAGGAAATTTTTGCTAGAGAGTTCTCCTACTTTTTGGAGGGGTCTGGGATCAAAAAAACGGATTCATGTCTTGTGGTGGGGCTAGGCAATTGGAATGTGACCCCAGATGCCCTAGGACCAATGGTGTGTGAAAATTTGCTGGTCACCCGTCATCTGTTTCAGTTGCAGCCGGAAAATGTAGAGGAAGGCTTCAGGTCCGTTAGTGCCCTTTCACCAGGTGTAATGGGATTAACGGGGATTGAAACAAGCGATATTATTTTTGGTGTAGTGGAAAAAATAAAACCTGATTTTGTTATTGCTATTGACGCACTTGCATCTCGTTCGATTGAACGAGTTAATTCAACTATCCAAATTTCCGATACAGGTATACACCCTGGCTCGGGGGTAGGTAATAAGAGAAAAGAATTGAGTAAAGAAACCTTAGGAATACCTGTTATTGCAATTGGGGTTCCGACCGTGGTAGACGCTGTATCCATTACTAGTGATACCATTGATTTTATACTAAAGCATTTTGGAAAAGAGCTTAAGGAGGGCAATCGTCCTTCAAGAGCGCTCGCACCTGCAGGCATGAGTTTCGGTGAAAAGCGAAAGTTGACTGAAGAAGATTTACCTGAAGAAAAGCACCGTAAGACTTTTCTTGGAATGATTGGGACATTAGAAGATGAGGAGAAAAGGAAATTAATTTATGAAGTTTTATCGCCAATTGGTCATAATCTAATGGTTACTCCTAAGGAAGTTGATGTTTTTATTGAAGACATGGCCAATCTAATTGCCAATGGTTTAAATTCTTCACTTCATGGTGCTGTTAATCAAGATAATGCTGGCTACTATACAAAATAAAGGATGATGAGAGGCATTTTTCAAATCTATTTATTTGAAAGGATGCCTCTTAAGTTAAAATTCGGGTTCTACCAATTCTAGTAGCTTCATATCATTTACTAGAATCCGTTTTGCGAGGTGGAACCATGAAGGCTAGAAATTCAGGAACTTTTGTTATGGTGCAAGGGACAAGTCTACTTAAAGCCGCTGGATTATTGTTACTATTTATGCTTTTGATTTTCTCTATTAGTGGGTTGTTAACCTCGTTAAAGCCACAATATCGACCGATGTCGTCTTCAGTAAATCAGGCAGCTACAAATGTAAATGGGGAATTGCTCTATCAATTAATGGGTTGGGAAAATCATCATTTCTTATCCGTTGAACAAGATTGGACCTCAGCTCCAACATTAACGAACCTTGTATTTAAGCTATCAAGCAATATTAATTTGAATGATCCCCGAAGTCTCTTAGGAAGAGAACTCCCAGGTTTTTATGAATTTGATGGAAAAATTCTAGTCGCTGGTGAGGGGACGAACTACACAAATATGCCGATTGAATCTGCCCCGCCGCTTGATATTATGAAAGCTGAACGAGAGGCAGCCTTGACAGATTTAGAAATTACCGAGCATCCATCTAGTGAGAATACCCCGTCAGCACCAGATCAAACCACTGGTAAACGGAAGGTAGTCTATCTATACTTTTCGCATAATCGGGAATCCTATCTTCCATATTTAAAAGGGGTAACAAATCCCAACCTTGCATATCATTCGAAAATCAATGTGATGAATATTGGTGATCATTTAAAAGCAAGTCTCGAGGACAGAGGAATCGGAACAACTGTTAATAAAACAGACATTCAGGCGAGCTTAAATAAGAAGGGGCGGAAATTTTGGCAATCCTACGATGAATCCCGTCCGGTGGTTCAAGCAGCCATGGCATCAAACAAAGATATAAGTTATTTGATTGATATTCACCGGGATTCTCAACGAAAAGCACAAACAACCGTGGATATTAAAGGTAAATCCTATGCGAGACTGGCCTTTATTATCGGGGGGAAGAATCCTAATTATGAAAAGAATGCAAAACTTGCAAAAGCTCTCCACGAACTTCTTCAAAAGAAATATAAAGGCTTAAGCAGAGGAGTAATTATTAAAAATGCAGCCGGTTCAAATAGTATCTATAATCAAAACCTCTCTGAAAATGCCATGTTGATTGAATTTGGCGGAGTAGATAATAGCTTTGAAGAATTAAATCGTTCCGCAGATGCCTTAGCGGATGTATTTAGTGAATTTTATTGGCAGGCTGAAAAGGTTAACAAGGATGTTGAACAATCAACAAACAAACAATAGTTGTAAGGGAGCATTTTTTATGAAGATGTTCATGTTAAAAAGCCTATGCTTGGCTGCTCTCATGTTAATCTCTGTTTTAGTAGGTATGCAATTGGCTAATGATGGTATACACAAAATGAAAGGCTATGATGATCCGAATTTTCAAAATGCTGTACGTTTAAATGGGACAGACAATAACTTTCAAGCTACTTTTTTGGGAAACGAAATCTCAAGTCATGATCTAGAGGCAAAGCAAAAGAAACTTGAACAAATAAGTGCCTATAATTTTTTCTCTTCTATGGGAAAGAAAATGTCTGAAGGGATATCAGGGGTTTCTGAAAAATTAGTTCATCTTATTGCTGATTAAAATAATCGAAGTGGCACCAGATTGGTGCCGCTTTTCGATTTTGATTGAATCTTGTTAATCCTATTGATATAATTCAAAATAGTGTATATGTGCGAGTATAGTAGGAGTGAAAGACCGTGAACAATAATGAAAGACTCAAACGACAATCAAAGATTAGAAATTTCTCGATTATTGCCCATATTGATCATGGGAAATCTACATTAGCTGACCGGATCTTGGAGAGAACCAATGCATTGACCTCTCGGGAAATGAAAGATCAGCTCCTTGATTCGATGGACCTTGAAAGAGAACGTGGAATAACTATTAAATTAAATGCCGTCCAGTTAAAATACAAAGCAAAAGATGGAGAAGAATATATTTTCCATCTAATTGATACACCAGGACATGTCGATTTTACGTACGAGGTATCAAGGAGCCTTGCGGCTTGTGAAGGGGCTGTTTTAGTCGTTGACGCTGCACAAGGAATTGAAGCACAGACACTAGCCAACGTTTACCTTGCTCTTGATAACGACCTTGAAATCTTACCCGTCATTAACAAAATTGACTTACCTAGTGCAGATCCAGAGCGTGTTCGAGGTGAAATTGAAGATGTTATCGGTTTGGATGCTTCGGAAGCCGTATTAGCTTCAGCAAAGGCTGGGATTGGGATTGAAGAAATCCTTGAACAAGTCGTTCAAAAAGTCCCTGCACCACAGGGAGACCCAGAAGCACCATTAAAGGCCCTTATTTTCGATTCCCTTTATGATGCCTATCGAGGTGTTGTCGCGTACATTCGTGTGGTCGAAGGAACCGTTAAGGTCGGCGATAAAGTAAGAATGATGGCTACTGGGAAAGAATTTGAAGTAAATGAGGTAGGCGTATTTACTCCAAAAGCAACTATGCGTGATGAGTTAACCGTTGGTGATGTTGGCTTTTTATCAGCATCAATAAAAAATGTCGGGGACACTCGTGTGGGTGATACGATTACAAATGCAAAAAATGGTGCAACAGAGCCACTTCCAGGTTACCGGAAACTAAACCCAATGGTTTATTGTGGACTTTACCCAATTGATACAGCAAAGTTTAATGATTTGCGTGAAGCGCTTGAAAAGCTTCAGTTAAATGATTCTTCACTTCAATTTGAACCAGAAACATCGCAAGCACTTGGATTTGGTTTCCGTTGTGGATTCTTAGGATTGCTTCACATGGAAATTATTCAAGAACGGATTGAACGTGAATTTAAAATTGATTTAATAACGACTGCACCGAGTGTTATCTATCATGTTCATATGACAGATGGCTCCGAAATAAGGGTCGACAATCCATCAGATTTACCGGATCCACAAAAAATTGACCGTGTGGAAGAGCCATATGTGAAGGCTACAATGATGGCTCCAAATGATTATGTAGGGACCATTATGGAACTTTGCCAACAAAAACGCGGTATTTTTGTGACAATGGAATACCTGGCAGAAAACAGGGTAAGTATTATCTATGAGATGCCATTAGCAGAAATTGTCTATGATTTCTTTGATCAACTGAAATCAAGCACAAGAGGTTACGCATCCTTTGATTACGAGCTCATAGGTTATAAACCTTCCAGCCTTGTTAAGATGGACATATTGTTAAATGGTGAACAAGTGGATGCATTAAGCTTTATTGTTCATAGAGACTTTGCTTATGAACGAGGGAAGATTATTGTTGAAAAACTGAAGGAGCTAATTCCAAGGCAGCAGTTTGAAGTTCCGATTCAGGCAGCAGTAGGTCAGAAGATTATTGCTCGTTCTACAATTAAAGCTATGCGTAAAAACGTTTTAGCCAAATGTTATGGCGGAGATATTTCCCGTAAACGAAAATTATTAGAAAAGCAAAAAGAAGGTAAAAAGCGGATGAAACAAGTAGGATCCGTTGAAGTACCACAAGAAGCATTTATGGCTGTCTTAAAAATGGACGATAGCAACACAAAAAAATAAACTAGCTGGGGGTTAGGACAAGCCATATTTTTAGGCGAATTCTAGCCTCTTTTTGTTGAAGAATAAGGAAGTGAACGAAATGATTAAATCAGCCTATCTCCATATCCCTTTTTGTGAGCATATTTGCCATTATTGTGATTTTAATAAAGTGTATCTAAAGGGTCAGCCGGTTGATGATTACGTAAAAGCACTTGAACAAGAAATGAAACTGACTTTAACCCAATTTCCAACAACGTCTCTTGAGACGATATTTGTGGGTGGGGGTACACCGACATCGTTAAATGAGAAGCAACTTTATCAATTTTGTGAAAGTATTAACAGAATTTTACCAAAGGATGAGACTATAGAATTTACCTTTGAGGCGAATCCTGGTGATTTAACGGAAGGGAAATTAGAAATATTAAAAGAGGCCGGGGTCAACCGGATTAGCCTTGGAGTTCAAACGTTTAATGAGGAACTACTTCAGAAAATCGGCCGTGTCCACAAAGCGAAAGATGTTTACCAAACCATTGATAAAGCAAAATCTATAGGTTTTGAAAATATCAGTATTGATCTTATCTTTAGTTTACCTTCACAAACTCTTACGGATTTTAAGGAAACATTAAAAGAGGCTTTTTCACTTGATATCACACACTATTCTGCCTATTCCTTAATCATTGAGCCAAAAACAGTTTTTTATAACCTGTTAAAAAAAGGAAAACTGCCAACTCCTGGTGAGGATGTGGAAGCTTCGATGTACGAATTGCTAATGGAAGAAATGGAAAAGCATGGCTTCAACCAATATGAAATTAGCAATTTTTCTAAACCAGGGTATGAGAGCAGACATAACCTTACCTATTGGAATAACGATTCCTATTATGGGTTTGGGGCAGGTGCACATAGCTATTTAAATGGGATAAGACGTTCGAATATTGGTCCCTTAAAAAGGTATATGGAGCAAATAAACAATGGCAACCTACCGGTAATGGAAGAACATCAAACATCAAAAATTGAGCAGATGGAAGAGGAAATGTTTTTGGGGCTGCGAAAAACTGCCGGTGTTGCCATTCCTCATTTTATTGAAAAATTTGCGGAAGATCCCCTTCAATTATTCGAAAAAGAGATTAGAGAATTAACGGCAAAGCAGTGGTTAGATGTGGGAAAAAATCATATATTTTTAACAAAAAAGGGTAGACTGCTAGGAAATGAGGTATTCCAGGCATTTTTAAGGTAAGCAAGTTAATAATTATTGTCTTGATAAGTGCGGTTTCCTGTTCTTTTTGATTGACACCATCCCCCTTCATTTGATAATTTATTAATATAATTAGCACTCGTTAACTAGGAGTGCTAACAGAGGTGATGAATGTTGCTAACAGATCGTCAATTGTTAATTCTTCAGGTTATTGTTGATGACTTTATTCGATCTGCCCAACCAGTCGGCTCAAGAAGTTTGTCGAAAAAGAAAGAGATTTCTTTCAGTTCGGCAACCATTCGTAATGAAATGTCCGACCTTGAAGAGTTGGGGTATATTGAAAAGACACATACCTCTTCAGGTCGTGTCCCATCTGAAAAAGGATATCGCTATTATGTGGATCATCTATTGTCTCCGCAAGTATTAAATCAACATGATACATCTATCATTCAGTCGATTTTTGCTGAGAAAATTTTCGAATTCGAAAAAATTATCCAAAGGTCCGCGAAAATATTATCGGACTTAACGAATTACACATCAATTGTTCTTGGTCCGGCTGTTAGTATTAATAAGTTGAAAAAAATTCAAATTATCCCGTTAAACAAAGAAACAGCCGTAGCTATTTTTGTTACAGATACGGGCCATGTAGAAAATAGGACTTTTTCATTACCAGCATCAGTAGATGCCAGTGATTTAGAAAAAACAGTGAACATTTTGAACGATCGTTTATCCGGCGTTCCTCTCGAAGACCTGAATGATAAGATTTATAAAGAAGTAGCGATGCTTTTAAGGCAGCATATCCATGATTATGACTTAATGCTGCATACTATCGCTGATTCATTGAAAATGCCAGTAAATGAAAAACTTTTCTTCGCAGGAAAGACCAATATGTTAAGCCAGCCAGAGTTTCATGATGTAACAAAACTTCGCAGCCTATTAACGATGATTGATCAGGAAGAGTGGATGTATAATTTAATCAGGAATGATTCAGCTGGAATTCAGGTTAAAATTGGTACGGAAAATAATAATAGTGTCATGGATAATTGCAGCTTAATCACAGCTACCTACACGACTGGTGTTGAAAATTTAGGGACGATCGCCATTTTAGGTCCTACAAGGATGGAATATTCCCGAGTCATTAGCTTATTACAATTTTTAAGTAAGGATTTAACGGCTGTATGGACGAAATTGTATCAAAATAAATAGCTCGGGTAATATTGAATAGGGGTGAAATACCTGTTTCAACCCCCTTTACATGAAGATGAATTATCCTATAAATGACAGTAAATGCTTTAAGGGAGGTGAGTAAGTTGACAAACGAGAATAACAATACGTTAAATGAAGAAATGGAAGTTGAAAGTACTGATAATGTTGAACTTACCGAAGAAAAAACGGTTGAGACTGTTTTTGACGAAGGTGCAGCAACTGAACAAACAGAGGATTCACTGGTTGATGAAAAAGACCAAGAAATTCAATTGCTGAAAGAAAAGTTAGAGGAAGCAGATAATCGATATCTACGCTTGCAAGCAGACTTTGATAATTTCCGGAGACGTTCTAAGTTAGATCTAGAAGCGAGCCAAAAATATAGAGCACAAAAACTTATTACCGATTTATTGCCTGCAATTGACAACTTTGAAAGAGCAATGAAAATTGAAGCAGATAATGAACAAACTAAGACACTTCTACAAGGAATGGACATGGTTTACCGCAGTTTGCTCGATGCCCTGAAAAATGAGGGTGTTGAACCAATTGAATCTGTAGGTAAAGAGTTTAATCCGCATCAGCATCAAGCTGTCATGCAGGGTGAAGATGAGAACTATGGCTCAAACATTGTAACGGATGAATTTCAAAAAGGTTACTTATTAAAAGACCGTGTGATTCGAGCTGCAATGGTGAAAGTAAATCAATAAAACTACATATATTTTTAGGAGGAAAAGGAAATGAGTAAAATTATCGGTATCGACCTTGGTACAACCAACTCTTGTGTTGCAGTCCTTGAAGGTGGCGAACCAAAGGTTATTCCAAATCCAGAAGGTAATCGTACGGCTCCTTCCGTAATCGCGTTTAAAAATGGGGAACGCCAAGTTGGTGAAGTTGCTAAACGTCAAGCAATTACAAATCCAAACACGATCATGTCCATCAAACGTCATATGGGCACAAATTATAAAGTGGAAATTGAAGGAAAAGAATATACACCACAAGAATTATCTGCAATTATTCTTCAATACTTAAAGTCATATGCAGAAGATTATCTAGGCGAGCCAGTTACAAAGGCAGTAATTACAGTACCAGCGTACTTTAATGATGCAGAACGTCAAGCAACGAAAGATGCAGGGAAAATTGCTGGTCTTGAAGTAGAACGTATTATCAACGAGCCAACTGCAGCTGCACTTGCATATGGTTTAGACAAAACCGATGAAGATCAAACCATCCTTGTCTATGACCTTGGAGGTGGTACATTTGACGTTTCCATTCTAGAATTAGGAGACGGTGTCTTCCAAGTTAAATCAACTGCTGGTGATAATCGCCTTGGTGGAGATGATTTTGACCAAGTCGTAATTGATTACCTTGTAGACCAATTCAAAAAAGAGAATGGAATAGACCTCTCACAAGATAAAATGGCATTACAACGCTTAAAGGATGCGGCTGAAAAGGCGAAAAAGGACTTATCAGGTGTAACTTCTACGCAAATTTCATTACCATTTATCACTGCTGGTGCTGCTGGTCCGCTTCACCTTGAAGTAACTATGACTAGAGCTAAGTTTGATGAATTGTCTGCTCATCTTGTAGAACGTACAATGGGTCCAACTCGCCAAGCATTAAGCGATGCTGGTTTAACTCCTTCAGAAATTGATAAAGTAATCCTAGTTGGTGGTTCAACACGTATTCCTGCTGTTCAAGAAGCAATTAAAAAAGCGACTGGACAAGAGCCGCATCGTGGGGTTAACCCTGATGAAGTGGTAGCAATGGGTGCTGCGATTCAAGGTGGAGTTATAACTGGGGATGTAAAAGACGTTGTATTACTTGACGTTACACCACTTTCCCTTGGTATTGAAACAATGGGTGGAGTATTTACGAAACTAATCGATCGTAATACAACAATCCCAACATCTAAATCACAAGTGTTCTCTACTGCTGCTGATAATCAGACAGCTGTTGATATTCATGTTCTTCAAGGGGAACGTCCAATGGCGGCTAATAACAAGACCCTAGGACGCTTCCAATTATCTGATATTCCACCAGCTCCACGTGGAATTCCGCAAATTGAAGTAAACTTTGATATCGATAAGAATGGTATCGTAAATGTTCGTGCAAAAGACCTTGGCACTAATAAAGAACAACAAATCACAATTAAGTCTTCAACTGGGCTTTCAGATGAAGAAATCCAAAACATGGTTAGAGAAGCTGAAGAAAACGCAGAAGCGGATAGACTGCGTAAAGAAGAAGTGGAACTTCGTAACGAAGCAGATCAACTTGTCTTTACAACAGAAAAGACCTTAAAAGACCTTGAAGGCAAGGTTGATGCTGGTGAAGTAGCTCAAGCTAATGAAGCTAAGGATGCGTTAAAAGCTGCGATTGAGAAAAACGAACTTGAAGAAATCCGTGCGAAAAAGGATGCATTACAAGAAATCGTTCAAGCTCTAACAGTTAAACTTTATGAACAAGCGGCAGCTGCTCAGCAAGCCCAACAGGGAGGCCCTGAGGCTGGAAATACTGCTGGTCCTAAAGATGATGTTGTTGACGCAGAATTTGAAGAAGTAAAAGAGGATAAATAGAAAAGCGGAAGCGCCTTGTCCAGTGGTTTATGACCCGAGCCCCTAGGCGCTGGAGCTAGACAGGTATAAGAGTTATTACAGCTCAGAAAAAAGTCAAAGTCAGAACTATGGGCTTTGGCTTTTTTATTGCATTAACATTGTGATGAATGATACAATAACCTTTATGTGACAGATTCGGGAGTGGGTAATCATGAGTAAACGGGATTACTATGAAGTACTAGGGCTAAGTAAAAGTGCTTCAAAGGATGAAATAAAAAAGGCCTATCGAAAGCTATCAAAGCAATATCATCCAGATATTAATAAAGCAGCAGATGCGGCAGATAAATTTAAAGAAATAACAGAGGCATATGAAGTATTAAGCGATGATCAGAAAAAGGCCCATTATGATCAATTTGGCCATACGGATCCAAACCAAGGCTTTGGCGGCGGTGATTTCGGCGGCGGCTTTGGAGGATTTGAGGACATCTTTAATACTTTCTTTGGCGGCGGTGGAGGCGGAAGAAGACGTGATCCAAATGCACCAAGACAAGGAGCAGATCTTCAGTACACGATGACGGTTTCTTTTGAAGAAGCAGCCTTTGGGAAAGAAACTGATATTGAAATTCCTCGCGAAGAAACTTGTGGAACATGCAGCGGTTCTGGTGCAAAGCCTGGAACGAAACCAGAGACTTGCCAGCACTGTCATGGAACAGGTCAGTTAAATGTAGAGCAAAATACTCCATTTGGAAGAATCGTCAATCGACGTACTTGTAATCACTGTCAAGGGACAGGGAAAGAAATTAAACATAAATGTTCTACTTGCGGTGGTAAAGGAAAAGTACAAAAACGCAAGAAAATTCATGTTAAAATCCCTGCGGGTATTGATGATGGTCAACAACTCCGCATGTCTGGACAGGGAGAAGCAGGAATTAACGGTGGACCTCCAGGGGATCTTTATGTTGTATTCCAAGTAAGGCAACATGAGTTTTTTGAAAGAGATGGCGATGATATTTATTGTGAAATGCCGATCACTTTCGTTCAAGCGTCACTAGGTGATGAGATTGAAGTGCCTACCCTACACGGGAAAGTGAAATTGAAAATTCCTGCAGGTACTCAAACAGGGAAAAAATTCCGTTTAAAAGGAAAAGGTGTTCCTAATGTTCGTGGTTACGGTGTTGGCGATCAATATATTATTGTTCGGATTATTACCCCAACAAAGTTATCTGATAAACAGAAGCAGCTTTTAAAAGAATTCGCAGAGCTTAGTGGCTCTTCACCGATTGGTGAACACGAAGAAAGTTTTTTCTCAAAAGTAAAACGTGCCTTTAAAAGCGAGTAAGGATTGGAGTTGGTAGATGTGAAATGGTCTGAAATCAGTATTCACACAACAAATGAGGCGATTGAACCTATTTCTCATATTTTGCACGAAGCTGGGGCGAGTGGCGTAGTCATTGAAGATCCATTTGAACTAACAAAAGAAAGACAAGATCAATTTGGAGAAATCTATCAACTCAATCCCGATGATTATCCAGATGAAGGCGTGATTTTAAAGGCGTACCTTCCGGTTAATAGCTTTTTAGGTGAAACGGTGGATGCAATTAAGGAATCCATTAATAATTTAATTATTCATAATATCGATATCGGTAAAAATAAAGTGACAATAAGTGAAGTAAATGAAGAAGAATGGGCAACAGCATGGAAAAAATATTATCATCCTGTGAAAATTTCTGAAAAATTTACAATAGTACCGACTTGGGAGATTTATACTCCGGTCAGCAGTGATGAATTAATCATTGAATTAGATCCAGGAATGGCGTTTGGAACCGGAACACATCCGACTACTGTCTTGTGTATTCAGGCTCTGGAAAGAACTGTTCGTCCTGGTGACCGGGTTATCGATGTGGGAACAGGATCGGGAGTATTAAGCATTGCCGCAGCTATGCTAGGTGCTGAAGATGTTCGTGCATTTGATCTTGATGAAGTAGCAGTAACAACAGCCAGAGTGAATATTAAACTTAATAAAGTAAGTGATCGAGCAGTTACTGCCCAAAATAATCTATTGGATGGGGTAGAGGAAAATTCTGCTGATGTTGTTGTAGCTAATATATTGGCCGAAGTAATTTTACGGTTTACTGAAGATGCTGCAAAAGTTGTCAAACCTGGCGGATCGTTCATTGCCTCTGGGATCATTCAGCAGAAAAAAGATCAAGTCAAAGATGCGTTAGTTGCTGTTGGCTTTGAGATATCCGAAACTATTTTGATGGAAGATTGGGTTGCTATTGTTGCCAAACGGATATAATGGTTGAATAAGGGGGGGCATACCCCTTTTTTTCGTGCCATGCTTTTAGAACAGATTATTCTTTAGTAAAATTAAGTGCAAATGGTTTAAGAAAGGGTGCAAAAGTGTGCAACGATACTTTGTTAAACAACGAGTAAACGACGGGCGCTTTTTGATTGATGACGAAGACCGCCATCATATCGTAAAAGTTATGCGCATGCAAATTGGTGACCAAATTATTTGTGTTGATCTAGAGGGGAAGCAAGCAGTATGTGCTCTTGCAGAAATTACCGATACAAGTGTTGTTGCAGACGTTGTACAATGGATAGATGGGGTTTCTGAACTGCCCATTTCAATTACGATTGCTAGTGGACTGCCTAAAGGGGACAAGTTGGAATGGATTATCCAAAAAGGAACAGAACTAGGTGCGTATCAATTCCTTCCATTTGCTGCAGCTCGTTCAGTTGTTAAATGGGATGAAAAAAAGGCAGCGAAAAAAGTAGACAGATGGCAAAAAATTGCAAAAGAAGCTGCGGAGCAATCCCATCGTGCCCTTTTACCAGATGTCATTAGTGCCATTAGCTTTAAAGATTTGCTCTTAAAAAGCAAAGATTTTCATTATAAATTAGTTGCCTTTGAGGAAGAGAGTAGAAATGGGGAAACTTCCGTTTTTGCTGATACACTAAAAAAAATCAATAAAGGTGAAACACTCCTTATCGTTTTTGGCCCAGAAGGCGGCTTAACTGATGAAGAAGTTAGGCAATTAAAGGATAGCGATTTTGCAGTTTGTGGGTTAGGTCCGAGAATATTACGAACCGAAACAGCCCCTTTATATGCACTATCAGCAATTTCCTATCATTTTGAATTAATGAGGTGAAAAATAATGGCAACAGTTGCGTTTCATACTTTAGGTTGTAAAGTTAATCATTATGAAACTGAAGCTATTTGGCAGTTATTCAAACAAGAAGGGTACGAACGGGTTGATTTTGAATCCATTTCGGACGTCTATATTATCAATACTTGTACCGTAACAAATACAGGCGACAAAAAGAGCCGTCAAGTCATTCGCCGTGCCGTTAGGAAAAATCCTGATGCGGTTATTTGTGTAACAGGATGCTATGCACAAACATCCCCTGCTGAAATTATGGCTATTCCTGGTGTTGATGTTGTGGTGGGAACACAGGACCGTATAAAAATGCTTGAATATATTGAGCAATATAAGCTTGAGCGTCAGCCAATTAATGGGGTTGGCAATATCATGAAAAGCCGCGTCTATGAAGAACTAGATGTTCCCTCCTTTACAGACAGGACTCGTGCTTCATTAAAAATTCAAGAGGGTTGTAACAATTTCTGTACTTTCTGTATTATTCCTTGGGCCCGCGGGTTAATGAGATCACGTGATCCGAAGGAAGTAATTCGGCAAGCCCAGCAATTAGTTAATGCAGGTTATCAGGAAATTGTTCTTACAGGTATTCACACAGGCGGATATGGGGAAGACATGAAGGATTACAATCTTGCCCAATTACTTCGTGATTTGGAAGCAGTAAATGGACTAAAGCGCCTGCGCATATCATCTATAGAAGCAAGTCAGATTACTGATGAAGTAATTGAAGTGATTAAACACTCACCTATAGTGGTCCGACATTTGCATATTCCGTTACAATCTGGGTCGAATTCTGTCTTAAAAAGAATGCGCCGTAAATATACAATGGAGTTCTTTGGAGAAAGATTAGATCGACTAAAAGAAGTTCTTCCAGGCCTTGCTGTCACGTCTGACGTTATTGTCGGTTTCCCAGGTGAAACTGAGGAAGAGTTTATGGAAACGTATAATTTTATTAATGAGCATAAATTTTCTGAGCTACATGTGTTCCCTTATTCTAAACGGACAGGAACTCCCGCTGCTCGGATGGAAGACCAAGTTGATGAAGAAATAAAAAATGAACGAGTTCATCGCCTCATCGCGCTTTCTGATCAATTGGCAAAAGAATATGCCTCAAGATTTGAGGGTGAAGTCCTAGAAGTAATCCCTGAAGAGGTGTCAGCAGAAGAAGCTGATTCTGGTTATCTAATCGGATACACTGATAACTACATGAAGGTTATTTTCTCGGCACCAGAGGATATGATTGGTAAAATTGTTAAAGTTAAAATTAACCAAGCTGGATATCCGTACAATCGTGGGCAATTTGTTAAGGTTGTTGAGGAGTCTATTTCCAAAACAGAATTGTTTATTGAAGAAGAAGCTGCCATTTAAGGACCATATAGGTCCTTTTTTTTTATTGTGTTTAGGTTAAACTATTGACAGCAGCAAATTACTTTCTAAAATTATTTGGCAATCGAAGGGAGTTTGTACATGGCTACTAAAAATATTGCTGCAATGATTGATCACACCCTACTGAAGCCAGAAGCGACAAAGCAGCAAATTGAAGCACTTTGCCATGAGGCGAAGGAATATAAATTTGCTTCGGTTTGTGTAAACCCTACATGGGTAAGTACCGCAAAAGAATTGTTGCAAGGTAGTGGAGTGATGGTTTGTACCGTAATCGGATTTCCATTAGGGGCAACCACTTCTGAAACAAAAGCATTTGAAACGAAAAACGCAATTGATCATGGCGCGGAAGAAGTGGATATGGTCATTAATATTGGAGCCCTCAAAGATGGTAACGATGAATTAGTGGAAAACGATATCCGAGCTGTTGTTGAGGCTGCAAAGGGTAAGGCACATACGAAGGTGATTATAGAAACTAGTCTGTTATCAAAAGAGGAAAAAATTCGAGCCTGTGAGCTATCTTTAAAGGCTGGTGCAGATTTTGTTAAAACTTCCACAGGATTCTCTACAGGTGGAGCGACGCCAGAGGACATTGCCTTAATGAGAAAAACAGTCGGTCCAGACATGGGTGTAAAAGCATCTGGTGGGGTTAGAAGTACAGAAGATGTCCAAAAAATGATTGAGGCCGGTGCAACTAGAATTGGAGCAAGTTCAAGTATCGCGATCATCAATGGACTTACAGTGACTTCCAATTATTAAAAAAGACGGCGAAAGCCGTCTTTTTTAGGTGATTTTAGATGGTCTATCATGTAAAAATAAAATCATCTTGCCAAATCTTGTTGCAAAAGGTAAGACAATTATCGAAGTTACTACATTAAAAATGACGCTAATATGTGCTAATTGTACATTTTTGGTCTCTGCAAGAAGTGGAGCATTTTCAGTAAGTGTTGGGATTAGTGGGATAAACACCAAAACCCCAAATACATTGAGCCAAACATGGGCAAATGCAGCTAATCTCGATTCCTTGCCGCCGCCAATCGAAGCAATTAAAGCGGTGATACAAGTACCAATATTCGCACCAAGGACAATAGCTATACCTGCATCTAGCTGCAAGAGTCCGGTTAATAAAAAACTCATTGCAATTCCAGTCATCGCAGTACTCGATTGAATAATGGCTGTAATAATTGTACCAGTTAACAGGCTTAAAAGAATATGATCATTAATGGAAAGGATAAAATTATTGATAAAATTCATAGATGTTAATGGGACTGCAAGCATCTCGAAACCTTTCATAGCTGCAAAAACAGAAGAGATACCAAATAGCAGCATCCCGATACTTCTTGCTTTTTTATTTTTTAATAAAATAAGCAGAGCTCCGCAAATGGCGAGAGGAACGAGAACTTTATCAATATTAAAGGTAATTAATTCTGTTTTAAAGGTAGTTCCAATATTTGTGCCGAGAATTATTCCAATTGACTGAGGGAAGGTCATTATTCTTGCTGAAATTAACCCAATTGTAATTACCATTACGGCAGTACTACTTTGTAAAAGTGCAGTAATAAATGTCCCTGTTAACATCCCTTTTAAAGGAGTATTAGTAAGTTTAATCAGCCACCCCTTTAATTTGTTGGCCGATAAATTAAACAGTGCAAATCGCATAATGGTCATCCCAAAGATAAATAATAAAATGCAAAGAACAAATAATAATATGTATAGCATTATACGGCCCCCTCGCTTCATTGTATGGTTGTACTATGAGGGACATGCCAGTTTTTAAGGAAATAAAGACAAGTCTTCATTTAATTGAATAAAAAAATAAAAAGCTTGTTTTATCAATGCGAATTTCAGTTGACCTTGTATCAAGGTTATATTATAATTGCAAGGTACATGGATTGAATGTAAGTGTGTTGTGTTCGGAGGGAGGGAAAGAGAATGTCTAAAACTGTTGTTCGTAAAAACGAATCGCTTGAAGATGCTCTTCGTCGCTTCAAACGTACGGTATCTAAATCTGGTACTATACAAGAAGCTAGAAAGCGCGAATTCTATGAAAAGCCTAGCGTAAAACGCAAGAAGAAGTCTGAGGCTGCTAGGAAACGTAAGTTCTAAGAGAGGGTGTATGTAATGAGTCTTCTCGAGCGTTTAAATAATGATATGAAGCAAGCGATGAAAAATAAGGAAAAAGACAAACTCTCAGTCATTCGGATGGTGAAAGCTTCATTGCAAAATGAAGCTATTAAGCTCGGTACGAAAGAGCTTGCCGAAGATGTTGAGTTAACAGTCCTTTCTCGCGAAGTAAAACAACGCAAAGACTCCCTCCATGAATTTGGTAAAGCTGGTCGTGAAGACCTAGTTGATAAGTTGCGCACGGAGTTGGCTATTGTTGAATTATATATGCCAAAACAGCTTTCTGAAGAGGAACTGGCAGAGATTGTTAAAGAAACGATTTCTGAAGTCGGCGCAAAATCAAAAGCAGAAATGGGAAAAGTGATGTCTGCGATTATGCCTAAAGTTAAGGGTAAAGCAGATGGGGCACTTGTAAATAAACTTGTACAACAACACCTTTCATAGTATTCTGACATAAAGACTGCAGGTCAATGGCCTGCAGTCTTTTTAATTTTAATAATGAAACTTAATTCATTTACATACGTAATAAGTATAGTCGAGACTAAAGAAAGAAAGGGGGCTCTCGAATGACACAATTTCTTACTGACCCGATTGTTGTAACCATCCTTTTATCGATTGCGGGAATCGGAATTGTACTGGAGCTATTTTCAACAAAGTTTGGTGTGGCAGGATTTATCGGTGTGTTAGCGCTCATATTATTCTTTTATGGCCATTTCCAAGCGGGTCTTGCGGGCTATGGCACCTTACTATTATTTGTGGCAGGTTTAATCCTTATATTCCTCGAGTTCTTTTTACCAGGAGCTATTGCCGGTACACTAGGTGTGGCTGCATTAATATTAAGTCTTTTTTTAGCAGGTGAAGATACGATCCAAATCGGCGTATCTATCTTAATAGCTATTTTCTTATCCGTATTAATTTTCTTTATGATGATTAAAATTTTTAATAAAAAACTTGTTCTATTTAATAAAATGGTCCTATTTGATTCAGCAAGGAAAGAAGATGGATATGTCTCCAATATTAACAGGACTGATTTGTTGGGAAAAGAAGGTTTCGCCCTAACAGTATTGCGGCCTGCTGGAACTGTTATTATTAATAATGAACGAGTCGATGTAGTTAGTGAAGGCGGCTTTATCGAGCAGAACGCTCTTGTTAAAGTGATAAAAGTCGAAGGGGCACGTATTGTTGTAAGAGAGTTAAATTAAAAAGGGGGTTTAAATATGTTAGCAAGTAACGGAACAATTTTTATTATTGCTGTTGTAGTAGTTGCCTTACTATTATTTGGAATCTTATTATCATTTGTACCGGTCATGCTGTGGATTTCCGCACTGGCAGCAGGTGTACGTATCAGTATCTTTACCTTAGTTGGAATGAGGCTTCGGAGGGTAACCCCAAGCAGGGTGGTTAATCCCCTTATAAAGGCCCATAAAGCGGGTTTAAACGTTACCACTAATCAACTGGAGAGCCATTACCTAGCCGGCGGAAATGTTGACAGAGTCGTAAATGCTCTAATTGCTGCACACCGGGCTAATATTGAATTATCCTTTGAACGTTGTGCTGCTATTGATCTAGCTGGTCGTGATGTTTTAGAAGCGGTTCAGATGAGTGTTAACCCAAAAGTCATTGAGACGCCATTTATCGCTGGTGTGGCTATGAATGGGATTGAAGTAAAGGCAAAAGCAAGAATTACTGTTCGTGCTAACATCGAACGACTTGTTGGTGGTGCCGGGGAAGAAACGGTGGTTGCTCGTGTCGGGGAGGGTGTTGTCTCTACCATCGGTTCGTCAGATAGTCATAGCAAAGTGCTTGAGAATCCAGATCTGATTTCCCAAACTGTTCTTTCCAAAGGCCTTGATGCTGGTACGGCCTTTGAAATCCTCTCCATCGATATTGCGGATGTAGATATCGGTAAAAATATTGGAGCTGAATTACAAACAGAGCAAGCAGAAGCAGATAAGAAAATTGCTCAAGCGAAAGCAGAAGAGCGCCGGGCGATGGCAGTGGCTCTAGAACAAGAAATGAAAGCAAAGGTTCAAGAGATGAGGGCAAAGGTTGTAGAATCTGAGGCAGAGGTTCCACTGGCAATGGCTCAAGCACTTAAATCGGGCAATATAGGTGTAATGGATTATATGAACTATAAAAATATTTCAGCAGACACTGATATGAGAGGTTCTATCGGTAAGATGACTGGAGACAAAAAAGACGGACAATAATCCACTTTGGGATATGAAAGGGGTGGAGATTATTGGAAAGCATACTATTTATGATTATCATCGGTATTGCTTCTATGGTTTTCCGTAATGCCAAAGGGAAGAAAGGAACAACTAGAAACAAAACATTTTCAAAGGAAACTTTTGATGAAATTCGAACTTTGGTAAAAAAACAACTGGATTTTGAGGAATCTCGAACAACTGGACCCTTACCATCAAAGAATATTCCAGATACTCCAAAAGATAATCTTGAAAATAAATACCTTCAACTAAAACAAAAGCCTGAGGTCAATCGGATCGGAATGTCCGTTGGCCAACAAAAGGCTGAAAAAGTAGATGTAAATCCTAGACCGGTAGAGGACAGCAACATCGCCCTAAATTCCGATGAAAAAACGCTCATTAACAGTATTATTTGGGCTGAGATTCTTGGGGAACCACGGTCAAAAAAACCATACCGTCCGAGAAACAGTTAGTGGTAAATCAACTTAGTTAATACGAAAAAGGTGTGCTAGAACGTCCTTTCATTTCATAAATATGAGATGAAAGGGGGTTCTTTTTTTATGGCGAAAAACTGGGCCGGGCGGGTTCGTAACTGGATGGCTAAAAAAATGGATCTTCCTCAAGATGTCATGATGGATTTACCCCGTATTACGATGATCGGGCAAATTCATGTCTATATTGAGAATCATCGAGGGTTGTTGGTATTTACAGATAAGGAACTTCGCTTGCTGTTAAAGCAAGGACAGTTATTAATAAAAGGAAAATCCTTTGTGATTAAAACCATTTTACCTGAAGAAATTTTGCTAGAAGGGAAAATTGATCAGGTCATTTATATAAATGAAAATCCGGGAGGAACAAAATGAATAACCAGTGGATCGAATTTTTTAATGGCAGGGTTACTGTAAAAGTATCAGGAAAGGGCACTGAACGTTTTATTAATGTCCTGACAAGAAATGATTTTCCAATCTGGAATATCAAAAGACATGGAACCGAGACAATAACGTTTAATATGAGGCTTAAAGATGCCAAGAGTATCAGGCGATATGCGAGGAAAAGCAATTGCTCAGTATCCTTTTTACGAAGGAACGGGCTTCCTTTTTTATTTCGCAGAATGTTGAAAAATAGTGGCTTTATAGCAGGTGCAGGAATTTTCTTGTTCCTATTATTGCTTCTGTCTAATGTTATCTGGGGAATAGAAATAAAAGGCGCAAAACCAGCAACAGAGTACCAAATCCGTAAAGAGTTGGACAAGATGGGCGTAAAAATTGGAAAGTTACAATTTTTTGTAGATAATGTGGAAGGTATTCAGAGGAAACTGACTAATAATGTCGGGGACTTAACATGGGTTGGTGTGGAGTTAAAGGGGACAACCTTTCACCTCCAAGTAGTTGAAAAAAATGAGCCCAAAAAACCCGAGCATTTATCACCGCGGAATCTTATTGCGAAAAAGAAAGCAATAATAGTTAATATGTATATTGAAAATGGTCAAAAAATGGTGGATATTCATGATCACGTAGACAAAGGTCAACTCCTTGTTTCAGGTGCATTTGGACAAGAAGATAGCCCAGAATTGGTTGCTGCTAAGGGTGAGGTCTGGGGCGAAACATGGTATAAAAGTCACGTTGAACTCCCGTTAGAAACCAACTTTAAAGTTTTTAACGGTAAAGAAAAGGAAAAACATTTTATATTACTTGGCAATTTTGAACTCCCAGTTTGGGGGTTTGGTAAGCCAGAATTCAGTAATTATGAAACAGAAGAGAATGTTCATAAAATTCATTTCTTGAAGTGGGAATTACCAGTTTCTTACCTCAATAAGACCCTTCGCGAGCGAGAAGAGGTGCAGCGTTCTTATACTAATAAAGAGGCGCAGCAAATAGCAATTGAACTTGCAAAAAAACAAATAAAAGGGCAGTTAGATGAAGATGCTATTATAAAGGATGAAAAAATTTTACACAAAGCAAATAAAAATGGTAAAGTTATACTGGATATTCATTTTAAGGTAATAGAAAATATTGCGGTCGGACAACCGATTTCCAAGGAGACTAGTGAATGACAGAAAAGTTAACTACCATAAGTGTACAGCTTGAAAATCCTGCAGAAGCAATTAGTTTGCTAGGGAATTCAGATTCCAATTTAAAAATCATTGAACAGGAACTTGGAGTCACAGTCATTACTCGTGGTGAAGCAGTTAGTTTGTCAGGGGACGAAGAAAAAGTTACTCTGGCAGGGCAGATTCTTAATAAATTAATGATCGTGATCCGTAAAGGGATAAATATTAGTCAAAGAGACGTCCTGTATGCTGTGCAAATGGCGAATGCAGGGACATTGGAATATTTTGTGAATTTATACGAAGAAGAAATTGGCAAAAATGTAAAAGGAAAAACTATTCGAATTAAAACACTTGGTCAAAGACAGTATGTGATGGCCATCAAAAAAAATGACCTTGTATTTGGGATTGGGCCTGCTGGAACGGGTAAAACCTATTTAGCAGTTGTCATGGCTGTTAACGCTCTTAAAAATGGACAGGTAAATAAAATAATTCTAACAAGACCAGCAGTTGAGGCAGGGGAAAGTTTAGGCTTTTTACCAGGGGACTTAAAGGAAAAAGTGGATCCATATTTACGGCCATTATACGATGCACTTCATGATATATTGGGGGCAGAGCATACACAAAGGTTAATGGAAAGAGGGACGATTGAGATCGCCCCGCTTGCTTATATGAGGGGACGTACATTGGATGATGCATTTGTCATCTTAGATGAAGCCCAAAATACAACACATGCACAAATGAAAATGTTTTTAACAAGGCTTGGATTTGGGTCTAAAATGGTTATCACTGGGGATCAAACACAAATTGATTTGCCAAAAGGGGCAAAATCCGGCTTAGTTGCAGCGGAAGCAATCTTAAAAAATGTCAACGGAATATCGTTTATCTTTTTAGAGCAAACGGATGTTGTTCGACATCCGCTCGTTGGCAGAATTATTGAGGCATACGAGAAGAAGGCAATTCAACAATAACAAGGGGGTAAACCTATAAGGTTTGCCTCTTTTTTTCTAAAAAAATGTAATGAAAACAAATCTTCTCCTAAAGAAGGTGAAACTTGTACGAAAAACTGTTATCATTTTACATGAAGCAAAAACAGTGAAAATATGACAATTATTGAGAATTGATTTATGAACAATTTGAATCTTTTTTCAAGGGCAGTGGTTGGAGGGATATAGTTGGGTAAACTTCAGCAATACTTCATACGGATACGTAAGCTGCTGGATATAACTTTCTTTCTAGTACTATTCTTTATAATGTTAGGTACCGTGTTATTAGCAGCAATGTATAGTAATGTAAAACCTGAGAAATTAGATTTAAGCCTATTTTCAGTTGCGGAAAAAACAATTCGTTCACCAGGAACAGTAGAAGATAGAAAAAGTACAGAAAATAAGCGTAAAGAAGCAATAGATCAGGTTCAGGATGTCTATACCTTAAAAAAAGAATACACACAAAATCGAGTGGATTTAATTAGCTCCATTTTTCAAGCCACAGTTGAGATGAATGATGAAATAAAAGAAGAAATAAACAAGCATGCTGAGTTAGAAGCAGAAGAAAAACCTGATAAAGCTGAACCAAGTGATTCGGAAAAAATGGACAGGTTAAAAGCGAAATTAACACCAAATGTCTCCAAGGGACTTTCTGATCAAGTCTTTGTTGCTTTAGTACAAGCCAATCCTGATGAATTATCGATTGCTAAGGATTTAACTGTTACAGCGATTAATAATGTAATGGCCCAAAGGATTTCTGCAGATGATGTTGAGAATGCCAAGAAAAGAGTAGAGGAAGAATTAAAATACACCACCTTGAATGATAATTTAAGAAGGGGTGTCATCGAATTAGGCAGGTATGCTATTATTCAAAATGAGTTTTATGACCCTAATGCGACCGAGGAACTTAGGCAGCAAGCAGTAGAAAGTGTGGAACCTGCCAAAATTCTACAGGGGCAAATTATTGTTGAAGAAGGAGAGTTAATTAACCAGGATATTTATCGGCAATTAAAGTTGGTCGGTCTCCTTGATAATGAACGACCCTTCAAACCCTTTATTGGCTTAATCGTTCTAATAACGATTATTTTATCAGCTATCTATTTTTATTTTTCTCAAATTAAGTCTATACCAGGAAAAAAGCAGACGGACTTGTTATTATTTGGGATAATATTCATCCTTACGATACTTATAATGAAAATCATCAGCATGCTGCAAATTTTTAATTATGCTGGAATTGGCTATTTATTCCCTGCTGCTTTAGGAGGGATGTTAATTAAAATATTAATTGATGAAAAGTTAGCCACGCTAATGTCTATTATCATGGCGGTTTGCGGCAGTATTTTATTTAATGAAGGGGTTACGGGGACTTTAAATTTTTCAGAGGGTATCTATATCCTATTCAGTTCCTTGGCGGGTATCCTATTTTTAAGTAAACTTAATCAACGGTCGAAAATCTTTCAGGCAGGCTCCTTTGCCGCACTCGTAAACCTGTTAACTATCTTAGCGTTAATGTATTTGCCGAATGGGCAATTTACTGGAATTGAGTATGGATATTATCTAATTACAGCCCTTGTTTCAGGAATAGGTTCAGCGGTACTAACTATTGGACTCCTTCCTTTTTTTGAGGCGAGTTTCGGAATCTTATCAACGATGAGGCTAATCGAACTTTCTAATCCCAACCATCCATTGCTTAGAAAAATTTTAATGGAAGCACCAGGTACATATCATCATAGTGTGATGGTCGCTAATTTAGCGGAATCTGCTTGTGAAGCAATTGGAGCGAATGGTCTTTTAGCGAGAGTAGGAAGTTATTATCATGATATTGGAAAAACAAAGCGCCCGAATTTTTATATTGAAAATCAGATGCATCTTGAGAATCCACATGATCGCCTCCCGCCAGATAAAAGCGCGAATATTATTATCGCACATGTAACAGATGGATCTTCTATTTTGAAAAAATACAATATGCCCAAGGAAATTATTGATATTGCCGAGCAGCATCATGGAACTACCTTGCTAAAATTCTTTTACCACAAAGCAGCCCAAGCTGATACTGAAGTTAAGGAAGAAGATTATCGATATCCTGGACCTAAGGCACAAACAAAAGAGTCTGCAGTAGTTGGGATTGCTGATAGTGTAGAAGCGGCTGTTCGCTCTTTATCCCAGCCTACGCCTGAATTAATTGAGTCACTAGTTAAGAAAATTGTTGCGGATCGTCTTCAAGATGGACAATTAAACGAATGTGATCTCACTATGAGAGAAATTGAAACGGTTTCTGAAGCGTTATGTGAAACTTTAAAAGGGATTTTTCACTCCAGAATTGAGTATCCAGAAATGATAAAGAAGGTGAAGCAAGCATGACATTACTAATTGATTGTATTGATGAAACTGAAACACTTACAGAAGAACAAATGCTTGAAATCGAACGGGTAATTAACTTTGCCGCAAAAAAACAGGATGTGGAAGAGCATAGTGAGGTTTCTGTCACATTTGTTTCAAACGAAAGAATTCAAGAAATAAATCGAGAATACCGGGATAAAGACAAGCCAACAGATGTTATCTCGTTTGCGATGGAAGAACTAGGGGAAGGTGAAATGGAATTTGTAGGAGCCGATATGCCTCGGGTTTTGGGTGATATCATTATCTCTGTTCCAAAAGCAATCGAGCAGGCAGAAGAATATGGGCATTCTTTTTTACGTGAACTTGGTTTTCTAGCTGTACATGGATTCTTGCATCTCCTGGGTTATGATCACATGACGGCAGAAGAGGAGAAAGAAATGTTTACATTGCAGAAGGATATTTTAGACGAATATGGACTCAAACGCTAAACCGGCACAGTATGGGTTTTTAAGGTCATTTTCGTTTGCATTTGCGGGGATTGCAACTGCCCTGAGGGGCGAGAGGAATATGCGCTTCCATTTTTTTAGTTCGATTGTTGTTTTACTTATTTCTTTTTATTTTTCAATTACTAAATTTGAATGGTTATTCATCCTTATGGCAATTGGAGGAATGTTTGCGCTGGAAATAGTGAATACAGCTATCGAAAGAGTAGTAGATCTCGTTACAGGAGAATATCATTCCTTGGCAAAACAGGCGAAAGATTTGGCGGCTGGCGCCGTCTTTGTATATGCCGTTCTTTCATTTGTCATTGGGATTGTGATCTTTTTACCTTATATTCTAGAGTTATTTTAGATAGTTAGAATAGGGGATTCGACGAAATTTGAAATCGAATAATGAATTCGGTAAAATGACTCTACAGCGAAAAAAAGTGGACTCGCTAATTTATGAGAAAATTCTAATTTTTTAATTTTTTTCATCTATATGTAATGATTTTCAATGGATTTTGAGGTAAAATAAAGGAACAGCAGACATCTGCTGGAAGGGAAGAACACGAGTGAATATCGAACACCTAATTGAAGAAGCAACAGTATGTGTTACTGTAACATCGGAGGATCTCCATGTTAAATAATGAGAACTCCAGCAAAGGTTATAAGTCAGGTTTTATTTCTATAATTGGCCGGCCTAATGTCGGGAAATCTACGTTTCTAAATCGGGTGATTGGCCAAAAAATCGCGATCATGAGTGATAAAGCGCAAACCACTCGTAACAAAATCCAAGGCGTGTTAACAGTAAATGATGCACAGATGATCTTTATTGATACGCCAGGAATTCATAAACCAAAGCACAAATTAGGCGATTTTATGATGAAGGTAGCAGTGAATACGCTTAAAGAAGTAGACTTGATTTTGTTTATGGTGAATGCCGAAGAAGGGTTTGGCCGTGGCGAAGAATTTATCCTTGAAAAGTTTCAAACCGTTAATACGCCAATTTTTCTTGTCATTAATAAAATTGATCAAGTTCATCCAGATAAATTATTGCCAATTATTGAATCATATCAAGAAAAATATCCATTTAAAGAAATTGTCCCCATCTCAGCGCTTGAAGGTAATAATGTCGAAAGATTGCTCGAGCAGATTAAGTCTTTCTTGCCAGAGGGACCACAATACTATCCAGCAGACCAAGTGACAGATCACCCGGAACGTTTTATTATTACAGAGCTTATCAGGGAGAAAGCCCTTCACTTAACAAGAGAAGAAATTCCACACTCACTTGCTGTTGTTCTTGACAAAATGGAGCAACGAGAGGGTAAGGACATGATCGATGTCATGGCAACCGTAATTGTTGAACGTGATTCCCAAAAAGGAATCATAATTGGAAAGCAAGGAAGTATGTTAAAAGAAATTGGGAAGCGTGCACGGGCAGATATAGAAAATCTTTTAGGGTCTAAGGTGTATTTAGAGTTATGGGTAAAAGTTCAAAAAGACTGGCGTAATAAGATGTCCCAGCTTCGAGATTATGGTTTTAACGAAGATGAATATTAATTAACCCTAACTAAAGTATTACTGTTTATTTCAAATTATGCATGGACAACATTAACAAATATTTCGTCTTATGATTTTTGCGCTGGCAGGCTATGATAATTGTAAGGTTTGGGACCGAATAACAGCTAGTCTAAATATGAAAGGTGGGGTTTTCGATGATGGATTTTACGTGGAAAGTATTCCTCCAAACAGGTAATATTGACACATATCTTCTCATTAAAGAACTAGAGAAGGAAAACCAGGAAATACCCGGAAATCTGAATGATGAGCTAGCACAAATCGATTTTCCCGTTTCATAAGTTTGTCTTCGTGCTACTTTAGAAGGTGACAATAATGCTTCAGAAGTGTGAAGGCATTGTTATTAGAACAACTGATTATAGTGAAACAAATAAAATTGTAACAATATATACTAGGGAATGGGGAAAGGTTGGAGTCATGGCTCGTGGTGCAAAAAAGCCTAACAGCCGCCTTTCCTCCATCACACAGCTTTTTACACATGGTTATTTTCTAATTGCAAGAGGGTCTGGTTTAGGCAGCCTGCAGCAGGGAGAAACGGCTACATCATTACGGTCGATTGGTGAAGACATTTTTTTAACTGCTTATGCTAGTTATATTGTCGAATTAACGGATAAGTGCTCGGATGAAAAGAAACCAAATCCTTTTCATTTTGAGTTGCTTTTTCAAACATTAAATTACTTAAATGAAGGTTATGACCCAGATATCCTCATGAATATTTATGAGATGAAAATGTTAAATGTGATGGGTTTGAACCCAATCTTAAATCAATGTTCCGTTTGCGGGAGTACAGACGGACATTTTTCTTTTTCGATTCGTGAAGGCGGGTTTCTCTGTCATCGATGTCTAGAAAAAGATCCTTATCATCTTAAACTATCTGCTGCTGCGGTTAAATTATTAAGGGTATTTTATTATTTTGATCTTTCAAGATTAGGGAATATTTCTGTTAAAGAAGAAACAAAAGCTGAACTTAAGAAGGTAATTACTGCCTATTATGAAGAGTATTCTGGTTTGCACCTTAAATCCAAGAAGTTTCTAAATTCCATGGATAAATTTCGCAATCTCTTATAATCGCCTAGTTGACAATGTTTGGAGTTTTCGCTATTATTTTCATTAATAAAATAATTGCAGTGATGGAGAAGAGTACTTAGTCATCCTCTATAAAAGCGAACCTAGGATAGTGTAAGCTAGGGTATAGAGAACTAACGAAGGCGTTCCTGAGCAATATTTGTGTTTATTAACACGATAAAAGAGGCTGCTTCTTAGCAGCAATTAGGGTGGAACCGCGGGTAACTCTCGTCCCTATGCTAATCTAGCATAGGAACGGGAGTTTTTTTGTTTGAATCAAATTTATTTTAAAGGAGCAATTTCTATGAATGTAACAATGGAACAAATCGTTTCACATGCCAAACACAGAGGATTTATTTTTCCTGGTTCAGAGATTTACGGAGGTCTTGCCAATACTTGGGATTACGGTCCGTTAGGTGTTGAATTTAAAAATAATATTAAGCAGGCATGGTGGAAAAAATTCGTCCAAGAGTCACCATATAATGTCGGTTTAGATGCGAGTATTTTAATGAACCCGCGTACTTGGGAAGCATCTGGCCATATTGGGAACTTCAATGATCCGATGATAGATTGTAAAAATTGTAAAGCACGTCATCGTGCCGATAAATTAATTGAAAATGCTCTCGATGAAAAAGGCATTGAAATGATTGTCGATGGCTTACCATTTGAAAAAATGGAAGAGTTGGTGAAAGAGCACAATATCGCTTGTCCAGATTGTGGCAGTCATGACTTTACTGGAATTCGCCAGTTCAACTTAATGTTTAAAACTTTTCAAGGAGTAACAGAATCAAGTACAAATGAAATTTTTCTTCGTCCTGAAACAGCCCAAGGTATCTTCGTTAATTTTAAAAATGTCCAGCGGACGATGAGAAAGAAAATGCCATTTGGTATTGCTCAAATTGGGAAGAGTTTCAGAAATGAAATTACTCCGGGTAATTTCACTTTCCGAACAAGAGAGTTTGAACAAATGGAACTTGAATTTTTCTGTAAGCCTGGTGAGGAGTTGAAATGGTTTGATTATTGGAAGCAATTTGCTGAACAATGGTTAATGTCATTAGGCCTTACAAAGGAAAATTTAAGACTTCGCGACCACTCTGAGGACGAATTGTCTCATTACAGTAATGCTACAACTGATTTTGAATTTAAGTTTCCGTTTGGCTGGGGCGAACTTTGGGGGGTTGCTTCAAGAACAGACTATGATTTGAAGCAGCATATGGAGTATTCTGGTGAGGACTTCCATTACCTCGATCCAGAAACAAATGAAAAGTTTGTTCCTTATTGTATTGAACCATCTTTAGGAGCAGACCGTGTTACTTTAGCATTCTTAATTGATGCTTATGATGAAGAACAGCTTGAAGATGGTACTTCTAGAACGGTCATGCATTTCCATCCTGCGTTAGCTCCCTATAAGGCAGCGGTTCTTCCGTTATCAAAGAAATTGTCAGAAGAAGCACGTGAAGTTTTCGCGACCCTGGCTAAACATTTTTCAGTTGATTATGACGAATCAGGATCGATTGGAAAACGCTATCGTCGGCATGATGAAATTGGTACTCCGTTTTGTATTACCTATGACTTCGACTCTAAAGAAGATAATATGGTTACAGTTCGTGACCGTGATACAATGGAGCAAAAGCGTATCTCGATACATGAACTAGTTAGCTTCTTGCAAGAAAAGATGATGTTTTAAGAGGAAACTCGCCAATTGGCGAGTTTTCTTAATAGATTCAATAGTATATAATATTTCTAATAAAGTAAGTATCTTGAGATAAAAACCTTTCTAAATGGGAAACTAAGGTGGTGTGAACAATCGAACTAACCAAACGGCAAGAACATATTTTGCAAATTGTAAAAGAAAACGGGCCTATCACAGGGGAACATATTGCAGAGCAACTAAGTTTGACTAGGGCGACCCTTAGACCGGATCTTGCCATTCTGACGATGGCAGGTTATTTAGATGCAAGGCCCCGTGTAGGTTATTTTTATACTGGGAAATCAGGGACACAGCTTTTAACCGAAAATTTACAAAAAATATACGTGAAGGAATATCAGTCTATCCCTGTTGTGGTGAATGAAAATATTTCCGTTTATGATGCCATCTGTACGATGTTCCTGGAAGATGTGGGAACCTTATTTGTAGTAGATCAAAACACCATTCTTGTTGGAGTATTATCAAGAAAGGATTTGCTCCGTGCTAGTATAGGGAAGCAAGAACTAACCACCATTCCTGTTAATATTATAATGACAAGAATGCCTAATATCACTATGTGTGAACGAGAAGATTTATTAATTGATATCGCTAAGAAATTAATTGAAAAACAAATCGATGCACTTCCAGTGGTTCGGAAAACAGAAAATGGATTTGAGGTTATCGGAAGAATAACCAAAACAAGTATTACCAAAGCGTTCGTCGCACTGGGTGATGAGTAACAAGATAATATGTTAAGGGGTTGTTGAGGGAGAATGAGTTCGCCAATTATTTATGTCGTATCCGATTCAGTGGGGGAAACAGCTGAATTAGTTACAAAAGCAGCAATAAGCCAATTCAATGGCTCAGGAATGATATTAAAACGATTCCCATATGTGGAAGATAAGGAACATATTGATGAAGTTCTTTCACTGGTTTTATTAGATAAAGCAATGGTTGCATTTACGCTGGTCAAACCTGAAATGCGTACATATATTAAAAATAGAACTGAACAGGAAGGGATTTTAGCTGTCGATCTAATTGGTCCAATTATGGATCAGATTCAACAGTTTAGTGGAAAAACACCTTTATGTGAACCAGGACTTGTTCGAAAATTGGATGAAGATTATTTTAAAAAAGTCGAAGCAATCGAATTTGCCGTTAAATATGATGATGGTCGTGACCCGAGAGGAATATTAAAAGCAGATATTGTATTAATAGGGGTTTCAAGGACTTCAAAAACACCACTTTCACAGTACTTAGCTCATAAAAGATTAAAGGTAGCAAATGTCCCGCTTGTACCAGAAGTGGATCCGCCAGAAGAACTCTATAGAGTTCCAATCGAGAAATGTTTTGGTTTGAAAATAAGTCCTGAAAAGTTAAACCATATCAGACGGGAACGGTTAATTTCTTTAGGCTTAAATGATAAGGCAAGTTATGCTACGCTCGACAGGATTAAAGCGGAATTAATCTTTTTTGAGAAAGTAGTACAGAAAATAAATTGCCCAGTTATTGATGTTACCAATAAAGCGGTAGAAGAAACAGCAAATGTTATCTTAAATTATTTTCATAAAGGGAGAGTCTAGCACATAATCATTTGATTATGTGTTTTCTACTGAGAGAAAGTGCAATAATAATGATAAAAAGTTATGGTAAAATGATAATAAATGTACTATAATAAAAAATTGTGATAAAAATATATCTTTTTAGGTTTAGACTTGCTTATGAACGAATAAACTATTTATTGTTAGATGTCAAGGGGACCCCCTAAAAAGAATTCGACATAACTCCTTTTGCAAAAGTTATTTCTTAAAGAAGGAATATGCGGAGTAATGTAGAATTAATACTTATGTAAACGGCAATTCGACTATTTATGCCGGTGTAGATTCATGCCCGGATTAAACGGAGATTGTCGAAATAGTGTTGGTGTTTAGTCCTCATATTCTTTTTGCTGCTTTCTACGTTCATCATATGAAAGAAGAAAACTCTACATATACAGACTGGAAATATGTTGATGTGCACAAGCAAGAAAAAGGGGGATTTATGGAAAGGAACCAAGACTTTTTCAAACAGAAGAGCGTGAAAAATTTAAGACAGAATTAAATTCCAAAAATTTTGTCGAATTTTGCAGGAATTAAGAGGGTGCCTGCCGAATACCTGATAGACCAAATGGAGTTGTTTTACATGGCAGAACGTATTGCCGAAGAAAAGATTAATCAAATTCGTCAGTCTGTTGATATTGTCGAAGTAATCAGCGATTATGTTCAACTGAAAAAACAGGGGCGAAATTACTTCGGATTATGTCCATTCCATGGAGAAAGCACCCCGTCATTTTCAGTATCTATTGATAAACAAATTTTCCATTGCTTTGGTTGCGGCGCTGGTGGTAATGTTTTTTCATTTCTAATGGAGCTAGAAGGGATCTCCTTCCAAGAAGCAGCCATAAAACTAGCTGCAAAGGCTAATATAGACCTTGAAATCAATTTGTCTGGCGGATATGGTGAGAAAAAGTTTTCGGAAGAGCACCAAGCATTTTTAGGTGCTCATGAGCTGTTACAGAAATTTTACCATCATTTGCTAGTTAATACAAAGGAAGGTCAACATGCTTTGGAATATTTGCTGCAGAGGGGATTCACTCGAGAATCAATAGATAAGTTTCAAATTGGGTATTCTTTAAATTCATGGGATTATGTTTTTAAGTTTCTTTCAAAAAGAGATTTTCCGCCTGAATGGATGGAGAAAGCCGGATTAATTATCAAACGCGAAAGAGATGGGACTTATTTCGATCGATTTAGGGATCGGATTATGTTTCCGATTTTTGACCGAAACGGCAATACGATTGCTTTTTCAGGAAGAACACTTGGGGCCGACGAGCCCAAATATTTAAATAGTCCTGAAACGCCAATCTTTAATAAAAGTAAAATTTTATACAATTACCATAATGCGAAGCCAAGTTTAAAAAAATCGCAATTTGCTGTTTTATTTGAGGGATTTGCTGATGTTATTTCTGCAAATCGCGCTGGTGTGGAAAATGGTATAGCCACGATGGGGACTTCCTTGACAGATGAACATATAGCCCTCTTACGGCAAAATGTCCAATCCGTAACCATTTGCTACGATTCTGATAAACCCGGAATTGAGGCAGCCTATCGTGCTGGAAACCATCTTAGTAATGGTGGATTTCAAGTAAAGGTTGCGATGATGCCAGATGGAATGGACCCAGATGAATATATTAAAAAGAATGGTCCCGAAAAATTCCGAAATGAGGTTATTAGTGCAAGTCTAACGTGGATGGCGTTCAAATTTCTTTACTTTCGCAGGGGGAAAAATCTGCAAATTGAAGGAGATAGACTTGCATATATCGAAGTGTTAATAAAGGAAATCAGCACTTTGAATAAAGCAGTTGAAAGGGATCACTATTTACGTCAACTTGCCGCTGAATTCTCACTTTCACTTGATGCTTTAAAACAGCAGCAAAAGGAGATATTCTTCGCAGAAAAAAGAAAATCAACTGGAAGTAAGCAAGCTGCAAATAAGCCTATTTTAGTCCCAAAGCAAGATAGCAAACTTAAGCCAAAGCATTATACAGCAGAGAGACGATTAATTGCTCACATGTTAAAGGATCGAGATGTGGCTTATAAGGTGCAGGATTTGTTACAGGGTAATACGTTTAATATTGATGAACATCAGGCAATAATAACCTATCTGTTAGCATTTTATGAAGAACATTTCCAGTCTGATTCAAGTGCGTTTTTGTCCTATATACAAGATGATAATCTCAGACGAATGGTTGCAAACATTGAAATGATGCCCATTAACGATGAGTTAACAAATCATGAATTAAGTGATTATATCAAACAGGTGTTGAATTATCAAAAATTGTTAAAGATAAAAGAAAAAGAAGTGGAACAAAAAGAAGCGGAGCGGCAAAGTGATTTTAGTAAAGCTGCTGCAATTGCAATGGAAATTCTTCAATTGCGTAAATCTCTATAGATTCCATTTTTACTGTCTTTGATTCTGGAAGGAGTGGGACATATGGCTGCTGAAAAATCAGCCCGTTCAAAAGAAGTGGAAAATGAATTCACTTTTGAACAAGTGAAAGACCAGTTAACGGTACTGGGGAAGAAAACCGGCGTCCTTGCCTATGATGATATTGCTGAGAAATTGGCTAACTATGAATTAGATTCTCACCAAATGGAAGAATTTTTTGAGTTCCTCGGTGACCAAGGTATTGAACTAGTTGGCGATAGTGAAGAGGAAGATCCAAATCCTAAGCAATTGGCAAAAGGTGATGATGATGAATTTGATTTAAACGATCTTAGCGTTCCTCCTGGAGTTAAGATTAATGATCCGGTTCGTATGTATCTAAAAGAAATCGGCCGGGTTGACCTGCTTTCCGCTGATGAAGAAAAAAAATTGGCTCTCCGTATTGAACAAGGTGATGAAGAAGCCAAGCGACGCCTTGCAGAGGCAAACCTAAGGCTGGTAGTAAGTATTGCCAAGCGTTATGTGGGCCGCGGAATGTTGTTCCTTGATTTAATCCAAGAAGGAAATATGGGATTAATTAAGGCCGTTGAAAAATTTGATTATCAAAAAGGTTTTAAATTCAGTACGTATGCAACCTGGTGGATTCGCCAAGCGATTACACGTGCAATTGCTGACCAGGCGAGGACGATTCGTATTCCTGTGCATATGGTTGAAACGATTAATAAATTAATCCGTGTTCAGCGTCAGTTACTTCAGGATCTTGGCCGTGAACCAACGCCAGAAGAAATTGGTGAAGATATGGATCTCACACCTGATAAGGTTAGAGAAATTTTGAAAATCGCCCAAGAGCCTGTATCACTTGAAACACCAATTGGTGAAGAAGATGATTCCCATCTAGGTGATTTTATTGAGGACCAAGATGCAACCTCTCCTTCAGAACATGCTGCTTATGAATTATTAAAAGAGCAGTTGGAAGATGTCCTAGATACACTTACTGACAGAGAAGAAAATGTCCTCCGCCTGCGTTTTGGACTGGATGATGGCCGAACTCGTACACTTGAAGAGGTTGGTAAAGTCTTCGGTGTTACACGGGAACGTATCCGTCAAATTGAAGCTAAGGCATTAAGGAAATTACGCCATCCTAGCCGCAGTAAGCGATTAAAAGATTTCTTAGAATAAAATTCATTAATAAATAGTTTACTTCATCATTTGAAGTAGGCTATTTTTTTTGCCAAGCATACGTAATATCATAAATGGAAATGTAAGCACTTTCTGTATTTGAATCCATTTTACTGAATTGTCTCTCATTTTGCAAATAGACATGAGAATTTCCTGACATGGTTTTTTATCTTTTACTTTTGTAAAAAAGAGATAGAATTTGTTTTCCATTAACAGGATAGTGAAATATTTTAGTTATCCGTTATCATTGATTGAATTTTTGTTATATCCATATAATAGAATATTTTTAAAAATTTTTAAGTATTGTGAAATAAAGATAATTCCTCTTATAATAGTAAAGAAAGCGCATTCATTTGGTTTTTGATAAGGGGGATGAACATGAATTTTGACTTAACTTCTGAGCAGGAAATGATAAAGAGAACAATGCGTCAATTTGCGGAAGAGGAAGTCGCACCAAGTGCGATTGAGCGAGACCGAAATAAACAATTTCCAGTAGAAATATTTAAAAAATTAGCTGAAATGGGCATTATGGGACTGCCTTTTCCTGAGGAATTCGGCGGGGGAGGAGCAGATACAGTCAGCTTTGCGATTGTAACCGAAGAGCTAAGCCGAGCATGCGGCTCGACAGGGATTACCTATTCTGCTCATATTTCTTTAGGAGGGGCACCACTAAATTTATTTGGCACCAAGGAGCAAAAGTTAAAATATCTAACTCCGATTTGTACTGGGGAATCATTTGGTGCGTTTGGGCTTACAGAGCCTAACGCTGGATCTGATGCTGGCGGGACTAGAACATCTGCACGTGAAGAAGACGGTATGTTTGTCATAAACGGAAATAAATGTTTTATTACAAATGCTAGTTATGCCAAGCACCTTTCGTTAACGGCCATTACAGGAGAAAAGGACGGAAAAAAAGAAATAAGTGCAATTATTGTTCCAACTAGTACAGATGGATTCTCTATTATTGATAACTATGAGAAAATGGGCCTGCATTCATCAAATACAACCGAATTAGTGTTAGAGGATGTACGAGTGCCTGTTGAGAACCTTTTAGGCAAGCGTGGAGAGGGCTTTAAACAGTTTTTAATAACGTTAGACGGTGGTCGTATAGGAATTGGTGCGATGGCTGTAGGAATTGCTCAGGGGGCTTATGAAAAAGCTTTAGCCTATGCAAAGGAAAGGAGACAGTTTGGGAAGTCTATTTCCTCTTTCCAAGCTATACAGTTTAAGCTTGCTGATATGGCCATGAAGATCGAATTGGCCCGGAATATGGTGTATAAGGCAGCCTGGTTAAAGGATCAAGGAAGACCATTTTCAAAGGAGTCAGCAATGTGTAAACTCTATGCATCAGAAATTTGCATGGAAGTGACTGACCAAGCTGTTCAAATTCATGGCGGTTATGGTTATATGAAAGAATATCATGTGGAGCGAATGATGAGAGATGCAAAGCTGCTTGAAATTGGCGAAGGTACTTCAGAGGTCCAAAGAATGGTCATTTCAAGGTTAATTGGATGTTAATAAGATAAAAGAGTGAAATATAGAACAGGCTAAATTAGAAAATTTTACAAATTTAGCCTGTTTTCTTTTTTTTATGAAGATTATAGTGATAAAATAAGTTTAGGGCTTTTCCTTCTGTTCTTTTTCGAGTAAAATAGTAGTTGTTTGCAGACTATTTTCATATTTACTGACGTTCGTACATAAGGGAGGTAATATCATGAAGCGAAATCCGGTTATTCCTTACGTTCTTATCATGGCTTTTGGAATTGTGCTGATGCTAATTTTGTCTTTCAAAGGTCTTGGTGATAGTAAAGAAATTGCGAAGGATAAAGGAGAAGGCACTGAGAAAACTGAGGTTGCCGCATCAAAGCCTGAGGACATTTACAAGCAATCTTGTATTGGCTGTCATGGCGATCAGTACCAAGGGGTTGTAGGACCATCACTTAAAGGTGTAGGCAGCAAGTATTCTAAAGAAGAAATTATGACCTTTGTAACAAAAGGTAAGGGTACAGGTATGCCAGCAGGACTTGTTCCAGAAGAACAAGCAGCTGCAATGGCAGACTGGTTAGCAACAATTAAATAATTAGAAAAGCGGAAGTGCCCGTTTAACTGCGTATGGACTGGAGCGCTTCGACTGAGATAAAGGAAACACGAAGAGCAATAGTGATTCGATGTTGACTTATCGTAGGGAGAAGAGCGAAGTCCACTAGCAGTTGGGCACTGGAGCTGGACAGTAATCTAAGTTCAGTGTTTAACTTTCGTATCTTTTAGAAAAGGTCCTTTGCATCTGTAAAGGACTTTTTTTATACTATAACGAAAAGCGGAAGTGCCTTGATCAGGGGCGACGGGCATAAGACGAGCCGGCGAGAAGGTTGTTCTTTAACCTTCTTGACGGATTGGCTTACGACCCCGAGCCCCTAGGCACTGGAGCTGGACAATTCTAAAAGTTCAATGTTTTGGATTTAATAATTTTTATTAAAGTGGTGGTATGATTGAATACAGATAAATTGTCAGCTAGGCTGGCAGCGGTTGCTAAATATGTTCCAAGTGGGGCGAGGGTTGCAGATATTGGCTCAGACCATGCATATTTACCTTGTTTCCTAGCGAAAAACAAAGGGATATCATTTGGAATTGCAGGTGAAGTTGCAGTAGGTCCATTTCAATTAGCTGAAAGAAATGTATTAGCAGAAGGATTGACGGATATCATTTCGGTGCGAATGGGTGATGGTCTAGAGGTTATTGAAGATGGAGAAGTCGATTGTATTACTATCGCTGGAATGGGCGGGGCTTTAATTGCGAGTATTTTAGAGAATGGTAAAGAAAAGTTAACCTCAGTCAAGCGCCTTGTCTTACAGCCCAATATTAATGCTATTTCCATTAGGCAATGGTTTATAGAAAATCATTGGGAGCTTATTGCGGAAGAAATACTTGAAGAAGATGGGAAAATATACGAGATATTAATCGGAGAAAAGGGCGACCCGTATAAGCCGTATAATAAAAATCAAGATTTAGGGCTATTAGTTGGACCTTTCCTTGTTGAAGAACTGGATGAGACTTTTAAGAAAAAATGGACGGCAGAACTGAATAACTGGAAACGTATATATAAGGCACTAGAATATGCAGCACAATCTCCTGAAACGGAAGATAAAAAGCAAGAAATCATTGGCAAAATTAAGCTTGTACAGGAGGTTTTAATGGATGAAAATTCCTAATGGCCATGAAGTCATTCAATTGATTGAACAGTTTTCACCAAAAGGATTGGCGATGGAGGGCGATAAGATTGGATTACAAGTCGGTCGTTTAAATAAAAAAGTAGAGCGAATCATGATTGCACTCGATGTCCTTGAAAATGTTATCGATGAGGCGATTGCAAAAGATGTCCAACTCATTATCGCTCATCATCCGATTATTTATCGTCCCCTTAAGAATTTATTAACGGAATCCGTTCAGGGGAAAATCATTGAAAAATTATTGAAACACGATATTGCTGTTTACGCAGCGCATACGAATCTTGACATAGCAACAGGCGGGGTAAATGATCTGCTTGCAGCAGCACTAGAGCTGGAAAGTACAGAGGTTCTAGTACCTACATTCGAAACTAATCTTAAGAAATTAGTTGTTTTTGTTCCAGTCAGTCATGCAGAGGATCTCAGGAAGGTTCTTGGAAATGCAGGTGCAGGATTTATTGGGAACTACAGCCATTGTTCATTTTCCGGAAGTGGTACGGGACGATTCTTACCAGGAGAAAATACGACTCCATTTCTTGGTGAAACAGGCCGTTTAGAAGAAGTAGATGAAGTGAGGATTGAGACGATTGTCCCAGAACCTATTCTTAAAAAGACAATAACGGCCATGATCAAAGCCCATCCATATGAAGAAGTGGCCTATGATGTCTATCCACTTGAAAACAAAGGAGAAGTACTCGGTCTTGGACGTATCGGAAAAGTTCCAGAAATGACATTAGAAGAATTTGCGGAAAAAGTTAAAAAGGCATTAGAAGTTTCTCATGTCCGAGTGGTTGGGGATTTGTCTTCAAAAGTTAAAAAGGTAGCTGTGTTAGGTGGAGATGGGAATAAATACTTTATGAATGCCAAGTTTCAAGGGGCAGATGTATATGTTACGGGGGATATTTATTATCACACCGCACATGATGCAATGATGCAAGGCTTGAATATGATTGATCCAGGTCATAATGTTGAAAAAGTAATGAAAAAAGGGTTAACAACAGTTCTACAGAAGATGTGCCATGATACAGGTTTTGAAGTGGAGATTTTTCCTTCTGCTGAAAATACCGATCCATTCCAATTTATATAAAAGAAAAGAACCGGTCATGTAGACTCGGTTCTTTCGATTATTTTTAGGTTTATAATTTTTTTACCTTTGGGAGAATTCTGCTCAGCTGAACTTTTTTGCGGCGGTCCCATGTAACTTCATTATTTGGATCAAATTGCTCCAGGAATGTAATAACTTCTTTTGTTATTGGTGTCGGAGTGGAAGCTCCTGATGTGACGGCAACGTTTTTCGCGTTTTTAATCCAATCAATTTCTAACTCGGTTATATCAGCAATTCGATACGCTTTTGTTCCGGCGATTTCTTCTGAAACTTGTGCAAGGCGATTGGAATTATTACTCTTCGGATCACCGACAACAATCGTTACATCTGCTTCTGTTGCTTGTTCAGCAACTGCTTCTTGGCGAATTTGTGTTGCATGGCAAATTTCATTATAGACTTCAACATGTGGATATTTTTCCTGAACTTTTTTCATCGTATCGGATACATCCCATTGACTCATTGTTGTCTGATTAGTAACTAACAATTTGTTACTCTCAATTGTTAAGAGCTCTACATCTTGTGGAGTTTCAACCAAATGTACCATTTCAGGTGCGACCCCAACGGCGCCCTCAGGCTCAGGATGGCCTTTTTTTCCTATATAGATGACTTGATATCCTTGTTTTGTTTTTTCTTCAATTAGATCATGGGTTCTAGTTACATCTGGACAGGTAGCGTCTATCGTTACTAGTCCTTTCTTTTTAGCTAACTCTCTTACTTCCGGCGATATTCCATGGGCCGTAAATATTACGGTTCCTGTGTCTACTTTATCGAGAATATCCTTGCGATTTTTTCCATCTAGGGTAATAATCCCTTCTTCCTCGAACGCATCAGTAACATGTTTATTGTGAACAATCATCCCTAATATGTAGATAGGGCGAGGCAATGTTTTATCTAAAGCGGCATTACGTGCAATTACCATTGCATCAACAACACCGTAGCAATAGCCTCGTGGTGAAATTTTGATGATTTGCATATTAAAAGTCCCCCTAAAAAAGACATTGATTCATAGTTTTATGTATTTATTATATAAAACTAATAGATATAATACAAAGATACATTTTTCCTTAACAGTTTTAGGAAAAAAAGAATGCTGTTGCCAGCATTCTTCATTTAAATATACATTTTAGGAATGGAAGATCCCTTTTGGGAAGAAGTTTTTCGTGAAGAAACTGGCTGTTGATTGTTCTTGCGTTTGACCTTTTTTTGGGTACTTTTATTTTCAGATACGTCATGAGAAGATGATTCTTCTGAGGCTGCTTCGGTTTGTTGGCTATTTTTGTCTGAGGCCGCATCCGTATCCTTTGTGGCATTTTTAAATCCTTTATAAATTTTCCACATGGCAGGGAGATTTTTAATCATTGGACCATATTGTTGGACCATTGGACCGAGGGACTGGGCTGTTTTAAGTACCTGCTGGGTATTATTTAACATGCTTGTTAAGCCGCCGGGGCTACTTAACGATTGAAGCAGACCTCCACCTCCGGATGCCGCTTTGCCAGCTGATTGCATCCCCATAAAGCCGCCTGCTTGGTTGCTTCTTCCAAATAATTTCGAAAGAATTCCACCGCCCCGTGTATTCATCTGATTCGGTCTTCCCATCATTTGCCCCATCATTGGGTTGAATCCTCCTCCAAATTGGTTGGATGAGGGCCCCATCATTGGGCTCCTGCTGCCAAAAGGGGTAAATCCGGGATTCATCATCTGATTATTCCGCCCGAATGGTCCAGGTCCCATTCCCCCTTGCATTGGCATTCTAGATCTTGGTTGCATATCTTAGCCTCCTTTCAAATTGCCTCATGCTTTAAATTATGCATTTATCCTAATTTGGTTTAGGTATTATGCACAGGACAAAGACTAAATTTAGTGGTTTAAAAGTTAGCAGAAGGTAGAAAATGATATTAAAACGAAAGATAACTGGAGTTTTGAAGGAATATTGACTATAATTGCATGATGGAATAAAAAGTGTTAATCATGCTGAAATAAGAAAAACTAATTCAAAGTTTTAATATAAGGAGAAACAATATGAAAGAAAATCGTTTTGATCGTTTTACGTTTCAACCATTTATTATAGAAGCTATTAAAGGATTCGGTTTTACCAATCCGACTGAAATTCAAGAGCGCATGATCCCGGTTGCTTTAAAGGGAGAAAGTGCAATTGGCCAATCTCAAACAGGGACGGGGAAAACCCTCGCTTTTGTCCTGCCTATTCTTGAAAAAATTGATCCGAAACGCTCGGAAGTACAGGCTGTCATAACTGCACCTACCAGAGAACTAGCCTCGCAAATTTACCATCAAATTCTAAAAATAACCGAACACTGCAACCCAGAGCAAGCGATAATGACTAGATGCTACATTGGGGGAACAGACAAGCAGCGAACGATTGAAAAATTAAAAGTCCAACCACATATTGTTGTCGGGACTCCTGGAAGAATCAAGGACCTGATGAGTGATAAGGCGTTATTTGTTCATACTGCGGAAATACTGGTGGTCGATGAGGCAGATATGATGTTAGACATGGGATTTATTGAGGATTTGGACAGAGTGGCTGGAAAAATGCCTGAAAATCTGCAAATGCTTGTTTTCTCAGCAACAATCCCTGAAAAATTAAAACCTTTCCTTAAAAAGTATATGGAAAATCCGAAAACAATTCAAATTGAACCGAAAAGAAGGTCAGCAGAAAATCTAGAGCACTACCTCCTTCCTTCAAGACATCGGAGTAAGAAGCAGCTGGTTCATGATGCACTTGTTGCTTACAATCCCTATTTAGCGATTGTGTTTACAAATACTAAAAAAATGGCTGAAGAGGTCGCTTACTTTTTAAATGAAAAAGGACTAAAGGTTGGCCGAGTTCATGGTGATTTAAACCCGCGTGAACGAAAACAAATGATGAAACAAATACAGGATTTAGAGTACCAATATATAGTTGCCACGGACCTTGCTTCACGAGGAATTGATATTGAAGGTATCAGCCATATCATCAATTATGAGCTTCCTACAGACTTAGATTTTTATATCCATCGCGTCGGGCGAACTGCTCGTGCAGGATATTCTGGGATTGCACTGACAATCTATGAAGCATCAGATGAGGATGCGTTAAATCGATTAGAGAAAATGGGGATACAATTTAATTACGTTGATCTTAAAAATAACGAACTTGTGAAAATTGATGAGCGTAATAAGCGGAAGACCCGTGTAAGACAAGAGGATAAGGCCGATCAAAAAGCCAAATCAATGGTAAAGAAACCAACCAAAGTGAAGCCTGGTTATAAAAAGAAAATGCAGTGGGAAATGGATAAAATAAAAAAACGAGAACGAAGAATCGAACAAAGAAAAAAATAATGGAAGCAGGGAGAGAAAAGTCATGCTGAAATTAGGATCACATGTATCAATGAGTGGAAAGGGCATGCTTCTTGCAGCAAGTGAAGAAGCAGTTTCCTATGGTGCAAACACGTTTATGGTTTATACGGGAGCACCGCAAAATACAAGAAGAAAAAAAATAGAGGACCTTAATATTGAAGCTGGACGCAGACATATGGAGCAAAACGGTATTTCTGAAATTATTGTCCATGCTCCATATATCATCAATATTGGAAACACAACTAACCCAGATACATTTGAATTGGGTGTCAGGTTTCTTCGATCAGAAATTGAACGAACCGAAGCAATCGGAGCAAAGCAAATTGTCTTACATCCAGGAGCACATGTTAGTGCTGGAACGGAAGCGGGCATTAAAAAAATTATCGAAGGATTAAACGAAGTTCTAACAGGGAAAGAGCAAGTGCAAATTGCCTTGGAAACGATGGCAGGGAAGGGCTCTGAATGTGGTAAATCGTTCGAGGAAATAGCCATGATTATGGACGGTGTCAACTATAGTGATAAGCTATCCGTTTGCTTTGATACTTGTCATACCCATGATGCGGGTTATAATATTGTCGAGGATTTCGATGGAGTTTTAAATGATTTTGATAAAATTATTGGCGTGGACAAACTGAAGGTCTTGCATATTAATGATAGTAAGAATGCTGTCGGGATGAGAAAGGACAGACATGAAAATATAGGTTTTGGCCATATCGGCTTCAAGGCACTTAATTATATCGTCCACCATCCACAACTTTCAGATGTTCCTAAAATTTTAGAAACTCCATTTGTGGGTGAAGATAAGAATAATAAAAAAGCACCCTATAAATATGAAATCAATATGCTTCGTGAGCAGAAGTTTGATGAGAATTTGCTGAATTTAATCATGGAATCATAAGGGAAAAAGCTGTGAGAAGTCACAGCTTTTTACTTTTTGGCCAGTTGCATAAATAATTTATTTACTTCTCGCGCGGTTGTAGGACCAGCAGTTTTGGCAATTTCTTTTACTAATTGAGCCCTTTGTGAATCATCAAAAATATTAACATTTTTCCCTCTTAAGTATTCCGCAATTTTCGCAGCTTGCTGCCTAGTCACAGAGATATTAAACTGTTCTGCATATTTTAGCAGTTCTTCAGCAGTTATCGTATTGATTTTATGATTGATGATGCTCTGAAAAATTGTCACACTCACCACTCCTCACCTTAATGTATGATGAAGTTCCCAGAGTGTGATTATAGATTTTTTGAAACAACTAACTAACTTTAGTGTCATTGGCTTTACAATCAATCAGACCTATTGTATACTACTTGAGTTAAATCGGAATGATTCTTATAATTAAAAGGTGATGTGCAGATTATGCAATCAATTATTGAAATAAAAAAACTTTTTTACCGTTATGAAAAAGATGCGGTTTTGGAGGATATCAATATTATTGTTCCTCATGGTTCTTTCTTGGCGATTGTCGGGCCTAATGGTTCTGGTAAATCAACACTTTTGAAGTTAATCTTAGGTTTATTAAAGCCGCAAAAAGGGGAAATTTATTTATTTGGCCAGGAAATAAATAAATTTAAGGATTGGCAAAAAATTGGCTATGTTTCTCAAAAGGCTAATTCCTTCAATACTGGTTTTCCGGCAACTGTATCGGAAGTGGTCGAGAGTGGTTTGACGAAAAAGCTAGGAATGTTTAAGTTTTTTAAAAAGGAGCATGCTCAAAAAGTTCGCGAAGCCTTGGATGCAGTTGGGATGACTAAGTTCAGTAACAGAAATATTGGCGAACTCTCTGGAGGTCAACAACAAAGAGTTTTTATTGCCCGAGCCTTAGTTAGTGAACCGAGCCTCCTTATTCTTGATGAACCCACCGTAGGCGTAGATGCGGAGAATGTAAGTAATTTTTATCAAATGCTTGGTGAATTAAATAAAAATCGTGAAATTACCCTTCTATTGGTTACACATGATATTGGAACAATTTCGGATAAAGTTTCACATGTAGCCTGCTTAAATAAACATTTGCATTTTCATGGAGAAACAAACGAATTTGAACAACTCCGAGCGGATGATATGTCTAAAGCCTATGGGCACGATGTTCACCTGCTAGCCCATCATCATGAGCACGGAGGCGTTATAAGATGATTCAAGGAATTTTCCATTATGAATTTTTACAAAATGCCTTTTTAACTGGGATGATGATCGGGATTATTGCCCCGTTATTAGGAGTGTTTGTTGTTGTCAGGAGATTATCATTAATAGCAGATGCCCTAAGCCATGTAACATTAGCCGGGATAGCAGCTAGTTTGCTTCTAGAAAGAAATGTGGCCATGATGGCGGGTTTAAATCCACTGTACTTAGGAATGGTTTTTTCAGTGGGAGGATCACTATTCATTGAGAAACTAAGAAGTGTTTATAAGCACTACCAAGAACTTGCGATTCCAATTATCCTTTCGAGCGGGATTGGCTTAGGTGTCATATTTATCTCACTTGCCAATGGCTTTAATACTGACTTATTCAGTTATTTGTTCGGCAGTGTCTCCGCCGTTAGCAGAACTGATTTATGGGTCGTGTTTATAATTGGAATTTTAGTGATTCTGGTGATTATCTTATTATATAAAGAACTGTTTTTACTTTCTTTTGATGAGGAACATGCCAAAGCCTCCGGTATTGCAGCAAAAAGTATTCATTTCATTTTTATTGTCATGGTAGCCTTGGTGATCGCGGCATCGATGAGAATTGTTGGGATTTTGTTGGTGTCATCACTAATGACATTACCTGTTGCTGCCAGCATTCGGATCGCGAGAGGATTTAAGCAAACCATTTTCTTATCTGTTTTGTTTGGCGAAGTTTCAGTTCTAGGCGGCTTGTTTACAGCTTACTACCTAGATTTGGCTCCCGGAGGAACAATCGTAATGATTGCCGTTCTCATCTTAATTATCTCCATCTTTTACAAAAAATTATTAATTCATAAGGGGGGGCAGCCTGGTGAACGTTGATGAAGCGATACAATATTTAAAAGAAAAGGGATTTAAACAAACAGGTAAAAGAGAAGATATGCTGCAATTATTTGCAGAAAGTGATAAATATTTAACGGCTAAGGACGTATTGGATCACCTCAAAGATGATTACCCTGGTCTGAGTTTTGATACGATATATCGGAATCTCTCTTTATTTGTTAATATGGGAATTCTAGAGATGACTGAATTATCAGGTGAAAAGCACTTCCGTTTTTCTTGTTCAAGGCAGCACCATCATCATCATTTCATTTGTTTGACTTGTGGAAAAACGAAAGAAATTGATACCTGCCCAATGCAAGATCTAAGTGAAAATTTAAAAGGATACGATATTTCCGGTCATAAATTTGAGATTTACGGTCTATGTCCTGAGTGTCATTAAAAAACAGCTTGTGAATTCACAAGCTGTTTTTTTATAGGTATTTTTAGAACGTTTGTACCAATGGGCGACTTTCCTTCATCCAATGTTCTACCCAATTCTTTGCTTCATTCCAGTTATTGACACGAATTACCCCATTTGGAATAGGGTCTTGGTTATACGGCGTATCAAATAAAATGACTGGGATCTTACACTCTTCATGTATCATAACCGCATTATCATGCTTATCCTCAAAAAAGATATCTAAGCGATGCTTCTTAACGGATGCGACTTTGTCATGTGAGCCAATTAGTTCAATGTGATCAAAGGTTAAGCCATTATTAATAAACCATTTAATGGTAATATTAAGCAAATGAGAACTACGAGCACTGATAAAAAACAATTCATGCTGATTTTCCCATTTTTTAAGGACATGTTCTGCTCCATTCGCAAGTGGGGAATTGGCGTAAATAACCGGTTCGTTTGCTGTAAACCATTCAGCAAACACCTTTTCAGAGACATTTACGTATGGAGTATATTCATATTGGGTAACGTCCTCATACGATATGTTCAGTCCAAATGCTTTATTAATAACAGGTAGGATGGATGATTTTGGGCACGTTACAGTTCCATCGATATCGATGCCAAATCTTTTTTTCATGTGTAGACTCACTTTCCTATTTCTTTTCCGTATTTCTTTATATTTTACCAAAGTATTGGGTTCAATAAAGTAACTATTTACAATTAATTTTTTAAGAATAGAAATAAAAAACTATTTTAGGCAAACATTGACATACTAAAATTGATTCTAAAGCAAACAATAATTAATGCTCCTATTACTGAAAGTGAGGGATTAGGATGGCAGACGAAAGAGACACGAAAGTGCAAGAGGCTCTTCAAAGCTCAACAATTGGTCAAGATATACCCAATTCTCCTGCTTCATTTAGGGAGGAAACCGCATCAGAATTTACTGAACCTATTAAGGCTCACTACACTTTGAAAAAAGATGAGTCTACGCCAAGGATTGGTGCTTCGGTTCCGATACATTCTTCTGAATATAGGGAAGAGACAGCTGCAGAGATTGCTGCACCTGCTCCCCTTGTTCGCAGAAGGGAACACGATGGGGTAAGGGAAAAAGCTGCTGGTGGTACTGGTATCGGGACGCTTGCGTTAGTGCTTTCGATTTTATCACTATTTGTTATGCCAATACTTTTTGGTGCTGCAGGGATTGTGTTAGGCTTTGTTGCCAGAAGAAGAGGAGCCAATGGTTTAGGTGCTTGGGCAATTGGTATCGGTGCAATTTCGATTGTAATCGGTATCTTTATTCTCCCGTTCTTTTAATGTAAACCTGCAGAGGAGCAAAAAGAAACCCGGTGATTATACCGGGTTTCTTCATGTTATTGAATGACCTTTTCTTCTTCTGCTTTTTTTTGGAAGTACTCTTCGGCAATTTGATCGATTTCCTTTTTCAATTCCTCTACTAATTGCGCTTCAGGAACTTTGCGGACAATCTCACCCTTCCTGAATAGTAACCCTTCACCACGAGCACCAGCGATTCCAATATCAGCTTCGCGTGCCTCGCCAGGACCGTTAACAGCACAGCCTAATACCGCTACTTTAATCGGTGCTTTAATTTTTTCAATGTATTCTTCCACTTCATTTGCAATACTGATTAAATCAATTTCAATTCGGCCGCAAGTCGGGCATGAAATCAATGTGGCAGCGTTAGAAGAAAGACCAAAAACTTTTAACAGTTCTCTGGCAACCTTTACTTCTTGAACAGGATCTGCACTTAAGGAAACGCGAAGTGTGTTCCCGATTCCTTTGTGTAAAATAGCACCTAAACCAGCGGCGCTTTTTATACTGCCAGCAAAAAGAGTGCCTGATTCCGTAATCCCAAGATGGAGGGGATAATCGAATGCTCGAGATGCCTTTTCATACGCTTCAATCGCAAGATTAACATCAGAAGCTTTCATGGATACAATAATGTCATGAAAATCTAAATCCTCAAGAATTTTAATATGGTGGAGTGCACTCTCAACCATGCCATCGGCTGTTGGATAACCATATTTCTCTAATATTCTCTTCTCGAGCGAACCTGCATTGACACCAATCCGGATTGGAATACCACGTTCTTTTGCAGCCTTTACAACTGCTTCTACCTTTTCACGTTTACCAATATTTCCTGGATTGATTCTAATTTTATCTGCTCCGCCTTCAATAGCTTTCAGAGCCAATTTATAATCAAAATGAATGTCAACGACAAGTGGTATGTTAATTCTTTTCTTAATTTCAGATATAGCATTTGCCGCGCGTTCATCAGGACAAGCCACCCGCACGATCTGGCAGCCCGCTTCTTCAAGACGTTTTATTTCAGCAACAGTTGCTTCCACATCATGTGTTTTTGTTGTAGTCATACTTTGGATAAATAATTCGTTACTCCCGCCAATTGTTAAGTTACCTACTTTAATTGGCCGGGTCTTTGTGCGATGTATAATTTCACTCACGTGTAATTCGCTCCTTCAAAATGGGATTCGAATATGGTATATAAAAACAATCCGCCTTTTATTTTATCAGCCTTTCACTATTTTTGACAATAATAAGCATTATCCTCTTTATTTTGAGTAATCAGGGAAATGATATGTAGACCCAATTCGAATTTTTTCTGGCGTTTCCCCGGGGTTTAGTTTTCGGAAGTCCTGAATTAAGTCAGTGATCGAGACAGGAAGTGGTTTATCCAGTTGATGTTCGACAATTGATATTACGGTTGCTCCGGGTTCCACTTTTGCTTCAAATGAAGGCAGGTCTGATTTCACCTGCAGTTTGGGTGCCTCGACTTTAGCGTCGACCTGCTGTGTTAGTGAAGAGGGGAGAGTACCAACAGTTAAGTCAATATAGATGACATATATAATTAAAACGGCTAATAAGAAACCAAATAATTTTTTCATCGGACAAGCCTCCAAATAGGACAGTTTGTACATTGGTATGCTTGTCCAATGGTAAAAAGAACGAGTTTATAAAAAAACGCCCGCAATGGGCGAATTTTAGTTTACTTTTTTGGGTTTCGAAATTTCCTTTATTGCTAAAGATAATACAATGATTACGACAAACCAATTTATCATAAAACTGCTGGGAACCGTTGTTTTGATCGCAGCCATGATGGTGAAAAACAGGGTGGGCAATGTTTCACTGTAAGCGGCCATTCTCCACAACTGCCGGTAATTTAGATTTCTTCCAAAAAGATTTTTAAGTAACAATCCTATCAATGCCAATACTGTGACTTCAATAAAACTGCCGGCACTTGCAAATAAGTAAATGAATAATGCTCCAACAGGGATGATGATCCATTTCATACCGCTAATTCCGTTAATAAAATTGACGAAGTCACCCTTTGTGATGGCTAATCCTTCTAACATTGAATAGGGATATGTTTCAACCCTGCCCCCTGCTGCAAATACAAATTGATCCTCCAATAATGCAAAAGCGTTACCTTCATCCTCGACATCAGTATCAGAAACAGCACCTGTCGGGTCGAGAATGATTGTAAAGTCATCTCTATTTATCGTAATTGGAACTTTGGTATCCGCAGTTAAATGTCCATCTTCAATAGAAAAATCAGGTAATTTATCATTGATAATTGTATCTGCACTTTCCAGTCCAGTGGTAACAGCTGTGCTTAAATAAATAACGGAGGGGAGAATCGAAATAAAAGTTAAGAAAAAGACATATAGAATTGTCTTTCCAATTCCTTGAAACCGAAACAAGGCAATATCCTTTGGGGAATAGATACTTTTATAAAGTTGTTTAAAAATATTCATAATGACCACCTTTACACATAAATACAAATAAATGCTTCAGCATCTATTGTATCTTTAGTAAGGGTTATATACAAGAATGATACCATTTATAAAAAATTTGAAACCGTTCATAAGGTTAATCGTATGAAGGAATGTATACATTTAATAATAACAACAAGTTATGAGGGATGAGTAGAATGGAAATGGTATATTGGAGTATTGTCATATTATTATTTATCGTCGCGTTTGTAGGTCTTGTTTATCCAATCATTCCAAGTGTATTGTTTTTATTAGCTGGGTTTTTATTATATGGTGTGTTTTTTAGTTTTGAACCCTTTCGATGGTATTTTTGGTTGATACAAGGATTGTTTATCGTCCTTCTTTTTATTGCTGATTACATTGCCAATATGATTGGAATTAAAAAATATGGCGGGTCTAAGGCGGGTGTCTGGGGGAGTACGATTGGAATTTTGGTTGGCCCTTTTGTTATTCCTTTTTTAGGAATTCTCATTGGTCCATTTATCGGGGCCATAGCAGCGGAATTAATTTTTAACAAAAGAAGTTTCACGGAGAGCCTAAAAGTTGGATTTGGGTCAGTGATTGGCTTCATAAGTAGTGTTATCACGAAAACTATTATTCAAATCATCATGGTCATCTTCTTTTTCATCGTCGTACTTAAATAGAAAAAAGCCATGCCATGCTTTAGAGATCATTAATGATTTTATAACCCTGTTGATTGGAGTGGAAGGCGGCGAAGACTCCTGCGGGAGTACGGGGCAGGGGAGACCCCGCAGACGCTGAAAGCGGCGAGGAGGCTCCCCGGCACGCCCGCGGAAAGCGAAGCCGCCTGGAACGGAAATCAACAGACTAGTTTAATGTAGCCAAACAAAAAAGACTGTCGATTTAAAACCCGAAATCCTTCGGATTTGATGACAGTCTGAAAAGCCACCTAGGTGGCTTTTTTTCTATTAATTCAATCCACAAATTTCAAAGGAGCAGTTTTGGCAGTCGACTTCTTCTTTTAAGAAGTTTAGTTTTTTTACGGTAAACTTCTGATTATCATAGGAGATAATCTTCTTTTCGCGCAGATCTTTTAATGAGCGTTGAATTACTTCACGTGTTCCAAATGTTAAATTAGCCAGTTCCTGATGTGTTAATGGAAGGTCAATTAGAATACCTTCTTCTGTTTTTATCCCATATGAATTGCATAAGCGAATAAGGATCGAATATAAACCGCCTTTTTTTCCATTCATGATGAGGTCCTGACATTTCATCTGTGCTTTTAAATAACCTGTACTTAACCATGTAACAAAAGAATTCATTGCCTCAGGGTCTGTTAAAATGAAATCTTCAAATTGCTCTTTTCTTATTAGTATCATTTCACAATCAGTTAGTGTTTTTGCGTAAAATTGATAATGAGGATTTTCCTTGAAAAGTTGGTATTCTACAATTAATTCTTGATCGTTTAAGATTTTTAAGATAAAATCTTTGCCGCGTAAATGAACTCTACCAAGTGAAATGCTCCCTTTAAGTAATAAATAAACATACTGAGCAGCATCTTTTTCTTGAAAAAGGATTGAACCGGCTTTTATTTTTTGAATAGGTTCTTTTTTTTGAAAAAAAGCAACTAATAAATTATATATAGAAGAACAGTTTAATTGCATAGAAAATCACTCCTTATGTACCACTTCCCTTTGATTTAAATAGATAATTTATTAAGTGTCAATATGGCTATTACAGGATTTGGAAGTGACAAAAGTTGGATATGACAAAAATCGTTGACAGATTGCCCTTTAGGTAAAAGGTGACAATTTTTCGAAAAATTACGAATGGATGGCTTCAATACATATTTTTGAATAATATCCTACTGAACGGGAATGGTAAATATGTTAAGAACCTAAGCATTTTATTTGATACAAATAACCAACTTTGGTATCTTAAGGAGGAAAGCTTTAGAAATATTCGAAATTCTAAAGCCGATAAAATCACTTATACATAGGAGGAATTAAAATGGCATTTGAATTACCACAATTACCTTATGCAGAAAACGCACTTGAACCACATATTGACAAAGAAACTATGAATATTCACCACACAAGACACCATAACACATATGTAACAAATTTAAATAACGCTTTAGCTGGTAATGAAGAATTACTTTCTAAATCAGTTGAAGAAGTTATTGCTAATTTGGATGCGGTTCCAGAGGCTGCTCGTACAGCAGTTCGTAACAATGGCGGCGGACACGCTAACCATTCTTTATTCTGGCAAATCCTTTCTCCAAATGGCGGCGGTGCACCAACAGGTGAATTAGCTGACGCAATCAGCAGTAAATTTGGCAGCTTCGAAAACTTTAAAGAAGAATTTGCTAAAGCAGCAACTACTCGTTTCGGATCTGGTTGGGCATGGTTATCTGTAAACAATGGTGAGTTAGAAGTTTCTAGTACACCAAACCAAGATTCTCCATTAATGGAAGGCAAAACTCCAATTCTTGGTCTTGATGTTTGGGAGCATGCTTACTACTTAAACTATCAAAACAAACGCCCAGACTATATTTCCGCTTTCTGGAATGTAGTAAATTGGGATGAAGTTTCAAACCGCTACAGCCAAGCTAAATAATAATGATAATGAAAAAAGGCAGCCCAAGGGTTGTCTTTTTTTTTGTGAATAAGAAAAACTAGCTTGTTAAAGACTACCCATAAGATAAAAGGGGAGTTTTTGATGGCAAAAAAATTTAAGATTCTGGGTGATGTTACACTTACAAAAGATTTATTACTATTGCTGGTTATTGGAGGGCTATACTCATTAAGTATTGCTTTGTCTAACACGTTTGTTAATATTTATCTTTGGAAACAGACGGGGAAATACTCGGATATCGCCTTCTTTAACCTTTCGACCGTGATTCTACAATTGCTGACATTTATCTTAGCAGGACGATGGGCGAAAAAAATTGACAGGGTAATTGTGCTTAGGATTGGGGTTATTTTTTTAGCTTTATTTTATGTATTGGTTTTAGTGTTTGGTACAAATGCTTCAACCTATTTACTTCTTTTAGGAAGTTTTTTAGGAGTAGGGTATGGTTTTTATTGGCTTGCCTACAATGTATTAACATTTGAAATAACTGAACCAGATACCCGAGATTTTTTTAATGGTTTTTTAGGGATATTATCATCTGCAGGGGGGATGATTGGCCCCATCGCTGCAGGTATCATTATTACAAAATTTGAAAAATATACTGGCTACACGATTGTTTTTGGACTATCACTTGCTTTATTTGCACTGGCGGTTTTTATGAGTTTTTCATTGAAACCACGACCATCATCAGGCAGTTATTGCTTCATGAAAATTGTAAATGAAAGAAAACAAAATGAAAATTGGCGTTTAATTACAAATGCTAACTTCTTTCAGGGCTTGAGGGAAGGTACCTTTGCCTTTGTTATCTCTGTTTTTGTTTACCTTTCAACGGGAAGTGAAATGTCTCTTGGGACATTCGGTCTTCTTAATTCAGGAGTATCATTCGTAGCGTATTATTTTGCTTCACGTTTAATAAAACAAAAAAATCGAAAAAAAGCCATTCTTATTGGAGGGATTATTTTATATGCATCTGTTCTGTTAATTGTTTGGGACGTTAGTTTTGTCAAATTGCTTATCTATGGCGGGATGATTGCAATCGCTTATCCGCTTTTACTCGTGCCATATATGTCAACTACATACGATGTTATTGGAACCGGATGGAAGGCTGCGGAAATGAGAATTGAATATATTGTTGTTCGTGAAATATACTTGAATCTGGGCAGGATCATTTCTATCGTATCTTTTTTAGTTGGTATCACTTGGTTCAAAGCTGAGAACAGTATTCCCATTCTCCTTCTCATTTTAGGTGCGGGGCACTCATGCATCTATTTTTTTCTTAAAAGGGTACACTTACCAGCCCCGGAATGCGTTGAGTAAATTATTTACTCAACGCCATTTTTTTCATTGGCATTATTACCTTATAAATTGGTAAGGGTTTTTCATAGAAAAAAGCAGACTTATCCTATAAAATAGAGAAAGTTAAGCTTAAGCCGTGAAAAAGGAAGTGTTTTTACCCCTTGAATAATAAAAAGAAAAAAAAGAAGGAACATGTGCCGTTTCGTTTAAACATGTTATTCTTTGTGGTATTCATACTATTTTCTGTCCTCATTCTTAGACTTGGAGAATTACAAATCGTTTTTGGGGATGATTTTAAACGTGAAATTGAACGGACAGAAGATGTAACAGTCAATAACCCTGTCCCAAGAGGGAAAATGTTTGACCGGAATGGGGAAATTATTGTTGATAATACACCATTGAACGCGATTACTTATACGAAATATCAACAAACAACCCAAGAGGAAATGTTGGAAAGTGCAGCGAAATTGGCAAAAATTATTGACAAAACTGATGATGCAAAAAAAGTCCCTATTCGGGAAAGAAAAGATTATTGGATTACAAAACATCCCGAAGAAGCAAAAGCAAAAATTACTGATAAAGAATGGGCTCTCTATAAACAAAAGAAGTTAGATGATAAGCAAATTTATCAACTTCAGGTGGATCGAGTAACTGATGAAGAAGTGAAAAGTATTGTCGGTGAAGAGCTTGAAACTCTTGCGATCTATAGAGTCTTTAACAGTGGTTATGCCTTAACACCACAAATTGTTAAAAACAAAGACGTTACACCTGAAGAATTTGCGGTGGTCAGTGAAAACCTAGAAAATTTACCTGGTGTTGATACAACAACGGATTGGACGCGAAAGTATGTTTTCGGGAAGACACTAAAGTCAATATTAGGAGATGTTACTACCTCTGAGGCAGGAATTCCCAAAGAGCAATTAGAAAAATATATGGCCCGTGACTATAGCCGTAATGATCGAGTTGGAAAAAGTTATCTTGAATTAAAATACGAAGATGTCCTACATGGTCAAAAGGCAAAAGTGAAAAATGTAACAGATAAAACGGGAAAAATCCTTTCAACAGAAGTTGTTTCAGAAGGTAAAAGAGGTAAAGATCTTGTTTTAACGATTGATATGGATCTTCAGAAGAAGGTAGAAAATATCATCGAAGAAGAAATGTGGAGTGCAAAGCAAAAACCAAATACAGCCCTTCTCGACCGTGCATTTGTCGTTTTAATGGATCCTCATACCGGTGAAGTCTTATCACTGGCTGGAAAACAAATTAGTAAAGATAAAAAAGGTAAAACAGTCATGAATGACTTTGCCGGAGGAAATATTACGACTTCTTACAATGTGGGGTCAGCAGTAAAAGGAGCTACGATTTTAACTGGTTATAAAACAGGGGCCATACAACCAGGCACCACACTACTTGATGAGCCTTTGAGAATTGCTAGTTCTCCTGTAATGTCTTCATGGAGAACATTTGGCCGGATCAATGATTTAAGGGCACTGCAGGTTTCATCCAACGTGTATATGTGGAAAACAGTTATTGCAATGGCGGGTGGACAGTATCGAGCAAATCAACCATTACCACTCGATTATTCAGCCTTTGATACGATGCGGCAGTCATTTAGTCAGTTTGGATTAGGAACGCGAACAGGAATTGACTTGCCTAATGAAATGAGCGGCTTTCCAGGTCCGGAAAGAACGCCTGGTTTACTCCTTTTCCTATCAATTGGTCAGTATGATACGTATACCCCAATCCAACTCGCGCAGTATGTCTCCACGATAGCGAATGGTGGTAATCGTATTCAGCCCCATTTAGTGAAGGAAATTCGAGAGCCAGTAATGGAAAATAACGAGTTGGGCCCGATTGTCGAGGAAATCCAACCTAAAGTATTAAATCGATTGGATATGAAGGAATCATGGATTAATCGAGTGCAAGAAGGTTTTCGAATGGTCATGCAAGTTGGTGATGGGACGGCAGTCAGCTACTTTAAGAGTGCAAAATATAGCCCTGCAGGAAAAACCGGAACAGCACAGGCGTTTTATGATGGTTCTGATAAATCAAAGCGTGGGACGCCAGTAATGAATCTAAGTCTCGTCAGCTTTGCACCTGCAAATGATCCAGAGGTAGCCATGGCAGTGGTCGTACCATGGGCATATCAAGGAAACAGCGGTCCAAGTATTAATAACCTAATAGGGCGAAGAGTCTTGGATGCTTATTTTGATTTAAAAAAAGAGCGTCAAGAAAAGGATAAAAAATCAACATCTGAACAAAAGGAAGAAACCACAAGTAATAACGAGTAAACTCAACATCCCTAACACCTGTCTCTCAAGTCGGAGACGGGTGTTATTTTTTTATTCATGATTTACAAAAACTCAATATTCATTTACATAACCTTTACACAAGATTAAAACTCAGTTAACATTTTAGCTTTATTCTTATACATGTAAGGCAGAACAAATCAAAAACAAACTTAAATTCACAGGGGGAATTAAACCAATGAAAAGTTATAAAAAAATTGGTCTAGCACTTACTCTAGCAGCATTAATGGTACTTGTTGCTGCATGTGGTGGAGGAGCTTCTACTGATAAAAATGAAGGAACTTCTAATAAAGATAGTAAAAATGCTGAACTTTCGGGCTCGTTAACTGTTTCAGGTTCCTCTGCGATGCAGCCATTAGTTGCAGCTGCTGCTGAAGAGTTTATGGCTGAAAATCCAAATGTCAATGTTCAGGTAAATGCGGGTGGATCTGGTACAGGCTTATCGCAAGTTGCTGAAGGGTCTGTTCAAATTGGTAACTCTGATGTATTTGCTGAAGAAAAAGAAGGAATCCCTGCTGACCAGCTTGTTGACCATAAAGTAGCTGTTGTGGGCATGACTGCTGCTGTTAACCCTAAAGTTGGTATTAAAGAAATTAAAAAGGCGGATTTAATTAAAGTTTTCACTGGTAAAATTACAAACTGGAAAGAACTTGGCGGTGCTGATCAAAAGATCGTTCTAGTAAACCGTCCAGACTCTTCAGGTACACGTGCAGTATTCAATAAATTCGCCCTTGATGGAGCAACACCTGCGGAAGGTATTACGGAAGATTCATCAAACACAGTTAAAAAGATTATTAATGAAACTGATGGTGCAGTTGGTTACCTTGCATTCTCATACTTCACTGACGATTCTGTCACACCACTTGCTATTGATGGAGTAGAACCAACAGAAGAAAATGTACAATCTGGACATTTCCCGATTTGGGCTTATCAACACTCTTATACAAAGGGCGAGGCAACAGATCTTGCCAAAGCGTTCCTTGACTATTTAATGTCTGATGATATCCAAAACACTTTATTAAAAGAACAAGGATATCTTCCTGTCACAAAAATGAAAGTAGAACGCGATGCTGAAGGGAATCAAAAAGACCTATAACAACAGGTTGAAAATAAAAGGGTAAATGCAAGTAGGCGTTTACCCTATTATGACGTATTTTAGGGGTGTTTGGTGCATTATGGAAAAATTAGAACCTGCAAAAGCTAGATTATTAAAGTCTAAGAAAAATTGGCTGGATGGGGAAATACGCGGGAGAATTCTCGTTATCCTATGTGCTGTCATAATGATATCTGCAACCATCTCAATCACCATTTTCCTAGGATCAAAAGGGTTACAATCCTTTATTAAAAATGGTGTAAGTCTTATTGAGTTCATAACCAGTACACACTGGAATCCTACAAATCTAGCAAAACCGGAATATGGGGCATTACCGTTTATTTTTGGATCCTTTGCGGTAACCTTTTTATCAGCTTTGGTTGCAGCACCATTAGGGATTGGCGGAGCGATTTTTATGACGGAAATTGCACCCTCATGGGGGAGGAAAATTTTACAGCCTGTCATCGAGCTTTTGGTTGGAATTCCATCGGTTGTTTATGGTTTCATCGGGCTTACAGTATTAGTTCCCTTTATTCGGGAGCATGTGGGCGGACTGGGTTTTAGCTTGCTGTCTGGAACGATTGTTTTATCTATCATGATTTTGCCAACAGTAACAACAATTGCAACAGATGCGATGAGTTCACTGCCTAAAAATCTTCGTGAAGGTTCGTATGCTCTTGGCGCTACTCGCTGGCAGACGATTCGAAAAGTATTAATACCTGCCGCATTACCTACCCTCTTAACTGCTATTGTTCTTGGTATGGCAAGAGCATTTGGAGAGGCTCTTGCGGTACAAATGGTTATTGGTAACGTAAGAGACTTGCCAACAAGTTTATTAGATGCTTCAGCAACCTTAACAACTATTATTACTCTAAACATGGGTCATACAACCTATGGCAGTGTAGAAAATAATACGCTTTGGTCAATGGGCTTAATATTATTAATCATGTCGTTTGCGTTTATTCTCCTTATTCGCTACCTATCATCAAGGAGGAAAATGTAATGAACAGTAAAACTGCAGATCGAATTGCTACAGGCGTATTTATTACCATTGCAATCATAATCATTTCTATTTTAGTTGGCTTATTTTATTATATTTTGGTTAATGGACTTAAACATATTTCTCTTGAATTTTTAACCACTCCATCAAGCAATGTACGTGCTGGTGGGGGCATTCGTGACCAATTATTCAATTCGTTTTATATATTATTTATTACGATGTTAATCGCCCTTCCGTTAGGAATAGGCGGGGGGATCTATATGGCGGAATACGCTAAGCCAGGAAAAATTACTGATATGGTTCGTTCCTGTATAGAAGTTTTAGCTTCGCTGCCATCTATTGTTATTGGGATGTTTGGTTTATTAATGTTCGTTAATTTAACAGGCTGGGGCTACACCATTTTGGGAGGAGCTTTAGCATTAACTGTTTTCAACTTACCGGTAATTGTTCGTGTAAGCGAGGATGCTATTCGTGCAGTCCCGAGAGAGTTGAAAGAAGGAAGTCTAGCATTAGGGATTACTAAGTGGCATACGATAAAAACTGTTTTATTACCAAGTGCTTTTCCGTCTATTTTAACAGGAGCGATTCTTGCTGCAGGGCGTGTATTTGGGGAAGCTGCTGCGCTATTATTTACTGCTGGTCTTTCAACACCAAGACTTGATTACGCAAACTGGAATCCATTTTCCCCTCAATCACCATTAAATATCTTTCGTCCGGCTGAAACGCTTGCTGTTCATATTTGGTCCGTAAACACACAAGGGTTAATACCTGATGTTGAGGAAGTTTCCAATGGGTCAGCTGCTGTTTTAGTTTTATCGGTATTAGTATTTAACTTACTTGCTAGGTGGATTGGAAGTATGATTCATAAGAAAGCTACTGCATCTAAATAAAAGGCGGGGAGATAGAATGGTTACAACATTTGAGGAAAAGGAAATGGTAAACCAAGCTGTTCGGTCAAACAGTCAATTACAAAATGACTTAATCCTAGAGGTAAATAATTTAGAAATATTCTATGGAGAAAAACGAGCAGTAAATGGAATTTCAATCGATATAGAAAAAAATTCAGTTACTGCTCTAATCGGTCCGTCAGGTTGTGGTAAGTCGACTTTTTTAAGAAGTATTAATCGAATGAATGATCTCATTCCCGGTGCAAGGGCAGAGGGAGAAATCATTTATGAAGATCTTAATATCTTGTCGGAGCAAATAGATGTTGTTGCTCTCCGTAAGGAAATTGGGATGGTTTTTCAAAAACCCAACCCGTTTCCAAAATCAATTTATGAAAATATTACGCATGCCCTTAAGTTTGCTGGTATCAAGAAGAAAAGCGAACTGGAAGAAATTGTAGAAGAGAGTTTGAAAAAGGCAGCATTATGGGAAGAGGTAAAGGACAGGCTTCATAAATCTGCACTATCCCTTTCAGGCGGGCAGCAGCAGCGTCTTTGCATTGCTAGGACGATTGCTATGAAACCTACAGTCATGCTTCTTGATGAGCCATCATCGGCGCTGGATCCGATATCCAATGCAAAAGTGGAGGATTTAATCGTTGATTTAAAAAAGGAATATTCAATAATCATCGTTACCCATAATATGCAGCAGGCATCTCGTATTTCCGATAAAACTGCTTTCTTTTTGAGTGGTGATATCATTGAATATGATTATACTGAAAAGATTTTTACCAATCCATCTGTAAAAAAGACAGAGGAATATATCTCTGGAAGGTTTGGATAAGGAGGAAAAGTTGTGGAAACTTCAACATTAACCAGACAGGTTTTTGATATAAAAGATCTGAATTTATGGTATGGTGAGCATCACGCATTAAAAAACATCAATTTTCCGATAAACAAGAAAGAGGTTACTGCAATCATCGGACCTTCGGGATGTGGTAAATCTACATTTATTAAAACACTAAATTTGATGATTAATATGGTCCCAAATGTAAAAATGACGGGCGAAATTAACATTAATGGCCAAAATATATTAGATAAGAAAGTGGATCTCGTCGATCTACGCAAACACGTAGGAATGGTTTTTCAGAAGGGAAATCCGTTTCCGCAATCTATTTATGATAATGTTGCTTATGGACCAAGAGTACATGGGATCACAAAAAAGACGCATCTAGATGAAATTGTCATTAAATCACTAATGGATGTGGCGTTATGGGAGGAAGTAAAGGATCGTTTACATGCTCCTGCATTAGGACTATCAGGGGGACAACAGCAAAGGTTATGTATTGCTAGAGCACTGGCGACCAAACCAGAAGTGATATTAATGGATGAGCCAACATCTGCGTTAGATCCAATTTCGACGCTAAAGATCGAAGAGATGATATTAGAATTAAAAGAAAAATACACGATTGTAATTGTAACCCACAACATGCAGCAGGCATCAAGGGTTTCAGATAAGACTGCATTCTTTTTAATGGGTGAATTAATCGAATTAGATTCAACATCGACAATTTTTTCAAATCCAAGAGACGAACGGACTGAAGGATACATTACAGGAAGATTCGGATGATGAGGTGTCTACTATGAGTACAAGGGCAATTTTTGATAACAATTTAAAAGAGTTGAAAGATTTGCTTTTAACAATGGCTGAAAAATCGGAGCATGCAATCAAGGAAGCGATGATTGCTCTTATTAATCAGGATATGGAAAAGGCTAACCAAGTTATCGATGGTGATAATGAAATCGATGATTTAGAATACGAAATAAATGATAAGGCATTATTATTAATTGCAAGACAATCACCCGTTGCGACGGATCTAAGGAAAATAAATGTAGCTTTAAAAGTATCATCTGAGGTTGAGCGATTTGCAGATATAGCAGTAAATATTGCTAAATCAGCATTGCATATTGGTAATGAAAAACACTTTAAAGAAATCATTGATATCCCAAAAATGATGGAAATGGCCTTGGAGATGGTTTCAGATTCGATTAAGGCTTATTATTCAGAGGATATTACGGTTGCAAAAAAATGTGCAGAAAAAGATGATGAAGTAGATAAAATGTTTGGACGTTTAATACAAGAATTGTTGAGTCATATTCCACAAAATCCACATGCAACAAACCAAATTATTCAATTGGCATTTGTTTGCAGATATATCGAAAGAATCGCAGACCATTCAACGAATATCGCAGAACATGTCATTTACCTCGTGACAGGAACCCGAGTTAATTTAAATGCCTAAAGGATCATAGAGTTGTAAAAGATAAGGAGTTTTTTGCCTTATCTTTTTTTAATAATAGGAAAAAGTTATGGGCCTCAAAGTTTCCAAAAAACGACAATTTGTGTTTATTGTGCGCGGTAGCAACTGGTGGTACGATTAAATTATCATTTATTATGAATAATTTGAAAATTACTTCATATGCAAATGAACCACTATAATGAATAAAAAGGTGTAATTAGATGAATATAATTGAACCGCAACAAAAAAAAATTAGCCCCCTTTTTCCACAGGAAACACTTCAGTTTATTCCTGGTTTATGGGTAAACGGAAAGTACGTTTGGCTCCAAGATTGTAAAGAAAAGGTTTTACATAACGAAGAAATAATAATCAAAGTGAAAGAAGAGCAGCTTCACTCGAAAATTCGATATTCAAGCGTTTATATTAGTAATCACAGCAAGGAAATGAAAGAGATTCATGTTTTGGCCATGCACTACTATCCAATTGTTATTCAAGACAATCTTGCCTTTGTATCACCGGTAGATAAAAGAATCTTCCATCATGCCAATAATAATATTTATCTGGTAAATGGAGAACATAATGGAGTTGGAATGAAGGAATACACAGCCATGCCACAATGGAAGGTTTTTACTGATCAAATATGGAATTCGCTTCATAAAGGGAGCCTAAATTACCTGCCAATGGCAAAAACTCCCGCTTCTAGTATTTTTTCGATAAAAATGTCGTTAGATCCGCAGGAGAATGGAAAAATGAACACGTGGACGATTACCGGGTCTAATAAAAATGAATTACTCTCTTTGGAGCAAGTACTTTTAAAGCAAGCGGAATGAAAGCAATAATTATCTAAAAAAAACATACTAGCATTTCCTTTTAAAAAATGATATTATGGATAAGTCGTATGAATGAAATGCTTAATTGTTTGGAGGGAAATAAACATGCGCGTGAATATTACATTAGCTTGCACTGAGTGTGGAGATCGTAACTATATTTCAACAAAAAATAAACGTAATAATCCAGATCGTCTTGAGCTTAAGAAATATTGCCCAAGAGAAAAACGTACAACAGCACACCGTGAAACAAAATAAGCAGTAGGGCTTCCTGCTGCTTTTTTTGTTGTCTAAAAATTGGATGTGTTAAGCTTTTATTTATTTGGAACTCTGATGATTGCAGTGGAAGGCACGAAGACTCCTGCGGGAGGACGGGGCAGGGGAGACCCCGCAGGAGCGCAGCGACGAGGAGGCTCCCCGGCCCGCCCGCGGAAAGCGAAGTGCCTGGAGCGGAAATCATCAGGCAACTTTAGCAGAGCCTAAAAATTAGGGGTGATACCTGTGATGAATAATAAAGTGTCTATTCGTAAGGATATGAAAGAGAAACTTTCCAGTCTTACAAAACCTTTATATGAACATTATTCAAATAATATAGCTTCCAGGCTTTATGAAGATCAAGATTGGAAACAAGCACAAGTGATAGGTCTAACCATATCAAAAAAGCCAGAAGTTGATACCTATCAAATTATTGAGAGAGCATGGGAATTAGGGAAACAAGTGGTTGTCCCAAAATGTGACCCCAAAGAAAAGAAAATGACTTTTAGAGCAATCACTGATTTTTCTCAACTTGAAACAGTATTTTATGGTTTACTAGAGCCAATTGAGGCATTAACAAATCAAATGAACGCTGATAGGATTGACTTAATCATAGTTCCCGGTTTGGCCTACACACGAGAAGGCTACCGTTTGGGTTTTGGCGGAGGGTATTATGATCGTTATTTACAAAATTACCCGGGTAAAACCCTATCACTTGCCTTTGCTGAGCAGTTGGTTCCACAATTACACGTAGAGGATCATGATATTCCTGTTTCAAAAATTATTACAAACGATGAGGTTATCAAAATAAAATGATTGTAACCATTATTATAGTGATTTTTATCCTATTAGGATCTGTTTCAGGATATCACTCTAAATCCTTGACTCGATCGGGTGCTTTGGCAGCTAGTATTGTTGGACTAGCTGTTTATTTAGGATTCGGGATAAATGGTCTTTACCTGCTTGGTGCTTTTTTTGCTTCATCAACTTTTTGGTCAAAATATAAGAGTAGTTCAAAGTACATAATAGAAGAAAAGTTGGCAAAAGGTGCTACAAGAGATTGGCGTCAAGTTGCTGCGAATGGTGGTGCTGCGGGGCTTTTCAGTATCATTCATTATTTTAATCATGATATGATTTGGTTAATTGGCTTTTTAGTGTGTCTTGCAAGTGCTAATTCTGATACATGGGCTTCGGAAATTGGCAGTTTAAGTAAACAAGACCCCTTATACATACGCACCTTTAAGCGAGTTGAAAAGGGGACATCTGGAGCGATTAGTTTTTTAGGAAGCGCGGCTTCACTTGCAGGGTCTTTTCTCATTTCAATTATAGGATTTTGGCTTTTTGATTTAGGTCTTTTTTTAACTTGTCTGGTGTTTTTATTTGGATATATAGGGAATGTCATTGATACGTTGATTGGGGCCTTTTATCAGCAGCTATATGTATGTGGGCAATGTGGTATTGAAACTGAGAAGAAGAGCCATTGTCAGATGCCAACCGCTAGAATAAAAGGTATGGTCTTTGTAGATAATGATATGGTGAATTTTCTTTCAGGCTTTCTTGCTTCGCTATTTGCAATCATAATCACGTTCTTAAATAAGTAGCTCAGCTTATCAATTGCACTTGATATAGTATTATTATACTTTCAAATGGAGGAATGGTCATGGTAAATCGACGAGTAAATAGGGTTGCCCTCATCGGAACCGGGTTTGTTGGCTCAAGCTATGCTTTTGCACTATTAAATCAAGGAATTACGGAAGAACTAGTCTTAATTGATTTAAATAAGGAAAAAGCAGAAGGAGACGCGATGGACCTAAATCATGGATTACCGTTCTCTCCATCACGAACAAAGATATGGTTTGGGAGTTACCAGGATTGTGGTCAGGCTGATCTTGTCGTAATTACAGCAGGAGCTAATCAAAAGCCAGGGGAGACACGGCTTGACTTGGTTGAAAAGAATACAAGAATCTTTAAAGGAATTGTGGATGAAATTATGGCAAGTGGTTTCGACGGTATTTTCCTTGTGGCCACAAATCCAGTAGATATTTTAACATATGCGGTTTGGAAATTTTCAGGGTTGCCAAAGGAACGGGTAATTGGTTCAGGGACGATTTTAGATACAGCGCGATTTCGTTTTTTGTTGGGAGATTACTTTGATGTGGACACCCGAAACGTGCATGCTTATATCATCGGAGAACATGGCGATACAGAATTGCCTGTGTGGAGCAATGCTGAGATTGCTGGAACTTCCATTAGTGATTGGTCAAAAAACAAAACTGGTTTTAAGAAAACAGATCTTGATCAAATTTTTCTAAATGTTCGGGATGCAGCCTACCATATCATTGAGCGAAAGGGTGCAACCTATTATGGAATTGCTATGGGTCTTGTCAGATTGACCAAAGCGATTCTCCGTGATGAAAATTCAGTCCTCACTGTTTCCTCGTATTTAGATGGAGAATATGGACAAACCGATATTTTTATTGGCGTACCAGCCGTAGTTAATCGTGAGGGAGTTAGACAAGTGGTTGAACTGAATTTAAATCAAGAAGAGCAAACAAAATTCGAGAATTCCGTTAATGTATTAAAGAAAACAATGGAGCCTGTCTTTAAGAACTATTAATAAGAATTCAATCATTTTAATTGGATAATTTAATCGTCATCATCACAAAATAGAAAAAGGAGGGATGATGATGTCTCGAATACTAACATCCATATTAATGATTGGTTCGATAGGGTTTTTGGTTTATAAGTATAAATTCCGACTGATTAATGTCCTGCTGGGATCTGGTTGGATGCGCAGAATTGCTGTAGGATCAATCATGAGTTTTCCAGGAGTAAAGCAAAAAATGATGCAATCGATGTTTGGAAGACCGTCTGAATGGTGAAAACCACAGATGGTTTTTTGTTTTGATTTGGAGAGTTAACTGCAAAAAATAATCAACTTGTTTAATTATTGTAACGAGAGATTTCGTTTATAATGAAAGTTATAAGGGATAGACGAATAATATGAAAGCAGATTTGCCTAAAGCTTATTCTTACATAGGAAGTTGGGGGGATATGAGTAATAAAGAAGGATTCATTTTTTGGAATTTGGCCTATTCATTGATATCTGATCATGGTTATCGTATTATTCAGTTATTTGAAAATCAAAAAGAATTATGGCTCGAAAAGCTTGAAAATAAAAGAGCACCTATCATTCGCATGCTGCATCATAATTTGGATTGGAGTAATGCCATGCAGCGGGATATTGAGTTTACTGCTGCCAATGGAGAAAAAGTTCGAAAACAAATTGGTCGTCATGAGTTGAAGGTTGTTAACATCTACGTCAGTCAATTTCCACCTGTTGATGAATACGAATTTCGACTTACAAAGCCTTTTGTCCATTCAGATGCAAAAAAGACTATGGTCACCTCGGTCCTATTTGCACAGGGACAATACGAGGAAGGCTTCAGACATTTATCCGAGAGGCTATCGCTTGATATTTCTTTTGCAATAAATGAAAACTATTCAGAAGAAGATGTTGAGTTAATGAAGAAAGCAGCCTTAGATTATGCAATAAAAAAAGTAAAGACGGAGCGAGCGATTTTATTAAGTGGTAAACCATTCTTCACTTATGTATTTATCGCAATCCAGCTTACTGTTTTTTTCTGGCTTCAAGTACATGGTGGCAGCACCAATACATCCACTTTGATTAAATATGGAGCAAAAGTTAATCAATTGATTGTTGATGGGGAATGGTGGAGATTTATTACGCCAGTTTTTCTTCATATTGGTTTTGTCCATCTAGCGATGAATACACTAGCTTTATACTTTCTTGGTATAGAAGTAGAAAGAATTTATGGCAGTATTCGGTTTTTAGTGATTTACTTATTTTCTGGAGTTATAGGCTTTGTTGCTAGTTTTATCTTTAGTGCGAACTTATCAGCAGGGGCAAGTGGTGCAATTTTTGGCTGTTTTGGCGCTTTACTTTATTTTGGAGTTATTTACCCGAAATTATTTTTCCGAACAATGGGAGTAAATTTGCTTGTTGTGCTAGGAATTAATTTGATGATCGGGTTCTCTGCATCTGGAATAGATAATGCAGGACATCTAGGCGGATTGGTTGGGGGATTCCTTGCCGCTGGTGTTGTCCACTTGCCGAAGAAAAAAAAGTTACTGTTGCAAATGTTATTTTTAATTGCATCTGCAGCATTGTTGTGGGGTTCTTTATTGTATGGTTATAGTGCATCTGGAAAAGCTCATGATGAAAACTCCAGTTTGTTAATGGCACAGGAATATATAAAACAAAACAATTATGATAAGGCATATACCGTATTAAAGGAATCTGAAAAAAATGCAGTGAATGTATCGGAGAGAACTTATTTTCTCTTATCCTACGTAGAAATTAAGAAGGATATGCTCTCTGAAGCCAAGGTACATTTGGAAAAGGCAATAAAACTAGATCCAAGTTTTGATGAGGCGTTTTATAATTTAGCTCTTATTAACCTAGAACAAAAAGAGTTGGAAGAAGCTAAAGAAAATATACAGCAGGCTAAGAAGCTTAATCCGAAACAACAGGATTATGCTGATTTACTACAAGAGATTAATCACCAACTCCAATCTTCCAATAATGGGGAGTAGAATTGAAGTTTCTCTAAAACTAAGATTATATTTTCTTGAGGATAGATGCCGGGGTGGGTTATACTTTTTCTTGGATAATATTTTTTCTCCATTACATAACTAGGAGATATAGGATGAAAACAATTTATGATATTCAACAATTTTTAAAGAGATTTGGAACGATAATTTATATTGGTGATCGGGTTGCTGACCTTGAATTAATGGAAATGGAATTAAAGGAACTGTATCAGTCACAACTAATAGAACCAAGAGAATTCCAAACTGCATTATTAATTTTGAGGCATGAAATACAATTTCAAAAAGAAAAAAGTCAAAAATAAGATGGGTGATTTTATTGTCGAAACAATGGATTGTCGGTGTTGACCTTGGTGGTACAACGACTAAACTAGCTTTTATAACAATGGATGGAGAGATTGTTCGTAAATGGGAAATACCAACAGATAATACGAATGAAGGAAAAAACATAACCCATAATATTGCAAGAGCAATTGATGAAAAATTAACAGAACTTGGTCAAACAAAAGATTGTTTAATAGGAATTGGGATGGGAGCACCCGGTCCAGTTAACTATGAAAAGGGCATACTTTTAAATGTTGTAAACTTAGGCTGGCCTAATAACTATCCTTTAAAGAACAGTCTCGAGACCGCAACATCACTCCCAGCTGCAATTGAAAATGATGCAAATTGTGCAGCGTTGGGTGAAATGTGGATGGGAGCGGGCAATGGAGCAAAGGATCTTGTTTGCGTAACCCTTGGAACAGGTGTCGGCGGGGGTGTTATTGCTGGTGGAAAAGTTGTTCAAGGTATTAATGGTGCAGCTGGTGAAATCGGTCATATTACTGCCATTCCTTCTAATGGTGCACAGTGTAACTGCGGGAAATCGGGATGTCTAGAAACAGTTGCTTCTGCAACAGGAATAGTACGCCTTGCCCGATTGGAACTTGCTAAGGGAACACAAAGTGAATTAACTGCAATAATGGCTGAGAATCACACGATTACAGCTAAAGACGTCTTTGATGCAGCACGAAATAACGATCAGTTGGCTCAGACCGTTTTGAATGAGGTTTCCTTTCACTTAGGTTTTGCATTGGCTAGTATTGCTAATACACTAAATCCAGAGAAAATCGTTCTTAGCGGCGGTGTTTCTAAAGCAGGCGATATTTTATTAAATTCAGTCATAAGTAATTTTGAGAAGTTTGCTTTTTCAGCAGTTCGTGACTCAACAAAACTAGCATTGGCTACACTCGGAAATGATGCAGGTGTGCTTGGTGCTGCTTGGCTTATTAAAAATCAATTGAATCAATAAACAGACTATAAAGGAAAATCCGCAGATATGTGGCTTTTCCTTTATTACTTTCCGTAATACTTGTAATAGATGATTATGGCTTTTTTCCTATTTTGAAAAATTTGTTATAATATTGAAACAATATAGTTTAAAAAACGTACTTATTTATGAGAGAGAATAAGAGAGGAGGAAGTATTGAATACTTTGAAAAGGAATAATAGTAAATATCCAATGTTTCTGATCCTCTATTTATTTATATCCGTCCTCATCTTAGGTGCATGCGCTCAAAACGAGCAAGTAAAACAAAAAGTTCCTTCTAAACATGGAAAAACTAATTCTCCTGTTACCACTGCTTCAGGAGATAAGTGGAAATTACCAATTTCGATCCCTGAAGGTGAATTTTCCAAACTCGCCGGCTGGCTTTCTGAGAAACAAATCCTCTATATTACGAATCTAGAACAAACTTCAAGTATATACCGCTACGAACTCTTTACAGGTAAAAGTGAATTAATTTATAAAAGTGAATATCCCATTATCAATGTACAAATTAGTCCATCCCGAAAAAGTATTCTTATCCATGCTTCGAAAACAAATGCTGAAGGATTAGTTACAATAATTGATACGAAGGGAAACGTAATCTTTAAAAAGGATTTTCCATCCTATGAATTAGCATTTGAATGGAATCCATATAATGAATCTCGGGTCTTAGTAACAAAATTTGCTGAGGATTGGAGTTTTCAAGTGTTATTACTGGATTTGGAACAATCAACCACAACCGAACTTGATGTGCCTCAGCCTTTTATGAAGTGGATAGCTTCGAATCAGATAGCTTGGATTAGTTGGAATGTGGATCAGCCATCGTTATTTGCACCGCTTAATAGTAGAAATTTAGATACTGGAATGGAGAAGAAGTTGTTTTCTTCAGTTATTCATTTTTCTGCATTTCCTGACTTAACCATGACAATCACCTTAAATGAACAAAACCAATCCATGTCCAGTTATTCATTTTATGATAAAGACCTGCGTAAACTATCTACTTTTTCAATGCCGCAATTAACAAAGTATTCAGATTGGTTAGTTCCTTTTTATGACTATAATAAAGAAAAAGGACAATTTACAACCTTAAGACCCCTATCAAGCGGAGAATCGGATGCTTATTCAGAGGGTTTCCAGCTTCTAAATTATAATATTAAAAATGGCCGCAGCGAGCTAATAATGGAAGGATTAGAAAATGAGCCATTGATACTGTCACCTACAGGTGGGGCACTTTTGTATGGGAATCGGTTTGAAAAAATTATTGATCTTAATCATAAGAAAATATATGAATTGATAAAAGAATGACACTAGGATACACAGTGTCATTTTTTTATTTTATCTTCTGTTATGATAAAATCACGTTGAATCAAAAATTAAAAGAGGCAGGTATTCAGTCATGGCTATTGTAGATGTAACTGTTATTCCAATTGGAACAGAAACTCCTAGTGTAAGTAAATATGTAGCAAGTGTTCAAAAGGTTTTGAGAAAATATCAAGACGAAGGGAAAATACGTTTTCAATTAACACCCATGAATACCATTATCGAAGGTGAGCTTCCCATCCTATTTGAAGTTATCCAAGAAATGCACGAGGTACCCTTCTCTGAAGGAATCCATCGGGTCGCTACGACGATTCGTATTGATGACAGAAGAGATGTCAAGCGAAGCATGGAATATAAAGTAGACCGGGTTACTAGCCTTTTAAATGAGGACTAAATTAAGGAGATTACAAAAAAAGTAATATGTGCGTCGAGGACAATTTCACTCCATGTAAAATAAAAAGACTGCCGGTTGGCAGTCTTTTAAAATTCTTAGTGAGTTCCTGTTGGAAATCCAGAATTAATGATGGTCATTACTGTAAACCAGCCAAAAACCACAAATGAAGCTACACCCCAAAATGCAGCTAAGAAATTTTTTTTCTTAAGTGCTGAAAGTCCACCGAAAGCAGCAAGAATGGTTACAAGAGCAAAAATTATTACTAAACCCATGGAAACCCCCCCTTTTATTATGATAAGCAGGCATACATCAAACAAATTTAAGAAAATTATGTACCTATATTATTTACATTCGTTTCTTATTTTATATTTTTTTCTTTCGTTTGTCGAGAGCAAAAAAGAACTCGGGTGAATTTGTATTCTTTCTCTCTGCTTAAAACTTAGTGTAAAATAATGATATCGCAAATTCAATTGGAGGTACGAAAGTATGAAATGGCAGCAAATTCCATTGGGGGCACTTCAAACTAACTGTTACATCGTAGAAAATTCTGACCGAGCATGTTTAATTTTTGATCCCGGCGGTGAAGGGAAGAAGCTCATTCAGTTGTTGAATAATAGAAAACTGAAACCTCTTGCTATTATTCTAACTCATGCACATTTTGATCATATCGGAGGTGTAGATGAAGTAAGGGACTTTTATAAAATTCCAGTATATCTTCATAAAAAGGAAGAAAACTGGCTTGGTGATCCTGCGCGAAATGGTTCACAATTTTTTATGATTCAGGATTCAATAAGAGTCAATCCCGCTGATCAGATTATTAATAATGAAGGTGTTATGAAAATTGGCGAATTTGAATTTAGCATTTTTCATACTCCTGGTCATTCACCAGGAAGTATCTCTTGTTATTTTAAAGAGCAAGGGTTTGTTATCTCTGGAGATGCCCTTTTTCAAGGCAGTATTGGCCGTACAGACCTAATGGAAGGGAACGCATCACAGTTATTAAAAAGTATCCACGATAAACTGCTTGTATTACCTGAGGATACGTATGTATTATCTGGTCATGGACCTGTGACAACCATTGGTGCAGAAATGGATAGTAATCCATTTTTGAATGGATTTTAGCAATTAGGGGAGACGATATAGAAAAACCCTTCTCCGAAATGAGAAGGGTTTTTCTGGGGGATATTCTATTCTAATATGGGAGGGGATAAAGTTTAAGCTACTATCCTTACAATATTATAAAGTTTTCACTGTGTCAATAGTGTTTATTTGAAAAGGAGTATATATGGACACATTTTTTAGAACATTAATTTCAACTTCTCCCAATGAGTTAATTTCCTATGAAAAATACATTGGCTCAGCATTGTATCATCCTGAATTTGGCTATTATATGAAGGATAAACAAAAAATTGGGCGGCAAGGTGATTTCATAACAACAAGTAATATTTCTGATATATATGGAAGAATGATGGCGACTTGGTTTTCTCACATATGTACCAATTCACAACTTGACCCTGTATTTTGTGAAATAGGTGCTGGAAATGGACGATTTGCCAAAGCGTTTTTACAGGAATGGAAAGAAAGGATTCAAACGCCTTTAACATATATTATTGTTGAAAGCAGCCCTTTTCATCGAAAACTGCAACGGGAATTGTTAATGGATGATTTTCCCATTGTCCAAGTGGAGAACATCAACGAAGTTATCGCATTTGAAGGAATGATTTTTTCAAACGAACTCTTTGATGCATTACCAGTTCATGTCATTGAAAAAGAAAATCAGGAACTGCATGAAGTTATGATAGGGATTCGAAATAATGAACTGTATGAACAAAAGGTACCTTTAACCAATACTGATATCAAATTGTTTTTAAAGGAAAGCCAGATTGAATTAAAGGAAAAGCAGCGGTTGGAGGTCCCGTTAGCCATGGTGGAGATGATAAAGGGAATCTCCCGTGCATTGATAAAAGGGATTGTAGTAACAGCTGATTATGGTTATACAAATGAAGAGTGGATGGACCCTAGAAGGGTAAAGGGGAGTTTGAGAGGTTATTATCAGCATCAGATGATTGATGATATCTTGCAAAACCCTGGTGAAATGGACATTACCACTCATATCCATTTTGATTACCTAATTCAAAAAGGGGAACAGGAAAACTTAGAACTTGTTTCAAAGCTAAGACAGGATGAGTTTTTATTACAGGCAGGTATTCTGAAAGAATTAGCAAACCATTACAATCCCAATCCCTTTTCAGAGGTAAGCAAACGGAATCGAGCGATTCGCAGTTTGATTATGCCTTCAGGAATTAGTTCCTATTTTCATGTGGTTATCCAGCAAAAAGAGCTAAAATTAAAATGGAGAGATTTCTTCAGCGAATAAAGAAAAAACGCCGGAATTTTCCGGCGTTTTTTTCTAATGGTTACTTAATGTCCTGCACCAGGCACCATCATGAACGTTGTCCAATAAGTGAAGCCTGCGAAGAAAACTGTTAAATAAGCTCCGAATACCCACAAATACATGCGCTCGGATAGTTTTAGATAGCTAAGCAGAACGAAAAAACCTGTTTGGGCTAAGAATAACATTGCCGTCTTATCCATATCACCAAGATAAAACATTACTGTAAAAATGCCCGTCCAGAAACCACAAACTCTGAACATGCGATCCATATGTATCCCTCCTTTTACCCTTCGATCCCATCATTACAATATTATAAAGTAAAAGGAGGTACAATGTAAATAATGGTTTCGATTTAGTTTGTTACAAGCGCTTGATAAGAACAAGTTTCACAACCAGAAATAATATTATCTTTTTCAATTAACTCAACTGATTCAAAAAGTGCTCCAAACATTCCTTTTAAGAATTCATGGTGCATACTGCAAACTGTTTCCGAATGATCTTCTGCCACTTCTTTGAAAGGGCAATTGAAAATTTGGAAATAGATTTTTGTTTTATCGCCATTTGCTTCAAATTCAGGATAAAAACCAGCAAGCGTTGCCGCACTTTTTAATATTGTTAGCTTTTGGTCAAATTCTAATTCCTCTCCAAACGCCCTTTTTGCCTTTTCTTGTTCAATCAGCTCTGCACCGAAACGCTTTCCAGTATGGAAAAGTGCTTTTTTACCAATCTCTCCAAGTGAAATCATGGTTTGGAATGCGACTTTAGATAAGAGCATGTAGTCACGAAATGGGAAATGCAACTGTATTACATCATCTGAGAGACGATACAATCTACTCGGTCTGCCGCCTTTACCAGTTTTCTTAGTTTCAGACACTAACATGTTCACATCTTCAAGTTTTGATAAATGTAATCGTGCAACATTTGGGTGAATATTAAAGTTTTCTGCCACTTCTTGTACTGTTACTTCTTGATGACGTTTGGTAATGTATTGATAAATATAGTACCGCGTTGGATCTGATAAAACGTTTGTTATCTTTAATGTTTGTTCCATCATTGTTCACCTCGGACCCCCATAATTTATTCCATTATAATACAGCCCTTCTAACATGGGAATGAGGTTAACAATGTTAACACAGTATGTTTAGAAAATGTTCACAATTTGCGACTTTATATTGTAACAATGTGTTAAAAGAAAGCAATTTTAGGTTATAAAATCATTTGTCAACAGTAAAATTATCATTTTTTGAAAAATAAGGCATTTAGAGAAGCTACATTCTTCGCCTTTTTTTAACTTCAAAATAGAGGATGTAAGGAAGTATACCGAACCAACGATACCAGAAAGAAGCTTTTGTTTCTTTTCGTTCGGTACGAAGACGCTTCCTTTCATCCTTTGGTTGATCTGCATATTTTACAATCGTTTGAGTCATGAATTTTACATAATCATTGGTTTTCATGGACATACACCTGCCTTTAAATTTCATGAACAAGTATGCCCATATTTAGTTATTTCAATTCAAGCCATTTGGATAATCGTTTGGTCCGCGTATCAAAATATCCCCTTCCGTTAACTGTTATACCATCAGTATTGAGGTGCAATGTAAAATTGACCTTTTGAATATACCCTATGGGTGTTTCAGTTTGGTAATCTATGTTTCCCTTTACATACGGCAGCGTCCCTTTGGCAGGCAGTATGCCAGTCTTTTGATAAATCGATTCAATCTTTTTTACTGATGAGAGGAAATAATACTCCTCGAGCATGATGGTATTCGTTTCGTGAGCAATTTTTCTTTCAGATAAAAATACTTCAATTCGGCTCGAAAGAAATAATAAAAAAATGATTAGAAGGCACAAGGTTAGTGGGTAAGTGAAGCCACTCTCATTATTTTTCATGGGACATTCAGCCAATTTCCCATGGAGAAAGCAGTAACTGAATTTTTTCTTCCCCTTAGGTCAGTTACATCGATTTTGACGGCATTATTTAAGAGCGTGAACGAATGCTGTGAAACATTTTGGAGGAGTATTTCATGACCAGTTGAATTGACACGGCGCCTAAGGTTCGTTCCGTATTTTTCATACTGAATGGTTTCCGCATCTTTTGTTAGAATTAAGCGATTCGAGATCACCTCTGCACGACTGGAAAGCCGAATCTCCTTTTTAATTTGGCTCGAAAAAACATCCCACTCCATTGCTTGTAAAGAAGCCTCCGTATCCTTATGATTAAGAATTATTTGGAATAATGGTGTCATAAAAAAAATAATTGTTGTGAAAATAGAAAAAGAAATAAGCACTTCAATGAGTGTAAAGGCATCGTCATTCAAGCAGCCCGCAAACTTCAACTTCAGGAAGGAACGAATTTTTTTCAACTCTCACACACACCTCCTTTTGTCCAGCCATCTCACTGTCCTTCCATATGATTTGAAATTCAATTCCATTTTGAATAGAAGTGGAATTTGATGTTCCCTGATTACTGACTAAATTCGCTTGTAATTCTTCGTACATCAACTGTCTAGACATATTTTCTAATTCCAATTGCCGGGATTGTTCTCTTAGTTCGGTCAATAATGGCAGTAAAAACGAACTAATTATAAACAATGCTGATAAGGACAGTAGAAGCTCAAGCAGAAAATAGCCTTTAGAACTCCTTAACATAAAACCGTCCCTTTCCGATTAACAGGGTCATTTGATAGGTTTTATTTTTGGTTTGGATGAGAAAGGTACCAAACTGGTTCACATTTCCATCGTTTAGGAATTTGAAATATAAGGGTATGGAAGCTTCAGCAAGATAAATATTTCTTGAATAATTTCGTACGAGGATTGGCGGCATGTCGGTCCTCAAAAACATGTAATACTTAAACTGCGTTGGAAGAATAACAACGGATACTTCATGTTGATGAGAGATAGCATATTGTTGTGAATAATATAGGTCTGCTTTTAATTGGGTTAAAAAGGCCTCATCCTCCAGGACTGAGTGCTGCGGTTTTAAGGAGAAAACTGTAATTGAGGAGATAATCATGAAGATGGAGAGAACTAACAGGGACTCAATTAAAGTGAAGCCGTTTTGATCGTTTTTCATTGGGGATTAGTTACTTTCAGTTGAAGTTACATTGCCATCAACGTCTATTGCAACTGTATTCCCATTCGGACAACCTTTTGAGTCTTCCTTTAAATATCCTTCTGATTTTAGTTCCGCAATTGTGGGGATTTTGTTTTTGTCCATTTCATATGCTTGAACTTGAGCCTGGACCATTTTCACGTAGGCCTCACATCCTTTATTGTTGATATTTGAATTATGTTTAGCAACGTTAGGAATTGTAATAATTAACAGTACTGAGATTACTAGCATAACAATCATCATTTCTATTAATGTAAAACCTTTTTCATTTTTTATCATTCTAACTAACCTCCAATTTTTTTAAATACCATCAAGCAGGTGAAACATGGGTAAAAGAATAGCTAAATACATTGACACGACAAGAAATCCAATAATGATGTAAAGAATAGGTTGAATAGTTGCTAAGCGTTTTTGAATCATTTCTTCCATGTTTGTGATACAGTGCTTGCTGAAAAATAGCAGTTCCTGCTCCAACTTTCCATTCTCTTGTCCATGTTTTACAATCATCGGAAATTCTTTTTCGAAGTATGACATCGTTGCCAAAATTGACTCTAATCTTTCTCCGGTAATTAGCTTACATTTAATTGCAGCAGCTAAGTGACTGTAAAAAGGATGTCTGAGATTCTGTTCAAAAAGTAGTAGTGCTTCAGAAACCGATAATCCACCGGAAAGTAAGAAGCTTAGTTGAATGGAAAAGTAGTGAGTGAATAGTAATTTGAGGATCCTGCCAACAATTGGGATGCGAACTAGATGTGCCCTTTGTTTTAGGACGGTGAGCTTTCGAAATATCAGCAAATAATACATTGCTCCCAATGATAGAGTAAAAAGCAAGATGCCGATCACGATTGGAAAATAACGATCGAAAGCGTAAACGACATTCATAAAAAAATTTGCTTCTAGACCAAGGGACGAAAAAAGACTTGTGAACCTTGGGAGTAATGTATTTTCGACGAAAATAAATAGAAATCCTGTAATGACAATGAGCAAAGCAGGATACTGAAGCAGTTTTAGAAGCTTGTGTAAATCTTTATCTTTAAGTAATGCAAGTTCACTTCCCTCCAGCAGAGCATCCGCAAAGCAGCCATGTTGTTCGGCAAAATAGACATAACCGACTAAATCTTTTTGGAAGCCAAGATTATTTAGTGCAACATGAAATGGTAGACCTTTTTTCAATTCTTCTAAACAATCATTAAGTTCCTCCTTTCGTTTTGAGGGTAATTGTAATGCTATGGATTCAATTGCAAGTGCAATTGGATATCCCCTTGCCAAAAGTTCACCAGTTCTTCTTAAGAAATTTGCTTGTTCATTCACTGTCCATTTATGACGATTCATCATCATACACCAATCGCTCGTATTCAGATTCTTGAATATAACCAAGGGCAATACCTTTGTTTATTACATCTTTTAAGGTGCGGTAACGCGTATTTATTTTATCACCTTGGGCTGCCTTCATTACCCCGTGTAAATTTCTTCCTGATAATAGTTCAAACACACTTGCGCGTTTCCATCTGTTATAGGAATAGCAAATAGGTGTGCAATCCCCCTCGCAAAAAGGGCACGAGAGTTCCACCAATCTTTGTGCAGTAATGGCAATCAGTGTCTGTTCAACTTCTAACCAATTCACACCAAACTCTCGCAGGCGATAAACTGCCCCCTTTGCGTCGCGAGTATGCATTGTGGAGAGGACAAGATGGCCTGTTAAGGCAGCTCTTACTGCGATTTTTGCCGTCTCAGCATCGCGAATTTCACCGACCATAATAATGTCTGGGTCATGACGCAGAATTGCCTTTAGACCAGTCGCATATGTTACGCCTGCTTTTTCATTGACCTGTATTTGCAGGACGGAGTCATAGTTTTTTTCGATGGGATCCTCGAGCGTGATGACATTGCGGTGAAATAGGTGGGCTGTTTCATTTAAAAGGGAATAAAGTGTAGTTGTTTTGCCGCTGCCAGTTGGCCCGGTGAAAATGATAAGTCCATGAGCATGTTTGAGAAGGGCAAGTAGTTTTCGTGTCATTGACGGGAATAGTGAGAGTTGGTGAAAAGGGATTTGTTCTTGCTGTGGGAGCAGCCGGATGACAAGGCTCTCTCTGTTATTAGAAGGAAGCGTGGATAGTCTTAAACCCATTAATTGTCCGCCAACTTCACAAAAAAATGCTCCGCTTTGTGGCCGTCTTCTTTCACCGATATCCATATTGGCTGTGAATTTAAAATGTGAAATTAATCTGTCGCATTCGTCTTTAGGAAGGGATAGTCGGGGAATGAGTTTGTTGGTTAATCGTAGTTGAATGAGTGTGTCATTCTTCCTTGGAATAATGTGAATATCTGTTGCCTGATTCCTTGCCGCATCGGCAATAATTCGATTTGCTAAGATTTCTATCGCGCTAACAATAGGTACCACCGCCTTTAATATTTTTCATTTGATAATATTCGACAGCGTTCCTGCTTATCCTTCTTTATTTTCAAAAAATATTTTTATTTTTTCAGCAAAATATTTTAAGGGTGTCAGGCACCATGTGAAATTTTCACATGGTGCCTGACACCCTCATTTTGTGCCTTTATATGGCTTTGTCGGTTAGATAGAAGAGGCCTCCGTTGATGAAGGATATGGATATTTTTGGTTCGTATTGCTCTTTTAGGGCTAGTTTTTCCGTTTCGAAGTTTTCATTTTCTTCTTCGACATCTTCATAAAAATGGTTTAAGAGTCGTAAATCCTGCTCCCAGCGTTTTCTTGCGTCTTCAGCCCAGGAGTGGTCATCTTTCTCAATCACGGAAGTTAGATACGCTTCTATCCTTGACATCCCACTCTGCGGCCTCACTAATGGTGATAAGGTAAAGGAATAATCCGGAATTTTTGGTGTTAACGGTATTTGCAGAAGCCTGTCATGGAAATCTTCGACCATTGTTCCGTTTATGAGTTGTAAACCGATGGACTTAAAAATATCACGCTTACGATCACATTGATATGAGATTTTAACATTCATACATAGCCATGGCAGCAAGGGGGTCTGCCTGTTCTGATGGCAATGATTTTCGTAAAGCCGCATATAGCTGGCTAGTTTCTTAGTTGAAGCAAAAATTTGATGTAGACGAGGAGAACCAAAATGAATGATTTCCCCTTTTATATTTTCAGGAGCTGCATCTTGATTCGTGATAAAGGTTAGCCTCATCGGATTTGGAATCCCGCCTGTTTTTTCTAAATAATGCCAGTAAAAAGGGCGGTTCATTAATTCCTTGTCAAGTTCCACTGTTAACTGAACCATTAAATATCCAGGGCCATTCTCTACAATTTCACAATCATTAGCCTGAAAATAGGTCAATAGAAAGTTATGAATTTCCTGCTGCTGCATGGGAATCTCCTTTCTTCATCGATTCTGCAAATTCAATCATTGATGATAAGTTTTCCATTTTTATGCGCATTTCCCCTTCAGTAGAGGATTGTCCGAATATATCTATTAAGTGGTCTTCAATATTGCCAAATTCCAACTTTGTTAAAATATCGTCCAGTTCGCCGATTACTTTTTCGAATAAATGGATTTTTTCATAAAGAAGCTTTAAGATATGCTCCTCGACCGTGTTTTTTATTGCAAAGTTATAAATCATGACATCTTTTTCCTGCCCAAGACGATGAATACGACCAATCCGCTGTTCTAGCCGCATTGGATTCCATGGCAAATCGAAATTAATTATATGGTTGCAAAATTGAAGATTAATTCCTTCGCCGCCCGCTTCTGTCGCAATTAGAACTTGTGCATGCTTTTGAAATAATTCTCTCATCCAGTCCTTTTTCCCGCGCTTAAACCCGCCGCGAAAAGGGACAGATGTTATTCCATGCTGTTTTAAATACCATTGTAAGTACATTTGAGTGGCTCGATATTCTGTGAAAATAATCACTTTATCATTTACCTTTTGAATTAACTCTAATGCTTTTTCCGCTTTGGAATTTTTCTGAACAGCTTCGACCTTTTTCATTAAATATTGAATTTGTTCTTCGAAAGCTGGAGTTGGATTTTCCTTTTTTTGCAGCATATTCTTTAATGTATAAAAAACGGCCTCTCTGCTGCTGCATGCCTCACGCTGCAACGTCATGACTGAGAATGAACTAGTTTGTACCCAATTCCCTTCACTTTTTAAGTTTGTAATTGACTCGTAAAGATCTTTCTCCTCAGGGGTACATTCAATTGGAATCGTCTCAACATGCCGTTTTGTCCATTCGATTCCTGTATCTGCCCGCCTATTCCGAATCATGACCTTGTTTACTAATTCTTTTAAATGTTCATCATCATTTAAGGATCGTGCATCACGCTTGTATTTTTCATAGAATGCCGTTTCGCTCCCTAAATGTCCTGGTTTTAATAACGAAACCAGATTGAAAATTTCCTCGACTCGGTTCTGAATCGGTGTTGCCGTCAACAATAAACAAAATTTCTTTTTCAGATTTTGAACAAATTCGTAGTTTTTTGTTTTGTTATTTTTTAGTTTATGTGCTTCATCAATGATGATGAGATCATAGTCTTGTTGGTAGATAATGTCGCGATGTGGATTACGTTTTGCTGTATCAATCGAGGATACGACGACATCGCACTGTTCCCACACATAGCTTTTTCTTTGTGATATAGCAGGAATGAAAAATTTGCTATTTAGCTCGGTCGACCACTGTGTAACTAAAGAAGCAGGGACAAGGATTAATACCTTTTTCACCAATCCGCGTATCATATATTCTTTTAGAATTAATCCAGCTTCAATTGTTTTTCCGAGCCCAACTTCATCAGCAAGGATAGCTTTTCCGTTCATATTTTCAATTACTTGTTTCGCTGTTTCGAGCTGGTGTGGAAGCGGGGTTAAATTAGATAAATGACTTGGTGCCAATAAACCGTTGAAATCAGGAACAACGAGATGTTTTTCTACTCCAATTGCTAGTTTAAAAAGCTCCCAATTCCCCCATGGACCATCGTTATCGATTCTATGTAAAAAATCATCCTTCCAAGAGGAATCAAATTCAATTTCGATCGACATGGTGTCAACTCCTTTTTTACAATTTCCAGCTTTATTCTTTCAAATAAAATTATTGCCCAATGTATTATTTTAATGGTAGGATGATTATAGTCTTGAATGTTTTAAATATTTTAATAAAGTAATTTATTTTATAAGTATAATTAGTATGACCAATTTGGATAATATTATAATGCGAATGATAACAAGGGGAGAGACTACCTTTGTAGCGCCGAAGGAGCAAGCAGAAATGTGAATCTCTCAGGCAAAAGAACTCTTGTTTGACGCAGCTCTGGAGAGTGCTGATTAGACATTTACAGCCACCAAAGGGGAAAGCCTTTAAAGGTAAACTTTCAGGTGCAAGGACAGAGACCTTCCTAATTTTACATGGGAGGTTTCTGTCCTTTTTTATGGTTATCCTAAGAATAGTATGTGCCAAAGATTGAAGGGGGATTAAGAATGTCTGAATTAAAACGAACTCCGCTTTTTGATGTGTATAAGGAATGGGGAGGAAAAACCATTGATTTCGGTGGTTGGGAGCTGCCAGTTCAATTTTCCAGCATTAAAGAAGAGCATGAAGCTGTTCGCACACGTGCAGGATTATTTGATGTTTCCCATATGGGTGAAGTGGAAGTAAAAGGCAAGAATAGCTTGGATTTTTTACAAAAAATGATGACAAATGACATTTCAAAAATTAAAAATGGCGGTGCCCAGTACACGGCCATGTGTTATGAAAATGGCGGTACTGTCGATGACCTTCTTGTATATAAAATTGAGGACAATCATTACCTGTTAGTTGTTAATGCATCAAATATTGAAAAAGATTATAAGTGGCTTGAAGACCATGTAACTGGAGATGTTACTTTAGAAAACTTATCAGAAAAAACAGCGCAGCTTGCCCTTCAAGGACCACTTGCAGAAAAAGTACTGCAAAAGCTCGCTGGGAATACGGATTTGAGTGGGATTGGTTTTTTCAAATTCCAGCAAGAAGTAATACTTAATGGGAAAAAATCCTTAGTATCAAGAACAGGATATACCGGTGAAGATGGTTTTGAAGTATATTGTGATGCAGAGGATGCAGTTGATCTTTGGAAAGATATTTTAGCAGCAGGTAAGGAAGACGGAGTAATTCCTGTTGGATTAGGTGCCCGCGATACACTGCGTTTTGAAGCAGTATTAGCACTTTATGGCCAAGAACTTTCTGCAGAAATTTCACCACTAGAAGCAGGGATTGGCTTTGCCGTGAAATTATCCAAGGAAGTTGATTTTATTGGGAAAGAAGCATTAATCCAACAAAAGGAAAAGGGCTTACCAAGAAAATTGGTAGGAATTGAAATGATTGATCGTGGGATTCCACGTCATGGATACCCAGTATATAGTGGGGATCAGTTAATTGGTGAGGTTACAACAGGCACTCAATCACCAACTTTAAAGAAAAATATTGGTCTTGCTCTAATTAATTCGGAATTTACAGGGCTTGAATCCGTTGTTGAAGTGGAGATTCGCGGTAAACGCTTAAAGGCTACTGTCGTTCCAACACCTTTTTATAAAAGAGAAAAGAAATAACAGAAGGGAGTTAGTTTTATGAAACATCGCTATTTACCTATGACTGAACAAGATAAGAATGCTATGCTCGAGGCAATTGGTGTTTCCTCTATTGATGAACTGTTTAGCGATATCCCTGAAAAAGTAAAATTTAAGGGTGAATACAATATCAAAGCAGCTAAGTCTGAAACAGCCTTAATGAAAGAACTGTTTAATATGGCTAGCAGGAACGCTGACCTAAAAAGAAATGTTTCTTTTATTGGTGCAGGTGTATATGACCATTACATGCCTGTTATTGTCGACCATGTTATTTCTAGATCAGAATTTTATACAGCTTATACACCATATCAACCAGAAATATCTCAAGGTGAACTTCAAGCAATCTTTGAATTTCAAACGATGATTTGTGAATTAACTGGCATGGATGTGGCCAATTCCTCTATGTATGATGGCGGAACAGCACTTGCTGAAGCAGCAATGCTTAGTGCGGGCCATACAAAAAGAAAAACAATTATAGTCTCTAGTGCCGTACATCCTGAAGCACGCGATGTTCTTAAAACATATGCAAAGGGTCAGTACCTCAATGTGGTCGAAGTACCTGTGAAAGATGGAGTTACGGATCTAGAAGCATTAAAAGGGCTCGTAAATGAGGATGTTGCAGCTGTTATTGTCCAATATCCAAACTTCCTTGGACGAATCGAGCCTTTAAAAGAGCTGGAAGAAATTATCCACGCAAATAAGTCCATGTTTGTAGTTTCAAGCAATCCATTATCCCTTGGGGTGTTAACACCTCCAGGTAAATTTGGTGCTGACATTGTTATTGGTGATGCCCAGCCATTTGGAATTCCAACCGCTTTTGGCGGCCCTCATTGCGGCTATTTCGCAGTTACTACTAAGTTGATGAGAAAAGTTCCTGGACGTCTTGTTGGACAGACGACAGATGACCAAGGCCGTCGTGGGTTTGTTTTAACCTTGCAAGCTCGTGAACAGCATATCCGTCGTGATAAGGCGACATCAAATATTTGTTCCAACCAAGCTTTAAATGCCCTTGCAGCATCTGTGGCAATGACAGCTTTAGGTAAAAAGGGTGTACGTGAGATGGCGGCTGCCAACTTACAAAAGGCTCATTATGCAAAAAATGCATTTAAGGAAGCTGGCTTTGAAGTGGTATATGATGGTCATTCATTCAACGAATTCGTTGTAAAATTAAATAAACCTGTCAAAGAAATTAATCAACAGCTTTTACAAAAAGCAATTATTGGCGGCTATGATTTGGGTCGTGATTATCCAGATCTTGTTAACCATATGCTGATTGCTGTAACAGAACAACGCTCTAAGGAAGAAATTGATACTCTAGTGAAAGAATTGGGGGATTTCCATGCATAATCAAGACCAGGCACTCATTTTTGAACTTAGCACACCAGGCCGCATCGGTTATAGTCTGCCAGAAATGGATGTACCAGAGCTAGATCTCAATGGACTTCTTCCTGATGGTTATATTCGTACGGAAGAGCCAGAACTTCCTGAGGTTTCAGAACTTGATATTATGCGCCACTACACGGCACTATCAAAAAGAAATCATGGTGTTGATTCAGGATTTTATCCACTCGGCTCTTGTACAATGAAATATAATCCAAAAATTAATGAAAATGTAGCACGCTTTAACGGCTTTGCACATGTCCATCCGCTGCAAGATGAAAGTTCTGTACAAGGTGCACTTGAACTTTTATATGATTTGCAGGAGCATTTAATTGAAATTACCGGGATGGATGAAGTGACTCTGCAGCCAGCAGCTGGAGCACATGGGGAATGGACCGGTTTAATGATGATCCGTGCTTACCATGAAGCCAACGGTGATATGAAACGTACAAAAGTTATTGTTCCTGATTCCGCACACGGGACAAATCCAGCATCAGCAACAATTGCAGGTTTAGAAACCATTACCGTTAAATCCAATGAACATGGTCTAGTTGACCTTGAAGATTTAAGAAGAGTGGTTGGTGAAGATACTGCAGCACTAATGTTAACCAATCCGAATACGCTTGGTTTATTTGAAGAAAACATTCTTGAATTAGCTGAAATTGTTCATGAAGCAGGTGGAAAGCTTTATTATGATGGAGCTAACTTAAATGCGGTTCTTTCAAAAGCACGTCCGGGAGATATGGGGTTTGATGTGGTTCACTTAAACCTTCATAAAACGTTTACAGGCCCACACGGTGGCGGCGGTCCTGGTTCTGGCCCAGTCGGTGTCAAAGCAGATTTGATTCCGTTCCTGCCTAAACCAATTATCACAAAACAAGGCGATGAGTTTGTTCTTGATTATGATCGCCCACTGTCAATTGGTCGTGTGAAGCCATATTACGGAAACTTTGGCATTAATGTTCGTGCGTACACATATATTCGCTCGATGGGTCCGGATGGATTAAAAGCAGTAACAGAGTATGCTGTACTAAACGCGAACTACATGATGAGAAGGCTTGCTGAATATTACGATCTACCATTTGATCGTCATTGTAAGCATGAATTTGTCCTTAGCGGAAGACGTCAGAAGAAATTAGGTGTCCGCACATTAGATATTGCGAAACGACTGCTCGATTTTGGCTATCATCCGCCAACCATTTACTTCCCGTTGAATGTAGAAGAATGTATCATGATTGAACCGACAGAAACCGAATCAAAAGAGACATTAGATTCATTCATCGATATTATGATCCAAATTGCTAAAGAAGCTGAGGAAAATCCAGAAATCGTTCAAGAAGCCCCACATACAACTGTGGTCGGCCGTATGGATGAAACAAAAGCTGCTCGTAAGCCAGTCTTAAAATATCAAAAAGCTTAAATATTAGAAAGGTCAGATTCGAAAATGGAATCTGACCTTCTCTATTTTTTATATAAAGGCTGTGTTAAACTTGTCTGTTGATTTCCGTTCCAGGCGCTTCGCTTTCCGCGGGCGTTGCGGGGAGCCTCCTCGGCGCTTTCAGCACCTGTGGGGTCTCCCCAGCCCCGTACTCCCGCAGGAGTCTTCGCGCCCTCCACTCCAATCATCAGAGTGCCAAAATCAACATTAACCTTTAACACAGCCAAAATAAAAAAGGCCCCGAAATACGGAACCTTGTTTATCTCATTATTTCTTCGTTTTAACTTTACCAGACCATTTTTTAAACCCGCCTTGTAGTTGGGTTAGATCCCGGTAACCTTTTCGGTGTAAGAATTGTGCTGCACGGGCGCTGCGCATCCCACTTTGGCAGTATAAATATACCGGCATATCAGGTCGAATTTCTTTCATGCGCATTTTCATTTGTGACATGGGGATATTACGTGATCCTAAAATATGGCCGCCTTCGAATTCGTTTGCTTCACGAACATCTATTAGTTGTGCCTTTCTGTATCCCGCACGGAATTCTTCTTCTGTTACCGTTTTAACAATCCTTTTCTGATAGAAATAGGTGAAAACGGAATAGATGATAACTGCTGCAATGATAATTAATAAGGGATAAAGTGAACTCAATTTCTTTTTGCTCCTTTCAAGCTTTCCTGCACTAGTTTATTATATAAGCCAATCTCATAAAGATAAAGATGAATGCTAAAAAATCTTTTCAAAACTTCCTAAATTAATTATAGCAGAAACATCTTATTTTGAATCTATATCAGATTTTGGTAGACTTAAACTCGTAATAATATAAAAAATGAGGTCATTATAATGAAAAAAGAAGTTTGGCGTTTTATTGATACTGGAAATAGTTCACCATCTTTTAATATGGCTTTAGATGAGGCGCTGCTCGATTGGCATAGTGAGGGGAAAATTCCTCCAGTGATTCGATTCTATGGCTGGAATCCAGCAACCCTGTCAGTAGGATATTTTCAAAAAGTGGAAAAGGAAATTGATATGGAGGCGGTTAAGGCTCATCAATTAGGTTTTGTCAGGAGACCTACAGGCGGCCGTGGAGTACTTCATGAACACGAGCTTACGTACAGTGTAATCGTTTCTGAAGACCATCCAGAAATGCCAAATTCAGTGACAGAAGCCTATCGTGTGATATCTGAAGGTATTTTAAAAGGATTTCACCATTTAGGACTTGAGGCATACTTTGCTGTCCCAAAAACAGCGGAGGAAAGAGATGCATTAAAAAACCCTCGATCTGCTGTTTGCTTTGATGCCCCAAGTTGGTATGAGCTTGTGGTCGAAGGCAGAAAGGTAGCTGGCAGTGCACAAACAAGGCAAAAGGGAGTCATATTACAGCATGGATCCATATTGTTGGATTTAGATGAGGATAAATTATTTAGTTTATTTAAATATCCTAGTGAAAGGGTAAAGGAACGAATGAGGAAAGCCTTTAAGGATAAAGCGGTTGCTATCAACGCTATTAGTCCGAGGAGAATTTCTCTTGAGGAAGCAAAGGAAGCTTTTTATAAGGGCTTTGCGGAAGGTCTAAATGTTGAACTAGAGCCTTATCAATTAAATGAACAAGAGCTAGCCTACGTTAATAAGATTGCAAAAGAGCGCTATGAGAATGATGAATGGAATTATAAGAGATAATTGGAAGCGGCACACGTCGCTTCTTTGTTATTTAAGCAAAATAAGCAACCTGCGAATTTTGTTGAATTTTCCTGTTTTATGACGAAAATCTTATTATTGCTATTGATTACTATTAATTATATTATTTTTTGAGTTTGACAAAAAGAATCTTGTTTGTTTGATTTACAATATATAGTGGTGTCGAAAATATTTTCGGTACTATATATTGATATTTAGTTGATTTATTCTAGGTGCCTATGATAACCTAAAAATACAAACCAACTAGATATAGCGCAATACTGCTAGATTTAGCACAATAGGTAGATATTAACATGAAGGAGTTGTTCTCATGTCTGTAGTTTTTAGACATACAATGAATATTGATTTTGAAAGGTTGAATGAGGATATCCGCTTATTCCCCCAGGTGCATCCAGTTACCCCAGATATGAAAATAACTCACAAAGGTGTTTCTCGTTTGGTAATGTTGGACCGCTATACCTTTAAAGACACTGCAAAAATTACCCTTTCTAACGACGACTTCGTTGTTTTAACTATAAAAGAAGATCCGAAATTTCCAGCACGCGGCCTTGGCTATATCCAGGAAATCGATTGGGAAAAGAAAAAAGCAAAAGTTTTAGTGGAAGAGGAGTTTAGAGGAGTACTCGATGATCCTGAAGAAGCTAGCACAGGTGTGATTATTAGGTCATTAGATGTGATTGAAAAGCCGTTAGAGCTGTTCTACGAGCAAATTGCGAAGCGTAATGCTACTGGTCTGGCCTCTGTCGAAGAAACGGAAGAGAAGCGAAGAGAATGGACAGAACGGTTTTATCAAGAACTTGTAAACATGAACTTCATTCCTGCAGGCCGCGTTCTTTACGGTGCTGGGGCAGATACCGATGTTACTTACTTCAATTGCTATGTTATGCCTTTTGTCCCAGACTCACGTGAGGGTATCTCTGACCATCGTAAGCAGGTGATGGAGATTATGAGCCGTGGCGGCGGAGTTGGTACAAATGGCTCAACATTGAGACCGCGTAATACACTGGCCAGAGGCGTAAATGGTAAATCATCTGGTTCGGTTTCATGGTTGGATGATATTGCGAAGTTGACACATTTGGTTGAGCAGGGTGGATCAAGACGTGGAGCTCAGATGATCATGTTAGCAGACTGGCATCCAGACATTATTGAATTTATTATCTCTAAGATGCAAAATCCTAGAATTCTACGATTCTTAATTGAAAATACAAATGATGATACGATCAAAAAACTTGCAAAAGATAAATTAAAGTTTACCCCTCTAACTCTAAGTGAAACTGCAATGTACCAAGGAATTGTAAATTATAAAAACATTCAAGGTTTCGGTGGATTTGATGAAAAAATCATTGCTGATGCAGAAGAGAAATTATTAACCGGTGGTAACTACACGGTACACAATTCTGAGTTCCTTACTGGTGCAAATATTTCTGTTTGTTTAACAAAGGAATTTATGGAAGCTGTTGAAAACGATAGTGATTACGAACTGCGCTTCCCATATGTTGAACACTATGATCAAGAAGAAATGAAGATTTATAATGAAGAATGGCATAAAGTGGGAGATGTCCGCGAGTGGGAAAAACTTGGACATAAAGTACGGGTGTACAAAAAGTTCAAAGCAAAAGAACTATGGAACCTTATCAATATTTGTGCTACCTACTCAGCAGAACCAGGAATATTTTTTATCGACAATGCCAACGACATGACCAATGCAAAAGCATATGGCCAACAGGTAGTTGCAACAAACCCATGTGGGGAACAACCACTTGCACCATTTTCCGTCTGTAACCTTGCAGCAGTCAACTTGGCGGAAATGGCTGATAAAGAAACAAAGACGATCGATTTTGAAAAGCTTAAGCGAACAGTAGCCGTAGGAGTTCGGATGCAGGATAATGTCATCAATGCAACACCATACTTTCTTGAAGAAAATAAAAAGCAGGCACTTGGTGAGCGACGTGTAGGGCTTGGAGTAATGGGCTTGCATGACATGCTGATATATTGTGAAACAAAGTATGGATCACCAGAAGGAAACGAACTAGTCGATCAAGTTTTTGAAGTAATTGCAACTACTGCATACAGAACTTCAATTGAATTGGCGAAAGAAAAAGGAAGTTTCCCATTCTTAACTGGGAAAACAACAGGTGAAACTAATCGATTACGTCAAGCTTTCATCGATACAGGGTATATGAAGAAAATGCCTGAAGATATCCGCCAATCTATTTTAGAAAGTGGAATTAGGAACTCTCATTTACTAACGGTTGCTCCCACGGGATCCACTGGAACAATGGTTGGAGTCTCCACCGGCTTAGAGCCTTATTTCTCATTCTCTTATTTCCGCAGCGGACGTCTTGGTAAATTTATCGAAGTCAAAGCGGATATCGTGAAAGAATACCTTGATAAGCACCCTGAAGCGGATGAAAACAATCTTCCACATTGGTTTGTTACTGCGATGGAACTTACGACAGAAGCACATGCAGATGTTCAATGTGTCATCCAGCGCTGGATCGACAGTTCCATTAGTAAAACAGTCAACGCACCAAAAGGGTATAGCGTAGAACAGGTTGAAAAAGTATACCAGCGTTTATATCGTGGCGGAGCAAAAGGTGGAACTGTTTATGTTGATGGCTCACGTGATTCACAGGTACTAACACTGAAAGCAGAAGAAAACACCAATGAACAATTATCCATTTTTAATGAACAACCAAAACAGCATGTGGTCCTTGTTGATACAATCAGTGAACTTCGTTCAACAAGTGTGACCATCGGATCAGAAGTAGGAAACACATGCCCGGTGTGCCGTACCGGTAAGGTAAAAGAAATGGGCGGCTGCAACACGTGTACCAACTGCGGAGCCCAATTGAAATGTGGTTTATAATTTGTGAGTAATTAATGGGGGAAGAGTTTCCCCCATTTTTTTGCGTGATAAATGTCGATAAATCTGATAACTAATATGAAATTTACTACAATTCAAATGAATATTTACTAGAATTTTTAGAATAAAGTCGAAAATTGTAATATATCTGTAATCTACCTGTTACTTCGATGTTACTCTTTTTTTGTATATTAATAGTATCGAAGCACACAGGGGGATTAAACAAGATGTTGAAAAAAATCATTGCAGCCGTAGCTATGACAATTATTCTTAGTTCATTGTTTACCACTATGGGTGATAAAGCGGAAGCGGCCTCTTATCATACAAAAGCAATCAAAGTTGCAAAAGCAAATCTCGGAGTTCCATATCGATGGGGCGGGTTATCACCAAGAGGGTTTGACTGCTCAGGTTTGGTTAAATATTCTTATGGTAAGGCTGGTAAAGTATTGCCAAGGACGGCAGCTGAAATGTACTACAAAAAAGGATACAAAGTTAAATCTCTAAGAGTTGGGGACTTAATGTTCTTTGCACAGAATAAGGCAAGCAGGCCTAGTCATGTTGCGATATACATAGGTGGCGGAAAAATGATTCAATCTGCATCTTCAAAGGGAGTTTCCATCGCATCTACAAGCAACAGTTATTGGAAGCCAAGATTTATTGGAGCAAAAAGATTTTAATGAATAGTTAAGCGGTTTCAACCTCATTAATAAACCAAGAACATCGTGCAGAGACGATGTTCTTTTTTATTTACAAATTTTTTTGCTTGTCTACCGTACTATTTATGAATGCAACTGCTTAAAGATGTAAAAATAACTTCATCTTTAGGAGTGACTGCCATGTTTATAGACGGCGTTTTTTCCGGAGGAGGAATAAAAGGGTTTGCCTTAATTGGAGCCTGTGCAGAAATAGAAGATAAAGGTTTGCGATTTGTAAGGTTGGCAGGAACAAGTGCAGGATCCATCGTTGCTGCATTAATAGCCGCCGGTTATACCAGTAAAGAAATTTTCCAACTGGTCGACGAATTAGATCTTTCAAAACTACTGGATACCCGAAAAACAATCATTCCATTCCCATTTGCTAAATGGCTGTTTGTCTATTGGAGGCTGGGTCTTTATAAGGGAAACGAGCTTGAAAAATGGCTTTGTGAAAAACTTGAGGCTAAAGGGTTAAAAACATTTGCAGATTTACCCCCTCAGGCCCTTAGGGTCATCGCTTCAGACCTTTCAAATGGGCGAATGATTGTTTTACCAGACGACTTACAGAAGTATGGCATCTCACCCGGTTCCTTTTCCATTGCTAAAGCGATAAGAATTAGCTGCAGTATCCCATATTTTTTTGAGCCAGTAAAAATGCGTTCAATGGACGGTATGAATGTATTAGTTGACGGAGGAGTTTTGAGCAATTTTCCAATGTGGCTTTTTGACCAAGAGAATGTACAAAAAGTAAGACCAGTGCTCGGAATTAAATTAAATGCTAGTGAATATGAGCATGAAAAACATAAAATCAAAAATGCGGTACAATTATTTGCTGCCTTATTTGAAACGATGAAAGATGCCCACGATTCCAGGTATATTTCCAAAAAACATGTAAAGAATATAATCTTTATCCCAACTGAAGGTGTTTTATTTACGGAATTTTCATTAACAGAAGAAAAGAAACACGAATTATTTAATTTAGGAAAAGAAAAAGCGAAACAATTTTTGAAAACATGGGGGTATTAATTAAGATATATTTCTGCTTGTTCATAAAAATATGGCTGTGTTAAAGGACAATGTTGATTTTGGCACCCTGTTGATTGGAGTGGAGGGCACGAAGACTCCTGCGGGAGTACGGGGCAGGGGAGACCCCGCAGGAGCGCAGCGACGAGGAGGCTCCCCGGCACGCCCGCGGAAAGCGAAGTGCCTGGAACGGAAATCAACAGACTAGTTTAACACAGCCAAAAATATAAAAAATCGAGCGCCTATAGTGACGCTCGATTTTTCTTTTTCCCCTTTTTGCCGTCGATAACGGTCAAATGTGCAGGAGATTTCTTTTTTGTCTTGTTGCTTTTCTTTAATGAGGCTAACGTTCCGAGAGAAGAAGTCTTAACAGTTCCTTCCCCGCTCTTTTGTTGTAATCGTTTTTTTGATTTTTTTGCTGCTTTTAGAAATGCCCGCTGCTCTTTTTTCTGAGGGCTTGAGCCGGTAAACTTTCGAACTAGGAAATAAACGACTAAAACAACCAGTGCCATGACAGCTATACTTTGAATGAAACCGGCTGGATTAGCTGTAAATGTACCAATAACACCAAGTAATGCTAGAATAATAAGTCCCCCAATAACCACATTAACAAATGTCCGATTTTTCAAGAAAGCCACCTCCCTAAGAGCATCTTAAGCATTTTTATAATCTTTTAAACACGATAAAACAAAGATTTAGACAATTTCTTCACTTTCTATGGAGAACTCAGTTTCTTTCTCCATTTTCAATAATCGGTTAAAAGAAAGGATCGCCACTTCCACTTGGTCATCTTGAGGTTCCTTCGTTGTTATTAATTGAAGCCAAAGACCAGGTATCCCAAGATATTTCAAGACAGGAACATCTCTGAGTTTGTTTGTCACTTGAAGAATTTCAAAGGCGATTCCTAGAACAACCGGGATTAAAAGGAGTCGGTCGACAACCCGTAACCAAAGCGGAGTAGTAGGTACAAACATGTAAACAAAAACACCTACAATTACAGTAAATAAAATGAAACTGCTCCCACAGCGGTAATGGAGTCGAGAATGTGCCTGCACATTTTCTACAGTTAACTCTACACCTGCTTCAAACGTATTAATTACTTTATGTTCAGCTCCGTGATATTGAAACACTCTTTTTATCAATGGAGTAAGGGAGACAAAATAAATATAAGCTATTAGTAAGATTAGTTTAAAAAAGCCTTCCACTAGCACTTGAGCAAAATCAGAAGGGAAAATTGGTTTTGTTAAAACGGCAAGAAAAACTGGAATTAATGTAAAAGCGAATTTACCAAATAAAAATGAGATGACACCAATTGCTGCTACACCAAGATACATGGTTAATTTAGATACTTCTTTTTCTTTTATGATTTCATCTTCTTTTGGGTCAACATCAAATCTTTCCGTTGAAAAGTTTAAATGTTTTGATCCATTTGCACTCGACTCAATAATGGCAATAATCCCACGTAGAAAAGGGATTTTTTTTAACATTGTAAAATAAGGATTTGCTTTACGTGGCAAATGAAAATATTCTACAGATTGATCCTTTCTGCGAACCGCAGTAACATAATGATGCTTACCGCCAAACATAACTCCTTCGACAACCGCTTGGCCGCCATAAACGGGTTTTTGCGAACTAGACATATACATAACACCAACCTAATCAAAAGTTGCACAACAGCAGAAGTAGAAAAATCTGTATGTACTTAATTCTATTCTACTAGAAAAACAAAAAAACCTCTAGGAATGACATAATATTTCCAATTAAAAAAGTTTTTTTTTATGCAAGGGATTGAATACCTAAGGACATAATAAAAAATGGAGTTTATTATGGCTTTTTGTTGACCCTGTATTGTTTTAGGGACAGTATTACATGAATGATGGACGGCAAATAAGGCAGCAAAGAAGCAGAATGTTAATGGAGGTTGTTATTATGTCAAATGAGCAAAAACTAAGTAATTATCCTAAACCCATGTCCTTTCCGGTAATGGTCTTTTGGACAGGGTTATTTGGAGGCTTGTTTTGGGGAACAATTGGCTGGATTGCTTCCTATTTTAGTTTTACAGAAATTCGTCCTACTGTCTTACTGGAGCCCTGGGCGCTAGGCGATTGGAAGTATGAATGGCTTGGTACACTCATTTCCATCATTTTAATTGGAATTTGTTCAGTGGTTGCTGCATTTATTTACTATGCAGCCTTGAAAAAGTTCAAAGGTTTTTGGTTTGGTCTGGCGTATGGTCTTGTATTGTTTGCAGTGGTATTTTTCTTACTTAATCCACTCTTTCCGGGAATTAAGCCCTTCTTTGATTTAAACAGGGATACAATTATAACTTCCGTTTGTTTATATATCGTATATGGAATTTTTATTGGATATTCCATAAATTATGAGTATCAAAATAATAAAGTTCAAGAGAAAGAGGAATCAGCCTAAGTTTCGATTAGTCGGATTTGGTAGGTTATGATAAAATATTTTTGTCCTCATTGATTTGAAAAGGAGAGTGGAGAATATCATGGAAAAAATAGAAAAATTGAGATCTAATTTCTCAACACATGGAATAGATGGGATCTTGATCACAAGTCCATTTAATCGAAGGTATATATCTAACTTTACTGGTACCGCAGGTGTTGTATTAATTAGTGCAGATAAAGCGCAGTTTCTTACAGATTTCCGCTATATTGAACAAGCAGCTAAACAATGTCAGGGATTTGAGATTATAAAGACTACAGGATCTATCCCTGAGGAGGTAGCGGTCCAAGCAAAGAAACTTGGTATTCAAAAGCTTGGATTTGAAGCGGATTTTCTAACGTTTTCTTCTTTTAAATTATATGATAAGGAATTGGAAGCTGAACTAGTACCAATTTCCGGAGTAATTGAAAAGTTACGCTTGATAAAGACGGATTCAGAGCTTAAGATATTAAAGGTGGCAGCTGATATCGCGGATGCTGCATTTAAACATATTTTAGACTTCATTCGTCCAGGAAAAACGGAATTAGAAGTATCGAATGAGTTAGAGTTTTTTATGAGAAGAGCTGGTGCTACATCTTCTTCATTTGATACGATTGTTGCTTCAGGTCATCGCTCTGCACTTCCTCATGGTGTAGCAAGTGACAAAGTTATTGAGGCTGGAGATATTGTAACAATGGATTATGGATGTTATTACAATGGTTATGTATCTGATATTACAAGAACCGTGGCAGTTGGTGAGCCGAATGCCAAGCTTAAAGAGATTTATGAAATTGTTCTTGAAGCCCAATTACGTGGGATGGCGGGAATCAAACCAGGATTGACCGGTAAAGAAGCAGATGCAATCACACGAGATTACATAACAGAAAAAGGTTATGGTGAATACTTTGGACATTCAACTGGACACGGAATAGGACTTGAGATTCACGAGGGTCCAGGATTGTCGATGAAATCAGATGTCGTTTTAGAACCTGGCATGGTGGTAACATGTGAACCGGGCATTTATATCCCAGGTCTCGGCGGTGTTCGAATTGAAGATGATACGTTGATTACAAAAGACCATAACGAAGCACTTACACATTCTACAAAAGAACTAATAATACTGTAACGATTTTAGGAGGATTTTAACATGATATCTGTAAATGATTTTAAAACAGGATTAACAATTGAAGTTGATGGAGGCCTATGGCGTGTTCTGGATTTCCAACACGTAAAGCCAGGTAAGGGTGCAGCGTTTGTTCGTTCCAAACTTCGTAACCTACGTAATGGTGCCATTCAAGAAAAAACGTTTCGTGCAGGTGAAAAAGTAGAGAAAGCTCAAATTGATAATCGTAAAATGCAATATTTATATGCAAGCGGCGATAATCATGTGTTTATGGATATGGAATCTTATGAGCAGGTAGAATTACCAGCAGCAAACATTGAGTATGAATTAAAGTTCTTAAAAGAAAACATGGAAGTACACATTATGATGTTTAACTATGAAACCCTAGGGATTGAATTACCAAACAACGTTACTTTAGAAGTGACTGAAACAGAGCCAGGGATTAAAGGTGATACATCTTCCGGCGGTACTAAAAATGCTACTCTTGAAACTGGACTTAATGTTCAAGTGCCTTTCTTTATCAATCAAGGTGATAAATTAATTATTAACACTTCTGATGGTTCATACGTTTCTCGTGCATAATCATGATCAAAGCCTTAGTCCGGTAAATACGGATTAAGGCTTTTTTTTTAACAATTTCTCCATACTTTCTCCTAAGTTTCTGCACACTTTTTCACTACATTAAGGATGTAGAAAAATTAAAGGAGAAGATGAATATGAATATGACGCATTATATGGGATTATTAGCAGACAATCAACCTTGGAATTTATTGATTTTTATGGCGGTTCCAGTCATTTGTGCAGAAATCCTTGCGATATCGGAAATAGCGATATTGTTTACAAGAAAATTAGATGGTGCACTAAAAAAATTGAATAAAGTAACAGGTATCTTTGCAGGCTTTTATTTTACCGGAATATTTATTTACCTTATGAAATCGGCTTATATACCATTAACTGTTAATGGGGAGTGGAAAGGTTGGATTGACGTTGTAGCTGTTACTTTCTATTTACTTGGAATCATCCCATTTCTTGGCATGGCGCTGCTGGATTTAGGTCTTATTTTCAGACATAAAACTGAGGAAGAAAAACTGAAAATTCATGCTATATTTGTAAGTATTTTTCTAGTAGTTGCTCACATCGCAATGATATTTGGGATGATTGACCCATCACTTGGAACCGGTTCACCTTCTAGTCACGATATGATGAATATGTAATAAAGGATGAATAAGCAATGAGGAAAAAGTTAATAACTTAAACTACTTAAAAAACTTCACGAAATAGTAAGATTTAGTTACATTTTGACTAATCTCTTTTTGCTAAACTTAAAGAGTATTTAATACTATAGGGAAGGGGGGCAATAGATATTGAAACGAATTACATCTCTCTTGTTCCTTGGGATTTTGTTTGCCATTGTTGCAGCTGGCTGCAGTTCCAAACTAAGTGATGAAACCTGGAAACTTGATAAAAAACATTCGCCATTACCAGAGTTTGTTCTGAATACATCTGAAAAGGTTAATGAAACTTATGTTATGGCTGCAACTTATCCAGAAGTGGTAGCTTCGGTTCCTTGCTATTGTGGTTGCGTTGTCGAGGGGCATAAGAGCAATTTAGATTGCTTTGTAAAGCAGGTTGGTGAAAATAATGCAGTGACAGAGTGGGATTCACACGGAATATCTTGCGACACTTGTATCGATATAGCTAGAGATGCAGTTGAGATGCATCTTAGTGGAAAAAGTCCTAATAAAATTTATCAATTAATTACAGGTAAATATGAAGATATTGGGGAGCCAACCCCAACGCCCGAACCTAAGTAAGGGGTAACCCATGAAGAAAATATTAATCGGATTTTATATTTTGATTATTATTGGCATTATTGTCTGTATTAGTAATAGTGGCATTTTTAATAGCAAGAAGTCAGAGGCTATTGCTGCAGGTGAGAAAATCTACAAAAAAAATTGTATCTCCTGTCACGGTGAGACTGGAAAAGGAGAAGGCTCAAAAACTGGAACGGCGTTAAATAGCCAGAATTTTTTAAGCAATGTATCCGATAAAGATTTGTATAATTATATGAAGTATGGAAGAGATGGCACGGTTATGCCTGCCTACGGTCCCAGATTATCAGACAAGGACTTAAAGAATCTTGTTGCTTTTATTAGAGACTGGCAAACGAAGGAAATAACATTTGATACTCCAAAAACAATTGCTGGTGATCCTAAGCGTGGGATGGCGCAATTTAACTTGTATTGCCTTAACTGCCATGGTGAAGCTGGTATTGGTAAGGAGAAAATGGGAACAGCGCTTTCTAATCCACAATATTTGAAATACACTACTGATAAACAAATTTGGATTGATGCAGCTTATGGGCGTGAAGAAACACGGATGGGACCTTCATTAAAAGGTTTAGAAGGTGCACGTCAACTGAAGGAAAAGGATATTACCCATATTGTTACTTATATCCGTTCGTTGGAGAAGTAAAAACTATACTATTGTTGTAAGACCTGAATCTATCAAGTGGATTCAGGTCTTTTTTTTTGAATAGGGACCAAATGTGAACAATTTGTTGTGGATTTTTGACGAAAACGCAACGATTTATATCCTTTAACAAAATGTTCAAGAGTGATTCAACAAATAAGATCGGATAAAGATTATATTTATTCCAAAGAGGACTATAGTAAAAAATAGTATTTTCTTCAAGTCAAGGAGGATTAAGATGCTAAAGAAAAAGTGGTTGGCATTATTCGTAATCGCATCATTTTTAACGAATTTCATCATCCCGCAGGCTAGTGCTGAAACAGCCTTTCATGCAGAAAAATTTCCTTTTAAGGAAATGCAGATTCAAGTAATGCCAGAATTTGATTATCCCGAAGGTTGGTCACGTGATATTCCGTCATTATTAGTTGGTCAGTACGGAACCATTACCAATAAAAGTGGTCAAGATTATGATGGCAAGATAGAGATTGCCGTTCCAGCAATGGAAAAAGGATTTGAAGCCTTCTTAGTAGCAGAATTCCCTGAGAAAGATAAGCCTGAAGTACAGCGTCCGTATGATGTTGATAAAGAAAAAGGACTTATTACTTGGAAGCCAGCTAAGGCGATTAAGAATAATGAGACTTACGAATTTGTAATTGAGTACTATACAAAGTCAATCAAAGTGAAGGATAACAAGACTTTTACATATGAGCTTAAAAATAAAGCTACTATCGATCTTTTAGATGTAATTTTTTATGCTCCGATGGATGCTAAGGATATAAAAATTGAGCCAAAGGCCAAGAACAATTCGAAAAATGAATATGGAGAAGAGCTTTATTACTACCAATATAAAAATGTAAAAGCTGATGCAGGCTTAAAATACTCCTTTTCATATAAAAAAGATGGTACGGAATCTACGATGGAAGCTATAAACAAACAGCAGCCGCCAAACGATGAAAACCATAGTGGTGTAACTGCAACTGATCAAGTTGTTAAAAATGGTGGAACTACCGGTACTTCCAAACGTCCAATTATCGGACTTGGTGGTACAGCAATCATTGGTATAGCGATTGTTATAGCTGGGCTCTTTATATTCCTAGGCTTAAAAGGAAACTATCAATCAGCGTCTAAGGTTACCAAACAACCTAAAACACAACCAAAGAAACAAACTCAAACGGCAAAAAAGGACAATAAGATCAAAAATTCTGAGGAAAAGAAAGAATTACGAAAAAAGCTGTTAACAGGAAAGATTGATCAAGAAATGTACGAAGAGGAAATGAAAAAACTAATCTAATGAGGTGAGCAGGATGAAAAAAAATACGATTGTCATGCTTGGTGGATTTATAATTGCGGGCGCCATTGTTTTCCTTTTGATGGCAGCAACTCCTGGGTCAAGTGGAGTTGAACTAACAATGAAAGAACTATTGGCTACTCAAGAACAACATAAAGATGATTTTGTTACGGTTGAGGGTTTATTAATTGAAGACTCGATTAAATGGGATGCTAACAAAATTGAATTGAAATTTGATGTGAAAGATAACGACGGCAATGTTATGCACGTCATTCACAACGGAACTAAGCCGGATAATTTTTCAGAAGGTGTTATCACGATTCTCCAAGGAGCACCAACCAAAAAGAACACATTTGTTGCAGAAACAGTTAAAACAAGATGTCCGTCCAAATATGAAGGAAAAGATATCAAGGATTACGACCCAGAGACTCATAAAGATAAGTTAAATAAAACACCGAATGAAAAATAACAGGCTAACTTAAGAAGGTGACGAAATGTATTTATTTTCCAATGCAACAATTTATATAGGCTTAGCCATTGCGATTTATTCTCTTCTTATTATCACGTTGGGGATTAGCAAGAAAAATCAAAAATACGTTAACAGTGGTAAAGGTGGATTAATAGCATTATTAGTTTGTTCCTCACTTGCCATGCTATCATTGTTCTACCTTTTAGCAACCTCTCAATTTCAATATGAATATGTTCATGATTACACAAGCAGTGAGCTCCCTATTATCTATAAACTGACGGCACTCTGGGCTGGTAATGCCGGATCGTTGTTATTGTGGACGTTTTTCTTAACTTTATATACCTGTATGATTGCTTTCTCACGGAAGTTAAAGGGGAACCCAATGGTCCCATACATATCTGCCATTTTACTAGCTAATGCTGTTTTCTTCTTCTTTATTCTAGGCTTTGTAGCGAAACCTTTCATTCTATTAGATGAGATTCCAATCGAAGGTAAAGGCTTAAATCCAATGCTTCAAAACCCTGGTATGATTATACATCCAGTCACACTTTACTTAGGATATGTTGGACTTGCCATACCATTTGCCTTTGCGATGGCCGCACTGATTTTGAAAAATGTTGATGATTTCTGGATTAAAATGACAAGACGCTGGACGATTATTGCTTGGTTATTTTTAAGTCTGGGTAATATCTTTGGCGGGCAATGGGCTTATGTTGAACTTGGGTGGGGCGGATACTGGGCATGGGATCCAGTTGAAAATGCTTCCTTTATGCCGTGGCTAACGGCTACTGCATTCTTGCACTCTGTTATGATTCAAGAACGAAAAAACATGTTAAAGGTATGGAATATTAGCTTAATCATTGTATCCTATGCACTTACTTTATTTGGCACATTCCTTGTACGAAGCGGGGTACTGACTTCTGTCCATGCCTTCGCCAATTCAAATCTAGGATTATACTTCTTAATCTTTATGGGCGTGGCAGTGATTGGAGCGCTTTATGTATTGATGAGCCGATACAACCTGCTAAAAAGGAGTGCAGGTGAATTTAACTCCTTTGTGTCTAAAGAAAGCAGCTTCTTAATTAATAATTTATTACTTGTTGGGGCTGCCTTTGCTGTATTTTGGGGAACCATTTTCCCATTAGTATCGGAAGCAGTTCGGGGTACAAAAGTGACGGTGGGACTCCCATTCTTTAATAAGGTTGAAGCACCGATTTTATTATCAATGATGTTTATCATGGCGGTTTGTCCATTGCTTGCTTGGCAGAAATCTACCGTAAAAAATCTTAGGAAAAACTTTATGATTCCGGCAATCCTAGCAATTCTAGCGATGATTTTAATGGTAGTATTGGGAATTCAAAAGGCCTGGGCAGTCATTGGTTACGGTGTTATCAGTCTATTATTAATAACTCATTTCTTGGAGTTTTATAGAGGTGTGAAAGCCAGAAGAAAAATGACCAAGGAATCTCCACTAGTTGCCCTCTATCGCTTAATGATCCGAAATCGACGCAGATATGGCGGATATATCGTTCACCTTGGAATTGCTTTTATTACGATGGGGATTATTGGTTCACAGAACTATGATTTACAAACAATGAAAACGGTCGATTTAGGAAAGTCAATTGAATTACAAGATTATCGAATCAACTATGAACGGCTAGATCAGAAAAAAGAAGGAATTAACGACATCGTTTATGCCGATGTAACTGTGTTTAGAAATGGTAAAAAGCTGGGCACATATCAGCCGGAAAAGGTTTTTTATGGAAACTGGGAACAGCCGTCTTCTGAAGTGGCCATTATATCCTCACTTAAGGAAGACTTATACATCGTATTAAGCGCATGGGAAGACGATGGAAAAGCTACCTTTGTTGTAAAAGTTAATCCCATGATGAATTGGTTGTGGATTGGATCATTCATGATTGTTATTGGCGCACTATTCGCCGTCTGGAATGGAAAATATGGAAATGTAACTCCGAGATACACAGGAGTTCGTAAAGAGGTGTCTTAATATGAAAAGTAAAATATATATGGGGCTCCTTATTATCTTAGCCATATTTCAAGGATCATTCCTTCGTGCGGAAGCTGCAAAACAGATTGACTATAAATCTGCCGAATTCAAAGCTGTTGCTCAGCAATTCGCCTGCACATGTGGCTGCGGTCAGGATCATTATGAATGTGATCCGAATACATGTAATCTAACAACTGAGTTTAAAGCAGACTTAGTTGATATGATGAACAAGGGCTGGGATAAGGATAAAATTCGTGAATATTACGTCAATATTTATGGGGAAGAGATATTAACTTCACCAGAGAAAAGTGGTTTTAGCCTAACCGCTTGGGTACTGCCGTTTGTTGTAATAGGAGCAGCAGGAATTGCAGTGTTTTTCATCATCCGTAAATGGGTGAAGAAAAAAGGAACAGAAGAAGATGTGGCGGAATATGAGAGTCCCGAGGATGAAGTAGAAGGAGAAATCCTTTCCTCTATCATTGATGAAGAACGCAAAAAGTATCTTTAGGATGTGAACAATATGCAAGATATCACCGTCATTTCGATGATTTTTACTACCATTTTAGCGCTTGCTTGTCTATTTCTAATCTTATCACCTTTATTTAAGTGGGATACGTATATACAGGTTTCTTCTAAAGGAAAAGATATCAATGTTACCAAAGAAGCACTTTTGACCACTCTTAATGAAATAGAATTTGAGTTCAAGATGGATAAAATCTCACACGCTGATTATAAGCATTTAAAGAAACAATACGAGACAGAAGTGGCTAGTATTATGAAGGAAGAAGAATTAATGATAACGAATATCGACAGAGAATTAATGGATGAAGTGGAAAAAGAAATTGAAGCTCAGATGAAGACCTATAAGAACAAAAAGGGGGAAGGAAAGTGATCAATAAAATCACCGTTTTCTTCCTCGGGCTGATGCTGTTAATCCCTTTACATGGATTAGCGGCATCAGATTCAAAGGTTTCAATTGATATGCATTATATCGTGATTAGTCCTACAGAAGACGGCGGGACGAATATGATGAATATGGTTAACTATACAAATACCGCAGACCATGTATATAAAGGGGACGGAAAAAGCGAAGCTGTCTTAAATGTAACCCTTCCTGAAGGAGCAGAAGATCTTAACTTTTTAGATAATCAAATTGCCTTTAAAGAGAAGAATAAGGGGTTCATTACAACCACACCAATTCCAGCCAATCAAACGATGGTATTGCCATACAGTTATAGAATGGCAAAACGGAAAGTAATAAGTTTAAAATCTGACTATTCCGTACAAATGATGCAGATTCTCGTTCCAGAAGGAAGAGGAAGTATTGAAGTAAAAGGCGCTGAAGCGACAAGTCAAGGCAGCTTCAAATTTGATGATCAAAATTACTTTGGCTATAGTATTGAAGGACTTAAGGCTAATCAGGCGTTTACTCTGGTTTATAACAAAGACGTTCAGCCACCGGCAGATGAAACCAAAGAAGCGGAAACAACTAGTGAAAGTGGAAATAATAGTTCAGTCACACACACAGCGCCTGCTTTCCATAATCCTGGTCATCTAAGAATTTGGGCACAATCCCCATTACATCGCTTTAACCCGCATGTGTTCTTGATTATTTTAGTGGCGATTGTCATTGCAGGAATCTCTTATTATATCTATTTTAGGAGGAAAGCAAGAATACTTGATGAACGCCTTGGGGCAGATAAGGAAGAGAAAGCATTTAAACTATTAATGACCAAGCAAAAAGCAATTATGGATAAGATCATAGAATTGGAAGAATCCTTCGGTGATGGGAAGTTTTCAGAGGATGAATACCACGCAAAGCTTGAGGCATATAAACAACATCTTGTCCAAGTAAAATTAAATCTGCGTAACTTTGTAGAGTAGCAGCTGGGATGGGAGAGACTTCATATGATAGAAATAAAAAAGCTAACGAAGCAAGCCGATAATAAACTTATCTTGCGTGGTGTAGACCTCTTAATCAATAAAGGCGAAACAGTTGCCATACTCGGACCCAATGGAGCAGGGAAAAGTACACTTCTTAAAGTGCTGGCAACCTTAATAAAACCTACATCAGGACTGATACAGGTTAATGGTATGGATTTGAAAAAAAACGATATAAAAATAAAAAAAATAATGGGTTATTTACCCCATTCCAGCTTGCTTTATGATCATTACACACCATTAGAAAATATTGTCTTCTTCGGAAATATATATGGTGTTAAGAATGTTGAACAACGAGCAACGGAGCTTGTTAAAGAGGTAGGCTTATCATTCTTTTTGAATGAACCTGTAAAGAACTTCTCACGCGGGATGATTCAAAGGATTGCTATCGCAAGGGCCATCGTTCATGAACCAGAAATCCTCTTATTGGACGAGCCGCACACCGGGTTGGACCAAGGGGCTATTGGGATATTGAATAATGTGATCCTTTCTATGAAAGCAAAAGGGACGACTACTTTGATGGTAACACATGATTTTAAACAAGCGGCTGAAATCTGCGACAGGATTATTATTGTTAAAAATGGAAAGATTGTCGATGATTTTAGGATTGAAAATCAAAACTTAGGATATGTTTCTGAGAAATATGAACAATTAGTGGAGGGAGTATCATGAACATTTTTCGAACAGCCCTCTTACTAGCTAAAAAGGATCTATATTCCGAGCTAAAAACAAAGCAAATAATGGTCACACAAATTATATTTGCTGGTCTAGTGATTGTGGTTTTCAGCTTTGCCTTTGACCCTGCTAATAATACAACCAAAGCAGTTATTCCGGGGGTGATTTGGGTCATTATCGTTTTTGCAGGAATTTTAGGTCTGAACAGGTCGTTTATTTCAGAGCAGCGGAATGATACGATGCAAGGATTATTGGTGGCACCAATGGAGGCAGCCAGTATTTATTTAGGAAAGTTCTTAGCCAATTTTACCATGATGCTGATTGTGGAACTTGTTTCGATCCCGTTTTTGTTCCTATTATTTGATTTCAAATTCTATGGAAGTCTTCCATATTTTATCTTAGTAGTATTCTTGGGAAGTTTTGGATTTATTGCGATTGGTACATTCCTTGCTGCATTAGCAGCCAATTCTAAAAGCAGTGAAATGCTGCTTCCGCTCTTGCTGTTCCCGATAACAACACCCATCTTAATCGGTGTTGTCCAAGCGACAAGAATCATCCTAACCAACATGGAGAAATTTTCAAGTGCCGTGGCGTGGATTCAGTTGGTTACAGCGTACGATGTTATCTTCTTTGTTGTGTGTTTCTTATTAATAGATTATGTGCTGGAGGTTTAAGTGATGAGTATGAATCTCGAACGGGAGAAAGCAGTGTTTCCTGGAACTCAATTAACTGTTAAAAATAACCTGGATCTGTCAAAGATTTTATTTGGTGCGACAGTTATTTCGATGCTGGTTGCCTTGTATTTTATCTTTATCTTTGCTGCTGAGGAAGTAACGATGGGAGCAGCCCAGAAAATCTTTTATTTTCATGTAAGCTCTGCATGGCTTGCATTCATGGCATTCTTTGTAACATTTGTATTTAGTATATTGTTTTTAATCAAACGGAAAAGAATTTTTGACACCTATGCCTATATTTCTGCGGAAATTGGAGTGGTGTTTACAATCATCGTTTTAACGACAGGTCCGATTTGGGCAAAATCTTCATGGAATACTTGGTGGGTATGGGAACCGCGGTTAATTACCACGTTGATTCTATTTTTCATCTATATTGCCTACATAATGATCCGACAAATGGATGGAGTTTGGGATAAAAAAGCCAGGCTGGCTGCTGTATTTGGAATTATCGGGTTTGCTGATGTTCCGATTGTATTCTTCGCGATTCGCTGGTGGCAAACAAAGTTTCACCCAATTGTATTTGGTGAGGGACCTTCTCAAAAAGGTGGAGGTATTGAAGGTACCATGTTAGTAGCCCTGTTTGTTTCACTTGCAGCATTTACCATTCTTTATTCTTACCTTCTTCAAAAAGGTGTTTCCTTTGAAAAAATGAAACTTAAAGTTGAGCAGTATAAAGAAAAATTACGAGAAGACTTGGAAAAATAGGAGGAATTTATCATGGGATTTGAATTTATGTATGGTGCGTATTCAGTGGCGTGGGTTGTTATATTCTCATATATGCTAATACTTGGGAAGAGACATACAAAACTGAAGAAAGAAATTGAATTCTTAAAACAACTAGAAAAATAATTAGTATGTAATTTAGGGCCTGTGTAGAATTTACAGGCCTTTTGCATAGAACCTTAGAGGTGTCAGGAGGAAGTACGATGAACAAGCGGGTCATTAAATTACTCGTATTGATTCTTATTGTAGGTATGTTCGGTTTCTTTGGTTATAGTTTAGTAACAAAAGGCAAACATACAGATGTAGGGGATAAAGCGTATAATTTTTCATTGCCAAATTTAGATGGAAGTACAACCAAACTCAGTGATTTTAAGGGAGAGGTTGTCATTTTGAATTATTTTGCCTCATGGTGTGCTCCGTGTAAGGAAGAGTTACCGGAACTAGAATCGTTCCAAAAAGAATATGGGGCTAAGTATAATTTTCTGATGATTAATCGCGGAGAGACCATGGATAAGATTAATAAAGTAACAGAGAAAAATAAAGCTGGAATGAATTATTTATTCGATTATAATTCTAAAGTTTCGAAAATGTATAATGTGACAGGGCAGCCTGAAACCTTTGTAATTGATAAACAAGGGGTAATAAGAGAGCATTTTAATGGTCCAGTTACAGAAATGCAATTATATAATTGGGCAAAGAAATATGATAATTAAACCACAAAAAAGGATTGAACCATAAAAATTGGTTCAATCCTTTTTTAATGTGAAGAAGTAAATTTAAATTCTGCGATTACTTCAGCTTTGACTTTTATTTGTCCCGGTTCTAATGGTGTGGAAGTCATTCCTTTCACGAAAGTGGCAGACTGATTAAAGACAGGCTGGACGGTACTTCCTCCTTCGATGATTTGAATTGGAGTTGGTCTTAACGAAACCTTTATGGTGCTTGCAATGGTTTTAGCTTTTTCAGAGGCATTATTTACAGCAAGAACTAAGGCCTGCTGATAAAATAATTCTTTGTTTTTTGCAGTAAATTGAACATTAGAGACGTAGTTTACCCCATTCTGAACAGCGGTGTCAACAACCTTTCCAATGATTGATAAATCATCAATTATTACTTTTAAAATATGAGTAATTTTATAGCCGCGAAATATTTGTTTCCCTTGATCATAATCATAATCGGATTCAATACGATAATCGAAAGTTTGAATATGATTTTTTGTAATACCTAGTTCAATAAGTGAGTCGATTACTTTAGTTGCTTCAGCGGAGTTTTGTTGTTGCGCCGTGATTAATTGCTTACTTTCAGTAATAATCCCTAAGTTTACTGAAGCTGAGTCAGGTTGTACGTCTATTTCTCCCTCACCTGATACTTTAATTAAGTTGCTCCTGTGAGGGTGTCTATTGCGGTCAAGGGGAGGGGAATTGAAATTGTACACTTTTTAACGCCTCCTTGATGGATATTCTTTCCTATAAAACACGGTTTACCTTATGATACGTTCTGAGATTTAATTCATTCCTGTTAACTTATCAACTTTGTTCTAGCAATAATCTAGGATATTGAAAAAGAATTGACAGATTTGAAAGTCATAATGTGACCAAGCAGGCATACATTTTAAATAATGATAAATGCAAATAAGAGGAGGTTGCACACGTGGAAAAAATCTTAAACTTTTTACCTAAAAAAATAGCAGACCTAATCAGCAAAATCCCTCCTAACCTAAAAGAAGAATTAGAAGAAATTCGTATTCGCATCAATCGCCCTATTGAAATAACAATGAGAGGGAAACCCAGATTTTTATCCTATATTATCCAACCAGAAGATGCTATTCATCTAATGAATAAAATAAGTCATTTCTCCATCTATACACTTGAAGAGGAGCTTAAGCAGGGGTTTATCACTGTTTCTGGAGGACATCGGATTGGACTCGCAGGCAAGGTAATCCTAGAGGGTGGCAAGGTGAAGGCTATTAGAGATATTTCCTCTTTTAATATCCGGATTGCCAGAGAGAAGGTGGGAATAGCAGAACCTCTTATACCATACATCTATCAAGGCAGATGGATGCATACCATGGTGATTGGACCGCCCCAAACCGGTAAAACAACATTACTTCGTGATATTGCAAGAATTGCCTCCTCGGGATTCGGAGTAAGCGGAATAGAGTCAAGTAAGGTCGGAATTGTAGATGAACGAAGTGAAATTGCCGGTTGTGTTCATGGAATCCCACAATTGACTTTTGGTGACCGCTTAGATGTATTAGATGCCTGTCCGAAAGCTGAAGGAATGATGATGATGATCCGCTCTATGAGTCCAGATATATTGGTAGTTGATGAAATCGGACGGAAAGAAGATAGTGAGGCGATCCAAGAGGCTGTTCATGCAGGAATTACTTTGATGATGACCACACATGGGACGAGCATTGAAGAAGTAAAGAACAGACCATCTCTACGATATATTCTCGAACAAAGAATCTTTCAACGGTTTATTGTTCTTGATAGGTCATCAGGACCAGGTACAATTACACACATTTTAGATGTGAATGGAAATGAAATGAATCAAAAAGTGAGAGTGACATAAATGATTAAGCTAATAGGTGCTGTTTTCATAATTGTCGCAACAACCTGGATTGGGTTTGAGATTTCCAGACGCTTTAGTGAACGGCCAAGACAGCTCAGAGCATTAAGGTCTGCACTTCAATCACTTGAAGCAGAAATCATGTATGGTCATACACCGTTACACGAAGCGGCCCGAAGGTTAGCCGACCAATTATCAAAACCACTTTCGCCCTTTTTTGAAGCCTTTTCCAAGAAATTAACAGACACAGAGACAACGGTTAAAGAAGCCTGGGAAACGAGTTTAAGAGATATATGGAGTTCCACAGCATTAAAGCAGGGAGAATTTGAAATAATGAAGCAATTCGGGGAAACCCTAGGCCGGCATGATCGGATCTCCCAGCAAAAACACATTATGCTGACACTGACACATCTAGAAAGAGAAGAGGCAGAAGCGGTTCAAGCACAAGCCACATACGAAAAAATGGTAAAGAGCCTGGGATTTTTGTCAGGGTTATTATTGATTATTTTATTATTTTAGGGGGAAAAGCAATGGGGTTAGAAGTGGATATCATATTTAAAATTGCCGGTGTGGGAATCGTGGTTGCCTTTTTGCATACCGTTTTGGACCAAGTGGGAAAAAAAGAATACGCTCAGTGGGTCACGCTGTTTGGGTTTATTTATATTTTATTTCAGGTAGCTTCAATTGTGGATGATCTCTTTCAAAAAATTAAATCCGTATTTTTATTTCAATAAAGGAGGGGCCCTAAGATTGAAATCATAAAAATCGTCGGCATATCACTCGTAGCAACCTTTCTCGCATTAATTGTAAAGGAACAAAAACCTAATTTTGCTTTTCTCCTAGTCGTCTTTGTAGGTTGTGTCATTTTCCTATTTTTAGTCGATAAAATATATGAAATTATTCATATGCTTGAAAAACTTGCAGTGAATGCAAATGTGAATATGGTTTATATTGAAACGATCCTTAAAATTATTGGAATTGCGTATATAGCTGAATTTGCGGCCCAGATTACCAAGGATGCAGGTCAGGGAGCACTCTCTTCTAAAATTGAAATAGCCGGAAAAATTATTATTCTTGCAATGGCTATTCCGATTTTAACTGTTTTAATAGAAACAATCATAAAGCTTATTCCAAGTTAATGACATACCTGAAAAAGAGGTGTTAAGGAAATTGAAGCAGCGATGGCAGTTTATTCCTATTACCATTCTCGTATTCTTTTTTTTATTGATTCCAAATGTACAAGCTGCTGAAGAGGGAAAAGACCAAACCAATCCGCTTTCCCCCCAGGAGTTGGTTGATGAACAGCTCAAATCGCTCGATATCACAGAACTTAAACAATTTTGGGAGGACATCAAGTATAAATATGGGGGATTCCTTCCAGAAAGTCAGAAAGGCAGTTTGTATGACTTCATTAGTGGTGAGAAAAAATTTTCTTTAAAACAATGGGGATTGGGAATCGTTAAATTTGCCTTTCAAGAATTTGTTGCAAACGGTAAATTACTAGGTTCATTGATTATGTTAACCATTTTTAGTATGTTCCTTCAGTCAATGCAAAATGCTTTCGAGAAAAGCGCCATTAGCAAAGTTGCCTATTCGATTGTTTATATGGTGTTAGTCATTATTGCCCTAAACAGCTTCCATATCGCAATCAGTTATACAAATGAGGCAATCGGGTCGATGATCTCGTTTGTGCTTGCTCTTGTCCCACTTTTACTTGCATTAATTGCAGCATCAGGAGGCCTGATTTCAGCAGCCTTCTTTCATCCGGTGATTTTATTTCTTATGAATATGAGCGGATTGTTTATGCAGTATATCATTCTGCCTCTCCTTTTTCTTGCTACACTTTTGAGTATTGTGAGTACGATGTCCGAGCAATATAAAGTGTCACAACTAGCAGCCTTGCTAAGAAATTGGAGTATTGGACTTATGGGACTCTTTTTAACTGTGTTCCTTGGTGTAATCTCAGTACAAGGGGCTTCGGCGGCTGTTTCTGATGGAATAACGATTAGAACAGCGAAGTTTGTGACAGGAAATTTTATTCCTGTAATCGGGAGGATGTTTACAGATGCTACAGATACGATCGTTAGTGCATCAGTCCTATTAAAAAATACGGTAGGTATTGCTGGGGTGGGAATCTTACTTATTATCGTGGCCTTTCCGGCTATTAAAATATTAATGATTGCCTTTATATATAAATTTGCCGCTGCAATTTTACAGCCGTTAGGCGGCGGCCCAATCATTACCTGTCTAGATATTATTAGTAAAAGTGTTATATATGTTTTCGCAGCACTGGGTATCGTGTCACTTATGTTCTTTTTATGTGTAACAGTTATTGTTGCAGCTGGAAATCTGACGATGATGATCAGATAGGGGGGATAAAAATGGATTTTTTAATAGAGTGGGTAACGAATATTATTCTTTTTATCTTATTAGCAACGGTAATTGATATGCTCCTCCCCAATTCAAGTATGCAAAAATATACGAAAATGGTTACGGGGCTCCTCTTAATTGCCATTATTCTAACCCCAATCTTTAAATTGATCTCCAAGGATTTTGAAACTGCACTTGGATCTATCCCTTCATATCAAGCCCCTGGAGAAAAAAATATGAAAAATTCAATAGATTTGAAGAAAAAAGAAATACAAGCCTTGCAACATGCATATATTTTAGAAGAAATGGCTGTCCAACTGGAAAAGGACGTGAAAGAGGAGTTGATGGAACAATACGGATTGGAGATCGCAAAAATTGATCTAGCTACAAATGAAGAAAGCGACCAAGCATTCCCTGAAAACCTCCAAAAGGTTATGGTTCTTCTGAAACAACCAGAAAATGAAGTGAAGACAGTCGAAGCAATTAAACAAATTGAAATTAACACAGAAACACCTCTTCCATCTAAAAGCTCAACAGAAGAAACTGAAAAAATAGCCGCTTTTCTTTCGCAAAAATGGAATGTGACCGAAAAAACAGTTGAAGTTTCGATTGAAGGGGGGAGTAATAACAAAAATGGATAATAAAAACCAGGGGCCATTTTCATGGCTTAAAAGGGTACTGAAAATCGAAGGAAGTTCTGAAAAGAAGCCAGGTAAATACCAATATATGATCGTTGTTTTATGCATTGGTGCAGCCTTTATGCTTGTTGGCAATATTGTCTTCAAAAAAAACCCGAGTTCAGCAGATATCCCGGTTACGGCCAATGATAAGGTCGAAGCCGAAGATGTACCTGCATTTGGTCTAAACCAAGGTTCCGGCAATAAGACAGTGTCTGCATATGAGGAAAAATACGAAAGTCAACTTAAGAAAGCCCTCCAGCAAATGTTAGGAGTAAACGATGTGACAGTGGTCGTCAACATCGACTCAACTGATAAAAAGGTCCTAGAAAAAAATAGAGTTTCCAAATCACAGACGACAGAAGAAACAGATCGAGAAGGCGGGGAACGTAAAGTTCAGGAGGCCTCAACAGATGAACAGCTTGTGATTATCCGTAATGGTGAAAAAGAGGTTCCTATTGTAGTAGAAACAAAAAAGCCTGAAATTCGAGGGGTCCTAGTAGTCGCGAAAGGCGCAGATAATATTCAAGTAAAAAAATGGATTGTAGAAGCCGTTACACGCGCCTTAGATGTACCAAGCCATCGGGTAGCAGTAATGCCTAAAAAATAGACTGTGTTAAAGCTTATTGTTGATATTGGCACCCTGTTGATTGGAGCGGAAGGCACGAAGACTCCTGCGGGAGGACGGGGCAGGGGAGACCCCGCAGGAGCGCAGCGACGAGGAGGCTCCCCGGACCGCCCGCGGAAAGCAAAGTGCCTGGAGCAGAAATCAACAGGCCAGTTTAAAAGACCTAAAAAATAAAAGGGGTGTTTTTAGATGTTATTGAAAAAACAAACAGTTTGGTTATTAACGATGTTAAGTTTAGTTGTTGTATTATCTGTTTATTACATCACATCACCAGAGCAAAAGGGTAATGATCTTGCAGCTATCCAGCAAGATGCCAAGGAACAAAATAAAGGAAAAACAACAACAAAAACAACAACAAAAACAGAAGCAAAAGATGATAAAACAATTGTATCAACCGTTGCTGGTGATCAAGAGTTTGAAGAACTTCGAATGAAGTTAGATGACCTAAGAAGTCAACAGCAAGAGGATTTAACGACTGAGCTTGCATCAACTGATCTTCCAGCTGTCGAACGCAGCAAAGTAAAAGACCAAATGGATAAATTAAATCAAACTGCACAAAAAGAAGAAATACTTGAAACGCTAATTAAAACAATGGGTTATGAAGATGCATTGGTCAGAGCTGATGGTGAGGAAGTACGAGTTACCGTTAAATCTAAGAATAAGCCTTCCGCAACTGAAGCAAATAAAATCATCTTACAAGTGAAAAAAGAAATTGGTGAAACCAATTATGTAGCAGTAGAATTCCAGCCAACAAAATAAGTTACGAGCAAAAAGGAAAGTCACTGACTTTCCTTTTTTTTGATTGTGGACCCTCATATAGGGTAAAATAATATGTTGTGAGACATCCACTGTCCAAAATTTCCTTTTGTTCATAAAAATATTAAGATAGAGGGATAAGGCAGAGGGTGGGATATTCTATGGTGAAAATATACATCATTGAACTTTCACTAGATATTATCGTATAGTTATAGTAGTTAGTCATAATTTTGTTGTATGAGGGGTGTAACTCAATGTTAAAAGTTCAAGAAATTCGCGAATTAATAAAATTGGTGGACCAATCGAGTATTGATGAGTTTGTATATGAAAACGAAGGTTCAAAAATTAAAATGAAAAAAAATGTTTCTGCTACATATGTTTCACAAGTTAGTGCTGCTCCATCTGTAATTGAAACTGTACCAACTTCAGTAGCACCAATCGTTCAAACCGCAACACCATCGGCTGCCGTTCAGGAAGTAAGCCAAGAAGATCAAAAGCAAGAACCTGTAAAGCAAGCCGATACAACAAATCTTCACAAAATTGTCTCACCTATGGTTGGAACTTTCTATGCTTCACCAACACCAGATGCTGACGCTTATGTTAAACAGGGATCGAACGTCACAAAAGATTCCATTGTGTGCATTGTAGAAGCAATGAAATTATTCAATGAGATCGAAGCGGAGATTGACGGAGAAATCGTTGAAATCCTCGTTAAAGATGGACAATTAGTAGAATACGGCCAGCCTTTATTTTTAGTAAAGCCATAAGTTAGGAGCGATAACAGGATGATAAAAAAACTGTTAATTGCAAACAGAGGGGAAATTGCAGTTAGAATTATTCGTGCATGTCGAGAAATGGGTATTGAATCCGTAGCTGTATTCTCTGAAGCAGACCGCGAAGCATTACATGTTCAGCTGGCAGACGAGGCCTACTGCATAGGACCAACTTCATCAAAAGACAGTTATTTAAATGTAACCAATCTTATTAGTGTAGCGAGGTTAACAGCTTGTGACGCTATCCACCCAGGGTATGGGTTCTTAGCCGAAAATGCTGATTTCGCAGAGCTTTGCCGGGAATGCAATATTACATTCGTCGGTCCAAGCCCTGAAGCGATTACAAAAATGGGTACAAAGGATATTGCAAGGGAAACCATGCGGGAAGCCGGTGTTCCAATTGTCCCAGGGTCAACTGGGATTATTAACGACATCGATGAGGCGCTTGAACTTGTGAAAAACATCCAATATCCAGTAATTATTAAAGCCACAGCTGGCGGAGGCGGCAAAGGAATTCGTGTTGCCAAGAACGAACAAGAATTAGTAAAAGGCATTAGTATCACACAGCAGGAAGCGATGACAGCCTTTGGAAATCCTGGTGTCTACATTGAGAAATATATTGAGGATTTTCGTCATGTTGAAATACAAGTCCTTGCTGATTCCTATGGTAACACTATTCATTTAGGAGAAAGAGACTGTTCCATTCAACGCAGACTCCAAAAGCTTCTTGAAGAAACCCCATCTCCAGCATTAGATGGAGAGATAAGAGAAGAGATGGGAAATGCGGCTGTAAAAGCTGCGAAAGCAGTTGATTATTCAGGTGCCGGCACGGTAGAATTTATATATGACTACCGCAATCGGAAATTTTATTTTATGGAAATGAACACACGAATTCAGGTGGAGCATCCTGTAACGGAAATGGTCACCGGAATAGATCTCATTAAAGAACAAATCCGAGTGGCTTCTGGAGAGAAACTAAAGTTGAATCAGAAGGATGTAACTTTCACTGGATGGGCAATCGAGTGTCGGATTAATGCCGAAAACCCGGAAAAGAATTTTCTTCCATCAGCCGGAAAAATCAACATGTATCTTCCACCAGGTGGATTTGGTGTACGAATTGACTCAGCAGCATATCCAGGGTATACGATTCCGCCATATTACGATTCCATGATTGCAAAAGTCATTGCATATGGCGCAAGCAGGGAAGAGGCAATTTCAAGAATGAAACGTGCTTTAAGTGAATTTGTTGTAGAAGGTATCCATACAACCATTCCATTCCATTTAAAACTGCTCGATCATGAAAAATTTGTAGAAGGCAGCTTTAATACAAAATTCTTGGAATTGCATGATGTGATGAAGTCTCATTAAAAATTGGAGGTGCTATGAATGAGTGAATTTAGTGTCTTGGAAATGGAACAAGGCAATAACGGACATGGGAAAGTTGAAATTGCTCCTGAAGTAATCGAAGTTATTGCAGGTATTGCTGCATCTGAGGTGGAAGGTGTTGCTGCGATGCGTGGAAATTTCGCAACAGGTGTGGTTGAACGGTTAGGGAAAAAAAACCACGGAAAAGGCGTTAAAGTGGAACTAACCGAGTCAGGAATAAAAGTTGATGTTTATTGCATGATGAAGTTTGGAATATCCATTCCATCTGTTGCAAGTAAAGTTCAGGATAATATTCGGCAAGCATTGCTGAATATGACTGCTCTAGATGCTGAGGAAGTTAACATTCATGTAGTGGGCATACAATTTGAAAACCAAAAGAATGAACAAGAGATTATTGACACGGAAGTCTAAATTATGGAAACCAAAGGAGTTTATTCCTTTGGTTTTTCTATTTTTGGAATATAGTTTTAAATAAAAGTGCTTACATAATGGAAAAATAACAAGGTTAGAGTGCGAATCATTTTTAGTTATGCTATTATCGTTAATGTGAAACCTATTCTATGACTTATTACCATTGATGTGTATAAAAAATAGACAAAATTTAATTAATTTCTCTAAAGGAGTTAAATGTATAATGAAAAGAAGAACAGCAAGGGAAAAGGCATTGCAGGCACTTTTTCAAATTGATATAAGTAATACTGAGCCTTCAGCCGCAATTGAACATGTACTGGAAGGGGAGGCGGGTGACGAATATCTTACTAGTCTCGTTCTAGGGGTAATTGAACAAAAAGCCGCAATTGACAATTTAATCAGTGAAAATCTAGAAAAATGGTCGATGGACCGCTTAGCGACAGTTGACCGAAATTTATTAAGAATAGCTGCCTATGAAATGAAATTCTTTAGAACAGAGGTCCCAGAAAATGTTATTTTAGATGAAGCCATCGAAATAGCAAAAATATATGGTGATGACCAATCAAGTAAGTTTATTAATGGTGTACTTTCAAAAGTAAAAAATAAGCTGCAAAACAATTAATGATTTGAGAATTAAGTGAAGGGTGAAGAGAAAATGACCGCTATAATTATTAATGGAAAAGAAATTGCAGAAAAGAAAAGAATGGAAATAGCTGAAGAAGTTAGCAGAATAAAAAGACTTGGGGTAACACCAGGACTTGCGGTTATCCTTGTCGGAAATAACCACGCTTCTCGGACATATGTAACAAATAAAGAAAAAGCCTGTAAAGAACTAGGAATGAATTCTGTTTTAATTGAATTGCCAGAGGAGATTTCTGAAGAGGAGTTACTCTCTAAAATTGATGAGTTAAATAATGATATTAATATTCACGGAATATTAGTTCAGTTACCTATTCCTAAACATATTGATGAGAAAAAAGTGATTGAATCAATTTCTCCTCTTAAAGATGTTGATGGATTTCATCCAATAAATATTGGCAGAATGATGACAGGGCAGAATGCCTTCCTCCCATGTACTCCTTACGGAATTATGGTCCTCCTAGAAGAGACAGGTATTTCAATAGCTGGGAAGCATGTTGTTGTGGTTGGGAGAAGTAATATTGTCGGCAAGCCGGTGGGACAATTATTCCTTAATCAGCATGCAACTGTTACATACTGTCATTCGAAAACAAAAGATTTAAAGTTACATACAAATCAGGCGGATATCCTGATTGCTGCTGTTGGGATAGCTAACTTTATTAAAGCTGAGCATGTAAAAGATGGTGCTGTCGTCATTGATGTAGGTATTAACCGTAATGAAGCCGGAAAGCTTTGTGGTGATGTTGATTTTGCTGAAGTGTCCGAAAAAGCCGGATACATTACACCTGTTCCTAAAGGTGTTGGTCCGATGACAATTACGATGCTTATGTATAATACCCTAAAATCTGCTGAAGAGAGTCTTGACCGCAATTAGAGGGGAATTGTCCTTATCTGTTATTTTAGATAAGGACTGTTTTTCGCTAATCGAAGTGTTCTTTATTATTGGGTAAAAAAAGGAGTTACATATGCAGGAACAAAGATATTTAACTGTGAATGCTCTAACCAAGTACATAAAAAGAAAATTTGATGCAGACCCGCATTTACGAGATGTGCATGTAAGAGGTGAAATTTCAAATTTTAAACAGCATTCGAGCGGACATATGTATTTTACCTTAAAGGATGAAAGGGCCCGAATTCTTGCCGTTATGTTTTCAAGTAACTCTCGTACTATGAAATTCACACCCGAAAACGGCATGAAAGTGATCGTAAAAGGTGAAATTTCGGTATATGAACCAAGTGGTCAATATCAGATCTATATCAAAGAAATGCTTCCAGATGGAATTGGGGAATTGTTTTTAGCTTATGAACAGCTTAAACAAAAACTTGAATTAGAAGGGTTATTTGCGCTTGAAACAAAAAAGACGATACCATTATATCCGAAAACAATTGGTGTGATTACTTCGCCCACAGGGGCTGCCATTAGAGATGTCATTACTACCATTAAAAGGCGATATCCTATTGCAAATATTCTTGTCTTTCCTGCCCTTGTACAAGGTGAAAATGCTGCACCATCGATTGCCAAGGCTATCTCTCAAGCAAATAGTATGACCGGAATTGATGTGCTAATAGTTGGACGAGGCGGAGGTTCCATTGAGGAATTGTGGGCCTTTAATGAAGAACTCGTTGCACGTACAATTTTTTCTTCCGATATTCCTATCATTTCAGCCGTTGGACATGAAACTGATTTTACCATTGCCGACTTTGTCGCAGATTTACGTGCACCTACACCAACTGGTGCAGCTGAACTGGCAGTTCCGCATATTGAAGAGTTAATGGAAAGAGTCTTGCAGCGGCAGACTCGCCTTCTTCGTTCAATGAAAGGGAAATATCAGTTAGAAAAAGAACGGTTAACACGTGTTCAGAAATCCTATGCCTTTCGTTATCCACATCGACTATATGAACAAAAACTAGAGCAGGTTGATAAACTAACAGAACTGCTTGTCCGTGGTGCGTCTAGGTTGTCTCAGATTAAAAAAGGGCAACACGAAACTATTCATAAACGCTTACAAAGGAACCATCCGAGCCAATCTTTACACGAAGCAAATAAACGATTAGATCATACCAATAAAGAAATGAAACGTGCCATGCTCCAGGTATTTTCAAAAAAACAAACTGAATTTGAACGAATTCTTTCCACCTTAGGGGCATTAAGTCCTTTGAAAATTATGGAACGTGGCTATAGTTTAGCATATTCGGAAGAGAACAGACTGATAAAAAGTATTCATCAAGTGAGGATGAATGAGCAAGTTCAGATTCAATTAACAGATGGCAGTCTATTTTGCAAAGTCGAGAATATTAAGGAGAGTGAAAAACGTGAAGACTGAAAATAAACTATCCTTTGAAGAAGCGATGACTAAATTAGAGCAAATAGTGGATAAGCTTGAAGAAGGTGATGTACCTTTAGAAGAAGCGATTATCTTCTATAAAGAGGGTATGGAGTTGTCCAAACTTTGCCATGATAAATTGAAAAATGTTGAAGACCAATTAACACAGATTATTACGGAGGACGGTCAAACAGAGAGTTTTACCATTGACGAGGAGGTATAAGACTTGGGAACCGGGTTACTAGATGCATTTGCGCAAGAATATAAACTTCTGCTTGATTCGGAGCTTCGGACTTTAGTTAATAAGCTTGATGCCCCCCCAATCATAAAGGAATCGATGATTTATTCCCTTGAAGCAGGTGGCAAACGTATACGCCCATTATTACTATTCGCTACTTTAGACTCATTTGGAGTTGAGCCGCAAAAAGGGCTTTTTGCTGCTTCGGCTATTGAGATGATCCATACATACTCTCTCATACATGATGACTTGCCAAGCATGGACAATGATGATCTAAGGAGAGGAAAGCCGACAAATCATAAAGTTTTTGGTGATGCAATAGCTATTTTGGCTGGAGATGCATTATTAACTTATAGTTTTGAGGTAATAGGGAACATTCCCCCTGAGATTGCATCAGATGCAACGAAACTAAAATTAGTGATTGAATTAGCAAAGGCTGCAGGCACAGAAGGAATGGTTGGCGGCCAAGTGGCCGATATGGAGGGTGAAGGGAAATCCTTAACTTTAGAAGAACTTGAGTATATACACATACATAAAACAGGAAAATTGCTAAAGTTTAGTGTTCTTGCAGGTGCGATTATGGCAAATGCGACACAAGATCAATTAGAGAACCTTTCATCATTTGCCCATCACTTAGGTCTCGCTTTTCAAATTCAGGATGATATTCTTGATTTAGTTGGGAACCAACAATTAATTGGGAAGCCTGTTGGCAGCGATACTAATAATCATAAAAGTACTTATCCGCAGTTGTTAACATTAGAAGGGGCAACTGCAGCATTGCATAAACAAATCAATCTGTCAAAGAAGTATTTAAGCCTGACAGGATTGAATACAAACCTACTTTTGGAAATAACTGATTTAGTTGCTTCAAGAGACCATTAATATACGGAATTTGAGGCATTGAAATAAGTGTGTTATAATTATTTTCATTGTAGAAAACGTTGTCAATGCCGTTATCACTCAAGTGTTAGCGGCTATTTTTTAATCAGAGTTAAATTTTCTGAATGTGTCCTTTTTACACAGCTACTAAACAGAGAATGCATAAACGTATGAAAGTGAGTGGTCCAAAAATGGATCTATTATCAATAAAAGACCCGTCCTTTTTAAAAGGCATGTCGAATACCGAATTGGAGGCTTTAAGTCAAGATGTCCGAAAGTTTTTGATTGAAAAGCTGTCTGTTACTGGAGGCCATATTGGACCAAATTTGGGTGTTGTTGAATTAACTATTGCTTTACATAAATGTTTTAACAGTCCTACGGATAAGATTATCTGGGATGTGGGACATCAATCCTATGTTCATAAAATTTTAACTGGCAGGGCTTGTGAGTTTGATACATTGCGGCAGTATAAAGGCTTATGCGGATTCCCGAAACGAACTGAGAGTGAGCATGATGTATGGGAAACGGGTCATAGTTCCACATCTCTTTCAGCGGCGATGGGGATGGCTATAGCTAGAGATTTAAAAAAGGAAAAATCTTTTGTTATTCCTGTGATCGGCGATGGTGCTTTAACTGGTGGAATGGCGTTGGAAGCCTTAAATCATATCGGACACGAGAAGAAAGACATGATTGTTATCTTAAATGATAACGAGATGTCAATCGCGCCTAATGTTGGTGCCGTTCATAATATCCTTGGCCAATTACGCACAGCTGGAAAGTACCAATGGGTTAAAGATGAATTGGAAGTACTACTGAAAAAAGTACCGGCAGTGGGTGGGAAATTAGCCGCAACTGCTGAGCGAGTGAAAGACAGCCTTAAATATTTATTTGTTTCAGGAATGTTTTTTGAGGAACTAGGTTTTACCTATCTCGGTCCAATTGATGGTCATAATTTTGAAGCGTTATTTGAAAACTTCAGCTATGCCAAAAAGACAGAAGGCCCAATCCTTCTGCACGTCATTACTAAAAAGGGAAAAGGTTACCAGCCAGCGGAAAGTGACAAAACAGGGACATGGCATGGAACTGGACCTTATAAAATGGACACAGGTGCCTTTGTTAAGCCAGCAAAAACTCCACCGCCAGCCTGGAGCAGTCTTGTAAGTGAAACTGTTCGTAAGCTTGCTCGAACTGATGACCGAATTGTTGCGATTACACCAGCGATGCCTGTGGGTTCCAAACTTGAAGGCTTTGCAAGTGAGTTCCCTGAGCGTATGTATGATGTCGGGATTGCTGAGCAGCATGCTGCGACAGTTGCAGCTGGTTTAGCTACACAAAATATGAAACCTTTTCTTGCTATTTATTCAACCTTTTTACAACGAGCCTATGACCAAGTTGTTCACGATATTTGCAGGCAAAATTTAAATGTCTTTATGGGAATTGACCGTGCCGGTTTGGTTGGCGCAGACGGAGAAACCCATCAAGGTGTGTTTGATATAGCTTTTTTAAGGCATATTCCCAATATGGTATTAATGATGCCAAAGGATGAAAATGAAGGCCAGCATATGGTATACACCGCACTTAATTATGATGACGGGCCGATTGCGATGCGATTCCCGCGTGGAAATGGACTTGGGGTTCCAATGGATCAGGAATATCAAAATATTCCAATTGGTACATGGGAAGTTCTTAAAGATGGCGATGATGCAGCAATCTTAACCTTTGGAACTACCATACCGATGGCGTTAAAAGCTGCTGAGATCCTTAATAAGAAGGGGATATCTGTTAAGGTTGTCAATGCCCGTTTTATTAAGCCATTGGATGAAAAAATGCTAACTAATCTCCTTTCAAAACATATGCCGATTCTCACCATTGAGGAGGCTGCATTACAAGGCGGTTTCGGGAGTGCAATTCTTGAGTTTTCGCAAAACCATGGCTTTTATCATTCACACATTGACAGAATTGGAATACCCGACAAATTTATCGAACATGGGGATGTTAACTCCCTTCTTGAAGAGATTGGTTTAACAACCGAAGAGGTAGTCAAAAGAGTTTCCATTCTAGCTAGAAAAAAACAACAAAGGGCTTAAGAAATGAAAAATAAAGAACGGTTAGATGTATTACTAGTAGAAAGAGGTTTAATCGAAACAAGGGAAAAGGCAAAGCGGTCAATTATGGCAGGGCTTGTTTATTCAAATGAGGAGCGGTTGGATAAACCTGGAGAGAAAGTCAAAATTGATATCCCGCTTTCTATAAAAGGAAAAGTGCTTCCATATGTCAGCCGCGGGGGATTAAAGCTTGAGAAGGCTTTAAAAGTTTTCGATGTCAGTGTTGCAGATAAAGTACTCTTAGACATTGGATCGTCTACAGGAGGCTTTACAGATTGTGCACTTCAAAATGGAGCAAAGATGTCCTATGCCTTGGATGTAGGTTATAATCAACTCGCCTGGAAACTTAGACAGGATGAACGAGTTGTAGTGATGGAAAGGACCAATTTCCGCTATGTCACACCAGCTGATTTAATTGGAGAAATGCCGAATTTCGCCACAATTGATGTTTCCTTTATCTCGTTAACTTTAATCTTGCCAGTTTTAAAAACACTTTTAGTTACTGGAAGTGATGTAGTGGCTCTGGTTAAACCACAATTTGAAGCAGGCCGTGAGCAGGTTGGGAAAAAGGGAATTGTCCGAGATGAAAAAGTGCATCTTCAAGTAATTGATAAAATCATAAATTTTGCGGTCCAACAAGGGTACACGATTAAAAACTTATCCTTTTCACCAATTACAGGTGGTGATGGGAATATTGAATACTTGCTCCACTTAAAATGGGAAGGCGAACGGGAAACGGGCGACAATCAATTACCTGTCACACCTGTTGAAATTGTAAAGGACTCCCATTTGGAATTTAAAACAAAACAAAATTCAGAAGGATAGGCAGAGGCTTATCCTTCTCTTCGTATTCAAGGCCCTTAATCCGCAGCCATTTTTTAAAGAAAAAATGTACAAGTTTATAAAAATCGGCTAACATATGGGTAGAAGCACGTTTTAGTACAAAATACATAGATAAACTTTTTTAATGATTATGGGGTGAGACAATGAATAAAGGCCAACGTCATATTAAAATAAGAGAAATTATTGCAAGTAATGACATAGAGACACAAGATGATTTAGTGGATGAACTGAAGAATGCAGGCTACAATATAACCCAAGCCACGGTTTCAAGGGATATTAAGGAGTTACATCTTGTTAAAGTTCCCTTAAGCGACGGAAGGTATAAATACAGCCTGCCTGCCGACCAAAGATTTAATCCATTACAAAAATTAAAAAGATCATTAATTGATGCGTTCGTGCGAATCGATGCAGCAGGTCACTTGCTTGTCATGAAGTGCTTGCCAGGTAATGCAATGGCCATAGGCGCATTAATTGATAATCTGGATTGGGAAGAAATATTAGGAACCATCTGCGGTGATGATACGATGTTAATTATTTGCCGAACTCCAGAGGATACTGAAGTAATCACCAATCGGTTCCTAGATATGCTTTAATTGGGGGAATGTTCCTTGTTAGCTGAATTATCTATTAAAAATTTCGCCATTATCGAATCCTTGTCTGTAACTTTTTCAAAGGGATTAACGGTTTTAACGGGAGAGACTGGAGCAGGAAAATCAATCATTATTGATGCTATTCATTTATTAGTTGGAGGCAGAGGGTCTGCAGAGTTTGTTCGGCATGGCGAGGAGCGTGCCGAAATTGAAGGACTTTTCCAGCTGGATGATAGTAAACATCCTGTCATTGCTAAAGCTCTTGAATTTGGCATCGATATTGATGAAGGAATGGTTATATTACGACGAGATATTTCCCAGTCGGGTAAAAGTATTTGCCGGGTGAATGGGAAGTTAGTGACGATTGCTACTCTTAGGGAAATTGGGTCAACACTTGTTGACATTCATGGTCAGCATGAGCATCAGGAATTAATGGATGAGTCGAGACACTTAACCTTGTTAGATCAATTTGGTGCGGATGATATTTTTCCATCTCAAGGGGAATATCAGCAGGTTTTTCGGCGTTATGAGCAAACATTGCAAAGGTTAAAAGCATTAAGTGAAAATGACCAACAGACTGCCCATCGGCTCGATCTTATTTCGTTTCAATTGGATGAGATCCAAAATGCAAATTTAAAGATAAATGAAGATGAAGAACTTTTTGAAGAAAAAAGAAAACTGAATAATTTTGAACGAGTGTTCGAAGCTCTTCAATCGAGTCATAACGCCTTACAAGGGGAACAAAAGGGGCTTGATTGGATTAGTATGGTAATGGGGCATCTCGAGGATGCTGCTGCCATTGATAGCGCATATAAGGACATGTATGAAGCGGTTTCAAACAGCTACTACCAATTGGAGGATGCTGCACGGTCCTTAAGAACTGAATTAGATGCATTAGAGTTTGATCCTCAGCGGTTGCACGAAATTGAAGATCGCCTAAATGAAATTAATCGCCTAAAACGGAAATATGGTAAAACCATTGATGAAATATTAGAATACGCCAGAAATATTGAAGAAGAAATTGAAACATTACAAAATAAAGAAACGCATATAAGCGAATTAGAAAAAGAATTAGCCTCGATAAAAAAAGACTTAATGCTAGAAGCAAAACAATTAACGGAAATTCGTCTAAAATGGGCTGACAAACTTACAAAGTTAATACATAAAGAGTTAAAAGAGTTGTATATGGCGAAGACTGTTTTTGAAATTCGCTTTGAGTCTAACCCAATGCAGTTTACCAAAAATGGGGTGGACCATGTCGAATTTTACATATCAACTAATCCTGGTGAGCCACTAAAGCCTTTATCAAAAGTTGCTTCAGGAGGGGAATTATCACGAATGATGCTGGCATTAAAAAGTATTTTCTCTCAGCATCAAGGCGTGACTTCAATTATTTTCGATGAAGTAGATACAGGGGTGAGCGGCAGGGTTGCTCAGTCTATTGCCGAGAAGATCTATAAGGTGGCAAGCCTTTCCCAGGTTTTATGTATTTCGCATTTGCCACAGGTTGCTGCGATGGCCGATATACACTTGTTTATTTCCAAACTTATTAAAGGCGGAAGAACAAAGACTTCTGTTACTCCATTGCAGCTTGAAGATAAAATTAATGAAATCGGCCGGATGATTTCTGGATCTGAAATAACCGACCTTACAAAAAAACATGCTGAAGAATTATTATATTTAGCTGCAGAGAGTAAGAAAAGCGGCAGTGGAGCACTGATCCGACTTAATCGTTAGTTTTAGACATTTTTCCATTCAGAAAAGCTATATTTACTATATTTTTAATAAAAATTGTAATGCTATCCATTTCGGGTAGCTTTTTTATGTTGAACCAAGTTATAAATGATTGTCAAGGAGGCAAAATTAAAGATGTAGCCATTTAAGTTTAATGAAAAGAAGCGAGGAGAGTGAAAAAATTTGAAGTTAGAACTAATTAGAAAGATTATTGGTGGAATTCTCCTTGTTTCATTAATTAGCCTTATTTTTTTTCAGCCTATACAGCAATATCTCGCGATACCCAAGACTATTACGGTTTTCGAAGGACAAGACTATACTTTTCAAAAGGCTGTACCGGTATCAGCCTCTTTGGTTTCTCAAAATTCAAATATCACTTTGGATGAAGGAAAACACACGGTTTCAATGGCGGCATCTAAAAATGGTAAAAATGAAATGCTGTTAGAATATGCGGGGATACCGATCAAGAAGGTAGATGTACGTGTATTAAAAGATTTTAGGGTTATACCAGGCGGACAGTCGATTGGAGTGAAGTTAAATACCGTAGGTGTATTGGTAGTGGGCCACCATTTAATCAATACCATTTCGGGAAAAAAGTCTCCAGGTGAAATTGCAGGGATAAAAATTGGGGATATCATTACAGAAATAAATGGTAATAAAATAGAAAAAATGACGGATGTGGCACCATATGTGCAATCTGCTGGACAAGAAGGTAAAGCGCTCAATATGGTTATTAGTCGAGAAAGTGGAAAATTTACTACAAAACTTACCCCATTAAAAGAAAAAGGGGAAAACAATTATAAGCTTGGTTTGTATATTAGGGATTCTGCAGCAGGAATTGGAACAATGACATTTATTCACCCACAATCAAAAAAATATGGTGCCCTAGGGCATGTAATATCTGATATGGATACAAAACAACCGATCGTTGTAGAGGACGGCCAAATTGTCCGTTCCACGGTTACTTCTATTGAAAAAGGGAGTAACGGAGACCCGGGTGAAAAGCTTGCACGCTTTTCGTCGGACCGTGAGATAGTTGGGAATATCCAAAAAAATAGTCCATTTGGAATTTTTGGAGAGATGGTCAAAGATTTAAAAAATGGTGTTATGGATAAACCACTGCCGATTGCCTTATCGCATCAGGTAAAAGAAGGACCTGCTAAAATTTTAACGGTTGTAAATAATGACCGAGTAGAAGAATTTGATATTGAAATCGTAAGCACAATTCCGCAAAAGTTTCCAGCAACCAAAGGCATGGTAATCAAAGTAACCGACCCTAAACTCCTTAAAAAAACAGGAGGAATTGTTCAAGGGATGAGCGGTAGCCCAATTATTCAAGATGGAAAACTAATTGGCGCTGTTACACATGTTTTTGTTAATGATCCAACCTCCGGATACGGAGTACACATCGAATGGATGTTAGATGAAGCTGGAATTAACATATATGAAATGCCAAAAAATAAAGCAAGTTAACAATTGGGAGCAAAATAGGAAAAATCCCTATTTTGCTTTTTTTACATTGACTGTGTTCCAGGTTAATGTTGAATTTTTACACTTTGTTGATTGAAGTGCCTGGAACGGAAATCAACAGCCAAGTTTAACACAGCCATTACATAAAAGTTTTTCGACAAAAATAACCCAAACATTGGAAAAAACGCGTTTTACGTCGAAAAGGTGAGAAAAACAAAGAAAAGATAAGATTTTATCACTATTTTAAGAAATATTAAAAAAATGAGAGGAATTTTTGTTGCATTGTCGAATTTCTAATTTAGAATATAATTAGGAGAATACAACTGATTAGGAATGTAAGTTGAAATAGAGGTTATGAACTGAACCCTGAGGAGGAACTGGAAGTGAAGAAAATCAAAGTATGTGTCGTTGATGACAATAGGGAACTAGTAGGATTATTAGAGGACTTTATTTCGTCCCAGGATGATATGGAAGTTGCAGGGATTGCCCACAATGGTCAGGAATGTTTAGAAATGTTATCGCAAACGGATCCTGATGTTCTAGTTTTAGATATAATCATGCCCCACCTAGATGGCTTAGCAGTATTAGAGCGCCTCCGTGAAATTAAAAAAGGAGTTTTGCCGAATGTAATCATGTTAACCGCATTTGGACAGGAAGATGTTACGAAAAAAGCGGTTGAACTTGGTGCATCCTACTTTATTTTGAAACCATTTGATATGGAGAATCTAGGCAGCCATATTAGACAAGTTAGTGGAAATACTAACTCTTTTACCCGAAAATCAACATCCTCCACCTACCGTACTCAAACTGAACAAAAACCTAAAAACTTAGATGCCAGTATTACAAGTATTATTCATGAAATTGGTGTCCCAGCCCATATTAAAGGGTACTTATATTTACGAGAAGCCATCTCCATGGTTTATAATGATATCGAACTTTTAGGTTCCATTACGAAAGTGTTATATCCAGATATCGCAAAAAAATACAATACGACTGCAAGCCGTGTGGAACGAGCCATCCGTCATGCGATAGAAGTAGCTTGGAGCCGTGGAAATATTGATTCTATTTCCTCGCTGTTCGGCTATACGGTCAGTATGTCTAAAGCAAAGCCAACCAATTCCGAGTTCATTGCAATGGTTGCTGACAAGCTTCGTCTAGAGCACAAGGCGTCTTGAACTGAATAACAATGAGAAAAGCCTTCATCACAAAAATGAAGGCTTTTCTCATTCTTTAAAGTTGAATCAAGCTTTTTAGAGAATTATTTCTTTTCATTCTCTAGTTCCATCAGTTTTTGAATAAGAATATGTTGAGGCATATGCATAAGCTGTTCTATCGGAACATTTAACTTTTGGGAAAGCTTTATGGCCGTTTCAGGTGATAACTGTAAGGGTTTCATTAGTAATCCTCCTATATTGAAGTTGGGAAGTGAAAAGATGACTCAAATTTTTGCGCACCGTGGTTATTCCGCTTCTTTTGCCGAAAATACACTAACAGCCTTTATAGAAGCAGAAAAAGCCGGAGCTGACGGATTAGAATTGGATGTACAATTAACTAAGGACGGCGAAATAGTTGTCATTCATGATGAAAAAGTTGATCGAACTACGAATGGTAAAGGGTTTGTCAAAGATTTTTTATATAAAGATTTAAGAAAGTTGAATGCGAATAATAAAAACAGCAAAATGGAACCAATTCCAGCATTAACGGAAGTGTTGGAGTGGCTATCTACAAATAAATTGTTATGTAATATTGAACTGAAAAATGGACTTATTCCCTATAGAGGGTTGGAAGAAAAAGTCATTCAGCTTATTTACAAATATAAGTTAGTGGATAGAATTATTATTTCCTCTTTTAATCATTATAGTATTGTCTATACCTACAGTATCGCACCGGAAATAGAAACAGCTCCTCTATTTCTTGAGGGAATTTACATGCCATGGGTCTATGCTAAAGCAATTCGAGCAAAAGGGATTCATCCCAAACATTCTGCGATATCTAATGAAATTATCATTAAAACCATTGAAAATGGGATTGCTGTACGACCTTATACAGTAAATAAAGAAGTAGATATGCAGCGTCTGTTTAATATTAATTGTACGGCACTTATTACTGATGACCCAGTCAAGGCGTTAACAATACGAAAGCAATTTGAAAAGAGACCGTAGGGGCCTCTTTTTATTTTTTTGCTGTGTTATACTTGTTTGTTGATTTCTGTTCCAGGAGCTTCCACTCCCAATCAACAAAGTGCAATCAGCATTAACCTTTAACACAGCCTATTTTTTAAATCTCTTTTGAACTTTGCTTCTTTTTCGATCGCGGTGGAAAATAAATCCTGCGACGAAGCCTAGTCCTCCGATAAAAAAGATTAATCCAGTTAGAAATTGAAGTAATAAATTAGGAAATGGTGCTTGTACTATTCCGAATAACATATCACGCATTAATTTAATGCCAATAGCAGCTAGGATACCTGGAATTAATACAATCAAGAGGGCAATAATTCGCTTCATAAATAAATCCTTCCAATATCAAATTTTGCAAAGTGAAAGCCTTAGTTTGATTATATCTCAAGAAAATATTATTACATAGAAATAATTTGTCAATAATTGTGATTAAAGTTAAAATGAATATGAAAAAAGTTGCATGGATTTCCTAAATATTATGAAAAAAATTTCTTATGAGAGGTATTTAAATGCAAAACGTAATGATTGTTGGTGCAGGAAAAGGTGGTACGGCAATCTTAAAAATCCTAAAAGAATCTGAGGTTTTAAAGGTAAGTGTTGTCGTTGATCGGAATTTAAATGCACCTGGCATGTTGTTAGCCCGCAAAGAGGGGATAAATACTGGTACAGATTGGCAGCCTTATTTAACTGACCAGATTGATATTATTATCGAAGTTACTGGAAATGAGGTAGTATTCCAAGAGTTAAGAAATACAAAAAGTAAACAGACCGTTTTGATTCCAGGAAGTGTTGCCTTTCTAGTTGCAAAGATTATGGAAGAAAAAGAAGATCTCATTGAAAAGCACAAAAATGAATCCTACCAGCAAGAACTTATTTTTAATGCAACTAATGACGGAATGGTTGTTATTGATAAATATGGTAAGGTCATTTTATTTAACACCCGCGCACAAGAAATTATCGGTGTAACAAAGGAACATGCAATTGGCAAATATGTAGTCGAAGTTATTCCTACAAGCAGACTCCCTTTCATCCTTGAGTCAAGAAGAACAGAAGCAAACCAAGAACTGGTTTTAGAAAATGATCGAAAAATTATTACTACGAGGATTCCTATTATCGAGGAAAATGGCACCTTGATAGGAGCGTTTGCTGTCTTCAAAGATATCACTGAAGTGGTTAATCTTGCAGAGGAACTTACAGATTTACGGGAAATTCAAACGATGCTTCAGGCCATTATTCATTCTAGTGATGATGCCATTTCTGTTGTGGATGAGAATGGCAGGGGAATTCTTATTAATCCTGCTTACTCACGGATTACAGGTCTTACACAGGAACAAGTAATAGGCAAACCTGCCACAGCCGATATTTCTGAGGGCGAGAGTATGCACATGAAAGTGCTGCAAACGAGAAGAGCTGTTCGCGGGGTACCAATGAGAGTGGGACCCAGTAAACGAGAAGTTATTGTGAATGTTGCTCCAATTATTGTAAAGGGAAAGTTAAAAGGCAGTGTCGGTGTTATCCACGATATGTCTGAGATGAAATCTTTAAGCAGGGAATTAAATCGTGCACGCCAACTCATTCGCAAACTTGAAGCGAAATACACCTTTGAGGATATCGTCGGCCAATCCGATGAAATGATGCTGGCGATAGAACAAGCAAAATTAGGAGCAAAAACCCCTGCAACCGTCCTCCTGCGAGGTGAATCGGGTACAGGGAAGGAACTGTTTGCTCATGCCATACATAATGCCAGTGACCGGAAATATAACAAATTTATCAGGGTCAATTGTGCTGCCATTTCGGAAACCTTGTTGGAAAGTGAACTATTTGGCTATGAAGAGGGTGCTTTTTCGGGTGCAGTGAGAGGCGGAAAAAGAGGCTTTTTTGAAGAAGCAAATAATGGGAGTATTTTTCTTGATGAAATCGGTGAGCTTCCAGTGAATACGCAGGCAAAGCTGCTCAGGGTTCTGCAAGAAAAAGAAATCATCCGAGTAGGCGGAACAAAGCCTATTTCCATTAATGTTAGGATTATTGCGGCAACTAATGTCAATTTAGAAAAAGGTATTGCTAAAGGCTCCTTTCGGGAAGACTTATATTATCGATTAAATCGTATGCCAATTCATATTCCGCCATTAAGAAAACGTATTGAAGAAATCCCTCTTTTAAATGAGCGGCTAATTCAAAAAATAAGCCAGGACTATGGAAGGAATGTAGAAGGAATTACCCCGTCTGCATTGAAGCAATTAATGGAATATGACTGGCCGGGAAACGTACGAGAATTAGAAAATATTCTTGGAAGAGCGATCATTTTTATGAAATTTAATGATCAGTTTATAGATGTGCAGCACTTACCGGAATTAAAAAATCAACAAAACCTAACGGAATCATCTGTAAATAATACTACTGATTCCGTAGTTATGGATCGTACATTATCAGATATGATGGAAGAATTTGAGGCTAAAATTATTAAGCAGACACTTCTTCGTTTGAATGAGAATAAAACATTAACAGCAAAAACGCTTGGATTGTCTGTAAGGAATTTATATTATAAGATTGAAAAATACAAGATTGAAAAAAATAGCATGCAATAAATTTCATATTTGAAAAAAAATGCACACTTGAATGCGAATGATAAAGCGTTTTCATAAACTGTGATTTGGCATGGAAATTGCATATTATAGAATGGGAGTTGCAGTAAAGGAGAAAGGGTTGATGACAACTTGTTGCTTGATTCACTAATTGAAAAAGCAGCCCAAGAACGAATAAACACCGTTGCAGTTGCTGCGGCAGAAGATTTAGAAGTCATCGAAGCAGTTATCGCTGCTTTAGAACAAAATCTTGCAAAATTTATTCTTTTCGGTGACGACGAAAAAATCAAATCCATAATAAAAGAAAAACACCCAAACATTAGCGAACTTAATTTAAAAGTTGTCAATGCTGATTCAATTGCTGCAGCGGCAGAATTAGCTGTAAAGGCAGTCTTTAATAAAGAAGCAAATGTCCTGATGAAAGGGAATATTCCCACAAATATTTTTTTAAAGGCAGTCCTGAATAAAGAGCATGGATTGAGGACAGGAAATGTTTTATCACATATTGCTGCATTTGAAGTTCCTGGTTTCAATCGTTTTACGATCATTACAGATGCTGCAATGAATATTGCTCCGGATTTAGAAATGAAAGCACAAATTATTAAAAATGCAGTTTCCGTTGCAAGGTCAATTGGAATAGAAATACCGAAAGTGGCACCTCTAGCTGCAGTGGAAGTAGTAAATCCGGCTATGCAAGCTACATTAGATGCTGCTGCATTAACGGTAATGAATAGACGAGGACAGATTTTGGACTGTATTGTGGATGGTCCATTAGGGTTAGATAATGCTGTGTCAATGCTTGCTGCAGAACATAAAGGGATTCATAATGATGTAGCTGGAAATGCAGATATTTTATTAGTACCAACCATTGAAGTTGGCAATGTTTTATATAAATCATTAATTTATTTTGCAAATGCAAAAGTGGGCGCCGTTATTGCCGGAGCAAAAGTACCAATTGTGTTAACTTCCAGATCAGATTCTGCTGAAAGTAAGCTTTATTCAATTGCACTAGCGGTATGCTGTGCTACATCAAAATAGATAGTCAATCATTTGAGGAGGAATTTTTACATGGAAATTTTCAAATACCTGGAACAATACGATTATGAGCAAGTGGTATTCTGTCAGGATAAACAATCAGGATTAAAAGCAATTATTGCTATTCATGATACAACCCTAGGGCCAGCTTTAGGTGGAACACGGATGTGGACGTATGCATCTGAAGAGGCTGCCATTGAAGATGCACTCAGACTTGCTAAAGGAATGACTTATAAGAATGCAGCGGCTGGGCTAAATCTTGGCGGTGGTAAAACTGTTATCATCGGCGATCCAAGAAAAGATAAAAATGAAGAAATGTTCCGTGCATTTGGCCGTTACATTCAAGGATTAAACGGAAGATATATTACTGCAGAAGATGTCGGTACAACAGTGGCTGATATGGATTTAATTCATGAAGAGACAGATTTTGTAACTGGAATTTCTCCAGCGTTTGGTTCATCTGGTAATCCATCCCCAGTAACAGCATTTGGTGTATACCGCGGTATGAAAGCAGCTGCGAAAGAGGCATTTGGATCGGATTCTCTTGAAGGAAAAGTAGTGGCTGTTCAAGGTGTTGGAAATGTTGCTTATACACTTTGCGAATATTTACATGAAGAAGGGGCACAGCTGATTGTAACTGACATTAATAAAGAGGCAGTTAACCGTGCGGTTGAAGCATTTGGTGCTCTAGCTGTTGATCCTGATGAAATTTATGGTGTGGAATGTGATATATATGCCCCATGCGCACTCGGAGCAACGATTAATGACGAAACCATTCCACAGTTAAAAGCAAGAGTGATTGCTGGTTCTGCGAACAATCAATTAAAGGATACCCGTCACGGTGATATTATTCATGAAATGGGTATCGTTTACGCCCCGGATTATGTAATTAATGCTGGAGGTGTAATCAATGTGGCAGATGAATTGTATGGTTATAACCAAGAGCGCGCAATGAAAAAGGTTGAGCAGCTATATTCCACCATTGAAAAAGTAATTGAAATTTCAAAACGTGACGGCATTCCAACTTACGTAGCGGCAGACAGGATGGCAGAAGAAAGAATTGCAAGAATTCGTAATTCAAGAAGCCAATTTCTCCAAAACGGTCATCATATTTTAAGTCATAGAATATCAAGATAACAACCTTTGACAAAAAATAGTATTTGGAAAGCGCTGAATGGGAATTCAGCGTCTTTGCCTTTCATGGGGCAATTAGGTTGAAAAATAAAATTGGAGGTCAAATACGTTGCACGATAATGAATATCGGATTCTCGTCATCAACCCAGGCTCGACATCCACGAAAATTGGGGTTTTCGATAATGATATTTCTATTTTTGAAAAAACAATTCGTCATGATTCTGAGACAATCAACTCTTTTGCAAATATTATTGATCAATATGAATTTAGAAAAACAACAATTTTGGAAACAATGGATAATGAAGGGATCAATTTTTCCAAACTATCGGCTGTATGTGCACGTGGGGGATTGCTGCGTCCGATCGAAGGGGGTACCTATGCAGTTAATGATGTGATGTTAGCAGATTTACGGTCTGGTTATGCAGGGCAGCACGCATCCAATCTTGGCGGGATCATTGCTTATGAAATTGCTTCTGGTTTAAATATTCCTTCTTATATCGTTGATCCAGTTGTTGTGGATGAGCTTGAACCAATTGCAAGAATATCTGGATTTTCCTTAATTGAACGGAAAAGTATTTTTCATGCATTGAATCAGAAGGCCGTTGCAAGAAGAGTTGCCAAGGAGTTAGGAAAAAGATACATCGACTTAAACTTAATTGTAACCCATATGGGTGGCGGTATTACAGTGGGTGTCCATAAGCAAGGGAAGGTCATTGATGTAAACAATGGTCTTCATGGGGATGGCCCCTTCAGTCCAGAACGATCCGGTACCGTTCCTGTTGGGGATTTAGTGTCCCTTTGTTATTCTGGAGAATATTATCGGGAAGAAATTATGAAGATGCTGGTTGGTCAAGGCGGCCTTGTAGGTTATCTTGGCACCAATGATGCGGTAAAGGTAGAGCAGCGAATAGCAGCAGGCGACAAAGAGGCAATGCTTATTTATGACGCAATGGCTTATCAAGTGGCTAAAGAAATTGGGGCTGCTAGTGCTGTTCTCTCTGGAAAAGTGGATGCAATTGTTCTAACTGGGGGCCTCGCATACGGGAAAGGATTTGTGAAATCTATTACCGATAGAATCAATTGGATTGCTGATGTAATGGTTCAACCGGGTGAAAATGAACTACAAGCACTTGCTGAGGGTGCGCTTCGGGTCTTAAGAGGCGAAGAAGAGGGAAAAATTTATCCTGGGAATTTTAAAACAGTTAAAATTTAAGGTTATGGGGAGGAAAAAAGAGTGGCACAAGAATATGATTTGGTAGTTCTTGGCGGGGGAACTGGCGGCTATGTCGCCGCTATTAGGGCCTCACAGCTTGGTTTAAAAACAGCGATTGTTGAAAAAGGGAAACTTGGCGGGACATGTCTGCATCAAGGGTGTATACCAAGTAAAGCACTGCTTAGGAGTGCTGAGGTTTTTGCAACTGCAAAGAATAGTGAGGATTTCGGGGTTATTACTAGTGATGTATCAATAAATTTTGCTAAAGTACAAGAAAGAAAAAATAAAATTATTGACCAACTTCATAAAGGTGTACAACATTTAATGAAACAGGGTAAAATCGATGTCTATGAAGGAATAGGCAGAATCTTAGGACCGTCCATTTTTTCTCCTATGCCAGGAACTATTTCAGTTGAAATGAATAACGGGGAAGAAAACGAAATGCTTCTTCCTAAAAATGTGATCATTGCAACAGGTTCAAGACCAAGGACCCTTCCAGGTCTTGAGATTGATCGTGAATATGTCATGACATCTGATGAAGCATTGCATTTAGAAACACTACCTAATTCTATTATTATAGTTGGTGGTGGCGTAATTGGAATAGAATGGGCGTCCATGCTTCATGATTTCGGTGTTGATGTAACAGTTATTGAGTATGCTGACCGTATTATTCCGACAGAAGATAAAGAAATTTCAAAAGAAATGCAGCGTTTAATGAAGAAAAAAGGAATTAAACTGGTAACAAGTGCAAAAGTCCTCCCTGAAACAATGGTAAAGGACAATGGTGTTACGATTTCTGCAGAAGTAAAGGGTACAGTGAAAGAATTTAAAGCTGAAAAAATTCTTGTTTCTGTAGGTCGTCGGGCAAATACAGAAGGAATTGGCTTAGAGAATACAGAAATACAAGTAGAGAATGGTTTTATTGCAACAAATGAATTCTTCCAAACAAAAGAATCACATATTTATGCGATTGGCGATGTAATTGGGGGATTACAACTTGCCCATGTGGCATCGCATGAAGGAATCATTGCTGTCGAACATATTGCCGGAAAAGATCCTTCGCCAATGCAGTATCATTTAGTTTCTAGATGTATCTATAGCAACCCTGAGGTTTCTAGTGTGGGAATAACAGAAGACCAAGCGATAGAAAACGGTCATAAAGTCAAAACAGGGAAGTTTTCTTTCCGAGCGATTGGGAAAGCGCTTGTGTTTGGAGAATCGGACGGATTTGTGAAAATTGTTGCGGATGAAGAGACCAATGATATTCTAGGGGTGCATATGATTGGACCACATGTAACTGATATGATTACGGAAGCAGGACTTGCGATGGTATTAGATGCGACCCCTTGGGAAATTGCACATACAATTCATCCACACCCAACTCTTTCAGAAGCCATTGGTGAGGCAGCACTTGCCGTTGATGGGAAAGCGATTCATTCTTAAGTGATTTTTTTCATTCGAACATTAGGAGGTAAGAAATAGATGACAGAAAAGCGTCATGATGCTTTAGGTTTAAATGACGGAAAAGTATTGGAAATGTACGAAACTATGCTATTGGCACGCCGTATTGATGAGCGGATGTGGTTATTAAACCGTGCCGGGAAAATTCCCTTCGTTATATCCTGTCAAGGGCAGGAGGCAGCACAAGTAGGGGCTGCATTTGCGCTTGATCGTGAAAAAGATTATGTTCTTCCGTATTATCGTGATATGGGTGTGGTCTTAACTTTTGGTATGACTCCGAGGGAATTGATGCTTTCAGGATTTGCAAAAGCGGAAGACCCTAACTCAGGCAGCAGGCAAATGCCAGGTCACTTTGGCCAAAAGAAAAATCGGATTGTCACAGGTTCTTCTCCTGTAACAACTCAAGTTCCACACGCTGTTGGTATTGCCCTTGCCGGGAAAATGGAAAGAAAAGATCTCGTAACTTTTGTAACTTTCGGAGAGGGCTCTTCTAACCAAGGGGACTTTCATGAGGGCGCCAATTTTGCAGGTGTACATAAACTTCCTGTTATTTTTATGTGTGAAAATAACAAATACGCAATTTCCGTTCCAATCGAAAAACAATTGGGGTGTGAAAAAGTTTCCGACCGTGCGATAGGTTATGGTATGCCAGGGTTCACTGTTGATGGAAACGATCCACTAGAGGTTTATAAAGCAGTGAAGGAAGCAGCAGAGCGAGGTCGACGCGGAGAAGGACCAACGTTAATTGAAACCATTTCTTATCGTCTAACGCCGCACTCTTCTGATGATGATGACCGTTCCTACCGTGCACCAGATGAGGTTGCCAAAGCAAAAACCCAAGATCCAATTATTACCTTTGGGGCATATTTAAAGGAAACAGGTGTCATGGATGATGCGTTAGAAAAAGAAATTAATGACCGCGTAATGAAGCTTGTCAATGAGGCGACAGACTATGCAGAAAATGCACCGTACTCTGCACCTGAAGATGCGCTGAAATTTGTTTATGCGGACTTGTAAGGGGGATGAAACATGGCGATAATTTCATATATTGATGCCATTACAATGGCAATGCGAGAAGAAATGGAAAGAGATTCAAAAGTTTTTGTCCTTGGGGAAGATGTTGGGTTAAAAGGCGGGGTATTTAAGGCAACCCAAGGATTATATGACCAATTTGGGGAAGACCGAGTCATTGATACACCACTTGCTGAATCAGCTATTGCTGGCGTAGGAATTGGTGCAGCGATGTATGGCATGCGTCCGATTGCCGAAATGCAATTTGCTGACTTTATCATGCCGGCAGTGAATCAAATTATTTCAGAAGCAGCGAAAATCCGCTATCGTTCCAATAACGACTGGAGTTGTCCGATGGTTATTCGTGCTCCTTATGGCGGTGGTGTTCATGGTGCACTTTATCATTCCCAATCCGTTGAGGCAGTATTTGCAAATCAGCCTGGATTAAAAATTGTTATGCCATCCACACCTTACGATGCAAAAGGTCTGTTAAAGGCCGCTGTCCGTGACAATGACCCAGTTTTATTTTTCGAGCATAAGCGGGCGTATCGATTAATTAAAGGTGAGGTACCTTCAGATGATTATACCCTGCCAATAGGAAAAGCAGATGTAAAGCGCGAGGGAGAAGATATTACCGTCATTACGTATGGGCTATGTGTTCATTTTGCCCTTCAAGCAGCGGAAAAATTAGCGAAAGATGGTATCTCCGCTCATATTCTTGATTTGAGAACTGTCTATCCTCTGGATAAAGAAGCCATCATTGAGGCGGCATCGAAAACCGGTAAAGTTCTCCTTGTTACAGAGGACACTAAAGAAGGCAGTATTATTAGTGAAGTTGCTGCAATTATTGCAGAAAATTGTTTATTCGAATTAGATGCGCCAATTATGAGATTAGCTGGACCAGATGTACCAGCTATGCCATACTCGCCAACAATGGAAAAATTCTTTATGGTAAATCCTGATAAAGTCGAAAAAGCGATGCGTGAACTAGCTGAGTATTAAAACGAAAGCCCTGGCAACTGAAAGGGGTTAGGCGCCAGTGCTTGACAATAGGAGTGTGTAAATAGTGGTAATTGAACAAATTAAAATGCCTCAGTTAGGGGAGAGCGTAACCGAAGGTACGATCAGCAAATGGCTTGTATCTGTAGGAGATAAAGTAAATAAATACGACCCCCTGGCAGAAGTAATGACAGATAAGGTAAATGCGGAAATTCCATCCTCCTTTACAGGTGTAATAAAGGAACTAATTGCTGAAGAAGGGGATACCTTAGCCGTTGGGGAGCAAATTTGCACGATAGCGTTGGAAGGTGGAACAACTGAAGAGGTTCCCGAAGAAGCACCTGCTGCAGCTGGCACAAGCACACCATCAAATACTCCAGAAAATGTGGAAAAAGCTGATCATGGCAACAAAGCACGTTACTCGCCTGCTGTCCTTAAAATTTCTCAAGAACATGGCATTGATTTAACTAGGGTGTCAGGCACCGGTGCAGGCGGGCGAATTACGCGGAAAGATCTCTTAAAACTAATTGAATCAGGTAATATTCCTGAGGCAGGACAAGATGTTAAACCAAAAGCTGAGCCTGAAGTTACCAAGGTACCAAAACAAGCAACGGTTCAGCCAGTTGCCCAGTCAACGGCACCTGCTCAAGCTGTGAATATTCCAGTAGCCGTTGGCGACATTGAGATTCCAGTCACAGGTATTCGTAAAGCAATTGCCGCAAATATGCTTAGGAGCAAACACGAAGCACCGCATGCTTGGACAATGATTGAAGTGGACGCCACGAATTTGGTGGAGTACCGTAACTCAATAAAAGATGAATTTAAGAAAAATGAGGGCTTTAATTTAACTTTCTTTGCATTCTTTGTGAAGGCTGTTGCACAAGCGTTAAAAGAATTCCCACAAATCAATTCTATGTGGGCAGGGGATAAAATCATTCAAAAGAAAGATATCAATATTTCCATTGCAGTGGCAACAGATGACGCCCTATATGTTCCTGTCATTAAACAGGCCGATGAAAAAACGATTAAAGGGATTGCACGTGAAATATCTGAGCTTGCAGTCAAAGTGAGAACCGGGAAACTAAGATCTGAAGACATGCAAGGCGGAACCTTCACGGTGAACAATACGGGTTCTTTTGGATCTGTTCAATCAATGGGTATCATCAATTATCCTCAAGCAGCTATTCTTCAAGTGGAGTCTATCGTCAAACGGCCAGTCGTCATGAATAATGGAATGATTGCTGTTCGTGATATCGTAAATTTATGTATGTCTCTCGATCATAGAGTATTAGATGGCCTCGTTTGCGGACGTTTCTTACAGCGAGTGAAGGAAATACTAGAAAATACTTCAAAATCAACGACTTCGATTTATTAAAACAAAACAACCGCTACCAAGCATGGAAGCGGTTGTTTGTTTTTAGATTGCTTGAAATGTGTTTGTGCCATAAAATAGTTGTAGGTAGAATTATTTGAATTTTAATTCAATTAAGTCGAGAGGGGGATGAGAAGTTTGAATAATTTAAAGAACCAGTCTTTTCCTTCAATATCAGAACAAGCATGGACAGAAAAGGCAGAGCAATCCTTAAAAGGAAAATCGGTTGAATCTTTACAAACTACTACATATGAAAACATTATTTTGAAACCGCTTTATACTCGTCAAGATGAGTGTCAGGTACCGGAATACCCAGGAGGTTCGGATTTTAGAAGAGGGATCTATCCATTAGGTTATCTGACAAATGATTGGAAGGTTGCCCAAAGACTATCCTTTCAATCGGTAGAAGATCTGCAGGCGAAACTCAAACAAGCACTTATAAAAGGACAAACAGCCATTTCATTTCATGTCTCGAAAAGTCTCCTAAGTGGGAAGCAAAACTTAGTAAAAGTTTTAGGAGATTCATATAAGAGATATCCATTTTCAATCGACGCTAAAGAATTACAATCCACTTTTCTATCTGAATTAGAAGGAATAGTAGAACAAGAAGATGCTGGAGAAAAAATCAGTGGATACATTGGTTCAGATCCAGTTGCCATTTTTGCTAAAGAAGGAGTTATTTCAGAAGCATTTCTAAAAGACTGGGGTAAAAACATTAGTAAATCGGCTGTAAAGTTTCCTAATTTACGTACAATTCTAATTGATACTAGTGCCTATCATAATGGTGGTGCAAGTGCAGCTCAAGAACTGGGAATTGCAATAGCTGAGGGGATATTCTATCTCGAACATCTTCAGGATTCAGGCATGGATTTAGATACAATTTTTACAAAAATGATTTTCCAATTCTCCATTGGCAGCAATTTTTTCATGGAAATCGCTAAGCTTCGAGCTGCCCGAGTCCTATGGAGCCGTGTGAGCAGTGTTTATGGAGCGAATGAAGATAGTTCCAGGATGAATATTTCTGTTGAAACTTCCACTTACACAAAAACTATACATGACCCATATGTTAACCTCCTAAGGGCTGGAAATGAAGCTTTTGCGGCCGTGGTTGGGGGTATTCAATACCTGCATGTGAGTCCTTTCGATGAACTCACATGTGTCACGTCGATTTCGGATAGAATTGCTAGAAATACTCAATTGCTTTTGAAAGAAGAAGCACATCTGCAAAAGGTTATTGATCCTGCAGGAGGTTCTTGGTATGTGGAGCATCTAACCAATGAACTTGCCGAAAAAGCTTGGGGATTTTTTAAACATATTGACGGACATGGAGGCATGTTAGAAGTACTAAAATCCAAATGGCTGCAACAAGAAATTGCAGCGGTCTCTGAAAAAAAGATCCATGATATCCAAACAAGAAGGAAAAGTATTGTGGGAACAAATGTCTACGCCAATCTTGATGAAGTGGTTACATATAAAAACCTGCCAGAGAAAAATTCATATTTTGCAAATGATGAAAACTCATTAATAAATATAGAGGCTATTCCAAATCGTAGATTGGCAGAACCATTCGAAGAATTACGAAAAAAGTCAGCAAATCTCGAAGGAAAAGTAGGATCTAAGCCCACTGTAGGTATGATTTGTCTCGGGGGACTAAAACAGCATAAAGCAAGGCTTGATTTTATGAAGGGGTTTCTCGCAGCCGGAGGTTTGGAAGCACTTATAAGTAATTCCGTTTTAACTGTTGAGAATGCCAGACAATTCGTATTAGAACATCCTGCAAGCCACTATTGCTTATGCGGAACGAATGATCAATATGAAATAATTGGACATGACATTCTAAAGATTCTTAAAACTGAATATCCTGAGCGGTCTTTTTACTTAGCTGGACTGCCAGAAAAAGAAAAACAGGATCTGTGGATGGACGAAGGTATTAAGCAGTTTATCCATGTGAAAAGCAATTGCTATGAAACGCTGTTGTCCATTCTAAGTGAGTTGGAGGTGGGTAAGGTTGAAGAAACAAAAGCCTGATTTTCAAAATATATCCTTATTTGAAGAACAGAAATTTATCACCAAAGAAGAGTGGCAGCAAAAAGTCGATCAAGAAATAAATGGTGCGATCGATGATTTACTGTTTGAGACGAATGAACAAATCAGTCTAAAACCGCTTTATACAAAAGAGGATCGTAATGATCTACCGCATATTGATGATCTTCCCGGGCTCCCTCCTTATACAAGAGGTCCGTATCCAACCATGTATGTCAACCGTCCCTGGACAGTTAGACAATATGCAGGTTTTTCAACAGCTGAGGAAAGCAATGCATTCTATCGTAGAAATCTAGCAATGGGACAAAAGGGATTATCAGTTGCTTTTGATTTAGCCACACATCGCGGCTATGACTCCGATCATCCACGAGTAGTTGGTGATGTCGGTAAAGCAGGTGTTGCGATCGATTCCATTCTTGATATGAAGACATTGTTTGAGGGAATACCATTAGACCAGATGTCTGTATCAATGACCATGAACGGGGCAGTTCTGCCGATCCTTGCCTTTTTCATCGTGACTGCTGAAGAACAAGGTGTAAGTCAGGAGAAACTGGCTGGTACCATTCAAAATGATATTTTAAAAGAATATATGGTTCGAAATACCTATATATATCCACCTGAAATGTCTATGAAAATAATAGCAGATATCTTTGAATATACGTCCAAACACATGCCAAAGTTTAATAGTATTAGTATTTCCGGTTATCATATGCAGGAGGCGGGAGCACCAGCTGATTTAGAGCTGGCATACACTCTTGCAGATGGTTTGGAATATGTACGTACAGGTCTTAAGGCAGGTATTGATATCGACTCATTTGCACCAAGATTGTCCTTTTTCTGGGCAATTGGGATGAATTACTTCATGGAAGTAGCTAAAATGCGCGCTGCTCGATTGATTTGGGCAAAAATGATGAAATCATTTTCTCCAAAAAACGAAAAATCATTAGCGTTACGGACACATTCGCAAACATCCGGCTGGAGTTTGACTGAGCAAGATCCATTTAATAATGTCACTCGTACCTTGATAGAAGCACATGCTGCTGCAATGGGACATACCCAATCATTGCATACGAATGCCTTGGATGAAGCAATCGCACTGCCAACCGATTTTTCTGCACGGATTGCCCGTAACACACAATTATTTTTGCAAGAGGAGACGGGGATTACTAATGTCATCGATCCCTGGGCAGGTTCTTACTATGTTGAAAAATTAACCGATGAATTGGTTAATAGAGCTTGGTCACACATTGAAGAAATTGAAAATCTAGGTGGTATGGCCAAGGCAATTGAAACTGGCCTTCCAAAGATGAGAATTGAAGAAGCTGCAGCCAGAAGACAGGCACAAATCGATTCTGGGAAGGAAACAATCATCGGTGTCAATCGCTATCGACTAGAAAAGGAAGAAGCGATTGATATTTTGGATATCGATAATACAGCAGTTCGTTTAAAACAAATTGAAAAATTAAATACATTGAAAGCTGATCGAGATGAGAAGAAAGTAAAAGAATCGCTTACTGCATTAACGAATGCGGCGGAAACGGGTGTACAGAATTTATTAGAATTGGCTGTCCAAGCAGCAAGGGCGAGAGCCACACTTGGAGAAATTTCCGATGCAATTGAACAAGTGGCTGGCAGACATAAGGCAGTAATTCGTTCGATCAGCGGCGTTTATAGCACAGCTTTTAGCAATGAAGAAGAAATCGATGCAGTGAAAAAAATGACGGATGAATTCTTAGAAAATGAAGGCAGAAGACCAAGAATACTGATTGCCAAAATGGGTCAGGATGGCCACGACAGAGGTGCCAAAGTTATTGCTACGGCCTTCGCTGACCTTGGCTTTGATGTCGATATTGGGCCTTTATTTCAAACTCCAGCAGAAACAGCGCTGCAAGCGGTTGAAAACGATGTTCATGTGATTGGGATAAGTTCGCTTGCCGCAGGTCATAAGACGCTTCTCCCGCAATTAGTCGAGGAATTAAATAAACTCGGCAGAGATGATATTTTGGTCGTGATTGGCGGGGTCATTCCGGCGCAGGATTATCAATTTTTATATGATCACGGTGCTTCAGCTATTTTTGGACCGGGGACGATTATTCCAGTTGCCGCACAAAAAGTCATCAAAGAGATTTATCACAAACTCGGTTATGAGGAAGTGTCACAATAATGACTCTTGACCAAAAGCCAGAATGGAGCGATCCAAACCAACCAGATAATTGTTCAAGTGTAATAAGAAAAGGTCAGGAGCTTGAAGAACAAACGGAATCCATCCAACCAAATATCCGTTTTCAAAAGCGGAGAAATTCTGAACCGACGGTAGAGGAGCTTTATGAAGGAGTAATAAGGGGCGATAGGAGTCTTTTAGCTAGGGCGATTACGCTTGTTGAGAGCAATGCAGAGCAGCATTTTCAAAAAGCACAGCAACTCCTGCAGAAACTCCTGCCTAAAAGTGGCCAAGCTATTCGAATTGGAATAACTGGTGTCCCCGGTGCAGGGAAAAGTACTTTTATTGAGACCTTTGGTACGTACCTTTGCAGCTTAGGACATCGAGTAGCCGTATTAGCCATTGACCCAAGCTCAAGCATAAGCGGTGGCAGTATTCTTGGTGACAAGACAAGGATGGAGCATTTAGCAAGGAACCCTCGCGCCTTTATCCGTCCTTCTCCAACTGCAGGAAAACTAGGCGGGGTTCATCGGAAGACGAGAGAGGCGATGTTAATTTGTGAGGCAGCCGGTTTTGATGTCATCTTAATCGAAACTGTCGGGGTTGGGCAAAGTGAAGTAATTATTAGAGATATGGTAGACTTTTTCATGCTGTTAGTTCTTACCGGTGCGGGCGACGAATTGCAAGGGATGAAGAAAGGGATTATGGAATTGGCTGATGCCGTCCTAGTTCATAAAGCAGATGGGGAGAACAAACCAATCGCTGAGCAGACGAGAAAAGAGTATAACCGTATCCTTCATTTTCTTCATCCAGCCACAAAGGGCTGGGCTACTAAAGCTTATACGTGTTCTTCGTTGACTCAAGAGGGGATAAGTGAGGTATGGAATGTAATACAGTCTTTTGAGCAAAAAGGTAAAACATCAGGTGTGCTAGTTGAAAGAAGAAGAATTCAGGCGAAGGAATGGCTCTATTCGATGATTACTGACCAACTTCAATTTCATTTCTTTCATCATATTGGAGTGAAAAGTGCTCTATCTACTTTAGAAAATGAAGTAATTGCTGGTGAAAAGACAGTGGCTACAGCTGTAGATGAGTTATTTACTATTTATTGGAAAGAAAAGTGAAGCGGTCATTAAATTCTTCTAAAGTATTAAGATGCTACATTTGAAAAAAACATATTTTTACTGTTAATATGTAAGTATAGTCATAAATCTAAGGAGTGAACTTAATGAGCATGGATTTTAATTTCTTTATGAATGATGTTGTGAAACAGGCACGACAAGAAATCGTGTCTGCCGGATATAAAGAATTGACAACACCTGAGGAAGTGGAAGCAGCACTTGATCAAAAAGGGACTACTTTAGTCATGATTAATTCCGTATGTGGTTGCGCTGGAGGCGTGGCGCGTCCAGCAGCAGCACATGCCCTGCATTATGATAAGCGCCCTGATCATCTTGTCACTGTTTTTGCAGGACAGGATAAAGAAGCAACTGAAAAGGCTAGAAGCTATTTCACTGGTTATCCACCATCCTCACCCTCATTTGCCCTTTTAAAGGACGGTAAGATTATATCAATGGTGGAAAGACATCAAATAGAGGGCTATGACCCTGCAACCGTTGTATCTAAACTTCAAAATGAATTTGATCAACATTGTGAAGAGGTATAATAAATGAATACGAAAAGAGCCATATCATAAGATTTGGCTTTTTTTCTTGTCGAAATGAATTTTTTAATGTATATTTATTAATTATTTCGCAATTTTAATCATAATAAAGAGGAGTATTTCATCATGAAGGATGTATTAAAAAATTATTTAGAAAAAATTCAAAATAGATTATGGGAGATAAGTGATACACTATACTATCATCCTGAATTAGGTGATCAAGAATTTGAATCTAGTAAACGGTTAATAGAGTTCCTAGAAGAACATAATTTTGTCGTTGAAAAGGGAATTGTTGGCAGGCCGACATCGTTTAAAGCCGTTTATGATAGCAAAAAGGATGGACCAACAATTGCATATTTATCTGAATATGACGCGTTACCTGAGGTTGGGCATGGGTGCGGCCATAATTTGATAGGAACCATGAGTGCTGGGGCTGGAGTGACTTTAAGTAAAGTGGTAGATGAAATTGGCGGACGTGTGGTTGTCTTAGGAACACCCGCTGAAGAAACAAATGGTGCCAAAGTGCCGATGGCTGAACAGGGCATTTTTAATGATATCGATGCTGCAATGATTTTACATCCTGCTGATGAATCCTATGAAAGTGGTGAATCTCTAGCAATGGATGCGATTCAGTTCGATTTCCGAGGCAGGACCAGTCATGCGGCGGCTTCCCCAGAGATGGGAATTAATGCACTTGATGCAGTCATTCAATTATTTAATGGGATCAACGCGCTCCGTCAACATGTGACTTCAGATGTTAGAATCCATGGAATTATTAAAGAAGGCGGAGTAGCAGCGAATATTGTCCCAGATAAAGCCGTAGCACAGTTTTATGTTCGTGCCAAAGATCGCAGCTATCTAAATGAAGTGGTTCAAAAGGTAATTGGTATTGCAAAAGGGGCATCTTCGATGACAGGGGCAGAGGTTCACATCGAAAATTATGAACTTAGCTATGATAATATGGTGACCAATCAAACACTTTCCCAGCTATTTACTGCCAATCTGTTAACTACCGGTGTGAAGCAAGTAAAGAAAGCGAAAGACTCATACGGTTCCATAGATATGGGAAATGTCAGTCATGTTGTGCCAGCCGTTCATCCTTATATTGGTCTTGATTCACCTGGATTAATTGCTCACACAAGGGAGTTTGCTGACTTAACCATCACCGATAACACCCACGAGATTCTTTCAAGAGGAGCTTTGGCCCTCGCTTTAACTGGATATGATTTAATAACTAACAAAGAAGCATTGGAAAAAATGAAAAATGAATTTAGTCAAACAGTATTAAGTTAACTGTATTTTTAAAAGCATCTCTTTCTCATTGAGGTGCTTTTTTATATGGATATTAATATTATTTTAATATAATTAGGTGCAGAATCTTTAGAATATTTTTATATTAGGAAAATATCTTTTCAAAATAAATTCTATGTGTTAATATTCGTTTTGTTGAATAAAAATTCAAATCAAAGAAAGCAGATATTACATATCATAGGAGGATAAATCATGAAAAAAACAATATTATTTTTTACGATGATTTTAACATTAGTGGCTTTGGCTGCTTGCGGTCAGAGCAATAAAGACGGGGCAAATGGAGAAAAAACAGCTGATAAGAAAGTACTAACGATGGCTACTTCAGCAGATTTTGCTCCATTTGAATCAAGAGACCCATCAGGTAAGGTCGAGGGCTTTGATATTGATTTAGCTAATGCCATTGCTAAAGAATTAGGTTACACACTAGACATAAAAGACATGAAGTTTGATGGGTTAATCGGTGCATTACAGGCAAAACGTGTGGACATGGTACTTGCTGGTATGTCTGCAACTGAAAAGCGTAAGCAAAATGTTGATTTCTCAACAGCATATAACCATTCAGGTGAGATGTTTATCACGCTAAAAGATTCTAAAATTAAAACAATCGATGATCTTAAAGGAAAAACAGTTGGAGTACAGTTGGGAACCATTCAAGAAGAGGGTGCAAAAACTCTTCAAAAAAAGGTTGATTTTACACTGAAGCCATTAGATAATGCAACAACATTAATTCAAGAACTATTATCAAATCGAATCCAGGTTGCTTATATGGATAAATCTGTTGCAACAGGATATATCAAGGAACAAGGTTTAGCCGGATTTGATGATCCGACAACAAGCTCTCCAGGAATGGCCGTTGCTTTTCCTAAAGGCAGTGACTTAACTGAAAAAGTAAATAAAGTTCTTAAAGACTTAGAAGAAAATGGAAAACTTCAAGAATTAAAGGACAAGTGGTTAAAAGACCAGCAATAAGCATAAACTTAATTTCAACAAGACTAGTGCTGCAAAGAAAATTATAAAGTGAGGTGTAAGGCATGAATTTGGATTTTAGCCAAATTGTGCCTTATATTCCTTTTATTTTAGAGGGAATATGGGTTACATTAAAATTTGTTATTATTTCTATTATATTAGGTTTTATTCTTGGAACAATTTTAGCTCTATGTAAAATATCACGAATTAAAGGATTAAATTGGTTTGGGGACCTATATACATCTATTTTTCGCGGGACACCATTAATTTTACAATTGATGTTAATCTACTTTGCCATTCCGCAATTAACGGGTTATGACATTTCACCATTTTTATCATCCATCCTTGCGTTTGGCTTAAATTCATCAGCATATGTTTCAGAGATTATCAGAGCCGGAATTCAAGCGGTTGATAAAGGTCAGACCGAAGCAGCCCAAGCATTAGGAGTTCCTTATCGTCTCATGATGAAGGACTTGATATTACCACAAGCACTAAAAAATATTTTACCTGCACTTATGAATGAATTTATAACCTTAACCAAAGAATCAGCCATCGTCTCGACGATTGGTTATTTAGACTTGATGCGCCGTGCGCAGGTTGTTGGAGCGGATACGTATCGGAATTTTGAACCACTAATTTTTGTCGGTTTCATCTATTGGATTTTAGTAATGGTGCTGACTTTGGCAGGTAAACGGTTTGAACGGAGGCTGAAGTACAGTGATTAAAGTGGAAAACCTCTATAAGCAGTTCGGCAATCACGAAGTATTAAAAAATATTTCAACAAATATTGATAGTGGAGAAGTTGTCTCGATTATTGGGCCGTCGGGTTCTGGTAAATCTACCTTTCTTCGCTGCTTAAATTTATTAGAGACACCAACCAAAGGGAAAGTTTGGATTAATAATCAAGAGCTTACCGATAGCAAAACGAATATCATGAAAGCCCGTGAACAAATCGGTATGGTTTTTCAACACTTTTATTTATTTCCACATCTGTCGGTTTTGGATAACTTAACTTATGCACCGATGAAAGTAAAAGGCGAATCGCGGGAACTTGCTGAGAAAAAAGCCCGGGAATTGCTTGCGCGCGTTGGTCTTACTGATAAAGAGAAAGCCTTTCCGAATAATTTATCAGGTGGGCAGAAGCAGCGCGTAGCGATCGCTCGAGCACTTGCGATGGAACCGAAGTTAATGTTATTTGATGAGCCAACATCCGCACTTGACCCTGAAATGGTAAAAGAAGTACTTAATGTTATGAAGGATCTTGCACAATCAGGAATGACCATGGCCATTGTTACCCATGAGATGGGCTTTGCGCGCGAAGTTTCTGATAGAATAATCTTCCTAGATGATGGGGTACTACTAGAAGAAGGATCTCCAGAGGAATTCTTTAATAACCCTCGGACTAGCAGAGCGAAGGACTTTTTAGAAAAAGTATTGTAGAAAATCACAATCTTAAATATAAGACATTCTTGCAAAAGAATGCTTTAATAAGGATATGCTAAAGATGGTCTTAACGATCATCTTTTTATTTTTATGCTGTGTTAAACTAGTCTGTTGATTTCCGTTCCAGGCACTTCGCTTTCCGCGGGCGTGCCGGGGAGCCTCCTCGGCGCTTTTAGCGCCTGTGGGGTCTCCCCTGCCCCGTACTCCCGCAGGAGTCTTCGTGCCTTCCACTTCAATCAACCGTGTGTCAAAATCAACATTAATCTTTAACACAGCCTATTTTTTAATAATTTGGAGAGGTACCTATGAAATTTCGGATTGGATATCGGACAATTAAAACAGCTATTGGGACAGCCATTTCAATTTTACTTGCTCAGCAAATAGGACTGCAGAACTTTGCTTCTGCAGGAATACTGACCATATTATGTATCCAGGTGACAAAGCGGAGGTCGTTCAGAACAGCATGGGCTCGCTTTTTAGCCTGTGTATTAGCAATGCCTTTTTCTGCCGTTTTTTTTGAGCTAATCGCTTATCATCCAATTGTAATTGGGATTATGTTATTTTTCTTTATCCCAACGATTGTCATGTTGAAGGCTCCTGACGGAATTGTGACAAGTAGTGTTATTATTCTACATATTTATATGGCAAAAAAAATAACCTTGGCCATTTTTCTAAATGAGCTTGGGGTAATCACGATTGGTATTGGGGTCGCATTACTTATTAATCTTTATATGCCGAGCGTTGAGAAAAAACTAAAGGATTATCAAAGTGAGATTGAGGAGAATTTTAGAATCATCTTCGTTGAAATGGTACGTTATTTACGGACTGGGGATAGTAATTGGGATGGTAAAGAGATTACGGTTGGTGCGCGTCTACTTGATGAAGCGATAGCCATAGCCCTTCAGGATGTTGAAAATCATTTTTTACGAGATGAGAATATATATTTTCATTATTTTAAAATGAGACAAAAGCAATTTGAAATTATCGAACGTGTCTTACCAATTGTCACTTCCCTTACCCGGACGGTAAAGCAAGGGCATATGGTAGCGGAGTTTCTGGAAGAACTTTCTGAAAATGTCCATCCTGGAAATACAGCTTATATATATCTTGAAAAATTAAGAGAAATGAAAAAGGAATTTGAGGAAATGGAGCTCCCAAAGACAAGAGAAGAATTTGTAACGAGGGCAGCTCTGCTGCAGTTGGTAAATGAAATGAACGAATATCTAATTATTAAAAGTTCATTTAAGGGAATAAAAACAGCGGTTAAAGTGAATGAACAGAAGGAGATTGAAGCAAACTAGGAAAAAAAAGGCAGGTGGCTGCTTTGATAAAAATTTTATCGCCAATCCTGATTGCTTTTTTCATGTCACCACTTTGGCCTTTGGGGCCAAACCCTATGCCAGGTGATCCATTTCTTATTGTGAATAAAAGTAAAAATGAAATGGCTTTTATTAATGAAAACAAAGTACAAACGGTTGTAAGTGTCGGAACGGGAAAAACACAAGAGCTGACACCTGAAGGTCTTTTCACCATTACAGTAAAGGCCAAAGAACCTTATTTTCGGAAAGGGAATATCCCTGGAGGAGATCCTAAGAATCCACTGGGAGCGAGGTGGATTGGCTTTGATGCAAAGGGAACAGATGGAAGAATCTATGGCATCCATGGAACGAATCAGCCTGCTTCAATCGGCAAATATGTCTCTCAAGGCTGTATCCGCACTCAAAATGAAGTGGTTACCTCACTATATCCGATCATTCCATTAGGAACAAAAGTATTAGTTATTTCTTCAAAAAAATCATATGAGACACTAGCAAAAGATCATGGAGCAATTAAATAGGAAAAGGGACTGTTCAAATGGAAACAGTCCCTTTTTTTATATTATGACAGAAATTGACCAATTCCAATGAGTAGTGTTGAGGCAAGCATAGCAAATAACATTAAATAAACAATGATTTTTCTCGTTTTCTTACTTTTCAAAATGGGTACCTCCCTTAACTGATTGAAACTTTACTTATATTGTACAAGGAAATGCAAAAATGAACAACGGAACAACTAAGTAATTAAGGAAGGATTTATGAACTTTTTAACGAATAAGATTATTGTCGAATAAATTTTAATTTTTAGAACAGAGGGGTAAAAATGATTAAAAAAGTCGACCATATTGGGATTGCAGTGAAGTCTCTTGAGAAAACGCTTTCTTTTTATACCGATGTGTTAAATCTGCCTTTGGTAGGGATCGAAGAGGTGGATACTCAAAAGGTAAGAGTTGCCTTTTTACAGGCAGGAAGTACTAAGCTTGAACTGCTTGAGCCCACTTCAGAGGAAAGTACCATTGCCAAATTTATCGAAAAACGCGGTGAGGGAGTCCACCATGTTGCCCTTGGGGTGGATTCGATCGAAGAAAGAATTCGCGAAATGAAGGAAAAAGGGATACGTATGATTGATGAGCAGCCAAGACCTGGGGCTGGTGGGGCAAATATTGCTTTCATGCATCCAAAATCGACATCTGGGGTTTTATTCGAGCTTTGTGAGAAGAAAGGGATGAAGGGGTAAAATGATAGACATCTATGAAAAAATAAATGAGTTGTATGATAAACGTCGTGAGGTTGAGTTGGGCGGCGGCGATGAGAGAATTGAGAAACAGCATCAAAAAGGCAAATTGACTGCTAGGGAAAGAATCGATCTTTTAGTAGATAAAGGCACATTTTTTGAACTAAATCCTTTCATTGAGCACCGTACAAATGATTTTGGTCTAGATGAGCAAAAGGGGCCAGGGGACGGAGTGGTGACTGGTTACGGAAAAGTAAATGGTCGGCCTATTTATCTTTTTTCCCAAGATTTTACTGTTTTTGGCGGAGCATTAGGGGAAATGCATGCCAAGAAGATTGCTAATGTCATGGACTTAGCAGCGAAAAATGGAGCCCCTTTTGTCGGTTTAAATGATTCCGGCGGGGCACGCATTCAGGAAGGCGTTGTCTCATTAGATGGGTATGGACATATTTTTTACCGAAATGCAATTTATTCCGGTGTCATTCCGCAAATCTCGGTAATTATGGGTCCATGTGCGGGCGGTGCTGTCTATTCACCAGCGATTACTGATTTTGTATTTATGGTGGAAAAGTCGAGTCAAATGTTTATTACTGGACCTAAAGTCATTGAAACAGTGACAGGTGAGAAGATTTCAGCAGAAGAATTGGGTGGGGCGAATGTCCATAGCTCCATTAGTGGAAATGCCCATTTTCAGGCTGATTCAGAAGAAGTGGTGTTACAAAACGTCCGCAGGCTGTTAAGCTATCTTCCGCAGAATAATGAAGAGAAGGCTCCTAGGTTTGAGGTAAAGGATGACGAAGATTATCGTCCGGATTTAATGGATGTTATTCCATTTGATACGGTTCGTCCGTATGATGTCCGCAATGTCATCGACCAAGTGGTTGACGAGAGCAGTTTCATGGAAGTTCAAAAGGATTTTGCTAGAAATATCGTGGTTGGATTTGCGCGAATTAAAGGTGAATCTGTAGGTCTTGTTTGTAATCAGCCAAAGGTGATGGCTGGCGGCCTGGATATCGATTCTTCTGATAAAGCGGCGCGATTTATCAGAACCTGTGATTCTTTTAATATCCCAATCATCACTTTTGAGGATGTGACAGGCTTCTTCCCTGGAGTCAAGCAGGAACACGGTGGAATCATTCGCCATGGGGCAAAAATCTTATTTGCTTATTCCGAGGCGACCGTTCCGAAGTTAACAGTGATCTTAAGAAAAGCTTATGGCGGTGCCTATGTTGCGTTAAACAGTAAATCAATTGGTGCTGATTTGGTATTTGCCTGGCCGAATGCTGAAATTGCAGTTATGGGACCTCAAGGAGCCGCTAATATTATTTTTGCGAAGGAAATTAACAATAGTGAGAATCCAGAACTGACAAGACAGCAGAAAATTGATGAATACCGTGAAAAGTTTGCCAATCCCTATGTGGCAGCGAGCAGAGGAATGGTCGATGATGTGATTGACCCACGCGAAACTAGAATGAAAATTGTCCAAGGCTTAGAAATGCTTAGAACCAAAAAAGAGTCAAGGCCATATAAAAAACATGGGAACATCCCGCTGTAATTAAACTCTCTTTTAACCTTTTTGGATGTGCTCTCTATCATTTGATGATACTTTTATTAAAAGGTATACTAAAATAGGAAAAGCGAAAGCGGCATTGGCGCTTAGAGCTGGACAATGAGTACATAATTGGAGGTTCAATATAATGGTTAATCAGGAACGTCTATTGAATGAGTTTTTAGAACTTGTGCAAATTGACTCAGAAACAAAATTTGAGACCGAAATTGCCAAGGTGTTAAAACAAAAATTTACAGAACTTGGTCTTGAAGTGTTTGAAGATGATACGACTGCGGTGACAGGGCATGGTGCAGGCAATCTGGTTTGTACGCTAGCGGCAACTAAAGAGGGCGTTGACCCGATTTATTTTACTTGTCATATGGATACTGTTACACCAGCTAAAGGTGTAAAACCTTCTATAAAAGACGGCTATGTGGTTACGGATGGCACAACAATCTTAGGTGCCGATGATAAAACTGGAATTTCTGTTATGCTTGAAACCATCCGTCAGTTAAAAGAACAAAACATCCCGCATGGTCTGATTCAATTCGTGATTACTGTTGGGGAAGAGTCCGGTCTTGTCGGTGCAAAAGCACTTGATTCCTCACTGATGAAAGCAAAATTCGGTTACGCATTGGATAGCGATGGCCTAGTTGGTAATGTAGTTGTAGCTGCTCCAACACAAGCAAAGGTAAAAACCGTTATTTACGGAAAAACAGCTCATGCAGGTGTTGCACCTGAAAAAGGTGTTTCCGCGATTACGATTGCAGCAAAATCGATTGCGAGGATGCCATTAGGAAGAATCGATCACGAAACAACGGCTAACATTGGACGCTTTGAGGGTGGTCAAGCAACCAATATCGTTTGTGACCGTGTGGATATTTTAGCTGAGGCCCGTTCTCTGATTCCTGAAAAAATGCAAGCGCAGGTAAGCAAAATGAAGGAAGCATTTGAAACAGTGGCAGCAGAAATGGGCGGCAGAGCCGAAGTTAATGTGGAAGTCATGTATCCAGGATTTAAATTTGGCGAAGGCGACCATGTTGTCGAAGTGGCTCGTAAGGCTGCTGCAAAAATCGGCCGTAGTTGTGAGCTTCAGCATAGCGGCGGCGGCAGTGATGCAAACGTATTTGCTGGCTTTAATATTCCAACTGTCAATCTAGCTGTTGGCTATGAAGAAATTCATACAACCAATGAACGCATGCCAGTGGAAGAATTGTATAAGCTGGCAGAAATGACACTTGCTATAATCGATGAAGTGGCAAATCAATAATCTTATGGAGGAGAACCTAACCGCGGTTCTCCTTTTTGATATACTAAGAGAAGAAAAAGTGAGTTAAGGAAGTGCGAGCATGAAGGAAATGTACCCGAAAAACGGAAGAGTTATTTTACATGTAGATATGAATAGCTTTTATGCATCCGTTGAAATGGCCTATGATCCTAATCTGAAGGGGAAACCACTTGCAATCGCTGGTAATGTCGAGGAACGCAGAGGAATCATTGTCACCTGCAATTACGAGGCAAGAAAATTCGGTGTCAAAACAACGATGGCGCTTTGGGAAGCGAGAAAGCTATGTCCCCAGTTAATCGTCATGAAACCGAATTTTGAGCGCTATCGTGCAGTTTCTATTGCTATGTTTGAAATTCTCAGACATTATACGGAAATTGTTGAACCTGTTTCGATTGATGAAGGATACTTAGATATTACAGAAAGCTTTGAAAAGGGGAGTCCAATTGAAATCGCTGAAAGTATTCAAAAAAGGATATTGGAACAATTAGATATTCCTTGCAGTATAGGGATAGCGCCTAATAAATTTTTAGCGAAAACCGCATCCGATATGAAAAAGCCAATGGGGATTACCATTCTTCGAAAACGTGATATTCCCATAGTTCTTTGGCCGTTGAACACAAACGAAATGCATGGCGTCGGAAAAAAGACAGCGGAAAAATTACAAACAATGGGGATTCATACCATTGGTGAGTTAGCAAAGGGAAATGAGATTCAACTGAAAACACTGCTTGGGATTAATGGAATTCGATTAAAAGAAAGAGCCAATGGGATTGATCACCGCCCAGTTGATCCGGAATCAATTGAGGAATTTAAGAGCATTGGAAATTCAACAACCCTTCCTCGGGATGTTAGTAATCAACAGGAACTACTTCGTGTATTAACATCATTAGCTGAAACGGTTTCCGTTAGACTGAAGCGAAAGAAGGTCCTTGCGGGAACGCTTGGAATCACCATCCGATATAAGGATCGAAGAACGATTACTAGAAGTAAAAAACTTCCGAACCCTATTAATTATAAAGATGAGATATCTTCATTTGCTCAGCAGATTTTCCTGAAAGCTTGGAATGGCGATGCTGTTCGACTGTTAGGAATCACAGGCACCGATTTAGTGGAGCATACCCGAGCCTTTAAACAGCTAGATTTATTTTCTTATGAAAAGGATGCCAAAAAAGAGCCTTTACTAAATACTCTATCTAGTCTTCGTGAAAAATACGGAAAAAAAATCATTGAAAATGCGGGGGAACATCAAGCCCCTTCCTCGGATAATATCGGTACTGGAACGAGCTTTAATAAAGACTTTCTCCAAACTCTTCCCAAAAAAAATAATGACCCAGACTAAAAAGCACCACTTTTGCTTTCATAACAAAAGTAGTGCTTTTTGAATTTCTTATTTACAAATATCTACTTCTAAATCTGTTACCGGCCACCAGAAGAAGCCGTCTTTTTCTAAAAGCTCATCCGCCTTTTTTGGTCCCATGGTTCCAGATTGATAATTTGGAAAGTTGTCAGCCTTGTTATTTTCCCAGACTGCGGAAATTTTATCCACAAAACTCCAAGAATAGGCAACTTCATCCCAATGCGTAAAATTCGTGGCATCGCCCCGCATGCAATCGTAAAGAAGCTTTTCATAGCCTTCAGGCGTGTTCATCGCATGGATGCCGGTGTTGGCAAAGCTAAGTTTTACCTCCTGTGCATCTAAGTGTCCGCCAGCTTTCTTAGCGTTTAGATGCAACGTAATTCCTTCTTCAGGTTGAATATGAATCACTAGTAGATTTGGATTTAACATTTTTTCCGTTTGATAATATAAATTCATTGGAATATCTTTGAATTGAACAACAATTTTGGTTGATTTTGTTGACATTCTTTTTCCTGTCCGAATGTAGAACGGAACACCAGCCCAGCGGAAATTATCAATCATAATTTTACCGGCAACAAAAGTTTCTGTATTCGATTCTTTGTCCACCATCGTTTCATCACGATAGGCAGGAACTGGAACATCCTCAATCGTACCCTCGCCGTATTGGCCGCGGACAAAATAATTATTAACCTCTTCTCCTTCAACCGATCGAAGTGCACGAAACACACGAACTTTTTCGGAACGAATTTCATCGGTAGAGAGGTTGATTGGAGGTTCCATCGCAAGCAAGGCTACCATTTGCATCATGTGGTTTTGAAGCATATCTCTAAGGGCGCCGCTTGTTTCATAATAACGGCCGCGTTCTTCAACCCCGAGGATCTCACTGGAGGTGATTTGAATATTTGAAATATAACGGTTATTCCAAAGCGGCTCAAAAATAGCATTAGCGAAACGTATAACTTCGATATTCCTTACCATTTCTTTCCCTAAATAATGATCGATACGATAGACTTCTTTTTCTTTAAATGCACTTCTAATTTGTCTATTTAACTCGATGGCAGATTCTAAGTCATGTCCAAATGGTTTCTCAATGACGAGGCGTTTATAGCCCTTTACCTCTGTAAGTTTGTCTGATTTTAAGTGTAAAGCAATCGTTCCGAAAAATTCAGGAGCCATTGCAAGGTAAAAGATACGATTGCCTTCTAATTGATAGTTTTCATCAATCTCATCCGCTAAATTTTTTAACAAAGCGTAAGAGTTGGAATCACTAACATCATGCGATTGATAGTAAAAATGCGAGATAAAATCATCAATCTTATCTTTATTTCCTAAGGCTGAGATGACCGAGTCTTTGACTGAATGCTGAAATTCATCATTGGATAGCGATCTTCTTGCAACCCCAATCACCGCAAATTTAGTTAATTTTCCTTTCTCATATAACCGGTAAAGGGAAGGAAACAACTTCCTTTTTGCTAAATCACCAGTCGCACCAAAAATCATAATTAATGAAGTCATGTTTCCAGTTTGCTCCAAAGTAAATACCTCTTTTCTGTTTATGTAAAAATGTATATTGCTCTTATGTTTATATTGTTTGATTTTATCTCATTCGACTAGACTTCGCAAAAATAATACAACGCAATTTGACAATTTTTTTTATTTTTCACAAAATAATCCCTGATATTCACTAATTACTAGCTGCCCATGGAGGAGAAAATAATATTTTTTTGTGCTATATTATCAATATTGGAATCCAAGGAACGGAATTTGAGAGGAGTTTATTATTGTGGATATTTTTTTCCTAGGAACAGGGGCTGGAATGCCGGCAAAACTCCGCAATGTCACGTCCATTGCACTGAAATTGCTTGAGGAGCGGGGGGCGGTTTGGTTATTCGATGCCGGTGAGGCTACCCAGCATCAAATTTTGCATACTCCCATAAAACCACGGCGAATCGAAAAAATCTTTATTACACATCTTCACGGTGATCATATCTACGGGCTGCCAGGATTATTATCAAGCCGCTCTTTTCAAGGCGGGGAATCAGAGGTAACCGTTTATGGCCCCAAAGGGATAAAAGACTATATTCATGTCAGTCTATCAATAAGCCAGACTTATTTGAAATATCCTCTAGTTGTCATTGAAATTGAAGAGGGAATTATTTTTGAGGATGAGCAGTTTTTAGTGGAATCCCGCCGGCTAGACCACGGTATACCTTCCTATGGGTATCGGATAGTAGAAAAGGACAGGCCTGGAACATTACTTGCTGATAAATTGAAAGAAGCAGGGGTCCAGCCGGGGCCAATCTTTAGAAAAATTAAAAATGGTGAAGCTGTAACTCTTGATGATGGCAGAACGATTGATCCAACTGAGTTTCTTGGTCCTGAACAGAAGGGGAGAGTTGTGACGATTTTAGGGGATACCCGCTACTGTGAAAATGCCATTTCATTGGCTATGAATGCCGATCTTTTGGTACATGAAGCGACTTTTTCTGCTCATGAAGAAAAGCTGGCCCATGACTATTTTCATTCAACCACACATCAGGCTGCAGATGTTGCAAAGAAGGCCCATAGTAAATTGTTGTGTCTTACACACATAAGCTCTCGTTATGACCGCAATGCTTGGCAAGAGTTAGTAGATGAGGCGAAAGAAGTATTTTCGAATACGGATATTGCTGAGGATTTTAAAGAAATAAAGCTGCCACTTAAATAATATAAAAACACACTTACCTAAGTTATAGGTAAGTGCGTTTGATTTAAATGGTTCAAATCCAGCCGCGTTCGTATTGTTTTGGTCCTTCAATATTTACACCAAGCTCCTTCGCTGCAGTCCTCGGCCAATACGGATCGCGAAGCAATTCACGAGCTAAAAAGACTAAATCGGCTCTTTCATTTTGTAAGATTTCCTCCGCTTGGATCCCCGTAGTGATTAATCCTACCGCACCGGTGGGAATGCTGGCACCATTCTTAATGGTTTCCGAGTATTTTACTTGGTATCCGGGATATACGTCAATATGGGCAGGGACAAGCGCACCAGAACTTACATCGATTAAATCGACACCTTGTTCTTTCATCCATTGACTATAATGTATGTAATCATTTGGAGACAATCCTTCTTCGTGGTAATCATGTGCGGAAACTCTCACAAATAATGGACCATCCCAAACGGTTTTTACGGCATCAATCACATCGCGGAGGAATCTGTAGCGGTTCTGTGCTGATCCCCCGTATTCGTCAGTTCTTTTATTGGATAGCGGCGAAAGGAATTCGTTGATAAGATACCCATGAGCACCATGGATTTCGATTACATCGAAACCAGCTTTTGCAGCACGCTCTGCGCCTTTTTTAAATGCTTCGATTGTTTCTTCGATATCTGTTTTGGACATTTCCTTTGGCGTTTTCATTTTCTCATTAAAAGCTAGTGCAGATGGAGCAAGAATTTCACCTTCTAACACTGCTTTTCTGCCAGCATGGGCGAGTTGAATGCCTGTTTTGGCTCCATGCTCTTTCATTAGACTTACAAGCTCAGTGAAGCCCTCTACATGCTTATCACTCCATATACCTAAATCACGAGGTGTAATTCTGCCTTGAGGTGTTACCGATGTTGCTTCAACAATAATCAGCCCTACCTGGCCAACTGCCCTGCTTGTATAGTGAGTGCGATGCCAGTTTTGTATATGTCCATCTTCGTTATGACTCGAATACATGCACATGGGCGCCATGACAACTCGATTTTTAAATGTGACACCCTTTATGGTATAGGGGGAAAATAGTTTTACTGCCATTTTAGAAGCCTCCATAAAATTAAATAATAAACATTCCTTTTTAGTATAGCAAAAGGAATGTTTTATTGAAAAAAAACAGTTTCTACTCTTCCTCCCGGAGTTCGCTTAACCGATAGGTGGTTCCCCTCCAAACAATCCCGCCGCGCTTAAAGGTTAGAAGGCTTGCCCGGATAATTGAATAAATAAATAGTAAGGCTGTGATTGGCAAAACCAAAAACATGAGCGGAGAGAATAAGGTTAGTTTTTTTATGACCATTACATAAAGTATTCCACTTATTATTATATTTCCGATGGATAATAGGGCAACAGTCTTGTTCCCGGAAAAAATCATCAAAAAGGGCAGAACGTTGGTGATAAATACACCGAGGATTGCAAAAATCACCATACTGATTCGGTAGTGTAATCCGGCAAATGTATTCTTTTCTAGCCCGATGAAGGCCTCCTTTAAACTTCCATACCATTCTACTTCGATTAAATGTAATGCAGTTATGATTCTTTGTCGATAACCAGCCTTTTTCATCTTCATCCCAAGCTGTAAGTCATCATCCGGGCGCATTTTTATTCTTTCATGTGTTCCGAATGACTCATAAGATTCTTTTAAAACAAGATTAAAAGCGCCGATTCCTGTTCCAATCTTTGATTTGGGGTTGTTGGCTAACCACGGGCGTTTGAAATATGAAAAGCCAAACAGGAAAAAGGCAACAAATGATTTTAACCAAAACCGTTTAGCGCTTAAGTTTGGCGCTGCAGTTAGGTGATCCAATTTATTTCTTTCAAAATAATGGAGCGCTTTTGCGAATGCTTGTTTTTCAAAATGTATGTCGGCATCAGTAAACAATAGCCATCTACCTGAAGCATGACATGCACCAGTGTACAAGGCGTTATTCTTCCCAAGCCAGCCCTCAGGTAATTTCTCAATATGGATAACCCTTATGCGTGGGTCTCTTGTTGTTAATTCTTCCATAATAGTACCTGTGGCATCAGTGGACCGATCATTGACGAGAATCCATTCCACATTTTTGTAGGTTTGCTCTAACTGGCTGAGGATGCTTGCAGCAATCTGCTTTTCCTCATTACGGGCAGAAACTACTACAGTCAACAATGCTCCTTGCGCTAAGTCTTCCTCTTTTTCTAATGGATCTATTTTTCGCAGCCCAATCATTCCGTCTATAAGAAAGATAATCCAGACTAGAATTCCTAATGAAAATAAAATCGTTAGCATGCATGACACTTCCCTAGCCTTTTTTCCTAGTTTAAAGTAATAAAGGCAAAAATCCAATTTAGGAAGGTTGGTCGGCAGTTTGAAGCTTAGAACTTAATTCAGTTCCCATTTTTTTAGATTGGGCCGTTGCTGCTTTGATACATGAAATGAAAGCCTCTTGTACCCCGTGTTCCTCAAGCACTCGAATCCCAGCTTCTGTTGTTCCGCCAGGACTTGTTACGTCTTTACGCAGCTGGGTAGAAGATTTACTTGAGTTTTTGACCATTTCTGCTGCACCAAGCAGTGTTTGTACAATCAATTCACTGGCCATATCTTTTTCAAGACCAACTTCAACGGCACTTTTCTCCATTGCTTCAATTAGATAATAAATATAGGCGGGGCCGCTGCCGGAAAGTCCAGTTACGGCATCTAATTGTTCTTCTTCCACAACGGAAGCCATGCCGACGGTTCCAAATAAGGTTTTAGTTGTTTCTAACTGAGAATCGGTAACACGATGATTCACGGCAACAGCAGTAGCTGATTTTCCAACCGCTGCCGAGGTATTTGGCATGGACCTTACAATCGCAAGTGGGATTCTTGCCAATGTTTCAATGGTATTCATGGATACACCTGCTAAGACAGAAACGACGAGCATCTCTTCAGTTAAGTGTTCACGAATCGATTGAATAGCAGTCGCGACGTCTTTTGGTTTCATGGCTAACATCACAATGTCTGTTTGATCAAACAGTTCATTCAAATTATAAGTCGTTCGAATTCCATAACGTGTTTCTAATGTTGCTAATCTTTCTTGATTAGAATTGTTCGTGATCCAAATATTTTTTTTATCAATAAAACCATTTTCAAGAATTCCTGAAATGAATGCTTCAGCCATCGATCCTGCGCCAATAATTGCGATTTTTTTCATGTTTATTCCTCCTTTATTTTACCGAAAACATAAAAAAACCCTTCATCCATAAAGGACGAAAGGTTTCGCTTCCGTGGTACCACCTTCATTTACCCTTGCTTAAATTTCAAGAAGGGTTCACTCGACTCCGATAACGCCGGATGTGCGTTAGGTTTTCCTAAGTGCTCCTAAGGTAGGTTCAATGATTAAGAGGGCGGTGAAGTCTTTCAGCCATCGAACTTCACTCTCTTTCGCCATTTCTCATTTACTGGCCTTATTCATCGCTTTAGCGAATCAAATTTTTACTAGATTATGCAAGATAAACAACCTATCTGTCAATAGATAAATTTAGCGAATTTTTTATTTTTTCTAAAAAATTATGCAGAAATAATGACAATTGGTTTAAAAGTCGCTACACTTTAGTATATATAATAAATGTCACATAATGTTCGTATTTATACCATTGGATTCTTTATTCAAAAATAATGATAAGGGGTTTTAGGAATGACAAAATGGAAAGACGGAATAGCAAAAATTACGGTGCCGACTCCTTTTGCGGTTGGGGATGTCAATGTTTATTTGATTAAAGGCGAGCGCTTAACACTTGTTGACGCGGGAGTGAAAACGGAAGAGTCCTGGATGTCGTTTAAGGAGCAATTAGAGGATTTAGGCTTAAGTCCTGCTGATATCGAGCAGGTGATTCTAACGCATCATCACCCTGATCATGTTGGTATGCTTGATTACTTTCCAGACACCTTAGAAGTATATGGTCATCAACTGAATGAACGATGGATTCATCCCACTGAAGCTTTTTTTCAAGAGCAAGAAGAATTTTTTCGTGTGTATTTTCTAGAATTCGGTCTGCCTGAAGAATACTTTCCTTTGCTTTCAAATTTAAGAAAAACATTGAAATATTCTTGCAACCGCTCATTGACTGGCCATCTTGTTGAGGGAATGAGACCTCCTGGGCTTAATGAATGGCAGGTCATTGAAACACCGGGGCATGCCCAAAGCCATATTGCCCTCTACCGGGAAAAGGATGGAATTTTAATTGGCGGAGATTTAATTTTAGCACATATCTCACCCAACCCATTGCTAGAGCCGCCAGCCCCTGGGGAAACAGAAAGACCGAAGCCACAGCTGCAGCATAATGACTCAATGAAGAAGCTGCTTTCGTATCCCATTCAATGTGTCTACACAGGGCATGGGGAGGAAGTTTATAAGTTAGCAGAGTTGGTTGATAAACGATTGGTGCGGCAGCACGAGCGGGCCATGACGGTTCATAGCTGGTTAAAAGAAGAAGAGATGACCGTATTTGAAATCTGTAAACGCTTGTTTCCGTCGGTTTACCAGCGCGAACTGATGCTGACCATTTCCGAAACCGTCGCACAACTTGACTATTTATCATCTATTGGGGAGATTAGTAGTAAGGGGACGAATCCTGTTCTTTTTCAGGCTAAAATTTAGTTGGAATCAACTCAGATGAGGTGTAGAAATGGTTAGGGAACAATTAAAAGGTAAAAATATCGTGATTACTGGTGCATCAGGAGGTATCGGAGCAGAAATCGCTAAACTTTGTGCTTCTAGCGGGGCCAATCTTGTGCTATTAGCACGAAGTATTAGTAAGCTCGAGCAATTGCGAATGGACCTCCAGCAAAAGCATCCCGTTAAAGTTGCTGTTTATCAGTTGGATGTGTCGGACACAGCTGAGGTAAAGAAGGTTTTTCAACGGATTTTCGATACAATTGGGGATATTGATATCCTTGTTAATAATGCCGGCTTTGGAGTCTTCCGTGAAGCCCATTTGGCGACATTGGATGAAATTAAAGGCATGTTTGATGTCAATGTGGTTGGGCTGATGGCCTGCACAAGCATGGTGCTGCCGAAAATGCGTGAAAGGCGTTTTGGCCATATTATTAATATTGCCTCTCAAGCTGGGAAAATTGCCACACCTAAATCAAGTGTCTACTCGGCCTCAAAGCATGCGGTTCTTGGTTACACCAACTCATTGCGGATGGAATTAGCAGATGTTAATGTACTTGTAACCTCTGTGAATCCTGGTCCAATCGCTACCAATTTTTTTAATATTGCCGACGAAAAAGGCACCTATGTTAAAAATGTGCAGAGATTTATGCTTAAGCCCGAGTATGTCGCCGAGAAGGTCGTTGACAGTATGCTGACGAAAACAAGGGAGATTAATTTGCCGCGTTGGATGAATATGGGGAGCGTTGTGTACGTACTCTTCCCCCGACTGTTTGAACGGATTGGCAGACGGGCTTTTAATCAGAAATAAACAATGAAGCAGAAAGCCTCTCATCAGGGGCTTTTTTTGTTTTGATGGCATAATTAGCCTGTTAAAAATTCATACACTGTATCATTGATGACCTCGTATAAGTCTGCAGTTGGTTCGTCCTCTTTTAATTGGATAATTCGCTTTGTGAGCATCTCCAAATCCTTTTCACCAATAGGCATGGAGTCCGCTTCGTAATATTGTTTAAAACAATTTTTAATCATCTTCCCGACTAGTTTTTTATCCATAAACATGCACCTCACTCACATTATACTATTTTTTATCCAGTTTCCATAAATGAATAAATGCCAAAAAATTTCCATTGAATACGAACGCATATTCGCTTATGATAGTGAATATAATAAAAAGGAACGAATGTTCGATATTTAAGTTGTGAGGGATCAGTCATGGTGGATTACAGCGTACTGCCACAAAATAAAATTTTATGTGTGGACATGAAGAGTTTTTATGCCAGTTGTTCGGCTGTCATGCACGGCCTTGACCCAATGGAATGTTATTTAGCCGTTGTCGGTCAAAAAGAGCGGCAGGGAAGCATTGTCCTGGCTGCTTCACCGCGAATGAAAAAAGAATTTGGCATCAAAACGGGTTCGCGAATGTTTGAGATTCCCAATGACCCGAGGATTCAAATTGTGGAACCGAAAATGGCAACCTATTTGCGAATTGCGACAGAAATTTCGCGTGTATTTAATCGCTATGTTCCAAAAGAAGCAATTCATGTCTATAGCGTCGATGAAAGCTTTATTAAAGTGGATGGTGCGATGCAGTTGTGGGGGGATGCCCACACGATCGCCCGAAAAATAAAGAATGATATTGAACGGGAGTTTCAATTGCCATGTGCCGTTGGAATTGGCCCGAACATGCTACTGTCGAAGCTATGTCTCGACCTTGATGCCAAGAAAAAGGGAGTGGCCGAGTGGACATATGAAGATGTCCAAACCAAGCTTTGGAAGCTGTCTCCGCTTAGAGAAATGTGGGGGATCGGCAGGCGCGTGGAAAAAACATTAAATGGGATGGGCATTTTTACTGTCGGTCAGCTCGCTCGCTATGATTTAGAAACGTTGGAAAAGAAATTTGGCATCATGGGAAACCAGCTTTATTATCATGCCTGGGGTGTTGATCTCTCTGAATTGGGTGCACCGCTTATTCAAGGGCAGATTAGCTTTGGAAAAAGTCAAATTCTGTTAAGGGACTATAAAGAGGAAGCGGAAATTAAGACGGTCATTTTAGAAATGTGTGAGGAGGTAGCAAGGAGGGCACGGACGCATCGAAAGGCAGGGAGAACGATTAGTCTCGGAGTCGGCTATAGCCAGGATGAATTTGGCGGCGGTTTTCATCGCTCGAGAACGATCGGACAGCCAACAAATGTGACGATGGAGCTTTACCGTGTTTGCCTTGAATTATTTCATGAGCATTATACCGGAAAGACGGTACGGCAAATTTCGATTGCCATCAGCAATATTGTTGAAGACATCGAGCTTCAGCTTGACCTTTTCGACATGGGTGCTTATAAGCGGCGTGAGCTTGGCTATGTGGTAGATACGGTGCGCAGACGCTTTGGCTCAGGTGCTTTGTTGCGCGCTGTTTCTTATACGGCAGCCGGAACGGCTAAACACCGGGCCACACTTGTCGGCGGACATAAAAGATAGGAAAGAAGGAGAGGCGTATGATTCGTGACCGCGGAAGAATCAAATGGACGTCGATGATGCTTCCTGAGCATGTGAAATTACTCAGGGATTGGGTGAAGGAGGATCGGTATGAACAGAAACGAGAGATGGATGAACAGCAGATGGAACTCATGAACGAGATTTTATCTGAAGCGATTGAGTATAATCAGTACGTAACAATTACCCATTACCGAAATCGGAACTATGAAATCGTGATTGGCAAAATCCATTACTGGGATGAACTAACTCAAAGGCTTCATGTATTGGACCGCTTTGAAGAGGTGCACCGGATTCCGATGGATGCCATTGCTGACATTCGGATGACGGAGACTTAACTATGAGCAAAGTTGAGTCAACCTCACGTAACATGTGGTACAATCACCATATGCTAAACAGAGGGGGTAATCAACGTGGAAATCAATATAACGGCAGCGGCAGCTGAAAAAATAAATCAAAGAGTTCATGGTCGAGAAGGCTACTTAAAGCTAAAATATGATACCGACGGCTGTGGTTGTGCGGTTAATGGGGTAGTGGCATTGTGGTTTGTCCCGAATCTAGATTCAGATGATATTGCGATTGAAACAAATGATCGAACGGTGTATGTGGAAAAATCAAAAATAGTTTTTTTTGATGAGCAAATGAAAATTGATTTTTCTAATGCGGCCAATTGCTTTCAACTAAAGAGTCCACAGCAGATCCTTAATGGTCATATGAGCTTACTAATCAAAGAAAAAACAGACTGATCCATTTTGGACAGTCTGTTTTTAGCTTGGTAAGGGATGATCAACATACTTTTGTAAAAATTCATCAATTACCCGTTCATAATCAGCCCGGTTTTCGTTAAAGGACTGAGCGTGGCGGCCATTAGCTGCTAAATAGAGCATTTTAGGCCCTTTTTTATGTTCGAACAAATCCTTTGACATGGTCGGAAGAATAAAATCATCCTTTTGGCTGTGAATAAACAAAATCGGATGTTTGATATTTTCGATGACCGAAATCGGTGATACATTTCGAATCGAATATTTATCCCGCAGACGTAAAAGTGCATCACCAAGCGGCAATAAAAGGCTAGGGATGAGCTTAAAATCCTTTTTAATGAGATAGGCAAGCTGCTCCTTAAAATCCGAAAATGGACAATCAGCAATATAAAAATCAGCACCGTCCTCAAGAAGCCCAGCATAGAGAAGCATGGTAGCGGCCCCCATCGATTCGCCATGAATTCCCAGTTCCAGCTGAGAGCCTTTTTCTTTTTTGAGCCAATCGACAACAGTTTTTAAATCAAATTTTTCATAATGACCAAAGCTAGTGGTTTTGCCCCCGGATTCCCCGTGGCGGCGATGGTCATAAATTAATGTATTAAACCCCCGCGCTAAAAACAGATTAGCGTATTTAATCGAATTAACTTTTGTTTCGGTTACACCATGAGAGATAATGATATAACGATTGGTCTGATGCGGTTCAACGAGCAGAGCTTTAATCATATAACCAAAAGGGGAAGGGATATCTATTTCCCGCTTCGGCAAGGATTCAAATTCCTCAGGATTATATCTGCCAGCCTCTTTTTCACGTCTTAAAATTAAATCCTCATCCTTCTTTTTCATATACATAAGGCGGTTTGTAAAATACAAACCGAGAGATAACCAGAATAACAACAAGGCAATCAAGGTTCGGAATGTCTTCTTCACCAATGGCACCTCCTGTGTTTTTTAATATAAGGTATGAAAAAAGTAATCTCCAAGCGCCCATAAATTAACAGTTTTAATTTTAGCATAAAAAAAGCCGCTGGCACTAACGAGCGGCTTCCTGAGTTGACCAAAATAATTTATTGCTCAGCGTTTTGTCTTTTGGTAGGGTGGATTGCTTTTTCGACTTCTTCAGCAGCCATCACTCGCTGTCCTCCACCAGCAGTCTCCGCATAGTTTTTTCCTTTTTGACTGGAACCCTTATCGCGTTTTTGGCTCAAAATAATCAGTCTCCCTTCAAGCTAGTCTCAATTAATAAGATGCATTAGTAGTAGAATGATTATTCACTGAAAGTTAATTTAGACAGTTTGCGCATGCAGGCGATAGTATCCGCTTTCAATTTGCCGGGAGAGATGAGGGCGAATGACTTCAATCGCATCAATCAATTTATTCAAATCAACCCCTGTATCAATTCCCATCCGTTCAAGCATATAAACCACGTCCTCTGTTGCTACATTTCCAGAGGCACCAGGTGCAAATGGACAACCGCCAAGCCCGCCGGCAGAGGTATCGAATCGGTCAATTCCTGCCTGGAGAGAGGCATAAATGTTCGCAAGGGCAAGCTTTCGTGTATCATGATAATGGGCAGTTAAAAGTGTATGAGGAAAAAGACTGTTCAATTGGGAAAACAAAGCAAAGCACTCATCAGGAGTTGCCATCCCGATGGTATCGGCGACGCTTAATTCATCGACACCTGCATCAACAAATTCTTGGCAAAGCTTTATCGTATCACTTTCATTGATTTTTCCCTCATAAGGACAATAAAAGGAGGTAGAAATGCAGGCCCGGACAAAATAATTCTTCTCCTTTAATTCAGAAATGATCGGTACAAGTTCTGTCATACTGTCCTTTGTTGTTTTATTAATATTTTTAAGATTAAAGCTATTGCTGACGCCCACAAATACAGCAACAGCTTGACAATTGGTAGAGTATACCCTGTCAATCCCTCTACGGTTCGGTGCTAGAACAATATCTCTGGAATCAGCATCAAGGCAGTCGGCTGCTATTTCAGCGGCATCGTTCATTTGAGGCACCCATTTCGGTGATACAAACGACGTGAGTTCCATTTCCTGAAGACCAGCAGTTCTTAATCCATTGATAAATTGTTTTTTTATATCAGTGGGTACAAATAACTTTTCATTTTGCAGCCCGTCACGAGGACCTACCTCGATGATCGTGACCTTTTTAGGTAAATTTAGCATTCATTTTCCACCTCCGATAATCATACTTTCATTGTAGTGGTGTTAATTTCAAAAAAGCAAGAATAATAGAAATTTTGACAAAATAAAAGGACTTTTTCGTATTTTACTAGAAATAATAAAGGAAAAAAGGATGGATGAAGGAGGGAAAACTGGATGAAGAAAATTTGTACATCCTTCCAGGAGGCAGTTGCCGATATTCATGATGGGGCTACCCTGATGGTTGGTGGATTTGGGTTGTGCGGAATACCGGAAAATCTGATTCTGGCCTTAGCAGAAAAAGGCGTGAAGGATTTAACGGTCATTTCAAATAACTGTGGGATTGATGAGTGGGGGTTAGGGTTGCTCCTAAATAATAAACAAATCAAAAAGATGATTGGATCCTATGTAGGTGAAAATAAAGAGTTTGAGAGACAGGTTTTAACTGGTGAACTAGAGGTAGAATTAACGCCTCAAGGCACACTCGCTGAAAAAATCAGGGCAGGCGGGGCTGGGATTCCAGCATTTTATACACCTGCTGGAGTAGGAACTCCGGTTGCAGAGGGGAAAGAAACGAAGATTTTTAACGGAAGAGAATACCTGCTAGAAGAGGCACTAACGGCCGATTTTAGTCTTGTGAGGGCTTGGAAGGGTGACAAAATGGGAAATCTTGTTTACCACAAAACGGCACGGAATTTTAACCCGATGATTGCGGCGGCTGGGAAAGTAACGATTGCAGAAGTGGAAGCGCTTTATGAAATTGGTGAATTAGATGCTAATTTTATTCATACTCCAAGCATCTATGTGCAAACAATCATTGAAGGAACACAGGAAAAACGAATCGAGAGATTGACAGTGAGCAAATAGTTTTGGGGAAGGGAGAGAGTACAATGGCGGATGAAAAAGTCTCTGTCAGAGAGAGAATTGCAATCAGGGCAGAGAAGGAAATTGAAAATGGTTTTTATGTAAACCTAGGCATTGGTATGCCAACCCTGGTTGCCAATTATATGTCAGCTAATAAACAAGTGGTCTTGCAGTCTGAAAATGGTCTTCTTGGCATCGGGCCATATCCAGGTGCGGACGAGGTGGATCCTGATTTAATCAATGCTGGTAAAGAGACAGTTACGGCGATAAGTGGTGCCGCCTATTTCGATAGTGCCGAATCGTTTGCGATGATACGTGGCGGCCATGTCAATTTGGCGATCCTTGGTGGAATGGAAGTATCCGAAACGGGTGATTTAGCGAATTGGATGATCCCAGGAAAAATGATTAAGGGCATGGGCGGGGCGATGGATCTTGTCCATGGAGCTCAAAAAATAATTGTAATCATGGAGCATGTTAATAAAAAAGGTGAATCAAAAATATTGAAAGAGTGCACGCTTCCTCTTACAGGTAAAGGGGTAGTCAATCGGATTATCACCGAGCGCGCAGTCATGGATGTGACGGACGCTGGTCTTAAGTTGGTGGAAGTAGCAAAAGGGTTTACAATTGAGGAAGTCGTCAATTCTACAGAAGCCGCACTATCAGTGGACGAAAATGTGAAAATTGAATCTTATTGAGATAGCCACTCTGTTGATTGGAGCGAAGCCGCCTGGAGTGGGAATCAACAGACTAATTAAAAGAGCCAATAATATAGAATAGCAGGCTGCAAGAAAATAAAGCCTGCTTTTTCCTGTGGGCATTTTTGATGACATGATATAATATAAATGAATTTTGACAACGGAGGCGTTTTGATGAAAAAGCAAAACAGACAAAAAAATCAATCGAAACCCAAAAAGGATGATTCAGCGGTCACGCTTGGCGATATGATCAATCCAAATTTATTTAAACAATTAAAAGATCAACAGGAACAGCTGAAAGCAGCAGAAGAAAAAAGAAAAGAAGAAGAAGAGCAAAGAAAACGGGAAGAAAGAAGATTAAAAGAAAAAAACAAATCATTTGAAGAACTATTAAATGAAAGCGGCATGAATTGGAAAGAGTTTAAATAAAGATGATAAAAAGGAGAGCGGATAAACGCTCTCCTTTAACGATGTTCTTTATAGATACTTACTTTCGTTAATTCTTTAATGAGAGAAACTTCTTCAGCAGAAAGTGCTTGACTTCTAACTGCTTTCGCATTATTTCTAATTTGCTCTGGACTGCTAGCCCCGGCAATAACAGAAGCAACAACAGGATTAGCGAGATTATACTGAAGGGCGATCTCTGTAAAGGAGCGTGAGTCCGCTAGTCTTTCCTTTAGGATTGGCAAAACTTCATTCAGCTCGGTTAAGCTATAGTCTTGATACCCCTTATCGGTTGCTTTCTCCAGCATTTTATCACTTAAAAGGCCTTTGGCAAGCGGGCCGCGGCTTACAACGCTTACACCAAACTCTTGCAGTAATGGAAGTGCTTCTTCTTCAGGACGGCGGTCTAGGATACTATATTGCATCATCACGGAAACGAGACTCGACTTTTTCACATATTCCCTAATGACATTGGGGCGGATCGATGAAATCCCGTAATAACGGATAAAGCCTTCTGCTTTTAATTCTTCGAATGCTTCGATCGTTTCCTCAATAGGATCATCAATTGTACCGCCATGCAGCTGATAGAGATCGATATAGTCCGTGCCTAGTCGTTTAAGACTTTGTTTGACTTCTTCCTTTATATATGACTTCGATGGATCCCATGACCATCCTTTCTTATCCTGATTCCAGCGGTTTCCAACCTTGGTGGCAATAATCACATTTTCACGTACATCCTTTAATGCAGCTCCGACAATTCTTTCGTTTTCACCAAAATCATATAAATCAGCCGTATCATAATAATTAATACCTTCCTCAAGTGCGGTCTCAATAATATTTCGTGCCGTTTTCTCTTCGGTACCAATTGACATACAGCCAAGCCCTAATTCTGTTACATACAAATCTGAATTTCCAAGTTTTCTCTTTTTCAAAAAATCACCTGTCCTTTTTTTACAATTTTAATAAAGAAAAGGACAGACTACAATCGAAAGGCATTATTTTTGATTGACCTTTTCAACCCATTCGGAAACGGTGTGATGATCTTTGTTATATTCTTTTAGTTTCTGAACTATTTCCCACCCCTTTCCAACAAGAATGATTCCCTTTTCGTGAACGTACACCTTCATCTCATACCCTCCAATTAAAGTATGGTAAAATGTATGAGCAGATAATAGGAATAGAACAGGAGTGACCCATATGAACAATCTTGAAGAAAAAACGCTCCAGAGCGAAGAGATTTACTCTGGAAAAATAATCAGTGTTCACTTACAGGATGTCGAACTTCCGAACGGGAAACAATCCAAGCGGGAGATTGTTAAACATCCCGGTGCTGTCGCTATTTTAGCGCTGACTGATGACAAAAAAGTCCTTATGGTGGAGCAATACAGAAAAGCACTGGAACGGACCATTGTCGAAATTCCTGCTGGAAAGTTGGAAAAGGGCGAAGAACCAGCCCTTTGTGCGCGCCGTGAACTGGAAGAAGAGACAGGTTATGAGTGTAAGAGTTTAGAGTGGCTCACCTCTTTTTACACCTCCCCAGGATTCGCCGATGAAATCGTACATGTCTATGTAGCAACAGGTCTGACTAAGAAAGAAAATGCAGCCGCACTCGACGAAGACGAGTTTGTGAATCTTGAGGAATTAACCCTTGAAAAGGCCGTTCAATATGTGAATGAGCAAAAGATCTATGATGCCAAAACGATTTTCGCTGTACAGTATTTACAGTTACAAGAGGCTTTGAAGAGTAAATGAATCGCTACTATGTAGATTTACATATTCATATTGGCCGGACCTGGACCGGAAAGCCGGTAAAAATCACTGGGGCCAAGTCATTAACGTTTACGAATATCATTGAACACGCACGACATGAGAAAGGGCTTAATATGGTGGGAATCATCGATAGTCATTCACCTGAAGTCATTCTCGAAATGGAGAGTCTTATTGAAAGTGGAGATGTAGTCGAGCATCCAGACGGGGGCTTAATATTTGGTGATTTAACGGTAATCCCTGGTTCGGAATTAGAAATTTACGATGAGCAATGCAATGGTCCAATCCATCTATTGAGCTACTTTCCGAATCTTTCTGTCATGAGGGAATTCTCCACATGGCTTTCAGGTCACTTGAAAAATATTCAACTAAGCTCTCAAAGGATTTATGCCTCGGGCCTCACTTTGCAAAAGAAGGTGAAAGAGTTAGGTGGAATATTTATTCCTGCTCATGTATTTACGCCTTTTAAGAGCTTATATGGGAAAGGTGTCAATCAGTCATTAACTGAGGTATTGGACCCAGATTTGATTGATGCGATTGAACTTGGATTAAGTTCCGACACGAATATGGCTGATCAAATTAAAGAGTTGCATGATTATACTTTTGTAACCAATTCTGATGCCCATTCCCTTGCAAAAATAGCTCGAGAATACCAAGTTATCGCGATGAAGGAACCAACATTTTTAGAATTGCAGAAAGCATTAAAGAAGGAAGATGGACGTAAAATTATCGCAAACTATGGTCTTGATCCGTTGCTTGGTAAATATCATAAGACAGTTTGTGCAGAGTGCCTCAATCCTGCAGCAGATGACGATCAAATATGCAGCCAATGTGGAAATACCAAGATTATTAAAGGTGTAGCTGACAGAATCCTTGAACTGAAAACAGCTGAACAAGGGCCAGAAGATCGTCCTCCCTATATTCATCAGGTCCCGCTTGAATTCATCCCTGGCTTAGGACCGCGCTTACTTGAGAAGCTGGTCGATCATTTTGGGAGTGAAATGGCGATTTTACATGATGTTCCATATGATGGTTTGAAAGAGGTCGTCCCTGAAAGAATTGCTGAACTGATCCTGAAGGCTAGAGAGGGGAAAGTAAATCTAGCAGCTGGCGGCGGCGGGAAATACGGAAAAATTTCAGATTAAGTAAAGCAACCCCGGTAGCAAAAGCCATCGGGGTTAATTTCTGAAATCTATTAATTTTTGAGCATAGAAATACTAGACTGGCATACAATGTATTAACTGAATCGAGAATAGTGGGAGGAAACGCAAATGAAAAAACGATTGTACCAGTCCGATGCCGCTAGTTATTTCCGTGAGCATTCCTCAATATTTTTGTTTATTGTCGTCTTATTTTTGATGGGAGTCATCTTTGGGGCCATTGTCGTAAATAGTATGAGCATTACCCAGAAGGAAGATTTATTCTACTATTTATCCCAATTTTTTGGCCAAGTCTCAAGTGGAAAAGATGCCGAAGACAGTGATTTATTCTTACAAAGTTTATTCCATAATAGTAAGTTTATTGGGCTCATGTGGATTCTAGGTATTTCAATCATTGGTCTGCCGGTTATTCTCATTCTATTATTTATTAAAGGAATGGTAGTGGGATTTACCGTTGGTTTCCTAGTCAGTCAAATGGGATGGCAAGGGTTTATGCTAGCCTTTGTTTCCATATTACCGCAGAATTTGATTATCATTCCCGTCTTTATATTGATGGCAGCATTATCAGTAATTTTCTCACTCCGAATGATAAAAAAACAATTTATGAAAAAATATGCCCAGCCAATCCTTCCTTTTTTTAAGAGATATATTTTTGCCTTGATTGTAGCAGTGATATTTATATCTGCTGCATCCGGGATCGAGGCCTATCTTTCGCCATGGTTAATGAAAACCATTGTAACGTCTACTAGTTTAAAGTGATTATTTTATAATAATTATTACTAATAATTGTTTATTGTTATTTATAATAATTTTATTTTGATTCTCAATTGCCATCTGTTATAATGAGAATTAACAGTGGCGAGGGAGGGACTTCAGGATGGAAACTAGAATTGAGAGAATAAAAAAACAGTTGCATTCCGCAAGTTATAAACTAACACCTCAGCGTGAGGCAACCGTTCGTGTTTTATTAGAAAATGAAGAGGATCATTTAAGTGCAGAAGATGTATACCTCCTCGTAAAAGAAAAGTCGCCTGAAATTGGTTTAGCAACTGTTTATCGAACGTTGGAATTATTAACGGAATTAAAAATTGTTGATAAAATAAATTTTGGGGATGGGGTTTCTCGTTATGACCTCAGGCAGGAAGGTGCAGCCCATTTTCATCACCATCTAGTTTGTATTGAATGCGGTGCCGTTGATGAAATTCAAGAGGATTTACTTGAAGATGTCGAAGCAGTCGTGGAACGTAAATGGAATTTTAAAATAAAAGACCATCGTCTTACTTTTCATGGAATTTGTTACCGATGCCAGGATAAAGTGAAAGATGAAGAAAAAACGGATTAACCAATGAAGCTCTTTGAAAAGGGCTTTTTTCTTTTCTCCTTTAATACCAATGACTAGGTATAAAAATTGTCCGTTTTGGCATACATTTTACTAGACAACCTTAAAATTGGGGGAAGTAGAATGGGCCAATTTATTAAAGCTGTACTGAAAACCTTAAAAGTTTTTATTATATTCACAGGATGCACGATTCTTTTCTATTATGGTATCATGTTGGTAAATGAAGAATATCAAAATTATCATCGCTATGATGAACCGGAAGGAGCTTCTCTCAAGGTTTCGAACGCAGTAAATGAGGATAATTCTTCTTTGTTCGATCGGCTGATGTTGTTTTATTTAAATGGGGAGTAAATGCGATGGACGAGCAATTAAAGGATTTTATGCATTACTTAATCGTTGAAAAAGGTTTATCCAATAATACTATTGTGGCATATGAGCGGGATTTAAAAAGCTATCTTCATTATTTGAAAAATGTGGAATCGGTCATGACTTTAAATGATATACAACGGGTCCACATCATTCACTTTTTAAGATTTTTAAAGGAACAAGGAAAATCACTGAAAACCTTGGCAAGACACATCGCTTCCGTAAGGGCATTTCATCAGTTCTTATTAAGGGCAAAGGAAACAGACCAAGATCCTTCCGTTCAAATTGAAACACCGAGGCTTGAAAGGTCCCTTCCAACTGTATTAAGTCTGAAGGAAGTAGAAGTCCTGCTGGAGACACCACAACCACTTGATCATTTTGGAATAAGGGATAAGGCGATGCTTGAACTGTTATATGCAACAGGTATCCGAGTTAGTGAACTAATAGGTCTTGAGATTGATAATGTTCAGCTATCAATGGGATTTGTGCGTTGTAATGGGAATAAAGAGAGAATCGTCCCAATTGGACGAACTGCCTCTGAGGCAATAAAGCATTATCTCGAAGAAGGAAGACCACGTTTTGTATCGACAAAGCATCAGGAACATGCTTTGTTTTTAAACCATCAAGGGAGAAGGTTAACGCGTCAAGGGTTTTGGAAGATTTTAAAAAAGCTTACAAAAGAAGCAGGTCTTCATAAGGAACTTACCCCACATACCCTTCGTCATTCGTTTGCCACACATTTGATAGAAAATGGGGCGGATTTACGAGCTGTCCAAGAAATGTTAGGTCATGCAGATATCTCGACCACTCAAATATATACACAGGTTTCGAAAACAAAGATAAAAGACGTATATAGTAAATTTCATCCACGAGCTTAATAGAGTAGGAGAATCTAAAAAAACATAAATTGTCAAAAAGCTGCCTAAATTTTGGCGGCTTTTTTTCTTGTAATTTCTGAAACATTTAGTACAATAGAGATGTCAGACTTCTGACAAATAGATTTATATTAGTTTTTCATAAACCTATATAATGAGGGCAACCTATTTGTAGGATTTTAATATTTGCAAACGTTTTCGACGGATGAAGGAGGAAGAATTAATGGCTGCAAATACATATAAACGTATTTTTATTATCGTGATGGACTCGGTGGGGATTGGAGAAGCACCGGATGCAGAAAAGTTTGGTGACAAAGGCGCTGATACTTTTGGTCATATTGCCGAAAGAATGAACGGTCTTAATATGCCAAATATGGGCAAGTTAGGATTAAGTAATATTCGAGAAATAAAAGGTATTGAAAAAGCAGATAAACCCTTGGCGTTTTATACAAAAATGATGGAAGCATCCAATGGTAAAGATACCATGACAGGGCACTGGGAAATTATGGGTTTAAATATTCAAACACCTTTCCAAGTGTTCCCAGAGGGTTTTCCAGATGAGCTTCTCTCGGAATTAGAAAAGCGTACCGGAAGGAAAATTATTGGGAATAAGCCGGCAAGCGGAACAGAAATACTCGATGAGTTGGGTGAAGAACATATGAAGACAGGGGCATTAATTGTCTATACATCCGCTGATTCAGTTCTTCAGATTGCTGCACATGAGGAAATTATTCCAATTGAAGAGCAATACAAAATTTGTAAAATTGCTCGTGAATTAACGCTTGATGAAAGGTATATGGTTGGACGCGTTATCGCACGCCCTTTCTTAGGTGAACCAGGTAACTTTAAACGTACCTCGAACCGGCACGATTACGCGCTAAAACCATTTGATCGGACGGTGATGAGTGAATTAAAAGATAGCGGCTTCGATGTTATTGCCATTGGAAAAATATCCGATATCTATGATGGCGAAGGCGTGACTCAATCCCTAAGAACGGTTTCTAATATGGATGGTATGGATAAGCTTGTTGAAACCTTGGAAATGGATTTTACTGGAATCAGTTTTTTAAATCTAGTTGATTTTGATGCTTTATATGGCCATCGCCGGGACCCTGAGGGCTATGGAAAAGCTTTGGAAGAATATGATGCACGTCTCCCGGAAGTGTTTGCCAAGTTGAAAGAAGACGATTTATTAATGATTACAGCCGATCACGGTAATGACCCAGTAGCACCAGGTACAGACCATACACGTGAATATGTGCCTTTATTAGTTTACTCCAAGGGTATGACTGAAGGTAAGGAACTCCCACTAAGAGAAACGTTTGCTGACCTCGGCGCAACTGTTGCAGACAACTTTAATGTCAAATTACCTAATTACGGAAAAAGCTTTTTAAATGAATTGAAATAAAAAGGGGAATTAAGTATGAACACTGAAAAAATTCAAAATGCTTCAAGCTTTTTAAAACAGAAATATGCAAATACACCTAAGGTAGGATTAATTCTAGGTTCAGGACTTGGTGTTTTAGCGGACGAAATTGAGAACCCAGTAAAAATTCCTTACAATGAAATCCCTGACTTCCCTATTTCAACTGTGGAGGGCCATGCTGGTCAACTAGTGTTTGGACTATTAAGCGGTGTAGAAGTTGTCGCCATGCAAGGACGTTTCCATTTCTATGAAGGATATAGTATGGAAAAAGTAACCTTCCCTGTTCGCGTTATGAAAGAGTTAGGCGTGGACATGTTAATCGTGACCAATGCTGCAGGCGGAGTTAATGAAAGCTTTTCTGCAGGTGATTTAATGATTATTTCAGATCATATTAATAATATGGGCACAAATCCGTTAATTGGACCAAATGATTCGAAACTTGGGGTACGATTCCCTGATATGTCAGAGGCATATACGAAAGAATTACGAGTTGCTGCAAGAGAGATTGCTAGCCGTCTAAACATAAATGTTAAAGAAGGAGTTTACTTTGGTAATCCTGGACCTGTGTATGAAACTCCTGCTGAAATTAGAATGGTACGGACCATGGGTGGAGATGCAGTCGGAATGTCTACTGTCCCAGAGGTAATTGTAGCGCGTCACAGTGGCATGAAGGTACTTGGTATTTCATGTATTTCAAACATGGCAGCAGGTATTCTTGACCAGCCGCTTACCCATGATGAAGTGATTGAAACAACAGAAAGAGTAAAAGCTGACTTCCTTCAGTATATAAAAGAGATTGTGAAAACAATTGCTAGGTAAATATTTTTCGAAAAAGTGGTGATTTAGATGAGAATGGTTGACTTAATAGAGAAAAAAAGAGATGGACAAGAATTATCATCAGATGAAATTAAATTTATAATTAATGGATATACCGACGGATCAATACCAGATTACCAAGTCAGCGCCTTAACTATGGCTATCTTTTTTAAAGGGATGACTGAACAGGAAAGAGCCGATTTGACTATGTCGATGGTTGAATCAGGTGACCAAATTGATTTATCACAAATCGCTGGAATTAAAGTTGACAAACACTCTACCGGCGGTGTGGGTGATACAACAACTCTAGTTCTTGGTCCGCTTGTTGCTGCACTTGATGTACCTGTTGCAAAGATGTCAGGGCGCGGCTTAGGACATACTGGGGGAACAATCGATAAATTAGAAGCGGTAGAAGGCTTCCATGTTGAAATTAAAAATGAAGAATTTATCGAGCTTGTTAATAAAAACAAGATTGCTGTAATTGGACAAAGTGGAAATTTAACGCCTGCAGACAAGAAACTTTATGCATTGAGAGATGTGACAGCCACTGTCGATAGTATTCCACTAATCGCAAGTTCAATCATGAGTAAAAAGATTGCTGCTGGTGCTGATGCTATCGTTCTTGATGTTAAAACCGGTGCAGGTGCATTTATGAAAACACTTGATGATTCTCGCGAACTTGCAAAAGCAATGGTGCGAATTGGAAATAATGTCGGCAGAAGAACAATGGCTGTTATTTCTGACATGAGCCAACCGCTGGGTTTTGCGATTGGGAATGCCCTTGAAGTAAAGGAAGCGATTGATACATTAAAAGGTGAAGGCCCTGAGGATTTAACAGAATTATGTTTAACTCTTGGCAGCCATATGGTTTACTTAGCAGAAAAGGCGGACTCATTAGCAGATGCCCGGACCAAGCTTGAAGGTGTAATCAAAGACGGTTCAGCGCTTGAAAAATTAAAAGTATTTTTAAGTTCACAAGGCGGGGATGCGTCCGTTGTGGATGATCCATCAAAAATGCCGCAAGCAAAGTATATGATTGAATTGGAAGCCAAAGAGGATGGCTATGTATCTGAAATCGTGGCAGATGAAGTCGGAACAGCTGCGATGATTCTTGGCGCAGGAAGAGCAACTAAGGAATCTGTCATTGATTTAGCTGTGGGCCTCGTCCTAAGAAAGAAAATCGGTGACCAAGTGAAGAAAGGTGAATCCTTAGTAACCATTTACAGCAATTTCGAAAATGTCGAAGAAGTAAAAACCAAACTTTATAACAACATAAAAATTTCCGCGACAAAAATAGACTCACCAATCCTCATACATGGGGAAATAACCGAATAAATCAACTCTAAAGGGTGTCAGGCACCATGTGAAAAATTTGATATGCTCCCGATAAAGTAGACAGATGAAATAATAAAAATCTGTTTACTTTTTTGGGGGCTTTTTCTATGGGGAAATATTCATCACAAGAAAAATTTGAGATAATAACGGCTTATGAAAACAGAAAAATCTCAGTTTCAGACTTTTGTAAACAACACCACATATCTTCTAGAACTCTGAATGATTGGATTTATCAATTTCAGACATATGGAACTGAATGGCTTCAGGGTTCGGGGGAATGGAAGCGGTATTCGAAGAAAGTAAAAACAGCTGCGGTTAATGACTTTCTTTCGGGTCAATTCTCTCAAGTTGAGATTGTACGTAAGTATGAAATATCAAGTCGTTCAGTGTTACAAGGATGGATTAGGATTTATAATGATCATAGAGAAATAGAAGAGACGAAAAGGGAGAAGAACTCTATGATTAAAGGCCGATCCACGACATTAGAGGAACGATTTGAGATTGTTATGTATTGCATACAGAACGGGAAAAACTATCAACAAACATCTGATCACTTTAATGTTTCCTATCAACAGGTGTATCAATGGATAAAGAAGTTTGAGAAGGAAGGACCGGACGGTCTAGAAGATAAGAGGGGGAAGCGTAAAACGGAATCAGAGTTAACCCCTGAAGAGAAAATACAGCGCGAAATGAAGCGGTTAGAGCAGGAAAATGAACGCCTTCGGGCGGAGAATGCATTCTTAAAAAAGTTGGAGGAACTCGAAAGGAGGCGGTTAAAGAGATAAGCCAGGTCCGTTTGGCCGATAAATATACAGCTATTCAAGAACTTCATGAGAAAGAGAAATTCTCCATTGTGCTATTATGTGAAATTGCGAGAATTCAACGCTCTTCTTATTATAAATGGCTTAATCGCACCCCTCCTGAGAATGAAAAGATGAATGAGGAAATCCTGGAGGAGATAAAACGTCTATATAAGAAAGTGGACGGTATATATGGATACCGCCGCATTACGATGAACCTAAATCGTACCTTACCAAAGTCCATTAATCATAAACGAGTGTATCGATTAATGAGAATAGCTGGAATACAATCCGTTATTAGACGCAAAAGGAAAAAGTATAAGCCAAGCACTCCACAACATGTAGCTGAGAACATCTTGAACAGAGAGTTCCACGCAGAGAAGCAAAATGAAAAATGGTTAACAGATGTAACTGAATTGAAGTATGGAGTCTCACAAAAAGCTTATTTAAGTGCGATTTTAGATTTGTACGATGGATCCATTGTCAGTTATGTATTAGGCAATTCAAATAATAATCCATTGGTATTTAAAACCCTCGATTTAGCTTTGGAAACTAACCCAGGAGCAAAACCTATCCTCCATAGTGATCGAGGATTTCAATACACTTCCCCTACTTTTAAAAGGAAAATTGATAAGGCAGAGCTGGTTCAGAGTATGTCGAGGGTCGGAAGGTGTATCGATAATGGACCAATGGAAGCTTTTTGGGGAACATTGAAAAGTGAAAAGTATTATCTGAACAAGTACAGCACCTTTGAAGAGCTGAAGAAAGACATTGAGGAGTACATAAAATTTTATAATTATGAACGATTACAAAAAAAACTAAACGGCCTAAGCCCCTTAGAATACAGGGCTCAAGCCGCTTAGTGTCATTTATTTATTTCCACTGTCTACTTGACGGGTGTCACTTCAATTCACATGGTGCCTGACACCCTATTTTTATTTTGTTTACAAGGAAATAACTGTATAAAGTTATTAATTTTGGAAAAAATGGATGCTATAAAGAATGGAGGGTTATGCGAATGAAACGATTTGTCTCTTTGATAGTGACAATTTTTTTACTTACAAGTTTATGGAGTACATCAGCATTTGCTGCTGAGGAAAAAAAGAATGCTGATATCGTCAACAATGTAAAATCCGCTATTTTAATTGAACGTGATACAGGAAAAGTGCTTTATGAGAAAAACGGGAATGAAGAGTTACCGCCGGCGAGTATGACCAAAATTATGACTATGCTGTTAATCATGGAAGCCGTTGATAAAGGGAAACTATCTTGGAATGAAAAAATCCGTGCTAGTGAGTATGCAGCATCAATGGGTGGTTCACAAATTTTTCTTGAACCTGGCGAAGAAATGACCACCAAGGAAATGCTAAGAGGAATTGCAATTGGTTCTGGAAATGATGCATCTGTGGCTATGGCTGAAAGAATTGCTGGGTCAGAAGAAGCATTTGTTGACATGATGAATAACAAAGTGAAAGAACTTGGTTTAAAGCATACTTTCTTTAAAAATACAACGGGACTTCCAGTTAGTGGTCATTTCAGCACGGCGAATGATATGGCTATAATGGCGAAAGAACTATTAAAATATGAAGACATTACGAAATTTACTGGTATGTATGAAGCATATCTTCGTGAAAATACAGACAAAAAATTCTGGCTTGTTAATACGAATAAATTGGTACGATTTTACCCAGGTGTAGACGGACTTAAAACAGGCTTTACTGCGGAAGCAAAATACTGCTTAACAGCCACAGCTCAAAAGAATGGGATGCGTGTCATTGCGGTTGTGTTCGGAGCACCTACATCAAAGGAAAGAAATGCCCAAGTAACAAAAATGCTTAATTATGCTTTTAACCAATATCAAACACATCCAATGTACAAACGTAACCAGATAATAGCCAAAGCTAGATTGAGTAAAGGACAGGAGAAGTCGATCGAGGCTGTAACAAGCGAGCCAATTTCACTGCTTACAAAAAAAGGTGAAAAAACCGAGGATGTCAAACAAAAAATAACAATAAATAAAAATCTCCAAGCTCCCATCAATAAAGGCGATAAGATTGGAACCATTCAATTAATAAAAGACGGAAAAGTCTTTGTAGAAAGTCCTTTATTAGCAAAGGGAACCGTAAAAGAAGCTGGTTGGTGGACGCTATATAAACGATCATTTGGAATGTTCACAAAGGCTGGTAAATAAGAAAAGCGGAAGAACCTCGGCTGTGTCGAATCTTCCAAATAAATCACTTCTTTTAGCGAAATGCGACTAGTTTTGTATTTACAGAAGGATATTAACAGCCCGAAAGAGAATTGTCTCACTATACCAGATTAAGGAGGACGGGATAGTGAGTCTTAATATTGATATGGAAACAAAACATGACGTTCTATGCATTCGTTTAAGCGGTGAATTGGACCATCACACCGCGGATGAACTTCGCGAAAAAGCGATAACTGTGATTGAAAAAAATGAAATTCGTCATATTGTCTTAAATCTGGAACATCTCGCTTTTATGGACAGCTCTGGATTAGGCGTAATCTTAGGCAGATACAAACAAATTAAACAGGTCCACGGTGAAATGGTGGTATGTGCGATTTCCCCAGCGATACAAAGGTTATTCGATATGTCAGGTTTATTTAAAATCATCAAAATGGAACCGACAGAAGAATTTGCATTGCAAAGATTGGGGGTGGCCTGAATGAAGAACGAAATGAATCTTCAATTCAGTGCACTAAGTCAAAATGAGTCATTTGCTCGAGTAACCGTGGCCGCATTTATCGCCCAGTTAGACCCTAATATGGATGAATTGACTGAAATTAAAACAGTTGTATCAGAAGCAGTGACCAATGCGATTATTCACGGATATGAGAATGATCCTAATGGAATTGTCTATATTCAAGTAATCATCGAAGATAGTTTAATTGATCTAACAATTAAAGATGTAGGATTGGGAATTGTAGATGTGGAAGAAGCTCGTCAGCCATTATTTACAACAAAGCCGGATTTAGAGCGATCCGGAATGGGTTTTACTATCATGGAAAATTTCATGGATGAGGTAGAGGTTCATTCACAGCCAGGTCGAGGAACCGAAGTTAGATTACGAAAGCATTTACAAAACCGCAAAATGCTTTGCAATTAAGGAGACTTGCCAATGGATGTGGAGGTTAAGAATGATAAAGGTCAAACATATTTAAAGGATCATGAAGTAAAAGAACTCATTAAAAAGAGCCAAGATGGAGATCAAGAATCAAGGGATCTAATTGTTGAAAAAAATATGCGTCTTGTTTGGTCTGTTGTCCAAAGGTTCCTAAACCGGGGGTATGACCCCGATGACCTGTTTCAGATTGGGTGTATTGGATTATTAAAATCAGTGGATAAATTTGACCTTTCCTATGATGTAAAGTTTTCGACTTATGCAGTCCCGATGATTATTGGTGAGATCCAGCGATTTATCCGTGATGATGGAACCGTTAAGGTTAGCCGATCTTTGAAGGAAATGGGAAACAAAATCCGAAAAGCAAAAGACGAATTATCAAAAGTGCTTGGCAGAATACCAACGGTTAACGAGATCTCAGCCCATCTTGACCTCTCACCAGAGGATGTCATTCTCGCTCAAGAAGCCAGCAGAACACCTTCTTCCATTCATGAAACAGTGTATGAAAATGATGGAGATCCAATTACTCTACTGGACCAGATTGATGATGGAAATGATGGAAAATGGTTTGATAAAATTGCATTAAAGGAAGCTATCCGAGAATTAGATGAGCGCGAAAGACTCATTGTCTATTTAAGGTATTACAAGGACCAAACACAATCTGAGGTCGCTCTTAGGCTTGGAATATCCCAAGTGCAAGTATCACGACTTGAAAAAAAAATATTGCAGCAAATGAAAGGCCGTATGGATCTCTGATTCATACGGTTTTTTTGTGTAAATAAGCTGCTGGTATTTTTTGGATTTAATGAAAAAAGTGCTTATTACTCATACTATTTATACAGGAAATCATTGTTTGGGAAGTGATAGTTTTGGAAGAAACAATATATATCCGTATGCGGAATCGAGTTCAGGCTCCGCCCCAAGAAAAAGTATTGTTAAATGATATTGCCCAAGTCATTGCACCTGACGAAGTTCTTTCACAACTACAAACTTTGACCATTCATCAATTAACAGTTACAGATCAGAATATCGTCATTATTGATGTCATGAAAGTTATCCACTTAATTAAAAATGAATTTGAAAGAATGGAAGTCCAAACAATTGGACCCGCCCAAACCATCATTGAAGTCATGAATAAAAAAAAGGGAGTCCACCTGCCTTTTTTCCTTTTAATTTGGTTTCTCTTATTTTTCGGCTCAGCCTTGGCAATAATGAATTTTCATGATGATGTAAGTATGAAAAGTGTCCACGAAAAAATATATACGATCATTACAGGAAAAAAAGATGCAAAACCATTACTGTTTCAAATTCCCTATTCAATTGGATTAGGCATGGGAATGATTCTTTTTTTTAATCATGTCTTTAAGAAACGTATAAATGAAGAGCCCAGTCCCCTCGAGGTAGAAATGTTTAATTATCAAATGGATTTAGATAATTACGTAATTATCCACGAAAATAAAGAAAGTATAAAAAAAATCAGTGACGATTAAGATAATAGCCATCCTCTTTTTAGGTGTAGCGAGTGGACTGGCAGTAGGTTCTGGTTTTGTCGCATTTCTAACGGTATTAGGAATTATCCCGAGACTTACACAACTAAGTAAGACAATGAAAATGATTCAACACTATGAATGGGCAGTTGTGTTAGGAGCACTCGCTGGGGTAGGTGCAAGTCTGAGGGATCCTATTTTACATATTCCTTCTTTTTCATTAATTTTTCTCGGAATTACAGGTGGAATTTTTTATGGGATGTTAGCTGCAGCCCTCACTGAGGTATTAAACGTTCTGCCAATTCTTGCTAAAAGAATCCGATTAGATGGTGAGATTGTTATATTAATCATGGCAATCGTATTAGGAAAAATTGCGGGGTCAATTTTTCAATGGGTTTATTTTGTACATCATTAACCCTTTTGGGAAGAATTTTCAACTTGGGCCAAGAAAGGACAGCACACTATGAGCATTCGGAGGCGTGTTATTTTAATTACTGACGGTGATGAATATGCTAAGAAAGCAGTCGAGCATGTTGCCAAAGAAATAGGTGGCCGATGTATTTCTAGTTCCCAAGGGAATCCTTCAACCTTAACCGGAGAGAAAATAGTCCAGTTGATAAAAAAGACCCCTCACGATCCTGTATTAGTGATGTTTGATGATAGTGGCATAGTTGGAGAAGGTGCTGGTGAGAATGCTTTGAAATATGTAGCAGGACATGAAGACATTGAAGTTCTAGGAATTATTGCAGTTGCAGCTAAATCAAGACATGAAGAATGGTCAAGGGTGGACGTAAGTATCGATCGTGATGGAAATTTAACTCCATATGGAGTAGATAAATTTGGTATACCTGAGCTTGAAATCGGGAGAATAAATGGTGATACAGTTTACTGCCTTGATGAATTGGAGGTTCCTGTCATCGTAGGAATTGGTGATATTGGCAAGATGGCTAGACATGACTCCTACAAAAAAGGTTCCCCGATAACAAAAAAAGCAGTGGAGCTTATACTTGAAAGGAGTGGCTTCCATGTCAAGAAGTAACGAACAGAAATGGCCAATCCCTAAATCAGTAAATGAAGTTGAAAACTATATGAAACAACGGGTTGGTCTTGGGAAAAGCTTTGATTTTGGTGTGAGGAAATTAAAAATCCTCAAAAAAGACGTACATATCTACTATGTAAATGGCTTATGTGATTCCCGCTTCGTAATTGAATTAATTGAAGAATTAGTTGAAATCAATGACCATGAAAAATTATCATCAGATTTCTTTAAGGTAATTGAAAATAGGCTAATTAATCAATCGGTTGAACAGGCTACCACACTTGATTACATAGTTGATAAGGTTTTGTCCGGATTAGTTGCTGTAGTATTGGAAGGGGAAAATACAGCTTTTGTCGTTGATGTCAGAAGCTATCCAGGAAGGCAGCCTCAAGAACCTGATACAGAAAAGGTGGTTAGAGGGTCCCGTGATGGGTTTGTTGAAAATATTATTTTGAATACGGCCTTAACGAGACGGCGAATTCGAGATGAACGTCTTCGCTTTGAAATGCTAAAGGTTGGTGAACGGTCAAAGGCAGATGTGGCTTTAGGGTATTTAGAGGATGTTGCAGATCCAGATATGGTCAATGTGATTAGGAAAGAAATTCAGGCAATTAATACAGATGGAATTCCAATGGCTGATAAAACGATAGAAGAATTCATTCTAAAGCAGGGTTGGAATCCCTTTCCGCTCGTAAGATATACGGAGCGTGCAGATATCGCTGCAACACATCTTCTGGAAGGGCATGTTGTAATTTATGTTGACACCTCCCCAAGTGTCATAATCACTCCTACGACATATTTCCATCATGTACAGCATGCAGAAGAATTTCGTGAATCTCCTGCAATGGGAACATTTTTGCGTTGGACCCGTTTTTTAGGCGTACTTACGTCTATTTTACTACTCCCATTATGGATGTTATTTGTATTAGAACCATCCTTATTACCTGAAAGATTCTCTTTTATTGGACCAAATGAAACAACAAATATCCCGATTATCGTTCAGATTTTCTTGGCTGATTTTGGGATTGAGTTTTTACGATTGGCCGCCATACATACACCCACTCCACTCTCGACTGCAATGGGATTAATTGCAGCGGTATTAATTGGGCAGATTGCGATTAGCGTGGGGCTGTTTGTTCCAGAGGTAATCTTGTATGTAGCGGTTGCAGGGATTGGTTCCTTTACAACTCCAAGTTATGAATTAAGCGTAGCAAACAAAATTGGACGATTAACTCTGTTAATTCTTGTGTCGTTATTTCATCTGCCGGGATTTGTTATTGGGGCGACAGTATTCTTCCTTTTCCTTGTAAAAATACGTGCACTTAATACACCATATCTGTGGCCATTCCTTCCTTTTGAGCCGAAAGGATTTTTGCAAATCATTGTGCGCAGAGCAATACCAGGTTCTATCTTGAGACCAAGTATTGTTCACCCTAGAAACCGTTACCGGCAGCCGCCTAAAGCAAACGAGAAATAATTGCACTTTTCTAACAGGTATGCTAAAGTATTTTTAATTAAATAAAGGGATAAAGAATGAAAAATAGGCAGTATCTTTTGTAGATTCTGTCTATTTATTATTATCTTATGTGATTGTCCGCATAAACTATAGTGAGTGATTGGGAGAGAGGGAAGGGTATGTATTTTTACGGGACAACAGGCGTAAACAAAAACGGAAATTTAGAAATTGGCGGGGTCGATTCTATTGAGTTGGCGAAAGAATATGGAACTCCTCTTTATGTATATGATGTAGCATTAATGCGTGAAAGGGCCCAATCTTTTAAACGGGCATTTGAAGAACAAGAGATCAAGGCGCAGGTTGCCTATGCTAGTAAAGCCTTTTCAACCATTGCAATGATTCAGCTCGCTGAGGAAGAGGGATTGTCACTAGATGTAGTATCTGGCGGCGAATTGTATACTGCTATTGCTGCAGGGTTCCCTGTCGAGAGAATTCATTTTCACGGGAACAACAAGAGCAGAGAAGAATTAGAAATGGCATTGGATCATGAAATTGGCTGCATCGTTGTGGATAATTTTTCAGAATTGGAGCTTTTGAAAACCATTTCTAAAGAGAAAAATGCTCATGTTAGCATCCTGCTCCGAGTAACCCCTGGTATCGAAGCCCATACGCATGATTACATTTTAACTGGGCAGGAAGATTCTAAATTTGGGTTTGATCTTCAAAATGGACAAGCGGAAGATGCATTAAAAATGGCACTAAAAAATGATAACTTTGAAGTTCTTGGTCTCCATTGCCATATTGGATCACAAATTTTTGAAACAACTGGCTTTTTATTAGCAGCTAAAAAGATTGTCGCAAAAATGGAAGCATGGAAAAGAGAGCTTTCCTTCGAAGCAAAAGTATTAAATTTGGGCGGGGGCTTTGGAATCCGCTATACAAAAGAAGATGAACCCATTCAACCTTCTCAATACGTGAGTGAAATTATTCGGGAAGTTAAATTATTAACTGATAGCTATTCTTTAAAAATGCCGGAAATTTGGATTGAGCCAGGGCGTTCGCTTGTTGGGGATGCTGGAATTACTCTTTATAAAGTGGGTTCATCCAAAGAAGTTCCTGGTGTTCGAAAGTATTTAGCAGTGGATGGTGGAATGAGTGACAATATTCGACCAGCCCTTTATCAGGCGAAATATGAGGCTGTTCTTGCGAATAAACCATTAACGAAAGCGAAAGAAACGGTATCAATAGCTGGGAAATGCTGTGAATCAGGAGACATGTTGATTTGGGATTTACCGTTACCAGATGTAGGGGAAGAAGATATTCTTGCTGTTTTTTGTACAGGTGCCTACGGCTATTCAATGTCAAATAACTATAATCGCATCCCGCGTCCAGCAGTGGTATTCGTAGAAAACGGAATCGCAACCCTTGTGGTAAAGAGAGAGACATATGAGGATTTAATAAAACATGATTTACCGCTTAAGTAAAAAACTGCCGCAGAAATTTTTTTTGCGGCAGTTTTTTTATATTTTAATGCTCATTAATAGTATTGGCACGATGTTGATTGGAGCGGAAGGTGCGAGACTCCTGCGGGAGTACGGGGCAGGGGAGACCCCACAGGCGCTTAAGCGCCGAGGAGGCTCCCCGCAACGCCCGCGGAAAGCGAAGTACCTGGAGCGGAAATCAACATCCCCAATATTAAGAGAATATCGACTTAATCGTATCAATCAGCCAATTGAAAAATTGTTTTAACTTATCTAAAAAACCTTGCCCTTCTTCTGACTTAAGAAAATTAGAAATTTGATCCTTCGCTTTATTTAATTGATCGCTAACTTGATTCCAGTCAATGTTTAAATCCTTTAGCTTGTTAAAAAAGTCTATTAACCGCTGCATTTCTTCATCTGTAAGCTTTACATTTAAGTCCTTTGCAGCTTGTTCGATAATATTTTGTAATTCTTGATCATTTTTTGGTTTATTCTTTGCAATTTCTTCTTTTATCTTTGCAATTAACGCGGCAGCATTCTCTTCACCTATGGAGTCACCTAGTTTCGCAGTTTCAACCATTTCTTGATTTGCTGCCTGTTTCACTTCTTCAGGAATGGTCTTATCAGCAGATATCTCGTAGGCTTTTATAATCCCTGTTAATGCTGCGGTTCCAGAAACAGTAATCGGGGCCGTTATATAAACTTTTGCATCCTTTACACCTGCAGTTATTAGGGCATTGATGTACATTTCGTCCGTAACCCAATTAATATTCTTCGTTTCAACCGTGACACCCGCACCTTTCGGTTGGATGGTTATCGCCGATGATGAAATGGCTTTTGTTCCGATAAGTGATTTTGACACATATTTCCCTAAATACTGGTGTTCTTCCTCGTTTGTGACAGTGACAATCTGAACATCATCAGGAGCACCCATTTCTAATAAAAGTGCCTTCTTCTGAGCTTCAGTTAAATTTTGACCTAATGTAATAATCATGTCACCTTCTGCTACATCAGCAAAGGTGCGAATTGGATTGAAAATTAAAAAAGCCAACATGAAGTAAATGATAGTTTTTTTCATAGTTTCCTCCTCGGAATTTACAGGTAATCATGAAAATGTAGTGACTCTGTTTATTATAATATAACCGAATTCAATAATAATAACGTAAATAACAAGCTTTAAGTTTCATAGAAAGTAGAACTTGCTCGAAAAAATGTAAAATATGTAAGTAGAATAGCTTATTTTAGCAAAATAGTGTAGAATGTAGGACAGTACCAAATCTTCAATATTCTTTTGGAGGAAACATTTTAATGAAGAGAAGCAACTGGATTATATTTTGTATTCTTATTGGTGTGTCGATTTTATGGGGAGTTATCTATTGGATTTTTATCGGACCGAAACACTAATATTAATTTTTTCCATTGATGATTGACCGTTTATTATGTATCATGGTGATTGATGAAACATAATAACTTCCAATACATATAATGAATAGTGTTTAATATTCAGCTACTTGGTAAAAATATACTATTGTTAAACCATCAAGTTTATCGGTTTATTTAATATAATGAGGGATCTAAATGTTAATTCGTTATAAGAAAGCTTTCGAGAAAATAGCCATGGGGTTATTGTCTTTTATGCCCGCCGAAAAGGACTTAAAAAAGCTTCAGCAAACTATGAAGGAATATGAAACCGAAGATCAATTACAGCTATTTCTTTGGAAAGAGGAAGATATCATCGGTCTGTTAGGTGTCTTATTTCATAATGATACCAATTCTTTAGAAATCTTACACATCTCCGTTAATCCCTCACATCGGTATCAGGGAATCGGTAAAAAGATGGTTAAAGCTCTAAAAGAAATGTATGCTGAAAAAGAAATTACTGCTAATGAAAATACAGCCGCTTTTATCGAAAAATGTGAGTTTTGCTAATCTTATCTTCAAAAAGGCAGTGAATAATAATTTATTCGCTGCCTTTTCGCGTCTTTAATGACTTCAATCTTTCTTGGACTATGCTGGTTCTGTCGCGTAATTTATGACGATCAATAATGAATTTATTTGTCATATCACTTTGATTACCCCAAATAAACCCTTTTTGTTCACATGTTTTTTTCGCTAATTCAGTTAAGGAAGTGTCCCAAATCGGGATTGAGATGCTTCGATACGATTCACCTTTCTGAAGAGACGATAATTGTTCATGTAATAAATGGATAAGCCCGACGGGGGTTACTCCAAGTTTAGTAATAGAATCTGGTTGTAATTCGAAAATTTTAATGGCTTTAGCTAACGTCCGCTTTGCACCGCTAAAATTTTTTCGGCGATGATGATATAGAGAAACGGATAATAATATGAAACCAACCCAGATGGAATCTTTGTTTCTCGAATCTGTTTTTTTCCAATAGTCTTCAAGAAGTTCATGGCATTCGAAATAATCACGGTCTCCATGAAAATGGGCTAAAAAATGGATATACTCGCTAGGGTACAAGCAATTCACCCCCTTACACAATAATTATGTATAGTGTATCACAGTTATATGCTGTCTCGAATAAATAAAAAAAACCCGTCATGAAAGACGGGTCCAGTTTGTCTAACGGTAATGGCTGCTTTATTGAACTGGTTTTTTAGTAGTTCTTCAGCCTTCCTGTCTAATTAATATACCCAGGAAGCACCAACGATAATTAACAAGATAAATAGAACTACAATTAAAGCAAATCCGGATCCAAATCCATGTTCAGACATATTCACTACCTCCTAAAAATGATGTTTTGTTCTTTTCCTTGTCATCATATGTAGGATACTAGTCCAATGTTATGGGCAAACATCATGATTTGATAATATTCCCTCGGGGAGTTGATTTTTCTATTGGATAACCTCATTTAATCCTCTATACTATTATTAGTCGAAGTGGATAATCAACAACTTATTTTTAAAGAATTTTGGTGAAGTACAATGCCATACCAGGTGAAAATTGATGCATTTGAAGGACCGTTAGATTTGTTGCTCCATTTAATTAATGGGCTTGAAATTGACATATATGATATTCCAGTTGCCCAAATAACTGAGCAGTACTTAATGTATATTAAGACAATGAATGAACTTAAGTTAGATGTTGCAAGCGAGTTTTTGGTAATGGCTGCAACATTACTTGTCATTAAGAGTAAGATGCTCTTACCCAAACATGAGGAGGTTCCTGGTTATGAGGATCCTGACATCTTATATGAAGAAGACCCACGAGATGAACTGGTTGAGCGTCTAATCGAATACCGCAAGTTTAAAGAAGCAGCTCATGACTTAAAGTCGATGGAAGTAGAGCGAGGGCTTATGTATACAAAGCCGCCAAGTGATCTCTCAGAATACGCAAAAGAGAGCCAGCCTGAAAAAGCAGAGTTAAATGTGTCACTATATGATATGCTGGCGGCTTTTCAAAAATTAATGCGACGGAAGAAGCTTCAGCGCCCAATGGCTACGAAGATTGCTCGCCAAGAAATATCAATTGATACCAGAATGACAGAAATAATGGCTGAATTAAAGCAGGTAAAGGGCCGGAAAAACTTTAATGATTTATTTCCTTATCGAACGAAAGACCACATAGTAGTCACTTTTTTGGCGATTTTAGAGCTAATAAAAAGAAAAGAAATCAATGCACAGCAACGAGTGAACTTTGGAGATATTTATGTTGAAGCGGTAAAGGAAGGGGCAGAAATGATTGGACATCATTAATTGGAATAGCATTTTAGAGAGCCTTTTGTTTGCTGCTGGAGATGAAGGTCTTTCATTAAAACAACTAGTAGAGGTCCTTGAAGTAAGTGAATTAAAAGCAAATGAAATCATCGAAGATTTAAAAAAACAATATGAGCGTGATACTAATAGGGGAATTATGATTGTACAGCTAGCGGGAACATACCAGCTTGCCACGAAAAAAGAAAATGCAGCTTATTTAAAAAAGCTGGTTGATTCCCCGCATACGACGACACTGTCACAGGCAGCATTAGAAACATTAGCGATTATTGCCTATAAACAGCCTATAACTCGAGCGGAAATAGAGGAAATCCGTGGTGTCAAAACAGAGAGACCGCTGCATACCCTGATGGCCAAAGCATTGATCAAAGAAGTTGGTCGTGCGGAAGGGACTGGAAGAGCCTATTTATATGGGACGACAAAAGAGTTTCTTGATTACTTTGGTCTAAAGAGTATTGAAGAACTTCCTAAGCTTCCCGAAAAGGGAGAAGAGGAATTCATTCAAGAAGAGGCAGATCTTTTTTTTGAGAGATTTCAGGACACGATTAATTCTTAATTTTCAAATACTTAATTGAATTTATGATAAAATGAAGCTAAGTAAATTATGTAATTCATTCTCAAGTGAGTTGATCAGATTTATTTGCCATATTTTCATTGGCCAAGGAGTGGAATTTATTTGTTAATTAAAGAGTGTAAAGGGTTTGAATTAGAAAAAGAAAAATCAAATACTTCTGAGGATTTTTTTAACAGGAGCATCGTTACCTTTTATGAAGATGGAGAGGAAAAAACACTTCATGTTCTATACGTAAGGTATTTTGATGAAATTCGGCATGAATTTACACCATACCAGCAAGACCCAATTTTTGTTCAGCAAGATGATGAAATTGCCTTTAAAGACATTGTAGCTTTGGTCTGTCTCTTGAAAAACCCAGGCCTGCGCAGCCGGAAACGACTTTATATTAATTCTAAGCAGGAATTTGCATCGTATTTTAAAGATATCAATTATAATAAATTACCTGAAATTTTTCTTTCTTTAAATCAAAAGAAAGAATATGAGCTTCGTTCTCCGCTTGAATTCATCATGCAGCCAAAATAAGTATAATAAACGAAGTAAAAAACCTAGGGGGTACACAATGGGGAATACATTGGTAAAAACACAATTAAATGATGTAAAGAGTTTTCTAGGAAGATCTATCTCAACATTAGAGAATTTTTTAAATGAGGCAACTATTTCACAATTAAACTTAGAAAATGAAGAAGATACAAACTATAATAAATTGATCTTCGCAAATTTACGAAAAATAGTTGTTTATAGCGAGGAAGGGTTAGATGCATGTTCCGTTATTTTGCAGGGCAGCCCTTTTCAAAAAGCTGCAGCGGAAAAGACGCTTTACAAAATTTACCATCAATGTATTGAAGAGTTTTTCTCTCCGAAAAATGATGCATGGTATGAGGACAGCAGGTCAGCTTACACTGGAAGGAATTCTATTAAGTTTTACCGCACTGTATCAGACAATATCGCTCAGTTGGTTAAAAGTTTAGAAGGTGACTTTCAACGAATCAGGGAAGAACTTGAGTATTATGAAACAGACTACAGAACTAAAATGATCCAATCAAAATAAAAAGCGGCAGCGCCATAGCGCTGAAGCTGGACTGTTACCATAGTCGAAAAACTTAATATTTTTATTTTTTTACGGCTGCCCTACTAGGGCAGCTCAGATTGTAGACAAAAGGCATTCGATGAGCTTAATCGATTGCCTTTTTATGTTTTTTTTGCTCGTAAGAGCAAAATTTTGACCATTCCTATACCTTTATCTAGGCCATTTCTGGACTTTTCCATGTCCAGTTGGCCATCTTTTTCAAATTCATGGCAGCAAAAGTAAGCATCGCTTGCATGGACAATTTTTTTAGGCCTCTTAAGGTTGTCCAACGCATACCATGCTTTTCTTTAGCATCCGCAAAGACACGTTCAATTGTTTCTTTACGTTTTGCGTAAATGCTTTTGTTCTCTTGTGTATGACGAAGATGATCGGCTTCTTCTATGTAATGTTCCCACACATGCCGCTCAATCAATTTTTTATGATCTTTACTTTGCGTGCATTCGGAAAGTAATGGGCAACTTTTACAATTAAGAGGATTTGAAAAGTATTGACGCTTTCCATTCTTCGTCGTCGTTGCATATCTCAGAATTTGTCCTTCCGGACAAATATAACAATCGTAGTATTCATCATAAACATACTCATGTTTTTTCATATAACCATCCTTTGTACGTGGACGTGTATATGGTAAAGCAGGAGTCATATCATTTTCAAATACGAATTGAGCAATAGCAGGTGTTTTGTATCCAGCATCAGCAGCAACAGCTTCAGGTTTCCCGTGTTTTTCGATGATTTTCTCAAGTAGTGGCTCGAATATGACGCTATCATGGATATTCCCTGGAGTTACAATTGTGCCAAGGACAAAACCATTTCGATCTGAAGCCGCATGAAATGAGTATGCGAATTGTTTAGTTCGCTCGTCCTTTACGTAATAACCACTTTCTGGGTCAGTAGTACTTTCTTTAATTTCTTTTAATTCCTCTTTATCGAATTTATCTGGAGAAAATGGATTTTTTCCGTGATCTTCGCGGTCTTTATTAATCTCGTCTTGTAAACGTGCTTCATAAGCTTTCGATTCTTTTCGGACAACTTTCTTCTCGAATTTGCGCTTATTCGCACTAGCCTTAACGTGTGTGGAATCAATAAATACGTGTTCGCTACTAATCAATTTCTTGTCAGAGGCTTCCTTCAAAATACGGTAAAAAATCTGTTCAAACAAATCTGTATCCTTAAAGCGCCGCTCGTAGTTTTTACCGAATGTTGAAAAGTGTGGTACCTTGTCATTAAAACCAAAGCCAAGAAACCAACGATATGCCATATTAGTTTCGATTTCCCCAATGGTTTGACGCATGGAGCGTATACCGAAGGTATATTGGATGAAAGTCATCTTAATCAATACTACGGGATCGATACTTGGGCGTCCCCGTTCAGATGAATACAAATCTTGAACGAGTGGGTAAATAAATGAAAAATCAATTGTAGCTTCAATCTTTCGAACTAAATGATTCGCAGGTACAAGCTGATCTAAAGCTATCATTTCTATTTGGTCACGATTCATCTGTGTATTTTTAGTTAGCATTTCATCCACCTCATTTATATGTCTGTATCTTAATTATACAAAGGGCTGATATAAAGGTCATTAATGATTTTATAACCCTGTTGATTGGAGTGGAAGGCGGCGAAGACTCCTGCGGGAGTACGGGACAGGGGAGACCCCGCAGACGCTGAAAGCGTCGAGGAGGCTCCCCGAACCGCCCGCGGAAAGCGAAGCCGCCTGGAACGGAAATCAACAGACTAGTTTAATGTAGCCACACAAAAAAGACTGTCGATTTAAAACCCGAAATCCTTCGGATTTGTCGACAGTCTGGGCTGCCCTACTAGGGCAGCTTTGTTTTTGTTCTTATTAAACCGTATCTCTCATACCATTTAGGTAGATTACATCTTAACAGGTCAGGAATGAGGGATGGTATGGATAAATTTAGTCAATATGTAACCGAAATGTTTAAGTGGAATGAGCAAATGAAGCAGTTTCTTCAATCGGAAAAAGAGGGCAGCAGCTCAGAGTTATGGGAACAACTGGATAGTTTTACTGAGTTAATCGAAAGCACAAGAACGCAGTTATCGAATGAAGAACTACTAACATTACAAGCTAAGGCTGAATATATCCATGAGCAAATGGAACATTACTTTAATAGAAAACAAGCGAGAGGTGACATTAGGGTGGGAGAGAAAAGAGTTCCTCTAGGCGGGCATACACTGCCTAACCTCCCCTATCCCTATAATGCTTTGGAACCATATATATCAGAAGAAATCATGAGACTTCATCATGATAAGCATCACCAGGCATATGTTGATGGATTAAATAAAGCAGAACTTAAACTTAAAGAAGCAAGGGAAATAAATGATTTCGCATTAATTAAACACTGGTCAAGAGAGCTTGCTTTTCACGGGTCAGGGCATTATCTTCATTCGATTTTTTGGAAAAACATGAGCCCGCATGGAGGCGGGAGTCCACATGGACCGTTGAAGAGTGAAATAGAAAAATACTTTGGCAGTTTTACGGCATTTAAGAAGCAATTTACTGAAGCGGCCAAACAAGTTGAAGGAGTAGGCTGGGCAATATTAGTTTGGTCACCTCAAGCAAGACATTTGGAGATTTTACAATCTGAACGACATATGCTTTTGACCCAATGGGGTACCATTCCACTCTTGGTATTAGATGTTTGGGAGCATGCTTATTATCTTCAGTACAAGAATAAAAGACCTGAATATGTAGACAATTGGTGGAACATAGTCAATTGGCATGATGTAGAAATGCGTTTTGAAAAATCAGCAGACATGAAATGGACAGCAATGTAATAAGGGAAATGAAATTGAGCAGACGGCATGTTGTCGTCTGCTTTCGTTTTTCTTCAGCAAGTTGTCATAACAAGCCTTGTCCTGCATAAACTTGTACAAGAAAAATGAAAAGCAAAAACTGCTTTGACTAAAAGAGAAGATAACTTTACAAGGAGACGGGGTAAATCTAATGAGAATGATTTGGAAGCTAGTTATGTATTCCCTCATGGTCTCACTATTCATTGCTAACATTCCTCAAAAGGTGGAAGCTTCTGTTTCCGTAAGTGCAGCAAGTGCTGTTTTAATAGAGCAGAAATCAGGGCGCATCCTTTTTGAGAAAGATGCCCACACAAAAAGAAGAATCGCGAGTATTACGAAAATAATGACTGCGAAGCTAGCGATTGAATCGGGGAAAATGAATGAATATGTAAAAGTAAGTGAACAAGCAACTCGTGCGGAAGGATCATCTGTTTATTTAAAGCCAGGAGAAAAAATTAAACTTAAAGATTTAGTCTATGGATTGATGCTCAGGTCTGGAAATGACACTGCGGTAGCAATAGCCGAATATGTGGGTGGAAGTGTTGAGGGTTTTGCCTATCTAATGAATCAAAAAGCAAAGCAAATCGGGATGTTAAATACCCATTTTTCTAATCCTCATGGCCTTGATGATCATGAAAATCATTACTCCACAGCCTATGACATGGCTGTGTTAATGCGTTATGCCATGCAGGATAAAACCTTTAAAAAAATCTCTGGAACAAAGGTTTATCGAGCACCAAATCCTACGGAAGATTGGGACCGTGTTTGGAAAAATAAAAACCGCTTGCTAACAAAATATAAATATACCACCGGTGGAAAAACAGGGTACACAAAACGGGCGAAACGAACCTTGGTAACAACGGCAACAAAGGGAGATATGAGCTTAATTGCAGTCACCTTAAACGATCCAGATGATTGGAATGACCATATTTCTATGTATGAAAGTGGTTTTAAAGGGTTTGATATGGCTGAAGTGTTAGCTGAGGGTAAGATTGATGGTATTAAGAATAAGGCTTATAAGAATCACCTATATATAAAGAAAACAATTGTTTATCCGGTTACAAGCGAGGAAAGGGATTTATTCTCCATAAAATACAAACTAAATAAACCGACACAAAAATTTGATGATGATAAGAAGAATGATGTAGTCATAGGTAAGGCTGCAGTTTACTTAGATGGGCGTGTTGTCCAAGAAACGCCTATTTACTATCAAAGCGTGCCTGTAGAGAAAGAAGGAATGTTTGAATTCTTAAAGAAAATTTTTCTTATCTTTTGTGGTGTGAAGGACAATGGTTAATTATATCTGGGTGTTTATGTTTATTGTTGGTTTTATTTTCGCATTAATCAATGGAACCATGGCTGAAGTGAACAAAGCAATCTTTGATGGGGCGAAAGAAGCGGTGACACTGTGTATCGGGCTTATTAGTGTTCTGGTCTTTTGGCTTGGAATGATGCGGATTGCGGAGGAATCGGGCCTTCTAGAGCGTCTTTCTAGATTTTTTCGACCGCTGGTTAAACGACTTTTCCCGGAGGTACCAGTTAACCATCCAGCGATGGGATATATATTATCCAATATGATTTCAAATATGTTTGGATTAGGGAACGCTGCCACTCCCTTAGGGATTAAGGCAATGGAAGAATTAAAAAAGTTAAATGGGGGAAAGGATTCTGCCAGCAGATCCATGGTCACCTTTTTAGCAATTAATACAGCAAGTGTTACAATTATTCCTACTACTGTCATTGCGATTAGAATGAACTATCATTCAGCATCTCCTACGGAGATTGTCATTCCAACAATCATTGCAACTATTATTTCAGCACTAGGAGCAATCCTAATTGACCGTTATTTCTATTATCGCAGAAACAGAAAAGGATGAGGATGCATGGAACTCATTTCGGTAATTTCATTAACTTTTATTCCATTACTCATTGGGTTTATTCTATTATATGGGACAATCAAACGCGTCTCTACCTATGAAAGTTTTGTTGAGGGAGGAAAGGAAGGCATTAAAATAGCTGTATCCATTATTCCCTTTCTAGTTGGTATGCTTGTGGCTATTTCCGTCTTCCGGGCATCTGGCGCACTTGATGCTTTAATGAATTGGATTCGCCCACTCATGAAAACAATGGGCGTACCTGCTGAAATTGTGCCATTACTAATCATAAGGCCAATTTCTGGGAATGCAGCACTTGGGATGACAAGTGATTTAATTGCTGTATATGGTCCTGATTCATTTATTGGCCGTTTAGCATCTGTTTTGCAAGGGAGTACTGACACGACGTTTTATGTGTTAACCGTTTATTTTGGAGCTGTTGGTATTAAAAAAATGGGGGATGCCCTTAAAGTAGGACTCCTCGCGGATGTCGTTGGTATTATTGCGGCGATTGCCGTTGTTGGTTTAATCTTTGGTACAAAATAATTAACACGATTGTAGCATGTTCTTTGGACATGCTATTTTTATTTTTCTGTAATAATATCCGTTACTTTGAAAAGTGAAGGAATTGTGTCATAATTCATAAGGATAGGATGCAGTTTGCTGCTGTCAAATCGTTTTATATAGATAAATTCGAGGTGGAACAATGGAAAGATTACAAAAAGTAATTGCTCGGGCGGGCATTGCTTCTAGAAGAAAAGCAGAGGACCTAATAAAAGAAAGGCGCGTAAAGGTTAATGGAAAGGTTGTTACGGAACTTGGACTGAAAGTTTCTGCATCTGATAGGGTAGAAGTAGATGAAATTCAGATTGAGAAAGAAGAACCTGTTTATTTCCTTTTATATAAACCACGAGGAGTTATCTCAAGTGTTAATGATGATAAGGGCAGAAAAGTAGTCACAGATTTCTTTCCGCATCTAAAAGAAAGAATTTATCCCGTTGGACGTCTTGATTATGATACATCAGGTTTACTAGTGCTAACCAATGACGGGGAATTTGCTAATATACTGATGCATCCTAAAAATGAAATTGATAAGGTTTATGTAGCAAAAGTTAAAGGAATTCCCTTAAAGGAAAATTTAAGGAAACTAGAAAGGGGTATCCGTCTAGAAGATGGTAAAACGGCCCCTGCAAGAGTGAAATTACTCTCGGCAGATAATAAAAAACAAACTGCAATCGTTGAAATAACCATCCATGAAGGTAGAAATCGTCAGGTTAGAAGGATGTTCGAAGCGATTGGCCATGAAGTGGTGAAATTAAAGCGTGAACGCTACGGTTTCTTAACGTTAAGTGGTTTAAGAACAGGTGACGCAAGAGAACTGACACCACATGAAGTAAAGCAACTTAGAGCACTCGGGATGGGGTCTGCCAAAAAAAATTCATAAAACCGTCACAAATTACATTCTGCGTTAACACTGTGAATATATTGAGAAATGCTATAATTAGACAAACTGTGTCAAGTGGTTATGGGAGGGTTTTCTTATGAAAAAACGGCGATTAGTTATAAGATCCATCATCTTACTATTACTAGGTGCTGCCGTTGTTTATACGTTGTATCAAAATTTTACAAACGATACGAAACAAAAAGTTGCGGTAGGTGCACAGGCTCCTGATTTTGCATTGGTCGATATGCAAGGAAAAAAGCATCAGCTTTCAGATTACCGTGGACAAGGGGTATTCCTGAATTTCTGGGGAACATGGTGCCCGCCATGTAAAAAGGAAATGCCTTATATTAATAATCAGTATCATCAGTATAAAGACAAAGGTGTTCAAGTCTTGACAGTAGATATTCAAGAATCTGAACTCGCAGTTAATCAATTTGCAGAGCGTTTAAAACTGGATTTTCCAATTATGATTGATACGGATAAAGAAGTCATGAATACTTATGGTATTGATCCGCTTCCAGCTACATTTTTAATTGATAAGAATGGCGAAGTTGTAAATTATTATACTGGTGAACTCACGGAAGAAAAAGTAAGGGAGTTTATGGAGAAAATTAAACCTTAAGGTTGTAGGGAGTTTTTTCGAATGAAGGATGTTAAATGTGAATGTGGGCATGTGAATCCCCATGGAACCGTTTTATGTGAAGCATGTGGAAAAGAGCTGATCGTTCAATCTACTACAGAACAGCTTATTGATATGCGTTATGAAGGGAGTGCACGCCGTTCACAAACATATAATAAAACGATTATTGATAAAATATGGAACTTTTTTTCATCAGTAAAAGTTGGCGTTTGGCTGATTATAATCACCTTAATTGCCTCATCACTTGGTACCATATTGCCTCAAGAAATGTATATCGATTTACCTCCAGATGTATACTACGAACAAGAATATGGCTGGTTTGGTAAATTATATTACCAATTGGGATTTAATAACCTATATGGTTCTTGGTGGTACTTAGTTTTGATTGCAATGATTGGAATATCGCTAGTCATTTGTAGTCTTGATCGTGTTGTGCCATTATATAAGGCTCTTAAAGCCCAAAGAGTAACTCGACATGAAGGTTTTTTAAAACGTCAGCGTGTTTTCGGGGTGAACGAATCAGCAAGTGAAAGTGATTTTTCAATCGTTAAGAAACATTTACAAGAACGGCGCTACAATATTCGAGAAGAAAATGGAGATATTCTAGCGGAAAAGGGTCGATTTTCTCGCTGGGGTCCATACGTAAACCATGTCGGTTTAATTATTTTCTTATTCGGCGGTATGCTGCGCTTTATTCCAGGAATGTATGTTAACGAGGACCTTTGGGTGCGTGAAGGTGAAACAGCTGTTGTTCCAGAGACGGATGGAAAGTTCTATCTTCAAAATAACAAGTTCATTCTGGAGCATTACGATAAAAATAAAGATAAAACCTTTGAAAAGGCGATTGATAAGGCCGGGGAAGTTGTAAAAAATTATCAATCTAACGTTGTTCTATATAAACGAGTTGGAGAAAATCTCCCTGGAGAGAAACCAACCCTTAAAAAGGTTGAAGATTATAAGGTACGTGTAAATTTACCACTCACATATGAAGGCTATTCGGTTTTCCAGGCTTCATTCAGGAATGAATTAAATAAAATGTCATTTGGTTTGACAAATAAAAAGACAAACCAATCCATGGGCGAACTTACAGTTGACCTAAGAGATCCGAAGATGAAATATGACCTCGGAAAGGGCTACTCAGTTGAAATACTAAACTATTTTCCTGACTTTGAATTTGCAGACAATGGCGAGCCAACCACTAAATCACGGGTACCCAACAACCCTGCTTTTGTCTTTCGGATGGTGACTCCTGATAAGCCAAAAGGAGAAACAAGTTTTGTAGCCATCAAGCAAACAATTGAACCATTTGGTGATAACCAATATAAGATGTCCTTCAAAGGAATCGAAACAACAAATGTTTCAGGCTTTATTGTTCGTAAAGATTCAACCCTTTGGGTGATTATTATAGGTGGAATCATCTTTATGATTGGTGTCATTCAAGGTGCCTATTGGAATCATCGCCGCATTTGGCTTCAAAATAAAAACGGCGAAGTCTGGATTGCTGCGCACACAAATAAAAATTGGTATGGATTAAAACGAGAAATTGAAGGTGTATTGGCAGATACGAATCTTAAAATGCCAATTGATCAAACTCAATTAGAAGAATCGGATAAGGGGGGAGTCTAGTTGGTATCAATAAGTAGTAATTTATTATTTATTTCTTTTATTCTATATTTAGTTGCAACCCTATTTTTTGGCGGGTCGATTAAATCCAAAAAGCAAGGGGAAGAAAAGCAAGGAACCAATAAGTGGGGGAAAATAGCAGTCTTTTTAACGATTATTGGTTTTATCTCCCAATTAGGTTATTTTATTACGAGATGGATTGCGGCAGGACACGCTCCAGTAAGTAATATGTTTGAGTTTACAACATTCTTCGGAATGGCTCTAGTCGGTGCATTTATTGTTATATATTTTATTTATCGAACTACATTACTTGGATTATTTACCATGCCTGTGGCTATTTTGGTTATCGCTTATGCAAGTATGTTTCCGAAGGATATTTCGCCACTAATTCCTGCGCTGCAAAGTTATTGGCTACATATTCATGTTACGACTGCGGCAATTGGGGAAGCTATTTTAGCGATTAGTTTTGCTGCTGGGCTTATTTATCTTGTTAAGGCAATTGACCAAACCAAATCAAGCAAACAAACCTTTTGGCTTGAAATGGTGATGTTTGCACTTGTTGCAGTCATTGGATTTGTTGCTGTTTCCTCCATTTTTTCTGGTTTGGGTTATCATGAAAAATTTAATTGGATTGATAAACACGATAACGCGTCTGTGCTTGAATATACAATGCCTGCGCTTTCTGGTCCACATGAAGGAGAATTAGTAACTAAAGATGGATTTAAACCTTTGTTCGAGGTTCCAGCTTTTATTAATGCAAAAAAATTAAATACAGTCATTTGGTCATTGATGGCGGGGATTGTTATTTATGGCGTCATTAGATTAATTTTAAGAAAGCGAATTGCAGCGGCACTTAAGCCGATTGTAAAAAATATTAAACTAGACTTTGTGGATGAAATCAGCTATCGATCTGTGTTAATCGGTTTTCCTGTTTTTACTCTAGGTGCCCTGATTTTTGCAATGATTTGGGCCCAAATGGCTTGGTCGCGGTTTTGGGGCTGGGATCCAAAAGAAGTATGGGCATTAATTACTTGGTTGTTTTACGCAGCATTTTTACATCTACGTCTTTCAAAAGGCTGGCATGGAGAAAAATCCGCATGGCTAGCTGTTATTGGTTTTGTCATAATTATGTTTAACCTGGTTGCAGTAAATCTTGTTATTGCTGGACTCCATTCCTATGCAGGTTAAATTGCTTTAAAGCTAAATTTTATAGCCTTCACTTTTATTAAAGTGAGGGCCTTTTTAAAACTCAGATGTTTATAGTTTGTCAAAATATTGACACAACTTTTCAGGTGAATTAGCAGGAAATTATAGCATAAAACAATAGTGTTTTGTAAAATAAACTCCATGGGGGGATTATTAATGGATAAAGACGTGAAAATTTTAGTGGTAGATGATGAAGAAAGAATTCGTCGCTTATTAAAAATGTACTTAGAGCGAGAAGATTATATAATTGATGAAGCGGAAGACGGGAATGAGGCATTAGAGAAAGCATTTGCTAATGATTATGATGCCATTCTCCTCGACCTAATGATGCCTGGTAAGGATGGAATTGAAGTTTGTCGTGAATTAAGAGAAAAAAAGGCAACGCCAGTAATCATGCTGACAGCAAAAGGGGAAGAAATCAATCGAGTTCAAGGATTCGAAGTGGGAACAGACGATTATATTGTTAAACCATTCAGTCCCCGGGAAGTTGTCTTAAGGGTTAAAGCGTTGTTAAGAAGATCATCACAAACTAGTTACCTGCAAACGGAAACAACAACTAAAGACGTCATTGTATTTCCGCACTTAACAATTGATAATGATGCACACAGAGTATCAGCTAATGGTAAAGATGTTAGTTTAACTCCAAAAGAATATGAATTACTTTATTTCTTATCGAAAGCGCCTGATAAGGTTTTTGACCGGGAACAATTACTTAAAGAAGTCTGGCATTACGAGTTTTTCGGAGATCTGCGAACAGTAGATACACATGTAAAGCGTCTCCGTGAAAAATTAAATAAAGTTTCCGAGCCGGCTGCTAGAATGATCGTTACAGTTTGGGGTGTAGGCTATAAATTTGAGGTTATTAATGAATGACCTTTTTAAGAAGTGTTGTAGGAAAGCTATGGTTAACAATTCTTTTATTAGTTTCAGTTGTGCTTTTCATCTTAACAATCATGCTTCTCGAATTTTTCCAAAACTACAATACTCTTGGGATGAAAGAGGATTTAACCAATACAGCCGAGAAGATTGCTAACGTTTTAGAAAGCCATACTAATGGGGAATTATCACTTGGATTAGAGATATCCTGGGAAATTATCGATAAAGTAAATAATGTTGTCATCATCAAAAATGATAATGAAATCTACTACTCTCCAAACACAGAAAAGACGAAAAGATTATCATTGACAGATATTAAGAGTGACCCAAATTTATCACAGGTCTTTCAAAGAGACGTTAATGTAGAAAAGGTTTCCACACTTACGTTCAATAAAAATGATGATGATGGAAAGGGAACAAAGTTTACGATTATCGGTGTACCTTTGCATCTTCCTGGCGAAAAGCATAGTGCTGTATTTATTTATCAATCAATGGAAGTCATGCAGGAAACTACTCATGAAACAACAAAATTTATTCTACTTGTGGCTGGCGTTGCAATTATTCTTACAACGATTTTTGCATTCTTTTTATCTACAAGAATTGCTGCTCCGTTAAGAAAGATGAGGGAAGCAGCATTTGAAGTGGCTAGAGGGAAGTTTGATACCAAAGTTCCAATCCTCACTCACGATGAAATTGGTGAATTAGCAACTGCGTTTAATCAAATGGGCAGACAATTGAAATTCAATATGAGTGCACTCAGCCAAGAAAAAGAACAGCTATCAAGTATCTTAAGTAGTATGGCAGATGGAGTTATTACTTTTAATCGGGATGGTACAATCTTAATTACTAATCCCCCGGCTGACCGTTTTCTACAATATTGGTATTATGAAATGGGTGTATTTAGTGCTGATTCTGAGGCTATCCCAACGGAGGTAATGGATCTATTTCAACAAGCAGTAGATACTGAGTCTGAACAAATTGGTGAGATTTCGTTTCAAGGCAGGCATTGGGTCATCTTAGTAAGCCCCTTATATAGTAACCGTTTTATCCGCGGTGCTGTTGCTGTTTTAAGGGATATGACAGAGGAACGGCAGCTAGATAAGATGAGACAAGATTTTATTGCAAATGTTTCACATGAACTTAGAACCCCTATATCGATGTTACAAGGGTATAGTGAGGCGATTGTAGATGATATTGCTGAATCCCAGGAAGAGAAAAAGGAAATGGCAAAGGTTATCTACGATGAATCATTGCGGATGGGCCGGCTTGTAAATGAGTTACTGGATCTGGCGCGAATGGAAGCGGGTCATCTTCAACTAACAATGGAAGAAATTGATATTTCTTCATTTATTAATCGTATAATCCATAAGTTTCAGGGTTTAGCTAAAGATAATGAAATTCGATTGTATGTGGAGATTGAAAATGGAATCACCTCTATTTCTTTTGATCCTGATCGAATCGAACAGGTACTCACTAATTTAATTGATAATGCAATCAGACATACACCTAAAGGTGGATCAGTTAAATTAAGTGTCGGATCTGAAGAAAAGGGAATCATGATTGGAGTAAAGGATTCTGGCTCTGGTATTCCTGAAGAAGACTTGCCGTTCGTTTTTGAGCGCTTTTATAAAGCTGATAAGGCTCGAACTAGAGGAAGAGCAGGAACAGGCCTTGGACTAGCCATAGCAAAAAATATTATTGATGCACATCATGGTCATATCTCGGTTCAAAGTAAACTCGGACAGGGGACGACATTTTCCTTTTTAGTACCTCGAAAATAGTAAAATGAACAAGTTTTTTGCCGACTGTTCTTGATTCACGGGGAACATTTAAGAATAAAATATTGTTCAATCAAAAACTCATCCATAAAAATAGGATGAGTTTTTTTGTCATATCTTTAGGAAATCTATTCCAAATAATACCTTTCATTTTGTCACAAAAAAGTCTATATTTATAAGGTGAAACTTTTTATACATATAAATCGACTAATATTATGAACGGGGAGGGGAATGGATGGACTCCGTTTTCGATGAACTTTATCAAAAATACCATCACGACGTTTTTCAATTTCTATTTTATATGGTTAGAAACAAAGAACAAGCAGAGGATCTTGTCCAAGAGGTTTATATAAGGGTATTTAAATCCTATCGTCGTTTTGAAGGGAAAAGCAGTGAGAAAACATGGCTTTTTTCGATTGCGAGAAATGTAGCTATAGACTTTTTCCGAAAACAAAAAGGATGGAAAGGAAGATTACTGGAAAAATTCGATTGGTCAACTGATCAACTGAAAGACGGATATCCGATTCCAGAAGAAATTGCAGTACAAAGGGAAGAAATCAGATGGGTATATACTTGCCTTGAATATTGCACACTGGATCAAAGAGCTGTAATAATTCTACGGTATATACAAGATTTATCTATTTCTGAAACAGCCCAAGCACTAGGATGGACTGAAAGTAAGGTGAAAACTACACAACACCGTTCGTTAAAGGTATTGAAGAAGCATATGGAACTTTCTTATGAAAAGGAGGGATTAACTAGTGAAAAAGTCAGAGTGGAGCGATAAGCAGCTCGAAGAATTATTAAGGCAGATGCCTAAAATACAAGATGATCGCAATCCTCGTGACATTTACGAAAATCTTCCCATAAGAAAAAAGAAACCAAAACAATGGCTGGTACCTGGTCTTGCTACTGTTGCTGCCTTGCTCATCTTCTTTATCTTAATTCCTAAATTAATGGTCGGGCCACAATATTCAAAGGATCACGCTGGTCAAGAAAAATCATCTGTAGAGCGAGACATACAAAAGGCAGATGAAAATTCAACCATTGCATTGAAAAAGGAGGATGCAAGTCCAAAAGCAAGGACATTTTCAGGAGCGGATAAAACTCAAACTTCGAAAACGGCTATTTATGATGAAGAAGTGGGTGATGGAAAAGTATTAACCTACTGGATTCCTGACCCGCAAATACAAATCCTTGTACCCGTTTCAACAATAATTAATGATTCAAATGAGAAAACATGGCTGGAGTTATTTAATGAAAATATGGTGAATTTAAAGGAGCAGGAATGGGGATTAAGTGAATTCTATCCTCTTAGTGCTTCATTGAAACTTGATGAAAAAAATAATGGTATCTTAGTCGATGTTCCATCAAACCATCAGTATGGACAAGGATCAGCGACAGAAACAAATTTCATTAATGTTCTGAAAAAGGATATCTCCTCCAATAGTGATTTAAAAAAAATAAGATTTTCAACCAATGGTGAACCTGGTATTGAATTGGGGAATTATGGTCATCAAGACGAAGTGAGTGTACAGAAACAAAAGAATCATGCCTACTTCTTTTATTATTCTGAGGGTAATGATATACCCTTCCTAGTCCCATCTATAGAAAAATATGAAGATATTAAGAAGGCTGTTGAGGAAATGAAAAAAGATCAGCCCGCACTAGGATTAAAAAGTTCACTTTTACCTGCACTTCCGATAAATGTGGTGTCTATTAAAGAGAAAACGTTAATTGTATCAATGGAGGATAAAACAAGCCTTCAAGATGATCAACTAACAATCCACGCTTATGAGTCACTGTTATTAACAGCAAAAGAATTCGGATTAGAAAAAGTCTTTATTACGAACCCGCCAACAAAAAATCTTGGTCCATTTGACCTGTCAAAAGAGAATAAAGTACCGCTGGCTCCGAATCAACGGACATTACAATAATTTACTTAATCAACCGTTAAAGGTTGATTTTTTAATGAATATTATTTATCATTTCTCCAAATTATAACAAGTATGCCTAATCACTCCACCGATAAGGATTATGTTCTAAAGGTGAAAAATACTACATATTGTGTGGAGGAGGAAAAGAAATAAGGAGAGTGACTAAAGAAAATGCGAGATTACATAAAAAGGGTTATTATAGCCCTAATTATGGCGCTATGTGTCAGTTTGTTATTTTTAGGAGGAAAACATTCCGAAGCTAGTATGCAGGTTGATAAAAAGGTTAAGGATGGATGGATATGGCCTGCAGATGGTATAGTTTCTGATACATATGGAACAAGGATGGGTAAGCATAAGGGAATTGATATCGCTGGAAAATTAAATACACCTGTACTAGCAGTTGCTGACGGACAGGTGGTGAAATCTTATTACTCTAATACATATGGAAACGTAGTGTTTATTAAACACCCAAGTCATTTAGTAACTGTCTATGCACATTTAAACAAGAGAAACGTGTTACAAGGACAAAAGATTAAGCAAGGTACAGTAATAGGAAAAATGGGGGAAACTGGACAAGCTACAGGGATACATCTCCATTTTGAAACGCATCAGCAAGAATGGAGATATGATAAGAAGTTTGCATTGGATCCAGAAAAGATATTAGGAAAAGCTGACACCGGGGAGACAGTACGCGGAGGGATTGCCGCAAGCAATGGCGTTGTATTAGAAGCGAGCTCACATATTAAATTCAATCATGAGGATAAAATCAAGGTGACAAACCAGCAATATATCGTCAAACAAGGTGATACATTGTATTCGATTTCGAGGGAAAAAAACATCTCGGTGACCCGGATTAAAGAGTTAAACCACCTTTCCACCGACTTGATCAAACCTAAACAAATATTGAATATACATTAATTTCACGCAGCAAGACCCGCAGACTATTTTCTGCGGGTCTTGTTACGTGAAACCTTTTACTTAACAAAAGATAAGTTCTGCAGTATAATTGAAATTGTAATTTAATATCGATCTATCTTCGGGGCAGGGTGAAATTCCCGATCGGCGGTATTTGAGTAAAACTCATAAGCCCGCGAGCCGTTTTATGGCAGGATTTGGTGAGATTCCAAAGCCGACAGTATAGTCTGGATGGGAGAAGATGGAGGTTCTGCAGACGTTCAAAAAATTTTATATTAATGAACGTTTATTAAGCGTGCCTTTGTAAACTCCCTTAAGCAAATTATTGCTGAGGGAGTTTTTATTTACATTGGTCTCGTCTGTTGCTGAACCTCTCTTCCTTAACGCGATGGATCAAAAAAAGGAGAGAGGAAGATGAAGAAAATGCAGAAAAAGAGGAAAATGAACGTTAGGGCTTATGTGTCAATAGGAATGCTGAGTAGTATTGCTTTTCTGTTAATGCTCATACAATTTCCGTTGCCGCTATTCCCAAATTTCTTGTTTGTCGATTTCAGTGACATTCCAGCATTAATTGCCACATTGATTTTTGGACCGATTGCAGGAATTTTAGTTGAGTTTTTTAAAAATGTCCTTAATTATATTCAGACAGGTAGTCAAACAGGAATCCCGGTGGGGCAGATAGCCAATTTCGTTGCGGGAATTGTTTTTATCCTGCCGACCTATTTTGTATATAATAGACTTAAGACTAGAAAAGGTATGACGCTAGCATTAATTTTTGGTACGGCAATCATGGCAGTTATGATGAGTATTTTAAACTACTTGGTAATTTTACCTGCATATACCGTTCTAATGGGCTTTCCAGATATGAGGAATTTAGTATTGCCAGCAATCTTACCATTTAACCTTTTAAAAGGAGTCATGATGTCCATCATCTTCATGCTTCTGTTCATACGGATGCAAGCATGGATCAATAAATTTACTACTATTAAAAGCGCCTAAGTAGCTAAAGGACAGGGGGAATCATTCCTCCTGTTTTATTTTGTAAACAAAAATAAAGGCCCCTCACCTAAATAGGAGAGAGGCAGTAGCTTAAACGATTATCCTAAATATTACTCAAATTTAGTTGGATTGCCATCAAAAGCTTCGTCTGCTACTTTAATGGAATCAGTAGGACAGCCTTCGAAAGCATCCATCATGTCATCGATTAATACATCAGGAATTTCAACAATTCCTTCATTATCATCAAGTGTTACGTATGCGATACCTTCATCATCGTAATCATAGATATCTGGTGCTGCCGCGCCGCAAGCTCCACATGCAATGCATGTTTCCTTATCAACAATTGTGTACTTTGCCATGAAAAAAACCTCCCAGTAAATTAAAAAAATAAGACTCATTTCCATTATTAATATGAAAACGGATAACTCATATCTATTGTAAAACTGTATCGTCAACTTTTCAATAGAAAAATGCCTTTATCACTTTAGTTTATCCAAGTGTTTTGCTAAATCTTCCACATTTTTGGGCATCAAGATCCTTTATTTCATGGTAGAATAAAGAGAGAAAATGGTGTTTTTGGTCGAATATGTGCGAAATAAGTGATGGGAGGTTCGTATGCTCCAAATTGAATCCATCATTCTTTATAGTATAAAACAATTAAATAAGGAACGGACCATTTATTCGGTCTATCACCTTCTTAATGGAAAAAAGTCGATTAAGCCCATATAATTGTGTAAAAAGAAAATGAGTCAAATTAATTCCTCATGGTTACAATGTTAACGGCTAATTAAACAATGTGGAGGAAGTAATTATGACTCAAGTACAGTTTAACCTAAATATCGAGGATTTAAAAGATTCTGTTATGAACTCTAATATAGACGCTGTCATCAAAGCGTCCATCGTTTTGGTATTAAATTCTTTTATGGAAAAAGAACGTGATGAGTTCTTGCAAGCAGAATCCTATGAACGTTCTAACTTACGACGTGACTACCGCAACGGATATTATGAACGTGATCTAATTATTGGCATTGGAAAAATTACTCTTCGAGTACCACGTACTCGCAGTGGAGAATTTTCGACTACCGTGTTTGAACAATATGCTCGTTGTGACCAAGCTCTCGTATTAGCCATGCTTGAAATGGTTGTGAATGGAGTCTCTACAAGAAAAGTTTCAAAGATCGTGGAACAACTCTGTGGGCAAAAGGTGTCTAAATCATTTGTATCTACACTCACAGAAAAACTAGATCCTTTAGTGAATCAATGGGCAAGTCGACCTCTGAATACGATGTACTATCCCTATATCTTTGCCGATGCCATGTATATCAAAGTAAGAGAACATAATCGTGTTGTATCTAAAGCTGTATATATCGCAACGGCCGTTGACCAGAACAATAGACGTGAAATTCTAGGTTTAAGAGTAGATCATGGGGAGAGCACTGAAGCCTGGCAACGATTTTTCCAATACCTAAAGTCAAGAGGACTACAATCACCTAAGCTAGTTATATCTGACGCACATCAGGGGTTAAAGTCTGCCATTGGTACAGAGTTTGTTGGATCCTCTTGGCAAAGATGCACAGTGCATTTCAAAAAGAATATCATTACGCATATGCCCAAAAAAGGCATGGACGAAGTGAAAATGGGTTTAAAAAGAATATTTGAGGTAACGACCGTTGAAGAGGCAAGAAAATATAAAAATGAGTTCATTGGGCAATTGGGAGATAATCCAAAACTAGAAAAAGCGATAGAGATATTAGAAGAAGGCTTCGAAGATGCCATTCAATATTTAAATGAAAAACCAAAATACCATACACATATTCGAAGTACGAACTCGTTAGAAAGAATCAATGAGGAAGTCCGGAGAAGAGAGAAGGTAATTAGAATATTTCCTAATACACAATCCGCATTCCGATTAATTGGTGCGGTTTTAATGGACTATGCTGAGGAAGTAAGAAGAAGAATAATTCGGGACCAAGAAGAGAAGAAATAGCAACCGCGAAGCGCGAATTTTTGGTGTACTGGAAGGGGGGTACCCCCCTTCCAGTACACCAAAAATAAATCAGCTGCTTAACATTGTTTTTCATCAGGAATGAATTTACACATAATAATGGGCTTGACTAAAAAGTCATCGCAAACTATCCAAGATGCCCATTTATTTTCGTTGAAAAGTTTTTTTGGGATTTATGAGCAATTATCCAGAGAATCTTTTGAAGAAATTATTCAATCGATGAGTGAAAAAAAGTGGGTAAAAAATATCGGAGAACAACGATTTATAGTTACGCTTCTTGGAAAAGAGCTTCTAGAAAAAACTCAACTGCCGAAGTATATTCAAGGCTGGAACTATCATCAAATGACCTCCTTATTTTGGGAAAGATTGTCCCTATTAGTACAGGTGATATCCAATTTAATGTTCGGAGAAACAAGATATACTCCCATCCAAAAAAACAAAGAAGTTCATACTTGGTTAAAATCCGCTCTAAAAAGTATTAATCTGCCTAGGATGGAAATGGGGACAACTTTTTATTCAGAATTAGAAGATTGTCTTGACGCGGGAAACGGGTTTGACCCTGCCATCTTAGTAATTCGGTTAACAGGTTTTCAACAAATTGGCTTGACCCCTCTTCAAGCAGCCAAACAGTTAAATATAAATTTTCACGACTACCAAATTGGTTTTACAAATACACTTCATTATTTATTGCGAAAAATTGAGAAAGATGGTTATAAGTTTAAAATTTTGCCTTTTTTAATTAAAGGTCTAATGAAAAATGATGAATTAACGTTATCTACCAGGAAAACACAAAGATTATTAAATCAAGGATATACACTTGATATGATTGCAAATATAAGGCACTTAAAATTAAGTACAATAGAAGACCATCTGGTTGAATTAGCCTTAAATATGGAGAATTTCTCCATCGATACTTACGTAGATAAAGAATTACAAAATAAGATTTTAGAAATTTCACACCAAATAGCAACTAAACAGTTAAAGTTAATTCGAGAAAAGATTGTAACCGCAACATATTTTCAAATAAGACTAGTATTGGCGAAATATGGTGATAGATAATGGAACTAGAAAAAGTATTAATAGAACATTTTGGTTATCCAAGTTTTAAGACTGGACAAAAAGAGGTAATCACATCAATCTTGTCTGGCCATCATACATTGGCTATGCTCCCGACAGGAACAGGAAAATCATTGTGTTACCAACTGCCAGGTCTAATGTTAAAGGGGCAAATTTTAATAGTATCGCCACTCCTCTCATTGATGCAAGACCAAGTGGAACATTTAAAGAAATTTGGTGAAAAGAGAGTCATTGCGTTAAACTCCTTTCTTAGTGCAGATGAAAGGAAAAATGCACTTCATCAATTGAAACAGTATAAGTATATCTTCATCTCACCTGAAATGTTAATGATTCCTTTTATCCTTCGCAAACTACAAGAACTTACAATTTCATTGTTTGTAGTCGATGAAGCTCATTGTATTTCCCAATGGGGCTTTGACTTTCGGCCAGATTATTCAAAACTAGGTGAAATTAGAAAAAAGTTTGGCGATCCACTCACACTTGCGCTGACTGCAACTGCTACCAAAAAAGTAAGAGAGGACATCATTCGTTCACTTGATTTGGATGAAATTAAAAAAATAGAGTCCACAATTGACAGGCCAAATATAGGTTTTTATGTTAAAGAATTATTAGAATTCCGCGAAAAGCAAGGGGTTGTCTGTGAGCTTGTTGCCAATTTGCAAAAGCCTGGGATTATTTATTTTTCAAGTAAAAAAATGGCTGAACAAATGGCTTCCTTGTTATCAGATAAAGGAATCTGCCGAGCGATGGCCTATCATAGCGGTTTGGACCAATCCACTAGAATACTGATTCAACAGCAGTTTGTGTACGGACAATTAGATGTTATATGTGCCACAAGTGCCTTTGGCATGGGAATAAATAAGGACAATATCCGGTTTGTTATTCATTATCATATGCCGATGCAAATAGAATCGTATCTCCAAGAAATTGGAAGGGCTGGCCGAGATGGCAAACCAAGTATTGCCATCCTTTTATATACGCCTGGGGATGAACAACTGCCGATTCAACTTGCGGAGAGTGAATTACCATCTGAGCAGCAAATAGACTGGTTGTTTAATAAACTGGACGAGAAACGGATGTTAATAGATGGGAAGATGACTTTAGATATCAATCTAATGGATCTTGGCGGTTTCTCGGAAATTCAATGGCGGATTGTTGAGGACTTTGTAATAAATACTTCTCTTGAAACAACAAGTATTAAACAATTAAGAAACATCATTAAAGAGTTTGTTCTGGAAAGATTAACAATTAAAAAGAATAATATTTATCGAATGAAGAAATGGGCTGAATCTAGATTATGCAGACGTCAAAATATTTTACAATATTTTGATGAAACACTATTAAACAAGGTAAACAAATGCTGTGACATATGCGGACTTCAAATAATCGAATACCAAACAGGTCATTCTAGTGATTTACCTTTGGTGAGAAAAACGGAACAAAACTGGAAAGAATTACTTGCCAAAATTCTAATCAATAGTGAGTTGAGGGAATGAAAAAGAAGTATTTTGAATTAATAAATGGATTAACGGATAGAGATTTGCTTTTTCATCTGTATATGACACAAATCATTCTCTGTGTCATCTCGTTACTATTGGGGTTTATATTTTTTGACCATTTCTCCTATTTAGAAAATATAATTTTGGATGACTCTAACATTTTTATAATTGGGATTCCTGCGGGAGTAATCATTGTGATGTTAGATGTTCTTTTAATGAAATGGCTGCCTTCTTCCTTTTATGATGACGGGGGGTTAAATGAAAGAATCTTTAAAAATAGAAACTTTTTTCACATCATACTGATTGCTTTTTTTGTAGCGTTTAGTGAGGAATTATTGTTTAGAGGAATCATACAAACAAAAGTAGGATTGGTTTTTGCGAGCATTATTTTTGCAATTATTCACTATCGATATCTTTTTAATTGGTTTTTATTTGTAAATATTGTTATATTAAGCTTTTTGATTGGTGTAATTTTTGAATGGACCAATAATTTAGCGGTTACAATTGTTATGCATTTTGTTATTGATTTTTTATTAGGTGTTTATATAAAATGTAAAAGTCCAACTAGAGAAGACCCACGGGGAGGAGTGCGGCTATGAATAGCGAAGAACCATACAGGGACCAGGCGGAACGTTTGAAACAACGTATAGAAAAAATTAATGAGAAAGTGGACGCCAAGGATGACTTGCCGCCTCGTGAGCATATCCATCGGAGAAAGAAGAAAAAAACAAAGTGGAAGCTAAAATACCCAGTCATCCGTTTATTAGTTTTGTTCTTTATTCTCCTGCCGATTATAATTTTTAGTGTAATTTCGTACCGTGATGGAGCTAAAAAAGTTAATGGAGTTCCAAATACCACCGAGGATTCTGTTGGATATGAAACCATTAATTTAGAAACGTCAAATGACGAAGAAGAAACAAAAGCCGAGGATTTTGATCAATCAAAGGAAACGAATCCTGCTAATAATGAAACAAAACAAACTAGCAACGAGGTAAAACATTCTGAAACTAAAAAACCCTTAAAAAAAACAACAGGAACTTCGACAGAATCACAAATAAAGTCTATTGTAACACATACAGTTAAACGAAACGAAAATCTATATAGAATAGCCTTAAAGTACTACCAATCTCCCAAGGGGATGGACATCATTATGAAAGCCAATCATCTTCGGAGTAAACAAGTAAATGCAGGTCAGGTCTTGAAAATACCGATAAACAATTAGCCGATCCCTTAGTGATCGGTTTTTTCATGAAGAAATCATAATAGAAAGGACAAGTTCATATGTATATATATAGAAATGGAGGGTGATAAAATGGATTCTCCAATCCAATTACTTGAAAATACGGATCAAGCAACCAAACAAGCGCTTGAAAATGTGAGAAAAAGGAAAGAAAAGTTTGATCGGTTTAAAAAGCGGCATATCCTTTCAATCTGGGGAACAATTATATTGGCCGTAAGTTTTTTTGTCTATTTATATTTAACAGTTGCCAGCATTTATTCCTATTCCTTTGCTGCGATGTTTTCAGCTTTTGTTAATGATTCGAATAATTTAACACTATTAGTCTTTTGTGTGGGCATGTATGGAACCATGAACTTATTAAAAGAGAAAAAAGACAAAGCAGAAAAAGAGTACCATGAATTACGCTGTGAAATTGTTGACCGAAGTAAAGATTACTGGAAAAAAGAAGAAGAATGGAAAAACCGCCATATTGTCTTTGAAATGATGAAAACAAAATATGACATTAATCTATACCATGAAAAAAAATAAGAAGCAGGACAAAACTGCTTCTTATTTCTTTTGAATCCAACTCCAGCGCCTAGAGGAGCTTCCACTTTTTAGTTAAAATATTTTCTTTTTGCCTTGTTCGTCTTTTAATATTTCCACGGCTTCACGGAAGCGCTGTGAATGAATAATCTCTCGTTCTCTTAAGAACCGTAGACCATCATTTAAATCTGTATCATCACTCATATTAATAATCCATTGATAGGTAGCTCTGGCTTTTTCTTCTGCTGCAATGTCTTCGTAAAGATCTGCAATAGGATCCCCTTTTGTTTGGATAAATGCTGCTGTCCATGGCACTCCAGCAGCATTATGGTAAAACAAACCTTTGTCATGGTTTACATAGTGATCCTCAATCCCTGCCGCTTTTATTTGTTCTGGTGTTGCATCCTTTGTTAGCTTATAAACCATGGTGGCAATCATTTCAAGGTGTGCAAATTCCTCTGTTCCTATATCTGTCAGAAGTCCGATTACTTTGTCAGGAATGGAATATCTTTGGTTTAAATATCGTAGTGCTGCAGACAATTCCCCATCTGCACCGCCATATTGCTCAATTAAATATTTAGCCAATCTCGGATTACAAGTGCTGACACGAACAGGATATTGTAATTTCTTTTCGTAAATCCACATTTACACCAATCCCTCCTCAAAAAATAATACGGGCGCTTCGGATTTTAGACTTGCCATGGCCAAGGGGTATCGTCCCAATTCCATGGATAACTTGAGTAACTATTACCAAATTGCAAAAGAGGTCCAAATTGGCTTTCGAATGCTTTTTTAAGGCGTTTTCTTTCTTTTGCGTAATGATTGAATTGATTGATGGCTTCAAGATCATCATTATGAGTATCCAAATATAGGGTTAGTTCGACTAAGACAAAGTCAACAGCTTGTAGTTGTTCCATTAATTGATAGTACTCGGCAGGAACTTGTTTCATTGGGGTAATCCTCCTTTGCCAGGCTCCAGTGGACTAAACCATGGATCATAGAATGCTTTCCAGAGTGTACCGGCTCTAAGTGCCTCAAGTGGTGTAAATTGTTCCAGGTTTGGTGGTTGAAATCCCATATATAAATTTGGCGGGGTAGAGTATGCTTTTTCAAGAATCGGCGGACAAGGGTCAAAGGGACTCACATACGGATGAAAGGTTTTGAAATGTGTATTCATAATAGTCCTCCCTTTATTCAACATCAGTTAATAATATGAAATAATCCTTTTTCTATGACATAATCTTAAATGCAAAAGGGTTTTTTCCAAGCCTTATAGAAGTATACTAAATAATGCATGATTATATTTCGAGGTGATGGATTTGTTCGTAAAAAATATAATGATTCCAAAGCATGAATGTTTTACTGTCCAGGAAAATACTACACTTAAAGACGCTTTAGAAAGTTTGGAAAAATATCAGATTGATGGACTTCCGGTTTTAAGTGGAGATAAATACGTAGGAGTGGCGACAAGATACAACATTTATATGAGCTATTTTAAGTCTGATAAACAAAAGAATGAGTATTTATCCCAAACTTTTGTAAAAGATATTGCTACACATCATGATAAGTTTCTAGAAGGTGGAGAATTATTTGAGAAAACACTTCTTGATTTAAAGGATTTTCCTTTATTATCAGTTGTTGATGCTAACAAAAACTTCCTTGGTGTAGTTACGCGCTCTGATGTTATTAGTTCTTTCGAAAGTGCATTTGGGGTGAATCGTCCAGGTGTACGGATTGCCTTTACATCAGTTGAAACCGAAGGACGAATCGCTCGCCTGTCTGAAATTGCACATCAATTCCACGAGCATATTATTTCTCTGGTAACTTTCGATGAAACAGATAAACTTGTCCGGAGAATCGTTATGAAGATAGAGAAGAAAGACAATATCGATAAATTCACCAAGAGGCTGGAAGACCATGGCTTCAGAATATTGAGCATTCAAGAAGATGATTAACTAGCAGTAGGTAAGTTTTTAAATCCTTCTCATACATTGTATGGGAGGGGTTTTTATGTTCATTAAAGTGATTAAGTATTTTGTAATTTTTATATGTGGGTATATACTCATCAAATGGATTTCAATACCACAACCTTTTGCCTTATCTGATTTCTTTATAAGTCTTGTCGTAAATCCCTTAAAATTTTTTGCAGCCACGTTAGTTTTTTTTATCGGATTTCTCTTAACTGGGAGAGTCCTATCAGAACTTATCGTTGGCACAAAAATAGCTTGGCAAAAACGAAAAGTAATTGGTGTTGACCTTCTCATTGAGTATCTATATCTTCTGATTGTTTTTTGCCTTCTCTTTTATTTAGGTTTGGTGCAGACGATTGCATTTTTTAGTTTAAGTCTTTTTTATGGTATGATTTCCATTGAACGTTAGTTAAGAAATGGGGAAAAGAGAAATGGTTATAACATTAGTATTCTTGTTCATCCTGGGTGGATGCCTTCTTATATATATGTTACGAGAAGCTTTTTTAAATAATATCATAGAACATGAATTCAGCTTTCCTGACTTTCCTAAATCACTTGGCAGCATTTCTATTTTTTTTATTTCCGATATACATAGGCGAACAATCTCTGATAAAGTGATAAATCCAGTTATGGGGAAAGCGGATATTGTTGTGATCGGTGGTGATTTAACTGAAAAAGGTGTATCTTTTGAAAAAGTAAAGGCAAACTTGAGGAAATTAAAACAAATTGGCCCAGTTTATTTTGTTTGGGGAAACAATGATTATGAAGTGGATTATCATAAATTGGATACCATTCTCCTAGAATTGGGTATTAAAGTATTAGCTAATACAGCAGTTACCTTTGAATCTGTTAAAGGAGAAAAATTTTGTTTACTAGGTGTAGATGATTTAAACCAAGAACGAGATCGCCTAGATTTGGCCTTATTAGATGCGGAAGAAAGTGGGTTTAAGATATTAGCCAGTCATTATCCTAATATTACAGATAAGATTCTTCCAGAGCATAAAATACGTTTGGTGTTAAGCGGACATACACACGGAGGGCAAATTCATATTTTAGGATATAGCCCCCATGAGCGGGGAAAAATAAAAAAGCTGGATAACACGGTCCAACTTATAAGTAATGGTTATGGTACCACTTCCATTCCACTCCGGTTAGGTGCACCGGCTGAATGTCACCTGATTACACTAAATGGGAATTCTGTAATCGAAGGATAAATATAGACAATTCACCAACGGACCCCTGGGGCATACACTGAAAACAAGAGTTATGTCACGGCAGGGGGCAAAATCATGCGCTTAGAACGCTTAACAGCCAATAAAATAAAGATTTTTCTAACCTCTGATGATTTATTTGACAGAGGACTCTCCAAAGAAGATATTTGGAAGGACTCCATTAAATGGAATCAGCTTTTCCATGATATGCTGGAAGAGGCAAGTGAGGAATTTGATGTTGATATTCAAGGTTCTGTTGCGGTAGAGGTGTTCTCCCTCCAAGCTCAAGGGATGATATTGATTATTACCGTTGATGATGTGGTAGAAGATGATGAAATTTTGTATGATGGTTTTATCGAGATGCAAGTAAGAGTTGAAGGCTATGAGGACCTCTTGTATGAGTTTGATGAATTTGAAGATATTATCAGCCTTGCCAAAAGACTGTCCACTGTGAATATTTTCGGCGGGAGTCTCTATGTATGGAACAACCGCTACTATTTAATAATGGATAACTTAGAATCGGAAAAAAATATTAAAGCTGCCTGCGTTTTATCCGAATTTGGCAATGCATCTATACTTAGTCCATATGTTCTAGCTGAGTACGGTAAGCGAATAATCGAACAACAAGCGGTGGAAACCATTCTTCATTTTTTTAAGTAGAAATAATTGTTTTTATAGATAAAAAAGGGCGCCACCGCCCTTAAATTGGAAAATGATATTGCGCAATAATATTTAGCCATTGCATATAAAAATGCCAATGGCAGCGTTTACATAATTGGACTTTTTTTATACTTTTCTTCTTGCATAAATGAATGAAAGGTGTATACTTGTGTCTGAAAGATGACAACATTCGTAGCATTTTTTTAGGGAGGATTACAAATGGTAGCCGAAAGAGAAAATGAAAAGACTAATCAAGAGGAAAAGCATGATGTGTTGAAATCGACACAAACAGTTATACATAAGGCCCTTGAAAAGTTAGGTTATCCTGAAGAGGTATACGAGCTCTTGAAAGAGCCATTACGTTTAATGACAGTTAAAATTCCAATTAGAATGGATGATGGTTCCATAAAAATCTTTACTGGTTACCGTGCACAACATAATGATGCAGTGGGGCCAACAAAGGGTGGGATTCGTTTCCATCCCGGTGTAACAGAAACGGAAGTGAAAGCCCTTTCAATTTGGATGAGCTTGAAATGTGGGATTGTCGACCTGCCGTACGGTGGTGGTAAAGGCGGTATCGTTTGTGACCCTCGAGATATGTCCTTTAGAGAGCTTGAGAGATTAAGCCGAGGTTACGTTAGAGCCATTAGTCAAATTGTAGGACCAACGAAAGATATTCCAGCACCAGACGTATTTACTAATTCTCAAATCATGGCATGGATGATGGATGAATATAGTCGAATAGATGAATTTAATTCACCTGGTTTTATTACAGGGAAGCCGCTTGTTCTAGGTGGGTCGCATGGGCGTGAATCAGCAACTGCAAAAGGTGTGACAATCTGTATCCAAGAGGCTGCAAAGAAGAAAGGTATCCAAATTGAGGATGCACGTGTTGTTATCCAAGGTTTTGGTAATGCGGGAAGCTTTTTAGCTAAATTTATGCATGATGCAGGAGCAAAAGTCATTGGGATTTCCGATGCTTATGGCGCCTTGCATGATCCAGATGGACTAGATATTGATTATTTATTAGATAGACGAGATAGCTTTGGAACTGTTACAAAATTATTTAATAACACAATAACTAATAAAGAATTGCTAGAACTTGAGTGCGATATTCTGGTACCAGCCGCAATAGAAAATCAAATTACTGAAGAAAATGCTCACAATATTCGTGCGAGCATCGTTGTTGAAGCAGCAAATGGTCCAACGACACTCGAAGCAACGGAGATTTTAACTGAACGTGGTATTCTCCTTGTACCAGATGTTTTAGCTTCAGCAGGCGGTGTAACGGTTTCTTATTTTGAGTGGGTTCAAAATAACCAAGGCTACTATTGGTCGGAAGAAGAAGTGGAAGAAAAGCTTGAAAAAGTAATGGTAAAATCCTTTAATAATATTTACGATACTGCCCAAACCCGTCGAGTAGATATGCGTTTATCTGCATATATGGTGGGGGTTAGAAAAATGGCAGAAGCGAGCCGCTTTAGAGGCTGGATATAATAACGAGCTGCTGCTAAATATAATACTTAACCATTGAAACATAGTTAAAAAACTCCTATCATAGACGATAGGAGTTTTTTGTTATCCATGTGATTGTATTAAGGAGTGTACCTATGATGCAAATAGAAGATATCATAATTGTTGGTGGTGGACCCTGCGGCTTGGCAGCAGCCATTGCCATTCAGGATAAAGGAAAAGAGCCATTAATCATTGAAAAAGGAAATGTGGTAAATTCCATTTATCACTATCCAACCCATCAAACATTTTTTAGCACGGCAGAAAAGTTAGAAATTGGGGAAGTGCCATTTATTACTGAGAGTTATAAACCAAAAAGAAATCAAGCACTTGTCTATTATCGAGAAGTCGCTAAACGAAAACAGCTGCGTATAAACTCTTTCGAACAAGTGAATAAAGTTCTTAAAAAGGATGAAATGTTTCAAATCTTTACTAATAAAAATACGTATTGTGCACGCCATGTAATCATCGCAACAGGTTATTATGATCATCCAAACTATATGAATGTTCCGGGCGAAAATTTACCAAAGGTATTCCACTATTTTAAAGAGGCTCATCCATATTTTGATAAGGATGTTTGTGTGGTCGGCGGAAAAAATTCAAGTGTGGATGCGGCCATAGAACTTGTAAAAGCAGGTGCGAGAGTGACCGTTTTATACCGTGGTGATAAATATTCACCAAGTATTAAGCCTTGGATTCTCCCTGAGTTTGAATCGTTAGTTCGAACAGGAACCATTTTAATGGAATTTAACGCCCTCGTTAAAGAAATAACAGAGAATCAAGTTATTTATACAAAAGACGCTGAAGATAATACAATACCCAATGATTTTGTATTTGCCATGACCGGATACCATCCAGACCACCAATTTTTAAAAAATATGGGTGTAAAAATTGATGAAGAATCTGGAAGGCCATTCTTTAGTCCGGATTCGATGGAGACAAATGTAGAGGGAATATATATTGCAGGTGTAATTGCTGCTGGAAATAATGCAAATGAAATATTTATTGAAAATGGCAGATTTCACGGAGAAGCAATCGCACTCTCAATTATCGAAAAAGATGCAAAAAGGGTGGCTAAATAATGAAAAAGGTAGTTTTATTAACGACTGGTGGGACTATTGCAAGCAAGACAAATAAAGAATCAGGAAAATTGGCCTCAGGAGCGATAACGGGTGAAGAATTGGCAAGTATGTGTAATTTGCCAAAGGACATCGAAGTAGTTGTTGAATCAGTTTTTCAGAAGGCTAGTATTCATATTACATTTGATGATTTATTACTATTGAAGAATAAGATTGAAGACTATTTTAAGGATGATTCGGTTTCAGGTGTAGTTGTCACACATGGAACAGATACGATGGAAGAAACTTCTTATTTTCTTGATTTAACAATTAATGATTCCAGAACTGTGGTAGTGACAGGATCACAACGCTCTCCAGAGGATTTAGGAAGCGATGTATATATTAATTTACGTCATGCCATTTATTGTGCTTGTTCCGATGATTTAAGGAATGCTGGAACAGTGGTAGTTTTTAATGAACGAATATTTGCAGCACGTTATGTAAAAAAAGAACATGCATCTAATATTCAAGGCTTTAACTCATTTGGGTTTGGATATCTTGGTATTATCGATAATGATCAAGTTCATGTTTTCCAAAAACCAATTAAAAGAGAGTATTTTGAGATTAAAACTTCCATCCCTCAAGTGGAAATCATTAAATGCTATATTGGAGCGGATGGGAAATTTATTAAGGCAGCGCGGGAGGCGGGGATTGCTGGAATTATCTTAGAGGGAGTGGGACGTGGTCAAGTTGCCCCTAAAATGATGACAGAAATTGAAACAGCCATTGCAGAAGGAATGAAACTAGTTATAACTACAAGCGCAGAAGAAGGCTCAGTTTATACAACCTATGACTATGAAGGAAGTGCCTTTGACCTATTTAATAAGGGTGTAATTCTTGGAAGTGATAATGACTCTAAAAAAGCAAGAATTAAATTGGCAGTTGCGCTTGCCAGTAATTTGAATGAAATTAGATTTTAAGTTTTAATTAACCAAAAGATAAATACCTATTAGGAATTGGAATGAATCTTTCATTTTCTTTATAGAGAAACCATGTTACGATTAAGAAAATGGATTTGAAAAGAGGTTCATCATGCTGGGAATATTATCAGCCGGACTTGCCCCCGGACTGGCATTACTAAGTTATTTTTATTTAAAAGATGAATATGAACCAGAGCCAATTTCATTCGTTTTAAGGACTTTTATGTACGGAGCACTTCTTGTGTTTCCCATTATGTTTATCCAGCATGTCCTTGAAACAGAACATATAGTAAAATCTGAACTATTCAATGCATTTCTTAGCTCAGGCCTATTTGAGGAGTTCTTTAAATGGTTTATACTCTTTTATGTTATTTATCAGCATGTAGAGTTTGATGAACCCTTTGATGGAATTGTTTACGGAGTAGCTGTTTCACTTGGTTTTGCTACAATCGAAAATATCTTTTATCTAATTGCGAATGGAATCGAACACGCCATGACACGTGCATTGTTACCTGTTTCCAGTCACGCCCTATTTGGTGTAATTATGGGCTTTTATATTGGAAAGGCAAAATTTACAGAAGGAAATAAAGCGAAGTGGGTCATTCTTTCCTTATTCTTGCCATTTATTCTCCATGGAGCCTACGATTTTATCTTAATTTCACAAGAAAATTGGCTTATGATTATTTTTCCGTTTATGATTTTCCTTTGGTGGTTTGGTCTTAGAAAAGTTAAGAAAGCAAAAATCTTAAGTGCCAATCATTTGAAAAAACAATATTCTGTCCAAAAAACCCTTCAATCATAAAGAAGGGTTTTTTTATTTATTTAAATGGAATAAAAAACCCATTAAAACAAAAAATAGGTTTACTGCTAAAAAGATTTACAATGGGGGTTAAAATTCCATGAAAAAGAAGAAAATCCTAATTAAGTTATTTATACTAATCCTTCTGATCGTGACATCATCGATTTCTGAAAGCAAGGAAGTGCAGGCTTTCTCTAATCAGGTAATTGAAAAGGGTGCGGTTGGAGATGATGTCATTGAGCTTCAATCGAGGCTCCAGTATTTGGGTTTTTATAACGGTAAGATTGATGGGGTTTTTGGCTGGAGCACATATTGGGCGTTAAGAAATTTTCAATATGAATTCGGCCTGCCAATTGATGGGCTTGCAGGGTGGACAACAAAATTAAAACTAGCCAAAGCAAGTAAATACAATGAGCAGTTTGTAAAAAAACATATTAACACTGGCAAAAAGTTTACACATTATGGCGGGGTTGATCAAAGTAAACAGGTTGCACCAAGTCCTGGGAAACAGGCACCAGCGAAACAGGCACCTGCTAACCAAGCGCCAGCGAAACAGGCACCTGCTAACCAAGCGCCAGCGAAACAGGCACCTGCAAAACAAGCACCAGCAAAGCAGGCTCCAAAACAAACGGTGCCACAAAAAAACACAGCACCCCAGAAAACAGCACCTAAAAAACCGACGGCAGCGAACACACCAAATGGTTTTTCGCAAAATGATATTCAGTTGATGGCTAATGCCGTTTATGGAGAATCCCGGGGTGAGCCTTATACAGGGCAAGTTGCTGTGGCAGCTGTTATTCTCAATCGGGTAAATAGTGCCACATTCCCAAATACAGTTTCAGGAGTGATTTTTGAGCCTGGTGCATTCACAGCCGTAGCAGATGGACAAATATGGCTCACACCAAATGAAAATGCAAAGAAAGCGGTTTTGGATGCGATTAATGGCTGGGACCCAACTGGAGAGGCACTTTATTATTTTAACCCAGATACCGCTACAAGCGGGTGGATCTGGGGACGACCACAAATTAAACGAATCGGGAAACATATTTTTTGTAAGTAGAGAGGTGAATGAAATTGATAAGAGGAATATTAATTGGAGTTCTTGCTGTTGGTGTAGCGGGAACAGCATACTGGGGCTATCAAGAACACCAGGAGAAAAATGCAGTTCTTTTAAATGCGGAAAACACGTATCAACGGGCATTTCATGACCTTAACTATCAAGTAGATTTATTACACGATAAGATTGGTACAACCCTTGCAATGAATTCAAAACAATCATTGTCACCTTCCTTAATTGAGGTATGGAGGCTTACCTCGGAAGCACATAGTGATGTTGGACAATTGCCGTTAACCCTGCTTCCGTTTAACAAGACGGAGGAATTCTTATCAAAAATTGGGAATTTCAGTTACCGTGCTGCTGTTAGAGATTTAGACAAGGAACCACTTTCAAAGGAAGAATACAACACGTTAAAGGTACTGTATAAGCAATCTGGTGATATTCAGGATGATCTCAGAAAAGTCCAGCATATGGTATTAAAAAATAATCTTCGGTGGATGGATGTTGAACTTGCATTGGCATCTGGAAAAGAAAAAACAGATAATACGATTATTGATGGCTTTAAAGCTGTAGAAAAGACAGTAAGCGGCTACACTGAATCAAATTTGGGTCCTACTTTTGCAAACATGCAACAAAAAGATGAAAATTTTAACAAAATAAAAGGAAAAACCATTTCTAAGCAAGAAGCAATTAAAATTGCGAAAAAATACATCAAGATTGACGGGAATTCAGAAGTAAAAGTTACAGAGAATGGGAAAGGTTCCGACTATGGTTTTTATAGCGTTTCAATCAAAGATAAGAAAACCGGTGAGGAAGGCAGTATGGATATTACGAAAAAAGCTGGCCATCCGATTTGGTTTATTAATCATCGTGATGCAAAAAAACAAGTTATTAGTTTAAATGATGCTGATAATAAGGCCGCAGCATTTTTAAAGGAGACGGGCTTTAAGGGTTTAGAAATCTTTGAAAGCACACAATATGACAATATTGGAGTGTTCAATTTCGTTTCATCCATTAATGGCGTTCGAATTTATCCTGAATCAATTAAAGTAAAGGTAGCACTCGATAACGGGGATATTATTGGTGTATCAGCCGAAGAATATTTAAAATCTTTCCATACTAGAACTATTGAAAAACCGTCCCTCTCTGTGAAGCAAGCTCGAGCAAAAGTAAATCCGAACACTAAAATCATGGAAGACCGTCAGGCAGTTATTATAAACGATCTTAACAAGGAAGTTCTTTGTTATGAGTTTCTAGGAACAATCGATGATGATACGTATCGAATTTTTATTAATGCCAAAAGTGGTGTTGAGGAAAAAGTTGAAAAGCTAAAAAATGCTGAGGCTGTTTATGAAGACGTGTTATAAGGAAAAGCATATGCTTTTCCTTATATTTTTTTCAAAAAACTCCAATAATAAGTATATTAATCGGTGGAGTGGATGTTATGAAAAAGGTAGAAAGAGTCTTAATAAAAATTATCATCGTCCAATTTATTTTTCTATTTCTAACACAACTTTTTTTTCATCAGCTAAATGTACTTCCTCAAGTAAAACAATTGACAAAATACGAAGGAGTAAATGAAAATACATTTACTGAAATTCTTGAAACCTTTCAGGGTAAATGAGAAAGCAGGCCAGCCTGCTTTCTTTTGATTGGGCGAATAATAACAATAGGATCGTTAAAAATTTCATATTTTATCATGGTAAAAAAAGAGGCAATCCAATATCTTGTGGTAAAATAAATATAGACAACACCTAAGAAACTCATGATGACAAATAGGAGGATTTATGGACAAAAAATTATCAATCGCAATAGACGGCCCTGCTGCAGCCGGTAAAAGTACAGTTGCTAAAATAGTGGCAGAAAATCTTTCATATATTTATATCGATACTGGTGCAATGTACCGTGCTTTAACATATAAGGCAATCGTAAATAAACTGAATCTAGAAGACGAAGATGCATTATTGGCAACATTATTATCAACAGATATTAGATTACAGCCATCTGATAAAGGTCAGTTAGTATACGTAGATGAGCGAAATGTTTCTAATGAAATTCGTTTTGCTGAGGTTACCAATTCGACTTCGTATGTTGCTAAACACCAAAAGGTCCGTGAAGAAATGGTTAAAAGACAGCAGGCGTTTGCCACAGAAGGCGGCGTTGTGATGGATGGAAGGGACATTGGGACACATGTATTGCCTGATGCGGAGGTAAAAGTATTTTTACTTGCTAGTGTTGAGGAAAGAGCGGAAAGGCGCCATATGGAAAATATCCAAAAAGGCTTCCCGTCTGACTTAGAAAAATTAAAAGAAGAAATTGCTCGTAGAGATAAAATCGATTCTGAGAGAGAAGTGGCACCATTGAAAAAAGCAGATGATGCAGTGGAAATCGATACAACCTCTCTATCAATTACAGATGTTGTAGAAAAAATAATGGTGTTGGTGCACGAAAGGATTGGATAGGCGTGACGTTTTATGATTTTGCCAAATCAGTGGTTACTGGAGTATTTAAACCACTTTATAGAGTTGAAGCTATCGGATTAGAACATTTCCCAAAAGAAGGTGGTGTCCTTCTTTGTGCGAATCACATCCATAATTTTGATCCCATTATAGTTGGAATTATGGCTCCGCGTCCTGTACACTACATGGCAAAAGAAGAGATTTTTTCAGTTCCTGTTTTGGGTAATATTGTGAGAAAATGTAATGCCTTTCCAGTAAAAAGGGGATTCAATGATCGAGAAGCACTTAGAACAGGCTTAAAAATCCTAAAGGATGGTCAAGTTTTCGGTCTTTTTCCAGAGGGAACAAGAAGTAAGACTGGCGAACTAGGTAAAGGACTTTCTGGAGCAGGTTTTTTTGCTTTAAGGTCCACAGCAGCGGTTGTTCCTTGCGCCATCATTGGTCCCTATCGAAGTTTCCGAAAATTAAAGGTGATCTATGGAGAACCTATTGATTTGGAGGAAATGAGAAAAGAGAAAGCGTCAGCAGAACAAGTTACTGAATTGATTATGTCAAAAATTGATAAACTTAGAAAAGAACATCGATAGGTTCTGCTTGACAAAATAGTCTATTTGTAAGAAGTTAATGGAAAGAGTTTTTTTTGAAAATTCACTGCTTTTATTTTTATATGTGTTGTATGCTGCGTGGCATCCACCAGATCATATATAGAATTTTGAAGTAAATGGATTAAGGAGGAATACATATGTCGGAAGAATTAAATCAAGTAGAAGTGAAAAGCTTTGAAATCGGGGATAAAGTAACGGGACAAGTTACCAAAGTAGAAGAAAAGCAGGTGCTAGTCGATATCCAAGGCAGCAAATTAGATGGAATCATTCCAATCAGTGAACTTTCTAGTCTGCATATTGAAAAGGCATCTGATGCAGTTGCTGAGGGTGATGAATTAGAATTAGAAGTGTTGAAGGTTGAGGAAGAAGCAATTGTTCTTTCAAAAAGAAAAGTTGATGCAGAAAAGGCCTGGGAACACTTAGAAAATCAATTCCAAAACGGAGAAATTATTGAAACTGAAGTAAAGGATGTTGTAAAAGGCGGTTTGGTAGTCGATTTAGGAGTTCGTGGATTTGTACCAGCATCATTAGTTGAAGCACATTTTGTTGAAGATTTTAGTGATTATAAAGGTCGTAGTCTTACTTTTAAAATTGTTGAACTTGAAAAGGAAAAGAATCGTTTAATCCTTTCCCATCGAGCAGTGGTAGAACAAGAAAAAGGTAAGCAAAAACAAAGTCGGCTTAGTGCTGTACAAGTTGGTCAAATTATTGAAGGAACAGTTCAAAGAATCACTGATTTTGGCGCTTTTGTTGATATTGGCGGCATTGACGGTCTAGTTCATATTTCTCAACTATCCTATGATCATGTTGAGAAACCATCAGATGTGGTTCATGAAGGTCAACAAGTTCAGGTTAAAGTTTTAAGTGTTGACCGTGATAGTGAGAGAATTTCTCTATCGATTAAAGAAACACTGCCTGGACCATGGTCAAATCTTTCCGAAAAAGCACCTAAAGGCAGCATCTTAAAAGGTAAAGTAAAAAGATTGGTCTCTTATGGTGCATTTGTCGAGGTATTCCCTGGAGTGGAAGGTCTTGTTCATATCTCTCAAATTGCACATAAGCATATTGGTACTCCACATGAAGTATTAAAAGAAGGCCAAGAAGTGGACGTCAAAGTCCTTGATGCAAATGAGTCTGATCAACGTCTATCCTTAAGCATTAAAGAACTACTTGAAAAAGAGTATGAGGAAAACCAAGACTATGAACTTCCTGAAGAGTCAAAAGGCTTTCAGCTAGGAGAAGTTATTGGTGATAAATTAAAGAATTTAGGAAAATAATGGTGATATAAGTGTCTAGATCTGAACGAAAATGGGACCATATTCGTTTTGCCCTTGAAAACAGGCAAAATCATTCTTCAGCTTTCGATGATTTTAAATTTATTCACCAGGGCCTACCCGATATCGGTGTATTCGATGTTGCAATAGACCATGAAATTGGCGGACTTTATTTAAGTTCGCCTATTTTTATCAACGCCATGACTGGTGGTGGTGGTGATAAAACATATCGTATCAATAAAGAACTGGCTATCGTCGCTAAAAATACCGGATTAACGATGGCTGTTGGGTCACAAATGGCTGCAATAAAGGATAATTCGCAAAAATACACATATGAAGTTGTACGGAAAGAGAATCCCTCTGGCGTTATCATTGCAAATTTAGGAAGCGAAGCATCAGCAGAGGATGCAAAGGCCGCGATTGATATGATAGAAGCAGACGCTCTGCAAATACATTTAAATGTTATTCAAGAACTAACCATGCCCGAAGGAGATCGCAATTTTTCTGGAGCACTTAAAAGGATTGAAACAATTGTTAAAGAGATAAATGTGCCTGTAATTGTAAAAGAAGTTGGTTTCGGTATGGGGGTTGAGACGGTCAGAAAGCTATCATCCATTGGAGTTAAAGTGGTTGATGTTGGCGGCGCTGGCGGGACAAATTTTGCTGAAATTGAAAATAAACGCAGAGATAAAGCATTATCTTTTTTTAATCATTGGGGAATCCCCACTGGTGTTTCTATTCTTGAGGCATCATCTGTTTCGAAGCATCTTTCAGTTATTGGTTCAGGAGGATTTAAGTCAGGACATGATATTGCAAAAGGATTAGCTCTTGGGGCGAATGCAATCGGCATGGCAGGCTATTTTTTGCCAATCCTTATTAAGGAAGGGATAGAGGTCTTACAACAAGAAATTGAAAACCTTCATAATGAATTGACGATTATCATGACTGCATTAGGTGCAAAAACGATTTCAAATTTAAAACAAGCTCCATTAATTATTTCAGGCGAAACTTATCATTGGTTACATCAACGTGGCATCGATACCAAAGAGTTCGCCCAACGTTCCATAAAATAAAGCTCTCGCAATTTTTTGCGAGAGCTTTATTGTTATTGCTGTCTAGCTCCAGCGCCTTAGCGCATCCGCTTTATTATTTTTTACCATCGTTTAATCCCCGTGCCTCTTCAGGTCCAGATAGCTTCGTGGCACCTGGATAGTGCAATGCCTGATCGCGATCTGATTCCACTCTTCCACTCGCACGTAACTTTTTTTCTTGTCGGTCTTTTCCCATTTAAACACACCTCCTCTTAATAAGATGATTCACACAGAAAATATTATTCAAGGAAGTATGAAAGTACATAAAGATTACCAATAATGAAAATAATAGGAGGTGTATGAGTTGGAAGGAGCAATCTTTTATTGGGTCTTTTGGGGTTTTTGGATCTACTTGACCTTTATTGTGGAAAAGCAAAACCCATATCGATTAAAACTGGCTGCAATAGTATTAATAGTAGTAATATTAACGAATGTCCGGTTTGCTGTAGGAGGGTTTGATATACAGGCAAGCGGGTTATTTATGTTAGGCATTTGTTATTTTTTTATAAACCAAGAAAAACGAGGAGCACTCATTTATTTTTTCATTTGTTCATTCATCATTTCAATTGCCTACGTGACCTTCCATTTATTTGAGATATTTGATCCGGTTTGGATTATTTTTAAAAAGGAATGGATGATGGGGATTACCTTGTGGTATTTAGCCTTATTATTGCAGAAATCTTTAAAAGGGAGATTACTCATCATTTTTGCTGGTGCCATGCAAGGGGACATTTTATATGCGTTTATATTAAATAAATTCGATTTTCCATATGTAATAGGGACGTTTGCATACCTTGATGTTTGCTCACTGACAGCTCTATTACTTACAGGTTGGACCGCGTTAGAAAATCTAGGACCTATCCTCCAAAATCATTTTCATTTTTTGGAAAAAGGGAAGCAAAAATCATCTTGAAAAAGATTTAAAATTCTTGATGTCAGGTTTTCAGAAATCCGCTTTTCGGTTTTTTCCATTGCGGGAAAGGATTAACATTGATAAAATAACATAGTTAGGCCCTTCTAGAACACAGAAGGGTTTCTTTACTTAATAAGAACAAAGGGAATGACCCCTCATTATCGGGGAGGATGCCCCCACTGATGTAATTTTCACTCTATGCTAACATACTAATTCGTATTTAATTATAAGAAAGAAAGGATGGCGATTGTAATTGGTTAAACCTGTTATTGCCATTGTAGGACGGCCCAACGTAGGAAAATCAACAATTTTTAATCGGATTGTCGGCGAAAGAATTTCTATTGTGGAAGACATCCCTGGAGTTACAAGAGATCGTATCTATAGCTCTGGTGAGTGGTTAACACATGACTTCAACCTTATTGATACAGGTGGAATTGATATTGGTGATGAACCGTTTTTGGAACAAATTCGACAACAGGCTGAAATAGCCATTGATGAGGCAGATGTCATTATCTTCTTAACAAATGGACGTGAAGGGGTTACAGCAGCTGATGAGGAAGTGGCTAAAATATTATATCGGTCTAAAAAGCCTGTAGTATTAGCTGTTAATAAAATAGATAACCCAGAAATGCGTGATCAAATCTATGATTTTTATTCATTGGGATTTGGTGAACCAATTCCAATTTCAGGCTCACATGGGCTTGGTTTAGGAGACCTTTTAGATGAGGCTGCAAAACATTTCCCAAAAAACAAGACAGTTGAGTATGGAGAAGATGTAGTAAAGTTTTCACTAATAGGACGCCCCAATGTAGGGAAATCATCATTAGTCAATGCTATTTTAGGAGAGGAACGTGTAATCGTCAGTAATATTGCCGGTACAACTCGTGATGCCGTCGATTCTCCCTATACATATAATGGGGGAAAATATGTCATAATTGATACTGCGGGAATTAGGAAAAAAGGAAAAGTTTATGAAAGTACAGAAAAATATAGTGTACTTCGTGCTTTAAGGGCAATTGAACGTTCTGACGTTGTTCTTGTTGTCATTAATGCTGAAGAAGGCATCATTGAGCAGGACAAAAAGATTGCTGGGTATGCACACGAAGCGGGTAGGGCTGTCGTTATCGTGGTCAATAAGTGGGATGCAATTGAAAAAGATGAAAAAACTATGAAAGAGCTCGAACAAAAAATAAGGGAACATTTCTTATTTCTTAGTTATGCTCCAATTGTGTTTTTATCTGCAAAAACAAAAAAACGTGTTCATACGTTGCTCCCAATGATTAATACCGCTAGTGAAAACCATTCAATGAGAGTTGAAACAAGCGTGCTTAATGATGTGATCATGGATGCAGTCGCGATGAATCCGACACCAACAGACAATGGCAGACGTTTAAAAATATATTATACTACACAAGTGGCAGTTAAACCGCCGACCTTCGTTGTATTTGTAAATGAACCTGAATTATTACACTTTTCATATGAACGATTCTTAGAGAACAGAATCAGAGAAGCTTTTGGATTTGAAGGAACCCCTATCAAAATTTATGCAAGAGAAAGAAAATAAAGATAAGGTGGGTGTGATGTAAAGTGAAGGATACTAAATCAGCAATAGCCGTTATTGGAGCTGGGAGCTGGGGTACTGCTTTGGCAATCGTGCTAGCAGACAATCGGCATGAAGTTCGACTTTGGAGCCATAATGAAGGGCAAATCAAAGAAATTAATGAAGAGCACACCAACAAGAAATACCTTCCAGAGATTGACCTTTCAGAAATGATTGTAGGATACTCATCATTAACTGATGCCTTAGCGGGCGTAGATACACTTATATTAGCCGTCCCGACAAAGGCAATACGTGAAGTAATCGGTAAAATTCGTACTGTACATGCAGAACCATTGACAATTGCGCATGTTAGTAAAGGGATTGAACCTGATTCATTACTTCGCATCTCTGAAATTATTCAAGAGGAAATGCCTAAAGATTTATTAAAGGATGTTGTTGTTTTATCCGGTCCAAGTCACGCAGAAGAAGTTAGCCTTCGCCACCCAACAACGGTTACCGTAACTTCTGAGAATATGGAAGCAGCGGAAAAAATACAGGATTTATTTATCAACAATAATTTTCGTGTTTATACTAATTCAGATGTCATTGGTGTGGAAATTGGTGGTGCATTAAAAAACATAATTGCACTTGCAGCCGGTATTACTGATGGTTTAGGTTATGGTGATAATGCTAAAGCCGCATTAATGACACGAGGGTTAGCAGAAATCGCTCGCCTTGGTACGAAAATGGGTGCTAATCCATTAACATTTTCTGGACTTGCAGGTATCGGTGATTTAATTGTGACATGTACAAGTGTCCATTCAAGGAACTGGAGAGCAGGAAACCTATTAGGTAAAGGGAAAACCCTAAATGAGGTTTTGGACAATATGGGGATGGTAGTGGAAGGTGTTCGAACCACCAAGGCTGCTTATCAGTTGGCCAAAAGGTATGATGTGAACATGCCGATTACCTTTGCCCTATATGATGTCTTATTTAATGGGAAGAGAGCAGCGGATGCTGTAGATGTTTTAATGGCCCGCGGCAAGACGCATGAAATGGAAGATTTGGTTAATGTCTTAGAGGAACGAAATATTGAAGATTAAAAAAATATAGCATAGCGGAGAAATAGGGCCTCATGCTTTGAAAAGTTTTTCTTAAAAATGGGCGTTCGGTGAGACGCTTTGTGTCTAGATTGCATACAATGCAACGAAGCAACCTAGAAGTTATACGCAGGTATGGGTTATTTAGTCGTTAAAGCTGAAGTAAAGAATTCGCCCCTCTTTACTTCAGTTTTTTTTTTTTTTGTTTAAAATTTTTCTAGAAAAGTTATCGCTTGTGATATAATTAATCTTCGAAAAAGGGGGAGTTAAGTTTGTCGCCAGCTATGCTTAAAATGTGGATCTCAATTGCAGGAATGGGTTTTATGTTCTTGGCAATTATCACAATTTATCTAAGTAGATATAAGCTAAAAGGAGTACTCAGAATTGCTACTGCGATTATCGCTTACTTATTAATGATTATTGCCGGAATAACGCTTCTAATTGTTTTTTTCACATAATGGGAGTTAATACATAATAAAAGGTGATTGTATGAAATGGAACGTACTCAGTTGTTTTCTAGTATTTACTGCTCTTTTCCTATCGGGCTGCATGTTTCCCGAAGAGGAATTAGCAAAAAATCAAATCCCATATAAAGATCAAATTTTAGCTGTTCAAACAGCAGTAGATACCTTTAAGGAGGATAATGGCGGGATTCTTCCGATAAAAACCAAAGAAGCAGAAACCCCGATTTATCAAAAGTATCCTATTGATTTTAAAAAAATTACACCAAAATATATCGCTGAGCCTCCTGGTAACGCATACGAAAGCGGTGGGATCTTCCAATATGTCCTTGTGGATGTTGAAACCCAGCCAACTGTAAAATTATTTGATTTAAGAATAACAGAAGCCATACGTGATATTAAATTACGAATCAAAACAAAAGGGTATCCTCCCTATAAAGAACAAATCGCAAAGAATGTTTTTACTCTTGATTATAAACAATTAGGGTATAAAAAACCCCCTTTTGTAGCAAGTCCATTTACAAATCAAAATTTATCCTTTGTCATTACAGGCAGTGCTGAAGTATATGTAGATTATCGCCCCGATTTATATCAAGCCATGGAAAATAAAGATATGAAGGTAAAACCCGGTGAAGATATTCGGCCAATTTTAGTGAAGGATTCCATGTTTGTGCCTGCATATTCCTTACCATATACCTGGGATTCTAAGACGAAAGAACCAGTATTTTTAGAAGAATAAATAGTCATAACCCTTTTCCGATGAAATATATTGTAGGAGAAGGGTTTTTTTTGGCTATTCCCAAAAGAAAACATATATTGAAACCCTCCATAATATCAAATGTTCAGACACTACAGATACAAGAGAACCTAGTGAATTTTTAATAAGGGGGGTAAAAAATTTTTATAAAAGTGTCATAACATTGTAGGACAACATCATAAACATATAGTGTCCAAAAATACCTAAAATGGATGTTTAATCCCACTTTACTCAATGATCGGGAGGGGATCACTTGGAAAAGGTTGATATTTTTAAAGATATTGCCGAGAGAACAGGCGGTGATATTTATTTAGGCGTAGTAGGTGCAGTACGGACTGGAAAATCAACATTTATTAAAAAATTTATGGAGCTTGTTGTTTTACCGAATATAAACAGTGAAGCTGAGAGGTCACGTGCACTGGATGAGTTACCTCAAAGTGCTGCAGGAAAAACAATTATGACAACCGAGCCAAAATTCGTACCAAATCAAGCAGCCACTGTCCATGTTGATGATGGATTAAATGTCAATATCAGGCTAGTTGATTGTGTAGGCTATACGGTGCCAGGCGCGAAAGGCTATGAGGATGAAAATGGTCCAAGAATGATTACCACTCCTTGGTATGAGGAACCAATCCCATTTCATGAAGCTGCTGAAATTGGCACAAGAAAAGTGATCCAAGAACATTCAACTATTGGGGTTGTTGTAACGACTGATGGGACGATTGGAGAAATTCCAAGAAGTAATTATATTGAAGCAGAAGAAAGAGTTATTGATGAATTGAAAGAAGTTGGCAAACCGTTTATCATGGTTGTTAACAGTGCACAGCCATACCATCCAAGCACTGAAACACTAAGATCGAGTTTAGCAGAAAAATATGATATTCCGGTAATTGCTATGAGTGTTGAAAGCATGCGGGACAGCGATGTTCTTAACGTTCTCCGTGAAGCACTCTACGAGTTCCCAGTCCTTGAAGTCAATGTGAACCTGCCAAGTTGGGTGATGGTCCTTAGAGAAAACCATTGGCTTCGTGAAAGCTATCAAGAGGCTGTTAAAGATACTGTAAAAGATATCAAGAGATTAAGAGATGTTGACAGGGTTGTTCAACACTTTAGCGAATTTGAATTCATTGAACGAGCTGGCTTAGCTGGAATTGAAATGGGCTCGGGTGTCGCTGAAATCGACTTATATGCACCAGATGAATTGTATGATGATATATTAAAAGAAATCGTTGGAGTCGAAATTCGCGGAAAAGATCATCTTCTTGAATTAATGCAGGATTTTGCTCATGCAAAAGCAGAATATGACCACATTGCCGATGCACTAAAAATGGTTAAACAAACGGGTTACGGTATTGCCTCACCAACCCTTTCAGATATGAGTCTTGAAGAACCAGAAATTATTCGTCAAGGTGCACGATTTGGTGTAAGGCTGCGAGCTGTAGCACCATCCATCCATATGATAAAAGTGGATGTGGAATCGGAATTCGCGCCAATTATTGGTACTGAAAAACAAAGTGAGGAACTAGTGAGATACCTAATGCAGGATTTTGAAGATGATCCGTTATCCATCTGGAATTCAGATATCTTTGGCCGCAGCTTAAGTTCTATTGTTCGAGAAGGGATCCAAGCAAAGCTTTCATTAATGCCAGAAAATGCACGATATAAATTAAAAGAAACATTAGAGAGAATTATTAACGAAGGTTCAGGTGGCCTAATTGCCATTATACTTTAAGCTATGGACTCCAATTCGGAGTCTTTTTTCTTTGAAAAGAAAGCCTGAATTATGTGACAAATTGCCATTATTTTAAAATATCTACTAAATAGGATCAAATTAAGTAGAATTTTGTTGAAACAAAGAAAAGATTACCATAATTTCATGAATTCTTCTTGATAAGCTGTTTTGATTATGATAATCTTTTAACTGAATTACATTATAGCGTTTGAACCCTTATTTCATAAGGGTTTTTCCTAAAAAAATAGATTCTAGTTACCAATTTAATCATTTATGGTAATTTTGGTAATAAAACCGCGCTATGACGTATAGAAATTAGAAAAATTGTTTAGAAATGTAGATAAGTAATCTTATTTACGAATCTTGATAATTTCTTTGGGAGGAGGTGAATGGCATGAACAAGACAGAACTTATTAATGCAGTTGCTGAAGCTAGCGAACTTTCTAAAAAGGACGCAACTAAAGCAGTTGATGCTGTTTTTGATGCGATTTTAGATGCTTTAAAAAATGGTGATAAAGTACAATTAATCGGTTTTGGAAACTTTGAAGTACGTGAGCGTGCAGCTCGTAAAGGTCGTAACCCTCAAACAGGTGAGGAAATCGATATCGCTGCTAGCAAAGTTCCAGCTTTTAAACCAGGTAAAGCGCTTAAAGACGCAGTAAAATAATTACATAAATTTATTGCTTTAAGCGAATGCTTAAGCAAAAAGGTCATGGCTATGTCCATGGCCTTTTTTCTATTTTTTTTGCTTGAACTTTAATGATTGTGCTAATATGTATTTGTCATATATACTTGACTGAACATTAGGAGGAATTTTTATATGTCACAAGTAAATCGTGCCCAAATTGAAGATGCGGTACGTTTAATATTAGAAGCAATCGGGGAAGACCCAAATCGTGAAGGTCTCCATGACACACCAAAACGTGTAGCAAAAATGTATGAAGAAGTTTTTAGCGGGTTAAATGAGGATCCAAGGAAGCATTTTGAAACAATCTTTAGTGAAGACCACGAAGAGTTGGTATTGGTTAAAGATATACCGTTTTATTCCATGTGTGAACATCATCTTGTACCTTTCTTTGGAAAAGCGCATGTAGCATACATTCCAAGAAATGGTCGTGTGACCGGATTAAGTAAATTAGCAAGGGCAGTGGAAGCAGTAGCAAAGAGACCTCAACTTCAAGAACGGATTACTTCCACGATTGCCGACAGTATGATGGAGAAATTAGAGCCTCATGGGGTCATGGTGGTCGTCGAAGCAGAACATATGTGTATGACTATGCGTGGAGTTAAAAAGCCTGGCTCTAAAACAGTAACCACGGCTGTCCGCGGTATTCTATCAGATGATGCGGTTGCACGGTCTGAAGTGCTCTCGTTAATTAAATATTAGTCCTATTTCTAAGAATATTTGAGGTGTTTATATGGAGAAGAGAGAAAACCAAAACAGTGAGTACGTAGTTATTAAGGCAATCGAAGATGGAGTTAATGTGATCGGTTTAACAAGGGGCTCTGATACCAAATTTCATCATTCAGAGAAGCTTGATAAAGGAGAAGTCCTAATTGCTCAATTTACAGAGCATACTTCGGCGATAAAAATCAGGGGAAATGCTAAAATACTTACACACCTTGGTGAAATTGAAAGTGAAATAAAAAAATAATTCTAATCACACTGTTTTCATCTTATTTCATATTAGCTAAAATGATTATTTTGTGAATATCTGCCTTAAGAATACCTTTTATGTTATAATGGTGTTTGCCTTGTTTTTAGAATGAATGATTAATTATTTTTCATTATTAAAGGCTAAACGGCATGAATTTTACTATGCAAATAGGAAATAAGAATACATAAAGACATTACTAGGGGAAGCAAGGGTGATTTAATTGCTGGACATTCGACAAAAATTCACAAATATTCGAGAGCAGGTCGAACAAAGAGTTTATGATACATATCTGCTCAAATATATTGAGACTCCAATTATTGATGAAGATAAACTTCTTATCCTGGTCTCAATTATGGAACGCCTCGAATTGTCATTCAGCGATATGCAAAATTACGCCTTATCATCAATGTTAATACAAATCGCCCTTGATACACATGAACATATTTCAGATGCATCTGTTGACGAAAAAAATCGTCAATTAACTGTTCTTGCTGGGGATTATTTCAGCGGTCTTTATTATAAACTTCTTGCAGAAGCAGAAGATATTTTGATGATTAAGGCACTTTCAAAAGGAATTAAGGATGTAAATGAAAATAAAATTTCTGTTTATCACCATGAATTTGTTTCAGTTGAGGAATTAATGATAAGCATAAAAAGGATAGAAAGTTCCTTACTAGCTCGTCTTTCTGAGTATTTTAAAGTTGACCTCTGGAACGAATTTCTTGAGAATTTGATGTTGTTTAAACGGTTACTGGATGAAAAGAGTCAATTTATTAAAACAGAAAGATCCGTCTTATTCGAAGCCTTGACCTCAATTGTTTTCCCAATCCATAACTTTAAATTGAAAAAATTATCTAGTGAACAGAAGAGTCATTTATTTCAATATTGTGACCAGTATCTTGAAAGTTCAAAAAAAGTAATAGAAAATGGATTAGAGCAACTTCCTTACTTAAATGAACTGCTTGAAATTAGAATTATATCGCTCTTAAACCAATACCAGCCATATGCGAAAACTTTTGTGGAAGAAGGGTAATAAAAACATGCAGGAATCGAAAGAACAGCGGGTTCACAATGTGTTTGAAAAAATTTCCGATAACTACGATAAAATGAATTCTGTTATCAGTTTCCAACAACACATAAAGTGGCGGAAAGACACAATGAAAAGAATGGATGTAAAGCCGGGCTCACGAGCTCTTGATGTTTGCTGCGGGACCGCTGATTGGACTATAGCATTAGCTGAGGCAGTGGGTCCGACAGGGGACGTTACAGGTTTGGATTTTAGCCAAAACATGCTTAATGTGGGGATTGAAAAGGTTAAGGACCTGGGATTAAAACAGGTGAAATTAGTACATGGTAATGCAATGGAACTCCCTTTTCCAGATAATAGTTTTGATTATGTGACGATTGGTTTTGGCTTAAGGAATGTCCCGGACTACCTGCAAGTATTAAAAGAGATGCATCGTGTTGTAAAACCTGGCGGTATTGCTGTCTGTTTAGAGACATCACAGCCTACTTTAATCGGCTATAAACAGCTCTATTATTTTTACTTTCGTTATATTATGCCGATGTTTGGTAAATTACTCGCAAAAAGTTATCGCGAATATGCATGGCTGCATGAATCAGCACGTGAGTTTCCAGGGATGAAGGAACTTGCTAAAATGTTTGAACAAGCCGGCTTTAAAGATGTAAAATATAAACCATATAGCGGCGGCGCAGCAGCTGTTCATATTGGCAGAAAAAATTAATTTATTGTACTTGAAGACAGGATGAAAAGCTGGGTGAATACAAATGAAATTAAAAATGATGTATTCATTTTTGAATTCGGATATTAACTTGATTGAAAAAAAGCTAGAAGAGACCATACATGCGGAGTCCCTTCTGCTTAAACAAGCTTCTATGCATACATTACAAGCCGGAGGAAAAAGAATTCGTCCTGTTTTTGTTTTGCTTGCTGGTAAATTTGGAAATTATGATATACATGTGATGAAAAATGTTGCTGTTGCCCTTGAATTAATTCATATGGCATCACTTGTCCATGATGATGTGATTGATGATGCGGATCTACGGCGAGGGCAGCCAACCGTGAAATCTAAATGGGATAACAAAATTGCTATGTATACTGGTGATTTTGTTTTTGCTCTTGCGATAGAATTAATGACTAACATTGAAAACCCAATTGCTCATAAAATTTTATCTAATACCATTGTTGAAGTGTCATTAGGGGAAATTCAACAAATAAAAGATAAATATCGATTTAATCAAAATCTCCGAGATTATCTTCGTAGAATTAAGAGAAAGACTGCACTATTAATTGCTGTAAGTTGTCAATTGGGGGCTATTGCTGCTGATGTAGAAGAATCTGTCCATAAAAAACTATACCGTTTTGGTTACTACGTTGGAATGTCATATCAAATTATCGATGATATTTTAGATTTTACATCTACTGAGAAGGAACTAGGAAAGCCGGCAGGCGGAGACTTGCTGCAGGGGAATATTACCGCACCTGCACTTTTTGCAATGGAAAAGGCTGAAATACGCGCAGAAATTGAAAAGGTGCATGAATCCATGACTCCTTCAGAGATAAAGAAGATTATCACTATTATTAAAGACTCAGATGCAATTGAAAAATCAATCGCTCTTAGTGATCTTTACCTTAAAAAAGCTTTGGCTGAATTAGAAGGGTTACCTGCAAATAGAACAAAAAAAACCCTTCATGACTTAGCAAGATTCATTGGGAAACGAAAATTTTAAATCAACTTGTTAAATTTTCGAAAAAATGATAATATTTTTCATGGATTGTTTTCTAAAAAACATTCAATATACATAATAATTTTTATTAGGAGTGGAATTCATGGAAAAAACTTTTTTAATGGTAAAACCTGATGGTGTACAACGTAACCTAATTGGAGAAATCGTCTCACGTTTTGAAAGAAAGGGCTTTCAATTAGTAGGAGCTAAATTAATGAGCATTCCTAATGAACTAGCTGAAGAACATTATGGAGAACATAAAGAGCGTCCATTCTTCGGAGAATTAGTCGATTTTATTACTTCTGGACCTGTTTTTGCAATGGTTTGGCAAGGTGAAAATGTGATTGCTACTGCTCGTCAAATGATGGGTTCTACCAATCCAAAAGATGCTGCACCTGGAACAATCCGCGGTGATTTTGGATTAACAGTTGGGAAAAATGTTATCCATGGGTCTGATTCACCTGCTAGTGCTGAGCGTGAAATTGGCTTATTCTTTAAAGATTCCGGTGTAGTAGAGTACAATAAACTAGTAAACGAATGGATCTACTAATTGAAATAAAAGAAAGGCATTTGTATAAGAAATTATACAAATGCCTTTTTTTATATGAAAAATTTATTCCTTTTTTTCTGAATAGTTATACTATGTTTATTGCGCAGTATATGGTATATTGATACAAAATTCTTTAATGAGTTGAAGGGGGAAAGTAATATGGGAATGAGATATTTAACAGCAGGAGAATCCCATGGGCCGCAATTAACAACGATTATAGAAGGCCTCCCTGCGGGTATGCCAATATTATTGGAAGATATAAATGAAGAATTATCAAGGCGCCAGAAAGGTTATGGGCGTGGAAGAAGAATGCAAATTGAAAAGGATACAGCCCAAATTGTTTCCGGTGTCCGTCACGGGTACACTCTCGGCTCACCCGTTGCATTAGTAGTTCAAAATAATGACTGGAAGCATTGGACAAAGATTATGGGAGCAGAACCTTTAGAAGAAGGACAAGAAGATGAGGTAAAACGGAAGGTAACGCGTGCTCGTCCAGGTCATGCAGATTTAAACGGCGCTATTAAATATGGACACAGGGATATGAGAAATGTCCTTGAACGATCTTCTGCACGTGAAACAACCGTCAGAGTTGCAGCAGGTTCTGTAGCGAAAAAGCTTCTATCATTAGTGGGTGTTGAAATAGTGTCCCATGTGGTTGAAATAGGCGGAATTAAAGCTAGTATTGATCGCTCCATTTCTATTAATGAATTGAAGGAAAAGACAGAACTATCCCCTGTACGATGCGCTGATGCTGCCGTGGAAAGTGATATGATGGCTGCTATTGATGAAGCAAAGAAAAATGGCGATTCAATAGGGGGAGTTGTAGAAGTAATCGCTACGGGTATGCCAGCAGGTGTAGGAAGTTATGTACATTATGATCGTAAATTGGATGGAAAATTGGCAGCCGCTATTATGAGTATAAATGCCTTTAAAGGGGTCGAAATTGGTATTGGCTTTGAGGCTGCAAGGAAACCTGGAAGTGAAGTTCATGATGAAATTGCATGGGACCAAGAAAAAGGTTACTACCGGAAGTCTAATCGACTTGGTGGATTTGAAGGTGGGATGACAACAGGCATGCCGGTTGTGGTCAGAGGTGTAATGAAACCTATCCCAACTTTATATAAACCTCTTATGAGCGTTGATATTGATACAAAAGAGCCGTTTGCAGCAAGTGTCGAGCGTTCTGACAGTTGTGCAGTGCCTGCTGCAGCTGTTGTTGCAGAACATGCGGTGGCATGGGAACTTGCCAATGCTTTGGTTGAACAATTTTATAGTGACCGCTTTGACACTTTTACGAAGGAAATTAAAAGACAGCGGGAATATGCGAGGGAATTTTAATGGAAACCATTCAAATCCATACAGATTCTAAAAATTATAATGTCTATGTGGGAGAAGGGGTAAGGAAAGAAATTGGTCCTTTTTTAGCGAGACATTTTGACGGCCTAACTCGAATATTAATTATTACCGATGAAACGGTTGCAGCGCTTCATCTGGAAAAATTATTGTTTGAGCTGAAATCGTTAAATCCTGTAATTTTTACTGCTCCTAGTGGGGAAAAAGCCAAAACCTTTGAAGTTTACTACGCTGCGCTTTCAACAGCACTTGAAAACAAACTAGATCGGAAATCTGTTATTCTTTCCTTTGGAGGAGGGGCTGTTGGGGATTTGTCAGGATTTGTTGCAGCATCCTTTATGAGGGGCATTCCATTTATTCAGGTGCCGACTACTATATTAGCTCATGACAGTGCAGTTGGCGGCAAGGTAGCCATCAATCATCCGCTCGGGAAAAATATGATTGGGGCTTTCCATCAGCCAGAAGCTGTTTTTTATGATTTAGCCTTCCTTAAAACACTACCAGTTCATGAAATTCGTTCTGGTTTTGCTGAGGTTATTAAACATGCACTTATTGATGATGTCGATTTCTATAATTGGTTAAAAGATAATGTGCAAAACCTTCAAACCTTACCAATGGAGATGTTATCGGAATCTTTAATAAAAGGTATAAGGATAAAAGGTAAAATTGTTGGTCAGGATGAACGAGAAACGGGGATTAGGGCTTTCTTGAATTTTGGCCACACACTGGGGCATGCCATTGAATCGGAGATGGGTTATGGGAACTTTACACATGGGGAAGCAGTGATGATAGGAATGCTTTATGCCCTAAGGCTAAGTAACCAATTACTAGGTCTTAACTTTGATATAAAAGAATTTACAAATTGGATTGAAAGACTAGGTTATGAATCTAAAATTCCAGAAATTCTATCCCATGAAAGATTAATCAACAAAATGAAGCAGGATAAAAAATCAGTTAGGGATGCTATTCACTTTGTTCTACTTGAACAATTGGGTCAGCCTACTGTTAAGGAACTATCTGAAAAAGTACTATACGAACAATTAAACAGTAATTAATAAGGGGGACTTTTCTTGATTAGAGGGGTAAGAGGAGCAATTACGATTGACCAGAATTCCGAAGAGGAAATCATCTCTGCAACAGAAGAACTTTTTGTACGGTTAATTGAAGATAATCATATTCAACCAGATCAAGTTGGGTCAATTTTCATTTCTACAACAGATGATGTTAACGCTGCATTCCCTGCAAGAGCTCTTCGTAAATTTGAGGGGTGGACCTATGTCCCTGTGATGTGTATGCAGGAAATTCCTGTTCCCAATTCGTTAAAGAAGTGTGTCAGAGTCATGATGCATGTGAATACGAACAAGTCACAAGAAGAGATTATTCATGTATACTTAAAAGGTGCAACTGTTCTGAGACCCGACCTTGGCAGCAGTCTAGCAAAATAGGTAAAAACGATAAAGCTGTAATAGAATAACTTATTACGAACGGAGTGAATTAATATGAGATGGAAAGAGCAGTTATTACAACTGACACCTTATCAACCAGGGAAATCAATCGAAGCTGTGAAGAGGCAATATAAACTGGACAAGATAGTAAAGCTGGCATCAAATGAAAATCCTTTTGGATGCTCATCTCAGGCCTTGGATGCACTTCAATCAAATCAAACAAGTTTGGCAATTTATCCGGATGGCTATGCCACTATTTTACGAGAGACCCTTTCAACCTATTTGCAGGTTGATGAAGAAGAATTAATCTTTGGAAATGGCTCAGATAACTTAATTCAAATTATTTCAAGGGCACTGTTACATCCGAATGCTAATACAATTATGGCTACACCTAGCTTTTCACAATATAAGCATAACGCAGTGATTGAAGGCGCGGTCTGCAAAGAAATCCCACTTGTAAACGGAAACCATGATTTAGATTCCATGTTGGCAGCCATTGATGATCAGACCAATGTCATTTGGCTATGCAGTCCTAATAATCCTACTGGTACCTATATACCTGAATCTAAGTTAAACGCCTTTCTTGAAAAAGTTCCTGCTGATATTCTGGTCGTACTAGATGAAGCTTATTATGAATATGTTGTTGCAGAAGATTACTATGATTCCATTAAATTAGCTCAAAAGTATGAAAATTTAATTGTCCTTAGAACTTTTTCAAAAATATACGGTCTCGCTGCCTTAAGAATTGGCTATGGGGTTGCCAATCCTTCAATTATTAAAGCACTTGAACCTGCTCGGGAGCCATTTAATGTTAATTCTTTAGGCCAATTAGCGGCGTCAGCAGCCATAAAAGATCAGCAATTTATTAACAGCTGCAAAGAAAAAAATAGGCAGGGACTAGAACAGTTCTATGAATTCTGTGGGAAGTATGAACTCGATTATTATCCATCACAAACCAATTTTATATTAATTGATTGTAAAACAGATGGGGACGTGGTGTTCCAGAATCTAATGCAGAGAGGCTATATTGTTCGCTCTGGGAAAGCTCTTGGTTTTCCTACAGGGGTTAGAATTACAATAGGGTCATTTGAACAAAATGAAGGTGTTCTCCATGCATTAGGAGAATTTTTATCACAAAAGTAAAACAGTTCTGCTTTGTTTTTAGGGGGAGTTATCATTGAAAGGCCGTGTTTTTGTTATAGGGTTAGGATTAATAGGCGGTTCTCTAGCCCTATGTATAAAAAAGGAACATGAGGATGCAACGATTGTAGGATTTGATATTAATAGTGAACAAGCAAGACTAGCAAAAATGCTTGGGGTTATCGATGAAATAGCTGAAGATATCCAAAGTGGCGCTATTGATGCTAATTTAATTATTATTTCTGCACCTGTAAATGAAACAGAGGAAATTATCAAGTTCCTTGCGGGTCTCCCTCTTCATCCAGAGGTAATCGTGACAGATACAGGTAGTACAAAAAGCAAGATTGTTGGAAGTGCCAAAAGCCTAAAAGAGAGAGGAATCACCTTTATCGGCGGGCATCCAATGGCGGGATCACATAAAAGTGGTGTTTCTGCTGCCAAAGAAATTCTATTTGAAAATGCGTTTTATCTGTTAACACCAAAGGAACATATCGAAGATTCAAAAGTAAAAATATTAAAATCATGGTTAATTGGAACTAAAGCCAAGTTTTTAACTATCACACCAGAAAATCATGATTATCTTACAGGGATTGTCAGTCATTTTCCTCATATCATCGCTGCCTCAATTGTTCGCCAAACTGAAAAGTTAGCTGAAGCAGAGAGTTTAATTCCGCGTCTTGCAGCAGGCGGGTTTAGAGATATTACCCGGATTGCCTCCAGCAGTCCGAAGATGTGGAAAGATATTCTCCTCCACAATCGTGAGATATTAATTGAATTGCTCAATCAGTGGCAAGATGAGATGAATGATGTCAAAATGCTGCTTGAAGATGAAAACAGTTCGGCAATATTTGACTATTTTCACCAAGCAAAACAATTCCGTGATGGTCTGCCTCAAAAAGATAAGGGTGCAATTCCGGCATTTTATGATTTATTTGTTGATGTACCGGACTACCCAGGGGTCGTTTCCGAGATTACTGGTTATTTAGCGAAGGAAGAAATAAGTATCACAAATATTCGAATTTTAGAAACACGTGAAGATATAAATGGTGTCTTAGTAATTAGTTTTCAAACAGAAGAGGACCGTCAAAAAGCGGAACAATGTATTGGCTCCTATTCTAGTTATGCTACATCTATTGGATCTTAAAATGATAAATAAAAAAGGTGATTTTTCATGACGTCTCTAAAACTGAAGACAAACATAACACACTTAAACGGCGAAATAACAATTCCTGGGGATAAATCAATTTCACACCGGTCAGTTATGTTTGGTTCGATTGCTCACGGTGAAACCAAAGTAACCAATTTCTTACCTGGGGAAGATTGCTTAAGCACAATATCGTGCTTTCGAAAACTCGGAGTTACCATCGAAGAATCTGATGGCCAACTTCACATTATTGGAAAAGGATTTGAAGGGTTAACCGAACCAAATGAAGTATTAGACGTTGGTAACTCTGGAACAACAATCCGTTTATTAATGGGGATATTGGCAGGTAGACCATTTTTCTCTTCTCTTGTTGGTGATGAGTCAATCGGTAAACGTCCAATGACGAGGGTAACGAACCCTTTATCGGAATTGGGTGCAAAAATAGATGGTCGTAACAACGGTTCCTACACACCCATCTCTATTCGTGGGGGTGAATTAAAACCTGTAAATTATCAACTTCCGGTTGCAAGTGCACAGGTTAAATCTGCCTTAATTCTTGCAGGCCTGCAAGCAGAAGGTCAAAGTGTGATTATTGAGCCGGAAGAAACTCGTGATCATACAGAAAGAATGATTATTAAATTTGGCGGGGAAATCCACAAGGATAACCAAATGATTATCGTCAATGGCGGTCAAAAACTAGTCGGAACGACAGTCCATGTTCCTGGGGATATATCGTCTGCAGCATTCTTTTTAGTTGCAGGTGCCATAATTCCTGGAAGTGAAGTTGTATTGAAAAATGTCGGGCTGAATCCAACAAGAACGGGAATTATCGAAGTAATGAAAAAGATGGGTGCGGACTTAGAAATTGTCCAGAACGAGGAATCATCATTTGAACCAATGGGGGATCTAATTATTAAGACTTCCAGTCTGAAAGGTACCGTGATTGAAGGAGATTTAATTCCAAAATTAATTGATGAAATCCCAATAATTGCCCTTTTAGCGACCCAGGCAGAAGGTACAACAATTATCAAGGATGCCGAGGAACTGAAAGTAAAAGAAACAAATCGAATTGATACAGTTGTTCATGAGCTAAAAACTTTAGGTGCTAAAATCGAAGCAACTGAAGATGGAATGATTATTCATGGAAAAACCAAATTAGTTGGTGGAACTGTCGCTAGTCATGGTGATCATCGAATTGGAATGATGCTGGCCATAGCTGCACTTCTTTGTGAAGAAAAAGCAGTTCTAGAAAACCCAGAAGCCATTTCCGTTTCATATCCGAACTTCTTTGACCATTTAAATAGTCTTATTAAGTAAAGCTGCATATCGATGCAGCTTTTTCTATTTTATATCCCGAATTGAATGGCATAGTTTTTGGAATTTTCGCATAGCTTGTCTTAAAGAGAATAGTCAAAAAAGAAAATAGGACACAATGAAATGGTGGTGGATAATGTATATTATTGAAAATGCCAATCTCCTAAAAGACAAGCAATTAAAAACTTGTTCACTATTAATACGTAACAATCGAATAGAAAGGATTGACTCGCATTTCAATTATTATCGGTTAATAAGAATGAATGCCGAACCATATATTATGACCCCCACCTATGTTTTATTTAATTCAAATATTCCACAAATTAGGGCCTTTCAAGAATTAAAAAAGTGTTTGACTGAAGATTTTTTGTTGAAAGGTTGCACCACCTTGTTCACCTATGTTAATGTTTCCTACGAAAATGAATTAACCACAAAAATATCTGCGCTTAAAACGGCTCTCTTAAGCAGCCCAATAGACTATCTTATTGGGGTAAGAATACCAGTTCGATTGATTTCTCCATCGTTTATTAGGAAATGTAAGAAAGAAAAAGTACCAGCTATTTTTGTAGACCTTCAATCACATGAAGAATTAGAACAAGTTCCATGGGGTTGGATTAAAGAAGCAATGTTTCCTTTCAGCAGTCCGTTCATCCCAATAATTTCTTCGGTTCACAAGAAGGAAGTGAAGGGTGTTTTGTCGAAATGGAATGGTATCATGAATAGAGAGAATATACCCGCTCTTTATGAAGAAATTGAAGAAAATATCCCATTGGCTGTTTCTGTATTAAATAAAATTGGTGTATATCCGCAAAAAGGTAGTTTAATGTGTGGTACAGAAGTGAGTTATAATTTGTATACAAAAATAAATGAAGGCCAGAATGTTGATGATGTGAATATATTTCATTATCATAGTGATAGACTCGTAGTAACCGTCCACAAGGGGGAGGTTTTACGAGCAAGTGGTAACGTGATATTTAAACCTGGAAATGGAGAACATGTTAGGGTGCGAATCCCATCCTATTTTTCTCTGTCAATCTAGGAGAACGAGAGGTAAGAGTCAATGGAACGAGTGAATAAAATTATTACCATGTTAGAAAATGGTCAACATAATGAGGCCTTAATTGAATATAATGATGTATTACAAAATGGTATGCCCGATGAAAAGTTTCTTCTTAGCGAAGAAATGTATCAATATGGTTTCCTAGAAGAGGCAAAGTCACTAATAGCAAATTTATTAGAAACATTCCCTGAGGAAGGTGAGCTTCTTGTCCTATTAGGTGAAATATTAGTTGAAGCCGGTGAAGACGAAGAAGCAATTCTTGTTCTTGAAAAGATATCAGAACATGATGCGAATTATGGACAATCCCTACTTTTATTAGCCGATCTTTATCAAGTTCAAGGTTTGTATGAAGTTTGTGAAAGAAAACTTTTGAAGGCAAAGGAATTGTTGCCAGATGAAATCATTATAGATTTTGCTTTAGGCGAACTTTACAGTGAACAAGGTGAAGTGACCAAGGCACTGGAAGCCTACGAAAAGGTTTTAAAAGAAGAAAATGAAATAGCTGGTGTAAATATAGATCAACGGATTGCAGATCTCTTAAGTGTATCTGGAATGTTTGAGGATGCATTAGTTTATTATGAAAAGGCAATGAATGAAAAATTAGAGATTAACACTTTATTCGGCTATGGTTTTACGGCACTTCAGGCGGGGTATTACAAGACTGCTATCGTAAAATTCACTGAATTGAAAGAGCTGGATCCGGAATACCATTCTCTATATTTACACCTTGCTTTAGCATATGAAAGGGAGGGAGAACTTGAAAATAGTTTACTTACCATTCAAGAAGGCATAAAACAAGATGAATATAATAAGGAGTTATTTTTCTTTGGCGGGAGAATAGCAAACCAATTAGGAAAAGTGGAAGAAGGAGAACAGTTTTTCCGTGAAGCACTTGCCTTAGACCCAGGATTTATTGAAGCAGCACTTACATTAAATAAACTCTTTTTACTTCAAGAAAGATATGAGGACATCATTGATTTAATTACTGAACTTGATATTAAAGAAGATGAAGAACCCCAACTTTTATGGGATGCTGCAGTAAGCTATCAGAAGTTAGAAAAATTTTCTTACGCATTAGACAAATATGAAAGTGCATATACTTTTTTTAAGAAAAATGAAACATTTTTACAGGATTACGGTTATTTTCTAATTGAAGAAGGAAAAAGTGACCGCGCCGCCGAAATTTTTAAACAGTTGCTAAATGAAGATCCAACAAACGGGGAGTATATGGATTTACTTGAACGTCTTACAGGGTTGAAAGATTAAAAAAAGCTGAATTTGCAGAGGAGGGAAACTATCATGGCAACCCCTGTTTCTGTCAACGAGAAGAAGGACTTTATTCGCTGGTTTTTAAATCATTATCAATTAAAGAGAAGAGAATGTGTTTGGATTCTTAATTATCTAATGAGCCACGATCAATTAATGGAGAAGGTCCATTTTGTGGAGCAAGCACAGTATTGTCCGAGAGGTTTAATTATGTCTACACATTGCGTCGATAAGGTACCATTTAGATTCTATAAAGAAAATGTGATGACTACAGATGCTGAAAAATCCTTTCACGACATTCGCTTAAATCGTGATGAGGATATTTTTATCCAATTAAACTTTCATGCTGCTAATCAGGCACACCAGTATGCTGCGGTTCTTGAAGAGAATTTATACGTTCCCAAACACCTGCAAGTGAATGAGAAGGATGGAATTATTGCAGAACAATTATTGCAGCGCAGTATTGAACATTTTCAACGTGAGAAAATCCTTCAATTAATCGATGAGGCCCTTGATAATCAAGATCGAAAAGCATTTCAAGTTCTTACACAAAAGCTTAATCAGTTAACCATGTCAGAACAAAAAGGAAGCGTGCGATAAGCAGCTTCCTTTTTGTTTGGGATTTTCTAAATATTGCACTATATCTTTTATTGTTTCTGTAGAAAATGATATTATGATAATAGTGAAATCAAAAGGTTGGTGCATAAATATGAAATGGACACCTCAAGATATTGAGACGTATTTGAATGCAAAGGAATATGTAGACACAGCTGTTGTGCCATTACTGGCTGTATCTGTGGGGGGGGAGATGAAACAGTCTGCGACAGCTGCGGAATTTATCACATTACTTACTGGACATCTAGAAAGGCAATTTACGGGAAGATTATTATTATTACCTCCATATACATATTTGAAGTCCAAAAATGGAGAAAATATCATTAGTGATTTGAAGGAATGGGAGGCTAGCCTTCAAAAGGGGGAATTTAAACACATATTTTACATTACATCCGAAATTGATTGGAGATCACGAGAAGAAGAACTTTCTGGAACGATAATATGGCTTCCATCAATCCCGCTGGAACACATGAATGATTCACAGAAAATGGCGGTTGTTGATAGTCAAGTAAAACAATTATTAGACCTTTTTACGCAAAAATGGCATGAAAATGAGTAAAACCACCTTTTAAGCATGTTTTTAAAATAGTATGATATTGACCTAACTTGCAGATTGATATATCATTGTTATGTCCTAGTTTTATATGTGTTTAAATTTGTCCGTCGGACTTAACTTCGTGAATAGAGGGGGGGATATAAGCATGAGTAAGCAACGCGTTTCAAGACGTCAATTTTTAAGCTACACATTAACAGGAGTAGGCGGCTTTATGGCAGCTGGTATGTTAATGCCAATGGTAAGATTTGCAGTTGATCCAGTTTTAAAGGCTGAAGAAGGCGGAGATTTCGTCGCAACAAAACAAAAGGTTTCTGAAATAACTAACGAGCCGGTTCGAGTTGACTTTAGCTTTAAACAAAAGGATGCATGGTATGAGTCAGAGGTTACGGAGACTGCCTGGGTTTATAAGAATGATGCAGGTAAAATTGTAGCCCTTTCACCTGTGTGTAAACATTTAGGCTGTACTGTTAACTGGAATACGGACAAGGAACATCCAAATCAATTCTTTTGTCCATGTCACTATGGCCGTTACACAAAGGATGGAACCAATGTTCCAGGTACACCACCACTTCACCCGCTTGATGTATATCCATTCAAGGAAAAAGACGGTTTTCTTTATTTAGGTAAAGCTGAACCACGGAAGGAGGCGTAACATGTTAAACAAGATTTACGATTGGGTAGATGAACGTTTAGATATTACGCCTTTGTGGCGCGATATCGCAGACCATGAAGTACCTGAGCATGTTAATCCAGCGCATCACTTTTCAGCGTTTGTATACTGCTTTGGAGGTCTAACATTCTTCGTAACAGTCATTCAAATTCTCTCTGGTATGTTTTTAACTATGTACTATGTACCAGATATTAAAAATGCATGGGAATCGGTTTATTATCTTCAAAATGAAGTTGCTTTTGGACAAATTGTACGTGGAATGCATCACTGGGGTGCAAGTTTAGTACTTGTAATGATGTTTTTACATACACTACGTGTTTTCTTCCAAGGTGCTTACAAGAAACCTCGTGAACTAAACTGGGTAGTCGGAGTGCTTATTTTCTTCGTTATGCTTGGCTTAGGATTTACTGGTTACTTATTACCATGGGATATGAAAGCGTTATTTGCAACAAAAGTAGGTCTGCAGATTGCCGAAGCAACACCGTTTATCGGTACACAGGTTAAGGTTTTACTTGCAGGTCATGAACATATTGTTGGTGCCCAAACATTAACCCGTTTCTTTGCGATTCACGTGTTCTTCCTGCCAGGTGCATTGCTTGGATTAATGGGAGCCCACTTCTTAATGATTCGTAAACAAGGTATTTCTGGACCACTATAAAAAACGTTTTTTCACAATCGATGTTTTTTCTACTAACTACGGAAAAAGGAGGGGGATTGCTCGATGCATCGCGGTAAAGGATTAAAGTTCGTTGGTGATTCACGTGTTTTAGCACCTTCTGAACGAAAAAAAATGATTCCGAAAGATTACTCTGAATACCCTGGTAAAACAGAGGCGTTCTGGCCTAACTTCCTTTTGAAAGAATGGATGATAGGAGCTGTATTTCTTGTCGGCTTTTTATGTTTAACTGTTGCCCATCCGGCTCCGCTTGAAAGGATAGCGGATCCGACTGATACTGGTTACATTCCATTGCCAGACTGGTATTTCTTATTTTTGTATCAATTACTAAAATATTCATATGCATCCGGACCGTATACAGTTATCGGAGCTATGATTATGCCTGGACTTGCATTTGGAGGCTTACTATTAGCTCCATTCCTGGATAATGGTCCTGAACGTCGTCCAATGAAGCGTCCGATTGCAACTACAGCTATGCTTTTGGCATTAGCTGCCACCGTATTTTTAACTTGGGAGTCTGTTGCGACACACGACTGGGAACAAGCTGAGCGCCAAGGTAAAATTGTTGAAAAGGTTGATATTGATAAGTCGAGTGCCGGCTACAAAATTGCTAGTGCGAATACATGTATTACTTGTCACGGTGAAGATCTTTCAGGAGGTGCCGGTGCTCCTGCATTAGTTGGAACTGGTCTATCTGCTGAAGAAGTAGCGAAAATTGCTAAAGAAGGTAAAGGTGGAAAAATGCCACCCGGAATCTTCAAAGGTACTGACGAAGAACTTAAAACACTTTCAGAATTTATCTCAGGCCTTGGTAAGTAATAATCGAATTATTGAAAAGCTGACGAACGATCGTCAGCTTTTTTCTTCATGAAAAAAACAATCCTGGAAGGAGCATGCTTGTGAGTTGGATTTATCCTCTCTTGGCCCATAGGTCAATTATAAAGCTGCTATTATTTATAAATATAGCTGGAACTATATATGGGTATTACTGGTATGGGTGGCAACTAAAAGAAACTCCTGCAATTTTCCTCCCATTCGTTCCTGACAGCCCTACTGCTAGTTTATTTTTTGTTTTCGTTTTGATTGCCTTTCTATTACGGAGAAACTGGCCTTTAATAGAGGCTCTTGCGATTGTCACACTTTTTAAATATGGAATTTGGGCAGTGGTGATGAACATTCTAGTCTACTTTGTCCAAGGGGAACTTGATGCAGTTGGCTATATGCTAATATTTTCCCATTTTGCAATGGCTGTACAAGGGATTTTGTATGCTCCATTTTATCGTTTTAAATGGTGGCATTTAATCATCACAGCTGTTTGGACATTACATAATGATGTGATAGATTATGTATTTTTCATGTTGCCGAGCTATCATATGCTTGATCGCTACACTCAGCAAATTGGCTATTTTACATTCTGGCTTTCGATTTTTTCTATTGCCCTTGCTTATTATTTTTCCATTCGGTCAAATCGGTACAAGCTTGAAATAAAATAATCCAAAATGGTCTAACCTTGTCCACCCCTACATACATTTTATTAGTAATGAAAGGGGGGACAAGGATTGAAAATCAAATGGTTATTTTTATTTGCAATTATCATGATGCTTACTCCCACATCTATTTATGCAGAACAACAATCGCCAATGGAGAAGCTTGATGATATTTCAGATGAAGCACTCCAAATGGTGAAGTTTCATAGATATGAAGATGCGAAAAGACTACTTGATTATTTTTCAAATCAGTTCACAAGTATTGCTGGTACGGATCCACCATTAACCATGGATGAAGTGAGAATAATTAACACCTCCCATGATGAAGCAGTGGAAGCGGCAGTTAGTTCCAACATGAAATATGAGGAACGAATAAATAAATTAGTCAAATTTAGACTTGTTATTGATGCGATTGCTACAAGTCATCAACCCCTATGGGTTGAAATGGAAGATCAAATTATGACTGCTTTTCATCAAGCGAAAGATGCGGCTAAAAAAGGTGATTCTGGAAACTTTCATACAAACTTCAATTCATTTTTATCTTTGTACAATGTCATCTATCCAAGTATGAAAATTGATGTATCCGTAGAAAATGTACAAAGATTAGATGCACGGATTGATTTTATAAATGAATACCGTTCCCTAGTAGTAAGTGACACTAAAAGTCAGCAGGAATTGGATAAACTAGATACGGACTTAGTCAAACTCTTTTCTAACATGGAAGAGGATGAGGCAGATCCTAACATTTGGTGGGTTATTATATCCACTGGAAGCATTATTATCATGACATTATCCTATGTGGGTTGGAGAAAATATCAAGGTGACAAGAATCAGAAAAAAGACCGTTCGAAGGATTGATACTAAAAAAGCAATGTCAAACGACATTGCTTTTTTAATCTACTAACGGCATTTTATTTTCGTCAAGGGTAAATCCTTCTCCATGAACATCGTGAACAATAGTAATTGAAACAAAGGCATGTGGATCGACCGAGGTGATTACATTTTTTAACCGAACGATTTCATTTTTAGCCACAACACAATATAAAACCTCACGTTCACTTTTTGTATATGATCCATAACCTTTTAAGGCAGTAACTCCTCGGTCCATTTCCTCCATAATTTTTGCGGCAATTTGTTCGTTTTTTTCCGAAATAATCATTGCCCCTCTTGCAGAATAGGCACCTTCTAAGATGAAATCGATGACTCTTGCACCAATAAAAACAGCAACAAGTGTATACATTGCCTGTTTATAATTTAAATATGTAACTAGAGATAACGCGATAACACATGCATCAAATAAGAACATCGTTTTCCCCATATTCCAGCCTGCATATTTCTGGACGAGCCTTGCAATAATATCGACTCCTCCCGTAGTTCCACCATAACGAAAGATTACTCCTAAACCAACGCCTGTAAAAACCCCAGCAAATAATGCTGCTAATGTTAAATCACTTTCAAGTGGCATATCTATCGCATAGCGTTGAAATATCCATAAAAAAATCGATACTCCTACCGTTCCTATAATGGTATATAAAAATGTATTCCGTCCTAACAATTTCCACCCGATAAAAAAAAGTGGAATATTTAAAAATAAATTTGAATATGACGGATCCCACTTGAACAAGAAATAAAATAATAGAGCAATCCCAGTGAAACCACCCTCAGCCAACTTGTTTTGCATATTAAAATTCACAAGTCCAAACGACATGATTGCAGCCCCTAAAAGGATAAATAATATGTTTTTAAATTTAAGTCCTGATATCATTCATAAACCCCCTCTGCCATAAATTCTCTTATCTGGCGATTTTTATTATATCGAATTAAAAATGCTAGAGCAATGAGTAGTGAAAAAGACTAAAAATAATTGAAAACATTTGTAAAACCGAGATAATTTAGCTAACATAAACAATGAATAAGAAAATGGGCATTAGTATCAATCATATTAACGAGGTGAAGGCAAATTGGCCAATGAAAAGACAATGAAAGAACTTCAGCAAGAAGTAGATTTGTACATTAGTCAATTTAAAGAGGGGTATTTCAGTCCACTGGCAATGCTGGCGCGACTTACAGAAGAACTAGGGGAATTTGCTAGGGAAGTAAATCATTATTATGGAGAGAAACCCAAAAAAACTAGTGAAACTGAAAAAGCGATTGAGGAAGAACTGGGAGACCTTTTATTTGTTTTAATTTGCTTTGCTAATTCCTTAAATATTAGCCTAGAAGATGCACATGATTATGTCATGGAAAAATTTAAAACAAGAGACAAAAATCGTTGGACTAGAATTAACGAAGAAAAAATGGAGTGAATGTGATGGAAAAGATTAAAATTATTATTGCAGGCCCTCGTGGAAGAATGGGGAGCGAAGCTGTAAAGTTAGTCACAAATACTGATAATTTTGAATTAGTTGCTGTTGTGGATCATAAGTATGACGGAATCATGTTAAGCGATTTGGAAGGTTTTCATTCAATACATAATGTGCAAGTTTATTCAAATATTGAAACATGTCTGCAAACAATCCAAGCAGATGTATTAATTGACTTAACCACACCTGAAGTGGGCATGCATCATACCAAAACAGCACTCTCTTACAATGTGCGGCCTGTTGTAGGTACAACAGGGTTTACCGCTGGTGAATTAGAAGAATTAGAGCGTATTTGTCAGGAGAAAGAACTAGGGTGTATTATTGCTCCGAATTTTGCTATAGGTGCGGTTTTAATGATGAAATTCTCTCAAATGGCAGCAAAATATTTTGAGGATGTTGAAATTATCGAATTACACCATGACCAGAAGTTGGATGCTCCGTCAGGAACAGCGGTAAAGACGGCCGAAATGATCTCAACTGTAAGAGAAGCAAAAAATCAAGGCCACCCAAATGAAAAAGAAACAATCGCAGGAGCGAGGGGGGCAAATTTTGATGGGATGCATATTCACTCGGTTCGATTGCCGGGATTGGTTGCACATCAACAGGTATTATTCGGTTCAGATGGTCAGACTTTAACAATCAGGCACGATTCCTACCACCGAGGGTCGTTTATGTCAGGGGTAAAAGTGGCAGTTGAGTCTGTGATGACACATAATGCCTTTGTTTATGGCCTTGAAAATATTTTAGGATAGGAGGAAATATAATGAATATTGCATTAATTGCTCATGATAATAAGAAAAATGATTTGGTGCAGTTCGCTATTGCCTATCAGAATATTTTTTCGAAGCACTCTTTATTTGCTACTGGAACAACAGGGCAAAGAATTAGTGATGCAACAGGATTGAATATTACACGGTTTCAATCCGGACCCCTTGGTGGTGACCAGCAAATTGGTGCGATGATTGCTCAAAATGAAATGGATGCTGTTTTCTTTTTTCGAGATCCATTAACCGCACAGCCGCATGAACCAGATGTTACTGCATTAGTAAGACTATGTGATGTATACTCCATACCCCTTGCAACCAATATGGGAACTGCGGAATTGCTTATAAGAGGTTTAGAACTCGGGCTGATTGAATGGAGAAATATAATTAAAGAGAATGGTGGACATAATGAATAATCAACACCTTCAAGTCCTTGCATTTGGTGCCCATGCAGACGATGTAGAGATAGGCATGGCAGGGACAATCGCAAAATTCACATCTGAGGGAAAACGTGTAGGTATCTGTGATTTAACAGATGCCGACCTTTCTTCAAATGGGAATATAGAGCTCAGAAAGTCTGAGGCGGCAAATGCGGCTGAAGTTCTAAAAGTTTCGTGGCGGTCATCGCTGGGTTTTCCGGATAGGGGCTTGTACCTTAATGAAGAATACATAAGAGAAATTGCAAGGGTAATAAGAATAAAAAAGCCTCAAATCGTGTTTGCGCCTTATTTTGAAGACCGTCATCCAGACCATGGAAATTGTGCTAGTTTAGTGGAAGAAGCAGTTTTTTCAGCTGGAATCCGAAAATATGAAACAGCTGGAAATGAACCTGCTCACCGAGTGGAAAGAGTTTATTTTTATATGATTAATGGTTTTCACAAACCTGATTTTGTTATCGATATTTCTCAATACATAGATTTAAAGCTCGAAGCATTAAGGGAGTATAAGAGCCAATTCCAGCAAACAGAAGAAACCCACAATACTCCACTTGTTAATGGGTATATTGAAACTGTCGAGGCAAGGGAAAGAATGTTTGGCAAGCTTGTTGGTGTTACATTTGCTGAAGGGTTCAAAACGAAAGTTCCCATTCTTTTGAATCGAGATTTGATAGGAGAATAACCATGAGGAAATTAAAAATTGGAATTACTTGCTATCCAACAGTAGGTGGTTCAGGGGTGGTAGCAACGGAATTAGGAAAAATGCTGGCTGAAAAAGGTCATGAAATTCATTTCATTTCATCAAGCATCCCTTTTAGGTTGAACAAAATTTATCATAATATTTATTATCATCAAGTTGAAGTGAATCAATATTCCTTATTTCAGTACCCACCCTACGATATTGCTTTAGCAAGTAAAATGGCGGAAGTTGCTAATCGGGAAAAATTAGATCTACTTCACGTTCATTATGCTATTCCTCATGCGGTTTGTGCTATATTAGCCAAGCAAATGAGTCACCGAGATTTTAAAATTGTCACTACCCTGCACGGAACAGACATAACCGTTTTAGGGTATGATCCTTCGTTGACAGATGCAATTAAATTTGGAATAGAAAAATCTGATGTGGTAACTGCTGTATCGAATTCGCTTGTGAATCAAACTTATGACCTCATCAATCCTGATAAAACAATCGAAACTGTCTATAATTTTATTGATGACCGCGTCTATAAAAAAACTGATGCACATGGTTTAAAGTCAGATTTTGAAATAAGGGAAAACGAGAAGGTAATCATACATGTTTCAAATTTCCGTCCAGTAAAGCGCGTAAAAGATGTAGTAAAATCTTTTTCAAAGATTGCATCTGCAATGCCTGCAAAATTACTATTGGTCGGTGATGGTCCCGAAATGACTATCGTTTGTAAGCTCGTCAGAGAGTTGGGCTTGGAAGATCAAGTCATTTTTCTTGGTAAACAAGAGAGTTTAGAGGAATTGTACTCTATTAGTGATTTAATGTTGTTATTATCAGAGAAAGAAAGCTTTGGACTTGTTGCACTAGAGGCGATGGCATGTGGTGTCCCTTGTATCGGGACGAATGTTGGCGGTGTTCCAGAGGTTATTAATCATGGTGTCAATGGATTTATTTGTGAAGTAGGTGACATAGAGGATATTTCTAGTAGAGCATTAGCAGTTTTAAATGATGCGAAGCTTCATCAGCAATTTTCTCTACAGTCCATTTACACAGCAAAAACAAAATTTAAAGCAGATCAAATCGTTGAACAGTATGAGCAAATATATTTTAATATACTGAATTAAGGTGAAGGAAATGACAGACCCATTCTTAACTGCAATTCCTGTCTTAGAAAAGTTAGAGGATGCCGGTTATGAGGCCTACTTTGTTGGCGGATCAGTTAGAGATTTTCTTTTAAATAGAGAGATAAATGACGTGGATATTGCGACAAGTGCAACTCCAGATGAAGTGAAAAAAATCTTTCCAAAAACAGTAGATATTGGAATAGAACATGGAACAGTTCTAGTCCTGGTTACTAATGGGGCATATGAAATTACTACCTTTAGGACAGAATCGGAGTATGAAGATTATCGTAGACCTAAAGAGGTTACGTTTATTCGGAATTTAAAGGATGATTTGCAGCGCAGGGATTTTACAATGAATGCAATTGCAATGGACAGAAATCGGAAACTGATTGATCCTTTTAACGGATTTTTAGCTATACAGAATAAATTAATTCAGACAGTCGGAAGTCCAAGTGACAGGTTCCAAGAAGATGCCTTAAGAATAATGAGGGCCGTACGGTTTGTAAGTCAACTTTCATTTCAAATAGAAGCGGGAACTATCACCGCATTAGCCAATCAGGTTCATTTACTTGAGAAAATTGCTGTGGAGAGAAAAAAAACAGAGTTCGAAAAACTGTTAATCGGTAAAAACAAACAAACCGCGTTAAATATCCTTCTAGATACAAGCATTTTTTTATATTTGCCTGGTTTAAAAGGAGAGAGGAAGTCTTTAGAGAAACTGATTCGCTTTGAAAGTATCCCTCTTAATATTAATGAAATGTGGTCATTATTAATTTTCTGTTTACAGTTTAAAGAAAAAGAGATCGAGGTATTTCTAAAAGACTGGCGGCTTTCAATTAAGGAAATAAGAGAAATTGGACGAACGGTCCATTTCTTATATAAAAGACTTGAACAAGAATGGTCTATTTATGATCTCTATGCTGCAGGTCGTGATACAATCCTTTCAACAGAAAGACTCTACCTTGTGATTAACCAAATAAAGGATATTCAATCAATTGAACATTGGGAAAAAATGTATGATTCTCTTCCGATTAAAGATCGTTCAGAAATAAATGTATCAGGAAATGACTTAATGGATTGGTTCAATAAAAGAGGCGGACCATGGCTAAAGGAAACCCTATTAGACATTGAAAATAACATCTTATCTTGTCAACTTCCTAATAACAAAGAAAAAATCAAGGAGTGGCTAATGAAGTGCAATCAGAAATAAGAAAAGAATTAATTGATGCCTTTACAAATGCCGGAGATGCCTTTTTGTCAGGTCAATATCTAGCTGAACTCATTGGCTGCTCTAGGACGGCAGTTTGGAAGCATATAGAGGAACTAAGAAAAGAAGGCTTTGAATTAGATGCAGTTAGAAATAAGGGTTATCGGATTCTAAAGACCCCAGAAAAAATAACTGCCGATGAAATAAGACTTGGTTTAACAACCCACTTTATGGGGAGGAATATCCATTATGAGGAGACTGTTGAGTCAACTCAGAAGATAGCCCATCGCATGGCTTCTGAAGATGCACCAGAAGGAACGGTCATCATTGCAGAAGAGCAGTTGTCAGGCAGGGGAAGAATGGCCCGTAAATGGCATTCTCCAAAATATTCAGGGATTTGGATGAGCATGATCCTGCGCCCCAATATACCTCTTAGTAATGCGCCACAATTGACATTATTAGCTGCAGTTTCCATTGTTCAAGCCATTGAAGAAATGACAGACTTAGTCCCAGATATTAAATGGCCTAATGATGTTCTAATTAGCGGAAAAAAAGTCACTGGTATATTAACTGAGCTACAAGCTGAGGCCGATCGAATTCATTCCATTATTATTGGAATTGGTATCAATGTGAATCAAAAGTTAGAAGATTTCCCAGCAGAAATTCAAGATATTGCTACGTCCCTTTTTATTGAGAAAAAAGACACTGTCTCGAGAGCGGAATTAATTAGAACGATCCTAAAGAACTTTGAAAATTTGTATACAATGTATCTGGAACAGGGCTTCTTGCCAATAAAGCTTTTATGGGAAGGTTATGCCAGCAGTATCGGCAAGTACATAAAAGCGAGAACATTGACAAATACCATTGAAGGTATTGCACTAGGTATCACAGATGATGGTGTGTTGAAACTGGAGGATCAGACTGGATTCATCCACCATATTTATTCAGCGGATATTGAGTTATAAGGCTTGAACTTTTCGAGAAATTTGCTATAATTCATTCCAATGGGCAGTATCCATAGTGAACTGCACCTAAATGAAGTAACCAACAATTAAAAAAGGTTTCTGCCTAGATCCGTTTACGGACCGGGACAGAGGGATGAAGCTTGAATTGAGTAATAGGGATCCTCTGCCTTCAGAAGGATCTTTTTATTTGCTCTTCGAAATCTTCATATCCCCTCTCCCAACAAAAAAGGAGGGAAAAATGGATGAAGCAAGCAACTGATTTTTTAAAAATGAAGGAAAAAAATGAAAAAATAGTCATGTTAACAGCGTATGATTACCCCTCTGCTAAACAAGCAGAAGAAGGTGGAGTTGACATTATTTTGGTGGGTGATTCCCTTGGTATGGTTGTCTTAGGGTATGACTCGACCATACCGGTGACACTTGAAGACATGATCCATCATACGAAAGCAGTAAAACGAGGTGCAAAGGATACATTTATTCTCGCGGACTTGCCATTCTTAACCTATCATTTATCCGTCCGTGATACATTAATGAATGCAGGCAGACTCATTCAAGAAACAGGCGCACATGCGGTGAAACTTGAGGGTGCAGATGATGTCCTAGAAAAAATAACTGCTCTAACGAAAGCAGGCATCCCTGTGTGTGCTCATTTGGGGTTAACTCCACAATCCGTTGGTGTATTAGGCGGGTATAAAGTACAAGGGAAAGATGCTGAGGCAGCAAGGAAATTAATAGATGATGCGAAGAAATGTGAACAAGCAGGAGCTTTCGCCATCGTTCTTGAATGTGTCCCAAAACAATTGGCTGAAGAAATTACACAAAGTCTTTCAATACCTATCATTGGTATTGGTGCCGGGATTGATGTGGACGGTCAAGTGCTCGTGTATCATGATATTCTTGGTTATGGTGTTGAGCGTGTACCGAAGTTTGTGAAACAATACCATTCCGTAAATCCATTTATGCTTGAATCTATTCAAGCTTATGCAGCAGATGTTAAAAATAAACAGTTTCCAGAAGATAAGCATTCATTCACAATGAAGGAGCAGGAACTGAAAGGGCTTTATGGAGGTATAAAATGAAGGTAGTTACCACAATTAAAGACATGCAAGAGTTAATTTTGAAACAAAAGTCCCAAGGAAAATCGATTGGCTTTGTTCCAACGATGGGTTTTCTGCACGAAGGACATTTGACGCTTTTAAATAGAGCTAGAAAAGAAAATGATATCGTCGTCCTTAGCATTTTTGTTAATCCGTTGCAGTTTGGTCCGAAAGAGGATTATGCTGAATATCCCCGTGACTTTGAGCGTGACCGTGCATTGGCTGAAAGTGAAATGGTAGATTTTCTGTTTTATCCAAGTGTAGAAGAAATGTATCCGACCAGCCCTTCAGTCAAAGTTACCGTACAGGAGCGCACAGATGTATTATGTGGAAGTTCACGCCCTGGCCATTTTGATGGCGTTGCAACAGTTATAACAAAATTCTTTAACATCATTATGCCAACACGTGCTTATTTTGGGAAAAAAGATGCCCAGCAAGTTGCGGTTATTGAAGGGTTAATTTCAGATTTTAATATTCCTGTAAATCTGGTAGCAGTAGATATTGTCCGAGAAAATGATGGACTGGCTAAGAGTTCTCGAAATGTTAATCTCTTGCCGACAGAAAAAAAAGAAGCACCTGTTCTTTATCAAAGTCTTCAAGCAGCAAATGCAGCGATTGATAAAGGAGAGAGAGATCCTATTAAAATAATTGATATGATTCGCGAAGTGATTGGCAATGAATCATCGGGTGTAATTGATTATGTCCAAATCTACTCCTATCCACAATTAAAACCATTGGAAAAATTAGAGGGTACAATTATTATTGCTCTCGCTGTAAAATTTACGAAGGTTCGTTTAATAGACAACATCATTACAAAAATAGATTGATAGGTAAGAGGAAATGGAGGAAGAGGATATGTTTCGCAACATGATGAACGGAAAGATCCACCGTGCCACAGTTACTGAGGCAAATTTAAATTATGTAGGAAGTATCACAATTGATGAAGATATTTTAGATGCAGTTGGAATGATTGCTAATGAAAAGGTTCAAATTGTTAATAATAATAATGGTGCACGCCTAGAGACTTATATTATTCCAGGTGAAAGAGGCAGTGGAGTTATTTGTTTAAATGGTGCTGCCGCCCGTCTTGTTCAAAAAGGTGATATCGTGATTATCATATCCTATGCGTTGATTGCTGAAGAAAAAGTAGCAGCACATAAACCAAAAGTGGCGATCATGGATGAAGGTAATCGGATTAAAGAACTGATCCATGCTGAACCAGCACTAACGATTATGTAATCCCCGTTTAGGGGATTTTTCTTTTTTAACGAGGGTTTTATATAATATATGTAGTAACAATAATCAAAAAGTTTGTGGTAGAATCAAAAGCTTATAGTAGTGTATACTTGTGTATACTTTTTCTTTTAAAGATTATGTGATACCGTTTGAATGAACGAAGGTTTGGGGTGTTAAAATAAATGTTAAATAAATTTGTCGTAATCGACTTGGAAACAACGGGAAACATTCCAAAAAAGGGTGATAAAATCATTCAATTTGCAGCTGTGGTCATTGAAAATGGGAAAATCACAGAAAAGTTTTCATCACTCATTAATCCCAAAAAATCCATCCCCATATTTATTGAAGAATTAACGGGTTTAAATGATGATATGGTTAAAGATGCGCCGCTTTTTTCCGAAATTGCGGAAAAAGTCATGTCTTTACTGGACGGGGCCTATTTTGTTGCACATAATGTTTTGTTTGATTTGTCCTTTCTTCAAGAAGAATTAATCCAAGCGGGCCAAGAAGGGTTCTTCGGTCCTGTTCTAGATACGGTTGAAATGGCTAGAATTCTTTATCCCACGGCAGATGGTTATAAGCTATCTGATTTAGCGGAGAGAGAAAAATTGAATCATGATCGCCCCCATCAAGCAGATAGTGATGCACAGGTTACAGCTGAGCTTTTACTGATTCTTTTAGAAAAATTGGCATCATTACCACTCACAACATTAAAACAGCTTGCACATTTATCAGGCGGATTGAAAAGCGACCTACAACAGCTGCTTGATGAATTACTGATTAATAAAGAAGAAACTGTCGAAGGCTTATCTGAGACATTGGAGATATTTAGGGAACTTGCTTTAAAAAGGATTCCAGACCAAATTAGGCTCCCTGCTGAAGAGAAAGAATATCATTTCCCTGCATCTGAGGCTGAAAAAATCAGAATGGTCAGTCAGGCATTTAAAGCTTTCGAGCAAAGAACGGGTCAATTTACCATGATGGATACAATCTATCAGGCTTTTCAAAATGAAAAACATGCTGTGATTGAGGCTGGTACAGGTGTAGGAAAGTCACTGGGCTATTTGCTGCCAAGTGCTTACTTTTCTAAGAAGAATAGGCTTCCAATCGTTGTAAGTACACATACTATCCACTTGCAAGAACAGATTTTAAAAAATGAAATACCGCTCTTGTCTAAACTTTTGCCCTTTCCATTAAACACTGTATTACTTAAGGGAAGAAATCATTATATTAGTTTAGAAAAGTTTCACCAGACGCTGGCAGATGATAACGATAATTACGATACCGGTTTAACAAAGATGCAAATTCTTGTTTGGCTGATTGAAACAGAAACAGGTGATCGGGATGAGTTAAACCTTTCAAGTGGCGGTCAAATTTTTTGGAATAAAATAAAGAATGAACCAGGAATTTTTTTACAGGACGAAGCGTGGCAAGAAAGAGATTTTTATTTAAGGGCAAAAAGAAAAGCGGAAGTTGCTGATATTATTATTACAAATCATTCTTTATTATTAAGTGATATTAAAGGTGAAGTGGCGATCCTGCCTGAATTCTCTTATGCCATTATTGATGAAGGGCATCATTTTGAGAAAGCCGCTAGTCAGTTTTTTGGACATACATTGGATTATTTATCGACCCGTCTCCTATTAGGTCAATTTGGACTGTATGAACAAAAACAGCTCTTTTATGATTTGGAAATGCTGCTGGATTCTGTACCAAGTAAAAATGAAGCCAGGACCAACACTACTAAGTTAAATCAACTTATGACAGATCTTACGTTTGAAATGGACGAATTTTTCCAATTGATTGCTCTTTTTGCGAGAGCCAAGATGGCGAATAAAAAAGGAGTTAATCGTGCCAAAATTCGCTTTTCACCCAATGACGAAGCAAGAGAAAAAAAGGCATTGATTCATAGTGCTGAGAGATTTGCCTTTTTACTAAAGGACCTTGATTCAGAAATTAGTGAACGGCTTGAATGGTTAAAAAATGCGAGTACTTCTTTTTCACGGATAGAAGAAAATAAATTGGAAGAAATCCTTCAATTTCAAAGCGAATTAGCAGATCTTAGAGATACGGTTACTAATTCCTTTCTTAAAAAAACGAATGATGTAAAATGGATTGAAATAGATATACGCTCACCGCAAAATGTTACTACCTTTATGGTTCAGCCAACATCCGTAGCAGGGAAGCTAAATGAACAATTCTTTCAATTAAAAAAAGCGGTAGTATTTACTTCAGCAACGTTGACTGTAAATAAATCATTTGATTATTTTATAAAGGAAATGGGTCTAGACCCTGAATCTACGGTCCAATTAAATATCCCGTCTCCATTTGCATATAATCAACAGGTGCAGCTTTTAATTCCTGAGGACTTACCAGAAATTAATACAGTTTCTTTAGATGATTATGTAATTTCAATTACGGAGCATATCATAACAATAGCTGAAGCAACTAATGGGAGAATGCTGCTTCTATTTACCGCCTATGACATGTTAAAGAGAACCTATGAATTAATCAAAGAGAGTGGTTTTTTACATGATTATGCAATGATTGCCCAAGGGATAACTAGTGGAAGCAGAACAAGACTAACCCGAAACTTTCAACGCTATGATAAGGCGTTATTGTTGGGGACAAGCAGTTTCTGGGAAGGTGTAGATATACCTGGAGAGGACTTGTCCTGCCTTGTTATTGTTAGACTTCCATTTAGCCCGCCAGATGATCCTTTAACAGAGGCGAAATGCCAGTTAATCGAAAAACGCGGGGGGAATTCCTTTTCAGAATACTCCCTTCCAGAAGCAATTCTCCGTTTTAAACAAGGTTTTGGGCGCCTTATTCGAACAGAAAGTGATCGAGGTATCATTGTGGTGTTTGATAAAAGAATTGTAACCACCAAATATGGGAAGGCCTTTTTGAAATCTATACCTCCCGTTCCTATTAATCGAGGAAAGATGGATGAATTAGTTGAAATTATCCACTCGTGGTTATGATTTGAGAGACATCAGTCAACTTAATCTGGATAAAAATTGGTAAATAAACACATCCTTAATATAGGAGGTGTGTCATGAGAACCTTACTAATTATCTTGTCATTATTTATTCAAACGACGCTCATGGTAGAGGCATCAGAGCCTTCATTAAATAATATTGAAAATATTAATTTAAATATTAAGGACCATGAAGTTGCAGTCACTTTTCTGGGTTTGTCGGAAGGGGAAGCAACACTGATTCAAGGCGCAAATAACGAGAATACCTTGATCAATACCGGAGGGAAAGAAACTGCTGCTGAATTAGAGGGTTGGCTATTCCTTTATGATGTAAAAGAGATTTCTAAATTAATCCTTACACATAACGGAACAGAACTTTCTAAACAACAATTAAATCGTCTAATCTCGAAATATAATATTAAAGAAATTATTTCAACACCTAAATTCTCTGCTAAAGTCAAAAAGGAACTAGATTCAACAAATAAGCCTGCAGTTGTCTCATGGGGGCAGGGTACAAAGAGGCCAATTCTGCCTGAGATGACTGCTGAAGTTCAATTTGTGGGAAATGATACGAATGAAGGTATGGATTTAACACTTGATTTTTTTAATCATCGAATATTCCTAATGACTTCATTCACGCCAAGGGCAGAAGAGACACTCTTGGAGAAAAATCTAGAGAATATTAATGTGTTTAAAATCCCTAATGGTGCACCGGAAGACTCTTTATCTGAGAAATTAATTCAATATCTAAATCCGCAAATTTCAGTCCTTTTTGCACCAGAAGAAGAGACGCATGATCCAGATATACTGGTTGATCTTCACGAAACTTGGTCAGAAATTTATTCAACGAAAAAACATGGAACTATAACAATAAAATTCACCGATTCAAATTATGAAATCATAACCATTCCGATTGAATCAGATGAATAAAATTTAATTAAAAAAATCATAGCATCTTTGACCCGCTTTTTGCTTCCACCTGTTATAATAATGGATAAGATTTATCAAATAATGTAGATAAACAGGAAAATATTGGAGGATAACGGATGGAAAGTAAAATAGAAGTTTTATCAACAGTGAAAATCCAACACAGTCCGGATCTGTATAAAATTGTTGATGCCCTTAATCGAACCTTGAAACAGGAAGACCTTATGTTTGGACTTGCACTGGATCAAGCAAATCAAAATACAGCGATTTTTACGATTTATCGTACATAAAGAAGTGAATTAGTAATGAAAAAGTGGATTATTGTTCTTTCAATAATAGTATTAGCCTTTTGTGGGTTATTGATAAAAGTTTATTTATCAGCATTGGATCCCGTGAAAACTGCAGAGACAAAAGCTGTCTCACGTGCTCAAGAGAAAATTTCACTAAAGGAAGTAGAAGATTTTCATATTTATAATGGTATTGAAACGATTAATGTCATTGAGGGGAAAAGTAAAAATGGTGACAAAATTATCGTATGGATGCCTGAGAAAAGTAAGGAAATTATCGTAAGAAAAGCTAAGAATGGGTTAACAAAGGAAGAAGCAATTCAAAAACTTCAACAAGAGAAAAGCCCGAAGAGGATTATCTCTGTTCGTCTCGGTATGGAAAAGAATATCCCACTTTGGGAAATTTATTACCGTTCTAATAATAATTTAATAAATTATTACTATGTTCACTTTGATACAGGTGAATGGCTAAAAAAAATTGAAAACCTATAAATAGATGGAGAGCGGAGGAATTGAAATGGTAGTGGAATTAGCTAATCGTGTAAAAGCACTTACACCTTCAACGACATTAGCGATTACAGCAAAAGCAAAAGAACTAAAGGAACAAGGGGAGGATGTTATCGGTCTAGGTGCTGGTGAGCCTGACTTTAATACCCCACAACATATTTTAGATGCTGCATTTCAATCAATGAATGAGGGGCATACGAAGTACACCCCTTCAGCCGGCTTGCCTGCATTAAAGAAGGCAATTATTAAGAAATTTGTTGAAGACCAGGGACTAGCTTTTAATCCTAATGAAATCATTGTTGGAAATGGCGCGAAACATGTCCTTTATACTTTGTTTCAAGTGATTTTAAATGATGGTGATGAGGTCATCATTCCAACCCCATATTGGGTCAGTTATCCAGAACAAGTAAAATTAGCTGGTGGAGTCCCAGTTTATATTGAGGGATTTGAGGATAATCAATTTAAAGTGACACCAGAACAATTAAAAAAGGCAATTACGAAGAAAACAAAAGCTGTTATTATTAATTCACCGAGTAACCCTACTGGAGTCCTATATACAGCTGAAGAACTTTTGGAAATAGGCAAAGTTTGCCTTGAGGAGAACATTCTCATTGTTTCAGATGAAATATACGAAAAGCTAGTTTATGGAGAAAATAAACATATTTCAATTGCTCAACTTTCTCCTGAATTAAAAGAGCAAACGATTGTTATTAATGGCGTTTCCAAGTCACATTCGATGACTGGTTGGAGAATAGGGTATGCAGCTGGAAATAAAAAAATTATTGAAGCGATGACAAACCTTGCAAGCCATAGTACATCTAATCCAACAACAACTGCCCAATATGCAACAATTGCTGCTTATACTGGTTCACAACAGCCAGTTGAAGAAATGAGGAAGGCATTTGAAGAAAGATTAGAAATTATTTTTACAAAGCTTGTTGCAATTCCAGGTGTGACATGTGTAAAACCACAAGGAGCTTTTTATCTTTATCCAAATGTAAAGAAAGCAGCAGAAATAACTGGGTACCAGAATGTGGATGCTTTTGTAGAGGCACTACTCGTGGACGCTAAAGTTGCAGTAATTCCTGGGTCAGGATTTGGAACGCCTGATAATATTCGTCTTTCCTACGCAACATCTTTAACATTGTTAGAAAAGGCAGTGGAGAGAATCCACCAATTTGTGGTTTCAAAGTCAAGTATGGTCAATCATTAATTATTTTGGCTGTGTTAAAGATTAATGTTGATTTTGACACTCTGTTGATTGGAGTGGAAGGCACGAAGACTCCTGCGGGAGTACGGGGCAGGGGAGACCCCGCAGGAGCAAAGCGACGAGGAGAAAGAAATGCGGAAGCGCCTTGTTCAGCCCCGACAAGCGCTGGAGGTCCTGTCGTTGAAGTCGTTCTTTGACTTCAGCGGCAGGACCGAAGCGACCTCGAGGGGCTAGGCGCTGTAGCTGGACAGGCTCCCCGGCACGCCCGCGAACCGCTTGTGCCTGGAACGGAAATCAACAGACAAGTTTAACACAGCCATTATTTTAAAAAGTCTGCGAATCGCTGCAGGCTTTTTGCTTTTAGTTACCAAAGATGGATGCCGTATACTCTTACTCGGATAGAATGTTCATGATATACTTAACAGGAGGTGTCCTGAATATGAAAACAAACTTATTAGCATGGATTCAAGAAGGAAACATTACTGTTCCTACATTATTATTTTCTGAATATCGCAATTTAAATTTAAATGAATATGAACTTGTTCTTTTATTAAATATTCTCACTTATTTAGAAAAAGGTCATGAATTCCCTACTCCGGATGAGCTTTCAGCAAGAATGACGATAACTATTTCTGAATGTAATGAAATGCTCAGGAGACTGATTCAAAGAGGCTTTATTCAAATCACCGATGGATATAATCATGATGGTATTCGATATGAGAAGTATTCCATTGAGCCTTTATGGGAAAGACTGATAGAACAGTTCTTAATAAATAATAAAATGAATAAAGATTCGGACAAGAAAGCTGATGAAACAGATCTTTATACATGTTTTGAAAAGGAATTCGGACGTCCGCTTTCTCCGTTTGAATGTGAATCACTTGCAATGTGGATGGATGATGACCATCATGACCCAATGATCATAAAAGCGGCTTTACGTGAAGCGGTAATGTCGGGGAAATTAAATTTCCGCTATATTGATAGAATTCTCTTTGAGTGGAAAAAGAGTGGAATAAAAACAATTGAGCAGGCCAAAAACCATGGTCTTAAATTTCGTCAAAAGCAAACACAAAAGGGAAGTATCAAAGACGAACCACACCAACCAACTGTCCCTTTCTACAACTGGTTAGAACAATAAATTCGAAGAGCGAGAGACATATCTCTCGTTTTATTTCATTTAAATAGAAGTAGGTGAAAGGTATGCTAAATAACAGCCAAATCCGTTATTGCCTTGATCAAATAGGCGAAATGTTTCCCGATGCCCACTGTGAGCTTAACCATTCGAATCCATTCGAACTGGTCATTGCTGTTGCACTATCAGCGCAATGTACCGATGTCCTTGTAAATAAAGTAACCAAATCATTATTTGAAAAATATAAAACACCCGAGGATTACCTAGCTGTTCCACTTGAAGAATTACAAAACGATATTCGTTCGATTGGCCTTTACCGGAATAAAGCTAAAAACATCCAAAACCTTTGTCGAATTGTATTAGAAGAATATAACGGTGATATCCCAACAGACCGTGATGAGTTAACAAAACTGCCTGGTGTTGGCAGGAAAACAGCGAATGTTGTGGTGTCGGTTGCTTATAATATACCCGCAATTGCAGTAGACACACATGTGGAAAGAGTTAGTAAACGATTAGGTATCTGCAGGTGGAAAGATTCTGTCCTTGAAGTGGAAAAAACATTAATGAGGAAAATTCCAAAAGAAGAGTGGTCACTCACACACCACCGCCTGATTTTTTTTGGGCGTTATCACTGTAAGGCACAAAATCCACAATGTCCAAACTGCCCTTTATTAGAGCTCTGCAGGGAAGGAAAAAAGAGGATGAAAGGGCAGGTCGCAAGCAATGGATAAAAAGGAAGTGGAGATTTCCAACCTTCTGACAGAATGGAAAAATAGTAAATTGCAATTGGAAGTACTATTTCGGGAACGTGAGTATAAAAATACAAAATTGTTGATGGATAAGGGGATTCAATTGTTTATTCAATTTCTGGCTTGGTCCAATGATTTGCCAGTTGCTTTGAATGAATCGCTTAATTTTAAACAATTAGAGTTTAAGCCGGTTAATGTTGAGGAACGATTGGCCTTTATTACCTCAAGGCCAGCATTATATCATTCTTATCGACAACTATCAGAGTTGATGATGGAACAGGAAAAATTGTTTGTAAAGAGAAACATATTAAAAAAAGCGTCTAAACCAAATGGTTAGACGCTTTTTAATGTTTTCTGATTGCTATTTAGCCAGGAGTCCCTGCAGCTGGCTGCTCTCCTGTCCCACTGTCAACTGGGATATCTGGTGGGGCGGTTCCTTCTCCATTTCCTTGTTCCCCGCCGTTGTCACCAGTGCCATCACCTGTACCAGTCCCGTTGCCAGTCCCGTTCCCGTTGCCAGTCCCGTTCCCGTTGCCAGTCCCAGTCCCGTTGCCAGTTCCGTTACCGTTACCATTACCGTTACCGTTACCGTTACCATTACCGTTACCATTACCATTACCATTACCATTACCATTACCATTACCATTACCATTACCATTACCATTACCTGGTGGGGTGGCTGGCTCATTACCCGTGCCAGGGTTAGTTTCTTGGGCAGGAATTTCAATGGTTGCCGTTACGGGATCGCTTTGTCTATCTCCACTAATCGCAATAATGGTGAAGGAATACTTCGCCCCCGGTACTGCTGGAATAATTAATGAAGTCTCTGATTGAGTATATTGTTTCTGTTCTGTACCACTAGACACTGTAATAGAGAAAGTAACATTGGATTTTTTAGAGTGCTTCCAAGATAATCCTATCGTATTACTTGCCTGATCATAGTTTGCTTTTAGATTTTTTGGAGCAGCTAGTTTGTCATACTTTGTGGAAACTCGATTAGGTGAGTGACCCTTCACAGCATACTCTGTAATAATTTGACTTGATGGTGTGTATTGACTTGCTAAAACTGGAGGCATTGAGCCTCTCTCAATCCTTACTCTTTGAACGCTGCTAGGCATTTTAAAGTCAGGTGTATCTGTATCCCTAGATACATGTTCCATGACGTTTTTAAAAATTAATTGGGCTAAACGTTGATTATTTCCAACTGCATTAATAGGGGTACTCCGGTCTTTATAACCAGTCCAAATAGATGCAGTGTAATTGGTCGTATAACCCGTGAACCATGCATCAGGAACGGATCTGCTGCTTGGAATATTCCATTTTTGAATTTCTTCATCTGTATAGTTAGTTGTACCTGTCTTACCGGCTATATCAAGTCCAGGAACATCCGCTCTTGTGCCTGTACCAGGATAATCGAGGACACTTTCCATCATACTTGTTATCATAAAAGCAGTAGAGTCTTTCATTACCACTTTCGGTTCTGGAGCAGTGCTTATCACAGTACCATCACGGAGTTTGATTTTCCTAATTGCATGAGGTTTTGTATAAATGCCTTTATTACCAAATGCACTGTAGGCACCTGCCATTTGCAGCGGTGATACACCCGTTTTAAAACCACCAATCGCATAAGATTCAAAAATTTCCTTTAAAGGGATACCTAAATCCACTGCAAAGTCTTTTGCTTTATCAAGGCCAACTTGTTGCAATGCTTGAACAGCAGGTGAATTTCGTGATAATTGCAATGCTGTTCTGATAGTCATAGCTCCCTTATAGCTTTGGTCCCAGTTCCCAAACTTTTTCCCAGAAGAATAAGTAATAGGCTTATCTTCTATCATTTGATAGGTTCCCCAGTTTAAATACTCAATTGCAGGAGCATAATCAAGAATGGGTTTGATAGTTGATCCAGGTTGACGCTGGGTATCAATTGCATAGTTAAATCCCCGTTTGACTTTTTGATTTCTACCGCCCCCAATGGCACGGATTTCACTCGTTTTCGTATCCAGAAGTGCTACTCCAGCTTGGAACTCATCATCCGGATAGTCGATCACATCATCTTTGTTAAGGATATCCTCAACATAAGATTGTGCATTCGGATCAAGTGTTGTATGAATGGTTAAGCCATCAGTAAAAATATCAAAATCAGATGTTTCTTTCACTTCATCAATTACTGCATCGACAAATGAATCAAAAGGTTTCTCTTTAACCTTTCGTTCTTTTTCATTTAATACGGTATCTTTAACTGATACTTTTTTCGCATCTTCCATGGCTTGTTTCGAAATAAATCCATGCTGGTGCATTAATGTTAAGACGATGTTGCGTCTTTTTTGAGCTAATTCAGGATGGTAGAAAGGATTATAATTATTGGGACTTTGCGGCATCCCAGCAATTTGGGCCGCTTCTGAAAGTGTTAAATCCTTTAATTCTTTTCCATAGAAAATCTTTGCAGCCGTAGCAATCCCATGACTATTTTCAGAAACATACACTTTATTTACATACATTTCGAAAATTTGGTGCTTTGTATATTGCTGTTCCAATTGATAGGATAGCCAGGCTTCTTCAACTTTTCGCTTTAAAGTTTTTTCTGGGGTTAAAAATGAGTTTTTAACTACTTGTTGTGTAATGGTGCTGGCACCCTCAGAACCAAAGCCATGTTTGATATTTGCGAGGACAGCCCCTCCTAATCGAATCGGGTCAATTCCATGGTGCTTGTAAAAACGATAATCTTCTGTTGCTAAGATCGCATTTTCGACTACCTGAGGAATATCTTTATAGTTTACATATTCCCGATTAACAGCACCCACTTCTGTTACAAGTTTGTCATCTTTATCTAAAATCTTCGAAGGGATTGGATCTTTTAATAATTTCGGGTCAAGTACGGGAGCATCCTTAACTAAGTACGCGAAAGTACCCACACCAGCCAGTATACCAATAATACCAAGGGCTACTATTGTTAGAAAAATTTTCTTTACAAGCCCCCCAGATTTTTTCTTGGCTTTTGGTTTACCTTTAGTTTGGATTTTCTTTCTGCGCTCCTCTCTTGATTGGTATTGTTCAGACATTGTAATATTCCTTCCTTTCGAGCCTAATCTCAATTGTAGAGCTTATCTATTATTTTAATATAGTCAATTCGGGGTTGAAAACCAAGTGGAATCAGGTACCCCTTTTGTTCCACTTCTTCTTTCGTGATTGATTTTCTTCCGCCATTTGTCATTCGCTCCCAAAAAGTTAACAAGTGCTTTGATTCAAGTAAGAAAACTTGCTCAAACTTTGTAAAACGGAGGATAACAAAACATATACCACCTTGATAAAGCACTTCTTCCATATGCTGTATCTGGTGTTGATGAAAATTCTTTAATGGAAATGAGGTAGGATTTTGTGTTTCCTTTGCTTCGAAGTCAATATACCTTCCTTTATAAACCCCATTATAATCCGTCGTAGATGCTAACTTAAAATAAGCTTCCTTAATCACAGCTGCACTCCGATTTGGATAATCAACTTGGACTATTTGAACAGGTGTTGGTTTCTTATGAATAACGGCTATCTTTCTCTCCCGGTAATATTCATTTGTTTCATTTAAATCTTCTTCCAGCGTCATACCTCTGTTACTATAAGAATCATTTTTCCTTTTTTTACTGGTACTTTCTGTGTCTGCGTCAAGGGCTTTAGGTATGTACCTTTTTCCGTTTGGATAGTTAAAATTCATCTTTTACACCTCTCAAGCTATTCCTTATCATACCAAATCTTAGCGAGATTGGGGTGTATAAAATACTTTTGCATACAAAGGCTAATAACAATTGTAACGATAATTCCAAAATTATACATGATGCATTTTTCATAAAGGAACTAAACGCTAAAATTGTACTAATAATCTATTAAAAAACACAAGGGAAGATGAATATGAATCATCTTACAATACAGGAACAAACAATCATTCGTCAAATTCAAGCAGAAACGAAGAAGAAAAATGTCGATAATATCTCAAGGACAGAAGCTTATTTATCTTATTTTAAAAAAAATCCTGATATCAGTTGGGCTTTTTTAGCAAGTATGGTTTCAAGAAATGGTGGATGGAATATGTGTGACCTGCAAGGCTCCATCTTTCCTCAATTAATCACAGATATGACGAGAAAACAGCTTTTTCTTACCTATGAACGGGCAAATTGGCTTATTTTTAATGATGTCTATCCTCAGTTGTTGGTCTATCAATATTCGACGAAAATGAATCGACAAATGTTTCATTTACTTCCTTATTTTCATGTATCAGCGTTTATACAAAAAGAATGGTATCGATATTGGAAAGAAAACGATAAGAATAGACTAACCACTTGTTTAATCATAAATGAGCAAAATGTCATTCAAACTCCTGTAATTGACCATCCTGTATATAAAAAAAAGATTTTCAAATCAAAGCTTTTTTCTTTTCAGGATTGGCTGCATTTCAGCTGCGTTTTGTTTCCAACATGCGGAGGAGAATTATACGGCGCTAGTGTCAATGGTTTCAAATCATTATCGAAACGAATCAATCTAGGTAAACGACTAGCCAGTATTCTTTTTCACCCGAGACTATTTCCTTACTTTTTTGAGTTTGCAGAGAAAACGCCTCATACTGGTTCAAGATATGATTATGAACAATATTTTAAAATAAAATCAGGTCAAAAAACACCGATTTTACGAGCAACCTTTCCAATTATAGAGCATAATCAACATAAATTTGAAGATTGGAGTTTGCGTCGAAGGGTCCCCCCTAGTTGGATGTATTTTCCGGTAGACAATCGTCACCCCATTCATCTGACAGATTGGTACTTTTCAAAATCAAATCAACTTCAGTTAATACTAGCGCTCCAAAAAACCTTGCAGTTAAAAAAGTGGAATTAGAAAAAGCAAGGGAAACCCCCTTGCTTTTTTGGGTATTATTCAGCCGGACGGTTTTCACCAACAAGCTTTTTATCACCATAGCCTGTCTTTTTTACTTCATCAGCTGGTCTTGATTGTTCCTTTTTATTTTGATTTTTATTTTTTGGCATTAATTGCACCTCCAATAATAGAATGTGCGCTTTTTTAATTTTCATGCAGGTTAAGTGGTGTCGAAACCTTAAGGGAAAAATGCCATTTTACCACTACCTTTGGCGAATAGAAACTAGTTTTGTCAAGGCAGAAGGAAGCAAAAAAGAGAAGGAGAATTATACTAAATAGAAAATGCTGGGAGGGGTTTGATTGATGAATAAGCCATTGTCCGATAAAGAAAAGTTGATTTCAATGCTTACGGAAATATATGATCAATTAGAAGACTTGGAAGTGGTGCTAGAAGCATCCTTCTCAGACCTGCGCAAAAGTTTAGATCAGGAAGAACAGGATAAGATAATGGAATCCAAACAAAAACTATTTGGACTAGAAAAAACAATGGAAAAAGTTAACTCTATTTCAAACGTAGAAATAGCAGGAGAGCCATACAACTTGAATTGGGCTTTTAATTGCCGTTAAAATAACAATATCAATGAAAGTAGCATGGAAAAAAACTTCATGCTGCTTTTTTATTTTTGGGTTATGTTAAAACTTATTAATGATTTTGGCACCCTGTTGAATGGAGAGGAAGGCACAAAGACTCCTGCGGGAGGACGGGGCAGGGGAGACCCCGCAGGAGCCCAGCGACGAGGAGGCTCGCCGGACCGCCCGCGGAAAGCGAAGTGCCTGGAGCGGAAATCAACAGGCACATTAACAGAGCCTATTTTTTGGGAGGAAGGGTTTTTTCGAGATGTCTGAAGAAATTATTGATTTAACAGAAAAACTATTAGCTTTTAACAGCTTATTCATGAAGTATTATCAAGAGGGGCGGACAACAGGGACTAAGTATGATTTTCATGAAGTCATAAAGCCATTTGCAAATGAAGTAAAGGAGATAAATGACCAATGGAAACTGGCGATGAAGAGGTGGCTTTCAGACTCAGACCATAAACATCTTCATTTAAAGCAAGTTGACACCACTTCTGAACATATTGATCAACTTTCAATCCAAGCCTTTTTCCCAGAGACCAGTAGAACAAGGTTTATTAATGCCAATCGCACGGTTGAATTTTTCCTTTTAGAAATATTAAAAGAGTTAAAAAAATAGAAAAGAGATGCATTTGCATCTCTTTGATGAGTATTAAGAATGTTCGATGAGGGAGTTTTCATTATCCGTTTCAGGTATGACTGCGCCTTGTTTTTCAAGCTCACAGACTAGAAGACGATATTCTTTAATATTTATATCGTTATGAATATACGCTTTCTTAGCAAAATCCATTAATGCATTTACATCATCAGTTGTATAATCCCTGCTTTGAATAAATTTGCTTTTTAATTCGCGAATGTCCATCTATTAGCTCCTCCTTCATCCTTTTTTCTATCGTAACACGAAAGTGATGATTTTCTAGTTTTTAAAATATTTAAACTTTAGACAAAATTCTTGTCATTATGACATTGGGAATCTTTTCAGGAGGAATCACCATTCCTTCCTTTTCTTCATAAAGTGTAGTAGATAAAATGCGGAGGAGATGTTTGCCCATGTTTGGAAAGAAAAGACCAACCAATTACTACTTCAATAATGGATATCCGGGGCAAATGATGCACCAAGGTCCAGTTGGTCAACAAAGAAATCAGCAGCATTTTACTAGTAATCCACCATACTTATATCAAGCACCACCTCAAAACTTTGATTGGACATTATACCAACAACAAAATCCACCAAACCCACCAAACCCACCAAACCCATATTATCAGCAAGCCTATCCGCCTTATATGCAAAACTATCAACCTGGCCATGTTCCACAAGGTTCTTTTAATAACCAGTCTTTTTCACAAGGGGATTCGCAATTCCTATTCCAAAATCCATTGCAACCTCAGGAAAAAATGGTTCAAAAACCACAGTATATGCCAATGAATGGTTATCCAGCGATGAATCCATATCCTAAACAAAGTGCAATCCCGAAACAGGCGGGAGGAGTCCAGTCCTTTATGAACTCTTTTAAGTCCCAGGATGGATCGGTAGATATTAATAAAATGGTTAACACTGCTGGGCAAATGATGAATGCTGTTAGTCAAGTAAGTTCACTTGTCAAAGGATTTGGTGGAATATTTAAAGCATAAGGAAAGACGGCTCGTCAGGAAGCCGTCTTTTTATTTGGAGAAATATAGATGTTTACTCCTCAATTTCAATCATTTTCCCTTTTTCCTGTGGAATTCGGACTTTTAATAAACCATCACGATAGGAAGCTTTGACATTTTTTTCGTTAATTGTGTGTGGAAAGGAAATAGTTCTGGATGATTTTTGTTGTAAGTATTTTCGCCGATAAATCTGGTTATGCTCATCTTCGGCTGTTTCAAGTTCTTTATTTTCTACAGAAATAGTCAAATAATTACCTGAGATATTTAATTGAATCTGCTCCCGTTTAACCCCAGGCAGTTCAGCTGAGATGATATATTCGTTACCTGTTTCAAGTGTGTCAACATGGAAGTTTGCCCCTGGTGGAAATGGACTTTTGAAAAAATCATCAATTGACTGTAAAAAGCCCTTAATCGGTTTTTCATGGAAAAATTCGTTCATCGTTTTCATTAAATCACCAAAAGAATCAGTTCTAGGCTTTTTTGAATTTTTATCATTCGGCACCAAAGATGACATATGGATTCCCTCGCTTTCCAGTTTTTCACTTGCCAGTATATGCGAATATAACTGGGTATGTGCCGTCATATTTTATCCTTGGGATTCAGGTAATTCAAATTGGTCCAAAAACGCCTGAATTTATAAATAAAAACCGCAGCCGATATGCTGCGGTTTTTTTCATATGATAAGAAGGTATAATTTTTTGAACTTAGATTACTGTCTTGCTCCAGCGCCCTAGCGGCTAGTGTCCTTCGCTCTCCGCCCTACGATAAGTCAACATCGAATCGCTAACGCTCTTCGTGTTTCCTTTATCTCAGTTGGAGCGCTCCAGGCCATACGTCGCTGAACAGGGCGCTTGCGCTTTTCTTATATTAAATGAATTTCTTCCATTAAAATTTTAATATCTACTATCATGTTGCCTTCATCATCTACTTCAATTAATTCATCTTTTTTCATTTTTGTCAGTGTTCTGCTAATGGTTTCCCTAGTAGTCCCAATCATATTAGCAAGATCCTTGTTCGTAAATTCCGATTTTAAGAGGATTGTCCCATCTTCTTGTTCTTTTCCATGATTTTGGGCAAGGCGTATCAGAAGTTTTACTATTTGCTCATATGTATTATTGAGAATTTGCTCTTCTAAACGGTTTTGTAAATCAACGATTTTTTCACCCAAAACTTTAAACACTTTAATACATAACTCGGGGTTATCAATTAAAACCGTTTCAAATTTTGAAATTGGAATGGCAATAAGTGTTGATGACTCAAGTACTTCCGCATAGGCAGGATAATCACCTTTTCTGAAAAAGCCCACATGCGGAAACATCTCCCCTTTTTTGGCAATTGCAACAATTTGTTCTTTGCCATTAATGTCACTTTTGTAGATTTTGATTTTTCCGTCATAAATGAAATAGACATTTTCAAGCGGGTCACCTTGGAGAAATACATGGCTTTGCTTTTTCCATTCTCTGGAGATGGCGATATCAGTGATTTTCGTTAATTCAAAATCATTCAATTCTCGAAAAAGAGTAAAATCAGCAAGCACCCTTTTTATTTCTTCTATTTTCATTAGATTCACCTTCACAGTCATAGTCAGTTATTATCTATTGTAACAAAAATTTTAGAAATAGTTTATGGTATTAATAAATGTTAAAAAATAGATGGAACATTTTATAGTAGAGGAAAAAGATACCACCGGAATAAAAGCAGAAATTAATTATTTATACTTTTGTTACGAACGTTCATTCGATAGAATAGAAGTAATGAGGTGATAAGCATGAAGTTAAGAAAAACCCTACAAGAAATTTTAATTGATTTACAAATAAATGATCAATTCAAGGACAATATCGTCACTTGGCACACAATAGATGAACAGCAGGCCCAAACAGTACCTCTTCCCAATGACCTGCATCCAGTATTAAAATCTACGTTATTTGAAAGGGGAATAGAGCAGCTGTATACACATCAAATAGCTTCTTATGAAAAAATTATGGAGCGAAAGAGTATTGTTGCAGTTACTCCTACAGCTTCAGGGAAAACCCTATGCTATAATCTTCCAGTCCTACAAACAATCCTAGAAAATCCAAGTGCACGCGCACTTTATATGTTTCCTACTAAAGCACTGGCACAGGATCAAAAGAGTGAAATTAATGAAATTATTCAAGCAGCAGGAGTAGACATCAATAGTTATACGTACGACGGAGATACGCCAGCAAATATTCGTCAAAGAGTCAGACAAGCAGGACACGTGGTGATTACTAACCCAGATATGCTCCATTCAGCGATTCTGCCGCATCATACAAAATGGGTTTCCTTGTTTGAAAACCTTAAATTTGTTGTCATAGATGAACTTCATACGTATCGCGGCGTATTTGGCAGCCATGTAGCAAATGTAATTAGAAGGCTAAAACGCATTTGTAAATATTATGGGAGTAACCCTGTATTCATTTGTACATCCGCAACGATAGCGAACCCACTAGAGTTAGCCGAAACTCTTACAGAGGAAAAAATGCACCTGATTGATAACAATGGAGCCCCAAGTGGTACAAAGCACTTTCTCTTCTATAACCCGCCTATCGTAAACAAGCCGTTAAACATTAGAAGAAGCGCCACGCTAGAGGTGCGGAAAATTGCTGGCGAACTATTAAAAAATAAAATTCAAACAATAGTCTTTGCCAGAAGCAGAGTAAGAGTCGAAATTATTTTAACCTATTTGCAAGAATTAGTGAAAAACCAATTGGGTGCAAAGTCTATAAGAGGCTACCGAGGTGGATACCTTCCTACTGAACGAAGGAAGATTGAAAAAGGTCTTCGTTCAGGTGAGATTTATGGCGTAGTCAGCACCAATGCTCTAGAACTAGGAGTAGATATTGGACAATTGCAAGTATGTATTATGACTGGCTATCCAGGTACTATTTCCAGTGCTTGGCAGCAAGCGGGAAGAGCCGGAAGAAGACATAGTGAAGCTCTGGTAATAATGGTAGCTAGTTCTAGTCCGCTTGACCAATATATTATCCAGAACCCTGAATACTTTTTTAATAAAAGCCCTGAAACAGCTAGAATCAATCCTGATAACCTAATAATTTTAATAGATCATATGAAATGTGCTGCATATGAACTCCCTTTTAAAGCAGGTGAACAATTTGGCAGTGTCGAAACAGAGGAATTGTTAGAATACTTAACCGAGGAACGTGTTCTTTATCATAATAGCGGCAAGTGGTATTGGATGAATGATTCCTTCCCTGCACATAACATTAGTTTACGATCGGCATCACAGGAAAATGTCATCATTGTTGACCAATCAGATGTGGCCAATGTCAAAGTTATAGGTGAAATGGACCGCTTTTCCGCGATGACACTTCTCCACGATGAAGCCATTTATTTGCATCAAGGTACACAATTCCAGGTGGAAAAACTTGATTGGGAAGAGAAGAAAGCTTTCGTAAGGGAAGTAGATGTAGACTATTTTACTGATGCAAATCTAGCGGTTCAATTAAAAGTACTGGAAGTGGACAAACTTCAAACATTGGATGAAGCTGAATTTGGCTATGGGGATGTAAGTGTACGAGCCATGGCAACCATTTTTAAAAAAATAAAATTTGAAACACACGAAAACATTGGGTCGGGACCAATCCATTTGCCGGAAGAGGAACTGCATACCAGTGCAGCTTGGATCTCCTTAAACCAGCCATTGTCAGAGCTGGGCCATGAGAGACTCGAACAGGGGCTTGTAGGGACGGCCCATGCACTAAACCATATTGCCCCCTTATTCGTAATGGCCGACCCACAGGATATTCATGTCATACCGCAGGTAAAGGCAGACCATAACGAAAAGCCAACCATTTTCTTTTATGATCGCTACCCAGGAGGGGTCGGATTAAGCGAGAAAATACACACGGGAATGTCAGAAGTATTTGCGGAAACAAAGAAAATGATTACGGGATGTCACTGTGAATGTGGCTGCCCGTCTTGTATTGGGACGGACACGGTTAGTGAGGCAGCTAAAAAGGATGTCTTAAAAATAATTGAAGCATTTTTAAAATCCTCAAAATAGGGGGAAGGAAGATTAGCGATGTCGTTAAAAAATAAATTAAATCGTCTAAAGCCACATCTTTCTGCTGGCGGAACTTCAGAAAAAATTTTCATTCCTCCACAATCCGCTAGCATTGAGGTTCCCTTCAAGGAGAAATGGGAGCAAGCAAACGTGTTTCCTTATTATTTCGACGAGAATTACTGTTTAATAAGAGAAGTAAAATATCCACTCTCGCACCAGCATGGGCATTACTGTTTTCGTGATTTCCTCGCTGCAGTCGACATTTGGAACAACCAGCCCGTTAATCATCCATTATCGGCCGAGGGACACCAAGCTGACGAATTATTCTTTTTTGATACCGAAACAACGGGTCTCGGAGGAGGTGTAGGAAACACCATTTTCCTTCTTGGATATGCGAGTATTTCGGGAGATTCCCTTGTTTTGAGACAACATATTTTACCAAACCCAGGAGCAGAAGTCCCTTTATATCAAAGCTTTCTAGAGAAAATCAATTATAAAACATTAGTGACCTACAATGGGAAGTCATTTGATTGGCCGCAGGTAAAAACAAGGCATACCTTAGTTCGAGAACATGTACCCAAACTGCCGCAGTTTGGTCATTTTGATTTGTTCCATGCCGCACGGAGACTTTGGAAGCATAAATTAGAACGCTTGAAATTAGCTGTGGTTGAGAAAGAGGTTCTTGGTGTGGAAAGAGTTGATGACATTCCGGGCTTTTTAGCTCCAATGATTTATTTTGATTTTATTGAGAGTAAACAACCTGATGGGATGATGGGTATTCTAAAGCATAATGAAATTGATATTTTATCGCTTGTTACCTTATACACTCATATCACGTTTCAGCTTTGCGGGGTGGATATCGATCAAACAAGGTCGGAGTCTTTTGAGGTCGGGCGCTGGTTCGCATCTTTAGGGGAAAGAAATCAAGCCGAGAAAGTATTAAGCAAACTTGTAAATGGCAGTGATATGACATCCTATCAAGCTAAATTTTCTTTGGCTTTACAACGCAAAAAGGAAAAAGATTGGGTAAAAGCAATGGAGCTGTATTCAGATGTCACCGATTCTGGTGATAATCGGCTGATGTTGGAAGCCTGCTTAGAACTCGCAAAAATTCATGAACATAGAATAAAAGATTATGAACTTGCCATAGATTACTGTCAGAAAGCGATCATGCTCGTGTCTCGATCGGAACAAACTGCCGTAATTTCAGGTCAATGCAGTCTAGAACAACTTCAGTTCAGGCTTCAGCGGTTAGAAAGGAAAATGGAAAAATAACTGAAAAACGATTGATTATTATAACGTTCACATTTTTGTCAAAAAAACTTTGTAATTTGTTTGTAAAACCAGCATTTCCATATTGTTAAACAACGTTAAAAGTTGTAAAATTTGAAATTGGATTGAAAAAAATGAAATACAAAACATTTGGAGCTGGTAATATATGTACAAGGCGATTTTATTTTTATTTTTTGTTGTCGTATGTTTGACTGCAGTTATTTTTACAAGTTTAAAAGATAGCTTTTATTCTTTTCTATAAAAAAAGCATATGCCTAGTGTGTATAGTTCAGAAGCTAGGCAGTTTTACATATATAAATAGAAATCAAGAAAATGAACTGTTCTCAAGGAAAAATAGGTATTTTCATTAGTACAAGAGTAATCCCTTCAACATAGGCTGTAATGTAAACAAAATACTGAAGGGAGATTATCATATGTATCTTGGAACTAATTTTATGCCGCCTGTTATTCATCCGACTCAACAAATTGTGAACCATACGTTTTCAACAACAGTGGTTCCCCATATTCACCCTGTCCACACAACTACGGTGAATCATCATCTGTTTCAACACAAACATTTTTGCCCGCAAACTGCATCATGCGCTGAAGAGGTATGCAACCAGCAAATTAATTGCTGTAACCCATGTGCTGCTCCAATGCCAGCGACTTTACCTGCTGCAAATGCTTTGCCAAATGCTTTGCCAGGAGGTCCAGGATTTGGCCCAGGAATGGGAGGTCCAGGATTTGGTCCAGGAATGGGAGGTCCAGGAGGCCCAGGATTTGCACCAGGACCATTTATGGGACCAAGACGCTAATATCAAAACGGCGATTACAGGGGCTTTTCAGCCCTTGTTTTTTATTTATTTTTACTACATGATATGCTATTCTTGTCCAAATGTTTGTCCATTTTAAAAAATTTTTTCATTGAGGAGAACATTTTAGATGAAAGTTTTAGCCATATCCGGTTATAAACCGTTTGAATTGGGGATTTTTAAGAATGATCATCCATCGGTTTTATTTATTAAGGCTGCGATAAAGAAATCGTTACTACCAATGGTGGAAGAAGGATTAGAATGGGTACTGATCAGTGGTCAGTTAGGCGTGGAACTATGGGCTGCTGAGGTTGTTTTTGAATTACAGATGGAATTTCCTGATTTAAAACTTGCGGTAATTACTCCATTTCTAGACCAGCAAGCATCATGGAAAGAGAATAACCGGGAATGGTATGAATCGATCCTGGCACAAGCGGATTTCATTGATTCTGTTACGAAAAAGGGCTATGAAAAACCATGGCAATTTCGCTTAAAAAATCAATTTTTTATTGAAAAAAGTGAAGGGCTCCTCCTTCTTTATGATCAGGAAAAGGAAGGAAGTCCAAAATATCTTTATGAAATGGCTTTGGAATACCGAAAAAAATATTCATACTCTATTGAACTTATAACATTTTATGATTTACAGATGATCGTGGAAGAAGAACAGATGAAACTGTCTGATTTTTAAGTTTTAGTCATTTTTACAGTTTTTATTCCATATATTGAATTGTTTTAAAAATCATAATACTTTCAATACAAATGAAAATTGACAAAACTACATATTTTTGAAAAAATAATAGGTAGTGATTGGCGAATACTGAGGTGAATGGAATGCTGTCAGATAAAGTAAAATTAACAGCCAAGGATATTTTAGAAAAAGAGTTTAAGTCTGGAGTACGCGGTTATAAACAAGAAGATGTTGATAAGTTTTTAGATTTAATCATTAAAGATTATGGAACTTTTCATCAGGAGATTGAAGATCTTCAACAGGAAAATCTTCGACTCCGGAAACAGCTTGAGGAAACTTCCAAAAGACAGCCAGCAGCACAACCTGCAGGAACAACGAATTTTGATATCTTGAAGCGCTTATCCAATCTTGAAAAACATGTTTTTGGTAACAAGCTTTACGATTAACAAAAAATAGGAAGATTTCCTGTTAATAACCATTGAATTACCAGCGTGAAATACATATAATAAATTGTATTCATTAATAACGTTCGGGTAATCGCTGTAAGATGCATTTGCATTCTTGCAGAGGAAAGTCCATGCTCGCACGAGCTGAGATGCTCGTAGTGTTCGTGCCTAGTGAATTCATAAGCTAGGGCAGTTGGGGCTAGCATCCAACTGACGGCCGGGAAAATACCTAAGTCCTTTTGGGATATGGTATGAATACCTATAAAAGTGCCACAGTGACGTAGTCTTTCCAGAAATGGAAAGGGTGGAACGGGTAAACCCCACGAGCGAGAAACCCAAATAATGGTAGGGGCACTTTCTCTGAGGAATTGAACAAGGAGAAGGACAGGCTCAAATTTGAGTCTGTAGATAGATGATTACCACCTAAGTACGAGACACACCCGTGTCGTTTGTAGTACACTGGTACAGAACATGGCTTACAGAACGTTATTAATGGGAATGAATGCTGGATATAAACGGCTCTCCTAATAAGGAGAGCTTTTTATTGTTATTAATCAGCAAACTGCATTCAAAAACTACTTTTTGTCAATAATGAAATCCATATACATACAAATGAAATGAATTAAGGGTGAAGAAATGGGAAAATATCAAATAATAGCTACTGCAGCCATGGGACTGGAGGCCTTAGTTGCCAAAGAAGTCCGGGCATTAGGATATGACTGTGAAGTTGAAAATGGAAAGGTCACCTACATAGGGGATGAATCTGCTATTGCCCGCAGTAATTTATGGCTTCGAACGGCAGATCGAATTAAGATTAAAATCGGAGAATTTAAGGCATACACCTTTGATGAATTATTTGAAAAAACAAAGGCCCTGCCATGGGAGAAATTTTTACCCGAAGATGCTGAATTTCCCGTTGTGGGAAAATCAGTGAAGTCAAAGCTCTTTAGTGTATCTGATTGTCAGGCCATCGTGAAGAAAGCTGTTGTGGAACGGATGAAACAACACTACAAGCGAAGTACTTGGTTTGAAGAAAACGGTGCCTATTATCGGATCGAAGTAGCCTTACTAAAAGACGTTGCTACCATTACCATTGACACGAGTGGTCAAGGGCTGCATAAACGCGGTTATCGAGTGGATCAAGGTGAGGCGCCTCTAAAGGAAACCCTTGCAGCTGCGCTAGTTCTACTCACTAATTGGAAAGCAGACCGTCCCTTTATGGACCCTTTCTGTGGTTCTGGAACGATTCCTATTGAAGCGGCAATGATCGGGCAAAATATTGCTCCAGGCTTTAACAGGGAATTTGTGTCGGAACGTTGGAATTGGATCCCGGCGAAAGTTTGGGATGATGCTAGAAATGAAGCTGAGGACTTAGCAAATTACGACCAGCCCTTAGATATTTTAGGGACAGATATCGACCATAGAATGGTGAAAATTGCCCAAGACAATGCGTTTGAGGCTGGATTTGGGGATTTGATCCATTTTAAGCAAATGCAGGTTAGAGACATTTCTACCAATAAGCAATACGGTGTCATTGTTGGGAATCCCCCTTATGGTGAAAGACTTGGGGAGAAAAAAGCAGTCGAACAAATGTATAAAGAAATGGGCGAGGCATTCAACGCACTTGATACATGGTCTAAATATATCTTAACTTCCAACGAGCAGTTCGAACAATTTTATGGTAAGCCCGCGACAAAAAAGAGAAAACTATTTAACGGCTTTATTCGTACGGATCTTTATCAATATTGGGGAAAAAGACCGCCGCGTCAAGATGATTTAAATCAAGACAAGTAATTCAAATGAAACATTATTTTTGTTGGAACACATGAAAGTTTTTGGGGAGGGTACCATGCAAAAACGCTTGCCATTTGAAATTGCAAAAACGGAGTCTTTTTATGAAAAATTGGGTGAATGGATCGGAGACTTATTCTATGATATATTGCCCGAAGCAGGCTTCGAATTAAGAGATGAACAGATATATATGGCTTTTCAACTTGAAAATGCCTTTAAAGATAAAAAAGTAATGTTTGCTGAAGCAGGAGTTGGTACGGGGAAAACAATCGTTTACTTGCTTTATGCGATCATGTATGCTCGCTATACGAATCGCCCGGCTGTCATTGCCTGTGCAGATGAGACTTTAATTGAGCAGTTGGTGAAAAAAGAGGGAGATATCGCAAAGTTAGAGAAGGTCCTTGGACTCGATATCGATGTCCGCTTGGCTAAATCTCGAGATCAGTACCTATGTTTAAAAAAGCTGGATCAAACGAAGAACAATGACTTTTCCGATGAGATTGCAAGTATATATGAAAACCTGCCTGATTTCGTTCATTCTGTTGGCTCCATGCAAACTTTTGAAAAATATGGCGACAGAAGGGATTATCCAACATTATCTGATGAGAAGTGGAGTGAAGTTAGCTGGGATGCTGTCCAGGATTGTTTTTCATGTGAGAAGCGGCACCGCTGTGGGTTGACCCTACACAGAGAGTATTACCGCCACTCTGAGGATTTAATTATCTGTTCCCATGATTTTTATATGGAACATATTTGGACAAAAGAATCGAGGAAGCGTGAAGGACAGCTGCCGTTATTACCCGAACATTCTTCCGTTGTTTTTGACGAAGGGCATCTTCTTGAATATGCGGCACAGAAAGCATTAAGCTACCGTTTTACTGATTATACCTTAGAAACACTGCTTACAAGACTAATGGAAAATGAAGTCCGAGAAAAGACCTTATATAAGATAGAAGAGGCTTTATTAGATAATGAAGCATTTTTCGATGGAATTTCACAATTCTCCTCCCTTTCACAGGGGTCTGAAAAACAAATGATTACTAAGCACCCATTAGTATTGAAGACATGCAGAAAGCTTTTGTCCACTCTCCAATTCTTAGAAGAGGAATTAGTATTTGAAAGTGAGTTATATGTTATAAATGAATACGATTTGAAAATTGTAGAGGAATACCTGGAACAAATTACTTATTCTTTATCACTTTTTCTTCAGGAGTTAAATGGAATTACTTGGTTCGAAGAAAAAGGAGGAGAACGGACACTAGTGATTATGCCAAAAATGGTTGAAGAAGTAATGCGGGAAGAAGTGTTCACACAGAAAAAACCGTTTATTTTCTCTTCTGCAACGCTTGCAAATCAAAAATCGTTCGATTATATTTCAGCGAGTCTTGGTGTTGATGACTATCTTTCGTTCTCAGTGTCATCTCCTTTTGATTATGATGATAAGATGGACATTTACCTGCCTGCCTTTAAACAAGCAGACATGGACGGAAAAATTGACTATATTTTAAAGGGAATTCGCGAATCAGAGGGGCGTGCATTAATTCTTCTCAATAATAAAGAGGAGTTAGCATATCTTAAGAAAAATCTTTCTGGAGAAGTCCCATATCCTATTTATTTTGAAGGCGATGAAGAAATTAGCACACTTGTTTCTAAATTTCAGAATGAAGAACATGCGATTCTTTGTTCCATCCATCTATGGGAAGGCCTCGATATTCCAGGAAGATCGCTTGAAAATGTGATGATCTTTTCACTTCCATTTCCACCGAATGATCCTGTCTTTACCGCAAAAAAAGCGGGTGTGGAAAATCCGTTTACGGAGGTTGAACTACCGTATATGCTCCTTCGCTTACGTCAAGGTGTGGGACGCTTGATACGGAGTGAACAGGATCAAGGGGCAGTTCATATTATGGTAAATGAACATATTGACCCAGATGTATTAGAGAGGGTTAAAGAAGTTTTGCCTACTGAACCTAAAGCATGATAAAAAACGGAAGCACCGTAAAGTGTGCTTCCGTTTTTATATATTATCTTCCTAATAATTTGAGTCCTTCAGAGGTCATTTTATCCGGAGACCATGCTGGTTCCCAAACCAGATTTACATCTACTTTTTTTGTTTCTTCAATCCCCTCAACACTGTATCGCACCCCGCTTGTTATGCTGTCATGGAGCGGGCAGCCTGGCGTCGTTAAGGTCATCGTAATTGTAACATCATTCGACTCTGTAATCTCAATATTATAAATTAATCCGAGGTCGACTACATTTATATTTAATTCTGGATCGTAAACACTTTTTAATGCACTTAAAATTTTTTCTTTGATATTCATCATAAACACCTCACTATTTTTTTAAAACGTGCAGGATACTGAATGCAATAATAATAAATATAATCGACAGGATGGTCTGACCGATATTAAACAAAACAGTTATATGAAAGGTTAAGGCACAAAAGACTGACAAAATCGCTGCAATAAATATTGAAAACAAGGGGGTAACAATTTTTTCATTCATCATTTCTTTTAATGAAGGGACCTTGTTTTTTCCAATTTCTTTACTATATTTAAATGTCCACCAAAGAAATGGAACGATTTTATATAAATAACTAACGATACTTAAGACGATCCAGAGTAATAAATAGGCGTAAACAAGAGCTCCTATAAGGTTCGTGAATCGATGATTCCATAGCAGGATAAATGCTGCCAAATGAATCAAATTCCCCAATCCAATCGCAACAAGTGCGAACGTAAATGGTTTATCTAATGTCTTTTTCAATCGTTTTTTGATAATAAGGCTAATATGCAAGCTAAAAATAGTAAAACCAACTAAAAGTAAAAAGAATCCAATTTTCAATAGCAGACTGTTATTGGTAAAGAATGAAATTAATGATAGGACAAGACCAGAAATATAAAACGTAAATACATATTTTGCTTGGACCATCGGAAAACCATGGGATAAGGAAAACATCGGCACCATCTTGTAAGAGAATCCGAAAATTAACAGTGTAAACCAGCCTGTAATCCCCAGTAATAAATGGGCTTTAAAGATGGATTGATAATATTCCCCAGCAAAACCTGTTTTTAAACAATATATTAGGGTAATCCCTAAGGAACTGGTAATAAATAAACAAACAAGCGCGGAACCTACAAAAGCAGTAAGAATAGTTGGTTTTGCTTGTGTTTTAAGGGTCATAAACATTTGGAATAAGAACATTAAAATCCCAAGCAGCATGAGGATGCCGGGCAGCATCGCATTTTGCGGCGACCAATATAACATCCCTGAAAATGAAACAATTCCAACGGCTGTTATGAAGAATTGAATAAATCCGAATGTTTCATTCCATATTTTAGTTAGGAAAGCAACTGGTACCAATTGATACATCGATCCCATGGCAGCCATTAATGACCAGCCTAAAACTAATAAATGGGCTGAAGACCAGATCACAGGAATTCTAAAAGTCCCTGAAGCTATTAATTGACCATTGACTAATAGGAGAATTTGCGAAAGTACTAATGCAATTAAACTAAACAAAATAAATGAAAATGGAAGTTTAATATTTGTTTCACTTCCCATATTTTGAGGAAGCATGATTATTCACCCCGCTTACCGGAAGATTTCAATTTTAAAACTTCCGTCACTTTGTTGTTCTGTTCGTTGTTGATAACCCAATTCCTCAAGTTGCTCATAGAGAAACATGGGCCTTCTATCATTAATTATTGTTAATGTTTGATTTTCTCCGAGGGTTTCCAAGGCGGCTAAGGTCCGCATCATAGGTTGTGGCGGTTCTAAACCGCGATTATCTAAAATCATACAATTTCCCCTTCTTCCTTAAGCTTTTTTTGTGAAAGTTACTTTCCAATGCTTATGATCAATTTCTTCTTCCTCGTGGGTAAAGCCTTTCGCCTTTAATACCGTGAAGAGTGGTGAGGGTTTAAAAGGGGCATGTAGGATAAAGATATCATTTCCTTTTAGCTCCTTAATTGCCTCCATAATTTTTTGGAAGGGTTCTATTTTATTTTTTAAATCTTCTCTTACATCTAGTTCAATAATTTTCTGTTCCATTGTATTACATCTCCCTATATATAAATGAAATCTATTTATTAATAGAACAATTCCTGTTGAAGTGCATCCCGGTCGATAAGGTAATACCCCTCCTCGTCGAGTGTAATAAAGTTTTTCTTTTTCACTTGATTAATCGTCCTGCTTACCGTTTCTCTTGAGGTACCAATCATATTAGCTAATTCACGATTGGTAAACTGTGTGGTGAGTCTATAACGGCCATCAATCATTTCTCCATTAGATTTACAAAGCCTAACCAGCAGTAAAATAATTTGTTCAAAAGTATTATGAAGTACCTGTGCTTCTAATCTTCCTTGTAAATCTACTATTTTTTCTCCCAATACTTTAAAGAGTTTAATACAAAGTTCTGGATAGGTAATGAGAATTTCTTCAAACTTATCAATCGGAATGATAATGAGATTAGCATCCTCCATTACTTCAGCATGGGCTGGAAAATTGCCCTTTCTGAAAAATCCTGCATGTGGAAACATTTCACCAGGCTCAAGGACGGAAATTAGTTGTTCTTTACCTGATAGGTCTGTTTTGCAAATCTTAATCTTTCCACTATGAATAAAAAACACGCGGTCAAGTGGATCGTCCTGCATAAAAACATACATCTTATGTTTATAAAACCGAGTTTGTGCAATCTTCACGATTGGCTTCAGTTCTTCTGCTGACAATTCCTTAAAGATGGGGACAACAGATAATCTATTCACAATGTCTTCTTGTCTCATTAACATCACCTTCGTATTAGTAATTATGATTTAGTTAGATTGTAGCAATGTTTTACAAGTAATAATGTGACCTCCATCATAGTTAACTAGTTTTTATGAAAATTATTCTCAGTCTAACAGGTGTGTGGCAAATATCACAGGAAAAGGATGAAATGCTTCACTTTGTGTCAGACTTGTGAAAGTTACAATACGAAAGGTAATGAAACACGAAAGGATGAAGGGTTATGGAAATACAACGAGGAACACCACCAAAAAAAGTGGTGAAGGCGAATAAAAATGCATTGCTTAAATCAGTATTAGTGATCACAATATTGCTCAGCTTCACTGTTTTACTAGTTGGGGGATATTGGATTTTTAAAGAACAGGCACCAAGACCTGTCGAAGTAACTAATCAAAAAGGTGAAGTTCTATTTACAAAAGAATCCATCATGGGTGGACAGGCCGTTTTTCAAAAGTACGGATTAATGGATTATGGTACTGTTTTAGGTCACGGTTCATATATGGGTCCCGACTATACGGCTGAAGCTTTAAAGCTATATACTGAGGGAATGCAAGACTTTAGGGCAAATGAACAATATAGTAAAGACTATGCTTCTTTAAATGATGATGAAAAATCAGCAATTAAAAATAAAGTAATCAAAGAAATGCGGAAAAACCGTTATGACTCAAGCAGCGATACCATGAAGTTAACAAATGCACAGGCGTTTGGACTTGAAAGAGTTAGAGAGTACTATAAAGAGATATTCACTAGAGGTGACGGCTGGGGATTAAAGCCAAATCTAATTAAAGAAGGCGACATGCCTAAAACAGATCGTGCGTATGTTGCAAAAGGCGACCAAATTACTCAAATATCAGATTTCTTCTTCTGGACTGCCTGGCTTTCAAGTACGGTTCGTGAAGGTGATAAAATTACTTATACGAATAATTGGCCATATTATGAAGACGCGGGCAACCAATTATCCTTTTCAGCCGTTTGGTGGAGCGGGGCAAGCATTACATTATTTGTATTAATGGTAGGAATTATCCTATTCGTGTTCTACCGTTATAATTTTGGAATGCAGGAAGCGTATAAAGAAGGTAATTTCCCGCAGATTGATCTACGAAAAATGCCAGTGACAAGTTCACAAGTGAAAACAGGGAAATACTTCGTGATTGTTGCTGCTTTATTCTTTGTACAATGTATGTTTGGGGCTTTACTAGCTCACTATTATATCGAACCAGATAGTTTCTTCGGAATGAAGTGGATTCATGATATTCTTCCATTTAATATTTCAAAAGGTTACCACCTGCAGCTGGCTATTTTCTGGATAGCTACAGCCTGGCTTGGAATGGGAATTTATGTTGCACCGCTTGTTGGCGGGTATGAACCTAAGAAACAAGGTCTATTAGTAGATATTTTATTCTGGGCACTGGTTGTTCTTGTTGCCGGAAGTATGGTTGGAGAATGGCTTGGTGCAAATGGTTATTTAGGAAACAAGTGGTTCTTATTTGGACATACAGGTTGGGAATATATTGAACTAGGACGTGTTTGGCAGCTCATTCTCATTGTGGGGATGCTTATCTGGCTGTTTATTGTTTATCGTGGAGTCAGGGCAGGTCTTAAGCGAGAAACAGATAAAGGTGGACTCATTCACCTATTATTCTACTCAGCGATTGCTGTACCAGCTTTCTATATTTTTGCCTTATTTATCAACCCAGGTACCAGCTTTACATTTGCCGATTACTGGCGCTGGTGGATTATCCACTTATGGGTAGAAGGTATTTTTGAAGTGTTTGCAGTTGTAGTTATTGGTTTCTTATTGGTTCAACTGGGCCTCGTAACGAAGAAATCTACCGTAAGACAACTTTATTTCCAATTGATCCTTCTCTTGGGCAGCGGGGTAATCGGAATCGGGCACCATTATTACTACAATGGTTCTGCAGAAATTTGGCTGTCTCTCGGCGCTGTATTCTCTGCATTAGAAGTTATTCCGTTAACATTGTTAATCCTTGAAGCATATGAGCAATACAAAATGATGCGTGAGGGTGGAGTAAATTTCCCTTACAAAGGAACATTCTGGTTCTTAATCTCAGTTGCCATTTGGAACTTAGTCGGTGCAGGTGTGCTTGGCTTCTTGATTAACCTACCTGCCGTCAGCTATTTCGAACATGGACAATTCTTAACCCCAGCACACGGCCATGGTTCGATGATGGGGGTATACGGTATGTTCGCATGTGCAGTACTCCTTTACTCCTTAAGAAATATTGTAAAACCAGAAGCATGGAATGATAAATGGATTAAAATCAGCTGTATCTTGTTAAACATTGGACTCGCAGGAATGGTGTTCCTATCCTTACTTCCAGTCGGATTCATCCAAATTAAAGAAGCATTTAATCATGGATATGCAGCATCTCGTTCAGCATCTTTCTTACAAAAGGATATTGTTGAAACATTATTAACTTGGCGCGCGGTGCCTGACACCATATTCTTAATTGGCGTAGTGATATTGTTAGTATTCTGTATTAAGGCGATCTTTAATTTGAGAAAGCCAACACATAAAGAAGGAGAAAAGCTTCCAGTTAAAGATTTATCCATAGATGAAGAGTAACCATTAAAAATCCGCAAAGGTCAGCTTTGCGGATTTTCTTTGCTCTTTTTCTCAAAACACTCAAAACAATAGATTTCTTTCTCCTCTGTATGGATCCCGTTAAAAAAACCATCCAAACAATAGATTTCTTTACTACAGCATGTGCACTTTCCAATGAGTTCCTTCATTGTCATCCCCCCGTTTAAGCAAAATCATGTTTTTGGTGTGATGCCTCTCACTAAGTTTTCATACAGGTTTTAATATAATAGAGAAGTTAACAAATTAATAGGAGTGATAATAATGCAAACATACGCAAAAGTTATCAATGTACCAGATTTCCCACCACGTGAGAAACATCCTACCATTTTTAATGGTTTTGACGAACTAGCATCTGGTGAAACGATGATGATTGTCAATGACCACGATCCAAGACCATTGTTATATCAATTCATGATGGAAAGACCGGAGCAATTTTCTTGGGAGTACCTTGAAGAAGGTCCAGAAACTTGGAGAGTAGCTATTGCTAAAAAGTAGTTCCCTCAAAAATTAATTTCAATTAAACCTGATTTACTTAACCATTGCTAAATTTTCCAATCTATTTATTTTCCAGGATTCATCCTCTTTTCCCTATATTTCTATTTTACAACAGAATTTCTTTCTGTTGTTTTTTTATTCCGATGGTTATAGCCATTTACCTATTTTTCTGAATAATGTGTTAAAATTTAAATGGGAATCTAAAGGGGGATATGGAATGAATAAGCAGCTACTAGAAAAAGAGTTTTTGGAATACGTGAAAAAGATGTCAGCCTATAATGAAGCATTAGGATTAATATATTGGGATTTAAGAACAGGGGCTCCCAAACAAGGTGTGGAGCGACGGTCTGAAGTGATTGGAATGCTTTCCTCGGAAGTATTTAAAATGTCTACCTCTGAGGAAATGGCTGCATATATAGCAAGTTTAGGAAAACAGCCATTGTCCGAAAGAACTAGAAAAATTCTCGATGAGTGCAAAAAAGAATATGAACGAAATAAAAGAATCCCCGCTGAGGAGTATAAAGAGTTTGTCATTCTCCAATCTAAGGCTGAAAGTGTTTGGGAGGAAGCGAAAGAACATTCAGATTTTGCTTTGTTCAGTCCTTACTTAGAAAAACTGGTTGCTATGACTAAGAAATTCGTAGGTTATTGGGGGCATGAACAAAACAAATACGATGTGTTATTAGATATGTATGAGCCTGGTATGACGATGAATGTATTAGATCAAGTATTTGCGGAACTAAGGGAGAAAATTGTGCCTTTAGTCAAACAAATTTCAGAGTCGTCAAACAAACCTAAAACTGATTTTCTATTTAAAAAATTTCCTAAGGAAAACCAACGTGAATTGAGTTTAAAAATTCTTGAAAAAATGGGTTATAATTTCAAAGCAGGCCGTCTGGATGAAACGGTTCATCCTTTTGCAACAGGATTAAACCCTGGTGATGTCCGTGTGACCACAAATTATAATGAAAACGACTTTCGTACTGCCGTTTTTGGGACGATACATGAAGGTGGTCATGCTTTATATGAACAGAATATTTCTAAATACTTAATTGGTACACCGCTTTGCACGGGTACCTCTATGGGGATTCATGAGTCGCAGTCCCTTTTTTATGAGAATATCCTGGGAAGAAGCTTTTCATTTTGGAAAAATAATTACCAACTGCTGAAAGACTATGCAACTGGACAATTTGACCAAGTGGAAATTGAAGATTTTTATCGTGCTATTAATGAATCGAAACCATCATTCATTAGAATTGAAGCGGACGAACTAACATATCCGCTCCATGTGATCATTCGTTATGAAATTGAAAAAGGGTTATTTAATGATGAAATTGCTGTGAAGGACTTACCAAAGATATGGAATGATAAGTACGAAGAGTATTTAGGCATTCGTCCTGAAAATGATGCATTGGGTGTGCTGCAGGACGTCCATTGGGCGGGAGGCAGCTTTGGTTACTTCCCTTCCTATGCCTTAGGGTATATGTATGCAGCACAATTTAAGCAGAAAATGGTCGAAGATCTACCGAATTTTAATCAATTAGTCGAAGAGGGGAACCTTATTCCAATCAAAGAATGGCTGACAGCTAATATCCATCGATACGGTAAAATGAAAAAGCCGCTAGAAATCTTACAGGATGTTACCGGAGAGGGGGTAAATCCCCAATATTTAATTGATTATCTATATGAGAAGTTTGGAACGGTATATAGATTAAATTAATGAGAAAAGACTTCAATCGAAAAGATTGAAGTCTTGTTTCATTATTAATATTTTGCTTTGAGAATTGTCCAGCTCCAGGGAGCTTGCGCTTTTCTTACTTACCATTTACTCCAGGTCTGGAATCCTTTTGAGCCTGGAGGGGAGTTTTGAATAATATCGATAAATGGAATCGTGTAAGCGAAAAGAATTAAGGCTGCGGCAATTCCTAGCCATAATTTCCAGTTTTCAAATACCATTGGTGTTTTTTCCTCAAGATTCTCAGCTACCGCTACAGGGAATTCTTCTTCCCCTTTAGGAGCAAAGAAGGCAAGATTGATGAATATGATAATCATCAGAATAATTCCTAGGAATAAAATTGTTCCACCCACTGCTTGTGCAATTTGATATGGAACCCATTCAGCTGCTTGTTTGGCTCCACCGTAAGTAGAGTAAGCAGAACGTCTTGGTCCGCCTAAAAGGCCTTGGAAGTGCATGGCACCCGACATGAAGGCCATTCCAATGAACCATACCCAAGCTTGGATGATACCTAATTTATTCATAGCTTTTGTTAATTTGCGGCCGGTTAAATGTGGAACAAGCCAATAAGAAATCCCAAAGAACGTTAACACAACGGATGTTGCCGCAGTTAAATGGAAGTGACCAGTTACCCAAATGGTGTTATGCACCACTTGGTCCATTTGGTTGGAAGCGTTAATGATCCCACCAGCACCAGCAGGAATAAATGAAGCCATCCCAATAAATGGAACAGTAAACCTAGCGTCATTCCAAGGCAGAACTTTAAACCAGCCAAAAAGGCCTGTTGCTCCTTTTGAGCGACCATATCTTTCAAACGTAGCGAATAACGAGAAAGCAGTCATTAACGATGGAATAATAACCATGAATGTTAAGATAACCTGTAAGAACTTCCAAGCAGGGTCAATCCCTGGCTCTGTTAATTGGTGGTGAAAACCAACTGGAATCGAGAAGAGCAGAAACAAAATAAATGACAAGCGTGCCAATGAATCAGAGAAAATTTTTCCACCGATAATTTTCGGGATAATCGCATACCAGCACATGTACGCAGGTAAAAGCCAGAAATAAACGAGTGGGTGACCAAAATACCAAAATAAAGTCCGACTTACTAATACATCAACAGTATCCACTAATCCAAGCGACCAAGGAAGTAATTGGAACAATACCGTTGCTGCAACGCCCAATGTAGCAATAATCCACATGACAGTATTTATTACAGCCATAAAACTCAATAATGGACTTGGCTGACCTGGATTGTTTTTCCGCCATTTTGCATAGGTCATGATTTGAGCCGAACCATCAATCCAGCTTCCAATTACTACAAACGTTAAACCTAAGTAAAAAATCCAATGTGCTTTTAGTGGTGCATAAAAAGTGTAAAGTACTGAAGCTTCTTTAAGTAAAACCATGGTTGCTGCCATTAAAGTTCCTACTAACATTATCCAAAAACCGATCCAGCCAGTTCGGCGGGCAGCAATTGAATGACCTCCAGTGGTTCTGCTTACCGCAGCATATTGAAATCCCATAATAAAAAACGTCGTTAAAACCAATCCCATTAACACACCATGGACAGTAAGGATTTGGTAATAATCAATGCCCCATGGAAGCTCCCATTTTCCGGAACGGACAAGGGTTTGTAATAGCCCCATTAAACCTCCAAGTGCAAGAGCAGAGAAGGCAACAAAAAAATGCGCCATTGAAAGCTTTGCATCTCGCGGGTCCACTTTTACTTTCGTTGTTATGGAGTTAGTCATTATTTTTTCACCTCAATCATCGAACTCATTAAATGATGTCCAGCACCACAATATTCATTACAAACAATTAAATATTCTCCTGCTTTATCAAATGTTGTCGTATATTCACTGACATAACCAGGCTCCAGCATCATGTTGATATTTGTTCCCGCAACCTCAAAGCCATGGACGACGTCTTTGGTTGTAGCAATAACTTTCACCTTTGCTCCAAGTGGTACTTCCACTTTTACTGGATTATAGGAGAAAGCCGAAGCAACATAGACTAACTCATAGTCCCAATCTTTCCCTTCAACCTTATGTAATCCCGGTTTATCAAAGGGTTTCGTTTGATCGACCTTATCTACATTAATCGTCGTTAAACAGCTCGGCGGCTTGTTGCCAAGATAGAACGCGCTTACACCTACAGTTGTTAAGAAAACAACCAGAGCGCCAATTCCAAAGGTTAGCCAAATTTTTTCGAATTTATGCATATGCATAATCTTTTCCCCCTTCAATCATTAAAAACGATCAACAAATAAGTAATAGACACTTACCCAAGTAACAACAATAAAAGCTCCTAATAAGAAAACGGACGCTAATGTCCCTTTAAGAGAAGAGCTGTCTTCAATTTCTGTTTTATTGTTTGTTTTAAGTTCCGCCTTCGCCATCCCCCGCACTCCCTTCAGAGTAATAAAATAATTGATTAGTTCTCTTTCATAATACAAAACAATTGTGATGAAAAAATAACAAATATCATAGTTCACGAATTGTTCATTCCTTAGGTATCTACTATGTTAATATTATAAAATTGATATAACAGTGATTTATATCACAATCACCCCAGGGTATTTGTGAATAAAATGTGAACTATCACACTTCCTCTGTGATAAAAGTAATTGAATAATCCTTCATAAACGATAAAAAGATATCTTTTGGAATCAATGTCACACTCTCGAAGTTCGAAAATATGATAATAATAAATCTTATTTTCCTCTAGAAAAGAGTGGATTTTTGTGGAAAAATATTATTGCGAACGATGTCGTCTCTTGTATGACAATGTGGAAATTTGTAAAATTTGTGGAACTGTAGTAAAAAATAAAATTAAGATTGAAGTTCAAAAGCAGCCTGATAAAAATTAGATCAAGAAAAGCATATTTCTTGCTTTTCTTTAGGAAGTTGAAATTGGAAAACATTAGCTAATGAACGAAATTAGCATCCATTATATAATTTAAGAGCACAGCAACAACCTTCAAAACGTTTGCTCCCTTATAGAGAAACTTCGGTTTCTCCCTTAAAGGGGGCTTTTTTTTATGTGCTGACCTTTCTGCATAAATATCTTCAAGCTGGAAAAAATACCCTTACATAGCTCGAAGGAGATAAGATATGCCGACGATAATTTCAGTTGCAGAGGTAACGCCGCCATTTGAAGTAAACCAAAATCAAGCATCGGAGTTTGCCCGCGAGCTGTTTTCCGATTCTTTTAAGGACATTGAAAGACTTTTACGCGCCTTTCAAAATGGCCAAATTGAAAAAAGGCATTTTGTAAAAAATATTGATTGGTTTAAAGAAGATAAAACGTTTGAAGAAAAAAATACGGCTTATATTGAGTCAGCGGTTGAACTTGGAAGAGAAGCAATCGAGAAGTGTTTATATAATTCTGATTTCTTAACAAGGGAAATCCCTTATCAGGAGATTGACGCCATTTTTTTTATTTCAACCACCGGAATTGCTACTCCAAGCATCGAAGCGAGAATTATGAACTTACTTCCCTTCCTGCCTCATACTAAGAGGGTTCCAATATGGGGACTTGGTTGTGCAGGTGGTGCTGCAGGGTTATCAAGAGCCCGTGAATACTGCCTTGCTTTTCCGAAAGCAAAGGTACTTGTACTCTCTGTGGAACTTTGCAGCTTGACCTTTCAACGTAATGATCTATCGAAAAGTAATTTCATAGGTACATCCTTATTTGCTGATGGTGTTGCCTGTGCGTTAGTTTGCGGTGATGATTCAAATTATTGTGAATACAGAAAGAAGAAGACCTCACCCTTCATTATTGCAACTCAGTCAACACTTATGCCGGATTCCTTAGATGTGATGGGATGGGATATAAAGAGTAACGGGTTATATGTCGTTTTTTCTCGCGATATTCCTCATATAATTGAAAATTGGCTGAAGCCGAATGTAACCGAGTTTCTAGTAGAAAATCATGTAGAACTTGAAACAATTAACTATTTTATTGCCCATCCAGGTGGAAAAAAGGTAATCGATGCTTATGTAAAATCATTAGAAATTCCTCCCACAATGACAAAGGTTTCACTTGATGTGCTAAAACAGTTTGGAAATATGTCTTCAGCGACAATCCTTTTTGTGCTGAAACGATTCATGGAGAAAGAAATTCCAAAAGGTGCCTATGGTCTTGGTACTGCTCTTGGGCCAGGGTTTAGTTCAGAACTGCATTTAATGAGGTGGAGGTAAATGGAGGGATTTCTTGTATTCGAAATCATCATTGGCTTCATTATTTTTCAACGTGTGGTTGAACTTTGTATCGCAAAACGGAATGAAAAATGGATGAAGAACCAAGGTGCTATCGAATTTGGTAAAAAACATTATCGATTGATGGTTTTGATGCATGTACTGTTCTTTATTTGCCTAGTTGCTGAAAAAGTTTATGGGAATAGGGAACTCTCTTATTTTTGGCCGATCCTCTTATCAATTTTCTTATTGATGCAAATCATGAGGATTTGGGTGATTATTTCACTTGGAAGGTATTGGAACACGAAGATAATTGTTTTGCGAGATGCAAAGGTGATAAAAAAAGGTCCTTATCTTTATATCAGACATCCCAATTATTTTGTGGTTGCGATGGAAATAGCTGTGGTACCTTTATTATTCAACTGCTATATAACGGCGTGCCTCTTTACTATCCTAAATAGCATTATCCTTATAGTTCGGATTACTGAAGAAGAAAAAGCGCTTATGGAACTGACGGAATATGAAGGGATATTTCAGGATCGTAATCGTTTTCTCCCTAAAGTTGTTAAAAAAGTGTGACAATTTGATTAGGACTATTGAAAATGATTATCACCTATGTTAAAATTTGATTAACAATGAAAATCATTCTCAACAACCTTGATAAGGAAGGTGTTACATATGGCTTTTGCTTTAGTTGGCGGAACGGTTATTATTTATGCATTTGTCATGAAGCACGTGTTAAAAAATGTTACCCATTAAAAATAAATATCTACTTTTTTGAGCCAAGGCCGGTAACCTTGGCTTTTTGTCGTTTTTGGGAAAAATTTGTTTTAAGAAAAAATGTATCAGGATAGGAAAAGTTTGAATTATCGTATAAAATAAAAAATATTACAAAGTTGTTAAGGGGAATAAGTAATGGTAAAAATAGCGAACCAAGAAGAAGCCATCCAGACATTGAAATCGAAGATCGTTTCAATCTATGAATATTTAATGAATCAAGAGGATTTTGAACATGCAAAAAAAATTAAACAATTAGCCAAAAAGTTAGAGAACAGAGAGTTTCTAATAGCTTTTTGCGGTCATTTTTCTGCAGGGAAATCGACAATGATTAACCAACTAGTGGGTGAAAAATTACTGCCATCGAGTCCAATTCCTACTAGTGCAAACTTGGTGAAAGTAAAAGCAGGGGAAGAATACGCCAAAGTCTTCTTCAAAAATGAAACACCTCGTTTATATTTAGCTCCTTATGATTATGAATTAGTAAAGAATTATTGTAAAGACGGCGATCAAATTGAAGAAATCGAAATAAGTCACAGTGATACGGGTCTGCCCGAACATACTGTCATTATGGATACACCTGGCATTGATTCAGCTGACGATGCCCACCGAATTGCAACGGAGTCGGCCATCCATCTTGCTGATTTGATTCTTTATGTAATGGATTATAACCATGTCCAAGCAGAGTTGAATTTTTTATTTACAAAAGAATTGACTGAAGCAGGGAAAGAAGTTTACTTAGTCATAAACCAAATTGACAAACACAATGATGAAGAACTAAGTTTTCTGGAGTTTCAAAACAGTGTGGAAGATTCGTTTGCATCATGGGGGGTTAAACCAGCAAGAATATTTTATACTTCATTGAAGCATGAAACCCATCCCTTCAATGAATTTCACGATCTTCAAGGTTTTATTAGAGAAAAATTGTCCTCTAAAGATCAATTATTAGTTCCATCCATATTTCAATCTTTGAAGAAAATTACACAGGATCATATCCAGCAAAGGCATATATTAGATCAAGAGAATTTGGCACCTATTCTGGCGATTCTTGATGAATTATCTGATGAAGAAAGAAGTACATTGTCCAATGCTGCCGAAGAAGCGGTAGGTAACCTCAAGACATTAAAAGATGGGGTGGCCGGAACTGAAAAGGAATTTGATCATCAAATTGCCCAAATCCTTAAAAACGCCTATCTGATGCCCTTTCCAACCAGAGAATTGGCTGAAAGTTATTTGGAATCATGTCAGCCAGAATTTAAGATTGGATTTTTGTTTTCTAAGCAAAAGACAGCAGAAGAGAAAAAGGTAAGGCTGGAACGTTTTCAGCATGATATTCTTGATAAAACGAAAGCTCAGTTAGAATGGCATGTCCGCGAATTTTTACTGAGCACATTAAAAGAAACTGGACTTGATGAGGGGGAACTGCTGGGATTGGCACAATCTTATTCCATCAATGTTCCCACAAGTCTCTTAACAGAAGCAGTAAAGCCCGGTGCACGAGTATCTGGTGAATATGTATTACATTATACAGAAGATGTGGCCAATGAAATTAAAAAACTGGCACGAATCCAACTCACGACTTTTAAAGAGGAGTTTCTAAAAGCATTAAAGGAACGAACCACCAAACTAATAGGGAAGTATGAACAAGAACTAAAAAGCACGGATCGATATGTTAAGGCATTAACAGAATTAAAAAAATCGCAGCAGAAAATTACCTTGATGGAAACAAAAATCGAAGAGTTATTAACATCGGATGTTGTGCAGCAAGAAGATAGTTATCATCTTTTTGAACAGGATGAAGAAGAATTTGAGGTGGTCAGAGCTCAGCCAAACACAAGCACTGATTCAACTGTCACCAAAACTTCTAAGCCTGAACCCTTTGAAAAATCCATATTTAAGGAAACGGAAGTAAATTCATCGAAAGACCATTTAATTAAAACCGTAGAGCGTCTCAGCCTAACTTCAACATTAATCAAAGACATTCCTGGGTTTCAAAAGCTCTCAACGGAATTAGCGGAAAAAGCAGAAAGACTTGCAAACAAAGGGTTTACCGTCGCATTATTTGGTGCTTTCAGTGCAGGCAAATCATCCTTTGCCAATGCACTTATGGGTGAAAAGGTATTACCTGTTTCACCAAATCCTACCACGGCTGCAATTAATAAAATTAAACCAGTTACGGAAAATCATCCTCATGGAACAGTGCTTGTTAAATTTAAAGATGCCTCAGCCATGCTGGAGGATGTTAATCGTTCCTTAAAAGTATTTGAACACCATGTTGCAGATTTGGAAGGTGCATCCAAGCAAATAGATCAGATTATGCTTCAAACAGGTCAAGAAGGTGGAGTTTTAGAAAAGACCCATTATGCCTTCTTGCAGGCATTTATGAAAGGCCATGCATCATATGGGAATTTGTTAGGAACTGTTCTCGAAACGGATGTTACTGAATTTAGCGAGTTCGTCGCAAAAGAAGAAAAATCTTGCTATGTCGAATGGATCGAGCTCTATTATGATTGCGAGCTAACCCGAAAAGGCATCACACTTGTTGATACACCTGGAGCAGATTCAATCAATGCTCGTCATACGGGTGTAGCCTTTGATTATATTAAAAATTCAGATGCGTGTTTTTTTGTTACGTATTACAACCATGCATTTTCTAAAGCTGACCGTGAATTCTTAATCCAACTTGGACGTGTGAAGGAATCATTCCAAATGGATAAAATGTTTTTTATTATCAATGCCATCGATCTTGCTGAGAGTGAGGAAGAGAAGGAATCGGTGATTGATTATGTTGAGGATCAACTTAGCAAATATGGGATAAGAAATCCGCATCTTTATCCTGTGTCTAGTTTATTAGCCTTAAAGGAAAAAACGGATGCTAATCAACAATTGGATTCAGGTTTGAATAAATTTGAACAGGCGTTTTATCGCTTCATTACCAATGAATTAACAGAAATGGCTATCTCCTCAGCGGAAAAGGAAGTAACTCGTGTCCATGATTTAATCACTAATCTGATTCAAAGTTCGCGCGAAGATCAATCGGTAAAAGAGAAAAAACGGGAGGATATAAGAAACCAGCAAGCGCTAATTCAAGAGTTATTTACAAACCAAACAGTTGGAAATTTACAAAACCGTTTGCATCAAGAAGCAGATGAGCTGGTTTATTACATTAAGAAACGGGTATTTTTACGCTTCGGGGATTTCTTTAGGGAGTCATTTAATCCAAGCTCTCTCAGGGACGATGGACGTAATTTAAAAAAAGTTTTACAAGGTGCGTTGGATGAATTTCTCGAAAGTCTAGGGTTTGATTTTGCTCAAGAAATGAGAGCAACTACTGTACGTATTGAGCGCTTTACTGAAAAGCAGATGTCTGATTTCCAATCAAGTCTTATCAGGAACTTACAGGAAATTAATTCAGACCTTTCTTTTTCACCATTTGAAATGGAGCATAAAGAAACAATTGAATTTCCAAATGCCTTTAAAAATGTAAATAAACAAGTATTTACGAAAGCAATGTCTTATTTTAAAAATCCAAAATCCTTCTTTGAAAAAAATGAAAAGAAACAAATGAGTGATGAGCTTTATCAAGTGTTAGATATACCAGCAGAGGAATATTTAGCAGAAGAAGCGAAACGATTAAATAGTCACTATAGCAATGAAATCACAAAGGAATTCGATCGTCTATTAGAAGAAATGAACGCGCAAGTAAATGATTTTTATTTAAGTCATCTTTCTGCCTTAGACGGTGGAATCCCCATTGAATTTTTAAAGGATATCCAATCAAAGCTGGCATAATAGTTCTAAGTTTATATATCAAAATCGAGGAGGACGCTCTAGTGAAATATATTAAAGATCAGGAATGGGTCTTGAAAAGCTTAAATGAGAATCATGTCAGGATCATCGATTGCCGATTTTCATTAGCCGAACCAGAAAAAGGCAAGCAAGAATACTTACAAGACCATATTCCAGGAGCAGTGTTCTTTGATTTAGAAAAAGATCTGTCCAGTCCAAAACAAACCTATGGCGGCAGGCATCCAATGCCAGTGCTAGAAGAATTTATCTCCAAACTTGAGAATGCAGGGATTGATGAAAACAAACTTGTAGTGGCCTATGATAATGGTGAAGGCGCGTATGCTGCCCGTTTTAGCTGGATGCTTCAATACCTCGGTCATGAAAATGTCTATGTGCTTGATGGTGGATATAAAGCTTGGGTAGAAGCATCTTATCCTGTAACCAAGGAAATTCCTGTCTTTGGAAAAACTGAATTCCATTTCCGGGTTCAACCTGAATTGCTGGCAACAACGGAAGAGGTAAGAGAAGTAGTTGAAAAACAGTTAACCAATAAAATGCTAATCGATTCGCGGGAAGAAAAACGCTTTTTAGGTATAGAAGAACCAATTGATAAAAAAGCTGGGCATATTCCTGGTGCAATCAATTTGCCATGGATGGAAGGATTAAGTGACAGTCATTATAAGCCTGTTGAGAAACAGAAACAAAGGTTCGAAAATCTCGACCCTTCTAAGGAAATAATTGTATATTGTGGATCAGGGGTAACAGCTGCCCCTAATTACTTGGCCTTAAGAGAAGCTGGTTTTGAGAGAGTAAAGCTCTATGTAGGAAGTTTTAGTGATTGGATCTCATATGAGGATAATAAGATAGAATAATATTTTGGGGCAACTTATGTTATAATGGAAATCGTGTTGTTTTTAAACACCCAAATAAGGAGGTCCAAAATGACGAATCAAAAACCTTCACTGATGCTTGTTGATGGAATGGCCTTGCTTTTCCGTGCTTTTTACGCTACCGCAGTTACTGGACAATTTATGATAAATTCAAAAGGAACACCCACGAATGGAATTCATGGCTTTGTGAAGCATTTATTCACGGCTGTAAATTCTTTCAAGCCCACACATCTTGCCGTTTGTTGGGATATGGGAAGTAAGACCTTCCGTACTGAATTGTTTTCTGATTATAAAGGGAATCGTGGAGAAGCTCCGATTGAGCTTATTCCGCAGTTTGATTTAGTAAAAGAGGTGGTGGCCTCTTTTGATATCCCAAATATCGGACTAGCTGGATACGAAGCCGATGATTGCATTGGAACCATTGCCAATCAATCGAAAGATTATGCTCATGTCTCGATTTTAACGGGTGATCAGGATATGCTTCAGCTGCTTGATGACAGTATTTCCGTAATTTTGTTGAAAAAGGGCTATGGGAATTATCTTGTTCATACGCCAGAAACCTTTTTGGAAGAGAAGGGGATTACTCCTCGGCAAATGATCGATTTAAAAGCTCTAATGGGTGATACTAGTGATAATTATCCTGGTGTAAGAGGGATAGGAGAAAAGACAGCTCTAAAGCTCTTAAAGGAGTTCGAACATGTTGAAGGTATTATCTCCAATTTAGATCGCTTGTCCAAATCAAATAAGACTAAAATTGAACAGGATTTAGAAATGCTCCATTTATCGAGACTACTTGCTGAAATAAAATGTGATGTTCCCGTAAGTTGTGCCTTAGATGAGGCGGGCTTAAGAATTGAAAAAGAAAAAGCATTGAATAAGTTAATGGAATTAGAACTTCGAGGATTGCAGCGCCTACTGCCAATAGACGAAGTTTTTGTTTCCTGAAAAAATGAGGTTGTCTATTTGAGACGACCTCATTTTTTTTAGATTAGTGGATAAGGTATGCCGGAATTTCCGCTTTTTATTTTGTATTTTTCTTTTTAGCGGCATTTTCTAATTTGCTTTTCGGTTCTTCGGCAAACTCGGCATCTTGACCATATCCTTGAGGATTAACCCCTGGTGCTTTCACGCCGCGATTTGCTTGACCATTTTTACCCATAATCGTTCACCTCCCACTTTTTTAGTATTTCCTGTTGGAATAATAAAACTCAGGAATTCGAACAATAGTAGCAGGGGTGATTTAATGAACAAAGGTGTTTATTTAGCGCTTTTTAGCATCGGACTAGCACAAGGAATGAAAATTCCGCTTCACTATATAAAAGAGAAAGAATGGCGCCCTGAACTATTCTTTGGAACTGGCGGGATGCCTAGTTCCCATTCAGCCGGGGTTTCTACTTTAACAACCTATATTGCCATGCAGCGTGGCCTGCCAACCTTTGATTTTGCCCTATCCCTTATCTATGGATTAATTGTCATGTATGATGCACAAGGGGTTAGAAGGCAAACAGGTGAATTGACCTTAAAGGTTAATTCCATGAATGAATTAATTGAAAAAATTAATAAAGAGGATAGCGTTGAATTTAAACAGGAATCTCCAAAAAAGTTAAAAGAGATGTTAGGTCATGAACCGGAAGAGGTTGTTGGCGGAGCTATCCTAGGTGTTTTGGTGGGAGTCATTGGTCACTTATGTACAAAAAAGAATAGAAAATTATCAAAATTTAAGTTAAGATTTTAAAGGGATGTTTAGAGTTTGTTGGGAGAGGGATGGCAAAGTCAGTGGGAACAGTCGAAGATTATTTGCATCACCTGAAAGGAAAGGGTTTTCAATTCCAAGAGGATGCAATTGGGTTTATCTTCTTTGGGAAGCACTATACAAACGCTTCAGATGAAATGATCAATACGGCCATTGAGATGACTCTTAAAGCACAAAGAAGTTTTGATGGAAGTTTTTATGTATCATTATTGGAAACCTTAATTTCAAACAAAATCAGCACTAGAAAAGAAGCGATTCAATTTGTTAAAGAAAAGGAACTATTAGCGATATAAACATGAGAAAACTCCCTTTTTAAAAGGGAGTTTTTTCATGAAACTTTATCTTCAATACTCTTACTTCTTTTAAGAAAAGCAATTTTTTGGGTGGGGAGTTCAGCAAATATCATGCCTGCAAAAATTAGGAAACAGCCTATTAAAGCACTATAGGATAATCGTTCTTGTGCCCAATAAAACCCCGTAATCGCAGCAAACACTGGCTCCATTGCAAAAATCAAGGCTACCCTTGTTGCTGAGGTATACTTTTGGAAATTGGTCTGAATTAAAAAGGCAAGCGCCGTCGCGAACAAGCTCGTGATGATTAGGGCAATAAGCACCTCTTGTCTAAATAGTATTTCGGGATTAAAAGACTTCCTCCAATCTTCAAAAAGGAAGGAGGATACGATTGAAAAAAAAGCTACAGTTGTAATTTGGATAATCGTTAACAGCAGTGTTGGATATTTATTGCTAAATTTACCAGTATAAATAATTTGAAGCGCGAAACTGATCGCACAAATGAAGACGAAGCCATCTCCCTTATTCAATGCAATTACATCAGTCATTGTCAGCAGAAATAAGCCAATCGTTGCTGTCAGCACACCGAAAACAGCATTTCTGGTGGGATACTGCTTTAATAACATCATCGAAAATAATGGGACGAGGACAACGCTTAGCCCTGTTATAAATCCTGCTTTAGAAGAAGTAGTATATAATAGCCCAATGGTTTGGGTAGCATACCCAAGAAATAACCAAAATCCGATGAAAACACCGGATAAAAGTAACTTTCTATCCAATTTTTTTAACTGCCCTTTGTCAAATAGGAAAAGGCAGAGAATTAATATTATGGCTGCAGCAAGAAAGCGAATGCCATTAAAGGAAAATGGTTCAAGGAAATCAATAGCATTTTGAACTAATACAAACGTTGTACCCCAAATAATGGTGACAAGGAGCAAACTTAAATCAGCAAATAAAGGTTTTTTCATGAGTTTCATTGCTCCCCGGGAAGATTTTTTCGAATCGCCTGCCGTGCTAATTCATCTGCAACTTTATTTTCAGCACTCGGAATCCATTTCATAAAAAATAAAGGAATTTGTTTGGTTAAATGTAATGCGTGTTCAAGTAATGGTGTGTAAAGCTTATTTTTAACAAACTCTTTTTCAACGGCCTGATTTACTAATTGAGAATCCGTTCGAAAAGACAAAACGGAATCCTGAACCCCTTTTTCTAAACATATTTCTAATGCTTTAATAAATGCATGATATTCTGCTTCATGATTTGACATGTTTCCAAGGGGAATGGAATATTTTTCAGTAATGCCATTTCCTTTAATAAAAATCCCGGCTCCGCTTGGTCCAGGATTTCCAGCACTTGCCCCGTCAATATATACTTCAATCAATTCTGTTTCCTCCATATGTGTACTAATGAAAGTTTATCATATTTCTTTTAAGGCAGAAAATATTTATTCTTATAACAACTATGAAGAAGTGGGTATGATAAGAATATATCAGAATAGGTTAGGATGAAGTGGTAAAATTGCCGAATAGGAATCGATTATTTTAAATGCCATTGAATTCTTTAAAGAAAGGTTGAAGACATTGAAATATCGGTTAGAGTGGATGTATAAAACAAAAACTAATGAAAAGGTACAGTTTTCCTCTGAATTGGTATCAGGTGAAACAGCGATACAAATCGGCGAAGAGCTTGAAAGTACTGGCAAAATATCGGATTTGTTTTTTTATGATGAGAAAGGTACCTCTTGGATCTTAAAGGAAATGAAAAAGTTGATGACTGAAATTGAAGAAGATCCACATGAAATAACCGTTTACTTTGACGGGGGTTTTCAAAAGGAAACAAATCAAGCAGGTCTTGGTGCAGTTATATTTTTTAAACAGGGAAGGAAGAAATATCGTATTCGAGCGAATGAGCGAATAGATGAATTAGAGACAAACAATGAAGCAGAATATGCTGCTTTTTATTATGCCTTGAATATTTTAGAAGATTTAGGGGTACATCATCTATCTTGTGAATTTAAAGGGGACTCCCAGGTTGTGTTAAAACAATTAGAAGGGGAGTGGCCATGCTATGAAGATACACTTAACAGCTGGCTTGACCGAATTGAGGGGAAAATTAAAGAGTTAGGTTTAATCCCAAAATATACGACGATTAATAGAAAAGATAATAAAGAGGCAGATAAACTGGCAACACAAGCATTAGCAGGAAAAGAAATATTTGCAAAAACATTAATTCTTTAGGAAATGGGTGGGAAACTGTTGTGAAGGAAATCAACAGAAGAGAATTATTGAGTCATGTCGAATCTTTAATGGCTCATTACTGTGAAGGCTGCTTTTTACATCAACATATAAAAAAAGAAGGCGGGCGAAGATCAGCACACCGGTTTTGCATTTCCCAGTGTACAGTAGGGGAACAACTCCAGGAGTTTGGGAAAAAATTAAGTTAATTCAATCACATAGTTCCTGCAAAAATATAAAGGCTGACGATATTCGTCAGCCCAAATTGGTTAATTTAGATTATAGTTTTACAACGTTAGCTGCTTGTGGTCCACGGTTTCCTTCAACGATTTCAAAAGAAACTTCTTGGCCTTCTTCTAAAGATTTGAAGCCTTCGCCAGTGATAGCGCTGAAGTGTACGAATACATCGTCGCCGCCTTCTACTTCAATAAAACCAAAACCTTTTTCATTGTTAAACCATTTAACTTTACCGTTTTGCATTTAATTCTTCCTCCTAAGCCTTTTCAAGCCACCCTTATGGTGCCAAAGATAAATATTATCATGTAGACAATCTGCACTAGTAAAATAATGCATATAGTAGATACATGATGCTTTAAATATACAATATTGAAAATTTACAGTCAAGGAAGGACTTAGGTTTTTTAGTGTATTTTTCATAGATTCTATGAAATTATTTAGATAATCGTTAGCAGGCACTAACATAAAACTACTTTTGCATCATATGTTTAAATAACCAATATACATGCAGGAGGCAGATACCATGTACCGATTTTCTATTGAAAGTGCGGAATGGATATTAAGATTTTCACCGCAAGTTTATATTGATTCAGTCGAAAAACAGGCGATATTAATGGCTCTGCTTCATATCGGTGCTGATTTAAGTAAATATTCTCATGGAAGTGCCTTTATCATTTTTACGAAAAAAGTTGGTGCGATAGTTTTCGAAGTTGAGAGAATTCCATCTTTAATATTAACAGTTTCAAATATTATCCCTGATGACAATTGGTATGATCATCCAAAGATTACCACGTTAAAACAAATAATGTAATGTTCCTCCAGGGTGGCCATAAAAATGGCCATCCTTTTATTTATTCTCCAGCCGGCGCATTTGTCATCATTTTGTCAAGGAAAATAACGGATGCCTAGTATTTTATCTCTTTACTAACGATGGATTTAATGGGTAAAATGGACTTCGGGATGCTTGTAAAAAAGGGAGCAATCACATGAAATTAATTATTGCCGAAAAGCCGGATCAAGGTTCGACCTTAGCATCAATCTTTAAACATAAAAAACAAAATGGTTTTATTGAAATTTTTTCAAATGATGTTTTTCCAGAGGGAGCCTATGTCACTTGGGCCATTGGACATATATGCCAATTAGTTTCGCCTGAAAAATATCAACAAGGTTGGAAAAAATGGTCTTTAGATCATTTGCCAATGATCCCCGAACAGTTTGAATACGAGGTAACAAAGGATAAGGCAAAACAATTTGCCATCATTAAGAAATTGGTCTCAGACCGAAGGGTTACTGAAATTATTCATGCAGGTGATGCGGGGCGCGAGGGTGAGCTAATTATCCGCAATATCCTCAGGCTGACTAAATGTCACAAACCCATGAAAAGGCTGTGGATTTCTTCGTTAACCGCCAACAGTATTCGAGAAGGTTTTCAGAAACTCTTGGATGAACAACAGACAAGGAGTTTATATTTTGAAGCCTATACCAGGGCTTGTGCTGACTGGGTGGTAGGTATGAATGCTTCACGGCTCTATAGCCTCTTATTGCAAAAACAAGGATTTTCCGATGTGTTTTCAGTTGGGCGTGTGCAAACCCCAACCTTAGCGTTAATTGTTAAAAGAGAACTAGAAATAGAGAACTTTAAGTCTGAACCTTTTTGGGAGGTTCTAGCACATTTTAATATGGACGGAAAAAAGTACACAGGAAAATGGCAGAATGATGGCGAAACCCGAGTAAACAAAAAAGAGTTAGCAGAAAAAGTTGCGGCTTTTTGCAAGAATAAACCCGCTGAGGTTAATGAGGTTCAATCAGAAAGAAAAGAATTTCTCCCTCCACTCTTATACAATCTTTCGGCTCTCCAAGCTGAAGCGAATAAACGGTATAAGTTTTCTCCAAAGAAAACTCTCGATGTTATGCAAAAGCTCTATCAAAAAGGAAATGTTTCATACCCTCGTTCCGATTCACGGTATGTAACGAAAGAGGAAGCTAATACTTTCCCAGAAATTTTAAACAAATTAAGTCATTTGAAAGATTATGAAAGCTTCTTTCCTTTGCCAATAGAATCGATTTCAGAAAACAAACGCTATGTAAATGAAAAAAAGGTCACGGACCACTATGCAATTATTCCAACGGAACAAATCCCAAATGCGGAACGGCTTACTCCAGATGAAAAGAAAATTTATGATTTAGTCGTAACAAGTTTAATAGCTGCACATTACAATAAGGCGATTGCGGAATATACTACTGTAACAACATTGGTAGATAGCAGGGCGGCATTTATCTCAAAAGGAAAGGTACAAATTGAAGAAGGCTGGCGAAAGGTACTGAAACCAAAAGATAATGATGATGAGCCTGCACTGCCAAAGTTAACAGAAGGTGAGCAAGGTAAAACAGATAAAGTGGAAGTGAAAGAAAGTAAAACTCAGCCTCCAAAACGTTATACCGAAGGTCAATTGATTACGTTAATGAAAACAGCAGGTAAGCATATTGATGATAAGGAACTTGAAAAAATTCTCACTAAAACTGAGGGTCTTGGCACGGAAGCGACGAGAGCAGGCATCATTACGATGCTAAAGGATCGCTTATATATTGAGGTCAACAAAAATTTAGTCTATGCCACAGCAAAGGCCAAAATCTTGATTGAAGCCATCGGCAAGGAGATTTTAGCTTCACCAGAGATGACCGCCAAGTGGGAACAGAAATTGAAGGAAATTTCCGAAGGATCTGCTGCGCCAAAACATTTCATGGAGCAAACGAAAAAGATGGTTTTTCATTTAATTTCGTCTAGTATAGACCAAGCGGCAAATTGGTCGTTTTCAGATGAAATGCGTGAAAATTTTGCACCAGGGAAGCAAAAGGGAAGAAAACAGTCATATACCAAACTAGGGCCTTGTAAAAAATGTGAGGGGTCTATGGTGGACAAGGGCAGTTTTTACGGCTGTTCCAATTACCAAAAAAATCATTGTGATTTTACTATATCTAAGAAGATTTTAGGTAAAAACATTACGCAAAAGAATATTAAGCTTCTTTTATCAGAAGGGAAAACAGAGCCGATTGAAGGGTTTGTTAATAAAGATAAAACTTTTAATGCCCGGCTTTATATAGACGAATCTGAAAAAAAGGTCAAATTTTTATTTGAACAAACGCCTCAAAATAAGGAAGTAATTATAGATAATTGATAAAGAGCCTTGTCACTATTTTTTTCTTATAGTACACTTTTAGTTGAGTAATTTTTTTGGAGGGTATGGGATGCCAACACCAAGTATGGAAGATTATATTGAACAAATATATATATTGATTGAAGAAAAAGGATACGCTCGGGTTTCAGATATTGCCGAAGCGCTGTCTGTACATCCCTCCTCAGTAACGAAAATGGTGCAAAAGCTTGATAAAGATGAGTACTTAGTTTATGAAAAATATAGAGGTCTTGTGTTAACAACAAAGGGTAAAAAGATTGGTAAACGCCTTGTCTTTAGACATGATTTGCTAGAACAATTCCTAAAAATCATTGGTGTAAAAGATGAAAATATTTATAACGATGTCGAAGGGATTGAGCACCATTTAAGTTGGGATTCCATCGATCGGATCGGTGACTTGGTTCAGTTTTTTGAAGAGGATCAAAAGCGAATTGATGCATTAAATGAAATTCAAAAACAGAATGAAAATGAATAATAAAGCACCTAGCGGAATTACGCTAGGTGCTTTTAATATAAATCAGGGAATTGGTCAAAAGATTGGCTGCTCTCTGGTATTAAAGACATTTTCCCGTGTTCCTCAATCGCCTGGACCCCTTGGATTAGACCCTCTTCGGCCTCTTGTAACGCTTTTCGATACGAGATGATTCTACCCTCAGAAGTAACGAAGTTAATAATATCACCATTGTAATTGCGATGAAGTGCGACGATTGATTCCATCAAAACTCTCCCTTTTAGCTATTTTTTGGTTCTCTTACTTTTTCTATATTCTTTCTATTTTTACAAAAAATAAACTAAAAAAAGCATCGGAGGTTTAATTTCCGATGCTTTCTATTAACCCCAAAAAAAAGGAGTTTCTTGGTAGACATAATAATTGAGCCAGTTTGAAAAGAATAAGTGGCCATGGGACCGCCAGCGATTTATAGGAGGTTGCGTTGGATCATTATTTGGGAAGTAGTTTTCGGGAATATGGATTTCAAGCCCCTTCTTCACATCCCTTTCGTACTCCTGGGCAAGAGAATCTGATTCATATTCTAAATGTCCGGTAATCATCACATGCTTTCTGTCTTGCGATGCAATTAATAAGGCTCCTGCATCCTCGGAAGCAGCTAATAATTTTAATTGTGAATTCTTTTTAATTGCTTCAATCGAAACATCTGTATAACGAGAATGTGGCGCGTAAAACTGATCATCAAAACCACGCAGCAAAATATCATTTTGTTCAAAAATCCGGTGGGCATAAATGCCGGAGCATTTTCTTTGTAATTCAAATTTCCCAATTCCGTAATGATAATGTAGTGCAGCTTGGGCTCCCCAACAAATATGTAGCGTCGAAGTGACATTTTCATTGGCCCAATCCATTATTTCTGTTAACTCTGACCAATATTTCACTTGATCAAATTCTAACAGCTCCACCGGGGCACCAGTAATAATCATCCCGTCAAATTTCAGGTTCTTCACTTGTGAAAAGGTCGTGTAAAATTGTTCGAGATGCTGTTTACTCGTATGGGTGGATTCATATGAATTCGTTTTTAAAAAGTTTACATTTACTTGTAAGGGTGAGTTTCCTAATAATCGTAAAAGCTGTGTTTCTGCTCTTTCTTTTTCAGGCATTAAATTCAGAATAAGTATATTTAACGGTCGGATATCCTGAGCAATTGCACGTTCATTGTCCATGATGAAGATATTTTCTGTTTCAAGAATTTCCCTTGCTGGGAGAAGTTTTGGAATGTTAATTGGCAAGTGACCATCCCCTTTTTCTGGTTTAATTTCAGGTGTTTTACTTCATACTACATCCATTAATATAACTACTATATACGACAAAATGTCAATGAATATTTAAAATATTTAATAATAATATTATAAACATTATTGTAATTTCAGAAAAGATAATAATTTGTTCATAATTGGCAATCGGATTGAAAGCGCTTTTTTGATACAATGAAACCGTAGGTCAATTCTAATGCTGAATGCGGGGGATAAAGGTGGTATTGAAAACAATAGTGAAATCAGACATTGAAATTGCACAAGACTCAAAGATGAGACCGATTGTTGAAATTGCCGAAAAAATTGGTCTAGAAGCGGATGATTTAGAGCTCTTTGGTAAATACAAGGCCAAAATTTCTAACGAAGCTCTTGCTAAACTGAGTACAAAGGAAAGTGGGAAAATCATCCTTGTCACTTCTATTAATCCAACACCGGCTGGCGAAGGAAAGTCGACCGTGACGGTTGGGCTAGCCGATGCTTTTAATAAGATTGGTAAAAAAACAATGATTGCCATAAGAGAGCCTTCCCTAGGTCCTACAATGGGTATTAAAGGCGGTGCGACTGGTGGTGGGTACTCACAAGTACTGCCAATGGAAGATATCAATTTACACTTTACTGGAGATCTTCATGCGATAACGACTGCAAACAATGCCCTCGCAGCATTAATCGACAATCATCTCCAACAAGGTAACGAACTTAACATTGATCAACGTAGAATTGTCTGGAAACGGGCGGTCGATTTAAATGACAGAGCCTTAAGAAAAGTAATCATTGGACTTGGCGGTCCTCTTCAAGGAGTGCCGCGGGAAGATGGTTTTGATATTACGGTCGCATCAGAAATTATGGCGGTTCTATGTTTAGCTGCAGACTTAAAAGATTTAAAGTTACGGTTATCACGGATGGTGGTTGCTTATAATTTTGATAAGAATCCGGTGACTGTTGGAGACCTAGGGGTGGAAGGTGCATTAACATTATTGTTAAAAGATGCGGTTAAACCCAACCTTGTACAAACAATTGAACACACGCCAGCACTAATTCATGGCGGTCCATTTGCTAATATCGCCCATGGATGTAACAGTGTAATTGCTACAACCACAGCAGCTAAATTAGCGGATTATGTTATTACAGAAGCAGGGTTTGGTGCTGATTTAGGCGCAGAGAAATTTTTACATATAAAATCGAGAAGTGCGGGTATTAAACCGGAAGCTGTTGTTATTGTTGCAACGATTCGTGCCTTGAAAATGCATGGTGGTGTAGCGAAGAGCGAGTTAGCAAATGAAAATATTCCATCATTAACGCTGGGCTTTGCGAACCTAAAGAAACACATTGAGACCATTCAGAGCTTCGGATTACCAGTTGTTGTGGCCGTTAACCAATTCATCACGGATACCAAGCAGGAGGTAGAAACATTACTTGAGTGGTGTAAAAGGGAAAATGTGCCTGTTGCCTTAACTGAAGTGTGGGAAAAAGGTGGAGCAGGCGGGATTGATTTAGCTAATACGCTTTTAGCTGTCATGGACAAGGAAAAAAATAATTTTAAACCGCTATATGACTTATCTGATCCGATCGAGAAAAAAGTTCGAACGATTGTTCAAAAAGTTTATGGCGGAAGCGATGTTGAATTTTCATCAAAAGCAAAAAAACAGTTAATTGATTTTGAAAAGTTTGGCTGGTCCCATTTGGCCGTTTGTATGGCGAAATCTCAGTATTCTTTATCTGATGATCCATCAAAGTTAGGCAGGCCATCGGATTTCAGTGTGACAGTCAGGGAATTAAAACCTTCAATTGGGGCCGGATTTATTGTTGCCTTAACAGGAGATGTCATGACGATGCCAGGTTTGCCAAAAAAACCAGCAGCTTTAAATATGGATGTCGATGGAAACGGGAATGCAATCGGGTTATTTTAAGAGGAGAGTCAAAAGTTTATGTTTGATCCAACCGCATTTGATAATATGAAAGTAGTGATTGAAGGGGCTCTTTATGATCTGGATATTAGTGGAGAAATCGTTATTACCGATCGAAACGATTCCGTTAATATGGCTAAAATGTCGCGAAAATTTGACATGACATTTCGATTACCCGAAAAAAAGGTAAAAGCAACAATTGAACTGAAATCAGGTCTGGTTAATTTAGCAGCCGAGCTTTTACCATCTATACAATCAGAGGAGCAGGCAGGATGTATGTTAAGTCTGAAATTTATTGCAGCCAAAGAGGAATCGGACTTAGACTATTCCGCACTCAAAGCCCTTCTATTGGATATTTGGGGACCGACCAGAATAATAAATCAAAATGTTCTCTATGACCCGTTAAGTATTGACCCAGCTCATTCTCTTATAATAACGATTGAATTTGACAGACTGATTCATGAAGACCAAATTGAGGACTTAGTCGAAATGACGGAGTTTATTATCACAACGTTAAAGAGACTAAACGAGGAAATTAGTTGAAAATCCAAAACCAGCTTTTTATATTGGAAGCTGGTTTTGTTATTGTTCCTATAATATTTACAATATTCTAATTTTTATGTACGATTAATTTACATACTTATTTAAAATGATTAAAAAGGGGAGATGACGTTGGTCAAAACGGCATGGGTTACAGATAGCACTGCCTATTTAGACGATGAATTAAGAAATCATCCGGATTTATATACAATACCCTTAACAATTTTACTTGATGGAGAGGAATATTCAGATGGGATTGACTTAACACCTGCCCAATTATTTGATCGCTTAAAGCAGCTTAAAAATCCTCCAAAAACATCACAGCCTTCTATTGGGGCATTTCAGGCACTATACGAAAAATTGTCAGCGGATTATGATCAAGTGGTTGCCGTACTTTTATCTGGAAAGTTAAGTGGTACGGTATCTTCAAGTGAGCAGGCAGCAAAATTGGTAGATATTCCGGTTACCACGTTAGATTCTAACATTCTTACTTATCCGATGACAGCCTTGCTTAAAAAGGGAATAGCCTTACTAGAAGCTGGTGCTAGTCTTGAATCGGTAGTCAATCAACTTGAAACAATTAAGAAAACGAACGAGACATATGTGCTTGTAGGCAGTTTAGAACAACTCCACCGAAGTGGCAGAATGTCAGGCTTGAAATTCTTTCTTGGCAGTATGCTTAATGTTAAACCAATTATATCCATCGTAGACGGAGCATTGAATGTAAAAGAAAAAGCAAGAAGCGAGAAAAAGGCGAAAGAGAAAATATTGGATTATTTACGATCATCCTACGAGCAGCATTACTTTAAAGAAGTATATATTTTATATGGATTACATGAGGAACAGGCTTCCAATTGGGAAAATGAAATCAAAAAGGAATTTCCTGAATTAGAGATAGTACATTGCCCCTTAGGAGCGGTAATCGGTGTACATGCAGGTGAAAATACGCTGGGGATTAGCTGGCACAATGGGTTGAAATAACTTTTTCTTGAACGGAGCATACTAATTTTGCATTTAATTTTAAATGAGAGGAAGATGCACAATTAGTAAGCAGGGTAGACAAAATGCGAATCAAACAAGAGAGCAAATTGAAAAACAAGACAAACGAAATGATATCGAACTCGGCAGTGAATTTCAGATTGGTAATACCAAATCGCAAAGTCAGAAAAAAAGTGGACGTCAAGCAAATAAAAAATAATCCCGTTTCTTCGGGGTTATTTTTTATTTGTTTTTCATGATAAAATAGCAAGGGTGAAAGTGGGTGTTCGAGAAAATGAAAAACCAAATGATAGAACAAACAGAAAATTATGTCCGCAATGAATTAGGGGAAGATGCTACTGGCCATGATTGGTTTCATGTGGACCGTGTTCGAAGAAATGCCCTACATATTTGCAAGGAAGAAACGGCAGGAAATCCGTTCATTATTGAAATGGCGGCCCTCCTCCATGACATATCAGATGAAAAGCTTAATGAAAGCTGTGAAAAAGGGGAAGAAAAACTGGAATCCTTTTTACAAACCTTACCGCTGACAGATAATGATAAAAGACATATAAAACAAATTATCGCAACGATTTCCTTTAAGGGTGGACAATCGACAACACTGTCCACGATTGAAGCAAAAATTGTTCAGGATGCTGACCGTTTAGATGCGATTGGAGCCATTGGGATTGCTAGGGCGTTTGCCTACGGCGGCAAAAAAGGGCAATCCATCTATGACCCGAGCATTTCAGTAAGAAATGAAATGACGGTAGAAGAGTATCGAAAAGGGAAATCAACAAGTGTTCATCATTTTTACGAAAAACTGCTTAAATTGAAAGACTTACTAAATACAGAAACGGCACGAAAAATGGCAGAAAGTCGTCAACAAATGATGGTCACATTTTTAGGACAATTTTACCAAGAATGGGATGGACAAGTATGAAAATGCTCACAGTTGAAAATGTTTCAAAAACATATGGGGAAAAACAACTCTTTAATTCTATTTCCTTTACAATTGGGGAAAAAGAACGCGTCGGTTTAATCGGGGTCAATGGGACCGGTAAATCATCACTTTTAAAAATTATTGCGGGACTAGATACACCGGACGAAGGCAAACTCATCACGAGCAAAGATTATTCAATCACATTTTTAAACCAGCAACCGGAATTAGATGGGGATAAAACCGTCCTTGAACAAGTCTTTGCCGGGGAAGCACCCATTTTAAAACTGATGCGCTCCTATGAAAAAACTTTATTGGACCTTTCCGCTTCACCAAATGACACAAAAGTGCAAGAAGACCTTTTTCGTTTGCAAAAGCAGATGGATGCACTAAATGCCTGGGATGCCAGCACGAATGCCAAATCAATATTAATGAAATTAGGAATAGAAGATTTTACAAAAAGAATTGGTGAGATGTCCGGTGGTCAGAAGAAGCGTGTCGCATTAGCACAAGTTTTGATTGCTGAACCAGATTTACTTATTTTAGATGAACCAACCAACCATCTAGATTTTGATTCAGTGAAGTGGCTGGAAGAGTACTTAAGCAGATATAGCGGGTCGATTTTGCTTGTCACACATGACCGTTACTTTTTAGACCGAGTGGCCAATCGGATGTTTGAACTAGATGGCGGTCAAATATATAGTTATAAAGGCAATTATGCGGCCTTTTTAGAAGCAAAAGCGATTCGTGAAGAGAATGAGGCAGCGACTTTTGAAAAAAGAAAAAATCTTTTCAGAAGAGAACTTGAATGGATCAGGCGCGGTGCAAAAGCGAGAACAACAAAACAAAAGGCTAGAATTCAACGATTCGAAGAGCTCGATGATAAGGTTTCAAGTGGAAAGCCAACCGCTGAGAAACTTGATATCACTTTAAATGGCAGCCGATTAGGCAAACAGGTTTTCGAATTGAAGGGTGCATCCAAGCGATTTGGACCAAAAACGATCTTACATCACTTTGATTTGCTTGTGAAGCCTGGGGATCGAATAGGTATTATCGGGAAAAATGGGACAGGTAAATCAACACTGTTAAATATTCTTGCTAAACAAATCCCGCTTGATGAAGGGGAATTCATCATGGGGCAGACCGTGAAAATTGCTTATTATACCCAGGAAAGCGAAGACATGGATGAAAATAAGCGGATGATTGAATACATTAAGGAGACAGCCGAAGTGGTAAACACATCGGATGGGAAAACAATCTCAGCGGCCCAAATGCTCGAACGCTTTTTGTTTCCGCCATTTACGCACGGAACACCAATCCGCAAGTTATCGGGTGGAGAAAAACGACGTTTGTACTTATTGAAAATACTAATGACAGCACCAAATGTGCTTCTATTGGACGAACCTACCAATGACCTTGATACACAGACACTGACCGTTCTTGAAGATTATTTAGAGGATTTTCCAGGAGTGGTGATTACAGTTTCCCACGACCGCTATTTCTTAGATAAGGTAGCTGAGCAGCTTCTCGTTCTACAAGGGGAAGGGGCAATCGAATCCTTTTATGGAAATTATACAGAGTATCTTGAAAAGGAAGCAGCATTAGAGGCACAAAAAACAGTCACTGTTACCGCTAAGCCAACAAAACCAATTGAAAAAGAAAAAAAGAAAAGAATGACCTATTCAGAGAAAAAAGAATGGGAATCCATTGATGAAGACATCGAGACAACCGAAGCCCGCTTGGAAGAAATAGCTTCTGAAATGGCAAAGACAGGCAGTGATTTTACCAAGGCACAAGATTTAATGAAGAAAGAAACTGAATTGAACGAGAAACTCGAGCATTTAATTGAGCGCTGGTCATACTTGGCCGAACTTGCGGAAAAGGAATGAGGTGGTCGTGTTGAGAATTAAGGCTATTGAACCAACGCCAAGTCCAAATACAATGAAAATCATACTAGATGAAGAACTTCCCATGGGGAAAAGCCATAATTATAAAAAAGAAACTGCTGCCGATGCACCAGCTAGGATTCAAGCCATCCTTCAAATTGATGGTATAAAAGGTGTTTATCATGTAGCAGATTTCCTTGCCATTGAACGAAATGCGAAATATGATTGGAAGGAATTATTGCCGCAAGTACGCCAAGCATTTGGAGAAAAAGCTGAGGAAATTAAACGAAACAATCAGATCAACGAACATTTTGGTGAGATCAAAGTTGAAATCCAAATGTTTAAAGATATACCCATCCAAGTAAAGTTGACGGACGGCACAACTGAAAAGCGGTTTGGCATGCCGGAATACTTTTTAAACGCTAGAGAACGGGCACAGCTGCCTGATGACCATTATCTTTTACTTAGAAAGTGGCAAAATCAAGGCGTCCGCTATGGAGATTTTGATCAGATCGGCCAGGAAGTGGTGGACGAACTAATTGCCGCCTATCCTGAGGTACGGCTTGAAGAATTGGTTGCAAAAGCTCAATCAACGGATCCTAAGCCGGAACAAAAATATAGTAAAAAACGCAAAAAAGTATCGGTAGAAGAGTTAAATCATCCGGATTGGCAAATTCGCTATCAGGTTCTGGAACAAATGGATGACCCTGAATTAGAGGATTTACCTGTCCTTGAAAAAGCATTATCCGACGAAAAGGCTTCGATCCGAAGGTTAGCAACCGTTTACCTCGGTATGATCAAGGAAAAGAAAGTACTGCCATTACTATATAAGGCACTGAAAGATAAAACGGTGACTGTTCGCAGGACGGCAGGTGATTGTCTATCAGATTTAGGCTTTTCGGAAGCCACAGACGAAATGATGCAGGCATTACAGGATAGAAGCAAGCTTGTCCGCTGGCGGGCAGCTATGTTTTTATATGAAGCAGGCGATGCAAAAGCACTTCCAGCATTAAAAGCTGCCGAAAATGATTCGGAGTTTGAAGTCAGTTTGCAAATAAAAATGGCAATCGAAAGAATAGAAGGCGGCTCAGAAGCAAAGGGTTCTGTTTGGAAGCAGATGACGGAAGCCAGGAAGAGCGTTGAATAAAATTGCAAATAAGCAGTAGATTAGGTATTCTAAAGTGTATGAACCGAAACGGAGTGATTAAAATTGTCAAATGCATATGAAGAATATATGAAACAAATGGTTTTACCGATGCGTGAAGAATTAACAAGAGCTGGTTTTGAAGAGCTCTCAACAGCACAAGAGGTAGAACAATTTATGGAAAATGTGAGTGGTACAACGCTTGTTGTCGTAAATTCCGTATGCGGTTGTGCGGCTGGGTTGGCTCGTCCTGCGGCAACTCAAGCTGTCCTAAATAGCGAGAAAAAACCGAATCATATCGTAACCGTGTTTGCTGGACAGGATAAAGAAGCAACCGCAAAAATGCGTGAGTATTTTGAAGGAATTGAACCATCATCTCCTTCAATGGCATTATTAAAAGATAAACAAGTTGTTCATTTTATTCCAAGACATGATATTGAAGGAATGCCGATGGAATCAGTAATGCATAATTTACTTGGGGCATTCGAAGCCCATTGTTAATTATTAATTAGGATGTCAGCCGACATCCTCTTTGTGCGACGGGCAGTCGCGTAGAGTGTTGACTCAGTCGACACTCTTCTTTTTCATTATCTGAAAGAGACGTCATCTCGGTGAAACGACTTGGTGAGGATAATGAATAGGAATCCCAGATGGTGAAAATCCATACCCAAGGAGACTGACCTAGCTTGGGAAGCTTAATCTAGGGCAACACCGTGAGGTGTTGTCTGAAGGAGATGCGGAAAGTCGAGAGACCCGTAAGCGAATAGGTAGACCCTAATGCAATAAGTGTGAAGCACGGCGGCGAGATAAGTTGGCGACTTTTCGAAGAGTAAGGAAGCCCACTCAGGAGACATTTTCCTCAGAAGTCAGAACGAGAAAATGTAACTTATAGCGTGATGGTGCAGGGTATGCTTAGAAGGGAAATGCGATGACCCCGTGAGGACTCCACCTTACCGAACAGGCAGGGTTCTAGTCTATAAGGGTAATCCGAAGTGACAAAGAACAGGTGGAGTAGTCAGACATTCTCATAGTACGGGAGTAACTTGATGACCAGAACATCGAGTGAACGGAAGGGGAATAACCTATGGCTCCAAGCCATGAACAAGATGTAATGCCAACAATCATGTTACTGCGGTAAAACCGTTTGAATGTACATCAAGGAAAGGCGTGGAATATGCAATGAATCAAGAGTGGAAAATGAAATTACATAGTGTATATGGACAACTCTTATTTGACCGTAAATTAACCGAAAGTTTTCTTAAAGTAAAAGAAAACAAAGGTGTAGGTGGGATTGACGGAGAAACCATTGAAAGTTATGAAGCTAAATTAGATGAGAACATTCAAATCCTCCTTAACAAATTAAGGGCAAAATCGTATCAACCTCAACCAGTAAAAAGAGTATACATTCCCAAGAAGAATGGTAAGAGGCGTCCTCTTGGAATCCCTACGATAGAAGACCGTATTGTGCAACAGAGTGTGGTAAACGTATTACAACCAAAATTCGAAGATATGCTCTTTCACAATTGGTCAGTGGGTTACCGTCCAAATCGTGGAGTCAAACGAGCGTTACAATTAATTTTATGGAACATAGAATCTGGTTATAATCATATTTACGATTGTGATATTAAAGGATTCTTTGATAACATACCTCATAATAATCTCCTTCTAGTATTAAGGAAATATGTATCGGACCGTACGGTCCTTAATATGATTGAGAAATGGCTCAAAGCTGGGCATATGGAAGAGGGGAAAACCATTCATTCTGATTACGGGACACCTCAAGGTGGTGTCATTTCACCTCTCCTTGCCAATGTCTATCTAAACGAAATGGATTGGGAATGGGATTTAAACGGGATACGATTTGTCCGTTATGCAGATGATTTTCTACTATTTGCTAAAACAAAAGAGGATATTAAGAAGGCTGCCGTAATAACCAAGGATAAGTTAAAAGAACTCGGACTAGAAATTTCTAAAGAAAAGACAAAAATAGTAGATTTTAAGAAAGACGATTTCGATTTTCTTGGCTTTACATTTCACCATTGGAGAGAAGGAAAGAAAGACAAAAAGCCTGTCTTTCATGTAACACCAAAGGAAGAATCCATTAAAGACTTTCGTCTTAAGATAAAGGAAAAGACACGCAAAACACTTACATTGAGTAAGGAAGAGTGGATTGAACGTGTTAACCCTATAATCAGGGGGAAAGTCAATTACTACCTAACTGTAGTTGATGCAGTAAAAGGAAATATAAAATTAGGGATTTCAAACCATTGTATTACAAGGTGGGTTCGAAGAACCCTTTCTTCTCTAGATGGTTACATAAGAAAAAGACTAAGGGTGGCTTTTATTCATAATCATCCCTCGCAAAGAAAAGAGAGGAAGATGCGTAGTCTTTGGAGTAAAGCCTTCTTTCTCAAAATTAATCTGATTCCCACATATTGGCTCTATTTAAATAAAGCATATGGGTACACAAAGGAACAGTATTTAAACGAAATGACTAGTAAAGCAAAAAGGGACCTTCAAAACAGCATCAAACGTTCAAAAGCAAAAGGTGAGGAATATTATTCTCCTCACCGACTTCAAAAGATGCAAAATGCCTGGAACGCATCCTCTTGATAAACATTGTAACATTTGGTAAGCCGTATGCCTTAATAGGGCACGTACGGTTTGATAAGGGGGAAGCCTTGAGAAAGGTTTCCCTACTTTATTTTTTTTTGTGTTGAAGACGGAAATTTTTCCAATTATATGAAAAAAGCAGTATAATATTTTTATAGTAACTAATTTGAAATAATAATAGAAAATTGATAAAGAATAAGGTGATTAATAATGAATAATTGGGTCCGTAAAACGTTATTTGTACTAGTATCCGTTTTAACATTTGGACTTGTTACACCAACACAATTAATGGACCATATAAAAGCAGAGAATTTCACCGATCTTGATACGTTTGAATCGCCGTCAACAGAAAATGCATATGGACAACTGAACAATTTTGAGGAAGAATCCGAGTTTAATAGAGACAAATTTATAGAAGATCTGATGAAACAAGCAGAAATCCAGTCTTATCAGAAATTTGGTACCAAAATAAAACCTGTCATCGAAAATGAATTCAAAGAAATTATTTTACCGAATATCGAAAGTGCGCTTGAGGATATGGCCATTCAATTTCCTGAAGAAGATTTAAAAAATCTCACTATTACAGAACAACCCGGAGCAGGCCATTCGGAGAAAATATTTAATATTAAAAATCGAGGTACTGATAAAGATGTCCTTCGTTTCCATGTGAGACGGGATAATCCGCCACAAGAAGGCTACTGGTTTAATTTTCATTATCACACCTATCACGATGATTTTCAGAACCACCATGAATTGGGCGCCATTTATTGGGCTAAAAATACACCACCCAAATGGATGAGTTAAGTGATTTGCTAATAAGCACAAAAAAAATTTATTATAATAATTGAAACCTTTTTATGACAAACTCGTAAATAGACTATTACTTAAATTGGAGGAATGAAAAATGGCAGTAAGTTTATCAAAAGGTCAGAAAGTTGATTTAACAAAAACCAATCCAGGATTAACAAATGTGGTCGTTGGACTAGGTTGGGACACGAACAAATATGATGGCGGCAATGATTTTGACCTAGATTCTTCCGTTTTCTTATTGGGGGAAAATGGGAAAGTAACGAATGAAACTGACTTTATTTTCTATAATAATCCTCAAGGGGCAAATGGTGCTGTAGTACATACTGGTGATAATCGAACAGGCGCTGGCGATGGTGATGACGAGGGTGTAAAAGTAAATCTTACAACGATTCCTGCTAATATTCAACGCATTGCTTTTACTATTACAATTCATGATGCCGATAGCAGAAACCAAAACTTTGGACAGGTTTCAAATGCCTATGCCCGTATCTATAATGAAGCTAATGGGGAAGAATTGATTCGCTATGATTTAGGTGAGGACTTCTCGATTGAAACAGCCATTGTTGTCGGTGAATTATATCGCCACAATGGTGAATGGAAGTTCAGTGCCATCGGCAGCGGTTATCAAGGCGGATTAGCAGCACTTGCTACAGACTTCGGCTTACAAATTGGTTAATTATTAATTGTAAAAGATCCAGTTTGATACTGGGTCTTTTTACAAAAACTTTCTTAACAACTTGGGAGGAATTATTCTAAATGTCAGTTATTAATCATATCTTGGACACATATGCACAATTTTTTGATTTAGATATGTGGGGTAAGATATTAGTAGATCCGGTCAGCTGGGGACTTATTGGAACACTTATTATTTTAGAAGGTTTGCTTTCTGCAGATAATGCTCTTGTTTTAGCCGTAATGGTGAAACACTTGGAGCCTCAAAAGCGGAAAAAAGCTTTGTTTTACGGTTTATTAGGAGCATATATATTCCGATTTATCGCAATTGGAATTGGAGTATACTTAATCAAGTTTTGGGTCATCAAAGCTCTTGGGGCTGCGTATCTTGCTTGGTTAGCGATTAAGTATTTCATCGATAAGCGAAAAGGCGATACTGGTCATGATGAAGAGGAAGCAGAAGGAATTAATCAAGGTGGCTTACTAATCCGTTTATTTGGTACTTTCTGGGGAACCGTAGCAGCTGTTGAATTAATGGATATTGCTTTCTCCGTCGATAGCGTTCTTGCTGCATTTGGGGTCAGCAACCAAGTTTGGATTCTGTTTGTAGGTGGTATCCTCGGTGTGTTAATGATGCGAGGTGTCGCTGGTGTATTCCTTACCTTAATTGACAGAATTCCAGAACTTGAAACCACTGCTTATATCTTAATCCTGATTATTTCTATTAAGATGGCATTAACTTTACCGTTATTTAACATTCATATTGAATCATTACATTTCTTTATCATTCTCGCTATAACATTTGGCGCTACCTTTATTGTTCACTTCATGAATAAAAAGAAAGAAGCCAGTAAACAAAACCAATCATAAACTATTGATTAAAAAGGGGAGCTGACGAGAGTCCGTCTCCTCTATTTTTTAGCTTTAAAAGAGGAGAAATTGGTTATGGAATTTTTTACATACTTTTACGAGGATGAAATTAAACGCTTCTTCTATCAAAAACCGCAGACATTTACTAAATATTCTAACCTCGAACTCCTATCCTATGGTTTGGGAGCTACTCTTTATATGCCAGCAACACGCCCTAATATTCATCAAGAAATATTATCTAAAAAGCATGAAGGATTAACCTCTCTTGTCATCGACTTGGAAGATGCCGTAGGGGATCACGAGGTAATGGATGCGGAGGCAATGCTCATCCATGAGTTGGTAATGTTACATGCAGAAATGAATAAGGGATTCCTAAGCTATAGGGATCTCCCACTAATGTTTATCAGAATTCGAAATCTCGAGCAGTTTAAAAGGGTAACCGGTCAATTAACTGATGCCATTCATCTTCTAACAGGGGTAGTGCTTCCAAAATTCAGCGCCGAAACAGGTGAAGAACTATTATTAGAGGTAAGTCGAGTTCATACTAAGCAGCATCCATTTTATGCTATGCCGGTTTTGGAGACAGCTAAGGTCATCCAAAAAGAATCAAGAATGGAAGAATTAATAAGTATAAAAAACCTGCTTGATCGCTTCAAGGAACATATTCTAAATGTCCGGATTGGGGCGACCGATTTTAGTGGATTATATGGAATACGCCGAAGTGCAGATACAACGGTGTATGATATTGCTGTTTTGAGAGATTGCATTTCTGACATAATCAATGTCTTTCAACGTTTTGACAGTCCTTACGTTGTTTCTGGTCCTGTCTGGGAGTATTTTTCTTCGAAAAAAAGAATGCTCAAACCACAGTTAAGGCAAACCCCTTTTCGTGAAAGGTATGGCGATGAAGGGCTGAAATGGCGGGCGAGGTTAATTGATGATCATATGGATGGATTAATTCAGGAAATCCTCATGGATATCGCAAACGGGCTAACTGGAAAAACGATCATCCATCCCACACATATCAAAGTCGTTCAAGCCCTTAATGTGGTTTCCTACGAAGAATTCATTGATGCCAGCAATATCATTGCAGCAGCAACAGGGGAAATTGGTGTAATGAAAAGTAATTTTGAAAATAAAATGAATGAGATTAAACCTCACTATTATTGGGCTAAGAAAACCATCTTAAAATCAAAGTTATACGGGGTGCTGCATGAAGAATTCACAACCATCGACCTTATCAAAAAAGAAGTATACGTATAATATTTTAGAATCGATTGAAACCGAGATAGAAGTGACTAAAAATCCGTATGAGTTATCCATCCAAGAGTTATTTACCATGGCGGCAAGGATAAATAAGAAGCGTTCGTTCCTTTTCGTAAGTAAGGTGCTTGGTAAACATATCCCGATAAATCCCCATAAAGGGCTGTTGACTGCTGCCCTCCTAGGTGCCAGATATTTAGAAATGGTTCAGGGAATCAAATATGTAGAAACGGAGAAACTATTAACCTCATTTTATAGAGAAGAAATATACAAGAGTAGGGCGTTTATTCCTACACATGTTAGTCCAGTTGTGATTGGCTTTGCTGAAACGGCCACAGCGCTGGGGCATGCCTTCTTTGATTGTTTTCAAAACGCCGAATATTTCCATACCACTCGGGAAGAAATCAAGCAGATGAGACCGGAAATTACCTTTGAAGAAGAGCATTCTCATGCAACATCCCACCGCTGCTATATTCCGTTAGAGATGATTCAAAATGAACGAGAAATAATCCTTGTTGATGATGAATTGACCACTGGTAAAACGGCCTTAAATATTATCAAATCCATTCATAATAAATTCCCGAGACGTGTTTATACGATCGTTTCCATTTTGGATTGGCGTTCAGAACAAGATCGAAAAAGATTTCAACAGTTTCAACAGGAACTTGGTATAAAAATTAATGTCGTAAGTTTGATAACGGGTAAGGTACAGGTGAAGCAGATGCGAGAAATAGCAAACCACTCGCCAATCACCGAAAGGAAAAAGTATGCCAAGGCAACCGTAGAATGGGTTGACATATCTTCTTTTTTTTCGAAAACAACCTTATCAGTGGATAACCCAATGAATCAATCAGCATTTATTTACGAAACAGGTCGATTTGGTCTGAGTAGTTCAGAAAATAATAATCTTCACCATATAGCCTCTCTAGCTGCGGCGAAATTGAATCAAAAAAGATCGGGGAATAAGACTCTTTGCTTAGGAACGGGAGAGTTTATGTATCTTCCCATGAAACTCGCATCTCTCATGGGCAATGGGGTATTTTATCAATCGACCACCCGCAGCCCTATCTTCATCGAAAACAAAGTGGGTTATGGGGCAAGGTTCGGTGTATCTTTTCCAAATCCGGAAGCCCTATCGATTACACACTTTGTTTACAACATCCCTCCAGGATTCTACGATGAATTATTTGTTTTCATGGAAAGAAAAGTAGAATTAGAGAGTTTACAGCCGCTTCTGAAAGAACTAGAGAAATTACAAATAAAGATGATTAGGCTCGTCTATTTTTCTAATAATCGAGGGGAACAAAATGAAAAGCACAACCAATAAACCAGCAAGCATCGGAAGTTATAAAGCGGAGGACGTTCAATTTCTATTAAAGGATTTAAGTGAGATTTCTCTAGAGGATACCACAGAGAATCGAGAAATGAAGGTTCAATCAGGTGTTCACTACAGTGAATCGTTACCTATCGAGTACCAGCCGCCAAATGCCTATGTGGAATTATTCTGGTCCACTCTCAAGGAGTATAAGAAAAAAGTGGCCTTATGCATTGGGATTGTGGCCGAACGAATCTATCAATCGAAAGGTGATAAGACTGTGCTCGTGTCCCTTGCACGTGCAGGAACACCGGTTGGAATTTTGATAAAAAGATATATACACTTGAACTACCATGTTTCAGTGCCGCATTATAGTATATCTATCATTCGTGATAGAGGGATCGATGAAAATGCCTTGAATTACATTTTAACTCAACACCCTAATGCTGAAATTCAGTTTGTTGATGGATGGACAGGTAAGGGGGCCATTTCGAAAGAATTGACAAAAGCCTGTCACGAGTACAAAAAAAAATACGGGGTCTCACTGGATGACACATTGGCAGTTATTGCTGATCCCGGCTACTGCACGACATTGTTTGGAACAAGGGAAGATTTTTTAATCCCAAGCGCTTGTCTTAACTCAACCGTATCTGGGTTGGTAAGCAGAACCGTTTTAAATGATCTATATATCGGCAAGGATGATTTCCATGGAGCTAAGTATTACCAGGAATTGATTCCCATCGATGTTTCAAATCAATATATTGATTTGATTAGTAAGGAATTTGGAACCATTTCTGTGGAAGCTGCTGAGGTCGCTCGAAACATGGTTGACGAAAGAATAGAAACGGGATTCCTAGGGATGGAGGACGTCAAACGAATTCAAACTGAATTTGGAATTGGGAGCCCTCATTTTATTAAACCAGGGGTTGGCGAAACAACGAGAGTATTACTTCGCAGGGTTCCATGGAAAATTCTGATGCGTGATCCTTCAAGTCCATTCGTCAAACATATTCTTATGCTCGCAGAAGAAAAGGGAGTAGAAGTCGTACCATATCCAAACTTAAAGTATTTATGCTGCGGCTTAATTAAATCGGTTAAGGAGAGTAATGTATGATTTTTGCATCTGACCTTGACCGTACATTGGTTTATTCAAACCGGGCGATTGAGGATCTAGGTAACGATGATCCAAGCCTTCTTAAACCAGTTGAAAGAAAAGACGATAACTGGGTTGCCTATATGACTGAAACATCCTTTTCAGCATTAAAAGAGTTAGCAATGAATAGTTTATTTATTCCAGTTACCACAAGGACAACGGAACAATTTAACCGTTTTCATATTTTTAAGGATGACATTGCAATTAAATATGCAATCACTTCAAATGGGGCCAATATCATTTATCAGGGTATGTTGTTGAAAGAGTGGTCAGCACATATTATCAACCGTATGACGGAGGAATCAGTTACCCAAAAGGAACTGCTTGCTAAGTTAAAAAAGGAAAGTTTTCAATTTGATGGGCAAATGAAGCAGGCAGAAAATTTATTTTTCTATTTCATCTTAAACAGTCTTCCACCTGCTTCTGATCTCCAAGTGATTCATAAAGTGGCAGTTCTAAATGGATGGAGAATCTCCTTACAAGGGAGAAAACTCTACTTTATCCCTCGAGCAATTAGCAAAGGAGACGCACTTGAATATATCTCAAAACGAGAAGGAATGAAAGTAATTGCTGGTGCGGGGGACTCCATACTAGATTGGGACTTTCTGAAAAACTGCCACTATCGTTTTGTCCCGGCCCACGGGGAACTGGCAAGGGTGTCAGGCACCAATGATTATACTCTGACAAAAAATAAGGGGATCGGTGCAGGGGAGGAGATTATCCTGCAATTTCTACAACTGCTTCGTCTTACAGTTTAATTTTTTTCTCTTTTCGGGTAATAACGAAAAAATAAACACAGGAAAATAAACTATACGTTCCTAAGCAGAATAGGACTGACAAGGCTAATGATTGCAATATTGGAGATAGTAGAAACGTAAAGATGAAACTGAAAACAAATAAATCTAGATAAACAAAAACATCTGAAACCATTACATCCATAACGGTATCCAATTCCTCTTGTATCTGCTCCATCCGCGGCCGCTTATATAAAAAACGCATTTGAGTCACCTACTTTAGTGTGAGTACTCAATAGTATGTAAGGACAAGGAAAAAGGTGAAGAATTAGGGAAATACATGTTGTATGAAACATTTTTTAAGGAGTTTCGTATAAACAAATGAACCAATTAAATAACTGTGATATGATGTTATGGAAACCTTACATAATTTTCTAAACGCTTGAAAAAAAAGCTTTCGCTTCTAGAGGGAAGGGATTATGAATGAATCCATCATATAATCAGTTAAAGGCCCAACCTGTCGCCCTTTCATATGAAAATTGGCAGGCTTTGCTGAAGAAGCCACTGCCAGAGCGGCCATTTTATTCATTAGAAAATGGCACCATTCACATTGGGCAAGTAATTGGGAAGTTCCTTGGAATACCTATTGACCAGGACCACTATTATAACCAGCTCTTTGATTATGTGAATATTCCAGAATGGAATCTGCATTTATTAAGTGAAGAGTCACTGGATAAAACGATTAATAACCACCACTTTCAATCCATTCAAAAAGTTATCAATATCCATCGAGAACAAAGGCTGTCCATCAACCGATTTACAGCTTTTCTTGAAGGGGAACAGCTATTGTTGAAATCCAGGGTCCCAGTTATTCATCGGAAACTGCGCGAAGCGATGATTGCAACATTAGAGATGTTCGCGAAGATTGAAAAAGACGGTTTAGTCAACCATGATTTAAGACGGGTCCTGGTTGATCTAGTGAAATGGTCTATCAATCATTTAGAGCCAGTTTTGGAAAAGTGCGATCCACAAAAAGAAATGCCAAAATTTTTGTGGTATGGCGATTTTAAGAAAAGTCATCAATATTTTTTATATTATTTAATAAAGCTAGGCTGTGATCTGGTCATTTTCCACCCAGAAGGTAAGGATATCTTAGAAGGGATGATGAATGAGCCGATATTCTCTCATGGATACCCTAATCGGATCCCTGCAGAACCATTCCCTAAGGCAAAGCGCACGCGTAAAGCAACGGTTGCTTACCGAGCCTCTAAAGAACTTGAGACCATTTTAAACCAAGAGGGTTCTGGCCTTTACAAGCCATGGCAATTAAGGGATTACACACCGTCTTCAATTACGTTAAAAACCACGTATGATGAACTTTTTATCCTTGGCAAAGAAATAGCAATGATTCGGCCTGATTTTGAGGTAGGGAACGGACAAGTTAAAATTCCTTCCATCTTTGCTAAGGTTCAGGGAGTGAGTAAGAATCGTAAAGAGTACTGGGACCGCTTGCAATCACTGAGTGAATTAGAACATAGTTTACTGATTCGACGTTTGCCAATCACGATGGAAAGCACGAGTGACTTTCGCTTTCATTATCGAAATGCCCACGGTAAGGACGGCTTGATTAACCCTGAAATCATGATGAAGTCACATTATTGGCCCTACTCATTCCTTTCCACCGGCTTACAAAAAGGAATTGCTAACGCAGTCAGAAGAATATGTAATAAACCAGGTTTAAAGCCCCTGCCAACGGAAACGATAGAAGACGTAAAAATGTATTTATTTACCCAGGCCTTGTTTATGCCTAAACCGATTATTCAGTTGATTGAGAAATTTGACTACTCCCAACATGTTCCGAAGTTAATCATTTTCAATAATGAAATGGCCGGTATGCTGTCAAGATCTGATGCAGCTCTGCTTTTACTTTTAAATCAATTTGGGATTGATATCATCCTGTATAATCCTCCTGGCCATAATGATATTGAAAATTTTCTTGACGAACGGTTATTTGATAAGCATTGGCTCGAAGATGTTGTTTTTGAATTGGAGTTTAAGGAACCCTCCATTTTCAAAAAAGGGCTTTTCCAAGGAATCTTAAAAAATTTAAGGGGAGATTAATAAGTGAATCTTACGCCTAATCCATCAAGCAGCTTAACGCCAGCAGGTGCAGATGACATCCTTACAGAAACAAAAGTCTCTGACATTAAACTTGCGCTTCGAAAAGAACCTGAAATTCAAAATTTGGCCCGGACGATTGATGAACGTGACCAAATTCAAGTGTTAGAGTTTGGGAAGGAACCTGCTGTTCAAATTTCCCGTTTTTCTGACCAGATATTAAATAATATGCGGACAACGAAAGTAGAGGACTCAGGGGAACTTCTTAAACAACTGGGCCGCATCATGGATAAGTTTGATGCAAAGGACTTTCAAAAGACGTCAGGCGGACTTTTCGGAAAGCTTTTCAAAAAGGGTGAAAAGATGGTCGAAAAGCTGTTCGGCAAGTACCAAACGATGGGGTCTGAAATTGATAAGGTATACATAGAAATATCCAAATATCAGCATGAAATGGTTGATTCAACCAATATGCTTGAACAAATGTATGAGCAAAACTATCAATACTATTTGACACTTGAAAAATATATTGTTGCGGGTGAAATAAAAGTAGAGGAATTAAAGAATAATCAACTTCCACAGCTTGAAGCCCGGACAGCAGCCGGGGATCAGATGGCCTCCATGCAATTGGACTCGCTCAAAAATGTGATTGAGTTATTGGAACAGCGCATCTATGATCTGGAAATGGCAAAAATGGTGGCTCTGCAAACTGCTCCTCAAATTCGCCTTTTACAAAGAGGAAATACAAAACTGATTGGCAAAATTAATTCGGCATTCGTCACGACCATTCCGATTTTTAAGAATGGGTTAATTCAAGCGATGGCAGCAAAAAGACAAAAGCTAGTGGCTGATTCGATGAGTGAATTAGACCGCAGGACAAACGAAATGCTTCTTAAGAATGCGCAGAACATTTCGCAGCAAAGTACCGATATTGCGAGATTAGCTGGTGGTCCAAGTATTAAAATTGAGACGATTGAAGAATCGTGGAACATTATCATAAAGGGTATGCAGGAAACCAAGGCTATTGAAGAAGAAAATAAACGAATGCGGGCTGAAGGCACCAAACGTTTAGAGCAGCTGCAAGATAACTTTAAAAAATTGAAACAATCTTAATATAAAAATTTTTAATAGGAGTGATTAAATTGGCTATCAATTTACAAAAAGGTCAGCGTGTGGATTTAACAAAAAGCAATCCGGGATTATCTAAAATCATGGTCGGTTTAGGATGGGATCCAGTTCAAAGCGGCGGTGGCGGCGGCTTATTCGGAGGTTTGTTTGGCGGCGGCAGTGCAGCTAATGTGGACTGTGATGCCTCAGTAATTATGCTGGGCGCAAACGATAAGCTTCAAAACAACAAGGATGTTGTATACTTTGGAAACTTGCGAAGCAACGATGGCAGTGTACAACACTCAGGAGATAATCTAACAGGCGATGGTGACGGCGATGACGAGCAGGTAATGATCGATTTAAGCCGTGTTCCGGCCAATATTCAGAAACTTGTTTTCGTTGTAAATATTTATGACTGTGTTAAGAGGAAGCAGCATTTTGGAATGATTAAAAATGCATTTATCAGGGTCGTAAATCCAGGAAATAATCAAGAGTTACTTCACTACAACCTAACAGACAATTACAGCGGTTTAACTTGCCTTGTGACAGGAGAAATCTATCGTCACGGCAATGAATGGAAGTTTGCAGCTATTGGAAGTGGGACAAATGCAGCAAGCCTTAGTGAAGTCGTTCGTTCCTTTAGTTAAGTATCGTTAAAACGTTCGAATAGAGGTGATTCCTTATGGGCATTAACTTGTCTAAAGGGCAAAGGATTGATTTAACAAAAACAAACCCAGGCTTAACGAAAGTAATAGTGGGCCTAGGCTGGGATACAAATCGTTATCATGGCGGAAATGACTTTGACTTGGATGCATCGGCGTTTTTAGCTGATGCGAATGGAAGAGTCGTTAACGATTCGGACTTTATTTTTTACAATCAACTCGTCCACCCTTCAGGTTCGGTTGAACATACAGGAGATAATCGAACAGGTGAAGGTGACGGCGATGATGAACAGATCAAGATTGACTTCAGTAAAGTTCCATCACATATACAGCGAATCGCCATTACAGTAACCATTCATGATGCGGATGCAAGATTTCAGAATTTCGGTCAAGTTTCTAACGCTTTTGTCCGTCTTGTTGATGAAGAAACGGAGAATGAGGTATTGCGCTTTGATCTTGGCGAGGACTTTTCCGTCGAAACAGCTGTGGTATTTTGTGAACTTTATCGTCATAATGGTGATTGGAAATTTAACGCAATTGGCAGTGGTTTTGCTGGTGGATTAGCAGCCCTTTGCCGAAATTATGGTTTAGAAGTGTAACTTGAAGAAGCTGCCGTTATGGCAGCTTCTTCCCTTTTTTTATCCAGTAATTCCATATAATTTTCTGAAACCGCATTCGTGTTCCCATGTTATAATTCAAGTAATCTATGAATGACAAGGGGATGATAGGGTGCGAAAAACTATCGTTTCAGTATTAATCGCTGGTTTGTTTCTATCATCAATCACTACTTCGCAGGCTTCTGGTGCCGGTGTTTTGCTTGGTGATTATTCTACGAATTCTCTGCTCTACCAATCACTTAAAGTCAATCAATCATTATCACTCCTCGATCAAATTATTGTCTTACCTAAGCAAGGTTTTGATCAAAAAGAAGCAGCAGAAATAATTAACCGAATTGACTCGATTCCTGACTCTATATTAGAAAAAATAATTAATAACGGAATCAGCATGAAATTATTTACTGGAAAACTTACGGATAATCCAACGGCAAGTCACCTGAAAGGGAAAATTCCTAGGGGGTATACCAATAATGTAACCTGGGATGATGTCCCTGGAATTGGTGGTTCTAAAGTGGTATTAGTTAAAATCGGTGCGAGCGATAAAGGACAAGGACACGGTTCGATAAATTTAGAATTACATGAACTGGCGCATTCCATCGATCACTATGTGTTCAATGAAATTAGTGGTTCGAAAGAATTTATGAATTTGGTGGAAAATGAACATGAACAATTATTTCCAGGAAACAGCTATTTTCAATATCCAGAGGAATATTTTGCAGAGTCATTCGCGCTGTACTTTTTAAATTCTGATTCAAAAGAACTATTACGGATGAAAGCACCGAAAACATTTCAATTTATGAAACAGCTATCGCTTCACTAATTAGATTTTGATTGTTAAAATAGATGAATATGTGCAGATAAGGGAGTTGTCCGGGATGAAGCAATATTTAGATTTATGTAAGCATGTCCTTGAAAATGGAAACGAAAAGGGCGACCGAACAGGTACGGGCACGATTAGCACCTTCGGTTACCAAATGAGATTTAATTTAGCGGAAGGCTTTCCGCTCATGACTACGAAAAAACTGCATTTAAAATCAATAATCTATGAACTACTTTGGTTTTTAAACGGAGATACCAACGTTGGATATTTACAGGAGAATGGCGTCCGTATTTGGAATGAGTGGGCCGATGAAAACGGTGAATTGGGTCCGGTCTATGGCCACCAATGGCGATCATGGACAGGGGCTGACGGTAAAACTGTTGATCAAATTAGCGAACTCATCGACCAAATCAAAACAAATCCTAATTCCAGAAGACTTCTGGTTAATGCTTGGAATGTGGCGGAAATTGACAACATGGCGCTGCCACCGTGCCACTGCATGTTCCAATTTTACGTGGCAGACGGTAAATTGTCCTGTCAGCTGTACCAACGGTCAGCAGATGTCTTTCTTGGCGTTCCGTTTAACATTGCATCCTATGCGCTTCTAACAATGATGATCGCCCAAGTATGTGACCTAGAACCAGGCGAATTTATCCATACATTCGGTGATGTTCATATTTATCAAAATCATCTCGAACAAGTAAAGTTACAAATGGGGAGAGAGCCTCGTGCTTTGCCTGTCCTGAAAATAAATCCGTCCGTTAAAGATATCTACTCTTTTGAGTATGAAGACTTTACACTTGAAGGCTATGACCCACATCCACATATAAAAGGAGTGGTGAGTGTATGATTTCCTTTATCGTCGCAATGGACGAAAATAGAGTGATTGGGAAAGATAATCAACTTCCTTGGCATTTACCTGAGGATTTAAAGTTCTTTAAGCGGGTTACAATGGGCCACCCCATTGCGATGGGAAGAAAAACGCATGAATCCATTGGCCGTGTTCTTCCAGGCAGAGAGAATATTGTGATTACCCGCCAAGCTGATTACCACAGTGAAGATTGTACGGTTATTACCTCCGTTGAGGAGTTTGTCAAGTATTGCCAGAAGGAAAACGATGAAATCTTTGTGATTGGCGGAGCAGAAATATTCAAAGAGACATTCAGTGCTGCTGACCGGCTCTACATTACGCTTATTCATGATAAATTTCCAGGCGATACATTTTTTCCTGAGTTTGATTCAAGCGAATGGGAATTAGCTTCTCTTGAAAAAGGCCTAAGAGATGATAAAAATCCGTATGATTATGAGTTTAGAATATATAATCGAAAGTCTAATGTGTAAATAACAATTAAATGATTGACTTCATTAGTTGTAATTGTTAAATTGTCAGTAGTAATTTATAATGTGATAAGAAACACTAAATATTACAATGATGTTTAGTTGATATTGTGAAATTACTATGAATTATTGATGATAACTTACCTAAATTGAATTTTAGGTAATATAATCATAGTAGCAATAACATAACAATTAAAGGGGCTGTACATCCATGTTTTCAAATATCGGAGTACCCGGATTGATTTTGATTTTAACACTTGCATTAATTATTTTCGGACCTAAGAAACTTCCAGAAATCGGACGTGCTTTCGGACAAACCTTAAAGGAATTTAAAAAGTCTACTCGTGAACTCACAGATGATGTAATGAGCGACATTGATGAAGAAAAGAAAAACTTGACTAAATAAGGTGTGAGATTTCCGTCTTACGCCTTTTCTTCTTTATAAATATCCTTTTGACTAAGGAATTTCATGGTACATTTCGTATATAATCATAACTGAAGTTGTTTTACCTAGAGTACAAGCACGTGCTCTTTTTTAATCTTTTGATAATGGCAGGGGAAGTACATGGATGATAGAGAATTAAATTTAGTGGATCATTTAGAAGAACTGCGCAAACGGATTATTATTTCTGCACTTGCCTTTGTAGTTTTTTTTATTGTCGGTTTTATTTATGTTGATGATATCTATAAATGGTTTGTTGGAAATGAAAAATTACTAGTTCTCGGCCCTAGTGATATTATGTGGATCTATTTTATGCTGGCAACCGTAATTGCCGTGGCAGGAACCATTCCTGTCCTCGCCTTACAAATTTGGCTGTTTGTCAGACCAGCATTGAAACCGAATGAAAGAAGAATAACCCTTTCCTATGTTCCAGCTTTATTTTTCTTATTTATTATTGGACTAGCCTTTGGATATTTTGTCATTTTCCCTATGGTGTTAGACTTTTTAGTGAACATAGGTAAAGATATGTTTGTCACAAACTTCACAGCCGAAAGATATTTTAGTTTTATCTTAAACATGACGCTGCCATTCGGGGTATTATTTGAACTTCCAGTTGTTGTTATGTTTTTAACTTCGCTGGGTATTATCAATCCGTTTGTTCTTTCAAAAATTCGTAAATATGCTTACTTCGTGCTTATTATTATCGCGATCGTCATCACGCCACCAGACTTTATGTCTGATTTTGTGGTAACCGTACCACTTTTATTGCTTTATGAAATCAGCATTAATCTATCAAAATTTGTTTACCGTAAACGGTTGAAAAAGCAGCAAGAAGAGGAAACAGAAGAAATGGTTGAAGCGTAAATAAGCTGGAATAGCAAAAAGTGAGCCCTCATTTCAATAGGAATGGGGGCAATTTTTTAGCAATTGTTCAGTTCTTTCATCCAGGACTGAAATTTAAAGTAGTTACGGTTTTCATGAAAGTCTTCTATTTTAACCAACCTTGATGAGAAAACCAGCCCATCATATTGACCTGTTTTTATTATTGGGTAATAACTAATGACTATTAAAAAATTCATAAATATTTCTCATTCCAAGCAGAATAAGACACATTTCGAACCGCATTGGGTGTATAATATACACAAACGGGTGAAAAAGAGGATTGATATTTTGTTATTCAAGAGCCTAGAGTTCAAAAATGATATTGGACAGAAGGTTAAAATTATTGAAATTCCTGTATTGGAGGAAGATAGCGCTTATAAATTTATGATCCAAGTCCGTTTACAGACGTATGTTACGTCGCTCTACGAGGAAAAAAGCTTGAAAAAATGCTATTCCTTTAAAGATTATTTGAAAAAGATCATGAAATGGCCTGATTATGAACGCTTGTTTAAAATAGGAGAATTAAAGAATAACGCTTAATGCATTCAGAGCATCGCAGGGATTCCCCCAGCGGTGCTTTTTAATTTTAGGCTGTGTTAAAGGTTAATGTTGATTTTAGCACTCTGTTGATTGGAGTGGAAGGCGCGAAGACTCCTGCGGGAGTACGGGGCAGGGGAACCCCGCAGGAGCAAAGCGACGAGGAGGCTCCCCGGCACGCCCGCGGAAAGCGAAGTGCCTGGAACGGAAATCAACAGACAAGTTTAACACAGCCTAATTTTAAAAAATCATCAAAAGTGATGTATGTTATTCCTTTCCACTGCACTTAACTGTATAATACAAAGCAGTACTGGTAGGGAAGTGACTTTTTTGAGAAAAATTAAAATTGTAACCGATTCAACAATGGACATGCCATTAGATATAGCCGAAAAACTTGATATTGTAGTAGTACCATTGTCCGTAACTATAAATGGAGAATCATACTTAGATAGAGTAGACATAGATGTGGCTGAATATATTCAAGTGATGAACCAATCTAACGAATTACCTAAAAGTTCGCAGCCGTCGGCTGGAACCTTCCTTGAAGTGTACGACCGGCTCGGAGATGAAGGATATGAGGTTTTATCGATCCACATGACAGGCAAAATGAGCGGTACCGTTCGTTCAGCTGAAAGCGCTGCACAGATGACAAAAACTAAAGTCACGGTTGTTGACTCGAAGTTTATTTCGTTGGCGCTCCAGTTCCAGGTTAAGGAAGCAGCGGAAATGGCGAAGCAGGGAAAGAGTATTGAGGAAATTCTATCACGCCTAGACAAGATACGTGAAAATACTAAACTTTATATTATGGTCGATACACTTGAAAACATGGTGAAGGGCGGCCGAATTGGAAAAGGGAAGGCATTTATTGGCTCGTTATTAAATATCAAGCCGATTGCCTCCCTTGAAGGGGCTGAATACAACCCCGTTGCCAAGGTTCGAAGTCATTCGCAGGTGGTTAAATACTTGGCTAAACAATTTACGGAAGATGTGAAAGAGAAAACCATTCTTGGTGCAGGCATTGTTCATGCCGAAGCGATTGAACTATCTTCTAAACTAAAAGCAGCAATCTCAGAATTAACAGGCTATCAGGATCTTTCAATTGATTATACAGGTCCTACCATTAGTACCCATACTGGGCCTGGTACAATCGCTTTAATGTATTATTTTGAATAAATTTATCAAACGAAGGGTGTCAGGCACCATGTGAATTTTTTCGCATGGTGCCTGACACCCTTCTGTTTTTTTCTTTTGGATAATATTAGTTGTTCTGGTAAAGATAAAAAAAATTGAATGGTTAAGGTGTTGCTTATGTTTAAGCGGAAATCGGAAAATAAACGATCAGAGGATAAGAAACCGCATAGTTTAAATGTGGATGATCTTAAGAAAGAATTGGAAACAGCGATAGGCGATTGTTCAGATCTGAATTTTCGAACCTTAAATAAAAATGGGAAGAAAATTGTCTATTGCTTTTTAAGCAGCCTCATTGATAAAACAAGCTTTGATGAATTTCTCTTGTCACCTGTCCAGCAAAGTACACAAAATGAATGGACAACGGAAAGTCTTGCACAGATTCTCCCGATTGCTGAACTTTCGGTTGCTAATCAATTAAAAGAAGTTGTTTCCTCCTTAATAGAAGGAAAATCGTACATTTATATCGATGGTGAACCTTATGGGATACTTGCCAATGTCGGTTCAACTGTGGAAAGATCCCTTGAAAAGGCAGAAACCGAGTCACTTGTTTATGGGCCAAAGATTTCTTTTACCGAATCTCTAATTGGTAATTTAAATATTATTAGGAGTAATTTAAAAGATCCACAATTGTGTATGGAAGATATCACAATTGGAAAAAGAGTTAAGACCCCTGGAAAACTTGTCTATGTTAAGGATATCGCAGATGAAGAAAATGTGAATACCTTTCGGCAGAGGGTTACGGATTTAGAATATGATTACATACCGGATACGACGGTCTTAGGGCAGTTAATCGAGGATAATAGCTGGACGATTTTCCCGCAAATTATGTCAACCGAACTGCCAGACCGAGTCACTCTTTCCTTGATGAGGGGGCGAGTGGCAGTATTAATGGACCGGTCCCCGTCGGCTATTTATGGTCCAACACCCTTCCTTAGTTTCTTTGAATCAACCGAAGATGTCTATATGCGTTGGAATATGGGCTTTTTCTTACGGATGCTGCGGATTATTTCAATTTTTCTTTCAGTCTTATTGACTCCAGCTTATGTGGCTGTTTTGACCTATCATTATGAGGTTATTCCATCAGCACTGCTTATTTCACTTGGTCAATCAAGGGCAAATGTTCCATTTCCACCAGTCCTCGAAGCCATTCTCTTAGAATTTGTCATCGAACTTTTAAGGGAGGCTGGCGCAAGACTCCCTACTAAAGTAGGTCAAACAATGGGTATCGTTGGCGGTATCGTCATCGGACAGGCAGCGGTACAAGCAGGATTTACAAGTAATATCTTAATTATCATTATTGCACTTAGTGCCCTTGGGTCTTTTACATCACCTAGCTATTTAATGGGTACTGCCATTCGGATGGTTCGATTTCCAATCATAATTTTAGCGGGTATTTGGGGGGGGATTGGGATTATGTTTTCGTTTTGTTTTATTCTAGTTCACCTATTAAGATTAACCACCATTGGGAGGCCCTACCTTACCCCTATCTATCCCTTTAGATGGAAGGACTTAGGGTACAGTATTATCAAATTTCCGACTCAATATTTATCCTACAGGCCGTTAACAAATCGTCCTGTGGACAAACAGCTTTTTCCTAAACATAAAGGTGTTGAAAAAAAGGATGTAGATGAATAGGAGCGGTCAGGATGAAAATAAATGTGCAGCCAAAAGAAGGATTATTGGTTAATGCATTCCTGGTAATGTTTTTTATACACTCTGTACAAACAGGCGTAGGAATTGTTGGATTACCTAGAATTGTCTATATAGCAGCAAAACACGATGCGTGGATCTCTGTTTTTCTCGGAGGATTATTTTCGGCTTTTGTCTTAGCGATGATAGTTCTCATGCTTAAAAAATATGAAAGTGCAGATTTATATGGGATTCAAGTAGATGTGTTTGGAAAATGGCTTGGGAATGCATTGAATGTTTTTTATATGATGTATATGACCATAAGTTTTTTTGTGATCTTGATGAATTATATTGAAATTATCCAAGTGTGGATTTTTCCCGAAATGCCCACATGGCAAATATCGCTTGCTCTGATCCTCCTAACCATTTATGCCGTGAATGGCGGCATTCGTATCATTGTCGGTGTAGCTTTTATGTCTGTCTTAGGGACTCTTTGGATGGTTTTTATTCTAGTTGTACCAATGCAGTATGCTGATCCTAAAAATTTGCTGCCTCTTTTAAACACAGATCTGAAGCACATTATTTATGGGGTCTATAAAACCTCTTTATCACTTATGGGCTTTGAACTACTTATGTTCCTATATCCATATGTAAAAGATAAAAAAAAGATATTTATGTACACACAAATAGCGAACTTATATACAACGGTATTTTTCACGGCTGTGACAATGGTGTGCATTACTTTCTTCGCTGAAAACGGGTTGGCTCGGACTATTTGGCCTGTTTTATCAATGTTTAAAATTGTTAGGTTACCAAACTTAGAACGGTTTGAATTTATTGCCGTTTCTTTTTGGATGTTAGTCATCTTGCCAAACATGTGCGCCTATTTGTGGGCGGCATCTAAGGGGTTTAATCGAATTATTAATTGGAAACAAAAAAAGGGGATTTGGATTATCGGTATCCTCGTATGGGGTGGCTCGTTTTTTATTAAAGCAAGGTATCAAATGAATGAATTGTCTGATTTTGTTGCGCAACTCGGATTTTTATCTGCCTTCTGTTATCCTGTACTCCTTTCAATGCTGGTATTGGTGAAAAAATGGTTCCTAAGGAGGAAGAAATCAAGTGCAGAAGCTTCCTAAATGCAATCTAATTCTTTGGACAATATGTTTGATGACGATGATTCTCTGTGCTGGTTGTATACAGCAAAAGCCACTTGAAAAATTGGGATTAATTACGACCTCAGGTTATGATTTAGCAGGAAAAAATAAAATTAAAGGAACTGCGGTTGTTCAGAAATTTGATCCGATGACGCGAGCGGCAACGAAAGTAATTACATCTTATGCTAAAACAACCAAAGGTTTAAGACAACAAGAAAATCTTCAATCCAATCAGAAGCTTGTTTCAGGACAACTTCGTTCGGTTACCTATAGTCGAGAACTGGCAAAAAAAGGTATTATTCAACTGGTGGACACGTTAAATCGAGATGCCGCAATTGGAAATATGGTCTATTTAACAATAGCTGATCAAACGGCTTCAGAAATTATGCAAATTGAAAATAGAAATAAAGGGAATTTAAACCTAGGGACATATATGTACAATTTAATCAAACAAAATGTTGAGGGCGAACAAGTTATTTCTCCAACACTGCATGAGTTTAACCATAATTATTATGATATTGGCAGGGACCCTGTGCTGCCTATCCTAAAAGTTAAGGGAAAAGATGTGATTATTTCTGGGGTCGGCCTTTTTCAAGAAGACCGTTTAGTGGATGAATTAAAGCAAGGTGATCTTTTTTATTTAAAAATATTAGTGGATAAATATAAAGCCGGAACAAAAGAAATGGGATTCAAGACGGAACAATTAAAAAAACTTATCCTAAAAAATGAAAATTACACCAGGAAACCTATATTTAGTAAAATCTATGTTACTGTTGATAATATTCGGAGTAAGACTAAAATTAAGTTAGTCAATAAAAAAAACCTCCACTTTCGAGTAGATGTTAAATTGGATTCAAGGGTATTAGAAATGACTCAAGCCTTGGATTTAGGTAAACCTGCTTCCGTAAAATTTCTTCAAAAAAAGTTTGACCAACAGATGAAAAAGAAGGTTGAAGAATTACTGCTTCGTTTTAAGGAATTAGGAATTGATCCCGTTGGACTTGGAAATGAATATGAAGCACATCTCAGAGGAAAAACAATCACAAAGGAAGAGTGGGACAGGGTATATAAGGATGTAACATTTGATGTGCACGTCAAAAATACAATAGAACGAACCGGTGTAATTGATTAACAAACCAAATCCTTTCTTCTTTTTAAATTCTTTGTTAAACTAATCACGAAATGGAATAGAATAAAGGTTGCAGGTGATCGTATGAAAGCAAGGTTTTTATTAATTATCGTGGTTCTATTTACTTTGATCATGACGGCATGTGGACAAAAAGAAATAGAAAACGCAGTCGATTGGCCTGTAAAGGAGTTTACAGCTACTAATCAAGACAATAAATCCTTTGGTTTAAAGGATTTAAAGGGAAAAGTATGGATATCAGACTTTATTTTCACCAGTTGTGCAGATGTCTGTCCACCGATGACAGCGAATCTGACGAAATTACAAAAAATGGTCAAGGATGAAGGATTGAAGAATATTGAATTTGTTTCATTCAGTGTCGATCCAACGGTAGATACGCCGGAAGTAATGACACGGTATGCTGAGCAATTTCAAGTCGATTTTAATAATTGGACCTTCCTGACAGGGTACTCACAGGCATATATTGAAAACTTTGCTTTGAAAAATTATAAAGCACTGGTTAAAAAGCCTCAAGAGGGAAATCAGGTCATCCATGGGACTTCCCTTTATTTAGTAGACCAGAAAGGACATATTCGAAAATCCTATGATGGGTACAAGGATGTTCCATTTGATGAAATAATTGAGGATATGAAAACATTACAATAGACCTTTGGACGGGTCTATTTTTTTTGGCAGGAATAGGATATAGTACATATTGTTTTGAATGATTAAAGCCGTGCTATAATAAAAATAATTTAGAAGGTAGGTGAAATGAAGATGAAAAAGTTGTTCCCCCTTCTAATTCTCTCGGTATTATTCCTATGTTCATGTAATCCAGTTGACCAGTTGACACTACATTCTGAAAAGAAAACTGCTGCACAAGCCTTTGCACAAGTTCCCGCTGATTTTGTTCCCCGTAAATTAACTGTCTTAGCTGCGGGCGATTCACTTACCCAAGGGGTAGGCGATAGTACTAATAAAGGCGGCTACTTGCCATATTTAGAAACGATGCTTGAAAAAGAAAAGGGAATCAAGGAAGTTGATTTCTATAATTATGGTGTAAAAGGCAATCGGACAACTCAACTGTTAAAAAGATTGAAAACATCAGAACTGAAAGGTGCGCTTAAAAAGGCAGATTTGGTTATTTTAACAATTGGCGGAAACGATATCATGAAAGTAGTCAAGGATAATATTGCAAACCTTCAACTATCTAAGTTTACTGCTGAAAAAGAATCCTATTATAATCATTTAACGCAAATTTTGGACCTTATTCATCAGGAGAATCCCCATGCACAGGTGGTTTTAGTGGGATTGTACAATCCATTTTCTAAGTGGTTTTCAGAAATAAAAGAGTTGGATGAGATTGTAGCTGACTGGAATAAAACGGGGCAATTGGTCATTGCCAATTATCCAAATGCCTATTTTGTTCCAATTGAAGATATGTTTTTAAATGCAACAGAAGACCTTTTATTTACTGATAATTTCCATCCAAATGACAAAGGCTATGAGTTGATTGCACAAAGGTTGAATGAGACCTTAGAAGAACAAGTATTACCTGGATTGGATAAGCCCCCATATATGGTTAATACAGAGGAGAATTAGATGAAAAACAAATGGAAAATTGGATTCCTCATCTTGCTGGGAATCAACCTTTTGTTCGCTATTATTATTTTGTCCATGATGATGTTCCCATCGGAAGGCCCGGAAACCAGCAAATCGAAGGGGCTGGTGGGTGAACATGTTTCCTTTCATGTTAAATCCAACAAGAATGATTTAAATCAGTTAATTAATCATTATCTTAAAGAAGAGGCTTTGGGATCGATTGACTATCAAGTCGTTCTGGGGGATGATGTAGAACTGTATGGTACTTTACCGTTTTTTAGTGAAGAATTAAATATGAAATTAACGTTTAAACCGAATGCCCTTGAAAATGGTGATTTGGTATTAAAGCAAAAATCAATGACAATCGGGAGTTTACACCTTCCCATTTCATATGTCCTAAATTTTATTAGTAATAATTATAAAATCCCAAAAGGTGTTGAGATCAGACCTAAAGATCGATTGATTTATATTAATATGCAACAATTGAAATTAAAAAGTGATATTAAGCTAAAAGCGGACAAATTTGACCTGAAAAAGGATGACATTAGGTTTACGATATTAGTACCAGTGAAATAGGTGCCTCGTTATACTAGAGGCACCTATTTTTAATCCTTAATTTTGATGAATTGGAATGCCGGTTCATTTTTAGTAAGTCCAACGAACACAATCGTATAGCTTTCATTTGGTAAAAATTGAACTCTGGACATCGGTAAGAGTACGTTTTTTGTGTCTGCCTCCCTAATCTCCAAATCTACTGTCATTGGTGTTAATCCTAAATAATCAGTAGCCTGCTTATAAGAAACTTTTGGGAAAACCACATCCCTGTCTTTCACTGCAATATCTAATGGCGGGGTATCTGGTGATAAGTTGATAAAGCGAACTTTTGATTCATTTGCTGGGACTGCTGGTTTATTCTGAAAAACTAACAAACGCATTTTCTTCACAGTGTCAATGGTTGCAAGTGTGTACGAGTTTCCAGGTTCAACGGTAATCTTTTTATTTAAAACACTGTCGACCATATTTCCCGCTGGGTAAATATCAATATGATGTTTTCCTGCTTTTAATGATAGGTAACTACTTACATTATTAAATGGTAAGCCCCTTATCACTCGGTGCCCATCAATATAAATATCAACGTTTGGGGAGTCAGGAGAGGTATGAAGAACGCGAATAGTCGCTTCTCCTTGGACTGGTTGGGGATTTGTTCTCATGAAGTTCATCGCTTTATTCATATATTGGATGTGCTTTAGGTAGTAATGCATGTGTAAATTTGGAAACGAATATTTATAAAATTGAGCCAACAAGTCATACATAGCTGCTTTTTGAAGATAATCGGGATAAGTTCTTTCCTCGGACATATTATCAACTCCTATCTAATGGATTACATCATAATTTATTCAAGCTTAAATAGGTAGGTGTCTAACTTCTTTTGCACAAATTTGAGATTTTTTTCCTCTTTATATTTACAAATGGAAATATTACACATATACTTAAAACACATATATTTGAAAGTGGGTGACGTGCAATGTTAGATGAAACAATGAAAGCAATCAGTCAGTTGAATATTGTTAGTTGCACAGCCCAATGTCTACCTCGTTAGGGTTCCTTTGTACATTTATTCCAATAGTGAATAAACCATGGGCTGTGTGTGCCTATGGTTTTTTATTATGTAAAAATAATGATTCGCTGGAGGAATATAAATGAATTTAGTAGCAATGGGGTTAACTGAAACGGTAAAACATCATTTTGATCATTTAAATACAAATGAAGAAATAATTCTAGGTCGTGTCGCACTTGAACATAAACATATGTATCGGGTCTGGACAGAGCAGGGGGAATTATTGTGTGAGGTATCCGGGAGATTTAGTTTTAATGCCCTCAACCGAGAGGACTTCCCAGCTGTTGGTGATTGGGTTGCACTAAAGCCGAGGTGCAACGAAGGTAAAGGAACGATTTTAGCCATCATGCCGCGGAATAGTAAGTTCTCAAGAAAGTCAGCAGGCTTAACATCAGAAGAGCAAATAGTGGCCACCAACGTCGACACAGTGTTTCTGGTCAATTCATTAAATGAAGATTTGAATTTAAGGAGAATTGAACGCTATCTATTGCTTGCATGGAAAAGTGGGGCAAATCCTGTAATTGTTTTGAGTAAAGCAGACCTTTGTCAGGATCTTGATCGTAAGTTAGCTGAGGTTGAAGCAGTAAGTATGGGAGTTCCTGTGCTTGCTGTGAGTGCAGAAACGGAGAGTGGTTTAGAGAAATTAGAACCATTCTTGCAGCCGGGAAAAACAATTGCTTTGCTTGGATCCTCAGGTGTAGGAAAATTCAACATTAACGAATCGCCTATTAGGTGAGGAAAAACAAGTGGTTCAGGATATCCGCCCGGCAGATGATAAAGGACGTCATACTACGACGCACCGTGAACTAATCCCTCTTCCCAATGGCTGTGTCTTGATTGATACGCCAGGAATGAGGGAATTGCAGCTTTGGGAAAGCACGGACGGTTTATCGGAAACCTTTTCAGACATAGAAGAACTAGCCACCTCGTGCCGCTACCGGGATTGTCATCATATGAATGAGCCTGGCTGTGCGGTGGTGAGGGCGATTGAAGAAGGATTGGTAGCAGCTGAACGGTTAACAAGCTACAATAAACTGCAAAAAGAATTAGCATTTATTGAACGAAAGGCGGATAAACGGGCCCAAGCTGAAGTTAAAAAGCAATGGAAAAGTTTGAACAAACAAATGAAACAGCAACGAAAAAGCTATTAAAGGAAAGCTGAACAAGTTAGTCGAAATCGACCATGACTTGCTCAGCTTTTTTATGGTCCTTGAAATTGTATTTTTACTAAATCTTTCTGTATACTTTTAATCAAGAAAATATAGTTAAAGGGGTGGGACCTTGGAAAAGTCATTTCAAGTTGCAACATTTGCTGGCGGTTGTTTTTGGTGTATGGTGAAACCATTTGATGAACAGCCAGGAATTAAAAGTGTTATTTCTGGCTACACAGGGGGAACGGTTGAAAACCCGACATACCAACAAGTATGCTCAGATACAACCGGCCACTTTGAAGCAGTCCAGATTACGTATGATCCAGAGATTTTTCCCTATCAGAAATTACTGGAGTTATTTTGGCAGCAAATCGACCCGACCGACCCAGGCGGGCAATTCTATGATCGTGGGCAGTCTTATCAAACGGCGATTTTCTACCATGATGAGAACCAAAAAGAACTTGCTGAACAGTCCAAACAAGCATTACAAGAAAGCGGTCGTTTTAGTAAGCCGATTGTTACACCAATTTTGCCTGCAAAGACCTTCTATCCAGCTGAAGACTATCATCAGCTGTATTATAAGAAAAATCGGGCTCATTATGAGTCCTATCATGTAGGCTCGGGACGTGCAGGCTTTATTCAAAGTTATTGGGGGGAGAAATATGAAAAGTAAAGACCAATTGAAAAAGGAATTAACTCCAATTCAATATGAAGTTACGCAAAACAATGGCACCGAACCACCATTCCGAAATGAATATTGGAACGAAACGCGAGAGGGCATCTATGTGGATCTTGTTTCGGGGAAAGCGTTATTTAGTTCATTGGATAAATTCGATGCTGGCTGTGGGTGGCCGAGCTTTACAAAACCGATTCAAGATGAAGAAGTGATTGAAAAAGCTGACTTTAGTCATTTTATGACACGGACCGAAGTAAGAAGTAAAGAAGCCGATTCCCATTTAGGACATGTATTTAACGACGGACCAGCGCCAACTGGGTTGAGGTATTGTATTAATTCTGCCGCTTTGCGGTTTATTCCAAGTGATAAACTCGAAGAGGAAGGGTACGGAGAGTTCGCAAAGCTATTCGAATCAAAATAAAAAGCCGCGCTATGCGGCTTTTTTCAATTTTACTGGCTGATGACCTATTTTGACTTTTGTTTAGAAGTCGATGTCATCCCGCCTGAAAGAATGAATTTCATCGCATCCTCGGGCTTAACGTCAATAATTTCGACTTGTTCCTTGGGAATTAAAAACGTGAACCCAGCCACTTGAAAGGTTTGTGGAATATAAACGGCCACATGGTCTTTTAAAGGAGAATAAAAGTCCTCTAATTGTTCAGAAGTAATAAAACCGAGACTGCGCATTTCGGTTCCTGGAATCACAACTAAGGCCACTTTAGAAAAAGATTTTTTCTCGCCAAGAAAGGATTGCACGGTGTCCTTAATAACCGAATAGATTGTTTTGACAACTGGAATTTTATCGAGAAGCCTATCAATTAACCTGATGATCTTTCCTGAGATATATTTTGTGGATAGCCAGCCCAATATAGTAATTAAAATAAGGGTCGACAGTAAGCCAATGCCAGGGATGTAATCCTCTTTTAAATACGGCCTCAGTGTATTTCCCAATAAACCGTCTAAAAATAGAAAGGTTTTGTAAATGACATAGACCACGAGGATAATAGGGACAATCGTTAAAATACCGTTAATAAAGTTTTTCACTATCGATTTCATCTTTTCACCTACAATTTTTATCATTGTCTAACATAATATAGGCGAATGCACATGCGGGTCAAGTACCTACTACATATTGTATCAGTGTTAAGAAACAATTTTGCGAGGAGTGAATGTGCATGTTTTACGGACATGGTGGTTTTGGTGGTTGTGGTTGTGGATACCCTGCATATCCAGTAGGAGGCTGCGGAATCGGCGGTGGGTTTGCGTTAATTGTCGTTCTCTTTATCCTATTGATCATTATCGGAGCAAGCTGGGGCTGTTAATAGTGAACTAAAGGCTGACTCAAAACGAGTCAGCCATTTTCAATCCTTTGCAATTTTTTATATTATCCAATCGTTACTTTTTCCTTCGGATATTTGATCTTTTCCTTACTTCCTTTGCCTCTTAAAATAAGTAAACAAGTAACAATTCCGACTCTCCCAATAAACATAAGGATAATAATTAGAATTTGGCCAAATGTAGACAAACGAGGTGTTAACCCTAGCGATAACCCATTCGTCCCGAAAGCAGATGAAACCTCGAAGATAACCTCAAGAACAGTGCCGTTTTCAGTAATCGATAATACTAAAATAGAAAATAAACATAATAGCGCACCTGTCGTGATGACAATAAAGGATTTCAGAACATCCTCACTTAACAATTCACGTCTAAAGATCTTGATTGAACTTTTTCCTTGAGCATAAAATACAATGGCTAAAATGATAATAGCAAACGTAGTCGTTCGGATTCCGCCGCTTGCACTACTAGGAGAGCCTCCAATAAACATTAAAATGGACAAGAACAGTTGGTTGCTCGGTGTTAAGTCATTAATATTCATGGTTGCTAAGCCCGCACTTTTGGTAGTCACCGAATTAAATAACGAGTAGAAAAAGGATTGATGCCAACTTTTATCTGTAAAAAAGTGTTGACTATCAAAAAAATATATAACTATAGCTCCAATTACGGTAAGAAGGACAAATGTTATGGTTGTTAACTTTGTATATAAAGTAAAATGAAATTTCTTCCTCCTATTAAGGTTTATTAAGAATTCATAAACCTCTACCATCACTGGAAAGCCAATCGCTCCCACAATCATCAATACAATAATAACCGACTGTACATAATAATCCCCGCTAAATGGACTGAGTGACTCATCTGTCAAATCAAATCCCGCATTGGTCGTGGCGCTGATGGATGCGAAAAATCCATGTTTAAATGCAGATAATATTCCGTCGTAATAATTCAAAAAACGAATCCCTAAAATGATTCCACCCACAAATTCAAACGAGATAAAAATAATTAATATTCGTTTTGCCAATTGGACCAGTCCAGAGAGTTTCGATTGATTTTGATCAATCATAATCAATTGACGTTCTTTTAAGCCTACCTTTTTGCCAAGCATAATCCAAAGGAATGTACTTAAAGACATGACCCCTAATCCACCCAATTGGAGAATTAAGCATAGGAGGAAAATTCCAAAGTTGCTAAAAGTATCTTTAATGGAAATCACACTTAACCCGGTAACACTTATAGCACTAGCCGAGGTAAACATGGCATCAATAAAGCTGAGTTTAACATCCTCGCGGTGGGCCATCGGGATTTTTAATAATAGTGTTGAAATGACTAAAGCAGATAAATAAAAAATAACGATTAATTGTACCGTTGAAATCTCTTTTGTTTTTAACTTTATTTTTTTGATTGCGCTCATCGGATTCATTCCTTCTGTATTCTAAAAGTAATTCTATATGAATCAATATGAAATGTAAAAGAATCCTTTTATTTAACAGACTTGGTTTCTGCTTTTCTTTGTAAATAACACGAAAGAAACATATCAACCATTCATACAATTTCTATAAGGACGGCTTAACTTATAAAGGAAGTGAATCCCTTTGGATCGAACTTTTCTCATAAAACCAATGCTCGATGACAAATATCCCGTCATTGACTATGGCCAAGGAATTTATTTATTTGATACAGATGGAAAAAAGTACTTAGACGCTGCTTCCGGTGCCGTAACAGCGAATATTGGTCATGGTGTTCCAGAAATCATCGAGGCAATGAATGAACAAGCGAAAAAGGTTTCATTTGTGTATCGTTCCCAATTTACAAGTAAGACAGCTGAAAATTTAGCTGAAAAGATGGCAGATATGCTTCCTGGTGATTTGAATTGGTGCTTCTTTGTGAACAGTGGTTCTGAGGCTACTGAAACGGCGATGAAAATGGCGATTCAGTATTGGCAGGAAAAGGGGGTGCAAACGAAATCAAAGGTGCTTTCAAGATGGGTGAGCTACCACGGGATAACCCTTGGAGCACTATCCATGTCAGGGCATACAGGAAGGAGAGCAAGATTTGTTCCACTTTTAGAGGATTTCCCAGTTATTCATCCCCCTTATTGCTACCGTTGCCCATTTAACCTCGATCCAACAAATTGTAATTACCTATGTGCCCATGAGCTAGAAACGGCAATTAAGCGAATCGGCGCTGATCAAATTGCGGCTTTTATCGCTGAACCAGTGATTGGTGCTGCAGGAGGAGCCATATCCCCACCCCCTGGCTATTACAAAATTTTAAAGCAAATTTGTGAGGAGAATGACATCCTTTTTATTGCAGATGAAGTCATGACAGGGTGTGGCAGAACAGGTACCATGCTGGCATGTGAACAATGGGGAATCATCCCTGATATTGTCGCCTTAGGAAAAGGGATGGGTGCGGGGTATGCGCCGATTGCCGCCGCTATTGCTAGTGACAAAGTTATCGAACCGATATTGGCTGGTACAAAAGCCGTAATGAGTGGTCATACCTTGAGTGCAAATCCGCAGGCATGTGCGGCTGCTTTTGCGGTCCTTCAATATTTAGAGGAAAACAATATCATTCAGGAGGTTGAAAATAAGGGGAATTATTTACGGGGCCAACTTGAAAATTTAAAGCAACACTACTCATTTATTGGTGATGTCCGCGGCAAAGGATTATTGCTAGGAATCGAGTTTGTTCAGAATTCTGCAACCAAAACCCCATTCCCTAGAAGCGCGCATGTAACACAAAGAATGGTTGAAGTGGCCAAGGAAAAAGGGCTGATTGTCTATCCAGCTGGTGCAGGAATGGATGGAATAAATGGTGACTCAATCATTATTTCTCCACCATTAACCATCACACAAAAAGAGATGGATGATCTGGTCAAATTACTAAAAGAAACATTTAGGGACTTCTTAAAGTCAACAGAATGAGTGAAGAAAGGGGGGGAACTGGAATGGAAAATCCATTTGGAAAGGTAACTTCATTAGAGGCAGTCATGGAATATTTCCATGATGGAATGACATTAATGTTTGGGGGGTTTGGAGGGGTCGGCTCACCTCCTGACATAATTGATGGCATTCTTGAAAAAGGAGTTCGTGATCTTACATTAATAGGGAACGATACAGGATTCCCGCATATTGGCATTGGAAAATTAGTGAGCCAACAAAGAGCATCGAAAGTTATCGCATCTCATATCGGTTCCAATCCGTTTGCAGGACAGTTGATGCATGATGGAAAACTAGAGGTGGAATTTTCTCCACAGGGAATATTAGCTGAAAGAATCCGTGCCGGTGGTGTCGGACTGCCTGCGATTCTTTCTGATGTCGGTTTGGACAATGAATTGGTTGTGAAAGACAAACCCTATATTTCTTTAGCAGATAGGAGGTATTTGCTTGAAACTGCCCTAACTGCGGAGGTGTCCATTGTTTATGCGAAAAAAGCCGACGAGTATGGGAATCTAATTTATGACAAAAGTGCCCGCAATACTAATCCACTCGTTGCCATGGCAGGGGATATCACAATTGCGGAAGTAGAAGAAATTGTTCCTTTAGGCACTCTTTCCCCCGACGCCATTATTACCCCTGGAGTGTTCGTGGATTATGTGATTTTGTCGAAGGGGGTCAATTGGAAATGGGCATGGGAGTAGATGTTCGAAATCAAATGGCGAAAAGAGCCGCAGAGGAAATTCATACCGGTATGGTTGTCAACTTAGGAATTGGTATTCCATCGCTTGTTCCGAATCATCTTTCAAGTGAGACAAAAGTGATGTTCCATGCGGAAAACGGTATTACCGGGATGGGTCCTAGCCCAAGTAAGGGTAAAGAAGATGAAAACTTATGTAATGCAGGAGGATTTCCAGTTACTTTGACTCAGGGCGGGTCTTATTGTGACAGTGCGATTTCGTTCGGTATGATTCGCCGGGGCAGAGTGGATTTAACCATTTTAGGATCGCTGCAGGTAAGTAATAGAGGAGACCTTGCTAATTGGATTGTCCCCGGGAAAAAAGTTCCAGGAATGGGCGGAGCCATGGAACTTGCGCAAAAAGCGAAAAAAGTCATTGTGGTTATGAATCACTGTGACAAACAAGGGAATCCCAAAATTGTTTCTTCTTGCACATTACCGTTAACTTCATCCGCCTGTGTGGACTTAATTATAACTGAATTAGCTGTTTTCAGGGTAACGGAAGAGGGTTTGCTATTAACAGAATTATTTGCCCCATACAGTTTAGAAACGGTTGTCACTAAAACTGGATGCGAATTCAAAATACGGGAAACTGTTCGTATGATTCCATATTAAGCAGAAGCGTTCTGAAGGAGTGAATCGTTTGAACAATAATGAAATGCGAATCAAACAGTGGATTAAAGAGAATCGAGCTCGTGGAGCGCGATTGTTACAAATAATGGTGCGAGAAAATAGCACTCGGGGAAACGAAAGTAGTACACAAGCAATTATCATTGAAAAATGCAGACAGTTAGGCTTAACCCTTGATATTTGGGAAATCGGCGGTAATGAGTTGACATCCCACCCAGCTTATTGCTGTGATCGAAAGAGTTTCGAAGGAAATCCAAATCTGGTGGCAGTGTTAAAAGGGACTGGCGGCGGGAAGTCGATGATTTTAAATGGCCATATTGATGTGGTCCCAGTTGGGGATGAATCAAGTTGGAACCATGACCCGTTCAGTGGGACAATTGAGTGTGGCAAGCTGTATGGCAGAGGCGCGACAGATATGAAGGGCGGCAACGCAGCGTTATTAATGGCGATGGAGTCAATAATTGCGAATGGAATTAAACTGAAAGGTGATGTAATTTTTCAAAGTGTGATAGAAGAAGAAAGCGGCGGAGCTGGTACCCTTGCAGCTGTATTAAGAGGTTATCATGCGGATGGGGCCATAATTCCTGAACCGACCAATTTGAGAATATTCCCGAAACAACAAGGATCCATGTGGTTTAGAATATCTGTCAAAGGAAGGGCAGCACACGGGGGTACGAGGTACAAAGGAATCAGCGCGATTGAAAAAGCGCTCTTAGTCATTCAAAGATTACAACAATTAGAGAAAGATAGAAATGCAAGAATGACCGATCCACTCTTTGACAAAATCCCCATTCCAATACCCATTAATATCGGAAAGCTTTCAAGTGGCGAATGGCCTTCTTCGGTGCCTGACACCGCAGTGATCGAAGGCAGGATGGGCGTATCTCCGGAGGAAACGATTCAATCTGCACAGCTGGAGATGGAAAAGTGCTTGAGTGAATTAGGTAAACATGACGAGTGGCTCCTTGAGAATCCACTGAAATTAGAATGGTTTGGCGGAAGATGGCTGCCGGGAAGTCTCGAAAATGATCATCCTTTGATGGCAGAATTGACGAAGAGTTTTATAGAAGTTAAGGGGGATAGCCCGATCATCGAGGCAAGCCCATGGGGAACAGATGGCGGTATTCTTTCCACGATTGGTAATACTCCCGTTGTGGTATTCGGACCAGGAATAACAGAAACCGCGCACGATGCCAATGAGCACATTATCCTCGAAGATATGTTTATTGCTAGTGAGATTATCGCGTTAACCCTTTTAAAATGGTGTGAGGCAGCTGAATAAGGAGCAGATTTTTTCCTATTTTATTCCCATAAAATTGATATAATTGATATAGAAATGTCTGGCTTTTTTAGGGCCAGACATTTCTTCAGAATGCTGGAAAAATAATCGAAATGAGGTGAACTCGATGAATCAAACAGCATCCACTATTTTTCTAGAAGAGGACCATTATTTCCTTGAGATTTATCTTGATCCATTTAATAAACGTATCCGTGTAGATGATTACCGCGGCAATACAAAATTGTTGATAGAGAAGGTCGAAGAACTCGTTCTCAAATACAAAGCTGAAAAATTAATTGTTAAAGTCCGTCGTGAAGATTACTTCACTTTCTTGGAAAAAGGTCTTCAGCCAGAAGCCGTGGTAGACCGTTATTTTCTTGGCTCGGATGCCCATTTTTTCTCAAAGTTTTACACCCTGGACCGTAAAAAAAATGATCATTGGGTGATTGAGGATGGAATGATTCATAGTATTTATCAATTAGACTCCACCGTTCAAAAGGCATACCCTCCGAAAGATTATGAATTAAGAAAGGCTGATGATAGTTGCGCCGAGGAACTTGCAGCACTATACAGTCAGGTTTTTCAAATTTATCCAACTCCATTACATGATCCCGAATATATTAAAAAGACAATGAAGGAAGGAACGATTTATTACACTTTCTTCCATTTAGGAAAAATTGTTAGTGCAGCTTCTGCAGAGGTTAATTCTCTTTATAAAAACGCAGAATTAACGGATTGTGCTACATTGACGGAACATCGAAAATACGGGTTGATGAAAATTATTCTCCAGGAACTAGAAGGAGAATTACAGAAAAATGGAATTTATTGTGCTTATTCCATTGCAAGGTCATTATCCTTTGGGATGAATGCTGTCTTATTTCAGCTAGGCTATTCCTACCGGGGAAGGTTTATGAACAATTGTTATATCTATGATAAGTTGGAAAATATGAATATGTGGGTAAAAAATCTGGCAAACTGCTAAAATTTCGGCCTGCTGTGCCAATTTTTCGGCACCATAAAGTAGAAAATGAAGGGTGGTGAAGGTATGGTTTTATTAACCACTTTAACGCAAGAAGTTTTAACCGCGATTCTAAAATGTATCGATGAAGGGATTCATGTAGTTAATACAGAGGGGAAAACCATTTTTTACAATGAAGTTGCGGCCACTCACGATGGCATGGATGTGAAGGAGGTCCAGGGAAAGTATTTACTTGACGCATTTCCTTCTCTAACTGAAGATTCGAGTACCTTGCTAAAAGTAATTAAAACGGGAAAGCCCATTTATAATCAAACACAGGTCTATATGAACTTGCATGGGACAAGGATTGATACCATGAACACCACCTTGCCGATCTTTCTCGGAAATGAAATTATTGGTGCGGTTGAAATCGCGAAAGATTATTCGCGGATGAAACTGCTCGCGGAGCGACTATTAGATTTACAAAAAGGATTAAATAAAAGTAGTAGAAAGAAGGCGTTGAAACAAGTTACTTATACTTTAAATGATCTATTGACGGTAAATCCAGGGTTTCAAAGGATGAAAGATGGGGCAAAGAAACTGGCAAAATCAGATGCTCCTATTCTTGTCTATGGTGAGTCGGGTACAGGGAAAGAATTATTTGTGCAAGGCATGCATCATGAATCCCATCGGTCCAATGCCCCGTTTATTGCCCAAAACTGTGCTGCCATCCCTGAAACACTATTAGAAAGTATCCTTTTTGGCACAGCAAAAGGAAGTTATACCGGTGCCATAGATCGCAAAGGACTATTTGAACTAGCAGATGGTGGTACGTTATTCCTGGATGAACTACATACGATGCCGATCGAGATCCAGGCGAAGCTCTTACGGGTTTTAGAGGATGGGATGGTAAGGAGGGTCGGAAGTTCACAAAGTATTTTGGTGAATGTCCGTGTGATTGCCGCCATGAATGTATCCCCAAGTAAGGCCCTCCAAGAGCAAACACTAAGAGCTGACCTTTATTACCGCCTAAATGTCTTTACCTTTTCTCTTCCCCCTTTAAGGGAGCGAAAAGAAGATATTCTTTTTTTAACAGCCTATTTTATTAAAGAATTTAACCAAAAACTCCACAAAAATATTAATGGATATGAGAAGAAGCTAGGGCTCTTCCTGACGAATTATCACTGGCCAGGGAATGTACGGGAATTAAAACACACAATTGAATATATGATGAATGTTTGTGAAGCAGGAGAGCAGTTGCGTTATGAAGATTTACCGAGTTTATTAAAACATCTTACTGGCACAGCCACAAATGACAGCGGTGAACAAGAAAATCTATCATTAAGGAAAAATCTCGAAAGATTAGAGAGGGATTTGATCATGAACGCCCTTGAATTATCTGAAGGAAATATTAATCAGGCTGCAAAGCTCTTAGAGATTCCTAGACAAACCTTACAATATAAATTGAAAAAAATAATAGACTAAGCCGCCGATTTTTCGGCGTATTTTTTTTTGGCCAAAAACAACTAAAGTGAGTTCTAAGCCTTTTTATGACATTGGTATAAATCTTGCATATTATTTTAGTGAAGCAAGATGGGAGGAACTGACAATGAAACAATTTTTATATAAACCAAGCAGGCATTGGAAAGATATAGAGTTGTGGAAAGATGTGACCGAGGAGCAGTGGAACGATTGGCTTTGGCAGCTAACAAATACGATTCGAACGTTAGATGATTTGAAAAAGGTAATCAATTTAACGCCTGATGAAGAAGAAGGCGTAAGAATTTCAACGAAAACCATTCCCTTAAATATTACACCATATTATGCCTCCTTAATGAATCCAGACGATCCGCGCTGTCCAATCAGGATGCAATCAGTCCCGATTTCAAAGGAAATTTACAAAACCAAATATGATTTGGAAGACCCATTATATGAGGATGAAGATTCACCAGTCCCAGGATTAACACACCGTTATCCGGACCGGGTTCTTTTCTTGGTAACCAATCAATGTTCGATGTATTGCCGTTACTGTACAAGGAGACGTTTTTCAGGTCAAATTGGCATGGGTGTTCCTAAGAAGCAGCTGGATGCGGCCATTTCCTATATTAGAAAAACCCCGCAAGTTCGTGACGTTTTGATTTCAGGGGGGGATGGCCTGCTGATAAATGATAATATCTTGGAATACATCCTTAAAAACCTGCGAGAAATCGATCATATTGAAATAATCCGAATCGGAACACGAGCCCCTGTTGTGTTCCCACAGAGAATTACCGAAAACCTTTGTAATATTTTAAAGAAATATCATCCAATTTGGCTCAATACCCATTTTAATACTTCGATTGAAATTACAGAGGATTCTAAAAGAGCTTGTGAAATGCTGGCAAATGCCGGAGTTCCGGTTGGGAATCAGTCTGTTATCCTAGCAGGAATAAATGACAGTGTACCTATTATGAAGAAACTGATGCATGACCTTGTCAAAATCCGCGTCCGCCCGTATTACATTTATCAATGTGATTTATCAGAGGGGATAGGACATTTCCGTGCACCTGTCTCCAAAGGACTGGAGATTATTGAAGGTCTCCGCGGCCATACTTCTGGCTATGCAGTTCCAACTTTTGTTGTCGACGCACCTGGCGGCGGAGGTAAAATTGCCCTTCAGCCAAATTACCTAATCTCTCAAAGTCCGGAAAAGGTGATTCTCCGGAATTTTGAAGGGGTGATAACCTCCTACCCTGAACCGGAGAATTATGTCCCGGGAAGGGCGGAAGAATATTTTCAAGAGGTTTATCCGGATATGGAAGAGAAGCGTTCGCTTACAGGAATCGCAGGTATTATGAATGACCAGCATTTTAACCTTGTTCCTGAAGGGTTAACACGGCTAAATCGACGCAAAGATTATAACCAAGACCCTGCCCACACCACATTAAAGGATAAACGCAGCAAACGGGATGAATTAAAGGATAAGAAATTTAAGGCATTGACGCAGAAAGAAATGGAAGGTCAGAAACCAGCCAATAAAGGAAAATCACCTGAAACAATGAAGGATTAGGAGGGGTGTAAATGAAAATTGAATGTGAGTGGTGTAATAGCTCAAATGTGGTGAGGTTAACAGATTCTGTGTTTTGGGAATTACCTGATGGGACACGGGCAATTGAAATATCAGAAACCCCTACCCATTCCTGCCCTGACTGTAAGATGGTTTATCAAAGTGAACCAATTGTAAAAGAAATTGAAAATCAGTTGTATTTAATTGATTGTAAGCAGCTTGGAAAAGTGGTCAGCTTTGAAGAATTAATGGCGATTCCGAGATTACTAAAGAAAAATTATTTTGATTTTTCATCATAACGAAGCAGCTCCACTCGCTAATTACTTTTAAACTATTTCATTCCAAAACGCTGGACGCCTATCATTGAATCCGTTATAGTATTTCTAAGAAATCTGGATGAGAAAGGCGTTTCGAAATGATCAAATCCTTTTACCATTTTTTAATGAAATATAGGCATCCATCTCCAAAGGATGACATTAGTTTATTTGCGAATCATGCGTATTTAGATCATAGTTTTCCTAAAGTCTCGGAGGACTACGATGAAATCAGCTCTTATTTGGAGCTGAACGGTCATTATTTAGAATCCATGTCTGTTTTTGATGAGGCATGGCAGCAATATTTGTTAACTGAACGAAAAGAATAGGAAATTAGAATCGTCTCTTGATGGGGCGATTTTTTCATTTTACAAATGCCATGCGCTTTTATGTAAACGGTGCATATACTATTGTAATCAAAACTCACGACTTATTATTGAGAGGATGGGAGGAAATGGCAAATAGAAAAAAACCGAAGTTTAAGATCGGTGATACGGTCGTGATTACCATATATGGAACAGTTGGCAAGGTGACAGATGTAAAGTGGCTAGATGGGAAGTATGTATATGAAGTAAATAAAAGTGACGGATTATTCATTGAATCCGCCTTACAGTTACTTTCAGAATTTGAAGGCGTTGTGATGGAGAAAGAACAAATTGACATCGAATATAATTTTTTCTTCGGTGATCTAGTTCAAGTAAGCGGTTATGGCGCAGACTTGTTTAAAGTCGTAGGCTTCCGAACAGAAATTTGGCGCTATAAGGAAGATGCCTGGGAAGATGTCATTTATGAGTTATCACGGATTAGTGATGGTGAATGGCTTGAAGCAGGTGAAGAAGAATTAACACTTGTAGCCGATGCTGAAAATGCTGATACATTCATTCAAAAACTAGGTCTCCTATACTTAGTGAATAAGCAAGAAAAGGTAGTCGAAAATCCTAAAGTCCAGAACATGATCAGAAAAGCAGAATTTGAAGAAATTGAAAGAAAAAAAGAAAAGAAGGAACTAATTGACAATTTATTGGACATATTTAATGATTACCGAATTTTATATGAAATGTTTCAGGATCAGGAATATTATCAAGTCATGCGTGTCATTATCAGAAAATTAGAAAGTCTCGTCAGTAACGATGGCAAAAGCCATGTATAATTACCACTTTGAAATTTCAAAAAGTAAATAAACAACAAACGGGATACCTGCCCATTTAATGAGGGAAAACATTCCATCTAAAAACTTTTCCATTAATTGGAGAGTGAAACTATTCTCCCGATTCACATCATTAATCCATGCCTCTAATTTTAATTGTAAATTTGACATTCAAATCCACCCCTTGGAAAAATTCTTTTCATTCATCCTATGCTTGTCCAATCAAAAAAAGACATCATCCCCAGCTAAATTTTCCAAGTTTATTTTAGAAATTTGTTCACAACCAATGGATATTCCGTTTGCTCCTAAAGTATCTAGCATGAAAAAGCCAAGTACATCATACATTCTCTAAAAAGGGGGGCGATGCTATGAGAGAAATTGAAGTTTTTATTGATACCGAAGAGATTGCCGAATTTTTCTTTCATGAGCTTGTAAAAAGGGGATACGTTCCTAGCGAAGAAGAGCTAGAAGAAATTGCAGACATCACCTTCGAGTATCTAATTGAGAAGAGTATTATCGACGAAGAAGAAGATGATGAATAAAAAAGAGGAAAAGAAGTTTTCCTTTATTATAGATTAATACGAAAGACGAGCATTCAATGCTCGCTTTTTGTTGTGTGTAGAACTATCCGTGAGACTTATTTAAATAATATTTCCAGATCATGAAACCTTTACTTTATGGATACGTATAATTATTTACGAAGGTGAGGAGGGGAATGAGATGTTAAAAAAAATCCTTAAAATGATTTTTGGAAGCAAGTCACATCACAAGTATAGTTCCTCAAGTGATGCCTGGAAGAAAAGGAATCACTATAAGCACAACAACTTAGGACACCATTATTATAAAAAGAAATATAAAAGTAGTAGTTTTTTTAGCAGCTAAATGTAATCGGGTGTAATTTATGATGAAGAAAATCGCTTTACTCATATCAAATTTATTGGAAAAACCCTTTCCAAAAAATGAACTAATCGCTGAGCGATACCAGGTGATTACCCATCTTGGAGCAGGTGGTTATGGTCATAGTTATTTAGTGTATGATTTGGAAAGTGGGCAGAAAAAGGTTCTAAAAGCCTTACGTCTTCATAAAAGATTGATCCGATCTGGGCGAAGAAGTTTTGAATTAGAAAAAGAACTGTTAGATTCGATTGATCATCCAAGTTTTCCAAGGTATTTTGAGGGGGGGAACTATAAAAACATTCCCTTTTACACCATGGAATTTATTGCGGGCATGAATTTCGAGCAGCTCATTTTTTCAGAAGGAAGGAAAATTTCAGAAAAAGAAGCCTTTCAAATTGTCCATGAATTACTTACACCACTAGAATATTTGCACAACCTTAAAATAGTCCATCGTGACATTCGCATTCCCAATGTCATTACCGATGGTTCAAACGTAAGGCTGATCGATTTAGGGTTGGGTAGACATTTCCATCAGGAAAATGACGTAGTAAAAACGAAGGAAAATCATTTGCGTAAAGAAATAAATCTCCAAGCGGATTTCTATGGACTTGGACATTTCCTATTGTTTTTGCTGTATTCTAATTTTACTTTTTCAAAAAACATACATGAAAAAAGCTGGGAAGAGGAACTGAAAATCTCGAACCAAGCGAAACACATAATTAGAAGGCTCTTGCAAATCGAACCTGCATATGAGAACTGTGCTGAAATAAGAGCTGAAATAATAAATTTATACTTAATCTAGGAGGAAGAAAGATGTCTTTTTTTAACAAAGTATTTGCCAGTGTAGGAATTGGGTCTGCAGCTGTAGACACAAAGCTTGAAAAAGATACCTATATGCCAGGAGAGACAGTTAATGGTGTAGTTGAGATTAAAGGCGGCAAGGTGGAGCAGCAAGTGGATGAGATTTATCTAACCTTAAATACCACTTATTTAAGAGAATCGGATGACAAAAAATATACGGTTACAGCCGCAATTGACAAGTTTAGATTGACTACTCCTTTTGTTATTCGTCCGAATGAGAAAAAAGACATTCCTTTTTCATTTCAACTTCCGTTTGATACACCACTTTCCATTGGAAGATCAAAAGTTTGGGTAACAACAGGCCTTGATATTAAAGGCGGTGTTGACCCAAGTGATAAAGATTATCTCAAAGTTGTCCCCAATCCATTGATGTCTGCTGTGTTTACTGCCATTGATCAGTTAGGCTTTAGAATTCGTGAGGCAGATTGTGAAGAAGCACCGCGGAGATTACGTGGAAGGTTACCATTTGTTCAAGAATTTGAATTCGTCCCAACTTCAGGAGCATTTCGAGGCAAACTAGATGAATTAGAAGTTGTTTTCTTTCCGTCAGGGAATGGTAACCTCGATATTATGTTTCAAGTAGATAGGCGGGCAAGAGGATTATCAGGGTTGTTCTCGGAAGCTTTAGGGACAGATGAGACCAATGTGCGCCTCTCAGTATCAAATGCAGATATCCCATATTTACAACAAAAAATTCAAAGTTTAATTCAACGATATTCATAAAACCAATGGAAATAGGGCCAGTATGGTCCTATTTTTTTATAACGTTCCATCTTTATTCGATAATTTATCACAAGAATCATCCTGTCTGGATAAAAAAAGTGTTTTTCGACAAAAAAATGGGAGTTCTAGGGAGGAATCAAAAGGTGGCATCGCTAATTATTAGAATAGACATTAAATTCTAATAATTGGAGGATTATGATGATCAAAGTTTTAACAAAAAGAGCTAGAATGCAATATGATGTTACGATCTTTCAAACTCCAAGGTATCGTGAACATAAGGGGCATAAAGAGGTTTATCGAACGATGGTTCCAGCATCCAGCCGCAAAAAGTGCTTAGAGGAAACCTTCAGCCGCTTTAATGTTACCGATAGAATTCCTGCAAACTATAAGGGAAGATTTCTTTCCACTGGAGATATTGTATTAATTGATGAAGGCCGTGGCGGCCAGCATTATTATCAATTAAAACCTGGTGGATGGTTTCCTATAAACAGAATCGTTCTCCTATAACTCTAAAAAACCTAAGGTCAACTCCTTAGGTTTATTTTCTGCAGCTAAACGGTTGGTTCTCTTAATGTTTTCGTCCGCCTGTTGCATTGTGCTCTTTTGCATGTGCTTCGTGTTCAGCTACGATAGCCTCAGCAGGGATGTGGTTATTTTTCTTTGGTGAATTAATGCGGCTTCGATGTTTTTTACCCATGAATAATCTCCCTCCTATCTAAAAATAGCTTTCCACAAATTAAAAAATTCATGTCTATTTCATTGCAGAGTTTCTCATTGGAAAATGTTTATGATATATTGTCATTGATACAGTTTTAACCATTAAATACTGTGCGTAGTTCTTGATTGGAGGATTTTTAATGAGTGTACATATTGGTGCAAAAGAAAACGAAATAGCAGAGACAGTATTACTGCCGGGAGATCCGCTTCGGGCAAAATATATTGCAGAAACATTCTTAGAAGATGCGAAATGTTACAATGAAGTTCGGAATATGTTTGGTTTTACGGGGACCTATAAAGGGAAGCGAATTTCGGTTCAAGGGACTGGGATGGGCGTTCCATCTATTTCTATTTATATAAATGAACTAATGCAAAGCTATAATGTCCAAAATCTTATTCGAGTGGGAACATGTGGAGCTATTCAAAAAGATGTAAAGGTTCGTGATGTCATACTTGCGATGACAAGCTCTACAGATTCTAATATGAATCGACTTACCTTTGGTCATGTCGATTTTGCCCCTGCAGCAAACTTCGATTTACTTCGAAAGGCATATGATGCTGGGGTGGCAAAAGGGCTTAACTTGAAAGTAGGAAATATTTTTACAGCAGATTCGTTCTACAATGATAATGCAGAGTTGGAAAAGTGGGCTAAGTATCAAATTCTCGCGATTGAAATGGAGACAACAGCACTATATACATTAGCTGCTAAATTTGACCGCAAAGCACTATCCGTTCTAACTGTTAGTGATCACATCCTAACAGGGGAAGAAACCACATCTGAAGAAAGACAACTAACCTTTAACGATATGATTGAAGTAGCATTAGAAGCAGCTATAAAGGAATAATCTCCACAAGCCTCTTCCATATAGGATGAGGCTTTAAATTTATTTAGATAACAGGAACTCACCAATAAAATGGAGAATTAATAAAAACAAACTTCACTGTGATAAATATCATCGAAAGGCGTTTTAATTAGGCTTAAATTTAAAATAATATGATTTTGAAATTATTCCTTTGACGAAATATACACTCCGGGGGTATAGTATAAGTATTAGAGGTGATTAAAATGAAAGAGCAGCTCAAATTAGATATTACTGGAATGACATGTGCGGCCTGTTCGAGCAGAATAGAAAAGGTTCTAAATAAAATGGATGGTGTACAAGCAAATGTCAATTTGGCCATGGAGACAGCGGCTATTTCTTTTGATACTGAACAAGTTTCGAGTAATGATATTATTGCTAAAATAGAAAAACTTGGCTACGGTGCACGATTTGATGAAGCAGAACAAAAACAGCAATATAAAGAAGAGGAATTACAGGGGAAAAAACGAAAGTTTCTACTATCGGTTATTTTGTCCATTCCACTTTTATATACGATGCTTGCGCATATTCCATTGGATCTAGGATTGGTAATGCCACACCTTTTGATGAATCCATGGTTTCAATTGCTTTTGGCTACTCCTGTGCAATTTTATATTGGCGGTCAATTTTATGTAGGTGCTTTTAAAGCATTAAAAAATAAAAGTGCTAATATGGATGTCCTTGTTACCTTGGGAACTTCTGCAGCCTATTTTTACAGCCTTGCTGAAGGAGTGAAAACAATTGGAAACCAGGCCTATATGCCGCATCTTTATTTTGAAACTAGCGCCGTGCTGATTACTTTAATTCTTTTGGGAAAGTTATTTGAAACGATTGCAAAGGGGAAGACTACGCTTGCTATCTCTAAATTACTAAGTCTCCAAGCAAAGGAGGCTACAGTAATTAGAGATGGAAAGCAGTGGCAAATCCCTATAGACGAGGTGAAGGTTTCCGATCTTTTATTAGTGAAGCCAGGTGAAAAAATTCCCGTTGACGGTGAAGTAACTTTAGGTCAGTCATCTGTTGATGAGTCCATGATAACCGGTGAATCGATTCCGGTTGAAAAAGCTGTTGGTGATACAGTAATAGGTTCGACCATCAATAAAAATGGTACCTTGACAATAAAAGCAGTGAAAGTAGGTAAAGATACTGCACTTGCTGGAATAATTAAAATTGTCGAGGAAGCACAAGGCAGCAAAGCGCCAATTCAACGTGTCGCTGATACTATATCGGGATATTTTGTCCCCATTGTTGTAGCTATTTCGTTGATTACTTTTTTGATCTGGTATTTCCTTGTCCGCCCTGGTGAATTTTCTTCCGCCCTTGAAACAGCCATAGCTGTTCTCGTGATTGCATGTCCATGTGCACTCGGCCTGGCAACGCCGACATCAATAATGGTCGGGACAGGGAAAGGAGCAGAAATGGGTATTCTCTTTAAAGGCGGAGAACATTTAGAAACTGCTCACAAGATTAATGCAATCATTCTCGATAAAACAGGCACCATTACAAAAGGACAACCCATTGTCACTGATTTTATTGCATATCAGGAGGAGAAAAAGATTCTCCAATATCTTGTATCCGCTGAGAAGTCTTCTGAACATCCATTAGCAGAAGCAATAGTAAGATACGGGATGGAAAAAAGATCAAGTACTCTTCCTGTTAAACGGTTTAAGGCTGTACCAGGGTATGGAATTGAAGCGAAAATTGGTGATGATGAAATATTCGTTGGCACCCGAAAGTTAATGAATCTGAAAAATATTGCCAGCCAAGCGGGAGAAAAAGATTTGTCTCGTTTAGAAAACGAAGGAAAAACAGCTATGTTTATTGCTATAAATTCAACTATGGTCGGTGTGGTTGCAGTAGCTGATACAGTGAAAGAAACGGCTAAAATAGCCGTGCAGCAATTACTGCATTTAGGGATTGATGTGTTTATGTTAACAGGTGATAATGAGCGGACCGCCAAGGCAATTGCACATCAAGTTGGAATCGCAAATGTCATTGCAGAAGTACTGCCAGAGGAAAAGGCTAATCATGTGAAAGAATTACAGTCAAAAGGTCTTAAAGTGGCGATGGTCGGTGATGGCATTAATGATGCCCCAGCTCTTGCAGTTGCTGATATCGGAATAGCAATTGGTACTGGGACAGATGTGGCCATTGAAGCAGCAGATATCACGATTCTTGGCGGTGAATTAACCTTAATTCCAAAAGCGATGGCTTTAAGTAAAAAAACAATGCAAAATATTCGTCAAAATCTGTTCTGGGCTCTTGTATACAATACAGGGGGAATACCGATAGCAGCTTTAGGATTGTTAGCCCCATGGGTTGCTGGTGCAGCCATGGCATTTAGTTCAGTTTCAGTAGTTTCTAATTCCCTTCGATTGAAGAGAATGAATATATAAAAATAAGTGAGGTAATCGTTATGGAGAAAACAACATTACAAGTTACAGGAATGACTTGCGGACATTGTGAAAAGGCTGTCAAAACAGCACTTCTAGGTGTTGAAGGGGTAAGCAAGGTAAATGTTTCACTAAAGGATGGAAAGGTTGAGGTAGATCATGATTCAAGTAAAGCCCCAGTCACAAAGCTAAAAGAAGCCGTCGAAGACCAAGGCTATGATGTAGAATAGATACGAACGGCACCTACTATTTGGTAGGTGCCGTTTATTGTGAATATCGGATTCCTGCGAATATTATTAATTTCATTAACTTTTCTTTGTTAATTTTCTGTAAAAGATGTTATTCTAATCACTAAGAGTTAATTTTTATGGTGAATGAAAGTGGTGAAGGCTTTGGAAGATGAGAAAATTGGACAAGAAAAAGTGGAAAATACCAATATCGAACAAGAGCAGACAAACGAAAACAAGACAGGATACATACGATTAAAGAAATTTCATTTTATCATGCTATTGTTTATGGTAGTGTTCCTTTCTGCGGGGATTACAACATTTGCACTTGCGTTTGGGGATGAAAAGGTAGTCACTGTAGGAACGGAACGACCAGAATTTAATAAACTTTATGAAGCATTTGATACATTAAAGACTGGTTATTACAAAGAAATCGATCAAAAAAAGGCTATTAATGGAGCAATCAACGGAATGGTGGAGTCACTCGATGATCCCTATTCTGATTATATGAGCAATGAAGAGGCTGAAAGCTTTCATGGCAGTATTTCTTCTTCGTTTGAAGGTATAGGGGCCGAAATTCAGGAAAAAGACGGGCATATTGTTATTGTATCTCCAATTAAAGGCTCTCCAGCGGAAAAAGCTGGTTTAAAACCTAATGATATGATTATGTCCGTGAATGGAAAAAGCCTCCAAGGCATGAATTCAACTCAAGCAGTAACCTTGATTCGTGGCAAAAAAGGTACGAAGGTAGTGTTATCCATTCAACGGCCTGGAACAGATACACCAATGACAGTCCCAATTATTAGAGATGAGATTCCGATTGAAACGGTTTATGGTGAAATGGCTGGCGATGGTATTGCAAAGGTTCAAATTACCAGTTTTTCAAGTAATACGGCAAAGGAACTTGTAGAAAAGCTCAATGAATTGAATGGTAAAGGAATGAAGGGACTCGTATTAGACTTACGTCAAAACCCAGGAGGTCTTTTAGACCAAGCCATCTCGATTTCCAGTATGTTCGTTCCAAAAGGAAAACTTATTTTAAAAGTAGAAGATCGTAATGGAAAGATCAAAGAGTATCCGTCGCAAAATGAAGGGAATCCAAATCTTCCTTTAGTTGTCTTGATTGATAAAGGCAGTGCTAGTGCATCAGAAATCCTTGCCGGAGCTGTAAAAGAATCAGCAGGTGTAAAACTAGTTGGAGAAAAGTCTTTTGGGAAGGGAACTGTGCAAACGGCTTCCGACTTTAAGGATGGTTCAAATCTTAAATTTACAACCGCAAAATGGTTAACACCTAACGGTAATTGGATCCATAAAAAGGGGATTAATCCTGATGTGGCAGTTGCCTTGCCTGATTATGCAACCTTAACAATCATAAATCCGGATAAAGAATTAAAACAATCTAGTTCGGGAACAGAAGTACAGACTGCACAGAAAATGTTAAAAGCAGTTGGATATAACCCTGGCCGGACAGACGGGTTCTTTGATAAAAAGACAAAAGTTGCCGTCACTGCTTTCCAAAAGGCTCAAAAGCTACCGGCTAATGGAATTCTAAAAGGCGATTCTACCTTAAAATTAATGGAATTATTAAGAGACAAAATTAAAAATAATGATACACAAATGCAAGAGGCGATAAAAGTATTAAAGGGAACGATGAAATAAACAATAGCGACCCGACTTCCCTAGAAGTTGGGTCCATTTTTTTAAGTAACCATCAATGAATGGAAGGGTTTTGACAATGAAAAAAGCTGAGGTTTATATTTTATCCGGTTTTTTAGGGAGCGGGAAAACCAGCCTTCTCAAACAATTATTAGAGGATGAACAGCGAACAGGAAGAAAAACGGCTGTCATGATGAATGAATTAGGCAAGGTCTCCATTGATTCTGATATAGTCGATGAGGAAGATGTTACATTAAAAGAACTCCTGGGCGGTTGTATTTGCTGTTCCATTCAGGATAAGCTTGAAGCCCAATTACAAGGTCTATTGGTAGAGGAAGAACCAGAAGTAATCTATATCGAAACAACCGGAGCTGCACACCCTGTGGAGGTTTTAGATGCGATTCTTTCTCCCTTATTTGCAGATAAATTAATCATAAAGGGGATTATCACCACCGTTGATGGGACAAGGTGGTTAGTTCGAAAATTATTAAGTCCACAACTTCAGCAATTGATTCTAGAGCAGGTGAGACATGCGGACTATATTCTTGTTAACAAGTTGAATGAATTAACAGAGAGTGAGCAAGCAAAGATCACTTTTGAAATTCAGTCGATAAATCCAAATGCAAGATGCCTTCTGACTAATTTTTCTCAGGTTTCTAGCGACCAGTTGCGAAAACTTTCCGTGTCAGTTGATAAGGTAACACAACCTGTCCATCTTAATTTAACGACCTTTGTTTACCAATTTGAATCAGCAATCAGCCAAACAGAATTTGAGGATTTTTTGAAAAAGCTGCCGGATACGATTTACCGTATTAAAGGCTATCTTAAGTTTGATTTTTCAAAGCTCCCTTTTTTATTTCAATTTTCTTACGGCATGCCCTTATATATGAAACAGGATATGAATATGCCATTAAACCTTGTCTTTATCGGTGAAAATAATGATTGGAACGGAATTAAAACACAATTAGAAAATCTTGAGAAATGACAAAAATACCGGGATTGAATGAATGATTATTTCCTCTTCAGGTAACTCTTTTAATGTGGCAAAGTTTATTAATTTAAAGGAGGATGCGATGAAGAGGGTAGTTATTTTTTTTGTTTTTATTCATATCCTCCTAAATGGTCAAGAGGTTAAAGCTGCATCAAACATTAGTTATAAAATTGAGATGTTGAATTGGAAGGAAGTTGATCAAATTCTTCCTAAATACACAAAATTTACTGTTTTGGATGTAGAAACGGGTAAAAAGTTTAAAGTGCAAAGACGGGCGGGGAGCCACCATGCGGACGTACAACCCTTAACTTCCAAGGATACGAAGATCATGAAAAAAATATACGGGGGCAAATGGAGCTGGAAACGCAGGGCCATTATTGTTATTCATAAGGACCAGTGGATTGCAGGTTCCATGCATGGGATGCCCCATGGCGCAGGTGCACTTCAGAATAACTTTCCAGGACACTTTTGTATTCATTTCTATGGCAGTACCACACATCGTACGAACTCAATGGACTTATCGCATATGCTTATGGTATTGAAAGCTTCAGGAAAATTAAATCAGTATTTAGGTTCTGCGAATCCATATGAAGTCATAAATGCCTATGTAGCCGGATTTAAGCAGCAGGACAGCCAAATTACATCGCTAGCCTCACTACAAAAAATTAATTGGCGACCCATTTTAGAAGATGTTGAAAATATTAGACTTTCTCGAATCGAACTATTGCCAGCAGAGGATTTAACAGAAGAAATCAGTTTGGACGTACCAGTGGAAATTGACTGGTATATTAAAAATAGAGGAAGACAAACTTTTAGGGGAGACATTCACCTAATTAGATTTTCACCGCTTGACGCATGGAAAGTGGATTCAAAGGATTTTCTTAAGGAAAATAAATTTAAATAAAAAACAAAAACATCCTCAAATTGGACACACCAATTAGGGATGTTTTTGTTTGATGATAATGCTATAATGGCTGTTCTCCAAATTTGATAAATGTTCGTTCATCTTCTATTAACCCACAAGCACCGCATTGTATTCGATAGTCTGGGCCATTGTAAGGGAGATGAAAGGGCTCTAAATCGTTTTCGGCATACTCTTTGATAACTTCCCCTGATTGTGGGTCAAGTTTAACAGAATGAGATACTTGTTGGATCACATTAAAACGGCTTCGATTGGTCTTGCAATTTGGACATTTATAAGGTGTCGACATATTAGGATTCTCCTTTCTCGGTCTTGTTAAAAGTTATTTTTTGCAATGTAGTAAGTAAATATGTAACAATGCAAGGGAAGACAAAAAGGGGGGATTGTTTTTGCCTATTGAAAAGGTATCCTTTGATTATTTATTAGAACAATATCGGCTGATTTGGAATCATCGGTTACTTGAAACGATGGGGCAAAGCAGTAAGGAGACATTGCTAGAAGCAATAAAAAAAGAGCTTCTCGATGAAAATTCACATCCGAGAGTAAGAAAGAACAAATTTGAGAAATATTTTTCTGCCATTAATAGAGTGAGTAATTCAACAGTTTCACCAGAAGCTAAGGTACAGTTAATAAAAATTCATAATAAAGTGATGGAAGAAATAAGATAGGAGAGAGAGACCTTGAAAAAGTTTTTCGTTTTATTGGTGATTGTTCTTTGTTTAAGTATCGTTGTTTCCTGTAATAAAAAAGAACAAGAGGATAATCTGCCGCAAATGGTTGATGTAGACTTGTCGATCAAACCCAATCCAGGTGAACTGGGCAAGCCGGTCACATTTGAAGCGAAAGTTACCCAGGGAAAAGATCAGGTGGAGGATGCAGAAGTTATCTTTGAGATTTGGCGAGCAAAGAATGACAACCATGAAAAAGTAGAAATAAAACATTCTAAAAATGGAATCTATCGCCTTGAAAAATCTTTCAACCAAGAGGGGACGTATTATATCATCTCTCATGTGACTGCAAGAGATATGCACAACATGCCTAAAAAGGAATTTGTTGTCGGGACCCCAAGTGAACCTGAGGATGCTAATGCAAAGAATTCAATGGAAAACATGGATATGGATATGGATAATATGAAGGAATCAAATAATGGTAAATAAAGGATGGACAGCAGATTTGCTGTCCAATAAATTGAATACTTTTGCTTGGTTAAATTTCTGTAACGTCTATTTGTGAAAACTGCAAATCAATATTTTTAGGGATTTTAACTTCAAGTACGCCATCCTTGAAGGTAGCAGATGCCCCTTTCTTTTTTACAATAGCTGGTAGGGTTATCGTGTGTTTATCTTCATGACGAGGAATATGCTCCACAATGAGTTGATTGGATGTGTGATAAATTCGAAGCTGCTTAATCCAATCTTCATGTTTTATTGAAATTCTAACGTATACATAATTATGAGTCTCAAATGCAGCTGCATTTAATCCGTCACTATTAGATAAAGGTGAGGATCCTGATGATTGGAATCCCTGGAACATCTCTGCTGGATTTATTCCCGCTTTCATATTTCCAGGCATGATTTTCCCTAATACATCCTGAACATAATTATTAATTTCTTCCGGTTTCATTTTTGCCATCTTTTCCTTTATATTTTTATCAAAAGGGAATATATTCCACGGGAACAATGATCTCATCCTTTCCGTGTTACTTAGATATTTGTATCATATGCTAACACTTGCCCATGCGTTATAAAAACCTAAGTCAATATGAATGTACAAAAAATGTGACTAAACATGTCTAGTTAACAAATAGTTAAGAGAGATACTAAACATAGAGAGGTAATGATTTGTGAATAAGAAAACAGCTCTGATTACGGGGGGAGCAACTGGTATTGGCAAAAAAACTGCTTTATATTTAGCGGAAAATGGTTATCAGTTAGCCATAAACTATCGTAATAGTGAAACAGAAGCAATTTCTTTAGCAAACCAATTGACTGAATGTTTTGGAACCAAAAACATTACTGTTCAAGGAGATGTGGCAATCGAGAAGGATTGTATCCGAATTGTTAATGAAACACTTGCTGTCTACAAGACTGTGGACGTTTTAGTACATAATGCAGGTCCATACATCCAAGAACGAAAAAAGCTCGCAGACTATTCCTTCGAAGAATGGAATTATGTAGTCCAAGGGAATTTAAGCTCTGTTTTTTATTTGTCTAAACTAGTTATCCCTTCCATGCGTAACCAAAAATGGGGGAGAATTATTACATTCGGGTATGATCGCGTAGAAACTTCACCAGGTTGGATATATCGGTCAGCCTTTGCTGCAGCAAAGACAGGTTTGGCCTCCCTAACAAGAACTATAGCGATAGAGGAAGCGGAATATGGAATTACAGCAAATATGGTTTGTCCAGGGGATATCATTAACCAATGGAAAGAAAGTAATATACATGATGCAAAGGAAATGGAAGGAAATGCACCGATTGGCAGGTATGGAACAGGCGAAGATATAGCCAGAGTCATTGCATTCTTGGTTGAAGAAAATTCAGATTTTATTACAGGGAGTATCATTCCTATTACTGGGGGAATGGATGTATTAGGGAAGATACATAAGAATTAGTATAATTTTTTGAACTATTTGATTATCTGAATGAAAACTCCTCCTTTTGTGGATAATAGATAATAATCATCTATGAAAGGAGCAAAGAATATGAGTTTTAATATGAACAGAATAAATCCTAATCAAACTCAGGTATTTTTTCATGATGGCCGCTTTGAAACATTAACAAATGAGGAATTAGACGAATTTTTGCTCCAAATGGGTCTTAATGACGTGAATGAAGCGATTGAACAAAACGTAACAGAATAATAATTAATAAAATTCTAAACAAAAAGCAATCGGACAAAGCCGATTGCTTTTTTACGCTTCCAACAATTGTGAATCGTCTGATTGGACAGCGCCATTCCGCATAAGATAGAAAGTGTACTGATCCTTAGGTATTTCATACAAATCATATACATCACCATTAGCATTCAATTGTTCATATATAGATTTTCTCGTTTCGTTTGCTTTTATTACATAAGGTAGTTTTTCAGCTGCTTTGATTGAGCGAATATTAACCTTCCGTATTCTCATAAAGACGGTTTCGATTCCTAATTCATAAAATAGTTCCTGAAAAAAGGCATCTTTCGCCGGACTATTATAACCTTTGCCGTGGTAAGGCTTGCCAAGCCATGTTCCTAAAAATCCGGCATTTTCCTCAATATCAAAAAGGTTAATGGTACCAATCGGTACACCCCATTCATCAAGAATGGTTCGTGATATTAATTCACCACGGTCTTCGGCCTCAATGGTTTGTTTTGTCATAAATAAGAATTCTTCATAGGTATCAGCTTTTTGGCGCACAAATGGGAAGACATCAGGATGCGTCATTAATTCGTACAGTGTGTGGCTGTCATGAAGATCACGTTTTTTAAGCATGAATAACCCTCCATTAGGGCATTCCGATCCCATGTCAAAAGAAACGGTCCGGTCCACCCTCGAAATTTTTTATAAAGTTACTAAAAAATTTCGGGGTGGGAATCGAACCCACTAGAACCAGTAATACTGGTGGCGCACCATTTGCCTTCCCTATATCATTTTTTTGTTAAAAAGAATATGTTCGTAAACCTCCAAAGATTTTAGGTTTTAAACGGCTTCACTAAAAGTATGATACAAGAAAAAAGCTAAAAAATAAATAGGTTTTTTGTGGATTTTTCGATAATATTTTTTACCAATTTTCAGCAATAATCTACGCTTCTTGATAGACCATTTCGCCGCCAATAATCGTCCATTTCGGCTTAGCCAAGTATTGGAAAGGATGATGGCTCCAAAGCACTAAATCGGCTTCCTTTCCCTCCTCGATACTTCCAACTTGACTGTCTATTCTTAAGTTCTTGGCCGGCAGAATTGTAATTCCTTCAAGTGCTTTCTGCTCTGGTAAACCTTCTCTGACAGCAAGGCTCGCACAAATATTTAAGTATTGGATGGGTGTATACGGATGATCCGTGGTAATAGAAACTTCAACACCATGATTCGTCAGTTCTTGATACGTTTTCCAGGTTTTATTCTTCAATTCGACTTTGGATCTTCGTGTTAAGGTTGGACCAACGGAAACTTTTAAATTCACCCCTGAAAGTTCACTTGCAATAAGATGGCCTTCAGTACAATGCTCTATTCTCAAGTCAAGATTAAATTCTTCTGCGAAGCGAAGAGCAGAAATAATATCATCAGCACGATGTGCGTGGATTCTAACGGGAATTTCTCTTTTGAGGGCCATAATAATCGGTGCGACTCTAGGCGAGTCTGGATTATCCGCGTGGATTGCTTGGTAAAAAGCCTCCCTAAGCATCCCCATAATTCCCATGCGCGTAATGGAATCACTGTTGCCATTGCTATGAATTCTTTTTGGATTTTCTCCTAAGGCAATTTTTAATCCTGCAATCTCTTGGAAAATCATTTTTTTGATATTCTTACCTGTAGTTTTGATTACAGATGTTGTTCCTCCTATAACATTTGCACTGCCAGGCATGACATGAGCTGTGGTGATCCCGCTTTTAACTGCATCAGAGAATGCCGGGTCCAAAGGATATACCCCGTCGATAGCTCGGATATGTGGAGTAAGAGCTTCAGCTGTTTCATTGGCATCGTTTCCCGCCCAGCCGGTTCCTTCATCATAGAGACCTAAATGGGTATGGACATCAATAAAGCCTGGAAAAAGAAATTGGTTCCCACAATCAATGATTTTTACATTTAAATCTGTTGTAAGATTTTTCCCAACTTTAAGGATCTTCCCTGCATCAATTAGGACATCTCCATGGGGAATCGGCTTTGATGTAATAGGATATACCGTTGCATTTTTTAAAAGAATTTTTGTCATAATAAAACCTTTCTTCACATTGATAATAGTTATTTTATAAATTTTAACAATTTAGGTGCCTAGGGATTAGTTTCAATCAGAAAAAATTTTTTAAACAAAGTCGTATCATTTTGTAAAAGAATCAAGTGGGGTCTATAATGACAAGGAAGTTTAATGTTAACAATGAAAGGGCGAGGCAACATGGAAAACCAAGTAGGTTTGGTCCTAGAAGGTGGAGGAATGCGTGGTGTTTATACTGCAGGTATCCTTGAATACTTCTTGGAATCACAGTTATTTTTTCCATATGTTATTGGGGTATCTGCAGGTGCATGTAATGCAGCCTCCTATTTGTCGAAGCAAAAAGGGAGAAATAAAACCGTTACGATTGAATATGCTTCCGACCCTAGATATATTTCGTGGAAAAATTATTTTCGAAATCGGCAATTTTTTGGCATGGATTTTATTTTTGACGAAATTCCAAATAAACATGTCCCGTTCCATTATGATGTTTTTTACAATAGTCCTTCAGAATTTGTTGTGGGGACAACAGATTGTCTGACAGGAGAGCCTGTTTATTTTAAGAAAAAGGATTACAGAGATGACCTTTTAACCGTAATACGGGCATCAAGCTCCCTTCCATTTATTGCACCTGAAGTCCGTTTTAAAGATAAAATATTACTTGATGGGGGGATTAGCGATCCCATTCCAATCAAGAAAGCACAACAGGATGGATTTGCAAAAAATATCGTGATTCTTACAAGAAATGAAGGGTATTTGAAAAAGCCCTCAAAGTTTCATTTTCTGGTAGATCGTAAGTATCCAGAATACAAAGGCTTGCAACAGTCCCTTAGGAACAGATATCGAATATATAATGAAACGGTCGAATATGTTGAGCAGGAAGAGAAAAAGGGGAATGTTTTGATTATCCGCCCATCCCAGCCATTAAAGGTCGGTAGAATGGAACGGAATCCCCATAGGCTGGAAGAGCTTTACAATCAGGGCTACGAAGATGCCAGGGCATCTATGTCAACGATAATTAACTATATTAAGAATTAAAAGAAGAGACCATTTCGTTTCTTCTTTTTTAGTGTAATTGCAAACTTCTATCATTTTTTTGGTTTATAGTAAATAAACTAAGAAAAGAGGAATTGATAAGGAGTTTTCTAGATGAAAATAAATGAATATTACCGGGATACAGCTCATTTGAACTTAAATGGTAGTATTGCTTCATTATTGCCAGTCATCATAATCATCGCTGGCAACCTTAGTATTTTTAAAACAAAAGAAATCATGTTATTAACGATCCCATTTCTTATCTATAGTTTGGTTAGTTTCCAATTCTATCTATTTAGAAGACGGCAGTCGATTTCAATTGACAGACAGCTGAAGAAATCTGAGGCCGGAAGAAGGTCTTTATTTGAATCACGCTATTTACTAGTTTTCTTCCTGAACACTAAATCTTCTAGGCTGCTATTTTACTTTCCGAACGGGCATCTTGCTGGAATGATTAAGAGATATCGAGGCAGTGGGACGAAGAAGCTATCCTTTTCAAAAATTTATGCACTCTATTCGATGGAGAACCAGAACCAAGCCATAGGTTACTATAAGGTTAATGGTGGAAAAACGATAAAAATAGAGGTATTTAATCATCGAAGGCAATATTTAGGCAGTTTTGAGCGAAGTAAAAAGGATTGGAGAACATCCAAAAAGGAATTACTAGATTCGAAAGGAAAGTATATTGGTGAAGTAGAAGGTGCTGTTGCTTTTATGGATGAACAATTCATAAACCACGATCACTTTCAGGAAGCACGTCTTCGTCGTGGATGGATGCCATTGGAGTGGAGTCCCTTGTTTCCAGAGCCGAATACACCGGTACTTTCCATGAGAGAGAGTTTATCTGAACAAGACAAACTCCTTCGGATGTCATTTTTGATTAATGAATATTTTATCGAAAGATAGAAGTTTCGACAGTTTCCCTCACGAACATTGTTTGGTATGATAAATAGAATACTTATATCAAGGTAGTAGGGGGATAACAATGGAAGTCCAATTAATTAAAGGTCATGGATCGGGAAATGACTTTCTAATTATCGATGAAATGTCGAATCAATATGTATTTTCTGAGAGTGAACGAGCAGATCTCGCGAGAATGTTATGTAATCGTCAGTCTGAATTAGGGGCTGATGGGATTCTTTTCGTGATGAATAGCAAACATGCAGACGCAAGAATGCGTGTCTTTAACTCAGATGGGTCGGAAGCATCCATGTGTGGAAATGGATTGCGTCTTGTTGCAAGATATGTATGTGAACACCTTGGTCAAAATAAAGCTGTCATTGAAACAATGAAAGCAAATTTAAAAGTGAGCAAACAAAATGAACTTTTACCAGATATTCATACCTACCAAGTGGAAATTTCCCCTGTGTTGTTTGAATTAAAAGCTCTGCCTTTAAATTTAAATAAACCGACCCTTTTCAATGAAAAAATTGAGGAACTATCAGCAGATTTAAGGTTTACCGCACTTGCTGTTCCTAATCCGCACCTCATTGCAATTGTTGAAGCAGAACACCTTGAAGGTGACCTGCAAAAACATCTTAGTGAAAAAGTAAATGGTCCCAATCATTTGTTCCCAGACGGTGTTAATGTAAGCTTTGTTAAACATTTACAACCTGGTGCTATATATGTTAGAACATTTGAGCGTGGTGTTGGTTTTACTAATGCCTGTGGGACTGCCATGTCAGCATCCACCCTCGTTACTTGTTTACTGGAATTAAATAAATTGGAAAACGTCGTAAATGTTTATAATAATGGTGGAAAAGTTCAATGTGTAGCCCATGAAAGCGAGGGTAAATACACGATTGACTTAATAGGCAATGCCACCTATCTTTATAATGCTACAGTAAATGTGGATTTAGAGAATCATTCATTTACAATTTCATCTAAAACAGAACTTTCTGAGCAGGGAACTTATGAGCAATTGCAAAATGAAGCAAAAAAGTTTGTTGAAACGAATATGAAAGGATAGGGTCAGCCCTATCCTTTTTTGTTTGCCCTATTTTTTAACACCTCCAACACAGGTCCAAATGGTTGTATCGATTTTGATTGAAAATAATCTGTAAAAGGATCTCCTTGTTGGCGAATTCGCTTTAATGCATTTTCCATATTAAACGAAACAGGTTTGAGTTTTTCAGTTACTTCATCCCAATATAGGGGTGTGGCGACACCTGCATGTTCATTTCCCCGCATTGAATAGGGGGCAACAATGGTTTTCCCCTCGCTATGCTGCACATAATCAACATAAAGTCTGTTTCCGCGGTTTTTCTTCATTCTTTCAATTGTAAAGGAATCAGGATCCTTTGAAATCAAATATTCAGCAATAAAGCTTGTAAATAATCTTGTATCGTCATAAGTGAATTCATTTTCCGGCAAAGGCAGGTAGACTTGCAATCCTTTGTTTCCAGACGTTTTAATGAAAGCGATTAAATTTAATTGATCGAGGACTTCTTTGATTAACAATGCTGCTTTTACCGCCAACTGAAAGTGCTCCTTAGAGGGCGGATCTAAATCAAAAACAATCTCACTTGGTCCCTTGCTATTGATGGTTTGAAAGGGGATGTGGAATTCAATTGCTAATTGATTGCCAAGCCATACGAGCGTTTTTAGATTATTGCAGAGGATATAGTCAATCCCCTCATCAGCATGTGTTTGTACAAAGTCAGGCGCATAATCTGGACAATTTTTTTGATAAAACGCTTCACCAAACATCCCGTGCGGATAGCGGATGACGGTTAATAAGCGATTGTTCAAAAATGGCAGCATATAGGGTGAAATTTCTCGCAAGTAGTGAATATAGTCTGCTTTATTAATAGCTAATTTTTCCCATAATGGTTTATCTGGGTGGGTTATATCAAGGTCCCCTGGCAGGTTTTTTTGTGCATAGATAAAGCGATCATATGTACACTCAGTAGGTTCTAAATCAAAGCGAAATCGATCAAAATGGGGTTCACGAAGTTGGTTTTCATAAAGCTCTAAATATTTCACCTCCAGGCATATGGCCGGTTCAACAATTATTAATTGAGCTTCTTCACGAAGCATATTTTGTTTTATTGTGTGTTGTAGTGCTTGTTTTTCTTCTGGTTTAAATCCGAATAGGACCTGACCTATTGGATGGATTTTTTTGTCCTTAAAAACACTTACATAAAAATATCCATTGGTTTTATCATAGGCGTTGATAAAACAACTTACATATTTCCAATTTTTATACTTTAACCACTGTAGGGAGCGTTTTCCCTCTTCCCAAAGACTGTTTTTTTGTTTGGCAATAATTCCTTCCCCATCAGACAATACAACTTTTTCCCAAAGCGGCTCAAATTCTTCATGTGCCTGAACAAGTTGAAGGAGTTGTTCGTTGTAGGGGTCAGCCTCAAGTTGAAAGCCGACTTTTTCGAACAATTTGATGAGTTCCTTTTTGCGTTGTTGAAAATCAAGTGAACGTAATGATTTCCCAGCGCTTTTCAGTATGTCAAACACCATTAGGCGACAAGGGGATTTACTGGCTTGCTCGCGAATCTTTTTTTCTGATCTTAATCGTCCGCGCACTTGAATCATCGAGAAATTGGCTTTGTGTGTGTTTTCTAATGAGACAAGTTCTCCGTCTAATTGTAGAGGTAGAAACGGTTTAAAGTGATTTTCGTGTTTTAATAAAAATTCCTTTATTTCTGGGAATTGGGGGAGAAGAGATTTTTCATTCCGGCTAATAAGTTCAATTCCATGAGAACTCCATTCTAAAAGGGCTCGAAATCCATCATATTTTACTTCGTAGAGCGATTCAGGATGAACAGGGAGATCAAATGTAAGGCTGGGCAGCATCGGCTTCATGGATAAATGGTCCCTTCTTTTTCATTTATTTTGTTTAAAAATACTTAGATTCATTCTTTTCCAAATGTTTTTAGGAATGTGAATGTCTTGGGAACGCAAAATAATAACAAAAAGATTGGAGAAATACAGATGCATACGATGTGGAAGGGAAGTATTAGTTTCGGGCTTGTAAATATACCCATCAAACTTCATACGGCAACAGAAGATAAAGATATCAAACTTCGGACCCTGCATAACAAATGTCATGCTCCGATTAAATATGAGAAAATTTGTTCTGTCTGCGAGGAAGAAGTGAAACCAGAGGATATCGTTAAAGCGTATGAGTATACAAAAGGGAAATTTGTCGTTCTGGATAATGAAGAGCTTGAAAAGTTACGTAAGGAAAATGAGGATAAAGCAGTTGAAATTATTGATTTTGTTAAAATGGAACAAATTGATCCAATTTACTACGATCGCAGTTATTATATGTCTCCAAGCGAGGGGGGAGGCAAAGCCTATTCCCTGCTGAGAAAAGCATTACTAGAGTCAAAAAAAGTCGGTCTTGCCAAGATTATTATCCGTTCTAAAGAGCAATTAGCAGTTATACGTGTGTATGAAAATGTGTTAATCATGGAAACCATCCACTATCCGGATGAAGTTCGAAAAGCGGGTGATGTGCCAAGTGTACCTGCTGAAGACAAGGTAACCGAAAGAGAACTTGATACTGCAATCATGTTGATTGACCAATTGACATCAGATTTTAACCCTGAAAAATATACGGATGATTACAGAACTGCATTACTTGAACTAATTGAATCGAAACGAAATGGACAAGAAACCGTATCAGCAGCAACGAAGGAAGTCGCTTCAAATGTCACAGACTTAATGGCGGCATTACAAGCATCCATTGACCGGACGAAGCCTCCAAAAACGGCTGCGCCAAGAAAGAAAACAGCGCCAAGAGTCAAAAAACGAGCATAGGGAAGTGTTGACAAAACCGATTCGTATCCATGAATCGGTTTTTATATTAGTTCTTTCATCCAAAAAATAAGCATATTTTTTAGAAATATAATTTTTTGGGGGAGATACTTTTGGCTTATAATGTGCTCATGATTGCTGATCCAGGGATTGATGATTCTTTTGCCATAATGTATGCCTTATTAAATCCAAAAATCAACCTAGTGGGTATTGTCAGTGGTTATGGCAATACACCGAAGGACAAATCAGTTAAAAATACAGCCTACTTGTTAACATTAGGCGGCAGAGCAGATATTCCAATCATTGCAGGCACCGCAGGACCGTTATTAGGTGAACCGATTACATATTACCCGGAGATACATGGCGAAGAAGGATTAGGACCTATTAAACCTCCTGATACAATAAAGAATGTGAAGGTATATGACATAAACAAAATCAGTGAGATAGTAACTCAATATGAAGGTAACCTTATAATTGTTTCGGTAGGGAGATTGACCGAGTTAGCCTTAATGTTTATCTTATATGGAAATGAAGCACTTAAAGGAGTAAATGCTTTCTTTATTATGGGTGGGGCTTTTTTAGTCCCGGGGAATATTAGTGCTGAAGCCGAAGCTAATTTTTATGTTGACCCAATTGCTGCACATACGGTGATGGAAAAAGCACATAATATCAACTTATACCCATTAAATGTTACCAATAAAGCACTTATCACGCCCGAAATTATGGACTTTCTTAGCCAAAACAGCCCCACACCTTTCCGCCCGCTATTAAAACCGGCTTTTGATTATTACTTTAAAGCCTATCAGAAAAATGTCCCGGGTATAAAAGGAGCACCGCTTCATGACGTAGTACCGCTGATGGCGCTAACTGAACCTGATTTAGTGAAATATATCCCAAAACGAGTGAGAGTGGAGCAATTTGGGAATGCCAAGGGAAAAAGCATTGCAGACTTTCGACCAAAGCCAGATCAGGAACCCACTGAAACACTTGATAACATCGGGATGGAAATTGATGTAACAAAATTTTCTGTCAACTTTGTAGAAATATTCTTACAAGGTGAATTTAATAAAGAATAATGAAACTAACTTCGAGTTTCATATTCTGTTAGGATGAGACAAGTTTTACAAGTTATTATTATACTGAAATATTTTCTCTGAATTTCCTGGTTTTTGAAATTCAAATTGACGGTATGGCAAAAATCTGTTAAAATGAAGGTACGCTTTTAAGTTGGTTAAATATATATATTGGTTTCAGTAGCCGTAACTGCACGAACATGTGGGTGATGTCTATTACCCGAACGTGTCAGTACGTCTTTTTTATTTTTTTTAACTGAAAATTAAAGTGAACAATTATTTTGGGGGTTAATTCATGAATAACGGTAAAGTTAAATGGTTTAATGCAGAAAAAGGTTTTGGATTTATCGAAGCAGATGGCGGTCAAGACGTATTTGTTCACTTTTCAGCAATTCAATCAGAAGGCTTTAAAACTTTAGAAGAAGGCCAATCAGTATCATTCGAAATCGTTGAAGGTGCTCGTGGACCACAAGCTTCTAACGTTAAAACAGTTTAATTCTATTAAAATAAAAAGGTGATGCACTAGTTTTAGCATCACCTTTTTATCTATAAAATTTATATTTGATAAACTAGTTTCAGTTGGCAATGGAACACTGCTAAATGATGTATTTCCATGTTATTTAGCTAACAAACAAAAGGGTAAAAACAGTCATGCACTAATTATAAGGGGTGATCGTTTTGGCGTTTGGTAGAAAAAGTGATGAGGAAATCAAATTAGAAGAAACGAAAATATGGGTGTGTAACTCAGCAACTTGTAAATGCTGGGTACGTGACAATTTTAAAAGCACGGATGTGCCATTATGCCCGATTTGTAAAAGTGAAATGAGTTTAACAACAAAAGAATTACAAGTGATTCATAACCATAGTAAAAACTTTATGTAATAAAAAAACAGGGAGTGATTAATCACTCCCTGTTTTTTATTCTGATGCATGCTCTTTACAATAGGCAAGGACCAGTGCCTCTTCATCTTCCTCAAGTACAAAGTCTAGAACATTTTCACTCCCTTGTTCATAAAGGTAAAAATTGGTGATTTTCTCACCATTTTCATCGCTAACGAAAATAGTTCTTAGGCCAATTCCTTTATCCGAATATAGCTCATCTTCTTCATCAACCTCTAGTTCGAGGAAAAACTCATAGCGGTCACCTGATAATAAACCGAATGGATCTTCTAATTTTTCAACTGTGTGTCCAGTAATGTTCAAGTGTATCATCCTCTGCAAAATATTCATCCATCCTATTATACACATTTTTGTTTCAACAAGAAAAAATTGAATCGATTTTGATATTTTTAGCGTATATTGTGATTTTTATATATAACGCCATAAATCTCTGGCGTTTTTTTTATATATTGAAAAACAGGAAAACCTACATATTATCCTGTGGTAATTTATGAACTTTCAGAAAACGTTCAAAAACATTCAAATAATGATTGTTTTTGAAAGAAAATGATTGAAATGTGCAATCGTTTTCAGTATTATATAGTTACCGAATAAAAAAACTAGGTGGTGATGACATGTTAACACCAGAACGTCATCGGATTATCATGCAATTATTAAAAGCGAAAAATGTAATAAAAATTAATGAAATTATGGAGTTAACCGAGTCTTCGGAGTCAACTATACGCCGAGACCTCTCACAATTAGAGGAACAAAAGTTTTTAAAGAGAATTCATGGAGGTGCCTCAAGATTACAAGGTAAACTTCAAGAACCCAGTATGATTGAGAAATCATCCAAAAACCTTCAAGCAAAGCGGTTGATTGCACAATATGCGGCCAGTTTAGTGGACGAAGGTGATAGCATTTACCTTGATGCTGGCTCAACAGTTATTGAAATGATAGAATTCTTGAACTTTAAGGATATCGTTGTAGTCACGAATGGCTTAATGCATTTAAAACCTTTATTAGATAAAGGTATATCCACTTACTTAATTGGGGGCTTGGCAAAGCCTAATACCAATGCATTTATCGGAAGAGGAGCTTTAGCAGGTTTGGACCTTTACCGTTTTGATAAATGTTTCATGGGTGTGAATGGTATTCATCCGCAATTCGGCTATACAACACCGGATCAGGAGGAAGCTTTGGTAAAGCAAAAGGCAATGGCTCTTTCAAGAGAGACATTTGTGCTATCGGATAATACGAAATTTGCTGAAATTTCATTTTCCAAGGTTGCTGATATTCACGAAGCAGTCATTATCACGAATGAATTAGATGACGAAACACAAAAGCAGTACTTAAATAGAACGACAATAAAGGTTGTGACAACATGATTTACACATTAACGTTAAATCCCTCTGTTGATTATATAGTTAAACTAGAGAGCTTTCAGCTCGGAGAGTTAAACAGGACAGTGGAGGAAGCAAAATTTCCTGGCGGGAAAGGAATTAATGTGTCAACAGTTTTGAAACATTTTGGCACAAGCAGTATAGCACTAGGTTTTATTGGTGGTTTTACCGGTGCGTACATTGAACAGTATCTTCAAAAGGAACTGATTGAAACAGATTTTGTCAAGGTTGATGAAGATACACGAATCAACGTAAAACTAAAAACGGGTCAAGAGTCAGAGATTAATGCAAATGGACCGAAAATCACGGCAGAAAACTTTTCATTATTAAAACAAAAAATAAAGAAACTAAGTGCCGATGATTTATTGGTACTGGCTGGAAGCATTCCTAGTAGTTTACCGAAAACTACCTACGAGGAACTAGTTAAAATCTGCAGTGAAAGCAGTGCACAATTTGTGGTGGATGCAGAAGGGGATTTATTAAAAAAAGTTCTACCTTATCGTCCATTATTAATCAAACCAAATCATCACGAGCTTGGGGAATTATTTGATGCTACCATTACAAACGCTGAAGAAGTTATTCCATTTGGGAAAAGACTCGTAGAGATGGGAGCAAAAAATGTCATTATTTCGCTCGCTGGTGAAGGGGCAGTGCTGATAAATAGTGAAACAACACTTTTAGCAGAAGTTCCAAAAGGAGAAGTGAAAAATTCAGTAGGTGCAGGTGACTCAATGGTCGCAGGTTTCTTAGCAGCCTATGTAAAAACTCGAAATATTGAGGAAGCTTTTCGCTATAGCGTGGCCTCAGGAAGTGCAACAGCTTTTTCACTAGGTCTATGTACCAAGGAAAAAGTGGAAGAACTCCTGCCACAAGTTCATATAAAAGAGATCCTTTAAGGGAGAGAAAATCATGAAAATTACTGAATTGTTATCTAAAAATACGATTCTTTTAAATATAGAAGGCAATCAAAAAGAAGCAACAATTGATCAGTTGGTTGATGTCCTTTCAAAGGCGGAGAAAATTTCTGATCGTGCTGAATTTAAAGCAGCCATCTTAAAGCGTGAAGAACAAAGTACCACAGGTATTGGGGATGGAATAGCTATCCCTCATGCGAAAACAAAAGTAGTAAATGAAGCAGCCATTGTCTTTGGAAAATCAGCGGCAGGTGTTAATTATGAATCATTGGATGGAAAACCAGCACATTTATTTTTTATGATTGCTGCTCCGGATGGTGCGAATAATACACATTTAGAAGCATTAGCACGGCTCTCAGGATTGTTAATGAAAGCGGAAGTGCGTTATGAGTTATTAAAGGCAACAACTCCTGAGGAAATCCTTGATACTATAAACCGCTACGATAAAGAAGATAAACAGGAAACCGTAACAAAAGAAACTAAGAATAATTTAATCGTAGCTGTAACAGGGTGTCCAACGGGTATTGCCCACACCTATATGGCAGCTGATTCTTTAAAAGCAAAGGCAGCTGAATTGGGTGTTGATATTAAGGTTGAGACAAATGGCTCAGGAGGAGCAAAAAATGTCCTAACTAAAGAGGAAATTGAAAATGCGACAGCAGTCATTATCGCTGCAGATATCAATGTCGAGATGGAAAGGTTTAAGGGTAAACACGTAATCCAAGCAGCGGTAGCTGAAGGAATCCGTCGCCCTGCGCAATTGATCGACAAAGCGGTTAAACAAGACGCACCAATTTTTAAGGGGAATAACGGGCAAAGTGAAAATACAGAGGATCAAAAAGGATCTCGTACAGGCTTTTACAAGCACCTGATGAATGGCGTTTCAAATATGCTTCCCTTCGTGGTTGGAGGAGGAATTTTAATCGCAATTAGCTTTATGTTCGGATATAATTCTGCAAATCCAGATGACCCATCATATAACCCTATTGCAGCCGTTATTAAGGCCATTGGTGGGGATAATGCATTCGCATTAATTGTTCCAGTACTTGCGGGCTTTATTGCCCTCAGTATTGCTGATCGTCCAGGTTTCGCCCCAGGTATGGTAGGCGGTATGATGGCGGCTCATGGTGGAGCCGGTTTCCTTGGTGGTTTAGTTGCAGGTTTTCTAGCAGGTTACATTGTCTTACTGTTAAAGAAAGTGTTTGCAGGCCTTCCACGTTCTCTTGAAGGAATTAAAAGTATCTTACTTTATCCACTATTTGGAATTGCGATTACCGGATTTTTAATGCATTATGTCGTAAACAATCCAGTTGCATGGGTGAACAAGGAAATTGCTGATTGGTTAACAGGTCTTGGAACAGGGAATGCCGTATTATTGGGTATAGTACTAGGACTTATGATGTCATTCGATATGGGTGGACCAGTTAACAAGGCTGCCTATGTATTTGGAACAGGATTATTAGCAAGTGGTGTCTATGAACCAATGGCGGCAATTATGGCTGCAGGTATGGTCCCGCCGCTAGCTATTGCACTTGCAACGACATTCTTCAAAAATAAATTTAATGATCAAGACAAAGATGCAGGAAAAGCTTGTTATGTCATGGGTTTATCCTTCATTACAGAAGGCGCGATTCCTTTTGCAGCTGCTGATCCATTACGTGTCATTCCTTCTGTTATGGCTGGTTCGGCCATTGCAGGCGCATTATCGATGGCATTCGGAATTGGTCTCCGTGCCCCACACGGCGGAATATTTGTTGTCCCATTGGTAGAAAATGGTGCCCTTCTTTATGCACTTGCCATTGTAGTGGGCTCTATTGTTTCAGCATTATTAATCGGTTTTCTAAAAAAACCAGTAAAATAATATGTATATAAAGAGCTGAGGACTTACCTCAGCTCTTTTGGTCTTGTGCATTGGGTTTGATCGCCATCAATGCAACAATGGCTGCAATAATACTTAAACTACCTAATAGGATAAAAATCCAATGAGTTTCTTTCTTTAGTAACAATGCAATAATTGGTGGTCCTGCCGCCACTCCAATAAATCTCATTGAACTATAAATGGATGAAATGGTGCCTCTTTCTTCCTTTTCAACACCCTCAGTAATCAAGGCATCTAGACAAGGTAACCCAGAACCAATACCTACTCCGCTAATAAGAAACATGGTAATTACGTACCAAAGTTTTATCGAAAACCACAAGGCACCAATCGATAGGGCTGTAGCAATCACACCACCAAATGTCATCCACTTCATGAGAACTTTATTTTTCTTAATCACTTTTCCGCTGATAAACGAGGATAAACAAAGAGCACCAAGTGGTAAAGCTAGAAAGAAACCTTTCTTGATATCCTTAATGCCATATTCTTTTTCAAAAAGTTCGGACAGATAAAACAAAATTCCAAAAAGGACAAACATTAAAATTCCACCAATAAAAAAGATGGCGTAAAGCCAGCGTCCCTTTTCAGTAAAGGTTTTTTTCACATTAATGAAGAAATCTTTAAATGGAATGGGTTTCTGTGTTGATTTTGGGCTTTTAACCAAGAACATAATCATCAAAACAGAAATGGCACAAAATACAGGAAAGGAAAAAAACGGCATAAACCAAATGATTCCCGCAAGAAAAGCCCCTAAAATAGGGCTTAATACCTTTCCAAACGTATTTGATGTTTCTATTAAACCCAGACAACAGCTAACATCATCCTCATTTTTAAACATATCCCCAACCAATGGCATAACGATTGGAGCTGCTCCAGCAGCTCCAACCCCCTGAAGGGCGCGGCCAGCTAAAATTATCCAATAAGCATCATTCATTTTCCATGCAGCAAAACCTGAAATCAGCCCGCCAATTCCAGCAATGATAAGGCTTGGAATAATGACTTTTTTTCGACCAATATGATCTGATAAGTATCCGGCAACAGGTATTAGGAAAATAGCAACAATCGAATAAACAGTAATAACCATACTGGTTTGAAAGGAAGAAATCGACAACTTTTTTTCCATTGAAGGTAGAACTGGAATTAACATCGAATTACCCAACGTCATGACTAGTGGAATGGAAGACAGTGAGATGATTGCCCACTTCTGATTAGCTATTTCATTCGATCGCTTTTGTCCCGCTGCTGATTGTTTCTTTTTGGCAGCTTTTGGATTTTGGCTTAAATGTTCAATATGCTCCATTAATCTTCAATCCCGCCTTCGTTATTTGCTACTATTACTATTTGCTTATTCAGTATAAAAAAACCTTGTTGGAATATCCTTTAACTGGAATAAATAAAAAAATAAGCTGTGGCTTGTAAAATAGAACGGAAAAACTAATTTTCAAATTAATTAAAAAATTTATGAATTTTTCCCTTGACTTTAGAGAGAAATTTGCGTAGGATATAAATCAAAGTTAAATAATTAACTCGTTGAACAAGAGGAGTACACTTATTTATTTCTTCTAAGAGAGTCGGGGGAGGTGGGAGCCCGATAAGAAAGGATTTGTGGAATGGACTTGTGAGAGGCATCTTGAATCTAAGTAGGGATGCACGGGTCTCCACCGTTAAAAGGATAGGATATCGAACAGTTTGTTCCGTATCTGAAGAGGAAGCAGAGCAATCGGCTGCTTCAAACAGAGGTGGCACCACGACCATAGAATCGTCCTCTATATGCGTAAAATTTTTGCGCATATAGAGGACGATTTTTTTTTATTTAGAAGGGGGTCCAAACATGAAAACTAAAATGGATTTTTTCATAAAAGAAATTAAAGGAGACACGCTTACACCCATCTCCATCTTAAAAAAAATAAATGGGAAAAAGAAATTCCTATTAGAAAGCTCACATAAGTATAATGCCTCTGGCCGATATTCCTTTATTGGAGCAGAGCCTGCATTTGAACTTATTTCGAGGGGGGATCGGAATGAGATTCTAAAAGAGAATGGTGAAAATGAAGTGATAAAGGGTAATCCTCTAGAAGTGTTAAAGAAACTAATCCCCCCCATGGATTTTGAAGAGTATCCCTTCCCATTTATTGGAGGCGCAGTTGGATTTGTAGGCTATGACATTATTAGGCAGTATGAAGTGATAGGAGAAGAATTTCCAAACGGTATGGAAATGCCGGATGTACACTTAATGTTTTATGAAGAAGTTATCGTCTTTGATCATCTTCAAGACAAGGTTTTGATTTGTGGTTGTCCTTTAACGAAGGAGAGCGACACCGCTGTAATTGAGAAAAGAATCAATCGCAGAATAGAGGAACTCAAGCAGCCTACTTTTTACCCAACAGAAGAGCCATTTGATTTTTCAGGCTTTGACTCTGAAACAACAAAAGAAACTTTTATCAAAAATGTAGAAATCGCGAAGCAACATATATTAGCTGGTGATATTTTTCAAGTGGTTCTTTCTAGGAGGATGAAATCAGCTTTTAACGGAGATCCATTATCACTTTATCGCAAACATCGGGCTAATAATCCAACACCCTATATGTTCTATATTGACTTTGACGGGTATACCGTGATTGGTTCATCTCCAGAGAGCTTAATTAAAACAAGAGCACAAACAGTTATTTCGAATCCTATCGCAGGTACAAAAAGACGAGGGAGGACAAATGAAGAAGATTTGTTGATTGAACAAGAATTGAAAAATGATGAAAAGGAACTAGCGGAGCATAAGATGCTAGTTGATCTTGGCAGAAATGACCTCGGAAAAATTTGCGAATTTGGGTCCGTTCAAGTGGATAAGTATATGGCGGTGGAGAAATACCGACATGTGATGCACCTTGTCTCAGAAGTAAGCGGTCATTTAAAATCCGACAAGACAGCCATAGATGCCCTCGCTGCCTGTCTTCCGGCCGGGACTGTTTCAGGTGCCCCTAAGGTTCGTGCGATGGAGATTATTAACTCATTGGAAAAGTCAAAACGAGGGTTATATTCAGGAGCTGTTGGATATATTTCCGCGGATGGAAATATGGATTTTGCCCTTGCGATTCGAACGACGATTTTAAAAGAGGGTTCGGCTTATATACAAGCTGGGGCTGGGATTGTATATGATTCGAATCCAGAGTCCGAATATCAAGAGACGATAAACAAACTAAACTCTTTCTTGGAGGGTGAGAAATGATTTTACTGATTGATAATTTTGACTCGTTTACATTCAACCTCTATCAATATTTAGGGGAACTTGGGGAACAAATAACAGTTTTTAGGAATAATCAGCTAAGCATGGAACAAATCAAGGAATTAAACCCTAAAGCAATCATTCTTTCCCCGGGACCAGGGAAGCCGGAGGATGCCGGAATTTGCATCGAAGTAATTCAAACATTTTTTAATAAGATCCCTATCTTAGGAATTTGCCTCGGTCATCAAGCGATCGGTGCAGCATTCGGTGGTGAGATTAAAAGGGCACCCCTAATCAAGCATGGAAAAACATCGTTCATATCGCATCAGTGTGATGGATTATTTAAAGGCTTGCCAAACCCATTAGAAGTGATGCGGTATCATTCATTAATCATTGAAAAGAGTAGTATTCCTGAAGAGCTCGAAAGGATTGCTCACTCGGACGATGATCAGGAAATTATGGCAATCAGGCATCGTGACTATCCTGTTTTTGGTCTACAGTTTCATCCGGAGTCGATCGGTACTCCTACAGGAAAACAAATCCTAAATAACTTTTTAAATGAGATAGAGAGGATGAAGAAAAATGAAGAATTATTTACTCCAATTAGCTGAACGTGAATCATTTTCTGAAAAACAAATGAAAGAAGCCGTTAGTTTCATTTTAGGGGAAGAGGTTTCAGAATCTGAAATTGCTGCCTTCTTAATGGGCTTGAAATCAAAAGGAGAAACAGTCGAAGAAATTACCGGAATAGTTAAAGCAATGAAGGCAAATACACTGAAATTTAATGAGAACATCTCTGGCGTTCTTGATAATTGCGGAACCGGAGGAGATGGGTCTTCCAGTTTTAATGTGAGTACTACTTCTGCTTTTGTGATTGCCGGTGCGGGCATTCCGGTTGCCAAGCATGGCAATCGAAGTGTTTCGAGTAAAACGGGTAGTGCTGATGTACTTGAATACTTAGGGATTAATTTAAATCTGTCAGCAGAAAGAACAGAAGAAATTCTTCAGGAAATCGGCTTATCCTTTTTATTTGCTCCAAATGTTCATCCAAAATTAAAGAAAGTTATGACCGTTCGAAAACAATTAAAGATTCCAACGATATTTAACTTTATTGGACCACTTACAAACCCAATTGAGTTGGACTATCAATTGTTGGGTGTGTATCGGAGAGATTTATTGAATGTGTTTGCTGAAGTGCTTTTCAAGTTAGGACGCAAGCGGGCCGTTGTTATCAATGGAGCAGGCTTTATGGATGAAGCATCGCTTCAAGGGGAAAATCATTTAACTATTTTAGAGAATGGCGTAATTACAAGTCAGTCATTCTTCCCAGAAGAAATCAATCTTCCACAATATGATAACAGTTGTATTAGAGGTGGAGATTCTAAAGAAAACGCTGAAATATTAATCAATGTGTTAAAAGGGGAAAAGGGCGCTTGCCGTGATACTGTGTTACTGAATTCCGGGCTTGGGATATTTACAGCAGGTAAAGCTAACTCCATTAAAGAGGGTATATTGGTGGCAAGAGAAATTATTGATTCTGGTGCTGCTTATGAAAAACTAAATACACTTATCGAAAAAACACAAGCAGCAGGGCAGAAAGAGGCGATATAAGTGGCAACCATCTTAGATAAGATCATTGACCAAAAGAAAAAAGAAGTTCGGATTCTTCGTGAAGGTAACCTCCAACAAGTTGAATTGAACAACCCGAGAAGATCTTTTATTCAAAAGCTTAAAACAGCTGATCAAATATCGATAATCTCAGAGTTTAAGAGGGCATCACCATCGAAAGGGATCATTAATAACACGATTGAGCCTGCCTTTCAGGCGGGGCTTTATGAAGAATATGGTGCATCGGCTATATCCGTTTTAACGGATCAAACCTTTTTTAAAGGCAGTTTCTCTGATTTAAGAGCGGTTCGGAGCCAGGTAAATCTGCCGATTCTCTGTAAAGACTTTATTATTGATGAGGTGCAAATTAATCTGGCTGCTTCAAATGGGGCGGATCTCATCTTACTAATTGCAGCTGCATTAGACGATCAAAGATTAGTTGAACTTTTTCAATATGCGAAGGGATTAGGCCTTGAAGTATTAGTGGAAGTTCATAATCAGACTGAATTGGAAAGTGCACTTAAAACAGGTGCGAAGTTGATTGGAGTTAATAATCGCGACTTAAAGACGTTTCATGTTTCTCTTGAGGTAACTGAGAACTTAGCTTCGGAGGTAAAAAACTCTGGTGCATATCTCATTAGTGAAAGCGGGATTCATCACCAAGAAGATGTAGCACGAGTTAGAAATGCAGGAGCCAATGGAATATTAGTGGGTGAGGCATTAATGAAAAGTCCTAATGTGAAACAATCGTTTTTAGATTTTCGCTTGCCACTTATTGTAGGTGTCAAGAAATGAAAGTGAAAATCTGTGGAATTACTGATATCGAAACTGGTGTGGCAGCGGCACGTTATGGTGCTGATGCTATTGGATTCGTCTTTGCAGAAAGTAAGCGCAAGGTCACCATAGAGAAAGCACAAGAAATTATTGCTCATTTACCGAATGAGGTGTATAAGGTCGGTGTTTTTGTAAATGAAACAAGGGATGAAATAGAGAAAGTTGCTGCTTCTGTGGGCCTTACACATATCCAATTACACGGAGATGAAACAGGAGGTTTCAGTGAATCGCTGTCATTGCCTGTTATAAAATCAATAAGTTTTCAAGGAAATGGAGGCTTAGCTGCAGTGGACGATTTTCCATGTGAATTTATTTTATTAGACAGTCCTAAGGGAAAATACAGAGGCGGAAATGGAACGGTATTTAATTGGAATGAGGTCGATCCTCACCTTATTAAAAATCACAAAATAATCCTTGCTGGTGGATTGCATGTTGATAATGTGGAAGAAGCGATAAGAATGATCAAACCATGTATGGTTGATGTTAGCTCGGGGGTAGAAACCAACGGGAAAAAGGATTTAGAAAAGATTAAAACATTTATAGAAAAAGCGAAAAGCATACCTGTAGGGAGGTAAAAGGGAATGAACACTTATACATTACCGAATGAGCAAGGCCACTTCGGCATTTTCGGGGGAAGATTTGTCCCTGAGACATTGATGAAAGCAGTAATTGAACTTGGTGAAGCGTATGAAAGCGCGAAAAAGGATCCTTCCTTTCAAGTGGAAATTCAAGATTTATTAAAAAACTATGTTGGTAGAGAAACTCCATTGTATTATGCAGATAACCTAACAAGACATGCCGGAGGAGCTAAGATTTTTCTTAAAAGAGAAGATTTAAACCATACAGGCGCCCATAAAATTAATAATGCGATTGGGCAGGCACTTTTAGCCGTACGAATGGGAAAGAAAAAAATCGTTGCTGAAACGGGGGCTGGCCAGCATGGTGTAGCAACCGCGACCGTTTGTGCCTTATTAAATCTTGAGTGTATCGTTTTTATGGGTGAAGAAGACATCAAAAGGCAAGCTCTTAATGTTTTTAGAATGGAATTGCTGGGTGCAAAGGTTGTTAGTGTTACCTCCGGAAGCGCCACATTAAAGGATGCAGTTAATGAGGCGTTAAGATACTGGGTAGAAAATGTAGATGATACACACTATTTATTGGGATCTGTTATGGGGCCGCATCCATTTCCTCAGATGGTCAGGGATTTCCAAAGCGTGATTGGCAAGGAAACAAAACAGCAGTTTCAACTAAGCGAAGGGTCGCTTCCGGATGCCGTGGTAGCCTGTATTGGCGGTGGGAGCAATGCGATGGGGATGTTCTATCCATTTATCGAGGATGAAGAGGTTAATCTCTATGGTGTAGAAGCAGCTGGACAGGGTGTGGATACAAAGTACCATGCAGCCTCCTTAACAAAAGGAAGTCCCGGGGTATTACATGGAGCACTCATGTACCTTTTACAAGACCAGGATGGTCAAGTTCAAGAAGCACATTCTATTTCGGCCGGGCTAGATTATCCTGGTATTGGACCGGAGCATAGCTATTTACATGATATTGGCCGTGCAAAATACCATTCGATTACTGATAAAGAAGCACTAGACGCTTTTCAGCTTCTTTCTAAACTTGAAGGAATCATTCCAGCACTTGAGAGCGCGCATGCCATTGCCTTTGCAGTGAAGCTAGCTGCAGAAATGGACGAATCCCAAAAAATTGTAGTGTGCTTATCAGGGCGCGGTGATAAAGATGTTGATACGGTGAAAACACGTTTAAGAGAGGAGAGATAAGAAATGAACCGTTTTGAAAAAACTTTTGCATCTTTGAAAGAGAATAATAGAAAAGCGTTTGTCCCTTACATCATGGCAGGAGATGGCGGGCTGGAATGCTTGGTTGATCGCCTTCAATTATTAGAGAAATTTGGTGCAACGGCCATTGAAGTGGGGGTTCCATTTTCGGATCCAGTGGCCGATGGACCAACCATCCAGCAAGCGGGAATTAGATCACTTGGAAATGGTACAACGCTTAAAAGTATTATTACAGAACTAGGAAAGGCACGAAAGGAAATTAATGTTCCTATCCTGCTTATGACTTATTTAAATCCAATTTATCGCTATGGGATCAATGAATTTGTCCAAGATGTACGGAATGCAGGTGTGGACGGGTGTATTATTCCTGATTTACCGATCGAAGAGGAAGGAATTATTACACCGCAGCTAGAAGAAGCTGAAATAGAATTAATTCGGCTTGTCACACTCACAACACCAATTGAGCGAATCAAAACCATTGCAAATAAGGGCAAGGGATTTTTATACACGGTTACAATTAAGGGGATTACAGGTGTGAGAAATGAATATGATTCGGAATTGAATCAATTCTTACAGAATGTAAAAGCTCTAAGTCCAATCCCTGTCTTGGCGGGCTTCGGTATTTCAAGCCAAGAACAAATATTAGACTTAACAAAGCACTGTGATGGAGTTATAGTTGGCAGTAAAATTGTCGATCAATTTCATAACGGAAAACTGGATGAGATGGAAAAGTTAATGTCTGTTTTTAAACCAATATCCAAAATGGTGTAACCGCACAGATTAATCTTCTTTCCTTGAATGCAAGGGATGTTTCCTGTATAATAGATACGTAATTGACATGAGTTTACTTTTTTTCGAAACTTCCCGTTGTGGAAGTTTTGTTTGTTTTCTAATAGATATTTTAATGTAATCATTAAGAGTAATTTTTTGAGGAGCGTAGATGATATGAAAGAAATGACGGTCGAAGGGCTTTTCGCGACAAAGAACCCAGTAATCATTGATATACGCTCACCAATTGAGTTTAAGGATGGCGCAATTCCAGGAGCGATTAATGTACCATTATTCACAGATGACGAACGGCAAGTAATCGGCACAATTTATAAACAAGAAGGACCTGCAGTTGCAAAATGGAAGGCAATGGAAATTGTTTCGCCTAAAATTCCTGACCTATTGCACACGATAAAGAATACCATTTCCAATGATACCGAGCTGATTATCCATTGTTGGCGAGGTGGGATGAGAAGTAAAGCAGTGGTCACGTTTCTCGAGTTTGCAGGTATTTATGCTAGTAGGCTAGTAGGTGGATATAAAGAGTACCGCCACTATATTCTTGAACAGTTACCAACAATGCTTCCCCGAAAAGCTGTTGTCCTTCATGGACTAACAGGGGTTGGGAAAACAGAGGTCTTAAAAATCTTAAAAAAAAGAGGCTATCCAATTTTAGATCTTGAAGAGATGGCAGGGCATCGCGGTTCGATATTCGGAACAATTGGCCTGGGGGATGGTCATAATCAAAAAACATTTGACTCCTTACTATACAAAGGGCTTACCGAAATAAAGGGTGCAGAATACTTTCTCGTGGAAGCAGAAAGCAAAAGAATCGGAAAAGCAGTCCAAACCGAGGAACTAATGGATAAAAAAATGAGAGGTATTAATATCAACCTAAATACCTCGATTGAACAAAGGGTAGCACATCTTGTGGCGGAATATGTACATCCTTATCAGAATGAGCCATGGTATTTTGATAAGATTTCTGATGGGATTGAAAAAGTGTTAAGACGTATTAAAGCGATTGACATCAGAAATTCACTTATCCAAGCGTTATCTGATCGTAATTATCCTGATATGATTCGCAATTTACTTGAACACTATTATGATCCAAGGTATGACCATGCGAAACAAGAGTATAAAGGGGAATTCATTGAGATTTTTGCTGATAATCCAGTGGAGGCAGCGGAAAAGATTGCAGGAGTACTTAAAGAATTATCCTTTTATCCTAATGCGTTTACAAGTAATGAGGTGAAAATGAAAAACCGCTGAATCCTTTCAGCGGTTTTTTCGTGTTAACGATTTTTAAATGGTTTTAGGCCGCGGCGTTTGATTTCATCTTTTAAAATCTTAATCCATTCTTTTTCCTTGTCAGACTTTAATGCATCCCGATACGAAACAACTAATTGCTCATTACTCATAATTTTCATACTTATGAATGCCTCCTCAAGAAAATGGATTGAATATTCAGTTTTTATAATTGTAATGGTTTTTTGACCATTTGAGAACCCAAAATTAATAAAATTTTTAAATAGTTCACAATTTCTTAATGCATTGATTTTGTTGCGCACCACCAGCCATTTTGATTATACTAGGAGTGGGACAAAGAACGAAAGGAAGGGTGCAGCAATGATTCATCTATCATGGCGTGATCGTGAAACTATCAAAAAAATAAAATGCGTTCATACGGATGCCAAAAAATATCTTGTCAATAATGCTTTAACGGCTGGGAAAGTCTATGATGTAAAAAATGAGACTGAAGAATTTTATTACATTGTTGATAATACAGGAAAAGTAGGCGGCTTTTACAAGGAATATTTTCAAGATGCATAAAAGGAGGACTGTGGAGCAAAGCCCGCAGTCTTTTCTTATGAAAAAGGGGGAGAATGATTAATGGATAAATTATGGAGCGATCTATTTTCGTTACAAGGGGAAACGGTAAAATTAATTCCTGTCAGTATGGATCATTTAGACGGTTTGTGGGAAGCAGCGGAACCAGATGAAATCTGGACGTATATGGCGACAAAAATTCGCTCAAAAGAGGATATGGAACGAATGATAGACGCTGCCATAAAGGCACGTGAACATGGAACAGATTATACCTTTACGGTTGTAGACAACAATGAACATATCATTGGGAGCACACGATTCTTAGATATACTCCCAAACCATAATAGTGCGGAAATTGGCTCGACGTGGTATCACCCGAATGTATGGCGGACCAAAGTAAATACTGAATGTAAATTTCTTTTATTAAGACATGCATTTGATGTTTGGAACCTTACTCGTGTTCAATTAAAAACGGATTCTCGAAATATAAGATCCCAAAAGGCGATTGCAAGAATCGGTGCCGTGAGAGAAGGAGTATTACGGAAAGATCGGATTATATCAGATGGATATGTAAGGGATACAGTATTTTTTAGTATCCTTCATGATGAATGGGAAGACATAAGCACCCAATTAAAAGGCAGGTTGCAAAGGTAAGAAAACTGTCAAATTAATGGCAAATAACTACCCAAAAAAAGAAGCATCCAAGGACGCTTCTTTTTCAATCTGACTATTTTTGTTTGACTTGAACTTTTGGTGTCTTATTGGTTTGATAAAGACTTTTACTAATCATTGTTTGAATAATCAGGAACGTACCACCGACTACCCAATAAAGAGGAAGGGCTGCGGGTGCGTTAAATGAAAACATAACAATCATTAATGGGGAGAGTAAACCCATATATTTCATTTGGTCTGCCTGGGCGGAAGGCATATTTGACTGAGAAACTTTAAATTGGAAGTAGTAAATAACCCCGGCAATAATCGTAATAATGATGTCAGGATTTCCTAGGCTGAACCATAAAAACTCATGAGTTTTTATCTCTTCTGAACCACGAATCGCATAATAGAAACCAGTTAGAATAGGCATTTGGATTAGCAATGGAAGACAGCCCATATTTAATGGATTAACCCCATGCTTTTTATAAAGTCCCATCATTTCTGCTTGAAGTTCCTGCTTTTTCTTTGGATCCTTTTCGGTTTTCATTTTAGACTGAATGACATCCATTTCAGGCTTTAACACATCCATTTTTTCCTTCATCGCCATTTGATTTTTATACTGCCTTAACATAAGCGGCATTAGGGCAAGCCTTATAATCAGAGTAACAAGAATTATGGACAAACCATAATTTCCATTAAAAAGTTCCGCTAAATAATGGATAAAATTTGAAAAAGGTTCGACAAAGTAAGTATGGAAAAATCCACTATTGTTGTTTCCACTTTTTGTTTGGGACGAACATGCAGATAATAATAAAGTCGTTAAAGCTAACATTGTTACAAAAATAATAGAAGATCGTTTGTTTTTCATATTTCCTCCTAGAATGGTTTATTAATTTTTATGGACAAAAAAGGGAGGAAACAGGTTCTTCAGAATCATCCTGTGAATATTCTTTTCTACGAAAATATATAACAATTCTTTTCAGAATAAAGCTGCCATTTAAACAACTTTTCTTAAGATAAAGTACCAATGGGTGAATAATATTTGTCCTTGCTGGATCAGATAAGGAACCAACAAAAGAATATTCCACACTCCATGCCCATAATAACTTTAAAGCAATTCCTAAAAAAATACTTACATAAAGAGCGTTAAGGGCATTTATATCTGAACTGTCGATAAGCAATTGAAACAAATATTATCACCTCACTTAAATGTCAATGATATGAGTATATAGGAGATAAGGTAAAGAATCAATTTAATACTTGCCAAAATGCCAGATTATGAAGATATTTACTTATTGGCCAATAGGATAAGTATTAAAGTTTCCAAATTATGCACAGTATCTAAAAACACTGATTCAAACCGAATCAGTGTTTTTGGATTGGTGCATTCCAGTGTGCAGTTATTTTTTTATAGGCAAACTCCACATTTTCCTCTGTGGGCGGCTCAATAGAATGGAGTTGATATTCATGTCCGAGTGCTTCCCACTTATAAACACCGAGTTTGTGGTAGGGAAGAATTTCAATCTTTTGGACGTTATTAAGTGTCCCAATAAATTCACCAAGTTTTGTTAAATCATCAGGATCATCTGTTATCGTTGGAACGAGCACGTGGCGAACCCAGATAGGAACATGATGATTGGATAAGAATGTTGCGAATTCAAGAATATGGTCATTAGCCATTCCTGTTAATTGAATATGTTTTTTCCGGTTAATATGTTTCAGATCCAATAGGATTAAATCAGTATACTGGAGCAATTCCTCTAATTGGTCAACAAAAAGCTTTGAATGAGAGAAGCAGCCACCGGAAGAGTCAATGGTCGTATGAATCCCTTTCTTTTTACATTCCTTAAATAATTCTGTTAAGAAAGGGATTTGCAGCAAGGGTTCACCACCGCTCACTGTAATTCCACCACTAGAAGACTGAATAAAAGGCAGATAGGACATAAGATCATCCATGATATCGGAAACAGTCATTTCTTTGCCGCTGCCAATTTCCCACGTATCAGCATTATGGCAAAACTGGCACCGCAATAGGCAGCCTTGTGTAAAAATAACATAGCGGATACCTGGTCCGTCGACTGTACCTAATGTTTCGATTGAATGAATATTTCCGTTCATGATGATGATCCCCCTTAGTTTTCCAGGACCCCCGATTAAAGGGCCCTGAATGGTTAACAATATAATTAATTAATGAAGTTCTATGAATCCAGCTCCAGCGCCTAGGGGCTCGGGGTCATAAGCCAATCCGTCAAGAAGGTTAAAGAGCAACCTTCTCGCCGGCTCGTCTTATGCCTGTCGCCCCTGGACAAGGCGCTTCCGCTTTTTAAAGTGACTCATGGAATGTTCGATTAATAACGTCTAACTGTTGTTCTTTTGTTAATTTAATGAAGTTAACTGCATATCCAGAAACACGGATTGTTAATTGTGGGTAAAGCTCTGGGTGTTCCATTGCATCAATTAATGTTTCGCGATTAAAGACGTTAACGTTTAAGTGATGACCTGATTTAATAGCATATCCATCTAGGATTGATACAAGGTTACGGGTTTGGCTTTCTTCCTCTTTACCTAATGCTTTAGGCACGATTGAGAAGGTATTTGAAATTCCATCCATCGCATAGTTGTATGGAAGCTTCGCAACTGAAGATAGTGAAGCTAGTGTTCCTTTTGTGTCACGGCCGTGCATCGGGTTAGCACCTGGTGCAAATGGTTCTCCCATACGACGTCCATCAGGTGTATTACCGGTTTTCTTTCCGTAGACTACGTTAGATGTAATCGTTAAGATAGATAGTGTGTGAACAGAATCACGGTAAGTTTGGTGCTTACGAAGCTTTTTCATAAAGGTTTTAAGCACTTCTACAGCAATCGCATCGACTCGGTCATCGTTGTTTCCGTATTTAGGGAAGTCCCCAGTTGTTTCGAAATCAACCGCAAGACCATTTTCATCACGGATTACCTTGACTTCACCGTATTTAATCGCACTTAGTGAATCAGCGACAACGGAAAGACCAGCGATACCTGTTGCCATCGTACGAAGAATCTTAGTGTCGTGTAAGGCCATTTCAATTCTTTCATAACTGTATTTATCATGCATATAGTGAATGACATTTAAGGTGTTGATATAAAGACCAGCAAGCCATTCCATCACAAGATCGAATTTTTGCATGACTTCTTCATAGTTTAATACTTCGGATGTAATTGGCTGATATTGTGGTCCCACTTGAATTTTTAATTTTTCATCTACCCCGCCGTTAATAGCGTATAGGAGTGCTTTTGCAAGGTTAGCACGGGCACCAAAGAACTGCATTTGCTTACCAATTTCCATTGCTGAAACACAGCAAGCAATTCCGTAGTCATCCCCATATTCTGGGCGCATAATATCGTCGTTTTCATATTGAATCGAGCTAGTTTTGATGGACATTTTCGCACAATATTTCTTAAAGTTTTCGGGTAACTGCGGTGACCATAAAACTGTTAAGTTTGGTTCTGGTGCAGCACCTAAGTTGTCTAATGTATGCAGGAAGCGGAATGAGTTTTTCGTTACTAGGGAACGACCATCATTTGCCATACCGCCGATTGATTCTGTTACCCATGTAGGGTCTCCACTGAATAATTCATTATAATCTGGTGTGCGGGCAAATTTTACAAGACGAAGCTTCATAATAAAGTGGTCGACTATTTCTTGTACTTCTTCTTCGGTTACTGTTCCGTTTTTTAAATCTCTTTCTACGTAAATATCTAGAAATGTTGACACGCGGCCAAGGCTCATCGCGGCACCGTTTTGTTCCTTAATCGCTGCTAAGTACCCAAAGTACACAAATTGGAATGCTTCAGCCGTATTTTTAGCTGGTTGACTAATATCAAATCCATAGCTGTTTGCCATTTCCTTTAGTTCTTTTAAAGCACGAATTTGTTCAGCAAGTTCTTCACGAAGGCGCATATTATCTTCAGTCATTACTTTGCTAGTGTTCCTTTGGTCCTTTTGCTTTTCTTGGATTAAGAAATCAACACCGTAGAGAGCAACGCGGCGATAATCCCCAATAATGCGGCCGCGGCCATAAGCATCAGGAAGACCGGTAATAATTGCAGCTTTACGAGCAAGCATCATTTCATCTGTGTAGGCATCGAAAACACCTTGATTGTGAGTTTTACGGAACTCAGTAAAGATTTTTTCAATTTCAGGGTTTAATTGGTACCCATAAGCTTCACAAGCTGCTTTTGCCATACGGATCCCACCAAATGGCTGCATGGAACGATTAAACGGTTTATCGGTTTGTACACCAACAATTTTTTCAAGGTCTTCGTTAAGGTAACCAGGTCCATGGGAAGTTATTGTTGATACGGTTTCAGTGTCCATATCCAATACGCCGCCCTTTTCGCGCTCTTGTTTGGTTAATTCCATTACCTGTGCCCAAAGTTTAGTGGTAGCTTCTGTAGGACCTGCTAAAAATGAATCATCTCCTTCGAAAGGAGAAAAATTATTAAGGATAAAATCGCGAACGTTAACTTCTTTTGACCAAGCACCTTTTGTAAATCCAGTCCATTGTTCCATTAGTAATCACCTCATATTTTTTATAAAACAATATAACAGTTTGGTTGTTTCTTCTATAAATCGAGTATAACAGGTTTTTTGTGAAAAAAGGCACGTATATTAGTAACAATTGTTAACGTTTTGTGAAGTCTTATTTAAAGGGGATAATTAGTAATGTCTTCAGATTGTTAATATAGTTTTATAGAATCAATTTCCAAACTGTACTATAATTATTTTTGTAAATTTCAAAACTGTTATATATGAAGAAATTTATAAAAACAAGGTGTTAACATTAAAAAAGATTGAAACAGCAGTTCTTTTATCATGAAAAAAAACAGGAGAAGAATCCCCTGTTTTTAATCCACTACTATATAAGCAATCATTGGACCATTATGTGAGCGATCGGAATGGACTTCACAAATTAACCGATACGTACCTTCTTTTTCAAATTGTAAGGGAACAATTGTTTCTTCGCCCTTTTTGACGGTCCCTTTTATTTTAGTTCCTTCTATATAAAAGGGGTGCTCTTCACCGTTGATTCCGCTAATAAATAACCTTACTTTTTCACCTTTCTCTAAAAATACTGTCCCGGGATCCCATCGATAAGCCTCCATTTCTTTTCCATTTTTCATTTTCGTACTGAATTCTGCAGTAACCATGTGAATTTCACGGATATCTTTCGATTGCTGATTAAAAACAGTTATATCCCCGGCTTTTAACATGAACCAGGCTGACAGGGAGAAAAGTACAACCCCTATTGCAACAAAGAATAGAAGTGTTTCCTTTTTAAAGACTAAAAATTTCATTTCGTACCCCCTCATAAATTTGTCCTACTTTATACTTATGCTAAGTGGGGGAGAAAACTTGTCTATTATTTTGTGAGATTTGAGTTGTTTTGGTTAACACTTATACCTTCAAACATGGTTGAACATAAATAAAAATGTCTAGAATAAGAAGTAACACCCTATAGAGTGAGATAATTTTTCTTTGTTTTTCTATTAGAAAAGTTTATAGTAAAAACAGGAAATGTGTTTCTATGTAAATTAGATGTTGCTAATTAATTCGCAAATAATTAGGTGGTTAGCTTGTTGGGGATTAGAAAAGAAAGAATATTAAAGGCGCTAAAATTTATTTTTCCGTTGTTACTGTTAATCTTTGCAATTATCGAAATCAAAAAATTTACTCAAAACATAAATATGGACTTACTTAAGGAAGAACTAAGTCAACTTGATATGGGGCGCCTTCTATTTATAATATTTATCACTTTCATAGCTGTCTTACCCATGTTGCTTTACGATGTGGTTCTAGTACGAATATTAAAATTAAAAGTTCCAATCAGAGATTTATTAGAGCAATCATTTATTGCTAATTCGTTTTCAAATTTAATTGGCTTTGGTGGAATAATCGGGGCAATGTTACGGACGTATTTCTTTCATAAGCACGAACCGGACAAGCGCAAACTTTTAGGGGTTATTGCATCCGTATCATTATTTTATTTAACTGGTATTTCAGTGCTATCATGGATCGTCACAAACAATTTTCGTAACTTTCCGTTGTTTGTTGACACAAAATGGCTCTATTTTGCAGTGGTGGGAGTTGGTTTATATTTACCACTATTTTTATTTATACATATCTTAAAATCAAGAAAAGGAAGTCCATCTCTAGTTAGTGCCAATAGTACCTTGAAGCTAATTATGATATCCATTATCGAATGGTTTGCAGTATTTTTAGCCATTTGGATTTTATGCCGGACTCTAGGAATTTCTATCTCTGCAGCAAATCTTTTTCCTGTTTATATTGTAGCTGCATGTGCCGGTATTATTAGTATGATCCCCGGCGGCTTAGGTTCTTTTGATTTGGTATTTATTTGGGGGATGCAAGATTTACATTTCTCTGAAGAAAAGGTACTTGTATTATTATTATTTTATCGGGTTGGCTATTACTTTCTCCCATTTTTTATTAGCCTAGTTTTCTTTATTAAGCTTTATTGGAAAAAATGGAATCAAACTTGGAATGATCTTCCTAAAGCCGTGGTACAAAGATTAAGTCATGTCATTTTAACCATGCTGGTTTTCCTTTCTGGTCTAATCCTGCTGTTATCAGCTAGTGTGCCTGGAATTATGTCCCGGTTAAAGGTTGCACAAGAACTTTTATCCTTTCCAATTATTAATGTTTCGCACCAATTATCTGTTGCCGCTGGATTTTTACTATTAGGTTTATCTCGGGGAATTGAGTATAGTGTTAAGCGAGCGTACGAGCTAACGATGTTCGCTTTAATACTGGCCGCATTGTTCTCTATCTTTAAAGGAATTGATTATGAAGAAGCGATCTTTTTAATTATTGTCGCTTTGTTGCTCCGGATGTCAAAGGGTCAATTTTATCGAGAGAGTTATGTGTTAACTTGGGGTAAAACGATTTTTGATATAATGATTATTCTTGTAATTACTTCAATGTATCTCGTGATTGGTTATCTGAATTTACCGATTTCTAAAATAGAAATACCACCCAAACTTTTACCCTATGTAATAGTTGATTATCACGATTTATTTATGAGTGCGGCAATTGGGCTTGTTATCGCACTATTCATTCTTATGTTTGGATATTTAATCAGTTTGCCGAAAAGTTGGATTTTAGAGCGATCTGTAAACCGTGAAAAAGATATTGTTGACCATTTATCGAAGTATCAAGGGAAGGTGTTATCGCATTTAATCTTTTTACATGATAAATTCATATTTTGGAACAGTAAAAAGAATGTATTAATTTCCTTTCAGCAATTTGCAGACAAGCTGGTCATTCTTGGAGATCCCATAGGGGAAAAAGACGAAATATCAAATGCAATAGAGGAATTTCAGGAAATTGCTGATTTACATGGCTATACGCCTGTTTTTTATCAAGTTAGTGATGATATGCTTCCTTATCTGCATGGGCATGGTTTTGCTTTTTTTAAGTTAGGTGAAGAGGCATTTGTAGATTTGAAATACTTTTCTTTATCAGGATCCAAAATGAAAGGGTTGCGTGCATTACGAAATAAATTGGTTCGTGCTGATTATTCATACGAGATTATAACCCCTCCACATTCAATAGACCTTTTAGAAGAATTAAGAGAGATATCTAATGAATGGCTGCAAGGAAGAGAGGAAAAAGGTTTTTCACTAGGTTTCTTTTCTGAGGATTATTTAAATAAGGCACCAATTGCGATTGTAAGAAATGAACAAAAGCAGATTCTTGGTTTTATGAGCATTATGCATGTATATGATGATTATCAAACGATTTCTGTTGATTTAATGAGGTTTAAACCAGAAGCCGCATCAGGTGCAATTGATTTTCTTTTTTTGTGTTTATTTGATTGGGCAAAAGAACAAGGGTATGCTCGTTTCAATATGGGCATGGCACCATTGGCAAATGTAGGACTTTCAAGATTCTCATTTTTAAGCGAGAAAATTGCTGCACAAATTTTCCTGCATGGCCATTTTTTTTACCACTTCCAAGGTCTGCGTAAATTTAAAGAAAAATATACAAACATTTGGGAACCCAAATACTTGGCATACCGGAGAAAATCATCATTACCGATGATCATGGCGCAAATTACTATGCTTATATCAAAAAAAAGAAACTAGTCCAATTTTCGGTTGGTATGATACCAGCCGATTTTTCTATTTCTGTAATTGACTTCCCAATAGATATCCTAATTTAATCTATTATTTTGCAATACAATCTGTTAAGATTTAATAGGAAATAATGTAAAAGTTGGGTGTTATTTAATGAAAAAATTTGTATCCGTTATCTTTGTAATCCTTCTTGTTTGTTCGAACCATTTAAGCCCGATAGCTGCTAATAATGGACAACCTAACCTAAAAAGTAAAGGGGCTATACTTTTAGATTCTGATACGGGTGCCGTTCTGTATGCAAAAAATGCAGATAAAAAGATGTACCCTGCGAGTTTAACGAAAATAGCTACAGCCATTTATGCGATTGAAAAGGGCAATTTGAATAGCATGGTTACGGTTAGTGCCAATGCTGTGAGGCAAGATGGAACAAGGGTTTATTTAGAAGAAGGGGAAAAGATCACTTTAAAGCAATTGATCCAAGGAATGTTAGTTAATTCAGGTAATGATGCAGCTGTAGCCATTGCAGAACACATAGATGGAAATGTCGAACAGTTTGCAGTGCATTTGAATACCTATTTAAAAACAACTATAGGTGTTAACCACACCCATTTTATCAATCCCAATGGTTTGTTTGATAAGAACCATTATACCACTGCAAGGGATATGGGGATTATAACTAATTATGCGATCAAGAATCCTGTTTTTGCAGAAATCTTTGGAACGAAAGTACTTAAGTGGAACGGGAAATCATGGAAAACGAATATCCTGACCCACCATAAAATGCTGAAAGGGGAGTTTGCCTACTCAGGAGTAACTGGAGGGAAAACAGGATATACAGTTAAAGCAAAACAAACACTGGCTACCACGGCAGCTAATCCGAAAATAAGGCTGACTGTTGTGGTTCTAAACTCTGAACTGCCAAGAGATAAATATGATGATACGGCCAGCTTGTTTAATTATGGATTTAAAAACTTTCAACATGCAACACTATTGCAAAGTGATATTTATAAATTAGACAATAAAGAATACTTCCCGGAAAAAAATACCTTAATTACAGAACCCACCAAAGGAAGTACAAGGGTATTAAATAATCAGGGAGTACTTGCTATTAAAAGTAATATTAATGGACAAGTAGTTCAGTTCGTTCCACTTAAATTCAAAGAACCAGTTCCTGTTAAGGTTGAAGTGAAAAATGAAACATCCTCTAAAAAGAAACAAAAAGAAAAGCAGTTATCCAATATTAATCTCATATATGGTGTAATAATTATTGCATTAATAGGGATTATAATTGGTTTTAAAAATAAACTTACTAGGAAATTTTAGAAAAATGAAAAAGCTATGATAAGTGAGGCCTTATCATGGCTTATTTTTGTGTAATATTGTTGCGAATAGCATTATAGCAAATAGAATTATACATAAAAGGTGAAAACAAAAAAGACTAAAGTATATCCTTTAGTCTTTGAGATTTGGATAAATTATTGTAGTCTGCTTTCAACTTGTTGACATACTTCGTCAGCGGATAGTCCGTTTGCGTCGATAACAGAACCCTTTGTACTGGTATCCTGCATACCCATTACATTGGAATCTAGTCCTGTAACAACACAACAATCGCAATTCTGGGCGTCCGACTCCTGCTTTAATTCAACTACATCATGTCCCTTTTCACGCAGAACTTGTTGAACTTGTGTAAGAGATTGTTCTACACCAATTTTTGCCATACAAAACACCTCCTCTTCTAGTTTATCTTGCCTCAGTTTATCTGAATTATTCGGAATAACTAGCATTAATCCTCCAAAAACTAATAGGGGAGGTGTACAAATATGGGAAAACGTAAAAAGGATCCATCAACGATAGGCTTGGCTTCCTCTCAAGTGGAAGGACAAGGAACAACAACAACTGAGACAGGTTCTAGAACAGAACCTTCATCAAGAAGAAAACAAAAGAGAAGCTAATGAAAAAGGGTCACCTCAATCGAGGTGACCCTTTTATCCCTATTTATACATTTCAGCTACTTGTTTTTGAATTTCATCATTTTCTAAATATTCATCATAGCTCATTTGTTTATCCATTAAGCCATTTGGAGTTAATTCAAAAATTCGATTAGCAATTGTTTGAATAAACTGATGGTCATGAGAAGCGAAGAGCAATGAACCCTTAAAATTAATTAATCCGTTATTCAATGCTGTGATTGATTCTAAGTCTAAATGGTTGGTTGGTTCATCTAATAAAAGAACATTTGCGCCGTTTAACATCATTTTAGAAAGCATGCATCGAACCTTTTCTCCTCCGGAAAGGACACTTGCCTTTTTAAGCACCTCTTCACCAGAGAAAAGCATTCTACCTAAAAATCCACGTAAAAAGCTTTCACTGTCATCTTTAGGTGAGAATTGACGGAGCCAATCCACGAGATTTAAGTCGCTATTTTCAAAGTACTCAGAGTTATCCTTAGGGAAATAAGCTTGTGAAGTGGTAATTCCCCATTTAAAGGTACCACTGTCTGCTTCCATTTCCCCCATTAGAATTTTAAAAAGGGTTGTTTTTGCAAGTTCGTTTGTACCAACAAGAGCAATTTTATCCCCCTTATTTACAAAGAAACTGATATTATCAAGGACCTTAACCCCATCAATGGTTTTTGTTAATCCTTCGACATGTAATAAATCATTTCCGATTTCGCGGTCTGGTGTAAAGCCAACAAACGGGTACCGGCGCGAGGAAGGCCTGATATCATCGAGAGTGATTTTGTCCAGTAACTTTTTCCTTGAAGTTGCTTGTTTAGATTTAGATGCATTTGCACTAAATCGTGCGATGAAAGCTTGCAATTCTTTAATCTTTTCTTCTTTCTTCTTGTTAGCGTCGGAAGTTAACTTGGATGCTAATTGGCTTGATTCATACCAAAAATCGTAGTTACCCACGTAGATTTGAATTTTACCAAAGTCAAGATCAGCGATATGTGTACATACCTTATTTAAAAAATGACGATCATGGGAAACAACAATTACAGTATTTTCAAAGTTAATTAAGAATTCCTCAAGCCATTGGATTGCTTTAATGTCTAAGTGGTTTGTTGGTTCATCCAGTAGTAAAACGTCAGGTCTGCCGAATAAAGCCTGTGCAAGCAACACCTTCACTTTTTCAGAACCTGTCAATTCCGCCATTGTTTTATAATGAAGATCTTCACCAATACCAAGACCTTTTAAAAGGATGGCCGCTTCAGGTTCAGCTTCCCAGCCGTTTAATTCGGCGAATTCGCCTTCAAGTTCAGCGGCCTTCATACCGTCTTCATCTGTAAAGTTTTCCTTCATATAGATTGCGTCTTTTTCTTGCATGACTTCATACAGGCGCGTATGACCCATGATAACCGTCTTTAAGACCTCATACTCTTCATATTCGAAATGGTTTTGTTTTAACACAGCCATCCGTTCGTTAGGTCCGAGCTGAACAGTTCCTGATTGTGCTTCAATTTCACCAGATAGAATTTTTAAAAAGGTTGATTTTCCTGCACCATTGGCACCGATTAGTCCGTAGCAGTTCCCAGGTGTAAATTTAATATTTACATCTTCAAATAATTTTCGGTCTCCATATCGTAAACCTACGTTACTTACAGTAATCATATTTAAAACATCCTCCAAAACAAAATATCTACTGATTATACCATTAAAACAGAAGAAGAGCGAATTCTTTTCGTCAATAAAAAGTTTATAAGAAAAATTTTCTAAAAAAGTTTATCCGATTTCACACTTTATTCATATTTTTGTTGTAGAATTGGGTATAGAAGCAAGTAAAAGAAGGTGTGAGATGGATGACAAAAAATCAACTAACTGAACTTGTTAACAAGTTAAAAAAGGCTGGTATTAAAGCGAGCTTAACCAAACCAAAATCCAATTACCTCTTGTCACTGCAGAAAATAAAAAATTACCCTTCTTCTGTGAATTAAATAACAAACATAAGCAAGGGACAAAATCTAGAAATTAAAAAGCGATTAATCCAAACGGACTAATCGCTTTTTTGTTACTCTAATTCATCCATGACTTGATCGTAGACTTCTTGTTTGTCAAAGTCTTCTCCCATTGGAAACTTGTTAATAAATTTATTGTTCTCATCAATTAAAAAAGTAAAGGTGGAGTGCACGAATTGGCCGTTTCCAGGATCTTTAAACTGAAACTGCATGGCATCGGTCACTTTTTTGATCTCTGCGCGGTCTTTTTTAATGTTCTGTTTATCTCCTGTTAAGAATAACCAATCCTCATTATTTTCAATTTCAAATCCTTGCATATAATCGGCTAATATCTGTGGTGTATCTCGATAGGGATCGATAGTAATTGTCAAAAACTCAATATCCTTCCCAAAAACGCCAACCTTCTGAAAATCTTTTTTCAAGGCAATCATCTTTTGTGTTGTAGTTGGACAAATGTCAGGGCAATGGGTATAGATAAACTCTACAAGTTTTAGTTTGGTTTTATCCTTACCAAAATTATAAGAATCACCATTTTGGTTTATCAATGTAACCTCTGCAGGTATTTTAGCATTTGCATCACGTACGAGAAAGAAAGAAATTCCTGCTGCAATTCCGATAAGCACAGCAAGACTGCAAATTAAATAAATCTTTTTCATAAATATCCCTCCTACTTTTAAGATAAAGAAGTTAGCAGAAAAAAGATATGGATAATTTGTGAACAAACCCAAGGACCTGAGAAACTATATCATTTCATCCTTCTCTAAGGAGCAATGGATCTTTATTTGCATAATCTATAAAATGAAGCAAATACTAAATTGACAAGTGTTGCCAGTTATTGTATTCTTTATAAGAATTAAATTTTTCTAAAAACTTAGTGTTTAAAGGAGTATGTTTTATGTTAGGTGTCGTTCTTAACTAATCCAATCAATTGGATATGTTCATTCCTAGCTCCTCGTTCAATTTTTTCTTGAATGGAGGCTTATTTACGTATGTTTAGGAATGGAGTTAAGAACAATGGGCATCATTAGCATACATCTTCACCAATGTAGCTGTGTACCTCCGTGTAGACAGTTTTTATTTTGGGTAAATATTTTGTATGTAATATGAGTGAATGAGTTTTTTCATGTGGCCGCAATGACATTGTTCATTGCGGCTATTTTTATTTCAGTTTAACTAGGCTGTTGGTTTCCGCTTCAATCAACAAAGTGCCATTATCAACAATGATTAACATAGTCAATTATTTAGGAGGTAAAAAAGTGAATCAACATACTTTTACTACATTGGAATTTCAGCAAATCAAAGAGACTATTGCAAGTTTTGCCTTAACGCAAGAAGGGAAGGAAAAAATTGAGTGCATGACACCATCGACAAATTTAAAGCAAATTGAAGCATGGCTGGATGAAGTGTCTGAGGCTGTAGAGATTTTAAAAAAGAGTGCTAGTGTTCCTGTTCATGGTTTGGATGGGATGGATGCCTTGTTAAAAAATATGAATAAAGGAGTTGCACTAAGGGTTGACCAGTTGGCAAGGCTTTATGATTTTTTGGATTGTTGTAGAAAGATGCGCAAGTTTATGAAGGATAAAGAATATTATGCCCCAAGAGTATCATCCTACGTGAATGGAATTGATGAATTGCCGGAGCTTGCGAGTGAGATTATTCGCTGTATTCGAAATGGCCGCGTTGATGATTATGCTAGTAAAGAGTTATTAAAATTGAGGAAACAAATAGCGATTCAAGAGGAAAGGCTAAAAGAAAAAACACTTCAGTTGATTCGTTCCAATAAATATAAAAATTATTTACAGGAGAATGTTGTCAGTCAGCGAAATGGCCGCTATGTGATCCCTATTAAAAAAGAATATCGGAACAAAATAAAGGGAGTTGTCTTAGATACTTCTGCTTCTGGTTCAACTCTTTTTATGGAACCTGAAGAGGTTACGATGTTACAAGATCAATTAAATTGGTTATTCGGAGATGAAGAGGTCGAAGTTCAAAGGGTTTTAAATTATTTAACGGGATTGGTTGAAGAAAAAGAGCAGCAAATTCGTATGGCGATTGAAACGATGGTTCATTACGATGTTTTATTTGGAAAAGCAAAGTATGGCCGTTCAATTAATGGATCAAAGGTAAGTATAAACGAATCTGGTGAGTTGAAATTAATTTCTGCAAAACACCCGCTTTTAGGGGAAAAAGCTGTTCCTCTTTCCTTTACTTTAAGTAATGAACAACATGCATTAGTCATTACCGGACCAAATACAGGAGGGAAAACTGTAACGATAAAAACGGTGGGTCTCTTAACTTTAATGGTCCAATCCGGTCTTTTTATTCCGGCAGCACCAGAAAGTAGTCTGAATATATTTGAGAGTATTCTAGTCGATATTGGGGATGGGCAAAGTATTACTGAAAATTTAAGTACGTTTAGCTCACGGATGGTTAATATTATTGAAATTTTAAAAGAAACCCAGCATCGCACCTTGGTTTTATTAGATGAATTAGGTTCGGGCACTGATCCTGGTGAAGGAATGGGGCTCGCTACAGCGATTTTAGAAACCCTGTATGAAAAGGGGGCGACTATTCTGGCAACAACCCATTATAGTGAAATCAAAGTTCTTGCTGAAACACATCCTGGATTTATTAATGGATCAATGGAGTTTGATCTAACCACTTTAAGTCCGACATACCGCTTACACATCGGGAAAGGAGGAGAGAGTCAGGCCTTTGCAATCGCATTAAAACTGGGAATGCATCCGAGAATTCTTGAGAGGGCTCATACCATCACTTATAAAGAAGAAAAGCAATTTACAACTGATATTACAGATGCATGGAAGCTAAAGGAATTGGAAAAACAGGTAATTATTAATAAAAATAAGGACGTAAAGAAAAGAACGAAAATGGAGGTGAAAATCCCGCTCTTCCAACAGGGAGACAATGTAAAAATTTCACCTGCCAATGAGTTTGGGATTATCTATTCAGGTCCGGACCCTCTCGGAAATTACGTTGTACAAATAAAAGGGGAAAAGCAAGCAATCAACCACAAAAGAATCACTTTATATATCGCAGCAAAAGAGCTATACCCTGATGATTACGATTTTGATATTATTTTTCAATCCAAAGAAAACCGGAAAAAAGATAAACTGCTCTCAAAAGGACATCAGGAAAATATATCAATCGAACATAGAGAAGGAAATCATTAGGAAAAAAATCAAACCCTCAAGCCCAATTGCTTGAGGGTTAGTCATCCTCTATTCCTTTTTAATATCAAGATATCTTTCCGCAAGTAATCTCTTTACTTCATTATAACTCAAACCAGATTGGAGGTTTAACCGCTTTACTTCGTCAATATCGGTTCCTACTGTTGTATATCTTTTTTGATTGGTCATCTTTTTCACATCTCCTAAAGAATTCTGGAAATGAAAAGCCGCTTTTTTGTGCATACTAATAAAAAAGGAGGCGGTTCCCATTTTTTACGGTAAAAGAGCTAAAGAAGAAGAAGTTGAAACGATCTTAGTTAATACTGAGATCTATTCATGCATAGCCGAAGCCTGCATAGGGTGGATGAGAAAGGACTTCGTTGCAGATGATTTACTATGCCCAATGTGTGGCAATGAAATGCTTCAAGAAATGAGAGAACTTCCGCAAATTTAAGAAATCACTATTCACTAAAGACTGTCAAGGATGATTGACAGTCTTTTCTTCTCTTTCTACAGATTTTCATTTTGCTGTTGAATTTCATCACCGCTAATCAAGGTGTTTGCTTCTTCCAGGTTTCTAAGTTCATCTACAGAATCCCCCGAAACTGTTTTCGTATTATTGATAACAGTCTCTTTTATTGCGTTTCTATTTCGATAACTCTGGGAATCAGTCTTTATAGCCATGCATATCATCTCCTTATGTAAAGGTTTTGCATGAAGAAAAGGGATTATGCCTTCCTAAATCTCACCTAAAAGGTAAAAATTAATCATTACATGAAATTTGAAATAACAAAAAAACTCTCCAAAGTGGAGAGCTTTTCAAGCTATTCTTCTTTTTTTGCTAAACATTTTTCGCATTCCATGAAATAGCTTTCTGCTTGTTCCTCCATGTGCTGACCACATTCTGAACATTGCTTCTTTGGTAAAGTACGGAAAAACTCAACTGGACTGATTAACATAATAAAACTCCTCCTTTATTGATACAGTTTATTTATTTCGTTCTTGTTATAGTACAGTATAGACTAAATTTATTAAAATGTGTAGACTTTTTTTTGAAAAATCAGCCTTTTTTTTAAAAAAATCTTTTATCACATAAATGTTCATTCATCCATTTACTCATTCATGGATTGGAGATGTGTAGGTTAAAATAATAGGAAATTGAAGGTTCATGTGAATTTTGTACTTCCATAACAATTCTCATTCCATTACAATCATAGTAGAAAAGCTATAGATATGGAGGGATGCTCGTAAATGAATGCAGTGGTAGGGACTTTTCAACCGTATTTCATCATAATTGCCATTGGTTTAACCATCATGGCATCTTTTACAGCATTAGATATTTTTACTTTAATAAAGTCTACAGAAAAAAATCAGCCACATCTGTTCCTAGGTGGCACATTTTCAATAGGTATCGGGATTTGGATCATGAATTTTATTGGACTTATTTCCGAAGATACAAACAGGTTTGCCAGTTATCATATTCCACTAACGATTTTGTCAATAATCATCGGGTTAGCATTCACAGGCATGGCCTTCCTATCATTATTAGGAAAACGAATGATGTTTTATCATTTGATCTTAGGAAGTTTATTTCTAACGATGGCCGTAGTTGCAACCCATCTAATCGGTTTATATGCCATGAATGTTGTTATAAAATATCACGTAATATTGCTTCTTTTTTCAGGGCTTTTAATCTTTGCTTCTTTTTTATTCTCATTATGGATTATTTCTTCTTCGAAAAGTTTTACTCGAAATAACCAGGTTTGGTTAAAACCAATTAGTGCGATTATTATGTCGTTAGCTATTATTGAAGGTCATTTTCTATTGACTCGAGCTTTGAACACGTCAATAAGTGATAGGCTGAATGGGTCAAGTGCAGATAGTCCCTTTTTTATTTATTTGGTATTATTCTTGACTATTCTCATTATTGGAGGGCTAATTGCATCAAGTACATTAATTAGTAAACAACTTGTAACATCCGATGCAAACCTAAAGGACATTAAAGCTGCTCTCGATGCCTCGACCATTGTTGCAATAACAGACCCTCATGGAACGATTATCTTTGTAAATGATAAGTTTGAAGAGATTTCCAAGTATACAAAAGAAGAAATTCTGGGTCAGAATCACCGGATCTTAAATTCTGGTTACCATTCTAAAGAATTTTTTAAAGATTTATGGTCCACGATTCGGTCAGGAAAGATTTGGCGTGGAGAAATCCGTAATAAAGCCAAGGATGGGTCTTTTTATTGGGTTGATACCACGATTGTGCCTTTTTTGAATAAAAAAGGGAAACCTGTCCAATATGTTGCAATTCGCTCGGATATTTCGGACAGAAAAAGGGCTGAAGGCCATCTGAAAGAAACCGTTAAAGAGAATGTTGATATAAAATTTGCACTTGACCAATCCTCGATTGTTGCATTTACGGATGCAAAAGGAGTTATCACCAGTGTTAATGAAAAATTCTGTGAGATTTCGAAATACAAGCGGGAAGAAATAATTGGCAGAGACCATAATATTTTAAATTCAGGTTTCCATTCAAAAGAATTTTTCAAAGATCTTTGGAAGACCATTGGTTCTGGAGGAGTATGGAAGGGTGAAATAAGAAATAAAGCAAAGGATGGTACTTATTATTGGGTGGACACAACGATTGTGCCCTTTTTAAATGATCAAGGAAAGCCATATCAATATCTTGCCATCCGAAATGACATAACCGAACGGAAGAAATCTGAGGAAATCCTCCATCGGCAGGATAAATTGGCTGCGGTTGGTCAATTAGCTGCGGGTGTTGCCCACGAAATTCGTAATCCACTCACTTCAATGAAGGGATACGCGGAATTTTTACAGCTGGATGAAAAGGACCCCGAGCGAATTGAGTTTTTAAGCATTATTCTCGATGAAATTGAACGAGTTAATACTATAGTTGAGGACTTTATGGTATTAGCAAAGCCAAAAGCAGTGGAATTAGAAGAAAAGAATGTAGTTCCTGTAATTAAGAATGTTGTCTCATTGCTTGAATTTGAAGCAAGAAAGAAAAATGTCGGTTTAACATTTGATTGCAATCAGGAAATTATTCAAATTGAATGTGATGAGAATCGTTTAAAACAGGTATTTTTAAATTTCATCAAAAATGGAATTGAAGCTATGCCAGACGGCGGGGAACTACATGTAAAAACAATCATCCACGATAATAATGTTCAAATTTCTATTCAAGATACAGGTGTGGGCATTTCTAAGGAGAAATTAAAGAAACTTGGCGAGCCGTTTTATACAACGAAGAAGAACGGGAACGGTTTAGGATTAATGGTGAGCTTCAAAATCATTGAAAGTCATAATGGGAAGGTCTTTGTAGAAAGCGAACCTAATAAAGGGACCACCTTTAATATCTTACTGCCTGCCAAAACTGCTTAAAAAACGGGAGAACGATTCTCTCGTTTTTTTATTACTCAATTTTTCAAAAAATAGACACATATATTGCGAAAAAAGAATCTACAATTAAAATATATAGATTATTATTATTATATAGTTACAATGCTTTTTATAGAGGAGTGAACATGTTGGGAGATTCTAATTTAGTCAAAGCGATCTGCGGATATTGTGGAACGGGATGTGGCCTAGTCCTTGAAGTTCAAGACAACCGAATCATGAAAATTCGTGGTGATAAGGATGCACCTGTCAACAAAGGACAAACATGTGTAAAAGGTGCATTTGCCTATGAATATGTCCATGCTAAGAATAGATTAACAACCCCATTAATTCGTAAAGCTGGTAAGTTGGTTGAAACGACGTGGGATGAAGCCTATCAATACATTGCCACTAAATTATTAAGCATCAAAACATCATGGGGACCAAATGCAATATCTATGTTTGCTTGTGCACGGAGTACAAATGAATCCAATTATATAACACAAAAATTCATGAGAACGGTCATCCAGAGTAATAATATTGATGGCTGCAATCGAACCTGACACGCTCCTAGCGTTGCCGGTCTGGCAACTGTTTTTGGAAGCGGTTTCCCAACAAATACTCTGGAAGATTTTGAGCGGGCAGAGGTGCTGCTTTTAATGGGGTCGAATACAACAGAGGCACATCCAATTATCGCTAATCGCATTAAAAAGGCGGCAAAAGCCGGCCTGAAAATAATCGTTATTGATCCAAGAAGGATAGATATGGTGAAAGTTGCGCACCGTCATCTGCAAATTAATGTCGGTACAGATATTGCACTGATCAATGCATTTATTCGAATTATCCTGAAAGAAGGCTTATATAATCCTGAGTTTATTAAACAATTTACGGTCGACTTTGAGAAACTTGAAAAACAAGTTGAACCATATACTCCTGAATTTGCTGCAAGCATTACTGGTTTGCAATCAGAAGATATTGTCGCTACAGCTAGGGAGTATGCTTCAGCAAGCTGTTCAATGATAGCATATACACTTGGTATTACAGAGCATCACTGTGGTGTTAATAATGTATTTGATATCGCCAATCTTGCTTTATTAACCGGAAATATTGGAAAACCAGGAACTGGAATTATGCCATTAAGGGGCCAGAACAATGTCCAAGGTGCTGGGGATATGGGATGCCTGCCAAACCAATTAGCTGGAGCAATGAGTTTAGCAAATGACGAATTCCGTAGCCGATATGAAAAAGAATGGAGAGTCGAATTAAATCCGCAAGCAGGCGATACACAAACGCGTACATTTGACCGCTTAGAAATGGGTGAACTAAAGGCACTATATATTATTGGTGAAAATCCTCTACTTGCCGATGTTCATATGAACCATACGAAAAAATTGCTTGAGAAATTAGATTTGTTAGTTGTTCAAGATATTTTCATGACCGAAACAGCCAAAATGGCAGATGTTGTTTTACCAGCTCGTTCATGGGGAGAAGTAGACGGTACTTATACCAACACAGATCGAAGAATTCAAAGGGTTCGCAAAGCAATTGAGGCACATCCAAATGTGAAAGAGGATTGGGAAATCCTTTGTGAATTATCCACAATTATGGGTTATCCGATAACCTATAAAAATAGTGAAGAGATTTGGGATGAAGTAAGGAAACTTGCTTGGGAGATGTATGGTGGTATCTCTTACGAGAGGCTCGAAAAAGAGTATAGCATCCACTATCCATGTCCGGACGAAAGTCATCCTGGAACTTTTATCATGCATGAGAGGTTCCATCAGCATGAAGTGCCAACGAAAAAATCACCATTTGTTCCGGTAGATTACACAGCTCCGTTAGAGTTACCAGATCATGACTATCCATTTACACTAACGACAGGCCGTCGCTATGAATCTTATAATACCCATTCTCAGACTCGTCATTATGCTTCGGGTGTAAAGGTGAAACAAACGGAAGAGACCCTAGATATCTCTCCTTCTGATGCAGCAGCTCTAGGAATTATTGATGGAGAAGTGGTCAGGGTTCGTTCACGAAGAGGGGAACTTGAGGTAAAGGCAAAGGTTACAGAACAGGTGGTACCAGGCTTAGTCTTTATGAGTTTTCACTGGAGTGAGACACCAACAAATGTATTAACATTAAATGAATACGACCCTATTTCAGGAACCGCCGAATACAAAGCATGCGCAGTTGCAATTGAAAAAATCTAAATAAACTATTGTAGACGCAGTTTTGTAACTGCGTCTTTATTATATAAAAAACAAGCCGGGATTACCCGACTTGCTGTGTAAGAGCTTTAGCTGCAGTTGCTTTCCTTTGATAAAAATACCAGTTAAGCACAAAGGATATAACATAAAAACCGATAAAGAAGTAAAAAGCAGTAACTGGTGTGCCAGTAGCGTTAACTGACCATCCGAATAACTTTGGTATAAAGAATGATCCATAAGCTGCAAATGCTGCTGAAAAGCCAATAACTGGTGCGGCTTCTTTCGGAATAAACAGGTTAGGAATCATTTGGAACGTTGAACCTGAACCAATTCCAGAAGCAATGAAAAGTACTAAGAAAGCTACTAAGAATCCAGCAAACTGTTTGCCATTTAGGAAGTAAATAACCCCCGCTGCGCCAATTCCCATGATAACTAAAACATATGAGGTCACCTTTGCACCACCGAGTTTGTCAGCCAACCAGCCGCCTACAGGTCTTGCCGCCGCTGCTACTAAGGCTCCAAGGAAGGCAAGTGAAATATGCTCAGGAAATTGTGATCTTAAAAGGAGCGGGAAAGCCGCTGAATAGCCAATGAATGAACCAAATGTTGCTATATAAAGAGCTGTCATTATCCAAGTGTGTTTACGTTTTACGATGACAAATTGATCCGCTACAGATTGTTTTGCACCAGGAACATTATCCATTTTAAACATAGCTAGTATTGTTAAAATTACAATTGGAATAACCCAGATAAATGCTGCATTTTGTAACCAAACTTTCTCACCATTTGCTAACACTTGATTGCTGCCGACTAGTGCAAAAGTTCCTGAAGTAACAATTAACGGTGTAACAAATTGAACAACAGATACCCCCATGTTACCTAAACCACCATTAATACCAAGTGCTGTTCCTTTTTCTTTCTTGGGAAAGAAAAAGCTAATATTCGCTGAAGAGGATGAGAAATTTCCACCGCCAAGACCACAAAGAGCTGCTAGTAACAACATGATTGAAAATGGTGTCTCCGGATTCTGAACTGCAAAACCGATTCCAATCGCAGGAATGGCTAAGACAGCTGTTGAAATCACAGTCCAGTTCTTACCACCAATTGAGCCAACAGCGAATGTATAAACAAAACGAAGTGTTGCACCAACCAAACCAGGCACAGCTGCAAGTGTAAAGAGTTGTTCTTCAGTAAAATGGAAGCCAATGTCGTTAAGCCTAACAGCAACCACGGACCAAATTTGCCAGACAATAAATGCGATCATCAATGATGGTACGGAAATCCATAAATTTCGACGTGCATGTTTTTTTCCTTCTGCTTTCCAGAACTTTTCATCTTCTGGGTTCCAGTAATTAATTCGGGCCATTATTTATTCCCCCTAAAGTGCTTTAATTTTTATTTTCAAAGTATTTGTGTTTGTGTTATTAATATAAATCAGATGGTAACATGAAATTTGTGACGTACGTCACAAAAATGGTGAACGAACTGTGAACTCAAGGCGGATGACAAAAAGTTGTAATAATTTGATCCTAAGCATAACGAAAGGAGACCTTCCACACACGGAAGGTCTCCTTTTGTTATGCTTATTTAGGATTTTTCATTATCCTCATAAAACATACCTACATAGTTTTTTGTTTCTCCAACGTCATCTTTAATGGCCGTAATGGTAAGCCATTCTCTGTAAATTTCATTATTTTTACGTTTATTCCAAATGTACCCTTCCCAAACGCCATTGGTCTTTAGACTCTCCCACATTTGATTGTAAAATTCATGCCCATGTTCCCCGGATTGAAGTACACTTGGGGTTTTACCTACGACTTCGGCCTGACTATATCCGGTAATTTTCGTAAATGCAGGATTTACACTTTGAATGATTCCGTGAACATCGGTTACACAAATACCGTCTAAAGCATGATTAACAATCTTAGCAGAAATATCTAACTTATCTTGGTAATATAGCCAAACTACTATAACCAGACTTGCTAAAGAAAACTCCGAGAGGGACATGAACCCTATAGCATAATGTCCAGTCCAATTAAAAAGTATGGTAAGAATAACTGGAGGGAAAAAACCACCAAGTCCCCCCATGGCTGAAACAATACCATTCACAATTCCAGCTTGCTTTGAAAAATATAATGGGACTAATTTAAAGATCGCCCCATTTCCAATCCCTGCAAAGAAAGCAACTAATAAGCAGCCAAATGAATAAATTGGCAGCGAGGGAGTAAATGACAATAGAAATCCTGCAAAAGTTAGGCTAAAGAAAACAGCCATTAAAATAAGAAACGGATTAATTTTATCGCCTAACCATCCCCCTATTGGTCTAAAAATTGTGGCTAAGGCAATAAAACCGGCTGTTCGAAGTCCTGCATCCACTTTATCCAATTGAAAGTGATTGACTAAGAACGATGGTAAATAAATGGTGAAGGCTACGAAGGAACCAAACGTGATAAAATAAAATAAACTTAAAAACCATAGTTTAGGATTTTTATACACCTCTTTGATTTGGTCAGGTAAGGAAATGTTTACTTTTCGTTCCTTTCTATCCCCTAATATAAAATTTAAAAGGGCAAAGAGAAGCACGACGAGCAGATAGATTTTTATCGTATTTCTCCAACCATATGCGGTAGCAAGAACAGGTGCTGAAAAGGAAGTAATGGCGGTTCCAATATTACCTGCTCCGTATATTCCATTAATAAACCCATGCTTTGATTTCTCATAATATTTTGGAAGAGAAGTTACACCAACAGAAAAGACTGCACCTCCAATCCCAAGTAATAACCCGCCAATGATAAGCGTACTCAAGGAATTTGCATAGCTTAACAATGCAATAGGAATAAGTAGTATAATGAAACTAATTGTAAATAAAAGTCGAGCACCATAGCGATTTGTCCAATAGCCAATCGGCACACGGAGAAGTGAGCCAAGGATAACAGGGACAGCAGTTGCCCATGCAATTTGTGAGGAAGTAAGTTGAATATCTACTTTTATAAAAGGCATAAGTGATGATATAAGTACCCAAACCATAAAACCAGCTACAAGGCTTCCAGTTTGTATAAAAAGTTGTTTTGATCCTTGTTTCATAAAATCCTCCTTTAATTCCCATGCCATCTTATTATTTCCTCAATCTTACGTTATATATTAAGAAATATGTTCATAGGCATGGAAGATTTTTCTTCTTGTATTATAGAACAACGAGCATTTGACTTTCAGTGAGGTATGACACACATTTGACACAAATATTTTTAATGGGAGAGATAGATAATGAATTTTCTTGAAAAACGAACATTGGATGAACGAATTGAACTTATGAGTAGCCTTTCGAAACAGTTTAAAATGCGTGCACATCAAATAGACATTGAGGGCGCCTTTCCTTATGCAAATATTCTGGACCTTAAAAATTCTGGATACACTACATTAACTGTCCCCTCTAGGTATGGCGGACAGGAAATTGCACTTTACGAACTCATTCGACTCCAAGAAAAGATAGCCGAAGGTGATGGGGCAACTGCTCTTTCCATCGGATGGCATATGGGCATTATCATGAATCTCAATGAAAAAAACTCATGGAAGGAGCCTGTCTTTAAGGAAATTTGTGAACAGGTGAAGAAAGGTGCATTAATAAATAGTGCTCAAAGCGAACCGAAAACAGGTAGTCCTACTCGGGGTGGAAGACCGGAAACAACAGCGGAAAAGTGTAAGAGTGGCTGGAATATTAATGGAAGAAAAACGTTTACGACGATGTCTCCTGTCCTTGATTACTTTATCGTTAGTGCGACCATTAAAGATACAGATGAAGTGGCAAATTTTCTAATCCCTCGAACGTCAAAAGGGATAATGATTGAAGAAACATGGGACAGTATCTCTTTAAGAGGGACAGGCAGTCATGACTTAATTCTTGAGGATTGTTTTGTGGAAGCTGAAAATCTTGTCGAAGAGTTTAGTACCACAGGAAGAAAAGTGAATGGATGGCTCTTACATATACCAGCTTGTTATCTTGGTATAGCAAAAGCCGCCCAAACTTATGCTATTCAATTTGCAAAGGAGTATTCTCCTAATAGTATCGTAGGGCCGATCATCGATTTACCAAATGTACAACAAAAACTGGGTGAGATGGAACTAAAGGTCATGCAGTCCGAGTACTTTTTATATGGGGCGTCTAAACAGTGGGATTCTTCAAACACTGAGGATAGAGAAAAAATGGGCGCTCATTTAGGGGCAGCTAAATTAACTGTGACCAATCTAGCTATTGAAATTGTTGACTTAGCCATGCGTATCGTGGGAGCAAAAAGTCTTTCATTAAGTAATCCATTGCAAAGATATTATCGGGATGTAAGAGCCGGACTTCATAATCCTCCGATGGATGACATGACTCTACAATTATTAGCAAAGCATAGTATCCAAAACATGGAGTAAGGCAGGAATCCTATCCTGCCTTTTTATTGTGTATAAAAAAATCGTTATTTGATTTCACACCACTCACCAAAAAATTTATTCTTCTACTAACTCTCCAATGTCAACAGTTGATCGTTCTTCCAATGGACCGCGTAAATGAACTGTGGCAGTATGCCCGTCTTCATTTAATTGATCAATCCATACTGATGCACCATTATACTTGACTTCGATATCTGCTGAAGAAGACAAAATCTGCTTAACTCGGTTAATATGCATGTGATTCACTCCTAGTCATTTATTAGGTAATTCAAAAAGGTTTTCATTCGCATTCTTCTATTATTTAGTGGGCAATTTTTCATTCTAAGGGTAGTCAATATGTACACCATTGATCGTTCCTGGCTCATCAACCTCTTCCAGGCTATTTAGATAATGATTGAGTTCTATCTGCATTTCCTTCGGTGCACCAGGCTTTAAATGCCAATTTCCTGGTTCATCAACAAAATATGGGCTCTTTGTAAAGTCAGGCCTTATTCTGGGCATCGGATTCTCCTTCTAAATTTTCTTCTTTCCTCTGTGTATATACTTTCCAATGTTTACAAAGTTCATTCAAGTAAACATTGCTCCTTTTTTGTACAAGATAAGGCTAAATTCATATTGCTCCCAAATTCATTCAGGTTTAATATATGTAGAAATGGAAACTTAATGGAACGTATCACGTATTAAATAAAAATTTGAAACTAAAATAAGACTTATTCGTCTTATATAAATGAGGACCTGAAAATAGTCATGTCCAACAAATAAATAACATAGAAATAGAAATGACCAATTTAAAAATGGCTAAGGTATCAGCAAATAATGTAGATTTATGTTGATAAGAATTGGAAGATATAACATGATTTTTGTTTTTATTTTGAGAAGAAATGTGATATAGTAATTGAGGTTCGTTTACCGGAGCTTAATTGGTAAGTGAGGGGAGAAATTTTTAAATGAATAAAATTAGACTACCTAAAACATTAAAAAATAGTCATATTACATTTTTTGCGGCTGCAGTTGTTTTATTTTGGATCAAAACATATGCAGCATATCAAATTGAATTTAACTTAGGTATTGAAAATAATTTACAAAAGTTTCTACTTTTGATAAATCCTTTAAGTTCAGCACTTTTCTTCTTTGGTATAGCACTGCTGTTTAAGAAGCGTTCAAAGTTAATTATGATTTTAATTAACTTCCTTTTATCATTCTTATTGTATGCGAATATCGCCTATTATCGCTTCTTTAATGATTTCATTACGGTGCCAGTGTTGATGCAAACCAAAACGAATGCTGGTCAGCTTGGTGACAGTGCACTTTCGTTAATGTCTCCTTTTGATATTTTTTATTTTACAGACATGTTTATATTAATTGCATTAGCATTAACAGTCTTCAAAAAAGTAACGGTATCGAACAGAAAAACCTATAAAATTGTTCTATTATTTTCAATCACTACTTTTCTATTTAATTTAGGTTTAGCGGAAAAGGATCGTCCACAACTACTGTCACGATCTTTTGACCGAAATTATTTAGTAAAATACCTTGGGGCGTACAACTTTACTATCTATGATGTTATCCAAAATATTAAGTCCTCTAGTCAGCGTGCGTTGGCTGATAGCAGTGATATTACAGATGTGGAGAACTACCGTAAAGCAAATTATGCTGCCCCAAACCCAAAATACTTTGGTAAAGCTAAGGGTATGAATGTAATTTATATTTCTATGGAATCCTTTCAAAGTTTTATGATTAATTATAAAATGCCTAACGGACAAGAAGTAACACCATTTTTAAATTCATTGACACATGATAAAAATACCTTCTATTTTGATAATTTCTATCATCAAACAGGTCAAGGAAAAACATCGGATGCCGAATTCTTAATGGAAAACTCACTTTATCCAATGGCACAAGGTGCAGTTTTTGTTAACAAAGCCCAAAACACGTATCAAGCTATGCCATCGATTTTAAAAGGACAAGGATATAGTTCTGCAGTATTACATGGTAACTATAAAACATTCTGGAATCGAAATGTGATCTATAAAGCTTTTGGCTATGATAAATTCTTTGATGCAGAGTACTATAGCATGTCAGATGAAAATACAAAAAACTATGGAATGAAAGATAAGCCTTTCTTTAAGGAATCTATCCCATTACTTGAAAGCTTAAAGCAGCCGTTCTATACAAAGTTCATTTCATTGTCCAATCATTTTCCTTTTGAAATGGATCCAGAGGATACAAATTTTCCTGCTGGTGATTATGGAGATACGGTTGTAAACCAATATTTCCAATCGGCAAACTATATGGATCAGGCGTTCGAGCAATTCTTTAATGATTTAAAAGCAAACGGTTTGTATGATAATACCATTATTGTTATGTATGGTGACCATTACGGCATTTCTGAAAACCATAACGATGCAATGGCAAAGGTTATGGGTGTAGACGAAATCACTCCTGCAATTAATGCAAAATTACAGCGTGTTCCATTATTTATTCATGTACCTGGTGTGAAAGGCGGTATACAACACCAAGTTGGCGGGGAAGTCGACGTTCGTCCAACCGTTCTTCATTTATTAGGTATAGATACGAAAGATTATATGGAATTTGGTTCAGATTTACTTTCTAAACAACACCGTAATTGGGCATTATTTAGAAATGGTGATTTTGTAACTTCAAATGCCATCCAGATTAATGAGAAATGCTATTCTTCTGCAACGGGTGAATTATTAGAGGATAATACTACATGTAAGGATGTAGATAGCAAAGTCAATATGGAACTTAATATGTCTGATGAGATTGTTTACAAAGACTTACTACGTTTCTATAAGCCAGAAGGTTACACACCAATTAACCCTAACGATTATGAATATTTAGGTCCAAAAGGTGACACTGAGACATCAGGTGAATAACACTGTTAAAGAGAGAAGAAGCGATACTTCTCTCTTTTTCTTTTGCTGCAAAAATTATAGGAAATAACATTAAGGGGAACTTGCGATGTACAAGAAACTTTACCAATTAATCATTTCATTACTCGTCATTATCGCTATTATTCTCACTGGATGTAATGATAGCGAAACCTTAAAGGATAAGAATGACACAAAACCGACTTCTCCTATAAAGAATAAAGAAGTGAATACGAATGAAACGAGTGATTCTTCACCTTCTCAATTAGAAGTCCCAGAGCAGAAAACTGCTCATAAGAAATTGCTTCCTGCTACCATTGTAAAGAATGTCGATGGGGATACCGTTGAGATTAATCTTAATGGGACCGTCGAAAGGTCAGAATGCTCTGTGTGGATACACCAGAGACACACCACCCCCGATTAGGTGTTCAACCATTTGGACCGGAAGCGTCTGAGTATACTAAGAAGATTCTCGCTGTCGGTACAAAAGTCGAAATAGAACCTGGAATTGGTGAGGGACGGGATAAATATGGTCGGTTACTTGCTTATATTTATGTAAATGGAAAAATGTTTAATGAAATGCTGCTTGAGGAAGGACTTGCACGAGTAGCCTATATCTATGCACCCAATACTCAATATGTTGATGAATTTTATGCGATCCAAAAGAAAGCACAAAAAAAGGGTATAGGCATTTGGTCCATTGAAAATTATGCCCAAGAGGATGGTTATAGCACTGATAATACTAAGAGCGCTGATGAAAAAAAGTCAAATCCAAACACATCATCTGGAAAAAGTTATGAAAAAAACCCAAATGATGATCAAGAAACTAACTTGGATTGTAAAGGGAAAATTAAAGGGAATGCTAATTCCCATATTTATCATGTACCTGGTGGTAGTTTTTACGAATCCACCACAGACAATATCGTCTGGTTCTGTTCAGAAAAAGAAGCACAGGATCAAGGCTATCGGAAGTCCAAGCGTTAAAATAATTTGGTTATAGGCAGCAGCAGGCATTTACATGCTTGCTGCTTTTTAATAATAGGCTGTGTTAAAGAATAATGTAGATTTTGGTACTCTGTTGACCTTCGTTCCAGGCACGAAGACTCCTGCGGGAGTACGGGGCAGGGGAGACCCCGCAGGCGCTAAAAGCGCTGAGGAGGCTCCCCGGCACGCCCGCGGAAAGCGAAGTGCCTGGAACGGAAATCAACAGACTAGTTTAACACAGCCTAATAATAAAAAAATAGCCATGCACCAATTGTTAGCATATAATAAATAAAATATATTATTTTAAAAAAGTTAGGAGAGATCGCATGAGAGACGTTACCTTATTGAATATATTTGAACATCATATTGCCCAAAAATATTTGAATCGTTCAGGTCTTGCCCATGCGATTGCGGTTGCCTACCATGCTTTTCAACTTGGGAAGGATCATCAACTGGATGTGGACATTGCTGCAAAAGCAGGACTCCTTCATGACATGGGTCATTATACATGGTATAAAAATGGAAAATGGGATTATGACTTATACAAACAAAATGATATTCACCCAATCAAAGGGGCGGAAAGGGCTCATAAGCTCTTGATTCGCCTTGGGGAGAATCCAATCAAAGCCAAGACAATCGCACTTGCTATTTTGTTTCATACCGACTCATTTTTGCCATCCAACGATATTGTTCGAACGCCATTACAGCAAATTGTTAAATGGGCCGATGAAAAGGATGAAGAAGAGGGCGGAATGCATCATTATCGGACGATTGAATATGAACGAGCCAAACAAAGCATTATCCGCTTAGACGAATGGATCGACAATGAATGTATATAAAGTAATGGCGGTGCACATGCACCGCCATGTTTCATTCATTTACTGCCTTGAAAAACCTTCCTCTTTTAAAAACATCTCAGCTTCCTCATAGGTATCAAAGGTTGCATCCAGGTTTAACCCGTAATAGATATTCCAGGATTCATTTTCTTCCACTAGAATTAGCACACTATTTTCACTATCTACCCAACGCTCTTCGTTTGAATCTCCAATAATCGCTTCTTCTGCAGCTGTTTTTTCTACTGGAGATAGAGATTGAATCGATTGTTTTAACAATTTACGGAGTTGGTCTTCGGAGTAATCACGGATATTGACCATTCCTTTTTCATCCGAATCATAATTGTCCAACTGTCCAGCATAAATAAATCCATTCCCGTTTGGGTGTAAGTGATAAACAATGTTTTTCTTATCTGAGACACTGCCTTCGAACTGAAAATTGACTCGTCCTAGTGAAACATTTTTTCGTTCCAATTCAGGAAATGATTCGATAATCGCTAATTTTTCATTATATGTAAGCATAGTTTCCTCCGTCTATTTAAGTAAATCCTCTTACATCATACAGATATTTTACCCAAAGGTAAAATTTTTTACGAAAGGACGCGTATGAATACGTTTTTTTGAATATGTATTGGAAAATATTCATAAATGGTGTAAAATTACACCATGAAGAAAAAATGGTATAATTTACATTTTTGTATGATTGTGGGGAGATTTTATGGATTTGAATATACGAGAAGAGCATCGGAAAATTTTTAGAAAAGAGTTATACACATTAAAAGAGGAGGGATACCTTTCCAATGAAATAGTCGACATAGTTTCAAGAGCACATCACCAATATCATTTAGATTTAATTGAAATGGAGACAAAGCCTCCTATAAATGAAAAAAACTTACAAGTCCATTCGCAAGTGCCAAAAAAACCTGCGAAAGTGATGAAGACACGAACACCAGAAGAGATTCGTGAAAGAAATATTACGTGGTTATTAAACATCGGAGTAATCTTCTTACTTATCGGAGGATTGTTTGTTGCTACAAGTAATTGGGAATCTATGACAAATTTCATGAAAAGTGGGTCCATTGCAATTGTTGCTATCTTATTTTATGGAATTGCCTTTCTAACGAAAAAAATATTAAAAATAGAAAAAACTGCTTTTGCCTTTAGTGTCTTAGGTAGTTTGTTTTTACCAATATTTATTCTCTCTTTGGGATGGTTTGGTCTATTGGGATCCTATTTATCAATTTATGGGGAAGGGCGTTATTTACTCGGAATGCTGGGCAGCTGGCTGCCAGTTATTGTTTACTATTTTTTTGCAAAAAGCTTAGCATCAAGATTATTTGTTTGGTTCGCCTTTGTTTCGGTATCTCTAGGGATGGCCTTTCTTTTAGCTAGCTTCCATCTGAAAATTGATTTCTTCTACCTGGGTATGATGATTTTCAATGCCATCTTCATTTTTATTTATCATAAGTTAAAGAATAGGGAATCAATCAAACTTTTCACGAAGGAATTTATCCCGTATGTCCAAGTGAATCTCGTTTTGTGTACACTATTTATGCTTTTTCTCTATGATAACAAGGTTTTATACAGCTTCAATTTGCTATTAACAGCGATTATATATTTATCAATGATGTATGTGAGCGGCAGAAAGGAATATCATTTCATTTTTAGTATCATGATTGTTTACGGTGCTTATCAGTTAATTGAGCACAGTTTCCTGGATTCTTTTGGGGCGATCATTTATGCTCTGGTCGGATTTGGAATGGTCTTTGTTCCAAGGGCTTTGAATAACCAGTTTTCATTAAATAAAGTATTTCAATATACAAGTGCAATAATATCCGGAATGGCATTTATTTATATTAGTCTCGAAGGAATTCTCCTGCGTGCAGGTAATCCGTCGTTAGTTCTTATGCTCGCTTATTTTATCATTGCAGCTAACTTTGTTTATTTGTCCCAGCACGGTTCAAGAAGGTTATTTCCGTATTTAAGCGCTGTTTTTGCAGCCTCCAGCATTTATGAAATTATTGCATTACTAAGCCAGCCTTTTGATGCAATAAATTTAGCTCTTCAATTATCTATTACAGGGTTTATCCTATTTAGTATTTTAGGTATTGCGCAACTTTCAATGCACGTAAAGAACATTCAGACTGCCTCCAGAGATGTTGGGTTATCGGTCATGGTACTTGCTATAATGATGGCTATTTCGTTGTTATTATGGTGGGAATTAGGTGTTCTCTTATGCCTACTTATGGTTGCTTCCTATTTAGTTTATAAGAGAGAAGCAAGGATTTTCCTAAAGGAAGCTGCTGTATGGATTACTCCTAGTTTACTTGGTCTATCCATCGCTGCTTTTGGAGAAGAAATTAATAGTAATTTTTCTTTTTATCTTAGAGAATTTGGGTATGGAGTTAATTTTGCTATCGCAGCCATCCTTGTTTTATTATCTAGTTTTGTGTGGAGAGCTGTAGGGGAAAAGAGGTTGGATAAAATCTCTTTGTATACATCCCATGCACTTTATACTGTGGCCATCCTCCAAGCATTGTTTAATCACATAAACCATGTTTGGGTTCAACCGCTTATTTTGTTAGTTGGAATTGGAATGTATTATTATTTGTATAAAAAGCTTGGTACGAAGTGGGTTCCTTTTTTAGTAAGTATTATGGCACTGATTTCCTATTTTTCAATCATCCAGGCGATTATGCTATCCTTTACTTTAAGTCATACCATCCATTCTTTAATTACTTCTACTAGTGCAGTGATCATGCTGGTGATCGCCTATCTCTTACGGAAAAATGATTTGAACCTATCATTTGCGTTTGGTTGGGTAGGACACAGCATTTATCCACTGACGCTATTATTCACATGGTTCGCATTTCAGACAGACGCTATTTACAGCTTTATCTTGGCGTTGTTTGTCTATGCAATGAGCACAAAGTTGATGACTGTCGAATGGAAAATTAAAGCCTTTCTTTATGGGAGTTTTACTTCCGTATTCTTTATAGTTTCATCTGGCCAAGAGCTAATAATTAATCAATCTTTTGGAAACTATGAGTTTGTGTTTACTAGTGCGCTACTTCTCTTGTTTGTTTTCTTCACAAACGATGAATATAAAAAACGGACTGCTTACTATTTAGTCCCTTTTTCAATAATTGGAATTGTGTTAACGTTGATTACTTATCCGTTTGATTTGTTTCCATATCTTGTTACGCTTGCCTATGCTTTAGGAACAGTGGTTTATTTGCATAAAATCCACTGGGATGTTTTAGGAATTGTTCCATTATTTTTAGTATTTATTGCTACAGTAGAATTTATTTATATGGGGGACATAGGTGATATTGCTAGACTGCTTGTCACTGGAGTGGCAGGAATTGTTCTTTCGATAATAGGCCAATTGGTTTACAAACAGCTAGTTGAATATGGACAAAAAATTCAGCAAATAAAAATAGATGGTTTTACACTAGTTTCATTCATGTTTTTTAGTCTTATGTATATGTTCGAGGATCCATTCATCTGGAGTCGTGCAATACCGGGTGTTTTGATCGCCATTTCTTTTTTTCTGCAAAGAAAAAGAGTGCCTGAAAGGTTATCGGTCTTAATGACCATACTTGGAGGAGTCTATTTAATACAACCATATTATTCAATCATAGCTAAACTTAATATACCAGCATTATGGGAGCGGGAAGTAGTTGTTCTTCCCTTTATAATATTGATAATTTTCATTCGACGTTGTTTAAAGGGGCGATATGCGGAGATAACAAAAGCTGTTCAATGGGGGGTCCTGCTCGTCGTTTCATTATTATTAATTCAAGATGGTTTGGCGAGCAACACAATTTATGATGCAATCATTGTCGGAACACTTTCCTTGTTGTCGTTGATGGCAGGAATGTTCTTACAAATTAAATCATATTTCTTTGTAGGAGTTGGCGTTTTATTATTAAACGTATTCCTGCAAACAAGACCGTACTGGGGGAATATGCCGTGGTGGTTCTATTTATTAATTGCCGGCCTAATCTTAATTACGGTTGCCAGCTTTAATGAATGGAATAAACAAAAAGCGAATAAAGGAGAAACCACTTTTATTATGGTTCTCAAGGAGAAAGTAATTGGTACAATGAAAAAATGGGATTAAAAGGGATCTAACGTTCAATTCAATTTTAATTGATTGATAATATAAAAAATGTTATAATGAGTTTAATAAAATAATTGTTGTATCTGGAGGAGCCTGTCACCAAGGGATTACTATGTCCCGTGGTTGACGGGCTTTTTTGTATTCAAAAAGGGTCTGTTAAAACACAGACCCTTTTATTTTTTTAAGGAGGAGGATTGGATGGAATTAATTTTAGAATTAGCGATTATTTTATTTGCCTCAAAGATTGCTGGTGATATTAGTGTTAAATTAGGCCAGCCTTCAGTTTTAGGAAAGTTATTAATTGGGGTTATTATCGGACCTGCGGTCTTGGGGCTAATTTCAGAAACGAAAACCATTGCAGACCTAAGCCAAATTGGTGTGATCTTGTTAATGTTTATCGCCGGGCTGGAGACTGATATCCATGAATTTAGACGGACTTGGAAGGCATCAACCTTTGTAGGGATCAGCGGAATCATTGTTCCTTTATTGGCTGGTTATCTGACGGGGATTTTGCTGAATATGTCAACCATCGAAGCATTATTTTTAGGATTATTACTATCTGCAACTAGTGTAAGTATTTCTGTTCAAGCATTGAAAGAGTTAAATATGATTCAATCTAAAGAAGGGACAACAATTTTAGGTGCAGCAGTTATTGATGATGTTCTTGTGATCATTGCTTTAGCCTTCCTCATGAGTATGGCTGGAGACGAAGTGAATATAAATATGATGATTATGAAAAAGGTCCTCTTTTTCACGGTTGCTATTTTAGTAGCTTGGAAGATTGTACCATGGCTTTTAAAGAAATTTGCTCCACTAAAGGTTACAGAATCACTTGTCACAGGTGCATTAATTATATGTTTCCTGTTTTCTTTTGCTGCGGAATTAACAGGTGTTGCGGGCATAATTGGTGCCTATATCGCTGGGGTTGCGATTGGTCAGACAGATTATAAACATAAAATATTTAAGAAAGTGGAGACCATTAGTTATTCTATTTTCGTTCCAGTATTTTTCACTTCGATTGGTTTGTCAGTAAGTTTTGATGGAATCTCTCAACATTTAGGACTTATGTTGGGCCTTAGTATCCTTGCGATTTTAACCAAATTAATTGGTGCAGCAGCAGGTGCAAAAATGGCACGCTTTTCTTGGAAGAACTCCCTAGGAATTGGTGCAGCCATGGTTTCACGTGGAGAGGTTGCGTTAATTATTGCCACAATAGGTTTAGAAAGTAAATTAATCACAGAGGAACTTTTTGCTGTATTAGTAGTTGTTGTACTAGTGACAACCATTGTTACACCACCAATGATGAAGTTCTTTTTCAACCAAAGTAGTAAACGAACAACCATGAAAAACACCGCATAATATAAATAGAAACTTATTAATAGACTAATAAAATCCAGCCAAGATTGCTTTGGCTGGATTTTTACTTATGATACCGACTTTAATGAATTAGTCTCAGAGTTCTTACCTAAAGTTCTTAAACCAATAATAAATCTTATGGTAAAAATGACTGCAGCGATGATAATTAAGACCCCGCACAGTGCTCCAACTTGATCCGCTCCTGTCCACTCTGGTAAGTGTTCAGCCCAGCGACGCGGGGTACTTATTTTTCCAGCATAAAGGAATGAGCCTGCTAAACCCGTAAAGAAGAAAAAATAGGTAGAGATAGCCAAATTATCGATTCCCTTTTGCTTTTGTGTTCCTTCAGTTCTTGTGAAATAATACATAAAACCGAAGATCATCGCAATAACACCCATTCCCATGTACGTGTGGAAATGGCCTGGCACCCATTTCGTATTGTGCATCACATGGTTCACCACGATTGTAGCATCGATAATCGCAGGTACTGCACCTGCGACCCATCCGAACATTGCCAAAAACATCATACTTGAAGCAAAGTCCCATTTAACAGCCGAGCGGAACACAATCATCAATGCTCCATATGCAGTGACAACCATGACTGGTAAACCATTTGCATAAGAAAATATTTGACCGATAATTAACATCCATCTTGGGACTGCAAAATCCATTAACAAATGGTGTGTATAAATCATTAAAGTAAACAGAGTGGAAAAATTCCATGCAATTAGGAAGGCTTTATTGGATTTCCAGGGACGTCCAGTATATTCAGAGAGCACTTCATAGACAGCAATAACTGCCATATAAATGGTGCAATTAGCAAAAATATGGCCAAATGCATAGGTTAAGTGTTTTGCGAGCATTGGATCGAAGGTGAACTTTGGATTAAGTATATTAACAATTGATTCAACTATGACTGTAGCACCTGCTAAGATTCCAGTGGAGTTAGCGATAATGACCATCGTTGTGGCAACAACAGCAGCAGGTGGTCCATATCCCTTTTTGCCCCTGAAAATATAATCCCAGCCTAGTGATTTACCTAGACCGCCATATTCTTTGATCAGCCTTGCTGCTAAATAAAAATACATGACCAAATAGCCAATGCCTAACAGTAACAGCCCAAATAAAAAGAATAGTGCACCTGCTGATCCATTTAGTTTTGCTGAGGCAGATGGAAGGGGATAAAGGAATGTCCAACCATCAGAAAAATTAAAAACAAAAATAGCGGCAAGTATCATAACCACACCAATCAAAGATAAGATGAGGTTGGTAAAGAAAACCTTTGGATTCAAATGAATATATTTCGATAAATAATACCACATGATGGCGCTTCCGCCCAGTGCGGCGATACCGATCATTCCTGTTCCGTGAATGGTCATTACTTTATAAAACAATTGAGGAGAAATTTTTACGACATTTCCTTGATTTAATAACATCATCACTCCGAAAACCATCATGAAAACCAGAACCACAGAGGTAACCATCAATGAAAATGCAACGCCTTTTTTAATCTGTTTCCGAGCTTTACTTTCCATATTAATTACCTCCCTTTGGCTTGACAACAATGTCTTTAATCATGACATGGTGGCCAGTGCTGCAATATTCTAAACACATAATTTTATATGTTCCCGGTTTTTTAAATGTAATAGAAATAATATTTGTATAGTCGGGCATCGCTTGAGTTTGTGCGATTAAATGCAGTTTTTCATCATACAGCCCAAACCCATGGGTGACATCTTTACTTGTAACACGAAACTGGACAGGCTCCCCCACAGTAAAGTTTTCATTACTTAATTCCCAGGCAAACTGTATCCCACTAACCTCAACAACCTTGCCATTTTCTTTTGCCTGTACGTGCTGGTCGTGGTAAGGAAGTTTGCTTAGTGAAATTGCAGAAGCAAATCCCATAATGGCTAGTAATCCAAGAAAATAGAATTTACGAATTTTATAGCCTTTTTCCTGAATAGATCCATACTCTTTTAGTTTTCTCGATTCCCCGTACACAAACGAAAATGCTAGTGCGATAAGGAACACGAAAAATAATGTAGCGTACCACGCAATAGATTGGTACATAGTAAACCCTCCCATAAAAAAATAATCAAACAAGCAGTCCCCCAACCGCTTGTTTCATTTCATTTTCCATTGTAAACACCTTTTTATGAGAAATTAGTGAAAAATATCATACTTTCACTAGGGTATCTATCATAAGTATTAGCTCTTTTTTATTTTTTTTGAGATTAATTGAAAAAGTACCCCCATTATTTTCATTGAGGTTGTCGAATGATTTATCAAATAATAACAAACTAACATTCAGGAGGTTAGAAATGGGTACTGTACTAATCGATATAGACAAATTACTAGAAGCAACGTCAAATCTAACATCTGAGAAAAATAATAATATTGTTAAAAAAGTTGAAATCGACCTTTTACTTGAAAATACCCGAGATTGGTAAAAATAATATTTTTCAAAAGATAATTTTTAAAATGCCTTCATTTAACATGGAGGCATTTTATTTTTTGCAGAAAGAAATCTGTTATTAATAATAGGAAAGAATAGAATTCCATTTATGTTGCTTTAAAGCGAAAAAATATTTTTGCGATATCTATTGATTTTCCTTCAAAAAGATACTAGAATAATTTTTAATATATTCAATTTTTTGAAAATTAATATTTTAGTATTTGAGGGGGACTTAGCTAGTGAAGAAAAAAGGAAAAGTATTTTCAATTGCTTTAGCAGGAATGATGCTGCTTGCAGGGTGTGGAAGTAAAGAATCCGCAGGCGGAACTGAAAAAGGGGGAGCAGATAAGGAATTCAAAGTAGGTATTACCCAATTTGCACCACACCCATCTTTAGATGCAGCGACAGAGGGTTTTAAAAAGGCTCTAAAAGATAAAGGAATTAAAGTTAGCTTTGATGAACAAAACGCTCAAGCAGACATGAACAACACGCAAACAATTGCGAATAATTTTGTCGGAGACAAAGTAGATTTAATCTTTGCTAATGCTACGCCTAGTGCAACGGCTGCATTGAATGCTACCAAAGATATTCCGATTATCTTCACTTCAGTAACAGACCCAGTGGGTGCTGGATTGGTAGAGGCTTTTGATAAACCAGGCAAAAACATTACTGGAACAACAGATAACCATCCAGAAGCAACGAAAAAGACAATCAGCTTTATTACTGACGAAGTGAAAGCGAAAAATGTTGGGGTCATCTATAACTCAGGGGAACAAAATTCAGTTGTTCAGGTGGAAGAAGTTGAAAAGATTGTTAAAGAGAAGGGTGCTAAGCTAGTAAAAGTATCTGTTTCTACTACAGCAGAAGTGAAGCAAGCCTCAGAATCATTAGTTGGACGCGTTGATGCCATCTACATTCCTACTGATAATACTGTTGTTACTGCACTTGACTCAGTTATCGCCGTTGCAAACAGTAAGAAAATCCCATTGTTCGTTGGTGAACTAGATTCTATGAAAAAAGGCGCGGTTGCTGCGAGTGGATTTAGTTATTACGATCTTGGCTATCAATCTGGGATTATGGCAGCTGACATTTTAAGCGGCAAAAAGAAAGCATCTGAAATTCCTGTTGAACTTCCTAATAGCTTAAAGCTTGTAATTAACAAGAAGGCTGCTGAAGCTCAAGGTTTAAAAGTCAATGATGCTTGGAGTAGTTTAGGTGAGTTCTACGAAGGTAAATAAATAATATTTTTCAATGAGGAGCCTTCATTTAGAAGGCTGCCTCTTTGTCACTACATAAAATTTTGCATCTAAGACGGATGCTTAATGATTAAAGAAAGGATGATCTCAATGTTTACAGCCATATTTGGATCATTTGAAGCAGGTATCATCTACGCGATTATGGCACTGGGCGTATATCTTTCCTTTCGTATTCTGGATTTTCCAGATTTAACGGTTGATGGGAGTTTTGTCACTGGGGCAGCAATTTCAGCGGTAATGATTGCGAATGGTACCGATCCATTTTTAGCTACAATTATGGCACTATTTGCAGGTTTCGCAGCAGGATGTTTGACAGGACTTCTGCACACATTTGGAAAGATTAACAACTTGCTTTCCGGTATTTTAATGATGATTGCACTTTATTCAATAAATCTGAGAATTATGGGACGTTCCAATATCCCTTTATTAAATACAGATACAGCTTTTACGAAAATCAGTGGATTTTTTGAAAAGACAGGAATTGATTCATTCTTCAATAATATTCTTTCCTTGGTCGGTCTCGGTGACAGCCTGCCGGAAACATGGGGAATTCTTCTTTTTATGATTATCGTTACATTTGTGATTAAATTCCTGACGGATTTGTTCCTAAGGACGGAAATTGGTCTTGCTGTTAGAGCAACTGGAGATAATAAACGTATGATTCGCAGCCTTTCTGCTAATACCAATCTTCTTGTTGTGTTTGGCTTAGGTTTATCTAATGCATTAGTAGCATTTTCAGGTGCTCTGATTGCCCAACAAGGTGGATTTGCAGACGTAGGTATGGGAATCGGGATGATTGTGATTGGCCTAGCTTCCGTTATTATTGGTGAAGCCCTTTTTGGTACAAAAACAATCGCTCGGACAACACTTGCTGTGATTGGCGGTTCCATTATTTATCGAATTGTTGTAACGTTAGCCTTGCGTGTAGATTTCTTAGACCCAGGTGATATGAAGCTGATTACTGCACTTATTGTTATTATTGCACTTACTGCTCCAAAAATCATTGAAGGTTCTAAGGAGAAAAAGCGTAAAGCCCGACGTAGATCAGAGCGAAGGAATATCATCCAGGCAAATGCTTCAGCGAAGGGGGACAATCATGCTACACTTAAATGAAATTCATAAGATTTTTAATGAAGGGACTCCGGATGAAAAAATCGCCATCGATCATGTGAATCTGAACCTTCAGCCTGGTGATTTTGTCACTGTTATTGGAAGTAACGGTGCGGGGAAATCTACACTAATGAATATCATTTCCGGTGTATTGATCCCAGATGTCGGTGAGGTTCAAATAAACGGGAAAAATGTTACCAATATGTCAGAGTACAAACGTTCAAAAATGATTGGCCGTGTCTTTCAGGACCCAATGGCAGGAACGGCTCCAAGTATGACAATTGAGGAAAATCTTGCGATGGCGTACTCACGTAACAAAATGAGAACCCTTCGCCAAGGGGTAACTAAAAAGCGCCGTGATTATTTTCGTGAGGTATTGGAATCATTGCATTTAGGACTCGAAAACCGGCTTAGTGCCAAGGTGGGGCTATTATCAGGTGGAGAACGCCAAGCATTATCTTTATTGATGGCAACTTTCACAGAACCATCCATCCTCCTTCTTGATGAACACACAGCGGCACTTGATCCGTCAAGAGCGGAATTAATTACAAATTTGACGAGAGAAATCGTCGACAAATACAAACTGACTACCTTAATGGTGACACATAATATGCAGCAAGCGATTGATTTAGGAAATCGTTTAATTATGATGGACAAGGGTCAGATTATTTTAGAGGTCAGTGAGGAAAATAAGAAGCAGCTGACAATTGAAAGTTTGTTAACAGAGTTTAAACGGATCCGCGGTGAACATATGGCAAGTGATCGGGCGATTCTTTCCTAATCGAAAAAAATTTTTTGAATGTCTATTCTACTAGTGAACAATATTTCCACTATGATTAAATTAGAAACTTCCCGAAACGGGTAAGTTTCTTTTTGCATTTTCGGGAAATAACGCAAAAATTATCCTGATTTCTTTAGCACCAAAAAGCGTTATTGCTTTACACCCTATCCTTGATAGGACAAGATTCTTTGAATTAGAATTAATTCTGAATATTATTACATTTGGTTAATGGGGGTTTCTAAATGAAAGAAAATAGAGTAAGAGCAGACCAATTAGCTAATGACTTCTTTCCGGTTCGAGACGTGGATTATATTGAGATTTACACAGGTAATGCCAAACAAGCATGTCACTTTTTCTGTACAGCATTTGGTTTTGAACCAGTAGCATATTCGGGTCTTGAAACGGGCAATCGTGAAACCGCTTCCTACTGCTTAAAGCAGCGGAATATTCGTCTCCTGCTTACAGGTTCTTATAGTGAGGATGGGTCAGTAGCCCAATTTGTTAAGAAACATGGAGACGGTGTGAAGGATATAGCACTCTTAGTTGATAATGTTGAAAAAGCTTTTGAAGAGGCTGTGAATCGAGGCGCGATTGCCATTGCGGCCCCATTTGAAATGAGCGATGAATCAGGGGTGGTTAAAAAAGCTGTTCTAGGTACATATGGGGACACAATCCATACGTTAATAGAACGCAAAAATTATCAGGGTGTGTTCTTACCTGGATTCGAACCATATTCAGCGGAATTACCGGTGAAAGATGCGGGTTTAATTGGGATTGACCATGTCGTTGGGAATGTTGAGCGCATGGAGGAATGGGTAGAGTATTATGCTAAGGTAATGGGCTTTAAAGAAATGAAACATTTCTCTGACAAGGACATTACCACAGAATACTCTGCACTTATGTCAAAAGTTATGCATAACGGAGGACGGATCAAGTTTCCAATCAATGAACCTGCGGTAGGGAAACGAAAATCACAAATTCAGGAATTTCTAGAATTTTATAATGGGCCTGGTGTACAGCATTTAGCAATCCTAACTGAAGATATTGTCTCAACAGTAGCTATATTAAAGCAAAATGGAGTGGAATTCCTAAAAACCCCTGATACTTATTATGAATCCTTAGGTGAACGGATTGGAAAAATTGATGAAGAAATAGAAAAGTTGCGTGAGTTAAATATTTTAGTAGACAGGGATGATGAGGGGTATTTACTGCAGATTTTCTCGAAACCAATTGTTGACCGTCCAACATTATTTATTGAAGTTATTCAACGAAAAGGGGCACGTGGTTTTGGGGAAGGAAACTTTAAGGCATTATTTGAGTCGATTGAGCGGGAGCAGGAAAGACGAGGAAATTTATAATGAATAGAGACTAATAGTTTAGAAGGGCTAAAGGGAGAGTGATCTCTCCCTTATTTAAAGCTCTACTAAGTGAGGTGATAAATGTAATGGAGATTTCCCCGAAAACACTGGAATGGAGAGAGGCGTATAAATTATTAGTTGGGTCCATTCTCCCCCGTCCAATAGCTTTTGTTTCTACAGTGGATGAGAAGGGGACTGCTAATGCGGCACCATTTAGTTTTTTTACGGCCATTTGTGCGGACCCTATGCTCATTTGTTTTTCACCAATGAGAAGAGGAACAGATGGAGCTAAAAAAGATACGCTTGTAAACATTGAAAGCACAGGTCAATTTGTCATTAATATTGTTAGTAACAGTTTGGCGGAGCAAATGAATGATTGTGCGATTGAATTTAGTCCGGATGTCGACGAAATGATGGAAGTGGGTTTAACGAAAGAACCTAGTATCAAGGTCAAGGTGCCGCGCATTAAAGAATCCCTTGTCCACCTAGAATGTGAACTAGAACAAGTATTGCATTTTGGTGAAAAGCCTGGGGCAGGAAGTCTAGTAATTGGAAAAGTAGTGCATGTCCATGTAACCGATGAACTGTTTGATAAGGGACGGATTGACTCTGCGAAACTAATGCCGATAGGAAGAATGGCAGGAAACATCTTTACAGACCCCTTAGCAAAAATGTTTGAAATGAAGAGAAAAACCTAGAAAAAAGGTGAATGTTGTGAAATTCGTAACCTTCGAAAAAAAGGATGGGACATATAGGGCAGGATGGTTATTGGATCAGGAACATGTGGTTGATATGCATGAAGCATCAGGTGGAATGCTGCCTAGTAATCTCTTGGATTTTCTAGAAAATAGTATGGCAAATCTAGAAAAAGTGTCCAGTTTCTCATTTACAAAGGAGCAAAAAGGAGTGTATCCATTAAGAGAGTTTCGTTTAAAGGCGCCGCTGCCATACCCAAGGAGCTTTCGTGATTTTTATGCATTTGAACAGCATGTAAAACAAGCAAGGGAAAATAGGGGTCTTGGAATGATTCCAGAATGGTACGAAATCCCTGTCTTTTATTTCTCTAATCATCTTGCTATTAAAGGACCAGGAGACGCTATTGTTAAGCCAAAAGAGTGTAACTGGCTTGATTATGAGCTTGAGATTGCCTGCATTATTGGTAAAGAAGGCAGAAATATTTCTGCAGAACAAGCGGATGAGCATATTTTTGGCTACTGTATATTAAATGATTGGAGCGCAAGAGACCTGCAAAGGAAAGAAATGAAAGTTGGCCTTGGTCCTGCTAAGGGGAAGGATTTCTCCACTTCAATAGGACCATGGATTGTTACAAAGGATGAGTTTGAACCATTAAAAGCAGGAAAAGGCTTTGATCTTACAATGAAAGCTACTGTAAATGGATGCCTTCTTTCCGAAGGAAACATGAAAGACTTATTTTATTCATTTGGAGAGATGATTGAGAGGGCTTCTGCGGGTGTTACCTTATACCCTGGTGAGATGATTGGTTCAGGAACTGTCGGATCTGGATGTATTCTTGAACTTGGTGAACAAGTGCATCGTTGGTTAAAACCTGGTGATCGAGTTAAATTAGAAATTGATCATCTTGGCGTGTTACAGAATGAGATAATCGCTGAAGAGAGGTGAAAACATGTATTACCGGCAAATGGGGAAGATACCGCACAAACGGCATACGATGTTTAAAAAGGCGGATGGGAGCCTATTCCGAGAGCAGGTAATGGGGACACGGGGGTTTTCTGGAACCCAATCGATTTTGTATCATCAATATATGCCAACAGAAGTGGTGAGAGCGGAATTAGTTAGAGATTATTTGCCAGAATATGAGAACCAGCAGGCACTCAAACACCGTCATTTTTTTACCAGTAAAGTTTCAACCAAAGGTGATGGCCTCCATGCTAGGGAGTATATTTTGGGGAATCAGGATTTATTAATTGGAACAGCCCATGTAACTGCACCGATGACAAGCTTTTATCGGAATGGTGATGGAGATGAAATGCTCTATGTCCATTATGGGACGGGAAAACTGGAAACGATGTTCGGGACCCTTTCATACCAGCCGGGAGATTATCTAATTATTCCGATTGGGACCATATACCGTGTTATACCAAACGAAAATGAAGAGACAAAAATGCTGTTTGTTGAATCCTTCAGCCAAATCACCACACCAAGACGGTACCGAAATGAATATGGCCAGCTATTAGAACATAGCCCATTTTGTGAAAGGGACCTTCGTGGCCCGGAAGAACTGACGGCATTTGATAAAAAGGGTGAATTTGAGGTCTTAACAAAATCAAGAGGGAAGATAACCTCGCATATTTTAGGACATCATCCCCTTGACGTAGTGGGCTGGGATGGATATTTATATCCTTGGGCTTTTAATATCAAAGATTTTGAACCAATCACCGGGAGAGTCCACCAGCCGCCGCCAGTCCATCAAACTTTTGAAGGGAATAATTTTGTTGTCTGTTCATTTGTTCCGAGACTCTATGACTACCATCCAGAGTCCATACCGGCGCCATATTATCATAGCAATGTGAACAGCGACGAACTTCTCTATTATGTGGAGGGTAATTTTATGAGTCGTAAAGGAGTACAGGAAGGTTCCATTACGCTCCATCCAGGCGGTATCCCACATGGGCCGCATCCTGGGAAAACAGAAGCAAGTATTGGAAAAAAGGGAACGTTAGAACTTGCCGTTATGATTGACACCTTCCATCCTTTAAAAATCGTAAAAACCGCACAAGAAATTGAGGATGTTAATTATATGTATTCATGGTATGAGAAATAGGAATAAATTAATTAGCGAACAATCCAATAAATTAAATTGGATTGTTTTTTATCTTCAGGTAAAAAGTGGTATTGTAATAATAAGATATTTGAAAATGAAATGAGGTGAAGTCATGGAGTTGGAACCAATACTATCTAAATTAAAAAACCACACACCAAAGATTCTTGGCAGTGAAAAGTTTTCAAAATATGCTGTTATGGTCCCACTCATTGAAAAAGAAGACGGGGTCCACGTTTTGTTAGAAGTTCGTTCCCTGGAACTTAGAAGGCAGCCCGGTGAAATTTGTTTTCCAGGGGGGAGGATTGATGCCCAGGATTCCGACGAAAAAGCAGCCGCTATCCGTGAAACCGTTGAAGAATTATGTGTCAGCAAGGAGAGTATATCAAATGTACTCCCATTGGATTTTATGATTTCACCTTTTGGAATGATAATCTATCCTTTTGTTGGCTACATTAAAACACCTAATCCAATTGTTCCTAACCCTTCAGAAGTTGGTGAGATTTTTACCGTGCCGCTATCATTTTTAATAAAAAATGAACCAGAGATTTATCGTATAGAATTTAAGGCAGAACCCGAGGTGAATTTTCCCTTTGACCTTATTGTTGGGGGAGAAAAATATAAATGGCGGACACGTGGGGTTGATGAGTATTTCTACCGTTATGATGGAAAAGTGATTTGGGGGCTTACGGCCAAGATTCTTGCCCATTTTATTGATTTACTTCGTTAGTTTTAGTTCCGAAAAAAAGAGTGGATTTCTAGCCAAGATCCACTCTTGTTTTTGGTTGTACGCCAGGGGTGAACAAATGTCTTTCTATAAAAGAAAAAGCTTGATTATTTTCTGAATATGATTAAAATTAAGATTATATTTTTAGAATTAGGGAGATGTAGGGATGAAGGTCGTAAAGTTTGGTGGGTCCTCACTAGCATCAGGAAAACAACTGGAGAAGGTATTTAAAATTGTAGTTTCAGACCCCGAAAGAAAAGTGGTTGTCGTTTCTGCCCCCGGGAAAAGGTTTGCAGAGGATGATAAGGTAACAGATTTATTGATTGAATGTGGAGAACTTTGTTTACAAAATAAAGACCCAAGAGAACCATTTGAGGCAGTCCTTGAAAGATACTGCTCAATCGCAGAAGAATTATCACTGTCACATGACATTATTATCGAAATTCAAGAAGATTTAGCAAATCGGCTGAGTGCAGATAAAACAAAACCTGATCGTTTTCTGGATTTGTTAAAAGCAAGTGGTGAGGATAACAACGCCAAATTGGTGGCTGCCTATTTCCGTAAGCAGGGCGTAGAAGCTTCTTACATAGACCCGAAAGAAGCGGGGCTGCTTGTCAGTGATGAGCCTGGTAACGCTCAGGTGCTGCCAGAAGCTTATAATCAATTATATTTGTTGAACGAACGAAAGGGGATCCTAATATTTCCAGGTTTCTTTGGTTATAGCAGGCAAGGTGAGGTGTTTACCTTTTCACGGAGCGGATCCGACATTACTGGATCCATCTTAGCCAATGCCCTTAAAGCTGACATTTATGAGAATTTTACTGATGTCGATGCAGTGTATTCCGTCAATCCCTTCATTGTAAAAAGTCCGAAAGAAATAAAAGAACTGACTTACCGGGAAATGCGTGAACTTTCATATGCGGGATTTACTGTATTGCATGATGAAGCACTTGTTCCGGCGTTCAGAGCAGGAATTCCTGTTCAAATCAAAAATACAAATAATCCAAGTGCACCTGGAACAAAGATTGTCTATGAACGAGACAACACAAATGGACCAGTGATTGGTATTGCCAGTGACCAAGGATTTTGTAGTATATACGTAAGCAAATACCTAATGAATAGAGAGATAGGCTTTGGACGGAAGCTGTTAAGTATCTTAGAAGACTTCGGATTATCTTATGAGCATACCCCTTCAGGCATTGATGATGTTTCAGTCATCCTTCGAGAAAATCAAATGGATGCGGAAATGGAGAAGGCGATTAAGGAACGGATTGAAACAGAACTTCATACTGATCAAGTAAAGATTGAGCATAGTCTTGCACTTATAATGGTGGTTGGCGAGGGAATGCGCCATAATGTTGGGACCATGTCAAGAGCTTCCAAGGCACTGGCGAAAGCTCATATCAATATTGAAATGATTAACCAAGGGTCGTCAGAAGTTAGTATGATGTTCGGGGTAAAAGAAGTAGATGAAAAGAGAGCGGTTCAAGCACTTTATGAGGAATTTTTTGTGGCAGTTACGGTTTAATATCAATATTTTAAAAGGTACGTCCAACGACGTACCTTTTTATTACAGGTTTTTTAACTTTTTCCGAGTACGGATTCCGGCAAGTACTGCAATAATCAACCCCCCAATTGTATCAGCAATTAAATCGGTCATTGTATCTTTATTTCCTCCACCTTGTAAGGTCATATCGAAAAATTGGTCGGAGCTAAATTCATAAATTTCCCATAATACACCACCGAGTGCTGCAAAGGATAGCGTAAATAAAAACACAAACCATGGCGAAATCTTATCCCCAGCATTTCGATGAATCAATCGTTCATATAAAGTAATCCCAGAAAATGCGAGAATCGCTCCACTGACCAAATGCATAAAAGTATCCCACCAACCAAGACCATACCAGCCTAGGATAGAACCTAAATATTGAGAGCCAACTAAGAAAATTAAATAGGAAATGACAATTGGTAAATTGAATTGTAGTTTGGTGAATAATGCCAATAATAACGGAATCGCACCGCATACAATACCGCCAATTGCGACTGAGCCTTCAAAGGATTCTCCCTTTGTATAGTAATAGACCGCTAAGACTGCCATGAAAAGGACATAAATGGCACTTAAAGTGATGACAAGTTTTCGATTCAACAAAATGCACCTCTTTAAACTTTTGGTTTTCGAAAATAGGCGTAAATGGCAATTAAGAGTCCTCCGGAAAACCCACACAACAGGTCATACATCGTATCTTTATTTCCACCAAGCTGCATGATGTGTGTGAAGGTCAAATCCCCAATAAACTCATAAATCTCCCAAAGTACACTTGCTAGGACAGAAAGGGATAGAACGAAAATTGAAATAATCCAACGTGAGGTATCCTTTCTTACTTGTTCAGGTATCATTAATTTATATAATGTTATGCCAACACAAGCGACATATACACCTTTATAAAAATGTATGGTCGAATCCCACCATCTATATTTAAGATAAAAATCCCCTATAGTCCCTAAATACGTGGTACAAAAGATAAATAGATAAAACCCAACGATGCTTGGCAGGTTAAATGGTATGTTTTTCTTAAAAATCAGCAGCATGGGCAACGCGCACACGATTATCCCTCCGAGGGCTACTTGCCATTTTGAAGGCTGCCCTTTAACAAGGAAAAAAATAAATAAGACAATCATTAATAACACAAATATACTACCTAGAAGAATAAGTATTTTCCGTTTCAATGACTCACCTCATTAATCATCGTTCATTACAATTATATCCAATAAAAATAATTGAAATCACTCCGATAATTTTGTATTGAAAACTCGCATAGGCACATACAAAAGAGTATATTGGAGAGGTAGCACATTGTAGGAATAGACCAAGATAAAGATGGTTGCGGAGGATATTATGCAAAAGGCACAAATACCAACTTACGAGCGAATTGCGATAGATTTAGCAAATAGAATATATGATGGGAAATTTAAGGTGGGAGAAAAAATTCACGGGAGATCAACCTTAGCCAGTGAATATAAGGTTTCTCCTGAAACTATTCGAAGAGCTATAAAAATTTTGGAAGATGTTGAGATAGTCCACTCTACAAAAGGCAGTGGAATTGTTATTTCTTCTCGGGAGAATGCTTATAAATATATTCAACGGTTTTCAAATCTTGCAAGCATCAAAGATCTTGAGAAGCAAATGAACTCCCTCATTTCCAAAAGAGACAAGCTCGATGAACAGCTCTTTGATACGCTCCGAAAAATTATGGACTATTCAGGAAAGCTTCGTCATACGAACCCACTTGCACCCATCGAAGTAGAGGTAGTTTCGGATTGTATACATATTGGCAAAACTATTTCGGAATTGAAGTTTTGGCAAAATACTGGGGGAACTGTTATCGGGATGAAACGAAAGGGAGAATTAATTATTTCACCAGGCCCCTATGCCGTAATACAAGAAGGGGATGTCCTCCTTGTTATAGGTGCTGAAGAAACATATGACCGAGTCCTTCATTTTATGGCAGAGTAAGAAGGGATTTAAAGATGCAAAAAAGCCGGCTTTTTAGGTAAAGGGTTCCGTTTTGTAGTGCCTTATGACTCGTTCTAAATAGAGTAACCAGCATAGGAAAAATAAGAGGAGATTTTCCGGTTAAATGCAGAATGGCGCTCATTTCGGGGGAAATAAGGGGAGATTTTCCGTTTATGCAAAGCAAAATCTCCCATTTTCACGTTTTTCGAGTAAATAGGCGGAATTTCTCCGTCTATTTACCCCCTTTTTTAATAATAATTACGAATTAAGCGGAAAATTTCCGTCTATTTATCAGCTCGGGTACTTAACCCGATGCCCAAACAGATAAGTGCGGACCCTCAATAATGATGTCAAATGCTATTTCAAATTTAAGAAAGCTTTAGTAGTAGGAACTTCATAAATAAAGAAAAAGACGTATGCTAATGCATACGTCAATTCTTGTGTCTTTTTATTAAGAAAGCACCCGTAAACGGAACCTTTTATTTTTGAGGACCAGCTTTTTCTTAAATGCACTATTTTTCTAATAATCCTTCACTTTCTAAAAATTCCTTTGCGACTTTGGCTGGTGACTGCTTAAGGCTGTCGACCTTATAGTTCAGTTTTCGCATTTTTTCATCAGTTAACTTACCAGCCAAGGAATTTATCACTTTTCTAAGTTCTGGATGTTCCTTTAACGTTTCTTCTTTTAACATCGGTACCGCATAATAAGGAGGGAAAAAGTTCTTATCATCCTTTAATACCTTTAAGTGGAACGCTTCAAGTAAACCATCCGTTGAAAAGGCATCGATGACATCACTCTTATGGTTGGCTAATGCCGTGTAGCGCAATCCTCCGTCAACGGGTTTTACCTCTTTAAATTTCATATTATACGTTTTTGTCAGTCCGATTAATCCATCCTCACGATTAGGGAATTCGATGGTTGGACCCATGGTTAATCCATTGCTGATTTTGGTTAAATCAGATATCGTCTTTAAGTTAAATTCCTTTGCAGTATCTTGACGAACAGCTAAGGCGTAAGTGTTATTAAATCCAATCGGTTTTAACAATTCAAAACCATATTTTTGCTTGAATTCCTTCTGGACAATATTGTAGACTTTGTCCGGATTACTTTGGGGCGGCTGATTTAAAATATTCACTAACCCTGTCCCGGTATACTCAACATACATATCAATATCCCCATTTTTAAGGGCGCTGAAGGCCACCTGACTGCCGCCAAGATTTAGTTTTCTTTCTACTTGAATATCAGTCTTATTTTCTATTAGATCTGCAAGCATATTTCCTAATATTAATTGTTCACTGAAATTTTTAGAACCGATCACAATCTTATCCTCTGCGTTTACTTTTGAATAAACAGTAAATGCACCGGCAATGATGATGACAATACTCGCAAAACTAATCATCATTTTTTTAGTGGTTTTCCCGGTCTTTTTTGCTGAAGATTGTTTGCTAGTATAGGAAAGTGAGGATTCTAGTTTTCCTACGATAAAATCGATAACTAGGGCAAGAATACAGGCGGGAATCGCTCCTGCTAAAATCATATAATTATCGACCGTTTGTACACCTGAGAAAACGAGATATCCTAGTCCGCCAGCACCAATGAAGGCAGCGATTGTCATTAATCCAACAGCGGTAACCGCTGAAATTCTGATACCCGCCATAATCATCGGGAAGGCTAGTGGTAACTGAACCTTTCTCATCGTTTGACTCTTGGTCAGACCGATACCTCTGGCGGCTTCCAGAATATCTCCATCAATATTCGTTAAACCTGTATACGTGTTTTTGACAATAGGAAGCAATGAATAAAGAACGACCATAATAATCGCAGGAGTACTGCCAATCCCAACGAATGGAATAAGAAATCCAAGTAAGGCCAAACTAGGTACTGCTTGAATCACATTGGTTGTTCCTATTATCGGTTTTGCAAGTTTTTGCTCTCTAGAGATTAATATACCGAGTGGGATCCCGATAATAATTGCTACTAGGACAGATATTACGCTTAAGTAAAGATGCTGGCCCAGTAGACTGAATACTTGCTCATAGTTAGTGGTTAAATAGTTCATAAATCCACTCATTAAAAGGCCACCTCCAAATCAATTAACTGGCTGCTTAGTGCAGAAAGAATACTACTTCTAGTTATAAGTCCAATCAGCTGTTTATGACTGTTCACAACCGGCACATAACCAATTTTATGTTCATTCATTGTTGCTAAAACTGATATCAAATTGGCATCCTGTGAAACCGAAAGGACATTTTGTTCCATTACCTTTTCAATTGAGGTTGTGCGATTGAGCAATTGAATGCTCTTTAACGTCACTAAACCTTTAAGGACATTACTTTTATCTGTAACCATAAGACTATCGACTTTTTGGTCCTTCATTATTTCAATCGCCTGTAGCACTGTGCGCATAGAGGTGATCTTCACAGGATTAGGAATCATAATATCCTCAGCCATTAATAATTCAGGATTGTTCCAAACTCTTCTTTTACCAATAAAGTCTTCAACAAAGTCATTGGCAGGATTCTTTAAAATATTTTCAGGGGTATCATATTGAAGTATATCCCCGTCTTTTAAAATACAAATCTTATCTGCTATTTTAATAGCTTCGTCCATATCATGGGTAACAAAGATAATCGTTTTGTTAAGTTCCTTTTGCATTTGGAAGAGTTCATCTTGAAGCGAACTTCTTGTGACAGGATCTAACGCACTAAATGGTTCATCCATTAAAATGATATCGGAGTTGGTTGAAAAAGCTCTTGCTACCCCAATTCTTTGCTGCTGACCACCACTTAATTCCTTTGGAAAGCGATGTAAGAATTCTTTCGGGTCTAATCCAACCAATTCAAGCAGTTCTCCAGTTTTCTTTGCTATGGAATCAGGATCTTCTCCTTTAAGTTTGGGAATCAACTCTAAATTTTCTTTAATAGACATATGAGGAAACAATCCCGTATTTTGAATCACATAACCAATATTCCTACGCAGCTCAATCGGATTCATGGTCGAAATATCCGCCCCATCTACAAAAATTTGCCCCGACGTTGGCTGAATCAATTTATTAATCATTTTCAACAATGTCGTTTTTCCGCATCCACTTGGTCCAATAAAAACAACCAGCTGGCCAGCTTCGATATCTAACGAAAAAGGTTTAATAATTGTCTTTGATCGATATTTTTTAACAATATTCTTAAACTCTATCAATTTTTCTTCCTCCTTTGACAATAAAAATGAACCGGTCGTCAATGTGACAACTTAATACTAACATATAAGTTGTTACTTTGTCTAATTCATCACAATTTTGCTTCTTTCCAATTAATGAGCCATTAAGTACAATGAGGTGAGGAATATAGCGCTATGGAGTAAGCAGGTGATGAGATGAAAACAATTTTAATTGTTGATGATGATGAATATATCCGCAATCTTGTAATAAGTTTGCTGATGAGAGAAGGATTTAAAACAATTGCAGCGGAAAATGGGGAAGCTGCACTTGGATTATTAAATATAGAGGATTGTGATTTAGCAATCGTAGATATCATGATGCCAGTCATGAATGGATACCTTTTAACAACTGAAATCCGAAAAGTGTATGACATTCCGATTATCTTATTAACGGCCAAAAGCCAAATTGAAGATAAGGAAAAGGGATTTGAATCAGGCACGGATGATTACTTAATTAAACCGTTTGAACCCAAAGAATTAATATTTAGAGTCAATGCCCTTTTAAGAAGATATGGAAAATCTGGGGTAGCAAATATTAAGGTTGGAAACTTATACATAAACAAAAAAAGCTATGAAGTTAAAATCAATAACAAGACCTTTATGCTCCCGTTAAAGGAATTTGATCTTTTATCTTTTCTTGCTACCCATCCTAATCAAGTGTTTAGCCGTGGTCACTTGATTGAAAAAATATGGGGTCTTCATTTTGAAGGAGATGAAAGAACCGTGGATGTCCATATCAAACGGTTACGCGAAAGGTTTGCGAATATTGCCGAGGATTTTACCATCAAAACGATTAGAGGGGTAGGATATTCCCTGGAGGTTCTTTAACTAATGATCATGAAATCTTTGTATAGTAAATTCGCCTTTATTACGATCATGATTATGGTTGTCAGCGGAATTATTTCTTTTTTTCTTTCGAATGCTTATTATCAGCTAAAATTGAAAGAGCAAAATGATGAGAAAATCATGAATATTGCCTATGAAATAGCGGAATTTGCTAGTAAGCACCCTTTGATTAGTCTCCAGGACTATTTTGACCATCTCGGTACGATTGGTTACCAAATACTTTTGGTCAATAATGAAGGAAACAAGCATTATTTTGGCTCGTCATTTAGAGAAAAGAATTTACCAGCAAATATTCCAGAAAAAGTTTTAGATGGTGAGGTTTATCATGGGGTTCGAAATTTTCCTCATAAAACCTTTGTAACCGGATTTTTTGCCAACGAATTAAAAAACTCAGTTGGTGTCCCTTTTGAGTATAAAGGAGAAGTACATGCCATTTTTATCAGGCCAGATATTAAGCTTATGTTTAACGAGATGCATATTCTTTTTGGCTGGCTGCTAATCATTTCAATTTTATTAAGCGTTATATTGGTTCTAATTAGTACCAAATATTTAGTCAAGCCGATAAGAAAGCTTAATATCGCTACGAAAGCAATTGCCGGAGGAAATTTTTCCATCAAGTTGGATATTACCCGAAGCGATGAACTTGGAAATTTAGCAGTCAGCTTTACGAGGATGACAGAAAAATTAGCACAAGTAGATTCGTTAAGAAAAGAACTAATTTCTGATATATCTCATGATATCCAATCACCACTTACCAATATAAAAGGGTATTTAAACTTATTGGAAAATAGCGGCAAAAGTAAGCAAGAAGAGCAACAATATATACGCGTGGTTCAATTCGAGGTAGACAGAATCTCCAGAATGACCAAGCAGCTATTACTTCTATCCACTATTGAAAGTAAAAAGGATTTAATGGAAGTTAGTAGCGTAGATATAGCTGAACAGCTCAAAGCTGTTATTCACCAATACGAATGGAGCACCCTGGAAAAAGGAATAATGATGAGTTACTCACTCTCTGATGCCAGGGTTAAAGGGGACCCAGCATTACTATATTCTGTCTGGGAAAATCTGCTGACGAATGCGATTAAGTATAATCGTGAAAATGGTACGATTGATATCGAATTGACTGAAGCGGATAAAGAAGTTTTAGTAGTTATTAAAGATTCTGGTGTGGGATTAAGTCAGAAGGATCTCAGCAGAATCTTTGACCGTTTTTACCGGGCGGATGCCTCTAGAGCACGTTCAGTTGAGGGAACAGGTTTAGGCCTGTCAATCGTCAAATCCATCGTTGATTTGCACCATGGAAAAATCGATATAGAAAGCATAGAGGGAAAAGGTACTACTATTACTGTGCTGCTTCCCAAATTGTAAAGTCATGTTCATCTTCCGTTCATGTTCGAACAGTATTCTGTTTGTGAAATGAAAGGGAAGGTGAATTTTTTATGTATTCATTACCGTTTAAGGAAATGACATTTTTTAAAGTGAGATATTTGTTAATCAGCTTTATTCTCTTTTTTGTAGCGATACTTGTTTTTGTCATTAGTGGACTTGCCAATGGCTTGTCGATGAATAATGCTTCTTCGATTATTAACATGCCGGCACATTCTTTGTACCTGCAAAAAAGTGCAGAGGGGCGCATTGATCGCTCGCATTTAACGGTGGATATAGAAAAATTGACAGCAAAAAGTGAGGCTCAGCCAATTGGTATTCAAATGGGGGCCATTTCTAAAGTGAATTCTGAAGATAAATTAGATATTACATTTATGGCTGTACAGCCAGGAAGTTTTTTAGATCCAGATGGTAAGAGTTTAGAATCAAACGGGGAGAATTCTGTCATACTAGACCGCTCGCTATCGGGAACTCTTAAGAAAGGAATGATTGTGAAAGATGCGCGGAGCGGGGTCAGTTTAAGGGTTGCGGGCTTCCTTGATGACAAAACCTTTAGCCATACACCAGTTGCGCTTATTTCCCTTGACACCTGGGAGGAACTCGCTGGCGGCTCAAACAAAAGTGAATATAACGGAATTGCCATAAACAAAGCGGATCTAGGATTGGAAAAATCCATTTCTAGTTTATATAAAGATGGGGAATGGGTAAAAAAGGATCAAGTGGTCAAGGGCATTCCTGGGTATTCGGCTGAACAAAATTCGCTTTATATGATGTTATCGTTTTTAATCGTGATCGCTTTGTTTGTATTAGCCGCATTCTTTTATATTATGACCATACAAAAAACGGCACAGTTTGGCATCTTAAAAGCCATCGGTGCTAAATCGAGTCAATTGGTTAAATCAACTATCTTTCAGGTGATTATGTTATCTATTGTTAGTATTGCAGCAGCTGTAGCCTTTACTAAGGGCTTTATGTCTATTCTTCCTGATGATATCCCATTTATATTTGATTTTGTGCAAATTGCTAAATTCTCAGGGTTATTATTTATTGTGTCGATATTCGGCTCATTATTATCGGTATTTAATATTGTGAAGGCCGATCCAATTCAAGCAATGGGGAGAGTAGAATAATATGATGATGGAACCATTAAAATTAGAACAGGTTGAAAAATCATTTAAAGATGGCGATAAGGAAAATCATATCGTGAAAAACTTATCCTTCCGTTTAAAAACGGGCGAAGTGGTTGCGATTATTGGTCCTTCAGGGTCGGGAAAATCCACGTTTTTATCGATTGCAGGTGCTTTGCAATCTCCTGATAAAGGAAAAGTCATTGTAAATGGCACAGACATTGCAACCTTTAGTGATATTGATAAAGCAAACATTAGATTAAATCACCTAGGTTATATTTTCCAAACATCGAACTTAGTCCCTTATTTAAAGGTAGAAGAGCAATTGAGCCTTGTTTTAAAAATGGCGAACCAGTGGAGCAAGGAAAGTAAAAGAAAGATTAACGAGATGTTAGTTGCAGTTGGGATGGAGCAACGATCTAAATTTTATCCCCGCCAGTTATCGGGTGGAGAAAAGCAACGAGTCGCCATTGCTAGAGCGTTTATTAATGATCCGGAAATCATCTTAGCGGATGAACCAACAGCCAGTTTGGATTCAAATCGAAGCATGTCCATAATTGAGTTAATCGCAAAAATCGTTAAGGAGCAAAACAAATCTGCTATCATTGTTACACACGACGAACAGATTCTGCCGCTATGTGATCGGATTTACGTAATGAAGGATGGACAACTTATGGAGCAAGGAAACAGAGTTTAAATGTAAAGTGCTAGCAATCTGAGTGATTGCTAGCTTTTTAGAAGATAAAGTTGAATTGTGCAAAAGAATTAACAAAAGATGTTAAAATGGAGGTATTACTAAATACCAAAAGAGGAGAATTTATTATGAGCTTTGTTCGGAACAAATTCAGTGCGAAGTTTTTCCTTTTCCTCGTATTAGCTTTTCTGTTGATTCATGTGCCCATTCTAGGAAACTATGTAAAAGTCATCAATACGCTTATCCATGAGTCGGGTCATGCATTAATTGCTCTTTTTGGCGGGAATGTCGAACGAATATCGTTATTTATGAACTCCGAAGGGGCGACATACAGTAATCAGTCAACCTGGATTGGCAGTTTGTTAACAAGCCTAGGTGGATACACCTTTGCCTCTTTTATGTCATTTATATCATTTTTATTAATTGGAAAGAAGAAACAAATTGTTCTGGTGGATCTATTGTTAGGTTTTATTGCCTTGAATCTTATCTTTTGGGTAAGAAATCCATATGGTTTGTTTTGGTTATGTTCATTTGCCATTGTTTTTTTGTTCCTGCTTATTAAGGGAAGTCAAAATTTCAAGGATCATTTATTACTCTTGATTGCCTCGATATTAATGGTTGATTCCGTCCAAAGTGCGTATGAAATCTTTTACATCAGCTTATTTCAACCACAGGCCGCAGGGGATGCATCAAATCTAGCCAGGCTCACAGGAGTCCTTCCAGCACAATTTTGGGGGCTTTTCTTCATGGTTCAGGCTCTGTGGTTTTGTTTCTATGGGTTAAAAAGAGGATATTACAAGCTTGGGAGTTGAAGAAATTCAGCTAATATTAGAAGCCCGCCTTGTTTCTGCGGGCTTGTTTAGATTATTTTTGTAAATCTTTTTTCGTCATCTCACTGCGAATATCTTTTTCTTTTGAAAACTCTGTATCTTGATTTTTGTTGTTAGGGTATTTATTTTTTCGTTCTCTGTTATCATTCTTGTTAGTCATAATAAGCCTCCTTTTTAGTTACCTCGGAGATTATTTTGTGCAAGGGAGAACTTTTTACTCCCATTTAATACAAAGTTAAGAATGGAAGCATAAGCTATTATAGTGAGCAGCTAAAACGGAAGGGTGAGTATGTAATTGGATACTTTAGATGCAATTAAAACACGTAGAAACATAAAAAAATTTAAATCCATGGAGATTGACCAAAATTTAATCGATACATGGTTAGAGGCTGCATCAATGGCACCCAATCACCGCATGACGGAACCATGGGAGATTTTTTTTATTGGAGCAGAAACGAGAGAAAAGCTAAACCATAAAACAAATTTTGGAAACGCACCAATGGTTATGATGGTCTTATCAAAGCGTGGAGCAACAACAGTGGAAACTGAGGAAAACGCAATGGCAACGGCGTGCTTTATTCAAAATTTTAATTTAGCTGCGTGGTCAGAAGGGGTTGGGACCTTTTGGTCATCTATCGGCATCACGCCAAAAAACAGGGCTATCCTTCAAGTACCGGACGGATATGACATAATAGGCGTACTTGGAGTAGGATATCCCGAAGTGATTCCAGAGCCAAAACCACGGACACCAATTAAGAATAAAATAAGTAACTTGCCTTGATAGGAAAAGAAAGAGCCAACCGATGAATGGTTGGCTCTTAATATAAGCTAGGTAGCCTCATTGTATTCTAATGTAAGAGTGTCGATAATTTCTTGAACAGGGAGAATATCTTGAATTTCGCCGACTCTCGCTCCAGCAAACACAAGCCCATTTTCGACGTCGCCTCCCATCGAAACCAATAAAGAATCCATAGTACAGAATCGATAGGAACAATTTTTTAAGCAATCAATGCATTTAGTGATTTTTAACTTGTCCTTTCCACTAATTAATTTAGCAAAATGATTGTTTATTGCCCTTCCATGAAGACCTACTGTAGTTTTAACTAAAACTAAATCATCTTTTCTTGCATCAACATATTTTTGCTTAAAAGCTAATGGGGCATCACATTCTTCGCTGGCGACAAAACGTGTCCCCATTTGAACTCCTGAGGCGCCCATAGCAAGCGCTCTTGCAATATCTCCGCCAGTCAGAATACCTCCTGCAGCAATAACCGGTATGGAAACTGCTTCAACCACTTCAGGTAGGATATCAAACATTGGGCGGTCGGTGCCAAGGTGACCACCTGCTTCAAAGCCTTCAACGACAACCGCTGCAGCCCCAAGTCTTTCGGAAATCCTAGCTAATTTAGCAGATGAGACGATTGAAATAACTGGAATTCCTGCTTGTTTTCCCCATGCATACATATCTCTTGAAATTCCAGCACCCGAGATAATAAAATCAACTTTCTCTTCAAGGGCAGCTTTCATTTTTTCAGCAAAGTCATTCATCGCGAATAGAACATTAACACCGATGTATCCAGCATCTTTAACCAGACTTTTCGCCTTTCTAATATGTGCTCTCATTTCGTCCGTGGAAATCCCTGTTCCAGAGATAATCCCAATACCGCCAGCATTTGCGACAGCTGATGCCAATTTACTAAGTGATATACCTACACCCATACCGCCTTGCATAATCGGAACCTTTGGCATCATATGACCTATTTTAAGTTGTGGAAAGTTCAATTTATTACCCCGTTTCATTGTTTTTGTAGAAACTTCTCATGCATCATACCATTTCATTTTAGAGATGTCTGTGATTACTATCACCAGGTCATAATGGCAGGTGGTATGAATTTCTAATATGTTACAATAAACTTGATGTTAATTCATAACAACATTCCGTATAAAAAAATTGTTGAAACCAAACGATACGAAATGAAGTTAAAAATGGATGGTGGTAATTGTCATGATTTTATTTACTGATATAGACCTTGATGGGCTTGGATGCGGGCTAATCGCGAAACTTGCTTTTGGAGAAAAAGCGAATGTATTTTACTGTTCTTATAGGAATTTAAATCAAAGAGTGGAAGCAGTGATTAAAAACCCTGAGAATAATAATGTAGAAATATATATTACCGACTTGGCGGTAAATGAGCATGTGGAAAAAAAACTCGAGGAGCGGTTTAAACAAGGCAAACCTGTTCAAATGATTGATCATCATGTGACAGCCTTGCATTTTAATGAATATAAATGGGGAAGCGTTATTCCCGAGTATGAAACGGGCAAGAAGACATGTGCCACTTCATTATTTTATGATCACTTGATTTCAAATGGAATCATGGAGAGAAATAAGGCGCTTGAGGAATTTATTGAGTTAGTCCGCCAATACGATACGTGGGAATGGGATGAAACCAATAATGTAACGGCGAAACGCCTAAATGATTTATTTTACATACGGAATAGAGAGCAGTTTGAAGAAGAAATGCTTAAGAGGTTAACGGAAAATACCAAATCGTTTATGTTATCTGAAACGGAGAATATGCTTCTAGATATTGAGGAACAAAAGATTAATCGATATATTTATTCAAAAAGCCGACAAATTGTTCAAACCTTTATTGATGATTATTGTGTAGGGATCGTACACGCAGAACAATATTTATCGGAGTTAGGAAATGCGCTAAATAATTTATATCCGCATATGGATATGATTATTCTATTGAATATGAGTGGAAAGAAAATGGGTTTTCGAACCATTCATGATGAAGTAAATGTCGCAAAATTTGCAAAGAGATATGGTGGAGGTGGACATCCAAAAGCATCTGGTTCTGAAATGACAAGTGAGGCGTTTAAGCAATTTGTGGTGGATGTGTTTGGAATTCTGCCGCTTAAACCAGATGCGGATCGGAATGAATATAACGTGAAGACTTCTCATTCTGGGACAGCTTTTCAAAATCAAATGGGTGATATTACATACATCATCCCTAGCAGTGAGAGTGAATATTTTATTGTGCACAATAAGAAGAAACTGGATCAAACCTTTGCTACATTTGAAACTGCTGAGCGTTATCTCAAAAGAAATTTTTCTTCTTGGCTTCAGTATGACCAAGATTATCTCTATCAGTTATCTGCCACACTAAAGATGCCAATTGATAAGATAAAGGATAACCATGCGGAGATTATCAGCAATTACTTAGTCGATATACTTTAGAAGTAAAAGAGAGCTTGGGATTCCCAAGCTCTCTTTGCGTCATAAATTGGGGATTATTAAAAATTAAGATTCCGTTAAGGCGTGAATGGTAGTATAATCGTAGGTATTTGTTAGTGTTATTTCAGTATCGTAATTATCGTGAAACAGAAAGTAATTCCGTTAACATCCTCCTGTAATATTCAAACGGTATAATGGTTTTAGACACTATATTTTATGGTTTGGATAAGGGGAATTAATGGAGTATCAAATTTAACATTATTTCAAAATACCTTTTTGATAAAAAATAATGGGGTGATAGGATGGCTTCAACTTCAAAAAGGAGTAAGTATTTTGACAATGCCAAATTTATCTTGATTTTTCTGGTTGTCTTTGGGCACCTAATAAGTCCGTTAAAAGAGGAAGACGGGATTCTATTTACTTTATATACAGTCATTTTTCTCTTTCACATGCCAGCATTTATTTTTATCTCTGGATACTTTGCAAAGGGTTTTAAAAAGAAAGGCTATATTGTAAAGTCAATTAAAAAAATATTATTGCCTTATTTCATTTTCCAAATCATTTATTCGGTTTATTATTATTTAAATGGTCAGGAAGCTAGTCTGGAGTTCGATTTTTTACATCCACATTGGTCACTATGGTTTTTGCTGAGTTTGTTTTGTTGGAATTTATTACTTTATGTTTTTGCCAGATTTAGATGGGTCGGATTTTGTTTCTCCATCGTATTAGGAATAGCCATTGGATTTATTGATGATGTGGGTAGCTATTTAAGCTTGTCTAGAACATTTGTCTTTTTTCCGTATTTTTTATTGGGTTTTTTACTAAATGGCGATCAGTTGAAAAAAGCGATTCGTTCAAAATATTCACGTCATGTTGGATTAGTTATTATTCTCGGAACGCTGTTTTCTTTTGGGTTCAGTTTACCGCATAACGTCGTGCCGTGGCTTTTGGGAGATACTTCCTATGCCAATATGGGACAAGAGGAATGGGTGGATGGACTTTATCGAGGCTTCCAATATCTGCTGACATTAATTGTCGTCTACGGATTTCTCACGGTTATACCTTCCAACCCACTAAAGGTATCGAAAATAGGTGAAAGAACGTTGTATGTCTATTTGTTACATGGTTTTATAATCAAATCACTTGAAGTAGCCGTTATTGACCAAAATTTATTTAATTTCTCAGGACAATATCTTTTACTAATTATCCTTTCTTTCGTCATCTGTTTAATCCTTGGCAGCTACGTCACTAAAAAATATACGCGTCCTATTGTGGAATTAAAGATTTAAGTAATTAAGGGAATCGTAAAGAGCCGAACATATACCTGTTCGGCTCTTTTTAATGTTATAAGAATCCAAATAATGAGCTGACAATATTTTTCTTTTTTCTTTTACCCTTACTTGAATCAAATACCATAGGGTCATCTAATTGAGAAGGTATATTCACTTTACTAAGAAGCTTTTGGAATTGTTCAAGTTGCCTAGTTAATTCATTTACTTGAGATTGTAATTCTTCTATTTCACGCCGGTGCTGTAAGAGTTGATATGAAACAACAGAATCTGCCTTGGAATGAAGGGCAATTTCTAATTTACTAACTTTTGCAGTCAATTCTTCTAATGCGTGATTGTTTTCTACGGCCTTTACAGCACCTTTTCTAGGAATTTTGTTCTCTTTGATTGGTGTGATTTCCTGGATTAATGTTCCATTTTGGAGTTGTTCATGGATTTTTTTTAATACTTCGATATCCTCGTTGTTAAAATGATAATGTCCGCGCTCATTTCTTTCCATTGGTAACTCGAGCTGTTTGACCCAGCGTTGAATAGTACTGGTAGAAACACCTAATAATTTTGCTACTTCACTAGTATTCATTTCGAATCCCTCCAATGAATTAATTAAATCTTAACCTAAATTAAGACCAGAATTTCCACCATTTCTTTTCTTTTGTTGCTGCTACATCCCGATAGCTGTTCAACATTTGTTGAAAGGCAATTTCACGTTGTGTAATTTCTTGTCGGTATTGTTCTCGCTCTTCAAGGAAGAATTCGCGCTCTTTGTTCATGGCCTCCGTTAAACTTGAGATTTCGTTGTTTGTAACATCTACATAGTGGGATAATTCCTCTGATGTTTCTGATAACTGTTTGGAGAGTGTATAAATTTCCTGAGAAGTTTCGATTGCTGCGTTGGTAATATTGTTAGAAAGGTAGTGTAAGGAGTCTGCCGAGAGTTCAGATGCTTTTTCTAAGCTCTTTGATAAATCTTGGATTTCTGCCTGCGTGTTAGCAGATGATTTATATATAGAGTCAGAGATTGACTTAACGGTTGTATAGGTCCCTTTGTTTATTTCCTTCTTTACTTCTTCCACTACTTCCTTTCGCACAACATTACGTATTTCATTTTTTACTTCGCTTAAGAAAGTTTCCTTATACGTATCCATTGCTTCGAAAAACTGATGCGCATCAATGGCATCCTGTATAGTAATTTGCGCGGAGGGTTCTGAAAGGACCTCGAGTGAAACTTGAGTAATCTCTTGTATTAATTCACTTTCGGGATGTAATTTCTTATGCATAATTTCTCTAATTTCTTCCTTAGTTAATTTATTTTCATACATTCTTTTAATTTCTACTAGTTTTTCAATTTCTAATTCTGTATAAATCCTTGCCCCTTGCTTTGTTCGGGGAATCTCGAGTAATTCCTCTAAATCTTTTTCCCACTGACGGACAACGCCTGGTTTGATATTTATTTTTTTTGCCGCTTCTTTTAAGGTATAGGTCTTCATTAGAACAGTCATTCCTTTCTATTTATCTAGGAAATAATTCATCTTCTGTAAGTTATTCACCATTTGGTATTACTTTTTCCTGCAAGATGACAAAAGCTATCAAAACAAGACGGAAACCATGAAATAACAACATTTTTTTTGCGAAAAGCATTTTCTAAAATAAATATTTGCAAAAAAACAATTGAGAGAAATGATATAGAGGTTTATTATATGAAGTGAAAAAGATAAAGAAAGAAGGAGCAACATGTGGATTGCAGCGGCCTTTATTACTATGGTTTGCTTCGGGGCAAATAATACGATTTTTAAGTGGAGTACGGGGATGAGGGTCTCGAAGGTACATATACAGTTCTTTTTTTATTTTGTTGCCTTTGTCTTAACATTAGGATTTGCGATTGTTAATGAAACCGTTCATCTAAACGTAATGACTATTCTGCTGGGAGCTTTGATTGGTATACTAAATGCAAACGGCAATATCCAAATGTCAAAGGCTTTTGAAAAAGGGCCTGCTAGTTTAACCTCACCATTAATAGGCACGAATACTATATTTCCAATCATTTGTGCAGCCTTTGTTTTTCATGAACAAATTACATTGATTCAGTGGTTAGGGATTGTATTTATGCTAGGGTCTGCCATGGCAATTCAATATTCAACGGAAAAAAAACGAAGGACCAATTATCTTCCTTGGATGATTCGTGTGGGCCTAGCGATTGTATCCTTTGGAATATTAGGGATTTTAATGAAAACAACCTCTTATATGCATCTCAATTCATTGAATATCCTCATCTCTATGTATGGTGGCGGAAGTATTTATTTAATTATTTGTAGTGTCCTGACAAAGGAAAAATGGCAGAGATCAGAAGTCAATGTGGGTTCGATTGTAGGTCTAATTAGTATTTTAGGCTATAGTTGTTATTTCTACGCACTTAAAACAGGGACAGCTAGTATCGTCTTTCCAGTAGTAAGTCTAAATTGTCTAGTCGTTGTTCTAGCTGGATTTCTGCTTTATAAAGAAAAACTTAAAAGGTATCAAGTTATTGGCGTTCTTACTGCCATAGTTGGGATCATTTTTACGAAGTTATAAAAAAGTGCAGGCCTTTCAGTTTAATTGAAAGGTTCTGCACTTTTTTTCTAGCTCAAACTTTAGTTAATGAGACCAAGCTTTTTCAATCCATTAAAAATACCAGAATTAGTGACCTCTGTCGTTTTATGTTTGGCATATTGAAAAAGATCAGGATGTCCGTTTCCCATCGCAAAGCCTTCCCCCACAGTTTGAAGCATTTCCTTATCGTTCATTCCATCTCCAAAGGCAATTGAACTTTCCTTATCGATTCCAAGTCTCTCTAATACTACTTGAACTCCAAAACCTTTGTTCACACTATCTTGAATGACATCATAACAATGGCGCATTCCGTCGACATTGACTTGTGATAAGTGGATTTCCTCTTCATTTTCCTGATAAAGGGCAGGATCGTCTTTTTTTAAATTCACCAGTGTCATCCCTAAGACAGCGTTATTGACTGCCGGTGAATACGGTTCATTTTTGTGTAAGTGAAATTTGTGCATAAATTCAGTGCTAATCTCTGCTTCTATATTGGTAAAAACGTTCTTACTATTTGTATAAAGGACCACTTCATGCTGATTTTCCTTTGCAATTTCTAAGAATTTTGTAACGGTTGAGCTGTTCATTGGTTTCTGGTAGAGGTCCTTCCCTTTATAAATGGCATAGGCTCCGTTATAACCAATGAATGAATGAATATTCAACTCCTTGCCAAGTTCATCTATTTCATGAAGCGGCCTCCCGGTTGCTAAGAAAACCTCCACCCCTTTTGCTTGGACTTGTGAAATGGCTTCTTTGGTGGAATCCTCGATTGTATCATCAGGTCTCAGTAGTGTTCCATCAATATCTAAAAATAAAACTTTGTAATTGGTCACGTCCCTAGCTCCTTCTTCAAAAATTATTGGTTTTAGTCTACCACTTTTCGATAATGGAAGTCACATTTATCTAATTGTGTTGTTTTCCAAGCTTGGAGGAATAATAAAGGGAATAGACATCAATATGAAAAAGTGAGGCAAAAAAATTATGAAAAAGATGTTCCTTCTATTCCTGTCTCTTCTCATTTTAGGACTTCCAAAAAATGTGGCAGCAAAGCAAAAAGTTCCGATTCTAGTCTATCACTCCATCGACCAATATAGTGGGACTGGCTCTAAGGAGCTATATGTGACACCAGAAAACTTCGAGAAACAAATGACCTATTTAAGAGACCATGGGTATACCTTATTAACTTTCGAGCGTTGGCAGGATATAGAATCAGTCCGAAAGCCAATATTTATCACCTTAGATGACGGGTATAAAAACAATCTCCATGCGTTTTCAATTCTACAAAAGCTGTCAAATAGAAATTTTCATCCGACTGCTACCTTTTTTGTGATTTCCGATTTCATCGGTAGAACGAACCGCTTAACAAATTCGGATCTAAGAATGCTAGTAAATACAGGATTAATCTCAGTTCAGTCACATACATCGACACATCCTGATTTAACCAAAGTGAATAACATAGAATACGAACTGAAGGAATCGAAAGAAAAAATTCAGAAAATAACAGGGAAACCGGTAATTGCAATCGCATACCCTTATGGAAATACGAATGAACATGTGGTGGCAGAAACAAAAAAATATTATCAATTTGGACTCACAACTACGCCAGGTCCATTTTCTCTGATGGGCTTTAAAAACGAACTCTACTATTTACCACGGATTTATATAAAATATTCAACCATGCTCGCTGATTTTGAACAAGCGGTGAAGGTAGAGTAAGCAGATAATGAAAAGACACTGTAAACTGTCCGCAATCTGTATGTAATCAAACAACGCTATAATAGTAAAACATAACTATGACTCTATTAGGGCGGGTGTTTATATGGAAGAGACAATGGTAAAATCCTACTTACAAAAATCACTAGATGAGTGGAAGGATGATATCTCACTAGTTTTAACTGAGATTGCGAATGAGTACGATGAGGTAGCACAGGAATTAAAAGTATATTCCTACAAATATGGAATCACCAAGCAAGTGATTCAATCGACAGTAAACGAAGAAATTATTGAAAAAATTCGTGATATGTATCATAAACCTTTTGAAGAAAGCTATAATCAGCTTAAAGAATACATAAAGGACTTAGAAGAAAAAAGGCGTGTATTTCAAATGTTTATTCAAAAGATTGAGGAAGTAACCAAAAAAGAATCGGCGAAAATTACTACTTATTAACAATAACTTCATCCTACAATTAGCGGCCTGATCATTGTGATTAGGCTGCTTTTTTTATTTGGCTGTTGTATAGGACCAGTGTATCCATTTCATGCATATATTGAAGCAAGAGTTTAATTGTGAGGTGTGAAACAAATGATTACCGCTACGATCGGCAGCAAAACCTATCGAATCCCAGATAACCTTGAGGAGTATTTTCAACCGTTTCGCTCACAAGTAATTGGGATAAACCAAGAATTTGAATCTCCTCTTGGAAAAAAGAAAATTGTCTATGCGGATTGGACGGCCAGCGGGCGTCTTTATCGTCCCATCGAGCAGAAGATTTCAGATGTATTTGGCCCATTTATGGCCAATACACATACAGAATCGAATATAACCAGTTTAATGATGACAGGAATATATAATCAATCCAAACAAATTATTAAGGACCATGTAAATGCCGACGAACATGATGCCCTGATTCTCGATGGATTTGGAATGACATCTGTTATGAATAAGTTTCAAAGACTATTGGGAATTAGAGTACATGAACAGTGGAAATCGCGGCTGGCACTTCCCGAGAGTGAGCGGCCCATTATTTTTATTACGCATATGGAACATCATTCCAACCAAACATCGTGGCTTGAAACAATAGGGGATGTAGTTATTTTACCTCCAGACTATGGTGGTAATGTGGACTGTAATCAGTTGGTCCAGATGCTTCAGCATTATAAAAATAGAAGAATGAAGATTGGTTCGTTTACAGCATGCTCGAATGTTACAGGGCTTCAAACTCCCTATCATCAATTAGCCAAAATCATGCATCAACATGGCGGGATCTGCTTAGTGGATTTCGCAGCATCAGCTCCGTATGTAACGATCAATATGCATCCAGTGGATCCCTTAGAAAAACTTGATGCCATCTTTTTCTCTCCGCATAAGTTTCTAGGAGGACCGGGTACTAGTGGGGTATTGGTTTTTGATACTCGACTGTATTCAAATCATGTTCCAGACCATCCAGGGGGCGGAACGGTGACATGGACGAATCCATGGGGAGGGCACCAATATTATGCTGATATCGAGTTGCGGGAGGATGGCGGGACACCCGGTATTCTTCAAGCGATTCGGACCGCCCTATGCTTGAACTTGAAAGAACAAATGGGTGTAGACAATATATTGAAACGTGAGAAAGAGCAGTTAAGTATCCTATTACCTAAATTAGGTGACATACCGGGTGTTCATATATTAGCTGGACATAAAAGCGATCGTCTCGGGATTGTTTCGTTTTATATTGAAAATATCCATTACAATTTAATTGTTCGCCTGCTCAATGATCGGTTTGGAATTCAGGTAAGAGGAGGGTGCTCTTGTGCAGGGACCTACGGGCATCATCTCCTTCATATTGATAAAGAATCCTCTTTACAAATTACTGAGAAAATTAACCAGGGGGACATGTCGCAGAAACCAGGATGGGTACGGTTCTCAATACATCCGATTATGACCAATGAAGAAATTATGTTGTTTGTAAATGCGATAAGAGAAATTATCTTAAACATTAATGAATGGAAGAATGATTATCTTTATGATAAGGCAAGTAATGATTACTTTTATGTCCACCACCAAAGAGAGGACATGGCTCCGCTATTTCGATTTGAATAATGAATAAGGTTACCCACAAACTTGTTTGGGCATATGCTGTCAAGAGAAAGGTGGGGTCATATGATTCACACAGTTAAGCCAGGGGAAACGCTGGGGATTATCTCTGCAAATTATCGCGTAAGTCTCCAAAGCCTTTATGCAGCTAATCCTGGGGTCGGGCATTTACATGTGGGACAAAAAATTCAAATTCCAGGTCTGCCAGAGCCTTCTACGATTCCATATTCCATTCAAATCTCTGTTGGTAAACGAAGACTTTCATTATACAATAATGGCAGACTAGTGAAAATTTTTCCCATCGCCGTAGGGAAGATGTTGACAAATACACCAACTGGGGATTTCGTGATTGTTAATCGGCAATATAATCCCGGGGGCCCCTTCGGCGTATTGTGGCTGTCGTTATCAAAACAGGGCTATGGTATTCATGGTACCAACAACCCAAGTTCGATAGGGAAAGCGGTCTCTCATGGCTGTGTAAGAATGTATAATCGGGATGTATTACAACTTGCAGAGATGGTACCTAATGGAACTCGCGTATTGATACGTCCTTAAGTGAGAAAAGGCAGATTTTCGAATCAGCCTTTTTTATTTATCTTTGGAATTCGTTTAATTAATTTCACAATCTTCACAAATTAACCAATCAAAATTATAATTTTTAATATAAAGGCAATTATGAGACCGAGGGGAGACGTTCGTATTGACAAAAGTATATATCATCCATGAAAATAACGACTGGACCATTCATCTTACAAAGCGGTTAGACGAATTAGGTGTGCCTTATGAAGAATGGCACTTAGACAGCGGCCGTCTGGACCTTTCAAAAGAACCGCCAGAAGGGGTTTTTTATAACCGGATGAGTGCGTCCTCACATACAAGAGGTCATCGGTTTGCGCCCGAATTTGCTGGACAAGTCCTTTCCTGGCTAGAAGCACACGGCAGAAAGATTATTAACGGGTCGCGAGCACTACATTTGGAAGTTAGTAAAGTAATTCAATACTTGGAACTTAATAAATACCGAATCGAAACACCTCGAACCATTGCAGCAGTAGGGAAGGAGCAAATCCTTGAGGCGGCAGTTGAATTTATGGGTAAACCTTTTATCACAAAACATAACCGAGCGGGGAAAGGGTTGGGTGTACAGCTTTTTCAATCTTTAGAGGGATTAATAAATTATGTAGAGGGACCTTCTTTCGAAGAACCAGTGGACGGGATAACATTAATTCAAGATTACATACAAGCACCGGAAAGTTTTATTACTCGCTGTGAATTTATCGGCGGGAAATTCGTTTATGCAGTTAAGGTAGATACGTCGGAAGGATTTCAATTATGCCCGGCAGATGCCTGCCAGATTGGTGATTTATTTTGTCCAGTTGGCGAAGAGAAGGAAGAGAAACCAAAATTTGAAATCATTGCTGGTTTTTCAGACCCTATAATTAAAAAGTATGAACAGGTACTTGCTGCTAACCAGATTCAAGTAGCCGGCATTGAATTTATCTGTAATGGAGCAGGCGAAATTTATACGTATGACATCAATACAAATACCAATTATAATTCAGAGGCTGAAGCAAGGGCAGGAAAATTTGGAATGTTAGAGCTTGCTAAGTTTTTGAAAGAAGAGCTAGAACGTTTGATAGTATAGTTTATATAAAAAGGTATAAAGATAAGGTGTGAATTTCTTCACGCCTTATCTTTATGTGACCAACTTTTAATTATTCTGCTTTTGCTGCTTGAATTTGAAGATTGATTTTTACTTTATCAGCAACAAGGACACCGCCCGTTTCAAGAGCAGCATTCCAAACGAGGCCATATTCAGAACGATTAATCGTACCTTCTGCACTAAAACCAACTTTTTCATTTCCCCATGGATCTTTTCCTTGACCCTCAAAAGTAACTGCAAAGGTTTCTGGCTTTGTTACACCGCGAAGTGTTAAATCACCAGTAACATTGTATTCACCATCGTCCGTTTTTTCAATTTTTGTGGAACGGAATGTCATCGCTGGATGATTGGCTGCATCAAAGAAATCTGCAGAAACTAAATGTCCGTCACGATCCTGATTTCTTGTATCTACACTTGCTGTATCAACGGTAAATTCAATATTTGCTGTTGTTAAATCTGTTGGATCTGCTTCGATTGTCGCATCAAATTTGTTGAAAGTACCTTTCACGTTTGCAATCATCATATGGCGAACAGAAAAATCTACACTACTGTGTGATGCATCAAGAGCCCATTTGGTTTTAGTCATTTTTAAATTCCTCCAGTATGTTTGTTTTTGATATTTATCTCGAAATCAAAATAACTTAATTCAAGGTAAATTATATGTTGCTGACAAACATATTGTCAATTATATTTTATTAATTTTTTTAAAGCTTTTTCTCATACTATCTTTATAAGTTAAATATGGCAGATTGAATTTTATAAATGGGAAAGGTTGGAGGTTATTGATTGCGGTAGAAGGAAAATAGACAATAAAAAAACGCCCAAAAGGCGTTTTTGATTCATATTAATAAACTACTTGAAAATGTAGAGGGAGCATGATAAAATGACAGTTGGCATAAATTGAATATTATGCAATAGTTTAAAAATTACCTATTATAACATTAACACAATTTGATTCAATTGTCAACAATTGACCAAAACTTACCTGGAGAGTGGTTGGATGAGCGATTTACTAAGCAAAGACTGGCAAGTGGAACAAACAAGAGTCACTTCAGTGGTAAATGAAATCGATAAAAAAATAAATAAATTAAAATCAAATGCAGGAAAAGTTGGTGCTGATGTCCTTGAGATTCGAAAGGAATTTTGGGAAGATGTAACCGTCAATTTAGATGAACCTGATGATGTAATTGAAACAGCGGCGAGTATCAAACAGCAGGTTGAACTCCTCTCTGAACGTGAGCGGACACATAATCAGTTGGATAAACAGCTTAACACACTGTCAAGATTAAAGTATTCCCCATACTTTGGACGGATTGATTTTTTAGAAAAAGGAGAAACAGCCACGGACCACGTGTACCTTGGAATTGCGTCGTTGATGGATGAACATGATGAAAATTTCTTAATTTATGACTGGCGTGCACCCATATCGAGCCTTTATTATGACTATTCACCAGGCCCAGCTCAATATAAAATCCCAGAAGGAACGATTGAGGGGGATATGAGCTTAAAGCGTCAATTTATTATAAAAGCCTCAGAGATTAAAGGGATGTTTGATACAGGGGTAACGATTGGAGATGAAATGCTTCAGGAGGTCCTTGGGAACAATGCGAGCACTCAAATGAAAAGCATTGTTGCTACTATTCAACGGGAGCAAAATGAAATCATTCGCAATGAACGTGCAAAAATACTGATCGTTCAAGGGGTTGCCGGGAGTGGTAAAACGTCAGCAGCACTGCAACGGGTTGCCTACCTGCTCTATCGTTATCGTGGGACCTTAAATTCAGAAAATATTGTGTTATTTTCTCCCAACCCACTATTTAATAGCTATGTGGCCACAGTTTTACCGGAGCTTGGGGAAGAAAATATGCAGCAATCCACCTTTCAGGAATACCTATATTCTCGATTGGGGAAGGAGTTTGATGTGGAAGACCCATTTACCCAAATGGAGTATTTGCTAAGTGGCAAGGATGATAGGGGGTATGAGGAAAGAGTAGAGGGGATTCGCTTTAAATCAAGTTTGGACTTTAAGAATATCATCGATCAATACGCAAAAGGATTATCGCAAAAGGGACTAATTTTTAGGGATTTAAAATTTAGAGGAGATGTAATAATTTCTAAAAAGGAGATTCATGATTATTTTTATTCTTTAGAGGATCACATTACCATTCCTAATCGAATGAAGCTTGTTAAAGAATGGTTGTTAAGAGATTTAAAGAGAAAGGTTAGACAAGAGCGTTCAAGGAGTTGGGTGGAGGATGAAATCCAATACCTCGAAAAAGAAGATTTTATGGAGGCATTCAAAAAGCTTCAGGAAAAGAATCAATTTTCCAGTAATTCATTTGATGATTTTGAGCAAGAGCAAAAGTTTCTTGCAGAAATGGTCGTAAAAGAGAAGTTCAAGCCTTTATTTACACGAGTAAAAAGTTTGCGGTTTGTCGATGCTCCCCGCGTTTATTGCCAGTTATTTAAACAAGTTGAATATATGGATAAAAGCCTGCCGATTGATTGGAAGAATATATGCAGACAGACGGTGGATAAATTAAATGAGAAAATCATTCCATATGAAGATGCCACTCCATATGTGTATCTCCAGGATTTAATTGAAGGCCGTAAGTCTAATACTGCGATACGGCATATTTTTATAGATGAAGCACAAGATTACTCACCATTTCAGTTTGCTTTTATTCAAACTCTATTTCCTTATAGCAAAATGACTTTGCTTGGGGATTTTAATCAAGCAATATTTTCTGGGGCTACTGGTGCGGAAACTGTTCTATCCCACCAAGTCAAAGCAGAGGATGAGGTCGAATCGTTTGTCCTTACCAAAACCTATCGATCCACAAAAGAAATTGTTGACTTTACCAGTACGTTAATTGAAGGTGGAGAAAATATTGAACCGTTTAATCGCAGGGGCAGGAAACCGTTAGTTTCAGTCATTGATGAGGATGGCAGAACAGGAGTAATTGTAAGAAAAATAAAAGATTTTCAAAATGAAGGACATCGTACCATTGCAGTCATATGCAGGACGTCTGATGAAAGCATAAGGGCCTATCATGCACTTAAAAACGAGATTCCATTGCATCTAATTGAGAAGGGAACAATCTCATATGAAAAAGGGATCCTTGTTATTCCTTCGTATCTAGCGAAAGGGATCGAATTTGATGCAGTAATTTTGTATGATTGTTCTGGGTACAAGGATGAAAGTGAACGGAAATTATTTTATACCGTCTGCACAAGGGCCATGCATGAGCTGCATATGCTTACCACGTCAGGGATTAGCCCTTTAATGGAGAAAACGCCAAACGATACCTACTTATTCGAAAAAACCAATGTAATCTAACAATAAAGAAACTGTATGTCTCATTTAGAAACATACAGTTTCTTTTAGATTATAATTGAAGTATTTTCTTACCAACTTTTATACATGCTATCTACAACAAACTTGGAAACGAGGTATTCACTTGCTAAAGGAACATCGAAGTCTTATTATTTTTCTTCTGCTTTTCTCTATTGTCCTTATTTGGTCAGCGATTCATCCCCATGATCGTTTCACGTGGTGGCTAGAGGTGATTCCGGCACTTTTAGGTGTATTTATCTTATTATTAACCTATCGTTTCTTTCAATTTACAACACTGGTTTATTTTTTAGTCCTTGTTCATGCGTCAATCTTATTTATTGGCGGTCACTATACATATGCAGAAATGCCGTTGTTTAATTGGTTTAGAGATATTTGGGACTTGGACCGCAATTATTATGACCGTCTTGGTCACTTCGCACAAGGGTTTATTCCAGCAATTATTATCCGTGAATTATTGATAAGAACTTCTCCGTTGCGAGATTCCAAATGGCTGCCCGTTACGGTAATCTGTATATGTTTAGCTATTAGTGCAACCTATGAATTAGTCGAATTCACTGTGGCTTTGTTGACAGGAGAAGCAGCAGAGGCTTTCCTTGGAACCCAAGGTGATGTTTGGGATACCCAATGGGACATGCTGTTAGCATTAATTGGCAGTATTATTTCCTACATTACTTTACGTATCATTCATTCGCGGCAGATTCAAAAAATTGTAACGAGTGAATAATCTGAAAAAATCAAAAACCAGCAGAATCAATCTGCTGGTTAATTTTATTTCTTCCATTGTTTTTGAACTTGTTCTAAAGCAAGTTGGAATATTTCATCCTCTGAAGTTTCACGATTGGTGATGACGTTTGTTAAATAGCTTTTTCCTTCGAAAGTAACAGTTACTTCAACTTGTACCATAAATAAAATCTCCTTTTCAATAATAAAATTTATTGGTTTAATATGTAATTAAAAATTACACAACGATTAAACCTATTTGCAATTTGAAAAATTATGACATGAATTGTTCATCGAACATTTCTAAAGTATTTAGTTTTGATATAATCATATTAGAGTATCTATAAAATGGAGGTTTCTAATTTCAATGTATTTTGAAGAGGTTAAAAAAGAAACGTTATATATTGCACTCGAAATGATTAACTCGAATCCCCAATATAATATATTTGAAAATGGTAAAGAGGCCAGAACACTTGCTGATATGGAAGAAGAATTCTTAAATCCTAATTCAATCAGTGCCTTTATTAAGCTTGATGACACGTATATTGGAATAATTGATTACTTACTAGAAAACCCGAAGGACCATTACCCGTGGTTAGGGCTATTACTGCTGCATGGTGATTATCAAGGATATGGTTCGGTGCACAGGCATTTGCAGTCTACGAAAATGAGATGCTGAAACGAGGTAAGAAAATCGTTAGAATTGGTGTATTAAAAGAGAACTTAAGAGCACAACGCTTTTGGGAAGCATTAGGATTTAATTATTATAATTCAACAACCATGCAAAATGGAAGTGGTATTTTTTGTTACGAAAAATCAATTGGACAATAACATCTTATTGAATGTTACACCTCTAAATACATGAATTGCTCGGCAAAGTGCTGAACTTGATCTTTGTCGATTTGATTTTTTTTCATCAGTGATTCAGCAATGATCACATGTGCCTGAATAGACGCATCTTTTTTTAAATCTCGTATGGACAAATCGCCGTTTAATAAAAGGATTGCTTTTTCTCTAATGTCTTGATTCTTGGATGACTTGTATAATAGATAGGCAATACATGTTACCTTATCCACAATTATCACTCCTCTATAATCAAAAATAACATTTTTTTACTATTTCGACGAGAAGCAACTTTTTTCCTGCTAATATTCTGAAAACTTATTAAAACTTTAGAGATTTTGTTTTTATATAAGAATCTTGTATGAAAACGGTCTATTAATTAGAAAATTCAAATAAATTATAATAAAGAATCTTCGCGGGGGCGGTTGTTAATGTTTGAATATAAGGAAGAAAAACTTTCTGGTTTTGCGGTGGTTAAAACAATTACCAAAGATGGATATCATATTAATGACGTAAAATATGAAAGCCCTTTCAAAGAAGAGGTTTCAGCCTACCTATTCATACCGGATCAACTAGGCCCTCTACCTGCAGTCATTTATATGCACCCAAGTCAAGGAGATAGAAAAACATTTTTCTGTGAAGCCCAAATGCTAGCAACCCAGGGCTATATAACCCTGCTCATTGAAGCCCAATACTTAAGAGGGAATAAACAACTAGAGTTGCGAGGAAAGAAAGGGTTTACAAAAACGATTGAGGAAATGGCAGATATCCAAAAATATATTCAAACAGTAATGGATATAAAAAGGGGAGTTACGTTGCTTAGAGAACTAGGAAAGGTGGATGAATCCAAGATCGCCTTTGTCGGCCAAGGCATGGGGGCAGCATGGGGTGGTATTCTTTCAGGTATTGAAAATCGCATAAAAACATTTATTCTGATCTCAGGATATGGACAGGTGTCAGAGATGCAAATGACAAGTGAGCATCCATTAGCCGTGCTAATTCGTGGTTTCCTACCACCTGAACGCTTCGAATTTTTTATTTCGAGTCTTAAAAAATTGGATGCGATTCATTATGTTAAAAATGCTTCGCCAGCATCGATCTTTTTCCAATTTGCTGAAAATGACGAATATATCGGTCGAAACCATGCTAATTCTCTTTATTCAATTGCTAGTTCTCCCAAAAAAATCATTTGGTATGATACGAATCATTTATTTTCCGACTGCGAAGATGCCTTCTATGACCGGATAGAATGGCTGAATGTGCAATTCTCTGGGCAGAAATCCAAGCTTTTAAAAGAATCGACGCTGACTAAAAAATTACTTTTAAAACGGAAATCTTGTTGAATATTGCTAATTTGATATGATTTTTATATAATATTGAAGGGATAAAAGAAAAACGATGATAGTATTATGGAATATTACCTTTCGTCCCAATGGGATGGGAGGTTTTTTTACCTTTTTACATAAGATTTAGGAGGAAAACCAATGAAACAGGCCTTAATCAAGGATTTATACAGAAATACCGAAAGCTATATTGATCAAAAAGTAGAATTAACTGGGTGGATTCGGACCATTCGTGATTCCAAAACTTTTGGGTTCATTGAATTAAATGATGGCAGCTTTTTTAAAGGTGTACAGATTGTTTTTGATGAGCAGTTAGCGAACTTTAAGGAAATCGCGAAACTTCCAATCAGCTCATCCATTAGGGTAAAAGGGGACTTTATTCATACTCCTCAAGCAAAGCAGCCTTTTGAAATAAAAGCGACTGACATTGTGATTGAAGGTACGTCAAATGTGGATTATCCATTGCAAAAGAAGAAGCATTCGTTTGAATACTTACGAACAATTGCCCATTTACGGCCAAGGACTAATACATTTTCAGCAGTTTTTCGTGTAAGGTCGCTTGCGTCCTATGCGCTTCATAAATTTTTCCAAGATAAAGGGTTTGTGTATGTTCATTCACCAATTATTACCGGCAGTGATACAGAAGGTGCAGGGGAAATGTTCCGAGTAACTACCTTAGATATGGACAATCTTCCGAAAAATGAAGAGGGCAAAACGGATCTTAGCAAGGATTTCTTTAACAAAGAAACCAATTTGACCGTAAGCGGGCAGTTATCGGCAGAAGCGTTTGCATTGGCATTCCGGAATGTCTATACCTTCGGCCCAACATTTAGAGCAGAAAACTCTAACACCGCAAGACATGCGGCGGAATTTTGGATGGTTGAGCCTGAAGTTGCCTTCGCTGAACTGCCGGATATCATGGATTTAGCAGAAGAAATGGTGAAATATGTAATTGGCTATGTATTAGAACAGGCTCCTGAAGAAATGAATTTCTTTAACAGCTTTATTGAAAAAGGTTTACTAGACCGGTTAAATAATGCCTATACGGCAGACTTTGGCCGTGTGACCTATACAGAAGCGATTGATATTTTACGGGAGTCAGGTGAAACGTTTGCCTATCCAGTTGAGTGGGGCCTTGACTTGCAAACCGAGCATGAACGCTATTTAAGTGAAAAAGTTTTCAAACGACCTGTATTTGTTACTGATTATCCAAAAGAAATTAAAGCTTTCTATATGAGGCTAAATGAAGACAACAAAACAGTGGCTGCAACAGATTTATTAGTACCGGGAATTGGTGAATTGATTGGCGGAAGTCAGCGTGAAGAACGGGAAGAAATCTTAGCGGGTAAAATAAATGAACTTGGCATGAGTGAAGAAGATTACTGGTGGTACCTGGAATTAAGGAAGTATGGCGGTACGAAACATTCAGGTTATGGTATTGGTTTTGAGCGTTTAATTATGTATCTAACAGGAATGACTAATATTAGGGATGTAATTCCGTTCCCAAGAACAACAGGGAATGCTGAGTTTTAATTAGAAAGAGAAGACCAGTTTTCGAATTGGTCTTCTCTTTTTTGAGTTTATTGATCCTTTAATTCCTCTTCGAAAAAGAATGTTTCCGGGTGTTCCTTAACGATATAAGAATATCTTTTCATGTTTTTTACATATTGTGATTTTAGAATGGTGACGACTTCGCCAGTTTCAATAATATTTACTGATTGTCCGTTTTTGTATAGATTGGTTGAGTTTTTCACTTTAACACCCCTTTACCTATTCCTTATTTAGTATATCATAAAATCCTTAATCCCATTGCTTTCTTATTGGATAATTAAGCTCAATTGGAAATCTTAAAGCCCACTTCCTTTCAAAACAAAACGTAATGTGTTATGCTTTAATGAAAGTGAGGTGTCATTTTGACAAATTATAAGGCAAGAAAAAGTAACCTCAAAGTATTACTATCCAAAAACGGTATGGACTTGGAAAGTTTGGGAAGGAATACAAATATTCCCCAAGCTCAACTCAACGACTACTTGTCAAAGAAAGTAATGAACCTAAATACTGCAATGACCATTTCCAAAGAATTGAATTGCCGGATTGAAGATTTATATATTTGGTCTTCAGAGGAGAAAGAAGCATAGAAGCATAAAAAACAGACTCAACATAGAGTCTGTTTTTTTGTATGAAAAAAATAGCACGCATTTTTGCGTACTATTTCTTTGGAATTAAGGGTTTAAGTCACATTCCTTTAAAGGAATTACTTTCGTTTTCTTTGTTAATTTATATCCCACCCAAACAAGTAAGAATAATGGCAGGCCGATGTAGGAGACTAATACTCCATTCCAATCGATATGATCACCCATAAATGCTGAATAGTTTTGTCCTAAGACAACAAATCCACATACAAGAAAAGCAAAGATAGGGCCAAATGGGAAAAGTTTTGATTTATATGGTAATAAGCTTAAATCTTTACCTTGGGCAATAAATGCCTTTCGGAAACGATAATGACATACAGCAATCCCTAGCCATGCGATAAAGCCGGACATGCCTGAAGCGTTTAACAACCAGACATACACTGTTCCATCACCAAAGAATGAGGCAAGGAAAGCAAGTGTCCCCACCAAAGTTGTTGCAATGAGGGCATTTACTGGAACGCCTCTTTTGTTTAATTTTCCAAGGAATTTAGGAGCTTTACCTTGTCGGGCCAAATCCCAAAGCATACGAGTTGATGCATACATTCCTGAATTTCCTGCCGATAAAACTGCGGTTAAGATTACTGCATTCATGATTGATGCAGCGAAAGCAATTCCTGCCTTTTGGAAAACCAAAGTAAACGGGCTTACAGTAACGTCGCCATTTGCTAAATTGTCATTTGTATAAGGAATAAGAAGCCCGATGACTAAAATCGCCAATACATAAAATAATAAAATACGCCAGAACACCTGCTTCACGGCACGTGGGATGGCTTTTTTTGGATCCTCTGTTTCACCAGCTGCTACACCTAATAGTTCAGTTCCTTGAAAGGAAAAGCCTGCAGCCATAAAGATGCCTAGCATTGACAAAAATCCACCGTGGAATGGTGCATCACCAATCGTGAAGTTCTTGAAGCCAGGTGCTTCATTACCCATGATACCGAAAATCATTAACGTACCAGTAACAACAAAAATAATAACTGTTACCACTTTAATTAAGGAAAACCAATACTCTGCTTCTCCAAATCCTTTAACAGAAAGGTAGTTTAAGAGAAACATAATCACTAAAAAGATACCGCTCCAGATAAATGAAGGAGTATTTGGGAACCAGAATTTCATGATCATCGTTACCGCAGCTAATTCTGCAGCAATCGTTATGGCCCAGTTATACCAATAGTTCCAGCCGAGCGCAAAACCAAGGGATGGATCGACAAATTTGGTGGCATACGTACTAAAGCTTCCTGCAACGGGCATATAGGCACCCATTTCAGCTAACCCTTGCATCAAAAAGTAAACCATGACACCAATAACAAGGTAGGATAGGATGGCTCCGCCAGGTCCTGCGCTATGGATTGCGCCGCCGCTAGCAAGAAAAAGACCCGTTCCAATCGTTCCGCCAAGCGAAATCATGGTCAGATGACGAGATTTTAACCCTCTTTTTAAGTCCGATGGAGCTTTTTCTAGTGTTAAATCACTGGTATATTCAGATTCTTTTAATACTCTAGCTGTTTGCATAGTCTTGACTCCTCTTTTTTCTTTTTTTTCGTGAAGGAGTTTGGAATACAAAAATGCCATCGAGGAATAATCGATGGCATTACAATACCCCGCATCATACCTTCCGAAAGATAGCTCAACACGATTAGCTGGTAGAAATAATCGTGACAGTTCTGTTCCTATTTGAAGACAGACCCAGCATGCTTTTTGAAGAGTAAAAGCACACTTCGGCAGTTTTTCCTTTTAAGTAGAGTCATGAATGTCTCTCACATCTCGTCCACTTTACTAATAAAAACCGCGACCTCTACCTCATCGGTTTGATGAGGATTTATCATATGAAATTAAATATATTAATATAGTAAATGAATTTTTATAGAATTGTCAATATGTAATTTTCTAATCAGAAATAAACAGATAATTTGTTTTTTTTAAATTAATTTTTTTATTTTACTTTAAGTGAGAGTATCGGTATTATTTTGAATTAGAATTGATGCCTGTTCGTATTAGGAGGATTTTTACCATGCAGATTGTTGGAATGATATTGGGATCTCTAATTATTGTGGTTGCCTTTAACCTTTTCTTAATCCCACATGAAGTATTGAGCAGTGGATTAAGTGGAATTTCAATGATATTAGGGATGATCTCACCGGTGAATACAGGGGTGGCAAATTTCCTTTTGAATTTTCCTTTGTTAATTATTGGATATAAAATGTTAGGAAAAAGATTTATCGTGAATTCGATCTTTTCGGTTATTGTTATCTCGATAGGACTGTATGTAATTCCCGTATTTGCGATCGCAGATGATAGAATTCTTTCATCTATTTTTGGTGGTGCGTTAACGGGCTTAGGTGTCGGAATAGTTTTCCGTTGTTCCGGATCGACTGGGGGATTTGACATTATTGGCATGATCGTAGCAAGAAAAAGGGATTTTCCAATTGGTACTTTACTTTCAGGCATGAATGCGGTAGTTATTATGATTAGTGGATTTTTGTTTGATTGGGATTCTGCACTTTATACCTTAGTATCTATTTTTGTGACTGGTAAAGTAGTCGATGCAATCTATACGGATCATGCAAAATTAACTCTAATGATTATTACAGATAAAGGCGAAGAGATGAGGAATCATTTACTAAAGAATTTGTATCGAGGCTTAACTGTTTTGGACGGTGTTGGCGGATACTCAAATAACCAGCGGAATGTATTGATAACAGTCATTTCCAGATACGAACTTAATGAAGTGAAACACTTAATCACGGAAGTCGATTCGCGTTCCTTTGTTAATATTACAGAAACGATTGAAGTAATGGGGCTGTTTCATCGGCCAAGTCCATAAATAAAGGGTTGCATCTATTAAATGGATGTAACCCTTTTTGTTTCATCGGGATTTTCCTCGTTTTTTTATCCATTTCAATAACACATGGATAACTTCTTCAAGATCCTTCCCAGTTGGAGTTAATTCATATTCCACTTTCTTAGGTGAAGTGGCAATCACCCTTTTAATAATCAATCCTTCATTCTCTAAATCACGCAAGCGTTCGGTTAACAATCGATCAGAGATTCCAGGAATGGAAGTAAAAATTTCATGGTATCGCTTCGGGCCTTCCATAAGTGAAAAAATAACAGAGCCCATCCAACGTTTACCAATAAATTCAATCGCATTATGAAAATTGGTACATATATGCTTAATTTCCTCTTCAGAAGGAGTCATACACTTTTGGTTGTTCGGTTCATTCATATAATATCCCTCTTTTTTACTTTTCTATCGATATCATATCATAGTTTATTTTCTTGACGAAAGGTACTTACTAATAGTAAGATGATTTTGCGCTTACTATTAGTAAGTTAAATTGATTAGGGGGAAATCTCTCATGCAAACTACTTTAACGAAAAGTTTATCTGATGTTATCAAAGAACGTCACTCCGTTAGAAAATATGATTCAACATATAAAATTTCTCAAGAAGAAATAAAAGAAATGTTAAAAGAAGCAACACAAGCACCATCCTCAAGTAATCTACAACCATGGCGTTTTATTGTGATCCAAGACCAGGAGTTAAAAAAGGAACTTAGAGCAGTGGCCAATAATCAAGAACAAGTCGAAACAGCTTCTGCTGTTATTGCTGTCTTAGGTGATAAGGAAATGTATAAAAGCGTGGAAAAAGTATACCAAAGTGCCTTTGAAGCTGGTTTTATGGATGAGGCTAATATGAATCGATTAATTGAAGGTACCAATAAAACCTATCCATTTGCTTCAGAAGAAGTCTTAAAAAATATTGCTTCATTTGATGCTGGTTTAGTGTCAATGCAATTGATGTTGATTGCAAAAGATCGAGGATATGACACCGTTCCAATGGGTGGATTTGATAAAGAAAAATTTATGAAAATGTTTAATGTTGAAGATCGATTATTTCCAATTGTGTTGATTTCAGTAGGGAAGGCGGCAGCACCTGCTTTTAATACCACTCGTTTGCCGTTGGAAGATGTTTTAATAGATTATAAATAAAAGAGGAGGCGCATGAAAAATTTTCATGCGCCTCACGGTTTAGTTATTGATATACTTTTCAAATACATACCCGAAATCTTTGACTATATATTGCTTTTTGCTGTCTTCTAACCATTGAAAAGCCGCTTGATTAAGCATTTTGAATTGTACAACCAAATTACTGTCTGCACTTGTCACACGACCTAAAGTAGTGGAGGCAACATCTAAGCTTTGTTTAGCGAACTGAAGGGAAATTTCATTTTCATGTGATATTTCTGAAATTTTAATTAGGGCTTTATATAAATCCTTAATTTCCTCAATATGTTTTTTATGTACATCAATGGAGAAAGGCACGGAGCCAATTTTAAATTTAATTTCGACGTCAAGGTCAACCGTTCCAGCGGTTTCGAGATATACGTCTGAGATTCGGTTGGTAGCATAACTATAACGATGGAGCATCCGTTTTTTGCTAGTTGCACTTGTGCCATCTAAATGGATAAGAGCATTATTGGTAAAGCAATATTCATCTGATTTGGATTTAATAAGAAAATAAATTTTTTCATTGTCTTCATGCATGACATAATCGTCTGCGTCTACCTTGTCATAATTCTCGGGTTTAATAACAGAGCCCACATCACTTAATCCTAAAATATCGGCAGCTACTTTTCCAAACATGAATATCACCCTCACTTTTTTAATTCTCCATCCTTCTTACGAATGGGGGACAATAAAGTTTCATTACTACTCAAAAAACTTTATACGTTAATATTCACATATATAGAAAAAAATTACAACTTGATACTTCCCCTATTATAATGGAAAATACACTATATACATATTAATAATGTAATAGAAGGAGTTGAGGTTATTGCGGCCGATTATTTTAGGGATCTTAGCGGCTTTCTTTTTTGCATTTACATTTATCCTCAACAGATCGATGGACCAGTCAGGTGGCAGCTGGATTTGGAGTGCTTCTTTAAGGTATTTCTTTATGGTCCCTTTTTTACTTATTATTGTAATTGGAAGAAAAAATCTTAAACCCTTGCTTTGGGATATGAAAAAAAATCCAGGTGGTTGGCTATTATGGAGTTCGGTTGGCTTTGGATTATTTTATGGTCCTATTTGTTTTTCTGCAGCATATGCCCCAGGGTGGCTCATTGCGGCCACTTGGCAGGTAACCATTATCTCAGGGTCTTTGCTTGCTCCCTTTTTTTACGAAAGGGTTATGACTAAAAAAGGTCCAATCCTGCAAAAGGGAAAAATCCCATTTAAGGGCTTGGGTATGTCATTAATAATCCTACTAGGAATTATCTTGATGCAAATGGAACAAGCCAATCAAATTTCAATTGGTGTGATTTCCCTAGGTATTCTTCCCGTGTTAATTGCTTCATTTGCTTATCCGCTAGGAAACCGAAAAATGATGGATATATGTGGCGGACGGTTAGATGTCTTCCAACGTGTATTAGGGATGACCTTAGCAAGTCTTCCATTATGGATTGTTTTATCGATTTATGGACTATTTACGATTGGTACTCCAAGCAAAGGGCAAATAATCCAATCCGGACTTGTTGCTATAACTTCAGGAGTCATTGCCACCATTTTATTTTTTAAAGCAACTGATCTTGTTAGAGGAAATATGCAGAAACTTGCGGCTGTTGAGGCGACACAATCTGTGGAGGTATTATTCGCTGTAATTGGAGAATTATTATTACTAAACAGCGCCTTCCCGACGCTGCTATCTTGGTGGGGGATGGGATTGGTCATGGTTGGTATGATCCTGCATAGCTTTTATTCACATAAAAGTAACCAAAAAATGATTCAAAATGGTCAATCGATAAAAATGAATAGTTAGAAATGATTAATCCTTATCAAATAAGCTTGATAAGGATTTTATTTTTTATTTTGGTGTTTTTAGTGTTATTACCCATTTAAATAAGGACTTAAGACATCAATGGTTTCTTGAATCTTCTTAGCATTTCGCTTATACATTGCTTTTGATTTTTCGCAATCGGTCTCAAGCGAAAAAATCTCTAAATCAGCCTGAATTTTTTTTAAGGTAGCCAGAAGTAGTGGACGTTGTGCGGGAGCTGGAACTTGAATTTTATCATCGTATAGATCTACCGTAAGTTCTCCGTATGAATCCACTTGTCCTAGGAATACATTATCAAGGGTTACGTCTAGTTTTTCTAACTCTGTATATAACCAGCCTCTGCCTTTTCCTGCACATCTTAACGATTCATCAACAATATTTCCATCCATGATAACCGTTTGTGGTTCTTTCTCATTCGGCATTTTCATTTGTAAATCTTTGGGTGTGAGTGGTTGGTTTTCTCTTTTTAATAATGCACTTAAATTTCCGCGCGGTTCTAACACTGCAAATTCTACATCAGCAAATTTAAAAATATTCTTCTGTCTTAGAAGAGCCGATAATTCATCGATGGTATATTTTTCTTTTTTCAAGTTTTCTTCTAAAATTTTTCCGTCCTTAATAACAACAGTACTTTTTCCCTCAGCAAAATCACTAAACTTTTTACTTTTTATAGCTAAGAAATTCACTAGAAAAGTTACGAATCCAAAAACAACAAGTGCCAGTGCACCATGGAACATATTACCTTCCAAACCCGTTACGACTTCTCCAGCAATACTTCCAATGGTAATACCTGCAACATATTCAAAGAATGACAGTTCAGATATTTGTTTCTTACCTAGTACTTTGGTGGTAATAAATAAGAGTACCAAGAAGACTATCGAACGGACTATTATAAAAACCCAATCTGGCATCATTTCTCACCTCAAGATTTATGACCCTTTGTATTGGGGTTCATGTCGTTCAAGTTCTAATACACGATACTGGAGGTCTTTTTTTACTTCTCCAACCGTTAACATGGCTTGATTAAATGTAGCCTGTGCTTCACTATCTAAAGAATTTAGCGCGAAGGAAGCAAGTTGTGCTTCGATTCCATTCATAGTAGCTAGACATTGCTTAACATTTGAAGCGATAGTCACAAGTAAACTTCCTTTCATAAGGGATTCAATATATCAAAAAGGGGTTGGCAAAAATGCCAACCTAAAACTGCATTTTATTGATTATACTGAGGCTCTTCCTTGATAATCTCTTGAAGGCGCGGTTCAAGGCTATCAAGAACAGATTGAGTCTGTTGTGCCGCTTGTTGATAAAGTTGCTTTGCATTTTGGTTATCTGTGGCTAGTGCAAAGGTTTCAAAACTTGCCTGAGCACTTTTTAGTCCTGCCAATGCTTGTTTTACTTGTGTTCCAACTGTCATAAGTAATCCTTCTTTCGTAAAAAAATTAAGTAACAAAAATAGTATGTGAATAATTCCATTGCTTATGTATTGAGTGAACCAGATAAAATTACCATTTAATAAAAAATTATGATGAGGAAAATACTGATAATTTTAAAGATCCAATAGTGGATTAATAAAACAAGTCTTCCTTCTACTTTTGAAGGAAGACTTGTTTTCATATTAATACATGTTCTAAAACAAGTGGCTGCAATGCTTTTGTTTGATCAAAGAAGATAAAACTGTCGTACCGCTGCCCCATGTTCGAGGGAACATAATTACCGAAATGTTCGTATTCTGGCCGGTAAACTACACCGATTGCACGGTGACCAATGGTGGTCGAAAACTCCTTACGGTTCTGATCAGTAAAAAGTAAATATTTATTAGCCGGACTGGTCTTATGCATTAGTGATTCCCAACTGCCTAATTGAGCAGGAGGTACCTGCATGATTTGAACGTCGTTACCCCATTCAGTCGATGCAACTACCGTACCGCTATAGGTTCCAAACCCGACGATGTATACATTTTCCGACCCTTTTTGTTCCCTAATTATTTGACCGACATTTACCATTCCTTCTTCTTTCATGTCGGTTGCCCTGGCATCCCCGACATGGGTATTATGCTCCCAGATGATTGCTTTTCCACGATCTCCATAAAAGTTAATCACGGAGTTGAGCGCTTCTACCATGTGATGGTCACGGACATTCCAGGATTTAGAGTCACTTTTGACCATTGTCCTGTAATATTCTTCAGCATTTGCGGTGACAAGGGCGTTTACCTCCATATTCAGGCTGCTTTCCTGATTGTCTTCAAATTTCCATTTGTTTTTCCGGATGGAGGCGAGAAGCTCAAGAGCTTCTTTCGTGCAGTCTTCAGAGAGATATCCTGCAGAAACAGCATATGATTCATGATTGCGGTTGAAGGGCTCAAAACATGAAAAAGCGTTTTTTGCGGCTTGTAGGCTCCTGGAATTCGTTTTTTCTAAATAGCGAATAATTTCATCCATACTTTCCCAAAGACTATAGACATCCAAACCATAAAAACCAACTTTTTGAAAAAGATTAGTTTGTTGATTATAATCCTTCAGCCACTCAATAAGTCCGATCATTTCTTGGTTTGCCCACATCCAAGTAGGCCAGCGATTAAAGCTTTCCAGTACTCTCCGTACGTCGTCCGTCGAATGGTTAAATCCCTTAATGTATTGATTGATACTCTGGCATGAGGGCCAATCACCCTCAACTGCAATAAAAGAGAAGCCTTTTTCTTTAATTAATCTTTTGGATAGCTCTGCTCGGAGTGAATAAAACTCAGAGGTTCCGTGAGAAGATTCCCCAAGGAGGACATATTTTGCATCACCAATTGCATCGATTAATGGATCGAGATCATCAGTTGTGTTAAAAGGTTTCGCGTATTTATTAATAGCTTTAAGCATAAGATGTTAAGCATCCTTTCCATTATACTTAAAGATAAGTTACCCCTCAGTTCAAACGCTTACATATCCAATAATTCACATATTTGACACTTCTAGTCCGTAAATTAAAAAAGTCCCGTGTTATAATATAAGTGTAAAAGATAGAAATAAACATTCACATCTTAGGAGGCTCAACCATACGTGTTCGTTCCGATTGTGAACGAGTAAGTAATGAGTCTCTATCGGTAAAACCGAAAATGTTTCTTTTGGGAATTTGAATTCCATTAATTCCATGTGAATTAATTCCCTCAACGGAACAAACACACATTAGTTGAATGATCAATGAACATTTCTCTTTTTGGTTCGAAAAAGGGATTGATAATTGAAACATGAAAGGCAAAGGCTAATGTCATGGTTGGGTCTCCTAAGATGTAAATTAAATTCAGGAGTTACTTCATACATTGAGGTAACTCTTTTTTCATTTTGTAAGGAAATAAATAAGCATTTGATTATAATTAGCAGGATGAATCCGATATAATGGAAGTAGGAAATTATTTTTGAAAGGGGCCAGATAATGTCGGGAACACAAGAATTGACTTTAATCGAACAGCAGGAAGCAATTATGGCAAAAATTCAGCATCGAAGATTAACGAAGAGGAAGATCTTTCAAAGAATTCTATTAATTACACTTGGTGCAGCCTTAATGGCCGTAGGATTAGAAATATTCCTTGTTCCTAATAATGTTATTGATGGTGGTATCACGGGAATCTCTATTATGCTTTCGTACGTAACAGGTTGGAAATTAGGGATGTTCCTCTTTATTCTTAATATACCTTTTTTCTTTATTGGTTATAAACAAATAGGGAAAACCTTCGCCTTATCCACTCTTTATGGAATCATCATACTTTCGATTGGAACCACTTTACTGCATCCCGTCCCAGCTTTTACACAAGATATTCTACTTGCAACGGTATTCGGGGGGATTGCTCTTGGTATTGGAGTCGGATTAGTCATTCGGTATGGAGGCTCATTGGATGGTACCGAGATTTTAGCGATTCTATTTAATAAAAAGCTCCCTTTTTCTGTTGGGGAAATCATTATGTTTTTTAACCTCTTTATTCTAGCGTGTGCAGGTTTTGTATTCACTTGGGACCGCGCAATGTATTCGCTTATTGCCTATTTTGTAGCTTACAAAACAATTGATATTACCATTACAGGGCTTGATGAATCCAAATCGGTGTGGATCATAAGTGATAATGCAAAACAAATTGGAGACGCAATCATGAATCGTCTCGGTCGTGGTGTAACATATATTAATGGTGAAGGTGCATATTCAGGTGATGATAAAAAAGTTATTTTTTGCGTGATCAATCGTCTTGAGGAAGCAAAATTAAAGGAAATTGTGACTGAAAATGATGATAGTGCCTTTTTAGCAGTAGCGGATATTGCGGAAGTCCGTGGTGGAAGATTTAAGAAAAAAGATATCCATTAGATGCTGCAATCGCAATTTCATTAGAATAATCTGATGGAAACAAAGAGCGAAGTATGTATTTTGTCGTTATGGGGAGATTTTTAAGAAGAACTTATGTAGTTTCTTATTGTATTATGTCGGTTATTGCGGAATCGGCGTAGTGATTAGTTGGCGTTTTGTCGTACCTTGCGCTTACCTAGGAAATAAAATTACAAAATATGAATTATTTCCAGAAAAGATGGCAGAAAATCCTGCCATCTTTTAGTGTGGAAAGCGCTTTCTTTGCCCGTTTTAGAATAAAAGCTCGAAAACTTCATTCAATTCATATGCTCTTTTTTCATCCTGCTCTTCTTTAGCATAACTAATTTCTTTCGGAAGTATTTTATTTAGAAAATTGATTTCTTTTTGATTTAAATCTCGAACAAAGGACCCTTCAGAGGTATATTGGCCTTCGGTTAGTTTACGGTAAATATGCCCGCCTTCCGAATGATCATCTGTGTAATTTGACAAAATTTCTCGTAAGTAACCCAACGTCTTATCCATTATTTCACCGTTCCTTTCACCTCATATTTTTAGGGCGAGACCTTATTAATATTCATCTGATAAGAAAAAAATTATTAACCGTATTTCTTCAAATAAAAAGCCACTTCACCATTAGAGGAGAGAGGCTTCAATAATTTAAAGTTTTGAGCAGGTTATTATTCGATGGCTTAAAACATCCTGATACTTTAATATGATATTCCCATGTTCATTTAAAATTTGAAATAATTCAGGTTCAAAATTGTTCGAGAAATGAAATTCAGTGGTATTATTGCCATGACTTATATTCGTTTTCTCTGTTTTAATAACAATATCTTTGAATCCTGCCTGAATAAATAAATTTCGCCAATCATCTTCCAACAATAAAGAATCCAGAGCATAAAACTTCATTATTTCAGATTCTTCTAGAGGACTTAGTTTTGAGTTAATTGTCATTTCATTGGAAATCAGCCGTCCGCCTTTTTTTAAAACCCGAAAAAATTCACTAATCGCAACAGGTTTGTTAACAAAGGCTAATACAGATTCTGATAAAATAAAATCAAAAGTATCATCTTTAAAGGGAAGTTTTTCAACAGACCCTTGGATCAACTTGATTGGTAAACCTAATGACTGAAATCGATTTTTTGCTTTTTCAATCATGATTGGATTAATCTCCACACCAACTACCTTTGCAAAATAATGCTGATAAAGAAATGCCGCTGTTTGGCCTGTGCCGCAGCCGGCATCTAGGATACGTGACTTATTTGTAATATCTTCATTGGACAAAATATTTTTTGTTAATGGAATTCCACCAGGATGTGCTCCACCCACACCAAATTTGGCTAAGAAGTCAAAATAAGTTAAACCTCCCATAAATAAAGACACCACCTCATTTATCTTGTAGCAGTTTATGTAAAATATAGGTGAGAGGTTCTTTCAAATTAGTCTGAATAATAAAAGGATAAATAAATGTGTAATGTAAACTGAAAAGGAACCGACATACCAGTAAATAACTAATTAAGTTCTTATTTCTTGCTATATTCTCTTTTTAATAAGCGCAAATTAAGGAAATGGAAGGGCAGGATCCTTTCCATTTCAATTTGAAGGAGTGCTTTAGATGAAAAAAATGAAAGCTCAACCGTTTCTCAAAATGTTTGCAAGAAAACGTAAAAGTAGAGGAGCAATGTGGGCCTCTCTATTAGGCATTGGTTTAAGTGCTGCTGTTTTTGGAGTGACAAAGGGAAAACGTAGAGACGTTGCACTTCCTTTTAAAAATATGGTAAAAAATTTCACACCTAAAACCAATCTTAATCTAATGGATAATGCTGCATTAACAGAGTTTTCAGAGGAGCTATTAATGAGTGCATTAAATAATAAAAAACAATAAGAAAAAAGTCCGCACATTGGCTGCGGACTTTTTAATATGGTGGAGCTGGGACTTTTTTCGGTATGTAATTAATATTTTCAGAAGAGTATACACTTATTATTAACAGATGGCCTAATGTCCTTGCTCGAATTAATACGGGTTGATTATAGGTATTCTTAAACTCGAAATCGGCTCCATACCAACTAACCGTTGCGTCACGTCCAGGTGGAATATAAGGGACCTTTCTGGAATGAGAAAACCGCTCTACAATCTTGATGCCTGCATTGTCTACAGCGTTATATAGGGTTGAGGATACTTGGCAAATTCCACCGCCAATGTCTTCTGAGAATTCTCCTCTTACGATGACCTTGGCACGTAAATACCCCTTCGCAGCTGTTCTTTTACCAACTACCCTGTTAAAGGAAAATGTTTCACCCGGAAAAACCACCTGGTTGTTAATTGCTTTTGTTGCCAGTTCTATATTGGTAGATCTTTTTTTATTACTGGGATTAAAAGACGTAACATAACGCCCAATTCTCATACTGCGAATATCACTCAGTAATTCGCTATCCACCTTTGGATAAACTGTATGGAAAGGTAATTCCATCACCTTTGCTTGTCTAGAACTAAAAATATAAGCATAAAATTTCTCTGTAAATGCTTGATGATTGATTTGAGACCCGGCTTTTTCTGGAATAATACCACCATATTGATCCAAGCTGGCATTTTTTGGTTCAATGGAAAATTGTTTATTTAAATTATCCAAAAATCTACTGTACTTTCTAGAATTTAATAATGGCAGGCCGGTTTTGGAATAGGTGAAATCCTCACGATTAATCGTAGTTACTGTATGGCCGTCCTTGGTGATAGTTAGACGATCTTGTACATTAGTAACCGGTTGGGTTAACAGGAAATATCCCATTAACAAAGATAAAATCATACTTAGCAACCCCCTCACTTTAATATTGGTAGAAGTAAGCTAATTCATGTAATCACAAAACAGATTCAATCATTTTTGAAAAATTAAAAAGTAATTTCCTTTTTTTCTTTACAACAATCAAAGAATATAATATTCTCATTATTGAGAATGATAATAATATATAGGAGCTAATTTAATATGATAAATGAATCAACTGTTGACGTTATTTTGCATCCTGTTCGAATGAGAATCATCCAGTATTTAATTAACCAACAACTTACAGCGCAGCAATTAAAAGAATTTCTACCAGATATCCCGCAAGCGTCATTGTATCGCAACTTAAAAAAATTAGTTGAAGCAGAAGTCATTCATATAGTAGATGAAATTCCAATTAGAGGAACAGTCGAAAAAGTTTATTCCATCCATAATCCTAACAAGGTATCCATTGGACCTGAAGACTTAAATAAGCTTTCAAGAGATGAACATATGAGCCTTTTTATTAAATTTATGGCCAATTTAATGGGCGAATATGATCGATACTTAGATCAGGACAGCATCGATCTAGTTACCGATGGTGTCACATTCCGACAAGCATCCATCCACTTAAATGATGAGGAGTATGTGGAATTTATAAACGAACTTTCAGCTGTTTATCAAAAAGTTATTAAAAACGAACCAAAAGAGGGGAGAAGAAGAAGGACAGTAGCTACAATCGTGATTCCAGAGAAAAAGAGAAGTTTGGAAAAATGATAAGTAAGTACAAGTTGATTGGAGTGGAAGGCGGCGAAGACTCCTGCGGGAGTACGGGACAGGGGAGACCCCGCAGGCGCTGAAAGCGTTGAGGAGGCTCCCCGAACCGCCCGCGGAAAGCGAAGCCGGCTGGAACGGAAATCAACTGACTAGTATAATGTAGTTAGCCAAACAAAAAAGACTGTCGATTTTTAACCTCGAATCCTTCGAAATTGTCGACAGTCTGAAATGGTCATCAATTTGATGATCATTTTTTTTGTTTCTGCTGAAAAATTTGTTGAAATATAGTATATTAATAGATGATAACAACAGGATAGAAAAGTGCTAGCAGATTGCTAATGGATATATAGGAGTGAATAACATGTCTGAAAACGAAAGAATTCAATTAAATGTAAGAATTACAAAAGACACTTCGAAGTTGCTAGATGAAATCGTTGAATATTACCAACAAGGATTGAAGCTTGGTCGAATCTATAAAGGAGATGTACTAACAGATATCATTGAAAAGTCGTATGAAGTAATGAACAAGCAAAAAAGATCATTAACAAAAAGGTATTAATGGGATTTTCGTTAGTGAGAATGAATACTCTAAAACAATTTAGATCCTCGTTGGTGCTTAAGGGGCATTATTGAATATGATATAATTCTCATTAGACATATAAGAGAATGCGAGGACATAATGTGAAGGGAAAAATTACAGCACAAAGCATCAGTCTATTTGAAAAAAAGGGTTTTACCGAAACGTCCATTCAAGACATCGTTGATTCACTTGGTGTTACAAAGGGAACTTTCTACTATTACTTTTCGAGTAAGGAAGAATTACTAATGGATATCCATCTTGGTTATATAGACGGTTTACTTCATAATCAGGACCATATATTAAATGACACTTCAAAATCATTCAAGGAAAAATTATCTGCGAATGTTTATATGCTAATTACGAATATAACAACCCAAGGTGCGGCTGCTAAAATTTTCTTTCGGGAAATGAATAATTTAAGTCCCGAGCATCTTAAAATAATTGAACAAAAAAGAGACCAATTCCGACTAAACATTGAAGGACTAATTCGTGCCGGTATGGAAAATGGGGAGCTCCGTGCTGAACTAAATGCCCCTATCATTACTATGGGGATTCTTGGTATTACCAATTGGAGTTACCAATGGTTTAATCCAGATGGAAACTGCACAGACGAAGAAGTTGCGGAGATTTTTGTCGAAATGATCTTAAAGGGAATTCAAGACAATTAAAGATAAAAGGTATAGTACACTATATTTTAAGGGGACTTGAAGTGATTCAAGCCTTTTTTTGTGGAGAAATATTAATAAACTATGAACAAACTATTAATTAGTATGGAAGAATGGTGTTTATAGTTGATATGCTTAAATTTTGAGATAAACTTAATAAAAAGAACATTTTAGGTATCAGTAGGAGTTGAATTATTTTGAGAATTTTAGTGATCGAAGATAATAAAAGTGTCTGTTCCATGATTGAAATGTTTTTTGCCAAAGAAGGGATAGATGGGGAGTTTGTGAATGACGGACTCGAAGGATATAACCGCATTAAAGAAGAGACTTGGGATGCAGCTATTATCGATTGGATGCTCCCGGGTATGGACGGAGTAACCATCTGCCGTAAAATTCGTCAAGAAAATTATACGGTTCCAATCATCATGTTAACAGCCAAAGACAGTGAGTCCGACCAGGTGCTTGGTCTTGAAATGGGTGCGGATGATTATGTGACCAAGCCATTCAGTCCGCTGACATTAATGGCAAGAATTAAGGCAGTAACACGGCGGTTCCAACCCCAAGTACCTAAGGAAAGTGGCGATTTCCTTCAGACAGAACATTTTAAAATTAGCAAAAATACACGTGAAGTGATCGTCGACGGTACCCCGGTCACAAATTTAACACCAAAAGAGTTTGATTTACTTTACTATATGGTTGAACATCCCCGCCAAGTATTCTCAAGGGAGCAACTTCTGGAACGAGTGTGGGGCTATCAGTTTTATGGGGACGAACGAACGGTGGATGTCCATATTAAACGACTTCGGAAAAAAGTTGAAACAACTGCACAGCCATTCTTCCATACTGTATGGGGGGTAGGGTATAAGTTTGATGAGTCAATCAAAACGGATGAAGTTTAGATACATTTACCAACAATTTTTCAGTCATATCAGTATTATAATTGTTGCTTTCTTAGTATTAAGTTTGTTGTTTGCGCATTATGTTGAAAATTTGGTCTATGAAAATAAAGTAAATGAACTGATATCCTACGGGAAGGCGATTCTTTCCGAGATTGATGAATCTCCACAAGCGGCGGACCAAATTATTAATCGTTATAGTTCGGTGTTGACAACAAGAAAAATGAGCTTTAGTATCTTTGATCAATATGGAAAACTATATGCTGTTGGAAAACAGGGTCCAGCTATTGGAGGTTTGTCTGACAAGGATTGGGATCGGATTTCTAAAGGTCGAACCCTTGTGGTAAATAGTGATTTTAAAAGGTTCGGTCAAGAAGGTGTTACCTTTGTTGTTTTACCGTATCTTAATAATGGAACCTTTATAGGTGGAATTCTATTAACCTCACCGATTAGCGGCTCTAGTGCCATGGTTCATCGTGTTAATCAGTATATTATGTACGCCATTATTATTGCGCTTGTTGTTTCCTTTCTGCTTAGCTGGTTTTTATCGAGAATTCATGTGCACCGGATTAAACGTCTTCGTGAAGCAACCTCACTTGTCTCAGCGGGAAATTATCATGTCCACGTTGCATCTTCAAATTTCGATGAGATTGGTGAATTAGCAAATGATTTTAATCATATGGTTAATAAAATTAATACCTCGATGGAGGAAATTGAAAGTCTAGAAAATAGACGAAGACAATTTTTATCGGATGTTTCCCATGAAATGCGGACGCCCTTAACGACTATTAGCGGCGTCATCGAAGGCTTGAAAAATGATATGATTCCAGAGGAAGATAAAGAAAGAGGAATAAATCTTGTAAGTCAAGAAGCAAAAAGACTTATCCGCCTTGTCAATGAAAACTTGGATTATGACAAAATACGCTCCAATCAAATTCGGTTGTACAGAGAAGATATCCAACTCCTTGAGGCATTTGAGATTATTCAAGATCAATTAATGCTGCAAGCAGAGGATAAAAATAATCAGATTCTAATTGAGGCAGAACCAGAAGTAATTGTAAATGCTGACTATGACCGACTGATTCAAATTTTAATTAATATTACCAAAAATAGCATTCAATTTACCACGAACGGGACGATTTGGCTTCGCGGGCGAAAGGAAGGGCAGTCGACTATTATTGAAGTGGAGGATACCGGGATTGGCATTGATCCGAGTGAGATAGAAAACATCTGGCGCCGATTCTATAAGGCTGATATCTCTAGGACCAGTAACCCCTATGGAGAATTTGGATTGGGCCTTTCGATTGTTAAGCAATTGGTTCTCCTTCATAATGGGGAAATTAATGTTTTCAGTGAAGAGGGAAAAGGAACAAAATTCGTCATTAAACTATAAAAATTGCGAGAAGCTGTGGGCTAATGCCTGCAGCTTTTTTGTTCAATAAAGATAAAAATTCGTAGATATTTCTAAAAGCCGTTATAGTTTGTTAATAATTTCTTAAGATTTGCAAGGTAAAGTAAAGATAAGATAAAGAATGCTTAAAGGAGATTGAATGAAATGGATTATAAAAATGATAATGAATTCGATAAAGATCAACCAAATACATCTGATTTAACAGAAATTACAAAAGCAAAAGAACAATTAGAGGAGTCAATTAAAATCAACCATACTGAAGAAAATTCCTATGCAGTGGATGCGACCTTCACAGTGGAAACAAATGATTTTGGGAATCGTAAGGAACAAGAAACACAATCTGAATTTGAACCTGCAACGAAATCAACAGTAACACCAGGAATGGAACCAACGCGTACAACCAATCAAGTGGATCAAAAGAAAATGAAAAAACGGAACGTAAAGGGATTTGCCTCCACACTTGCAGCTGGGGTAATTGGGTCTGTATTGACATTAGCGATTTTGCCACATACAGACTACATAAAAGATCATTTCCCGAAAGTGGAGTCTCAAGAGGCAATTAGTTCTCAACAAGGTACTGCGGTCAAACCTGTAGTAGCTCAGCCAACAGCGACAACTTCTAATTCGATTGCGGATACAGTTGAAAAGGTATCGAAGGCGATTGTCGGGATTGTCAATTACCAGCAACAACAGAATAATTTTTATGGAAATTCTAGTTCTTCGCAAAGTGTGGAAAGCGGTTCGGGGTCGGGAGTTATTTTTCAAAAAAATAATAATACAGCCTATATTGTCACCAATAACCACGTCGTCGAAGGGGCTACGAAACTAGAAGTATCTTTGTATGACGGTGAAAAAGCCACCGCTGAAGTGGTTGGCACAGATGCTTTAACGGATCTCGCTGTTTTAAAAATTGACGCCAAATACGTGACGGCAACGGCTGATTTTGGTGATTCGTCAACACTTCGTCCAGGCGACCAGGTCTATGCCATCGGGAACCCGCTTGGACTTGATCTTTCAAGAACAGTCACACAAGGGATTGTGAGTGCAACTAACCGAAGTATTGCCATTACAACCTCTGCAGGAAATTGGGATACCAATGTTATTCAGACCGATGCAGCAATTAATCCTGGGAACAGCGGGGGTGCTTTAATTAACCCACAAGGACAAGTGATTGGCATTAATAGTTTGAAAATTTCAGAGAGTGGTGTCGAAGGATTAGGCTTTGCGATTCCTAGTAATGATCTAATTCCCATTGTAAATGAATTAATTAAGAATGGTAAAATCGACCGTCCATATCTTGGGGTAGGACTTGCCGATCTTAATCAAGTGGCACAAATGTATTGGCAAAACCTGCCAAGCACAACAAAAGGTGTTATGCTCACAAATATTGAGGCCAATTCAGCAGCTGCAAACGCTGGACTCCAAGTAAAAGATATTATTGTTTCCATGAATGGCACGGAAATTACCAGTTCCTCTGATTTACGAAAATATCTATATACGAAAGTAAACAAGGGGGATGAAATAAAATTGGGAGTTTACCGCGATGGAAAACAAATCACTGTAAAAGTGAAACTTGCGGATTAATTGGAGGGAGTATCAAGAAAAATGTCATTTTTAAAACAAAATAAAATAATGGTAATAATCCTATCAGTACTTATTGTAGCGTCAGTAATTTTACTAAGTTTCACCCTTAAGAAGGAGGATACAGTCGCAACGTTTAATGGAGAGGCCATTAGTAAAGACCAGCTATATAGTGAAATGGTCGAACAGTACGGTCCTGCTACCGTGGATAAAATCATAAGCGAAAAAATTGTGGCTGCAGAAGCTAAAAAACAAAAAGTTAGTGTTAAAGATAGTGAACTGAATCAAGAAATTGAAACTTTAAAAGCATCATATGGCGGCGAAGAAGCCTTTAATAAAGCGCTTGAAACCAACAATACTTCTTTAACATACCTAAAACAAGATCTAAAAAATTACTTGACGATTAAAAAATTGCTGGAGCCGGAAATTACCATTACCGATGAGGAAATGAAGACTTATTTTAATGAAAACAAAGATACATTTGCCCAAGCCGAGCAAATTAAAGCAAGTCATATTCTAGTTGCTGATGAGAAAACCGCGAATGAGGTCAAAGAAAAGTTAAACAATGGCGGAGATTTTGCAAAGTTAGCGAAAGAATATTCGACCGATGAGAGTACGAAGGATGCTGGAGGCGAACTTGGTTATTTTGCAAAAGGTACCTTGGTCACAGAATTTGATGATGCAGCATTTGGCCTTGCCGTCGGAAAAGTTAGTAAGCCTGTAAAGACAAAGTATGGGTACCATATTATTAAAGTAGAGGCTAAAAAGAAGGGAAAAGAAGCAAATTATAATGACAGTAAGGCTAAAATAAAAGAAACATTACTAGATCAGAAAATTGACTCTGAGTACGCAACATGGCTAGAGAAAAAGAAGAAGAGTTATGATATTAAGAATACCTTAGAAGAAGTCTAACCTAATGGTCACGAGGTGAATAACAAGATGAATCGGGTCGGGAAATTTGCAGCGAATGATACAGTAGATGATCTTGAACTAATGCATATGGTTTTTGAACTTCCCGAAAAGGATAAAATGATTATGTGGTCAGAGGGCTATATTGATCTTGTGATTGAGAAATTGCCTGAGTATGCCCGAGATGTATTGGAGAATCGCAAGGAAAAGTGGGAAGATACAAAAGCTTATTATGAAAAGAAGATTGAAGATATTATTAACCAGGAAGAGTTTAAATTGATGCAAAAGGGCGAACGGAAGGAGTTCGCCCTTTTCGTCAAGGATCGGTATCCAGAGTACCAATCATTATTATTTTTGATCTATGATGGTAATCTAAAAGAAGATGACTTTAGGAAGTTTGTCTATCGCAGAAGGCAGGGATCTCGTAAAAAGTACCTTCATTAAATGAAGATTGGCGAAAAAAAGTGTCAAGTAAGCGAAATAACACGGAAAATTGGCGAAATAACTTTTCAATTTGGCGAAATCCACCCGAGGGTCCGCGAAATAACCGCCCCAAGCGGCGAAATCTGAATTCCTAACCTTTAGATTAATCAGAAAAAATAGGCTTGCAATCGGTATCAGAACTATTTACAATGAAACTAACTAATTGGAAACGGAGGTGGAGAAGAGATGAAACGTTCTATTTATGCACGGTTACTTTGGTTGGAAGCACTCAATATTTATCGTGCAATTTTTCATGGTGTAATTTTCAAAGGGGGTAGTCTGCCCTTTTTTCAAAATCACAAAATGAATATGGAACGATAACACATCTCTTTACCCACTTTAAATAAGCAGGAAGAGAGTGCGCAAATCTGCACTCTTTTTTCATGCCTAATTTTAACTAGCCGCGGGTCATAAAAGATGCCCGCGGCTTTTTTTATTCGGAAGAGAGTGTTCATCTTAATTTATATAAATAAGGAGAATGAACATGATTATTTGCAGTGTAAACCATATTACCAAATCATTTGGCGGAAATATAATTTTTAAAGATCTATCCTTTGAAGTACAAGAAGGAAACAGGATTGGCTTTGTCGGGCGTAATGGCGGTGGTAAAACAACGTTATTAAAGCTATTAGCCAACCAAGAATCGGTTGATGAAGGGGTTATTCATTGGAAAAAGGGTTTGAAGATTGGTTACTTGGCCCAGATACCTGATTTCAAGGAACTAACAAGTAAAGAAGTACTAAAAACAGCATTTGAGCAATTAACAGCCACCGAAACTAAGCTTCGACAATTAGAAGTTGAAATGGGAGATGAAGCTGCACCAGGACACCTCCAAAGATTAATGGATCAATATGGAAAGCTCCAGGATGAATTTATCTTAAATGGCGGGTATGAAATGGATGCCCAATTGGATAGGATTGCAAACGGGTTGAATATTACCGACCTGCTTGATAAACCCTTCTCATCATTAAGCGGCGGAGAAAAAACAAAAGTTGGATTGGGTTTGAGTTTATTGAAAAATCCTGAGCTTCTTCTGCTAGATGAACCGACCAACCATTTAGATATGAAAGCGATTGAATGGCTGGGGGCCTTTCTAAAGGAATATACAGGAACGATTATTCTCATCTCACATGACCGTTACTTTTTAGATGAAGTGGTCACGAAAGTGATGGAAATGGAAGATGGAGAAATTGAACTGTACCATACGAATTTCAGCGGTTATGTGAAAGAAAAAGAAGAACGGCTCTTAAGAGAATTTCAGGAATATCAAGAACAACAGAAAAAAATAAAAAAAATGAAAGAAGCAATAAAGCGTCTCCGTGACTGGGCGAACCGCTCCAATCCACCAAGTGCTGCCCTTCATAAACGGGCGACCAATATGCAGAGGGCACTGGATCGAATTGAAAAACTAGACCGCCCAAAAATAGACGTCAAAAAAATGGCGATTGATTTCGAAGCCCATGATCGAAGCGGTAAAGATGTAATCGTCATAGAGGACATTGCGAAGAGTTTTGGAAGGAAGAACTTGTTTGACAAAGTAAACATGCTCGTACAATATAAGGACCGCACTGCAATTGTCGGGGAAAATGGTACCGGTAAATCCACACTTTTAAAAATGATTCTGAAGGAAATGGAGCCAGATAAAGGTGTTGTCAAGGTGGGCAGCAATGTAAAGGCAGGTTATCTGTCACAACATGTCTTTACGGATATTGGCGAACAACAGCTGATTGACGTGTTTCGGTCTGAAGTCGTCGTCAATGAAGGAGAGGCTCGTCATATTTTAGCCCGGTTCTTATTTTACGGGCCAGCCGTTTTTCGGAAGGTTAGTCAACTGAGCGGCGGGGAGAGAATGAGACTTAGACTTGCCCAGTTGATGTACCAGGATATTAATCTTTTGATTCTGGATGAACCAACCAATCATCTCGATATTGATTCCTGTGAGGTGTTAGAGGAAGCGCTTGAACAGTTTAATGGCACTATTTTAGCTGTGTCCCATGACCGTTATTTTCTCAATAAATTGTTTAAGAAAATATACTGGCTCCAGGATGGGACTGTTCGCTATTTCGACGGGAATTATGATTGGGCAAAAAGCAAATTGGAAGAAACAATCCAGATAAAACAGCCGGAAAGGCCAGTGTTGACGAAAACTTCCTCACCTAAGGCATCAAAAGTGGGAGAAGTGGGGTCAGCCTTGATTGAGGAAAAAATTGAGCAAATTGAATCGGAAATTCAGCTTTTAAAACAAAAACTTAGTGAGGAACGTGAACTTGAATTGCTGCAAAGAATTTATCTTGAATTAGAGGAACGGGAACATAAACGTGATAGTCTCTACCAACAGCTAGAAGAAATTATCTAAAAAGAAATAGCTCCCCTTCAACATTTGGGGAGCTGCAATGGAGTCGCAAGTTTGCGGCTTCTTTTTTGTGGTAGAAATTACTTTTCGAAAGGGGTGCTTTTCCTTATAATTAGAGATGTTTCTTTCATAAAGGATGGGTTGGTATGAATATTCATTTTTCTTTAAAGCAAGTATCGCTCCTTTTAATCGTTACCTTGACAGGGGTGGTTTGGTCAGTCATCTTTCATCATCCGCTAGTCATAGGATTTTTTCCAGGCTATCTCATACTTACTTGGTTGGCTGCGAGAAAAAATTTACGTTTAAAACAGATTCTACATATTAGTATTTTGGGTGTGAACAAAACTAGAATCGTCATCTTAATTTTATTTCTGGTGAGTTTTTTACTGCCATCTTGGTATTTAGCAGGGACTATTCAGCAAATGGTGGAAATTGCTCTGCATTTTATTGTTCCAAATCATTTTTTTGTCTTATCCTTTCTCTGTGCTTTGGTATTTTCCATGCTGCTGGGAACAACGGTCGGGACTTTAAGTGCAATTGGCATACCAATCATCGGAACGGCAATCGTTCTGAAACTTCCCGTCGAATTGGTGGCAGGCGCCTTGGTTTCAGGTGCATTTGTAGGAGATAGAACTTCCCCGTTTTCAAGCGCCCATCAACTATTGTCACATACAGTTGAATTGCCCTTAAAAAGACAATGGAAAGCGATGCTTTTTACTACGCTAGCCGCTATTTTTCTATGCTTTTGCTTTTATGGAGCGGCGGACTATCTAGTCTCAGGTACGGCTGGTTCAAAGCAGCAACTTGTAAGTTGGAATGATCTTTCTCTCATTAAATTTATCCCACCGTCTATCTTAATTATATTTGTCCTTTTAAGAATTAGTATCGTTTATGCTTTTTTAACAAGCATTCTATCAGCAGCAGCCATCGCACTTTTCAGTGGATCTTCGTGGCCAAAACTCGTATTCTCATTGTGGCATGGAATCGAGGGGCTAGGCGGTGGGTTCCTTCATATGTATGAATTGCTACTATTTCTAGCTTTAGCAGGTGCATATAATGGACTTTTGGAAGAAATGAATGTCATTCAGCCCTATTTAGATAGATGGTTACAATCATCCCGCACGCTAACTGGCGACACACTAAAAACAATGCTGGCGACATTTTTGATCACGTTAATCGCGGCAAATCAAACGCTGCCGATTATTCTCACTGGCAGGTCTTTTCTGCCCCATTGGTCTAGTAAATATGGTAAAGAAGAGTTAGCTCGAGTCATGGGGGATTCCACCATGTTGTTTCCGGGGGTGGTGCCCTGGAGTGTGCTTGCCATTATGTGCAGTACCATTGTCGGAATACCAATAATGGCATACCTTCCATTTGCACTTTTTTTATGGATTTTACCTATTTTAACGATTCTAGTATCCTTAGTAAAACAAGCCCGGAAATCTAAAGAAAAGCAAGCAATAATAGCCTAAATGGAGTCCGATGCGGCTCCTTTTCTGCAATCAGATATGAATCACTCCGAATGAAGTCCCTAAATCTTTCATATATGTGATAGTAAAGAATTTGGACAAGGGATGATCAGATGCTGAAAAAGTTGGCGATAATAGGATTCGGGAGCACGATGATCGGGATTGGTATTAATGGGTTTATTCTGCCATTACATATCATTAATGGAGGATTTTTTGGCATCAGCCTGCTGCTAAAATATATTTTGGGTTTTAAAGTTGGAATGACATTTATCTTACTAAATATTCCTGTTTACATGTACGCCTACAAATCAGACCCCGAGTATTTTTTTAATGGTGTGATGGGAGCAATCTGTTCCGGTATTATGATTGAATTGCTGGTGCCATTGAATGGAATGTTTCATTTGTCCGTCCTTAGCAGTGTGATTCTAGGAGCTGTAATCATTGGGAGCGGGGTTGGGGTGATGCTCCGAAATCATATTAGTCCAGGCGGAATGGATCTGCTGGCCCTGCTTATTGCTAAATGGTCTAGAATGAATGTTGGGTTAATTATGTTTGTGATGGATGCTGTTATAATTATTACCGGTTTGTTCCTGCTGCAAGATGTGAAACTTTTTTATTCGCTTGTTATCGTTGCAATAGTGGGACTATTGGCAAGTCTGATTACCACTAGGAACATTGAGCAGCATGTAATAAAGTAAATATTACACATTAGGGGTAAGATGAGTAAGTATAAAAAGGCTTGTTAATAAGGAGATATACGATGGAACCTCTCAGAGATCTTCTCAAGGAAAATTTAAAGATTTTATTTGTTGGTTTTAATCCAAGCATTCGCTCTAGTGAACTTGGGCATCATTATGCAAGTCCAAACAATCGTTTTTGGAAGATATTGTACGAATCAGGGTTAACACCACGGAAATATGAAGCAATGGAAGATGCGAAGCTTTTAGATTTAGGATTTGGATCTACTAATATTGTTGAAAGACCGACAAAGGCAGCGGATGAAATTACCAAAGAAGAGTATACGGAGGGTAGTGAAATCTTAAAGATGAAGATCAATCAGCTTAAGCCAAAGGTAGTCTGCTTCGTTGGAAAAGGAGTCTATCAGCAATACAGTGGGTTAAAAGTAATTCAGTGGGGAAGACAAACCACTAGCATTGTTCCAGGGGTTGTCGATTTCGTAGCGCCATCTTCTAGTGGTCTAGTACGCATGAAGCTGGAGGAAATTATTAATATTTATAAAGGGCTTGTCCCTCTGCTAACAGAATAAAACATCGTCGGGTGATGCTGCTCCCCGGCGATGTTTTTTATGCTTCGAATTTATTTTTATAGTGGGACAAGGCGATGAGAGGAAAAATATAACGATAGCTGTGATAGTGAATGTAAAAACCACCGGCCATACCTTGCCCCTTCGGATAAGCGGTAGTCCAATCTTCTTTTTCGAGGGAAGTTAATAAATAGGTGATTCCGTTTCTAATTTGTTCTGTAGGTTCTTCTGAAGCAGCAATCAAGGCATCAAGTGCCCAGGCAGTGTGTGTTAAGGTGCTAAATCCTAATGGCACATAAGCCTTTTTACTATCACTATGGCATGACTCACCCCAGCCGCCATCTTTATTTTGAATACCATCTAACCATTTTACGGATCTTTGGATAGCTGCATGATTGGAAGGAATCCCAGCGGCTAATAACCCTGTTATGGCTCCCCATGTTCCATAAAGATAGCAAATACCCCATCTTCCATACCAAGAACCATCCTTCAATTGATTACTTAACAGCCATTCCACCCCTTTATGGATTGCTTTATGGTCCCTCGATAGATTCGTGTAATTCCCCAAAAACTCTAGCGTTCTCCCCGTAATGTCAGCACAAGATGGATCTGTTAGCAAAAATTCTCCTTTTTCAATGGGGAGAAATTCGAATAATTTTGTATCGGTATTTTTTTCAAACGCTCCCCAGCCGCCATCGTCATTTTGCATCGATAAAAGCCAGTTAAGGCCCCGGTCCCAGACATGCCTTTCAAGAGGATTCATTCTCGAAATAGACCGGAGTGATGCTGTTGTATCGTCCACATCTGGATTCATCGTATTGACATCTGAAAATCCCCATCCTCCTGGCAATGTCTTTGGATTATGAATGACCCAATCACCAAATTTATGATGCTGCCGGTTTAAAAGATATTGATTGGCCATTGTCACCATTGGGTCATCTGAGGCAACCCCAGCGGATTGCAGAGCATAACCAATCAATGAAGTATTCCAGACATTTGCTGTTGTGTACTGCATATGGGGATGGCCGTTGATATCGCATTTCATCGCAAGCAACCCGTTCACAGCCTTGGTGATTACGGGATCTGTTTTCTTGTACCCATGGGACAGCAGAGCAAATATCATTAAAAAGGTGCAACTGTAATAACTATAAAAAGTGCCGTCGGGTTCGAGGTGGTTCAGCATGTAGTACTTAGCCCGTTTGACCGCTAACTGATGGAGTTGTTCAGGTAAGCCCATTAATCTTTTAACTCCATCCTTGATAAATGAAAGAAGGGAACGGTATTCTGAGGAGCGAAACCAGAGATTTTCCTGCTGCCGGTGTAAATATAGTTCCGAAAGATTAGGGCTCATTGACGTTTTGATAAAAAACTTTTTATCAGCAAGTAGAATAATTGGTGTTAGATTGGCTCGCCCAAAGACAGAAAAGGAATAAAAATTAATTGGAAAATAATGTGGCAGGAGGATAATTTCAATGGGAAGAGGTGAAAAATCTGGCCAAATATATTGTCCTGTTAAAGAAAGCATCACTTTGGTAAAGATACTTACTTCTTCTAAGCCGCCTTTGGATAAAATAAATTTTTTCGCCGCTCGCAAACGCATGTCATCCTTCTTGGCATACCCTGAATATAACAATGCGTAATAGGCTTCCACGGTGGCGGTCAAGTTGCCATCACCCTCATCGTAGAAAAGCTTCCAAGCCCCATTCTTTTCTTGCTTACTAAAAATCCTCGCCACCAAGCCTCGAATTAATTCTTCATCATTTAATTCCAATGTCCGCAATAAAATGATCGTATAGGCATCTGTTGACAATCCTGTTTCAAAAGGGTAATTCCATGATCCGTTGGGAGATTGGTCTGCTCGAAGCCTTTCAATAAGCCAATCGATGCCCTTGCTAGTATTAATCATAGGTATTTCTCATTCCTCTCCCAGAAATCTATTCTCATTCATACATATTCCATTGGTGGAAGGAGAATTCGTATAGGAGGTCATGAGCCATTTTTTTTACGAGAAATCGCCAAAAAACAACACTTGAAATGATTAGAGAAGAATTAAAAAATAAGAGCAAACAAGCAGCGATGCCGCCCAAACTTACGGAAGCAGATGGTGCGCTTTTAGAGCAAATAAGAGGAAAGACAGCCGTGCATAACCTAAATAATGTCACAAGAACAAAGGCCTACTTAGAATTTTACCTTCTCCATCCTGAAATTCATTGGGCATTCCTTGGACATATGGTTTCCCGTAATGGCGGCTGGAACATGACCGACTTAAAGGGAGAATTTCTCACCCGTTTGCTCTCGAAAAAAGATAGTGAAACCTTTTTTGCCTTTTTAGAGCGTGGGAATTGGCTGATTTTCCAAGATGTATACCCGCAATTTTTGCTGTATCAGGAGAGTTTAAGGAAAAATAAACCATTATTTTATTTATGTTCTTATCTCAATATTTCAACCTTCATGGAAACCATTTGGAATCAATTTTGGCATACCCAAGAAGCCTATATCCTTGCCATCGCCCTGGTTATCAATGAACAAAGTTATTTGGAGAAACGAGTAGTTCAAAATCCGCTTTACCAAAAGGGTGTGTTAAATAAATTCGAATTTATCCTCCAAGATTTGCTTTCATTTAACCATATTCTTTTTCCTTATGGAAAAAAGAACCTAGCAGGGCAAACACTCCATCAGTTTGAGTCATTACATGAGCGTATTTTACTTGGAAAAAGATTATATACGATCCTTTTTAAAAACAGGGAGCGGTTAAAACAAGTTTTAGACTGGGCAAAAAACCATCCGCATACCGGATCAAGGAAGGATTACTGGCCGCATATTTTTAATAACGTTAACGAAGGGATTCCGGGATTTGCCTATCAAACACGTTTAAAAGCCTGTCAGCTTAGACCGCGGGCAAGAAAAATATATAGTCCAGCCCTTCAGTACGCTTGGAAGAATGTCAGCCAAACGGAGGCTGAAAAAGGGGATTGGTTTAAAGATGATCATGTGGTGGATTATTTAATTGAGGACCATGAAAAAATAGACGGGGAGATAATAAATGAATACTGTAAAACACTTGAACGACTCGAACTCGCAGCCATCGCGAAAAAAGCCATTTCGATTTTGGACTAACCCTTCCTTTGCAACGGTGTTTTTAGCAACCTTGCTTGCGACCTATTTAGATCTATATTTAGTAGGTAAAGGCATATATAAGTTTCCTATGAGGCCAATCCCAAATGTCTTCTCCATTAATATTGGGTTTACACTTGTGGTGATACCGGTGTTTATTGTCGTTTTCCTACGGGTTATGGACCGGTTGAATAAATGGGGGAAGGCAGGAGTAATCTTATTCATCAGTCTTTTAATGCCCATCTTTGAAAGATTTGCGGAATTGTTGGGATGGTTTGAACACGCTGAGAACTGGAAACACCTTTATTCGTTTTTTGGCTACCTGCTATTTTTAGCATTTATTTATTCTTTTTACACCTGGATGGCAAAACGAAAAGATTAACAGACAAAAAGCCGAGATTTTCATCTCGGCTTTTGCGATGTAACCGTCAGTTACACCTTGCCCCTTCCGTCCGTACAGTGGTTAAGTGTCCCGCAACAAGCGAATGTTCGGAAGGGGTACTATTATATTACCACTACAAACTCAGAAATATAACCAATCATCGAAAATTAGGGTGCGAAACTTTCTTTTCTTACTTGAAAAGTGTATGATAATAATGATTTTTACATAAAGGAGTGTTTTTTAATGGCTAAAAAAGGATACATAGTAATGGAAAATGGAGAAAAGATGGAGCTTGAATTTTACCCTAATGAAGCTCCAGGTACAGTTGCGAATTTTGAAAAATTAGCGAACGAAGGTTTTTACAATGGTGTGGTTTTCCATCGTGTCATCCCTGGCTTTGTAAGCCAAGGAGGAGATCCGACGGGAACTGGGATGGGCGGCCCAGGCTACACAATTAATTGTGAAACAGAAGGAAACCCTCACAAGCATGTTCCAGGTTCCTTATCAATGGCGCATGCTGGTAGAAATACAGGGGGCAGCCAGTTCTTCATCGTTCATGAATCACAACCTCATTTAAATGGTGTTCACACTGTTTTTGGTCAAGTGACATCAGGACTCGAGACTGCTCTTAAAATGAAAAATGGTGACAAAATGAAAGAAGTTAATGTATTTGATGAGGAGTAATCCTTAGAAGGGAGAGCAGCTTTGCTCTCTCTTTTTTTTGTCTAATTTATGATTGGATAGGGTAAATTAACCTCAAAAGTCAAATTGGGGGTCATTTATGAAAAAATTTGTATTCATACTCATTCCATTCCTGTTTTTTTCCTTTCAATTAATAGCTAAAGCCGAAAAGACAGAAGTCAAAAATTTGCAGGCTGCGATTATTATTGACGATTTTGGCGGCGGGACAGGTGGGGTCCGGGACTTCCTTGAAGGAGATATACCGATTACTGCTGCAGTCATGCCATTTACCGAGCACTCGAAGGAACATGCCAAATGGGCACATAAATACGGCATCGAAGTAATGATTCATTTATCAATGGAACCGAAAAGAGGGAAAAGATCCTGGCTTGGACCAAGGCCAATCACGAATGATCTTTCACCAGCAGAAGTAAAACAAATTGTCGAGGATGCAATAAAGGATGTTCCATATGCTGTCGGAATCAATAACCATATGGGTTCCCTTGCCGTTGAAAATGAACAAATTGTTCGCGCAATCGTTGAGGTGGCTAAGAAAAAAAGATTATATATCATCGATAGTGCGACGAGCCCAAACACAAAATTCCCGAAAATAGCCAAAGAGCTAGGTGTTCCCATCCTTAAAAGGGATGTATTTTTAGACGACATTTCCTCCTCTTCACACGTGTACAAACAAATGATTAGACTAGCAAAGGTTACTGAAATTAAAGGTACAGGAATTGCGATTGGGCATGTTGGTATTACAGGAAAGGTATGTTCGATTGGTGTTTTTCAATCGATAGATGAATTCGAAAAACGAAATATAAAAATTGTCCCTGCCTCTGACCTGTTTTCCGGCAAGGCAGCAGAAAAATACTTTATACCATTAAAAAAGGGCAGTTAACCACTGCCTTTTATTTCGCGTTCATTCTACTTTCACAATTGCACCATTACTGATAAAATGTCTCCTATCAAAAACAAATTAATAATTAGTAACTAAGGGAGAAGGAATCGCAAAAAATGAAATTAGTATCATGGAATGTCAATGGGCTTAGAGCGTGTGTTAAAAAAGGGTTTTTGGATTATTTTCAGGAAGTTAATGCAGACATCTTTTGTGTGCAGGAAACGAAACTGCAAGAAGGGCAAATTAATTTGGAGTTGGATGGTTATCACCAATATTGGAACTATGCAATTAAGAAAGGATATTCCGGTACTGCTGTTTTTACAAAAAACAAACCACTTTCCGTTCGGTATGGCGTTGGGACAGATGAATCTGAAGACGAAGGTAGAATACTTACCTTAGAATTTGATGATTTTTTCTTAGTCAATGTTTATACCCCAAATTCACAAAGAGATCTAGCCCGAATTAATTTTCGATTGGAATGGGAAGATCGAATTCTTCAACATATAAAGGAATTAGATCAACTGAAACCAGTGGTCCTATGCGGGGACTTAAATGTTGCTCATCAGGAAATTGATTTGCGTAATCCTAAATCAAATCTAGGCAATTCTGGGTTCACTGAGGAAGAACGTGGTAAAATGACTTCCTTACTTGCTGAAGGGTTTATTGACAGCTACCGCCATTTTCATCCTGATCAAGAGGGGGCATATACCTGGTGGTCTTATATGGCTAAAGTCCGGGAAAGAAATATTGGCTGGCGAATTGACTATTTTATTGTCTCTGAAAAGTTACGTGAGCGACTTAAGAATGTGGACATTCATTGTAATGTAATGGGAAGCGACCATTGTCCGATCCTATTAGAAATCAATTGATTTAATACAATTAGTTTTTCTTATGGTAAATTATAAAATACCTGTCATTTTCTTTATGAAGTAGCTGCATTATAGTTGAATTATAGAAAGTTGCGGATAGGGGAAATGACATGGATAGTAAAAAAGATGTAAAACATCAGTTTGGAAAAAGTGCTGATTCCTATGTGAGTAGTGCCATCCACAAGGATGGGAAGGACTTGCAAAAACTTGTCCAATTGGCGACGTTCACTGGCGAAGAAGACTTACTGGATATTGCTACTGGCGGAGGACATACTGCTAATGCGTTTGCTCCTTTGCTTAAGAAAGTCACAGCTTTGGATTTAACTCCGGAAATGTTAAAAGCAGCAGAAAAATTTATTCGAGCAAATGGTCATTTAAATGTCGATTTTATAATAGGGGATGCAGAAAATCTTCCTTTTTCAGATGGAGTATTTGATATTGTTACCTGTCGGATTGCTCCGCACCATTTTCCTAACGTAAATAAATTTGTTCAGGAAGTTCATCGGGTGTTAAAGCCATCTGGTCAGTTTTTACTTGATGATAATGTTGTTCCAGAAGAAGATGACTATGACTTATTTTATAATACGGTCGAAAAATGGCGGGACTACAGTCATTTTCGCGCTTGGAAAAAGAGTGAATGGCTCCACATGCTTGAGGTGAATGGATTTGAGGTTCATGAAATACATCGATTTGAAAAAACATTCCAATATGAGTCTTGGTGTAACCGAATGAATTTACCAGAGAATGAAAAAGATAAGTTATCCAACTACATCCAAAACTCCTCTCAAAAAGTTAAAGAGAAATTCAGGGTGTCAATTGCGAATGATCAAGTCATCTCATTACAAGGTGAAGCAGTTATTATGAAGGCGTTAAAAAGGTAAAAAACCTTTGCAGAAAGAGTGGATTTCTCTTTTTGCAAAGGTTTTTTGCCATTTAAACATCGTTCAGAGCTGTTCCAATCACATCAAATTCCGGCATTTTCTCTTCCAAAACCGATTGATTTAATTGCTCTTGTTCACTAGGAGCAACGAATCCATTTTCATCCTCTTTTTTCATGAAGTCCATACTCACTTTCATGTCATCTCCTTTTGCAAAACACAAGTACAAAAGTATTTTTTCCTATAAAAAGTAATCTAAACCTAATTATTTTATCTTTTCTATTGGTATGTTATTAATCATGATTATTGCAAGTCCAGTAATTTCTTCGGAGACTTGCAATTCATTTTAAATAAATTGAAAGAAAGTGGTTGACGAATGGTTTATAGGGTAGTATTATATTCCTTGTCGCTGAAACGAAATAACTAATTTAAAGATTTAAAAAGGTAATTTCGAAATGAAGTTGACGATGATTAAATGTTATGTTAAAATAACAAATGTCGCTAATCACTCGATTGGCTGACGAAAGATTAATAGACTTGTTCTTTGAAAACTAAACAAACAAAATCGTGCAAACAAACAATAACTTTTAGTTTCGAATATGGAACTAAGCCAACGTAACAAATGAGCTAATCAACTTTCTTGGAGAGTTTGATCCTGGCTCAGGACGAACGCTGGCGGCGTGCCTAATACATGCAAGTCGAGCGAGACTCTTCGGAGTCTAGCGGCGGACGGGTGAGTAACACGTGGGCAACCTGCCTGTAAGACTGGGATAACACCGGGAAACCGGTGCTAATACCGGATAATCCTTTTCCTCTCATGAGGAAAAGCTGAAAGTCGGTTTCGGCTGACACTTACAGATGGGCCCGCGGCGCATTAGCTAGTTGGTGAGGTAACGGCTCACCAAGGCGACGATGCGTAGCCGACCTGAGAGGGTGATCGGCCACACTGGGACTGAGACACGGCCCAGACTCCTACGGGAGGCAGCAGTAGGGAATCTTCCACAATGGACGAAAGTCTGATGGAGCAACGCCGCGTGAGCGATGAAGGCC
>NZ_CM184198.1:1272500-3762500 GCF_059579525.1 Neobacillus sp. BP17 | reverse complement strand
TGTACCGGGGCTAAACGTATCACCGAAGCTGTGGATTGACATCTCTGATGTCAGTGGTAGGAGAGCGTTCTAAGGGCGTTGAAGCTAGACCGTAAGGACTGGTGGAGCGCTTAGAAGTGAGAATGCCGGTATGAGTAGCGAAAGATGAGTGAGAATCTCATCCACCGAATGCCTAAGGTTTCCTGAGGAAGGCTCGTCCGCTCAGGGTTAGTCGGGACCTAAGCCGAGGCCGAAAGGCGTAGGCGATGGATAACAGGTTGATATTCCTGTACCACCTCTTTATCGTTTGAGCAATGGGGGGACGCAGGAGGATAGGGTAAGCGCGCTGTTGGATATGCGCGTCTAAGCAGTTAGGCTGAGAGGTAGGCAAATCCGCCTCTCACATAAGGCTGAGCTGTGATAGCGAGGGAAATTTAGTACCGAAGTTCCTGATTCCACACTGCCAAGAAAAGCCTCTAGCGAGATAAAAGGTGCCCGTACCGCAAACCGACACAGGTAGGCGAGGAGAGAATCCTAAGGTGAGCGAGAGAACTCTCGTTAAGGAACTCGGCAAAATGACCCCGTAACTTCGGGAGAAGGGGTGCTTTTTGAGGTGAATAGCCTCGAAGAGCCGCAGTGAATAGGCCCAGGCGACTGTTTAGCAAAAACACAGGTCTCTGCGAAGCCGCAAGGCGAAGTATAGGGGCTGACGCCTGCCCGGTGCTGGAAGGTTAAGAGGAGGGGTTAGCGCAAGCGAAGCTCTGAATCGAAGCCCCAGTAAACGGCGGCCGTAACTATAACGGTCCTAAGGTAGCGAAATTCCTTGTCGGGTAAGTTCCGACCCGCACGAAAGGCGTAACGATCTGGGCACTGTCTCAACGAGAGACTCGGTGAAATTATAGTACCTGTGAAGATGCAGGTTACCCGCGACAGGACGGAAAGACCCCGTGGAGCTTTACTGTAGCCTGATATTGAATTTTGGTACAGCTTGTACAGGATAGGTAGGAGCCTGAGAAACCGGAGCGCTAGCTTCGGTGGAGGCGTCGGTGGGATACTACCCTGGCTGTATTGAAATTCTAACCCGCACCCCTCATCGGGGTGGGAGACAGTGTCAGGTGGGCAGTTTGACTGGGGCGGTCGCCTCCTAAAAAGTAACGGAGGCGCCCAAAGGTTCCCTCAGAATGGTTGGAAATCATTCGCAGAGTGTAAAGGCACAAGGGAGCTTGACTGCGAGACCTACAAGTCGAGCAGGGACGAAAGTCGGGCTTAGTGATCCGGTGGTTCCGCATGGAAGGGCCATCGCTCAACGGATAAAAGCTACCCCGGGGATAACAGGCTTATCTCCCCCAAGAGTCCACATCGACGGGGAGGTTTGGCACCTCGATGTCGGCTCATCGCATCCTGGGGCTGTAGTCGGTCCCAAGGGTTGGGCTGTTCGCCCATTAAAGCGGTACGCGAGCTGGGTTCAGAACGTCGTGAGACAGTTCGGTCCCTATCCGTCGTGGGCGCAGGAAATTTGAGAGGAGCTGTCCTTAGTACGAGAGGACCGGGATGGACGCACCGCTGGTGTACCAGTTGTTCTGCCAAGAGCATCGCTGGGTAGCTATGTGCGGACGGGATAAGTGCTGAAAGCATCTAAGCATGAAGCCCCCCTCAAGATGAGATTTCCCATAGCGCAAGCTAGTAAGAACCCTGAAAGATGATCAGGTTGATAGGTCAGAGGTGGAAGCGTGGTAACATGTGGAGCTGACTGATACTAATCGTTCGAGGACTTAACCATTTAAGGTGAACTCAAGTTTACAAACTTCTTCTGCATTATCTAGTTTTGAGGGAATGAAGCCTCAAATTTTATAGTCTGGCAGCAATGGCGAGAAGGTCACACCCGTTCCCATACCGAACACGGAAGTTAAGCTTCTCAGCGCCGATGGTAGTTGGGACACGCGTCCCTGTGAGAGTAGGACGTTGCCAGGCGGTTTCTTAAATTTTAAACCTATATGCCGGGGTAGCTCAATTGGTAGAGCAACTGACTTGTAATCAGTAGGTTGGGGGTTCAAGTCCTCTCGCCGGCACCATGCTTCTTAATTATTGGAATTACATCAGCGGAAGCATACTTAATATAATATGCGGGTGTGGCGGAATTGGCAGACGCACCAGACTTAGGATCTGGCGCCGCAAGGCGTGGGGGTTCGACTCCCTTCACCCGCACCAAGTTTTTTGCGGAAGTAGTTCAGTGGTAGAACACCACCTTGCCAAGGTGGGGGTCGCGGGTTCGAATCCCGTCTTCCGCTCCATGATATTGCCGGGGTGGCGGAACTGGCAGACGCACAGGACTTAAAATCCTGCGGTAGGTGACTACCGTACCGGTTCGATTCCGGTCCTCGGCACCACAAAATAATTAAATTCATTTGCGCCCTTAGCTCAGCTGGATAGAGTGTTTGACTACGAATCAAAAGGTCGGGAGTTCGAATCTCTCAGGGCGCATTTTTTATCGGGAAGTAGCTCAGCTTGGTAGAGCACTTGGTTTGGGACCAAGGGGTCGCAGGTTCGAATCCTGTCTTCCCGACCATTCTTCTTATAACTTTTGGGGTCTTAGCTCAGCTGGGAGAGCGCCTGCTTTGCACGCAGGAGGTCAGGGGTTCGATCCCCCTAGACTCCACCAATTACTTTAAAGACAATATTATGGCGGTGTAGCTCAGCTGGCTAGAGCGTACGGTTCATACCCGTAAGGTCGGGGGTTCGATCCCCTCCGCCGCTACCAATTAAGATTTTTTAATTATTATAATGGAGGAATACCCAAGTTTGGCTGAAGGGATCGGTCTTGAAAACCGACAGGCGGGTAACACCGCGCGGGGGTTCGAATCCCTCTTCCTCCTCCAGTTTTATCATTTGTTTTTTATATGTGGAGGGGTAGCGAAGTGGCTAAACGCGGCGGACTGTAAATCCGCTCCCTCCGGGTTCGGCGGTTCGAATCCGTCCCCCTCCACCATTTAGGGGCATAGTTTAAAGGTAGAACTAAGGTCTCCAAAACCTTCAGTGTGGGTTCGATTCCTACTGCCCCTGTTAAATATTACTCACAAAATATCATAGTTTTATCTATGGATTCTTTAATTATGCCGGTGTGGCGGAATTGGCAGACGCGCACGACTCAAAATCGTGTTCCGTGAGGAGTATCGGTTCGACCCCGATCACCGGTATCTTTATTTTATTACTTTTTCTTATCGTCAATTAGCAGTAGAATTGAGTTATATCAACGTTTTGAACGTCTATTTACAGTAATGTAAGTAGGCGTTTTTTGTTTGTCTTTAAGTTATTCTTTGCTGTTTCCTTCATGACAAAATTATTTCAAATCGTGTTCACTGGTGGGGGTAAATATCGATAAGGCATTTTAAAGTGTAAAATATCTTTGACACCCCATTTATCATATTTTATAATCAAGATGTAAAAAACCTTTTACACCTTATAAAATCTAAAGGTGGCATAGTGAATGGAAAATAGAATTAAGGAGTACAGAGAAAAAAGCAGTCTTTCTCAAGGGAAGTTAGCAGAATTATGCAATGTAAGCAGGCAAACGATTAACGCTATCGAGAACAATAAATATGACCCAAGTTTGCAGTTAGCATTTGATATCGCAAGGACATTGGGAGTCGCCATGGAAGATTTATTTATCTCTGAGATTGGGGGAAAAAGGAATGAATAAAACCAAAAGTATTATCGTTATTTTAGTCTTTATTGTTTTTCTATCCATTGTAGGATTTACCTTATACAAATGGGTTAGTTATGGAACTATAGATGCAGCTGGTATTTTCTTTAGTTTTCTAGCGTTAAGCTATTTTTTTAATTTGCTTAATTGGGGCCATCATGAAGGTGGTGGCGAGAAAGATGAATTAGACAGGCATATTGAAACCCAAAGTGCCAAAATAGGTTATTATGTTCTCATGATTTTATCTGGTTTAATATTGTTTATTTCTGAAGGGACAGGCAGTTTCAATGAAATTGATAATTATCCACTGGTTATAGTGGTGGGTATTACTTTTGTTACAGTTCCGATTACAGAATTTATATATTCAAAGAAATACAGGTAAGTATACTAGTACCTATCTAATTAACAAACGAATAACATTATTTAAATAGCACAATAGAACTTTTTGAGTTCAAGTTCATTTTATGAAAAGAAAGTTCAGAAATGTTGATATATCAATGTTTCTGAGCTTTCTTCGGTTTTGTCGGTCACCATAGAAAACAAACTTTGCAGCTTCTAATTTGATTCTTCAATAGGTCCAAATAATTGTTCATTCCAATGTAACCTTATGTCCTCTTCTAAGGAACGCTTATGTTGTTGCAATGCTTCAATTAAGGAGGAGAGGTCACGATTTTTTAATGCTTCAAACATATTATGATGATCTTTGTGTCTTTTTAAGCTATTTTCAAAAACTTCACTGTACCCAACTCGTGCTAGTGAAATTATAGGGTTAATACTGTCATAAATGTTTTGAACCTTATGATTCCTAGCATATTGCACCAATAATTGATGGAACTCCTTATCTAGTTTACTGTAAGACTCATAAGAAAAGGGCTGTACTCTCAATAGTGAATCCATTTTTTCAATTATTTGTTTCATATCTTCTATCTGTTCATCTGATAAATGCTCAATAGCTTGTGCTGCCGCCCATGTTTCAACCATAAATCGAGCATCGAGAGCCTCCATACAATCTTTGAAACGTAATTGGGTGATGTATGTTCCTTTTCTTGGAAATATTTCGACTAACCCATCATGTACCAATTGATTTACCGCTTCTTTTACAGGTGATCGACTTACTCCATATTTATTTGCTAATTCAATGATATCCAATTTTTCTCCAGGTGAAAAAATCCCGCAAATAATTTCATTTCGAAGTTCTTTATATACTTGTGTTGCAAGAGCAGAAGTATCAATCATTATAGTAAATTAACCTCCCAAAATTCATAGGTAATTTGCAATACCTAACATGTAACATGTCACACTATTAATAAATTATAGGGGAATTATATACTTGTAGTCAATTTCTTGTGTGAAAGTAAATTACAAAAAAGACAATAAAAAAGAATTGACTGATTATTTATTTTATTCTAACATTACCTTGTGAAATATGAAATGTGAAATGTTACATGTCACAAACTATTCATTTACAATTTTTAAATTATATTCGGGTTAGAAAATTTGTTTATACTTTTAAAATTGGGGGTATAATCTAAGGAAATATTTTCCTTTTTATAGGAATTGTATGGCGCTTTACAATTGTTTTATAAAATTTCTAAAAATAAAGAAAATTAAAATATTGACAATTCGGAAAGTTAAAGATTAAGATGATGTTAGAGTTTTAAATAGTTATATCTAGTTTTATAATATAAAACGCCGAGACTAATTTTGTCTCTTGTTTTTAGTCCTATTATGAAAACTAAGTTTTATAATATAAAACTAAAGGTGGTGATAAATTTTTTTAAATATAAATGATACCGCTTTCAAAAAACAAAAACCATTTTAATTGGGGGATGAGCGATTAAATGAAAAAGTTATTTTCAGTAGCGACTGGTGTAATTCTTAGTGCTTCTTTACTTCTTTCGGCTTGCGGGGGAGCAACAGAAAAATCGTCTTCCAATGAAGCTTCAGCCGGACCGGCTAAAACAATAAAAGTGGCAAATTATTTTGCTGAAAACCATCCGCAAAACGTTGCTTTAAGAGAAAAGTTCAAAAAGATTGTTGAAGAAGAATCAAAAGGAAGCCTAAAGGTTCAAATATACCCAAATAGTACGCTTGGAGCGGAAAAGGAATTTTATGATGGTGTTCGTAACGGGACAATTGAAATGGGCATTCCGGGCTTAATTATGCAAGCTGACATCCCAAAAATGGGTGTTCCAGAATGGCCATTCCTCTTTAAAGATTATGAGCATGTCAAAAAAGTTCTAAATGGAGAAATTGGTAAAGAACTAACAGCAGATCTTGAAAAACAACATGGTGTGAAACCGCTCGCCTGGAGTGCAAATGGTTTCCGTATGTTTTCTTCAAACAAGCCAATTAAGAGTCAGGATGATTTTGATGGACTACGATTAAGAATGCCAAACATCCCTAACTATATTACTCTCGGAAAACTTCTTGGCGCAAATGTCAGTCCGCTTCCTATATCAGAAGTATTTACAGCGCTTGAACAAAAGGTTGTTGATGGCCAGGATAACCCAATTGCAACTTTGAGGGCTTCTGGATGGTATGAAGTGCAGTCGGATGTTTTAGAGTCAAAACATATGTTTAGCCCTAATATTTTCATTATTAACAGCAAGTTTTATAACAGCTTAACAAAAGAACAGCAAAAAATTATCGAAGATGCTTCCAAGGAATATGCAGATTATGAATTTGAACTAATGGAAAAAAGCTATGAAGATGATAAAAAATTCCTTGAAGAAAACAATATAAAGTTTAATACTCCATCTGATAAATTTGTAAAAGAAATGGAGAAGGCTGCCGAGCCTTTATATAAAGATATCTATAAGGAAAATGACTGGGCAGAAGATTTGGTAAAACGCATTAAGGATGAGCAATAGAAAGGCACACCCTTTCTTAAAGCTCTTCTTTATAGAGAAAGGCGGGAGGAAGATGGAAAAGTTATCAAAATACTTGGAAACGATGTTGAACATTTTTATGGCGTTTGCTCTTTCCTTAATGGTCATTCTTGTTTTTGGAAATGTTGTCTTACGTTACTTCTTTAATTCAGGCATAACATGGTCAGAGGAAATATCCCGCTATTTATTTGTCTGGCTAACCTTTTTAGGGGCGATAGGTGCTTTTAAGGATAAAGAGCATCTTGGAGTTGATATGCTTGTAAAACGTTTGCCAACCGGATTGAAAAAGGTAGCACTGGTTATCAGTGATTTATTAATGCTATATGTTCTTTATTTGGTCCTTGATGGAAGCTGGAAAATGACCTTGATCAATTTACATAGCAAAGCTCCTGCAACAGGTCTTCCGCTGGCTACTGTTTACGGGACAGGGATTTTAGTCAGTATTTCAATGGGGTTAATATTAATCAATAATCTTATTAAACTCTTAACTAATAAACTGACGGATGAAGAATTAGTGCTAATTAATGATTCTGAAGAAATGATTGATTTCCACGAAAAAGACTTGATAAAGGAGGGAAAACAAGCATGATTGGTGTGTTTTTAGGTTCTCTGCTTGGGACGATGGCTCTTGGGATGCCAATTGCTTTTGCACTTTTATTGAGTGGCGTTGCATTAATGTACTTTCTTGGGATATTTGATAGTCAGATTATTGCCCAAAACTTAATAAGTGGAGCAGACAACTTTCCTTTGATGGCTATTCCCTTTTTTATGCTTGCTGGGGAATTAATGAACGCTGGCGGGCTTTCCCAAAGAATCGTTAAAATGGCGATGTCTATGGTGGGGCATATCAGAGGCGGCCTTGGTTACGTTGCTATCATTGCAAGTGTATTGTTTGCCAGCTTATCTGGGTCGGCTGTAGCAGATACTGCTGCGCTAGGTGCCATATTAATTCCGATGATGGTAAAAAGCGGTTACGATGTTAACCGATCAAGCGGGTTGATTGCTTCAGGTGGAATCATTGCACCAATAATTCCTCCGAGTATTGGATTTATTATTTTTGGAGTATCCAGCGGGGTGTCGATTACAAAACTTTTTATGGCAGGAATCGTACCAGGAGTCCTGCTTGGGGTAGGGCTTTGCATTACCTGGGCGATTGTAGCCCATAAAGATCAAGTGAAAGTACAGCCTCGAAAATCTATGAAAGAAATTTTGATTTCAATTAGAAATGGTTTTTGGGCCCTGTTATTGCCTTTGATCATTATTGGAGGGCTAAGAGGAGGAATCTTCACTCCAACTGAGGCGGCTGTAGTTGCTGCTGCTTATGCGCTATTCGTTGGCCTGGTGGTGTACCGTGAACTGAAACTCTCAGAGCTATTTCACGTTCTTGTGAGAGCAGCAAAAATGACGAGTGTTGTTATGTTTCTTGTAGCTGCTGCATTGGTTTCATCTTGGTTAATTACCGTTGCCAACCTCCCTGAACAAGTTATTACTCTTTTGGAACCGTTATTGGATCATCCATTATTACTTCTTTTGATGATTAATCTTTTAGTAATTATTATTGGAACTGCGATGGATATGACACCTACGATTCTTATCCTTACTCCTGTTTTAATGCCTTTAATTGAGAAGGCTGGGATTGATCCAGTTTATTTTGGTGTCCTATTTATCCTTAATAATGCTATTGGTTTGTTAACGCCGCCTGTCGGTACAGTGTTAAATGTTGTCTGTGGAGTTAGTAAGATAAGCATGGAAGATATCATGAAAGGGATTTGGCCTTTCCTTCTAGTAGAAGTGGTGGTTTTGATTCTACTAATTTTATTCCCTGATCTTGTACTAGTTCCGCTCGAATGGTTTATATAACGTAAAGGGGATGTGGATATGGGTAAATATAAAGTAGTCATTACCGATTGGGAATATGATGACCTTTGCTATGAAGAGCAGGTTTTTGAAGGGCATAGTGAAATTGAATTGGTCGGTGCCCAGTGCCGTACTGAGGAAGAAGTAATAAGTGCTTGCAAAGATGCTGACGGAATCATTAATCAATATGCACCTTTAAGTAAAAGAGTAATAGAATCTCTTGAAAAATGTCAGGTTATTACCAGGTATGGAGTGGGTGTAAATACAATAGATTTGGAAGCGGTTACGAAAAAGGGGGTTTGTGTAGCAAATGTCCCCGATTATTGTATGGATGAAGTTTCAGATCATGCATTAGCCCTTATCCTTTCCTGGACGAGGAAAATTGTGTTGGCAAACAACCAAGTGAAAAATGGAAATTGGGATTTTAAAGTGACAAAGCCTATTCAACGATTTAGAGGCCAAACTCTTGGACTGGTTGGGTTTGGCAAGATTCCACAAGCACTGGCTGAAAAAGTAGTACCCCTAGGCTTTAATGTTATAGCAGCGGATCCATACTTTCCTGCCGAAGAAGCAAAGAAAAAAGGTGTTACTCTGGTATCTCTGGAAAATCTTGCTGAACAATCAGATGTTATTTCGGTACATGCCCCGCTTACACCAAGTACTAAGGGTATGATAGGCAAGGAGCTTTTTGCAAGGATGAAAAAAGCCCCATTGATTGTCAATACAGCAAGAGGTCCGGTCATTGACGAGCAGGCACTTATTGAGGCATTGCAAAATGGAAAAGTTTCCGGTGCAGCATTGGATGTTCTTGAAGAAGAACCAATTACCCATGACCACCCTTTTCTATCGATGGAAAATGTTATCGTTACACCACATGTAGCATGGTATTCAGAAGAAGCAGAAAAAGAAATGCGATTGAAGGCAGCAATGGGTGTTGTTGATGTCCTTATTCACGGCGAGTATCCGAAATATCTTGTAAACAAAGAGGTAAAAATGCAATCAAGACTGGAAGAAGGCGTTTCATTAGAAAGATATGGCCAACTGGTTAAATAAAAGGGGGATAAAAAATGAAAACTTTGATTAAGAAAATCGGTGTGGGACTAATCCTGCCAAGTATGCTCCTGTTAAGTGCATGTGGTTCAAGCTCAACTAGCAGCAGTACCAATGGTGAAGGAAAATCAAGCAGTATCCAGGAAAGAACCATCAAAGCAGGTATTGGATTAAATGAAGATCATCCAGAAGGGCTTGGATTGAAAAAATTTGCTGAAATTGTATCAGAGAAGAGCGGAGGAAAATTAAAAGTTAAGCCTTTCTACGCTGCAACTCTGGGTGATGACCAAAAAATGACTGAAGCACTTCAAGGAGGACTGCAGGAAATTACCATTCCATCCACTTCTCCTCTTGTAGGAATGATCAAGGAATATGGAATTTTTGACTTCCCATTCCTATTTAATAATGGTGAAGAGGCAGATGCGGTTCTAGATGGCCCTGTCGGCCAAAAGCTTCTTGATAAACTTCCGGAGCATGGGCTTATTGGACTGGGATACTGGGAAAATGGCTTCCGCCAGTTGACAAACAGTAAACACCCCGTTAAAACAGCGGAAGATTTTAAAGGCTTGAAAGTTAGAACGATGCAAAACGAAGTCCACCTTGCCGCTTTCAAGGATCTTGGTGCGAACCCTACTCCAATGGCGTTCTCCGAAGTATTTACAGCCTTGGAGAGCAAAACTGTTGATGGACAGGAAAATCCGCTTGCAACTATTAAGTCAAATAAATTCAATGAAGTTCAGGATTATTTAAGCCTTACAAAGCATGTTTACACTCCGTTTGTTTTCCTTGTTAGCAAGAAGTTCTGGGATGGTCTTTCTAAAGAAGAGCAAAAAATCCTGAAGGATTCAGCTATTGAAGCTGGAAAATATCAGCGCCAATTAAGCCGCGAAGAAGATAAGAAGGCAGTTGAAGATCTTAAAGCTGATGGCATGAAGGTTAATGAGGTTTCTGATGAAGAAAAAGCGAAAATGAAAGAAATCATTGCTCCAGTAACAGAAAAGTTTGCAGAAAAGTTCGGAAAAGACTTGGTTGATGAGCTAAATGCAGAAATTGATAAGGTACGAAAATAGTTTAAATGATCCCGGGAGATGAGGGAAATGGAAATTATTAATGAGCTCTTGCAGGGAATTCCGATTCCTAAGATGGTGAAAGTCAGGCAAAAATTTCATGCTCCTGAAATAGAAAATGTGGAAGAAGCAGTCCGAGAAGCTATTGCCGATGCAAAGGTAATGGCCCGGATCAAACCTGGAGATCATGTAGCGATCGCAGTAGGATCAAGGGGCGTAGCAGACCTGCCAATTTTGGTAAGGGAAACGGCAAATGCGGTAAAAAAAGCCGGAGGAAATCCTTTTATCGTACCTGCAATGGGCAGCCATGGCGGAGCCACAGCTGAAGGCCAGAAGGATGTGCTTGAGCAGCTGGGAGTAACAGAAGGAACCACAGGGGCCCCTGTCAAATCCAGTATGGAGGTCGTAGAGATTGGAAGGCTTGAAAATGGCCTTCCAATCTATATCGATAAACATGCTTATGAGGCTGATAAGGTAATTGTTATTAACAGGATTAAACCACATACTGCCTTTCGGGGGCCTGTTGAAAGCGGCCTGATGAAGATGATTACGATTGGCCTGGGAAAACAAAAAGGTGCGGAGGCGGCCCATGCGTACAGCTTTAAATATATGGCCGAGCATGTTATAAAAATGGCTAAAATTGCAATTGCCAGGGTCCCTATTATTTTTGGGCTTGGGACGTTGGAGAATGCCTATGATCGACCGGCGAAAATAGTCGCCATTCCTTCTGAAGAAATTTTTACAAAAGAACCTTCATTATTGCTGGAAGCCAAATCGCTGATGCCAAGAATTATGTTTGATCCAATTGATGTTTTAGTTGTTAATGAAATTGGAAAAGATATTTCCGGCGATGGCATGGATCCAAATATTACTGGAAGGTATGCAACGCCTTATGCAAGCGGCGGACCGAAGGTAACAAGGATCGCTGTTTTGGGCTTAACAAAAAAGACCCACGGGAATGCAAATGGAATTGGAATGGCTGACATGTCCACTAAAAAAGTACTTGATGAAACAGCTTTGGAAAAAGGATATGCGAATGCCTTAACAAGTACCGTGATTGATGTGGTGAAGCTTCCAATGATTTTAGAGAACGAGGAACTGGCTGTAAAGGCAGCAATCAAAACGTGCAACGCCTTTGACTTAAGCAAAGCCCGGGTCGTAAGAATAAAAAATACACTTGATATTCATGAAATATGGATCTCAGAATCCCTGCTTGAAGAAGCACGACAGAATGAATTTATTGAGATACTATCTGAGCCTATAGAAATGGACTTATCGTCAAAGACTGCGGAGCAAGTATATTAAAAAGCAGTTTTGCTTTAGGTAAATGGAGGATCAATCATGACAGTAAAGTACCCCAATATCGAAAATAAGGTAAATCCTTATCGGGATAACGTCCAGGGCAAGGCAAATGAACCTATTTGTGTTGCGGGCTTATTGGACCGTTCCAAACAAATCCTTAGTACAGAAATGAAAGGGGTCAAGCCGGACTGGACACTTGAAGAAATTTATGACAGGCTTCATAACAATGCTCCGCGTATTGCCATAATTGGCGGGTCTCCTGACCATCCTGCGCATATCATGGATTTTCAGACGATTGCCAGGGCTGCCATTCGTATTTGGCAAAACGGCGGTGTCCCATTCCAGTTTTCGACCCCTGTTATGTGTGATGGAACTGCACAAAGCAACCAGGGGATGAGTTATTCCCTTCAGAGCAGAAATGCTGTTGCCCAAATGGTCGTAAACCAGATGGAAGCGCACAGCTACCATGGAGCATTTGTTATTCAGGGATGCGATAAACAGCCTCTGGGTGTTGTTTCTGCACTTGCACATCTGGACCGAATTAGAAGACATCGAAATGAAGCGCCATTTATTGCGACTTTTGCACCTGCCCATGTTCTAAAAGGAGGCACTATTCCTGATTATCTTTTTGCAGAACTTGAAGAAGTGGCGGTAAAAGCAGAAGCTTCCGGTGCAGAGGATATTGCCTATGATTTAAGGGATGCATTAGCGTACATACTCCAATGTTCTTCTAACACGGCATTTCAGGGAGTATTAGAGAGGGCCAGGGAAAGAGGCATTATTTCCAAAGAGCAGCATGAAGATTATGAGAAAAGGCTTGCAGTTGCAACTTGCGATGGCCAAGGCGGTGTGTGTGCATTCAATGGGACCGGAAACAGTTCAAGGCATCTTGTTGCTGGAATGGGGCTTGTCCACCCGGCATTGGAGCTTTTGACTGCTCCGCCTACGCAGTTTGAAGTAAACCAAGCGGTTGACTCACTTGCGCCTATGATAAATAATCCTGTATTTGGTGTTGCCAACATCATGGCAGCCAATATAAAGAACGCGATTAGAATTCACAGTGCTTCAGGAGGTTCCACGAACTTAATGATGCATATAGTTGCCGGGATGCTTTATGGCGGCTATAAATTTGATTTATGGGATTACGACCAGATACACCACGAAATTCCAATTCCAGATTTGTTCAATTACAGCCTTACCGAAGGGCGGGACATTTTTGCCCTTGCGATGCAATGCTGCAGCGGCCAAATCAAAGGGATGGAGACTTTGTTCTATGAACTTATTCAAAATGGCGTTCCCATGAATTTGGATGCGCCAACTGTTACAGGCTCAACCTGGGCAGAAAGGCTATCAGAAAAGCATAAATTGTCCGCTTTAGGAGTAAAAGAGAATCCAATCATTTTATCAAAGCCAAGAAGGCTGTTTAGTGGAGTTGATGTCATTAAAGGCAATTTTTTTGAGAGTGCTGTGGTAAAAATTAGCGGGATGACAACAGATCAACTCGATACTTTCGACAAAAAAGCATCATTCGTTCTTTTCTATGATAATGAAGAAACTGCTAATGAAAGCCTGTTGGATGAAAATCTATTGGATAAGATTAAGAAAAACAAAGAATTCAACTATGATTCTATGCTTGCAATGCTAAAGCAAAATGCCTTTGAAAAGTACGATCAATATAAGGCGCTGGAATATGATCAGCTATTTGAAAAGATGGTTGAGGAGGGCACTTTGAAAATATCGATTATTGTGTCCGGGCAAGGGCCGGAAGCGTTTGGTATGCCTGAAATGTTTACACCTATGCAACATATTAATGCCAACAGAAAACTTAAACGAATTGCAACTCTTATAAGTGATGGAAGATATTCTGGTGTTACATATGGCGCAGCTATCGGGCATATGACACCAGAAGCCAAGAATGGCGGAGGCATCCTTTATTTGCAAACTGGCGATGTTCTTTATCTTGAACTCCGAAGCAAGAAAATAGAGTTTTTGGATGAAACAGAATTCCAGAATGGAAGATTATCTTTCAATTTTGAAGATACAAAGAATGCAAGACAGGCGCTTGGAGAGCAAAGGCTTCTTAATATTCGCGAGCGTCAGAGACTTGTAGCAGCAAGCAATAGGATGGCAGGGCATACAGATGCAGCAAACGGTGTCGTACCATATGCTGTAGCGGAAGATGCTGTTTTTGATTATAAAAATGACGTCCTATTCCCTGTAAAGGAAGAATTGAAATAAGAAAAGTATATCGATGGGAGAGAGTAACTATGGAAAAAACACGAAAGTTCATTGAAAGTCTTGGATTCCCAAGTGGAGATCTTAACAGCCTGCCAGATTCACAGAAAACTTTTCCAGATGGGGCTCAATACAGAATCGAAATTCCAAGTGTCGAGGGACCTGCTGCCTTCAGGGAAGTCATTCAAGCATCCCAGGATTATGATGTAGAAATTCACAGAATTTCACAGGGAAGCGGAATCATGCTCTTAACAGATGACGAGCTGAAAGAAATGGCTGAACTAGGACAGGATAACAACCTTGAAGTTAGTTTATTTGTCGGTCCAAGAGGGACTTGGGATGTTACACCGATGTCCTGGGCAAGCGCTGGTAAGGTGATCGGGCTCAGGGTCGAAAGTATGGACCAGCTCGTATATTCTATTGAGGATATTAAGAGGGCCTGTGATTTTGGAATCAGAAGCATACTGGTTGCTGATGAAGGATTGCTTTGGCTGGTAAATGAGTTTAAGAAAAAAGGAGAGCTTCCTGAGGACCTTGTTGTTAAAATTTCCGTACAAATGGGGCAGGCGAACCCTGTATCCATTAAGTTAATGGAAGATATTGGAGCTTCTACTTTCAATGTTCCTACTGATTTAACTCTTGCCCGTCTCGCTGCAATCAGGCAGGCAATTGATATCCCTATTGATATTTATGTAGAAGTTCCAGATGATATCGGCGGTTTTATCAGGCATTATGAAATTCCTGAAATCATCCGTGTTGCAGCTCCTGTTTATATTAAATTTGGGCTGAAGAATGCACCAAATATTTATCCATCAGGCACACATCTTGAAAAGACTGCAGTTGCTCTTTCAAGAGAACGGTTAAGAAGAGCGAAGATCGGGTTAGATATGATCAAACGATATGCACCGCATTTGAAAACCTCTAAAAAAGGAGCCATTGGCCTGGGAGTTCCAAAACAGGGAGTAGAAGTGAGGAGATAAAATCTTTCTACCCGTTTAAATAATACTGCTCAAAAGGGCAGAGTATGACATGAAGGTAAAACACGGTTTTACAATATAAAACAGGAGGGTTTTAAAATGAGAATCATTCGTTTCCTTGACAATAATTCACAAATTGTACTTGCGGCCTTAACCGATCAGGAAGAGGTTTACCCAATTCCTTTTAATGATTTTATGGAGTTGGTTAATTTAGCTGAAAAATCTGGAATTTCAACACTAAAACTTGTTGAAACTTCCATTTCCGGCGTTACCGCGCTTAAAGAAAGGGTCGAAGATCTTCAACTTATCGTACCTATTGAAGCTCCTGAAGTTTGGGCCTCCGGCGTAACATATGAGAAAAGCAGGGATGCAAGAAACTATGAAGCTACTGGTGGAAAAGTCGATGTCGAAACTTGTTATGACAAAGTCTATGATGCAGAAAGGCCAGAAATCTTTTTTAAATCTACGGCTGCAAGGACAGTCGGGCCAAACACGCCTGTGTACTTAAGAAGTGATTCCAATTGGCAAATTCCAGAACCTGAAGTAGCTTTGGTCATTTCAAAGTCAGGTAAAATTGTCGGTTATACTGCTGGCAATGATATGAGCAGCCGCGATATTGAAGGGGAAAATCCTCTTTATTTGCCTCAGGCGAAAATCTGGAAACATTCCTGTTCGGTCGGGCCTGCTATCCGCCTGGCTGAAACAGTGGAGGATCCATATAATTTCCAAATAACTTGCCGTATTTATAGAAATAATAAATTGGTTGTTGAAGGAACCGCCAATACATCACAATTAAAGAGAAGATTCGACGAACTCGTTTCTTTCCTTGAAAAAGATAATGAAATTTTTGATGGAACGGTTCTTATGACAGGAACATGCATTGTTCCTCCAAATGAGTTCACTCTTCAAGACAATGACCAAATTGAAATTGAAGTATCAACTATTGGTGTACTGTCCAATCCAGTAAAAGAACAGCAGCGAAGTAAAGAGGCTGTAAAATAATAGAATAAGTGGTATTTTACGAGTGAAGCGAAGTAACCTTACAATTCTACTTATTCTGTGTTTGGTGGTGGAATCATGGCAAGCAATTTAAAAACGGTAATGATGAAACCAATCGATAAGGTGGCCATTGCTTTAATGGCCATCCCACCCGATTCGGAAGTGGAGATAACGTGCCAGGACAAAACTTTTAAAGTAATGATTTCAGAAGAAATAAAGTTTGGCCACAAGTTTGCAGTGGTTGATATGGAGCAGGGAGAAGAAATATTAAAATACGGCGAAGTTATCGGTCTCGCCACTAAAAAAATCCTTGCGGGTGAACATGTTCATGTTCATAACCTGGAAGGGATAAGGGGAAGGGGAGATAAGGTTGCAACTTGATCAAAACTTAACCTTCCTGGGGTACAGAAGGCCTGATGGTAAAGTAGGGGTCAGGAATCATGTATTAATTTTGCCAACGATTACTTGTGCGACCCAGGCTGCACACCAGATTACCCAGCTTGTCCATGGAACAGTCAGTTTTATTCACCAGCATGGTTGTGCACAGGTGGGAGTCGATTATGAACAAACTTTCAGGACATATGTTGGTATGGGGCTTAACCCAAATGTCTATGGGGTAGTAGTGCTTGGCTTAGGGTGTGAAACACACCAGGCAAGAAGTGTTGCAGGAGAAATAGCCAAAAGCGGCAAGCCTGTAGAAGTTATTTCCATTCAAGATAGCGGTGGAACATTGATGGCCATTGCAGAAGGATCCAAAGCGGCGGCTAAAATGGTCCAGGAAGCTTCTGCACAAATGCGGGAGGTTTGCTATTTCAGCGAACTGACTATAGGTACGGAATGCGGGGGTTCGGATGCTTGTTCAGGAATTTCAGCAAACCCTGCAGTTGGCGTTGTAAGCGATATGATTGTCGAGGCAGGAGGGACTGCAATTCTTGCTGAAACAACTGAACTTATCGGTGCCGAGCATCTGTTGGCCAAACGGGCAACGAATGACAGAGTAGCAAAACGAGCTTATGAAATCATTGACATGATGGAAAAAAGAGCAATTTTAATGGGTGTCGACATTCGAACAGGAAACCCAAGCCCGGGTAATATAGAGGGCGGATTAAGTTCCCTGGAAGAAAAGTCCCTTGGTGCTTCAGCGAAATCCGGCACCAGCCCTTTAACCGAAATCGTTGATTACGCCCAGACGCCTACTCAAAAGGGGCTTGTATGGATGGATACCCCGGGCCACGATATTGAACAATTGACAGGGATGGCTGCTGGCGGAGCCCAGGTTGTTCTTTTTACAAGCGGAAGAGGGACACCAACCGGATCTCCTATTGTTCCAGTTATTAAGATTTCTACGAATACACCTATTTTTAATAAGATGAGTGAAAACATTGATATGAATGCTGGAACCATCATTGATGGCGAAGAATCCGTCGATGAAGTCGGCAAAAGAATCTTTCAAGAAATTGGCCAAGTGAGCTCAGGAAAACTGACCAAAGCTGAAATTTTAAAACAGCATGATTTTGGAATTTGGCGAATTGGCCCTACTTTTTAATCTATTTCAAATAAGAAGGAGAACAAAATGACTACACAAACACAAGCCAAAACATATAAAAACTATATTAATGGAGAATGGGTTTCTTCTATAGAAAATAATACAGTAAAAAGCGTCAATCCAGCAGACAGGAATGAAATTGTGGGTTATGTATACCTTTCTGGAAAAGAAGACCTTGATCAGGCTGTTGCTGCAGCAAAGAGTGCCAAAACCAACTGGCGTAAGCTTTCTGGTGCTGCAAGAGGAGATTTCCTTTACAAAGCAGCTAATGTCCTTGAAAGTCGTTTAGATGAAATTGCAGAAACAATGACACGTGAAATGGGAAAAACATTGCCCGAGGCCAAAGGGGAAACAGCGAGAGGTATTGCTATTCTCCGTTACTATGCTGGCGAAGGAATGAGAAAAATCGGGGATGTCATCCCTTCTTCTGATAATGAAGCTCTCATGTTTACAACAAGGACGCCGCTTGGTGTCGTTGGGGTCATTTCCCCATGGAATTTCCCTGTTGCCATTCCAATCTGGAAAATGGCGCCGGCATTGATATATGGAAACACTATTGTTATAAAACCGGCTACAGAAACTGCAGTTACAGCTGCTAAGGTAATTGAATGTTTCCATGAAGCAGGGTTCCCGGCTGGTGTTGTTAATTTTGTAACTGGTTCAGGCTCAGTGATTGGCCAAGGTCTTGTTGAACATCCAGATGTAAGCGGGATTACATTTACCGGTTCAGACTATACTGGAAAAAGAGTCGGTGCTGCTGCTTTTGCAAGAGGTGCAAAATATCAGCTTGAAATGGGCGGAAAGAACCCTGTAATCATTGCTAAGGATGCAGATTTGGATTTGGCTGTCGAAGGAACCATTAGCGGTGGTCTAAGATCTACTGGGCAGAAATGTACGGCAACTAGCAGGGTTTTTGTAGACAATGATGTCTATGAAACTTTTAGGGAAAAACTACTTTCCAAAGTGAAAGAGATTAAAGTTGGCCATGGACTCGAAAGTGAATCCTGGATGGGTCCTTGTGCCAGTGAAAGCCAGTTAAATACAGTTCTTTCATATATTGGAAAAGGAAAGGCAGAAGGTGCGGAACTTTTATATGGAGGAAACAGAGTAACAGGTAATGGCCTTGAAAATGGTTTTTATGTTGAGCCAACTGTTTTTGATAATGTTAACAATAATATGGCCATTGCCAGGGAAGAAATTTTCGGTCCTGTACTAGCCTTAATCCGATTCGATTCTTTAGAAGAAGCGATTGAATTGGCTAATGATACAGAATACGGCTTAAGTGCTTCTATTTATACAAAAGATATTTCAAAGATCCTTGCATTCATCAATGATATTGAAGCCGGCCTTGTTAGGGTAAATGCTGAAACTGCCGGTGTTGAGCTTCAGGCTCCATTTGGAGGAATGAAGCAATCAAGCTCACACTCACGTGAACAGGGGCAGGCAGCTATAGAGTTCTTTACTTCTATAAAAACTGTTTTCGTAAAAGCTTAAGCATTGGTTCTCCTCAACGATTGGGGAGAACCTTATTTAAATTTGGAGGCGTTGAAATGTTCCCAAAACATGTGAAGAGGGTGATAGGATGCTAGAATTGAAATATAACAAACTTCAAGAAATTTTAAGGGAAATGAAAACAGTAGTCATCGCCTTTTCGGGCGGTGTAGACAGTACGTTTTTATTGAAGGCTGCACTCGACACTCTGGGACGGGAAAATGTATTGGCTGTTACAGCTGATAGTGAAACATATCCGTTTGAGGAATTGCAAGAAGCAATTAAACTCGCCGAACAGCTTGGAGCAAGATATGAAGTGATTCAGACATCGGAATTAAATATTCCAGGTTATTCTGAGAACACATCAAACCGATGCTATTTTTGTAAAAAAAGCTTGTTCGAGCATCTTGTACCGATTATGAAAGAACATAATTACAATAATGTTGCTTTCGGCCTTATCGCAGATGATCTTGGGGAGCACAGGCCAGGTACAAAGGCAGCGAGAGAATATAATGTAAGGGGCCCGCTCCAGGAAGCTGATCTATATAAAAGTGAAATTCGTGAGCTATCACAACAAATGGGTCTCCCAACATGGGATAAGCCTTCCTTTGCTTGCCTATCGTCAAGGATAGCTTATGGAGAGCATATTACCATAGAAAAACTGAAAAAAATAGATAAATCAGAACAAGCTATTCGAGCTATTGGAATTCGGCAATTACGGGTACGTACCCATGGTGAGATTGCTAGAATTGAAGTAGAACCACATGAGATGCAACGTTTATTGGAACATCATCATGAAATTACAGTAAAACTTCAAGAATTTGGATACACCTATGTTACGATGGATCTCATTGGCTATAAGAGTGGAAGTATGAATAAGGTTTTGCACAGTTAGGTAGAAACTGATAGAGAAAGGCCTACTGGTCCCTCGATTATCGGTATCAATAAAAGTTATAGTCCTTATAGGTCAATGCTTTGTAAAGTTCAAAGCATTGATCTTTTTTGTTTTTATCATAATAAATATTTAAAAGGTTACTAATGTTCGAATAATTGTAATATTTATGATGATTCTGAGGTTTCTGATTTGGGTATAATAGAAACAAAGAAAGGTGGAGGAATGAATGAGAAAACGTAATCTTAGCTTTAAGGAATTAGTGAAGGATAATAAACAGGAAATAGAAAGTGATTTTAAAGCAATCGAAAGAATTGAGACGAAAATTGATGATAAACATTCGAAAAATTTGAAATATGCATGAGTACTAATTAGTAGAGCAACCCGCGGGGTTGCTCTTTGTGCGACGGGCAGTCGCGTAGAGTGTTGACTCAGTCGACACTCTTCTTTTTCATTATCTGAAAGAGACGTCATCTCGGTGAAACGACTTGGTGAGGATAATGAATAGGAATCCCAGATGGTGAAAATCCATACCCAAGGAGACTGACCTAGCTTGGGAAGCTTAATCTAGGGCAACACCGTGAGGTGTTGTCTGAAGGAGATGCGGAAAGTCGAGAGACCCGTAAGCGAATAGGTAGACCCTAATGCAATAAGTGTGAAGCACGGCGGCGAGATAAGTTGGCGACTTTTCGAAGAGTAAGGAAGCCCACTCAGGAGACATTTTCCTCGGAAGTCAGAACGAGAAAATGTAACTTATAGCGTGATGGTGCAGGGTATGCTTAGAAGGGAAATGCGATGACCCCGTGAGGACTCCACCTTACCGAACAGGCAGGGTTCTAGTCTATAAGGGTAATCCGAAGTGACAAAGAACAGGTGGAGTAGTCAGACATTCTCATAGTACGGGAGTAACTTGATGACCAGAACATCGAGTGAACGGAAGGGGAATGACCTATGGCTCCAAGCCATGAACAAGATGTAATGCCAACAATCATGTTACTGCGGTAAAACCGTTTGAATGTACATCAAGGAAAGGCGTGGAATATGCAATGAATCAAGAGTGGAAAATGAAATTACATAGTGTATATGGACAACTCTTATTTGACCGTAAATTAACCGAAAGTTTTCTTAAAGTAAAAGAAAACAAAGGTGTAGGTGGGATTGACGGAGAAACCATTGAAAGTTATGAAGCTAAATTAGATGAGAACATTCAAATCCTCCTTAACAAATTAAGGGCAAAATCGTATCAACCTCAACCAGTAAAAAGAGTATACATTCCCAAGAAGAATGGTAAGAGGCGTCCTCTTGGAATCCCTACGATAGAAGACCGTATTGTGCAACAGAGTGTGGTAAACGTATTACAACCAAAATTCGAAGATATGCTCTTTCACAATTGGTCAGTGGGTTACCGTCCAAATCGTGGAGTCAAACGAGCGTTACAATTAATTTTATGGAACATAGAATCTGGTTATAATCATATTTACGATTGTGATATTAAAGGATTCTTTGATAACATACCTCATAATAATCTCCTTCTAGTATTAAGGAAATATGTATCGGACCGTACGGTCCTTAATATGATTGAGAAATGGCTCAAAGCTGGGCATATGGAAGAGGGGAAAACCATTCATTCTGATTACGGGACACCTCAAGGTGGTGTCATTTCACCTCTCCTTGCCAATGTCTATCTAAACGAAATGGATTGGGAATGGGATTTAAACGGGATACGATTTGTCCGTTATGCAGATGATTTTCTACTATTTGCTAAAACAAAAGAGGATATTAAGAAGGCTGCCGTAATAACCAAGGATAAGTTAAAAGAACTCGGACTAGAAATTTCTAAAGAAAAGACAAAAATAGTAGATTTTAAGAAAGACGATTTCGATTTTCTTGGCTTTACATTTCACCATTGGAGAGAAGGAAAGAAAGACAAAAAGCCTGTCTTTCATGTAACACCAAAGGAAGAATCCATTAAAGACTTTCGTCTTAAGATAAAGGAAAAGACACGCAAAACACTTACATTGAGTAAGGAAGAGTGGATTGAACGTGTTAACCCTATAATCAGGGGGAAAGTCAATTACTACCTAACTGTAGTTGATGCAGTAAAAGGAAATATAAAATTAGGGATTTCAAACCATTGTATTACAAGGTGGGTTCGAAGAACCCTTTCTTCTCTAGATGGTTACATAAGAAAAAGACTAAGGGTGGCTTTTATTCATAATCATCCCTCGCAAAGAAAAGAGAGGAAGATGCGTAGTCTTTGGAGTAAAGCCTTCTTTCTCAAAATTAATCTGATTCCTACATATTGGCTCTATTTAAATAAAGCATATGGGTACACAAAGGAACAGTATTTAAACGAAATGACTAGTAAAGCAAAAAGGGACCTTCAAAACAGCATCAAACGTTCAAAAGCAAAAGGTGAGGAATATTATTCTCCTCACCGACTTCAAAAGATGCAAAATGCCTGGAACGCATCCTCTTGATAAACATTGTAACATTTGGTAAGCCGTATGCCTTAATAGGGCACGTACGGTTTGATAAGGGGGAAGCCTTGAGAAAGGTTTCCCTACTTTATTTTTTACTAGGGCAGGATTTTCTTTATAACTAAGAGGCTTCTTTTTTACTAAATAGGGAATTGTATTAAACACATACTTAATATGGAAGGAGTCATTTGATGCCAGAGCTTCCTGAGATGGAAAACTATAAAATCCTATTAAATCAAAAAATTGCAGGTCAAACGATAACAGAAGTACAAATAAATCGAGAAAAATCAATCAATTTAAACCCTGCCCTATTTATTAAAACGTGTCACCATCAAAAAATAATTGATATCAACAGGAGGGGAAAGCATTTACTTTTTCACTTGCAAAATGGTCAAATTCTTTTACTCCATTTAATGCTTGGCGGGTGGATGTTCTATGGGACAGAAGCAGACAAGCCAAAACGAACGGTTCAGATACGTTTATCCTTTGGTGAACATCACCTCTACTTTATTGGCCTCCGCCTCGGATATTTGCATCTTTATAATCAAACAGAAACAGAGCAGCACCTTGCCCATTTAGGTCCGGAACCGTTATCCACTGATTTTTCATTAAATAATTTTTTGAAAAGGATTGGCCAAAAGCATGGCCGGTTAAAAACGACAATGATTGATCAAGAGTTTATCGCAGGGATAGGAAATTGCTACTCCGCTGAAATTTGCTACGATGCCGGTATCATTCCTACAAAAGACATTGATGATATTGGCGATTCAGAGCGAAAGAAACTGTATCAATCGATAAAAACAATCCTCCAAAAAGGCATCCAACATGGCGGTTACATGGATAATCCGCTCTTTAAGGATGATAAATTAACAGGAGGGTTTAATGCTTTGTATCAGGTGTATGATCGTGAGGGTGAAAAATGTAATAGATGCGGGTCTATTATCAAAATGGAAACAATATCATCAAGGAAAACCTTTTATTGCCCTATTTGTCAAACATAGTTTACAGAATCTCGTCGAATGCGGCGAGATTTTTTTTGAAAAATTAAACTTTGTTATTTTGTCAAAAAAAATAAAACTTATTGTTTCGATTTTCGTCCTAATGTAATATACTATATACAAATAAGTATAACACATTTATAATCAACCTAATGAATAAAACATATTTAATGTGATTAAGGGGGTGGTAATGATTAAATTATCTAAACGCCAGGACGAAATCCTCGAGATTGTTAAACAAAATGGACCGATCACAGGGAAAGACATCGCAGAGAAACTTTCATTAACAAGAGCTGCATTAAGACCCGACCTCGCTATATTAACGATGTCTGGAAACTTAGAAGCAAGGCCTCGGGTGGGTTATTATTTTAATGAAAGCTATGAATCAAAGCAGCAAGCGAAGAAATTCATCCTTCAAAAGGTAACAGATTATAAAGCCCTTCCGGTCGTGGTTGAAAAATCTACTTCCGTCTATGATGCAATTGTTCAACTATTCCTAGAGGATGTTGGAACACTCTATATTGTTGATTCTAAAGGCCATTTAGCTGGGGTTGTATCTCGAAAGGATTTGCTCAGAGCATCACTAGGAAATCAAAATCTACATGAATTGCCTGTTAGTGTGATCATGACGAGAATGCCAAATATTATGACGATTAATCCCGAAGAAACCTTGCTCGAGGCAGCTAAAAAGATGATTCATAATCATATTGACTCCTTACCAGTTGTAAAAGAAGTAGATGGCCAAAAAAATACATATTTACTTCTTGGCCGCATCACTAAAACAACGATTACACGAGCATATTTAGAAATGATGGAAAATAAATGAAGCGAAGGAGAGTGGCTGTCTTTTGGTACATAAAGAAGTAGTTTATGTTGTATCCGATTCAGTAGGAGAAACCGCTGAGTTTGTTGTCAAAGCAGTAGCAACACAGTTTAATGGCGGGCAGGTTGAAATTCGGCGGAATTCCTATGTGGATGACTTCGAAGATATTGAGGATATGATTTTATTGGCGAAAAAAGGCCCTGCTATTATAGCCTATACAATCGTTGTACCGGCATTAAAAAATTATTTAGATTACCGTGCCGAAGAAGAAGGAATTTTGGCAGTTGATCTATTGAGTCCATTAATGAATGCGTTTGAAACGAGCTTCCATAAACAGCCGCACCATCGTCCAGGTTTAATGAGAAAATTGGATGAGGAATATTTCCGGAAAATTGAAGCCATCGAATTTGCTGTCAAATATGATGACGGCCGTGATCCAAGAGGGATTACAAAGGCTGATATTGTACTAATTGGTGTGTCACGTACATCGAAAACTCCCTTGTCTATGTACTTAGCTCACAAACGCTTTAAAGTGGCTAATGTACCGCTAGTACCAGAGGTGGCACCTCCAGAAGAATTGTTCAATATACCGCGCAAAAATTGTATTGGATTAATTATTTCACCAGATAAGTTGAATGAAATTCGCAAAGAACGTCTAAAAGCAATGGGGTTAGCCTCACAGGCGAACTATGCTAGCTTTAAGCGAATACTTGAAGAGCTTGATCATGCTGAAAAAGTAATGAAGCGTGTTGGCTGTCCAGTCATTGATGTCTCAAATAAAGCCGTAGAAGAAACAGCAGGTTTAATCTTAGACGTGTTAAAAAAGGAGAGGGGTTTATAATATGGAGAAATTCGTTTATTTATTTCATGAAGGAAATGGCAATATGAAAGGTTTGCTCGGGGGGAAAGGTGCGAACCTAGCGGAAATGACGCGAATTGGACTGCCGGTGCCTTATGGTTTTACGATCTCTACACAGGCATGCAATGCATTCTATGAAGCTAGCAAAACGATTCCTACCATTGTTGAAGTTCAAACGTTAGAAGCCCTCGCGCGTCTTGAGGAGAAAATGGGGAAAAAGCTCGGCGATCCGGAGAATCCTTTACTAGTTTCTGTACGATCTGGTTCTGTTTTCTCCATGCCTGGTATGATGGATACCATTTTGAACCTAGGGATGAATGATGAAACCGTGGTAGGAATGGCAAACTTAACGAATAATCCGCGTTTTGCCTATGATTCTTACCGCCGCTTCATTCAAATGTTTAGTAATGTCGTCCTTAATATTGATACCTACTTTTTCGAACAATTATTAGAAGAGATTCGTGAAGAAAAAGGCTATTCTTCTGACCCGGAAATGAGTGCGGAAGACTGGAAAGAAGTCATTATTGGCTATAAAGAAATCGTCAAAAAACATACTAGAAAGAATTTCCCACAAGATCCAAAAGAGCAATTATTCCTTGCTATTCATGCTGTGTTTAATTCTTGGAATAATCAGCGGGCGATTGTCTACCGCCGCCTGAATAAAATTGCGGACCATTTAGGAACAGCCGTAAACATTCAAAGTATGGTGTTCGGAAATATGGGTAATGATTCAGGCACTGGTGTGGCCTTTACAAGAAACCCTTCGACTGGTGAGCATGTCCTTTATGGTGAATACTTAATTAACGCCCAGGGAGAAGATGTGGTTGCAGGGATTCGTACTCCACAGCCGATCGCCACATTAAAAGACGAGATGCCTGGAGTATACAAGCAATTCACTGAAACCTGTAAGAAACTCGAGTCCCATTATGAAGAAATGCAGGACATCGAGTTCACGGTTGAACGCGGCAAGCTTTTTATCCTGCAAACTCGTCACGGTAAAAGGACCGCACAAGCGGCTATCCGCATTGCGGTGGAAATGGTCGAGGAAGGAATTATCGATAAAAAGACCGCCTTGCTTCGTGTCGACCCTGACCAACTTAATCAACTCTTGCATCGCCGGATTGACGATAAATTTCAGAAAACGGTAGTAGCGAAAGGCTTACCGGCTTCACCAGGAGCAGCGACAGGTCAGGTTGTTTTTGATGCAGATGAAGCGGAGCAATTAAGCATTGATGGAAAAAAAGTAATCCTTGTTCGTCCGGAAACAACACCGGATGATATCCACGGAATCGTTGCATCCCAAGCTATATTGACAAGCCGAGGAGGAATGACCAGCCACGCTGCCGTTGTTGCACGTGGAATGGGGAAAGCCTGTATCTGCGGTTGCGAAGCCTTAAAGATTGACTTAAAGGCTAAACAGTTTACGGTAGGCGATCAAGTGGTTAGTTATGGAGATATCATTACGATTGATGGCTCCACTGGTGAAGTAATGCTGGGAGAAATTCCAATGATTGACCCAGAACTATCGGATGAATTCCAGTTGCTGCTTGCATGGGCAGACCAAGAACGAAAACTAGGGGTCCGTGCCAATGCAGATAATCCTGAAGATGCAAGAAAGGCATTCGAATTCGGTGCAGGCGGAATTGGATTATGTCGTACGGAACATATGTTCATGGACTTGAAACGGATTCCAATTGTCCAAAAAATGATTCTTGCTGAAAATTATAATGAGAGAATGGTAGCGTTGAATCAGCTTTTACCAATGCAGCAAGGAGATTTTGAAGGAATCTTTGAAGAAATGAAAGGATTACCTGTCACTATTCGGTTACTTGATCCGCCGTTGCATGAATTTTTACCAAATAAAGAGGATTTGTTGGTGGAAGTGACGAAACTTCAAATCTTAGATCCTCAATCACCAGAATTAAAAGCGAAAGAACAGTTGCTGAAAAAAGTTCGTCAATTAGATGAGTTTAACCCAATGCTAGGGCACCGTGGCTGCCGCCTAGGAATGATTTATCCAGAGATTTACGAAATGCAAGCGAAAGCCATTTTCTATGCAGCGGCAACGCTTGCAGACAAAGGTATTGAAGTACAGCCAGAAATTATGATTCCTTTGGTTGGTCATGTGAATGAGTTAAAGGATATGCGTAAATTGGTAATTGATGCGGCAGTATTGGTTCAAGAAGAAACAGGGAAGAACTTCGAGTACACAATTGGAACCATGATTGAAATTCCACGTGCTGCTTTAACTGCTGATAAAATTGCCGAAGAAGCAGATTTCTTCTCCTTTGGTACCAATGATTTAACTCAAACCACATTTGGCTACAGTCGTGATGATGCCGAAGGAAAGTTCTTGCAAGCTTATATCGAAAATAAAGTGCTGCCGGAAAATCCATTTGCGGTTCTCGATCAAGATGGTGTAGGAAAACTCGTGGAAACAGGCGTCAAGTTGGGCCGTGGAACAAAGCCTTCGTTAAAAACTGGAATTTGCGGTGAGCATGGCGGAGAAAAGACCTCCATTGATTTCTGTTACAAAACAGGCTTAGATTATGTCAGCTGTTCGCCATACCGTGTACCACTTGCACGATTGGCAGCAGCACAGGCAACGATTCGCCATGAATTAAACAAAGCAGAAGTATATACAACAGCATAAAGCAAGGAAAAGGGATGTGTGCAAAGTAAAGTGCACCATCCTTTTTTATTTTCCCAAGGGTGTTACGAACTTATATGGGATTAGGATACTTTATTCTGCTTATACTATAAAAAAACAGAAAAAGGGGACTCACTCCAATGGGGGCAATTGAACGAAGCGGATATCGATTTGTACCAGAATTTAGTGTCATTCAACAGAATGGAGCAATACACGTGTTCCATCAAGAAAACTTTATTGAGGAAATTAAATTTCAATTTTCAGGAAAGTTTCCTGAAATGGACCAAATCGAAGACTTAGTGGATCAATATTGTGATAACCATCAGTTATAAAACCGAATATTCGTTCGGTTTTTATTTTTATGTTATAATAGACTAAACCATCCATTTTATAGAAAAGGAGGGAATTTGATGAATAAATTAACGACCATATACCCTCAAGCGATTGAACATACAAAAATGAAAGTTTATGAAGATATTAACCATTATTTTGAAACGAAGGAAACACCTCCATCCTTTAAACAATACCTAGCCGACCGCAAGGATTATGTCGAACAAATTTGGATTAATGTTTGGCTGAATAAGTCGACCAATGATGTCCCGCGGAATGAAAAAAAGCAATTGCTAAGTGAAAAAGGCTTTGAGGTACAGGGAATCGACCGTAAGTTGATCAACAAATTGTTTAGAGATGAAATGCGTACATATCGACCTTTTGATGCGATGGCGTGGATTAAGGAAACATTTTCAGGAAAACCAGACGAGTGGCAGAAACAGTATCAGGATGCGAAAATCAATTTTATAAAACGCGAAGAACAAAAACAACTGGAAGAACACAAGCAATTCATTAGAAGTGAGATAGAGGATCACGCAGTTGCGATTTTAGAAGAACAATATGAAGGGTTCTATTTATCGTTACGATACTTCGTGGCAAAACAATTAGTGGCGGATTTACAAAATAACGTGAAATTTCAATCTGTCGATACCTTTGCGTTAGAAGAGAAATTAATTGATGAAGGTCATTTTAATCCCTCATCCTACACCACGGTTGCCAGCTTTTTTGAGGAACTAACCGGAGATATTCATAAAACGATGAACTGGGGCAGAAGTTTATATGAATATCAAACCTATTTCTTTGTTTATGAAAGTTTAATTGGTGATTATTTGTCCGACCTTATTCCGGAAAAAGTTTTAGAGCAGTTACCAGATCAACTGAAGGCTGATTTCTTTCAAACTTTTCATGAAAAACTATCGGCTTCTTTTGTAAAAGGCAGTATTGCACAGGTGCTTTATGATGTTGAAGGGTATTTTATTGAGGATATTCAAGCTGAATACCTAGCAGATTTAATCAGCTTGGCTGAAATTCCTTTTGATGAAAAGGTACACAAGGAAATTTTTGAAAAAGACCTCCAAGAGCGCGAGCGAAAACAAAAGGAAGCGGAAGAAGAACTAAAGCGAAAAAGAGAAGCAGAAGAGCGGATGATGAAGGACATATTTGCCACAGAATACGACCCTTCGCTCCAGAGACAGATCCGCTATGTCCTTCATATCGGTGAAACTAATACAGGGAAAACACATCATGCGCTTGAAAGGATGAAAGAGGCCTATAGCGGCTTATATTTAGCTCCGCTTCGACTATTAGCCCTTGAAGTTTATGATAAATTAAACGCTGAGGGGACGCCTTGTTCTTTAAAAACGGGTGAAGAAGAAAAAATGACCCTTGGGGCCAATCATACGTCCTGCACCGTGGAAATGTTTCATGAAAAAGAGTTCTATGAAGTAGTCGTCATTGATGAAGCGCAAATGATTACCGATAAAGACCGTGGTTTTTCCTGGTATAAGGCAATTACGAAAGCCAATGCAGAAGAAGTACATATCATTGGAAGCCGGAATTCAAAAACGATGCTGTTGCAGCTTTTGGGTGAATCAAATATTGAGATACATGAATACACACGCGATACCCCGCTCGAAGTAGAAACAAAAGAATTTCATATTAAACACGTTAAAAAAGGAGACGCACTGATTTGTTTTTCACGTCGGCGCGTGCTTGAAACGGCCTCACGACTGCAAAATGACGGCCATACCGTCAGTATGATCTACGGAAGTATGCCTCCAGAAACAAGAAAAAAGCAGATTCAGCAATTTAATTCTGGCAAGACAAAAGTAATTGTTGCAACAGATGCGATTGGTATGGGTTTAAACCTGCCGATCCGTCGGATTGTTTTTTTAGAAAATGATAAGTTTGATGGAACACGGCGGCGTTTACTGACCTCACAAGAAGTAAAGCAAATTGCTGGCCGCGCTGGGCGAAAGGGTATTTACAATATTGGCAAAGTGGCATTTACGAGTGATATCAGAAAAATGCGGAACTTACTTTTGCGGGAAGATGAACCTGTTCATACCTTTGCGATTGCACCAACCAATTCCGTTTTTGAACGCTTTCTACGGTATTATCACGATTTAGGTACCTTTTTTGAACTATGGGGGAAATTTGAAAGTCCGAAAGGGACGAAGAAGGCATCGCTGGCAGAGGAAAAGTCGCTTTATCAAATAATCGCGGGGACGGAAATTGAAGCAAGGCTCTCTTTAATGGACCTTTATGGCTTTTTACATCTGCCGTTTTCAAAAAATGAACCCATCTTAACCAGGCAATGGGAAGATACCATGTATGCAATTATCCAGGGACGTGAACTTCCTGAACCGATTGTGAAGGAACGCAGCTTGGAGGAATTAGAACTTAGCTACAAGGCTATCGGTCTCCATCTCTTATTCTTATATCGATTAGGAGAGGGAACTACAGCCCTCTATTGGGAACGACTGAGAGAAGAGGTCAGTGATAAAGTTCAAGATCGCCTGAAAACAGATATTAAAAAGTTTGTAAAAAAATGCAAAAACTGTGGCAAGAAACTGCCGTGGGATCATTCATTTCCAACCTGTGAGGCATGCTTTGCAGCAAAAAACAGAAGATATCGATATGGTGATGAATATTAGTTAGTAAAAAAGGCCTGATAGGCCTTTTTTATTTTTAGTAGAGAAATGAAATATTCATGTCGAAAGGCGCATTTATTATAACTTTTAACAGGGAAAAAAAACTATATTTCGCCTCTCTAAATTATTTTATATGTAGGTATATCGCAGCTTTTAGTAGGTTGATTATTCTGATAAATTAGAATTCTACAAAAATAAAAGGGGTGCTGTTCTTGTTAAAAGTCCTATCAAAATCTGCATTTGCCTTAGCGTTAGCTGGTAGTCTTACCCTAACTGGCTATCAATCTACCGATTTGCAGCCTAAGGTAACTAAAGCACAAAGTACATATGATTTGAGTCTTGCTCATTATGTTGGGGCATCCCCCGAATTAGCAGCTAAGGCAAAGGAATTAGGGAAAGATCTATCAAAAGTAGATCCTGCTGAGAAAGTAGCAAACAATAAGGGGACGAAATTTCAGCAGGCTGGGGATAACCATGTTGTAAATCAAAAAGCAACTGGAAATGTACCGGTTCTAGTAATTTTGGCAAAGTTCAAAGATGGAGATGAGCCAAAGGGGGATGTACCAGGACAAGTACCAGCCAAATATTTTGAGGATTTGATTTTTGGTGATCATTATGATCCATACCAATTAGATGAATTCAAGCAGTACGCTGAATTTAATGGGGTAAAAGCACCAACAAATAGTACAATGCAAAATATTTACAAGGAATCTAGTTATGGAAAAGTGACACTAGTAAAGAAAGATAATACCGATCTTGTTTGGGTCGAACTTCCAAAAGGGGCTTCCTACTATCTAGATCAAGAAGGTAAGTACGCTGAAAATGGTAAGTATAAATATGGCAACGTTAATGGAGATGCCCATAATGGTGAATTAGTGACAGACCTATTTAAAGCAGCAGATAGTGTAGTAGATTTTTCAAAATATGCTGTTGATGGAGAAGTTCCAAACGTATTTATCGTTCATGAAGGAACAGGAGCAGAATTTAGTGCAGACCCTGCCCAAATTTGGTCGCATAAATGGAATGCGCTAAGTGCTTCATATTACGGAAAGTATTATGAAACAGGGAAACCTGCAGCGGATTTAAACCAAGACGGCGTTGAAACCGATGAAGAGTGGAATACATGGTATTCAAAGTTTGTTGAGGACCACACTTTTGACGGTGTTTATGTAGATAATTACAATATCCAGCCGGAAATCGGTGGTAACGTTGCCGGATACAATGAAGCAACCGGCGGTTATGACGAAGCATCGAAAACAGGTCCATTCCCTGGACAGCCTGGTGTATTTGCCCATGAATTTGGACATGCCTTAGGTCTTCCCGATTTCTATGATACGGTTTACACATCAGAGGGTGTTGGTAACTACTCCATGATGGCAGGTGGTTCTTGGATGAGATATCCAGATGCCGCTGCATACTCTGGTAACTCGCCAGTCCATTTTGATCCATATTCAAAAATTTTCCTTGGCTGGGCTTCACCAAAAGAAGTTAAGCCTACTGATGGTATTAAAACAATTACATTGCCACCGGTCAATGCGGCCACTGCAGAAAATGGAATTGTGAAGATGGAAGTGCCTGGATCTAACGGTACTGAATATTTCTTATTTGAAAATGTTCAGCAGAAAGGTTTTAACAAAGGGTTAATTCGTGAGGGTGCAGATGCTCATGGACTAGTAGCTTGGCATGTCGATGAAAATGTTCTATCACTCTATCAAACAGCTGGCTTCCGTCCGAATAATGTGGAAAACTGGATGAATAAGCGCTTCCAGTTCAATCAATCACAAACAGCTAGCAATGGCGATATTGTCACACACTACGGATTATCTATCTTACAAGCGGATGGTAAGTATGAGCTTGAAAAGAATGTGAACCGTGGAAATGCCGGAGACTTCTTTAAAACAGGCAGCAATCTTACTCCTGTTTCCGGGAATGTTCATACTGGTTCCTACTATTTCTGGAAAGGCTATAGTTCGACACCTGCCGATTCCGGCATCCATGTAACCGATATTAAAGAAAACAAGGATGGCTCAATTACAGCAAAATTCTTCTATAACTTTAATGAATCTAGTAAGTAAAGGTCAGCCCGGGTTCCTTTGGAACTCGGGTTTTAATTTTTCCCTTAATTCCATTTTTGGGAAATTGTGATAAAATATGACTTAAAAATATAGAACCATGAAAGTGGTGTGAAAATTGCAGCTATCCATAACGGTTAGAGGCCCAGGAGCAGAAGCTGTTTCTTATCTTCTAGCCAAGAATCCAAATAATCTTTATGAACGCGGAGAAAAAGGGCTAACCGTCCGCCTGGTTTATCCAACTTTTTCTAGCGAAGAAGTACAGTTCATCATTTTTGTAAAAACAGACCCGATTGATTTGGTTAAGAATACATCCGATTTATATGATATTACTCACTACATAAATGACCGCGAGTTTGCAGCAAGCAGTATCTTTGTTACCTCCATTCGAAAAGCATTGGGGACTGCCTTAAATGGAAAACCGAAGGAGGAATATGCCTCATGGGTCGAACATCCCTTTGACATGGAATTATCTTTTGGTCCGGTGGCCACGGATTTAAGCAACCGTGAGCTGGAAGCGTTATTTGCACCAATCGGTTATGCAGTCAACATAGAATATGGAGAAAGTTTTATCCGTGAAAAAAGCTCAGCAAGGTTTATCACCCTTTTAGGGAAACAAACACTTCAGAATGCACTCAAACAACTTTCGATTCTGATTCCGGTTATCGATAACTATAAACATTATTTTATTGATGAACGAGAACTAGAGAAGTTTGACCGATACGGTGAAGGCTGGTTAGAGAACCACCCACAAAAGTTGTTGATATTAAATCGTTCTTTACGGTTCCAAAAAATGATTTCACAGTCAAAGTTCTATGAAAAAGAAACGAAAAAAGAGGAGGGAAACGAGCCGCCGAAAATACGTTTAAATGATCTTCGCTACGAAGCGATTATTAAATATGTTGAAGCTTTGACCAAAAAACAAACCATTGTTGACTTAGGTGCTGGGGAAGGAAAGTTATCAGTTAAGTTAGGATTTATTGAAGGGGTGCAGGAAATTCTTTCAGTCGAGCCATCGAATCGAGCTCGGTTAAAGGCATTAGACCGATTTGATCAAGCAAAAGAAAAACGTGGATTTGTGGAGCCTCAGTTATTAGCAGGTTCGCTATTTTATTATGATGAACGCCTTCTCAACAAAGATGTCATGATTCTTTGTGAAGTGATTGAACATATTGATGAATATCGGTTACCAAGGATTTTTGAGACGATTTTTAAAGACTATCGACCAGAAGTATTGATCGTGACGACACCGAATCAAGAATATAATGAGGTTTATGATATGGATGAGGCAATGAGACATCATGATCACCGCTTTGAATGGACAAGGGCAGAGTTTACGGGGAAATGTGAAACTTGGGCAAGTTCCTATCCTTATCAAGTACATTTTCAAGGGATTGGAGAAGAACATCCAAATTTTGGTCAACCGACCCAGATGGCTATTTTTTCAAGAGAGGAGGGGCAATCATGACCAAAATCCACTTACCCTATGCAGGCATTGTCCTTTTTGTCGGACCTTCGAATAGCGGCAAAACCACGTTATTAAACCGACTCGTCCATGAAAAGAAGATTCTAGCTTCGGAAGTTGTCAGTTCTGATCAATTCCGGGTGCTCGTCAGTGATGTAGAATTTATCAACTGGAATCAGCGTCCAAAGGATGAAGCGGATGCCCTATTTGATGAATACTACCGGATTTCAAATGAAGCATTTGATGCGATGGAATATTTAATTGGGAAGCGGTGCCGTTTAAATAAACTATCAATAATTGATGCGACACACTTAAAAGAAGAGGATCGTGAGCGTTATCTTCGTCTAGGTAAGAAATATCATGTCCCCGTCATCGCGATTGTGTTTAATTTAACGGAAAAAGAAATCCTTTCTCGTGATAAGGAGCGGGATTTTCCACGCGGGAAGAATCGGCTCAAACAGCAATACCAGCACTTCAAGCGAACGCTTAGGTTTATTAAGAAGGAAGGCTTCCACCGGACCTATATTTTAGATGAACCGGAACTTGAGGCTTTGGATATAGGGCGACTTGCGAATCCTTTATTCATCGATGTGGGTAATGGCATTGATTTTATTGGGGATATTCATGGCTGTTTTGAAGAGTTTATTGAATTGATAACTAAGCTGGGCTATGAGGAAAACGAGGAGGGCTTGTTCCATCATCCTGAGGGAAGGAGAATCCTTTCACTTGGTGATGTCATGAGCCGTGGACCAAGGTCGCTGGAAACTATGCAATTTTTCAAAAAACATGTAGATGCTGGCATTGCCTACATGATAGATAGCAACCATGGCTGGAAAATTGCCCGCTGGCTGGATGGTCGAAAGGTGAACCTGGCACATGGTGATGAGAAAGTCGAAGCTGAATTTATTGAGTATGAGCGCGAATTAGGTAAAGAAGCTACTGAGCAATTAAGAGCAGAATTAAAGGAACTTCTCCTTGCTTCGAAATCGCATTTGGTTATCCAAAAAAATGGTGTAAACGTGGCGGTCGCAACACATGCAGGCATAAGAGATGGGTATATTGGCAAACAATCGCAGCGCATTTCTGATTTTTGCCGGTACGGAGATTCAGAGGGGATTGATGAAAATGGCAAGCCGCGGCGAAAAGACTGGACCATTGATCACAGATCACAAGAATTAATTATTTGGGGTCATGATCCAAAGCCGCAGCCACTATTGGTAAATAACACACTTAACATTGACCAAGGAGTGGTATTTGGCGGGAGGCTAACCGCCTATCGTTTTCCAGAAAAACAGTTTGTTTCTGTGGCCGCTAAACAGGATTATGCTAATGTTCCTGACAACCCAATTAAGGAATGGGAACAAATGCGGCTTGCCCCTCCTAATTTAGGTAAGTTAATTAATGGGTTCTCGGTGTTAACCGAACAGTATGGGGAGATCGCTATTCATAAGGATGTGGCCAAATCCGCCTTGGACGACTTTTCTCATTACACCCTGCCGCTTGAGGAGATTGTCTATTTACCACCGACAATGAGCCCAACTCCGAAACCTTCGAATTTAGCGGGATACTTAGAGCACCCGCAAGAAGCGTTTGACTACTATCAGGCAAATGGCATTGATACGATGATTGTGGAGAAAAAACATATGGGCAGCCGCGGCATTTTACTTCTTTTTAAACATAAGGAAGCAGCCAAAGAGTATATCGGCAGAGAAACATTAGGTTCGATTTATACGCGGACTGGCCGGGCCTTTTTCAAAAAAGAGCTGGAGGCACAAATTTTACAAACTCTGCATGCCGATTTAAAAAGTTATTTTGAAACATACAACACAGATTTTGTCCTAATGGATGCTGAGATCCTGCCTTGGAATCTAAAAGCAAAAGAACTAATCATGAATCAATATGCACATGTGGGCGAAATGGCGTTACTCGATCGCAATAAATTAAAAGAACAACTGGAGAAAGCCGCTGCTAACGGCAAGGATGTGGCCAGTTGGCTCTTGGAAACGGATGAAAAGATTCACAATGCAAAAGTGTTTAACGATGTGTATCAAAAGTATTGCTGGGACACAGAAGGGTTAGCAGGCATTCAAATTGCTCCTTTTCATACTCTAGCTCATAGTAATGAAACATTTTTCGATAAACCGCATACCTGGCATATGGAGAAAAATAAAGAATTCAGTGTCCTTTCTGATTTGTTTATGGAAACGGAATATCGGATTGTGACCGACGAGGACTCCATGAAGGCGGCAATCGTTTGGTGGGAAGAAATGACTGAAGAAGGGCATGAAGGCTTTGTTGTTAAACCGAAAGTCTTTGTGGCCCGTCATAAAGGTAAGCTGGTCCAACCGGCTATTAAAGTCAGAGGCCGTAAGTATTTGCATATTATCTACGGCATTGATTATTTACAACCAGAAAATTTGACCCGGCTTAAACAAAGAAATACTGGAAAGAAACAACGCAATGCCTTAAAGGAGTTTTCCTTAGGTATGGAAGCAGTGAGGCGCTTTGTTGGGAGGGAATCATTGGACCGCTACCATGAATGTGTGTTTGGGGTTCTCGCGTTGGAATCGGATCCAATTGATCCACGATTATAGGTACAAAAGGGCGAACTTGTCTATTGCAAGTTCGCTTTTTCTATGTAATAACTTAACATCTCATGCCCATATGATAGTAAAAAAGGAGTGTGAGAACATGGCTGTTCATATTGTGGCTGCTGGTGAAAATTTATGGAAGATTTCCACAAAGTATGGTGTATCGACCCAAACGATTGTCGCACTGAATGGATTGCCATCATCTAATGCACTCACTCCAGGGCTTGCATTATATCTCCCGGATCATCTGCCTCCACTTCACGCGTATCGAATTAAAGCCGGCGATCATATCTGGAATATAGCTAAGCAATTTAACAGTCATCCGGCAGACATTCTGGCCGCAAATCCCGGTTTGAATCCAACTCAATTGTTAATAGGTCAAACCATCAATGTGCCATCTCCGATGAAATCGGATCTAGCAACCCTTGGATTTTTAGTACCTTCCTCCGTAGCTGCAAATCTGGCAACCTTGAATTCTATTGCGGGGCAACTTACTTATTTGGCAGTGGTCGCTTATTCTTTTACAAAGGAGGGATATGCTTTTAAGATGGTCGAGGATTCAGCCATAGTTGCTAGAAGCAATCAATTGAAGGTCGTCCCATTGATGATGATTAGAAATTTGGTGGGAGCAGATTTTAGTGCGGAGTTGGCTGGAAGGGTGCTCGAAAATCCAACATATCGTGCCAATCTAGTGGCAAGTATTGTGAATTTAACGAAACAACGTGGGTTTGGCGGCGTTAGTATTGACTTTGAATTTATTCCTCCTGCACGACGGAATGACTTTATATTGTTTCTTACGGCATTAAAAAGTAGTTTAGGACAATTGATATTACATGTAAATGTTCATGCGAAAACAGCTGATATACCGACAAATCGAATTATCGGTGCATACGATTATGCTGGGATTGGTAATGTAGTTGATTTACTTGCCGTGATGACAATGGATTATGGTTACCCTGGAGGACCTCCTGATCCAATTGCCCCGATTCCGTGGCTGGAGCAAGTCATTCAATACTCACTTACGCAGATTAATCCTCGTAAGTTACAAATCGCGTTGGCGTTGTATGGGTATGACAAGGTTGTTGGGACGAATCAAACACGTGCCCTATCTGTAAATGCTGCACAAAATCAAGCGATTGCTGTTGGCGAACCGATTGAATTTGATGCTACAGCGAAAGCACCATGGTATCGCTACTGGCCTGGTGGGAAGGAACATATCGTTTGGTTTGAAGATATTCGCAGTTATATAGAAAAGTATAACTTAATGGGTATTTATCGATTAGCGGGCACGACTTTTTGGCAAATTAGCTTACCGGCACCTCAGAATTGGGCATATCTTAGAAAAAATTTTAATGTGGTGAGGAGAATGGTGTAAAATTACACTACGTTTGGTGAGGGAATTTGGCTTTTGTTTAATTTTAAGGTGGTTTTGTACAATTTTGGGATAGTTTTGTGGAAATTTTACTGCCTTTTGTACAAAATATTGGGTGTTTTGTACCGTTTTCAAAGGGTTTAGTACAATTAGACATATTCTGGAAATCTAACGGTTGTCCTATTAAAAAGGGCATTGATGATATTATTTGTTTTTTTCGGACAAACTTTTAGGAAAAAGGAAAGGCTGGTAGCAAAGCTTGAGCAAAAGATTTAAATATTACATTCTTATTTTAATATTGATGATTCCATCTTCAATAAAAGTAAATGCCATGTATAGGCACGAAAAAATGGTCCAACAGATGGATCAACTAATCAATAACGAGCCAGCATTAAAGGGGGCCATTGCTGGGGTTAGTATCCGTTCTGCTGAAGATGGAAAAATCATCTATTCCCATCAAGGCGATGTCCGCTTAAGACCCGCTTCGAACATGAAGCTATTAACTGCCGCTGCCGCCCTGCATATCCTTGGAGAAGATTACACGTTCACGACGGAGATATATACAGATGGCGCGTTGAAAAAGAAAACTCTCAACGGAAATCTCTATTTAAAAGGGAAGGGCGACCCAACATTATTGAAATCCGATTTTGATCAAATAGCTGTTGAAATCAAAAAACATGGCATCAAAAAAATAAACGGAAATATCGTCGGCGATGATACCTGGTATGATGGTGTCCGCTATTCACTCGACCTGCCCTGGAGCGACGAAACCACCCATTATGGGGCACAGATTTCGGCACTAACGGCGTCACCAACCAAAGACTTTGATGCTGGATCTGTCAAAGTAGTTGTACAACCTGCAACGAGAAAAGGTGAGAAGCCAATCGTGAAAATGACCCCTATAACCAATTATCTAAAAATCGTCAATCATGCCGTCACTGGTTCAGAGGAAGATAAAAGGAATATCACGGTCGAGCGGGTACACGCAAAAAATGCCATCACCATCAAAGGAACAATCCCAATGAAGGCAAATCCGGAACAGGACTGGATTGGTGTCTGGGATCCAACAAAATATGCCATGTCCCTATTAAAACAATCGTTAACAGAACACGGAATTCAAGTGAATGGAAAACTAAAAACAGGAATGGTGCCTGACACCGCAAAAATGTTTACAACCTATCATTCGATACCATTATCTGAATTAATTGTTCCTTTTATGAAACTGAGCAACAACGTCCATGCGGAAATATTAATGAAGGAAATGGGCAAGGTTGTGAAGGGAAAAGGGAGTTGGGAAAACGGATTGAAAGTATTAAATTCCGAATTAGTCAAATTTGGGGTTAACCCCAAAACATTGGTGCTGCGAGATGGGTCCGGTGTTTCGCATGTCAATCTGATACCAGCAAACCAACTAACGCAACTGTTGTTTGCCGTGCAGAAAGAAAAGTGGTTTTCGAGCTATCTTCAGTCATTACCAGTCGCTGGGGCACCTGGAAAGATGGAAGGCGGGACCTTAAGAAATCGCTTAAAAGATCCTCTTGTCCGAGGAAGGGTAAAGGCAAAAACAGGAACCATCTCTACGGTGAGTTCTATATCAGGATACATAAAAACGAAAAGTGGACAAACCTTAATCTTTTCGATTCTATTAAATAATTTACTTGAAGATACTAAAGGGAAAAAGGTAGAGGATCGTATGCTAACTATAATAGCCAATCAATAATTAACCTAATTCGAATAGAATAGTCATGCTCAACAAACCCTATTTGTAAAAAGTACGGATGGAGACTCAATGATGATCTATGGCAGTCATGTTAGCATTAGAAACGGATATTTAGGAGCAGCAAAACAAGCGGTTGCAAACGATGCATCCGCTTTTCAATATTTTCCGAAAAACCCGAGAAGCCTTTCCATTAAGGATTTCGACCGAGAAGATGCGAAAAACTGTAAACAATTTTGCAAACAGCATCAACTTCAATCGATTGCTCATACACCATATTCCACAAGTTTAACACCTTCCGAGGACAAGCGGAAATTAACAATCTCTTCCCTTTTAAATGATTTAGAAATTGCCAATGCCTGTGGGTCCATTGGGGTCGTGGTCCATTATGGAAGCCAAATTAGCCAAACTGATCCACTAGCAAGTTATCATTTAATGCTTGCGATGTTAAATGGAGTACTCAGTCAGTGGGATGGAGACTGTTTGATACTGTTAGAGAATAATGCTGGTACAAAAGGAGCTTTAGGAACAACCTTTGAGGAACTGGTCCAAATTAGAAATCTATGTGATTATCCGGAAAAGATTGGTTTTTGCCTCGATACCTGCCATGCCTTTGCGAGCGGCCTTTGGACAGGGGAAAATTCAGGTGATCTGCTCGAAAAAGGGGAAAGTTTAGGATACTATGCCGAGTTAAAGGCCATTCATTTAAATAACTCGAAATACCCAACAGGCTCAAAGAAAGATCGGCACGCAAACATTTTCCACACGAATGGCCTGATCCAAGCCCATCAATTAATGGAACTAATAACATCACCTGTTTTTAAGGGAATCCCCTTAGTCCTAGAAACTCCTGATGATGAAGGTATGACTCATAGAGAAGAAATTGAAATGCTCAAGCAAAAGTGGGGGTAATAATTTCTTGAAAATTTGAAGTATTAATTTTACTATAAATATAATGATAAATAGTTATTCCGTGGGAGAGCAAAAGAATATGAATAAAAAACAAGGACAGCTTCTTTCTGAACGTTTTGAAGTAGCTTTTAACCAAGTACATGATGCGTTGCGGGATATCGTTCAAATAAATGATGATAGATTCGTCGTCCTCGTGAAGGTTGGCGCAAAAAAATATCAAATGATTGAAACGTATAAAAAAGACTTAGAGCAATATGCTCGGCTTCGGAACGCCATTGTGCACGAGAAAATGGAAATTGGCTTTTATATTGCGGAGCCCAATGCAAAGGTTGTTTCTCATATTGAAAAAATCGCTAATGTGTTTAACCGACCTAATTATGCACTATCGATTGCTACGAAGAAAGTGGTGTTCTTTGATTATCACGACAGTATCTTAAAAGTAACCGCCGCAATTAAACAGTATGGTTATTCTAAGTTTCCAGTCTATAAAAACAAAAAATGTATGGGCTTACTTACCTCAAGTTCAATTGTGAAATGGATGGCACAAAATCTGGAGAGTGGTCTAGTTAATTTTGCTGATATCCAAGTGGCAGAAATCATGAACTATGAGAAAGAATATCCATTGGAAATAGTTTCCAAAGAAATTAATATCTTTGAGATTGAAAATATTTTTGAAAAAGCACATAAGAAAAAACGAAAGATCGAAGGTGTAATCATCACTGAGAATGGGAAAATGGATGAGGCACCATTGGGTATGATTACCCCATGGGATTTAATACAAATAGATTACACAGTAGAGTAATCTTCTCTCGCTTGAAATCAATAAATTCAATCGATATCGGAAAAACTAGTGTAGATGGTATTCTTTCAAAAGGGAAGGGTGAATTTATGCGAAATTACCGATTTCTCATCAATGAGCAATTTCAAGCGAACAGTATAGCGGAAGATTTAAGAGTGCAAATGGAAGTCAATCGGTTCAATGATGTTAATATTTTGTCTGTCGACAATCGAAATGAAATCCTTGTCCAAGTGTTTGAATCAAACGAGGCAGCTAAAGAAACGGTTGAGACGTTTATGCAGGATTATCAAAAAGGGATCATTATGGAATAACAGTTAAGGTTCTCCTTAAAAGGGAGAGCTTTTATTTATCGGCTGTGTTACCCCTTCAATGATCGGATCGAAAAGGTTACAATCAATCAACTAGAATTGAGCAATAACGAGCACACCTGCAGGTATGCTCGTGCAACTTAGCTTAAAATTCAAACTCACTTAATTGATCCATATGCGAGGCAATCATGGCGATGATGGTGGTTGCTTCTTCTTTGCTAAAAATAAAATGGGATTCATCTTTAATTAATTCATCATCAGTTGTCCAGATTCGATTAACACGTTTGAGGACACCGTCACCAGTGGCTTGAACCAATCCGAATTGATAGGTGACTTCGACTTCATCTTCATGTTTAAAGGCTGTTACCTCCGGTGTAGACCAATCTACATCAATTTCCTCAAAGATGTCGTCACTCTTGACTTGTTCCGCTTCGTAATACTCTTCTTCGTCGTCATCATCCACATAAACGGTTTCAATCTCACCATCATCCTCATCATAGACCTCGGAAGTCTGAAGATAGACCCCATCATCTGTATAATGGTCATCGCCGTTCATATAATCATGCAGACTGGCGTGAACTTCCTCGATAATGTCCTCTATATCTGAAAGGATGACCTTCGCCGTATGTCCGGTGTCCACATCGAAGGTATCGATGTAAAACTCCTCGTTTTGAGGATCAAAGAACAATGAGCAGAAATAATCACGCTCCAACTCTTCCGTATCAACATCTGCGGTATCGACATAAAACTCAATCCTCGGATGTTTGGCAGCTCTTTCAACGGTCATTTGACCAACCTGATCATATTCTTCACAAATAGATTCCAGGTGTTCTTGCAGTTCTCCACATACCCTGTCAAACCATTCTAACGACATCAAACATCCCATCCTTTCTATGTTAACCCGAGGTTATTATTACCAAATTTGAACGATTTATTCTTTTCTTATAATTTGAATGTATATTCTTCTTCAGCCACTGCTTTTACTCTCTTTCACAAAATGGAACGACGATTTTGTCGCTTGCTACATTTTCCCTTTAACCGTTGATGATCAACTACTTGAGGCATTATTTTTTGCATATCCTCAAGTGACCCATTTAACAATCCCCAAACTATTTCAGTGAGCATCATGAATTGGATTTCACTTGCCTTGTGGTACTATATAACTTATCAGAAGAAATGGAGGTGCCGAAATGAAAATTGAAGTTTGGTCTGATTATGTATGTCCGTTTTGTTATATAGGAAAACGCCGATTAGAATTAGCTTTGGATCAATTTCCTCACAAGGATCAAGTAGAAGTAGAATTCAAAAGTTTTGAGCTTGACCCAAATTCGCCTAAAAAGATTGATCAAAGTATTCATGAAGTGTTGGCACATAAATACGGGATGAGTTTGGAGCAAGCGAAACAAGCGAATCAGGGGGTCGGTCAGCAGGCAGCCACTGTTGGCTTGACGTTTAATTTTGATGAAATGAAGCCAACGAATACATTTGATGCCCACCGTTTGGCCAAATTTGCAGAAACACAAGGAAAAGAAGCGCTCGTCTCAGAAAAACTTCTCCGTGCCTATTTTACAGAGTCGAAGCATATCGGGGAAATTGAAACACTTGCGGATATTGCTGAAGAGGCTGGTTTAAATCGACAAGAAGTATTGAATGTCTTAAATGATAAAAATGCATTTGCGGTTGATGTCCGCAATGATGAATCCCTTGCCCAGCAGTATGGTGTTCGCGGGGTACCGTACTTCGTCATTAATCAAAAATATGCAATTTCAGGTGCCCAACCTACAGAAACCTTTATCGGAGCGTTGCAAAAAGTTTGGGAAGAAGAGTCTCCGGTTCCAGTTCTGCAAGAACTTTCAACCGAGGAAGATGTTAGTTGTGCGGATGGCAATTGTGTTATTCCAGAGAAAAAGTAGAGATTGTTTCATAAATAAGGATGGGAAAGGAAGACAAGTTTCCTTTCCCATTTTATTTTATAAAGACCTTATTAGCGGCTGCGGACTCTTAAATTCCACATGTTGCCATCTTTCCAACAACGATTTATGATAGAATTGCATCTATAACCTCGACGCCATCCTGTCCATCTGCAGCATCTAGAAGTTCTTCGTCTTGAGGTACACCTTCTGGAAGTATTTCTTCTCGAAGTATTTCGGCGTGATGTATTTCGGTTTCTTGAAGTATTACGATTTCTAGAAGTATTCCGGTTTCTTGAAGTATTACGATTTCTTGATGTATTACGATTTCTTGATGTATTACGATTAGATGTGCTCATCCGTGATGTCATTTGCTGTCTGGATGTTCTACGTCTAGATGTCCTTCTTCGTGTAGTGCGACGGTCTTGACTAGGGTCACGGAACATAAAGTCCCAAAATTCGCCTCGTCTTACTTCATCTGCCGCTCTTTCAATATCTTCAGCTGAAAAATCGCTCATAGTAACTTAGCACCTCCTTTAAGCTTGAAAAGGGAGTACATATCTGATTGACAAATTTGTCCAAGAAACTCTCTCTTCTTCTAATAAATTACGTGTGTACAGGTACATTTGAGTGAGAAAAAGGCCTATCAATGAAAAAAAAGCTGTCCAACCGGGGACCTCCTTCCTACAATTCTCATACGAATATAGGAGGGAGGAATATAATAATGGACGAGACAGCACTACTACCGCAATACAAACTATTTATTAGACCCATCGACCTGCGGGAACTAAGAAGAGACATTTGGATTGATGACCCAATACCAGCCCAGTTAACAATTGAAGGGAAACGGCTCGATATTGATATTGCCTATCGAGGATCACATATCCGTGATTTTTCGAAAAAGTCATACCAGGTTTCCTTCTACAAACCAAAAACCTTCAGAGGTTCTAAACATATTCATTTGAATGCGGAATTTAAGGATCCTTCATTTATTAGAAACAAACTATCATTTGATTTCTTTGCGGAGCTAGGTGTTTTATCACCTCAATCGCATCATATCTTTTTGAATCTGAATGGGAAAGCTGAAGGGGTCTATTTGGAAATTGAGAGTGTGGATGAGAATTTTTTAACAAGAAGGGACTTACCGAAAGGGAGTATCTTTTATGCCGTTGATGGGGACGCCAACTTCTCACTAATGAGCGATTTGGACAAAGAAACAAAAAAGTCCCTACGATTAGGCTATGAAAGAAAATTTGGTCCGCCAGAAGATGATTTTTACTTGCAGGAATTTATCTTTAATATCAATACATTTTCAAAAAGTGAATTCGAAAAAGAAATTCATAAATTTGTAGATATTGATAAATATCTCCGTTGGGTGGCTGGTGTTATTTTTACATCAAACTATGATGGGTTTGTTCATAACTATGCCCTTTATAGGAATGGTGAAACACGCCTTTTTGAGATTATACCGTGGGACTATGATGCGACATGGGGCCGGGATGTCAATGGGAAAACGATGGAGTCTGATTATGTTCCGATTGATGGTTTTAATACATTAACTGCGCGATTATTATATGTGGATACCTATAGAAAGCAATATCAACGGCTCCTAAAGGAGATAATGGAGCAGCAATTTACAATAGGACATATGATTCCGAAGGCGGAAAAACTCTCACAATTGATTCGTCCCTATGTCTTAGAGGACCCATATAAAAAACAAGATATGGATAAATTCGACCAGGAATTATCGGTCATCACGAAATATATCGAGGAAAGAAGAAAATACTTATCCAGGAAATTAGCAGCGCTAAATTGAAATGTTCAGAGGAAAAGGAGCCATCTACTTGCTAGGTGGTTATTTTTATCGTGGTTCAAAATTAGAAATGTAGGATTTCATAAAGAGTTTGTCGAAATATAATACTATCTGTAATTATTCGGAATTTTACTCAATAATATGTTATTAAAGATGGCTCGGCCCCATAATATGATTGTGGCCCATTAAATATTGTTGGAAATGACAAGATGAATTTGATCAATAGCCGAAAGGAGTTTCTGTTGTAATGTCAAAGACAGTAAAAATAGGAATCACAATCATAATCCTTCTAGCAGTGATTCCTGTGTACTTTCTCTTCAATCAACCAATCGAAGAGGGAGGAAATGACTCAACAACGAAGAATGTGAAGTTGGAACAAAAAGTTGTTAAAACAGCAGCGATAGAAACTAAGGAAGAAACAACTGATACGAATGAACTGACTTCAGAAAGCCAAGAAAACCCAGGAGCAGAAATGAACGAAGAACCTGTCAAACAGGAATTAAGTAAAGAAGATCAAAAAACTATTAAAACGTCGGATGAAGAAGAAAAAGAGGAAGGGCAAAACGACTTTTTAGTCGTCATTGATCCTGGACACCAACGTTCGGCTAACCTGGGACAGGAGCCTGTAGGACCGGGTGCGTTAGAAACCAAAATTAAAGTTACAGGTGGAACGGCTGGAGTTGCTACAGGGAAGCCAGAGTACAAATTAACGCTAGAGGCCTCGCTAATTTTAGGAAAATTGCTTGAAAAAAGAGGAGTAAAAGTCATTTATACCCGAACAACCCATGATGTGAATATGAGTAACAAAGAAAGAGCCGAAATAGCTAATCAATATCACGCCGACTTATTTGTGCGGATTCATGCGGATGGATCAACCAATCGGAGTGTTAAAGGTCTTTCTGTCTTAACTCCTTCTGATGATGATCCATATACAAAGGCTATTTATCAAGATAGTCTAAAGGCTTCCCAGCTTATACTTGATGAAACTAAAAAAAATCCAGCTGTAAAAGTAAATGGGATATCGTTTCGCAGTGACCTATCAGGCTTTAATTGGTCGAAAGTGCCTAGTACGTTAATTGAAATGGGCTTTATGAGCAATCCTAGCGAAGACAAGAACCTGTCCGACACGGGCTACCTTACCAACTTAGTCACCAACATTTCAGATGGGATTATTAACTACTCCAACAGGAATAAATAGGTGTTAGAAAAGGGTGTCAGGCACCTAACGGTGCCTGACACCCTTTTTTTCGACGCATTAGAGGTTACCTCGATTTTTTAATTAGTTTAGTAGTTTTAAAATCCCTAAATTTTTTGTTATAATATAATTGAATAAAAATACAAATAATTGTATTTTTATAAATAAATGTTACAAAAGGAGATACAGAATGGATATTTACCATGCAGTGACAAGTGATGTTAAAGATATTTATGATTTAATCCAAATCTTTGCTGAAAAAGGAACCGTATTGCCTCGTACGTATTTATCACTTTATCAACATATACAGTGTTTGTATGTTATGAAAGAGGATAATAATATACTAGGGGTTGCAGGATTACATGTTTTAGGACAAGACCTGGCAGAGATCCGATCTTTGGTTGTTTCTCCCGATTATGCTGGAAAAGGTATTGGTCGCAAATTAGTTAATCGTATTATAAGTGATGCACCGAAACTTGGAATTAGCCGTGTAATGTCTTTCACATACGAAACAGAGTTTTTCAAAAAATGTGGCTTTAAGATCGTAGCAAGGGAGACTTTGCCTGAAAAAGTGTGGGTGGATTGTATGAATTGTCCTAAGTTGGATTGTTGTGATGAAGTCGCAATGATTAAGTATGTGGGGTAAGGTGTCAGATAGGTTGCATAAAGTGATATTAAACTTGGCAGTTTACAAGAGAAATAGGAATGGTGCCATTATGTGGTGCCATTTTCTTCGTTGTGTAGGAAATGATAAATTCTAGATTTTATTTTTTCTGAAAATTCAATTAAAGTTTGAAAATGTAAGCGTTTTCTATTATAATAGATAATGGGTTGGATGGCATGCGTGGCCGTCAGCGTATTTGGCGTAGGTGGGGCCGATACTAGGGACAGATGTAAATTAATCTTTGTGGTTATCTACTTTTCAAGTTATCTGAAATTTGTGCACCAGTACCTTAAATTTATAGTTTCCTAACAATCGACATTATTCCTTGAAATGTGTTATACAATTTACGATTGACAATCTAAATGTGATATACTATTATAATATCAACAAGTAAAAACCGCTTACATTTTAAGAGGTTAAAATTGTCTATCTAATAAAATTCGAACAAAGGGGTTTTTCTAATGGGAACTATCATATGCCAAAATTGCAATAACACAATTGAGCAATTTGAGAATGAGAAAGTATCAACTTTGTACGGACAATGCACTTGCTGTGATAAACAACAAAAGAAGGCTTCTAAATAATTCAAGATAAATTAATACAATAAAAACCGTTCTCAAATATTGAGAACGGTTTTTATTGTTCCTGCAACAATCGTATTTACAACATCATAAAAACTATATTTGATCCGTTTTCGGTTGTACCGCAAATGATTATTGCATACTTTATCTTGTACAGTGTTTTATGGATGCCGCTAGATGGCTTTCATATCCTTTTTTGAAAAAGGGCATGCTTTGAAACTTTTATAGAAAAATAAATGAAATGTAGAGGTGGGGAAGAATGCTGCGCAAGGTGATTATGGTTATAGATGATGAAGAAAGTGTAAAAAATGCAATAAGAGAAATCTTAAAATCGAAAAATAAAGGACATGAGTATGCGCTAGATTTAACCAGAATTAAAGATAGGGAACGAAAAACAGACATCATGAAAAGGTTAACGAGGTTCTAATGAGAAAGGGTTGCTTTTTAGAAAATGTACTTGAAAAAATTATCCAGCTCTAGAGAACATATGCGGAATGCATATGTTTTTTTTATTAAAAATCTAGTGTAGAAGGAAATAGCCAAGAGTTCCCAAAAATGCCTATTTTTCTTTATTACCATATTTGTCCATATCGCCTTCTTCTTATTAACATATAATTACAAGAAAACTATTTTAACAGGAGTTGAGGTTTTCTAATGAGTAAGTATGTGCTTGTGATTGCCGCTCATCCTGATGATGAGATTCTTGGAAGTGGAGGTACCATTAAGAAATTAATTAATCATGGCTATAAAGTCATTACTGTGATTGCTGCTAAGGGGCGGAAGGAAGAGGAGCATCATATACAAGAATTTATGTTGAAAGCAAATAAACACTTAGGTGTAGATGAGGTTCTATTTCTGGAATTCCCAAATTTATTACTGGAAACAATCCCGCTTGTTGAAATTAACAAATCGATTGAGAACCTGATGGACAAATATAATCCTGCCATGATATTCACCCATCATTATGGAGATACCAACCGTGACCACCAAATATTATTTCAGGCAGTGTTAACAGCAGCACGGCCGTTGCCTGGAAAAGATCCGGTTGAAATTCTTTGTTTTGAAACGGTTTCGTCGAGTGAATGGAGTCAGCATACAAATGACAAAGAATTCAAACCTAATTATTTTGTGGATATTACAGATACCATAGAAGATAAAATCAGATCTCTTCAATATTATGATGTAGAAATGAGACCATTCCCACATCCACGTTCCTATGATGGTGTGAGATATTTGGCGCGTATCAGAGGTATGACGGTTGGGGTCGAATACGGGGAAGCATTTGAAATCATTAGGAGGGTATGGAAATGATCGAAAATGACCAACCTTTTATGCCAGCCATTTTTCCATATTTAATCTATACATTGGATCAATATTACGGAATTGATCAACCTATTGAACAAGAACTAGCAACAAAAAGGGAGCACTTCTATACAACAAAAATACCAAACAAAAAATTAAAAATATTAATCACAACATTTTGGGAATATCCATTGATAGGCGGTTTGCAGAAATATATCAATACTCTTAAAATTGGCTTGGAAAATTTAGGACATAGTGTCGATGTAATAGCATTAAACTCTTTTTCGCCAGAGGAAATGAAGAAATTACGCAATCACTTTTCTGAGGAATTTAAACAATTTTTTCTTAATCGTTATGGCAGTTTTAATGAAAAAATTCTACACAATATCAGCAAATTATCCAGTTATTATATGATGTTAAAAAATTTTGATCTGTCTCAATACGATATTATCCACGCACAAGATCGATATACAGCTAATGTACTGGGAATGCTTAACCAATCCTTTCAAAAACCTCTTCTTTTTACACCTCACGGATTTATGACCCAAAACAGATTAAAGTTTAACTTGATGGAGGAAGGTTCGGTTGAGCAAAACTATTTTTGGGCGATTGATAGCCATGCCATAAAAAATGCCAATCAAGTAATCGTCCTTTGCGATATCTTCCGTCCAATTCTAGGAAATTTAGGTGCAGCGGATAATAAAATAACTACTGTTCATACAGGGATTGATTTTGGTGTAGGGAATTTTCAGAAGAAAAGCAGGAATAAAACGGTCATAACTTGTATCGCACGGCTTCGTCCTCGTAAAGGACATAAGTATTTATTTGAAGCGTTAGCGCTAATAAAAAACAAACTGAAAAATGTAGAAGTGAGGATTGTCGGCGATGGTGAAATGAGAAAGGATCTTGAGAAGCAGGTAAAACAGTTGAGATTAAAAAATATTACCTTTTTAGGGAGCAGAAATGACATACCCAAGTTGTTAAGCGAATCAGACATTTTTGTACTCCCAACAACTAGTGATACACTGCCGCTCTCCATTATCGAAGCAATGTTTAGCAATCAGGCAATCCTTACAACCAATTGCGGGGGGATTCCAGAGATTATTGAAGATAACTATTCAGGAATTATCGTTGAACCTGCTAACTACAAGCAACTTGCAGACAAGTTATTGCTCCTCTTACAAAAAAAATCATTAAGGGAAGAATTAGCACAAAATGCCTATGCATATGCACAACGACATTTAACCGTTAATAAAATGGTTCGGAAAATTGAAGAAGTTTATCAATCATTATTATGAAAGGAGGAGAACAACATGCGACACGATGTTCCTGCTGTTGTCCTTGATCTTAGTGCAACAGGTATAGGAATTGTAAGAAGTTTAGCGCAAACCGGAATAAAGGTATATGCCTTTGATACGAAAGGAAAATATGAAATTGGTAAAACTCGATTAGCCACTTGTGGAATTTGTCCGAATCCAGTTAGTGAAGGACCTGCATTAATTTTATTTCTTACCAGGCTGGCACAAAAAGTAGGACAAAAGGCAGTCCTGTACGCAGGTTCTGATGACTTTGTTCAGTTTATTTCAAAAAACAGATTTGTCCTTTCCCACTATTATAGGTTTCTATTACCAAAACACACCCTGGTAGAAGCGGTATTGGATAAAAGACTAACATACGAATTGGCGCTTAAATCAAATGTGCCATGCCCAAAAACATTTGCTATTAATAACGAAGAGCAGTTCGAAGAAATTATTGATCAAGTTACCTTCCCTTGCATTTTAAAACCAGTTTATTCCTCCCATTTTCGCACAAATATCGATCATAGACTCTATAAAAAAGCAATCGTTGTTGAAGAGCCTTCTAAATTGAGAGAAGAGTACCTTTTTTATCGCCCATTCGGGGAACTCATGATTCAGGAAGTCATCCCTGGTAATGAGGATTGCATTTATTCTGTGAAAACATTTTTTGATGAGAAAATGAATTTAGTTGGCTTGTGGATGAATCAAAAATTACATCAATTTCCCCCACATTTTGGATCAACAGCCCTTGCACTTAGTATTAGGGACGAAGAAGTCATTCAACTCGCTACGACATTTCTGAAAGATATTGAATTCAAAGGCTTAGCTATTGCCGAATTTAAACGGGACCCAAGAGATGGAAAACTGAAATTTATTGAAATCAATTCAAGAATCGGTTTAACTCAAGCGTTATCAATTGCTTGTGGGGTTAATTTGGCTCACTTGTATTATTTATCCCTTACCGGGCAAAATCCCACACCAGTGACACAGCAGAAAGAAGGGGTCAAATGGGTTTACTTTGTTCGGGATTTTCTATCCTTTCGCCAAAAACACAAAAAAGGGGAAATGAAATTCTTTGAGTGGATAAAGAGCTTATCTGGTAAAAAAGTTGAGGCTCTTTTTGCTTGGAATGACCCACTTCCATTTGTTCGAAGTTTTGTTTCCCATTTGCGAAATTTATGGGGAAGACAGTTATAAATAATAAATGAAGGAGGGAACATTCTTTTTGAATAGTTTAGAAGAAGTTTTAAGCTGTTGGAAACAATATGATTGGGAAGTAAAGCTAAAAAAAGTCATGAATAAAAAAGTAAAATTAGTAGATGAAAAAATAGAATGCCTTAAAAATACTCGTGAAAAGACTAGTATTTGGAAGTTGATTCTAACAGATGGACGGGAGTTCATTCCCATCGTGCTAAAGATATACAAACAGCCGCTGAAAGAAAATCATCGGTTGGAAATCAATATGTATCAAAAAGCCTATAACATTTATCAAGAGTTTATGCCGAAATTGTATTGGTTGGAACCGAACGTTAATGGCGAAGAAACATGGATGTTTACTGAATGCTTACAGCCGTTACGTGGACAAATAAAATTAGCCCCCAAGCATTTGGAACAAATTATCCCTACTGTGGCAAAATTTCATGCCATAACATATGATAAACGATTTTTACAGCATGCGGACCTATTTGACTCCTCACTTCCTTACTTTGATTCCGAGGAAAAGGTTAAGGAAAGGACGAAAGGAATCAAAAAGGCAAAGGAAAACCTAGAACGGGCAATGAAAGATCCTAATTTAACAGAATTGATAGCACCAAGGTATAAAATAATCAAAAAAATATTAAAAAAAGGTCCCGTTTTTTTTCCTGAAATTACTGAATCCGGACAATGTCTCATCCATGGCGACCTCCATGTCCATAATATTTGTTGTGAAAATGCCAATGATGTAGAGAATTGGAAAATTACTTTAATTGATTGGGAGTCTGCGAAACATTATCCATGCTGGTATGATTTAGTCGTTTTAGTTGAATTATTAATAGATTTTCGCTCAGATTGGCAGCAGAGTGAAGAAGAGATTCGAAGAAATTGCGTGCAAGTTTATTGTGAAGAGATGTTAAAATATGGAATAACATTTAATGAAGATCCACTAAACCTTCTTAAAAAAGCCTATTTACAAAGAACCTTAGAAAAAAAGCTCTCCAGTCATTTGCAAAAGGTGTTGGATGGAGGTAAGAGCACACTCCTCAAGAGATATCTCGTGAAAATAGAGGTTTGGGGCAAAGAACTGGGGTTATATTAATGAAGAACCCAAAGTTTATAAACATTTAAAGGGGTTTGTTGTATGGAAAAGATTAGACGATCTTCCCTTAGTTTAATTAAAGAGAGTAGTGAGTTTGGATGAAGGTGCTCGTAACTGGGGGAGCTGGATTCATTGGTTCGCATGTTGTTGATTTATTAATTCAATCCGGTTATGAACCGATCGTAGTAGATAATTTACGGTCTGGTAATAAAGCATTTGTCCCTCCAAACGTTCGATTCATTAAAATGGACATCTCCTCACCCAAAATGGAGGCTGTTTTTGAAAGAGAAAGACCGGATGTGGTGATCCACTTAGCGGCACAAGTAGATGTTGCCTCCTCGATAAAAAATCCAGTCGAGGATGCAAACCAAAATATTCTGGGAACGATTCGTTTGCTAGCCTGCTCACAAAAGTTTAATGTTAAAAAATTCATTTTTTCTTCGTCTTGTGCTGTATATGGGGAAAAAGATGATTGTAGTATAAAGGAAACGTCCCCCGTTCAGCCTCAATCCTTTTATGGAATTAGCAAATATTCTTCAGAACTATACATTCAGGCCTTTTATCAACTTTTTCAACTTCCTTACACGATTCTTAGATATGCGAATGTTTATGGACCGCGCCAATCTTCTATTGGGGAAGGCGGGGTCATCTCGATCTTTTTGAAGAAAGTGCTCAATGGTGAAGCCCCATATATATTAGGAGACGGAGAACAAACAAGAGATTTTGTGTATGTGAAAGATGTCGCGCGTGCCAATGTATTGTCAATTGAAAAGGGGACAAATGGTATTTTCAATATCGGCACTAATTCTAAAACAAGCATTAACCAACTATATCAAGTAATCACTTCATTAACTAATAGTAATCTATTACCTATCCCTATGCCTGAACGCGAAGGGGATATTCGTTATAGTCGATTGGATAATACCGAAGCTGTGAATCTTTTGTCGTGGAAACCTAACTTTGATTTGCAAACAGGATTAAATGAAACATTAAACTATTATAAAAGGATATTGAAAGAAGAATGAAATAAAAGGAGATAAGAAATGAATGATTTTAATAAAATAGCAGCCAAAAATAATGGCAAAATAACGTTACAAGATTTGAACGGTTTTCCAATGCTTGGAAAAGGTGCAGATGGGTCCGTCTTTCAATTGTCACCTGAGAAGTGTGTCAAAGTATATGTTAATGAAGACAATCAAAAAAAAGAGTTAGATGCTCTACAAATAGGACAATCAAGTTCCGTTATCCCCCGTCTCTATGAATATGGATCCAATTATATTGTAATGGAATTAGTGAATGGAGGGAATCTAAAAGCCTACTTAAAAAGGGAGAAGCAACTTTCCAAACTAATCGTCATGAAGATATTATTCATGCTAGCAGAATTAAAAAAGGTTGGTTTTGCTAGACTTGACACCGAGGTTCGGCACATTTTTTTTAATGAGCTGGGAGAAATTAAAGTGATCGATCACAAGAGGGCAATGACTACTGTAAGGTTTGTCCCGACCAAATTATTCACTGGATTAAAAAAACTTGGTTATTTAGATGAGTTCTTAGGACATGTGAAGGAATTAAACCCATCCTTATATGAGGAATGGAAAAAGATAAAGTTATAATAAAAATAAAAGGACATAAGGGCTGTTGTGGTTTGCGAATCACAGCCCTTTTTAGTTTACTGGAAAAATTTCTCATTGAACTTTACTCAACCAACATGTTACTATAAGAAAGTTCTCTTCGAGCAGGTAAACATTTTTGAATAATTAACATTCTGATTTTAAAATAATGTTGACTTGTTTGTGAGAATTATAGTATAATATTTTTTGTCGCTTCTTACCGGAGTGGGTTTGTTCTTTGAAAACTAAACAAACAAAATCGTGCAAACAAACAATAACTATCGTGTTTCTTCTGTAATAGTAAGAACATGAGCCAACGTAACAAATGAGCTAATCAACTTTCTCGCTTATTAACGAGCAGTAATATCCTAACGGATAAACTGCCCGTAAATACCCGATCGATTCGACTAACCATCGCGGGGGAAAACACCCCACGATGGAAGTCTCATCTTATTGGAGAGTTTGATCCTGGCTCAGGACGAACGCTGGCGGCGTGCCTAATACATGCAAGTCGAGCGAGACTCTTCGGAGTCTAGCGGCGGACGGGTGAGTAACACGTGGGCAACCTGCCTGTAAGACTGGGATAACACCGGGAAACCGGTGCTAATACCGGATAATCCTTTTCCTCTCATGAGGAAAAGCTGAAAGTCGGTTTCGGCTGACACTTACAGATGGGCCCGCGGCGCATTAGCTAGTTGGTGAGGTAACGGCTCACCAAGGCGACGATGCGTAGCCGACCTGAGAGGGTGATCGGCCACACTGGGACTGAGACACGGCCCAGACTCCTACGGGAGGCAGCAGTAGGGAATCTTCCACAATGGACGAAAGTCTGATGGAGCAACGCCGCGTGAGCGATGAAGGCCTTCGGGTCGTAAAGCTCTGTTGTTAGGGAAGAACAAGTACCGGAGTAACTGCCGGTACCTTGACGGTACCTAACCAGAAAGCCACGGCTAACTACGTGCCAGCAGCCGCGGTAATACGTAGGTGGCAAGCGTTGTCCGGAATTATTGGGCGTAAAGCGCGCGCAGGCGGTCCTTTAAGTCTGATGTGAAAGCCCACGGCTCAACCGTGGAGGGTCATTGGAAACTGGGGGACTTGAGTGCAGAAGAGGAAAGCGGAATTCCACGTGTAGCGGTGAAATGCGTAGAGATGTGGAGGAACACCAGTGGCGAAGGCGGCTTTCTGGTCTGTAACTGACGCTGAGGCGCGAAAGCGTGGGGAGCAAACAGGATTAGATACCCTGGTAGTCCACGCCGTAAACGATGAGTGCTAAGTGTTAGAGGGTTTCCGCCCTTTAGTGCTGCAGCTAACGCATTAAGCACTCCGCCTGGGGAGTACGGCCGCAAGGCTGAAACTCAAAGGAATTGACGGGGGCCCGCACAAGCGGTGGAGCATGTGGTTTAATTCGAAGCAACGCGAAGAACCTTACCAGGTCTTGACATCCTCTGACACTCCTAGAGATAGGACTTTCCCCTTCGGGGGACAGAGTGACAGGTGGTGCATGGTTGTCGTCAGCTCGTGTCGTGAGATGTTGGGTTAAGTCCCGCAACGAGCGCAACCCTTGATCTTAGTTGCCAGCATTTAGTTGGGCACTCTAAGGTGACTGCCGGTGACAAACCGGAGGAAGGTGGGGATGACGTCAAATCATCATGCCCCTTATGACCTGGGCTACACACGTGCTACAATGGATGGTACAAAGGGCTGCAAGACCGCGAGGTTTAGCCAATCCCATAAAACCATTCTCAGTTCGGATTGCAGGCTGCAACTCGCCTGCATGAAGCCGGAATCGCTAGTAATCGCGGATCAGCATGCCGCGGTGAATACGTTCCCGGGCCTTGTACACACCGCCCGTCACACCACGAGAGTTTGTAACACCCGAAGTCGGTGGGGTAACCGCAAGGAGCCAGCCGCCTAAGGTGGGACAGATGATTGGGGTGAAGTCGTAACAAGGTAGCCGTATCGGAAGGTGCGGCTGGATCACCTCCTTTCTAAGGATATAAGCTGGACTTGTGAGCCAGACAAAACAGTTTGTTCGCGATCTTTGTTTGTTTAGTTTTGAGAGTGCAATTCTCTCAAACTAATCGTTCTTTGAAAACTAGATAATCGTAATGAAGAAGCAAAGTAAACATCGAGTAATCGCCATTTTAGTTTTCTCTCTTATTAAGTTAAGAGAATAACCTTTTAGGTTAAGTTAGAAAGGGCGCACGGTGAATGCCTTGGCACTAGGAGCCGATGAAGGACGGGACTAACACCGATATGCTTCGGGGAGCTGTAAGTAAGCTTTGATCCGGAGATTTCCGAATGGGGGAACCCACTGTTCGTAATGGAACAGTATCTTTACCTGAATACATAGGGTATGGAAGGCATACCCGGGGAACTGAAACATCTAAGTACCCGGAGGAAGAGAAAGCAAACGCGATTCCCTGAGTAGCGGCGAGCGAAACGGGACATAGCCCAAACCAAGAGGCTTGCCTCTTGGGGTTGTAGGACACTCAACATGGAGTTACAAAGGAACGGGGTAGATGAAGCGGCCTGGAAAGGTCCGTCAAAGAAGGTAAAAACCCTGTAGTCGAAACTTCGTTCCCTCCTGAGTGGATCCTGAGTACGGCCGGACACGTGAAATCCGGTCGGAAGCAGGGAGGACCATCTCCCAAGGCTAAATACTCCCTAGTGACCGATAGTGAACCAGTACCGTGAGGGAAAGGTGAAAAGCACCCCGGAAGGGGAGTGAAATAGTTCCTGAAACCGTGTGCCTACAAGTAGTCAGAGCCCGTTCATGGGTGATGGCGTGCCTTTTGTAGAATGAACCGGCGAGTTACGATCCCATGCAAGGTTAAGTTGAAGAGACGGAGCCGCAGCGAAAGCGAGTCTGAATAGGGCGTATGAGTATGTGGTCGTAGACCCGAAACCAGGTGATCTACCCATGTCCAGGGTGAAGTCCAGGTAACACTGGATGGAGGCCCGAACCCACGCACGTTGAAAAGTGCGGGGATGAGGTGTGGGTAGCGGAGAAATTCCAATCGAACTTGGAGATAGCTGGTTCTCTCCGAAATAGCTTTAGGGCTAGCCTCACGTAGTAAGAGTCTTGGAGGTAGAGCACTGTTTGGACTAGGGGCCCTCATCGGGTTACCGAATTCAGACAAACTCCGAATGCCAAAGACTTATCCGTGGGAGTCAGACTGCGAGTGATAAGATCCGTAGTCAAAAGGGAAACAGCCCAGACCACCAGCTAAGGTCCCAAAGTATACGTTAAGTGGAAAAGGATGTGGAGTTGCTTAGACAACCAGGATGTTGGCTTAGAAGCAGCCACCATTTAAAGAGTGCGTAATAGCTCACTGGTCGAGTGACTCTGCGCCGAAAATGTACCGGGGCTAAACGTATCACCGAAGCTGTGGATTGACATCTCTGATGTCAGTGGTAGGAGAGCGTTCTAAGGGCGTTGAAGCTAGACCGTAAGGACTGGTGGAGCGCTTAGAAGTGAGAATGCCGGTATGAGTAGCGAAAGATGAGTGAGAATCTCATCCACCGAATGCCTAAGGTTTCCTGAGGAAGGCTCGTCCGCTCAGGGTTAGTCGGGACCTAAGCCGAGGCCGAAAGGCGTAGGCGATGGATAACAGGTTGATATTCCTGTACCACCTCTTTATCGTTTGAGCAATGGGGGGACGCAGGAGGATAGGGTAAGCGCGCTGTTGGATATGCGCGTCTAAGCAGTTAGGCTGAGAGGCAGGCAAATCCGCCTCTCACATAAGGCTGAGCTGTGATAGCGAGGGAAATTTAGTACCGAAGTTCCTGATTCCACACTGCCAAGAAAAGCCTCTAGCGAGATAAAAGGTGCCCGTACCGCAAACCGACACAGGTAGGCGAGGAGAGAATCCTAAGGTGAGCGAGAGAACTCTCGTTAAGGAACTCGGCAAAATGACCCCGTAACTTCGGGAGAAGGGGTGCTTTTTGAGGTGAATAGCCTCGAAGAGCCGCAGTGAATAGGCCCAGGCGACTGTTTAGCAAAAACACAGGTCTCTGCGAAGCCGCAAGGCGAAGTATAGGGGCTGACGCCTGCCCGGTGCTGGAAGGTTAAGAGGAGGGGTTAGCGCAAGCGAAGCTCTGAATCGAAGCCCCAGTAAACGGCGGCCGTAACTATAACGGTCCTAAGGTAGCGAAATTCCTTGTCGGGTAAGTTCCGACCCGCACGAAAGGCGTAACGATCTGGGCACTGTCTCAACGAGAGACTCGGTGAAATTATAGTACCTGTGAAGATGCAGGTTACCCGCGACAGGACGGAAAGACCCCGTGGAGCTTTACTGTAGCCTGATATTGAATTTTGGTACAGCTTGTACAGGATAGGTAGGAGCCTGAGATACGTGAGCGCTAGCTTGCGTGGAGGCGTCGGTGGGATACTACCCTGGCTGTATTGAAATTCTAACCCGCACCCCTGATCGGGGTGGGAGACAGTGTCAGGTGGGCAGTTTGACTGGGGCGGTCGCCTCCTAAAAAGTAACGGAGGCGCCCAAAGGTTCCCTCAGAATGGTTGGAAATCATTCGCAGAGTGTAAAGGCACAAGGGAGCTTGACTGCGAGACCTACAAGTCGAGCAGGGACGAAAGTCGGGCTTAGTGATCCGGTGGTTCCGCATGGAAGGGCCATCGCTCAACGGATAAAAGCTACCCCGGGGATAACAGGCTTATCTCCCCCAAGAGTCCACATCGACGGGGAGGTTTGGCACCTCGATGTCGGCTCATCGCATCCTGGGGCTGTAGTCGGTCCCAAGGGTTGGGCTGTTCGCCCATTAAAGCGGTACGCGAGCTGGGTTCAGAACGTCGTGAGACAGTTCGGTCCCTATCCGTCGTGGGCGCAGGAAATTTGAGAGGAGCTGTCCTTAGTACGAGAGGACCGGGATGGACGCACCGCTGGTGTACCAGTTGTTCTGCCAAGAGCATCGCTGGGTAGCTATGTGCGGACGGGATAAGTGCTGAAAGCATCTAAGCATGAAGCCCCCCTCAAGATGAGATTTCCCATAGCGCAAGCTAGTAAGAACCCTGAAAGATGATCAGGTTGATAGGTCAGAGGTGGAAGCGTGGTAACACGTGGAGCTGACTGATACTAATCGTTCGAGGACTTAACCATTTTTAAGGTGAACTCAGAGTTTACAAAAACTTCTTCTACATTATCTAGTTTTGAGGGAATGAAACCTCAACCAAATAGTCTGGCAGCAATAGCGAGAAGGTCACACCCGTTCCCATACCGAACACGGAAGTTAAGCTTCTCAGCGCCGATGGTAGTTGGGACACGCGTCCCTGTGAGAGTAGGACGTTGCCGGGCACGAAAAGGACAATCTGAAAAAAGGTTGTCTTTTTTGTTTTTCATATTTTTTAACGGTTAAGTAAAAAAGGGCAATGAGTTAAAATTCATTGTCCTTTTTAGTATCTTTATATAATGAAATTATCGCCTCAAACGACGTAATACCTTATATTCAAAATCATCACGATCGATATCCAATCCCAACACTTCATTTCGGAAAGTCTTGAAACGCCCATTTTCCACTTCCAAAGTAAAATAGCCTCTTTCACTTAAAAGATTTAAATCACCAATAATATTTTTCCTGCGAACAGGGTCAAATAAATTTACTAAGTTAGGATTACTTGGATGTGGCTTGAATTGACATCCTTGTTCCACACAAGTCCTCACGATGTTTTGGACTTTTGGATGGGCAATACTCTCAATTTTCCTGGTTGCTTCGATACTAAGCATAACATCACTCCTTTTCCCGTCTTAAAACGATATGCATAGGCAATCACTAATATGCAATCCTTTCTTAGCAAACTACAGGTCCATACATATATTAGAAGGATATATGTATTTCCATGCTAAAATAGATTTATGCTAGTCACAACGGAGGTATATTGCTATGATACATATTGTGAATGGGGATGTGGTGGGGAATAAGATTGGAAATCTTCCAGGAGATGTTCTGGTTTGGCGGGAAATGTATGATTTTGGTCCACTCTCTCATGACATTTCCGGTGAAAAATGGATTAGTTGTCGAGCCGATTTTTTTGAAAAAAAGGTAGCGATTCCAGCTGCGTTATTCATCCAGAATTGTAAAGACCAAAATCGATTTCTTTCTGAGATTCCAAAGGAGACAGAAATCGTTCTCTGGTTTGAGCACGATCGATATGATCAAACGATGTTAATGTATTTACTCAATGAACTCTCAAAAAAAGAAATGAAGAATTTATCAATGGTGACCATTAATGAGTATGAGGGGGAAGAGCCATTTTATGGCCTTGGGCAATTAGCTTCACATCAGTTGGAAGAACTTTTTCATAAAAAACAACCCATTTCAGATGAGCAAATAAAAGAGGCAATTACGGGCTGGCAAGCATATACATCAAAGAATCCCATGGAGATTGAAACTTGGATTGAAGCCTCAAAGCAAAAATTACCTTTTTTTAAACAAGCATTACAAACTCATTTAAGCTTCTTTCCTTCAATACAAACAGGTTTAAATGAAGTAGAAACCTTCGTTATTAATTATCTTGATAAAAATACTTGCCCCCTTACGGAATTGTTCCAAGTCATTACACAAAAAAGAAGTAACGATGGTATAAGTGATCTTTATTTTGCAGCTATGCTAAACGAACTGGTGAATGGCCCATACCCATTGTTGGAATGTGATAATCCACTTCCTGACTATCAGAACCCAGAGCCGTTAGCCAAACTTAGGTTAACTTCCAATGGTTTAGACGTTTTATATGGAAGAAAAACGTCCTTTGAATTTTATGAACGAGATTGGTGGCTTGGCGGGGTCTATTTAAAAGAGGATATATGGTTCTGGAATGGAAAAAGGCTTATTAATAAAGCTGAATATTAAATATTAGGGTCAGTCCTTCACAACACATAAAGTTGTAACGGACTGACCCTTTCTACGTCTTTAGACCGAGTGAAAAATCAAGCGTAGGCGCAATTATGATAATCAGGGAAAAAAGGTAAGATGATATCAAGATAAACAAAGGAGGAAAACAAAATGAAAAAATTCGGTTTACTTTTAGCAGGTGGGATTGCAGCAATCGTCCTGCTTTCAACAATTGGTCCGATGCTAGGTCTGATTGTAAGTGCAGTGCTGTTATATTTCATCTACAAAAAATTCCTAAAAACAGAATCAACTGGTTGGAAAATTGGCTTAGCGATTATCGGGGGGATTGTCCTGATCGCTTCTCTACACAATATTCCTGCCATCATTGGTGTTGCAGCTGCCTATGTGCTGTACCTAGTCTACAAAAAATGGAATAGCAGCAAGGTGATTTTTGAAAAAGAGGAATCAGATCCATTCATTAATTTTGAAAAGCAATGGAATGAATTAAAGAAATAAAAACAAAAAAAGGAGAGAATAACATGACAAACTTATTTACAAGAATTAAAAACACGATTACAGCAGATTTACACGAGGCGATTGATCACAAGGAGAAGAAAAATCCAATTGCTCTTCTTAATCAATACCTTCGCCAATGTGAACAAGAGACCGAAAAGGTGCGAAAGTTGTTGGAGCGCCAGTATGTCTTGAAAGATGAATTCCAAAGAGAATTACAGCATGCAGAAGAGTTAGCAGAAAAAAGAACATACCAAGCCGAAATTGCATCAAAAGCAGGGGAAAATGAGTTATATCAGTTCGCCGCCGCCGAGCAGCAGCAATATACCGATCGAGCAAATCGTTTACGTACTTCCCTAGAACAAGTTAATGGGCAGTTAAGTGATTTAGAAAGAAAATATGAGGAAATGAAGCATAAGGTGAAAGATATGCATCTTCGCAGAATGGAATTAATGGGCAGAGAAAATGTGACTCGCGCGAATCTTCAAATTAACCAAGTGCTCGATTCCCATTCATACTCTGATAAATCATACTCAAAGTTTAAGGAAATCGAAAACTATCTTGACCGCTTAGAGCACCAAGTGAACAGCTCATTTTACCGCAGTACAATTGATGCGCGCGTCGCACAATTAGAAAAAGAAATGAAAAAAGAAACGATTTCATAAGTTTTTAAATGAACAAAGAGCGGGGCATCGTTGCCTCGCTCTTTGTTTTATTCTTTAATGAATTCCTTGGTACTTCTAGTCGTATCAATTGGACGAACCATACTCTCAATTTGTTCCCGTTTGGGTTCTAAGAATGGCGGTAAAGATAATTTTTCGCCTAATGTTTCGTAAGGCTCGTCGCCCATAAATCCTGGACCGTCGGTTGCAAACTCAAACAGTATTTGTGGTGCCACTCTTGCATATAAGGAACCGAAGAAGAAACGATCGACGAACCCTGACGTTTGGAAGCCGAAGCTTTCCATGTGTCCAATCCATTCTTCTAAGACAGACCGATCTTCGACACGGAAAGCCGCATGATGGACGGTCCCGAAGCCTTGGCGGGCTTGAGGGAGGATCGCATTATACTCGACAACCACTTGTGCACCATTTCCGCCTTCACCCACTTCAAATAAATGATATGAACCTTCATTTGCTATTTCTTTAAAGAGGAGTACTTTTTCCATCATTTCTTTAAAGTAGTCGAAATTTGCGACACGAACAAAGATCGGACCCAATCCTGTAATAGCATAATCTAATGGTATAGGCCCTTTTTGCCATGGGGTACCGGCTGCAATCCCTTGATTATTTTCATCTGAAATCAATTGATAATGCTGGTCATCAAAATCCACAAACGACAGGGTTTTTTTACCGAATTGTTCTTTAATCCCTGTATGTTTTACCCCTAAACGATCAAAACGTTTCACCCAATACTCAATCGCCGCGTCACTTGGGACACGGAAGGATGTTTTGGAAATTTCGTTGGTCCCATGAACTCCTTTCGGAATCCCTGGAAAATCGAAAAAGGTCATATCGGTTCCTGCACTGCCAACATCATCAGCAAAGAATAAATGATAGGTTTGAATATCATCCTGGTTAACTGTTTTCTTGACTAAGCGCATCCCTAATACATATGTGAAAAATTCATAGTTTTTTTCCGCACTGCTTGTAATCGCGGTCACGTGATGTATACCTTTTAATCCATTCATTGTTGTTCCTCCCATTTCCCTCTATAATTAGCATTTATTTTCATAGTATCTTTTAAGATTAAATGGAATATTATCTTGAATTAATTTATCTTTAATTCGAAATAAATATAACATGAAATAACTTTGCTGTCAAAAGTTCGTTCCTAAAATTTTCACAATTAGCTTGTTACTAATGATGTTAATCACTAACAAGGATTTTCGGAAGTGGTAAGTTACTAATGAGAACAAATATCAAAAGTATTTTGCCACAATGAAGGAGAATCCTATTATGAGTGAAATCATTAATAATCGTGAACAACTGACTAAATCAAATTCAGAACGCTTAAGTATATTAAAACAACTGTTTGTCGATCTTCATCAAGGAAGAAACTTGGACGAGGTTAAAGCCCACTTTGATGCATTGATTGGAAAAATAACCATTGAAGAGATTACACAGCTCCAACATGATTTTGTCGAAGAGGGAAGTATTTCTGCGAAAGAACTACAACATCTCTATCATCAGCATTCAGCTATTTTTCAAGGAGCGATTGTGGAAGATGGAACCCAAAACGGAAGATTAGAAGAACAGCCTGGGCATCCCGTTCATACTTTTAAGCGTGAGAATCAAGAAATAGATAAATTGTTATCGAAGAAGCTTCAGGTCCATTTGGAGAAATTTATGAAGGAAGATTCTACAGAGAATATTTACAAACTAATGGAAGATATCAATCTATTGCTGGATATTGAAAAGCATTATAGCCGTAAAGAGAATTTGATTTTTCCCTATTTAGAAAAGTACGGGATTTTCGGTCCAACCACCAATATGTGGAGAATTGATGATTTCATTCGGGACGCGATTAAGGATTGCAGGCAGAAACTTGTTAATTATCAAGGCGATAAGGAAGCTATTATTGCCGTTGTAAATTATGTCATTCAAGAAGTAGCAGGGATGATTTATAAGGAAGAGAACATCCTTTTCCCAATGGCCTTAAATAATTTTACGGAAGATGAATGGGTTAAAATCGCCCATGAAAGTGATGAAATTGGTTTTTGCCTGATCGATTCTGCCGAGGTTTGGAGGCCGGAGAGAAAGGCCTTGGAAGAAAAGGCCATCTCTGAAGGGTATATTAAGATGGAAACAGGGATTCTTTCCTTAAAGCAGCTGGAGTTGTTATTAAACCATTTACCAGTGGATATCACGTTTATTGATCAGGATGATGTGGTCCGTTATTTCTCACACGGGAAGGAAAGAATTTTCGCGCGGACGAAAGCCGTCATTGGCCGAACTGTCCAAAACTGTCACCCTCCAAGAAGTGTCCATGTTGTAGAGGCGTTGTTGGCAGACTTTAAGTCTGGCAAAAAGGACTGTGAAGATTTTTGGATTAAGTTCAAGGATAAATATGTTTATATTCGCTACTTTGCGGTTCGTGATGAGAACGGAAACTATATCGGCACGCTTGAATTTACCCAGAATATTGATCCGATCAAAGCAATTGAAGGAGAGAAACGAATCTTAAATTAAGAGCATATATAAAAAGAACTGTCATTTCAATGTCGAGGTAATCGTCAAGAAATGGCAGTTTTTTTGTTATGGGAACTATTCAGTTTTTAAAATTACGACAATACTTGCTAATATTTGAGTTTGCTTACAGTTTGTGTCGATAAAAAAGCTGGTCACTTTCACAAAGCTGTAACAGGTTCAACGGAAAACTGGAAGAAAACGGAGATAATAAAAGTAGAGGAAGATGTTATAGATGTGCACATGTTAGGAACTAATTTTCGAGGAGGGTAACAATGAAAAAACAAAAATGGATTGCTTTGTTATTGGCAGGCGGGAAGGGAACAAGGTTAAACCTGCTGACAAAGTCATTAGTGAAACCAGCAGTCCCCTTTGGCGGGAAGTACCGTATCATTGATTTTGCTTTAAGTAATTGTCTGAATTCCGGAATTGAGATGGTTGGCATTTTAACGCAATACAGGCCCTATGTGCTGCATTCACATCTTGGTCATTACAGCTATTGGAACTTGTATAATCGTCACGGGGGCCTGACGATTCTCCCACCATTTCAACGCAATAACTCTGGAGTAGAATGGTATGAAGGAACTTCCCATGCTGTCTTTCAAAATATTGAATTTATCGAGCAGCAAAAGCCAGAGCATGTTCTGATTCTTTCTGCAGACCAAATCTATAAAATGGATTATTCTTTAATGCTTGAACAGCATATTGAAACGAACGCGGATTGTACGATTGCTGTCGTTGAAGTTCCGTGGGAAGACGCCGGCCGCTTTGGACTCATAAAAATGGAGAAGGAAAGCTATAAAATTATCGATTTTGAAGAAAAACCAGAACATCCGACGACGAATTTGGCATCAATGGGTATTTATATTTTCAAATGGCCAGTGTTAAAAGAATACTTGCTGCAAGAGGAGCAAAAAGAAATTACAAATCGAGACTTTGGTAAGGATATCATTCCTTCAATGCTGTGTGATGGACGAGGGCTCTATGCCTATTATTTCAACAACTATTGGAAAGATGTGGGGACCGTTTGGAGTTTTTGGGATGCTAATTTAGATCTTTTAAATAAGGAGACAAACATTTTTCTGCAAAATCCGGAGTGGAAAATCCATACGGTCGAACATAATGCGGACCCTTTATATTTGGATCAATCCGCAAAGGCTCAACAAAGTTTACTAAGTGAAGGCTGTGAAATATACGGGACTATCGAAAAATCTGTTGTGTTTAGCGGGGTGAAGGTTGGAAAGGGGGCGCGAATCAAGAATGCTGTTATCCTGCCTAATACCATTGTTGAAGAGAACGCTTGGATTGAAAATGCGGTCATAGGCAGCCAAACAGTGATTAAGAAAGGTGTCATCCTTGTCTCAAAGGATCCGGACATCCATTTAATAGTTGTCGGAAATAATGTGACCGTGGATCCTGCCCTTCACGAAACAACGTCCAAAAACAATGTATTGACAATATCATCCTAAAAATCGGAAACCTTCCCTTTTAAAATAAAATAATAAAAAATTCAGAATGATATATTTTTTATTTGTAAAATGGTAAACTAGTAAAATATATCTTGGACAAGGGGAAGATTACGATGGTTAAAGCGATTTTTTTTGATTTAGATGATACACTGCTTTGGGATCAAAAAAGTGTTAAGGAAGCTTTTGTTGCTACGTGTAAAGTGGCAGAGGAGCGGTATGGGCTTAATGTGGATCAACTAGAAGAGGCCGTTCGAGAAGCTGCGAGAAGTATTTATGCCAGCTATGAATTTTACCCTTTCACGCAAATGATTGGCATCAATCCGTTTGAAGGGCTGTGGGGGAATTTTTTAGATGATCAAGATGACTTTAGAAAGATGAAGGAAATGATGCCTGTCTACCGGAAAGATGCTTGGACAACGGGTTTGAAAGCAATGGGAGTAGACGACGCTGATTTTGGCTTGGAGCTGGCGGAACGTTTTCCTCAGGAACGCAGGAAATTACCTTTTGTATATGAGGAATCTTTTAAAATTCTAGATAGGTTAAAAGGAAATTATCAACTGCTATTATTAACCAATGGTTCACCAGATCTTCAAAAAACAAAATTGGAGATTACACCGGAACTTGTTCCCTATTTTGACCACATTGTTATATCGGGGGATTTTGGCAGAGGGAAACCTGACCCGACCATTTTTGAACACGCACTTGAGTTATTGTCGGTTGATAAGGATGAGGTCATTATGGTAGGGGATAATCTGATGACCGATATTCTTGGTGCGAATCGAGCAGGAATCAAGACAGTCTGGATTAACCGACATGACAAAGCGAGAAATGAAGTTATTCCTACTTTTGAGATTAAACATTTAGAAGAACTTTTTCCTTTATTAGAGGAATTGAAGTCGAAATAAAACACATATTCTTAAAAAATTGCTGTAGATGTAGGGGGGTATCCTATATTTATGGCAATTTTTTTGGTTTTAATGGAAATTGTCGAACTTAAAATATTTAGTAAAGATGTAACTTTGTTCTCCTTTTCGGCGACTATATGGCTAAGACCACCAAATTGCTTTTTGAAAAGGAGAGGAAAAATGCGAAATATTAAATGGTTTTCTATTCTTTGTTCAACATTGGTGATTGGGCTTATAGCAGGGTGTGGAACAAATTCTGTTCCTAAGGGGAGTGCAGAAGGGACGAAGACTGAAACCCCAGAAGAATATGAGATAGCTGCTAAATTTCATCCTACGATCGAAACGAAGTCTGAGAACAATTCAATGATTATTAAGTACAAGGTTAAAAATCTTTCAAACAAGTCCCAGAAGCTGACGTTTCCTAGCGGATTAGAGGCAGATTATATTGTTTATGATTTACAAGGGAAGAAAGTTAAACAATATTCAGATGAAGTCATGTCAACCCATGCGATAAAAGTATTAGAGTTAGGTAGTAATCAAGAAATTGTTAAAAAATTTACCATCTCAAACCTCCCAAATGGCCGCTATAAAATAGAAGTGTTCTTAACGGCAAAAGAAGAAGAAGCCAAAGCGGTAACCGAATTACTCGTTAAAAATTCATTTAGCGAGGGGAGCGGAGTGCTTGTAGGTCAAATGGATCCTCATTCAATTGAAATTGATATCAAGGGTAAAAAGGTAGCCTTTCAGCTAACAGAGGAAGCTATCAAGCAATTATCGCAGCTTAATGAAGGTAAACAAGTATCATTTTTATACACAGAAAATGAGACCGGACAAAAGTTGATTCATAAATTTGTTACAGGGACTCCATAAATGCTAGAGGTAATCAAAAAGATCTTTGCCGACAGTTGGATAGAGGTCTTTTTGTTTTCTTAATTGTGAATATTTGTTATCTCAGAATAGAACTTCAAAATTGGTTAGAATCATTTGGCATCTTTTTCTTGTTTTGAAAAATCAAGTAAATTTGTTTTATAAAGGTATTTTATTCCTGTCGAAATTATCTAATAAATCTTAAAAATAGGTTGATATTAATTTGTAAGGATAGTAATATAATTCTCGGAATATATTAAAAGCTAAACATAGAAACAATTTAGGTAGGAGTAATAAAATGCAGAATAAATTACCATTTTCAAGGTATTTCGTTATAGGAGTTATGCTATTTGCTCTATTTTTCGGGGCTGGCAATTTAATTTTTCCAGCGGCACTTGGTCAGAATGCAGGTTCTAACGTTTGGATGGCCATTACTGGATTTTTAATTACTGGAATTGGGCTCCCTTTTTTAGGAATTCTTGCAATTGGTTTCTCAGGTAGTAAGAACTTAGAGGAACTTGCAAGCCGTGTCCACCCGCTCTATGGGGTGATATTTACTTCTGTTCTTTATTTAACGATTGGGCCATTTTTTGCCGCACCAAGGACAGGCGCAGTCGCCTACGATATCGGAATAGCCCCGTTTGTTAGCGAAAGTTATGGACAAGTTGGCTTATTTGTGTTTACATTGCTCTTTTTTATCGTGACATTATGGTTTTCGTTAAACCCAGCCAAGCTAGTCGATCGGGTCGGGAAAATTCTTTCTCCTGCGATTATTGTATTAATTTTTATCTTATTAGTCATGGTTATTGTCAAACCGCTCGGTTCTATTGAAGCGCCACAAGCGGCTTATGCTGACGGAGCGTTTATGAAAGGATTTATGGAAGGTTATAATACGATGGATGCTCTTGCATCACTTGTATTTGGGATCATCGTCATCAATTCTATTCGTTCAATGGGTGTTACAACTACTCGAGGAATCCTATCAGCTTCAGCTAAATCTGGGTTGATTGCAACCATTTTCCTTGGAATCATTTATGTGGGTGTTGCCTATTTAGGGGCGACGAGCACAAGTGCATTCGGTCTGTTTGAAACAGGAGGTCCTGTCTTAGGGAAGGCATCTACTTATTATTTTGGATCAATCGGAACGGTGATGTTGTCGGTTATTATCCTGCTCGCTTGTCTAACTACGAGCATTGGCTTAATGTCAGCGTGCGGTGAATACTTCCATACGCTGCTTCCTAAAGTCAGTTACAAAATGTGGGTGTTGCTTTTTTCAGTCGTTTCATTTGTGATTGCCAACTTTGGTTTATCGAATATCATTAATTTTTCCATTCCGGTATTAATGTTGCTATACCCTTTGGCGATTGCGTTAATGCTGCTGACATTTTTGTCGAAACTATTTAACCACTCACGAATTGTTTATGCAGCTGTCATTATTGTCACCTTTATGATTAGTACCATAGATGGTTTTAAAACTCTCTGCGATCTGCTTGGGATTGAATATTTCGGCTGGCTTGCGAAGATTGTTTCGTTTTATGATCAATTCTTGCCTTTTTATCACAATGGGCTCGGATGGTTCCTGCCAGTTTTGGTTACGATCATCATTACTGGAATCATCGTCAATGTGAAGAATTTTACAACGATTCGTGTAAAAAACAAAACTGAAAGTTTCTTATAACATACAAAAACACTCTTCCTCGAAAATAACTATTTGCATTCCTGTCATTTTTCTGTTATAGTTAAGAAGAATTATTTTTGTTAGTTGTAGGATAATAAGTGCTAAACTTTCTGTCTTAAAGAACTGAGCAAGGATAGTAACACAATGTGTGCCAAGCACACGAGGAGGAAACAACAATGGAACAAGGTAAAGTAAAATGGTTTAATGCAGAAAAAGGTTTCGGATTCATCGAACGCGAAGCAGGAGACGATGTATTCGTACACTTCTCAGCTATCCAAAGCGAAGGTTTCAAAACTTTAGACGAAGGTCAAGCAGTTACATTTGAAGTAGAACAAGGTCAACGTGGACCACAAGCTACTAACGTTCGTAAAGCATAATTGAACCTAAATAATAAAAGACTCTCTTATGAGGGTCTTTTTTGTGTTTAAATGAAATAATCAAATTTTCAGAGGTGGAAGTGTTGGAATTAAGGCAATTACAATTATTCATGGAAGTGGCTAAGCATAAAAGTATAACAAAAGCGGCAGAAAGCATGCATCTCTCACAGCCAGCCATTAGTAAGTCAATCCGGGCGTTAGAGGAAGAGCTAGGGATGACGTTGATTATTCGGACCAATAAGACGAGTGACCTAACTGATGCAGGAAGAATTGTTTTAGAATATGCGCAGAGAATAGCTGGAATTCTATCTGAAATGAAAACAACCTTAAATGATATAACGAACCTGTCTAGAGGGCAGATCGATATTGGGCTGCCCCCTTTTATAGGCAGTTTATTTTTTCCAAGGGTAATCGCGAAGTTTCATCATTCCTATCCAAATATAGTACTGAATATTACTGAGTATGGTGGAGCAAGAGTGGTAAAAAGTGTCGAGGAAGGAGAGTTCGAGCTAGGTGTAGCAGTTCTCCCTATTGATGAACAGCAATTTGATGTGTACCCCATCGTGGAAGAAGAAATGAAGCTGCTGGTTTACAAAGAACATCATTTAGCAAGGCATAATGTAGTCGATATTAAGGAATTAAGGAATGAGGAGTTTATTTTTTACCACGAAGAATTTGCTCTTAATCAAATTATGAGGAATCATTTCATTGCTGCCGGTTTTGAACCCAATATCTTATTTATGAGTTCTCAGTGGGACTTGATGACAGAAATGGTAGCTGCCAACCTCGGAATTACGATTCTTCCACAATCTATTTGTAACCGGGCATTTAACCCAGATATTAGGATTATCGACCTTGAACAACCGATTTTATGGAGGCTTGCGGTTCTAACCAAGAAAGACCGCTATATCTCTAACGCGGGTCGAACCTTCATTGATTTTATCTTAAAAGATCCATTATAACTTTAAGTTATGTAAACTATTCGATATATGTATTTTACGAATGACGGAAATCAGCGTACGATATACTCTATAGTTAATTTAGGAATGAAAAGGAGTTTATTAGCTCCTTTTTTGCATTATGGAGGGATTTTTTCGATGAAACTTGGAGTTATCATCTTACAGGTATTATTTTTACATGTATTCTTATTTCTCGGCGCGTCACTGAAAGAGGTAATTCCACTTCCTATTCCTGCGTCTATGTTCGGCCTGTGCCTTCTATTTCTCGCGCTCTACATCAAAATAATCAAATTGGAATGGGTGGAAAAAGGAGCAAATTGGCTGTTAGCCGAGCTGTTGCTTTTCTTTGTCCCATCAGCGGTGGGAATTGTCAATTATGATGAAATACTTAGTGTTGAAGGGGCAGAAATTGTCGGTTTGATAGGGATTAGTACGATTATTGTTATGGGAATTACCGCACTAATTGCTGAAAGAATAACGGGTAGGAAAAGGAGTGAGCAGCATTGATGATGTTTTTATTTACGATTGTAACATTTCTTGTCTACCGACTTTCGAAGAAGGTTCATTCAAAATGGAGTCTGTTCCTTTTCCATCCTTTATTGCTGGCCCCTATTTTATTAATTATATTGATTTCCGTAACGCATGTCTCAGCCAATCAATACCTAGAGGATACAAAATGGCTGTCACATTTATTGGGACCAGCGACAGTTGCGTTTGCTGTACCGATTTATAAACACTTAAAGATTATTAAAAAATATGTGGGTACGATTATCATCAGTATCACCTCTGGCTCACTTGTGGCGATCTTTTCTACTTTTGGTTTGTCGAAATTGTTTCACTTAAAATATGACTTTATCACATCGATGCTTCCAAGGTCGATTACAACGCCGATTGCCATTGAGGTTTCAAAAGAAATTGGCGGTCTGCCAACCTTAACAACGGTTTTCGTCATTTTAACGGGGATTATTGGCAGCATTGTTGGGCCATCGGTGATCAAAGGGCTATCCATTAAAACACCCATCGCCAAAGGCCTTGCATTAGGCATGGGTGCCCATGGAGCAGGAACAAACAAAGCGTTTGAATACGGGAAACAAGAAGCAACCTTCTCATCCCTTGCCATGATCTTCGCAGCATTAATTACCTTAATTTGGGGTGCTCTTCTCATACCACCACTAATGCATTTTACTGTCTGAAAATATAAAGGTGTCAGGCACCATGTGAATTTTTCACATGGCGCCTGACACCTTTTCCTAATGATTTGGGACACGTGTTTGTTTTTGATAGCTAGTTTTGAGTCTGCCTGTTGGTTTTTCCCAAAAGTATGCAAGGTGGGGTGTATTTTGGTTAAAGAGTTCAATAAGTTCATGGAAGTTTTTCATCTGATATACATTAAAGGCGATGCCCTTTTCTGTTTTTACTTGAAAATAACATGTGGTGGTATTATTTTCACCTGCCGATTCTTTCTCATAATAAAGGGTGTCCGTTACGTCTTCCCATGTATACTCATTAACAATTGTCCCTTTTCTTTGGTTCGCGATGGTGACAGTAAACCCTTTTTCATGACAAATAACCGTGGTGTCATTGCCAAAGAAATACATAATTAGAAATATGACGAGGGCAATAATAACGATAATTGATCCAATTAATACGTTAATAAACATGAATCCAATTCCAATAAAACAAAAAATAAGTCCAAAAATACCAGAAGATCTGGATGACGTTTTATTTGCGAATTCTCTGTTCAAAAAAAATCCCTCCTTTAGTAAGAAGGGTATGCTTTCCACTATGTTAAATGACTGAACAAGTCTAACAGATGGTAAGAAAATTAACCGACAAATTGTGCAAAATCAAATGATAAAGTGAAATCTTTCATCATAAGATTGTTTCTTTAGCATTTAATAACTGTAAGAGTTCGCGAACAGCATAGGAAAAACCATCTTCGTCATTAGTTTTTGTGATAATATCGGCTTTTTGTTGAACAAGGGCAGGGGCGTTCCCCATTGCAACAGACGTGGTTGCGACTTCAAACTGGGCAAGGTCATTACCGCCGTCACCAAAGGCAATAATTTCCTCAAAAGAAAGATTCATCATTTGCTGGTATCGTAATAATGCTTTTCCCTTATGGGCTTCACTCGAGGTCATTTCCACATTGTTTGGAAAAGAAGAAGCCATAGAAATATCAAATTTCCCATCTAAGGCGGCTTTAACTTTTTCAATTTCTTCTACTTGGTCAAGATGGACCAAAGCAATAAGTTTATAGATTTTTAGATTGTCTTTTTCAAGAATTGTATCATAATTAAATGTTTGAAAAAGTTCATCCAACTCCTGTTTACTTTTGCCGTGTAATGGCGGCAATGTGGAAGGAAAACCTCCATAATTCGTGTAAACAAGAATGCCTACACCTAGTCCTTTCAGTTTCTCCAAAATATTTTTGTAGGTGGAAATAGGTAAGACAGCCTCATACATTAATTCTCTAGTTTCTGAATATAAAACGGACCCATTGATACAAAAGATCGGAATCTCCATATTTTGAACAGCTTTTAATTTAATGACATCTGCGTAAGCCCGTCCTGTATTCAAAATAAGGCAGTGACCTTGAGCCTTTAATTCGTTTAAAACTTTCTCATTCTCCACAGAAATTTCATGCTGCGAGTTTAATAATGTACCGTCTAAATCAATTGAAATACATTTCATAATATCAAAATTCCTTTCCATTCCATCATAAAGACAACTATATCAGATTTACACACAAAAATGGGATTCCAAATTTTATAGTTAAATGAGAAATAGTGGTGCCTGACACCAATAATCAGGAAATGATGCTTGAATATTTAACATTTTAGTTGATATAACATTTTTTTCCTTCTATAATCAATACAATAACCTTATTGGTGAAGTGTACTGTCCCATTCCTCACGTTACTTTTTCACAGATTGTTTTTAAGAATAAGAGATCGGGAGTGAATTGTGATGATATTGAGAATTAGTGAAATAACTGGATTTCTTCATGACTTTGAGAGATATGCTCACCAGGATGGTACGAAGTATTATCTTACATTAAACACGTTAAGTCCAAAAGGTACACTTACGATTATGAAGTATCCAGAGGGGAATTTTACCTATCACCGAAAAAATGAAAATTATTGGGACATTAAAGAAGTTGATATTGACCTGGAGATGTTATCTGATATTATATGGGGGTTTAGAAAGACCATTAACGATATGATCTTAGCGGGTACGATGGCACATTAGTGGTTTCATAAAAAATAACATAGCCTCCTGAACATGCAAATTCTTGTTTTCTTGCAATAATCCATCATTTGAAAAGTATGTTTTCGGGAATTTATGGATACGATATTGTCGAGGTGATGGAATGGCAACGGCTAAGTTAGGCGATACAATTTCCTTTCAACGGGATGGAAAAAACCTTGAAGGTGTCGTTTCTGGGATAAGGGAAAATTCTGTTATGGTCCAATATGGATTCTCGAAGGAGAAAGATGAGCCTCTGACAACCATAGTCAACCATAAAAATTACAAAATTAAGAAGTAAGCGTAAATTAGGAGTTCTTTCCATTAGTGGGGAAAGGGCTCTTTTTTGTGGCAGGGGTGCAATAGACGGCGGCTAAAAACAAAGAGCATTTAATTGGCACATTATGGATAAATCAGTTAATCTGTAAAAGTACGTTTTTTTCAAAGGCTAATGGTGGAGCTCACCATCATAAAGAAATAAAAGGGAACGGGGGATGGATAGATGGCGATTACAAATAATAAGCAGTCGACGATTGTTGCGCTTTTGCTTGCAGGAACTTTTATTGCTATTTTAAATCAAACTTTGATGATTACAGCGATACCTCCAATTATGGAGGAAATGAATATAACCGCTAACAGTGCGCAATGGCTGACAACCGTTTTCATGTTAGTTAATGGAATCATGATTCCGATTAGTGCATTTCTATTAGAGCGGTTTACAACAAGGCAGTTGTTTCTTACGGCGATGAGTATTTTTGCTGTTGGAACCCTTGTAGGCGGAGTTGCACCTAATTTTGAACTACTTCTATTAGGAAGGATTATACAATCTGGCGGGGCAGGGATTATGCTTCCCTTAATGACAACGGTATTTCTGATGATTTTTCCAGTCAATAAACGGGGTGCCGCCATGGGGCTGGTCGGTCTAGTCATATCCTTTGCGCCGGCAATTGGTCCGGCACTGTCAGGATGGGTTACCTCACAATATTCATGGCGAGTCCTGTTTTTTATCATTTTGCCAATTGCTCTTATAGATATTCTTGTTGCGTTCTTTGCTTTAAAAAATGTAACTGAGGTATCAAAACCGAAAATGGATGTTATTTCCATCGTGTTATCTACACTAGGTTTTGGCGGCTTGTTGTATGGGTTTACTTGTGCAGGAAATTATGGATGGGCAAACCCGACCACGCTTTTAACTTTAGGAATTGGTGGATTGTCACTGCTTCTATTTATTACCAGGCAGTTAAAGCTTAAACATCCCATGCTTGAATTCGGTGTATTTAAGTATTCCATTTTTCCATTTGCCATTATCATTGGTATGATTGGCTTTATGGGATTGATTGGGGCAGAAACGATTATCCCTTTATTTATGCAGCGGATGCGCGAATTTACGGCTGTGGAGGCAGGCATCGCACTATTACCTGGTGCGCTAATCAGTGGATTGATGGCACCAATTATTGGGAGAGTGTTTGATAAAATCGGCGCGAGATGGTTAGTAATGATTGGTTTAACAATTATGACTGCATCTTCGTTTGCTTTTACGAATTTGGGTCCTTCGACGACAATGACCTATATTACTGTTTTATACGGGGTCAGAATGTTTGGCTTTTCGATGGTAATGATGCCGGTCGCAACATCTGCCTTGAACCAGTTACCCAAACAATTAATCCCCCATGGAGCGGCCGTGGATAATACGATGAAAATGATTGCAGCCTCTGTTGGTACTGCTATCCTTGTCACGGTTATGACGACCACAGCGGAAAATGCCCAGACACGCCCAGAGATTTCCAATCCAGATATGTATGGAGCCAATGTCGCGTTTATGGTCATATCCATCCTGTCACTATTAGCCCTCATTCTTTCCTTTTTTATAAAAAATAACCCTCAGACAGAAGGGGATGGAAAGCGACAAAAGAAGGTAAAAGTTAAATTGCAGGAGTAGATTGATTTATTAACCAAACAAGAACTCTGAAAAACAAAGGTAATTTGTTTTTCAGAGTTCTTTTCATTTGGCATGTCATTAGATCAGGGAATGAACCTTCTGATTAGGTTCATAATAAAACCAAAAGGAGGGAACAAAATGGACCAAAAATACAATACAGGCGATGATGCTGCAATTGAATTAAAAAAGGCGTTAAACAAAAGCCGGCCCCGAAGCAATCCGAATATGAGTGAAGCCGAGCAGAAACTTAAATTGCAAAATAAGAAAAGCTAAGGGAGTTAATGGAGGTTATCAATAGGAGGTGAGAAAATGCCGAAGAATAATCCAATTGAGTATTCCGGGAAAGTTCTAGATCAAAGAAATGATCTTACTGGACCAGATGAAGGAAAGGGTACCTATCCTGAACGGCCAATGCATGTACCGATTCAAGACCCAACCAGCAAAAAAGGGAAATAAATGAGGCTTGGGCTAAAGAAACGGTAAAAAGTTACTATGTGTTAAACGAAAAAGGCGGAACAGCGATTCGTTATTCGTTCAGTTTTCGTAGTAAATAAAAATGGCGTAATAACCTACATAAACACCTCATTTAAGTTGACAAAATAGAAGATAATGAAGCGGTATTTAATGAACTTGAAAAATTAACAAAGCAAGTAAAAAGGAAAGGTGTCAGGCACCGACCAAGCACTGACACCTTTCTTTTTATTTAATAATCGGTAACGATAAAGCCTCTCTCAAGAAAATCCTCAATGACTTCGCTAACTTGAAAGGAAATCTGCGGCGAATCATAATTTTCAAAGACGTGTTCACAGCTATTTTTGTAGTTCATGGTTTCATCATAATGGGCCATGTGGCGAGCAATGTCTTGATCATTATCTTGTCGTACTTTCTGTCTTTCAATAACCGTATCACGGTCGGCATAGATGAAAAAGCGCATGACACGATCACCGTACATTTGTTTTAATTTTTCGGTTCCTTCGGGATTTAATGTGAGGTATACGAGGTTGTGGGATTCGAATGCTTTAACAATGTCCTCTTCGCGAATACCATAATGGATACCATCGATTTCTACACATTCAAGAAACTCCTGATTTTCTTCCATTTTTTTGAATGTGTCTTCATTAATAAAATGGTAGTCTTCCCCATTCTTTTCATAGTGACGAGGAGAGCGAGTCGTGTAGGAGATGACTGTCTCCATGTCAAAAGCGGTCGCTACCATTTTGGCAACTGTTTTTCTTCCTGAACCATCTGGTCCTGTGTAAATGAATAGCTTTTCCTTGTTCTTAATATTATACATAGATAACCTCCTGAAATGGATTATATAAAAAAGAATCTACCTATTGGCAAATGCTTTTTAGTATTACACCATTATTTGGTCGGACTGGTAATATTTTAATTATATCAAAAAGTTGCAGAAAGAAAAGTTTGACTCTTCAATTTTTTAAAAGACTATGCTTTAGTACTAAAATACAAAGAAAATCAATTGAAGCTCACACTCACTTTCAAGGTAAAGTTAGTGTGGGCTTTTTTTGTACCAAATGTAGTCCGTTTATATCTACGTCTTAAGTCGTAGTGAAAAATCAAGCTAAAGCGCAATTATGAAACACTATGAAAAAAGGTAAGATGAAATCAAGATAAAGTTATGAAAAGTTAAGTGAAACGAAGGAGGATAATAGCATGAAAAAATTTGGTTTGCTGTTGGTGGGTGTAATTGCAGCATTTATTTTACTAAAAACCATTGGTCCAATGGTGGGGTTACTTGTCAGCTTAGCGATTCTTTACTTCATTTATAAACAGTTTTTGAAGGCGGAATCTACAGGGTGGAAAGTGGGGTTAATCATCATCGGCTTAATTGTCTTATCAGCAACCATCCACCATATCCCAGCTCTTATCGGGGTAGGGGCAGCTTATGTACTATTTCTTGTTTATAAACAATGGAATAAAAATAAAAAGCCGCCAGTGAACAAAGAGTCCGACCCATTTGAAAATTTTGATAAACAATGGAATGAATTAAACAAATAACTGTGTTAAAGGTTAATGTTTATTTTGGTACTCTGTTGTTTGGAGTGGAAGGCACGAAGACTCCTGCGGGAGTACGGGGCAGGGGAGACCCCGCAGGAGCAAAGCGACGAGGAGGCTCCCCGGCACGCCCGCGGAAAGCAAAGTGCCTGAAACGGAAATCAACAGACAAGTTTAACACAGCCAAAAAAATAATAATCAAAGGGGAAAATGAAAATGGCAAACTTATTGACTAAAATTAAAGATCTTATTATTGCTGATTTGAATGAAACGCGTCAACACAAGGAAAAACAAAGTCCAATCGCTTTACTAAATCAATACCTTAGTGAGTGTGAACAAGAGACAGAGAAAGTTGGTAAACTAGTCGAACGCCAAGCAAGTTTGAAGGAAGAATTTACGCGAGAATATCATCAGGCAACAGAGCGAGCGGAAAAAAGGAAGTACCAAGCAGACATTGCTTCAAACGCTGGTGAAACAGAACTCTACCAATTTGCAGCAAAAGAGCATCAGCAATATGCTGAGCGTGCAGAACGTCTGAAGACATCGCTTGCGCAAGTTTCGGAGCAGTTAAGTGAATTAGAAAGAAAGCACGATGAAATGAAACATAAGTTAAAAGACATGCATCTGCGCCGGATGGAATTAATGGGACGCGAAAATATCACACGGGCTAATCTCAAAATCAATCAAGTTGCAGAATCCAGTTCTGTCCCGGACCAATTTTCATCCAAGTTTAAGGATATTGAAAACTATTTGGAACGATTAGAACAAAAGGTGAACCACTCCTTTTTCCACAGCACAATTGATGCACGGATGGAGCAGTTAGAAAAAGAAAGGGGTAAGCAGGACGAACAATCTGTGAACCTAACAAAAGAATAACGTGAAAAGGGCAGTGATTTGGGGATCACTGCCTTTTTGTTGAACGGAAGGCCCTATTATGGGTATGAATCTTATTATCTTACGTATATGTAGTATGAGAATCAATAAGAAATCAATGCTCAGAAAGGGGAATATATTTTGTGGTACTATCGCAATAATGTAAATGGTGCTTTTAATATGTATAGTTACTATGTCGGAGCAAACCCTCCAACATCAACAAATCCAACCCCCATTTTTCCAAAAATCAATAAAACCGTCTTTTTAAGTCCGTTCACCTATATTGTCGGCGATGTCACGATTCGCAGTAATACGTTTATTGCCCCATTTGTCAGTATCCGTGCAGATGAAGGGACGCCATTTCATATCGGAAGCAACTGTAATTTACAGGATGGTGTGATCCTGCATGGCTTAAAAAACAAACAGATAGAGATTAATCACAAGAAATACTCTATTTATATTGGGGACGAGGTATCCTGTGCCCACGGGGCGCTGATTCATGGTCCTTGTCAGATTGATCAAAAGGTATTTATTGGATTTAAGTCTATCGTTTATCATGCCAGGATTGGTGAGGGCAGTTTCATTGCCTCCGGAGCCATTGTTACCGGTGGTGTGACACTTAAACCGGGCAGCTTTGTCCCACCCGGAGCTCACATTGATTCGGAGAAAAAGGCGGATTCCTTATCCCAAGTTCCAAAAAATGAAGTCGAATTTGCCCGTGAGGTCCAGCGGGTAAATCAAGAATTTCCTTCTGCCTATTCGATTGTTTTTGGGGAAAATCGGTGCACATGTGGTTTATCGTATTGATCATATTGAAAATCGTGTTGGATTAAATTTGTACCTTGCAAGAGAATCTTTCGTGTAGAAGGTTTGCATTAATAGGCGGTCTCTGTTATAGTAAGGAAGAATTATTTTTGTTTGTCGGTAGGATAATAAGTGCTAAACTTTCTGTCTTGAAGATCTGAGCAAGGATAGTAACACAATGTGTGCAAAGCACACGAGGAGGAAACAACAAATGGAACAAGGTAAAGTGAAATGGTTTAATGCAGAAAAAGGATTCGGATTCATCGAACGTGAAGCAGGAGACGACGTATTCGTACACTTCTCAGCTATCCAAAGCGAAGGTTTCAAATCTTTAGACGAAGGTCAAGCTGTAACATTTGAAGTAGAACAAGGTCAACGTGGACCCCAAGCTACTAACGTCCGCAAAGCATAATAAGAATCAATAGATATAAAAGACTCTTTTGTAGAGTCTTTTTTTTTGTGTCCAATAAAACATAAAAAAACCCTACTCGGCAGTCGAGTAGGGCGGGTATTAGAATAACGTAAAGCAAATGGTATACAGAGTATAGCACACAATCATAGTAATCCCTAATCTTTTTTACAAAGTTATATTTTCCCATTCCCCCACATACTAATCCCAAGATCACTTTTAACCATATTATTTTTCAATTTTTAAAGGAAAAATTAACTATTTAAAGGTTTTCGAGCCTATTTTGTTGAATTAAAAAGGTAAGGATTTTGGAGTGAGGTGGGGAGAATGAACGATATCCAATTAGCTTTTATCGACGAATCAGGTGATTATAGTTTTGATTTTGAAAATAATGAAGTCTCAACCCACTTTATTATCGTAACTATTCTAGCAAAAGAATCTAGTAAAGAATGGTTAGAACAGGAAGTTGAGCAAGTTCGACAAAAATATTTTTCAACCGAAGTTATGCAATCAGACAAAATCGACAGCCCCCATGTAAGAATTCAACTATTAAATGAACTGAAGGATCTGCCGTTTAATATCTATGCCTACATCGTCGACAAAAGGAAAATTAGAGAAGAGAGCGGCATCATGTTTGAAAAGACGTTTATTAAATACATGAATCGGTTGATATATGATGACTTACAAAGAACCTTTGATCAGCTTGATCTTGTTTTGGTTGAACAGGGATCGAAAGAATTCATGAATGAATTTAAAACCTATATCACCGAAAAAAGTATTCCCGATCTATTTAATTACTCCACCTTTGGATTTAACAACAATTCATCAGAGATTCTCCTTCAATTGGCTAATATAATCGCTGGGACGATTGCAAAAGGGTATGATCAACCTCAGTACTCGGAGCATTATCCACATTTTCATAAAATCATTAAAAAGAAAATCATTGCAATGAATTTATGGCCGCAGAACTATAAAAATTATTTGCATGATTACATATCAAGGAATCAGGACACTCAGTTTGATGAGGTTATTTTTCAACAATCGGTGAATTTAACCATTCATTACCTAGAGAAAAATAAAAACAATGAAGACTTAGATGAAAAAATTAGAATTGATTTTCTCAAGTTTTTGCTATTTAATCTGCGAGAAAACCCAAATGAATATGTCTACACGCAAGAAATTCTCGATAATCTTAATGCTATTCGGGTGAACAAAATCAATCACCATTACTTCAGGTCTAACATCGTCTCCAAGCTCCGGGATAGCGGTCTGTTAATTGCCAGCAGCAATAAGGGCTATAAATTGCCGGTTTGTTTAACAGACGTATACGATTTTGTTAATTTATCCAGCCTAACGATTCACCCGATGATTCAAAGAATATCCAAGTGCCGCAATCAAATTCTATTGGCCACAAACAATGAGATCGATATTCTCGAAAATAATGAATATGAATATCTAAAAAAAATGATAGAGATGGAAAAATTTTTGGTTACGGAATAAAGGTCAGTCCCTGCTAGCAATCGTTAGTAGGGAACTGCCCTTTTTTTACTTTTTTATAAGAGAATTGTAAAATACATCTATTTACCTAATTTACTGAATAGTGCGGATTTGTTAAAATATTACTAAAGTATAAAACTATTCATAATATATATGTAAGATTATTTTGAAATAGTTTTTTCGATAAACAATCCATTGTCCCTCAGATAAATCCAACGATGTAATGAGGAGTAGTTACTAGAGATTGAGAAAATCATCCAGGAGGGATTCGGTGAGTTTACAAATATTCGATATTTTACAATTAGAAATTATGAAAGACGCTAAAGTGTTATCTGGGGCAAAACTTATTAACAAAACTGATGTTAAATGGGTATCTGCTATCGAAATGCCGGTCGAGAACTTTGTTCGAAAGAATGAATTTGTTTTAACAACAGCCATAGGTTGTGGCCATAATCTTGAGGAATTTGAAAAATTTGTTAAAGATATCATGGATTCCGAAGCATCCGCACTAGCTGTAGCGTTAGGACGGCATATTTATGAAATCCCGAAAGAAGTCATTGAAATGGCCGAAAAGAATAATTTTATAATTATTGAAATACCATGGGAAGTCCGTTTTTCGAGTCTAATAGAAGCGGTCATGTTGAGGTTAAATCATGTCTCAAACGAAGAAAATCGGAAATCAGAAAAAGTTCAGCAGGATCTTTTAAATTTAATTTTAAAAGAGGCAGACCTTGCATGTATATCAACCTATTTACATGAGCACCTAGGATTCCCTGTCATTATCACTGATCAAACTGGTACCATTCATGCCCAAAGTAAAGAGATACCGAATTTATTGGAAAACTGGAAGAGGTATGTTGTTAAAGGAATCATCCCTGCTCTTAAGACGGTATCCTTATCTTCACATGACCCTATGATTCAGAAAATTCAATTGATTAATATAGAAGAGCATTGCATTGTACAACTTCCGGTTATTCAGGTCTCTGAAAATACACATAATTATCTGTTTGTCATACTGTCATCTGATATAAATTTGGATTGTTTTTTATCACAAAATACAGTCAATGTTCTCGAGCATGCTGCGACAACAATAGCACTGTGGTTCTCAAGGAAAAATGCAGTAGAAGAAACAAAAATAAAACTCCATGCTTCTTTTATTAACGAGCTAATTAATGGAGAATTTAATTCCTGGGAGCAAGCAAATTCAAGGGCTGAACTTATTGGCTATAATTTGAAACTCCCATATCTTTGCATAATTGGAGCTCCAGAAAATTTAAAAGAACTTTTTAAAAAAAGGAAGTTAACCCAAGCGGCTTATCAACAATGGGCTGATAGCATGATCCATTATATAAAAGAAGAAATATTCTATGCGGCACAAGCATTAAATAAAGAAGTAATGATTACCTATTATGAAGAGAAACTGTTGGTTTTTCTTGAAATTTCACTAGATAATAAGAATGAAAGTATTACGAACTTTTTAGATCTTGTGGATCGCCGAATGAAGAATTTGCTGCCCAACGTCATTATTTCTTGGGGGATTGGTAATTATAATGAGGAAATTTCTGGTTTTAAAGAAAGTTATCAAAATGCGAAAATTGCCTTAAATATCGGCAGGAATAAAAAAGGGATTGGTCATCGGGTTATGTATGAAAATACTCGTATCGACCGTCTACTGTTAAATCTATTTCAAAATCCTGATATGAAAGAAATCATTATGTCGACCATCGAGCCTCTAGTAGAATATAATACACAGCGGAATCTTGATTTAATAGAAACGATAAGTACATATAACCAATATCAAGGGAATGTAAGTCAAACCGCTAGAGCACTATTTTTACATAGACAATCTTTACTCTACCGTTTACGGAAGATTGAAGAATTAACGGGTCTTTCACTTGTCGATCCTGATGATTTGTTTTTATTAGATTTAAGCATAAAAACATGGAAAATGGGATGTTAATACATCAAAAAAGCCAACTATCATAGTTGGCTTTTTTGATGTCCATAGATTCGTTATTGTTTAAACTGGATAAATTTATTAAATAAATTCATACAAAATTGTCATTGTTCAATAGATAGTGTTTATCTAAAATATAACTAACACTCTAATGTTTTAAAAATTCAAATAATTTAGTAATATTGAAAGGAAGTGACCGCTATTAATACGTATGTTGAACTATTACCATCTTTATTAAATGGAGCAAAGGTTACCGTGCAAGTCCTTCTATTGTCTATGATTTTTACTTACTTAATTGCATTTCTTGCGGGACTTGGAAAGTTATCTAAATTTAAAATGATAAGAGGAATTAGTACGTTTTACATTGAAATATTCCGGGGAACATCACTGCTTGTCCAATTGTTCTGGATATACTTTGTGCTCCCTTTCTTCGGAATAGAATTATCCGCACTAGCGGCAGGTGTGATTGCTATGTCATTATGCTACGGGGCGTATGCATCAGAGATTGTTCGCGGGGCCATTCTTTCTATTCCAAAAGGTCAGACGGAAGCTGCGATCGCTTTGAATATGACACCTTTTCAAAGAATGAGGAATATTATACTTCCTCAAAGTTTAAAAATCATGCTTCCTGGTTTTGGGAATATCTCGATTGAATTAGTGAAGGGAACTTCACTTGTCTCATTAATAACTCTCGGTGATCTAACCTATCAAGCCTTAACAATAAGGAATACTAATATTGGACAAACAACAGAAATCTTCACATCGTTACTCGTTATTTACTTTGTCATTGCCCTGCCTCTTATTATAATAGCCCGTTGGTTAGAACATAGAACTTCTGTAGGAGGTGTTTAAAATGAATATTTGGGATTGGAATTATGCAATGGAGGTATTTCCAGTTATATTTAAAGCCATGTGGACAACATTGTCAGCCACTATTGTTGCGTTTGGATTGGCTATGATCCTTGGATTAGGATTAGCTGTCCTCCGCCGTTCGTCATTTAAACCGCTCACATGGCTAGTGATTGGGGTAAGTGAATTTATTCGGGCAACCCCGCCACTAGTACAATTATTATTTGTATTCTATGTGTTACCATTTTTCGGCATATCTTTATCCCCTTTTGTTGCTGGAACACTTGCCTTAGGTGTTCATTACAGCACGTATTGTGCGGAGATTTATCGTTCTGGAATTAATTCTGTTCCGCGTGGACAATGGGAGGCAGCAACGGCCCTTAATTTCACTAGCAGCCAGAAATGGACGAGGGTTATCCTTCCACAAGCCATTCCACCGATCATACCAATGTTAGGTAATTATCTAATATCTATGTTTAAAGATACTCCAATATTATCAGCAATCACAGTGGTTGAAATGCTGCAAACGGCAAAAATTGCAGGTTCTGGGTCATTTCGTTATTTGGAACCATTCACGATTGTAGGTTTACTGTTCTTACTACTAAGCTATCCATCTGCATTACTCATTAATAGATTAGAAGTGAAATTGAATCGAAGAATGGTAGTGAAAAAAGAAAAAAATTCTAAACATAAGGGAGTGGCGGCATAATGCTGGCAGCTAAAAAACTAGAATTTGTAGAGGAATTAGCAATTAACACAGGAGTTCCACTAGTTTCATATAAGCAGGTAAGTAAATCATTTGGTGATATTAAAGTAATTCGGGAGTTAGATTTTGAAGTATCTCCAGGTGAAAAAGTGGCGATTATTGGGCCAAGTGGATCAGGCAAAACAACCTTAATCAGGCTATTAATGACTTTAGAGGAACCAACCTCAGGAGTTATTGAAATTAACGGTGAGCCTCTCTGGCATAAAGAGGCAAAGGGGAAGCTCGTAAAAGCAGATGAGAAGCATTTACATAAAATGCGGGGACAAATTGGAATGGTCTTTCAGCAATTTAATCTTTTTCCACATATGACAGTTTTGCGAAACTGTATTGAGGCACCGGTAAAAGTGCTCGGAATGAGCCGTAAAGACGCTGAGGAACGTGCTAAGGCCATGTTAGAAAAGGTAGGGTTAGGGAACAAATTAGATAGCTATCCTGCACAATTATCGGGTGGACAACAGCAGCGTGTGGCCATTGCGCGTGCACTCGTGATGCGTCCAAAGGTCATGCTGTTTGATGAACCAACGTCAGCTCTTGACCCAGAACTAGTAGGTGAGGTACTTGATGTTATTCGAGAAATTGCTGCTGAGGGTGAAATGGCGATGATATTAGTAACCCATGAAATGGATTTTGCAAAAGATGTCGCTGATCGAATCGTCTTTACAGATGGAGGGAAAATCGTCGAACAAGGGCCGCCAAAAGAGGTATTTGAGAATCCGAAAAGTGAGCGTCTTCAGGCCTTCTTGAAAAGAATGAGATAGCAGTCAAAAAGATCCCCTTAGTTCCGATCATTCATCGGCCTAAGGGGATCTTTTTATTTGGCTATTTCTATTATTATGATTTACAAATTTGCTCTGTTTTCATATCACCAGGTAGTTCATTTTCAGAGAATCCAAACGGACTAATAATTTTTAGTAATTCGCCAGAATCCTTTAACTTTTGCAACTCAGCATTAAAGGCATCTCGGAATTCAGTATCATCTAAACGGAAAGCAGATGCTCCAAAACCTTGAGTTGGTTTCCCATCAATAATTGGTTGTTTAAAATCTTTTACTCTATCAATTTCATTACTTCCAGCACTTTCTAACATTGCTTCCAATGAAGGACCGGTCATCGTAATGGCATCTACTCGTTTCGCAAGAAGAGCTTGTACAGCTGAAGGAATATCTGGAATAATAGTGATTTGTTTGTCTGGAATTCCTGAACTCTTTAAATAATCATGTTCAATCGCTCCAGCCATGACTCCAACTTTTGCATCAGGATTTGCTTTAATATCTTCGTAGCTTGTTAGCCCAAGTGGATTTTTTGCTTTAACTCCTAAGGCAGCCCCAATTGTGTATTCTGGCTCTGCGAAGCTCACTTGTTCACAACGATCGGGTTTAATAAACATTCCGGCTGTAATCATATCAAATCGCTTGGCTTTGAGGCCAGGAATTAATGATCCAAATTCTGTAAGGACACCATTAACCTCTTTAACTCCTAAATTTTTTAACACTGCACGGGCCACTTCAACTGCCTCACCAGTTATTTTTCCATTGCTGTCTTGATAAGCATAAGGTTTCTCATTCGCAAATCCGATCGTAACAACTCCTTTACTTTTTACCTTTTCTAAAGTTGACTCTGATGATCCATTTGTTTCTTTTGAAACTGAATCGCTTACTTGACATGCAGTCAAACCTAGCAACATGAGCAGGCCTAGAATAGATAGTAATTTTTTCATTTTTTTCCTCCTTCTACTTTTCTGATTTTTCCGAAACTTAATCTAAGTTTAGCTTTTACACTAGCTATTGACTATTACCAAAATGTCGAAATAGTTAGACGTTTTTTCTACAATTTGAAGGAGTAAACTATTAATTGTATTGATGTTAAATTCTTAATAATGTAAAATTTTAAAATATCGATGTACTTTTGATACCTTCATAATTTGCATTTACTAATGTTGAAAAATAATTTTTCTGGAGGTTTTAAGTCAAGTGCTGACAATACAGGATGTTCTAGAACTAGATATATTAAGTGGAGCCAAAGTAAGAACAGCAAAAAACAAGTTGTCAAAACAGCCAGTCGAATGGGTTTCGATTATGGATATTCCCGTAGAAAATTATATTCGTAAAAATGAGTTTGTCCTGAATACAGGTGCAGGATCAGGAAATAACATGGAAGTTTTTCATCAATTTGTAGAAAGTGTGTATGAATCAGGTGCCTCGGCCCTTGCAATTGCCAAGGGTAAGTATATTAAGGATATCCCCAAAAGCGTGATTAAGTTTGCAGAAGACAAGGAGTTTCCTATTATTGAAATCCCTTGGGAAATTCGCTTTGCTGAAATTTCTCATTGCATTATGAATAAGATTAATAGTGAGCAAAACCAAGAGATGCAGCTGGTTGAAAACATCCAACAAACGCTTCTAAATATGATCCTGAATAATCAAAATCTATCAAAGATCGCCGATTTTGTGGCAGAAAAAATAGGTAAGTCCATCATTGTTGTTGATAAAGCCAATGACATCAAAGGGAAAAGTATGAATGCTAATGATTTGATCGAAAAATGGAATCATCATACGGCTACCAAAGAAGTTGTCTCGCGAATATCATTAAAGAATAGTCAACATCCACTGCTTACTAGAATCGAAAGAATTAACCTACTGAATAGCGTTATTTTACAAATCCCGATCCAGTCGACGAATCGGTTTCAAGGGTATCTAAATATTGAAATTAAAGATGAAACAAAAGTAGAGTCCTTTCTTTCCATTCAAAATGTTAGTGTTCTAGAACATGCCTCTACAGTCCTTGCGATGTGGTTTCTTCGTGAAAACGCAATTGAAGAAACAAAAATGAAACTAAGAGGGGACTTTGTCTGGAGTCTAGCAAAGGGAGATTTTTCTAGCTGGGATCAAAAGATTTCACAAGCCAAATCTCTTGGTTATGTTTTGGAACTGCCCTATATTTGTCTAATCGGGACTCCTGAAAACTTACAGGAACTTTACTATCGAAATTATTCAGATTCACCCTTCGAACGATGGAAAGAAAGCATGCTTCACTATATTCAGGACGAAATTTTTCTAGTAGCTAATATGGTAAAGCAAAAAGTAATGACGACAGATCATCGAAATGACATTATCTTATTTGTAGAGACGTCGTTAACAAGTAAATCTGATAAAGTACATAACTTTCTTGATTTATTAAATCGCCGCTTAAATAAATTATTACCCGGGGTCATTTTATCTTGGGGAATGGGCAGATGTCATGAGGGCGAGAGAAGGTTTTCAGAGAGCTTTTTGGATGCTCAAAAAGCTTTACATATTGGTAGAAAGAAAGACGGAGCAGGTTGTTGTACCAACTATGAGGATACAAGAGTGGAACGCGCGTTATTAAGAATTGCGAATGATAAAGAAATGAGTGAAATTGTCAATCATACGATCCAATCCCTTATAAGCTACGACGAACAAAAAAACGCAAACTTAATGGAAACAGCAATGGTTTATAATGCAAATCAAGGGAAAACAAGTCAGACGGCAAGGGATTTACATCTACACCGGCATACTTTACTCTATCGATTGAAAAAAATTGAATCGCTCACAAATCTTTCGTTATTCGACCCTGAAGATAGATTTCTGTTAGAATTGAGTATAAAGTTATGGAAGCTTGGCGAGGATTCTGCAGAATAGGATAGGACGACTTATCATGGACAGGCATTTTTGCCTGTCCTTTTGCGTGGGAAAAATATACCCAACTTCAAAATGTCGTAAGTTCATAAAAATAGTTCCAACAAAATGTCTAATGACGTGTCCAAGAACGGAGAGTTAAGATGAATTCAGAAGATTTAGGATATTCCTAAAAAATCTGAACAATATGTTTGAGAGGTGTGGATACAGAATGAACAATCTGCCAAAGACAGCTGATGTTGTCATAATCGGCGCGGGGTTAATGGGGTGCAGCACGGCCTATGAGCTTGCGAAGAGAAATGTAAAAAACATTGTGGTGTTAGATAAAAATGCAATCGGATCAGGCGCCACCGGCCAATCAAGCGGTGTGCTTCGCGGCCATTACAGCTATCCCATATTAACGCGAATGGCTGTGCAAAGTTTGGAAACCTTTAAATACGCAAACGAGATTTTAGGAAATGAAGTCGGCTACAAGCCTGTAGGGTATATGTTTGGTGTCGATCATGAAAATATTGAAACATTGAAAAAGAATGTAGAAATGCAAAAGAAAAATGGCGTGAATACAAGTATCGTATCAAAGGAAGCAGTCAAAAAGGAAATATGGCCCGAATTGGATACGGAGCAATTCGGTGCATTTGCCTATGAACCTGAAGGTGGTTATGGTGATCCGGTTCTAACCAACCAAGCCTTTGCGGATGCTGCGAGGGCATTGGGAGTTACAATTAAGCAGCATTGCGGTGTGAAGAGGGTGTTGACAAGTGATGATGGCAGCAAGGTTGTAGGGGTAGAGACCATTGATGGTCAGGTAATCTTTACTCCATATGTCATTGTAGCGGCTGGAGTAGGAGCCCACCACATAATGAAAAATGTGGGTGTGAATGTACCAGTTAAAGGGCAGCGGGCACAACTCATTTATATTTCTCCAGGTGCTTCATTGGGCAAGGTTCCTTCTTTTGGAGATTTTAAGCATGACCAGTATATTAAACCTGAAGTAAGCAGCGGTCACCTGCTTCTTGGGAATGCCGATCATGCTGATCCACAATATATTGATCCGGCTGATTATGATGCGGACCAGTACCCTAAGCATGCGACTGAAGCGGCGATAGAGAAGGCAATAATGAAATTCCTAAGCTGTTTTCCATCGCTCGAACAAGCTAAGTTGTTAGCTAGTTATTCTGCGGCCTATGAAGTGACACCAGATGGAATTCCGTTTATAAGTCGAACGCCGATTGTTGGTGCCTACCTTTGTACAGGGTTTAGCGGTCATGGATTCAAAATAGCACCAAGCGTAGGGAAATTGACGGCGGACCTAGTATTGGTAGGGAAAAGTAAGCAAGAAGGCATTGATCTTGCTCCGTTCCGATTAACCCGTTTCGAAGAAAATGATTTACTTTTACCTGATCATCCATATACCACAACAGTTAATAGCCACGTCTAAAATGTAAATTTCTTAGGAAAAAGGAGGTAAACGAGGATGAATATTGTTGTCATTTTGAAACAAACATTTGATACAGAAGAAAAAATCATCATTGAAAATGGGGAAGTGGTTAACGACAATGCCCAGTTAATTATTAACCCATATGATGAATATGCGGTGGAGGAGGCTGTTAAGTTAAAAGAGGTGCATGGCGGTGAGGTAACAGTTATTACTTTGGGACGATCTGAGGCTGAAAGTGCCTTACGGACAGCACTTGCGATGGGCGCCGACAATGCCGTCCTGATAGAAAATGAGGACGATTTGTCACTGGACGAGCAGGGGATTGCAAAAATATTAGCGGCTGCCATCAAAGAAAGAGATTTTGATATTATTCTAGGCGGGAATATGTCGGTAGACAATGGTGCGAGCCAAGTAGGACCTCGAATAGCGGAGGAACTGGGAATTGCCCATGTAGCCACGATTACGAAATTGGAGATTAAAGACAGCTTCGTTAAGGTTGAAAGGGACGTGGAAGGAGATTTGGAAATCATTGAATCCGCTTTGCCAATATTAGTTACGGCTCAGCAAGGCTTGAATGAACCGCGTTATCCATCATTGCCGGGAATTATGAAGGCGAAAAAGAAACCGTTGGAAAGACTGGACATTGAGGATTTAGATATTAGTGAGGATGATCTTCAGTCGAAATCGAGAATCATCGACTACTATTTACCGAAGAAAAAAGAGGCGGGACAAATTCTAAAAGGTGACATCCAAGCTCAAGTAAAAGAGTTAGTTCTGTTGCTACATGGTGATATTAAGGCTGTTTAAAGGGGGAAAAATGATGACGAAAGTACTTGTACTCGCAGAAGCTAAAAATGGAAAAATGAGAAACGTTTCTTTTGAAGTTTTAACTGTGGCTGCTCGAATCGCGAAGGGTGATGAAGTTACCGCTTGTGTATTTGGAAGCGATGCAGAAAGATATTGTCAAGAACTTGCAAAATATGGAGCACAGAAAGTGTTCATTGTTGACCATGAAGAATTAAACAATTATTCCCCTGATGGTTACAAACAGGCTTTGTTAAATGTTATTGATGAAGTAAAGCCGAAAGTGGTCTTAACAGGACATACGTCGATCGGTAAAGACATTTTTCCTCGCGCAGCAGCACGATTAAATGCAGCAGTTATTTCAGACTGTATCGAAGTAGAAGCTGGCGAGGAAATTGTTTTCACTAGACCGATTTATTCAGGAAAAGCGTTTCAAAAGAAAGTAGTTACTGACGGTCTCATTATGGCTACGATTCGGCCAAACAATATCCTAGCAATTGAAAACCAAGCTATTAGTGAATCAATCAAATTGCTAGTAGAGATCAAAGATTTACGGACAGTGGTTAAAGAAGTGGTGAAGAAAGCTTCTGGTAAAGTCGATCTTTCAGAAGCTAAGGTGATTGTATCCGGTGGACGGGGCTTGAAAAGTTCCGAAGGATTTAAACCATTACAAGAGTTAGCGGGGGTTCTCGGTGGGGCAGTTGGGGCATCTCGTGCCGCTTGCGATGCAGAATATTGTGATTATTCCTTGCAAATTGGCCAAACAGGGAAAGTGGTTACCCCCGATTTATATATTGCTTGCGGTATATCAGGTGCGATTCAGCATCTAGCAGGAATGTCCAGCTCTCAGGTCATTGTTGCGATTAACAAAGATCCAGAAGCGAATATTTTTCAGATAGCTGATTATGGGATTGTCGGAGATTTGTTTGATGTTGTGCCATTATTAACAGAAGAATTTAAGAAGATTATTGCTGAAAAGCAAGCGATTACAAATTAATATTTGAGAGATTAATAAATTTGGGGCTGACATTTTTACCTTTGGTCAGCCCTCTCATTTTTATTAGATGGGGTGAATCCATACGGATAAATGAATTACCTAAAGCAGCATAATGGTTTTGTCAGTCGGCTAAGAAGTATTTGGGATATATTATGAAAGATTGTTTTTCTATCGTTAAAACTGTATGAAAAGTTACTTTAGATTATAGTCAGTTTTGGCAATGGATATCCCAAATAGATGGATTTAGTATCATTAATATAAATACATAATTTTAGGTTCTAGGAGGGGGATTGTATGACTTTTACTAAACTAATAAAAACATCCAAAGATATCGACATTCGCGATGTTTGGGAAGCAAGAAAACGAATAAGCCCGATTATTAACAGAACTCCGATTATTCATTCTTTGATTCTATCAGAAAAAATCGGTCGTAATGTATATTTAAAGCTGGAAAATATTCATGAAGTAGGAGCCTTTAAAGTGAGGGGCGCTGCTAATAAAATTCTAAGTTTAAGCGAAGAAGAAAAAAGACGCGGGGTTGCCACGTTTTCAACAGGAAATCATGGGATGGCTGTAGCGTATATTGCCAAGAAGCTTGGAATTGATGCGGTTGTTTGTATTTCCAATCGGGTCCCCAAGGCAAAAGTGGACTCACTAAAAAGGCTTGGTGCTCAAATTGAAATTGTTGGTGACAGCCAAGACGACGCAGGAGTGCGGTGCTATCAATTGGAGAAGGAAAAGGGATTAACTGTAATAGAGCCCTTTGATGATCCCCATGTGATAGCTGGACAAGGAACGATCGGGTTGGAATTATTGGAGGATCTTCCTCATTTAACAGATGTGATTGTTCCGCTTTCAGGTGGCGGGCTGCTCTCTGGAGTTGGCTTGGCCTTAAAGTCCAATGATAAGAACCTTCGGGTAACAGGTGTTTCTATGGAAAAATCTGCGGTAATGTATGAAAGCTTAAAGGTCGGCAAACCAGTCGTTCTAGAGGAAAGCGAGACACTTGCAGATAGTTTACTAGGTGGAATAGGACTTGATAATCAATACACATTTCAAATGGTCCAGCAATATATGGATGATGTCTTACTTATTCCTGAAAAGGAGATTGCCTATAGTATGGCTTTTATGATGGATAAGCACCGAATCATTATGGAAGGGGCAGCCGCGACAGGAATTGCGGCAGTTTTAGGGAACAAAATCCCTCACCAAGAAGGGGACTTAGCAGTTATTATAAGTGGTCATAACGTTGATTTATCCGTCCTGCATACATTAATTCAAAAATATATTAGTGAATAAAAAGGTTAATAAAATTACCAGATACTTCTTACCTAAGAAGTCCCTAATAACTAGGGAACAATAGGTAAAGAGGTATCTGGTTTTAATTTTCATCAAAAATACTGCTACCTAACAAACAACTCTCTAGGGAATCTTGTAATGGTTTCGCAGCCACTTTCAGTAACCCTTATCGTTTCAGTGATTGCTACACCATAACCTTCCAACCACATCCCAGGCATCATATGGAACGTCATATTCGGCTTTAAGACAGTTTTATCTCCTGGTTTAAAAAATGCTGAATTTTCCATCCACACTGGTGGATAGCCTATGCCAACAGTATAGCCCATTCTAGATTCTTTTTCTAAACCGTATTTGTTAATGGTAGCTTGCCAAGCTTGTTCTACCTCTTCACATGTTACACCCGGCTTTACTGCAGAAAGGGCTACATTTAATCCCTCAACGACAATTTTAGCCGTTTCTCTAACTCTCGCAGGTGGCTCCCCAATAAAGATGGTCCTTGTTAACGGTGCATGATATCGTTTGTAACTTCCTGATAGTTCCATATATACTAACTGACTATCTTGATATTTTCCTTCTGTGGTCCATGAGAAGTGGGCTCCTGCTGTTCTTTCTCCTGCAGGCATAACAGGTGCCAGTGCAGGATATTCCCCACCATACACTCCCGTTCCTTTCACTAAGTCACTATATACGCCAGCTGCAACCTCGGATTCTCTTACTCCCACGCCAATTTTCTCGATTGCATTATACATTGTCTTTTCTACTATTCTAGCTGCTATCTGCATGTATTCTAATTCTCTTACCGATTTTTGTCCTCTTACCCAGTTTACAAGTGCTGTCGCATCAACCAAGGTCGCATCTGGCAAAACTTTCTCTAATCGGTTATACCAATGTGCATTAAAATAATAGGCATCAAATTCGAGTCCTATTTTTTTATTATGAAGCCCTTTTTCTTTTAAAAATCCTCCTATAAAATCCATTACATGCAAGACCTTTGGTTCCCACAAATATTTGTCTGGATAGGAAATCACATTTTCATCACACATCCAAGTGGTTTCGGATGCGCAATACAAATCTTGCAATCTGATGAAACATACTGGCTCCTCAAGGCCTGTTGCAATGATTACTCCCTGTGGTACGTAATAGGACATCGCATCATATCCCGATACATAGTTCATGTTTGAGGGATCAGTTATTAATAATACTTCGATTCCTTGTTCTTCCATACTTGTCTTTACTTTTCTTACTCGTTCCTGGTATTCCGTTTTTTCAAATGGCAACATGTTCGTCTACCTCCATTTCATCTTCTTTATTCATCATACTGAAAAGAAAGTGGAACAATCATCCGACAGATTGTTGGAATAAAATCGCGATAAAAGTGCATTTTGACAAATTTGACTAGAAACGAACAAAAACGTTCATACAATCTGTCAGATGAAAAACATCAAACGTATTTCGTATAATGAACCCAGATAAAAGAAATATTCGAAAAATTTAGTTAAAGTTAGACGGGAGCGAATGAGGATATGTCATTCTTAACAACTGAATATAAAGAAAGACTCCATAAAACAAAAGAAAGGATGCTGCAAAAAGGAATTGATGTCCTCCTAATTACTGACCCAGCCAATTTAAATTACCTTTCTGGCTATGATGGATGGTCATTTTATGTACACCAGATGCTTGTCCTCATTATTGATGAAGAAGAACCGAAATGGATTGGACGGGGTCAGGATGCCAATGGCGCAAAAGTGACAACATGGCTCTCGCACGACAATATTATCCCTTACCCAGATGAATATGTTCAGTCGGACATCTTGCATCCTATGGATTTCGTGGCCGATCGATTAAAAGAGTTAGGCCAGGAAAAGCGCTCGATTGGCGTAGAAATGGAAAACTATTATTTCACAGCCAAATGTTATCAACAGCTCACAAAGGGATTACCGAATGCAACCTTTTTAGATGCTTCTTTATTAGTCAACTGGGTTCGGCTAATCAAGTCGGATACAGAAATTGAATACATGAAGCGGGCGGCAAAAATCGTAGAAAAAGCGATGCAGGCTGGGATCGATTTGATTGAAGAAGGCGTAAGAGAATGTGATGTGGCAGCCAAGATATTTTATACACAAATTACTGGAACAGAAGAGTTTGGCGGGGATTATCCTTCCATCGTACCACTCCTGCCATCCGGAGAAAAAACGTCGACACCCCATTTAACTTGGACAGATGAACGATATAAAAATGGCGATGCAGTGATCTTGGAAATTGCAGGTTGTTACAAAAGATATCATTCACCGCTTGCAAGGACCGTTCAGATCGGTACACCAAAGGAAGAAATGAAAACCCTTTCAAGTGTCGCCGTGGAAGGCATAAATGCTTGCCTGGAGATGATTCGCCCGGGCATTGCAGGTGAAGAAATTGAAGAAACATGGAGAAAAACCATTGAAAAAAGTGGATTTGTGAAAGATTCACGACTTGGATATTCAATGGGACTGAATTATCCACCTGATTGGGGCGAACACACCATGAGTATTCGAAAAGGTGATAAAACAATCCTGCAGCCAAATATGACTTTTCACCTTATACCAGGATTATGGTTGGACCATTACGGTTTTGAAGTAAGTGAGTCGGTCCGGGTTACCGAAACTGGATGCGAAACATTTGCTAATGTCAACAGGGATTTGACTCTAAAGGGGCATCAAATGACGAAATAATGTGGGGGGAGGTGAACAACCCGATGCTTATTTTTACCGAAAAGGAATTAAAACAATATGTCCAAATCAATCAAGATGCAATAAAAGTAGTGGAGGATGCCTTTACTAAACTGTCCAGTAATGAAGTGATCATGCCACCAATCATGAGAGTGGACATTGAGGACCAGAATGGCGAAGTTGATGTGAAATCAGCGTATATCAAGGACAAAGAAATGTTTGCGATTAAAATTTCTTCCGGCTTTTTTAATAATGTTCAGCTAGGCTTACCAAGCGGGAACGGAATGATGATTTTAATCAGCACACAGACTGGGGTACCTGAAGCTATTCTTTTAGATAATGGGTACTTAACCGAAGTTCGTACTGCTGCTGCAGGTGCAGTAGCCGCTAAATATCTGTCTAAAGAATCTATTGAAACCGTAGGTGTTATTGGTGCCGGCAGCCAGGCAAGATTTCAACTCAGGTCATTAAGTCTTGTAAGGAATGTTAGCAAAGTATTGGTTTATGCTCGCTCCGCGAAACGCGCTCAAGCATTTGCAGCTGAAATGGCCGCCGAATTGGGAGTTGAAATCACAGCGGTGCCTAATGCGGAAACTGTCGTTAGAAACAGTGATACCGTGATTACTACAACCCCGGCAAAAGAACCGCTAATTAAAGCAGACTGGCTCCATCCTGGACTACATATTACAGCAATGGGTTCGGATGCGGAACATAAACAAGAATTAGAAGCTGAGGTATTGGCGAAAGCGGATCTGCTGGTTTGCGATACAAAAGCTCAATGCGCCCGTTTAGGGGAATTACATCATGCACTAACGAGAGGTGTACTTACTGAGAACTCGCCAATTATTGAATTGGGTGAGCTTACTTCCTTGCAGGTGGAAGGAAGAACAAGCAATGAACAAATTACAGTTTGTGATTTAACAGGTACAGGTGTACAGGATACAGCGATTGCCTTGTTTGCCTATCAAGAAATGAAGAAGAGAAATTTAGGTTTAAACATTGAGGGCAGCAATTTACTAATAAAAAACTAATTGAGGAGTGGTTAATATGACAAACAAACAACCAAAAATGGGAACACAATCAGTATGGGCAGGAGAGAAAGATTATTTAGTACATGGTGCAACACAAGTTCCAGTTGTATTAAGTGTCGCTTATGGCTATGACGATATGGATGAATGGTATGATGTGGCAATTGGCAAGAAAAAAGGTCATATCTATGGGCGTAATACAAATCCAACTGTTCAAGCATTTGAAGATAAAGTCAAAATCCTTGAAGGTGCAGAAGCTGCAACAAGTTTCTCAACAGGGATGGCAGCGATCAGCAATACACTTTCTACCTTTTTAGTACCCGGTGACCGCATTGTTTCAATTAAAGATACATATGGCGGAACAAATAAAATCTTTACAGAGTTCCTGCCGCGCCAAGAAATTGAAGTGGCTCTTTGTGAAACAGGAAACCATGACCAAATTGAACGTGAAGTTGCCAAAGGCTGTAAAATTTTATATTTGGAAACACCAACAAACCCAACGGTGAAAATTACCGATATTGAACGTATGGCAAAAGCAGGCCGAGCAGCAGGGGCGCTTGTTGTCGTGGATAATACCTTTGGAACTCCAATTAACCAAAATCCAATCGCTTTAGGTGCAGATTTAGTCATTCATAGTGCGACAAAGTTTTTGGGTGGACATGCAGATGCGTTAGGCGGTGTCGTTTGTGGTTCTCACGAACTTGTTGAAAAAATCTATCATTTCCGTGAAATTAATGGAGCAACAATGGATCCAATGGCAGCCTATCTTATCCTGCGCGGAATGAAAACACTTCATTTACGTGTCCGCCAGCAATGTGAAAATGCGATGACCCTTGCAAAATACCTGGAGACAAAAGAAATGGTCGAGGCAGTTTATTATCCAGGTCTTGAAACACATCCGAACCATGACATTGCAAAGAAACAAATGAAAAACTTTGGCGGAATGCTTAGCTTTGCCGTAAAGGGTGGAGTAGATACCGTTCGAGACCTTCTTCCTAAATTACAATATGCCAACCGAGCAGCAAATTTAGGTGCGGTAGAAACAACAGTTGGACCGGCTCGTACAACAAGCCACGTAGAATGTACACCAGAAGAACGTGCAGCCATGGGAATTCCGGAAGGACTCATTCGAATCTCTTGTGGAATTGAAGACATCGAAGACATTCTTGCAGATTTCGAGCAGGCCTTCAACCATGTTGAAAGTATTTTAAAAGTTTAATAGCTTTCAATCCAGTTTTAGGAGGAAAACAGCAGATGCCGGAACGTTACGATCACCCTACAGTAGTTCAAGCAAACGAGTTATCAGATAGGATTATTGAATGGAGGCGCCTGTTTCATCAACATCCCGAACTCAGTTTTCAAGAGTTCGGGACCTCAAAATTTGTTGCTGAAACGCTAAAGAAAATTGATGGATTAGAGGTTGAAACTGGTATTGGCGTAGAAACGAGTGTCGTAGCCACATTAACGCAAGGCGTGGGCCCTGTGATTGCCATCCGTGCGGATATGGACGCACTGCCAATTAAGGAAGAAAACACCCATCATTTTAAATCAGAAAATGAAGGAATCATGCATGCATGTGGTCATGATGCCCACACATCCATATTACTTGGTACAGCCCATCTTCTTGCAAATAAATTTAAAAAAGAAGAGTTGAAAGGAACTATTAAATTTATTTTCCAACCGGCTGAGGAAAGTACGGATGACAAAGGCCTATCGGGTTCACCGTACATGGTTCAAGCCGGTGCGTATGACCAAGTAGATGCTGCGATTGCCCTCCATATGTGTCCATGGCTTCCTGTTGGGGCAGCACAAGTGAACGATGGATACAGCATGGCTAATGTCGATGTGTTTTCGGCGAAAATTTTTGGAACAGGTGGTCATGGCGCCTATCCAGAACTTGGAACAGATCCCATCTGGATGCTCGGGGTTGTCATGCAAGCATTGCATGGGATCGTTGCTCGTAAAATACCAGCATTGGAAGCTGGAGTCATCAGTATTGGTCAGATCCATGCGGGGACGGCAAGTAATATTATTCCTAATGAAGTCAATATCTCAGGAACTATTCGCAGCTATACACCTGAGGTCAGGGATATATTAAGTTCAGAATTAATGAAAGCTCTCTCTGTGGTTGAATCCTTGGGCGGAAGGTTTACACTCGATGTCGAAAGAGGAGAGCCAGCTTTATTCAATGATTCTCGTGTGAACAGTTACTTATTAAAATCGATAGAAGAAATGTATCCAGAGTGCCAAATTGTAAGGCGTCCCTTTGGGATGGGCGGCGAAGATTTCGGCTATGTGACACAAAAGTTACCAGGAGCATTATTTTTCCTTGGAAGCGGCACAGCGGATGGAATCAAAAGAGATTTACATACTCCCATCTTTGATATTGATGAAAACAGCCTAGCGATGGGTGCAGCTATTCTTGCACAAACTGCGGTCCATTTTTTAAAAGATGAATCTAATTCACCAGTTAACAAGGAGGGAAAGGCACATGTCTCATAAACTAGCTTTTATCGGATTTGGTGTAGTTGGTCAAGGGTTAGCAGAAATTTTGCTAAATAAAAAAGAAGAATTGAAACAAAAAGAGGGATTTAATGCTACGGTAGTCGCCATTTCGGATTTTCTGAAAGGTTCCATCTATCATCCCAATGGACTTGATTTAGATGTCGTATTGAAAACCTTAAAGGAAACCGGGAATTTAGAAAATTATCCGCAGTCACCTGGATTAATCACTGGATGGAACAGCCTGCAAACGATTGTTGGTACAAATGCAGATACGATTATTGAGGTGTCATATACCGATGTAAAAACTGGCCAGCCCGCGATTGATCATTGCAAAGCCGCATTTGAAAGCGGAAAAAATGTTGTCATGACAAATAAGGGACCGGTAGCTCTGGCTTATAAGGAACTATCAGATATTGCTGAGAAGAATGGTGTTTATTGGGGATTTGAAGGCACCGTTATGAGTGGGACCCCATCTTTAAGAATGCCTATTGTTACTTTGGCTGGAAATGAAATTAAAGAAATTCGTGGTATTCTAAATGGAACGACCAATTATATCTTAACGAAAATGGAAGAAGAAGGCGTCACCTATGAAGCTGCCTTAAAAGAGGCTCAGGCGCTTGGCTATGCGGAAGCAGATCCAACTAGTGATGTGGAAGGTTATGATGCAAGATATAAAATTGTCATTCTAGCGAACTATGTCATGGGTATCCCGTTAAACGTTGAAGATGTTTCTTGCAAGGGAATTACTGAGATTACATTAACCGACATTGAAGAAGCAAAGGTAGAAGGAAAACGCTGGAAGCTGCTGGCTAAAGTCAAAAAGGAAAACGGAACGATTGTTGCTTCCATCGCACCAGAAAAAGTGGATATCACGGATTCCTTAGCATCCATTGGCGGCGCAGTCAATGCGATTACATATGAGTGTGATTTACTAGGACCTGTCACACTAAGCGGAGCGGGAGCCGGAAAAACAGAAACAGGATTTTCACTTTTAATAGACTTGATTAATATCAACCGTGAACGTAAACCGGTAACTGTATAAGGAATAGAACTTCCTATGCGCGCGACGGAACCGGACAATTCTCAAAGTCAAAACTTATTTAATTAACGTTAATAAGAGAAGGGCGGGAATGATTATGTCAGTTCAAATTGCAGGAAAGAAGATGCTGCTTGGTGGAGAATGGGTGTGCCGTGACCAGATTATTGAAGTGCGTGATCCTCAAGATAACAGCTTAATAGATACCGTTCCAGCTGCATCAGCTGAAGATATGATTCGCTGTATTGAGGAAGCTAAGGAGGGTGCAAAGCTTGCCGCAGCCATGCCCGTCCATGAGAGAATGAGAGTCCTCAATGCAGCAGCGGATTATATTGAAATGCATCGAGAAAGATTCGCTGTTACCATCTCAAAAGAAGGCAGTAAAACAATCAGGGAAGCAACCAAAGAAACAACTAGATGTATACAAACCTTAAGAATCAGTGCAGAAGAGGCAAGAAGAATTAATGGTGAAACGATCTCCTTTGATCAAATGCCAGGAAGCGAAAACCGAATCGGGTATTACTATCGCTTCCCAATTGGTATTATTGGCGCAATCACTCCGTTTAATGATCCATTAAACCTTGTTGCACACAAAGTAGGACCAGCTATCGCCTCTGGTAACGCCATTATCGTGAAACCAGCAACAGTGACTCCATTAAGTGCTCTATTGCTTGCCGAAGCCTTTGCACATGCAGGACTTCCTCCGAAAGTTTTATCCGTCATAACAGGTTATGGGCATGAGATAGGGGATGTTCTAGTAACCCATCCTGCCATACGAATGATTTCCTTCACAGGAGGACTGGAAGCGGGGGAAAACATCGTTCGAAAAGCAGGGTTAAAGAAAATGAGTATGGAGCTTGGATCCAATTCCCCAGTGATCGTATTGGAGGATGCTGATCTAGAAGAGGCTGTTGAATCAACCGTTTCCGGTGCGTTTTGGGCGGCGGGTCAGAATTGCCTTGGTGTGCAGCGTCTCTATATTCAAGAGAGCGTCATGTCTAGTTTTCAAAAAAAGTTCGTCACTCGTACGGAGCAATACATTATCGGTGATAAACAAGTACAAGAAACGGATATGGGTCCGCTAATTAATGAAAAAGAAGCGAAGCGCGTGGAAGCTTTAGTTAATGAAGCCATCGAAAAAGGGGCCAATCTTTTAACGGGCGGTCATCGCAAGGGTGCTTTTTATACTCCTACTGTCCTAACCAATATTCCTGAAAATTGTAGAATCGCTAACGAAGAAATTTTTGGACCGGTAGTACTTCTTTATCCGGTACAGGATTTAGACCATGCCATTCAAGAATCTAACCGAGTTGATTTTGGACTGCAGGCGGGGATTTTTACTAAAAATATTGAAAAAGCCCATCAGGCGATTGCGCAAATGGAAGTTGGCGGCATTATGATTAATGACAGCAGCGACTATCGGATTGATGCCATGCCATTTGGCGGAGTAAAAAAATCTGGATTAGGCAGAGAAGGAATAAAGTTTGCCATCCAGGAAATGACCGAACCAAAGGTTGTGTGCTTTAAATTGTCTACCGAACATTTTAGATAATCCATCTTGAGAATATGGGGGTTTTTTGATGTCATTTTCAACAATTGAGTATAAGGAAAGAATCAGAAAAACAAAAGAACGAATGATCCAAAAGGGAATTGATGTCCTTCTTATCACAGATCCAGCCAATATTAATTACCTATCTGGCTATGATGGATGGTCATTTTATGTCCATCAGATGCTCGTTCTAATCGTTGATGAAGATCAACCAATGTGGATTGGGCGAGAAATGGATGCTAATGCAGCAAAGGTAACCACATGGCTCTATCGTGATAATATCATTCCTTATCCAGATGACTATGTGCAATCGGAAAGTAAACATCCGATGGATTTTGTCGCAAGTATTTTAAGGGAAATTGGTCATGATAATCGCTCTATTGGTGTTGAAATGGAAAACTATTATTTTTCAGCTAAGTGCTATGAACAGCTGAAAAAAGGTTTAGTGAATGCCACTTTTACAGATGCCACCTTACTAGTAAATTGGGTGCGCCTCATAAAGTCGGATGCTGAAATCGCATATATGAAAAAAGCTGCAATCATCGTTGAAAAAGCAATGCAGGCTGGCATCCAGTTGATTCAGGAGGGTGTCAGAGAGTGTGACGTGGCTGCAAAAATTTTCTATACGCAAATCACAGGAACCGAGGAATTTGGCGGTGATTATCCTTCCATTGTCCCTTTGCTGCCTTCAGGTGAAAAAACTTCTACGCCGCATTTAACGTGGACCGATGACCGTTATAAAGATGGGGACGCTGTTATTTTAGAATTAGCGGGTTGCTATAAAAGGTACCATTCGCCATTGGCACGGACCGTTCAGATTGGAAAGCCGAAGCCTGAAATGGAAACCCTTTCAAAGGTTGCTGTCGAAGGGATCAATGCTTGTTTGGAGATGATCCGTCCAGGTATTGCTTGTGAAGAAATTGAAGAAACTTGGAGAAAAACGATTGAAAAAAGCGGCTTTGTAAAAGAATCGCGTCTAGGATATGCGATGGGTCTGAATTATCCACCGGATTGGGGCGAGCATACAGTGAGCATACGAAAAGGGGACAAAACGATTTTGCAGCCAAACATGACTTTCCACCTCATTCCAGGATTGTGGCTTGATCATTATGGCTTTGAAGTAAGTGAGTCGATTCGAATCACAGAAAACGGCTGTGAAACCTTTGCCAATCTTCCAAGGAACCTGACATTAAAGGAATTTGTTTAGCGAGTGGAATTTAATAAAGGGGATGGTGCATGTATGAAGAAGGCTACAATGGCGACTGCAATTGGCAATCTTGTTGAATGGTATGAATACGGTATTTATAGTTATACTGCAGCAATTATTGGATCCCAGTTTTTTCCGGAAGGGAGCGGTACAACTGCTTTACTTTACGCTTTTGCGGTGTTTGCCATTTCGTTCTTCTTTAGACCATTGGGAGGCTTGATTTTTGGATCAATTGGTGATCGCTTGGGTAGAAAGAAGATATTGGTCATAACAATTATGCTTATGTCACTGTCAACAGCTGCCATTGGTCTGGTTCCACATTATGGAACCATTGGTGTAACGGCAACAGTGTTGCTTATCATTCTACGGATTGCCCAAGGGTTGGCTGCAGGCGGGGAATATACAGGTGCTTCTGTTTTTATGAATGAGTCTTCTCCTTCAAATCGCCGGGGACTATTCACTAGTTTACTTGAATCAGGGTCTTTGTTGGGGTATATCATCGGATCTGTTTTTGTCGCTATTCTTACTTCTATTCTAAGTACTGAAGATATGGCAAGTTGGGGCTGGCGGATCCCATTTATTTGTTCACTGCCATTAGCGCTAGTAGGTATGTACGTCAGAACGAAAATTGATGATACGCCAACATTTATAAAAATGAAGGAAGAAAACACCTTGTCAAAGAATCCTCTCAAAGAGATGTTCTTAACAGCACGAAAACCTTTAGTTATCTCATTTTTAGTAGTGGCGTTCGCAAATGGAGCTTATTATACATTATTGACCTATCTTCCATCTTACTTTGAGACGCAAGTCGGTTTATCGAGTATGGAATCAATGATTGTTACTACGCTAGGAATGGTATTAATGCTCATTCTTATTCCAATATTTGGTGTAATGAGCGACCGGTATGGAAAAAAGCCTTTTCTATTATTGTCATCTGGATTAACGATTCTAACAGCCATTCCAATCATTGCTTATGTTTCTAGTGGTGCGCCATCAGGCCCATTGGTTGGTTATTTTGCTTTAGATGTAATCGTTGCCATCTTTATAGGTGTTTTCCCATCCACATTGCCAATGTTGTTTCCAAATCGAGTACGAAACACGGCATATGGAGCTTCCTACAATGTTTCAACAGCCATCTTTGGAGGGGGTGCGCCTCTTATCATTACTTCATTACAAACATCGACAGGGAATAAATTAATGCCTGCATTCTTCTTAATGGGTACGGCATTAATGGCGATAATCGCTATCATGAATTTGCCGAAAGCTATTAATAACTCAACAAAAATTGATAGTGATACTTCAATTGAAAAAACTAAAATCATTTAATAGGAATTCATTTCCTATCTAGTAAAGTCTTTTCAGTTTGCGTTAAATTAAATAATCGACCTCCGCCGGAATCTGATAAAGGAGTAGGCGGAGGTCTTTTTATTGCAAGTGTCTGACTATATGTTGAAAAGAGGAAATAGATTGTATGGGATAATTTTGGAGCTAACACTTTGACAACAAGTCCATATTGCAAATCCCTTATTTGAAGATAAACCATTCATTCCAGTAATATAAAGCCACTAAGCTTGTCATTAATCCAATTGGTATAACGAGTAAAGCGACTTTAATATACTTACCCCACGTAAATCTAATTCTATTGCTTTTTAAAATGTACATCCATATTAAAGTAGCAAGAGTTCCTACAGGGGTTATTAATGAACCAATATCACTGCCAAGCACATTTGCCAAATAAGATAATTGTAAGGTTTGCAGATCTAATCCCATATTGGTGAGGGATAATGTACCGATCATCACAGCAGGTAAATTATTAAATATATTTGACAAAATCGTTAATAATATACCCATTGTTAGACTAGCATTTAAATGACTACTTTCTACTAGGGGGTGAAGGTAGTTTACTAATAAGGATGTTAATCCAACATTCTGAAGACCGTATACTAAAACATACATACTAAAAGCAAAAATAAGTATATGCCACGGGGTTTTACTTATGACATCTTTTACCCCTTTTCCTGCTTTATACCACCTAATCATAATTAGTAAAATGGCACCTGCTAATGCAATCCACTCCATAGGAATACCAAACGGTGTTAAGATAAAGAAACTGGCTCTTACTGCTACAACAATGACCATACTTACCCTAAACATCCACCAATCAATCTTTATATTTATTTGGCTCGTAAGCGGATCAGTAAAGTTTTGATCAATCTTTTTCGGAATATCCTTTTGATAGTACAAATAAAGTAAGCTTGCAATTGTTATAATACCAATCATAGATGGTACAAACATCATTTCTACATAGCTGTTTAAATCTATCCCAACAATTTTCAATGCAATTAAATTTGATATATTACTAATTGCAATTGGAGCACTGGAAGCGGTTGCAATTAATGCTCCAGAGAGTAAATAGGGAATTCTTTGATGGGGTTTAAGGTTGAGGTATTTAGTCATATGAATTATTATCGGGGTAGTAATCAATATACTTCCATCATTATTAAAAAAGATAGTCGTTAAAAAACAAATTAGGTTTACAAAAATGTAAAGTAAAGTTCCTGAACCTTTTGCTTTTTTAACTAAATTGAATGCAACCCAATTAAAGAAACCAATGCTTTCTAATACAATAGACATAATAATCGTTGATAAAATGGTAATAGACGCTCCACTAACGATATCGAGGATTTTATAAATATCATCTAAAGGCACAATTCCTAAAAAAATAGTAATCGCTGCTCCAATAGCTGTGGGGATCGATTCATTGAGCCCTTTAGGCCGCCAAATTATTAAACTAATTACTGATAAAAAAATGATAAACATGAGGATCAATTCTAGGTTAAATATCTTGTTTCACCCCAAGGTTTATTTGGGACCCCTTCATATCGTCGTTTATCCTCGCTTGTTTTGCTGAATTACTATACTTTGTAGGTGGAACCAAGAAAATGTAGAAAAAAATCCCTAATAGCAAAACAATCAATGTAAACCCTCCTACAAATAAAAATTAGTAAATATATGTTAGAAGACATCCAATAAGGCTAGTGATATATGGAGGGTTTTATTGGTGGCAAAAAATAAATTTTGCCACCAACTTATCACCAGTTATCTCCAGTTTCACAATTAGTTATTTTTCTTCTTTCCCTTTGGGCCTTTCTTTTTGTTTTGATTATTTTGAGCTTGAGAGTTGGCTCCATCGGCTTGAGCTTGAGAGTTGGCTCCATCGGCTTGAGCTTGAGAGTTGGCTCCATCGGCTTGAGCTTGAGAGTTTTCCCCATCAGCCTGAGCTTGAGAGTTTTCCCCATCAGCCTGAGCTTGAGAGTTTTCCTCATCAGCTTGAGCTTGAGAGTTTTCCCCATCAGCTTGAGGTTGAGAGTCTTCACTAACAACTTGAGATTGTGTGTTTTCTGCTTCAGTTTGAGCTTGAGCGTTTTCTTCAGTTTGAGCTTGAGATCCTTCTCCTTCAGTCTGAGATTTATTATTTTGGGCTTGTCCCTGATGATTCTTATTGTGTTTTGGCAAAATAAACACCCCCTTTACCTTTTCTAGGTGCAAGAGTAATATCGATCGCTCCTGTACCTGATCATAAATTCATTAACATGCTATGATTAGTAGCTTAGTATTTTATATGCACCTTCTATTATAAAATTGCGGGCGAGTTTCTCTGATTAATCTGCCAATTTTTCCGATTCTGGTATCAAGATAGTAAGCGTCTATAATCCTCCCCTTAAAATATTTAGGAACCTGAAATATAATGTAAGCATTTATTTTTGATTTCTTCTTTCCTATTGTTACTATAGTAATATTCTCTCTAGGGAAAGGAATGATAAAATGACAACTATTCAAATACCTGTATCTGTCTTAAATTTAGCACCAATTCGAAAAGGGCAGAGCCCAAGTCAAGCGATTGAATCAATGGTCGAACTTGCACAAGCGGTTGAAACAATGGGCTATCAACGTTATTGGATTGCAGAACATCATAATACAGCTACACTTGTGAGTTCAGCTACATCTATTTTGATTAAACATGTGTTAGAGCATACCAATACTATTCATGTAGGTTCTGGCGGGATAATGCTGCCAAATCACTCTCCGCTTGTGGTTGCTGAACAATTTGGCACGTTAGCAACAATTTATCCTGATCGCGTTGACCTGGGACTCGGCCGGGCACCTGGTACAGATATGATGACAGCAAACGCCTTAAGACGCTCGAAAAATGATTCAGTTTACACCTTCCCAGATGATGTTAATGCATTGCTTACTTATTTTGGCCCAGCAGAGCAGCAAAGTTATGTGAAAGCCTATCCTGGTGTTGACACGAATATTCCGATTTATATCCTGGGGTCATCGACTGATTCAGCGTATCTAGCGGCAAACTTGGGATTGCCATATGTATTTGCCTCCCACTTTGCCCCAAGATTCATGGAAGAAGCGATCTCAATTTACAGAAGTCGTTTCAAGCCTTCAGAATATTTGGATAAACCATATATGATGGTTTGTTTAAATGTCATTGCCGCTGAGACTGACGATGAAGCACAATTTTTATCGACAACGATGCAGCAATTTTTCCTAAATGTTGTTCGTGGAACGCAAAATCCGTTGCAGCCGCCAGTTGAAAGCTTGGATGAGATCTGGACTCCGATGGAGAAGGAAATGGCCGCCACGAAGCAAAGTGTTACATTGATCGGAAGTAAAGAAACTGTCCGTCAACAGTGGACTGCATTCCAAGAGAAATATCACGTTGATGAACTCATGGCAGTATCGTATATTTATGACACGGAAAAACAAAAACGTTCGTATGAAATATTGAAAGAAGTAGTTGACGGTAGATAATGAAAATAAAAAAGACCAGAAGAGACATTTTATCTCCTCTGGTCCTTTTGTTGTACAGAAATCTTAATTATTTTCTGATTGGAATTTAATCATAAACTCTTTGAATGCCTGGCAGGCTTCCACTGGAACCGCATTGTAGGCTGATACACGGCAGCCGCCGATGGAGCGGTGTCCGTTTACGCCAACAAATCCTTCTTGTTTCGCCTGCTCGAGGAATTTCTTTTCTAAGTCTTTTGATGCTAAGTTGAATGTAAGATTCATGAGAGAACGGCTTTCTGGTGTGGCATGACCAATATAAAAACCATTACTAGCGTCGATTGTATCGTAAATTAAGTTCGCTTTTTTCTCATTCAGCTTCGCAATGGCATCCAAACCGCCCAATTCACGCGCCCAGTTTAATACCTCTCCAAGCATATAAATACCAAAAGTCGGCGGTGTGTTATACAAAGAATTATTTTTAGAGTGGGTGCTGTACTTTAACATCGTTGGGATATTTGTGTTTGCTTGTTCAAGGAAATCCTTGCGAATAATCACAACGGTTACGCCTGAAGGGCCAAGGTTTTTCTGGGCACCAGCATAAATGAGCGCAAACTTGCTGACATCAATTGGCTTAGACAGAATATCACTTGACATGTCAGCGATTAATGGAACATCACCAGTATCTGGGAAGTCCTTCCATTGTGTACCATAAATCGTATTATTTGAAGTTACATGGACATATGCGTCAGATGAATCGTACTGCAATTGATCGATGGCAGGAATGCTGCGGTAGCTGCCTTCTTTTGTAGAAGCCGCATGGTAAACTTCACCAAATAGTTTTGCCTCGGTGAAAGCTTTCTCTGACCAAGAGCCAGTCATGACATATGCTGCTTTTTTACCTGTTTGTAAAAAATTCATCGGTACCATTGAAAACTGAAGACTAGCACCACCCTGCAAGAAGAGTACTTCATGCGTATCAGGAATAGACAGAAGCTCCTTTAAGCTGTCAATCGCCTGATTATGTACCTCTTCATAAGCTTTGCTGCGGTGGCTAAGTTCCATGACGGACATGCCCGTACCTCGAAAATCTATTAGTTCTGCCTGAGCTTTTTCTAGAACAGAAATGGGTAATGCAGAAGGGCCTGCATTGAAATTATAAGCACGTTGGACTTGCAGTTTCATTTTTATCACTCCATTTTTTCTTTTCTATGACTATACCACACATATAAATTTCCGAAAATAATTTTAATTGTGAAATAGTGAATTTTTAAATATTTTTTTCAAAATAACAAAAAGAAATAGGATGTCATTTCCAGAAATCCTATTTCTTCTCATCAGCTTATTTCCTTTATTTTTTGATTACTACGAGACCAGATAACGACAGGAATAAGCAAAAGGGAAAGAATTGCTCCAGCGAATGAAAGCCCTGCGTAACTTGTTTGTGCGACCACCATTCCGGATAGGGCTCCCCCAGAAGCCCCTGCTAAAGCAATCAAGACATCTACCGCTCCTTGAGTTTTGGCACGTGTTGAGGGATGAGTGGAATCGACGATTAATGCAGTCCCACTTATTAAACCAAAATTCCAGCCAAGTCCAAGCAAGGAAAGCGCGACGATTAAGAGAAGCATGGAATCTGAAGGAGCGCTGCCAGCTAGTAAGCCCGCCGAAAGAAGTGTAGCACCAGAAGCAATGGCCATTGCGGTTCGACCGACTTTATCCACGAGAATACCTGTGATGAGAGAAGGAAGATACATCGCGCCAATATGGAAGCCGATGACCATTCCAACCTCCCTTAGACCATGACCATGATGTTTCATATAAACAGGTGTCATCGTCATGATTGCGGTCATGACAATTTGCGTTAACACCATAATGGTTGCTCCGACAACGATTCCTCGTTTATTCATTGCAAGATTACTAGATTGCTTCTCAACAGGATCACTCTTGTCGATGACCTGCCGATCTGCAAGGGCGTTGGCAACAATCAAAGGATCTGGCCGTAGAAAAAATAGCAGGACTAATCCTGCCAGTAGAAAGGCTGCAGCCCCTAAAATGAAAGGACCAGCAAGAGCAGGGACACCTATAGAGATTGCAAATCGGCCCATGACGTCCACCAAGTTTGGTCCTGCCACTGCCCCAAAGGTCGTTGAAACCATAGCGATACTGACAGCGGTCGCTCGCTGTGTGGGCTTGGCTAAGTCTACCCCTGCATAGCGTGCTTGTAAGTTTGAAGCAGATCCCGCACCGTATACAAGGAGTGATGCAAAAAGAAGAAAGATATTACTAGTAATGGCTGAAACAATGACTCCAACTGCACCAATCCCGCCGGTCAAAAATCCTCCCGCAAGACCAATGCGACGGCCAAATCGTTGGGAGGCACGACCGATTAGCAGCGCTGCTCCTGCCGAGCCAAACGTTAACAATGCTGCCGGAATCCCTGCATAACTGTCCGTCCCTAACATTTCTTGGGCAAGGAGTGCACCAACAGTAATACCAGCAGCTAATCCAGCCCCACCAAAAATTTGTGACATGACGACAATGAGCAATGTCCGGCGATATAACTTTTGCTGCTTTTCTGGTGAATCGACGTAGTTCTGCAACCAAGCTGGTTTTGAATTTTTTGGATTATGTGACACACTTAAACCTCTTTCTTTTTAAAGGTTGATATTTGTTTTTTTATTTTAACAAGAAAGAAAAGCAGTTTATATAGAATAGTGTCGAAAAATTCAAAACTTGTTCACGCTTATAATTCATATAATTCCAGTTCTAATCATTTATTTCTGTTTATACTCAGCATCATATGAATTTTCACCGGAACTGAAAGCATAATGGTCTCCTCTCTCATTTTTATTTTGCCCAATTTACTACGGATAGTAAAAACTATAAATTTCCATCTAGCACATTCTTTGTTAAGGGAACAATAATTGTTGAGGTGAGATAGGATGAAACGTGATGAACCACGTGATTATATAACGATTCAGGATAACCAAGGGAATCATAAAGATTATGCTGTTGAAGCATTGTTTGATATGGAGGAGGAATCCTATGCGTTATTAAAGGCTGAGGATGAAACCATCGTTATGAAAATAGAAGGAGAGGAAGGGAATCAAGATTTAGTGGGTATTAATGATCCTTCCGAGAGTGAAGCGATATTGGATGCATACCAAATCGCCGTGGTACATGCTCCAGCAGAATAAAACAAAAGCAGCGAAAGGTACCTCCAGAAAACCGAGGGCCTTTCGCTTGATTTTTTTTTCAATAGTAATTAAAGCCAAGATAGATGATATAAATGATGATAGCTGTCATTGCGATTATCCAGACAAGAAAAACTGGATTCAATAAATAAGGATGTCTTTGTGTGCCTTCATTAATTGGAGTATCAAATTCCCCTGATTTAGTACTTACCATTCTTCCAGTACCCAACGTAACAACTAAACCGATGATTAAGACTAACAAGACAATTCCGGCCAAAATCAGATGCCAATTATTCATGAGAACCCCACCTTTTTTATCATATAATTTGAGAAAATGTGGCGAAATATACATAACTAGGTTTAAATTTCTTCAATTAAAAAAAGCTGAAAAAGGGTACATTCCCTTTTTCAGCTTTTTTTAGTTTAGGTCTGTTAATTCCGATGAATGAACCAATTGTATATTATGTATACTATCGACTTCCTTAATTTCGCAGAATCCTGAAGTGTATTTATAAAGGATTAAATATTTCTTGCCATTGTAAAGAACATACTCCATTTTATCTCCATCCCTTGACAATATTTATATTATCTTATATAAGTCGTACACAGTAATCTATGAAGGTTATTTAAAGATTATGTAAATTTTTTTTGAAGTTCAAATAGCAGCTCATTCAAAAATATAATCTATTAGAATGATTATGGTAAGATATTGTTGTTAGCATGTTAAGGGGGAAAAATTATGAACAAAAAACCAGTTATCGGCATTACGGGTGCCTATGTAAAACATAACGAATATATGGAAGGTGTCTATGTGCACCATGATTATCATAAAAGTGTTGCTGCCAATGGAGGAATACCTGTCATTCTTCCTTACATTAACCCTGAGATGGCATTAGAAACAATTGCCTTGTGCGATGGAATCATTCTCAGTGGTGGAGAGGATGTCGATCCAAAGCTTTTTGGCCAGGATCCGCATCCACACTTGGGCCCAACTACACCGGAGCGGGACGTGGCAGAGATTGCGATGGTGAAATTCGCGCTTGAAAACAATATTCCGATCCTTGCCATTTGCAGAGGCGTTCAGATTTTGAATGTTGCTCTTGGCGGTACGTTAATCCAGGACATCCCGAGTCAAGTCAAGGAACCCATTCAACACAACCAGAAAATTGATAGAAGTCGAGATACTCACTGGGTGACCATCGCCACCGATAGTAAATTATTCGAAATGGTCGGTTCTGAACGAGTACGTGTGAATAGTCTCCATCATCAAGCCATTGATAAGGTGGCCAATGACCTTCGAGTTGTTGCCCAGTCATCCGATGGGATTGTTGAAGCAGTGGAGTATATCCATCCAACCACCTTTACGGTCGGTGTTCAGTGGCATCCTGAATCAATGGCGAGTACAAACCATGAAATGAACAATTTATTCAAAGATTTTATTAACAGTATAGTTAAGGTCCCAGCTTCTGTCTAAGGGGAAAGGAATTGAATAACTAGATGGAAAAAATTTATCTTGATTACAATGCCAGTACACCGATTGCTCCTGAAGTAGCCGCGGCAATGAAGCCATTGTTAGATCAATTTTATGGAAACCCGTCGGCCTTACACTGGGCAGGGTTACCAGTAAAGGAATTGTTACATCAAGCCCGAGCGCAGGTGGCCGAATTAATTGGCTGTTCCCCCAGAGAGGTTATTTTTACAAGCGGAGGCAGTGAAGCCAATAATCTTGCATTAAAAGGTTATTTTTTAAAAAATCGGCATAAAGGCAACCATATCATTACTTCCAAAATTGAACATCCTGCGATTATGAATCCCTGCAAATTCCTAGAACAAATTGGGGCAAAAGTCACATATGTAGACGTTGATCGGAATGGGAAGGTTACACTAGAAGCAATAAAAAACGCAATCACAAAAGAAACCATTCTGATTTCGATAATGCACTCCAATAATGAAACCGGTACATTGCAGCCCATTATGGAGATTGGGGAAATAGCTAAGGAACATGGGGTTGCTTTTCATACGGATGCTTCCCAATCGGTTGGAAAAGTTCCGGTGAATGTGAATGATTTGAAAGTGGATATGCTAACGATTGCCGGCCATAAGCTTTATTCACCTAAAGGAATTGGCGCGTTATATATACGAGAGGGAATCCATCTGGAACCGCTTATCCATGGAGCGGGCCATGAGTTTGGCCTTAGGGCAGGTACCGAAAATACTTTATTGGCGGTGGGTTTAGGAAAGGCCTGTGAGATGGCTAAACAACACGTAGAAGATTGTGGAATAAAAGATTTAACCGATTATTTTTGGATGCAATTAAAGGATACGTTTGGTAATCAGGTAGAATTGAATGGCCATCCAGAGGACCGTCTGCCGAATACTTTGAATGTTAGTTTTGTGAGAAGAGTGGGTCAGGAGCTATTAGACGCAATCCCTCAGTTAGCTGCGTCAACAGGATCGGCATGCCACGCCGGCAGTATAGAATTATCCCCAGTTTTAAAGGAAATGGGTGTTTCTGAAGAGGTTGGAATGGGTGCCATCCGTTTTAGTTTAGGAAGGTATACGACGAAAGATGAGATTGACCAAGTAGTGGATTCGATTAAGGGGATTCTTTGAAAGTCTTACGAATGTAGCTGCTGGTGAACGCTAACATCAAGCAGGCATGAAAGGCGTGAATTTGTAATAGTTGATTGACGACTGACCGTCCTCGTATCGGCTAATATGGGTCGCCATAGGAGTGATTGACGACCGCCGGGCCTCGTATCGGCTAATATAGGTCGCCAATAGGAGTGATTGATGACCGACCGTCGCTTTTTTGTCTCATGCGGGTCGTCAATAGACGTGATTGACGACTGACCGACGACATTTCGGCTAAAATAGGTCGCCAATAGCTCCGATTAACGACCGACCTGGCTAGTTTCGTCTCATGCCGGTCGTCAATAGACGTGACTAATGACCGACCGGCGTCGTTTTGGCTAATATGGATCGCCAATAGTCCCGATTGACGACCGACCTGGCTCCTTCAAGCAAACTGTGGTCATCTATACCTCCTCCACACCTTAGAAGAGTCACAAAATTGAAATTGATTACGAGGAACAGGCACGATGAAAATGGTAAAATAAGAAAATACAGAGGAAGGAGCCAAAAAAAAATGAACCAAGTAGAAATTATTGCTCGTAGAATACTAGGTTGGAAGTTAAATAGATGGGACAGATGGTTTGACTTTGAAAAGGGGGCATTCATACCAGTTGCAGATTTTCAACCTGAGCAAAATCTTGACCATGCGATGCTCATCGTAGAAAAATTAAAAGACTTCGGTTATACCTATACAACCAATGGGAGCACTGAAGTTTGCTTTAACAACATATGTGAAACGGGCGACACACTAGCTCAAGCCATCAGCAATGCAGCCTTCACCATTGCTGATAATAGCTCGATCGCTGAGGAATGGCTGTAATAAGTACATATAAAAAGCTTGTAGATTATATCCATATGGATCAAATCCTACAAGCTTTTATCGCTTCTACTTGCTTCGTAATACAGTTATAAACCCATCCAAGATTTCATGGCTGACCGAAAATCCCTTATGTTTGTAAAATTCCAGCGCGTCATTATTGCCGTTAGAGACAAAGATAAAATAATCCTCAACCTCATCAAATTGTTTTAACCACTCCATCGACATCTTGAAAAGTGTAGACCCCAGCCCATACTTCCGATACTCGTCCTTAATATAAAATTGCGACAAACAACCAACATTAGGTCTACGAACTGTAGACATGTCAAAAAAAGTAGCAAAATCATTAGAATAGGTCGCTTTTGGCGAGATATTAGAATAAACGTACCCAACCACTTGTTGGCCATCCTTCACGATCACGATATAATTATGAATGGCGCTATTAATTGAAGGGGCCATTCTGGTGTCAAAATTCATGCTGTCGAACAGTTCTGGTGTTATGTAAGCTTTGGACTTTTGAAAGGCCATTAGTTCATTGCATAAATCCCGGCAATATTCTATTTCTTCGTCCGAGATTACTTCATATGATAAATTCATGATTGCTCACTCCTTATCTCCCATTTCAAAACTGAAAAGAGCTCTCGGTTTAAATTAAACCAAGACGCTCTAATCCGTAACGGACACCGTCTTCTTCAGCTGAGAGTGTGACCATATTTGCCACTTCTTTCAATTCATCACGGGCATTTCCCATGGCGACGCCCATTCCGACCAATGACAACATTTCCATATCATTTAATCCATCCCCAAAGGCCACAGCTTCATCAGGTGCAACCCCAAGTTTTTCTAATAATTTACTAATACCTACTGCTTTGTTAGAATTGGACAAATTCACATCACACGTACGTGCCCCTGAACTCCATCTGCGGAAATCCAGTTCTGGAACCTTTGACTGATAGGATAATTCCTCTTCCAGATCGCAATGAAGGAAGATTTGATAAATATCCTGGTCTTTCCAAAATTGCGGCGGGGCCAGTTCCGGTTTCCATGGATCATGCTGGTACGCTTCAACGACGAAGGGATGTTCTAAATGCGTGACTTTAAAGCTTGTATCGCCTAAATAAGTCAGCGGATGTTGTAAGTCATTGGATAATTGATGGACTCTTTCTAGTACTTGCTTATCAATTGAACTCTTGTATATTTCTTTTCCTTCATGGAAGGCAAAGGAACCGTTAAAAAAGACCATCGAGTCGACCCCAGTTTCTTGAATAATCGACTCGGTAAAATAAGGTGCTCTCCCGGTAGCAATCACCACTTTCGTCTGTTTCTCTTTTAACCTCTGGATGGCATCCTTTGTGGCATGACTAAGTGTTTTTCCATGCGGGAGGATGGTTCCGTCTATATCTAAGATGACAACCTTATAATTCATAAAACACGCTCCCATAAATTCTTTCACAGATATTTCTATAGCAAAGTATAACATGTTCCAAGAAAAACCCTATGCAAAACACACTTAAACAGGAACATTTATGATCGATGGGGATCTATTATATAGGTTCAGGATAATCACAGTCAAATTTAACAGAAACCCCGATTAGAAAACTTAGGTATGTTCCATTTTTATTAACAATAATTACATTATGTAAACTTATAGGCGGGATTTGAAAAGGATTCATAGAAAATGAAGGTCTCGGGCAAAATGTGAAAATGATAATGGTTTCTTTTATGGAAAAAACACAACACGCATTAGGGGAGGTATTTCTGTGGATCAAATAGAGAAAAAGCGAAAACTACTTCGTGATTACGGCTATCCTGAAAAAGCCATTCCGAGATTAATGGAGGAAATAAGTTCGATGGACTACAATAGGCTGGAAAAACTGATTTTGCCATATAACGACATAACGTCAGAAAAATCCTAATAACTGAAGTAAAAAAAGACTCCAACCCAGGAGTCTTTTTTTAACTTCTTAATCTTCATTATTTTGCATTCCAGTAAACATGAGTACAAAACGGAGTAATTCTGCTACTGCTACTACAGTTGCTGCTACGTACGTAAGCGCAGCCGCGTTTAGCACTTTTTTCGCTCGATACTCTTCTTCATTTCTAATCAGACCAGAACCAACCATTACATCCAGAGCTCTGGAACTCGCATTGAATTCGACAGGTAACGTAACCACCTGAAACAGAACTGCAGCGCCCATAGCGATAATTCCAAGTAATAAAAAGTTGGCAGAGGATAAGAGAATACCGATTAAAATCAAGATAAATGAAAAATTTGAGCCAATATTTGCGACTGGTACCAATGCATGTCTTACACGTAAAGGTACATAACCATCCTTTTGTTGTAAACAATGGCCAACCTCGTGAATGGCAACGGATATTGAAGCAATCGAGGTCCCATGGTAGTTCGTTGAGGAAAGCCTAACACTTCTACTTCTTGGATCGTAGTGGTCCGATAAGTGACCTCTCACTTCTTCTACAGATACGTCGTATAAGCCATTTTGATCCAAGATTCTTCTAGCAGCCTGGGCACCCGTAAATCCAGAAGATGAGCCTACTTTCAAAAATTTAGAGTAGGTACTCCTTAAATACATCTGCACAAATATTGGAATTATCATGATTAGAATAAAATAAACGATAAAACCCATAATGCATACTCCTTCTCAAGATGCTATTTTATATACATTATTATACTTTAAGGTACACTTTTTTAGTAATAATGTGCTTGTTAAAAAAAGGACTAACCAATTTGGTCAGTCCTTTTACGTGAGTATTTTAATTAAATAGCACGGTTGACCGTACTTATTTTTTTCTTAAATATCTTCGTATTTGTTCCAATATAAACACCAGATAGGACAAAGGCTGCTCCAATTCCGTGAGCCAAAGTGAAGGTTTCATTTAAAAAGATGGTTGCCATCAAGACGGCCGATACTGGCATGACATTAATAAAAATTGAAGCTTTTGCCGCGCCAATTTCCTTGATACCGTAATAATACATAATAAATGCCACCACTGTTACGAAAATACTCATGTGGGCGATGGCTATCCAGGTTGAAATGTCAGCATGCTGTACATCTTTCCAAGTGGTTTCCACTAATGCAAATGGTAATAAAAATAATGTACCAAAAGCTACTGCATAAGTAGTGGATTCGACTGAACTAAATTTTTTTAAAACCACTTTGCCAACGACGTTGTACAAGGCCCAACAAATCACCGCACCAAGTAAAACAAAATCGATCGTTTCAAAGCCTATCTCCACCAGTGAAAGCACATGACCATCTGTAATTATAAAAGTTACCCCAATAAGAGCAGTCACCATACCAATTATATGGTTCTTGGTAATCGTCTCTTTTAAAAAGATGCCTGACAAAAGAACAATTAAAACTGGATTTGACGCAATAAATAAGGAACTCTTAATTACCGGTGCATGTTTGGTGGCAATAAAAAAGCAAATATTATAAAGTGCTATTCCAGTTAACCCTAAAACCGCAAACAAGCTATAATCTTTAAGAGTAGGCCTGATCCGATTTTTTTCAGTTAACCACATTAGCGGGAACAATAGAACTGAAGCTCCTAAAAAACGTAAAAAAGCAACTGTAGCCGGTTCAAAGTCTTGAACAGCAATTTTTCCAGCAATAAATGCACTTCCCCATGTCGCCGTAGCGAAAATCAACATTCCATATAAAAGCCATTGCTTTTTTTTCATTCATGTCCCTTCAATCTATTAAAAGTAATAATTAGAATTGTAACATTTTTTTCGGATTTCGAAATAATTATTTTTAATAGATTTTTAATTATGCGATAAATAGGGGAGAGCTTAAAATTATTTCTTTTGTTTATTTCTAAAGGAAATAATATTAGTCTTTAACGATGCATAAGTTCCAATCGCTGCATATCCGTAAAACCAGCCCATAAATATACCGCCAAGAGTGTTGTGTTTATGACTAATAAAAATTGAAATTCCTAATCCAAAGAGAAGTGCAATGGTTGGCACAAACCACTTCGGTAATTTGAAATATAGCTTTATTAGTTGAGTTAATACAATAATGATGGGAATCGCAAAAACTGCATCCCAAAAATTTGTTTGAATGGCAGGGAAATCCACAGCAGAACACACCTTTTTTAACTTATTATGTGTGTTCTGCTAAAGTTTTATGATTTAGCTTATACTGATATACCAAGCCAAGCCCCCAATTGCAGCTAAGATGACAATGGCATAAATAGCCGTCAACCGTATCGTGTTTTGTTTTGTGGAACTTTTATAGTCCTCATCCGGTTTCCCAGTAAGTGCTAAGGTACCAATAAGGGCACCAATTAAAACAACAATGATAAGAATCATGCCAAACGTCATAGTATTTCATCCTCACTATATGATAAAATTATTGATTTTTCATTAGACATAGTATGATTCCTATATTAAGGTTAAAGTTATAAAAAATGACCAGCCAATTACTAAAAAAATGGACCATCCACTTTTACTGTCACAAGTAATTGGAAAGGAGTGAGTTGGGTGGATTGGAGACCCGATCGAACAACTAAAAGACCAATTTATAAACAAATTGCTGATTACATTGAACAAGGTATTGCCACAGGCCATTTTTCACCGGAAACCATGTTACCTTCAGAAAGGGCCTTAGCTGAAGAGCTGCAAGTGAATCGTAGTACAGTGGTAGCCGCATATGAAGAACTGCAGTCAATGGGGATTGTTGAGAGAAAAAAAGGTAGTGGGACCATTGTGAGTACGGATATTTGGGGGCTCGAACATAGACGGATTCCAAACTGGGGTAGATATTTGGAGCGTGGCTCATTTCTTCCCAACCTTCCTGTTGTTCAAAGAATTCGTAAGGAAACCCTAGATAATGACCTTATTAATATGGCAAGTGGTGAATTGTCATCTAGTTTATTTCCAAATGAGCAATTCCAACATATTCTATCCGCGCATCCTTTTACAGGCTATCTTGGCTATGACGATCCGCAAGGAAATGAAGAATTAAGGTGTACGATTGCCGATCATGTGAATGAATATAAGAAAATTAATACAACTTCTTCTTCGATTCTTATCACATCGGGTGCACAGCAAGCACTGCATCTGATTGTCCAATGCCTGCTTAAACCTGGTGACGCTGTGGCAATTGAAGATCCATCCTATTGTTATTCTCTGCCCATTTTCCAGACGGCAGGTTTAAAAATCTTCCGATTGCCTGTGGATTCAAATGGGGTAAATCCGGAAGACCTTGTTCAACTACATAAGAAACATAGAATAAGAATGGTATTCCTAAATCCCGATTATCAAAACCCAACGGGAAAGGTTCTTTCCCTGCAACGGCGTCAACGAATTTTAAACATTTCAGCAGAATTTGGAATTCCAATTATTGAAGATGACCCCTATAGTTTGACCTCCTTTGATGGAGTGGTAAATCCATCGTTAAAATCAATGGATGATAATGGGAATGTTCTATATATTAGTTCGTTGTCGAAAATTATTGCTTCAGGATTACGAATCGGTTGGGTTATTGGCCCCTCAAAGGTCATTCAACGGCTTGCTGACGCCAAACAACAAGTTGATTTTGGACACAGTGTATTTCCTCAATGGGTGGCGAACGAATTTCTCAAGTCACAGTCCTATGATACACATATACAATTTTTAAGAAAACAGCTTGAACAACGGAGAGATCAACTTGTTCAAAGTCTTAATCAACTATTGGGTGAAAAAGTTTCCTTCTCTATTCCAGATGGGGGGATTCATCTGTGGTGTAAAGTGAACAGACCTATCGACGTGCAGAAATTACTGGAGGAATCAATCAAGAAGGGAATTGCCTTTGTCCCAGGAAATGTTTTAGGCACTGAAAAAGGGTGTCTCCGTTTTACCTATGGCAGGGCGGAAACAAATTTGATTCATGAGGGTATTAATAGATTTTCACAGGCATTAAAGAATCTATAAAGTAAATAATTAGTAGAAAGGATAATGACGATGAAAAAGATACTTATTACTGGCTTTGACCCATTTGGAGGAGAGCCCGTTAATCCTGCGCATGAAGCGGTAAAGTTTTTACAAGGAAAAGAAATTGCAGGCTGCGAAGTGATCACAAGAGAAATCCCCACGGTTTTTGGCAAAGCGATTACTAGTCTTAAAGAAGCGATCGCTGAACTAAATCCAGATATAGTCATTTGTGTCGGCCAAGCAGGGGGGCGTGCCTCAATCACGCCTGAACGTGTGGCAATTAATGTAGACGACGCCAGAATCCCAGATAACGAGAATAAACAGCCAATTGATAAAGAGATTGTCCCGGGGGGACCAACAGCTTATTTCTCTAAATTGCCAGTCAAGGCTATGGTGAAAAAGATGACGGAGAACGGAATTCCTGCTTCCGTTTCAAACACAGCTGGAACATTCGTCTGCAATCATATTTTTTATGGGTTGATGAATCTTATTGAAACTAGCCGCAAAGACATCCGAGGCGGCTTTATCCATATTCCCTTTATCCCTGAACAAATTGTCCGTAACCCCGGTCAACCAAGCATGAGTCTAGAATTAATTGTAAAGGGTCTGGAATTATCCATTGAAGCTGTAATTTTAAATGAGCAAGATATTGCAGCAGTTGGCGGGGAGATTAGCTAATTATAAGGCTGTGTTAAAGGTTAATATTGATTTTGGCACTCTGTTGTGGAAAGCGAAGTGCCTGGAACGAAAATCAACAGAACCAGTTTAACACAGCCAATAATAAAGAAATAATGTAAGGATTTCATACGCAATGGAGGACAGATTCTGTTCTCCTGATTATAATCCTCTATATGGTATGGAATCTATTCAGGAAGAAATATCTAATCCTTGATTCACACTTTACATAACATAAAAAAATTAACCTAAATCATACTACTATTTGTCCAATGACAGGAAGAATTAGAGAGATATAATATAAGGTAGAGAAGTAGGTTTTTAACCTTTTGCTTTGCCTCAACCATAGGGACGGCAAATAGGACCCTGCTGGCAGGAGTTGAAGGATAGAGGGGGGATGTTATGGGGAGATAGTAAAATCCGCTGTGAATTTTTTAAATATTCGTTCAATTGAATTTACACATCATTGTTTCACTAGAAAAGCATGTTAAATAACCAATAAGGGGGAAATTTGTTGAAAACGCAAATTGAACAAAATGGTATTGTTACCCTGACGCCTGAAGCAGCTAATGGTTTAAGTAACAGTGAAATGTGGAATGATGACCTGCGCCCCACGACTATGAAGGAACATTCCTGGAAAGGGCTGAACTTTGCTACTTTATGGATTGGTATGTGCTTGTGTATTCCTGCTTATACGATGGCTAGTGGCTTGATTTCGTTAGGAATGAATTGGTGGCAGGCAATTGGAACGATTTTTCTTGGAAATGTCATTGTTCTTATCCCTATTTTATTAAATTCCCACGCTGGTACAAAGTTTGGCATTCCCTATCCGGTATTTGCTCGTTTATGGTTTGGCTCAAAAGGTGCCCATATCCCGGCTTTAGCTAGAGCGATTGTTGCTGCTGGGTGGTTTGGGATTAACACCTGGATTGGTACAGGTGCGATTGACACACTTTTATCGGCATCATTTGCCGCTTGGAGAAACATCCCAGGACATACGGCGATTGTATTTGCTTTGTTTTGGGGATTAAATGTAGTTGTTGCTTATAAAGGACCTCAAGCGATGAAAGTCCTTGGCTTAATTGCCACACCGATTGTAGGTATCTCTGCTATAATTCTTTTTATCTGGGCATTTACGAATGCAGGAGGCTGGGGGCCAATCCTGGACACGCCATCAAAGTTCACGACCACAGGGGCATTTTTAAAAGTATTTTTTCCTGCATTAACAGGTGTCATTGCCTTTTGGGCAACACTTGCCTTGAATATTCCTGACTTTTGCCGCTATGCGAAAAGTCAAAAATCACAAATGTTGGCTCAAAGTTTCTCTCTTCCACTTACCATGAGTATCTTCTCCTTTATTGGAATTGCAGTCACATCTGCGACCGTAGTTATTTTCGGGACTGCACTCTGGGATCCCGTTCAATTGCTTGCAAAATTCCCGCCATTCGTTATCTTTTTGGGAACATTAATCATTGTCATTGCGTCCTTAACGATTAATGTCGGGGCAAACATTGTTGCACCGGCCCGTGCCATTGAAAATCTAAATCCAAGACGAATTACCTTTGGCATAGGGGCAATAATCACTGGAATCTTTGCAATCTTAATGCAGCCTTGGTATATCATGGAGAACTTTGGAAACTATATTTTTGGCTGGTTGGGAACGTACGGTGCTTTACTTGGTCCGATTGATGGAATTGCCATTGCGGATTACTGGCTTGTTCGCAAGAGGCAAATGGCCCTTAACGAACTATATGATGTAAACGGCCGCTATAGTTATACATCCGGTTTTAATAAAAACGGTGTTTACGCCCTGATAATTGGTGTCGCTGTTCCTGTACTTGGACTTCTCATCCCAGGTCTTCGCTTTTTGTGGGAAAATGCCTGGACATTCGGATTATTTATCTCGATTATCGCTTACACCTACTTAATGAGAGGGGATCAAAGTGTCCTAAAACCAGGGGAATATGAAAAGATTACGGCATTCAAATCGTCAACTCCTGGTAATAAAGCAGATTCAGTTGCACATAATGAAACAGAATTCTTTTATTAAAAAAATGAGTGTCAGGCACCTTTATGCCTGACACTCATTTTTGTTTTACTTCTTAATAGTAAAAATCCGATTATTTTGAAATATATCGGGAAATGTAGGATAATTACGCTTGGTATTTCTTAAATTACATTTAAATATACTCAGGCCATAAGCGGCCTTAGCTTAATAGGAGGAGATTCTTTATGGAAATAGGTGTGAGCACGTTTGTCGAGACCACGCCAGATGTGAAAACCGGGAAGGTAATTAGTCATGCGCAACGAATCCGTGAAGTGGTAGAGGAAATTGTCCTTGCAGATCAGGTTGGACTCGATGTTTTTGGTGTCGGTGAGCATCATCGCGAGGATTTTGCTGCCTCTTCTCCTGCCGTTGTGTTGGCTGCTGCCGCTTCACAAACCAATCGAATCCGATTAACCAGTGCAGTAACGGTTCTTTCTTCCGCCGATCCGGTCCGAGTTTTTCAGGATTTTGCAACACTTGATGCAATTTCAGATGGCCGGGCCGAGATTATGGCAGGCAGAGGCTCTTTTATTGAGTCGTTTCCGCTGTTTGGCTATGATTTAAAAGACTATGATGAATTATTCGATCAGAAGCTAGAGCTATTATTAAAAATACGAGAGTCGGAGAAAGTGACCTGGGATGGCGGCCATCGACCAGCTATCCAAAATCTCGGTGTGTACCCTAGGCCGGTTCAAGATCCTTTGCCTGTTTGGATTGGAAGTGGAGGCAACCGTGATTCTGTGATTCGAGCAGGTCTGCTGGGGTTGCCACTCGTTCTAGCCATTATCGGCGGGCGCCCGTTGCAATTTGAGCCACTTGTAAGACTTTATAAGAAAGCAGCCGTTCACGCTGGTCATGATGTGTCTAAACTAACGGTTGCCTCGCACTCGCACGGTTTCATTGCGGAAACGAGCGAAATAGCAGCTGAGAAGTTTTTCCCTTCCACCCAGCAGGTTATGAATAAATTAGGACGCGAGCGCGGATGGGGGATGTATGACCGTTCGAGCTTTGATGCGGCTCGCAGTTTGGAAGGAGCATTGTACGTAGGGGATTCGAAAACAGTAGCCGAGAAAATCATCCACCTTCGGAAGAATGTTGGAATCACACGGTTTATGCTTCACTGTCCTGTTGGTTCCATGCCCCATAATGATGTAATGAAAGCCATCGAACTATTAGGAAAAGAAGTTGCTCCTATCGTTAGAAATGAAATAGGGAGATGAGAAGCTGAAAACGATCATGTGAATCCAATGAATCTGAAAGGTGATTAAAGTGGATGAACTTCAAAGTAAATGCTGGCTAATTAAGAATGCTTTTCAAATAGATGTACAAGTCATTGATCATCAATTTCAAACCATTTTACATATATCTGATGATAGTGACCCCCTCATATTTGTGGAGGCACGCAAGAAAATCTATTTGGATCTTAAAAATGCATTAGAAGCAGCCAATAAAAATAGTTTTTGTTTTCATACAGATTCTTTCCAACTTTCGTATTTGGCAGCGGCCCTGCACATGGATGAACAATTTCATGGAATGGTTATCGTCGGACCTTTCATGTTAGAAAAGATCACTGACCATTTTATCTGGAGTGTTATCAGAGAAAATCGGCTTGAAAATAATTGGGGTAAACCCTTTGAGAAGTTTTATAAATCATTGCCATATTTAGGACAATCCTATTTAGCAATTGGTGATCTATTAGTGAATCTATTAATGAATCCGCGAGTTGACTCCCAATTTGTTACGGCTCCAAATCATAATGAGCATAATCAACCGGAGGTACAGCCTCTGGATTATGATCAAGATGGTATGGAGGTGAAGCTCAGATATGCCGCTGAAAAGAAATTTTTACATTTTATCGAAATTGGGGATAAAGATTCTGCACTGAAAGCATTGATTGATTTTACAGGTGACTTTTCCTATAGAGTTCCAGGGAATCCTTTACGGGCGAAAAAAAATCTTAGCTTTTCAAGTAATACAATGAATCGGCTGGCTGCAGCTAAAGGAGGGGTCGAACCTCAATATTTACATGCTATATCGGAAAAATTCGCATTTAAAATTGAGGCAGCTGTGACGATGTCCGATTTAGATGCAATAAATTTCAGTATGGTGGAAGAATATTGTGATGCGGTTAAAAATTTTGCAGTTAAAGGATATAGTACTGTTGTCAAAAAAGCGTTAATGTATATAAATGTCTACTTTAAAGAATCGATCAATGTACAATCTATTGCAGATGAAATCGGTTTTAATCGATCCTATCTTGCCAGGAGATTTAAAGAAGAATTGAAGGTTAGTGTGATTGATTATATCCATAATAAGCGGATCAAAGAGGCAATATTTCTTATTGAACAAGGGCGGTTATCTATTACAGATATTAGTATTCAAGTCGGCTTTAGCAGCTATAATTACTTTTGTAAAGTATTTAAAGAAGTAAAAGGTATGACGGCTACAGAGTATAGAGATTGCAAATAGAAAGAAAGGTGGGGCATGATAAATTCATGTCCTTTTTTTATTTTAGGCGAAATGGCGAATGAAAAAAATATCATTAAAAGCACAATATTATATAAAAAATATCAATAGTGTGTGTGGATATGGCCTGAAATTGCTAAGATGAAGTTGTACTTACTATTACTAGTGCTTACAAGTTTAGGAGGCATTAAAATGAAAGAAAACCATAAACAGCCGATTTTAGAAGTAAGAGTCAAGAACATCATTGAAGTGGATGGATTAAAATTTAAAGATTTAAATAATAGTGGGAAACTAGAACCATATAAGGACTGGCGCTTAAGCCCGAAGGAACGTGCGGAGAATCTAGTTTCATTAATGATTATCGACGAAAAGGTCGGAATGATGCTTATAAATACGCGTCAAATGGGACTTACTCAAAAAGATAAGAGTAAAACAAGTCATGATGGCGTGTTAGATGAAGGTATTGTTGAAAAAGGCGAAACTATTTTTGCTTTGGCGAAAGTATATGGCACAACGCATACAATTGAGAACATGCATCTGCGCCACTTCATTCTCAGAGATAACTGGAGCCCGGCACAAATGGCCGAGTGGGTCAATACCATGAATGAAGTATGTGAGGGAACACGTCTGGGTATTCCTTGCTTAATCGCATCGAATTCCAGAAACGAAAACACAGAATTCATTTTTGGGATGAATGATGCAGCTGGGATTTTTTCTACTTGGCCAGGAACGTTAGGACTTGCAGCTGCAGCTAAAGGCGATATAAAAAATGGCGGCGATGCCTCCCTTTTTAGCCAATTTGCCGAAATCGCCCATGATGAGTGGGATGCTGTTGGGTTAAGAAAAGGATATATGTACATGGCGGATACTGTTACGGACCCGAGATGGCAGCGGATCTATGGTACCTTCGGGGAAGACCCGGAATTTATCTCGGATGCCATCGGCCGCATAATTGATGGCTTTCAGGGGAAGGCCATTGGAAACCATAGTATCGCGATGACCACTAAGCATTTTCCTGGTGGTGGACCAAGGGAAAATGGATTTGACCCACATTATGAAGAGGGGAAATGGAACCTATACCCAACACCTGGAAGCTTAGAAAAGTATCATATGCCTCCGTTTAGAGCAGCAGTAGAGCATGGGACTTCATCGATGATGCCATATTATTCAATCCCTAGCATCAAGAAAAGTGCAGTACAAGAATTCGAAGGTGAAAGCATTCCATTCGAAGAGGTTGGTTTTACCTTTAATGATTATTTCTTAAATTCAATCCTTAGAGAAAAATTAGGCTTCAAAGGCTATATCAATAGTGACAGCGGAGTCACAAGTAAAATGAGCTGGGGCGTTGAAACCTTAAGCGAGGCGGAACGTTTTGCAAAAGCAATTAATGCGGGTACAGATCTTATTTCTGATACGAACGATATTGAAAACCTTAAAAAAGCGATTGAAAATGGCTGGATTAGTGAAGAGCGGATTAATGAAGCAAATGTAAGACTGCTTACTGAAATGTTTGCGTTAGGATTATTTGATGATCGTACCTATGTTTCACCAGAGAATGCTGCTTCAGTAGTTAATAATCCTGCTTGCTGGGAAGCCGCATATGAGGCTCATAAAAAATCAGTAACCGTTCTAAAAAATACCAACCAGACCTTACCTTTAACAGCAGATATGCTTGGTACTAAGAAAGTTTATGTGGAAGTTTTCCACAAAGAACCAGAGCGGGCTGCAGCTTATACGGAAAATGCAAGAAAGGAATGTCAGGAGCTTGGTCAATTTATCTTGACGGATAACTATGAAGAAGCTGACATTGCTATTCTCTTCTTAAGTCCAAAATCCGGAGCATATTTCAATGCAACCCCAGGATTGTTAGAACTTGAAATCTGCGAAGATAAGACAGAAACGGCATTAGATGGTACTACCTATCAGGAAACCACCTTAAGTGGAATGGCCCATCTTAAAGAAGTGGCAGACAGTATCCATATCCGCGGCGGAAAAGTGATTATGAGTGTGAATGTCATTTTGCCATGGATCCTTGGAAACGTTGAGCCTTTAGCAGATGTTCTAATCGCGGGTTACGATACCTACTTTAAGGCACAGTATGAGGTTATGGCAGGTAATAGCCGACCAGTAGGTGTTTTACCGTTAACATTGCCAGCGAGTGAAGCCGTCATTGCGGTTGATGAAGAAGGTAATTGTGTGTCAAGAAATGATGTACCGGGCTATGACAAGGATAAGTATATGCCGGAAGGTCTCCGGTACGCTTATAAAGATAGTGATGGTAATATTTATAAGCTTGGTCATGGATTAACATTTTAAGATAGTAAAACAATTATAAATCAGAAACTCGCCCAAAAAGATTTGCGGCGAGTTTTTGTATTTTGATTGCTCCATTAAGGTTTTCTTTTGGTGATGCTGCTAAAATCAATTATAATACTAAGGAGAATAAAGATGGTTAAAGGACGGATACGATGACTTTTTTAGAAAAAATAGAACCACATGTAATTAGCCAGGATATCTTAATTCAAGAAATAGTGCTTCATGCCTTACACGATTATCCAAACGTTCCTGAAGAATGGACGTTAAGATTATTGAAGGAAGCGTTTACGAACGAGGACAAGCAATCGTCGATACTAATTTACATTGATAACATGAAGATCAATGAAGAGGGTGTCAAGCTTCTGTTAGAGAATATCCCAAAGATGGATAAGACCCAAATCCACTTGGCAGTGAAGTTATTAGAACGGATCGAACCCATGCTAAGCCTCAAATATAAAGAACCGATCCAGAAATATCTTAATGAAGAGCATTGGTCTTTAGCTGAACTGATCGTAAATGGGGACGAGGAAGAAGTTTGGGAAGAATTTGCACAAAGAATCAATGCTCTCGACAAAGCCAAAACGTATGAACATTCACAATTTATTGAAGCGAAAAAACTTGCTGCCTGTATCGTTCAAAATGGCTGGATCACAGAAGAGGATATCGAGGAAATTCTGCAAGAGGAATTAAACGAAAAATGGTTTTCGTTTCATGGTATCTTGGCTGTATATATGATTGGAATACTGAAACTAGAAAAGCATATCCCCCTCTTAGCTAGATTGTTGGACCGTGATGATGATATCTTGTTAGAAGAGGTTTCAGCCGCATTAATTGGTTTTCAATCGGATGATGTTGTGCAGGCGGTAGAACCATATTTAAAAAATTCCGATTCGATTATTTATGCGAGTTCCGTTGTTGAAAATATTAAATCTGACCGGGCAGTACAAGCTTTAATAAAAGCTTATCGGGGGACAGATGAACTAGATGAACAAGATATGCTGATTGAAGCCCTCTGTCATCAGCTATCTCGAAAAGCATTACCTGTAATAAGTAATCATATGAAAAATGAATACTTCTCTAGCCTAGTTGATATTGAACAGACTGTTTATGGGTATTATTCCATTTTAGGCGAGTCACACCTGGAACTATTGGATTGGAAACTTGCCGCACTTGCAAGAGAAATTGATTTCAGAAATGCTAGCAATCGGGGGGGCAATCCCCAAAGCAGTCCGATTCAAAAGGAAAATAAAGTTGGCCGAAATGATCCATGCCTATGTGGGAGCGGTAAAAAATATAAAAAGTGCTGTGGCAAATAAGGAGAGATGCAGGATGAAGTTGGATAAGGTTCGTTGGGGAATTATTGGATGCGGTGACGTAACGGAAGTGAAAAGCGGCCCAGCTTTCCAAAAAATCAATCATTCAGAATTGGTAGCGGTTATGAGGAGATCAGGGGAGCTTGCCGAGGATTATGCAAAACGGCATGGTGTCCCCAAATGGTACGATAATGCCGATGAACTCATTAACGATCCTGAGGTCAATGCAATTTATATTGCCACACCGCCAGGACCACATAAAGAATATACCATCAAGGCAGCAAAGGCAGGGAAACTTGTTTATGTAGAAAAGCCAATGGCTCGCAATTATGCTGAATGCCAAGAAATGATTGCGGCTTGTGAGGAAGCTGGCGTGCCCTTATATGTGGCGTATTATCGCAGGGCACAAGAGCGATTTTTAAAAATTAAAGAGTTATTGGAAGACGGTGCGATTGGAGAGGTCCGTTTTGTATCGTCTACCCAATATCAAAAGGCTTCTGAAGACGTGTTGGATCCGCAACATCTTCCTTGGAGGGTACAACCCGAATTGGCCGGTGGGGGACTTTTTTTTGATTTAGCCAGCCATACGCTTGATCTTTTAGATTTTCTGCTTGGACCGATTACGTCCGTTCAAGGTTTAGCTTCCAATCAAGCTGGGTATTATTCGGCGGAGGATATTGTAACGGGTACATATAAGTTTGAATCTGGGATCCATGGCGTAGGAAATTGGTGTTTCACGGCTTTTGAAGATGTCGATTTGAATGAAATCGTGGGGAGCGAAGGGAAAATCAGCTTTTCCACCTTCGGAAACGAGCCCATCGTTTTGACGACAGCTGGCGGAACAGAACAGTGGAGTTTCGAACGGCCACAGCACGTTCATCAACCACTTGTTGAAACAATTGTTGCAGACTTAACAACTGGTGGCTCCCAGTGCCCAAGTACAGGGGTTTCAGGTGCGAGAACGAACTGGGTCATGGGAGAAATGGTGAGGAATTATTACTAAACTAGTAATGAACTTTAGTTGAAAAGGATATAGACTCAATGAAGATGCAGTATGGTTTTAACCATGCTGTATTTTTGTACATATGAAAAATGACACGGGTACTTTTATTTATTTTTCCAGTGTTTTTCATGTATGTAAGCGCATACATTGGTAGTGAGCACTGGAGGTGATGTTGATGATCTATCCTTATGGGAATGATTATATCAAGTACTTAAACGATAAAGATTCACATGGCATTACGTATGAACAATGGAAATGTAAAAATGGGAAAAAATACTCAGACAATTGCAGACAATGCGGACATGGTAAAGACCGCTTTCAACCTTGTCCAAAGTGCAATTATTAAGCGCCTTTAGGCGTTTTTTTATTGATTTTTAAATGGATTTTTTGAAAATAATAGGATGGAGTGCATTTCTAGGAAGAAGGGAAGTTCCAGAATGGGAAATACAATTGATAAATTACAAAAGCTGCATGATTCTGTACAAAAATTAGAAGCAGTTTTACAAGAGGTTTGGAGTTTGGTGGATGAAATTGGTGAAGATGAACAGTTTACCGACCTTTTAAATAAAGCCAAAAAATTTCAATCAAAGAAACAAATGACAGATAAGAGTGTGGAGGAACTGGTGATTAGGCTTAATGAATATGAACAATGCATGGAGGAGATTCCTGAAGACGGGACGGCAGCAGTGGATTTTGAAGACGCAATTGCAGAACTAATCGATTGGATGAGAAATAATCAATAACAATAAAATTGGATTGTGAAACCAGGGGCTAACTAATGAGGTTGGTCCTTTTTTTGGGGATTTCACTAAATATCGACTTCGCTGATTTGACGTGGAAATTCGCTGATAGAACTAGGATTCTTTGAGAGAGATTTCGCTATTCGCTCATTGAAGGGGAGAATTCGCTCAATAGATGCTAGAATTCGCTCATAAAATGCAAATATTCGCCCAGTAAATCTAAAACCATCCAATCCTATAACTATAGAATTGGAAAATCATATAAATTTAAACTCAATTTCCCGTGTTTTTAAATAATTTTCTTTTATTGTCAAAAATGAGGTAACTTTTTCATCCAAATACATGATATTTTAAGAAAATCAGGATTTAGGAAATACTATTCAAGCAACAAATCGGAACAAGGAGAACATAAAATGAAAGATAAAATCCCTTCGTTATCGTCCAACTCATTTTATTTAGGCATGTTGTTAGCGGTGGTTGGAGGTTTTTTAGATGCCTACACGTTTATTAGCAGAGATGGAGTATTTGCCAATGCCCAAACAGGAAATTTGGTCCTCCTCGCTGTTAAAGCAGCAAACAGGGAATGGCACGGAGCCTTGCTTTATATCCCCCCAATTCTGGCTTTTATTTTAGGTGTTTTGGTCTCAGAAATTGCTAAAATTCCCCGGATAAGACATGTCCTGCATAGCTATAGAAGGTCTATTCTTATCTTGGAGTGCTTAGTTTTAATTATTGTCGGTCTATTACCAAGCAGTATACCGAATATCGTGGTAACTGTATGTATAGCGTTTGTCTCGTCTTTACAAATTTCCACTTTCAATAAACTCGACAAGTGGGTTTACAATTCAACGATGACAACAGGAAATCTTCGGACGGCTACACAAGCAGCCTATTTGGCTTTAAAAGAACATAATGAAGAAGCAAAAAAACAATTCAAAGAATTCTTTGCAATTATTATCTCATTTTTATTTGGTGCATTAACCGGGACATTTTCCACCACCTTCATAGGGAACACATCAATCTGGATTGCTTCGGGCATCTTAGTAGTCGCGCTTATTTTGTATCATCGGGACCGGGGATATGTAAGCAAGTCCTTAACGTTTAAATAGTTTTTTGGAGGAGGCTGGAACCCAAATTGGATCCAGCCTCTGCTTTTCTATTCAGATCTTTCTACTCTAGCATTTCCAATGTATGAATAACCTCTCTCAGTGCTTCAATTTCATCGTCCCCTGAAACTTCTAAGATAATTTCTGCTTGTTTAGGAATCGCTAAAGATAACACGCCGAGGACCGATTTTACATTCACCTTTCGTCCCTTGTATGTTAGAAAGATATCCGCATTAAATCGAGAAGCATTTTGAACTAATTGATTGACCGGCTGAGCATATAAACCTGCATTTCTGTTGATAGTCACTGTTTGTTGTATCATGATTTCCCTCCCTAGTGCGCTTTTGTAAAAATTCTAAATTATGCACTTTTCTTTATGTATGAAACTAGCTCATAAAAAATGCTCTGATTAATTCATTATGGGCCATTCTTTGTGGTAGTCCTCCTGACAACAGGTTTAATCCTCCTTTTGAATACCCCTAATCCGTTAGTTTAATCAACATTTTAGGCAAAGTATTAGGAATGTCCCAATAATATGGGCTTCTGAATCAGTAGCAATACCCAGCCATAGGTCATATTTTGATGAAGAGAGTACTTGAAGTTTTATGTACTAACACAAATTATTGATATTAAATAGATGGAGGTATGAAAATGAATCCCTTACAAAATGAACTCCAAATGTTAAATGTTGGCGACTTCCAAGCGAGTCAGGCAGTTCCTTTTGACCCAAACCAATACTATCTTGATCAGTCTCGAATTGGTGGTTTTGGCGGTATAGGCGGTATTGGTGGTGTTGGTGGTATAGGCGGTATTGGTGGTATTGGCCGTTGTTTTAGTTGTTTTAGTTGCTTTAGCTGTTTTAACTGCTTTAATTGCTTTAGTTGTTTCCGCTGCTCTAGTTGCTTTAATTGTTCGCATTGCTCTAATTGTGGCGGCGGGCATCGTTGCGGCGGCCATAATTGCGGTGGAGGCCATCGCTGCGGAGGTTAATCGCTCTCTTTTTCCAATGTAAAACTGGTCGGTTAATGAGAAGAGCTTTGTAAAGGCTCTTCTCTATTAGTTTAGACATATGGGACAAATTGCGTTACATAGAATTATAGTGAAGTCATCATACAGTTTGGAGAAAAGTTAAGGCTAAGGAGGAACGAAATGACAAGTTTGAACCCTTCTATGCGACTGAAAGTGAAAAGGGATACGTTTTTTCTCCCCGATTCAAACAGAGGTGTGTATTTCCGGAACAATATAAGCTCCTTTCGTATGGAAGGCAGTACAATCGAGCAATGGGTTGAGAAGCTAATTCCAATGTTCAACGGGGAGTATACGTTGGGAAATTTAACTGAAGGATTACCTGGACCATATCGGGATCGGGTGTATGAAATTGCAGAAGTGCTGTATCGAAATGGGTTTGTCAGAGATGTAAGTCAAGACCATCCGCATCAATTGGAGGATTATGTTCTTAAAAAGCATGCTGCACAAATTGAATTTGTGGACAGTTTTGTTAATTCGGGGGCGTATCGTTTTCAAACCTATCGTCAGGCCAAAGTGTTGGCAGTTGGCTCTGGTCCCTTTTTGGTTTCGTTGGTTTCTTCTTTGATTGAATCCGGATTGCCCAAGTTCAAACTGCTAATCACCGACACCGTACCGACTAATAGACGGCGGTTGTTGGAATTAGTGGCACATGCCCGTAAATCAGACCCTGAGGTGGAGGTAGAAGAGGTCAAATTAAAGGAAGATAGAGTAAGCTCTTGGCGGGAGAGTGTGCAGCCGTTTGATTCGATTTTGTTTGTGTCACAGGAGGGAAATCTAGAGGAACTGCGACTTCTTCATACGGTTTGCAGGGAAGAAAAGAAGCTTTTACTCCCTGCTATTTGCATACAACAAGTGGGTATTGCAGGTCCGTTAGTAAAACCAGACTCTGAGGCATGTTGGGAGTCTGCTTGGCGCCGCTTGCACCAATCTGTGCTTTTCAAAGATCAACAATTATCGGCATATTCTTCGACAGCAGGAGCAATGTTAGCCAATGTGATTGTATTTGAATTATTTAAGGAGGTTACAGGAGTAACTGAACAGGAACAACAGAATCAATTCTTCTTGCTTGATCTTGATACGTTGGAAGGAAACTGGCATTCGTTTATGCCTCATCCTTTGGTGATTGGACGAATATCGGCTAAATGGGTTGAAGATTTTAATAGCCGGCTTGAACAGGGATTAAACACTGTTCAGCAAAGTGAATTGCTTCTATACTTCTACCAGTTGACATCAAAAGAGACTGGGATTTTCCATCGATGGGGGGAGGAGGAATTAAAGCAGCTGCCGCTAGCTCAGTGTCGTGTTCAGGCAGTGGACCCGTTATCGGAGGGACCTGCTGAGCTGTTAAGTGAGATTGTCTGTTCAGGTCTGACACATGAAGAGGCACGCAGGGAAGCTGGTCTGGCGGGGATTGAAGCATATGTTTCACGAATGATCGATTTGAGCGGTACAAATCTACTTCCAAATCAGAAAGTTGAGGGTAGATTACTAGAATGGGAGGAATTTGTAGGAGTTGGTGCGGGAGAAACATTTGCGGAAGGTGTTTGCCGTGGGCTGCAAAAGTGTTTGGACAAAGAATTGAACATTCAACAACGTAATCAGAGAATAAAAGTCTCCCTGGTCCAGTTGAGTGCTGTGGAGGATGAACGCTGCCGGTTTTATTTGCAGGCGCTAACTACAATACAGGGAGCACCGCATATCGGGTTAGGAGATGAAGTGTCCGGTTTCCCTGTGGTTTGGGTCAGTACGAGTGACGGATGGTATCGCAGTGTAGATTTGAATATAACAATGGCGTTACGTAAGGCGTTACAACAAGCTCTTAGCAAAGTACAAAACCCGGAAGGCGGCTCCCTAGCTAGAGCATTTGATGTATCGTCCTTTCATCTGGAAAAAAAGGTGTCGCAAAGCCTTGTCATCCCTGCTTATGAAGAGTGGATACAATCCGAGAACTTGCGGTCCGCTATGGATGTCTTGAAACAAAATCATAAGCGGCTTTCGGTATTTGAACAAGAAATTGAACCATTTTTAAAAGAAGGTTTGGCTGGTGTGTTCGGCGTGTTGCTTCGAGAGGAGGAATTTAGTTGAGCGCTGCTGTCGTTTTGGTTATAGGAGAAGGGGTGGCGGCAGACATTGTATGCGAAGAACTTTTCGCCCATTACCATGTAGTTCGCCAGACCGAATTCGAGGCGGTTGTACCGAAAAAAACTGATTTGGCTCTGGTAGTGCAGGATGCCTGGAATCCTTCTGTTCATCAAAAGGCAGAAGAGATGTTTCGACGAACAGGGACGCCTTGGCTGAGGGGCTTCGTATCATTTGGAGAGGGTGTGGTGGGGCCGCTAGTTCGACCAGGGACACCGGGATGTTCTCAGTGCGCGGATTTGAGACGTCTCATGGCTGGACGCGACCGAAAAGAGATGTGGGGGATTCAACAAAGGCTGAAGGAGTACAGAGGTATTCAGCCTGAAGGATTTGTATCGAACACAGGACTCTTGCAACTGGCATACCAACTCAGGGCGGAGGTTAAACGAATTCTACAGGGTGATTATGCTCTTTCGGACGGCCAGGTATGTATAATCAATTTGAAAACATTATCGAGTTCTTGGCATTCTTTTCTGCCTGACCCGGTGTGTCCGATTTGCAGCCAATTACCCGACGATTCGGAGGAGGCTGCCCGGATTTCATTGCAGCCAAGTCCGAAAATCAGCCCTGACAGTTACCGCTGCCGTTCGTTGGAAGAGCTGAATAAAGTTTTAACTAAAGACTATTTAGATCATCGAACTGGCCTTTTGAATGGTAAAATGGTTAATTTAGTGCCACCCTTTGCCGATGTTAGTGTAAATCTTCCTTTGTTCGACGGGGATGAGGGAACGGCAGGCAGGACAAATTCATATGAGGTAAGTGAGTTGACTGCCATTTTAGAAGGACTGGAGCGGTACTGCGGTCTAGAGCCACGCGGGAAACGTACAGTCGTTTTTAATAGTTTCCGTAATTTGCAAAATAAAGCACTCAATCCTATGAAAGTAGGTGTACATGCAGAGGGACAGTATAAGCGGCATGGTTTTCCCTATCAACCGTTTAATCCTGAACGGCCAATGAATTGGGTATGGGGCCATTCGTTTTTGGAAGAGCGTCCAATACTTGTGCCTGAGCTGCTTGCCTATTATAGCCTGGGATGCGGGCAGCGTGGATTTGTCTATGAAACTTCCAATGGATGCGCGTTAGGGGGGAGTTTGGAAGAGGCTATTTTCTATGGAATTATGGAAGTGGTGGAGCGGGATTCATTTCTAATGACCTGGTACGCGCAGCTGAAACTGCCGAGACTTGACCCATCTTCTGCTGACGACCAAGAATTGCAGTTGATGATCGAACGTATGCGGGCAGTCGCGGGATATGATTTGTATTTGTATAATTCGACGATGGAGCACGGAATTCCGAGTATTTGTGCGATTGCTAAAAACAGGAAAGAAAAGGGATTGAATCTTATCTGTGCAGCTGGCGCACATCTTGACCCGGTAAGGGCTGTTAAAAGTGCGGTTCATGAGTTGGCTGGAATGATGTTAACGCTAGATGAGAAATTGGAATCGAACCGGGTAGAGTATAGCCGAATGCTGCATGATTCATCTCTGGTGCAGCAGATGGATGATCATGGCATGTTGTACGGTTTGCCGCAAGCGGAAAAGCGACTGGATTTTTTACTTGAAGATAATCGTCCATTAAGAACATTTGCAGAGGAATTTAAATGGAAGTCAAGGCATTCAGACCTTATAGATGATTTACAAGACATTCTTCATGTTTTTCGTCAATTAAATCTTGATGTGATTGTGGTAGACCAGACGGCACCAGAATTGAAACGGAATGGGCTATTTTGCGTGAAGGTGCTGATTCCGGGAATGCTTCCGATGACATTTGGACAACATCTTACCCGCGTAACTGGGCTAGAGCGGGTGCTCCAGGTACCGATGGAACTTGGATATTCAAAACAACCGTTGACACTTGAACAACTAAACCCACATCCGCATCCGTTTCCATAAGCGGAGACTAGGAGGCAAGGAGGATGAGTCTAAAGGAGTTTTTGCTTAATCTACATTTTGACATTGATAAGGCAAGCGTACCCAATTGGAAAGTGGATTGGGATGATGCGCCACTCCCTTATAAGCTTTACCGCGGCCTGCCAGAGGTACCATTTTCTCTTGAAGTACCGCTGACACTTGAGGAGCAAGAACGGCCCACTAATCCTAATCTTCGAAAAATTGGTCATTTTCTCTGGTTTGTTTATGGCCTTACTCAAGTTAGCCAAACAGTCTTTCCCTCGGATCCCACAGCTAAGACAGCGAACCTAGTACAGTCGTTTCGGCGGTTCGCTCCTTCCGGAGGGGCACTATATCCAAACGAATTATATGTTTATCTTAAGATAAAGGATTTGCCTGTTGGGATGTACCATTATGATGCGGCTCATCACCGCTTGGTTTTGTTGCGAGAAGGAAATTTTGATTCATATATAGCCCGCGCTCTTGGTAATCGTAATGATGTATCTGCCTGCTTTGGTACAGTATTTGTGTCGACTATGTTTTGGAAAAATTTCTTTAAATACAATAACTTTTCTTACCGTCTGCAAGGGTTGGATGCCGGCGTGGTGATAGGACAGCTACTGGAGGTATCAAAACGCTTTGGCTTTGCAACGGGTGTTTACTTCCAGTTTCTTGATCGAGCCATAAACCATCTAATTGGGCTTTCCGAACAGGAGGAAAGTGTTTATGCGGTTATTCCGCTTTCAGTTGAACCTACTATCTGGTCTACTAATGGGGGTAAAATAGAAGTCACTGCCTCAGAATTGTGCCGAGAGTTGACAGCGATTCAGCCCCGTCATTACGTCCGGTCACAAAGGGTCAAAGAGTATCCGATGTTAACTAAGATGAATGAAGCGTCCTTGCTGGATTCAACGCAAATGTTTCAGCTCATGGAGGCGAAGGAGAGTTTGAATTTTGACGGTCAAGCGGAAAGTCTGCCTCACGTGAACCAGCTATCTTATGATCTGGTGTCAGTCTGTCAAAAGAGATTTTCACCAGATATGGATTTTGTTTTGGGAAAGGTGAGTCAAACTCAACTAGCTGCACTAATGCAGGAAGCGACCGCTTCGTTCTCGTATCGAAATGATTTGGATGGTGCATATCAGAAGAATGAGCCTCGTGTTTCATTGTATGGCTGTTTATATAATGTTGAAGGTATTCCAAATGGAGCCTATTATTATGACAGCACTGCTCATGAGTTGCGAAAGGTACAGCTTGGAGATTATCGGCTCCAGTTGCAATCCGGAATGTCTTTAGACAATGTTAATTTGCTCCAAGTACCGCTCTGCCTGCATGTGGCAGGAGACAGGGAATCTTTCGGAACAGCACTGGGATACAGAGGATACCGCATCCAACAAATGGAAGCTGGCATGCTCGTGCAACGATTACTGTTAACGGCGTCAGCCCTCGGAATGGGGGGGCATCCACTTCTCGGGTTTGATGCAAACTTAAGTGATAAAATTTACAAAATGGAACCACATGGAATAACCAGTCTCATCCAAATTCCAATTGGCCCCTATCGACAACGTCCATGGTTAAAAGGAAGTTTGCAAAGTTAGGATTAATAGGTTCAATTTGTCCCATACAAAAATACCTGATCACAGAGAATAGAAAAGAGTCTCCCCATTCAAAAGGAGACTCTTATTTTTCGAAATAGAATCATATAAGGGGGTAAAGTAATCAGAATTATTCCTTTGCAAACTGTAATACCTTTGACTCGGATTCCGGTATGTCACAGGTACTTTCCATGATATAATGGGTTCCCTTTTCCGATGATTCAAGCAGTCCGTGCATCGCTTCTAAAACATGGTACGCTAATTCTCCATTTGCTCGATAGTTACCGCCTCCAAGGATCGCTTTTGCCATATCAGCGACACCGAGCCCTCTGCTGTTTTGGGCGAATCCAAATGACAGCGGGACCTCGGCAAATTCTTTTTCATCACATTTTCTTATGCGAACAGGGCCCCCAAACGTATTTGGATCAGGAACGAGAATCGTACCTTGACTTCCATAGATTTCGATAGGAGGCAGGGATGTTCCTCCAAAGGCATCAAAGCTTGTTGTAATCGTTCCGATGACACCTGAGGCAAAATCCATAACACCAGAAAGATGTGTAGGGGTAGAGACGAGAATCTTCTTTCCTTCTTTAGGATTACTCCTAATAGTTCGTTCTGGATAACTAATCCGAGCAGAACCAGAAATTCGTTTGATTGGTCCTAATAAAGCGACTAAAGCTGTTAAATAATAGGGTCCCATATCAAACATTGGCCCACCCCCGATATCATAGTAGAAGGCAGGATCTGGATGCCAATGTTCATGTCCGCGGCAAATCATAAAGGCTGAAGCACCAACAGGGACACCAATTTCACCTTGTTCAATTAAATGAATCGCTGTTTGAATACCAGCACCTAAGAAAGTGTCTGGTGCACTCCCGACGAAGAGGTTTTTCCTTTTCGCTGTTTCTAACATTTGTTTACCTTCTTCGCGAGTTATCGCAAGTGGTTTTTCTGAATAGACATGCTTTCCTGCTTCAAGGGCTTGGAGGGAAACAGACGCATGCGCTTTTGGTATTGTTAAATTAATGACGAGTTCAATCCCTGGATCAGAAAGCAGCTCTTCGACTGAACATGCTTTTGGAATACCAAATTTTCCAGCTTGAGCTTGGGCACGTTTTTCATCTAGGTCTGCACAGGCAACAAGTTCAAGGTGCGGGAACTTCGGACAATTTTCCATATAAATAGAACTAATATTTCCACATCCAATGATACCGATTTTAAGCTTTTTCACGATTAGGTCCTCCATTTTAATCATTTTGGTCTCTGAAAGTTCAAGCGGCTGCTTATTACTGGCTGTCGCCCATTCCTGTGTACATCCCTGCATTACCATAAATAGAGGTTGGACCTAATTCTTCAGATCGTTTCTTTCCTTCAGCAGCCCACAGAAATCCTCGCCGCATAATAAGGGAAACCTCTGGCATGGCGATAATGTTCGCTTGGTGGCCTAATGAACTATAGAATACATTTCCCTGGCCCCAGCGTTTTGTCCAAACCACAGGCATTTCAACTGGTTTATTGGCAGCATGAGGACCATTAACAATAGGGAAGCGAGTAGTAGCTAACACTTCCACAGCAGGATCATAATGAAGGTAATATTGCTCGCTGACTACTTTAAAATCAGCCATCCCCTCAAAGAGCGGACTGGTCGAATGTTTGATATTTACCATGTATTCCACACCGTCATTTCCAGGATGAGCGACCCAATTTCCGCCGGTCATAAATTGCCAGTCCACATTATTACGGAAAGAGTCACACATCCCTCCGTGGCATCCCGCTAACCCCACACCTTGAATAACAGCTTCGGATATATTTTGAACATACTTTTGTTCAATAGTACCCATCGTCCAGTGAGGGATGATTAAATCCAGGTTTTTTAGCTTTTCAGAATCTCCATAAGACTCAAGTATATTGGAAACCTCTACCTCAAAGTTTTCTTCCTCAAGGATGCCTTTAAAAATTTCTGCCACTTGCTCTGGTTGATGGCCATCCCATCCGCCCCATACAATCAATGCCTTTTTCTTCATTATGGAAGCACTCCCTTTCGATTTTTAGACGTCAGAAATACGGATCCATTGGCGTTTTTCGATTGATAAATCAACCGCTTCCAAAACTTCTTGACACTTGACGCCATCTCGGAAATTTGGAACCGGCTGCCGATCTTCACGGATAGCCTCCATTAACTCAACCATTTCATGAATAAACGTATGTTCATAACCAATCGTATGACCTGGAGGCCACCAGTTATGCGCATAAGCGTGGGAAGGGTCTGTCGCTAATACCCGGCGGAAGCCTTGAACATCATCTCTATCATCCGTTAAATAGACCTGAAGCTCATTCATGCGTTCAAAGTCAAAGATGACACTGCCTTTACTGCCGTTAATTTCAAAGGAATTCTTGCAGCGATGTCCAGTGGCAAATCGTGTAGCTTCAAAGCTTCCTAAAGCACCGTTTGCGAACCGTGCTAGGAATAGAGTCGCATCATCAACTGTGACCTCGCCTTTTTCAGCACTCTCGCTTCCCTTCGCAGATAAGCCAGTCATCTGAGCAGGAAGTGGTCTTTCCTTGATAAACGTATCATTCATTCCAATAACCTCTTTCATATCACCAATGAGGTAGTGTGCCAGGTCGATCAGATGGGCTCCAAGATCTCCATGAGAACCTGAACCGGCGATATCTTTCTGAAGTCTCCAGGCGAGCGGGAAGTTGGGGTCAACCAGCCAATCTTGCAAAAACCAAGCACGGAAATGATAGATTTCTCCTAACTTCCCTTCGTCAAGAAGCTTTTTAGCCAGCATGACAGCAGGGGCAAAGCGGTAATTAAAGCCAACCATATGTTTAACCCCAGCGGCCTCAACGACTTCAAGCATTTCTCTAGAATCCTCAATTGTAAGCGCTAACGGTTTTTCACAAAAAACATGTTTGCCTGCTTGGGCAGCAGCAATCGTTATTTCTTTATGTACATCACTTGGTGCATTGATATCGATTAAATTGATATCATCTCTTTGTAAAAGACTTTTCCAATCAGTTGTATATTCCTCCCAACCGAATTGCTTTGCTGCTACAGCAACAGCCTGTTGGTCACGACCACAAATCACTTTCATTTCAGGATGAGTCGTATTTGGAAAGAAAAGGGGAAGATCCCGGTATGCATGACTGTGGGCCTTACCCATAAATTTGTAACCGACCATTCCGATTTTAATTGTTTCCATAGTTAATCTCCCTTCTTATTTAAGCAGTTGTGAAGAGGCCCGTTCAATCTACGTAACCGCGTTCATTCTCTCTATTTTTCAAACAATTGTCAATATTAAAATTATTAATTTTCTACTTTGAGTTTATTTTTCATGGTCAATTTTTTAGTCACTTACTATTCAATAGGAACTCTGAATAATATGAATGGGTTGTAAATATAATTGATTGGATAGATTGACGAAAAATTAAGTGATCCTTCGAATGGATAAATTCATTTATGAATCCTTCACATGACTCTTTTTCATATTCACCAGAGTGTTTCAAAAATGAATTAATTGGATGGGGGATGTTTATGGCGACCATTGATATAGAGCCGTATTTGCATGTTCGTTTTGCCAACAATCCAGTATATGCACCAACTGGACACAAGCTTAGTTTCATTGCGGATTATACTGGTTTACCGCAAGTGTGGGAATTGAATCTAGGGGAAGGGAGTGATGGATGGCCTGTCCAAACTTCCTTTACAAAAGAAAGAATCACTTTTATTAGCTATCTAAATGGAAAATCAAATTTGATTATTGGAATGGATGTTGGCGGAAATGAAAATCAGCAATTGTACTTACTTAAGGAAGAAGGAAAACTAATTGAACTGACAAACTCACCAGACCATATCCACCGTTTTGGCGGAAGCTCTCCCGATGGAAAATGGATTGCCTGGTCGAGTAACCGCCGGAATCCAGCTTTTTTTGATATCTATCTTCAAAATTTGGAATCGAAGGATATTCGTCTTTTGAATGCTGGAAATGGGGTATTTTCAGCAGTGAAATGGGCTCCGGACGGTAATTCCATTTTGATTCAGAAGCTAAATTCCCCTTTAGATAATGATTTAGGTATCATCGACCTTTCAACGGGGGATATAAATTGGTTAACAGAACATACAGGGGAAGCTAGTTTTAGAGACGCCCATTTTAATAAGGATGGGGACCATCTATATGTATTATCGAATAAAGACAAAGAATTCTATGGGCTGGCTCTTATCAATTTAAAAACCAAACAACTCGAATGGCTAGAGCAGGGAATGTGGGATTTTGAGGATTTGACTATGAATAAGGATAAAAATTTGTTAGCTTATTCGATAAATGAGGGAGGAACTTCCAGGGGGGTACTTTTAGACATAAACCGTAGTTACCTATATACGTGGAAAACTCCAATCGGAGTCATTACAAATCTGAAATTTTCCCCTGATAGCCAAAAACTAGCCTATGTGTTTAAAGGAGCGGCAAATCCCTCAGATATATGGGAACTTGACTTAAAGACTATTCAGGCGGAGAGGCTTACATATGTTTCCCGTTCACCTGTACTGGAACATAAATTAGTGGAGCCGGAACTTATCTCTTTTCGTTCTTTTGATAACCTCGAAGTTCCTGCCTTTTTTTCTAGGCCGAAAAATTCCACAGAAAAGCCCCCAGTTGTTATTTATATCCATGGCGGGCCGGAGAGTCAAGCTCGTGCGGTATACAACCCTATTCAGCAGTATTTACTAAACCAGGGTTATGCCGTGTGTACACCAAACATTCGGGGAAGTACAGGTTATGGAAAAAGGTATACACATTTGGATGATGTTCGAAAAAGAATGGACGCTGTTAAGGATCTCCTTTTTTTAGTGGAATGGCTAAAGGTGAATGGGAATATAGATTCTAAAAAAATTGCAATCATGGGTGGAAGCTATGGCGGGTTTATGGTGCTTGCTGCCATCAGTCACTATCCACATCTTTGGGCGGCTGCTATTGATATTGTGGGGATGTCCAGCCTAAGAACGTTCCTTCAAACAACCAGTCCATGGCGAAAGAAGCATAGGGAGAGTGAATATGGAACAATTGAAAGAGATGGAGAATTTTTTGATCGGATTGATCCATTGAATTTTTCAGATCGAATTACCACCCCATTATTAGTTATTCACGGGAAAGGCGATCCGCGAGTTCATATAAAAGAATCTGAGCAAATAGTTGATAAACTTAAGAAACGAAATCACGCTGTTGACTTTATTCGCTTCGAAGACGAAGGGCATACCATCATAAAACAAAAAAATAAGATTACTGCCTATAAGGAAATGGTAAGCTTTCTTGATCGTTATATTGGTAATGGATCATAACTATAAGAAATAAATGGCCAAACTGCGTTAGATCAGTACTGAAAATTCGGCAAACAACTAGTTAAAAGGGTAGTGAAATAGGTGAGAGACAAAACGGCTCCTGTAATTCGGGGGCCGTTTTGTATTTGCAGGGCTGTTTAGTAAACAATTTCCAAAAAGTATCTGATTTTAATCTTCGATTTTGTGGGTATAACAAAGTTAATTGGCTTTTTAAAGGAGGCAAAAAAATGAAATGGAAAGGAAGACGGCAAAGTTCAAACGTTGAAGATCGAAGAGGAATGGGAATGGGTGGCAAGACTGTGATAGGAGGCGGGATCGGCAGTATAATAATCGTTCTTCTCTTTACACTGCTTGGAGGGAATCCAGGAGATCTTTTAGGCAACAATCAAGCTTCTGATACGGGTTCACAAGCTCCTGCACCTTATCAAGAGTCTGCTGGGGAGAAGGAATTAGCGGACTTTGTTTCTGTCGTTCTTGCTGATACAGAGGATGTGTGGTCAGATGAATTCAAGAAGAAAGGGCTGCAATACGAGAATCCTAAGCTTGTTTTGTATACCGGCAGTGTCCAGTCTGCCTGTGGATCAGCTAGTTCGGCGGTAGGACCATTTTATTGTCCTGGCGACCACAAACTGTACATTGACTTAAGTTTTTATCAGGAACTGAAACAAAAATTCCAGGCGCCTGGGGACTTTGCGATGGCGTACGTCATTGCCCATGAAGTAGGCCACCATGTCCAGACCCTCTTGCATTCAGGAGATCAAGCTTCACAGGCACAGAAGCGTTCTAATGAGTACTCGGTTCGATTTGAATTGCAAGCTGATTACTTGGCGGGGGTTTGGGCACACTACGCTCAAGGGAAAGGCTACTTAGAAAAAGGAGACCTTGAAGAGGCAGTGAATGCAGCAAGTGCTGTGGGTGATGATAATATCCAGAAAAAATCGCAGGGCTATGTGGTGCCGGAAAGCTTTACACACGGAACTTCTGAGCAAAGAAAACGCTGGTTCACTAAAGGCTTCAAAAATGGAACCATCGAGGGTGGAGATACCTTTAATGCAGCAAACCTTTAAATAGCGTTAACCGTGTGTTTCCATTTTTTATAAGCAAAAAAGCCGTCATTCAACGGCTTTTTAAACTTTATTTTGCAAAAACATGATCACCGATCGTCTTTACAACTGTACGTGTACGAATCCATTGATCTTCTGCAATTTCCGGGTTATAGAAATAGACGGAATTATTTAATCGGTTTTTTCTGGTAAGTGCTTTTTCTACGGCTCGTTTCGATTCATCTGAGGCTGGCTTATTAATTTCACCATTTTGAACTGGTGAAAAGGCATAGGTACCCCCGACGACTTGATTAATGACACCTGTAACTGTATCTGGGAAATCAGGAGAATCAACTCGGTTTAAGACGACAGTCGCTACGGCTACTTTTCCTTCAAAGGATTCACCTTTTGCTTCAGCATTTACTAATCGGGCAAATAAGTCTTTCTCTTTATTAGAAATGGTAACGGCTGGCTTCTCTTTTTCTTTTTTTGGCGTTTTTTTATTAGGTTTGGATGCCTTTTTTACTGCTGCTTTTGGGTGAATAGGATTTTCCAATTTTTTCTCTAGATCCACCCAATTTTCGGGACGATTATTCTCTTGTTCTATATTAATTGTATTTAATCCATTTTCTTTACCAAGTTCATAGAGGTTAACATCTTTTACAAGTGGAGATTGTGTAATTGCCTCTGCCGTATTATGTTGTAGCGTTATAAATGCAAATGTAGCTACACAAGCTACAATTAACTTCTTCATGGAATTGTTTTTCATGTTGCTACCTCCTGTAAATTCGTATGTACATACTTTAGCATGTGCTAGTACACGAATTACAGAACACCACTGTTACATTTCATTATAGTTTGTTGAACAACATTACAGGTAAAATTGATTTATGACAAATTTCCTGTATTAATGACATATTCAAGCCAATTTTACGAAATAGAGGAATATTTTACTGAGGATTTGTTGAAATAATAACGGAAAAGAAATAATAATTTGATTTATATGAATATTCTTTCATGTGGAAAGGGTAATCCAACTTAGTTATTCTAAAAGAATAATTAAGAAGGGTGGATACATAGTGTGGGCAAAAATCACGAAGGTGAAAAATTACAAAGAGGTTTAGACAATCGGCATATCCAATTAATCGCACTAGGAGGGGCCATTGGTGTAGGTTTATTCTACGGTTCAAGTGCAACGATTCAGATGGCTGGACCATCTATTTTAATCTCCTACTTAATTGGTGGTTTAGTTATTTTTACTATAATGAGAGCATTGGGCGAAATGGCTGTTGATGAGCCAGTGTCCGGTTCATTTAGTTCTTACGCGAATCGTTATTTAGGCCCGTTTGCGGGTTACTTAACAGGTTGGACCTATTGGTTTATGTGGGTTGTCGTCGGAATGGCAGAAATTACAGTGGTCGGCGTGTATGTAAATTACTGGTTTCCGGATATTCCACAATGGGTGACTGCATTGGCTACACTAGTGGTTATTACGATGATAAACCTAACTAGTGTAAAAGCATTTGGAGAGTTTGAATTCTGGTTCGCGCTGATCAAAGTGGTGGCTATTATTGGAATGATTGTGGTTGGATTAGGAATGATCCTCCTAGGTATCGGTAACGGAGGCCAGCCAATCGGTTTTAATAATCTATGGGCACATGGTGGATTTATGCCAAATGGAATGAATGGTATTTTAATGTCATTGGTTCTAGTTATGTTTTCATTTGGCGGGGTGGAACTGGTCGGTATAACGGCTGGGGAAGCGAAAAATCCTCGAAAATCAATTCCATCTGCCATCAACAATGTAGTATGGAGGATTTTAATTTTTTATATTGCTGCATTAGGAATCATGATGAGTTTATATCCTTGGAATGAAGTGGGAACGAAGGGCAGCCCATTTGTATTGATTTTTGATAAGGTTGGAATTCCTGGAGCAGCTCATATCATCAATTTTGTTGTGTTAACTGCAGCATTGTCTGCTTTTAATAGTGGTCTGTTCAGTACAGGCAGAATGCTTTACAATTTATCCCTTCAAAATAACGGTCCAAAATATTTTGGAAAGCTAAACAAGCATTCTACTCCAAGACGCGGAATCCTGTTTTCGTCTTCATTTTTACTAGTGGCGGTATTTTTAAATTATATTGTTCCGGAAAAAGTATTTATGTATATTTCTTCTGTAGCAACCGTTGCAGTTATTACGAGCTGGACCATTATATTGGTCACACAAATCAAGTTCAGACAATCAAAAACAAAAGAAGAAGTAAAAAAACTAGCATTTAAAATGCCGCTATATCCAGCTTCATCCTATCTAGCCCTTGCTTTCTTAGCAGTAGTCGTCGTTTTAATGGCCTTTATAGAAGAAATGCGAGTCGCATTAATAGTAGCACCAGTTTGGTTTATAGTCCTATATGTTGGTTACCGTTTTAAAAAGTAGTAGTGTCAAAAGGTGTCAGGCACCATGTTTTTGATATGCTCCCGATAAAGTAGACAGATGAAATAATAAAAATCTGTTTACTTTTTTGGGGGCTTTTTCTATGGGGAAATATTCATCACAAGAAAAATTTGAGATAATAACGGCTTATGAAAACAGAAAAATCTCAGTTTCAGACTTTTGTAAACAACACCACATATCTTCTAGAACTCTGAATGATTGGATTTATCAATTTCAGACATATGGAACTGAATGGCTTCAGGGTTCGGGGGAATGGAAGCGGTATTCGAAGAAAGTAAAAACAGCTGCGGTTAATGACTTTCTTTCGGGTCAATTCTCTCAAGTTGAGATTGTACGTAAGTATGAAATATCAAGTCGTTCAGTGTTACAAGGATGGATTAGGATTTATAATGATCATAGAGAAATAGAAGAGACGAAAAGGGAGAAGAACTCTATGATTAAAGGCCGATCCACGACATTAGAGGAACGATTTGAGATTGTTATGTATTGCATACAGAACGGGAAAAACTATCAACAAACATCTGATCACTTTAATGTTTCCTATCAACAGGTGTATCAATGGATAAAGAAGTTTGAGAAGGAAGGACCGGACGGTCTAGAAGATAAGAGGGGGAAGCGTAAAACGGAATCAGAGTTAACCCCTGAAGAGAAAATACAGCGCGAAATGAAGCGGTTAGAGCAGGAAAATGAACGCCTTCGGGCGGAGAATGCATTCTTAAAAAAGTTGGAGGAACTCGAAAGGAGGCGGTTAAAGAGATAAGCCAGGTCCGTTTGGCCGATAAATATACAGCTATTCAAGAACTTCATGAGAAAGAGAAATTCTCCATTGTGCTATTATGTGAAATTGCGAGAATTCAACGCTCTTCTTATTATAAATGGCTTAATCGCACCCCTCCTGAGAATGAAAAGATGAATGAGGAAATCCTGGAGGAGATAAAACGTCTATATAAGAAAGTGGACGGTATATATGGATACCGCCGCATTACGATGAACCTAAATCGTACCTTACCAAAGTCCATTAATCATAAACGAGTGTATCGATTAATGAGAATAGCTGGAATACAATCCGTTATTCGACGCAAAAGGAAAAAGTATAAGCCAAGCACTCCACAACATGTAGCTGAGAACATCTTGAACAGAGAGTTCCACGCAGAGAAGCAAAATGAAAAATGGTTAACAGATGTAACTGAATTGAAGTATGGAGTCTCACAAAAAGCTTATTTAAGTGCGATTTTAGATTTGTACGATGGATCCATTGTCAGTTATGTATTAGGCAATTCAAATAATAATCCATTGGTATTTAAAACCCTCGATTTAGCTTTGGAAACTAACCCAGGAGCAAAACCTATCCTCCATAGTGATCGAGGATTTCAATACACTTCCCCTACTTTTAAAAGGAAAATTGATAAGGCAGAGCTGGTTCAGAGTATGTCGAGGGTCGGAAGGTGTATCGATAATGGACCAATGGAAGCTTTTTGGGGAACATTGAAAAGTGAAAAGTATTATCTGAACAAGTACAGCACCTTTGAAGAGCTGAAGAAAGACATTGAGGAGTACATAAAATTTTATAATTATGAACGATTACAAAAAAAACTAAACGGCCTAAGCCCCTTAGAATACAGGGCTCAAGCCGCTTAGTGTCATTTATTTATTTCCACTGTCTACTTGACGGGTGTCACTTCATTTCACATGGTGCCTGACACCTTTTTTACTTTATCCACCTTTTTTACTATCTCTAAAACAAGACTATGGTCGCGGTTTGAAGTGGACAAGGATTGAATAACATGTAAGTAATCCTGAAAATTGCCATATTTATTTCGTTTTAGTTGAGGAGGTCAAGAATGATCGAATTTAAGCAGGTAAATAAGTTTTATGGGGATTTTCATGTTTTAAAAGATATTAACCTCACAATCTATCAAGGTGAGGTTGTCGTCGTAATCGGGCCTTCCGGTTCAGGAAAAAGCACCTTGCTCCGGTGCATTAATCAACTCGAGACAATTTCGGGAGGGACACTCACTGTTAATGGAATATCCGTTGGAGAGAAAAAATCAGATATCAATCAATTAAGACGGAATATTGGCATGGTCTTTCAGCACTTTTATTTATATCCGCACAAAACGGTTCTGAAAAATATCACACTTGCTCCAATGAAAGTGCTGGGCAAATCCGAAGAAGAAGCGACAAATACCGCCAGACATTACCTTAATAAGGTAGGGATATTGGAAAAGGCGAATGCGTATCCTTCTCAACTTTCCGGAGGTCAGCAGCAGCGAGTAGCTATCGCTCGCGGCCTCGCCATGAACCCGGAAATTATGCTTTTCGATGAACCCACCTCTGCACTGGACCCCGAAATGATTGGAGAAGTCCTCGATGTAATGAAAGCCCTCGCCAAGGAAGGGATGACGATGGTTGTGGTAACCCATGAAATGGGCTTTGCCAGGGAGGTGGCCGACCGAATCGTCTTTATGGATGAGGGGCGGATATTGGAAGAAGCAGTTCCGGCTGAATTTTATGCAAACCCGCGTGAAGAACGGGCGCGTCTATTTCTCAGCCGTATCTTAAATCATTAATTGGAGGTAAGAGGAAAAATGTTTAAAACTAAAAATTTCATGAAAATGGCGTTAGTAACCACAATGGCTGCCTTGTTTCTCGCTGGCTGCGGTGGGGACAAGGACTCTAAAGGGAGCAGCAAGGATGTCCTTGCTCAGATTAAAGAAGAGAAAAAGATTGTCTTTGGCGTTAAACATGACACTCGTTTGTTTGGCTTAAAAAATCCATCAACTGGTGAGGTCGAAGGGTTTGATATTGATCTATCTAAAGCCCTCGCCGAAGAAATGTTTGGCAAAGATGTGAAGCCTGAGTACGTCGAAGTAACATCGAAAACTAGGGTCGGACTTCTGAATAATGGAAAGGTGGATGCGGTTGTTGCTACGATGACCATTACAGAGGAACGGAAGAAAGAAGTGGATTTCACCGATGTCTATTTTGATGCCGGACAATCCTTGCTGGTGAAAAAAGGAAGTAAGATCCATAGCATCAAAGACTTAAAAAAAGGAACCAAGGTGCTTGCGGTGAAAGGGTCGACCTCGACGATCAATATTCGTGAAAAAGCTCCTGAAACAACGGTCCTTGAATTCGAAAACTATGCGGAAGCTTTTACCGCCCTAAAGGCTGGTAAAGGGGATGCCCTGACAACGGATGATGCCATCCTTTATGGTATGGCCGAAGAAGATCCGTCATATGGGCTAGTTGGAGGAACGTTTACAGAGGAGCCATACGGAATCGCTGTGAAAAAAGGTAATAAAGCACTTGTCGATGAATTGAATAAAGCCTTGAAAAGTCTGAAAGATTCAGGCAAGTACGATGAAATTAAGAATAAATGGATTAAAAATTAAACCATAAACACACAGTTTCTCTTCAGGATGGGTAGAGCCTGCTTTCAAGAGTATGGTCCTCCTCATCCTGTTTTATGAGGAGGTGAACATTTGCTGGATTTCTCGATACTAACCGATAATCTTGATGCATTTTTACAAGGATTAAAAATAACGATTATCTCGAGCCTAATCGCCCTACTATCCAGTTTCATTGGGGGTACATTGATCGCTGTCCTGCGCATGGCTCCAGTCAAACCCCTTAACTGGCTGGGCACAGCCTATGTTGAATTTATCCGTAATATCCCTGTGCTGGTGATTATCTTTTTCACTTATTTGGCTGGAAACTTTGGAGGGATGGCTGCTGGAACGATCGGTCTGACGATTTATACAGCTGCTTTCATTGCAGAAGCGATTCGTGCTGGAATTATGTCAGTCCCAAAAGGACAAATGGAAGCCGCCCGCTCGACAGGATTGAGTTATGGCCAGGCAATGAGACTGGTGGTTCTTCCTCAAGCTATTAAAATCGTCATCCCTTCACTTGGCAATCAATTTATCAATCTAGTGAAAAATTCATCCTTATTAGCTGTTGTCGCAGGAGGAGATTTAATGTATCAAGGGGATCTAATTTCGGCAAAGACATACGTCACCTTTGATACCTATATCCTAGTTGCTTTATTTTATTTAATTTTAACAATCCCCTTAAGTCTTGGTGTAGGATTTTTAGAAAAACGCATGGCTCGAAGTCATTAAGGAGGTGCAGAGTTGGAATTTCTAGCACCGTTCATTGAAGTATATACCCTGGACCATTTTAAATTTCTACTCGAGGGATTTGCGGTCACTCTAAAGGTTGCAGCCATTTCCATAGTGCTCAGCTTTGTGATTGGCGGTCTCATTGGGACGTTAAGATATGCGCGGATTCCCGTGGTTTCTAAACTATTGGCTCTAGTTGTCGAGACCATTCGGAACCTGCCGTTGCTGCTCATTATTTTCTTTACCTATTTCGCTTTGCCGGAAATTGGACTTGAAATGGAGATATCGACGGCGGCAATTGCGGCTTTGACTGTTTTTGAATCTGCGATGATATCAGAAATTATCCGAGGCGGCTTAAATTCGATTGAAAAAGGCCAGATTGAAGCAGGACGGGCATCTGGATTAACTTACATCCAGACTTTACGGTACATCATCCTGCCTCAGGCGCTGAGAAGGATGGTTCCACCCATCGTAAGTCAATTTATTTCACTGCTCAAAGATACATCGTTAGCTGTCGTCATTGCCTTGCCGGATTTATTACACAACGGACAAATCATATACGCGCAAAAGGGCTCGTATGTGATACCTGTTTTTATCATCATGGCGCTCATGTACTTTATTGTGAATTACGCCTTGTCACTAGTCGCTAGAAAGTTAGAATTAAAGCAATCGTAAGCGATTCGGCTCAGTAATGGGGCCGGATTTTTATTATTTAAAAATAATACTATAGTACTTTTTTCGACATATTAGCAAGAAATTTGTCGTATGAAATATATACTATATATTGATAGGAAAATATTGTATAATTCTTCTAGTATAGATAATATTTTCTATAAATCTAGTAAGAAGAGGTGCATGAATGAAGAAAAAAACACTTATATCTTTACCGGTATCAGCCTTTTTGTTAGCATCAACCATCTTCACAGGAACAGGGCAGGTGGCGGCGCAAACAGGACCAACAAAGGTCATAACGGGTGATAATCAGATTAACTCTAGTAAAATGCTCAGAAAAAGCCAAATGAAGAAAGTAGAGACAAAGAACAACAAAGTTTCTATTAGCCAGAAGACACAAAGTAAACTAGTAACAGAGATTAAGAGGAAATTGCAAAAGGAAGATTCACAGAGTAAAAATAAATACGAATCTGGCGAGTTAATTATTAAATATAAGAAAAAAGTGACTAGTGGGGAAATCAGTACACTTCAAAAGAAGTTTTCACTTAAATCAACGAAAAAATTTAAATCTCTAAATGCAGAGGTTGTAAAAATCCCTGCTGGTCAGAGTACGAGTGAATACATAAATACTCTTAAAAAAGATTCAACGGTTGAATCCGTACAACCAAACTACAAATATTATTCTTCTGACATCAATAACGCTCCTAACTATTATGATCAATTATGGGGCCTGGACAATTCTGGACAGCCTATAAAAGAGATAAATGGATTAAAAGATATAGATGTAGATGCACCTGAAGGATGGAACAAATTTGGTTCATCCCTGCCAGAAGTGGTTGTCGGTGTCATTGATACGGGCGTGGATATCAATCACCCTGACTTAGCAGGGGAAATTTGGACAAACACAAAAGAGTTAAATGGTGCACCAAATGTAGACGATGATCACAATGGTTATATTGACGATATCCATGGGTGGGATTTTTATAATGATGATAACACGGTCTATGATCCACTTGATGGGGATGAACACGGCACACATGTCTCCGGGACGATTGCTGCTGCTCTAGAAGGAACAGATCCTAAAACTACTAATAAAGGAGTTGTGGGTGTCGCTCCAAACGTGAGAATCTTACCGATAAAATTTTTAGGTCCTGATGGGGGAACAACAGCGGATGCCATCGAGGCCATTGCCTATGCGAAAACGATGGGCGTAAAAATAACCAATAACAACTGGGGCGGGGAAGAATACGACCCATTACTCGAAGAAGCCATCGCAAATAGCGGTACTTTATTTGTCGCCGCTGCAGGGAATGATGGATTGGATAATGATGAGGGTGGAGCATATCCTGCAAGCTTTGAAAGTGCAAATATATTATCGGTTGCTGCAGTCGATAACAAGGGAATCCTAGCTCCCTTCTCCAATTATGGATACGAATCCGTGGATGTGGCTGCACCTGGCGTGGACATTTTAAGTACAGTCCCTAAATTCCCATTGGATGAACTGACAAAAGCATTGAATATTACTCAGCCAGGCGCATCAGCACAAGTCGCCGGGGACAACTATAAGGCGATCTTTGATGGAATCGGGTACGAAAAAATTTCCGATGCACAAAGGCAGGAAGCTTTTGACAAAGCCTTAAGTTATTTAGAATTGGGGGATACGTCTAGTAAGATTCTTCTTGTCCAAGATGATGAAAGTGATCTGGCAGACATATTTAAGGACGAGCCTGAACTTCGCGCCTTATTTAAAAACTATTTGCCTATTTATCAAAAACTAGCAGCTAATCATACTTCAGTCCAAACGGTTAAGGTTAGTTCTAATTCTTCTCTATCTGATAACCTGAACAGTAGTGACTTATCTGCCTATGATGGGGTCATTTGGTTTACAGGAAACGGTCTAGGTTTCTTCTCTGAGGATGGAACCACCTTAACACCCAAAGATACCGATCTGTTAAAAACATACCTATCTGGTGGCGGAAAATTGCTATTAACTGGACAGAATGCACTTTCTGGTCAAGAGAAATCCCCATTCGTTAAGGATTATTTGCATTTAAATGTTTTTGCGGATATAGGGCCAGGTTTGGATGTGGAAGGTTTATCTGGTGGTATCTATGAAAATAGTAAATATGATGTGGATAGATTTGATACGCCTTACTACTTTGCTGATTTTGTTACTTCCAATGATCTAAATAAAACAATCATCAACACGAAATATGTTTCTGATTATACACAGGCATATGATTACTATAGCGGAACGTCTATGGCCGCGCCTCATACAACTGGCACCGCGGCTATGCTACTTGGATTACGTCCAAGCATGTCACCAGAAATGTTAAAGCTGTATACTAGTACAAAAGGAAAGAACCAAAATGCACTAAAAGGATTTGTGAAAAGTGGGAAACTTGTGAGTACTGTGAATCTTGATAACTTTGATGATAGTGAAGCTCCAGGAATTCCGTTGGAAAAAAGCGTTACAAACGACACCCTGAATGCGGTAACAGATAAAAACGATGTGTTCGCATTGTCCTTAAAAGAAGGGGAGGCACTTTCACTCTCTCTAAATAGCAAAACAGGTACCGATTTTGATTTATATGTGTACGATGAATCAGCCATTAGTATAAATAATACGAATGGAATGGTTGCCTTCTCAGAGAATGTAAATACATCCAATGAATCAATTAAATTTACTGCACCTAAAACAGGAATTTATTTTGTTAATGTTTACGCCTACAAAGGTGCAGGAGACTATAAGTTATACACTGGTAATTTTGGAGGATCATATGAAGATGATTCAAACTCCATGACTTTCTTGGGGGAATGGATGCCTGTATTTAACCCAGAATATTCAGGGGAATCGGCAATGGCTCTAAATACAAAAGGCGAAGTTAACTTCTCTTTTGTGGGATACAGCTTTGAGTGGCAAGGATTTAAAGATCCAACACAAGGGATTGCCGATGTTTATATAGACGGTACAAAAATTGCCTCTCCATCGCTTTATGCAAGTGCGTTTAAAGCAAAACAATCAATCTATAAAAAAGACTTTTTATCCTATGGCAGACACACGGTAAAAATTGTCTGGACCGGAAAAAGCGATCCTGCTTCCAGAAAAAGTGCTTCCGGGATTAATCTAGATAAGTTAATCGTAAGTAGTAATCCTGTTACATTACAAGCGTCATATGATAGGAACAAGAAAGCACCTGTTATTTCATGGGGTGCTGTAAAATGGGCACAATCCTACAGCATTTATCGCAAGGAGACCTCCCAAGCAGACTACGTACAAATTGCAAAGTCTGTAGCTGGAACAAGTTTTACGGATACCACTGCAATGCCAAGAAAATCCTATAACTACACAGTAGTCATTAATACAAATGATAAAATGGAAACTCCTTTCTCACCGGCTATCTCTTACGTTTACGATGATGATATCAAAGGAAGTTTACCAATGGCAGGTTCCGTAAAAGGAAGTTTAAATACGGTAACTAAAGATGTTAATGATGTTTGGTCCAAACGATTAGATCAGGGAAAAACCTATGAAATTACTTTAACGGGACCTGCAGGGACCAATTTTGACCTTTCGTTATTCAATATAGGCACATCTACTATTTATGGTACATCTGCCTTGAAAAAATCAAATGGTACTGCATCCGTTGAAAAAATCGTATTTAAACCAACGAAATCAGGACTGTATTATATCGTCCCCGCTGCTATAAAAGGGTCCGGTCAATATAGCATAACTGTTTCGGTCCAAACAACGAAATCAATTGAAAATACAGTTTCTACTATTAAATATTCAGGTTCTTGGATTAAACCAAAGTATACGAAAGCTTCCGGAGGCACGATTCATCAAACAAAGGGAAATTCTGGATCACTTGAATACTCATTTACTGGAACTGGAATTGCACTTTATGCGTTAAAATATAAGAATATGGGAAAAGCTGATATTTACATTGACGGTGTGAAAGTAAAGCAAATCGACCTGTACTCTGCAAGCCACAAGTACAAAGCGAAAGTTTTTGAGAAGCAAAATCTTGCCAATAAAGCACATAAAATAAAAATTGTAGCAACGGGCAAAAAGGCTAAAGCGGCAAAAAGTGCATATATTAATGTTGATGTATTTAAAGTCACACAGTTTACACCCGTTAAATAATTGAAACAATCCGGCTCAGAATTGAGCCGGATTGTTTTAGTTTGAAAATGTCTTTTAAAAAAGAGCGAAAAAAAAGAAGGTGAATTTCACCTTCTTCATTGATTAGTATATTTAATTTTAGCTTCGCTGAATCGTAGAGGTTGAGAAGTTTTTAACCATCTTTTGTAAGTTTCGATGTCCTTCTCTTAATTTTATTGTTTCTTCGATAATTTTTTGGAAGCCTTCCAAATCCCGATCCGTTGCATTTAATAAAGACTTTGGTAGACCTTCGACGATCTGTTGTAGGGTTAATTCCATATTCAAGCAAAATGACCACCTTTCAACTTATTCGTTAGACATCCGTTTCGTCTTCTTTACTATTTTTGTAACGAGAGGTATTTTTCCTGCTATTACGTTAAAAAACTTATCTACATTAATCCTCAAATTTCATGAAGAAATGGAAAATTCCTTCTTTAAAGGACAAATTAAGACGGTAAATCAAATATTACAATTCCTATTTGTAGAAAAATATTTGTGTTAAAAGTTTAATTTTGGGTACTATACATAAAACTTTTAAGGTTTGCGATCACATTACATTTGATTAAAAGTTAATTTCAATCGTAACAAAAAAGGCAACTTTTTGTCTTTTATTAAAGGTGACTGACAATTTCTTTAAAAGTCATTAAATACACGCTCAATCGACAAATTATTAAAAATTGTCATTTATAATTGCATTTGTGGAAAGGAGTTGTTAGCCTTCTTTATGAAAAAAATCAAACGAATTTCTGCTCATCAAAAAAGGCAATATTTAATAAATGAACTCATTAGGTTCGGAATTTACAAAAAAAATAATAAACATCTCTATGAATGGACTTTGAGTGAATTAGAAACGGAGTATCAAAATATTGATGCAAGTGAGCTGGAACTTAGCAGCAATCTACAACTGAAGTGATAATAAATACATTATTTGGAATTTCCGCAAGCAAGAATGTTGTAGAAAGATTTACGATTAACTATAGTGAAAAATATGATAATTAATAATACTTTGGAGGTTTATCATGAAAATTGTGGCAATTGTAGGTAGCTTAAGAAAAGAATCGTATAACATGCATCTAGCAAAAACAATCCAAGACCGTTACGAGGATAAAATGGAGATTGAAATTGCTGATATCCGTTCTCTCCCATATTTTGACCAGGACGAGGAGAACAACCCACCACAATCTGTAAAGGAATTTAAGGAGGCAATCGCAAGTGCTGATGGGGTTCTCATTATTACTCCAGAATTCAATTGGTCCATTCCTGGTGTGTTAAAGAATGCGTTAGATTGGGCTTCAAGAGTAGACAAGGTTTTCATTGGTAAACCTGTGATGGCATTAGGAGTGACCATGGGCCAGCTCGGAACGGTTCGTGCTCAAATGCACTTACGTGAGATTCTAGCAGCACCTGGTATTCAGGCTAAGATCCTGCCGCCAGGTGGAAATGAAATATTGATTGGCCAAGCGAGTCAGAAGTTTGATGATCAAACAGGTCAGTTGGTGGATGAAGGGACACTTAGTTTCTTAGATAGTAAAGTTGATACATTTATTGATTTTGTAATATCGATCTGAAATGACTGGAAATCACTTAAAGCAAAAACCGACCACTCTTTAATCGTGAATGGTCGGTTTTTTAATTAGTTTCAAATAACCTGTTTAAGAGATACTTTTAACGATCTGAGTTAAGCCCACACTAATTGGTGTAGCAGGACGTCCAAGAAGTTTCTCAAAATCGTTGCTCTCCACTGCTAGTGTACCTTCTCGAATGCCTTTTTGGATATCGACAAGAAAAGGAAGAAGGAATTCTGGTACGCCAGCCCCTTTCATAATGTCAGCGTAAGTGGAATCATCGACTTGGTGCACAGGGACTTCTTTACCCAATACAGATCCAACTGATGATGCCATTTCTTCCTGGGTCAATAACTTGCCAGAAAGTTCGTAAATAGTGTTTTCGTGCCCTTTACCTGATAAGACCACTGCTGCTGCTTCTGCATAATCTTGTTGCAATGCCCAGCCAACTTTTCCTGATCCTGCTGAAGTAACCCAAGGGGCTCCTGCAAGTACGCCCTGAATACTTGAACTTTCATTCTCTAAGTACCAATTGTTCCGTAAGAAAGAATAAGGTATGCCTGTTTTTAATATAGCTTCTTCTGTTGCTTTATGCGTTGGAGCAAGGAAGTTTTTACTTTCTACTGCGTTGGTTAGGCTAGTATAAGCAATAAATTTAACTCCAGCACGCTCTGCTGCAGCAACTGCATTCGTATGCTGTCTAATTCTGGTTTCATTGTCCCCGTCTGCAGAAATAATTAATAGCCGATCAATTCCTGAAAAAGCGGCATCCAATGTGTCTGGGCGGTCAAAATCTCCCTGACGAACCTCTATTCCACGAGCCCGTAATCCTTCTGCTTTCTCTGGGTTACGAACACTTACAGCTAGTTGATTTGCTGGTACATTTTTCAATAATGCCTCGACCACTTTTGTCCCCAATTTACCTGTTGCTCCAGTAACTAATATTTTCATTGATCGTTACCTCCAATTATTTTTAATAGCTTACCTAAAATCAATGTTTGCTTGTATCTAATTCAAATACCTGTATTCATAATAGATACATCTAAGATTTTTGTCAACGATTTTATCTACCTTTTTTATTTTTTATGAATTTTAAGGTATAATAAGCTGTAATCAAATTAAATACATGTATTGTGCAATAATTGTGATCAAATAGTAAGAAGGTGAATGAAATGTCAATCAGCACCCGATTTTCCGTGGGTATTCATATATTGGCTCTTATTGAATTAAATAAAGAGGGGACCAGCTCATCGGAGTTTTTAGCAGACAGCGTAAACACGAACCCAACCTTGATAAGAAAAATTATGGGGATGTTAAAAAAAGCTGGGTTAATTGTCGTACAACCGGGTATTGCAGGAGCAAAACTAGCAAAGGAACCATCATATATAACATTGCTTGACGTTTATAAGGCGGTAGACGTAGTCCAGGAAAAAGAATTGTTTAGTGTCCATGAAAACTCACACCCCAATTGCCCTGTGGGAAGGAACATTCAAGATTCTATTACTCCTATATTGACAGCAGCTCAATTAGCAATGGAAAAGGTACTCGGAAATGTAACTATTGAAGACATTGTTAAGGATATTGTTGAAAAAGAAAAATTTAATGTCTAATAAATATAAAATGAACATATCTTCATTTTATAATCTTAAAGACGCCAGCTCATTGAATTATTTCAATGGGCTGGCGTTTTTTCTATCTTGAGAGGATGGTTTGATGGTTGTTATGATTAGGGGGCACCATTGGATAGACGTTTTCTTCTTCCCAATCTCTTCAACAGCGCAGCGCTTGTACGGAAATCAACAGACAAGTATAACACAACCTATAAATAAAAGATTATCTAGACGATAATAATGACATAAAGTAAAATTAAAAAATATGTAAGTTTAATAGAAAGATTTAGCGATTGAAATATTCTATTTTTTCCAATAAATATAATTCGATAAAAAATTAAACAGTTAAAAGACGTTAGGAATTAAGGAGGTCTTATGAAATTTAAAACAAAGCTCTATACAAGCATTGGGTCATTACTAGTGTTATTTTTTATCATCGCGGTTATTTTAATGAACATGCTCAAACAAACGACAGTTAATATGAACATTGTTGTAAATGATTTAAATGAAAGAATCGAAATGGCTTCCGAGATTAAATACGAGACTTCGAGAATAGGTCTAGAACTAACCTCGATGTTAACTGTTCGAGGTAAAGATATCCAATTAGATGCAGCGAATTCTTGGGAAGATTCCCATACAAAATTGCAATCTGCGATAGAATCACTAGAAAAAATGGACAAGCAGGAGAAATCGAAGGAACTGATTGCAAAATTTAAAACCTTGCATGACCAGTATTTATATATGGGTCAACAGGCTTTGACAGCAAAAAAACTAAATCGGGAAATGGAAATTCCGGCTGATTTTTGGACGGATTCTGAACTGATTAGTCAAAGAATGATTCAAATTGCCGATCTTCTCTATGGATTGCAAGAACAAAAGATGAAAGATGAACTATTAAGATCTAAAGACACATACAACTGGGCTGTCACCATCATATACATTTATCTTGCCATTGCCTTATGTATTGGGATTGTGTTCACGATTTGGATTATTAGAGGTATCACAAATAATCTTAACAAAATAACAGAAGTTATGAAAAGTGCGATCACAAGTGATTTTAGTTCATTACCCCGAATTAAGATTTCCTCTAAAGGTGAATTGGCTGAAATCGCTGTTTCATTTAATAAAATGGCCCATGCACTAGAGGAACAAAGTAAACTAGAGAAACAATTAAAAGAAGAAGCAGAAGATCAAAGTTGGCTCAATGCGAAAATTGCTGAAATAGCCACCATCTATCCTGAAGTAGAAACTGTTTCTATGTTAGCAGAATTATTAATTACTAAGCTTGTTCCAATGGTGGGAGCAAGTTGCGGAGTTTTCTATGTTAAGGAAGTGGAAGAGAGAGAGCAGTATTTAAAGAAGATATCGGCCTATGCTTCTCTAGATGATAATAAAGATTATATGCGGTTTCGTATTGGAGAGGGACTTATCGGACAATGCGCCCTTGAAAAACGTTCTATTTTACTCACCAATGTTCCAGACCATTACGTAAAAATAGGATCAGGCACAGGAGCAGGATCACCCAAAAATATTATAATTTTACCGATTCAATTTGAAAATGAAGTACAAGCTGTCATGGAAATTGCTTCATTTGAGTCGTTTAGTCCTCTGCAGGTAAAGTTATTGGAAGCAGTTATTCATAATATTGGTATCAAAATAAACAGTATTGTTAGCCATATGAAAGCAGAAAGATTATTGCAAGAATCACAAGCATTGACAGAAGAACTCCAAGCTCAATCAGAAGAACTGCAGTTACAACAAGAGGAATTAAGGACGACGAATGAAAAACTTGAGGAGCAGTATATAGCCTCTGAACAAAAGAACAGGGAAATTGAAAAGGTGAGAGAGGATCTTGAAGAAAAAGCGCAACAATTAGAGCTCAGCTCACAATATAAATCCGAGTTTCTAGCCAATATGTCACACGAGTTAAGAACGCCACTTAATAGTTTACTAATTTTAGCGCAAATACTTTCTGAAAATGGGGATGGAAATCTTACCGTTGAACAGGTGGAGTATATCCGGACGATCTACTCATCTGGTAATGATTTACTTCTATTAATCAATGATGTTTTAGATTTGGCGAAAGTGGAGTCAGGAAAATTAGATGTAAATCCAAAAGAGGTAAATCTTCATGATGTTCAAGATTTTATCGAAAGACAATTTGCCCCTCTTGCGATTCAAAAAAATGTACAGTTTTCAATTAAGATGCAACCGAGTTTAGCAGGGACAGTCTATACAGATGAACAACGGTTACAGCAAATTTTAAAAAACCTCCTTTCTAATGCGTTTAAGTTTACTGAACGTGGCAGTGTATCATTAGATATACGGAGGGAAAGAAAAGACGTCAGTGGGGAGCTTATTGAGGGAGGTTCCCGAGAACAAGCGATGCTTGCTTTCTCCGTTATTGATACAGGCATCGGCATTGATAAAGACAAACAAAAAACGATATTTGATGCCTTTAAACAAGCAGATGGAACGACAAGTCGTCAATATGGCGGGACTGGATTAGGACTTTCCATTAGTCGCGAAATGGCCCAGCTATTAGGTGGATATATAGAGGTAAGTAGTACGAAGGGATATGGAAGCACCTTCACTTTATATTTGCCATTCATTCAAACAAACAGCCATATAGTAGAAAATACTGCTTTTGAAGAAGCCGCCATAAGTCTTTATGAGGATGATTCTCTGAAAGATATAGAAGGCCCAATAAAACAAGAGGGGATTTCTTCTTTGAAAAACAAGAAAATTCTCATTGTGGATGATGATATACGAAATGTGTATGCCTTAACCATCGCGCTTGAGAAGTTTGAAATGGATATCATTGTAGCAGAAAATGGCCGTGAGGGAATTGAAGTATTAAAGGAAAACCCAGAAACAGACCTCGTTTTAATGGACATTATGATGCCTGAGATGGATGGGTTTGAAGCAATGCGGCGCATTCGACAAATGACTGAATTTCAAACCATACCAATCATCGCTCTTACGGCTAAGGCAATGAAACGCAGCCGAGAAGAATGTTTAGAGGCGGGAGCAACGGATTATATCAGTAAGCCAATCAACTTAGACCAGTTATTTTCCTTAATGCAAGTATGGTTATATAGTAAGGAGGGGTAGAGATTTTGATAAAGAAACCTGATATTCTACAGATGGATACAGATGAGATAGAAAGAATAGAAATCGATTTACTGCTTGAAGCCGTATTTCGATTTTATGGTTATGATTTTCGAAACTATGCCTTTCCTTTCATCCAAAGGAGAATTAACCATCGTGTTCGTAAGGAAAATCTGCCTAGTATATCTGCGCTTCAGGAAAAGGTACTTCGTGATCCAGTTGTCATGGGGGAATTGCTTTCGGATTTCTCGATTAATGTAACAGAGATGTTTCGGGATCCTTCATTTTTTAAGACATTCAGAACAAAGATCATCCCGTTAGTAAGGGATTATCCTGAAATTCGAATTTGGCATGTTGGCTGTTCTACAGGAGAAGAGGTCTATTCTATGGCTATTCTTTTGCATGAAGAAGAGATTTACGAAAAAACGAGAATATTTGCTACTGATATTAACAAATGTGTTTTAGAAAAGGCGAAGCAAGGGACCTTTCCATTAGACAGGATGCAGCTCTACACTAAAAATTATATCGAGGCAGACGGGAAAAGGGCCTTTTCGGAATATTATAAGGCAGTAGATGATAAAGTATTTTTCCATCCCTTTTTGCAAAAAAATGTAGTCTTTGCCCAGCATAATTTAGTAACAGACCAATCATTTAACGAGTTTGATATTATTATATGCCGTAATGTCTTAATCTATTTTAATAAGGATCTTCAAAATCATGTCCACACGTTACTATATAAAAGCCTAAGCCCAGCAGGGTTTCTTGGGTTGGGTATAAGAGAGGGGATAAAATTTACAAGTTATGAACACTGTTACGGAGAATTTGACGGATCAGAAAAACTCTATCGAAAAGTTAACTAGTCCCCATTCTAATAAGGTAAATATATTAATGGTGGATGATCATCCTGAAAATCTATTAGCATTGAAGGCTGTACTTACATCTCCCAATTATCACTTGGTTAGCGCGAATTCAGGTAAAGAAGCGTTAAAGTGTATGCTAAAACAAGATTTTGCTGTTATTTTACTGGATGTACAAATGCCTGGGCTAAATGGTTTTGAAACAGCGAAGCTTATTAAGGCCAGAGAAAAAACCAGACATATTCCCATCATTTTTATAACAGCGATTAGTTTTGATATGGAACATGTGCATGAAGGGTATTCAGTCGGGGCCATCGATTATATTATGAAACCCTTTAATCCCAAAACATTGAAATATAAAATTGAACAATTTGTAAAAATTCATCAAAATCATCAAGAAAATATCGTTCAAACCGATCGAGAACGTATAGTTGAACTGAATGAAATGAATAAAAGGCTAGATAGAACCACCTTAAATTTACGTCGGACAGAGGCATTATCTAAAGCAATTGGTGAAACCATTGTTGATACGATCCTCACGTTTGACGATCAAGGGTTTATATTATCAGTAAATCCTGCTGTAAAAAGCATGTTTGGATACAGTCCTGAGGAATTAATCGGCAGCCATGTAGTGGGGCTTTTTAAAGAGTGGATGGGAACGGGTGTCCAGGCTTCTTCGTTTTCATTCTTCACTTCAATAAAAGAATCTGTAGGAAGAGTGATAGAATCGGTAGCTGCTCGGAAAGATGAAAGTCACTTTTATGCGGATATTCTAATTGGTGAAACCACCATTGAAAAGCAACACCTCTTTGTTTGCAGCATTCGAAATGTCACAGAAAGAAAGCAGATTGAAGAGATTAAGAAACTTCAATTCAATAATATGGAACAAATGGTAGAAAATCGAACGGAAGAACTGTTAAGGGCTAATGAGAGGCTGCAAAATGAGATAGAGGAACGAGAAAGGATTGCCAGCCATCTGTACCGTTCCCAAGAAAGATTTCGTAAAATCTTTGAATCTAGTCCCTGTTTAATGGCGATTTTTTCTCAGAAGAATTTAACCTTTATTGAAGTAAATACTAGTTGGTTAAACTTTACAGGTTATAGCATGGAAGAGTTGGAAAATCACAAAATAAATGTTAAGAATTTTATCGATGAATCCACAGGAAAACCTATCAATCTAGATTTGAAAATTCGTAATAAGAAAATTAGCTATAAGACGAAAAACGGCGATATTCGCGACGGACTATTATCGACTGAAATGATTGATATCCATCCTGAACCATGTACACTCATTGTTTTAACAGATATTACAGAAACCGTTCACCTAGAGAAAGAGATGTCTCGCTTAGACCGATTGAATTTAATCGGTGAGATGGCAGCAGGAATCGCCCATGAAATTAGAAATCCCATGACTACTGTTCAAGGGTTTTTACAATTATCAAGGAATGACAGCGCAAATTTATCAGCAGAAATCATTGATTTGATGTTAGAAGAATTAACAAGGGCGAACTCCATTATCACAGAATTTCTTAATCTAGCCAAAAACAAGGTCAGTGTGAAGAAAAAGCAAAACTTAAATACGATCCTTGAAGCATTATCTCCATTAATTCAAGCAGAAGCCTTTCGGGCTAGCAAACATGTTAAGCTGGAGTTAAATCAGTGTCCGGATATATTCATCGATCAGAAAGAAATTCGTCAACTGGTTCTAAATATTGCTTTAAATGGGCTGGATGCCATGTCGTCTAACGGAAAACTTACGATCAAAACATATACAGAAAAACAGGCCGTCATTTTAGAAATAAAAGATCAAGGACATGGCATTAGCCCGGAAGTACTACAAAAATTAGGAACACCTTTCTTTACAACAAAGGAGACAGGAACTGGATTAGGTTTGGCGATCTGCTACAGTGTTGCCAAACGACATCATGCCGAAATAGATATAAAAACCGGGGATGAGGGGACTGTTTTCTCAATCCGCTTTCAACTAAGTGCCAGTCCTAATCAGTGATTGTTTCTTTTCTTATATGAAAAGAGAGGGGAGGATATAGTGTTCAAAAATGGAAGACTAGTATTTCTTGTTGGAATAGTTATTGCTGTCATTATTATTTTCATGTTTATTTCTAATTCATTTGCAGATAAGAGACCGAGAGTTGTTGTTGTTTTTAAAAATTTAAACTCACAATATTGGGAAATTATGAAAGCAGGAGCTGAAAAAGCGTTCAGTGACTTTGGGATGGATGGGAAAGTCATTGCCCCTGTTAATGAATCTGCTATAGAACAAAGTAGATTATTAGAAAAGACCTATCAAGAAAATCCCGATGTATTGATTGTCTCACCTACTGATTCCACAGTTATACCTATACTGGAAAAGTTTACTGAAAACAAAAAAATACCTGTATTACTAGTAGATAACGATTTTCCATGGGAAAATAAGACTTCCTATATCGGAACCAATAACGAAGAATTAGGAATAAAAGCAGGCGCCCTCTTAGCCTCACAGCTACAGCCTGGAAATAAAGTGGCCATTATCGGTGGAGATTTGTCCGTCTCCGTATTTAAAGAACGGATCAGTGGAGCAAAAAAGGCTTTAAAAGATGCAGGGATTATTGTAGCGTCTGAAACAGCAGGGATATCGGCTGATTCCAAGAGCATAAAAAAAGAAATGACAAAGATATTGCGTGAACATCCTGATATTAAGGGGATCTTTGCAACTCATGACCTCTCCGCATTGCTTGTAATAAAGGAATTGAAGGAACAAGGTGTTACCATTCCAGTCATTGGAGCAGACGGCATACCCGATATGCTGAAGTTAATCAAGGATGGAACAATATCTAGTACAGTGGCCCAAAACCCTTATGATATGGGATATTTGGCAGTTGAAACAGCATTGAAAGTAACAAAAGGTAAAAATGTTAAAAAAGTCGTTGATACCGGTGTAGATATCATCATTAAAGAGAATGCAACACAGAGATTAGACTTCTATAAATTTTTAAAATAAGTAAATGGGTGTCAGGCACCATCCATTTTTATGGATGGTGTTTATTTTTTCAAACGAAGTGAAAGCAACTTTCAATTATCACCTAGGAATTTATTACCATTTTAACGTTGGGACAAAGAATGACTTCGTACGTAAGGACCTATTTCACCTTTAAAACAAAACATATGTTCCTATTTTTAAGATTACATGATAAAATAAAAGAGCAATAGAGTAGGATTTCTCAAGGGTGATTGGCACATTCCCATCAGAAAGGGGGTGATGCTGATTGACAGTATTTGAAACTTTTATGATCATGTTTGGATTTGGTAGCCTTATCCTTGCAGTTCTATCATTTAATCAAAAAAAATAATCCACCCTAAAGTTAGCTGCCCAAGGTGGATTACTTACACTTAATGCTGATTCCCTTGCATCGGAACCTGCTATTGCATGACCGTTAGGTGTTACCAGCACCCACGGTCATTTTAATTTATGCGATTATATAGATATATTATAACTAAAATACAAGTAAAAGAAAATAGAGTATGAGTTTAGGTTTTTAATGAATTTATTGATGACCAGAGGAACCAATTCTATTCTTTCCATGGAACTATCAACTAGTCGGTACATTCAGTGCCGTTTTAAGTAGCAATTTTATTGATCTTTATAAGCTGGTCGATCAAAAGCTGCTGATTCTCGCATCTAGGATCAAGAGGGTTCACACTTATTGGTTGGGGGATCAAGTGAAGCGACCGGGTTGATAATTAGACGGAAAAATTCCGCTTAATTATGAAATATTATTAAAAAAGGCTTTAATAGACGGAGAAATTCCGCCTATTAACTCGAAAAATTCGAAAATAGGGGATTTTGCTTTGCATAAGCGGAAAACCTTCCCTTATTTACCCCGAAACGAGATTAAGCCCATATAATTGTGTAAAAAGAAAATGAGTCAAATTAATTCCTCATGGTTACAATGTTAACGGCTAATTAAACAATGTGGAGGAAGTAATTATGACTCAAGTACAGTTTAACCTAAATATCGATGATTTAAAAGATTCTGTTATGAACTCTAATATAGACGCTGTCATCAAAGCGTCCATCGTTTTGGTATTAAATTCTTTTATGGAAAAAGAACGTGATGAGTTCTTGCAAGCAGAATCCTATGAACGTTCTAACTTACGACGTGACTACCGCAACGGATATTATGAACGTGATCTAATTATTGGCATTGGAAAAATTACTCTTCGAGTACCACGTACTCGCAGTGGAGAATTTTCGACTACCGTGTTTGAACAATATGCTCGTTGTGACCAAGCTCTCGTATTAGCCATGCTTGAAATGGTTGTGAATGGAGTCTCTACAAGAAAAGTTTCAAAGATCGTGGAACAACTCTGTGGGCAAAAGGTGTCTAAATCATTTGTATCTACACTCACAGAAAAACTAGATCCTTTAGTGAATCAATGGGCAAGTCGACCTCTGAATACGATGTACTATCCCTATATCTTTGCCGATGCCATGTATATCAAAGTAAGAGAACATAATCGTGTTGTATCTAAAGCTGTATATATCGCAACGGCCGTTGACCAGAACAATAGACGTGAAATTCTAGGTTTAAGAGTAGATCATGGGGAGAGCACTGAAGCCTGGCAACGATTTTTCCAATACCTAAAGTCAAGAGGACTACAATCACCTAAGCTAGTTATATCTGACGCACATCAGGGGTTAAAGTCTGCCATTGGTACAGAGTTTGTTGGATCCTCTTGGCAAAGATGCACAGTGCATTTCAAAAAGAATATCATTACGCATATGCCCAAAAAAGGCATGGACGAAGTGAAAATGGGTTTAAAAAGAATATTTGAGGTAACGACCGTTGAAGAGGCAAGAAAATATAAAAATGAGTTCATTGGGCAATTGGGAGATAATCCAAAACTAGAAAAAGCGATAGAGATATTAGAAGAAGGCTTCGAAGATGCCATTCAATATTTAAATGAAAAACCAAAATACCATACACATATTCGAAGTACGAACTCGTTAGAAAGAATCAATGAGGAAGTCCGGAGAAGAGAGAAGGTAATTAGAATATTTCCTAATACACAATCCGCATTCCGATTAATTGGTGCGGTTTTAATGGACTATGCTGAGGAAGTAAGAAGAAGAATAATTCGGGACCAAGAAGAGAAGAAATAGCAACCGCGAAGCGCGAATTTTTGGTGTACTGGAAGGGGGGTACCCCCCTTCCAGTACACCAAAAATAAATCAGCTGCTTAACATTGTTTTTCATCAGGAATGAATTTACACATAATAATGGGCTTGACTCGAAACGAGCTCCATTCTGCATATAACCGGAAAATCTCCGTTTATTATACTTTTGCTGGTTACTCGATTAAGGACAAACTGCCAACCGGCAGCCAATAACAATGTAAGGGTTGTAGATATCGAACTTACTTCTGAAGATTTGGCTCGTATTGATGCTGTATGTCCAAAGGCATTTGGTAGACGTTATCGGGGATGATGTAACCGGTCAGTTTGGTACAAAAATCTCAGGTTGGATGAGTATAGCATACGCTTATGTAAGAAGGAATTTTCCCTAACTTACATTTCCCATATAAAGACATCAAACCCCTAATTTTCTTTCTGCTTAGCCTAAGAAAATTAGGGGTTTATTTTCTAAAAAACGGTGCCAACTATTCCTTTTTTAATCTTCCGGCCTTTTTAGCGGCTTCTTTTAGGATGACTTCGATTTGTGCATTAACACTTCTTATTTCATCTTCGGCCCATTTTTCCAGCACTTCATATAACTTCGGATCAATCCGAAGTGGAAATGATTTTCGTTTGCTCATTTATTACACGACCTTAATAGATGCTTCCTGTATTAATAATGGGCTGTGTTCCCTTTTCAGAGACAATGGCGACCATCAGGTTATTGACCATCTGCGCTTTTTTCTCTTCATCCAGTTCAACTATTTCTTGCTCTGCGAGTTGGTCGATCGCAGCTTTGACAAGTCCTACGGCACCGTCGACAATCACTTTTCGAGCAGATAATACAGCTTGAGCTTGTTGTCTTTGCAGCATGGCAGAAGCAATTTCAGAAGAATAGGCAAGATGCATGATTCTTGCTTCGATGACATCCACGCCAGCTACATCCAATCTTTTTTGTAAATCATACATAAGCACATCCGCGACTTCATCGCTATTTTGACGAAGGGTTAATGGATTTTCAGCATGGTCGAACGAATCATAGGCATATCTGCTTGCAATATGACGCAGACCAGTTTCACTTTGAATTTGGATGAATTTATTATAATTTTCAACGTCATACAATGCTTTTGCTGCATCTCTTACTTTATATACAACAACCGCTGCAATCTCAATGGGATTTCCTTCAAGATCATTTACTTTTAGTCTCTCACTGTTAAAGTTTGTCACTCGTAAGGAGACACTTCTTTTGAATGTAAATGGAATGGTTGCCCATAATCCTTGGTCTCGGATGACACCCAGATAGGTACCGAAGAAAGTTAATACTTTTGCTTCGTTAGGCTGAACAATGGTCAAACTTGTTGCAAGGATTAACCCTAAAATCATGAAGATGACGCCAGTAATTTTCTCTGTGATCGTTCCAGTTACGATTAAAAAGATGCCAAAACCAATACAAAAAAGAGCAATGACCAGTGCAGCAAACCCATTCATTTTAAAAATTGATTTTTCCTTCATTACGTTCCCTCCATCGTGAATAAGTGATATAAAAGTGATATCACAATTATATCATATTCGGTTGTCAAAAGTGGAAATTCTTTTCAATTTAAGAAAATATGGGGGAGAGTATCGAAAGGAATATTTCAAGCTCTTGTAAAATATTTATATAAAAAACTAACTGTCCCTGTAGAGCTTTAAGAAGGGAGTAAATTCCTTGAATCGAAATCGAAATAAAAATGTACAATTAACCATTGTAATACTGGTTTGCTTATTGGCCATTCTGATTGTCCATGCGCTTCTGAATATTAGAATTTACTTTGTATACAGTACCGGTCTTGGTCCTATTTTTTTAATAGGATTGATTCTTTTCCTCATTGCTTTACTTTATTTCAAAGGGTAAACAAGAATATTGTATTATCACTTGCCAAATGGTAAAATATAACTCCATTGTGAAAGTAAGCATCTGCAAAAAAAATTGTAGATGTTTCTTTTTGTGCGTGTTCCATCCCTATAAACTCTATTGAGAGGTGACGGATTAAGAGAATGAGTTCAAACAAACAAAAATCAGTTCGGGAACATAAAGATTATCAAGAAGAAGTGGAACGCTTAGAGTTTACGAAAGAATTTATTAAAAGCGTGTTGGAAATGTCAAAGGGGAATAAAGAACAGTTCGTGGAGAATTTGAAAGAAGCCTTTGCGGAATTGGATACGTCAGATAGTAGTTTAAGCTACATGACCCTCCTGACGAATGCTCAATTTTTAGAATTAGCCGAGAGTGAATTGGAAAGGTTAGAGAGCATCATCGGCAAACCGTACTTCTCTCGAATCAATTTTACGAGCAGTGGTGACACCAACGAAGAGATTTTATATATTGGAAAAGCCTCATTGTTTGACCGTGTCAATCAGATCCCTATTATTGTCGATTGGCGGTCACCGATTGCCAATGTTTACTATGATGGCCGTCTTGGGAATGTAACGTATGATGCTTACGGAGAAACGCAAAGTGGGTATTTATCGCTAAAGAGGCAGTATGAAATTGAGAATGGATTTTTAAAAGATATTAGAGATATCGATTTAACCACGCATGATGAATTATTACAAAAATCCTTATCAGGAAAAGCAGATAATCGCTTAACCGAGATTGTGGCGACCATCCAAAATGAGCAAAATGAAGTCATTAGAGCCTCACTTAAACATCCCATTATCGTTCAAGGAGCTGCTGGAAGTGGAAAAACAACCATTGCTCTCCATCGAATTTCCTACTTTCTATACTCTTCTGGATATCGATTTCCTCCAGAAAAATTGATGATTCTTGCACCTAATAAATTATTTATTGATTATATTTCCGCGGTCCTTCCTGATCTCGGGGTAAACAAGATTAAACAAACGACTTATATTGAATTTATGAGTAAGTGCTTAGGGAAGAAAATGAAATTAATCTCTCCTAATTCAAAATTAATGGCACTCATTAACGGAAACGAAAAATCAAACATGATTCAATGGGTTTCCAGTTATAAAGGATCTCTGGAATTTAAGGAGGTAATCGACCATTATTTAAAAGAAATTGAGTTTAATTTGGCCCCTTCCGAGGATTTTATGATTGAAAAATCCCGCCTGATAAGAGGGGGGAGACTCAAAAAACTATTTATCCAAGAATTTCAATACTTACCTATCTATAAGAGACTGGATAAAATTAAAAATATCTTAGCAAATGATCTAAGATTAAAAAAATCACTGATTCTTTCTAAAATTAATAACAAATATGACGAGGCTTTAGAAAAACTCCTTTTTAGCGGCCGGCCGGAATCAGAAAAAAGGAAGGAAAAAGTAATCAGTTTCATGGATTCAAAAGAAAAAAGAATCAGTTCTGTGGAGAAGGAGTCGAAGGTCGCGATAAAAAATTATATGGCGCCTTTTGTTAAGAAAGATATTTTTACTTTATACAAGGAACTGATGACTTCGCCTGAACTTTTACAAAAGTATTCACGTACACTTTCAGAGAAAGAATGCAGAGCGTTAAGTAAATATTGTCAAAGAAATTTTGATAAAAAAGCACTAGAACTGGAGGATTATGCCCCGTTATTCTATATGAAGGCAAAATTAGAAGGAATCGAAGAACCATATAAAATGAAGAGTATTTTCATTGACGAAGCCCAAGACTATAGTTATTTTCAATTTGCCGCACTTAGAGCGGGTTTTGAAACAGAATTATTTACGATTGTGGGAGATTTAGCGCAAGGGATTCACTCTTATCGAGGGTTAAAAAGCTGGGAACCGTTAGTCAAGGAAATATTTCCAACTGCGAATTATCAAACATTACAAAAGAGTTATCGAACCACGGTCGAGATCATGCAGTTAGCCAACGACATACTATCCATTATGAATCAAGACTTGCCAAAAGTGGAACCAGTCATCCGCCATGGGGACAAACCCCGCTTTACGAAAATCGATCCTGCAAATTTAGAACAAGTAAAACAAATCCTTGAAGATGATATTCAGTTGATCAAAAAGGAAGAGTTGAACTCGATTGCGATTATTGGAAGAACCGACAAAGAGTGCCTACGAATACATAACATGCTGGAAAATAGCAATCTTCCAATACAGCTATTAGAAGAAAAAGAAGATATGAAAAAGGGCAGTGTCGTGATCTTACCTTCATACCTTTCAAAAGGATTGGAATTTGATGCTGTACTAATTGTTTCTCTGGAAGAATCCTACAGTGACGAAGAGTTAGACATCAAATTGTTGTATGTAGCCATGACAAGACCGATGCATCGATTGTATTTGTACGCAAGTTCACCATCGGACTTATTATTGGATCGAGTACCACCGGGACAATTCTAGTTGTCAGTTAAAAAGCTGTGGAGTGCAAAAAAAGTACTGGAGGGAGAAGGGAATGCAAAACCTTACAACCTTATTTCATAAAAGAATAGGTATGCCGAATATCGAAAAAATTACCTTTGAAAAGTTACCGGAGGTTCTTGAAAAAACAGCACGTAACATCCCATTTGAAAATTTATCAATTATTGAAAACAAAACAGGTAAGATTACAAAGGAAAACGTAATCAATAAAATTGTGGCAAGAAACGAAGGCGGCCTTTGTTACGAATTAAATCCGCTTTTTTATTTTTATCTCATAGAAAATGGCTTTAACGCAGTCCTAACAGACGGTGTTGTTTATAATCATGCTGCTGAAGAGTATATTCAACTTGGAAGGACGCATGTAACGGTACTTTTAAATCACGAGGGACAGACGTATTTAATTGACACAGGCTTTGGGGGGAATTTACCTTTAAAACCTGTGCCTTTATCGGGTGAGACTGTTACTTCTGATAATGGAGAGTTTAGGGTTAGAAAAGTAAATCATGAACTAGGGGATTATTGTTTAGAGATGAAACTAAAGCATAAGGATACTGAGTGGAAAATAGGCTATACTTTTGATTCGCAGAGATCTATTGAAGATGCGAATCTGAATGAAATCCAATCGATTATTGCCGAACACCCGAAATCCTCATTTAACAAACACCCATTAATCACCCGACTAACCAAAAACGGAAATATTACCCTAACCGATACCACATTTACCCAATGGGAAGATGGAATTCTATCTAAAGAGACCATTGATAACAAGAAATTTTTAGAGCTGGCAAATCAACATTTTGGGCTATAAATTAAAATACGAAGACAAAAAACACTGATGACAGTAACAATCGCTGTTCATACAGTGTTTTTTCTTTCGTACTTTTTATATTCCTAATATTTCAGCCAATTTCGTTTGATCAAATCCTAGGATTACTTCTTCTTTATCCCCATCTTTGATAACGGTTGCAGGGGTAGCAACAGCCCCAAGTCCAATCAGTTCATGCAAATATTGATCGTTTTTCCGAATGTCTCTTTCTTCAAACTCAATCCCATTTTCTTTAAACCATAATTTTTCCGCATGGCAAGGCGGGCAAGTTTCTTGTGAATAAATAATTACTTTTTTCATTTTTATTACCTCCATTTCATTATAGCCATTGTACAATGAATTCTGTTTCTATGTGTACCATTTTATACTGAAGTAGTAAAAAGGATTAAGGTTTAGTTGGGGCGCATTAGAATTAGATTCATGTTTTTTCATTTCGAAAAATGTTACTAATATTAATTATGAATTAAGCAGTTCTTTTTCCATCATTCTCAATTTTTCCCATTGTATCCTTTTCAATATATCTAGCAATCAAAGTACCTATCAATAAGGACCAAATAGGAGAGCTTATATTTAATAATGTAATATTGGATAATGCAATAATTAAGGCGAATGTTGTGCTTATTTTCATTGATGGACCAGAGAAACTTTGATGGATATTTTTGCTGAACACTCCAAGAAGTGAAAATCCAACAATGATGGAGATAAATTCTTTTGGTAAGGCTTGAATAAAAGGAACGAGTTTCCATGAAAATAGGCCATAGATTAATAAGAGAGCACCTGAAACAACTGCTCCCATGAATCTTTTTTCCTTCGGACCTGCCTCTTCATCCGAACAAATGACGGTTGCCATACCGGCAATATTTGCCGATTGCCCCCCAAAGAAGCCCGAGATCACAGAAAATACTCCACTAAAGGAAACTATTCGATTTATGGGAGTATGATAATGATTTTGTTCTAATGCACCTATCCCAACTGCCACATCGTTACTTAAAATTAGTAATGCAAGTGGTATTGATACAGAAAGAAAGCTAGCTGTATTAAAATTTGGTAGTTGAATTTGTGGAAAAAACTCTCCTGGAACCAAATTACCTATATTTATGGGATAGGTTAGGGATAGTACAATCGTCCCAATGACAATTGCTGCAATCACAGGAGGAATTTTTGTCTTCCATCTACTAAAAACAAAAAAAGTGATCAGAGAAATACCCCCAACTAGAAAAAGTTGGGTTGTGGAAACAATAAAATTCACCATATATTTCATAATCATTCCTGATAGCATCGCCGAAATAATTTCCCTAGGTACCAAATTTACTAATCTTGAAAAAAAACTTAGTAATCCAACGAGTAACAACAACAGCCCTGAAACTATGTATGCCCCTATTAATTCATTGAAAGTAAACTGGTTTGTCATAGTGGCAAGAAATGCAACTCCTGTTAAGGAGTGACCCCCGACAATAGGAATTCGATAGTATAATGGTAAGAAAATTCCTAATAAGCCTCCAAATACATAAACGGAAAATATCCATAGGATGGTATGTGCTGTACTAAAATTTCCATTTGAAGATGCTTCTAGTATTAGAGCTGATGGTCCTGTTATCACGAATATTCCTGCAACTGTCCCCGCAGCTATATTTTTGGTATTTAGATCTAATAAAATATTCCTTCTCCATTTGTTTTTTTCTTGGGTACGATCCATAAATTTTGCCCCTTTTTAGTTAATAGTTCTTCTATTAGTTCCTTTCGCATGTATTTGTACCTTTATATAATGGTTGCAATAGAAGCTGTTCTTTAATCATAGATGATTTCGAAGTTTTTAAAAGGTCCAATTTGAATCTTTTATTCTCATCCACTTTTTTCAATATGAAAGATTCTATCCAAACCTTTGATCCACTAAAACAAGGGTCGCTATAACTTTCAGTGAACTAGCCAAGGGAAAAAAGAAAAGAAAAAAGAAAAATTGTATAAAAGAAGTTACACCCAACAAAGACTATCAACATAATCTTTTGAAGGGGTTTTTAAACATGAATAGATGGGAAAAATTAAACGAAATAATTGAAAGAATACCAACAATGTCTGATGAAGAATTAATTTCATGGAGTGAAGATTGTTCCAAAGAGTTAGAAAGAAGGAAAATGGTCAAAAAGCAAAAACTCATGAAAGCCAAAAAGGAAAAAAGAATGAAACGAATAAAATAAGAAGGTGCTGTTTTATGAAATCTGTTGATCAAACTGGATTACATCCGCATTTACTAAGGATGCAAAAGCGGATATTTCTCCATTTGGTCCAATGAATGGGCAAAGGGAATGTCAAGAATATCAATTAGAGATTCAATTCATTTTCGGCAATTGCTAATTGCATATTTTCAACAAAAAAAGTTTTATTAAAAACTGTATTCAGGTTTAACAGGAATTGAAAATATTTTCTATTGTCCTGATTTCACTACCATGCTATAATTAAGAAGATAAATGTGAACAATTTGTGAAATTTACGATGTATTAAATATGAGTTTCTTTTAATACGAAACAGCGAACCTGTTGATCGGTTAAAAGGTTTAACTCATATGACAAGGGAAAAATATTATAACAGTTGGTGCGTAACAGCGAACCTGTTTGAGGCGAACCGTTGTAATGATTCAATTGGGATTCCGCCTTTTTTAAGGAATCTTCAAAGAATCTATTACAATGGTTTTTATTTTTATTCCGTTATATAGTATACTTATAGAATAAACATCATTAACATAGTGATAATATTGAGTAAAAACAAGTGAGTTGAGTCATGTGAATAAATATGAAGCAGAATTCAGTAATATTGTTCGCGCTTACAGAAAACGACATATGGGTAAAGGCCCTAGTCAAGTTCGTACAAAGTTTTGCAAAAACTGGGCAATTTGTGAATTGGAAGGTAATTTATCTCCGATTGAAAAATTTATTGCTTCCGCTGAAGATGGGAAACAAATGTTACGATCTGCTCGTACAGAAATGGTCAAAGAGATTTATAAAAAAAACTACCCTCAGGAAATGGAAGAACTACTGGGCGTAAAATTCATTCGTGTCTTTGTGGATATTGATATTGAAGACGATATGGGGATGTCAATCTTCGTGTTTGATCAAGATATTGAGGAAAAGTTTAGCTAAAAAGTTGATTTTGATAAAACATCATTCAACTACATATTGTTGGCACTTGACAGCGACCCTGTTAAAGACTAACCACCTAGAGCTATTTGTCCGTTTTAACGGATGAATATTTTCTTAGGTGGTTTTTTATTCGAAAAATAGCAATTGACATAATTAAGGAGGAAATGAAAATGGGGAAAACGCAACATCCAGGACCACAAAAAAAGGCAAAGTTACCTGCTCCTAAATACTGGGTAAGTCCGATTCCATTTGGACTAGGGAAGATTAAGCCGCAGCATATCCGCGATACAATGAAAATCGCATGGGATAATAAAGATAATATCGGCTATGCTACACGGATTATTACGAAAGGGGTTTGTGACGGTTGTGCACTTGGTGTGTCTGGGTTATATGACCAAACATTGGATGGACCACACGTTTGCACCACACGTTTGAATGTGCTTCGATTAAATACAATGCCTGCGATTCAACCTGAAATCCTGCATGCAGACATTGATGAACTAAAGAAATATGACAGCACTGAACTTCGTAAGCTGGGGCGGATTCCTTATCCGATGATTCGTCGCAAAGGGGAACGTAAATTTTCACGGATTACTTGGGATGACGCCATGGATCTCATTGCAGAAAAAATGAAAAAGTTGGATCCAAAACAATATGCTTTTTATTTAACCGCTCGAGGGATTACAAACGAAAGTTATTATGTTGCAGCGAAAGTCGCGCGTTTTCTTGGGACGAATCATATTGATAACGCTTCCCGTATTTGTCACGCTCCCAGTAAAACAGCTTTAAAACGTTCGATTGGTGTGGGAGCATCTACAGCCAATTATCTAGATTGGATTGGAACAGATGTCTTATTGTTTTGGGGAAGTGTTGCTTCGAACTCATCACCGGTATCTTCAAAATATATGCTTGAAGCCAAGAAAAAAGGAACCAAAATTATTGTGGTTAACCCATACCGCGAACCAGCCATGGATCAGTATTGGATTCCTTCAAACCCTGAGTCCGCCTTATTCGGAACAAAAATTGCCGATGATTTCTATCAAGTCAATATCGGCGGGGATATTGCCTTTATGCATGGAATTATGAAGCATTGGTTTGATATGGAAGTAAAAGCATATGGTTCGGCAATTAATCATGAGTTCGTAGAGGATCATGTAAACGGTTACGAAGAATTGAAGAAGAAGGTCCAAGATCAATCTTGGGAAGATATCATTGAGTCATCAGGCGTTTCAAAAGATAGAATCATAGAATTAGCTGAACTTCTAGCAAACAGCAAAAATGCGGTATATGCGTGGGCGCTTGGACTGACGATGCACTCTTTTGCGACAGACAATATTTCTCAAGTCGCAAATTTGGCCCTCCTGCGTGGACACTTAGGGCGAAAGCACGCTGGTCTTATGCCGTTCCGTGGACACTCCAGTGTGCAAGGCAGCGGAGAAATGGGGGCAGATCCGTTTGTTTTACCTGGCGGAGGCTGGGACGAAAAAAATGTAGAACGAATCGAACAGCTTTGGGGATTTGACCTGCCAAACTGGCAGGGGGATATCGTTGGCGTTACTCTAGAAAACATTGTCCTTCCAGAAGATCATGAGCGGAAAGTGAAATTATATTACCTTTCTGGTGGTAATTTCTTAGAAACGATGCCAGACCCTGACTTTATTGAGAAGGCCTTATCCGAACTGGAGATTCGCGTTCATCAAGATATTATTTTAAACACATCTACGTTAGTTGATGCGAAAGAAGCTGTCATCGTGTTACCGGCGAAAACCCGTTATGAGCAAGAAGGAGGCGGCACGAGTACATCAACAGAACGGATGGTTTACTTCTCTCCTGAAATTACGGGTAACAAAAATATGATTGAAGAAGCACGTGCGGAATGGAAGATATATCTTGACCTTGCGAAGCGTGTGAAACCAGAAACAGCCCAATTGGTAGATTTTGTTGACGGTCAGGCCATTCGTGAGGAAATTGCCAAAGCAAACCCTGATTACAATGGAATTCAGCATTTGAAAAAGCAAGGAGACGTGTTCCAGTGGGGTGGTGCTTGGTTATGTGAAGATGGAGTTTGTCCAACTCCAGATAGCAGAGGTGCTTTAATTCCGGTTGATATCCCGGATTTAAATAAAAAACCGGAACAATTTATTATTACCTCCCGCCGTGGCAAACAGTTTAACTCGATGGTGTATAAAGAAGTGGATCCGTTAAACGGTGCCGGTCGTTACGATATTTTAATGAGTCCTGTTGATGGGCAAAAATTAAGCATTGCTGAAGGTGAAGGCATTGTTGTTTATAACGGCTTTGGTGTCTTCCAAGGTACGGCTAAGTTTGTTGATATTGCACAGGGAAATTTAGAAGTTCATTTCCCAGAAGGGAACTATTTGCTGCCTCGCGGTCGTTATGAGAAATTTGCCGGCATTCCGGATTATAACATCACTGTTAATGTAGAAAAAGCAGAACGATATCATGCACGGAAAGATACTCAATATTTAGAAAAGCCAATTGCTGATCTCGAAACAGAGGTTGGTTAAGGGTAAGAAAATCCATGGAAAGGGGTACTTCATTTGTTAAAGGAAATTACTACTTCTCAAAATATTGTCAAGTACAATGGACAAAACTTCATCGAGGAAGAGGATGACATTGCCGTCGAATCTGCCCTAACGATTATATTAGATGGAACGGAGTTTGCCACCATGGTGTGCACCCCTTCTGAATTGAAAGAATTGGTGGTCGGGTTCCTAGCTTCTGAAGGTGTGATTCGAGTCTACCAGGATATTCAATCGATCCATATCGATGAAGAAAAAGGTTTTGCATACGTTGATCTTGTAAATAAACATTCTATCCAAAAAGATTTCCATTCGAAGAGATTTATTGGATCTTGTTGTGGAAAAGGGCGGCAATTTTACTTTCATAACGATGTAAAGACAGCGAAAACGGTTATGACCAAATTGACGGTTACACCAGAACAATGCCGTGAGTTAATGAAGCAAATGCAAGAAAACTCTTCACATTTTCAACAAACCGGCGGGGTCCATAATGCAGCTCTATGTACGAGGGATGGAATTGTGGCAGCACGAACGGATATCGGTCGACATAATGCACTCGATAAACTTTTTGGCTATTGCTTGATTAACCGTATACCACTTAAGGATAAAATCATTGCTTTCAGTGGCCGAATTTCATCCGAAGTGTTACTAAAAGCAGCCAAGATTGGAGTAGGAATTATTCTATCAAAATCTGCACCTACCAATCTTGCTCTAGATTTAGCAGAAGAACTAGGAATTACAGCAGTTGGCTTTATCCGAGCTAACGGATTTAATGTGTATACCCATCAGGAGCGCATACAAGGGATTGAAAATAACCGTTCATCAATATCTGTTTTATAGGGATTTTGAAAAATTCATTTAGTGGACAGATAATAGTGTCAGGCACCTCCATTTTGAAGTGACACCCGTCAAGTAGACAGTGGAAATAAATAAATGACACTAAGCGGCTTGAGCCCTGTATTCTAAGGGGCTTAGGCCGTTTAGTTTTTTTTGTAATCGTTCATAATTATAAAATTTTATGTACTCCTCAATGTCTTTCTTCAGCTCTTCAAAGGTGCTGTACTTGTTCAGATAATACTTTTCACTTTTCAATGTTCCCCAAAAAGCTTCCATTGGTCCATTATCGATACACCTTCCGACCCTCGACATACTCTGAACCAGCTCTGCCTTATCAATTTTCCTTTTAAAAGTAGGGGAAGTGTATTGAAATCCTCGATCACTATGGAGGATAGGTTTTGCTCCTGGGTTAGTTTCCAAAGCTAAATCGAGGGTTTTAAATACCAATGGATTATTATTTGAATTGCCTAATACATAACTGACAATGGATCCATCGTACAAATCTAAAATCGCACTTAAATAAGCTTTTTGTGAGACTCCATACTTCAATTCAGTTACATCTGTTAACCATTTTTCATTTTGCTTCTCTGCGTGGAACTCTCTGTTCAAGATGTTCTCAGCTACATGTTGTGGAGTGCTTGGCTTATACTTTTTCCTTTTGCGTCGAATAACGGATTGTATTCCAGCTATTCTCATTAATCGATACACTCGTTTATGATTAATGGACTTTGGTAAGGTACGATTTAGGTTCATCGTAATGCGGCGGTATCCATATATACCGTCCACTTTCTTATATAGACGTTTTATCTCCTCCAGGATTTCCTCATTCATCTTTTCATTCTCAGGAGGGGTGCGATTAAGCCATTTATAATAAGAAGAGCGTTGAATTCTCGCAATTTCACATAATAGCACAATGGAGAATTTCTCTTTCTCATGAAGTTCTTGAATAGCTGTATATTTATCGGCCAAACGGACCTGGCTTATCTCTTTAACCGCCCCCTTTCGAGTTCCTCCAACTTTTTTAAGAATGCATTCTCCGCCCGAAGGCGTTCATTTTCCTGCTCTAACCGCTTCATTTCGCGCTGTATTTTCTCTTCAGGGGTTAACTCTGATTCCGTTTTACGCTTCCCCCTCTTATCTTCTAGACCGTCCGGTCCTTCCTTCTCAAACTTCTTTATCCATTGATACACCTGTTGATAGGAAACATTAAAGTGATCAGATGTTTGTTGATAGTTTTTCCCGTTCTGTATGCAATACATAACAATCTCAAATCGTTCCTCTAATGTCGTGGATCGGCCTTTAATCATAGAGTTCTTCTCCCTTTTCGTCTCTTCTATTTCTCTATGATCATTATAAATCCTAATCCATCCTTGTAACACTGAACGACTTGATATTTCATACTTACGTACAATCTCAACTTGAGAGAATTGACCCGAAAGAAAGTCATTAACCGCAGCTGTTTTTACTTTCTTCGAATACCGCTTCCATTCCCCCGAACCCTGAAGCCATTCAGTTCCATATGTCTGAAATTGATAAATCCAATCATTCAGAGTTCTAGAAGATATGTGGTGTTGTTTACAAAAGTCTGAAACTGAGATTTTTCTGTTTTCATAAGCCGTTATTATCTCAAATTTTTCTTGTGATGAATATTTCCCCATAGAAAAAGCCCCCAAAAAAGTAAACAGATTTTTATTATTTCATCTGTCTACTTTATCGGGAGCATATCATTTTAGAAGGTGCCTGACACTATTTTAATAACGTGAAAAAACCCAAGTGATTTAATCCTCACTTGGGTTTGATTTTTTTCGCGGAGTGCGATGGTCTTCTTACGTAATTGTTTTAACCGTTTGCAGTATTTTATTTACCAAGCTTTCAGCATCATCAGCCTCGATGGTTGTTAATTGAATACGGCAGAATGGTCTTACCCTGCATTCTAAACACCTTCTAAAACAGTCTACAATGCTAACATCTACATCATTTTGATAATGCAGTCGAAGAAGGTCAATGACTTTGTCCGCATCAGTTTCCTTAATATTACGCTCACAAAACTTAGCCACTCTCATTCTACTTTTTCTTCTTTTATTAGAATACTCCTATTCCTCATCATAATGAGTAAATTGGATATCCAAAGTACGAAGGTATGTTTGTAGACCCGCATCTTGGATTGGGATGATGAATGCTGGTTCCCCTGATTCATTATGATGAGAGTGCCACAGCCCTGGCGGGGTTACGAAGGCTTTTCCTGTTACCCAGTCAATTCGAATTGGATCAATAATTTGTTTTGTAAGAGGGTCTACCTTATCCCCCACTAATGTATAGGTCCCAGGTGCAGCATAAGCAACAAAGTCAAGGGCAACGGATTTATGACTGTGAGGCGCTTGGTTTGAGCCTACAGGAACAATACCGAACATAGCCCATAAAACATGTGTAATGGTTAAAGTCTGTTCGAAATTTTGATTATTTAATAGAATGGAGATACGATTTTTTAAATGGGCATCGGGTGCATTAGCTACCTCATCTAATTTTGCCTTCGCCTGTTCCGCCGTATAAAGTGTCGGCTTAAAACGTGCTTCCGTCGCTTTAGCTCCCAAGTAATCAAGGAGTGGAGTGTCCAAAATATAATAAATGGTGGAATCCTCAGACGCAAAATGACGACTACTTGATCCGGCTGGAAGTGTTAAAAAGTCACCTTTTTTCCAACTGATGGTTTGTCCATTGACCTCGGTTGTACCAGCCCCGGAAATAATATAGTATAATTCACTGGTTGCGTTTGGTTGCGTCTGAATCGAATCTCCTGCATTAATTCGGATAAAATGTGCAAGCAGGGACGGACTTGTTGCAGGATATTTGGTTTTCAACTCGTTCGATAAATCCAATGATATAATACGAGTTTCTCCTGAATTATATAGTTCAGGTGCAAATTCTTTAGGAGGAATCGGACTAATAATCCCACTGCCAATTGGATCAGCAGCCGTACTATACTCGTAAAAAAGGGCATCCTCGGTCCAGTTTTCGCTTACAGTTCCAATATGAAATTCCCCAGGTTGAACATTTTTTGACATATGTAATCCTCCTTTGATATGAAAAATATTTTTGTTCTAATCATTTATATTATAATACCAATTTAGGTATAATGGTAAATTTTTCTTCTGTATTTAATATATGAAGAAAAAAGAAAACAATTTAAACAATATAAAGAATATTCATTTGACAAATCTCTCTTATAAGTGTAATTTACATATATGGTTATAAATTAATTGGAGGTTTTATATAATGGAATTTAACAATGAGTTCGTAACAAATTTTGGTGAATCTCTTTACAACATTTGGACTAACAGCTTGGATAAGGTGACTGATTCTCAAAAAGAAATAGAAAATCTTTTGCTTCAAGCATTCGCAACACAAAAAGAATCATTGGAGAAAATTACTGGTGACATGAATTCCATCCAGGAACAACAGAAAAACCTAATTGCTGAAGTTCGCGATTACATAAAGGAAAATATTGAAACAGTTTACGGTGAAGAAACAAGCCAAACTTTTGAAAAGTGGAATGATGAACTGGATGAATTAAACACCCGTGTTCAACAGTTGACCTCATCTCCATATAAAGAAAGTTTAAATTTATTAAATCAGGCACAAGAGCAGTTCCAACAATCGATTAAAAATAGTATCGAACTGCAAAAAAAGACTAGTGAAGAAGCTTTAAATCAATTTAAAATTGCACAAAAAGGATTTATGGATTTATTTGAATCCAACACAAAAATGGCATTTAATTTATTTAAGTAGAAGATCACTTCTCCACTTTTATTTCCAGATTGCCTACAAAAAAATACGATGCAAAAAAGAAATAAACTTCTTTCCACATCGTATTAACTATCTAACTAAGCCTAATTTCTCAGTATATTAAGGAGAAATTAGGCTTTTTACTTTAGGACACCATTAACTTTGTCATTATGATTTAATACTGCCAATTTTTGGGATAAATATCGCCTAACTTTACCTTATCTTAATGGAAAGAAGATTACCTATTGAATCTTTTTTACTTATGTTTTAGTAACACTACCGCGACCATCTAAACTAATAGGTACGTCTCCATCAATGGTAATTCTACGGACAACTCTTTGTGCATTACCATAGTCATTCACTGCATAATGTTGGGTTGCGCGGTTATCCCAAATGATGACATCGCCCGCTTTCCATTTCCAACGGACTGTATTTTCGAGTTGTGTTACATGTCCTTGTAGGATGGAGAATAAATGAGCCGAATCAGTGGAAGAAAGCCCGATAAAGTTTTTCACAAAATGACCGAGTAGAAGATGGCGCTCTCCTGTTTCAGGATGTACATGGACTACGGGATGTTCGGTTTCATAGATGGTAGACGTAAAGATTTGCTCATGTCGTTTTTTCGCTTCAGTGGAAACATTCGTGTGCTTGGCTGCATAATCATAAGCATTGGTATGGACTGCCCATAATTGATCTGCTAGATTTTGTAATTCTGTTGGTAGGTTTTCATAGGCAGTAGCTGTGTTTGCCCAAACAGTATCTCCTCCTGCCTCTGGTATCACTACTCCGCGTAGAATGGAGAATTTAGGGTACGCTGCTTCAAACGTTACATCCGTATGCCATGAATTGGCACGGCCCCCATGATCAGAATGAAGTTCTAATATATAGTTTGTTCCATCTTTTGCTGGAACCGTTGGATGAACAACTGGGTTACCAAGTAGTTGTGCAAAAGCTTCTTGTCCTTGATCGTCAAGATGATTCTGATCACGGAAGAAAACAACCTTATACTTTAATAGTGCTTCACGGATAGATTTAACTGTATTGGGGTCGAGGTCACCGGAAAGTTTTACGCCTGATATTTCTGCTCCAATACGTCCAGCCACTGGTGTTACTACGATTGCTGCTCCATTTTGCACTTCTTTAACATTACTCATTTTATTTCCTCCTTGTTTTAAGCCGCAAAAGCGACGCTTTGTAATGTACCGATAAGACAAAAGAAAGCCAGAGCATATGGCTCTGGCTTCCAGGTGACTGGTCAGCATTCATTTGAATTTTAATTAGGTAATTCCTATCGGTTTAATGAGATTTTAAATTGCTAGAATACTTCTGTCAACATTTAATTTGAATTTTGAGGAAAGAAAAAATATTCTTTCGCTTACATAAAAATAATCATAGATTGGCTGTTTAATTCAAAAGGCACGTAAGCCCCTAAGAATTCCAGATCATTGTTTCCCTTATTTACCGAATTTGTATTAGAGATAGTAAAATATAAAAACAAAAGAAAAAGGATTTAGATAGTTGTAAATTTTCTGTTGACGAATAAAAATAGAACTGTTAGGATAGTAAAAACCAAGTAATCCAATGGGAAAACGATATTATCCACCGGTCGACCGGAGACTTTTCTTTAAAAAGAGATGTCTCCGGTTTTTTTATTGAGAAATATGCTTACAAATAAGAATGTGCAGTGACTAAGCGTGTTTCTCGTTGCCAGTGATTGATATCCGATTGGATGAATTGGTATAAATCTAAGGAGAAAGAAGGAACTGTTATGAAGTTTTGGGGAAGAAAAGCGCTTTTTTTTTTAGTTGTATTATCAATCGTCATATCTGCTGGGTGCCAGGAGAAAAAGACTGGAGCCACAGGGGATAAAGGAGAAGGCGGGTATGAAACTCTGAAAATAAAATATGAGGGGTCAGTTGGTTCAGTTAATTATCCCGAGTTAGCAGAGGATTTAGGCTATCTTGGTCCGATTAAACTTGAATGGATTGGAAATCAAACAAGCGGGCCTGCGTCTATTCAAAACGCAGCCACCGGTCAAACCGATTTTGGCGGGGCCTTTAACGGGGCCGTTGCCAAATTAATAGCGAGCGGTGCACCTTTAAAGTCGGTCATTGGTTATTACGGCAGTGATAAGGATACATACACCGGCTATTATGTTTTAAATGAAAGCTCGATAAAAGATGCTCGAGATCTAATTGGTAAAAAGGTTGGAATGAACACAATGGGAGCTCATGCTGAATTCGTTTTAAAAGAATATTTAAAACAAAATGGATTAACAGATGAGGAAATTAAGAAAGTAACTTTAGTTGTTCTACCACCTGTAAGTACAGAGCAAGCACTTCGTCAAAAACAAATTGATGTGGCTGTTTTAACTGGGATGTTAGGCGATCTGGCTGTAAAAAATGGGGGGCTTAGAAAGCTTTTTAGTGATTATGAATTACTGGGTCCCTTTACAGCCGGCAGCTATGTGTTTACTGAAAAATTCATCAAACAAAATCCACATACGGTGAAAAAGTTTGTTGAGGCTACAGCAAAAGCGATTGAGTGGGCACAAACCCATTCACGAGAAGAAGTGATAGCGCGTTATGAATCCATTATTAAGAAACGGGGGCGCAAGGAAGATACAAACACATTGCAATATTGGAAAAGTACTGGTATTGCAGAGAAAGGTGGAGTTATTCAGGAAAAGGAATTTAAAATTTGGGTCGATTGGCTGAAGAAAAATGGTGAGTTCAAAGATGGCCAAGTGAAACTAAGTGATTTATATACTAATGAATTTAATCCTTATAAGGGTGAAATTGAAAAAAAGTAATGAGGTGAGAGGATGACGGCAAAAATTGAGTTTAAACATGTCAGTAAGGTCTTTAAAGTAAGGGATTTAAATCAGGGAAGGGGAGCGCTTAAAGAATTTACAGCCATTAAAAATGTTCATTTTTCGGTGAACAGTGGAGAGTTTCTTTCATTAGTAGGCCCATCTGGATGCGGAAAATCAACATTGCTGGATCTTTTAGGCGGGTTGACGAAACCAACCTCCGGACAGATATTATTGGATGGAAAACCGATTGAGGGACCCGGTTTAGATCGGGGGATTGTTTTTCAACAGTATGCGCTATTGCCCTGGAAGACAGCCAAAGGAAACATTGAATTTGGCTTAGAGTCAAAAGGTGTTCCCAAAAAGGAGCGGGCTGAAATTTCACAGTACTTTTTGTCACTGGTTGGATTATCGGGTTTCGAGGATCGTTATCCTCACGAACTCTCAGGTGGAATGAAGCAGCGTGTGGCCATTGCCAGAAGTTTAGCGTTTGACCCTGAAGTGCTGTTAATGGATGAACCGTTCGCTGCCCTCGATGCACAGACGCGTGAAACCTTGCAAACAGAATTACTTCGAATCTGGGAACATACCAAAAAGACGATTGTTTTCATTACCCATGGGATTGATGAGGCGGTGTATCTAGGACAGCGTGTTGCAGTAATGACTTCCCGCCCGGGAACGGTTAAACAAATTATTGATAACCCGCTTCATTTAACCAGTCACGAAGAAGATTTACGTTCGACAACAGCCTTTGCAAATGCGCGTCACCAAATTTGGGAGTTGCTTCGAGAAGAAGTAAACAAAGCACAATCAGTTGAGAATAAGGATCAATCAGCTTAACAAAGTTCAATTAATTTACAGAAGAGGTGAGGAAATGTCTGATTTTGGTAAATCGTTCACAGCGCCAATGCAAGCATCCCATCGGATTCGTTTTTCTTTTCATTGGGTGCAAAGTCTTGTCAAACAATCTATTGTCATTTTACTTTTACTAAGTCTATGGGAGATTGCTCCCCGAATAGGGTTAGTGGATCCCACATTCTTTCCGCCTTTTTCAACAGTAGCTGAGAGCTGGTGGGGGTTAGTGATTTCGGGTGATCTATATGCCCATTTTCAGGCCAGTATTCTCCGATCGCTTTTCGGATTTGGGTTGGCGATCCTTGTGTCCATTCCTTTGGGGCTGATCATTGGGTGGTATCCATTGGCAAGTGAATTGTTAAATCCGGTGCTGGAGGTGTTTCGCAATACAGCTGCCTTAGCTTTATTACCTGTCTTTATTTTGTTGCTTGGGATTGGTGAGACATCTAAAGTTTCAATCGTCTTTTTTGCTTGTACGTTTCCGATTCTTTTAAATACGATCAATGCTGTTCGAAATGTCGATCCATTACTCATTAAGGCCGCCAAATCTATGGCACTTCCGTCCTATAGATTGTTTTACAAAGTCATTTTGCCTGCTTCCATTCCGACTATTTTTACCGGAATACGAATGGCTGGATCATCATCCATTCTTGTATTGATAGCTGCCGAAATGGTTGGTGCGAAGGAAGGTTTGGGATATCTCATTAATTATTCGCAACAGAACTTCCAAATCCCGCAAATGTATGCCGGTATAATTACGATTTCATTGCTTGGTGTGGCCATAAATTATCTATTAATCTCATTAGAAAGAAAATTTTCAAGCTGGAAAACCAATTCAAATCAACAATAAAAGAAAGAAGGAATGAAACATGACTCAAAAAAATCGGGAAATGAAACTAGGCGCATTTTTTATGATTCCTGGACATCATGTCGCAGCTTGGCGCCATCCAAAAGCGGAATCTAATCAAACAATGAGTTTTGATTTTATTAAAAGACTAGCCCAAACAGCAGAGCGTGGAAAGTTTGATATGGTTTTTCTTGCAGATAGCTATGCAGTGAGAGGGAAAAATCAAAAGGTACTCAGCCAAACCGTGAATACGTTATTTGAACCCTTTACCCTTTTATCCGCTCTTTCTGCTGTAACAAATAATATCGGATTTGTCGGAACTGTATCAACTACTTTTAATGAGCCATTTAATGTTGCCCGCAGGTTCGCCTCTCTTGATCATTTGAGCGGCGGCCGTGCAGGATGGAATGTTGTCACATCAAGCACTGACGTAGAAGCCCAAAATTTTAATTTAGAACAGCAGCTCCTTCATGAAAAACGTTATGAGAGGGCCGAAGAGTTTGTCGATGTGGTAACGAAACTATGGGATAGTTGGGAGGATGATGCCTTAATTATTGATAAAGAGGCAGCCCAATTTGCGGATTCTTCCAAAATACACTCTATTAATCATAAAGGAGAATGGTTTTCTGTTGCGGGTCCATTAAATATTTCTCGTCCAGTGCAAGGGCATCCGGTTGTGATCCAGGCTGGTTCTTCTGAAGCAGGGAAGGAGCTTGCGGCGCGGACTGCAGAGGTTATTTTCACAGCATGGCAAACCCTAGAAGAAGCTCAAAGCTTTTATGCGGATGTAAAAGGAAGAATGGCGAAATACGGCCGCTCACCAGAGGATCTAAAAATTATGCCTGGGATTTTCCCTGTTATTGGCAGAACCGAGGAAGAAGCGGAAGAAATTAAGAGGCAACTTGAGGATCTTATACCGGAGGAAGCGGGGATATCTCTTTTGTCTGGCATGATAAGTGTAGATTTATCAGGAAATCCGGTTGATGGACCACTCCCTGATTTGCCTGAATTGAATCAGATAAATGGTGGGAAAAGTCGGTTCCAATTATTAAAGGATCTTGCCGATCGTGAGGGATTGACGATTCGCCAGTTGTATCAACGGATAGCTGGTGCCCGCGGACATCGGGAAATCAAAGGTACACCTGAACAAATTGCGGATCAAATGCAAGAATGGTTTGAAAATGGCGCAGCAGATGGATTCAATGTGATGCCTCCATATTTGCCTGGTGGTCTGGATAATTTCGTTAATCTGGTTATTCCAGTACTACAAGAACGCGGATTGTTCCGAAAAGAATATACAGGTAACACATTAAGGGAGAATCTCGGATTAAAACGGCCAGTTAATACACTTATTGAGTCGGTAAAAGAAACAATTAAATCTCGTTAATTTTTTTAAAATAAAATCCCACTTAATTTATAGGATTAATAAGTTTTATAATATTAATCATTAAATGGAAAATCCAGTAAAAGCTTCCTGGTCTACCAGAGTCATGGGGAAACTAATATACGAGAAGGATGATTTGTTTTATATTACAAATGGGTAATGTATAAGAGTATGATTTTTGCCGACCAGATCACAGGAGGCTCCTAGACTTGTTTATCAAGGATAGGAGCCTTTCGTTTTAAAAAGGAATTCTGAAGGAGTGATGATTGACTAATGTTAGAAATTCGTAATTTGCAAAAGACATTTGTTACAGAAAAAGGGAAAGTCCAAGTATTACATAATATAAATTTTCAATGTAAAGAGGGGGAATTGGTTACTATTATTGGTCCAAGTGGGTGTGGCAAAAGTACCTTACTTAAAGCAATAGCTGGACTAGACTCCGATTACGTTGGAGAAATTTTTCTAGACGGTAGTGAGGTAAAAGCACCATCGATTGATAAAGGATTTATTTTTCAAGAGCCGCGGCTGTTTCCTTGGATGACAGTAGAAAAAAATATAGCTTCAGACCTTCCATTACATAAGGAAGAAATCAAAAAAGGAGTGGAGCGGTTAATTAAACTGATTCGGCTGGAGGGATTCGAAGCATCTTATCCAAAAGAACTTTCAGGCGGAATGGCACAAAGAGTAGCAATTGCAAGAGCATTGCTGAGAAATCCAAAGGTATTGTTATTGGATGAGCCCTTCGGAGCGTTAGACGCCTTTACTCGTTCCCATATGCAAGAAGTCCTCCTTGAAATTTGGAACGCAAACCGTACTACTATGTTATTTGTTACTCATGATATCGATGAAGCAATATACCTTGCCAATAAAGTGATTATTATGGGTTCCAAGCCTGGAACGATCAAAGATATTTTCTCTGTGGACCTGCCATTTCCCAGAAAGAAATCATCATCTTCTTTTCAAGAAATAAGATACTTACTCTTAAATAAATTTGAAAAGGTAGATGAGCTGGAGTTAGTAAATAGTGCTGGAATTTAGGAGGAGATTGACTTGAGTAGAATAAAAGAGGAATTGCTGCCTGTACATTTTCAATCACAAAAATTGGTTAGCTTTGGACAAGGGAAAAAGCAAGAAAAATTCATGCGATTTCTTCGGAAAATTATACTACCAATAATTATTCTATTAGTTTGGGAGATTTCGGGGCTCCTTGGAATAGTATCTGAGACTTTATTTCCGCGACCAGATACGGTTTTTCAAAGATTTATTGAACTATCAACAAATGGAGAATTATTCCGGCATTTTATCGTCAGTCTTCGCCGTTCTCTAAGTGGGTTTTTAGTGGGAGGATTTTTGGCACTGGGTGCCGGAATTCTTGTAGGCTTTTTTGGTAAAGTGGAACAAACATTGGATCCAACTTTGCAAATGATTAGAACTATACCAACCCTGGCTGTACTGCCGTTGTTTATTTTATGGTTTGGATTTGGAGAATTTTCTAAAACACTCTTAATTGCGAAAGCAGCTTTCTTTCCTATCTACGTAAATACATTTTTAGGGATAAGGGGTGTAGATTCTAAACTTTTAGATGTAGCCAAAGTTCTTGAATTTAGTAAATGGCAACAAATTACAAAATTAGTTATTCCATCAGCAATGCCCAATATATTGCTGGGAATTCGTCTTTCTTTAGGTGCAGCATGGGTAGCCCTTGTAGGAGCTGAACTAATGGGCTCCAGTGAAGGGGTCGGATATATGATCGTGGATGCGAGGACATTTTCAAGAACTGATGTTATTTTTGTTGGGATCATTATTTTTGCATTATTCGGAAAGATTACCGACTCTTTGATTCGCCATTTAGAAAAACGATTATTGAAATGGCGTGATAATTTTCAAGGATAGTTGTAACAATTAGCTCTCAATACAAGGTGTCCTTAAGTGGTGATAAAAAATTATATAACAATTGGAGGAACTTAATGATGAGTAACAAAGGTCGCAAAATGAATCTGAATTTATTTTTAAGTATTTTGGGTCATCACGAAGCATCTTGGCGCTATCCAGATGCCCCAACGGAAAAAGCACTTGATTTTTCGTATTATGCAAAAATAGCAAAAAAGGCTGAAAATGCAAAAATAGATGCTATTTTTTTAGCAGATCGCACGTCAACTTCAACAAAGTCAGTAAAAAATGGCCCAGCGGTTTCCTATGAACCTACAACACTATTATCAGGGTTGGCCGCAGTAACGGAGAAGATAGGATTAATTGGAACTGTATCAACTAGTTTTAATGAACCATACAATGTTGCTAGAAGATTTTCGTCACTAGATTTTTTAAGTAATGGAAGAGCTGGTTGGAATATTATTACTTCAGGAACGGATGAAGAAGCTCAGAATTTTAACTTAAATAAGATTCCGGATCATGCAAGTCGATATAAAAGGGCAAAAGAATTCTTGAGTGTGACTACTAAGCTCTGGGATAGCTGGGAAGATGATGCAATTGTTGAAAAAAAAGAGGCTGGAATTTATGCTGACAGCCAAAAAGTACATGAAATCAATCATAAAGGAGAATTCTTTCAAGTCCGTGGGCCTTTAAATCTACCAAGTTCACCACAAAAACGACCGGTACTTGTACAAGCCGGAACCTCAGAGGACGGCAAAGAATTTGCTTCCAATTTTGCAGAAGTGATTTTTACTGCGCATCAAACATTTGAGGACGCTGCTGCCTTCTATCAAGATGTAAAGCAAAGAGTCGTTAAGCATGGAAGAAATCCGGAGCAAGTAAAAATTTTACCTGGAATTTGCCCTATTATTGGAGAAACAAAAGAAGAAGCATTTGAGAGAGAGAATAAGTTACAAGAATTAATAAATTTTGATCATAGCTTACTTAAGTTATCCAATCGCGTAGGAATAGATTTAACTTCTGCACCACTTGATGAGCCGTTTCCAGAAATTCCGAATCTTGAAGAAATTCAAGGTCATAAGAGCCGTACACAACTTATCGTTGAATTGGCGCAAAGAGAGAATCTTACACTCAGACAGGTGTTGATCCGCTTAGGAGGTGGCAGAGGTCACTTCACGATTGCCGGTACTCCGCAAAAAATTGCAGACGTACTAGAATATTGGTTTTTAAATGGAGCGGCTGACGGTTTTAACATTATGCCACAAGTGATGAATCATGACTTAGATAGATTTATTCGGCTAGTAATTCCTGAACTACAAAAAAGAGAGCTGTTTAAAACCGAATATACTGGAAATACGTTAAGAGAGCATTATGGATTAAAAGTACCGGACAATCAATACCTGTCTATATAAATCTTTTGAAAAGTTAACGAGGGGGAATAACAATGAGTAGAAAGAATAAAAATTGGTTTAAAAGTTTTTTTGGAGTTTTATTACTACTAACAGTCTTTTCATTAAGTGCCTGCAATGTTGATCGGACATCTAGCAGCGCTAAAGTATCTAAGGATAAAACCATTATAAACATTGGGATCCAAGGGAAAATAGGTGTATTGCAATATGCAAGAGAAAAGAAAATTTTTGAGAAAGCATTCGAAAAAGACAATGTTGAGATAAAGTGGAACGAATTTACGAGTGGCCCTCCAGAGTTTGAGGCAATTGCATCAGGAAGACTTGACTTCGGTACAACTGGTGCCCCCCCTCTTATTTCAGGGCAGGCAGGAGGAATTGATTTTCGTGCCATTGGGGTAACAGGTGATGGAAGGAAAAATTATGGGATATTAGTACAAAAAGGGGCAAAATATAAGAGTTTGAAGGATTTAAAGGGTAAGAAAATAGCCGTCGCACCAGGAAGTGGAGCATATAATTTTTTATATACGGCACTGGACAGAAATGGGCTTACGGATAAAGATGTAGAAATCGTTCCTTTACAGCCTGACGAAGCAAGACCTGCACTTGAAAATGGTTCGGTGGATGCTTGGTCAATATGGGAATCCTATTTAACTACAGCGATTTATCAAATCGGAGCAGTACCAATTCTTTCTTCAGAAGATTTAAATGTCTTATCTCCGGGATTTATTGTTGCAAGAACAAAATTCACCAAAGAACATCCTGATTATACAGAACTTTTCCTAAAGGCATATAATGAGGCAAATCAATCGTATGTAGCAAATATTGATACCGTTTCAAAAGAAGTTGCTGCTTCTCAAGGCGTTGACGAAAAGATCATTCATAAAGTAATTGAAAAATCAACTCCAATTCTTTCCCCAATAACCGAGGAGTTTGCTAAAGCACATCAAGAACAAGCAGACTTTTTATACAAGGAAAAGGTTATTGATAAGAAAGTAGATACCTCAAAGATAATTGATAATACATTTATAGATAAAATTATAAAATAAATTTCTGGTCAATAATTTATTTACAGACTGGTAAAATAGAGGCTCTCAATTCAAGGTAAGATTATCTTGAATTGAGGGCCTCTTATTTTAAATCACACAAAAAAAATTTTGAAATATTTTAAAAAATCAATTGACAAATAGTGCATGAAAATATAAAGTTTAATCATAGTTTTAAAACCAAGTAAACAAGTTGGTTAAGTTGGTTAATTGTTTTTTGTTGAATAAATTCGATGTAAAAAAACTTAAATCTTATGCTGATCGGACTACCGAAGGCTCCTTTTCTCGTTTTGATGAGATCTGGGGCCTTTTTTATTTACCTTATTCCGACTAAATAAATAGGTTTAATGTAGTTAATTCTGATTAAGCGTATATACTTATCAGTCAACTGAAAGGAAGTGATTCATTGTGTGTAAAAGTAACAAAAATATCCTTATTTGAGAATTGTAGAGTTTCAGAATCTGTAAATGAGTATTTGAAGAAATGGGAGGAGTCAATTGTGGTAAAAAAATATAAGAATCATTGGTGGGTCGCATTCATCTTGGTTTTGTCTTTTCTAGTAAGTGGATGCAGTTCTTCCGCTACAGGAGAAAAAACTGCAGCAAGTAGTAAGGAATCAAAGATCATTAATATTGGTTATCAAAAGTTCGGTACCTTAAACATCTTAAAGGCAAAAGGAACCTTGGATAAAGATCTAAAATCACTTGGATATACGGTAAAATGGACCGAGTTTCCTGGAGGACCTCAGTTACTTGAGGCATTAAATGTAGGCAGTTTAGACTTTGGTCATACAGGAGAAGCGCCTCCAATTTTTGCTCAAGCCGCAGGAGCTCCACTCGTGTATTATGCCAATGCAACCGCAAATCCAAAAGGAGAAGCGATATTAGTACCTGAAAATTCTCCAATTAAAACGCTGAAAGACTTAAAAGGAAAAAAAATCGCGTTAAATAAAGGTTCAAATGTCCATTTTTTATTAGTTAAAGCATTGGAAAAAGCAGGTATTCCCTACAGTGATATTAAAACAATTTTTCTACCTCCTGCAGATGCGCGAGCAGCTTTTGAAAAAGGAGATGTAGATGCCTGGGTGATTTGGGATCCCTTCTTAGCAGATGCCCAGAATGCTACGAAAGCAAGGGTCCTAGCAGATGGAGAAGGATTAGTAAACAACCGCGAATTCTTCTTAGCTACAAATAAATTCGCAAAGGACAATTCTAAAGTATTAGACGTCATTTATAAAGAACTGGAAACGACAGATAAATGGGTTGAAGAGAATCCAAAAGAAGCAGCCAAATTCCTTGCACCTCAAATTGGAATGAGTGTGGATACATTAGAATTAACACTCAATCGAAGATCTTTTGGATTAGAAAAAGTAAGTGACCAAACGGCAGAAGATCAGCAACAAATCGCTGATGCATTTTACAAGCTTAAATTAATTCCAGAAGCTATTGAAGTACAAGAAGCACTTTTAAAAACTAATCATTAAAAAAGGGGACTTAAAAAATGAACGTATTCTGGTTTATTCCAACACATGGTGATTCAAGATATTTAGGAGTTACAACAGGAGGCAGAGCTGTTACCTTGCCTTACTTAAAACAGGTGGCTCAAGCAGTTGATGAGTTAGGGTTTACTGGGGCTTTGCTTCCAACAGGTAGATCTTGCGAAGATTCATGGGTGGTAGCTTCGAGTTTAATTTCCGTTACCTCACGTATGAAATTTCTAGTTGCTGTACGGCCTGGTTTAAGTTCACCATCACAAGCCGCCAGAATGGCAGCCACATTTGATCGCTTATCAAATGGCCGGCTATTAATCAATGTGGTAACCGGCGGAGATCCTGTGGAACTTGCAGGAGATGGTCTTCATTTAAATCATACGGAACGCTATGAATTAACGGATGAATTTTTAACAATATGGAGGGACTTGTTGGAAAAAGGAGAGGCCAACTTTACTGGAGACTACTTAACTATCGATAATGGAAAATTATTATATCCACCTGTACAACAACCTTATCCGCCTCTTTATTTCGGAGGATCTTCTGAAATTGGGCAAGAAATAGCTGCGAAGCATGTGGATTACTATTTAACATGGGGTGAACCGCCTGCAAAAGTGGCAGAAAAAATAAACGAGGTAAAAAAATTAGCGGCTCAGCAGGGCCGGACCGTTCGTTTTGGGATTCGATTGCATGTCATTGTGAGAGAAACAGAGCAGGAAGCATGGGCGGCAGCGAATGATTTGATTAAATATGTAGATGATGATTTAATTGCCTCCTCTCAAAAGATCTTTTCGCGGTTTGATTCGGTTGGACAGCAGAGAATGTCGGAATTACACAATGGAAGTAAGGACCAATTAGAAATCAGTCCGAATTTATGGGCAGGAGTAGGCCTTGTTAGAGGGGGAGCAGGGACAGCTTTAGTAGGAGATCCTGAAACGGTAGCACAAAGAATGAAGGAATATGCTGACCTTGGAATCGAAACCTTTATCCTATCAGGATATCCACACTTAGAAGAAGCGTACCGTGTATCTGAGTTATTATTCCCGCATCTTCAATTAGCAAAGGCTGATCCTCAATCGGGTTCAACGAATATCATCAGTCCATTTGGAGAAATTGTTGCAAACAACGAATTGCCGAAAGTCTTAAAGTGAAGGGTGAATGAACATGAATAAAAAACAGATTGTTCCGTGGGTTGTCCCCATTTTATTACTTGCTGCCTGGCAGCTTACAAGCCAATTGGGACTATTATCTTCACGCGTGCTGCCAAACCCTGTCGATGTATTCAAGTCAGCGGTTGAACTAACCCGATCTGGTCAGCTTTTTGAATACATCGGCGCAAGTAGTAAACGAGCTATCATCGGTTTTTTAATCGGCGGGGGAATCGGATTTGCGTTAGGTCTGTTGAACGGCCTGTCGAGAATTTCAGAAAGTTTGTTGGATAGTTCTTTACAGATGATTCGGAATATTCCGCATCTTGCGTTAATTCCCATTGTGATTTTATGGTTCGGAATTGAAGAAGAGGCAAAGCTTTTCCTAGTAGCATTAGGTACTTTTTTTCCGATATACTTAAACACCTTTCACGGAATACGTTCTATAGACAGATCTCTTATTGAAATGGGCAATGTTTACGGTCTTAAGGGATTTTCGTTATTCTGGAACATTATTTTGCCCGGCGCTCTTCCTTCTATTTTAGTTGGGGTTCGTTACGCAATAGGAATTACCTGGGTCACCCTTATTGTCGCTGAAACGATTGCATCAAATTCAGGTATAGGGTATATGGCCATGAACGCTAGAGAATTTATGAGACTGGATATCGTCGTATTAAGTATTATTCTTTATGCACTTCTCGGAAAACTATCTGACCTTTTAGCGAAAATAGCTGAGAAGAGATTCTTACAATGGAATCCGTCTTATCGAAAATAGGGAGGAGGGTCATCAATGACTGAAAAAAAAGAACGTGAAACAACTATAATAGAAATTACTAACCTACAAAAATCATTTGGCAATCATAAAGTACTTCGAAACATTAATCTTAAGGTTCAAAAAGGAGAATTTATTGCGATTGTAGGAAAAAGCGGATGTGGGAAAAGTACGTTATTACGCTTACTTGCTGGATTAGAGACGGCTAGTGATGGAGAAATCTATACTGATGGTGAACGTTTAGAGGGTAGAAATCAATTAGCAAAAATCATGTTTCAGGATGGCAGACTCCTTCCTTGGAAAAGAGTGGTCCAAAACGTCGGTTTGGGATTAAAAACAGACTGGCGGCAGCGGGCTGAAAAGGTATTGGAACAAGTCGGATTAGCTGACCGCGGAAATGATTGGCCATCCGTATTATCAGGGGGACAACGCCAGAGAGTCGCACTTGCAAGAGCATTAGTTCATGAACCAAATATACTTTTATTAGATGAACCACTTGGGGCTCTCGATGCATTGACACGGATCGAAATGCATCAGCTCATTGAAGATTTATGGATGGATAAAAAGTTTACGGCCGTGTTGGTGACGCATGATGTAGAAGAAGCGGTAGCTCTCGCGAATAGAGTCATCTTAATTGAAGATGGGGAAATTGTGATGAACCAGCCTATTAAACTACCTTTTCCAAGGCAGAGAGAACATCCATTATTTGCACCAACTGTGAGCCATATATTGAACCGAATTTTGAAAAAAGACAAAATGTCTACTAGTGATTTAAGACTTACGAAAATTGAGTAATGGGTTTCATTCGACTTAAAACACAGTATTCAAATAGGAATTCTCGTCTTTATTGGTAAAACTGAGAGGTGATAACAAAATGGCAGTAGTTGATAAAGAAAAAATTGATAATATTTTAGTCATGCTTAAAAACTTAGAGTACGGTTCTTTGGTCATAACCATCCATGCGGGTTACATTACACAAATTGATTGTACAGAAAAAAATAGATTTGCAACGCAAAAATCCGTAAATAAATAAAAGTGATTTTCAAGGAATCAAACACAAAACATCGAAGGATTTTCAGGAGGAGAAAAAACATGTCAGAAGGAGTGAAGAGGTCTTTAAAACAAAATGAATACCTAAACTTACCTGATTTACAATTTTTCAATTGGTGTAATCAACAATACAGAATAAACAGGGGCGTATATAACACCATCGATCAATGGTTTTATGCTTATGGCTTCAAGGAAATTCTGCCACGTCGACTCTATCTTTTATCATTTTTAAGATTTGTTTTGGATAAAAAACAACAGTCTGACCAACAAAAATTTATTCGGTTTGGAAACGGGGGACTGACCAAACAGATTTCAGAGTTTTTAACGATAATAGATAAAGAAAGTGAAAAGCCTAGTTTATTTTTATATGAAACATATAAAAGCTTGTGAATATACAGAGATTCCACTTAAGAAAGGGAGTTTAAATGATGAGTAAAATTACAATTATTTCTGGTAGTCCTTCTGAACAAACAAGATTAAATGGGGTGTTGGCTGAAGTTGTGAGGCATTTAGAAGGGGTGGATATCTTTCCAGAAATCATCCATGTACGAAATCTACCTGCCCAGGATTTAATTCAAGCGAAATTTAATAGTGAAGAAATTGTTAGAGCCAATAAAAAGGTTGAGGATTCATCAATAATTGTCATTCTGACACCTGTTTATAAAGCTTCATTTACTGGAGTTTTAAAAACCTATCTGGATCTCTTACCGCAAAATGGTCTTGAAGGTAAGACCGTTTTACCTATTGCAATAGGAGGAACCTTTGGACATCTATTAATGGTTGATTATGCATTGAAGCCGGTACTAGCTGCTCTGGGAGCAACTCATATTTTAAAAGGTGCCTTTATTTTGGATAATCAAATAAAAAAAATAGAAAATAATCAATATGAAATTGATGAAGAAGCTAAAAATCGATTAGAAACTTCTTTGAATTTCTTAAAAAATTCTTTATCTCCAGAAAAGAATGTGACCAGATCTATAGTTTAGCAAGGGTAAATGAAAAAAAGTACTTAAGTAGATGATGTAGATCAAGAATTATTAAAAAGTCATCAAAATGGTACAACAAAAAAGCAGCTCAATAGCTGCTTTTTTGTTGTACCATCATTTTTTATAGCTTTCCGAATTTGATTGGAATTGTTGTTTGTCCTCGACAAATATCTACATTAACCTGCTATAATAAAAGCTATAAAAGCGGGGGGTGAGAATGATGGAAAAAATACTCAAGTTGATATTGGACAAACTTGATTCTTTGGACCGAAAAGTAAACACGATTGACCAAAGAATCACTGGCATGGATCAAAAGATCACGGACATGGATCAAAGAATCACTGGCATAGGCCAAAAAATAACTGACATGGATCAAAGATTAACGACGGAACAAAAAAGACAAGGGGATTTATTAGAACAATTAATTAATTCAGTAGCAGGCACGAATGTAAAGCTTTCCGAAACAAACGAAAGAATGAATGCAATGGAAGCGAAAGTAGACATTGTTATAGATGATGTGAAAGTTATCAAAAATTCCATGGCCACAAAACTAGACCTTGAATATTATGACCAGATGATTTCTGAACACTCCAGGGAAATTCACAAGTTAAAAAATAGGTAAACTCTCCAAAATGAATCCTCCATAATAACTTTTTTCAATAAATGAACACCTCGATCCTACTTAGACTTTGGGGTATGTCCCCAGTATGCTAATGCTTTAACGTGCCGGGGGATGACCCGGATTCTCCATAATATATAAGACACTCACAAATGCGTTTAATCAACGTTTGTGGGTGTTTTTTTATTACAAATTCATTTTTCCGAACATGCTCAAAAAATGTAGTTTTTAATAAAAAAATCTTTCTAAATATTCAAGAAATGAAGTATAATAAAAAACAATAAAGAAGTTCCTGCAACATTTATTAAAAATGAAGTATTGACTGCACAGTATGGAGGGCTTATGAAAAGTTTTGAAACGATTATTAAAGAAAAGTATAATACCTTATCACCTGGGCAAAAGAAAGTTGCCAAACATTTGATAGAGAAACTGGATGAATCCGCTTTTAGCACAGCGATGATGATTGGACGAAAGGTAGAAGTTAGTGAAACCACCGTCATTCGTCTTTCCTACGCATTGGGATTTAATGGTTTCAGTGAAATGCAGAATTACATTCAACAGCAGATCGTAAACAAAAGTTTGCATCCATTTAGTTCAGATCCGCAAGTGGAAAGGAAAGAGGAAGAGCACACGTCTCTCTTTACAGAGATCCTGGAAAAGGAAATTCTTTCCCAACGGCAAACCAATCACCAACTGAATGAAACAGAATTATGGAAGGTCGTTAATGAATTAATCAATGCCGATCGAATCTTCATTTTAGGAATGGGTGCTTCATATGCGCCGGCACACTGGTTTTCATTTCAGCTCCATTCTCTTCGGGATCAAGTCACACTCTGCCCATCAACTGGAGAAATCTACGAAGGGTTGGGAGATTTAAGTGAGCGTTCTGTTTTATTTATTATCTCGTTTCCGCGTTATTCAAAGGAGACTCTGCATATTGCAGAGTGTGCCAAAAATCAGGGGATTCCATTAATTTGCGTGACCGATCGCTTATTGTCTCCCATTGGTCGAATCGCTGACCTTACATTAACCACGGAGGAAGATTCAGAGTCGGCCGCCCATTCCATCACACCAGCCATCCTATTGTTGGATTTTATCATTGCCGGAATGAAGGTGAAAGATTCTCATCAGATTCAAGCAAGACAGGAGAAATTAGAAAAGCTTTACACGAATTACCATGTTTTTATTGAATGAGCACCTTTGAGGAGAGGAGAAATTTCATGAGCCAGCTTATTCATTATATAGATGAACAGGAGCAAACCATTTTAAAGACTTATGCTGACCTGCACCAATTGGCTGAACCCAGCTGGCAGGAACAAAAGACGTCCCATTATATTCAGGAAGAGTTAGCAAAAGGGGGGATATCCTTTAAGACCTTCCCTGGTCATTATGGGATTATTGCCGATATACCAGGTGAAGGTGACGAAATCGTTGCTTTACGCGCGGATTTGGATGCCTTATTACAAGAAGTGAAAGGAAAGGTCCAACCCAATCATTCCTGTGGGCATGATGCCCACAGCACGATGGTACTACATACTGCCTTGGCTTTTGCAGCTTGTAAACCAGATCGTTCAAAGCCGGTTCGTTTCATTTTCCAACCAGCAGAAGAAAAAGGCGAAGGTGCCCTACAAATGATCCGAGATGGAGCATTGGAAGGTGTCCATTACCTATTTGGTGTCCATCTTCGACCCTGGATGGAAGTTCCCCTGGGGAAAGCCGCTCCTGCCATTGTTCATAGTTCCTGTGCCACCATATACGGTGTTATTAAGGGAAAACAAGCCCATGCATCGCGGCCCCAGGATGGTAACAATTCGATCGAAGCGGCATCTTTCGTAATCCAGGCCTTGCAAAACATTCGACTAAGAAGCCCTGATTCTTTTTCGATAAAAATGACGGGCTTACACGCTGGAGGAAATTCCTCCAATGTCATTCCTGAAACGGCAAATTTTATCTTAGATTTACGGGCAGCAACTAATGAAGCGATGGAAGAGCTGCAGTCCAGAGCATTCGATTTGCTAGAGAAAGTAGGTGCTCTTACTGGGACAAGAATAAACGCCACCGTTGAAGAATTTGTTCCAGCCGCAAGATTAAACAATGATGCGATTAAGATGGCAAAGGAGGCTGCGGCCACTGTCATGGGAGAAGAAAATGTGGTGGACAATTGTATTTCACAAGGGGGTGAAGATTTTCATTTCTATACCCTTCAAAATCCGGAAATAAAGGCGACCATGATTGGACTTGGCTGTGACTTGCGTCCTGGTCTTCATCACCCGGAGATGGAATTTAATCAGGAAGCACTCCTCTATGGAACGAAAATATTATCAAGTCTAGTATATAAGGCTGCTTTAAATAATCATAAAAATAAATGGTAATGGGGGATTATGATGAAAAAGTTTATGGTTGGTTTGGGTATAGCGTGTCTAGTCCTGATCATGGCTGCGTGCGGTGGGAGCAAGGATGCTAGCGGTTCAGTAAAAGGAGATACACTTAAGTCGATTAAGGATCAGGGAGAAATGAAGATTGCTCTTGAAGGAGCGTACCCTCCATATAACTACATTAATAAAAGCAATGCGTTAGAAGGATTTGACGTGGATATTGCTCAAGAAGTGGCAAGAAGACTTGGTGTGGAAGCGATTTTAGTTTCAAACCCATGGGATAGTATGATCCCTGCATTAACGGGGAAAAAGTTTGATATTATCATTTCAGATATGGCGATTACCGAGGAAAGAAAGAAGAAAGTATCGTTTAGCGACCCTTATTTTACCACTGGTAATCAGTTGTTTGTTCCAAAAGATTCTTCGATAAAAGACCCAAAAGGCATGAAAGGGAAAAAGATTGGGGTAACGATCTCAACTACAGCAGCAGAAGAGGTAACCAAGCTTGGGGCCGATGTGAAACTGTATAAGAATGATTTTCTTGCTTTTGAAGATTTAGTAAATGGCCGTCTTGATGGTGTTTCAACAGACCAAGGCGTCGGTGCCAAAATTATCCTCGATCAAAATTATAGTTTAGTAGCAATTGATGGACTATTAAATACTGAATTAGCGGGCATGACGATCCGTAAAGAAGATAATGATTTCCGTAAAGAAATCAATAAGGTGATCGCCGAAATGCAAAAAGACGGTAAATATGAAGAAATCAGTAAAAAATGGTTTGGAAAAGACATCCGATAAGGAGCGAAAGATATGTTAGATTTTTCTCTTGTAACTGAATACATTCCATTTTTACTCAAGGCATCGATCATAACCCTTGAAATCTCGATTCTTTCCTTAATACTTGGGTTAGTGATGGGAATTATCATTGTAATCCTGAAAATTTCAAAGTTTAAGATTTTGTCATTGTTCGCCGACTTTTATATTTGGGTCCTGAGGGGGACCCCGTTGTTGGTGCAACTATTTCTTGTTTACTTCGGCCTTCCGCAACTCGGGATTGAACTAGATCCCTTTACCGCGTCAGTGCTGGCGTTAGGAATAAATGCCGGTGCCTATATTGCTGAAATTCTTAGAGGAGGGATCTTGTCCATCCCAAAAGGGCAGATGGAAGCAGCTCAGTCACTTGGACTGGGTTATCCCACAATTATGAGAAGAATTATTCTCCCGCAGGCGCTAAGAGTAAGCATCCCTGCGATTGGAAATGAATCTATCACACTATTAAAAGATTCATCGCTTGCGTCGCTTGTTACCGTATCAGAATTGATGATGACTTCACAAAGATTTGCGTCAACGAATTATGCATTTATTGAATTCTATATTACAGCAGCCGTTCTTTACTTAGTGATGACCACGATATTCTCGTTTTTCTTAAGAAAAGTAGAATTTAAGTTGTCGATCAGCGAACGATAGTGAAAGGAGGACCTAATGTGTCAAATCATGTGAAAGATCATCTTCATCCTATTATTGAAATTGAAAAAGTCCATAAAAGTTTCCATCAGCTGGAAGTCTTAAAAGGGATTAATTTACAGGTGTATCCTGGCGAGGTTGTTGCTCTGATTGGGTCAAGCGGTTCGGGTAAAAGTACGCTCCTCCGCTGTCTGAACGGGCTTGAGACCCTATCTTCTGGTCGAATTACGATTGATGGAATGGAATTAAACTATTCGCCGCGAAGTATTCAACAAATTAGACGAGAAGTGGGCATGGTATTTCAACAATTTAACCTATTCCCGCACCTTACCGTCTTACAAAATATTATAGAGGCACCTATTCAGGCGTTAAAGAAGTCTAAAGCAGAAGCCGTCGAACAGGCTTTAGTCCTCCTCGAAAGAGTCGGTCTTAAAGATAAAAAGGATGTATACCCAAGGAAGCTTTCCGGAGGTCAGCAGCAGCGGGTCGCGATTGCACGGGCGATGGCGATGAATACGAAAATTATGCTCTTTGATGAACCGACTTCTGCGTTAGACCCAGAACTAGTTAGTGAGGTACTTAATGTTATGAAGGGGTTAGCTGAAGAAGGAATGACGATGCTGATCGTGACTCACGAGATGAAATTTGCTAGAGAAGTAGCTGATCGAGTGATTTATATGTGTGACGGTGTCATCGAGGAACAAGGACCGCCACTTCAACTATTCAGCAATCCAAATAGTGATCGTTTAAAAAGTTTTCTTAAAAGTGTCATCTAATCAAGTGCAGGAGGTGCGTTATTCAAGATGGATTTATTAGAACCGATTACGATACGTATGTTACATACGGCAGAGGAATTGACAGCCGTGAGAGATTTAGAAAGTCTTATTTGGGCGGATGAAGATCCAGTCCCGGTGAATCATAGCATTGCCGTTGTAAAAAGTGGCGGGCTGGTGATTGGCGCTTTTTCTGGCGCACGATTAATTGGATTTCAATATAGCTTTCCTGGATTTGATGGGACAACCATCTATCTTTGCTCACACAGTATGGGCATTCACCCAGATTTTCAAAAAATGGGCATCGGTGAAAAATTAAAATTAAGGCAGCGAGAAGAAGCTCGAAATAAGGGCTACCGATTAATTGTGTGGACATATGATCCATTAGAAACGGTTAATGGATATCTTAATTTAAGCAAATTAGGTGGAGTTTGTACGCAGTATATTGAAAATTGTTACGGTGAAATGCCTGACGTTCTGAATGCAGGTTTACCATCTGATCGTTTTTTAGTGGAATGGGACATTGCTGGGGAAACGTCGAAGCCAACGGAAGATTCTGCTAAAGGCGAAGAAGTGCCCCTTTTGATTCAAGTGGAAGTGGATGCTCAGGGCTTCCCGGTTCCAAAAGCTGTTTTACTTGATCACCAATGGAATGTGAATGTTCTGTATGTACCTGTTCCGAATCAATTCCAAACCATTAAAGCGAATGATTTAGAAACTGCATTGGATTGGCGAATGAAAACGCGCGAGGTTTTTAGCTATTATTTAAGCAACGGATGGACGGTAACGGCATTACGAAAGAGTAATCTTCCTTACCTCCATCACTATGTATTAACTAAGTAACGTACTTAAACGAAGTGGGGGATAGATAGAATGGAAATACAACGAATCGTTTTACGACATATGAAAATGGATCTTTTACACCCTTTTACAACAGCGGTTGGAACGGAATATGATAAAGATTTTATTTTAGTGGAAGTCCTAACGAAGGATGGCATTTCGGGATGGGCGGAATCCGTTGCTGCGATCGATGCCACATATAAGGAAGAGACCGTCAAAACCAATTGGCATATGATGGAGGATTTTTTGATTCCCCTTCTTCTGAAAGAGCCAATTTCACATCCGGATGAGGTTTCCGAACGGTTCCATCATATTAGAGGAAATTACATGGCGAAGGCTGCTCTGGAAGGGGCAATCTGGGATGCATATGCTAAACAGCAGGGAGTAAGTCTTGCTTCCGCTCTTGGAGGAAAGTTAGAAAAGATTGAAGTTGGTGTCAGTATTGGGATTCAGGATACGGTCGAAGAACTATTGAGTTTAATAGAAGCTAGTCTGCAAGAGGGATATAAGCGCATCAAGGTAAAAATTCAACCAGGCTGGGATGTAAATATTTTAGCAGAGATACGTAAACGGTACCCAGATATTCCATTGATGGCTGACGCAAACACCGCTTATACACTAGATGATCTCGATACTCTTAAGGCAATGGACCAATTTAACTTAACCATGATTGAGCAGCCATTAGGCTTTGATGATATCATCGACCACGCGCAGCTGCAAGCGCAAATAGAGACTCCGATTTGTCTGGATGAAAGTATCCATAGTGTCGAAGATGTAAGAAAGGCGATTCAACTGGGAAGTTGTAAAATAATAAACATAAAGATCGGCCGTGTCGGAGGCCTAACTGAGTCCAAACGGATCCATGATTTATGCGAGGCAAATGGAATTCCCGTCTGGTGTGGAGGAATGCTAGAGTCTGGAGTGGGCAGGGCACATAATATTGCGATCACAAGCTTGTCTAATTTCACACTTCCAGGTGATACAGCGGCCTCAGCCCATTACTGGAAGGAAGATATTATCGATCCCGAGGTAATCGTTGAAGATGGGATGATTACCATTCCTAAACTTCCGGGTATCGGGTATGAACCTAATCGCGACAGGATTGAAAAGTACACCCTGTATAGCCGTATTTTCCGTTCATAGCTTTGGTTTAAAAAATGAAAAATAACAAAAATGCCAGTTCCCCTCATTTGGTAACCAAGCTAGGGGAACTGGCATTTACTTTTTAATACACTTTATCACCGTTAAAGATGGAGTTCTTAACAACAACATAGTCAACCGTCCGGATGTCTTTTAACTTGTTGCCTCCGGCATAGGAAATAGCGGACTGAAGATCTTGTTCCATTTCGATCAATGTATCGATTAAACGGCCTTTGTGTTCGACGTACATTTTTTTACCTTCAACATTTTTACGTTCGCCTTTTTGGAATTCTGAAGCGGAACCGAAGTATTCTTTCACACACTTTCCGTCCTTCTCAATCGTTTCCCCAGGAGATTCTTCATGACCAGCAAATAAAGAACCAATCATGACCATGGAGGCTCCAAATCGAACAGATTTCGCGATATCACCGTGTGTACGAATGCCGCCGTCAGCGATTATTGGTTTGCTTGCCGCTTTAGCACACCATCTTAGAGCAGCTAATTGCCAGCCGCCTGTTCCAAAACCAGTCTTTATTTTCGTGATACAAACCTTACCAGGTCCAATTCCAACTTTCGTCGCATCTGCACCGGCATGCTCTAATTCTCTAACAGCTTCAGGAGTTCCGACATTTCCGGCAATGACAAAGCTAGTAGGTAAATGTTTCTTAATATGCTTAATCATTTTAATCACGGAGTTGGAATGGCCATGGGCGATATCAATGGTAATAAATTCAGGGGTTAGCTTTTCATCGGCCAGCTGGTTGATGAAATCGTATTCTCCCTCTTTTACACCGACACTAATGGAGGCGATCAGTCCACGTCCTTGCATGTCTTTGATGAAGGAAATCCGCTTTTCAGGCTGGAAACGGTGCATAATATAGAAGTAACCATTTTCCGCAAAGAAAATAGCAAGCTTTTCATCTATAATCGTCTGCATATTTGCAGGTACAACTGGCAATTTAAATGTATGTCCACCAAATGTGACACTCGTATCACACTCAGATCGACTGTTAACGATAGATTTAGCAGGAATCAGTTGAATATCTTCATAATCAAATACATTATCCATTTATTACACTCCCAAACACGAATATTCTAGTAAAATTAAATCCTATTGTTCGTACATATGTTAATTTACAGTATATTTGTTATTTTGTCAAAACAAATAAGAATTATGTGGAAAAAAATAAAGTGCCATGTCGGCCACTACTTTATTGCTCTAAAGTAATGGGGGACAGGCACTAAATGGACCGTTCCTACAAAAAAGATATCGCTAAGATGATCACCAACGGTACTAAGACAATAAGATAACCAATCGGGTTGCCAAAATTGAGTGTCCAGCCAACACCAAATCGTTTTTCAACAAAGATCGAAGGATCCTTTCGGTTGAAATAAAGGAGGCCGCCTTTCCAATGGGCATCTTCGTCGAAATCGGTTATTCCCAGTTCAGATTCATCATTGGTAAGTTTATCTGATCGTCCTACTTTTACAGCAAAGGCAATGGTTCCCGCTAAGGCAATGACAAGGAAAAGGATCGGCGTTGCTGCCATGGTAATTCCGGCAAATAAATCAGGATGAATCGTTTTTAATTGAAAGAAACTAAACATAACCGTCAGTAAGAAACTAATGATAAACATAAACCAGCTTGAATTTTTCCGTAAAGTGAGTTGACGCATGCGCGAAGCGCTGGTATTAGTGGCGCTTAATTTAATGCCGGATTTCTTCGTCCCAATTTGAATGCCTAAAAACATGAACTGCATAATTAAAAATGTTAGCGGCATTAAGATTGCGGACATAGGCGTTTTTTCTGTAAAGGCATCAGCTTCACCGTTTATTCCCCAGTGAGTTGGAATCTGCTTCGGCAGCAAGTCGTATTGGAGAATAGTGTATCCGATGACCCCGACTGTAATTACGATTGGCAGTAAATATACATACCAAGGAAGCATTTCATCCTGGGAACGAACGGATAAATCAGTGATTTTTACTTGTTTTAGACCCTCACCCCAGTTGTTGTTCCTTTTTAATTGAAGCGTTTTTCCATGATAGAAAAAATAGAGGGTAAGACTGTAAAGGATGATGCCAAATTGGATGACCGTCCCGACAAGCACAGTTTGTTGTTCAGAAGGGTTATTAATTAGTGCCCAAAGAAGATAGCCAGCTAAAACCAATAATGAAAGAAGGGAAAGTAGTAATGCATATCCCTTTTTATAAGAGGTAAGCTTTTCGTTCTTTAGGTATTTTTCTGGGACGGTGACCCCAAATATAACGGTCCGTTTTACTAAAAACGGAACGGCGGTTTGGATTCCTACTAAAATAATCGCAATGATAAGAAATATGGCCAAAGTCATAGATTTTCTCCTCCTTGTTAGATGAGATTTTTATTGTTCATTCTTAAATCTTCAATTATAGAAGTGACAAGTTCCTGAATTTGCGCATGGGACATTCCGACCACAAGAGATTCTGCGATAAGAGGTTTAAATGCCTCTTTCAATTTATCTCTTGAGGATGCGTTTAAATCTTGTGGAGACGAGATCACTGCTCCAGATTTAGGAGCAATGCGGATAATTCCTTTTTTCTCTAATTGGTGATAGCTTTTATTAACAGTATGCATATTGACGCCAAGGTCAGCTGCAAATGCCCTCACAGACGGCAGGGAGTCACCTGGCTGTATGGATCCTCTAGCGATTCCTTCAATTATTTGATTGGTGATTTGTTGGTAAATGGGAATATCGGAATCAGGTTCAATTCGAATAATCATGTTCTTTCCCTCCAATCTGTTCTATATATATTATAACACATCTGTTCTATTATATCTATAACAATGTGCATTGTCGTCTGAAAAGGAGCTCTGGCTCCCTGTCACCATACGCTTAATAGTGAGATATCCTGGATTTAGCTAGTACTTATTAATAGAATAATGGCGAAAGATATAAAAATGCACAGGGCTCAATTATGCTCTGTGCTTCTTTAACATTCTTTCCTGTTAAACTATTAAAAAAAGTCCACCAGGCGAACAATAACAGTCACTGTTCGCAAAAGGAATCTGCAAAGGAGTTATTACAAAATCTCGGACTATAACCATCATTGACTTTTGCTTGATGAAGATGGATTTTCATTTTGACCTTGATCACTTATATCGGAATCTTGAATCACCGTAATAATCAGGGAATGACTAGGTGAAAAATCGCCCATTGAAAAATTAGCACCAAATAATTTTAAGTTTGCAGTATGGCTATTGTGTAAGGTTCTTCCTATATTAATGCTTGCATTTTGTGCCATCCCGTTTACGTGCAGATTGAAAATATTAATTTGATTAGACATAAGAGCCTCCAATTAAATGTAGGTTAAGAGTGTTATATAAAGTATGTTAAAAAAGCATTAAAGAAATGGACAAACATGGAATTTAAAATATAAAGTGTTTATCTTATCTCTTCAAATCAATTCTATTGGGCGTATATACAGGACTTATCTATGGAAAATAATTTTCACTAAAGTTATTAGAGTATGATACTTTTAAAAACTTCTTTTATATTTAAACTTTTTTGCGAAAAGAAGTTGACTTACCTGCCGGTTATTTGTTATATTATTATTCGTCGCTGAGGCGGTTAAGTCAATTTTAAAAAGAAGTTGACTTCTGCGAGTCGAAGTGTTAAGATTGATTCCGCTGTCGCTAATTAAAGTGATATATTGTTCTTTGAAAACTAAACAAATAAAATCGTGCAAACAAACAATATTAATCGTGTTTCTTCTATTAATATAGGAAGAACATGAGCCAACGTAACAAATGAGCTAATCAACTTTCTTGGAGAGTTTGATCCTGGCTCAGGACGAACGCTGGCGGCGTGCCTAATACATGCAAGTCGAGCGAGACTTTTCGGAGTCTAGCGGCGGACGGGTGAGTAACACGTGGGCAACCTGCCTGTAAGACTGGGATAACACCGGGAAACCGGTGCTAATACCGGATAATCCTTTTCCTCTCATGAGGGAAAGCTGAAAGACGGTTTCGGCTGTCACTTACAGATGGGCCCGCGGCGCATTAGCTAGTTGGTGAGGTAACGGCTCACCAAGGCGACGATGCGTAGCCGACCTGAGAGGGTGATCGGCCACACTGGGACTGAGACACGGCCCAGACTCCTACGGGAGGCAGCAGTAGGGAATCTTCCACAATGGACGAAAGTCTGATGGAGCAACGCCGCGTGAGCGATGAAGGCCTTCGGGTCGTAAAGCTCTGTTGTTAGGGAAGAACAAGTACCGGAGTAACTGCCGGTACCTTGACGGTACCTAACCAGAAAGCCACGGCTAACTACGTGCCAGCAGCCGCGGTAATACGTAGGTGGCAAGCGTTGTCCGGAATTATTGGGCGTAAAGCGCGCGCAGGCGGTCCTTTAAGTCTGATGTGAAAGCCCACGGCTCAACCGTGGAGGGTCATTGGAAACTGGGGGACTTGAGTGCAGAAGAGGAAAGCGGAATTCCACGTGTAGCGGTGAAATGCGTAGAGATGTGGAGGAACACCAGTGGCGAAGGCGGCTTTCTGGTCTGTAACTGACGCTGAGGCGCGAAAGCGTGGGGAGCAAACAGGATTAGATACCCTGGTAGTCCACGCCGTAAACGATGAGTGCTAAGTGTTAGAGGGTTTCCGCCCTTTAGTGCTGCAGCTAACGCATTAAGCACTCCGCCTGGGGAGTACGGCCGCAAGGCTGAAACTCAAAGGAATTGACGGGGGCCCGCACAAGCGGTGGAGCATGTGGTTTAATTCGAAGCAACGCGAAGAACCTTACCAGGTCTTGACATCCTCTGACACTCCTAGAGATAGGATTTTCCCCTTCGGGGGACAGAGTGACAGGTGGTGCATGGTTGTCGTCAGCTCGTGTCGTGAGATGTTGGGTTAAGTCCCGCAACGAGCGCAACCCTTGATCTTAGTTGCCAGCATTTAGTTGGGCACTCTAAGGTGACTGCCGGTGACAAACCGGAGGAAGGTGGGGATGACGTCAAATCATCATGCCCCTTATGACCTGGGCTACACACGTGCTACAATGGATGGTACAAAGGGCTGCAAGACCGCGAGGTTTAGCCAATCCCATAAAACCATTCTCAGTTCGGATTGCAGGCTGCAACTCGCCTGCATGAAGCCGGAATCGCTAGTAATCGCGGATCAGCATGCCGCGGTGAATACGTTCCCGGGCCTTGTACACACCGCCCGTCACACCACGAGAGTTTGTAACACCCGAAGTCGGTGGGGTAACCGTAAGGAGCCAGCCGCCTAAGGTGGGACAGATGATTGGGGTGAAGTCGTAACAAGGTAGCCGTATCGGAAGGTGCGGCTGGATCACCTCCTTTCTAAGGATAATAGGAAAAGCGGAGGCGACTGTTCAACTTCGACAGACGTTGGAGAGCCGGCACTGCAAATCCCGGTTTTGGATTTGCGGGGACGGATCGAAACGGCCGAGAAGTTAGGAGCCGAAGCTAGACAAGCTGGACCTGTGAGCCAGACAAAACAGTTTGTACACGATCTTTGTTTGTTTAGTTTTGAGAGTACAATTCTCTCAAACTAATCGTTCTTTGAAAACTAGATAATCGTAATGAAGAAGCAAAGTAAACATCGAGTAATCGCCATTTTAGTTTTCTCTCTTATGAAGTTAAGAGAATAACCTTTTAGGTTAAGTTAGAAAGGGCGCACGGTGAATGCCTTGGCACTAGGAGCCGATGAAGGACGGGACTAACACCGATATGCTTCGGGGAGCTGTAAGTAAGCTTTGATCCGGAGATTTCCGAATGGGGGAACCCACTGTTCGTAATGGAACAGTATCTTTACCTGAATACATAGGGTATGGAAGGCATACCCGGGGAACTGAAACATCTAAGTACCCGGAGGAAGAGAAAGCAAACGCGATTCCCTGAGTAGCGGCGAGCGAAACGGGACATAGCCCAAACCAAGAGGCTTGCCTCTTGGGGTTGTAGGACACTCAACATGGAGTTACAAAGGAACGGGGTAGATGAAGCGACCTGGAAAGGTCCGTCAGAGAAGGTAAAAACCCTGTAGTCGAAACTTCGTTCCCTCCTGAGTGGATCCTGAGTACGGCCGGACACGTGAAATCCGGTCGGAAGCAGGGAGGACCATCTCCCAAGGCTAAATACTCCCTAGTGACCGATAGTGAACCAGTACCGTGAGGGAAAGGTGAAAAGCACCCCGGAAGGGGAGTGAAATAGTTCCTGAAACCGTGTGCCTACAAGTAGTCAGAGCCCGTTCATGGGTGATGGCGTGCCTTTTGTAGAATGAACCGGCGAGTTACGATCCCATGCAAGGTTAAGTTGAAGAGACGGAGCCGCAGCGAAAGCGAGTCTGAATAGGGCGAATTGAGTATGTGGTCGTAGACCCGAAACCAGGTGATCTACCCATGTCCAGGGTGAAGTCTAGGTAACACTGGATGGAGGCCCGAACCCACGCACGTTGAAAAGTGCGGGGATGAGGTGTGGGTAGCGGAGAAATTCCAATCGAACTTGGAGATAGCTGGTTCTCTCCGAAATAGCTTTAGGGCTAGCCTCACGTAGTAAGAGTCTTGGAGGTAGAGCACTGTTTGGACTAGGGGCCCTCATCGGGTTACCGAATTCAGACAAACTCCGAATGCCAAAGACTTATCCGTGGGAGTCAGACTGCGAGTGATAAGATCCGTAGTCAAAAGGGAAACAGCCCAGACCACCAGCTAAGGTCCCAAAGTATACGTTAAGTGGAAAAGGATGTGGAGTTGCTTAGACAACCAGGATGTTGGCTTAGAAGCAGCCACCATTTAAAGAGTGCGTAATAGCTCACTGGTCGAGTGACTCTGCGCCGAAAATGTACCGGGGCTAAACGTATCACCGAAGCTGTGGATTGACACCGTTGGTGTCAGTGGTAGGAGAGCGTTCTAAGGGCGTTGAAGCTAGACCGTAAGGACTGGTGGAGCGCTTAGAAGTGAGAATGCCGGTATGAGTAGCGAAAGATGAGTGAGAATCTCATCCACCGAATGCCTAAGGTTTCCTGAGGAAGGCTCGTCCGCTCAGGGTTAGTCGGGACCTAAGCCGAGGCCGAAAGGCGTAGGCGATGGATAACAGGTTGATATTCCTGTACCACCTCTTTATCGTTTGAGCAATGGGGGGACGCAGGAGGATAGGGTAAGCGCGCTGTTGGATATGCGCGTCTAAGCAGTTAGGCTGAGAGGTAGGCAAATCCGCCTCTCACATAAGGCTGAGCTGTGATAGCGAGGGAAATTTAGTACCGAAGTTCCTGATTCCACACTGCCAAGAAAAGCCTCTAGCGAGATAAAAGGTGCCCGTACCGCAAACCGACACAGGTAGGCGAGGAGAGAATCCTAAGGTGAGCGAGAGAACTCTCGTTAAGGAACTCGGCAAAATGACCCCGTAACTTCGGGAGAAGGGGTGCTTTTTGAGGTGAATAGCCTCGAAGAGCCGCAGTGAATAGGCCCAGGCGACTGTTTAGCAAAAACACAGGTCTCTGCGAAGCCGCAAGGCGAAGTATAGGGGCTGACGCCTGCCCGGTGCTGGAAGGTTAAGAGGAGGGGTTAGCGCAAGCGAAGCTCTGAATCGAAGCCCCAGTAAACGGCGGCCGTAACTATAACGGTCCTAAGGTAGCGAAATTCCTTGTCGGGTAAGTTCCGACCCGCACGAAAGGCGTAACGATCTGGGCACTGTCTCAACGAGAGACTCGGTGAAATTATAGTACCTGTGAAGATGCAGGTTACCCGCGACAGGACGGAAAGACCCCGTGGAGCTTTACTGTAGCCTGATATTGAATTTTGGTACAGCTTGCACAGGATAGGTAGGAGCCTGAGAAGCCGGAGCGCTAGCTTCGGTGGAGGCGTCGGTGGGATACTACCCTGGCTGTATTGAAATTCTAACCCGCATCCCTGATCGGGGTGGGAGACAGTGTCAGGTGGGCAGTTTGACTGGGGCGGTCGCCTCCTAAAAAGTAACGGAGGCGCCCAAAGGTTCCCTCAGAATGGTTGGAAATCATTCGCAGAGTGTAAAGGCACAAGGGAGCTTGACTGCGAGACCTACAAGTCGAGCAGGGACGAAAGTCGGGCTTAGTGATCCGGTGGTTCCGCATGGAAGGGCCATCGCTCAACGGATAAAAGCTACCCCGGGGATAACAGGCTTATCTCCCCCAAGAGTCCACATCGACGGGGAGGTTTGGCACCTCGATGTCGGCTCATCGCATCCTGGGGCTGTAGTCGGTCCCAAGGGTTGGGCTGTTCGCCCATTAAAGCGGTACGCGAGCTGGGTTCAGAACGTCGTGAGACAGTTCGGTCCCTATCCGTCGTGGGCGCAGGAAATTTGAGAGGAGCTGTCCTTAGTACGAGAGGACCGGGATGGACGCACCGCTGGTGTACCAGTTGTTCTGCCAAGAGCATCGCTGGGTAGCTATGTGCGGACGGGATAAGTGCTGAAAGCATCTAAGCATGAAACCCCCCTCAAGATGAGATTTCCCATAGCGCAAGCTAGTAAGAACCCTGAAAGATGATCAGGTTGATAGGTCAGAGGTGGAAGCGTGGTAACATGTGGAGCTGACTGATACTAATCGTTCGAGGACTTATCCTAATTTTAAGGTGAACTCTGAGTTTACAAACTTCTTCAGCATTATCTAGTTTTGAGGGAATGATACCTCACACAAAATAGTCTGGCAGCAATGGCGAGAAGGTCACACCCGTTCCCATACCGAACACGGAAGTTAAGCTTCTCAGCGCCGATGGTAGTTGGGAAACGCGTCCCTGTGAGAGTAGGACGTTGCCAGGCTAACCCTTTTGGGTTATTTTTTTCGTCAATATTTAATATGGCCCCTTGGTCAAGTGGTTAAGACACCTCCCTTTCACGGAGGTAACACGGGTTCGAATCCCGTAGGGGTCACCAAAGTTTTTTCATGCTAGTGAAAATAACTTTCATTATTTTGGAGGATTAGCTCAGCTGGGAGAGCATCTGCCTTACAAGCAGAGGGTCGGCGGTTCGATCCCGTCATCCTCCACCATATTTATCTTTCAAAGATTATGCCGGGGTAGCTCAATTGGTAGAGCACGACCGAATATGCTTCCTGAATGAACTTCAGCATACTGACCGAGCTGCTGCTTGGACAAGCTTTTTGAGGTCAGGATGACGGTAACAATACCAGCGTGTTCAAACTAAATATTTTTTCAAATTTTACGCCGGGGTAGCTCAATTGGTAGAGCAACTGACTTGTAATCAGTAGGTTGGGGGTTCAAGTCCTCTCGCCGGCACCATTTATTTTTTTTGCTTTTTTTGAGCCATTAGCTCAGTTGGTAGAGCATCTGACTTTTAATCAGAGGGTCGAAGGTTCGAGTCCTTCATGGCTCACTAGAGTTTTTTGCGAAAGCAAAATAACTATTAATATTGCGGGTGTGGCGGAATTGGCAGACGCACCAGACTTAGGATCTGGCGCCGCAAGGCGTGGGGGTTCGACTCCCTTCACCCGCATCAAAGTTTTTTGCAAGAGCAATATAACTTACAACCTTTGCGGAAGTAGTTCAGTGGTAGAACACCACCTTGCCAAGGTGGGGGTCGCGGGTTCGAATCCCGTCTTCCGCTCCAACTTACGCCGGTTTGGCGGAACTGGCAGACGCACAGGACTTAAAATCCTGCGGTAGGTGACTACCTTACTGGTTCGATTCCGGTCCTCGGCACCATTTAAATTAAATCATATGCGCCCTTAGCTCAGCTGGATAGAGTGTTTGACTACGAATCAAAAGGTCGGGAGTTCGAATCTCTCAGGGCGCACTTTAACGGGAAGTAGCTCAGCTTGGTAGAGCACTTGGTTTGGGACCAAGGGGTCGCAGGTTCGAATCCTGTCTTCCCGACCATGCTTCTAATAATATATGGGGTCTTAGCTCAGCTGGGAGAGCGCCTGCTTTGCACGCAGGAGGTCAGGGGTTCGATCCCCCTAGACTCCACTTATTCGGAGGAATACCCAAGTTTGGCTGAAGGGATCGGTCTTGAAAACCGACAGGCGGGTCATACCGCGCGGGGGTTCGAATCCCTCTTCCTCCTCCATAACTCGTAATCTATTCTTATTGTCGCGGGGTGGAGCACGTTCGAATATGCTTCTTCGAATGATCTACAGCGCAACGATTGAGCCGCTGCTTGAATATGCTTTCTGAAATCAGGGCGGTCAGTATCAAATCGTGGAGCATGCTCCAAATAGAAAACTCTGGTCCGGTAGTTCAGTTGGTTAGAATGCCTGCCTGTCACGCAGGAGGTCGCGGGTTCGAGTCCCGTCCGGACCGTACTTTTATCCCCAGTAGGTAACTACTGTTGATAAAGATTTTGTGTGGCTCAGTAGCTCAGTTGGTAGAGCAAAGGACTGAAAATCCTTGTGTCGGCGGTTCGATTCCGTCCTGAGCCACCTTTTTATATGGAGGGGTATAGTTTAAAGGTAGAACGAAGGTCTCCAAAACCTTTGGTGTGGGTTCAATTCCTACTACCCCTGCCAAATGATTCTATAATGGCGGTTGTGGCGAAGTGGTTAACGCATCGGATTGTGGTTCCGACATTCGTGGGTTCGATTCCCATCAGCCGCCCCATATATTGTATAAACCATTGGGCTATAGCCAAGCGGTAAGGCATCGCACTTTGACTGCGACATGCGTTGGTTCAAATCCAGCTAGCCCAGCCATACATAAAGGCAGCATAGCCAAGTGGTAAGGCCGAGGTCTGCAAAACCTCTATCCCCGGTTCAAATCCGGGTGTTGCCTCCAATTTAATAAATGCGGGTGTAGTTTAGTGGTAAAACCTCAGCCTTCCAAGCTGATGTTGTGAGTTCGATTCTCATCACCCGCTCCACATAAATATGGGCCTATAGCTCAGCTGGTTAGAGCGCACGCCTGATAAGCGTGAGGTCGATGGTTCGAGTCCATTTAGGCCCATCATATTGTTCCGCAGTAGCTCAGTGGTAGAGCTATCGGCTGTTAACCGATCGGTCGTAGGTTCGAGTCCTACCTGCGGAGCCATAAATGCGCCTTTAGCTCAGCTGGATAGAGCATACGCCTTCTAAGCGTAGGGTCAGAGGTTCGAATCCTCTAAGGCGCGTAAAAAAACAAAGTGAAAAACGCTTATCTAAGCGTTTTTTTTGTGCACATTTTTAGCAACCCCCACAATCATTTATGAAGAAATCCGGGGTATTTTGCTGGAAATGACTCGAACAATTACCTTTTGTAGGTGTTTTTTACCTGCTTTTCCAGCTTATTCTAACGCTGAATAAATTCACTTTTAAGAGGAAAAATAAGGATAACTTTTTTAGGGAGGACTTATTTTGACAGAGAACAAAAATGTGAATGCTTCAAATGAACAGGATGTAAATCGGGAGACGTTGACGACGCGCCAGGGCCATCCCGTGATAGATAACCAAAATATCCGTACTATTGGGAATCGTGGCCCAGCGACACTTGAGAATTACCATTTTATTGAGAAGATTTCCCATTTTGATCGGGAAGAGGTCCCAGAACGTGTGGTCCATGCACGAGGATCGGGAGCATTTGGTTATTTTGAAACCTACGGAAAAGTGGGCGATGAGCCGGTAGAGAAGTATACACGCGCGAAAGTGTTCTCTGGAGCAGGGAAAAAAACTCCGTTAATGGTGCGTTTCTCCACAGTGGCAGGTGGGAAAGATTCGCCGGAAACTGCACGTGATCCACGTGGTTTTGCGGTGAAAATGTATACGGAAGATGGGAACTGGGACCTGGTTGGGAATAATTTAAAAATTTTCTTTATCCGTGATGCGATGAAATTCCCTGATATGATTCACGCATTTAAAGCGGATCCAGCATCGAACGTCCCGAATCCACAGCGGATGTTTGACTTCGTTTCTCGTACACCTGAAGCAACGCATATGATTACATTCCTATTTTCTCCATGGGGGATTCCAGCAACATACCGCCATATGCAGGGCTCTGGTGTAAACACGTATAAATGGGTAAATGAAAAAGGCGAGGCGGTGTTGGTGAAGTATCACTGGGAGCCGAAGCAAGGAATTCGTAACCTAACACAAGAAGAGGCAAACTCGATTCAAGCAAAGAACGTTGGTCATGCGACACAAGATTTATATGAAGCGATTGAACGAGGAGAGTATCCAGAATGGGAGCTTTATGTTCAGATCATGTCTGATGATTACCATCCAGAACTGGATTTTGACCCACTCGATGATACAAAGCTTTGGCCAGAGGATCAGTTCCCATGGTTACCGGTAGGCCGCATGGTCCTTGATCGGAATCCTGTTGATTTTCACGCGGAAATTGAGCAAGCTGCCTTTGGTACAGGGGTGCTGGTGGATGGAATGGATTTCTCTGACGATAAAATGCTTCAAGGGCGTACGTTCTCTTACTCGGATACGCAGCGCTATCGGGTAGGTGCGAACTATCTGAGTCTGCCGGTGAACGCACCGAAAGCACCTGTTCGCACAAATCAGCATCGCGGCCAAATGGATATTCGTAACCCGAAAGAATCGGGAGAAAACCCACATATTAACTATGAGCCATCGATGCTCGGCGGATATACGGAAACAAATAGTGATAACCGTGCACCTCACCAGCCAGTATATAACGCAGCAGCCATGAGTGCGCCGATTGATCGTCCAAACAACTACGGACAAGCGGGCCATACGTATCGAAGCTTGGACGATTGGGAGCGCGATGAATTAATCAAAAACCTGTCTGAAGCACTGGCAATATGCGACAAACGAATTCAAGATGCCATGATCCATCATTTCACCCAAGCCGATGAAGACTATGGCCGCCGTGTGAAGGAAGGGATGGAGAAGGTAATGAAAGATATCCAAGAAATGAAGACGGAAAATCAAGTTCCAGGCCGTGAAGCGGGTAAATCGAAATTTAGTCAGGGAACCATTGCTGCCAACGAAGCAACAAAAGAGGCTGTACAGAAAGGGCATGAAGCGGGACCTTATTAATAATGATATTTCTGGTACTAATGATAAAAACCGCCGTCAAATCGACGGCGGTTTCTTCTATTTAATATAACGAACGGAATATTGATTTCCAAATATAAGAGAAGAAATTCCGGCTAATTTGGAAAATACCACTATTTCCTTAAAAATAAGGGGAGTATTTCCGCTTATATGATTCAAATCGTTGGGTTTTGCGTATATTTAAAGCTGTTAAGCGGAATATCTCCTGCTATTTTAGCTTTTTAGCCCTCATTTTTAAAATTAACCGGAAATCCTCCGCTTATGACTTCTTCTATCTACGCCAAATTCAACATAGCCTCTGGCTTACTTACCAGCAAATTGAGCTTTTTTCTGTTCAACGGCTTTCAAATCAAAACGGTCAGCATTCATCACCTTCATCCAGGCAGCGATAAAGTCACGGACAAACTTCTCTTTGTTATCATCTTGAGCATACACTTCTGCAATGGAACGGAGAACGGAGTTGGAACCAAACACGAGGTCCACTCGAGTCGCTGTCCGTTTCACTTCACCTGTTTTGCGATCGCGTCCTTCATAAACGTTTGCTCCGACAGGCTTCCACGCCACACCCATATCAAGCAAGTTCACAAAGAAATCATTGGTGAGTTGGCCAACAGAATGGGTGAATACGCCATGTGCCGTGCCGCCATAGTTGGTACCTAGTACACGCAGACCACCAATAAGAACGGTCATTTCCGGTGCAGTCAGGTTTAAAAGTTGTGCTTTATCAATGAGCAGCTCTTCCGGACTTACACTGAACTGCTGCTTTTGGTAGTTGCGGAAACCATCAGCGACAGGCTCGAGCACGTCAAAGCTTTCTGCATCTGTTTGTTCTTGGGTCGCATCACCGCGTCCAGGAGCAAACGGAACATTTACATTGAAGCCTGCCTCTTTGGCTGCCTTCTCGATGGCGGCACTACCGCCAAGGACAATTAAATCGGCCAAGCTGACTTCTTTTTCGAATTCCTTTTGAATGCCTTCCAGTACCTGAAGCACTTGTGCTAGTTGTTCCGGTTGATTCACTTCCCAATCCTTTTGTGGAGCAAGGCGGATGCGGGCACCATTGGCACCACCGCGATGGTCAGAGCCGCGATAGGTACTGGCAGAAGCCCAAGCCGTAGTTACTAGCTTGCTAACAGTTAATCCCGAGTCTAAGATTTTTGCTTTCAGCTCGGCAATATCCGCAGCTGTTATCTCATAATTACCAGCTGGTACTGGATCCTGCCAGATGAAATCTTCTTCTGGAACTTCCGGACCGAGATATCTTGCTTTTGGACCCATATCACGATGTAACAATTTGAACCAAGCGCGGGCAAATGCATCAGCAAATTCATTCGGGTTCTCGTAGAAACGACGACCAATTTTCTCATAGATCGGATCATGACGCAACGCCATATCAGCCGTGGTCATCATTGTTGGCACTTTAATCGATGCATCTTCGGCATCCGGAGCAAGATGCTCCTCAGCAGGGTCGACAATCAGCCACTGCCATGCCCCTGCAGGACTCTTTGTCAGCCACCATTCATAGCCATATAATAGCTCAAAATAACCATTATCCCACTGTGTTGGGTTCGCGGTCCATGCACCTTCAATACCGCTCGTGATTGTGTCACGGCCTTTACCGGAACCGTAGGAATTGATCCAGCCTAAGCCTTGTGCTTCAATAGGAGCCGCTTCTGGCTCTCGACCAACATGAGAGGCATCACCTGCACCATGGGCCTTACCGAATGTGTGACCGCCGGCAATCAGGGCAACGGTTTCTTCATCGTTCATTCCCATACGGGCAAAGGTTTCACGAATGTCCTTGGCACTAGCCACCGGATCTGGTTTACCGTTTGGACCTTCCGGGTTTACATAGATAAGCCCCATTTGAACGGCTGCAAGTGGATTCTCCAGGTTACGATCACCTGTATAACGATTATCCCCGAGCCATTCCGTTTCCGTACCCCAATAAATATCTTCTTCCGGATGCCAAATGTCTGCACGTCCTGCTCCAAAGCCAACTGTCGGGCCACCCATGTCTTCAATCGCGACATTACCGGCTAGTACAAGCAAGTCGGCCCATGAAATCTTGTTCCCATACTTTTGCTTGATTGGCCAAAGGAGTCGTCGGGCCTTATCCAGGCTTGCATTGTCAGGCCAACTATTAAGCGGTGCAAAACGCTGGTTGCCAGTTCCGCCGCCGCCTCGTCCATCCCCAGAACGGTAGGTACCGGCCGCGTGCCATGACATACGGATAAAGAAAGGACCATAATGGCCATAGTCAGCAGGCCACCAATCTTGACTGGTTGTCATGAGATCACGAAGATCTTGCTTCAGCGCAGGATAGTCTAACTTTTTAAATTCCTCTGTATAATCAAAGTCTTCACCCATTGGGTTTGATTTTCTGTCATGCTGACGGAGTATATTCAGGTTTAACGCGTTAGGCCACCATTCCCGGTTGGTCGTACCACTTGATTTGACACTAGTCGCACCGCCGTGAAACGGGCAGCCCTGGATGTTTCCATTTTGTTTACCATCCATATTTCTTATCTCTCCTTTTATGTAAATTTATTTATATATAATTATGTTTCTAGTAAAAAACTTAGACACATTAATTATAATAATTATTAAATAGTATTTATAATAATTATTATCTAGTTGTTATAATAAATTAGTGAAAATAAAAAGTCCAGAAAAATGTGGCTTAAAAAAAATTACAGTAACAAGAAGGTGGATCATGCTGTTGAAATGGAATACAGAATTTTGAAGTTTCATAGATGGATAGTGAGTAAAAAATAAGAAGAATCATTGGAAGATAGAATAGAAATGGATGAAAAAGATGTTTTCAGAATTTACTTATATTCTCATTATAATGAAGTATATTGTAAGTGGGCAAGTTATATGAGTACTTAAAGAGAAATCATCTTGGTGATATGTTCACAAAATTTAAATATTTATCAAGTGCCAGCATCCTATGTCCTTTGAAAAAAGTCATATAATGGCATTAATAGGTATTCGATATTCTCATAGAAATGGAGTTGGTAAGTTATGAAGGATATTGTCCAGAACAGGCAGTACATGAGGAATTGGCTATGGGTTCGCCCGGGAATTTTACGGGCAGGCAGTAAAGTTTCGGATCAATGGGCAATCTTAGAAAATTGATCTAAGCGACTTGTGTGGAGGAAAGAAAGTAGAGGGACAGTCTCCTATTGTTATTTTATATAACCATAGAACTGTCTCTTTTTGTTTTTCTTTTATCGAGAAACAAACTAGAAATCTATTTTTTAATGTGTTAATTCTTATGCCTTAAAATGAAACCTACATAAATGTAAGTATTTTATTATGGTTCAGATTAAAGCTATTAACATGTTATTAAAAGGGTGGACTATTTTTGGTATACCTTTTTGTGTAAAATAAAGGAAGTAAATAACAAGTTATTCTTTCTATTTTTTATCCCACAAAAACCTGATGACTTAAAAGAGAAAAAGATTATGAACATAAAATACGAGGAGGGTACCATTTTGAAGATTACGCTAGGCTATTGGCTAGATTCGACCACGTATCCGGATGCACTCGGAGATCAAGAGGCATCAGTAGGTACCGTAGTAACAGGCTTTAACGGCTTAATCGGCATTCTAGAAACACAGTTAGGTCTAACCGTACCGAATGTATCGGAAAACCTACGGATTGCAGAGTGGCAGGAACTTATTCGTAAACAGGATTCTGGTAAAAAGCTATTCTCAAAATCTTTTGAGACTGATTCTTGGAACACAGCGAAGGAATTGTTACGTCGCCGGGATGAGTTAGTGTTAGCTGGATGGAACCCTTTAGTACATGTTGGCGGGAGTGCATGGATCGATACACTGGCAGAGCTGGAGCTTGCTAATTCTAACCGTTTATGTGGTTTTCCTGATCGAGTCCGAGGTTTAATCTCAAGGTTACAAGAGCAAGTGCAAGTACAAATAGAGAAAATCAATATTGTTGATGAAGATAAAACACTATGGGATCCCTGGTGCATTCAATTAATCGATTTATTAAAGGAAATAGGGGTAGAAACTCAGAATGTATCAACCATGTTTGAAAAAGAAATACAAAAGGATTCATATACTGACTTATCCCTTCTACAAAAGGTTATGGCAGGGGAAAAATCGTCCGAAGTGGCGAAAGGGGATGGGAGCTTGCTCCTTATTCGTTCCGAACAGGAATGGGATGCTGCAGACTTTTTGATCAGCTGGCTGCAGCAAAACACCTCGGAAGATACGGTATTAATTAAAGGGGACGGGTCATTATTCCTTGATGAGCTTCTCAATAGGCGGGGAGTACCGGCAGCAGGAGTGGACGCTCTTTCAAAATGGCGTGCAGTTCTTCAAGTTTTACCGCTTACCATCGATACTTACTGGGAACCGTTAAGGGTGGATAGGATGCTCGAATTATTAACAATTCCAACCTCTCCTGTACCAGGAAAGATCAGGTATAAATTAGCCAAAGTATTAGCCGCAAATCCAGGAATTGGCGGGCCACTATGGGTGCAGGCAATTCAAGATGGAATAAATGCCTACGAGGAATTATGGACCGCAGAAGGTTTGGACGAACAGGAAGTGAAGAAACGGAGAAAAAACCTTGAAGCAAGGCTTGATTTGTGGGTGAATCATGACTATTATGACCCAACCGAAGGCATTCCCTTTGAACAACTAAGGAATATTTGCCAAAAAGTTAGTCAATGGGCGGCATTGAACTATCAAACAACAAACGACCTTATGTTTGTACAAGCCACACAATATGCCCAAGAGGTAATGGAAGGACTAAAATCCCTTGGGACAAAAAGGGTGACACGTTTGCAAGTAGGGCGCATCCTAGAATCTGTTTTAGGTGAAGGAGCCAAATTGTCCGGTTACACACAGGAAGCAGCCCAATGGCAAGTCGTCAATCATCCAGGGCAAATCTGGGGTAAGGCAGAAAACATCATTTGGTGGGGTTTTCATAAAAACATGTCAGGACCTAGTGTCAGAACTTGGACATCGAAAGAACGGGGATGGTTAAGGGAACATGGAGTCCTCCTCCTTGAAGAGGACGTGCGGCGTCGAAGAGAAGCAGCTGCTTGGCAGCGGGCGGCACGTTTGTCTGACAAAAGGCTGATTCTTTTTGCTCCTGCAAAAGTGAAAGGCAAAGAAATTTCTATTCACCCATTATGGGACGAAATACGCTATGCCATTGCAAAAGATCATAATACCGAGAAAAAAATTACCATTGAAGCGGCTGATATACGGAAACAATCAAGTTTCTCAATTCCGGGAATGGAATTTGAAAGAACTCCATTACAAACAACCAAGATCCCAGAACCAATAAGAACTTGGAGGGTTCCTGAAAATATCGTCGTGCCTCGGGAAGTTGAATCTGCAACCAGTTTCGAAGGGTTAATCGGTTGTCCTTTAAAATGGACCTTTACATATGTTGCGAATGTGAAACCTGGTAAGATACTTTCTTTACCGCATGAATCCATTATGCTTGGAAATCTAGGACATGTGATATTGGAAAACCTTATTACTGAAAAAACCGATTGGAACGAGGAAGAAGTACGTATCCGAACGGGGGACTTGTTTGATCAGTTGACACCGAGGCTGGCTACGACACTACTAGAGCCGCAAAATGGAATTCTTCGCAGTGAAACTCGATTTAAACTGCAGAAATCCTTGCAGAAATTTTTTAAAGTGTTGAATCATGCTGGGATTACCATCCAAGATACCGAAATAGAATTACAGAAAACATGGAGTGACGGAGTTGAGTTCAACGGCAGATTGGACCTTATCGGAGAAACCGCATCAGGAAACAAGATTTTGTTTGATGCGAAATGGTCGAGAAAACCAAGTAATTACAAAGTTCGCTTGGAAAACTTATCAGTACAATTAACTCTTTATCATTGGCTCTTAGCCGAAGATGACAATCAAGAACTTCCTGTTGCCTACTTTATGCTGCGCAGCGGTGATTTCTTCAGTTTGCCGCATGGGGATTTCCCTTCTGACCATCACGTAGCGGGTCCATCACTTTTGGAGTCTCATCAAGTGTTACGTCAATCTGTGCAAGATATTTGGTCACAGCTCTTAAAAGGGACGATTATCGCCCCAGGTGTTCCATCCAAAGGGAATACGGACAAGAGAACGGAAGATGGCCAAGAGTTGAGTGAAGATACATTTGTATCAACGATAGACCCGCCATGTGCCTATTGCGAATATCAGAATCTTTGTGGTTTTAGGAGGGTGAGGAAATGAGCGGAAAGTTAAAGCTGTTAAGTGCTGGTGCTGGTGCGGGCAAGACCTCCCGTTTATCTGACGAAATTTTAAAATCCATTCAAAATGGAGTGCCGGCAGAAAATATTATGGCCACCACATTTACAACGAAAGCAGCGGAAGAACTCATTGAGCGTGTTCGTCTCAAGTTGCTAGAATCGGGCGATAGCACATCTGCTGCAAGAATTCTGGATGGTTATGTTGGTACTATGAATAGTGTATTTGGACGGCTGTTACGGGAATTTGCCCTTGAAATGGGGTTATCACCTGTACAAAAAGTGTTGGCAGAATCAGAAGCTAGCTCACTTTTTCACACCATTGCAGCAGAAGTCATTGATAAATTCTACCGGGACTATCGCCAGGTTTTCATTCGTCTCGGGTTAGAGGATTGGCGTGATCATGTACTTAAGATCTTATCACTAGCTCGTGAGAATGGATTGGAACCAGAAGATGTTCAAAACTGTGCCGTCTATTCATGGGAAATCATGTCTGCATGGCTGCCTGGGACATTGTCCAATCCTGATCAGCTGGAGGAAGATTTAAAGGCAGCCTTACGGGTTGCAAAATCAGAACTGCCTGGTGGAGATCCAACGAAGGCTACTGCACAGGTTGTTGAAGATATTGATTCGGCGCTCAAGGAATGGGAACACAATGGCTTCATTTCTTGGCAGCTATGGGCAAAATTAAGCAAGTTAAAACCTGGAGCGAAAAGCCGAGATGCCGTCTCACCGATTCATGCAGCTTCTTCCGTGCATGATCGTCATCCAAGGCTTCATCAAGACATGAAAGACGCAATGGATGCCCTTTTTTCTTGTGCGGCAGAGGCAATGGAAACCTATGCGGTGGAAAAGAGCAAACGCGGATTAATCGATTTTACTGACCAAGAGGCATTAGCCCTTACTTTATTGAAAAACCAACAACATGCAGAAGTGTTAAAAGACCGGATCTCCGATGTATTCGTCGATGAGTTCCAGGACTCGAGCCCATTACAAATCGCTTTAAACATGCAGCTTCGTGGGATTGCCCAAAGAGCAACATGGGTAGGAGATGTAAAACAGGCAATCTATGGCTTTCGAGGAACAGACCCCGAGTTGATGCAGACGGCAATGACAAGCATTCCTGATTTGGCAATTGAAGTATTGGATGCCTCCTATCGTTCTCGCCAATCATTAGTTGAATTCGTCAATGCGATTTTTGTTCCAGTTTTTGAAGCTAGAGGTATGACAGCGGAGCTAATTGCATTAGATCCAAAGCGGGCTGACAGACAAGAGCAGGCCATGGCAGTTGAAACCTGGACTTACTTGAATTCGAAAAATCAGCTCACCGATGCTGCACATATCGCAAAAGGAGTAAAAACGGTTTTAGCTCAAAAAGATAAATATATCATAGTGGATAAAATATCCCGTGAACCACGACCTTTAAAAGCAGGAGATATCGCGATTCTTTGCAGAGCGAACGATGAGTGCGTGAGGGTAGCAGAAGCACTCTCCAAGTTGGGTATTGCCGCAACCGTAGGTGAAAGTGGATTACTAGCTACTCCAGAAGTGGTGTTCGCCGCGGCCGCACTACGTTATTTAGTCGACCCTAACGATACATTGGCGCTTGCAGAATTAATCCACTTTTCTTCAGACACTTGGGGTGAAGGGCGCTGGTTATCCGGCTGGCTTGATCACGAGAAGCGAGAAGAAATCATGGCTGCGGAGCCATTTATCCAAGCCTTAGACCATGCAAGAGGAAAAATGGTCCAAATGAGTCCTTCTGAAGTATTGGATTTAGCATTAGTAACGGCAAAAGTGGATGAAGTCGTATTAAGATGGGGACAAGGTGATCAACGTCTAGCGAACTTAGATGCCCTTCGGAAAATTGCGGTAAAGTATGAGGAGACGGCCGCAACCAATGGAAGCGCGGCCACAACAAGTGGATTTCTTTTATTCTTAAGTACTGTCGAAAAGGACAAAGAATTAAACCTTGTGGCAGAATCGACTGATGATCAGGCAGTTCGGGTATTAACCTATCATAAGGCAAAAGGATTAGAGTGGCCTTTTGTCATCCTGAATTCATTAGAAAGATCGGCTGTGGGGAAGAAAAAACCGCCTGTATTTGACCGGGTGACAGCCGTTAGTACAACGGGCTTTAATGTAGAAAATCCACTTCATGGACGCAGGCTTTATTATTGGCCTTGGCCATATGGAGCACAATCAAGTAATGTCAGTTTAGATACTTATGTACAAGCTGCAACTGAACTTCAACAGAGGGTCCAGCAACTAACCGATGAAAATCAAAGGTTGATGTATGTAGGAATGACAAGGGCCAGAGATTACCTTGTGCTAACAGCTCGTGATTTTTCAAAGGTAGGTTGGATGGATGAATTGACCGATGAGGCTGGTAACCAGGTCATCCAGAACCTTGGGATTGCAGAAGCTGATCAAGAGGATGCTTCCCTAGATAATCAAGTGGGGAAAATCGTAGTTAAAGGTAAGCCATTTGCTTGTAAGGTACGAGTGTTATCAATTGATGAGGATACAGAACTAACCGCTGAATCTGAATCAACTGGACATTCTGAAATTGTCTATGTCGGAAAAAAGGTAGAAACTTCGTCATTTGTTCCTGCACGCTTTAGCCCAAGCGGACAAAAGAGTGAGGAAGAAATAAACTACCAACAGCAGCCTGAACTGGAATCTAGTGGTTCAAAACTTCATCGCATTGGCAATCGTCTTCCGCTTTCAGGAAACCCGGATATGACCGTGCTTGGAGAAATGGTCCACGCCTTTTTAGCTTCTGATAACCATGGCAATTCCAACGAAAATAGATTCCGAATGGCACAAGCCATGAGAACCAGGTATGACATTCACGCACTTACAGAAGATGCCATGCTTGAGGCATCGGACCGGTTGGAGCTATTTATTACACAACAATACCCTAATCTTCTTTCTAGACACAACGAGTGGCCAATTCACTTGCGGAAAGGACAGCAGAAGGCTTCCGGCTGGATTGATTTGTTGATCCTTACACCACAGGGTTGGGTCATTATCGACCACAAATCATTTCCTGGAAAAGAAGCAGACTGGCTTTCACGTGCTGCAAGTTACCTGCCTCAGCTTCAAACGTATGCAGAGGCATTATATAAAGCAACTGGAAGTCCCGTTGTAGAAGCATGGATCCATATGCCGGTAGTAGGGGCGATGGTTCACTTTAAGGAAGAAGAATTGAAATCAAAAGCATAAAAATTGTAGAAAAGCAGCCTTTCCCCATCCAAATTTTGATGGGGAAAGATTGGTTTTCAAGTAAAATATCGGAGGAAAGAAAGTGAGTGAAAATAATACAGGAGTACGGTTATTAGCGTTAAAAGACATCTTTCGTAAAGAAACGGATGAAAATCATGAATTATCGATAAAAGAGCTTGTTGATAAGTTAAAAATCGAACTGCCAGGAAGTACAGCTGATCAAAAAGCGGTGAAAAGATACATTCAAACCCTTCAGGCTTCAGGGTTTGATATCATTGAAAACGAAGATAAATATGGGAAAAAATTTTACAGTCGTCTGTTAGCATATAATCACCTTCCAATTAGTTTTAATTAATTGATAAGTTAGATTTACAATTTAGGCAATTCCTTTTTTATATATACAGCTGCAACGCGTACAAGGAGATCCAAATTTCAGCCGCCTTATGCATCAGATTTTTTCTTTGGACAAGTGAGTATCCACCCAGATTTGCCACCTGGATATCGTCTCCGCTTTGTCCACTTGCGCCAGAGTCCATATCCACCCCCTGTTTTTTTATGGAAAGTAATATAAGTAACATTTTTAGATTCCGTTTAACATGAAGGACTCTTCACCTTAGCATATTGAAATAAGAAAAGGATGTCTCTCAGGAGAAACATCCTTTTATAATCAGCTTATCTGAAGGTTCTTGCAAGATCTTTTAATGTTGCAATTAATTCATCGACCTGTGATAGCCACTCATATGCTTCGATATGCTCTAACACGTCAGAAGAATCAATTTCTTCATTTAAAAGATCACTTGCAGTATCATTCGGGTGAAGCTCCGATGCCAAAAACAAAACGTTCTTTTTGCTATCTGAATAGTTTTTAATACCGTTTCTGTATCCTTCAATAAACTTGTTTACTTGTTTCCGGTTGATCAAGAATTCCCAATTTGAGCTTATTTTTTGCCCTAAAATACTTTCTACAAATGGTTTTTCAACGCCATTTCGAAGGGATGAAACAAGAATAAAAACGTGATCAGCTTCTACATCAAAATTTCTTTTGCTTGTTTCTACGATTGCATCAATTGCTCCATAAAATGCCTCGCCTCGACTATATCCTAAATCTGTAAGATACTTCATTGTGGCGAATACCTTTCCATTTAAAGAAAAAACTAAAAGGAGAGCAGAGAAAAATAATCAGTGGAATCAATGGCGAGTAGGTGGGTTTCTTAATACTTAGGTTCAACAAACGGGCGCGATTGTTGAATAATTCTTAAAAGGTAAACACTACTACATCAAAAGTGTCTGAGACCAACACCCAAGCCATTGTGAAGCTGTTGCTAAAATCGAATTAAGAAATGATCGAAAATAGTTAATCATTTCAGTAGACCCATTTTATAAGGTGTCTTTTTTTTATTAATATATTGTTCAGTATATGAATCCAATTGAGAAAAAAATATTTTAACTTTAAGTGTAGTGAAATGTATCATAAGTATTAGTGCATTTACAAAATATATTTTCCTAAAATAAGGAGAAAATTTATGTAATAGACATAAATCTGCTCTTTGTGAATTGTTTGGTAAAATTTGAATAAATATTACAAAAATTGTCGAATTATAGTATAATAGAATTATGAAAAAATCATTAGTTCGTGTGGTTACAGAATCTCATTTTACAAATTGAGGGTAGTATAGGGGGAAACGTATGAACGAAGAAAGCAAATTTTCCAAAAGTGATCTAGATTATATTATTAATGAGCTGAAACAAACTAAAAAGGAAACAGCTTCTACTTTAGCTGTACAACCAGCTAGACCTATTGATCTGCGTCAAAAATTACAATGGTTTAAATCTAGGACTTTGGTAATTGTAATAGGGGTTATCGTTATTTTAAGCATTTTATTTGCAGGGACTGTTTTTTTACAAAAAGGAACATTAAAAAGTGCATCAGCCGTTGAGAGCATCCGAAAATTAGCTACATTGGCCACGGCACAAGCACATATCAAAACGATTGTATCTGAAAAAGATAATAAATTATTTGGTAAAAGCATCCCATTTGATATTTATGTTCCTGGGTCAAAAAGGGTATTATTTTTGGCCGTTCCTGGAGAAGTGACTGCTGGTGTTGACTTGAAAAAAATGACTAAAAAGGACATCACTTTGGATTCCACCATGAAGACGATTCATATCACTTTGCCGCATGCCACCATTGTCCAAGAACCATCTCTCGACTTAAAAAAGATTCAAATCTTTTCAAGTGAAGGCCTGTTTCGAAGTAAACCCAATGGGGAAGAATGGTTCAAACAAGCAGATATTGCTCAACAAAAAATAAAAAAGGAAGCCATTCAGTTTGGTCTTTTAAAAACTGCTGAAGATAATGCCCGGATTGCTCTAAAGGATTTTTTTAAAAATCTAGATTATACCGTAACGGTTACTTTCAAATAATCGGACGCAGCGGCACCTGTTTTAATAATTGGTTTATAAGATTTCCCTCAAACTAATGGTTTGGGGGAATTTTTTGGGGAATCCAACAAATGGTTCTTAAAAAAATAATGACATTTGGAGGGAAATGTAAGATATTTATCGAAATATGTAATGTAGAGATTAGTAAATTTATAGGAAGATCATCCTATATGGTTAGGATAGAATCTTTGTGAAAGGAAGTCATTGTATTGAGCAATACAGAAAAAGGTAGTTCCTTAGAGTTAATTTTAACAAATGCATTAAAAGTGCCAGGAGTTAAGGTAAATCGGACGGAATTCCTATCAAAAGCCTTAGCAGACCACGTAGGATACAATGATCTTGTAGTTGTATTGGAAAAAGGTACAATTGAAGCTGGTGTTAACATTAATACACTAGATAAATTGGCTAAATCTCTAATTGAGAAAAGAACCCTTCAAAGTACGGGGGCATCATTTGCAGCTGGAATACCTGGAGGTTTTGCTATGGCAGCCACTATTCCAGCAGATACTCTTCAATTTTATGGAGTTTCCTTGCGTTTAGCTCAAGAATTAGCCTACCTATTCGGGTATAAAGATTTGTGGGAAGATGATCAAGATGATGCAGAAAGAGTAAGAGGAGAACTTACTTTATTTTTAGGAGTCATGTTTGGTGTTGGCGGTACTGCTTCAGCATTAAAGGTATTGTCTTCCAAAATAGCACAACAGGTGTTAAAAAAACTCCCTCAAAAAGCATTAATGAAAACAATCTATTACCCAATCATAAAAAAGGTGGCCGCCACCATAGGAGTAAAGGTGACGAAAAAAACTTTCGCCCAAGGCGTATCGAAGGCCATTCCATTATTGGGTGGTGTTATTTCAGGCGGTTTAACCTATGCTTCAATGAAACCAATGGGATCCCGATTAAGAACGACATTATATGAGTCGGTAAATAATTATTCCAAGGATGATTTAGACAGAGATGTACAAAATATGAAAAGAGAAATGCCTGATTTTATTGATGCAGAGTTTACGGATGTAGAAGATGACCGCTCAAAAAATAATGAGGAGATTAAGGAACAAAAGGTGGTTTTTAGTGCTGCTGATGAAATACTAAAATATAAACAATTGTTAGATTTGGGAGTCCTAACCCAGGAAGAATTTGATAGAAAGAAAGAAGAATTATTATTCAATTCTACTCTATAGCTTTGAGTGTAAGTTAAGCCTCCCGTAGTTCATTGAAGCTTATTTGCAATATATTTTCGAGATGAATCATTGAGAATCCTTGTTTTAAAGCGATGTGGCAAATTAAACTGGTCAATATTCAATCGAGTGACAATATGTTGATTGGTTAAATCTTAGCTCATGAAAGTCCAAAGACAATAATTAAATACATGAATAAGGTACTGCCAGCTAAGCGTGAATTTGTGAATGCTGCCATTTTCTTATCCGCAAGTAAACAGAACAGCACATATTTTAACAATTTCTTCGAACTGCACCTTAAACGGAATAATAGAAAAACGAAAACCGCAACTAATTTGCTGCTGTTTTATAAATAACCTGCTTAGTCGCCTATTTATCTAATATTAGTATAAATAAGGAATAACTATCTACTAGATATTTAGAAGGAAATCGAAATAGAATTTTTACAGAATAGCTTTATAAGGATCCTATTGCTTCCAATTCATGATAAATCCCATTTGAAACGTGAAGTAGAGAATGTTCTTGCGCTCATCGAAGTTAAATATAAGAATGATGGTAACGCTTTTACCACAAATCATTAGTAAAGGTTACAAATAGCAAAATCATTTTAAGATGCCTGAAACCATTGGAAATCTAGGATTCCGATGACTACGTAAAAAAAACTGGGAATAACACCCTCCCTCCTAAGCCAGAACATATCCCTTTTGGGATGTTCTGGCTTTTATTAATTATGGAATCATTCTGTCAAATGTATTGTAATAGTAGAATGGAAGCGCAACGAGGCTCCAATGGATTATCCTAGCTCCATCAGAATTGATGTTCAAACTTGATTATCAGTTATTAGCGAATCTCTATTATATTTTATTAACTATCTCAATCTATTTCCTATTTATTGATATAATAATTTCGAAATAATATTTTCAATCTGATACCTAAAACTTTACTCTTCAAAACAAGAATAACCATCTCATTTTACAGATGGAAAAGGTGCAAGTGTTCCGATTCATATTAAAGCTAGAGGTAAGCACCAGCCAAAAAATAATAAGAAAATCTAATGCAAGAGAGGTGAATGAAAATCAATGTTGTGAAAGATTGCTACAAGTTTATTAGATAAATCATTTATTAATATTATAGTAAGAACTTTTTTTCAGGTATCACAATATTCCTATTTCTGAAGGAATAATGTTTAGGAATCATAAATTGAATATTTCAAAAATTAATAATAAAAATAATATTGACAATATTAAAGGCGATTGATAATATGAAAGCGTATTCAGAATACGTATTCTGAATACGTATTCTGAATAGGAGGAAAACAGATGAAAGTCACAGTTTTTGATATCGCAAAAAAAGCTGGAGTATCTCAATCGACTGTTTCCAAAGTCTTGAATAATTACTCTCAAATTAAAGAAGCTACACGAGATAGGGTAATGGAAGCTATTAAAGAATTAGAATTTACACCTGATCTTGTGGCAAGAAGCATGGCTACAAATAAGACACATACGGTAGGTTTAATTTTAGGAGATATTTCGAATCCATTTTATTCTGAAACAGCTAAGGTGATTATTAGTGAGGCTAGGGAAAAAGGGTATGATGTCATTGTTAGTGACACCAATTACGATTCTTTTAATCTAGAAAAATCCATAAAAAATCTTATGGCAAGACGTGTAGACGGCATTTTGATTGCCTCATTAAATCGAGAAGATACTATGGCTGTGAATATTTATAACACAGGCTTCCCTATTATGATATATAATCGAAAACCAAATGAGGATAGCATCAACTATGTTGTTCTAAATAATAAAAAGGGTTCACAGTTGGCTGTAAACCATTTAGTAGAACTTGGACATCAAAGAATTTCATTTATTTCGGGATCCACAAGATACTCTACATTTCATGAACGATTTGAGGGGTACAAACAGGCACTTATAGATAATGGTATTACATATGATGAAACCCTTGTTTACAATAGAGAGTTAGTTTATGAGAACATCTACGAATTTACTAGCCATATTTTAGAAAAAGAAATGAGACCAACCTGTTTCTTTGCAGCTACCGACTCATTAGCTATCAACGTTATGGATGCATTAATTCGAATGAATGTAAAGATTCCAAAAGATATTTCAGTGATTGGCTTCGATAATATTAATATTTCTTCTAGCCCGCTTATTAACCTTACAACCATCTCACAACACAAAAGTACCATGGCGAAATTAGCCTTAGAAAACCTTTTAAAATTAATTAACAATGAAAACACTTATGAAAAACCACTACAAATAACAGTCGAGCCGGAACTGATTATTCGTCAAACAACTGGTCCTGTCCTGCCCTGCTCAAATCCTAAACTAAACACCTAAAGCTATGAAATGACAATAATAGTTATATTTGGTTGATATATTGATCAATCAATTATTAATAGAATTGAAACTATTATGGAGGTGGATGGATCCGTAAACGAATGGAAAGATTAGCAGTTGCACTTGAAAATTAATAATGATCAAAGGGGGAAAATGATATGAAAAAAGTGTGTCTTTACTTGGTGATGGGATTATTTAGTCTAATGTTAATAACTGCTTGTGGACCTTCTCTTGAAAAATCTTCTTCAGAGGGCGACAAAAACTCTTCTGATTCTAAAGAATACTTTGTCATTGGTCAAGCAACCTCATTAAGCGGAGGAACTGCTTCTTATGGTGAAGGGGCTAAAAGGGGTATTGAATTAGCGGTTAAAGAGTTTAACGAGGCAGGCGGTTACAACGGAGTTAAAGCAAAATATGTAGCCTATGACGATGAAACGAAGCCTGAAAAAAACATGGAATTAATTCAGCGTTTAGTATCTCAAGACAAAGCAGTCGCATTATTAGGAAGTGCAAATAGTGGAAACGGTCTAGCACATATTGAATATCTACAAAACAATAAAGTCTCAGAGGTTTTCCCATATGGTACCGCAACAGCTATCACTACTAAGTTTAAAGATGCGCCAAAGAATTATGTGTTTAGAATCGCACCTTTTGACAAAGGTCAAGTAACAACCATTTTAGATTGGCTATATAAGAAAAATGATTTTAAAAATGTTGGTTTAATGCACGATACAAGTGGATATGGCCAAGGTGGAAAAACAGATGTCATGGAACAATTTAAAGAGCGCAATATTGAGCCAACTGCTATCGAATCCTTCCAAATTGGTGACAATAATATGGAAAGTCAATTAAGCAAAATGAAAAAGGCTAATGTAGAAGCACTCATTGTCTATGGACTTGCTCCAGAAATGGCTCAAATCTTAAGAAGTGCTGAAAAAATTAATTACAAACCGAAATTTATTGGTTCTTGGGCCTTTGGAGACCCAGCCTTCAAAAATATTGCTGGTGAGCTAGTGAATAATGATGTCTACTTTGTCCAATCCTTTACAATTGATCAAAATGATAAAACAAAACAATTCCACGATAAAATTGTAAATGAATACAAGGAAGATATGTATCCAATTGCATCTGCACAGGGATATGATGCGGCAAATATCGTTCTATCCGCCGTAAAGAAAGTTGGGTACCAGGATACTGAAAAATTACGCGATGCTATTGAAGAATTACAGGATTTTAAAGCTGTCACAACGGCCCCTGTTAATCCATTCACAAAAGAGAATCATGAAGCCCTGCAGCCAGAGCATATGTTTATAGCCACTTATAAAGATGGAGAAATTGTAATAGCAGAATAAATTTTAGGGGATAGATTTCTTATCCCCTAAAAAAGGAGGATTTCAATGATACAAGCAATTTTAAGCGGCTTAATTATCGGAAGTATATATGCTCTTATTGCATTGGGATACTACATCACGCATCTTGCCACCAAAACCTTAAACTTTGGCCAAGGTGATACGCTCATGATTGGCGCAATTATTGGATTGTCTGTTTTTACTTCTTTAAAAACCATCGGTATGACCACACTATGGGCTTTCCTGCTGACCGTTCTTGCTGTAATCGTTGCTCAAGTAGTAATAGGATATCTTATTGAGCGAATTGCCATCAAACCATTAAAAAATTTCGATTCGATTAGCTGGATTCTAAGTACCGTTGCATTAGCAATTATTGGCCGAAACATCGTCGAGGTAACGTGGGGAAAAACAGTTCAGCCGTTTCCTTCACCATTCGGTTCATCAATTATTCGTTTTGGTGACCTATCCATATATCCCCATGAAATATTTATACTCATCACAACATTTGTAATTATTTCGACTTTGTTCTTAATGCTTAGAAAATCAGTATTTGGTAAAGCGCTTCAAGCCGTAGCCTTTAATCGAGATGCAGCGTCATTAATGGGAATAAATCCAAGGTTTATCGCCGTTATTGCTTTTGTTATTTCAACTGTATTAGCAGGAATTGGGGGAATTATGATCGGTCCTATAACAAATGTTGCTCCATTTTTAGGTTTAGCATTGGGATTAAAAGCCTTTGCGGCAGCGATCATAGGAGGATTAGACAATCCAATGGGAATATTAGTTGGCGGTTTAACCATTGGAGTGATTGAACAGGTAGTTGCTCTGCAAAATTCTGCTTTAAAAGATTTTAGTGTTTATTTCTTAATTCTCGTAGTCTTAATTTTTCTACCACAAGGCTTGATGGGTAAAAAAGTAAAGGAGAAATATTAATGAAAATAACTCCTAAACGCATTATTCAAATAGGATTCATACTATTATTGATTTGGTTAATCCCGTGGGTTTATCCGAATGAGTTCTTTATCAGTTTGATGCACAGATTTCTAGCGATATATGTTGTCGTAGTTGGATTAAATATTTTAATAGGCTTATCAGGTCAAATGTCGTTGGGACACGCAGGATTTTATGCGCTAGGCGCATATGGATCTGGCCTGCTAGCGAATAATCTAGGTCTTCCTTTTTGGGTAACGATGTGGGGCGGGCTGATTCTTGCTGGTATTGCAGGAGGACTCATTGCCTTAATTGCACTACGCGCAAAAGGACCTTACCTAGCAATGGTTACCATCGGATTTGGTATGTTAATAGAAATTGGCGCCAATCGCTGGATATCTTTAACCAATGGTCCTGCTGGCGTGTTTTTAGAAAAAGCCAGCATATTTGGTAAAGAACTAAATATCGTTGAATACTTTTATTTTGCTGCATTCATTGCCTTAATGTGTCACTTCCTTGCTCGAAACTTATTCCAAACTCGTTTTGGAAGGACCATGAATGCTGTTGGAAATAGTGAAATAGCTTCAGAGACAATTGGGGTATTTGTTCGAAATTGGAAGGTATTAGCTTTTGCTATTAGTGCTATGTTTGCAGGGCTTGGCGGAGCATTATTTGTTCACGCAGGAAGCTATTTTAATAGTGACTCGTTCACCATTGATACCTCCATCATGTTTTTAGTAGCAGTTATCGTAGGTGGGAATAAGACAATTGTAGGACCACTTGTTGGTACAGCCGTTGCAGTCCTCATCCCGCAGCTATTTGCGTCTATTTATGAATATCACCTTCTTATTTATGGAGGAATCCTCTTAGTTTGTCTACTAGTATTACCAGATGGTGTTATTGGTTCTTTAAAAGAGACATCACTGATTCGGAAATTGCAAGGATCATGGGAAAAGGGTCTAACTAAAAAGCGTGACATTAAACTAAGTGAAGATGAAGGTTTCTTTAAGGAACTTCAAGAGAAAATTAACGATTTAAAAACAAAGCCAGAAATGAAAGTATCGGATTTAACCATTGATTTTGGGGGATTACGAGCTGTCGACCAAGTTAATTTCACGATTCCTTGGGGAACAGTCAAAGGACTAATTGGGCCAAATGGATCGGGGAAAAGTACGGTAGTAAACATGCTGAGTGGCGTTTATTCTCCTACATCAGGAACTATTTCCTTTTTAGGAAAGGATGTGTCCTTGTATTCTCCTCATAAAATGGCAAACTCAGGTATTACCAGGACGTTTCAGAATCTCCAAATATTCAAGGATTTGTCTGTTATACAAAATGTATTAATGGGATTCCATCAGTCCTATCAAACTTCAATTGCTCAAAGTGCTCTATCAACACCTAAAGCGGTTCGTGAGGAAACAAAATATGAACAACAAGCAGAACAAATTCTAAAATTTGTTGGCTTGGGATCAAGGATACAAGAAATTGCTGAAAATTTATCCTATGGTGAACAGCGGTTATTGGAAATTGGCAGGGCTTTAGCTATGAAGCCAGCACTTTTAATCCTTGATGAACCTGCGGCAGGAGCTTCACCAAATGAAGTTGATCTAATTTTTAACGTTATACGGCGATTACGTGAACTTGGTATGACGATTCTTATTATTGAACATCATATGGAAATTGTCATGAGTATCTGCGATGAAATTATTGTTTTAGACTTTGGCCAGAAAATTGCTGAAGGGACACCAAAAGTAGTTGAGAATAATCCAAGAGTTATTGAAGCATATTTGGGTGGTGAGGAGGTAATGGAACTTGTTAGAGGTAAAAGATCTGTCAGTTAGCTATGGACTGGCGAATGTGGTGCGGAACGTAAATATTAATGTGAATTCAGGGGAAGTTGTTGCACTTATTGGAAAAAACGGAGCAGGGAAAACATCCACTCTTAATGCCATTTCAGGTCTTGTTCGTCCGATTAAAGGTGAAGTAAAATTCAAGGAAAGAAACATCACAACGGTTCCAGCCCATAAAATCGTTCATTTAAAGCTTGCGCATATTCCTCAAGGCCGGCAAATATTTGGAGACCAAACTGTAGAAGACAATTTGATTTTAGGAACGTATCAAAATGGTAGAAAGAATAAACATGAGCTTAAGAATTTATTAGAACGAGAGTATAACAGATTTCCGAGATTGAAAGAAAGACGTCTTCAACAGGCTGGAACTCTTAGTGGCGGTGAGCAGCAAATGCTTGCCATGTCTAGAAGTTTAATGTCAAATCCTGATTTTATCATTATGGATGAACCCACCATGGGCTTAGCTCCCATTTTTGTAAAACAAATCTTTGATACCATCATCGACTTGAAAAATGAAAATAAGACTATTTTATTAGTTGATCAAATGGCTACAGCTGCGTTAACCGTCTCGGATCGAGCTTATATCCTACAAACAGGAGAAATTGTAGCGAGTGGATATTCGAATGATTTGCTTGAAGATCTTGAATTAATCACAAAATATATTGGTGCTTAATAACAAACTAAAGGAGGAATTTTTGATGAGCTATACTATTTATTCACCCACACGAATTTTATTTGGAGAAGGATCTATTGGGAAGTTAAGTGAAGTGGTAAAGGGCTACGAGGCTAAAAAAGTATTTTTAATAACAGATCAAGGACTTAAAAAAGCAGGTATTGTCGATCAAGTTTTACAAATATTAGAGGAAAAGGATTTAGATGTTGTCGTATTTGATAAAACAAAACCAGAGCCTACTGTTAAGAATTATGAGGATGCATTAGAAATAGGAAAATCAGAAAATATTGAATTAGTTATTGGGCTCGGAGGAGGCAGTTCACTAGATTTGGCAAAAGCGGTTGCACTTTCTATGATCCATCCAGAATCTATTTTAGATTTTGTAGGGATTGATAAAGTTCCTTCTCCTGGTCTTCCAACAATAATGATATCAACCACATCTGGAACAGGATCAGAGGTTTCAAAATTTGCTGTTTTGACTGATGAAAAAACTAATCTAAAAAGTGTCATATGCAGCCCTCACATTTTAGCATCTGTTGCAATCGTTGATCCTAATCTCACATACACTCTCCCACCTGTAATAACAGCTCATACAGGTATTGATGCTTTAGTTCATGCAATAGAAGGTTATCTTGCCGTTCGCTCTTCACCTTACACAGATCAATTAGCTTTAATCGCATTCGAGAAAATTTGGAATCATCTTAGCACTGCTTATGAAAATGGAAAAGATATTGAAGCTAGGACTGAAATGTCAATGGGCAGCATGCTTGGTGGTCTGATATTAAATACAACTGATGGCGCTGCAATGGTTCACGGTCTAGCCTTTTCCTTAGGAGTTTATTGTCATTTATCCCATGGTCTTTCAAATAGTCTAGTACTTCCATATGTACTTGAAACGATTGCCCCTTTCCGTGAAGAGAAAATACTGAATCTTGCAAAATTAGCAGGGGTTAAACGAGATAGTGTTCAAGAAACTATTCATGCGTTTATCGAAAGCATTGTGGAATTACAACAGCGAATTGATTTACCGACAACATTAGAAGAATTAAATATACCTCAAGAGTTGCTACCAGTATTAGCTAAAAGTTCATATGGAATGGAAAGATTACAGAGTAACTCACCAAAGCGTCTGAGTGAGCAAGAGATATTAGATATCTTCCAACGAGCTCTTACAGGTGAACGATTTTTAAAAAAGGTGGAACAATAAAATGTCTAATACAACCCAGTCTCCTATAAAATCCGAATCCGTGACGCCGATTTCTATTGGCGGAGAATGGAGAACTTTAGTTGAAACCTATCCTATCGAATTTCCATACACTGGCGAAATCATTGCACAGGTTTCACTTACATCTCTAAAGGTAGCGGAAGAAGCGGTCATGACTGCTGTAGCCGCAAAAAAAGTGATGTCAGAATTACCTTTATGGAAACGAGCAGAAATTTTATATAAGGCTGCAGATTTATTGTCACAGCGAGAAGAAGAAATTGCGACTTTAATCGTCTATGAAAATGGAAAAACGTTACGTGATGCAAAAGGTGAGGTTAAAAGAACTGTGTCCACATTACGTTTCTCTGCTGAAGCGGCAAAGGCTTTACATGGTGAAATGATTCCCATTGATGCCATGCAGGGGGGAGAAGGAAGAATTGCTTTTACAATTCGTGAACCAATCGGTGTAGTAGCGGGTATTACTGGATTTAACTTCCCATTATTGCTTGCAGCACATAAGGTTGGTCCGGCAATTGCTGGAGGAAACCCAGTTATTCTAAAGCCAGCTCCGCAAACACCTTTATCTAGTTTTGAATTCGCAAAGATTCTAGCAGAAGCAGGACTTCCTGATGGTGGCCTTAGCGTAATTACTGGGGACGTAGAGGTTGGTGAATACTTGGTTAAACATCCTGAGGTTAATCTTATTACATTTACGGGAAGTTCACAGGTAGGAAAAAAAATTAGTGAAATAGCAAAATATAAAAAAGTATTGCTAGAGTTAGGTTCTAATGCAGCTACCATTGTGGATTCGGATGCAGATATCCATTCAGCAGTCAATCGTTGTTTTACAGGTGGATTTGGAACAGTTGGCCAATCCTGTATATCCGTACAAAGGGTCTACGTTCATAATGACAGCTATGCGGAATTTATTGAAAGGCTGGCTACAAAAATATCAAGCTTAAAAACAGGCAATCCTTTTGAGGAAGATACTGATATTCCTACTTTAATATCGGTTGATGCTACTAATCGAATCTCAGCATGGATTGATGAAGCAAAATCAGGAGGAGCTCGCTTAATTACTGGAGGCCATATCATTGGTAGAATTCTTGAGCCGACTCTTTTAGCGGATGTAACGCCGGAAATGAAAGTAAGTTGTGAAGAGATTTTTGGCCCTGTTATTGTGGTTGCGCCTTTTAACGACTTTAAAGAGGCTGTTGAATTAGTTAACCAATCTCGTTATGGGCTACAAGCAGGAGTATTTACGAATAAAATGGATCATGCCTTTTACGCGATAAAGAATATAGAAGCGGGAGGTATTCAGGTTAACGAGGTGTCTAATTTCCGCGCAGACCATATGCCTTATGGCGGAGTAAAGGATAGTGGATTGGGTAAAGAAGGTCCGAAATACACATTAGAAGAAATGACGGTACCAAAACTAGTGTGCTTCCGGATGAATAATTAACCCATACAGAGGGGTGACTAAAATGAAAGAAAAAGCATTGGCAGGATTAAAGGTGCTGGAGATGGGCCAGTTAATAGCAGGTCCTTCTGCCGGAAGATTGTTTGCAGAATTCGGAGCAGAAGTCATCAAAATAGAGAATCCCCAAAGCGGCGATCCAATTAGAAAATGGAGAGTTGTAGAAAATGGAACAAGCCTATGGTGGTATGTTCAATCGCGAAATAAAAAGTCAGTAGCGATTGATTTAAATGATTCTGACGGCCAGGAACTGATAAGAGGATTGGCCAAAGAAGTGGATATTATCATAGAAAATTTTAAACCCGGCACCTTGGAAAAATGGGGAATCGGTTATGAGCAATTAAAAGACATCAATCCGAGACTTATTATGGTAAGGGTATCCGGATATGGTCAAGATGGACCATATCGAAATAGACCAGGTTTTGGATCCATTGGTGAAGCAACGGGCGGGCTGCGCTATTTGACAGGTTATCCTGACAGACCACCAACCAGGGTTGGAATAAGTATTGGAGATTCCATTTCATCCTTGTATGCCGTAATTGGCGCTATGTTTGCACTTTATCATCGGGATGTGAAAGGGACTGGACAAGGACAGATTATAGATGTTGCATTATATGAATCTATTTTTAGTCTAATGGAAAGTATGCTCCCAGAGTATGATCGAAAGGGAATTATTAGAGAACGGACTGGTAGTACCTTACCAGGAATAACTCCATCTAATACATATCTTTGTCAAGATGGAAAATATGTTGTAATTGGTGCGAATGGAGATGGAATCTTTAAACGTTTAATGGCAGTGATCGGCTATCCTGAATATGCGGAAGATTCACGATTTGAAAATAACTCAGTACGCTCGGACCATGCAGAATTTTTAGATGAAATTATAGGAAACTGGATCAAAGGGTTGCCGATTTCTGAAGTGTTAAATATTTTAAATGATGCAAAAGTACCAGCAGGATCAATCTATTCAATCGAGGATATCGTGTCAGATCCGCATTATTTAGCCAGACAAATGATTCAGGAAGTGGAAGTAGATGGTATTGGTAAACTGAAGGTACCAGGTATCGTTCCAAAACTCAGTGAAACTCCAGGAGAGATTCAATGGGCTGGACCAAATCTTGGACAGCATACAAGGCAAATATTGAACCAAGCATTAAATATGAGTGACGAAAACATAGTGGAGCTCCTTGAAAAAGGAGTCATTAAGGAAGCTGAAGACTCTGTAAAAGGACATGTAAATTCCTAGTAAAGAAGGTAATCAAGGTGAAGTTTCCTCAGTTCGTAGAAATTGTTGAGGTAGGACCGCGAGATGGCCTGCAGAATGAAGCTGCATTTATCCCAACCGAGAATAAAATAGAGCTGATTCATGCATTAAATAAAACGGGTATCAGGAGAATGGAGGCAACATCCTTCGTGCATCCTGTCCTTGTCCCACAAATGAAAGATTCAACCGAAGTTTTCACACAACTGAATCATGAAGACGATGTTCAGTATATGGTTTTAATCCCAAATCATAAAGGCTATGAAAGGGCAACTCAAGCAGGTGCTAGAGATTTTACGTTAGTTGCTGGTGCAAGTAATGAGTTTAACTTAAAAAATGTAAAAATGACCAGGGATGAATCATTAACTCAACTTGAAAATGTTATCTATAAAATCAAAGAAAATAAAGGCTATATCCGTTTTGACATTGCTACCTCTTTTTGGTGCCCTTTTGAAGGTAAGGTGGATGAACGCGTTGTTCTCAGTATGGTCGATCAACTTGCAGAATGGCAGGTTGATGAAATTGTGTTATGTGATACCATCGGCAGAGCCACTCCTAAAGAAGTTTACGAACTATTTTCCAAGGTCTTTGATAAGGCAGCAAATGTAAAAATTGCCGCCCATTTCCATGATACCTACGGATTTGCTCAGTCAAACGTATTAGCTGCTTTACAAGCAGGGGTAACTGTATTTGACAGCTCGATTGGCGGCTTAGGTGGATGTCCTTTTGCTCCAGGTGCTGCTGGTAATAGTTCAACTGAAGATCTTGTTATGTTGTTGCATGAAATGGGTATTGAGACAAACATTGACTTGAATAAGCTTTTACAATGTGTGGATATGATAGAAATGTATACTCAAAGGGAATTATCAGGACATTTACACAAAGTTAAAAGACCTCTTCAATTATCTTAATATAAACACTAGTAGTAAACAGTTGAATAGGTAATCTAGTTTGGCAATTGATTGCATAATCAATTGCCAAAAGTTCATTTTAGTAGTTTTATTGGCAAGTATAGTTTTTAAAATGAGGTGTTTAGATGGATATAAATATTCAATATTATCGGGAGATGCTGCGAATTCGGCATTTTGAACAAAAAGCAATTACTCTTTTTGAGCAAGGGGAATTACCCGGATTTCTACATTCATGTATCGGACAAGAAGCTATTGCTGTAGGTGTTTGTTCCGTTTTAAACAAGGAAGACTATATTTTCACAACACATAGAGGTCATGGTCATGTTTTAGCTAAAGGAATGAGCATGAAAAAAATGTTTGCCGAATTATATGCTAAGGCAACCGGTTCAAATAAAGGAAAAGGGGGTTCCATGCATATAATGGATACCTCTGTTGGAGTGTTAGGCGCCAACGGTGTGGTTGGAGCTGGAATCCCAATCGCTGCCGGGACCGCACTTTCATCACAATTGCAGGAAGATGGTCGAATAACTGTCGTTTTTTTCGGTGATGGCGCTTCAAACACGGGGGCCTTTCATGAAGGAATTAATCTTGCAGCAGTCTGGAATCTCCCTATTATATTTGTTTGTGAAAATAATAAATTTTCTGAGTCAACACCGATAAAAAATCATCAACGAGTTGATCTGATTTCAAAAAGAGCTGAGGGATATGGAATACCTGGAATCTATGTTAATGGAATGGATGTAAATGAAATCGTAAAAATCACTTCTGAAGCTGTGGCGAATGCGCGTAATGGAAGAGGTCCTACATTAATTGAAGCGGATACCTATAGATTTTTAGGACATTACGTTGGCGATCAAGTGGAATACAGAAATGAATCAGAGTATGCTGAATGGCTTGAAAAGGATCCAATTGTTCAGATGGAAATAAACCTGAAAAAACAAGGTGTATTAACAAAAGATATCCAAGAAAGCATATTGATTGAAATTGATAGAGAAATCAATGATGCAATAGAGTTTTCTAAAAATAGCCCCAATCCCACTCCAGAAGATGCACTAAGTCATATTTATTTATAAGGATGGTGAAGAAGACGTGAAAAGGGTTAGTTATCGAGATGCACTACGACTTGCAATTAAAGAAGAAATGGCTAGAGACTCTCGTGTGTTTATTATGGGTGAAGATATTGAAGATCCGTTCGGGGGATCCTATAAAGTAACTAAAGGCCTTTCCTCTGAATTCGGAAATAAAAGAGTAAGAAATACACCTATTTCCGAATTAGCAATAGCAGGTGCAGCTGTTGGCGCAGCATTAACGGGAATGCGTCCAATTGCCGAAATTATGTACTTAGATTTTATGACCTTGAGCATGGATCAAATTGTTAATCAAGCTGCTAAAATGCGTTATATGTCCGGTGGCAGCGTAAGTGTTCCATTGGTCATTCGAACCCAAGAGGGTTCTGGAAATTCTTCTGGAGCGCAGCACGGTCAATGTTTAGAGGCTTGGTTTGCTCATATACCTGGTCTGAAGGTGGTAATGCCTGCAACCCCATACGATGCTAAAGGTCTTCTAAAGGCAGCAATACGTGATGAAAACCCTGTGGTGTTTATTGAAAATAAAATGCTTTACAACATTAAAGACGTAATTCCAGATGAAGATTACATTGTTCCAATAGGGAAGTCAAATGTAATTATAGAAGGAAATGATGTTACGATTGTCTCATATTCCAGGATGGTTCACGAAGCGTTAAAGGCGGCTTCGGAGTTGAAGAAAAAAGGAATCTCCGCAGAAGTAATTGATTTGAGAACGATTTCTCCTTTGGATTTTGATCCAATTTTGAAATCAATTTCTAAAACTCATCGATTAGTAATTGCGCAAGAAGCTGTGGTAAACGGGGGAATTGGCGGTGAAATTGCAGCTAGAGCAATTGAGGAAGGATTTGATGAACTAGATGCTCCAATATTACGAGTGGGATCAAAGGAAGCACCGCTACCATTTTCTCCAATTTTGGAAAAACAAATTGTACCTGACTTCCGAGATATTATTTCAGCGGTAGAAAAAGTTGTACCACAACTAGTAATGGGGTGAATAAATTGACAACACCAATTATCATACAAAAAATGGGCCAACAAATGGAAAGTGGAATCATTAATAAATGGTTCGTAAAAGATGGCGATTATGTTAAGGAAGATGACGCGCTGTTTTCCATGGAAACTGATAAGGTTGACGTCGAAGTTTCTTCGCCTACGACAGGATTTATTAAAATAACGCATAATGAAAGCGAAAATGAGATCCCCGTAGGGGAGGTTGTGGCCTATATTCATAAAGAAGAATGGATTGGTCTAAATACAGTAGATACACCACCAATAACAAATAATAAAAATAACAAACACTCAATACTCCCACAACCAAATACGGTCAACAGTGTCAGTAACTTAAACAACAACAATCAAAGAATCATTGCATCTCCTTATGCAAGAAAATTATCACGAGAACATAATGTAGATTTATCGAATATTAAGGGTTCTGCTTCTAATGGCAGAATTATCGCCCCTGACGTCCTAAATTATTTAAATAGGAAAGATGAAACAAAACCTATTACAAATGAAAAATTACTAGATGACACTTCTGTAGCCTCGAGATCAAATCAAAGTATTGAAATATTATTAACTCCTATGCGGAAAAAAATTGTTAATGTAATAGAACAAAGTGCAAATTCTATTATTCCTGTAACGATCACGAAAACCCTTCGAGTTGATAAATTAGTTCAAATGAGAAACGATTTGAAACAGGAAGGAATTAATATTTCTCCCAATGATTTTATCATTTATTCTGTTTCCAAATCGTTGCAAAATTTCCGTTCCTTTAACTCACATTTTTCAAATAATAAAATAATTGAATATCAAAATATAAATATCAGCTTTGCTGTTGCTGTTAAAAATGGAGTCTTCATGCCAGTAATTCATGATACGGATATGAAATCAATTAATCAAGTAGTTATAGAGAGAAAACAATTAATAGAGGATGTCCGTCAGCATAAAATAAATAAGCAGAATTTAGAAGACGGGACTTTTTCAATCAGCAGTTTAGGTGAATATGGAGTTGATCATTTTTCTCCAGTTGTTTACCCAACACAATCGGCTATTTTAGGAATTGGCGCCATTCAAAAGAAACCTGTTATTGAAGGGGATCAAATACAAATTGGGCATGTTTTATCACTTTCTCTTGTATTTGATCATCGGGTGAATGATGGAGCATTAGGAGCAGAATTTTTACAAGATATTTCTAATAGGTTAGAGAGTCCGCTTAAATTGATTTTTTCAGCATAATGAATTCCCATCAGACATATACAGGATTGGATATATTTTAATTAAAATCAATTCAGGTAGGGAGGATTTCATTGGATAATCAGATTAGTGAAGCCATAAATTTACACGGTCAAACAGCTATTATTACTGGGGGGGCCAGAGGGATTGGTGCGGCTATCGCTCGTACACTAGCGCGGGAGGGAGCAAATGTTGTTGTATGTGACGTTCTTCCTACCAATCCAATCGTTACAGAATTAAAGAATAAGGGACATAAATGTATTGGAATTACTTGTGATGTAACAATGCAAGAACAAATCGATGATTTAATTCATACAACACTTGAACATTTTTCTACCATTGATATTCTGGTAGCTGGAGCTGGGATAGTAGAACGTACGCCGCTGCTACGATTGGATCTTGAAGAATGGAATCGGGTCATCGAAGTGAATTTAACTGGAATGTTTCTTACTGTTCAGGCTGCTTATAGACAAATGGAGAAAAAAGGTTATGGGAAAATTGTTTGTTTAGGTTCCATTTCCGGAAAGGTAGGAGGAATTATTTCAGGTCCCCATTATGTAGCTTCTAAGGGTGGAATACACAGTTTTATAAAAGCTGTTGCAAAGGAAGCTGCTCCAAGGGGAGTATATGTGAATGGAATTGCACCCGGTCCTGTAAAAAGTGAAATGACTGATGGACTACCCTATGATCGAGAAACAATACCGTTAGGAAGATTAGGAGAACCTGAAGATATTGCTGAAGCAGCTCTTTTCCTTGTTTCCCAACAATCAAATTTTATCACTGGACAAGTGCTTAATGTAAATGGTGGATTGTTTATGGAGTAGTTGTTAAAGCTCTCAAAATATATAATAAAGTCTATAGTGGGGAAAAAGTAATGGATGAACAAATGCTTAAAAAAAAAAGCCATTATAAAGACACGACGAACCATTATCATAGGACGGTCAACTATTATATTGAGTATAAAAGAGGCTGACAGTTTTCAACCCTAAAGGGGCTTGGTTTCTTCAGCCTTTTTATTGTGCTGCAATTAGCAGGGATGTCTCTCACCACAAGTTTTTTATTGATGGCTCGTTATATATACAACTTAAGTGCTCCTCCTAAATAGATAAGATTAAGAAAGGGGTGTATATAAGAATATTAAAATTTCCCTTTTAAAATCTTTTTGACAAAATGGAACAGCTTTTTTATAACATCCACCATAACCGAATTCATATAGGATGATCCCATTTCGATAGTAATTTGGATATTACATCCTCTTGTAGGTTTATATTCAGTTCCTCCAGTTAGCTCTGAAATAACGGCTGTTACTTTTCTTCTTCTTTTGAGCAAAGGACTTATTTCTTCGGCAACATCAGATTTTAACCAGCCCAATTGCTCATTATTCCTGCGGCAAACCTTGATAGCATTAGGATATTCTTGATTTGGTGCAGGAATTAAAAGTAAACTCTCTTGTGGTTGACAATGTTTAAGTATTTCTTGTCGATCTGAACCATCATCATTACTGAAAGTTACCCCTGCAACTTTCGAATAAAATGTTTCAGTCAAGTTTTGGGGTGCATGTCTTTGGGAAAACTTAAATTTATCGAATAAATTGTCAACTGCCTCGTCCCTTGTCTTTCCAGTAACACTTAATACACCTTTTCTATCAGTCGCAATCCATTCATTCTTATACCTTTGAACTCTTCCAATCCAGCGATCGACGGCAGGAGGCATATTTGCCACAGGCATTGATATTGCTTCCAATTTTCCACTTTTGATTATTTCGTACCCATCTTTCCATTTTGAATACAATAGGTTCGCATACTGAATACCTTTGAAGCTATTATTAAACTCATCCCTAGACTCGAATCCAATCTGCTTCCAGATTGGATCGTCCATTCTTGCCTTACGTTCTTCCCATTTTCTAGCAGATTCCTCCCTGCATTCTTTACAAGTAAAACCATATCCACTAATATTTTCAGGGACAACAAACGATTCAAGAGCCTTTACAGTATTGCATGTTCTGCAAGTTCTGGTTCTCTTTTTCTGGTGATTTTCATGCTCTTTCCCTAAGGGCTTAACCACTTTAATATTCTTTTGATTTTGTTCATTTACAACTTCAATAAGGACCTGAAATTCAGTATCTGATAATTGAAGTATGCTTTCCCTTTCAAATCCCTTGTTAATATAATGAACTTTCACGTGGGTATAGCTACCAACTCTTTCCATAAACTCATACTTAATGATATTTCGTATATTTAAAAGATCAGCTGATCCATGCTCAATCTTTAGGCTTTTTTTATTTGCTTTCACCGTTCTTCCACTGAAAACTCCTGATATAACTTTACCCATGAAACATCCCTCCCGCTCTGATTAGTTTGTCTGTTTTTACACTCTAATATTGATTGTTGGTTATATCCATGAAGGGGAGGTTTTAAAAATACTTACAGGTTTGTTCATACAGAAATAAAAAGTCATAGTAGTTTATCAGCACACTTGGAGTAGGGACGAATTACGGGAGAAATTCTCCGGTGCAGAAAATTTATTCAAGAATAACAATATCCCTTAAGATGAAATATTTATGGTATTATTTAGTAGGAAAATAGTCGCTATGTATGGAATGGAGGGCACTCCGCATGAACGAGGATAATAATCTTATTCTTGCTAATGGAAAAGATAAAACTCGAGAAATTGACTTTTGTAAAAATTATAAGGACAAATGGCATGTAAAATTCCTGGGTGGTAATACAGTTTATCAATATAATCAAGGGAATATAGTTTGGCTTAAGGACCCAAAGGTGATAGATCATTCGACTGTTTTGATTTACGAAGATAATCACCCCATTACAGGAATAACAAAAATCCTTGATTTTGGTAACGATATCAAAATATTTAAAAACGGATATAAAAAGGTGTACAAACGGTCAAGTTTAGTTATAGAAGAAACTTGTTTAACTAATAATGAAACACACGGGACATTTGAGTATCTGAAAACATTAGCCAAGTACGTGAGTGTAAAGGATGAGCGAGACAAAAGTTTTCTAAGTATGCAGTATGAAAAGCTTTCCATGATTAGTCCCCGCAGTGTTTTAGCTGCTTATTTATCTGGGAACTCTTTTGAAGGTGAAAATAAACAAACTAAGACTTTTTATCCTTTTGGATTTAATATCAGCCAAAAATCAGCAACAACAAAGGCATTAATCAATCAGGTTAGTGTCATTGAGGGACCTCCGGGGACTGGTAAAACACAAACAATCCTGAACATCATTGCAAATGCGGTGATGAATGATCAGACTGTAGCGGTTGTCAGCAATAATAATTCTGCTACGACTAATGTCCTTGAAAAACTCCAAAAGTATGGCGTGGATTTCATTGCGGCTTCACTTGGCAACAATCAAAACAAGGCAAATTTCTTTGCTAATCAGAAAAATACATATCCAAATATGAGTACTTGGACTTTAGCATCTTCTGATCTTAAATCGATTCAATCAGAATTAATAGACTCTCAAAGAAAATTGGATGAAATGCTCGAGTATCAAAATAAGCTGGCGATTCTTAAGCAGGAACTTTCAAATTTTCAAACTGAATATGAATATTTTATGCAATATTATGAGCAAACCAAATTTAAGACTTTAAATCTTAAGTCATTCTTAAAATTAAGTTCCGATAAGATTTTAAGGATTCTATTAGAATTCAAACAAAATCTTAACAAAGGTAAGATCACGTTTAAGGATAAAATTTATAATTTATTTGTTTATGGAATCTATAACCTAACGTTATATAAATTTCCTTCAGAACAAGTGGTTTCTTTTTTACAAAAGTCTTTTTATGAAAAGAAAATGGACGAGCTTAACTCGCAAATCGAATCAATTTCAAAAAGGCTTGAAAACTACAACTTTGAACAGGAAATGAATGAATTTAGCCGGCGTTCAATGGACTTATTTAAGGCAAAACTGGCGGAAAAGTACAAGGGGGAAAGCAGGCAAATATTTTCTATTGATGCTATATGGAAGGAAGCCCTTCATAAGTCTTTTATTAATGAGTATCCGGTTACTTTAAGTACGACTCATTCTTTGCGAAACAGTGCAGCCAGAAACTTTCTCTTTGATTATGTCATTATTGATGAGGCATCGCAGGTTGATATAGTTACAGGTGCATTAGCCTTATCTTGTGCCAAAAATGCAGTCATTGTTGGTGATGTAAAACAGCTCCCAAATGTTGTTTCAATCGAAATTGCGAATCATACCAGGAGAATTTTAAAGTCTTTTGGTCTGGCTGGTCCCTACAACTTTGCAGACCATAGCTTATTGTCCTCTTTCTTGAGCTTATATAAGAATATCCCTAAAACACTTTTAAAAGAGCATTATCGATGTCATCCAAAAATCATCGGATTTTGTAATCAAAAATTTTATAATAATGAGCTGATTATTTTAACAAATGAACAGGAAGATGATCAATCGCTTGTCTTATACAAGACTGCCAAAGGGAACCATGCGAGGGGAAGGCTGAATCAACGGCAGATTGACGTGGTTTTTAACGAAATTATTCCCGACCAAAAAATAGATGAAGATAATGAAACGGTAGGAATTATCGCACCATACCGATTACAAGCGGAAGAGCTCCAAAAGATGATTGGAACTCGAAAAATAGATGCAGATACTGTTCATAAATTTCAGGGTAGAGAAAGAGATGTCATAATCCTTACCACCGTAGTTAATCATAATGAGCCCAATGACTTTGCTGACAATTCAAATTTAATCAATGTGGCTGTTTCACGGGCGGTCAGGAGATTGATTGTGGTTGTATCCGAGGGCAGCGATAAATGGAAAGGAACGAATATTGGCGATTTGGTGAGATATATTCAATATAATAATTTTGAAACCATCGAGAGCCAAATCTATTCCGTTTTTGATCTGCTTTACAACAGCTATTCTGATAAATTATTAGACATGTTGAAAAAGAGCAAAAAGGTTTCGGTATTCAAATCAGAAAATCTCATGAATACAGTAATTGAAAAGGTGTTGAGTTCACCAGAATTTCAAAGTCTTGACTGGGTATTGCATCAACCATTACGGATGCTGATAAAGGATCCGGTAAAGCTAACAGAGGACGAAAAACGATATGCCATGAATATATTAACTCATACAGATTTTGTGATTTTTAATAAACTGGACAAAATGCCCGTCATGGTAGTCGAAGTAGATGGACATGCATACCATGCCGACAATCCTGTCCAGCTAAAGCGAGACAAAATGAAGGATGACATTTTACTGAAATATGGGATTCCTATTATCAGAATGAAAACTACAGAAAGTAGGGAAGAGGATCGTTTGAGGGAAACGTTGAATGACCTATTTAAGATAAAGTCAGATTTTGTAGAACCAATGGGTTCATAGAAAAAATAATAATACAAAAGTACATACATTTTTTTAACAATCTGTCGGATTTTTTGTTTTAGTATAAATATCTAATTTTAAAATTTTCTTAATAGCATATATTGATTAGATGCAGAGGCCATATTTGAATGAGAATCAGGCTGTTTTACTTTATGGAATGACGATGGAACATGAAGTTTTGAGAGTGAAGAAGGAAAGAAGGAAATCCCTATTTAGTTTTATTCTAGGTGTATTAATAATAGAAACTACATAAAAAAAGAACAAAAATATATCTTGCGGGGTCTATCATGTACAAAATACAGGCGAACAAAGCAATAAAAGTGGATGAGGTTACTTTTTCTGAACTACAAATGTTAGAAAGCGATATAGAAGAATTACTAAGATCCAATATAGATATGGTTTGTGATGAAGAAGAATCGATGTTAATCGTTGGGAGGCAAGTTAGGAATGTCCAACATGGAAGTAGTGACCTTACTGCGGTTGACAATAACGGTAATATTGTCTTGATTGAAATCAAAAGAGATCGAAAGGATATTGAATCACGGAAAGAAGCGTTTGAATTTCAAGCAATCAGGTATGCAGCAAGTTATGCAAAAATTGCAGACCCAGAAGATTTGGTCAATAAAATATATGCTCCATATATTGAAAAATATCGAACCGAATTTGAGTATCCATCTCTAACTAGTTTTGAACTAGGGAACAGAAAACTTAATGAATTTCTGCAAGTAAATGGGTCGGAAAATAGCTTTAACAAAAATCAAAAGGTGGTTTTAGTAGCATCTGAATTTGATGAGCAAACATTATCAGCAGTAGCTTGGTTAAATAGCAATGGTGTAAATATTAGTTGTTTTAAGTTAATCCCATTTAAAATTCAGGATGACGTATATATCAACGTGGAAAAACTGTTACCTTTAGCTGATTATGAGGACTATTATGTAAATTTCTTAGAGAAATCTTCATCTTCAATAAAGAAAACCGGAAAAAAATTATCGCGTCAAAGATTACCTAAAATTGATTCTTTGCTTGAATGGGGTGTAGTTCAAACGGGGGATATTATCATGGCAAAAGATCGAGGTGATGAAGCAACACTACTTAGTAATGGTAATGTAGAGGTGAATGGTGTCGAGCTATCCATGCAAAAATGGTTGAAGGATATTTATGGTTGGTCTAGTGTTCAAACCTATGTTTTTGCTATACATAAACAGACCGGTAAGTCCTTATCTAAAATCCGTGAAGAGTATATGGACAATTTAGCGGAAGAAATATAACAAGTACTACAGCATAACATACTTTTAATGAGAGTTTAAATGCTTGACGATACATTTGAAAAGAGTAAAGCATTTAATCTTTATAAGGTAATTGCATTACTTTTTTTGTTGCAAAAATCACAACATAGATCTTCTATAAGATATTCAATAAGATATCAATTAGTTGAACTGATACTTTCAAATTAAACCAGTATCTCTAATAAGTTTCTAAATTTTGCTCTTCAATTAATCAATTATCTTTTCCAAACAAGAATAACCATTATATTTGTATGTATAATGATTATTAAATGGATACTGAACATTGGAAAGAGGTCTTGGAATGAAAGACAAGTTAATACGTATGAGGGACAAGCTCAATGACATTAGTCGACGGAATCGTTCAATTCGATTAATGAAGTACTAAAGCCAACAATTAATAATGAACTTTCAATGAGTCTTTCAAGAAAACTCACTGATTTATATCGAAATATTAAGGGAATTGAAGAGGAAACAGGTATTCATGATTTTTTCCTGGGTTTTCCGTTTTTGTCAGGCACGTTGTCCGATGGAACGTTTTTTCAAGCGCCATTATTTTTATATCCGATAAGGCTTGAAAAGAACAATGTGAACGCTCAAAAATGGGTGGTTAAAATAGATGAAGGTGGTCCTCAAATCAATCGGACGTTGTTCTTAGCATTTAAAAAGCTAAATAACCAAACATATACAGAAGATTTCTTTGATCAAGCTGCGGAACTAGCAACGAAGTATAACTATGAAGAGTGGCTCCAATTTTTAAAAAATCATGAAATGAATGTGTCATTTATACCTAGGGGTATTAGCAAACTGAAAGAATATAGAAAAGAAGAGGTTCCGGAAAAGGCAGGTTTCACTTTGTTGGAGAATGCGGTCATCGGGAATTTCCCACAAGGCGGGTCTTCGCTTGTTAAAGATTATGAGGAACTTATTGTCCGATCAGAAGAAAGTGATCTATCCTTAGCTGGGGAACTAATCGAACCGCAGGATAAGGATTTTGAGACTGATGGGGAACCGAGCGAAACAGAAAAAGCGAGTAATAATACCCCCGACATTTTAAACCTATTACAAGCGGACGGGTCACAAGAAGAGATTATTCAAGAAGCTCGATATAAAAAAGGGGATTGTTGTTCATGGACCGCCTGGAACAGGCAAATCTCAAGTCATTGTTAATCTCATTACCGATGCGCTTCAACAAGAGAAGAAGGTACTCGTTGTTTGTCAGAAGCGTGCGGCTTTGGATGGCGTTTGTCTGGATGGATTGGGCTTAAGTAATCATGTTGCACTTGTCCATGATGAAAAGAATGATCGCAAAAAGCTTTATGCAAAAGTGGGAGCGGTTCTAGAGAAAAATCAGGTGTCTTTTGAAAATGCGATGAATCAGTTATTTTCTACTTCCAATAAATTATCCACACAAGAAGAGTTACTGAACAGTTGCTTCTGCCTTGTACAGTTATCAGGAATTTGGACTACGATTATATGATTTGTATGGATTAGCGAAGCCAATCGTGGAAACCACGCAAATTGTTGATCTTCATGAGGTGCTGTCATCTATAAATAAAGATTTGTTAGTGGATATCTCTGAAAAAGTGTACACCTATGCGGAATGGTATGATCGTTTTGGTGATGAGGATTTCCCGCTTAAAGAGCGTAAAACATTCGCAAATTTTAATATGAAAGAAAAATTGGAAGCAATCGAGCTATTGAATGATGTGGTCGATAAAGCGAAACAAGCGGTAGAATACATTGACTCCCTAGATCATGAAAAAATTACGCCAGCCTACACTTGGCTTATCGAAAATAAGTTGGAGAAGATTTATCCCGATTTAGAGGATGGCACGAAAAGAACCTTACAAGGATTAAGACTTTGGTGGTGGACCTCCGTTTCGGGTAAGAACATTATTGAAGAATTACTCGATGGGAAAAAAATTAAAGGAACAAGTTCGTCAGAATGGCTTAAGATCAAGAAATCTTTAGTTATGATGCATCAGTTGGGCAAAGTGACAAAAAGAAACAACCGCAAGCCCCTGCATTCATGTATGGAGTAAGTTTGTTTATTTATTTATTTATTTTTAGAACAAACGTTCCTTTTCTATTGGTATTAGATAGAATAATTGATATAATAATGATATGAAAAATCTAATTCAATATAAAAGTAATAATAATGTAGTGTATTCTTGTAAATATCATGTGGTTTGGTGTCCTAAATTATAGAAGGAATGTATTGGTAGATGGAGTAGTTGAAAGGCTTAAATCTATTCTATTAGAGGTTGCAATATGCCAGATCATGTTCATTTACTTGTTGAATGCAATCCGCAATTTGGAATTAATAAACTTATAAGAATGATGAAAGGAAGAAGTTCTCGATACCTACGTAACGAATTCCCATGGTTAAAAAGTAGAATTCCTTCTATATGGACGAATAGCTATTTTGTTTCTACTGTTGGCGGAACACCCTTAGATGTTGTAAAACAGTACATAGAAAATCAAGGAGGAGTGTAAAACCATGGTAGCATCTACCGAAAGAACGCCTTCTTTTATCGCAACGATTCGATTAAGAACGAATGCACAGGAAGAAAAGGTGATTTTGATGTTATCTGATTGTGGTAGACAGCTTTATAATGCTTGTTTAGGAGAAGGTTTGAAGCGGATTAAGGCTATTCAAAACACCAAATTATATAAGGAGACTGTCCGATTATCTAAAACTTCGGAAATAGATATAGAAAAGCGTAGAGCTAATTTTAAACATCTTAATGCGACGTTTAGTTTTACAGATTATTCGATCCAATCCTTCGGGACAAAAACAAAGAATTCATCGAAGTTTATTGCGGAACATTTAGGGACCCACGTATGTCAAAAACTCTCAACTAGAGCTTTTAAGGCTGTGCAAAAATTTGCTTTTAAGAAAGCGAAAAAGGTAAGGTTTAAACGAAAGGGGGAATTTGTCTCCTTAGAAGGCAAAAACAACAAAACTTTTCTAACTTACTCGAATGGGTATGTTTTTATCGGGAAAACACTTTCGTTAAAATGCCTCATCGACCCCAACGATCAATGGATGCAACATGCCCTAAACCATAGAATAAAGTATTGTCGACTCATTAAAAAAGAAGTGAAGGGGAAAAATCGTTTTTATGTTCAATTGATTCTTGAAGGCTCCCCCCATCGTAAATATGAATTAGGTAAGGAAGAGGTTGGACTAGACATTGGTCCTTCCACGATTGCAATTGTAGGGGAATCGAAAGCCGAATTAAAGGAATTTTGTGAAGAAGTGGTAGTAATCGATAAGGAAAATAAACGAATCAATCGGAAAATGGATCGGCAACGACGAGCCAATAACCCCAATCACTATCAAAGCAATGGCGTGATGAAAAAAGGTAAAAAGAAGTGGATCACCTCCAAAAGATACATAAAAACGCGTGCAGAACACAGAGAATTGGAACGTAAAATTAAAGAAGTAAGAAAACAGCTCCATGGTCGAGATACCAATCAAATCCTACAACTAGCGTCCTCCATTCAAACAGAGAAACTCTCCTATAAAGCTTTTCAAAAAATGTTCGGAAAAAGTATCGGTAGAAAAGCACCAAGTATGTTTTTGAAAATGTTAAAACGAAAAGTGGAAGCACAGGGTGGCAATTTTCGAGAGTTTCTGACTTACTCCACAAGATTATCGCAGACCTGTCATTATGGAGCTATTAAGAAAAAAAGACTCAAGGAACGCTGGCATATCTGTGAATGCGGGGTCGTGGCACAACGTGATTTATACAGTGCATTTTTAGCTAGATATGTAACAAAATCAAATCAAGTAGTTCTTCAACAGGCTGAAAAAGAGTGGTTTCAACTTTCCAATGTTTTAAATGATTGCATTACCAATTTAAAAAACATGAAAGTAGAAAGAAAATTGATCTCAACATTTGGTGTATAAATTCCTAAGAGATTAATAGGTTAAATCTCTCGGTGCAGACATACCCCGAAACAGTCAATAAGTTGTGAGTGGCAAGGGAATCCGAGCCCATGTAAATAATCTTGTTTTGATTATTTGCATTAGAACGATTTCGGCTGTCGAAGCCTTTTAGACCAAAGTGAAGTCCATCTTTTATAGTAAATATAGAATTTGGAAGAGCCACGGTTGTTTAAAGGTGGAACCCCCTTCATTTATGATGGGTAAGTGTCAGAAAAGCAATGGCGGAAGAGGTAGACAAGCTAAAAAAATATCTCCAGGATTCAAAAGTAAACAGTTTAAAAACGAGAATATCAGAAGGTGATATCCCGTTAAATGAACTAGATAAAATGGTTGAATACATCCATCGTGATTTTGAAGAACTGCAGCTAATGGATGTATACTGGAATCAATGTTCTGAGGTAGAGAAGAAAGTGCTGCTGCTTCTTCAACAGAAAACGGCAAAGAACGAATTAACGCTTTCTGATTACTGGGTGGATTTATTCAAAAACTCCGCCTACGTCCAATGGATTGATCAAACGGAAAGGAAACATCCGCAGGTCCAGAAAATTTCAACGAATGAATTTTCAAGAATTAGAGAATCCTTTGCGGGGCTTATTGAGGAAAAAAGGAAGGTTGGGACACAGTTTTTAATTCATAACCTTACCAAAAAAGTGGATACCGTTCAGACTACTCATCCAAGGAATATAAGAGAGCTGAAACATCAGGTTGGTAAGAAGCGGCAAGTTTGGCCTCTACGGAGATTAGTGAATGAATTTGCCGGCAATGGTCTTGTCGATATTATGCCTGTGTGGCTCGCTTCACCGGAGATTGTTTCGTCTATTTTTCCATTACAAGAAGGATTATTTGATTTAGTTATTTTCGATGAAGCGTCCCAGTGTACGGTGGAAAGTGGGATTCCGGCAGTTTACCGGGCTAAACAAGTCATTATTGCTGGTGATGAGAAACAATTGCCACCGTCTAATCTTTTTCAGTCCTCGTTTGTTAATGATGACGATGAGGAAGAAGAATACGATACGGATGATTCCATTAGTTTGCTAAATTTAGCGAAAAGAAGGTTTTCTGAAAGGCTGCTTCAGTGGCATTATCGCTCTAAATATGAAGAGTTAATCAATTATTCCAATCATGCATTTTACAACGGGCATGTACAAATAGCACCCAATGTGATTCCATTTAAAAATCCACCAGCGATAAAATGGAAAAAAGTCGAAGGAAGATGGGTTAACCAGTCCAATGAAGTGGAAGCGATTGAAGTCGTCAACATTCTTAAAGATATATTAATCCATCAGCCTGGAAAAACCGTAGGGATTATCACTTTTAACTCCAAGCAGCAATCGAAAATTCAAGATCAGATTGATAAACTAGTGAGTGAAGATGAGGAATTTAGCTCTGTTTATAATCAAATGTTAACCAGGGATCTCGATGAACGCGTCTTCGTAAAAAATATTGAAAATGTGCAAGGGGATGAAAGGGATATGATCCTCTTCTCGATCGCTTATGCGAAAAACGAGGAAGGAAAGGTGTATAACCGCTTTGGGATGCTGAATCAAAAGGGCGGCGAAAACCGTCTGAACGTTGCGGTTACACGGGCTAAAGAAGGAATCACGGTGGTTTCAAGTATTGAGCCAGAAGAACTGAATGTGGCAAACACTTCGCAAATAGGTCCGAAATTGCTGAAGGCCTATTTAAAATATGTAAGGGCTGTTTCCAATTCACAAGTGGAGCAAATCAATGCTGTTGTCCAAGAAGTCAATGAAAATGTAAGTACTCATGTTCAGGAAAAAGAATTACACTTCGACTCCCCGTTTGAAGAGCAAGTGTATCATCAACTACAAAACCTCGGCTATGAGGTTACCACTCAGGTGGGGATGTCAGGATACCGAATTGACATGGCTATTGTTCACCCACAGGATTCTTCCCGATATATATTGGGAATCGAGTGCGATGGAGCCATGTATCACAGCTCCGCAAATGCGAAGGAAAGAGACGTTTACCGCCAGCGGTTCCTAGAAAGCAGAGGCTGGACCATCGAACGGATTTGGAGTCGAAACTGGTGGAAGAACTTATCAGCAGAGGTTGAGAGAATTGATCAGAAGGTGAAGGAACTGTTGAAGAAGGAGACTGTTAAAGAGAAAGTTAGCAATTAAATATTATATTATTTACGGAGTGCAAGGTAAGTGCCATTAATATGGGATTACCTTGCACTCTCTTTTTTAGGTGTTTAAAGGTTTAGTATTAAATTTTTTCTTCCAGTTTAGAGAGAATAGACTAGAAGAAATAGTAATAATAAAGAGTGCGATTACAATAATGAATACAATATAGTAAGAACCAGTTGAATCATAAAGATAACTGAATAATGTTGTACCGATTGCCACACCTAACGTAGAAGCTGACATAATGGTTGTATAAATTGATGCATAATCACGTCCACCAAATACCTCTCGAATTACTACTGGAGGAAGTAAGGTAGATCCAGAGAACCCAATACCAAATAGTAATGCACCAGCATAAAGAATACCAATTCCGAATGAATCAGATATTAGTAATGCAACTACACCAATCATTCCACCACCAATCCCAATAAATAGGGCTGCTCTAATACCGAATTTATCATTAATTGCTCCAAGTAAGAATTTACCACCTGTTTGTCCAATCGTTACACAAGTTACTCCTGTAGCTGCCATTGCAGCAGTAAATCCTACCGATTGTACAAAGTTTGGTACGTGGAAGCTAACTGTTGAAGCCAAACCAAATAATCCCGTAAATAACAGCACTAGATAAAATGCTGGTGATTTTATTGCTACACTTTTTAAGACACCCGTTTCAGGAGCTTTTTTTACATTAGTAACATTAGCATCCACTTCATCTGCACCATAAGGAGTCATATTTAGTTGTTCTGGTTTTGAGCGAATAACAAAAATTGTGAATGGTAAGATTAATATTGCGACAATAACACCCAATGCGATGTAGGTTGAACGCCAACCAATAGATTCAATCAAGACACCTGTAATTTGAGCGAAGATTGCACCACCGATACCCATAAATGCCATCGCGATTCCTAAAGAAGTACCAACTTTTGCTTTAAACCAGTTGTTCATGATTAAGGGAATAGATCCGTAAATTAAGAATGTACTACCAATCCCTAACGCAATTCCCGAAATATAAAATGGGAAAACTGAATGATAAGTACCCATTAAACCAAATGCTAAAGCGTTAATAATTCCAGCAACAGTTAAAATATAACGTATATCATACTTGTTCAATATTTTCCCGGCAAAAGGTAATAAAATCGTGATTGTTAAATACATTAACGAAGTATATAAACTAATTTCAGAAACACCAACTTTTAAGTCAACTGCTACTGCACGATATAAGATTGGCGCACAGCTAACGATAATACCTACACTAGCTGCGTAAATAGCGGCACTTGCTACCATTATCCACCAAGCATAATGTATTTTTCCTTGGCTTTTCATATGTTCACCTCATAAAAATAGAGAAGCACTAACTTCTGCTTCTCTATTTGTAATTTTTGATCAGTAAAAGAGAGTCTTTCATTATTATTGAATAGTGAATCCGCCATCAATTGGAACAATTGCTCCACTCATAAATTTTGCTTCATCAGATGCTAAAAATACTGCTAAATCTGCTACCTCATCTACTTGTCCAAATGTACGAGTTGGTACTAAATCTTTAGGAATGCCAGCTAAAACATCTTTAACTAAAGGTGTTTCAATTGTACCAGGGCAAATTGCGTTAATTTTAATACCGTAGCGAGCATATTCAGAGGACAAGTGTTTTGTATATCCAATTACACCATGTTTCGTAGCAGTATAAGCAGCGCCACCTTTTCCTGCAACAAGTCCTGCAACTGAAGCAATATTAACGATTGAACCAGTACCACGTTCAATCATGCTTGGTAATACAGCATTCGAGAATTCAAATACACTTGTTAAATTAATATTTAATAGGAAATTCCATTGTTCTAACGTTGTATCTAAAGACTTCGCATATTTGTCAAATACACCAGCATTATTTACTAATACATCAACTGGGCCAAATGTTTCTTCTGTTACTTTGACGCAGTTTAAAATATCTTCAGTTTTCATAACATTTACCGATAAAGCAATCGCTTCTCCACCGAATGCTTTAATTTCTTCGGCTACTGCTTGGGCACCTTCTAAATTTAAGTCAGCCACAACCACCTTTGCGCCTTCTTTAGCAAAGCGGATTGCTTCACCTTGTCCCATACCAGATGCAGCACCTGTAATAATTGCAACTTTGTCTTTTAATCTCATCTATGACATCTCCTAAAATTTATTTTCGATAACGTTTACGTTCACATTTTATACACAATTAGTTATAATGAAAAATACTAAAAAGTTATTTATATATAACCTTAAGTTATATAGAGTGAGGGAAGAATGGACCTAATAAAATTGAGATACTTTTATACAACAGCAAAATTGGAAAATATATCGCTTGCTGCTAAGGTACTTTTAATTTCTCAACCAGCTTTAAGTAAGGCAATAACGAACTTAGAATCTGAATTACAAATGGATCTATTTTTCCGTAATGGAAAGAGGATCTCACTAAACGATAATGGGAGATTTTTATTTCAACGAGCAGAGCGGATTTTTTCGGAAGTCACCAATCTAGAGCATTCATTAAACGAGAGAAGAAAGGAAGGAAGCGGAAACTTATCAATCGTTACAACACTTCCATATACTTTTACCAATCTTATCGATTTATTTTTTAATGACTATCCCAATGTAAGATGTCAGCAAGTTCCATTATCGAAAGAAAACCTGCAGCAGTTTATTGAAAATGGAAAATATGATGTGTGTATTACAACAGAAAATATTAATCATTCGAATGTTGAGTGGGTGCCATTATTTGAAGAAGAAATATATTTAACTGTGCCAAAATCATTCAAAGAAGCAAATGCACAGACAATTAACCTAATCGATTTAGAAGATAATCTTCCATTTATTGGTCTGAGAAAGCAATACAGTTTTCGTCAATTTACTGACCAATTTTGCAAATCGGTAGGATATACACCTTTCTATCAAGTAGAAGTAGAAGAAGCTACTACCATATTACAACTTGTTAAAAATGGTCGAGGGGCTGCATTTACACCCGAAACATCGGTTCATTTATATGAAGATAAAATCAAGCATCTAAAAATTGAAAACGGAAATTTTAAACGTACAATTGGTTTATTAAAGCATAAATATTTATATCCGACAAAAATATCACAAGCTTTCATTGAGCATTGTATTAACTATTTTCAGGAATATAAAAATCTATAAATAATATATTTTAATTAAGATATTCAACAACCGGTTGCTTTTCATGAATAAGAAGGTATATTTTTGGATTGTGAAGAATTCTATTTAACTATTTCTTTACTCCACTAAGGAGTAAAGCTTTTTTTATGGTATAATTAGTACCAGATAATAATACCAACCAATAGGCGCTGGCCCTGTTAAACAAACTAAATACGCCTAAACTGGAGATAATACTATGTTTATAGATAACAAATTAAAGTCACAAAGTGTTTCTGCCTATTTTAAGTCACTGGGTATCAAAAACTGCTTTACCAAAGAAGACTTTTGGAGGCATGTAACCGAGGTTGACTCCTTCTTGGCTAAGGAACTCCAACCCATTATGGAGCGCAAACTAAAAGGGAATCTATATGAAGTGAAAAACCGAACACTGGCCTTCAGTTTGGCGGTAGAATCATGGACGATGAATTTCCATCAGTCCTTGCTCAACTGGATCAATCAGCAAACTCATTTAAAGCCGAAGCGGATTTTGGAAATTGGGTGTGATAATGGGTTGCTGTCTTGTTGGTACGCCTCGATTTTTCCAGATGCGGAGATCGTTGGCATTGAACAGTGTCGAAATGGAATTCATTGTGCACAGCAGTTGGCCATAAAGCAAGGGCTTAATAACGTGAGTTTTTACCAAATGGATTTTACGGAGGTAACTGAGCACTTTTCCCTGAATTCTTTTGATTTAATCATTTCATCACGGACCTTTCATGAGATTATGGGGCCTATCATGATTTCAAACTATTGGTCACTTCAAGAGTACATGAAGGAGAATCCAACTTATGGTGACACTCGTTATTTAGAAATCGTCCATCGATTGTTAACGGAGGATGGATTGTTTCTCTCTTGCGAACAATTGAAAAATTCCGCAGATCTCGGAAGGTGGGCAAATGTGCTTCAGGATGCGGATTTACATATTCAGTGGGATGACAGTGGTACCATCGAATACCATGAAATAGGAGTAGATAGGCTGTCTCCTGTGATTGTGGCCACAAAAAGGGAAACCAGTCTTGAAACCTTGAAAGGTATGGAACACCTATATACGAAAGGTTACCCGCTTGTATTTGAGGAGGGTAGGTCCTATAAAGGAGGGACAGCGGAATTTGCTTATCAACAGCTGGGGGAGAAAACATTCTACACAGGGATTCAATTGAAAGTGAGGAACCATTGGCATGTGTTTCGACTTGAGCTTTGGGAGACAGATAGGTTTTTGCTTGTCTATAACTATGGAAATATGGGGTATCATGAATTGGATATTTTACCTGCCGGCGCATATGAAGAGGCACACCGGTTGATGGAGGAGGCGGTTGGGGAGTTCGGTCACCTTGGTCCGTTTGTTCGGTATCACACCTTGGATGAACGACCAGAATAGCAGCAGCTACAATCCCCATGCTATTTTAACTATAACCCGAACAATGGACATTTTAAAACAAGTCCATTGTTCGGGTTTTTGTATGTAATGGGTCATCCAACAGTACAATTAAACTAAAAGAGGGAAGGAAGAATTAGTCACTATTTGCATAATTTTTGTGCCTTAGGTAATTATACCAATGTTCTTATAAAAATTTGAATAACTTAAGGAGGTTTAAAGTCTGAAAGTGGAAAAATTCATCATCAAAAATCGATGTATTATTTCATAATGTCAGGAGGGTATTTTCGTGATGCGATATTTAAAGTCATTAGGTTTAGTTTTGCTAGCGAGTATGGTTATAGTTGGCTGTCAGTCGAATAATGACAAGAATAATGCAAAAAACAAAAAAGAGGAAACCAAGGAATCCAACCAGGCAAATCAGGAAGATGTGACAGGATTCCCAAATTGGGGGTATGACCTTCAACATACCCGACATGTGCCCTATAAAGAGATTACAAAAGATAATGTGAAAAAAATGGGGATTGCATGGCAGCAGGATATCTTAGATTGGAATAAGGATGTTCCAAATTTACAAGAAGATTTCCCTGTCGTCCACGACGGGGTCATGTATGTGACTAGTTCGAAAAATCATGTGTTTGCAATCGATGCCGCAAGTGGAAAGAAGCTTTGGGCATGGACACCGCCCAAGGACATACTTGATCATATTAATGGTTTGCCATGGCAGTCCAATGTGGCAAGCAGGGGTGTCGCAGTGGCCAATGGGAATGTATTTGTCTTGATGATCGATAATCGGCTGGCCAAACTGGATGCGAAGAACGGAAAACTGTTAAAAATGGTTAACTTTTGGGATCATGAACCTACTATCAAATTAGAAAACCGATACTATGAATCTTCAGCTCCGATGTATTATGATGGCAACGTTTACGTTGGAAGCAGCGGCGGTGATAATGGTACACGAGGTTTTGTTTGGGCGTTTAAAGCAGATACCCTGGAACCGCTATGGAAAGAGCCGTTTTGGACCGTTCCTAAAAGAGGAACGGGCTGGGCGAAAGGTAAATTTACGGGGGGTGGTTCCGTATGGACACCGATGTCGTTTGACCCAGAAACTGATATGATGTATTTTGCAGTAGGGAATCCAGCTCCGGACTTTTACGATGCAGATAGAAAAGGAAAAAATCCATATACCGATTCTATCACCGCTTTAGATAGTAAAACAGGGAAGTTGAAGTGGTATTCTACTCAAGTTGATCATGATATATGGGATTATGACGCTGCGGCAACACCGATGATTCTCAATGCAAAGGTCGACGGGAAAAAGCAAAAGGTTGTGGTTGAAGGCGGTAAGAATGGAAAGTGGTATGCGTGGGACGCAAAAACAGGGAAGACTATTTATGATGGGGTACCATTTGTAAAAATCCAGAATTCGGACGTACCAAGCGATGAGAGTAAAGCTGTACTTCAATGGCCAGGGACTCCAGGTGGAGAAAGCTATGCTCCACAGACATATGACCCTGACACCAACTATGTGCTTATTCCAGGTATTAATAGTCCTAATTTAATGGTAGCCGCTAAAGATGCAGAAGAGATTGCAAAAGATAATAATACCTTCCCAGGTACAAAGATCCTTCCTTTACCAAAGGATGTGGAAGTTTCTGGTACTATTACAGCAATTGATATGAATACAGGGAAAAAGGTATATCAAAATAAAACAAAGGATCCGATGTATGGCGGATTCACAAGTACGGCTGCCGGTCTTGCCTTCTACGGAGAATTGGATGGAAAGGTAAATGCTCTTGATATTAAGACAGGTAAAGTATTATGGAGCATGCAAAGTGGAGGAAAACAAATCAAAATGGCACCTTCCATATATACTGTTGACGGCAAAGAATATGTTGCAGTCATTACTGGTGGTACGAAAGTTGTTGTTTATGGTCTCGGAGGTAAGTTAAAACCTGGAGCTATAAATAAAAATGCAAAATTACAAGGGGAAGCAGACGTTGTTATCGATCCGGAAAAGGTTTACAAAAAAAGTTGTATTTCCTGTCACGGGGATAATCTTCAAGGCGCAACAGCACCAAATCTTCAACACATAGGTAAAACGATGTCTAAAGAGGACATTTTGAATAAAATTCTTAATGGCGGCGACCGCATGCCAGCAGGTATGGCCAAAGGTGCAGAGGCTGAAGCACTAGCGGAATGGCTATCCAAAAAGAAATGATTTTTACTCCTGAAACAATCCGAGTCTGATTCTCTTATTCGGACTCAGATTGTTTCTTAAAAGGATAATTATAAATTGGCGAAACATCAGATATTCACGAAAAATAAGGATGGTGTTAAAATGAGGAAATTACCGATTTATACCGTGCGATTCATTGGTGCCGCCTTATGCATTTCCTTACTCTTTGGATTTGCCTATCCAACATTGACCAATGCTCAGTCAAGTAATGGCTTAGGTTCATCCGAGGATAACGGAATCAGGTTAACTATCAATGATTATTCGATCATAAACCACGGCCAAGACATTCAGTTGCATTATACGATAACCACAAATTCAAATATTCCAGTTAGTCCGGATACTAAAAGTTTGATTGGGAACCCGTATATTTGGATTGGGAATACGTTAGTTCGTGAGGAATCAGAATCGTTTCAGAAAATAAGTGATAATGAGTATAAAGGAACGATCATAGCACAGCTGCAACATTACAGATCAGATAATTCTGAATTGTCATTTCACACACATGGAATAATGAATCAAAATGGACAATGGACAGTTAATTTTCATTTAAGGAGCAGTCAGTACTGAGATAAAACAACGTGAGTTAGATCATTTAATAAATCATTATATTAGTAAGTAGATAATCATAACGTAATCAACCTGAGTTCAATCATCATCCGGACTCAGGTTGTTTCTTTTTTTGTTCTTGTCCCTTTTTGCAATATATTGCAAAAACCAATGCCATATAAGGACAACTTCATGTCAAAATAAAGGTTATTTTGAGATATTTCTCTACATATGATTATTTTGAAAGGGTAAATCAGACACTCCCGCGCAGGTTTCAATGTGGGTGTCATGAAAGGGGGTAGCAAATATGTGGGTGAAGCCTGAGTATGAAGTGATCAATACATCTCCTGAGGTGACAATGTATGCCTATATTGACTAGCAGCACAGCCTGCTTGCGCATGCATTTAATAGTTTTATAAATCAATGGAGGTAGGGCATATGAAAATAAAGGGTTACCTAAAATCAATAATTGGCGTGATTATTGGTTGTGCAATAGCAGGAGGATGGCTGGTCGTCGATCTCCTGCTCCCAGAACCATTGGGTGACTATCTCCTGTATCCCCTCATGGCTGTAGTGAATATGGCGATTGGGTGGCAAGTTGGAAGGGCATTAGGTAAACGTAGGGATATTGGCAAAGAAGGTATTCAAGTCTCTAGTGAAAGGACTGAAGCCAAATTCGAATTAAAGTCTTAGGAGCAGCGGCTGGTGGCGGCTTTCCACAATGGAACTGTGCATGTCCAAATTGCCATAGTGTCCGCGAAGGAAACGATTCGCACCAGCCGTTATTACAATCATCGCTTGCTGTAAGTGCGAATGAAATGGATTGGTATCTCATAAATGCGGGACCGGATGTTCACAAACAGATTGAATCGTTTACTGCCCTGCATCCGGGTCCAGGTATAAGAGAGACTCCGCTGGCTGGTGTTATTTTAACCGATGCCGAGTTTGACCATACGATTGGGTTATTGTCATTACGGGAGGGTTCTTGTTTAACCATCTATGGAACTGAGACTGTACGAAAGAGTTTGCAGTCATTTTTTCCGGTGTTACCCCTACTGGAAAACTATTGTTCATGGGATTGGCAGTCTCTTCACCCTGATCATCGCAAGCGAATAGGACCTACGGGTGTAGGAAAAGAAGAAACCATCGTCATCGAGACGGTCCCCGTTTCTAAAAAACCACCGCTTTATACCCGGTCAAATAAGGAGGAGAATGACACCGGAGATTGTTGGGAGGTCGGGCTAGTTCTTCATAATGAGAGTACCGGCAGATGCCTTGCTTACTTTCCTACTTTAGAAAGGATCACCCCTGCTATAGAAGCTTGCTTTCAGAAGGCGGATATCTTGATGGTTGACGGAACCTTTTGGTCAGAAACTGAATTGGTTGAGATGGGTGCAACTAAGCGCGATGCAAGAAATATGGGACATTTACCAATTAGCGGGCCATCGGGCATTGCTGAAAAGCTAGCCAAATACTCAGCCAAGCGGAAAATTTTGATTCACATTAACAACAGCAACCCGATTCTAAATAAGGACTCAATAGAAAGGCATACATTGGAACGGCTTGGTTTTGAGATTGCCTATGACGGTATGGAAGTGGAGGTGTGAACATTTTGGATCAAGGTGATTTCGTTAGCCTAGAAAAGGTGTTAAATGAAACAAAGGAAGAATTATGGACGAGGGATGAATTCACAGAGCAATTAAAAGCTGTTGGAAGTTCCTTTTATCATGACAAACATCCATTTAATGTAGCGATGCATGAAGGAAAATTAAGCAGAGAACAGATCCGCGGTTGGGTGGCTAACCGGTACTATTATCAAAAATCAGTTCCGATTAAAGATGCAGCTATTCTTTCTAGGCTGCCATCAAGGGATATGCGCCGTGAATGGATTGGGCGAATTATTGACCATGACGGAACGCAAGGGGAAGAAGGTGGAATTGAAGCATGGCTTCGGCTTGGTGAAGCTGTGGGGTTATCCCGGGAAGAAGTTGCACAGGAAGTCAGAGTCGTTCCGGGTGTTCGATTTGCCGTGGATGCTTATGTAAACTTCGCGAGGACAAAACCATGGATCGAAGCCGTCGCTTCCTCCCTAACCGAATTGTTTTCGCCTGATTTAATGTCAAAGAGAATGAAGGTTATTGAGCGCCTTTATCCGTGGATTGACCGTGCAGGACTGGAATATTTTCAAAATCGCCTTTCACAGGCACCGCGCGATGCCGATACAGCCCTTAAACTTGTGATTACCTATTGCCAAACTCCGAAAGATCAAAGGAAGGCTGTTGCCGCACTGCGTTTCAAGTGTGATGTGTTGTGGACACAACTTGATGCCATCGAAAACGCATATCCCCTATAAGAGTGAACGATGATTTTATCACTCACCGAAGAATAAATGAAAGGTGGTGGAGTCAATTTTAGCTGACAGTATTCCAAGACTCGCAGCAAAGGCACGATTAAAATTTGATAAGGTGAGGGAGAAGAATCTTCTTTTGTTACCGGAAAAGGTCGTGGTCTTGAACGAAACGGCTGCAACTATTCTTACATTATGTGACGGAAGACAAACCGTGAACACCATCACTGAAAAAATAAGGGCTTCCCTACTGGCAGACACAGAAACTGCAGATACAAGTGCTCTGCCTGATTTGAAAACGATGAAGGCAGATATTTCTGAGTTTCTCCGGGAAATGGAGGATCAGGGTTGGGTGGTGATCCATAAACATGGTTCAGTCGATAACAAAGAATAATAAGGGGGCTCCCCCTCCATATTCCTTGGTCGCGGAGTTAACTCATCGCTGTCCTTTGCATTGTCCATATTGTTCGAACCCTTTAGAAATGATTTCAAAGGCAATGGAAATATCGACCGCGGAGTGGTGCCGTGTTTTGTCTGAGGCGGCTGATCTGGGAGTTGTAGAAGTTCATTTTTCCGGTGGAGAACCTCTTTTACGAGACGATTTGGAAGTTTTTATCCGCCATGCAAATAAATTAGAAATGTATACCAATCTCATAACCAGCGGCATGGGATTAACAACTGAAAAGGCTGCCCGGCTCTGTGATGCCGGACTGGAAAATGTGCAGGTGAGCTTTCAGGCAGGCGATGCAAAGCTTTCAGACATCATCGGCGGTTTTAAAGCTTTTGACAAGAAAAGGGAAGCGTGCAAAGCGGTAAAAGAAGCCGGATTGTATTTATCATTAAATGTCGTGTTGCACCGAATGAATATTGATCATTTGGATGAGATTATTAAACTCGCCGAGGAGGTGGGGGCTGAACGTCTGGAACTGGCGAATACACAGTATTATAACTGGGCATTGCTGAATCGGGAGCAGCTGTTGCCAAGCCGTGTTCAGATTGAGCGTGCCCGTGAAATCTATGACGCCGCAAAAGCGCGCATTGGGAAAAAAATCGAAATCATTTGGGTTATTCCTGATTATTATGCTCAGGCACCTAAGCCTTGTATGGGGGGATGGGGGACGATTGGCTTAACGGTAGCACCAAATGGGGCAGTCCTTCCTTGCCCGACAGCCGGGATGATTGAGGGTTTTTCCTTTGAAAATGTTCTTGATTCGTCTCTAAGTCATATTTGGTATGAATCAGAGTCTTTTAACCATTTCCGCGGTGAAGAATGGATGCCAGAACCCTGCCTTTCGTGTGAACTAAGACACCAAGACGGAGGTGGGTGCCGTTGCCAGGCTTTTGCTTTAACTGGGGACGCTTATGCGACGGATCCAGTCTGCCAATGGGCTCCAAAACATTATCTGATTGAAAAAGCTGTACAAGACGCTAATTGCACCCCCATTATACAGTCATCACCTATCATCTATCGGAGATTTCAGCTAGACAAACCCGCATCAAAAAAAACATAAAACTCTAATAAAATATATGATTGCAAATTTGGTGCTAAGGGACTGCGTACATAACCTTTGCACCTTTTTTAAATGACCCATTTGAAAAGAACCGTGGTGGCGAGACTGATCCAAACGAGGAGAATAACAATCGCTGCTGCCCAATTTTTCCGCAGCATTATAGGCGTTCGGGAGGCCATCACCCTGCATTCTTGCAATACTTGATTCGGTATCAGGGTGAACACTCCTAATATCCCCAAGGGAAGTAGAATAACTTCATCCAAATAACCTAATACGGGAATAAAATCTGGAATAAGGTCTATGGGGCTTAACGCATAGGCAACAATCAATAATGAAAATGCTTTAGCATACCATGGTGTTTTCGGATGACGGTATGCGAGATACACAATATAGATATTTTGTTTAATATTTTGTATGAATTCCTTCAATTTATTTGGATGCTTAATCATGTCGCTTCCTTCCCTCTCTAATAAACTATCCTCGTTTTTCATCGATCAGCCAGATCCTTTCGGATTATTTTGCATCGACCATCACCATTTTAAACCACTTATGCTGTATCCGCTATTTGGGTTTCTGTTTTCTAAAGACATAATGCACCCATTGAGATGTTTCCTTTATAGGTAAACCGTAATGGATGTGAATAAATGACAGGAGAATTTGGAACTCTTTTAAATAGAGTAAATCACCAATGGTTTATCGATATCTCCCCATAATTATTTAAAATGATGTAAGAAAAATAGAAAAGAAGTGATAAATTTGAAGTTTGTGTTTGGCAAGAACGATGAAGATGGAGCCGGACATATTCATCCGGCGGCCAAAAAACTTATGCTGGTCAATGCTATTCGAAGTATTGGACAAGGTATGTTAGTTGTTGATTTGTCACTATACCTCGCTGCACTGGGTTGGAGCACAGCGGCGATTGGAAGTGTGCTTGCTGCCGGAGGTTTGCTTGGTGTAGGACTAGCCCCAGTCATAGGTATTTATAGCGATCGACTGGGGAGAAAACCCTTTATCTTTTTTTCTGAACTATTAACAGCCGGATGTGCGTTGATTGGGATATTATCTACAAATACTATTTTGTTATTTATGGCAATCACACTTTCAGGTTTTGGGAAAGCGGACGCCGGTTCTCCCAGTCCTTGTGCCCCGGCGGAGCAGGCTTGGCTGGCGGCCTTTATCCCAAAAAAAGAGCGTGGAAAGGTATATAGTCTGAATAATGCTCTTAGCTTTTTCGGAATGGCGGCAGGTGCATTGCTGGCGGGGATTACGGCCTTATGGAATCATAATCTTAATGGAGATACTTCCTATCGCCCTATATTCTTCTTTATCTTCGTTTTATCCTTTGTGACAGCGTCAATCATTTTAACCATTCAGGAAGGAAAAATTGATAAACAACCAGGATATATAAAAGAGGAGTCAGGGAATCAAGAAAAGAGAATCCTGCGCGAAGAAAATTCTGCGGTCTTTAAGCTCGCAGCCATTAACATCCTTAACGGGATTGCCATTGGGCTTACGGGACCCATGATGTCGTATTGGTTTTCGGCTAAATTCGGGGTAAGCAGTATACAGATTGGAGGCACATTGGCTGTCACTTTTTTTGCGACAGGTGTTACCTCGGTCTTACAAGCAAGATTATCCAACAAACACGGGACAATAAGGTCCATTGTGCTGGTTCGTTTCATTGCAAGCCTGCTTTTGATTTTGATGCCCTTATTATCATCCTATGCACTTGTTTCTGTCTTGTATATCATACGAACGGCTTTAAACAGAGGTACACAAGGGGCACAGCAAGCGTTGAGTGTGAGTTTGACTCGTGACATGCGCCGTGGTTTCGCATCAAGCATCAATATCTTTTCAATCAGGCTGCCCATCTCGATTGGACCGTATTTTACCGGCTATCTTTTTGGATTTGGTTCACTGGCCCTGCCTTTCTACATAGCTTCTGGTTTACAATTCAGTTTTGCTTATTTATATGGAAAAGTCTTCAGCTCCTACGAAATTCGAATGAAATCCCATGCTTCATCGGGGTAATCAGAGCGTTGAACTAATTAGTATAAACATAGAACTTATCAGTTTATATTTATAAATTAGAATTATAGAATAAAGGGAGCAGGATCAAACGAATAAATAAAAGGAAGTGCTCGCCTTGGATCAAAAGTTTGCAGGTCATACTTTGTTACAATCTGTCCCATTTGGAAATGAAAGGTTAGCTAGCCGGTTAGTGATGGCTCCAATGACAAGAATGTTTTCGCCGGAAGGGATCCCGGGAGAAAATGTTGCACAATATTACCGAAAACGTGCCGAGAATGGGATTGGGCTCATCATTACGGAAGGGACAGCGATTAATCATCCAGCTGCAGTTATGAGCCCCAATATTCCCCGATTTTATGGGGAGGAAGCCTTAAATGGCTGGGCAAATGTAGTGAAGGAAGTCCATCAAGCAGGCGGCAAAATCATTCCACAATTATGGCATGTAGGTGCTGCCCGAAAAGCAGGAAGTGAACCAAATATTGACGCACCCCCAGTCAGTCCGTCTGGATTTACGTTAAAAGGCCAGAGAAATGAGAAAATAAAGGCTTTAACGAAAGACGAAGTGGCTGAAATGATTGATGCCTACGCTGAAGCGGCCGCAAATGCAAAGCGTATCGGCTTTGATGGAATTGAGTTGCATGGTGCACACGGATACTTAATTGATCAATTTTTTTGGGAACTAACGAACAAACGTACAGATGAGTATGGCGGGGATATAGAAGAGCGATCAAAATTCGCAGCCGATATTGTTCGGGCTTGCCGGAGAGAAGTCGGGCCTGATTTTCCAATTGTCTTTCGTTATTCACAATGGAAAGGAACCGACTATCAAGCTAAATTAGCAAAGAACTCTAAGGAGCTGGAACAATTGCTTACCCCATTGGTAGAAGCTGGTGTAGATATTTTCCACTGCTCAACAAGACGTATATGGAAACCTGAATTTAAAGAGGAAGATCCTTCATTAACTTTAGCCGGCTGGACGAAAAGAATTACCAATAAACCAACAATTGCGGTCGGTTCTATCGGAATTAACCGTGCCTTTCTGAGTAATCAGGATAATGATCATGTATCAATAGAAGACAATCTTAAAATTGTCGATGAAAAAATCAAAGCAGGCGAATTTGACTATGTAGCCGTTGGCCGTGCCATACTAGCGGATCCAGAATGGGCAGTAAAACTCAAAAATGGCCATCTTAATCAAGTCGTGCATTATACGAAGGAATCTGAGAAATATCTGATTTAATTACATATAGTTTTGATAGAATAGTGTCCCTCATAGAAAGGGAAGTCCTGTTCCGATCTTTTTGCTTGAGGAAATGTTCCTCTATTGTAAACAGCACCATCCACACTAATTGGAATGGTGCTGTTTCTATTTAAAGAGATTACCTCACTTGATTTTGTCACGGTTCACCGTAACGCATCATTAAGTGGTTTTAACTAGTGGTGATTATGGGGAATATAGGAATAATCTCTCTTTTATACAATCCAAGACTTCTTCCGGCATTTCCCTGACCTTGATATCCCCACCTAGGAAAAGCAGCCAATTGGTTATTTCGGCCATTTCTTCTGTGTTATTAACATTGATAAACGTCTTTAGAACCGCCGTGGTTTGGTAAGGATCCGTATAGGAAATGGAAACTTTTAAAGGATGGTATTTTTTGAACTGGGCAATCGCCCTTGGACCCAATTCAAGGACCAGATTGATTATTTTTTCCTGCTTGTTGAGTCTTTCCAAAATCCTTTTCTCACTTAGTCTTTGCTTTGTAGTGTAAAGTTCTACATTGGTGAGATTGTCGACAGGAAAAATTCGTTGCTTCTCTTCCATTAAGTCAAAGCCTTCAATTAGCCAAAAGCTTTTTTCACGGTACAGGTGTAAGAGATATATGGGGTAAGATTTAATTATTTTCTCTTCTTCAATCGTAATTAATAAATAACGATCCACCAGCAGGAGTTGGATTAGTTTTTCTAACATCGGATGGGGAAGGTCTGATAGATCAAGCAGGTCGGGATTATGGGGGTTCGTCCCTTCAAAAAGCAAGATTTGATTTAACAGTACAAGGTCTTCTTGCTGGTTTTCTGAGATGAGGCCAAGTAATTTTTCAGCTAATGACTGTCGACTCTTTAAATAGGGGAGTTGTTGATTTCTTGTGGCCATAAAGGCGATAAATAGAGCTCTAATTTCATTATCCGTAAAGCGAACGGTGGGCAGGACAGAGTTGTTCATGACAAAATAACCCCCATCCCTTCCAACTTCAGCGACTAGCGGCATCCCCATGGCTTCAATTTCTCTGATATCCCGAATGGCGGTAGAACGAGAGATGTGAAACTCCTGCATAATTTCGGTAATGGTAAAGTGGGCACGGTTGTTGATATACCGCATGATGGTATTAATCCGTTCAACTTTTTTCATCGTGGCCTCCAAAACAGTATCATTTTTTGACATGATTTAACGTTATTATAAACTCATCAGGTGAAAAGAGAAATCATTTGATTCCATTTTAAAAAAAGGAAGGTTTTGAATATGACAAATTATACGATTGAAGAAAAAGACAGCTTTACCGTGTTAGGTTTTGGAACGGAGCTTAAGAGTAATTACACGGACTATGCGGGTATAACCAAAGAAAAATCAGACTTCTGGCATGCCGTCAAACAAGATGGCACGCTTGATACGTTAAAATCTGTTGCGACAAATGACTACGTTTTTGCTGTGAACGAAGCTGTGAATAACAAGATGATGCATTATGTTGGCGTTATGACAGAGACTTCGCTGCCAGAGGCAACTCGAATGATCCAATTTCCTAAAGGTGAATACCTAGTTGTTAAAGGGGAAGGGAACAATGCGGAAGAGTTGAGCAATATGCTTACTGGTATTGCTTTCGGTCAAGCTTTGCCAGAAGCACAGGAATTTGCCTATGTTGGCGGGCCCAATACGTCGGTTGTGATGGGGCAGCGAAACGGTTTAGTATTTGGTGAAATGTGGATTCCTGTTGTCAGGAAATAAGGAGGGATGGAAATGTCCTATCGTGTTGATTTTAAAAATGTATCTACGGTGGGTTTAGAGTCTTCACCAGTCGCAGAAGGGCTTGCTGGTTTACGTGCAAATGAAGCTCGTTACTTTATGAATAAATACAAACATGAATTTACGGTAGAACCAGCTAGTGAAAGCCAAGAAACCCTTGATTATGTGAACCAAATTTTAAAAGAACGTGATATTGAGTTTGCAGCCAAACCTTTGGAAACGTCGCTTTTTCAAGTGGAAAATATCAAAATGGCCTACGTTTTTTATGAGGATGGGCTTAGTGTCAATGCCATGTATACGATTGATAACCCAAAGAAGCGGGCCGTTGGTTTTAAGCTTTCTGAGGGGATGGAGGTACCAAAGGAGTTAGAAGGGAAGTTTAAGTTTGCCAGGCAGAAGTCTAAACTAGCTGGAACGATTCGGGGTTCGTTTTTTGTCATTAAAGGAGAATATTAAAGTAAACAATACAACTATTCATATAGCAGCACTCTCTATCAAATAGAGGGTGGTTCCAATAGTTCCTCTGACATGGAGTTAAACATTGTATGGGGAGTAGATAGACCTGTTCGTTTCTCTTATATCATTGTTTTTGATTTATAAACTATAAAATTATGAGTTCCAGATTCCTTATTTATGGGTTTGGAACTCATTTTTTATCGTTCACTGAAGAAGACTCCTTCATCAATTTTGTAAAGGACGTAGCAGTAAGAAGGTGTGTCTAAATTCAATATATTGACAAATTTTGAAATAATATAAAGCTTTATCCATCGTATAATTAAAGTAAAGAAGGAGGGCAAAGATTCAATTATTTCTCAAAACTATGAAAGAAGGTGCTGGAAATGTCACTCGCTCACTTTGATGATATCATTGAAATCTGTTGTGGAATGATGGAAGAGGAAGAAATGTTAATCAAGTCAAAGCATGTGAATGAAAGGTTAGATCTTTTGAAAAATCGTATTCCAGAGGACCATCGCTGGTGGGAAGAGGCAATTAGAGAGAATTTAAATAAAAAAGAAAGAGAGGTATTTTATGTTTAAAAAGAAAAAAAATATAAGTTAATGATCCCTCGTTTGTTCCGAATCAAGGAAGACGGGGGATTATTTTTTTGTTGTACCAAGTAAGCTGAACGGAACTGAATGACAATCCTATTACCAAACACGTTCAATGTTACGATGAGGTTTTTACCGGTAAGGGGACATCCTAATATTATAACTACAGATATTGGAAGGGTTGCTGCCATTCCAAGTAATTTTTGAGGAATCAGTATAAAATAAACTTTAATATCATCAAATCCGTTATACTGGGGGGAAATAAAGATGAACATCATTCAAAAAGCAATAAATTTTGCAGCAGTAGCCCATCGAAATCAGACGAGAAAAGCAACAGATATCCCATATGTCTCTCATCCTTTTGCCGTGGGGATGCTTTTACAAAAGGAGAACTGTTCGGATTCGGTCATTGCTGCAGGTATTCTTCATGATACCCTTGAAGATACCGATACAAATTATGAAACATTAGTAGAGCAATTTGGTGAGCATATTGCGAATTTGGTCAGAGCAGCTTCGGAACCTGATAAAACCCTCCCTTGGCGTGTAAGAAAACAACATACCATTGATATGTTAAAAAATCTATCTATAGAAGAAATACAAGTCATTACTGCGGATAAATTGCATAATCTACAATCCATTAAGGAAGACCGTAAAATGATTGGCGAGATGGTATGGGAGCGTTTTAACCATGGCATGAAAGATCAGCATTGGTATTATGCAAGTATTGTAAAAGAATTAGCACCTAGAAAAGAAGAATTTACACTGATACGGGAATTGGAGTTGGAAGTAATCCATTTGTTTGGGTCTCTATAGTTCCCATCAAATGATAAAAATACGCTTATTCTATTAAGTGGACAGAGGATTATTCTATATTTAACCGAAAGAAGTCTCTTTCGGTTATTTTTTTGTTTGAATATGCTGGACATTTGTAATAAAGCTACATCTTTACCTTACTAACCCGACATCCTTATTTTTTCGGTTCTTTACTTCATCGATTTTTGAATAAAAGCTCTCTTCTAAATCAATTTCAAAGTAATTTGCCATTTTAATAATATAGGCTAAGCAATCAGCAAATTCTTTACCTAAATCTTCTTTGATTGATTCTTTAGCTAAATCAAATGCCTCTTTTTCATCCCTGCCTTTTGCTATGTGACTATTGGTCAAATTAAAAGCTTTTCGAAGTTCTTCAGCAACTTCCGCCACTTCTGTTGTTAACAGAATATAGTTATTTAAAAGAGAAGCACGAGTTCTCTCATAATTATCTTTATTAATTTCCCAATTCATTTCTTCGTGATAGACTTTTGCGAATTTCTGTAATTCTTTCACTACTCCACCTCATAAAAAGTTAATTTTGGTAAGCTTTCCTAAGTCCTAAGATATATTATTAATTCAGAGTTGGTCAAATTAGAAATCTCTCGATGACATACTACAGGAGGGTTATTATTTAAGAACCCGGTTAAATCCTACATGTTGATGGATTAATTTAGATACAAAAAGTAAACACATATAATATAATTAATGGATGTAAGATCTACTCTATAGCAGGAGAAACCCAATAAATGAAAAAATACGAAAATCAATTACCGACAACTATGACAATGGGATGGAAGTCGATGATCAGCGTGCTGAGAGATTCTGTCACACCAGCTGCGAATCGGAGACCCAAGGCTGTCATCGATGCGGAAACATTCCTGCCATCAGAGACCCCTTCAATCTCTGATACACCTCGGGTCACATTATCGCCCTTATATAGTAACCATGTGACAAAGATTTTCTCAAAGACAACTGAAGAAGAACAACAACTCTTGGTGAATTTGCTAGTAAAAATTAAAGATGGTTTACATGAGGCAAAAAAACACAATATTTTCCCGACATAAGGAATCTCTTGGATACGGGCTGCATGGTAAAAAGTATTATGGGGCCGTCTATTCTGATAGTTAGGTGCCGTAATAATTCTACGGTTCAAACTAATCTCTTTCGGTAGTTTTTTAATATAGGGTATTCTAAAGGAATGAAGGTAATAAATCCACGTTAATGAAAGGCCAACTATTTACGGGTTAATGTGAGATCATTCACTAAACTTTGCATAGGAGATTAAATAATGAAAGCATATGAGATCATGATTCAACAAGTCTATAAAGTAAAGGAAAACGATTCTGTGCGATCGGTCATCGAGAAATTCATTACGTATGGTATCAGCGGACTTCCTGTGGTTAATGACAGAAACGAAATTGTTGGGTATGTAAGTGATGGTGATATCCTGCGATATATTGGAAAGCATGAAGATCGATTTTTTGATCCTTTTTCCTATAGCTTTACGATCCAGGGGGATGATGAGGAATTCTTTGAAAGAGTAAAAAGAGTGCTAAAAAAGAATGTTCTTGATATTGCTAAAAGAAAAGTTCTCAAAGTTTCATGGAATGAAGAAATAGAAAATATTGCAGCCCTCTTAGGAAAAAGGCAAATTAAAAAGCTGCCGGTAGAACGAAACGGAGTGTTAGTTGGGATCATTAGCCGAGGGGATGTCATTCGGCATTCATTTAAAGCTATTATTTAGGATCGTTTTGGCAAAATAAAACAAAGGGTCTAAGATAAGATTGGATCCAAAAATCTATTTACTAATTTATCAGCTTTGCTAAAAGGAGACATATATAAATGGAAGAGTTGGCCCAGCAGCAAATGATTAAGTTAAGGAATATGAAAAACGAATTAATACGGTTTTCATTAATGTATAAATTTGGATTGGATGAAATGAATACAAAAATAAATATTTTAAAAGAAGAATTTATTCACATTCATGAATATAACCCAATTGAACATACAAATTCGAGGCTAAAATCACCGGAGAGTATTCTAAAGAAGATGCATGCGAAAAACCTTAGTTTTTCTTTGGAATCCATTAAAGAGAATATTAAAGACATTGCAGGGATTCGGATTGTTTGCCCCTTTATCACGGATGTCTATAAAATAAGTCAGATCATTGAAAATCAAAAGGATGTAGAGTTAGTTAAAAGGAAGGATTATATAAAGAATCCGAAACCGAACGGTTATCAAAGTCTCCATCTAATTATTAAAATCCCTGTTTTTATGTCAGACCAAGTAGAAATGGTGTTCGTGGAGCTGCAAATACGTACAATTGCCATGGATTTTTGGGCAAGTCTGGAACATAAAATATACTATAAATATGACAAGGAAATACCAGAGAGGATAAAAAATGATTTAAAAGAAGCAGCACTTTCAGCTTCTGAGTTGGATTTCAAAATGGAGAAGATAAATAATGAAGTAACTACCCTCAAAAAGAGGGGAGATGGAGAAGATGTTCCAATTTTTTTCGATGAAACACTGAATATCCCTCAAACTTTAATAAAGTCTATCTTTAAAGAGGAAGAAAACTAAGCGGGCTGCCAGATATGGCAGCCCTTTTCAAGCGAATTAGGTAATTTAAATAAATGAAACAAATTTACTAAACCTTTATGGAAAATTAATTTTAGTAGTCACCTGGAAAGTAATCAAAAAGAGACAAAACGAGACAGTTGTTTCGTTTTGTCTCTTTTTTTGTACCTGAATTTTCGTTAAGGCATTGAGAATATGGCTTCCGTTTTTTGGCACGGTTCTTGCTTTAATAAAGTTGTAATGAATTTTTCCAGGGAGGCTGAAAAAATGAGAACGATGGATAGTAAAGATGTTGCTTTAACAAAGGAAAAAGCACAATGGATGTATCAAAAAATGCTAGAAATCCGAAACTTTGAGGACAGTGTACATGAGTTATTTGCACAGGGAATCTTGCCAGGATTTGTTCATTTATACGCAGGAGAAGAAGCCGTTGCTGTGGGTGTTTGTGCCCATTTAACTGATAAAGATAGTATAACAAGTACCCATCGCGGACATGGTCATTGTATTGCCAAAGGCTGTGATTTAAATGGGATGATGGCGGAAATTTACGGGAAAGTAACTGGTTTATGCAAAGGAAAGGGCGGATCTATGCATATTGCCGACCTTGATAAAGGGATGCTGGGTGCGAATGGAATTGTCGGCGGTGGCTTTCCTCTCGCATGCGGTTCTGCTTTAACAGCTAAGTATAAGAAAACTAAGGATGTAAGCGTTTGTTTCTTTGGAGATGGCGCCCAAAACCACGGGACTTTCCATGAAGGAATTAATCTTGCTGCTATTTGGAATCTTCCAGTCGTTTTTGTTGCCGAAAATAACGGCTATGCTGAGGCTACTCCATTTACCTATGCGTCAAGCTGTAAATCCATTGTTGATCGGGCGATTGGATATAATATCCCAGGTATTAAGGTAGATGGAAAAGATGTTCTCGCAGTCTACCAAGCAGCAGAAGAAGCTGTTGCGAGGGCACGCCGCGGCGAAGGTCCAACACTAATTGAATGTGTGACATATCGAAATTATGGCCATTTCGAAGGAGATGCCCAAAAATACAAAACGGACCAAGAAAAGGTCGAGCATAAAACGGATAAAGATGCCATTCTACTTTTTAGAAATCACTTGCTAAGCCAGGGGCTGTTAGCTGAAAACGAATTAACCAAATTAGAAAACTCAGTTGAAGAAGCGGTAAATCAAGCTGTGAAGTTCAGTGAAGAGAGCCCGTACCCAAGTCCTTCTGAGTTGTTAACTGATGTTTATGTGTCTTATTAAAATGGAGAACGCTGAAATTGGTGATTCAAAATGGACGGCTTATATTAGCAGCCCCGATTAATAAGTTTAGAATTTAGTAATTTTATTGATTGACTATTAAAAGGAGGAATTCGATTATGGCAAGGAAATTGAGTATGTCAGCAGCGATTAATGAGGCTATGAAACTTGCAATGCGTAAGGATGAAAATGTCATTTTATTAGGTGAGGACGTGGCCGGCGGGGCTGAAGTGGATCACTTGCAGGACGAAGATGCATGGGGAGGAGTTCTAGGGGTCACGAAAGGTCTTGTTCAGGAGTTTGGACGGGAAAGAATTTTGGATACCCCAATTACAGAAGCAGGTTATATGGGAGCAGCGATGGCGGCGGCCTCAACCGGTTTAAGGCCAATTGCTGAATTAATGTTTAACGACTTTATTGGAAGCTGTTTAGATGAAGTATTAAATCAAGGGGCTAAGTTTCGCTATATGTTTGGGGGCAAGGCCCAGGTTCCAGTTACCATTCGAACCATGCATGGTGCCGGATTTAGAGCGGCTGCCCAGCACTCCCAAAGTTTATATGCTCTATTTACTGCGATTCCAGGTGTAAAAGTGGTTGTCCCTTCCACACCTTATGAAGCAAAGGGATTATTACTCGCAGCGATCGAAGATAACGATCCTGTCATCTTTTTTGAGGATAAAACACTCTATAATATGACAGGCGATGTTCCAGAAGGTTATTATACGATTCCGATTGGTAAAGCAGATATCAAGCGGGAAGGGTCAGATGTAACCATTGTAGCGGTTGGCAAAATGGTACATACTGCATTGGAAGCTGCTGAGCAACTTTCAGCGAAAGGAATTGAAGTGGAAGTCGTTGATCCACGCAGCCTGTCCCCGATGGATGAAGAAACGATTCTTTCGTCTGTAGCAAAAACCAACCGTTTAATCGTTATTGATGAAGCTAATCCAAGATGCAGTATTGCTACGGATATTGCAGCACTAGTTGCCGATAAAGGGTTCGATACACTTGATGCCCCAATTAAACGAATTACGGCACCGCACACGCCTGTACCTTTCTCACCGGTGCTCGAGGATATTTATCTGCCTAAAGCAGAAACAGTAGTTAAAGTGGCAACAGAACTAGTAGGTGCACCCCTAGAAGTATAAATCAGAGAGCGGGAAGGAGAGATCAACATGGCGGTAGAAGTTGTGATGCCGAAATTGGGAATGGCGATGAAAGAAGGCACTGTATCGATATGGAATAAAGGAGTCGGAGACCCTGTTGAAAAGGGTGAATCGATAGCAAGCGTCAGTTCAGAAAAAATTGAAATTGATGTGGAATCTCCTTCGGAGGGAACAGTATTGAAAATTGCTGTTCCCGAAGGAGAAGGGGTTCCTCCTGGGACTGTGATTTGTTATATCGGAATCCCGGGTGAAGAAGTAGCTGCTGCGTTGGCAGTCGAAGAAGCCCAAACAACTGAAGTGGAAAATGCCACATCTGTAAATGAAAAACAAGAGTCTATCACTTCAGTAAAAGCGGCGCGGAATCGCGTGAAAATTTCCCCAGTCGCAAGGAAAATCGCGGAAGCAGCCAACCTTACTATTGAAAATATCAAAGGAACGGGACCTGGAGGAAGAATAACAAAGGAAGATGTAGAGACAGCCATAAAAAATTCAGCTTCGCCTCAGGCAGAGGAGAAAAAGGAAACTGTTGAAACTCCGGTGAACCCAATAGAGGAGACCCAGCAAATCCCTCTCAGTGGAATCCGAAAAGTGATTGCTGGACGAATGTTTGACAGCCTGCAAAAAACAGCACAACTAACGATTAACATGAAGGCCGATGTGACGGATTTAATGGCTTTACAAAAGCAAATAGCCCAAACTGTTCAAAATCATTATGATCAAAAAATAACGGTGACTGATTTTATTGCTCGTGCCGTTGTGCTCTCACTGCAGAAGCACGGAGAAATGAATAGTGCGTATATGGACGATAAAATTCATTTGTTCAAGAACGTTCATCTTGGCATGGCAGTTGCGCTTGAAAAAGGGTTAGTGGTTCCAGTCATCCCCAATGCTGAAAGTTGTTCACTTATTGATTTATCTCGAAGTATTAAAACCCTGGCACAAAAAGCAAGACAAACTCAGCTTACTCACGAGGAAATGCAAGGTTCCACGTTTACGATTAGTAATCTCGGAGCCTATGGTGTTGAGCATTTCACACCAGTCTTAAATCCACCTGAAACAGGGATTCTTGGTGTCGGTGCTGTTTATGATACCCCAACCTTTATTGGTGAAAATTTAGAAAGAAGAAGCATTCTTCCGCTCAGTTTGACATTTGATCACCGTGTACTTGATGGAGCTCCTGCTGCAGCTTTTTTACAAACGGTCAAGCAGTACTTAGAAGAGCCGATAACTATGCTTTTATAGAAAGAAGGGAACACTTATGACTCTGATCGCAATTATAGGTGGTGGTCCTGCTGGATACGTGGCTGCAATTACTGCAGCCCAGCAGGGTCATGAAGTGTCAATAATAGACCAGGGACCGCTTGGAGGTACATGTTTAAATGAAGGGTGCATGCCTACGAAAGCCCTCTTAGAAAGTGCTGGAGTGTACAATAAACTTCAACATGCGAGTGCGTTTGGGATTCGTCTGCCCTCCGGCAGCATTGAAATTGATTGGAATACCGTCCAGGGTCGTAAAAACAAGATTGTTACGACGCTTGTTCAAGGAATTCAATATTTAATGAGGAAAAATAAAGTAAAGGTAGTCAAGGGATCGGCGTCTTTCCAAACGAGCCAGGTTTTACGGATTGAGCATAATGGGAACCAAGAAGAGATAACTGCAGACAAAATAATTATCTCTGCTGGCTCTGAACCGATCCAGCTGCCATTTGCACCGTTTGACGGAGATTGGATCATTCATAGTGGTCAGGCGATGTCGCTACAGTCCATTCCTTCCTCGTTGCTAATTATCGGCGGAGGTGTAATCGGCTGTGAGTTTGCTAGTATTTATAGCAGATTGGGAACAAAAGTCACCATTGTGGAGATGGCGGATCAGCTGCTGCCGGGAGAAGATAAAGATGTAGCTGCGATCTTACATAAGGAGCTTGAAGCCGACGGTGTTACTATCTTTTCTTCGACTAGACTAAAAGATTTAAACAAGGATCAGAAGAAGGCGTTTATAGAAAACGATAAAGGTCTCCATGAGGTTGAGCCAGATTTGGTCCTCGTTTCGATTGGCCGCAAGCCAAGGGTAAATAGCTTGGGTCTTGAGAACATCGGCATTGATTTTTCAAGACAAGGAATTGTAGTAAATGAGCAAATGCAAACAAACATTCCAAATATCTATGCCTGTGGAGACGTTATCGGCGGAATTCAATTGGCCCATGTGGCATTCCATGAAGGAACAGTTGCCGCTTTAAACGCATGCGGAGTCGATACACAGGTAAATTATCGTGCTGTTCCCCGCTGCATTTATACCTCACCTGAGATTGCCAGTGTAGGTATAACGGAAAAGCTGGCCATCGACCAATATGGTGACATAAGAGTTGGGGAGTTTCCATTCTCCGCAAACGGGAAGGCGTTAATTTCTAATGAACAATCTGGAAAGGTAAAGGTGTTGGTTGAACCAGAGTACGGGGAAATTGTTGGGGTTTCGATTGTCGGACCCCACGCCACCGAACTGATTGGGCAAGGTACCGTCATGCTTCATGCTGAGTTGACAACGGATAGTTTGGAACAATTTATTGCTGCCCATCCAAGTCTTTCTGAGGCAATCCATGAGGCATTACTTAGTGCCGTTGGATATGCGGTTCATGTTTAAGAAAAGGAGAAATGTTTAAGCTCTTTGGTATAACCCAAAAGATATAAGAGTCGATCCTTCGTTATAATTATTCTATAAATTTTCAAGCTATGCGTTTATTGCGCGTGGCTTTTTTGAATTTTCTATATAATGCAATCGTCCGATTGAAAGCGCATACTTAGTTTTGTATAATAAGAACTGTACGTTTACCCACCACGTTTTGACTTTTTTCTTCTAATACTTCTTTTTTCTTCGCAAGATTTACAACAAGTAATCTATCACAAATTAATGTAGAAAATATTTCCTATGATTACAGGAGGGATTATGAATACTACTTTTTATTTTGATGCTTGGAAGCGATTTGTAAAAGAAGGAATTCTGGATCCGGCACGGTTAAACAAACGAATATCGGAATCCTGGCACCGTTGTAAAAAAGAAAGGGTAAACCCTTATTTAAATAAAGGTCTTGATTTATTATCAAAAGAAGAATTGGATGTCAAAAAAGAAAAGAATTCTCTGCTGATCGAAATAGCCTCCCCTTATATAAAAAAGATGGATCAGGCAATAAAAGATTCTGGAATGATGGCACTTTTGGTCGATCCGGATGGATATGTTCTTTCATTAACCGGAAATGAACAAACGTTGTCGGATGCAAGAAAAATCAATTTTGTTGAAGGGGTGCGCTGGACTGAGGCTGAGGTCGGTACAAATGCAATAGGGACAGCGTTACAGACAAAAGAAGCGGTAACTATTAATGGGGCTGAGCATTATTCCGTCGCTTCCCATCAATGGAGCTGTTCCGCCACACCTATTTTTCACGATAATGGAAATCTAATGGGCGTCATTGATGTTTCATGCCCAGTTAATTATTCTCACCCCTTTATGCTTGGAATGGTCACTTCGATTTCTTATGGCATTGAAAAAGAAATCAGCAAGCGGGCCTATTTAGAAGAAATATCACTTTTCCAGCAAGCAAGCCATCTGGCAGAGACCTATCAAAACCAGTTCTTTCTGGTATGTAATCAAAAACAAATGATCATATCCGCGAGTAAACCGCTTCGCGAAAGGTTCCCTCAATCGATTGGAATGAACTTGTACGAACTAATACATAACGGATACCAAATTGATGCCGAAATGCCTTTTCATTCGATGGAAAACAACAGGATCATCGGAAGCTGCTATTTTATTTCAGAAGTGCTTACACATCGTAAAAACGTATCAATTCAAGTACAAAGTCATTCAAAACCCTTTATCTTTAAAGGAGAGTGTGGAACGAGTGAGGTTTTTCAACATACGTTAGCCAAGGTTAAGCTTGTAGCTCCAACAGATACCACCGTGTTTATTTCAGGTGAAACCGGTTCTGGAAAAGAGCTGATTGCTCGGGCAATTCATGACAACAGCCCCCGAAAGGATGGCCCATTTATTTCATTAAACTGCGGAGCGATTCCGAAAGAACTTATGGAAAGTGAGCTTTTTGGCTATGTCGAAGGGGCTTTTACCGGGGCAAGGAGGCAAGGATATAAGGGGAAATTTGAACAGGCTCAGAAGGGGACGATCTTTCTTGATGAGATAGGTGAAATTCCGCATTCCATGCAAGTGGCCTTATTGCGTGTACTTCAGGAAAAGAAAGTTTCCCCGATTGGGAGTACGAAGGAAATCCCATTGGATGTTCGTGTTATTACAGCAACCCACCGTGATATAATGAAACTTGTAGAAGACGGAATTTTTCGGGAAGACCTCTATTATCGTTTGAACGTTTTTCCAATTGAAGTTCCTTCTCTTAGAAAAAGAAAAGAAGATATCCCGCACCTTATCAGGTATTTCTGTAAAAGAAATGGATGGAACATCCCTAATATGGATGAGCTCTCTTATAGATTGAAAGACTATGAATGGGCTGGAAACATAAGAGAATTAATAAACGTTTTAGAGCGGCTGTACATTATGTCTCTTGATGAACAGTCAAGTCAGAATATTTTTGTTAATAGCTTTGATTCTTTAATAATAAGACATCCATCCAGTTCTTCGTCAAATTCTCAAGTAAATAAAGAAGATGCTGAAAAGAAGTTAAATGCCCGAGAAAAAATACAAAAGGACCTAATGGTGGATGCATTAATAAAGACAAAAGGTAATGTAACCGCAGCCGCGAAATTACTAGAAATACCAAGGAGTACTTTTTATAAAAGGCTCCAAAAGTTTGGAATGTAAGGATGACATTTGTTCAAACAATATATGGATATTCAAGTATTAATCAATAAAATTAATTAATTGTTCTCAGACTCCACACGTGTGGAGTGCTGTTCACTACTAGTATTGAAAGAATAAAAAGTATTATGTGGCCGTGTAAAAAAACTATCTAGACCCCCGAATAGATTATCGGGGGTTCTTTTTGTGTATTTCCCAATTTATTAAACAATTGAAATAAAATTTCATATTTTTATAATAAATTTTAAAAAATAATTCCAATGGCGTAATCCTTTTGACCTGTAGAAACGTCTGTTACGGGACTTATGTGGTATAGACTACTGTACACCATTACCTATATGCTTTTACTATAAATTGTAAGCGTCACCATTATCTCGGTATACATAGGGAGACCCGCCTACAATTCATTCAATTGTATAAAGGAGGACGTATGAAAAGAAAAAAGTTTATGATTACAGCAGTTTGTACCATGCTACTAGGCACCTCAACAGTATTTGCCAACAATGACCTTCCTAGTGATCCAACGATTGAAAAGCAAGGGAAACTCACATTCCCATCAAAGCAACCACACCCTGTCTTTACATGGAATTCGACTGTCATCCCTGTTTCGAGCGTACTTCACCCAAGCTCTGCACAAGGAGCCGGAATGGTGGAAGCTCCACTCCAGCAAATCTATCAAATTATGAACCAAGCAATTTCACAAAAATTAATGCCAGGCGCTGTCACATTTGTAGCGAGAGCTGGGAAAATTGTGAAACATGACGCTTATGGCTATTCAGCTCAATACACCGATGGTAAGTTTACCGAAATGGAAAATCCAATTCCAATGGAAAACGACACGATTTTTGACTTAGCGTCTATTAGCAAGATTTTTACTGCTACGGCCGTGATGATTCTTTTTGAAAAAGGATTATTCAATCTTGATGATCCGGTGGCAAAACATATTCCAGAATTTGCTGCAAACGGGAAAGAAAACGTAACGATTCAACAGTTGTTAACCCACACATCCGGTTTTGTCTCCTGGATTCCTCTATATTCAAAAGGGAATTCAAGAGAAGATAGGCTGAAGTTGGTATTAAACCAAACTTTGAAAAATGCACCCGGTACGACTTACGAATACAGTGATTTAAATATGATCACGTTAGGAATGTTAGTTGAACACCTGTCCGGCCAGCGCCAGGATGAATTTGTCTGGGAGCACATCACAGAACCTTTAGGGATGAAGGATACGATGTACAATCCGCCGGCTTCTTTGAAAAATCGCATTGCTGCGACTGAATACCAGTCAACACCAAATCGTGGTCTCGTCTGGGGAGAAGTTCATGATGAGAATGCTTGGTCATTGGATGGGGTTGCCGGACATGCGGGTGTGTTCTCAACAGCAAATGATCTCGCTAAGCTTGCCCATATTTTTATTAATGAAGGCAAGTACGGTGGCAAAAGAATCCTGAAGCCGGAAACGGTACAGTTGCTGCTGCAAAATCAGAACGCCGCATTCCCTGGGAATGACCATGGCCTTGGCTGGGAGCTAGGCCAGGGCTGGTATATGGATGCTTTATCAGAAGGTACCTACTCTTTTGGCCATACGGGGTATACAGGAACTTCGATTGTAGTAAGCCCGAACAATAAAACCGTAGCGATCTTACTGACCAACCGTGTCCATCCGTCAAGAAATATGGGGTCAATGAATCAAACCCGTCGCTTATTTGCTAGAAATGTAGCTGATTCGATTCCTGTCTCGATTCCTGGTAAGAGTGATGCTTGGTTTGCAGGGTACGGCGACAAGTTAAACCGAGTAATCTAAACTGATCTTCAATTATCCAAGGATACCACACTCACGTTCTCCACATGGCACATGATTGAGAATGTATGGGATATCGGATCCGTAGAGATTTATAGAGATGGCAGTTGGCACCAGCTTGCTCAGTTAACAGGCACAAGCAATGGCTGGGAAAAGAAAGAATTGGATATACCTAGTGATTCGACGAAATTACGGTTTTTATATCAAACCGATGGTTCTACAAATTCCCGCGGCTGGTATATTCAGAATCCAAAACTTGATTCAGGAGCTACTCTTTCTTTTGCAAAAAATGAATGGGAGCTAAGGGACTATTAAAAAAAGAATAACTTGAGGAGGAGAAACATGCGAAAATTTTTAAAGACATTTATGACCTCGTTTCTAGCATTTGCACTCGTGTTGACAGGGATTCCGTTTTCAGGAGCAACAGCAGCTTCAGGAATCGCGGATTTAGTGATTGATCTCAATGTTCCACAGGTTACAAGGGAAGTAAAGAATAACAAACTTGATTTAAACGCACTTCATGTTTATGAGGATGGCCACTTTATGCTGGTCTCTGAGAACTTAAAATGGAAGTCTTCAAATAAGAATGTTGCCTCTATATCTGAAGCTGGAGAAGTAACTTTATCCGGTCACAATGGTACAACGTTTATCTCTGTCAGCGATGGCAGCAATACCGACAGAATTTCAATTCAATTCAAGGGAAATCAAGACAAAATCCTTGTTGAAAAAGAAAAAGGCGCACGTTATGACCTTATCGGCAATGCCATCGATCACATGACAATGGAAGAAAAAGTCGGACAAATGCTAATGCCTGACTTTAGAAATTGGAATGGCAAAAATGTCACGGTAATGAACGACGAAATTGCAAAGCTTGTAAAGGATTATCATCTTGGTGGTGTGATTTTATTCCGTGAAAATACGGTGACAGCTGAACAGACGACCAAACTGGTGGATGCTTATCAAGAAGCAGCGGAAAAGTATGGACTGTTGATTTCCATTGACCAGGAAGGTGGAATCGTTACACGTCTGCAAACTGGTACCGATATGCCAGGCAATATGGCATTGGGTGCGACTAAATCTGAAGAGCTAGCTGAAAAAGTCGGCAGGACAATAGGTGAAGAGCTAAACGCACTTGGGATTAACATGAATTTTGGACCAGTGTTGGATGTAAACAATAATCCTGATAATCCTGTTATCGGTGTTCGTTCTTTTGGTGAAGACCCTGAGTTAGTTTCAAAGTTGGGAAATGCTTATATTAAAGGACTTCATGAAACGGGCACTGCGGCCACTGCTAAGCATTTTCCAGGTCATGGAGATACTGCGGTTGATTCACATGTAGGACTTCCATCGGTACCACATGATCTTGATCGATTGAAGAAAGTAGAATTATATCCTTTCCAGCAGGCAATGGATGCTGGTATTGATGCGATTATGTCAGCACACGTAACGTTCCCAAAAATTGATGATACAAAAGCAATTTCAAAAAAGGACGGAACAGAAGTCTCTGTACCAGGTACTCTTTCCCACAAGATATTAACGGGTCTAATGCGCGAAGAAATGGGCTTTAAAGGTGTTATCGTAACTGATGCGATGAATATGGGTGCGATTGCCGATCATTTTGGATCCGTTGATGCAGCTATCCGTGCTGTAAAAGCAGGTGCAGATGTCCTATTAATGCCAGTGGGAATCCAAGCAGTGGCAAATGGACTTTATGATTCAGTCAACGCTGGCGATATCTCAGAAGATAGACTTGAGCAGTCAGTAGAGCGGATATTAACCCTGAAATTAAATAGAAGCATTGTTAAGGCGGAAATGGAAAGGAGTCTTGATGAAAAGGTTGCGAAGGCTATTCAAGTAGTAGGTTCACCTGAACATAAAGCAGTTGAAAAAGAAGCAGCAGAAAAATCAATTACGCTTGTAAAAAATAATGATATACTTCCACTTAATGTTTCTCCTGAAGATAAGATTGTTGTGGTTGGTGGGGCGACTTTCTCTATGAATCTCCTTGCAGCTGAGGTCCAAAAATACCATCCTGGCGCAATTTATATCAATGCTTCAGAATCACTTGATGCTACTCAATTAGCACAAGTGAAGGATGCAAAATACATCATTGCTGGAACCTACACCTCAAGTGTTGGAGGCAGAGCCAACGACGCTAGTCAAATGGTGATGATAAGACAACTCATCGAGACTGGTGTACCTGTCATTGCTGTTGGGGCTAGAAATCCATATGACGTTATGTCCTATACGAATGTAGATGCCTATCTTGTTCAATTTGGCTTTAGACCAACGAGCTTTGAAGCAACAGCAAGTACAATTTTTGGTAAAAATAATCCGACAGGAAAGCTGCCAGTTACGATTTACAACCATGATGGCAGTGTTTTATATGGATTTGGTCACGGGTTAGGATACTAAGTAGGGGAGAGATAGAGGGGAATTTAGTTGTGACTGCTTCAAATAGGGGTAGGGCTTTATCCTTAAACTTTGATAGATCAAAAGAGGAGGGGTACTTTTGAAAAAGGGGCTTATAGGTTTATTGGCTCTCGTTCTACTACTTTCGACCGTTTCAGCAGCTGTTGCAAAGAACGCAAAAGAGAAGAAGAATGAAAAATTCCGTTTGGGCGTTGAGGTTTTGTTGCAGGATAAGATTGATTTGATAAAGGATAAGCGCGTCGGCTTAATCACCAATCCGACGGCGGTTGATCAAAGCGTTACTAGTATCGTAGATTTACTATACAATAACAACAATGTAAATTTAACTGCTCTTTATGGTCCTGAGCATGGTGTCCGTGGAAGTGCACAAGCTGGTCAATATGTTGAACAATATACGGATGAAAAAACAGGACTTCCAGTTTACAGCCTTTATGGGAAGACAAAAAAGCCAACACCTGAAATGCTAAGCAATGTCGATGTATTGTTATTTGATATCCAAGATGTGGGGACACGTTATTACACCTATATTTACACCATGGCACTAGCGATGGAAGCAGCAAAAGAGAACAATATTCCAATTATCGTTCTTGACCGTCCGAATCCAATCAGCGGGACAAAAGTCGAAGGACCTGTGCTCGAGGATAAGTACTCTTCGTTCATCGGTGAATATCCGATTCCTGTTCGCCACGGGATGACCGTCGGGGAATTAGCCAAGCTTTTCAATAGCGAATTTGGTATTGGAGCCGATTTAACGGTAGTGGAAATGGAGGGTTGGAAACGAAACATATATTACGATGAGACACCATTAGAATGGATCCTTCCATCGCCAAACATGCCAACCCTGGAAACTGCGGTTGTCTACCCAGGGGCTGCCCTCATTGAAGGAACCAATGTTTCCGAGGGAAGAGGAACAACAAAGCCATTTGAATTGATTGGAGCACCGTTCATTAATAGCGACAATTTGGCTGCCAAGTTAAACTCTTACAAATTACCTGGTGTCACATTCCGAGCGGCTTCATTTATACCGACCTTCTCGAAGCATGCGAATGTTTTAAGCCATGGAATTCAAATTCATGTCACAGACCGAAATGCCTATAAGCCGTTTGAAACAGGATTGTATATCGTAAAAACAATCCATGATATGTATCCAAACGATTTCCAATTTAGAGCACCGAATGCAGCAGGAATCTCCTTCTTTGATAACCTTGTCGGTAATGGTTCGATCCGTGCTGATATTGAAGCTGGCAAATCTATTGAAGAAATAAAAGCTGCATGGCAGGCGGGTTTAGATGAATTTAACGGGGTTCGTGAGAAGTATTTATTATATTAATAGGTGTGAGTGGGCCTTCTTTTTAGGAGGCCTCTTTTTAATACGATTTATCCTTTAAGAAAAAATCAAATTATATTATGGACTAAACTAGTAAAAAAACTATTACGATCTTCCAGTGATTGACGAAACCATTTTATTATTCTGCCTAGTGGGGGAATTACTGACAAGAACCTAAATTATATCGCAAGTACATTAATTACAAGAGAAGTTCACGGGACAAAAAAAGTAAATTACTCCTTGAACCTTTCTTTAAAAAAATGGACAATAGATATTAGTAGTTGGGTTCAACACTTTATTGCAATATTCGCTATATATCTATTACGTAAGGGGTAGGGTTATGGAAACAGCAAAAGGAATTGGTGTAGAAAATGAACAAGTACGTACCTCGCGTCAGAAGAAATGGATTTTACTTGGGGTCCTTGTTCTTTTATTCATTTCTGTTATGTTAAGCATAGCTGTTATAGAAGTTAAAAAAAGTAAATCTAAGCCGTTAGTGTTAATAAAACCAACAGAAAAAATATTTACTAAAACAAAAACAGTGTCAGGTCGTGTTGTACAAAGTCATGCTGAAACGATTTATTTAAATGTAACAAAAGGATCTATACAGGAAATTTTTGTGAAAGAAGGGGAAACTGTTACAAAAGGACAAAAGCTCTTTTCTTATGAAGGATCAACAGTCGCGGCTGAGCTAGGACAAGCAGAAGTAAATAAAAACCTAGCAGAAACAAGTGTTACTCAGATGAAAGAGCAAATCACTTCATTAGAGCAGGATATACGAGAAGCTGAGTCAACCTCTACAACCACTACAACAGATACAACTGATACAACAGATACAACTGATACAACCAATACCACTGATGCAGTTGATACAGCTAACATAGATACTAAAGCTATCACGATCCAGTCAATTCAAGCTGAACTAAATAAAGTAAAAGCTGAGCTCCGTGCAGCAGATCTAAATGTAGAAAAATATACGTTGCAGGCTGAAAAGCTAAAATCTGAGCTCGAAACATTAACTGTCATCAGCAACACTGCTGGTGTAATATCAAACCTGAACCAAAATGTAGGTCAAGGTTTTCGAGCAAAAGAAAATCAGCAACTAGCAATCATGCAAATCGCTTCAAATGATCCGTTTCAAATTGAAGGAAAGCTAACAGAAGCCGAAAAAGCAAAAATTACATCAGGCCAATCTATTACAGTAACTTCTAATGTAGTAGCCAATAAGAAATGGAAAGGAAAAATTTCGGAGGTTAGTGATTATCCTACATATAAAACAAATGCAAATAAGAATAAAGATATACAACAAGAAACTAATCCATACTATTCCTTTAAAGCAAGTCTAGATTCACAAAAGGGCCTATATCCTGGCTACAATACCATGCTAGACGTAGTAGTGCAGTCAAAGCAGTTGCTAGCAGTTCCTGAAACGAGCATCATGGGCTTTGGAAAATCCACCTATGTATATGTACAAAAAAAAGGAAAGATTCAGAAACAAAAGGTAGAAACTGGTCAAAAAGGAGGCAAATGGGTTGCCATACTTAAGGGTTTAAAGGAAGAAGACAAAATAGAAGAAAACCCATCCTGGATTGTTCGCCTTGGTACATCTCTTTTTGATTAGTATTTTACAGGTAAATTATGGTTCATCCTAAACATAATATCGAAACACGACTATATTACTATAATTAATATTATGTATTTCATTTTAACCGATACTCATATATAATGTAGCTTAATTGAATATAAATAACTAGGGGTGTCCAATAAGTTGGGCTGAGAAAGAAACACGCTGAAGTTTCTTGACTCTTGGGACCTGATCTGGATCATACCAGCGTGGGGAAGTTAGAATAGACAATCTTCAATGCAACTATACTTCTGCATACATTTTAGCCGGGTCCAACCATTTATGGTCCCGGCTTTTTGATGTACTTTTATACGCTTATTTACTTGTTATGTTCTGTATCTCGTCCTTTATATTCAAAAAAAAAAGGAGAGATTTATTATGTCAACGACTGCATTAAACGAACAAAATATTTCCATCATGTCTAGTTTTCCAGGAAGTAAAAAAGTATATGTAACAGGCTCGAGATCCGACATTAAAGTACCAATGCGTGAAATTGAGTTAAGCCCTACTACGGGAACGTTTGGTGAAGAGGAAAACCTTCCTATTCGCGTGTATGATACAAGCGGTCCTTATACGGATCAGAATTATTCTGTTGATATTTCAAAAGGCCTTCCTGCCATTCGAAGCACATGGATCCATGAACGAGCAGATGTTGAAGAATATGAAGGTCGAGAAATTAAGCCTGTAGATAATGGGTATAAGGATGAAAAAGATCCTCGTGCCAATCATAACGTGTTTCCGGGTTTGAAGCGCAAACCATTACGTGCAAAAAAAGGAAAAAATGTTACACAGCTTCACTATGCAAAAAAGGGAATTATTACTCCTGAAATGGAATTCATCGCAATAAGGGAAAATATGAAACCTGAATTTGTGCGTGATGAAGTTGCAAAGGGTCGAGCGATTATTCCTTCTAATATCAATCATCCAGAGTCAGAACCTATGATAATAGGACGTAATTTTCATGTTAAAATTAACGCGAATATCGGTAACTCTGCTGTTTCATCATCCATCGAACAAGAGGTTGAAAAAATGACATGGGCGACACGCTGGGGTGCTGATAATATTATGGACCTATCAACAGGTAAAAACATTCATAAAACAAGAGAATGGATTATTCGAAACTCAGCTGTTCCTGTCGGCACCGTCCCCATTTATCAAGCACTTGAAAAAGTAAATGGTGTTGCTGAAGATCTTACATGGGAGGTTTACCGTGATACCTTGATTGAACAAGCGGAGCAAGGTGTTGATTACTTCACAATTCACGCTGGTGTTCTTTTACGATATGTTCCACTAACGGCAAAACGGTTAACAGGTATTGTATCCCGCGGTGGTTCAATCATGGCACAATGGTGTTTACACCACCATAAAGAAAGCTTTTTATATACTCACTTTGAAGAAATCTGCGAAATAATGAAATCTTATGATGTTGCATTCTCTTTAGGGGATGGTTTACGTCCTGGGTCTATTGCAGATGCGAATGATGAAGCGCAGTTTGCAGAATTAGAGACTCTTGGAGAGCTAACAAAAATTGCTTGGGAGCATGATGTACAGGTGATGATTGAAGGACCAGGGCACGTACCGATGCACCTAATTAAAGAAAATATGGATAAACAACTAGAAGTGTGTCAGGAAGCGCCATTCTACACACTTGGACCTCTTACAACTGATATTGCTCCTGGTTATGATCACATTACATCTGCTATTGGAGCTGCCATGATTGGTTGGTATGGGACAGCCATGCTTTGTTATGTAACGCCTAAAGAACATTTAGGTTTACCGAATAGAGAGGATGTTCGTGTAGGGGTTATTACTTATAAAATTGCCGCCCATGCTGCTGATTTGGCAAAAGGACATCCAGGAGCACAAAAAAGAGATGATGCCTTATCAAAAGCTCGTTTTGAATTCCGTTGGAGAGATCAGTTTAATTTATCTTTAGATCCTGAACGAGCGATAGAATATCATGATGAAACTTTACCTGCGGAAGGTGCAAAAACAGCTCATTTCTGTTCAATGTGTGGACCAAAATTTTGTAGCATGAGAATCTCTCAAGATATTCGTAATTATGCGAAAGAAAATAAACTTGATACGAAGGAAGCTATAGAAACAGGTATGAAGGAAAAAGCTAAAGAGTTTAAGGAATCTGGAGGCAGCATATATCAGTAACTTTCTTGGGAGGTTATACGGATGAATGTTCAAAAGATTAAAGAGGAAATTACCCAAATGAAAACTAGCCTTTCTTTTTTAGAGGGGCGTTTAAAAGAGATTCAGCAAAATTGTGATCATCGTTTTGATGGCGATCAATATTATGAAAAATGTTTGAAGTGTTATAAGGTAAACGTATTATATTATTAAACAAAAAACTCGAAAAAAACACTCTCAACAAGAGGGTATTAAAAAGACAGCCATGTAGAGGCTGGGACATAACTAGCTTCAAATAGTAAGAAAGGTGAATGTGAGTACGCTCATATTCACCTTTCTCTATTTTTAGGGTGTTAATTCTTCAAATACTTTAGTTGTTGGCAGTGAATTTTCAGAGGTGGGTTTTGTCCAAGTCTCCTTTTTGTTTATTATACACTTGACTAAACAGTAACAACACTTGTATTTTGGGGGACTGATCCCAATTTTCCGAGACACAAATAATTTTCTAAAATTTTAGAAAATTATTTACAAATGGAAAACCAGTACTTATAATGAGAATATGAAAAGTGATTCAGGTTTTAATTTGGAAGAAGGTGAATAGGATGGAGATGAAAAGTGATTTAAGTCCAAAAACAAAGCGAGGCGAGAAAACAAGAAGAAAATTATTAGATGGAGCAGAAATTGTCTTTGGGAAGTATGGGTATTTTGAAAAAGGCATCGTAGAAATCACACAGGAAGCAAATGTATCGTTAGGGACTTTCTATAACTATTTTGAATCCAAATATGATATTTTCGCTGAACTTGTTGGTGAAATGCAATTCCAATTATATGAAGCGATTCGAGAAGAAACTAAAGGCGTCAATAATCGAATTGAGAAAGAAAGAAAAGGGTTTAAAGCATTTTTCCAGTATCTGAAAGAGCACCGTTACCTTTATCGAATTTATAAACAAACGGAATTTGTGGATGAAGAACTACACAAAAAGTATTTTGATGACACAGTTAAGAGATATTCTCGAGGCCTGCAAAAAGCCATGGATAAAGGGGAAATCAAGCAATACACTCCAGAAATACTTGCGGTGTCTTTAATGGGGTTACTGGAATATGTCGGAACGAAGTGGATCAATTGGGAAAACAAAGAAATTGATGATGCATTAATTGATGAAGTCATTGATTTTATCCGCCATGGACTCGCCGTAGGGCAAAATGATTCATTCCTAGATGGAATTTTTGATCAATAAAGTAAGGGAGCAAGGAATCTGCATTTGATGGATAAATAGTCATTCTCAATATAAAGGAAGGTGGAACCATGGATTTTTCATATACGGCAAAAGAAGAAGCATTTCGACAGGATTTAAGAATTTGGCTAGAGAATAATTTGCCAGCTGGTTGGCTGGAAGGCAATCGAACACTGCCTGTTGACCCGGAAGAACAAAAAAGATTTCTAAAGGAATGGCAGCAAAAGTTATTCGAGGGCGGCTGGTCAGGAGTATCTTGGCCAATAGAGTATGGTGGCAGGGGTGCAACATTAATTGAAGAAGTGATTTATGAGCAGGAAATGGCAAGAGTTAGTGCGCCGCCAATTATTAATATCGTCGGAATCAATATGATAGGTCCTACTCTCCTCCAAATTGGAACAGAAGAGCAGAAGAAACAATACATCCATACAATCTTAAGTGGTGAAGAAATTTGGTGCCAAGGATATTCTGAACCCAATTCCGGATCAGATTTGGCTTCGCTTCAAACGAGAGCTGAAAAACAAGGAGATCAATGGATTCTTAATGGGCAAAAGATCTGGACGAGTTATGCACACTTCGCCGATCGATGTTTCGTATTAGCTAGAACTGATAACACAGGGAAAAAGCATCAGGGAATCACAGCTTTTCTAGTCAATATGCATCAAGAAGGGGTAGAGGTAAAACCCATTCGTTCCATTAATGATAAATGTGATTTTAACGAAGTCTTTTTTAATGATGCGGTTGCGTACGATGTGGAAGTGGTGGGTGAAGTGAACCGTGGCTGGAAAGTAGCGCTCGCATTGCTGAGTTTCGAACGAGTAGGTGTTGGAAGACAGATTTTCCAGCTTCAACAGCTTTTTGAAGAATTACTTGAGATGACCAAAACTATCAAAAAGAATGGGGAGCTATTAATAAAAAATCCATCTATTCGCCAGAAAATCGCGATGTTTCGAACAAAATCTAAAGCTCTGTTGCTGAATTATTATCGCCATTTAACCCAAATTATTCAATCCAACAAACCTGGGGCACTAGGGTCAATGGATAAAATTGAAGTGAGTGAATTGGGGAAAGAGATGTACAAATTTGCGATGAGTATTCAGGGAGCCTCAAGTATCTTATGGAAAAAAGATGCCCCCATAGATGATAAATGGCAGCAAGGATTTTTACGTTCGCGTGCTTACAGTATTGAGGGAGGAACTTCTGAAATTCAAAAGAATATTGTGGCAGAACAAATTCTTGGCTTACCAAAAGATATCAAGTTTTGAGGAGGTTTCAAAATGGAATTTGACTTAAATGAAGATCAGAAGATTTTTCAGGAGTCGATTCGGCAGATTCTTGAAGCAAACGGTGATTTAGCACTGACGCGCAAGTATACAGAAGGGGACTGCACCCTATTAGATCATATCTGGGATGAGTTGGCGAAATTAGGTTACATGAGTATTGCGATTCCAGAAAAATATGGCGGACTTGGTTTAGGACCACTCACACTCGTTCCGATATTAGAAGAAATGGGAAGAGTGGTATTGCCAGGGCCATATCCTGAAACCGTTGGGTTTGCCGCCCCTATTATTGAGGCCTATGGGACGGACGAACAGAAGAATGTGTATCTCCCCAAAATAGCTGAAGGAAAGCAGAAATTCTCATTAGCATTTGTCGAACCAGGGGGAGAATTCCTGCCAAGCGACATTCAATTCAAAGCAGAAGTTAGCGGAGGTGCATATATACTAACTGGCGTAAAGACACTTGTTCCACATGCTGATTTTGTAGATACGCTGATTGTACCTGTACGAACAAATGGTACTGACGGAGAAGATGGGATAACGATCTTGATGGTCGATTGTCATGATGAGAAAGTACATGTTGAAACACTGGTTAGTATGGATGAAACGAGAAAAGTAGCAAGGGTGACATTTGATCACGTGGTGGTCTCGCGCGAGCAGCAATTAGGAAATAGGGATGAGGGTTGGGAAGTATTACAGTCCGGATTTGATTATTTAAATGCTGCCTGGTGTTCAACCATGGTAGGTGGAATGGATCAAATCGTCAAAACTATGACAGAATACAGTAATACCCGTGAGCAATTTGGGCAGCCTATTGGTAGATTCCAAGCGATTAAACATAAAATTGTTGATATTTTATTAGAGTTAGAAAGTGCTCGTTCGTTATCCTATTATGCCGCATGGGCGTTGGAAACCAAATCAGAAGAAAAGGATGAAGCGATTTGCCAAGCGCGTTCCTTCATCAATGAAGCCTTTATTCGGGCAGCCAATCAAAATATACAAATCCATGGAGGAATGGGGTTTACTTGGGAATTTGACTGTCATTTCTTTTTAAAACGGGCCATGGCTTTGGAGAATTATTTAGGAAGAGTAGAAGCATATCAAGAGAAAATCATCAATCTATTAACGAAAGAAAAACAAGTCAATATATCAGTAAGCTGAGAAATGAAAGCGCTTCATAGAATCAATGGAAGATTCCTATTTAACACAAAAAATGCTATTTTATTAATCTATTTTACTATTATCAAACATTGAGATGAATAAGGAGTTGGGATAATGGCTTTTAACCAAAATATAGGTCACTGGATTGCTTGGTGGGGAGAGGTATCGAAGGAACGAGAAATGCTCGTATTTAATGATCGGCGAATTAAATATCGTGAGTTTAACCAAAAGGTTAATCGAGTGGCCAACTCCTTAATAGAGAACTTCGGGATTCGAAAAGGGGACCGAGTGGCTGTTTTGTTAAATAATTCTGTTGAATTCCTAGAGATTGTCTTTGCATGCAGTAAAATTGGTGCTCGCTTTGTACCTTTAAATGTACGATTAGCAGGCAGGGAAATTAGCTTTATCATTAATGACACCACTCCACAAATTATTTATACCCAATCCAGCTTTGCTCGTCTTTTTAGCGAAATTGAAAATGATATTTCTGTTAAAAACATTATCAATGTTGAAGGTAGTGAATATAAGTACCTTGCCAGCTTAGCTAGTGATGCGGAACCAGCCAATCAAGCCACATGGGATGATGATTTTGCCATTCTATATACATCTGGAACAACAGGGTTACCTAAAGGGGCACTTGTTTCACAGAGAAATGTACGGGAATGTACGTATAATATGATGACAGTAGAAGGCTATACGGACAAGGAACGCATTTATATTAACCTTCCGTTATGTTTTATTGGGTCTCTTGTACCATTAACCATGCCCGTCATTCATTCAGGTGGAACAATTGTCTTAGACCATGAGTTTGATCCGCAAGTCACCTTAAAGATGATTGAACAAGAAAAGATCACCTTCCTCCGCGGGGTCCCTACGGTGTTCATCTCATTAGCTAAACATTCAGCCTTTGATAGTACCGATTTTACTAGTGTGAAAAGGATCGTTGTCGGCAGTGCACCTGTGCCTATCTCGTTAATCGAACTCTATCGGAATAAAGGGGTTATGTTCGTCAGCGGATATGGGTTAACGGAAGGGACTGGCTACAATATGATGTCGATGGATGAGGACAAAATGAATGGCCTCTATCCTCTCATTGGGAACGAAGTAAAGGTAGTCAATGAACAAGGGCAGCCAGTGGAACCAGGAGAAATTGGGGAGTTATTAATTAAGGGACCAACCGTATTTGGCGGCTATTGGAACAACCCGGAGGCAACCGCTGAAACGATAAAAGATGGCTGGCTACATACGGGAGATATGTTCAAAATTGATGAGGATGGCTCTTATTTTATCGTTGATCGTAAAAAGAATATGATTATCAGCGGCGGATTAAATATCTATTGTTCTGAGGTAGAAAATGTCCTTTATAGTCACCCCGCGGTAAGTGAAGTTTCCGTCATTGGTGTTCCGCATGATCATTGGGGGGAAGCGGTTGTTGCAGTCGTTATACCAAAAGAAAATCAATTGATTGAGGAAAGAGCGGTTATCAAATACTGTCGTGAACGACTTGCCGATTACAAGTCACCAAAAGCAGTCATTTTTGTAGATAGTTTACCATTTAACGCCGGTGGAAAAGTAGTAAAAAGAAAATTGACTGAACAATATCAGGATTTATTCGTCAAACAAGTGAAATAGCTTCGGGAATTTGAGTGTTAATAGTTTTCTAAAAATAATTCAGAATATTAATAATCTTTAGAATGGGATAAATAAATGTTGGAATCAGCCTACAAAAAGTCCAATAAATGAATATGTATTTCGGGATTGGCAGCAATGACATCAGAATTTCCAACCAATCATGATGCTCTTCAAGTGAGATAAATGTTAGTACTACTAATATTATTCGAGGAGGATTTGAATGAATTCTGTAGATGTTAAAAAAGTGATGGGTGAATCAAAATTTAACCGTAATCATTTCGTAGTACTAGCAATATTGGGCTGTATTTATATGTTTGAGGGGCTTGATGTCATTCTTTATGGTTCAGTCATCTCTAAGGTCATGGAGGACTGGGGATTAACAGCCGTTCAAGCAGGGGCCATTGGCAGCTATGGTTTAGGGGCGATGTTAATTGGATCACTTGTATTTGGACCACTTTCTGATAAGTGGGGAAGAAAAAAGGTTCTTTTATGCACTACCGCTATATTTAGCATTTCAACTTTTTTTATGGCCTTTACCCCAGGAATCCTCTCGTTTAGCATTTTTCGAATTATTGCTGGTATCGGGTTTGGTGGAACTGTACCCATTGTTTATTCACTAGCATCAGAGTTTTCTCCGAATTCTCATAAAGGGACGATGGTGGCAATTGTGAGTAGTTTCTTTTCGTTAGGTGGAGTAATTGCTTCTCTAGTGGCCATATATATTATTCCTAGTTTTCATTGGCAAAATGTTTTCGCAGTAGCGATTATTCCTATTCTTTTATTTCCGGTTATTATCAAAAAGCTTCCTGAATCACCGGAATTCCTTGCAATAAAAAATCAAACTGAAAAGTTAAATCAGATTTTGCCAAAATATAATCCTAATTTTGTCCCTGCCGCAAATCAAACTTATATTCTTTCTAGTAACCAAAAGAATTCAAACTCGTCCGTTCTTGAGATATTTAAAGGTGGTCGGTTAATTAGTACGGGTGCGATTTGGATTGCCTTTATCATGCTCCAGTTACTATCTTATGGGTTAAATACTTGGACTCCGCAACTAATGGCTCAGGCCGGCAATTCGCTTGGATCAAGTATCGGGTTTTTATTAGTCCTGAATTTGGGTGCTATGATTGGTGGTATTTTCGGCGGTATGTTCTCTGACCGAGGCAATGCAAAAAAGGTCATCATCTTGTACTATATGACGGCAGCCATTTCCTTAGTCGCTCTTGGAGTTAAATCAAATATGTTGATTCTGTATTTGTTAATTTTCGTTGTTGGTGCTGCAGCTAACGGAGGCTCATTTGTTGTGAATGGATATGTTCCACAATATTATCCTGCTAACATCCGCACTACAGGTGTTGGTTGGGCAGTCGGCGTGGCAAAAATTGGAGCATTTATGGGACCATTATTAGGTGGGGTTTTGTTAACCTATCACCTCACCCCAATCCAAAATTTCCTATTTATTGCAATCCCAGCCGTTCTTACGGCAGCAGCTATCCTAATCGTTCAAGAAAAGTACTCTGCCCGTAAAAAAGTAGATCACATTGTAGAAGAACCAATTGAAGCTGCCATTAAATAAGTAGTTTCAAGAATCGGATTTTTATAGATAATCATATATTTTTAGGAGGAATGTAGAATGATCAGAAAAGAATATAAAGCGATTATTGTCGAAATGGATGGACCGATTGCAAGGATTATTTTTAACCGACCAGAAAAATTGAATGCCATCAACATGGATTTAATGGATGAGACGTTGCAGGCCTTAAAAGATATTGACCGAGATGAAGAAACAAAAATAATCATTATTAAAGGAAACGGTAGAGCATTCTGTGCAGGATTTGACCTTAGCTCGGTGGCTTACAGCTTTGATACAGAGAAGACCCCTATGCATCGAGACCGTGATTGGGTGATTGAAGAAGTAACTGAATGGAGAAAGCTTTGGGATATTCGCAAACCTGTCATTGCACAGGTTCATGGATATTGCTATGCAGGTGGAGGAACGATAGCGGGATTCTCTGATTTAATTTATGCCTCAAATGATGCCCTTTTTGGTCAGCCACAAGCAAGAACGATTGGATTTACCCCCGAGTTAGCGAATTGGCCATTAACAATTGGCATGAGAAAAACCAAGGAATTGTTATTAACCGGGGATTCTATAACAGGGGAAGAAGCAGAAAGAATTGGGATGATCAATAAAGCCCTTCCTCCAGAAGAGCTGGAAGACTATGTAGAGAGACTAGCTCAAAGGATCGCTTTGGGTGAAATGGATATGTTAACTTACAAAAAGCATGCGGTTAACCAGGTATATGAGATTATGGGTCTGACTGCCATGATTCAATCAGGTGTTAACTTTGATATTTTTGCTCATCATTCGATGACTAGTAAACGATTCCAAAAAACGCTTGAAAAGTACGGATTGAATGCAGCGATTGAAGAAATGAATGCGCCATGGGGAAGTGCGGCCAAGAAGTAGCTGACTGTGGCTGATATCCTCATTAAGATTTCTCCAACATGAGAAGTCGATGTTCAAAGATTAGACCACGTCATTCGAAAAAAAGAGGACCCTTGCCCATTTTCTACTCGTTGATCATTAGAGAATAGGCAAGGGTGTTTCCTTTAAATGAATGCGCAAAGGTAGAGTGAAAGGAGCGTCATTCCGTGGTATACCAGTATCTATTAACCGAACAAAAAAATAATATCATGATTATCTATTTAAACCGGCCCGAAACATTGAATGCGATCGTACCGATGGTCCTTTCTGAATTACTTCACGTTTTAGAAGAAGTGGAAAATGATCATGGGATCAAAGCCATCATTATCACTGGAAAAGGAAAAGCGTTTTCTGCAGGTGGGGACTTGAACATGATCAAAAATATAAAACCATTAGAAGGAAGGAAAGTGGTGCACTCCGCACAGCCTTTTATTTATAAAATGCTAGAAATTGAGAAACCAATCATCGCGGCGGTCAATGGACCAGCTGCTGGTGCAGGATTCAGTCTTCCTTTGTTATGTGACTTAATTGTAGCGTCGGAGCGGTCCTATTTCGTTCAAAGTTTTGTAAATATTGGATTAATCCCCGATTTAGCTGCCCTTTATTTTTTACCATCATTAATAGGGTCACAGAAAGCAAAAGAAATCATGCTTTTAGGAGAAAAAGTCTCCGCACAAGAGGCCTATCGGATTGGAATGATCAATGAAGTTACAACACATGATGAGTTATTACCGAAAGCAATCTACCTGGCAGAAAAGCTAGCCAACAAGCCGCCTATCGCCGTAGGGCTAACAAAAACCATTGTGAACCGAACCATTACACGGGATTTGAAGTATTTATTAGAACTAGAGGGATTTGGACAGGACCTATGTTTTCAGACGGAAGATTTTAAAGAAGGGGTCAGTGCCTTTATCGAGAAGCGGGAACCTCATTTCATGGGGAAGTAATCCAATGGAACTCTCTTCTTGAACATTTTAGAAATGACTAGGATCTATCCTTAGAAAGGAAGATGTGTATGAATATATTTCCAGTTTTGGAGGGGAAAGTAGCAATCATCACAGGTGCAGCGATGGGAATGGGTGAAGCCACTGCTAAACTTTTTGCTGAAGCAAAGGCAAAAGTGGTCGTTGCCGATTTAGATGAAATGAGAGGAAATGAAGTGGTCTCGCAAATTGAATCAAATGGAGGAACAGCTTTTTTTGTAAAAGTAGATATCTCAAAGTCGGAACAAGTACAAAATTTAATCAAAACAACCATTGAAAAATATGGCCGTTTAGATGTAGCTGTCAATAATGCTGCGTTAACACCAGATAACAAACCCACAGCAGAATTTGATGAGGTTTACTGGAATAAACTTATTTCAGTTGATCTAACGGGGACAGCCCTTTGTATGAAATATGAAATCCTGCAAATGCTTGAACAAGGTGAAGGAGGTTCAATCATTAATATATCTTCTACAAGCGGTTTCCGGCCACAGCCAAACAATATTGCCTATGTTGCCGCAAAACATGGAGTCGTCGGAATGACCAAGGTAGCAGCCGTGGAGTATAGTCCGAAGAACATTCGGATAAATACTGTGGCGCCAGGTGCAGTGGAAACCCCCATGCTACGAACTGCTTTGGAACAGTCAGGAAATGACCCAAAGGAACGGGCAGCCCAGCTAAGTCTGCTGAATCGTTTCGCCCAGCCAATTGAGATTGCACAGGCTTCACTTTGGTTAGCGTCTGATCAGTCATCCTATATAACTGGAACCACTATTCATGTTGATGCCGGGTATACTAGTCGATGAACTGATGGACATGGGGATAAGATTCTATTATTTTAAGGTGGTAGAAAATGTTAAATGAAGTGGCAGAAGGAATTTATCAAATTGTACTCCCCTTGACCTATAGCTTAGGAACGGTTAATTCCTATTTAATTGAAGGAGAGAAGGGTCTAACTGTTATTGATACAGGGGATACATATGAATCCATCCAAGTATGGGAAAAATTTCTCCAATCTGATGTAGCAATCGAAAAAGTAGTGTTGACTCATATCCATTCAGATCATTGTGGACTTGCCGGATGGTATAAGGAGAAGTACGATGTTCCCATAATAGCTTCTAACCATAGTTTAGAAGAGTTACAGCGGATGAAGAATATCTATTTAAAAGATAGTCCCCTTCAAACTATTCTTAGCAAACATAATGGACCTAAATTACCCAAAAAGGTTGATTCTCTCCCTTCTACGTTTGATTTCATACCGAATAAATTTTATGAAGATAAAGAAAAGATTAAACTGGGAAACTACTGGTTTGAAGCAATCTGGACACCGGGACATTCTCGAGATCAATTTTGCTTCTATAATCAAGATCATCAAATTATGATTGTAAGTGATCATGTGTTGGCTGCTGTCTCACCAATGATCGGGATTGTTGGTGAAGATGGAGAGAATCCGTTAAAAGACTATTTCACTTCCCTTGATGCGATAAACAACTATCCGGTTCAACTAGCTTTACCAGGACATGGCCAGTTGATTACGAATTTACAAGAAAGAATCGACGAGATTAAATCAAGGCATCAACGCCGATTTGTCCAAATCTTAGATATTTTGAAAAATGAAAGCATGTCAGCAGCTCAGATTTTTGAGAAGTTGTATGAAAATCGAAACAGACATTTCATAATTGAACAGTTTATGGCCATCATTACTAGATTAGTGTATTTAGAATCAATCGGAAAATTAACTAGCGAGTTGGAGGAGGGAAAACTATATTATCGTGCGGTATAGGAATTATGGGGTCAGTCCCCTGGTGCGTTAAGGCTTCACTTCACCAGGGGACTGACCGTTAAATTTTTTTCAAGTTTCACAGCTTTTCTACATGTTGAATAGACTAGTTTAAAAGAAGTTTATTAAAAAACATGGTGGAGGGAAAGAGCTTGAAGATATACCAAGTGAAAGGGTCGCCTGATAATACAATGGAATTGTTGGAAATCACAACGAATGGGAAAGTAAAGCTTAGGAATATCAAAAATGATGTGGTCATTGAAACAACAGTGGAGGCCTTTGAAATGGCATTTGAACCATCATCAGAGTATTCCTTTATCGCGAAACAACAAGAAAAGCCACAAATGATAAATCAAAGCGAACCAGGGGATATCAATGATTTGATCGAAAAATCTCAGGTAAAAGTTGATAAGGTTTTTGATCGATGCACAATGGTTGCGGTCAAGCTGCCCAATGGGTTTATCATCACCGAGTCGATATCCAGTGTAGATGAGGCATCCTATAACGAAGAAACAAACACTCAGATTTGTTTGGAACGGATTAAATATAAAATTAGTGAGCTTGAAGCTTACAAAACTCAAAGTTCAGAGATATAGTCAAGTATTAAGAATTATCGAAAATAAAATTGCTGGATGGAAGCAGTGACAAGTTACCTAAATAAAAAAAACCCTAGAAACTGCGTGATATCAACGCTTCTAGGGTTTTTGCATTGCAGCTTGATAAGGATTGGGATATTTCATTTTAAAATAAAAATTAGGCAACATGAAGGAAAGTTATAAATAAGTTAATAGTAGTGAAAAAAATAACCGCGCAATATTAAAACTGCAGATCTTGTCTCAATATTCGTTAGAAAAGGAGAGATAGTTTGATGGTATGGACTATTTTTATCTTTCTTCTGATTGTGTTTATTATTGGACCGATTGCCTTACTCATATGGTTACATATTTTAGCAAAGAAACCACAGCATTCGATTATAAGAGCACATCCTTATTTGGGTTGGATGCGCTACTTATTAGAAAAGATTGGTCCGGAATTCAGGCAATATTGGTTTGATGATGACAATAGCGGCAAACCATTTTCACGAACCGATTTTTTAGGGATCGTTTTTTCTGCCAAATATCGAAGTGACCTTTTAAGCTTTGGTTCCAAACGTGACTTTGATAATCCTGGGTATTATATTGCGAATGGTTTGTTTCCCTTATTAAATGAAGAATTAAGGGTCGACAATCAAGAAAAAGTCCACTCAATGAAATATAAAATTGATCATGAAGGGTTGTTTACTCGTCACGAACAGCTTGAAAAGGACCAAACAACACGCTGGCTTTACCATGAGGAAGAGACAATCATCGTTGGTGGTGATCGGAAATTTCCATGGAGACTTAGCGGTCCATTTGGTGTTTCCGCCACATCTTATGGAGCCGTCGGTGAAAACTATATCCTTTCAACAGGTCATGGCAGCTATTTGGCAGGTGGTTCATGGATTAATACGGGAGAAGGCGGAGTTGCACCAGAGCATTTAGAAAGTGGAGTCGATGTGGTTGCTCAAATTGGCCCTGGTTTATTTGGTTATCGCGATGATGAGGGGAATTTTTCGCTGGATGAATTTAAATGTAAAGCCAAGGAACCCAATATCAAGGCCTTTGAGCTTAAATTCGGTCAAGGAGCAAAAATCCGTGGCGGACATCTGGAAGGGTCGAAGGTTTCAACGAAGGTGGCAACTATTCGGAAGGTTCCTGTTGGAAAGACCATTAATTCCCCCAATCGCTTTCCATTTTTGCAAAATGCGTTTGAAACGTTGGAGTTTATCAAAGTGCTGCAAGAGGAAGGCGGAAAACCTGTCGGAATCAAAATCGTCGTTGGACATCCATCCAGCTTGAATGAATTGTTCGAGTCCATGATTCTTCTAAAGATTTATCCAGATTTTATTACGGTTGATGGCGGTGAGGGTGGAACAGGCGCCACTTATAAATCAATGGCAGATACGATGGGGCTTCCTCTATATCCTGCTTTAATCGCGGTTGTTGATAAAGCCCATCAGTTTGGGGTACGAAAGAAGCTGAAAATATTTGCTTCAGGAAAGTTAATTTCAGCTGATAAAATTGCCATTGCCCTTGCAATTGGTGCAGATGCCGTGAACTCTGCCCGAGGTTTTATGATTGCTAACGGCTGTATTATGGCTCTTCAATGCCATACTGGTAAATGTCCTACGGGCGTAACAACCACCGATCCCAAGTATCAAGAAGCACTTGTGCCAGAGGAAAAGAAATGGCGAGTCATGAACTATATTATTAATGTACGTCAAGGTTTGTTTGCTTTAGCTGCGGCTTGTGGCATTGATAGCCCATGTAAATTCACTCGTGAGCACATTGTATTTAAAGATGTCGATGGAAGAATAAAAAAGTTATCTGAACTGTTTCCAATGATTGATTCTTAGACCGGATATCTGAGTTTTCAACGTAAAAAAATAACTCCTCCATAGAAAGCATCAACCAAAATTTATGTCAGTTCCCAGGTGCGTTTAAGCATTACTTCTCGAGGGGACTGACCCCATCTTTTGTGGAAAGTTCCTTTCATTAACTATTGTGCTAAAGTATTATCGTGGTAAAATCTGGTATTTTCCTGTTGACTATTAGAATTAACATCACCTATAATTAACATGGTAATAGAATAATAGACTATGAAGAAGGGAAGGAAACGTATGAGGCAGCGCATAAAAATGGTTACATATTCAAAAATGGGAATAAAAGAGGCTGGACTCCAATTCTAAAAGGAATCGGAATCCAGCCTTTTTCTTTATTATACTAAAGTGATAGAGGAGTGGGAGAAATGATCACATTAACAGGTCAAGATTTAACATTGAAACAAATGAAGGAGATTTTATTTGGTAATCAGAAGGTAAGCGCTTCAGAAATGAGTATGGAGGCGGCTAGAAAGAGTCGTGAAGCTGTAGAAAGAATAGTTTCAGAGTCAAAAGTAGTCTATGGGATTACCACAGGGTTTGGAAAATTCAGTGACGTCCTTATTGATAAAGATCATGTTCAAGATCTTCAGCTTAATTTAATTCGTTCACATGCTTGCGGCGTAGGTGAGCCGTTCCCAGAGGTTGTCGCAAAAGCAATGGTCCTTCTTCGCGCAAACGCACTATTAAAGGGCTATTCTGGAATTAGACCGCTCGTTATTGAAAGATTACTAGATTTAGTAAACAAGGATATTATCCCTGTGATTCCTCAGCAAGGTTCCCTTGGAGCAAGCGGAGATTTGGCACCGCTTTCACATTTGGCGTTAGTATTAATCGGGGAGGGTGAAGTATTTTATAAAGGAAATCGAATGGATTCACTTGAAGCCTTACAGCTAGAAGGAATTTTCCCAGTCATACTTGAGGCAAAAGAAGGACTTGCACTGATCAATGGAACCCAAGCCATGACTGCAATGGGAGTTGTCGGTTATCTTGAAGCAGAACAACTCGCATTCCAAAGTGAGTTAATTTCCTCGATGACGATTGAGGGATTACAAGGGATTATTGATGCCTTTGCTGAAGAAGTTCATATTGCAAGAGGTTATCAACAGCAAATTGATACCGCAGCTAGAATCCGAGGTTACCTAAGTGATAGTTTATTGACGACGACACAAGGGGAATTGCGAGTGCAGGATGCGTATTCGCTCCGCTGTATCCCGCAAGTTCATGGTGCCACGTGGCAAGCACTTGATTATGTGAAAGAAAAATTAGAAATTGAAATGAATGCAGCAACAGATAATCCACTCATTTTTGATGATGGTGAAAAGGTCATTTCCGGTGGTAACTTCCATGGACAGCCCATTGCTTTTGCCATGGATTTTATGAAAATTGCTGTTGCGGAAATGGCCAATATATCTGAAAGACGAATTGAACGGTTAATCAATCCGCAGTTAAATGATTTACCGCCATTTTTAAGCCCTGAACCAGGATTACAATCTGGTGCGATGATCATGCAATATGTTGCCGCATCTCTTGTATCAGAAAACAAAACGCTGGCACATCCAGCCAGTGTAGATTCGATTCCTTCCTCTGCGAATCAAGAGGATCATGTAAGCATGGGAACCATTGCTTCAAGACATGCTCATCAAATTATTCAGAATACAAGAAAAGTCCTGGCGATTGAGCTTATTTGTGCGATGCAGGCGGTTGAATACCGTGGAGTTGAAAAAATGGCTAGCCAAACAAAACGTCTTTATGAGGAGGGAAGAGAACTTGTCCCTTCCATTAAAAGAGACCGCATTTTCTCAAAAGATATTGAAAAATCGGCTGAAGGTCTGAAAACAATGAATTTGACAAAACTATTTGAGCAAGTCGACAGTGTAAGGTAAATTTCACCATCTAAACTTAATAGAAAAGAAGAAGAGCTTTAACCAACCTACTATTATAAAAAGAGGTGTTATATGCAAAATACGGCACTTAAAGCCCAAGAAACAGTACATGAACATGAGTTTGCCGAACATTTAGAAAGAAAGCTTAAAACGCGACATCTTACCATGATTGCTATCGGGGGAACAATTGGAACAGGGTTATTTTTAGCCAGTGGAACCACGATACATGATGCTGGGCCAGGTGGAGCTTTAGCTGCCTATATCATTGCAGGAATCATGGTTTATTTTATCATGGGCAGCTTAGGCGAAATGGCGGCTTTTATTCCGATTTCAGGTTCTTTTAGTACGTATACCTCAAGGTTTGTCGACCCTGCATTGGGTTTTGCCGTTGGCTGGAACTATTGGTACAATAATGCGATTATTTTTGCTTTGGAATTATCAGCCTCGGCATTGATCATGAAATATTGGTTTCCAGATGTCCCAGGAATCATTTGGAGCGCAACTTTCCTTGTCCTAATTTTTGGTCTGAACTTTTTATCCGTAAAGGGGTATGGAGAATCAGAATTTTGGTTTTCATTGATTAAAGTTGCAACCATTTTATTATTTATTGTTGTTGGGTTACTCATGATCTTTGGAATTATGAAAGACCATAGTGGCGGATTTGATAACTTCACCAAAGGAGAAGCCCCATTTAAAGGCGGTCTGTTATCCATATTTAGTGTATTTATGGTGGTGGGATTTGCCTTTCAAGGCACGGAGCTTGTCGGGATTACAGCTGGTGAAAGTGAAAATCCAGCGAAAAATTTACCTAAGGCAGTGAAACAGATCTTCTGGAGAATTTTATTGTTTTATGTTTTAGCGATTTTTATTATTGGTTGTTTAATCAGCTATTCCGATCCAAAATTATTAAGCTCTGATTTAGAGAATATTGCAGTGAGTCCGTTTACGTTAGTATTTGAAAACGCAGGACTTGCCTTTGCGGCGGCTGCCATGAATGCAGTCATCCTTACTTCCGTACTGTCAGCAGGAAATTCCACTTTATACGCGGCATCGCGCGTCCTTTGGGTATTGGCAGAAGAAGGAAAAGCTCCGTCATTCTTGAAAAAAGTAAATAAAGGTGGAGTTCCGATTAACGCATTATACATATCAACTCTTGTTGGCATGCTGTGCTTTCTTACCTCCCTTTTTGGTGATGGAACGGTTTATTCTTGGCTATTAAACGCTGCTGGCTTAGCTGGTTATATCTCTTGGTTAAGTATTTCGGTTACACATTATCGATTCCGTAAAGCATATGTTGCACAAGGAAGAGATTTCAAAGACCTGCCCTATAAAGCAAAATGGTTCCCATTAGGTCCGATCTTGGCAACAGTATTATGTTTAATCGCCATGCTTGGGACAAATTACGGGGCATTTATTGGTTCAAAGGTTGACTGGTATGGTGTATTGGTATCTTATATTGGACTACCTCTATTCTTAATAGGTTATTTAGGCTATAAAAGTATCAACAAAACAAAAATCGTCCCATTAAAAAAAGCCGATTTTAGCAGAGATTAATTGTATATTATTCATCTTTAGCAGGAACACCTTGAGACATCAAGGTGTTTTTGCTATTTTAAGTCCAGTTCACAATGATTGTTCGTTTCATTTATAAGGGAAGTCTTTCTTAATGAAAAAACTTTATTAATTTATTTCAAGTTATTCTTGACTAAACAAGTATATTAGGAATATATTGTAATTAACAATTAACATATTGTTAATTAAAGGAGTGGTGGAAGTGAAAATAAGCGATAAATTTATTACACCAGATGGTTATTCCAGTGATATTGCTGTGTTTACAATCACATCTGAGAGTAATGGGGAGTATAAGCCGCCGTTAAAAACATTGAAGATTTTGCTGATTAAACGGAGTGAACTCGATCATGAAGGAAACCCGAACATGGAAGCAGGGAAGTGGGCGTTGCCAGGGGGCTTTGTCCGCCACGGAGAGACAGCTCTTCAAGCGGCTGAACGCAGGCTTCTTGAGGAGACCGGTGTCAGCGGATTACGGATAAAGCATTTTGGCGTCTATGATGCTCCCGGTCGAGATGACCGGGGATGGATCCTATCAAGTGCTCATTATGTTATTGCGAAGGAAGAAGCTTTAAAGAGCCGAAAAATTACGTATGATGCTTCAGATATTCAATTATTTCCACTTGAAGAGGCACTTGAACTCTCACTTGCTTTTGACCATCGAAAAATTATCGATGATGCCATCTGGTTTATTCGAAAAGATATGGCTCTAACAACCCTTGCGAAGCATTTTCTACCTGAAGAGTTTGTCCTTTCTGAACTGCAAGGGGTCTTATTAACGGTTTTGGATGATCCATCCATATCAACGGATGCAGCCTTTTATAGAAAAGCTCCCACACTTCCATTTATTGAAGCGGTATCCGAAAATGGAAAGCCAAAGAAATCCAATCGCTTTTCCAAAACACCTGCTCAGCTTTACCGCTTTAATGAAGTTCAACCGATTGTTTCCGTATATAGAAATAAACTTCAAGGCTAAATACAACTCACAAGGGAGAGTTCTAAATGGAGATATTTAAAAATTGGACCCGGTTTGAAGTCATATGGCTGTTTACCTTTACAATGGTTAACATTTATCTATTCTTTGCTTGGGATGACTCACTTATTGGCTTAATTTCATCGATTAGTGGCATGCTTTGTGTGGTTTTAGTGGCTAAGGGCAAAATTGCGAACTATTACTTTGGTATCGTTCAAACATTAACCTATGCTTCTATAGCCTACGGTTATGGTCTTTATGGGGAGGTCATGTTAAATGCACTGTTTTACTTCCCCATTCAATTTATCGGGATTTATCTTTGGAGGCAGAATAGAACGGAGCACGGTGTAAAGGGGGAAGATGTTACCATTAAAAGCCTGACAAAAACGGGTTGGCTTTATACAGTCATCTCCATGATTATTCTAATCATTGGATATGGGTTCTTCTTGAAATATTTAGGCGGTAATATTGTTTGGACAGATTCAGCTACCAACGTATTATCGATCGCTGCCCAAATATTGATGCTGAAACGATTTACGGAACAATGGCTTCTTTGGATTTCCGTCAATATCTTATCGATTTTCCTATGGGTGAGTGCTCTCCTTACGCAAGGTGGGAATGACTTTTCGATGTTGGTTATGTGGTCAGCCTTCCTGGTAAATAGCATTTACGGGTATATCAACTGGAGAAAACTATATACTAGACAAATTCAGGAGGCGGCCTAAATGTCAGTTGGTTTTATCGGTGGAAAGTTCCTGCCACTACATCTTGGTCATGTGTATGCCATCGTTCGTGCGTCGTCCGTTGTGGATGAACTTTATGTTGTTTTATCCCATAGCGTAAGACGTGATATGGAACTGTGTGAGAATACCAAAATGAACTATATTCCTGCTCAAATTCGTTTGCGCTGGCTTTCCCAATTAACAAAAGATATGCCGCACGTGAAAGTAATAGCCGTGGAGGATGATCAAGATAATGACCATTATAATTGGGACGAAGGGGCACGTTTGATTAAAAAAGAAATTGGAAAGCCGATTGATTACGTATTTAGTTCTGAATTAGAATATAAAGAGATCTTTCAAAAACTATATCCAAATGCAAGGCATAAACTGATTGATCCGATGCGCACACATGTGAATATCTCCGCTACAACCATCCGTACGGAGGGTGTGTTTAAGAATTGGGAGTTCATTCCTGACGTTGTAAAACCCTATTTTATTAAAAAGATCGTTCTGGTTGGAACAGAAAGCGGCGGGAAATCAACGCTTACGAAAAACCTCGCCAAAATATACAACACAACCTATGTGGAGGAATATGGTCGAATCGTCTGTGAAGAATTAGGTGGCTGCGATGGAATAATGTTAAAAGAAGATTATTTAAAAATAGCCTACGGTCACAAAATGGAAGAAAGTAAAGCTATAGATAAGGCGAATAAGCTCGTTTTTATTGATACAGAGGCCATCGTCACTCAATTTTACTCCAACTTATACAACAACGAACATCAACTGGTTCTAAATGAGATTGCGAAACTACAAGATTACGATCTTTGGCTATTCCTTGAGCCTGATGTTAATTGGGTGGATGACGGGTTAAGAGTTCATGGAGAAACTGAAGTAAGGAACCAAAACAATCAGAGCTTAAAAAATTTATTAGAAAAACATCACATTGACTATCATATATTGAGTGGGAATTATGAAAAAAGATTAAACGATGCGATGGAAATGATTGAAAGGATGCTATAGAAGGATGTTGGGGTCAGTCCCCTGGTGCGTTTAAGCTTACCCTCACCGGGGGACTGACCCCCAATTTGGTATCCAATATTTAACGTTGTCTAAATATTCATTATTTCTTATCATATAGGTGACACCTTTCTTTGTATATTGGGTATGGTTACCTATATTTTCCCAAAGATTAAGTGTCTTTTTTTATATTTTCGGTTGAGTTATTCATTAATAAAAATTTCCGTTGACTAGCGGAATTTTTTTGTATGGAAGTGAAAGCGCTTCATTATATACTTAATCTGATGAACGAATCTTCCATTATTGTTTTCATTGATGATTATATAGTGATAGATTAATATATTAGAATATTACCAATTATGTATTCAATGTGAGGGGTGAGGAAAATGGTGCTAAATGCCCGGATTACGTCTATACTGCGCCAGTTAATGAAAGCGGAAACACCACTGACTAGTGAGTATTTGGCTAAAGTTCTCGCGGTAACCTCGAGGACGGTCAGGAATGATATAAGGGAGTTGGAAGATATTTTAAAAGACTTCGGTGCCTCGATTAAATCAATTAGGGGCACCGGATACGAGCTGGTGATTCAGGAGGAGCAACCTTTTCGCCAGCTGTTACACGGAATTGTCGATCAGGAAAAAGAAAAATCTGTTGACATTCCAACCTTCCCGGAAGATCGAGTACATTATATTATGAAGCGGCTCTTGCTTACAGAAGAATACTGCAAGCTGGACGATATTGCCGATGAATTATTTATCAGTCGATCCACCCTACAAAATGACTTAAAGGAAGTTAAGCTGATTTTTGGCCGCTATGGAATTACACTTGATAAACGACCGAATTTTGGCTTGAAGGTCAACGGAGACGAGTTTAAGCTGCGTTTGTGCATGGCTGATTTTCTCTTTCAACAAATGAAGCATGATATTTGTTTAGGGGATAACGATTTGTCCATTTTCACAAACGAAGATATGGCGTATATCCGCAAGGTGATTTTGGAGCGAATTAATGCTCACCATATCAGCCTCTCGGATATTGGTTTATGTAATCTGGTTATACATCTCGCTATTGCTTACCACCGGATTAAAAGTAAAAAATATGTAACGATGTATTCAAAGGATTTAATTGAACTGCAACATGAAAAACAATACGAGGTAGCCGAGGAAATTGTCAACGAACTTGAAAAAGGATTAGCCGTTACGTTTCCTGGCCAGGAAGTGGCCTATATTACCATTCATTTATTGGGGACAAAAATGGTGACAGAGCTTCATCTGGATGAAAATACAATTCAAGAAATGATCGGTAAACAGATTGATAACATAGTGAATGAAATCCTCGAAACCATTGACCGGGAACTTAGCTTGGGTATCAAAAATGACCAGGAATTGTATGTGGCTATCTGTCTGCATTTGAAACCTGCGATTCATCGCTTTCATTATGGGATTCATTTACCTAATCCTTTGCTTGATGAAATTAAATCGAATTATCCGGCTGCTTTCCAAGCGGCAGTGATTGCAAGCATGGTGCTAAGAAAGAAATTGGAAGTTGAGATCAATGAGAGTGAAATTGGCTATTTAGCCCTGCACCTCGGAGTGGCAATCGAGAATGCCAAGAGTGGAAGAAGGGTTAAAAGATGCTTGATTGTTTGTGCCTCAGGGCTTGGCAGTGCCCGGCTGTTGGCTTCAAAAATTAAAACAAAGTTCGGTGACAAGCTTGAAATTGTTGGAACCACTGATTATTACAAACTTAATCAAATTACCATGCATGCCCTTGATTTCATCATTAGTACCATTCCTATTTCAACATGTCTTCCAGTACCTGTTATTCAAGTTCATACGATTTTAGGTGGGGAGGACTTAAAAAAAATCGAAACGGGTATAACCGGACAGGCGGTTCAAAAACTGCCCTATACAAAAGAGGAATTAGTTTTTTTCCAAAAGGACTTTAATACAAGAGAGGAAGTATTGAACTTTTTATGCAGCCGGCTGCAGTCTTTAGGACGCGTTAATGAGCACTTTTTGGAAAGTGTCCTAGCAAGAGAAGAACTTTCACCGACGAGTTATGGAAATTTAGTCGCGATCCCTCACCCTGTTACACCACAGACAGACTCAACTTTTTGGACGATCTGTACATTAAAGAAGCCGATAGAATGGGGCGGGAAAAGGGTTCAATTTGTTTGTCTGCTCAGTGTTGAGAAGAGTAGCGGAAGTGAGTTGCAAAATATGTATGATTATCTGTTAGAACTGATTGATGACAGCCAGGTCGTACAGCAGTTAATTAAATGTAAAAACTACAAAGAGTTTGCGGCAGTTTTTTCCAGAAAACTAAATAACTTTAGGGAATGAACATCTGCATTAAATAGATAGAGCCGCAGGTCGAATGAAAGCCTGCTCCTCGTCCATGGAGGGAAAGAAGTGAATATTTTATTATGCTGTTCCGCTGGCATGTCAACCAGCCTTTTGGTTTCTAAAATGAAAAAGACCGCATTAGAGGAACATCTCTCCTATAACATCTGGGCTGTACCCTTTGATGTGGTAAGCAGAGAAATTAACCAGGCAGATGTCCTCTTGCTCGGGCCGCAAGTACGCTATTTGTATGCACAGTTTAAAGAGTTGGGTGAAAAGAAGGGAATACCTGTAGGAATCATTGATATGGTGCATTATGGAACCTTTAATGGTCAAGCAGTATTGCGGGCCGCCGAACAGCTTTATAAAGAAAAATGACAGGACCAGCAAACGCTGGTCCTTTTTGATTTTTATATGAAAGAAAGGGTTTTCGAAACAATCAGATTTTTCCGTAATGCAACGGAAAAAGGATAAATGTAAATGTAAACGTTTTTAAAATACAATAAAGACATCAAGGGAGGACAACAAAAAGTCCTACAGTGAGTTTGCAGAAGTAGGTTTCGTGAGCAGGACTAATATTCTAAAATTCTTCTTTTGAAAAAATTTAAAAACTATTAAGGGGATGAAAATATGAACATATTATTATGTTGTTCAGCTGGAATGTCTACAAGTTTATTAGTAACAAAAATGGAAGCTGCCGCTAAGGAGCAGGGACTTGAATGTAGAATTTGGGCAGAGGGTGTCGACGCAGTTAAAAACCATATTGATCAAGCGGATGTTCTATTGCTTGGGCCACAAGTACGATATATGCTGCCAACGATGAAAAAGTTAGGCGAAGAAAATAATATCCCTGTGGATGCAATTAACCCGGTTCACTACGGAATGGTTAATGGGGCAGAGGTATTAAAGGCGGCAATTCAATTAATTAAATAAATAAATAAAGAAGGGGAAATAGCGGATGAATAAACTAACAGCTTTTTTAGAAGAAAAAGTTATGCCTACTGCTGGCCGGATTGCTGGTCAAAGACACCTGCAAGCATTGAGAGACGGACTAATTGCCACGATGCCATTGATGATTATTGGGTCGATATTTTTAATCTTAGGCTTTATTCCAATTGATGGTTACTCTGACTTCATGGCAGGTATTTTTGGAGACCAATGGTTAGGGAAATTGTTATATCCAGTGGGAGCAACATTTGATATTATGGCCCTAGTGGCAGCATTTTCCATTGCTTATCGCTTAGCTGAAAAGTATAACGTTGATGCCATGTCAGCAGGAGTTATCTCGCTAGTCGCATTCTTGCTAGCAACTCCATACCAAGTTTCTTTTACACCTGAGGGTGCGACAGAAGCGATCATGGTTGGAGGGGCGATTCCTGCAGCATTAACAGGAAGTAAAGGTCTTTTCATTGCAATGATTTTATCTATTATCTCTACGGAAATATATCGATTCATTATTCAAAAGAAAATTGTGATCAGAATGCCTGACGGTGTTCCGCCGGCAGTAAGTAAATCGTTTGTTGCCTTAATTCCTGGTTTTATTGTTGTTATTATTGTTTGGTTGTTACGCTTAGTAGTGGAACAGACAAGCTTTGAAAGCCTTCACAATGTAGTCACTCAATTATTACAAAACCCTCTTAGTGCTTTAGGTGGTACATTATGGGGTACACTTTTAGCTTTAATTCTAGTCCAAATGTTATGGTCCACAGGTTTACACGGTGCAACGATCGTAGGGGGTGTGATGGGACCAATTTGGCTGTCAGCAATGGATGCGAACCGTGTTGCTTTTCAAGCAGGGAATGAAGTACCAAATATCGTTACACAGCAGTTTATTGATATCTTCGTCTTAATCGGTGGGTCAGGTGCAACTCTTGCGCTCGTTTTAGCCATGTTATTCACGGCAAAGAGTAATCAAATGAAATCATTAGGCAGATTAGGTATTGCCCCGGGATTATTTAATATCAATGAACCGCTAATCTTCGGGATGCCAATTGTTATGAATCCAATCATGATTATTCCGTTTATCCTAGTTCCTATCGCGATCACAACTATCAGCTTCCTTGCGATGCAAATGGGGTTAGTAGCAAAGCCAGTAGGAATATCACTTCCTTGGACAACTCCTCCTATCGTTGGTGGATTCTTAGCTACAGGTGGTAAATTCTCTGGCGCTGTTTTACAAATCGTTAACATGGCCATTGCTTTTGCGATCTATCTGCCCTTCTTTAAACTATGGGATAAGCAAAAATTAGCAGAAGAAAGTCAATTTGGTACGAAAAAAGCATCTTAACCATTTTGGATATCCCCCATTCAGGTATTCACTGGGGGATACCTTTTCAAATCACTACTTGGAGGGAAACATGATGGAAAACTTAGAAACGGTTATATTTCAAATAATTCTTCACGGAGGAAATGGAAAAAGTTCAGCAATGGAAGCGATTGCTGCAGCAAAAACCGGAGATTTTGAAGGGGCAAGACAGAAGATAAAGGAATCAAGTAATGCGCTGAATGAAGCCCATAAAATTCAAACCAACCTTGTTCAGGGAGAAGTACGTGGCGAAAAAACAGAAGTTTCACTATTAATGGTTCATGCCCAGGATCATTTAATGAATGCGATTACGATTAAAGATTTAGCGGCTGAGTTTGTGGATATGTACGAAACGATAAAACTGCAAAACGTATAATGAACGCTACTGTCGAAAGATTATGGCTCGCCAGTCTGGCGAGTTTCTTTATTATTATAATGAAAAGGAGTGATGATGGTGATTCATAAAACGTTAATACCATTTCCTGATGGTTTTCTTTGGGGTGCTGCTTCTGCTGCCTATCAGGTCGAAGGTTCATGGGATAAAGATGGCAAAGGTGTTTCCAATTGGGATAAATTCGTCCGAATTCCCGGAAAAACATTTAAAGGAACAACAGGAGATGTGGCAGTAGATCATTATCGCCGATATAAAGAGGATGTCCAATTAATGGCTGAGATGGGCATGAAGGCTTACCGTTTTTCTGTTGCGTGGACACGGATATTCCCAAGTGGAAAAGGGCAGATAAATGAAAAAGGTTTAGAATTTTATGATCGATTAATTAATGAACTAAAGGCAAATAACATTGAGCCAGTTTTGACGTTATATCACTGGGATTTACCGCAGGCTCTTCAAGATGAGTATGGCGGCTGGGAATCGCGGCAAATTGTCGAAGATTTCACGAACTATAGTGTTGAACTATTTAAACGTTTTGGCGATCGGGTAAAATACTGGGTTAGCTTGAACGAGCAAAATATTTTTACCATGTTTGGCTACCGGATGGCGGCCCATCCTCCAGGGGTAAAGGATGACAAGTTATTCTATCAAGTCAATCACCATGCAAATCTGGCGAATGCTAGTGTCATTAAGGAATTCCGTAAGTATGTTCCAGATGGGAAGATTGGTCCTAGCTTTGCCTATAGTCCAGCATATGCATTAACCTCGAAACCAAGAGATATCCTTGCTGCTGAGATTGCCGAAGAGCTAAACAACCACTGGTGGATGGACATTTATGCTTGGGGAAAATATCCAGTGGCAGCTTGGAATTATCTCGAACAAAATGGCCTGGCGCCAACGATTGAGGATGATGACTTTGAATTGTTACGTGCTGGAACGCCTGATTTTATGGGATTAAATTACTATCAGACTACTACCTATGAAGAAAACCCATTAGTGGGTGGTGTTGGTGCTGGTGAGATGAATACTACTGGGAAAAAAGGGACTTCCCAAGATACAGGAATTCCTGGCATGTTTAAAACCGCCCCGAATCCAAATCTTGAAAGAACGGATTGGGATTGGAATATTGACCCACATGGATTAAGAATTGCGCTTCGCAGAATCACGAATCGTTATCACCTGCCAATCTTAATAAGTGAAAATGGTTTAGGTGCCTACGATAAAGTTGAAGAAGGCGATATCGTCAATGATGATTATCGGATTGATTTTATCCGGGCTCATATTATGGCGATTCAGGAGGCGATAACAGACGGTGTGGAAATGTTAGGTTATTGTGTTTGGTCCTTTACGGATTTATTAAGCTGGTTAAACGGTTTCCAAAAACGCTATGGATTTGTTTATGTGAACAAGCACGAAGAAGGGGAGCAAGACCTTCGGCGGATTAAAAAGAAAAGCTTCTATTGGTATAAAGAAGTCATTGAAACCAATGGTGAGAAATTATCATAATGAGCAAGTTTACGATCGAGAACCAATCTATACACTTGTTCACTCAATTTACGCCAAATTTTATAAAAATGTCACAACAATAATATAAAACGGAAAGTATAAGGAGGAAAAACAATGGCAGAAAAAATTTTCACAGTAATCGACAAGACCGGGATTCATGCCCGGCCGGCAACCGTGTTAGTCAGTACGGCAACGAAATTTAATTCAGATGTGCAATTAATATACAAGGAAAAACAAGTTAATCTGAAATCGATTATGGGCGTCATGTCGCTTGGAATTCCGAGCGGTGCGGAAATCAAGATTAAGGCAGAGGGGCAAGATGCAGAAAAGACAGTCCAAGTGCTCGAAGAAGTGATGAAAAAAGAAGGATTAGCTAATTAATCATTTTGATAGAACAAAAGTAAATTTTATTATTTCTTTAATGTTCTCTGTAATGTTCATAATAAAATATTTAATTTCTTGGATACTGTTCATTTAGTATCCTTTTTTGTGTTCAACAAGTCCTATATTGTCTACTAAATCGGGGGCAGTTCATTAGGAAGGAAATGGTATAGTGAACATTTAATAAAACTACTTCGTTGGAAGGATCAAACAAAATTTTATAATATTTTCCAAAAAGGGCAAACTACCGAAAACCGTTGTTTGAACGGACTTTACCGCTGAATTAAAAGAGAGGGGGATTGGATTGATCCAAAAGGTGATTCATTCTACACATATTTATATTCTGCTCATCATGTCCACCGGATTTATAGTCCATGTCTTGCTGCTTCCTATGATATTAACCGCATCCAATCGGGACTCATGGCTCTCTGTAATCGGCAGCGTTGCTCCTTTAATCCTTTGGACGGTCATGATTTATTATCTCAATAAAAAGTTTGAGCACAAAGATATGTTCTCTTTGTTATTTTCATTGCCTTCCTTCATTTCCTATTCGATTCGTATTTTGTTGGGTCTTTATTTTTTTCTTACTGCATTTATCACGTTCAAGTATACAGGCTTTTGGGCTAAATTAAATTACACGGCTGACATACCTGATTTCTTGGCTGTCGTTACCTTTGCATCTCTTTGCTATTATGCGTCACTGAAAGGAATTAGAACCATCGGCTCATTAGCGATTTTCTTTTTGCCTTTTGTTGTGATGTTAGGGTTTTTAGTGGGAATTGGAAATATAAAATATAAGGATTACAGCATGCTGTTCCCCGTTTTTGAGCGTGGATATAAAGATTTCTTTTTAGGAATCATGTATGCATGCTCCAGTTCATTTGAAATCATTTACTTTCTGTTTATCACACCCTTTATAAAAGACCGGATCAAAATCAAGCCGCTGATGATTGTTAGCATCGTCATCTTCTTCCTAGCGTTAGGGCCTTTGATGGGAGGAATCGCTGTATTTGGTGCGGAGGAGGCAGAAAAGATGAAGGTTCCTGCCTATGAACAATGGAAAATGCTAACAATTGGCATCAATATCGAACGCGTGGATTTTTTGTCAATCTTTCAATGGCGCTCTGGAGCATTCATACGGATCAGTTTAAGTATGTTTATCGTAGACCAACTATTGAATCGCGACCAAAAAAAGAGCTGGATTCTTCCCTTGCTTTATACGCTGCTCATCATCAGTGTGTTAATTCCATGGGATTTCAGTTCCTTTTTTTCCATCTTATATTCCGTTTATTTTCCTGCAAGCTTGGTCTTTCTGCTTTTTATATTTGGGTTGATGTTCGTTCTTAGTCGAATCAAGGGGGAATCTCCGTGAAAAGAAATAACCTGACCGTACTCAAATGGAAAGAGTGGTTTAAAGATTCTTCTGATATTGTCGTGCAAACCAAATCCTATCAAAGCAGTACCCATTGTCTCGCCTTTTTGTATTGCCCAAATTTAGTGGACACAAAGGTAATAAACGAAACCATTCTCCCTAACATCAATGAAGCGATGGAAAAAGAGCGAACACTGAGAATTGAACGCTTAAACTTTCTCTTGGGAGTCACCAAGCTTTCAGATGATGCTAATATCAAGTATGAAATAGAACAAAGGCTTTTTTCTGGAGAATTAATCATTTTGAATGAGGAAACAAACGATGTATTTTTTATTCCCGTCTCTAATGCACCAAAGAGAAGCCCGGAAGAAACCAATTTGGAAGCTTCGGTTCGGGGGCCAAGAGACGGCTTTGTAGAAAATATCTCCGATAATATGGCGCTGATCCGTCAACGATTGAAAACATCTACTTTAAAAAGCGTGGATTATACGATTGGAGTAAGAAGCAAAACGAAAATTTCACTACTTTATATAGAGGATATCATTAATCCCTCTATTTTGGATGACGTGCAAAATCGAATAAAATCTTATACGATTGATATCTTAAGCAGCAGCAACCAATTGGAAGAAATGCTCTATGACCGCCTCTTTTCCATTTTTCCCTTAATGGACTACTCCGGCAGACCCGATTATATTGTGGACTCCTTGAATCAAGGGAGATTTGCCATTTTGGTGGATGGAAGTCCTAGTTGTTTGATTGGTCCGACAGCTCTTACGCAATTAGCGATTTCGCCTGAAGATGTGCACAACAGTTTTTTTTACACTAGTTTCGTTCGTTTACTAAGGTTATCGGCTATAATCACGACCGTTTTATTGCCGGGCTTTTACATTGCCTTAATCACACATCAAACCGAGCAGATTCCTTATAACCTGCTTGCTACCATCGCTGTGTCAAGAACAGGGCTTCCTTTATCAGGATCTATTGAAGCGTTTATCATGCTAACCTTGTTTGAACTGTTTAAAGAAGCTGGGCTCAGGCTGCCAAAAGCTGTAGGGCAAACCGTGGCCGTTTTAGGCGGCTTGATCATTGGAGATGCGGCAATCCGAGCCGGGTTAACGTCTCCAAACATGCTGGTGGTGATCTCGATTACCGTCATTTCAGGGTATACATTGATCAACCAAAACTTATCGGGTAATTTGCTTGTTCTTCGCTATTTCGTTCTTACCCTGTCATCCATGTTCGGGATGTATGGATTTTTTCTTTCCTTTTTTTTCATTATCACCCTTGTTATTTCGCTTGAAAGTTTCGGGCAGCCCTATGTATCCGTATTTGCATTTCCAAATATGTCTAACATCCCAAAAATGTTTATCAAATTACCCTATAAGCTATTAAAAAAACGCAATTCTATTTTTCAACCAAAGGACACTACCAGACAGAAGGAGTAGTTTTCCATGAGGAACCTGATTTCTTTCATCATCATAACGAGCCTTATGTTTCTTTTGACAGGTTGTTTTGGGGCAAAAGAAATCGAAGGCGAGACTTATATTACCGCTATTGGAATGGACTATAAAGAGGGAGCATTTAAACTCTATATTCAGGGTCTAAATTTTGGGAATATCGCTAAACAAGAAGGAGGTCCTTTAGAACAACAGCCTATTTTAATCGGGGAGGCGAAAGGAGAAAGTCTCGCGGCAGCACTTGGGGAATTGGAACAACTGACCGCATTGCCATTAAATTATGGACATATTAAAACCATCATACTTAGCGACAGTATCTTGAAAGAAAAAATAGAGGTTGTGATGGATCTTATTAGTCGGTCTCCTTTTTTGAGGTACAACATCTTCATTTTTGGTACAGGAGAGAATCTAAAATCGTTAATGGAAACGCAAAGCTTTTTTAATTATTCACAATTGTATACGGTCATCCATAGACCAGAAGAGGTCATCCATTATGATTATTCACTCCCGATCATTAAATACCATCAATTTACTTCCCGTTATTACCGATCGGTTGGAACGACTTTAATCCCGTCGTTAAACATCGATAATAACCATTTTACGGAAGGAAAGAAAAAATCAATCGCCCATATCAATGGAGAATATGTGTTTTCCAAGCAGCACTTTAAAGGTTGGTTGAGCAAAAAAGAGTTTAGTGGACTCCGTTGGCTCACAGGACAAAACCAAGATGTCTTTATCCGGCCTGGGAACGAAAACCTATCAGTACGAGTGAGAAACCTTAAAACAAAAATCTTGGTTTCAAAAGAAAAGAACCCTTCATATAAGATTGTGGTCAAAGGGAAGGGAATTATGACTCAAAATAGCAAAAATAAAACACTAAAAGAAGTGGAAAAGGAGATCAATAAAATAATAAAAAACGAAATTTTATCGACTGTAAAAAAAGGTGACCAGCTGAATACAGATGTCTTGAACATTAGTGAGAAATCGTATAAATATTATTTGAACCATTGGAGTATCGACACAATAAGAAAATTTAACGCTCATTCGGTAAAACAGGTACAGGTCAAGATCAAATTGGAACCGGGGAATTACAAATATGGAAATGCAAAAATAGACGCGGCATAATGCTGTGTCTTTTTTATTAAAATATATCACTTTTGAAAAGAAAGGGTAGGCAATAATCAAAGTTTTTTAAAATATTTTCACTATTACAATATTTGAAATATTTACAACGTTTGTTATATGTGATACCTTATAAATATAAAGTGTAACAAAAATCACACTGATAACAAAAATAACGTTACATGTTTTTCCTGCAATGAGATTTTTTGTAAGCGTTTAAAAGGGATTGAATCAAACAAAGGGGATGAAGTAATGATTATTCATGACGTTGAAACGTATTCACAAGAGGAAATGAAAGCGCTACAGTTGAAGCGGTTAAAGGAAACGGTAAAAAGAGTGACGGCTAAAGTACCTTTTTATCAAGAAAAGTTTAATGAACTTAATATAACAGCAGAGGACATCCAAACTGTAGAAGACGTTAGGAAACTGCCATTTACAAAAAAAGAAGCTTTACGTGACAATTACCCTTTCAACTTATTTGCGGCTGACATGAAAGACATCATTCGCATTCATGCTTCTTCTGGTACAAGCGGAAAGCCAACAGTAGTGGGCTATACAAAGAACGATATTGATAATTGGGCAGATATGGTTGCCCGCGCCATTGCAATAGCGGGTGGAGAACCAGATGGAGTATTTCAAAATGCGTACGGATATGGATTATTTACAGGTGGATTAGGAATTCATTATGGAGCAGAAAGACTTGGCATGGCGACAGTTCCGATATCCGGGGGGAATACAGACCGCCAAATTACTGTCATTGAAGACTTTAAGCCAACAGTAATTGCTGGAACGCCTTCCTATATTCTCAAAGTTGCAGAAGAAATGGAATATATGGGGAAAGATCCAAAAAACAGCTCTTTAAAATTTGGTATCTTTGGGGCAGAGCCATGGTCGGAAGAAATGCGTAAAGTTTTAGAAGACAAGTTTGGGATTAAAGCCTGTGATATCTATGGTTTGAGTGAAGTAATGGGACCGGGAGTAGCGATGGAATGTCATGAATCGCAAGATGGATTACATATTGCGGAGGATCATTTTATCGTGGAAGTCATCAATCCGGATACCCTTGAACCTGTAGCAGATGGTGAAGAAGGCGAATTGGTTTTCACTAGCTTAACGAAAGAGGCATTTCCAGTTATACGTTATCGTACAGGAGATATCGCTTCTATTACGAGGGAAAAATGCAAATGCGGCAGAACAACCACAAGAATGTCACGTGTGAAGGGCCGTATCGATGATATGCTCATTATCCGTGGAGTAAATGTCTTTCCGTCTGAGATTGAACATTTTTTAATCCAAATTGAGGATCTCGCGCCGCATTACCAGGTCCGTTTGCGTCGGGAAGGAACGTTGGATGTAGTGGAATTACATGTGGAAGTTACTGAAGAGGTTTACCAACAAGTAAATAACGACATTCAGCATGAGCGTATTAAACTTGTTATGAAAAAAGTACAGCATTCGATGAAGAACAACTGTTTGGTGAGCATGAAGGTAAAAGTGCTTGCTCCAAGAAGTATTCCTAGATCTGATGGCAAAGCAGTCCGCATTGTGGATGAGCGGAAAGTTGCTGTTACTGTATAAAATATTAAATTTTTAAAAAATAGTTTGATTTTTAACATAACCATAATTTATAATGTCGTTATAGAAATGTTATACGAAAGGGAGGGAATAGACGATGTCTAATCTCACAGAAACATTAACTGAGGCGGAAAAGTTAGAACAATTTATGACGCGCATCGAAGCGGGGGAGAAGATCGAAGTAGACGATTGGATGCCTGATGAATATAGAACAGCACTTATTAAATTAATTTCGATGCATGGAATGAGCGAAATTATGGGAGCGCTGCCGGAAAAAGAATGGGTACCGAAAGCACCTTCTCTTCGTCGGAAACTCGGTATCATGGCAAAAGTTCAGGATGAAATGGGACACGGCCAATTATTGCTGCGTGTAGCAGAAGACTTGTTAAAGCCTTACGGAAAAACAAGAGGCGACTTAATGGAAGACTTATTTCAAGGGAAGCTTAAGTTTCACAATGTGTTTCATATGCCAGCACCAACTTGGGGAGATGCAGGATTAATCGGCTGGCTTGTAGACGGAGCGGCAATCATCACTCAAACGGATATGTTAGGCGCTTCCTACGGCCCATATGCAAGAGCACTCCATCGCATTTGTGCAGAAGAAGTGTTCCATGCTCAGCATGGTGAATCCATCATCATTGCTCTGGCGGAAGGAACAGAAGAGCAAAAAGCCATGATTCAAGAGGCGCTAAACCGTTGGTGGGAGGCTTTGCTCATATTCTTTGGACCTGCCAGCAGCACTACAATGGGCAGCTCGAAACAAGATGTAACCATTAAATACAAGATTCGTACAAAAAACAATGAAGAACTACGTCAAGCCTTTTTTACGAAATATATTCCGCGGATTTTATCATTAGGTTTAACGATTCCGGACCCGACACTCCATTATGATGAGGAAAAGCAACAGTGGGTATATGAACAGCCTAATTGGGATGAGTTAAAGAAAATCAGTAAAAACCAAGGTCCACGATCTCAAGCTCGTCTGAACCTTCGCCGGAAATCCTACGAAAGTAACGCTTGGGTACGAGAAGCATTAAGTGCAGCGATTCGCTGAGAAGCAGAAGGGGGTAGATGGAAAAATGGAAAATAACAAGAAAACATTTTATCAAGAATATGAAGTCTTTAGTAAACGTACACCTAGCTCTGCGTTCCAGCATCAATTCAGCTTGCTCGCTCCAAACGCAGAAATGGCTTTGATAATGGCTCAAGAAAATTTTATGCGCCGTGAACCGGTTGCTGACATTTGGGTGGTTAACAGATCAGACATTCGAGCGTTAGCTCCAGAAGAAAAGCAAATGTTAAAACGTTTAGATAATAAAGACTACCGTACAACTAAAGGATACGGATATTTAAAGAAAAAATGGCGTCATTACGAACAGAAGATGTTTGATGAAAAAGAGATTTTGTCGTGGGCAGGGGGAAAAGACAAATGAGTGAAGCAGCAAAAACATTAAGCCCAGAATATAAAGAGGCTTTGGTTGAATTATTATTTCAGCTGGCAGATGATGATTTCTTTTTTGCTTACCGTGGTTCTGAATGGCTTGGATTAGCTCCGCATATTGAAGAGGATGTGGCATCTTCCTCCATCAGCCAGGACAGCATGGGGCATGCGGCAATGTTCTATACTTTGTTGGAAGAATTAGGATTAGGGAAAGCAGACGATCTAGCGCATGCTCGTCCTGCGCATGAAAGAAAGAATAGTATTTTAGTAGAACGCTTAAACGGCCCGGGTAATTATATGGAAGATGCACAATATGATTGGGCTTACGCGGTAGTAAGAAACTGTTTCTACACACTAGCGAAGAAAGTGAAAATAGACTCGCTAAAACAAAGCACATACGGTCCGCTGGCAGAAGTAGCGGTGAAAGTAAATATGGAACTTTACTATCACTTGCTTCATTGGAAAACTTGGTTTGTTCAGCTTTTAAGTACAACAGAAGATGCGAAAGAGCGAATGATCCAAGCAATGGACAAAGTAATGAGTGACTTTGATGATGTATTTTCATTAGGAAGTCATGCTGAACAAATGAAACAGTTTGGCTTGATTGAAGAAGAAAGCGTTTTAAAAGAAAAATGGACTGTTGCCCTTGCTAATATATTTGAATCGCTAGATTTAGAAATTCCTAGAAAAGTAAATCCTCAAAGCCAAAATGGACGCAACGGAGAACACACAAAAGAATTAGATGACGCGTTATCAACACTCGGTGAAGTATACAAACTCGATCCTGTTGCGCCTTGGTAATCACTCAGAAAAGAGGTGTAAATAATGATAGCACCCTTGCAGATAACACAGGAAGACGTGTTAAGCATATTGGAAAATGTAAAAGATCCTGAGATTGATACAGTAAGTATAATTGATTTAGGAATGGTGGAAGAAGTTTCTATCCAAAACAGTGCTATATCGATTAAAATATTGCCGACCTTTTTAGGCTGTCCGGCTTTAGAGTTTATTAAAAACAATATTGTTTCTGCGGTGAAAGGGCTTCCGGCTGTTGAAGAAGTTTCGGTGGAGTTTGTTCAATCCCCGCCATGGACATCAGACCGTATCACGGAAAAAGGACAACAGGGGCTAAAGGCGTTCGGAATAGCCCCTCCTCCAAAACGGATGGAGGAAGACGGCTCCTGGCACGTAGACTGTCCGTACTGTGGATCTACTTATGTAACATTGGAAAATATCTTTGGCCCAACAGCATGTAGAAGCATTTTGTATTGCAAAAGCTGCAAAAACCCATTTGAGGCAATGAAGCCGATTTCAAATTTAATGTAAAGCGAGGATACAACCATGGTGAAAATGATTGCATTATATAAACATCCTGAAAACAAAGAAGCATTTGACGAGCATTACTTTAATGTTCACGGTCCTATTACAGAGAAGATTCCCGGCCTTCGTAAAATGGAAGTAACCAAAATCACCGGCTCTCCTATGGGGGGAGAAGGAGAGTATTACTTAATGTGTGAAATGTACTACGACGATTATGAAGCCCTTAAGCAAGGCATGCGTTCTGTAGAGGGCAAGGCTTCTGGGAAAGATTTAATGGGCTTTGCTGGAGAACTTGTAACATTAATGATAGGTGAAGAAGTGAAATGATTAGTTTCCAATTTATCGAAACTTCCATTATAGACGGGGTAGGGTTAATTGAACTAAACCGCCCTAAGCAATACAATGCATTAAACCGCAGAATGGTAAGAGAAATTGTCGAAGCGATGGAATCATTTGATCAGCAGGATGAAGTGGTCACGATATTAATTACCGGAAAAGGACGTGCTTTTTCAGCCGGTGCTGATATTGATGAAATGGCAAATGATGATTCAATTCGTTTAGAGCTGTTAAATCAGTTTGCAGATTGGGATCGTTTAGGTCTTATCAAAAAACCGATAATTGGCGCGGTGAAAGGATTTGTGTTGGGTGGGGGTTTTGAGCTAGCGCTTTGCTGCGACCTGTTAATTGCAGCAAGCGGTACTGAATTTTCATTTCCAGAAGTCAATATTGGTGTAATGCCAGGAGCTGGAGGCACCCAACGTTTAACGAAGCTTGTTGGAAGAACAAAAGCACTGGAATGGCTTTTGACCGGGGATAGAATTTCGGTAGAACAAGCGCAGGAGCACGGAATCGTTAATCGGATTGTGGCTGAAGAACTATTGATGGAAGAAGCAATGAAGTTTGCCAATAAGCTAGCAAAACAACCTCCTTTATCATTGCGACTTATTAAAGATTCGGTAAATAAAGCGGTGGACCATTCCTTATACGAAGGGATGCAGTATGAACGAAAGAATTTTTACTTATTGTTCTCTTCACAAGATCAAAAAGAAGGAATGCAGGCTTTCATAGAAAGAAGAAAACCGCACTTCAATGGAAGATAAGGAGGCGGAAGAGATATGTTTGAAACGATTCGCTACAATGTGCAAGATGGCGTAGCTTGGCTGCGATTGAATAGACCGGATAAGCTGAATGCTTTTATCGCTCAAATGAATCGCGAAATAAAAGAGGCGGTAAGAGAAGCATCCTTAGATGAAACCGTGCGATGTATTGTCATAACTGGTGAAGGGCGTGCGTTTTGCTCCGGACAAGACTTAGCAGAAGTTAATGAAGAAATGGATCATGGCCAAGTTCTCAGAGATCATTACGGCCCGATGGTGAAACGAATTGTGAAATGTGAGAAGCCAATTATTGCTGCCGTAAACGGTGTAGCAGCAGGGGCTGGATTTAGTTTAGCACTTGCTTGCGATTTTAGAATAGCTTCAGAAAAGGCAAGCTTCCTTAATGCCTTCATCCATGTCGGATTAATTCCAGATTCAGGTAATATTTATTTCCTTTCTAAATTAATCGGAAGCGCGAAAGCGGCAGAGCTGTCTATCTTGGGAGAAAAGGTTAGTGCTGAGAAGGCTTTTGACCTCGGGCTAGTGACAAAAGTGATTCCGATGGATACTTGGGAACAAGAAGTCGAGGAGTTTGCTGTGAAACTTGCACAAATGCCAACGAAAGCAATCGGCTTAATCAAACGTTATTTAACCTTGGCTAACAACCTTTCTTTTGACTCTTTTTTAGAGAAAGAAGCGGAAGGTCAACGTATTGCAGGATTAACACAAGATTCTCGTGAAGGTGTTAACGCATTTTTAGAAAAACGCAAACCTGTTTTTACAGGAAAATAAAAGGAGTGGGGATAATATGACCACAGTTCAAGAAATCAAAACAGAAAAACCTACTATGAAACATGAATTCTACCATTTAATCATCAATGGCGAAAAGGTAGAAAGCAGCAACGGCGCTACGTTTAAAACATATAATCCTGCTACTGGCGAAGTCATTGCGGAAGTAGCAAAAGCGACAAAAGAAGATACAGAAAAAGCCATTCAAGCCGCTCGCAATGCCTTTGATTTTGGCAAATGGAAAAAATCACCAGTTAATAAACGTTCTCGTGTGTTAAATAAAATCGCTTCGATCATGCGTTCAAGATTTAATGAATTAGTAGAGTTAGAGATTTTAGATACTGGCAAATCTTTGCATGCCGCACAAGGTCAAGTGATGCAGGCAATTGAAGACTTCGAATTTTATGCAGGTGCCATCGTAGGACATGGCGGTACGGTGAACCCTCTGCCAGGACAATTCCACAACTATACTGAAAAAGAACCTGTGGGTGTTTGCGCGCAGATCATTCCTTGGAATTACCCATTAATGATGGCTGCATGGAAGATTGCTCCTGCCATCGCTGTCGGATGTTCAGTTGTTGTAAAGCCGGCTAGTTTAACACCGCTTACAGCTATTATTCTTGGAGAAATTTGTTTTGAGGCAGGAGTACCTGAAGGAGTCGTGAATATCGTTCCTGGTTCAGGTGCAGAAGTTGGAAACTACTTAGTAGAGCATCCACAAGTGGATAAAGTAGCCTTCACTGGTTCTACACCAATCGGTAAAGATATCATGGCAAGAGCGTCACAAACGTTAAAGCGTGTTACATTAGAGTTAGGCGGTAAATCTCCTAATATCGTGTTTGAAGATGCTGATATCGATGCAGCGGTAGACGGTTCTTTATACGGTATTTTCTACAATACAGGTCAGTCTTGTGAAGCCCGCTCACGTTTATACGTACACGAAGACATTTATGACGAATTTGTAAGTAAATTTGTTGAAAAGACAAAGAAATTGAAATTAGGAAATCCATTTGACAAAGAAACACATGTTGGTGCGATTATTGATCAAGGCCAATGGGATGTAGTAGATGGTTATGTGAAATCTGCCATTGAAGAAGGGGCAGAGATTTTGGCCGGCGGTAAAGGGGCGAAAGTCGAAGGCTTTGAAAATGGATTCTGGTACGAGCCAACTGTTATTGCCAATGTTAATCACGACATGAAAGTAGTTAAGGAAGAAATTTTTGGACCAGTTGTCGTGATCATGAAATTTAAAGATGAAAAAGAAGCCATCAAATTAGCTAATGATACGGAATTTGGGCTAGGTTCAGCTGTTTGGTCGAAAGACGGAGCACGTGCTACTCGTGTAGCAAATCAAATTCAAGCTGGTATCGTAATGGTGAACTGTCCGTTCTCAGCCATGCCTGGAACACCATTTGGCGGTTATAAACAATCCGGTTTTGGCCGTGAGCTATGCATTGAGACGCTTGATCTATATACGGAAACAAAAAGCATTATTTCGTACTATGGCAGCCGTCCGTTAAATCCATTTGGTGTGTAATTCTATGATGAGTACGGATAAAGCTCCTAATGAGTTTTATTCGTACTCATTTGCATAATAGTGTGTTGAATAAGGAGGACAACGATGATTAATAACATTGTAGTAGTAGGTTCGGGTGTAATGGGAAGAGGAATTGCCTATGTAGGAGCAGTCGGCGGATACTCGGTTACATTAGTGGATGTGAATGAAGCGGCATTAGAAAATGCCAAAAAAGAATTGAACAGCATTTTTGAAAAAGGATTATCCCGCGGGAAAATATCTGCTGAAACGGTAGAATTGTCCAAGAAAAATCTTTACTATGCTACTAATTTACAAGAAGCGGCCAGTGAAGCGGATTTAGTGATTGAGGCGGTTCCTGAGAAAGCTGAAATCAAAAAAGCGGTATTTGAAACCATTGAAAAATATGCACCAGCTCATTGTTTCTTTGCGACGAACACTTCAACAATGAGTCCTACGGAAATTGCTTCATACGGAAACCGTACGGAAAAAACAATAGCGATGCACTTCTTTAATCCGGTTCATAAAATGCCGCTTGTAGAAATTATTCGCGGCTTGGAAACAAGTGATGAAACAGCACAAGTGATTAAAGAAGTGGCGGAAAAGATGGGAAAAGAGACAGTTGTAATTAATGAGTTCCCTGGATTTGTCACAAGCCGCATTAGCGCCTTGGTCGGTAATGAAGCTTTTTACATGCTTCAAGAAGGGCTGGGTACACCTGAGGAGATTGATAAAGCCATTAAACTGGGATTAAACTACCCAATGGGTCCTTTTGAACTTGTAGACTTGGTAGGGTTAGATGCCCGATTAAATAATTTAAAGTATTTGCATGAGAAGCTTGGTGAAAAATATCGTCCGGCTCCGTTATTAGAGCAATATGTGAAGGCAGGACGTTTAGGTCGAAAATCAGGCAAGGGAGTATATGATTATACTACCAAAGAAAAAGAGGCGGTTAAAAAATGAGAGAAGTTGTAATCGTAGATGCTGTTCGAACACCAATTGGCAGATATAACGGAGCATTAAAAAGTGTACGTCCAGATGACTTAGGTGCGGTTGTCATCAAGGCGCTTGTAGAACGCAATCCAGCTCTTCCAGCTGATGAAATTGAAGAAGTAATCTTTGGAAACGCAAACCAGGCAGGGGAAGATAATCGTAACGTAGCAAGAATGTCGGCTTTACTGGCAGGTCTCCCTGTTAGCGTTGCGGGTACAACAGTGAACCGTTTGTGCGGTTCTGGATTAGATGCTGTCATGTATGCAGCGAGAGCGATTGCGATTGGAGAAGGGGACATTTACATTGCCGGCGGAACGGAAAGTATGACACGTGCGCCTTTCGTTATGGCAAAGCCTGATAAAGAATTCCCTCGCGGTGGTATGGAGCTTCAGGACACGACGATTGGCTGGCGCTTCACAAACAAAAAGTTAGAAGAAATGTACGGCGTAGACACAATGCCGAAAACAGCTGAAAATGTAGCTCAGCGCTTTAATGTTTCGCGGAGTGATCAGGATCAGTTCGCTATTGAGAGTCAGCAGCGAGCGAAAAAAGCGATGGAAGAAAATCGTTTTGCAGAAGAGATTGTCCCTGTCGTATTTAAAGATCGAAAAGGAAATGAAATTGTCGTCGATACGGATGAGCATCCTCGTCCGGATACAACATTAGATAAACTCGGAAAATTAAAGCCTCTGTTTGAAGGAGGCACGGTTACGGCGGGTAATGCTTCAGGTGTCAATGACGGAGCATCAGCGTTATTAATCATGAGTGCCGATAAGGCGAAGGAATTAGGATTAAAGCCTTTAGTGAAGTATGTAGTAGGAGCGACGGCAGGATTAGAGCCGGCTATCATGGGATTAGGACCGATTTTTGCTACAAGAAAAGCGCTGCAGCGTTCTAATCTAACGGTAGAGGATCTCGGTTTAATTGAATTGAATGAGGCATTTGCTTCTCAATCTTTGGAATGCATCCGTCAATTGGAACTGGATACAAATAAAGTGAATGTAAACGGAGGGGCGATTGCGTTTGGCCATCCGCTTGGGGCAAGCGGAGCCCGTATCTTAACAACCCTTATATACGAAATGAAGAAACGTGATGAAAAATACGGCCTTGCGACGATGTGTGTTGGTGTTGGGCAAGGAATAGCGGCAATCGTAGAGAATGTAACAGAATAACGGGAGGGCCCTTATTTGACGACATGCCAAGTAAGGGTTTTTTTACAAATAAAAAGAGGTGTAGAAAATGTCTAATGTTTTGTATAAAATAGAAGATAGTATAGGGTATGTAACAATAAATCGTCCTGACGTATTAAATTGTTTTGATTATGAGACATTAAAGCAGTTACAAGAAGTGGTAGATTCTATTGAGCTAGATCCTGAAGTGAGAGTAGTTATTTTCACTGGAGCAGGTGAGAAGGCCTTTAGTGCAGGTGCTGATTTAAAAGAGCGTAAAACTTTAACCGATGTTCAAGTAAGAAGAAACGTAAAAGCAATTCGGGATGTATTCAACAGCATAGCATCTCTTCCACAGCCAACGATTGCGGCGGTAAATGGGTATGCGTTTGGCGGCGGGTTTGAATTAATGTTGGCCTGTGATTTTTCATTTGCAGTAGAGGAAGCGAAACTGGGACTTACAGAGACGAGCTGGGCGATCATTCCCGGAGCTGGAGGTACGCAGCGTTTACCGAGGTTAATTGGCGAGGCAAAAGCGAAAGAGCTGATTTTTACCGCGCGAAAAATCTCTGCTTCAGATGCTTATGGATGGGGAATACTGACGAGAGTTGTAAAGCGGGATGAACTAATGAAGTCCTGTGAAGAGTTTGCAGCAGAAATGCTGAAAAATGGTCCAATTGCTTTAAAGCAGGCGAAATATGCAATCAATCAAGGGATGAATGCAGATTTGCAAACTGGATTGGCAATTGAGTCGAAAGCCTATGAAATAACAATTCCAACCGAAGATCGATTAGAGGCTTTACAAGCGTTTAGTGAGCGGAGAACGGCTAATTTCACTGGAAAATAAAAGTCGCGTTAATCAGCATTGGACAATAATAGATCTCTAGTCTCCACTTCTTTAAAATCAAACAGATCCAGGCGGTGCAAACAGAAAGAGGGAGATAAATGAGTACTGCTAATACGCAGTCCATGATTTTTACGATTTATGGCGATTACTTACGCCATTATGGAAATAAGATTTGGATTGGAAGTTTAATACGCTTATTAAAAGAATTTGGACATAATGAACAGGCTGTTCGGGTCGCTGTTTCGCGTATGTTGAAACTAGGGTGGATTCAGTCAGAGAAAAAAGGGAATAAAAGTTATTATTTTCTAACTTCTCGAGGTGATAACCGCATGGAAGAAGCCGCGGGAAGAATTTTCAAGCAGAATCCTCATGAATGGGATGGAAAGTGGAGAATCCTTATGTATACCATTCCGGAAGAAAAAAGACAAATTCGTGATGAACTCAGAAAAGAATTACTTTGGAGTGGCTTTGGAAGTTTTGCCAACGGCTGCTGGATATCTCCGAACGCGTTAGATAAGGAAGTTGAGCTCTTAATCGACAAATATGATATTAGGCCATACGTTGATTTCTTTTTATCAGAATATAAGGGGCCGAAGGAAAGCCAATCGCTTGTAGAGAGAAGCTGGCCTTTATCTGAGATTGAAGAAAAGTATGAGCAATTTATCTCGGATTACAGCAGGAAATACATTGTGCATCAAAGTATCATGCAAAGAGGCGAGATGACCGATGCGGAATGTTTTGTTGAGAGAACGAATCTTGTTCACGAGTATCGGAAATTTTTATTCACTGATCCCGGTTTGCCGAAGGAGCTTTTACCTGCGCGCTGGAGCGGTAACCATGCGGCGTTGTTGTTTAGTCAATATTATAAATTATTAGCTGAGCCGGCTAACCGCTTCTTTGAAGAGGTTTTCCAGGAAGATAATGATTTAAGGCGTAAAGATCAATCATATGATGCTTCTGACCATCATTTAATAAGCGATCAAATAAAAAACTCCTAGAGGGAAGCGTTCCTCTAGGAATTTTTTTGGTGCATTCTTTTTTGAAAAAATGCATATTATGGCCCTTTATGTATGAATATGATTGTGTTTAAGTTGATTCTATTATAACATTATTTATAAGGGGAGTGGTAAAAGTGAAATATATAACGGAACAATTGCATATTAAATACCCTATCATTCAAGGGGGCATGGGAAACATCAGCAATGCGCCTCTCACGGCGGCTGTTTCAGAAGCGGGAGGATTAGGTACAATTGGAAGCGGTACCATGGCGCCAGACGAAGTAGAACACATTATTCTAGAAACGAAGAAGAGAACAAATAAGCCATTCGCTTTAAATATTGCGATTACTGTTACACCTTATATAAAGGAACTAGTAAAGTTGGTTATAAAACATCAGATTCCAGTTGTATCATTATCTGCTGGGAATCCTGCTCCTGTTATTCCGGTTCTTCATGATCATGGAGTAAAAGTCATTGCTGTTGTCGCTTCTGTAAAGCATGCGCAAAAAGCAGAAGCGGCCGGAGCGGATATCTTAGTAGCGGAAGGATTTGAAGCAGCTGGAATTAACTCCAATCTTGAACTGACAACCTTCACACTTATTCCGCAAATTGCTCAATCTGTGGGCATTCCCGTACTTGCTGCTGGGGGAATAGGAGATGGAAAAGGCCTAGCGGCGGCGTTGATGCTAGGTGCCAGCGGTGTCCAAATCGGTACACGGCTGATTGCTACAAAAGAGGCTCCTTTTCATAACACGTATAAACAAAATTTGGTTCACGCAAGTGACACCGACACAGTCATTGTAGGGCGTTCTGTGGGGCGTGTAAGAAGAATGTTAAAAACCCCATATGCACACAAATTGTGTAATATAGAAGAACAAGGGATGACTTTAGAACAATATAATGAGATGACGTCCGAAAAACAGCATGTAACGGGAGCGATAGCAGGAGACTTAGAAAATGGATTTATTAATAGCGGACAGGTAGCAGGATTGATTTCTGGCATCCCTAGCGTGAAAGAGCTGTTGGACGGCATGATGGAAGAAGCCAGCAGGCAAATTAATAGAGTAGCTATGGACATAATTCGTTAAAATAAAAAAATATACCTTTAAAGCGCCCAAAGGAAGTTTCCTTTGGGCTTATTGGCGTGCAAGTCTTGCCACAATAGCTCAATTCCTCCTATCTGATATTGAAATAACGGGCAGCAAGAATCTCGCAGATGAAAGGTTATTTAATATAAAACTAGAGAAAAACTAATTCTGTTCAGAAATGTCTGAATTTTATTTACAAATGTTCAATCCTATGGTATTTTAATCAAGTAAAGTATAACAGATATTAAACCGTCGTTTATAATTTGTTTGTTGTTAAATAAACGTTGCGTTTTTTAATCTTCAGGAGTGTGATAGATAGAAAAATTGCTATTTACTATTTAATTTAAGGGTTTTGGTAGAAGATTTTGATTTGGGGAATTTAAATACATAACGAATGTTTATGGTTGATTATTTACATTTGTTATAAAAGGGGGAACATGTATGGGAGTGCAATTTCAAGAACAGAAACTACACACGCAGATAGGGCAAAAGGCTTCTTACACATCACTGATCCAAACGAGTGATTTTCAAACGCTGGTAAAGAAAAAGAAATCATTTATTTTGCCAATGGCCGTCTTTTTCTGTTTATTCTATTTTGCCTTACCTATTTTAGCCGCTTATACGAAAATATTAAATTATCAGGCAATTGGTCATATCACATGGGCATGGGTTTATGCATTACTGCAATTTGTACTCGTATGGGTATGTGGTTTTGTCTACATTAAAAAATCTGAAAAATTTGATAATTCGGCAGCAGCTATCATAGCGAAACATAAGGAGGAATTGTATTAATGAGTCTATTGGCATTATCCTTATTCCTGGGAATCATCGCTTTAACATTGGTCATCACCTATCTTTCATCTAAAAGAACAAAAAATGCCAGCGATTTTTACACAGCCGGAGGTGGATTGACGGCATGGCAAAACGGTCTGGCGGTAGCCGGGGATTTTATGTCTGCCGCTTCGTTCTTGGGGATTACAGGAGCTATCGCTTTAGTGGGGTTTGATGGATTTTACATGAGTATTGGAAATCTAGTTGCCTTTTTATTTTTGCTCTATCTGGTTGCTGAGCCACTTCGAAATCTAGGAAAGTACACAATGGCCGACATGATTACGGCACGCTTCAATTCCAAAAAAGTTCGAGGGGTAGCTGCAGTTAACACGCTGGTTATCTCGATCTTTTATATGATTGCTCAGCTTGTTGGGGCAGGCGGACTTATTAAGTTACTGCTTGGAATCGATTATGCGACATCCGTTTTGCTTGTCGGTGTCCTGATGACGATTTACGTTATTTTTGGCGGAATGACCGCTACCAGCTGGGTGCAAATTACAAAAGCTATTTTATTGCTCATCGGATCATTTGTTATCACGTTTATTGTGTTTGCTAAATTTGACTTCAGTGTTATGAATATGTTTCAGCATGTAAAGTCCTCAACGCCATTGGGAGAAGCGTTCTTGAATCCAGGAAACAAATACAAAGATGGGTTGGATATGATTTCCTTTAATATGGCACTAGTCTTAGGTGCAGCAGGTTTACCGCATCTTCTTGTCCGTTTCTTTACCGTAAAAGATGCAGCGACGGCACGTAAATCAGTCGTTTATTCCACATGGTTCATTGGCGCGTTTTTTATTATGACCATCTTTTTAGGCTTTGGTGCAGCTGCATTTGTAGGCTTTGAAAATATTGTTGCTGCGAATCCTGCTGGAAACATGGCAGCACCTTTGTTGGCGCAAACGATGGGCGGAGATTTTTTATTTGCTTTTGTTTCTGCCGTTGCTTTTGCTACCATTCTTGCGGTCGTTTCCGGACTTGTGCTCACATCCGCATCTGCGTTTGCTCATGATATTTATGGAGAAATCATTAAAGGCGGAAAAGTAACAGAGAAGCAGCAAGTATTTGTAGCACGTATGGCTTCTATCGGAGTGGCTATTGTTTCTATTTTACTTGCATTGTCTGCCCAAAAATTAAATGTCGCTTTCTTGTCTGTATTGGCCCTTGGTATTGCTGCTAGTGCAAATCTTCCTGTAATTTTATGTACAATTTACTGGAAGCGCTTCAATTCAACAGGGGCTATTACAGGAATGCTAATTGGATTAATCAGCTCCGTTGTCCTTGTGTTATTGAGCCCGAATGTATGGAGTCCAACGCCGGGAGCTGCCATTTTTACCGGGGATCCTATTTTCCCGATGCTAAATCCAACTATTTACACGGTGCCGCTAGGTTTCCTTGGAGCATATTTTGGAACAGTTCTGTCTAGGGAAAAATCGAATGCAGAAAGCTTTGCAGAGGTTATATATAAATCAAACACGGGGTATGGGATTAGTGCTGCGAAAGACCATTGATATATAGGTACTAGACTTTAAGTTTAAAATAAAGTAAAGGAAGGTGTTACCTTAATCGGTAGCACCTTCATTTTTGGTTGTTGGTTAAAGAACGATTCCAAGATGAAATGAAACTGGACATTTAGTGGAGTAGTTTTTCCTTTTTTCTATCCATTGCACCTGGTTTACTTTTTTTCTTCATTAACATCATGTGGAGTGATGCAGCGAAATGAGACGGGTGATGATAAAACGATTGATGTATTTACATTTCCGTAAGGAGCCAGCCGGTCAATCAGCCTGCTTAGATGATCCATCCCTGTAACGGCAGCCTTAAGTAAATAGCTAACTGAGCCAGTTAATCGATGACATTCAATGATGTCAGGGTCATCGATAATCCGCTTCTCAAATTCTGTATAAGATAATAACTTGAGTTCACTTACCTGAATATAAACGATTACATCACGTCCAATGGCTTCGAGAGATACCCGGGCACTGAATCCTTCAATAATTTCCCTATCTTGTAGCCTTTTTAAACGCTCAGTAATGCTTGGACGACTAAGGGATAATTTCTTCGATAATTCACTTAAAGTAATCCGTCCGTCCATTTGAAGAAGTTCAAGCAGACGAATATCTAATTGGTCCATAGAAGTATTCCCCTTTTAAAAATGAAGTTAAATATTGAAAAACTTATGCAAAATATAATGATTATCACCAAAACTTGTACATTTTGGTATGTTTTTCAATTATATTATAGCTTATTATTAAATGGAAGCGTAATCTTTCTAATTTTTAAACAAATAAAAAGATAAACGATCTACTGCCAAGCAACTATTTAATTAAATGTAATCGCTACCAAAGCGAAAAGCAGGCAGCCAGAGATGGTCATTCGAGAAGAAAGAGTCAAGCAGGTCGTCGAAAATGAAAGTTCTTCATCATTAACAAAGGAAAAGACGTTGTTTTTTCTCTTTTTTTAAAATGATTTTCTACTATAATCACAGTGCTAATGGAGGTAATTTAAATGAACGTGTTAGAACATTCTGTACAAAAAACTGAATCAGTTATTGAAAAAATGCATGAGCACGAGCAAATTGTTTTTTGCAATGACCCGACAACAGGATTGAAAGCGATTATCGCCATCCATAATACAACACTCGGACCTGCATTGGGGGGCTGCCGTATGCGCCCGTATCGTACAATGGATGAGGCCTTGGAAGATGTACTGCGTTTATCTAAAGGGATGACATATAAATGCGCTGCTGCCGATGTCGATTTCGGTGGAGGTAAAGCGGTAATCTTCGGTGATCCTGCAACGGATAAAACACCGGCTATGTTTAGAGCTTTCGGCCAGTTTGTTGATTCTTTAAACGGACGTTTTTACACAGGAACAGATATGGGTACTTCAATGGATGACTTTATCCATGCCTCAAAAGAGACAAATTGCATCGTAGGAATTCCTGAAGCATACGGAGGCGGCGGTGATTCATCCATTCCGACTGCGCTTGGAGTCATTTACGGTATCAAAGCAACGAATAAAGTCGTTTTTGGTTCAGATGATCTTTCCGGAAAGACCTACACTATCCAAGGTCTTGGAAAAGTAGGGTTCAAAGTTGCCGAACAATTGCTTGAATCCGGCGCTGATTTATACGTAAGTGATATTAATGAAGAAGCCATAAAAGCCATTCAAGACCGTGCAAAACAATTAGGAAGCATTGCTCGTGTAGTAAGTGGAAATGATGTGTATTCTGCAGAAGCAGATGTATTTGTTCCTTGTGCTTTTGGTGGAATTATTAACGATGAAACGATCGAACTGTTAAAAGTAAAAGCAGTAGCTGGTTCGGCAAACAATCAGCTTCTTACTGAGAAACACGGAGAAGTACTGAAACAAAAAGGAATTTTATATGCTCCAGATTACATTGTAAATGCTGGAGGTCTAATTCAAGTAGCAGATGAACAATATGGCTACAATAAAGAGCGTGTATTATCGAAAACAAAATCCATTTACACATCGTTATTGGAAGTCTACAGACAGGCAGGGTTGGATGATATCACGACCATTCAAGCCGCAAACCGACTATGTGAAAAACGAATAGAAGACCGAAAAAAGCATAATAGCTTTTTCACTCATACCAAACGTCCTAAATGGGATATTCGTAAATAATAATTTCTGTTTATGAGGTGATGACATGTTAACGGAATTTCCAATATTTCAAATTGTTGATGAATACGGCCAAGTAATAAATGAGGATTACAAAGATAAAATAACTGAAGATCTTGTTAAAAAATTCTACTATAATATGGTTCGCATTCGTACCTTTGATCGAAAAGCCATAAGTTTGCAACGTCAAGGTAGACTTGGAACGTATGCTCCGTTTGAGGGTCAGGAAGCTTCTCAAGTTGGAAGTGCACTTGCGCTTGAAAAAGATGACTGGGTATTCCCTACTTATCGTGACCATGGTGCCACGTTAACGTTTGGAGCCGGCATGGCCCGTACATATTTATATTGGAATGGACGTGTGGAGGGATGCGTGCCTGAAGAAGGGAAAAAGATTTTCCCACCTGCCGTTCCTATTGCAACACAAATCCCGCATGCAGCAGGGGCTGCTATGGCGGAAAAAAGAAAAGGAACGAAAAATGCAGCGATTGCCTATTTTGGAGACGGTGCCACTTCAGAAGGTGATTTCCATGAAGGATTGAATTTTGCCAGTGTGTTTAAAGCTCCAGTTATCTTCTTTAATCAAAATAACGGCTTTGCGATTTCAGTGCCGATTAAAAAACAAATGAATTCAAAAACGATTGCCCAAAAAGCACTCGCTTATGATATGCCGGGTGTCCGTGTCGATGGAAACGATATTTTTGCTGTGTATTTCCAAACGATGGAAGGACTTGACCGTGCCCGTCAAGGTGAAGGCCCAACTTTAATTGAAGCTATGACATGGAGATATGGTGCTCATACAACGGCAGATGACCCAACGAAATATCGTGATCAGTCCGAGAGTGACATAATTCGAGAAAATCGAGATCCTCTTCTTCGTGTAGAACGCTATATGAAAGCAAATAGCTTCTGGGATGAAGATTGGGTAATGAAGATCAAAGAAGAAATCGCAACCGAAGTAGAACTGGCGGTAAAAGATATGGAAAGCTATCCAAAACCAAATATCAATGACTTATTCGATAATGTATTTGAAAAGCCGACTTGGACAATTGCAAAACAAAAAGAAGAATATTTTCAATTGATCGGGAGGGAAGCTTGATGATTTTAAATGTAGACAGACCGGCAGATATCCAAACTGTAAAAACTAACGAACTTACACTCGTTCAAGCCGTAACAGATGGGTTGCGCACGATGTTAAAAGAGGATGAGCAAGTCATTTTGCTTGGTGAAGATATCGGTAAAAACGGTGGTGTATTCCGTGCTACCGAGGGGTTGCAAAAAGAATTTGGGGAAGAACGCGTTATTGATACGCCGCTGAGCGAAGCAGGGATTATCGGAACCTCTATCGGAATGGCTGTCAATGGATTCAAACCCGTAGCGGAGATGCAGTTTTTTGGCTTTATTTATCCGGCGTATGAGCAGATCATGACACATGTATCACGAATTCGTATGCGTACGATGGGAAGCTATACCGTTCCAATGGTCATCCGAGCTCCATACGGTGCCGGCATCCGTGCCCCGGAGGTTCATTCAGACAGTGTGGAAGCGTTGTTTACACATATGCCCGGAATAAAAGTGGTTTGCCCTTCATCTGCATACGATGCAAAGGGTCTGATCATTGCAGCTATCGAAGATCCGGATCCCGTTTTATTTTTAGAGTCCATGAGAATCTACCGTTCTAACCGTGAAGAGGTTCCAGAAGGAAAGTATATAGTTGAAATTGGAAAAGGGAAAAGGCTCAAAGAAGGAAATGACGTTTCTGTTTTTGCATGGGGTGCGATGGTACCAGTAGCCATGAAAGCAGCGGAACAGGCCGAAAAATATGGCATTACCTGTGATGTCATTGATTTAAGGACCCTTTATCCACTTGATAAGGATATTATTGCAGAATCTGTTCAAAAAACCGGCCGTGCGGTGATTGTTCATGAAGCCCATGCTACTGGCGGAGTGGGTAATGATATTGTTTCCATTATAAATGATACATCATTTTTGCATATGAAATCTCCGATTGAGCGCGTGACAGGTTTTGATGTACCAGTACCATTATTTGCGCTCGAAGAACATTATTTACCTACACCAAAGCGGGTATTTAACGCAATCGAAAAAGTTATGCATTTTTAGGAGGGGAAAACATTGGTTGAAGTAAAACTTCATGATATTGGTGAAGGGATGACAGAGGGAGAAATTATCCACTATTTTGTCAAAGTGGGGGATTCGGTCAAGGTGGACCAGCCACTTGTAGAGGTACAAACAGATAAAATGGTAGCTGAGCTTCCTTCCCCAGCTTCAGGGAAAGTAAAGGAAATTGTTGTGGACTATGGTAATACGGTCTCCGTTGGTACTACTCTTCTTGTACTGGAAACAGAAGGAGCAAAAGCGGTTGAGATGGAAGAGAAACATGCAGAAGCAGCTTCTAATAAGGAAGAGGCGATACAATCACAACCGCAGCAAATAGCAGTGACTGAGCATAAAGGAGAAAAAAAATTCATCATCGCGGCGCCTTACACAAGAAAAATTGCACGAGAGTTTCGTGTAGATATTAACCAAATTACAGGTACTGGTACATTTGGGCGCATCACTGTGGAAGATATATATAACTTTGTTAAAAAACGTGATGAAATCCAATCTTCTAAGGAAATGAAAGCGCCTTCCGCTGAAGCGACTAAAGCAAAAGCAGAACCTAAACAAGAGATTCAAAAGCAGGAAGTTCCGAACATAAATGAAACTAATGCAGAAGTAATTCCGTTTAGAGGCCGTCGGAAGCAAATTGCAAAGAAAATGACCCAGTCACTTTATACGATTCCTCATGTGACACATTTTGAAGAAGCAGATCTTACTGAGCTGCTCGCCTATCGAAATGATTTAAAAGAAATGAATATTAATGTTTCGGCTGTTGCTTTCTTTATCAAAGCGATCGCAGTGGCATTAAAACAATTCCCTGTATTCAATGCCAAGCTTGATGAAGAAAACGAAGTAATCCGTTTAGAGAAGGAATATAACATTGGAATTGCCACGGATACGGAAAACGGTTTAATTGTACCTATCATTCATCATGCTGACCGATTATCTGTTCGTCAAATTCATGACAAGTTGAAAGAGTTAACGAAAAAAGCGCAAGAGGATAAGCTGACGTCGGCTGAATTAAAAGGAGGAACATTTACCATCAGTAATGTCGGTCCATTAGGAAGTATCGGCGCTACTCCGATTATAAATCATCCGGAAACAGGGTTAATTGCCTTCCATAAGACGAAAAAAATGCCTGTTGTTATGGAAAACGATGAGATTGCGATTCGCTCAATCATGACCATGTCGATGGCGTTTGACCACCGCGTTGCAGACGGTGCAACAGCAGTAGCCTTTACGAACCGCTTTAAACAATTAATTGAAAACCCTAAGTTGTGGCCAATAGAACTTGCATAGTAACCAATAAATCCACTAAACTCCAAGAATATAACTAGTAAGTCCCACAAAGCTCAGGGACAATAGAACACCAAATTAGGAAGACTACTCCACATTATTTTGGTAAAGTATTATCCAATAGATTGGTTGAAGTCTTCCTATCTCAAAAAGCAGCTAAGTTGTAGAAACAGATCTTCCGAAAATAAATCGGACCTCACCAGAGGCTTGTGTGCTAGAAAGAAATTTTCAAAAAAGAACAACGGTAAAACGTGTAAGCGTTTGCATTAAAGGTTTAATCCGGTTGGACAAGTTCGTTACCATCCAGGAAACCCGTTGATAGTTCATGTTGATCTTGTCGTTCTGATAATAGAGTTTAGGAGGACTAATTAATGAAAGATGCATCATTGCAAAAGAAGTTGTTGCCGCGGCATATAAGTATGATGGCCATGGGAGGAGCAATAGGGACAGGGATTTTTAAAGGTAGTGCAGAAACCGTATCAATAGCAGGACCAGGTGTAATCTTTACATATATGTTTGCAGGACTATTGCTTCTTGTTGTTATGGGAGCTATAGCAGAAATGGCTATCGTCTATCCAAACACAAATATGAAAGGCTTTGTTCAGAAAGCATTTGGTAAGCGTGCTTCCTTTGTTATAGGCTGGATGTATTGTTTCATGTGGCTGGCTGTATGTGTGATCGAGATTGTCGTGGCAGGCAGCTTCTTGCAATACTGGTTTCCATCCATTCCTCTTTGGGAATTAAGTTTAGGCTGTGCCGCTTTAGTTATTGGAATTAACATGATGAATGTTAAAAATTATGGGGAATTTGAATTTTGGTTTGCAGGCATTAAAATCACCATGATTATCGTATTTATCATATTAGGAGCAGGTATTCTATTTGGAGTCATCCCGAGCAATCAATCCAACTATCTTCACAATTTTACAGAGCAAGGCGGTTTTTTCCCGAATGGGTGGATGTCAATCTTTACTGCTCTGTTAATTGTAATGTTTTCTTATGGAGGTTCTGAATTAATAGGATTAACAGTAACAGAAGTAAAAGATGCAGAACGGATTTTACCTAAGGTGATTAAAAGTTTTGTTTGGAGAATTATTTTGTTTTACACGCTGCCGATTCTGGTCATTTGTGGTTTAATTCCTTGGAATGAAATTGGCATCAGTCAAGCGAGTCCCTTTGTTCAGGTGTTATCCATGGCCGGCCTGAAGGGAGCAGCTCACCTTATGAACTTTATTTTAATTACAGCTGTCTTATCTGCAGCCAACTCCGGTATATACGGTTGTACACGGATGCTTCATTCCCTAGCGGTTGAAGGGGAAGCTCCAAAGTCTTTCTCTTTTGTATCAAAAAAGGGTGTTCCATTATACAGTTTAATATTAACAGCAATTATATTAGTCGGCGGCTCCATGATTGCCTTTGTTGCGCAGGAAAAGGTATTTACTTTATTAATGGCGGTTCCGGGTTTTGTTGTATCGTTGGTCTGGATTGGTATTTGTCTAGCACATTTAAAACTTCGCAATTCCTACCCTAAAGAACCAAGCTTTAAATTGTGGGGATTCCCATATGTAACTGCGATTACAGTCGTTACGTTAAGCATCATAACAGTTTTATTTTTGTTAGATGTACAGAATCGAGTGAGTATTATTACTTGTCTCGTTGTTTTAACGGTGCTATTTTTGATTTCCATCTTTAAGTTTAAAAATGTGGATGAAAAAGATACCATGATAGTAAAACAGAATAAAGTAGTATAGTCATATCCATATTTAAGAGAATAGATATACAATTAAAAGAATGATAGGGGCCATAATGGCTCCTATCATTTTTTACATTTAAAAATATAAATTACATTACAAAGTAAGTGCTTTTTGTATGCAGACAAATCCTAATTTATAGTGCCTTTTGGCATTTTACCATTAAAAACTTAAATGGAGGTTTATTTTCCGCATTCTTATGTGGTTCAACAATTTCCGAAAATTCTATCAGTCCATATTTCCCGAAATCTTGTTTAATGGAGTCATCATCATAAAAATACATTTTTACCCCTTCCATGATCTCGAAATAGTCTTTCCCTAGTTGTTTACCCTTTCCAAACATTGGGGCTTCTTTTGAAATAGTAGTAAAAATCATATAACCGTTGGGCTTTAACTGACTATAGCAATCTTTAATTAACTTCTCTCTCTCACGATCATTTAATAAGTGAATAAGTGCATAACAAAATATACCATCATAAAGCTTATTATCAAAGGGCATATCGGTTACTGAACCATGAAATATAGGAATAGTAAGCCCATTTTGCCATGCCAATTCAATCGCTGTTTTTGAAATCTCAATACCTGTTACATTTATATCGTTGTCCAAAAAAACCTTTGCATTTCTTCCATACCCAATACCAGGAATCAATATATCCTTTACATTCTTTTCAAGGAAAAAGTCATTTGTTAAAATTGCGGAGTCTGAGGGTTCGAATCCCCACATCATTTGATTTTGGATAAAACTTGATTCCCAAAATTCCGTCATACCTTAATCTCCTTTACAAAATTGCTTAAATAATCGTTCCTGTTGAAAGATTATAATATCCATGGATACACAAAGCAATTCTGATCATATTTTTTATTAAATTTTCGATAAAATATCAAGAAAGTACTATACTAGAAATTAATAGAGTTTTTTTAAAATGAGGGATAATTATGGTGAAAAAAGGAAATAAGGTGAGGTATGAGCTTAATCCAACAGGAATTAAGTCTGTGCCGGACAATGAAATTAAAACCATTTTGCGTGGGGCAGATGATTTAATCATGAGTGGCGGCCGGGCTATGCTTGCCAAAATTCTAGCAGGGTCAAAAGATAAAAAGTTATTAGAACTAGAATTGGACTACAGCCCTGTATACGGGGCGTTGAAAGGTAATTCTCAAAAAGAGATTCTCACAAAAATAGACTGGCTAATTCTTCATCATTATTTAGCTATAGAGTATGACGGCAGACTGCCAATGCTAGTCTATACGGATAAAGGCTGGAACATTGAACGCGAGACCTATGCGGATGAATTATTGGAAAAGCTTATTGATGCTGCTGAAAATAGAAGATATGAATTTGTTGAAACCTTAAAAGACCGGAACCGAAGCTTAATTCTACTATTATTAGAGAAAATCGCAAATTCAGGCAATAAAGATTTAATCACAATCTTGAATGCATGGCAAACTATAGAATTTAAAAAACTTAGGACAAAAATTCAAGAAGTGATCGATTTATTGGAGAAAGTAGAAGAAAAACCGAAGAGAGAAGAAAACCAAGAATTGGTCTCTTTTTCTGCCAATAAAAAATGGCTTTCGATTCCTGTAGAATTCCGGAGACAATTAGAACGAAATGTTTGGTGTAGTTATTGTTGTGATGTTGTTAAAATTGAGAAATATACTGTTAAAGAATTTTCTGGTGGAATTGTGTTGGAAGGGAAATGTCAAAAGTGTGGTAATGATGTGGCAAGAGTTATTGACTAAGCAGCGGATCGGATAAATTACCTGAATCATTCTATGAGATTGGTTTTTTTGAACTATATGGAATCCCCCCCAATCCAATTAAGGATTGGGGATTTTTTTGCTTGTTTTTTACTAAAGATGTTTTTCTTTCTAAACTATAAATTCTGAAAATAATTAATATTCAGTATTGATTAAACACTACATCAGCAGTATAATCAAATCATGATGTGGAATGTATTTCGCATTGTGAAACGGAAAGGGTGATCAAATTGTCAAAGCTGCATTTAAATTTTGCGTGTTGGGATTATGACCGAATTCAAGCCTTAACCAATGGCACTGTTCAAGCAAAAGGAATTGATTTAAACTGGCTGAACATGCCGGTTGAAGAAACTTTTTGGAGAATGATGCGCCATCAGGAATTTGATGTATCCGAATTATCGCTATCCTCTTATTTAATTGCTAAAGACCGCGGTTTTCCAAACTTCACGGCAATACCTGTTTTTATGTCTCGAAGTTTCCGTCATTCAGGCATTTATATTAATAAATATTCTGGAATTGAAAAAGCGGAGGACTTAAGAGGAAAACGGGTTGGAATTCCAGAGTACCAGTTGACGGCCTGCCTTTGGATTCGTGGAATATTACAACATGAGTATGGTGTTCATCCGTCCGAAATGAACTGGTTTACAGGTGGACAGGAGACCCCGGGCCGAGTTGAAAAAATAAAACTCTCGTTACCAGACAATATTAATATCCAGCCAATAAATGAAGAACAAACCTTAAATCAAATGCTTGAAGATGGAGAAATAGATGCTTTTATTGCTCCACGAGCTCCATCCTGTTTTTTAAAGGGGTCGCCGAAAGTGCAACGGCTGTTTCCAGACAATGTATCTATCGAAAAAGATTACTATAAACGAACAGGCATCTTCCCAATTATGCATGTTGTTGCTATTAAGGATGAAATTCTGAAAGAGCATCCATGGGTTGCTGCCAATCTTTATTCGGCTTTTGTGGAAGCAAAGCAGAAAGTTTATGACGGATTTAACCAAACAGCAGCTTTAAAAGTAACTTTGCCTTGGTTTGTTTCTGAATGGGAAAATACCCGTCAATTAATGGGAGAAGATTTCTGGCCATATGGGTTGGAGAAAAATCGAAAAACTTTAGAAGCAGCTGTTACGTATTCGTATGAGCAAGGAATGATTAATAATCGATTAAGTGCGGAGGATTTGTTTGCACAATCGACTCTAGAAGCATACACACTATAAACTTAAAGCTTATTTGGCCATAAAGCTAGTCTTTATGTTCAATTAGAGCTGCTGCTGCCTTTTTTTGAAAAAATGAATTCAGAAAATAAATAATATTCAGTATTGACTAAGGTTTTCACTGTCAGTATAATGAAAAACATAATAACCACATTATGGAACGCGTTCCGCTATATGGAATTATAACAAACTATGAACTTTCGAAATTTTTACTCAAAAAGTTAACTTGGTGGTTTTTATAGACCTCAATGAAAGCGGTTTAATGAAATAATTTTAATCCTTTTGACAAAAAAAATTTAAAAAAGGGGAAAGATCATGGGGCAAGTAGATGAAAAAGAGTTAAAGCTTCAAGTAGCAAAAGCAATACGCTTGTTAGAAGCGGTTGAACTGCTGGATATGAATGGGCATGTCAGTTGTAGGATTCCAGGTACTGACCGATTTTTCATTAATTCCCGAAAGGCAAGCAGAGCATCTGTTACAGTGGGTGATATCGTAATGTGTGATTTAAATGGAAAATTGTTAGAGGGAGATTCAGAACCGCCAAGCGAATACCATATTCACACAGAAATCTATAAAAGACGCAGTGACGTATTAAGTGTAATTCACAACCATCCGCATTATCAAACCGTGCTTGGAATAGCAGATGTGGTAATGAAGCCAGTTTTCGGAATCGGATCCTTTGTGGACAACGTACCTGTTTATGAGAAATCAAGTTTAATTAACACCGCGGAATTGGGAGCAGAATTAGCCGAAACAATCGGTAAGGAAATTTCTGTTCAGCTGCGTAATCACGGAACGGTTGTTGCCGCTGAAAGTGTAAAGGCGGCTTTCGCTCGATCAGTATTTATTGAAGAAAATGCAAAAAAACAATATGATGCTTTGCTCTTGGGACGAGAGATTAGGGTGCTAACCGGAGATAATCTAGTCCGAACAAGAGAGACAGCCTGGCAGCCAAGTATTATTGAGAAAGTATGGACCTACCATGAACAAAGGGCATTAAAACAAGACATCTTAGAAGGTATTGATGAACAATCACCACAAGCAATGATGTCTAAATAGGTAAGGGTTAAATCTTATAATTATGAATAATAGGAGGGCATTTAGATGTTAAGTCAAGAACAAAACGAGTTGTTAACTAGTGTTGGACCCGATACACCAATGGGAAATTTAATGCGCCGCTATTGGATTCCAGTCGCTGCAGTGAGTGAACTAGAAAACAAGCCAACAAAAAAAGTCAGAGTTTTATGTGAAGATTTGGTTCTCTACCGTGACCTGTCTGGCAATCTAGGTTTAATTGACGAGAGATGTCCTCATAGAAAAGTATCTTTAGTATATGGAATGCCTCAAAAAGAGGGATTGCGCTGCCAGTATCATGGATGGTGCTTTAATCAAAAAGGGCAATGTACGGAGCAGCCAAATGAACCGGATACCAGTACCTTTAAAGACCGGATTAAAACAAAATCATATCCGGTAGAGGAAATGGGTGGACTCATTTTTGCTTATCTCGGTCCAGCACCGGCACCATTGCTTCCACGTTTTGACGGCTTTGTCGTCGAGCATGCTGTGCGTATGATTGGCAGCGCGGTTATCCCTTGTAACTGGCTGCAAATTATGGAAAATTCACTTGACCCCGTCCATACTGAGTGGCTCCATGGTCATTACCATGCTTATGTAACAGGTTTAAAAGGAGAAACACAGGAAGTGGCCTTCCAACGCAAGCATAACAAAATTGCTTTTGATGCATTTGAATATGGCGTTGTTAAAAGGAGATTGCTAGAAGGACAGTCAGAAGACAGTGATGATTGGCGCATCGGACATCCAGTCGTATTTCCTTTTATGCTGGCGGTTGGCAGTGGCGGTCTTGGGTCTTATCAATTCCAGATCCGAGTTCCGATTGATGATGAAACAACATGGCATATCTGGTATATGGCGTATGCACCAGGACTTGATGTAGAAATTCCTGATCATTTAAAAGAAATTCCATTATATGATGTTCCTTACAGAGATGAAAACGGCGAATTTATTACCGATTACATTGATGGACAGGATATTATGTGCTGGATTACGCAGGGGACAATCGCAGACCGAACGGAAGAACGTTTGGGGACTACGGATAAGGGGATCATTTTCTATCGGCAAATGCTTAAAAAGGAAATTGAAAAAGTGGCACAGGGTGAAGACCCGATTGGAACGATTCGGAATGAGGCGGATAACCATATCATCGTCCTGCCGTTGGAGAGAAAAAAGCATCATTTCAGTGACGGCTTTGAAAGTGTATTTAAGAGATTCCAGACGCGTTTCTCACCAATTATTGACGATGTAGTCGCTTTATTTGACAAAGTGGGGGTTAAGTAATAATGACATTTATGCTGAGGGGGAAAGACAAACCATTTGTCGATTCCTCCCTAATCCAAAAGGGTGAGAGAGACACTACATTTGCCCCAACAGTCAATTACTGCAGCCATTGCGGTCAGTCGATGAGCGACTCGCGCAGTTTCATTACGGAATATTGGAGATCAGAGCAAAATGTATATTTTTGCTGGTGCCATTCTTGCGGGTACCTTTGGGAGTCAGCAGAGGTAAAGCAACTGACAACAATGGAGCTGGAAGAAGAAGATTAAGGTTTTTTTGGATACGCCTTGGAAGGTGTAATCCTCTATATGTTTTTGAAAGCGATTCCAGTAATAAGGACTGAGAACCAAAAAACAGGGGGCGAAATCGTGAAAAATACTAAATTTTCTAAATGGGGTCTTACAATCATTGGCTGTACGTTGTTAACTGGAATGGTGGCATGTTCCAACGGTGAGTCGACTCAAAAATCAAACTCTTCACCAGCTGCAAATACTGGAACTGTGAAAAGCCAGCCAGTTGATAAAACAGACACCAATGCCATAAAAGTGACATTGGCTGGCGGTTCAGTAGGCGGTTTTTGGTCCGGTCTTGGTCAAGTCGTTTCCAAATCATTCGCTGACAGTTATCCGGGATCAGCGGCAACCTATGAACCAGGGAGCGGTGCTGGAAATATTAAGTTAGTCGATGAAGGACAAGTTGAGCTTGGGCTTATTCAAGATGTGGAAGGGATTGCAGCAATCAAAGGGTTACCGCCGTTTGCCCAGAAATATGAAAATATGCACGCGATTGGAAGTATCTACCAAAATGCATCCATGCAGATATCCGTCCGTGATGCCTTTGCGAAAAAGTACAAAGTTAAAAGTTTGAAGGATATAGCTGAGAAAAAAGTCCCTGCAAGGATTGCGATTAATCAACAAGGAAACCTGAACTCCTTGGCAGCCAATACAGCACTTGAAGCAAACGGAATTACAGATGAAAAATTGAAAGATTGGGGAGGATCCCTCACATGGGAAGGCAGTTCACAGCGTTGGGAAGCAATGGGAAGTAACCGAATGGATATTACCATTGACTTTGTTTTTGCTCCAGACGCGAAAGTGCAAGAAAATGCAGTTCAGACTGACCTTCAGCTTTGGTCTGTTAATCAGGATACCATCGATACTCTAGGCAAAGAGTGGAGGTTAAATGCATACACCATTCCAAAAGGAACCTATCAATTTCAGAAGGAAGATGTACAGACAGTGGGAATCAACGGGATTATTTTAGTCAGCGACAAAGTCAGTGCTACCGATCAATACAAGATGGCCAAGTCATTAGTTGACAACCTAAAGAACATTCAAGCTCTACACCCGGCTGTGAAAAACATGACAGCAGAAAATCTGGCAGATACTGGAGCGATTCCATTAGCTCCAGGAGCAGAAGCATTCTATAAAGAAATTGGGGCTATTAAGTAATTTCTAATATCTGACCATTTGCATGAACCGAGGAAGGTGGGAGTTAATTGGGTTCTCAAAAAGTTGAAAAAGAAATGGGACTATTCCGGGCATTTTTTAAGGAAGGCAACCGAAGAGTCCTAACCGGTTTCTTTCGTAAAATGATTTTAACGATGGCTATTATTTTGACTATCTTTGAAGTATGGCTTGGAGCAATTGGAACAATGGATCTATATCAATATACCACTGTATTTTATCCTTTAGTTTTAACCGCTGCCTTCCTGCAATTTAGTTCGACGAAGAGAGTGAAAGGGCAGAAGCCAACATGGCTGGATATTTTTATGGCTGCAATGTCACTTGGTATTGGTGTTTACTTCTTAATGAATATTGAACTTTATTTGAAGCGTATCCCATTATTTAATCCGTTAACCCCGTTAGAAATGGCAATAGGAATTGCGACGGTACTATTAACACTCGAAGCAACAAGACGGACATTGGGTTTTACACTTACTTCTGTAGTCCTCGTTATTTTAGCCTACGTTTTTTGGGGGCAGTATATTCCTGGCGCGTATTCTCATCGCGTAATAGACTATAATCACTTTTTAGATGATATGGTCTACACAACGAATGGAGTTTTTGGTACGCCGCTTGGCGTGGCAGCAACCTATGTTTTTCTATTTGTTTTGTTTGGCGCTTTTTTTACTGCAGCTGGAGGGGGAGAGTTTTTCTTCCGTTTAGCGGCAACCATTTCAGGCAGGAGTGTTGGCGGACCTGCCAAAATTACGGTTATCACATCCGGAATGTTTGGGATGATATCTGGCAGTCCGACTGCAGATGTGTTAACCACAGGATCGATTAATATTCCTACGATGAAAAAGATGGGTTATTCACCCGTATTTGCTGGAGGAGTGGAATCAGCCGCCTCCACAGGTGGCAGCATTTTGCCGCCGATCATGGGTTCCGCTGCCTTTTTGATGTCTGAATATGCAGGAATCAGCTATGGTGCAATCGTGATAGCGGCGACAGTTCCTGCTTTACTCTACTATTTAGGAATCTTTTTACAGGTGCATTTCCGTTCCATCAAACAAAATATGCCTACGTTAAAAGAGGAAGAGATCCCAAAATTAAGCGATGTGTTTAAAGAAGGCTGGATCTACCTAGTTCCTCTCGTATTCCTGGTAATTGGCATTATGAACGGAATGACCGCTTCCCTGGCTGCTGTATTGGCAACGGCAATTGTCATTGTGTGCAGCTGGGTAAAACCAGAATATCGGATCGGGTATAAAAAATTGATCCTAATTTTTGAAGAAGTGATTGAACGAATGGTCCCTGTGACCATGGCCTGTGCAGCAGCTGGAATACTGATTGATGGAATTATGCTGACAGGTCTTGCCTCCAAGTTTGGAACATTAATTTTCTCGCTAACAGCTGGAAGTCTATTCTTAACATTAGTAGCCACGGCAGTTTTATGTGTAATTTTTGGAATGGGGATGCCTGTTTCTTCTGCTTATATCTTGACGGCAGTGTTAGCGGCACCATTATTGATCAATATGGATATACCTGCGTTGAACGCCCATCTATTTATCGTGTACTACTCCTGCTTATCGGCTATCACTCCTCCTGTGGCAGTTGCGGCATTTGCAGCTTCAAGTATCGCACAGGCGGACCCGGTAAAAATTGGTCTGAATGCTTGTAAACTAGCGATTGTCGCTTTTATTTTACCGTTTATTTTTGTCTATGATCCAGGAATCCTTTTAAAAGGTACATGGTGGGATATCGCTTCCAGTATCGTACTGTCAGTGATTGGCGTTATTGCGATTGCTGCTGCTGTGGAAGGCTGGTATAAAGCAAGAATGAACAAGTTGGAACAAGTGATCTTATTAGTGGGCGGCATCTTACTAATTGCACCGGGGTTGATTAGTGACGTAATAGGACTCATTATTACTGTAACGATTATAAGTCTGAATCGAATAAAAGCTAAGAAGAGCCTAAACCCAGATAAGAATACAGAGGATGTTAATATTCTTGAAGCATAAGCGGTAATATGTGTCTCCAGATTAAAACCTGGAGACTTTTTATGATAAGGAGGCTTGAAATGAGTGAAGTGAAACAATATTGTTGGCATGATGTGATAGATTCTGACACGAGGGATATTTATCAATCATATGAACGGGTAACGTTCATTGGAATGAAGCCTGCTGTGCTTCTGATCGATCTTTATAATCTGGTCTACGAAGGTGGTTCTTTGCCTGTAAAAGATGTGGTGAAAAAGTATCCAAGTTCGTGCGGGATTCATGCTTGGAATGCCATTGAGCCAACAAAACAATTGATCTCATTAGCTAGAAGTCATCAAATACCATTGATTTACTCCACACAAGGTACAAATCGCATTCAAGCAACAAATAGGCAGCGAAATGTTGTGCATGATAACTCTTATGAAATACATGAAGCTTTCCAACCAGCACCAACCGATATTATCATTCAAAAGGAACGCGCCAGTTGTTTTTTTGGAACTCCATTGATCGCTTACCTAACTAGGATGGACATTGATTCTTTAATTATTTGCGGTGAAAGCACAAGTGGATGTGTTCGAGCTACGGCTGTAGATGCTTATTCTTACGGATTTCATCCGGTTATAGTAGAAGAATGTACATTTGACCGAAGTATTATTTCTCATAAAGTAAGCTTGTTTGACCTTCACCATAAATATGCAGATGTTATGAGCCTTGGTGAGGTGAAAGGGCATCTTGATTTAAGATTGGGTGCGTTCTAAAATTCAGTCGAACCTAGTTCACTATATTAAACTACTGTGGTAATGATAATCCACAGCTCTGGTCTCAAAAGGGTTTTTGATTGATTATCCCGTCCATTTCCAAAAGCAGTAGTAACTCTTACCCATAAAAACATGATAAACTATTATGTATATATAGTTTAATTTAGGTATTTTCTTGCGTAGGAGGTAAGTGTTGGTACATATTGGTTTTAGAGACGGAGGAGTTTTGATGAAAGAATCAATTCAAACAGTACAATCTGTGGAAAGAGCTTTGAGAATTATGGAATGTTTTACACTTGAAAATCCGCAAAAATCATTAGGTGAACTGGCCGCCGAAACGAATTTGTCAAAAAGCACCATTTATCGCTTGCTTGCTACACTGGCGATATGCGGCTACATAAAACAGGATAAACAAACCCAAAAATACAGTTTAGGCTTTAAGCTATTTAATTTAGGTGCTGTGGTGAGAGGAAATATGTCTTTAAGGGACACAGCATTACCGTTTATGAAAAAGCTATCTGAAGAATTGTCAGAAACAATTGATCTAAATATTATTGAAGCAGATCAACGAGTGTGCATTGAAATGGTGGAAAGTTCAGAGGAAATTCGTAATATTGTCAAAGTTGGCCAGCGTAATGTTTTATGGACAGGGGCTTCCGGTAAAATCCTGCTAGCAAACCTGGAGGAAACCGAACGTAAGAGAATTATTGACGATGCGAAAAAGCTTAATCAATTACCTATAGAGGAAATCGTATTAGAAAAAGAGCTTGAGATTATTCGTAAACAAGGATACGTTCTCTCTATTGATGATCGACTTAAAGGTTCATTTGCGATTGCTTCACCCGTTTTCGATCATACTAGAAGACTTATTGGTGGATTAACAGCAGCTGGGCCAATCCATCGATTATCAGAAGATCGAAAGCCATTTATTATTAAGCAAGTTATGTATACTGCTTACAAGATTTCAGAATCCATGGGAGACAGTGGTGCGCAAAATCGCTTCAACATGCAAATAACACAGTAATTAACGATAAAAAACTGTACGGATACAAAGTTAGATTGGTATTCGTGCAGTTTTATTTTATTTTCAGAATATTTATAACAATCATTGAAAACAAATTCAAAAAAATGCTATAATTTTCTTAAGCTTATAAAATGGAATGCGTTCCGTATTGTGAAAACGATGAAAAAGTTTTCAACTAATCACAAATGAAAGGAATGATATAATGATGAATTTTCAAGATCATCCGTATTTGCTCCGCATAGGGATTGTCGGATTGGGAAATGCGGGTAGTGCCCTGCTTCCAAGTATTGCAAAACACCCAAATGTAAAGGTTACAGCAGCAAGCGGTAGAAATGAAGAACGGTTGAAGAAGTTTGCTGGGGATTATCAGGCTGAGTATTACTTGAGTGTAGAGGACTTATGTCAAAGTGAGCAGGTTGATGCTGTTTACATAGCAAGTCCGACGGAATTTCATGTAGAACATGTGAGAATTGCAACGCAATATAAAAAACATATTATTGTTGAAAAGCCTTTAGCAGTATCAGTTGAAGAGGCTGATTTGCTTATTCAGGCTGCTGAACAGGCGGGTATTCATATGATCGTCGGACATTCGTTTAGTTTTGAACCGCCTATACGAAAGATAAGAGAAATTATTGAAAAAGGTACGCTTGGGAAGGTGCGGATGATTAACAATTGGTATTATAATGACTGGATGTACCGTCCGCGTACACCTGAAGAGCTAGATACAGAGCTCGGTGGTGGTGTAACCTATCGACAGGGTTCTCACCAGTTTGATGTTATTCGATATATTGGCGGAGGTATGCTTAGAAGTGTCCGTGCAATGGCTGGTCGGTGGGATGAATCTCGTCCGACAGAAGGGGCCCATGCAGCCTTTTTAGAATTTGAAGATGGGACTGCAGCAACTGCTGTTTATAATGGATATGATCATTTTTTAACTACGGAACTTACGTTTGGAATTGGTGAAGGTGGTCCATCACAAAGGAATCAAGGCTACGGGTCTTCTCGTAAAGCTATTCAGCAATTGAGCAGCAGTGAGGAGGAAAGGAGGTTAAAAAGTCTAAAAGGATACGGTGGAAAACATGCAAAAAACTATGATCAAGAAAAAGCTCATCAGCCGTTTTTTGGATTAACGGTTGTTAGTTGTGAGCGGGGCGACATCCGTCAATCACCGAATGGGTTGTACGTTTACGGAGAAAGCGATAAAGTGGAGATTCAGCTTGGGAATGAAACCGGTCGGGATGTAATGATTGCCGAGCTATATGATGCGGTTGCCTTTGATAAGCCTCCTATTCATGATGGTAAATGGGGCAAAGCAAATTTAGAAGTTTGTCAAGCAGTCCTGAAATCTGCCAGGGAACGCAAGGAAATTTACCTGAAGCATCAAGTAGCTATTAACTCATCTAAGCAAATAGCGAGAAATAAATATTGATAAAAATTTGGAAAAGGGTGCAAGACGAGCTTCAACACACCAGGTGTTGAAGCTTGTTATCCTTTATTTGAGGTGAGGGAAGGGTGGTTCTTTCTTACTTTTTAATCATTCAAACGTTAATTTCTATTGCAGTGCAGGGAACACGACCAATTGTTTCTTTATTTGCCGATTCACAAGGTATATCCGTGAGTGTCATTGGAATTTTGGTTTCGGCTTATGCATTTTTTCCAATGCTTTTTGCCGTTAAAGCTGGGAAGTGGCTGGATGCATACGGCGCTCGGCATATGTGTTTGTTAGGAAGTATTGGTTTGTTAGTGTCTGTATTGATTCCGATCATCATCCCGATTGTTCCAACACTTTTTTTTTCGCAATTACTAATGGGGTTTTCGCAAATTTGCTGTCTCATTTCATTGCAAAAAACGGTTGGAAACCTTCCAGGGAACCAGGATAATCTTATTGCTATGTTTAGCCTAACAGGTTCGCTAGGCGAGCTAATCGGGCCCCTCGCAAGCGGGTTTGGGTATGAATACGTTGGTTTTCGCTTTACGTTCGCTATGGCTGCTGTAATTGTCGGTATCGTCTTAATCAGCTGCTTGCTTGTACCAATTAAATTCTGGAAAAGTGCACTTGCCTCTAGAATAGAAAAAGCGGGTAATAAAACATCCTCATGGAAAATGCTAAAACATGTTAATTTACGGAAAGCACTTATTATCAGCGGGTTAGTATTGTATTCAAAAGATCTTTTTGTGGCTTATTTTCCTGTTTTGGGTACTGGAGTCGGAATGAACGCTAGCAGCATCGGGATCGTTTTATCCCTTGTGGCCGCATCATCTATTGGAGTTCGTCTCATACAATTTCGCCTATTGCAAATCTTTGGGCGGGGTAAAATTTTAACCTCCACATTGATAATCAGCGGGCTTTCTTTTATGTTATTGAATGTAAGTGATTTTCCAGTTCTCTACGGACTCATCGCTGTCTTTCTAGGGATTGGGTTAGGATTAGGGCAGCCCCTTAGTCTGGCTTATGCAATGAAGGTAAGTCCGCTAGATAAGCAGGGAGAAGTATTGGGCTTACGGTTGACCTTTAACCGATCTTCCCAGTTCGTCTCGCCCTTTTTCTTTGGGGCAGTGGGAAGAATAGCCGGGGTTTCAGCTATTTTTATGGTATCCGGGATTGTCCTCCTTTTAGGAGCTTTTTTTACTCGATTGCAGAAGGTGGAAAATGGAAATGCACATGATAGTATGAGTGATTTATCTTTTTCATCTAGAGATGAAAAAGAAAGACTAGCGAAAAAAACAAATTAAAACATATCTCAAAATAAATAGGGGCAAAATTCTTCTAATGTTTGAACTGATGTGAAATTCTTTAAATGGAAAAATTGTTAATAAAAATGCACTAATAGATGTACCAGCAAGGAGTAGCGTCATATAAAAAATCCCAAATTATCACAATTAAAAATTGAGAATTTGGGATTTGTCGTTCTTCTATGAGTGAATGATATGTGGGGTGGTGGCAGGAAACTAAGTTATGCTTTTACTGGTTGTTCCCGATTTACATCATCGCGGCGACGATCGCCCCAATAGGTAGAGCCATGTTTAAGGTATTCATCGTAGCTCCATTTAATAGGCTCCCAATCAGGCTCGAAGATTAAGTAACTATTTGTAAAGATTTCAACACGAAGGCCGCTGCCTGGATCTTTTACATAAATGTACATCGCTTGTGAAATACCATGTTTACCAGGTCCAACAAAGCCAACTTCATTTTCACATAAAATGTCAGCTGCACGTAAAAGGTCTTGAGAGTTATCTAGCCAGTAGGCGATATGGTGCATTTCATTGGGTCCAATTGAATTTTTCGTCGTCATCATCGCAACATCGTGTACTAAGTTTGTAACACTCATCCAGCTAGCTACTTGTTCATCATCTGGATTAACGAAGTATTCGCGAAGCTTAAAGCCTAATGTTTCTGTTAAGTAGTTTACTATTCGTTTATTATCCATTGAAGTTTGCAAATTGACATGGTCGATGCGTCGTGGTGAAACACCTTTTGCCCAAGATTTATATACTTGATTTTTCAGCACTGATTTACGACCTTCCTCAGCTGCTGGTTTTTCCATATCGTAATAAATTTCAAAGCGGTGCCCACTTGGTAATTCAAAACGAATCGCTTCTCCTTGACCTACTTCTTCACCATCTTTAATCCAGCGTACATCTGTGCCAGCATCTTCTAAAAGAAGTGCAAAGGTTCCAACATCCTCACGCCGTTTTGCTTTCCATCCGATGTGGTCGATGTAAGACTTTTCTCCAGCTTTGATTGAAAGGGAATGGTGCTCAAAGTCACCCCAGGCACGTAAATAGTGTGTACCATTAACTGCACGTGTTTCCTCTAAACCGATTACTTCTTTAAAGAACCATAGTGATGATTCTAAGTCCTCTGTTACTAATGCAACGTGACCTAATTTTGCAATTTCTGGAGCATAAATGAATTTTTCCATAATTTTCACCTCAATTTAAAGAATGTGAACCAGTAGGTTGTAAAACTGGCAGCCTATTATCCTTGGATACCTGTTTTGATACCAAATAAATGTCTGCCATAACCGTAAATACCATCTTCGTATAAAGATGTAATATGAGTAGCTATCGCAATTAAGTCACGTGCAAACAATTCAACAGGATGACCTTTCAATAAGGCATGTCCGCCAAGTGTTAATAAACTTTTAACACCAATATTGACGCACTTATCGATAATCGTAGCTCGTATTGCTTTATATCTAGCCCCTTCATAAGGACCACCTTTATCTTGTTCCATCATGACAATGTATTGGTTTAATAAAGCTTTAGCTGATTCCATTTCTATACTTAATTCTGCAAGTACGCGCTGACTTGTAGGAGATTCTTTTTCAACGACACCTGAGAAGCGAATTCGACCTGCTGTATGTTTTTCAAACTCTTGTAATACACGTTCAGCGCCGCCTACCGCCATTGCAGCAAATCCAACATAGAAGCCAGGGTAAAAGGGGGTGTTGTAATATAAATAATCTTGATCGAAATCCTTTTCTGGCGGTTGACTGCACTCAATAATTTTACTAAAACGAAGAATCGATTCAGGTTTTACAAAAACTTTGTCAACAATCAGTGTATTACTACCTGAGCCGCGTAATCCAAGAGAATCCCAGTTTTTCACAACTTCTAAATCAGACACTTTTAAGCAAATACCCACTCGTTCAGGCTTCTCAGAATCGTCAAATTTCATCATCGCTCCAACGCCAACCCAATCACAATAATTGATACCGCTTACAAAGTTGTATTTACCAGAAACATAGTAACCGTCTTCACACTTTTCTACTTGCCCTATAGGTGCAAAAACATCAGCTACAAAGCCGCCTTGGTTAACGATTTCGTCACGTAACGGCTTTGGTAAATATGACACCCATGCATTGTGCACTGAAAAAAAGTATGTGAGCCAAGCTGCCGATAAATTGTAATAGCCAACTGTGCTGACCATATCGACAAATGTACGCCAATCAAGTTGTGGGTAACCATATTCTTTCGGAAGAATTAAACGATGAATATTTTCGTTCCGAATAATATTTGCAATATTTTCAGATATTGTGGCATTTTGATCGGCTTGTAACGCTTCAAGCTCTGCGGCTTGACCAATTCTTTTTGCTTTTTCGATTATTTCATTAAAAAGCAATTTATTTTCAACAAGTACTGCCATACAATCAGTTCCTTTCAACATGGATTTAAATAATTATTTAACGGTTACAGCATCTTCATTTTTAAGTGCTAAGAAGTCTATGACAAGCTGATTAACCAGTTCAGGCTGATCTGTTTGACATTGATGTCCGCAATTGTCAATGTACTCAAACTTGATATTTGGTAGTAATTTTTCCAGTTTGTAAGCGGTTTCTATTGACGCAACAGCATCTTGTTTACCCCAAATAAATTTACCAGGAACTTTTAGTTTTGGCAGGGAATCTTTAATACAGAATCGATCCCATAATTTTGTGGTCGTATTCATTTTTGCTAAATAATCATCGAATGCTTTGTTTGCTTCTTTTACACCTGGCCGATTTGCAGCATGATGACGTAATTGAATTAATTCTTCTGGCACTACCGTATCTCCACCTGAATTGCGATTCATGAATTTACGAAGTGAATTTTCTGTATAATCATAGCCGATTACTTCTAAAAATGATCTTAATTTTCTTTCTGGTATTTCCTGCATTGCCTGATAAATCGTGTTACTACCGATATATACAACTTTGTTCACTTTTTCTGGATGGTCAATAGCATATTTTGCTGCTACATAAGCACCTTGTGAATTACCAACTAAGTACACTTGGTCTAGACATAATGCTTCTATAAAATCATGTACATGATTCACTAAACTTTGATGCCCATTAACTGGCCATGCATGAGGGCGTGTATCAGTTAAGCCCATTGATAATTGGTCAGGTGCATATGCACGATATCCGGCTTCTGCTAAAGCGGGTAACATAAAGCGCCAACCTGCTGCTCCACCAGCACCTGGACCTGCACCATGTAATAAGATAACTGCCGGTCCTTCTGTGCCTGCCCATGAATAATGGGTACGAACTCCATTTGCTAAGACCCAGCTATTATGAGAACCTTCAAAAATTGTCATATGTATTACCTCCTTAGTTTGTTTGTATTGGCTTTTCTGAGTTCAGTATAACTGTTTGAATTTTTAAATATCATAGTAGTTTTTATTGAATAAATATTATGAATCTATAAAATTTATTGAAAATTAGAATTATATTGATTAATATTAGTATCAGAAATGGGAACAGGGGGATTGTTCATGAGTAATATTTCGTTTGACACAGGAGAGGCCAAAAATATTTTAATGTCGGCGAACGCCTTTCTGACACTAAAAAATAATTTGGTTAATAATATCGGGTCGTATAAAACAAAAGGGTTCCTGTTTCGATTCGGAAAAGAATTTGGGATGGAAGCAGCGAAAAACTATTTACAAAATAAAACTAGGAAAAATAAAACATTTGGTGAAGGGCATGCCAGACTGGGGCACGTAAAAGATGTGATATTCATGGGGGAAATTGTGAAACATCCCGATGGTTCTATCGAATGTATCGACACATGGGGGAAATGGGTTGAGTCGTTCGAAGCGGAGCTACATGATCAAAATTATGGTCTTGCCACAGAATGTGTTTGTCACACATTATGTGGATTTGCCAGTGGCGCATTATCCTATGAATTTGGGGAATCGATTATTGCTATAGAAACGAAATGTGTTGCGAAGGGGGATCCTTGCTGCGAATTTGAAATTCGTCTTGAAAAAGATTGGTTACCAGCGAAACAGGAGTTAATTAATTTATATCAAAGTGATAATATTTTGTCGGAATTAGAAATGACGTATGATGCCTTGCTGCACCATAAGCATATGCTTGAAAAAATATCGACCTTCCATAGTCAACTCACACAAAACGTGACCGAAAAACATTCGATGGATGAAATACTTCAAACTGCTTACGAACTACTCTATATTCCGATGCTGATAGAAGATATACATGGTCATCAGTTAAGTCAAATCGGACTAACTGAGCAACAATTAGTAAGCATAAAAAAAGAACAAAAGAATTTAAACTATCTCGAAAAGAAGCATGCTGTATCGTACTATGCAGGTCGTTCCCATTTTAAATTAGTAACACCTGTATTAATTAATAAAAAACATTATGCAACTTGCTCATTTTTCTACTTTTCACCTCAGAAAATAGAGAATAATGATTTTTTATTTTTAGAAAGAATATCGAATGTGATGGCGTTGTGCATTTTATACGAGGAGGCGCAATTTGAGGAACAGCAACGAATGAGAAGTTCCATTTTAGACCGGTTAATTCATAATCAAAACATCAAAGACATTGAATCATATTTCAAGTTTTTGCCTTTTAAATTTGAGCCTCCCTTTTCTACAGCTGTTATCCATATTCAAAAACTAAAGTCGAATAATGAAATTATTGATTTACATGATCAACTTATTCAAATGTCTCGATTATTTAAAAAATGGGAGTTGCCTAGTATTTTTGCTGTCGTTGGGGAAGAAATTGTCTTATTAAACGCACAATTTAACGATAAACAAGCTTTCATGAAAAAATTCAATAAGATTTTTCAGGAGATAGAAAAGCAAAATGTCAACTATAATTATGTTTTAGGTATGAGCGGGGCCTTTACAGAATTAAAGGATTTCGAAAAATCCATAAAAGAGGCACGGGTTGCTCAACGATTCCCAAATAAAAAGCTTATGACAGACTATGAAGATTTGGGTATGTTAGGGGATATCGTCACGAATATGAGTTTAGAGCAATTGCATGAAATGGCGAAAAAAACATTAAAAGACTTGTATCATTTCCATGACCCACGAAAAAGAGAGTTGCTGCATACACTTTATGTGTATTTATTAAATGGACAGCGGCTAAAAGAAACAATGGAAGAGCTATCATTATCAATTGGTGGAATACAATATCGGATTAAACAAATTGAAGAGCTGTTGCAGGTCACAGTTAAAAACGCTTCAACGACCGCCTATATATTATTAGTTATACAGGCACTTATTTTATCAGGGGAATTACAATTTGATTAAGACAATTAGTAGCTGAAAATTTGATTTAATCAACTTTAATGTCTGATCAATAAACAGCTGAGTAATTACATACTTTTGTAAACGTTGTCATATACAATAAAAAACTCATCGGAAATGGATATGGCCATCTTCGATGAGTTTTTATTTATATTTATTCAATAACCACAGGTGCTGTAATAGCTTCCTCTTTTTTCGTGATAGCAGATTTGCGTTTGTGTGTCATTAGTAAGAAAACTGCACTGATGATATATAACGCTACAACGATTAATACGCCTGAGTTGAAGCCAGAGCGAATATCGTCTCCTGCTAACATAATTAAATAACCTGTGATAAATGGTCCGATAATTCCTGCCATACTCGAAATGGATAGTGAAATTCCTGAAACACTGCCAATTAAATTTTTTGGAACGATCAACGTTTTTATCGTCGTACCAAGTGGAAGTAGACATGTATTCATAATTAAGCCAATCGCAAGGAAAATAACCGCTAAAATTGGCGATTCAACTATTGTTGTCAGTCCAAAAGCAATAGCACCTATAATCAATACTGTTGTTAACACTTTATCGTATGAGTTAATAAGGCTCTTGTTTTTGCGGAATAAAATGTCCGTAAATTTTCCAACGAAGATGGCAAAAATTGTCCCTGCAATCCCCATGCTTGCAAACACGATACTCATTACTTGTGCGTCAAGTCCAACAATTTTTGCTAAATATGTTGGTGCCCACGTAATAACCCACGTATTGGCCCACATTGATACAAAACCTACGACCATTACTGAAAGGACGTAAGGATTCAACATAACTTTAATAATATCTTTGAATAGAGCTTCTTGTGTAGAGGGCAGCGACGCAATCGATTCTTGAATCGGTTCTTTCGGTTGACTTTTCATGAAGAGGAAGACAACTGCCCAAATTAGACTGACTATACCCAATGTTGCAAATGTATGTTGCCACCCAGCTGAGCCAATTAAAAATACAATAACCGGTGCAGCTAAATACGTCCCAACGGTTGTCCCAGACGTCATAATCGCATAAGCAGATCCACGCGTTTCACTAGTAAACCATTTTGCTACATGGGCCACGCATAATCCATATGTACCACCTTCGAAGAAACCTAGAGTAACACGAATGATGATTAATCCAGCTAAGCTATCAATAAAATAGGCACTAGATAAAGAAACCGTCCAACCTAAAGCAATCAGTATCAGTAAATACTTTGTATTGAAGCGATAAGTTAAAGTACCAAGGAGAATACTACCAATCGCATAAGCCGCAAAGAAACTACTACCGACTAAACCAAATTGCTCATAATTCAAATTCAGCTCATCCATAATCGGTTCTGCAGCAAAGCCAAGCACTGATTTATCCGTGTAATTCATAATAGACAATAAGAAAAGCATGGCTAATACTGTCCAACGCATTATAATTTCCCCCTAAGTTTTAAATAGTTTTTCTATACCTATACCGAAGAAATGCTTGTTAGCGCTTACATTTAATTCAAATCGAATCGCTCCCAACTTATGTGACCTGTGGTTGAATTAAGTTTTTAGACATTTTGTTAGTTGTAAGGAAAAATAAAAAATATCAAATGATTTTTCGGAATATTGCGATAAGAAACATTCTATAAGATTGTATATATTTTTACAACTCTAAATTTTCTAATTGATCATTTCCCGGATACATTATAGTTAGAAAATATACATATTCAAAATGGTAGAAAAGAAGACAAAAATTGCCTGATAATATTGATAAATAACAATTCAATTCCTTTGAACACAAGTTAACATAAAGCCAAACTTGTCATTGATTTTTATTGTTTTTCTCCGGATTTTTAATAAAAGTAGCAATTATAATGTTTTTTTGATTATTTTATGATGGTAACATCCACTAACGATAAGGAGGAATTAGAATGGATGATCGTTTATTTCGAGATGCAATGGGGAAATTTGCTACAGGTATAACGGTGTTATTAACAGAAAATAATGGAGTACCACATGGTATGACGGCAAATGGCTTCATGTCTGTATCACTTGACCCAAAATTAGTCGTCATTTCCATTGGTCATAAAGCGAAATTTTTAGAAAAAGTAAAACAATCGAAAAAATTCTCGGTCAATATTTTAAGTGAAGATCAAGAACATTATTCGCGTCATTTCGCGGGCCAACTGGGTGAGGATGTACAATTTGATCAATTAAGCGGCCTGCCTGTATTAAAAGATACGATTGCACAAATAGCATGTGAAGTTGTATCAGAACATGTAGAAGGTGATCACACATTATTTATTGGAAAAGTAATAGATTTACACTTAGAAGATAAAAACCCACTCCTATTTTTTGGTGGGAAATATCGACAATTAGCAGAAATAGCCATCGTTTAATCAAAGGAGAAAACCCATGGATATTCAGTTAGCAGGTGAGCAGTTGCTTGAAGCAGAACGCTCAAAACAAACAATTGTACCATTCACATCGATAAAGAAAAACATTCTTGATTAAAGTAAGAGGATAAAGAAGGGAGGAATCGCAAATGGAAGTGATTTATGTGAATGAAGTTAATTTACGCGATTTACAGGTAGAAGCGAGAGATGTTTCGATGGCTTTAGGGTACTTTGATGGAGTACATCTTGGACATCAAAAAGTTGTGGAGACTGCAAAGCGGAAAGCAATGGAATATCAGCTTTCATTGGCGGTCCTTTCCTTTTTTCCGCACCCGAAAAGTGTCCTAAATCCAGGCTTTGAGGTGAATTATTTAGAGCCAATTGAGCAAAAAATTGAAAAGCTTGAACAATTAGGTGTCGATGTGTTTTATGTCGTTGAATTTACAATGAAATTAGCAAAAGTTGAAGCGGCTGCATTTATGCAGAATTATGTTATTGGGCTGGGCGCAAAGGAAATCATTTGCGGCTTTGACTATACATACGGTGCAAAAGCAAGTGGGAATGCCGAAACGATTCAAGACCATGTGCCACCGCATATTGGTGTAACCATTGTTGATGAGCTAAAGTGGCATGGGCAAAAAATTAGTTCGACACTTATTCGAAAATATTTAAGTGAATGTCGATTGCAAGAAATTCCAAGTTTACTAGGAGACTATTATAAAACAAAGTATTGCTGTAAAAATGGCATTTTACCAAATTATTCACTTCCAAATATAGGGGAGTATAAAATATTAATTGAAAAAGATGATACGATCTCAGAGGCAATTGCGAAAGTGAAGTCGAAAAAGAAAATTCTTCTACAATATGAACCTCCTAGTTTTAATAGTGTCCTGACGATTAAATGGTTAGAAAAAATAGAAAGCAAACCATATTAAGTCATAATAGAAAATACCACAAGAAAAAGAGGCGAAATCACCTCTTTTTTTTTATCTCAAAAACTATGGTTTTGAGATAGAGCTAGCTCTATCAAAACGTCTCCATAAATCGCTGAGCAACTTTCGATAGTGGTCGCTTTTGGTCCCAAATAAGAGTGGTTTTATTATGCAGAGGACAATCCACTATTTCGACAATTTTAACATCATTTGACTGGTGTATGGAAAGAGTTGATTTTGGCAGGACAGCCGCTCCCATCCCGGCAGCGACAAAAGAAAATATTATGGCAGCGTCGTGACATTCGCAGACGATGTTCAATTTGATCCCTTGTTTTATACAGGTATCATGGATGGCGCTATATGGCCCATACTTGTTTTCACGGACGACCATGACGAGTGGAATGTCTTCAAGATCTTTCATATGTATAGATGTTCTGGATGAATCCCACTCCCATTTACTTGGAACGAATAATACATAAGACTCTATTTGTAACGTCCTTGTTCCATAATCTAAATGTAGGTCTGATACAAAACGAACTACAGCTAGTTCTACTAGCCTCTCTTCTACCAATTTAACGACTTGAAAGGGATGACCGTCCAGTATGCGAAATGTAACGAGTGGATATTTATTAAGGAAAGTTTGAATTCTTTCCGGTAAATATGTCACGGCGCATGTCTTCGCAGTTCCAATTGAGAGTTGTCCCCTTAGTCCATCTCCCGTTTCTTTCACTTCGATTAAAGTGTCATCAATTTGTTGGAGGATACTTACCGCACGTTGGTAGAGTAACAATCCAGCCTCCGTTAATTCGACGCTTCTACTGTTCCGGAAAAACAAAGCGGTCCCTACCTGTTCTTCAATTATCTTTAACTGTTGGCTTAAGGGTGGTTGTGCCATATTCAATTTTTTTGCCGCACGTGTAATTTGACCTTCATTTGCTACTGTCACAAAGTAACGTAGTTGGCGTATATCCATCTGTTGACCACCTATCCATATTTTAATCGTATCGCAAATCTACTAAATAGATATTTGAAGTATAGTATAACGGATGCTACTATAAACGTAAAGATAGAGAATTTTTAGAATAATCAAAACAGAAGATGTTTCCTAACAACAATAGCTGGAGATCTTCTAGCAAAAGACCGTGCGCATGGTTGCAAATGCAAGAATTAGTTAAGGAAACAATGCCCCATTCAATCCTAAGTGTAAAGAATACGGTTGGTGGAAGCAACAGAGAGAGTATGGAAAGGGAGTGCATTGGTGCTAGTATATTTAAATTTTGCAGCTGTTCTAGCGGTGACAGGATATGCGTTGTATTTATTTTTCCAAATCGTATACAGTCGTTATTTGTTTGTAAAGCTCGGTAAGAAACCTACTTTTGAACTGAACCTCAAAGAACGATTGAATAGCGTGTTAGTCAATGGGTTTGGTCAAAGAAAATTGTTTAAAGACAAGAAAAGCGGTCTGATGCATTTTATCTTGTTCTATGGTTTTTTCATCATCCAAATAGGGCTTATCGAAATCATCATCAAGGGATTTATCAATGGGTTCGAATTCCCTTTCGGTGCAGCGCATAAATATTTCAGTTTCATGCAGGAATGGACAACCTTCCTCATGCTCTGCGGTGTGGCATATGCTTTTTACCGTCGTTATATAGAAAAATTAAAGCGCTTGCAATTTAGGAGAGATGTTAAAGCTGCTGTGGTTATCATTGCTCTAACGACGCTGACTGTGTCCATCCTGCTGACGCTGGGGTTTGAAACCGTGATGCTAGGGCATGAACCGGATTTCGTCTATGCTCCATTTTCCGGAGTGGTTGCGACAGTATTCTCCGGGATTGGTACGACAGCAGGAACAGTATTATTCTACGTATTTTGGTGGGTGCACCTGCTGACAGTGTTGTCCTTCATGGTGTTCGTCCCGCAATCTAAGCAAGCCCATGAACTATTCGCGTTGTTCAACTTATTTTTCAAGAAAGTCGGACCTGTTGGAAGATTGAGAAAGATTGATTTTGAGGATGAAGAGGCTGAGGAATTCGGCGTTGGAAAAATCGAGAATTTTACCCAACAGCAGCTAATTGATCTGTACGCCTGTGCTGAATGCGGACGATGTACAAATATGTGTCCTGCTTCCGGTACAGGTAAGACCCTTTCACCAATGGAACTCATATTGAAAATGCGAAACCACCTGACGGAAAAGGGGGCTTCAATCACATCGCGTACGCCTTGGGTACCAGCTTTTGCTTTTAAAGATGCGAGGGCCAATCAATTTGCTCTACTAGCAAGAGCGGATGTAAATTCCGAGGTGGCGGCTACTATAGAAATGCCAAACCTGATTGGGGATGTCATCTCGGAAGAAGAATTGTGGGCCTGTACAACCTGCCGAAATTGTGAGGATCAATGTCCGGTGATGAATGAACATGTGGATAAAATTATCGATATGCGAAGATTTTTGGTCATGACACAAGGGGAGATGCCGGCTGAGGCTTCACGCTACTTCAATAATATCGAGAGACAAGGAAATCCTTGGGGTACGAACCGCAATCAACGCATCAAATGGCGGGAAGGTATGGAGGATATTATCAAAACTGTTGATGAGACTAGTGAATTCGATGTTTTATTCTGGGTTGGTTCGATGGGCTCGTTCGACATCCGCAGCCAGAGGATTGCCCGATCCTTTGCTCGTTTGATGCACAAAGCAGGTGTGAATTTTGCGATTCTCGGCAATGAAGAGAAAAACTCCGGGGACACGTCACGCCGGATGGGGAATGAGTACTTATTCCAGGACTTATGCTCTCAAAACATTGAGACGTTCCAGACGTACGGCGTGCGCAAAATCGTGACGACCGATCCCCATGCATTTAACACCTTCAAAAATGAGTACCCGGAATTTGGGCTGGAAGCGGAAGTCGTTCACCATACCCAACTTCTGGCTGATTTATTGAAGGAAGGAAAGCTCAAGCCAACTAAGAAGATTGAAGAGAAAGTGGCCTATCATGACTCTTGTTACATCGGACGCTACAATGATATCTATGATTCTCCAAGGGATATCCTCCGTGCAATCCCGGGAATTGAGCTGCTCGAGATGGAACGAAACCGGGAAAATGCACTCTGCTGCGGTGCTGGAGGAGGAAGGATGTGGATGGAAGAGCGCGAAGGGACCCGGGTGAATATAGCTCGCACGGAAATGGCGCTTCAAACGAATCCGACGGTCATCGGCAGCAATTGCCCATATTGTTTAACGATGCTTTCCGATGGCACAAAGGCCAAGGAAGTTGAGGAACAGGTGCAAACGCTGGATATTGCTGAAATCATTGAGATGTCGGTGGAGTTTTAAAAAAGATACAAAAGGAGATTAAATCATGAACGTTACACAAAAGTTTGATAGGTATACGACGGCTGACGCTTTAATGGAAGCGCTTCAGGAAGTTGGCATTTCCTACTTGTTTTGCAATCTGGGCAGCGATCATCCTTCGATGATTGAAGCCTTGGCAAAGGCCAAGGAGGAAGGGAAGGAACTTCCCAAGGCTATCATTTGTCCGCACGAAAGTGTCGCTTTATCCGCGGCTCAAGGGTATGCGATGCTGTCCGGCCAGGCGCAGGGCGTGATCATTCATACGGATGTGGGGACTCAAAATCTGGGAGGTGCTGTTCATAATGTATTCCGAGCTCGCGTTCCAGTGTTCATTTTCGCAGGAGAAACACCGATTACTATGGACGGAGAGCTTCCTGGCAGCCGCAATTCCTATGTGAATTACCTGCAAAATGTATACGATCAACGAGGAATCCTCAGGTCCTATGTCAAATGGGAATCAGATATCAGAACGGGAAAGAACGTTAAACAGCTCATTTACCGGTCGATGCAGATGGCTAAAAGCGATCCGGCTGGCCCCGTTTATTTGACCGGTGCAAGAGAAGTTCTAGAGGAAAATGTGGAGAGGCTGCCGGATTCTTGGGGGGAATGGGCGCCAATTGAACCGTCCTCTATCCCTATATGGGGACTTGACGAAATTGTAAGGGCTTTATTAGAAGCTCGAAATCCATTGGTGATTACTTCCTATTTAGGCAGAATGACGAAGTCGGTCCCGCAACTGGTTGAGTTTTGTGAAAGACTTGCGATACCTGTAGTCGAGCAAATTCCTACTTACGTAAATTTCCCGAGGGATCACCCACTGCATCTTGGGTATGATCCGAACCCACTTATTCCCGAAGCGGACGTCATTATCGCCATTGATACAGATGTCCCTTGGGTGACTACACAGGTTCAACCAAAGGGTGATTGCAAAGTCTACTACATTGATTTAGATCCAATCAAGGAAGAAATGCCATTATGGCACATTCCCGCGATGAAAAATTATCGTGCCGATGCATATGCCTCCTTACTTCAATTAAATGGCGCTCTAGCCCAGCTGGATATTAATGAGGAGCAAGTACAAGAGCGTTATTTTCGTTTAGCGAAGCATCATGATGAGCAACGTGTAGCTTGGAAGCAGGAAACACAGATAGAAGGAAATACAATTTCGCCAGAATGGCTTACTGCTTGTTTAAGAGAAGTGGTGGACGAAGAGACAATCATATTAGATGAGACGATTACGAATACCATGACGGTAGCCAAACATTTGCCGCGCTCCAAGGAAGGAACCATGTTTTCAAGCGGCGGTACTTCCTTGGGGTGGAATGGCGGCGCAGCCATTGGAATGAAGCTTGCAGATCCAACGAAAACGGTAGTGACCTTAACCGGTGACGGTTCATACTTATTCAGCGTTCCGTCATCCGTTCACTGGATGTCGCGCAGATATCAAGCTCCATTTTTAACCGTCATTTACAACAATGAAGGCTGGAATGCAACGAAGCAGAATCTATTAAAACGGTATCCGGATGGTATAGCCAAAAAAACAGACAGTTACTGGGTGAATTTTGATCAATCTGCCGATCTAGCAAAAATAGCTGAAGCGGCAGGTGGGGCATACGCGAGGATGGTGACAGATCCGAGGGAGTTACTTGAAGTATTACAGCTGGCCATGAATGAAGTGAAAAACGGGAAATCAGCTGTGGTGGATGTCCGCCTGGCCAAAATATCGAATCAGAAAGATTATTAATTTGAGTTTTTCTGAGAGTTTGATTTCATTGGGAGGTGATGAACGGTTAACCACGTGCTTTTTTTAAACTATGAAAGCTGTGAAATTTTTAAGTAGGGGGAAGGTTGAAAAATGAAAAAATTCGTTATGCTTTTTTTGTCAGCTTTACTTATTGTACTGGCAGGTTGTTCTGACTCTTCCAAATCAACGGGTTCGAATGCAGTGACGGCAGCCAATAATGAAAAACAAACCAAAATCGATTATCCTAAAAGACCGATTGAAGTACTCGTGCCATTTGCTGCGGGCGGCTCTACAGACATTGGTGCCCGAATCCTGGAAAAATACCTTCCTAAATATTTGCCAGATGCTCAGCTAGTGATAGTGAATAAACCAGGCGGCAGCGGCTCGATTGCGATCACAGATTTGTTTAACTCCAAGCCTGATGGATACACCATTGCAATGTCTACTCACCGTGCTATTTCCATGCAGCCTTTGTATGGAAATGTGAAATACTCATATGACAGTTTTCAACCTATCTCAAAAGTATTCGGAAACCAGCAAATCATGATTGTGAAAGCAGATGCACCTTGGAAAACGTTTGAAGAATGGCTTGATTATGTGAAGAAGAATCCTGGTAAATTTTCATATGGTGTAGCCGGGGGGATTGGTTCAGGGGCTCATCTTCCGATGGCAGAACTTGAAAAGATGGCACATCTTGAGGCCAAGGCGGTATCATTTGAAGGAACGCCTCCAGCAATCACAGGAGTTCTAGGCGGTCATGTTCAAGGTGCTATGGTACAGCCGAGCGATGCCAAAGCGCTTATTGAATCTGGAGAGCTCCGCGCAATATTTAATGCCGCAAGTGTACCTGTTCCATATTTTCCAGATATTCCTTTGTTGAAAGATAAAGGCTTCGATATTGCAATCGATAGCAATACCTCGCTTTTCGCACCGAAGGGTGTGCCAAAGGAAATCATTACGATGCTAGAAGAAGCGGTTAAGAAAACAATGGAAGATCCTGAAGTGTTAAAAGAGTTCGAGCATGCCTCTTTACAGACTCAATATGGCAGTCCTGAGGTTGTCCAAAAAGAGGTAGATGGAGAGAATGTAAGATTTGGCAAAATGTTGAAAGAACTCGGACTAATCAAATAAGACCACGTTATTGAAACATCCGTGGGTTTTCAGGTTGACTCCTGAATTCCCACCATTTTCAATTTGTTCATGGAAGGGGATAATTTCAATCATGAGTAATTACAAGTCAGGGATATGGGCTGGTGCAGTCATTTTCCTTCTAGCTCTTTTCTTGTTTGTACTGTCCTTACAGTATTCCTATTCTAGTGCTCTTGGACCGGGACCGGGTTTTTTTCCTACTTGGTTGAGCGCTATCCTGATGGCACTCGCGATTTGGTATATGTATGATAGCGTGAAAGGGAAAAATGCAAGCAGTGAATCATGGCCAACTGGACGTTCTCTCAAACATATTTTATTTATCGTTATCAGTTTGGTCCTTTTCGTAATAATCTTTTCATTATTCGGATTCCTACTTGCGGGTGTTATTTTTTTGGCTATGTTGTTCTATAAAGAGTATAAATGGTACACCACCTTATTGATGTCTGTGGGAATAACAGTATTCATTTACTGGTTGTTTAATACAATCTTAAAGGTGTACTTACCTTTAGGCGGGATACTATTTTAGGGGGACAGATAAATGGATTCATTGTTATTGCTTTTGCATGGATTTGAAACGGCTATGAGCTGGTCAAATCTTCTCTACTGCCTTATTGGAGTAATGCTTGGGATGGTCATCGGTGTACTCCCTGGACTTGGTCCAGTATCTGGAACTACTTTACTTATTCCCCTTACTTTCGGGATGGAGCCAGTCTCTGCTATTATTATGCTTTCCGGAATCTTTTATGGTTCGATGTATGGTGGAACGATTACCTCTGTATTAGTGAACGTGCCAGGTGAGGCGGCATCGGTCATTACATGTATCGACGGGTACGAGATGACGAAAAAGGGGCGTGCGGGTGTAGCTCTTGGGGTGTCAGCAATTGGTTCGTTTATCGGTGGGATAGTTGCAGTAACAGCACTTACATTTGTGGGTCCTGTTCTGTCTAAATTTGCTTTGAAGTTTGGTCCTCCGGAGTTCTTTGCAATTATGCTGCTTGGCATGCTGATGATTGTGGCATTGATGGGAAAGTCTTTGGTCAGGGGATTAATTGCTGCATTCCTTGGTTTATTGCTGGCCATGGTAGGACAAGACATGGTCACCGGAGAATTCCGTTTCACATTTGGCTCCATCGAGTTGATGGATGGAATTGATTTTGCAGTCATGGCCATGGGTCTGTTTGGAATTTCTGAAATTTTGCTGAATGCGGAAAACCCAGCGAAAGTTACCAAACCAGAAAAGGTCAAAGGACTTCTTCCTAGGCGGGATGAATGGGGAGCAACTTTAAAATCTATCGGAAGGGGAACTGGCATCGGAATGCTTCTCGGAGTCATCCCAGGTGCAAATTCCATTATCGCGTCAACCTTTTCCTACATTGTAGAAAAAAAGGCTGCAAAGGATCCATCGCGCTTTGGAAAGGGAGCGATCGAGGGAGTAGCCGGCCCTGAAACGGCTAATAACGCTCACAGCGGCGCGGCCTTGATTCCATTATTTTCCTTAGGTCTGCCTAGCTCGCCGACTATGGCGGTCATTTTAGGAGCATTCATTATGCACGGTTTAACGCCTGGGCCAGCCCTGTTTACGAAAAATCCGGACTTTGTTTGGGGCTTGATTGCCAGTATGTTTATTGGGAATGTTTTATTACTTATCATGAACATGCCTTTAGTTGGTATGTGGGCCAAAATTGCGATGATACCATATAAATTATTGTTTCCAATTATCCTGATGGTCATCTTGGTTGGAACCTACAGTCTAAATGGCAGCCTTTGGGATGTTGGGATGATGCTGATGTTTGGGGTTATTGGTTATATCATGAAAAAATTGGATATCCCTATGTCCGCGATGATTGTAACTTTTATATTGGGGTCACAATTGGAGACTTCAATGCTGCAATCCTTATCTATTTCAACCGAAGGGTTTCTTATCTTTTTTACGGAGCCGATTTCAGCCGTTATCATGGGTATTGCCCTCATTATATTTGCCATTAGCGTCTATAGCGGAGTAAAAAATAAGCGTGGGAATCTGGCAGACGATGTTGAAATGTAATATAGGAGTGAATGAAAGAAATGGACATAACGGGGGTGATTGCATATGAAGGTGAACTTGTTTATCAACAATGAGGATGTGACAACAGAACATTATGATGAAGTGAAGGACCCAGGCAGATTAAGTGAAGTAGTTGGTTATATCGCGAGAGGAGATGCAAACCATATTGATGCAGCTGTGCAGTCTGGGCATCGAGCCTTCCAATCCTGGAGCCAAACTTCACTTGAAGAAAGAATGTCAATCCTATTGAAATCTGCGGAAGAAATTGAGAGAAATGCGTTTTTCATCGCCAGTGTGACGGCTAAAGAAAACGGCATCCTGCTTGGCAGGACCGTTGATGAGGTCAAGTTAGGGTTGATGGATATGAGAAATATGATAGAAATGGCGCCTTCTGCCTTTCAAAAGAGAATCATAGAGGATGAAGGCGGTTGGGTAAGCATAGTGAAGAGGCCGATGGGTGTGATTGCTTGTATCGTTCCGTGGAATGCCCCTATCATTCTGACCTTACAAAAAATAACGCCCATCCTCCTTGCAGGCAATCCAATTGTTGTCAAGCCGTCTCCAACTGCTTCAATGGGCGTAGTAACGTTATTAAGAACCATGGCGGAATTTTTCCCTCCAGGTGTAATTAATGTTGTTCTTGGAGGAGGCGATGTAGGAAGTGCTCTAACCTCTCATCCGCTTGTTCGTAAAATTTCCTTTACTGGGGGAGGGAATACCGCCGTGACGATCATGAAATCGGCTGCTGAAACACTCAAAGGGGTTCACTTTGAATTAGGCGGTAACGATCCGGCCATTGTACTAGACGACGCCGATCTGAATGAAGTCGCTCCTAAAATCGTCGAAGGGGCATTCCGAAGAACGGGGCAATTCTGCTTTGCGATTAAGCGAGTTTACGTTCCTTATAGTATGTATGAAGAGTTCTATGAAAAAGTTTGTGAATTATCAGATTCCTATAAAATTGGGTATCAATTGAATGAAGAGACCACAATGGGCCCTATTAACAACCAACTTCAATATCAAAGGATTAGTGAACTAATCGATAGACTCGAGGAAAGTGGGGCTAACTTAGTCAAGTTAGGGAAGGTGCTGGAACCTGAAAATTGGGATAATGGATACTATCTTCAACCAGTTGTTGTTCGAGATGTTGATCCAAACGCCGAGATTGTTACCTGTGAACAATTTGGTCCAGTGCTTCCGCTGATTCCCTATCATACGGAAGAAGAGGTTATTCAGATGGCCAACAATTCTGAATTTGGTTTGGGGTCTTCCATATGGTCTTCGGATTTTGATCGTGCATTGAGCGTTGCCAATCAAATAGAAGCGGGTATGACCTTCATAAATGGACATGGACAGACACTTTTAGGTTCAAAATACATCCCGTTTGGCGGGGTCAAGCAAAGTGGAATTGGAAGAGAAAAATCCATCGAAGTTTTTGATGAATTTATTGAATACCATGGGATTAATTTCCATAAAAAAAATAATGTTTGCTAGTTTAAAAAAGCTCTCCAAATTTGGGGAGTCCTTTTTTTATTTACCATTTTGAGGTCCTTGCACCTCTATCTTGGCGGTGAATCTATTGAATTATTACATTATTATTCTGATGAATACGATTCTTATCACTACGATTACAGGAATTAAACCTGTTGTTTCTTTATACTCCTATTCCTTAGGTCTTTCACCTCAAGAAATCAGCATAATTATTGCTAGTTCTGCTATCTGTCCGGCCCTTTTGGCCATGCATATTGGCAAATGGGTTGATCATTTAGGGACACGTCCCATGGTAATTATCGGGCATGCCATGTATTTGATTTCCTTATTGTTAACTATCATATTCCCATCCTTTTTCATTTTTTTACTCCAGCTAGCTATGGTTGGTATTGCTTCAACCTGCCTGATGCTCGCCTTGCAGAAGAGAATTGGCAGCTTAGGAGGTGACATCGATCGGATGGTGGCCAACTACAGTCTGTTTGGTTCAGTTGGCGCAATGATTGGCCCAATTATTAGTTCCGTTCTTTATGATCACTATGGGTACGATATTTGTATCATTTTTAATATGTTGCTCATTGCCATTGCATTGTGCAGTGAGATGGGTATGAGGAATTTAGATGGAGAGAGCATGCAAAAAACGGATGAGAACGAAAAAGCAAATTTGCAGGGAAGCGAATCGATTTGGACCCTCATTCGAAACCGTGACATGCGCAATGCGATTCTTATTGGGGGATTGATCTTTTCCTATAGAGAACTATTTAGCGTGTACTTTCCATTGCTTGCCGACAATATGGGCATCAGTCCAACTCTGACAGGACTTCTCCTCTCCTTCCTCGGTCTGGCCATGCTGGTTATTCGATTTACCCAAACGACTCTCGTTCGCTCTTTTGGCCGCATGAGGATACTTACGTGGTCTCTTTTCGTTACTGGTATCATTTATCTAGTTATCCCGTTCTCCCCTTGGATCGTTTTGTTATTTGGGTTGGTTGGTATTTTAGGAGCTGGTCTAGGCCTGGCGCAGCCGCTTAGCACTGCCGCGTTATTAGAGGAATCCTCACCCGACCGCCGTGGAGAAGTATTAGGAGTCCAGATGATGATTAATCGTGTTTCCCAATTTGCCATTCCGGTCATCTTTGGAGGAATTGGCGGTTTGATTGGGGTCTCAGCTATATTTTGGGGCAGCGGTCTCGTTCTTATGGCCTTTGGATATGTCACACGTCCCTTACCTGTTTATGTTAAAACGACCAAGAATCAGCAAAAGCATTTGTAATTTCTTAGAAGAATTCCTCTGTTTCCATATTTAAATCATATGGTAAGTCTATTTAATAGATATTAGTAATATGTGTTTTCTTGTGTTAAATTTTAAATATACAGATTATTCAAAAATAATTTTTGGAACCAAAAATGATTATTTTACTTTCAGGAGGTTTATATGAAAACTTTGGTGTTGCTCAAACAAACATTTGACACAGAAGAGAAAATTGTACTTAAGAATGGGAAAGTAAGTGAGGAAGGAGTTAAATTCGTCATTAATCCTTATGATGAATACGCTGTCGAAGAAGCGGTGGCGATTAAGGAAAAACTCGGTGGAGAAGTAACGGTTGTGACTGTTGGCCCGCCACGTGCTGAGGCTGCACTCCGTACGGCTTTGGCAATGGGAGCTGATAAGGCGATCATTGTCGATGATGAATCTATTTTCGGTGATGAATATATGATTTCCAAAGTATTAGCTATTGTTGCGAAAAGAGATAGTTATGATTTGATTTTAGGCGGATATATGGCGGTTGATGACGGAGCAGCTCAGGTTGGACCACGCTTAGCGGAAGAGTTAGGAATCGTTCATATCTCTACCATTACAAATCTTGAAGTCGAAGACGGTAAAGTAAGAGTAGAAAAAGACGTAGAAGGAGATATCGAAATTATTGAAGCCGCTACACCTGTACTGCTCACTGCCCAACAGGGTTTAAATGAACCACGTTATCCGTCACTTCCGGGAATCATGAAAGCAAAGAAAAAACCGATAGAACGGATTAAAGCCGCTGACCTGAGTCTGAATATTGAGGAAATTCTTTCGAAAACAGAAGTATCAGAACAATATTTGCCGCTCGAAAAAACAGCAGGAAAAATTCTACAAGGGGAACTGCCCGAACAGGTCTCTGAGCTCGTAGAATCGCTGCGCTTTGAAGCGAAGGTAGTGCAATAATCTCAATAGATAGTAAACTTTTTTGAATCTTAATCATTTAAGGGGGAAGGGCATCGATGAGTAAAGATGTATTAGTTGTTGCTGAAAAACGCAATGGTAATTTGAGAAATGTTTCTTTTGAAGCGCTTGCTGCTGCCAAAAAAATAGCGGACGGTGGAAAAGTCACGGCGGTATTGTTCGGGCAAGGGGATAACGGAGATGCGGAGCAGCTGGGGCATTATGGTGCGGCTCAAGTCTACTTGGTTACAAACGAGGAATTGAATGATTTTTCAATTGATGCTTACACGCAAGCGTTCACTGAAGTATTTAATATCGTAAAGCCTGACGCCGTATTACTCGGTCATACTGCTATGGGGCGTGATTTGGCACCACGGGCAGCAGCTCGTTTGGGGCTTGGATTAGTATCTGATTGTACCGAGGTTAACGTTCAAGGGGATGAAGTGGTCTTTGTTCGCCCGATTTACGCAGGAAAAGCGTTTCAAAAGAAAAAAATCACTAATGGAACAATTTTTGCCACCATTCGTTCTAATAATATCGACAAAGGCGAACCAGATATGGGGCGCACGGCAGAAACAATCGAACATAAAGCAGCCATTACCGATATTCGCACGGTCATTAAAGATGTCGTAAGAAAGACAGCAGGCACCATTGATTTGACAGAGGCTAAAATTATTGTTTCGGGTGGCCGGGGAGTGAAAAGTGCAGAAGGCTTCAACCCGATTCATGAATTAGCAAAAGCTCTGGGAGCGGCTGTTGGTGCGTCCCGTGCAGCTTGTGATGCAGGATACTGTGATTACTCAATGCAGGTAGGTCAAACCGGGAAAGTGGTAACACCTGATTTATATATTGCATGCGGCATTTCCGGCGCGGTGCAGCATTTGGCTGGGATGTCTAATTCCAAAATTATCGTAGCGATCAATAAGGATCCTGAAGCGCCGATTTTCAAAGTGGCTGATTATGGAATTGTAGGGGACCTATTTGAAGTGGTTCCAATGTTGACTGAAGAGTTCAATAAAGTTCCAGTATAAAGAAAAGAAAGAGGGGAAACGAACATGGCTAATATTCTTTCGGGTCTTACAGTCATTGATGTAACGCAAAACGTTGCGGGCCCATTTTGTTCACAAATGTTAGGCGATTTAGGAGCGACGGTCATCAAGATTGAACGTCCGGGACATGGAGATGATACGAGGCATTGGCATCCGCCATTATGGGGAGGGGAATCTTCCACCTTCCTGGCGTTAAATCGTAATAAGAAAAGCCTTTGTGTGGATCTTAATCATCCAGAGGGGCAGAAAATTGTCCATCAATTATGCGAGACTGCAGACATCTTTATCCATAGCTTGAAGCCAGGAAGCGAAGAATCTCGCGGACTCGGCTATGAGCAATTATCCGAAATCAATCCTTCATTAATATACGCGGCGATTAGTGCGTTCGGAGATAAGGGGAAAATGAAAAACAAGCCAGGCTACGACCCACTTATTCAGGCATACAGCGGCATTATGAGTTTGACAGGAAATGAGGGTGACGACCCAGCCCGCGTCGGCGTATCCATTGTGGATATGGCAACAGGCATGTGGTCTTTGATTGGTATACTAAGTGCCCTTCATCAACGCAACGAAACCGGCAAAGGCTGCAAAGTAGCAAACAGTCTGTTAGAAACGGGAATTGCATGGGTTACATTACAACTTTCTACGTTCATGGCATCCGGAAATCTTCCGAAGAAGATGGGAACGGGAATGGCGACGACTGCACCTTATGAAGCTTTTAAAACAAAAGGGGACCAATGGGCGATTATCGCTGCGGGAAACAATCGATTGTTTAAAAATTTATGTGCGGCGCTTGAGATGCCAGAGCTGGTCGAGGATCCTCGATTTGAATCCAATTCAACCAGGGTTCTAAACCGTAAAGAGCTTCATCATATTATTGAAGAAGTCACCTTAGGATATGAAGTGGACGACCTCGTTAACTTAATGGCGGAATACAATGTACCAAGTTGTCCAATCAATACATTGGATCGGGTGCTCCGCGATGAACAAGTGAATGCGCTTGCAATGATTAAACCAGTTGAAGATTTTAGGGTTTCTGATTTCAGAATGGTCGATCTTCCATTCCGAATCAATGAAGAACGAGGCAATCTTCAATCATTACCCCCACTGCTAGGGGAGCATACGGATGAAATTCTTAACTCATTAAATTATTCAAAAGAATTATTGGAGCAGCTCAAGAGTAAGAGCATTGTTGGTTAGGAGGTAAGACTATGACATTACCCCAACACGTTGAATTGTATGAGGTAGGGCCAAGGGAAGGCTTTCAATCGGAAGCAAGCAAGATTCCCACAGAGGATAAGATTGCTTTCGTTAATGCATTGAGCCAGACTGGACTCAAAAACATAGAGGTTACATCTTTTGTCAGTCCGAAGTGGGTTCCGCAGATGGCAGATGCGGAAATAGTATTAGCAAAGATTGAGAGAGTGCAAGGGGTGGCTTATCGTGCAGCATATCTGAATTTGAAAGGGCTGGAGCGAGCGTTAGCCAATAACGTTACATTGGACGGAAGTCTTGTTCTATCTGCAAGTGATGCCTTTTCGAGGCGGAATATGAATAAATCGATCAGTGAAATGCTGAAAGCGTTGCCAGAATGGATTGAAGCCTATCAGGCAGCAGGCATTCCTGTGAAACAGATGGGATTTATGGCATCCTTTGGCTGTAACTTTGAAGGCTACATCTATTTGGATCATTTGCTTAACATCATGGGCAAGGTCATTTCCATGGCTGAAAGTTATGGAGAACGGATTCAAAAAGTCAAATTAGCTGATACGATGGGCTGGGCCAACCCGGAACAGATTAAACGAACGGTTCGTGCCATTCAGGATAAATGGCCGGAAATTAATATACATTTGCATCTGCATGATACACGCGGACAGGGTCTCGCAAACGTATACGCTGCGCTACAGGAAGGCCTTTGGGAATTCGATACGGCGGTTGCAGGACTAGGAGGATGTCCATTTGCTGCAGTGAAAGGAGCACCAGGAAACATTTCTACAGAGGATGTCGCATTTCTGTGCGAAGAAATGGGCATTGATACCGGACTTAACTTAGAAGCTTTAGTCGAATGCTCCAAGATGGTTGAACAAATTGTGGGCCGAGAGCTTCCTGGGCATCTGTCCAAGGGCGGGGTTCTTCCTGGAATTAGACCACAATCCTGGATGCAGGTACAAGGATCATAAATTAATAGAAAAAAATAATCATAGAACGTGGAGGAATTAAAGATGGATTTTGAATTTTCTGACCTACAAAATGATATTCGCGCTGGCGTGAGAGAGGTTTGTTCCCGGTTTGATTTAGATTATTGGAGACACTCCCATGAGGAACATACCTATCCGACAGAATTTGTAAAAGCAATGAGCGATGCAGGCTGGTTAGGTGCATTAATTCCGGAAGAGTATGGTGGCTCAGGGTTAGGGTTTACAGAAGGAGCCATTATCTTAGAAGAAGTCAACCGATCTGGGGGAAACTCTAACCAGGTTCACGCTCAAATGTATACAATGGGTGCACTTCTTAGACACGGCAGTGAGGAACAAAAGCGTAAATATTTACCGCAAATTGCAAACGGTTCCTTAAGACTGCAGACCTTTGCAGTAACAGAGCCGGATGCTGGTACGGACACAACAAAAATTAAAACATTTGCCGAGAAAAAGGGAGACCGTTACATTATTAACGGCCAAAAAATCTTTATTTCCCGCTTCAATAACACAGACTTGATGCTGCTTCTGGCCCGTACAACACCTCTTGACAAAGTAGAAAAGAGAACTCACGGCATTAGCTTGTTCCTGATTGATACCCGTGAAGTTGGAAACGGAATTGAATCAACGAAAATTTCTACTATGCTAGGCGGAGACACGAATCAATTGTTCTTCAACGACCTTGAAGTTCCTGAGGAATGCTTAATTGGTGAAGAAGGAAGAGGGCTATACTGCGTGATGGACGGAATGGTCGCAGAAAGGATTCTTGTATCTGGTTCCGCTCTTGGCAACGGGAAGTGGTTTATTGACCAAGCTGTCAAGTATGCGAATGAGCGTGTTGTATTTAACCGTCCTATCGGCCAAAATCAGGGCATCCAATTCCCGATTGCTCAAGCGTATATGGAGCTTCAAGCTGCGGAGGCACTTATGTATAAAGCAGCAACTAAATTCGATAACAATCTACAGGCTGGTGCAGAAGCAAATATGGCGAAGTACCTTTGCTCTGAGGCGGCGTATCATGCGGCTGAAGCATGTATGCAAACGCACGGCGGCTATGCTGCAGCAAACGAGTATCACATTAACCGCAAGTGGATGCAAGCAAGAATGATGAAGATAGCTCCAATCTCTTCGAATCTGATATTAAGCTATGTAGGTCAGCACGTATTGAAAATGCCAAGATCATATTAAGTAAGAAGAAGTCAGGAAAGGAGAGCGAATGCTGTGAGTATAGTGCAAGAATCCTATGAAATGCTGAAGGTTGAATTTAAGGGTGAAAATAACGAAATTCTGGTTGTCACGCTAAATAGACCAGAAGTAATGAATGCGATGAATACTAAAATGCTTGAGGAAAGGCTAAGTCTTTTCCGCGACCAGGCCTATAACGAGGATTTAAGATGCGTTGTTATTACCGGAGCAGGGGAGAGAGCGTTCAGCACCGGAGGCGATTTAAAGGAACGCAACGGAATGAGTGACGGCACGTGGAAACGACAACATCATATCATTGAGGACTTGGTCCTGTTGACTCGGGAATTCCCGGTACCTATCATTGCCGCCGTGGAAGGCTATGCACTTGCTGGAGGATGTGAATTGGCACTTTCGACTGATTTTATCATTGCTTCGGAAACAGCTGTTTTCGGATTGTCGGAAGCATTAAGAGGAATTTTACCTGGTGGCGGAGGGCTGCAAAATCTGGCTCGAGCAATTGGGGTACGCCGTGCCAAAGAGCTTATCTATACAGGACGAAAAATTGATGCAGCATTAGCTTACGAATGGGGTATGGTCAACCGAGTCGTTTCCAAAGGAATAGCGCTGGAAACGGCACTGGAATTGGCAGAATTGATTGCAAACACCGCGCCAATGGCAGTAAAAGCGGCAAAAGTCTCGATTAACCAAGGATCCGAAACAGACTACCATACGGCCTACGCTCTGGATATTGCAGCATACAACCAGTTAGTGACATCGGAAGACCGGTTAGAGGGAGTGGCAGCATTTAATGAAAAACGTAGACCAAGATGGAAAAATCAATAATTTCATGACAAGGCTCGCTGCCTTTATTACGGAAACATCCTATCATCAGCTTCCAGAAGAAATGGTGGAATTAGCCAAGAGGGCCATTATTGATACGATAGGAGTAGCTTTAGCAGGATGGAATGAACCTGCTGTAGAAAAGGCTAAAAAGGTCTATGTCTCGCAGGAGAGCGGGCAGGGCGGTGTCTCTTCTCTTTGGGGGGAGCCTGTGAAAGTTGATTGCGATAAAGCAGCCATCATAAACGGGACGGCTTCCCATGTGTTGGATTATGACGATGCTTCGGTTGGTGTCGTCATCCATCCAAGTGCTCCGATTCTGTCTGCGATAACACCTCTTGCCGAGAAGCTTAAGAGCTCGGGGAAGGAGGTCATTACAGCCTATAGCATCGGCACGGAAGTTATGATCCGCATTGGGCAGGTTATGGGGATACGGCATTACAATCTCGGCTGGCATGCCACCGATACGTTGGGTACGATTGGAGCGGCTGCTGCTGCCTCATATCTGCTTCATCTCAATGCGGAGCAATGCTCCCATGCCATTGCTATCGCTGCATCGATGACAGGTGGGCTACAGAAGAATTTCGGTTCCATGACCAAGTCGCTGCATGTTGGATTGTCGGGATCACACGGCATTCAGGCGGTATTGCTTGCTAAACAGGGCTTTACAGGGAATCGTGATATTTTTGGAAAACGCGGCTTTTTCATGGCGTTTAGCGGCGGGGCCGATGAGGAGGATCTCCTGTACGCGATGAACCGCATCAGATTCGGAGAGCCTTACGATATGTTAGAGGGGTTATCCGTCAAGAAGTTCCCTTGCTGCTTTGGTACACACCGCTTTATCCAAGGGGCGCTTGATCTCAAAGCGGAATATCAGTTGAGTTTAGATGCTGTACAGGCAATTGTGCTTCGGGCACAGCCGAGAAGTCTCTTGCCTTTGGTACATTCACGTCCTGTGACAGGCTTACAGGGAAAGTTTAGTGCCGAATATACCGTCCTTGCAGCGATAGCCGATGGACATGTTCGGTTGAGCAGTTTTGAGGATGAGCAAGTGCAGCGGATGGACATTCAGAATTTGCTGCCTATGGTCAAGGTGATAGAACTGCAGGAAACGGAGGAGGACAAGCGACTCAATCGAAGATTGCCTGTAGAAATAGAAATTAAGACAAAGAACGGTCAAATGTATGCAAAAACGCTTCAACATTCACCGGGTTCCAAAGAATACCCACTGTGCGAAAAAGAGCACCGAGAGAAGTGGATCAGTTGTTTGAGTCATTACGCCCAGTCCTTTCTTAATTATGGCATCATGGAGCAAATCGCCCATGAACTATATGATCAAGGTTTACGAATCGACACATTCACATACTTCAGTGATTGGATAAACGAGATACACAACCATTTAAATGATTATAACAAAAACAAATGATTTGATTTCAATGTAAGAATCAAATGGAAGGAGTATCAAAATGAAAATTGCATTGTTCAATGAAAATCGCGTTGGTGTTGTCGATGGCAGCAGTGTGATCGATATTACTGAATTAACATCTTGGAGTAACGAGGAACCGCAAGCTTCCCTAGTCAAACTGATGGGAGAATTCGATGTTTTGAAACCCAAAATTAAAGCTGGCATAGCTTCTTGTCCTGTATATCAATTATCGGACGTGTCATTACGTGCCCCTGTCCCAAATCCGAGCAAAATTGTAGCAGCTCCTATCAATTATATCCTGCACAAACAAGAGATGAACACCGCTTCAACGGTGGACGGTCTCGGATTTTTCCTTAAATCGCCTTCTTCGATTATTGGACCTGATGAAACGGTGCTGCTGCCGTTCAGAGACCGAAGAGTGGATCATGAAGCGGAAATTGCTTTCGTTGTCGGTAAGGAGGCCAAGGATGTAAAGGCGGAGGATGCGTCTAAGTACATCTTCGGATACCTTGCTTTAATGGACATTACGGTCCGCGGTAAGGAAGATCGGCCATGGCGAAAATCCTTTGATACCTTTACTCCAATCGGTCCATGGATTGTGACGGGTGACGAAGTGGAAAATCCTAATCAACTGCAAATGAATCTGTGGGTTAATGATGAAATCAGACAATCTGCCAACACGAGTGATCTCATTTACGATTGCTATAAATTTTTTGAGGCAGCTTCCAGTGTCATGACGCTTCTTCCTGGGGATATTGTTACGACTGGAACACCGGAAGGAGTTGCTCCAATTACTAAAGGTGATATTGTTCGAATTCACATCGAAAGAATCGGTGAATTTTCTGTACAGGTCGACTTCAAGCCGGGAATATGACCAAATTATTTGTTTGTTTAAATTAATACTATTTGATTCGAATATGAGACTACTTAAATGATTTTATTGTTACTGTACGTTATTACGAAAGTGGGGAAGTAATATGTCTGAACATAAATCAAAACAACAATGGACACCAGAATTGTTGGATTTCCACCAAGAGCTTAAGGATAAGAATATGGGTCCTTTATGGGCTTCCGTATTCAGCTCACATCAGCCAAAGCCGCGAGCTGTTCCATATTTGTGGAAAAAAAGGCAAATTCTTGAATCCTTAGATAAAGCCAAGGAGCTACTCGAGGTAGGGACGGGATCCATTGATCGGCGAGCCATTTATTTAATCAATCCAGGTATGAAGCATTTGGAGCCACACGGATGGGGCGGGGCAACGCAAACGCTGTATGCTGCCGTTCAAGCGCTTAATCCAGGGGAAATCGCTCCATCACACAGGCATATGACTTCAGCACTGCGGTTTATTATGGAAGGCCAGGGTGCATCCGGCATTGTGAACGGTGTGAAATATCATTTCGAACCGGGGGACTACGTTATTACGCCGGAGTGGTGCTGGCACGATCATGTAAATGAAGGAGACGAAACGGTACTCTGGATGGACTGTTTAGATATCCCATTCACTTCTGCACTGACAAGTTCATTCTTCGAACTGTATCCACAGGAGCAGCAGCCGGTTGAGTTTCCTGATGATTACGGCACAAAGCGTTATGCGGGTGGGATGGTACGGCCGATTTCGGATCGCAAGCCATCACCTGCACCGCTCGGCCGATACACATGGGATTTGACAAAACAAGCACTAGAAGGACAAAGTGATTTAGCTCCAGATCCATTCGACGGATTCGCCGTGGAATATATCAATCCATCCACCGGCAAGGACGCAAATGGAAGAGTTGGCGCCAGAATGCAGAAGCTGCCGATTCAATATAGGGGTAAAGCGCATCGCCATATGCACAGCTCGGTATATCATGTGCACAAGGGAAGCGGGTATACGGTGATGAACGGTGTTCGTTTTGACTGGGAAGCAGGCGACTTCTTCGCACTGCCGGCCTGGACCTGGCATGAACATGTGAATACATCTGAAACAGAAGAGGCATTTTTATTTTCTACGAACGATCTGCCAATTTTGGAGCCTTTTGGCTTTGAACGAGAAGAAGTTTATCCAGAAAATGTCGGTTACCAGGCGATTCTATCAGTTTTTGAGCCTGAACTCTCAGATGTAATAGCGATAGATTAGTAGAAATAATCTAATTTCATATATGGGGTGATTATGGTGGGAGAAGTTAAAGAGGTTATCGTTGTAGGCGGTGGAATAGGGGGTTTAGCTGCTGCTTACGGAATTGCTAAATTAGGAAAAAAAGTAACACTGCTCGAGCAGGCACCACAGTTTGGTGAGGTGGGCGCCGGATTGCAGGTAGGTCCGAACGGCTTACGGGCGCTTGATGCTTTGGGAGTACTGGATGAAGTCTATAAACTGGCGGTGTTTCCTCGCCGTCATGTGTTCATGGACGCGTTAAGCGGTAAGGAGCTGTCGGCCGTTCAATTTGGAGATTCATTCCGTGATCGTTTCGGATATCCGTACATTGTTATCCATCGTTCTGATTTGCATAGTGTTTTGCTGAAGGCTTGTCAATCGTTAGATAATGTTTCATTCTTAACCAATCATAAATTGGAATCCATTGAAGAATCCGATGATTATGTAGAATTATGTTGTGAAAACGGAGCGGTACTGCAAGCGGAAACAGTCATCGGTGCGGATGGTATCCGTTCAATGGCACGTAAACTAGTAAGTCAAGCAGATCCAGTTATCTCTCAGTATGTGGCCTATCGCTTTACTGTTCCGATGTCTGAAATGACGATTGATATCGATTGGGACGAAAAATTAACGTGGATTGGACCTGGCATTCACTTGGTACAGTATCCGGTACGTCATAAGAGTGTTATTAACCAAGTAGCGGTATTCAAAAGCTACAAATTTAATGAGAACTCCGATGATTGGGGGACTGTGGAGGAACTCCATCAAATGTTTGGCGATAGCTGTTCGACCATTAAAGAATCACTGAAGTTTGCAGAACGCGGTTTGGTCACAAAGCTGTTTGATATCGAACCACTGGATAAATGGTCAACCAATCGCGTGACGCTCCTGGGAGATAGCGCTCATGCGATGCTGCAATATCTTGCACAAGGGGCATGTCAAGCACTTGAAGATGCAGTTTGTTTAACTGAAAAAATCCGTGCGAACGGTTCAAATATAGCGAAAGCATTGGACGAATACCAACAAGATCGCATGCCAAGAACGGCACAGGTGCAGCGTGGAGCACGGACTTGGGGAGAAATTAAGCATGCAGAAGATTCGGTTACAAGACTTCTGCGTAATACAATCATGCTGAACCGTTCAGCAGACGATTACAATTATTTAGATTGGCTTTACAAAGAGAAAGTGCTTACTACTGTTTAATAATAAATAGGCAGGTTCTAATTCAAGTAATTCAAAGGCTATATTCCTTTATATATTTATGGATATAGCCTTTACGTATACCTTTTTTGAAGAGAAATCAATTGATTTAATATTAATTCAAGGGCGTGATCATACATGAAATTAAATAAATCGAAAGGTCCCTTAGAGGGTATCCGTATTCTCGATTTATCAACTGTTATTGCAGCTCCCTATGGTGCTACACTTCTTGGTGATTTTGGGGCAGAAGTTATTAAAATTGAAATGCCCGATGTCGGTGACCCACTGCGTAATCTAGGACCCTATTATAAAGGAGAAGGATTAAGATGGCCTGGTATGGCTCGTAATAAGAAATCCATTACGTTGGATTTGCACCAGGAAGAGGGCAAGGAAATACTAAGAAAACTGGTTAGCAAATCTGATATGGTCATTGAAAACTTCAGAACCGGAACATTGGAAAAATGGGGGATTGGCTATGAGGATCTGAGAAAAATCAATCCTGATTTAGTCATGATCAGGGTAACAGGTTATGGACAGACCGGCCCTTATTCACACAAAGCAGGTTTCGGTACACCCGCCACAGCCTTCAGCGGTTTTACGTATTTGCATGGATACCCTGATCGCCCGCCAATCAGTCCTTCTTTTTCCTTAACGGATTATATTACAGGGATTTATGTCGCTTTTGCTGCGGTTACAGCCTTGTATCACAGGGATTGTCAGGAGCAAGGCTCAGGTCAATACGTAGATGTCAGCTTATATGAATCAATGTTTAGAATGATGGAATTTTTGGTTACGGACTATGATCAGACTGGCACCATCAAAGAGAGATCACCGGGATTGAGCGGTCATTCAGCACCTGCAGGGAATTTTCTGACCAAGGATGGACAGTGGGTGATTTTGGTTACGAGCTCCGACAAGACCTTTGAGCGTTTGGCAAAAGCTATGAATCGTGAAGATATGCTGACGGATGAACGCTATCATACCAACTCGGTCCGTTTGACGCGATTTGATGAAGTCAATGGGATTGTTTCCGATTGGGTGAAAACGAAAACAAAGGACGAACTGCAGCATCTCCTAGACGAATGCGGCGTACCGATGAGTCAAATCTACAGTATTAAGGATATTTTTGAAAATCCTCAGTATCAGGCGAGAGAAAATATTGTGGAAGTCGACCATCCGCGTCTGGGGAAAGTTAAGATCCCAGGTGTTGTTCCAAAATTTTCTGAAACACCGGGTTCCATCAGGCAAATTGCTCCGGATTTAGGCGAGCATAATGATGAAATTCTAAAAAAACTCTTGGAACTGGACGAAGGAACCATTGCAAGTTTAAAAGAGAAAAAAGTGATATAAAGGAGTGTTCAAACTTGGGGAGTAATAGAGAGATTATAATTACTGAGGTTTGTCCAAGGGACGGGTTTCAAAGCGTCAGTGAATGGATTCCAACGGAAGAAAAAGTCAGAATTATTAATCAACTGATTGATTGCGGCCACAAACAGATTGAGGTTACTTCTTTTGTTCATCCCAAAGCGATTCCGCAATTGAAAGATGCGGATGAAGTGTTGAAAAGAATCAAACGCTCGGAACATGTGAAGCTGAGGGCACTGGTTCCAAATACCCGCGGCTTGGAAAGAGCCATTGTAGCTGGCGTAGACAAGGTGAAGCTGATGCTGTCTGCCTCCGATTCCCATAGCATAAGTAATGCAAACTGCAAGACGCTAGAGGCTTTTCAGAAGTTTGAACCGCTAATTGATCTAGCAGAAAAAAACAGCATGAAGGTATCGGGGTCGATCTCTGTTGCGTTTGGATGCCCCTATGAAGGTGAAATTCCAGTTGAACGTCTTGTGATGATATGTGAAAGGTACCGTTCCTTAGGAATTAAGGAAGTTTCACTTGCCGATACAACGGGTATGGCAAATCCATTGCGAATTAAAAACAATGTTCGTGAATTAATGAGGAGATTTCCGGACTTCATTTTTTCACTTCATCTTCATAATACAAGAGGCATGGCGTTTGCCAATGCCGTGGCTGGATGGGAGGAAGGCATTGTTCATTTTGACAGCTCTACTGGCGGATTGGGAGGCTGTCCTTATGCACCCGGAGCGAGCGGCAATATAGCTTCTGAGGATTTGATTCACGGATTTGAGGAAATGGGAGTTCATACCGGTGTATCATTAGATAGCGTACTGGAGGCGGCAATGGATATTCAGCAGAGTCTTCCGCAATATGTAGACAGCTTTGTTTTGAAAGCTGGCAAATGTTCGGACTTATCTGCAAGTCCAAAGGCTCAGCAAAAAGTAAAGTTATAGTTAGGGAGAAATGGAGGATTACGAGTGTTTCAGCAAATGTTAAGTACTGCCAATGGATCGATTACCATTAACAGCCTGCAGTCGTTGGGACAAAGTGGTATTGTGAATGTGGGTAAATTGCCATATACAACGATGATACTGCTTGAATCGCTCATGCGAAATCAAAGCAGACTCGGACTTACGGAACTGGATTTGATCCGAGTGGCTTCAAGAGGCTCTAATGAATCGGTTGAAATTCCGCTTATGCCCACACGAGTTATTATGCAAGATGCATCGGGTGTTCCGGCTTTAGTCGACTTGGTGTCGCTTCGTCAACGATTGATGGAGGAAGGAATCGATCCAAGTCACGTAAATCCCGTTATTCCCGTTGATTTGGTTATCGATCATTCGGTTCAAGTTGATTACTATGGATCGACATCTGCTTTTTCAAACAATCTTCAAATAGAATATGAACGAAATCAGGAAAGATACAGGTTTTTAAAATGGGCGCAGCAATCCTTCGCAGGCTTTCGCGTCATCCCACCGGCTAATGGCATCATTCATCAAGTTAATTTGGAATGCTTAACCAAAGTCGTACAATTAACGAATCAAAATGATGAGAGCATCGCTCATCCCGAAATGGTAATCGGTACGGATTCCCATACCACAATGGTAAATGCATTAGGAGTGTTGGGTTGGGGTGTTGGAGGAATCGAAGCAGAAGCAGCCATGCTAGGTATCCCTGTAAGTATATCAGTACCCGACGTGGTAGGGGTCAAAATTACTGGCCAGCTGAAGGAGGGAGTTACGGCGACGGATGTTGCCTTAACGTTAACGGAGCTCCTAAGAAAGCACAATGTTGTGGGTAAATTCGTCGAATTTTTTGGTCCCAGCTTGAAAAGGCTTTCCCTCCCTGATCGGGCGACCATCTCCAATATGGCGCCAGAATATGGGGCAACTTGCGGATTCTTTCCGGTTGATGAAGAGACATTAAAATTTTTACGTATAACGGGCAAACGGGATGAGGAAGTTGATCTTGTGGAGCGATATTGTAAAAAACAAGGATTATTCCATATACCCGATTCCAGTGGAAATGGAAAAGCTTACTCAGACTTAATAAAGTTTGATTTACAGACTGTGGAAGCAAGTGTTTCGGGTCCAAGTCGACCACAAGACAGATTTACGATTTCTGCGGTGAGACAATCGTTTCCCAAGTCCCTTTCACTTAGCTCTAACGGGATGAATAGGAGTACGCAATTGAAGGATGGCTCCATCGTGATTGCTGCTATAACTAGCTGTACGAATACATCAAACCCCTTCAATATGATAGGGGCAGGGCTTTTGGCAAAGAAGGCAGTGGAGTACGGCCTAACCGTACCTAAAACCATTCAAACTTCTTTGGCACCAGGATCAAAGGCGGTAACGGCATATTTGCAAAAAGCAGGATTACTTCCCTATTTGGAAAAGCTGGGATTTTATCATACCGGTTACGGATGTGCAGTATGCGTTGGCAACAGCGGCAAACTGGCTGAAGAAGTAGAAAATGAGATTCAGGAGCAGGGTTTGACGGTTGCTGCCGTATTAAGCGGAAATCGTAATTTTGAAGGACGCATTCACTCCTTAGTAAAAGCAAACTATTTGGTCTCTCCTCCTTTAGTTATCGCCTTTGCTATCGCAGGCACCATGGATATTGATTTGGAGAGAGAACCATTGGGCAGATCTGACTTGGGTAAAGAGATATATTTGAAGGATATTTGGCCCAGTTCCGAGGAAATTGCCAGCCTAGTGGATTGTACAATTTCATCCGATTTATATCGTGAAGCCTATGAAAATGTATTTGAAGGGGACGAGAAATGGCAGGGTCTAGCATATGATGATCATCCGATTTTTAGGTGGGATGATCGGTCCACGTACTTTAAGGCATCCCCTTTCTTCAAAGCGGAGATCAAAGAATACAAGCCAGGAGATATTCACCAAGCGAGAGTCTTGTTAATGCTCGGTGATTCGGTTACTACAGACCATATTTCTCCGGTCGGCAACATTCCTTATGAGAGTACAGCTGGACAATACCTTATTGAGCAAGACGTCGAACCCGCCAACTTCAATTCTTACGGCTCGCGCCGAGGAAATCATGAGGTACTTGTCAGGGGAACTTTTGCCCATCCAAGGCTTAAGAATAAATTAGTAGAAAAAACAGGAGGTACAACTCTCTATGTACCGAGCGGGGAAGAAATGGATGTCTATTCCGCATCCATGGTCTACCAACAGGAAAATACGCCGCTGATTATTTTAGCCGGCAAAGACTATGGAATGGGGAGTGCAAGGGATTGGGCCGCAAAGGGTACCTCCCTCCTTGGCCTCAAAGCAGTTATCGCGGAAAGTTTTGAAAGAATTCACCGAAGTAACTTGGTTATGATGGGGATTGTGCCGCTTCAATTTTTGCCTGGAGAAAGCTATGAATCGATGAATTTGGATGGTCTAGAGACGTATTCCATTATAGGGTTGAACGAGCCGCTCAGTCCGTTACAAAAGGTGGAAGTGGAAGCCATTAAACCCGATGGCTCAAGGACCCTGTTCCAGACAGTATTGCGCTTGGATACCCGCATGGAGATTGAGCTTTATTCGAAAAAGGGTGTTTTTCAGAGTATCCTAGACAAATGGGTAGAGAGATAGAAAGATTAGCATGGTGTAAAATCAAAAATTAAGGAATTCTTTAGAGACTTGGCTGGCAGACACATGCTTCAATTGGCAGCCAACAATAAATAGGCATAATGAAAAAGCTCCCCAATTAAAATGGAGAGCTTACTTCGTTTTCTTTACTAATTTGTCTTGATAATTGTTTATTAGCTTTTATGAGATCACTAACATAAAGCATTAGTTCAAACATTAGAAGAAGTATTACTATCCATACGCCTTCGTTTAAGATTGTGTCAATCACCATGGATCCAATCAATAAATGGGTATGGATAAGGGATGTAAAAGTATAAAACATGGCAAAAGTAAACACTCTACTCCATTGCGTAACATCATAAATAAAGATTGCTTTTTTAAAGCCGTAGTGTTTAAACCGTTTAAAAAGCCTGTATATTTCAATAGATTCAACCATAAGGAAAATAAGAAGGGCTGCTCGCCATATCCATCTTATCGTTTCAATACTAATAATGCCGGTGACTAAACAGGCAATCCCTGAAATAGATAAAGCCCCATGTAAAATGCAGTTCGTATTGTTCCAATCCTTTTCAATAGACCAAGGGTTTTTTATGTATCTATATAAAATAAAGAAAACACAAACAAGATAAAAACTAAATCCTATGATTAGTAAAGGTAGATTAATGAAATCAGGGAATTCTTTGAAAACAGTGTTAAGTAACAGGACGATTGATTGTGTACTTACAGTAGTAAGAAGAAGTATTCCATGGACATTCGAATATGATTTTGTCCGAGTGATTTCTATAAAAGTTTTTACACTGATCCCAATATAAATCATCCACAGGAAGATATTAATAAAAGCAAGAATAACCGAAATAAATCCCAATTCGATAAATTGTTTATAAAATAAAATGCCACTAATAGATGTGCCAGCAACCCATGTACCGATCCCAAAACGATTGATCCGATTGGCATAATGGATGTCTTTAAATTTCCCATCCAGACTGGCAATGATCAAAGAAAGAATAAAGGCAAACCAAAGGGATAGGTTAATAATGCTTAGAATTTTTCCAAATATGTGTTGGAAGAACTGGATTCCGAAATAGTTTAATAGAACACCTTGCGTAACAATCCCAATTGCCATAACCATAGCCATGGTTGAAGTTCTAATATAAAGTTTTTTAAATCTGAAAAATAAAATTATGCAAACCAGAAGGAAAATCAATATCAAAAAATAATCCACATTTATCACCATTAGAATATTAGATATTTAATTATACCATTAATCCATCTGGCGGTCTTTTATTATTATTCAACAAATAAGGACTAGTTACTGGAAGAAGGCTTAGATAACGAGCCTTCTTCAGTTCTCCAATTAGTTATTAATGATATCATTACCATTAATTATTTAATCACATTCTTGGATTCGATTTTTTGGAACAGACTTCTTTTTACTTAGGAAGTGGAGGATGAAATAATACCCACAACAAAATTATATTTAAAATAGATAAAAGCCATGCTACCCATGGTTTCCAATTATGAATGGCTAATAATGAAAAGGTAACTATGTTGAAAATTAAAGACCAGGCAAGTGTCCATCCGTGATGATAAATTATACTTTTATATAGATAGGCTATTACTTCAATACCTTGGAAAATCAACGCCCACAAAACGATCCAACCAATTTTTTTAAAACGTGATACAGGAAATCTACCTAAGAAAACAACAATGACACATGGATAAATTAAAAATGCGATTGAAGTAGCAATGACGGTATGTGTAGGAAGAATAAAGTGGTCAATCCACATAGGATGAAATTCCCATACCCTAAAATCATGTAGTAACGAAGCGTAAAGCAGGTCACCTATAATCCAAAATAATAAAGTTGGGTAAAATTCATTTAGGCGTTTCCAAACACCAAAGAATAAACTAATTATGATAAAAAAAACAGCAAACATTGTATGCATAGAATCACCTAAATAAATGTATTTGTTAGATAGTATTTCCTTCTTACTTATAATAATTATTAAGCTACCAAGAAAATAAACTTCTGTAATTCAGGAAAAAATTACAAAACTACAGAGGACGCAGCTCATTCTCACGTTGATCAAATTGGATGGTGACAGGTTTACACCATCCAATTTGTTTAGGAAATACTTTATATATTTTCAAAGTACCTTTTATTCTATATTCATTTAAAGCCCTTCAATTCAGAAGGGCTTTAGCTTTTTCTTTAAAACAATATCATATTTATCAGCACTTTGTTTTAAGATTTGGATGATTCAAAAAGTGGATGAGTAATGTAGAACCATATTGGATGGATCATCCTAAAATTTTTCTATTATGATAGAAAAGAAGGTGGTGAAGATAAGGTTATTTTTGGGATTATGCCTAATTATACAAAAGTTTTAATAATTTTTAGATATAATCTTTCCTGGTAAACTGCTAGCATTCTTTATTCATTCAGCTTATAAAGCTCAATAGTAATAGATTGGAAGGGGAAATATAATGGCTAATGACAACTTAGATCAATTGAGAACGGAAGTTAACGAATTAAATTTGGAATTGTTGAAGCTCATAAATGAAAGGGCTTGTTTGGTTCAGGAAATCGGCCAGATTAAAGAGAATCAGGGGGTATCCCATTACGATCCAGTCCGTGAAAGAAAAATGCTAGACTTCATTAAAGAAAATAATAATGGACCGTTTGACAACTCAACAATCGATCATATATTTAAGGAAATTTTTAAAGCAGGTTTAGATTTACAAAAAGATGAACATAAAAAAGTATTGCTTGTTTCACGTATGAAAAAGCCTGAAGATACAATCGTTACACTAAAAGGTGAACATATTGGGGATGGTAAACCTTGCTTCGTCTTTGGACCATGTTCGGTTGAGTCGTATGAGCAAGTATCAACAGTTGCAAGAGCGATGAAAGAAAAAGGTCTAAAACTCCTACGAGGCGGAGCATATAAACCTAGAACTTCTCCATATGATTTCCAAGGATTAGGGGTAGAAGGATTAAAAATATTAAAACGTGTTGCTGATGAATTTGATATGGCTGTAATAAGCGAAATTGTAAGCCCCGCAGATATTGAAATGGCAGTGGATTATATTGATATCATTCAAATAGGTGCACGTAATATGCAAAACTTTGAGCTCTTAAAAGCTGCAGGTGAAGTTAATAAGCCTATTTTATTAAAAAGGGGATTAGCTGCCACGATTGAAGAATTTATCAATGCTGCAGAGTATATTATGGCTCAAGGCAATGGCAAAATCATTCTTTGTGAGCGCGGTATCAGAACTTTTGAAAAAGCTACAAGAAATACGCTTGATATTTCAGCGGTTCCGATTTTAAAACAAGAGACCCATTTGCCGGTTATGGTAGACGTTACACACTCGACAGGAAGAAGAGATTTGCTTCTTCCAGCTGCTAAGGCTGCTATTGCAATTGGAGCAGATGGCGTTATGGCTGAAGTGCATCCAGATCCCGTCGTTGCCCTTTCTGATTCACAACAACAAATGGATCTTGACCAATTCGATAAGTTCTATAAAGAATTACTTTCTACTAACTTTGTAATGGTATAAGTTTGAGACAGATTTATTGTAGGCAGGACGAATAAGACATGCGTGTCTTAAGGGAAGTGTAGTCCCTTTACAGAGGATTGATAAAAAAATATTAAATAATCAACTATAGATTGTGACTTGAAAATCACGTCTCTTTGTCGTTGGCAGATTTTTATAACAAACTAAAGTGGATGGTCAAAATACTTTGAAATTGGATGGCTGATTTCTGTTAAAGTGTGATTTATATCACAAAGTCCCTATGTTAGGTACCCTATAATAAACACTGTAAGGATAGTGTTTATTAACCATTTTAAAGGAGTGTTTATTTTGTTAAACCAAAAAAGTATAGACATTGTAAAATCAACTGTTCCGGTATTGGAACAACATGGGGAAAAAATTACAATTCGTTTTTATCAATTAATGTTTGAAGATCACCCTGAACTCCTAAATATCTTTAATCATGCAAACCAAAAACAAAGCAAGCAACAAAGGGCTTTAGCAAGCGCAGTATATGCTGCAGCCAAATATATCGATGATCTTTCTGTTATTGGTCCAGTGGTTAAACAAATTAACGAGAAGCACCGTAGTCTTGGAATAAAGCCAGAACATTACCCGATAGTAGGAAAATACCTGTTACTTGCAATCAAGGATGTACTAGGGGATTCGGGGACAGATGAAATTATTGATGCATGGGCCGAGGCCTATGGTGTTATTGCTGGTATGTTTATTAGTATTGAGGCTGAATTGTACGATCAAGCGGCTAATCAGAACGGAGGCTGGGATGGATTTCGTCATTTCATAGTCGATCGTAAAGTAGTGGAAAGCGATGTTATCACTTCTTTTTATTTAAAACCAAAAGATCAAAAGGAAATTGCAGACTTCCTGCCCGGACAATACATTAGCATTAAGTTGGAAATGGAAAGCGAAACGTTTACGCATATCCGTCAATACAGCCTTTCGGATGCGCCGGGAAAAGATCACTATCGAATTAGTGTCAAACGTGAAGCGGGTACACAAATGCCTGACGGCAAGGTCTCAAATTACCTTCATGACCATGTAAATGAGGGTGACATTCTTAAGGTAAGTGCACCTGCTGGGGATTTTGTCTTGAATTTAAATGTAGAATCACCTGTTGTCCTCTTAAGCGGCGGTGTCGGCCTAACTCCGATGGTAAGTATGCTAAAAACGATTGTTGAGACCCAGAAGGAACGTGAAGTAACATTCATTCATGCTGCCCAAAACAGCAGCGTGCACGCTTTAAAAGAAGAAGTGGAAAAAATCGCCTTAAATGACAATGTGAAATCTTTTGTATTTTATAATTCACCAACAGAGGAGGACCACCAAAACAACTGTTTTGACTTTGAAGGGTATGTGACTCAAGATTGGTTAAAAAACAATGTTGTGATTAATGATTCAGACTTTTATTTCTGTGGTCCAAGCCCGTTCATGAAGGCGATTTACCGTTCACTAAAAGACTTGGGTGTAGAAGAAGAGAGGATCCACTTTGAATTCTTCGGACCAAAAGGTAGTTTAGAAGAATAAAAATTCGTTTTAAGAGGACAAAAAATTTTGTAGTGAGAACTTCTCTATTAAACAAATGGGGCGCGATTCCATATAAAGAATTGCGTCCTTTTTTTAATTTAAAAAGGGCTTCTATTTCTTTTATTGTTCCAACTGTTGCAATTTTGTTATAAAAAGAAAATATTTTTCTATGTGGATTGGAAAAATATGATTGAAATGGATGGTCCATAAAAATTTGTTTTTTCTTATAATCGCATTTAAAGTAAATTTTTTATAAAATTCTAGGAGGTATATTTATGGAGTTAACTGTTACAAATAACGCCAATAAAGCACTTAAGCAGGTAGGTAATGATAAATTGGTTCAATTATCCTTTGATAAAGGTAGCTGTGATATAGTCAATACTATTTATGAAATCAATGTCATACCAAGAAGAACTGTTTCACCTATTGAAAAAACAATTACGGTAAATAATATTGATTTTTTATTTGATGAAAGCTTTGAGGAAGCATATGACCATCAGTTGGTAATTGACTATGTAGGAGGATTTTTTGTATTTAAAAACAATAATCAAATTTTCAATAATAGAGTTGGAATAAAATTTGTTTAAGTTCTTAATTCAGAGATAAATTGGTTGGGATTATTAGCCGTGGGGATGTAATTAGGCGTTCCTTTAAAGCACTAATATAATATGTACTTCGAGCACACACGAATTCTATCCTATTGGGATTGGATTCATGTGTGCTCTTTTTCGTAAATGGATGGTTAAAAAAGTGTGTAAATGGATGATTAAAAAAATGTTAAATCTTTTATTATTAGAGTGTAGATTTGAATCTACCAAACGCAAGCGGGTAAATAATGATATTTATCGGTAAATTTGTGAATTGACTCACAATGATCTATTCACAAATAGAAGTAAAAATAAGGTTGGTTAAGTTTTGAAGGAGAGATCAAATGAACGAACTTGCCAGGAAGCTAAATGATGACTTAATTAAACATAATTCTAATGTATATGACTTATTATCCAATTTAGGCAAGAAGCTATATTATCCAAAAGGTATCTTAAGCCAAAGTGCTGAAGCAAGCAAAAAAGCTACTCGTTTTAATGCAACAATAGGAATTGCTACTGAAAAAAATATGCCAATGCATTTTGAACATATACAGGAAACATTACAAGGTTATTCCCCTGAGGATATTTATCCGTACGCCCCGCCTTCCGGAAAATTAGAATTGCGTTTGGAATGGAAGAAGAAATTACTACGGGAAAATCCGTCTCTGGAGGATAAAAGTATTGGGCTTCCTATTACAACCAATGCCTTAACCCATGGGTTAAGTCTTGCAGCAGATCTATTTGTTGATGAGAACGACGCTATTATCCTTCCAGATAAATTTTGGGGTAACTATCAACATATTTTTCATATCCGAAGAGGCGCCCATCTTAAGACTTTTATGCTGTTTGATGAGTTTGGAAAATTTAATGTATCGGCATTCAGGGAACGTTTACTGGAACAAAAAGATACAGGTAAGGCAATCGTGCTTCTAAACTTCCCGAATAACCCTACAGGATACACCCCAGGAGAAGAGGAAGTTAAAGGAATTATTTCAGTGGTTAAGGGAGCGGCAGAAGCGGGTATTAATGTTGTTGTCATTCTTGATGATGCCTATTTCGGACTTTTTTACGGAGATTCGGTAAAAGAATCTTTATTTGGAAGTTTAGCCGGACTCCATCCCAAAATATTGCCTATCAAGGTGGACGGGGCAACAAAAGAAACTTATGTATGGGGACTAAGAGTTGGATTTATTACCTTTGCTTCGGAAAGTCCAGAAATATTAGAAATACTGGAACAGAAAACAAGAGGTCTAATCCGTGGGACGATTTCTAGTAGTTCGCACCTATCTCAGACAATTGTTTTAAATTCATTGCAATCTATTGAATTTGAAATTGAAAAACATCAAAAATTTGAAGTAATGAAGCGCAGAGCAATAAAGGTAAAAGAGATTGTCCGCCAGGAAAGTTATAAGAAAGTTTGGGATTTCTATCCATTTAACTCAGGATATTTTATGTGTTTAAAGCTATTAAATGTTGATGCTGAAAAGCTGAGACTTCATTTGTTAGATGAATATGGAGTAGGCACTATAGCCATTAACGCAACGGACTTAAGAATCGCTTTTTCTTGTGTGGAAGAAGAGGATATAGAAGAACTCTTTAAATTGATTTATTCAGGAATAAATGAAGTAATGACAAAGGAGGTAGAAAATAATGTCTAATGCTACAGAAACACTTGAAGGCTGGTACTGCCTAGCAGATTTTCGCAAAATAGATTGGAAGTCCTGGAAATCTCTAAGTGACCATCAACGTCAAGAAGTCCTTGAAGAGATGATGGAATTATGTAACCAATGGACAAATAGCCAAGAAAAGTCAGAAGGCAGTCATGCCCTCTTTCAAATAGTAGGTCATAAAGCAGATATCATGATTATGTTTCTGCGTCCAACCCTTGAGGAATTAACTCAAATGGAATTATCTTTTAATAAAACAAGATTCGCTGATTTTACTGTCCAGTCTACATCGTATGTATCGGTAGTGGAACTCAGTAATTACCTGCCTAAAGGTGAGGATCCTTATCATAAACCGGAAATTAGGGAACGATTGTTTCCGAAAATACCTTTAACCGACTACATTTGTTTTTATCCTATGAATAAGCTTCGCAAAGGTAATGATAATTGGTATATGTTATCAACCGAAGAGCGCAAACAGATGATGAGGAGCCATAGCTTAATTGGCCGAAATTATGCTGGGAAAGTAAAACAAATCATATTAGGATCTGTTGGACTTGATGATTATGAGTGGGGTGTAGCTTTATTTGGAAATGATCCTATTCAATTTAAAAAACTAATTTATGAAATGCGGTTTGATGAAGTTAGTGCCCGATTTAGCGAGTTTGGTTCTTTCTTTGTAGGAAAGTATGTTTCAAAAGAACACTTTCATCATCTGTTACAACTATGATCTACTACTGATTCCAAGATGAGAAAGGGTGTGAAAGAATTGGTAAACCAATTTGAAACTCCATTATTTACAGCTTTAAAAATACATGCAGAAAACAACCCGATTCAATTCCACATTCCCGGCCATAAAAAAGGGAATGGTATGAACCCTGAGTTTAGAGAATTTATTGGTGAAAATGCTCTTTCCATCGATTTAATCAACATTGGACCTCTTGATGATTTACATCTTCCAAAAGGAATTATCAAGCAGTCACAAGAGTTAGCTGCCAAAGCATTTGGTGCGGATCATACCTTCTTCTCTGTACAGGGAACCAGCGGGGCCATTATGGCGATGATTATGTCCGTTTGCGGACCGGGAGATAAAATTCTCGTGCCTCGAAATGTTCACAAATCGATCATGAGTGCGATTGTTTTTTCAGGGGCAGTTCCTATTTTTATTCATCCGGAAGTAGATCCCTACTTTGGAATCTCTCATGGAATTACACCAGATTCTATTGAAAGTGCATTAGTTTTGCACCCAGATACAAAAGCTGTTCTAGTTATCAATCCAACCTATTATGGCATTTCTGGGGATTTAAGAAAAATTGTCAACATTGCACATTCCAGAAATATTCCTGTTCTTGTAGACGAAGCACATGGAGCACATATTCATTTTCATAAGGAGCTGCCGTTATCCGCGATGGAGGCAGGTGCTGATATGGCGGCGACAAGTGTGCACAAATTAGGCGGTTCCCTTACTCAAAGCTCCATTTTAAATTTACGGGGAAATCTTGTTTCACCCAAACGGGTACAAGCGGTTCTGAGTATGCTAACGACTACCTCGACATCTTATTTATTACTGGCATCATTAGATGTTGCTAGAAAATCATTAGCTACTGAAGGACAAGCACTGTTGGAAGATACGATTCATAAAGCTGAAGAAACACGTTCGAAAATTAATGAAATTCCTCATCTTTATTGTATGGGTCATGAAATCCTGGAATCAAGTGCTGCAGTTGCGATGGATTCTACGAAACTATTAATATCTGTAAAAGAGTTAGGGATTACAGGGTTTGATGTTGAAAAGTGGCTGCGAAATAGATTTAATATTGAAGTCGAATTGTCCGATCTGTACAACATCCTTTGTATTGTAACACCTGGAGATACACAGAAAGATTTACACACACTTATTAAAGCATTAACTGAATTATCTCAGGATTTCAAAGTGCAAGCGGACATGAATGTAGACAGTTCGGTCTTGTTACCTGAGATTCCTCCGTTGGCTTTAACATCACGTGATGCTTTTTACGCTGAAACGGAAGTGATTCCATTTGAACAGTCTGCTGGAAGAATCATTGCAGAATTTGTAATGGTTTATCCGCCTGGAATCCCAATTTTTATTCCAGGTGAGATTATTACGGAAGATAATTTAGTATACACAAGAAAAAATATCGAAGCCGGTCTTCCTGTTCAAGGTGCAGAGGATGAACAACTAAGAACACTTCGTGTTATCAAGGAACACTTAGCATTTAAATAAAAAAATAAAAAGGCGGCGAAATAAATGAACTTTGCAAAATTAATAGATCATACATTACTTTCACCTATTACTAAAGAAAAAGAAATCGTTAATTTATGTCAAGAAGCAAAGCAATATGGTTTTGCTTCTGTATGCGTAAATCCTGCATGGGTAAGATTATCAGCAGACCTTTTGCGCGATTCGGATATAAATGTGTGTACGGTCATAGGGTTTCCTTTAGGGGCGAATACGCCCGAAACAAAAGCATTTGAAACCAAAAATGCAATTGAGAATGGCGCGACGGAAGTTGATACAGTAATCAATATTGGGGCATTGAAAGATAAAAATGATGAACTGGTAGAGCAAGATATTCGAGTGGTTATAGATGCTTCAAAAGGAAGAGCATTAGTTAAGGTAATTATAGAGGCTTGCTTACTAACAGAAGAAGAAAAAGTTCGCGCATGCCAAATTTCTGTAAAAGCCGGGGCAGACTATGTCAAAACTTCAACAGGATTTTCTTTAAACGGAGCAACTGTAGAAGATGTTGAAATAATGAGGAGAGCAGTCGGGCCTAATGTTGGGGTTAAAGCATCGGGGGGCGTTCGTGACATTGCTGATATAAAATCAATGATCGAGGCAGGTGCATCAAGAATAGGTACTAGTTCTGCCGTGAAGATTCTTGGATTATAGTTTGATTTGTGAAATAAATTACATTCTATAAAACATAAAACTTGGAAATCTCTTAGATTAAAGAAAGGGGTATTATATGAAATTAAAAAGTGTTTTATTGCTGTTTGTTTTCTCTATTATCACAGTGCTTACAGGATGTGAGCCGCTTATGGTCCTTGATCCAAAAGGGCCTCAAGCCCAAAGGCAAGCCAATGATATTGTGTTATCCATCAGCATCATGTCATTTATTGTGATTATTGTTTTCACAATTTTGATATATATGTTAATTAAGTATCGTGCCTCAAAGCAAAGCCCAGACTATGAACCGCCTCACATTGAAGGAAAGAACTGGGTAGAGGCAATCTGTGTAGGAATTCCTGTCATCATTGTTTCTTACTTATCATTCGTATCTGTTCAAAGCAATTACATTGTAGAAGCAAAACCAATAGCATATCAGGATAAGGAATCTTTAGTTATTTATGCTTCATCCTCTGATTGGAAATGGCATTTTAGTTACCCGGAAGAAAATATTGAAACGGTTAACTATTTGTACATTCCAACAGACCGTCCGATTGAATTTAAGATATATTCATATAGTGCAATTACAAGTTTCTGGATTCCGCAGCTTGGTGGGCAAAAATATGCAATGGCTGATATGGTTACAACATTGCACTTAGCTGCTGATGAATCAGGTGAAATGATGGGACGTAACGCCAGCTTTAGCGGTAAGGGAACTGCAGAAAATACGTTCAATGTAACGGCAATGCCTCAAAAGGATTTTGATAAATGGGTAAAAGATGTGAAGAAAACGGCAAAGCCTTTAACAGAGAATAAATTTGATGAGCTATTAAAACCTAGTCATTTTGGACAAATGACATTTACAGGCACTCATTTAGGCTTTAATCCTCCTCCTGAACATAATCACAGTGGGTCTGATGGACCTGAAAAAGCTAATAAAGAAAGCATGCAAAAAGAAACGCCCGAACACGATCATCACGAGTAAATAGTAATCATTTATGTAATAATCTCATGATAAAACATAAATAATCTCGAAAGGAGTTAATAAAGGATGGAATTCTTAGAACGTTTTGCCGTACCGCATACAGGTATCGCAATTTATGCTTCAATGGTTGCGATTGGACTTACCTTGATTGCCATTATTGCGGGCTTAACCTATTTTAAAAAATGGGGATATTTATGGCGTGAATGGTTAACAACAGTGGACCATAAACGGATTGGTATTATGTATTTATTCTCAGCCTTGATAATGTTATTCCGGGGGGGAGTGGATGCCATAATGATGCGTGCCCAGCTTGCGGTACCAGATAATAAGCTGCTGGATGCACAGCATTATAATGAAGTCTTCTCAACACACGGGGTTATCATGCTAATGTTTATGGCAATGCCATTTATCTTTGCTTTTATGAACTATCTTGTTCCATTACAAATTGGAGCGCGTGATGTTGCTTTTCCTAGATTAAACGCATTAAGCTTTTGGTTATTCTTTTTCGGAGCGATGCTTTTTAATATCTCCTTTGTTGTCGGAGGTTCACCAGATGCAGGATGGACTTCTTATTTTCCACTTGCAGGGAATAAGTTAAGTCCATCGGTCGGAACGAACTATTATATGTTATCTATTCAAATATCCGGCCTAGGTTCACTTATGACAGGCATTAACATGATAACAACTATTATTAAGATGAGAGCACCTGGCATGAGGTTAATGAAAATGCCGATGTTCACATGGTCTGTTTTAGTTACGAATCTGATCATTGTAACAGTTTTCCCTGTATTAACAGTCGCACTTGCTATGGGAACCATGGATCGACTTTTTGGCACCCATTTCTTTGCATCTACGAATGGCGGGATGGATATGCTCTGGGCCAACTTGTTTTGGGTTTGGGGACATCCTGAAGTATATATCCTTGTATTGCCTGCCTTTGGGATATATAGCGAAATTATTTCAACCTTTTCCAGCCGTAACCTTTATGGTTATAAATCGATGGTTGGTTCAATGGTTATCATTTCAGCTTTATCATGTATGGTTTGGGCCCACCATTTCTTTACAATGGGTCAAGGGGCTTTGGCAAACAGTTTCTTTTCGATCACAACAATGGCCATCTCGGTTCCTACAGGAGTTAAGATTTTTAACTGGTTATTTACATTATGGAAAGGAAAGATTCGATTTACTGTCCCAATGCTGTATACGATTGGGTTTATTCCACTCTTTGTAATCGGCGGGGTTACAGGGGTTATGCTTGCGATGTCTGCAGCTGACTACCAATACCATAACACCATGTTCTTAGTAGCTCATTTCCATAATGTGATTATCCCAGGCGTTGTATTTGCCATGCTTGCCGGGCTTACCTACTATTGGCCGAAAATGTTTGGCTTTATGTTAAATGAAAGAATTGGCAAATGGACCTTTTGGCTTCTATCAATCGGATTTTGCCTAGCCTTTTTCCCAATGTACATCACTGGTTTAGACGGACAGGCGCGCCGTATGTACACTTATTCTGAGACGACTGGTTATGGACCATTAAATATGGTTTCATTTGTAGGCGCAGGCATAATGGCAATCGCCTTTGCTTTAATCGTATACAACGTTTACTACAGCGTTCGTTATTCATCTAGAAATATCAGTGCTGATCCATGGGATGCACGGTCACTTGAATGGGCTACCATTACTCCGGTACCGGAATATAATTTTGCCGTTACACCTCATGTTGCTTCTATTGAGGCATTCTGGGATTCAAAGAAAAAAGGTCATGAACTGTTCCCGGGAAATTGGGAAAAAATTCATATGCCAAGTAATAGCGGGGTTCCATTTATACTGAGCGCCATTTTCTTTGTATGGGGATTTTCATTAGTATTTTCATTGTGGATTCCAGCCATTATTTCAACCCTTGCTATATTTGCTTGTATGTTCCATCGCTCATTTGAGAAAGATCATGGTCGCTATATTTCTGTTAACGAAATTAAAGAAACTGAAACAAAATTGCGAGGTGCTAACTAATGAAAATCGACCACTCGCTTCCATTAGAATATAGTACAAAACAAAACGGACTGAACATTTTTGGCTTTTGGGTTTTCTTAGCAGCTGAAATTATGCTATTTGCCACTCTTTTTACTTCGTATTTTACGTTAGAGCATAGAATTGGAAATGGTCCGGGTGGCGCTGAAATTTTCGAGATGACTCCTGTTTTAATTGAAACATTACTATTATTGACAAGCAGTTTTACAATCGGGCTCGGTATTCATGCAATGCGTCTTGGACGCACAAAAGCGATGCTGACATTTTTTGTGATTACACTTCTTCTTGGTCTAGGTTTTCTTGGCTTTGAAATAGATGAATTTATTACGTATATTCATGAAGGGGCTACACTGCAAACCAGTGCATTTACCGCCATTCTGATGACTACATTAGGAACACATGGCGCACACGTTTCTTTCGGTTTATTCTGGGGAGCAGCTATTCTTATCCAGATAAATAAAAGGGGCTTGACTCCGGAAGCAGCCAATAAATCATTTATCTTCTCTCTTTATTGGCATTTCTTAGATGTGGTTTGGATCTTTATCTTCAGCTTCATCTATTTGAAAGGAATGATGTAATATGAGCGAATTATTTCCGCGAAAACAAATAATGGGTTTTGTCTTTTCCCTCGTATTATCGGCAGTCGCTCTTACAGTTTACTTTTTGGATTTGTCTTTTGCAGCAGGTATAACTATCCTTGTTACTACTTCATTTGCTCAGGCATTCCTTCAGCTCGTTGTATTCATGCATGCTGGTGAAACAGAAGATAAATGGATAATATACGCTAAAGTATGTTTTATGATTGCCATGGCCTTGATTACGATTTTTGGCACATTGCTAATCTTTCTCTGGGATATGTAAGAAGATAGGGAGTGTCTTTGGACGCTCTCTTTTCATTTGTATTAATACGTTGCTAACAGTCATGATTATTTTTTTACTAGATACAATCCATTTCTTGATTTCATTCGTGGAATTTCAATTCCCTTTGAAGTGTTTTCTACCATCTCCACGGCTGTAATAAAGAACATCCCCATAAGGAAAAAAAGAACGGCTCCTACAATGGTTCCTATACCAATACCAATGACTGGATAAGAATCGCTTATTAAACCGTATAAAAAGATCATGATGCCGATCATTAATGTAATACCGCCGGCCCATCTTGTTGTATTTAATATTTTCAAATGTGAATTCATCATAATGTCCTCCTTTGTATGGGGATACATTATTGGAAAAACATAAAATGGCTTTTATATTTGGTAAACATAATAATCTTGTATTTTTTTGTAAGGAGCATTTCTGCCACTTCCCCTATATAACTATTATTCCCTTTGTTCACAAAATTGTCAAAACTTTGTTGCGGAATTAATAAGAATTAATTTTGAATTAAAATGTCTTCTCTTCTAAAGTGGATGGAAGTATTTTATTCCATTTGGATGGTCAAATTCAATCTTCTTTCTATTAATATAATCGTATAAGGCATACTCCCCCCGATGCTTTTAAAATTAATAGTTAACAACGAGTAGCAAGAGAACGTGGAGCGGAGGAAATAATATTCTCTTTCCTAAAAAAAGTCATTTTTTTCCTATAGAAAATGGCTTTTTTACTAATAGAGGAGGTAAAATTGTGAAGCTTATTGTTAAAATCTGTCTATCCTTTTTCTGCATTATACTCCTGACTAGCTGCCAAGGAGGAATAAAAGATCCACTAAATTGGAAATTGGACGATTTCCATGCCAAAACAGAAGTAGAAAAAGATATAAGTTTAACAGATTTAAAAGGGAAAGTGTGGGTCGCAGATTTTATCTTTACCAATTGCACAACCGTATGTCCGCCTATGACGGCAAATATGACGAAGCTACAAGGTATGTTAAAAGAGAAAAGCTTAGACGTGGAAATCGTTTCGTTTAGTGTCGACCCATCAGTAGACACTCCTAAAGAATTAAAAGGATATGTAATGAAATTTAATGGAGAATTGTCAAATTGGCACCTGTTAACAGGATATTCACAAGAATTTATTGAAGAATATGCATTAAAGAATTTTAAAACTATTGTGAAAAAACCAGGAACAGATAACCAAGTCATCCATGGCACTTCCTTTTATCTTATTGATCAAAAAGGGAGTGTCGTGAAAGATTATGATGGAATGACTGTGCCTTATGACGATATGATAAGAGATATACGTATTTTATTAAAATAAGATAATGATATTTGTAATCGATGGTGGGCCTTTAAGAGTAGGGGGCAAGTGCGAAAACAAATAAAGCAAATCATATAATCAACGAAAAATGGAGACGTGAAATTCACGTCTTTTTGTCGTTTTTGGATTTTTCATGGAAGTTGATATGGATGGTCAAAATACATGGATATTGGATGGTTCATATTCTATCTAAATTTCTTATTATAGGGGTGAGGTTAATGCCAATTAACCGCCTGGAATGATGCATTCATATTTAAAAGATTGTTAAATAAAAGGGGGAGTTCACATGTTCTTTGCATACCTATTTTCTTTTGGTTATATTATTGGAAGTGTTTGGGCGACATATGCCATCATTAAAGGTTGCATTGAAGCTGATGATGAATTTATAGAGGTTCATGCTACAAAATAATATCAGCTTTTGAGGTCCTATTTTGATAAAAAAGGTTTATAGATTTATAGAAGGTTGTTCACACCATTGTTACACCGTATAGATAACTAAAAAAGAAACGCTAAAACGAAGGTTTTAGCGTTTCTTTTTTAGTATTTTAAAGCCTCTTTAAACGCATTTCTGTATAAATTAATGGATTGGTTACTTTTCTTTTTAAGCGGTTCTTTTTCTATTATTCTCCCTTTTCCCCATTGGATCCTTTTCAATATATCTAGCAATTAAGGTGCCTATCAATAAGGACCAAATCGGGGAGCTTATATTTAATATAGTTATATTGGATAAGGAAATAATTAAGGCGAATGTTGCGCTTGTTTTCATTGATGGATTCGAGAAACTTTCATGGATATTTTTACCGAACACACCAAGAAGTGAAAATCCCACAATTATGGAGATAAATTCTTTCGGTAATGCTTGAATAAAAGGAACAAGTCTCCATGAAAATAACCCAAAAGTTAATAATAGAACACCAGCAACGACGGCTCCCATGTATCTTTTTTCCTTCGGACCTGCCTCTTCATCCGAACAAATGACAGTTGCCATACCGGCTATATTTGCAGATTGCCCCCCAAAGAAGCCTGAGATAACAGAAAATACTCCACTTAATGAAACAATTCGATTAATGGGAGTACGATATTGATTTTGTTCTAATGCACCTACTCCAACCGCCACATCGTTACTTAAAATTAATAATGCAAGTGGTATCGATACAGAAAGAATGCTGACTGTAGTAAAATTCGGCTTTTGAATTTGCGGAAGAAACTTTCCAAGAACTATATCACCTATATTTATGGGATAGGTTAGGGATAATACAATTGTCCCGATGACAATTGCCGCAATCACAGGGGGAATTTTTGTCCTCCATCTACTAAAAACAAAAAAAGTAATCAAAGAAATAGTTCCAACGAGCAAAAGTTGGGTTATTGAAATGATGAAATTTACCATGTATTTCATAATCATTCCTACCAGCATTGCGGAAATAACTTCCCTAGGTACCAATTTAACTAATCTTGAAAAAATACTAAGTGATCCAACCACTAATATAAATAGTCCTGAAACGATGTATGCACCTATTAATTCATTAAAAGAAAACTGACCTGTCATAGTGGCAAGAAATGCAGTTCCTGTTAAAGTATGACCTCCAACGATAGGTATTCGGTAGTATAAAGGAAGGAAAATTCCCAATATACCTCCGATTACATAAACCGCAAATATCCAGAGTATATTTTGTGCTGCACTAAAACTTCCATTTGTTGAAGCTTCTAGTATTAGAGCAGATGGACCTGTTATAACGAATATTCCCGCAACTGTCCCCGCAGCTATATTTTTGTTATTTAAATCTCTCAGAAGAAATATATTCCTTCTCCATTTGCCCTTTTCTTGGATAAGGCTCATACCTAAATGCTCCTTCCTAGTTAAAAAATCACTGTAAGTTCCATTCGCAATTTATTCCTTTTATGTAATAGTTGCAATAGGAAGCTATTCAATAATCATAAAAGATTTTGAAAGTTTTAAACCACCCAATTTTGATCTTTTATTCGCATCCACTTTTTATTACGAATCACATTTTATTTTTCTAATAAAAAACCATTTATTAAACAAGATATGCTGTTTGATATTTTTGTTATTAAGGAACAAATCTTGTCTTTTCGGAAAAGGATGATTGAATAAATAGGTAATTGGATGGTTATTTTATCTGATGTTTCTTTAATATAGATTGAAAGGTAATCTTAATGATTGCTTTCTTATTGAAGGTTGGTCAGAAAGGAGTAGATTTTGGCATTTTTATTGTATAGATAGGCAGGATACCTTACTAATTTTTGCTGCAAACTTGGTAGTAAAGAACAGTTAATAAGATAATTAAAAATGGTGGTATACATCTATGAAATCGTATCTATCCTCTCGAATGGAACAAATAAAACCTTCTGGTATTCGTCGTTTCTTTGATTTAGCTAATAGTTTGGAAGGAGTAATCTCATTAGGAGTTGGAGAACCGGATTTTATCACACCTTGGTCTATATGTCATGCTTCTATACAATCTATTGAACGAGGGTATACTACGAATACAGAAATAGAAGGATTAATAGAACTACGTAAGGAAATTTCATATTATATGGGTAACCGTTTTCAAGTTTCCTACTCACCTGATACAGAAATAATTGTTACGGTAGGAGGTAGTCAAGCCTTAGATGGTTCATTGAGGGCTATTATTAATTCAGGTGACGAAGTGCTGATAGTTGAACCTAGCTATGTTGCTTATGAGGCATTGGTTGCAATGGCTGGGGGGAAACCTGTGCCAATTGTTACTACCTTTGAAAACGAGTTTAAACCTCAACTTGAACAAATTATACAAAGCATTTCCTCAAGAACAAAGGCAATTATTCTTTGTTTTCCGAATAACCCTACAGGAAGTTTGCTGAAAAAGCAGGAATTAGAAGCATTAGCTGAAATAATCGTAAAATATGATTTATTGGTTATTACTGATGAAATATATGCTGAATTGACATATGAAGAAGACACCTTTTGCTCGATAGCCTCCATTGAGGGAATGAGAGACCGGACGATTCTTGTATCCGGTTTTTCAAAAGCATTTGCGATGACTGGATGGAGATTAGGATATATATGTGCTCCTGAGTGGTTAACGCAACCAATTGTAAAGGTCCTTCAACACGCAACCATAAGTGCTCCATCCATAACTCAATACGGAGCAATTGAAGCTTTAAGAAATGGACAGAGATATATAATTAGATGAGAAATTCCTATCGTGAAAGACGTAATTTTCTAGTAAACCAACTAAATGAAATGGGATTACATTGTCATTTACCAGAAGGTACTTTCTACGTATTTCCATCGGTTCGCCAAACTGGGTTAACGTCAGAACAGTTTGCGGAAAAACTTCTAATTCAACATAAGGTAGCAGTTGTACCCGGAAGTGCCTTCGGAAATAGTGGAGAAGGGCATATCCGCTGCTCTTATGCAACTTCAATGGAAAAACTGCATGAGGCGATGAAAAGAATGGGACAATTTTTAGAAAATTTATAAAGTGTAAAAGAAGGTACCTGAACCGAATGGGGTGGGGACAAGTTATTACACTCCATTTTGTAAACGAGAATCAGAGGTATTCCGTTACGATCCAGCCCGTGAAAGAAAATAATTGATATCATAAATCTACGAAACTATCGAATCGGGGGAATTCTAGTGGAACAAGTTCAAATAAACTCAAATGTTTTCACTATATTAGAAGATAAAATTAAAATGATAAAAAAAGGCAATGAAGCGATCTATCTGGTTGGACCAATCAAGCTGCCTGTTAATTTAGACGGGAAAACGGTCGAGTTTAAATGGTATAGCTGGCTGAAGAGCGAGCACGGGACAGAGGATTTCCAGCGTGTGATTGATCAGTTAACGTCTCTAAATCTAGCAGAATATCAACAATCAAGTGTCCTTGTTTATGGAGATTTTGAATATGGCGAGAATGCGCTAATTAGAATGCACTCAATCTGCCATACAGGAGATATCTTTGGCAGCAAGCGTTGCGATTGTGGTTTCCAGCTTAAACAATCGATGAAGATGGTTTCCGAGCACGGAATGGGAGCGGTATTCTATTTAGCTAATCATGAAGGCAGAGGAATAGGATTATTTAACAAGGCTATCGCCTATCTTCTTCAGGAAAATGGCTATGATACTGTTGAAGCGAATGAGGAGCTTGGTTTTACTGATGATTCAAGGAACTATGATGAAGCCATCGATGTACTAAAAGCACTAAGAGCAAATCCTGTTACTCTGATTACAAACAATCCAAAAAAGCTTAAAGCGTTGAAAGAGGCAGGACTGCCTGTTACAGGTAGGTCGCCTTTATGGGGTGATATCTCCGAGTACAATGAAAAATATTTACAGACGAAAATCAGAAAATCAGAGCATATGGCTTAGCGGCAGTATACACAAACATTTACCGTTAATGGTGGACGTTACCCATTAGATATGGAACTATTTTAGAGAAATTAAAGAAGATCCTTTTTTAATATGGGATCTTCTTTTTACAACGTTATTTTAATGATAAAAAAACAGTTTGAAATTTAATTATGTATCCATTTTTCATTTGAAATTCAATCATAAGTTCACTTAATGCCTTGCATTCCTCATATGGAACAGCGTTATAGGTAGATGCACGACATCCCCCAACAGAACGGTGTCCAATCAATCCGACAAATTTTTAAAAGTAAAAGTAGTTAAATACGCTAATATGTTAAGTGGATGGTCTTTTTATATATATTTTGGATGGTTCAATTTTCTTTAATTCTTATAAAATAGAAAAAGGATTATTGTGTTTATTTTTTTATTTATTTTCATGAAAGAGAGTGAAACTAATGAGTAATGAACTTCAAAATATTGCACCATATTCGATGGAAGTCATGACAACAAAACTATTTACTTCTATCGAAAAAACGGTTGTTGCTAAATTTGGGGAAAAAGGCAAAGCGCTTCTCCAACAGGGAATTGAAAATTTTGGTTATAAAGATGCAGAGGATATTGCTAGTAAAGCTGTAATAGAGGGGGACACTCACAGATTATTTGATTATATTCCTAAGGACCATAATACTAAGAATAAATATCAGAATCTTAATTCTTTTACCTTATTCGCCAGACTTTTTGCTCAAATTACGAAAGTAATTGTTGATTCATATGGAGATGAAGGTGAAAAAATAATGGAAGAAGCAGTTTGGGAGTTTGGCGAAAATCGGGGTTATGGGATTGCTCAAAGAGCCAGAATAAACGGGCAAAATAATACGATTCAAAATTACTTACCAAACTATGACATGGGCAGAAGTGAGTTATTTACTATTGAGGAGAACTTTACACCTGGTGAGATTGAGCAAACCTTTATAGTATGTCCGTTAGGTCAACAATGGGCGGATGATGATATGCATAAATACGGACTTGTTTATTGCAGGATTATTGACGATGCTATCGCTCACGGGTATAACAATAAATTTAAAGTCGTACATGATCAGTTTCTTTTGAACCATGGACAATGCCATTTCCGTTTTCAATTAAAGGATGATGAGAAACAAAATGATTGATAACCATCGATTAACGAGCCTTTTACAGGAATTACTGAGCCTTGATGTGTTTTAGTAGGCTCTACTATTTTTTAGAAGTTGTCTTTAAAACATTTGATTATTGTCACTCAGTTTACTTTTAATTCTCACTATTCCAATGAGTTTAATTAGAAATTAAAAAGGAGTAAAGAAATGAATTTTTCAGGTTCAACAGTTGTTTTTGCCGAAATTATCGTATACATTTTTTTAATGTTACTTGTGGGTGTGTATTTTAGTAGAAAAGATTTAGACCACGCTGATTATTTTCTTGGAGGTAATAAATTACCTGGTTGGGCACTAGCGTTTTCTGAAAGAGCTACTGGAGAATCAGCTTATATGTTCCTGGGAGCAGTGGGTTTTATTTATACAACAGGATTGTCAGGAATTTGGATTTTATCTGGGATGTTTCTAGGAATTCTCTTTTCATGGCTTGTATTAGCAAAAAGATTTATGAAGGAAACCAAAAAATATAATGTGTATACCTTAACAGACTATATAGCCGTAAGATTTCCTAATCATAGTAATGTGATTCGCTGGTTATCATCGATCATCATGGTTATCTTTTTTACTTGTTATCTTGCCGCCCAATTTTCCGGCGTGGGTAAAACTTTATATTCGTTTTCAGGACTCGATATTACCGTTGGAACAGTAATAATTGGACTCATTATTATTACATACTCTTGCATGGGTGGTTTTATGTCGGTGGTTTGGACAGATACTATTCAAAGTTTTTTAATGCTTTTGGCATTTATAATTGTTCCTATCGCAGGATATTTTGAAATTCAACAAAATGGATTATCCATTTCAACTGCACTTACTGGAATGGGAGATGGTGCAGATAATTGGTTTGGAGGGTTAATGGGACTCGCACTTGGAGCCATGTTATTCACCAATCTTTCTTGGTTTTTTGGATGGCTTGGCGGGCAACCGCAGTTAAATTCAAGGTTTATGGCCCTAAAGGATGAAAAAGAGCTTAAAACAGCTCAAACGGTAGCTATCGGTTGGACATTAATTGTTTATGTTGGTGCTTTTTTAACAGCAATTTTTGCTGCTGTTATCTATAAACAGGGGACAATTGAAGATTCTGAAATGATTCTGCCTCATATGGTATTTGATTTATTACCGCCTTGGGTTTCAGGAATCATCATTTCCGGAATATTAGCTGCCATTATGTCTACCGCCTCTTCTCAATTACTAGTTATTACAACATCAATTAGTGAAGATATCATTCATAAAGCAATGGGGATTTCTATTAAGAGTACAACTTTAGTGAAAATATCCCGATTAGTGGTTATTTTTAGTGGATTGGTTGGTATTGTAATTTCATTAGCCTCCGGTTCCATTATTTATAATATGGTCAGCTTTGCTTGGGCAGGAGTCGGCAATACATTCTCGGCAATTATCCTACTTATCTTCTATTGGAAAAAAACATCTGGCACAGGCGTAGTTGTAACCATAATAACAGGTTTTTTAAGTGCTATTCTATGGTCAATCTCACCATTAGAAGCTATCGTTTCAGCCAAAGCTTCCACATTCATTATATGTCTAATCGTCGGAATTTTGGTAAGTCTTTATTGGCCGGATAAACAACATAAAACTGTTTAAAGAATCCAAATATTAATAGAGTGATGACATTATGTTACCATGAAGTATTTATATTTGTTCTTTAGACAAATTAAGAGGAAAACGGCTTTATGGAAGGTTTAATCATCGATCTTACATTTTTTCAATGAATATTAGGGAGTGACATATGACAATATTTTATTTATTTGATTTTCGCTCACTTTGGAGCCCATTTTTCGCCTCGATTCTATTAATAATTCTATTTCTTTATTACCTCATCACGGTGAAATATAGAAAATCTTTTAAACAGAGTGACCCACTTACTATAAATCAGGGAGCCTTTTTTACTGGATTTATCCTCCTTTTGTATCTAATAAAAGGGTCACCAATCGATTTGATGAGCCACATGATGCTGACGATGCATATGGTTCAAATGGCTTTCCTATTGTTAATTACTCCCATTCTCTTTATTAAAGGGATACCGGATTGGTTATGGAGATGTGCGTTAGACACCAGGATGATAAAACTATTGTTTCGTTTCTTTAAACCTTTCATTGCTATGCTTTTGTTCAATGTATGTTTTTCATTCTACCATATTCCGTTTATACTCGATTTTTCAAAAACCAATACCTTCTATCATGCATTTATCCATTCTCTCTTATTTTTACTTGCCATTTTCATGTTTTGGCCAATTCTAAATACTTTGAATGGAACTAAAGACATGTCAGGGATCCTTAAGACAGGATATATGTTTGCAAATGGTGCACTGATGTTGCCAGCTTGTGCTCTAATTATCTTTGCAGATAAACCAATATACCAAACTTATTCCGACCCAGAGACTTGGATCAATGCATTAACTTTATGCGCAACCCCGTCATCCTTGTCGAGGCTGGGATCTGCTGGACCTGAGCTGTTAAAAATGTTTAATCCCTTAGGTCCTCTTCAGGACCAACAACTGGGTGGAATTCTCATGAAGACGGTACAGGAAATTGTATATGCGGTCATTATAGCTAAAATTTTTGCCGATTGGTACCGTAAAGACCAAGAGGAAGCATTAGAAGAAACAAAACGTGGGCAATCATAATTCGACTTGAGACTGTGCAAATGAAAAGATATTGATAGTGATATCAAGAAACGCAAGTGCTTAATGGCTCTTGCGTTTTTTATTACAAGGATGTCACAAAAGGAATCAGAGATTCGTTATATATAAGAGTGTGATTAAAGAATGGAGTGATAACAAAACAACAGTAGAGTGATAGACAAGAACAAAATCATAACTTAGGCTGCAATGGATATTTGTCTCATCATTGTTTAGCTGCTTTTTTAAAATTAAACACGATTGGAGAATGAATCATGAAAAAAATTATGATTATCGGTGGGGGATTTGCAGGTTTTTGGAGTGCAGCAGGAGCAGTTCGAAGAGCGATTGAACTAGAAAAGGAGAATGAAGTAAAAGTTACCGTGGTAAGTAGAGATTCTTTCTTAAATATGCGTCCTAGAAATTATGAATCTGATTTGTCTCAAGTTCGTATACCATTTGAAAGAATCCTTAAACCGATCGGGGTAAAAAATATTGAAGGCAACGTAGAAGGTATTGATTTCGATAACAAAACAGTGACCGTCTCAAGCTCTTCTGATATTTTAACATTGCCATACGACAAACTAGTTCTGGCTGCAGGGAGTATTTTGCAAAGACCGAATATCCCTGGTCTTAACGAGCATGCTTTCTCTGTTGATACATACCAGGATGCAAGTAAACTTCATCAACACTTAGATAATTTGGTATTAAATAGATCTACAGCAGGATGCTATACGTCCATCGTTGTTGGTGCCGGTTTTACTGGTCTAGAAGTCGCTACAGAAATGGTCTCCATGCTAAAACGTATTGCAGAAAAAAATGGGGATGACCCTTCGGCTGTTCGTATTCTATTAGTTGATCATTCTGACATTGCTGCGGATTTCAGCGAAGAATCTCGTGCAGTAATTAAAGAGGCTCTATCTGATTTGGGTATCGAGTCGATCACAAAAGTATCTGTACAAAGCATTTCTGAGGATGGTGTGGAACTAAGTAATGGTGAAAAACTTCCTGCGTTAACTACAATTTGGACAGCAGGAGTAAAAGCAAGTCCTCTAACCTCTCATTTCCCAGTGGAACGTGATCATTTCGGCAGGTTGCCTGTTGATCAATTTTTACGTGTAATAGGCACTGAGGATGTGTATGCTGCTGGAGACTGTGCCAATGTATTAGCAGATGAAACTCATGTTGCTTTGATGTCATGCCAACATGCCTCTCCTCAAGGGAAATTTGTCGGCTATAATTTGACAAGCGACCTGTTCGAAAAAGATTCATTACCATACGGTCATCCTTACTATTGTACATGTCTAGATCTGGGAGAATGGGGAGGATTGGTGACAGATGGATGGGATAGAAAAGTAATGATGAAGGGGAAGGACGCTAAGGGAGTGAAAATAGAGGTTAACACAAAATTTATCGTTCCTCCTTTAGACGATAAAGAAGATATTTTAAAAGAAGCCCAACCAAGTTATATATATACGCTTGAGGATAACTTGCCTTACCGCTTTAGAGTAGAAACTGTTTAATTTACAAATTAAATTGGACCTTTAAATTGACCCTTTAGTAGAGTTAAATTAAATGATTAATGGTAAATATGTAATGAGGAGAGCCCTGCAAATTAGCCGTAATTTTAAAGAACCTAGGGTTCTTCCGAGTTTAAGTGGTTAAAACTGGAATTGGTTTGCCTACAGAAGAAAAAAATGCAGATAGCCTCCTATGGGAAGCTATCTGCATTTTTCCTATCAGATTCACCATTCGTTTTGAATTGACCACAAAGGCAGCGATATTTCACTAAATAGGAGGTTTTACAATAGAATTACGTCAGTTAGAGTATTTTATTCAAATTTGTAATAGTGGTAGTTTTACTAAAGCTTCGGAAGTGTTGAATGTTTCACAACCAACTTTAAGTCAGCAAATACGTGTCTTAGAAGGTGAATTTAATATACCATTATTTAGTCGAATTGGTAGAGGCATCAAGATTACAGATGCTGGTAAGATACTATTTGATAAAGGTATATCTATCATGCATTTGCTAGATGAAGTACATAATGAATTCATTGAATTAAAAGGTTTGAAAAGAGGTTTCTTTACTGTTGGAGGATTATTGGAGGACCTCAACTATTTAACACCTCAAATTACACAGTTTCACCAGTTATTTCCTAACATCTTTGTAAAAATTATAGAATCAGAAGATGTTGTAAACCAAATAATTGAAAATAATATTGATATTGGAATTACACGTTGTTCACAGGTTCCTGAAACATTAACAATCACTTTTTTGTATAACCAAGAGTTCGTCCTTGTTGTGGAAAAAAATCATCCTTTGGATAAAAAACCATTTGTTACCTTTCGCGAATTAGTAGGACTTAGTAGAATAATGGTTTCAAGCAGTTGTCGCGAGGTGATTGATTTATATTTTAAAAATTTAGGATTTTCCTTATGTGAAGAAAGTCTAGTAACCGAATCTTCGTTTTCGCTATTGAGTCTTGTACGTAATGGGTTTGGGGTCGCCATAGTACCAATCTCAATTATTGATTTTGTGAGGGAAGATTCATTAAGCGTAGTTCGTATAGTTGATCCAATACCGAGTCAAGATATTAATCTTATTCACCGTGATGATAACATATTAAGTTATGCGGCGCGTGATTTTATAAAAAGGTTAAACGATACGGAAAAACATTAAAATAATAAATTTGGTACAAAGATTGCATTTAATTGAATAGGTGCTTGGTTGGAAAAAGTGTATGGCAATCTCCAGGTTGATTCTCCCTGTTGATTGGATTGGAAGGTGCGAAGACTCCTGCGGGAGAACGGGGCAGGGGAGACCCCACAGGCGCCAAGCGCAGAGGAGACTCACCGGCACGCCCGCGAACCTTTCGCACCTGGAGCGGAAATCAACAAGCCTTTGGGCAGGCAGAAAAATAAAAATTTTCGAGAAAGAGATACCTTTCTCGACAATCTGAGCTGAAGAACTGTCTTCAGCTTTTTATTATGCAGTCCTATATTCAATTGAGGATTTTATTATAGAAATATGGTACTTTACACGCCTTTATGATTAGCCCGCGCATCCTTTATTATCCATTTATATTTTAGATTGATACCATCAAAAATGTTGTATTGTTATATTTTCAGAATACTAATACTATTGTGTCTAGTAGTCTATAAAGTTTATAAAAGGAGGATTCAAATGAAAGGGATTAAAAGAAGAAAACTGAATTTAGCAGCTTTTTTGATGATTTTTCTTCTACTTGAAACAATCTTTCCTGTAAAAGGGGGTGCGGCTCTAAACAGACTATCGAATCCAAGCCCAATGGAAGGAAAGGTTGACTCAAAAGTAATACAGGCCTTTGAAAAAAACAAGTACACGAATGTGATTGTAGAGTTAAAAAACCAAGCGGATGTTGGACAAATCGCAAATAAAGCGCGGGAAGAGGCTAAGAAAGAAAAAGCTACCCGCTATCAAGAGAAACTCCGCGTCCGTTCAACTGTCTTGTCAGGGCTACAAACAAATGCTGAACAAACACAGGATCATATCAAGAATTTCATCCGTCAAAAGAAAGCTGAAGGCAAACTGAAGGATGATCAATCCTACTACATCGTAAATGCGGTTTCATTTACATCCACGAAAGAGGTTTTGCAGGAAATAGCAGCCTTTCCGGAGGTCAACCATATTTACCTAAACGAACAGCATGCCTTGCCTAAACCGAAGACATCTGAAGTCCAAAAAATAACAAGTGATCTGCCTTGGAACCTGGAAAAAATTCAGGCAAAAAAAGCATGGGATAATGGGTTGGATGGATCAGGCGTAGTGGTCGCAACCCTTGATACCGGGGTGGACGTAAACCACCCGGCACTTAAGAAACAATACCGAGGATACAATGCGGATGGCACCTTCACACATACATTCAATTGGCTGGACTTGGTGGGGGATAGTCCTGCTCCAATTGATTCACTTGGACATGGTACACATGTTACAGGGACAATGGTCGGCTATGACCCGGCGACAGGCACGCGTACCGGAGTGGCTCCAGGGGCACGCTGGATTGCAGTTAAGGTATTTTCAGAAAACGGTGCACTGGATACAGACTTGCTAAAAGCAGGAGAATGGCTTCTCGCACCACTGGATGAAAAGGGAACTCCTCATCCAGAGATGGCACCGGACATTATTAATAACTCATGGGGTGGAGATTCCACCTTGAATGACTGGTTTAGATCGGTTGTGAAAGCATGGGTGGCTGCCGACATTACACCGGTTTTTGCCGCAGGAAACCACAGCAGTGTGACGCCACTTGGGCCAGGTTCTATCACCAATCCAGCTAATTACCCTGAAGCGATTGCAGTTGGCTCAACGGATTCAGCCAACCGAATCTCATGGTTTTCCTTAAGGGGACCTTCTCCATATGGCGGCAGTGAAATAAAGCCGGATTTGGTTGCACCAGGGGAATGGATTCTTTCAACCCTCCCAAATAACGAATATGGATTGGCACAGGGGACCTCTATGGCTGCACCACATGTGTCAGGCGCCATTGCCATCTTAAAACAAATGCAGCCAGACATGCCGATCGACAAGCTTAAAGAAACCTTGTATGCCGGATTGATTCAGTTAACCGATTCAAACTATCCATCTTCCCCAAATGACGCCTATGGGAGAGGGATTCTTGACCTAACAGGTATGGTTAAGGGTGGTTCTAACGGCATCGGCAGTCTAGTAGGAAAAGTAAATTATAAAGTCGTCGATAAAAAGAAACCAGCAGCAAGCCATGATCCTCTTCCATATGCTTATGCTAATGCGCCATTAAAACTTACGGTACAAGCCTCTGACGATTATGCCGTATCCACGGTGGAACTTCATTACCAAGTCGACAGAGCACCAGAGCAAACATCAAAAGGCACACTTTTTAAAGGTAACTTTAAAAGCGGGTCCTATTCAAGTGAACTTCCTTTAGAACTAGTAAAGGGGAAAAAAGTTACGTATTACTGGAAAATTGTGGACTATGCAGGAAACACCACAACAACTGTCCCTGTTAGCCTGCCCCTGAAGGAAGGGTTGTCGGTTGGGGATGCAACAGACTTTGAAACAACACCTGTAGGCTGGTACAGTACCGGTAGAAACAGTTCGTGGAATTGGGGAAAGGTCATGTTTACGTACCTTAAGGCGCCTTCTGGGACCAATGTGTACGCGACCTCGAACCCTGACTGGAGAAATACCGAAGCGCCCTGGACCTATAATAATAACGAGGAATCTATACTAACTATGCCACCTATCCAAGTCAAGAAAGGAGAAGCGGTATTCCTTAACTTTAAACAGACCTTTTCATTTCCATCCCCGTTCGGCGATGGGGCGAATGATTGGGGCCAAGTGCTCGTTTCTGAAGATATGAAGAACTGGCAAGTGGCTAAAACAAACGAAGGAAATTTAGCCTTACAATGGGAAGCGGTTTCTGTCGACTTGTCATCCTTCTCAGGGAAAACTGTTTATGTAGCTTACCGTTTCCATTCCGACAGTATGACAGCAGTTTTAGGGTGGTACTTAGATGATGTTGCCATAGAAGCCAAGCCTTCCGGAACCGTATATCAACCCTCACAATCAACGTCTGCATTTGAACCTTTTGGAGGGGCTGCAAGGCTGCAAGGCACCCTTGAAAAACAAGTTCTCATCCCGCTTAGCGCGCAAATACAGATTGTTGAAAATGGAAGATCTTTACCAGCTGATCCAACGGATGGAAGTTTCAGCATGAAGCTGCCAGCAGATGAATACAACTTACTAGTAGAGGCATATGGCTTTAACCAAAAGATTCAAACTGCGAGAGTAACAAAAGATGCATCGACCAATGTAGATATACAGTTATCACCATTAGATAAAGGCGTCGTCAAGGGAACTGTCAAGAACAGCGAATCCAAAAAAGCGATTAAGGGAGCAACGGTGAAACTCATTGAAGATGCTGCTGTCGCTCCGGTAAGAACGGGTGCAAACGGCAAATACTCGCTTAACCCTTTTATCGGAACATATACGCTTGAAGTGAGTGCCCCCAATTTTCATACCCAGCGGGAACGGATTGAAATAAAGGGCAATTCCATCCGTTCAATTGATATACACCTAAAACCTTATATAGGTACAGAAGGTGAAATCGGCTATGACGATGGATCGGCTGAAGGTGTCTTTTTGGTCTCTGGAACGGATGAGGCCGCTGTAAAAATTTCATTGAAGGATGGACAGGAACAAGCATTATTGACCGCTGGTCTGTTTTATATCGACCCGCGATGGAGGAATCCGGGGGGAGAAAATTTTCAAGTTGATGTATATGATGCCACTGGACCTGAAGGAGGTCCCGGAAAGAAATTAACGGAATCAATTGCTGCAAAATCGGATGTCGTACCTGGCTGGGTCAGAGTAGATCTTAGCCCTTACTCCATTTACGTACCGAAGGAATATTTCCTTGTATTCAGCACCCAAGCTCCTGATCCATATGGGCCGAGCCTTGGTTACGATTCCAGCTCGTTATCAGAACGCTTTTGGTGGAGTTACAAAGGAGAGTGGAATAAAATAGCAGGGGATATGGATAATGCCAATCCGATGATTCGCTCCGTCGTTTCCTATGAAACCAAATAAAAATCTATAAAGCTGGGAAACCATGAGTAAAAACGATTAAATTCTAGTAAAATAGGTTGTTGTATAGTTAGTATTTAATCATTCTAATGGAAAAATAAAGTTTGATAAGGGACAGTCCACGCATTTAAGATTGGTTGACTGTCCCTTTGTCTAAATTCCTTTTTCAATTCGGATGAAGAACGGAATAATGAGACTTAGAAGTAGTATCCCGGCCAATGATGCAAACGTAATCAAATGACCGCCGATTTTGAATAATTCGATTGATACAATTGGACCGATAGAGGCACCTATAAAAGCCATAAACATATGAAATGATACAGCGATACCACGGGAATGTCCGGCTAACTGTCCAATCAAAGAGATTATTGTTGGAAGAGTCAAGGAAATACCGGTAACAAATAAGACACTCACAATGACAAGAAAATATAAATTTGAAGTAAACCCTTGGATTCCTATTCCAAAACCAGATAGTGATAAACCGGAATATAAGATATTTTTACTTCAAATTTGGAAACCAGACGGCCCGCAAATGGTGAGATGAACATTCCTATGATACCAACAGACATCCCCAATCAATTATCCAAAGTTAAAATTAAGCAGCCTAAGTCCCGTGGAATAACGGACGTAGGCTGTTTTGTTTATACCTTAATTAATAGAAATAACTATCGATTCACAGCTTGGATGGTACCTTCCATGACTGGCATATATATAGATATTTGAACATAGCGAATCCAGTTCCACTACTATTATTCAGGATTTCTACTTTCCTTCGTGTCCACCAAACATAGCTTGGGCATAGATTACCCCCGCTCCATACGCTCCACCGTGGTTCATTACGATTTCCATGACATCATCGTAACTGGCTTGACGACTCCAATCACGTTGATATTCTAAGAGGACAGTCTCCCATGTAACCGGAATTGCACCAGCTTGAATCATACGTTGAATGGACATATTGTGCGATTCAACGGATGTTCCACCAGAAGCATCGGTTACAATATAAACCTCGTAACCATCTTTAATGGCAGAAATTGTGGGAAAAGCAAGACACACTTCGGTCCATAAGGCTGCAATAACCAATTTCTTTCGTCCTGTCTTTTTAACAGCTTCTAAAAAGTTTTCATCTTCCCATGAATTCATGCTTGTACGGTCTATCGGTTTTTGTTCAGGGAAAACTTCCTGGATTTGTGGATGTAGCGGGCCCGAGAATGTATCGGAAGCAACCGTCGTTAGAATGATAGGTGCATTGAACACTTTCGCTGTTTTAGCTAATCCCACCGTGTTGTTGATAATGGTTTGTCGATCATGGCTTTCTACCCCGAAAAGCATTTGAGGTTGATGATCAATTAGGATAACTACAGAGTTATCAGGAGTGAGCAAATCTGAATTGGCATGAAACATTTTGAATTCCTACTTTCGTTAAATTAGTTACAGCGTGATTCACAGATTGTGAAGTGCTGTTCAAATTTATAGTATTTGAAAACCAATTCATGAATCAATTGCAAATTTACTATATTTCTCATAGATGGAAACTATGATTAATTTTATAGATTTTACCTATGAATCATATAGGTAAAACAGTATTGATAGTTAATATTTTTGTTATTAGACTTAAGCAGGCGGAATATTCAGCGAATAAAAATAATCACTTTAGGAGGTAGATAGTTAATGGGTTCTGGTTTATTGGCCTTAGGTACAGGTATCATCATCGGCTTCATTTTTCAAACACTTCGTATTCCGTCACCCGCCCCGCCAATGCTAGGGTTAATTGGTCTAGTTGGAATGTTCTTAGGGCAGCGGCTTGTTCCTTGGATTAAGTTTTGGTTACACCATCAATGATTGTTAGCAGTACATTATTTTAATAAGGAGGTAAGTAGATTATGTCGCTAGAAACAAACACTGTAGAGGCAGAAATATTGATTCACAATGCAAATATTGTGACTATGGACAAAGCAAATCCGATGGCCACAGCAGTTGCGATTAAAGGTGACCGTTTCTTAGCTGTGGGTAACGAATCCGAGGTAACGCAATACAAAGGATCATCGACTAAAGTGATTGATGCAAATAAACGACTTCTGATTCCTGGATTAAATGACACCCACATTCACCTCATACGAGGAGGATTAAACTTTAACTTAGAGCTGCGTTGGGATGGAGTTCCATCAGTGGCCGATGCATTGCGCAAGTTGAAACAACAAGTGGACCGAACCCCCGCTCCTCATTGGGTTCGGGTAGTTGGCGGCTGGACTGAGTTTCAATTTCAGGAACGGCGGATGCCAACCTTGGAGGAAATTAATCGAATTGCTCCTGATACACCTGTATTTATTCTTAATTTATACCGTCAAGCATTCCTGAATAAAGCAGCTCTTCGAGCAGTTGGATATACAAAGGAAACCCCTAACCCTCCTGGAGGAGAGATCCAACGTGACAAAAAAGGCAATCCAACTGGAATGCTTATTGCTCGTCCGAATGCAGCGATTTTATATGCCACTTTAGCACGGGGACCAAAGTTATCCTTTCAGGACCAAATGAATTCAACACGTTTATTTATGAGGGAATTGAACCGGTTTGGTATCTCTAGCGTTATAGACGCTGGCGGCGGTGCCCAGAATTACCCTGATGATTATCAGGTCTTTGAGGAATTGGATAAGCGTGGAGAAATAACAGTCCGAACTGCGTATAATCTATTCACACAGCATCCAGATCAGGAGCTAGACGACTTTAAAACATGGACGACCAATACGAAACCCTATACTGGTAGTCCTTACTATCGGCATAATGGTGCTGGTGAAATGCTTGTTTATAGTGCAGCAGATTTTGAGGATTTTGTCGAACCGCGCCCCGAACTGCCTGCCGTTATGGAATCGGATTTATTTAAGGTTACAGAGCATCTAGTACATAATCGTTGGCCCTTCCGACTGCATGCAACGTATGGTGAATCGATTTCGCGATTCCTAGATGTTTTTGAAAAAGTAAACAAAGAGGTACCATTCAAAGATTTACGCTGGATATTGGATCACGCCGAAACAATTCGTGAACGAGACCTGGAACGTGTAGCTGCATTAGGAGGTTCGATAGCTGTACAAAATCGAATGGCATTCCAAGGAGAATATTTTGTCGAAAGATATGGTTCTCAAGCTGCTGAAAACACTCCTCCAATAACAAAGATGCTATCAGCTGGTTTAAATGTAGGCGTGGGTACAGATGCTACACGGGTAGCCAGCTACAACCCTTGGGTTTCCTTATATTGGTTGGTCACTGGAAAAACAGTTGGCGGGTTAAGTTTGTATCCGGCTTCAAATCGATTAGATCGACAACAAGCTCTTTATATGTATACAGCTGGAAATGCATGGTTCTCTGCAGAAGAAGAAGTAAAGGGACAGATCAAAGAAGGCCAATATGCAGACTTATCCGTACTTTCCGCTAATTTCTTCAATGTGCCGGATGAAGAAATTAAACGTATCGAGTCGGTATTAACCGTAGTTGGCGGAAAGATTGTCTATGGGTCTGCCGAATTTCAAAAACTTTCGCCTCCAGCTCCCAAAGCTAGTCCTGATTGGTCACCATATAATTACTTTGGAGGTTATGATAATACTTCAAAAATTGATGGCAGTGGGTTAATGTCTCATAAGAGCCATCAGCATAACTGTCATCATCACCATCATCACGGCGATGGGTTCTGTGATTTAGATTGCTTCGTCTTTTAATTAAAAATAGAAATTTGTTTATAAATTATTATGATATTTTTTTAGTTTAATTGATACATGTTTTTAAATAATAAAAATATTTTTTTGAGGTGGAAGTATGGCGAAAATTACGGTAGGAACAGAAAATCAAAACCCAATTGAACTATATTATGAGGATCATGGTACTGGGAAGCCAGTTGTATTAATTCACGGCTGGCCATTAAGTGGTCGATCTTGGGAATACCAAGTTCCCGTTCTCGTTGAGGCTGGATACAGAGTCATAACTTATGACCGTCGTGGGTTCGGGATCTCTTCTCAGCCATGGAATGGTTACGATTATGATACATTCGCTACTGATTTACATCTGTTACTAGAGCATTTGGATCTCCAAAATGTGACACTGGTAGGATTTTCAATGGGAGGTGGAGAAGTAGCTCGCTATATCGGAATCTATGGAACAAATAGAGTAGAGAAGGCAGTATTTGCGGGAGCTGTACCACCATTTCTTTATAAGTCAAAAGATCATTCTGAGGGAGGATTTGATGATTTAGCAATTCAAAGATTTAAAGATGGAGTAAAAAATGATCGACTAGCATTTCTTGATGAATTTACGCGAGGATTTTTTGCTGTAGGAGACAGAACTGACTTAGTCAGTGAACCATTCCGACTTTACAATAGGGATATTGCAGCAGATGCATCACCAAAAGGGACACTAGATTGTATCGATGCTTTCTGTAAAACGGATTTCAGAGAGGATTTAGCCAAATTTGATATACCTACCCTTGTTATACATGGTGATTCAGATGCAATTGTTCCATTTGAATATAGTGGTAAGCGAACACATGAAGCCATTCCAAATTCTAAGTTAGTTTTAATAAAGGATAGTCCACATGGGTTCAATGCAACACATGCAAAAGAATTTAATGAAGCACTGTTATCATTTTTTAGAGCTGATTAAAAATGAATATTTTTTAAACTCTAGAAAATAGCAAATTTCACCTTTCATCTTCTCTGAACGGTTGTCCACGATATTGGTGGTTTAAAGGATACTGTATTCCATATCGGTGAACATCAAAAAAATGAATAGAGGTCGGTACTTGTGAAATTGCTCAAAAAAAAGTTCCAAACAGATTTTAAAAATCGATTGCATGAAAAATTCGCGATTGAAACAGCGGATGCAAATGCACAGGAACTATTTGAATCTCTCGGTTCGGTAATTAAGAATTATATTTCTGAGGATTGGCGCGATGTACGTCGTTACCAAATGGAAAATCAAACTAAAACTGCCTATTACTTCTCGATCGAGTTCTTACCAGGAAAAATGCTTCGCAGTAATTTGCTAAATTTAGGAATTTTAGATGATGTACGCGATGGATTATCAGAATTAGGTTTGGATTTTGATATGATCGGCGAAGCCGAAAAAGACATGGCACTCGGAAACGGTGGACTCGGTCGTCTCGCATCTTGTTTCATGGATTCGCTAGCATCGACAGGTCTTCCAGGATTCGGAAATGGTATCCGTTACAAATACGGTTTGTTTAAACAACAATTTATTGACGGTTATCAAGTAGAATTTCCAGATGCTTGGTTACAAGGTGGTAATATTTGGGAAGTGTGTAAAGCCCATGAAGCAGTTGAAGTGAAGATGGAAGGAAATGTATGGCTTAAAGAAGACGAGGCCACAGGTAATTTCACACCGGTTTATGAAAATCCTAGAGTTTTGCGCGCAGTACCATACGACACAGCAATGGTTGGTTATGAAAATGGACAAGTCAATAACCTTCGTCTGTGGGATGTAGAAATTCCAGAATCTGAAGAAAGAAAATACTATTCAATCAACGAACGTCGTCGAGTTCAAGATATTACAGGTGTGCTTTACCCTGATGATTCGACTTATGAAGGTCGCCAATTAAGACTTGTACAGGAATATTTCTTTACTTCAGCAGGGCTTCAAACAATTGTCAAGCATTATTTGAAACTTGGAATCCCGCTTGATGAAATTTACACAAAAATCGCGGTACACATCAATGATACGCACCCGGCTTTAGCAGTTGCTGAGTTAATGCGTTTACTGATTGACGACCATAAGATGGACTGGGACCGTGCTTGGAATGCGATTGTGAAAACAATGTCATATACCAACCACACTATTCTTCAAGAGGCATTAGAAAAATGGCCAGTGGATATGGTTAAATTCTTAATTCCACGCGTTTATCAAATCATTGAAGAAATCGACCGTCGTTATGTAGAAGAAATGAGTAAAGTTGCCGATCCTGAAATTGTAGGACGTACACGTATCATTCAATTGGGACAAGTGCATATGGCGCACTTAGCTATCATTGGTTCTCATTCAACAAATGGGGTTGCTAAAATCCACTCTGACTTGTTGAAAGATGTTGTCCTTCATGATTTCTATGTACTTTTCCCTGAGCGCTTTAATAATAAGACCAACGGGATAGCTTTGCGTCGTTGGTCACAAATTTCAAACGAACCCATGTCTAAGGTATTGGATGAGACGATTGGTAAAGAATGGCGTGCAGATGCAAGCAAAATTAAACTTTTAGAAAGTTATGCAGACGATAAAGAAGTTCAAGATAAACTTGCACATGCAAAACATCAAAACAAAGAGCGTCTTGCCGCATACATAAAAGAAGCTACTGGTGTTGAAGTGTCACCAAATGCGATTTTCGATGTACAAGTCAAGCGTCTTCATGCGTATAAGCGTCAGCTATTAAATCTCTTACACATCATCAAGTTATATCTGGATTTGAAGGAAAATCCTGATTTAGATATTACGCCACGCGTTTTCATTTTCGGAGCAAAAGCAGCACCGAGCTACTATTATGCAAAATCAGTTATCAAGGTGATTAACGAAGTTGGTAACTTAGTCAATAACGACAAAGCATTGAAAGATAAATTGAAAGTTGTCTTTTTACCGAACTATAACGTTTCATTAGCAGAAATTATTGTACCGGCAGCAGATGTTTCAGAGCAAATTTCACTTGCCTCTAAAGAAGCATCTGGTACTTCAAACATGAAGTTTATGCTAAATGGCGCAGTAACGATAGCAACGCTCGACGGGGCTAATATTGAAATTAGAGATGCTGTTGGCGATGAAAATATCGTAATCTTTGGGATGGATAAAGATGACGTGTATACCCACTATTCTGCACGTGATTATAATGCATGGGGTGTTTATGATGCTGATCCATTCATCAAACGCGTGGTGAATGCACTTGTTGATGGAACGATTCCAAATATTATTCGTGAAGGTCAAGAAATCTTTGATGCGTTGATTAAATACAACGATGAATATTTTAATCTTCTAGATTTCCTTCCATATGTGGCGGCCCAAGAAAAAATCGACATGTTATATAAAGATCAAAAAACATGGCGGAAGATGAGTTTGATGAACATCGCAAATGCTGGACAGTTTAGTTCTGACGATACGGTTAAAAAATATGCAGAAGAAATTTGGCATATCGTACCAGCGAAACAATTTATTCACTGAACAACTAGGCCTAAGAAAGCACAGTTCATTAACTAGATTAACCGCCTTTTTAAGGGGCAATCAACCACCAGTTAACGAGTTAACTACGTATTCTCAAATAAAATAAACAATACTGAATGGATGATTATAATGGCAAAGGTACTATATAACGAAGATATTCAAGAGGGAGTTTTACAAGGAAAAAAGATTGCAGTAATCGGTTATGGATCACAAGGTCATGCTCACGCATTAAACCTAAAAGATACCGGCTTTGATGTTGTTGTTGGTTTAAGAGGTGGAAAGTCATGGGATAAAGCAGTAGAAGAGGGCATTGAGGTTACTACTGTTGCAGAAGCAACTCGTCAAGCAGAAGTTGTTATGGTTTTACTTCCAGATGAAATGCAGCCAAGGGTGTACGAAGAAAGCATTAAACCCAACCTTGAAGCTGGTAACGCACTAGTTTTTGCACATGGATTCAATGTTCATTTTTCACAAATCGTTCCTCCTGCAGATGTTGACGTATTCCTTGTTGCTCCTAAAGGACCAGGACATTTAGTTCGCCGCACATATACAGAGGGCGCAGGTGTTCCAGCACTTTACGCAGTATACCAAGACTATACTGGGCTAGCACATAACTTGGCTCTAGCTTACGCTAAAGGAATTGGCTCTGCTCGTGCAGGTGTATTAGAAACTTCTTTCCAAGAAGAAACAGAAACAGACTTATTCGGAGAACAGGCAGTTCTTGCCGGCGGTACTACAGCCCTAATCAAAGCTGGTTTCGAAACGCTTGTGGAAGCTGGTTACCAACCAGAAGTTGCTTACTTTGAGTGCTTACACGAATTAAAATTAATCGTTGACCTTCTATATGAAGGAGGATTAGAAAACATGCGCTACTCTATCTCTGATACAGCACAATGGGGAGATTTCGTTTCTGGACCACGTGTGGTAAACGAAGAAACAAAAGCACGCATGAAAGAAGTATTAACAGACATTCAAACAGGTGCATTTGCCAAGGGCTGGATCTTAGAAAACCAGGCAAACCGCCCGCAATTTAATGCAATCAATCGCAGCGAAAACAATCATCCGATCGAAGTAGTTGGCCGTGATCTTCGGGCATTAATGCCATTTATTAAAAAACCAGTAAACCAAAAGAAGGAAGTGGCGGTAATCGGTTCACGTTAACATCTTGACACGATACTGCACGATGGAGAACAATCTCCTAGTTTTAATTTAAACCAGTTGAAAAAAACTGAATCACATATTTATCCATTAGCATGGTGAAGAGCTTATTGAATTGTGCTTTTCACCATTGCTTTTTTCCTTTATATATATATATATATCTTTCTGAACTTTTCCTCTAATCTTTTAGAAAGAAAAGCAACAGAAAATTTAATCATTTTTTAATAAAAACAACACCCTTAATTAACTGTAAACAGTTATTAAAGGTGTCGACTTAATTAATCTATTAATTTAGTTTTTCAATAAAGATTCAATACAGCACTAACCCAACTTAATTAAATTCTTCATTATTAATTTATTATCCCTTGAGCTTCTTGAAATTGGAATGTTCGGATTTTTCGTGGCAAAAATTTACGAATTTCATGTTCATTATATCCGACTTGTAATCTTTTTTCGTCAAGGATTATCGGTCTTCGTAATAATCCTGGATTATCTTTAATTATCTGGTACAATTCTTGTATTGAGAGAGAATCCATGTTTAAATTCACCTTTTGAAAAGCTTTAGATCTTGTAGAAATGACTTCATCTGTACCATCCTCTGTCAATCGAAGGATATTTTTAATTTCCTCTATCGTAAATGGATAGGATAAAATGTCTCTTTCTATATAAGCAATTTGGTGCTGGTCAAGCCAATCTTTTGCTTTTCTGCAAGATCCACAACTTGTCGATGTATAAAAGTTTATCATTTATAAAGCATCCTCCATTCTTATACAAATACTACGCTCCCGCATTTTCAGTCAAATTTAATAGACGTTTCCTTTTCATTTACCTCCTAGAACAGCTAATCCTACTTTTTTCCAACTATCATGAGGAATTGCATCACCTAAACTGTCAAATTAATGATTTACTTTAAGCCATGCCTACTTATAATCAAAAATAATGAAACAAAAGGAACCTATTGGCACTGGCAGTGCCAATAGGTTCCTTTTTACTATTCTACTGTTGTTTCTAATAAAACCTCAATATTCCCTCTTGTTGCTTTAGAATATGGGCAGAATTCATGAGCTTCTTTCACCAATTGTTCAGCTACGTCTTGAGAAACACCTTTTATATGTGCATGCAGAACTACACCGATTTTAAAACCATCGTCTGCTGGATCTTTCAATAAACTCACTGCAGCTGTAATAGATGACTCAATTTTGTGTTTGTTTTTTCTGGCAATCAGATTTAAAGCTCCATCGAAACAAGCTGAGTAACCTGCTGCGAATAGTTGTTCAGGATTTGAGCCTTCTTTCTTGTTGTTTGGTGACGGCATAACAAGATTCAAATCAATGATTCCATCTTCTGATTTTACTCTTCCTTCACGTCCACCATGTGTTGTTGCTTTTGATGTAAATAGCACTGACATATAATCACCTCATAAATAATATTTTAAAATTAAATTGCCTACAATTTAATTTTATATAATTAAATGGTCCACAACTTAATTATATAAAATTAAATTTTTTTAAGATGGGGGAAGGGAAGAGTCCATCCCTCTAATTAAAATAAGATATAAAGCGAAAAAACAAAGGAGAAGAGATATGTGTGAATCAATTCACACATTTAACCAATCATCATTTGTATTACTTTTCAAATGCATTCCATAATAATAGCTACTTCTCCATAATAATAGATTTATTAATTTTACAACCATCCAATCGAAGCCTTTTTTAACCAGCCATTTTACCTCAAAATAAAAGATAACCACGATAAAATTATGATTCTTAGGTATGAAAAAACTTATAAAATCTTTACCAAAAAGAATACGACTATAACCTGCAAATTCCATTATTGATTTCAAATGGAATTTGCATAGGCTATAATCGCAAATAGTTCATCGTTAGGGGAGATTGATCAGACATTTGTGTTTGAGTTACCTCTTATAAACAAAAACTTATTCATTATTTTGCAATTTTATTATTAAGTTTTAATAGGCTAAACTGAACAGTCCTTTAATATGTGACAAATAACGTATGTTACTTGCTTCTTTCATTAGAGTAGCTGGCAGCCCTTGAAGTGGAATAGAGTTGGACCCAATTATAGCAACACCATCCTTACGACCTAAACTTGCAAGTGTACCTGAGTTAATTGGTGCAAACTCTTTCAATGTTTTGTCTTGTAAGTATGCAAATAGATTGTAACCAACAAGTTCACCCATTTGCCAAGCATTTTGTGCAGTAGGTGCGTATGGACGACCACCTTCTGGAGGATAGACAACAGCACTGTCACCGACAACAAATACGTCATTATGAGAATTAGATTGAAGAAAACGATTAACAGTTGCACGGTTACGATCTACTTCGAGGCCAGATTCTCCAACTAGAGGAAGGCCCTGTACTCCACCTGTCCAAACGAATGTATTTGCTATGATTTTGCGGCCATCTTTTAATTCGATTTCATTTCCTTTAACATTTGTTACAGAAAGACCTGTTAAGAATTCAACTCCGCGGGCTTCTAAACTAGTCGTTGCACGTTGAATTAATTGATCAGGTAAAACTGGAAGAATTTTTGGACCAGATTCTACGAGCATGATTTTCAATTCTTTAGGATCAACGCCATAGTTTTTAGCAACTTTAGGCATATTCTCAACGATTTCACCAACTAATTCAACCCCAGTTAATCCTCCGCCGGCTATTAGAATCGTTGCATCTGCTTCATTTTTCGTTTGAGCAAATTTGCGAATGCGATCTTCAATATGATTGTAAATGTTGTTTGCATCAGCAACTGATTTTAACACCATGCTGTACTCTTCAAGTCCTGGAATGCCGAAATAAGCAGTTTGACTTCCCAAACCAACAACAAGGGCATCATAAGTTAAAGTAGAACCATCAGCAAGCTTCACTAGTTTATTGTCTACTGAAAAAGATTCAATCTCTGAAATTTTAAGATCAATATCTTTTCCTTTGAAAAGTTTTTCTAAAGATATTGAAATAGCTTGTTCAGAAATAGTTCCCCCTGCAAGTCGGTGCAGTTCAGTGATGATTTGGTGTGTTGGATATTTGTTTACCACTGTTATTTGTGCGTCAGCTTTATATATATATTGGCGAGCGGTTAAAGCAGTTAACAGTCCACCATAACCCGCACCTAAGATGACGATATGTTTAGCCATAGTTAATCCTCCGTTCTTATTTTTGAATTTTAGTATTATTTTTATCTCGTTCTGCTGTAATTTGTAGAAAAGTGTTTACGAAACGGAATAACTTCTGGGCTTGTGGATCTTTTAACATCTTTAAAAGACCAAAAAGACCTATCACTTCGTTGCTTTCCTCAGCACGGTCTTTTGCTTCGATTGCAATTGATGCAATGTTTTTTACACAGTGTGTTACAGGTTCTAAAATTTCTTGTATAGCTCCAACAGTATCATTTTTTAGTACTTCATCAGTAGCCACAGATTGAGCAAATTCATATGACTTTGTCAAAATATTTACAAGTTCGGGAAGCTGATCGACTAATATAGTCAATGACTCCTGAGTCTCAGGTTTTAATAGGCGTTCAAGGATATCAAATTGTTCTTGATTTGCTGACAAGTTTAGTGCATCTTTTTTAGGCATTGTTTGAGTAATTATTACTGACATGTCTAATTCTCCTTTGCGTATAGTAATAATTTTATATATAAGGAGCTAAAGAGCCACCTTTCCAATGGAATCACTGGAATCTATAACAGTTTAAGATATTTGTGAATTATTTCACAAATAATCCAAAAGAGTTTGGCTGTGAGAATATAAAGAACTCACAGGATTCCAACCGTAAGCAGGATTACATATATGTAACGAATTAGTGATTCATTCTGTGACAAGCAGTCAAATTAGATTTGAATTGATATGAATTTCAAAACATAATCTTTCTAAATAAAAAATAATCAGGATAATAGTTTTTTCTTATACTCTTTGTAAGGTATACAAGATTAGTAGGTAATGGTATGCATTAATTAAAGAAACAATATTTTAATTTGTCACAAAATTGTATCTTATCTCGTTATATTTGTAGCCCCTGCTATGAATTAGTGAATTGTTGAAATAGAATGGAAGTGAAAAGATGCAAGAACTGTACGAAAAATATAAAATGTTGTTGTTTAAACTCGCGTACCAACTGATAGGATCGGTTTCAGATGCGGAAGACGTTGTCCATGACGTATTTTTAAAATTATATGACGTCCCGCCAGAGAAATTGGGTGAACCTAAAGCTTATCTTTGTAAAATGGTAACGAATCGGTGTCGGGATTTACAAAAAACAGCTCGCATGAGGCGAGATCTATATTGTGGGGAATGCCTTCCTGAACTCCTTTCTAGTTCTGAAGAAAATTCAGTGGACTCAGTGGTTCGTGACGATCGATTGTTTTACGGGATGCTTGTGCTAATTAATAAGCTTACACCAACCGAGCGTGTCGTTTTTGTCCTTCGTAAAGCACTTAGCTTTGAATATCATGAGATAGCAGAAATTGTAGAAAAAAGCGAAGCGAATTGCCGCAAATTGTTCAGCCGTGCAAGTGCAAAGATGAGGATTAGTTCTAAAGAGGAAGTCCATTCTGAAGCTGCTTCTCAAGAATTAGTTCATTATCTATTATTAGCACTCAAACAGGGGAACCTGAATCAAGTCGTATCTATGATCAAATTGTTGTACTGGTCTCAGATGGGGGAGGCAAAGTATTGGGCGCTGTTGAACCAATTGAAACACGAGATTATGTTGCAGCGTTTCTGTTTGGCCATGTTGCACAGGCATCAATGATTGAGGAAATATCAGATATTGAAATCAGTGAAAATAAAGGACAACCCGCTCTTATTCTTCGTTCCAACGAAGGTATTCACACATTCCGGATGATTCATGTCGAAAAGAATAGATTCGAAACATATATCTTGTCCAGAACCCAAGCTAGCTGAAACATAAAGGAATTTGAAATCATTTTTTACATAAAAAACTCAAAGAGGTAATGTAAAATGAAATATATCAGAATGGAGCAATTTTAAGGCCAATGGAGATAGTAATAGCAGGGGATGATTACCTTCCACTATCTTGTAAATACCTTTAAAGCTTAAAGGGCTAGCTAGTAAATAGCCGTTTAAGCTTTTTATTTTTTATTTAGCAAGGACTTTAGTATCTCCTTACTTAAACTCTTTTACGTACAAAATAGAAAGCGAGTTCAATGATATAAACTTCTTCAAACCTTTTTTTCGTATGCTTTCTTTTTGACCGCTGAAAGGGTCCATAAGAAAAGAGGGATCCCAATACCACAAACAGGGAATACCACAGCTTTCCAAAATTCGTCGAATAATGTAAATGCTGAAACACCAGGAATTAAAATAGTGATAATAGCAATCGCAGGCGCTCCGAACCATATGACTTTTCGCCAATCTTTCACATTAATCCAATTGGCCATTTCATAGCTTGCAATAAAAAAATAAAGGGAAGCTTGGGCAATCACGCCAAAGATCCAAATAAACATCAAAAAGATATCAGCGTTTTGAATGAAATTTAAAATATCAATCGTTCTAACAGCGGAGAAATAAGGAAATCTTAATTTGGCTGATAAATTCGGCCCAAAAACCAACAGGACAATAAGGGTGGCAGTAAAGATTACGAAAATAGTAATTCCTACGCCTAAGATGGATTTTGAAATCACTTTTTTGGTGTTTTGTACAAAAGAAACGATAACCAATAAGACGAACGGACCTGCGAACCAATAAGCAGGAGCAATCGATCCCCTTAATATGTTCATCCATTCGGAATCAGCATAGAAAGGTAGTAAATGATGCAATTCTAAGTTTTGTACAATTAAAATGAAACTAACAATCATTGTTAAAATAATTAAGGGCCCAACTAGTTCACAAAATCGGCCAATTCCCGTTATGCCTGAGGAATAGGACAAATATGTTATTAAACCTATTGAAAGCAGAATGATTAACCACAAAGGAGTTTTGTTAAGAAGAATAAGATGGATAAAATCTGCAAAGGCACGCAATAATACAGCAGTTAAAATATACCAGGAAATCAAATAAGGAAGGACAATCAATCTTCCGAACCATTTACCTAACAATGCTTGGCTAAATTGAAACAATGTTTGGTTGGGGTGGAAATTACATAGATGAACAACCAAAAAGGTTAGGGCTAAACCTATTATGCCCCCAATTATTATAGAAAGCCATGCATCCTGTTTCGCTACTTGGATCGCCGGTGTAATTCTTAATCCGATCATTGCCCCGGTTTCAGTCGTTACAATGATCCAAACCAGTTGGGTTCCTGAAAGCTTCATAGATTTTTGCCCACTCCTTTTAGAAAATCAACTAGCAGCTTGAATGAAATTTAAGGCTTATTTGAAGACGAATTAGTTATACCCGGATCATTGATTTGAAGGTCTACATTGACCGAAACATCAACTGTAGGAAAGGTCTTGGTCCAATTTTTCTTTAAGGTCTTCCACTTTTGAGGATATTGTTGATGTACACTTTCACCAAACCCGAAAATGTCCATTTTATATTTCTTTTGAACTTTTTTGACAAGTAGTTCCACAGATTTCTGTGTCTTATGACTAAATTCATCTTGTATGAGCAAAAGATCCTTCCGTTTAGATGGGTCTAGGTTTGTATTGTTTTCTAATAGGGTTCCTTCTCCTATGAGATGGACATCAATTTGAATGCGTTCATTGACTTTTTTCACCCGAATACGCTGACCTAATTTTTCTAATCTTAAACTAACGTTTCCAGCCCCTTTGGGAACAAATGAAGTGAGAGTGAGACTTGTTAGTCTGTCAGTTATCCAAGTTGCATAATATGATTCTTTTCTATTCAAGAATCCCACCAATTTCACACCATTATCTTTATTTAGTATGGCAGATCCAGAATAACTAAAGTGTTTTGTGGAATTTAAACTAACTGTCGGTAATAGAGGCTGTGTTGCATCACTCATTATATCCGCAATAAGCTCACGGGCTAGATACGGTTTGAAACCTAATGCGGTTTGCTCCTTCTCAAGTGCCGTTGAAATGTATGGCTCAAACATTGGCTCATCTGAAAATACGTCTTTCGCATTTCTATTTTTTACCACGTATATTAATGACTGCAAATGCGATTGGGCATTTCGAAGGAAAGGATCGATTGTTTCACCAATTCCATGTTCTGCCATTCTTTGTCCGATGAGGAAGATTTCTCGATGCCCTTGGAATACAACTCGGGATAGTTTTGCCTGAATGTTCACAATCGCCTCTGTAACGTTAGTACCAGTAGCACTTATCACATGAAAGCTTTCGTTTTTTTCTCCCCCACTCAATTCTCCGCCACTTGCAACCCCCGTTGGTACAACTATAAGAGTACTCGCTTCCAATTTTCCGTCTTTTGTCAAATCTAGCCCATTTCCCGTGACATATGAGAGTTGATCCGGTTCCTTAAGGTTCCAACAGCCGGTTGTGATCCATAGTGGTAAGAGAAATAGTAAACAAAGTTTAGTTGTACGCATCATGGATGATCCCTCTCATTTTTAACTAGTTTTCGCGGCCATCGTACCAACACATCCTTAAGCCCGCGCTTGTTAAGTGGAGCCAACGGGGAAAGGTAAGGAGTCCCAAATGAATGAAGATGCAGCAGGTGAATGAAAATCGTACAAATTCCAATCGATGTTCCAAAAAGGCCAAATATTCCAGTTAGAATGAGTAAAGGGAATCTTAACATACGTAAGGGGAAGCCGAAGCTATATCGAGGAATAATAAACGATGCAATTCCGGCTGCCGATACGACAATGACAATAGGTCCGGAAATGATTCCCGCACTAACTGCTGCTTCCCCGATGACCAATGCCCCAACTATACTTACAAGCGGACCTATTTGTTTTGGCAAACGAATTCCAGCTTCCTGTAAACCTTCAAATATGAACTCCATTAATAAGATTTCAATCACAGTCGGAAACGGTGCCCTTTCCCGCAGTGCAGCAATATTCAACATTAGTTTGGGCGGAACCATTTCAGGATGAAAGTTGGTTAAAGCAATATACAAGGATGGTAAAAGAACCGATAAGATGGTAAAGATATAGCGAACCCATCGAATCATCATTATAAACAAGAATCGTTGATGGTAATCATCTGGTGCCTGAACTCCTGCCCAAAACGTCATGGGAGCGATAAGTGTAACAGGGGTTCCGCTGGTTAATATCGCCACTCTACCCTCAAGCAATCCAGCGGCAACAACGTCTGGACGCTCACTATTCATGAGTTGGGGAAAAGGAGAAAAATGATTTTCTTCAATGGATTCCTCGATAATTCCCGATTCAAGTACCCCATCCATTTGAATCTTTTTAATTCGATTAAGGACTTCATTGACGACAGATATTGAAGCAACTCCCTCAATATAGACAACAGCTACATCGGTTCTTGTCAGTTTTCCGATTATTAATTCTTCAATTTTCAGGTTAGGGGATGCAATAATCCGGCGGAGCAACGTCGTATTCGTTCGCAGATTCTCTGTAAAACTTTCTCTTGATCCGCGTAGTGCTGGCTCTAAGATAGACTCTTGTATACTTCGAGTTTCAATTTTTTTAACATCAGCTAGTAAAGCAATACTTTCCCCGTCGATAAATAAAGCAAGATTCCCTTTTAAAATAGATTCAGATATATCATTTACGCTTGAAACTTTCTTCGTTTGTAACACAGTAAATCGATCCTGTTCCAACATCTCGGAGACACTATCAACTGCCCCAAGACCTTGAGGTAAACCATCGTACATCAATGGTTCTAAAATGTTAGAAGTGACAATATCTGTATTTACCATTCCGTCAACATAAATCAAGAAAAGCTTCGTTTTGCCTTGAATCTTAATTTCGCGAAACTTAATATCGGAACTACGATTAAAAATCTTTTTAAACGTTTCCACATTTTCTAGAATATTTTTTCCAATATTTTTATCCATATTTTCGGCAGAAAGATTTAAATTGGTTTTACGTTCATTATTTTGTTGTGAGTTTCCAAACCATCCCATCATCTTTCCTACCTTCAAGTCTTTTTAATTTAGTTTTCCCTATTTAAACTAATTATTCTTTCTTCTTTTCTCATAGTTACTTTAATCAAGTTAGGAAAGGAGATACAAAAGCCTTTTTAAATAAAAATTAAAAAGCTTAAACGGCTATTTACTTGCCCTTTAAGCTTTTAAGATATTTAAAAGATAATGAAGGGTAATTATCCCATGCTATTACTATCTCCATTGGCCATATTATTGCACCGTTCAGATGGATTTCATTTTATATTAGCTCCTTGTGTCTGTTTTATTAAAAATGATTTCATATTCCTATATGTTTCAGCTTGTCTGGATTTCGGACAATATATATGTTGCGAATCATATTATTTTCGACATGAATCATCCCAACTGTGTGAATACCTTCGTTTGAACGAAGAATAAGAGCAGGTTGACCGTTAATTTTACCGATTTCAATATGTGAAATACCATCAAACATGGACGCTTTACGAAATCCACCAAACAGAAACCTAACAACTCGATCCCGTGCTAAAATTGGTTTTACAGCAGCTGATATCTTGCCTCCTCCATCTGCGACAAGTACAACATTTTGATCAAGCATAGTTATGACCTGATTCAGGTTCCCCTGTTTGAGTGCTATTATAAAATCATGAACAAAATCTTTAGAAGTAGCTTCAGAATGAACTTCCTCTTCAGAATTGATCCCCATCTTTGCATTTGCACGGCTGAATATTTTGCGGCAATTCACCTCGCTTTTTTCAATGATTTCTGCAATCTCATGATGCTCAAAGCTAAGTGCTTCACGAAGAACAAAAACGACACGTTCCGTTGGTGTAAGCTTTTCAAGTAGCACAAGTATCCCATAAGACAATTCATCGTCATGGATGACTGAGTCCATTGAATCTTCTTCAGAATTAGATAAGGGTTCTGGAAGCCATTCTCCAAAATATTGTTCTCGCTTCTTGCGAGCTGTTTTTTGTAAATCCCGACATCGATTGGTTACCATTTTACAAAGATAAGCTTTAGGTTCACCCAACTTCTCCTGAGGTACGTCATATAATTTTAAAAAAACGTCATGGACAATATCTTCCGCATCTGAAACCGATCCTGTCAGTTGGTAGGCGAGTTTAAACAGCAGCCTTTTATATTTTTCGTACAGTTCTTGCATATTTTCACTTCCATTCTCATTCTACAATTCACTAATCCGTAGCATGGGCTTCATATAAAACGAGCTGAGGAGCAATTTTGTGACAAAGTATAGTATTTTTTTTAATAAATTTTTAACATATATAACATTTCCTACTACATTCCAAATATGTATACCTTAAAAATATTATGAAAAAACGGTTAACCTGATAGTTTTGAAAAAAAGAAAGAGTATTTTCTTAAAAAATCATTTAATTGAACACCTTGTCACAGAATGAATCACTTAGTCGTTGTATAGGTGTAGATGAAGAGGTGATGGAAGCAGTATTACAAAAGGTTAGCTGCTTCTAAAAGTTCAGCTAATACTTCATCTGAATTTAAACAAATATGAATCAAGTGGGAGTGTAAATAGCAGGAAAGAGTAGGGATAATTATTGAATGAGAAAGAACCAATCTAATTCTAATTGACTACTTGTCACAGAATGAGTCATTTAGTCGTTATATATTTGAAGGCAAATGTAGGTGAAGATGACAGCCGGATAAGCTACTTTTAATTCGGGAATAATCTTTCCTTTTTGATCTTCTAGTCGTATATTTACAGTTACATGTTTATATAGTGATTACCAATAATAAGGAAAAGAGAGGTATACCAATTATGACTAAACGTATTAATTATATGAAAGAATCACCAGAATTTTTAAATAAGTTGATGGGACTTAGCATGCAAGAGAAGGAAAGTTCAATTGAAGAATCAATCCGTCATTTAGTTCACATCAGAGCTTCACAAATGAATGGATGTGGTTTTTGCTTAGATATGCACGTTAAAGAAGCTAAAATCCATGGAGAGAGAGAGTTGCGTCTTTACCACACTCCAATTTGGCGTGAATCAACACTATTTAGTCCACGTGAGCGTGCGGCACTCGCATGGACAGAGATTTTGACAAAGCTGCCTGAGCATGGTGTACCGGATGACATTTATGACCGTGTTCGTGGTCAGTTTTCAGAAAAAGAGTTATCAGATCTTACCTTCTCAATTATGGCCATTAATGCTTGGAACCGTGTTAATGTTGCTTTCAAAACGGAACCAGGTACAGCTGACCAAGCCTATGGATTAACAAAAGCGGGTCTAAGTTAAGAGTAATATGAGATAAATGTGAAATGGATCTTGAGGTAGTGGGCACATCACCTACTATAGGTGTTACACGGTTTCTGTTGAATGCCTCGAAATCTAATTCTAATTGGATGTCTGTCACAGAATAAGTCATATACTCGTTATATATTTGAAGGCAAATGCAGGTGAAGATAGCCGGATAAGGGAATTTTATTTCGGGAATAATCTTTACTGTTGGGTCTTCTAGTCGTGTATTTCCAGGTACATGTTTATACAATTATTACAACTAATAAGGAAAAGAGAGGTATACCAACTATGACTGAACGTATTAATTATATGAAAGAATCACCAGAATTTTTTAAAAAGCTGATGGGACTTAGCATGCAAGAGAAGGAAAGTTCAATTGAAGAATCAATCCGTCATTTAGTTCACATCAGAGCTTCACAAATGAATGGATGTGGTTTTTGCTTAGATATGCACGTTAAAGAAGCTAAAATCCATGGTGAGAGAGAGCTGCGTCTTTACCACACTCCAATTTGGCGTGAATCAACACTATTTAGTCCACGTGAGCGTGCGGCACTCGCATGGACAGAGATTTTGACAAAGCTGCCTGAGCATGGTGTACCAGATGACCTTTATGACCGTGTTCGTGATCAGTTTTCAGAAAAAGAGCTATCAGATCTTACCTTCTCAATTATGGCCATTAATGCTTGGAACCGTGTTAATGTTGCTTTTAAAACGGAACCAGGAACAGCTGACCAAGCCTATGGATTAACAAAAGCGGGTCTAAGCTAATAGTGATATGATCAAAATGTGAATTGAATCATGAGGTAGCGGCAGCATCACCTTTTCTGAGTGTCATGACGATTTCTGATGAAGGGCTAGTCTAATAAATTTTCATACATCAATAAAACAGAAAAAACCAGTATCTTTAGGGATATTGGTTTTTCTGTTTTTCTGATATTTATATCTATTTAGTGGAACAATCGTAAGTATTCATACATGTCCATATTAAAGTTTGAAATCAAACTTTTACTAATATATTAGATAGAATGACTGGATTGCATAGCATAGAGAATAACATCCTTAAACTCTTAGAATATTTTTTAAACTCTTTTAATTAAACACCTTGTCACAGAATAAAACACTTAGTCGTTAAATGGGTGTAGATGGAGAAATAAAGGAAGCATTATAAAGAAGGTTAGCTGCTTCCCAAAGATCAACTAATACTTCATCTGAATTTATACAATTATGAATCAAGGGTCAAGGGGGAGTGTAAAAAGTAGGGAAGAGTAGGGATAATTATTGAATGAGAACGAACCAATCTAATTCTAATTGACTACTTGTCACAGAATGAGTCATTTAGTCGTTATATATTTGAAGGCAAATGTAGGTGAAGATGACAGCTGGATTAGCAACTTTTAATTCGGTAATGATCTTTACTGTTTGCGCTCATTGAATACAATTAAACAGGAAAAGAGAGGTATACCAATTATGACTAAACGTATTAATTATATGAAAGAATCACCAGAATTTTTAAATAAGTTGATGGGACTTAGCATGCAAGAGAAGGAAAGTTCAATTGAAGAATCAATCCGTCATTTAGTTCACATCAGAGCTTCACAAATGAATGGATGTGGTTTTTGCTTAGATATGCACGTTAAAGAAGCTAAAATCCATGGTGAGAGAGAGCTGCGTCTTTACCACACTCCAATTTGGCGTGAATCAACACTATTTAGTCCACGTGAGCGCGCGGCACTCGCATGGACAGAGATTTTGACAAAGCTGCCTGAGTATGGTGTATCAGATGACCTTTATGACCGTGTTCGTGGTCAGTTTTCAGAAAAAGAGTTATCAGATCTTACCTTCTCAATTATGGCCATTAATGCTTGGAACCGTGTTAATGTTGCTTTCAAAACGGAACCAGGAACAGCTGACCAAGCCTATGGATTAACAAAAGCTGGCCTAAGCTAAGAGTTTTAAATGCCAAATATGAAACGATCTTGATAAAAGCTATACTAAGAGATTATCATATATCATTAAAACAGAAAAACCGGTACCTTTAGGGGAATTGGTTTTTCTGTTTTTCTGATTTCTATATCTTTATACTGAAACCATCATTAGTATTCAAACATGTATGTTATATTTTGGAGTTACATGAGTCATCTTTATAAAAATCAAAACGACCTACCGAACTATTTTTCATAAAGTCATGTAAGGTCTCGAAATACCAAGCAATCTTAGCAGAATTAATTTTTGGTTGGAAGACTGCAGATTTTGTGAAGCTAGCCGGTTCCTTATGGTCGAAAACTCGGATCTATTAGCCCCAAAGAAGGTTCTCCTCTCCGGCATAACCGGAAACTAAGCTGTATAAACTAAGATTGTCAGATGACGGAACTTAAGTCCGACCATTCCTTGTTTTGTAGCAACCCGTGCTTAATAAGCTGCAAGATGACATCCGTATTCTGATTCCGTGGTGGATGACGGTGTACTTGTTCATCCTTAGCTTCGGTTATCCATGTTGACAGCCTTCAAGAATTGGGAGCTTATCGCTTGTCTAATGATTTCATATAGCTGGCGTACGTGTTACATGTTCGAAGAGGGGATAATTCAATACATCGACAGGACTTTATGTTGCTTCAGATTTAGAATTTGTTTCGTATTGTCTATTGAGAACATTTGTCAATATATTCAGTAAGGAGAGGTACTGTTATGACACAACGTGTAAATTTCGCTCAGCAATCACCAGAACTCTTCAAAAAGTTTTTAGCATTTACCAACGCCTTAGGTGAAAGCTCAATTGAAGGGAAAATTATCGATCTCGTTTCGATCAGAGCTTCACAAATAAATGAGTGCGGGTTTTGTCTAGATAGGCACGTCCAGCAGGCCGAGATTCATGGCGAGAGCGAGCTACGCCTCTCTCATATTGCATCGTGGCGGGAATCGACTCTGTTTACTCCGCGGGAAAGGGCTGCTCTGACATGGACCGAAATTCTGACCAAACTGCCTAATCAAGGCGTACCCGAGGACGTGTATGACAGTGTTCGCGCTCAGTTGTCTGAAAAAGAAATCTCCGATCTTAGTTTCTTGGTCGTTTCGGTTAATGGTTGGGACCGCATAAACATCGGCTTCAAGACTGAAACGGGACGTCAAATGCGGCATTAGAATTAGAGAATAAAAGTTTGGGGGCAGTGTCACAGAATAAGTCATATAGTCGTTATATATTTGAAGGCAAATGTAGGTGAAGACAGCCGGATAAGGTATTTTTATTTCGGGAATAATCTTTACTGTTTGATCTTCTAGTCGTGTATTTACAGTTACATGTTTATATATTGATTACCAATAAAAAGGAAAAGAGAGGGATACAATTATGACTGAACGTATAAATTATATGAAAGAATCACCAGAATTTTTTAAAAAGTTGATGGGACTAAGCATGCAAGAGAAGGAAAGTTCAATTGAAGAATCAATCCGTCATTTAGTTCACATCAGAGCTTCACAAATAAATGGTTGTGGCTTTTGCTTAGATATGCACGTTAAAGAAGCTAAAATCCATGGCGAGAGAGAGCTTCGTCTTTACCACACTACAATTTGGCGTGAATCAACACTATTTAGTCCACGTGAGCGCGCGGCACTCGCATGGACAGAGATTTTGACAAAGCTGCCTGAGCATGGTGTACCAGATGACCTTTATGACCGTGTTCGTGGTCAGTTTTCAGAAAAAGAGTTATCAGATCTTACCTTCTCAATTATGGCCATTAATGCTTGGAACCGTGTTAATGTTGCTTTCAAAACCGAACCAGGAACAGCTGACCAAGCCTATGGATTAACAAAAGCTGGCCTGAGCTAAGAGTGCTATGAGCCAAATGTGAAATGGATTATAAGGTAGTGGCATCATCTACTTTACTAGGTGACATCAACAACACGATTTCTGATGAAGGGCTAGACTAATAAATTTTCAAAAATCAATAAAACAGATAAAACCGGTATCTTTAGAGATATGGGTTTTTCTGTTTTTCTGATATTTATATCTATTTTTGGAGGACAGCAAAATGGCAGAAAAAACGGCAGACCGGAGGATTCTACGAACAAAACGGATGATCTGGGATGCTCTCACCGAGTTGATGGAGGAAAAAGGGTTTGAAGGGATTACAGTCAGCGATTTAACGGAAAAAGCGAGTATTCATCGAGGCACATTTTATTTACATTTCCGAGATAAATATGATTTGTTGGAGCAAAGTGAAGCAAAGATTATTAAAGGAATACAGAATATAGTATATGCAAACAAATCACAGGAGGCGGTAAGCAATACAAATCAGGCCGAACCCTTCCCCATTTTCATGAAGCTGATCGAATACTTTCAGGAAAATTCGAGTTATATGAAGGTCATTTTAGGACCAAAAGGAGATCCGTCCTTTCAGGTCAAAATGAAGGAATTGATCAAGAAAGCCTACATCCGGAAAATAGCGGAAGAACTAAAAATTGAGGAAATGCAAGTACCAGTGGATTATTCGCTCGCATATATCAGCGCCGCTCACCTTGGTGTAATCCAGCATTGGTTCGATAGTGGGATGGAAAAATCGCCTCAGGAAATGACCTTAATTTTAGACTGTCTAGTGAAACAGTGGACTACATTTATTCGCTGCAGCAGGCAGAGGTGAATCATAGCACTCTTAAAACAATTCGAAAAATTGATTTCTACAGTTTATTTTCATCTAAAATATCAATCATTATCATTTAAAATCTTGTATTGTTTATTTTTCTGAACATTTATAACATTAAGACTGGTCTTATAATTTTTCGTAAAGAAGAATAGAAAACACTATTTAATATTGGGTCTACAAGAGGAAATCAAATATTAGGAGATTGATATTATCAGGCTGTATTTACAGGCTGATTAATATAAAAAAATATGAGGTTTACAAATGAGGAGAAAGGTACACAACACTTTCCGAATTTTAAAAGCCTATAAAATTCAAGGGGGAAATGATTTGAAGAAGAAAAAGATTAACAACTTAGCAGCAATTAGCTTGTCTGCAACTCTACTTTTTTCTGCACTGCCACCAACCGCTTCACTTGCTGTCACAAAGATTCCGGGAGATCATAGGCCTATATTAGAGCGTCTAGAACATGTTGGAAACAAAATTAACGCTAAGACAGCTTCTAGACCTGACAATGACCAGCAATTTTCTGACAACCAACTTGTGATTCACTACTCCTCACCGATTACTGAAAGCGAACATAATGAAGCTGGAGGGAAACTATTAAAAAGAATATCATCTTTAGGCTATGATGTGATAGAGGTACAAAGCGGGGCAAAGCTCGAAGATATTGCAAGAGCTTATGCAAAGTTATCAAAGGTAACTTCTATTTCAAAAAGTGCTCTCATAAAAAAACTAGTAACACCAAATTTAAAAGCCTCTAATATAATACCAACACCAGATCTAAAAGCGTCGGATATGTATCATCTCAATAATCTTAAAGTTGAACAAGCACAAAAAATCGCCGGGACAAATAAAGTTCGCGTCGGAGTTATTGATACGGGAATTGATGCCAATCATCCTGAATTAACCAATAAAATTGTTGTCAATTATAATGCAATGGATCCTATGAAAAAGGGAGCGCCTGACTCTCATGGTACCCATGTATCTGGGATCATTGCTGCCGAGAAAAATAATGAACTCGGTGGGTACGGAATCGCACCAAACTCTGAAATTGTATCCATTGACGTTTTTAACAGATCTCCGTATGGAACGGACTATGTCATAGCTGAAGGTATTTTAGAAGCAATTCGTCAAAATGTAGATGTCATGAATATGAGCTTAGGATCTTGGCAGCCCTCTCCGATCTTGAGAGATGCGGTGAAAAAGGCCGTTGATAGTGGAATCGTTATTGTGGCTGCAGCAGGTAATGACGGTTTTGAACATATAAATTATCCTGCTTCCTATGATGGCGTCATTAGCGTCGGAGCTACAGATGAGGAAAATGCCTTAACTCATTTCTCTACATACGGCCCGTCTGTCGATGTAACAGCACCTGGAAATAATATTTATTCGTCTGTCTATTCATTTGAAAAAGGCTCTTCGTTTGTAAAAATGAGCGGTACGTCAATGGCATCACCTATGGTTGCAGGGGCTGTTTCCCTATTATTATCAAAGTATCCTAATCTTACACCATATCAAGTAAACTATATCTTAACTCATACAGGAAAGGATCTTGGAGAATCAGGATATGATACCAAGTATGGGTATGGGATGATCGACCTTGTAAAGATGCTTTCCTTTGATCCTAAAACGATTCCTGCCCAGTCAGTTGTCTCAGCTGATCAGATATTAGAAAAAGCAAAAAATTTGCCTGTTACGATAGAAACTTCGGAAACAACGGTAGAAGGCAGCTTGGAAAGGCTCGAACAAACAGACTATTACAAGGTTACTGTTGAAAAAGATCAAAATGTCCAAGTAAATCTTCAAGGAGCAAGTCAATATGATTTGAAATATGAACTTAAATTCTATCCCGAAGGCGAAAATAATCCGGAGTATTCGATCGAAGTCAATGACGGAGCTGCAGGAAAACAGGAAGGTTCCTTATACAAAGCTCCAAAAAAAGGAACCGTAGTATTAGCCGTAAAAGATTCGTTTGGGCAATATGGTGAAACAGGTAATTCAAAATATACTCTGAAAGTAAGCCGCAAAGATCAGCTAAATGATGATAGTAATACAATGGAAAAACCGGTCGTACTGCGTTCACTTCCATCTACAACATCACTTTCAAATTATTATACAGATGAGTTATTATCAGCATCACCAGCGGAACGTAAAGAGCAGCCTATTCCGGGAGATTCTGATTTTTATCGATTTAAGGTTCCTGGTATTGCAGGTGATCCAGCAAAAGTAATGAAAATTAATGTATCAGGCGTAGCGGGTATGGACCCATCGCTTAAGCTTCATATGATTAAATCTGATGTAAATGAAGATGGTACAACCGTCGAAAACACCAATGTCATTGATCAATTAAACACCAAAGGGTATGGTAAGTCAGAGTCGATGTCCATTACGGTTCTTCCAGGTTCGGAATACATGGTGGAAGTGACCAATAAACCGTCCCTAAGTGATTATGAGATCTTTATTGGAAAAGAAATTGATTTTAGTAGAAACTATTCATCTCAAAATCCATATCAAGTTTCCTTTGGAATAACATCACAACCTGAAGGTGAGGATCATTTCCCTGAATCCTCGAAGGAAACCGTAACGAAAAATGCATTGGCAGAAGGAAAAATTGAGGAATATCTTGCAAAAAAGGAAGGAATTAATAGGAAATTCACAAACCTAGACTTCTCCCATGGCGGAGCAATTTCTTCATATTATGATCTTATCAATGATGTTCCTATTCCATATGAATTAGGAACAACCCGAAAAGGCTACATCCAGTACAGTAATGATGAAGATTGGATTAAAGTGACTCCAACTGAAAACTCTGTATTTGAAATGAATTTTACGAACAAAGAAGGCTACAATGTTCCAATGGTCCTTATCTTTAAGTACAATGAAAAAACGAACGATATCGATCAGATTTATCAAAGTGTGGATGAGAACGCTCTTGCTGCTGAATCAGAACTTAAAGGGATGAATCCATTTTATTTTGGTTTGAAAAAAGGTGAAACCTACTTTTTCCGTATGTCAGATGCAATATTCAGACCTAACTTTGAACCATATGAGTTCAAGATTTCACCAGCATATAGCAACGCTAATGATGCATACGAAGACAATGATACGTTTAAAACAGCAAAGACAATATCTACTGACCCAATTATAGGAAACCTATCGTCAATCGGGGATATCGATACCTTCTATTTCAAACCAGATGAAACCGATGTATACAGTGCCATTGTTCAACCAGATCCACTCCCTGAAGAATACAGTAGTGCGCAAGATGTATTGAAACAACCTTTAGATTCCACGCTTCTTATATACGAAGATACAAATGGCAATGGAAAACTAGAAGAAGACGAAGAAGGGAACCTGCGTATAGTTGAATTCGGCTATGAAAATCAACCAGAAATCGGCTCATTCCGTGCTGAAAATGGCAGAGGCTACTTCTTTAAGATTATAAACTTCAATAAAATGGTTACAACACTTATTCCTTATACGTTTACTGTAAAAAAAGCACCGGAGAATGATGAGGATGCTGGATCTGTAATGAAAAATAATGTTCCTTCTAAACCAGTTACCTTAGAAAGCTCTAATGGGGAATATACACGATCTGGTTACATTAACATGACTGAAGGAAAAGGTGATACCGACTATTACAAATTCATTCAAAAGGAGAACGGTAAACGCACTATCAAGCTAGAAGTACCATTTGACTTTGACGGAATCGTGACAGTCTACGACTCAAAAGGAACACAAATCGCAAAATCTGATTATTATGACAAAGCTGACTACGAAATTCTACAAGCTGCTCTCAAAAAAGGAACCTACTATATGAAAGTAGAAGAACAAAATGGAAATGCAAGTGCATTGCCGTATAAATTAACAGTAAAATAATGCGGTCTTGAAGCTGTCGGCTATTTTCGACAGCTTTTTTGTATGCCGGGATTTCATGAGAGTTTTGGGGGTTATACCAGCCCAAGAGTACATGGCGATTGGGTCAAGGGGGGTTATATTTCTTAAAAAACAATAGGTCGGATTATGAAGAAAATGCTAATTATCGTCCATGGTAATCTTTAAAAGAAATCCTCGTGTTCAGCCACGAGGACTTCTTTTATAATCACTATTAACATGTATCATATCAGTCACTTTTTAACCGTAAAACATACCTCTTTGTTTTTATTAATAACCAGTAGAGTCTTCTTTACCAGTGAATAAGGCAACACTTGAGCTTGAACCAATTCTTGTTGCTCCCGCCTCTACCATGGCTTCCAAATCCTTAAGATCACGGACACCGCCGGAAGCTTTTACTCCAATGTCTGGGCCTACAGCTTTTCTCATTAATGCTACATCCTCGACTGTTGCCCCATGCAAAGAAAAGCCAGTTGATGTTTTGACATAATCAGCTCCCGCTTTTACCGCTAATTCACATGCTCGAACTTTTTCTTCTTGTGTTAATAAGCTCGCCTCTATAATTACCTTAACTAATGCTTTTCCTTTTGCAACATCTATAACCACACGAATATCTTGCTCTACCAGTTCATCATTTTTATCTTTCAATGCCCCGATATTGATTACTGTATCGACTTCCGTCGCTCCATTCTCAATTGCATTTTTTGCCTCAAACGCTTTTGTTTCAGGGGTATTCGCTCCTAATGGAAACCCTATAACCGTACACACATTTACATCCGAATCGCGCAAAAGTTCCGCTGATAAGCTTACCCATGTAGGATTTACGCATACAGAGGCAAAACCAAATTGCTTTGCATCTTCACATAACTTTACAATCGCTTCTTTTTTTGTGTCCGCCTTTAATAATGTATTATCAATTAAATTTGCATATTTCAAATGAAACAGCCCCTTTCAAAATAAATAGGAATAATAGTTGTCAGACGACCAACAACAATATCCGTCTCGATTATAACAAGAAAATCCCTTATGTATATGCTTATTTTATATTTCGATAAATCGTCACATTTCATACAATTCACTTCCATTAATATTTCCACCAGATTCTATCTAGGTTTTATGGGCGTGTGGTATTCTCTAAAATAGTGGATGGTTAAAATATTATAAAAATGGATGGTTATTTTTCTGAAATGCTCTTTATTATAGGAGGGAAGATAGTACATTTCTATTAGACTTATGTTGCCGAAATTTTAAACACATCTTGTAGGAGGCTTAAAGGTATTTTTTTTATGACTGTCAGTTGGACTAAAAAAAACAAAGAGAAAAATAATATATGATATAAAAAAATAAAAAGGAGGTAGTAAATGGACTGGAAACCAGATCGAAAGGCTAAAAAAGCTATTTATAAGCAGCTTGCTGAGTATTTTGAAAATGGTATTGCGAATGGTACATTCCCGCCGGATAAACCCTTACCATCAGAACGATCCTTAGCTAAAGAACTAAATGTAAACCGAAGTACAGTTGTGTCCGCGTATGATGAGCTGGAATCAAATGGATTGATTCAAAGAAATAGAGGTAGTGGGACAACGATAAGCAAGGATATCTGGGGGATTACGAAGAAACGTATTCCAAGCTGGAACCGGTATATTGAGGCAGGGTCGTTTTTACCCAATTTACCTGTAACTCAAAGGATACGAAAAGAAGCGGTAGAACATAAACTCATTAATTTAGCTAGCGGTGAATTATCAGAAGATCTTTTTCCTTTGGATTCCTTAAGACAGATTACAACTACAAGATCATTCATTGGAAGCTTAGGTTATGATCATCCACAGGGAAACGTGATACTCAGGGAAACCATTATGAATCATGTGAAGCTATTTCGGAGAATTGAAACAGATCCTTCTTCCATATTAATTACATCTGGAGCACAACAGGCTCTTCATTTAGTGGTTCAATGTCTATTAAAGCCAGGTGACGCAGTAGCAATAGAAGATCCTTCCTATAGCTTTAATCTCCCAATTTTCAAAACTGCCGGGATAAAACCATATTATTTATCAGTAGAAAAGGATGGTATAAATCCAAATGAATTATTGGATCTATATAAGAAACATCGAATTAAAATGATATTCTTAAACCCTTCTTTTCAAAATCCCACAGGGACTTTAATTAGGGAGAAAAAGGGGAAAGCCATACTAGATATATCGTCAGAACATGGGATTCCTGTAGTGGAAGATGATCCATATAGTTTAACCTCTTTCAGAGGAGAAGAAGTTACCACACTAAAATCGATGGATGCTAATGGAAATGTCTTATATATTAGTTCTTTATCAAAGATTGTTGCTTCAGGGTTGCGAATTGGCTGGATTATTGGACCGAAGCCTGTAATTGAAAGATTATCAGATGCAAAACAACAAATAGACTTCGGACATGCTAGCTTTACTCAATGGATTGCAAATGATTTTCTGGAATCGGATAGTTTCCATGTACATATTAAAAGATTGGTGAAAGAGTTAGAAAAACGAAGGGATCAAATTGTCACTAGTTTTGATTTTTATTTAAAGGATCAAATTGAATTTGCTATTCCAGAGGGAGGCATTCATATATGGTGCAAGGTTAAAAAGGATTTTAATGAAATAGAATTATTGGAAGAATCGATTAAAAGAGGAGTCATATATGTTCCAGGCTATACGATGGGATCCAAAAAGGGATATGTCCGTTTTACCTTCGCAAGGGAAGATGAGGAATCCATTCATGAAGGAATTAAAAGATTTGCAGATGCACTAAATTCTCTTTAAAAAGATTAACCACGATTTTACTAGGAATCATGATTTTGATCATGGTTCTTTTTTACATTGAGTAATAATGGATGGTTAAAAAAGTATAAGATTGGAGGGTTATAAATTTTCTAAGTCCTATATTATGGAGTAGTGGATTTTATTAAATGGTCTACTCATATGGAAAATAATTCTTTAATGTGTAATTTGATTCACAATTATCTCTTCACCATATAGTTACTTTATTTCAATTCACTATTTATTTTAATTCGATTGGAGAAAAGGAAAATGAATAAAATCAATCTGATTAAGCATCGGAAAGCATTAAATCATATCGTGCCCTATACCCCAGGAAAACCCCTATGGGAAGTTCAAAGGGAATTAGGATTGACAAGAGTGATTAAATTGGCTTCAAACGAAAATCCAATTGGACCGTCACCGATTGCCCTTGAAACAATCTCAAATAGTCTTTGCGAACTTAATCGTTATCCTGATGCACATGCAGTCGAGTTGAAGACAGCGATTGGTTCTAATCTATCCCTGACTGCTGAGCAGTTAATTGTTACCAATGGGGCAGATGAATTAATAACCTTAATCTCAGAAACCTATCTTGAACCAGATGATGAAATTATTGTCCCTTCTCCATCCTTTAGTGAATATGATTTCGGTGCACACCTGATGGGGGCAAAAGTTGTACCAGTTCCTCTAGATCATGAGTACCAATTTAATTTAGATATGATTTTATCGGCTGTTACAGATCGAACCAAATTGGTTTACATTTGTTCCCCAAATAATCCGACAGGTACCTATTTTCCGAAAAATATGTTAGAACAACTGCTTCAATCATTGCCAAATCATATTTTAGTAGTTTTTGATAGTGCCTATAGCCATTTTGCAACTAACAAGGATTACACAGATGGTTTAGAGTATGTCCGTTCTGGTTATCCAATTATCGTTTTACAAACCTTTTCAAAAATATATGGACTTGCTGGTTTGAGAGTAGGTTTTGGTGCGGCACCAGAAAGTATTATTCAAAGTATCGTACATGTAAAAGAGCCGTTTAATGTCAATAGTATCGCACAAATTGCAGCCACTGCAGCGATTAGTGACCAAGAACATTTAGAAGAGTCAATAAAAGTAAATACTGAAGGACGGGAACAGTTATATAAAGCATTTACAGAGCTAGGATTGCGTTTTACTGAGAGCATGAGTAATTTCATACTAGTTTACTTAGGGAAGAATGCTATGGAAATTTATCAACAACTTCTATCTAAAGGTATTATCGTTCGTTATGGCGATACTTGGGGATTGCCGGAACATATCCGTATATCAATTGGAACTTCAGAAGAAAATTATATATTAATAGAAGCAATTAGTTCAATCCTTTTAAACTTACAGTTATATAACTTTAAAGAAGAACAAAAATGAACGAACTTGTAGCATATTTAAACGATAAAAGAACCGGTTGGGGGAAGAACATATTCTTGCTGATTCTTCAGTGTGTGATTGCAGTGGAGATCCTGATTTGGATTGCTGTATTTCCAATGTTATTTGAAAACCTTTCATTTAATCTATCAAAATACTTGATGGCCATCTATAAATTAAATGTAAGAGTTTTTACATTGAGTGATTTTTTTATTGCAGACGGTAAACATTCTCTTTTCCCAGATATTATTTATAGATATTTAGATTCAATGAAAATACTTGGCCTGGGAATTATGGCCTCCTTCTGCATCTCATTGGTTGTTTCATATATTTTCTTGATTTTTTTCAAAAATAAAATCAATTATTTTAAAAGCTTTCTAGAAATATTGGAAGCAATCCCTGACCTTATGTTGGTACTATTTCTTCAATTTACCGTCATTTTCATTTATCAAAAAACCGGTATTAAGATAGCTCAAGTGGTGACAGTGCAGGAGAAAGCGATTCTCCTGCCAGTAATCAGCTTAAGTGTTCCGGTTAGCTTTTTCATGACAAAAGTGATCTTTCTCTCCATCGAAGCAGAATTGGAGAAGCAGTATGTTATGTTAGCAAAAGCAAAAGGCTTTACCCTCCCGTATATTTTAAAGTTCCATGTTCTTAGAAATATTGCTGATGGATTGTTTGGGACTTCAAAGACCATTTTTTGGACAATGCTTTCCACGCTAGTTGTGGTAGATTACTTGTTTAATATGAATGGTCTCTTGCGGATTATGTTGACGAGCACGGATCCATTCTTTATCGGCTGCATCTTAATTTTTGTTCCCTTTTTTATTGTTTACCGTATTTACGATTAGATAAGCTTCGACATGAGAAAGGATAGTTAGACCTATGATCAGATTTTTATTAAAAAAGAAAAGGTTCGTACTGAGTACGCTTTTCCTGATCACCTTATTTACTTGGAGCATTTTAAATACCGTGTTGAATAATGGGGAAATTAGAGTTGTAAGAATTCATACGGATGAAAAGGGGAATGTGCTGGATGCGCCTCCGTTTCCACCGCTAACGGAATTTCTGCTCGGATCTGACCGATTTGGATGGGATTTAGGAATGATGATGATTGAAGGAGCCAAATGGACGATTGGAATTACTATTTTGGTTACAGCACTTCGAATGATTTTCTCGATTATCGTTAGTTCATTCACTTACTCTTTAGAGCATCGGTTATATAACGGATTGAAAACTATTTTTGAACCATTTTCGATAGTCCCTCAGACCATCATTGTTTATTTTATCCTATATAGTGTTCTATGGATGCCCAAAGGTGGATTTCCAATCCCTTTTTGGGAGCGGGCTGTTTTTCAGACGGTCATTCTTGTCACTGTGGCTATTCCCAATTTAACTATCCATCTTTCCAATGAACTGCGTGTGGTTTCAAAAGAGACATTTATCGAGGCGTCTAGAATTTTAGGATCAAGTAAAAAGTATATCTTTTTTAAGCATATGATTCCTCATGTATATGAAAAATGGATTCTGTTATTTGGCCAGCAATTTATCCAAACTCTCCAGTTATTAGCGCATCTTGGGTTTATGAGCCTTTTCTTTGGAGGGACCTCTGTTCCCTATGGTGACATCGATGTAGAACTGCCTCACTCTGTTTCGTATGAATGGTCGGGTGTCATAGGTGGAAATATAAGCTATCTTTATAGCAATCAATGGATTATCTTAGTACCCATCGGATTTTTTATCCTCACGGCAGTTTGTGTAGCGTTAATAAAACAAAGCATGGAAGCTTTTTTAAAAAAAGAAGGTGGTACAAGATCAATTAAATAAGAAGTCTACGTGCATGCGAAATTGCTGCTAAAGCCGGAGCATCAGGGACAGGTCTAGTCCTGCGGGTGAGATATTTGGATAATAAATAAAATTTTAATATGAATCTATATATATATTACCCAATCGTTAGAAATTGGGACCGAGTAGGAGGTCAATTATATGATAAATGAAAGTGTAAGAGTTGCAGTTATTCAAGACCGGATGTTTTTAAATTAATAGTTAACAAAGAGAAGCAAGAGAGCATCGGGTGGAGGAAATAACATTTTCTATCCTAAAATAAAAGTCATTTTCTAACTATAGAAAATGGCTTTTTTACAAATAGAGGAGGTAAAATTGTGGAATTTATAGTTAAGATTTGTATATGCTTTTTCTTCGTTTTCCTACTGTAAGAAGGAATAAAAGATCCATTAAGTTAATGTTTTATATAATCAGTTTTTTTATCTTATTTCTTAATCAATTCAATCGAAAATGTTGTATTGTGAATAATTCGGAATACTTTTACTATTGTGTTAACCTTCAAAAAATTCAAAGGAGGTCTATTTTTTTTTAGTAAAAAGGTTGTATTAACCCTGCAACTTCGAAGGCTATGGGTTATCCAACAAAAAGATGAGAGGAGTTCACCCCATTTTGAAAAAAAGAATAAGTAGGTTGCATTTTTCTTTAAGTTTACTAGTGTCTTTCATTCTCTTTATCAGCCTTGTTCTTCCCAATATCGCAGTAGCACAGGGAGGTTCTATAGAGAGTAAGCCAATATCGGCAATTAAAAACACATCTATTGAAAATAAAGTAGATTCTAAGCTTATTAAACAATTTAAGGATCAGGATCAGATCACATTCCTATTAAAGTTTCAGGATCAGGTTGATACAACGAAAGTAGCAATGGAAGCAGCAGAAAAAGCGAAAAAACAAAAACTAACTGCAGCAAAAACAGAACTTCAAGTCCGTTCTACTGTAGTTACGTCCTTAAGAAATACCGCAATGGAAACTCAGACGGAAGTAATGGATTATCTTGAGAACGAAAAGCAAAGAGGAGAAGTTGAAAGCATCCAATCGTTCTATGTTGTGAATGCGATAGCGGTAACAGCAACCAAGGCTGTAATGGACAAATTGGCAGCATTCCCGGAGGTAGCAAAAATTCTTCCAAATGAAACGCGGCAAATAATCACACCGATCCAACCTAAGGTAAAAAAGACCAATCTAAATTCATCAACGGTTGAATGGGGAGTTGAAAAAGTCGGAGCCCCCCAGGTATGGGATATGGGAATCGATGGAGCAGGAATTGTGGTAGCTAGTATTGATACAGGTGTTCAGTGGGACCATCCTGCCTTAATAGAAAAATACCGAGGATACAATCGATCCAATCCAAATCAACCAGATCATCAATTTAATTGGTTTGATGCCATCGGAGGAAAAGAAACCCCGTATGATGATAATAACCATGGTACACATACGGTTGGTACTATGGTCGGCTCTGAGCCTGATGGGAGTAACCAAATTGGTGTTGCCCCTGGTGCAAAATGGATTGGGGTTAAAGCATTATCTGGCGAGGGTATTGGTTATGATGTCGATTTTCTCGAAGCTGGCGAGTGGATCTTGGCACCAAAAGATTCTGAAGGTAATCCGCATCCCGAATTAGCCCCGGATGTCGTAAACAACTCCTGGGGAGGTGGCCCTGGACTAGATGAATGGTATCGCCCCATGGTTCAAAATTGGAGGGCTGCCAATATCTTCCCAGTATTTGCAGCTGGCAATCTCGGTTCTAACGGGGAAGAATGGGTTTCCTTTCCTGCAAACTATCCAGAATCTTTTGCAGTTGCAGCAACAGATGATCACAATGACTTGGCGTGGTTCTCTTCCCGTGGACCAGCTCCATATGACGAATTAAAACCAGATATTTCTGCACCAGGTGTCAATATCCGCTCAGCCATACCTTCCAATAACTATGAACTGATGAGTGGTACATCAATGGCAGCACCTCATATTTCGGGAGTAGTAGCTTTGTTAAAGCAAGCAAATGCATCCTACTCAATTGACCAAATTGAGGAAATACTGTTCAAATCGGCAATCCCATTGACAAACACAGAATTTCCGTCGTCCCCTAACCATGGGTATGGACATGGACTTGTTAACGCCTACAATGCAATAAAAACTATTAATAATGGATTTGGGAAAATTGAAGGTTCAGTCGTATATGATGGAAAAGATAAAGCAAATCCAACTTATCAGCATACCTCTCCAGATTTTGTATACGACCGGGTAGTGCTGCCATTAATAGTGGAAGTGCAAGACAACATCAGTGTAGAGACTGTAGAAATTCAGTATTTAGCTGGTCAACAAATGAAGACGGTAAAAGCAACGAGAACAGCTGGTGATTTTAGGAGTGGGACGTATCAAGCTGTAGTTCCAGGTAATGATGTAAAGAAAGAGATGGGTACGTTTACGTATAAATGGAAAATGGTCGATTATGCACAAAATCAAGTAACTTCTCCGGAGTTTAAGGTAGAAGTTAAGCCTGCGATTACAATTGGTTATTATCAAGATTTAGAAGCTGTTCCTGAAGGCTGGTATTCAGAAGGATTAAAAAACAATTGGAAATGGGGCAGCCCAGAAGCAGGACCTGGCCAGGCTTTCTCAGGAAAAAACGTATACTATAGTAAAGAAATCCCCCGTGAATATGACGGTATATTTGAAACGTTATCGTATCTCCATATGCCTCCGATCGACATACCAGAAGGTGGTAATTCGTACCTGCAGTTTAAACAGTGGTATGACTTTAGTCCAGAGGGTATCGATCGTTCAATCGATTTTGGAGCAGTCCTTGTCTCTACCGACCGCAAAAACTGGGAATTAGTGACAAGAACGGAGGCCACTAAATATGGTGAAAATGGGATACCAATTGAGTATACTACTGATGGATGGATTGATGAAGAAGTAGATCTTTCGGCATATGCTGGAAAGCGAATTTATATCAGCTTCTATATGTTTACAAAACAAACAGGATTTGAAACAAGAACTTATGATGGCTGGTACTTGGATGATATATCCTTAACAGACAAACCACTAGTGGGTAGTAAGGTGAAAAGGACAACGGGAGAAATTCATACAAAAGAACTAGCATATACTAATTTTTTAGCTCCGACAGCTACATTGGTTGAGAATACTTCTAGTCATCCGGATGTATTGCCAATGGGTGCAACGGTAACGCTAGTGGACTCTGGATACTCAGTTGCAACTAATCCTGCAAATGGAAGGTTCTCCATATCGCATTATGCAGGGGAATTCACTATTCGTGCTGAGGCATATGGTTTTCATTCCAAAGACCAACCTGTTTCAATTCCAAAAGAAGGGACCGTCGAAGCAAACATTAATCTTCAACCCTTAGGGAAAGGAACAGTAAAAGGGGTCGTCAAGGATCAAACGACAGGGAAACCACTATCAGATGCTATCATCACTTTAGTAGAGGATGCCGCCATTACTCCTGTGAAAACGGATAGTAATGGAAGATTTACACTTACAGCCTATGAAGGTACCTATACGTTACATGTGTTCAAGAAAGATTATGTTTATCATGATTACTCCATTACACTCCTGCCGAAAAGGAAAATCAAACAGAATGTTGAATTGGAAAGATTTTTGGGAACTCCTGGAGAAATTGGCTATGATGATGGAACTTCGGAAGAATCATGGTATTGGAACGATGCTAATAATGGCTTTGCGATTAGAATGTCATTGGAAGAAGGCGTCATGAAATCTTGGCTGACAGGCGGACTCTTTAAAGTGAATACAGAATATCCTTACGGGGGGACTAGATTTCAAGTAGCCGTTTATGATTCAACCGGTGCTAACGGAGCTCCTGGTAAAAAAATCGCCGGTCCGTTTGAAGCAGTTGCCCGGACTGATGGGGAATGGACTCATGTCGATTTAGCGGATAAAAACATTTTTGTCACGGAAGATTTCTATCTAGTCTATATACAGCCTGACACTGCTGCCTCCCGTACAATACCAAGTCTCAAAAGTGATCAAAATAGCCCTTTCCATGACCGAAATTGGTTTCTGTATAATGGAACTTGGGCACACAATACGGATCCACAATATGGTAACATGATGATTCGAGCAGTCATGAACAATGAGATTTCAGGATCTGTGATTGAAACACCTAAGGATAATACGCATCCCAATAAAGCTATGGTTAAAGTAAAGGGGAATGCGATTCCAACTATTCAAGGTCAAGGCAAATAAATTTTTGTCAATGGAGAAATTTATTGAAATAGCTTGAAAGTTATGAAAGGAGGAGTGACAGTTCACCATCCATACAAATGCGTGAGCTGTCGCTTATCATTATCATGGGATGGTTATGCGGTTCAAATCCAGTTTTTTTCGATAGATGAAGCGGTGGAAAAGGCCTTTCGTTCCAAAATTGCAATACCTATTAAGAATGTAACAGGAAATGATCGTACAAATTTAAGGAGTTCATATGTCACAAAATTTCCCTTTAACTCGTTTTATTTATAGAACCTCTTCGAATTAAGCTCTTTGAGAAGAATGGGAGTGGGAATAACCAAGAATTGTATAAGCAATAAAGGATTGCTTTTTAAACTCGCCTACTTATCAGGATGAAATTGAGAAAGATAGACGAATAGTACAATTCTATATAAGCAAAGGGGTAAAAAATCTTGGAATTAAGACAATTAGAATACTTCATGACCCTATGTGAAGAGCTGCATTTTACAAAGACGGCTGAAAAACTAAGAATTGGACAACCTACCTTAAGCTATCAAATGAAAGCGCTAGAGGATGAACTGGGTGTTCGTTTATTTGATCGTTTAGGTAAAAAATTAGCGATCACGGAAGCCGGTGAAATCCTTCTTCAACAATGCAAAAAAGTGTTCGAAAATTTAAAATTTGCCACGGAACAAATAGAAGAGCTGCAAAAGGTGAAAAGAGGGAAATTAGTGATAGGGGCACTTTCTGGTGACTTAAGTCTTATAGCCTCTAAGGTTTTGTTAGAGTTTCATGAAGTGTTCCCTCACGTCCAGATCCAGTTTTTCTCGATAGATGACCCGGTAGAAAAGGTAAAACGAAATGAAATTGATTTGGCTCTAACTTTCATGCCAAGACCAGAGGAGAGTTTTGTCCAAATTCCTTTATACAAGGATGGATTCTATTTTGTCGCGCGAACGGACCATGCTTGGTCTGATAGGGACGAAATTGAGTTTTATGAAATTCAGAATATTCCACTAATATTAAATCCAATAGATCATTGTTTTAGGAAATTACTTACGGATGCGTGTCTATCTGCCGGGATTGTCCTCCAGCCTATCATTGAATCAACCGATTCAAAGACGATATTGGATCTAGTCGAGGAAGGGATAGGGGCTTCCGTTTTATCTGGTACACTCTTTTCCCTGGAAAATACAGGGAGTTTAAAGGCTATCAAAATGACAAATCCAGCTATCATCAAGGAAGTATCTATTGTCCACCATAAACAAAAATATATTGGAACCGCTGCAAAAGGATTTATCGAAATATTAGTGAACTTTATAAATGAGAATAAGGCTTTAGAGGAGAGGTATAAAGAAACACAGTTACCCATAGCTTGAGAATAGAATCCGGCATAAAGTTTGGTTAAATAGTAAACTGTTAATTCATTAACAATTTGAAAGTGGTCCATATAAAATTGGAGAAATGGAATCTTTTTGACCAATCCCTTTGTTAAAAAATACTCTAATGATTCATGGAAAAAATTTTAAGACTGTCACAATAACTATAAGTCTCTAACAAGGCGGGAGAATATGGAGCAAGTACTAACTACACTGAATAAATCAGACATTGAATTTCATCCAGGCCAAATTAGGTTTAAAGGGGAACGTTTTATTCTGATGAATGCCGAAGCATTAGGAATACTTAGTCGTGACCTTATTTCTACATTAGGGCGGGAAAGAGCAAAGGCGTTCCTCCTTCGTTATGGATGGGAATGCGGATATAAAGATTCAATTTCAATAAAAAAACTTTTTCCTAATGCGTCGCTTGAATTCCTCCATAAACAAGCTCCAATTTTTCATATGCAAGAAGGCGTAGTTCAAGTTGATTTACAAGGTCTTAGTGTGGATTATGAACAGAATAAGTTTTATATGGAAGGTGTTTGGTTAAATTCTTATGAAGTAGATCAACATATTAAACATTTCGGTTTAGTCAAAGATCCAGTGTGCTGGACATTAATTGGATATGCAAGTGGGGTATCAACGGGGATTTTCGGACGGAAAATATATTATAAAGAAGTGACTTGTGTTGCTCGTGGGGATGCTGAGTGCCGGTTTGTTGGAAGAACTGTTGGAGAGTGGGGAAAAGATATTGAACTTGAACTTTCATATTATGGGGATAACAAAATTGCCGAGGAATTAGATGAGGCACATCGGCATATTCAAAAACAGCATACGATGTTACAACGAATTATGGACATACATGAACAGCTAAACCGAATGGATCTTTCAGGGCAGAGCAGGCAAGAAGTAGTGGATAAAATTGGGCTAATGCTTAATTCAACTGTAATTGTTCAAGATAAATATTTTCGTCCGCTTTCTTGGTGGCTGTCAAACAAGGGAAATTCAGGTATAGATTCATACCTCATCAAACCGGATAAGGATCTTTCTTCAGAATTTTTCTTGAAGCTTAGACAGTTAGATGAGGAAAAATTTGCCAAGGATTTTATCGTCTCGGATGAACCAATGTTTCTTAACAGGACCATTGCGCCGATTGTTCTTGGCGATGAGATTATGGGATATTTATCCGTCATTCATAATGATGGAACAGATATAGAATTAAGAAAAATGATTACCGAGCGCGCTGCTTCTATTTTGGCAGTAGATTCATTGAAAGAAAAAACTGCACTGAATACCGAACATAAATTAAAAGGTGAATTTCTTGAAGAATTGTTATCTGGAACAACCCCTTATGAACAATTAGTTAAGCGTGCATGTTTTATGGGATATGATTTTGGAAATCCACACCGATTTATGCTTGTGAAAATGATTCAACCGGGAAACAATAATGCCTTGATAGAAAATCAAGATTTGCGTATGAATCTTCGTAATGAATTGTTAAATATTATTCGAACCAATTTCCATTCTTCTCCTAAAGGTGCTTTAATTGTAGAGCGAAGAGGGGAGATTATCCTTTTGGGTCCTTCAGATCCAAATGGATTAGTTTTCCGAAAGATAGCAAAAATCCTACAAGACCGAGAACAGCAATTATTTGAAAATATTAAAACTTCCATTTGTATTAGTCGTGAGGCGCTGTCCATTGAAGTACTTCAGACCTTATTTGAAGAATGTTCAAACATGTCGAAGGTTATGACTCGCTTAGGTCGTACGGGCGAAATATTTTTAGTAGAAGAAATGAACATATTTGACCTACTATATGCAGGCTCTGCTCAAGAACAACTTCTTACCTATGCAACTAGAACGCTAGAAAAGCTTCTCAAATATGATGAAGAAAGCGGCGGAACGACACTCATTTCTACTCTTCACACCTTCCTTGCAAACGAATGCAATCTTCAAAGAACAGCAAAGGAACTGAATGTTTCACTAAGTGGTTTGAAATATAGAGTGCAGAGATTAAAAGATATTGGAGAAATTGATTTTAATCATGCAGATCAAAAATTTAATCTTCAACTTGCTTTAAGGGTTCTGAATGCTAATGGAAAAATTAATCTATTAGAAGTATAAAATGCATACAGAAATGATTATTCTTCTTTTCAATAAAAGATGACTTTAACTTAGAAAATCAGGCAAATGGTAAACTAAACAAATATATTAGGAGGAATTATCGTGGGTATAAAGAAAAAATTGTCATTTCTAGAATTAGTACAAAAAAACAAAAATGAACTTCTTAACAATAACAAGGAAATTGAAAGAATTGAAAAACGAATTGACCAACGTTATGAAATAAAATATAAGCAAAAATAATATGGATCTAATAAAATGGTTTAACTGAATTCAATATATTTATCATAATTTCTAACTTATTATAGACAAAAAGATAGATCCAATTTTGGGTCTTTCTTTTTAATACTTATCACAAAAAAATGAAACTAAATAAAATGTAAAGAAAAGGAGCCATTTCCAAAGGAAAATAGCTCAAGATTTTATTACAACGATACTTTTTGCCACCCCAACCAAAATTCGCTGGATTTTCAAATCGAATTTTACTGGAGAATTTATCCCATCATCAACATTCTATATTTACATAATTTAATTTGGTTTAACAATAACTGGAATAATTATATTAAATCCGTCATATTCCGCAAATATCACTGCTGCTCCCTCTGATTTTGTTGCAATCTTTTGATCAGTGGTCACTTCAGCTACTTCCGAACTAGACGTATTCATTGTGACATCAGCCGTAACATCTTTTACCGTTCCATCGCTAGACACAGCATTAATGACTAAATCACTTAATGAGCCTGGTGAATTTACGATATAACCCGGCGAAGAAACGATCCCAAAAGTAAAAGTAGGATACTTTTCTACGATTTCAACATTAAATGTCGTTGAAATACCAAAAATAGTAGCAGTTATCGTTGTTTTTCCAACTGCTTGGGCGGTGATATGTCCATCAGCAGATATCGTTGCTATCGATTCGTCTGCTACATCCCATTCTATCAGGCTAGTAACATCATAACAATCACAATTATGTCTGCCTATACCACCAAAGTATGCAATTATAGAAATGTCCTTCGACTTATTAGGTTTTAACATCACATTGTCATTAGGTTCTAACATCTTATTGTCATTTTTGTTAAATGGAACTAAATCTACAGGCTTAATGTTTCTTACATAAACAGTTGTAATCAAATCTTCATAATAGAAATAGATGTATGCTTTACCAGGGCCGACCCATGTAATGACCCCGTTATTGTCAACAGTTGCTACACTCTCATCTGATGATTCCCATTTTCCCTCTAAATCAACTTGAGCCATATTATGATCTGTATATTCCGCAGTGGCATCAACATCTACAGGATCTCCAGCCTCAGGCTGTAAAAGCACCCAGCTGTTTAGGGTGATTCCGACTAAATTAACTGGTCCCGCTTTTTCTGTTACTTTTACTGAAATTTTAACAGGAGGGAGACCTGCAATTGTTCCACTAACTGTGGTTTTTCCAATTTTCTTTCCAGTAACTTTCCCGTCTGTAACACCAGCAAAAGTAGGATCCTCTGAAATCCACTGGATTGACTTCGTAATTTCTCTTTGAGTCCCATCATTGTATTGGGCAAACACATGTACGGGATAGAGCTTTTCTTTTTGAACGACAACATCCAATGATGATACAAGCAATGACTCAATTTTTAAATCTTTAATAGATGCATCATTTTCAGAATGGATGGAAACATTCAAGATTGCAGTGCTTGTTCCTTGGTTGATAAGGACACGAGTTGTACCTGGTGCAACCGCTGTAAGAACACCATTCTTAACCTTAACAATGTCCGGGTCTAATGATGTGAATCTTGAATCTGAAGTGACGTCGGCTGTTGAACCATCCTGATATTTTGCTTTTACAGAAAACGAATGCGTGTGCTCAGCTAACCGAAAGGAGATGTTAGTTTCACTAGGAATCAGACCAACAATCTTATTCACGATATCTTTAGAAGGCTTTTCTGTAACCTCAATACGAATCTCCTTTGAGTAACCAGAGCTATTTACTGTAACCTTTGCTGTACCAGTACCTACTGCAGTTAGTAGGCCATCCTTATTAACCTTAACAACATCAGGATTAGATGTTTTATAAACAGCAGATGGAGTCGTATTTACTACAGATTGGTTTGAATAGCTCGCTTTTACCTCTAATTGCTGCTGTTGATGGACCACCATATTTTTCATATTTGGTGTAACAGTAATCGATTCAGGGATTGAAGCCTTCTTCTGATCGTCTTTATCCGTAACTGCCACTGGGATATCTAAACTGTGACGACCATAGTAAGCATGCAAAACGGTTGCGCCATTATATTGACCAATAACCTTTTGTTGCTGAACGGAAGCTACATGGCCATTGTCGTCTGTACCAAATTCAACGGAACCAGTGACATCCTGCGTGCTCCCATCACTGTAAATCGCTGTAATTGCAATAGGCGCTGCTTCACCTACACCTATGGAGAGATTTGATGGAGAAGCTGTCACACCCATCATTCTTGGAGTAGTAATCTTATTTGTGACAGTAACCTCTATTTTAACTGGAGTAAGAACATCTGATCGATAGGAAGCTGTCACAATTGTTTTACCTGTCTTTCCTCCTATGATTGATCCAGAATCCGTTACCGTTGCAATGCTGTTATCTTCTACAGTCCACTCCACATCATTTGGATCTACATTTTCAAGTAAACTTATATCACCCTCTGATACCCCGTTAGTAAATACTTCGGTTAATTGAACTGGCCATATTTCACTTGGATGAATTTCAACAGCAGGTGTATCGGTTACAAGCTTCACTGGCTTAACAACATTGACAAGTACTGCATCAACCAATTTATCGTATTTAAAATATATATAGGCTTGACCAATCCCAACTGGGGTAATCTGACCATCTTTATTAACGATGGCAACATTACGATCTGTCGTTGTCCACTTTCCTAAAGAAGTCACCTCTTTAACCTCGTCTTGGGAAATTGTTTTGGCAGTTACTTGAACCGGCTTATCAGAGGTTTCTAACCTCAACATGGCAGCCGAAAGCCCGAGCGACGTTACATTTTCTGGAGTATCTTGTATAGAAGCAAAGAAGTTTATCTGTGGAAAAGATGAGTATGTTACTCTTAGTGAAACATCACCTGGTGAAATCCCTTTTAATACGCCACCTTCAACCTTTGCAATCGATAGATCTCTTGATTCCCATTTTGCTAATTTAGTTACGTCTACCATCGAACCATCGCTATAAAATGCTTTCAAAGCGATAGGACGCTCTTCTCCTACATTTATGTAGGTAATGTTATTTGCGGCTAAAACGAGCGATACAATTTTTTTCTCTTCGGAAGGATTGATATTTTGACTTAAAATACGTGTATTCTGAGTAATATTTACTTCAACGTTTAACACCGCATTACCAAGACTGAATTGTACATTTGTAGACCCTTCATTCACAGCTGTTAGCACTCCACTAGCAACAGTTACGACTTTCTCATCTTGTGAAGTCCATTTCCCTTTTGCTGTAACGTCACCTTTTGAACCATCCTTATACTCTGCTTCAGCCTTTAATTCGTGTTTGCCTTTAGAAAGAGAGAACGAGACTGTCGATTCACTTGGAATTAGTTTTACAATCTCCTTTGATGGCGGTCCCTTTGTCTCATTTACTGATTTTTCAGGTGAGGCAGAAGCTAAATTACTAAATAGAGACAGGATTACGGTAAAGATGAGAGTTAGAGCTGTTATTCGTTTTTTCACCTTTGTTCTCATTTGTCAACCTCCTATTATTTTTTATATTAATCAACCTGGAAATACAGACTGTTAATATCAATCTACTAATACAAGATTTCTTCAATTGATCACGTCTTTCACAATGCGTTGACTATTAGGAAATATATCCAATGAAAAATGACGTAATTTTCATTGTTAGTGTATTTTTCATCATAAAAATATTATTAGATTTTTTTAAATTTTCACAATTCAAATACTAAATTATGACTAATTACTTGACAACTAAATATTTTTTTAAAAAAGTAACTTTGAACACGTAATCTGACTAATAAAGGTGGAATTCTTAATATAATTCAAGCAAATATTATTGCCCAAGCATCTTTTTGTTCACTCTTTCCGACCGATTCATACATAAATCTATTTAAAATTCAGACTTAATTTTTTTCTAATGTGGACTTGGAACATTCAATATACAAAAATCAGTGAATTCATTAATAAAATTCAAGCAAATTTTCAAGCTCTATCGGCTTTTAATCTTATCTGTTTGGCTGATTCAGGTATAAATCCAATGAAAATTCAGTCTTTAATGAGCAGTTACATAGAAATGAATGATTGATATGATTTATTCATCACTAGGGCTAGAACGTCAAATAGTATTAATTTTTTCACCATTAATTAAGGAAGGTATTTGGTCTGTAAAAAAAATAACAGGAATTGCTATACTTTAAATTGTAAAAATATTCGTTCATTACTCACATAAAGGTGGTGATTAGAGTGCTTACAACACGAGAATATCAAATTGTAGGAAAACTGTTGAATACAAGGAATGCGGTTTGCATCAAAGATGTGTCAGAAGAATTTTGTGTCAGTGATCGGACAATAAAAAATGATTTAGAAAATGTGAAAAATTGGTTTAAGGAAAAAGGGGTGGCATTTCACGCACAGCCAAATAAAGGGATCTGGATTGAGTGCTTAGAAGGGGAACGGCTTCAATTACATAACAGGATGGCGCACATCGGCAAATCAGAATTGTATCCGGATCAAAACATTCGTATAAAGCGTATCATTGGCTTTTTGCTACTACAGTCTGATTATGTGACTGCACAATTGTTAGCGGATTATATAGAGGTTAGCAGGAACACCATTATTAATGATTTAAATAAAGTAGAGGAGTATATTGAACCATGGCTGGTTCATCTGGAAAGAAAACAAAGGTCTGGTTATCGACTGGTCGGTGAAGAGAAGCATTTGCGATTTCTATATGAACACATTATTAGGGAAGATTTAAGTCATTATGACCTTTATCAAATCATCAAGTCCATCGTAAACGAAGGCGAAAGTTCCGATTCTGAACTGGCGTTAACGGAAGCATGGTCATGGTCTTATAAATTAGCCTTAAAGCATATACGAAAACAACTTAAGGGTACATCTGAAAATCATTATAAACAATCGGAATTCATTACGATCTTAATAAAATTGACGGTTTCTCTGACTAGGATGAATTTAGGATTTTCCTTAGGAAACTATCGATTAGTAAACAGAGATATGCATAAATGGCAACAGAGGGATTTTTTGCTCGAAATTGCAGAGAATGCTTTTGCAGAAGCGGTGCTGCCATTATTGGAATGTGAGTTTATATATATATATCAATGGATATTTGAGGAGATAAAACCGATTGATATAGCCTTTGTAACAAAACAAATCATTCGGCATGTAAGTGAAAAAGAACAGGTCGATTATGAAAGTGATTCGAAATTATACAGTGATGTGTTAGCCCATTTATCACTCCGTCTGCAAGGGGGGATGCGGCATCGAGTGGAAATAAATCCATTTGCAGAGGAAATCAATCAAAACCACGCATCCTTGGTCCAGGCGATTAAAGAGGTATGCCAATTTTATATAGGATATTATGTGACGTCCGCTCAGCAATCCTTCACTACCTTTATTGCTTTGCATTTTCTCATTTCCTATCAAAAAAAATTAGGTGATCAAAAGAAAAAAGCCAAAACCCTTTATGTTTGTGCAACTGGGCATGGTGTTGCGAGGCTTATAAAAAATAAAGTGGAGCAGGAGATTTCAGGAATTAATATTTTTGCTTATTGTTCGATTATGGAAGTAAATGAGATATGCAAAAAAGAACAAATCGACTTAATTATTAGTGTGTTTCCGATTGAAGCTGATGTCCCTGTGATTGTCGTAAATCCATTGCCCACAAAAAGTGATTTAAAGGCGATCAAAAAAGAAGTTGAAACCATTGTGAGCAGTGAGTACAGGCAGCTGGACGATTTATTGACAAGCCGTCCTAACGATGAGGAAAGCCAAGACAGTGAAACAATTAGTCATGACATTATCATAAAAGGTTATGAAATTTATCAGGAAGTAATCTTTGAATTTGTCCATGGAACAGATGAACAAAATAAAAGAAATGCATTAATGATGCATATTTTCTTAATGGTCCATCGCTATTACTTTGACAAACAATATGATTATTTCGCCTATGCTGATGGAAATTTAGGTGAAAAAGATGAACGAATTAAAGAAAAATTACAAGAAATTATGGAGAGAAATAAATTGAAATTGAATGATGCAGAATTAATCGCATTATTACAATATTTTAAATAAGCAGGTGAATCTACAATGGATGCTGTCATTATAAAAAATGGTTATGTGGTTGACCCGGAAGCAGCAACCATCGAAAAAAAAGAGATCGGTATCTTTAGAGGGAAATTTGCAGATCCATCACTTGTTAAGAGTCACGGGGGCCAAGTTGAGTACATTAATGCGAATGAAGCTTTTGTGGCACCAGGCTTTATCGATATTCATACCCATGTTTTCAAGGATTATACAGACTTGGGAGTAGAAGCTGACAAAATAGGGATCAGTCAAGGTGTGACCACAATTGTGGACGCGGGAAGTACTGGAATCAATCATTATGAAACGTTTAGGCAGCAGGTAATAGAAACTAGTGAAACAGAAGTGCTTGCTTTCCTGAATATATCAAAAGAAGGCTTATGTAATGGCAGGGCCGAGTTGGCTAACATGGATGATTTAATGGAAATTATAGAGGCTGAGCATATTTTTGAAACACAATCATCTATCATCGGTCTGAAAGCTAGAATGAGTGGTTCAGTTGTGAAAGATAATGGAACCCAGCCTTTACTGAATGCAAGAAAATTAGCGGATGCATTGAATGTCCCGATTATGGTGCATATCGGTAATCCTCCTCCATTAATAGAAGAAATTTTACCATTGCTAAAAAAGGGAGATATTGTAACACATGCTTTTCATGGTAAACAAAAAAACAAGATAATTACATCCCATCAAACGTTAATTCCAGAAGCCGTTAATTGCCTAGATAGGGGTGTGTTGTTTGATGTTGGACATGGTACAGCGAGTTTCAGTTTTGCTACACTTTCAATTTATAAGGAAAAATACCAATATCCTTTCTCGATCAGCAGTGACCTTCATATAAGAAACTATGAGAAGCCAGTAGGGAGCTTAATGCAAACGATGTCTAAAATTAGAGGGCTTGGTTTTTCATTATTGGAAGTTGTGGAAGCGGTAACAACCAAACCTGCAAAAACCCTTCATCTAATTGAGCAAGGTACATTTGCTTATGGTACCAGAGCGGATGTCACACTTTTCTATGAAAAAGAAATGTGCACTGAATTAATAGATTCAGAGGGGTATCCACTTATTGTAGAAAAAGTAATCGAACCTTATATAACGATCCGAGCAGGAAGGAAGGTCTTTGAATGTAATGGTGGGACTAAATCAAATAGAAATTAAAGAAATGATCACAAAAAGTGGGGATGAAAAAACATGTAAAGATATTCTTAATAAAGTTCGGTTAATGATCAAGGAATGGAAGCTTTACCCAACACATCCGCAGTGGCTTTCTCTTATATCGCATATATCAGCAATGGTAACTCGCAATATGAATGAAGATTCTATTAGGGATTTAAATACGGAGCTTTTCAATGAGGTATCAAGCGTTTCAATTGAATTAGCAAAAGTGGTTTGCTCTTTGCTTCCACATTTATATGAAGATGAAACATACTTATTAGCCATTCACTTTGAAACGATTAAAAATAATGAATAATAGGAGGAATAAAAAATGAATCAAGTAGTGATCGTTATCGGTGATCGCCTAGGGAAAGGGCAAAAGGTTGGTAATGGGATTGAATCTGCAGGTGGGAAAGCGATTGTTATAGAAGGAATGGCTGCAGATATGAGACTAGGAGATGTAATGAAGTCAGAAAATGCTGATCTTGGACTTTCATTTTGCGGAAGCGGCGGTGCCGGTGCAATAACAGCACAAAATAAATATGGGTATAAAGCGCGTTATGGAATGAAATCAATCCAAGAAGGCAAAACGGCAATTCAGGATGGTATTGAAGTACTTGGATTTAGTTTTATGGATCTTGAAGAACTTGGTAAAGAGATAACGAACGAGCTCATTCGAGTAAGGGGTGGAAAATGATGATTACAAAAGACCTGAATGTTCAAGTGTCCTCTTCTGGCTATGCAAAAGACCAAGCTATTGGTTCAGCACTGAATCAAGTAAAAAAAAAGTACAAGATGATCACCAAATAATTATACGGCTTGAACCATTAAGTGTCGACATAATCCAAGCGAAAGAAATTAGTTATACAGAATACTTCCTTTTCTTGTTCTTCCCTAGGAAAAGAACAAAGTATCAATATGTTTTGAACATTAAGGTACGTGTATCCTTGTTAAACGTAGATGGAATCCAGCATGAAAAGCAATTTCAAGACAATGGCATACTGGGATTTATCAAATATAAAGTACAGAAATTTAGGCAGGTGAAATAATGGAAACGTTAATAATATTATGTAAAGCTGCTTTAGTGGGAGCGTTAACGGGTTTTCCAATCGGTGCGGGGGCCGCACGAATGTTCCATACACCCAAGGTGCAAGGGCTGGGATCCTTTCGTACATTAGGGGAGTTAAACTCATGTGCGGGGGATAGTATTTCGCATTTTACATTTGGATTAGGGTTCTTTTTCAAGGCGTGGGCTTCCGCGGTTGGGGTGGGAGCCATAACTTCCGAGACAGATCACCGTGTATTGCCGCATTGGACGGCAGCAGTTGTTTTAAGAGGAAAAAAGAATCCAGAAGAAACCTTACACAACCCGAAAAAGATGGGGATTATTGGGGCGATTGTCGGAGCGTTCACAGTTGCATTTCTATGTACAACAGCATCGGCAATTCCTGAGTCATTACAAGTTGTAGCGATGAATGTACTGGCACCCGCTGCCAATTTGCTTATTGTTTATGTGATGCCAGCCATATTTTGGCTCGCTGCGATTGATGCCGGGAAACGTACTGGATTTTGGGGAACGCTTTTCGGTGGAATGGCCCAATTGATTATGGGAAATGCTGTTCCAGGGGTTGTACTAGGGATAATACTCGGAAAAGGTGTCGATGATCTCGGCTGGACACGGGCACCGAAAGCAATTTTTACAACAATTATCATTTTATTTATGTTAAGTGCATTTTTCCGGGGCAGTGACTTAACATTACTTACTCAAATGCATATACATCATCCGGAATGGTTAATCAATTTACACAAAATGGTTGGACAAGAGGTGAAGTGATTATGACAAATAACAAAAATATTAATTATAATTCGTTTTGGTATGCGGACTGGTCATTTCCATTTTTTACAGCGCTGTTGGCTGCAGGAACATTTACAGCTTGCCATATGTACGTTGTGCATGGTGTTGGTGCATTTAATGATATTGCAGTTATCGCCCTATTAAAAGCAGGGCTTGATGGCGGGGGATATGGCGCAGCTGCGGCATTTGGAGCCAGCTTTTTGTTTGCTAGAGTACTAGAAGGGCCTTTGGTAGGGATATTGGACATAGGAGGAGCGTTAAATACCGGAGTGGGTGTCGGCATTCCCGCAATTTTTCTGGCGGTTGGGTTTACAGCGCCTGTTTACAATTTCCCGTTAGCCATATTAACGGGGTTACTGATCGGATTGGCAATCGGATATATCATTGTTGGTATTCGTAAAATATCAATTAAATCTGCAAGCTCTACATTTGGCGCAGATATTATGATGGGTGCAGGAAATATGGCCGGCCGCTATTTTGGACCATTAATTGTGATCGCTGCTTGCCAGGCATCTTTACCAGTGGGATTAGGATCTATTATTGGAGCGTTATTGTTCTATATTTGGAAAAAGCCGATTGCTGGTGGTGCAATATTAGGGGCAATGCTAATGGGCGGATTCTTCCCGCTTCCGCTAAAGTAAGGAGAAAAATATGAATATATATGAACGAATAGGACTAAAAAAAGTAATAAACGCTAGCGGCAAAATGACAGCGCTCGGCATTTCAGCGGTAAATGATAACATTGCTGATTCGATGAAACAGGCATTGCAGGATTATATTGAGATTGATACTTTAATCCGTCATACAGGAAAGGCTATTGCAAAGCATACTGATACAGAAGATGGTTGTCCGACAATGGGCGCTGCTGCCGGTATAGCGTTGAGTGTAGCAGCTGCTATTTCTAAAACAGATTTACACACTATTGAACAGCTGCCGTTTTTTGAGGGAACGAAAAAAGAAGTGATTATTCAAACCAGTCATGTGATTCATTTTGGTGCAAGCATTAAGCAGATGATTTCACTTGGTGGTGGTCAAGCTATTGAAGTGGGGTATGCAAATCGCACTTACCGAGAACATATTGAACAAGCAATTACTATTAATACAGCTGCCTTATTTTATGTCAAGTCACATCATACAGTTCAAAAAGGTATGCAACCATTGGAGGTTATGATTGATATCGCAAGGACACACAATCTGCCTTTAATTGTTGATGCAGCGGCAGAAACTGATTTGAAAAAATACACTAGACTGGGTGCTGATATGGTCATTTACAGTGGTGGAAAGGCACTCAGCGGACCGACATCCGGGTTTATTTGCGGTAAAAAAGAATGGGTGGAAGCATGTCGCATGCAGTATAAAGGAATTGGCCGAGCCATGAAGGTAAGTAAAGAAGCAATGGTTGGCTTAATGATCGCCCTTGAAAATTATGATATACAGTCCGTAGAGCCTGACGCACAGAGAAAAAGAATGGAAGGATTGTGTAATCGTTTATTGGCCATACCAGGAGTGAAAACAAGATTAGAGGCGGATGAAGCCGGCCGTCCGATTTACCGGGCTTGTATACAAATAGATGCTGCAAAAACAGGCATTTCCGCTTATGAATTGAGCGAAGCATTAAAAAAAGGTAATCCTGCCATTTACTTGCGAGACTACTATTCTGATTTGGGAATGCTCCATATTGATCCACGTCCATTATTAGAAGGTCAAGAGCAAATGATTGCCGAGAGAATACTTGAGATTATAGGAGGAACATATTTAAAATGACAAACAAGAGTGTAATTTTTAACGTATTGGCCAAGGATGTAGAAAACGCAAAAGAAATTTATGAGGTTGGCAAAGAACAGATATTAATTGGACTGACGGTAAAAGATTTCCCATCAGATGAAGCAGCTATCGATGCTGTAACATCCTATAAAAATGAAGGAATCCCTGTTTCTGTTGGCTTAGGTGCTGGAGATGCGAGTGTTTGGAAAAATGTAGTGAATGTTTCAACAAAGACAATTCCACGCCATGTAAACCAAGTGTTTCCAGCAGCAGGCTACACTCTCGGGGCGATGCAGCATTTTGGCGCCCATCATACCATTGTTAATGCTCTTATTGAACCAAGCGGAGTTGTTGGTGAGGTGTATATTTCAACCGGCCCTATCAGCAAACAATTAAAAGAAAAAGTGTCATGTGAATTGGCTGCATCTATGTTGGAGGAAATTGGAATACATTCTGTTAAATTTTATCCAATCGACGGAGATAAGCGATTAGACGAAGTCGCAGCAATGGTACGATCAGCGGTAAGCTCGGGCATCAAAGTGTTTGAGCCGACAGGCGGAATTGATTTAAATAATGTTCATTCAATTGTGCAAACATGTTTTGATAATGGTGCTGAGTTAGTCATTCCTCATTTGTATACATCTTTGATGGACAAACAAACTGGAAAAACAGAAGTAGAAAAAGTGGAGCAACTTTTAACAATGGTGTGGGAGTAATTTAGGTTTATACTATAAATAATTATGCGACAGCTTTTTGAGTACATCTCTAAATAAAAGATTGTGTGAAATTAATAAGCACCAAAAAACCCAAGTGATCTCACTTGGGTTGGTGATTTTGATCATTAGGAAGATGTGGAACTTTTCTAGGAATAAAGTTAATGAAATCTGAAGAATATAACTCAATAGTTAACTTGTTCCCTAATGTTTTTGCTTGAATTAGAATGGGTTCATGGTATTTATTTTTAAATACAAAATCTGGTCCATTCCAACTAACGGTTGCATCCCTCCCTGGTGGAATATAGGTAACCTTTCTACTGTGTGAAACACGTTGGATAACTTTTAATCCCGCATTATCCACTGCATTAAAAAGGGTAGATGATACTTGACAAATCCCACCACCAATATCTTCTGAAAATTTTCCTCTATTAATCACTGTTGCAGGCAAATAACCTTTTTCTGCTGTTCTTTTACCAACAACTTTATTAAAGGAAAAAGTTTCCCCTGGGAATAGAACAAAATTATTAATCGCTTTTTTTGCAAGATAAATATTATTGGTTCGTTCTTTGTTATATTTATTGAAGAATGTTACGTATTCTCCAATTTTTTTATTTCGAATATCTGCTAATAATTCACTGTCAACTTTAGGATAAATTGTTTGTAAGGGGATCTCTACTTTAGATGATCCATTGTTAAAATAATAAGAATATACTTGTTCTGTAAAGATTTGACGGTTTAATCGGTAACCAACTTTTTCAGGTATGATATTCCCGTTATTATCAATAAATGCATTTTTAGGACTTATAGAAACATGTTTGTCCATTTCATCCATAAATTTATTAAGATTTTCTGTGTCAATAATAGGTAAACCGGGCAAGTTCATCGAAAAGTCAGTACGATTAACGATTGTGAAATTTTGCCCATTGTTGTTTGTTAATAAGCTGCCTGGTATATTCACCTGTTGAGATAAAATTAATAACCCAAGTAACCAAGTAAAGTTCATATTCCTGGAATCCCTCCTAACTTTAATATGAGGTGAAATCTACAATTCCATGTATGTGAATTTGTACTTTGGTAATAAGTTCAAAATTTCATTTTCTTAGGGAATTTTTAATCAATGTAGTTCATATAATCGATAAGTGAAAACATATAAAAGGAGGGACAATTCTATGTTTAAACCAAATCCAGTGAATACTGCAATAGTTATTACTGACCCTCAAAATGACTTTTTGTCTCCAGGCGGAAGAGGATATCATTTGACAAAGGATAACATTAAAAAGAATAATACCTTAGCCAACCTGGAACTACTATTAAGCACTGCCAAGAGTAAAGGTTATCAGCTCTTTGTTTCCCCGCACTTTTTATATCCACATGACTATAATTGGCAGTTTACTGGAAGCGAACAAGAAATGTTGATTAATTTACGTGTGTATCAGAAATTAAATCAATTTAGTCCTCCAACTCCAGAGGCAGATTATGTTCCAACTTTAGCTCCGTATATCTGGGACAAAACATCCGTCATTGCAACACCGCACAAGGTGGCCAGTCCTCAGACAAATGATCTGGTCTATCAACTAAGGCAACGAAGAAAAGAACAAGTAATTTTGGCTGGTGTATTATCAAACGTATGTGTTGAATCGCACATGAGGGATTTAATCGAAAATGGCTTCAAGACAGCCGTTGTTTACGATGCAACTGCCACGATTAGTGAAGACGATTTTCATGCAGCTGTTACGAACTACCGAGCTTTCAGTAGTGCTACTTGGACAACACGAGAAGCTATTTCAAATATGTAATCATACTCTTAAAAGGCTTATTAAAAAATAATAAGAGTGAGGAGAAAATAATCTCACGTTATATCATATTTGGAGGAAATAGGTATTTATAAATATTAAAGTGATACTGAAAGAGATTGGAAGATGCGCTTATAAAATGAGCGCATCTTTTTTCATAATAAAACCCATGAAACGCGATGGATGATTAAGCCCATATAATTGTGTAAAAAGAAAATGAGTCAAATTAATTCCTCATGGTTACAATGTTAACGGCTAATTAAACAATGTGGAGGAAGTAATTATGACTCAAGTACAGTTTAACCTAAATATCGAGGATTTAAAAGATTCTGTTATGAACTCTAATATAGACGCTGTCATCAAAGCGTCCATCGTTTTGGTATTAAATTCTTTTATGGAAAAAGAACGTGATGAGTTCTTGCAAGCAGAATCCTATGAACGTTCTAACTTACGACGTGACTACCGCAACGGATATTATGAACGTGATCTAATTATTGGCATTGGAAAAATTACTCTTCGAGTACCACGTACTCGCAGTGGAGAATTTTCGACTACCGTGTTTGAACAATATGCTCGTTGTGACCAAGCTCTCGTATTAGCCATGCTTGAAATGGTTGTGAATGGAGTCTCTACAAGAAAAGTTTCAAAGATCGTGGAACAACTCTGTGGGCAAAAGGTGTCTAAATCATTTGTATCTACACTCACAGAAAAACTAGATCCTTTAGTGAATCAATGGGCAAGTCGACCTCTGAATACGATGTACTATCCCTATATCTTTGCCGATGCCATGTATATCAAAGTAAGAGAACATAATCGTGTTGTATCTAAAGCTGTATATATCGCAACGGCCGTTGACCAGAACAATAGACGTGAAATTCTAGGTTTAAGAGTAGATCATGGGGAGAGCACTGAAGCCTGGCAACGATTTTTCCAATACCTAAAGTCAAGAGGACTACAATCACCTAAGCTAGTTATATCTGACGCACATCAGGGGTTAAAGTCTGCCATTGGTACAGAGTTTGTTGGATCCTCTTGGCAAAGATGCACAGTGCATTTCAAAAAGAATATCATTACGCATATGCCCAAAAAAGGCATGGACGAAGTGAAAATGGGTTTAAAAAGAATATTTGAGGTAACGACCGTTGAAGAGGCAAGAAAATATAAAAATGAGTTCATTGGGCAATTGGGAGATAATCCAAAACTAGAAAAAGCGATAGAGATATTAGAAGAAGGCTTCGAAGATGCCATTCAATATTTAAATGAAAAACCAAAATACCATACACATATTCGAAGTACGAACTCGTTAGAAAGAATCAATGAGGAAGTCCGGAGAAGAGAGAAGGTAATTAGAATATTTCCTAATACACAATCCGCATTCCGATTAATTGGTGCGGTTTTAATGGACTATGCTGAGGAAGTAAGAAGAAGAATAATTCGGGACCAAGAAGAGAAGAAATAGCAACCGCGAAGCGCGAATTTTTGGTGTACTGGAAGGGGGGTACCCCCCTTCCAGTACACCAAAAATAAATCAGCTGCTTAACATTGTTTTTCATCAGGAATGAATTTACACATAATAATGGGCTTGACTCGATGGATACCTTGGGCAATGGCAACAGTTCAAATATACACTAGTTTATTATGTGGATGGTCAAATTACGTTAGTATTGGATGGTGTATTTTCTGTTAAATTTTTTATTATGGAAGAGAGGACAATGCCACCTAGCATCTTGAATTTTAATTTATTTGATTGGAGATGTGAGAAATGTGCAAAAAAAGGAGTTGGCTTGGAGCGTTTTGTGAGAAGTGTTGTCTACGATTCATATCTAATCTTGGAATGTATCTCATGTGAAGTCCACTGGATCAATGATGGTAAAGATTTAATTTATAGGGAATATTATTTGCAATAGGTAATAATACTTCAATTTCGAAATACCCTTGACCTCCTGAATCCCCTGAATTATATAGAAGAACAATCACTGATTACAACTGGAAGGAGCCGCACTATGAAAAAGTTGATGATGAAAACGCTATTCATTTTGTTTGCATTATTACTTATTAATGGCTGTTCAAATAATAATACAACTAATAGTTATGAGGATAATCATAAGAAGATGAATACAAGCCAAATAGAAAAAACAAAAACAGAAGGTATCAAAACAGAAGATATACAAAAGACAGCTTTACCACCCAAGAAAGATTCAATTCAAGAACAGCTTAATAAGATGACATTAAATGAAAAAATAGGCCAAATGATAATCGCAGGATTTGATGGCATAACCGTTAATTCAAATACACAAAACTTAATTAATAAATACAAGCCAGGCGGGTTAATCCTATATCAAACGAATGTTAAGAATGCTGCTCAATTAGTAAACTTAACAAATGCAATCAAGACAGCAAACAATAAGAATAAAGTACCACTTTTCATATCCGTCGACCAAGAAGGCGGAAGGGTACACCGGATGCCAACATCTATTAAAGATACACCGAGTGCAAGAATCATTGGAAATAAAAATGATGAAAAATACGCCTTTAATATCGGAAAGGTGATCGCCTATGAATTGCAAGCTTTTGGATTTAACACAGATTTTGCTCCAGTCCTAGATATCCAAAGTAATCCTAAAAATACTGTTATCGGGGACCGTTCCTTTGGAACAAATTCGAGTATTGTTTCGAAAATGGGAGTTAGTATGATGAATGGGATAAGTTCTGGAAAAGTCATTCCAGTTATTAAACATTTCCCGGGTCACGGAGACACTTCCGTTGATTCTCATTTAGAACTTCCATTCGTACAGAATGATCTTACAAGACTAAAAAAGGTTGAATTAGTTCCATTTAACAATGCAATCAAAGGACATGCAGATATGGTGATGGTTGCTCACATATTGGTGAAAAAAATTGATCCTAATTATCCTGCATCCATGTCAAAAACCATTATTACAAATCTTTTACGTAAACAATATGGTTTTGGCGGAGTTGTCATTACAGACGATATAACTATGGGTGCGATTGCAAAGCACTACAAGTTGCAAGACGCTGCAGTAAGGGCGGTAAACGCTGGGACTGACATTATTTTGGTGGGTCATGGGATGGATAATGTAGCAACTGTCTACAACAGTATTTATTCAGCAGTAAAAAATCATACTATTTCTGAAGAGACAATCAATAAGAGTGTATATAGGATTTTAACATTGAAACATAAATATAATATTAATAATAATAAAGTTTCTCCAGTAAATGTAAGTAAACTAAATGATCAACTAACAAAAACGATTTCAAAAACTACTTCGACGAATACAACAAAGAGTAAATTACTTTTAAATATAGCTACTAAGGCAAAAGAAGGGTCCATTATAAATGTTTATTTTCATCTAAAAAGCACCACAATTGATGAAGTAAGAAAGACTTGGGGAAAAGAAGATAAAAGTGAATATGTTGCTGCAGCCAAAGGCACCTATTGCACTTATAATAAAAAGCATGTAGTGGTGGCTTATAATAAAGGGCAGCAACTGTTTGAGATTAGATCCTACGATCCTGGGTTAAAAAAATTTTCTATTAATGATATAAAACATTATTTTGGTACTCCGAAAACAGATATAAAAACAAGTAATAAGGAAGAAATTATCAGCTATACGATTGGGACCAATACATTAAAGTTTGTTTTTCCTACAGGAACTCAAACCTTATTCTTGGATCATTACTCTATATATAACGCAGCCCTAGTCAAAAATAATATGGCAAGTTAAATATAGGAGCATTCTAGCTATCAAAATAAATTATCGGTTTGGGAGCGATTTGTATGCCACACTTAATACTTAGAGGGGTTTCAGTTGAACAAGTAAAAACGATTAGTACCTCATTAGTACAAGAATTGGCAGATTTATGTTCATGTGGAACGGACAATTTCACTTTAGAAATCGTCAAATCAACTTATGTATTTGATGGAAATGAAGTGCATGGATACCCGTTCATTGAGGTGAAATGGTTTGAACGCGGCCAGGAAATTCAAGATCAATTTGCCAACATTGTAACAAAACATATTAAAGGATTCGGAATTCCGGATGTAGAAGTCGCTTTTAGTACACTCTTGGAGTCAGCTTATTATCTGAACGGGAAGAGTTTTGCTTCTTCGTGAATATGAAGTTTTATCACAAAAATAAATTAGTTGATTGTATTGAAAAAATAATATTATTATGTTAACTAATTAATATTTGTTAATGTTGGCATATTTTATAGGAACTTTCATTTAGTGTCTGCCCTCCAAGCTTAACTTGGTAGTGCGCTAGGGGACAGGCACAAATACATATGGTTAGCACTCGGACTGCTCCTAATCCGAACCTTTAAAAGGAATCAGACCCATTAAAAATCTAAGTAAATACTCACACAGTGATTAGCAAAAGTAAAATAGGTTAGAAAGCTAGTTATGATTAGGCTATAGTGGAATTTTTATAATTGAGTTATTTTTTTGTTGACTTTATAAACTGTAAATAATAAAATTACATTATTCTTCTTGAGGAGGAAGCATTGAAGTGAATAGTGATTTTACGATAGCCGTCCATAGTTTAGTCTATCTAGCATATTTACCAGATCACATGGCTAGCAGTGAGTCAATCGCTGCCAATGTTTGTACAAATGCGGCACGGATTCGCAAGATCATGAGCTGTTTGCGCAATCATGGATTTGTTAGGACCAAAGAAGGTATTGGTGGTGGCTATATTCTCGACTGTGACTCACAAGAAGTCTCATTGGCAGATATTTATCGTACTGTTTCACGCGGAAGCCTAAAACCAAACTGGTGTACAGGGGACCCTGAGCAAAAATGTGTCATCTCGTCTAATACCCAGGTGGTAATGGACCAGATTTTCAATGATGCTGAATTGTATTTTGAAAAATATTTAGAGAATATTACACTTAGTTCTGTTTTAGAAAAAATTAAACATTGTCCATGATTTAGTTTTTTCTTTGGTCATACTGTATATTATTTTATTACAGTATGATGAGATGATGGTTTTTTTTAAAAACTAAACTGTAATTTTTTTTATAACATTTAAGGGGTGTAGATGACAATGGCCGATAATTATCAATTTGAAAATGGGGATTGGATACAGGGTATATCGAGAGGTGGAGAACTGATTCACGGGTATGTTGAAACCGTAGACACTACCAAAGGAATGTTACAAATAAATGTGGTTGATAGTGACAATGAAAAAGCGATTGGAAAATCGATTTGGATCGTAAATAAACAGGCTGAAAAGCTACCCGAGACAACTGATAGAAATGAAAGTGAGCTTTTAGCTTTAATAGACTTGGCTTTACTATTTAAAGATGAGCAGTGGTTTAAGGAATTATCGGCGAAATTAGTATCTACTAAAAAAAATCATGAAGTGCCTATAAAAAAATCTGAATTTTTAATCAGTGGAAACAGAAAGAGGAATTTTGATATAAAAAGGTAATTTTAAACCACTCAAAAAACCAAACTATAAGGTGAAGTTATAGCAAGGGTAACAGTATTTTTTCTTATATAACATAAATGAACATACAGGAGGAGTAATGACATGATGAATGAAAAATATGCACCATTATTTGAGTCATTTACAATAGGAAAGGGGATTCACTTAAAAAACCGAATAGTCATGGCACCGATGACCAATTTCTCATCCAATCCTGACGACACTGTTTCAGATGCGGAAGTCAAGTATTATCAACGACGTTCCAATGGCGTTGGAATGGTCATTACAGCATGTACTTATGTGACCAGAAATGGTAAAGGATTTCATGGTGAATTTGGTGGAGACCGAGATGAAATGATCCCAAGTTTGAGTCGACTAGCATCAGCCATTAAAGAACAAGGTGCGAAAGCAATTTTGCAAATTTTCCATGGCGGCCGTCAGGTTCCACCTGAATTAGTGGATGGTGACGTGGTAAGTGCTAGTGCAGTTCCTTCAGAAGGTGAAGGAAAACCCGTTCCCCGCGCATTGACTGAAACAGAGGTCGAATCTATTATTCGCGATTTTGGAGAAACCACTCGACGCGCCATTGAAGCAGGTTATGATGGAGTTGAAATACATGGTGCCAATGGATATCTGATTCAGCAATTTTTCTCCCCTCATTCTAATCGTCGGGATGACCGATGGGGCGGCACGCTTGAAAAACGGTTAACTTTTCCGTTGGCGATTGTCGATGAAGTAAAGAGAGTGGTTGCTGAATATGCGAAGGAGCCTTTCTTGGTAGGCTATCGTTTTTCCCCGGAGGAACCTGAAACACCTGGAATCACGATGGCTGACACACTGGCACTAATAGATTCACTAGCAGAAAAAGACCTTGATTATCTTCATGTTTCATTACTGGATTTCAGGTCAACCCCTAGACGAGGAGTGGAGGATACACGTTCACGTATTGAAATCATTCAGGAACGTGTAGGGAACCGAGTTCCAGTTATCGGTGTTGGTTCGATTTATACAGCTGATGATGCCTTAAACGCATTGGAAACGGGCGTCCCATTAATCGCATTGGGACGTGAACTGATCATTGATCCTGAGTGGGTGCAAAAAGTGGAACAAGGTAGAGAATCTGAAATTGTCACCAAAATAAACAAGAATCATCAGCACGAACTGGAAGTACCAGATCCCCTGTGGCAGGCAATTGTTCATACGCCAGGATGGTTTCCGGGAGTAGAATAGATTAGCATTCCTGTAGATGGTTAAATTTGAACTTTGAAAAAAAAAGAGCCCCTCAGTAAGATATGAGTATAGACACCACTCTAACTCAAATCTTAGGAGGAACCCTACTATGAATTTTAAAATGCAAGACAAACAAAATCAACTAATAGAAAGAATTACCGATACACATCTAATTGTAGGTGTAGATATTGCTCAACAACTACATGTTGCAAGAGCAGTTAATTTTCGTGGAATTGTTGTAGGAGACCCTATTTCATTTGAAAATAATGAAGAGGGGTTCTTTAAACTATTAAACTGGATACAAGATTTAAAAAGATTGAAAAACTTAAATGAAGCAATAGTAGGTATGGAGCCTACTGGTCATTACTGGATTAACCTATTAACCTGGTTATATAACCAAAACATTGAGGTAGTAACCGTCAATCCCCACTTAGTAAAAAGGAATAAAGAGAATCGTGATAATACCCAATCTAAGAGTGATAAAAAAGATGCACTAGTTATCGCAGATATGGTCAAAAACGGCTACTATTCTTTGATTCGCCCATCCTCAGAATCATTTGAAAAACTTAGAGTTCTAATGTCCAACCGTGATGTGATTGTAAAACGACTCGTAATGTCTATAAATCAAATAAATCGATGGGTGGATGTTGTCTTTCCAGAGCTGAGACAAGTGTTTAACGATGTTTCGTGCAAAGGAGCCATCGCAACCCTTCGTTTGTTTCCAACTCCAGATGAAATATCTTCAATGGAGTCACTAGATGTCCAGAGGGGATGGAAATCATTAATGAAAAGGCAACCAGGACCTAAAAAAGCTCAATTACTGATCAATCTAGCAAAATCTTCTATTGGAACTGGACAAGCACTTGATGCTTATAAATTCCACCTAGAACAATTATTAGAAGAATATGACCTCGCAGTAAAACAACTCGAAAGAGTTGAAAAACAAGTTAAAGAGGTTCTCAATAAAATACCATTTGCAAAAAAACTACTCATGATTAAAGGAATAAGTGAAATTTCATTAGCAGGGATACTAGGTGAGGCTGGAGATTTAAGTCAATTCTCCCACGGAAACTCTCTATTACGTCATGCAGGATTACATCTAGCTGAGGCAAGTTCAGGTAAATGGAAAGGTCAGATTGTCATTTCAAAGCGTGGAAGATCAAGACTAAGACGCTTCCTCTACTTAGCAACTATGAGCCTTGTGATGAATAACCCTGAATTTAAAGCCCTGCATTCCCATAATGTGAAGGTCAAGAAGATAAAGAAGATGAAGTCAATCATGAAACTGATTGGTAAACTAGCAAGGATTTTTGTAGGCATAGCACGACGAAACGAGTCTTACTGTCCTAATAAAATTCAAGAATTAATCCCTTTAGCTGCTTAGAAATAAGACATTAATTAATAAAATAAATTATTAAAAAAATTGACTTTAATTTTGAATGTTGTCTTATTCGTAGGATTTCAAATATGTACCGAGTACCAGGTTTATTTAACAAAAGGGCACTGTGACCCATCAGGTTAGCATAACTGGCCTCCACCCCTTGGATAGGCATGACGAAGGAATGAGAGGGCAATTGACCCGTTGAGACATGGGAGGGAAAGCCTCCAGGGGCGGCGTGGAGATGTACATTATATGGTAAAATATGGAGTAGTAGCTAACTCCTTTATTTGACTATGCCTTCACGAAGCCAAATGATCTGAATTCATTTTAATTACCCGTAAATCCAATTACAAGGGTTATGAAATCCTGCGAATAAGTGAGCATTCAAGAGATATTCGTATCAAACTGAGGGAGTTAAATACTTTAACAAGAAGGAAACTCCCTCTGATAATAGAAGGGAGTTTCCTTTTTGTTGGATTTGAGTAATCAGCAAAAGTGAAATAAGCGGAGATTTTCCGGTTAAATGTAAAATGGAGCTCGTTTCGGGGTAAATAAGCGGAGATATTCCGATTAAGCAAAGAAAAATCTCCCATTTTCACGTTTTTCGAGTAAATAGGCGGAATCTCTCCGTCTAATTAAGCCTTTTATAATAAAAATTACGAATTAGGCGGAATTTTTCCGTCTATTTATCAGCTGGGCTACTTAACCTGATCTCCCAACCGATAGGTGCGGAACATCTGATCCTAGATGCGGGTATCAATAGCATTTTTTTCGTAATATAAAATTCATAGTAGTAGTCAAAAATGGGGGGGCCGAACAGGCAGGATGTGTTGATGGGGGAGGAAAATAGATTCTCCTTTTTAGGTTTTCTCCTATTTAAACTCTATCTTCCTACTAGTAACAGGGGTGTCCTTGTATGCCTGTAAGATGCCGTGCTCCTCTATTTGGTCTTTTTTTACAGCCCGATAAGGCAGTTTTACTTCAAATTCACTTTTTAGAGGGGAGAAGGAGAGAGAAACCGTTTCTTGGTTTTTCCAATGAGCAACAATGGGTTTGTCCGTAACAAAAGGAAATAACTGTGGAAATCCATTTCTGAAAAAGGGATGTATCCTGTTATTATTTCCAGGTTCATTTAAACAAATATAAAGGGAAAGATAATCGCAAAATTTTAATAGATCTAAATGGTACATTAAAGTTTCATTCTTTTTCTCGTCTCCCACTATTTGCAATTCCTTTAATAGTTGCTCCTGTCTTTGCTTTTCTTCATTCCAAAATTCCCTGACTGTGGGTTCTGTTGCATCCTGAATGAATGATGAATAGTGTAAACTGCATAAAAGTCCAGCATACTGGCTCATCTTTTCAACTTCATTCAACCCCTTTTTATAAAAAGATATTTTAAGCATGATTGGGTAGTCGATAAAAGAGTACGGCTTTTCCGTTTTATCATTCCATACAGGAGACTTGTCCAGGTCTATCCAGCCTCTGTCATGTTCTTGGATTGCCAGTTGCACTTCTTGGGTTCGTGTAAGATCAAAATAATAATCATCTTTACAGTTTTGGGCGATTTCCCCTGCAATTTTGGCGTGATCATTCTGAGTTACCATAAAATAGCTTTGTTCTCTATCCATAATAATCATTTTCGATCATCCTTTCTTTGCAAAACTTCACCAGTTTGTATTTCTCTTGTTTTATATTTACCACTTTTCCGGCAAATTTAATCAATTGATCTTAGTATTTTAGGAAATGATCGTGCAGTAAAATCTGTTCCTCGGGCACTGGAATCAGCGGGGATATTGCTTGTATAGATAAACTAGCAAAACCAACATTACTATGTCTAAACGAGCACCAAAAGCGAATGGCAGCAGGCCAGTGTGCAGAAGGGGAACCTTTGTTAATAGAATGGCTGCGATCATAATACCAATTAAAGGTACTACTGCATATATAACAGCTTTATTAACCAATAATAAAATTCCGCAAACCATTTCAATTAAAATAACAAGCTTTAACATCATGTGGGGATAGGGCAGTCCTAATTCAAGAAAATGATTTGTTACTTCGGTACCCATTAATTTCATAAGTGCTGAGGTAATAAAAACATAGGAAAAAGTCATTCTAATAAATTTATGAGTATTTAAAATAAAAATCCTCCCCTTTGTATATCTCTATGCAAGTTGAGGGACAGACCATTACAAAAAAAACATTCAAGTCAATCGGGGGGCAGCTCCCAAGTGAACTAAAGCTTTAACGCACCTGGGGACAGACCCCTTTTTCCTGTGAAAATAATATATGAAAGGGGTTTTAAAAACAAAAGGACCATTTATTTAAATAGCCCTCTTGTGGAATCTATAAAATTTTTTAAAATTAATGTCGCAATCTATCAATGACAGTACATTCCCTTGCACCTCTGCGGATTAAATTACGTGCAGCTGCTAATGGAATTTCGACAAGAACTGCTTCGTCTGTGTCGTTTTCTACATCAAACACAGCAAATGCCTCTCCGTCTACAATCAAGATACAAATAAACTCTACTTCTACATCATTGGATCTTGGAACGCGAGTTTTAATTTCACAAGGCTTGACTCCTGCATTCAACAATGTCATAGCCTCTTGTCGTGATATACGAATGAACACGAATTCCTCGAATGCAACATTACCTGCTTCCACTTCAATTTCCACTAAAAGAAAAAAGCGATTTCTGATTTGTACAATACAATTTGCACCAATTGAAATAACGTCTTCTATACTCATATAATTTCACCTCCCTTACTACATTAAATGAAGAAGTAAAAGGAAGGTGTGGACAAATTATATTTAAAATTCATTTTATGTATATCTTTTTATGGCATATCGTTGGAAACATGCGCTTATATTCTTCGTCGATTTTGGTGGAAGTGTTAAGAGACATGGGTTCGTACCATGTCCCTGATTTTGTTATATCTAACTCGCTAGAATCTTTATGCTTTTTAGATCTTCCCTTTTAAAAGCAGAAAGCAATTGCACCAATTATGATTAATAAAATAAACAACACTATTATTATGATAAAATTTTCACACCCACGAACATTAACACAATAACCTTGAACAGGAGTCGCATATCCATAAGACATCTGAGGCTGGGGAATAGCATTAGAGCATCCACTTATTGTTGGGATTGCGTTAGTATACACTTAAACACTTCCTTTCGATGGTAAGGACAGTAACTAGGCGATTACCCTATATCATATACATTGAGATGAAATTGGAGCCCGTATTAATAAAATTTTTTATGCAAGTGTTGCCATAACCTAACCTGAGTTGGTTTGATTGTTATCGAAATAAATGTTCTCATGTCCCTGTTTTTCTATTAATATGGTCCGCTGTTGAAATTATCTTATTATATTAATTTTATAAAAAAATAATCTATATTCCAATAATTTTATCTTTTTTATGTTTATCATATGTGTTATATTAACTAGGTGAATTCTATCAATTCTGCATATGAGAATAATCTGACAAAAAAGGGGAGATTAAAATGAAAAAGTTTGGTTTATTTAGTTTGTTTTTAATCCTTACCATCTTTATCGCTGCTTGTGGAAGTAGTGACACAAAAAGCGGGAAAGAGGAAGCAGGTAAGGTGTATAAAGTTGGTGTAGATACGACGTATCCTCCATTTGAATTTAAAGAAGGAAACGAATATAAGGGTATCGATATTGAATTAATCAATGCTATTGCAAAAAATCAGGGCTTCAAAATTGAACTTTCTCCAATGGATTTTGGTGGAATCATTCCAGCAATGCAAGCTAATCAACTAGATGTCGCTATTGCAGGAATGAGTATTACAGAAGAAAGAAAAAAAATAGTAGATTTCTCAACACCATATTTTGATGCAGGGTTAACATTAGTTGTGAAGAAAGATAATTCAACTATTAAATCCATCAATGACCTAAAAGGCAAAAAAGTTGCAGTTAAAAAAGGTACATCTGGTGCAAAATATGCACAAGACAATGCTTCAAAATTAGGAATTTCTGTTGTTCAATTTAATGATAGTCCTGCAATGTTCCAAGAGGTATCTAACGGAAATGCGGATGCACTTATTGAAGATTATCCTGTAATTTCTTATGCAATTGCCCAAAAAGATCTTGGCTTAAAAATCGTAGGTGATCGCTTGAACGGAGATCAATATGGAATTGCTGTTCTAAAAGGAAAAAATTCAGATCTTTTGAAAAAAATCAACGATGGTCTTGCTGAATTAAAGAAAGACGGAACCTATGATAAAATTATCAAAACTTATCTTGGTGAATAATTAATCTATAAGCAATAAGCGCGCTTAATGCGCGCTTTCTTTTTGAAAGGGGATGAAAAGATGGATATTATTTCTGCGGCGTTACCGATGTTATTCAAAGGTCTTCAAGTGACATTATATATATTTGTGATAGCTATTATTCTAGGTTTTATCATTGGTTTACTGGTCGCTTTATTGAGATTGGCACCGAATAAGATCTTAAATTGGATTGCAAAAGTTTATGTGGATGCAATTCGAGGTACGCCATTTATTGTACAATTGTTTTTTATCTATTTCGGCGTGAATTCTTTACAAATAATCTCCTTAAACAGCACGACTGCTGGGATCGTCACTGTTGCCATTAATGCAGGGGCATACTTTGCTGAGATTATCAGAGCAGGAATTCAATCGATAGATAAAGGACAAACTGAAGCGGCAAGATCGATTGGTTTTACAGGGGCACAAACGATGCGATATGTGGTTCTCCCACAAGCATTTAGAAGAATGCTTCCTACTATTACAAACCAGTCCATTATTAGTTTAAAAGATACTTCACTTTTATCTGTTATTGGGATCGCCGACTTAACACAGCAAGGGCAAATTCAAGCTTCGGCAACCTTCGAAGCATTTAAGATTTGGCTGGCTGTAGGTGTTATTTACTTTATCATTATTTATTTATTAACTATCTTAGCTAATTTCATCGAAAGGAGGATTCAGGTTCGATGAGTATAATTAAGGTTAAAAATTTGCAAAAATCGTTTGGTAAGGTAGAGGTTTTAAAGGATATTAATGCAGAGGTACAAGAAAAAGAAGTAGTTTGTGTGATTGGCCCATCGGGTTCAGGAAAGAGTACGTTCCTTCGCTGCTTAAATCGCCTTGAGGAAATATCAGGCGGGGAAGTAGTCATTAACGGACAAGATATCACAGACAACAAGATTAATATCAACAAGGTTAGACAAGAAGTGGGAATGGTTTTCCAGCAATTCAATCTCTTTCCTCATAAAACCGTTTTAGAAAACATCACGATGGGACCTATTAAAATTCGCTCAACCGAAAAATCTGCGGCGGATAAGTTAGCACTTGAACTACTCGAAAAAGTAGGGTTAAGAGAAAAAGCTAATAGTTATCCGGGTGAACTATCCGGGGGGCAAAAACAACGTGTTGCTATCGCTAGGGCACTTGCAATGAATCCTAAAATCATGCTTTTTGACGAGCCGACATCTGCACTTGACCCTGAAATGGTCGGAGATGTATTAGAAGTAATGAAACAGCTGGCTAAAGAAGGGATGACCATGGTGGTTGTTACTCATGAAATGGGCTTTGCTCGTGAAGTAGGAGACCGGGTCATATTCATGGACGGCGGTTATATTGTGGAAGAAAATGAACCAAATGAGTTATTCAGTAATCCAAAGCATGAACGTACCAAGGCGTTCTTAAGTAAAGTGTTATAGACAATCATTTACCCGGTAGTCAGTAGAAAAATACGAGCCATCAAGTACTAGTGGTTTTCAATCTAGTATTTGATGGCTTTTTTTGATGCAAGTTCTGGCTTGAAAAAATGGTATAATCTCACTAGGGTTATACAAATTGTGGGAGATAAATGCAATATAGTATTGTTTAGGGAGGGGAAAAGGTTGCCATTAGAAATTGTTCGTCATGATCTTACTAAGATGAAGGTGGATGCGATTGTCAATGCTGCAAATACATCATTGAAAATGGGTGGGGGCGTTTGTGGTGCTATCTTTCGTGCAGCTGGTGTTTATGAGTTGCAAAAAGCTTGCGATCAAATGGGGGAATGCAAGGTTGGAGAAGCTGTATTGACGGACGGCTTTAACTTAGAAGCAAAATATATCATACATACTCCTGGACCGATTTGGCAAGGTGGTTCCAATCAAGAAGCCTTACGGTTAAAGAATTCTTACTATAACTCCTTGGAGTTGGCCAGGAACCATCAGTGTGAATCCATCGCATTCCCGTTGATATCGACAGGCATTTATGGTTACCCCAAGGAGGAAGCATTACAAATTGCGGTTTCTACGATTGGTTCATTTTTATTACAGCATGACATGCTCGTTTATCTAGTTGTTTTTGATAAGAGCTCTTTCGGTTTAAGCAAGAAACTATTTACATCGATTCATCAATGAAATGTAACACCAGAATACATTTCAATTTTTTATAAACATATATGCCCATTATGTAGGTAAAATTTGCTATAATAGAGGAAAATAATACTATTGGGGGATATTATGGAAAATACACCGAGAAGAGAACCTTATCTCTATGTTTTTGTAGAACCATTAGGTGGCGGTGGCTTTGGTGATGTTTATAGAGCAAATCCATTTTTAGAAGAGGAATATGTAGCTATAAAAGTTCTGAAGCCAGAGAAACTGGATGAAATTACATTAGATAGGTTCAATAGAGAAATAAGAATACATTCTAAGTTAAAACACAAAAATGTTGTTTCTATTATTGACTTTTCGTTAGATGACAGAATTCCAGATGAGGTAGAAAGAGGAGTGGCATACTATACAATGCCACTAGGTAAATATAACTTTAGAACTTTTTTGAGTGAATATAGGGCTGATAACATTGGTTATATGGACGATGATACTGCTGTATTTTATTTTAATCAAATTTTAGATGGAATTGAGTATGCCCATAGCGAGCAAATTATTCACAGGGATTTGAAACCAGAGAACATTATCTTCTATGAGGAAAATGGAGAAGAAATATTAAAGATTGCCGATTTTGGTCTAGGAAAGTTTTTACATAATGACGCTACGTTATTAACGATGTCTAGAATGGCTCTTGGTACTGATGCATATGCTGCTCCTGAACAGCGGGAAAATTCAAGAGACGTAGATGAAAGAGCAGATATATACTCATTAGGAAAAATTCTTTATGAAATGTTGACGTATGATATACCACACAGCATTGACCTTGAGAAGATTCCCGACTCAAAACTCAAATTTATTATACGAAAGGCTACTAATCACAATGAGGAAAGAAGATATAGAAGTATACAGGAATTAAGAGAACAGTTAAATGTAATAATGGGTAATACTAATACTGCAAAAAGCTTATCAGTACAATTTAACGAACTATATCAGAGTTATATTAATGAAAATGAGGATGAACTATTAAAAGAGATATGTGATTTACTTTTGAAACACAACAATGATTATATTCTTTATACTGAAGACTTTATGAAGTTAGATGAAGTCACATTAGCAATTATGTTTGCGAATTACAGAGACGAATTTTACGAGGTTCTACAAAATTATTTCTCTATTGCAGATGGAAGTCACATATATAGTTTTACGGACAAAATATGTGATTTCATTTTTGATAGATTATATTTATGTCTTAAAGATAATATGGACTTATACGAAAGAGCGTTTGAGACTGTCATACGTGTAGGATATAACCATAATCGTTTCTATATTGCTCGTCGATTTGCTAGAGAAGTAGAGAAAATTTCTAATGAAGAAGTAGATTATAAAATGATTATAGGAGAAGTATTAGCAAATAATAATATGGCAGCCACATGGGTAAGACATTATGTACATGAACATCAACTTTGTCAATATCTTGCTACAGAAATAGAAAAATATTAATCAATTAAAATCAGACTTCCTCATGGAAGTCTATATTTTTATAAATAATTATCTGAATATTCAGTTTACTATATTTACAAGTAGGTGCTAATTGGATAATATAAACATGTACCAAATAAATGGAAAATACTGGAGGAACTGAAATGAAACAAGTCCAATTACTAAACATTCTAACAAACGAGGTTCAAGCTTTTCCTGTTCGTAAATCTGTTGCAGAGTATATTGAATCTCTTAACATCACTGATAACTCTGTTAAGACAATTGAAGCAAAAGTTGTAAAGGCAATTAAAAATGATGAAATGATATATGAAACTTTCAAAGTCATTGAAGTCAATGATCCAACTGAAACAGATATTGAATTAAACATTGAGCAACCAAATATGATTAACATTGAAAACCTTCAAACTGCTTTAGCTGAAACCTTTGAACATACTCAAACTGAAGATGTTGAACAAAAGGTAGAGGAGGAACAAAAACCAACTGAAGAAAAAGTGAATAAGCGTCGAAATGGAAAACAAGTTGAATGGTGGGTAAATGGAGAACTAAAACAAACTTTCCCTTCAATAAAAGCATGTGCTACATATTTTAAAGAAACTCTTGAACTAAAAGGAATGCCATTCACTCCGATTATGAAGTCAATTCGTGATAATGTTAATTGGAATGAAAATACTTTTAAATTTGCTGAATAAGGGAAATGATGAGCAACTTAAATCGGTTGCTCATTTTCTTTTTACAAGACAAAAACAATGGCACAATTATGGGCACAAAAATGGAACTAGAGAAAGTGGTTCCAATATTGGTACGAAAATATGACCATAAATTTATGGCGCAATTATTGTAACAAAAATATGACTAGTCAAATATTGGTTCCAGGGATATTAAAATATTAAAATGAAACAATATTAAAATATATGACATAACGCCATATTTTTCATAAAAATTTTGACCGGATGCGGGCGCAATTATGGAACCAATAGGTAAGAGACTCTATTATTCATTTCATCAACAAATCTATTAATTATTAACCTACATATATTATAGATATAGATAGATTATTTTATTAGATATGTATAATATTCACATTCGTTCATATTATACATAGAAAAAATCTAAACAGTAAACCGATCATTAAATTTTGTTTATAAAATTTGGTTTTCAGTTTACAAAAAAAATTTTTATGAGTAGTTTCAAATTTTTTTAAAGTTTGGTTTCCACCTCTTAAGCTCCTATGTATAATACCTGATGTCTTATAAAAAAAATAAAAAAGCATAGGAGCGTGATTTTAGATGGCAGGAAAAACAAAAGAAATGCTTTATAAAGAAATATTATCTTTAGAACATCAAGTGGATGATTTAAACAAAGAGATTGATGAGCTTAACGTTGAAAAAAATTATTGGTATGTAAAAGCAGAGAAATACCGCTGTCTTTATAATATGGAAAAATGGAAGAATGATGAACTTCTTGAACCCAATAAAGAATTATATAAAATACAATTGGAAAATAAACTTAAGGAAACTGAAAAATTTGAAATTATTATAGCTGAAGTAATTGAAAATTTAAAAAGAACTGAAGCGAAAGAAGTATTGTTACATTCATATAGTCCTATATTTGGAGGTTTTTGAATGTTGAAAGATACGATTGAAGAAAATAAGATAATAAAAGATGTTGCTCTTATAACTGATTTAAAAACATTGTGTTGGGATATTGCATATGGAAGTGATAGTGTGGAAGCTCTAGAGGATGTTCTAGAGCAATTAGAAGCATTGATATTTCACACAATATGGGATGGTTTGCATTGTCGAGGGAAGGAATTTGAGTGGGGACTTGTTGGTGAGCCTGAAGAAGAGTCTGGTAAACATCTAAAAAAATTATATGATATGGAAGATGTATTGAGAAAGCGCATGAATCTAAAACGTAAAATGGAAGATGAAGACTCACTAATTTTTTAGTGGGTCTTTTTACTTTTGTTTAAAGATCCCTAATGGATATAAACGAGCAGAATTCTGCTCATTTATTCCTAACCTTTGGAATAAAGATAGTCAGAAACTGACCATGTACATAGTAGTTTCAAATTGATACTACGTAGTTTCAAAATGATACACGTAGTAGTTTCAAATCGAAACTTAGGGTAGTGTAAATATTGCACTACTATAAAATCACTGATGGATATATTTATAGAGATTTTCTCTATGATTATTCCTAACCTTTAGAATAAATATAGAGTTTTTCTACTCATTTATATCCAGATAACTATATATACTATAAATAACTATATAAATAATATTTAGAGCAGAAACTTGGCAGTTTCCGCTCTTTTTCTTTTTGCCTATTGGAAATTTAGTTTTAGTATTTGGAGGAAAAATCTAAAAATATTACTAGTAATGGTTTACAAACCGCAGTCGCCGGCACATATACTATGAAAGGTAATAAACTACTAATTATGGAGGTAATGAGGATGGACTTTCCAGTGTTCTCAATTGATGTTGCAAATTATCTTATGACCAAAGGTTTTAAGATGAAAAGAGTCAAACCTAATGCCAAAACACCAGGTTATTTGATGTTCTACTTTGAATATCATAAGTCCATTGAGACAGCTGTTTTGGCTTTTAACAAACAATATAAAAATTAAAACTTTACAAAGGAGATTTACAAATGAAAAAATTTATCAAATTACCAAACTCAATCGAATCGGTTGAAGAAAAATTAACAATGGCTGCATTATTAATGAGCGCCAAAAATGATAATGAAACAATTACAACTATATCAGTTTTGGAAGCACTATTAACAAAGAAAGCAAAACCAAATAAAAAAATTCAGGACGTTATCTTTTCAGGTTTAAAGAGTTTAATAGAGAATGGATTAGTGAAAGTAGATATTATTCCCAACAGAATAAATGATTTATTTGAAGCTACCATTTTTGTTCAAGAAGAAACATTTACAATCTTGTTTTATGAAGAAATCCAACTAATTATGAATGGCAATTATAAAGGCGCTGTTAATCGTGAGTTATTTGGATACTATTCTGTTCTTGCTTCATTTTATAACAACAATACTAAAGTTGCTTATCCTTCAATAGAACAGTTATCAGAAAAGGCTGGAGTCCATGTAAAAACAGTTGAAAAATATAACAAAGTGTTAAAAGAATTAGAAATAATTCATGTTGAAAACAACGGGCTCATTACAAATCAAGACGGTATTCAGAGTTTAAAAAATACTTATTCTCGAAAAGTAGATGCAGTATTATGTAAGACTGAAGCCGAAAAATATAGAGATAAAGTTGCTAAGGTTACAAAAGGAAAATTGGTTCAAAGGAAACCAAAAGTACAACAAGTTGATGAAAATAATGAGGTTCTAGAGGATTCTAATAAAAACATGATGGACGATACACAAAATATTGCAGAAGATTTTGTAAAAGGTCTAGAGGACTCTAGTAATCAAATTAAACCAAATTTACAACAAAGCGGTTTTGGAATTACTGATTTAAATATAGAGTTCATTAAGGTTGATCCTGATGAATTTGTTCAAGAAGTACCTATGGAACTTGATAGAATAAAGTCGTTTAAAGAGTTACAAGAAGAGATGGAATTAATTCTTGAACAAACTAAACACATTATAGTTCCTGAAATGCCAAAAGTAGAAGAGAAGCCTAAAGTAAAATCTGAATATTTAAAACAGTTAGAATCATCTTCTATTTAGGAAGCAATTAGAAAATAATTTGTTTAAATATTTTTTAAAAAAATTACTATTTTTGGTATACAAATCGGGAACTGGTGGACATATATATTGAAACGGTATTACCGAAAAATAATATACTAGGAGATTGATAATTATGAACGAAAAGTTCCTGACAGAAAGACAAAAACTTGTAATGTTCAAAAAACAAAGAATTGTTGAGTTGCGCCAACAAGGTTTAAAACACAAAGAAATTCAAGAACAACTTAATGCTGAATTAAGGGAAATGAACGCTAAAGAAGTTTCCTTTTCATATGTATTAAAATATTGGAACGTATTAAAAAAACAACTGTAAGCACTATCTAAAGCGGTAGTGCTTTATTTATTTCATTAAACAAAAGGAGAGGTTGTTAAATGAAAGGTTATGAGGTTAAAGGAATTGTAAGAGATATTTTAATGAGTTTATGTTTATATCTATGGCTGATTGGCTAGGTGATTTTAAAGAATGAAAAATGATAAATTAAAATCTGAAATATTACTTTCAATAATCAACTTAAATCTGTATGCACTAAACAAATCTGTCTACGGTTCATCATATGTGCCGATTAATTCAAGGCGAATAGAAGATTTGAGGTATGAGATCGAGTTGCTTATAAGAAATCATCGAGGTAGTAAATTTAATGAAAAATACGGATTATATGACATATCTGATTGGCCACAAAAAGATATGAAGAATTTAAAAAATATTCAATACGCAAATAGGAACAGAGGACTCACCGAATAATTGGTGGGTTCTTTTGTTAGGAGGAACAATTAATGAAATGTGGAATGTGTGGTTTCGAAGGCTCATTAAATAAAGTCATAAGTCATGCACATACAAGTTGTAAGGAATACACTTTTAGAGAAGAAATTGAGGGAAAAGAAATGAAAGAAACATCAAATAAAGGCATTGTTATTGTTTACGAAAGAAAGATTTATTTAGATTTACTAACACATGGTGTTGTACCACTTTCAAAACATGAAGGTACTTATACAGAATACTTATATGAGTTTAATGAAAGCACTTTTGAATTGATTGATAAAATTTATGAACAAAACTATGCAGAGGGTCACATTTAATACGGTGTGGCTTTTTATTTGTTGGGAGGAAATGAATAATGAAAAAGCTATCCGAAGTAACCAGAAGAAAAATTAGTGAGTCATTGAAAGGGCGAAAAAGGAGCAAAGAAACAATAGCTAAAATGGCTGCGAATATGAAAGGTAAAAATGCCGGTGATAAGAGTTGGAATTTCAAAGGTTATTTTTATATGACAGACATATTGACAGGAGAAAAATGGAAATTTGCTTCTACTCGTGAATGTGCAAGATTTTCTAGAAATGAACTTAATTTAACACTTAGTCAGTCAACGGTATGTGCGAAATTAAATGGTAAGCATCAAAACCCGCTTTACCTTGATAGTTATAGCTTTGAATGGTGTTAAGGAGTAATCTACTTTGTTAGACTACTCTATTTTTTATGGACAAATAGGTAAAAGGAAAATGGGAGGAACGAGAAAATGAAGCAGAATGTGAAAAGTGTATTAAAAGAAGAAAATTTAAGTTATTCATGGAACACTCAACAAAGAATGAATGAGGCAATATCAGCAATTGAAAACAAGAAACTTCAAGATAGTTTCTACATATCAAACAGTAAAAAGGTAATCAAAGGCAGTAAAACAACTGCGACAACTAATGATGTATTAGAGTACCTCGCCGATTACATTTTAGAATGTGAAAACCTTACAACCAAGAAAAATGAACATAATATTCTTGATGAAAAAAGAATGAAAGATGTTGAAATAAATGAACAGCAATTACCTTCATACTCAAATGACAATGAAGAAACAGTTGCAGAGGCTCAATTAACTAATGCAATCGTAAATCGTGAAAGACTATTAAAATACGAAGATACAGTTGATAACTTGTTAAAAGGTGATTATGAGCTAATCAATAATGGTGCAGCTATTGAAGATTTATGGTTTTATCAAACTCTTGAAAATAATGAAGATGCCAGAAACCTCGTTGAGGATTGTTTTAATTTAATTCAATATTATATATCGAAAATGAAAAAATCAGGAACTAGTAAAGGAAATAAGGCAACTAGAAGGAAAATCAAAGAAATATTGTTTGGTGATATTGGCGCCATTGTTCGTTCTTATACAAAACATGAGCCAATCCAAAAAAGAAGTGGTGTAAAGGCAAATAGTAAGCAAACTATTGAGTTTTCAGGTGAAATTGCTTCAGGTAAACATTACTCAATATTTAAGGCTCTTGTTGCTGATAAAGACTCTATTACAAAACCAACTGACATTATACCGATAGCTGATGTTGAACAAGCTATTGAAAACGGTATTAAGATTGAACAATTAAATAGTAAAGATATTGAAATGATTGAGTTGCTAAAAAACAATTACCGTGGCGATCTACTAGCTTGCTTAAAGGTAAATAATAACTATAAAACTAATCGAAGACGTTTTGAAAGATTAATAAATAAATTAGAAAAAATTATTTAAAACTGTCCACGATTAGGAGGAAATTCTCCATTATATTATGTAATGGTACTAAGCATAACATTACACTTTTCAATAAGAGTTTTCATTTTTATTAAAGGCGTTTCCTCCGATAAAAACGTCTTCACCTTCCCTTTTTGTCCAGCTCCACTAACATAGCAGTTGGTGGGGCAACATTTTTTTTAGAGAAGTTCCAATTCATATTCACATATAAGTAAAAAGTCAGAGGTGGTGCATAACATTGGTGATTAGTGAATTAATAGATAAAACAAATAAACAAATGAGTGATATAGATGAAATTATACTTCAAAATGCAAACAGTACATTAAAGTTAATTGATATGCAGCTGCAAATACTCAATGATTTAGAAGAACAGACAGATGATAAACAGTTATTAAAACAGTTGGACAAACAGATGCAACAGTTGAAGAACAATAGAGTATTGTTTGTTCTGATGAATAAGTACATTGTAAGCAATGAGTTAAATAATCAAGAAAAAAGAGTTTTGATGAAAATTTTTAAGAGAATGTAAGCAAATATATGCCCGTTTAGTCCTTAAAAAAATGGTTGACCGGCGTATGATAACTTGTGCACCTTCAGTTACACCCAAGTGTACAAAAGCCCAAGAACTATTTTTTGTAAATAATTGTAAATAAGAGGAAAAAGGAGTGATTATATGGCTAAACCGCAAGAATTAAAAGACCGAAATAAAGGGCGCTCTACTGGCGAAGAACTTGTTGCAAAAGAAAAAAATTTTAGCGGTATTTTTTCAAAAGTCAATATCGACAATCCTCCTGAGTACTTCAATGATAGTGCTAAAAACTATTATCTGTTCATTGTGAAAGAGTTAAAGAAACTTGAACTCATAAATGACTTGGATAAACCATTGATTCAAAATCTTGCTTTCTATTATTCGCTGATTGAGGATTGTCACAGAATAATTTCGAAAGAAGGACAGATAATTGAGTCGTTACATGGTAAGAAAGAACACCCTGCAACCGCATTGTTAAACAAGCACACAACTAAGGCAAATGAACTTGCAAAGCTATTGTGCCTTACTGCTGATACAAGAACAAAATTACAAAGCATTAGTGAATCGAATGAAGGCGATAAACTGATTGCACAATTGTTAGGAGGATTCTAATGGAACATTTACTTACTATTGAAAACTTACGTAAAGATAATGGTTCAAATTATTCTTGGATAAAAAATGAACTGCCTAACATTGATGTAGTTAGAACTCTTGTCGCTGCTAATCAGGTTATTGATCCGTTGCTATGGTTAATCAAAGTTGAAGCTATGGTTCATGTAAGTTACAACAAGTATTTAGAACTTATGGAATATAAGGCAACAGAAAATGAAAATCAAAAGATGTTAAGAATTGTTCAAGAATACAAACAACAAATGGCTTAAGAAAGTAGGAGGTGAACGAAAAAGATTATGGGATTATTTGATTTTAAGAATAAACAAAATGAAGTCGAGGAACGTTCCTTTTATACTAGTAACGGACAAAACTTAGCTATAATCTCATTACTGGGTGGTTCTACAGTTACTGAAGAACAAGCTATGACAATACCTGCAGTTAAATCTTGTTTAAACCTAATTGAAGGAACTATTTCACAACTTCCAATCAACTTATACCAAGAGAATAATGGTGAAGTTGTAAGAGTACCCGATAACCGAACAAGGTTGCTAAATGGAGAAGCTAATTACTTCACTGATAGTCAAGCCTTTAAGAGACAGTTGGTTAAGGATTACCTCTTTTACGGTAAAGCAATTATTTACATTGAGAAAAAAGGGAACTCAATTATTTCACTTCATGCCCTTAAGGGAAACAGTGTTCAATTTAAACAATATACAACAAACGGAATTACTCTTTCCAAAGTTGAAGTTGTTTACACTGGTTTAGGCGCAAGTGTTCAACTTGATTATGAAGACCTAATTATTGTTGACTCAGGTAATGAAGGTATTTTAAAGCATGGGTCAGATATTTTAGAATTAGCTCTTGAACAAAATTCATATTCTAAAAATCTATTAAAAAATGGGGCACTTCCGATTGGTGTCATTCAATCTTTAAATAGGTTATCAGAACAAGCAATTAAACGATTAAGAGCAGGTTGGGAATCTCTTTATGCTGGTGCAAAGAATGCTGGTAAAACAGTTATTTTAGAAGAAGGTATTGAGTACAAGCCGATTGCATTAAACCCTGAACAATTACAATTAGTAACATCTAGGAAAATAACTAACTCTGACATTTGTAAGTTGTTCGGTATTGATGAATCACTTATCAGCGCTGAATTTAATAAGTACAGTGCAAATTCTCAACAAAACCTTGCTTATCTTCAATATACCTTGTCACCGATTATAACAGCTATTGAAAGCGCTTTCGACAAGTCAATGTTATTGGAAAATGAGAAAAATAACGGTTATTATTTCCGCTTTGATACGTCTGAAATCCTTCGTGCAACAGAGAAGGAACGTGTTGAGACTATCGGTCTTGCAGTTAAAAATGGTTTATTAAGCATTAATGAAGGGCGAGCGAGCCTTGATAAGAACCGTATCAACAACGATTACTTTATGTGGTCTTTAGGTAATGTCCTTTATGACGCTAAGAAAGACCAAATGATTATTCCTAATATGGCAACTACCATTACAGACGGAAAAGTTCCAATGCCAAAAGATAAAGAAGGTGATAAATAGTGAAGATGGAACTAAGGTTCAATGAATCAGAATTTAAAACCAATGATGATGGCTCATTAACTGTTTCAGGGTATGTCAATAAAACGGAACAATTTAGTGAGCTATTGGGAAAATCCCAAAAATTCAAAGAAAAAATTGCTAAAGGTGCATTTACTAATGCAATCAGAAAAGCAAAAGAGGTTCATTTCCTTGCTGAACATGATTCAGAAAAGATTTTAGCTTCAACAAGAAATGACTCTCTACAACTGACCGAAGATGAACAAGGACTATACATGACAGCTACGATAAGCGCAACATCTTGGGGTAAGGATTATTATGAGTTAATAAAATCTGGAATCTTGCGGAATATGTCCTTTGGCTTCCGTGCTGTTAAGGACTCATGGCGCAACATGGGTGACTATTTTGAACGTACTGTTACTGAACTTGATTTATTTGAAGTATCTGTTGTTAGAGATCCAGCTTATGCAAATTCTACAATCTCTGCTCGTGGAATTAATTTGGTTGAGAATATCGAAATACCAAAAGCACAAGAAGTAGTAGAGGTAAAAGAAATGAATAAAAAAGCTCTCATTGAAAAAAGAAATGAGTTACTAAATGAATTAGAAGAAATTGCGGAGGTTGTTGAGGTTGAAAGCCGAGGTTTAACAACTGATGAAGCAATTAGGACTTCAAATTTAAAGTCTGAAATTGAAATTCTTAATACAAAAATCGAAGAGAAAGAGGTAAGAAATATGATTGAAATCTTAAACCCAAATGAAACTTCTGTTGAACAACGTGGTTTTGAACAATTCCTTAAAGGTAATTTATACTCTGAAGAGGTCCGTGCAATTACAACTTCTGCAACACCTGGTTCTTTAACAGTCCCAACGTCAATCGCTGATGAAATTGTTAAAAAGTTAGAGGAAGTCGCTCCACTATTTGCTCTATCTAAAAAATTCCCAACTGTATCCGGATATCTTGAAGTACTGAAGGAAACTGATATTGGCGGAGCTCAATGGTTAGGTGAAATGACTAACGCTACACCTGCTGACTTCGCAATGGTTAAAGTAAAATTGCAACAAAAGCGTTTGACTGCTGCAATTGAATTATCTCAACAATTAATTAATGACGCTGCTTTTGACATTGTAAATTATTCAATTGATGTATTGGCTCGTCGTATCGCTAACTCTATTAATAGAGCTATTGTATCTGGGAACGGGACTACTGAAATGGAAGGTTTCTTAACTGCAACATTAGATGCATCAGTTACTATCCAAACTGGAGCAGTTGGTTCTGTTACTACTGATGATGTTTTAGGATTGTTCAACTCTATGAATCCTCAGTTAGTAGAAGATGCAGTATTTGTTATGAACCGCTCAACTTTCAACACTCTTTCTAAATTGAAAGACGGTACTAACAACTACTACCTTGTAGATTTCAAGAATGGTAATGGGTCAAAATATTACACAATGATGGGATTACCAGTTCTTATCTCTGATGTAATGCCAAGTATCGCTACAGGTAACAAGGCAGTTGCTTTAGTTAACGTAGGACAAGCTTATGGAACACTTATCAAGAAGGGTATTGAAGTACAACACGTCTTTGCTGATTCAACTCAGGCTCTTCGTGGTTCACAGCTAATTGTTACTTCTATCTACCTTGATGGAAAAGTAGTTAATGATTATGCGATTCGCTTACTATCTGTAAAATAATAAATAAGGAATGAGAACGGTGTAAAAACCGTTTCCAACTCTCCCTTTTGGCTCGATGGGTAAAACCATCGGGTCATTTTATTTTTGTTTAAATATGTAATTTCCTTCTTAGCACTGAAAACAATAATTCATTGTTCCCCTCAAGGATTATATAATCATGCTGATATTCTTCATATTCCGCCAATATTTCCTTCATCGTAGTAATATCATTTTTATTTTCAATCGCTTTAAAGATAATTGTAACAGATTTAAAATTACCATTACTTCCTTTTTTAATATTATCAATTCTGAATAAGTCTTGTACTAAGACAATTTTTTTCTTGAATTTATTGATGATTGTTGTGTCTTTTTCATGGTCTTTAAGGGTAGCAGTGCCAACTGCTCTTTTAACAGAAATTCCATATTCAATATTTCCATCATATCTAATAAAAGCATAATCAAGTTCATTTTCTCTAAGGTTATATCCTACTTTTGAAACACCGTTTTCGAGTTTTAAAGGAAGATTTAATTCATCTTTGAACGCTTTTAAAAACATTGATACTAATAGCTCTGTGATACCTGTTAAGTCTTTAGTGTTTCCTTTATATTCCAGACACTTATTATAAAACCGTTCTTTGAAAGTGTATAGGTCATTGCAAGTGAGCGTATGAATGTTTTCTTTTATAAATTTATAAATATCATCAAACAGTGCCTCTATGAAAATTGTTTCCACTTTATTTACTCCTCTACAATAAAATATCAATTTCATTGATTAAAAATAAAAGCACCCAGTTACAAGGTGCTTAAGATGGCTCGCCTTTTATTAAAGTCATTACAGTTTTGTAGGCAAGGTCACCGTATTCTCTAATTTTTTGTAGTGTTTCTATATCCCCGCTAAAGTCATTAATCTTCTTCATAACTTGACGATATTTGCTTTCAGCTTCTTGTTCTGTTTGAGCCTTACTAATGCTTAATATTTCTACAAGTAGTTGGAAAATTTCCTCTTGTTTTTCATTATTAGCCCACATTAAAACAAACATATCAGGTAGATTAGCTGTATTTTCAGCAATTTGGTCTAATCTACTTATTACAGCTTCCTTAAATTCTCTTTTTTCCTCTTGAGTTTTATTTACAAGCCCAATAGACTTCTTTTGTAAATCCCAAAGATTATTATGCATCTGTGAAATTGGATCAAACTCTTTCATCATAAAACCTCCTTTTATCGTATTTTATTCCATTTTTATCCTTACATCTAGTATTATCATCTATTAAAACCTTAAAACTTTGATTATATTTGCATTTAATAAAATTATTTAATCAAGTTTACGTTTGAAAAACTTCTATATATAATACATACACAATTGAAATGAGGTGTTTGGAAATGAAAATTTTTGGAAGTTTTGATAATAAAAATGTAGAGTTAGTAAGCCGTAAAATGTTAGAGAACGGACAAATAAAGACATTATTTAAGTTCGGTAAATTGACAGTAACAGGAGTTTCAAATAAGCCTTCAAATGAATCAATAAATAAATTAGCTGATAACATGAGCAAGATTGCCGAATCTATATTAAGATAATAAAATTTAAAATTTCTATATAAAAAACTGGTAAATATTGTTAAAATTAATATATATTGATGTAAATAAATTTTAAAGGAGAGAGAAATGGATACGATTAAAGATATTGCAATATATCTGAGGAAGTCAAGAGATGAAGAAGGTAAGGCAGATGTATTATCAAAACACCGCAATATATTAGTAGAATATGCAAATAAGCATAATCTTAACTACAAATTATATGAGGAAATTGGGTCATCTCAATCTATTGAAGCTCGTCCTGAAATGGTTCAATTGTTAAACGACATTGAAAACGACTTGTATGATGCAGTTTTAGTAGTTGATTTGGACAGACTAACTCGTGGAGACTTAGAGGAAATAGGAAGAATACAAAGAATTTTTCGTGAATCTAATACTCTTGTAATTACTCCAAACAGAACCTATGACTTCAATGACGAAAATAATATTATGACAAACTTTGAGCAACTGATGGCTAACTACGAGTACAAAATGATTAAAAAGCGAATGTTACGAGGTAAAAGACAAGGAGCGAAGTCGGGTAAATGGGTTAGTGGTCAACCACCGTATCCATATGTCTATAACAGAATTACTCGTGAGCTTGAAGTCGACAAGGAAGATGTTAAAATCTATAACCTTATGAAAAAGATGTTCCTTAATGAAATGAAGCCAACTTATGAAATTGCCTGGGAACTCAACAGATTAGGCATTAAGACAAAAAGAAAAGGTGATTGGCATGAAACCACAATAAGACGAATATTGATGAGTGAAATACACTTAGGTAAAACCAAATACGGAAAAGAAAATTATATTGAAGGCATTCATAAACCGCTAAAAACTCAGGAAGAACATGAAAGAATATTAGCATTACACAATGAAAGGCGAGTAAAACCTGCTGGGTCTCGCAGTAATATACAAGTGCTCTCAAAACTAATCTTTTGCGGTAAATGTAAAAAGGCAATGAGCTTCTTAAATAATAAGTCAAATGGGAAAACCTATATAAAAACTTGTACAAAGACTAATAAATTTGGATACAAGTGTGGCAATAGAGGTATGAGTGTAGAGGTTATATATGCACAATTATTCTTCGAACTTGAACAATATCAGACTCGATTGCTCAATAGTGAGCATACAGAACAAAAGGATGATTCAACTTTACAGTTAGCATTAAGGAATAAACAAGAGGAACTTGAAAGATTAGAAAATGGCACCGACAGATTGATAGACTTGTATGCTGAAGGGATGTTAGATAAAACTCAATTAAAAATCAAAACAGATAAATTTCAAACTCAAATACAGAAATTGAAGGACGAAATTCGCTTAATTGAAAAATCACTTGCAATTACTAATAATGAGAAAACGGATGAAGAAAGACTATATGCAATTAAACAGTTTAAGAAAGCATGGGACACAGAAGGCATAAGTAAAAAAGAACTGAATACATTAGCTAAACAGATTATTGATAGAATTGAGCTTGTCCGTGAAGATGATAATATTGAAATAAAAATCAAGTTTCTTTAACCCGTACTAAATGTATGGGTTATTTTTTTGCTTATTTTAAATTATTCTATGTGAACAATTCATCAATATATTGATGAGCATTATGTGGAAGAAATAGAAAGCATGTTTACGCGTACTAGACAAGAACCTTATATATGGGAAAGCCAGCAAGAAATCGAGATTGATCAGCAGGATGTACATAAAGAAGCAGAGTATTCCTTAGTCAATCTATTGGACGAACTTGATGAATCTTTTTCCGAACGGCTGCTTCGTTTCATTGATGAAAAAGGTATGACAGATGTGGAAACATATAAACGAGCGAATATTGACCGGCGATTATTCTCCAAGATTCGGAATGAAAGTGATTATACTCCGAAAAAGAAAACCACGATTGCGTTTGCTGTTGCTTTAGAGTTAAACGTGGAGGAAACGATTGATCTTCTAGCCACTGCTGGTTATACTTTGTCACGGAGCAATAAATTTGATGTGATTATTGAGTACTTTATTCAACAGGCAAATTACAATATTCATGAAATCAATGAGGCCTTATTTGCTTTTGACCAGCCATTACTTGGCGCATAAAAATGTCGCTTTTAAAGCGACCATTTGGTTTTGAATATTTGTTATCCTTTGTTTATCATAAAGCGGAGGATGATAATCATGAAAAGAAATCTAACAGAATTAGTATTTATTTTGGATAAAAGCGGCTCCATGGCAGGTCTTGAAGCGGATACCATCGGCGGATATAATGCGATGCTGAAGAAACAGCAAAAGGCAGAGGGCGAAGCTATTGTAACAACTGTGTTGTTTGATCACGATTACGATTTATTACACGACCGAATCAATGTAAGGGGCATTTCTCCTATTACTGAAAAAGATTATGAAGTCGGCGGCACCACTGCGTTATTGGATGCGATTGGTTTATCGATACAAAAAATTGTGAATGTACAAAAGAGAACCAGAGAGGATGAACGTGCCGAAAAAGTACTCTTCGTGATTACCACGGATGGGATGGAAAATGCCAGTCGTGAATTCACAGCGGACAAAATCAAAAAAATGGTTCAGTGCCAAAAAGAGAAATTTGGGTGGGAGTTCTTATTCTTGGGTGCCAATATCGATGCCATTTCAACAGCTGCGCGATTTGGTATCGATGAGGACTTCGCTGTTGAATACCACGCGGACGGTGAAGGAACGCAATTAAATTATGAAGCGGTAAATGAAGCTGTGGTTAACCTTCGCAGTGGCAAAAAGATTGATCGAAGCTGGAAAAAAGACATTGAAAGGGATTATAATCGTCGTTCGAGGAATGTTTAATTTACTATAAAGTTTAGACACCTTCTGTGATGACAGAGGTGTCTTTTTTTCTTCCATAATCACTTTCCGTGATGTAAATCACAATTTTTGATTTTAATTTACACTATAATGATAGGAGAAATTACTTTACATAAGAAAAAGAGGGAATAAATGATGACAATTGTATTGGAACAGGATAAAGTGAATGAGTTAGTTGACCGTTTTTATGATAAGCTGCTAAAAGATTCCTACTACATTAACATGTTTAATGAAAGAAACACGGATATCGAATTATTGAAGGAGCGGCAAAGAGTATTTATCAACCGACTAGTTGCGGGGGAATCTGATCAGGAACAAGGGAAGCAAGTCTCACAAGTGAAAGAACGACACCCATTTCAAATCGCTCCAGATAGAGCAGCAATCTGGTTTGGTAAATTGAAAGAGACGATGGATGAAATGGACATGGATGATAGTGTAAAAAAACAACTGACTGAGAAAGTCGATTTTTTGTTGAATAAGATTATTAAGTGAATCCCGAATTATTCATTGTAATAAATGGATGTTTAAGCTCTTGTTAATTTAACAAGGGTTTTTTTGCTGTATGGATAGAAAATAGTCTTTGGTGCCTGACACCATTATATTTGTCTTGTATGAGAATTTCAGGAAAATTTTGGTTGATTTTTCAGGTGGATATAAGCTAAAATTTAAATAAACCGGACGGTCGTTTTTGAATGTTTCACATATTATAAATAAATAATTATTAATTATAAAGGCGGAGATAAAATGCCCCCAATAGTCTCTGATGATTATAAAGAGAAAAAGAAAAAAGAAATCTTATCAAGTGCGTTTGTTTGCTTTGCGAAGAAAGGTTTCGAAGTTGCTACGATTAATGATATCGTGGAACATTCCGGTATTAGCAAAGGTGCGATTTATAATTACTTTCAAAGTAAAGATGAAATTTATCTTGAATTAATGAGTACAGAAACGAGTCAAACTTACGATGAACTGAATCAGGAAATATCTAAAAAGACATCAGCTATAGAAAAATTAAACTACTTGTTCGAAATATACTTAGACCTAAATCCTTTTATCGAAGAAAATAAAGCACGTTTTTCAGTTCACTTAGAGTTCAAGCTTCACTCTTCAAGGAACAAAGAATTAAAGGAACGTTTACGCAATCGCAGGCAAACATATTTTATTTCGCAGGTCACTGATATTCTTAGAGACGGGCAAAAGTCTAGTGAAATAAAACAAGATGTGAAACCCCAAATATTTGCTGATCTTTTTTGGTCGATGGTTGATGGAGTGGTCTCACAGACTATAGTATACGAAGATTATCCCTACCATGAGGTATTAAAAGAAATAAAAAAAATGTATATCCTAAGGGTAAAAGAAATATCTGAGCAATAAGGCAAGCCCCTCTAATCGGCTTGTTTTTTGCACGTATGAATTGCTGATAATATCAGGAACAAATAAAGAATAATTGAACCATTATATAAACCGAACGGTCGTTTTTTATATTTTTTGTGTGAGAGGATGAACTAAATATGAGAATGTATGATTACCAAACTATGATGGGAATTAAACAACAGGAAGTGGAAAAAAACGCCAAGTCTGCATGGATGTATGTTAATAACACTCCAAAACCGCAAGATGAAAGCATGTATGGCAAAAAATCTTTAAGGAAGAGATTGGAGAATTTTTTAGGATTATCGAATTAAAAAATAGGTTATCGCAAGATACAACTGAATAAATGGTGAAAAAGCTCCTGTTGCTTCAAAAAATTAATCATAAACAAGGAAAGTTCTTTTTATTTGACCGATTTAGTGAAAATTAGTGCTAGTTAGGGTTAAATTCTTGGGAAAAAATAGACACCATCCAATTCAATGTATGGTGTTTATTTTTTAAAAATTTTATAAAAGTTTAAGGATAACGAACTGAATCAAAGTTAAAAACGTTAAAATAGTAAAATTATATAAACTGAATTTGATTAAATACCTTTTACTTTCGGTTGGATTTGCCTGTATAAATAGTTTGTAAGAAATTACACTGGCCAATGAGGCAACAATTGTCCCGAGTCCGCCAATATTCACTCCTAATAATAAAGGTTTCCAATCAGTTGTGAATTCTGCCAATAGAATGGAGGCTGGAACATTACTGATAAACTGGCTTAAAAAAATTGAACTAAAATAGACGGACGTAGTATCTTTTAAACTTGTATTGGCAAATGCTTGTAATGTATTTGAATTGGATATATTTCCAATAAAGATAAAAAAGCAGATAAACGTTAACAAAAGTAGATAATCAATCTTTATCAATAATTTTACATTTAATATGATCACGGTTATCAAAGTTAGCACAAAGGCGACTTGGTAACTGACCACTCCAAAAATTGAAGCAACGATAATTGCTAGAACCAATCCCCAGACTGCTAGCTTTTTCCAATCGTCTATTGGCACTGGATTTAGAACAACTTTTAATTCTCTATATTGCATTCTTTTTATAAGGAAAAAAAGAGAACTAATTCCAAGGACAGCCATGAATAGAACCGTCGAAAAAAATGGAAATGGCCGGATTCCATAATGCGAATAGATGAACAGATTTTGCGGATTACCCATTGGAGTTAAACTACTACCAATGTTTGCTGCAATGGTTTGAAAAATTATCGTCTCCATCATGGGCATCTGGGTTTTCCTACTGACCACAAGTGTCAAGGGTACAAATGTAAGCAGCGCCACATCGTTTGTGACAAACATTGAGCTAAAAAAACATAACAATATCAGAATTGCTGAAACAGAGCGGCTGTTATTACATTTATTAATAACAGCAATTGCGAATTTGTCTAGGAATCTTAATTCTTCTAACGCCTTAATGGTTAGCATCAAGCTAAATAAAATAACTAACACTTGAAAATTGATATACTCCAGTTTTGGAGGATAAATTAAACAGCTTGTCGCAGCTAATACAAGAGAAACTGTAAAAACAATGTCTTTTTTTAGAAAAGCAAATTTCAACTTGAGTCTTTTGTTTTCTTGAATTAATACAGATTCTTTCACAGGGCACCACCGGTAGTTAATAGAATATAACAACTATATGATTCTACCATGCCCATTCATAGTTGGAAATAAGAAAATACCAAAGGAATATATCTTTAAATACCTGTTCAGTGGGAACAACAAAGAAGTGCCTGACACCTTCAAATGAATGGTGTCAGGCACTATCTAGTTTTTAGTATGATTATTTAAACCTATTAACTTTGCTTTGCTTTCATATAAACCTCTTCGAAGGGCTGAATTACGACAAAGCCTTCACCTTCGAACTTCATTTGAATAGATTCTCCGCTCCCTCTGCCAAAGAATGTTTTCAAACTGATATCGGTTTGAAATTTAGGTTGAAGATTGCCAGACCACGCAACCGTTGCGTTTGGATCGGTAATCACAGGATTTCCAGGTGATACCCTTAAGGTGAGTGGTTCATAATGGGCAGTAAAAGCGATCAATCCACTTCCTTCACATCGAACATTAAATAAGCCTCCTGACATCATCCCTGCAATTTTCTTCATTAATTTTATTTCCCATTTAATACTTGGTTCAAATGCAAGTAAATCATTGCCGTTAATGTAAATAGATTCATTTTGCAAATTTAGAATAATAATTTTCTTACCGCTATCGGCTAGATATAATTTCCCCTTTCCATTGGCCTTCATTAACGAAGCACCTTCTCCGGTGAGCGCCTTTTTGAACGCGGTTCCTAGTCCGTGTTCTAGCATTCCTTCGCGGACAAATTTAATTTCCCCTTGGTAAGAAACCATCGATCCCGCTTTGGCCCAAACTTGACCATCTAGATTTACTTCCAACATCCGAGGAGTCTCTAATTCAAAAAGACCCTGTCCCTTATCTACCTGCTCCGATTGTTTGATAAATTCTTCAATTGAGTATCTGTCCACTGCTCCCACATCCTTCCCTCTCTATAACGACGAGTTCTATTCTATTTTGTTTCATATATATGGAAGAAACTGAAACTTTATCCTTTTATTCTTCCATGAGCGCGCCTGGAATTTCAAAATATGGAAAGACACAAACTAAAATGAATAAAAACATTGTAGACAACTAAATAATATTTATATTCAGTGAGAAAGTCCTAAGATTTCAAGCATCGTGTTCCATCTCTTTCTCCTGATACAGGAAAACCTTATATTTAAGTTATTAAAGATATCTATGACAAATGTCGTAAAGGAGTAATGATAATGGAAAATGAAAATCAGTATGTTGCAGCTTCACTATCACCCAATTTAATAAATGAAATTCAATCACTAGAGGAAAAGCTAAGTGAGCAAGCTCATAAAAAAGTAGTGGTTATCGCATACGAAAATGATAATAATTAGTTAGGTGGATATCTTCAGGAGAAATAGGATACTATTTCTTTTTTATAAGTCGGAATCAAATATTCGCAATAAAAAGCAAAAACCTTCATAAATTTTGAAGGTTTTTCTTTATCTTATCCTTTTAATTTAATAAGTACAGTGGCTAATTGTTATTAAAGAAAAACCTAATTTCAAAAGTTAGGTTTATTCGTGAAATTAAGACTAGGACTTCGATTTTAGACGTCTTAGTTTAATAAAGATTATCACTTCAGATACAAATCAGTTGGATATGCACCACTAAAACAAGCGATACAACGACTGCTAGTATCTGCCAGATCTACATCGACAGCCTCTAATAATCCCTCGGTACTTAAAAAGGCTAATGAGTCTGCTCCAATCACACTTCCCATTGCTCGTTCATGCTCATGTTTGTTCGCAAAAAGTTCTTCTTTGGTTGGCATATCCACTCCATAAAAACAAGGATTTTTTACCATTGGGGAACTAATTCGTACATGGACCTCTTTTGCACCTGCTTGACGAATCAATTGAACAATTCGCTTGCTTGTCGTTCCACGTACAATCGAATCATCAACAAGCACGACCCGCTTATCCTCGAGAATTTCACGAACAGCACTTAATTTTAAACGAACGGCCAAGTCGCGTAATTCTTGGGTTGGTTCAATAAATGAACGACCGGCATAAGGATTTTTGATGATTCCCATTTCATATGGAATTCCTGATTGTTGGGCAAAACCCATGGCTGCAGGGACACTTGATTCTGGAACAGCAACAACAACATCAGCAGGTGTAGGATGTTCTTTTGCTAAAATCTGGCCTAATTCTTTTCGAATGGATAAAACACTTCTTCCATGAATCACACTATCTGGACGAGCAAAGTAAACAAATTCAAAGGAGCAAAGGGAAACGTCACCTTTAGCAGCAAATCTGCCTGTTTTAATTCCCGTCTCGTCAACAAGAAGCCATTCTCCCGGTTCAACATCCCTCCAGAACTTAGCATCCACCGCATTAAGTCCACATGTTTCTGAAGACGCGACAATGGATTCACCAATTTTTCCGAGGCTAAGGGGACGTAAGCCATGACGATCTAGGGCAATCAGCATTTGTTTATCTGTCATGATCAGTAAAGCAAAGGAACCGTCAATCCGCTTAAGAACATCCGGTCCTGCCTCATCAAAATATTGTTTACTGGAACGCGCTATTAAATGAGCGATAATCTCAGTATCAGTGGTTGTCTGAAAAATGGCACCCTGTTGCTGGAGAACCTTCCGCTCAACATTGGCATTTACTAAATTCCCGTTATGGGCAACGGCCAAATTGCCCGCACTGTACTTAAATACAAGAGGTTGTGCGTTTTGTAGTAAACTTGCACCAGAAGTAGAATATCGTACATGACCGATGGCCATATTTCCACTTAGTCCATCAAGGATCTCACGTGAAAATACTTGGGTAACTAATCCCATTCCCCTATGATGCCTGAATGATTTTCCATCACTAGCCACAATTCCTGCACTCTCCTGGCCGCGGTGTTGAAGTGCATGAAGTCCATAATATGTTAAATGGGCTGCTTGAGGGTGATTAAACACTCCAAATACACCGCATTTCTCCTTCATTTCTGAATCCATATGTGTATTCCTCCCGTTAATTTCATTTCATTATTTTTGGCGAAAGCAGAATTTTTATCCTTTTGATTGTCTTGTTGAAATTGTATTAGCTTTGTAAATAATAGAAAATTTTTTGATTAAAAAAGTATTTGAGTGCATTTCAGGAAAACCTAACATTATTAAAAGTTTAAAAAAGGATGAAGGAGGAAAAATGCTTTGACAGTCATTAAACCCTGCTCAACGATTGGTATCTTAGGGGGTGGCCAGCTAGGAAGAATGATTTCAATTGCTGGCAGAAATATGGGATATCGCTTCATTACTTTGGATCCGACACCTAACTCATCATGTGGACAAGTGGCAGATCTTCAAATCACAGCTCCCTATACTGAGCTCAAAGCAGTTAAAGAACTTGCCGATTCCTCAGATGTGGTTACTTATGAATTTGAAAATGTAGATTCTACTATAACATCTATTTTAGAAACTACATCCTTTGTACCTCAAGGAAGCGAACTACTCAAAATAACCCAAAATCGTATCTTGGAAAAATCTACCTTAAAGTCCTTTGATGTGAAAGTAGCACCTTTCTTTGTCATAGGTTCGGAAAATGACTTCGAAACGGCAATCGATCGTATGGGATTCCCTTACATAATGAAAACAGCTACAGGGGGTTACGATGGGAAAGGGCAATGGGTTATAAAAAGCAGGGAGGACATTCCCATTGCGATCGAGGCTTGGCAAAATGCAGGGATGGACATGATCATCGAGCAATTTATCCCGTTCTGTAAGGAATTATCCGTGATTGTTGCGCGAAATATCCAAGGTCAAACTAAGACTTTCCCGGCAGCTGAAAATATCCATATTAATAATATCCTGCATCAGTCCCTCGTTCCTGCAAGAATTAGCGATGAGCAAAGAATTCAAGCGGAAACGGAAGCATTAAAAATAGCTGACTCCTTACAAGTAGTTGGATTAATTGCGATCGAAATGTTCCTTACGAATGATGGTGAAATTATCGTAAATGAGTTAGCACCAAGACCTCATAATTCCGGGCATTATTCAATGGATGCATGTATTACTTCTCAATTTGAGCAGCATATTCGGGCAATATGCGGACTGCCTTTAGGAGATACTACTCTTTTAAGCCCGATTATCATGGTTAATATTTTAGGTCAGCATGTAAATAAAGTGCTAGATAAAATTGAGCAGTTACCACCAACAGCCAAACTACATTTATACGGCAAAAAGGAAAGCGTAGAAAACAGGAAAATGGGTCACATTAATTTTTTAGGTTCAAATCTCGAGCAAATAGACAAGCAAATTCAGGATCTTGGAATTTGGTCATAAGGGAACGTGGATTAGAGTCGTTCTGCTAAAATCATAACCAACGAGTGAAAAGAGTGAAAAAATAATGGAAAAATTAGAACAGCTTTACGAAGGAAAAGCAAAAAAAGTGTACAAAACATCAGAATCAGGAAAGTATTGGATTGAATATAAAGATGATGCTACTGCCTTCAATGGAGAGAAAAAAGGTCAAATTGCAGGAAAAGGTACTCTAAATAATGAGATTAGTGCGATCTTCCTAAGTTTGTTAAAAGAGAAAGGTGTGGAAAATCATTTTATTAAAAAGATTTCATTAACAGAGCAGATTGTTCAGCAAGTAGAGATTATCCCGATTGAGGTTGTTGTTCGAAATATTGCGGCGGGTTCCCTTGCAAAAAGACTGGGATGGGAGGAAGGGAAGGAACTGCCGGGAGCCATTGTGGAATTTTACTATAAGAATGATGAATTGGGAGACCCTTTGATTACCAATGATCACATTGCCGTTCTTGGAATCGCTTCAGAGATAGAATTGGTTGAACTTCGTAAACAAGCCCTAAAAATCAATGAGATTTTAAAAGAGTTTCTTTTAAACAAAGATATTATCTTAGTTGATTTTAAATTAGAGTTTGGAAAAACCCCAGCTGGCACTATTATCTTAGCGGATGAAATTTCACCGGATACGTGTCGCTTTTGGGATGCCCAGTCAAAGGAAAAGTTAGATAAAGACCGATTTAGGAGGGATTTAGGAAACGTTGAGGAAGCCTATCAAGAAATACAACGGAGAATTGGGGGTAATGTCAATGTTTAAAGCAACAGTATATGTAACCTTAAGAGAAAGTGTACTAGATCCACAAGGGAATGCCGTTCATGAGTCGTTGCATTCTCTTGGATATGATGAAGTTGGAGATGTACGAATAGGGAAATACATGGAGCTTGAAATTAATAGCGATGATCAAAAGGCGGCAGAAGAACGAGTAAAGGATATGTGTGAGAAACTGTTAGCCAATACCGTAATTGAAGACTTTCGGTTTGATCTTACCAAGCAGGAAGGATAGGAGGGGAATAGGATGAACTTTGCTGTACTGGTTTTTCCTGGTTCAAATTGTGATGTAGACATGTATAAAGCAGTGTTAGATACGATTGAACAGTCTGTCGAATATGTATGGCATCTTGAAACGGACCTATCAAAATATGATGCAATTCTTGTTCCAGGAGGGTTCTCCTACGGGGATTATTTGCGTCCAGGGGCTGTTGCGAGCTTGTCTCCTGTTATGGAGCAGGTGAAAATAGCCGCTGAAGAAGGGAAATTGATTCTTGGTGTCTGTAATGGGTTTCAAATTCTAACAGAAGCTAATCTTTTGCCAGGTGCTTTACGAAGAAATCAACGGTTAAAATTTCATTGTGACTTCATTGATTTAGTAGTAGAAAACAACCAAACTCCGTTCACATTAGACTATCAGGAAGGAGAAACGATACGTATTCCGATTGCCCATGGCGATGGTAATTATTATTGTGATCAAGAGACATTGGATGAATTAGAAAAGAACAATCAAATCGTATTCAGGTATAAAGGGACGAATCCAAATGGGTCGATTTCTGAGATTGCAGGGGTCATCAATGAGAGAGGAAATGTTTTAGGATTAATGCCCCACCCGGAACGTGCGGTTCATAAATGGCTGGGAACAGATGACGGAAAACGTATGTTTTCATCTATTTTAAGTTACTGGAGGAAACAATATGGTACAGCATAAAGAACCAACTCCTGAGCAAATTGCCCAGCAGAAGGTCTATCGGGAAATGGGATTAACTGATGAAGAATTTGATAAAGTAATTGAAATCCTTGGGCGGAAACCCAATTATACGGAAACCGGCATATTTAGTGTCATGTGGTCCGAGCATTGCAGCTATAAAAATTCGAAGGTAGTTCTCAAACGTTTTCCGACATCCGGCCCGCACGTCTTACAAGGCCCTGGAGAAGGAGCAGGTATTGTTGATATAGGTGATAATCAAGCAGTGGTGTTTAAAATTGAAAGCCACAATCATCCTTCCGCCATTGAGCCTTATCAAGGTGCTGCAACAGGAGTTGGCGGGATTATTCGTGATGTTTTTTCCATGGGTGCCCGTCCAATCGCTTTATTGAATTCGCTGCGTTTTGGTGAACTTGATAATCCAAAAACGAAATATATCTTTGAAAATGTGGTCGCGGGTATTGCCGGATATGGTAACTGTATGGGCATTCCAACGGTTGGCGGGGAAATCTACTTTGATGCTTCCTATGAAGGGAATCCCCTTGTAAATGCCATGTGTGTTGGTTTAATCAACCATGATGAAATTCAAAAAGGCGTCGCAAAAGGAATTGGTAATCCCGTCATTTATGTTGGAGCGGCTACCGGCAGGGATGGAATTCATGGAGCTACCTTCGCTTCAGAAGAATTGAGTGAAAATTCCGAAGCGAAACGTCCAGCCGTCCAAGTGGGCGATCCTTTTATGGAAAAATTGCTGCTTGAGGCCACTCTTGAATTGATCGCCTCTGGTCATGTGGTTGGGATACAAGATATGGGTGCGGCAGGGTTAACCAGCTCCAGTTCTGAGATGGCCAGTAAAGCGGGAAATGGAGTTGAATTGGATCTTGATCTTGTTCCACAGCGAGAAAAAGGTATGAGTGCTTACGAAATGATGCTCTCCGAGTCACAAGAAAGAATGCTGGTCGTTGCGAAAAAAGGAAAAGAAGGGGAAGTAAAAAAGATATTTGATAAATGGGGACTCCACTCTTCTGTGATCGGTAAAGTGACAGATGATAACCAACTCCGTTTACTTCACATGGGAAAGATCGTGGCGGAAATCCCCGCGGACAAGCTTGCAGAAGATGCGCCAGTGTATTGTAAGCCATCGAAAGAGGCGCCGTATTACAAACAATATTCATCCATAGACATAACTGCAACCATCGAAGAGCCAACGGATTATAATTCTGTTCTGCAGAAGCTTCTAGCATCGCCTACGATTGCTAGCAAAGAGTGGGTATATCAACAGTATGACTATATGGTTAGAACAAATACCGCTGTCATACCTGGATCGGATGCGGCTGTCGTTGCTATTCGTGGAACACGAAAAGCCCTGGCGATGACAACGGATTGCAACGGAAGGTATGTTTATCTTGATCCGTTTGTTGGAGGAGCAATAGCAGTAGCAGAAGCGGCCCGCAATGTGGTTTGTTCGGGTGCTGAGCCTTTAGCGATTACTGATAACTTGAACTTTGGAAGTCCGGAAAAGCCGGAAATCTTCTGGCAGTTTGAAAAGGCAGCGGATGGAATTAGTGAAGCATGCCGTCAACTCAATACTCCTGTTATTGGTGGGAATGTCAGCTTATATAATGAGACAAAAGGAGAAGCTATTTTTCCAACACCAACCATTGGCATGGTAGGGTTAATTAGGGATATCGAACATATTACAACTCAAGAATTTAAACAAGACGGAGATTTAATTTTTTTAATTGGGGAAACCAAGGCAGAAATAGGTGGGTCGGAATACCAAAAAATTATGACAGGGAAGATTGAAGGGCGCCCGCCTCAGTTAAACCTTGATTTGGAGAAGAAGATACAAGCTTTTACCCTAAAAATGATTCAAGAAGGATTGGTGCAGTCAGCTCATGATACAGCGGAAGGCGGTTTAGCAGTTGCTTTAGCAGAAAGTTGTATAAGTGGGAAAATAGGTGCCGAAATTCAAGTAACCGAAGACCTGCGAACAGATTTTAGCCTTTTTAGTGAATCTCAATCTCGAATCATTCTTTCCATTTCTCCGGAAAATGCCGAGAAGATTAAGAAAATCGCGAAACAGCAGGAGGTGCCACTAAAAGAAATCGGTCATGTGAAAGGCCAGGAACTTTCAATTTCACATAATGGTAATACCGTTATTTCTATGCCGATCATTAAATTGGCAGAAGCCTGGCGGAATGCTATACCTGCCATTATGCGTTCGGGATTATTAAAAAAGCTTAATATGCAGGAAATCTCTGCAAATTTACCGTAAAGGAGAGAAACGGAATGAGTGATGCTTACCGCCATGCTGGGGTCAATATTGATGCCGGAAATGAAGCCGTTGAACGAATGAAAAAACATGTAAAAAAAACCTTCAGGCCAGAGGTTTTAACGGGATTAGGTGGATTTGGGGCCCTTTTTAAACCAAATTTGTCGAATATAGAAGAGCCCGTTTTTGTTTCTGGTACGGATGGAGTAGGGACCAAATTGAAAATTGCTTTTGCTATGAACAAGCATGATACCATTGGCATCGATGCCGTTGCCATGTGTGTGAATGACGTCATCGTCCAAGGGGCCGAGCCACTTTTTTTTCTAGATTATTTAGCCTGCGGTAAGATTATCCCGGAAAAAATTGAAGCCATCGTTAAAGGAATTGCAGATGGCTGTGTACAGGCGGGGTGTTCACTAATTGGCGGGGAAACTGCCGAGATGCCGGGAATGTATCAGGATGAGGAATATGATATTGCAGGCTTTACGGTTGGTATGGTGGATCAAAAACATGTCATTGATGGATCAAAAGTACAAGAAGGCCAGGCACTTATTGGGTTAGCTTCAAGCGGAGTACATAGCAACGGGTTTTCACTTGTCCGCAAGGTTCTATTGGAGGATGCTAAGCTCTCATTGGGTGATTATGTGGTGGAATTGGGGACTGAATTGGGAAATGTGTTGCTTGAACCCACCAAAATTTATGTGAAATCGGTCCTTTCAACGATACGGAAATTTAATGTCACTGGAATGGTGCATGTAACAGGCGGGGGTTTTTATGATAACATTCCACGAATTTTACCCAAAGGTTTACAGGCTGAAATTAGGGATGGATCATGGAAGGTTCCGGAGATTTTTTCCTTTATCCAAGAAAAAGGTAAAATTTCTGATTATGATATGTTCCGAACTTTTAATATGGGAATAGGGATGATTTTAGTGGTCGATACTGCGGACTCTAGGGGCGTATTGGATCACTTGGAAACGTTGGGTGAAAATGCGTTTGTAATCGGTACAGTGCAAAAAGGAAACGAAGACGTCGTATTCAAGAAGGAGTAAGTATGAAAATTGCCGTTTTTGCTTCTGGTACAGGTTCTAATTTTGCTGCGATTCTAGAATCCATAAAATCAAAAAAAATCAATAACGTTGAAGTGGTTTTACTGGTCAGTGACCGTCCTGAAGCTCTTGCAGTCCGCACCGCTATTAATGAATCAATCCCGGTTTTTACTTTTACAGCAAAAGATTATCCGAATAAACAAGCCTATGAAGAAGAAATCCTTGAAAAGGTAACTCAACTGGAGGTGGATTTTATCGTGCTGGCTGGATATATGAGACTGTTAGGTCATGTTTTACTGCATGCATACGATCGGAAAATAATCAATGTCCACCCGTCTCTATTACCAGCTTTCGCAGGAAAGGATGCCATTGGACAAGCACTCGATTATGGGGTAAAGGTAACCGGAGTGACGGTCCATTTTGTGGACGAAGGAATGGATACAGGACCGATTATCGACCAGCGTGCCGTAACAATTGATTCGCAAGAAACCAGGGAAACATTGATAAAAAAAATTCAGGAGCAGGAGCACAAATTATTACCAGAAGTGATCCAAAGACTGGCGAATAAGGAGGCTGTAAAATGATAGGGACCTTGATAACAGGCATAAGCCATTTTAAACACTAGGAGGTAAGACGAAATGAAGGTGTTAGTGATAGGGGGAGGCGGCCGTGAGCATGCGATAGTTTGGAAACTGTCACAAAGTCCTAAAGTTGCGCAAATTTATTGTGCGCCGGGCAACCCTGGGATTGCAGAGTTAGCGGAATGTGTTTCCATAGCTGTTTCAGACATTCGGAAATTAGCGGATTTTGCACAAAAAGAACAAATTGATCTTACATTTGTAGGACCAGAAGAGCCGCTCTCATTGGGTATTGTTAATTATTTTAAAGAACAGGGTTTAGCGGTATATGGACCTTCAAAGGAAGCGGCATTAATTGAGGGAAGTAAGGCGTTCGCTAAAGATTTAATGATGAAGTATCAGATTCCGACAGCTAAATATGCTTCTTTTACTTCCTATGAGGATGCACTAGCTTATGTCCGCGGCGAAGGGGCACCAATCGTAATAAAAGCAGATGGTTTAGCTGCAGGAAAAGGTGTCGTTGTGGCAAAAACTCTGGAAGAAGCGGAAGAAGCACTTCAAAGTATGATGAAAGAAGTTTCCTTGGGCTCGGCGGGAGCGAGGGTGGTTGTTGAGGAATTTTTAGAAGGAGAAGAATTGACCCTGCTCGCTTTTGTGAATAGGACTACGGTAAAGGCAATGGTACCAGCGCAGGACCATAAGCCGGTAAATAATGGCGACAAGGGACCTAACACTGGTGGAATGGGAACATATGCGCCATTACCACATATTGATCCATCGATGGTTGAGCGGATTATTCATGAAATAGTCCAACCAACGGCAAAAGCTATGGTAGAGGAAGGGTCCCCATTTGAGGGAATCCTCTATACTGGTTTGATGCTGACAAAATCAGGTCCAAAAGTCATTGAATTTAATGCACGCTTTGGCGATCCGGAAACACAGGTAGTTCTTCCATTGCTTGAAACAGATTTATTAGATATCTTGCTTGCAAGTCTCACCGGAGAATTAGAGAATGTAGAAGTGAAATGGAAAGACCAGTCTGCGGTTTGCGTGATTATGTCTTCTGCTGGCTATCCAGGACCATACGAAAAAGGCCAAGTGATCAAAGGATTGGAACATATAACTTATCCGACTATAGCCTTCCATGCTGGTACCACTGCAAAGGATGGAGAAATTCTAACAAATGGCGGCCGAGTTCTAGGAATTACTGCCATTGGTAACCGTTTGCAGGAAGCGAGAGATTTGGCCTACCAATCCGTAGAAAAGGTATCTTTTATAGGTGCTCATTACCGAACAGATATAGGATCAAAGGCATTTCGTTAACTATTTCGTTGACTATTAATATCTGATTTTAAAGAGGTTCATCAAGGAAGATGAGCCAATATAGGAAAGCCTGCTTATAAACAGGCTTTTTTGTCTTTAAATAAAATTCTTTCACATCTGTATCATTAATGTCCACTCCATAAGGACAAATGGATTAAAGTGTCTTTAAATGGTGCCTGACACCTATTGAAACTGCTCTAATACACGGAAGAAATCGATTGCAAATTGGTAGAAGAGGTTTTCGGATGGTGCTAGGTCTCTATATTTTGGTGTGATGAGGCCGACGGTTCGTTTTACTTGAGGGGAGTCAATTGGTATTTTTACCGTGTATCGCGGCATGGATTCATAAACGGTGCTTTCTGGTAAGAGGCATACACCAATGCCTGCTGATACCAGTCCCTTTAATGCATCCAAATCCTCTCCCTCTGAGGTGATATTTGGTACGAATCCAGCTTCTTTGCACGCCTCTATGGCAATTTTTTGAAGAATATATCCCTGCGGGAATGAAACAAATGAATCGTTTCGTAACTCGTTTAGTTCTAATCTTTTTCGATTGGCAAGTGCATGGTTGGAAGGAAGCAACGCAGAGATGTTTTCTGTAAATAGTATCTTTGCTTCAATATCAGGATCTTTCGTTGGTACTGGCCCAATAAACGCTAGATCAATTTCACCATTCTTAACGGCTTCAATTAAATATTGATAAGAGCCTTGCTTCAAATGGAAAACAACGTTTGGTTGTTTTGTTCGAAAGGCGGAGATAACCGTTGGAAGCCAATAGCTTGCAAGACTTGTTGGATAACCAATTTTAATGGTGCCGGATTGAGGATCTAAATACTCATCTACCTTTTCTTTTGCCTCATCAATCAATTTGACCGCTTTTTTAATATGGCTTAAAAAACTTATTCCAATCTGCGTTAACTTAATATTCCTTCCGGTTCGTTCAAATAAACGAACACCGAGCTCATCTTCTAATTTAGCAATCTGAAAACTTACGGCCGACTGTGCAACATTGAGATTATCTGCCGCCTCGGTTACATGTTCACGCTCAGCAACCTCCATAAAATATCGTAATTGACGTAGTTCCACCTTAAACCCTCCATTCATATAAAAATGAGATTGATTTAATCTTAATTATATATTGTTTATATGTATATAAAAACATAAAATTACTATCATACTGATTTATCGGAAAATTAAGAACGGGGGAGATAGTAATGACGTTTCATCAACTACCAAAAGCACAAGGTCTCTACCGCCCAGAATATGAACATGATGCATGTGGAATTGGATTGTATGCCCATATTAAAGGGATCGCATCTCACGAGATTGTCAAAAAAGGACTCAGCATGCTATGTAAACTAGATCACCGCGGCGGTCAAGGAAGTGATCCATTAACAGGAGATGGCGCTGGACTCATGGTCCAGATTCCGGATGCGTTTTTCCGCATTACCCTTCAGAACGTCCAATTACCTGAAAAAGGACGATACGGGGTAGGGATGCTTTTTTTCTCAAAGAATGATGTAGAAAGAGAAAAAATAGAGTCCTATATTAATAAAGTGGTAGAAGAAGAAGGGCAGACCGTTCTTGGTTGGAGAACTGTACCTGTCAATGATGAAACCATTGGAGAAACTGCCAAGCAAAGCCGTCCATTCATCCGCCAAGTATTTATTGGTGACAATGAAGGACTGAAGGATGAATTATCTTTTGAGCGAAAACTATATATTATTAGGAAACAATCAGAACTTTGGGCGAAGGAATCTGATTTACGTTTTTACTTTGCCAGCCTTTCAAGCAGAACGATTGTATATAAAGGGTTATTAACACCAGAACAGGTGGACAGATTTTACCTGGACTTACAGGATGAGAGTTTTGTATCGGCTTTTGCTTTAGTGCATTCCCGCTTTAGTACAAATACGTTCCCTAGTTGGGAACGGGCACATCCAAACCGCTACCTAATCCATAATGGAGAAATAAATACACTTCGCGGCAATGTTCAATGGATGAAGGCCCGAGAAAAGCAATTCGTCTCGGAAGCTTTTGGTGAGGATCTGCAAAAGGTGCTTCCAATCCTTGATACCGATGGAAGTGACTCGTCGATTTTAGATAATGCGCTTGAGTTTTTGGTACTGGCGGGCCGAAAACCTGCTCATGCTGCCATGATGCTGATTCCTGAGCCATGGTCAGAAAACCCGCATATCACAAAAGAAAAGAGAGCATTTTACGAGTTTCATAGCTGCTTAATGGAACCATGGGATGGTCCAACGGCGATTTCTTTTACAGATGGTAAACAAATTGGCGCGATTTTAGATCGAAACGGCCTTCGTCCTGCTCGTTATTACGTTACGGATGATGATTATATTATTTTTTCATCAGAGGTTGGCGTCATTGATGTTGAACCTGAAAAAGTGCTATATAAAGATCGTTTAAGCCCAGGGAAAATGCTGTTAATTGATTTGGAAGAAGGACGGATTATTTCTGATGAAGAAGTAAAAAACGAGATGTCTGAAGCACTTCCTTATCAGCAATGGTTGGACGAACAGCTTATTCGTTTAAATGAAGAAAGATCCAACGAAGAAGAAGTCCTAGCTGATTTACTCATTCGCCAGAAAGCATTCGGCTACACCTACGAGGATATTTCAAAATACTTGGTTCCTGTTGTAAATGAAGGAAAAGATCCAATTGGCGCAATGGGTAATGACATGCCTTTAGCGGTTTTATCTGATCGGGCGCAATCATTGTTTAATTACTTTAAGCAATTATTTGCCCAAGTAACCAATCCGCCCATTGATTCACTACGAGAAGAAATTGTCACATCAACGATGACGTTATTAGGTGCAGAAGGAAATATATTACAGCCTTCACCGTTAAACTGCCGTCGAATTCAACTTGATACACCAGTCATTAACAACGGTCAATTAGAGCGTTTGAAATCTTTGGATTCAGCCGATTTTAAGAGTAAGGTTATTGACATTCTGTTTGATGATAATCTGGAAGGCAGTCTTGATAGGATTTGCCAAGAGGCAGATTCCGCGATCTCAGAAGGGGTGAGTCTAGTAATCTTATCTGACCGTAAAATGAATAAGAACCAAGCAGCGATTCCTTCGTTATTGGCAGTAAGTGCTCTTCATCAGCATTTGATTCGTGAAGGCAGCAGAACGAAAGTAAGTATTATTATCGAATCTGGAGAAGTACGTGAAGTTCATCATCTAGCTGCATTAATTGGTTATGGTGTTGATGCCATCAATCCATATCTTGCATTCGCCACCTATAAGCAGGCCATCGCAGAAGGAAGTTTACAATATACCTATGAAGACGCGGTAAATAATTATGTAAAAGCAATGACTGAGGGCGTTGTAAAAGTGATGTCCAAAATGGGGATTTCAACGGTCCAAAGTTATCGTGGTGCACAAATTTTCGAAGCAGTTGGAATCAGCGAAGAAGTCATTGAGCGGTATTTTACAGGAACGGTTTCACAGCTTGGTGGGATCAGTTTAGATACAATCGCGAAAGAAGCAAAAATGCTTCATACTTTGGCATATGCAGATTCTTATGATCAAACTTTAGATTCAGGCAGTAACTTCCAGTGGAGAAAAACAGGGGAACATCATGCCTTTAATCCTGGAACGATTCATACACTGCAATGGGCTTGCCGAAAGGGCGATTACGAATTATTTAAAAAGTATTCCAAACTTGCAAATGACGAGAGAATTGGGTTCTTACGGAATTTGTTCTCATTTGATGAAACAAGACAGTCTTTATCAATCGACGAAGTAGAATCAGTTGATTCCATTGTCACCCGTTTCAAAACAGGAGCGATGTCGTTTGGATCAATCAGCAAGGAAGCACATGAAACTTTGGCAATTGCGATGAATCGTTTAGGCGGAAAAAGCAACTCTGGTGAAGGCGGAGAAGATTCGCGCCGCTTTAGCTTAGATGTAAATGGCGATAACCGTCGCAGTGCTGTAAAGCAAATTGCTTCCGGCCGTTTTGGAGTCAAAAGTCATTATCTGGTTCATGCGGATGAGCTTCAAATTAAAATGGCACAAGGAGCAAAGCCAGGTGAAGGCGGACAGCTTCCGGGTAATAAAGTTTATCCATGGGTTGCTGATGTTCGTGGTTCCACACCAGGTGTTGGGCTGATTTCACCACCACCGCATCATGATATTTATTCGATCGAGGATTTGGCGCAGCTGATTCACGATTTGAAAAATGCCAACCGAGATGCACGAATCAGCGTAAAGCTTGTTTCCAAAGGCGGGGTTGGAACGATTGCTGCCGGTGTGGCCAAAGGTGCCGCAGATGTCATTGTCATCAGTGGATATGATGGTGGAACTGGAGCATCTCCAAAAACTAGTATCCAGCACACAGGATTACCATGGGAACTGGGGCTTGCCGAAGCGCACCAAACGTTAATGCTAAATGGTTTACGCGATCGTGTTGTGCTTGAGACTGACGGTAAATTAATGACTGGAAAAGATGTTGTAATGGCCGCGTTATTTGGGGCTGAAGAGTTTGCTTTTGCGACTGCACCACTTGTCGTGCTTGGATGTGTGATGATGCGTGTTTGTCATTTAGACACTTGTCCAGTTGGAATCGCCACACAAAATCCACAGCTTCGTCAAAAGTTCACGGGAGAAGCTGATTACATTGTCAACTATATGCGTTTTATTGCTCAAGAAGTTCGAGAACTAATGGCGGAGCTTGGCTTTAGAACAGTAGACGAAATGGTTGGTCGTACAGATGTTTTGAAAATGAGTGACCGAGCAAAAGCACATTGGAAAGCAAAGGACTTAGACCTAACTCCATTGCTTCACCAACCTGAGGGTGCTCGCACATATACAACACCACAAAATCACAAAATTGACGAGTCGCTTGATATTCAGAAAATCTTACCGGCAGTTCAAAAAGTATTACAAGATCAAGTTCCAGTGGATGTGAGCTTCCCGATTACAAACGTGAACCGTGTGGTAGGTACAATTGTTGGAAGTGAAGTGTCGAAGCAGTATGGCGAAGCGGGGCTGCCTGAGGATACGATTACCCTAAGATTTACAGGGTCCGCAGGTCAAAGTTTCGGTGCCTTTGTTCCAAACGGCGTGACATTAGAGATTACAGGAGACGTCAACGATTTTCTTGGGAAAGGCTTATCTGGAGGAAAGTTGATTGTGAAAACAGACCAATCATCTAAATTATTAGCTGGGGAAAATGTAATCGCTGGGAATGTTGCTTTATACGGTGCAACAAGCGGTGAAGCATATATTAATGGACGTGCAGGCGAACGATTTGCGGTCCGTAATAGCGGTGTGAATGTGGTTGTCGAAGGAATTGGCGATCATGGCTGTGAATATATGACAGGCGGACGCGTCGTTATTTTAGGTGATGTAGGTAAAAACTTTGCTGCAGGGATGTCTGGCGGGATTGCGTACGTATTAGCTGATGATCAAGAGGCTTTTAGGAAGTTATGTAATCAAGAGATGATTGAAATAGAGTCGTTGTCAAAAAACGATGAGGAAGAGTTAATGAAAATCATTCAAACTCATTTCTATTATACGAATAGTGTGAAAGCAAGCTATGTTCTAGAAAACTGGGGAAATTATGTCAGAAAATTTATCAAAGTCATTCCGAAAGACTATAAACGGATGCTTGAGCAAATTCAGAAGCAAAAGGATGCAGGTTTACCAGATGAAGACGCGATTATGAGTGCATTTTTAGCCAATTCTTCCAAACAGAAAAAAACTACAACTAAACAGCCAGAAGCTGTACTACGCTAAGAAAGGGGAGAGGAAGATGGGAAAAACAACAGGTTTTATTGATTACTATCGAGAAAAAGGTAAAGAACGAAATCCCCTTACGCGAGTAGGCGACTGGAAAGAGTATTCCCTGCCTTTTTCGGACGAAACTTTAAGCAGACAAGGTGCACGGTGCATGGATTGCGCCACTCCTTTCTGCCATATGGGAATGGAAATTCAAGGAGCAACATCCGGGTGTCCGATTCATAATCTTATTCCCGAATGGAATGACTTGGTCTATCGCGGCCGGTGGAAAGAAGCCCTTGATCGGTTGCTTAAAACGAATAATTTCCCGGAATTCACCGGGCGGGTATGCCCAGCACCGTGTGAAGGGTCATGTACGTTAGCCATAACAGACCCAGCAGTAACCATTAAAAACATTGAACAAGCGATTATTGATAAGGGTTTTGAAAATGGCTGGATTGCCCCTCGGATTCCAGTAAGCAGAACGGGGAAAAAAGTGGCGATTATCGGTTCAGGTCCGGCTGGATTAGCCAGTGCGGATCAACTCAACCAAGCAGGTCACTCGGTAACGGTTTTTGAACGTGCAGACCGTCCTGGTGGTTTACTCATGTATGGTATTCCAAATATGAAGCTAGATAAAGGAGTGGTTGAGCGTCGAATCAGCTTATTAACCCAAGAAGGGATCAAGTTTGTCACGAATACAGAGGTTGGAAAAGATATTACTGCAGAAGAACTCCACGCACAATTCGATGCTGTGATTCTTTGTACAGGTGCTCAAAAACAGCGTGATCTAGTCATTGAAGGGCGTGAGGCGAAAGGGATTCACTTCGCCATGGAATACTTGACCAAGGCAACGAAGAGTTATTTGGATACGAATTTTGAAGATGGTCAATTTATCAATACGGAAGGCAAGGACGTCATCGTGATTGGCGGTGGAGATACGGGAGCAGATTGTGTGGCAACGGCCCTGCGTCAAAATTGCCGTAGTGTGGTTCAGTTTGGCAAACATCCACAATTACCTGAGACGCGTACTTCAGGGAATATGTGGCCAGCCTATCCTAATGTTTTTACTATGGATTATGCGTATAAAGAGGCCGAGGCCAAGTTTGGCGAAGACCCGCGTCAATATTCGATCCAAACGAAGAAAATAGTTGCGGATGAAAACGGCCGCTTACAGGAACTTCATACCATTCAAATGGAAAAATTAAGAGATGATGAGGGCCGATTCTTTTTTAAAGAAATTCCGGGAACTGAAAAAGTCTGGCCAGCCCAATTTGTCTTTATTGCGATTGGGTTTGAGGGCACCGAGCAGCCGCTTTTGAGTCAATTCGGTGTTAATGCAATCAACCAAAAGATTGAAGCAGCTTACGGTGAGTATCGTACAAACGTTGAGGGGGTATTTGCTGCAGGTGATGCTAGAAGAGGGCAAAGCCTAATCGTTTGGGCCATCAACGAGGGAAGACAGGTTGCTTATGAAGTGGATTGTTATTTGATGGGGAAATCCTATCTTCCTAAATAATATTATAGTAGAAAAACGGCCAGGTTTAGTATGTAACTTGTTCCATCTTTATAAATGGCATAAGAAATGACGTGTGGTTTGACACACGTCATTTTTTTATCTTGCAAAAATTGCATATACAACATTTCGCTTCTAACGAAGTCGATCCAATAAGAAACCGCCTTTAAATCTTCTTGGCTCGTATGAAATAATAAACGCATTAGGTTCAAATTTTTCGACAGTAGCTATTAGTTCATTTTCTCTATTTCTCTTTGTCAATATTTCCATTCGATAACGTTCACTGTCGCGTCCTTCACCTGTATATAATGTAACACCAAAACCATTTTGTCTTAAAGTGTCTATCAAATGACCATTTTTTTCTTGTGTATTAACCGTAACGTTAATATAACCAATTGCTATTTTTTGTTCTAATTTCGTTCCAAGGATGATTCCTAACCCGAAACCAACGGCATAAACTACCATTGCAATAATACTTTGATCCCCACCAAATACGAGTGAAAGCCCAAAAACATATATTAACATTTCTGCGATACCTAAAATTGATGCTAACACGGTTATATTTTTAACCAAAAAGATTGTTCGCAGTGTGTAAATAGGTACATAAACCAATTGTAACAGCAAAATCAAAATAATCTCTTTCACTTTGGCACCTCTATCGTCAATTTTAAATTACTAATATTTTATCTCTTTTAAACTAAATAAAATAGTGTTTTCTTTTCTTAATTCGTTAATTTACGAATCTTTTATTTCTATTTTTTATTTCCCTTCGTATTGATAGTATGAATCCTTTGGTCAAACGAATGATTGATAGTATAAAATATATAAATGTTCGTTATCTAAACTATTTTTCTATTGATATCCTCATTGATTATACGATATTATAGCTAAAAAGCAAACATTTAGGAGTGGATAAGATGATTAGTTACCCAAATTATAGCAAACCAAAAAAAGTGATGTTACTTGGTTCGGGAGAGCTCGGAAAAGAAACGATTATCGAAGCTCAGCGCCTTGGTATGATAACGATTGCTGTTGACCGTTATGAAAATGCTCCTGCCATGCAGGTAGCCGATCATTCGTATGTTGTTGATATGCTTGATGGAGTAGAACTGAGAAAAGTGATTGAACTAGAAAAGCCGGACTTGGTTGTTCCTGAAATTGAGGCAATCGCAACGGAAACGTTAATTGATCTTGAGAATGAAGGTTTTTGTATTGTGCCAACCGCTAAAGCAACGAACCTAACGATGGATCGAGAAGGAATCCGAAGATTGGCTAGTGAAGAATTGGGGATTCCAACTGCGAAATACGCCTTTGCAGACACGCTAGAGGAATTAAGAAGTGCCGTACAAGAAATCGGAATTCCATGTGTAATTAAACCGATTATGAGTTCATCTGGAAAAGGGCAAACCATTTGTCGTTCTATCGAGGATGTTGAAATATCGTGGAATGAGGCAATTTCGGGTGGAAGAGGCAAAAAAGCTCGAGTGATTGTTGAAGAATTTATTCACTTTGATTCTGAAATCACACTGTTAACGGTTCGTTCTGTCTCAGGCACAACCTTTTGTGCCCCAATCGGTCATGTGCAAAAAGATGGGGATTATATTGAATCCTGGCAGCCGCATGCTATGTCAGAGGAACAAATAGCAGAAGCGCAGGACATTGCCAAAAAAATCACCGATGCCCTTGGTGGATATGGACTTTTTGGCGTTGAATTATTTCTTTCGGCAAAAGGTGTTTATTTTAGTGAAGTTTCACCACGACCACATGATACGGGAATGGTTACTATGGCTACGCAGGATCTTTCCGAGTTTGCCTTGCACATAAGAGCCATCTTGGGATATCCCATCCCAGGGGTTCAGCTGTTAACTCCTGGTGCAAGTCGCACGGTTAAAGCATGGAAAGAGAGTAAAGGATACCAAATTGAAGGCATTGAGGACAGCTTATCTATTCCAAATACCCAAGTAAGAATCTTTGGAAAGCCTGAAACAAAAGTAGGCCGTCGGATGGCGGTGGTCTTAAGTTCGGGAGAGTCTGTTGAAGTAGCAAGGAACCGAGCCGAAATAGCCGCGTCAAAAATAAGGATCACGCATAGCTAAATCGCATTTTAAAAAAAGACCTTTCCAAATATTAGGTGCCTTGGTATAACATGACCAAGGCATCTTCTTGTTCTAATGGAAAATTTAGAAAAAAAATAACCTTTTCAAGGTTTAGGGGTGGGGATTTCTTTATTAGCTTTCATTGGTGAAATAAAACAGTTAATAAATATGTCTTACAGAAGATAAACGAATGGAAAATAACATTTGTTTTTCATCTTTTAAAGAAAGCAATTGGTCTTTAAGATTTAGGTGATAAACCCGCCCTTTTAAGGTTTGCAATGCACCATTTTTATAGTAAACAATCGTAATTAGGCCATTTTGAGTTAGTTTTTTTAAGAACATTTATATCCCCCTTTTATTAGTAGTGGATTGTTGTACAATTCACATTATATCCTTCGTATTTTAAGAGACTATGTAGAAGATGTTAATAATATGTTAAGTCAAGCTAATTTGATTAGTGGAATAGAAATAAGTGAATTATAATGAATATTGAATGTAATAGAATATGGAGGAAAAACCAATGAAATTTCCAAATGATGCGGATGGAGAGGCTTTACAAAGTCTTTATAAAGATGGAGTGAATTTTAAAAAACCACAGTCAGTCGAATTTTTTGTGGCCGTGCCTGATCAAATGACAGGTGAAAAATTATCGCAAGTACTAAAAGGAGAAGGATTCAACTGTTTCCTAGAGCAGGATGACGAAACAGATGAGTGGGCATGTTCTTGCTCGAAAAGAATGCTATTAAATCATAATGAATTAACTAAAATACAGAAAAAATTAAATGACTTAAGTAAACCACATGGTGGTTATTCGGACGGTTGGGGTGTTTTTGTAGATTAAAAAAATTGGCGGTTTTATTTTATTAGGTTTAGTGTCTATATATTTGTATATGAAAGCCCTGGGCCTAATCAATTATTTTGGAGGGCACCAGGGCTTTTCTTTTATTCATTTATCCCCAAACGTTACAAAGTATAGATCTTGTACAATATTGCGAGTAAGACTCCTTGTTTCTTAAATTCTATGTGGAGAATGCCGTAATGCTCTTATAGAAATGCTACCTAATCGAATTACTATGATGATAGAAATTATCATGTGGACTACAATCATGGAGACAACACCATGCCAGCCAAAACTACTATAAAATGCACCACTCGCCGTTCCTCCGATACTAGATCCCGCATAATAGAAAAATAAATATAGGGATGAGGCTTGGGCTTTGTCATGAGTAGCAATTTGTCCAATCCAACCACTCGCTATCGAATGTCCGGCAAAAAAACCGTACGTAAAAATGGCTATTCCAATAATTTTTAACGATAAAGACGAATTTAGCGTTATACATGTCCCTAACAATACAATGAACAATGACACCATTAATAGTTTTCTTTTCCCGTATTGATCGGCTAACATTCCCATCCAAGTAGAACTAAATGTTCCAACAATATACACAATGAATATAAAGCCAACTAAGGTTTGACTTAAAGAATAAGGTGGAGCCATTAACTCAAAACCAATGTAATTATATAACGATACAAAGCATCCCATTAATAGAAATCCAGTTAAAAATAAATAAAGAAGGCCTGGTTCTTTAAATTGGACAAACAAGGAGATTGCTAATTTTTTAATTTCAAATTTTCGCGGTTTAAAATGTGTAGATTTCGGTAAAATAGACCAGAAAATAAGACTAGCAAGTAAACTAATGATTCCAATAAAGGCCAATGCTACATGCCAACTAAAATAATCTGTTAAAATTCCACTAATTATTCGACCTCCCATTCCGCCAATGGAGTTCCCGCTAATGTATAATCCCATTGCCATCCCTAAACTTTTAGGGTCAATTTCCTCACCTAAGTAGGCCATCGCAACAGCAGGCAATCCTGCTAATGAAATCCCTTGTAAGATTCTACATAAGATTAATATATGAAAATTTGGACTAAACGCAGTTAAAATGGATAGAATCGATGAAACAATTAAAGAAATAGTCATGACTGGTTTCCGGCCGAATACTTCTGATAAAGAACCAGCAATCAACATACTCACCGCTAAAGCGATAGTGGTAGAGGACAAGCTTAAACTGGATACAGCTGGTGAAATATGAAATTCCTTCACGATCTCCGGCAGTAATGGCTGTGTTCCCCAAAGGATCGCGAATGTATTAAATCCACCGGCAAATAAAGCGATGTTTACCATTTTAAATGTGTGTGTCCCGCGCTGAATATAGTTCATTATTGAAAAATACTCCTTTAGATGTTGGTTTTATAAATTATCTCTACCTCATCATACTCCTCTTTTTGCATAGGTTCTAATAAAATACCTTTAAGAAGCTCCGTGTGGTCATCATTCTAAAAAATGTCAATTATTCCAACAATTATAGAAAAAGTATATAATGAATTTGGATAGTTCATATGGTCGGACATTTATGGAAAAGAGGACTAAATCGATGAAGAATATAACATTCGATAATATTTATGTGGTTGGTCAGGTTGTATTTGAAAATAATCAATACAAACACATTCATTATCCTGAAATGTTACTTAGATATGATAGTAATTTTATAGAGTTTAAGTTATCACCATCTTTATCGGAATTTAAAAGTGTGGAGTTTTACTTGCGAAATTATCATTTAAAAAATGGTCAAAATCATGTAAAGTTTTATTTTCCTCCAAACGAAAAACTAGCGGAGGAATTAGTAGCTTACATGAAGGATTCAGGTTATAGTATTGGATTTCTCGAATTGTACGCCATCCAGCCTAAACAATTTCCCTTGGTTGTAGACGATCCAGATATAGAGGTACAAGTTGTGACGGATCAAAACCTTGAAACTTTTCTTGAATTGCAGTATAAACACGATTTGGAGTTGGGTTCTGAATTTGCAAATCAAAAAAGAGAATTGGCTAAAAGAAATTGTGAAAATAAGAATATTCAACAACTGCTTGCCTATTATAAAGGTGTTCCTGCGGGTTCACTAGATGTAATAATTGCAAAAGATACAGCCGAAATTGATGGTTTAGTGGTAGATGAAAACTTTCAGAAAAAAGGGATTGGCAGCAGGCTGCAAAAATTTGTTATGGAGAAATATGAAGATAAGTCGGTCATCTTAGTTGCGGATGGTGAAGACACTCCAAGAGAAATGTACAGGAAACAAAACTATGAGTATCTAGGATTTAAATATCATTCACATAAAATATTTGAAAATTAAATGTTATGATGAATGTAGTAATAGCGGAGGATCTATGAAAATCAAGATTACTGATTTAAAAAAACAGTTAAAAGGATATGATCAAAAGGAATTGATTGAACTGATCGTGGCTATGTATAAGTCAAACAAAGAGGTTCAAAACTACTTATCCAGTAAATTTCTAGGGGACCAAGTAATTGAAGTTCTTTTTCATCAAACCCAGAAAAAAATTAACAATGAATTTTTTCCAGAAAGAGGAACTGAGAAACTCCGATTGACAGAAGCAAAAAAGGAGATAACTGCTTTTAAAAAGGCAACAAATGATGAGAAACGAACAGTTGACCTTATGCTTTTTTATGTGGAAATGTGTGTGAAATTTACAAATTCATATGGTGATATAAATGAAGGTTTCTACACCAGTCTAGTGAGGATGTTTGATCAAGTAGCCATGGAATGTGATCGCGATGAAGAACTATATAAAGCCTTTTCTAATAGATTACGTAACATTATTTCTAATGTCGACTTAATTGGCTGGGGGGTTGAGGAAGCAATAATTGAGTCGTATTATTCGATTGAATGGGTTCATGGTGAAGATGAGAATGATGATGAATAGGTTCTTGTCTTTCGACTTGGAACAGAAAGTTCCGATATATAAATGGTTAATCGAAAAAAATCGAAGGACGCAAAAGTAACAACACTGGTTAATACATGGAGGTGTAGGCATGGAAACAATCCAAAATATGTTTGAGCATTTACTTTGGTCTAATCAACGAATTCTTGAAACTTTGCAAAATATGGATAAGAAGAACGAACAGGTTATTAATTTATTCTCACATATTCTGTTTGCGGAGCAGGTGTGGTTTACTAGGTTAAAAGGGTTAGACAGTTCAAATTTGCCTATCTGGGCTGATGTTAGTATAGAATCATGTGTAGCATTGGCTAATCGAAATAATCAAAACTATAAAGAATTCCTTTTGGGTTTAACTGACTCTGGTCTCGAACAAATCGTTTCATACAGGAACAGTAAAGGCATAGAGTTTAAGAATTCGGTAAGAGACATCTTGACCCATGTTGCTTTACATGGTCAATATCACCGAGGACAGATCAATCAACTTTTAAGGGCCAATGATACCGAGCCTGTTATTTTAGACTATATTGTCTTTAGGAGATAGATGCTGGACTTAAAAAGGAGTGTTGCAAAGGTGTCAGGCACCATGAAACACTCCCTTTCATTTAAATTTTTCTATTCATTCACCAAGTCATTCTTTTTTAGTCTCCATTTCCACAAGCTTAGTCTTTAATTCTCTTAAAATAAGATAAAGCACCCACGGGATACCGACTATTAGAAAACCAATGAGAAGGATGGGCTCCCATTCCAAAACGGCAGCACCCTTTCCTGTTTTAGCATATACCACTTGCGCTATGGTCCAGATAACGACCCCGAGATAGAGAAAAAGGAGTCCCGGTTGATTTGGTCCAATCGATTTTTCCCCTCTAATTTTTTCTTCAGACGTAATGATATCCCAAAGCATGGCAATCATTAAGATCGCTAAATTCACAGAGCTCATCACTCCGTCTGGGAATAATCCATCCCAAATATTATGGAGAAACATGATTACGACTACTATCCAAGGTAGAATTTGGATCCACCATTTCTGTTTAGGTCGTAGGAAAAACTGATGGATGGCTAAATAGGTTAATATTTGAAATACGGTATAGATCTCGGCAATGGCGACCTGATTTTTCAATAATTGATCTACTATAAAACAACAACTCAAAAATAAAGAAAACTTTAAAGCTGTCGAAACAAGAGGAGATTCTTTTTGATGGTATAGTAACCAACTGCTCCAGAGGATGAAGAGGAAAGCGGTAATCCCATCCAACCCCCATAGTGTTAAACCATCAAATGTAAAGCCGAAAAAAAGGTTTGATAGTCTTGGAAGACCACTAGTCAATAGCACCCATACTCCCATTAAGGCAACAAAAAAGGAAAAAGGACGTCTTTTGGGGAAAAATGAAAGGAACCCAGCAATGACAAGGGTGATTGGACCGATGGCAGCCGCTAAGATAGTGGAAGCCGAATCAATTGACAGCTGGACACCGAACATGATTAAGATTGTTGCAACACCAAGTGGAATCGGCTGGATAAGAGCTGTTAAGCCTAGCCAGTGTGTAAACTTAGGTTTGTATTCGAACAGCCATTTGGAGGTAAACCTAGCTATACACAGGAAAAATGCAAGAAAAATAAGGGATGCAATTAAACTACTGATGGAGTGCCATTCAATTTTCCACAAATTGAAACCCAGTTTTACCACGGAAGTTGATAGCAAGGTAATTAGTACTACTTTGTATCCACGCTGGCTAAGAAACGAGGTCATTCTCTCCACGATTTTATCAGTTACATTAGCCAAATCCACTCCAGAAATTAATAACAGCGACATGGGAAGGAAAGAGACCAAGGCAATTAACTGAGCAATTCCGTAATAAACGGTCACTGTGAACCCCAAACCGGACAGATGAAATCCAAATGCAAACACGATCCCCCATATGGAAAATATGGTAATGAAAATGATTATTATATCTTTTAAGGTTGGATGATTCGGTATTGGGAATGATCCCCTTAAAAGTACATATCCGATAATGAATAAGACTGGCAGGAGGATGTATCCTGCTGCAGAAAGCATCCAACTGAATGTGCAGAGTAAACTGGCGACGAGTATCGTTATAAGAAATCGAAACCAAAACTTACCATGAGTGGCACCTATTAACACAAATGAGAGTGCGCTTATTAAAAGTAAAGCAATAAAAAGGATGATGAATGGGGGATGACTGAAAACTTCGTTCCATTCTGCGATGGAATTTTGATTTTTCACTAATCCTGACAATGTGGGGACAACCATTGCCATTCCCACTAGGAAGAGCCCGTAGAGGAAGAAAATTCTGTGGTGCGGCTGCAAGCCTGAACATAAATCGGGACGAGAGGTATTCTTCTTATCTGCACTATTAGACATGTGACTCTGTTAACCTCCCTTATTGTTCGTAAATGTTTTTGTGTAAATATAATATGCTTGTTCAATTCAATGGACACAATAATATTCTTTTTAGAAGGTATGAAGAAGGCTTTAGAATGAAATTACGAAAGTAAAAGCGTTTGCATTGGTTGCTTACTGATTAATATCAGGAAATACTATTGTAATATATCTAAATATTCACTATAATACTATTAGTTCTAAAATAGTTCAGTGGATAAAGAGAGAGAATATAAACACCTAAATGGACTATGAATTTGAAATTATCATAAACTAGTGGGGGGAATTCTATGAAAAGTCTAGTGAACAAGTGGAATCAAATTAGTTTGGTAAAGCAAATAATTATCGGTTTGATTATTGGCATTATTCTAGCTGTTACGGTTCCAGCAGTAGCAAAGCCTGTTGTCATTTTAGGTTCTTTGTTTGTGGGTGCCCTGAAAGCAATCGCACCAGTACTTGTGCTCTTCTTGGTAATGTCAGCCATCGCTCAGCATAAGAGTGGTCACAAAACAAATATGAAATCAATTATTTTTCTTTATCTTTTAGGTACCTTTTTAGCTGGATTAGTAGCGGTTATTGTCAGCTTCATTTTTCCTGTCAGCTTAACACTTGCAACCGGTTCGGAGGAATTAGCAGCTCCAGGCGGTGTGGTAGAGGTTCTCAAAACATTATTGTTAAACGTAGTAGATAACCCAGTTAAAGCTATTTACAATGCGAACTATATTGGTATTTTAGCTTGGGCTGTACTCCTTGGTTTTGCGTTAAAAAATGCTCCAGATACAACCAAAACAATGATTTCTAATTTTTCAGATGCGGTGTCCAAACTGGTTACATGGGTAATCAAGTTTGCTCCATTTGGAATCATGGGCCTTGTTATTGAATCTATTACAACTAACGGAGTCTCGTCATTGCTGAGTTACGGGAAATTGCTTGCCGTTTTGCTTGGCTGTATGGTATTTGTGGCGCTAGTTGTTAATCCAATCATTGTGTTCGCTGCAACTCGTCAAAACCCATACCCGCTTGTATTTATGTGTTTAAAGGAAAGTGGGATTACAGCATTCTTCACACGCAGTTCCGCTTCAAATATTCCGGTCAATATGAAATTATGTGAAAAACTAGGTTTGGATAAGGATACTTATTCCGTATCGATTCCTTTAGGTGCAACTATCAATATGGCGGGGGCAGCTGTTACCATTTCTGTATTGACACTTGCAGCGGTCAATACATTAAATATTGAAGTGGACATTCCGACAGCCATTATCCTAAGCGTTCTGTCAGCGGTCTGCGCTTGTGGTGCATCAGGTGTTGCGGGTGGTTCTTTATTACTGATTCCGCTTGCATGCAGTTTATTTGGAATTCCGATGGATGTTGCTATGAAGGTAGTTGGCGTTGGCTTTATCATTGGTGTTTTACAAGATTCTTTTGAAACTGCATTAAATTCATCTACAGACGTACTTTTCACTGCTGCGGCAGAATTTAATGAAAAACGTAAACAAGGAAAAAGTATTACTATTCAAAAAGCTTCATAAGCAGTAAATCAATAGGTTGAATTCAAAACAGTTGTTAGAGAGCTCTCTAACAGCTGTTTTTTTGTATTAGCTAAAATGCGATAGACTGCTTAGGTGATAAACTGAAAATAATATACATACATCTGCATAAATATGAATACGAGATTTGCTAGACTTCATGAGAATATTAGATTTAATCAGGCATTTTTTGAAAACGCTTACCAAAATTTCAGAATAAATATTCAAAAAATTTACCTAAAAAGATTGTCAAACTATTCTTTTTTTATTATAATCAGTTTATATTAATCGATGTAATAAAATATAACATGAAATTGCGAGGTAAAGTGACATGACAAAAACATTAATTTCAAACACTTCAGGTACTGCCACAACTCTTGAACAAATTAAAGAAATCATTAACGAAAAAAGTGTTGAACTATTACACTTGCAATTTGTCGATATCGAAGGAATCTTAAAGCACGTTACGGTAACTATTGAGCAATTGGAAGATGTCGTCGAAGGTAAAATGATGTTTGATGGCTCTTCAATCAAAGGTTTCTCACCTATTAACAAATCGGATCTTTATTTACAGCCTGATTTAGCTACTTTTGCGGTTCTTCCTTGGACAGTTGAAAACGGATATTCGGAAGCTAGATTCCTATGTTCTGTTAAGAACCCAGATGGTTCCTTGTTTGAAGGAGACACAAGAAATGTTTTAAAGAAAACAGTGGATCGCGCCGAGAAACATGGATACACGATTTCAGTGGGTCCAGAGTTAGAATTTTTCCTTTTTAAAACAGATGAAAATGGTTATGCAACACAAGAACTTGGTGATAAAGCCGGTTATTTCGAGCCATCTCCACATGACCTTGGCGAGCGCGTTCGTTTAGAAATTTACCGTGCCTTAAAAGCAATGGGCTTCACCATTGAGGCTTCTCACCATGAAGTAGCTGAAGGGCAACATGAAATTAACTTTAAATATGCAGATGTATTAACGGCTGCTGACCTTTCCACTACATATAAATGGGTCGTGAAGACAGTAGCGAAGAAATTCGGATTACACGCAACCTTTATGCCGAAGCCAGTATTCGGAATCAATGGTTCTGGTATGCATGTTAACATGTCCTTCTTTGAAGGTAGCGAAAATGCCTTCTTTGATCCATCCGATGAGTTACAATTATCTGAAAAAGCTTATCAATTCATTGCGGGTGTTCTAGAAAATGTGAAGAGCTTTACGGCAGTAACAAACCCGCTAGTAAACTCTTATAAGCGATTAGTGCCTGGTTATGAAGCTCCTTGTTATCTTGCTTGGTCTGCGTCAAACCGTTCAGCGTTAATTCGTATTCCAGCGAAAAAAGGTCTTGCGACACGTGTTGAATTACGTTGCCCAGATCCATCAGCCAACCCTTACTTAACATTTGCAGTGATTGCTTCTGCGGGTCTGGATGGAATCGAAAAAGGACTAGAAGCACCAGCTCCAATTAATGAAGATATCTTCCATATGACAGAAGAAGAAAGAGCCTTCCGTGGCATCGATAGCCTGCCTGGAAGTTTAGCAGAGTCAATTAAAGAATTAGAATCAGGAGACATTGCCGCCAATACACTAGGTGAGCACGTATACAATGAGTATGTTTCGATGAAGAAAGCAGAATGGGACAGCTACCGTACAGCGGTTCATGCATGGGAAATCGATAACTATCATTCTAAATTCTAATTTAAAAAGCGGGCACCAGGGCATTAAACAACCCTAGTTGCCCGTTTTTTTATGGAAGTAACTGTAAAGGACAGCCTCTAATTGAGGCTGCCCTTATATATAAATCCAAATTGGCTTAATTCTGCTTGCTATTTCACTTAATGTGATGCCATGCCCTCCTAAATACGTATAATCCAAAGATAAGGAATGCAAGGAAGCCAATTACAATGATAAGGAATTTTAGAACGGTAACAATTAAACCAACTAGACCGATAACTCCAAGCAAAGAAGTCACCCACAATAATCCAAACAATAGCCAAATGGCACCTGTTAAAAATCCAAGAAAAATTCCAAAAATGCCACAGGAACAATGGTTAGAACCCATCTGATTTCACCCCCTGTCCTTGTTTGTTCACCAACATTGTATGCGGTTTCTATTGAAGATGTTTTATGAAAATAGAAAAAAGGCGAAAGACCTAAACATGATTTTTTGATAAAAACACGAACAATAATTAAAAAATATAATTTATATTTCGTATTTAAATTGAAATTTTCGCTTGAAATACATAAAATTGTAGGTTAATATAGTCAAATAACAAACAATACACGTGAAGTGGAAGTTGATTAAAAGATTAATATGAATTTGATATCTAGATAAATATTATGTGAAACGGGGATGAAGGGTCAGATGAAGAATCGATGGCTTATAGCTCTTTCGGCAGTTGGAATACATATTTCGATAGGATCGGTTTATGCTTGGAGTGTATTTACAAACCCATTACAGCAGCAAATGGGCTGGGGATTAAAACAGATTTCATTTACATTTAGCTTAGCCATATTATTTTTAGGATTATCCGCTGCCTTTTTAGGCCACTTTGTTGAGAAATTCGGACCTAGAGTTTCCGGAACACTAAGTTCCGTATTTTTTGGAATCGGTGTTGCCGGTGCTGGGGCAGCGGTACACTTTGAATCGTTACTATTACTCTATTTATTTTATGGGGTTATTGCGGGTATTGGCTTAGGGGTTGGCTATATTACACCAGTTTCCACCTTGGTAAAATGGTTCCCTGATCGAAGAGGATTGGCAACAGGACTAGCTATAATGGGGTTTGGCTTTGCATCAATGATTAGCAGTCCAATAATGAATCACTTAATCCAAACTTACGGCATTTCCAACACCTTTTATATTCTTGGTGGAACATATTTTCTAGTCATTTTTTGTTCCGCTCAGTACCTTGCTCCGCCAGTAGCAGGTTGGGTACCTAAAGGTTTTGATTCAACGGTTGAAACTTCAGGGAATAAAAGGATAAAAAAGGATCTTAGACAATTAACGGCAAATGAAGCGGTAAAAACAAGACAATTTTGGGCGTTGTGGATCATGCTTTTTATCAACATAACCTGTGGGATTGCCATTCTTTCCGTTGCATCGCCTATGGCACAAGAGTTGGTTGGTATAACAGCGGCATCTGCTGCGACAATGGTAGGAATTATGGGGTTATTTAATGGTTCCGGACGTATTCTTTGGGCAACTATTTCTGATTACATTGGCCGACCAAATGTGTATACTCTATTTTTTGCTTTCCAAATTGTTGCCTTCTTTGTTTTACCGAACATTACAGTGGGTATTCTGTTTTCAATCATTGTTTATTTGATCATGACCTGTTATGGGGGAGGATTCTCTTCGATACCAGCCTATATAGGCGACCTATTCGGAACGAAGCAGTTAGGCGCCATTCACGGCTATATTTTGACAGCCTGGGCAGCAGCCGGTTTAGTCGGTCCGATATTCGTTTCATGGATTCGAGAAACAACCGGAAGCTACCAAGGAACACTTCTTGTATTTTCGGGGTTGTTTATCATTGCATTAGCGATTTCACTATTGATAAGAGTAGATATTAAAAAGTTGCGGGCTTTGAATGAGACTCCGGTGGTAAATAAAATGGATAATTTGAAGAGTAGCTGATTAGAAGGATAAATGGGACCTGGTTCTTTCATATTGAACCAGGTCCTAACTACTTTATATGAACCTGCTATTATTAACTTTTGGTGCCTGACACCCTATTTGCGGGACGATGTCCCATAAAAATTCATTTTGAAAAGGTCTTTTTCAATACCTGTTTGATAATTCGAGGGCTCATTAAGATGGTCATCGGACGAATTAGGTTCATGACTTTGATGAACGAATTATATATTTCTTGATTTTCCGATGATAAGAGGAAAATCTTTTTGGCGTACCATTGCTGAATGGAAAGACCTGCAGGTTTTTTCCCAATGGTCTCGGGATAGCGAAAATCTTCTGTAATCACCATATTCCAAATAGGGGCGATGATTTTAGCTTCTTGTTTATGGAAATTAGTAGTGACTTTTAGAAGATCATGAATTTCATTTTGAAGGAGTTCTTGCAGTTTAAGTGCCTCTAAAACAGCGATACTCATACCTTGACCAAAAACAGGATCAATTCTGCAAACCGTATCACCTATCAATAACAGTCCGCCGGGCAAATTCTTTACCCTATTAAATTGTTTCCAAACGATATGTGGTACACGATAGACCGAGGTTCCGGAAAGAGGAACTGCATCCTTTATTTCATGGTAGATATCTAATTTAGGTAATTTTTTTGTTAGCTCCGTAAAGCCGTTATCATTTTTTATTACCTCTTTTTCATTTACTTCATTATGATAGCCATTTAGTGTGACAATATAACGATTTCCCTCTACCTTTGAGATGGTCCCACCTATTTTTTCATGTGGAGGGTTTGGATAAACGATTTTTATTGCCCAATCCCTTTCATCGTTCTCGGGCAGTTGAAAAGATTTAGTAACGTAATTTAACCCAATTTTCACTCTTTGTTCAGGGATAGAAACACCACGTTTGTTTAGCCAACTACTAGAGAGACTGCTCACTCCACTTGCATCAATAACAAGGTTCGCTGTTAGATTTTTTTCTGTCCCACTGTTATCGATAAGAACGACTCCTGTAATTTGATTCTTTTCCTCATTATAAATATAGTTTTCAACCGTGTGATTATATAGAAAGGTTACGTTCGGTATAGCTTTTATGTAGTGGTCTATATGCCACTCTAAATGTGGGCGCGTTTGCAGAGTTGTTGTGTATCCTCCATTAAAACGTAATTTCCAGACACCATGGTGGAACCATGCTAGATCCTGCGTAGAGTTTATTTTCACTGCACCACTTGAGTGGAATTTCTTTGTTATACCTGGAAACAACGCCTCGAGACCATGCTCACCAGCTTGGAGGAGCGCATGTAAATGTTCACCTTGTGGGGCACCTTTTCTTGGAAATGGTCCCTGCGGTTCGTAATCACGTTCGATAATCATTACCTCTTTGAAAAAATCAGACACAACACGTGCTGCTAATTTCCCTGAGATGCCTCCGCCAATAATTATTGCTCTTTCAAATTTGGACAAGGGGTGATAAGCCTCCTATTAATAATTTACCTACAATATAATAGCATACAACTCTCATAGACTGTATTGCCAAGAATTAAATAGTGTTAATCAATGACTAAATACTCCTCTTCACATGAAAATACTTTCCGAACGCGATATTTGTGATATATTTCACAAATTGTTCAATTCTAAGATGGTTTTAGATTGGAGGAATACGGTATATTATCACTATATTCATGTTGTTTATATTCACTAGGGGGCTTACAGATGATGAAAAAGATATTTCAGATACTATTAACATTAGGGCTTATTATGACACCAATTTTTGCGCAAGCACATGTGAAATGGTTCACAAATGTGGAGCCACATAAGGAGTCCATTGAAAATATATTATCACCAATGTTTTTACTTTTAACTCTTGTGGCTGCTGTTGTATTAGCTACATTAACACTGATCATTCCGAAAATGGCTAAATGGGGAACAGTGAAAAAAATGGAGGATCGTCTCTCCAGTTTAAGAAAGTATTCTAGGTATTTATTAAAATATGGAACCGCCGTTTCGCTGATGATACAAATGGTGAATGGAACTCTATTTGCTCCAGAGTTTCATGTTAATAGTACAATTATTACAGTATTAGCATGGGTGACAATCGGTTTCTTATTGATACCTCATCATATTTCTACAAAAATTGGTGCTTCGATATTATTAGGATTATTTATTTATGTAACCATCCATCATAGTGTTTTCTATATGTTAGATTACGGATTTTACGTAGCCATTATTGGTGTATTGTTGGTAGGAAATACAAGACTAGAGCAAGCCGGATTCCCATTTCTGTATTTAGGGACAGGATTATCGCTTAGTTGGGTAGCGGTTGAAAAATGGGTTTATCCAAGTATGGCTTTAGATATTGTCGCAAACCACCATGTGCCAACATTTGGCTTTGAACCCAGTTTATTTGTTGTTATGGCAGCATTTATTGAATTTGTCGTCGGTTATTTATTAGTGGTCGGAGTTTTAAATCGTGTATTAGGTTTTGTGGTTACAGCTATTTTCATCTCCACCACCATGCTCTTTGGAATGACAGAAGTCATCGGTCATTTCATGATTCACATTGTGTTAATTATCTTCATTATTGAAGGTGTTTCATTCTATAACCCACCAATAAAAATGCATAGAACGAAAACAGATCAATTTATCTTTGTGTTTTTAAACTTCATTTTTGTACTAGCAACTTTATTATTAGTTTACTATCGTTTCGCATAACACTTATATAGTTGTTTTCGATTTTTACAAATTTAAAGGAAGAAGTGGGGCAGGGCTGCTGATAAACATTGTCAACAGCTCTGGTGCTCGCCTTTTTTTTATGCCTACTTATTCATGGACAATTTTTCAAACCAATTTTAAAGGAAAAGGTAACGAATCGTTCTGATCGCCTACGTTCTATGATGGTGAGTCTACGGAATTCAAAAGTGGTGCCTGACACTTTTTCTCTAATTGTGTTTTAATATTAATAGAGGAAAAAAGTTTCCATGAATGAAATGCAAACCAATATTAATAGAAGAAAAGAGGATTTCTATGAAATTAAACACAAAACTATGTGCAATTCTAGATATAGATTATCCGATTATTCAAGCTGGAATGGCGGGAGGGCCTACGACCGTGGATCTTGTTGCTAATGTATCGAACGCTGGGGCATTAGGGACGTTGGGCGCAGCCTATATGAAACCAGAAGAAATTAGAGTGGCCATTAAAGAAATTAAGAAACGAACAACCAAGCCATTTGCCGTTAATTTGTTTTGTACAAATCTGACCGATCATTATGAAGGTGTGGAAGAGTCACAGAAAGTCCTTAATAAAATAAGGAAAGAGTTAGGTATGGAGCCGGCAAACCACCAAGTGAAAACAAATAACTTTTTTGACGAACAATTTGCTGTATTAATAGAAGAAAAAGTTCCTGTCATTTCCACAGCATTCGGGGTCCTTCCGGAAGATAAAATGGCAATCGTCAAGCAACAAAATATCACTATCACTACCATGGTAACAACCGTTCAAGAAGCGCTGCTCGCTGAGGAAAATGGAGCAGATATTATCATTGCCCAGGGTAGTGATGCTGGAGGTCATCGAGGGACATTTGAAATTGAAAAAAACACCCATGGTGCAACAGTCGGAACTTTTTCGCTAGTCCCACAGATCGTTGATGCAGTTTCAGTGCCTGTTGTCGCTGCTGGTGGCATTATGGATAGCCGCGGTTTGGTGGCTGCCTTAGCTTTGGGTGCACAGGGAGTTCAAATGGGAACCGCTTTCTTAACAACGATTGAGTCAGGTGCTCACCGTGTGTATAAAGAGGCACTTATCCATAGCACGGAGGAAAGTACAGTGATTACGAAAGTCTTTTCAGGTCGTCCGGCAAGGGGAATTAAAAATGCTTTTATTCAAGCTTACGATGATGCCAAGATTTCCCCCGCCGATTTCCCAACACAAAATACTATGGCGAATGATATCCGTAGACAGGGAGCCCTTCTAAATAATCCTGACTATATAGCACTATGGGCAGGACAGGCGACAAGACTTTTACAATACGAAATTCCTGCAAGCAAAGTTATCCATGATGTAGTTACAGGGGCAAAACAGTTACTATCCACTAATGAATCTATGAGTAATCAATAATAGTCCCCGAAATATTGCAGATATGAATGAGTGCGTGAAACCTTTCGCGCGTTTTTGGGATGTTCCGTGAATACGATTCATTCTTTTTACAAAAAATTAACCTAATCATTTCAAGATACTGGAAAACGTAAGTTAGGAGAAATACAGAATGAATCTTTTTGTAAATCCACCAGCACTTTTGGTTTTAGACGTTCAAGATGGGTTTGATGATCCGTACTGGGGTAAGCGGAACAATCTCGAGGCGGAGGAAAATATTTTACAATTGCTTACCGAATGGCGCAGACGGAAATGGCCGGTTATCTATTCTCAACATTTATCCCTTTTGCCTCATTCACCGCTCTATTATAAAAATAAAAACGGGACAAAATTTAAGGAGATAATTCGTCCAAAAGCTAATGAAAAAGTCTTTCAAAAAAATGTAAATAGTGCGTTTATTGGCACGGAATTAGAAACTTATTTACGTGATCAGCAAATTAAATCGGTAATAATCACTGGCCTGTCGACCCAACATTGCGTATCCACCACCACTCGGATGAGTGGGAATTTTGGTTTCGATACCTTCCAAATCGAGGATGCGATCGCTGCATTTGAACTTATAGACCATAAAGGAATAAAACACTCTGCCGAGGATGTACAAACATTTGAACTTGCCACTTTGCATCATGAATTTGCAACCATTATGACAACAGCTAATATACTGACTAAATTAACTAACTCAAACGAGTGACGTAGAAAAACACAAGGATTTCCGATTAAAAGTTACCTCTTTGGTGTATTTCCTACCACTATGTTGATTAATATAGTAAAATAAGATGGATCGATAATTAGTAAAATTAGAAATTCAAACGTGTGGAGGATCTAAGGTGACATATCAACAAAATAAACGATTTAAATTGTTCTCATTGAATTCCAATCAAAAGCTAGCAACAGAGATGGCAGAGCTCTTAGGATGCGATTTAGGAAACAGTTCTGTATCTCATTTCAGTGATGGAGAGATTCAGATTCATATTGAAGAAAGTGTTCGTGGCAGTGAGGTCTATGTTGTACAATCCACATCTTACCCTGTCAATGATAATATTTTGGAGCTCCTCATCATGATTGATGCTCTAAAAAGAGCTTCAGCTAGTATTATTAATGTGGTCATTCCATACTATGGATATGGACGACAAGACAGAAAGGCACGTTCACGGGAGCCGATTACAGCGAAACTAGTAGCGAACCTTTTAGAAACGACTGGAGCAAGTCGAATTCTTACAATGGACCTCCATACATCACAAATTCAAGGTTTCTTTGATATCCCCGTAGAACATCTCTATGGTGTTCCAATCCTTGGACAGTATTTTAAGGAACAAGGTTTAGAAGATATTGTTATTGTCGCGCCACATAATGGCAGTATTGGTCGAGCAAGAAAAGTGGCCAACCTATTACACGTTCCACTTGCCCTAATCGATAAAAGAAGATTTGAAGAAAATGGTCCCCAAACCATAAATGTTATTGGTAATGTCGAGGGCAAAAATGCCATAATTATTGATGATATGATTGATACCGGTGCAACCATTTCTTTAGCAGCTAAAGCTCTAGAAGAAAATGGGGCAAAAGCAATTTATGCCGGTTGTACGCATCCTGTTTTTACAGACCGAGCGATTGAAAAAATAGAATCGTCACCAATTAAGGAATTAGTCGTGACAAATACTATTGAATTGTCGGAAGATAAAATCAGTAGTAAAATTAAAACGATTTCTGTTGCGCCTCTTCTTGTTGAAGCAATCGACCGGATCCATAATGAAAAAGCAGTAAGTCCTTTATTTGAATAAGTGATTCTACGAAGCCAACTATTTCTTATAGTTGGCTTTTTGGGGTTTGGTTAAGACTAGATAATAGGCCTTAGTATTAACCGAGGCGAAATAATTTACATAGTTTAAGAAAGTGATATGATTATAAGAGTGAATATTACTCAATATCTAGTGTTATAACCAGGTACTAACCAGGAAGATCAAACGAGATTTGATAACCCCCAAATCTAAACTACCAAGAATGGAGATTGACAATTGTGGATATGAAATCATTTATTGCACCAGAACACTTCAATTTAGCAAGTGAAATTTCTAAACATTACTCCGAAAAAATCGCTTTACGATGGCAAAATGAACTAGGAGAAACGAAAACGATTTCTTATGCTCAGTTAATCACAAAAGCTAATAAATTGGCAAATGGATTAACGAAATTAGGACTAGAGAAGGGTGACAGGGTTGTTGTCATGAGCACTCGCCTCATTGAATCCTATGTTATTTATTTAGCCTGTTTAAAAGCAGGATTAGTCATTAGCCCTTCTTCAGAACTTTTACGAGCAAAGGATTTACTGTATCGCTTAAATCATTCGGAAGCGAAAGCTGTCATTTCTTATTCTGAGTTAATTGAAGAATTTGAAAATATTAAAGAGGATACTCCTTTTTTACAATATAAGATTGCATTTGGTCAGGAAGTTCCAAATTGGCTTTCCTTAGAAGATTTAGCAGCTGAGGAATCAGAAATTTTCAACGATGTCGATACCCTGAGTGACGATTTTGCCTTTTTAGCTTATACATCAGGGACAACCGGTCAGCCAAAAGGTGTTGTTCACAGCCATGGCTGGGGTTATGCTCATTTAAGAATTGCGGCTTCCAGATGGCTGAATATTAGTGAGGACGATCTGGTTTGGGCTACGGCTTCCCCGGGGTGGCAAAAATGGGTTTGGAGTCCGTTCTTATCGATTCTTGGTTCAGGAGCCACAGGGTTTATCTATCATGGAAGGTTTAATCCGCACAAATATTTACGTCTTCTTCAAGATCAACAGGTAAATGTATTATGCTGTACACCTACCGAATACCGGATGATGGCTAAATTAGATGATCTTTCCAACTTCGATCTATCCCATTTGCATACGGCTGTATCTGCAGGGGAGGCGCTAAATCGTGAAGTCATCGATGTGTTTAAAGAACAATTCAAGATTCTGATACGCGATGGCTACGGACAGACAGAAAGTACATTATTGATAGCGAACTTAAATGTTAATGAGAAAAAATTAGGTTCCATGGGGCAGCCGTTGTTAGATGAATTTATTGCTGTTGTTGATGAAAACGGCCATCCGGCACCAATCAACCAAGTCGGAACGATTGCCATTCGAAGCGATTTTCCGGCTTTATTTAAACAGTATTATAAAAATCCGGTAACCACGGCTTCATCTTATCAAGGTCAATATTTTCTAACTGGTGACCGTGCATTGAAAGACGAGGATAATTATTATTGGTTCCAAGGACGAAAAGACGATGTCATTATCAGCTCTGGATATACGATTGGACCATTTGAAGTAGAAGATGCATTAATGAAACATAAATCGGTTAAGGAATGTGCGGTAGTCGCTTTACCGGACCCAATCAGAGGAAACGTTGTTAAAGCATTTGTTGTGTTGAAAGATGGTATTCTTGGAACAGTGGAGTTATCAAAAGAGTTACAGGGATTTGTAAAGAAATTAACTGCTCCTTATAAATATCCAAGGGTGATTGAGTATATCGACACACTACCTAAAACGGATTCGGGAAAAATTCGTCGTGTAGAACTGCGAACACAACGATAAATGGACATTTCTGACAGAAGATAAAAACCTTTACTCACTTCCAAATCGTGGTATAATAAGCCGTATTAAAATACGGTCGGTACGTTTCCAAAAATCCCATTAAAGAAGTGTTGCGTAGTGAATAAATTAGAACTGAATATTAGGCACAGAGCGGTTCCTTTGTTAGATAAGTATTTTTCTGGCGAGTCGATAGGTTACAAGAAAATATTTGCGATCATCCTGCCCATATTCGTAGACCAGGCCTTTTTAATTATCATGAGTTTATTAAACACAGCGATGATTAGTTCTGCTGGAGTGGCAGCGGTTAGTGCTGTGAGTATGGTAGATTCATTGAATATTTTCCTAGCCAATGTCTTTATAGCGGTCGCAACAGGAGGGACCGTGATTGTAGCCCAATATAAAGGGAGCGGGAATGGGGAGATGGTGTCCAAAACGGCGACACAAGCGATCACTGCCGTAACCCTATTTTCAGTCCTAATCAGTACTTTAGTTATCATTTTTCATACGGCAACCTTAAACCTATTATTTGGTAAAGCGGAAGCGGATGTATTTCAAAATGCTCGAATTTATCTTATCGGCAGCTGTCTTTCTTATCCATTCATCGCGATCTTTCAAGCGGTGACTGGCGCGTTAAGAGGTGTGGGGGAGACGAAACCCTGTTTGAATTTATCGCTAGTAATGAATTTAACCAATACGATTCTAAATCTACTACTGATTACATTCTTTCACATGGGTGTGGAGGGTCTAGTGATTTCCACGCTTTTGGCGAGATTTTTAGGAATGGCCGCTGCCTTGGTTTATGTCTTAAAATACAATGAGACTATCCGTTTCAAGATAAAAAATGCGGTTAGAATTGACCTTTCTATTTTAAAAAAGGTCATGTTTATCGGGCTGCCTTTTGCCGCAGAACAAATCTTTTTCAATGGTGGAAAGCTGCTTACGCAAACATTTATTGTCCAATTAGGTACTCTTTCACTTACCGTTTTTGCAATTGCCAATGTGTTAATGATGGTATATCAAATTGGACCTAACTCTATTGGAATCGCCGTCGTCACCATTGTAGGGCAATGTATTGGGCGAAGGAATATTGCAGACGCGAGGAAATTTATCTTCTCGTTAATTGGTCTTTCCTCCATTATTTTTATCATCGCGGATTTCTTGCTATTGCCATTGTTTCCGTTGTTGATAAAAATGTTCAATCCACCGGAAGAAATTGTTCCTACGATTTTTACATTAGTATTAATAGCGGCCATTGCACAGCCAATCCTGTGGTCACCAAGTTTTATTATGCCATCAGCACTACGGGCAGCAGGGGATTCCAATTTTACTTCGATTGCTTCATTGCTCTCGATGTGGTTGCTGCGGGTTATCTTGGGATATGTTTTAGGAATTACTTTAGGCTTTGGGATTGTCGGTGTGTGGGTCGCGATGATTGTAGAATGGGGAACTCGCGGACTCATCTTTGGCTTACGGTTTAAAGGGAAAAAGTGGTATGCACATAAACTAGTTTAATATCGTAACTGATCCTCCTCAACCATTTTCAATTGAGGAGGTTTTTTCATATAATCATCATAGATACATCATTGGAGGAGGACCATCTTGGTGCAAACAGGAGTTATTTCACTGGGGGAAGCATTTGTAGACTTTATTTCAATGGATCAAACAAATACCATATACCAGCAGCTGTTGGGCGGAGCCACCGTAAATGTGGCAGTGGGGACGAAGAGACTTGGAATTCCTGCTTATTACTTATGTAAACTAGGGACCGATGAAGTTAGTCAATTTGTGGAACAAGAATTTATAAACGAGCAAATTGATACTTCATTTATTGTACGCACTTCGAGTAAGAGCATTTGTGGTGTAGATGTCCATATAAATGAAAACGGTGAGCGCTATTTCCATTCATACGTGAATCTTACTCCTGATGAGGTATTATTTGAAGACGAATTGCAAAAGGAAGTTTTTGAAAGAGCAAAGATTTTTTATTTTGGGTCTGGAACACTTTTTCATGAAAAAGCCCGGAAGACAACTGAAAGGGCACTGATATATGCTAAGGACGCTGGCAACATTATCGCCTTTGACGCCAACCTTCGTCTCAAGCGCTGGGAAAGCGAGGAGCATTGCCGCCAAACTGTTTCATCCTTCCTTAATTTTGCTCATATCGTGAAGCTTGCTGAAGACGAGTTGTATTTTTTAACCGAAACGGATTCATTAGATGCTGGAATCGATCAATTATCTAAATGGCAGATTCCTTACCTGTTTATCACGATGGGAAGCAAGGGGGCATGTGCAATTTTTAAGGGAAACAAAGTTTTTGTACCTGCACCGATCGTGGAAGCTATTGATACAACTGGTGCAGGTGATGCATTTATGTCAGCCCTTCTGTTTTGCTTTCATGAAAAAGGTCAGCCGAACAGTCTCTCTCAATTAAAAAAGTACCTTCAATTAGCGAATAAAGTTGGGGCTGCCGCGACAACGGTAAGGGGTTCGTTGTAGGAATTTTCAAAATAATGATTAACTAATGAGACCATCTAATGTATAATGTGTAAAACAACATTTAGAGAGGTTTTGTAACATGAACGCTTATATAAAAGATCAGATTGAATTATTTCAAGAAAAGAATAAGAACCGGGGTTGTCTATTAGTTAGCTGCCCTGACCAGCCCGGAATTGTTGCAGCGATTTCTAAATTTCTTTTCTCTTATAACGCAAACATTATTGAATCCAGCCAGTATTCCACCAATCCAGAGGGCGGTACTTTTTTCATCCGAATTGAATTTGAATGCCCGGGTTTAAAGGAAAAGGCGAAAGACATGGAGCGGAAGTTTGCTGATATTGGCGAGGAGTTCTCCATGGAATGGAACCTTACGCATGTTTATCATGTGAAAAAAGCGGCAATCTTTGTATCGAAAGAACTTCATTGTTTACTTGAGCTTTTATGGGAATGGCAAAGCGGTGATTTAATGGCTGATATTGCCCTTGTGATCAGTAATCATGAAACGGCAAGAGAGGTTGTTGAAGGGCTGAACATCCCGTTTTATTATGTTCCAGCCAATAAAGATATCCGTGGACAAGCCGAAGCCACCCAACTGAAACTTCTAAAAGAGTATGAGATTGATTTCGTGGTGTTGGCCCGCTATATGCAAATCTTATCTCCAACATTTGTTAAAGAAAATCCAAACAAAATCATTAATATTCATCATTCCTTTTTACCTGCCTTTGTTGGTGCAAGACCATATGAACGAGCATTTGGCCGCGGTGTGAAATTGATTGGCGCCACATCTCATTATGTGACAAATGACCTGGATGAAGGTCCTATTATCGAGCAGGATATCAGCCGAGTCGATCACCAGGATAATGTTGACAGCCTTAAAAAGATTGGTCGAAGAATTGAAAGAAGTGTTTTAGCACGTGCGGTGAAATGGCATATCGAAGACCGCATTATCGTTCATCAAAATAAAACGATTGTTTTCTAGTGAATCCCTCTGAAAGGGATTTTTTTTATTGGATTTTGAAAAAATGATTTATTCCAATTTTTCAATAAAAATCTTGAACTATTCGAAAGGCAGGTGAATATACATTTAAGAAAGAGCAGGGAGGGAAGAGACCTGAGTTTTCAAGCCGAACATTTGTCGGAGCCAAGAAGAAGAATCGTCCATGCGATAAAAACAAGTGGTGCTTCATCCATGAGTGAACTGGCCTCATTGTTAGATATGTCCGGTGAGGCCGTCCGTCAGCATCTCCTCCATTTAGAAAGAGATGGCTGGATTGTTAGGATTTCTGAAAAGCAAAATGGCATTGGGCGGCCTCATATCCGATATCAATTAACCTCTGCTGGTGAACATCTCTTTGATAAGAATTATGATCACTTAACGATTGAAGTTCTTGATACGATGGTCAAACATCTCGGAATGAGTGCTCTGAAAAATGTACTTGCCGCGATGGTTGAAGAAAGAGTTCGTGAATGGGAACCGAAATTGTTGGGGCTTAATATCAACGAAAGAATAAAGGTGCTTAAGGATTTTTACGTAAAAGATGACTCTTATATGGAAATAGACAAAAAGGGTAAGGATTATTACTTAATTGAACGGAATTGTCCCTTTCATAATGTTGCTCTTGAGCGTCCGATCTTGTGTAGTGTGACTGTTTCAGTACTTACCCGGTTGCTTGGATGCAAGGTGTACCGAGAACAACGCCTACAGAATGGTGATGGCTGCTGCGCCTTTCGAATTCAACAAAATGAGCAAGTGAATCATCCCACCCCTTGTTTAATCATCGAGGATGAGCCCTCCAAAACCATGTCAAAGGAATGAAGTGTGGCGTGGCCCATGTAGGTTATTTCCCAAATGAGAAAATCATTGGTTTATCAAAAATTGGTCGAATGGTGGATGGGTATGCGAAAAGATTTCAAGTGCAAGAACGGCTTACAACGCAGATCGCCGCCGCGATGGAGGAGGTTTTGGAGCCAGAAGGAACAATCGTTGTCATTGAAGCCAAACACATGTGTATGTGCAGTCGGGGAACGAAAAAATCCACTGCGTCCACCACAACGTCAAGCATCCATGGGGTATTTGGAACTCAAGCTGATTTACGTTCAGAATTTTATTCGTTAATCAAAAACTGAGGAGATGATAAGAATGGAAAATCAAATTAAGATTAATGATAATGGACCATTGCAGGTAAGTGGGGATTTTCAGATTTTTGATGCAGAGGGCAAGGAATATCCAAAAAAGGCAAAAGTATATCTTTGCCGGTGCGGCCTTTCCAACAAAAAGCCGTTCTGTGATGGTTCACATAAAAAAGGCGGATTTGAAAGCAGTCCAAGAGCCTCTGAGTAGGGTGTCAGGCACCAATTAATCACATAAGCAGCCAGGATGGAACCCTCATTCTGGTTTTATTATTTATTATTGTTTCCTTTTCAAGGACTGGTGATTGCGGTTACAAGGAAGAGTTGATAAGATATTAACAGGTTTGTGACAGCAAGAATTCAATCTACATAATAAACTCAGTATATGTTGAAAGGTGGAATATCAAATGACAACAAGCAATTTTGAAAAGATCACTGTACAGACAACTGTTCATGCGCCGGTAGAAAAAGTATGGGAACATTGGACAGAGCCAAAACACATCACCCAATGGAATAATGCTTCAGAAGACTGGCATACACCATTTGCAGAAAATGATTTAACGGTTGGTGGAAAATTCCTTACAAGAATGGAAGCAAAAGATGGCAGTTTTGGTTTTGATTTTGGCGGAGTATATGACGAAGTCAAATTAAATGAGGTTATTTCTTATACCATGGGTGATGGAAGAAAAGTATCTGTTACCTTTAAAGGTCAGGGAAACGAGACTGAGGTAATTGAAACGTTTGATGCGGAAACGACCAATCCAATTGAGATGCAACAAGCAGGCTGGCAGGCGATTTTAGATAACTTCAAAAAATATACAGAACAATAATTAATTTCCAAAAGGGGAAAATCAGTTAAAGACATAACAAAGGGGGGCATCCCCCTTTGTTATTTTATCCCAATTATTGCCTTAACGCTCAATAATGCTATAACTCTTAAATTCTAGTTTCTTTGTGGTTTCCAGTTGGATTAATTCTCCTTGTTCCAATTGAATTCTTTTTGAAAATAATGGCCCATCATAGACGAAGGTATGGTATTCACCCGCTTCTCCCATCGGACAAATAGTAGTCTGTTGTACATCTCGCAGAAAGGTTTCATCTACTATTCTACCAAGCCACTTGTCTTCCAAGACATCTTCCCGTACACGAATCACAATTGCTTCATACCCCGATTGGACAAATTTCCCTAAAGATTGTAGGGCTTCTTCCTTTTTCATCCATAATGGGTACAATGAGTCCACATTTGCAGCGGCTGCTACTTTTTCTCCCCATTCTCGATGTTCGTCTAAATATAGATCACCGTAGGCGATTCCCGTGATATTTAATTGGTTTTTCAAGTGTTCTATCGCGTTGACAAATTTACTTGTATAGTTTTCGTATGTACATTCGATAAAATGAACAGGTATGTTTAGCGATTCACCTTGTAGTTTAATCATTTCTGTTCGCTCGCCATGACCAAATGTTCTCCCTAATTCTTTAGGTACTGTTGTAACCAAGGATACTACTTCAAATCCCTGTGATTTTATGGTATCTAACGCCATACAACAATCCTTCCCGCCACTCCACGATAAAGCAATTCTTTTTTTCAAGCTTCATCCTCCTCATTTAGAAATTCTCATCGTTCCACATACTGATATTTTATCATAAAGGTAAAATTACTGAGGGCGTGACCCGGAAAAAATTGTCTTTAATTATACAAAATTGAATAATTTATTTGAAAAAGTATAAATTTTATTAATTATCTGATATAACTGTAATATCAGGAAGTTTACCCTGTTTTCTATTCAATAATGAATAATAATTGAGTCTGAATAATTCAAGAAGGAGGGGAATATGTGAGTGATGAAAAAAAAGTTTGGAATGAAAATGAAGCCATTCTACATTCATTACAAGACGATATTTTAGTCACCGACACAGATGGGATTATTTTGAAAGTAAGTGAAGCTACCGAAGGAATTTATAATATGAAGTCCAATGAAATGGTCGGCCGGTCTGTTTATGAACTTGAAAAAGAAGGGGTATTTACACCGATTTTGACGCCATTGGTTATTAAAGAAAAAAAGAAAGTCACTCTAGTCCAAACAACTAATAAGGGAGAAAAGTTACTTGTTACTGGGATTCCTGTTTTTGATCATAACAATAATTTAGTAAGAATCGTCAGTTATTCACATGATGTTACCGAGTTACTGAACATGAAAAAATACTTAACGGACATCGAAGACGAAATGGAACGAGTGAAAAGTGAACTGGAAATGCTAAGAAATCTCCAATTTGATTCTGACGGAATGATTGCCACGAGTACAGAAATGAAAAAAGTACTCCAGCTTGCTCTGCAAGTGGCTGAAATTGATGTCAATGTGTTGCTGCTGGGTGAAACAGGGGTAGGCAAATCACATTTTGCGAAATTCATTCATAAAAAAAGTTCTCGGAAAGACGGTCCTTTTATCGAGGTGAACTGCGGTGCCATACCCGAAGCCTTGTTTGAGGCAGAGTTTTTCGGATATGAATCAGGAGCATTTACGGGAGCCCATCCAAAAGGCAAGATCGGGCTAGCGGAACTTGCAGGAGGCGGGACCTTATTTTTAGATGAAGTGGGTGAGTTATCGTTAGTCAATCAAGTGAAAATCCTCAAATTCATTCAGGAAAAGCAATTTTACCGTGTTGGTGGAACGAAGCTGCGAACCGTTGATTTCCGTATTCTTGCCGCAACAAATCGAGACTTAGAGAAAGCGGTGGAAGAAAAAACCTTTAGACATGACCTCTACTTCCGTTTAAATGTTGTTCCGATTACCATCCCGCCATTAAGAAATCGCTCAACCGATATCATCCCGTTAATTGAACACTTCTTAACGTATTTTTCTAAAAAGTATCATCGTGAACGAAGCCTTGATGAAGGTGTTCTGCATCTGTTGTTTACACAAGAATGGAAAGGAAATGTCCGAGAACTAATCAATTTAATTGAAAGATTGGTAGTTACTTCTCCAAAACAATTGATTGAAATCGAAAACCTGCCGCCTCATTTTCGAAAATCTTTTCCTCATGTGACGTCTGTTGATGACAATAATCGTTCATTGAATGAGATTTTAGATAGTGTAGAAAAACAAGTGTTACTTAAGGCTAGGAAACAATACAAAACGACGATAGACATGGCAAAAGCATTAGGGATAAGTCAGCCTTCGGTGTTTAGAAAAATCAGAAAGCACGGAATAGATTAAAACTGGCACAAAACTTGCACTATTTTTAGATGTAAGACACAAACGAAGCGGCCGCATATGTATAGAAATCCATATCAAACGGGAGAAATTCCACGGCGAAAAGAAAGGTGGTTGATTATATTTATACAGAAATAATGAAAGATGATATTTTTAAATAGCGTCATTTTTGTATTTTTATAGTTAAGTTTGTATTTTTACTTGATAATAGAATATTAAGAAAATATATTGACATAAAATAGACAAGTATTTATATTTAAAGAATATTATTCATTTTTAAATAATTTATAAGGGATCCGAGGTGTAATATGAAAGTAACGGTGGGACCGGCTCAATATATTAGAAATAAGGGTTTACTAGAAGATGCGGGTAGGTACATAAAAAACTTTGGAAAAACAGCTGCTCTCATAGGAGGACAAATTAGTAGAGGACTAGTGGAAGATTCATTAAGAAAGAGTTTGACAGAACACGAGATTTTATTAAAACATTCGCTTTGGTATGGCGGGGAATCATCTCAAGCGAATATTGATCAATTAGTAGCCGTACTAAAAGATGAACAGATTGATGTCCTAATTACGACAGGTGGAGGCAAAGCTATTGATACTGTTAAAGCTGTTGCCTATCAACTTAACAAACCGTTAATTGCCATCCCAACTATCGCTGCAACTTGTGCAGCAGCAACACCTATTACCATCCTATATAGCAATGATGGTGAATTTATTGGGATCGGACGAAAGTCGAAGGCACCTGATTTAGTCTTAGTTGATTCGGAAATCATCATGAACGCACCGGTACGCTTTTTAATCGCGGGCATTGGCGATACATTGGCTAAATGGTTTGAGACCAAATCCTCTGTTAAAAAAGCGGCGCCTAACATTTTAAATCAAACGGCTGTTGCGATCGCAGGACAGGTTTATCAAACGCTGCTTCAAATCGGGAAAAATGCTGTCACATCTGTTCAAACCCAAACAGTAACAAAAGAGTTGGAAGATGTGATTGATACCATTATTTTAGTCAGTGGCAGTGTCAGTGGGTATGGCGGGGATGATTGCCGAACAGCTGGAGCCCATGCGATTTATTCTGGGTTAACGATTTTCCCTGAAGTACATCATACCTATCACGGGGAAATTGTTGCCTTCGGGATCCTTGCACAGTTGTGTATGGAGAATACCAGCGAGGATGAACTTAAAAAGTTAATAAGTTATTACCAGGAAGTTGGACTTCCATTTACTTTAAAGCAAATGGGAATTACAAACTTAACAGAAATTCAGTGGCAGAAGCTTGGGGAAATTACTGTTACCATCGAGGATATGGCAAATATGCCATTTGAAGTCTCTCCTGAAATGGTGATTGACGCTGTTCGCCGAGCTGATGAAATTGGAAATAGAATGTTAACAGGTGTTCTTCATTCTTAATTTCGTTTAACAGAGAAACAGATTTAAATAGCTATATATTTAAAAACAAGGGGGAATTTGGAGTGAAAAAGTGGTTATTGGTTTTTTGTTCATTGATGTTGCTAGTCGCATTAGCAGCGTGTGGGAAAGAGGATGCAGCAAGTAGTGCTAAGGATGTGAAGTCGTCTGAGCCATTGAAAGTGACACTCCCAACCTGGACAGGGTACGGTCCGTTATTTTTAGCAAAAGAAAAGGGCTTTTTCAAAAAGAATGGGATTGATGTGGACCTTTCCATTGTAGAAGGATTAGGAGAACGTAAACAAGCATTAGCTAGTGGGAAAATTGATGGGATGGCGACGGCACTGGATGTACAAGTGTCCTTAGCAGCATCTGAAATTCCTGTCCAAGTAGTTTGGTTATTAGATGATTCTTACGGCGGGGACGGGATTCTCGTAAAAAATGGAATTAATAGTGTAAAAGATTTAAAGGGCAAACAAGTAGCATTTGAAGTTGGTTCAACTAGCCATATGTTAGCACTGCAAGCGTTAAAGCAAGGCGGATTAATTGAAAAAGATGTACAAGTCGTGCAAATGTCTGCCGGTGATGCCGGTGCTGCTTTTGCCGCTGGTAAAGTGGATGCAGCTGTTACATGGGAGCCATGGTTATCAAAAGGAGCAGAAGCAAACGGTAAAGTTTTATTAACAACTAAAGATTTATCTGGAATCATTGTAGATACCGTCAGCTTTAAAGAAGATGTAATCAAAAACCGTCCTGAAGATGTGAAAGCTTTTGTTAAGGCGATGGGCGAAGCCATGACGTATTGGAAAGAACATGAAAAAGAAGCCAACGAAATTATGGCGAAAGGTTTAAATATTGATGTTAAAGAATTTGAAGGAACGGTTACTGGCTTGAAATTCTTCTCAAAAGAAGATAATGAAAAGTTATTTGGGACAGAAAGCGCTAAAGGTTCCATCTATCAATCTACAGAAAATGCGATTTCGTTTTATAAGGATCAAAAACTTCTTAAAACCGAGCCAAAAGCAGAAGATATTATCAATCCGAGTTTCCAATAATGATAAGGTTTAAGTTAGTTTAAGGATTCACTTTAAACAGCCTGACTTATGAGATGTTTTATTTGACCTCATCAGTTAGGCTTTTTTACAAAATAGACACATAAGAAGGTGAAAAAATTGATCACAAAATTGTTCACTCCTAATAAGGAAATACCCAAAGTATTTTATACTTCCGCGGGCTTTATCACATTTATTATTTTTCTATTAATCTGGTCTGTACTTAGTTACGGACAGTTCGTGAATCCATTATTCCTTCCGACTCCTACTGCCGTATTATCTACCGCGGTGGATATGTTTGTAAATGGTCAAATTCTTTCAGATATTGGGATCAGTTTTACCAGGGTTCTGTTTGGATTTCTTGCTGCAGCCATAATTGGTATACCGCTTGGGATCTTAATGGGCTCACTAAGGATTATGGAGGGAGCTTTTGAACCAATCATTGGTTTTATTCGTTATATGCCGGCATCTGCTTTCATTCCCTTACTGATTCTTTGGATTGGACTTGGTGAGACAGAAAAAATGAGTGTTATTTTCCTTGGAACGTTTTTTCAGCTGACGTTGATGATTATGGATGTCACCAAGAATGTTCAAAATGATTTAGTTGATGTTTCCTATACATTAGGGGCAAAGAAGGCACAAGTGTTTACCAAAGTTATCCTCCCTGCTTCCTTACCGGGAATTGTTGATACCCTCCGGATTACGTTCGGCTGGGCTTGGACCTATTTAGTGGTTGCTGAAATTGTTGGTGCATCTAGCGGTTTAGGATATATGATCATGCAGGCTTCTCGTTTTCTGCAGCCAGATAAAATCATTGTCGGAATCTTGATTATTGGTATCCTCGGGCTGATTACAGACATTCTCTTTAAAGCCATATATAAGGCTTCGTTTTCTTGGATGAGAAAGGATGGTTTTTAAATGGTAACACCTCAATTGAGTGTTAAAGAAAAGGAAAAAATAGTTGTACCAAACCAGAAAGAATCTCTTTTAAATATGACTGGAACCCCGAAATTAGAAATTAAAGAGGTTGGAAAAGTTTTTAAAACAAAAAAAGGTGAAACGACCGCATTGGAAAAAACATCCTTTTCGATTGAGGAAGGGGAATTCGTTACGATTTTAGGACCTTCGGGCTGTGGGAAGTCAACCGTTTTAAGGATTGTTGCAGGGTTAGAAGAAGCAACTTCCGGCCAAGTACTCCTTGATGGGCAGGAAATCCATGGTCCAGGACCTGATCGCGGAATGGTATTTCAATCGTACACATTATTTCCATGGTTATCAGTGAAAGACAATATTACCTTTGGGTTAAAGCTAAAGGGTGTTTCTCAAAAAGAGAGAGACGATATAGCTAGACACTACTTGCAATTAATCGGTTTAGAAGGATTTGAAAATCATTTTCCAATTCAGTTATCCGGTGGGATGAAACAACGTGTTGCAATTGCTCGAGCGCTGGCAAACGATCCAAAGATTCTATTAATGGATGAACCGTTTGGGGCATTGGATGCCCAAACACGAAACATCATGCAAGAAGTGCTCTTGAAAGCATGGGAAGAGTCGAAGAAGACAATTCTGTTTATCACTCATGATGTTGATGAGTCGATCTTTTTAGCAGATTCGGTATATGTTATGACGGCAAGACCAGGACGTTTAAAGAAAAGAATCCCGATTGCATTGGAGCGGCCAAGGGATTTCAGTGTGAAAACAACTGCCGAGTTTGCCGAGTACAAAGAGGAATTATTATCATTGATTCGAGATGAAACGTTAAAAGCAATTAAATAAAACAGCAATTTTCAGAGTTAAGGAATTTGAATACGGAGGTCAAAGTATGGATAACAAATGGGATCACCTCGTGAAAAATATGCCAAATCGACTGGCACCAAGCATGGCAAAGGATCATCCAAATCTACCGGTGGTGAAAGAGGAAGGCTGTTATTATTTTGGAGTGGATGGAAAGAAATATCTTGATTTTACCTCTGGAATTGCGGTAACAAATGTTGGACACCGTCACCCTAAGGTGGTCCAAGCAATTAAGGATGCTGCCGATGGATTGATGCATGGTCCTTCTGGGGTAATTATGTATGAGTCCATTTTACGATTGGCCGATGAACTCGCCGAAATTTTACCAGGAGAGCTGGATTGCTTTTTCTTTGCCAATAGTGGGACAGAAGCTATCGAAGGAGCACTCAAACTAGCAAAATATGTAACCAAACGCCCGTATGTTATTTCCTTTACCGGTTGTTTTCATGGTCGTTCGTTAGGTGCATTAAGTGTAACTACATCGAAAAGCAAATATCGGAAATTCATCCAGCCATCTGGTCTTACCTATCAAGTACCCTATGCGAATGTTAAAGAGTGTCCAGAAGGTATGGATCCAGAGACGTATGTGATTGAGAAATTAGAAAAAGATTTCGCTTCATTATTTAGTCATCAAGTAACACCGGAAGAGGTAGCCTGTGTTATTTTAGAACCGGTACTCGGTGAAGGCGGTTATGTTGTTCCGCCGAAGGGCTGGTTAAAGAAAGTTCGAGAAATTTGTGACCGCCATAATATTTTACTAATATTTGATGAAGTTCAAACCGGATTTGGCCGTACCGGTCAATGGTTCGCAGCTCAAACCTTTGATGTGACCCCTGATATTATGGCCATCGCTAAAGGAATTTCCAATGGCCTGCCGCTCAGCGCAACAGTTGCTTCCGCTGAATTAATGAAACAATGGCCGCTCGGAAGCCACGGAACAACTTTTGGGGGTAATCCGATTGCTTGTTCTGTTGCACTGGCTACCTTGGAAGTGATGAAAGAAGAAAACCTTCTTGAAAACACTAGAAATATGGGGAGTTATGCTGTTCAGGAACTCGAAAAAATCAAGGAACGACACCCTGTTATAGGAAGCATCCGCGCAGTGGGCTTAATGATTGGAATTGAAATCATCGATCCAGTGACAGGTGGACCGAATGGAGAAGGATTGTTAAAAGTTCTTGATCTAGCTCTTGAAAAAGGAGTACTATTCTACCTTTGCGGAAATCATGGAGAAGTCATTCGAATGATTCCACCATTAGTTGTTACCAAGGAACAAATTGATGACGGTCTTCGGATGTTTGATGAAGCATTAACGGAGTATGAAGCGACATTAATGCAGCCTATTAAATAATCAATAATAAAGTTGGTCGCCAATTCTTGTTGGCGACCTGTTTTAATGAAAAAATATCCCATTGTGCATTGATGTCATATAATAGTCGAGTGCTTTGCTTCTTGCCCTATCTAATTTTTCAGGATTGTGATATGAAAAGTATTTTAAGATGAAATCACTGTAACCAAGCTTGTTTAAAAGGTACAAAACATTATTGGGGATCATCATTTCTTCTGGGTTTTCTAAGTCAATCACAAAGGAATAATAGTCATTACTTTTATTGTCCTTGCTATAGCAAAGAAAACAGGGGAGTTTCCGATTGGAAATCAGATACTTTTCTAGAATGTAGGAAGTGATCCTACCTTGGAAATGAATCATTTCTTTGGGGATTAGCGGCAAATTCTGCCTACAAATTTCTTCTGTGGTAAGTGCTAGATTAACATATTCATTGCTATATAAGTTATATCTTCTTAGGTTCTGGACCTGATTTAGACTAGGATGCAGGTTCTTCCGTCCATAGAAAGTGGTAATTCTAAATACTTTTTCCGTGTTTTCGTAAGTAAAGACTATATCATTATCAATGGACCCAATGCCATGTGCTAACTGGTCAATTCGATAAGAACAATTTCGAAAAATGATTTCCAATGATTTTTGCAAAGAGTCTAGACAGATGATCGGGCCAACTCTTTCGTTCCATCGTTTGAGCGCATGATTGTCTATTAAAATCGGTTTGGAAGGACAAAGGATATTTTTTGTGTCTTTATAGTTGTTCATTTGTTCATAAAGTATATTTATATTTTTAATCTTTATTGTAAAAGGATACCCTTCAGCCTTAATGATTTTTATATATTTTGGTTTTAATAAGCGATTAATAATATAACTTCTCATTTTGCCCTCCTTTATTGATTTTTCAGTTTACTTTAGATACTTTCATTATATCAGACACAATTAACTAATATTGGAATGTAACAAAATAAAAATTTTATTCATGTGTATCTGAATCTAAATGGACAATTCCACTTTGATAATGTAGGGTTAGGTTCATATCGAAGTGTTAAGGAGGTTTCAAATGGACAGTAAAACGAAATGGAATAATAAATATAAAGATCGGATGAGTGACTTAAAAGACCCTGTACCAAATCCAAGACTAGAAAACTTTTCAAGGTATTTAAATGGAGGTACTGCACTTGATCTTGCATGTGGCCTTGGAGGGAACAGTTTGTTCCTTTCGTGTATGAATTATCACGTTCAGGCTGTTGATATTTCGGATGTTGCGATTGACTTTATTAAGGAACGTGCTGCAAAGAGCCATCTCAAGATTCAAGCAGAAATTTGTGATTTAACTGATTTGAATAATCCTAACTGGACCAACCATACTTATGATATTGTTGTTATTTCCTATTACCTTGATCGTTCACTTTTCCCGATTGTTAAAAGCGTAGTTAAAGAGGGAGGATATTTTTTTATGGAGACCTTCTCCCAATCACTGGGAACCGAAAATCAAGGAGTGTCTAGTCAATATAAACTTCTCCCCAATGAGTTATTGGCTGAATTTGGAGATTGGACGATTCATTTTTTTGAAGAAAATGAATCGGCAGGCCGGCAAACCATATTTTGTCAGAGGGAATGATGACAAAATAACAAAATTAGTTACCTGTAAAAGTGTTATGTAAACTTTAAAACTTGTTTGGAGTGGAGAATTTTGAGTCAATTATTTGCCAATTGGTATGATTTTTTTATGAAACCGTTGGAGAAAAAGAAGTTTAAGAGAATTCGTGAGGAACTCCTAGCGAAGGCAACGGGGAGCGTTCTTGAATTAGGGTCGGGTACTGGGATTAATTTTCCTTTATATAAGGAAGATGTTATAGTAACTGCGATAGAACCGAGTCAGCACATGATTGAGCGATCATTAACTAAACACGGGCAAGCAGTTGTCCCCATTGAAATCGTACAGGCAAGTGCAGAAGAACTGCCCTTTGCTACGGATTCTTTTGACACCGTTGTGGCGACACTTGTATTTTGCACTATTCCCAATCCGGAAAAAGCCATTATCGAAATGAAACGTGTTTGTAAACCAGGTGGGAAGATCCTTCTATTTGAGCATGTTAAAATGCAAAATCGGTTCCTATCCTCACTTCAGAACTGGCTGACTCCAGCGTGGAAAAAAATTTGTGATGGGTGCCATTTAAACAGGAACACCTTAGAGTTACTAAGGAATAAAGAAATACCTATTATTCAAGTGCATCAATATTATCGGGATTTATTTGTTTTTGCAGAAGCAGAAAATAGGAAATAGGGCTTAAAAAAGGAGGCTGCTACAGGTTATACATGGTAACCATGTAGGAGCTGCCTGTTACTTTTTAAGCCACTAGGTCCGTTCCCCCTATTTTTTTAATCCTTAATATCAACATTACCATCTTCATCAATCTCAATGGTCGTATAGCTTTTAAAGGTGTCAATATTGGTGATTTCATGCGGAACAACGCTTGCAAAGCTCTCCATGTATGGCTTGTACACTTCAGGATCTTTGACGAGATGATAGAAATTGACTCTTCTTCCGTCTTTCATATCAGTCATTCTCAGTAAAAATCGATCCCCAAATTGCCCTTTAAACCACTCTCTTGCTTCCTCATGACTTGTGAATTTAGGTATTTGGTTAGGATCAATGGAATAATTTTGATTCATTTACAAAAGCACCTCTTTCCAATAAATTGCCACTTTTATTATTCCCCATTGATATAGAAATTATTGTTTTTCAAAAGTTTATAGGAAAAATACAATAGACCACATTACTATGGTAAATTTAAAGAGTGAATTTTCGGTATAGAATGATTTAAACAAATGTATGGAGGATAGGTTTATGGTAGTTGTAAAATCAGTTGCAATCGATGGTGAAAGTATCCATGTTTTTCGAAACGGAATCTATATCTTTGAATCGAGCTCCGGCTTTACCTTAGAATTGGACCTGATTGTAAGTGAGATTGTTGTAAAAAAATATAAGAACGTCGAAAACGTCATTGTGGAGATAGAATTAGAGGATGGTAGAATGATTAATTCCATCATGCACGTGAAAATATTGACTGGCGGATTACCACAAATAAATTTATTCTGTGAACTCGATGATATTCATGACTACGAAGGTTTCTCTCGGGTTGGCGAAAATGATTCTTGGTTTCCGAATATAGAAGAGGGCATTACAATAGAAGAAATAAGAAAAATCGAAATGCCCAATGAGGACGTTAGTATTAAACTAAGTTTACCAATTGACCAGGTCGAATGGATTAAAAAACATAAAAAGAAAAGTTTGAATGAATTATTTCAAAAATTAATTTATGAATATTGGGAAAAAGATTAGAGAACAATTGCAATTACATTAGTAAAATAGTTTACAAAGAAAATAAAGCATCGGAACAGTTAGGACACATAATAATGTCGTTAATAATGTTCCCATGGATGCAAAAAAGGTGTCAGCTCCAAATTTTTGCGAGTAAAGTGAGATGGTTGGCGCAGATGGCATCCCTGAAACAATCACTGCAATCACAAGAACAGGATATGGGACAGAAAAAGCCGCGAACGGGAGTAAAAACAGTGGGATAAAGATAAGTTTGGCCAATGCAGATGTCCAAAGGTACGGATTTTTTAATGACAGGAAAAAGTCTTTGTAACTAACATTTGCAATAAAACAACCAATCAGAATCATTGAAAGTGGGATGGTCATTTTTCCAATACTATCCAGACCTATAAATACCACTTCAGGCCAACTTAGCGGGGAAAGTAATAGAATTAGCCCTGTTAATGTGGAGAGAATTCCAGGATTGAGGAAAATTTTTCTCCATTTAATCGTTTCTTTATTTTTGCTAAACAGGTAAATTCCATAGGTCCAAATAAGAATCAAATAACACATATTAAACATGGTCAGGTAAAGGATTCCTTGTTCGCCTAAAAGGATATAACTGACTGCATACCCTATATATCCTTGATTTCCAAAAATAATTAAACCTTCATAGACGCTCTTTTGATCTTCCCGAAGTTTTGCGTGCTTGCGCATCCAGGCAGCTAAGGAACAGGAAAATGTAAGAATGAAGACGGACATCACGGTAAGCCAAATAAATTCTTTCACCAACGAATTGGAAAAGGGGATATCCAAGGAAACCAAAATAAGGGCCGGCAAGGTCACATAGAGGATTAACTGTGTTAAGACTTCATTCGCATTGTTGTTAAGAATACCCGTTTTTCGTAATATAAATCCCAATAAAGCAATGCCATATAGGGTTAACATTTCTAATGAAAATGATAAAACAGAGCTCATTACATCCATCCCCTGATGATTAGTTTATTAGAGGTTTACATATAAAGTTCGTTGACCGGTGAAACATACTTTTTCTAAAAGAAAATTTGCGTTACATTTTGATAGAATGATTCGAGAGGTTTGCATTGGGATGGTGATACAATATGAAGGAAACAAAAAAACTGCAAGAAGTCGATTTATATAAACCCATTCAAACCTATTTTGTCCGTGAAGGTTATGAGGTATATGGTGAGGTGAAGGACTGTGATATTGTTGCAGTCAAGGATGAAGAGATAGTTGTAGTCGAATTAAAGCTCACTTTAAGTGTGGACTTACTTGTCCAAGCAGCCAAAAGACAGCGGATTACAGATAAAGTTTATGTGGCAATCCCGAAACCAAAGCAACGTCTGAATTCCAAAAAGTGGGCAGAGAAATGCAATTTAATTCGCAAGCTAGAGTTGGGATTAATCGTTGTTTCGAGCCCTGGGAAACGCGGAAAAGCTGAAATAATATTTGATCCTTCGCCATTTAAGTATAGAAAAAACAAACTAAGGCGCGAATCTATTATAAAGGAAATTAACGGCCGCAGTGCAGACTATAATGTAGGGGGCAGTAATCGGACCAAGATTATGACTGCATATAAAGAAAATTGTGTCCAAATTGCTTGTAATCTTGAATGTTTGGGTCCATTGTCCCCTAGGATGCTAATTCAATTAGGAACAGGGAAAAATACCTCATCCATTCTTACGAAAAATTATTATGGTTGGTTTGAAAGAATCAAACGAGGAACCTATGTGATAACGGAAAAGGGGAAAGCAGAGTTAAAAGAATACCCGGAGTTAGTAAATTATTATTTAACTAGAATAGGTGACGAGAAAGGTACGTAAGAACATAGGGCTGCCCCAAGATTTCTTGGGACAGTCTTTTACTTATTCAATACATTTAAAGCCTTATTCGTTCTTGGTCGGGTTCCCTTGAACCATTGGTAACAAAGGATCGTAATCAGAATCAAATCAATGACATCGCCGCCATAATACATGATCAATCCGCCCGTTTTGGCTTGGTCAATCGGAACTCCCATAGGGGGATGAGCATAAATATATTTTGAAAGGATGCCGTGACATGCCAAGGCGATTATTAATACGCATGAACGATAGATATAACCCGTCCGGTGTGGGTTTGGATCTGCATAAATGAAGGCACCTGTGAAAAGATAGCCTGCTAGAAATACGTGCAGGTGAACCGCAATTTGAACCAGCTCGTTTTGTTCCATTGTCTGATAAAGGCTGGTCGTATATAGGACCCAAAGGCCTCCAACATTCAGAAAAGAGGCCGTTAACGGATGAGTGATTAGTCGAAGTGGATTACTTTTTAAAATATGGGATAAAGTCCGTGCGTGCTTCACGTCTAGTGTACGAAGAATCAGTGTCATTGGGGATGCCAAGACCAGTAATAGCGGCGCCAGCATTCCGAGAAGGAGATGGCCGAGCATATGAGCCGTGAAATCTGAATGAGAACGAGTAGCAAGCGGCCCAATAATAGCCGCTAATGCACAGAAAATACCTGTAATCCACATGACAATTCGGTAAGACCGCCATGATCTTTTTCGCCGCTTAGATAGGATGGCTGCGTAAAGATAAATGACTAATGCAATGAAAAACGGCACTGATAAAATCAGTTGGACGCTTAATCCATGAAATTCCATCTCAGATCCATCATGTATGTGATTATTCAGGTGCATGATTCGTTGTAACTCCTAATTGACTTGATTTCCCTTTTGAGCGAGCGAGGATAGCAATGCCAATTATTATCATCAAAACTGAGGTAATGTACCAAACCATGTCGTAAGGGACGATATTAACATCGTAGCGAATTTGGTGGAGACCCATTAATTTATGCTGGATGGTACCATCGTATAATTGAAATCCACCTGCACCCAGTAATAACCCTCCAAACCACCTCATTGGCAGCCAACCACCTCGGCGGCGAAGGTCGGCAAGCATGAATAAGGATCCAACTGTGGCAAACCAACTAAAGGCATGAAAAAATCCATCAGAAACAAGTCCGATTCCAGTCGTGGATTTATCGTAAAAATGATGCCAATACAGTAGTTGATGAAAAACTGCTTCATCGATAAAGGCGACAAGTCCTATGCCAAAAAGTAAGCCGGACCAGAGATTTTTAGGGTAATTTGTTTTGTTATTATTCTCCGCCATTTTCTTCTCCTTTAAGAAACGAATTCTTTTGCTCTTCAATTTACCCTAAATGAATAACCCTTAAACAGGATGTGGTAGGATTCCTGTCCATTAATATTGTTTTTTGGTTGATGGCTATATTTGTTGATAAAAATCTTATTTTTAATTTCTCTGCAAATTGTCAAAACTGATATGCAGAGGTGATTAAGATAAGGAAGGAGACATATGTATGAATAAACCTTTTGAATACCCGGAAATGTACTATAACGAAGTCATCTATTTTTTAGAAACGAAATGGAAGCGTCGACTAAGTGATCATGAGAGGCATGTTCTCATTGAAGGCTATCGATTCGGGCGGCTGGTTGAGGCAGAAAATGAAATCAGAATTCTCTCTGTGAAGTAATTTTTTCTGAAGTTAATATCAAATGGCAGCCGCAGCTGCCATAATACTTCATTAATAAAATTTTTAAATAACCTTTGCTCAATGCAAGGTTTTTTCTCTTTTTAAGTATTGTATAATAAAGGAAGCGTTTCATTTTTTTATAATAAATGTAACTGTGTCCGTGGTAAACAAGTGAAGGGAGGGCAGGTGTGATAACAGCAAAGAGATTCGCAGATTCAGAGATTTTGATCCGATGTATTGTTTAAACTACATAAGGGGGAATTGATAAGATGTCAAACTATGTAAAAGTAGGAAATCTTCAAGTAGCGGATGTACTTTATCATTTTATTAACGACAGCGCATTACCAGGTACGGGCTTAGATCGTGAGCAGTTCTGGACTGATTTTGAAGCACTTTTTGCTGATTTAACACCCATCAATAACCAACTATTAGATCGACGAGATGACCTTCAGCGTAAAATCAATACCTGGCATAGAATCAATAAATCCTTCCACTTTGAAAATTATCAATCTTTTTTGAAAGAAATCCGCTATTTAGAACCGGAGACTTCTGATTTTCAGATCAACACGGAAAATGTGGATGAAGAAGTAGCCTTAAAGGCAGGTCCGCAGCTCGTCGTTCCAGTCGATAATGCCCGCTATGCACTAAATGCAGCTAATGCCCGTTGGGGAAGCCTCTATGATGCCTTATATGGGACGGATGCGATTAGTGAAGAAGGGGGTGCTAATAATGCAGGGGCTTACAATCCGATTCGCGGAGAAAAAGTTATTGTTTTTGCAAGGGAGTTCCTGGATCAAGCCATCCCGCTCGAGCAGTTTTCCCATAAGGAGGCTGTCAAATATTCGATTGTTGATGGAAGATTAGCAGTTTTACTAGGGAATGGCGCGACCGTTGGGCTTCAAGATGAACCCAAATTCTGTGGCTACCAAGGGAATCCAGGCGAGCCTTCCGCCATTTTACTGAAAAATAATGGTCTCTATTTTGAAATTCAAATCGACCCTTGCCATCCAATAGGAAAAACCGACCGAGCTGGCGTTAAAGATATTTTTATAGAGTCGGCTCTTACGACGATTATGGATTGCGAGGATTCCGTTGCCGCCGTGGATGCAGAGGATAAGGTCCTTGTATACTCCAATTGGCTCGGGTTAATGAAAGGTGACTTAACAACTGCATTCACAAAAAATAATAAAACAATTACTCGCTCGCTTCAGCCTGACCGCACGTATATCTCACCAACTGGTGAGGAATTTGCCCTAAAAGGGCGTTCTCTCATGTTTGTCCGTATTGTCGGTCATTTAATGAAGAATCCTGCTATCCTAGATAAGGATGGAAACGAGTTACCAGAAGGGTTAATGGATACGGTCGTTACTAGTTTAATTGCCAAGCATTCTCTTTTGGCCAATGGTCCATATCAGAACTCTGCAAAGGGATCGATTTATATTGTTAAACCAAAAATGCATGGATCTAAAGAAGTCGCTTTCGCCAATGAAACGTTTAATCGCGTGGAAGATATGCTAGGACTGGAGCGGAATACGCTAAAGATTGGGGTCATGGATGAAGAGCGAAGAACGTCGTTGAACTTGAAAAATTGCATTGGTGAAGTAAGGGAACGAATTGTTTTCATTAATACTGGTTTCTTGGACCGGACTGGCGATGAAATTCATACTTCGATGGAAATAGGGGCCGTTATCCGGAAAAATGAAATGAAGTTTTCAACATGGCTGCAAAGCTATGAAAAATCCAATGTGTTTGTCGGGCTGGCAGCTGGTCTAAAAGGCCGTGCACAGATTGGGAAAGGAATGTGGGCAATGCCGGACCTTATGGCCGAAATGCTCAAGCAAAAAATCGGTCATCTGCAAGCAGGCGGGACAACGGCTTGGGTACCTTCACCAACTGCGGCGACCCTGCATGCGCTACATTATCATCAATTGGATGTCTCAAAGGTGCAGGATGAATTAGCAAGGGGTGTCCAGGATTTAAGAGATGAGATATTAACTATACCTGTCGCTGAACAAACCAACTGGTCCGCCGAAGAAATTCAGCAAGAGCTTGATAACAATGCACAGGGAATCCTTGGCTATGTTGTTCGCTGGGTAGAAATGGGGGTTGGTTGTTCGAAGGTACCGGATATAAATCACGTTGGGTTGATGGAAGACCGTGCGACACTCCGGATTTCAAGCCAGCATATTGCCAACTGGCTCCATCATGGGATTTGTTCGAAGGAACAGGTACTGGAAACCCTAAAGAGAATGGCAAAGATAGTCGACGAACAAAACGCGGGAGATCCGTCGTATCGTCCAATGGCTCTAGATTTAGATCAATCTGTAGCCTTTCAAGCAGCTTGCGACTTAGTATTTAAAGGATATAATCAGCCAAACGGATATACCGAACCGATTTTACATCAGCGCCGCATTGAAGCAAAAGCCCGATAGGGTGTCAGGCACCAAGAATAAAAACACGAGCAACTACATGAAACAGATGTAGTTGCTTTTTTTGGATGAATGAAATTGTAAATTAATTTTCTAAGGTAACCTCGATTAAGAAGATTTCCCCATCAGACTGCATTGCCTCATTAAAGATGTTTTCAAATTCATCAAGCGTACTCGCCCGCATACCTTTGATTCCGAAACTAGCGGCCAATTGGACAAAGTTCGGATTTTGGAACGTTACTCCGTAGTTTTCTCCGAACTTTTTGTCCATTTGCTGGACCTCAAGTTTTAACATCGAGTCATTTAATACAATAATTATGAACGAAAGTCCAAGTCGTTTAGCTGTCTCAATTTCTGCAAAATTCATTAAAGCACCACCATCGCCGGTAATGCAAATAACTAGGTCATCTGGACAAGCAAGCTTCGCCCCAATCGCACCGGGAATGGCGATCCCCATGGATGCAAGCCCATTTGAAATAACAAGCCGATTTGGCTTTTTCGGCTGATAGGTTCTCGCAATGGAAACCTTATGTGCACCGACATCCGATATCACAACCGTATCCTCTGTTGTATGAGAATTAACACAGTGGAGAACATGCTCAATTGTAAAGGAAAGAGTGCCTGACACCGGCTGATCAATTTGATATGCAGTTTTAATTTGGTCCTTTAGCCCGCCGGAGGGAAGCCATGATTTCATCGGAAGGATGGATTGATTTAAAAGTTGCAAGGTGTTTCTTATGTTTCCGACCAGCTCCACCTCTACAGGATAATAGTCATTAATTTCTGAAGGTAAAGAATCAATATGTAAAATAGGAAGTTTCTTCACATTCCAGTCTATAGGCAGTTTTTCGACAAAGTCAAAGCCGATGACAATCAGGAGATCTGCCTCTTTTAATCCAGGTAACACCTCGTCATTTTCCTTAAAACCAAAGGTATAGTAGTTAAGTGGATGTTCTTTTGGGAGGACTCCTTTTGCCATAAAACTATGGGTTACAGGGCATTGAAGGGTTTCGACAAAGGTCAGTAGATCTGGGACTGCCTCTTGCCTGATTACACCATTTCCAACGATGACAAATGGTTTAAGATGTTTTTTGATAAGGGTACCTGCAGCTTCAATTGACTCTTGAGCCGGAACACATACAGGCAAGGATGTAACGGGTAAGGGACTACCGCCAATCATTTGATTTGAAAAGTTTTCTGGTAATGTAATGGCAACGGAACCCGGTTTCTCCATTTTTGCCATCTTGAATGCTTTACGAACCTTCGCCGGCACTGTTTGGGATTCATTGATTTGTGTGCTCCATTTTGTTGCGGGTTCAAACATCGTCACAAGATCAAGGTATTGATGGGATTCCTTATGATGACGTTCCACACCTGCCTGACCAATGATGGCCACAACTGGGGAATGGTCAAGCCGAGCGCTGGCCATCCCCGTTATTAAGTTGGCGGCGCCAGGTCCGAGCGTTGATAAGCACACACCAACTTTGTTTGACAACCTTCCATAGACGTCTGCCATAAATGCCGCTCCTTGCTCGTGCCTGACATTTATGTATTGAATTTGTGTCGATTTGGAAAGGGAATCAACGAGGTCTAGGACCTCCGTGCCAACGATTCCGAACACATATTCTACTCCTTCGTTTTCTAAACAATGGACAAGTACATCTGTTACCTTCATCAAATCCTCCTCGTCAATTTAATTTGGTTACCGATGATTTCTATAACCTCCGATTATTCAACGTGCACGAGAATCATACAAAACGAATGATTCCCGTTATCCTGATTTTTCACGCTTCACGGGTAACATACACTAGGTATGATTACCATTGCCCTGATTTTTCACGCTTCACGGGGAACATACACTAGGTATGATTACCATTGCCCCGATTTTTCACCCTTTACGGGTAACATACACCAGGTATGATTACCATTTCCTCGATTTCTCAGCCTTCACGGGCACCATACGTTTCCTACACTATAGTATTCTTACCTAAATACCTATCTATTTTGTCTCTGTTAATGAAAACAGATGATCTACAAAAAATATATTAATATAATTTTGTAACGATATTGTAATATAGCTGTGATGTCACTGTTACACCTTTCTAGTATATTTGACCTACAAAATCACTCTAGGGGGTAACAATTATGCTAAAGAAATTCATCGTTGCATTTGTCATTATCGTTTCTTGTGGCTCTTTGTTTGCTAACATGGGTGATAAAGCGGAAGCGGCTTATTATCATACAAAGGCTATTTCGGTAGCAAAGTCTAATATTGGAGTACCATATCAATGGGGTGGAATGTCGCCCGGCGGATTTGATTGTTCAGGTCTTATTAAGTATTCCTATGCAAGGGCTGGAAAAACCTTAAATCGTACAGCGGCACAAATGTTTTATGGGAACGGACATCGTATATATTCAAATATACAACCAGGTGACTTAATGTTCTATGCTCCAACCAAGGCAAGTAAACCGACACATGTAGGGATGTACATCGGAAATGGTAAAATAATTATGGCTTCTTCATCAAAAGGAGTCATGATTACAAGCACTAACAACCCATATTGGCATTCAAGATACATTGGAACAAAACGCGTTTAAAGACCATCGATCCCTGATGGTCTTTTTTTTATACATAGAAAAATTCTAATATTTATTTGAAAAATTAAATCATTAACTTTGTATTCTTTTCCAATCGTTTGTTATCATCAAATTAGTAAAATAAGGGAGTGAACGCTAATGACTAAACATACTCGAATCGGGAAAACTGATTTATTTGTCAATCCAATTGGACTTGGTACCAATGCCGTTGGGGGTCATAATCTTTTTCCGAACTTAGATGAAGAAGCTGGCAGGGAGTTAGTTCGAACCGGTTTGGCTCATGGGATTAATTTCCTTGACACAGCATATGTCTATGGTTTAGGACGGTCCGAAGAAATCATCGGGGAAGTCGTGAAGGAAAGCGGAAATCGTTCAGAAATAGTCATCGCCTCCAAAGCAGCACATAAATTGATTGGAAATGAAATGGTTCTTGATAATTCACCAGCTTTTTTAAAACAAGCTGTCGAAGAGAGTTTAAGAAAGCTTCAAACCGATTACATCGATTTATTTTATATCCATTTTCCCGATCAGGATACACCGAAGGACGAAGCGGTTGGGGCCTTAAAGCAATTGAAGGATGAAGGAAAAATTAGAGCAATCGGGGTGTCTAATTTTTCAATTGATCAACTAAAAGAAGCTAATAAAGATGGTTATGTTGATGTCTACCAAGGGGAATATAACCTGCTAAGCCGTGGTGCAGAACGGGAAATATTCCCATACGTTACCGAACAGCAAATCTCTTTCGTTCCCTTTTACCCGTTAGCATCTGGATTATTAACTGGTAAGTATTCTCGAGAGACGAATATCAATGAAAAGAACCGAAAAAGACCCCAGTTTAAAGATGGTGTTTTCGAACAAAACTTGGAAAAGATTGAACAGGTCCGTAAAATTGCATCTGAAAAGGGTGCTGAAATTGCCCAAGTGATTCTTGCCTGGTATCTGTACCGCCCATGCATCGATGTAATTATTCCTGGTGCAAAGCGAGCAGACCAAGTGCTTCATAATCTAAAAACCTTACAGATCCAATTAACAGCTGAAGAGATTCAAGAAATTGATCGGATTTTCCCATCCTAAAGGAAAAGTCGTGAATAGTGATTTTTTATCACCTTTCACGGCTTTTTTTCATTAAAAAAGGCATAATAAGAATCATTCCTTTTTTTAATTGAAGTGGTATGTGGGAAAATTATCCTTGGTAATTTATGAGTTCGCTTACAATTATCTTAATTTTTCTTTATTTAATGTTATGATAATGGTATTGGTTATATCGCCCTAAACACGAACTATTTAGTCTCGAAAATCTGATATAAAAAGGAAGTCTTCGTATGAACCTTAAACACAAAAAGTATCCTTTTTTTAAGCGAATTGGACGAGCATTTAAGTTGAATTTTATAAAATTGCTTCGTTCACCAGGTGGAGCCAAAAAAGTTTCGTTGGGATTTGCAATTGGTTTTGGCGTAGAAATGATTGTTCTTTCAACAGCTTCCCTTGTTTATATCGTATTTTTACCAATTGTTCGAATGGCAAGAGGTTCCTTGCCAGCGGCGATTATCGGAAATGTAATCGGAAAACTATCCTTTTTACCAGTATTACTCCTACCTTTAGCTAAGACTATCGGTAAACTGATTTATCCTATAAACGAGAGTATAGGGCATAAGTCTCCTTTTTCGTTTGAACAGTTGATGCAAGGAGATTTCCGCAGTGTAGTCAGTTTACTTCACGGTGGGGTTCATGTGTTAATTGGAATGGCGATTTTTGGAATCATTCTTGGTATTATTTCTTACTTCTTTGTTCATTATATTTATGAAAAAGAAAAAACGAAAAGACTTGCAAGGATTCGTGATAAACAAGCCCTTCGAAAAAATAACCTAGTTATGATTGATGCGACCAATAATTAAGGTTTAAGTCGCTTGAGAATAATTGCTTCTAATAGTTTCCACGGCAGCAAATTTTTTAGCTTCAACATCGTCTTCACACCAGCCCCGATGGGATACCTAAGGCTTGGTGATTGGGGCTGAGAAGCAATTTTTGCTGCCAACTTGGCAACCTCGATGGGATTACCATGCTTGGCCTTACCGCCCTCAATTTCATGAAGTAAACTTTCCATATAGGATAGGTATGGGGACTCAGGATTGACTTCCATTCCGTCCACACTTGCCCAAATATTGGTTTGATAGGATCCAGGTTCAATGAGGGAAACGTCGATCCCAAATGGTTTCAACTCAAGTCGCAGGCTTTCGCTATAACCTTCAAGAGCGTGCTTAGAAGCGACATAAGCAGATAATCCTGGGAATCCTAGTCTCCCACTAATGCTGCTGATATTGATAATTCTGCCCTGTTTTCTTGCCCGCATTAAGGGCAAAACTGCTTGGGTGACAGCAATTACTCCGAACAGATTTGTTTCGAATTGACTCCTATACTCGTCAATTGAAAGCTCCTCACTAAAACCCCCAAGGGCAAATCCGGCATTGTTTACTAATACGTTTATAGGAGGGTACTCGTTGAGAATCCCTTGGAAATGTTGAATGGAATCACTGGAAGTGACATCAAGCGGTTGAACATGAATGAAATCCTCGACATTGTTTTCTTTAGCAAGAGTGAATAACGACTCTGATTTATTGATATCCCTCATGGTTGCGATTACTGTAAAGCCTTTTAATGCCAATTCAATCACGGTTAACATCCCGAAGCCGCTTGAAGTCCCTGTAACAATCGCTGTTCGTTGTATCATGATTTCCTCCTAGACTTCCTTTTCTACTATATTAAACGTAAAATAGCGATGGTTGTATATCTAAAATCGAAAAAGACTGTCCCAAAATCCGTGGGACAGCCTTTGATTGAAATCATCCGTTATTGATTTTGATGATTTCTGAGGGTTTGTTCAGCATAAGCAACAAGACGTTTCGTCATTTCGCCGCCGACTGAACCGTTTGCTCGTGCGGTCGTATCAGCACCAAGTTGAACTCCAAACTCGTTGGCAATCTCTTGTTTCATTTGATCTAAAGCATTGTCAGCTCCAGGAACCAATAGTTTGTTTCTAGCCATGATACATCACTCCCGACGAAGTTTTTTGAGCAATATGTCATTGCTCGTATATAATTTAACCGATTATTATTATTTTCATTAAAAGTACACTAGGAATTCGAGAGGGTGACCACAGGGAATAGTGTCCCAAGGGTAGGGAATATTACCCTTATAGTTGGGTATACATTTAATTGAGAAAGTGAGTGATGAATGATATGATTGAATTTCCGAAAAATCTTTATTGTGAAAAGTGTGGCAAAGAAACCGAGCATATGGTACGTGAGGATGCATTAGAGATAGAATATACTTGTACCGAATGTAAGAATGAACAAGAAATTATTAAGTCCTTTTTTTAAAAAATGTGAAACAGGTGTGTTATGCAGAAAATAATCGTAATAGGAGCAGGAATACTTGGTGCATCGACCGCCTATCATCTTGCAAAATTAGGTGCAAATGTAACATTGGTTGATCGAGCTGACTCGGGACAGGCGACTGATGCCGCTGCCGGGATAGTTTGTCCTTGGCTTTCACAGCGGCGTAACAAAGCTTGGTACCAGTTAGCCAAAGGAGGAGCTCGTTATTATCCAGAATTAATTGCTCAACTAGAGGCAGATGGAGAGAGAGAAACTGGATACCAACAGGTTGGTGCTATCAGTTTACATACGGATCTGAATAAACTCGAACAAATGGCGGAACGAGCGAAAAAACGTCGCGAAGATGCTCCTGAAATCGGAGAAATTACGATACTATCGCCATCTGAAACAAAGCGTCTATTCCCACCATTATCGGAGGAATATGGGGCTGTTCATGTGAGTGGGGGAGCACGGGTTAATGGTAGGGCATTGCGTGATTCATTAATACGCGGTGCCACAAAACAAGGAGTTATACTTCTCCACGGGAATGCGTCCCTCGAGATGCAGGGGAATCAAGTCATTGGGATTAAGATTGTAGATAAAATATATCCTGCAGATCAGGTAATTCTGACCGCCGGTGCATGGTCTAACGAGCTTTTGCAGCCATTAGGTGTGGAGTTTTTAGTCCAACCTCAAAAAGCGCAAATCATTCATCTGGAAATACCCAAGACGGATACAGGTCAATGGCCCGTGGTTATGCCGCCTCAAAACCATTACATCCTTACGTTTGAAAATGGCCGAGTTGTTGTTGGGTCGACCTATGAAAACGAAGTTGGATTTGACACGCGTATAACTGCTGGTGGAATTCATGAGATATTAAGCAAAGCGCTAGAAACAGCGCCTGGTCTTGCAGAATGCTCATATCTTGAAACAAGAGTTGGTTTTCGTCCCTTCACCCCAGGCTTTTTGCCTGTATTTGGGGCGTTGCCACGATTTGAAGGAATCTATTTAGCCAATGGTCTTGGGGCTTCGGGGTTAACGAGCGGGCCGTATCTTGGTGCAGAACTAGCTAAACTAGTCGTAGGTCAACAAACAGAAATTGACCCGAAAAACTATGCCGTGGATGGAGCACTTGCCCCTGGTTAATAAAAAAAGCACCCTATTTGGGTGCCTAAGACTATTGTTAATAAAGTGCTTTCAAAAAACTACGTGATAATTCCCCTGCGGAATAGTTCGCCAATCGCATGGGAACGATTTTGAACGCCAAGTTTTTTAATCGCTGTTTTTACATATTGTTTGACTGTTAATTCGCTAATTTTCATTAAATCTGCCATTTCCTTTGTGCTTTCACCCCAGGCAATCCTGCGCATTACTTCAAGTTCCCTCTTACTTAAAAACTGTGGATCTTCCACACTGTCGGTCTTCTCCAGAAATCTACCAACTTCTTTTCCATAATGTGTTAAAGAGGAAAGTAGAACTTCATCAATCCTTGTTTCTTTAATAAACTCATTCGTGCAAATATAACCAATAATCACAGAACGAAAACAGATAGGGACAACCACAGCCGAATTTACATTCGATGATGTTATGTATTTACTGCTTATTTGCTTCAAATACTCTATTCCTGAACAATACTTCGCTTTCTTTTCATGAATTGCCGAGTAAATAATTGGCAGGGAACGGACATCATCCCGAATGTCCCCAATATGTACCATCCCATCAGTGGTCAATAAGATTATACCTTCACCAAGAAATCCTAACGGGGAAAATCTAAATAAATAGGCATTCCTGACAGGAAAAAGCTCCATGTAGACATCAAGAATTTTAAATAATCGTTCTTCATGGCATGTTGCTTCCTCCAATTTTTGAATTTTTTGCTGAAAGGTATACTGAGATGTCAAATTATCATCTCCTTTTAGGGGATATAACACATCTAAAATTAGGAATATTCAAATTATACAAAAAATTATATTCTTTAGATAGACTTTTAAGAAAATCTTTTCTTTGAAAGTTAAAAAAATCCTCATTAGGAAAGGAAGATGTTCTTTGGCCAATTTAGATCCGCAAGCAAAAGCTTATTTAGAAATTTTTAGTCAGATGCCATTGATCCAGACATTAGATGCACAAACCGTTAGAGAAATGTTTGCTTTAGCCCCTCCTGTTGAGGTAGAGTTGGCGCCGCTTGCGAAGGTAGAGGACCGAATGATTCCTGTAGCAGATAATGCGGAAATAAAGGTTAGGATTTACACACCGGAAGGCCAAGGACCATTTCCACTGTTTGTCTACTATCATGGCGGCGGCTGGGTAATTGGTGACCTTGAGACGGCAGATCCTAGCTGCCGAATGATCGCCAATCAAACAGGAAGAGTAGTCGTTTCTGTGGATTATAGGCTTGCACCTGAATATAAATTCCCTATCCCTGTAGAGGACTCTTATGCTGCATTAAAGTGGGTTAGTGAAAATGCTGCGGCATTAAATGGAAACGCTTCCAACCTAGTGGTTGGCGGTGATAGTGCTGGTGGGAATCTATCTGCCGTTGTTTCGTTAATTGCCAAGGAACAAAATGGTCCAAAAGTAACGGCCCAAGTTCTTATTTATCCAGTAACAGCATTAGGATATGACACCAACTCTTATGAAGAGTTTCAACAAGGGTTTGGACTGGATCGGGATTTAATGAAATGGTTTGGCAATTATTATATTAACAATGAAGAGGATACAAAAAATAAATACATCGCGCCATTATTGGCTGAGGATTTAAGCAATCTTCCGCCGGCATATGTTATTACTGCAGAAAATGATGTCCTTAGAGATGAAGGATTAGCCTATGCTAATCGCCTAAAACAGGCAGGGGTCAAAGTTGAATCAATCATTGAAGAGGGACTAGTGCATGGTTATTTTACGAATATGGCGGTATTTCCGGAGCGGATTAAAGGGTCTATTTCTAAATTCGCCAAGTTCCTAAGTGAAATTGACCAAAAGGTTGGAAGAGTTTAAGAATTAAAATAGATGCTAGAGGGGGAGAATGATGAAATCTATGAAACAATCGAAACATGTTGCTAATTACGACGCTGTTGTTGTTGGGGCTGGTTTTTCGGGGTTATATACGCTTCATCGTTTACGTGAGGCGGGTTTCTCTACCCGTGTTTATGAGGCAGGTGATGGAGTTGGCGGTACATGGTATTGGAACCGTTATCCCGGAGCACGTTGTGACTCGGAAAGCATCTATTATAATTATACATTTTCAGAAGAACTCTATAAAGAATGGACATGGACCTCTAGATATCCTGAGCAGCCAGAGATCCTGCGTTACTTAAACTTTGTCGCAGATAAGTTTGATCTCCGTCGTGACATTAAATTTAAAACAAGGATAAACGCAGCGCATTATAACGAAGAGACGAATAGATGGGAGATCTATTTAAATGATGGGACAAGCGTGTCAGCCCAGTTCTTTATCACGGGTGTAGGTTGTCTATCTGCCGCCAATATTCCAAATTTTAAAGGGGTTCAAAATTTTAAGGGCGACTGGTACCACACCGGGCATTGGCCGCATGAAAAAGTGGATTTCAAAGGGAAGCGGGTAGGTATTATTGGAACGGGGTCAACTGGTGTTCAGGCCATCCCAGTTATTGCAGCAGAGGCAGAGCACCTTACTGTGTTCCAGCGGACACCACAGTACTGCGCTCCTGCGCGAAATCATCCTTATGATCCAGAGTACATCCGGAAGACGAAGGAAAATTTCAGAGAGATCAAACGTCAAATGCGTGAATCACAAGGGGGACAGCCAGTGCCTATCCCTACTAAGTCAGCACTGGAAGTGACACCTGAGGAGCGGGAGCGGGTATATGAAGAGGCATGGGAGAAAGGTGGATTAGGGCTGTTTAGCGCGTATTATGATATTACAATTAATGAAGCGGCCAATGAAACTGTGGCCGAATTTATCCGAACTAAAATCTGTCAAATCGTCGAAGACCCTAATGTAGCCAAAAAACTCCTGCCAAGTTATTTTTATGGGACAAAGCGCCCAATCATTGACACGAATTATTATGAAACGTATAACCGTGACAACGTCACATTAGTAGACGTAAAGAAAGCACCTATTGAGGAAATTACTCCTAATGGGCTCCGAACATCAAACGGGGAGTATGAATTGGACACACTTGTTTTTGCGACAGGATACGATGGAATGACAGGGCCATTGTTGAAAATGGATATTCGAGGTAAAGACGGTGTCACACTGAAGGAGAAATGGGCAGGGGGAGCACAGACAAAGACCTATCTTGGAATCGCCAACGCTGGGTTTCCAAATATGTTCATGATTACGGGACCGGAAAGTCCTTCAGTTCTAAGTAACATGCCTGTCTCGATTGAGCAGCATGTCGAATGGATTGCTGATTGTATTGAGTATATGCAAAAACGTGGTGTGGAAACAATTGAAGCGAATGTCGACGCGGAGGAAGCATGGAGTAAGCATTGCCGGGAAGTGGCTGAATCCACGCTCTTTACAAAAACTGACTCATGGTACACTGGTGCAAATATTCCTGGGAAGCCGCGTGGATTCTTGATTTATTTAGGCGGAGTCGGCGTATACCGACAAAAATGTGATGAGATTGCAGCGAATGGATATGAGGGTTTTTCATTAATGTTCTCATCCCAGACTGTTGATCTAGCTTAGCAGGTTATTAATTATCTTTGAAAAAAGAGTCCTCGGACTCTTTTTTTTATGCAAAAAAGTCGTTTAGTCGATTAAATGAACGAGATTACCACTTTTTTTAGAAAATTCAAAGACATCTGAAATAATTTATTGATTATTGTGGGGGAGAGCGGTATAATATTCAACATATTAAATTATTCCTACCTGAATAGTGTGAATTGGAACTGGAACGAGAATGTAGTTTACCAGTTTTATAGATTGTGGACATAAGGGGAGATTCTACATGGTTTGGACGTCTATTGCTTTTATAATTGCTTTTTTCTTTGCGATGAATATTGGAGCAAGCGGGACGGCAGCATCGATGGGGTCAGCTTATGGCGCAGACGCCATAAAGAGTAAGCGCCTGGCCATGGTGCTAGTGGCGATGGCTGCTTTCCTAGGGGCAGTACTTGGCGGCGGTGAGGTTGTGAAAACAATTGGAGAGGGAATTATTCCTTCTAATCTTCTAACGATTAAATTAGTCGTTCTAATCCTCGCCGGAGCTACATTGACTTTATTTATTGCAAATATTATTGGAATTCCCCTTTCGACAAGTGAGGTTACTGTTGGATCAATCGTAGGAGCCGGGGTCGCTTATAAAAGTTTGTACATAAATAATTTGTTAGTCATTGTTTTATTTTGGGTGGTTGTTCCAATTGTTTCTTTTCTCATTACGTTTATCCTTGGAAAAGTCATTTCTGCGGCTGAAAAACGCTGGGTTGGTCTAACGAAAAATGGCAAATGGAAAAAATGGCTGGCTGTTTTACTTGTCGTGGGGGGCTGTTTAGAGGCTTTTTCGGCTGGGATGAATAATGTCGCGAACGCTGTTGGTCCTCTTGTAGGGGCCGGGATGATTTCTACTACTAAAGGAATCTGGTTTGGCGGGCTCTTCGTTTCATTAGGAGCTATTTTACTAGGGAATAGGGTTTTGGAAACGAATGGGAAGAAGATTACTAGATTGTCTTTACTGGAAGGAAGTGCAGTTTCCTTTACAGGAGGAACCCTGGTGATTGTGTCATCCTTATTTGGACTCCCGATTCCGCTGACACAAGTAACGACTTGTGGTATTTTGGGTGTTGGTGCTGCACAAAAAGGGTTTGGTATTTGGCAGAAATCCATTATTCAGAGAATTCTTAAAGTCTGGCTTATTTCACCACTAGCTTCGCTTGTTATATCATATATACTTGTGAATTTGTTAGTGGAGATTAATATTTATAATATCATTATCATTTTAAGCACATTGATCGCAACCGTGGGAGCGTTCAGTCTTTCAGCTAACATCCGCAAGGAGAATAGTACCATTCATGATGATGGTGGTGGAATATAAATAATAATTTTAGAATCCTCTGTTGGTATCCATGCAACAGAGGTTTTATTTTTTTAAATAAGATGAAATAAATTACTTGTAGTAAAATAGTTTGTATAAATGTTTTGATCCTTTTAGAAAATTTTTTTACGTATATTGGACAATTATGGGGAAGGAATGAAATTCGTTATGGAGATAAAGAAGGTTTCAATCATTGGTTTAGGGGCATTAGGAATCCTATATGCACATCATTTATCGAAGAAAATGCCAAAGGCAGATATACGTATCATCGCAGATCGGGAAAGGATTCATCGATATGAAAATGAACATGTCTTCTGTAACGGAGAACGCTGCGATTTCAATTACCTGACACCCGAAGAATCATGCGAGCCGGCAGATTTGTTGATCTTTACGGTAAAATTTGACGGTTTAAAAGATGCGATTCAATCGGTCAGGAATCATGTAGATGAGGAGACGATAATATTATCTGCGTTAAATGGAATTTCTAGTGAGGCTTTGATTGGAGAGACCTACGGGGATGAACATATTTTATATTGTGTTGCCCAAGGAATGGATGCTGTGAAAGTGGGAAATCAGCTCACCTATGACCATATGGGTATCCTTTGTTTTGGAGAACGTGAACCTGGTGTAATATCTGATAAGGTCAAACGTGTTGCCGCCTTTTTTGATAAAGTAGAACTTCCCTATGAGATCGAAACGAATATGGTAAAACGGCAATGGGGTAAATTTATGTTAAATGTGGGGGTCAATCAAACCGTAGCCGTCTATCAGAGTAATTATGGAGAGATTCAGCGTGATGGGGAAGCACGAAAGATAATGATTGGAGCGATGAGAGAGGTCATCGCGCTTTCTGAAAACGCTGGAATTCATTTAACAGAAGCTGATTTAGATTATTGGCTAAGTGTATTGGCCACTTTAAGTCCAGACGGAAAACCGTCAATGGCTCAAGATATCGAAGCCAAACGCCACAGCGAAGTAGAATTGTTTGCCGGTACAGTCCTGAACCTAGCCCATCAATACGGGCTATCAACACCCATAAATCAGCAACTGTATGACCGGATTCGTACCATAGAAAGCCAATACGATTAAAACATGGTGCCTGACACCTATTTCTCAAAAATTATGGTGTCAGGCACCATTTTGTTACAGAAATGTGAACTTGTCTGATTTTTTTTGTAATTTTTATATGAGTGGGTATGGAAGGTTTTAGTCTTACTATCATAAAATATGTGTAGATGTGTAAAAATTCTCGAGAGAAGTGTAGGTATCATGACGGTAGGCAAATGGACAGATTTAGGGAACTACAACTTGAGAAGAGGGTTGATGCTAATGTGGCCTTTTGACGGCAAGAAAAAGTCGGTAGAAAAGGCGGGGAAATCATGCTATTTTTCCGTAAAAGAGACCACAGAAGGTTACAAGTTTAATGAATTTGTTAATAAACTGAAAGAAGTTCTTAGCAATACCTCAAGGGAAGTCATTTTCTTATGTGTGGGTTCCGATCGTTCAACAGGAGACTCACTGGGGCCGATAGTAGGAACGATGCTGAAAGAAATGGATCTTCCATTCCCTGTATATGGCACTTTAGAAAAACCAGTTCATGCCTTAAATATTAACAAGATACTGAAAGAAATTAATCAAACGCACAACAATCCTTTTATTTTGGGGATTGATGCTTGTTTGGCAAATGAGAGGCAAATTGGGTTTATTTTTTTAAAAGAAGGCTCATTAATCCCTGGGATGGCTGTCAATAAAAAGCTGCCACATGTGGGTGAATACCATATGAAGGCAGTGGTTAATTACCTAGACCCGCTGTCGCCAGCACAATCTTTAAATAATACCAGATTATTTACGGTCATGACCATCGCCGAAGTGATGTCAAAGATTATTACGCAAGCTGTTTTAGGAGAGGCTTCATTGTGTAAAAAATCAATTGAAAATCTCCCTAGACCATAAAGTTACTTACCTAACTATTTTTTCTATTGGAAATACCGACCAAAGAATTTGATGTTTATAAATAGTGTGCGTTATAATTGGTTCAATGTATACCTAGAAAGAGGGAGAAATTGTGGGGAATAATTGGGCCGAGGAAGATTTAATATCTTTACGCGAGAGGGTCTTTATTCATATTAAAGACCTTATTTTAGAGGGTGAATTTAAAACAGGAGATCGTTTAGTGGAACGGGAATTAGCCGAACGATTAAATATTAGCAGGACACCTATTCGTGAAGCGTTATTTAGATTAGAATCTCAAGGGTTTGTCAAAACTGTTCCAAGAAAAGGTGTTATTGTCGCGGATATTTCTGAAAAGGAAATTATTGAAGTATTTACGATTCTATCATCACTCGAAGTTTTGGCAGCGAAATTAGCTGTTCAGAAGTTGGATGATGAAACCAAAAGCAAGTTCATCGAATATAGTAAAAGGGTGGAAGATTGTTTACAGCATAAAAATGATCATGATTTCTCTAATTTACATGGTGAATTGAATCATCTCTTATACAGCTCGGCAAAAAATGCGAAACTCTATGAAATATTAAGTGGCTTATCGGATTATATTCGTGCCTTTGCTAAGACAGGATATAAAAATCCGGGCCGGCCTGTACAGTCGATGGAAGAACACTTACGAATTATGGAGGCTATTATTAATCAAGAAGTGGAAATGGCCGAGTATTTGACGAAAATTCATATTGAAAATTCCCGAAAAGCATATATTGAGGCAGTCACTCAAGAAAAAGATACGAAATAAAAACAGAAACTCCATCCCTCGCCGGGTGGAGTTTCTTCCTATTAACATGGAATTAAACACCAATTACCACTGATGTCGTTAGGTTTTGCAATACTTTTGCCACACTCATAGCAACAATTGGGCTCGATTTAGGGTTTTCCATATATGGATTGTTTTGAATAGTGGTTTCCATTTGTCCGAAATAGCCTTTGGCCACTATCGTATGTGTGTTCATTTGAATGGTCGGGTCAACATACACTTGAACCTTTGTTTCATCAAAGCCGACACCTGCAAGGCTTAACGCAGCGGAAACATTTACATTTTGAGGGAATAATTTTGCTGCATTTCTGGCGGTACCTTCAAAGATACAAGATGGTTCTGCAATCGTTTCTAAATCAACTTTTTCCTCCGCAATTGTCCCATACCAACTTTTTGGAGGCTTCCTCGTAATCAGTGTAATTTCATCAATTTCACCTAACACCCCAGCGGCAATACGATCCAAACCTGCGATAGCCCCTGACGGGATAATCAATTGTTTTTTGTATTTTCTAGCTGCCTCTTGTAAGGAGTCGTAGAAATCTTTATCTGCTAAAGCGCCAACGGAGAGGATAACTAAATGACTCCCCGAGGAAATGGCCTTTTCCCCATATAGTTGAAGGGCATGGTGTCCAGCCGCTTCAATGATAATATCTAAATCTTGGTTAAAAAAGACATCTTCATCCGTGGTGACTGTACACTCATCGGGTGATTGGTCAGAAGAACCTAGCGGGTTTCTTATTAAAATGGATTGAAGGACGACATCTCCCGCTTGTCCTAACTCAATTAATTCCCTAATACCTTTTCCAAGTGTTCCATATCCAATGATTCCAACTTTTAGCATATTTATTCACCTCGTGATTATTTATAAGCAGCTATTCAAATAGAAAGCTATCAAACTATGTATCAGTTAATTTTGTATACCGTATACCGATAATTAATAAATTTTAGCTGATTCAACCAATAAAAGCAATAGTAACTTGATGAATATAAATAAACTTCTAAATTTTCAAAATAGTTTGCAATAAAAAGAGAATAATGGTATATTATTTTCAACCTTATAATAAACAAGGTGTACATAGTGCAAAGGGGTTGATATTTATATTCCTAAAATAACATTCTACTACATATCAAAAAAAAAACTGTAAGCGCATTCAACATATTGATGTGGATTGATTGTTTTAGGAAGTAGAAAAAGGATGTTAATGGAGGTTTTAAGTTAGTATTGATCAGTCATTGTATTAATTTTTTTAAAACATGGTATACAATCTACAGTATGCAAGGTTTAATCTCTCGAAAAAGTAACTCAATAAATCATGCCATTTTATATCTTTTTAGGGATTAAGAAAGGAACACCCGAAGTAGAGGATATACACCATGATAAAAATCCTATTATAACGTTTACGCCTCTCCTACGATCTTTTCCCATTTGTATAGGAAATCTTTCGCATTACGGTTTTAAACTATTTTAAAACAATGGAGGGGAAATATGGAATTAACAGCAGCCCATTGGGTCTATCTAGTTGTCACTGTAGCCGTTATTATTATCATGCTTTTTAGAAAAGGTGTTGTTTTACCACTCATAGTTGGAACCTTTATAGTAGCAGCCGTGTATAAAGGAAGCTTGATTGGCGGTTTCCAAGCCGTTTTTAATGCCAATCTCGTAGCCGCTAAAGAACTATTTAGTATTTTCCTAATCATTTCCATTATGATCGGTCTTCTTAATTCCCTGAAGGATTTAGGTGCAGATAAAAGGATGGTCGTGCCGATTCAAAAAATAATGGTAAATGGACACGTATCTTATTTAGTGTTAATGGTTACAACGTTTGTGATTTCACTCTTTTTCTGGCCTACTCCAGCTGTTCCATTAATTTGTGCTTTATTAGTACCTGCTGCAGTAAGTGCTGGATTGCCAGTCATGACCTCAGCAATGGTTATTGTTATCGCTGGTCAAGGTATGGCCCTTTCATCAGATTATATTATGCAGGTAGCCCCAATGTTAAGTGCTAAAGCAGCCGGAATTGATAAAGCGCTAGTTTCCGATAAAGCCTTCATTCTTTCTCTTATTACTGGTATTAGTGCTCTTGTGATTGTGTATGCGACACATCGAAAAGCGATTACTCAAAAATCTGTTAACGAAAATAATAATGAAAAAGTATTCTTCCAAGTTACCGAAGAGCTTGCTGCTACAGTAGAGGAAACTGCAGAAGTAATCAAGGTAAAAGCAAAATGGGGAAAAATCTTTGCGATTGTTGTACCATTAGCGATGCTAGGTGTTATGGTTTTTATGGTCCAATCCAAATTTGGCGGTGGAGCTGGATTCGAGGGAGGCGATGGTGCTGCCTTTATCGGTGGAGTTGCTACGATTCTCTTAGTCTTAGCAACAATTGCTTTTAACCGCATTCATGCGCTTGATAAAATTAGCGAACATATTACGGAAGGTTTTGTATTCGCTTTTAGAGCCATGGCTCCTGTTATTCCGATTGCCGGTTACTTCTTCATGGGAAGTGGAGACTTTTCTGCGCAAATCCTTTCCTTAGGGGAAGATGCAGCTAAACCAGGCTTTCTGTTTGATTTGATCCAAGCAGGTCAAAATTATATACCTCACAGCCCGATTATTGCAGCATTTAGTATCTTAATCATTGGTATTATTACCGGATTAGATGGTTCTGGGTTTGCCGGACTTCCATTAACTGGTGCATTGTCTGGTGCCATTGGACCTGGAAGTAACATCGATCCATCCGTACTTGCAGCGATTGGACAAATGGGTGCAGTATGGAGCGGGGGAGGTACACTGATTGCCTGGTCGTCACTTGTTGCCGTTGCAGGCTTCTTACAGATCTCACCTTTAGAGCTGGCAAGGAAAAATTTCATCCCAGTTATTACGGGTCTTTTCCTCGCAACGATCTTGGCAGTTATTATCTGGTAAATAAACTGTTACTTTCAACATAGCTTCACGTTAACTAGATAGAAATTAGGGATTGCTAATATATAAAGGGCTATCTTAAAAGTCAGCAGCAAACTGATTTTTTAAGATAGCCTTATTATTTTTCGTTTAATTAATTGTTATCTTAATATGCTTGCCTGCATAGATGGAGAGGGGATAGAAAATGCAACAACAAAGGATTGGTTTAGTAGGGCTTGGTAAATTAGGGACAGCCATGATGACGCATTGGGATAAAAAACGGATAGCAATTGGAGTTTACCATCCGGTGCAAACGAAAGCAGAAAATTTTCAGAAAGCATATCATAATAGCTACATTTTAACAGATAGTCAATTGAAGGGTGTCGATATCTTAGTCCTAGCATTACCTGCGACCGAGGTTATTCCATTTGTCACCTCGTTAAAACTTGAAAGCCAGGCCGCTCATAAACCTATTATCATAAATATGGCAACGAACCTTCTTACAAAACAAATAATAAACCATTTTCCCGACTTACATGTACATGGGGTCAAGTATATGGGACATTCTAAGGATTTATTGGAACATGGTAATGGTTTATTTATTACTGAATCAGTGTTACCACAAACTGTTGGAGAACTTTTTCAGAATCTTGGTAAGGTAATGGTCGATAGTGAAAATTGTTTAACGGAAGTAAACAAATTAGCGACGTATTTTGCCCTAAAGTCAGCAATTGCAATCGAGACGGAGTTTCTGAGCAGAGGATTACCACCAGAATACCTAAAGAGAGCATTAACATCGTTAGCACCTGAAGTGATCCGATCGTATAGTGAGGGAAGTCTTGGCCACTTTGCGAAGGAAATTGCCAAAGAAGTTAAAGCAGAAAAATCTAGTGAAATTGCTGAACGTAAAGCCACTTAAATAGATAAAGGTGTCAATCCATCGATTGACACCTTTTTTATTGCACAACCATTAAGATAAAAACAATTGTAAAACAAATAGATACAACATTACACAGCCAATATAAATACTTGCGAAGGAAAGATTCCAGTTCGAGACCTTATAAGAGCTTTCCTTCACGATACTTGACATAAGCCCTAACGTGGCATTATATGGACCAACTAGAAAAGCAGAAACAGCACCTGCTAACATCGCCACCGTTAAGATATGTGGTGAAATACCAACGACTGCTGGGTTTAACCCTTCGGTCATTAATGCCAGTGAAACGGCAGGATGCAAGCCTAAAAAGGCTAGAGCCAGCGGGATTAACGGCAGTAAAATCAAAAAGATCTCCACACCTGCAAAATTAATAAACTTATTGACCCAGGCATCCAGCCAGACATTTGCATGTGAAATGTTAATGGTTGAGATGAAAAAACCGGCTGATAAGTAGATGAAGAATTGGTCCTTCATGCTTACAGAGAACGTTTTTAAATGATTAAGCAAATGGGCACCGAACTCTTTACCTTTTTTTAAGAAGAGGGCCCAAGTGAAAGAAAATGGGATAACCATTAATGATACTAATATTAAAAATGGATAAGGGAAATTTGATTCTACTAAAGAAATAACAACATTAAATATTACAATCCCCAGTAGTATTTGGAAGACTCTCCTTGAACGATTAGCTGGATTGCTTGTTTCTAAGGTAGCAGCGGTTTCGTGGACGGACAGGTCCTGTTTATTATGGATCATTATACTTGCTCTACGTGAACCAATATACCAATCCACACCTACTCCCACGATGCTTAACGGAATTACATATGGAAGAATTGATACCCAGCTGACGCCAGTCATTGTGATCACAATCCCGACAATCGGGGTAACAGGTGCCCAAAGTAATGGCATCGCAAATCCGCGTGTAATCGCTCTGCTCATAAACCTCTCTTTATTCTCAACGGGAATCACATCTAATGCAGGCCTTATCGAGTAATAAGTCATTGGCAAGGTAGCCAAATTCATAAAAATACTAAAAAAATAAGAAATGCCAGACGTGATCATATACAGTTGGCCAGAGGTCTTTACCCTTTTTGTAATTATACTTTGGATGCCGCCGCTATATCCGCCTATTTTAATTGGAATCCCTAATATCGGGATCAGCGTAAACATGGTTAGTAAGTCCAGCATCGGGCCGAAAGAGAGTATGTATTGCTGCCAAGAGGCTCCGCTCGTCGATAGTAAGACTACTCCAGATAGTAAAAATGTACCGCCTAATACTTGAACAAATCGCTTCGCCTGAAATATGGTAATAAGGACAATCAAAAGACTTAGCGAGGAAATAAGGACACCAAGATGGAGCCCTGGTAAAAGTACAGAGAATAAATACATTAAAATAACAATAAAAAACATATATCTCAGCATAACAACACCCTATCCTTTCAAGAATTGTATACCAAATGTATGTTTAAAACTTGAAAAAGTCACAATTTGGTCAAGAATTAATAATTAATTTGGTATTTGGTATACAAAATACTTGTTTTCTGTTTCTCCCCGTTATAAAATTACAGTATCAAATAACTTATTAATAGGGGGCTTATACATGTTTAAGTTTCTATTTAGTTCTAAAAGTGCTGTAGAAAAAGCTGAGAGAAAATTAGCTTCACTAAGAAAAACGCTTAAATTTTAACCTCACACATTCAACCGCTACTACCATGTGGCGGTTATTTTTTATTTGTAAAAGTATAAAATCCGGAAAGAAAGCAGCGCCTCTCCGGATTTTTTCTATTTTGAAACGATCATTTAAGAAGGATGAAAAATCTTAAACCGCAACCTCAGTTGATTTAACTAGTTTGGAGTTTACAGAATCTTGACTGTTTCCAGAAGCTTTTACGATCTCATTTAATTCCTCACGTGCAGCTTCAAGTGTATCAAACTTCTCAAAAAACTTGACAGCAATCTGATTAACATATTCCTTTCCTTCATATTTCTCGAATAATTGGATTTTAATCGTTTCGTCAAGTACTTCAGCAATTGTGTATTTCGCTTTTAAACTATCAAAGAAATAGAAATGGTAGGTTTCAACCGGTTTTAATCCATCGTTTTCAAGAACCGTTTGGAAGGTATCCTTATTTGTTAGTACTATATATTTCCCCATCTAAAACACTCCTTAAAGTAATTTATTTGTCCTATTAAAAAAATAAATCAGGTAAGTATGGTTTTTTGTTTCTATAAGTATCGACACCTATTGATGAAGAATATTTCGTTACTCACCTCCAAGGAATATTGTATACCAAACTCTTATGTGTATTTTAACGTATGCAGTTAAATTGTTCAAGAACATATTCTAAATATTTAAATAATTCCTAATTTAGTGCTAGAATAAGAGCTTAACATTAAAAAAATTAATCTTTTTTTTAATTCTAGTTTGCTTCTCTATCCAAAAGATTGTATACTTCAGAAAAGTATCATAATTTTTAGAAAAAACAGAAAGGGGTAACAATATGCCAAAAGTAATCCTTCATGTGGATGGTACGACAATCGAACAAGAGGTTAAAGATAATGCCAATTTAGTTGTTTTGGCTGGTACCCGCCAACTTCCTAAACTAAAGTATGGCTGCGGAATGGGACGCTGTACAAAATGTGCATGTATCGTAGTGAATGGATCTGAAGGGCTGACACCAGCGAATTGGAAAGAAGAAAAAATGCTTGGTGATAAGGTAAATGAGGGGTATCGGTTAACGTGCCAATTAACAATTAAAGAGGATATTGAAATTTCGCAAGAAAATATTTCAGTACAACCTCCGAAGAAGCAATCAGTGATCCAATCTTAATAGGGAATGTATTTTATTATTAAAATTGGTATACAAAATACAATAATTACAAGTAGGTGATTACACATGGATTGTTATGATCTAACCAGTATGACATGGAAAGAAGTAGAAGCAGCTTTAAAGACGGTTCAATTTGCTATCATTCCAATTGGTGCCCATGAACAGCACGGCCCACATATGGTTGAAAGTTGTGATGCTGTTTTAGCAGAGAGGATGGCCAAGAAATTAGGACAAAAAATGTTTCCTTATGCATTGGTGACACCAACTGTTAATATGGGGGTTTCTCAGCATCATTTGAATTTTCCGGGAACAATCTCCTTGCAGCCGACCACATTAATTGCAGTATTAAAGGATGTGGTTTCGTCCTTGAAGCATCACGGGATTGAAAAGTTTTTATTTTTAAATTCTCACGGGGGCAACCAGTCGACGCTTAATGTGGCATCAATGATGTTATCAAAAGAACTAGATGTAGAAATCTATTATGCCAAAACAACTGCCTCTGCTAAAAAGGCAATTAAGGAAAATGTCACATCCGCCTTATTTGGTCATAGTTGTGAGCGTGAAGTATCGGAAGCGCTTTATCTAGCACCTGAACTTGTCCGCCTTGAAAAACTTGAGAAAGGTGATATTCAAGAAGAAGGAAGATGGAAGCAGCTCAGACCTGGTAAAGCGATTCAAGGATTTTATTATTATGAAGAAATGACGAATAATGGCTGCATTGGTGATGGCACAAAAGCCAGTTGGGAGATTGGCCAGCAGATCGTAGAAGAAGCATTAGATAATCTATCAAAAGAACTTTATAAATTGTTAGATTTGCAAGTGAATGTCCACCAATAATCATAGTTTTAAAAAAAGAAAAATAATCTTTAAAAAATTCTAAAAATTATATTTACAAATAAACAATATCTTGGTAGTATAAACGTAAGGTATACCAAATCAATAGTTTTACAAAAAAAGAGAGTGTTGGAAAGGGAAAATATCCACAATCTTTTAATTTTTAAACTAACTTGGTATACAAAATATCAAATACCAATCTAAGGTTGGTACCTACATAAAATTAGAGGAGGAGTTTCAGTTGACAGAATTATTATCTAAAGATGAATTTCGCAGACAATTAGAGGAAGCAATTAAAGGTAACCATAGCCAGAAGGCTGCATTTACAGTAGCTTGGGCAGAGGGCAAACTTGAAAGAAAACACTTTGCTAGTTGGGCTGAAAATCACTACCATTATGTAGGACCATTCGCTGATTACTTAGCGTATATTTACCACAATACTCCACAAGATCCAAAGTTTGCAGCTGCAAAAGATTTCACTCTACAAAATATGTATGAAGAAGAAATCGCAGCAGATCGTCACACAGACTTATTGATTCGTTTCGCGGAAGCTTGCGGTACGACTGCAGAAAGAATTATTGATCCTAACAATATGGCTCCAACTACTTTAGGTCTTCAAAGCTGGTGTTTTGCGGTAGCAGCACGTGAGAATTTTGTGGTAGCAACGGCAGCTCTTGTTGTTGGATTAGAATCACAAGTTCCTGATATTTACAGGAAGCAAACTCCTGCTTTACGTGAAAAATACGGATTTACTGATGAAGAAATCGAATTCTTCGACTTACACATCGTTTCAGATGAGATCCATGGTGAACGCGGTTACAAAATTGTTCTTGACCATGCTGACACACCAGAATTACAACAACGTTGCTTAGAAGTTGTTCGTACAGGAGCTAAAATGCGCCGTATGTACATGGATGGACTTTGGAAAGAGTATATTGAAAAAGATCTAGGCTCTCTTGTTGAAGCAAAGTAAATAGATAATTGGAAGAGTTGTTATCGGCCGTCATATTAATCTTGTAATTTAAGGTTTAAGTGACGGCCATTTCTATAGAGTTATGTTTTCTATTAATTGCAGGGAACTTAATAAATGAAAAAAGGTGATAGTAGTGATTACTACAAAAGTAGAGACATTCAATAATTATATCAATGGAGAATGGCAGGAATCAGTTAGCAAGAAAACATTTTTTAGTGTGAATCCGGCAAATACCGAAGATATTGTCGGTGAATTCCAAGCATCAAACGAACAGGATGTACAGCTAGCGATTGAAGCGGCCAAGAATGCTTTTCCTAGCTGGTCCCAAACAGCACCTTCCAAACGTGCAGCGATCTTAAATAAAGCTGCCAGTATTCTCGAGCAAAATGTTGCCTCTTTGGCAGAAGAGTTAACAAGGGAAGAAGGCAAGCATGTTGATGATGCTAAGAATGAGATTTTACGTTCTGCGCAAACCCTCCGATATTATGCAGTAGAAGGGCAAAGTTTTACAGGGGAAACCTTTCCAAATGATGATGCAAACATGAAAGTTTCAACGGAAAGAGAACCACTCGGAGTTGTCAGTGTCATTACTCCATGGAACTTTCCGCTTTCTATTCCAGCCCGAAAAATCGCTCCTGCTTTAATCACGGGGAATACGGTTGTTTTTAAACCTTCCTCTGATACTCCATTGATCGCTTTTCGTCTAGTTGAGGCATTAGATAAGGCGGGCATTCCAAAAGGCGTGATTAACTTTGTTACGGGAAAAGCATCAGATGTTGGCGATCTATTGGTCACTCATCCAGCAGTTAGAGCTGTCACATTTACAGGTTCAACTGCGGCAGGGGAAGACATTCATCAAAAAGCAGGCTTTACAACCCGGACGCAAATGGAATTGGGCGGGAAGAATCCGCTTATTGTTATGGAGGATGCAGATCTTGATCTTGCCGCTACTTTGACGGTAAACGGGGGCTTCTCACTAACAGGGCAAGCTTGTACAGGAACAAGTCGTGTTATCGTTTTGAAAAACGTAAAAGAGGCATTTGTTCAAAAACTCGTTGAAAAAACAAGCGCACTTAAAGTCGGGAATGGTTTTGAGGCTGGTGTGAAAATTGGACCGCTTGCCAACGAAAAGCAATTGAAAAATGTCTTAAAGTATATTGAATTCGGAAAAGAAGATGGCGCTGAATTGGTCTATGGCGGTGAGCAATTATTATCTGGAGAATTTGAAAAAGGATATTATGTTCAGCCGGCAATTTTTACGAATGTAAAAGCGAATTCGCGGATTGCAAAAGAAGAAATCTTTGGTCCAGTGGTGGCTGTAATTGAAGTAGATACATATGAAGAAGCCATCGCTGTTGCAAATGATGTTGAATATGGTTTATCTGCTTCGATTGTGACCAATAATCTAAAAATTGCTAACCAATTTACCAAAGATATCCAAGCGGGGACAGTTAAGGTTAACCGAACCACAACTGGCAATTTAATGAATGCTCCGTTTGGAGGCTTGAAAAAATCAAGTACCTCTACCTTCCGTGAATCAGGAAGAGTGGGCTTAGAGTTCTTTACGCAATTAAAAACGGTCTATATGGGCTATTAATAACAATATGATATATAAAGGAGAACCGGTATGAAGTCTGTATTAAAAATTGAACTTGAAGAAGCAAAGTTGATGATTGAGGCAGCAAAGAAAAAATCAGAAGAGATTAATGTCTTTGAAACGATCGCTATTGTTGATGATGGTGGTAATCTAATTGCACTAGAGCGTATGAACGGTGCCCGCATTACAGGACCAGAAATCTCGATTGCGAAAGCTTACACAGCTGCTGGTCACAAACGCTCCACCCATTTGTTTAACAAAGAACCTAACGGACCTGCACTTCCTGGAAACGAAGCCTTCGGAATTCAACAGATGCTTCCAGGGAAGTTCGCCATTTTTGTTGGCGGGTTCCCAATTGTTGTCAATGGTGAAGTGGTAGGCGGGATTGGTGTAAGTGGTGGAAACGGCGAGCAAGATACTGCCGTGGGAACCGCAGCACTTCAAGCATTGCAAACATATCTAGAAAGCGATGGCCTAGAAGTAATTACTTCAGCAGATATAAAAAAATAAGAAAAATGGGGCCTCATTCATGTATGTTTTTCGCAGAATGAGGTCTATCTTAATCTACGCTTCTATTAAAAAAGGGCTATAAATGTTATATTGGTATAAAAAGGGGGAGAATCAACTGAAAACATATCTTGAGTTAGCTATTGGATTTGCTCGCACCGGTGTGACTGGGTATGGGGGCGGACCCTCTACTATACCGTTGATTGAATTTGAAGCTGTGAAAAAATACAAGTGGATGGACGAACAAGAATTTGTAGAAATCCTCGCATTAGCTAATACCTTGCCAGGGCCGATTGCCACAAAAATGGCTGCATATATTGGTTACAAGGTAAAGGGGTATTTAGGGGCAACCGTGGCCATTCTTACCCACATTCTGCCTTCCATTGTTGCGATGATTGCCTTATTGGGTGTACTTTATTCCTTTAAAGAATCACCGATTGTCAGCGGGATGGTTCAAGGGGTTACTCCGGTAATTGGATTTATGTTGTTGGAAATGGCTTACCGATTTTTTCAAAATGGCCGTAAAGGCTTAGGTTTTCCGATCATGCTCACGCTTTCGATTGTTACATTGATTATCGTTCAGTTCCTGGGAGTACATCCAGGTATTCTAATTGCGGTATTTCTCATTACTGCCTATATCATTGCTGATCGAAAGGAAAAAGCGGCAAAAGCTTCAGCTGAGATGCTTCTTCAGAGAAAGGAAAAAAGTTCATGATCTATTTGCATATTTTTTGGTCGTTTTTTATTGCTAATTTATTGGGATACGGCGGCGGACCTGCAACAATACCTTTAATTCAAAATGAAGTGGTCAACCATTACCATTGGATGAGTCTTTCCGAGTTTGGGGATGTCTTAGCAATTGCAAATGCCCTGCCAGGACCGATTGCCACTAAAATGGGGGGCTATATAGGTTATCAACTAGGGGGAATTCTCGGTGCAACGATTGCTCTAATCGCAACGATACTGCCTTCTGCATTAGCCGTTATTTTACTTTTTAAATTTATCAATCTATTTAAAGGTTCTCCAAAAGTTGCGCTTATGACAAAGTCTGTTCAGCCGATTATTTTCATTTTACTTGCTGTAATGGCTTATCAGTTCTTTTTATCAGCCTATGAAAACAGTGGTCTTTTTCACTTAGTTTTATTAGCTGTGGTTAGTTATTTTGCTTTAATAAAAATAAAAATGCACCCATCTCTGTTAATTGTTTGCTGTTTAGTTTATGGTGGAGTTTTTCTTTCGTAAGATGGAAAGTTAAAAAATAATAAAAATGAGCGGGTGGAAGTTATGGATTTAAGATGGGAGGAAAACAATCTTTTATCGATTCGTGAGCATGCATATAACTATTTAAAGGAAATGATTCTTGAGGGCGAATTAAAAGCCGGCGACCGGTTAATTGAACGAGAACTGGCTGGGAAATTAGGCATCAGCCGGACACCGATTCGAGAGGCCATGTTTCGCTTGGAGTCCCAAGGGTTTGTAAAAACAGTTCCAAGAAAAGGTGTCGTGGTCTCAAATATATCAGAGAATGAAGTCATCGAGGTATTTACAATTCTTTCCTCATTAGAAGTCCTTGCTGTTAAATTGGCCGCGGGGCGGATGGATAAAGAAACACAACTAGAATTGGATCAAAAGATAAAAGAACTAATAGAGTTAAGAGATCAAGCAGAAGAAAATTTTAATTTTGAACATATAGAAATGAATCGTCTTATTAACAAAGCATCAAAAAGCCCTAAATTATTTGAGATTCTCTCTGGTTTGATTGACTATATACATATGGCTGCAAATATGGGATATGAGACACCAGGGAGAAGAAAAGAATCATTAAAAGAACACATCGATATCATGAAAGCCTTGCGTGATAAGGAAGCGGAAATGGCTGAATATTTAATGAGGATTCATATTGAAAACTCGAAAAAAGCTTACATCAATTATATTGAAAGTATAAAACAAAAGCTTAACAAAAAGGAAAAGTTGATGTCCACCTGATCCATTCTGGAAAGATCTCGGGATGAGTTTTCATCAATGTTCATGACCACACCGTCTCCTCGATGTGGTCTAAAATTTACCTTTTTCAAAAAATGAAAAAATTTAAAATATTTATATTGTCTGATAATTTTAAATATGGTATATTGTATACCAAGAAGATAAATTAAAGGGAGGATACGAGGCATGCCAAAAATAAATTTCATTAACAGCAATAAACAATTAGAGGTACCAGAGGATTCAAATATTTTAAGGATGTCCCTTCGTTATGATGGAGAACTCCCAAATCGATGCGGTGGAGGAATTTGCGGCAACTGTGTCTTTAAAGCAGAAGAAGGTGCCGAATTCTTAGATAAGGTTAAAGTGCAGGAAAGAAGAAAGTTAGGAGAAGAGTGGTTAAATGAAGGGTATCGTCTCGGGTGTCAAACCTTCGTAACAAACGGTGACATTTCGATTTCTTGGGATGATGCGTTTACAGAAATCGTCAAAAAAAGAAAGCCAGATAAAATTCAGAAAGAAGTCACGACTATTTAGTAGGATAACCAAAAAATTCAAATTCGGGGTGAGATCATGTGGGCCTGTGAAAAACATATGAAAGAAATTCTAACCTTCTTAGAAACTCCCCATATTAGCAAAGCTTCCTATAAAATAAAATGTTCACTTTGTGATAATCATGCACTTGCAAAAATCTATTACACACATAAACCTTTACATTTGAAAAAAAATAAAAAATTACGAGCATTTGCGTAACATCTATAATGCCTGCCCCCCAGTACTTTAAAATTTTGTAAGGCAGTGGGGAGCAGGCACGAAAATAAAAAGCGATGAGTTTTTTCTCATCGTTTTTTTATGTAGTAAAATAATATAAATTAGATTTATTAACATATTTGAGAATCGGATAAAAAAAGGAGAGTTGACCTGATGGAAAATAATCAGTTCGATCTATGTGTGACCCTAATCAAAAATGCGAAGAACATTGTTGTGCTTACTGGTGCCGGAGTAAGTACTGAATCAGGCATAAAGGATTTTCGTTCAAGGACTGGGGTTTATCAATTGGCACCTGAATATATTCTTTCGCTTGATTATTTTTATCAAAATCCAAAAGAGTTCTATCAATTTGCACTCGACAATCTTTATCATCCGGACGCCATGCCAAACGCAGGGCATGATATCTTGTCAAAGTGGGAAAGAGAAGGGAAAGTTTCTCATATTATTACTCAAAATATTGATGGACTTCATCAAAAAGCAGGAAGTAAAAGCGTGATTGAATTTCATGGAACAATGAAAACAGCCTCCTGCTTACATTGCAATAAAAGTTACTCGACCGAAGAAATGATCAATCGTTTTCAGACCATGAATGAATTTTATATTTGTGACCATTGCGAAACCCGGAAAAAGAGAGAGCGTTTCATAAAACCGGATGTTGTTTTATTTGGTGATACAGGTAAATGGTTTACGGTTGAAGGGTTTAATAAAATTTTACATACGATCGAAGAGACAGATTGTCTATTGGTGTTAGGGACGAGTCTTAAGGTCACACCATTTTCAACATTCCCTCAATATAGAAGGAAAAGCACTCCATTGATTATAATTAATATCGGTGATACTCCATATGACACGGATCGGAATACATTCGTCATTCCTGAGTCGATTGGGAAGTCCTTGACCCTATTGGATGAACAACTAAGAAGCTGAATTAAGAAATTCACAAGAAAGTTGGTGGGAATGGTGAGTGAAAGTAAGCAGTATGTATGGTATGCAAGTTATGGTTCAAATCTTAATAAGAATCGGTTCTTATGCTACATCAAGGGAGGAAGTCCAGCGGGTTCCACGAGAGTGGAGACAGGCTGTAAAGATCAATCACTGCCGATAGCAGAGTCTTCTTTAAAATTCAATTATCCGCTTTACTTTGCTAAAGAGGCAGCAGGTTGGCAATCGCAAGGTGTGGCCTTTATAGGATTAAATCAAGTAGAAGATTCGCTCACTTATAGTAAAAAATATTTAATCACTAGTGAACAGTTTTTAGATGTGGTGAAACAGGAGAATAGTGGGAAAATCTTCGAAATAGATTTAAACGAGGTAAAAGAAAAAGGGGCAAAAATATTTCGCCGCCATGCTTGGTATGGAAATATTATTTATCTTGGTGAGGATAGGGGGTATCCCATATTCACCTTTACTGCGCCTTGGGAACAAGCTGAAGTAGAAATGAAGAAGCCATCCCATAATTATTTAGCCACTATTATTAACGGGTTAAAAACAGACTATACGAACGAAGAAATTTTTTATTATCTTCAAAATAAACCAGGTATACTTGGTTTCTATTCGGATGAAGAGTTAACTAGAGTGATTAATGGACCGGAGACTTTTATAAACACAAAACCTTCCTAAAGTAATAGAAAGGTTTTGTGTTTATTATCTATTTTGCAAAGAAATTTTCCGTGTAGTATGGTTGTGACTCATTATTAAATGCCACGCCCACCCCTAAATACTCATAACCCTTACGTAAGATATTTTCCCGGTGCCCAAGTGAGTTCATTAAACCTTCATGGGCGAAAATACTGCTAAATTGGCCGTAGGCCAGGTTTTCGCCTGCCAAATGAAAGGTGATATCATCCTCTTTCATCCGGTCAAACGGAGATTGTCCTTTAAGGTTGGTGTGATCAAAATACTGATGGACCGCCATGTCGGTACTATGTTTACGGGCTGTTTCGCGAACATGCTCATCCCATGTCAATACAGGCAGTTGATGGTTGACTCGTGCGGCATTTGTCAAATCAAATAACTGATATTCAAAGCCTTCTTTTAAAGCTGAATTCCCTTTTGTGTAGAAATCCGCTTTCCCCTCTTCAAAGTCTTTGTTGATCAATTGTATGGCGGTAACTGTATTATTTTCATGCTTATCATAAAAGACGGTAACATAGGTTCCCTTAACTAAAAACAAATCATTATCACTATTTTCCTGCAGTTGGTATACCGTGAACCCTTTTTGAATTTTCGTTAAAGGCTCCCCAAGCTTTTCACGGACGGTTTTTTTCGAGCTTCCGAGTTTAATGCCGTTCTTTGAAGCAATTAAATCTTGGTTGGTATATAAACCGGCAGCTTTGTTGTTTTCGTCATACATGACCATAAAGAAATCCTGATAATTCTGGTGATAGGTATACCAATCCGTCCCGTATTCATTAAAGGATATTCGGTTTGCGTTTCCTAAATTATGTTCAATATCTTCCTTGAGGTTTCCAATTTCAACATTATGAATTGAAAAAACTTGTTCAGTAGGAATGGTCAACGCTACTTTTTCTTTCTGTTGTTGAGGTTGTTGTTTAGTAAGTGGACTATCTTTCATTTGAAAGCCTAGTTGTTTCCCTAGTTGTTCAACTTTTTCGGAAAAACTATTAAGTGTTTCTGCTAATGTTGTGTTGTCTTTGACATTTATTACAGACTGAATGGAATTAACAGTCTTCTCGATATCGCCTTTTTCCAATTGTTTGTCGATAACAGGGAGTGAAAATTTAAATAAAAGAATGAATGAGATGATTGCCAGAAATCGTACCATGTTCGTTTCCTCCATTTCTATTAGAATTGTAGCCAATTTAGAGAAAATGTATAAGTAATATGCTTGAGGGGAATGATATTTGGTTTTATTTGGAGGTTTCCTGTCGTTACTGACAAAAGCACTGTTTCCTTCATAATAAATCCATTGTTTTATAGCCTTCGCCCAGCACTGTTTCCATTTCTAGCAATCGTTTTTCCTGGGTTTCTTTTCGTTTTGCACTGAAAACATAACGGGCCCAATCCTTTTGGTAGCCAAACGAAATGAAAGATTTAATCCCAAACCTCTGGATTAACAAGATTCTTCGGTCGTTTCCCCGTTAGTCCTGCTTCTAAATTCTCGACGGCAAGTTTGGCCATTTTTAGTTCCGTTTCGTGAGTGGAGGACCCGATATGCGGGGTCGTTACCACATTGGAAAACTGCAGCAGCGGGTGATCTGCTTTGAGAGGCTCATTTTGGAATACGTCTAATGCGGCACCATGGATTTCGTTTATCCGTAATGCTTCAATTAGAGCTTTTTCATCCACTGTTTTTCCGCGCGAACCATTTACGAAAATAGCCGAATTTTTCATCAATTTAAATTCGCGTTCTCCCATTATATTTTCAGTTTCAGGAGTGAGCGGAGTCATTAAACAAACAAAATCGGATTGCATAAGTAAGGTATCTAATGAAGAGTAAACAGCGTTGTATTTTTCTTCAGCTTCAAGGTTCCGGGTACGGTTGTAGTATAGAATGTTCATGTCAAAGCCAAGATGCCCGCGTTTTGCAATTAATGAACCGATTTTCCCCATCCCAATAATACCTAATGTTTTGTGATGAACATCAAGTGCATATTCTTTCCTAGTAAGATGTTGCTTCCACTTTCCTGTTTTTACGAATTGGTCTAATTCGGGGATGCGTCTTGCTGCTGCAAGAAGAATACCGAAAATCGCATCGGCCGTAGTGTCCTCTAAGACACCTGGTGTGTTGGTGCCCATAATACCACGCTTTGTCATCTCTCCAAGGGAAAGGTTATTAAAACCTGTCGAGTTATTGGAAACGATTTTTAAATTTGGGGCTCGGTCCAATAATTCATTATCAACTGGGAGCGCGAGGCCGACAATCCCTTCAGCCTTCTCAAGAGCATGCAAAAACGCTGGGTTTGTCTTGGGATTGATTCGTTCAAAAATTTCCACATCGAAATGATCTCTTAATCGATCTAGCGTTTCAGAAAATTCAAAGTTATAAGCAAGTATTTTTCTTTTCATAAGGGAATATGTCCTTCTCCTTCTGTTTATATGAATATATTTCTAAGGTGACATAGAATTTTTAAAGAGTCAACAATATTAATTGTTGTATTGATACTTAATTTTGACAGTATTTTCATCAGTAAAAGTGAAATTTTTGAGTAAGAGGAATTTATTGTTTAAGTTTATTACATCATGTGTTAGAATATGTAACATCAGAATTGTTAAACAATTCACATTTTTAAAAATAAAGAAAATGGGCAGGTGGTATCTTGGAAAATGAAAACCAATCCTATCGTGAACAAAAGGTTATCACGATAGGAATTGTGACAGAATTGACGGGTCTAACAAGCAGGCAAATCCATTATTATGAAACACGAAAGCTTATTTTTCCAGACAGGACCCCAAATGGGACACGGAAATATTCATTTGCGGATATTGAAAGACTAATAGAAATTGCTGAAAAAATTGAAGAAGGGGTCCAAACGATGGAAATTCGCAGAGATTTCTCCAAAAAGGAAAAACGTAAGATGATCATTGGTCAAATCAATTCACAATTTAATCGGAACGGGCCAATAAAATAACAAGTGTAACTTGCAGTAATGAGCAGTGCTAACTGAGGCCTGCTCTTTTTTGTGTCATCATATAAAAAATTTATCCTCTCAAATTTTTAATCACTTCTTTTTATCGCTATAATTAGAGTAATCAATGTGAATTTTTATAAATGTATCATTCAAAGAAATAAAAAATAGAAGGGTGGATGTAAATGAAGTATAACTTTGATGAAGTTGTTAATAGAAGAGGAACTTATTCAATTAAATGGGATGGAGGGGAGCTTCTGAAACAGATTGGGCTGACAGAACGATATGATGAAGAAACCATTCCATTATTTACAGCGGACATGGATCTACCAGTACCCCTGCCCTTAGTTGATGCTTTACATAAGACGGTCGATCACCGAATTTTCGGCTATACTATTTTTCCTAAAGAGTATTATGAAGCCATTCAGCATTGGTTTAAAAAGAGACATGATTGGGAGATTCCACAGGAGGAAATCAGTTTTAGTCCTGGAACAGTCCATGCCTTAAATGTGGCTGTCAAGGCTTTAACAAATCCAGGAGATGGCATCATAATCCAACGCCCCGTGTATCCACCGTTTACTTCTGCAATAGAAGCCAACGGTCGAAAAGTCGTGAATAATGCTCTTAAAGCTGATAGTGAAGGGTACTTTCAAATTGATTTTGCTGATTTTGAAGAGAAAGCAAAAGAAGAAACAACCAAAATGTTCATCTTATGTAACCCGCATAATCCCACCGGAAGAGTGTTTACTCAGGATGAATTAAGGAAATTAGCCGATATTTGTGCGGAGCATGATGTTCTCATAGTTGCCGATGAAATACATGGTGATTTAGTTCGTCGAAATCAGACGTTTACTCCAATCGCCAAGGTTTCTGAACATCGTGACCGGATTATTACTTTTACAGCAATCAATAAAACATTCAATGTTGCTGGGCTTCATTGTACGAATGTGATTATCTCGAATCCAGAACTTAGAAACACTTATAATAAGGTTATGGGCATGCACTTACCATCTCCATTTACTGTTTCAGCTTTGATTGCTGTTTACAATGAAGGAGAAGACTGGTTAGAGCAGTTGAAAGACTATATTGATGGGACTATGGAGTGGGCTGCTACGTTCTTAGCGGAGAAAATGCCGAAAGTTAAGGTGAGAATTCCAGAAGGAACCTATATTATGTGGATGAATTTTAGCGATTATGGCCTCTCACCGGAAGAAATTCATGATCGTATTTACAACAAAGCGAATGTCCTGCTTGAAGATGGAAAGATGTTTGGTGAGGAAGGGTTACAGTGGCAAAGAATCTGTATTCCATCACCTAGACCACTCATACAGGAAGCGTTTGAAAGAATTGCAAGAGAGTTTGATGACCTAAGTTGATGGAGTAAGAGTGAAATTAGTAAGATTCTATTGAATGGTCCCCAAGTAGAAGTAGAAGGTAACACGCTCCATAGCAGGAAGTCTGGAATATTCTAGGCTTCTTTTTTTCTTTCTGCTAATTTAAAAATCTGTAGTTTTTTTTACATTTTAAAGAGCAACTTTTTGTCCTAATTTTTTTGGTGAGGAAATATATATTAGGGCGGGACAAAATTCTTGACATGGAGGACAGCTTATATGGAAATCCATTGTTTATCGAAATGGAAAAATTTTTTCCTTTTTTGTAAGCGTTTACAATAATAAGAAGGGAGGATTGTTATGAACATCCTATTATGCTGTGCTGCTGGCATGTCAACTAGCTTATTAGTAACGAAAATGGAAGCAGCAGCAAAAGCAGAAGGAATTTCGGCAAAGATATGGGCAGTAAGTGCGAATGAAGTGAATAACCATCTAGACCAAGCGGATGTGTTATTAGTAGGTCCGCAGGTTCGATATCTACTTCCCAAATTGAAAAAAGCAGGATTAGAAAAAGGGATACCCGTTGATTTAATCAATTCAGTGCATTATGGGATGTGTAATGGGGCGGAAGTACTAAAATTTGCCAAAAATCTACTAGATTCATAACTTCACATAGGGGTGAAAAGATATGAGCAAATTTAATCAGATGTTAGAAGAGAAGGTCATGCCGGTCGCGGGCAGGATTGCTGGCCAACGGCACTTACAAGCATTGCGTGATGGGATCATTTTAACCATGCCGCTCCTCATCATTGGATCCATTTTTTTAATTTTGGGATTTTTACCTATTGATGGATATCCAGAATTTATGGCCCGCACATTCGGAGACGCCTGGTTGACTAAACTATTATATCCTGTCAGCGCAACATTTGACATTATGGCACTGATTGCAGCGTTCGGTATAGCCTACCGTCTGGCTGAACAATACAAAGTCGATCCATTGAGTGCAGGTGCCATATCTGTCGCTGCCTTTATTCTTGCCACTCCTTATTTCACGATGTTTACCCCAGAAGGAGCAACGGAGGCTGTACAAGTTGGCGGTGTATTGCCAATGGCACTTTTGGGTAGTAAAGGTTTGTTTGTTGCGATGATCCTAGCAATGTTTTCAACTGAAATTTATCGATATATTATTCAAAAAAATATTGTTATAAAAATGCCGGATGGTGTACCGCCAAGTGTAAGTAAATCATTTGTCGCTTTATTCCCAGGATTTTTAGTTATTCTTTGCGTATGGATTATTCGTTTGCTCATTGAAAACACTTCGTTTGAAAGTTTGCACAATGTTGTTGGGCAGTTGTTACAAGAACCACTTGGTGCGCTTGGTGGAACACTGATTGGTGCACTTATTGCCGTCTTTTTTGTTCAACTCTTGTGGTCCACTGGATTACATGGCGCGAGTATTGTCGGCGGTGTTATGGCACCAATTTGGTTAGCCCAAACAGACGCGAACCGCTTGGCTCTTCAAGCTGGAGATGAAATTCCAAATATCATTTCCCAGCAATTCTTTGATATTTTCATTTATATGGGCGGTTCAGGTGCAACATTTGTTTTTGCTCTTATGATGTTATTTATGGCGAAGAGCCAGCAATCCAAGCAATTAGGCCGTCTGGCGATCGGACCAGGAATATTCAATATTAATGAACCGATTACTTTCGGAGCCCCAATTGTTTTAAATCCTCTGCTCATTATTCCATTTATTTTAACACCGTTGGCTCTCACCATTACAACTTATATTGGAATGAGTACTGGTTTTGCTCCGAAGACAGCTGGTGTTGCCGTACCGTGGACGACTCCTCCAATTATCGGAGGTTATCTAGCAACAGGTGGAAATATCCGAGGGGCGTTAATGCAAGTGATCAATTTAGTCGTTGCTTTTGCGATTTACTATCCATTTTTTAGAATGTGGGATAAACAAAACTTCAATGTTGAAAATGGGTCTAGTAAATAACAATAAAATAAAAAAGGGCTTGCCAAATGGCAAGCTCTTAGCACGTATTTTGGGTGAGGAGGACAAAGATGACAAAAGAAGAATTATACCAACTCTCATTTCAATTAATTCTGCATAGTGGAAATGCCAGAAGTCTCGCCATGGAAGCGATTTTTACAGCCAAAGAAAAAAACTTCACTTCTGCACTGGAAAAACTTTCAGAAGCTGATGGTGAAATCATTCATACCCATCGCTTTCAAACACAATTGATCCAAGCTGAAGCGGAAGGCAAGGATTTCGACATCCCCATTATTCTAATCCATGCGCAGGATCATTTAATGACGGCTATTACATTAATCGATTTAGCAAGAGAGATTGTTGAGATTCGCCAAGAAATGAATACTCAATAAAGTGGGAGGTTCATAGAAATTGACTAAATCAATTAAAATTACCACCATTGGCGGCGGTTCAAGTTATACCCCCGAGCTGGTTGAAGGATTGATCAAACGATATGATGAACTACCATTACGCGAACTTTGGCTAGTGGATGTCGAGGAAGGAAAAGAGAAATTAGAAATAGTTGGAAACTTAGCGAAACGGATGTTTCAAAAGGCTGGACTTCCTGTCGAAGTGCATCTAACACTTGATCGAAGAGAAGCATTAAAGGATGCTGATTTTGTGACCACGCAATTTCGGGTGGGTCTCCTCGACGCAAGGGCTAAGGATGAGAGGATCCCGTTAAAGTATGGGGTACTTGGCCAAGAAACGAACGGACCAGGTGGGCTTTTTAAAGGACTTCGCACGATCCCAGTTATTTTGGATATTGTTAAAGATATGAAGGAACTTTGTCCTGATGCGTGGCTCGTTAACTTTACCAATCCGGCAGGGATGGTGACGGAAGCGGTTCTTCGCTATAGTGACCATCGCAAGGTAGTCGGACTCTGTAATGTACCGATAGGGATGGAAATGGGAATCGCAAAACTACTAAAAGTTGAACATTCCCGTGTCCGTATTGACTTTGCCGGGTTAAATCATATGGTGTACGGCTTAGATGTTTACATGGATGGCATTAGTGTAAAAGATCAGGTCATCGAATTTTTAACCAATCCAGAAAATTCAAGTTTCGTAAAGAATATTCAAGGGCAGGGCTGGGAGCCTGAATTTATCCGAGCTTTAGGGGTCCTCCCATGTCCGTATCACAATTATTATTACAAAAGTCGTGAAATGGTCGAAAAAGACATCAAAAATGCAGAAACGGTTGGGACACGTGCGGAAGTGGTGAAAAAGTTAGAAGAGGATCTTTTTGAACTTTATAAGGATCCTAATCTATCAATAAAACCTCCACAACTTGAAAAACGGGGTGGCGCATATTACAGTGATGCAGCAGTCCGTTTAATTTCATCTATTTATAATGACAAAGGGGATATTCAACCAGTTAATACGTTAAATAATGGTTCTATCGCGAGCATTCCTAATGATTCTGCTGTTGAGGTTAGCTGTATCATTACAAAAGAGGGTCCAAAACCACTTGTGATGGGCGATCTCCCCGTGCCGGTCCGAGGGCTTGTTCAACAAATTAAATCATTTGAACGGGTCGCAGCCGAAGCTGCGGTAACGGGAGACTATAATCTAGCAATTCTTGCGCTAACAATTAATCCATTAGTTGCTTCTGATACCATTGCGAAACAAATCGTCGACGAAATGTTAGAAGCACATAAAAAATACTTACCTAATTTCTTTAAAAATTAGACTGTGTTAAAAGTTAATTCTGATTTCGACACTCTGTTGATTGGAGGGGAAGGCACAAAGACTCCTGCGGGAGTACGGGGCAGGGGAGACCCCGCAGGCGATGGAAACGCCGAGGAGGCTCCCCGCAACGCCCGCGGAAAGCGAAGTGCCTGGAACGGAAATCAACAGACAGGTTAACACAGCCAAAAATTATCGAAAAGGCACCGGATTGCTGCCTTTTCGCCGGTTACCAAGGAGGTTATACCGCTTGATTAAGTTAATTGTAAACGCAGATGATTTTGGGTATTCAAGAGGCATTAATTATGGAATTATTGATGCTCATAAAAATGGTATTGTTAATTCCACCACAATAATGATGAACATGCCTGGTGTGGCGCATGCCGTGGAGCTCGCGAAAGCTAATCCAAATCTTCAAGTCGGGATTCATCTGGTCCTCACCTGTGGGAAGCCGCTTTTAACTGAAGTTCCGTCACTAGTGAATGAGAATGGCAGTTTTAAACGAATTTCTGAATTCAAAGAGCAACGGGAGATATCGCTTGATGAACTGACTAGAGAGTGGAGTGCGCAAATTGATAAGTTTCTTGAAACAGGTCTTACACCGACTCATTTTGACAGCCATCATCATGTCCATACCATTACGGAATTTTTACCGGTGGTGCAAATGCTGGCAAAAAAATACAATTTAAGTGCTAGACGTTTTTCATTGGATGCAGTAGAGGGAGTTGCTGCATTTTCGGATGTGTTTTTACATGATTTTTATGGAGCGGGAGCGACCTATGATTACTTTGAGAAACTAGTCACACGTGTTCAAGACGGGCAAACGGTCGAAGTAATGTGTCATCCGGGTTATCTGGATCACGAGATTTTGAGTGGTTCCTCTTATGCAGAGGACCGTGTGAGGGAGACGGACATTCTGACTTCTATTAAACTGCCAAGAGAAATTAAATTGATTTAACGATATATAATTGCCCGAAATTTAGTTTCATGTGGGGTTCCGGTATTAAGATAGCTGTTAAATGACCGGAACCCTTAATTTGCCACTATCATCTTTCATTAGGAATTAAGCATATTTAATTCAATTTAATATTATATTAAAATAGTTTATTGGTTGTAATCGTTTCAGATAAATACCCTATTCATCTAATATATTCCGATATTATCAGTTGAAAACATCGTCAAATATGGAAATAGACTATTTTTAGTAAAATTAACCACAATTCACATATTGTTCATTACTTCACAAATTATTATTAAAAATATATGTTATGATGAATCCATAAACAAACAAGGAGTGATAAGACATGATGGTTTGTGAATGGAAGACCTTCTCTACAGATTCTGAAATTTATAGCCTGGATTTATTTGAAGAAACAGTAGAGGACGAATTTGAGGCGATGTATTTTAAAGAAAATGAAGAAATTCCCTCCTATATTTGGACAGTTAATTACGTGATCATTGTAAAAAAATATTCAAAGGTTCTGTCGGACATATTATTTGAAAAGATTCCCCGTAATCCAGTTTGTGAATAACCATTTGTGAAAGAAGATTAAGTAGGAAACATTTTTTTAATCAATTATGTGAAATGAATCACAAAAGAACAAATAAATAGACACCTGAGAAAATACCCGCTTAATAGATTATTTTTTTTAATATAATTTGTGAAAAGTTTCACAAATAATTAATCAAACGGAGGTATTACAATGGTAGTTGTAGAAAAGGCAGTTAAAGAAAAGCAAGATGTAACAGAGATGGTGGACCTACTGGTCGAGAATGGTCTAAAAGCTTTGGCTGAGTTCCGCAGTTTTGACCAAGAAATGATTAATGAAATTGTCAAAGAAATGGCCTTGGCAGGTATTGACCAGCATATGCCGCTGGCGAAATTAGCGGTTGAAGAAACTGGGAGAGGCGTATACGAAGATAAAATCATCAAAAATATGTTTGCTACAGAATATGTCTATCATAATATTAAATACGATAAAACCGTTGGAATTATTAACGAAAATGAACATGAAGGCATGATTGAAATTGCGGAACCGGTAGGGGTTATTGCCGGAGTTACACCAGTAACCAATCCAACATCGACTACAATGTTTAAAGCACTTATATCGATAAAAACGAGAAATCCAATTATTTTTGCTTTCCATCCATCGGCACAAAAATGCAGCAGTGAAGCGGCCAGAGTCCTAAAAGATGCAGCCATTAAGGCAGGAGCACCAGAAAATTGTATTCAATGGATTGAAACACCGTCGCTCGAAGCTACTCAAGCCCTGATGAATCATACGAGAATTTCATTAATTCTTGCCACAGGCGGAGCGGCAATGGTGAAATCTGCATACAGTTCAGGTAAGCCTGCACTAGGTGTTGGACCAGGAAATGTCCCTTGCTACATTGAAAAAACAGCGAATCTTCAACAAGCAGTGAATGACTTAATTTTATCAAAGACTTTTGACAATGGGATGATTTGTGCCTCTGAACAAGCGGTTATTGTTGATAAAGAAATTTACGATCATGTTAAACAAGAAATGATTTCAAATAATTGTTACTTTTTAACTGAGGAAGAAAAAGCGAAGGTCGAAAAATTGGTTATTAATGTACATTCTTGTGCCGTTAACCCTGATATTGTTGGAATGGCTGCCGCTAAAATAGCTGAGATGGCTGGAGTGAAGGTTCCTGACGAAACAAAGATTCTTGTCGCAGAATTAACTGGAGTTGGTCCTGAATTTCCACTTTCAAGGGAAAAATTAAGCCCTGTCCTTGCATGTTATATGGTAAGTAATCTTGAAGAAGGATTCAAACGGGCTGAGGAAATGCTGGAGTTTGGTGGTTTAGGGCACTCCGCTGTTATTCACACCACTGACCAATCTGTGATCAAGAATTTCGGCTTGCGAATGAGAGCGGGACGTATAATTGTCAACGCCCCATCCTCACAAGGTGCAATCGGTGATATTTATAATGCTTATATGCCGTCATTGACCCTTGGCTGCGGTACGTATGGCGGAAATTCTGTCTCAACAAACGTTGGTACCATTCATTTAATGAATATAAAAAAAGTAGCGAAAAGGAATATTAATATGCAGTGGTTTAAAGTACCATCTAAAATTTATTTCGAAAAAAACTCGACACAGTACTTAGCAAAAATGCCAAAAATTTCAAAAGCCTTTATAGTTACAGACCCTGGAATGGTGAAATTAGGATATGTTGATAAAGTTCTATATTATTTAAGAAAACGTCCTGATTATGTGCATTGTGAAATCTTTTCAGAAGTAGAACCAGATCCGTCCATTGAAACGGTGATGAAGGGTGCAGAAATGATGGCTAATTTCCAGCCTGACGTAATCATTGCACTTGGCGGTGGTTCCGCAATGGATGCGGCCAAAGGAATGTGGTTGTTCTATGAACATCCAGAAACCGAATTCTTTGGCTTAAAACAAAAATTCTTAGATATTCGCAAAAGGATTGTAAAATATCCTAATCTTGGCCAAAGAGCACAATTTGTGGCCATTCCTACCACTTCTGGAACAGGCTCGGAGGTAACGTCATTCTCGGTCATTACTGATAAAGAAGCAAATATTAAATATCCGCTGGCTGATTATGAATTAACTCCTGACGTTGCCATTATCGATCCGCAATTTGTGATGACGGTGCCAAAACACATTACAGCCGATACCGGATTGGACGTCTTGACACACGCCATTGAAGCATATGTGTCATGTATGGCAAATGATTATACTGATGGCCTCGCAATTAAAGCCATCCAACTCGTATTTGAGTACCTGCCTAGAGCCTACAAAAACGGCCAGGATGAAGAAGCTCGAGAAAAGGTTCATAATGCTTCAACAATTGCTGGTATGGCGTTTGCTAACGCATTTTTAGGAATAAACCATAGTCTTGCCCATAAACTTGGTGCCGAGTTCCATATTGCACACGGACGGGCAAATGCTGTACTTATGCCACATGTAATACGTTATAATGCCGCCAAGCCAAAGAAATTTACAGCTTTTCCGAAGTACAATCATTTCAAAGCTGACAAACGTTATGCTGAAATCGCTAGAATTCTAGGATTACCTGCAAGTAACACCGAGGAAGGTGTAGAAAGCCTCGTTCAAGCCATTATTAAATTGGCACAGGAATTGGAAGTGCCAATGAGCCTTGAAGCAAACCATATAAATAAAGCTGAATTTGAAAGCAAAGTTGACTACCTAGCAGATCGGGCTTTCGAAGACCAATGCACCACAGCAAATCCCAAACTTCCGCTAGTAACTGAATTAGCAGAAATTTACCGCCTTGCTTATAAAGGGGTATAACAATCGATGCCAATGCGAAAAATCAAACTAGATGATTTTTCGTATTGGCATTTTTATTTTTTAGAATGAGGTGGAAATCTTGGGTTATAGAATTAAAGATGTGATGATTTCTGAAACAGAAATTAAAGAACGAGTTAAGCTGTTAGCGGAACAAATTGAAAAAGACTTCAATAATGAGGACATTATTTTAATCGTCGTCTTAAAAGGATCGTTTATCTTCGCTGCTGATTTGATTCGTGAGATGAAGGGGAATATTAATATTGATTTCATTTCCGTTTCAAGCTATGGGGACGAGACAGAGTCATCAGGGAAAGTAAGATTACTGAAGGACCTTGATGCAAATATTACCAATCAGAATGTCCTAGTTGTTGAGGATATTATCGACAGTGGTCTGACATTGCATTTCTTGCGCGGTCATTTAATAGCGCATAAGCCGAAACAAATAAAAATTTGCACGCTCTTAGACAAGCCTGAAAGAAGGCGAGTAGACTTGCCAGTTGATTATGTAGGCTTTGTCATCCCAGATGAATTCATTGTCGGCTATGGGATTGACTACGCACAAATGTACCGAAACTTACCATATATTTCAACCGTAGAGGAGTTTTAGATAGATTTGATGTGGTAAATTTTGCTGTTAATGGTAAGAATGATATACTTTTATTGTTAAACGTATCAAAGTAGGAGGAAAAAAATCATGTATACATCAATATCTGAATTTATCCAAGAATGGAATCAAGAGGCATCCTCTACACAAAAGGTGTTAGATGTTTTAACGGACCAATCACTTCAACAAGAAGTTTCCCCAGAAGACCGAACGCTAGGCAGAATTGCGTGGCATGTGGTTGCGAGCACTCCTGGAATGCTTAACGAATTCGGCATTACTGCTGAAAATGTGGAGAATGGAGATGTAGTACCGACCTCGGCGAAAATCATTGCTGACACTTTTCGAAAGGTTACTGCTGATACAATCGAGGCAGTACAGCAGCAATGGACGGATGCATCCTTAACCGAAATGAAAAACGTGTTTGGTATGGAAATGCCAAAAGGAGTGACACTTTCTCTTTTAATTAAACACATCATTCATCATCGCGGCCAAATGACAGTACTAATGCGCCAAGCTGGATTAAATGTACCTGGAGTTTATGGACCAGCCCGGGAAGAGTGGAGTCATATGGGGTTGGAAGCGCCTGCGTTATAAAAGTACATACCGTTTATAGCTAAATCAAAAGTTAAAAAGCTGATCATCAAAAATACCGTTAATGCGGCAGCATTAACGGTATTTTTTCTTATAGAAGCAGGCTAGTGACACTCTATCTTCATGCTAGCAGAATGATAGAGAATTGATGGCAGTATCCTAGCATGCTAATAAAATCTATCGATGGGAGTATTTCAAAAGAACTACTTAAAAAAATTGTTTAATAAATTTAACAAATTTTCTAGTATTTTCCTCAAAATTCAACAAATTTATCTGAATTGAGTGTTAGCTTACTATATTAAATCTGCTATTATTTTGGTAAAATAGGAATAGGAAAAAAATATACATACGATATATGATTATTTGTAACTAATCGATTGCAAGATTATAAAAATCTATGATTTTTTTTAATAGCGAGGCAAATAATTTAACGGATGATAAGTAGGAGGAATAATATGTGGGATTTTGACATGGATATAGATCAAGTAGCTAGAATAAAAGTAATTGGCGTTGGCGGTGGCGGAAATAATGCTGTCAATCGGATGATTGAAGGCGGAGTTCAAGGTGTCGAGTTCATTGCTGTCAATACAGATGCCCAAGCTCTAAATCTATCAAAAGCAGAAATTAAAATGCAAATTGGAGCACAGTTGACAAGAGGATTAGGTGCTGGCGCTAACCCCGAAGTTGGCAGAAAAGCGGTTGAGGAAAGCAGAAGACAGCTGGAGGACGTATTAAAAGGAGCCGACATGGTTTTCGTCACTGCTGGGATGGGTGGAGGTACAGGAACAGGTGCTGCCCCTGCGATTGCTGAAATCTCCCGTGCCCTTGGTGCCCTGACAATTGGCGTTGTAACCCGCCCTTTTGGATTTGAGGGACGTAAACGTGCTTCAAATGCAGCAAGTGGAATTGAGCTAATGAGTCAAGCAGTTGATACATTAATCATAGTTCCAAATGATCGCCTATTGCAAATTGTTGATAAAAGAACGCCGATGATTGAAGCGTTCCGAGAAGCGGATAATGTTCTGCGTCAAGGTGTTCAAGGGATTTCTGACTTAATAGCTGTTCCTGGATTAATAAATTTGGATTTTGCTGATGTTAAGACCATTATGAGTAATCAAGGTACGGCTTTAATGGGTATTGGTGTTGCAAAAGGTGATGGACGCGCAGTAGAGGCAGCAAAAAAGGCCATTTCTAGTCCTTTATTAGAAACGTCGATTGACGGAGCACAAGGGATTCTTATGAATATAACTGGAGGGAAAGATCTAAGTTTATATGAAGTGCAAGAGGCAGCGGACCTTGTCGCTTCAGCAGCTGATAAAGATCTAAATATGATTTTTGGTTCGATTATTAACGAAAATTTTAAAAATGAAATCATGATTACAGTGATTGCTACAGGTTTTGTTGATAAACTGGCACGAACCACTAGGCCGTCTACTCCAATTCAAAAAGAAGGAACATCAAGAATTCAGCAGGTCCATTCCCAGCCAAAACAAGAACAAGTGATTCATGAAGAGCCTTCGCATGATTATGGAAGCTATGGACAGGATACAGAGGAATCAATTGACATTCCGACGTTTTTGCGTAACCGAAACAGAAGAAATAGATAACATTTCCTAAAATTCTGGCGCAATGAGGACAGTGTGACGTGACAAAAGCCAAAGCATTGGAAAAGTGTCGCGGTATGCTATTACATTGCGCTATATATTTATTTAATTGTTGTAGTAACATGCATCCACTTAAAAAAACCAAAATTTTAACAGATTTTAATGGATTAAATCATTAAAACCGACTTGACTTATAGGAATAGTAAAACTATTATTATATTAATCATTTTTTGACTGAAAATTGTGTACTGTAAGAATCTTTATTACAAGGCATGATAAATAAATGATCACAATCAGTTAATAATCCTTTGTGAGGTGGATTTTAGTGCAACTTCAAGTATTGAACAGTCCTTTTAATCAGGAGCAAGCAGAACTCCTAAACCGGATACTGCCTACGTTGACAGAATCTCAAAAAGTCTGGTTGAGCGGATTCTTGGCAGCAGCCCAATTTTCTTCGATTTCAGGGTCTGGAAATGCCCAGGTATCTGAACAACCGGGAGGAATCACAGCACCAGTAATTTCTAAAGATGTGACCATCCTTTTTGGTTCACAGTCGGGTAACGCTCAGGGTCTTGCTAAGAAAGCGGGCAAGAAACTTGAGGCAGCTGGGTTCCAAGTAACTGTCTTATCAATGAGCGATTTTAAACCTAACAATTTAAAAAAGGTTGAAAATCTGCTGATCGTCGCTAGTACCCATGGCGAGGGCACTCCGCCAGATAATGCCATATCCTTTCATGAGTTTCTGCATGGAAAACGTGCTCCGAAACTAGACCATCTTCGTTTCTCAGTTTTGGCACTGGGTGACAGTTCGTATGAATTTTTCTGTCAAACAGGAAAAGACTTTGATGCACGGTTGGAAGAACTTGGCGGTACGAGGCTTTACCCACGCTTTGACTGCGATCTTGATTACGATGAGCCAGCATCTGAATGGCTTGCAGGTGTGCTTAGTAATTTAAAAGAAGCAGACGCCGGCAGCCAAGTTCCAGTACAGGAACTGGTATCTCAAGCAGTAGAATCAACGTATTCAAGATCAAATCCATTTAAAGCAGAAGTATTAGAAAATATCAATCTGAATGGCCGCGGCTCAAATAAAGAAACGCACCACCTTGAGTTGTCGCTTGAAGGATCTGGACTTACATTTGAACCGGGAGATAGTCTTGGGATATATCCAGAAAATGACCCCGCGCTCGTTACCTCGCTATTAGAGGAAATGAACTGGGATCCAGAACAACAGGTGACTGTGAATAAAAAAGGAGAAATTCTCCCGCTTAAAGAAGCACTTACCACACATTTTGAAATTACGACGTTAACGAAACCGTTGATTGAGAAGGCAGCCCGTCTTACTGCAAATGAAAATTTACAGGAACTGCTCTCACCAGGTAATGAAGAGAAATTAAAGACATATTTGGATGGACGCGACTTACTTGATTTAGTCCGTGATTTTACTCCTTGGGTTGGTTCAGCACAAGAGTTTGTGTCCATTCTTCGAAAAATGCCGTCCCGACTGTATTCGATATCAAGCAGCTTAGCGGCAAACCCGGATGAGGTTCATTTGACAATCGGAGCGGTTCGTTATGAGGCACACGGCCGGAAACGAAATGGGGTTTGTTCCATTCAGACAGCGGAGCGTCTGCAGCCAGGCGATACCGTGCCAGTGTATATCCAACATAATGAAAACTTCAAGCTTCCAAATAACCCAGAGGCTCCAATCATCATGGTGGGACCAGGTACTGGAGCAGCACCATTTCGTTCCTTTATGCAAGAGCGTGAAGAAATTGGGGCAGAAGGAAAATCATGGCTATTCTTCGGAGATCAGCATTTTGTGACGGATTTCCTTTATCAAACAGAATGGCAAAAATGGCTGAAAGACGGTGTATTGTCGAAATTGGATGTAGCCTTTTCACGTGATACAGCTGAAAAAGTATATGTACAACACCGTATGCTTGAAAATAGTAAAGAATTATTTGAATGGCTTGAAGAAGGTGCTCATCTGTACATTTGTGGGGATGAAAAACATATGGCCCATGATGTTCATAATACATTAATTGACATTATTGAAAAAGAAGGCGGCTTAAGCCGTGAAAAAGCAGAAGAATATGTAGCCGATATGCAGCAGCAAAAACGTTATCAGCGTGACGTATACTGATTTGGGATGGAAAGGAGTTTCACCATGGTTAATCAAATTTTAAAAGCGCCTGAAGGCCCTCCAAGTGATGTGGAAGGTATCAAAGAAAGAAGTAATTATTTACGCGGGACACTTAAAGAAGTAATGTTAGACCGGATAAGTGCTGGAATTCCTGATGATGACAACCGTTTAATGAAGCATCATGGCAGTTATTTGCAGGATGATCGCGACCTCCGCAATGAACGTGCCAAACAAAAGCTTGAACCAGCGTACCAGTTTATGCTTCGTGTTCGCTTACCTGGCGGAGTTGCTACACCTGAACAATGGCTTGTCATGGATGAGCTCGCTCAAAGGAATGGGAATGGCACTTTAAAACTAACAACACGCCAGACATTTCAAATGCATGGGATTTTAAAGTGGAACATGAAAAATACGATTCAACAAATTCATTCCACTCTTTTAGATACGATTGCTGCATGTGGAGATGTAAACCGTAATGTTTTGTGTACTTCTAATCCGTATCAATCTGATATCCATTCTGAAGTATATGGTTTATCCAAAATGCTAAGTGATGATTTATTACCACGAACAAGAGCCTATCATCAAGTATGGCTTGATGAAGAAGTAGTGGCTGGTACTCCGGAAATTGAAGAAGTTGAACCAATGTACGGACCGCTTTATTTGCCGCGGAAGTTTAAAATCGGAATTGCTGTCCCTCCAGAAAATGATATTGATGTCTTTTCACAAGACCTAGGATTTATTGCCATTGTCGAAGACGGGAAGCTTATTGGTTTTAACGTCGCGATTGGCGGTGGAATGGGCAGTTCTCACGGTGACAAAGCAACTTATCCACAACTTGCTAAGGTCATTGGCTTCTGTAAGCCAGAGCAAATTTATGATGTTGCCGAGAAGACGATCACCATTCAGCGTGATTACGGAAATCGCTCGGTCAGAAAAAATGCTCGGTTTAAGTACACGGTAGACCGTCTGGGCCTTGAAACCGTGAAGGAAGAATTGGAACACCGTCTTGGCTGGAAACTGGAAGAGGCAAGACGATATCATTTCGACCATAACGGTGATCGTTATGGATGGGAAAAGGGCGTAAATGGTAAATGGCATTTGACACTGTTTATTCAAAACGGCCGCGTTGCTGATTTTGATGACTATAAGCTGATGACTGCTTTACGTGAAATTGCCAAAGTTCATACGGGTGAATTCCGTTTAACGACCAATCAAAACTTGATCATTGCCAATGTATCAGCACAGAAAAAGAAAGTAATAAACGAATTGGTTGAACAATATGGTTTGACCGATGGCAAGCATACTTCAGCTCTTCGCCGCAGCTCAATGGCCTGTGTGGCATTGCCAACCTGTGGATTAGCAATGGCTGAAGCTGAGCGGTATTTACCAGAACTAATTGATAAAATTGAAACGATCATTGATGAAAATGGCCTACGTGATAAAGAAATCACCATCCGGATGACAGGCTGTCCAAACGGCTGTGCCCGTCCAGGTCTAGGTGAAATTGCTTTCATGGGGAAAGCTGTAGGAAAATATAACATGTACCTTGGTGCTGCTTTTGATGGCAGCCGACTAAATAAAATGTACCGAGAGAACATCGGTGAAGAAGAAATATTAAGTGAATTGCGAGTTTTACTTTCTCGCTATGCGACTGAACGAGAAGATGGCGAGCACTTCGGTGATTTTGTGATTCGCGCCGGCATCATTAAAGCTACGACAGATGGTACCAATTTTCACGATTAATAATTAAATGAAAAAAAAGACAGGCGAGCCCTGTCTTTTTTTTGTTGCAATTAAGGAATGAAGCAATTAAAAAAGGCAAACATGTCTAAACACGTTTGCCTTTCACTATATATTGATTTATTAATAAACGATAAAGTTATCCGCGTCTTCCGCCTCTACCGCCACGTTTTGTTTCTGTGCTTCGTTTTAAGGTAGATAAATTCTCTTCACTAGACTTTAAAAACTTCGCAATTTTATCTTCGAAATTTTCCTTAGGTTTAAAATTACTCTTTGCACGGAAATCTTTAGAACGGTTATCTACTCTTCCCTGGCGTGGTGGACGTTGGGAATAAGATGAGGTTTGTCCTTCGGGCTTATCTATAGCTTTTTTGATGGACAAGGCAGTCTTTCCGTCCTTCTCACTAATTACTTTGACTTCAATTTGGTCGCCAACTTTTAAATGGTCATTTACGTCTTTTACATAGCTGTCAGCTACCTCACTGATATGAACTAACCCTGTTGTACCACCAGGCAATTCTACGAATGCCCCAAAACTAGTGATGCCTGTTACTTTACCTTGTACCTTTGTACCTACCTCGATTGACATAAAAAAATGTTCCTCCTCAATAATGTTACAACCACCTCATTATAACAAAAAGATAGGGATAATATCAATTCTTTCATTGGGTGCCTGACACCTTTTTTTACAACACCTCTCTTTTTTAAAGTTTATAGATAGGCTATATGGAAAAGATTATAATGATTTCCATTTTTAGTTATTTGCTATTTTGGAATAGGAAAGGAGTGACGTGACATTGTCAGGTCCTAGTTTAAGAAAAAAAGATGCGCATTCGTCCATTCATGAAGCCGCACTAAACGAAGCAATCGAGTTACGAACATTATTTCAAAAATGCCTGGAAGATGGTGACAATGAAAAGGCATTACAGGTAATAGAAGTTACGATTGAACATTGGGAATCTCGCACATTGAAACATGCCGAGGCGGAAGAGGAAGGGCTTTATAAAGATATTGTTGAAGCAAATCCAGATATGTTGACCACTGTAATCCAATTAACTCGAGATCATGACCTCATGCGGAGGATTGTAGACAATCTGAAAAATCTATTACAGTCAGATGAACCAAATCAACGGATGATTACATTATTAGATAGTCTGGTCATTATAGATCAAATCCATAATGACGATGAAATGAATAAACTTCTGGTTGAGGGAGAAAAATAAGCTTGGAAATTTTGGGTAATACAGGAAATGAGGGTGAAAATGAGAAAAAGACCAGAATTAGAGGAAAAGTTATTACGTTTTGCCGCACCAGCGTTGTACCAGCAAATGGCCGACACATTTTCGGATTATCATATCCATCCTTATGAGATCCATGGAACGGTCAAAAGAAATGAATCTGGGTTCGAAGTCACTTTACGGTTTTCACAATCATTTTCACATACAATGACAACACAAGTTACCTTGGAACAAGCGAGGGTCCCTGATGCTGACGTAGTTCAATTTTTTGCAGAGGCTGCCGAGAAATGTAAATCATTGTTAATCTCAAATTATTACAAAATGATTAAACTGTAGAGGGAGCTGACTAAATCATTGTTTTCCTTTGAAAATGATCCAATGCTAATCGACGATCGAGAGGATTTAATTGCTGTACTAAGGATGCGCTTTGGGGTTTTAAATGGTGAATTGATTCAGGAAATCTATGAAATTGAAGATATGAATACATTGCAACGCCTTATACTTGCTGCAGCAAATGCACCCAGTTGGGATACTTTTCTAGAGGAGTTTGAAAGCGGGAGTGACTCGTTTCGATTGTTGGGTGAAGAATTTAACCCATTGGCTGATATCCTGACAAGAAGGGGTGACACCGATGCAATCTAAAAAAAATAATCTATTCCATTCTCTTAAACACTTAGTCCGTGGAGAACGGATCAATGATGGCTGGACCGAAGAAAATCCCCGTCCACGAGATTGGGAAGAGGTTTACCGACGGCGCTGGCAGCATGATAAAACTGTTCGTTCAACCCATGGCGTAAACTGTACAGGTTCTTGCAGTTGGAAAATTCATGTGAAGGACGGCATTATCGCTTGGGAAACCCAGCAAACTGATTACCCGTCAACAGGCGATGATTTTCCTGAATATGAACCAAGAGGCTGTCCGCGTGGTGCCAGTTTTTCCTGGTATACATATAGTCCCACTCGTGTGAAATACCCGTATGTGCGCGGGGATTTATTTGCTTTGTGGAAGGATGAACTGACGAGGGCAAGTAACCCTGTTGAAGCCTGGGAAAATATTGTCACAGACCCGAAGAAACGGGAACAGTACGTAAAGACCCGTGGTAAAGGCGGTTTTGTTAGAGGTACATGGAAAGAAGTATGTCAACTCATTGCTGCATCGACCATCTATACTATTAAAAAATATGGACCAGACCGTATTGTTGGTTTTAGTCCCATCCCTGCGATGTCCATGGTTAGTTATTCTGGTGGAACAAGATTTCTATCATTAATTGGCGGAACAATTTTAAGTTTTTATGATTGGTATGCCGATCTTCCTCCAGCTTCACCACAAGTATGGGGGGACCAGACAGATGTTCCCGAGAGCGGTGATTGGTATAACACGAAATATTTCATCATTTGGGGTACAAATATACCGCAAACGAGAACTCCTGATGCCCATTTTATGGTGGAATCCCGCTATAACGGGACAAAAGTAGTAGGCGTTAGTCCAGATTATGCAGAATATGAAAAATTTGCAGATATGTGGCTGCCTGCCAAGGCGGGGACGGATGGAGCCCTTGCCATGGCCATGACCCATGTTATTTTAAAGGAATTTTATGTGGATAAACAAACACCGTATTTTATTGATTATGCAAAAAAATATACGGATTTGCCCTATCTTGTCCTTTTAACAAAAAAGGATGGCGGATATCGCTCCGATCGTTTTCTTCGGGCCTCTGATATTTCACAGGGGGATAAATTAGCAGAATGGAAAACTGTTGTTTGGGATGAAAATCTCAAAAACTATGCAATCCCTAATGGCAGTCAAGGTTTTCGCTGGGATGAGGGTAACAAGTGGAATTTAGATATGACAGCAGAAGATGGTTCAGAAATAGATCCGATGCTTAGTTTTTTTGATGAAAAAGATGATGTTGTGCTGGTCGAATTCCCTTATTTTGCAAAAGTAGAGGGTGGAACGAACAAACGTGGAGTTCCTGTGAAGAGGATAAAAGACCAGGATGGAAATGAATTGCTTGTTACGACCGTCTATGATCTCATGCTGGCTCATGTAGGGGTCAACAGAGGGTTGGAAGGAAATTATCCAGCAGATTATAACGATGAAAACAATCCTTATACACCTGCTTGGCAGGAAAGTATTACCGGTGTTAACAAATCCCATGTCATCCAGGTTGCTAGAGAATTTGCTGATAATGCAGCTCGTACCAATGGGAAATCCATGATTGCCATGGGTGGTGGAACGAATCACTGGTTCCATAGTGATCAAATTTACCGGTCAATTTTGAATCTCGTTTTGTTAACAGGTTCACAAGGGGTAAATGGCGGCGGCTGGGCCCATTATGTGGGACAAGAGAAGGTCCGTCCTTTAGAAGGTTTTGGGCAGATTGCGTTTGCGAATGATTGGGTGAAATCTCCACGCTTTATGAACGGGACATCCTTCTTTTATTTTGCAACGGAGCAATTTCGCTATGAATACGATGCGAACGATTCCCAAACTGATTGGGGAAGCGAATATGCAAAAATGCATCCCGCCGATTTTAATGCGATGTCAGCACGCCTAGGCTGGCTGCCAAGCTTTCCACAGCTTTCGCAAAATTCATTGGAAGTAGTGAAGGAAGCGAGGTCACGCACCGTTAACGATTTGGCTTTGATTGACGATGTAGCGAAACAGTTAAAAGAAGGAAGACTTGATTTTGCGATTGAAAATCCAAATGACCCGCGTAATTTTCCGCGTGTTTTTTTTAACTGGCGTTCGAATTTACTGGGTGACAGCGGAAAGGGTCACGAATACTTTGTTAAACATTTAATTGGCTCGAAGGATTCCGTCCTTTCTGAGGTTGAAAACTCGTGGCAGCCAAAGGATGTCAATATTACTGAGGATCCGCCCGAAGGTAAGACCGACCTGTTTATAAGTATGGATTTTCGCATGACCAGTTCAGGCCTGTTCTCGGATATCATTTTGCCTGCCGCAACATGGTATGAAAAACATGATATCAGCAGTACGGACCTGCATCCATTTGTTCACCCATTTAATGCGGCGATTAACCCGCCATGGGATACACGTAGTGATTGGGATGCATTCAGAGAAATTGCCAAGGAATTTTCTGAACTTGCGAAGGAACATCTTCCCGCACAAGAGGACCTTATTATGTCACCGCTTGCGCATGATACGATTAATGAAATTGCCCAGCCATTCGGAAAGGTGAAGGACTGGCGCAAAGGTGAAGTTGATTCAATTCCAGGCAAAACCATGCCTAACTTTACGATTTTAAAACGAGATTATCCTCATGTCTATGATATGTGGATTACAGTTGGACCCAATATTAAAAACGGCTATGGAACAAAAGGTGTGCGGATACCAGGTGATAAAGTATATAAAGAATTAATGGACCGACTTGGACCATCTAAGCATGAAGGGATAGGAAAAGGCTATCCGGATTTATACACGGACAAGAAGGCAATCAATGCGATTCTCTTAATGTCAGGTGCCACAAATGGGAAACGTGCAGTTGAAGGCTGGAAATCCATGGAAGCAAAAACAGGTAAAAAGCTGGCTCATATTTCAGAAGGCCGTGAGGAAGAGGACTATACGTTAGATGCATTAACCATCCAGCCTCGTCAGGCCATATCGACCCCTGTTTGGAGCGGTCTTGAGAATGATAACCGCCGTTATTCGCCGTTCACAGTCAATAAGGAATACCATATTCCGTGGCATACACTAACAGGACGACAAAGTTTTTACCTTGATCATGAAGTCATGCTTGATTATGGCGAGGGACTTCCATTGTATATCCCGCCTATTTCTAAAGGACCATTTATTAAAGGTGAAAAGGAAGTCGAGAATCAAGGGAAATCTATTACTCTTCGTTATATGACTCCACACCAAAAATGGGGCATTCATACCATGTTCAATGATACGACCCATATGATTCAACTGTTCCGCGGTTGGCAGGTGGTTTGGATGAATGAAGAAGATGGCGCAGAAATTGGCATAAAGGATAACGATTGGATTGAACTATATAATCGAAATGGCGTCGTTGTTGCGAGAGCCGTATTAACATACCGGATGCCGCGCGGTGCAGTCTATATGCACCATGCACAGGATCGAACGATGGGCGTTCCGGGAAATACGATTAATAAAACACGCGGCGGGACACATAACAGTGTGACGAGAATTTACCCGAAAGCCACCCATATGATTGGCGGATATTCTCAACTGAGTTACGGGTTTAATTATTATGGACCAACAGGCAGTCAGCGAGATACATTGACGATTGTCCGACCATTAAAGGAGGTCGATTGGCTTGAAAATTAAAGCACAAGTGGCAATGGTCATGCACCTTGATAAATGTATTGGCTGTCATACTTGTTCTGTTACGTGTAAGAATGTCTGGACCAACCGTCCTGGAATGGAGTACGTCTGGTATAACAATGTGGAAACGCGTCCAGGACCAGGGTATCCAAAGGAATGGGAAAACATCGATCGTTACAAAGGCGGCTGGGTCCTGCGAAATGGCAAATTACATTTAAGAGCAGGCGGGCCGATCTCGAAACTGGCGAATATTTTTTACAATCCCAATATGGCAGAAATAGATGACTTTTACGAGCCATGGACGTATGATTTTCAACATTTACATAAAAGTCCAAAGAAAGAAAATTTACCTGTGGCCCGGCCGAAGTCAATGATCACAGGACAGTATATGGATAAACCTGAATGGGGACCAAACTGGGATGATGACCTCGCAGGCGGTAAGGAAGTAGTACCAATGGACCCCAATGTCCAAAAGCTTCAGGAACACATTGCGATGGAATATGAGAAAACGTTCATGATGTATTTGCCGCGAATTTGTGAGCATTGTCTCAATCCTTCCTGTGTGGCATCTTGTCCTTCCGGCGCATTGTACAAGAGAGATGAAGACGGAATTGTCCTGGTCGATCAGGATGCCTGCCGGGGCTGGCGTTTTTGTATGAATGGCTGCCCCTACCATAAGGTTTATTACAATTGGAATACCCATAAAGCCGAGAAATGTAATTTTTGCTATCCAAGGACTGAAGCAGGACTTCCAACGATTTGCTCGGAAACCTGTGTGGGCCGGATCCGCTATATCGGAGTGGTTTTATATGATGCTGACAGAGTCAAGGAAGCGGCTTCTGTCAAAGATCCAAAGGAATTATATGAAGCTCAGCTTTCCGTCTTCTTAGATCCATTTGATCCAGAGGTAATTGCCGAAGCGGAAAAACAGGGAATCAATCATAGCTGGATCCAAAGTGCACAGGCATCTCCGGTTTATAAGATGGCAATGAAGTGGAAGATCGCGCTGCCGCTTCACCCTGAATATCGGACATTACCAATGGTTTGGTATGTTCCGCCGCTCAGCCCGATCATGAATCATATTACCAATGAAAATGAGTTAAGCGCGGATGGTTATATCCCTGCAGTGGATCAAATGCGAATTCCGATGGAGTATTTAGCGTCGATATTAACAGCCGATGATACCGATGTGATTCGCAGAGTATTGTTGAAGATGGCAGCAATGCGGGTATATATGCGTGCAAAAACAGTTGGCGGTGTAGATAAATTGAAAGTCAGCAAGCTTTTAGAAGAAGCAAAAACAACGGGTGAGGAACTTGAAGAAATGGCTCGTTTACTTGCAGTTGCCAAATATAACGAACGATTTGTCATTCCAACGGGCCGACGTGAAATGGATGGGGATTTACATTATAAGCAGGGTTCATGCAGCATCGAAGACCTGGCTCCAGCCGAAGGAATGGTCACCTATCCATTTGAAAGAAGTGAGAGTCAATGACAAATGATGCTTCGGCTATTTTAGTCATCATGTCGAGAATATTAGATTACCCTAATGATGAATTTTTTAAAGAACGGTCAATTATTGAGGAATTTGTAAAAGCACATATTTCTTCGGAGGAAATTCGAAACGAAATTGAAGCGAGGATTTTTCCTCTTTTCAAGATGGAACAAAAGGTGCTGCAAGAACTATATGTAGAAACATTTGATTATAAGGAAAAAACCAGCCTCTATTTAACCGCTCATGAACTGGGAGACAGCCGGAAGCGGGGCGCTGCCTTAATTAAATTGCAAAAACTCATTTGTGAAGGCGGCTTTGAATATGAAGGTAAGGAATTGGCTGATTATATTCCCATGCTGTTAGAGTTAGTGGCCGCAGCACCGGAGCATGAGAACTTCAACAGACTTTCGCAGCGCTTATCCTTTGCTATCCAGCGGCTATTAAACAACCTTTCGGACAGCAATCCCTATTACAAAGCCATTGATCTTTTGATGATGTTTGTATTTGAGGTGCCTGGAAAAGAGGAACTCATATTGTTGGAAAATGAACGAGAGGAAGCCGATTTGGATGAACTTCCTTATCCCGTTATGTATCGTTAGTAATTGAATGGATAGGCAGGTTTTAAAAAGGGGGATTTCTTTTGAAACCCAGGATTAGGCGGGTAATTCAGTTGCTTCTAAGTTAGTCTACGAAGGAGGTTGGAAATGGAATTCAGTTTTTGGTGGACGATTTTTCCATATATATGCGGTGCCATTCTCATTGTTGGGACATTCTATCGCTTTATTTTTCGAGGGAAAAGCTGGTATGCCCCTTCAACAGAGATTTTTGAAAAAAAATGGCTGCGAATCGGTTCAGTCCTTTTCCATTATGGGATTATTTTTGCCTTTATTGGGCATATAATGGGTGTCTTAATTCCAATTGGGTTCTATGAAGCCATAGGAGTTAATGAACATCTCTATCATTTTGGTGCCATTGCAGGCGGTGGGGTTGCAGGACTTATGGTTGTAATCGGCTTAGTGGTCATGATTATTCGAAAGTTTTCTTTTCCAAAGGTACGTGTTCATACGACATTTGGAGATTATTTCACGATAGTGCTATTACTCATCATCGCGGCCATTGGTACCTATATGACACTCATTTATAGTTACACCGTGGTAGCCTACGAGTATCGATTAACCATTGGCCCATGGTTTCGGAGTTTATTCACCTTTCAGCCGCTCTCAGAGCTTATGCTGGGGATACCTACCATATTCAAGGTCCATGTAATATTATCATTCATACTGTTCGCATCCATACCGTTTACACAACTCGTCCATATGTTTAGTTTTCCAGCACGCTATCCAACTCGTGCTCCGCAGCAATACCGATCACGCGATGGGTACGATAAAAGCTAATATGGTGCCTGACACCAAAAGAATCGTATGAAAAAACAGCCTTTGGGCTGTTTTTTGTGCGACCGGCAGGACGCTGCATTATCTTTCTACTAAAGCATTTAAGTTCGAAAATTCGCAAAATAAATATTAATGAAAGCGTATGCTATAATGAGGGAAAAACAACAGCAAGGGGTAATCGCTATGTTGAAAGACATTTTTATGGGCTTATCACAAAATCAATTTTTAAATAGTACAGCTAAAAAATATGGCTTAAAACTAGGGGCACAAAGTGTCGTAGCCGGTACCAATATACCTGAAGTAATCCAAAGTATTAAAGAATTGAATGCACATGGCATTTCATGTACAGTTGATAACTTAGGAGAATTTGTTTTTAAAGAAGAAGAGGCGACTCAAGCAAAAGAACATATTCTTAACGTCATCAATGCGATTCATGAGCATAAAGTGGATGCACATATCTCCTTAAAACCAACGCAAGTAGGATTAGATATTGATTATCAATTTTGTTTAAATAATGTAAGAGAAATCGTTGATAAAGCACATCAATTTGATATTTTTGTCAATATTGATATGGAGGACTTCAAACACCTTGAACCAACCTTTAATTTATTGGACGATCTATCGTTAGAGTATAATAATGTCGGGACTGTAATTCAATCCTATTTTCACAATGCACAAGAATACCTTGAAAGATTTCAAAATTTCCGTATTCGTCTTGTAAAAGGTGCTTATAAAGAATCAGCAGAAATCGCCTATCAAGATAAAAAAGATATTGATGCCAACTTTATTAAGATTGCCGAATGGCATTTGTTACATGGGAAATTCACTTCGATTGCAACACATGATCATCGAATCATCCAGCATGTGAAGGAATTTGTAAAGAAGCACGATATTCCGAATGACAAATTTGAGTTCCAAATGCTTTATGGGTTTAGAAAAGACATGCAGTTGCAACTGGCAAAGGAAGGCTATAACTTCTGTACGTACGTTCCTTTTGGAAATGATTGGTACGGTTATTTCATGAGACGTCTTGCCGAACGGCCTCAAAACTTAAACCTTGTCGCAAAGCAAATCTTTAACAAAAAAACAAATACTGTGATCGGTGTTGCCGCAGGAGCGTTTTTATTAGGAAGATTGACTAAGGCAGATAAGAAAAAACGTCGCTAATATATTAAAGCGCCTACAAAACTTTATATAAAACCCTAAACCTTCCTTCTAATCGAATGGAAGGTTTTTTTATAGTAGGCCACTCTAAAATAATGCCTATTAATGACTGCTTTTTTATATTCTATTTCTATTTTATTTATTTTTGGATACTTAATATGGTAAATTATGTAGGAAGTAGTATGCTTTATCTATACAAAAAATCAAAACAGTGAGGTGTAATATGCCGATACAATCAGAATGGCAATATTTAAATGGATCAAACGGAAAGGTACGAGCCTATATTTCTTCAATTGAGCCTGTAAATGAACCACGGCCAACCGTGCTCGTAATCCAAGAAATCTGGGGAGTAGATGCTCACATTCAAAATGTTGTCGAACGGTTTGCAGCTGCTGGATACGTTGCCATTGCACCAGATTTGTTTGCTGATCAAGGTATTCGATCAGAAGAACTAAGTGAGGAAAGGATTGTTGAAGCGAAAAGCTTTTTACATTCCATTCCACATACATCTTGGTTTAATCCTTCTGAACGTGAGAATGCTATCCTGCAGCAGCCACAAGAAAAACAAGCGACACTGCGCACCACGTTAAATACTCTGTTTGGGAAGTTAGATCCAAATAAATCTGAGAATTTCATCCGCATTTTAAAAGATTCGGCTGACTATGCACGAAATACACTGCCAAAGACAAAAGGAATGCCTGTTACATCTGTTGGCTTCTGTTTAGGTGGCGCTCTTTCCGCAGTTCTAGCAGCACAGGATCCTAACCATGCGGGATCGATAGTATTTTACGGACGTCCACCCCGTCAAAATATTGCTAATATCGAATGTCCAGTTCTCGGATTCTATGGTGGGGAAGATCAGAATATTACAAACTTAATTCCTGATTTCGCTGAAGAAATGAAGAAGCATGAGAAATCATTTGAGGCAATTGTATATCCTTATGCCCAACACGCTTTTTACAATGATACAAATCCTACTTATCATCCAAAGTATGCAAGGGATGCATTTGCAAGGACGTTGACCTTTTTGAATAGAGTAACAAATAGTTAGTCAGACCGATTAATTAAACGCAATTTTTGACAATTTGTCAAAACGTAAAATGCACTGTCCATACCTGGATGGTGCTTTTAATTTCGATTGGACCACTTGATCCAAAGAAAAAAGGCACCTAGCCTTTGTAGTTTATTTACCACAAAGGTGTCAGGCACCTGGCTTAACTGCGTTATATGAAAAATTGCTGTCATCCCATTGGAAAATTCCTTCTTGGAGTTTAATTGTTGCATCAAAGGGGCGTTCAATCGGCAAATCATCTTCTTGGTGTGTTTCATCAATTATTTTATCATATTGTTGATTAAGGAGTTGCTTCTTTAAACGAAGCATATCTAGTTTTGAAGCAACACGAAGGATTTTATCAAGCGTTAACTTCTTTTCACTAATCCCATGGCTGTTACAAATGCTCGTCTGAAAGCTCTTATTGTACTGAAGCATCATATGCAAATCATTAATACAAGCTACGCCAAATACCTCTTTTATTACGTCCTCATAGCGCAGCTGGGTGCCAGTTGCGAATTTAGTAATATTCTTCTCAGGATTTTCTAAGAAATAAACTGTTTCGATAAAATCTTCCATGAAAACACCCTTTCTGTTTTTCCAAAACGGTCAAGTGAAATATCAGTATCTTTTTTAATTGTAACATATTTTTAGGGGGGTTGCTGAGTTAACTCGAAATATGTAGATATTTGTCGGAAGAAATAAGAAAAAAGATAGGTATGGGTATTTTTTCCTTGTAAAATTATAGATTATTATGTGAATTTTGATATAATAATATAGTCATATTTAATCAGGAAAATAATTTAATAGGAGGAAAAATAAAATTTTTAATTAAAATTTTTATTTATATCATGATATTAGCACTAGTTTTTCCGTTAATTAATCCTAGTGATAAAGTGCTAGCTTCAACGTGTAAAGGGTTGACGCCTTTAACAGATCCTGTTGCAATTAGAATGGATCAGGGGGAAATGGTGATTTGGGAGAATGTTCATCCCAATCTGCTTTCGGCCAAGATAATTTATGAAAAATTGTTGAAAGCCAAAGGCTGGAAGATCCAATATAAATCCGTCTATCGTCCCTATCAATATCAAAAGCACTTTTATGAAATTGTAAATGGGGTTTCGTCAAAGTGTATACGGTCGGTACGCAGCAAGCATGAACTGGGGACAATGGTTGCTAAGCCTAGCACAAAAGCACCACATCTAAGAGGAATTGCTTTTGATGCCATAATTTTTGATAAAAAAGGAAAGCAGTTAAATGGCTTACACTTCGTAAGTGCATCTCTCAAAAAAATAGCAAAGCAAGCGGGTCTAAAGTTTATTAGTGAAAGCAGGGATGGTGTCCATCATGAACTAATTACTACCACCGTGCCGAAGGTTACTGCGAAGGTTCCGTCACCTGTACAAACTACATATCTAGTAAAAGGAAAGATTACATACAAACCTGGACTTGATGTAAAAAACTTCCCATATAATGCGGCACCTAAAATAGGAAATGTACAATTAAAAGAAAATGTTGAAATCGCCGCAAAATCTGGTGATTGGTATAAAATAAAATATGGGAAAGGGTATGGATGGATAAAGAGCGGAACTAAAAACCTCTCCATAATTCCTCTAATGCCGATCATATCAAATTTAAAGATTAAATATGATGTGAATTTATATGACAAGCCTACCATTTCGATGAAAAAAACGAGAACGATCGTTCCGCAAACAGTAAAGGTTATGAAAAAAAGCAAAAATGGATGGTACTTAATTAATACGACTTTAGGAGCGAAATAGATTTATATAAATCCGAAACCAGTGAAATACCTCCAAATTAACAAGGCGGTAAAACTTTATAGCAAGCCGTCTGTATCCGCGAAGTCAAGCGGAAAAATCACTCCTCGAAAAGTTAAGGTTTTTGTTGATAGAGGAGACGGCTGGTATCAAATTTCTACCAGTTCCGGACCTAAATGGATTCAAATTACTGCTCGGTAATAATACTCACCAGTTTTGGTGAGTTTTTTTATTTTTTACAAAAATATAGGACTTATGACTTACCAATATTATCATGTTGTTTATTAATAGATTCATAAAGTATGCTATTATATGAACTTCATACTTTTATGAATGGAGAATGATATTGAAAAAATTGTTTGCAGGCTTTTTGGCCTTTTTAATAGTATGTAACATGATAAAATTAGGTGGTGTCTCAGCCGAAAACATAGAACCCAAGATTAAAGTGAAATTGGTTAATAATCTCGGAAATAAAGCAGAGTTAACCATCAAACCATCAGGTGTTTATTATGTCGAGAATTCAACTGTACGATTAACTTCTGGAAAGTCTTATCTATTACAATATAAGAATAATAAAATAACGATACTAGATGGAACCACACCGTTATTTACCTCAGATAACCTTAAAATCAAACCTGCCAAAGAAACCGATTATTTATCGATTAATAATCGGAATTATTTAGGTTCATTTCAATTTGTCCCTGAAAATTCTAAGTATGTTCGTCCGATTAACGAGATTTACATGGAAGATTACCTAAAAGGTGTTGTCCCTTCTGAAATGTATGCCAGTTGGAACCGTGAAGCATTAAAAACGCAAGCGATAGCGGCAAGAACCTATGCACTTACTTATAAATCAGTAACTATTGATGATACGATTAATTATCAAGTTTATGGTGGTTATACTTGGAATCCCAATAGTACAGCTGCAGTGGATGAAACAAAAGGGGAAGTCCTAAAGGCAAATGGCCGGCTAGTTAGTGCCGTTTTCTCTGCAAGTAATGGCGGGAAAACAGAATCAAATGCCAATGTCTGGGGTTCCTCGCCACTCTCATATTTAACGATTAAAGAAGATCCGTATGATGCAAAAACTGCTTGGAAATTCTCCATAAATAAACAGCAATTTAATCCCGCTAATTTGACATGGACCCAAATGAAAGAAAAAGATACTACCATTATTAATATGATAAAAGCTTGGATGGCCACGCATGGCTATGCTGGAAAAGAAATTAAAATTACAGCTATACCTGTACTAAACTTGCACACCCCAACATCTGGCGATCGTGTTTCCAAGGGAAATATAACGGTTGAATTTTTAACAAAAGATAAAATTGACGAAAATGGCGCTTATATTCCGCAAAAATTAGAATATAAAAATGTAGCAGCCTCACAGATTCGTGCGATGGTCGGCAATCGGATGATGTTGAGTTATCTTGTTTCAAACATCGCAGATACGGACGGAACCATTACAGTTTCCGGATTTGGTGACGGCCATGGTGTTGGGTTAAGTCAATGGGGTGCACAGAATCGTGCCGAAGCAGGCCAAAAATACAATCAGATTCTTGCCTTTTATTACGATGGTGCATCCATTGTAAAAGAGTATGGTGACAGACCTGTGCCTGTTGTAGAAACTCCAGCTGAACCAACCGAACAGAAAGCAGCAGATGCGACAGAACAACCAGAACCATCAAAACAGACAACTGGTACAACTGAAGAACTAGCGGCAGTTAAACCGGTTCAGGAAACGCCAATGACTCCAGTTTTAGACCAAACTGCTCCAACGATTAGTGAAGTCAAAGTAAATGACGATCATTTGAAAAATAAAACATTTGTTAGCTTTAAGACGAACGAAAAGGCAAAAGTAACAGTTTATCTTAAGGACAGCAAAGGCAAGATTTTCACCTATTTATTAAAAGATGCACTAACAGGAGCAGGGACAATTACCAAAGAATATAACAGTTATTCTTTAGCTAACGGAAAATATTATGCAGGAATTATTGCCGTTGATTTGAGTAATAACCGATCTTCGACATTGCCATCTTTTGAAGTAAAAAAAGACAAGACAGCACCTAAATTCAGTGGCGTTAAAGCAAGCATAGATAACAAAAATAATAAAGCCCACATTACTTTTAAAACTAACGAAAACGCAAAGGTAACGGTGTATATTAAAAACAGTTCCGGTAAAATCCTAAGCTACTTGAAAAAAGATATCCAAACAAAAGCAGGGACCATTAATCAGGAATACAATACCAAATCATTAGGTAATGGGAAATATTCGGTTGTAATATCTGCGACGGACACAAGTAAAAATCGTTCGAGCGTGACAACTAGTTTCGAAGTTAAAAAAGTTGTCAAAATGAAAACGGGAAAAGTGACTGTAACCCGACTGAATGTCCGCAGCTCAGCCTCCACTAAAGGCAAAGTGATTGGTACGTTAAAGAAAAATCAAACCGTAACGGTTGTTTCGACAACTGGTTCATGGTATAAAATCAAATATGGCAAAACGACAGGTTATGTTTCAAAATCATATATAAAATAAAAAGGCAGAGACTTCTGCCTCAGGTTGTCGAGAAACGTTATTTTTCTCGGCAATTTTTTATTGATATATGGTTTCTGCGATTGGGCCTGTTGATTTCCGCTCCAGGTGCTTCGCTTTCCGCGGGCGTGCCGGCGAGCCTCCTCGGCGCCATGGCGCCTGCGGGGTCTCTCCAGACCCGTACTCCCGAAGGAGTCTTCGCACCTTCTGCTCCAATCAACAGGGGGATTCTCAACCTAATTAATTGCAACACACTTTTTCAAGCCTGGCTAAGTGTGTTGCAATCTCTTTATATTTGGAATGCTCCAGTGAAAAAATAATGACTATCGAGACTTTCTCGACAGCCCCCATTAGAGACTTCTGCCTTTTTACATATAATGGATCTCCAACCAGCGGTTCGCTGCTTTTGCCAGTTCTGGGTAGAAACCCGTACGGAGTTGTTGTAGTAAAGGTGGGAGAGGCGCTTGATAGTATTTGTATTCTCCTTCCCCAAATCTGTATCGTTTCATATTTATCGTGCTGCGGAAATTGGATGGATCATCGTATGTTTTAATCATTTCCTGGCATTGAAGCGGATCCAATAATGGAGGCAGCTTTGCAAATCCTTGTATTTCTAGCAGGTGATGCAACTTATCCCAATCTAGTGATTCAATCCTGTCAGAAATATTATTTGGCATGGGCTTACAATCCCTTCATGTTGGAAGCAAATTTTTCTAAATCCAACAGTTTTTCCTTCATCTCCAAACCGCCACGAAATCCAGTGAGTTTTCCGTTCTTTCCAATCACCCGATGGCAGGGAACCGTAATTAAGATTGGGTTTGCCCCGATGGCAGAGGCCACTGCACGAACTGACTTAGGTTTTTGAAGGATTTCTGCGATTTCCGAGTATGTATGTGTAGATCCGTAAGGAATTTCATTTAATGCGTTCCAAACAGATTGTTGAAAAGGAGTTCCATAAAAATCGGTTGGAAAAGTAAACTTCGTCCTTTTTCCTTGAAAATATTCAGCGAATTGGTCAGCATATAGGTGCATTCGTTGATCGTCTGGTTCCAATTGGTGCTGAGGGAACTTTTTCTGCACCCAGTCCCTTAATTCCTCAAAGCCCTTATGGTCTGATCCAACATAACAGAGTCCTTGGGTTGTTGCTGCAAGATACATTTCCCATGGGCCATGAACAAATAAACTCCAATAAATGATTTTTCTATCCATAATAAAGCCTCTTTTCTTTATTCAATTCTGTTCATTTGACGATATTCTGATGGTGTAAAGGTTGTTATTTTTTTAAAGTGTGGCGAAATGAGTTGGATTTGTTATTCCTATCTCCATATCAGTATACCTCTATTAAAAGAGGGAAGTAAGTAATTTTGAGTATAAAAGCAAGAATACAAAGATAAATGTAAGCGCTAAAAAATAGTTAAAGAAATTTTCACAGGATTTTAGAAGAATTTGTTATAAAATAAATATGTTAAATATTTCACAATCTAAAAGAATCTAGTTTATTTAAAAGGAGTCCTTCTGATGGGGTACAGTAAACCCGAAAAAATTATGGAAATTACCATTGAGAATGGAGTGAAAAAGGCAAATTACCCGCTGCTACGAACATTGATCCTGGGTTTTGAGGCAGGAGCCTTTATTGCTTTAGGTTATTTACTCTTCATCCGTGTAACAGCAACTCTTACAGGAAATATAGAAGGATTAAGCAGCTTGATTGGTGCCTCTGTCTTTCCAATTGGTCTTGTCCTTACCTTGTTAGCTGGTGGAGAACTGTTAACTGGGAATATGATGGCAGTTCCAATAGCAAGTATGGCAAATAAGATTAGCACCAGGAAGGTTATTTATAATTGGTTCCTTGTAACGTTTAGTAACTTTGTCGGGGCCCTATTTGTGGCTTACTTTTTTGGACATTTGGTTGGACTAACGGAAACAGGACCATTTTTGGAAAGAACGATTAGTATTGCTGACCATAAATTAGAAGCCACTTTTCTCCAAGCTTTCATTTCAGGGATCGGCTGTAATTGGCTAGTGGCTGCGGCTGTATGGCTTTCATATGGAGCAAATGATATGGTCGGAAAAATTACCGGTATTTGGTTTCCGACGATGGCTTTTGTCGCGATTGGTTTTCAACACGTGGTTGCTAATATGTTTGTGATTCCTGCGGCGATTTTTGCAGGCCATTTTACTTGGTTAGCCTATTTAGAGAATTTTATCCCTGTTTTTCTTGGAAATGCGGTGGGCGGATCAGTATTTATCGCAATGGCCTATTGGCATGCCTATAAGAAAAATGAACTTACTATAACTGAACCAAAAGTGATTCAGCCTATAATGAAAAGTAATATTAGATAAACCAGTATACAGAAAATTAAATAATTTCTTATGATATATAGCTCCTAATTAATAGGGGCTTTTTTCATGTTTGAAACACTTATCAATCATATTGACAGGTTATCTCGAATAAAATCGGAGAATGAATGGACTTCATTTGGAAGTCAAAATCAAGCATGAAAATATTGGATAAGAGGTTGGGGAAATGAAAAAAAGCTCGTGGTTAATTGCAGTTTTAGTCAGTTGTAGTTTTTTAGGATTGGCCGGTTGTACAGAAAAATCAGTGAAAGAAAAAGCGGTTGAAGAAAAAGTTACAGAACCAAAGCAAAATTCGGTTCAAACACCTCAAGGAGAACCCCAAAAGGAAGAAGAACCAAAACCTATTACTGTTAATGTAATCGACCCCAATACGAAATCGATTATCAAAACCTTTCTTCCAGCCGACATGGGGTTTGGAACTAATAACGAAGCGTATAAAAAGGAACTAGAAAAGTGGGCAAAGGAATTGGCAAGAGGAACGGAAACTACCCCTGGCTATGATCAACGAATGGTTCTCGATAAGATCGACTCAAACGGTCAAATCATTAAAGGGAAACCGAGAATTATTTTAGAAGAATCCGAGTTGGTTGAAAGGGTGTTAACTGCATCGGCAGCGGGAGGAGATGTGGAACTGCCTCTTTATGTGACTGAGAGCGGGTATAAGCCGGAAGATGTGAAGCAATTAGGGGAAGTGGTCGTTGCAACCTATACCACCAGATTTAACAGTGGGGTAGTGGGAAGGTCGAAAAATATCAAATTGTCAGCAGAGGCAATCCATAATGTTATTGTGGGAAGCGGCGATATTTTCTCTTTTAACACGACAGTTGGGCCAAGTGATGCCGAACATGGATATCAAAAAGCAAAGGAAATCGTGAATAAACAATTAGTCGATGGTATTGGCGGGGGGATTTGCCAGACTTCTTCCACTCTGTATAATTCAGTGGACCAATTAGGTGTTAGTTATATTGAAAAACATCACCATTCCTTGTCAGTAGGTTATGTCCCTGCGGGCAGAGATGCCACCGTCTCCTATGGCGGCCCAGACTTCAAATTTCAAAATACGACAGGTGCACCTTTTATCATCCAATCCATCTACAAAAAAGGAGCCTTAACCATTGAAGTAAGAACATCAGCAGCCTTCCAAGCTCTGATCGCGAAACAATAACATGGTGCCTGACACCATGCGCATTTACTACATAAAAAGAGGGGGGAGTGAATTATGGGGTTGTTTTCGAAGCGAGAGTTTACGATTGCTGATGAGGGAATTGACTTGGTTGACAAGATAAACTTGGGTGGAGTAGAGCATTCTGTTCTGATTCAGGGAAATGATGGAACGAAGCCTTTGTTGTTGTTTCTCCATGGCGGCCCCTGTATGCCGGTTCCGGGCGTTGTTTCAAGAGGCCAGGATTATGCTGTTTCTATTTCTACAAAGGAGCTTGTTAAACATTTCGTGGTGGTGTTTTGGGACCAACGGGGGGCTGGAAAAACCTATCATAAAAATACACCTAAAGAGTCCTTTCGAATTGAGCAATATATACAGGATTGTCATGACTTAATCGATATCTTAAGAAGTCGGTTTAAAAAAGAGAAGGTTTATTTAGCAGGCCATTCTTGGGGGACGATTATCGGTTTATCGATCGCATCCAGGTACCCAGAAAAACTTCACGCATATTTTGGCATATCGCAAATTATCAATTGGCAGGATAATGATCAGATTTGTTTTGATTGGTTAAAGGCTCGGGCCGAAAAAGCGAAAGATTGGAAAACACTGAAGAAATTAGAGGAATTAGGCCGCCCGCCATATTTGTTATTGAAACAATGGACAGATTTCCGCAGGCCACTGATAAAATATAATTCGATGGTTTATGAAAGTAAAACCGTGAAGCACCCAGGCATCCTTGGCAGCTTAAAGCTTTTCTTAAATAGTTCAGAATACTCCATGAAAGATATCTTCCATACACTTTATAGTTCCTACAAACTAACCTACACCCAAGCATTAGTGGAGGATTTTGCACATGTTGATTTTAAAAGAACAAAAAGAATAGAAGTCCCTCTGGCCTTTTTACATGGGGCAAAAGATATTCATGTATACGGTAGACCAGTTGAGCAATTTTTTCAGGAACTTGATGCTCCGCTTGGCAAAGAATTGGTTTGGTATGAGAATTCTGGGCATATGTTTCACCCAGACGATACAAAGAAAATTGAAAAGTTTGTCATAAAATACGCAAATAAACTATCAGAATTGATGGTCGTTTAACGACATTAATACGATTTAAAAAGCCCATAATTTTGTCTTCAACAATGAAGTTGAAGCATAATAGTGGGCTTTTTCTAATTATGATATGTAGATGTGCATATTCCTTCCATTGAAAACAAAAAATACCATGGTTCATTCATTAAATAGTGGGAGGATTTGCACGCATGGATTGGTTGAAAAAAGCATTTATTTCGTTAACTCTCGTAATTTTAATCGGGGGCTTTGGAAATCTAAGTGTGGCAGCTAGTAACCTTAAAGAATCGGAACACCAAGATCAAACGGTACGTCAATCCCAGTCTGTTGGGTCTAGCAGACAAAAGCCAACAGAAGCAAAGAATCAAGGCTTATCAGAAGACTACCATGGGCATAAATCTAATCGTCCAGAAACGAAAAATCCTAAGAAAAAAGCGCCTGCAGCGAATAATCGTTACATTCCGATTCAATTGTTAGGAATTAATGATTTGCACGGACAATTAAATGTAACTCGGAATGTTAACGGAAAACCAGCTGGACGGGTAGATTATTTAGCCGCCTATTTAAAACAGCGTGAAGCAGAAAACAAAAATACACTGTTGATTCAAAACGGTGACATGGTTGGAGCTAGTCCGCCAGTTTCTGCCCTTTTACAGGATGAACCGACGATTGAAATCTTGAATAAACTTGGTTTTGATATCGGAACTGTTGGTAATCATGAATTTGATGAAGGGGTAACGGAACTGCTCCGCCTGATTAAGGGTGGATCACATCCGAAAACCGGAAAATTTGCCGGCTCAAATTTTCCTTGGATAGTTGCGAATGTAATCGATGAAAAAACAGGAAAAACAATCCTGCCGCCATACCAAGTGATCAAAGTAAATGGAATGCCGATTGGCTTTATCGGTGTTGTTACTACCGAGACGCCAACAGTAGTTATCCCAAGTGGAGTGGCCGGATTAAAGTTCACTGATGAAGTAGAAGCAATCAATCGGAATGTAGCCGAATTGAAAAAACAAGGTGTAATATCAATCATTGTTTTAGCCCATAACCCAGGTACTTCCGGTCCCAATGGAGAGAATCCAACTGGGCAGCTGGTGGATATTGCCAATCGGGTTGACGATGAAGTGGATATTATTTTTGGCGGACATAATCACGCCCATATGAACGCAACCATCGATAATAAGTTAGTAGTGCAATCGTATTCCTATGGCACTGCATTTTCGGATGTGGATATTGAGATTGATCCAAAAACAAAAGAGATAGTCTCAAAATCAGCAGAGATTGTCACCACGTTCCAGGAGGGGATGAAGCCCGATCCAGAGATTAAACAAATGATTGAGGGCTATGAAGCAAAAGTGGGACCCATCGTTAATCGGGTGATCGGCTCTACAGCTGAAAGTTTAACAGCTAAACAAAATGAGAATGGAGAGTCTGTCCTTGGGAGTTTCATTGCCGATGCACAAAGAAATGCGCTAAAAACGGAATTCGCGTTTATGAATCCTGGCGGAATTCGGGCTGACATTGATCCTGGAGAAATAACTTGGGGAGAAGTTTACACCGTTCAGCCCTTTAATAATGATCTTGTAAAAATGACGATGACAGGGCAGCAGATTCGTGACTTGCTTAATCAGCAATGGAGTGCAACCAAGACAAACATGCTGCAAATTTCTGGTTTAACGTATTCTTGGGATGCGAATAAACCAATCGGACAAAGAATAGTTAGTATTAAATTGCCAGATGGCACAGAAATCGATCCAAATAAATCTTATACTGTGACAGCGAATATTTTCCTCTCTGGCGGCGGGGACGGATTTACTGTATTTACCCAAGCTCAAAACAAAGAAGTGGGTCCTAATGACCTGGATGCGTTAGTCAACTTTATCTCAGCCCAGCCTAAACCGTTCACTTATCGCATTCAAAATCGTATTCAAAAGGTTCAGTAAAGAGAAATAGGGTGTCAGGCACCAATTGGTGCCTGACACCCTATTTTTGTTTCCCTATTGTAAGGCTTCGATTGCTAACTCTTTGGCAGGAAGGAAGTCTTCGCCTGTGTCGAGGTAGCGAATGTTAACTTTATCCCCTTCTTTAAGGTAGATAGCGAGTGGAGCCTTTTCGGAAGAAATGATAAAGTTTTGGCGGTTGTTTAATAAGAAGGAGACAATGGTGAAATCCCCGTTTTTCTCCTTATAGACTCTCATCACTGTACCGGTGATTTGTTTTTCTTGTGCTTTCGAGCTTCCGTCTACCGTACCTTTGCCCCTTTGTAAGGCGGTTTTATATTGCTTAAGGGCCTCATTAGGAGTGCTGGCGTATACGGAGATTTCTGGATTCGCTGCAGAAACAATGAAGTAATTTTGCAGAAAACCATTTGAGTCTAATACAGGTGTTAACCAACTGGCTTCACCATAAAAATTGTAGAGAATCGGCATTTGCCCAAGCCATTTCTTTTCAATAAATTTCTTCTCAATGATCTGCAATGCCCCTTGTGAATCCATATAAGATTGCTCTGGGTTTCCGGTATAAAATGTTGCTTTTCCTGTTCGTGAGTTGGTCAGCGAGTACCCGAGCATGGAATCGACGCCTTCTTTCGGGCTAGTGAAATCTGTAAAATAGTACATCTGTCCATTCTCATCAAAGATGGGGCTTACATTTGACTCCGTGCCTTCATCTGATGGAAGTTTCACGTCAGATTTACCGAAGACACTATTCCAAAATCCATGAACAAGATTCCCGTAGTAGCTGTTTTGCAAACTAACGGCTTCTGGCGAAACTGCGCCATCGATAAATTCCGGGACATCTGCTAATGGATAATCTTTCATTGCACCATTCTTAGAATCGACGACAACCAGACCTTTAGCTGTAAATCCATTTCGGGCGGAAATAAACTTCCCATAAGTACGGATGTAAAAGGGTTTTCCATTCTCGTCAATTTCTAATTGAACACCGCCAAAGAAAATTTTCTTCGGATATTTCATACGAATATGCCGCTCAATATTTTTATTAAAATAAGAGGAAGGGGTAAATATCATTTCTGATTTGATGAATTTAGGATTCGCACTAGAATCCGTTGCACTTAAGGTAAAGTAACCAGGTGTACTGTTTCCTTTCCACCATTTAAAAAATCCGGAAAACTCCACAGGTGCAATATATACATAGTCATCGTTCAGCTTTTGAATTTGCAGGTTCCCAAGCTCATAATAGCTTGTGTTCGGAACTTGTCCAAACGCTTTTTTCATTTTATTGCGTGCAAACTGCGGTGGAACACTGGCAGGTGTTTCTTTCTCATCAAAAGTTTGAATTTCAACCTTTTCATCCATCTTGGCAACTTCATACTTTTGATCAGCATTAAAGATAAATGCGATTAAGAAATAAATTCCAAGGCCTAGACTTGCAAGGAAGAGAATTCCTTTAAGTACTCTTTCTGTGCCTTTGGCAAGAACGGCCCCAACAGCGGTTAGGAGAATAGCTAACGGCCATACCGAGGTGAAATTTCTATCATAATTAGTAAAATAATAGAATACAAACACTGCTATCATGAGTATCAAAACAAGTGCAATGAACACGCCGATTTTGAGTGTTTTTCCCTCTTTTTTACTTTCCTTTTCAGGTTTAAAAATTGGTATTAGAACAAGCGCAGCAGCTATCCCAATAATCAATGTAAATAGAATAATGTTCCCCATAAAAATGCCTCTTTTCAATTTGGTCTTTCTTCATATACGGATATTCAATCAAATTAGTTTCATTTTAAAAAAATAATAGACTTGAAATATCATAAAGACTATACTATTATTAATAACATTGATTCACTACATATTGTTTTTATTTTTAAAAAAACAACTATATATTGTGTTAGCCTTAAGAGAAGATGCCCATTGTGGCTTAATAGGGAATCTGGTGTAAATCCAGAGCTGCCCCCGCAACTGTAAATGCTGACGAAATGAACAAACCACTGTATAAGATTGTCTAATCTATTAGGTACTTATATGGGAAGGGTTCAAAGTAGATAGAAGCATGAGTCAGGAGACCTGTCTTTCTTAAGATGTTTCAACTTCTTCGGGGATTGAGAAGATGAACGGTGGCGACAGGAGGCATGGATAGTTAATTATTTCCTTTTGTAATGTTATCGTTTCATCCGCTCAATTCCCGTTGAGCGGATTTTTTTATTATAGGGGGAAATGAAATGAAAATTGAGGAACTGCAATCTGAACATAATTACGTTTTAGAATCTATAGAACAAGTTTCAGAGAAATATCAGATTAATACAATGGAACTTAGAAACAAACTAAGTCAACTTGATGTAACAGAACTAGAAGCAAATCAACAAGCTCTAGTATATGCAGTGAATCAAATCGCAATGGACCAGCCGGATTGGACATTTGTCGCTGCCCGTTTATATCTGAATGAACTATATGGAAAGGCTGCAAAAAGTCGCGGATATGAACGTTCTCTAAAATATGGAGATTTTTATAACTTAATAAAAGAATTAACAGATATAGGGATCTATTCTAATGATCTTTTAAACTTATATAGTAAGGATGAAATCGACCAGCTGGCGAAAGAGATAAATCCAGAACATGATTTATTATTTAATTACATAGGGTTATTTTTACTAGCGGATCGTTATCTTGCTCAAGATTATAATCGAAATGTTTATGAACTTCCCCAGGAACGGTTCATGATTATTGCAATGACCCTCATGAAGGATGAAAAAATGACTGAACGCCTGCATCTTGTGAAGGAGGCATATTGGGCATTAAGTCATTTATATATGACGGTTGCCACACCGACTCTTGCAAATGCGGGGAAAAGCTTTGGGCAGCTTTCTTCCTGCTTTATTGATACAGTAGATGACTCACTTGATGGCATTTATTTAAATAATTGGGATATTGCCCGGTTAAGTAAAGATGGCGGAGGAATTGGAATCTATTATGGTAAAGTTCGCGCCCTAGGTTCCGATATTAAGAGATTTAAAGGAAACTCATCTGGTGTGGTTCCGTGGATAAAATTGGTAAATGATACAGCTGTCAGTGTTGATCAGTTAGGTCAGCGTCAAGGGGCCATTGCTGTGTACCTTGATTTGTTCCATAAAGATATCATGAACGGGTTTCTTGACTTGAAAACAAATAATGGGGATGAACGCCGTAAAGCCCATGATATTTTCACAGGTGTTTCCATACCAGACCTCTTTATGAAAAAGTTGGAAGTGAAAGATGAGCACGGTAGAAGTATAGGACAGTGGCATACATTTTGTCCTCATCAAGTAAAACAAATGATGGGCTGGAAGGATGAACAGGGGAATCCGCTTGGACTAGAGGACTTTTATGATGAAACAGATGTTAAATATTTTACCGAAAAATATGAAGAGGCCGCAGCTAACCCGCTTCTACCTCGCAAAACTTACCGTGCCATGGATATCATGACACGGATCATGGTTGCTCAATTAGAGACAGGCACCCCGTACATGTTTTATCGTGATGAAGTAAACAGACAAAATCCAAATAAGCATGTATTGGGTAAAGGTCGAACTTCCATTTTTTGCAGTAATCTTTGTACAGAAATTGCTCAAAATATGTCCGCAACGACGATTGTGAACGAATATCAGAATGATGAAGGGCATATCGTGATTGTTCGGAAACCAGGAGATTTCGTTGTTTGCAATTTATCTTCTATTAATCTAGCAAAAGCAGTACCGGCGAATGTCTTAGAACGTCTCATTCGTATTCAGGTAAGAATGCTCGATAACGTGATTGATTTAAATACCATAACGGTTGGACAGGCTCAGGTTACGAATAAAAAGTACAGAGCCGTTGGGCTTGGTACATTTGGCTGGCACCACTTATTAGCATTAAAAGGGATGTACTGGGAATCTGGTGAGGCGGTTAATTATGCAGATCGTTTGTATGAGGAAATTGCGTTCCATACTATCAGTTCGTCAATGGAGCTGGCAAAGGAGAAGGGGGCTTATAGCCAGTTTAGTGGTTCTGAATGGCATACCGGAGAGTATTTTGAACGGAAAGGTTACAAATCAAATAGGTGGAATCAGCTGAAGAGGGATCTTTCAATTCACGGGATCCGGAATGGTTGGTTGATGGCGATTGCACCCAACTCCTCAACGGCGAAAATAGGAGGTTCCACAGATGGAATCGATCCCATCTATTCAGTTGAATTTGCAGAGGAAAAGAAGAACTTTAAATTTACAGTGACTGCACCTGATTTAAATCATAGAACATACGAATATTATCGTCGTTCGAGACATGAATTAGATCAAATATGGAGCATTAAACAGAATGCCGCACGAGGTCGCCATATTGACCAAGGTATTAGCTTTAACCTCTATGTAAGGCACGATATAAAGGCAAAAGACTTGCTAAACCTTCATATGGAAGCTTGGAAGCAAGGTTTAAAGACCACTTATTATGTCAGAAGCACTTCCCAAACTGAAATTGAAGAATGTGAGGCATGCCACAGTTAACAACTATTAACATCGATCGGAGGAACTATTTATATGGATATTCACAACCCACTGCCTAGAATTAAATTGCTAAACCCTGATTTTCCTAATAAATCCACTGGAATTATTAACGGACAATCATCTGGATTGCTCAACTGGAATGATATTGCTTACCCGCAGATCTACGATTTATATCAAACATTGTTATCAAATTTTTGGAAAGCACAAGAAATTAATATGCAAGATGATATTAAACAATGGGATCTTCTTAGTGCAACAGAAAAAGATGTTTTCTTACGAATTAATACACAACTTGCTTCCTTAGATAGCCTGCAAACACCTACCATGTTTCAAGTGATGGACTATGTGACAGATTCTAGTTTTAAAGCAATATTCGCGGTGATTGCTCAGCAGGAAGCGGTGCATAATGAGTCCTATTCGTACATATTAAGTTCTCTTGTACCCATCCATGAACAAAAAGAAAGGTTCAATCAAGCAAAAAATGATCCCCTTGTTCGAAAAAGAAACGATCTGATCTTAGATGCATATGAGAGTTTCAGAAAGAATCCAACACCTCAAAATTTATTTCAACTTGGAGTGAATTCTATAAATCTTGAGGGTATATATTTTTATGCTGGTTTTGCTTTTTTCTATCACCTTGCCCGTCAGCAAAAAATGCTTAAGACCAGTACGATGATTAGTTATATACAACGAGATGAAATGCAGCATGCATATTTTATGGCCCAGTTTCTCCGGATACTCTTATCAGAAAACCCGGAGTTATATACTGAAGCGAATATGGATTATGTGTATAAATCGGTAGAACAAGCAGTCCAGCTGGAAAAGGAATGGGCCCATGTCATTTTGAAGGATATAGAAGGTATTAACTTGGACGAATATGAAAAATATACCGAATATCTTGCTAATAAGCGGCTCCGGCAGCTTGGATTACAGAACTTATTTAAAGAAAGAGATAACCCGATGCCGTGGATCCATGTTTTCAGTGATGAAATGATGAATGAAACAAAATCCGATTTCTTTGAGCAGAAGTCGAGGACCTATGCAAAGGTTACACAATCCAACGGTTTCGATGAATTATGAAAGTTGCTATCATATATTCTTCTAAAACAGGAAATACAGAAGAAGTTGTTCATTTAATTTGGAAGTTATTTTTAGTAGAACAGTTTGATGTCACTCTTTATCGGATAGAAGAAATTCAAATTAGAGACCTAATCAACTACGAGGCTGTTGTGATTGGAACCTATACCTGGGGAAATGGGGAAATTCCTCAAGAAATGATGGAATTATATCGTGCCTTCGAAACAATGGATGTGAAGAGGACCATGACGGGTATCGTAGGCACAGGAGATAGTGGCTATCCGAAGTTTTGTGGCGCTGTTGATGAATTTAGAGATATGTTGTACGTTCACACCAAATTAATTGTCACCCTTAAGATTGAGGTGAATTTACAAATGAATGACATTGAGCGGTGTCGAAAGTTTGTTGGTATTTTCATGGATCAGTTAAACCAGAAGCAAACCATTGTGTAGTCATTTAAGTTGTTTGAATAGTTTTAAATGAGTTTGAAGACCTCTTGTAACACAAGGGGTCTTTCAATAAACCTTATTGATATGACTGCTCTATTCCTTCTATTAAAAATCCAACATACTTTACTGCTTTCCGGTTAATTTTAGGACTGTTGGTGTCAGGCACCATGTGAAAATAGTTCATATTTCAAATATTTAGTTAATTGGTTGACCTAATAATTTTTTCAGTGCTATTATGTGAATGAAAGCGTTTTCTTTTAAGGGGGAGAAGTTTAATGGAAGATAGGGTTGTAAATGCAATTCAAGATGAGTATCCGGATGATTTTGCCTGGTGTTATGGCTGTGGTCGATTGAACGAAGAGGGACATCATTTTCGGACTGGATGGCAGGGTGATCAGACTATAACTATTTTTACACCAGAAAAAGAGCATTTAGCGCTTCCTGGTTTTGTTTATGGCGGCATTGTTGCCTCATTAATAGATTGTCATGGAACAGGGTCTGCTTCATTGGCACTCCATTGTAAAAATGGACATGAAGCGGGTGATGGTACAGAGCCCCCAAGGTTCGTGACGGCTTCACTAAATGTGAACTTTCTCAAGCCTACTCCACATGGGATCCCTTTAAAAGCAATCGGCAGTGTCCATGAAATACATCCTAAAAAGTTTAAGGTTGAGACAGAAGTGTATGCGAATGATATTCTCTGTGCTCGTGGCGAGGTAGTCGCTGTAGTCATGCCTAAATCCTTTCTTAAATAGATAGTCAAATATTTAGTTTTTAGCCGATTCCTACTACGTGGAATCGGTTTTTTATTAATCATCGGGAACACGGAATTAAAAGGAAGTTTATCTAACAACAATTTAATCGCTTTAATAAAATTCATGTTAGAAATTATTCCATGTATACAGAAAAACTCAAATAGTTGTGTAATACTGACGTTAGAGAAATTAATTGTGAACCCATAAAAAAAATGGGTGGTTAAATTTAAAACAGGGGGTGAGCCGAATGGTTCGTACTATTGCTCAGTTTCTCACAATATTGGTTATATATTTAACTGGAACAAGGATCGTTACTTGGCTTGAACTTCCTGTCCCTGGAAGTATTGTTGGAATGGCACTTTTATTTATTGCATTGGTGTCGGGTTTATGTAAGCTCCAATGGGTCGAAACAGCAGCCCAGCTGCATATTAAACATATAACACTTTTATTTATTCCTTTCATAATAGGTGTATGGCATTTTGCAGGGATTTTTAGAGTAGAAGGAATCAAATTAGCCATCATCCTAGCAGCAAGCAGCTTGGTTGTTCTTCTTGTGACAGCTTTTATTGCTGAGTATTTAGAAACGAAAAGGAAATGGAGGAAACAAAATGGGAACAATAATCTCTAATATATTGTTGTGTACCGGCATAACTGTTATAAGTTATGCAGCAGGGAATAAGGTATTTAAAGCTTATAAAAAGCCATGGTTAAATCCGTTATATACGGTAACAGTGTTCATCATGTGTTTATTGACACTTTCTCATGTACAAGTGGCCCAATATTCATCTGGAACAGGATTATTCTCCCTTTTATTAGGAACTGCCACCGTGTCCCTGGCAGTTCCCTTATATAAACATGTGAGAATTATTAAGAAAAATTTCCTGATTATTTTCTGGGCGGTCATGCCTGGTACATTGACGGGTGTAATTTCAATTATCTTGTTGACGAAGTTTTTACACATGAATAAGGAAATAATGTTGTCACTTATTCCAAAATCGGTCACTGCTCCAATTGCTTTATCAGTATCCCAGACATTAGGAGGGATTCCGTCACTGACGATTTTATTTGTCTGTATATCTGCGATATTTTCATTAATGATTGGTCCCTTTCTTTTAAATGTAACTAGGATTAGAAGTAGAATTGCTAAGGGGTTAGCGTTAGGAACATCTGCTCAAGCAATTGGTGCCAACCGTGCCTTTGAATGGGGAGAAATAGAGGGGGTCATGGGTAGTATTGCTATGATTACTTCTGCGTTGATCATGTCTGTTATGATCCCCCTATTCTTACAACTATACCTTTAAAAAATATCCTATTTTATCGGAAATTTGATTATTAGCCGTACATCCTAAAAACTATTTTAACGAAAATGTAATATTTCTATCCGAAACCAAAATTATCCATCCCTCGTCAAATTATATAACGAGATATATAGGGAGGCGAACGGGTGGAGTGGATTAGAAAAATTGCCATTACCTTAGTGATCGTTTCGGTCACAGGATCTGTTCTAGTTGTCAGTAGTTTTGGTTCTGCACTTTTTCAGGAGGGGAATCCAATCCCATTAATGATTTCTGCTATAAAGCTTCACTTATCTGATTCTGAATTTGAACTTTTCTCAAAAACTGAGAAACGAAGCAAATACTTATCAGAAAGTAACGGTAATAGCCATTATAATGTTGTAAAAAAATATATGAAATCAAAAGGGTGGAAGTTTCAAGAACAGATGGGATCAGGGCTTATATTTACAAAAAATGGTGAAGATGCAATCGTAGTTGTAAAACAATATTCTAGGAATTATTTTATTTGGGAAATTCAACAACGCTTTTCAAATAATAAAAGCCTTACATATACAAACCCCTAATCCTTAGATTAGGGGTTTGTATCTTCCGACTCACTAGAACTATAAAAAGCCTCAATCAGTTCATCAAGCTGCTCAAGTTCTTTTTTCCAAAGTGAAGCTGGGTTTTGCTTTAAAGATAGAAAGGCACTTTGAATAAGAAACTTTCTTGGGGATCTTGTATGGATGATTTCTTCTTGTATAAAATCTAAAAGTTCATGGTATTTGTTTTGCTCACTTAAATCCTTAATACTCTTGGTTATTGACGTCCTTATTGTTAAGGCTAATTTCGTCAACTGGGTTAATATTTCATGATTGTTTTTTGGACAATCAGGGACCCATTTTTCTAAAGTTTTAGGTTCGATTAATTGATCCCCTGATTCAGCCACTTCATCAACCATTTTAACCATTCGCGCGACGCAGTAGCGGACCACACTACTTACTTTTTCACCCGATTCATGGGCCAATCGATTGTATTGAATATTATATTGGATTATCCCTTGAAACATAATCGCACAGTCCAAGAGAAATGGTTTTTTGTCTTCACCGAAGATGTCGATAAACCGATTGTAATACCAACGAAGCGAATTTAAACGCGCCCGTTTGATGTATTGTTTGAGATCTGCGTCATTTGATGCTAGTACTTCCTCATAAAGGGCAAGTAATTTGTTTTTCCTATTAGAAATCATTTGTAATTCCACTTGCTTAATGAAAATCTCAATACTGGCCGGGTTTTGACCGATTAATAAATCGTTTCGGTCCTTTTCTAGTTTCTTGTAAATTGTTTTATAAATAGCGATTAATAATTCGCTTTTAGACGAAAAATAATTATAAAATGTTCCTTTGGAAATCCCGCTATAGTCTAAAATATCTTGAATAGACGTTGCTTGAAATCCTTTTTCGATAAATAATTGATGAGCCATATTTACCACATGCAGTTTTCGGTCATTCATAAAATCACCACTTATTTCAAATTGTACTAATAGTATAAAAATATAGTACATTATTTAATACATGATTACAAACCCATAATTTTTCAGGTTTTTTTAATTGCAAAAGTTGAACTGAGCGTATATTATTATGTAAGTGTGAAACAGGGGTATAAAAATTTGAACATTTATTATAGGGGGAAATTTAATGGATCAAACCATAAAAAAGACTAGCAAACCACCGTACGGAATCCTTGCCGTGTTAATGGTTGGAGCTTTTATTGCTTTCTTAAATAACACATTACTTAATATAGCATTGCCTTCAATCATGAAGGATTTAGAGATTGAAGCAGCTACAGTTCAATGGCTGACAACTGGATTTATGTTAGTGAACGGAATTCTCATTCCTTTATCAGCCTACTTAATTCAAAAATTTTCTGTTCGCCAGTTATTCTTAGCTGCAATGATTTTGTTTACAGCAGGAACCATTTTAGCAGGTTTTGCACATGCGTTTCCATTATTATTAACGGGTCGGATGGTTCAGGCTTCAGGGTCAGCGATCATGATGCCATTGTTAATGAACGTTATGTTAACCAGTTTCCCAGTTGAAAAACGTGGAATGGCGATGGGGGTTTTTGGTTTAGTGTTAATGTTTGCTCCAGCCATTGGACCAACATTATCGGGCTGGATTATTGAACACTATGACTGGAGAATGCTCTTCCATTTTGTCACACCAATCGCGATTGTTGTTGTTTTACTTGGAGTTTTCTTACTTAAAGATAAGAAGGAGAAAGTCGATATCCGCTTGGATTTCCTATCTGTGGTGTTATCAAGTGTTGGATTCGGTGGAATTCTTTATGGATTTAGTAAAGCAGGTACAAAAGGATGGGATAGTCTTGAGGTCTACGGTACCCTCGCAATCGGTGTTATTTGTTTAGTAATATTTATCCTTCGTCAATTAAGTCAAGAACGACCACTTCTTAACTTCCGGATTTATAAATACCCAATGTTTGCTTTATCATCTGCTATTTCTATGATTGTTACGATGGCGTTGTTTTCAGGGATGATCCTCTTACCAATTTATGTCCAAACAATTCGAGGAATTTCTCCTTTAGATGCTGGTTTATTGTTACTGCCAGGTGCGATTTCAATGGCAATTATGATGCCAATAACAGGGAAATTATTCGATAAATTCGGCGGACGTACGTTAGCCATTATTGGTTTAGGGATTACTGTGGTAACAAGTTATATGTTTAGTAAATTAACACTTGAAACAACATATACTCATTTAATTATTTTATATACAATCCGCATGTTTGGGATGTCAATGGTTAACATGCCAGTGACAACGAACGGTTTGAATCAGTTACCAGCTCGCTTTTATCCACACGGTACAGCGATGAACAATACGATGTCTCAAGTATCTGGTGCGATTGGTACGGCATTGTTGGTCACAGTGATGACAAACCGTGCGAAATCTCATGCAACAGAATTAATTGCAGCAGCTAAAAAGGCAATGCCAGCAGATCCGTCAGTAAAAATTACAGAAGCGATGCAATTAAAAATGCAGCATGATATTCAAATGAAGGCCATGTTAGAGGGTATAAATGATGCATTCTTTGTTACAGTCTTCATCGCCGGTCTTGCATTGGTGCTAGCGTTATTTATAAAACGCGCGAAGCAAGCGGAAGATCCAGGGGATGTAAAACCTTCTACACAGAATGTAAAGGCTAAATTAGCGGAAAATTAATCATAAATAATGGGGGTGACTATAAAGTCACCTCTATTTTTTTGTTTCCTTTCATTTTATAGTAGAATAAGGAGAACAAGGAACTGTGAAAATAAGGAGGAGCAATTTAGATGATAAAAGACCATATCCTACAATACATAGATGAAAGGCAATCCAATCAAAAGACAGGGGCAATCACACTTTTTAAAGAAGAAAAGGAGTATGCTGAAAAAAACCAACTAGCTGGAAACCTTCAACTTTCAGAGAAAGATGCGAGTATCCGATTCGCTGACGCATACATTGAACGGTGTGATAAAGAAACAGAAAACATGTTGAAGAATGAATCATCAGCATTTTTAAATGAGCGTCTTGATTACTTAAAAAAGCATAAAAATGAGTTTATTTACGTTGAATCAAATTGGTTTGATTTAATAAGTGTCGAAGCTGTTTCTTTAGAGGCAGATGATGTCTTTGGGACCTATGATGTTATGTTAGGTTTAAAGCTGCAAAAGAAATTTGAAAAATCATTAAGGGGAAATTTAAATAGCCTCCTAAACGGGGATGAAGCGAAATTTGATTTAATGTTCAGTCAAGATGACGGCTTATGGAATTTGAATTTCGCCTTAAATTTTGTCGAGGGTTACAAGGAAGAGTTAACCATAGGTGAGGCATTTCAACTCATTTACCGCTTTTTATTTCAGTTGGTGGAAGCGGTCGAAGGTGAACGGAAATAAACTTGGTCAAAGACGCCTGGATAGTAATTGATATCCATGCGTTTTATGATTAATCGCTAATTAGGGAGGAGAGATATTAAAAGATGCGAGTCATTTCCTTATGCCCGAGTAATACAGAAATTATTGAATATCTCGGTTTAACACACATGTTGGTAGGAGTCGACGATTTTTCCGATTGGCCGGCTTCAATTGAAAGTCTGCCTAAATTAGGTCCTGATTTGTCAATTAATATGGATTTGGTTGAAGAATTAAAACCAGATTTGGTCCTTGCATCTTTAAGTGTTCCAGGGATGGAGAAAAATGTGGAAGGTTTACAGATACGTGGAATTCCACACCTTGTGTTAAATCCGCAATCACTAACAGACATTGAAAATGACTTAATGATAACGGCTGAAGCACTCGGAGAGCATAAACGTGGAGTAGAAGCAGTAAGGCAATTTCGTTTTAGCCTTGATAAAGTTAAACAGAGAAGTGCAAATCAATATTTCAAGCCAAAATTGTACTGGGAATGGTGGCCAAAGCCAATTTTTACTCCAGGTAAAAGAAACTGGCTCACGGAGATTTCTGAGGCTGCTGGAGCAGCGAATATTTTTCAGGATGTGGATTTAGCAAGCGTTCAAACGGAATGGGAGGATGTATTATGCCGTGAACCTGATTTCATTTGTCTTGCTTGGGTAGGAGTGAGAAAAGAAAAAATCCACAAAAGCATTGTTAAGAAGCGTGAAGGATTTGAAAAACTAGGATATGAAAGTGATGATCGAATTCTAATTCTTGAGGAAGAGCTCTACTGCAGACCCTCCCCAAGACTCATTATTGGTTTAGAAAGATTAGTAGAGTTAATCCATAGAATTCACTGAGTACTTGTAATGTTTAGGGCAAATGAACAGGTCGTTCATTGCCCAAGTGGAGATAAAAATTCACTAAACGGTAAATAAAACCGTCTTTCATTACCCATAGGAGTGTAATTATCCTCATTACGGTAAAAGAAAAGATTACAAAAGATGATTTTACCGTCTAAATGAAAAGGGAGAGCTTAGTAGCCCTCCCAAAAAGTTCAACTAAAATCCTCATCTGAAATCGAGATTGCCGAACCTGTTGAAGTATGTTCGTTTATCCATCCCAGCGAGGTTTCAGATACACTCGTCCAATCAGGTATGATATCCTTATGCTGCTCGACCCAGCTCATACAGTATTGTGGATCAATATTATAATCAAGGCACTGAGCTAAGAAAGATTGGATGGTATCTTCATTGCAATTTTGCCATGACCCACAGGTATTACTCCACACATTTTCCATTTTTGTTTGCAGTGAAACCTCATTAATAAAATTACTAAATTGAAAATCGTTTGACATATATGTTCCTCCTTTATTAAAAATTCACATTCATAAGTATGTCCAATCTGAAAATAATTGAACAAAAATCCACCTATTAATTCAAAGTTTGTGTAATAATCTTAATAAAGCAGTTGGTTGGAATAAAAGGAGTTTAGATATGGAAAACAAAAGAAAAACAGCTCTAATACTAGGTGCTACTGGACTAGTAGGAAAAGAATTGGTAAATATCCTCATCCAACAAAAAACCTATGAAAAAATCCATTTGTTAGTACGAAGACCAATTGTAAGTCATCATCCTACATGTGAAGTGCATGTTGTTAATTTTGAGGAACTTCATACATACCGAGAATTATTTCAGGTAAGGGACGTTTTTTGCTGTTTAGGAACGACCATTAAAAAAGCAAAAACTAAAGAAGCATTTCGAAAAGTAGATTATGAATATCCGGTCGAGGCAGCTAAAATAGCGAAAAGTTGTGAGGTAGAGAAATTTCTTATTATCACTGCAATGGGAGCAAATGCTAAATCAAGTATTTTTTATAATCGAGTAAAGGGTGAAGTGGAAGAATCTTTAGATAATATAAGTTTACCATCTCTACATATTTTTAGGCCATCACTTTTATTAGGGGACAGAAAAGAATTTCGTTTCGGAGAAAATATTGCCGCAAAAACAAATGCCATTATCAATGTACTCATGGTTGGTCCATTACGACCTTATAAAGCCATTGAAGCTAAAAACGTTGCAACGGCAATGGCAGTAGTAGCGAAAGTTGGAAAAAGTGGGATGAATGTTTATCCTTCGCATAAGATCGAACAAATCGCAAAAGAAAAATTAGTCTGAGAGGTATGTACAATGGAAAAGGGTTTGACCGGAAAGAAAGTCGTTATCTGTGGTTCGCGAAAAATAGAAGAAATAAGTACACTAATTGAAAAACAAGGAGGTGTTCCTCTCGTTCGACCCCTTCAAGGGACAGTATTTTTAGCAGAGAAAGAAGTAGAACCAGATATACGTGATTTCGTGGAAAATGGGGCGGATTGGGTTATTTTCACCACTGGAATTGGCTTTGAAACACTTGTGGATTTAGCTGCAAAACTTGGATTAAGTGATTTATTTTTAAAGAATATCCGTGAGGCCAAGATCGCCTCGAGAGGATACAAAACACTGTCTGCACTGAAAAAATATGATCTAAAACCACTTGTGGTCGATGTGGATGGAACAACAAAAGGATTAGCACTAGCACTCGAAACCGTTGATTTCTCGGGAACAAGAGTTATGGTTCAACTCCATGGTGAAACAGCACCTGCGTTAACAAAATTTTTAGAAGAGCGTGGGGCAACTGTAGAAAAAATTCTTCCATATCAGCATATTGCACCTGATAAAGAGGTAGTAGTTCGGTTAATACATGAACTGCAGTTCGATAAGTGTGACGCGGTTTGCTTTACCACAGCTACCCAGGTACACTCGCTTTTTGAATATGCGAGAGAACATAATATCTATGCAGATATCGTGACCGCTTTCAATAAAAAGGTCGTTGCTGGTGCGGTTGGGAAAGTAACCGAAGCAGCTTTAAAAGATGAGGGAATCCAAAGAATTGTGGTCCCTGAAAAGGAAAGAATGGGAGCTATGGTGGTCGAGTTAGCTAAATATTTTTTGAATTAATCTGATTTAAGTGTACCTCCTTTACGGTGGGTACTTTTTTTTTCAAAAAAACCGGAATTCCTAAATAGTAGAAAATGTCGAGAAGTTTTTACTCATACTGTATCAAAGATTTTGTTTTTATAAGAGAGAGGAAGTCCTATTAAACATGTAAAATTCAGGTAATCAAACTCTACAAGGCCACCAAATAAAGTATGTAAGAAAAATTGACAATTCGATATAATATTACAATTTTTTTGATATCATTATGTTAAATTGAAAAAGTATCAGAAAAGAATATAAAAAAATCTTGCCCTCTATGAAAACTTTATCCAATATTCCTTTTTATGCTTACATACATCAATGTACCCTCTCTGATTCTACATTCTTAGGAGACATCTTACTTTTTTACATAATGGTTAATATATTGCATGCATTCTTTTACAGATTGTCAGGTGAAATGCCTATTTACAGTCTGTAAAATTAAAATAGGATGCAGAATTTTCTGCAAAATACATATATGAACAAAAGGAGTTGGTCCCTTTTTGGTAGTATCATATTTATAAAGCGCTTACATTCTAATCTCAGTAAAAAAACAGGAAAACTTTCTGCCTTCAAAAAGTTTTAAAAATCGGTATATAAATGAAGGAGGTTTCTTTATGGCGAATGATAAAATGCAGCGTATTTCCTTATCTAATCTTGAAAAAAACTTTCTAGAAGTGGAAAGTGGGCTTACAAACCGTGAGGCTGTGGAAGAATCCAATCGCTGCCTCTATTGTTATGATGCTCCGTGTATTAAAGCCTGTCCGACAGGTATTGATATTCCTACTTTTATTAAAAAAATTGCTTCAGGAAACTTATTAGGATCTGCCAAAACAATCATGTCATCCAATCCTGTTGGTGCAAGTTGTTCGCGGGTATGTCCTACTGAAGAATTATGTGAAGGTGCTTGCGTGCTAAATCACTCTACTAAACCAATTATGATTGGTAATTTACAAAGATATGCTACTGATTGGGCAATGGTAAATAATCAAACACTTTTTCAACCAGGTCAAGCCAATGGAAGAACCGTGGCTGTCATCGGCGGGGGGCCAGCGGGACTATCCGCAGCTAGAGAACTGGCAAGGCTAGGATACGAGGTTACAATTTTCGAAGGTTCTGAGAAAGCGGGCGGTTTAAATACGTACGGAATTGTATCTTTCCGATTACCGCAAAGAATTTCCTTCTGGGAAGTTGAACAGGTTGAGAAATTGAATGTCGATATTAGAACTAACACGTTTGTCGGTAAGGATATTTCTGTAGAAGAGATCACGGAAAATTTTGATTATATTATCCTGGCAGTAGGTATGGCTCATGTACCAAACCTTGGCGTGGAAGGTGAAAACCTAGAGGGTGTATATGATGCGATTGAATTTGTCAAAGCAACCAAAAGCGGTCAGTTATCTGAAGATTTTGTTGGAAAACGCGTTGTTGTCATTGGGGCCGGAAATACCGCGATAGATGGGGCAACTTGTTCTGTCCGATTAGGAGCAGAAAACGTCAAAATCTTATATCGAAGAACGGAAGAAGAAATGACCGCTTACGACTTTGAATATGAATTTGCCAAACAGGACGGTGTGGAATTCCGCTGGTTGACGGCTCCAAAACGGATTATTGGTGATGAAACTGGTAGGGTGACTGGCATTGAGTGTATCAAAATGGAACTTGGCGAACCTGAAAAAGATGGTCGACGACGTCCAACTGCCATTGAGGGGTCAGAGCATGTCCTGCCGGTCGATGCTGTGGTGAAAGCAATTGGTCAGACCAGACACCTCAAACTGATTGAAGAGTTCGGCATCGAGCATAATGGTGGGGTAGTCAAGGTCGACTCTGAAACCTTACAAACTTCCAACCCTAAAGTATTTGCCTGCGGAGATGTTGTGTTTGGAAAAGGCAATGGTGACGCCATGGTTGTTACGGCTGCACGACAAGGTAAAGATGTGGCTTATGCGATTCATAAGCAATTTTCCTTCGTAGGGATGTCAAACTAATATCTCAAATGAAAATAGAGAGGAGAAAAATAAATGGCTGATTTACGTACTAATCTTGCAGGGATTAAATCTCCGAACCCGTTCTGGCTTGCGTCAGCACCGCCGACCAACTCTGGCTATCAAGTACAGAGAGCCTTTGAAGCAGGGTGGGGTGGGGCAGTTTGGAAAACGCTGGGTGATCCGATTCTGAATGTATCTTCAAGGTTTGCTGCTGTAAGTTTTAACGGACAAAGAGTGGCAGGCTTTAATAATATTGAACTAATAACTGACAGACCATTAGATGTTAATTTAAAAGAAATCTATGAAACGAAAAAGAGATTTCCAAACCATGCCATTATTGCCTCGCTCATGGTGGAACCGAAGCAAGAAAAGTGGCATGAGATTGTTAAACGTGTTGAGGATGTCGGGGTGGATGGGCTTGAGTTAAATTTCGGATGTCCACACGGGATGGCTGAGCGTGGCATGGGTTCTGCTTCCGGTCAGGTACCAGCCTTAGTTGAAAGGCAAACCTATTGGGCGAAAGAAGTAGCTAAGACACCTGTTATTGTAAAATTAACGCCAAATATTACCGATATAACAGCGACGGCCGAAGCGGCTTGTAATGGTGGTGCTGATGCGATTTCTATGATTAATACGATTAATAGCTTGATGGGGGTCGACCTTGATTCATGGAATACCATTCCCCATGTTGCCGGAAAAGGAGCACACGGCGGTTATTGTGGACCTGCAGTAAAGCCAATTGCTTTGAATATGGTTGCAGAATGTGCAAGACATCCACGAATTAACGTTCCAATTTCAGGGATTGGGGGGATTTCTAACTGGAAGGATACCGTTGAGTTTATGTTGATGGGTGCAACTGGTGTACAAGTTTGTACAGCCGCTATGCACCATGGTTTCCGCATTGTCGAGGACATGATTGAAGGTCTTAGCCATTACCTCGATAGCAAAGGGATTGCTTCGGTTTCTGATATCATTGGGAAATCCGTTCCTAGATTCTCTGATTGGGGCAATTTGGATTTAAACTACAATATCGTTGCTCAAATCAATAAGGATGTTTGTATTAATTGCAATAAATGCCACATTGCCTGTGAAGATACTTCGCACCAATGTATCGATATGCTGACAGACGAAAATGGAAAGAGTTACCTCAAGGTGCGTGAAGAAGATTGCGTCGGCTGTAATTTATGCTCGATTGTTTGTCCAGTTGATGGAGCCATTGACATGGTGGAGGCCACGAGGGAATTAGCACCAATGACTTGGAATGAACGTCAAGCTGCCTTAAGCGGCGTAGCCCAATTTAAAGCAGATATTATCAAATAAATGATACGGAGGGAATTATCGATGAAAAAAATAATCAAAAATGGCACGATTGTTACCGCTGCTGACACATATCAAGGAGAAATATTAATCGAGGACGGCAAGATCACCCAAATCGGCTCGAATTTATCAGCTATCGGTGCGGAAGTTATTGACGCAAAAGGCTGTTTTGTTTTTCCTGGCGGGATTGATCCACACACTCACCTCGACATGCCTTTTGGCGGAACGGTAACAAAGGATGATTTTGAGTCAGGCACGATTGCAGCTGCCTTCGGGGGTACGACAACGGTTATTGATTTTTGCTTAACCAACAAGGGTGAGCCGCTGAAAAACTCTATTCAAACCTGGCATGATAAATCGAAAGAGAAAGCTGTCATTGATTATGGGTTCCATTTAATGATTTCAGAAATCAATGAAGATGTCCTGGGTGAACTTCCACAGGTAATTAATGAAGAAGGTATTACTTCCTTTAAGGTATTTATGGCATACAAAAATGTATTTCAAGCAGATGATGAAACCTTGTTTAAAACACTTATTTCCGCAAAAGAACACGGTGCCTTGGTGATGGTCCATGCAGAAAACGGAGATGTCATTGATTACTTAACCAAGAAAGCCCTTGATGAAGGGAATACTGCGCCAATTTACCATGCTTTAACAAGACCTCCAGAATTAGAGGGGGAAGCGACTGGACGTGCCGCAAATTTCACAGGGCTTGCTAATTCACAGTTATATGTGGTCCATGTCTCCTGTGCGGATGCAGTAGAACAAATTGCTAAAGCACGCAGCAAAGGCTTTGATGTTTGGGGGGAAACGTGCCCGCAATATTTAGTCCTTGATCAAAGCTACTTAGAGAAACCGAATTTCGAAGGTGCAAAATATGTTTGGTCTCCGCCGCTTCGAGAAAAGTGGAATCAAGATGTTTTATGGAATGCTTTGAAGAGTGGTCAACTGCAAACTCTCGGCTCCGATCAGTGCTCCTTTGATTTTAAAGGCCAGAAAGATTTAGGAAGAGATGATTTTACTAAAATTCCAAATGGAGGCCCGATTATTGAGGATCGTTTGTCGGTTTTATTCTCTGAGGGAGTGAAAAAAGGACGGATTAGTCTAAATCAATTTGTCGATATTACTTCCACTAGAAGTGCGAAGCTATTTGGTTTATTCCCTAAAAAAGGGACAATCGCCGTTGGGGCAGATGCAGACCTTGTGATTTTTGATCCGAATATCGAACGAGTAATTTCGGCTGAAACCCACCATATGGCTGTGGATTATAACGCATTCGAAGGAATGAAGATCACTGGTGAACCAGTTTCCGTATTGTCCCGTGGGGAATTTGTTGTCCGTGACAAGCAGTTTGTAGGTAAACCAGGTTCGGGCCAATATTTGAAGCGAGCCAAATATAATAAGAATGCACTTGTCAACCAAAGCGAAACACTATCAATCTAATAATGATAGGAAAAATGATTAATAGATAGGCTGTGTTTAAGGTTATTGTTGATTTTGGCACAATGTTGATTGGGGCGGAAGGCCGAAGACTCCTGCGGGAGTACGGGGCAGGGGAGACCCCGCAGGCGCTAAAAACGCCGAGGAGAAAGAAAAGCGGAAGCGCCTTGTCCAGCCCCGTCAAGCGCTGGAGGTCCTGCCGTTGAAGTCGTTTTTTGACTTCAGCGGCAGGACCGAAGCGACCTCGAGGGGCTAGGCGCTGCAGCTGGAAAGGCTCCCCGCAACGCCCGCGGAAAGCAAAGTGCCTGGAGAGGAAATCAATAGACCAATTTAACACAGCCAAAAATTATAAAAGAATTATATGAATTTAAAGGGGGAGCTTGGATGTCAGATTATCAGCAATTTTTAGATGAAAGAGACAAAATTGATTTTCTTATCCAAAAGGGATATCAGATCAGTGGTGTAAATGAACATCTAAACGGGGCAACCGTTGAATTTGTCCACCCAAACGGAAATATAACCGAAATACTTAAGATTGGAACAGCAAATGCCCGTAAGTATTTTACTAGTCTATTATTAAAGCAAAACCACACCAGCTAGTCCATGCCTAGAGAAATAAAGGTATACTTCCCTATCATTCATTAGAAATAAATGAAAGGATTGGTTGCAAGGCCAATCCTTTTTAATCCAATATTTTTGATGATATTTTCTAAGGAGAGCCAAATGATTAAAGACCATTTCCATTTAACAGTGGCAGATATCTTAAAGCGAAAGAACTTTGAACAATCCCACGTTATTGCGGGAGAAAAAGGTACTAAACGATTTGTCAAATGGGTTCATGTTGTCGAGGCCACGAGTATTCGTAATCTTCTTAATGGAAATGAACTTATTCTTTCAACAGGGATTGCTTGGAGGGAGAATACAAACTTATTTGTTTCGATGGTAAAAGAGTTTCTTGATAACCAAGCTGCAGGATTATGTATTGAAATGGGAACTTACATCACAGAGATTCCCGCGGAGGTCATACAAGTTGCTAATGAGCATAATTTCCCCATCATCGTTTTTTCAAAGGAAGTTCCGTTTGTACAAATCACTCAAGATATTCACTCGCTGATTATTAATCAGCAATACCAAAAGATATCTGATTTGGAAAATTACTCCCAAAGCCTAAATAAACGACTGTTAACGATTGAAAGTTATGAAGATATACTAAAATGTTTGTATTCTTCTCTGGATTTACAAGTTATTTTTCGTTTGAAAAATGAGGACTATGAATTTATTCCAGACATCAATCTACTCGAACAAAAAACAGTCATTCACCAGCTCAAGACATATAAAACAGACCCATGTGAAAACATTGCCTCCCAACCTATTTTCTTATTTGGGCAAGAATGTGCGGAGTTATTCATTTATTCTAAAAATCTACCAATCACTGAATACGATGTATTGATTCTAGATCGGACTGCTACAGCGCTGGCCCAGCATTTATTACGAGATATGTATGTTGAAGAAAAAAAGCGTGTCGAGGAGTTTGAGTGGTTGTATGGCTGGCTTGAAGGTGAACATTCCCCCGAAAGCATTAGTGAATATTTTGCGCAAAATCGGGTCAAAACAAAAACCAATGAAGCTGTAGTCTTAATTACTAGGCTTATTCCCCTCAAAGAGAAAATTACTCAAGATGTAACGTATTTAAAACTATTATTTCGTTCGGTCCTTGAACAAAATGGTTTCACGGTGTTTTCTGTTGAAAAAAGAAATGAAATAACGTTCATACTGGTAAACAACCGGACCAAGAAGAATGTAAAGGAACGAATGAAAACAGCAATCGAATCCATACTTGAATCAGAGTTTATTAGAAAACAATGTTCAGCGAAAATAATGATTGCTGCTGGAAGTTTTATCGGAAATTTAAATGAAATACATAAAAGTTATCAAACTGCAAAAGAAACTCAGCGAATTCAGCAAAAGATGTCTAATAAAGCTGACTATTATTTTTATGAAGATTTGCATTTATATCGGTTGATCTCGCAAATGAGTAAACATATCAATCTACAAGAGTTTGCTGCAGAGTATTTACAGCCAGTGATTCAATATGATCAGAAATATAATGGCAAGTTGTTAGAGACATTAAAGGTTTATTTAGAGTGCAATGGCTCAAAACAGGAGGCGGCGAGCAAGCTTTTTATAGTCAGGCAGACACTTTATCATCGCTTGCAAAAGCTTGAAAGCATTCTCGGTGAAGACTTTATGGAACATGAAAAACGAGTTGCCATTGAATTTATGCTGCTGGTCCAAGACTATTTAGCATCTTCCCCATCCAGTATAAATTATCCTAAATATCAAATATTGGAATAATGGCTGATAGTTGCTCATACCGCCAAAGAAATGCCCTGCCTCATTTCACATTGTATCTAATGAATGAATACTTTGGATACGAGAAAATGAGTTTATAGGGTTTATATATAACTAGAAAATTTCATAAAAAGAGATAAAAATTAGGAGGTTTATCTATATATATGAATGCAACAAAAAGGATACGTCCGTTTTAAAGAATTAAAAAGTACAAGTAATGGAGGGAAAAAGATGGTTCAAACGAGTCGATCACAGGAAACTTTGTTGGAACAAGATGAAAAGTATGTCTGGCACTCCATGAAACCTTATAATCCAAAAGCCACATTGGTTGCAGCAAAGGCAGAGGGCTCATGGGTAACTGATGCTGATGGAAAACGGTATTTAGATGCGATGGCCGGCCTTTGGTGTGTGAATATTGGTTATGGAAGGACCGAATTAGCTGAAGCAGCCTATGAACAGCTGAAGGAAATGGCCTATTTTCCACTTTCACAAAGCCATGTTCCAGCCATAAAACTCGCTGAAAAGTTGAACCAAATGTTAGGCGATGAGTATGTTATCTTTTTCTCTAACAGCGGTTCTGAGGCAAATGAAGCGGCCTTTAAAATCGTAAGGCAGTACCACCAGCAAAAGGGTGAACAAAGCCGTTACAAAATCGTTTCCCGCTATCGTGCTTATCATGGAAATTCGATGGGGGCACTCGCAGCGACCGGCCAGGCACAGCGAAAGTACAAGTACGAACCGCTTGCACCAGGATTTATCCATGTCTCACCACCTGATTCCTACCGGGATGATATAAATGTCAACGATCCAAATGAACTATCCTCGGTAAAAGAAATCGATCGGACGATGACATGGGAGTTAAGTGAAACGATAGCCGCAATGATTATGGAACCGATTATTACGGGCGGAGGTGTCCTCATTCCGCCGGATGGCTATATGAAAGCCGCAAAAGAAGTATGTGAAAAACACGGGGCGCTGCTCATAGTTGATGAGGTTATTTGCGGGTTTGGCCGTACAGGTAAGCCTTTCGGGTATATGAACTATGGCGTGAAACCCGATATCATCACAATGGCAAAAGGGATCACAAGTGCCTATTTGCCTCTTTCTGCAACAGCTGTCCGCAAAGACATATACGAAGCATTTAAAGGTACAGAAGAATATGATTACTTCCGTCACGTCAATACATTTGGGGGGAATCCAGCGGCATGCGCGCTCGCTTTAAAAAATCTCGAGATTATGGAAACTGAAAAATTATTTGATCGTTCTCGAGATTTAGGGGCTCAGCTATTAAACGATTTAAGGAATCTTATACAAGATCATCCATATGTAGGGGACATTCGTGGAAAAGGGCTGTTAATTGGAATTGAACTAGTGAAGGAAAAGCTGACCAAGGAACCACTCTCTAATGACCTTGTCAATAAAGTCATAGCCAACTGTAAGCAGGAAGGGATTATCATTGGAAAGAACGGGGCAACCGTAGCTGGATACAATAATGTGCTAACACTTGCCCCGCCATTAACAATCAAACAGGTGGATCTAACTTTCCTTGTGAAAACACTTACCGAATCCCTCCAGAAAATACTTTAACTAAAAAAATGAGAATCCATGTATATACAATTGTGTACATACATGGGTTCTTTTTTTCATGAGGAGAAATGTAATAGGTTAAAAAGTATCTAAGGATATAAAGAATCTAGTAATTAAATGTCGAAATCTTTTGATAGAATGATTGACAGATGATTTACGTCGGTTATAATTAAATTAACAAATGTTCAATTCGATTTTACATAATTTCATAACTTCGATATTCAGATTGAACAAATGTTAATTTCTTTTTTACAAAACGTTGTAACCGTTTACTTTTTGTGAAAAATGAGTTTAATAACATTGAAAATTAGGTGAATAAAAGATGGCGGATGAAAGGATTTCACGCCTGGTGGAAGTGGCTAGGATGTATTATCAATTAGACTACAGCCAACAGGAAATTGCGAAAAAGTTAGGTATTTCCCGCCCCACCGTATCTAGGCTTCTGGTTCAAGCTGTTGAAGAAGGAGTAGTCCATATAAAAATATGCGATCCCGCCGAAGACGTTCAGGAATTGGCTATGCAGATCAAGGAAAAGTTTCAATTAAAGGATTGCATTGTCGCATCGATTCCCGAATTTAAGGATGAACTGATCAAAGTGAAGTTGGGAGAGGTTTCCGCAGATTATTTATATAAGATTGTCCAAAGCGGCGATACAATTGGGATTACCTGGGGGACAACTTTATATCAACTAGTGAAACAAATTCAACCTAAGAATGTAAAGGATGTAACAATTGTACAGCTAAATGGTGGGGTGAGTTACTCAGAATCCAATACCTATGCATCAGAAATCATTAATGGTCTTGCTCATGCATTTCAGACAATCCCACATTTTCTGCAGGTACCTGCCGTCGTAGACCACATTGTGGTCAAACAGGCAATCATAGCAGACCGACATGTTAAAAGAATATTGGAATTAGGCAAACAGGCCAATATTGCCATTTTTACTGTTGGGGATCCTGGTGAACAATCAACACTTATGCATGCGGGATATTTTTTAGACAGTGACATTGAAATACTAAGGGAAAATTATACTGTCGGTGACATCTGTTCTCGATTTATTGATATCAATGGCCATATTAGTCATCAAACATTGAACGATCGAACCATTGGTATCGAACTCTCACATTTAGCGGAAAAAGAATATGGTATCCTCATTGCAGGTGGTAACAAAAAAGTCGAAGGCATCTATGGGGCGTTAAAAGGTCGTCATGCCAATGTCCTCATTACCGATGAGTATACTGCCAGGGCATTACTCGATTTTGGGGGTGAGCACCTAAATGAATAAAGAAAAAATTAGGGAGATCGTCAAAGAGGTTGTCAAAAACTCCCTTATGAAATCTAAGACAGTTCCCATTGCAGCATCTAACCGGCATATCCATTTATCCCCTGAACATGTTGAGCGATTGTTTGGACACGGCTACCAATTAACGAAGTTAAAAGATTTGTCACAGCCCAACCAATTTGCAGCAAAGGAAACGGTCACCCTTATCGGTCCGAAAGGGAGAATACATAATGTTCGTGTCCTTGGACCTGCTAGGGGGATTACACAGGTGGAAGTATCATTATTTGATGGATTTACCTTGGGAGTCAAGCCGCCGATTCGTAATTCTGGGGATATTAACGGATCAGAATCAATTACCATACAAGGACCACGGGGGCAAATTACCATTCGTGAAGGCTTGATCTCTGCCGCTCGCCACATTCATATGCACACGAGTGATGCTGAAACATTTGGCGTTCAGGATGGGGACCTTGTTCAAGTAAAAGTGGATGGAGTCCGCGGGATCATTTTTTCAAATGTTTTAATTCGCACTTCTCCTAAATTCAAGCTTGAAATGCATATTGACCAGGATGAAGCCAATGCAGCTGGAATCAAAAATGGACAACTGGTTGAGATTATTTCCATCCAAACTCCGAAACAAGTGGGTGGGGAGTAATGCTGGTGGATGTTAAAACGCAGGTTAAACTGCTTGTCCAGCAGGTAGTGGAAGCCTACTTAAAAGAGAAAATGGACCCTAAAAAGGATACTCCAATTACAATCCTATTAGGTTATCATTCTTCCGATCCAATAACTGTTTTGGAAGCGGTTACTCAGCTGGTAGATACATATAACGTAACGTGGCTAATTACAAAGGAATGGCTTCCTTTACAAGAAAAAATGAAAGGGCTTTCCTGTGTGCTGTTAGAGGAGATGTCAGATGAGGATTTGGGAACACTGATTAATCAATCTTCCGTTCTCGTAATTCCTCAAGCATCGTACAGATTGCTTTCAAAACTAGCCTTAACGGTGGATGACGAGACAGCAGTGTGGGTGGCTATCCAATATCAATTAAAAGGTAAACCGATTGTCATCGCCAATAATGGTGTGGAACCAAATGTGTACCAACAAATCCATGCCCCGCAAACTGTCCAGGAACGGATACAGTCCTACATAAGGAGAATCCAAATGGATCAGGTCAAGTGGGTACCGCTCAGTAAATTGGTTAATACAGTTGACGAGCAATATGCAGCCTACCTTGATAAGCAATCTCTCGTTCTAGCAAAACATGTAGAAAGAGCTTTTCAGGAGGGACTCAAGGAAATTGAGATTCCGCAAAAATGCCGGGTCACACCTTCAGCAATAGATCTGGCTAAAGAATTAAAGATTCAAATTAAGCCAATCGATTCCTCGAAAGGAGGGACACTATGATCATTTGTAAAGTGGTTGGTTCCATTGTATCAACTACAAAAGCGGAGAAATTAAAAGGAAAAAAACTAATGATCGTTCAGCCGCTTGATTTGACGAGCATTGAAGAAGATGGAAAACCGCTTGTTGCCATTGATACCGTTGGCTCTGGTGTGGGAGAAGTCGTCTTACTTGTCAGCGGAAGTTCGGCAAGACAAACAGAGATAACAAACGGTGTCCCTGTTGATGCAGCAATCGTCGGTATTGTTGATCAAATTGAAATTCAAGGGGCCTTAACCTTTAATAAAGGAGGTAACTAACCTTGCAAATAAATGAAACCGATATCAAAAAAATGGTCGAACAGGTCCTCAGTCAACTAGGGCAGAATTCATCAACATTCCCCGCTGAAACTGTCACATCACAAAATGATGTCAAGGTAGGCAATGGCGTGTTTTCAACGGTTGATGAAGCAGCGGCTGCAGCTAGACTGGCCTGGGAAAAGCTTCGCAAACTGCCCATTTCCATCAGAGAAAAAATGATTGAGAATATGCGAGCCGTGAGCCGGGAGCATGCCGAAGAGTTAGCAAAGCTTGCTGTTGAGGAAACAGGTTTTGGCAGAGTGGAAGATAAAGTTGCGAAAATTCTTTTGGCGACGAATAAAACACCTGGAATTGAAGATTTAGTCAGCACAGCTTTTTCGGGTGATGATGGGTTGACACTTGTTGAGTATGCACCAATTGGCGTATTTGGATCCATCACACCTTCAACCAATCCAGCAGCGACAGTTATCAATAATTCCATTTCGTTAATAGCTGCTGGAAATACAGTGGTTTATAACCCGCATCCTAGTGCGAAACGTGTTTCCATTCAAACACTTCAGCTATTAAACCAAGCAATTATCGCAGCAGGTGGACCTGAAAATACGCTCACATCTGTGGCAGCTCCTAATCTTGAAACTTCAGCTCAAGTCATGAATCATCCGCAGGTGAACGCGCTCGTGGTAACTGGAGGAGGACCCGTTGTAAATGCAGCGATGGCAGTTGGTAAAAAAGTCATTGCCGCTGGACCAGGAAATCCACCTGTAGTTGTTGATGAGACTGCTATTATCTCCAAGGCCGCTGTTGATATTGTGAAAGGTGCCAGCTTTGATAACAATGTATTATGCACCGCTGAAAAAGAGGTGTTCGTTGTTGATAAGGCATGCAATGCCCTAAAAGCAGAAATGGTCAAAAACGGAGCAATCGAACTTAAAGGGTTTCAATTTGAAAAACTGCTTGAGAAAGTACTTGTAAAGAAGAATGATGAGTTTTATCCAAACAGAGACTTCATTGGTAAAGACGCATCGGTGCTTTTACATGCAGCGGGCATTCAGGCAAGCCCGAATGTTAAGTTAATTATCGCTGAAACCACTAAGGATCACCCATTGGTAATGACAGAAATGTTAATGCCGATCTTACCGATTGTCAGAGTGCCCGATGTGGATCGAGCGATCAAACTGGCTGTTATTGCAGAGAAAGGCAACCGGCACACAGCGATAATGCATTCGCAAAATATTACGAATCTAACTAAGATGGCACAAGAAATTCAAGCAACGATTTTTGTTAAAAATGGGCCATCAGTTTCGGGCTTGGGCTTTGAAAGTGAAGGCTTTACCACACTTACCATTGCCGGACCAACAGGTGAAGGATTAACCAGTGCAAAAACATTTACTCGCCAGCGCCGCTGCGTTTTAGTTGATGGATTAAGAATCATATAGTGAGGTGTTAGGATATGGCTAAAGCAAAAGAAGATAAAACAGTCACTTCACAAGAAGAGCAACTGAAAAATCAAGAAAAATCAAAATTAGAGATTACTAGAGGAGGAATTAAAATGGGTCAAGAAGCTTTAGGTATGATTGAAACAAAAGGTTTAGTAGGTGCGATTGAAGCAGCAGATGCGATGGTTAAAGCTGCAAACGTTACCTTGGTTGGCAGAGAATTAGTGGGCGCAGGAATCGTGACTGTTATGGTCCGTGGAGATGTAGGTGCAGTAAAAGCCGCCACTGAAGCTGGTGTAGAAGCTGCCCAACGCGTAGGGAATCTTCTATCAGTACACGTAATACCACGTCCTAACGGTGATGTAGAAGGTATTTTACCTAAAGCAGAATAAGGTGAATGGAAATGGAACAATCCATTGAAAGCTATATTAAAAATCTTGTCAGAGATGTCATTGGTCAAAATCTAGGCCGCTTAGAGCTCCAATGTGATCGGCAAACTTATGTGATTGCTAATTGGAAAATGAACAAAGACCTTAATGAGACCGCTGAATTTTTTCAAAAAATAAACAGCAGTCATGATGTGTCAGTGGTTATCTGTCCACCAACCCAACTTCTATATCCGACTCAATTATTTATCAAACAATCTGGAAAACCGATAGGATTGGGCGGTCAAAATGTTCACTGGGCAGACAAAGGGGCTTATACTGGGGAAACATCAGGCAGTATGCTGACGGATGTGGGCTGTGAATATGTCATTATTGGCCACTCAGAAAGAAGAAAATATTCTTTTGAAGATGACGAGTTAGTGAACAAAAAGGTTCAGCAAGCGCTCAAGTCTGGTCTTACTCCAATCATCTGTATCGGAGAAACATTAGGTCAAAAGAGTGCTATGCAAACAGAACAGGTTTTATCCAAGCAAATTATCGGTGCGTTGAAGGATATTGATACAGCCCATTTTATTCTTGCTTATGAACCTGTCTGGGCGATTGGAACAGGGCAATCAGCAACAGCTGAACTGGCTCAAGAAACACACGCGTACATTCGTTCTGTTTTAAGACAATTAATGGGTCAAAAAGCGGAGAGTATTTCGATTTTATATGGCGGGTCTGCGAATGAGAGGAACGCTGCAGATTACAGTGCGATGCCAGATATTGATGGTGTGCTTGTAGGCGGTGCGAGTTTAAACGCTCATGTCTTTGATGCAATTATCAATGTATTTGCCAAAGGAGAACAAAATTCATGAAAAAAGTTGCGATCGGTTGCGACCATGGTGGATTCGAACTAAAAGAAAAGTTAAAGGCCTATTTAACTGAATTAGGTTACGAATATTTAGATTATGGCTGTAAAGCAAATGAATCTGTTGATTATCCAGATATCGCTTTTCTTGTAGGCGAGACGGTAGCAACGAATGATAACTATGTAGGTATTATGATTGATGGCGTAGGCATTGGAAGCGGAATGGTATTGAATAAAATACCTGGTGTCCGCGGTGCGGTATGCTGGGACTTATCCTCTGTGATTAACAGTAAGGAGCATAATAATGCGAACGTTTTATCAATCGGCGGTCAGTTTATTGGTGAAGGCCTTGCCAAACAATTAGTAAAGACATGGTTGGAAACGGAGTTTGCCGGCGGCCGTCATGATCGTCGTGTGACGAAGATTATGGAAATCGAAAGTCGTTTTCTGGGGCGGAATTAGTACTAGATCAGAGATTCGCTGATAAAACCTTCAGTTTCGCTGATAAAAATGATTTATCGCCGATAAAAGTACATTTCCGCTGATAAATGGTTGAGATTCGCTGATATACATAATAGAGAGAAAAATAGGAGTGTTTAACTCAGAGTTATATAGAAAAAAGGCAGGTTTGAAAAATGTTTGTAGCCAAAGTGATAGGAAATATGGTCTGTACACATAAAAATGAGAATTTAATAGGTTTAAAGCTCCTGATTGTCCAACCAGTAGATCAGCAATTGAAGGATAAAGGTAAACCACTTGTGGCTATAGATACGATTGGACAATCAGGAGAAGGAGATCTTGTTTACTTAGCAAAAAGCAGGGAATCATCCTTACCGCTTAATAAAGAGTTGGTTCCATCAGATGCTGGAATCTTAGGAATTATCGACTACTATAATGTGACTAATCGAATGGAGGAAATATAAATGAGCAACGCATTAGGAATGATCGAAACTAAAGGTTTAGTAGGAGCAATTGAAGCAGCAGACGCCATGACAAAAGCAGCAAATGTGACTTTACTAGGTAAAGTAAATGTAGGCGGAGGATTAGTGTGTGTTATGGTTCGCGGCGACGTTGGTGCGGTTAAGGCAGCAACTGAAGCAGGTGCGGATGCAGCACAGCGTGTTGGCGAATTCTTATCTGTTCACGTGATTCCAAGACCACATTCAGACATCGAGAAAATTCTTCCTGTTGCAAAATAATGAAACTAGCAAAAGTGGTTGGAAATGTCGTATCAACGATTAAAACACCAAGTCATCAAAATAAAAAGCTCATGGTAGTTATCCCTGTGGACGCATCAGGTAAGGAATTTGGGGATGCCATGATTGCCTTCGATCGTTTTTCAGCAGGGGTTGGCGATTATGTCCTGATTCTAGAAGAAGGTGGATCGGCAAGAGACATTTTAGAAGACCCTAATGGTTCTTTTGATGCTGTCATTGCCGGAATTGTTGATCGATTATAATAATGTGGGGTGAGCACGATGCAAATTGAAGCTTTAGTAGAACAAATTACGAATCAAATTATGCAGCAATTAACGAATAAAGAAGCTTTGAAGGAAGTGAAGCCTTCAACTTCTGGAAATGTGACATATAAAGAAGGAACAGCATCATCGATTATTACCGGGCCATCTGTGGCTCGGATGATTGACCATACACTTTTAAAGCCGGAAGCATCCAAAGACCAAATTGTGAAGCTTTGTGAAGAAGCTAAAGAACATAAATTTGCCACTGTTTGTGTGAATCCTTACTGGGTGGCAACCGCAGCCCACGAATTAAAAGGTTCTGGTGTAGGAATAACCACCGTTGTTGGTTTTCCACTTGGAGCAACGAGCACTTTTGTCAAGAGTGCAGAAACGCGTGACGCGATTGCAAATGGCGCTACTGAAATTGACATGGTTATAAATATTGGTGCCCTAAAATCTGGCGACTTTGAGACAGTGAAAAAAGACATTGAAGGTGTTGTATTAGCGGCGAATGGTCATGCACCAGTAAAAGTCATTATTGAAACAGGCCTTCTTGAAATCGAAGAAAAGAAAAAAGCTTGTATTCTCGCAAAAATGGCTGGAGCTGCTTTCGTGAAAACGTCGACTGGATTTGGCCCTGGTTGTGCTACTGCTGAGGACATTAAACTTATGCGTGAAGCGGTCGGTCCAGAAATGGGTGTTAAAGCTTCGGCCTGTGTGAGAGATTTAGATACTGCAAGAAAGCTAATCCAAGCCGGCGCAACAAGAATTGGTGCAAGTTCCAGTATTGCGATTATTACAGGCGGTCAAGGTACTGGTTATTAATAGGCTATTATTCCAGTGGCTATGTTGAAATTTGAGTATTTCAAGTTGCTATTATTGATACTTGGAGTACTTAGATTTCTTTTTTCTTCTACTATTAAAAGTGTTGAAAATATATAAGTAGTTTAATATAATAAAATCAGCAAAATGAAATCGCTTACATAATGAGGAGGCTTACTATGAACCATATTGGACATCAACTTAAGAAAATGAGATTAAATCGTGAAATTGAGATAGAAAAATTAGCTTTGCTTTCAGGATTATCTGCCGGAACGATTGCTGCGATAGAAGAAGGCGAAGTCGATGTTCAGGTTTCCACATTAGCGAAGATTTCTGATGTTTTGAATTGCTCCTTCTCCATTGGTGACGTTTCAATCTAATACTTTTCAAAATCGCCTTTTGGCGATTTTTTTTAATAAAAAAAGACCAATATGGTCTTTTTTGGGGTGTTATCTATTTCTTCTCCTCCGAGGTCTAAATCGGAAATTGTCACTACTTTCATTTTCCTGATAATAATTCACAACTGGAGCAGCATCAATATATTTATATTTCACTTTTTTAGGGGTCTCAGTGGCTGCCTCTGCCTCAATTACCGCTTCTGCACCTATCACTTCATTAATTGATTCTGGTTGATCTTCTTCATCATTTACAATTTCAAATAAGACAACTTCAACTTCATTATTTAGAGTTTCAACATCAGTACTAAAAGTTCTATCTGCATCAGTAATAGTTTCATCTTGAAATTCATTTTTTAGAGCCCCGAAATCAGTACTAAAAGTTCTCAAAGTATTATTTATTGGTCTAACTTCAGCTACTGTCTCTTCTGTTTCATTAATTACTTCAATTTCTTCTATCTCTTCAATTTCTTCAACTTCTTCTATTTCTTCAATCGTATCGTCAACTATGTCTTCAACGGCATCATGATTTTCAACTTCACTACTTAATTCCAATTCATGCTCATCCGTTATTTCATCTAATTCTATATCATCGGGTACTTCTTCAATTTCAACGTTTTCAAATAAAGCTTGTTGTTTTACTTTCTCTATTTTTCCAAGAGCAATGGTTCTCTTTACAGCAATCCCAATAACTTCATCCATTAGAGCAGCGAATTGCTCGAATTCTACATTATTTTCTCCGCTGTTTTGAATGACATTTAGAAAATCCTGATGAAATAGATTAAATTCTTGTTTGAATTGCTCGCGGTCCATTTCTCGGAAAGAAACTCCTTTAATCCGAATAAATCCATAAATTAATTTACTCAATACCTTTGTAACTGCGTGTAATTCTTCTTGGCTTAAATCAGGATCATTTCTTAAATAATAATGGGCATCCCGTAAGGCTTGATAATAACTCTTAAAATTCCGGCTTATTTCTAAGAAATCTAAATTACTCATTAGAAATATCCCTCCATATCTATTTAATGTATAATATTTGGAATCAGCACAAATTTTCCTTTTTTATTGGCTGTGTTAATCTTGTCTGTTGATTTCCGCTACAGGCACGAGCGGTTCGCGGGCGTGCCGGGGGCCTCCTCGTCGCTGTGCTCCTGCGGGGTCTCCCCAGACCCGTACTCCCGCAGGAGTCTTCGTGCCTAGAACGATGGTCAACAGAGTGCTAAAATCAACATTAACCTATAACACAGCCTTTTTATTAAGGATATGCATCTAGAAGGGATTATTCTAATGAAGGTTATAAATTTTATTAAAGAATGGCAAAAAGCGTTACAGAATGAAATCCTCCATTTAAAAAAATATGGCAGCAATAAGTTTCTTGTTACAAATGGAAGGCTGTTATCCACGGAGGGTTCTTATACATACTACTTCGATACCGCTTTTTCGATTCGAATACCTATCGGTTCTCAGGTTCGACTTGAGTGGGGGAGTATGAAACAGAGAGGTCGAGTACTTTCTTCTGAAGGGAAGGGAGTTATGCTTGCCATGGAACAATCATTTGGAGATTTAATTCACGAAGCACAGCTTTTTCATGATCCATGGGAATTACTTGAACAGCTCATTGAACGTCTGGATGAAATGAAAAAAAATAAGCAAAAACGAATCCGAGTAAAAAGATTGATGGACCCCTCTATGTCTGCTAAGCATCCAATTGAAAAAAGTAAAAACAATATTCATGAACTCGTTTTACGTTCCAAATACAACCCCGTTACATTCGTTTGGGGTCCCCCTGGAACAGGGAAAACCTATACATTGGCCCGAGTAGCCGCAAATAAGTATTTCCAGGAAAAGAAAGTGTTAATTTTATCACATAGTAATCAAGCGGTTGATGTCCTCATTCATGAGATATCAGCCTTTATTCAAAAGAAAGGCCGTTTTCGTGAGGGGGATGTGCTCCGCTATGGGTTCAATACAGGCGAACAATTTGCCGATTATGAAGCAGTGACCACTAGTCAACTCCTTCAGAAAGAAGATCCTCAGCTAGCAGTGGAGAAGGAACTGTTACTAGCGGAAAGACGGAATTTAAAGCAAGATATCGCTCATTCTTTTAGTAAAAGAGACACGAATCATTTGCTTGAACTAGAAACTAAAATTGCCAGAGTTCTTGAAAAAATCCGCCAAAAAGAGCTTGAATTTATTAAGGATGCGTACATCGTGGGGTCAACACTTGCCAAAGCGGCGGGTGATGCAGCAATTTATGAAAAAGAATTCGACCTTGTCATCCTGGATGAAGCCAGCATGGCTTATGTCCCTCAAGCAGCTTTTGCTGCGACTCTTGGAAAGCGAGTGATCATTTGTGGTGATTTTAAACAGTTACCACCAATTGCCTCCTCTCGGGATCCATTAGTCACCTTGTGGTTAAAAGAAGATATCTTCCATCGCGCTGGTGTGGTTGACTGGGTTCGCGATGGAATGCTGCATCCCCACCTTTTTTTATTAAAAGAGCAACGGAGGATGCATCCGGATATCTCATCCTTCACGAATCAGTATATTTACCACTCGCTTGTCGGCGATCATGAAAGTGTTCTAAAAAATAGAAAACCAATCGTAGATCTTTCACCCTTTCAAGGAATGGCATCTGTTCTTCTTGATACAAGTCACTCAGGGGTGTATGGCATGACAGAAAAAGCATCGAATTCACGCATGAATATATGGCATGTATTATTGTCCTTTCAGTTAATACATGAGTCCTATGTGGCTGGGGCTCGTTCAATTGGTTATGTGACCCCATACCGCGCGCAAGCTAATTTAATGGAGTTACTGCTTGCTGACTTATATGAAAAGGAATGTTCAACCGCTGACATTATTTCTGCGACCGTGCACAGATTTCAAGGCAGTGAACGTGATGTCATGATTTTTGACACGGTGGACAGTGAACCGCAAACACGAGCAGGGATGCTTCTCACTGGTAAGGATAGTGAACGTTTGATTAATGTGGCCATCACCAGAACAAAGGGAAAGTTCATACATGTCAGCGATCAATCATTTATTCGAAAACATGTGTATAATGGTAAAACACTAAGGCAGCTTGTGGAACATCAAGGTCGTATGCAGCAAACAATCGGGACGAAGGATATTGGAAAATGGATCAAGAATCAGCATCCTAGGCTGCAATGGATGCATGCACGTAAGTTAGAGAAAGTATTCCTGGACCTTGGGTCAGCAAAACGATCAATTATTCTTTGTTTGCCGCCGCAAACGGATCTTTCTGAACAGTGGAAGGAACAACTCCAAAAAAGAAGCCAGTCCGTGAAATTGACCGTTTTGGCGGAAGAATCATGGGAAGAACTACAGCCCAATCAGATATGGAGCAACAGCTTTCCGTTTCCATTTATCTTGATTGATGAGCAGGTTTTATGGCTTGGTTTGCCATTAGAAGCGGCAAAAGGAGTCCGTCCACCTTATATAGCAGTAAGACTCCATTCGGAGAGAATGTGTGAGTATTTAATAGGACAGTTTCAGAAGCGGGAGTAATAGTTTACTTATAGTTCACAAGAAGTAGTTACACTAATTGAGCTAATTTGATTTTGCTTTGACAATATAATCTAACTTAATTAAAATTAGATTATATAATCTAACTAGTAGCTGAAGGGGATAATAAATGAATGTTCCGATATCGATTTTTATTTTGGATGTAAGTAATTCTTCCACCCTAAATAGGGGGGAGGAACTTACTGTTTATTTGGATGAAGTGGTGGACTGGATTACGTGCTGGACAAAGGATCTTGGTCCGATCCAAATCAAGCATCGTGCCGGAGATGAAATTATTTTTGTTGGTCCTGGATATTCAACTGCGTATACGATTGCCTTTTTTGTAAGCAGGGTGTGGAAATACAAGGAACATATGCCTTATTTCGGCTTGGCCTTTGGAGATATTGACAAGGAAGTAAAAGAACTGGATATTGAAAAATGGATCCATCCATTGGTTAAACAAGCAAGATATGCAAATGATTTAATTAAACAAGAAAAAAACAGAATGCTTTTTAAGTTCGAATTAGATCAATTCTATCCTAATAAATCAAAGGAGTCGTTCCCTTACCATAAATTCAGGAATGAATTTGAAATACTTATTAATGCTTTATTATATTTACAGTTGAAGTTGATACAAAGTCAAACGGATATCCAGAAAATGGTATGCACGCTCTTCCTTGTTTTAAAACAGCAAAAGGAGATTGCAAAGATTCTTTGCAAAACCGCTCCCACGATATCAAGTCATTTTAAAAAGGGAAATAGTGAAGAGATCCTAGATACTTTTTCAAAGATTATTAGTATACTACATTCATTACAAGAAAAAGCGTATCCTGACAGTGCGATTCATCCACAAAAAACAAATGAAAACCTTACCACAAGCATCCGGACTCACTTGCAGGATCCTATACACATTCATTCATTCTTAAGTCCCAGCCCTTAGAGAGAGGAGAAACCATGTTGTTTTTAAGTCTAGTTCTTGCCCACTTTCTTACTGATTTTTATTTACAAACAGATGACATGGTGATTGATAAACGAAGAAATTTATGGAAACATGTCAGCCATCATCTTTTAACTACGGGCATTGTATTAGTTGGATTCTGGATTTTCTACTTTAATTTTGAGAATATCCTTAAATCCTTGTTCATCCCTTTGATTGGTATTGTAGCATCACATCTCTTTGTGGATTGGTTCAAGATTATGTTGATGGATAAATTGAAAATGACGAACGAAGATAACATGAAGCGGCTCGGTTACTTTGTTTTAGATCAGGTTCTGCATTTAGGGGCGATTCTTTTCGTATGTGTGTTCTGCTTTCGGTTTAACATTGAAGGGTTTGTTCAACAGAATGGCGGATTAAGCTTCATAGAGTCTGTTCTGTTTTTTATTATTATTGTTATTCTAACAACAACTGTAAGCGGACATATGATCAAGATCCTCCTCGGTTCCCTGCCCAATCAATTATTGACCTTTGAGGGGAAATATTCATTTAAAAATGAACGAAATGAAGCTGAGTTTAGCCGGAGGGGTAAAAAAGGATTAACAGAAGAATACAATTATACAGTTTTCAGTAAGCATGATCTTTCACGAGGGAAATTAATCGGCTATATTGAGAGATTACTAGTCTTATTGTTAACATTTTATAGCGCTTACCCAGCGATTGGATTTATTGTGGCTGCCAAATCGATTGCTCGCTTTAAACAAATGGATGATCGGGACTGGGCAGAATATTTTTTATTGGGAACACTAACTTCTATGTTTCTTGGAATTACTTTTGGGATTTTGTTGAAAAGCGTCCTAACATAGGTGTTATCAAAAGAAAAGCATCCAGTGGGTGCTTTTTTTTTACAATTAATCAAAAAAGTTGACGAGGTATTCATTTAGTATTAACATTATCTCATATTCGAGATAATTGAAATAAAGAGATTAAAGAAACTTTTACGATTAGGGAATGACCAAGTTTCTAACAATAATGTAAGGAACTTTTACCTGAGAAAGGGGACCGACACGATGAAACATATTTTTCAAAAAGGGAAAGACGCAACGAAGCCAACATTTTTATTACTGCATGGAACCGGAGGAACGGAGTTAGATTTGATTCCACTTGCAGGGAAAATTGATGAAGATGCTTCTTTTTTAAGCGTTCGCGGAAATGTCCTTGAAAATGGGATGCCGCGTTTTTTCCGCAGATTAGCTGAAGGGATTTTTGATGAAGAAGATCTTATTCTTCGTACAAAAGAATTGTATGAATTCCTAGACGAAGCCTCACAAACTTATGAATTTGATCGTAAGAATATCATCGCAATTGGATATTCCAATGGTGCGAATATCGCTGCGAGTTTGTTGTTCCATTACAAAGATGCCTTAAAAGGAGCCATTCTCCATCATCCAATGGTGCCATTAAGAGGGATTGAATTGCCTGATTTATCAGAGGTAAATGTCTTTATTGGCGCAGGAACTAATGATCCGATTTGTTCGCCTCTGGAATCAGGTGACCTAGAAAAGATGTTGGAAAATGCAAATGCCAAAGTCCATCTTCACTGGGAGCATAATGGACACCAATTAAGCTACAGCGAAGTCGAGGCCGCAGCTATGTGGTATAAACAAATCAATAAATAAGACTGACATTTAAGCTATCCGGAAAACTTTCGGTTAGCTTTTTATTTTAAAAATTTAAACTATTCTATTGACTTTTTATCATTTTCTAAGGATAATCAAAGAAATTATAAATCGAAAAATAGTTTGGGATTAGTAAATCTTGGGAACGTGCTAGAGAGTGAAACCCGCCGGCTGAAAGGTTTCTCACGGAAAAAGGTTGAACCTGCCCACACACACACTGCTTATGCAAACATAAGCCGTCACCCTCGTTACGGGTCCAAAGTGGGTGCATGGCATCAATAAAGGTGGTACCGCGGAAACGACTTTCCGTCCTTTTTATAAGGACAGAAGAGTCGTTTTTTTTATTTTAAAAGAAGGGTTAGAGGGAAATGAAAAAACAGTTGGTGGTTGTAAAAATTGGGAGCAGTTCACTCACGAATGCCTCAGGGACAATTTCTGAAGAAAAAATACGTGACCATGTGGAGGCACTTGCTTTCTTGAAAGAACAAGGGCATGATGTTTTACTTATTTCATCCGGAGCTGTTGCCGCAGGTTTTGGCTCACTTGGTTATCCGACACGTCCCAAAACGGTATCGGGGAAACAGGCAGCGGCTGCTGTTGGTCAAGGGCTACTGATGCAACAGTATATTCAGTTGTTTAATGAGTTTAATATTGTACCTGCCCAAATCTTATTAACGCGAGAAGACTTCTATAGCCAGGTCCGGTTTCATAACCTCTTTAATACGATTCAGAAGTTACTTCAAAAGGGTGTATTACCGATAATAAATGAAAATGATTCGGTGGCAATTGATGAATTGACTTTCGGTGATAATGATATGTTGTCTGCTCTCGTGAGTGGCTTCTTACATGCCAATGCACTGATGATCTTAACGGATGTGAATGGTTTATATGATGGCAATCCCAAAACGTCAAAAGAAGCTAAAAAATATCATTTTATTCCCGAGATATCTGAAAACCTCCTAGGAGTTGCAGGCGAGGCTGGTTCTTCGGTAGGAACGGGCGGAATGAAGTCAAAATTACTAGCTTCAAAAAAAGCTCTTTCCCTCGGTGTCAGTGTTTTTGTCGGTACAGGTAAGGGAAAGGAAAAATTGGTGGATATATTAGCAGGTAAAGGGGATGGGACTTATATAGGAGGGCCCTTCCAAACACAAATGCAAATGAGGAAGCAATGGATCGCCTACCACTCACAGGTTGGTGGTGTAATCGAAATTGATGATGGGGCAGTGAATGCAGTATTGTTTCAAGGTAAAAGTCTACTGCCAGTGGGAGTGACCAATGTAATTGGAGAGTTTAATGCCTTAGATGTTGTCGTGGTCCGCAATCAAAAAGGGAGAATTGTTGGGAAAGGACAAAGCTACTATTCTTCTAAGAATCTACTAAAAGTAAAAGGCTTGCCGAGTGAACAATCAAAAGATTATTCGATTAATAAAAAAGCAGAAGTGATTCATCGGGATAATTGGGTCACAATGCCAAAGGAGTGAAAATAAATGAGTGAATTATTAGAAAAGGCCAGCAAATTGAAAAGGGCATCTAAACAATTGGGAATGCTGTCAACTGAAGACAAAAATACAGCGTTGTTAACCATGGCGGACCATTTATTGACGGAGAAAGAATGGTTAATCGCCGAAAACGCAAAAGATATAGAAGCAGGAAAAGAAAATGGATTTTCCGATTCGCTTTTGGATCGCCTTCTTTTAACAAATGAAAGAATTGAACAGATTGTCGATGGAGTAAGACAGTTGGTAGATTTAAAGGATCCAATTGGCGAATCAATTGAAGCATGGAACCGTCCGAATGGGTTACAAATCGAAACGATTCGAGTTCCGCTTGGGGTCATTGGAATGGTCTATGAAGCGCGTCCTAATGTTACGGTTGATGCAGGGAGTCTGTGCTTAAAAGCTGGTAACGCTGTTCTTTTAAGAGGGAGCACCTCGGCGATCCATTCCAATAAAGCGCTTGTTCATGTCATGCAGAAGGCACTCACTGAAACGGCTATTCCAGCAGATGCCGTTCAACTTTTAGAGGACACGAGCCGTGAAACAGCCGCTGAAATGTTTAAATTGAATGAATACCTCGATGTGCTTATTCCTCGCGGTGGAGCAGGGTTAATTCAATCAGTTGTTCAAAATGCAACAGTTCCAGTTTTAGAGACAGGCGTAGGCAATTGTCATGTTTTCATTGATGAAACTGCTAAAGAAAACATGGCTATCGATATTGCGATCAATGCAAAATTACATCGGCCATCCGTTTGTAATGCAGCGGAAACCGTCCTAATTCACGAAAAATGGCCATATGCAGAAAAATTATTATATTCGCTTCATGACCGGGGAGTGGAACTGCGTGGAGATGAAGTTTTAACAGCTGCCTATCCCTTTGTAAAGCAGGCCACGGAAGAGGATTGGAAAAATGAATTTTTAGCACCAGTTTTGGCGGTAAAATTGGTTACTGATGTGAAGGCAGCGGTTGATCATATTGATCAGTATGGAACGAAACATTCCGAGGCCATCATCAGTGAAAATCTTGACCATGTTCGTTTGTTCTTCCAGGCAGTGGATGCAGCGGTCCTCTATCATAATGCTTCCACCCGATTTACCGATGGCGAGCAGTTTGGTTATGGCGCAGAAATTGGAATTAGTACACAAAAGCTTCATGCCCGCGGACCAATGGGCCTCCGAGCGTTAACAACAACGAAAGCGATTGTCCGTGGTACTGGACAAATTCGGTCATAGTGATTCACCAAAAAAACAGGTAAGGATGTTGGTTGTTCCTTACCTGTTTTTTTATTGATGGGTTGGAAACTATCCAAAGAAGAGGAAAAACTGATATAATAAAAGCAAACATATATTCTCATAATTATTTATAGTAAGATGGTGGTTCTAGTGTCAGATACTATTTCTATATCAGTAAGAACTCTCGTTGAACATGTTTTTAGGAGCGGAAGTATCGATTCGCGTTTTCGATCACCATCAACAATGTTAGATGGAACAAGAATTCATCAAATGATCCAGAAAACGTATGGTGAATCCGATCAGAAAGAAGTATACCTCCGTACAGAGGTCAAGGCAGGAGAACTTTCTTTCACTATAGATGGCAGGTGTGATGGGTTATTGTTTCGTGATGAAGAGGTGATTATCGATGAAATCAAATCTTTTTCGCATGCTTCGGAGCAGATCCAGCAAGGAGGCTATCCCGTGCACTGGGCACAAGCGAAACTGTATGCCTTAATGTATGCGAAGGACAATGATTTACAGAAAATCACGGTTCAGCTTACATATGTCCACGTAGATACACTTGAGAAGATATTTTTCCAAAAAAGATACAACATCACAGAACTTGAAGTCTTTCTAGAAAATGCAATGGAGGACTATTCCCCTTATGCAAACCTGCTCTCTAGTCATCGAAAAAAGCGAAATGAGAGCTGTAAAGAGCTTACCTTCCCATTTGAAACTTACCGCGAGGGGCAACGGAAATTAGCTGGGGTGGTCTATAAGTCGATTTTCGATAAGAAAAATCTGTTTGCCAAAGCGCCAACCGGCATAGGAAAAACAATCTCGACACTTTTTCCATCTGTAAAAGCCATAGGAGAAGGGCATTTGGACAAAGTTTTCTATCTTACGGCTAAAACGATTACCCGTACAGCAGCAGAAGATGCTTTTAAGAAAATGCGCTCTTGTGGTCTTTGTTTGAGCACCGTTACGATAACAGCGAAAGATAAAGTTTGCTTTAAGGAAGAAACCAATTGTCAAAAGGATTATTGTGAATTTGCTAATGGTTATTATGACCGGATCAATGATGCGATACTTGATATCTTATCTCATGAAACGGGCATGACTCGAGAAATAATTGAAACTTATGCAAATAAACATACAGTTTGTCCCTTTGAGTTTTCGCTAGACCTTGCCTATGCCGTCGATAGCATCATCTGCGATTACAATTATGTATTTGACCCGCGTGTCTCCTTAAAACGGTTGTTGGAAGAGCAAAAGAAGTCTACTGCCCTATTGGTTGACGAGGCCCACAATCTTGCCGACCGCGGCCGGGAGATGTTTTCATCCTCCATAAACAAAGATGTATTTCTACAATTGAAAAAGGAATTTAAAGGTGTTAATAAATCCCTGTTTGACGCAGCCAGTAAGCTTAATGCCTGGTTTCTATCCTTAAAAAAAGAAAATCCAGATAAGCAAGAGTTCACGCTTGAACATCTGGATGGCGAATTGATTGATTCCCTGGTTCAATTTGTAGAAATTAGCGAACAAGCACTTCCTATAGAAGCTTCACCAACTCTTTTGGAGGCGTACTTTATCGTCAATAATTTTTTAAAAATCAATGAATTTTTGGATGAACATTATGTCATTTACGTAGAAAAAGTGAAAAATGATCTCATTGTAAAGCTTTTTTGCATGGATCCTTCTAAGCTTCTTCATCAAATGGGAAAGGGATATCGATCGAAGATATTCTTTTCAGCAACACTTTCGCCTATTAACTTTTATCAAGATCTGCTCGGCGGGCAGAAGGATGATTATGTACTATCGATTTCTTCGCCATTTTCAAGTGAACAGGTCGATGTCTTTATTCATCCATTGTCCACACGCTACCGTGATCGAGAACAGACGAAAGAATCAATCGCAGCAGGAATTCAATCATTGATAAAAAAGCGGCCGGGGAATTATTTTATTTTTTTCCCATCCTATCAGTATTTATTAGCTGTTTATGAGCAATTCAAGCAACAGGATGAAGAAACGAAAACGATTATTCAAGCAGCTGGGATGACTGAAACGGAAAGAGAAGCCTTTTTGGATGCCTTTAAACCGAATCAAACGGAAACATTACTGGGATTCGCGGTCCTTGGAGGGATATTTTCGGAGGGTGTTGATTTGATTGGTGATCGCTTAAATGGGGTAGTTGTGATTGGAGTAGGTTTGCCGCAACTATGTTTTGAGCGGAATCTCATTAAAGATCATTTTAATCAACAAAACAAAAATGGTTATGACTATGCCTATGTGTATCCTGGCATGAACAAGGTACTGCAGGCTGGAGGAAGGTTAATTCGTTCAGAAGAGGACCATGGAACTATCGTGTTGATTGATGATCGATTCCTACAACGTAGATATCAACAACTCCTGCCGCCAGAATGGCAGAGGTTTACGGTTGGTTCCTTATAAGCACTCTCAAAAATAAGCCCCTAATGGAGTCTTTACCATAAGGGGTTTTGTTTGTAGTTCTTAAATAAAAAACGTTCCCGAAAACAAAAAATTTAATCACCCCATCTACATTTTTAAAAAACTGAATATTTAAAAAATAACTTCAGATTACCATAACCTGTTAAAAATTCAGTGATATAGAGTACTCCTATGAATAAAAATGGCTTTTTTTCCTTTTTTTAGATAAGGGTCCACACACAAATAATAATTATTTTTACAAAATAGGAGACATTTTTAGAATTTTTACATATAATTAAAGAAAAGTTGCACAAGGTAAAAACTTTGAAGGTGGGGAAAGAGAGATGGATAACCCTAAAATTATCAAACTTGTGAATGGTCAAAAAGGAAATTTAATAAAAATAACTGATATAAATCTAGAGGGTGTCATGAGAAGAAGATTATTAGATTTAGGATTTGTGAATGGAGCGCTTGTAGAGGTGATCCGAAAAAGTCCGTTGGGAGATCCAATTGCTTTTCGTGTCAGCCAAACAACCATCGCATTACGAAGAGAGGAAAGTTCAAGAATAGAGGGGGAGCTGGTATCTAATGGGTAATGAATATCGAATTGCCTTAGCTGGAAATCCGAATACGGGGAAAAGTACCTTGTTTAATGCCTTAACCGGCCTTAGACAGCATACAGGAAATTGGGCAGGAAAAACCGTTTCACTTGCGCAAGGGACTGTTCAGCATAAAGATAAAACGTTCAATCTTATTGACCTTCCTGGCACCTATTCACTTTTTTCGAATTCAACGGATGAAGAGGTAGCGCGAAATTATATCGTTTTTGAAAAACCAGATGTGACGATTGTGGTACTAGATGCGACTTCATTAGAGCGGAACTTGAATCTAGCGTTGCAGGTATTAGAGATGACAACAAATGTTGTCATTTGCATCAATTTAATTGATGTTGCGGAAGAACAAGGAATTCAGATAAATGAGCGATTGTTGACCAATCGGTTGGGGGTTCCCGTCATCAAGATTTCTGCAAGGAACAAAAAGGGATTTCCTATGCTTTTAGATACCATTGATCGGATTGTGACTGGGGTGATTGAATGCAACCCGGTTCAGGTGTCCTATCCTGCGGAGATCGAAGCTAAGATTAAAATAATTGAACCTAAGGTACGTGAATTTGTTGGAGATCAATTATCCTCTCGTTGGGTTTCTTTGAGATTGCTAGATGGAGATGAATCTTTACTGAATGAAATTAGTAACCGATTGGTTGCAGGAGGTGGTTTAGAGAATGAGTATTCAAAAGCTTTATGCTGAAGCTCAGGAGCTGTCGACACCAAAGCTGAGAGATGACATTGTTCAAAACCTTTACGATCGCAGTCATAAATTGTGTGGCGAAGGAATCACCTATACCAAATCAAAAAGGGATACTCGAACCGAAAAACTGGATGCGGTTTTAACTTCACCAATTTTTGGTTTTCCCATCATGATTGCTATGTTAGGAGTTCTATTTTATTTAACAATTGCTGGAGCAAATATCCCATCCTCCATGTTAGCTGAGTTTTTTGGATTCTTAGAGGGGTATATAACATCATTTTTTACCTTCTTGCATGCACCAGATTGGCTGCACGGAGTCCTTGTTCTCGGTTTATACCGAGGAACGACATGGGTGATTAGTGTTATGCTCCCGCCGATGGCGATCTTTTTTCCAACATTTGCATTATTAGAAAATTATGGTTATCTTCCAAGGGTAGCCTTTAACATGGATCGTCTCTTTAAAAGGGTAGGTGCCCATGGGAAGCAATCATTAACAATGGCGATGGGATTTGGCTGTAATGCGGCAGCGGTTATTTCAACAAGAATTATTGAATCACCAAGAGAGCGGATGCTGGCCATCCTGACAAACAACTTTGTTCCATGTAATGGCCGATGGGGAACTTTAATTGTTTTAGCATCGTTATTCATGGCTGCCAATTTTACAGGTGGGGCAGCATCACTAGTTACTACAGGTGTCGTTGTAGGTATTGTTTTATTTGGTATAGTGGTAACCTTTTTTGTTTCATGGGTTCTGTCGAAAACGGCCCTAAAAGGAGTACCAACTCATTACACATTAGAATTACCGCCTTACCGTAAACCGAAGATATTTGATACCGTGATTCGGTCATCTTTAACCAAGTCTTGGTCTGTATTAGTTCGCGCCGTTAAAGTTGCTGCACCTGCAGCTATCTTAACTTGGGTAATTGCAAATATTTATATTGGTGATACAAGTATTTTGATGTATATGGTTGAATTCTTGGACCCATTTGGTAAAATGCTAGGTCTTGACGGTTACATCATGTTGGCATTTATTTTAGGGTTACCAGCAAACGAAATTGTTCTTCCAATTCTTTTGATGGGTTATTTATCAACGGGTTCATTGACAGAAGTCGATAACTTAGTAGATTTGAAGAAAATCTTTTTAGACCATGGCTGGACATGGCTTACTGCACTTAATATGATGTTATTTTCACTCCTTCATTACCCGTGCGGCACTACCTTGCTGAATATATTCAAAGAAACAAAGAGTAAGAAATGGACCTTCTTGGCCTTCTTAATTCCGACGGTTATTGCGATTCTTGTTCCACTGATTATTACACAAACGGTTAGATTTTTTGGCTTATTATAATCTTAAAAAAGGGACTGACTTTTGTCAGTCCCTTTGCTATGCTGAAATTTATTAAGTGAAAGGGCTTGGTGGGATTTGAACCCACAAAACACACTGTAGTCAGCGTGAAGGACTACAGGTTGCTCTATCACTTGAGCTACAAGCCCTAATTTTATTTTGACCATTTTCAAAAAAAATATCCGGTTCATTTTTAAGAATTAATTTACAGTCCCAGTTTGTTTGATATTCACATTTACATGTACATGAACTTTTGCTGTTGGATAGAATCTCTTCCATTTTTTTTTATTAAAACTGCGATCATGCTCTCTATATTTTGCACCTAGACCTAAAGGGTCCACGCCATGTTTTTGAAACTTTTTGATGAGTTTTAAGGAGTTTTTTTCTAATTGCCCGGCAATTTCCTTTTGGATATGTTTTTTATCCAATGCTACCCTTTTTTTCTTTGGAGATGTGAATTCTTGAAGCCTTGTCTTCATCTTAAGATTAATTGTAAATTCCGGTCTGCCTTTTTTAATTTTTACTTCATAATGTGCTTTTGAACGAAGATTATCTAGAACGACCATTTCACCATTTTCTAATGTGAAACGCTGTAAGCCCTGCTTATATTTATCAACTAAACATTTAAAAGTGAATGCTTCCTCCATAAAAATAGGGAAGACATATCGATCATCTTTTAATATCGCAATGCCAATAATTTTAATATTATCTTCTATCTGTTTGATTAACGGCAAGTAGGGATCCTGTCCATTTTGGGTGAATTGAAATAAATATGTTTGTAAATTTGATTCAGGAAGATTATCTGATTTCATGGATTGATCCAGCATTTCTTGTACAAACAACGAAACATTTTCTGTTTTGAATTTCTCTATTTTAAGTAGCTCACTGGCATCTCCATCGACAACAGCCATTTGAATAATACTGCCTATGGAAGGGTCACGGTTTAGGGTATCAACAACATCAGTTATCCCTTTTTTTGCTAGTGATTCCCCAAAAAGTACAACCCGTAATTGACCGCTGACTATTGGATACCGTGACTCATTATTTATGTTGCTCCGAATTTCTTTACTCGTTTCACCTAAAGATATTTTGACTTCAGTGGTAGAGGGCTTATCCTTTTTATAAATTGGATAGGTAATGGTTCCTTTTATCATATTCTTTCCGGCCCAATCATATCCTGCACCCTGGTTCATATTTATTTGATTGACGATATTGGTCGGTATCAGAGAACAACCGGATAATAAGAAAATAGTAACCCATATTCCTATTAAGGTTCGATTAGCCATTTGGTTTTCTCCTTCTTAGTATTGTGAAAATTATTAGGAGGATTGGGATGTAGCCGTAAAAGATCCATAAATTCATTTGAGTTACATATTTATCCAGTGTTACTTTAAATTGTTCGGTTATTAATTGAGATATTACCACACTAAGTAGGCTTAAAATGATAAAAAAGTTCTTTTGTTTCTTTTTTAAAATTCTCTTTAGACCTCTGGTAGAACACCATAATAGAAGGGAAAGTAAGGCCGAAACAATGATGAGATACATTGATATATATAGGTACTCAAAGCGCTCCAAATAAGAAAGACGAATAATTTTTATTAAAGATAATTCTGGCCAAATTGTTTCTTTTATCTGAATTTCACTATAAAACGTAAATGAAACAATCGCAGAAACCGTATAAAGTAGGGTAGTAAACAGGACAGCTAAGTGTGCGAATTTTTTTGAAGATTTAGCATCTCTAATAAATGGATAATACATGAGTAGCGCTTCTGTTCCAGCTAATGTATACATGGAATTTTTCACCGCATCAAACATGTCATTATAAGAATGATTCATGATTGGCAGTAAATTTGAAAAATGTGCTTCCTTTAAAGGGAAAATATAAAGGACGATAAGCATTATTTGTGGAAAAATAAATGATAAAAATGAAACACCGACAACAACCCGAAAACCCCCAGACACGCAATAATATACTAATCCAAGTATTAATGTACCTAGAATCCAAGTAGGTAATGTAGGGAACATCCATACTTGAATAATCTCAATAAATCCAAGTAAGACTGAGACGCTTGCCAGCCAATAATAAATCATAATGATAAAGCTCAAAACACTTCCGAGAATGTTCCCAAACACCTTTGAATGGACATCAACAATATCTCCATCCGCTTTTTCAAGCAGCTTATACATAATCCATATGAACACTTGGACGAAACACCCTGCCACGATTACACCAATCCATGCATCATAACCTGCTTTCGCAGCAATAGTCCTTTGGAATCCTAAAATACCAACTCCAACCTGTGAATTGTAAACTATAAAGTAAACTAAATAGGGAGAAACTTGATGCCTTTTATTCACTTGCAAATGAATACCCCTTTACGATTTATTCATAAAAATCGTTCACTGGTTCTGGGTTTTCTCGATTCCCGGTTGCTTTTCTTTTCTTTTGTGGTCTAAGGGTGGACGGGTTTTCTTGCTGCTTTGAAAAAGGAAGTCTGAACCAAAGATCTTGAAATGATGTTGTTCGAATTGGAAACATGCTTAAGTAAGGACGTCCGAGAGACGTTAACCTTAATAAATGAACGTATATAAATTGGTGTCCCAAAAATACACCGAACAACCCAAACCATTGGGCAAGAATAATTACTGGGAACTTAATAAACCGTATGGTGTTACTAAATTTATAGATCGGCGCCGTATAGGATGCTAAGGTTCCGAGTCCAACTAAAATAAGCAATACATTACTAGTTAACCCCGCTTCAACCACGGCCTGTCCGATGACAATACCACCCACTACGCCAAGTGATTGTCCGATTTTATAGGGTAATCGAATACCTGCCTCTTTTACCATTTCAATCATGATTTCTAAAAAAAATGCCTCTAAAAACGGTGGAAAGGGGACGGATGCTCTTGAACCCACTAAAGTTTCTAGTAATGGGGCAGGAATCAATTCATAATGATAGGTCATGATTGCAACATACATTGGACTAACAATCGTCGAAAGGTACAATGCAACATATCGTAATAAACGAAAAAAATTTCCAATTATCCAGGAGTAGCTATAATCTTCCATCGCTATAAACGCTTCAAATAAAGTAATAGGAACAATGACTAGATTAGGGGAACCATCCACTGCAATGATAATTTTCCCTTCCGTTAAACCTGCAGCTACCCGATCTACGCGCTCAGTTGATATGGATTGGGGAAATAAAGAATTCGTATTGTCCTCGATCATTGAAGAGAGATAAGCACTGTCCTGGATATGATCATATTGGACATCGTTTATTCTTTGGACAACCGTATTCACATTTTCCGGATCGGAAATCCCATCCATATAGATAACTGCAACATTTGTTTTGGAAAGTTCGCCGACTTTCATTTCGATGACAAGTAGTTCTGGAACTGGTAATCGCTTTCGAATAAGATTAATATTCGTGTCTATTTCTTCAATAAAACCCACTTGTGGTCCCACAGCCGAGGATTCCATCATTGATACGCTAACATCTCGGAATTTACTGTTAGCAATATTAATTAATAGACATTGTTCATCATCTTCATGCATATGAAGAGCGAGGAATCCCCTCATGAGGTTTTGAATGATTTCCTTAGAATCTTTCGTAAAAATAATTACTTCGACAGGAATGATGCGTTTTAATTCTTCTAATGATAACTGCTCCTGCAAGTAGGGCAAAACATCCTTATGGAGGATATCAGATGAAATTAGTGTGCGATAGTAAGAAAGCCAATAAGGATCTTCCTCTTTTAAGGAGGTTTGCTCATGAACGAAGTCATTGGATTTTGATAAACGGTTGATCCAATTTTGATCCATATTACTTTGTGAACTATCTTCAGCAGCACCTAGAAGTTCATTCTTAGTTGTCATTGGCAGCCCTCAAAATATTTTTTTTCATTTTGTGCAGAATGGGAAATTTTATGCAATTTACCCATGAATAATGTAAGGAGAGATTATAGTAAGGAAGAATAAACAAGGGAAAAAAAGAGAAATTAAGTAGGTGACACCTTAGGTAATTAATTGAATTTTATCGAAAGTTGGTGAAAAGCTTGAGAATACTCATGATAATTTTATTTTCTATTTTATTAGGAGGCTGTTCGGCAGGAAATTTAAATGACCAAAATCAAGTTCAACCCTCTTCACCATCCAAAATTGAAGATAATACCAATCATAAAGATAAAAAAGGAATGATGAACTTTCTCTTAATTGGAAGTGATTCAAGAGGGGAACAGCAATCCTTTTCAGACGCCATCATTATTGCTCAATATGTTCCTAAAGAAGGTAATATCAAATTAATTAGTTTGATGAGAGACAGTTATGTCAAGATTCCCGGGCATAAAAAAGGCTACGACAAGCTCAATATGGCCTATTTTATCGGAGGAAATGAATTGTTAAAAAAGACAATTTATCAAAATTTCGGAATAAAAGTGGACCATTCCATTTCGATTGATTTTGATGGCTTTGCTAACTTTATTGACCTAATTGCACCCGAAGGTATAACTGTCAATGTTAGTCAAAAGATGATAGACGATTTTAAAATGGATGTGAAGCCTGGAGAAAATGCGCTGAAGGGAAGAGAGTTGTTAAAATATGTTCGGTTTAGGCATGATGACGAAAGTGACTTTGGCCGTGTGAAACGACAACAGGAAGTCGTCGTCAAGGTAAAGGAGCAGTTAAAAAATAAATTTAGTCATATAGAATCGTTAGCAGCACTGCCCGATTTTGTGGATGAAAGTTTAGATCATGTCGAGTCGGACATGGATAAAGGAGAGATTTTAGCTGTACTATCAAAACTAGTTTTTTATCCAATCAAAAATATCGACAGTTTACGTATTCCGGTTCAAAATAGCTATGTAAATAAAACCTACCCTCACGCCGGGGCGGTTCTGGAGATTAATTTGGAGGAAAATAGAGAGGCGTTAAAGGATTTCTTAATGAAGCCTTCGCCGGTGAACAGGGAATATCATTATTAAGTAATAAAGCAGACATAGCTAGTGAACTATGTCTGCTTTATTAGGAAGAATTGGAAGAAAATGTATAATTGTACAAAACTGATCGTTATTTGTACTTAACTTCATGGATTCGTACAAAATGACCCGAAATCTGCACAAAACCCTTCATAAATTGTACAAAACGTTATTTCCTCAGTTTGTTAATTTCTTTCGTAACCACAAATGCAAGATCATCATTACCAAACAGTGCTAACACACCAAGCAAGGTTTGGTCGCCGACTTCTCCAGCTTCTTCTTTAGGTACAGTTAACTCAATGGCCTCTCTTAAAGCAGGATTAGAACCCTGATTAGGATAGGCTTTTATATATAACTCTTCCGGATCAAGGTCATGATTCACACACCATTGAGCAAAGACGAGAATCATCATTTTCTCTTCGCCCCGAAAGTTTTCAATTATTTTTTCTTCTAACTGTTTTGGATTCATAGGATTCTCCTTAGCAAGTATTATGAACTAATTATATAAGATTTCTGTCGAATTTATAATGGAAATACATGTTTTCGAATAAACTCCATCTTTTTAGGGATACTGTTTTATGAAAATACTTTTAAAGGAAGTTGAACGTATAATGAGTAAAATTGAAGTTCAAGAAATTTTTACGATTACGGATGAAAACGGAGAAGAACAAGAAGTTGAAGTGCTTGGTGTCATGACAATAGAAGGTACAGATTACGTTGCTGTTGGGTTTGCGGACGAAATTAGGCAGGATTCTGATGAAGATATTGATATCTTTTTTATGAAAGTCGATGATGAAGGTGATTTAGCCGCTATCGAAAGTGATGAAGAATTTGACAAGGTTTCGGAGGCATTTGATGCCATGATGGATGAAGAAGAGGGAATGGTAGAGTAAGAGAGAGATGACACCATCTCTCTTTTTTGTAGATAAAATTCAATTGGAAAAAATATGTATGTATATAACCTTTCTAGGCATACTACATATGAAGAACATCATAAAGGAGTAATATAATGTTAATTGAAGAAGGTACTAAATATCAAATATCTCAAGGGATTAAAAGTTTTTTTAATTCCGCGGAATCTTTCACGGTTAAAAGTTATAATGGCGTCACTGTTCAATTTACTCTTGCAGATAGTAAAGGATATGGATCAATGCCAATCGATCATCTGGAATATTTATTGAAAAAATCAAACTTAACATTAATCCCAAATAAAAGAATATTATTAAGTAACGATAATAGTGAAGAGCAAATTAGCTGAACAAACACTGAGGTGAACCTATGGAATTGAAGAAACTCAAAGCAAAAGATTCAACGTTTGCCTACATAGACAGCGGCGAGGGGAAGCCAATCGTGCTCCTGCATGGCTTTTGTGGGAATTCTAGCTATTGGGAGTTTGTTATCCCAACGTTGTCAGCAGATTACAGGGTGATTGCACCAGACCCTCCTGGACATGGACAGTCAGAGCCTCTTCAAGGCAGCAGCACGATTGAAAATATGGCAGATCAAGTGAAACATCTTTTGGATGCCTTAAATTTACCGGAAGTCACAATGTTTGGTCACTCATTAGGCGGGTATATCACCCTGGCTTTTGCAGAAAAATACGGTGGTCAATTAAACGGGTATTCACTTATCCATTCAACTGCATTTCCAGATTCAGAAGAGGCGAAACAAGCCAGAGCCGCCAATATTGAAAAAGTAAACCGGTCGGGAATTTACTCACTCATTGACGGATTGGTTCCAAAATTATTTTCACAGGAAAATCAGGATGAGAATTTTGTTGGTACTGCAATGGAAATTGGCTATGCTACTTCAGCAGAGGGGGCGATTGATGCGCTTCATGCGATGAAGGACCGGCCAGACCGGAATCGAGTATTGGAATCCTCGACATTGCCCGTTCTTTTAGTTGCAGGGGAACAGGATCAGATCATTCCAGCAGAAAAAACATTTTCTGTTAGTAGAGCGAATATCAAGCAATCAATCATTAAAGATTCGGGCCATATGAGTATGTTTGAAAATCCTATGGAACTTATATCCGAGATACAGGCATTTTTAGCGACTCTATAATGAAGATGATAGGAACCAACTTGGTTCCTATTTTTTGTATTCTAATATAAAACAAGTTTATATATTAGAAAATAATTATTGACATCATAATGATTCACTTGTTATTCTATAAACAACAAAGATTCACATTAGAAAACTTTAGGTGTGATATCTTTTTTGTCTATTAGTTTCTTTATATGAATCTTTTTTATTTATTTCGATTCAATGTCCTTGAATTTGAATAAAGTGTAAGAAATCATATAAACAGCCATCCTAAAAATATTAGGAATATATGTTTAAAAGAAGGGATGATAGGATGAATTCACCGATGATTTATGAGCTTCGTCGTCCAGCACAAACTGAACCGGGAAAAACCTATCCTGCGTTGTTTTTAATGCATGGGATTGGCAGTAATGAACAAAATATGCTGTCACTAGTAAACGGCTTAGAAGACCGTTTTTACATTTTTAGTATCCGTGGGCATCTTCCACAACCTCCAGGCTATGCGTTTTTTACGATTCAAGGATATGGAAAACCGCACCGGGAAGTGTTTGATGAAGGAATCCGTAAACTGACAAGTTTTATTGATTATGCCTGCGAGGATTATCCATTAGATGAGAGCCAATTGTTCTTACTTGGCTTTAGTCAGGGAGCAATTTTGTCGATGACGCTTGGATTAACATTAGGTAGCCGAATAAAGGGCATTATTGCACTAAGCGGATACATTCCTGCTTTTGTAAAAGAAGAGTACCAAATCCAGTCAGTTGATAATTTGTCCTTATTTATATCCCATGGTGTGCTGGATCAGGTTCTTCCGTTTGATTGGGGATTGGCAAATAATGAGTATTTTAGTGGTTTAGGGGCAGATGTCACCTTTAAAACCTACCAAGAAGGACACACCGTTTCAATGGATAACCATTGGGATTTCATGAACTGGTTAATGGAAAAAGTAGAAAAATAATGATAATAAAAGGGGAAAATAATATTATGTTAAAAAAATTTGAAGTTAGTACATTACTTTTAAGAGTTGTGTTAGGTATTACGTTCTTTGTCCATGGGGTAGTTAAATTTCAGGGTGGAATTGAAAATATCGTTGGCTGGTTTGAAAGTATAGGGCTACCAGGATTCTTAGCCTATGGAGTAGCAGTTGTGGAAATGGTTGGTGGAGCTGCATTAGTTCTAGGTTTAGGCAGTCAAATTGTCTCAGCCCTATTATCGTTACTAATGATTGGTGCAATCGTTAAAGTAAAACTTGCTGTTGGATTTTTAGGAAACGGACAAATGGCTGGTTATGAATTAGATTTGGCTCTCCTAGCAATGGCTATTTTTATTGCGATAAATGGTAGTAAAATGTTTGCAGTAGATCAACTTATCTTCAAAGGTCAGAAGGAAGAAACTACATCTTTATCAAAAAGCTATAATAATTAAAAGGAGGACGTAAATATGATGCCATCTTTTTTTATTGCCCATGGAGCACCATTATTAGCAATTGAGAACAATGAGTATACTCAGTTTCTAAGCCAGCTCGGACAAACACTGCCAAGGCCGAAAGCAATTATATTGTTTTCAGCCCACTGGGAATCATCGATGCAAAAAGTAAGCGAAGTCGACACATATGACACCATTTATGATTTTGGCGGCTTCGACCCAGAATTATACACAATTAAATATCCGGCTAAAGGGGACCACCAGGTTTCACAAGAAATTAAAGACCTGTTCGCGAAAAACGGAGTACCATTTGAAAGCGAAATGAAACGCGGCCTTGATCATGGGGCATGGGTAGTGCTTCGAAAGTTGTATCCGAATGCCGATATCCCTGTCATTTCGATGTCCGTTAATCCGAATCTTAAACCGGAAGAGCAATATAAAGTAGGAAAAAGCTTAGCCTCATTAAGAGCAGATGATATATTAATCATTGCAAGTGGAGGAACTGTGCATAACCTCAGAGCAGTGAAATGGGCAGATAACGAAATCGATCAATGGGCACTTGAGTTTGACGATTGGTTGGCTCACCATTTAAATAAATGGGACCTTGAGTCATTATTTAAATATGATTCCCTTGCTCCTTATGCTGAATATGCCGTACCACGCTATGGAAACGAACACTTTATCCCAATTTTTTATGCAATGGGAGCTGCTGACGATAGTCAAAAGGCGAAGTTGCTACATCGCAGTTTCCGCTATGGAAATTTGAGTCATAGTGTTTGGCAGTTTGGGTGAACTAGATTAAATAACAAATCCTTTCCGTGTTGGAAAGGATTTTGTTATTTAATAAAATTAATCTTCATTGGACCCATGCCCCATATAAATTCCATTAAAAAATGCTGCCATTTCTATAGTACCATCCTCATTATAAAAAGGTACTCCCACCATTACTGTATCCTTATGCGAATGATTGATAAGAACTTCGATGCTTTTTGCTCCTCTATAGTTGTATCCTTCACTTTTAAGCAAATGTTTTACATTCTTAAACTCATGACTACTTAATAAATTTGCAACAATTTTATTCTTTTCAGCTCCTAAAACAGGTGTTACGTCGCATCCGCACTCAGCTGCCTTTACCGTATTCCCAATACTCACAAACAACGATAATCCAATAATGATTCCACATAAAATTGTTAATAATTTCTTCAAATGTTTCTCCTCCTTTATATAACCTCCTTAACTTCATTCTCTGTTTTTCGACATTCTCCTTCAAAAACTTAGGAAAATCTTCGACAAACTGCTTTATTTATTACAACTTCGTGTCAAAATGGGTGTCAGGCACCGAGTTGTTGTCATTTTTCCATAATTAGCTTCTAATAATATAAAATAGAAAAAGGAAGGGAGGTAGTTTGGAATGAGGTTAAGTATCTTAGATCAAGCCCCAATTTCATCCAATCAAACTGTTCAAGAAGCATTGAATGCATCAATGAAGTTAGCCCAAGCGGCAGAAACATATGGGTATACGCGTTACTGGATTGCTGAACACCATGACTTAGAAGGATTAGCCTGTTCTGCGCCAGAAGTAATGTTAGCTTATATCGGGGCAAACACTAGCAAAATTCGGATTGGTTCGGGAGCGGTCTTATTACCACACTACAAACCATATAAAGTGGCAGAAGTTTACAATATGTTAGCCACTTTATTTCCAGGAAGAATAGATCTTGGAATAGGCCGCGCACCAGGGGGCTCAGCTGAAGCAACAAATGCCTTATCAGATAATTTTCTTCAGCAGATATGGAACATGCCAGCATCAGTGGAAACGCTGCTTTACTTTTTAGAAAATAAATTTCCAAGTGATCATGAGTTTGCTAAAGTATCGGCTTCACCAATCCCAGAGTTTTCACCTGTTCCTTGGCTATTGGGGACTAGTAAAAAAAGCGCCTTGCTTGCAGCTGAAAATGGCCTTCCCTATGCCTTTGGACAATTTATGAGCGAAAAGGACGGGACAGAAATTATTGAACAATATTTACAGACCTTTAAGCCACGGAAACAGACCCGAGAACCAGAAGTAATTGTGGCGGTTTCTACTATTTGTGCCGATACGGATGAGCGGGCGGAAGAAGTCGCAATAAGTACACTTGTGTGGGCATTGCAAAGGAGAAAAGGCGAAGACGGTGGAGTCCCTTCCATCGAGGAAGCTAGGCAATATCCACTAACAGACATCGAAAAGGAATCATTAGAAAATATGAAACAGAAGATGATTATTGGAAACCCACAAACGGTTTACCATAAACTGAAGGACCTTCAGGATAAATATAACGCGGATGAAATAATGATTGTTACCATTACCCATTCTCCAGATGATCGGCTTCGCTCCTATCAACTAATTTCAGAGACAGCTAACCTTTCAAGCTAAAAACCGTCCTATTGAGAATTAGTTCAGTTTTTTGAGGATTTCCATAGCAATACATTCAAAAATAGCTGGCCAAACAGGTTATAATAATAAAACAACGCTCAGAACGATTTGTTCTCAGAGCGTTGTTTGGTGATTTTTTTATCGCCTAATAGCCTTTTGCCGAATAGTATTTCACTGGTTCTTTACTTGACGCTTTTAGTTCGGAAGCAATTATCCCAGTCAAACTATGTGACCCTTGAGCGTCTAGACCTACTTCCCACATCATCATCCCGCCAAAACCGTGATTAAGTGCGAGCCTCGTTTTCTTTTTCATCGTCGCACTGCCGTTATAATGGTAGGTTGTCCCATTCATTTTGACGGTGTCCTTGCCTGCATTCGCTGGATTTTTGTTAATAATTGCGGCAAATGAGACTTGTTTAATTTTCGGATCATCTGGTTGGGCATACGTAGGGACACCCAAGACTAATTTCTCTTTTGAAATTTTATGTGTGTCAAAGAGATTTGTCCAATAGTTTACTATTTTCTCAGTAAATGGATAGGGCGATAGATTAGCGGCATTGTACCCGTCGTCCCATTGACCATCATAGGCCATAATATTGACATGGTCAACATATTGGAACATGGTTGGTTCATACTGTATAAAGCCAGCTTCGGTTAACGTGACCGCATGAATTTTTGAATGAACAGCGATAGACAGTTCTTTCTGTTTCCGATGAAGCTGGGCACTTAATTCTTTCGCAAAGGAAGCGAGATTTTTTGCATCCGCTGCATTGCGCGGGTGTTCAAAGTCGATATCAATTCCATCCAGTTTCTCGCGGACTGCAAGATTAGTTAGCTCTTTCACTAACTTTGTTCTAGATTTAGAATGAGAGATTGCTGGTTGAAAATAATTATAGGATTCTCCGCCCTTAATATGGTACCAACCACCGATTGCAAGGATTACTTTGGTGTTATGACTATCTGCTTTTTTAACAACCATTCGCAGGTTTTTTAAAGCTTGGTCGCCATTAAATAAAACTGTTCCATCCTTGGTCGGATGCACAAACGAGAAAATGACATGTGTTAATTTCGAATAATCTACCATGTTCGGATCACGATAATCCTGAACATAACCGATGAGTACCTTAGAGGGTGCTTTTTTTAAGTTTGGAAACTCTTTTGCATTTGGCATAATCGCTGATTTCGGTGCATCTTCTATGATGATCGTACTAGGACGCTCTTGCTTTTTATGGTTAGAGGTGAAAAGGACCCCTGTTAATATTCCTCCAATAAAGGTAACCGCAATTACCAGGCAAACGAGGAGACGACGTTTATTCATTGTTTATGTCCTCCTTATTATTGCTCACTTAAAAAATTGTAACAGAAAAAGCGATGTAAGAAGGTTGGTAATATCCACCTATGAAGGAATTGCCGCCATTGGGAAGTGAAAAAATTTGAATTGAGATGTTTCTTTTTGCTATAATCATAAGGTTAATGCTAAAAACCAAGTGTTTTATATATATAAAAATTTGTAAGGTGGTAACCATGAATCAAGAATTTAGAGTGTTATTGTACTATAAATATGTAAACATAGAGAATCCTGAGGAAGTGACCCAGGAACATCTGCAATTCTGTAATGAACTTGGCCTTAAAGGCCGAATTATCATTGCTGCTGAAGGAATTAATGGTACGGTGTCAGGCACCATTGAACAAACTGACGCCTATATCAAATATATGAACGAACATCCGTTGTTCGCGGGTACTATTTTTAAAATTGATGAAGCTTCTGAACATGCCTTCAAAAAGATGAAAGTTCGGTTCAGACCTGAGTTAGTTACATTGCGTTTGGAAGATGATGTCAATCCGAATGTGCAAACCGGCAAGCATTTGAAGCCTAAGGAATTTTTTGAGGCGATGCAAGATGAAGATACGGTTGTTATTGATGCACGAAACGATTATGAGTTTGATTTAGGTCATTTTCGTGGAGCTGTCCGCCCGGATATTCTTAACTTCCGTGATCTGCCACAATGGATTCGCGAAAATAAGCAGGAGTTTGAAGGCAAGAAGATTCTTACTTATTGTACTGGTGGGATTCGCTGTGAAAAATTCTCCGGCTGGCTGCTTCAAGAAGGTTTTGAAGATGTATCACAGCTTGAAGGCGGAATTGTCACCTATGGTAAAGATCCCGAAGTTCAGGGAGACTTATGGGATGGTCAACTTTATGTGTTTGATGAGCGCATAAGTGTTCCTGTTAACCGTAAAGAGCATGTCGTTGTTGGGAAGGATTTTTATAGTGGCGAGCCATGTGAACGCTATGTGAATTGTGCCAACCCAGAATGTAATCGTAAAATCCTTTGCTCGGAGGAGAACGAACATAAGCACTTACGAAGCTGTTCACACGAATGTCGTGTTCATCCACGCAACCGTTATATAGCACAGCACGGTCTAAGTGAAGAAGAGGTAGCGCAAAGATTGTCTGTCATTGAGAAAGAAAAAGAGCTAACCAAATAAATTAATTAAAGGGAAACAGGTCATTACAGTGGCCTGTTTTTCTTATGTCTTTTAGGTTTTGCCAATAGGAATTTCGGAATATATTGATTATGATAAGAGTATAAAAACGGATTACATAAAAGGGAGCGGATATATAAATGGTGACCTATACTAATAGAAATGATGTACCCACGCATGAAAAGTGGAATTTAGACGATATCTATTCCGATAAGAGTAAATGGGAAGAGGATCTTCTAACTATAGAAGAAATGGCAAAAAAACTGAAACAATATGATGGAACGATTCAAGATGGGCACTCATTGTATCAATATCTTCATCAACGTGAAGAATTATCTTTCCTATTCAATAAGGTTTATGCTTATGCGATGTTGAGTGTGGATCAAAATACTAGGGATACCCAGGCTCAGTCCAACTTAGATCGCGCAAAACAACTGAGTGTAAAAGTAAGTGCGTCGACCTCCTTCTTTATGCCTTATTTATTAACACTAGACGAAGAAACATTATCAGGATACATAAAATCTGAAAAGAAGCTGGATTACTTTGCAGAGGACTTATGGGAGTCGTTTCGTTATAAACAACATGTATTATCTAAAGAACAGGAAGCCGTCCTTTCCCAATTAGGGGAAGCCCTCTCGGCTCCAGGGAACATTTTTGGGATGATGAATAACGCAGATATTAAATTCGGGGAAGTAACCAGTGAAGACGGGGAACGTGTGGAATTAACGAGGGGAATGTACTCTAAAATAATCGAAGATACGGACCGAGAAAAACGAAGAGAAGCCTATAAGGCATATTATCAGCCTTACCTGCAATTAAAAAATTCAATTGCTGCTACACTTTCAGCTGCCATCAAAACTAATGTGACTACGGCTAAAATCCGTCAATACCCTTCCGCGTTGGAAAAATCCCTGTTTGGGGATAACGTACCAAAAGAGGTCTATGAGAATTTAATCAAAACAACGAAGCAAAATATTCAGCCTCTTCATCAATATTCACGGATACGCAAGGAGACATTGAATCTGGATGAACTACGTCAATATGATATGAGTGTCCCACTTGTTAGTGGCGTGAAGCAAGACATTTCCTATGAGGAAGCTTATGATACGATGTGCAAGGCGTTAGCCCCATTGGGTGAGGACTATGTCAATATCCTGAAGGAGTTTAAAGAAAAACGGTATATAGATGTCAGAGAAACTCCTGGGAAGCGGTCAGGTGCCTACAATCTGGGAGTGTACGGCGTTCACCCCTATATCCTTCTCAATCATCAAGATGATTTGGATAGTTTCTTTACGTTGGTCCATGAATGCGGACATGGCGTCCACAGCCGTTTAAGTTCACAACATCAACCACAAATCACTGCCAGGTATAGTATTTTTGTGGCAGAAGTGGCCTCCACGGTCAATGAAGTATTATTAATTAACTACTTATTAAACAATGAGAAAAACCCTGATGTTCGGAAGCATTTAGTGAACCATTTCATCGACCAATTTAAGGGAACGTTTTTCACACAAGTGATGTTTGCCGAGTTTGAGATGAAGACCCATGAGATGGCTGAAAAAGGTATGCCGCTTACTGTCGAAGTATTTAACCAAACCTATGAGAAATTATTCCGCGAATATAATGGTGATGAGGTAGTCTTCGATGAGGAAGTTAAATTTGGCTGGTCAAGAATCCCGCATTTTTACCGCCCGTTCTATGTTTATAAGTACGCTACTGGATTTGCTTCAGCGATTCATTTGGCGACCAAGATTCTTGAAGGGGACCAAAAAACATTAACTTCTTATTTAGAATTCTTAAAGAGCGGCAGTTCAGACTATCCGCTTGAATTGTTAAAGAAGACCGGCGTTGATCTTACGACATCCTCCCCAATTGAAAACTCTTTAAAACGATTTGGTGAACTAGTAGAGGAATTCTCACAGATTTAATATTAATCCACCCTTTAATACCCATGACTTTCTCCCTCTGAAGAAAGCCATGGGTATATTTTTTTATAGTGTAATAGTTGAACTTATTGTAATATAAGGAAAGTTAAGTAAATTAAAGGGGTCATTTGGATTATGAATAGTAGAAGAGATAAATACCGAGGAAGGAAGAAATCGTTTCTCCCATTCCTTATTGTTGTTGTCGTGTTACTGATTGCGGGTGGTTATTATTTGAACAGCAGTAAAACGGAAGAGAATGCTGATTCGCAAATCTCCAATCTAAAGGAAAAAGCGGATGAGAAGATAAAAAAAGAGGAGCAAACGCAAGAGACTAAACAAGAAGTTGTCCCAGAAACAAAACCTGAACCTGTGAAAGAAACAACGATTAAAATTAGTGCAGCTGGGGATTTTACACTTGGTTCAGACGAATCGTTTAACTATAGTAGTTCTTTTATCAAAGCTGCTGATGACAATGGGTTGCCGTATTTCGTCAAAGGCTTGGATAATATTTTTATCAATGATGATTTTACAACGGTCAACTTAGAAACCACACTTACAAATGCAACCCAAAAAGCAGTGAAGACATTTCGTTTTAAAGGAGATCCATCCTATGCGAAAATCCTTGAATTGGGTGGGATTGAGGCTGTTAATTTAGCCAATAATCATATCCATGATTACCTCGATCAAGGCTATCAGGATACATTGACTTCTCTAGAAAAACAGAACATTGGTTACTTTGGGTATGATCATAAATATATTACAACGGTAAAAGAAACAAAAATCGGTGCTCTAGGATATGAGGGGTGGTCGGATACCCAAGAAATACGCAATCAAGTGGAGAATGATATTAAAGAGCTGCGAGCGCAAGGAGCGCAGATCATTCTCGTTCATTATCATTGGGGCAATGAACGCCATTATGTCCCTGATCATTCTCAGCAGTCGTTGGCCCGATTTACCATCGACAGTGGTGCTGACCTTATTCTCGGTCACCATCCACATGTGGTTCAAGGAATTGAAGAATATAAAGGAAAATTCATTGTATATAGCCTCGGTAACTTTATGTTTGGCGGAAATCGAAATCCAAGTGATAAGGATACGTTTGTTTTTCAGCAAACCTTTCATTTGAAAAATGGGGTTCTATCCGATACGAAAGAGATCAATATCGTTCCATTTTCAATTTCCTCGGTTTCTTCAAAGAATGATTATCAGCCTACACTATTAACTGGCTCAGAAAAGAAAAGGGTCAAGCAAAAAATCATTGACGGTTCTAACAAAATCAAAGGCTCTGATTGGCTAGTTTATGAAAACAACGACCATGTCGTGAAATCTAAAAACTGAATGTTCACTAAAAAGGGACAGTCCTCACTGTCCCTTTATTTTATAGATGAAATTTTTAAACCGATGTTTGAGTAGATGGTATCGTAAAAAGTAAACTGACGGTTTTTATAGTGATAGTTGTTTTTGCCTGGTGTTGGTTTGCGGATGTTAATTTTCAAATAATCATTAAAGCGTAAAAAAATGGAGTAGTTCGCAGCTGGAAGTTGGCCTAATGCCTCTAAGTCGAGTTCTAATGTCCCATTTCCGTTAGTATCTATGTATACCGGAAGAATTGATTCAAGCAATGCGTTATTTGAATTCCGAACCAGTCCATGTGAGAGTGTATCAATGTGATCACCAAACACCTTAAATTTTAGCGTATATTTATACTTATCGATATATTCCTCATTTAGTATGGAATGCATGGGTACGCGGATATATTTATATTTGTCCTCTAAAAACGGTACAACCGCATAGGGAAGATTGTCTTTGATAATGACCTCTTTAATTTTCTCCTTCTTTTCCCAGGCAAAAAGATTCTCAAGGTCTTTATATTTCCTATCGCGAAACAAGTGATAAACCACCTTATTCATCGGTTGGAAAAATTCCTCAGAAAACTCATAATTTAATTTCTTTGTTGTTTTTAACACTTGGTTAAACTTATAGTAATAAACGCGTTTCAGCCTCGTTTTTTGAAAATGTGGTGTATGGAAGAATCTTGTAATCGAATCAAATTCATAGAGACGGTTTAAGACCATTTTCTGTTTTTCAATATCTAAATCTTTCTTAATAATATGATTAATCACTTTGAGATTACAATTTGTTTTTTGGATAATATTCGTTTGATTGGTTAAACGCGAATCCTGGTTATCCATCCGATTTAAATAGTAAATAGGTTGTGCTGTCGTCGAAATTGTCCGGCAGTGGGTTAACACATCAATAAAAAATTGCTTGTCTTCCGCAAATTTCATTTCAGGAAATAAAATTTGATTGTCTTTTATGACACTCGTTTTAATCATTCGTGCTCGTGGTCCTAAATGATGGAAAATATGCGGTATTGAAAAGGGGGATTCCCTTCGTCTTTCTTTACAAGATTCATGTTCACCAACTATAGACATCCCTTTAGATGTGACCTGTATAGTTTTTCCTACTGCATAATCATCGCCAGTTTCTAATAGAATGGACGATAATACTTCTAAGCCTTTAGGGTCAAGCCAATCATCGGCATCTAGGAACGTAATATAATTAGACCGAGCCAATTGGATTCCGATATTTCGGGGGTGGCCAGGTGTGCCCGAATTTTTTTTCAGGAAAACAACAATGATGTTCGCGTATTTCGCGGAGTATTCTAAGAGGATTTCTCTTGAGGAGTCCGTGGAACAATCATCGATTAATATATATTTGATTTGATCCACGCCGAGTGATTGATTAATCACAGAATCGATGGTTTTTCTGAGTGATTTTTCCGCGTTATAAACGGGGGTAACGACAGTGACCAATGTAGGATCCTGTTCAGTGGGTAATTTTTGATCAACAATATAGTAATCTTTTGCGTTTTTATTCCAAATCCAACCCATGTTTTTTCACCTCATCCTTCGACCAATTCTAGTGTTTGAATTCATATTTATGTAAAAAACTCCAAACCATTATTTATTTTTGGACAAAATATCGAATCTTATTCGAAAATAATTAACGTTACATCTTAGTTATCCAGATTTTGCGTACATTGACAACTTTTTACACTACATATATCTGAATAATGATAAAATAGGTCATATTCATAATTTTATCTAGGAGGATTTAAACGTTGGAAAATAAGTTTTCTACCCCAAAAGGATTTGGCGAAATACTCGACCACACCTTTCAACTAACTAAAAATCGCTTTAAGGACTTTTTCATGATTTTACTGATTTTTATGGGTCCTGTTTACCTGGTCCAAGCGATCTTGCAACTAAGTTCTGGAACTAGCTTTTTTAGAGAGGTTGGCAGTGATGGGGAATGGTTTGACCAAATTCTTACGAGTTTTGAAGAATCAGGCACATTCGATTCCAGCAGTTTGGGTGCTGACATTGGTTTGATTATTATCGGTATACTTAGTGCTATTTTGGCACCTGTTGCTGAGGCGGCCATTCTCTTCACTATCAATCATGTCCGTCGAAATGAAGATTATTCGGTGGGTTCGGTCATTAAAGAGGCCTTTTCCCGATTTTGGCCAATCATCGGAAGCAGTATTTTATTCGGTTTGATTAGTTTGGGGATTATCATTGTTCCAATCGTAATTATCGCATTCACAGGTGTGGTTGTTGCGGCCGCTGTTCATCCGGTCGGAGGAATTCTTCTTGGAATCGTCCTGTTTCTTGTCTTTGCTATTCTTGTAGGACTTTTATTAACTCGCTGGAGCTTTTATTTTGGCTCTGTTGTCCTTGATAAAGTTTCACCCGGATTAGGAAGAAGTTGGAGATTAACAAGAAAGCGTACATGGGTATTGCTGGGACTTTATATCGTCTTTTATTTAATTATATCGTGTATTTCTTTTGGTGTTCAAATGACTTTTGGCATGGTTTTAGGGAACAGTGTGTTGCTAACACTGATTACAAACCTCATTACCTTAGTCACGACAATGATTTTCTCTGTAGGCTATGGGGTTATGTATCTGGATGCCAAAACTCGACATGATGCAGACGATTTAAAAGAGATGCTAGAAGAATTCAAAACGGTTTAAAAAACCTATTATGTTAGGTGATGAAAATGTTCAATGCAGACAAGGCACGTGGTGACCTTGAAGAAATATTAAAAGGAAAAGAATATCAAGTTTATTACGAATCAAAAGGATTAATTGCCACATGGTGGGATAAAGCAAAAGAATGGATAGCCACCCAACTGGAAAAATTATTTCCAGCCATCGATTCCGCGAGCAGGGTGTCAGGCACCATTCTTATTGCGATCATAGTACTAATTGTTTTCTTACTTGTTTTTGCTGCTTTTTTTGTGATTCGGAATATGCGACGCAATCGAATCCTCCGCATTCAAAAACCGCTTCAATCGAGGAAAGAATTGAATTGGACCTCGCAAAGACATCTTGCTGAAGCAGATATGAATGAGAGTTTTGAAGAATATACACTTTCCACGCGCCATTTATTTTTAGCATTGCTTCTTTCTTTTCATGAAAAAGGATTGCTTGAGGCTAGAATTTGGAAAACCAATTTGGACTATTATGATGAACTAAGGAAAGTAGATCAGTCGATGGCAGAACAATTCTTTCAATTTGCACAACTTTTTGAAGGTGTGACCTACGGGGAACGGACCGTGAATAAATCGGAATATATACAGTTTCATCAGAAGGTATGGAAGGTACTTGGCGATTTGAGGGAGGAGAATAGTTGATGAAATCTCTCTCCAACATGCGTACCTGGATTGGCTTGGTCATCCTGCTTGGTTTGTTTTTGCTCTTTAGTTATTTAAGTTCGACACCGAAGCCGAAGTATTATCCCAATTACGTGTCTGAGTCACCTGCTCCTAGTGGGGTAAAAGCATTTTATACATATGTTAAGAAGGAAAATGAAGGAAAGGTATGGAGACATTCTCCAGATTTACTGTCTACCAAACCAGACCACCAACTGCTAATTATGGTCGAGCCAGCTATTAGCTTTGAAACGGAGAAGATGCAGGCTTACAGTAATTATATGAAAGCCGGCAATACCATTTTATTGTTGCAAACCAATCCACAAGGGATGTTTGATATTAAAACGAGTGGAACAAATTCAAGTGAGTCGCAGAAGGTTTTTACGCAAGACCAAACATCCTATCGTGCTCAAATTCATTCAACTATCCGTTTGCAGACGAAAAAAGGAGATCGGGTGTTGCTTTCTGATCAGACCGGTCCTATTTCAGTCAAACGGTCTTTTGGAAAAGGACAATTAATTGTGAGTGTTACCCCAGAGTGGATGACGAATGGGAATCTATTAAAGAGGGATCATTTACTCTTGCTACTGTATCTATTAAATGAAGAAAAATCAAACACCATTCTGTTTGACGAATACATTCATAGCGGTGAGAATGCACCTACAGTTTGGAATGTTTACCCGATGTGGTTTTTGGTTCTTGTTATCCAGATGATTCTTTTAATGACGTTATGGCTTTGGCTGAAAGGAAAGCGATTCGGACCTATTTTCGTCCCAAGGGAAGAATCGGTTCGCTTTAGTGATGAAGGGTTGAAGGCATTGGCTGCTTGGTACCTCCGGGGTAGACGATACCATGACTCGATCATCATCCAATCAGATTATGTCAAACTTCTTCTCCAGGAACGTTGGCAGATTCCGTATCATAGAGAATGGTTGGATTTATCGAGTTATATGGAGAAGAAGTGGACTCGAATGTCTGCTAATGAAATCAACTCCTTTTTAACAGGTTTGGTTCACATTCTTGAAAAAGAAACAATCACAAAACAGGAATTCTTATTATGGTCGAAAAGGCTCGAGCAATTAAGGAAAGAGGTTGAAGAATGAAGACAGAATTAACATCTTTTTTAAATAAATATGAAGAGCGGATTTTTGGACAAAGTCTAAATCTTAAACTATTACTATCAGCTATTTTAGCTGATGGCCATGTCCTATTAGAAGGGGTGCCTGGCACTGGAAAAACACAAATGGTGCGTACACTTGCCAATCTCTTAGGGGGGAGCTTTAACCGTATCCAGTTTACCCCAGACTTATTACCAAGTGATATCACTGGGAGTACAATTTACAATATGAAGGAAAGTACCTTCCAAACGCTAAAGGGGCCGATTTTTACAAATATCCTGTTAGCCGATGAAATTAACCGGACCCCTGCAAAGACACAGGCTGCCCTGCTCGAAGCCATGGAAGAGAAACAGGTAACAATCCAAGGTGAAACCTATCCTTTACCCGAGATGTTTTTTGTGGTTGCCACCCAAAACCCCATTGAATTTGAAGGGACGTACCCACTTCCAGAAGCACAGCAGGATCGTTTCCTCTTCAAGCTTAGAATTGAATTTCCAAGCTTCGAAGAAGAGAAAAATATCCTAAAACACATGATTGAAAACAGCTTTGACGAAAAGCTTGTGTCAGCGATCTTAGAAATGGACACGTTTATAGAAATTAGAAGAGACATTGAAAAAGTTACAGTGAGCGAGAATGTATTAGATTATATCATGAAGATTGTCAGGAAAACACGTGAATCAGAATCCATCCGATTTGGGGCTAGTACGAGAGCTGGAATTTCGATTGGCAAGGGAGCGCAAGCGTGGGCCTACCTTGCAGGCAGGGATTACGTTACACCCGACGATATCAAAATGGTCGCTAAGCCAGCCTTACGACATCGCATCCAGTTATCGCCGCATGTAGAATTGGAGGGAGCAACCGTTGACCAAATTATTGAAGAGCTGGTGGGCTCGGTTCCTGTTCCAAGATAGAGGAGTTATACCGACTAGAAGATTAGTATTGGTTTTCCTCTTTCTATCCATTGCATTAGTGATTAGTACTATTTGGGGAATATCATGGAGCCTGGTCATTGCCGCCAATCTTATATTATTTATGGCCAGTTTGTTTGATTTGTTTTTTTCACCTTCTAAAAAACAACTTTCATTTCATCGGATAGTTTCTAGGGAATTTGAGAGAGGACAAACTTATCCGGTAACGATCGAGGTTCAGAATGCTTCAAGCTATCCTTTCTCATACCGTCTTGTTGATGACTTGCCACAGTCTTTTGTAAGGCCATTTCCAATCGCCGGGTCGATCCCTAAGGAAGCAATTGTGAGCATTTCTTATGAAACTAATGCGATGACCAGAGGCATGTACGAAGTTAATAAGATTTATTTTCGCTATTCCAGTTTGCTTGGTTTGTGGGAAAAGCAGGTGACAGTTGAATTGTGGGAAGAAATAAAAGTTATTCCAGATTTAACTGAAACTAAACAGTATTTAGAAAATGCCCAGAAATATTTGGTGTACGAAGGGGTAAAGATCCGGAGGCAGCGAAGCGGGGTTGGTGATTTTTCCAAGATTAGAAGTTATGTGGTGGGAGATGATCCACGGAAAATCAACTGGCGACAAACCGCTAAATTCCGAGAAGTGATGACGAATGAGTATGAACCAGAGCATGGAAAATATATTACCATTTTAATTGATTGTGGGAGAATGATGGGGGCAGAATTGTCACAGGGAAATCGATTAGAAAAAGCGTTAGAAGCCGCCTTGACGGTAACAGCTGCAGCCCTCCAAAAGGGGGATTATGTGTCGGTCCTTGCCTTTTCCAGGGATATAAAAGTCTTTGTACCGCCTGCTAAAGGAATGGCGCACCTGCAGACGATTCTCCAAGCAATCTATTCAGTAGACGTAGATGCCGCTGAAACAAATTATGCAGCGGTGTTGCAGTACTTAGAAACGGTGCAAAAGAAACGAAGTCTGCTGTTATTATTTAGTGATGTACGGACCTTCCTTCACGAGGAAAGTGGCTTAATCCTCTTAAAACGACTTCGGCAGCGGCATTTATTTTTAATGATTGGAATTGAAGATCAGACACTTTTAAAAAGAGTGAATGAGGAGCCGAGTACGGTCCCAGCAGCGATGCAAAAAAGTATGGCGCAGCAGCAAATTTTGTTTAAGAAAAGGGAAAAGAAAAAATGGGAAAAGCAAGGCCTCGTTATGATCGAGGCCCGTGAGGAGCAATTAGCGATTACTGCCGTTTCTCAATATATTGATATTATGAATCAGAATCTATTATAGCTTTCTTTCGTTTGATCTTGCCAATCGCTACATAAAGGATCAGTCCAATCACGGTTAAGATAGCAACAATGTACTTTGCTTCTAATGAAATCGCAGCCGGGGTAATGAAGCCTTCGATAATACCCGCTATGATAAACAAAGGAATTGTACCGAGCAATAGTTGAACGGATCTTTTTGCATGCTGCTTTAATTGGAAACTTCGAGAATATTGTCCAGGTACAAATAGCTTATAGCCCATTAATAGCCCAGCGCCGCCAGCAATAAAAATAGCTGTGAGTTCGATCATTCCATGTGGAACGATGTATGCCCAAAAATCATACGATTTTCCGTGATGCCAAAACAGGGCAGCAAGCGCTCCAATAATGATGCCATTGTAGACCATTAAATAACCGGTTACGAGCCCAAAGGTGATGCCCCCAGCAAAAGCAAAGATGGCAACTTTAATATTATTTGTCATGATGCTCGCCGACATGAGGGAGGAGTCTACCGCTTTATGACCCTTCCCGAGTTGGTCAGGGTCCACACCTTTGGCAATTTCCGCAGGGAGAATCGAATAGATATGCAATGGATCATTCAGAACAGATAAGAAGCTTCCAAAACCGCCAATGAGAAATAAGATCATCGCAGCTATGACAAACTTCCATTGTTCAAGCAAGAGGCCAATAAATTTTTGACTAAAAAAATAACGAATTTGTTTGTAGCTAGAGACTTGGTCTTTGTACAAAAGATTATGTGATTTCGCCACAAGGCCGTTCAAATAATTGGTGACTTCATCATGAGGAAAATAGGTTTGACTGTAAGAGAGATTCTGGGCTGCTTTTTGATAGAGTCGATGGAATTGCGTTATATGATCTCCTGTAATAGCAGGTCTGCGCTTACTCATGGTTGCCACTAATTGTTCTAGCTGTTTCCAATCTTCTCGATGCATTTTGACAAATTGTTTAACATTCATTCTGACACCTACTTTTAGGGGCTGGGAAAATAAGACTTTATTCTCCTTATTATAGTAATATTGTAGAAAAATAGAAATAGAAATTATCATCTCGTCATGGAGGAAACTTATGAACGAAGATCATTTAGATATTAAAACACCTGAATTTGTTTCCATTCAGTTTCAGATAGCTGGTTTAGGCAGCAGGTCGGCTGCCTTTATTATCGACCAATTGCTTTTAATGGCGTTTAATATTTTGTCTTTGATTGTCCTTTTTTTCGTTTTAGATGGCATGTCTAAAATGGAATTTATTTTCATCGGGAATTCACTGCCTATTGCAATAACAATTATTGCACTGTTTATCGTTAATGGGGGTTACTTTTTTGTGTATGAGTTTTTCTCAGGCGGAAGAACACTTGGGAAAAAGCTAATGGGGATCCGGGTCATTCAAGAGAATGGTCACAGCATCACCTTGCTGTCCAGCTTTATTCGGAATTTGATTCGGATCATTGATTCATTGCCAACAGCATATTTTCTAGGAATTATCATGATTTTTTTCCACTCGAAACACAAACGGCTAGGCGATCTTGTGGCTGGAACGATTGTTGTCCATGAGCGCAGTGCAAAACGGAAAAAGAAACTCTCCCCTATAGAAAATGAAATCGACATCAGAGGACTTTCAAAAGATGATCTTACGCTTGATGAATGGACGCTGAAATCATTAGGTATGAGGGATTGGAAACTTATCAAAACCTATGCAAATCGGTTTCTGCATATACCATTAGACGAAAGAAATCAACTAACGGAACAAATCGCTATGATTTTATTTCCGAAAATCGGATTGGACCCCTCAGGGAAAACCACCGCTGAGTTAGAAAACAACCTTCTTGTGCTTTATTTAGTACTTCTTGATGAGTGGGAGTTTGAACTGTGAGAACAAATAATCCATTACTAAGATCTTTTCGAGGTAAAAATATTAGAGAGGAGAAAGCAAAAGCAATGCATTTGTCATTGCTTTTTTATTTTTCAAAAAATGTAAATTAATACCCAGGCAACATTAGTAATTATATAGAATTAGAGGTTCGATTTGTAAAATCTATCCGACTTGGGTCTTATTTAGTCGGTTTTAGTCGAAAAATTTATTTTTACGATGTATAATAGGTAATTGTGGATTGCTGTGTGTTAATAAGGAGGAAATTAATATGATGGAATGGACAATAATTCTATTGATTGCGATATCTGCTGTTTTGCTCATCGTTTCAATGGCATCGAATCGTAAAGTAGAAAAACAAAAACAAAAAGAAATTGATTTGGTTCATGTTGCGGTAATGAAAGATATCAATAACGTACAGGAGCAAATTCGAAGTCTAGAACTAGATATTGAAGTGGTCACCAAGGAAGCAGGCATTCACCTGACTCCTGAGGAAGTTATTTTCAAACGCGAAGTACTAGATTTATATAAACGGAAATATTCAATTGAGACTATTGCACAGAAAAAACAGGTTTCAGAGAGTGAAATTCAACAATTTCTTGCACCGTATCTAGCAGCTAAGGATGAAAGGAGCAAATTAGCCCATGAAATTTAATGTAGTGAGCAGCTTTGCGGCCGGAATTCTTCTAGCTACGACCATATGTGGTGCTGTTTACTTTTCTGAAGATCCTGTTGTCACAAAAGCAACTGCCAAACCAGCTAAAACCGAGCAGAAAACAGTTGCTCAACCAACTGAAACCGAGATGAAGGACAAACTTCTAGCTGCTGGATATGTTGTTCAACCAAAGGCAGAATATGATAAGACGCTTGAGGCAGCAAAAAAATCAGCTTCAGCTTCCACCGCTTCCACCGCTACTAATGGAACCCAAAAGATTGCCTACAGATCCGTTATTTCCGTTACACAAGGGATGACGAGCATCGATGTCGGCAAAATGCTTGAAAAAGCGAAAATCGTACCTGATGACTTTAAATTCTCAAAAGATGTCGAGAAGAAGGGTGTCGAAAAAAACTTACGCCCTGGTACATTCGTGGTTGATACAGAAATGACCTATGATCAAATTATCGCTACTATTTTTAAAAAGTAATAAAACAAGACGGACAGTATAATTAAATACTGTCCGTCTTTGTTTTATCAGTTACTTTTATTTACAAATTCTTGAACCATTTCGCCCGTAACGAATTCTCGTGTTGGGATAAAGCGCAGGTTGATTTTATTTATACTATTTGTTACGGCGTTTATTTTATCAGTTGAAAATGGTAGACCCTGTTTACATAAAGCAATCGCTTCTTCGATATATTGCTCACGTTGTTGATCGAGCGCTAAGAATTGTTGATAGGTTTCATGCTGATTTGCCGCATGTTTAATTAGATCTTTATGTACACTCATGATATCACTCCTAAAATATATTTATACAATCATACCACAATTACTTGAGGAAGAGACGCATATATAATTATAGTAAATAGTGCTACTTATGAAGTTGTCATGTACGCATTTAAGATAAATAAGAATAATACTAGATTCAGTCGAATATATTTTCTTATTAGATTGAATAATAGACTAGAAAAAATTTTTCCCCCAAAAAACTTTAAAATGAAATTTTTTAATGGCAAAGGAGGTACTATGGGGCACAATCACACTCATCACAATCAAAATAAAAAAGCTTTGATGGTCGCGTTTCTCATTATTACCGTTTTTATGGTTTTAGAGTACATTGGAGGGAAGTTGACAAATAGTCTAGCTCTTCTTTCAGATGCTGGACATATGTTAAGTGATTCCATTTCCTTGGGAGTGGGATTACTAGCTCTTATTTTAGGAAGACGGGCGGTAAGCGAGAGTAAAACCTTTGGTTATCAGCGCTTGGAAATTTTATCAGCTTTATTTAATGGGGTTCTATTAATTGTTATTTCTATTTTAATTATGTGGGAATCATTTCACCGTTTTACTGAACCTCAAGTAATTTCAGGTCCGGGTATGCTTTTGATATCTAGTATAGGCGCGTTCGTGAATATAATTGTCGCTTGGATTATGCATCAATCAGAAACTAGTGATAACATTAATATGAGAGCTGCTTTTTTACATGTAATTGGTGATTTACTGGGTTCTGTTAGTGCTATAATTGCTTCCTTACTGATTATGTATTTTGGTTGGACCATTGCCGATCCGATTACAAGTTTAATTGTTTCCCTATTAATTTTAAAGAGTGGGATTGGAATTTCCAACGATGCCGTTCACATGCTGATGGAAGGCAGACCAGCGAACTTAGATGTTGAAAAGGTGCGAGAAACATTACTTCAAATTCCAGGTGTGGTAAGTATGCATGATTTTCATGTGTGGAGTATCACATCAAATTTTCCATCGATTAGCTGTCACTTGGTGATTTCATATCCTAATCATGACTCGATTTTAAAGAATGCATTAAGAGAATTACACGATACTTTTGATTTGGAACATGCGACCATTCAAGTGGAAAGTGTTAATGCTGATTTGGACCAATATGAACATATTCGTTGTAATCATTTTGTAGGGAAAGGATTTTGACCGAGTTGAAGAAAATTTGAACAGGGTCACCGAGCCTTCTTAAAGATAATAAACAAATATCGTTAATTTGTTTTATAATAAAGGCTGCTTAATAAGCGGCCTTTTCTTAGTTTTTAACGGATGCTGAATATGTAATAAGTACAATGTAAATTCGTTTTAAAAATTGAAACACATAAATAAAAAAGGTTATTGACAAAAATTATTATAAGTACTAATATTATCTCATATTCAAGATATTTAATTTCAAGATTTATTAGGAGGTGAAACGGGTTATTGAGATGAAATACCTGTCCAGATGATTGCCGAGTCATATTTTGAATAAAGTAAGGAGTAAAGTTCAACTTTTTTTAAAAATAATACCTCGAATTCGAGGTAAAAACATTTAGGAGGATATTAAGATGATAAATATTGGTTTATTAATAATTCGTTTGGTAATTGGTGTTTTATTCATTGGTCACGGTGCTCAAAAATTGTTTGGTTGGTTTGGTGGTTATGGTTTAAAAGGTACAGGTGGCTGGTTTGAATCCATTGGTATGAAACCAGGGGTTACAATGGCTCTTTTCGCAGGATTAGCAGAACTTATTGGAGGAATTTTGTTTACTTTAGGACTTCTTACCCCGCTTGCAGGAATTATGATTGCAGGGACGATGGTAATGGCGATCGTTAAAGTGCATGCTCCAAACGGTTTATGGGCAACCTCAAATGGTTATGAATATAACCTAACGCTACTTGCAGTTGCTATTGGTATAGCTTTAATCGGTCCGGGTCAATATGCACTGGATGCATTTTTATTCTAAAATATCTCGAAATAGAGATTCTTAAATTAAAATAAATTTTATAAGACTTTAAAATCATAATGAAGAACAAAATAAGGTATCAACGTCCTATATTTAACAATATTTAATATGAAGAAGGAGATTTTAAAAATGAGTAAAAAGACAATGGGTATTCACCATATCACTGCAATTGTCGGTCATCCGCAAGAGAACGTAGATTTCTATGCAGGAGTATTGGGTTTACGTTTAGTCAAGCAAACGGTTAATTTTGATGATCCAGGTACGTATCACCTTTATTTTGGGAATGAAGGTGGGAAGCCAGGGACAATTATCACCTTCTTTCCATGGGCAGGAGCCCGTCAAGGCATTATCGGTGACGGTCAAGTAGGAGTTACTTCCTATGTAGTTCCTAAAGGTGCCTTGGGATTTTGGGAACAAAGATTAGAAAAGTTCAATGTTCCATTTACTAAAATGGAACGCTTCGGAGAGCGATATTTGGAATTTGATGATCCTCATGGGCTTCACTTGGAAATTGTTGAAAGAGAAGAAGGGGAAGTCAATTCATGGACCTTCGGAGGGGTCTCAGCGGATGTTGCCATAAAAGGATTTGGTGGAGCAACGCTATTATCTACACAACCGAACAACACAGCAGAATTGTTAGAAAAAGTAATGGGACTTGAATTAGTGGGTAAGGAAGGAGATTTTGCTCGTTATCGTTCCACTGCTGATATTGGAAACGTTATTGACCTTAAATTAACTACGATTGGACGCGGTCAAATGGGTGTAGGCACAGTTCACCACATTGCATGGCGAGCTATTGATGATCAAGACCAATTGGATTGGCAAAAGTATGTGGCGGCAAATGGATATGGTGTCACTCCCGTAAAAGACAGAAATTATTTCAATGCTATTTACTTCAGGGAACATGGGGAAATTTTATTTGAAATTGCAACTGATCCTCCAGGTTTCGCACATGATGAATCACAGGAGACAATGGGTAAAAAGTTGATGTTACCTGAACAGTATGAAGCACAAAGAGCACAAATTGAACGAGGTTTGCTTCCATTTGATGTAAGAGTACTAGAATGATTTTACGAAAGGGAATGATATCTTTGCTTTCGATTGATCCAGCCTCCATGTCTGAAAGAGAAAATTATAAATTTCTAATAGGAAGTATTATACCTAGGCCAATTGCTTTCGTTACAACGATTTCAAAAGAAGGCGTTCTGAATGGTGCGCCATTTAGTTATTTTAATATCGTCTCATCCAATCCCCCCATGATTTCATTATCTATTCAGCGCTCAGCGGGGAGACAGAAGGATACAGCTAGAAACATCATCGAATCTAAGGAATTTGTCATTCATATTGTTGACGAACTTAATGTTGATAACATTAATAAAACAGCTGCAAATCTTCCTCCTGATCAAAGTGAAATAGATTTAGCTAAATTAACTCCATTAGACAGTGTTAAGATTTCTGTTCCTGGTGTAAAAGAAGCGAAAATTCGAATGGAATGCACATTAGAGCATTCCTTAGAATTAGGAGGTTTGGATACACCTGGGTGTGATTTTATTATAGGAAAAGTTGTTCAATTTCATGTTGAAAATGATATTTATGAAAATGGAAGGATAGATCCAAGGGGCTTAGCAGCAGTAAGCAGGCTGGCTGGAAATAATTATGCGAAAATCGGTGAGATTTTTGAAATAAAAAGACCTAAATAACTCCTCTATAATATTTCACTATTAATGTTCGTAAAGAGTTTAAAATATCAGGACTAATAATTTAGCCAATAGCCAATCGACAATGATCGATTGGTTTTTTATATTTATTTTTTTGAGGTGAGCTTAGAAGATATAGGTTTGGCAGAGTGGTATTTAAATTTATCTTTAATTTGAGATACTTTACTTGACGAAATTCGAAATTAAGATATATTATGGTTACATAAAGTTACCGAGATTAATAAAGATAACCTTAAAAATTCACAAATAATAAAATGATTAGGAAGTGAACACTATAATCGAAGTCCTGTGACACTAAATATTAAGGGACATAATTAATAAACGAATGTAATTGTAAGAAAGGACACTCCTGAAACTCAAATCTTTCAGAAGGCATGGGAACAAGTTGAAATACAATGGACAAATTATTAATGGAGAAATCCCAACTTTAGATGAAGGGAGATAAAGCCTTGAATGAAAAGAAAGAAGTTGGAGAAAAAGCTATTGAATATGTGAAAGACGGCATGGTAGTTGGTCTCGGTACAGGTTCTACTGTATTTTATACCATCACTAAGCTTGGTCAGTTAGTAAAGCAGGGACTTTCAATTAAAGGAGTTCCTACTTCTGAACAAACGAAACAATTAGCGATAAAACTTGGCATACCACTTGTGTCGTTCAATGAAATTGAGCAAATTGATGTCACGATTGATGGAGCAGATGAGGTAGATCTTGAATTGAATCTCATTAAAGGCGGCGGAGGTGCTCTTTTAAGAGAGAAAATAATCGCGAACGCAGCTAAAAATTTCATTGTCGTTGCTGGCTCTGATAAAAATGTAGATACATTAGGTACTTTTCCACTGCCGATAGAAGTGGTTCCATTTGGTTACGAAATGACAGTAAAACATATCAGGGAACTTGGAGGCAGTCCGAAGCTGAGACAAATGGATGGGACCCCTTATCTAACAGATAACGGTAACTATATTATAGACAGCAGTTTTCAAGAAATTACACATCCAGGAGAGTTAGAGAAAAACCTTAACCACATACCAGGTGTAGTTGATAACGGATTATTTGTAGGAATGGCAGATATTGTTATTACTATTAAAGATAAAAAGCTTGCAACGAAAGTCAGAAGCTAGAATATGGGAGAAATCAGGTGATGGAGTTGCAGTTTTTAAGCAGTTTGGATTTACCGTTGATCATGTTGTCTGTATTTCGAAAAGTATCTTATAACATTTATTATATTATTTTACAACATTGGAGGAGAACATAATGAAGGGAGGACTTATTGGTTTAGGAAAAATGGGGTTAAACTTAGGACAAAATATAATGGATCCGTTATTCGTTAATGGCTGATGGAATTAACAGAAAATGCATTCGCAAAATATCCAAATTTGGAAGAAATTAAAGGGATTATGCACTCCTCAGGTGAAGGAAAATGGACTGTAGAGGCAGCCTTAGACCTCAAAACAGCAAAACCAGTCATTGCTATGTCATTACTAATCCGTTATCGCTCGCTTGAAGATGATACCTTTACCGGTAAGGTGGTAGCAGCACTTAGAAATAAATTTGGTGGACATACTGTCGAAAAGAACTAATAAATACTTTATAAAAAAATTGGAGGAAACGATTATGAAATTCTTTATAGATACTGCAAATCTAGAAGAAATCAAAAAGGCTTATAAAATTGGTGTGTTATCTGGTGTTACAACTAACCCTTCATTAGTTGCTAAAGAAGGCGTGAAATTCGAAGATCGTATTGCAGAAATCTTAAATGCCGTTCCAGAAGTAGAGTCAGTTTCAGCCGAGGTAACACCTAATGCGTTAACTGCTGACCAAATGATTGCAGAAGCAAATGAGCTTATTAAAATTAACGGCGGGGATAAGAATATTACCATTAAGCTTCCAATGACACTTGATGGTCTAGAGGCTTGCCGCTATTTAACTAAAAAAGGTGTAAAAACCAACGTTACCCTGATTTTTAGTGTGAACCAGGCATTGTTGGCAGCACGGGCCGGAGCAACATATGTTTCACCATTCTTAGGACGTTTAGATGATATTAATGAAGATGGGGTAGAACTGGTTGCAAAAATTGCCGAGATGTTCCGAGTTCAAAATCTAGATTCACAAATTATTGCCGCATCTGTACGTCATCCTGATCATGTAACCCGTGTAGCGTTGGCTGGAGCTCATATTGCAACCATTCCTTTCAAGGTTATTGAGCAATTATCAAAACATCCATTAACAGACCAAGGACTTGAAAAATTTGCCGCTGACTGGAAAACTGTTTAAAAATTGCTGAAAGGGCGTTATCTCAAAAAACGCCCTTACTCATAACTTATATGAAGAGGTGCTGAAGCAGTCATTGAAGCATTGTCAAAGTAACTGTAGATTTAAAAATAAGATCAAGAAAAATATCTTGAATTCAGGATATTTTTCTTGCATTTTACTCACTTGAGGTGTAAAGTGATAGTAACGAAAGGAGATGAGTCATGTTGAGAAAAAATACACTTGGTTCATTAATTTGGTTGCGTATTGCTCGATTTACACATCAAAGTAATTTATTATCAAATGATTTCTTAAAACAATACGGGATCACAGCTGCACAGTTTGATGTATTAAACCAGGTTTCGACTTATCAGCCGATCACACAAAGTCAACTTGCCACCAAAGTAACGGTGTCGGAGGGTGGAATTTCTCGTATGCTTACTCGACTTGAGCAAGATGGATATATACAGCGTAAGCAAGACTGGAAAACCAAATGGATTACCTTGACGAATAGAGGGGAAAGGAAAATGAATGAAGTTTTTGAACACCAACTTACTTTCCAAACGTCCATTCTCAATGAGTGCTTAACAGAGGAAGAGCAAAAAACACTATATAATCTAATGAGTAAGCTACAAAAACATACTGAGAATAAATTAGAAAAATAAGGATTCTTTTACTTGTGGTAATTGGATGATATTATTTTTTAATTTTCACTTGACTAGTTAACTGAAAGAGGAGGAATAATTTTATGTATAAAATTGCAGGGCATCATCACATTTCAATGATTACAAAAAATGCAAGTAAAAATAATCACTTTTACCGTCATGTGCTTGGTTTACGTCGTGTGAAAGTAACGGTGAACCAAGATGATCCATCGATGTATCACTTATTTTTCGGGGATAAAACAGGCAGCCCTGGTACTGAACTCTCATTCTTTGAAATTCCATTAGTTGGTCATACACATCGTGGGACAAATGCTATTACAAAAATTGGTTTACTCGTACCATCAGAAGCAAGTCTTGCCTATTGGAAAGCACGTTTTGAGGAACATGGAGTAACCAATAGTGGCATTACAACGTATGCCAATCATCCTGCTTTACACTTTGAAGACTCTGAAGGTTTACGGATGGTACTTCTAGTCTCTAACGGCGCAAAAGTACAACACTGGGAAACGTGGGAAAAATCTGATGTACCCAACGAGCACCAAATTCAAGGAATGGGCTCTGTGGAAATGACGGTACGAAGACTTGATAAACTAGCAAGCACTCTTACAGAAATGTTTGGCTATACAGAGATAAGCCGAACAGATGATGAAGCGATTTTTCAATCCATCAAAGGAGAGGTTTTTGGAGAAATCGTCGTGAAATATTTAGATGGTTCTTCTGAAAAACCAGGTCGTGGCAGTATTCATCATTTAGCAATTCGTGTAAAAAACGATGAGGAGCTCGAATTTTGGGACAAGCAAGTACGAGCACGTGGCTTCCATTCTTCTGGCATCGTGGATCGCTTCTACTTTAAGAGCCTGTATTTCCGTGAATCAAACGGGATTCTATTTGAAATTGCAACCGATGGGCCAGGTTTCACCGCCGATGGAGATAGTATCGAAACACTTGGTGAAAAATTAGTATTACCGCCATTTTTAGAAGATCGCAGAGATGAAATTGAAAAAAATCTAATACCAATTGAGGAGTATTGATAAACAAACCAATCTTATCATAAAAATTCGAATTTTCTAGGAGGAAAATAAAATGAACGAATTAAAAGGAATACACCACGTAACAGCTATAACAAGTAGTGCAGAAAAGAACTATGAATTTTTCACCTATGTTTTAGGTATGCGGTTAGTTAAAAAAACAGTTAATCAAGATGATATTCAAACTTATCATTTATTCTTTGCCGATGATAAGGGCAGCGCAGGCACTGACATGACGTTCTTTGACTTCCCAGGCATTCCGAAAGGTGTACATGGCACAAACGAGATTTCTAAAACCTCTTTCCGTGTACCAAGTGATGCAGCATTAGACTATTGGGTAAAACGTTTTGATCGTTTAGAAGTCAAACATACTGGAATCAAAGAGCAATTGGGCAAGAAAACTCTCTCTTTCGTTGATTTTGATGATCAACAGTACCAATTAATTTCAGATGAATTCAATAAAGGCGTGGAATCTGGTACACCTTGGCAAAAGGGACCGATACCACTGGAATATGCTATTACTGGTTTAGGTCCCGTTTTTGTGCGAATTTCGATGTTTGATTACTTTAAAGAAATGCTGGAAAAAGTCTTGTTATTTAAAGAGACTGCGGCAGATGGGGCATTCCATTTATTTGAAGTAGGGGAAGGCGGCAATGGTGCCTCTGTCATTGTAGAATACAATACCGTTCTTCCTCAATCCCGACAAGGTTATGGAACAGTACACCATGCTGCATTCCGAGTAGAGGATCGCACCGTATTAGAAGAATGGATTGAGAGAATGAGTAGTTTTGGATTACCTTCATCTGGTTATGTAAATCGTCACTTTTTTGAGTCTTTATATGCTAGAGTGACACCACATATTTTATTTGAGTTTGCGACAGATGGTCCTGGTTTTATGGGTGACGAACCTTATGAAACACTTGGCGAAAAATTATCGCTGCCTCCTTTCTTAGAAATTAAACGTGAAGAAATAGAAAAATTAGTTCGTCCAATTGATACTGTGAGAAGTACAAAGGAATTCGTCAAAGAATAGGGGAGGAAATAGAAGTGAATAAAAAAATTATGAAAATACAAAAATTGGGATTTCCATGGGAGACAGAAGATCCGTTCCTTATGACAGTTCATCATAAGGATGCGTATCCCGCAGGAAATGAACAGCAGGGTCCTAACATTTCATTGGAAGGTAGAAATCTTGGCGAGGATTTTACGTTGCGTGATGGTTTTAGAATGTATCATGGCAAAACGGTTCCGGGATTTCCTGTCCATCCCCACAGAGGTTTTGAAACGGTAACAGTCGTTTTGGAAGGTTTGATTGATCATTTTGATTCATATGGGTCTGTAGGACGATTTGGGAATGGAGATGTTCAGTGGATGACAGCAGGAAAGGGCGCTCAGCATACTGAAATGTTTCCTCTCGTCCATCAGGACAAAGGCAATCCACTTGAATTCTTTCAGATATGGCTGAATCTACCTGCAAAAGATAAATTCGCAGATCCGGAATATAAAATGTTATGGGCTGAGGATATACCGGAAGTACAATCAGCGGCTGCGAATGGACAGAAAACGACCGTAAGATTGATTGCCGGAAGTATGATGGGCAAGTCTAGTTTAGAAGCAAACACAGCTTCATGGGCAAACGATAAAAATCATCATGTGGGAATCTACGTTATTCAGATGGAGCCTGAAGCAGTCTTCACCCTGCCGTCAGTTTCAACAACAATGACGAGAAATCTATACTATTATCAGGGAGATAAACTAAACATAGACGAGACTGTGATTGGAACGGACCATCGTGTAAAGCTTGTTGGTGATCAGGAAATCACGATTACAAATGGATCATCTGAGAGTTATTTGCTGCTCCTAGAGGGTGAGCCAATTCAAGAAACTGTCGTATCCTATGGACCGTTTGTAATGAATACTGAGAAGGAAATTCGCGATGCGTTCAAGGATTATCAAACTACTCAATTTGGTGGCTGGCCGTGGGACCGTCCAGATCCTGTTAATAAGCGTGAGTCAGGAAGATTCGCCCGCCATGCAGATGGAAGAGTTGAAAAAAGGTAACCACTATGTACTGCTTCTATTAAACCATACAGTTTCAACAATAGAATTTTCGTTGTACGTTGACTTATTCCATAATTTTAAATAGCGATAAAAAATGTATTATAGTGAAAGCCTCTTTTCCGGAGGTTTTTTTTATGTTATAAACCGTTTAAAAAAGGGCAAAAAGCCGTTGTGATAGGCTTCTCTCCCTTTTTATTTCTAAGCTATATTTTCCATTCTAATCATGAATTCTATATCTTCATTACGAATGTTTAACAATCTTTCTAGCACTGCCAGCTTGGTGGTTGCTTCCTTGACTTCATATACATTTACAACATTATCACTCTTTAGGTTACGTATCATATCTGAAACAGCATCTTTAAAAGTTTGTGAATCAATCAATAAATAATGAATTAATTCTATTGCAGCTTCTTTTTCTTGTTTGTTTTTGATGGCAAAAATGCTTTGAACATCAGGCTCTATTACAAAAAATGATTGTAAATCATCTGAAATTCTTATAGTAACATAACTTGTTTTATTTCCATAATACTCATTATCCCTAATTCGAATTAGATCAAGTCCAAGCATAAATTCATAAAAAGGATGGTTCTTATCAAAGGTACGAACCATGTTAATTTCAATGTTTGATTTTTCTTCTATAAAGATTTCTTTTTCAAATCTAGTTTGAATTACTTTTGATTCTAACATAGTCATTTTCCTTACCTCGCTTCTAAAAAAAAATATATATAAAAAAGTAACAAGTATACTTTTAGTAACCTAAATTCATTATAGTAAACATGAGTTAATAAATCAACTACACTTGCTTAAGATTATGACGGTATGCTCATAAATAATATTTAATCACCGAACTAATACTATTTTTAACAAGTATTGTAAACAAAAGAAAAGTGGAATTAAATGCTTTTAGCTAATAGTTGGAGGAATACCTACATGGAGAGTAATTGTGATTTTTCACCGTTAAAGCAAAATTTGGAGGATGGTATTAAACATGTAATTAATTTACTCGAAGCCAATTTAGATGTCCTAGGTAACGAAGAGCACTGTGTTTTAGGGAGTTTAGAGGATGTAAAAGAGCATCTACTAAAAATTGAATCCATGGCGGCTTCCTTTTATTTAAATTGCTATTTATCATCCTTTACTGATTCATATAATGAATTATCTATCGCTGCTCAAATCCTATCTAAACAAAATCATGGAGCACTTATTATAGTTGAACGTAGAGATTCTGTTGACAACTATATCCAAAAAGGAACAACAATAGGAGCTATGGTGACACCATAATTATTGGAAGCCATTTTTTATCCTGGAAATCCATTACATGATGGAGCAGTTTTAATACGGGGAAATACAGTCGTCTCAGCAGCAAATGTACTTCCACTGACAACTCTATTAACTGGAGATAAGAAAGTTGGAACACGTCACCGTGCAGCCCTAGGAATATCCGAAAAAAGCGATGCAATTGCTCTTGTTGTTTCTGAAGAAACGGGTAAAATTTCTTTCGCGTTAGAGGGAAAGTTATATCCAATAAACACTAGAAACCCTATCTTGTTTAATGCATGAGAATAATTTAAGATTAAGGATATAATTTATGGTGAGGTAGCGGGCACTGCCCAAGCACTTGAGTAACATGGTGCGAAAACCAATTGGGTTTTGGGGGAATTAAATAATTGACAATTCAAACCCGAATAATGGAAAAATGTCCATTATTCGGGTTTTTGTTTTTAAAGAATTGAAGTCGCATTTTCTATACATTGGGGCATTTTAATTAACACATTCATTTTTCATTTATAAGGTTTCATGGAATAAGGATTAAAAATTCTGGGTTTATTTAATAAGAGCAGTAACTAGCTTTTCCCCATTTCGGGTCTTTTAATTTACAACCATTTATCTGCCCATTTTTCCAAAGCTTTGAGTGATCCTCCAAGTTCTGTCCCTTTTTTGGTTAACGAATATTCGGTCCGTACCGGACGGTCTGCAATAACATTTCTTAACACAATTCCATTTTCCTCGAGCTCTTTCATCCGTTCATTTAAAACTCTTTTACTTAAATCGGGAATGAAGGCATGAATTTCACTGAATCTTTTTGGCTCTTCCATTAATGCATGAATAATTAGGCCAATCCATTTCTTCCCCATAATATGGTAGCACTCTTCAACTTTATTACATAATTTATTTTCTGTAACCATCTAGCAACACCTCAAATAGTATCTTGGTTATTTTTAATAACTATATGATAATAATAACAAAATTAGTTGTTAAAATAAAGTATTAACTGGAACAAAATTACCAATTGAATAGAATTCATTTTCACCGTTGTCGGCTACTAGAATGACGCGGAAGGAACCCCAGGAACATAAATCTTAAAAAAGAATCAATAATAAATATGAGTCAATAGATCATTTTCTATTGACTCATTTATTCATACTGTGCCAGTTTCATTATTGGTAAAGGATGTCTGTCATTTTAAGATACCTGATAACTTTCGATGTAAGTTTCTAAAGCTGGATGAAATTCTTTACGATAGTGAGTATCTGGACATGTTTTAACGACAATTGCTTTTAAAAAATCAGATTTATTTGTATCTAAAACCTTATTACAGGTCGGACATGTATCAATAAACGGCCGCTTCAATAATTTCATAACGAACTCCTCCTTAATACCTTTAATTCCTATATATATACTATGAATTATAAGTGTATATTTGTTATTAATCAATATTAAATCAACGGAAGAAAGAGAATTATGTCAAACGAAATTGGGATGCCAAGACCATCAGCACTTATTAGTCTTATGAATGATGAAAAAATGAAGCAATTTGCAAAGGACATAGAAAACCGATTAATCAGTTGAATTGATAAAAGTAAATAAGTTATTTTTAATGTATATATCCTTCTTTGATCGCCATATAATTGCGGTTTTTTCTTCTAAAAGTAATTTTTTAAATTAATTTATTGACACTATACCTGCAGGGGTATAATATAGAGCTTGTGAATGATGGAATACGTTTCTTAAGAAAAAAAAGGTTTTTGTGTTGTTGGATATACAATTGTTAATCATAACCATTTCCTTTCGAAAGAAAATACCTTGAAAATAGAAACTAATTGTTAAAGGAGGCAAAAACAATGGAATACAATGATCAGATGAAAAATAGAGTGAAACGTATTGAAGGACAGCTACGAGGAATTTTAAAAATGATGGAAGAAAACAAGGACTGTAAAGAGGTTATCACCCAGTTATCCGCAACTAGAAGTGCCATTGACCGTACTATTGGAGTTATAGTTAGTTCCAATTTAGTGGAGTGCGTTCAAAAAGCAAATGAACCAGGTGAAAAAAGCATGGAAGAATTGGTACAAGAAGCTGTTAATTTGCTAGTAAAAAGCCGATAAAAAAGGGTTGACACCCTCTTTTATTTTCAATAATATTATACCCGTAGGGGTAAAGGTAATTTACAACAAGGAGGAAATCAACAATGAAAATTGTGAAAGTATTAGATGCAAAAGGATTAGCATGTCCAATGCCAATTGTAAAAACAAGGAAAGCGTTGAACGAACTTGAATCAGGTCAAGTTTTAGAAATCCATACAACGGATAAAGGTGCTAAGAATGACCTTGCAGCTTGGGCTAAATCAGGTGGTCATGAATTGTTGAAACACGAAGAAGAAAATAATATCTTAAAGTTTTGGATTAAAAAAGGATAATTTTTTTTGACAAGTATAATACCCTATTAGGTATAAAACATCAGGAGGTTATTAAATGAGAGAGAAGAAGAAAACAACGATCGTTTTATTCAGTGGAGATTATGATAAAGCAATGGCAGCCTATATCATTGCGAATGGTGCAGCTGCTTATGACCATGAAGTAACCATTTTTCATACGTTTTGGGGATTAAATGCCCTTCGTAAAAATGAAAATGTTCTTGTGAAAAAAGGATTTATGGAGAAAATGTTTGGAAAAATGATGCCTAGAGGCGCAGATAAAATGGGTCTTTCCAAAATGAATTTTGCCGGTTTCGGTCCTAAAATGATTAAGGATATTATGAAAAAACATAACGCGATGCCACTGCCACAATTAATCGAAATGGCGCAGGAACAAGATGTAAAACTTGTAGCATGCACCATGACAATGGATTTGTTAGGTCTTAAACAGGAAGAGTTATTAGAATCAATTGAATATGCTGGAGTTGCTGCGTATTTAGGAGATGCAGAGGAAGGTAATGTCAATCTGTTTATTTAAAAAGAGTTGAATAAATTTTTTTAAGAAAAATAATACCCTTATAGGTATTTAGGAGGACATTAAATTGGAAAACTTGAAGTCAAATGTAGTTTTAGATGCCAAAGGATTAGCATGTCCGATGCCGATTGTTAAAACAAAAAAAGCAATGAATACCCTGGAGGCAGGACAAGTGTTAGAAGTCCAAGCGACAGACAAAGGATCCAAAGCAGACATGAAAGCATGGGCTGAAAGTTCTGGTCATCAATATTTGGGAACGATCGAAGAAGGCGAAGTATTGAAACATTATCTTCGCAAATCTTCTAACGACGATGCCGCTGAAAAGAAACATCCAGATGTTATCAATAATGAGGATCTTGAGAAAAAACTTGTTGCAAACGAAAATATCATTATTATTGATGTTAGAGAAGAAGCAGAATATGCCTTTAACCATATTCCAAGTGCGACCTCTATTCCATTAGGTGAATTGGAAGAAAGAATAAATGAACTTAATAAGCAGGATGAAATTTTTGTAGTTTGCCGCACAGGAAATCGAAGTGATCTTGCTGCACAAAAATTATCACAAAATGGATTTACAAATGTAAATAATGTGGTACCAGGTATGAGCGGGTGGAAAGGTAAAACAATTGGTATTGACCTTAAATAAATCATTTTGCAGATGGTTTTACAAAAGCAAATGTTTTAATTAGCCTATTTTTTTAACTACAAAAATACCATAGGGGGTAAATAGAGAATGGCTGTTAACGTAATGACTTCAAAAGAAGTAACGAAAAAAGTATTTAATAAAGAAGAGTTATTTATACTTGATGTTCGGAATGAAAGTGATTTTAACGATTGGAAAATCGAAGGCGAAAACTTTGATTATTTCAATATTCCCTATTTTGAATTGCTTGATGGTGTAGAAGAAATTATGGATAAAGTTCCTACTGATAAAGAAGTAGTGGTTGTTTGTGCGAAGGAAGGCTCATCAGTAATGGTGGCAGAAATGTTATCGGATGCTGGGTTAAACGTGTCATACCTTCAGGGGGGAATGAAAGCATGGAGTGAATATTTAGAACCAGTTAAAGTGGGAGACCTAAATAATGAAGGCGAAATATATCAGTTTGTTCGGATCGGTAAAGGCTGTTTATCCTACATGGTGGTTTCAAACGGTACAGCAGCACTGATTGATGCAACACGAATGACTGATAGCTATCTTAATTTTGCTGAAAGTATCGGTGCAAAAATTACACATGTATTTGATACACACCTTCATGCTGACCATATTTCTGGTGGACGTACCATTGCTGAAAGAACAGGGGCAACCTACTGGCTTCCACCAAAGGATGCAACAGAAGTAACCTTTAATTATCAACCATTAGAAGACGGTAATGATGTAACTATCGGAAATTCTATTATTAATATTCATGCATTGTATTCTCCAGGTCACACGATTGGTTCCACTTCCTTTGTAATTGATGAAAAGTTCTTGCTTTCTGGTGATATTTTGTTTATTGATTCCATCGGAAGACCGGACCTAGCGGGTATGGCAGAAGACTGGGTTGGTGATTTAAGGGAAACTCTTTATAACCGTTACAGAGAATTATCAGAAGAACTTATCGTTCTACCAGCCCACTTTATGATAATTGATGAGTTAAATGAAAATGGCAGTGTGGCAGAAAAATTAGGAACACTATTTGCGAAAAATCATGGTTTAAATATCGACGATGAATATGAATTCAGAAGAATAGTAACGGAAAACTTGCCCCCGCAGCCAAACGCGTATCAAGAAATTCGTCAAACAAATATGGGGAAAATCAATCCAGACCTCGATCAACAACGAGAAATGGAAATTGGTCCAAACCGCTGTGCAGTTCGATAACTTTTAAAAAGTTAAAAATTTGGGGAACCAGTATGGGTTCCCTTTTTTACAAAAGGAGGACATCATGGATATTAGTTTTATCATTTCGATCTTCCTAATTGGATTTGTTGGATCATTTATATCAGGGATGTTAGGTATTGGCGGTGCAATTATTAATTTCCCAATGTTATTGTACATTCCGGTTTTACTGGGGATAGGTCATTTTACAGCACATGAAGTCTCAGGGATTACGGCTATCCAAGTTTTCTTTGCGACAATTGGCGGTGTTATGGCTTACCGTAAAGGTGGATTCTTAAATAAAAATCTGATTGCCTATATGGGAATAAGTATTTTGATCGGAAGTTTTATTGGGGGATTCGGTTCTACGCACATACCGGAAAGCGGAATTAATATCGTGTATGGTATTTTAGCGTTGATTGCCGTTATCATGATGTTTGTACCGAAAAAAGGAATCGATAATACTCCTTTGGAACAAGTGAAATTTAATAAGTGGTATGCTGCATTATTCGCCTTTATCGTTGGGATTGGAGCTGGTATTGTTGGGGCAGGGGGGGCTTTTCTGTTAGTGCCTATCATGCTTGTTGTGTTAAAGATTCCAACTAGGATGACCATTGCCTCTTCCTTAGCCATTACACTTATTTCGTCGCTTGGGGCTGTTTCGGGTAAAATCGCAACAGGACAAGTGCCAATTTTACCTTCACTTATCATGGTCGCTGCTAGTTTAATAGCTTCACCAATTGGAGCAAACACTGGGAAAAGAGTGAATACCAAAGTGTTGCAAGTCATTTTGGGAAGTTTAATTTTGGTTACTGCCGTGAAGACTTGGATTGGAATTTTATAGTCTTTGGTATTATTTCAGAAATTTATAATTTCCATTTAGAAATATAGGATCATTTTTCATTTGTAATTTTTAAAGCACTTTCTAAGAAGGCATCTTGTTACTAAGAAAGTGCTTATTTTATATTTATTTATAATTCAATCTATAGCTGTTAACATAAAAAGACCCTCTCTAACAAATCCCCCACTTGTTCGGCCATATCTCGAGGTGGTTAAGGGATTCCAGATTCACACTCTTCCAAGTTTCTGTTTTCGTCTCCATAAAAAAAAGACACTAACTGAGAGTAGGAGAAAGAACAAGATGAAATAAATACTGTATTTTGACATATATAGTTCAACTTGTCCCCATTTTTCTCCTAGTTTTATTCCTAATGTGATAAAAGTAAAACTCCAAAGGATTGCCCCAGAAAAAGCATACAAAGAAAATTTACTAAAAGGGAAGTTGTTAAGGGCTGCTACATATGCAGTAAGATGTCGAACACCAGGAATAAAATAGCCTATTATTATGAGCGGAGGTCCCACTCTTTTAAATAAATTTTTCGTTCTATCGATTTTTTCTTCTGTAATGTGAACCTTAGGGCCAATCTTTTTTATTAGCGGCAAACCGAACTTATAACCAATAAAGTAGCTAAGCGAAATGCCACCGGCTGCTCCAACAAAAGCACTCAATAGTGAGAGTATGTAAGATAATTCTCCTTGAAACACATTATAGCCGACATATGTTAAAAGAATTTCATCAGGAATGGGGAGACCTACAATTCCTCCAATTAATGCTATAATAATTCCAAAATATCCAAAATGTTCGATAAGGTAATTCATATGTTGCTCCACAAACATCCCACCTACAAATAATTTTAAAATTAGCTGCAGAATAGTCAGCAGCTATCTTATCCATTGAGAACTAAAAATATATCCTTTAAATATAACCTTTTAAAATAAGTTCTATTCTCATGGCTTTTATTATACGGTAGACTTTAAAAAAAGAGGTGTGCTCTATATGGGAATTGAAATTAAAGAAATACTTGCAAAGAACATCCTGACTGAGGCAAAAGGTTATTTGGATGTTGGCTATACACATTCATTGAATCCGTATAGTGGTTGTGCGTTTGCTTGCAGATATTGCTATGTTAGAGAAATGCCAATTCAAAGATTCAAAGGAATTCTCTGGGGAGAATGGTTGGACATTAAAGCAAATGCAGCAGAAAATTACCGCAAAGAAATCATTAAACTTCGGAAGAAAAAAAATCCTGTGAACATTTTTATGTCTTCCGCAACAGATCCTTACCAACCAATTGAACGTAAAGCAGAAATTACAAGAGGGATATTAGAAGAAATGATTGAAAATCCTCCTGATTTTCTTCAAATTCAAACACGAGGACCACTAATAACAAGAGATATTGATTTGATCGTCAAACTAAAGGAAAAATGTAAAGTATTAGTATCTATAACGATTGAAACGGACAGGGAAGACATAAAGCAAATTTTTGCTCCATATGCACCAGGAATTAATTTGCGGTTAAAAGCCTTAAAAGAAGTTCATGAAGCCGGAATAATGACCCAAGCTTCAATATCGCCCGTTTTGCCCTTTACCCCAGAGTTTCCGAAAGTATTGGATGGGATTGTAGATCATATATGGATTGATACACTATCCATTGGAGATGGTGCTATGGGTAAACGTTCAGAAAGATTAGGAATGCCAAAATTATTTGAAGAACATGGACATTCAGGGTGGTATGAAAACAATCTACATGTAAAAGTGGAAAAATATTTTAAAAAATATTTTAAAAAATATTTTCCTATTGAAATGATACGGGTTTCCAAAAACGAAGCTTTTACAAGATTCCAGGCCTGATATATGGCCTTTCAGAAAGAGCAGTAAACTAATACTGCTCTATTTTTTAAAAGGAACTTGGTTGTTGTATAAAAAAACAGTCGGTTCTATTCTAGATTCCGATCACTCGTGGTTCCAACATTGCATTAATTGGTGTATGCCTTTTTCAATTTGGTCAAATGGAATGCCGCCGAAACCTAATAAAAAAGTTGGATATGGATAGTCAATAGGACTTAACAGATAATCACTTAATGGATGGATGGCAATATTGGCATTAACGGCTATTTGTTTTAACTGATCTTCCCTTTTTGACAGGGGGACGGAAATTAAAATGTGCATTCCTGCCAGATCTCCTGTAATGATGACATCCGGATAATACGTTTCTAAAACTTGAGTTAATTTTTCATGTTTTTTACGATAAATTTTCCGCATCCTGTTTAAGTGTTTGGAAAAATAGCCATCTCTCATAAAGTCAGCTAAAATATGCTGATCGAATCTCGGTACGGTTGATGAGTAAAAACTGAATGTCTCCTTATATTTTTGCAGTAAGGTTGATGGTAAGACAAAATAAGCGACACGTAAGGAAGGCATTAATGATTTGGTAAATGTGCTCAAATAAATAACTTTTTCGTTTTGGTCTAACCCTTGTAGGGCAGGAATAGGTTTTCCGATATAACGAAACTCGCTATCATAATCATCTTCAATGATGTAGCGGCTTTTATCCTTTGCTGCCCAGTTTAATAGCTGTGTTCTTCTTGTTGCGGATAGGACGGCACCCGTAGGGAACTGGTGGGAAGGGGTTATGTAAACAATATTGGCCTTTGTTTTTTCCAGTTCATCCACGATTAAACCATTTTCATCCACCGGAATAGGGATGGCTCTATTTTGCATCTGTATTTTGGGTATGGCCGAATAGCCAGGATTTTCAAGTGCAAATTTCAAATCATTTCCAAGTAACCTTAAAATCATTGGAAGCAGCTGTTCCGTTCCCGAACCAATGACAATCTGTTCGGGGCTGCAGACAATCCCCCTCGATTGATAAAGATATTTTGCAATTTCCACTCTTAAGGCGAATTCTCCTTGCGGGTCTCCAAGTTCCAACAACTCTTTTGAACTGCTATCATATATATTTTTTGCATATTTTCGCCAAAGTGAAAAAGGGAAGGAATCTGCATCAATTTTTCCGGGATGGAAATCAAATTGAACGATTTTTTTCTCAACCTTACTTTCAGGCATGTTTAGGAATTCTTTTTCAACATAAGGTAATTCGTCGATCTCTTCCACGAAAAAACCGATGCGGGGTTTGGAGACCACATAGCCTTCTGCTATGAGCTGAGCATAGGCAATTTCAATGGTAGTTTGGCTAATATTTAAAAATTCCGCTAATTTTTTCTTCGACGGCAATTTGGTTCCCACTTCAATTTGTTTTTGGATAATAGCATCTTTGATCCCATTATAAAGCTGTTCATACAATGGTTTTTCTGTACTATTATCCAACTTAAACATTAGCATATCCATTCGCAATTCCCTCCAACTGACCACATTGTTTTTTATAAAACTGAACCTTTTCATGTAGTCAATTTCTATTATACTAAAATCATAAATGAAATGGAGGTAATTTTATGAAATTAGTAGGAACTGAAAGAGTAAAACGCGGAATGGCTGAAATGCAAAAAGGCGGCGTTATTATGGATGTCATTAATGCCGAGCAGGCAAAAATAGCAGAGGCTGCCGGTGCGGTTGCGGTTATGGCCTTGGAGCGGGTACCATCCGATATCCGGGCAGCTGGTGGGGTAGCTCGCATGGCAGACCCTCGGATTATGGAAGAAGTAATGAACGCTGTAACCATTCCAGTAATGGCAAAAGCACGCATTGGCCACATTGTCGAAGCACGTGTATTAGAAGCTATGGGCGTCGATTATATAGATGAAAGTGAAGTATTAACACCTGCGATGAAGAATATCATTTATTAAAAAGCGAATACACTGTACCTTTTGTTTGCGGGTGCCGTGATTTAGGGGAAGCTGCACGCCGCATTGGTGAAGGAGCATCTATGTTACGGACAAAAGGGGAACCGGGAACTGGAAATATTGTCGAGGCGGTTCGTCATATTCGCAAAGTAAATGCTCAAGTAAGACGCGTTGTCGGTATGAATACGGACGAATTAATGACAGAAGCAAAGAATTTAGGAGCACCATTTGAATTATTGCTAGAAATTAAAAAATTGGGTAGGCTGCCTGTTGTCAATTTTGCTGCCGGCGGGGTAGCGACACCTGCTGATGCTGCTTTAATGATGGAACTTGGAGCGGATGGTGTATTTGTCGGATCAGGTATTTTCAAATCGGATAATCCAGAAAAATTCGCACGTGCCATTGTAGAAGCAACAACAAACTACCAAGATTATAAACTGATTGCAGAAATTTCAAAAGAGCTGGGGACACCGATGAAAGGTATTGAAATTTCTGCGCTAGATGCAAAAGACCGTATGCAGGAACGTGGTTGGTAATATGCTGAACATTGGGGTACTTGCATTACAAGGTGCAGTTAGAGAGCATATAAGACAAATTGAAGAGCTTGGCTGTAGGGCCATTTCAGTTAAATCGGCTGAAGATCTAAAAGAATTAAATGGTCTTGTACTGCCTGGCGGAGAAAGTACAACAATGCGGAAACTGCTGGACCGATACGAGTTGCTTGAACCCATTCGTGCTCTAGCCGCCAAGGGAGTTCCGATGTTTGGAACATGTGCAGGCCTGATTTTACTGGCAAAAGAAATTGTTGGCTATGATACGTCACATCTCGGGGTGATGGACATCATGGTTGAACGGAATTCATTTGGTCGCCAGGTTGATAGTTTTGAAGTCGAGATGTCCATCAGTGGAGTAGGAGAGGATATTCCCGCTGTTTTCATCCGAGCACCTCATATCGTTGCGGCGGGTGAGAATGTTGAAATTCTAGCAAAACATGAAGAGCGTATTGTTTTAGCGCGAGAAGGACAATTCTTAGGTTGTTCTTTTCATCCAGAATTAACAGAGGATATTAGTGTTATGAAGTATTTTATTGAAATGGTGCGAGAGAATACAAATGTTTTAGCTCATTAGGTGCAGCAGGGGGACGCCGATTGGTTTTAAAGACCAGTCGGCGTTTTTTATGGGTTATAGTGATTTTGGAGATTTTAAATATATAAGGGGAGTTCTATAAGAATACTATTGACAAAAAAAATTATAAGTATTATTATTATCTCGTATTCAAGATATTTTAATTCAAGACTTTAAAAGGAGGTGTACTAAATGGAGAGGTTGATGAACGAAATCATGCCGAAATATCATGAGTTTATTCATCAAATGTTTGATTCATTGGATTCTGATAAGGCAGAGACATTGGTGCATCTTTTGAAAAAAGTTAGGAATAAAGTTTAACTTTCATTTTTTTAATTCATTATCTCGAATTCAAGATAAATACACATTAGGAGGATTTTAACATGATGAATATTGGTTTATTAATCATTCGTTTGGTAATTGGTTTACTATTTGTAGGTCACGGAGCTCAAAAATTATTTGGCTGGTTTGGTGGTTATGGATTGAAAGGAACCGGTGGATGGTTTGAATCAATTGGCATGAAACCGGGAGTAACTATGGCACTATTTGCAGGATTAGCTGAACTAGTGGGAGGTATTTTGTTTGCCTTGGGACTTTTAACTCCACTTGCAGGATTTTTGATTGCGGGGACAATGGCAATGGCGATTTTGAAAGTTCATGCTCCTAACGGATTATGGGCATCAGCTAATGGATATGAATACAACTTAACTTTGCTTTCAGTAGCTATTGGTATTGCTTTGATCGGTCCCGGTCAATATGCTTTAGATACATTTTTATTCTAATATATCCAGGCAATCTCTTTAAAGAGGTTGCCTGGATATATTAATTTAACTGAATTTGTAAAGCGACAAACATATTAGTAAGTAGGGAAGTTTTTCAGTAGGCAAATTTGTGTCGTTCTACAAGGGTGTCTAACGACATCAATTTCCCCTCCAAAAAAACGTTGATATATCAACGTTTTGACGACTGGTAGGGAGATTGATGTCGTAATTTTTTGCGACAACAATTTCCCTACTTATCGAGAGAGCGACAAGAATCTCCCTACTTAATGGGCGGATACGACTTCCCATCAACTAAATTGACCTTTCCGCCAGACGCCCATTCCTACCGACAAGAATCCCCCTCCAAATCTTTAAATGATTTATGCAATTTTATATCCGCAAAATTAAGCCACTTAAAAATAACGGCCAAGTTATATTTTATTACATTCGGCTTAAAAATTTAGGCTATTAGGCAGGTTGTCCGCATATTTTTTTACAAAAGAGTTTAATCCATTTGGGGCTGGAAATAAAAGATATGACGGAGGAGAAAAAATGTTATAAAAAGGAAAAATAATTTAGAGTTAACTGTCTTAGAACGTACGACCAAAAAAGATGGATTAGTTCAATTAGATATTCATTGTAGTAAACGAATACCCGCTGCCAAACACGGTACTGTTTGCTTACGTGGTAAACAAAGGTAACAGTAACACCTTCTTATTTCCTGTAAAACCCCACTTCTACATTCTTTACTAGGAATGATATAATGGTTAATGTTTGTTACCATTTGAGAAGTGAGTTCATATTTAACCATAATGGCCATTAACAATTCCTCCTGTATGAGACAGGCATTTCTTCATCTACCCCCGATTAAGCTCAACTTAAATCATTTCATCTTCTAGGCATACACCTTTGGGTTATAATTAACTGTTATGCTTGGATCTCAAACCAGATATACAAGTAAACAGTTTATTAGACAGCTCCTCATTTGTGGAGCTGTTTTTTTATTACCCTAAAATATGGTCAGAATTTTAGAATCTACTAAATCTAGAATCAAATTAAAGTTGTTATTGAATTTGTTAAAGAAAAGCAATCACGAAATTTGTCGAAAATTGACTGTTTATCTTGACTATTTATATGATTCTTTTGTTTTCCACTTAAATTCAGATTTTTTTAAAGTTGACAAAATAATTTAACTTTATTCGATACACAATATATAGTGGTGTCAAAAATATTTTCGGTACTATATATTGATAAAACTATTAGCAGGCTGATATAATTGGAATTGTAGATAGGGATTGAATAATTTTCCAATCATTTGATATTGATAGAAAGGTGGTGGGTAAATGGTCAGAGAATTTAATAAAGCTAAATTAAACAGCCAGATCCGTAGCGTGGAAAACAAATTAAAAAGAGAGTTAAAAAAGTTGAACGTGACTTTACTAGAGAGCTTAAACAAATGGAAAGAGAAATAAAAAAAGGTTTTTAATGTGCTGCAACACATCAAAAACCCCTAGAAAAAAATGTAGTTGTATGTATTTTATCGTTTCTACTTTCAAATGAAAAGAGGACTTATGTTCTCTTTTTAAATAAAATTTCATTAGACAGTGTAGATTTTAATTGGGTCTGAGGAATCTTATGGTACAAAAGAATGGGCTCCAGCAGTAACAGATGATACTAAGGAACGCATAAAGAATCTCTCGATTCGAATTAACATACGGGATATGGTGTAAAAAGGCGTATCCGTTCTTTACTTCCATTTCAAAGACTTCATCTCTTAATCTTTAAAAATATTTAAAGCACTGTGAGGAGTAATATATGAAATTAAATGACCATTTCAAGAAGTTTGTAGGCAACATATCCTTAAATCCAACAAGGGCAGGTCGAATTGAAAGTGCCTTGGACCACTGGGAGGGCAACTTCAAAGAAGATGAAGAAATAAAAGATTTGTTTATTGATTATTATACGCAAGGCTCTTATAGTACCAATACGGCTATAAAACCAAAAAGCGGCGGGGAATTTGATGTTGATGTTATCCTCCTACTTAACCTAACCGAAGACGAAGATCCAAAAGAAACACTTAATTGGATTGCGGAAAGAATTAAAATCCATAGAGAATTCGAGGGAAGAGTTAAAGTGAAAGACCGTTGCGTAAGGATTAATTACGCTGGTGATTTTCATGTTGATATTGTCCCTGCTATACCCTTTTATGGCGCAATAAAAATACCTTCAAAGAAAGAAAATGAATGGTGCGAAACAAATCCTGCGGGGTTTACAAAATGGTGTAATAACATTAATTTCTCCTCAAATGACTATTTCGCAACCACAGTAAAAATCATGAAGCACTGGCGGGATGAATATGTAGGAAAAGATTCGGCGGCTAAATCCATATTATTAACCACTTTAATTGGAAACAGCTTTGTGAAAAAAAGTTCGATTGCAGAAACCATGGTTGAGACGTCCAATTCGCTTATTAGGAAATTGAAATATCTATTAGAAGAAGATGAGATTTTTGTAAACAATCCTTCCCTAGAGGGTGAAAATTTAGCAAGGGAATGGGATCATACAAAAGCAGAGCGATTCCTTAAAAAGGTCAAGAGTTTAAAAGATAATAGCCAGGATGCCCTAGATGACCCAGAAAAGGAAAGCAGTATTGAAAAATGGCAGAACATTTTCGGAAAATCCTATTTTCCCTCTAATATTGGGGAAGCAAAGGATATGGCTGATAAAATCAGTAGAGGAATAGTTAAAGTGGCGCCCACAGGTACACTAAATGCAACTCAGGGCACAAAAATTCGTGATCATCGGTTTTATGGTGAATAAATGAATATTAAATACAAAAAAACTATTAATCTAGGGTTGCAAGACCTTGCCATAAAAAAGAAGTTCCCTTCCTTCAAACTTGATAAAGCTAGTCATTCCAATATCTATTGGATAGGGGAATTACAACCTGAACCAGCTTCGCCCATTTATAAGATCAAAATTCAATATCACCCGTACAGGTACAAAGTTTTTGTCTTGGAACCAAAAGTTTTAAAAAATGCTCCCCATCGTTATGCGGATAAATCTCTATGTTTATATCATCCAAACGATAAAAGCTTTAATTCCAATATGCTTATAGCTGACACCATAATCCCTTGGGCCAGTGAATGGCTTTATTTTTATAATATTTGGCTAGAAGAGGGCGTTTGGTGGGGAAAAGAAGCGCCGCATAGCCCTGTTTAAAGTATTAAGAAAAGGAGAAACGAATGGTTATTTGGGAAGATTATAAAGCTGGAAATCAACAAACAAAAGAAAGAGATAACTTTAAAATTCTGAGCATTGACGGCGGCGGAATGAAAGGGATTATCCCCGCACGCTATCTAAAGCAAGTTGAGGAAGCGATTGGTGAGCCAATTCATAAACATTTTGATTTATTAGCAGGAACCTCCACAGGAGGTATTATTTGTCTCGGATTAGCTTCTGGAATGAGTGCTGACCAAATTGCTAATTTCTATATAAATGATGGATCAAAAATATTTGGCAAGAAAAGAGCAAAAGGATATTTTAGGGCTTCGTATGATAATAAACCACTAAATGAGCTATTAAAAGAGAAGTTTGCTGAAAAGAAAATTCGTGATGCTTATTCAATGCTTTGCATTCCAGCCATCGAACATCACAAGGCAGAACCGAAAGTGTTTAAAACCCCTCACCATCCCGACTATATTAGAGATGGAGACCGATTCATGTGGGAAGTTGGGTTAGCGACATCCGCTGCACCAACTTATTTTCCAGCGGCTAATATTGGTGATGGGGAATGTAAGATTGATGGTGGCCTTTGGGCAAATAATCCGATATTAATTGGAATTGCAGAGGCCAAAAAATTAGGTTATTCCCTTGAACAAATTAAGGTACTATCCATCGGTACTGGGGATAGTTTATACAACGCACCAAATAGGATCGCTGAAGTAAGTGGGTTATTATGGTGGAAGAAAAATTTGGTTGAATTAACCATGCAGGCTCAGTCCAAAGGGGCTTGGCATACAGCCAAATACTTAATTGGAGATAATTTAATTAGGGTTAATCCGACACTTACCCGCCCGATCCCTTTAGACACCACAAAAAATGAACATATTTCGATCATGATTAGGGAAGCGAGTCACATGTTTGAGAGGACATTCCTTTCGAAAAGGGTAAAAGAAATGTTTTTCGAAACATATGCTATAACACAACCATAAAAAAAGGAGCGAATCTTTACAGTAACGGGTTCGGTTGAGAGGGAGAAAACTCTAAAAAGCATTAAAAAAAGAGGTGTAATTAACACCTCTTTTGATTTTGTTTTTAACAATACTATTAACGACATAATTGCATTAAAATCAACAGATATTGGAAGGATTAGAACACCGTAAAGTCACCAAATACTTTATTTGCTAGAAAAGATGAAATTTTAGTCATCCAATCAAAAAATAAAAAGACACCCATATAATATATTGCTATCCATGGCCCATGATAAGGTAGGCGTTGCTAAAAAACTTACCCATTTACCATCAGCACTCCATTTAAAAGATTCAGCATTTATAGCAAAGAAATCAGGCTCTTTTGTTTGAATGGTGTAAAAATGCTTCATTTTTTTCGCATCAAGTTTGGCATCAATTGGAACCCTAAAAAGCGGAATCGGTCCCCAGCCTGTAGGACGCATAAAGGATTCTGAGGAAACAAGCAGTTCTTTCCCGTTCGGAAACCACTCAAAATAACTTGTTCCTAATGAGACATTATTGAAACCTTGTGGGCGCCCATGCTTAATCTTTGTTACGTTCAATACACGACCAGACATGAATGCTAATTGATTTTTTATAGGGGACCATTTGAAGGAAGGCGTTTCTACCTTTACAAAAGGTTGGAAGATTTCTTTTTCCTTAGTATCATAAATATATAAGTCCGTTTTTTCTCCTTTCTAATCACCATCGATATAAGCAATGAAACGGCCATCATAGGACCATTTTTGACCATATACATAACGGCCCTTTGTTACTTGAAATTCTTTATCTCCATTTTTAATCCATAACTGATGACCACGGGTGAATGCAGCTGTTAGTGGAACTTCTGCACTTGCTATTGTCGATAGATGAAAATTGCAAATAATTAGAAGTAATAATATCCGAAATACCATGTATAAATCCTCCTACATGGTAGGTTGTCCTGAACGTTGAGGGCAACTCTCGATTTGATTGGTAAAGTAAAAAATAGCGCACTAAAGGAAAGGTAATAAACTCCAGAATAGTTCTCTTAGACTTAATGATCTTGGGAAAGATATGAACAGACAGTAAAGTTAAATAAGAGTATGAGGGGCAGATAAGATGAGGAAGAAAGTAATCACAATCATTTCATTCACCATAATTTTCTTATTAATACAGCCTTATAAGATGGAAGCAAGCCCTATTAATTTAGATAAGGGGTTATTGCATGATACTTTACTCACTACGCTTTCCCCTTATATAACAGATCAAGTAAATAATTTTTATGGCGAATATAAACAATTTGGTTTGTCTGATACAGAAATATTAAGCATTACCAGGGAAAGAGAGGGCGGTTATAGCTTTATAGTAAAGGTCCAGGTTGAAACTTTTGAACATGCTCACAACCCGCCTTATGGGAAAGAAACAATAAGATTTGAAGTAAATCCTGCTGGAGTAAAGGCTATTGACTTTGTTCATAAAGGAGATAAAGAGGAGGAAAAAGTTAAGAAATTCTAACAAGATACAATAACCGATATAAAAAAATCATTCCATTTAAAATTAGATACTTATGTGCCTTATACCTATAATCAATTGCTTTATAAATCAGAGAAGCAAAAGGAGTACAAGTCTCTTTCAGACATTATTGAAAAAATATTTGCCAACATTCCATATAATGAGATTAAACCACCATTAAAAAATGTCATTAGACCAGTTACTTTTATAAAAGATAACAAAGGATATATTTTGTTTAAAAGAGCAGATGGTACAAATGAGGTTTATACAGTTGAAAAGAAAGCTGGTAATTGGCTGGTTATAGATAAAAGAAGTAAGCAGGGGAAACGGATGAAAAAAGAATTGATATGGTATATGTAAGACACTTACTTAGAAAGAAAAGAGACTAGTGATTAACGGGTTTTGTGTTAAGGCGCAAGCAAAAAAAAATCATAAAAAGTCACACATTCCTTCAACGAAGGGGACCATGAACCTAGTCTGGAGGTGATTTATTAATGAAACGAAACAGTTTGTTATACCTATCAATAATGAGCAGTGTTTTAGTCATTCTTTTTGAGTTTTTCCAATGGAAAATAATCGAAATTATTACCGAATTCTTAATGTTACCAGTTCTTTTATTAGTGTTTGGATTTTTTATTTTTATAACAGTCCGAGCAATAATAGCTTTGTTCAAAAATAAGGAATGGAAACCTATCGTCATTCAGGTAATCACAATCCTATTGCTATTCTTCGTTCCTTTTAATCAAATTGTATTGGATATTGATTTTAAAATGAAAAAATCGGATAGAGAACGAGTAGCTAAAATGGTTGAGAGCGGAGCACTTAGACCAAATGTTTCATACGATTCTTCACTCATTCATCTACCTAAAAAATACGAACATCTTTCCAGTGGTGGTGGCGAAATTGTGTTGGAGAAATCATGCGATGGTTACAAGATTCTTTTCTTTACCTATCGTGGGATCCTAGATAACTTTTCAGGGTTCGTATACTCACCGAATGACCAAAAACCTTCCTAAAATGCATTTGATGGAGACTTCAAAGAAAGAGAAAAGATAGATAAAAACTGGTACTTTGTTGGTTCTTACTAAAAATAATGTAAAAATGGCTGCGAAGGTGCTAACGGGGCCCGATAATGGAGAGAAACAACTGAATTTGAATAATTTTGCAGACTAATTAGTTTAGCGATTTTTTTCGATCTTCTTGCAACTATTACAAGTGAATCATATTAATCAGTCATAATAGGACAAAATTCAATCTAAGGAAAATAAAAAATGGAAATGTGTGAGTTATTTGTTATCATTAACTCATTACAATGGTTCCATTAGTATTGACGAAAATGGTGATAAAAAATGGCTGAAAAATGGATTAGTCGAGTTGTTATTTCTCTTTTAAACAAATTAAAGAGGTTTAATAAAAAACAGCAAACTGGTTGGACAGTATATGCCTCAGTCCAGGAAGTATATGAAGGGGAAGAAAAGGTATATCCCTTTGAATGGATTGAGGAAATAGATGAAGGGGCCTTTGACAGTCTATATGAAGAAGAAGATGATGATGAGGATTTTTATAATAGAATCCAGAATCAAAGGGTTAGTGTCATTAATTCAAATAAGCATTTAAATCAAATGAATGAGATATGTTTTTTTTATGCAGCTCCTGAAGTGATGCTAAAAGAGCACCATTCTGTTTTAGTGTTTCAAGATATGAACCAGTGGTTGCATGAAGTGATCATGAAAGAGTTGGTACCCCATTATAAAGAAGTAAAGCAATTTTTTGTGAACGGGGAGTTTAAGGAAATACAGTTATCTGGGCTTAAAGAGGAATCGAAAGAATTAGTTAAGGGTTTAATTTCACAAGGGTATTTTCCTATTGTATCAGATTTATATAGAGATACAGAATCTACCTACTCAAGTGGGAGAGGTAATCTTAAATACTTTGTCATTAGAAAGGGTTCTGTTAACCCTTTGGAGTTACAGGAATACGATCGTTTTAAGCAGTTCGTGTTTAATCAAAGTATTCAAAAACATAAACCATTTGTAGTAATGCCATCGGGATGGAAATTGCAAGAGGACTTAAGGAATTCGAGCGCAATTCGTTATTTTTATAATTTTTCCGAACAAATCGTCCTATTGGTTAATACTGAAGATGACAGTATTCGGGCCATTTACATTTTTGGGGAAAAAGGCTAAAAAGTACTCTACTAACTGAAAATAAAAGAGATCTAGGAATTAAAATTTAATGCTTTGTAAGTAGCCAATCACTGTTGATGCTTTTTAGGAGCATTACGTGAGGAGAGGTAATTATATGGACAAAAAATTTATAAGAGAAATGACAAATATCTCTGTTATGTTTGGTTGTTTAATATTATTTGTCTACTTGGCAGGTTCTTCCTTGGTTTTCTCTCATTGCAATTTTAGGCAGAGGGATAGGCGGATTAATATTCCTATTTAATATCTTTGCATTGATATTGTTAGTTTTTTATGGTCGGAAGTATATCAGGGAAGGTATTTATCTTAGAAACTTAATTTTGATCGTCTCGTTTTTAATTATCTTTCCAATGATATTCAATAAAACTATGAGTGTTATTTAATAAGGCATAAACTCAAAATGAAAAGGGATCCCTAAAACGAGTCCTATCCATTTTAATAATCAAAAAGCAACAAAGTTTACGAAAACAGCCAATGCAAAAAAGCTTAGAATAAGGAAAAGGGGATCAGTTTTGGACAATCGAGCGCAAGAATTAGTCGATCTTACGAAAGACAAATGGGGATTAGATAATTATTACTTACATACCCACAATTTCTATCGCAAATTAAATGCTTTAAACGAAACAATCTATACGTTCACGATGGAATGGTACCCTTCACATATAACCGAACAAGAGGATGAAGATTATAATCCTGACGGAACAGCAGTTATTGATTTGAATGTGCAGAACCGTCAATTTGAAAGTGTCATTTTTGTAGGTGGAGAGGCCTTTGCAAATAAGAGGTTGATCCAAAGCACAGAGCTAGATGAAATTATAAAATTTATCGAAAACGAAACAGGGTTAAAACATGGGAATCAATTTCAACTACATAGTGAAGAAGATAATGAATATTTTTTTCGTAGCAGTATTAATGGTGTTGCTGTTTCCCCCTCTGGAACCATTGAAGTTAAATTTAATCCAGAAGGAAAATTAACTTATTTTTCTATAAATGGTCCATTTCCTACTGCGGATAATGTCCAAGAAGAGACATTTAGTCTTAAGCTTGAAGACGTGGAACAGATTGCAAAGAATCAATTGAAATTAATTAAGATTCCACAAACAAGACAAAACAAGTTGATTTCAGTTTATTGTATAGAAGAAATTTATATCACAAATGACCTTTCTAAAACCTTACCTTTTATTCACAATAGTATGGTGTATACAATCGATGAAAGGCTTCATTGGCAAACCTCTAATAAGAAATCATTTAAAAGAAAACATATGAACATGATTGGGAATGTTACAGCCGAACAAGCCTTTGCCTTCGAACCTCATCCTGATTTATTACCGATTACCGATATTGAAAAAGAGAAGTGTATCAGCAGCGTTAAAGACTTTTTGAGTCAAGCTTATCCCATGGATTCTGGGAAATGGATTTTAAGATCCTTGCATCGTGACAATGGCTATATCCAAGGGAAACTAAGTTTAGTTGGACAAGAAAGTAGTATTATTCAACGCAAGCTGATGTTGTTAATGGATCCCAATTCATTTAAAGTTTTAAATTATATGGATAACGGAGATTTTTTAGAAACTTATGAAGAAATTAAGGAAACTGAAAGCTTAAATATAGATTCAGAAATTGCATATGAGAGAATCAAGAGCACAATAGAACTCACACCTGTTTATGTTTATGATTGTGAGCAAAGGATTTATGTTCTTTGTGGCAGGCTGGATAGTAATTACGGTATAAACGGAATAAATGGGGAAGTCGTTGACTTAGACGACTTATAAAAAGCTGACCAACTAAAGGGAGCGATGCATGGAAGCAGTGCCTTTTTTATGGGACCAACTAACTCAAAAGAGCGAATATAATAATCATTATAACTGCAACACTGAGTGCACTGAAGAGATTACTGGGCTATGTACCCAATTAGGATATTTCTTGAAGAAATTAAGTCTTGCATGAACGTCTAGCAATATAAAACAACGCTAATTTTTATTTATGAGACTATTAATAAAACTCTCTTAAAGGTGCAAAAGAAAATGGTTATCGAGAAATATAATTACGTTCATGTGGGCAGAGAAAGAAGTGCACTGTTTCTAGCATTTAAATGATTTAAATATTGGCAGTATGTTTATTAATCATTTTTTATTCATTTCTTAATGAAAAAGTGTATAAACTCTTATATTTACTACATAATCGTCAAGCAGAGCTTATTTAATAACGGGGTAGGCTAGTTGAAGAAGGAATAGATTACTTTAACCGAGAATTAGTTGCTTATTAGTGACTAATTTTTTTTGTTTTCATTGTAACGAAACTAATAGATTTGGTACTAACAATATGAGGGGGAGGGAGTTATTGGATGATTTTAAAGAATTGTACAATCTTTATTCGAAAGAATTGTACAAATATATGTTTTATTTAACCCACGATAGTAATTTATCAGAGGAGTTAGTTCAAGAGACTTTTTATCAGGCTTTTATTTCAATCCATCGATTTAAGGGTCACTCAAAAATAAAGACTTGGTTATATCAGATAGGAAAAAATGTTTACTTCAAAAATGTAAGAGCTCAATTATCAAAATGCGATTTATTTGAAGAAGAAAATGATGACTTTGCTACTAAATCTACACCTGAAACTATTTTACAATTGCACGAACAACAAACAGAACTTCACTCAGCCATTCAGAGACTACCAGTACACTATAAAGAAGTAGTCATTCTGCGCATTTTTAACGAATTAAGTTTTAAGGAAATTGGTGAGGTGTTTTCAGAAAGTGAGAATTGGGCTAGAGTTACTTTTCATAGAGGCAAACAAAAACTCAGAGCAACTTTAAGTAGGGGGGGAAATAAATGAAAATAGGTTGCGAAGTCATACAAGATTTGTTGCCATTATACGTAGATAAACTAACAAGCGAAGAAAGTAATAAATTGGTTACTACTCATTTAATGGAATGTAAGAGTTGTAACCAACTACATAGTGAGATGGCACAAGATTTAAACATAACAAGTCAAATAGAGGTAGAGCTCCCTGAAGAGACGGAACGACAATTAGTAAAGAGAATAAAGAAAAAACGATTAATCAACTTTGGCTCCCTAATAATAGTATTCTCTTTAATTGGTTTTGTTATCGGGGCATATGTACTTTATTCAAACAATGCGGTAATTAAAGCAGTCAAGCCAATCGAACTAACTGATAAAAATCGTAATGTCCAAAAGAACCCAGCAAAAGAAATACAGTTAAAATCATCATCTTGGAAACAGTATAAAGTGGATAATAAGACATTCAGACCAGGATATTACGATATTACTGCATTGGGAGGAACAATTGATATTGGAAGCGTGCATTTAAAGAAAGGAGACCAATATTTAGGAGTAGAATTTTACAGCAACAATCTAATTTCTGTTAAGGGGAATGGAATAGCAAAGCTAACGCCAGCCCACTTTAAGAAGGAATCATTAAATAATGGGGTTTATACACTAAGAAATAAGTCAGTGGAATATAAAGTTGGAAATGAAATTCAACCAGGAACCTATAAAATTAAAGTTATTAACAATAAAGATACTAATTTTTATTTATTCGCTAATATCAGTAACAGCAATCAAAACCAAGTTAGAAATAGTTTCGATATAAAAAGTCCAAAAGAATATACCTTTACCCTAAAGGAGGGTGAAGTTTTACAGTTATTAAATTGGTCTAGCAGTAATACAGACCTTATTATTAAATTGATTAAGATATGAATAATGATGGTTACACAATTAACAGCTTTGTGATATTGCGAATAAGAGTACTTAAAGTAACAGAGGAAAGAGCTAAAGATGGAATGACAATGGCTATACAGGGAAAACTCAGCTTAATTGGACTAGTACTATGAAACTGAAGCTGATGTTGTTAATGGACCCAATTCATTTATGCGAAAAGGATTATTTGTTTAGCATATTAAATTGAATACAGAGAGAAATCATATCTTTAAAGAAGCTCAACTAATGCGCATTTCCTTTTTTAGTTCTTTCTAAACAATCTGTTATTTTAGCAGGATAAAACGCCCTTTTGACCGAATTAAGAGGTAAAAAATAGAAAATAGGGTGAAAATTATGAATGAGATAATAAACTACTATAATCAATTTGATGAGTGGGGAAGACTTCAACGTGAACCGATTGAATTCCAGGTAAATTGGAATTTTATAAAAAAATATTTGCCTGAAGCTGGAGCAGTCCTTGATAACGGTGCAGGACCTGGAAAGTATTCAATGGAACTTGCAAAGGAAGGCTATAAAGTAACACTAACTGATTTAACACCAAGATTAGTTGAAATTGCTAAAGATAAAGCAAATCAACTAGAACTAGAGGGACAATTTGAAGGTTTCTATGTCGCTGATGCTAGAGAGCTTAATATGATAAAAGATGAAAAGTTCGACGCATCTTTAATGCTTGGTCCTATGTACCATTTACAAGAGGAACATGACCGCATAAAGGCAGCAAAAGAATTATATAGAGTAACCAAAAAGGGGGGACTTATCTTTGTTGCTTTCATGCCTAGAGTAAGACACATATTAACATCGCTTATGTCTCCAGAAAATTGGAGGCCAAACGATAACCTAGACGCTATTATTCAATTTTCTGAAACTGGATGCTTTAATCATGCAGATGAGGGCCGATTTACAGGTGCGTATTATTTCAATATTGAAGACATTAATCCATTTATGGAGTTACAAGGTTTTGAAACTTTAGAATTAATAGGTTATAATGCTGGTGCTATTTTAACTAATGAAATTTGGAATTACTGGACAAGCAAAGGTGAGCAGGAAGTAAAAAAAATTATAGAACTAATAAAAGAAAAAGCAACTGACCCTTACATCCTAGGGATTTCTAGCCACTTGCTTTACATCGGTAGAAAAAAATGAACTAAAATAATTTACTTGTTCAATAATCTAGTGCTTTTTATAGACTCTGCTGCCATCGGTGCAGCCTTTTTTTGTTCTAGAGGGCAGGTTAGCTAAAATAACACAACAAAAACAATAATGTTTTAATGTAAGATCATGGTTTAGGAGGGGTGGAAATGAACAAAGAAATCGAAGAAATTATCGTTAAATCTTTTTTCGCTAAAAGGCTGCAGGATAGGGTTTTATTTGAATTGTTTTCTAAAAAGAATAAGAGGCATGATGCTTTAGGTCGGCTTTGTCATAATTACAAAACAACTCTGCGCAGGGAATACATGATAGAAATCCCAAAACCAAATTCCGACTATGAAGAAATAGCTAAATTGCTAAAAGGATATGGGCCAGGAGATACTTGTTACGTAATTTCTTGGAGTGAGACGATCGATGGGAAAGAACTGCCGTTACTGGTTGCATTAGAAAACGCCGTTGGATACGGGATGCCGTCAATTATCTCTTGTATACCAGGAAAGTTGGCTTTTTTTGAAGCTGAACAGGAAGTCCTTCCATCTCCAAGATTTATTCTGAAAAGATAAACAGATTATGCTGAGCTGATTGGTGCGAGAATTAAGCAAGTGGCTGTGGCATCGATTAAGTTAAAGCGAAGTCTGTTTTATAATAAGGGGGTGAGGTTACATGAAATACTCAGAGCTGCTGAATTATCAATGTTATATTACTCTAAACTCCGTATATGAACCAAGTGATAATTCATTGGTACTTGATATTGACCTTTATAAAGTTAATGGAAATAGGGTAGATGATCAGAAAGTAGAATGTAATCGGCGCTTCTTATGGCTCAAATGGTGTTGATGAAGCTCTACCTAACATTCGTATTGAATTTGATTGGTACATTGCATACTCAGTTAGGAACGAAGGCTTTACCGTTTCGGAAAAATATGAGATTTTAGAGGGCAGAGTTTTTTGTATCTATTCCAAATCTAGATATTTAGATTTCATAAAAGTAAGCACTATAGCTTCCGATTTTCACCCAGGGCCCTTTAAACATTATGGGATAAAGGCTCTTAACTATATAATTGATGTTGAATCCGCCGAACCTCCGACAATTTCATTTATTAATCTAACGAACTAAAAGAGGAAGTGAAAATGAATAAACCTTTTCGACTCCGAGTGTGTTAATTCAATAAGGAGTAAAACGATTTTAATGTATTGATTGGGAAATAACTTTTGAATCTAATTTTCATAAGTGTGACATGATTTATTATTTGTGTTCGCTACGGGGTTATTTATTCTTGTAGAACTAAAGGGCAGGCTAGCGCAAGAAGGATTATTTTCTGGTTCAGGCAAAATAATCTATTATAGAGGTGGAAAAGTGGAAACAAATCTATTATTTTATAAAATTAAAAAGCAAACTGCTGCGACTGAGGATTATATAAATTGGTCCTACAGTCTATTATTGGAAAACGTATCATCACCTTCCTTAAATATTCTTTCTTCTTTTTCATTCGATCATAATCTATTTGAAGTTGAAGTTTATTTTAAAAGAGCATTAGATGAGTTGGAAATAAAAGAATCATCCTATGAGATTTGTGTAAGGGCTTATATAGGTTTTTTAGCAAATAAAATAAAAAAAGCTTACGAGCATACAGTAATTTTCGATTTAGCCCAAATGATTTTTCAAATCGTTGCGACGGAGTTAGAAAATGCCGATGACTTGTTTGCTTGGTTTGAGATTAGTGAAATGATTGATAGGCTTGAATATGATGATCAACCATTTGTGTTGAATGAAGATGATTTAATAAAGAGGATAAAGAATGAGGCAAAATCTTTCAAAAGTTAAATCATTAATATTCCTAATTGTGCTAATGGGGGCGCTAACACAATAATCGTAAAATTGCTAAAGCGCCTGAAAAATATAAGATTTAATGACTTCTGTATATTCTGCTTCTTTTTCTAAATCATAAGCCATGAAGGGCTTATTTTAATGGCCAAGATGTCCTTTACATGGCAATGGAATGGGGAGTTTTTTTGAACATTAATCAAAAGGCGATTGAACTTCTTGAAGAAAATAAATATGATGAATCGTTAAAGCTATTCCAAAAAGCTGCTCAAGATTTAAGAGACGTTCAGTCATTAACGAACCTTGCATGGATATACTGCCATGAAGAGGATGACTTTATGGCTGCGCAGAGTTTGCTAGAGGAAGCCGTTGATATGAATCCTACCTCATATTTTCCATATAATTTGTTAGGAGAGGTATACCTAAGACTGGAAAGATGGGGAGAGGCAAAGGATATATTGCAAAGAGCTATTGCGATCCACCCCACAAAAATGGCTTATAATAATCTAGCTAAGGCTCATTACCATCTTGGAAATATAGAGCAGGCATCCAACTTTTTTCTGTTAGGTTCAGATGATTCTGACTGGGCCATGTACAGCCATGTTATGTGTTTAATTGAGTTAGGTGAACTAAACGAGGCAAAACGTAAGCTTGATGCATTTTCTGAAGATGATGCTGATTTTGTCGGGGAAGTTGATGTAGCTGATTTATATGTGGAAATAGGTTGTTATAATAAAGCTGTAGAATGGTTTGAAAAAGGTTGGGCTAGTTATGCAAAGGATCCTGATTGGGTTAGTCGGTATGTATATTCATTGAAAAAGTTAAACCAACCTGATCGTGCTCATGGAAAACTGATTGAAGCAATCAAAGAAAAAAATGAAGAAATTAAAGATAGTTATGAAGATGAATGTGATGAAGAGTGGACTGAACGTGATAAGCAGTCCCATATAAATGAATTACTGAAAGATAAGACGGAGTATGAAGAAATGTTTGAACGAATTTCTTTAGGATTTATTCCGTCCATGAAATTTGAAACACACGCCAAGACAGCATGTTACCTGTATGGATGCAACCGCCATAACCATCCCGAATACAAAGGTTAGCAATACCATAAACTCTTTGAGACTTGCCTTTTAGGCGAGTTTTTTATTTTGACATTGCAAAATTATAAAAATTCAAGTGTTAAAATGCTATTAATCACTTCAGAGGTTTCAATGAAATTGAGTGTGTTAAATCATCTTCGTTAAAGTAGTTGTAAGCATTATTGTGACAAAGAGTTGCTTGAATTGTTTATAGGGTGTTTAAAGGTCAGCAAAATATAATTGACTTATAGTGAAGGAGACCAGTCAAAAGAAGGTTACAGGCAAGACTTTAAAACGAAGAATTTCGAGATTGAAAAAGCCGTATTATTGATATTCCCATCATTTCGTTACACGGGCTATGAATACACCCTAAAATACCGAAAAATGTATGCATTTAACATAAAACCATCATTGCAGCAGGTTCACAAGCCCTTCCCAATAGAGAAGGGCTTACGTTTTATTTTAAGTTTTTTTGCCCTTGTTCATATTTCTCTTCATGCATGTGATCAACATAGTCATCAGAAATTTCACCTAAATGAAGTAAATCTTCCCCGTTGTCTACAACTTCTAGTGATTCAAAAAACTCTTGTGGGATATTAAAATCAAGTAGAAGTTCCCCTGAAGTACTGTAGATACTACCAGATAAGTTACCTTTAGGAGGCTCCTCCATTAATAACAGTTCCTTAAACGTGACAGGTTGGCCATTGACCTTAAAGTTCATTTTTATTTCATACAATGCAATTGTTTGTTCTAAAATTTGAACAATTTCATCAAGGTCTTCGTCGCTTAATTGACTAGGATCTTCTACATTGAGGAATTTTTCCCAGAGAGTATCATTTGTTGCGATTTGGTCGAGTTGATTCTTATTTTTTTCTTCGACTGCTGCTAAATAGTTGAACAATTTTTCTGACTCTTCTTCAGTAATGCCGAATTCCCCTAATGCATTTTCAGTTTCTGCCATATATTCATCGTAGTTTACGTAATATTTAAGTGACGCATCCAAATCCTCTATAAATTTATAATCATTCAAGTTATCCCCAAAATGGTCCATTAAATCATTAAATTCTTTTTGTGATAGACCATATTTAGTCAATAACTCCTGAAAATTTTGCGAGGTGATTGGGGTACCCATTACATCTTTTAGTTCTTCGACTGAATTAAAATCATCAATTGGAATTTCATAGTAGGAAAGATAGTCAAGTAACTCTTGTTTAGTCCATCCAATATCAGCTAAATATTGTTTCAATTCATTTTCTGGTGGAGCAGCATTAGCTGATTTAATATTCATTAGGAATGGCAGCGTAAATTTGATTTATCAAGGAAAAATCTCTGCGAATCTGGACAAGGTTCCTATTTCGTACAAGCTGGAGGTTTGGTTGAATGAGTAAAAGAAAGTTGATTGAAGGTTATGATAGCGAATGGAGTGATACCACAAAATGGCATCAAGTAAATCTAATGCAATTAAATGAAAAAGATAAGATAGTCTTCCTCAAAAGAAAGGAGGCAATCGATTACTATTTCGATTCAAAAATGAAGTTGAAAGAAATAGAGGAAAAAACAGGGGTAGCGAAAAAAGAGCTAAACGAATTTGTGAAAAGATGTCTTCAATTGGATGAACGTGGTGAACTCTACGGATACCGAGGAATCATACCTAGAAAAACGCTAAAGGAATATGAAAGAAAAGAACTTCCTACAGATGATAATCCCGAAAAAATGTCTGGTGCTTTTGAATTGTTTTTAAATTCACATCCAGAAATAAAAGAATTCATCCAAGATAGGTATTTGAAACGCATTAAAACAGTTGGCGACAACGTGATTAGAATTAAAGATCTACACAAAGAGTTTGTAGACCGTTGCAAAAAAGAGGGCGTCACATTAAGCCAATATCCGTTAAACACAGGTGATAGAGGAAGAAGATCCTTGGAACGTTATGCGAAGAAAATGGAAGATAAGTATTATACAGAAGCTGCTGCAAGATACGGTGATGACTCCTCTATGCTTGCCAGGACTACTGGGATGGGGGAGAAATACATACCAGCCGTTAGTCGACCATTTCAAAGGGTTCAGTTTGACGGCCACAAGCTCGATTTATTGATTACGGTTTCTTTTATCAATTCTGCAGGGAAAGAAGAGATAGAAATCATGGATCGGGTGTGGTTATTAGTGATCATTGACGAAGCAACAAGACTAGTTTTAGGGTATCACCTGTGTTTAAGGAAAGAGTATTCCGCTGCGGATGTATTACATTGTATTAAGAATTCGGTCATTCCAAAAGAAAGCTATGCTTCGATAAAAGGTTTCAAATATTCCCAAGAAGCGGGTTTCCATTCTATCAAATTTGAAGAATGTCAGTGGGCCGTATGGGACGAACTCCTTTTTGATAATGCGAAAGCCAACTTAGCCAATAATGTGAAAGATAGACTGGTCAATATTATGAATTGTCGGGTTAATGCAGGACCTGTCGGTATGCCACAGCGAAGAGCAATCATAGAAAGATTTTTTGGGGTTTTAGAAGATAATAACTACCATCGGTATCCCAATACAACTGGCAGCAATCCCAATGACCCGAAACGGAAGAAAAATGCCAAAGAAGAGGCTATAAAGTTTCGGATGACTGAAAAGGAATTGGAAGAATTAACAGAACTGGCTATAGCGGAGTATAACGCAACTCCTCATACATCTCTTAATTACATCTCTCCGCTTGATGCATTGAAACAACATCTTACGAAAGGAGTTCCGATACGTTATTTAGCGGAAAATAAAAGAAAGGAGTCAACCTTTTTTCAGATTGAGGTTAAGCGCAATATCCTTGGAAATAAAGGAAATGGCAAACGGCCTTATATAAACTATGAGGGTGCTGTTTATAGAAGTGATGTACTATCCCAAAGTTACGGTCTGGTGGGAGAAAAATTAACTCTATTGGTCAATATTGATGACTTGAGAGTGGTTCGAGCATTCTTGGAGGATGGAACTGAACTAGGACTCTTATACGTCACGGGTAAGTGGAGAGAGAGAAAACATACTTTGAGAGATAGAAAGGAAATATCTCGGTTGAAGAACAAAAAATTAATCCACTATACTGATCGAGATGACCCTATTAAGGTGTACCATGAATATTTAGAAAAGAACGCTAAAGTAAACAAGAAAGCCCGCAATGAACTGGCTGTCCAAAAGAGAGCTGCAAGAAAAGAACCCCAAAAGATTGAGCAAACGAATGCAGCTGAACATTCAGAAATTTTAAGTACGTCACCTCAAAGAAATCCACAAGATGAGAAAAGAGAACCTGTTGTACGAAAATTTAAACAAACCCTCATTTACTAAATATAGGAGTGCGGTGTATTAAATATGACTCAAGGAATTGATAGACCCATAATTGGTCCGAAGACCCATCCAGTGCACACTGGGAGGTATTTACTGGCAACGAATGAAATCGCTCGATTGTACGATACAGTTGTGTGGTGGCTCAATACACGGGCCCCAGGCGGCCTAATCTACGGAAGACCAAGAATTGGCAAAACTCAGGCCATAAAGTTTTTGATGCAGCAACTTCCGCAAGAATTAGATTTAAAACTTCCTGTTTTTTTAATCAATTGTCGTGCATATAAAAATCCTAATGAGGGAGTCTTTTTCGAGGATTTGCTCCGAGAAGTGCATCATCATGATTACAGTAGTGGCAAAGCCAGTGCAAAAAGGGATAGACTTTTTAAGTACCTGTATTTCAAAGGTGAGTCATCCGAAGAAAAAAGGATCGTCATGATTATCGACGAAGCTCAACGTTTACACGATACCCATTACAATTGGTTAATAGATGTGTATAACGAACTTGATAGAGTCAACATCGATATGACCGTGATCTTAGTTGGCCAACAAGAAGAATTATCTGGAAAAAAGGGAGCACTTCAAGTAGAAAACAAATCTCAAATCATAGGTAGATTTATGGTCCATGAACATGTTTTCAGTGGAATTAAGTACGTGGATGATTTAAAAACATGTTTAATAGCATATGACGAAGAATCTGTTTATCCGATCGATAGTGGCTGTACGTTTACTCAATATTTCTTCCCTCACTTATATAAAGACGGTTTCAGATTATCCAATTATGCTGATGACATATTCCAAAGCTTCGTAGATTTGAGACAAAGAGAAAAAATCAATGGGCCAATCGAAATCCCGATGCAGTACCTCACAAAGACGGTAGAGGACATTTTGAAAAGTTATGGGGTAGATGGACAAAATCTCGATAAGTTAACCAAGAGTCACTTAGAGAAGAGTATCATATATTCTGGTTATCAAGCGGAACTTTTTAATCCAATAGTATAGAGGGATGAGGGGATAAACTTTGAGTAAGATTATTACGTTGGAAACTTCTCTCCCAATAAAAGAATATACTTGGGATTCTAGGTTTAGTAAGCGAATCATCAAAAGCATTCAGTGAATATAAATCTCTGTTCATATTACTCCAAATATTACTCTTCTTCCTTTTGATCACTTCTGTTCCGAGTAATCTAAAAATATCCGAATCAGATAAGGAATTGAAAAATTTAAACTTTTCAAAAATGCTCCAGGCAGATTCATAATCAAAAATCCAGAAATTATGGGGATTCCATAAAAGAGGTGACGAAAAAACATTTAAACTCACTAATGGACGGATTCATCAAGCATGAACAATATTTTTTGAAGAAAGAGTTGAATTTTTGCCCAACGTGTATGGCACAGCATTATCATAGCATTTTCCACCAATTCTCTTTAATCAATAAATGTCCTTTTCACCAAGTAAAGTTGGAGAATCAATGCCCTAAATGTAAAATGAAAATCCCTTATGAATTAAATGGAAAACACTTTTTAAAGCCCTTCCAATGTAAATGCTGCTATAACTTTGTAGATGAACCATACAGATTGTTAATAAATAATGAAAAAAGGAAGATTGAAATTGTAACGGATGACCTCCAATTTTGGCTAAATTTAACGAAGAGTGAACGAGTAAAGTTAAAGAATATTGAATTTAGTACAAGTATCTTTGATAGTTGTTACGATATAAATCTATTGGATAAATTTAATGCGGTCATTAAGGATAATCAGACTACAGAACAGTTCGCAAAAATAAGGAACGAAATAAAAATCGGAAATCCCCGAATCGATAACAGCGATAAATTAGTAAGAGTTTATAGAGAAATTCTCGCTTCATCTATTTCTGTATATAAGGCGATTGCTAGGCATATTCGAAAGAAGATTCTAAAGGACCATAAACACTGCATTAAATATTTGGTTAGAAAGCAACCAAACCAGCCACTATGTCCATTTGCTATAGCTTACGTTCAGTGGAGGCAATTTATAGAGGCGGCAAAAAATTATACACACATCGATAATGATAATCAATCAAGTGGTTGGGCAAACGATCCAAGTTTCGCTACATATCAGGATAATGACTATTTAGGGAAGATCTCCTCTGACTTATTACACTCTAATGGTCTATTAAGTATAAAAACTACGATTATGACAACAATCATAAACAGAGTCATGGCACACCTTATTCTTAATCATTTTTACAAGTGGGTAGACCTTTCTAGGAATCAAGTACAGGAAAGGTATATATACAATAAGTTACCAGAAAACTTCGCCAATAATCCAATTGTTTTATTTTCCTTTCCTAATAATAAAAGAACAACTGTAAATTTCTATGTTTGGAACAATTTATTTTCTAATCTTTCTATTGAACATCATGAGTGCCCGTTTTTTGGGGTTAAAAATAAACCCAAGGTTGTGCCTTATAAACCTCATGGATACTATGATTTCTATAAAAAAGTTGTAGATTTCGTTGATACTTAATATTCAAGGGGTTCCGAAAAGGAACCCCTTGAACCAATTTAATAAATGTTGTTAACGTAGAAATCCGATGTTCGATTGTATGTTTTGTATTGTTATAATAATGTAAAAAGGGGAGATGGATGGACATACATTCCGCAAACGGTCTGAGTAGGGGGATGTTGAATTGAGTAAGACTGATGCTTCCTTATAAATAGGGAGATTGTTGTCCAAAACTGCCTTATAAGTAGGGAGATTGTTGTCGCTGGACAAAGGGCTAGAATAATAGAATCAGTTTATTTAGAGTTCCGTTACTTAATTACGTAAAATATAAATTTGACGTAATTAAGACCGTTTAGTAAAATATAGAAGCGGGGTGATTTTATGGTAAATCAATCAAAGCAGCAACAATTTCAAAAACTTCAAACGTTGCTCAAAGAACTTCCATGGTATGTTGACGAATATATTAATCATAAATTACGTAAGCTTTCAACGGCTTCCTTATTTAATTACTGTCATGATTATAAAATCTTCTTTAACTGGATGGTCAGTGAGCAATTGGTGTCAGGCACCATCAAAGAAATTCCTTTAGAGCGTTTAGAGCAACTGACCGTCTTGGAGGTTGAAGGTTTTTTAAATTATTTGCATTATCAATTAAATAATAAAGAACTTACCGTAAATCGGAAATTATCTGCGTTAAAATCACTGTTTAATTACTTACAAAACATTGCGGAAACCCCAGATCTAAAGCCTTATTTGAACCGGAATGTTATGGCTAAAATTGAATTTAATGAAGTAAAAGACAGCATGGAAACCAAGGCAACTAAAATGGAAGGTAAAATCCTCCTCGGGGACGAATATGAAAAATTCCGCTTATTTGTTGCGAATGATTATGGTGAATTGAATAAAGATAATAAAAGACTCTATAATTTTTATCAATTAAATAAGGAACGTGATACGGCCATTGTCTCGTTAATCTTGGGTTCCGGGCTGCGTCTTTCGGAATTAGTTGGGATTGAATTAGACGATATTGATTATAGTAAGTATTGTGTGAGAGTAATCCGTAAAGGAAATAAAGAACAATTTGTTTATTTTAGCCAAGTGGCAATGGATGACCTACAAGAATACCTTTCAATTAGAACGGCTAAGTACCAGGTTGAGAAAAGCAATAAGGCGTTGTTTATTTCAGCTCCGATTGGTCCCAAGGGCAAATCACGGCAATTAACAGCCCGATCCGTTGAAAAACTCATTGAAAAATATGCAACCGCATTTGGTAAACCATCGTTATCGGTACATAAGCTGCGTCATTCATTCGCGACTAGATACCATGCTGAAATCAATGATGTACCGAAATTAAGACGGCAATTAGGTCATTCATCCATCCAAACGACGATGATCTATACGCATATTAAGAATGATGATTTAAAAATTGCTGTGGATAAGATGGATATGCCGAAAGAGCAAATAGAATGATCAATGACTGTCGTTTTCGCGGCAGTCTTATTTTAAATTTTAATCAGTTTACATAATAATATTATGGTAACAAAAACGTAAAATATCTCATTTCCTAAGTATACTTAAGATAATGAGACGAAATGAATTTTTTTCATAATTAAACACTTATTTAAAATAAAAAAAGCGTTCAGAAAGTTCGTAAGCTTTCCAAACGCATTCTCTCAACCTACATTTTTCACTGAATTACTCCCTGTAAACTGACTATTATACAGGTCTGCATAAAAACCGCCTTCTTCTAGTAATTCCACGTGAGTTCCTTTTTCAATGACACTTCCGTTATTCATTACTAGGATTAAATCAGCATCTCGAATCGTCGACAATCTGTGGGCAATGACAAAGCTGGTCCTCCCTTTCATTAAGTGGTTCATCGCTTTTTGGATTTGAACCTCTGTTCGCGTATCGACACTACTGGTCGCTTCATCCAAAATAAGTATCGCTGGATTAGCAAGGATCGCCCTAGCAATTGTTAACAGTTGTTTTTGCCCCTGAGAAATGTTGGATGCCTCTTCATTCAAAATCGTATCATACCCATCTGGGAGCGTTCGAATAAAGTGATCAGCGTTTGCCGCGCGAGCTGCTGCCACCACTTCTTCCTTTGTTGCCCCCTCTTTTCCGTAGGCAATATTATCAAAAATCGTACTATTAAATAACCATGTATCCTGCAGTACCATACCAAATAAACTTCTTAGGTGCTCCCTTTTTACCTCTCTCGTATCGACTCCGTCAATGAGTATGCTGCCAGAATTAATTTCATAGAAACGCATCAGCAAATTAATTAGTGTGGTTTTACCCGCTCCTGTTGGTCCGACAATCGCTACTGTCTGACCAGGTTTCACATCGATTTCCATATCTTTGATTAAAAGTTCATTTTCCTCGTAACCGAAACTTACATGTTCAAAGGTTACTTCACCTTTTGGCCTAGCGATCACCTTCGCATCAATGGCTTCAAGCACCTCTTCTGTTTCATCCAAAATTTCAAAGACCCGTTCGGCACTGGCGATCGTGGATTGAATGACGTTTGCGATCGATGCAGTTTGAGCAATCGGTTGGGAAAATTGACGTGCATATTGGATAAAAGCCTGTATATCACCAATTTCAATCGCTTTTTTCGTTACCAAGATTCCACCAACGACTGATACGAGAACATAGCCAATATTATTGATAAATCCCATTAATGGCATGATCAGGCCTGATACAAATTGTGCCTTCCAAGCGGATTGGTGGAGAGTTTCATTGATTCCCTCGAATGTTTCAATTGATTTCTGTTCGTGACCGAAAACTTTGACTACTTTATGACCGGTATACATCTCTTCCACATGCCCATTTAATTGGCCTAATGATTTTTGTTGCCCTTTAAAATACTGTTGCGACTTTTTAGCTATCTTTGCAATCGCAACACCGCTAAGCGGCAGTGTCAAAATGACAATCAACGTCATTAATGGACTAATCGACAGCATCATGATAATGACACCGATAATGGTAACAACGGAGGTAATCAGCTGGGTTAAGCTTTGCTGTAAGGTCGTACTAATATTATCAACATCATTTATTGCACGGCTGAGAATTTCACCATGGGTACGTGAATCAAAGTATTTAAGCGGAAGTCGGTTCAGTTTCTCTTCTACCTCTTTCCGAAGATTGTAAACTGTCTTTTGCGCGACACCCGCCATAATATATTGTTGGATATAAGCAAAAATCGCACTTAGAATATAGAGGCCAATGAGTAAAATAATAATTTGACCGATATAATCAAAATCGATTTTAGCTCCAGGGATTCCTCTAAATTTCATCATCAAGCCTTCGAATAACTTAGTCGTCGCTTTCCCCAATATTTTAGGGCTGACGATCGCAAAAATGGTACTGATAATGGCTGTAATTAAAACCGCTAAAAGCTGTAATTTATATGGTTTCAAATAGCTGATAAGTCTATTTAGAGTTCCTTTAAAGTTCTTTGCTTTTTGGACAGGCATGCCCATGCCCATCGGGCCAAATCCGCCGCCTGGTCCAGGGCCAGGTTTTCTAGTCCCCGTCCCTTGGGTGTGGTTTTGATTGGAATCCTTACTCATGCGATTTCCTCCTCTGACAGCTGTGACATGACAATCTCGCGATAAACCGCACATGATTCCATTAATTCTTTGTGTTTCCCAATTCCAGATATTTCACCGTTATCGAGAACGATAATCTGATCAGCGTCGATTATGGTGCTTACACGCTGTGCTACTATTAATACCGTTGAGTTCCCCGTTTCGTTTTTAAGGGCAGCCCGTAACTTGGCGTCTGTTTTAAAATCCAAAGCAGAAAAACTATCATCAAATATATAGATTTCCGGCTTTCGTACAAGGGCTCGTGCGATCGACAATCGCTGTTTTTGTCCCCCTGAAACATTTGTTCCCCCTTGGGAGATTACCGCATCAAAGCCTTCTGGCATGTTAGAAATAAATTCTTTCGCTTGGGCTACTTCAGCAGCATGATCAACCTCTTCTGCTGTGGCATTTTCTTTTCCATAGCGGATGTTCTCAGCAATCGATCCGGTGAAAAGTACGGATTGCTGTGGGACAAACCCTATCTTTTCTCGAAGTTTTTCTTGTGCCATATCCCTTACATCTATCCCATCGACAAGGACTTTCCCGCTATCGACATCATAAAAACGCGGAATCAAGTTAATGAGTGTTGATTTTCCTGACCCAGTACCGCCAATAATGGCAGTTACTTCACCGGGTTTTGTTGAAAAAGAGATATTTGAAATGGCTGGCATTTCCGCGCCCGGATAACTGAATGTTACCTTTTGAAACTCAACAAAGCCTTTTTTTCCTTCATCAACTTTTGACGATGAAGGATCTTTAATATCTGCAACTGTCTCTAGTACTTCATTGATTCGAACAGCCGATACCGATGCCCTTGGGATCATGACAAACATCATCGACAGCATAATGAACGAAAACATAATTTGCATCGCATATTGGATGAAGGCCATCATATCTCCTACCTGCATATGACCATTGCTAATCCGCAGTCCGCCAAACCATACAATCGCGACTGAGGAAAGGTTAAGGACCACCATCATAATCGGCATCATTGCGGCCATAATTTTATTGACCTTAATGGCTGTTTCAGTTAAATCCCAGTTCGCTTCATCAAAACGCTTCTTCTCATGCTCTACTCGGTTAAAAGAGCGAATGACACGAATCCCGGTTAAGTTTTCACGTAAAACCCGATTGAGATTATCTAACTTTATTTGCATCGCTTTAAAAAGTGGAATCCCTTTTCTGGCAATAATCACGATCGCCAGCACCAGAACAGGCAGAGCAACAGCGAGAACAAGGGTAAGTTTCGCATCTTTTGAATATGCCATGATGATCCCGCCAATACACATCATCGGTGCCATCGCCATCATTCGGAGCATCATTACTAATACTTGCTGGATCTGGGTGATATCGTTGGTGGTTCTAGTAATTAACGAGGCTGTTCCGAGCTGATCAAACTCATGCAGTGAAAAGTTTCCAACGTGAGAAAAAATTTTGCTTCTTAATAATTTTCCAAAGCCTGATGCTGCTTTTGCTGAGTAGAAACTTGCTGCTATCGAACAAATCATTCCCCCTGCCGCCACAAGCAGCATAAAACCGCCAATTTTCCATATGTAGCCCGTGTCTCCCTTGACAACCCCTTTATCAACGATATCGGACATTAAAGTTGGCAAATATAATTCTGATAATGATTGTAAGAGGACGAGACCTAAAACCAGATAAATGGCTAATTGAAATGGTTTTAGAAATTTGGTTAATTTAATCAATTCCTTCAACTCCGTTTTTAATTGATTAAGAGTAACTGTAGCTTATTTTTATGAACTAAATATGAACAATTAAATGGAAATGAGTTTTTTATCCAACTCCTTTGATAAAATTTGGCAAGACTAAGTATATTCCCGTCTGGAAATCTCGTCAAATTTTTGGAAAATAAAAAACACAGGATCTCCTGTGTCGATAAAATACAGCTATTTATTACGTTCTTTATGAACAACTATCCGAATTAACTTCCACTGACCTTGGTCAAATGACCAAGTTGATTCGACAGAAGCAATCACGTCAGCATTGGCAATCCCGGTAATTTGCTGCTCGCCCAGTAACCCCACTTGATTGTTTTCTATAGGTATAGGTTGGAGACTGCTAAATGGATTAACGGTTAATTCTGTCGGCTCATTTAGCTTGCCACGATAATATAATCCTAGTTTTTTATAATACTTCTTACGGTCCTTTAAATCAAATAGATACGACTTTCCTGTTTTGGCGAGTTTAATCTCTGCTTTATACCCATGAAGAAAATGGCTTTCCATTTCAAGTGGTTCTGGCAGAAAAAGTTTCGTCTGTTCAAAATTCCTAATAGAGTAGGAGTAATTTTGGACAGTTGGTTCATTCCCCCCTTTCATCACACTTGCAAACAAATCTTTCACTCCATCATTGTTTAAGTCGACAAGTTCCAATGCCGCCTTAGCACCACTATTTAGTGGAATGGTGTATTTCCTACCATTTGAAGCATTAATCTCAATATAGATTTTTTCCAAAAATGCCTCCTCTTTCTGATAAGGAACCCCCTTTAAAAGTATTTCTTCCTCTTTTCCGTCACCGGTAATATCTGCTTTTTCATTTGAAATAGTGATTATTTTTGTCGTTTCTTCAATCGCATATACCCCAGTAATTGCAGTAAGTGACATGAGAAAAAATGAAACAATGACCAAAAGCATCTCTTTTTTCATCCATGAACCTCCCAGAAGCTCTATTACTTGTTAGTATGACCAGTTTTGGAAAAAAGATGAAAAGGGACACTCTAATTTTTAGAGTGTCCCTTAATCATTTATTCACTAGGTTTTTCCGATGCAGATACTTTCCAAACAGTCGTAACCTTTCCGTTTTCCTCTTCATCCAAAATAAATGAACCATTGGAATAACGGTCACTGTAGTGAATATCGATTGTATTAAGTTCCTCGAGATGTCCTTTTTCCGTTTGGATAAAAATCACATCTTGCTCATTGGCAATATCAAATCCTGCAATGCGGTGTGGATTTGATTTAAGTTCCCTTAAAATGACTACACCGCGTTTGGCACGAGTAGCTTTTTCAAATTCTTTCATTTTCATTCTCTTTACAGCTCCACGCTGTGTAGCGATAACGATCGTTTCGTTACTGTCTGGATGAATGATTTTTCCACCAATCACGAAATCATCATCTTTTAAATTAATCCCTTTCACACCTGCAGCACGAGCACCTACTATACTAATTTCTTCTTCATGAAACCATAAGGCATATCCTAAGTGGGTAATCAAGAATAATTCATTTGTTCCATCGGTTAAATGAACATCAATTACTTGATCATCATCCTTTAGATTGATACCAACAAGTGGTTTAGAATATCGTTGTGCTTTATACTGTTTTAGCTCCGTTTTCTTGGCCATGCCATTTTTCGTGATAAAGACAAGGAATAGGTCAGCCTCAAAGTCTTTGACTGGAATCGCCTGAATGATTTCTTCATCACGGTCAATTGGAATGATATTAGCCACATGTTGTCCAAGGTCTTTCCAGCGAATATCTGGCAGCTCATGAACAGGACAGAATAAGTAGTTTCCTTTATTTGTGAAGAGAAGCAGGACATCCTTCGTATTCATTTCGAGTTGCGCTAATAAACGGTCTGAATCCTTCATTGCTAAATCCTGACCATTGGAAGCTGCATAGGAACGAGTACTTGTCCGTTTTACGTATCCATGTTTCGTAATCGTTACAATAACATCTTCACTTGGGACTGTAACCTCAAGATTGATTTTTAATTCTTCAATTTCTGCCTCAATCTTCGAACGCCGTTCATCTGCAAAGCGTTTTTTTACGTCCTTTAATTCTTTTTTAATAACGGAGAAAAGAGTTTTCTCACTTGCTAAAATGCTTGTAAGCTCTTCGATTTTCTTCGCTAACTCTTCCGCTTCCTGTCTTAAGGCAGTGATATCGGTGTTTGTTAAACGATATAGCTGTAAGGAAACAATTGCTTCTGATTGCGGCTCTGTAAAGTCAAACTTTGCAATCAAATTGTCCTTCGCGTCGCGTTTGTCCTTAGATGCACGAATGGTGGCAATTACTTCATCAAGGATCGATAAAGCCTTCATCAGACCTTCAACAATATGTTGTCGTTCTCTGGCTTTATTCAGATCGTATTGAGATCTTCTTGTGACCACTTCTTTTTGGTGCTCAATATAAGCATCCAATAATTCTCTAAGACCCATTAATTTCGGACGTTTCTTATGAATGGCAACCATATTAAAATTATAGGTTACTTGAAGATCACTATTTTTATATAAATAGTTCAAGACACCTGCTGAATCGGCATCTTTCTTCAGTTCAATAACTATTCTGAGGCCGGTCCGATCTGTTTCATCACGAATTTCAGAGATTCCTTCCACTTTACGATCAAGACGGAACTCATCCATTTTTTTGACGAGATTGGCTTTATTCACCTCATAGGGAATTTCCGTAATAACGATTTGCTGCTTACCGCCGCGAACCTCTTCAATGTCGGCTTTGCTGCGAACGATAATTTTTCCTTTACCAGTTTCATAGGCTTTTTTAATTCCATCAATGCCTTGAATGATACCCCCCGTAGGGAAATCTGGTCCTTTGATAATCGTCATGAGTTCCTCTACGGAACAATCAGAATGGTCCATTCTCTTAATTACTCCGTCAATGACTTCACCAAGGTGATGCGGAGGAATATCTGTTGCATACCCAGCAGATATTCCTGTTGATCCATTGACAAGAAGGTTAGGGAACATCGCTGGTAAAACTGTTGGCTCTTTGGAAGTATCATCAAAGTTAGGAATAAATTCAACCGTATCTTTTTCGATATCACGCATTAATTCTGCGGCAATCGCTGATAGCCTTGCTTCTGTATAACGCATCGCAGCAGGCGGGTCACCATCGACGCTGCCGTTGTTACCATGCATTTGCACAAGAACATTTCGAACCTTCCAGTCCTGACTCATCCGTACCATGGCCTCGTAAACAGAGGAATCACCATGTGGATGGTAGTTACCAATAACGTTACCGACAGTTTTTGCAGATTTACGAAAACCTTTATCGTGTGTATTTCCTTCAAAATGCATTGCATAAAGAATTCTCCGCTGCACCGGTTTTAGACCGTCACGTGCATCCGGAAGAGCTCGTTCTTGAATAATATATTTACTATATCGACCAAAACGATCACCAATGACATCTTCTAGAGGCAAGTCTCGGAATTTTTCAGTTGCACTCATCCTTCAGAACCCTCCTCGGCGACCGTAATATTTTCATTTTCTAAGATGGTGTCATCTTCTTCTAACCCAAATGCGACATTCGTCTCAATCCACTTACGGCGCGGCTCAACTTTATCGCCCATAAGAGTGGTAACGCGGCGTTCTGCTCTAGCCGCATCATCGATTTTTACCCGAATCAACGTCCTTGTTTCAGGATCCATCGTTGTTTCCCATAGTTGATCGGCGTTCATTTCGCCAAGTCCTTTATAGCGCTGGATAATATAGCCTCTGCCTACTTTCTTGATGGCTCCTTGAAGTTCATCATCATTCCAAGCATATTCGATAATTTCTTTCTTGCCCGTTCCCTTGCTTACTTTATAAAGCGGAGGTAAGGCAATAAACACTTTCCCTGCTTCTAACAACGGCTTCATATAGCGATAAAAGAAAGTAAGCAATAGAACTTGAATATGTGCCCCATCTGTATCGGCATCGGTCATAATGACAATTTTATCGTAATTGATATCTTCGACACTAAAATCGGAACCGACTCCGCCGCCGATGGCATGGATAATCGTATTGATTTCTTCATTCTTAAAAATATCAGCGAGCTTGGCTTTTTCTGTATTAATGACCTTACCTCTGAGTGGAAGAACTGCTTGAAAACGTCGGTCACGTCCCTGTTTCGCTGAGCCTCCCGCAGAATCACCTTCAACCAGGTAGATTTCGTTTCTTTGCGGATTACGTGATTGTGCAGGTGTTAGTTTACCAGATAAGACAGCATCTGAACGCTTGCGTTTTTTTCCGCTGCGTGCGTCCTCACGTGCTTTTCTGGCTGCCTCTCTTGCTTGATAGGCTTTGATAGATTTTTTGATAAGAAGGGAGCTAATATCAGGATTCTCTTCTAGAAAATAGGAGAGGTGTTCAGAAACAACTGAATCGACGGCTGATCTAGCTTCACTTGTTCCTAATTTCCCTTTTGTTTGTCCTTCAAACTGGAGCAATTCTTCCGGGATTCGAACGGAGATAATTGCCGATAATCCTTCACGGATATCTGCGCCATCAAGGTTTTTGTCTTTGTCTTTTAAGAATGATACCTTACGAGCATAATCATTGAATACTCTTGTCATCGCAGTTTTTGCCCCGGCTTCATGGGTACCGCCATCTCTTGTGCGGACATTATTGACAAAGGAGAGGACATTTTCAGAATAGCCATCATTAAATTGAAACGCAAAGTCCACTTCAATTCCATGCTGGGATCCTTCCAAACTGACAACTGGATGGAGGACATCCTTTTCTTCGTTTAAATAGGCAACGAATGCTTCAATCCCATTTTCATAATGGAAGACTTCATGGAAATCATTTCGGTCATCTATAATTTCGATTTTCAAACCTTTTAACAAGAAGGCTGACTCCCTTAACCTCTCACATAACGTTTCGAAATTAAAAGTGGTCGTTGAAAAAATAGTTGGATCTGGCTTGAAATGAATCGTTGTACCGGTTTGATTGGTTTTGCCGATTTTTTCGAGGGTTGTTATCGGTTTTCCCCCATTTTCAAAACGCTGTTCATATACGAAACCGTCCCGTTTAATGGTGACAGTTAGCCATTCTGATAAGGCATTAACAACAGATGCCCCTACACCGTGCAAACCGCCGCTTGTTTTATAACCGCCTTGGCCAAATTTACCGCCGGCATGAAGCACTGTTAATATAACCTCTGGTGTTGGTTTCCCCATTTTGTGCATACCAGTAGGCATTCCGCGTCCACGGTCATTTACACTAATAGAATTATCTTTGTGTATTTTTACAATGATTTGATCACCGAATCCACCAAGAGCCTCATCGACAGAATTGTCGACAATCTCATAAACAAGATGATGGAGACCGCGTGAATCAGTGCTGCCAATGTACATTCCTGGACGTTTTCTAACCGCCTCAAGACCTTCAAGTACCTGTATGGCATCATCATTATAATCAAAAACTTGCTGATTTCTTGCCACTAAAATACCCCTTTCATTCCCTACAAAAAGAAGTATCCTTCTAATTGCTCATGAACTAATTGATTAGTCATTCTTTATATAATCTTTTATAAAATTAAAAAATAGAACCAATGTTTGCCGCTTCTTATTTTAACATAAATCTTGCGGCGTCTATGCTATATTGTAGCGATTTATTTCGATTTAGCAAATACGTAATTTTAAACAACATATTTTTGTAATAATATAATCATCGGTTTGAAGCGAGTTAAAAATAAAAAAACTGCTAAATATTAGCAGTTTTAGGGTTCGATTTTTAAGCTTTAGATATCGCATGTTCGACTTTAATGCAACGATTCATTATAACCGTATATCCCTTGTTTTTTAAGAATTCATAGGCTTCTTCGTTTTCAAGGCCAAGCTGTGCCCAGTAGATATCTGCATCAATCTCATCAAACTCCTTAGCTACATCGAACAATTGTTCTGACCTGCGGAAAACATTAACAATGTCCACATGTCCTTCGATATCTTTGAGAGATGCAACAGCCTTTACTCCTAATGCAGAATCAATTGTGGGATTTACCGGGATAATTTCATAGCCAGCTTTTTGCATCGCTTCAGACACTTGGTAAGAAGTTCGTTCAGGATTATTACTCAAACCAACTACCGCAATTCTTTTTGCCTTTTTTAAAATATTACCAATTTCATTGCGACTTGGATTTTCAATAGTCATCATATTCACTCCTAGGGTCTTTTTCTTTATTTTACCTATTTTTTCAAAAAAAACATAATAAACAGCTTAAAGGGTCTCAATCTTTACTTCTTAGTTGTAAAGAGTTACACCGTTTCATCCACGGTCTTTTGAAATAGACAGTGCATGATTCGCCTCCAAAATTAACTCCTCTTTCGCTTTCCCTTTAGAAAACACGGAGATTCCAAAGCTGCAAGTGATTTGATCGATATTCTCAAAGTGAAATTCCTCAATAATTGAACGGATGGATTCTGATAATTCCTGTGCCCCATTTCCGTCGGTACCAGGAGTGAGTAATATGAATTCTTCTCCACCCCAACGGACAAAAATATCTGATTCGCGAATCCGTTGTTGAACGATGATGGAAATAGTAGAGAGTACTTTATCACCTGCATCATACCCAAACTGTTCATTCACATGTTTAAAGAAATCAATATCCATGATAATCATCGATAAGGGCTGATTTAATCGTTCTGCTCGCCTCATTTCCACTTCTAAGATCGCATTCATTTCCAATTGGTTTATACTGTATGTTAAAGAATCCATTAGGAAAAATTGTTTGTTCCCACTCTTCTCATTCTCTAAATGAGTGATATCCATACAGACACATAAATATTGGTTTGAACCCGGTATGGACTCATACTGTAAATTAAAGTAACTCTCTTCACTACTGCTGTTGATCCAGTGCATATTTACAGAGTTTTTCCCCGTTTCGATGATTTCTTCAAACCATCTACTTTTGTCGATTGGATAAAAATAATTGGCATCATCTACAAAAAAACTAGAGAGGTATTTCAATATAGGTAGCTGTGTCTGTGCCTTACTAATGCCAGTAAAATTACTAAAAGCTTGATTGAATTCGATAATCTCCTCGTTGTCAATCACAAAGATTAGGTGATTTTGAAAGTTCATTAAAGCTCTCGTTAACTTCTTTTGTTTGGATATTTCTTTTTCAAGCTGTTTCACATCTTTGTATTGGTAAGTTAAGTATGGGTGATTATTAGCCGCCACTTTTGAAGCACCTCTTTCTTTCATTCAGGATAATATGATAAAACCGACCATTGATTACGAAACTTGGGCCGGTTTAATATGTATTTCTATGATTTTATCTAAATTATATTGACTCCATGCAAGGCTTTCAATGAATTAACAAATGGTTTGAAAATTCTCCTTATTTTCGTAATAAATTTGACTCTATTTGTTCTTACTTTTGACCGTAATCAAAAAAGCAAGAACATGTGAAAGGATTAATAGTGTTTTTTCTTAATTCCATGGTAAAATAGAAGGACTGGATCTTTTTGTAGAAGGAGAATTTGTTAATGATTCAAATTATTTTAGTAGTTATTCTGGCATATTTACTTGGTTCGATCCCCTCTGGTTTAATTATCGGAAAGGTTTTTTATAAAACAGATATTCGTGAACATGGGAGTGGAAATTTAGGAGGAACCAATACCTTTCGTACCCTCGGTGTGAAAGCTGGATTAGTCGTTACACTTGCTGACATCCTGAAAGGGACCTTAGCTGCCGCCTTACCGCATCTTTTCCAAGTTGATATAAACCCATTATTGGCAGGTATTTTTGCAGTGGTCGGACACACCTATCCAATCTTCGCCGGGTTTCGTGGCGGAAAAGCGGTTGCTACCTCTGGTGGTGTCGTATTGTTTTATGCACCTTATATGTTTATTACTGTATTAATTTTCTTTTTTATTAGTTTATACCTATCAAAATATGTTTCCTTATCATCGATGGTTGCAGGGGTTACAGCCGTGATGTTTGCCATTGTTTCAGGGGTAGTTGGTGAATGGGACATCCCTCTTCTCATCGTCGTCCTGTTCCTTGCGTCGTTTGTCATTTATCGTCACCGAGCAAATATTAAACGAATTATGAATAAGACCGAGCCCAAGATTAAATGGCTATAGCAAAAAAGAACCGGGATTTTTCGGTTCTTTTTTATATGTTAAAAACTCCTAATTAAGCAAAGAATAGTTTTAAAATTATACAAGAATATACTATAGTATAATTATCAGATAAAAGATAAGGAGTAATTATGAAAAGGCATGCCCTACCTTCAGTTATAATTATTTTTGTTTGTATTGCTTTAGCATCATTCCTTTTTATTCAACAATGGCAAAACACGACCGAGGATGAACAAAAAGTTTTACCGGCAAAAAATCTTCAAACCCGTTCTTCATTGCTGGTCAATCGAGAAATGACAGAAAAAATAACCATTGGAGCTATTGGAGATATCCTTATTCACGATAATGTATATCAAGATGCCTTTAATGGAGCTACATATGAATTTGACCCGATGTTTGAGAACGTAAAAACTCTATTAAAAAAACCAGACGTATTAACTGCCAATCAAGAAAGCACGATAGGCGGAAAAACATTAGGGCTTGCTGGTTATCCACGGTTTAATAGTCCTTACGAGTTGGCAGATGCTCTTGTACACACAGGAGTAGATATTGTATCTACTGCCAATAATCATACCTTAGATAAAGGTGAAAAAGGGATTAAGTCAGAGGCTGACTATTTAGAAAGTATTGGTTTACCTCACGTTGGAAGCTTCCTTGATGAAAAGGACCGCCAAAAATTGCGGATTTTAAATAAAAATGGGATAAAGATTGCTTTTCTCTCCTATACATACGGAACGAACGGAATCCCGGTTCCAAACGGAAAGGATTTTCTCGTCAATCTGATAAATCGAGAAACGATGCGTGATGAGATTCATCGCGCCAAAAAGGAAGCCGATGTCATTGTTATGAGTATCCATTGGGGAGATGAGTACCACCGAATGCCTAACAAAGAACAAAAGGATTTGGCAAGATTTCTCGCAAATGAAGGTGTCGACATTATTTTTGGATCTCATCCGCATGTTCTTCAACCCATGGAATGGATCAAAACAAAGGATGGAAGAAAAGCGTTTGTTGTCTATTCATTAGGAAATTTTATCTCATCACAACGTAATGATTATAAGGATATAGGTGGTTTAGCTACGATTGGCATTACAAAACATATATCAGGTAATGGAAACTCGATTGAATTGTCGAACCCGCATTTTTATCCCACCTATGTCTCTAGTAAAAGAAATCATAATTTCCGTGTAATCCCTTTAGAAAATGCTGGTTCATTTGGTCTTCGTAACGCCAAAGGAAAGTACACGGAAATTCAAGATCACATGATGAAGTGGCTCCGTTAAAACGGAGCCTTTTTATTCTCAGATGAATGACAGGAGAAGATCGGATGGAATGGATAAAGCGGAAAGGGCTCTGGATTTCCGGGTATTTTTTACTCATGATGTTTCTATTTACAAGAGGGTTTTACCACCCTTTTTTTGTGTTATTAATTGGTTTATTTTTAATCATTGTTTTTTTAAAAGAAGAGAATCGCCTTTTTGGTTGGATGATTATTTCATTTTTTCTCGGAAATCTCTTGCTTGGATACATGGATCATTTTATTGAGAGTTTTCATTTATCTCCTTTTTTGCTTATCATGATGAGTCAATTATTATTGTTGATTCCTATTTTAATGATTAGCTTTGTGGTTAAGCAGTTTAACCAAGAAATAACGCCTTACTTTCACCGGCCGAACTTCACTGAAGAAATTCAACTTCCTTTTAAAATTGTTTTTTCCTTTAGGAGATTTGTTCTTATATTTGGACTAATGGCTGTTCTATTTTTAGGTATCACACTTCAATTTCAAAAAGATGGCCTGCATTGGCTTCCGTTTCTATTGATTTTGTTATTCGCATTGGTAAATGCGATTCTTGATGAAATATTATGGCGTGGAATCCTTCTCCCGAAACTGATCAGACATACCTCTCAACCAATTGGGATAGTCATTACGAGCATCGCTTTCGGTATCAACACCACCATGTTTGGTTTTTCAGCAATAATATGTATGATTTATATTTTTCTAGGATTCATGTTAGCTTTTTTAACGGTCAAATCACGAAGTGTTCTTCCTGCGATGATTGCACATACATACGTCACAACCATCTTGCTACTAAACGGGGTAATGTCCATCCCTGTATATTATGGTTCATAGCAAAAAGCACACTTAAAGATGGTTACTCTTCAAGTGTGCCCTGATTCTTTTTCCAAATATGTTCTAACAATCCTTCTTTATGTAAAATGTCTCGTTGGCGGTCACCAAGTAAATCAAAATGAGAATAACCATCCTTACGAACATGAATCCATTCTTTTTTTAAGCCATGTTTTTGTCCCCATGCTGCTAATTGCTCAAGATTGTTACAACCAACCTTGGTTACCGTATTGCATCCTGGAAAGCGGTCATCTAACCAATAATGGGTTAAAAAAGCTAATTCTCCATTATCAATTTTTCTCTTCCACTCGATGACTTCCTGCCGTTTGATTCCAAAAGCCATCTAAGTCACCCCATTCCTAAAAGACTTATGCCCTCACATGTGTTATAAATTGTTTATTTTTTCTTAATATCTTCATATTTTAAGAACCACTCTGGGAAGGCTTTTTTGAAGGAAGTCGGTCTAAAGTTATCTTTCTTAACAATAATGTGTGTGGTCTTCCCCTCCACACATATCTCGTCATCACCATTTACAACCTTATAACCATATACCGTTTTGATGCCGTCATTTAATTCAACCCAAGTTTTTACAAAACCTCGATCACCATACCGTAACGGTTTTTTATAGGTCGCTTGGACGTCATATACTGGGGCAAAATAACCTGACTCCTCCATTGCGAGATAACTATAGCCTAGGTCCTCAATAAACCCAGTTCTGCCAAGTTCAAAGTATTTAAGATAATTAGCGTGGTAAATGACTCCCATCATATCCGTGTCCGCATAATAGAGTTGAATTTCTCGAGTTGAAATAAAATAGTTTTCCATTGGCCCTCACCCTTTCTTCGATTGGTCGTTACATTTTATTGATCGCCTTTATTACATCTTCAACCTCAAGTAGGAGTGACTTTTCAAAAAGATCTTCCCCATCTTCCACTTCCATTAACCTTGAGGCCTGTGCTTGAATCATTTCATCCACCATATTAGTAGCAAAACGGCCATTTCCTTTAAAGGATTCTTGATCCATTTTACTCAATAACAGCCCTGTAGCATCACTTGATAACTGGTATTGATAACTTTCTGCATATACAGTCATAATTTCAAGCAGTTCTTCAGAAGAATAGTCTGGAAATAAGAAGAACTTTTTAAACCTTGAGCGAAGCCCTGGATTACTTTCTAAAAGCAGGTCCATTTCATGTGGATAACCCGCCAGGACTACCACTAAGTTTTCATTGTGCTTTGTCATTTCATCGACTAGTGTATCGATGACTTCTTTACCAAAATCTCCTGATGTTGAACTGAAAAGTGAATAGGCTTCGTCAATAAATAGGACTCCCCCAAGAGCTTCTTTAATCTTTTTTTTCGTTTTTCCGGCAGTTTGTCCTACATATCCTGCCACAAAATCTGCTCTGCTTGCGACAATTAGATGACCTCGTTTTAACATACCGCAGTCCTTCAAAAGCTCTGCATAAATCTTAGCTACGGTTGTTTTTCCTGTTCCAGGATTGCCGGTGAAAACCGCATGTAATTGAATAGGCACTGGAGAAAGCCCTTTTTCCGAGCGGTATTGCTGCATCTTAACAAAGGAAATCAATGACCTCATTTCCATCTTTAATTCGTCTAAACCAATAAGCCGGTCTAATTTTTCATAAGGGGATTCTTCAACTTCTTTTTTTGCTATTAGAAAATCTTCTTGATTCAATAACATAAATTCAAGGATATTATCGTCAGAGACTTCCTTATTAGAGCCCTTTTTGAAAATCGCATCGATGACGATATTGCGGACTGTTCGTGCATTTCCAAAGGTATCATCCACCCGCTCACGTTCTAGTCGATGATTAATTTCAATTTTCGCTTCGTCGCTAAGGAAATAATCATTATCTGCTGAAACTTTTTCAGCTATTTTTATTAACTCTTCATTTGAATAATTAGGTAAATGAATGAGGTTTGACTGTGGAAAGCGACTGCGTAACCCTGGATTTGCATCCAAAAAGGTGCGCATTTCTTCGGGATAGCCAGCCAAAATAACTGCAAATCTCCCGCCAAACTCACTTCCAGTCATCAGGGAAACTAACGTATCAATGGCAGCTTGACCATAATCATTTCCTGTTTGTCCCTCGCGCTTCAAACTGTATGCTTCATCAATAAATAGCACACCACCAATGGAGCGTTCCACAACGGTGCGGACATTTTCTTCAGTTTGTCCTACGAAGGAACCCACAAGCTGGGAGCGGTCGGTCTCGATCACTTCCTCTCGAGGCAGGACTCCTAACTCATGATAAATTTTTGCTAATAAGCGGGCAAGTGTGGTTTTCCCTGTTCCCGGATTTCCGGTTAAAATCATATTTAGACTCAAATCGTCCTGCATTTGAAATCCTAAATCTTTCCGCTTTTTTTGATACTTGAGAAAGCGGTAAAAGTCATTTACCCGATTCTTGACAAACTCCATTCCAACCATATCATTTAGTTGATCTAATGCATTGATTTGATCGGTGACAGATTGTTTGTTTTCTTCGTAAAATTGCTTTTGCCAAGTTTCTTTGATTTCATCTAAATTGGATAAATGCAATTTTAAATCATCATAATAGGTGGAGGTATGGAAAACACCTGTAATTGATTGGTCATACTCCTCTACGGCCTTTAATAGCTTGCCTGTTTCATCGATTGCAGCAGAGTATAATTCAAACATCTGATTATACCGTTGATACACTTCCTTCGTACTCAAGGTTGCAGAGAATTCTCTTTTTGCGGCTAAATCTGTTTGTATTTCGTCTGCATTATTTAAAAAATTTTGACATACTTCTATGTACTGTTCGGCTGTTTTCTTTTTTGCCGTCCGGTTATCTGTTTCTCGCATTGCAGGAAATGTAAGAGGCAAGAGTATATCCGCTAATTTTTTCGAATCCTTTTGTAACATATATTCTCTAGCCGCTTGATTATTTGGATTTAAATTAAGTGCTCTTTCCATCCAAATTGCAGCCATTTTATCCTGTTCATTTCGGCCAATCCGCGAGAGTGCGGCAATTGTTAACAGTTTTGATAAGGTGACAGGATTGGATTCATCTGTCAACGCAGAAATTAATGCACTTTCATTAGAAATCGAACCATTTTGATTTAGTTCCATTTCCCATCGTTTGAGTTTTTCCTCATTATTATTAATGTGCTGGTTTACAATTTGTCTCAAAATCATCACTTCTTCTTCAAAATTTCCTTTCTATCTTACCATAACAATCACTCCATACCTAAACAAAAGACCTGTCCACAATGAACAGGTCTGCCCTCGATTTCAGCTTTGTTGGTTGTGTGCTTCATCTTTAATTTCTGACCGGAAGGAGTCAATGCTTTCCCGACGGCGTTCGTTTTTCGCCTCAATTTCCTGGCGTTGTGTCTCGCTGTCGGTAAGTGCTAATGATTCTTCCGCTGCTTCAATATTATTTTCCGTATTCTGAATCATTGCTTGCAGCTTTTCAACGTTATCACTGCGATCATCTGGATTCGGTTTGTTATTATAGGCCATTGTATTTCCTCCTAGGGTGTAATTGGTACAGATATAGTTTGTTTCGGACTGAAAAAAATAAACAAGATTTTTTTTAAAAACAAAAAAGACTCACTGGCTTTCACCAGTCAAGTCTTAAATTCATTGTTATTCACCTTTTGTTTGTATTACTTGGGCGTGTTCGCCTGAAGTATCATTCATTTTCTTTCCTTTATTCCCGCTAAAGCCACGTGGTTGTGTTCCAACGTGATCTGGTTGAAAACGTTTCGTTTGATATTTTTTACCCATGTCATGATCCCTCCTTATTTACATTTTGTCCTAGAGGAAGGAAAACATGATTGGTAAACTTTTTTAGTTATTCTGCTTTACCGAGACGTTTTTCTTCTAAGCGCTGTTCAATCTTGTCCATCGCAGCGCGATCTTTTAATAGTTGTGTTTTATTTTCAGATACTAGCTCAGCAAATGAGCGTTTTCTTGGTTTTCTCATCGGTATCACCGTCCTTAGTTCCTATTCTAACAGTTATTATGCCCGGAAACGGTTGCAATTATTACAACTTTTTGAAAATTTTAAAGAAAAGCCTTTCACACTAAAAAAGACATTGGAATCATCCAACGTCTTTTTTAGTCTATTTTAACTTGCTGGTAAAATCTTTCATATCATCAAGTTTCATTTCACCGATATATTTGTTCTGTATGTTTCCTTTACTATCAATAAAATACGTAGTTGGTATGGATAGGACTTGATAAGTTTCATTTACAGTATCTTCTGCATCAAGAAGAATTGGAAAAGTAATTTTATTTTTATCTACAAAACCTTGGACATCTAATTGAGGATCAATGTTAACAGCTAAAATGACAACATCCTTTGGCATCTGCTTTGAAAATTGCTCCATTGCCGGCATTTCTGCCTTACATGGAGGACACCAGGTTGCCCAAAAGTTCAGCATCACTTTTTTGCCTTTTAAATTAGACAGCTTTACCTTTTCTCCGGTAAGTGTTTTCAGTTCAAAATCAGGTGCTTTTGCTCCAACAGCGAGACCTTCTTGACTTGCTGTGGGTTGACTCTTCGTTTCGGGAGTTTCTGAAGTCTTATCCATGGCTTGAACAATCGCGACGGTAAGTAAGGATACAAGTATTACGGTTGCAATTACTTTTTTTATCATTCCCGAATCCTCCTTTACATCATAATCTGCTACATTGATTTTACACTATAATCTTAGGTGAAACCAAACAAGGATATGCCGAAACTGTGACAATTTACAAAAAACAATCCGCTTCCACTCTTAGGATTGAAAGAGTTTCACCAGTTCTCCCTGGTAATTTCCTTTTATTATCCCTTTTTCAGTAATGATTGCGGTAACAAGTTCATTTGGTGTGACATCAAACGCAGGATTAAATACTTTCACACCTTCAGGGGCGGTCCTTTTTCCAAAGCCATCCGTAATTTCAGATGCATCTCTTTCCTCGATTGGGATATCGGTACCTGTTTTTGTATCCAAATCTATCGTTGAGGTCGGTGCTGCCACGTAGAAAGGGATATTATGGGCTTTTGCTAATAGGGCAACCCCGTATGTCCCGATTTTGTTGGCTACATCACCATTGGCTGCAACGCGATCACAACCGACAATCACTGCTTGCACCCAGCCCTTTTGCATCACCATTGCGGCCATATTGTCGGTAATGAGAGTAACATCTATGCCAGCCTGCATTAGTTCCCATGCAGTTAATCGCGCACCTTGTAGCAGCGGCCTTGTTTCATCAGCAAAAACTTTGATATCCCAGCCCTTTTCTTTTGCTAAATAAAGTGGTGCTAAAGCTGTTCCATATCTCGCAGTAGCGATCCCGCCCGCATTGCAATGGGTTAGAATCCCCATGCCGTCCTCTAATAGGTTTAAAGCATGCTTTCCAATGGTCCGACATACTTCTTCATCTTCATTACGAATGTTATGAGCTTCTTCTTCCAAGGCTTCTTTGATTTGATTAATCGGTAATTCCTTCTCTTTAAGTGCTCGTTCATTCATTCGTTTCAAGGCCCAAAACAAGTTCACGGCTGTTGGTCGTGATGATGCCAAATAATCTGATTGCTTTTGTAAATGTTCATAAAACTCTTCAAAAGAACTTTCTGGAGCATCTTTGATCCCAAGCACTAATCCATACGCTGCAGCTATGCCAATTGCCGGCGCTCCACGAACTTTAAGTTGTTTAATGGCATCCCAGGCATCTTCGATTTTTTTTGTTTCGAGAAATTCTGTAATGTTTGGTATTTTGGTTTGATCGAGTATTTTTAGTACTCCGTTTTCATAGGAAACGGATTGTAAGTATGTGTTTTCCATTTTAAAGCATCCCTTCAACTTTATGTAAATTCTTGTTAAGTTTTTAGAATCATTCCTTCAACTTCACCCAATGTAATTTTAACAATATCCGAGACATATGCAATACTTTCATTTTTTTATTCGTCTCTATGATAAGTTAACTAAATTGTTCGAAAATTTGTTAAAATAGAAGCATGAATGAAGGAGGGATATTTTTGAAAATACTTGTTTTAGGTGGAAGCCGCTTTTTAGGGAAAACGTTCGTAGAAGAAGCTTTAAAACGAAACCATGAAGTCACCATATTTAATCGTGGTATTCAAAGTCCCGGAATTAAGGATATCGAGGTCCTTTACGGAAATCGATTTGGAAATTTGAAAGCGCTTCAAAACCGCTATTGGGATGCTGTACTTGATACAAGCGGGTTTATCCCCTATACAGTCCAGAACACAACAAACTTATTAAAAGACCAGGTCCAGCATTATACGTTTATTTCGAGTATTTCTGTCTATCAAGATTGGATTCAAGAGAATTTAGATGAAAACTACCCTGTCTTGGAAATGTCAATCGAGGAAGCAAATCAGCTTTCAATGGATGCAGACGGACCCATCTATCAATATTACGGACATTTTAAGGCCTTATGTGAACAAATAGCTGAGAAAAATATGCCGGGGCGTGTGTTAAATATTCGTGCCGGTCAATTAATTGGACCAAATGATTATACGGACCGTGTCCCTTATTGGGTAAATAGAATGGCAAAAGGCGGCAAGGTTCTGGTCCCAGGAAATCCAAACCGCCGGGTGCAGATGATTGACAACAAAGACCTGGCTAACTGGATCCTCGACATGGAAGAACAGCGCTCCTCTGGAACGTTTAATGCAACGGGCCCGGATTATCCATTAACAATTAAAGAGTTTGTCGATACATGTATGAAAGTGACAGGTTCAAATGCAGACGTGGTTTGGGCCGAGGAACAATTTCTTTTGGATCAAAATGTAGCCCCATGGACAGAAATGCCGCTGTGGGTACCCGAAAATTCTCCATTGTCACCTGAGTCAGTGGAGCCATGGAAAGGTGCATTTTCTATCAATGTTGATAAAGCCATTCAGAGTGGTCTTTCATACAGGCCTCTTGAAGATAGTATCACTGATATTTATGAATGGGAGAAAACCCGCCAATTGGCTGAGGATGAGTGGAATGCTGGGATACGCGCAAATAAAGAGAAAGAACTTCTAAATTTATTGGCTAAAAATTGAGCTGGTTTATACTGTCTTAGTCTGAAATATAAATAGTCCTCAATAGAAAATATTGAGGACCTTTAATTTTAGGCAATTGATGGGCTGTATTCTTTTAGCCCATTAGTTTTCGTTTTTGCTTAAGTAATTCATTAAATTCTTTGTCTAACTCAGTATATCTAGCGTCTTTTTGATCCATGAACGATAACTCACCTAAGACAGATGCAATCTTGTTTTCAATTATTAAGAGTGATTCTCTCAATGCGTCCTCATTGGTTCCCTCCTGATTTAAATACTCCTCAGGTTTCATCTCAATTCGTCGAATTTGCTGATTTTCAAATACAATCAGCCGGTCACAAAGCTTATTGAGGAAGTAATAGTCATGAGAAACGGTAATAATCGTCCCAGAAAACTCTGATAACGTATTTTCAAGCTGCTCCCTGCTCGGTAAGTCTAGGTGATTGGTTGGTTCGTCAAGAATGAGAACGTCATATTCTTTCATTAACATATCAACGAGTTTTATTCTCGTTCGTTCCCCTAAACTCAATGTTCCAATTGGCTTAGTGATCAACGGCTCCTTTAAGCCTACATTGGCTAATAGAGTTCTTGCTTTCAGCACACTCTCGCGATCAGTGAATCCTAGAGCTTCAATAGCTGTTTTTTCGGCAGGTAACTCATCAACATCTTGACTTAAATAAGCAATTTTTATGGAGTCGCTGCTCCACAACTCCCCATTAGAATAATCCTCTTGACCTAACATCATTTTTATTAGTGTCGTTTTACCGCAGCCATTTTCACCCAAGAGTCCCAAGCGGTCGCCATAATTAATAAAGAAGTTGGATTTTTGAAAAAGTGTCCGATTGTCAAACGATTTGGACAGGTTCTTAGCCTCGACAATTCGTTTGCCTCTTTTCCCTTGTGTGTCAAACTGAAACCTAATTTGAACTTCATCTAAAGGCTTTTCCAGCTTATTTTTTTCCAACTCATTTTGCAGTCGTTTCATTTTTGATTTTACTTGATTGTCTGTTTTTTTAGCCTTTACCCGATGATATTCCTTAAACCCATTTTGTCTTTTGCTTGGTCCTTTCCCTTTTTTTGTAGATTCGCGATGCGCTTTTTCGGACCACGATTTTAACTGAGTAATTTGTGTTTCCACGTCTTTTATTTTTTGCTGCTGGACATCATATTTGTGTCTCTCATTTTCAAGTCGTAGCTTCTTCTCTTTCTGATAGTCACTATAGTTTCCATTGTAAAAATTAATTTTGCTATTTTCTAATTCAAAAATTCTAGTTACCGTTTTATCTAAAAAATGTCGATCATGCGAGATGATTAGGACGGGGCCTCGGAACTTCTCTAATTCAGAAACCAACCACTCGATCCCTTTATAATCTAAATGGTTCGTTGGTTCATCCAATATTAAAAAGTCTGGTTTTGAAGCCCAAACCATTGCTAATGCCAACTTTAACTTTTCCCCGCCACTTAAATGTTCTAAACGCTCTTCTTCCCAGTTAAAAACCTTCGTGAGACCTAACATGCTGGCATGCTCGAGCAAATGACTTTTTGTATTTCCTGATAAAGACTGCTGAAAATCACTAACCTGATAATCAATGGATTGGGAAAGATATCCAATCGTTAAATCTTTTGATTTTTCTACAATGCCTTTTTCTGGTGCCATTTTCCCAAAAAGGATATTGGCCAAAGTGGTTTTTCCTGTTCCATTATAGCCAACAAGCCCGATTCGTTCCCCATTTTTTATATCAAAATGAATATTATCCAATACCTTTTTTAAATGAAAACTTTTTTCTATGTCAATTACTTTTAATACAATTTGCTGATTTGTATGCATAAAAAAACTCCCTTCACAAGAACCTGAAGAGAGATTTATGTCATATATATCGCTTTAGAAGCAACACAAATAAACCCGTTAATGGTTTGATTGTGTTCGCATTTATACGATTAGGACATAAAAAAGGACATACTAATCCTATTCTTCAGGTTCAACATTTTTCGTTATTCGAATCATGTCTGAAAAATAAGATTATAATTTCATCGGCCCTTAATCATTCCTTTTCGTTTGTTAGTTATATTTTATTAAAAAGAGAGAAAGATTGTCAATCCTTTCAATAAAAAACACCATGCCAAGTTGAAGTGGCATGGTGTTATCAATATTAAGCTTGTAATTTTTCACGTAAAACCATTGGAAGAATTCCACCGTGACGGTAGTAATCAATTTCAACTTCTGAGTCAAAACGAACAAGAACTTCAAATTCTTTCTTGTTACCTGCTTCGTCAGTTGCAGTTACTTTTAAAAGATCACGTGGTTTTACATCTTCGCCTACTTGAACATCGATGGTTTCTTTACCAGTTAAACCAAGTGTTTCAGCGCTTTCTCCATCTTTAAATTGAAGTGGAAGCACACCCATTAACACAAGGTTTGAACGGTGAATACGTTCAAAGCTTTCAGCAAGAACTGTTTTAATACCTAGAAGGTTAGTTCCCTTCGCAGCCCAGTCACGTGAAGAGCCCATTCCGTAATCTTTACCAGCAAGAACAATGAGTCCAGTACCGTTTTCTTTGTACTTCATGCAAGCGTCATAAATCGATGTAACTTCACCAGTTGGCCAGTAAGTAGTGAAACCACCTTCTGTACCTGGAGCGATTTGGTTACGAATACGAATGTTTGCAAATGTTCCACGCATCATTACTTCGTGGTTACCACGACGGGAACCATAAGAGTTAAAGTCACGAATCGCAACGCCTTTTTCAAGTAGATATTTCCCTGCTGGCGTATTTTTACCAATAGCACCTGCTGGTGAAATATGGTCAGTTGTTACAGAATCACCAAACTTACCTACTACACGAAGTCCTGTTAATGGTTCAACAGTACCTGGTTCTGGTGATAAGCCTTCAAAGAACGGTGGATTAGCAATATATGTTGAATCTTCATCCCAAGTATATAATGGCTCATTGCTTGTTTTGATCTCGTTCCAACGCTCGTTGTCACCAAACACGTTCGCATATTCGCTGCGGAATAATTCAGGAGTAACCGTGCGTTTTACTACATCATTAACTTCTGCAGTAGATGGCCAAATATCCATGAAGAATACATCGTTTCCATCTTTATCCTTACCAATTGCTTCAGAAGCGAAGTCGATGTTTACAGTACCAGCAAGGGCGTAAGCAACAACTAATGGTGGTGAAGCAAGGTAGTTTGCTTTTACAAGCGGATGAATACGGCCTTCGAAGTTACGGTTACCAGAAAGTACTGAAGTAACTAATAGATCGTTTTCAGCGATTGTTTTTTCAATTTCTTCTTTTAATGGACCGGAGTTACCGATACATGTTGTACAGCCGTAACCAACTAGGTTGAAGCCGATTTGCTCTAGGTATGGAAGTAAGCCAGAATCACGAAGATATCCAGTTACTACCTTAGATCCTGGTGCTAAAGATGTTTTTACGAATTTTGGAACTTCCATTCCTAATTCAACAGCTTTCTTGGCAACCAATCCAGCACCTACTAGGACGTACGGGTTAGATGTATTTGTACAGCTTGTGATCGATGCAATCGCAACTGCACCAGTCTTAATAGTAGTTTCGTCGCCATTGTTAAATTTAACTGTAGCGGACTTATCAAGCTCATCTGCTTGTAAGCCAAAGCCTTGGTTTCCTTGTGGTGCAGAAACAGCTTTAACGAATTCTTCTTTCATTTTTGAAAGTGGGAGTAAATCTTGTGGACGCTTAGGACCAGATAGATTTGCTTCAATTTCAGAAAGTTCGATTTCAACTACATTTGTGTAAACTGGCTCAAATGAAGGATCAAAGAATAAGCCATTAGCTTTGCAGTATTGTTCAACCACATTAATTTGATCTTCTTCACGGCCTGTTAAGCGTAAATATGCTAGTGATTCATCATCAATTGGGAAGAATCCGCATGTAGCACCGTATTCAGGAGCCATGTTTGCAATCGTTGCACGGTCTGCAAGTGGAAGTACAGATACACCTGGGCCGAAGAATTCAACGAATTTACCAACAACACCCTTACTGCGTAGTACTTGAGTTACTTTTAATGCTAAGTCAGTTGCTGTTGCTCCATTTGGAAGTTCGCCCGTTAACTTAACACCAACAACTTCAGGTACTGGGAAGTAAGAAGGCTGTCCTAACATGCCAGCTTCAGCTTCAATACCGCCAACGCCCCAGCCTAGAACACCAATACCATTGATCATTGTCGTATGTGAGTCTGTTCCTACTAAAGTATCTGGATATGCTTCTAATTCACCATCTACTTCAGCTACGTGAACAACGTCAGCCAAGTACTCAAGGTTTACTTGGTGAACGATACCTGTTGCAGGCGGAACGGCACGATAGTTGTTGAATGATTTTTGTGCCCAGCTAAGGAACTGGTAACGCTCTGCATTACGTTCAAATTCTAAATCCATGTTCACTCGTAAAGAATCACTAGATCCATAAGCATCAACTTGAACCGAGTGATCGATAACAAGGTCTACAGTTTTTTCTGGATTAATTTTGTCTGGGTCCCCGCCTAGGTCAGCCATTGCTTTTCTTAAAGAAGCAAGGTCTACTACTGCTGGAACTCCTGTGAAGTCTTGAAGGATTACACGTGAAGGTTTGAATGGAACATCCACTTCTTTCAGTTCAGCTGTTCCCCATTTAGCTAAGTTTTCAACGTGCTCTTTTGCGATTACGCGGCCATCATATTGGCGAAGTACAGATTCAAGTAAAACTTTTACTGAGTAAGGCAATTTAGAAACGTTGCCGATTCCTGCCTCTTCAAGTGCACTTAGACGGTAATAGTGATAACGTTTACCATTGGCTTCAAAAGAAGCTCGTGCGTTAAATACATCGTTTTTAACCATGTGTTAAAAACCCCCTCATTCGTCATAATTCACTAAAATAAATGAAAAGTCGAAAAGTCTGAATTTTCCCATCCGTCTTAACTTTTCTCACAATTCTTATCTTAATACAACCTAATTCATAAGTAAATAACAAGAAAGTTATTGTGATTGATAAGTTTAACTTATGTTTTTTTATGTATTTTGTTCTGAAAATTCAAAAAACACCATCTGTGTTAATATAGATGTTGGTAGGGAAAAAACGAAATTTTCACTAATATTATCTCAAAAAAACTTTTCTTTGTCATTATTTTTGCTATGCAGGAAATAGTAATGTTGTAGGAGGTGATTACTATGGTGAAACGAAAGTCTAATCATGTAATTCCAGGGATGAATGCAGCTAAAGGCCAAGGAAAAGGCGCTGGCTTTAATGAGGAATTTGCCAGTGAGTCTGAATTAACCGCCAAAGAAAGAATGAATAACAAAAAACGGAAAAAGAATCAATAGTAAAAAGCGGAAGCTCAATGCTTATGACCGCGAAACCCTAAGCACTTCAACAGAATTCAGAAAAGGAAAGCAGGCGATCTCCCGCCTGCTTTTCTTACTCCACTTGATTGACTTCTGACACCATGGTTGATAAATCCTGTTGGAACCGCTCTAACTGTGCCCGTTGATGTTCTGATGCTACTTCCATGGCATTTGAAATCTGCTGATAGGCTTCATTTACTTCATCCTTCAGATGTTTCAGTTGATGGCCATAACTTGCACTATCACTCACGATGGTTTCATATAGTCCTTGGGCATTTTCATACCCTTGTTGTGCTGCTTGAAATGCTTGTTGTTTATCTTTGTGGTAAGGAAACTTTTGCATGAGCATCTTTCACTCCTTCATTTTGTTTACAGTTAAATTGCACAGAACTACAAAAAATATACGGTATAAAAGGACTTAATGACTGCATCCTAACATATAGGAGGGATGAAAAATGAACAAAAACGATGGCAAAGACATGAGAAAAAATGCACCAAAACAATCTGGCCAGCCTGAGCCGCTTAGTGGTTCTAAAAAGGTAAAGAATCGCAACCATACAAGGGCCAAACATAATACCCATCATGATATGTAGTTACCCGAAGCACCTTTAGGTTTTTGGGCACTAAATTCTCTATATAAAGTCCCAGCACTAAGATTAAGTGCTGGGGCTCCAGGTTTATATTCTAAATATTAATAAAAGCTTGTAGTAGGTGCTTTTCTTCTTCAAGCGTCACTGTTCGTAAATCAATGATAAATTCATCTTTTTGGATCCGTCCGACAATAGCCGGCTTCACTTCTGTGCGTAGTTTTTTGCTAAGCTGGTCTGCACTCAGAGTACTGTGTTTCAAAGCGATCACCATCGTTGGAAGCTCCACATCAGGCATCGTTCCTCCACCCACTTGACTGGTTGCCTCAGTAATTTTTGTAACATACTTTCCAGTATTTTGTAATAAATTTGTAACAAAAGACTTAGATCGAACGTCTAATTCTTCAAGTGGTACAAATAAATCTCGAAGCGTTGGAATATTTACCAGTCCTGTTTCACCACGGGCATAATCAATTAATGTTCCTTCTAATGCAGCTAACGTCATTTTATCGACACGCAGAACTCGTGCCAATTGATGTTTTTTTAAACGGTCAATAATTTCTTTTTTACCAGCAATAATCCCTGCCTGTGGTCCGCCAAGGAGCTTGTCTCCACTAAAAGATACAACATCTGCCCCTAACCCAATGACCTCTTTTACGACAGGTTCCTCACCAATTCCATGCTTCCTGAAATCGTATATTGCACCACTTCCTAGATCTTCATAAAAAATGACATCTTCCAAACGTTTTGTAAGATGAACAAGTTCTTCTGTCTCGACCGTTTTGGTAAAACCAATCACTTTAAAATTACTCGTATGAACTTTCATGACAATTGCTGTGTCTGGGCTGACTGCATTTTCATAATCAAATAAATGCGTTTTATTGGTGGTGCCCACTTCAACTAGGTTTGCCCCACTCTCTTCCATGATTGATGAAATTCGAAAGGAACCGCCAATTTCAACAAGCTGCCCTCTCGAAACAATGACTTCTTTTTGAAGAGCGAGGGCTCTTAAAACAAGATAAACAGCAGAAGCATTATTATTAACCACCATGGCTGCTTCAGCCCCAGTAATTTCTTTAATTAAGCTTTCAACATGACTATGTCGTGAGCCTCTTTCGCCTTCAGATAACTTATACTCTAGATTGGAATAGTTCCTTGCCGTCTCAATCATATGGCTGATCGCGTTTTCGCTCAATCTAGCCCTTCCTAAATTCGTATGTAAAATAGTGCCTGTTGAGTTGATGACTTTTTCAATTGTATAAGAATACTGCTTCTTAATATTTGATTCGAGGATAGAAAATAGGTCGTCAAGAAAATCGTTGGTCCCTGGTCTCGCACCTGGCCAATTATCATAAAGAATTGCCCCCCTAATGCTTTCAAGACAATCTTTAAGTTGTTTGGTCAAATTTGGTTGATCCAACTGACTTTCATTAAGTAGATTCAAAAATCTCTGATGATTTTGAAGTTCATGGACCGCTGGGATGGAGCGTAGCCATTCTTTCAAGATAAAAACTCCTTTATCCGTCGTTCTCTTCTATAATATACCAAGCTTGAGAGCCCATAGATGATCGTAATTAAGAAAAGAGGCGCTTCTGCATGTCCCAATTATATCATATCATCTTCACATTTTTATCCCTTATGAATAAAATGAAACGAGCAAGGGGGATTTAAATATGTCAAAAAAGAAACAACTGAAAAATAATCAAAACTTTGACTTTGAAGAAGTAGAAAAATGGCTGGAGGAATATTTTCTCGATCCACTTACGTCCTATTATGATGCAACCCAATTTCAAATCGATCTGTATGAGACAGAAAAGGAATGGATTGTTGAGGCCATCTTAAATGAATATCAAACTTCTGAATTAAAGGTTTATATAGAAGGAAATAAATTAGTGATATCAGCGTCTAAATACCCCCCTTCCAAGATCAAAAAACGAGAAAGGACCATTAACTTTCCGTTTCAAGTCGTGAACCAGGCTGTTTATGCCACTTTTACTAACGGAATTTTAGAAGTTGTGATATCAAAAATAGATAGATGTATAGGAAAAAATAGATACATTACCCTCCCATAATTTCACTATTGTGGGATTATTTTTTCGTTCTTCAGTTAACATAATCTTTTTATAAGTAAAAAAATGAAGCCCTCTAATTCTTTTTGATCAGAGGGCTTCTTTTTATTTTTTGGAAATGATTTCAATCATCTCGTCTGTATCAGGAAATACTCCTGTTTCAAGCTTGGAATAGATTTTCTCCCCATTCACGGTCACTTCAAATGCGCCCCCTGAACTTGGAATTAGTTCTAACTTTTGAATATCTCTAAAAAAATGATTAAAAAGCTCTTCCGCGAAACTCGCGGCTTTAGGTGAGTAGTTTCATTGCATGCAAAATTCTACAATAATATGGTAATTCTTCATAGAAACAGCCTCCAAAAATGAGTTTACTACTTCGTGATAGTGTAAATATTTTACCCTATTCCTTCTTCTACTACAATTTTTTTGTCTATCCGTGCGGAATTTTTGGGAAAGAGTTATACTATAAAAATGGAGGTGGACACGTTGAGTGAACAAGATAAAGTACGCCTGACCTCTTTTTCAACAAAAGCTGGTTGAGGCTGCAAAATTGGTCCTGAGGACCTGGCGCAAGTTTTGCGTCATTTACCGAAACAAGAACCTGTTCCAGAATTATTAGTGGGACTTGATACATCTGATGATGCTGGGGTCTATCAATTAACTGACTCGATTGCACTAATTCAGACCGTGGATTACTTTACTCCTATTGTGGATGACCCTTATATGTTTGGACAAATTACCGCTGCAAACGCATTAAGTGATGTGTATGCTATGGGTGGAGAGCCTAAAACCGTCTTAAATATCGTCGGCTTCCCTATTAAAAAATTGGGCGCTGAGATGCTTTCGGAGATACTGCGTGGAGCAGCTGATAAAGTAAAGGAAGCCGGAGCGATTACCGTAGGCGGCCATTCTATTGATGACCAAGAACCTAAATTTGGATTATCTGTAACTGGAATCGTCCATCCGGATAAAGTGTGGAAAAATGTCGGCGCCCAGTCTGGTGATGTCCTTGTGTTGACCAAACCTATTGGTGTCGGAATCATCACAACTGGTATAAAAAGAAGTGCAGTAACGCCAGAACAGGAACAAACTGTGACTGACACTATGGCTGAGCTAAATAAGGTGGCGGCTGAAGTGTTAACAGAATTTCACCCTCACGCTGTCACAGATATAACTGGATTTGGATTACTAGGTCATGGAAGTGAAATGGCACGCGGCAGTCATGTCAGTTTTGAATTTTCACTCGGTCAAGTCCCCGTCCTAGAAGGTGCCCTTGAATTAGCGAAAAATGGTGTAGTTCCCGGCGGTTCGAAGGCGAATCATAAATGGTTAGCGGATGATGTTGTCTACGAGGAACTCCTTCCTGAGGAACAACTCCTCCTTTGTGATGCGATTACTTCCGGCGGTTTGTTTGTCGCTCTCAGTGAACAGGAAGCCGCGCTGTATGTGGACAAACTTCGAGCTAGTGGTTTAGCACATGCTTCGATTGTAGGAAGAGTTACGGAGAAAAAGGAAAAATATATTTATGTGAAAAGATAATAAAAAAATCCTGAACCATTTTGGCTCAGGATTTTTTTATTAGAACTTCTGACGCAGTTTTTCTACCATGTCCTTGGTCATTTTATCTAAATCAAATGCATATTTAAAGCCCCATTCCTCTTTTGCTGCTGTAGCATCAATGGAATTCGGCCAACTTTCCGCTATTTTTTGACGTTCCGTATCCACATGATACGAAATTTGAAATCCAGGAACAAACTTAGCAATGGAAGCAGCAATTTCCTCTGGATCAAAATTCATTGCCGTCACATTAAAAGCATTGCGATGGATTAATTTAGAGGAATCGGCCTCCATTAAATCAACAATGGCATTCAAGGCATCTGGCATATACATCATATCCATATAAGTACCTTTATCAATGTAAGAAGTATATTTTCCATTTTTGACTGCTTCATAGTAAATTTCAACCGCATAATCAGTGGTTCCACCGCCAGGAAGAGCGACATAGGAAATTAATCCAGGGAAACGCAGGCCGCGGGTATCGACTCCGAATTTGTGGAAATAGTAGTCAGACAATAATTCCCCAGCTACTTTATTGACCCCGTACATCGTGGTTGGTCGCATAATTGTATCTTGAGGGGTATTGTCTTTAGGGGTTGAAGGCCCAAAAGCACCAATCGAACTAGGTGTGAAAAATTGTGCTTTTAGTTCTCTTGCCGTTTCAAGTCCATTCATCAGCCCACCCATGTTTAAATTCCATGCAAATACAGGCTTCGCCTCTGCAGTTGCCGATAACAAGGCAGCTAAATGCATAACCGTATCAACATTGTATTTTTTTGCTACTTCCACCATTCGGTTTCCATCTGTTACATCGACCGTCTCAAATGGGCCGCTTTGAGCAGCTTCACTCTCATTCTTTTTGATATCTGTCGCAATAACATTATCCGCTCCGTAAATGTCTCGTAGTTTTAAGGTTAATTCTGATCCAATCTGTCCCAAAGCACCAGTAATTAATATACGCTTCATCGTCGTTTCACCGTCCTCTTCACTTAGCTAAAAATTGTATATTCTATTTAATAACGCCCATTTCCTTACCTACTTTTTCATATATCGCAATTGCACGGTCGAGCATTTCTTTTGAATGTGCTGCTGTTGGCATGTTACGAACACGTCCAGTTCCTTTCGGTACCGTTGGGAAAACAATGGCCTTAGCATAAACCCCTTCTTCATTCAAACGCTTACTGAATTGTTGGGTAAGTGCTTCGTCACCAATAATACAAGGTGTAATTGGCGTTTCGCTGTTACCAATATTAAAACCTAACTCTTTCAAGCCTTTTTTAAGATAATTTCCATTATCCCAAAGTTTCTCGTTAAGCTCTGTGCTTTCCATGAGAATTTCAATCGATTTCTTGCTTGCTGCTACATCTGCAGGAGTAAGTGAAGTTGAAAATAGGAATGGGCGGCTGCGAACTTTTAACCAATCAATCAGATTCTTTTTACCAGCCACATATCCGCCGACTACACCAATTGCTTTAGATAATGTGCCAATTTGAAAATCAATTTTATCAGAAAGACCAAAATGCTTTACGGTCCCTGCCCCATCACCAAGGACACCTGAACCATGGGCATCGTCGACATATGTAATTAAGTCGAATTCTTCAGCTATCTCCACGATTTCCGGCAATAAGGCAATATCGCCATCCATGGAAAAGACGCCATCTGTGATCACCATAATCTTGTTGTAAAGACCGGACTCTTTTGCCTCTTTTGCTTTTGCACGTAAATCTTCCATATCTGAGTGATTAACACGGATGATTTTTGCTTTCGATAGACGACAGCCATCAATAATCGACGCATGGTTTAATTCATCCGATAGAATGGCATCATTTTTATCCATTACCGCAGAAATGGCTGCCATGTTACAATTAAATCCCGATTGGTAGGCAATCGCTGCTTCAGTATGTTTAAATTCAGCTAATTTTTCTTCGAGTTCCACATGCAACTTAAGTGTTCCGTTGATTGTACGAACTGCGCCTGCCCCAACGCCGTAGGATTCAATGGCTTCGGCTGCTGCATTTTTCAAACGTTCATCGGTTGCTAACCCTAAATAGTTATTAGAAGAAAGATTAACAAGTTCTCTGCCATTAATCGTGATTAGTGGACCATTGGGGCTCTCGAGTGGATCGATGACATTGTATAGACCTTTCCCCTTTAAATCCTCAAGATTTTCATTTAAAAATTGTTCTAAAATATGACTAGACATTATTCATTTCCCCCTTATAATTTGAACCTTTAATGTCATTTGCGGATAAACAGTTGTCCGTTTCGGACGGACATTAATATTGCTGTTAAATAGCGGTATTGAAGGATTCCTATTGTATACTTTATCATAATTTTTTAAATTTGTTCATATATAGTGGACAAAAAAGAAAAATATTTTTTATATCTTTTAGATTACCCAAATCAAAATAATGTTATTTCTTAAGATCATTCACTAAACATTAACTTATAAATAGATTGCTTTTCCGTTATAATGGTTTCTTGAAGACGTAGATACTCTCGATTGCTTTAAGAAAGGATGTCAACCTTGTCATTTTTATATTCTGTCTTGTACACACTTATCCTTGGTGCTTTATTTATATTTTTATTTATCTTCGCCTACGATCTCCTTTATGGTGAAAAACAAGAAAAGCAAACCAAGAAACTTCATAAATATTTTCACAAAGAGACAATTAAGAAGATCGACGTCCTCGAACGTCAGCCTCGGAAATTCACCATGTATCAAGTGACGACTAATAATGGAGTTCAAAAGATTAAAATGAAACCAGGTTATAAAGTGGTTAAGATCGTCTCAAAGGAAAAAAAGAAGAAGTAAACTCAGTTTCCCTTATGTCCTAAAATAGATGGCCGTTTTGTAGGTAATCGATATATTCCAATCAAGTTACCACAAAGTAAAAACGCTCAGCCAAGTGGCGCTGAGCGTTTTTTACTTTTAATTTATTGACAAGGCAAGGAACTAAATTTCCCTGCATTCCGATTGAGAGTTTGTAATGCTTCTTTGTATTCGCTTTCTAAACTATTTATTATTTCAGACACTGATTCAATTTTATTTATGGCTCCGACGCCGTGCCCTGCTGACCAAATATCGCGCCATGCTTTTACGTTTGTTTCCCTTTGCATACTATCAAAGTTAACTTGAGCTTTTTTAACCAGTGTATCTGGGTTCAATCCCGCCTTTTTAATACTTGGTACCAGCATATTACACATGACACCGGAGAAAGCATCGGTTAATAGGATATCTTCTTGCGTGGATTCAACGAGCATTTCTCGGTACTCATTATTTGCCATACTTTCGGTAGCTACGATAAACCTTGTTCCCATATAAGCAAGATCTGCTCCGGCAGCTTGTGCTGCTAAAATCCCCTTCCCTGTAGAAATAGAACCTGCCAGAACAACAATGCCATCCCAGAATTTGCGAACCATATCTACAAAGGCAAAGTTATTAATTTGTCCAGCATGACCTCCCGCCCCGCTAGATACTAATATCAAGCCATCAACACCTGCTTCTGCCGCTTTTTTTGCAAATTTTAAATCACTTACATCCGAGAACACGAGACCACCATATTCATGAACAATATCAACAACTAATTTCGGACTTCCTAATGAGGTAATCACCAATTGCGGCTGGTGCTTTTTAATCAATTCAAGTTCTTCCTGCAGGCGGCCGTAGGAACTATGTACAACCATATTCATCGCCCACGGTGCAATCTTGCGGTTAGGTTCGAGAGCCCGTGCCTCCGCCAACTCTGCATTTAATTGCCCCATCCACTGATCCAGAACTTCAATTGGCCTTGCATTTGGAGCAGGAAAAGAACCAATTACCCCATTCAGACAACAATTTTTGACGAGTTCGGTGCCTGACACCAAAAACATCGGGGCTGAAATGGCCGGTAATTTCATTTGATTCCACCAGGAATCTGGAATAGATTTCCTTATTGTGCTCACCTTCTCTTTATTTTAGAATTTTCAAAATTAATTTTCTCTTTAATAGTAACTGAAAATGAATGGTTATTCAATATTTGTGTAGTTCTTTTATTTACACTTATTTAACCGCTTTCCGAGCACGAACGATTTTGATTTTAAAAACCTTATTGTTCGTTTTTTGCAAAATAATGATTGATTTCCTCTTTTTATGTGCTTTATAATGTGAATAAATTCATATGCTTTTCACTCATATAATCGCGGGGATAAGGCCCGGAAGTTTCTACCAGATTGCCGTTAACAATCTGACTATGAGTGGGTAATGGGAAAATGTGCAAACTTTTTAAGAGATGCACTCATTCCTTAACCGTTTGGACATGAAGCCCAAAGGTCATTATCTCACTCAATTATTTTGTTGTGAGGTATTGACCTTTGGGCTTTTATTATTTTAAAGGGGAGTTTTCAATCATGAGATTACTAGAAGACAAAATTAGTTCTGACGGAAAGGTTTTATCCGACCAGGTGTTAAAGGTCGATTCATTTTTAAACCATCAAATCGACCCGCAGTTAATGCTTGAGATTGGGAAAGAATTTGCGAGATTATTTGCAGAGGAAGGCATTACTAAGATTGTAACGATTGAATCCTCAGGCATTGCCCCTGCCGTGATGGCCGGTTTATATTTGACCGTTCCAGTTCTATTTGCCCGAAAGAGAAAATCATTGACACTGGTCGATGACTTACTTACGGCGTCTGTCTATTCATTTACCAAAAATGAAACAAACGAGATTTCGGTTTCCAATAAATACATGAATGAAAGTGATCGAGTACTTATCATTGATGATTTCTTAGCTAATGGTGAAGCTGCTCTTGGTTTAGTAAAAATCGTTCAACAAAGCGGTGCAAACGTTGCTGGAATTGGCATTGTCATCGAGAAATCATTTCAACACGGTGCACAAAAATTGAAGGACATGGGTTTAAGGGTTGAATCCTTAGCAAGAATTGCTTCCCTATCAAACGGAGAAGTAACATTTATCAATGAAAATGTGGAGGAATTAATCTAATGAAACAACATCCATTTAAAATTGCCTCTTTAGGCATTCAGCATGTGTTAGCGATGTACGCAGGAGCGGTAATTGTTCCACTAATCGTTGGAGGGGCTCTTAAATTTTCGGGGGAACAATTAACTTACTTGGTATCCATCGACATCTTAATGTGCGGAATTGCAACAATACTACAAGTTTGGAAGAATCGCTTTTTCGGAATCGGTTTACCAATTGTACTTGGCTGTACCTTTACTGCCGTTGGACCGATGATTGCCATTGGCGGACAGTTTGGCATTTCTGCCATTTATGGTTCCATTCTCATTTCTGGACTAATAGTCATTGTTATTTCTCAATTCTTTGGGAAGTTAATTAAGTTCTTCCCACCTGTTGTTACTGGTTCTGTTGTTACTATTATTGGGATTACATTGATCCCTGTCGCAATGAATAACATCGCTGGCGGACAAGGGAGCCCGGATTTTGGCAGCCTTTCAAATATCGGCTTAGCTTTCGGAACGTTGCTATTTATTATTTTGCTTTACCGTTTTACAAAAGGTTTTATTCGCTCCATTTCTATTTTACTAGGATTAATGGGCGGTACGGTAGTCGCATCTATTATGGGGAAAGTAAACTTTTCAGCTGTTGCTGATGCATCATGGTTCCACATGGTAAAACCATTTTATTTTGGGACCCCTACCTTTGAATGGACTCCGATCATTACGATGACACTCGTTGCAATTGTGAGTATGGTAGAATCAACAGGAGTTTATTTCGCTTTAAGTGACATCACTGGAAAAAAATTAACAGAGAAGGATTTATCTAGAGGTTATCGTGCGGAAGGTCTAGCAAGTATTATTGGTGCGATATTTAATGCATTCCCATACACAACCTATTCCCAAAACGTAGGACTTGTCCAGCTTTCAGGTGTTAAAAGCAATAACGTCATTTATACAATGGGCGGTATGTTAGTTTTTCTTGGGTTTATTCCGAAAATTGCAGCCTTTACTACAGTTATTCCAACACCTGTACTTGGTGGTGCAATGGTGGCTATGTTTGGAATGGTCATTGCTTATGGAATAAAAATGCTTGGTAACGTAGATTTTGCTTCACAAGAAAATCTCCTAATCATAGCTTGTTCAGTTGGGATGGGAATGGGCGTAACGGCCGTACCGGATATGTTTGCCCACCTGCCTGAGAGTGTTAAAATCCTTACCAGCAGCGGCATTGTCACAGGAAGTCTAACTGCAATCTTTTTAAACATTGTTTTAAACGTAACAAAGTCAACAAAGCAAATGAAGCAAGTAAATGAAGTAAATAATCAAATTGCCTCATAATAATAAAAAATAATGTAAAAGGACGATACTAAAAGGTAACGTCCTTTCTTTTTTATTTCAGGAAATGTTATCAAAAAGGCGATGCCATTCAAAGCATCGCCTTAATCATTTCTAACAGGTCTGTTATGTTTCTTTTTGTAGTGGAGCTTACTCTAGACCTTGAAGTTATATTTGTTTTTGTATTATCACTTCCAGAACCTGTATTATCCGATGTGATTGTGATTGGACTAATACAAACCGCTCCACCAAAGTTTACAATCCCACCAGAAATGGTACCGATTGATATTCCCTTTTCATTGATTGCCAAACTATTCACCCCTTCCCCTCTTTTTTACTATTATATGGACAAGGGTATTCATGTGTTTAAGCATCTAACTAAATAATTACGGCAAAAAGAAAAGAGCGCGTATGCAGCTCAATATCTATTCATTCTTGTATTTTTGGAGCTTTACAGGAACTCATTTCTAACTTACATATCCACTTATAAAAACCTAATAGTATGATCAGTAAAATTGGGTCAAGAATGGCTGCGTGCCATAACTTCCACCATCCATAATGAAAGAAACCCCACGGAGCTGGCAGCAATGTGATGGCTTCATAAATCAAAATCAGAATGACAAAAATGATAATATAAAATATTTTCTTAATGATTTTTGATTTAAATGGAAAGTAATTTAAAAAAATCATATTAACAGCGGGCACTAAAAATATATGTGGAAGCAATCCTTCCCAATCAATTTCTTTATCAAAATACCAGTATCCATGGTATTTGAATTCAACCATCACATCGAACAATACTTGGAAAGCGACCGTAAAAGTCCATATATGGACAATTTGATTACCATTTAGAAGTTTATTTTTCTTAAAAGCAAAATAATTAAATGAAATAATGGCAATTAGTAATCCAATCATATCTAATTCCTTTTTCTTTTATTTTGCCCTTGTTTTATGGAATATTATTCATCGTAAAAATTGGAGGAAGTTTGGAATGCCTGCCATCTATAGATAAATATGTTTTGTTATCTATAATATCGATTAATAAATATTATTTAAATCGATTTAATGAATTTATAATCAAAAATCATTTAAGTATAATTCTAAAAGTACAGAGAAACTATTTAAAAACTAAGGTGGAATTAATGTGAAAAAATGGCTTTCTGCTCTTATTCTTGTTATGCTAGTAATTTCATTAGCTGCTTGTGGGCAAAGTGATGAAAAAACGAGTGAAGGAAAAAAAGAAGCGACTAATAATGAAATTTTTAAAATTGGAGCCATTCCTGACCAGAATGCTGCAGATTTAGATAAAGGGATGACCGCTGTTGCAAAATATCTTAGTGAAAAAACTGGTATGAAAGTTGAATTTGTACCGTCTGTGGATTATGCAGCATTAGTAACTGGTTTCCAACGTGGTGAAATTCATATGGCTTGGTTTGGCGGCTTAACAAGTGTACAAGCTAGAAACCTTGTTCCTGAATCAGAATCAATTGTGCAACGACCACGGGACGCTAAGTTCCATTCGGTCTTTATTACCCAATCATCTGAAAATATCACAAAGCTGGAAGACTTAAAAGGGAAATCATTCACATTTGGCAGTGAAAGCTCCACTTCCGGCCATTTAATGCCAAGATACTTCCTAACTGAAGCTGGAATAGATGCCAATACCGATTTTGATGGCAAGCCCAACTTCTCCGGTTCACATGATACAACCTATAAGTTAATTGAATCCGGTGCCTTTAAGGCGGGCGCACTAAATGAGGCCGTTTGGGAAGCAGCGGTAAAAGAAGGTAAAGTGGATACGAAAAAAGTAAAAGTATTCTATACCACCCCTGCTTACTATGACTATAACTGGACTATCAATAGTAATGTCGAAGAAGTCTTTGGTAAAGGAACTAAGCAAAAAGTTAAAGAAGCCCTTCTATCCATTACGGGAGACCAAAAGGAAATTGCGGATTTATTCCAAACGGAGAGTTTTGTCGAAACAAATAATGATAATTACAAAAAGATTGAAAAGGTAGCAAAAGAGTTACAGATTATTAAGTAGTAGGTGTCGTAGAATGTCTTCAAAAACAATGATTGAAGCAAAAAATATATCGAAACATTTTGAGGGGAAGATAGCTTTATCTTCCCTTTCTTTTTCTATTGAGCAAGGGGAAATGGTTGCCTTAATTGGACCAAGCGGCGCGGGAAAAACTACATTATTAAATTCCATAGCCGGACTCGTGCCAATCCAAAACGGGGAACTAATAATCGATAGCCATCCAATATCAGCCTATAAAAAAGGCAAAATTTTTGCTAAAAAAGTTGGCGTCATTCGGCAACAGTTTGATCTTATTGGGTCCATTGCCGTCATTCATAATGTCCTGGCGGGACGATTAGCGGAATGGGGCGTTATCAAATCCCTCTTCTCATTACTTGTTCCCCAAGAAAAAGAAGTTGCTTTGAAAGCACTGGATCGAGTTGGTCTTTCTGATAAAATCCATGAAATCACGTCCACTTTATCTGGAGGCGAACAGCAGCGTGTCGCAATGGCAAGATTAATGGTCCAAAAACCTGAAGTGGTTTTAGCGGACGAGCCTGTAGCCTCCCTTGATCCGGCGCGTGCGGAAGATGTTTTAGCCATGCTCATCAAAATCGTTTCAGAGCAAAAACAAACATTAATCACAAGTATACATTCCGTCGAATATGCTCGTAAATATTTTACAAGAATCATCGCCCTTAAAAATGGGGAAATTCTTTTTGATTTACCGACAGAAAAAGTAACAGATGATTTGTTAAGAGATCTTTATCGGTTAAAGGAGCAAGGGTGAGATGTTGGGACGTAAATCAGTCTTCGGTATGTATAATCGCCTCCTTCTCACGTTACTTTTGACGGCCGTATTCGTTTGGAGCTTGTTTTCAATTCAATGGAATGCCGATCTATTCCATGCAGGTGGAATACCGACTTTGTTGCAAATATTTGAAGGACTCATTCAACCGGACCTGTCTGCTGAGGTATTAATGAAGGGGCTTGAATCAGCCTGGATAACGCTAGCCTATGCTGTTGCCGGCATGTCACTTGCCATTATTTATGCACTAATAGTCGGTGTTCTTGCCTCTGGAACATTAACCTCAAGCAGGGTTGCTCGGTTAACGTCTAAAGTATTTTTTAGGGGAATATTAGGCTTCACGCGTTCGATTCATGAGTTAATATGGGCCTGGCTTTTCGTTGCTGCCGTAGGTCTTTCCCCTTATGCAGCCATATTTGCCCTTGCGATTCCATACGGAGGGATACTTGGCAGAATTTTTGCGGACATGTTAAATGATGTGCCTGATCAGCCAATCACAGCCTTAAAATCAGCAGGAGCATCCAAACTGCAATTACTCACCTACGGCTATTTTCCCTTGGTTTGGGCCGACATGACCAGTTATACGATGTACCGCTTTGAATGTGCCATTCGGTCTTCTGCAATTATGAGTTTTGTTGGACTTGGCGGTCTAGGCTACCAAATTCAATTATCATTGGCTGATTTGAAATACGATCAAGTCTGGTCATATGTTTTTTTTCTAATTGTCCTTGTTATATTGGTAGATATTTGGAGTAATTTCGTCCGAAAAGGGTTAACAGAACGGAAACGCCGAAAGGGACTCAGTCCTGGTTGGCTTTCTCTTCTCTTCACCTTGCTTTTAGTAGTTTGTTCATGGGGATTTATTACGGTCGCTGAGAATGCTCAATTTTTTGAATTATTATCTGATAAGAATATTGAATATGCAAAAAAATTCTTCGGTGGTCTGATTGGATTAAATGATGCCAACCCTGCTTTCTTCAATGCTGGCAGTTGGGCCGCTGCTTTGAAACTCACTCTTGAAACATTGGAAATGAGTATTATGGCAATTGGATTTGCGACCATCGCTGCTTTTTTTACAGTGATTCCTGCAGCTAGAAATATAGCTAATGGGGGGTTAACTTCTTCAAAGAAGTGGTATAACTGGATTCTTTATGGAATAGTTCGCATCACCTATATCTTTTCTCGTTCTGTTCCTGAGTTAGTTTGGGCGATGATGATTATTTTTATTTTTAAACCCGGGTTACTGCCTGGGGCAATCGCTCTTGCACTCCACAACTTTGGGATTCTCGGTAAACTTTGGGCAGAGGTGATTGAGGATATGGACCCGCGTCCAATAAGGAATTTAGCATCTACAGGTGCATCGAAAATCCAGATTTTCTTCTACGGTATCCTGCCCACTGTATTACCACGATTTCTCACTTATATTCTTTATCGCTGGGAAGTCATCATGAGGACAACCATTGTGGTTGGTTTTGTTGGTGCGGGTGGTCTTGGTATGGAGTTTAAGTTGGCAATGAGCTATTTCCAATATACAGAGATTACCTTGTTACTTCTTTGTTATATGATTCTCGTCATAATCGCTGACTTTGCATCAGAAAGTACGAGAAAAGCTGTTAAATAATCTTGCGAAGCCCACTCGCAGCTTGGCACTGGAACTAGATTCAGCAAAAAACACCGTTTCCCTTATGGAATGGTGTTTTTTTGTGGTTTTTATCACCCTGATATCAATTGCTAGCATTTTGCTTAATTATCGCTATCTATTAGCTAAATAAGTGATAATAAAAGTATTGCATACTATTTCCACCCAAGGAAATAATTGATGCATGAGACTTGTTTTTCTATCAACATTTCCATTATCCTATTGATAGGAAGAAAGTATGTAATATCAACGACTTTAAATGTCATCTAGGAGTGAAATTCTTTGCAATCAAAGTCCGCTTTACCGATTTTATTTGTAGTTATGTTTTTGGTGATGGTGGGATTTGGAATTATCATTCCAGTTTTACCTTTCTATGCCGAAGAAATTGGGGCGAACCCAACCGAACTAGGATTACTTATGGCGGTGTATTCTCTCATGCAGCTTATTTTCGCTCCAATGTGGGGACAAGTTTCCGACCGAATTGGGCGAAAGCCAGTGATGATGATTGGGATAGCTGGACTTGGTCTCTCCTTTCTAATTCAAGCATTGTCAACAGAGCTTTGGATGTTATTCGCGGCAAGAATTATTGGCGGTATTCTTTCCTCTGCTAATATGCCTACCGCAATGGCATACGTTGCCGATATCACCACCGAAGAGAATCGCGGCAAAGGAATGGGGATTGTTGGTGCAGCAACGGGCTTAGGCTTTGTTTTCGGTCCAGCAATTGGTGGTATTTTCTCAAAATTCAGCTTGAATATGCCCTTTTATCTTGCTTGTGGATCATCTTTCATTACCTTGATTCTTGTTTTCCTTTTGCTAAAAGAATCAAAACTGAGAACAGAGGCAGGTACCCAAAAAAAGCATTCTTTTTGGAAGGCGTTTAGTGGGGCTGTAACGGTTCTGTATCTAGTGCAATTATTAATTTCTTTATCCCTGGCTGGTTTGGAAGCAACGTTTGCTTACTTTGCTGCGAAGAAGGCAGATTTAGATGCTACTCAACTTGGCTATATTTTTATGATCATGGGATTTGGGAGTGCGATTGTCCAGGGTGGTCTAGTTGGTAGATTGACGAAGAAATACGGGGAAAGGATGGTTATCCAGTCGGGTATCATTGTTTCTGCGCTTGGATTTGCTTTAATTTTATTGGTGAATAGTTTTGGTACTGCAGCTCTTTTTCTAACTATATTTGGTTTAGGGAATGGAGTCATTCGTCCAAGTGTTTCTTCTCTAATTACGAAAACGTCAAGCGCTGGCCACGGAAGTTCAACTGGCCTATTATCTTCCTTTGACTCACTTGGCCGAATTATTGGTCCTCCACTTGGTGGTTGGCTGTTTTCATTGGCCATCGGGCTTCCGTATATTTCTGGTGCAATTATCTCCATTGCTGCTTTTATTCTATTTTTACTTTTTCGACCGCAGATTGCTTCTGTTAAATCAACAAATATACAAAACTAAACAAGATGCATATGTTCTTAGGACACGCATAAAATGGGTTACGAGGATGTAAGTAAAAAAGGAGCCCATTTTATGAAATTAAAAACCTTTATTAGTATTTGTTGCTTATTGGCCACATTAGGTTTTGCAGCGTATCTTGATTCACCGTACTCATTTATTAATAAAAACTTTACCTATTCAGCCGATCAACCTGTGATGGCACAGCCTGTAGAAGTTGAGCCTTCCAGCGATGTTCCAGTTTTGGAGGAAAAACTAGAGAAAATCGAAAAAGTGGATGGCTATATCGTAGAAACGTACCAGGAGTACGAGGTATATAAAGACAAGGATGGTAATGTATTAAAAAGTGAGCCGACAGGTAAAATCGATACTTTACATTATTGGGATGACCAAGAACAACAGTAAGACCGCTGACAAGGCGGTCTATTTTTTGAGGTCAAATGAATGGGTCCCTCCTCACTACCTACCTTCCGGAAACTCATTTTCTGACTTCATATGGGCAAATGAATAGTTTGCCATGGTTTGAATATCGCTGTATTTTGACTGTTTATCGGTTTTCATGACAACCGAGATAACTTCCTTATTTCCTTGTTTTAAGTATTCCAATAGTGTATGATGAGCCGCATTTGTAAACCCAGGTTTACCAGTAATCGAGTTTGGGCTCCTGTGAAATTTAAATAGATTACTGATTGTCTTTTCTTTCTTGCTTGTTTTAATCATTGTTTTTCGTGTAGTCATAACCTTTAGTACATTAGGATGTTTAAGCGCTTCTTTGGTGATGAGGGCCATATCGTAGGGTGTTGTATAATGGTTTGGGTCATGAAGCCCATTTGATGTAACGAAATGAGTATTTTTAAGGCCCCATGTTTTGACCCTCTGATTCATGAGAACTGCAAATCCTTCTTCACTTCCTGCCGCGTTCTCAGCAATTGTAACGGCGACATCATTCGCACTTAATAATAATAAAGCTTTCATCGCGTCTTGTTTAGAAATCATCTCCCCTGCTGTAAGCCCCAAACAGAGGCATTCTTGATTCGCCGCATGTGAGCTAACCCTTAATAAAGTCCCATCTTTTATTTGTTCATCTAAAATTATGGCCGTTAACACTTTCGTCATACTTGCAGGAAATGCTTTTGAGTGGGCATTTTTGTTGTAAAGAATTTCGCCTGTCTCTGCATCAATGGCTACTCCATACACCCCCACAATATTGGGGACCTCTGATTCAGCAGCACTGATCCTATTCGGTACCATTCCTCCTATTAGAAACAGGACTGACAATAATGTTGCAGCAATCTTATTGATGGTAGACATGACGTATGTACCTCCAGTAATAAACCCTTTATCTTCTTGCAATTATTTTGTTCCATTTTTAGTGAAGCCAGACAACTACTTATTTAATTTTTCCATAAATTTTCTCCGCATAACTGCCGAAACGTCCATTCGAATTTTTCCTTCTTTGTTCCATCACTTTTTCAAACTGCAACTGTTTCCTTGTTAATTTTTCTTGTAACCTGTTAATTTCTTCGTCATCAGTGGCGGCGGAAATGAGATCATTTAAGGTAATCAATTCTTTTCGTAAATCGACTTGGTCTGAAATGAATCCTGCATTCTTAAGCATTCGGTAACCCATTTTCATTTCTGCGCTCATCCCTGGCAGATCATCTTTCAGATCCAACGGCTTTCCCATCCCAGGCAGATTTTCGAATTCCCCATTTTTTATTGCTTCTTTTATTTTATCTTCCGCTATTCTTGAAAATAAGTCCATGACACACCTCACACCTCTTTTTAATATCTATTTTAACTTATTTGGAAGAAATTTAGTAAACATAAACTAGTTAAGAGAGCCGCCGTATTTTCGGGGGCTCTCTCTGTCTTCAACCACTATAGACTCAAGCGGAAATTCGGAAAAAACAGGTACAAACCTAAAGCCTGTCTCAGTCGGGAGACATATACATACAGTACAAAGTCACAAGAGGGATAGATGGAATGGAGGGATAGATGCGGATGCAAAACGTGGAGGTAAAGTCGCTCATGATTCATTTCATGAAATACTAGCTTCCGAAAGGAGAAATTTATTCAATGGTTTGGTTAACGATAGCTTCCTTTTTACTCACCCTAGGATTTATTTTTTGGAGACCCCGAGGTATTAATGAAGCAATCCCTGCTACGATTGGTGCGATCGTTGTCATCTTAAGTGGGAGTGTTACATTCTCTGACCTCGGTCTAATAGCGGAAACTATCAGTGGTGCCGTGATTACCATAATGGCGACAATTGTAATGGCCATCGTCTTAGAAAGTTTTGGGTTCTTTAACTGGATGGCAGAAAAGCTTGCAGAAAAAGCAAAAGGGTCTGGCATTCGATTATTCTGGTATGTCAATCTATTGTGTTTTTTAATGACACTCTTTTTTAATAACGACGGAAGTATTTTAATCACAACACCAATATTAGTTATACTGCTAAACAATATGGGCTTAAAAAACCACCAAAAAATTCCGTATTTGCTTTCAGGTGCATTAATCGCGACCGCTTCAAGTGCGCCCATTGGCGTAAGTAATATTGTCAATCTAATCGCCCTAAAAATCGTCCACATGAGTTTGTACTTGCATACGGCGATGATGTTTGTCCCTGCAACACTTGGTTTACTTCTACTGACCTGGCTTTTGTTTCTTCGCTTCAAAAAGGTCTTACCAAAAACGATCCCTACTAATGTAACTGGGCTTTCACTCTCTTCTTATCATCCACTTAAGCCAAGTCCATTGAAACATGCTTCTGAGAAAGACCGATCGAGATTTATGAGAAACGTTCTACTGTTTGTCTTTGCGGTTCGTGTCAGCCTCTTTGTCGCATCGTTTCTGTCTATTCCAGTTTCGCTTATGGCAGTTTTTGGCTCTTTTGTCCTTTTAGGTTGGAGATGGGCATATTTAAAAATACCTCCCACCGATATGGTGAAGAAAACGCCGTGGTATATCATCGTTTTCGCTTTTAGTATGTATGTGATCATTTACGGTTTAAATAATATTGGTCTAACAGAGTGGCTCATCCACTTCATGCATCCAATGGTTTCTGGAAGCCTGCTTCATGCCAGTGTACTAATGGGTGTCTTGTTATCCGTTCTTTCGAACATATTTAATAATCATCCTGCGTTAATGGTCGGCACACTAACATTAACAAATATGGATCTACCTCTGCTCAGTTTAAAAATATCCTATCTTGCCAATGTCATAGGAAGTGACATGGGATCATTATTACTACCAATGGGAACGCTGGCCACGTTAATGTGGATGAATATTGTAAGGAAAGGAAAAGTCATGATTAGTTGGTGGCAGTATATGAAAATAACCTTCGTTGTTATCCCGCCAGCTACCTTGTTTACCTTGGTAATTCTATATTATTGGGTATCATGGCTATTTGGAGGCACACTTCAGAACTAAAAAATGATTTTAATAACAGATAGAAAGGTGTTATTCAGATGAGCAAAAAAATGTCCACAAAGAAAAATCCATCCTGTTTTGGCTGACGAGGTTGGATTAATCATTCACTACTTTAGTTGTTTTTTAGACCGTGTCTTGAGCTCACGGTCTTTTTTTATGAGACTTACTACATATTATAAATATATGTATTTTCCTTATATTTGTTCAAGATTGTAAAAGTTTTCATATGGACCTGTGCTAAACAAGCCTCAATATCTATAAAATGAATATAACAATACTTTACAAAAGGTTAACATCGAATCAACTATTTCTTAGTATTTACTGGTTAAAATGTAACTATAGCCATTCCAATACAATGGTTCATTTTTATAAGTAATTTCCAAATGGGGAGGTAGTTGTATGAATAATTTTCTTAATATTCTGTTTCTGATTTTTATTTCGGCAGCTTTTATACGGATTTTTTATTACTCATTTTTTAAATCAAAATCAAATAGACATTGACTGGGTTAAGTATTTACTATTCTTTTTTGATCCGCAAGTATTTCCTTCATCAAAAATTCCACACCTGTGATCATTTACACACTCAAAAAACAACTATCAAAAAAAAGAAACCCTTTATGGGTCTCCAAAAATTGACGCTATCTCGGTTTGTTTTAAACCAATCTAAACATGTCCTCAAATACTTCGTTCCAATTTTTTGATTTAGCAAGTGTCTTACGCTTATGAATCATATTTTCATCATTTATAGTCCCTTCTAATTGTTCACATACTTGGATGAATTGGTTCGTACTATCGGTATCTAAATAAGCATAGACAGATTCCTCGGCATATTTTTTCGTTGAGGGCAAATGCAAACCAAGTACCGACTTCCCCGCTGCTAAAAACTCAAATAACTTTAATGGAAAGACAGCTTGATTATATTGAGAGGATTTGTATGGCATAATACCAATATCAATTAAGTTCATATATTTTGGTACTTCTGAAGGTTCGACACTTCCAGTCCATAAAACATTTCTCTCGGTTAATAAATCTTTAAATTTTGGATGATCATTCGTGCCATCTGGACCTACAAACAGAAAAAGCCATTCTCGTTTTTTTTGTGCTGCCTCCTTTATCAAATCAAAATCCAGTTTCGGTTTAATGCCACCGATAAATCCTAAAACCGTACCATTAAATTGAGCAGGTAGAATATTCTCCATTTGTGTTGGATTGTTCGCAAATAAATCATATTCTACCCCATTTTCAAAGGTGAACACCTTTTCTTCGGAACCTAAATTTTCTACTATTCTCGAACTTAGATACTCAGAGGTGCAAGTAATTACATCTGCCCTTTGAATAATCCGATTTTCAGCTTTTGATATGATATTTTTTCTAGAATTAGCTAGGATGGAGTTTTTCCCACTGATAGGCGAAGTCCATAAATCACTGCAATCATAAACGACTTTATTCCAGGAAAAGAGGTCAGAAAGGATTGGGTAACCTGGAAAGGTATACCATAAATTCACTTTATACTTTTCCTGTTCTTCTCTTAAATATTGTAATAATGGGTGAAGTTTTGATCTATGAAATTCATCAATATATCGTCCAAACCGAAACACTTTATGTGGCAATAAATCTTGTATGGTCCATTGTTTTATTCCATTTGACAATCTAGAGCAGGACTTTTCTTTTTGTATTGGTGACGGGCATAACCAAATAACCTCTTTTGTATCTGAATGTTTTTGAAGATATTCTGCAAGCCGATGTCTTCGGTATCGTAACTGGTCCTGCCCCCACTCCCCTGTTGCCACAATGATATGTATATTCTTCATTTGTCCCATCCCTTTTTAAATTCTTTTTAGTAGAGCATGAAAGGCATAATGTGAAAAACACCAAAAAGCTTTGATGACGTTAAGTTTTTCTACCTTGCGATATACAAACCAATTCATTTTTGCTGCTTTCCACTTATTCCTTGATATTGAAGGATTCCCAGTCCGATACTCGGCCAAATTTTCATTTAATCCGTATGCATTGAACCCCTTTTTTAATATGGCTAGCCAGGTGGCTAAATCCTGTCGTGTGCGTATGTTTGGCATCTGAAAATGGCCAACCGTCTTTCGATCAATCATGACAGTCAAACATCCAATAATCGTATTCTTTAACATATCATTGTACGTAATTTGCTCGGGGGCAGGTATCTGTTTGTTCAATAGAACTCCATCATTAGTTATTAATTCGTAACCAGTAAATGTAAAAGCATAATAGTTGGTTTGCATGAAAGAATACTGTTTTTGTAATTTTTCTGGTTTCCAGCAATCATCACTATCAAGAAATGCTACATATCTGCCCTTTGCATTTTGCAAAGCTATGTTTCGGGCAACGGCTGCCCCGCCATTTTGATTTAAATAAATAACCTTTATTCTTTCATCTTCTTTTTCAATTTGCTCTAATATTTCTGGTGTATTATCTGTAGAACAATCATCAACAATAATCATTTCCCAGTTTTGATAGGTTTGCTTTCTTACAGAAGTGATTGTCTGCTCGATAAATAAACTTGCATTATATGAAGGTGTTATAATTGAGATCAGTGGCTGCTGTGGACTCATGAAATAACCTCCTATTCAAATGACTGTTCCTTGAAAATGATGGGAAAAACGATCCATAGAAAGCTTAATGTTACGCCCAATAATATCCCTAATACTGCTCTTTCCTTTGAGTTGAAAGCTCTATTTTCAGTATCAAGTGCATAAAAATCCGCAGGTTTTAATATTTCAGCATGTCTTATGTCGTCTTTAGCAGTCTTAAGTTCATATAAGAAACGCTGCTGGTCTACTTTTGCCTCAGGTCCTACTTTTTCATTTGTTATTGCATCGATAGATTCTTGAATGATTTTCTGTTTTTCTTGGAAACTATCATGATCGATGGCGATAAAAGCACTAGTAATCTCGTTAAGTACCTTTGCTGTGCTTTCCTCTGAATGATCTGAATATGAAAGATTAATGATGTTATCAGGTCCCATAGTTACATGTAAATTCGTATTTATTTCCTTAAACTTTTCCTTCCATAGATCTTTCAAATGTTCTTCATAAAAAGGAGCGTTTGTTAATAAACTGATCACAAGTTTAGGATTATTTAACTCAGGATTCTTATAGTTTCCCAAGGATATCGAAGTTTCTAATGTATAACTTGATTTCTCTTGTCCCACGGGAAGAAGCCATCCAATTATGCCCAGAAAAATGGTAGTTGCTAATAATATTAAGAAGTATTTGTTCATTCTTTCTTTTAATCGTTGAATCATATGTCCCATTTTAACCTTGCTCCTTAGTAGGATTTTTCATGTTGATGTTGATTTTTCGTGTCTTTAAGCACAGAAACCGTAGAAATAACTAATCCTAGAAATACCCAATGAAAAAATAGATTACTAATAGAGCTCGGACTGATACTCGAAACAGCAAATCCAATTAGCCCCATCATACACCCTTCAAGTAATCCTTTTTGGTTTCTATTTCTTCCAACTCTATAAAATTTATAAAGACGTATGAAAAGATAGGCATACATAGTTATGTAACCAAGTAAAATACCAATTCCGAAATTACCCATAATTTCCGCAAGCCAATTATGAACTTCTACAACATTATTAGTTGGATAGATGGATTCGTTTTTCAAATAGAATGAGATATTGCCTGCTCCCACCCCGAATCCGAAGCTATCTAATATGTAGTGAAGGGTATTCTTCAGTAAATTTAATCTTGCTACATTAGATGGAAGCATTCCATTACTAAGATTGATGGTTGAAGCGTTAAACAAATCTACTAACTTGCCGAAAAATACAATCGTACTCAATAGAAATACGGTTGATCCGATAGTAACGGCCATTTTCTTTAAAAATCTTGGAAGAAGGATAAACATATAAACAAGTAATCCAATCATTACACCAAGCAAACTTGCCCGTGAATCTGTCAAATAAATGAGATACACACAAATAATAGCTAGAAGTATGCTGGTTGTTTTCAAAAATACATGTTTACTATTTTTTGTTAAAGCTAGATAAAAAAAGAACGATATCGTAAGAAATGTGGCAAAATCATTTTGATTAAAGAAAACAGATGTTGGATATGACAGCTTATATTCAGGACCACCGTACAATGTTGATGTAGGCAGCTGGATGTGAGCAAAATGATTGATTAATCCAATCACCATTAAAAAGACTGTCATAAACATCCAGATTCCATAAAACAAGAACAAACTAGTCATTTTTCTAAATGTAAAGACGGCCAAAAAGACAAACGTTATTCCCATACCCAAAAGAATTAACGACTTAATACCCTCTATAATTGATTTTGCCCAAAGTAGTGATACCGAACCATAAGCCATCCAAAACAGTAGAAAAAGCAATATCCCTTTTACATTTACTTGATTCCAAAATTGAGGAAGATTCCTTTCTTTTATTGCATGAAACAAAAAGACTATAACTGCTGCGATTAGAACCAAGCGATACAAAAATATGCTAAAAAATCCAACATGAATGTTTAGAACTGATTGATTCAGAAATGTTGTCATGACTAATAAATACATAACGGCGGGAAATTGCGGTTTACTAATAACATTGCTTTTTATAAGTAAAGTAATAACGATGACCGCCCATACCCCAATAAAAATCATCATTATAACCGGCATTTCAACAAGTGAATAGGTAATGGCCAATCCTGCTAAGAGAAAAGCTGACACACCTGTTGCTTGTTTAACTAGTAGATTACTTTGCATCAAACTTCCTTCTCCTTTTTCAAACTAACCATTTAATGATTGCAATTGGTTTTCCTTTGAGAACTGGAGAGTCGCCTGTAACCCTTCGAACAGGTTGACAGCTGGCACCCAATTTAGTATTGTTTTCGTTTCTTCGTTTTCAAGAATACTATGCCTAATATCGCCTGCACGCTCTTGTTTATAGATCGGGCGCAGATTCGAACCAGCGGCTTCAGTCATCGTTTTAAACAGTTCATTGATAGAAATACATGAGCCGGAAGACACATGGACACAAATATTTTCTTTTACATTTAGTGCTTTTACATTTGCTGTTGCCACATCTTTAACAAAAATAAAGTCTCTCGTTTGCAATCCATCTCCATATATGAAAGGTGTTCTATTTTCGGTGAGTTTATCTGAAAAAATAGCTACGACTCCTCCTTCACCCTTTGCGTCTTGTCTTGGTCCATATACATTGCTGTAGCGTAAAATACAATATGGCAGCTGATACAGTTCACAAGACATTTTTAAATAATTTTCAACCGATAGCTTTGTAAGTCCATATGGTGATTCCGGATAAGTTGGGTGTGAAATGGTAACAGGCAGTGAAACCGGGTTTCCATACACCGCAGCAGTCGAAGCAAATACAAATCTTTTCACCTTTGATTCAATCGCTGCTTTTATAATGTGCAGCGAACCCTTAATATTTACTTTTTCATCAAATAGAAAGTCTTTAACAGACTCCGCCACACTTACTTGTGCCGCTTGGTGAATAATATAATCTGGACTAAGAGAAACAATTAAATCAATTACGCTAGGATTGGTAATGTCGTGATTATAGACCTCAATAGGTAAGTGATCGATGTTTTTTTGTTTGCCTGTTGAAAAATTATCAATGACTGTGACATGGTAATTATTTTGAAGCAATTCCTCTACTATATGGGAGCCAATAAATCCTGCTCCGCCTGTGACTATTACTTTTCTCATCAGAATAACCTCCTCCTATATTGCCTTTGTTGTGAAAGATCCCGCTTGAATGGCTGGTCTCCCAACCGAAAAATACGAAAATCCAAGGCGTTTCATCATTTCTAAATCAAAGAGATTCCGGCCATCCACCATCAGAGGCTGTTTCATTAATTGCTTTACTAAGGGTAAATCTAATGTTTTTACGTCCTGCCAATCTGTTAAAATCATGCAAGCATCTGCATCCCGAATAGTTTCATAGATATCCTCTGAATAGGTGCACTGATAACCGATCTGTTTTTTTGCTTCTACGATTGCGATGGGATCATATGCCTTAACGATTGCCCCCTGCTCTGTTAAGTAAGGAATAATATCCAATGCCGGAGAAGACCGAATATCATCGGTATCTGGTTTAAATGCTAATCCTAAAACAGTAATCGTTTTCCCTTTAAAAGAACCTAATGCACGTAACAATTTTTTTACCAGCTGCACCCTTTGTCCTTCGTTTGTATCAATCACTGCCTTGATTAATTTAAAATTGTATCCACAATCCTCAGCAATATGCAGAAGTGCAGCCGTATCTTTTGGAAAGCAGGATCCGCCAAATCCAACGCCTGCTTGTAAAAATTTATTGCCAATCCTGCTATCAAGACCAATACCTTCGGACACTTTTGTAACGTCTGCACCAACACGTTCACATATGTTCGCAATATCATTAATAAATGAGATCTTGGTTGCCAAAAATGCATTGGCAGCATATTTAATGATTTCCGCCGTTTCTATAGAAGCTTTCACAATATCGGCCGTAAAGGGCTGATGTAATTCCTCAATCATTTGAAAAGCTTTTTCGCTTGCAGCACCAATGACGGCACGCTCCATATTCATCGTATCCTTAATAGCCGAACCTTCTCTTAAAAACTCAGGATTAGAGACAACGTCAAAAGGATGGTTTCCATTGTTGTATTCTTGAATAACCGATTCTATTAATTTTCCAGTTCCGACAGGTACCGTACTTTTAGTGACAATTACTTTATAATTATTTAAATTTTCACCAATTGATTTAGCGACTTGTTTTACATAGGTTAAGTCAGCCTTACCTGATGATGTCATTGGTGTGCCAACTGCAATTAGAATTACCTCAGCATCCTGGATTTCTTGACTGATATTTGCACTAAATTTAAGTGTTCCTTTGCGAACATTTTTATGGACCAGTTCCTTTAATCCTGGCTCATATATCGGCATAATCCCTTGTGTCAGTTCATTAATTTTTAATTGATCAATATCGCAACAAGTAACTTCGTTTCCTGAATCAGCAAAACATGTACCTGAAACGAGTCCAACATATCCAGTTCCAATAACAGCTATTTTTTTCATCCTTATCAATCCTTTCGGTTCGTATTACTTGATCGTTGAATAAATGGATTCTATTGTCCGTTTATAAACAGCTTTTAATAAAACGGCATTTCGGTCAGCATGATAGTTTTTTTGAATATGTTCATAGAGTTCATCCTGAACATGTGTGGTAAAGGGATTTCTGTTTAAAATCTCGTTTAATCGAGTCACTAGGCTGGATACCGATTTACTATCAATTAAAAGATGGCGATGCTCACCAAATAATTCTGGGACACTCCCCACTTCAGTACAAATTACAGGCACCTTCAAGGCTAGTGCTTCAATAACAACGGTTGGCATCCCTTCTGTATAAGATGGGAGAGCAAACACATCACTAGCAAGCAAGTAATCACTTATTCTTTCATTTTCAACCTGCCCCATTAGGAACAACCGTCGATTGAAGTCTGAATGCTGGGCTAATTTTTCTTTAGCTGGTCCATCGCCAACAAACAAAATGGCTACTTCGTTAGAAAGCCATTGAAGTGAATGAGCAAGTTCAAAAACTCCTTTTGCTTCTGTTAATCTTCCTATAAAAACAATAATCTTCTTTTCTTCAGGGAGTTGGAGGCGTCTCCTGATTTGCGTTTTGGTTTCATCACTAGGTTTAAAGCGTGATAGGTCAACCCCGATGGGAAGCACCATACTATCTCTGCCTGTTAACTCCTTTGCTTTATTCCTAAGGCTTTCACCCACTGCCAAGACCAGGTTTGCCGCATGTACGGTTTGTTCGAATATTTTTTTCGATCTTGCACTATAAAAAGGATAAATATTTACATCACTGCCATGTAACGTTAAAATCCATGGCAGCTTTTTATGTTCTGCAACTATTCTCGCTGCCCCTCCAGACGGCATGGCAAAATGTGCGTGAATTAAATCGGGCTCTATTAAGCCATCAGACATTGTTTTTAAGATGGAAGCTGCCATCCGTTTATCCGGTTGAGACCATCTGAGTTGGCCCGGAAGTGCTAAATAAGGCGGACGGTAGACCGTCACTCCTTTTCGAACATACTTAAATGGGATCTCCTTATTTGCTCGATACTGCCTTTTTACATACTTGATTAAGGTTGAATGACGCGGCACAGGACAAATCACCGTAACCTCTACGCCTAAACGGATTAATGATTGAACTTGAGTTTCATGAAAAACACCTTGCCCTGGATATTCGTCACTTGGATAGACACTTGTAATCCATAAAATTTTCATTATGTTTGCCCTCTTATTTGTTTTTTACGATCTTCAAGAAAAAATCGGGATAAACCCTATACAAAAGCAAAATATAGGCGATCGCACTTATTCCTACGGAAAAAATTAGCGACCATATGCTGGTTTGAGTAAAATAAAAGCTCGAAATCTTTTTCAAACAAAAGGCGAGTGTTGTTATGAGCAAAGATAATAAGAATGGAACAGAAATAGTTTGCAGATATTGCCGAAACCGAAGCTGAATTAACCAGTTTAATAACCATCTTCCAACTAAGAAATTTACCAGGCTTACTCCTGCATAGGTCCAGGCTACAACTTCCAAATTATTCTTCATTACCGCTATCCATAATGAGGCCCCATAGAGAATGAGAACACCGGCATCCCAATAAAATGCTATATTAGCTTTTCCTTTTGCTAAAATAACGGATCCATTGGGATTCATTAAAACCCTAAGAATGCCTACGACTGCCATGATTTGTACAACTGGAACGGCGTCCAGCCACTTCTGTCCAAAAACAGTTAAAATAAACACATTAGACACGGCGGTGAGACCCATTAAGATGGGAAACGAAACTAGACTCAACAATTTTGTCATGTGTAAGAACCCATCAGTTAATAAAACTTGATTTTGGTGGCTTTTCGAAAAAACCGGAAAAGCGACCCTCGTAATAATCGGATTAATCTTTAAGACTGGTATGGTCACGATTTGATAGGCCAGATTGTAAATACCTAGTGCCTCAGCGCCCATAAAGCGGCCAATTAATATCACATCAAGGTTGGAACCAATTCGGTTGACTAACCGGGAGGCTAATTGGTAGGCCCCAAACGCCATGTATTCCTTGCATTCCGACAAATCAAATACGAATGATGGGCGCCATTTCTTTTGATAACAGATAAAATAAAGAATGCCTTTTAATGAATTAAGAACGACTTGTGAAATGACAAAGGCGTAAATTGGACTAATGATAAGTATGAGGATCACTAATATTAAAAAAGAGATGAATGTTGTCCCTGCTTCAATGGCCCCAAGTAAATTAAATCGCAAATCTTTTTGCAGCAAATATTGGCATTGCTGCCCGACCGGAGCGATTAAAAACATCACAGCCAATATTCGAATAAGTTCGATTAATTCACCTCGATGAAAATATGTCGCAATCAGCGGGCTAAAGAGAAATAAGAGCACAAACAGCCCTACACCTACTACCACATTTATCCAAAACAGTGATGACAATACACGGGCAGAAACCTCTTCTTTTTGAATCACGGCTGTACCAAAACCAAGATCCAGCAAGATCTGGGCAAAAACTACAATCGTGGTAATCATTCCTACTAGCCCGAATTCGGATATACTCATTAGTTTGCCAAGGAATGCAAACTGGACGATTTGGATGGTAGTTATGATAAAGGTAGAAATTCCAGTCCACTTTATTCCTTTATGTAGTTGACTTCTGATGACTGACATAAACTTCCCGCCTTTATTAACGTGCTCCCTCACCTGTGAAAATCACTTTGAACGTCTTCACCATAATTTTTACTTCAAGTGAGAAGGTTAAATTTTGTATGTACACCAAGTCGTATTGAAGTTTTTCTCGTGGAGACATATCATATCCCCCACTAACCTGCGCTAGACCTGTAAGACCTGGTTTAACAAGCAACCGTTTTTCGAATCCCTTAATCTCTTTATTGAATATTGCAGTAAAGAATGGTCTTTCTGGTCGGGGCCCTACAATGGACATGTCTCCTTTTAAAACAGAGACTAATTGTGGTAGCTCATCGATACGAGTCTTTCGGATGAATGCTCCCACTTTTGTAATACGTGGGTCATTTACCTCAGCCCACTTTGCCCCTTCCCTCTCAGCATCCATATTCATGGAGCGTAACTTCATCAGCTTGAATCGCTTCCCATTCTTTCCAAGTCGCTCTTGTACGTAAAATGGAGAACCAGGTGTTTCAATCACAATAAGAATCGTAAATAAAAGAACGATGGGCAGTGCAATTATTAACCCCACAGTTGCAAGGACGATGTCATACGCTCTTTTTAGATAAAGATAATGTTCCACATTCTTTGGTAATGTGAGTTTTGATGATGATACCTTTAGATAATCTTGGTAGAAATTGTAGCTTTTTTCAGTACTCACAAATTGATCACCCCAAAAGATTTATTGATAATGAGACTGGCTAGCCCATACGTAAAGTATAGGTACATAATTTGAAGCTGCTGTTGAGGAAGGGTGAAGAGTTTGTAAAAGATTTTGAATATTTATGAAGTTTATAAATACTTTGTAAAGTTCTTTACAAAATATAGGTAGAATTATCGATTAAATGAAAAAAGCTGCACCAAAAAGGATGGGGATCAATCTCCTTTTTTGGGACAGCTTTTAATGATTATAAAAAAATACCCCCTTGATTAGACAAGAGGGCATTAATTAAGCTAAGCGATGGATTCTTGTTTAGCTATTTTTAAAATTTCTAGTGATTTAATATGGTAACCATCGATTTCAAGCACTTTGAATTCATAATCATCATATCTAACTTTATCACCTTCGACGAGATCCATCTTTTCAGATAAGATCCATCCGCCGATGGTGTCCATATCTGAATTTTCAAGATCAAGTCCGAATAAGTCATTGATTTCATCAATCAGAACTTTACCATCAACGATCGTTTTGTTTTCACTGATTTTATTGATTTCGGGTACTTCGTCCGCATCAAATTCGTCACGAATTTCGCCGACAATTTCCTCAAGAATATCTTCAACAGTCACTAAACCAGCAGTACCGCCATATTCATCCATTAAGATTGCCATATGAACACGTTCTTTTTGCATTTTTAAAAGCAAATCATGAATTGGAATCGATTCAATCACTTGAATAACAGGACGAACGTACTCTTGAATCGAGGTTTCAACATTCTTCCCTTTGATATATTCAGTAAACACTTCTTTCATGTTTACCATACCAATGATGTTATCTTTTTCACCATCAATTACTGGGTAACGAGTATAATTTTCTTCCGTTACAATTTGAAGACATTCATTTAATGATTGTGAGATATCAAATGCAACGATCTCCGTACGAGGTACCATAATTTCATTTGCATTCCTGTTATCAAATTCAAAGATATTGTTTACATATTTATATTCCGATTGATTAATCTCCCCGCTCTTATAGCTTTCAGAGATGATTATTTGGAGTTCTTCTTCTGAGTGTGCAGCTTCATGTTCTGAAGCTGGTTTTAGGCCGAAAATTCCAACGATTAAACGAGCAGATCCATTTAAGGCTTTAATAAACGGATACATGATCTTATAAAACAGCATCATCGGTCTTGCAAAGATCAAAGTGACCGTTTCTGCCTTTTGAATGGCAAAAGTTTTAGGTGCTAGTTCACCCACCACAACATGAATAAATGTTACGGATGCAAACGCAAGGATAAAGGAAGTGATACTCGAAATGGATTCAGGCATGTTCAAGTAACTCAATAACGGGTGAAGGATATGCTCAACCGTTGGTTCTCCTAACCACCCAAGCCCTAAAGCTGTCACGGTGATACCTAGTTGACATGCCGATAAATACTCGTCTAGATTTGAAACGATCTTTTTTGCCGCGACCGCATTCTTGTTCCCTTCGCTAACGAGTTGATCAATACGTGTACCGCGGATTTTAACAATAGCAAATTCATACGCTACAAAAAATGCTGTAAAAGCAATTAAAATTGCTATTATTAGTAGATTACTAATTATCAATGGTCTCCTTACTTAAATATTTAAGTAAGGAATACACCTCCTGTTTTTTACGTGTTAAATTCTTTTATTCTAGCCAAATAGTAATAATAATGATTGTGCGAGTGTACGGCCTTCAGACGAAAGTCTATTAACAAGCACATCTTTTTGTTGATGGTTTAATCTTTGTAGAATTGGTTCCATCACGTTTATTTCTTCTTTCAAATGCTGCATAATACTTGCAATCTGTTCAAAATGTTTTTCTACTTTTTGTTTATCGATGGTGTTGTCTGATTTAATTAATTCAATCGAAGACTTTATTTCTTCCAGTGGCATATTTAGATTTTTATAGTGTTCAATCATATTTAAAATCTTAATACACTCTTCTCCGTACAATCGATAATTTGAATCCGTCCGAATAGGGTTTAGTAAGCCTATTTGGGTGTAATAATCAATGGTCCGCTTAGAGATATTCTTCAATTTAGCTATTTCACCAATTCGATACAACTTCCCAAATTACTCACCCCTTCCAAAATAAATGTTAGTACAATTATACCACATTTCAAACCATACAGTCAACGTAACGGTTTGAAATGTGGTTTGAAGTTGACAAAATAAAATATAGAACTGGAAAATGTTCTATATCTTACTTTTCATTATCGTGTTAAAATCACCGGTCCGTTTTTAGTGATAATCAACGTATGTTCGTATTGTGCTACAAAGCTTTTTTCTGTAACAAATGTCCAGCCATCATCCAGTTGAAACACTTCTTCATCATGTGTTGAGATGAATGGTTCGAAGGCAATGACCATTCCTTCCCTTAACAAACCATTGTCAGAAGTTTCATTGTAATTATAAATATATTCAGGTTTTTCGTGGATAGTGCGTCCAATTCCGTGTCCAGTCAGATTTTTAATTACGGTTAATCCATGATTTTTAGCTGTTTGGAATACCACTTTACCCATTCCATTAATTTTGGAGCCTGGTTTGGCTTTTTTTAGGCCAGCTTCAAAGGCTTCTTTTGCCACAGCACAGATCTTGCTTAAAATTTCTTCCCCTTCTCCAACTACAATCGAGATGCCGGTATCAGCAAAATAACCGTTCTTGGAACCTGAAACATCAATATTTACCAAGTCTCCTTCTTTAATTACACGATTGCTCGGAATTCCATGAGCCACTTCTTCGTTTACACTAATACATGTAAAGCCAGGAAAATCGTACTCACCTTTTGGAGCTGAAATGGCTCCTTCCTTCTCAAATAAACCAGCAGCTATATCATCAAGTTCTTTAGTGGTTACTCCAGGTACCGCTTGTTTTACTAATTCATCGCGAATCATAGCAACAATTCTGCCAATTTCTTTCAAGCCATTAAAATCTTCTTCGGTCTTTGCAATCATTCTTTTTCCCACCTATAATTTTATCTTAAGTAATGTACACCTATTAGATTGTACATTTATCTACAGGTAAAATCCAAGGATTATAATTATTAAGGGTAAAAAAATACAGAGTTAATCCAACTACTCTGTATTTTTTCAATCATAAGGTTTTTATTTTTTTGATAAAATTAATTTCGAGTTGAAATTTTTCGAAGATTTCTTTATAGGTGGAATTAATTAAAAGCGGAAAGAGGTTTTCGATCGCTTCTTCGTACTTTTGTCCTAAAGCTTCCCGAAGAAAGACATATTCATGAAAAAGCAGCGCTTTTTCAAAATCAATTCCTAATTGGTGCAGGCCTTTATACAATTCCTTCTTTGGTATTTTTAAAATTTTGTTAAATATTTTAATGTTTTTATCAATGAATTTTTCTTCTAAATACCGTGTGACATAATCTGTGTACACCATCTGCCCAATCGCATTCGTTTCATTCTTCGTATAATTAAAGCCTATCACTCGATCTTCCTTGTTTTCTCGGATGATAAAAGTTTTACTGCCTCGTAAGTGGGTAATAAAATTTTTCACGCTCTTATCAAAAATTTTATCAAATTGAATGATTTTTTGCAGTTTAACGGCAAAATCAGTATGTTCTTCACCAACTACAAAAAGCCGGTCAACAATCGGTAATAGTTTTAATACCCCCTCTGACAGTTGACTGGAAGCATCATAAATAATGATATCATATTCATTTTTCATGATTTTAACTTTACGTTTTTGTTCCATTAGTGATAGTTTTGAAAATTCATGGACGAGTTCGTTTGTTGTTTCTTCTTTTTCTAAAGTCCCGTACGAAATAAATGCAGCAGATACATTAGTATTTAATTTAAGCCAATGATAGATGGATAAGGCCAATTCAGTGACACCTGATTTTGCTTTTGGAGAGTAGAAGCCAACTAAATACATATCCTCACATGCCTTTTATATAAATAGTATTCAATAAGGAGGGAAGTGTTAAAGACAAGCGACTACTTTATTTAAGTTTTTAGGAAATACACAAAGCTCCCACTTCTCACCGGCTAAAATTATGATTAAAATGTTGATGCTTTTCTTATATATATGTCAGGCTCCATTTAGTATGTTATTTGTACATACGTCTATTTTTTCGCAATCAAAAAGGTTAGGAGGTTCACAGATAATAAGTGGATAAAAAAACATGGCTCAAAACAAACTCACTTTTTTGACCAACTATTAAATACATTGTATTGAGCAGTTAAATTTGAAGAACCCCTTTGTCCTTTTGGCAGATTCCTTGATTCTATTTTTAATAATTTTGTAAGTAATACTAACGAATCAATAATATATGGACCTTTATTAAGCATGACACAATCTGCTCGTTTTCCATAAGAGGCATCTGTAATTTCTGAACGTGTGGGGAGTCCTTTTTTTGTTAATCTTTCTAAAACTCCTGTTGCCCAAATAACTGGAATATAAGAAACGGCACAGATTTTTAATATCTCATCTTGCACATATGATAAGTTTTCAGGACCTACCTCAACGGAGAGGTCACCTCTTGCAATCATAATACCAAATGACCTAAATTTTAATCCTTCAAAGATTATTCTTGCTAATTGATGGACTGCATCCTTCGTTTCGATTTTTGCAACCACCGCCATAGGAATAGCGCTATGTCTTTCTAATTCATCATAAAGTTTTTTAAGGTCAAGTGGAGAGTGGACAAATGATAATCCTAAAATGTCAGCGTGTTGGATAACAAAAGGTAAATCGCCAATATCCTTCTCAGTTAAGGCACTTACATTCAAACTTACTAGTGAATCAGGCAAATTCAGACCTTTACCCTCTTTTATTCTAAATTCACGGACTACAGTTGAACTAATCTTTATTTCAATGAATTCCTTTGTAACTTTAAGAACAACTCCTGAAATCTTTCCATCATCAATAAAAATTGGATCTCTGATTTGAACATTACGAAAAGCTTTCTCTAGTGTAACTGGGACACCTGCAGGATAGTTTGTTGTTGCTGGATGCGCAAGTTTTTCTGAGTCAAGGTATAAACGTAAATGGTCTCCTGTTTTTACGGTTATTTTGGCATGATTAAGTTTTCCGATGCGAACCTTTGGTCCCGCTAAATCCATAAATATTTTGCATGTTTTGTTAATATATTTCCCATTTGCTTTTAGCCTTTTTTCCGCTGTTTTTAAATTTTCTATTAGTTGTTTCCATAAATCTTGATGACCATGAGCACAGTTTATTCTTGCAATGTTCATCCCATTTACTAATAAATCTTCTAGTAGGGCTTGATTGTATATCATCTTCTCATCTAAGGTGACCATTATTGTTGATTGAAGTTGAGTATTCTTTTTACCTAGGAGTACCTCCGAGCGGTTCTCCATAATGATCCGTGATTCTAGGGGAGTGGGAACAAAAATCTTTTTGGAAGGAAACTTGGTAACATTTAAATTCTCTAATATTTTTTCTAAAGAGTATAAAACGTGCATATGTGATTGCTCAAGTGTCGGAAAGCCGTTTTCCACCAACTTTTGCCGTAATTCAAGAGTATCTTGTTCAAGAAAGGCTAGATAAGCCAATAAGTTATCCCGATTTTGAATTCCATCACTTACTGGGATGCTACTAACATTCTCCTCGCTTAATTGGATTATATGGTTATAAATCTTTAATAAATGTTTATCCAGGTCTAGATTAGTCGTTGGAGAATTAACCACATCTTTTCACATCCTTAAAGCTGAAAGGTTATATTTTTCTTATTATTAATAAATGAAAAAGGTTTTGTATTAATGAATATTAAGATTAAAATATTGGGATTTTTAGAAATGGATGAATGACTTGAGAACAGTTTTGGGGCAAAGGTAAAGTAAAGGACTCATCAAATGATGAATCCTGTTTTTATTATGCTGCAAATACCAGTAATAGCCATAAGTATAAGCTAATGAGGGTGAAGACCATAGTGGCTGGGATAACAACAATGGTAACTTTAATATATTCCATCCATGTTATTCTTATTTTATTTGTCTTTAGTATATGCATCCATAGGAGTGTTGCAAGAGTACCGATTGGAAGGATAAGCGAGCCAATATCACTGCCAATGATGTTAGATAAGTAAACGGTTTTTGTTAATAACGGAGTTAGTCCCATATCGGTCAAGGCAAAAGTGGATATCATTAAGGCTGGATGATTGTTAAAGATATTTGAGAGAAAGGCTGTGATTGCCCCCATGGTTAAGCTTGCATGAAACAAACTGTCATTAACGATTGGTTTTAAATAGCTTAATAGAAGTTGCGATAATCCAATATTGTGTAATCCGTAGATGATGACATACATACTAAAGGCGAAGATTAATATATGCCACGGTATTTTTCCTGCTACGTCTTTTGGGTTTATCTTTAAATAAATCCATCTCCAAATCAATAAGATCATTGAACCACATACAGCAACCAATGAGACTGAGATGCCAATAAAGGAAGCGACGAAGAGACTAATCCTTACAAGGAAAACGAAGATCAACATAGTGATCATGAGTTTCTTTTGTTGGTCAAATAAGCTTTCTGACCCTTGTTGGAGTGGATGGTATGGGCGGTTCTTTTGCAGTGGGATTGAGTAGGAGTGGAAGCGGATTTCTGTTGGAATATCTTTTTTGAATACTAGGTATAAAAGATAGGATAAAAATAGTAATCCTAGTACTCCGGGAACAAACATCATTTCCGTTTGAAGATACAAATCCATACCAATGATTTTCAATGCAATTAGATTAACGATATTACTAACACCGATTGGGGCGCTTGAGGCAGTTGCGATTAACGCGCCACTTAGTAGGAATGGAATCTTCTGCCGGTTCTTTAACTTCAAATTATTTAATATTAAAATCAATATCGGTGTTGTTATTAATATACTTCCATCGTTGTTAAAAAATAGAGTCATCAAAAAGCAGAGTAATAAGGTATTCCAAAACAATCGGATTCCGGACCCCTTTGAGAGCTTTAACATTAAAGCTGCTGTCCAACTAAAAAAGCCAAAACTTTCGAGTACGATCGCCATAACGATTGTTGCGATAATAGTAATTGCTGCCCCAGTGACCTTTGAACTTATGTCAAGTAAATCTCCGATCGAAACGCTTCCACTTAAAAAGACGAGGATGGCGCCTAATGCAGCAGGTATTGCTTCGTTTATATTTTTGGGACGGATAAAGATCAAGACCATTGTTAGAATAAAAGCGGAGATGGTGATAATTACCGTCGATTGATAATACATAAAAGTTATTTTACTCCCTTCACTTAAGTTTCCTTCGTAAGTTTCCGTTTATTCAATCTTGTCCTTTACTTCATAGTACGTCCTTATGCACCAGCTTGTTCTAAACGAATATCTCGTAAAGGGAGTAAATCAGCATCTAACTAGAAATATTTTCATAAATTTTTCTAGATTTTTACCTATTTTTATAGCAATAGTCGAGTGTCACTAATACTCTTTGTTGGGTTTATGTACGAATTAATGAATAAAAGGCGCAGCGCTTGTTTCGCGATTATACTAGCCTTACGGCGTGGAGCTGGATTCAAAGAACTAGCTCTATTTATCAACAATTTTTTTAAAATATCCTATACTATAAAAAAACCGATACTGTTTAAGTATCGGTCGCTTACTTGTATTCTCAACCTTTAGGGCCTTTTTTCCCGCTACTGCCACTGCTTCCAGAACTGCTGCTGCCTGAACTGCTGCTTCCAGTGCTGCCGCAGACGCCAGAACTGCTGCTACCTGAACTGCTGCTGCTGCCAGTGCATTCGTTACTGCCAGTACTGCCAGTGCTGCCGGTGCTGCCGGTACTGCCAGTGCTGCCGGTGCTGCCGGTACTGCCAGTGCTGCCGGTACTGCCAGTGCTGCCGGTGCTGCCGGTGCTGCCGGTACTGCTGGAGCTGCTGGAGCTTCCTGTACTGCTGGAGCTGCCGATGCTGCCAGTGCTGCCAGTGCTGCCGGTGCTGCTGGAGCTTCCTGTACTGCTGGAGCTGCTGGAGCTTCCTGTACTGCTGGAGCTGCTAGAGCTTCCTGTACTGCTGGAGCTGCTGGAGCTGCTGGAGCTTCCTGTACTGCTGGAGCTTCCAGAGCTTCCTGTACTGCCGCTGCTTTGTTGTCCTTTTGGACCTTTAGGACCTTTTCCGCTACTAGAACTTCCACTGCTGGAGCTGCTGCCTGAACTGCCACTGCCGGTGCTGCCACTTCCAGTGCTGCCACTACTTGTGCTGCTACTTCCAGTACTACTACTGCTTGTGCTGCTACTTCCAGTGCTGCCGCTGCCGGTGATACCACTTCCAGTACTACCGCTACTTGTGCTGCTACTTCCAGTACTACTACTGCTTGTGCTGCTACTTCCAGTGCTGCCGCTGCCGGTGCTGCCACTTCCAGTACTACCGCTACTTGTGCTGCTACTTCCAGTACTACTACTGCTTGTGCTGCTACTTCCAGTGCTGCCGCTGCCGGTGCTGCCACTTCCAGTACTACCGCTACTTGTGCTGCTACTTCCAGTACTACTACTGCCTGTGCTGCTACTTCCAGTGCTGCCTGAACTGCCGCTGTTGCCTTGTTGTCCTTTAGGTCCTTTAGGCCCTTTAGGTCCTTTTCCGCTGCTAGAACTTCCACTGCTGCTTGAGCTTCCACTGCCGCTTGAGCTACTACTGCTGCTTGAGCTGCTACTGCTGCTTGAGCTGCTACTGCTGCTTGAGCTGCTACTGCTGCCTGTGCTGCTACTGCTGCCTGTGCTGCTACTGCTGCCTGTGCTGCTACTGCTGCTGCTGTTGTCAGAGCTACCGCTTGTGTCACTACTGGTGCTATTACTGCTGTTCGTTCCAGTAGATCCTGTACTATCTGAGGATGATTTATTGCTGCTTGCTTTTTTACCTACAGGATTGTTATCCAAAAAGCCAACTAAGCCATTTTCTTTAGCTTGCGAAAGTAAATGCTCAATATCAAGCTTTAGTACCATTTCTCCACCACTTTCCTAAACATTTTTTCTATTCTATTTCAGATTATGATGAATTCATCTATTTGACATAGACAATCATATATTTTTTTTAGTCTGATTTTTTTTTAGTTATATACACATTCGTTTGTGAGGATGCATATATCTAGAAAAAATATGACTTAGGAGAATTCAAGTGTTAAAATATGAAATTTTAATTAATCCGAAGTGGTTAAGAAAATTGGATAATGACATTTGGAATGATGAATTAGTACCAGCGATATTAAAAATAGGTGAAGATCGTATTAATATTAAAGTTGCTTATAGAGGAAACGTAATAAGGGATAAGAAAAAAAAATCCTATCGAATTGTGTTTCAAAAGCCGTTCAAGATTAATGGGGCTCATGAAATTCACCTCAATGCAGAATTTTCAGATGTATCATTAAGCAGGAATAAACTATCGCTTGATTTCTTTGATCGAATTGGCGTCATCTCTCCACACTCGCAGCATGTTCTGTTGTATATCAATGGTTATAATAAGGGTATATATTTAGAGATTGAATCCTTTGATCAATATCTCCTTAAAAAAAGAAAATTGCCGGATGGACCTATTATTTATGCAACCAATAATCGAGCAAATTTCTCTTTATTAACCAAGAAAAAAGAAATAAAAAAAAGGTTGGATCAAGGATACACAATAAAATATGGCGAAAAAGAGGATATCGATGATTTGCGTAACTTTATTGCTATGATTAATGCGCTAAATAATGAAGATTTTGCAAAGGAGATCCCAAAAGTATTGGATGTAGAGAAATACTTAAGATGGGTAGCTGGAGCGGTATGTGTTCAGAATTATGATGGATTTATCCATAATTATGCATTATATAAAAATGGTGAAACAGGACTTTATGAAATTTCACCTTGGGATTATGATGGTACCTGGGGCAGAAATCTTCATGGCAGAAAACTTGATTATGACTATGTACCATTAACTGGATATAACACACTTTCTGCAAGACTTTTCCACTTTCCGCAATTTAGAAACCTTTATAACGAAATTTTAACAAGTATTTTGGAAAACGATTTTACTCTAGATGTTCAAAAACCTATAATTGATGGCTTATTCGAAACCTTAAAACCACATATTAGTCTAGATCCGTATATAAAGACTACAGCTGATACCCTTGAGCAAGAAAAAAAGGTTTATTTTAATTTTATAAAAAAAAGAAACACTTATCTAAAGAAAGAATTAACATCATTTTTTAAGGTGAAGAGTATATGAAGTTCAATCATATACTTTTTTTTTGCCTATTTTTCCCCAAAACAGGAAAAAAAGGCTACTTTATTAGTACAACATCATACCGTGATACATATAGATGCAGTGTAAATGTTTATTTAATTTGAAGGAGGAAAAGATTTTTATGAATAGAGACATGATGAAGTCTTTGGTGGGTAAAATTGTTAAGATCGATCGAGGTGGCCCAGATTCAAGAATAGGTAAATTAATGGATGTCTATGATGACCATCTGGTCCTTCTTACAGAAGATGATGGTGTCGTATACTACTGCACACATCATATTAAAAGTGTAACGGAGAATGCAAAGGATCAGTTAGAGTTCGATATTGAGGTTCCTGAAGAATTCGAATTTAAAAAAGCTGATAGCTTTCAGGGGATGTTATCTTCCTTAATGTACCAATGGGTCAAAATTAATCGTGGAGGCCCAGAGAAATTAGAGGGTGTATTAGGAGAAGTAGCTAATGATTATGTTTCTTTAATTAATAAAGAAGAAATCGTTCGCCTCTCGATGTTCCACATTAGAAATATTAGCTACGGATTAAAAGTCGAAAAGCCTGAAGAAGATGTTGAAGGTCAACAGGAGCATCGGAATGGCTCAGGCAAACAAAAGAAAGACAAATAAAAACCATATCGCTTCTCATTAGGAGAAGCGATATAGTTATCTCCAAGGAGGACACTTAAATGGGTTTAGATAAAATCTCATCTTCGTTGGATTTATTATTGGGCTATAATGTAAATCTATATATAGGTGAAGAGATAGTTAATGGTAAACTGATTGGTGTAGAGAGAGATCACATCATCGTGGAAGACAATAATAATTATGTCTTTTATTATAGTTTTGAACAGATTCAAGCAATCACAAAAAATACGAAACTTTTTCAGAGTGAAGAAACAACAGCCAATTTTATAAGAACACAAAGTTTAACCGAGGTGTTAAACTCCTTTAAAAACAATTGGATAACCATCCTTTGTGTAAATAAACAAAAATTTAATGGCATAATGAGCCAGGTGGATGAAGATTTTGCAACACTCATTAATGGAGAAGAAAAAATCTTAATTAAATTAAGCCAAATTTCTAACATTTTAAAAGGATACGTTAATCAAGAAGGAACAAACAGTGCATCAACTAATGCTAGTTCGCAAAGTAATTCAAAAAATGAAAACAGTTCTAACCATAAATCTGATTCTTCCTCCAAAAAAAATGAAGATGCTAAGAATAAATCTGATTCTTCTTCCGATAAAAGTGATAACAAATCAAAGAATAAATCTGATTCATCATCATCATCATCATCATCATCATCATCATCATCCAAAAGAAGTGAAAAAAAATCTAAGAGTAAATCTGACTCATCATCATCATCATCATCTTCCAAAAGAAGTAAAAACAAATCTAAGAATAAATCTGATTCCTCTTCCAAGAAAACTAGTAACAAAACAAAAAATAAATCAGACGTGACCTCAAAGGAAGACAGCAGCAATTCAGTTAAATCTCCATCACTAATGGAAAAAAGTGAAGTGGAGCATAAGATTGAAGCAATCGAACCTAATAACACTACGGTCTGGTCACAGCCAATTAAAATTGAATCTACTATGGTTCAATCCAAGGAGGAAATTCCTACAAATATCTTTAGGGCAAAAAAATCTCAAACAAATGAAAAGGACTCTTCAAAATCATCATTTGAAATGGGAACTAAGGATAATAAGTCTGAAGATACAAAGCGGAGCAATTTGAAAGAAAACCATCAATCAGATGGAATGAAAACAGCTAAAGAAACAGCAACTATTGTAAATACAGAAAATAATCCTGCACCACCATTTAAAGTACAACTGACTGAAGCAAGAGCAACAAAAACTCAAGAGACGGTAAATTCTGCTAAGAAAACAGAACATGAAACTACATTAAACAGCAGTCAAAATGTATGGAAACAAAAAGAACCTGAGCAAAAGGTCCTTCGATTTGCTGGTGAACCAGCAAATAATGACAGTCCAAGAACTTTCCCATTTGCGGGATGGCCAAATAGAAACAACCGGGTTACTAGATTTTAAATTTATGAAATATAAATTGAAAATTGAATAGTAGTATTTGTTTACTCCCCATAATTCCCCTGTTACGATCCCCAAACCCCATACAAATATGAGGTGGGCATTTCAAAACGAAGTATCCAAGGTATCGGTTAATCGTGTTTTCAGCCCACCTCTTTTTGTAAATGGGAAAACAAAAGAAAGGATGTGAGAATATGAAGTTGAAAGATAATATCGGTAAATATATCCAATTAGAGATTTCTGGGAAGAAAATGATTAAAGGATTACTTATTGATGTAGGCAGCGATTTATGGGTTATTTTTAATGGATATGACTACCTATACATCCCAGCTATACATTGCCAAAACTGGCGTTATTTAACACAAGATGAAATTAATAACTTCGATGGAATTTCTCTTAATGACGAACCAGCACCTATTTATAATAATAACGAAGAAATCTCATTGCGAAAAACATTAACAGCCGCTAAAGGGATTTTTACAGAAATATATGTAACGAGTAACCAAGCTTTACATGGTTATATTATTAGTATTATGAATAATTATTTTGTCTTCTACTCGCCAATTTACAAAACCATGTTTATCTCATTAAACCATTTAAAATGGTTAATTCCTTACACAAATAATCAACGTCCATACGGTTTAAGTAACGCAAATCTGCCAGTGAATCCAAGTAATATTACCTTTGCAAGATCATTTGAGGTTCAAATTGAAAAGTTGACTGGGGAATTGATTGTCTTTAATATCGCGGAAAATGAAAATGTTATCGGAAAGGTAAAAGCGATTAAGGATAATTTTGTGGAATTAATTGGCGCAAAAGAAGATCCGGTCTTTATTAATCTTCAACATATTAAAACAATCCATATGACTTAATGTCTAAAATTAAGTGTTCGAGTGGGTAATTAGTGAACAAGCACCGGCTTTTTTTTCAAAAAAAAACAGAGTGTCTAGAGACACTCTTTTTATTAGAAAGAATTAATACCTTATTAAGTTAACAAACTATTTTTCTTTAACAAAAGCTGTTTCTGTTTTTTGGTTAAATGATAATAATTCGAAAGCAATCCCATAAAGGAATGTAACAAGGAACATGGAACCAATCATATCGAAAATGACATGCTGCTTTACAAATAACGTTGAAACGATAATTAAAGTACCAATGATATGAATACATAAATGGTGAATGACGTGTTTATCTTTTATATGAAGTGAAGCAAGCATGATTGTAAAAGTAGTAAGCACATGGATACTTGGGAAACAATTAAAAGGACGATCATGGTCATAAATCCATTGAACCATATTATTAAAGTAATTATCCCCAACAATGGTTGGTCTTGGAACTGTTGTTTGGAAAAAGAAATATATAACAAAACAAATTAACTCTCCCACAACAATTAATATTAACGTCTTTAGGTATACTTTTGTGTCCTTAAAACAAAAGTATACAAGATAACCAAAGATATATGCATACCAGATGACATAAGGAATGATAAACACTGACAAAAACGGAATCGCATGGTCTATTGAAGTACTAATATCGATCGATCTATGTGAACGGGAATTTAATAATTCATATATTTTGGCCAAAGCGGGAATGACCAGCAGGAAAAGTAAGTAGGGAGCTCTTTTTATTATATTCTTCAAGCAAGGTCCCTCCTTTAATAAATTGATAAATTTCTAGATAACTAACATGAATTTGTCGAACACATTCCATAATACCATAAAAATCGTGGAAATAAACATACTTTCCTAATTTCTAAAGAAAATTCACCTGGAAATCAAATTCCTTTAATGTCTTTAAAGGGTGTTGTTACATGGTGGCGTTATATGGTGTCAGGCACCAATTGTGGACACTTTGGGAATTTGTCCGTCTCCAATGGACACTGACTTTAAAAAATGGAGAAACCATTGGTTTTTGGTTTCTCATGTTTGTTCCTTTTTTTGGTTTCCTTTAGCTTCCTATGCCCCTGCTTGGTTTCGTGTAAATCCTTGGTATCTTGTGCCTTGGAAATGTAGCTCGCAGACATCTCCTTCTGCCAGCAGACCATATTCCCGCCCGCCCACACTGAATTCCATCCGGTCACCACTTTCAACTTGAAATGTGGCATAGTACCATGAACTGGAAGAATGATCACTCCCTCCTCCACTCACTTGCAATCTTTTCGAGACAACAACCGCAGCCACAGTTAAACGTGGTTGTTTATTATTATGACTCCACATTTTAATCCCTTTAATAAACATAAACAAAATGAAGCCTGTTACAAGAACAATAAAAATAGGGATAATGATAAACATAATATCAAAAATCTCAAAGCCATCATTAAATCCCATACCTCCGCCCCCTTCTAACTCTGTACAAATGAAGATAAACTAAATAATTTTGGTCTCTTTTCCAATATATAGGATGGATTTCCCATTTTGCAAGAATATTTTTAATATTAAAAGAACCAAAATACCTATATGAGCGACCAGTTTAAGAAATATGCTAAACTAAGGAAAACATACAAGAAGAAAATTGGAGGTGAAACTTTGGAACGGATCATTTTATTTGATGGAGTTTGTAATCTTTGCAATAACAGTGTGCAATTTATAATAAAAAGAGATTCCATTGGCTTATTTAAGTTTGCTTCTCTCCAAAGCGAGACGGGCCAGTCACTTTTAAAAAAGCATGGCTTAAACAATGATTTAAAGAGTTTTGTCCTCCTAGAAAATGACAAATTTTATATCAAATCAAGTGCAGCACTCCGCGTTTGTAGTAAGCTAGGCAAAGCATGGCCCTTATTATCGATCCTCCGGTTCCTCCCCCCTTTTTCAAGGGACTTTCTTTATGACATTGTGGCAAACAATCGATATAAATGGTTCGGAAAAAAAGAGAGCTGTATGCTTCCATTGCCTGAATGGAGGGAAAGATTTTTAGATTAATGGATCGCCTGGGCACTTTAATTCTAACTAATATTTTATTCCCTAAAGCATAGATATAATTAAACAATTTTTTTAAAGCAGGTGGGCATAAATGGAGATTATTGTTAGAAAAGGAGATTCACTATGGAATTACAGCCAGATGTTTCAGGTAAATTTACAACTCATTAATGATTCCAATCCAAAGATTGATCACAATAATCTTACAGTTGGCCAGAAGGTACAGATCCCTGGTTTTGTTGCTAAGGAATATCAGATTCATCCAGGAGACTCCTTATGGAGCATTGCTCAAAAGATGAACCTCCCTCTAGAAGCAATGGAGTTAATTAACCCTGAAGTAAAGGCATCAACCCTAAGTCCGGGCCAAACCATAAAAGTTCCAACCAGGATAAACTGGAGATTAGTTCAAAATGGACAAAAATATGATTACAGTCAACTGCAAAAAGATATCAATAAATTACATGAGATATATCCATTTTTAAAAATTTCAAACATTGGAAAGACCGTACTCGGAAAAGAAATTCCTGAGATCCTGATTGGAACAGGTGAAAAAAGGGTTCATTATAATGGTTCTTTTCATGCTAATGAATGGATTACTTCATTGGCGATTATGACTTTTTTAAATGATTACCTATTATCCTTAACAAATCATCAACCTATTCGAGGACTAAATGCTTCTCCCCTCTACCAACAAAGTACTTTATCAATTGTCCCTATGGTAAATCCGGATGGAGTCGAGCTCGTTTTAAATGGACCACCTGATAAGGAAGAATGGCAAAAAAGAGTGGTTGAATTTAATAAAGGAAGCACAGACTTTACAGAATGGAAAGCAAATATTAGAGGTGTTGACCTTAATGATCAATTCCCGGCTAGATGGGAATTAGAGAAAGCCCGTAACCCAAATGAACCTGGACCACGGGACTATGTGGGCGAAAGACCATTATTAGAGCCCGAAGCCATTGCGATGGCAAATCTCACAAAAGAACGGGATTTTACACGAGTGCTGGCCTTCCATACACAGGGAGAGGTTATCTACTGGGGATTTGAGAATCTTGAGCCTGCTGAGTCTGAGGTGATCGTCAAGGAATTTAGCCGGGTCAGTGGATATGAACCGGTGAAAACAATTGCCAGTTACGCGGGATACAAGGATTGGTTTATTCAAGACTGGCAGCGAACAGGATTTACAATTGAGCTCGGTCGTGGTATCAATCCACTTCCATTGTCCATGTTTGATGACATTTATAAAAAGTCACTGGGAATTTTCTTAGCAGGACTTTATATGTAAGTGAGGAGGCTGAAGAAATCCAGCCTCCTCTCTCTTTATTTAAGTAGATTTTGTATGATTTTTATCCCAAATTACACCATAAATAACTACCCTATCAATGAAAACCTCAGTATTATTTACTACACAGCCCACAAATGACCTGCTTAACAAATAATTATTTTACAGGTCCTGATTATGCCCCTTGATAGAGACCTTATGGAACCTTTCAATATACTTAAACAGTTCCTCACCTTGTTTAGGTATATTGGTGTCAGGCACCAATATTAAATACATAGCACGATAGGATTCGGGGACCCATATGTAATGGTGTATGTATTCTGTCATTATGAAGCCGCATTTTTTCCAGAATTGGTTTCTGGCTTGTGTTTCGGGTGTCTCCTCCGATTCGACTTCAATCACTATACTTCTCGCATTTCCTTTGGTCACTGCCCATTTTTGGATATACCGCATCATTTCCATGCCTATCCCACGATGCTGCAACTTAGAATCAACAGCAAGATAATCAATGATTAAAGCATCGGTGCCTTCCAGTTTACCTGTTACTGCCATGGCCACTACCTGATTCTCCACGATCCCGATATGTAAGTAACAAAGTTGTTTGCGAAACATATTGCGAAAGATTTTCTCCGGCTTTGCTCCCTTTCCATCGAATGCCCGGTGGTATATAGGGCTGATTTGATTCTTCCATAATTGTGCATCCCATTTACTAATTGTATTAAATTCCAATGGCTGTTTGCCTCCTGCGCCTCTCATATATTACCAAAGTACCCAGGAATCTTGATTTTTATAAAAAAACGCTAATCGTAACTTTGTTACTGTGTTCGATTCGTGGCCAATAGGACAGCATTCGGGATTTCAAATGCAAGTGTGTCCGAACACCGGTCGTCTTCGGACAGCTCTCGGGATTTCAAAGGTAAGTGTGTCCGAACATCGATTGTCTTCGGACAGCATTCGGGATTTCAATGACAAGTGTGTCCAAATTATAATTCCTTCTGTAGATCTTTATGATTAAATCGGTTCCATAAACAACAATATTACGAAAACAGCCATTAAAAAGAACCTTTGAATGAATTCAAAGGTTTAAATGAGAACTTGGTGGTCTATGCCAAGTCCCTAATTAGGAGGTCTAAACTCAGAAGAATTTAAACATCTTTATATTAACATTTTCTAAAAATTCTATCAATCATTATTGCTTTAAAGTGAGAAAGTGAGACGAAAGGCACAGAAAAAAACAAGAAATTACCTTTTTCTAAATTGAATTTTCCTAATTGGTTTTACCGTTGTATGTAATATTTAAAAAATATAAATTCACCATTGACACACTTGTATATACAAGTTAAAATGAAAACGTAATCACAACTTGTATATACAAGCAGCTGAAGCTAAATGAAAACGTAGCCACAGTCTGTATACTAAGTGAATAAAAAATAGAAGATAAAAAATGGGGTTTTACCCATTTAAACAGGGGGAAAGACAAATGTCGAACTACACAGATCCATCAAAAGATCTATTAAAACACATTGGAGGCAAAGAGAACATTGCTGCGGTCACTCATTGTGTGACAAGAATGCGCTTTGTTTTAAACGATCCAAGCAAAGCCGATGTTAAGGAAATCGAATCAATTAAACTTGTAAAAGGTACATTTACTCAAGCTGGACAATTCCAAGTCATCATCGGGAACGAAGTATCTAGCTTTTATAATGAATTTGTCAAAATTGCTGGTGTGGATGGCACTTCTAAAGAAGAAGCAAAAGTAGCCGCACAACAAAATATGAATTGGCTGCAACGCATGATGGCCCACCTTGCAGAGATCTTCACACCTTTAATCCCTGCCCTAGTTGTTGGTGGTTTAATCCTAGGCTTTAGAAACATCATCGGAGATATCAAATTACTTGAGGGTGGAACAAAATCAATTACCGAGGTTTCTCAGTTCTGGGCGGGCGTTCATGCTTTCCTCTGGTTGATTGGTGAAGCGGTATTCCACTTCCTTCCAGTCGGCATTACCTGGTCGGTTACGAAAAAAATGGGTGGTTCGCAAATCCTTGGGATCGTCCTTGGTATTACACTCGTATCTCCGCAATTGCTTAATGCTTATGGTGTAGCGGATGCAAAAGAAATTCCTTTCTGGGATTTCGGTTTTGCCAAGATTGAAATGATTGGCTACCAAGCCCAAGTAATCCCTGCGATTTTAGCCGGATTAGTACTAGCATTCTTAGAAACAAGATTACGTAAAATTGTTCCGAATTCCATTTCCATGATTGTCGTTCCATTCTTATCTTTAATTCCAACAGTATTAATTGCTCATACCGTATTAGGCCCTATTGGCTGGAGTATCGGTTCAGGAATTTCTCATGTGGTGTATTCTAGCTTAACCTCAGCATTTGGCTGGATTTTTGCGGCAATCTTCGGATTTGCTTATGCCCCACTGGTTATCACTGGTTTACACCATATGACAAATGCGATTGACTTACAATTAATGAGTGAGCTTGGCGGTACAAACCTATGGCCAATGATTGCTCTATCTAATATTGCCCAAGGTTCTGCTGTTCTTGCGATGATCTTTATTAATCGTAAGGATGAAGAAGAAAAACAAGTTTCGATCCCAGCAGCAATCTCTTGTTACTTAGGAGTAACAGAGCCGGCAATGTTCGGAATTAACTTAAAGTATGGCTTCCCATTCCTAGCTGCAATGATTGGTTCTATGATTGCAGGCGTTGTCTCCGTTGGCAGCCACGTTATGGCGAACTCTATCGGTGTCGGTGGTATTCCTGGATTCTTATCAATTCAGGGGCAGCATATGGCAATGTTCGCGATTGCCATGGTAGTAGCCATTGTGGTTCCATTCATGCTTACGGTTGTCTTTGCTAAAACACGCATGAATAAATTTTCTATTAAAAAATAACAGCAAAATCACATAGTTTGGAGGGGGACATCCTCCCTCCTTTTCCTCTTTAGAATACGTATAGGCAGGTGCTGAAAAATGACAACAGACTGGTGGAAAAAAGCAGTCATTTATCAAATTTATCCGAAAAGCTTTAATGATACGACCGGAAATGGTACCGGCGATATTAAAGGCATCATTGAAAAATTAGACTATCTAAAACAACTAGGTGTGGAAGTCCTTTGGCTTACTCCGATCTATAAATCTCCACAACGGGATAATGGCTATGATATCAGCGATTACTACTCCATTCAGGAAGAATATGGTACGATGGAGGATTTTGACTGCTTATTAGCAGAAGCGCACAAACGCGGCTTAAAAATCATTATGGACATCGTCATCAATCACACGTCAACAGAGCATGAATGGTTTAAACAAGCACGAAGCTCGAAGGATAACCCTTATCGTGACTTTTATATCTGGAAGGATGGCAAGAACGGCCAAGCACCAACGAACTGGGAATCAAAATTTGGTGGTTCGGCATGGGAATATGACGAGAACACCGACCAATATTACCTTCATTTATTCGATGTTACTCAAGCAGACCTTAACTGGGAAAATGAAAAAGTTCGTGCTGCCCTATACGAAATGATGCACTTTTGGTTAAAAAAAGGGGTCGATGGTTTCCGTCTTGATGTCATCAACTTAATCTCTAAAGACCAAAATTTCCCGCAGGATGACAGTGATGGCCGCAAATTCTATACAGACGGTCCAAGAATCCATGAATTTTTACATGAAATGAATGAACAGGTTTTTTCGAAATACGATATTATGACGGTTGGGGAAATGTCGTCGACATCCATCGATAACTGCATTAAGTATACAAACCCAACACAAGAAGAGTTAAACATGACCTTTAGCTTCCATCATTTGAAAGTCGACTATCCAAATGGTGATAAATGGACGAAAGCAGACTTTGACTTTCATTCCTTAAAACAAATCTTATCTGACTGGCAAGTAGGAATGAGTCAAGGCGGCGGCTGGAACGCCCTCTTCTGGTGTAATCATGACCAGCCACGGGCTGTTTCTCGTTTTGGTGATGATCAAAAATATCATAAAGAGTCCGCGAAAATGCTGGCAACTGCCCTTCATTTGCTGCAAGGTACTCCGTATATTTATCAAGGGGAAGAATTTGGAATGACCAATCCAAACTTTAACTCAATTGAAGAATATCGGGATGTTGAATCGTTAAATATTTTTAATATCAAGAAAAATGAAGGCATAGATGAGCAGGAGATTATTGAAATCTTGAAACAAAAATCCCGTGACAATTCAAGAACTCCCGTCCAATGGAATGCAACCAAACATGCTGGCTTCACAAGTGGTACTCCATGGATTGAAACGGCTCGTAATTATCAAGAAATTAATGCGGAAAAGGCACTCAAAGATTCTAACTCTATCTTTTCCCACTATCAAAAATTGATTAAATTGAGAAAAGAGTATGATGTGATTACGGAAGGAGAATATCATCCGATTTCCAATCAGGATGATGCTGTATTTGCTTATCTAAGGACAAGTGGTACGGAACAAGTACTCGTCATTAATAATTTTTATGGCAAAGAGCATACCTTCGTCCTCCCTGCTCATTTACATCTTGAAGTAGATAATAGTGAGATGTTACTCTCTAATTATGAGGATTCGACTGCACTTGGCCAGGAAATCTTATTAAGGCCATATGAGTCAATCGTGTACTACCTGAAAAGATGAACGGAGATGTCATTATGACGAACAAGTATCTAACAATCTATAACATCATTGTCGAGCAAATTAAAAGCGGCGAGATCCCGCCCCAAACGCTTCTTCCCTCTGAAAACGAATTAAAAGATCAATTCGAGACATCCAGAGAGACCATCCGGAAGGCGTTAAATTTGCTCTCACAAAATGGCTATATCCAGAAAGTTAGAGGTAAAGGTTCGATTGTAATCGACATGAGCAAATTTGATTTTCCAGTGTCGGGACTGGTAAGTTTTAAAGAACTTGCCAATAAAATGGGCAGTAAACCGAAAACGATTGTGAACAAACTTGAGTTAATCAAGCCGGATGGTTTTGTTAGACAACAGCTTCAACTCGGCAGTAAAGACCTTGTGTGGAAAGTCCTTCGGACAAGGGAAATGGGCGGTGAGAAAATTATCTTGGATAAAGATTTCTTAGCAAAAAAATACGTTCCTTCCCTAACAGAAGAAATTTGTGCTGATTCGATTTACCATTACATTGAAAATGAATTGAACTTGACGATTAGCTTTGCCAAAAAGGAAATTGTCGTGGAGGAGCCTTCACTAGAAGACAGAGCCCTACTGGACCTAGAAGGTTTTCACAATGTTGTCGTCATTAAAAACTTCGTATATTTAGATGATGCCACCCTCTTTCAATACACCGAATCAAGGCATCGTCCCGATAAGTTTCGATTTGTCGATTTTGCTCGCAGATCCCATTGATTTATAGTAAAGAAGACCGCTTTTCCATAATAGCGGTCTTCTTTTCATTTCTACTCGTTTGGAAGGATTTTTATCCATAAAGTTTGCTACAATATAACTATCCAAATCGTGAGGTGGAAATGATATGTGCGGCCGATTCACATTAACAGCAACGTTCGAAGAAATCATCGATCGTTTCGATATTCAAGCCTTTATGGAACAAGAAAATTATGAGCCAAGTTTTAATATTGCTCCCTCCCAGGCGGTCCTTGCTGTCATAAATGATGGGAAGTCTAATCGGATGGGATTTTTAAAATGGGGGTTAGTTCCGCCTTGGGCAAAAGATCCGGCCGTTGGCCATAAAATGATTAATGCCCGCGCAGAAACATTGGCCGAAAAACCAAGCTTTCGTAAAGCTTTCCAAAAAAAGCGCTGTCTAGTCCTTGCTGACAGCTTTTATGAATGGAAACGGCATGAGGATAAAAGCAAGACCCCCATGCGGATTAAATTAAAGTCCGATGATTTGTTTGCGATGGCGGGAATTTGGGAAGCTTGGAAATCTCCCGAAGGAAAAACACTCTATACTTGTTCTGTCATTACAACCGGACCAAATGACCTTATGAAAGATATTCATGATCGGATGCCCGTTATACTGAAGCCAGAAGATGAAAAAATCTGGTTGGACCCATCCCTGACAAATCCCAATGATTTGAATAAACTACTCGTCCCATTCGATGAAAGCCTGATGGAATCTTACGAAGTATCTTCCTTAGTTAACTCACCAAAAAATAACTCAATTGGGCTTATACAAAAAATTTGTTAGTCCATTTTAAAAAAATGGGCCCTTTTTTTTAAAATTATTTTTTTAATATGGACAGGTTTACTACATGCCTGTACAAGCTGCTACATATGATGTACTAACCCATAAAAGTTTTCCTTCTTTAAGAAAGTGGTTCGTCCACTTTCCTTTTTTTTTGGAATTAAATAATCAAAACTTCTGGTAACACTTCATTAATCTACAAAAATAGGGAAATATAAGTCATATTTACTTGATATAGATAGGGTTGGATGTATATATGGGGATGAAAATGAGAAAAATGCTTTATCATTTAATAAAGGTTCGGGATAAAATTTTTATCCCATTTGTCCTTTTATACATATTAATGGCGGCCTTAGGAATTTTACTTATCGAACCGAAAACATTTAAAACCTATATTACCTCTATTTATTGGGTTTTGACTACTCTGGCAACCGTAGGATTTGGAGACTATGCCCCCGTTACCCATGCCGGTAAAGTATATACAATTTTCTTGTATATCACAGGAATCGGACTTGTTAGCGTTTTTATTGGAAAAGTCATCAATTCAATCTATCTAATTGATAAAATGAAAGTTGGGGGCAAAATGAAATATACTGGTAAAAATCATATTATCTTGATTGGTTGGAGTGCGAAGTCTAAATTAGCTATTGAAGAAATATTAAAATCTGATAAAAAAATTGAAATTGTTATTATTGATAATTTAGAAAAAGCTCCATTGATGGAGAAGCGGCTTTTTTATGTGCGCGGTGATGCCACCGATGAAGAAACTCTCCTTAATGCAAATTTACCAAAGGCTACAGGAGTCATTATTTTTGCCGACCAAATCACTCAGGAAAATTACGCAACCACAGATCCTGTTCTTATTGACGGAAAAACATTATTAATAGCAACCGCCATCACTACCATAGAAAAAGAATTACATAAATCAATTCACGTCACTGCCGAGGTGATTCATCAAAAACACATCCGGTTATTTGAGCATGTTAATGTCGATGAGTTTATTCCTACTCAAGAAATGATCTCACACGCCGCAGTAAGATCCTTATTTTCCCACGGTGTCATACATATGTATTCTGAATTAATGAGCATTCAATATGGAGAAGCCATGTATGAAATTCCTACTCGACCGGAATGGAAGACCTACCGGGATGCATTTGAAGACCTTCTGAATAAAGGGGCAACCCTAGTGGCAGATCGAGGTGACCTTCAAATAAATCAAAAGCTAGATAGTAATATCCCTGAAAATGCACAGCTTTTTGTGATTTGTGATAAAGAGACAATTTCCCTTCTCCAATAGAATGACCGCACATGAAAAGGATGCCACCACGGCATCCTTTTTTAAATGGAATAATAATAAAAATAATTTGATTCTTTTTCAAAACCAATTTTTTCATAGAGCCTTTGTGCATTGTGATTTTCCTTACCTGTTTCCAGCATAATTCCTTTTGCTCCAGTTTCTTTGGCAAACTGAATCGCCCTATTTATTAATTGTTCTCCAGCGCCCTTTCCACGGTATTGTTCCTTCACATACAAATCATTTAGTACCCATGAGCGCTTCATACTTACCGAAGAAAAGGTGGGATACAACTGAACAAAACCAACAGGATGATTTCCTTCAACCGCCAAAAAAACAATAGATTCTTCGTTCATTAATCTATCTTTTAAAAACTCTTGTGCACCCTCAAAATCAGACTTTTGCTCATAAAAGACCCGATATTGATCAAATAATTCAGTTAACGGTTCCAATTCATTCTTCGTTGCTTTTTGAATAATCATCCGTAAATTCCTCCAAGTTTTTAATTTAATATAGAAGGATAATTTCAATAAATGCAGAATATTTAAACATGATCAAACGACTACGAAATTTGCTAGTTTACTACATCGAATTTTGGGGCTTGGGGGAAATAAAGATGAACGCTATGAATGTTAGGCTCGATCTGTTTGAAAAAATTATTCCATTTAATCATAAGTTAGCGCCATTATTTATTCGAGACAGCTTACATTCGATTATTCCAGAAGGAACAGATCATATTTTCGTGATTGGAATAGGTTCAAATGTAATAAATGGTGACAGTCTGGGTCCATTTGTGGGTACCTTGCTTCATGATCTATATCCACAACACTTAACAGTAGTCGGGAATCTGCAGTCACCCCTAGATGGACAAACACTTGTCCCTAAGGTTTCACAGATTACTCTGCCCCAGAATAGTTTTGTCATTGCCATCGATAGTGTTCTCGGTTCAGAAAGAATCTTAAATTCCATCGTGGTTCGTGATGGGTCCCTCCTGCCTGGGTCCGGATTAGGAAAAAGTCTTCCCCCGATTGGAGACTGCAGCATTATGGGAGTTGTGTTGGAAAATGACCCAACATTAGAATGCTCTCTACTATCAACGAACCTTCATCTTATTTATACAATGGCCACAAATATTGCGAAAGGGATTTCCCTAGCTATAAGACAATACTATAAATATCCATCGTTCCATCCAATTTTGCAACAATGCTAAGAAGCGAATGTTCGTTTTTTTGGACCATTTCATAATAACAGATATTTCAAATAATTAAAATATTAATGTCTCAGGAGTGGCCCGGACTTTCACGTGTATTTGCACTAATTGATTTTATAACAAAGAAAAAGGACAGATGAAGCAGCGCCGCTGCTATAATCTGTCCTTTTCTCCATTTTCCGATTCATCTTTATTGAACCAAAGCGGGTCATTATTGTCTTCTTCACCATTATAGTTGATCAGGATTTCTTCCCCTGCTTTTATATCTTTGTATGCGTAAAAGTCAAACGTGTGATTTGGAAAATTAATTTCATATGTAGCATTCGGCTCATATGAATGGTTAAATAGCATTCCATACCCTAAGAGAAGTGCGGTGTGGTTGATTCCATATTCAAACGCATAATCAGCAAGCAGCGTTTTCTCAATATGTACATGCTCCTCATTTGGATAAGGAATAACGGGTGCTTCATGAATCAGCTCCCCTTTTGCGATATCACGAGTTGCAAATACTCCTCTATTTAATTCCCCATCACTAAGTTTGGATGTCTTTACCTCAATCATGTTAATCACCTATTCAATCTTTCCAATGAAGTTTTTACTCTTTATATAGCTTGCCATTAACTAAACAAGAAAGCAAATGTTTTTTGCTTCACCCCTTTTTTCAGGTTCTTTTTTGAAGAGGTAAATCATAAAATAAGAATATACGTTCGCAACAAGAGGAGGGTACAAATGGGGAATTTGATTACGGGTGAAATGTTGGTGAAGTATTACGAGTTGAATAAGCAGAAAAAAGAAATAGAAATGGAAATGAATACATTAAAGGATGCTTTTCAAAATTATTTTAATAATTTAGTCGGTACGGATCATAAAGGTGAAATTACCATTAGTGGCTATAAACTCCAACGGCAAATTCGCAAGACTGAAAAATATGATGAAGTTGAAACCATTAAAAGATTAGAAGAGTTACAGATGAACGAACTTATCCAGGTAGTGAAAAAGCCCGATGAGGTAAAAATTAAGGCAGCTCTAAATTTAGGCTTGTTAAATTCCGAACATTTAGAAGGATGTATTATTTCGACTACCTCCCCTGCTATTAGCGTGAAACCAATCACGCCTAGATAACGGATCTAAGGCCCCCGTATTTTTTGATGCGGGGGATTTTCGTTTATAAAAATAGTGACGAAATTGAAGAATTAGTTCAGAAGCATTTTAATTATTAAATGTTTAATAGTTATAATCTTTTTAGTAAATAACAGGTGCCGTCTTCGGCGAAGAATAATGATTCGCCTTGATGAACGTTAAAATTAACATTCTTTTTGTCATAAATCAGTTTTGCCACTTTTTCAAATTTCCCTACTTCTTCTACTGTTGGATTAACAATAATATCTTGTTTTGCGTTTGTTGTCACAAATCCTTTGGGGTTATATTTCCGATGGGGTTTCAATTCTGTGCCCCACCTTCCATCGACGAGAACGGAAATGGCTGTAAACTTTGTTTTTCGCGTTTGAATGGACCATAATTTCCGACAATTACAACGATGTATTTTGAATTTCATCACAAGTTACCTTCTTTCTGTAAATTCAAAATCGGATGATTGTAAAGTGTATTCGCTCGGAAACTAAATTATTTATCTGGGTCAGGTTATGAGTTTGGACTAATTGGAATTTGAAATTTGTCCAGTAAATGGTACAATTACCAATGTTTATATTTTATAAAAAAGGGGTTATCACACATGTCAGTGGATGTTTATCTTAATTTTAATGGGAACTGTCGTGAGGCAGCAGAATTTTACGCGGAGGTATTTGGCTTAGAAAAGCCGCAAATTATGACATTTGGGGAAACGCCGCAGAACCCAGACTATCCTCTTCCAGAAGAAGCAAAAGGTTTGGTCATGCATACAAGGCTTAATATTGATGGAAGTAACGTTATGTTTTCTGATGTTTTCCCTGGGATGCCGTTTATAGCAGGTAATAACATAAGTCTAGCTATTGTTAATAAAGATTTGGAAAAGATTAAGTCTTATTTTAACCAACTGAAAGAAGGCGGTACGGTAGTCATGGAGCTTCAAGAAACCTTCTGGAGCAAATGCTATGGTTCCCTTAAAGATAAGTTTGGTATTGAATGGCAATTTAATTATGATAATGGGGAAAGTGTTATGTAATTGGTTTATGAATAAAGGAAGACCGGGCAATTTGCTCGGTCTTTTTTTGATTTTCTTATTGGTGAGCATATAGTCCTTTATTGATTCCCTTGGGTGGGATATTTTTGGATTAACTGGCATCAAAGGACTCCTATGGTTACCTTTGGTCTTGTTTTTATCGATCAACGGGCATCAAAGGAATCCTATGGTTACCATTGGTCTTGTTTTTTTCGATTAACAGGCATCAAAGGGCTTCTATAGTTACTGTTGAACGAATTCCTCCGCATAACTCAACTGGCTTCTAGGGTGATCCTTTAATTTAAACCTCGATTTGATGACTTTCTTGTGATGGCACTTCTTCTTCTTCCCAACCTTTACATACATCAATCCATTTCTTTGCAAAAGAATATGTAAATAACTCTTCTTTCGTTAATTCAATCGCAGAATTGGTGCTTCCGCAAGCTGGATATAGTGTTTCGAAGCGCTGCATGGAGATATCCAAGTACACGTCTAACTCTTTATTCAATCCAAACGGACACACACCACCAATGGCATGTCCGGTTTGTTCGAGGACTTCATCGGGAGAGAGCATGCGTGCTTTGTAACCGAACTGTTCCCGAAACTTCTTATTGTCGATTTTTGCATCCCCTGCGGCAACGATCAAAATAGCCTTATCTTCGCTCCCCCGAAAAGATAAAGTTTTAGCAATTCGGGCTGGAGCCACTCCAATTGTCTCAGCCGCTTGCTCTACAGTTGCGCTGGAGGTTTCAAATTCCATTACATCATTTTCACGATCCCATTGTTTAAAATGGACCTTTACACTTTCCAATGACATCTTATTCATCCTTTCTAGGTTGGTAATATTATGAATAATAACACACTTTAAGGGGATAAAGCGAAAAGTTGACTTGTGTTGTACCTATTAAACATCTATGTGGTCCCGTGGGCTTCTTTTTTCGGAAATCATGGGAACAATTAACCTCTAATCGTTCCCTTCGCATGACAATTTCCGCTAATTGCCTGAGTTGTTATCACACACCTGCATTAGGGGACATGTCATATGATATATAAGCCTTTGAATTTTTAATCACTTCTACCTTATCGGACAGTATTAAGGGTAGATGCTTTTTTCAAAAAAGGAACTTCAGGAGGGACATTTTGAAGACATTATTATTGGAAAACATTTTAACTGCCATGAACATTCAGCCTCATGATAATCAAAAAGGGATTTGGATTGAGACGGTAACTGATGACAGATCTGAAATTGAGAGTAATACTTTATATTTTCGTTTTAACAATCGAGAGGTGCCGGTTGAAAGGATAAAGAAGTACAAAAATGTATTTATCGTTACAGATACCCCATTTTCTCACATGGAAAGTTTACATCCTAATCAAATCATTATGGTAAAGAATCTCAAAGATAGTTTGTTTAAATTCACCTCGTATTACAGGCACCTGTTTAGCATTCCTGTCGTGGCCATTACAGGTACATGTGGAAAGTCTACGACGAAGGAAATGTTAAAACACATTTTAGAAGATACTCATAATGTGCAGTCAACCATTTCTAGCAAAAATGCCGATTATTACAACCTTTCATATTTATTGGGAATTGAGGAAGATACGGATGTGGCAGTGTTTGAAACAGCCGTATCTAAAAAAGGGGATATGAAGGCGTCCTGTAAGTATTTTTACCCGACAATGGGGATTTTGACGATGATAGATGTGGATCATACAGATCAAATTCGTTCATTTGATGATTATCTAGCAGAAAAAGCAAAGATTATGCAAGGGATGAACAATGAGGGAATTCTCATTCTAAACTCGGACGACCCCTATCTCTCCTCGATCGATACCACTAAATTTAAGGGAGAGATTATCACATTCGGAAAAAACAAGAATGCTATTTTTAGGATTAAGAGATATAAATATACGTCATCAGGTATGACTTTTTGGATGGAATATATGCAAAATGAATACAGAGGATATATACCGGGTCTTGGGGAGCATAGTGTATATAATTCAGTCGCTTCAGTAGCAGCCGCTGCCATGTTAGGTGTCGATATTCACTATGCATTAAAAAGATTAGCTTCTTATCCACACATGAGATCCCATTTTCAAGTAATGGATGGTCGAAATCAAACCATACTGGTGGATGATACGTGGAAGTCAAATCCAGCTTCTTTAAGAACAGGCTTGGAAACATTAAGCAAGATCGCATTGCCATTCCAAAGAAAAATTGTGGTTCTTGGAAAAATGGCAGCGTTAGGAAAATATGCAGATGAAGAATATGAAAAGGCAGGACATTTAATCGCTTCTTCGGGTGTAGATATTCTCATCACCAAAGGGTTTATTGCAAAAGATTTTCAAAAGCCTGCTATAGAGGCAGGAGTAAAGCCGCAGCATGTTTATCATTTTTCAGATCCTGATGAGATGAAAAGATTTTTTGATTCATTTTTACGTCCTAATGACATTGTATATTTCAAAACGGGCGGAAATGATTCAGACTTTGATGATGTCATCGACTATTTAAAGCGATAAATAATAGAAAATTCACATATTAAAAGGCAGCTATCCTTTCTGAATAACAACCCAATTGTTCACAATTGGAGTTGAGATTCATGATCGGTACGCTGCCTTTTGTTGTATCATGTATTCGTGTTATATGTTTGTTTGCCATTTAATCTTTATTTTTATCCGCTAAATATTTTGCATACAAAATTGTATTTTTCGCTACATCTAATTCAAGACTATATATATTTGGCGGACCTGGTCTCCAGTTCACTTCAAAAAGCCATAATTTTTGGCTCGCATCAATTCCGACGTCTATTCCTAATTCATCTAATTCATTGTCATATAAAGAGTCAAAATGATTTGAAAAACTGATTGCAAACTGTTCAAGATATCTTTTAATATCAAACCAGGAGTCACCAAACTCTGTTTTTAAAAAAATGTCCAAATATGTGCTATAGCCACCACTGGCCATATTAGAAGTTATCGTCCCTAAACGCCCAATCCTTGGATAAATAGAAGTTATTACCCATTTTCCTTCTCCATTTTTTTGGACATGCAACCGGAAATCAAAAACATGACCAGAATTTGTTTGACTGGTAATAAACTGTTGAATAATGTACTCTTGTTCTTGCACTTTATGAGATAACCAATCTAGCATTCCTTTTTCATTAATAACTGATTCGACCCCTGCATCATTTATTTTGTAATAGTTTGAACCATCTTTTTCTATAAAAACAACACCTCCACCTTGATGGCCAGATAATGGTTTGATAATTACTTTTTGATAACGATCGATCATGTCAAAAAAAATTTTCACGTTAGTTATTTCGTAGTATGGGATAAGGTAATGTTTAAATTTATTTGCTTTTTTAATTCTGTTATATACCGATAATTTGTCCCCAATCGAATGACTAGTAAACGGAATCCTATCATACAAATAATCAAAGATGTGTTGCGTTTTCTCACTCGAAAGATAGCTTGCATTATATATGACATCTGGGAAGGGAAATTCTCTTTCAATCCAACGGCCATTTTCATAGGATTTCCCCAAAATTGTTTGCTGTTTAATATTCACCTTCCCTGGGGTAAAGTAAAAAAAGGTTACACCTTCTGCTTTAGCTACAGCGGCATAAGCATAAGCTTTCTTTACCTTACTTGGATCTCGACGATGATGAAGCATGCCAATTAGCGTCATTATACTTCTTTTCACCTCTCCAAAATCATTTTTCTCATTAAAAGACTAGCAATTTATGTTTAATCATTAAACAAACACGATGATCATTATTGTCACTCAGGAATTTTAAATGGGGTCAATGTAGAAATGTATATTGTCTGCTGCTCGGATGGCATTTCTTTTCGCTTCTAATTTATTATAGGAGGATGCTAAAATGTATCCACAACGATCTCCCATTGATAAAGGCGGACGTACGATCTGTCCTTGTCGAGGTTTAATATATACCTCTTCTATACCCGGATATTGAGAGCTGATTTCTTTCCCGGTTACTTTCTGTAATATGCCTCTAGAATCTACGGTTAAATAATGTGCATAAACATACTTCCTGTGTTTTTTCGTAAGGCGAGGCTCCTTTCCTAACATTAGTTGGATGGTTTCTTCTACTAAATTAATTCCATAGCCTATTTCGATGATTCGATTCATCGCACCGCCTGAGATTCTCGGATTAATTTCAATTAATTTCCACACTCCATTTACAAGACGCATTTCAAGGTGGCAGGTACCATTTCTCATATCAAACGGCTTTAAGATGGAAGTTATTGTGTCCAGGACACTATCGTACATTCTTTGATTGACATGTGGAAGTAGGCTATATCCAGTTACGATAAATCGATGTAAAAAAGTAATTTGTTGTTCGATGATCGCGACAATATGAACTTTTCCATTGTGTACTAAAACTTCAATTAAAAATTGTGGTCCTTCTAAATACTCTTCCAGTAAAATCTGTTTATTTTTTTTCTTTAATGCTTGTATTGCGAGCTTTAACTGTTTCTCGTCTTTTACCAACATCACATCTTTTGAACCGGCAGAAGTGGGGGATTTTACAATAAGAGGTAAATAGTTTTTAGCAATATCAACAAAGTACTCTAAGGAATAATCATTTGAATTATAAAGTTCATAATAGGGAGAATTGGGGTGTCCTTTCAGAAGCTCACGAGTTAAAACTTTATTCTCCATTTTTAAAATGGCATCGGTAGAAACGACCGTTGAACAAAATTCTTCTGACAGGGTTGCTGCTACATGGACATATGAATGTACAAAACTCATAATGGCTTTTATTTGTTTACCTTGTTGATGTAGATTGTGAAGATTTTTTCTGATTTCATCAAGATTGGATAATTCCGCTAAAATCATTTGATGGACCTCGGGAAATTCTGTTCTTTGCTGCATGTACTTTTGTCTATTGGTGAATAACACCGTAAAATAGCCGAGTCGCTCCGCAGCTTTTATGGCTTCTCTACTAGATCCAGATTTATTCGTTTCAATAAATACAATAGTTCGCATAAGCTTTGTCATCCTATCTTTAAAGGTTTTTTAGTGAAGGATGTATCTTTACCAGTTTTATTCTCCATTATCTGATAAGTACATTTTATTATATTGTCATAGGACAAGACTGGTCTGGACAATCGTCATTATTCTTATGACATTTCAATAAAAAAACAAAAAAAGATGTCACATATTTTATAGGCCTAATATGTGACATCTTTATATTTTATTTGAACACTAGATCTTGATAATTGTACAGGTCTGCTTTAATGCTTATTCACCTAAGTCAACATTGTGATACACTTGTTGAACGTCTTCTAGGTCCTCTAATACATCAATCATTTTCTCGAATTTAGCTTGTGCGTCTTCAGGGAGTGTTACTTCATTTTGCGCAAGCATTGTTAGTTCTGCAACGGTAAAGTCAGTAATTCCTGCATTTTTAAAGGCTTCTTGAACCGCATGGAACTGTTCTGGATCAGCGTAGACAATCACAGAATCCTCTTCTTCAATAATGTCTCGTACATCGACATCCGCTTCCATTAGTAATTCAAGCACATCTTCCTCGTTTTTACCTTCCACACCGATAACCGCCGTTGCATCGAACATATAAGCTACAGAGCCGCTTACGCCCATGTTCCCGCCGTTTTTACCAAATGCCGCACGTACATCTGATGCGGTACGATTTACGTTATTTGTTAGAGCATCAACGATAACCATTGATCCATTTGGTCCGAATCCTTCATAACGAAGTTCAGAGTAGCTTTCCTCTGATCCGCCTTTTGCTTTTTCAATCGCACGGTCAATAATGTGTCTTGGTACATTATATGTTTTTGCACGCTCGAGCACGAATTTTAAAGCCTGATTGGATTCAGGATTAGGTTCGCCTCGTCTTGCTGCTACATAAATTTCTACTCCAAATTTAGCGTAAATACGACTAGTATTTGCATCTTTTGAAGCTTTCTTTTCTTTAATATTGTTCCACTTACGTCCCATTCTGAACACTCTCTTTCCACTTTTGAATCTACACAAAATTAGTATTATGGACTAAGCTGTATCAACAGCAAAGTACAAAATAATAATTAGGAGTTCATAATTTATTGATGTTTCTATCATTGACAAATAATATTATACCTTAATTGCATCATTTGTTAAGAGTCTATTAAGCAAAATAGTGTAAGAAGTTGATTTTAATCCCATTTTAACGCCAAAAAGAGGTCGAACCGTCACGTCCGACCTCTCCAAAAAGTATGGAACTATACCAACATTTGAAACAGAGTACTGTCCTTATTGACTTCACGATATAAAAATCCTTTTGCTTTAATGCGTTCAATCAATGGCGAATAATCTCCTTTATCCTTCAACTCAATTCCCACTAATGCTGGGCCCGTTTCACGATTATTCTTCTTCGTATATTCAAAATGGCTAATATCGTCGTTTGGACCAAGAACATCAAGCAGAAACTCACGTAAGGCACCTGGACGCTGCGGGAAATTGACGATGAAATAATGCTGCAATCCTTCGTAGATTTTTGAACGCTCTTTAATTTCCTGCATTCGGCCAATATCGTTGTTTCCGCCACTGACGATACAGACCACAGTCTTGCCTTTAATTTCCTCAGCATACATATCCAAGGCCGCCACTGAAAGTGCTCCAGTCGGTTCCACAACGATGGCATTTTCATTGTATAAGGATAAGAGTGTTGTACATACCTTGCCTTCAGGAACAACAAGAATATCGTCAACGATCTCCTTACAAATATTATAAGTTAACGTACCTACTGTCTTTACCGCTGCCCCGTCCACGAATGGATCGATTTCTTTTAATGAGGTTACTTCCCCTTTTAAAAAGGATTCCTTCATGCCAGGTGCTCCTTGTGGTTCAACCCCAATTAATAGAGTTTGTGGAGAATAGTGTCTAAGGTATGTACCGACTCCTGACATTAGCCCTCCACCGCCAATGGCACCAAAAAGGTAATCAATTTTCTCCGGGCAATCATTGAGCAATTCAACGGCCACTGTCCCTTGTCCGGCAATCACGTCGGGATCATCAAAAGGATGGATAAAGGTCCGATTTTCTAATTGACTGCATTCCATTGCTTTTTCATAGGCATCGTCAAAAGTATCTCCAATCAAAACAATCTCAACATCTTCCTTGCCCCAAAATTTCACTTGGTTTACCTTTTGTTTTGGTGTGGTACTTGGCATAAAGATTTTCCCATGGATATTTAAGAGATGACAGGAATAAGCAACCCCCTGTGCATGATTACCTGCACTTGCACAGATAATTCCGTTCTTTAACTCATCCTCATTCAATTTTTTAATCCGATTATATGCACCGCGGATTTTAAAGGAACGAACGCTTTGTAAATCCTCTCGTTTTAAGTAGACATGGCAGCCATATCGTTCTGATAACAAGTGATTGTATTGCAGGGGAGTTGGTGCAATTTCATCCTTAATGTTATGGCTGGCAATAATAATATCCTCCACATTAAACACTTTCTTATCAACTTGTTGACTCATATTCCTTTTCCCTCCTAATTTTTTGCATCCATCAAGTAAAATTAATAAGTTCAACTACTATTTTTAAACACAAAAAACTCGCCCCCATAATATAGGGACGAGTGAACTCGCGATACCACCCTACTTCTGCAGCAACCAACACTACAGCTCTCGATCAACGTACCACTCTGGTACGCGTTCCATTGTAACGGCGGACATTCCGGTCTAGCTTACTCCATCGTTTCAGCTACACATCTCCGAGATGATCTTCGAATACGTCCTGACATCGACTTTCAGCAACTGTCGACTCTCTGTGGAACAAGGACTTACCCTACTCTTCTCATCATTGATTCTTCTTCAATTTTTTATAAGGTTACCACTGAAAAAATAACCTGTCAATATATTTTGACTATTTTAATTATTTTGTTAATTATAAAGCGCTTACATCTGTTCAAGCCACTTTTAACACTGTTATTACCTTATTTTAAGTCGACAGCAAAAATATAAAAAACTCTTTTCGAATGACGAAAAGAGTTTTTTAATAGAAATGAAGTACTTTATTCAGATCCTGTAATTATCAAATCATCTTGGATGGTTGCTAGGACGGTTTGAGTGTTTACTTCTTGACCCTCTTTGACAGGTAAAGAGGTGATATGCCCGCTTATCCCGATTGAAACCTCTTCCATTCTACCGTTCTGGGTTCTTATTAAAAACAATTTCTCCCACTCATATACATGATTATTTTCCTCGGTAAAAACAGTTTCTACAGTACCAGAACATGGACTGAAGATAGCTTCTTCCGTTACTGACAATTTCTTCACTCCTTTTTAGTTTCTTACAGTCATTGAACAGATCAAGATTTCTCGGTCCAAACGTTGGGCGATTCGTCTTATAATTTCTTTTATACCCATCCTCTGAAACGAGACGCTTCAGCAACTTTTCTGATACCAACCATATATGCTGCTAATCGCATATCTACTTGATGTGTTTTAGCTGTTTGATAGATATTTTCAAAAGAATCAACCATTACTTTTATAAGCTTTTCATCTACTTCTTCTTCGGTCCAATAATATCCTTGATTATTTTGCACCCATTCAAAATAAGAGACAGTTACTCCGCCTGCACTTGCAAGTATATCTGGTACAAGAATGACTCCACGTTCAGTAAGAATTCTTGTTGCTTCAAGTGTTGTTGGTCCATTTGCTGCTTCGACAACAATAGGTGCTTTAATATTGGCCGCATTTTTGGCAGTGATTTGGTTTGAAATGGCTGCCGGAACAAGAATATCACAATCTAATTCTAGTAGTTCTTGATTGGTGATTGTGTTTTTGAAGAGCTTTGAGAAGGTACCGAAACTATCTCTTCGGTCCAGTAAGTAATTAATATCTAGTCCGTTTGGATCATAAATACCACCATATACATCGGAAACGGCAACTACCTTCGCCCCAGAATCATGCATAAACTTTGCCAAGTAACTTCCAGCATTCCCAAATCCTTGAATGACAACGCGCGCTCCTTGAAGTTCCTTACCAATTTTCTTCAATGCTTCTTCAATACAAATCGTTACACCGCGTGCAGTGGCTGTTTCACGACCTTGTGATCCGCCGAGGACGATTGGTTTCCCAGTAATAAAACCTGGTGAATCGAATTCACGTAAACGGCTGTATTCATCCATCATCCATGCCATGATTTGTGAATTGGTATAAACATCGGGTGCAGGAATGTCTTTCGATGGGCCAACAATTTGGCTAATCGCCCGGACATATCCGCGGCTTAAGCTTTCAAGCTCTCTAAAAGACATGTTGCGAGGATCACAGATGATCCCGCCTTTCCCGCCGCCATACGGAAGATTAGTAATTCCGCACTTTAAGCTCATCCATATGGACAACGCTTTTACTTCTTCCTCATCCACTTCCGGATGAAAACGGACACCGCCTTTTGTTGGACCAACCGCATCATTATGCTGAGAACGATAGCCTGTAAATATTTTGACAGAACCATCATCCATTTTTACTGGTATGCGGACAGTTAATAAACGAATCGGTTCCTTTAATAATTCGTACATTTCATTGTTATAGCCTAATTTAGATAAAGCTTGTTGGATGATCGTTTGTGTTGAATTGAATAGATTTAAAGATTCTTGTTCTTCTTGTTGTTGTTTTTCCATTTCAGTTACCATTGGTTTCACTGACATGCCTGACACCCCGTCGTATAATAGTTTATAGTTTTATATATATTTTTAAATTAGCTTAAAACCGTTTTGATTTTTTCAAAGGCCCAATCGATTTCTTCTGTTGTAATGGTAAGTGGTGGTGCGAAACGAATCACTGTGTCATGGGTTTCTTTACATAATAAACCTGCTTCTTTTAATTGCTCACAATATGGTCTTGCGGCTTCTGTAAGTTCAACCCCGATAAATAACCCTTTGCCTCTTACCGATTTAATTTTTGGATTGGTAATGGACTGTAATTTTTCAAAGAAGTATTTGCCTAATTCTAGCGAGCGTTCTGCTAGTTTTTCATCCTCGATCACTTCCAAAGCAGCAAGTGACACGGCACATGCTAATGGATTTCCTCCAAACGTTGACCCGTGGGACCCTGGATTAAATACACCTAATACATCAGAATTTGCCACGACACAGGAAATTGGGAATACCCCGCCGCCTAATGCTTTACCTAAGATCAACATATCAGGATTTACGTCTTCCCAATCGCAGGCAAACATTTTACCTGTCCGCGCTAAGCCCACTTGAATTTCATCCGCAATGAACAATACCTTGTTTTCCTTACATAAATCTGATGCCGCTTTCAAAAAGCCTTCTGGCGGTAAGATAATCCCGGCTTCACCTTGAATTGGTTCAATTAAAAATGCAGCTGTGTTTGGTGTGATGGCAGCTTTCAATGCTTCGAGATCACCATAAGGAATTAAATTGATTCCAGGCAGCATTGGGCCAAAGCCGCGCTTATATTCCGGGTCTGATGATAAGGAAACAGCACCCATCGTCCGGCCATGGAAATTTCCTACACAGGCAATTATTTCTGCTTGGTTTTCAGCAATGCCTTTTACATCATAACCCCAGCGACGGGCTGCTTTAAGTGCCGTTTCAACCGCTTCTGCACCAGTATTCATTGGGAGGGCCATATTCTTATTGGTTAATTGACAAATTTTTTCGTACCATGGTCCGAGTTGATCATTATGAAATGCACGAGAAGTAAGTGTGACCTTATCTGCTTGGTCCTTCAATGCTTGAATGATTTTTGGATGACGATGTCCTTGGTTCACTGCTGAATAGGCACTTAGCATATCCATGTAACGGTTTCCTTCTGGACTTTCCACCCAAACACCCTCCGCCTTCGCAATAACGATTGGCAGTGGATGATAGTTATTGGCACCGAATTTATGTGTTTGTTCAATAATTTGATTCGTTTTAGTAGTTTCTGAGACTGTCATGATAGTTCCTCCTCTATTTACCTCGGGTAGGTTGAGTTCCCGAACCCACCCGAGGGATCAATGATGTAGTTATTAAAGTGTTTCAGATGTTGTTTTCGCTTGCATATGAAGCAGTAAATATTCTGGACCGCCCGCTTTCGAATCTGTTCCAGACATATTGAAACCGCCAAACGGCTGGTATCCAACAATCGCACCTGTACAAGTGCGGTTAAAATACAGATTCCCCACATGGAATTCTTCGCGTGCGCGTTCAATATGTTCGCGATTATTCGAAATTAATGCACCCGTTAAACCATAGTCCGTATTATTAGCAATGGTCATCATATGGTCAAAGTCACGGGCTTTACACATACCAAGAACTGGTCCGAAAATTTCTTCTTGCATAAGGCGTGCGTTTTCATCTAAGTCAGCGAAGATTGTCGGCTGGATGAAGTACCCTTTAGAATCATCGCCTTCGCCGCCCGTCATAAGTCGGCCTTCTTGCTTGCCTACTTCCATATAATTCATGATTTTTTTGAACGATTTTGCATCAATAACAGGTCCCATATAAGTAGTGGCCTCTTCAGGATTTCCAAGCGTAAGTGTTCTTGTTAGTGCCACAACTTTCTCAAGCACGACGTCATACACATCCTGATGAATGACTGCTCGAGAACCTGCCGAACATTTTTGTCCTGAAAAACCGAAAGCGGAATATACAATGCTTGAAGCAGCTAAATCTAAATCAGCATCATTATCAACAACCACTGTGTCCTTACCACCCATTTCAGCTATCACACGTTTGATCCATTTTTGACCTGGATGAACCTTCGCGGCCCGTTCATTAATACGGCAGCCTACTTCACGTGAACCTGTAAAGGATACAAAGCGTGTTTTTGGATGATCAACAAGGTAATCACCAATTTGCGCACCGCTACCTGGCACAAAGTTTAACACTCCTTCTGGAAGACCTGCTTCCTCCATTAACTCAACGAATTTTGCGGCAACTACTGGTGTTGAGTTTGCAGGCTTAAGAAGAACTGTATTACCCGAAACAATTGCTGCAATGGTGGTTCCTGCCATAATCGCTAATGGGAAGTTGAAAGGTGAAATAATAATTCCTACACCTAGTGGGATGTAGTTGTACTGGTTAAATTCCCCATTTCGACTATTTACCGGTGAACCTTCTTTTAATTGAAGCATTTGACGGCCATAATACTCGATAAAGTCGATCGCCTCGGCTGTATCTGCATCCGCTTCCTTCCATGGTTTTCCGGCTTCTTTCACTAGATAAGCTGAAAACTCATGTTTCCTGCGGCGCAAAATGGCGGCTGCTTTGAATAAAATGTTGGCACGATGTTCTGGTCTCCACTTTTTCCACGTTTCAAATGTGGTTACTGCGGCATGCATCGCCTTTTCTGCTAATTCTTGATCTGCCATTGATACTCGACCAATGATTTCTTCTTTATTTGCTGGATTAATAGAAATAATTTTTTCCTCAGTTGTAATCTGTTCTCCACCGATGACTATTGGATAATCCTTGCCAAGCTGTGTTTGTACAAAGGCGAGTGCATCTTGGAAGGCCTGTTTATTTTTTTCATCTTCGAAGTTTGTAAATGGTTCATGTGAATATGTTTTCAATGGTTGTTCCCCCTTGTCGTTTGCTACATCAATTAAATATGCAAGTTATGTGCCAACTTGTATTTTTGCACAAATAAAGGGTTTTCATTGGATTTGGTGCAAATTAATTTTGCGCAAAATAAATAATTTATCAATATACGCAAAATTTTTTGGCGTTTTGAAGATTCTATCATGAAAAAAAGATGCAAATAATTCATTATTAACGAAAATAGATTCAAATTGATGATAAAAACCCTTCTTGGCCATTTTTTCGTGGTATATTTAGTTTAATAGAAAGATAATTCTGATTGTTAAAAGGAGAGATTGAGTTGATTATCCCTTACAAAGGTATTTCCCCTGTTGTCCATGACTCAGTATTTGTAGCACCCGGTGCCTATTTAATTGGTGATGTAAGAATTGGAAAGGATTCTTCCGTTTGGTTTAACGCGGTACTACGCGGGGATGACGGACCAATTATCATCGGTGAACGGTGCAGCATTCAAGATAATTCAACAATTCATTTGTTCGAAGGATTCCCGGTCGAAATTGCAGATGACGTGACAATTGGCCATAATGTTATTTTGCATGGCTGTAAGGTTGGTAAGCGATGCATTATTGGAATGGGTTCGACGCTTTTAGATAATGTTGAGATTGGTGAAGATTGTATTATTGGGGCCAATACACTGTTAGCTGGCGGTATTAAAATTCCTCCTCGTTCCCTAGTGTTGGGGTCTCCTGGTAAAGTGGTGAGAGAAATAACCCAAAAGGACCTGGACCTGCTGCAGATGTCTAGCGATCACTATGTCCAGAAGGGGAAAGAATTTAAGGAAATTCTTAAATAGATTAATAGTGAAAAAAAACTGCCCTCATGAGGGATTCATAAGGGCAGTTTATCGTTTATCAAACATATAGGCTAGTTATTCTCACTGGAAGTGGTTGTTTTTGCAGGGATTAAGAAACTTACTACAATATTAATTAAGCTTAATATCAGTGCATATAGAAATAAGTTTTTCATTCCAATATGGATGTTTACAGCTTGATTGATGATCAGTCCCATAACAGTAACTCCGATGGAAGTTCCGATATTTTTTAAAAACATTTGCAATGAGGTGGACATCCCTTTGATGTGGGCTTCAGCAAATTCTTGGGATGCGATTGTTCCTACTGCAAACAACAAACCAAAAGCAACACCCTGGATCGTTAAGATGATAAACAAGCTAACATAAGATATATCTGTGATGAACAAATATAATGCTAAGCCTGAAACTGTTGTGATGAAGCTTCCAATAATAAAAAGGAGCTTATACCCAAAGCGAAGGATCCACTTTCCCGCAGGGGTGCTTCCGAAAGTCCAGCCAACGGCAATACTTAGCAGGATGAGCCCGCTTTTATAAATACTCATGTGACTGCCTTCTTGCAGGTACAAAGGAATAAAGTTAGATGTTCCAAAAAAGGCCAAACAATAAACTAACATGAAAAGGTTCGTCATCAGAATTCCCTTGTTCCTAAATAATGAAACAGGAAGGAACGGATGGGATTCTTTTCGTTCTACTAAAACAAAGACAATTAAACCAATGACTCCTAGAATCAATAACCAGATAGAGTGTTCTATATTAGTAGATAACAATAATAGCGTAATAGAAATCCCGAATAAGAAGAAACCTTTATAGTCAATATGTGTTTTCTTAAATTCCATCTGTTCTTTATAGGGCAGCAAACAAAGCACGCTGGCAATACCGATGGGAATATTTATAAAGAATATCCATCTCCATGTTAATGCTTCCACAAAGAAAGATCCTAGTATGGGACCAACAATAGATGAGATGGCCCAAATACTGCTAAATACCGCTTGAATTTTCCCGCGACGTTCAATTGTAAACAAATCACCTACGATGATCATGGAAAGTGGAATCATCCCACCTGCACCTAAACCTTGAATTCCCCTAAATATAATCAGCGTGACCATGGAATTCGCCATCCCACAAAGAATGGAACCTAGTGTAAATAAGCCCACGGAAAACATTAACAGGTTTTTCCGGCCATACATATCCGATAATTTACCGTATAACGGCACAGTAACAGTGCTAGCTAACATATAAACAACAAATATCCATGCAAATAACTCCATGCCACCAAGTTGTTTAACAATGGTCGGACTGGCTGTTTGCATAATATTAGCATCAAGTGCTGAAATTAACGTCGTGATGACTAGACCCCAAAATACATACATATTCTTTTTCATAACTTCCTCCAAAACCGATTAATCGACTATCTATAGGATAGTTTATCATTTTTTCATCTACATAGAACAAGCCATTCACTAAGAATGGCTCACTTCCATCTTCAATAACGGCTGAGTAATCGTTGGTAAAATGATTTCAATTGTTGTTCCTTCATTCATTTTACTATAAATATTTAGCGTCCCATTATGACCTTCGATTATTTTGTAGCAGGTCATTAAGCCGAGACCCGTTCCTTTTTCCTTAGTTGTATAAAATGGTTCTCCAAGAGTAGAAATCCGTTCTTGTGGGATACCGATCCCTTGATCGATAATCTGAATCGATATTTTTCCCTCTTCTTTTTCTTTTACGGCCACATGGATAGATCCACCCTTAGGCATCGCTTCCATCGCGTTTTTAAGTAGATTTAAAAACACTTGCTTTAATTGATTTTCCTCACAGCTGATCAACGGTAAATCAGGAGCAAAATCTACATTGATTTGAATATTATTCAAAAGTGATTGGTTGTTTATTAAGGTGATGACATCCTTTAAGAGGATTCTAATATCTTGTGTCTTATAGACGGCTGCTGAAGGTTTGGCCAGGACCAGAAATTCCCCGACGATTTCATTGATTCGGTCGAGTTCAGATAACAATATCTCAAAATATTCCTCTTTCTGGGTGCTGGTTTTTAACAGTTGAATAAAACCTTTGATCGAGGTGAGAGGATTTCGTATTTCATGGGCTATTCCCGCTGCCATTTGACCTAACAGCGCTAATTTTTCAGACTTTTGAATGAGGCGTTCAGTTTCTTCACTTTTTTCAGTTATGTCCTTCCCAATGGACAAGATGGCTTCTTTCCCACCAAAAACGATCAATAAAGAAGATACTTCAAATAAAAAAGTGGATCCATCCAATCGCTTGGCTTTGTAATCAATGGTGTGAACAGGCTGCTTTTCTTTCTTTATTTGTTTAAATCGTTCAAGCATCCGGCTTCGATATTCAGGAGCAATAAAATCCATAATGGACTTCCCCGTCAAATCTTCAAGGTTCCCAGCACCAATCATGCTAAGCGCTGCTTTATTTACATATACTAATTTATGATTCCGCGTAACATAGACAGGTGCAGGCAATGAATCGATCAATTTCTTATAGCTTTCTTCACTCGCTCGAGCCTTTTTTTCATAGTAGCGTGCCTTATCATATTGCCATCCCACCACCCAGGCAATTAGGGTAAACAGAAAAAAGTCAATCGAGAAAAAAGGTAGATGATCGAAAATCTTTTGGTAGCTGGTAAAAAGAATCGAAATCAGCACCAGGATAATTTGACCGGATTTATTCATGGTTCAGCCCTCTTGTTTAGGTATATTTACTTATGCAATTCGACATAATTTGATTTATTCCTCTATTAAAATCAATAAATATTATTATGGAGAGAAATAGCAAAAAAATCTACCTAAATTCAATGGAAATAATTGATTACCAATAAAAATTTTGCACTTCTTTCTAGATTGCCAGATTAAAAGGGAAAAAAAAGAGTCTATAATATTCATTATAAACTCCCAAATCCCTTATAAAAGTATCTCGTCTTTAATCTTTTCAGGAAACCACGATAGTTTATCCGATAGTTTCACCACTTCTCCGATTACAATCATGGCTGGATTGGTAATTTGTTTCTCTGTTACTACTTCAACGATTGTCTCTAGTGTACCAACAACTGTTCGTTGGTTCCCTGTTGTCCCTTGTTCAATGACAGCAATCGGTGTAGACGAATCCTTCCCGCAGGCTAGCAATTGGGCCTTAATATATGGAAGATGTTTGACACCCATATAAATAGCCAAAGTATCAACGCCGTGGGCGAGATGTTCCCAGCGTATATTATTGGGTTGACCGTTCAAACAATGACCTGTAACCATGGCAAAGGATCGGCTCAGTTCACGGTGAGTGACTGGTATTCCCGCATAAGCTGGAGCAGCAATTCCAGATGTGATCCCTGGAACCACTTCAAATTCGATTCCATTTTGAACCAATACTTCAGCTTCTTCACCACCGCGGCCAAAAATATACGGGTCGCCTCCTTTTAAACGAACGACCGTTTTGCAAGCCTTGGCTTTTTCGAGTAATATCTCATGGATGGAGTCCTGGGAAACACAATGGTTCCCGGGCTCTTTTCCGCAATAAATCAACTCTGTATCAGCCTTACCGTAACTTAGTAAGACCGGGTTGACTAATCGATCATATAAAATAACATCTGCCTGCTCTAGGCATTTCATTGCTTTAATCGTGATTAAATCAGGATCGCCAGGCCCGGCTCCAACTATATAAACTTTTCCCTTTTTATCGGTCATTTGAACCTGACCTCCTTTATATGAACTAATCGATGAGGAGAAACACTTCTTCCCCAACTATTTTCGTTTGATAGGTTTTCACACAGCCAGTATCCGGCTCTTGGACTTTTCCATTATCCAAACATATTTTCCAATCATGCATCGGACAGAATACAAATTCTCCGCTTACCAAGCCTTCGCTCAGGACACCGCCTTTATGCGGACATCGATTTTCTACAGCACGAATGGTTCCGTTTAATAATTTGAATACTGCAACTTCCTTTTCCCCGACAATAACAGTTTTACCTAATCGTTCTGGCAGGTCCTTTACAGATCCGATTGACACCACTTCTACGTTTTTCTTAATCATTGGATGATTTCCTCCTTTAGCTGTATGTTTTAAGACATTACTACGTTCTCAAACAATTCTTTTCTTACTGTTTTATCTTCAGTAATAGTTTTCCAAGGATCCTTAATTACCGATAGAGCATCTTCCATCCGTTTATTTAATTCTTGACGCTTTGTTTTATCCTCTAGAACAGATCGTACATGTGTTAACCCAACACGTTCAATCCAAGCCGAAGTACGTTCCAAGTAATTAGCTGTTTCACGGTAATATTGAAGGTACGCACCAGTGATCTCCATGGCCTCTTCTGATGTTTTTACTTTATATAATAGGTCTCCCCCGCGTACGTGGGTCCCGCCATTTCCACCAACATATAGCTCCCAGCCGCCGTCAATTCCAATAAAACCAATATCTTTAAACCCAGACTCTGCACAGCTTCTCGGACAAGCGGAAACAGCCATTTTCACCTTATGCGGTGTTTGTAGTCCTTCAAATTTCTTTTCGAGGTCGATTCCCAGTCCCATGGAATCTTGGGTCCCAAAGCGGCAGAACTGTTCTCCAACACAGGTTTTCACCGTACGCAGCGATTTCCCATACGCAAACCCTGACGGCATATCCAAATCTGTCCACACTTTTGGTAAGTCTTCCTTTTTTACTCCAAGCAAGTCGATTCGTTGCCCGCCGGTTAGTTTTACTAACGGAATATCGTATTTTTCAACCACGTCAGCAATTCGGCGCAGGTCTTGGGCGTTTGTTACACCGCCATACATTCGTGGTACAACCGAATAGGTTCCATCCTTTTGAATATTTGCATGCATCCGTTCATTAACAAACCGGGATTCCTTTTCATCCTGATAATCGATGGGATGAACCATCCCTAAGTAGTAATTCAGAGCCGGTCGGCATTTTGAGCAGCCTTCATCAGATCTCCAACCAAGTACATTCATGACTTCCTTGATATGGGTCAACCCTTTTATTTTAATTTCTTCCACAACTTCATCTCTAGATAAATCAGTACAGCTGCATATCGCTTCTTGCTGGATAGAGCCGTCAAACTCCGAACCAAGTGTATGCTGTAATACTTCTGCGACAAGCGGTTTACATCCGCCGCAAGACCGGGAAGCACTTGTACAGGCTTTAATTTCATCAACAGAGGAACATCCTTGATTCTGAATCGCCTCGATAATCGCTCCTTTAGAAACACCGTTACAGCCACAAATAATTTCCTCGTTACTCATGGAAGCTACTAAACTACTTCCAAAATCATCATTTAGCGGTTGTAAAAGTGATACCTTAGTGGTTGAAGAAACATCCGCTTTCTTTTGAATCATCGAAAAGAGACGATTTCCTTCACTGCTATCACCAAACAGCACGGCACCAACAATTTTATTGTCTTGGAGCACAATCTTCTTATAAATCTTGTCATTACCATCAAAAACCTTGATGGCTTCCTTTCCTTCGCCTTCGATAAAGTCTCCAGCTGAAAACACTTCTACCCCAGAGACCTTCAACTGTGTGGATAAAACAGATCCATGATAACCTTTGGTTTCCAACCCGCAGATCTGTTTTGCTAATACTCTTCCTTGATCATATAAAGGGGCGACTAGACCGTATACTGTTCCGTTATGCTCTGCACATTCCCCTACAGAATAAACATCAGGAATACTCGTTTGCATATAGTCGTTCACGACAATACCTCGATTGACAGCGAGCCCGCTTACCTTGGCTAATTCCGTATTTGGCTTGATGCCAACAGCCATGACAACTAAGTCAGCATCAACCGACGTTCCATCGCTGAATCTTAGTCCCTCTACGCGATCGCCGCCAAAGATTTCTTGGGTTTGTTTTTCTAATAAAAATTTCATTCCCTGTTTTTCTAATTCAGTTTGCAGCAACTTCCCTGCTTGCGGATCTAATTGGCGCTCCATCAAATATGGGGCGAGATGAATGACCGAAACATCCATACCTAGGTTTAAAAGACCTCTTGCCGCTTCAAGCCCGAGTAAACCTCCACCAATCACGGCTGCCTTTTTATACTTTTTCGAAGTTTCAAGCATGACATCTGTGTCCTTAATATCCCGAAAAGCCGTTACCCCTTCCTTTTCAGCTCCCGGAATCGGTAAGATAAACGGAAGAGATCCCGACGCAATAATCAATTGATCATACGGCTCCATTCTCCCTAAGTCAGTAATAACGACTTTACGCTTCGAATCGACCTTGATCACTGTTTCACTTGTGAATAATTGAATATTGTTTTCTCGGTACCAATCCCAATCATTAAGTGTTATATCTTCTACATTTGTATCTCCTTGTAATACTTTTGAAAGTAAGATTCTATTGTAATTCGGATGAGGCTCGCTTCCGAAAATAGTGATCTCAAATGATTCGCTTGATAGTTTAATAATCTCCTCAATCGTTTTGACACCAGCCATGCCATTTCCAACAAGAACCAACTTTTTCTTTTCCATGTTAGTTTTCCTCCCGTTTGTAAGTTTCCTAAACTATATCACAGACCATTTTAAAATTAACTTATCATGTAAGGTCTCCTAACATGAAAATTTTTTAAGTAAGGAAATCAACTACTGGGCTCACCTTAACAGCACTGACTTTAAATCCAGGCATTTTGCATTCAGGGTCCAATTCTTTCGAAACAAGGAGATTGATATTTTGCGAGTCTGCCCAGTGAAAAGGTACAAATATGGTATCGTGACGGATCGTTTCCGACCATTTGCTTCTAACCATAACACTTCCCCTTCGTGATTCAATTTTCACCAATGATTGGTCTTGGATCTGAAATTTTGCTGCGGTTGCCGGGTGGATTTCCATAAATGGTTCGATGTTTCTTGCCGCTAGTGCTGGACTTTTTCTTGTTTGCACACCTGTTAAGTAATGTGACATGACTCTTCCTGTTGTTAAATAGAGCGGATACTCTTCACATAATTTTTCTTTCGGAATCTCTGCAATGTTCGGACCAACCACCATCGCCGCCTTTCCATCCAGGTGAGCAAAAGAGGTTTCAAACAGCCGTTTCGTCCCACTATGGTCTGTTTCTGGGCAGGGCCATAATATTCCGCCCTCTTTTCTTAAACGCTCATATGTTATTCCAAAATAATCGGCAGTCCCTCCACGGCTTGCCATCCTTAATTCAGTAAATATTTCTTCAGCAGAAGAAAAGGAAAAATACTCTTCTTTCCCAAGCACACGGGCAAGTTCGCAGATAATTTGCCAATCATGTTTCGCTTCGCCTGGACACGGCAAGCTTGCTTCCCGTAATGTTACCCGTCCTTCCACATTTGTCATCGTTCCTTCATCTTCCAGATAGGAAGAGGCCGGGAGTATGACATCTGCTAATCTAGCAGTTTCTGAAATGAACAGATCAACGGCTACAAAGAAGGTTAATTTTTTCATAGCCTCCTTGACGAAGTTGGCATTGGGATTGGAAACAATCGGGTTGGAACACATAAGAAACAAACCTTTAATTTCCCCTTCATGGATTTTCTCCATCATTTCATAGGCTGAAACTCCTTTACGGGGTAAATCATCTGGATCAATCCCCCAAATGCCGGCCACATAGTTTCGATGTTCATCATTCTCAATTGACCGATATCCAGGAAGCTGGTCGGCTTTTTGTCCATGTTCCCTTGCCCCCTGTCCATTTCCCTGTCCCGTAATCGCCCCATAGCCACAATTCGGTTTACCGATTTTCCCTGTGGAAACCAGAATGTTCAGGAAATTACGAACAGTTTTTGAACCGTTCGTATGCTGCTCCACCCCTCTTGCTGTAAAAATCATTCCCGATTCTTCACTGCCAAACCTAACAGCCGCTTTGCGAATAAGGTGAATGGGTATCCCGGTAGTCTCTTCAATTTCCTTCATACTGAGGGATAATACATACTCTCTAACCTCTTCAAACCCGTTCACACGTTCTTGAATAAACTTTTCATCCACATAATTTTCCTCAATCATCACTTTCAATAGCCCATTTGCTAATACGGCATCCGTACCTGGTCTAGGTTTTAAATGCAAGTCTGCTAGTTTCGTTGTGGCTGTTTCACGCGGGTCTATAGCGATGATATAGGCGCCATTTTCTTTTGCTCTTTCAAAATAGGGCATAATCGTCGGCTGACATTCAGCAATATTCGTCCCTGCTAAAATGATACAACGAGTGTATGGAATTTCTGCCAAGCTATTCGTGAAGCCTCGGTCCAACCCAAAGGTTTGGTTCGCAGCCGAAGCAGCCGCAGACATACATAGTCGGCCATTATAATCGATGTATTTTGTTTTTAAGGCCACGCGGGCAAATTTCCCTAATAAATAAGCCTCTTCATTTGTGATTGACGCACTGCCGTACACCGCTAAGGCATTTTGACCAGATTCCCCCTGAATCTTCATAAAGTTTTCTTTAATATGATTCAGAGCTTCCTTCCAGGACACTCGGACAAATTCTCCATTGATTTTTACCAATGGGTATTTTAAACGCTCTTTATGGAAAGCGTGTTGATGGGCGTTCATACCCTTTACACATAATCGCCCCTCCGATGTTGGATTGTCTTTTCCGATGGTTATATATTTTTTTCTCGACACAATCGATTGTTCAATCAATTGCATTTTACATTGCATACTACAGTAAGGACATTGAGAGTCGTATCTTTTTTCTGATTTCACTTCTTGTTCCTTTGTCCGAAAATACTTTAATAGCGCTTCTGTCAAGCTGATCACCCTTTTCTATTGTTGGTTGTTGATTTCTATTCCAGACACTTGTTTTCCACTGAACCTTTTGCGGAACATTGTATCCTTCTCTAACCGAAGTAATAATTGCTGACGAAGTTCAAAATCAAAAATCACTTCTCTCACATGCACTAAACCGACTCTTTCGATCCATTGCCACGTCCGTTCGAGGAAATTGGCTGTCTCACGATAATATTGAATAAAAGCACAAATGATTTCGATTACATCCTGATTCTTCGTTCCAAGGGACAATAACTTACCTGCACGTACATTTCTCCCGCTGCTGCCACCGACATATATTTCCCAGCCGAGTCCAGTTCCAATTACACCGATATCTTTCGTCGTTGAACCGGCACCGTTATGCAAACAAGCAGAGACGCCTAATGTTACTCGATAGGGAGTTATGAGAAATTCTAATCTTTTTTCGAGACTGACAGCCAGCTCCATTGATGAATGTTTGTCACAATGGCAAATATGCTCTCCGATACTCGTTTTTACATTTTGAACCATATTTCCGTAAGTAGAACTTACTTGCATATCCAAATCTGCCAACAAAGCAGACAAATCTTTTTTCTTTACGCCCATCAAATGAATTCTTTGTTCACTAGTGACAGCGATATTTGTAATGCCGAACTTCTCGGCGACCGTGGCAATCATTCTCAATTGATCTGCGGAAGTTTTTCCACCGTACATCTGAGGGATGACAGTGTACGTCCCATCCTTCTGAATAATGGCCATCCTTTGTTCGGAAATATATAGGTTTTCTTGCTTCCTCTCATATTCCGGATAGATCATGCCTAAATAATAGGCTAAAGCAGGCCGACAGGTAGAACATCCTTCCTTATTCTCCCAACCAAGGAATTCCATCACTTCCTGTACCGTTGTTAATCCTTGCCATTGCATCTCATGCACCACTTCATCTTCCGTGAGTGTTGTACAGGAGCACATTGATTTTTGTTCAATGACTTCATTGAATTCATTGCTATGAATGTAGTTGAGTAAATCAGCTACTAATGGTTTACAGCCCCCGCATGCCCCCGAGGCTTTTGTACATTTCTTCACTTGGTCGACTGTCGTTAATCCGTTTTTTTGAACCGCTTCTATAATTGTCCCTTTCGCCACCCCATTACAATTGCAAATCATTTCACTATGGGCCATAGAAGCGACCGAATTCACATCCCTATTTAATGCTTGAAAAAGAGTAACTTTCTCCAAGTCTGATACATCTTGTCTTTTCATGATCATGTCTAGCAATCTTGTACGGTCACTCGTGTCTCCAAATAAGACAGCGCCAACCATTCGGGATTTTTCAAAAACCAATTTCTTATAAACGCCATCTAACTCATCGAAGATTACAATCGACCGCAATCTTTCGTCACATGAAAACTGTCCAACCGAAAACACATCTACTCCTGATATTTTTAATTGTGTCGAAAGAACAGTTCCTTCGTATCCATTTCCTCTAAGTCCGCAAATTCGTTTTGCCAACACCTTCCCTTGATCGTAAAGAGGCTTTACCAACCCATAGACCATTCCCCGGTGTTCCACACATTCACCGACAGCATAAATATTGGGGATATTTGTTTCCATATAATCATTGACAAGGATGGCTCGATTCGTCGCTATTCCACTTTCTTTAGCTAGTTGGATATTGGGTCTCACCCCTGCAGCCATCACAACCAGATCAGCAGCTGCTTCGGTACCATCTTTAAAGGAAACTCTTTCTACGCGATTGCTTCCGCAAATTTCCTTTGTTTCTCTTTCAAAAAGGAAACGCAAGCCTTGCTTTTCTAGTTCTGTTTGCAACAGTTTTGCAGCTGTTACATCCAATTGTCTTTCCATAAGATGTCGCCCATTATGAACAACGGTTACTTCCATACCAAGATTGAGCAGACCTTTGGCAGCCTCTAAACCTAAGACACCCCCTCCGATGACCATCGCTTTATGATAGTGTTTCGCTGTTTCCATCATTTTCTGACAATCTTCTATAGTTCGAAACGTAACTACTCCATCCATATCTTTACCGGGTATAGGGAGAAGAAATGGCATGGAACCTGTTGCGATGATAAGTCGATTATAGGGGTGCCTTCGACCTTTATCCGTTAGCAACTCTTGTTTTTCTGTATCTATTTTTAGGACCGTTTCACCAGTAAACAGTTCTATGTTCTGTTCGTTATACCAATTTCGACCATTGATTGTAATATCATCAAATGTCGTACTCCCCTGCAATACAGCTGATAATTGGATTCGATTATAGTTTAGGTGCGGTTCCGCTCCGAAAATTGTAATCTCATAAAGATCAGGTGCATCTCGTAAAATTTCCTCCATACATCGCACACCCGCCATTCCATTCCCTATCAATACGAGTTTTTGCTTATCCATTCTAAATACCCCCGCAAGTTAATTATGTCGATTATGGCAACCGTAAATATCACCTATTATTCCATAAAACTTATGAAAAGGAATTTGTTGTGTAACATTTCCTAACACGATAAGTTCTGTGTTAGAGCATCTTACATAAAAAGTGACATCATCCTTCTCGATAGGCTATTGTTGAACAAAGCAAGAGAAACACAAATACTTAAGCAGTTTAAGGAGGAAAATGAAATGAAAAACAACATCAGCTTAGCTTCATTTTTGGTTTTACTAATAAGAGTTATGTTTTCAAAAGATAGTTGTTTTGAATGGTAATAAAGGTTAAATGACCTGGTTTGTAAAATGTTTTGATTCATAGGAAAAATGTTTTCTAGAAAGGGGTACAATCTAATGAAGTTATCAGATTTAAAGAAAAGCGGTCATGCACCGTCGTTAGCAGCTTCATTTTTATACTTTGATGTCAGTTTTATGATTTGGGTTATTTTAGGGGCGCTGGGGGTTTATATTACAAAAGATTTTGGGCTGACCCCCTCACAAAAGGGTTTTATCGTTGCACTACCGATCTTAAGCGGGTCGTTTTTTCGACTCATCCTTGGCGTCTTAACAGATCGAATCGGCCCACGGAAAACGGCAATCAGCGGAATGCTCGTGACCATCATTCCGCTGGCATGGGGTTGGTTATTTGGTCAAACCTTAACTGAACTTTATGTGATTGGGATTCTTCTTGGAGTGGCAGGAGCGAGTTTTGCAGCAGCCATCCCGATGGCAAGCAGATGGTACCCCCCGCATTTACAAGGGCTGGCAATGGGAATTGCCGGGGCCGGGAACAGCGGAACACTGTTTGCTACCTTATTTGGACCGCGACTTGCGGAACAAATGGGCTGGCACAATGTCTTAGGATTAGCACTTATACCTTTATTAACTGTATTTCTCTTGTATATCATTTTGGCAAAAGATGCACCATCCCAACCAGCACCAAAACCTATGGTTGAATATTTGAAGGTATTCAAACAAAAAGATACTTGGTATTTTTGTTTGCTTTACAGTGTCACCTTCGGAGGTTTTGTAGGTTTATCCAGTTTCTTAAGCATCTTTTTTGTGGATCAATATCATTTATCGAAAGTAACGGCAGGAGATTTTGTCACACTTTGTGTGGCAGCAGGGAGCTTTTTCCGCCCGGTTGGCGGTTTTATAGCTGATAAAATCGGCGGCGTTCGTCTTTTAACTTTCCTCTTTATCGGGGTTGCACTCACCATGTTTGGTGTGAGTCAACTTCCCCCCTTGGCTCTTGTGACCACTTTATTGTTTATCGGTATGCTCTGCTTGGGGATGGGAAATGGAGCAGTTTTTCAATTGGTTCCACAGCGCTTTCAAGAAGAAATCGGGATGATCACTGGGATTGTTGGAGCGGCTGGCGGGGTTGGCGGATTTTTCGTTCCGAATATATTAGGAACCCTTAAAGAAGTAACTGGAACTTATGGAACTGGCTTTATGGTATATACAGGGATTGGAGTTGTCGCATTACTAGTGTTATTTATGGCACAAATGTCTTGGCGAAAAACCTGGGCAACAAAGGAAGTATCACTAAAAAATTAACACAAAACGCATTTGCCATATATGGTGGCAAATGCGTTTTTTATTACTCAAATTTACTTTTTTTGCTCGAGGCTTTGGTAAACAGCCATCATATCTCGTTTATTCAACTCGCGAATACGATTGAAAATAGGAATCTCTGCGACTGATTCCATACATTCAGGAACCACATCACTTACTTTTCCAGTCAACCATGTTTGGACATCAAAACCTTCAACGATTTCTTTACGTCCCTCATCATTGATGCCACTGGCAGAACAACTCACACATGGGATGGATAATTTATGCACTCCCTCATGGAGATTATCTTCTGAAATGACTTTCTTCCCTTTACAAAATGGGCAGGGATGACTCGCCTTAATTTTGTTAATTTGGGTAACAATTTTTTTGTAGCCAAACGCCTCATACACATAGGTGAGTTTCTTGTATTTACCATTGGTGAAATACTTATCAATGATTGTTTCTCTCGTCTCGAAGATGTTGGCAAAATCACATATAGTGAGTTGATTCTTGTTGCTAATCGATTCGACATTGCCTTTAATATTGCCCCAGAAAGGTAAAACATTTTGTAAAACCACTTCATAGTGGGAAAAGCTTGCAAGTTCTAATTCAAACATTTTCAGTGAGACTTGTATTTCCCGAGGAAGTAACGATACATCTTCGGTAAGTGTCATTTCGCCGCCTACAATCGATTTTAGCTTTTCGAGTTCTGGTAACTTCCCGACTATTTTTAGAACTTGATTAATGGGCTGTTGAATCAGGTCACGAATATCTGTATCCCCAAATAATAGTTTTTTATGATGTTTAAGGACGGTTCCTTGACAGACTGGACAGATCATCATTTCTTTTGATGCTTTCATTTGCTCTTTAATAATCGATTTCGAAATAAACATATAACGCCCAATGATGAAATTAAAACCTTCCCACGTTCTCGAAGCCTTGCCCGCTTTATCATAAAAGGACTTTTCCCAATATCCATATAAAAAGGTATGCTTTTCTGCATCTGTCATCTCATTAAAGCTTTTACTAATGTCTTGACCAAGTTCATTCTTAATCTCATCAAAAAGGAATTGCAATTTGGGATATTGATAATAATTTAATACTTCCATTACGTCTGGATGTAGTAAGCCATCCCAGAATGGGACATTTTTATCTTGAATAACTACGTCTATATCAAATTTTTCAATAACCCGTCGCCCAGAACAAGATGGACAATGATTGTCTTGATGATAGAAATCGAAGCTTCTCGTATCTTTATTGGTCGGATGAGCAGCCACGATATGGTTGATCAATCCACCTATCTCATAGAGAAAACTATATTGACTATACAAATGCCTTTCAAGATCAATGGCGATGACGGGTGCAATGGTGTCAGATTCGAATTCACCATAAATCAGCCGCGCCATTGATGATAAGCTTTTTAAGATGCCGCCCTTATAGATGTTTTCTGCATTCTTAAAATAGCTTATATGATTTTCTGTTAAATAGTGAATGCCATTTTTTGACTTAAGAGTAGAAGAAATATGCTCTGGCGACACTTCAACTTCTTCGTTTCTTTGGCCATAATACTCGTCATGACCGACAACATCAAGATGTTCCACAGGCTCAAGCTGTCTTTTACCAAAATCAACAATAAAATCAGAGCTATCTAACATATAGTCATTATGTTCAATCATCATGATGGAAACCGAATCATCTTCAAGGATAACCCTTACACTATCAATAAATTGGTTTAAAATATTTTGAGATAATCCTTTTGAAGGTTCATCAAAAATAAACATCGTATGTGGATGTCTTGAGCTCCCAAACAGCTCCGAAACTAAGTGAACACACTGAAATTCACCCGTCGATAAAGTTTGTGTCTTTCTTTCCAACGTTAAATACCCAAGACCAAGTTTGATCAATAAGCTTAAACGTTTATGTGCGATGTCCTCATTTGGCAGTTCATCGATAATATCCTCAATCGAACGTTGAAAAATATCATCAATTTCTTCACTATATTTTGTAAGTTTCTTTTTAATATCAAGAAATGTCGCAACGGTTGACCGGCTGGTAATGGATTGATTTCGATCTTGCCCCACAATGACCAGTTTATCTTTTGGATAGCGCTGCAGAAAATCTTTGGCGATACACTCATTAACCAGTGTAGATTTCCCACACCCAGATTCTCCTGTAAAAGTTACCAGTCTATTTTTCGGGATCTGAATTTCAGCCATTTGGATATTGCGACAGTAAAGGTCCTTAAACTGATAGTATTCTGTTGGATTTTCCTGAATTCGGCCCCACACAATAGGCTTAGGACGTGGTGATTCCTCAACTATTTTTCCTCCATATTTGCCACTGCCAGGACCAAAGAACAATTGTTCGTCAGTAGCGTCAAGCACCGTATCCGAGTGATCAATAAGCCAAATTTGATTCTTAAATCCTAGTAGTTTGATCTGTTCAAGTATTTTAACTAATGTTTGCCGATCTAGACCAACCGAGATTTCATCAATAATAATAACGGTATCAACACTTGCTGCCATGAATTCAGCCAGATATAGTCGTGTTAATTCTCCTCCTGACAAGGTACCCATGATCCGGTCTAGTGTTAAATAACCAATATTCATGTTGATGATATTTTGAAGAATATGTTGTTTTGCCTCGCTAATATGTAATTCGTCTGCTAGAGACAAAATAGATTCAATACTTAAGTTATTGATATCGGAAATACTATGTATTCGATCAAATAATTCAATTTTATATTGCTCTACTTCTTGATTAAAGCGCTTCCCATTACACCTAGGGCATTCGACATTTTTGGTAGTTCCGCGTCCTTTGCAAGCCGGACACCAGCCTAATTCATTATTAAAAGAAAAAACTTCTGGCGACAGATTATATTTCTGAGCGATACATTCACGTATTTCTTTAAACACACCTGTATGTGTACCGATGGTTGATCGGGGATTGGATGAAATCGATGACTTCCCGAGAAAAAGGACTAATGGCATATCTTTCATCTTAATGGCACTGAAATTGGTTTCCATGATATTGGAAAATAAATACTGATATTCAGCCTTCGGCAATAAAGAAACAAGTCTCTTTTTGGATTCTTCACCAATCGTTTGACAAAACGTTGTTTTACCAGATCCAGACAAACCGGCAATTCCTAACGACTTATCAATAGGTAGTTCTGCATCTAATTTGTTAATATTATTGGCAATTAATTCATTTATCTTCATTGTTATTTCCTCTGGATTCTGTAAATTTACTGCTTTCATGTTACCATAAGTACAACATACAAAAAAATAAAAACTCGTCCAATAAATAGAACGAGTTTTGTGATTTATTTTAATTTCCGGCTCAAGTAGTCAATTTTTTAAGGAAGATCTCTTTTTATCAAAACCACAATCTTAAATGATAGTCATATTCATAAATATCAACGTTTTCTTCCTCTTCTTTTTTAGGGTTACACTCATCACAAGGTTCTTCCGCCTGGTTATGTTTACATTGTTCAAATAAAAGTTCCATGTTTATGTCCCCTTTCTCTCTTCTTACTTTCTATTTTAATGGAAGCGTTTCCAATTGTCTTGTGGTTTTTATTGGAAATCATCGGGGAGAGCGATTTACATAAAGTAAGAGCGCCCTCCCCGATAATTCTAAGCAAGCTTTTGAATTTAAAGAGAATCAATTTTTCTCAGGAAGTCCCCTGACACTCTTAAAAACTCATCGGGCTCCTCCACATACGGCATATGAGCACTGTGCTCATAGACATGGAACGATGAACCAGGTGTTAAAGTGCTGTAGTACTGTGTTGTTTCTGGAGTAGCCTCATCAAACCGACCACATGTATATAATGTGGGACAGGTGATTTCCTTTAATTGTGGTGTACAATCAAATTCCTTCAAATTCCCGCGAACAGTAAATTCAGAAGGTCCCCACATGATATTGTATACTTCCGGATTTCTATTTTGAGAGCCTTGCTTTAACCAGTCGGGATATGGATCTAAACGGCAGACAAAGGTTTTGTTAAATTCGTCTGTTGCCTTTTTAAAATCCTCTGAATCAGTCGTACCATTTTCTTCGCACCTTTTAATGGTTTCCTGAATTTCTTGAGGCAACTTTTCAAGGTTACGTCTTTGATCCTGCTCCCATAAAGGAGCACTTAAACATGGGCTTGAAAAAATAACACTTTTCACACCATTAGGTTTGGTCAAACAATAGGCTGCTGCGAGCGTCGTCCCCCAAGAATGGCCTAGAATATGTACTTTTTCAAGATTGAGGGCTTGTCTCACCTGGCCCAACTCCTCAACAAATCTTTCAATTCTCCATAATGTTGGATCAGTTGGCCGATCTGATTTCCCGCATCCTAATTGATCGTAAAAGATTACGGGCCGGTCCTCTGACAGAGCCTTTAAACCTTGGAGCGAATAGCAGGACGATCCTGGCCCACCGTGCAGAATAATGACCGGAGATCCTTCGGCATTTTTATTAAAAAGTTGATACGCAACCCTTCCCCCGGTTACATCAATGTATCCTTCTTCAAACATAAACATTCCCCTTTTATTTTTTTATGTTCCTTTAATTCAGTATTTCAACATCGATATTAAAATACCCTGTTTTTATATTTGAAAATCGTATAGGTATAGTAGAAGTTAGAGGGGAAATAAGGTAATTAGTCTTTCATCAATGAACGTGTATAAACTATTTTGTTTCAGAAGTCTTGTTATTTTCATCCAACAAAAAAGTAACTACATGAATTATTGATTATCCGGACAACATAGAGAGGTGCTGTGTTAAAGGGAAGGTGGCACTTTGTATGAATAAACTTACTTATACACTGAGGAGGGCAACGATGGGAATATTAAGCGGAAATCCGAAAGAAGAACCATTACACTACGGAGAAGTCTTTGACATTTGGTCATCACAATTAGTTGGAAATGGTATGATTGCTGGATATCAGACGATGTTAAATCATGCCGGTGACGATGATTTAAAGAAATTATTAGTTGAAGCAATTGAACTCTGTCAGCAGGAAAAGAAACAAGTGGAAGAACTTTTAAAAGAAAATGGTATTGGCTTACCACCAGCAGCACCTGAGCCTCCTGAAGCATGCCTAGAAGAAATTCCTGTTGGAGCAAGAATTCCCGACCCTGCTATTGCAGCTACACTGTCTGCTGATATAGCTGCAGGACTAGTTTTATGCAGTCAGGCAATCGGAAAATCAATCAGAGAAGATGTAGCGTTGATGTACGCACAATTTCATGCTCAAAAGGTCGCTCTTGGTGGAAAGGTACTTCGTTTAAATAAAGAAAAAGGATGGTTAATTCCTCCTCCATTACACCTTAATAAACACCATGATTGTTAATTCGTTAGAAAACACGGTTATCTCTAGCCGTGTTTTTTCTGTTCTAAACATCAATTTTCAAGTAACATGGTACACCCATTTGGTATAATAATTATCATATAAGTAATAGTTGAGGTGGCACCATGAAAAAGACAATTGGAATGTTTGCTCACGTCGATGCTGGAAAAACAACATTGGCAGAACAGCTGCTCTACCATACGAAAACGATTAGACAAAGAGGTCGTGTCGATCATCAAGATACCTTTCTTGATACACATGACATAGAAAAACAACGAGGAATTACAGTATTTGCCGATCAGGCGGTGTTTTCATATAACGAATCCACCTATTATCTTATAGATACTCCTGGACATGTCGACTTCTCGCCTGAAATGGAACGGGCGATTCAAGTGATGGATTACGCTATAGTGATTATTAGTGCAGTAGAAGGCATCGAGGGACACACCGAAACCGTTTGGAATCTGCTGCAAAAACATGCCGTCCCCACATTTTTCTTTATCAACAAAATTGATCGTGTGGGTGCCGATTCCGCACGAGTTTTAAACGAAATTCGCAGCTACTTAACCACAGATGTTTTTGATATCACTAACATTCTGACGGATGGTGAAATGAATGACGAACTGATTGAATTTATTGCTGAGCGGAATGAATCCCTTTTGGAAACATACATGGAATCCGGATATCAACCCCATCTTTGGTTAGAAACGATGAGGAAATTAGTAAAAGAACAACAACTTTTCCCATGTGCGATTGGATCCGCTTTACAAGATATTGGTGTTGACAGCTTTCTTGAAAAATTGGAGCTATTAACGATTATAAATTATCCAAATGAAGAACCCTTTGCCGGACGTGTATACAAGATTCGCTATGATGAAAAAGGAACACGAATGACGTTTATTAAGGCACTGCGCGGGACATTAAAAGTAAGGGATGAATTTTATTACAGTGTGGATGAAAATCTGCTCCACGAGAAAATCACTCAAATTAGACTTTATAATGGAAATAAATTTAAAACAGCCGACCAAGTAACAGCAGGAGATATTTTCGCTGTAATTGGATTGTCGGCCGCTGCAGCTGGAGATGGTTTGGGGACATTCGAAGAAAAAGCAGAATACGAGATGGTCTCCGCTCTGAAATCCAAGGTTCTATTTGAACCATCGATACATGTGAAAGAAGTGTTGAGGTATTTTAAAATGTTAAATGCCGAAGATCCTGCTTTAAATGTCAGCTGGGAAGAACGCACCCAGGAGATTCACATCCACGTCATGGGGGTCATTCAACTTGAAGTTATGAAACATGTCATTAAGGAACGCTTTTCTTTTGATGTCTCATTTGCAGATCCGGAAATCTTATATAAAGAAACCATTGATTCAACGGTGATTGGTTATGGTCATTTTGAGCCACTTGGCCATTATGCCGAAGTGCATCTTAAATTAGAGCCGTGCGGGCGAAACACCGGGATTTCTTTCGAAAGTGTGTGTCATACCGATGATTTACCTGTTGGGACACAAAACGTTATTCATAATCACCTGTTTGAAAGGGAGCATCATGGATTACTAACTGGGTCTCCCATTACCGACCTAAAGATCACCTTGGTAACGGGACGGGCCCATGTCAAACATACCTCCGGCGGGGACTTTAGAAAGGCAACTTTCCGTGCTTTGCGGCAAGGTCTTGAAAAAGCAAACAATATTCTGCTGGAACCATTTTATGTTTTTAAAATCCGAGTGAATTTAGATCACATGGGAAAAGTGTTAACAGACATTCAAAATGCACACGGCAGCTTTAACCCTCCGATGACCGAAGGAAATAAAACCTTCATAACTGGCAAAGTTCCCGTTGCTACCTTTATGAATTATGGCCCTGAGTTCGCCTCGATTACACAAGGGAAAGGTTCTCTAAATCTGGTTTTCGGTGGTTATTACCCTTGCCATAATCAAAATGAAGTAATGGCAAGAATGAATTACAATAAGGATGCAGATCCAGAATACACATCATCGTCCATCTTTTGCTCCAAAGGGCAAGGCTATTCCGTGCCATGGAATGAAGTTGAAGATGAAATGCATTGTTTGTAGGGTTAGCTTAGGTTTAACAGTCAATTGACGACCGTCTCTTCAATTTTTCAAAAGATTCGGTCGTCAAGAACCTCTATTGGCGACCGTCTCTTCAATTTTTCGTCAGATTCGGTCGTCAAGAACCTCTATTGGCGACCAACTCTTCTCATTTTTTGATAGTTTCGGTCGACTTTCTCCTTTCAAGTTACTCGCAGTCTACTATCCAATGAGCAGGTCTTCTTAATGCAGATGGTAATATAGTCGTAAGATCCCCCTTTGCTGAATTGACTTGCGCTTGCGTCAGAAATAAACTATCTGTAAGATTAGCTCCACGTAAATCTGCATCTCTCAAGTCTGCACCAATTAAATCTGCCCCTCGCAAATCTGATTTCCTTAGATCTGCTGCAATGAACAAGGCCCCCCTTAAATTAGTTCCTTTAAGGTCAGTTCCTTTTAACTTGGCGCCAATGAAGTCCCTCTTTTTTATGTTCTTCTTTGGCGAAATCTTTGCGCGAACAAGTTCACTTGTGCGGAGAAGCAACTCATTTACTATGGCTCTATGTGCAGGAACATTTAACGCTATGATGGAAGAAGAATTTAGAGTTGTAAGCTGTTCCGTTTCTTCAAAAGCAGTTTTCAATTCTTTTGAAATTGGCTGCGCCTCTTCTAAACCAAGCGCTTCATTCAAGTAACAAAGCATTTCATGAAGTTGTTGCATAATAGGAAATACCTCAAACATTTCTTTGGCTAAAGATGGATCATCTCGCCAATCGATTCCGTTATAGGTAACTTGCGAAACCTTTTGGCCTGCACCAAAACACTCATATCCCACACAGCCTCTAAATCCTTCGTTTCTAAGATTCTTATGGATCCCACACCGAAAATCGGATTGCAAATTTGAACATGGCGTACCTGCTTCTTTATCTACGGCAAAGTCAGCAGACTTCGCAAAAGGCAATGCCACACAGCACAATCCAAAACAATTCAAACAATCGGCACGTAAACCATCATTATTTTTAATAAGTTGTCTAGACAATCAAACCCCTCCTACTATTCTTCTAATTTACCACAAAAAACCTCTCATCTATAAAATTAGATAAGAGGTTTTTCACATGAAGTCTATTTAAGTTAAAGCTTTTCTTTTAAGCGCACGGCTGTTTAAATTTTTTTCATTCCAATAGGCCATTCCGCATGCAATTAATAATAAAATACCTGTTACGATAAAGACACTGTGAACAGGGAAGATTCCACCCAAAAATCCACCAACGATTGGACCGATCATCCCGCCGATTTGGTTGGCTGTTTGGTTTAAACTAAATGCGCGCCCACGGAAATCCTCAGGTGTAGATTTAACAACAAGACCATTAAGAGCAGGAAAAACGGCACAGAAGAATATTCCAAACACAAAGCGCATCAACGAAAATCCCCAAATTTGGCTGAATAATATTTGAGTGATGGTTCCAATTCCACCGCCTAGTAAACCAATAAATAAGACTCGTTGAAATCCAACTTTGTCTGCCCATTTTCCCCAAAAAGGAGCAAATAGCGCACTGGCAATCCCAGGAAGTGAGAACACAACTCCCGCTAGCAGCGAGGCGTTTTCAGACGACCCTCCCAAGTTTACAACATATAATGGGAGCACAGGCTCGATAGTCATGATGGAACAACTGGTAACCACCGTGAGGATGAGAACAAGAAAGAATGGACGATTTGTCACGGCCAATTTAAAATCATTTCTAACAGAACCACGAACCTTACTTGGCGTAAAATTTTCCTCGACTACCCAAAAAATAATGAGGAGAGTGGCAAGGAAAACAATTATACCAGCACTGGCAAAGGCCCACCGATTCCCCACTAAATGAGAAATCCCTCCTCCTAACAAGGGACCAAGAATACTCCCTGAGGCCGACGCTGACGAAATAAGCGAAAGAGCATAACCCACCTTGTTTCCAGGTGTATTGGTACCAATCAACGCGATGGCTCCTGGAATGAAACCACTTAATAATCCCTGCAAGATTCGTAGAGCTAGTATTTGATAGGGATTGGTGACAAAAGCCATTAACGTATAGATAGCAAAGAGGGCAAAACCTGCCCGAATAATCATCGGTTTCCGCCCGTATTTATCCGCCATCCTGCCCCAAAACGGTGAGGCGATCGCCCCAGAAAAGAAGGCTGCACTGAATAACAATCCTGCCCACAATTCCGTATGTTCATGTACACCAATTTGCAAAAGGAAAATGGGCAAAAAGGGAATGACCATGGAAAAGCTTGCTGCTGTAAAAAAGACTCCGATCCAAAGCACCCACAAATTACGTTTCCAGTTTAGCATGATACTCCATCTCCCAAGCCTTCATTATATTTGGTAAATTACTCCGTTGTGAATATGGTCTATAATAACATACTAGTCAATTATTTTCATTTCCGAAATATTCGCATATAGAAATTTTAATTAAAAAGACCTGTAGATTCTGCTTGCAATACAAAAACCATCCAAATAAATGGATGGCTTTTTACACAGTACCTATTACAGCGTTTTTTCATTCCCAGAATTTTTTCTGACGTAATGGACAAGGAAGGTTCCCGAGAATACAGCAATTAAGATAGAAAAGAAAACAAATTCATCTAGTTGGTATCCAAATGCAGAAATAATCATTTTAATTGCAATAATGGCTATTAGGACAAAAGCAGTGATTTCAACTTCAGGGACTTTTTCAATTAATATTAAGAATAATTGAGCTACCCCTCGCATCATTAAGATCCCAATCACCCCGCCAATAAATAGGACCCATTCTTGGTTAGAGACCCCAAAAGCCGCAATCACACTATCCATACTAAAAGCAATATCCATTAGTTCCACGGTTAAGACAGTTCTCCAGAATCCGAATTTATTAGTTTGAACTTCATCCTCACCGTCATTATTCTTGATGAAGTTTTGAACAACAATCCAAAGCAGGTAGTGTCCACCGACTATTTTTATCCAATCAATATTAACTAACGTGACCCCTACGCCGATTGCTAATATACGAAAAAAATACGCACCAAAAATCCCATAGAACAATGCCTTTTTTCGTTGATCCTTAGGTAAATTCTTCACTAATACAGCTAAAACGAGGGCGTTATCAGCCGATAATAACCCTTCAAGAATAATGAGGGTTCCTATCACTCCCCAACTTGTTGGGTTCGTAAGAACGTCCTTGAGGGCTTCTAGTGAAAAAAACGTACTATAACTACTGATCATTTCATGTAGAAACTCCATGATTTCTCCCTTTCCATCACACTATTTTATGACCCTTGACCGAAGTCAATTATTTTTGGCTCATAGTGCTTGTCCTTCAACTTGGTCATGTAATAACTCCTTATTTAAATGTATGTAAAGTAGTAGAATAAATGAACAAAATCATTCCATACTTTAACTCCTAAAACAAAATAAGCTGAGAATAGCCAATATATAGTCGAACAGGCTTTTTCTCAGCTCATTTTAGATGATTATTGGAATTGCTTCTCTCTTTCTTTAATTAACATCACATTATATTTCTCAACGGAATTTAACGAACTGCCATCATAAGAAGGATCAGGAAAGTACCATGATTTTTTTGAAAAGTAAATCCGCAAATCCTCCGACTCAAAAATATAACCATGCCGGGCATAAATTTCATTTCTTGCTAAGCGTAGTTGTCTTGGAGTAAGTAGTTCTAGGTCACTCATGGTTAATTTGACATAATCACTTTCTGGGAAGATATATTCATTGGAAAAATCACGCGGTGGATTACTGTATGATCCACCAAAAACAATCGTATGCATGACAAGCCTTAAATTTTCTTTATTTGTTCCCTCTAGAACCGGAATAGAATACCCACATGACCCTGAGTAATTGATTAAGTCCGATTGTGGCAGGGTAACAGGATATTCACCCACGCAATTATTGCCGACAGCAATGAGCCAATCTTCATCTAGTTCCTGGGATAACGCTTGGGCAATGGCATAAATCTCTTTAGCCCATGTTTTTAGAGGCAGTAGGTTGCCATTATCAAAAAGGCCAAAAATGCGGGCTAAATCCCGAGACGGAATCTCTGAAGCCGATAAGACGACACCTTCACCTTGACGGTTTACACTCCACTCTCCAACCGAAATATCCCGGCCGGAAGTGAAGATTCGCAAGTTATTTAACTTAGCAGTGTAATAGTTTATGATCGATTGTTCACTAGTACCGGTTGCCTTTTCCGGTTTAATTTCCGTAGCTACTTCTTTTTTCGCTGATTGAGTCGTATCTACTTGATTACTTGCTTCTTTTTCCATATTATTAGATACGGATTTGGTCTCATTCTCTTTGTTGTTTGCATCTGTTTGGGTAGAATCCTTTAGATTGTTTATAATGAAATAAACCGCAATGACCGTTATTACAATCCCTAACAAAGAGAATAAAATAAGTAGGAATCCTTTATTATTCTTTCTATGTACAGAACGCTTCTCAGCCTTTTCAATGAATGTTTCTTCCTTCACCTTAATAACGGGAGTTTGCAAATCCGCACCAAGTTTCTCTCCGCAACCTGTACAAAATAGTTCTGACCCATTTATTTTTTTACCACAATTCGAACAGAATTCCCCCACTTATGAACCACTCCTTTACCAAGAAATGCTACTAAAATATCCCCTGCCTGCCTAAGCAGACAAAGGGATTAATCACCATAAATTTTATTTAGGTGTACGTAGTAATATGTCATCAATTTTGGATGATCTATTAGCAGTAAGATTCTTCGGGGAATAAAAAAAAGATTCGAGAGTGTGTCTCCGAATCGTTGGTTGGGCACTATTTTCGATTTAATGGAATTAATCCATCTTTTTACACATATTGTACCAACTGACGCCCCCATGTTGGGAAGCAGATACTCCGCAGTTACGATAGCCATACTTTTCATAGAAGGCTGATAGATCCTGCTTACACGTCAGCGTAATCGTTTCTCGTTTTTTTCTTCTAGCTTCTTTTTCAAGGTGGTCAAGTAAGGCTGCTGCCACGCCGTGCCCTTGAAATTGAGGAGCGACCGCTAATCCTAAAATACTTTGATGACCACCTATTGCTGGATTATTCTTAATCATACTAAATAAGTTATCAGTTATGTAAACTGAATCGATTACAGGACCATTTACTAATCCTGCGATTTCGCCATCCACTTCTGCAACGAAGAAACTATCCGGAATCCGTTTGATTCTCTCTTTGAATGCCTCTGTCGTTGCTGCCTCTTCTTTTGAGAAACATAGATTTTCGATGATCTGCAACTGAGTCAAATCTTCCATTTTAACGTTTCGTATCTTGATCATACTATCAATCCTCCAACTATCCTTATTATATTCATAATGTATTAGATAGCAATAAGAAATGCATTGATTAAAGAGATTCATTTCTTTAGTTTGAAATATTGGGAATCATTTGTATATCAAATGCAAAAAAACCAGGATTACCCTGGTTTAATCGTTTCTTCTAAGATTTTAACTGTCCATACCTTCCTTTTTCCCCTTAGTTAAGGTTCGCCGGTCACTTGCTTTTGGCGGTTCCTCTAACCAGCCATTGTCAATCATAAGATTCGCTCCATCTTCAGCATATCTCAAAAGTTCAATCGTTAGAGCAATATATTTTTCCCCGAGATCCCTTCTTGCTGTAACACTTAACGCTGCTCCATAAAAAGCTATAGCCGCTTGAGTTGAGAGCTGAATTTGATACATCATCCATTTATCAGAAAATGGGGATGTGGTCGAGCTGGTTACATATGATTGCCATGAGACTGGAGAATTCAGCATTTCTTCACGAAAAATCTTCTCAAAGGCAGCAATATGTTTAGTAGAAATCTCCGTTCCCCTATTAATATATTTTCGGATCTTATCTGAAACAGCTACCTGGCTAAAACCAACCTTTAATGCGATATGCAGGTGCATCTTGTTCATATTAAAAGTAATATCACCAATTTCCAATGATGTTAATGGACGCCGGTCCCCAAACCATCCAGTTAAAAAGCTTTGATGCTTCACAAAATCCACCGCTTCTGCTGGGGCAATAATTGGCGGTCGCGAATAAATACCCTTAGTCAACATCGTATCGATGGTTTTTTCAAAAAGCAGCATCGTTTCAGTATTACATGACATGTTATATTGACGGAGGTCAGCCCGAATCGAAGTGCTGACAGCAAGAGCATATCCTGTTAACCCTTGTAATATCATTATGTAGATATAATAAAGATAAAACGGATCTTGAAACAGACGTGGGGCTTGGATGTTTACATCCTCATCGGTAAAGCCCTGGGGAATTGGAAATTTTTCATCTTTTAAAAACTTTTTCACATGTTCCACATGGCCTTCGGCAATTTCAAGAGATTGTTTATATATGTCACGAATGTCTTGATCTTCTATATGTTCTAAAGCGTATTTTAGGAAGCAAATGGACATTGTATCAAACATATATTGTGTCCATAGGCTAGAAATTTCTGGAGCAGTTAATCGAATAATAGGGGTTGGTTCCATTTCACTCGTCCTTTACATGATTTGAAAATATATTTCCCAATTATTTACAAACTTATTCTAATAAAATATTGTTTCTTCTCATAGAGGTATAGGAGTCACCACAACACATATTTCAATAAATTTACCGATATGTCCTTTACAGGCTTGTTTTACAAACATACACTAGAACAATTCATCAGTTTGGAGTGAAAAAAATGTCCACACACCTAATTACAAATGTAAGAACTGCATTGGCATATACGGTACAAGCCATCCGTTATGCTGACAATGCCTTAATCCTTTTCCTCGAAATGTCCGATTTCCCCTTACCGGCTAACCCTATTAAAATTCAATACTATCAAGATGTCATCGACCATTTAACAGAGGTGTATCTTGCCATGAAAGGGTTACCCTTTGATACGTATTTTCCAAGTGATCCCATCATTACAGTCGCCCCTGTTGTTGCCCAAGTTCAAGATAATCAACACCTGATCAATCTTTCGGACAATCGGATTTCCTTAGCATTGGACAAGACGGAAGATTCCATTAACTACGTGGATCAAGCGCTGTTATTAAGCGCTGACGATGAAAAACTCAATGGACAGCTTTTTTTTATTAAACTTGGTTTAGTAGAAGCACGGGATGCCTTAGTTTCGGGACTAAATGAACCTGATTTTGTAGTAGGTTAAGCCGCTAGTACGATTGGTTCTTACTTCGTTAATTCTTTTTATAACTATCAATAGGCAGCGAAGCGTTTCCGTCTTGCGCAGAAACGCTTCGCTTCTTATGATTGATTTGTTTTTTCACGAAATGAAGTCAGAATACATGGGCCATTTGAACATTCACCTTAACAAACAATTCAAAACATCCTTTTTTGTAAACAGACACGGAGTTTTATTTCTTTATCTCAATCACAAATGGAAACGCTCTTACCTTACCATTTTGTTTAAACTCTGCCCATATTTTATAGATGCCAGGCTTATCGAAAGATGTTTCAAAAATGGGTTCCTCGTTATTGGATGGGTGAACATGAAGGAACTCTTTCCCATATTCATCAAGAATTACCACATGCCCCATTGCACCTAGATAAGGAGTCAAATTGGTTTGATCTAAATCAAAGGATAACGTTACGGGTTCACCTGCCTTAAATGAACTTACCTTTAAGGAAACCGTTTCTCCTTCCACTGTTTTGTTGAACTTCGTATCTGGAATTAGTTCATGACCATGACTTGTAATGTTTGGATCGCCAACGATAAAAGGAATCGCCTCTACTTTATATGAGAAATCGGTCGGTTTAATATCGATAAACGCTTTATAAAAACCATCCGGAAGGGTATTTTTTATCGTAAATTCCCCTTTCCCAGTTCGTTCCGGGTGCACATGATAATATTTCTGCAGTTGTTCATCAACGATGATTAGATGTAGTTCCTTCTCATGATTCACTTCTAACTCGTCAATCGGGTTACCAGCCTTGTCTTTTAAGAAGATTATTAGGTTATTTTTATCATTTTGGACAAAGGCATTTACCTCGCTGCCGTCATGATTTCCTGCAGCCATTTCATGCCCATGGGTGCTTCCTTTTTCTTCCTCCTGATGACCTCCGCCCATTTCTTGATTACTTTTGTTTTCACCCATCTCCATTTTATCGCCTTTGCTTTCTGCCTGAGCAGACGTGCCTTGATCTTCGGCAATCCATTGATCATAAGCCTGGAATCCAAAAATGACGATCGTAACATAAAGAATCCCTGCTATCGCCCATTTCCTCATACCTGTCACTCCTTTATTCATGAATTTTTTTTCTTCATTTAGTTTCACTCGCTGTAAACGCAGAGCATTTAACACTACCGATACCGAGCTAAATGCCATTGCTGTTCCTGCAATCCAAGGTTCTAGAAATCCTGCAGCGGCAAACGGAACGCCTACGGCATTGTAAGCGAATGCCCAAAATAAATTTTGTTTAATATTCTCCATCGTCTTTTTGCTCATAAAGATCGCATCAGCGATTGTTCTTAAATCTCCGCGGATGAGTGCAATATCTGCTGCCTCTACCGCTATATCTGTTCCTGTCCCAATCGCCATGCCGATGTCCGCGGTTGCAAGGGCTGGAGCATCGTTAATTCCATCTCCCACCATCGCGATCTTCTTTCCTTGTTGCTGCAGCTTTTTCACTTCAGCTGCCTTTCCTTCCGGCAATACCTCCGCAATGACCTTGTCGATTCCAACTTCCCTGGCAATGGCATCGGCCGTCCTTTGGTTATCACCAGTGATCATGATGACATCAAGTCCTAAATCCTTGAGTCGCTGGATCGCTTCTTTTGAGGTGTCTTTGATGGTATCGGCAACAGCAATCATCCCTGCATATACCCTATCAATCGCAACAAGCATCGCTGTTTTGCCGGTCTTTTCGAATGATGTCATTTGGTTGATTTTTCCCTGAAAATCCACATCGTTCAAGTTCATTAATTTTCTTGTTCCGACCAATACTTCTTTGCCATTTACGATTGCTTTAATCCCAAATCCCGGAATCGCTTCGAAATGACTTACTTCACCAAGCTCGATTCCTTTTTCTTTTATCGCACGAACAATCGCCTCCGCTAAAGGGTGTTCCGATTGAAATTCTGCAGAACCTGCCAGAAAAAGAAATTCCGCTTCGTTTATGCCTGGTTCAACATGGATGTCTGTTACCTCAGGTTCACCTTTCGTAACCGTTCCGGTCTTATCCAGCAATACCGTGTTGATTTTTTGCGTGATTTCTAAATGTTCTCCGCCTTTAAAAAGAATCCCAAATTCAGCGGCACGACCAGTACCTGCCATAATCGAGGTAGGGGTGGCTAAACCAAGACCACAAGGGCACGCAATCACCAGGACAGCAATCATTTTTTCAAGGGAATCCGCTAGCTGCCCTGGACTAATCCAGAAATACCAAATGGCAAAAGTGAGAAAAGTAATCGCAACAACTATAGGTACAAAGATCGCTGATATTTTATCCGCATGACGTTGGATGGGAGCCTTAGATCCCTGAGCCTCTTTTACGATTTTAATAATTTGAGCAAGCGCCGTTTCCTTACCCACTTTCAGTGCTCTTATCTTTAAAAAGCCATTCTTGTTGATGGTCGCTCCAATGACTTGATCGTCGACCGTTTTATCAACCGGAATACTTTCCCCCGTCAGCATCGCTTCATCCAATGCCGATTGCCCTTCAATTATTACACCGTCAACGGGCACTTTTTCACCTGGGCGGATTAAGACGATATCCCCTATCCTTACCTCTTCTAATGCGATTTCCTGTTCCATTCCATTTCGGATGATGTTTGCTGTTTTTGCTTGTAATCCCATTAGTTTCTTTATCGCATCAGAAGATTTTCCCTTTGCTTTTATTTCAAAAAGCTTTCCTAGCACTATAAATGCGATCAAGATGGCACTCGTTTCAAAGTACCGGTCAAACATATTTGTTTCCGGTCCAATTGACTGAATGGAAAGATACAGACTGTAAAAATAAGCGGTGGATGTGCCTAGTGCCACTAATACATCCATGTTGGCACTACGATTGCGCAGGGCTTTAAAAGCGCCTTGGTAAAATTGCCATCCGATGATAAACTGTACCGGTGTGGCAATTGCCAATTGGACCCAGGTATTCATTAGAAAATCTGGAAGGTTGATAAAATAGGTAAACTCAAAATCAGAAGCCATCGCCCATAACAGCGGGGTCGCGAGGATGATTGAAAAAATCACCTGTCCCTTCATTTTTTCCAAATCTTTTTCGCGTAGTTCCGCTATTTCCTCCCCTTGTTTAGGGATGGCTTGATATCCAATCTGTTCAACCTTCTTTTCGATGTCCTCTATGGTAAGCTGAGAAGAGCTATATTCGATTACGGCTGTTTCCAGCGCTAAATTAACATGTACTGTTTTGACACCATCCAATTTTTCCAGCCCTCGCTCGATCCTTGCTGCACAGGCAGCACAAGTCATTCCGACCAAGTCAAATTCGACCTTTTCGTTATGATTCATCGCCAATCACTCCTTTCTATCGCCAAGTACAATACCCCTGTACTGTATTTATAAACTAAAAAGTTTTTTCTCTATATCTACATTTTACGATTTATCCTCTTTTTTAAACCGCAAGATGTTTTCGTGTTTCCGCAATTATTTTGCAAGGTGATAAAAAACGTACCAATATCATGGCACGTTTTTGCACAGTTATGCAATATCATATCCCTGTTCATCGATTGTTTGCTTAATTTGCTCCATGGTCACCAGATTGGACTGAAATTCAATTGCTACATTCCCATTTTTCAAATCGACTAGCACTTTTTCCACACCAGGTAGGCTTCCGACACTGCCTTCTATAACCTTTGCACAATGCCCGCATGACATCCCAATCACATTTAATTCTACCTTTTTCATAATTAATTACCTCGCTTATATATATTTTTCTGACAAGCTGCTTTATTAAACACTCCTCAACGCATCAATCGGGTTCAGCCTGGATGCTTTCCTTGCAGGAGCAAGACCAAATATAATCCCGATTGCTGCCGAGAATCCCAGGGCCAAGATGACGGTCGAGGCTGACAATGCGAAACTTGCTCCAATAATCAGGCAAACGACGAACGCGATGAACACACCAAGCAGGAAGCCAATCGTGCCCCCAAAAAGTGACATAAAAACCGCTTCTAGTAAAAACTGCTGCTGGATCCGTTTCGGTTCGGCTCCGAGTGCCTTTCTTAGCCCAATTTCCGTTGTCCGTTCCGTAACAGAAACTAACATCATGTTCATAATCCCGATGCCGCCAACCACTAGTGAAATCGACGCAATCCCACCAAGCATCAGAGATAACATCGTTGTTACTTGTTTAATCGAAGAAATCATATCTTCCATATTCATCACAGTAAAACTGTCAGCTTTGTAGTTAAATGCCTGATTTAATACGGATTCAATATCATTGGTTATTTTTTCAGAGTCATTAGAATCCTTCATATACACATCAACACTTGTAATGTAGCCCGTACCTAGCAGACTCATGGAGGTGGTATAAGGGATAATGACAGCATCATTAGTTGATCCTTCTGAGAAGCTGCTAGATTTCTGTAAAGTTCCGACTACCGTATAAGTAACCCCGGCGATCATTAACTTTTTCCCAATCGGATTCTCTCCCCAAAATAATTCGTTAGCAATATCGGAACCTATCAGACATACTTTGTTTTCACTATTGATATCTAATATATTTAATCCTCTGCCAGTTTCAACTAGGTCTTTTGTCTTGGAAAAATACCCATCATTTTTGCCTTGAACCAATACATCTGTTTTTTCGCTGCCGTTATAGACCACATTTGTGGTTCCAGTAAGAGTTGGTGAAACTCCCGCAACATCTTCAATTTCTGCCAGTTTTTGAATATCCGTATCTAGTAAACCTTTTTTGAGCGGTGTCCCGATGGCCTGAACTGAGATTTTATCTGCACCAAAGGATGAAAACTCACTGGTCATCCCATTCATGGCGCCTTTTACGATGGTAATTAGCGCAATGATTGAGGCCACACCAATCACAATCCCTAGCATCGTGAGGAAGGATCGCATTTTGTTATGAATAAGATTCATCCAAGACATCTTAAGATTTTCCTTAAACATGAACATGCTCCTCCTTCAGATTTCCGTCTAATATGTGTACAATCCTACTTGCATTTTTCGCAATTTCTATATCATGTGTAATCATAATAATGGTTTTTCCTTCTTCGTGTAGTTCATGAAAAAGCTCCATAATTTGCTGACCGGTTTTTTGATCGAGCGCTCCAGTTGGTTCGTCAGCGAGTAAAATAGTCGGTTCGGTCACCATTGCTCTCGCGATGGCTACGCGCTGCTGCTGTCCTCCTGAAAGCTGATTGGGGCGATGATGCAGTTTATCACCCAGCCCAACCCTTACCAGCATGTCACGGGCTCTTTGTTTGCGGACTTTTTCAGATACCCTCGCATAGATCAGAGGAAGCTCAACATTTTGGATTGCACTAAGTCTCGGAAGGAGTTGGAACTGCTGAAACACAAATCCAACCTCCTGATTACGAATTACGGCCAGTTGTGACTCATTAAGTTCATCCACTTTTTGATTCGATAATGTATAGTCACCGCTGGTGGGTGAATCGAGACAGCCAATCATGTTCATCAGAGTCGATTTCCCTGAACCTGAGGGCCCTAAAATGGCAACGAAATCACCTCTATGAACTGTGAGATTGATGTTATTTAAGACCACTTGATCTTCATCGCCCATAAAGTAGGTTTTGGTTATATGCTCCATTTTGAGGATTTGCTCATTCATTATTCATTACCTCCATGCATCATGGCTGCATCGGAATTGTTTTTCTCTTGATTCGGAATGAGGACAACCTCACCAGCGTCCACTCCGCCCTTAATTTCCACCGTCGTACCATCATTAATGCCGGTTTGGATAAATTGCTTTTTTGCCATCCCTTTTTCGGTTGGGATTAATACATAAGGTTTATTTTTACTATCAAATTGAATGGCCTTCATGGAAAGGGTTGTGACTCCCTTAGCAGATTGCTTCATTATTTTCGCTTCGGTGCTCATGCCCACCTTAATCGCTTGGTCTTTCGTAAGATCAATGGTTGCGGTAAAGTAAGAGACCCCATTCTCGTTGATGGCTTCTTTGGAAATGGCAGAAACGGTTCCTTTTATTTCTTTTTCAAGCGCGTTGATGGCAACATTCACTTTTTGATCCACTTTGAGATATTTGAGGTCATATTCATCGACCTTTACGTTGGTTTGTAATTTGGAATAATCGACAATATCGACAAGCTGTGCTCCAGACATGACTTCTGCGTTTTTCTCGACATGGATCTTGGATATCTCCCCGTCAAGTGCAGCCTTAATTTTGTCCCCTTGCTTAGTGGTCAACAAGACATCGCCTTTTTCTACTTCCTCCCCGACTTCCACTTCAATTTCTTTAATTTGTATGGCAGTATCACTCATCATCGTCTTCCTGTTTTTTGCTTCGACGGTTCCTGAAAAGGAGTAATAGGTAATAATGTCACCTGTTTCTGCTTTCTCTTCTTCAAGATCACTCGCACCTTTTGGCATAAATAAATAGCCAGTAAAGAGAGCCGAAGCAATCAGCGCAATCATTGTCCATATGACAAACTTCTTTTTACTCTTCTTTTTCATTTTTCTTTCCTCCCGAATCATTTTTTTGTTAGTTGTTACTTCGTATGGGGGTTTTCTTTTGTTTTGGATGATTTCAGTGTACGGTGTTTCTATTCCATCAAAACCGCAGACTTTTGGGGGAGCCCCGCATGTGGGTGTGTTTTGTGCTAAAAAGGGGTTACTCTCGGATAATTTGTATTTACTCTTGGATAAGGGGCAAATACTCTCGGATATCAAGGGATTACTCGTGGATAGGATGCAATACTCTCGATAACGGTTTTTTAATGTCCCATAACCCGAGTTTACTGGCGGATGAGTCCACTTTACTGGCGGATGAGTCCACTTTACTGGCGGATAACCCATGTTACTGGCGGTTGAATCCAGTTTACTGGCGGATAATCCATATTTACTGGCGAGAGTCAATTTAACTGGCGGATGGCATAGATTTAGTGGTGCTTGGCCCGAGTTTACTGACGGATAACTCCTGATTACTGGCGATAACCATACTCATAGTAAGCACAAAAAAACCTTAACTCTATATGTTAAGGTCTTTACTGCTATGAGCTTCCCTTTTAATTAGATAGATCATTATTACAAGACTACCAACTACGCTCATGATCAATAGCAACATATTTAAATATAATGGCAAGAACGAAACAGCAATGGCAATCCAGGCAAATAGAAGGGCTAACGGGCTCGTAGCTCTAAGGAAAATATGAACAAATCGGTAACTTGAACGGATAAAAGGTGTGGCTTCTAACAACAAAATAGTTGGGTTCATAATCGAACCATAAATCAATGGGATGACAATGTAAATGGAAAACTCAGTTTTCAACGACACTTCTAATAGAAAAGCAAAACCCAATGCAAACCCTTGCATGAAAAAATCAATATGAGCTGATTTTAGTTTTCTAGAATTCGTGAAAACTTTAGTTATCGGTGAACTTTTTTGATAATATACCGCTGAAAGCGGCAATGATAATACCATCCCAATCATAAACGAGAATAATCCCCACTGTAATAGATGAATATTCACAATAACACACCTGCAACTACATATCTGACCTTTGTCTTCATGATAATCCCCCTTCATTTATTTAGTATGGAATCATCATATTTCAGAAGGAGACACTGCCAACCGCAAACATTCATGGACTTACCGCAAATTATTGCGGATTCACCGAACCAACTCACCGTTTAATAACACAAAAAAGGACCGGCATTCGCTGGTCCCATTCCATCTAATATAAATCTTCCGTCGGCAGAATCCCCAGTCCTTTAGCTTTTTTAATAGCTTCCACCCGTGAGTTGACATTTAATTTTTGAAAAAGTTCGGTCAGACTGTACTCCAATGAGCGCTGACTGATTAGCAAGGTCTTGGAAATTTCCTTATTACTATGTCCCTTGGCTAACTCGCGCAGAAGTGTTTCTTCCTTTTTTCCAATCGTTGTTTTCTCATTGGCACTATCCCCTTGCACAATGATCTCCTGACGTCTAAGCTGCTTAAGAAGTTGCATCGGAATAATCGCCTCTTTCCTCGCGGCGCTGCGGATTGCCTGAACTAGCTGTTCTCTGGTCGATGTTTTCGAAATAAAGCCAGACACGCCTGAATCCATCAGCAAATTAAAATGTGGTGCAATATCAAATCCCGAATATATGAGAATTATGGCGTCAGGAACATCTTCGAGCACTTTTCGTGCTAAATCAGCCCCATTGATATTAGGCATATATAAATCAAACAAGATGACGTCAAAACTTTTTAGACGGACCAAATCCGGGACAAGATAAACGTCCGTTTCAATCGTAACATTCATATCTGGTTCTGACTCAATGAGCATCTTTGTTCCTTCGACGACGGATCTATGATCATCCACCAATAATATTTCCATAGTGATCACCTTTTTGCGTTGTTATAGTTGGAATGGTAATATCCATATGAAAGCCCTCTTGAGGAGCAGAATGAAACTCCACTTTCCCCTCTAAACTAAGGACACGATTCTCAATCCCAGCTAAACCCATATGTTTAAACGAGCCGCCAAAGGAGGTTAAATCGATCCCGACCCCGTTATCACCATAAGAAAAATGAATATAATCCTGTTTGCTGATCAAATTCATTGTTACTTTCGATGCTTTCGAATGTTTGGTGGCATTATTTAATAGCTCCTGAACTATACGATACAAGCCGAGGATTTGATCCTCATTTAATGAATGGATTAAATCCATGGCAGTGAAGTCAATCTCATAATTAGAAAACATGCGGGCATACGAAAACAGACTCTTTAAAGATTCCACCAGCCCCATTTTTATGAGAAACGGCGGGCGAAGTTCATTACAGGTAATGCGAATTTGATGAATGGCGTCAAGCAGTCCTTCTTCAATTTGCATTAGCTCTTCCTGAATCTCATCGTTAAACTTTGATGTGGAGCGTAATGATTCCAGTTTACGGTACCAAATAATAAGGTCCTGCAATACAGAATCATGCAAATCGCTGGAAAGAGAAGCCCGTTCCTTTTCCGAAAGTCTAAACAAGAGCCGGAGCATCCATTTAGGGGTCTCATTGATACTTACCATGTCCTCAATGCGTTTCATCAAATCTTCAATAAATCCAAGATTATCATATAAAATCGTGACATAATGAACGGCCGTTTCAAGCCACTCTTCCTCTATTTTTTTCAAAGCTTGATCAGTGCTAATCCTTAAATAGATAAGCTGATCCTTTTCGGCAATTTTTACCCATTTTTCCTTTTGGTTACCTAGAGATGCTTCCTTATTTCTTGGAACTTTTTCAATGGATGCACTTGTAACTGCCAATACTTTCTTAACCTCATCAATTAAACGATTTTCTAATTCAGAAACTTTCATAACGTTCGCAAGATCATGGGAGAAACGATTAATACTTTGCTGAAGCGTCTTATATCTTTCTTCACTTTGGATTAGCTCTAATTCCTCTTTTTTACGCTCAGTTATATCCTTAACCATCCCATGTACACCCATTAATTCACCATAAAGGAAGATCGGAACAAAGGAAATATTAACAACGCGAGGATCCGGTTGCCTATAGCGTACAATCCTGCATTCAATGTCTCTTGATTCATGGGTTTGAATGACTTCCGAGAGAACTTGATAGATAGCCAAGTGATCTTCATCATAAATCAACCCTATTAAACAACGATCTGGCAATTCGTCTATTTTGATACCTGTAATTTTTTCAAACGATCGATTAGCATTGACAAAATTAGCCTTTAAATCAATGGAAAAAACTCCATCCAAATTGTTCTCAAATAACGACTTATACCTTTGCTCACTTTCTTCTAATGCTAACTCCGACCGTTTTTTCTCCGTAATATCCAACATCAACCCATCAAGACGTTCGACTGCGCCTGTATTGTCCAAAAACGGGTGGACGATCAGCCTTCCCCATCTAGTTTCATTTTCAATATGGGTATAACGAATGACTTTGTTTACAGGTAGACCCCTATCCAAGTTCTTCTTTACTTCCCCCATTAGCATCATATTGTCCTCTGGGTGGATATGGTCATGAAGCCGAATTGGGTTATTCATGATTTCATGTCTAGGAATTCCCGATATTTTTTCGATACTCTCCGAACAAAAGGTATAATAGCTAAAATCCTTATCCGTTGACCATACCGCTGCATTTACACTCTCTAAAATATTTTCTAATAATTGTTCAGTCTTTTTTCGTTCAGTAATATCACGTATCACGGCAACTACATATTTTACATTTCCAAAACTATCAAATACAGGTTTTACCTTAGTCTCAACATGGAGCAGTGATCCTTGGGCGTGAATGGCACGATATTCCATCTTAATTTCTGTTTTGGTTTGGACTGCTTGAAAATGCAAGGCACGAATTCGCTGCCTGTCCTCAGGATGAATTAAGTCAAAGGCGTCCATTCCTTCGTATTGATCCGCTTTGTACCCAATCATCGAATAAATGGATGGTGATACATAACGAACTATCGTCCTTTGATCCACGAGTACGATGACATCCGATGTGTTATCGGCAACAATTTTATACCTTATATCTCCGTCTAGGAGGTGTTCGATGGTGGATTTTTGTAAAATACCCGTATAAGCAATTGGAGTTGATTCGTTTTCAATAATAGGTTTTAATTGCAGTCTCACAGAGATGGCGGAACCATCAAGACAATACACAACAAACGGTTCATTCTCTTTCTTTTCTTTTAAGATTAAGTTGGTTAAACTATCATCCCATTGTTTTTGGTCCGAACCAAAGAATTTCTGAAAAGCATCGTTTACCCATAATACTTTATTATCAAGTCCAATGATATACATCGCATCTGGCAGATTCTGCAGTAATTGTTGCGCGCTTCGTATAAATTTTAAGTCCGTGCTCATTGCCTACTCCTTTCAATAAGAAAGAATTTCCAGATAAATTCTATATATTCATTATAATGTAGGTAATGCGGTGAAAACACGCAAAAAATAGGGGGAGGTCCGCAAAAAAGAAAAAGCCTCCAAATGCTGGGGCTGAAAAAGCTAACTGTTAATCTCCATATGAGGTTTTTCATGTTTGTAATAATCCAAGCGATCTTGTAAAGTACCTGTGTGAAACTCAAACTTATGCCCGTCTGGGTCCGTAAAGTAGATAGACTTCTTGTCTTTTTCATCTCTTTCACGACCTGGTAAGATAGTAACATTCAAATCTATTAGTTTTTGAACCATACAATTAAACTCTGCTTCCTCAATAGAAAATGCTATATGTGTGTAGGATTGGTGAATTTCATTTCGGGGGATATCTTTTTCCACATTGAGAGCCAACCACATCCCATTTAGATCAAAATAGGCGGTGCTTCTTCCTTTTACCAACAGCTTAGCATCAAAGACATTCTTGTAAAACTCAATAGATTTCTCCAGATCCGAAACGGAAAATAAGAAATGATTGATACCTTTTATGGACACGAATAATCACCTCATATTATCAGGCTTCAATTTTGGTTTGATAAAAATTTGGTCAATGATTGCCAATACAATGACGATAACTATCCCAACGATTATATTTAACCATTGAATTGCCATTAATATACCAAGCGTAATTGACCCATACAAACGTATTGATTCAATTAACTTTCTATGCTTTTCCATGCGATCATCCTCCTTATCTAAACACTTCTTCAATAACAGATTCCCCCTCGGTATGCTCACCGTCTGTCCATTTCCACTTTTCATGTAATCTAATTCTTCCATCGGGAAGAGTTTCTGGAATCGAGCAGCACTTCCCGCCTCTAATTTCGTTTTTTGTGTTCACATGGTTATATCTAAATTGTAAATGGCCATTTTCCTGAACTATTCCAATCAGCGTCCCCTTTACGATCTCTCCGCCGCCATATGTAGCTGAAAGTATATTTCCTTCTTGTTTGTATTCAAATGAGGTACTTGAAGAAACCTCTCCGTTTGCTGTATTTTCAACAGATACAAATATCCGACCATTGTAATTGATCACCATTACCTTTTAACCTCCTTAATCGTTATAATATTCACATATTTTACCATATATTTTACATTTTCAAGTAGCTATAAATATAGAAACCTATTAATTTTTTTAAAATGGTTCACGTTAGAATAATCGCTCTGTTCAAAGAACATACTATCAAATGAGAATTGTTGGATTATATTGGGAGAAAAATTGATGTCAGAAACTGTTGAGATTATTATTCGAACGTTTACTTCATTTATATTATTATGGGTATTTGTCCTGGTACTCGGTAAACAAACGATTGCCCATAAGACGTATCACCTTTATATAGCTTCCATTACGATGGGAACAATAGCAGGAAATCTAGCCTTTAATATTAAAATTAGATTTCTTTATTTTATTATAGCGATGATCCTACTGGGTACGGTTGTTTTTATTCTAAATCAAGTGGCCTTACGAAATCCACGCTTAAGGAAATGGATCGCTGGTGAGCCTGCAATCTTAATTCAAAATGGAGAAATTCTTGGAGAATCAATGGAACGAATGCATTATTCGCTAGATTCTCTGCAACAAGCATTACGCGGCAAGGATATTTTCAACATTGAAGAAGTAGAATGTGCGATTTTAGAAATAAATGGCTCACTGTCTGTCTTAAAAAAAAGCCAATACCTATCCACCACTAAAGAAGATTTAAAGCAATTATCCTCCTCTGAGACGGTACCGGTCGAGTTGATTTATAATGGGAAAATATTATTTGAGAACTTAACCAAATCCAATTACGATGAAAAATGGTTAATGGGAGAACTAAAAAAGAGAAACCTTGCAGTTAATGATATTTCGTATGCTGTGATAGGGACCAAAGGAAATTTGTCCATTGATTTAAACGACAACATAAATAACTGATCATAAAAAGACATCCCACCAATGGATGTCTTTTCGGTAAAAATGAAAGGTTATTTAAGATTTGCCAACTTATTTAGATCATCACGGTGTCCAATGACTACTGCCTTATCCCCATTTTGAATAAGATGTTCCGGAAAGGGTGAAATGATTAAATTTTCATTACTTAGAATGGCAATGACATTCACATTATATTTCGCACGTAAATCCAGTTCACGTAAAGTTTTTCTAGCCATACACGGTGGCAGCATGATTTCTTCAATATTGTAATCCTTTGAAAGTTCTATATAGTTCAGGACATTGGGTGAGAGAAGTTGATGGGCTACACGTTCTCCCATATCTCTTTCAGGATGTACAACCCAATCTGCACCTACTTTTGTTAAAACTTGTCCATGGCGTTTATTCAGAGCTTTTGCAATCACCTGTTTCACGCCCATTTCTTTTAAAATTAATACTGTTAAAATACTTGCCTGCATATCATTGCCGATGGCAACAATAACATAATCAAAATTACGAATTCCAACCGCCTTCAGTGATTCTTCTTCCGTAGAATCAAGGACAACAGCATGGGTAACTAATAATTTACCTTCTTCGACTCTTTCTTCATTTATATCAATTCCCATTACTTCCTGATCTGCTTCAATTAGCTTGGATGCGATACTCGTACCAAATCTCCCTAACCCAATTACAACAAAACTTTGCTTTACCATAAGTACTAAACACCCCCTAATTAAAAAATGAAACTCTAGCCGATTAAGATCTTTTCTTCTGCATATCTAACTTTTGCATCTTTACGAGTATTTAAAAGTGCAAAAGCCATCGTTAAAGGTCCAAGCCTTCCAATAAACATCATGATGGAAATCAAGACTCTACCGAAGGGCGACAGGTCGGGTGTAAAATTAGCGGACAAACCTACTGTTCCAAAGGCAGAAATGGTTTCAAACAGCAGTTTGCTCATATCAGCTTTTTCGGTAAAGGTTAATAAGAAGAAAATGAGGAAGATAAAAAACATTCCCGCCACAACAATCGATAATGATTTATTGACAAGCTCCCACGGAAGCCTTCGTTTAAAAATGTTCACTTCATCCCGATTGGTAACCACCGCCCAAAAAGCTAAAATAATAATAGCAAAGGTTGTTACTTTGATACCTCCACCAGTAGACCCGGGGGATGCACCAATAAACATTAGGCCCATCATGAAAACAAGGGAAGAAAGATTCATCGCTCCTATATCAATCGTATTAAAACCGGCAGTCCGTGTTACAACGCCTTGAAAGTAAGATGCCCAAAGCTTATCATCAAATGACAGCTTCCCAATAGTTCCAGAATTATTATATTCTGATAATAAAATGATGAATGTCCCAACGATGTTCAGTAATAGTGTCATAAAGAGGGCGACTTTCGAATGAAGGGATAATTTGCGAAAGGATCTTTTATGAAAGAGATCGAGAATAACGGTAAAACCAATTCCACCCGTGATGAAAAGAAGGGTTATCATGATATTAACCGTCGGATCACCCACCCATTTACTTAAGTTGTCTGATTCAAGACCAAACCCTGCATTATTAAAAGCTGAAATAGAATGAAAAATACCATAGTAAATGGCTTTCCGGAGCGGCATGTCAAAGGACCAGCGAATGGCTAACGTGATAGCACCAATTAGTTCGACAATAAAGGTAATGATGATGATCCGTTTTACTAAGTTGACTACCCCCGAAAGAGAAAACACATTTAATGAATCCTGAAGTAATAAGCGCTCTTTTAATCCAATTTTTTTCCCTAAGATAATAAACAATAAGATACCCGTAGTCATAAATCCCCAACCGCCTATTTGGACTAAACAAAGAAGAACGATTTCTCCAAATAAAGTAAAGGTTGTTCCTGTATCGACCACAGCCAGCCCTGTCACACAAACAGCTGAAGTAGCCTCAAATAAAGCATCAATGAAACTAAGTCCCCGTCCCTCTTCATAGGTTGCAATCGGTAACATAAACAGTAAAGTCCCCAATAGAATTAAACATCCGAAACCTATCACAAGGATTTGGGCAGGATGCAAACGAACTAAATTCCCTTTTCTTTTTATTAATTTCACAATATTGACTCTCCCTCTCTACCAATACATTGGGGTACTATTTTTATGTTTTACCCTAATGTCTATGTTTATGATTACATATATTAATTAATGTAAATCCTCTAATTCCACGATCTTGTCAGTAATAAGGTTATGTTCAAGCTCTGCCACTTTATTTGAGATAATATCTTCCTTGACCAATTTCTCAATTGCTCCATGCTGAGCATATAAGGCATGTTTTTGTAGGATCGATTGTTGTTTTTCTTTCAGACTGGGATACTTTTTAAAAAGTTGCTCCATTTTGCTCTGTAATACAGAAAGTTCCTGTTCATATTCTGTAATCACCTCTTTAGCTGCTGTTTCGGTGATGAACAAATTTTTTTTAACGGTGTGTATTTCATTTATGGCTGTTTCAAATCTATGTCCCCTTGCAATCAGTTCTTCATATTCTTTATCCCCTTCTTCTTTTTTATTAAGCCCTAAGACGGATAATAGCGGTCTAATAGATATTCCTTGAAATATTAAAGAAAACAATACCACACTAAACGCGGCAATTAATATATCTTCCCTACCGGTAAATTCATGAGAAAGACTTAATACAAGTGCTATGGATAAAGAGCCTTTTAAACCCCCCCAGTTGATCACGTGTTTCCAGGGAGTTGGAAAATTACTGGTGAATAATAGACTTACATAAACTGCAATACTTCTGGCAATGAGAACAATCAAAATGGCAAGAAAAACTAACCCCCATTTGTCCGCTAAGTTAATCTGGGTTATTTCCAATCCAACCATTAGGAAGACGACTGAATTGGCCAATAGTGCAGTAACCTCCCAAAAATTATTAATATTTAGCTTCGTCGTCGGGCTCATCCCAATACTTGCTCCATAATTTCCAAAAATCAGTGCAGCGACAACAACCGCGATGACTCCTGAGGCATGGACGGCCTCAGCTAGTAAGAATGAACCGTAAAAAAGGAGCACACTAAAGATAATTTCTAATGGGTAATCGTCAAAGTAACTAGTTAGTTTAGAAAAACCATATCCAAGTGCACCGCCAATGATGAGTCCAAGGGAAATCACTTTAATAAATTCCCATAATCCATATCCAATCCCGACTGCCCCAAGATCCATATATGTAAGTAAATAGAAAGCAGAAATTTTAAATAGGACGACCGCCAGTCCATCATTAAATAAACTTTCTCCCTCAATGACAGTTGCGAGCCTTTTATTTACGCCAACGCTTTTAAAAATGGAGATCACACTGACAGGGTCAGTGGCACTCATTAGAGCAGCAAACACAAATGCGGTAGGAATCGAAAAATCTAAAAGCCATATCGTAGAAAAACCGACAATAAGAAAGGATAACAGAGTAGCTCCAAAAGCTAAAGCAAGAATAGGACCTTTATTCTCTTTTAAATGGGAAAAAGGAAGCTTTAAAGCCGCTTCGCCTAATAAAGCGGGCAAGAAGAGTGTAATGATAACAAAGTTAAAAACTTCACCTTCTGTAATAAAATCCTTTAAAGGAGATAATGCTGGAATATTTACCAGGCCAATAATAGTCCCAACTATAACTAAGGCAATTGGATAAGGCTGCTTTAATTTTTTAGAGATGGCTGTGATACCAGCTGCGATCATGATTAATGTAAGTCCAAGTTCGAAAATATGATGCATATCTATTTCCTCCACCTGATTCCCCCCTTATAAATTAATAATGTCCATTATGTGTACAACCTATCATTTAATTTTCCTCTAAAACTCAATGGTGCCATTTCTCTACGTGTCAATTTCTATAGGTATATTTAAAATCCTATTTTTTACGTAAAAAAATAGATATTAATATTAAGAAAAGGGAACGCGTTAGCGCTCCCATCTTTTTTACATTATTGTATAGACAACAAAGGTTTGAGTTTATCATATTGAATCTCTTTTATACCCTTATTTATTCTTCATCGCTAATTCCGCTCTGTTTTCGGCTAAAGGAGGTTGTTCCAGCCAACCGATATCAATCATCATGTCGAGCCAATCGTTTCCTATTTTTACGTCACCAGAAATTGCCATCATATAATGCGGGGTTAAATCCCTCCTGGGAGACGATGCCCATCCCGTTCCGTAATACACCATCGCAGTTGTAAATAAAAATCCGACTTGATACATCATTAGCTTTTCAGAAAACGGAGAAGTGGTGGAATTCGTCACTTCTGCTTCTAAAGTGGGTGGTGCAGGCAGATTTTCCTTATTTAAAAGGTCATTGAACATTTGGATGTGGCTGTCTTTTGTTTTCAATGCTTTTAATAGAAAGTCTCGAACGTTCTTAGACTGAGCGACTTGCCAAAAGGCCACTGTGACGGCTTTCGCCATTATGCTCTTCTTCAAATTAAAATAAATATCGGTAATTTCAATACAACTTAATGGTCGTTTTTCACCAAACCATCCCGCTAAAAAGTTTTCGTCTTTGACATAATCTGGCTTTTCAGGTGGTAAAACCACAGGGGGACGATAGTATAAGCCTTTTTCTAACAAAACATTCTTGGTCCGATTACACAATTCAACGGCAGATGCATTACAACGCGTGAAATATTCACGAACGTCCTGTCGAGCACTTGTGGTGATCGCGCCGCTGTACCCATGACAGCCATGGATGGTCATAATATTTAAATAATGCAAACACAAAACATCAGAAAAAAGACGTGGAGTGTTTGGTATCAGGTCATGATTCGTAAATCCGATTGGCACTGGAAAACCTTCTTGGATTAAGAACTCTTTTATTTTCTCTAAATGTTGGGTACCAAGAGACATTGCATATTCAAAAACATCTCTGATTTCCTTGTCTTCCAGGTGTTCCATCATATGTTGGTGAAAGCAAATCCCTGCTGTTTCGTTTAAATATTGTGTCCAGAGGGCAGCAATCTCGGCGGAAGTCAATTTGGTTTTATGAATGGAAGACACACAAGACACCTCATTGTTTTTTTCATAGATTGTCTTACATTTTATTGAAATATACCTTGTCTTTATTATATAAAACTTCGCGATTTGATTGGAATCACTTCTGGTTTCTTGACCATTCCATCACTTTTTTACTTTTATTTTCTCGGATATGGTCGTCCAGTACATCGGGTCTTCTAAGCCAAGTCTCCAAAGCCCTATTCCCCGTAAGTCATATTTCTCTACAAGATTTAGCTTAAACCGCAGACTGTGGCCATTCTCAAACCAAGCCTGGTGGCTATGATTTTTATTATCTACGTAACTGAAATGAGGTGTCTTTGTACGAGAGTCCCATTTAACTTTCGCTTTATATTTTGTTTTCTGACTCATTAACATTGCATAGGAGCTATACAAGGCTTTGTTTGCTGTTGTATCCCAGTTCCATCCATAAGTAGCGATACCGAGTAAAATTTTGGATGGTGGTACTTTATGTTTCAAAGCATAATCAATCGTTGCTTCTATCCAATTGACTGATGCTGTTGATCCGGGTGTTGTTCTTGGGTTGTGTTCATCGTATGTCATAATCATTAATCTATCTGAATATTGACCAAGCTTTTCGTAATCAAACCACGCTGACCAGGGATTAGCACGGGAATCACCTGTGTTTGCCGGAACTGAAACGGTTACAACTTTTCCGTCACGATGTAGTGATTCAGATAATTTTTTTATCAGTAAACTAAAGGAATCACGGTCAGTCAAATACAAATTTTCCATGTCAATATTAATCCCTTCATAGTTAAACTGATGCATTTCATCGCGTACGTTCTGAATGAAAACATTGCGGTTTTTATCGCTTTTGAGTATATTACTCGCTACCCGCTTTCCCTTCTCCTCCGTTTCATAAAAGAGATTATGTACAACCATATATACCTTTAGGTGTTTTTCATGTGCACCCTGAATAACCATTCTTTTATGATCTTCGGTAACTGAATCTATAAGATTGCCCGGTCGCTTATCATCAAGCTTATACCAAAAGGGTGCGATGATACTTAAATTATTGAATTGTGAGTTAACTGTAGGTTGGGACCCTGGTAACGTGCCTTCCTGTTCTGTATAGAAACCTAATACCTCGCGAGGAGTTTTATTCGTACTGGATTCTGCCTCTTTTCTTTGTGACTGACTACAGGATGACAAAAGTAAAAAGAGCAAAATTAAAGAAAGGATCGTGAATGACCGATAACAATATTTTCCCATCATGCACCTTCTTCTAATTCGTAGTTTTAGATAGAAATTGATTTATCAAAAAAATTTACATCATTAACAAAAGATACAGTAACTTGCCTTCCTATATTAGGTAAAATGTTTCACAATTATGTAAAGGTTTGATTTTTTTAGGAGTTCTTTTAATTGTCTATCATGCCCTATGAAGCTAAATATGAAAAAAATGGTGCCAGTTTATACGGACGCCATTTTCTTTGCTACTATTTTACAATTTGATAGTCATCTGTGGTTGCTTTGCTTAGCAGTTCCTTTGTACAGCTGAATTAAAAGTAATTTCTAGAATAGCGGGATGTTCTCAAAATGTTCCACAGTCGGAAAAGGATCATAGAAATGATGTAATAAGCTTTTCCAAACTTGATACTCATTGGATTGCCTAAATCCAACGGTATGATCTTCTAGAGTTTCCCACTTAATCAATAATAAATATTTCCCCTTCACTTCAAGACAACGCTGTAATTCGTGAGATATGTACCCTTTCATGGATGCGATGATTTCTGAGGCCTGACGAAATGCCTCCTCATACTCCTCTTCCATCCCTGGCCTAACCGTAAGCATAACCGCTTCCAATATCATGTAAGTCCCACCTTTCTTAATTGTAAAAATTAAATTAATTCTATCATATAATTCTAAGGTTAATTGGACCTAAAAATATCTCACACCGAGAATCCCTCCTAAAATTATCCTTTTTTCAGGTGAAAATTCACGAATATTTCATTTTTTATATGCGCTTCATGTATTTTTCGTCACACCTTTTCTTCTTTGGCGGAGATACAATCAAACTGAAGCTATCCCACTAAAGGAGTTGAGAGATCTCAAGAGTTAATTAGATTAGGAGTGCAGTAATCATACATATGATTCTTTAAAAAACGTAAGGAGGGCAATCTATTGTTCAATTTATTGATTTTCGGGTTAATTGCTATTACCCTGGTGTTGCTAAGTATCTTTATGGATGGGCTGATGAGGTTATATAAGGAAGAAAAGGAAGCGGAAAAAAATAGGGTTCGCGATGGAATGGAAGGATATTTACATGGTATTGGTCCTGTAAAAATCTTTAAAACAATTCATGATGCCGATGGCAATATAAGATATTTGGTATATTTGCCGCAATATGAGTGGTTCAAAACACCAACCTACAAATGGTATGAAGTCTATGCCACACATAACGGCTTCCAGCACATCGAAGTAGAAAGATAATCTGCACATAGTAAAATGGCTTGGAGTAATCTCCAAGCCATTTTTGTGAAAATCTATTCTTTATTACTTAATATTTTCGATGATGGTTGCTACGCCTTGTCCACCGCCAACACATAATGTAGCTAAACCATATTGGTTTTCTCTTTTCTTCATTTCATGAATTAAAGTTACCAAAATTCTTGCTCCACTTGCACCGATTGGGTGGCCAAGTGCAATCGCACCGCCGTTAACATTTAGTTTTTCTTTACTAAAATGAAGCTCGCGATCAACTGCGATTGATTGAGCAGCAAATGCCTCATTTGCTTCAATTAGGTCAATGTCTTCTAATGATAAAGACGCTGAATTAAGAGCTTTTTTCACAGCTGGGACAGGTCCGATTCCCATAATACTCGGATCTACACCTGCAGAAGCATTCGCTTTGATTGTTACGAGAGGAGTAACTCCTAATTCCTCTGCCTTTTTACGGCTCATCACAACAAATGCAGCCGCACCGTCGTTAATGCCTGAAGCATTAGCAGCAGTAACAGATCCATCTTTTTTAAATGCAGGACGAAGTTTACCTAAACCTTCTGCAGTTGCTCCAAAACGAGGGAACTCATCTTGGCTGAATAATGTTACTTGTCCTTTTCTTCCAGGTACCTCAACAGGAACGATTTCATCAGCAAAGCGATTCGATTCAATCGCTGCTTGAGCCTTTTGCTGACTCCATGCAGCAAATTCATCCTGTTCTGCACGTGAGATTTCATACTTTTCAGCAAGATTTTCAGCTGTGATTCCCATATGATAGTTATTTTCCGCACACCATAAACCGTCTTGAATCATGCTGTCTAACATTTTCTGATCGCCCATTTTGAAACCGTTGCGTCCGCCTTTTAACAAGTATGGAGCTTGACTCATACTTTCCATTCCACCTGCAACAACGATTTCAGACTCCCCTGCAAGAATGGCTTGTGTTGCTAAGTGAACAGCCTTCAAGCCTGATCCACAAACCTTATTAATTGTAAAAGCTGGTGACTCTTGAGGAATACCCGCTGCTAGAGAAGCTTGTCTTGCCGGATTTTGTCCTAATCCTGCTTGTAATACGTTCCCCATAATAACTTCATCCACATCATTTGGATTAATTCCAGCTTTTTCAATAGCTGCTTTAATGACAGTTGTACCTAACTGAGTGGCTGATACATTTTCTAAACTCCCTAAGAAACTACCAATAGCTGTTCTTACGGCACTTACAATGACAACTTCATTTACTGACATTCTGATCTCCTCCAAAGCTGATTTATGTATTTGAATAATTCCTCACAAATTTTACTACATTTAGCCCTACTTTTTGCGACAAACAATTCGACAAATTCAGAGTTATGTATTATTACTTTCACCCTTTATTAATCAAAAACCTATTAAACTTTTTTAAAAATTAGGGATTAAACCAATGAATGGCAACGGAAAATGTCACATTCAAAAAAAACAATAGTGTAAGGGCATTTATGTTGAAATACATTAAAAAATGACGAATTTTGTAGAAAAATATTTATTTGAATTATTTTTCAATATTATTTATTCAAAATATTAACAATAAAAAAGAGAGAGAAAACCAAATTCTCCCTCTTAGCTTTGGCTATGCAATTTAAATTACTAATCCCCCATCCACACTTAAGATCGTTCCGTTTATATAATTGGCTTTATCTGAAGCTAAAAATAAGTATGCTGCGGCAATGTCTTCTGGTTTTCCAAGTTTCTTGAGCGGTGTCTTTTCCTTCATAAACTCAAGGACTTTATCTGGCACGGCAGCCGTCATGCCTGTTTCAATGAAGCCTGGAGCGACTGCATTGACCCTAATCCCTTTTGGACCAAATTCTTTTGCCCAGCTCTTGGTCAACCCAATTACACCAGCTTTGGTTGCCGCATAATTTGTTTGACCAATATTCCCATATAAACCGACCACTGAGGATGCGTTGAGAATAACCCCTGCCCCCTGCTTTAACATATAAGGAGCAACCGCTTTCGTACATTTAAAAACCCCGGAGAGGTTTACAGAAATTACTTTTTCCCAAGCGGATTCATCCATTTTTGTAAGAAAGCCGTCTAGTGTAATTCCAGCATTATTGATGAGAATGTCGATTCGGTCGTGCTTTTCTACTGTGGCACTGACCATCTTTTCAATCTGTGCACTGTCTGTTACATCCACTTTAAAAAACGCTAACTTTTCACTATTTAATTCTTCTAATGCATTTTTCCCAGCTGACTCATCATAATCACAAATTACAACACTTGCACCCTCTTGAAGAAATTGTTTTGCCGTTTCTTTGCCGATTCCTTGTGCACCACCAGTAATTAACACGACCTTTTCATTAAATTCCAATACTATCACCTCATTTTTACTATTCTCAAAAGAACAACTACACTCATCATCATCCCAAGGCACATTGATAAAGAAAACAACAAAACAATTATAATAAGGGGGACGAAGCCCATTATTACCATTTTTAACCATAGTATGCTAAATTCTTTCTACTTATAACTTCTGTTAAATTCCTAGGTCATTTCGCGAAAAAGTGAGAATTTTGTCAAAAAATGAAGAAATGTATTTTGTGAATTTTTAAACTTTCACTTTTAATATTCCAAACAAGTTAGTATGATGGATACGTCAACAAAAAAGTAATCAAGGAGGTAGAAAGAATGAACCAAGATTTTAATTTTTATGATATGTGGAAAGATTTTTATTCCCAATCTAGTAAATTATTTGATGGAAAATTGGGTACGGAAGACTTTAATGTTTATGATATGTGGAAAGATATTTATTCCCAATCCAGCAAATTATTTGATGAAAAATTCGGCAATGATTACCCTTCTCAAGGGATGGGACAGTTGTTGGAGATGAATCTTCAATTTAAAAAAATGATTGATGAATCTACATTAAAATATTTAGAGTTTATGAATGTCCCATCTCGAAATGACATCGCTAACATTTCATCGTTAATTGTTAATGTGGATGCAAAAGTTGACGACCTTGAAGAAAAACTGGAAGAAAAATTAGAAAATAATGAAGGTCAGTTGTCATTTAAATCAGAATTGTCAAATGTTAAAAAAGATGTGAAGAATTTGGATAATAAATTGAATCAAATTCTTACTCTGTTAAATACACAAAAAGAAAAGAAATAAAAACGGATTACATATTAGCATGTAATACAAAATAATGGATTAAATCAGCAGGATTATTTAAACAACTACTATAGATGAGGTGCAGAAAAATGACAGAATTAAAAGGCAAAGTAGCGATTGTAACAGGCGGCAGCAGAGGTATCGGTGCATCGATTGCATTAGAACTAGCTAAGAATGGCGCGAAAGTTGTTATTAACTATAATATCCGTAAAGAATTAGCAGATAAAGTAGTCGCAGAAATTAATGAGTTTGGTGGAGAGGCATACGCTGTTCAAGCAGATGTTTCAGAAAGTAATGAAGCAGCATACCTTGTACAAGAAACGATCAACCATTACGGCAAATTAGATATCCTAGTTAATAATGCAGGAATTACAAGAGACAGCACGTTCAAAAAATTGAGCGAAGAAGATTGGAGAAAAGTAATTGATGTAAATTTAAACAGTGTTTACAACAATACTTCTGCTGCTCTACCTTACCTTCTTGAATCAGATGCTGGCCGCATTATCAACATTTCATCCATTATTGGCCAAGCGGGCGGCTTTGGACAAACCAACTATGCAGCAGCAAAAGCAGGACTTATTGGATATACTAAATCCCTTGCTCTTGAGCTTGCTAAAAGCAATGTAACTGTTAATGCGATTTGCCCTGGATTTATTGGTACTGAGATGGTTCAAGCCATTCCTGAAAAAGTTCTTGCAGGAATCGTTGAAAAAGTTCCACAAAAACGTTTAGGTAAACCAGAAGAAATTGCTCGTGGTGTTGTTTTCTTATGTAAAGATGGTGACTATATCACTGGTCAACAATTAAATATTAACGGTGGACTTTACATGTAATTGTCATGAAGGTACAACTTTCTTTATATATTAAGAGAGTAAATAAATTTTGTAAGGAGTGAACAGTCATTAACGTTTTGATGCCAAAAGAATGGAATGGTGTACTCGAATTTGCACCTGAAAAGTATCAAGAGATGTATCAACGTGTTTACAGGGCAACTCAAGTGTTAACGACCGAGCCTGAACCGGAAGTAGCACCTACACCGAAAGAAGTTGTTTGGACTAGAAATAAAACGAAGCTTTACCGGTATATTTCTGACCAACCAAAAAAATATAAAACTCCCCTTCTTTTAGTTTATGCTCTAATCAATAAACCATATATCTTGGATTTAACTAAAGGTGGCAGTTTAATAGAATATCTAGTTGAGCGTGGGTTTGATGTTTATCTTCTTGACTGGGGTACACCAGGTTACGAAGATAGAAATATGAAACTAGATGATTACATTATGGACTATATCCCTCGTGCAGTTCGTAAGGTATTGAGAAAATCTAAAGCTGAAGAAGTATCGATTCTTGGTTATTGCATGGGTGGAACGATTACGTCTGCATTTGCGGCACTACACCCTGAATTACCAATTCGCAACCTTATCTTTATGACTAGTCCGTTTAATTTTGAAAATAGCGGTTCATATGGTCCGATGCTGGATGAGCGCTATTTTGATATTAATAAAGTCGTAGAAACCCTTGGTGTGATTCCACCAGAAATGATTGACTTTGGAAATAAAATGATCAATCCAATGGGAACCAACTTTGGACCATTAATTAGTCTCGTAGAGCGTGCTGATAATGAGAAATTTATTAAAAGCTTTAAACTTCTACGAAAATGGTTAAATGACGGGATTCTTTTTCCTGGTGAAGCCTACCGTCAGTGGATTAGAGACTTCTACCAAAATAATAAACTGATCAAAGGCGAAATGGTTATTCGAGGTAAAAAGGTTAAACTTGAAAATATCAAGGCTAATGTGCTCAATTTAGCTGGGGTAAACGACCTAATTGCCCCGCCACATCAAGTCGAGGCATTGATGAATGTGATTTCAAGTAAGGATAAAGAATTTAAAGTGTTACCTGTTGGACATACTTCGATTACTTTTGGCAGTCAAGCCACAAAAATAACGTACCCAACGATAGCGGATTGGTTAGAAGAAAGATCCAACTAAACCAATTTTAAATGAGTGTCCCTATAGGGGCACTTCTTTTATTTTATCTAGTGAAAAAGTAATGGCAGGTAAACAATTGGGCAATAGTGGTAAAATTAATTATAGGTAATTTTTAGGAAGAAAACAAGTGTAATAGATGAAATTTATATTTAATTTAGAGAATTCAAATAATTTAAAATTAAAAAGCCGGAAACTTAAGAGCATAGCAACAATCATAGACTCCCTTTGGTTACCATTGACCTGTTTTTTCCACCACTATGAGCATCATAGACTCCCTATGGTTACCGTTGACCTGTTTTTCCCACCACTCTGGGCATCATAGACTCTTTATGGTTACCGTTGAGCTGTTTTTTCCACCACTATGGGTATCATAGACTCCCTATGGTTACAGTTGAGCGTTTTTTCCACCACTATGGGCATCTTAGACTTCCTATGGTTACCACACAACTAGCTTTTTCTTACTAATCAACCATCATTCAGTTACTCGATCTAACGATGTTTGTCTCTGAGATCAAAAAAACACCACAGTATCAAATACTGTGGTAGAAAGAATGGCTAACAACAATATCCAAAAGGATGCAAAGGAGGATTTGGGGGGAATGACCAATTTGGCTGCAATGATGGATCCTTCCAATGCCATGCTCCTAATGCAGCAGCACAGGCATCAATCAAATGGCTTTCCTCATCAATAAAAACAGGAAGCTTGGTTAATTTTTGCTCCGCAAACCAGTCTCGAATCCAGGTTCTTGCTGTGAGAATTTGTTTGTAGCTCAAGACATATTCCAGATCCCTTTCAAGAAGTCTTGATCCAATCACTGCACCTGGATGCACCTCCACAATCGAAATCGGATATCTTGCAGCTAGATACCCTATTTCTCTACTAAGCTTAATTCCTCTAAGAGTAAGATATACCATTCGATTTAAGGTTGGCGGCATGATGGATCCAGGTTTCATCCCAATTGAGACAATATACTGACGAAGCTGTTTATCCCCTAGCCGATCCCCTCCCCCATCTTCATACGATAAAGGGGCATCGATCCCGATAACGACTTCATCTAATTGACTTTGAGCCTCTATTTCTTTTAAAATATCCAAATCCCCTATATTCCTAATTAAATTCAAGAAATTTAATTGACCACTTTGTTGGTCAAATACAGTCAATACAGTATCTTTGTGATTACTTGGACCCGCTAAATCAATACCAATCACTCTCATAAGCAAACCACTTTATAAAAATTAATACTCATCACTAAACCCTGAAAATCCAATCGAGGCAGAAGAAAGATCTTGATCCCATTCTTGTTTTTGTTGTTTTTGCTGCAGCGATTTTAAGTCTGCACAAAGACGATTCACATCCACTTTTTGTTCATAATGCCATTCAAGGGCAATCGATGTATATAATTCATTGAGCTGCGCATAGGAGAAATCCTTAGTCGAATCAATGACCTGTTGAATCTCGTCCTCTAAAAGAATTCGAGCAATATTCTTATTTAATAAATACTGATAACGGAGCTCCTTCGTCGGCACATGAATCTCATACGCACGGTCAAACCGGCCAGAGCGATTCATAAGTGCAGGGTCAATTTTTTCAGGATAATTTGTCGTCCCAATGATGAAAATACCTTCCTTCGAAGTAGCACCGTCTAAGATGTTCAAGAAGACAGAACGGACACTCGCTGGCATGGAATCAATATCCTCAATAACTAATACCAATGGTGTTAACTTCAATACCGATGTAAAGACCTCTTTTATGGTATAACTCGATGTAAATTCTGTGATCTGCCAATAAGCAACTGGAGCGTTAATGCTGCTGGCGATCGATTTCACGAGGGTGGTCTTACCATTACCAGGCTTCCCGTAGAGCAGAATTCCTCGCTTATAAGGAATGTCATAGGTTTTGAAAAACTGACCGCTTTCCGAGAAGAATTCGTCAATCGAACGGTAAATTTCACGCTTTAATGAATCCTCTAAAAAAACATCTTCTCTTCTAACCAATGTAGTAATACTATCAATTTCTGTTTCCACACCATCTTCCGTATCCGTAAAAACAGTGACATAGTTCTTAATATATTCTCTTTTTCTTTTAAGGACATACTTCAAAAAGGCTACTAAGCACGCATCATTTTTGGCAAAAATAAAATCACGAGTCATTTCCCCATCAATTTGATAAATGACTAATCTTGCTAGCGCCACCTGATAGTTTGGATAGTAAAAGAGACCGTTGATAATCCGTGGTTTAATAATCAGCTCCATCACCTTATCGGTATGGTTAGATGAGATGGTCTTGGTCTCCCCTTCTTTATAAATATGACAAATCAATTGTACTTCCGGAGATTCCTCTTTCAAGTCTTCCTCAAGAATGTCCCAAATTTCATTGGAGGTATCTTCATCAGAATACATTTGAAAGTCGATTCCCACTTCATTAACGAGTTTTTCTTGAATGGTAGAAACGATTTTGCCGTAGTCGTAATAATAAGGGAATGCTTCCCGGTCGATTTTATTAGTGTCAAACAAAACATTATTTTTCATCTAATTCTCCTTATTCTTATAAGTCATGAAACCTTCCCATCAATATCGTATGATAGTAATTTCCATCAGACAGGATCTTGTCCTTTTTTAAAATACCTTCCACTTCAAAACCAAATTTTTCATAGAGTTTAATGGCTTTATCATTGGTTTCGAGAACAGCCAACGATATTTTCTTAACTCCGTTTGAGTCCGCCCATTGGACAGATTCTTTTAATAAGTTTTTCCCGATTGCATATCCCCAGAATTCTCTTAAAACACAGACGCCAAATTCCACTTTATGTGCAAATCTTTTCAATTTGCTTCCTTCGCATCTGGAAAAACCTACAATTCTCTCATTGACCTCAACAACTAAAAAAATATTACTCTTACTTTCTGTATCTTCTTTAATTATCTGTTTGAAACCTGATTCATCAATAAACGCTTCGCCTTTTTCTCTATCCAAATTCTCTGTTTCCCCATCGATCTGCAATCTAACTTCTGACAAGCTCATTGCATCCGTCTCATTTGCAGACCTAATGATATAGCGTAAATTATTCACAAAATATTCCGTCGGTTCTACTCTCATAACGATCCCCTCCTTTTAATAGGACCATATCCTCATAATTGGAGGGTCCTTCTCTCCTATGTTATAGCACATACGTTTAGTAAAAGAAATGGTTGATTTTCTTAATCCGAAAAGACAAGCCTTGAGAGTCATAAATTGCACATATGCAGCCTTTTCCCTGTATATAATGAAATAAGGCAATTATTGGGAAACGCAAAGGAGGTTGCCCCAATAGATGAATTCCCCATTAACTGAGCAGCAAATGCTGACCATCATTAAAAATGGTCTGAAGAAATCTCAAAATCCTAAACAGATTATGATTATTGGTGCAGGCATGGCTGGACTCGTCGCGGCCTCTTTATTAAAGGAAGCTGATCATAGTGTCACCATTTTGGAAGCAAATGATAGAGTGGGCGGACGTGTTTATACAATAAGAACGCCTTTTAGCGAGAACTTATATTTTAATGCCGGACCGATGCGAATTCCCGAAAAACATCAATTAACCATTGAATATATTAAAAAATTTAAGTTGCCTACCAATCTATTTATAAACCGAACTCCAAATGACATCCTCTACGCCAATGGCATTAAAACAAGGCTTCAATTGTATGAGAAGGATCCCAGCATTTTAAAATACCCCGTTACTCCAAATGAAAAAGGAAAATCAGCGGAAGAACTTTTGTTATCTGTCGTCCAACCGATCATCGATTATATAAACAAAGATCCAAAAAAGAATTGGCCTCTTATAGAAAAGCAATATAGAAATCTATCGTTAGGCTCTTTCTTAGACTACTATTTTTCTGTCGGTGCAAATGATATGATTGGTGTGCTTATTGACTTGGAAGCGTATATGGGGATGACCTTTGTAGAGATATTACGAGAACTCATCATCTTAAGCGGAACGAAGAATTTTTATGAAATAACGGGTGGAATGGATCTATTGCCTAAAGCCTTTCAACCACAATTATACGAAAATATTTTGTTTAACCAAAAATTAATGAAAATATCTCAACATCAAAACAATGTAACCATTCATTGTAAGCACCAGAAGACCGATCAGAGCTTAAGCATGACTGGTGACCTTGCCATCGTGACTATTCCATTTTCAACGCTCCGGTTTGTGCAAGTCGAGCCCTATGAATCCTTCTCCTATTTTAAAAGGACAGCGATTCGTGAACTCAATTATATGGGCTCCTCTAAGATTGCCATCGAGTTTAAAAGTAGATTTTGGGAGAAAGCAGGGCAATTAGGTGGTAAATCAATCACCGATCTTCCCATTCGATTTTCCTATTATCCAAGCTATGGTATTGGTTCAAAAGGACCTGCGGTTGTTATTGCGAGTTATACTTGGGCAGATGAGGCTTTAACCTTGGAGAGTCTATCTGAAAGAGAGATGATCCAAATTGCACTAAAGAACTTGGCTGAAATATTTGGGAATCAGGTTTATTCAGAATTCGTAACGGGAGCTGCTTTTAGCTGGAGTAAAAACCCATATTCTTGCGGAGGTTTTACCTCTTTTGAACCGGGTCAGGACGTTGAGCTATATCCGTATATTTCTACACCCGAGGGAAGAGTACACTTTGCTGGTGAACATACCGGCCTTACCCACGGCTGGATTCAAGGGGCAATTGAATCCGGGATCCGTGTGGCAAATGAAGTGAATGACACACCTAAGTAATTTTATATAAAAGGCTGCGAGGCAGCCTCTTCTATTCCTATAAATGATAAGTTTTATTTTAGCGTTTTTGTCATAATAAAATCTATTTGTTCCTCATCACCCATATAAAAAGAGTGTGCGCCAGTTTGAACAAACCCCATTTTCTTATAAAAAGCAATAGCATTTTCATTTTTTTCCCATACGCCCAGCCAGATTTTCTTTTTATTACGTTCGATTGCTATTTCCATAGCTTTATTTATCAAATACTTTCCAAGCCCTTGTTTTTGAAATTTGATCCCTATATAAATCCTCTCGATTTCAAGTGATTCATCCCCCATTTCCTCAGACTGAGCCTCTTTGGTATTGATTTTTAAATATCCAGCGACGTCTTTATTAAAATATACAAAAAAGAATTCAGAAGAAATATTGGATAATTCTTTTTCTAATTGATTTAAGTTGAATGCCCTTTCTAAATAGGCTTTCATATTTTCGGGTGAGTTCTGGTCTTTAAATGTTTCATTAAATGTTTCGTAACTAATTTCTTGTAGTGTATGTAAATCTTCAAGGGTACACTTCTTTATGATTATAGTCATTTTAATTTTGTCACTCCTTTATTAACTAATAATTTCTCTTGTTCCCCTTTTTTACAAATTCCCAGTCTACTTCAATATTTTTTCGAACTCTTTGAAGAAGAGTAAACATGGTTTCTACTTCCCTTTCGGAAAAGCCCTCTAATGCTACCATGTTGGAATAATCATTTTCTCTTCTTATGAAAGGATAAACATAATTCCCTTTTTCCGTTGGAAAGAGTTTTTTTATTTTCTTGTTTTGTTGGTCCTCTTTTTTTTCTATAAAACCACTCATTTCAAGTTTTTTTATCGCACGAGCTGCAGTTGTTCTGTCTACCTTTATCATTTCAGCTAACTTCTCTTGAATGATTCCTGGATTTTCACATATTCGAACAAGGTACAAATACTGCCCTTTTGTCAGGTCATATTCTTTAAATTCTATATTACTTATCGAATCCAAGGCCCTTGCGATCATTCCAATTTCGCGTAGAATTTCTTTCATGATTTTTCTCCTTTCTTCGTTTTTTTGTTGCATTTACTATAAAAAGTAATATGAATAAAATGTAACCTAATTTTATTGCATTTACAACAATTAAATAAATTTAAGCAAATACAAAATCTGACAATGTTCGACGGTTACATTTGTTAGAATAGTTGTATAAATGTAATCAAACTGTAATCTATGACATAAATACATAGTTTAAGAGAATGAAATATTTAAAGCTTGAATATCATCAGATTTAGGAGGGAACTTTATGGAAAGCACAGCAGTAACTAAAGAAATGGACTTAAAACGCGAAAATTCAGTAAAGTGGTTCGCAAACTGGAGGTTTATTACCGGAAGTCTTCTCTTCATGATCATACTCTTGATTGCAGCAATCTGGTACTATCAAGCAAACCATTTTAATTCAAATATCAAGATTAATGGGATAAACGTGGGTGGAATGACCGCTGATCAGGCATTAAAGAAATTAAAAACTACTATATTGAAAAATACCGTCTATGTCGGTGATCAACAAGTTTTCGATGGAAAAGATACAAAAATGGGATTTATGAAAAGTGACCTGCCCCAAGTCAAAAAAATACTAAAGGGCCAGTGGACGTTTTTTCCTTCATCAAAAGCGAATAATTATTCCTTATGGCCTAGTAAACAAGATCAATATCGAAACCAAACGTTAAAAAAGCAAGTGGAAGAAAAGCTGTTAGCCATGAATCAAACGTTAAAAAAGCCAAAAGATGCGGAGGTTCGTTTAGTAAAAGGTCAAATTGTTGTCACTAACAGTGTTAGCGGAGATCAGTATGATGTCCCTAGTCTTTTGAAGGACTTTGAAAAACACAATTATGTTAGTGAAATCTATCTCAATCCAGTCTACATACAGCCCATTAAAGAATACAGCGAGTTTATAAAAAATCAACAGAAAATGCTAGAAGAATTCCTTGTGCAGACCGTTGATTATAAAGTACAGAACAAAGTTTTTAAGTTATCCGCAAAAGAATTAATTAAAAATGCATCTATTACAAAAGATTTGCAGATTAAGATTAATGATGAGGGTGAGGTTAAGAAAAAGATTGCTGAAATTAACCATTCTCAGTCCACACTAAACAAGGATTTCACATTCAAGACCCATTCAGGTTCGGTCATATCGGTTAAAGGAAAAGGCTATGGCTGGGCCATAAATGTTGATAAAGAAATCCCCCGTATTGTGAAAGCTTTTGAAAGTGGGAAGAAATCAGTTTCCGCCTCGAATATTTACGGAAATGGATGGAAAGGTGAAGGCTACGGATATGACACTGTCAAGAACAATGGGATTGGCAATACGTATGCTGAAGTCTCCATAGCAGCGCAGCGAATTTGGATATACAAAAATGGGAAGTTAGTCGTCACAACGAATGTGGTTACAGGCAATCATAGTACCCAACATGATACATCACCAGGAGTGTGGTATATCCTTTATAAGCAAACACCTGCTGTTCTAACGGGCAGAGAAAACGGAAAAATTACGTATCAGACACCGGTTCAATATTGGGCCCCTTTTACGAATGACGGGCAGGGATTCCACGATGCCAACTGGAGGTCAAACTTTGGTGGTAATATCTATAAAAGCAATGGATCCCATGGCTGTGTCAACACCCCGCCTAGCGTTATGAAAACGGTGTATGACAATCTCAGCACTTATGATCCGGTTGTCGTTTATTGAGGCATTACTAAAGACTGAAGTAGCAGCCCTAGAATGGTGTATGGCTCTTTTATGTCCTTGCTTAAAATCCTATATAAAAAGGAGAAACATCATGTTTCTCCTTTTTTAACGTATTTTTTTAAGGGGTTTCATCGCTTTTGTACTCTAAAATATCTCCAGGTTGACAATCCAAAGCTTTACATATTGCTTCTAATGTGGAAAAACGAACCGCTTTTGCTTTCCCATTTTTTAGAATGGAAAGGTTCGCCATTGTAATCCCAACCCTTTCCGAAAGTTCAGTTACGCTCATTTTCCTTTTCGCCAGCATCACATCAATATTGATTATTATCGCCATTGTTCTCACCTCAGACCGTTAAATCATTTTCTGATTTTATATCAATCGCTTCTTTTAAAAGCTTCTGGAGAACAGCTGCAAAAACTGCAATCACGAGTGAAGCAAACGGAACAATCAATCCGACAAAGATGACACCTGGGGCGTCGTCTTTATCCGCAAAGAGATAGAATAGCGGTAAGACGAGCACATGCAGGATACTGATTGTGATGGCACATTGTTTGATTTTCTTTAATGCATTTACAGACAATTCGGAGAAAGCTTCATTTTTGTCAATATGGCGTAACAGTTTGAATGCTTGGTACAAAGCAAAGTAAAAAGGAATCGCTGATGCATAAAAAATAATGGAAACGAAATATTTTATAGAAGAAAAATCAGGTAGCAATTTTGCTGCAAGATTTCCAAGTTCAGGTACCAAAAAGATGCACAATGCAAGAACTGGGATTCCTATAAAAATAACAGCTACCTTTAAGAAGAGTGTCGTAACTTGTTTCATAAAAGCACCTCACATAATTAATTATAATATGATTTTATATCATTATTTATCGTTTATCAATAAAAACTTATTGGTTTTAATTATATACTTGTTGTTATAAGTATATTCTTTTATTTTTAAATAGTAAAAAGCATTCCTTTTTTGCAAAGAAATGCTTTTTACTTGTATCGAGTTAATTTTATTATTTAATGTTTTGTAGTTGTTTTGCGATTTCGGCCCTTTGTCTTAGGCTTTATAAGTTTGACTCACTTCAACTTTTACATTTTGTTTTTTTATTACAATCACAAATAGGCTGGCTAGCAAACAAAACATTCCTGCCAGCATAAATGCCCATGTATAGGAGTTGAAAATATTATAGATGATCCCGCCTCCTCCTGCCGCCACTGCTGAACCCAACTGATGGGCAGCAAAGATCCAGCCATAAACCACGACACTTTTTTCAATCCCAAAAATTTGCCGTGAAATGTTAATCGTTGGTGGTACAGTTGCGATCCAATCTAATCCATAAAAAACGGAAAAAATAATAAGTAGCGTAATTGAACCTTTGGCTAGTGCTAAGGGAAGTAAGACGAGTGAAGCCCCTCTTAAACCGTAATACCAAAACAGCAGCCACCGGTTATCAAACCGATCCGAAAGCCACCCAGAAAGAGTGGTTCCAATTAAATCAAAAATCCCCATAAACGAAAGCATCGAAGCTGCTGTAACTGCCGTAAATCCAAAGCCAATACAATAAGAAATAAAATGAGTACCAATTAATCCACTTGTTGAAAGCCCGCAAATAAAGAAACTGCCTGCAAGTAACCAAAATTCCTTCACTTTTACTGCTTCAAACAATGTACGAAAGGCGATAATGATTGGATTATTCTTTACAACGACTTGCTGTCCAGGCGGTTCTTTTTCTAATCCATAACGAAGCAGCCCTATTTCTTTTGGTGAATTCTTCATAAAGAGTAGGATGATAATCAACATAATGAAGCTCAGGATAAGAATAAAACCAATTGCCCATTTCCAGGAAGATTCTTCGATAATAATCGCTAACAGCGGTAGAAGGATTAGTTGTCCTGTCGCTGTACTCGCAGTCAAAATGCCAACTGCAATTCCCCTTCTTTTTTCAAACCAATGATTGGCAACATAAGGGCTTAATATCGTTAAGAACAGCCCCGATCCAAGGCCAATGATTACTCCCCAAATGATCATTAATTGCCAAGGTTCCGTCATAAAAAGAGTCAGCAAAACTCCAACCATTAGTGTAGACATCGCCAAAACCATCATTTTCTTTAAACCAATTTCCTCTAACAGCGCCGCCATAAAAGGGCCAGAAAACCCGTATAGCAGTAGGTTAAGGGCAAACGCCATCGAGATTAGTGAACGATCCCATCCGAAGGCATTTTCCATAGGGACAATCAAGACCCCTGAGGAGGATCGAACAATTCCTGCTACGATAATAGAAAAAAATGTGATCAATAAAATAAACCAACTATAATGTATCCGTTTCAAGTCTTTTTATCCTCCGGTTGTTGGGAATTTTCAGAATAAGTTTATAATAACATACCTGTCAACAGTAATAGTTCATCCATAATTCCCTCCAAGTGTCCATGACAGTGCACCTTTTTTTTAGTAGAAAGCTTTTGAAATGAAAAGCCCGATTTCCGCTTCAATCACGAAGCAAAATCGGGCTTGTTTTTTGTTGTGGGAATCAATTTTTACTTCTTAGAATCTCATTCACGGTGGTTCTCATGGAATAAATAACGGTTTTCTTGTAATGTGCAGCAATAAAAAGAACTCGGATTTGTTCGGACCGCGATAGTTGTTTAAAACGAGGTTCTTGCTTTAAAAATGAGCGGACGATTGACCAGCTGGCCGGCATTAAAGGAAAGTCATCCAGGGGTTGTTTGTTACGGAATCGATGAAACCACGAGAACATTCCAGTGGAACTACTGCTTTTATCGACTATACAGGGAGCGTAAATATTTTTCGTATGTTTTTTAAGGGATTCGAATCGATCTTGCCCGCTAACAATAATATAATTGCCATCTTTGCGATTTTTTTTGACAACCAAAACAAACATGCAATCCCACATGACTCTCTGCAGTCTCTTAAGGTGCTCTGTAATTTTCATCGATAAATCTGGCTTGATCTTGGTTAGAGGAATATACTGGATCGTGAATTTCATACTCAGCCCCTCCTATGTTTTCATTTTCCTTCCCTCAGTTTCTTATAGCAGGTGCGTTATACTATTGAAATCCGTTTTTAAGATCCCTATTTAAAAATGTATGATGAAGGGCGCATGTCACATACGAAGTAAGTAAAAAACAATTCAAGAGGTTTCCGGTTATTATAAGTCATGTGTTAGGCCCCGATCTGAAAAAATAGACGGAAAAATTCCGCTTAATTCGTAATTATCATTAAAAAAGGCATAAATAGGCGGAGAGATTCCGCCTATTTACTCAAAAAATTTGAAAAAGTGAGATTTTTCTTTGCATAACAGGAAAAACTCCGCTTATTTACCCCGAAACGAGCTCCATTCTCCATTTAACCGGAAATTCTCCGCTTATTTCTTTTGCTGGTTAACTATTAAAGAATCAAGGGATTCTTTTCTCTACAACTCTTGTCCCCGAGTCTCAATAATATGCTTATACCAATGGAATGAAAGCTTTTTCTTTCTGTTTAAGTGATCCTTATGATCCACGTAGATAAATCCGTATTGCTTTTTGTACCCATTTAACCAGCTCAAAAGATCAATCACAGACCAGGCATAATACCCTTTCAGATGGATGCCTTCTTTAATCGCACGCTTAACGACTTTTAAATGTTCCTCAATATATTTTATCCGTGGCACATCAACAATTTCACCCTCGATGATCGGATCTTCATCACCCAGGCCATTTTCAGTGACATACATTTTAATATCTCCATAACGATCTTTTAGCATATGCAGTCCGTCTAAAAATCCTTGCGGCGAGATTTCCCAGCCCCATTTTGTATAGGTTTTATCCTCCATCTTCACAGTTCGATAGAAATAATCAAAAGACGGGTTTCCTGGTGCTAAAGTAGAGGTTTCTCGTGAGTGTTCCAACGATGATGCAGTTTCATGATTTTTTTCCACTCGGATTGGCTGATAGTAATTAAGTCCAATAAAATCATTTTTACTTGCATTTCTTTTTAACGCATTTAGCTCTTCTTCTGTCCAGATTGGTGTCCAGCCCTTCTCCTCTAACTGCTCAACCACATAGGACGGATATTCTCCTTTTAAAATAGGGTCATAGTACCAAAAAGTTTCATATTCATTGGCATGTCTTGCTGCTAATAAATTCTCAGATTGATTATCCACACTGAAGGCAGGTAAGAACACATGGGTAATCCCGATTTCTCCGTACTGATTTAGTTCCTTATAAACTTCAACCGCTTTCGCATGGGCATAAAACACATAATGGGTTGCTTGGAAGTATTTTTTCTCATCGTTTTGAATTCCAGGTGGATGTGCTCCTTTTAAATAGCCTAATCCTGTAAACATCACTGTTTCATTAAAGGTAATCCAATGTTTTACACGGTCCCCGAATGCCTGATAACACACTTCTGCATACTTCACAAAAGCTTCTGCTGTTCGTTTATTCGTCCATCCTCCATCTTCTTCGAGCGTCAATGGCAAATCCCAATGATACAGGGTAACAAAAGGAACGATTCCATACTTTAAACATTCATTAATGATATTATTATAAAATTCCAAGCCCTTTTCATTAACGTCGCCGTCCCCTGTTGGTAATATCCTCGCCCAAGAAATCGAAAACCGGTACGATTCAAGCCCCATCTCTGCCATTAATTTAATATCTTCTTTGTAACGATGATAATGATCAATCGCTACATCTCCGTTCGTCCCCTCATAAGTTTTCCCTGGAATCTTCGAAAAGACATCCCAATTGGTAACACCTTTCCCATCTTCATTCCATGCACCTTCTATTTGATACGAAGCAGAGGCAGCTCCGAATAAAAAATCATGTGGAAACTTCATTTTATACCCTCCTTTCCTCAAAAATATGACTACAGAAATCTGATAAAACACAAAGATAGTATCCACTGTAATGGAATACTTTAATGCAATTTCATTCTAATTAATTGCTGATTAAGCTATTGTAATTTACTTTGAATGGTAGAGCTCAATTAGGAAATATTAAATTTGTATAATTAACAGAAAAGTGGAGGTCATAGTATGGCAAGAAAAAAAGACAAGTTTGCCGTATATTTGGGAAATATTGCGACGAATTTAAAAGAAAGTGCAAACTATTTCGCTGATTATAAACTGAAAAATGTGAGTGACCTGAAGATTTTTTCCGAAAAAATGAAGGATTATGAAAACAAGGGGGATTCTTTAGTCCATGAGGTGATCAAAGATTTACATAATGCTTTTATCACCGTTATCGAACGTGAGGATATTTTAACACTGACAATGAGCATGGATGATGTTTTAGATGGCTTAGAACATACTGCTGCCTTGTTTGAAATGTATTCAATTATTAATGCTGATGATTATATGCTTCGGTTTGTTGAAGCCATCCAAAGCTGTACGGTTGAAATTGAAACAGCTGTTGAAATGTTGGCATCAAAGAAATTACAAAACATGAGGGAGCATGCCATTACCATAAAAGATTTGGAATCGAAATGCGATGCTATATTACGAGAATCCATTACACATTTGTTTGCAAATGAAAAAGATCCGATTCGTATTATTCAATATAAAGAAATCTATGAAGAACTTGAAAACATTGCAGACTTCTGTCAAGTCGTCGCCAATACATTGGAAAGTATTATCATGAAAAATGCATAATCACCTTCCTGATAAAACTTAGGTAAATTCAAGTCAGTCCATTTTGGAGGAATAAATGACGATTATCGTTATCATCCTTATACTTGCGTTAATCTTCGAATTCATTAATGGTTTCCATGATACCGCTAACGCCATTGCGATGTCAGTTTCTACAAAGGCCCTATCACCAAGATTTGCTGTTTTTTATGCAGGCGCCTTAAACTTTGTCGGTGCTTTAACTTCACAAGCGGTTGCGAAATCAATAGGCGGAAAGATTGCCGATCCTTTTCAAATTGATAATGGATTGTTAATCGTCATTGCTGCACTGATTGCCGCGATTTTTTGGAACCTTTTAACCTGGTACTATGGGATTCCTTCTTCATCTTCCCATACGTTAATCGGTTCAGTGGCTGGTGCAGTTATATTTGGATCCGGTTTTGATGCAATAAACTGGGAAGGATTCACCGATATTATTAAAGCCCTAATCATTTCACCCTTTTTAGCATTTGGTGTTGGATTTATCATCATGAAAATATTAGCGATTATCTTTAAGAATGCCAATCCATATCGGGCAACGAGAGGTTTTCGGGGATTCCAAATCATCGCCTCTGGGCTAGCGGCATTTTCTCACGGAGGAAACGATGGCCAAAAAACGATGGGGATCATTGTCTTCGCTTTGGTGGCAGGCGGATTCCAATCGACATTGGATGTCCCGTTTTGGGTACAAGTCCTCTGTGCTGGTACTATCGGTCTTGGTACCATGATTGGTGGAATGCGGATTATTAAAACCGTTGCTAAAAAAATCTTCAAAGTAAAACCAATCAATGGATTTGCCGCAGATTTAACCTCATTTGCCGTTTTACAAGGGGCAACCATGTTTGGACTCCCCGTATCAACGACACATGTGTCTTCATCTGCGATATTAGGCGTGGGATCGTCCAAGCGGTTTAAGGGTGTGAACTGGGGAGTCGCGATACGAATTGTTACAACGTGGGTGATTACATTGCCTATATCAGCATTGATAGCCGGGTTGGTAATGATGGTATTAAAACTTTTCATATAAGAATATATCAATTATTGTAAACATAAAAAGAGAGGCCAAAAACAATTGAAAATCAGTTGTTTTTGACTCTCTTTTTTAAAGTTTAAGGAGCCTGTCCCTATAAAGCTACAATGTTTCTGTTTCTAGTCGAAATCCTTCCACGATGACATCTTCATCGATTTCCAACAATAAGCATCGTTTTCCTTGATACATAATATATTTTATGTTTTTAAGGTCTTTTGGGTCGATAGATAAATTTGCCACATTTGTATCGATCTTTATCTTTTTAGGAATTAAATTGCTCGCTTTGAACTCATGGGTTTCGTCTGCCAGCACATCTTTAAAGGCATGTTCCACTTGGGCAGTATCTACGTTTTCGACCCCGCTTACTTCTAAGATGCGTCCAATGTCTTTATAATCCAACATAGGGGCTGCACTTTCTTCGTTTTCTTCATTCTCTTGGATCATTTTATCAATTTCCTCATAAACATTGGAAATGACTTTGGAATCCACTTGATCCCCAATTACTTTTTTTAAAATCAGTTCAAAACCATCTTTATCTTCGTCTGCCGTGATGATTTCCTCACAATTAAGGACCTGTTCAATAAACGTAAAATCCGGTTCATTGGCTTTCCCCGCACAATAAAGAATATGGTTTACGTCTGAAGAATTGTCATTAAAAGCAGGGAAAAGAAAGCCAGACATTGGAGATTGCAAATTAATGATTGGATCAAAGACCGTATTCGATTTAAATTCTTTCTCGACATAATCAAATAGCAAGGCCTTTTTCGGCTGATCCGTTCTATTAAGACTGCAAAGAATAAAATGGTTGGAATAGACTTCATCATCCCCGCCTTCTTCTGATTCTGAATCCCGCTTCCTCGTCGGTTTACGATATTCTCCGCGGATAAACGTCACGACCGTATCAAATTCATACACCGTATGAGCAAACATTTTTCCAACCATAGCGAACATGTATTCCAGCCAATCTTCGGTTGTGTCAGCCTGTAACCCATCATAGAGAATCGACTGAGTGCTGTCTTCAGCATCACGCTGGAATTTTAGCTCGAACAGTTTGGAATCAAGTTGACCGGTCAAAACCTTTTTAAAATTTCCTAAAAACAATTCTTGTGTTTCCAGTTCTAACATTTGAAACGGTTGACAAACGTGATGATAAATCTCACCTGATTCTTTCTGAACATAGACATTGTAGATTTCATGAATGGCCAAGAGATCATTATTTAATTTAAATTGCTTGCGAATAGCAGCGACGTCGTTTTTATTCATCTATCTCAACTCCCATCCCTGATTATACTGTGCAGACACAAAAATAGAAATACATACAACTTCATAGGTTAACGATTTTGGAAAATTAATGAATGAAATCACCAATAGACTTGAATATCTTTAATTTAAGAAACATTAGCGTTTAAAAATCAAGAAAAGAAAACGCACATTTTGGACCAGCCAAATGTGCGTTCTTAATTTAAAACCGTATTATTTTTTTTGCACTGTTGCAATATACTTTTTAACCACTTCGTAAACATAGTCTTGATTAGCCTCAGCTGTATTGGGGTTGTATGCTCCGCCATTTGTTTTATTATTAGAAAGAATGCGAATACCCAAGAATGCGACATCATACGCATCAGCAATTTGTGCTGCAGCCGCACCCTCCATTTCCTCTACAGATGTACCATAATTTGTATGGAACCATTTAATCCGATCGACTTCATTGTTCCAGACATCTGCTGAACCGATGGTCCCTTCAACCACTTTACCTTTGGTGTATTTATCTTTTACGGCATTTGCTGCTGCAAGAAGCTTCTCGTCGCCATAGTAGTAACGAACTTTTTCTGCATTCGGATCTGACCCGCTTCCTTCAGAAGCCATCAAGTCCATAGGCTTCCAAATCGATGGATCCATACCTTCATTTTCTGCCATATTTCCTGTTTTTAACGAACCAATATTTGTTGTTCTCTTTCCTAAAACGATATCAAATACGTTCAAACTTGGGTCATGCCCACCTGAAGTCCCTTGATTAATAATCGCGATCGGATTGTATTTTTCAATGGCTAATGCTGTTGCAGCCGCTGTATTTTCCATTCCTTTACCTGTTTTAGCAACGATGACTGGATAATTGTTCACCTTTCCTTTGTAAAAGACAAACGTTCCTGACTTTTCCACTTTCACTTTTTCTAATTTTTGTGCAAACTTTTCGGCTTCAATAGGCATCGGGCCTTGAATGAGGATTGGTCTTGCTGCCCCTTCTACTTTTTCTTCTACTAGTAAAGTAGAATTACGGAATGCAAAGAGCGATAAGAATAGTACAGCAATAACAGCTAATGGAACGAACTTCTTTAAGCTTTTGTTTTTCATAAAAACCTCTCCCATTTCTTTTGATGTTTGATCTACTCGGGTAGCCTTGTCCAAAGAAAAAGGTCTAGAAATGTAGATTGATATCTACCTTCTAGACCTACGAAAGTCAAAGTATTGATAATCTAGCAACAAAAATAAATCTTTGCTAAATTAATAAATGGCCAAGGCACAAAAAACGCCTAATCGAAGCCGAATACTTTAACTCGTAGTCTAGTTCTTTCATTGGGAACCAGGTAGAGACACTCAGACCATATTTCCGAGTCTATACGAGTAAGGATATGTCAGTTATTACTTTTTTAATATAACAAACTTATTATGGATCGACAACAAAAAGGTGAATATTTTCAACCAAAAATATGTTAATGTTCGTGTTTTCTGGATTATTAACAAAAAAAAGAGGCTAATCATATAAATGATCAGCGAAAAATCACAAGTCGTGTTCACGAAGACAAAATCCTATATACCAATTTTGCCCTCATGAATACTCTCTCTAATGACTTGAGGCTAATATTTCTTGCATCTTCCGTGAAACGAGCGGATAAAAGTTATGAATAGCACTGGCAGTGGAATTCCCGCCGAAAAATCCAGTTCCCGGGCACGTTTTTACATTATAATTTGGACCCCTGTCCAGCACTCGTTCCTTCGTTCGTAGATCCCACCAATGATGATAAGTAATACTGTCAATGGACGGCGTCAGCCCGAATTTAATCGACAGGGCCGCTGAAATATACACAATCGTTTCCTTCTGTGCCTCTGTCATCACATCATGACCTTTATCGAAGTTGCCAACATTTTCAATTGCGATTCCTATGGCATTCGCCCTTGGCCCTATGGTACCTTCGGGGGCTATATTAAAGGGTCTAGAAACGGCTATTTTTCCATCCGGAAAGGTGGTAATATTTTGAGCAATATTACTCCAGCCCATTTTTCGCTTGTGGAAATTTTCCATTCCCATCAACATCTGAAAATGATTGGACCCATTAAATTGCTTGTAAGACGGCTGCCAGGTGTGATGCTGTTGGATGAGCGTCACTTTCCTCTTAATCTGTGCATGAAATAACCAATCCCTAAATTCCTCCCGTGTCATCAAAATATGCTGTCCTTGCATCGTCATTTTTTTAGGAGGGATCTTTAATATTTGCCCAATAAACAGTCGTTCAGTAGAAAGTCGATTTTTGGCTTTAATAAGATGGACGGAAGAATGGAATGCTGACGCTATTCCTCTCAGTGTATCCCCAGCTACCACCTCATACGTGATTGGAACCCACAATTTTTGGCCAACCAATACTGAATTCGACTGCAATCCATTGGCCCCTTTTAAGTCATTGACGGAGGTTCCAAATTGATCAGCGATTCGCGGCAACGAATCGCCTTGCTTTACAACATATATATTTCTTAGCTTATACTCAGTGGCATGGGCAGGAAGACTAGTAAATAGGATGATAAACAACAAACTGTATACAATCACCAAATGTTTTCTCATGTTTGATATCCCTTCACGCTATTTTTGCATTCATAGTTTGCAGAATAGCGTGGAGATTATTCTTCGCTGATTAGAAAGTAGTTCTTTTTACTTCGGATTCACTTCTTTACCAGTCTTAATATCTAATACTTTTGTAGGATCTTGTGGGGATGGAATGACTTTACTTTTAGGTGCCTTTTTATGATGTTCCACCCAGTCCACGAGTAAGTCAAAAGCTTGGTGGGCATACGGAAGCAATGGCTGCAGCTCTTTATTCGGATCCGTTGGATTGTTCCAGACCAAGCTGTCGACATGGTTTCCTTTTTCAACGGTATAGAGTCTGTGTAATTTGCCCTTTCCGACTTTGTTTACTAGCTTGTCGTAAGCATCCGCATGGATGGACGGAAAAATTAATGAGTCCCATGAACCAGTTATACTAATCAACGGCACATCAATATCGCCCGTATTTTCAATTGCTTTTACATTTTGTTTGACTGCGCTTGGGCGTAACATATAATTGTAATCCTTAAAAATGTTATCGTAAGTTCGATCACGAGTACCATCCAGCTTATAATTCAAATAGTTTCTCCAGTCAATTTGGTTAGGTGCGGTTGGGTCAAGTTCATCCCGATAAATATTTAAGGTGAGGAACCAGTAGACTTGATCATGATAACTCCACAGTTTTTCAGAGCCTCTAGGTAAACCAGCTTTATACATTTCTTCCATTGCCGTTTGCTTTTCTTTACCCGTACCGTAAAGGGCTTTCTCCGCATGATTAACGACTGGGGTTAATGAACTAATTAAATTCGGATCCTTCGCACGCCATAACACGCCTTCCCAATCCACTCCGCCATCATATAGTGCAGGTTCCCCGGTCTTATCTGGACCGTCGTGTTCCAGTGCATAACGGACGACATAACCGCCATTTGAAATTCCCATCGCATAGGTAGGCACTTTGTGTTTTTTTGTTATCAATTTGCTGGCTGGATTCTTCCGATCTTTCTCTTTAATCAGTTGATCCCGATAATTTTCAATTAAGTATTTTTGCGCTGCAATGGTCAATTGGCGAAAGCGCTGATTCCATTCAGAAACGCTGTCATCCTCTGAAGCTAAGGCGTTCTTTGCTTTGGCGAATGGATCGTTAGTGTCCATTTCCCCTTGTGTCCCTTTATCTGTTGCCGCAAACGCATAACCTTTTGCTAAAACATAATCACTAAACAGTAAATCGGTCGCCGTTTCATTTCGAGTCGCGGGGATTCCCCCTACAACTAATTTCCCATTCCAGTTGTCTGGTACACGAATGACAAATTTGGCATCGTCAAACATACCGTTGACCTGAACGCCGCTTACTGACGCAGGGTTGTACATGCGATGCCAACCTGTTCCCTCTTCCTTATTCCCCCAATTATAAGGAACGAGTCCTATATTCCCAAAGACAGTGGCTGCAGCATATTGAGACGGATTTTTTGTTGTTAACCAGTTTCCGTTTGTTCCATCATATTTGCTCACCGTAACTTCTTGTGCCCCCGGTACCACTGGAGAATACGATGCGGAAACATTTTTTTGCAAATATGTCTGAGGAACAAGCGGAAACATTAAAGCAGAGGCAGCAGCTATCGCTAAGAATTTACGTTTCACCAAAAAATCCCCTCCGATTCTTAATTCTGATTTTGATTTTACACAGATACAGAGTTATCGAGCAATTTCGGACAAATTGTAAATGAAGCTTCTGTTTTTCCCTTAACTTCCTCAAGGCTAACTCCTTCTTGAGTTTCCACTAAGACCATTCCTTCAGGCGTAAAATCAAAGACAGCTAACTCAGTGATTAAGCGATGGACAACCCCTTTCCCTGTTAAAGGCAGGGTGCATTCTTCTTTAATTTTAGACTCGCCATATTTATTGACATGTTCCATAATCACAACAATGCGCTTTGCCCCATTGACAAGGTCCATCGCTCCGCCCATACCCTTTACCATTTTCCCCGGGATCATCCAGTTGGCAAGATCACCGTTTTCTGAAACCTCCATACCGCCAAGAATGGCTAAATCAATATGGCCGCCGCGGATCATAGCAAAGGACTCGGCACTATCAAAATAAGAGGCGCCATTCACTGCTGTAACTGTTTCTTTCCCAGCGTTGATTAAATCAGGATCCACTTGTTCCTCATCCGGATAGGGCCCGATCCCCAAAAGACCATTTTCCGATTGAAGCAAAACGCTGTATTCAGCAGGTATTTCATTTGCTAAAAGCGTCGGTATTCCAATACCCAAATTGACATTCATCCCATCTTTTATTTCCTGCACCGCCCGCTTGATAATCCTTAGACGTACATCCATTGAAAATTCTCCTCCTTATGCTTGAATAACCGTCCGTCTCTCAATTCTCTTTACATAACCTTCCCCTGCTAAAAGCCGCTGAACATACACGCTTGGAGTATGAATGTGGTCGGGATTTAACTCACCTGCACCGACAATTTCTTCTACTTCTGCAATCGTGATTTTTCCAGCCATTGCTGCCAACGGATTAAAATTTCTAGCTGTTTTGTGGTAAACTAAATTCCCTAGCGAATCCGCTCTCCACGCCTTTACTAAGGAAAAGTCGCCAACAATAGCTTTTTCAAGGATATAGGTTTTTCCGTCAAAATTTTTGTGTTCCTTTCCTTCGGCGATTGGAGTTCCAACCCCTGTCGCAGTATAAAATCCAGGAATACCAGCTCCGCCTGCACGGATTCGTTCTGCCAGGGTACCTTGTGGCACGAGTTCCACTTCTAATTCGCCGCTTAAAAATTGGCGTTCAAAAATCTTGTTCTCACCCACATAGGAAGAAATCATTTTTTTAATTTGTTTATTCGCAAGCAAAAGTCCGAGTCCCCAATCGTCGACACCACAATTATTACTGACAATCGTTAAGTCTTTAACTCCTTTATCTCTTAAAGCCAGAATCGCCTTTTCAGGGATCCCGCATAGACCGAATCCTCCGACAATAATCGTGGCTCCGTCATGGATATCCTCGATGGCTTGATCAAACGAATCCATTATTTTCCCATTCTTCATTCTCGTTTCTCCTTTTTTATAGAATCATGCCTGCTGAACATTCCAATAAGGCATTCCTTTATCGACATATATGATTGGAACAACCAATTCACAGAAAACGTTTACAATTTTCTATCCTCCTATTCTATAAAATCGATGATACTCATTTAAGAAGCAAGTTTTATGCCAAATCTTTTTATTATTCAGAATGAAGGAATACCGAAGAAATCCTTAAGTACTTTCACATTTTTGGTTAAATAAAATAAATATTTTCCGCTTTTTCGGAATTAAATCTATGTCCCTTTTCCGAAAAACAGGAATTTTCCGTTCTTCCGGAAAAGGTGTACCTCTTACCCATTTTCGAAGATACCAAAAAAGGGTTAGTCCCTCAAAGGAATGAGAGACTAACCCTTTTTTAGCGTAATTGTGATATCCTTACATGAAAAAACCTCCTCAAACGAGAAGGTCTTACTCTTTCTCCCTAATAAACCAACCCTCAGGTTTTTTTTCTATCGTAAACAGATCTTCATCGAATTTTTTGCGAAGTGCTTTATATTCCTCATTTTCAAATTTAATCTCTGAAACTCTGATTTGTTTGAGTGTAATTTCGGGCTTTTTGACCTCAAATATCAAATCTTTAAAAATAAAAAAGGTTTTTTGTCGTTTCATTCTCTCCAATTCCTCCCTTTATTATTTCTTACGTATAGAATTAGGCAAAAATGAATGAAACCCTTTAAAAATTCTATGTAAATTTATTGTAACAAATTTATAAATCTTTCCGTAATTTTCTTAGCATCTGAAAGATCTGACCTCGATGATGGGATTCATGTTCAATCAAATGATACACAACCCACTCAGGTGTGACATCATATGGTTCCAGTACTCTAGGTTTACGCCAATCTGGTAGGTCCATCGAACGAAAATGGGAAAGAAATACTTCACGAACTTTATTTAGGCGGTATAAATGTTCTTCTAAACTTTGTCCCTCCACGTGAGCTAAAGAGCCATCTGCGGACCTGTGTTCGAACGGAAACATCGAGAGTATTTCGGGATCCCATTCGGTAACAAGTACCTCTTCATATAACCAATCTGCCTCAATCAAGACAATGTGATACAGCAACGAGCCAATCGTTTGTCTTTCATCTATTTTGGTATCGAGGATTGTTTGGCTGATACCAGTTAATTCTGTTAAAAGAGTACGGCGAACATCCTCTAGACACCATAGCCACCGGCCAATTTCTTCATTAAATCCTGGTAATGGAGTTACCAGAAAAGTTTTTCTATTCAATGAAATCATCCTCATCCTAATTATAATTTATGAGCTTTTGAGCGAATTTGGTGCTTTCATGGGCGAATTTCGGACTCCAATGAGCGAATTCTAGGCCTCAATGAGCGAATTTAGTGCTTCAATGAGCGAATTTGAAAATCAACAATCTAATAAGTCCATAAAAAAAGATGCAATACAAAGCATCTTTCTTTAAAATTCCACTATGTTTTACTTGAATTTACGTTTCATATAGATAGTAATCTTGAGAATGGTAGCTTCTAAATCCACATGATTCATAGAGCCTAAGCGCATTGGCATTTTTAGCCTCTACCTCGAGAAAAATAGGTAATCCTTTTTGATGCTCCCTAATGACTACATTCGATAAGGCTTTTCTTCCAATCCCCTTTCCCTGGAGTTCAGGAAAAATGGCAAAACCATAGATCCAGGCTTCACCATTCGATTCGGAAACGCGTATTTTTCCGGCAGTTTTTCCTTCCGCTTCAATAATGAAACGTTCGTCACCGCTGGTTTCCCTAATCGTTTGATTAAACGCTCGTGCCGCCTCTTCGTTGATTCCGAACCCTAAAAAATCGAGTTGGATTTCGGCTTCCCAATCCTCTGGAGAAATTGACGGACGCAAGGTAACAGTCGGGTCCTCAGACAATTGCGTTTCCTGCCATTTCATTTGATACTCAGCAATTGAAAAAGCACATGGAACTCTTTTCAAAAACTGCTTGGCTGATTGAGATTTTGTTGGAGCATTTAACAAAATCGTAGGATATCGTTTTTCCGACTCTAGCAGGCCCCTTTCCATCAACTCAGAAAAAATTCCTCTTCTTCGGTAATCGGGGTGCACCATTCCACATATTTCTACTTTATCTCCAAAACCATAGATGCCAAGAAAGCCGACAAGCTTCCCGTCTTCATAATGAAATAAGTCTTTTTTTTGTTTTCCAATCCGATTTTCAAGCATATCAAAATTTAGCTTCAGGTTGAATCCACCCTCTTCTTCACACCCCCCCTGAAGCTCTTTAATTTCCAATAGATCTTCACGTGTAAGCATTCATTTCACCCCTGTTCATCTTCACCTATTTCTATTCTTGATTGTGGGTTGTCATTCCTTCTTTTAATATATTCTTACTTAAAAAAAGCCACCGAGATGGCAGCTTAATTCTTATGAATGGCTCTCATTTATTAAACTCTTTTTTTCATTGCTACAATCCAAAAATACAAGTATATTCAACCTAAAAGGTATGAGAAGAAAAGAGTGATTCGTATGACTAGTGACCACCATCAAAAATCTAATAAATCATCTTACATGAGGTTGGGTTATGTGTTCGCTGTTATTCTCACCATCATACTTGGCCTGGCCTCAAGAAAATTCTCTCAACTGCTTCCGATCCTTGTTGCGGAGAATGCCGGGGATTCACTGTGGGCGATGATGGTTTATTTCGGATTTCGTTTCTTGCTGGTGCGAAAGAGCCTCCTAACAGCCATCATCCTTAGTTTATTATTCAGTTATGGCATCGAATTCAGTCAACTCTATCAAGCAGAATGGATTAATCATCTGCGCGGTACATTGATTGGAGCGTTAATACTTGGTCAAGGTTTTCTTACAGTGGATTTGATTCGGTATGCAATTGGGATTATGGTGGCTGCTGTAATAGATAAAATGACCCTTAGTGCAAAAAAACGTTAATCTTAGAAATTCCCATAGCCTTAGTTTTCTAATGCTATCGGAATTTCTAACGTATTTATTTTTGAACCATCTTTTGCGGAATATACAAATAATTCTAATTTACCTGTAGTTGTAGATACTAACTCCTTGGCAAATGTGATTTCAAATTCACCCCAAGCTGGCGCGCCCTCTGTTTGGTAGTTTCCTTCTTTAACGACTTTTTCTCCATCATATAGAGCATATTGAAAGACCCCTTCAAAGACTTGGGCTTTCCCTGTTACAAGGATTGTATCAGCCTTTTCTGTAACGACGACATCTTTAAAGACTTCATTGTGATATACTTCTTCCTCCGGTTCCTCTGAAACAGGTCCATTGGGATTTGACGGATTTTCTCCATCTGGTACTGTTACGGGTGGTTTTTCACTTTCCACATCCTGTTGTGAAGTACAAGCAGCTAATCCCATTGAAACCAACAATACAGCGATCAAATAAGCCATCATTTTCATCATGTTATCCCGCCTATTTTTTCTTTTCATTTATTATATTTTATTATTTTTTGAATAATCCTGTGTGCTGGAAAAATAATTAAAAATAAACAAACCAATAAAAAATAGACGGAGCTGGTTCTTCCTTTTGGGAAGCCCAAGTCCGTCTTTTTTACAACAGAAGAAGTTAACTATTTTTGCTTTTTGGTTTGAAGGTTTTACAACAGGTTTCGGCTGAGGTACCTGCCGTATCCACATGATTCTTTTCACCTAATTCGGAAGAAAACTCTGTATCATAGCGGGCATGGTTATCAATTTCAACCATAATTTTATCCGCTGTACATACATTACCTTCACCATAAAACGAACAGTTGGCTATTGAACAAGATACTTCAACTTTAGGCATTGTCAAACCTCCTAGTTAATGAACTGTTGCTTTTTTATATTTTGTAAAAACAATTTTTTCATTCACTGGATTATTTTTTACTCTAATGAAATGGAGACATTTTTCCAAGATAACAAGAAAGGCAACGACCCCTTTGGGTTCGCTGCCTCCTTTTAATAACGTTCACTATTAACTTGCTCGTGTCTCTGGTGAAAGATTGTGAACCTTCCCATGATTGGTTTTTTTCTTCGTTTTTGGATTCCCAACATTCGGTGCCTTAATGGTCATGGCGATGAGTAAGGATACAACGCTCAGTACAGCTATAAGCTTAAATGTAGGAATAAAACCACCTAAGGCAGAAGCAATAAATGATCCAGAAATGGCTCCAATTCCGAAACCTTGATAAATGATGCCGTAATTTTTGCTTTGATTTTTCAAGCCAAAGAAATCAGCGACAATAGCCGGGAAGATCGTAATATTCCCGCCAAAACAGAAGGCAATCCCGGCAACACAGGCAAAGAACAAGGCATAATTAAGTTGGACAAAGCTTAATACGGTCACAGCTGCTGCAGTTACAAGAAGAGCAAATGAGACCACTCTTAATCGGCCGACTTTATCCGATAAGGCTCCGAGAATGATACGACCGCTTGTATTAAAGATAGCAACTAATGCCACAGCATTACTAGCCGCTTCCACATCAAGTCCAGCCATTCTCACGCCAATATCCTTCACGATTCCAATTAAGAATAATCCACTCATACACGCAGTGAAGAAAATGACAAATAATAGATAGGCTTGCTTGGTTTTAAGCATTTCTTTCACAGTGAAATCTTTTTGAACGCTGGCACTAAGGGTTTGCGCTGCTTGACCCATTTTTGCTTCTCGTACCAGGAATGAACCACCCACAACTAATATCATGACAATTAATCCCCAGTAAAAAAAGGCTTGAGACACACCAACGGATTGAATCAGTGAACCGTTTATAAATTTGAATAACAAACTTCCCGTACCGTACGCACCAACAGAAATTCCTGAAATAAGTCCTTTTCTCTCTGGAAACCACTTAATTAAATTTGATAATGACGTAATATAAGCTGTACCGTCTGCTGCCCCAACGACAACACCAACTAAAATATAAAGCATCCATAAAGATGATACTTGGGAACTAAGAATTAATCCTGCTCCTAGTACAAAGCCTGCAACACCAATTAAACGGCGAAGCCCCCATTTATCCTGCAGCTTTCCAGCAAACAACGTAGAGAATGCCAAGGCGAAGCTGGTAATAGAAAACGTAATAGCAACTGAATTTAACTTCCAATGAAAGAGTTCTACTAACGGCTGGTTAAAAAGACTCCAAGTATAAATGGTACCTAAACCCATCTGTACAATAATCGTTCCTAACACGATCAGCCATCGACGATCTGTTCTTGATTTCATTGCGATCTCCTCTTTTCTTCCATGTAAAAATGATAATGTTACAATTAATAATCTTTAATTGATTTTGTTTACATCATCATCATAGCATCGAAAAAGAGAAAGAAATCGGTTTCAGAATGAGATGCCTATTATTCGGAATGAATGGCGGTTATAGATGCATAATTTGTCGAAACGCTTTCACCTTACTTCTACTGACCGGAATTTCCTCAGAAAGATCTTTTAAACGAAGCATATAGGTTTGATTAAACCATGGAACGATTTCGCGGATTTTGGTCAAGTTAACCGTATAAGAACGATGACATCGAAAGAATAGGTTCTCTGGTAAAAGTGCGTCAAATTCCGTGATGCTCATCGGCATGATGTACTCCTCCTCTTTCGTATACACCAATGTCACTTTTTCACTAGCAATTGCGTAATAGATATCATTGGCGTCTGTTACGATAATTTTATCGTTCTTTTTCAAATTGATTCGATTAGACGCCTGTGAAGGGTTTTCCCTTTGCTTTCCCAGCGGATACGGATGAGATACGAGTGTTCCCTCCGGGAGCAATGTTTCAGCGTGATCTCGTTTAAAAGCAGATTCCAATCTGCTTAACATCGCGGCAATCCGCTTCTCATCATAGGGCTTTAAAATATAGTCAAAAGCTTCAAGTTCAAAAGCTTGGGCAGCATGCTCTTTATAAGCTGTAGTAAAGACAATATATGGCCTTTTTGAAAATTTACTGATAGTACTCGCTAACAACATCCCATTAAGGGAAGGAATATTAATATCTAGAAAAATGACATCTGTTTCATTCTCCTGCAAAAATTTTAATACATCTAAGCCATCATCAAAGGAATGGGTCACTTCAATTTCACTATAGGCTTCAACTAAATACTCCAGTTCTTCACGTGCAGGTATTTCATCCTCGACAATAATTGCTCTCATAGGTTCTCCTTTACTATATCAAAAAAGACTTCTGTTCCAGGTGACAGTCGGTGAATGACCAGTCCATGTCCATAAATGAGTTTCACTCGCTGGTGAACATTATACAAGCCAATTTTGTTGGCCGGTACATTATCATGGAGCAAATGATGAATGACATCCTCGCTAATTCCGGCCCCGGTATCTTTCACACTAATTCTTACTTTGTTTTCCAAATTCTTGACCGAAATAGTTACCTTTCCGGGTCCTTTTATCTTTAAGACTCCATGGATAATGGCATTTTCGACTAGAGGCTGAATAAGAAGACTTGGTATGTACACATTTACATCATCTACCTCATATTCCACTGTTAATCGGCTCCCAAAACGCGCCTTTTCTATTTCCACGTAATCTCGGACTTGTGCTAATTCTTTATGGATATCTATCAATTCATCACTAACTTCTAAATTGTAACGCATATAGCCAGATAGATTAATAATTAGCTCACGCGCCTTGTCCGGATTTTTGCGTGTGGTGGAGGCAATGGCATTGAGGGCATTAAACAAAAAATGCGGATTAATTTTTGTTTGCAATGCCTTTAATTCAGCCTTGTTCGCAGCTTCCCTAATTTGTTCAATCCGGGAAACCTCCATTAGTGTGGAGATGATTTGCGATAATCCGATCGCCATTGTCTGCAGTGAATAGGTCATTTTATAAGCTTTCCGGTAATAGATTTTAAGGGTGCCTGTCACCTCACCATGCTCCTCAAAAGGAACAATGAGCAGCGAGTGAATTTGCGGTGTATGGTGATCCTGAACTTGATTCCGAATGATAAATTTCCCACTGTGAATGGCCTCTTTGGTCAAATCACTAATGATTTCCTGCCCAATGACATATCGTTCTTCTCCAAAGCCCACATAGGTGAGCACGTTATGGGTATCGGTTATCGCTACCGCGTCGGCCTTGATATCATCTTTAATAATACGACAAATTTCTGTCAAGGAATCCGAATTAATCGACCGAAAGTAGGGAAGTGTCTTGTTCGCGATATCCAATGCTAACTTCGCCTGTCTCGCCGCAATCATTTCCTTTTCACCTTCAACGCTCATCACAAGCAAAACAATTAAACCAATGTTGACCTCTCCAATAATCATCGGGAAGGCGATTTTTGAAACAATGTCCAAACCTAGTTCGTACGGATTTGCCATCACTAGGATTAACACCATGGTCAAAATTTCCGATAACATTCCGGCTGCTATTCCATAAATCCAGCGCAAAGACCGTTTCACGCTTCGATTAATATACCCCGAAACAATCCCTGCAAAAATGCTCGTAATTAGGCACGGGATGGAAGTGATCCCACCAATATCAATGACATATCGATGGACTCCTGACACAATACCGGTAATAATTCCTACCCATGGTCCAAATAAAATTCCACCCGAAACCACCGCAATAATCCTGACATTCACCAGTGAACCTTCCACATTGATCCCGGAATACGTACCAAATATGGCAAATAAGCAAAACACAAGTGTAATGACAACACGCTCTGTGGGAGAATGCTGGTCTTTTTGAAGCGATTCCTTAAATCGTGGGATTCGTATCATAAAGAATAGGCAAATCAAGAGTAAAGCCGCCCGTTCAAATAAATCAATAAGCATTTCTAATGATGTGTTCATTTAACGTTCCCTTCTTCTGTATGTTTTCTAAAAACCTCATCCATAACTTCAATATTATACTACTAGCTGGTTTCGAAAAGGAAAAAATGGAATGTAATGAAATCACCCAGTTCTATCCATTCTTAACAGCTTGCCTATTTTTCTCTTGAGAAATATAAACAGGCTTTTTTATTAGGACAACGTCTTCCCGTGATACATATACATGCAGTATAAATTTAATTGTGGAATGTAAGGGGAGAATTTTTATGGATAGAGACATCATGAAAAATTTCATTGGCAAAGTAATCAAGATTGGTAGAGGAGGACCTGAATCCAAAATTGGGATGTTAATGGATACCGGCGACGATCATATCACCATTCTCACCGAAGATGATGGAATTGTTTACTACAATACGAATCATATTAAAAGTTTTACAGATAACATAAAAGAGAGTATGTCTTTCGACATAGATCTACCTGAAAATTTAACATTTATAAAAGGGGCTAATCTCCAAGAACTGCTTGGCTCAATGAAATACAAATGGATTAAAATTAATCGTGGCGGCCCTGAGACCATAGAGGGAGTACTCGCAAATGCAGATAATGATTCTATTTTTTTAATCAATGGTCAGGAACTCGTTCGTCTTTCCATGTACCATATTAAAAGTATTAGCTATGGTTTAAAAATTCAAAAGACCAATAGTGAAAACACTTATACACAACAATCACAACAAAGAGAAGGAAAATCAAGTAATAGCAGTCAAAATAAAAAAAATAACAGTCAAAAAAACAAAAATAAAAATAAAAATAAGAAAAACCGCAATAAGAGATCTTCGCAAAAAACAACGGATAATGATGCGGAAACGAATATAGCAAATCCATTATCCATAACGGGAATTTCGTTTGAAACAGATATTGAAGAGGCTGAAAGGAATCAATCATTGCCTAAATTCACAAATGAAACTTCGCAAGTAACGCCTGTTGGAGAGGATGACGGTAGTCTTTCCATTCCATTGGCCACAATGGAAACTTCAGAAGGAGAACCTATTGATGAGGATGACGATAGTCTTTCCATTCCATTATCCACAATGGAAACTTCGCAAGGAGAACCTATTGATGAGGATGACGATAGTCTTTCCATTCCATTATCCACAATGGAAACTTCGCAAGGAGAACCTATTGATGAGGATGACGGTAGTCTTTCCATTCCATTGGCCACAATAGAAACTTCTAAAGTAATATCTATTGTAGAGGATGAAAGTAATCTAGCCATTCCACTCTCGGCACTGGAAGCTTCGCAAGTAATACCTGTATTTGAGGATGAAAGTGATTTATCCATTCCACTATCCACATGGGAAACTTCGCAAGAAACACCTGTTGAAGAGGATGAAAGTGATCTAGAAACTCCTCTATACACAATGGAAACTACAAAAGTAACAACTGGTGAAGATATTCTAATTGATCTAGCAGCTCTAATTACCGTAATGAAAAAGTTTATAAGAAAATATTCAAACATTAACCAAAATTAAACCTTTATTCCTTATGTTTTGAAATTTTTGGAATTTATCACTATTACACATAACAAAAAAGAAAGACCATCATTTGGTCTTTCTTCTCTATGTTACTATCAATCGATTTTCAATCAAATGAACCCATTGTTTGGAATAATTCTTCATTTGATTTTGGAGTTACATAAATGGTTCGACTTGGAAACGCTATGTCTACTCCCTGTTCCTCTAATATCGCCATAATGGCTAAATTGATTTCATGTTTAATTTTAACGTGCTCTGCCCAGACAGTAGAATTCGTAAAGAAATAGATAAGAATATCGAGACTACTCTCATTATAATGATCAAATGCAACCATGATTGTATCAGGATGGATTTCTTCATGTGTGGTTAATAAATGTTCAATCCGTTTAACCACTCGTTGAATTTGTTCTTTAGTTGTTTGATAGTTAAGTCCTAAGTGAAAAGAAATTTTTCTCTTCCCCATTCGACTCCAGTTGGTAATGGCTTCATTGGCAAGTGTGGCATTGGGAACGGTAACTAGCGCCTGACTAAATGTACGAATTTTCGTGCTTCTGAAATTAATATCTTCGACAATCCCTTCGACACTAGGTGTTAAGATCCAATCTCCAATCGAAAAAGGTTTTTCAGTGACAATGACGATTCCGCCAATTAGATTTCCTACCGCTTCTTTAGCAGCTAAAGCAAAGGCTAGACCCCCTAGCCCTAGACCAGCCACCAATCCGTTGACGTCATAATCAAACTCTTGGCCAATAATACTAATGCTGATGGCAATAATGATGACGCGGATCGTCCTTGAAATGAACGGTAATAGAATTAAATCAATCTTATTGTTGATCTTTTGATTAACACTTATTAAAATCCCCTCAGTTGGAGATGACAAGTTAAACAAGCCCCAAGTAATTAATACTATAACCATAGAACGGAGGAATTTTAAAAATAACGTATTATGCTGTTCGATAAACGGGAAATAATCCATGGCTAAATACAAACCTACAATGATAAAGAACCATCCCAAAGGACGTTCAAATCCTAAACAAATTTTAGTAAAAACATCAGTTGGTGTTTTCCGAGATAATTTTAAAATCAACTGAAATACATACTTTGTAAATAGGTTTCTAAAAAGGATAAATAATACCAAAATACCAATAGAAATTCCTAAATTTTTTAACATGTCATAGTCTAATCCCGCCATTGAAAAAGCCATGACAAATGAACCAAAAGACATTCTAAAATACCTTCTCTCTTTTTACGATATATTTTTTGCAGAATTACATTTTCATATAATAACTGCTTCCACAAAATTTTTAAATACAACTATAGTCTTAGATTGAAAAAAAATAAAAAAGATGAAGAACGATGCCTCCATCTTTATTGCCTTTTGATTAATTTTGTTTTACCGAAGCGCTTTTTTTATTTTCAATCCTTTGTAAAATACCAATTGGAAGATACGTAATGAAAAATACAATCAGGGCGGCGATCTCTAGATTTATATAATACATAATTCCACTGCCGAAAAAAGTGAGGATCGTTTTGGCTTCTGTCGGACTCGCTAAGTAGAAAAAGTTGGTGCCAAGCAGCACATTTAAGAAAAAGATGGGGACAGCGATCAGGTTCACGGTTAAGAAACTAGATATCATCGCTTTCATCGGTACCCTAAAATCTTCATAAAGTATAAAGTAAAAGGCGGCTAACGGAATAACGGAATGATGGAGGAAGTATTCAATATAGCGAAAATGTGGGAAATTGTAGGTCATTTCAGGTGTAACCATTGCTAAAATGGGGGTTAATGTACCAAAAAAATACAACAAGTAAAACACTTTTTTGTTCCTTTTGAAGAATAAAAACATCGCCAAAAATGAACTAATTGAACACAGTTGTAATGGAAGATCACTCACAGCCCATTGATGGGTAAGTATTAACCATAATTGCAAAGAAATCTCACAGGTTGGCAAAAGTATAAACAAGGTCCATTTGATGCTCTGTTGGTATCGCTTCTGTTGATTTCTGAAATACACCAATGCACCACATACAGCGAAGAATAATACTAACGTAACAATGTGGACTGTTGAAAACATCTTGAATCCCTGCATTCCTGTAGCAGAAAACATGATGCCATCACACCTCTCCCTGTACATTGAAATGCCGCTATTCTAAATTGTATTCATTTACCGAAAAATCTGACACGATATTCTTTAGTTCGAACCGATTAGATCAAGTAACTCGATACAGAAAAAAGTTGGTACCTTTAGAACCAGGCACCAACCCTTTTTCTCTTATTTTTTCTTACAATTTCTGTAGTGATCCTGCCTCATACCTTTTCGCAAGCTCCTAATAATTTCTCAGTCTGTTCAAGTACTAAGAACAGCTCATCCCAAGAATTTTGTGTAGTCAAGTTCTGGGCATGTGCTAAGTTGTTTCGTAAACCTTCTAATTGTTTAAAGTATGTTTTCCCTTTGCTCTTTGATTCAATCCCTAAAAGTTCCCGTAACGGATTCTCATTCAGGACGATGTCTCGTTTATCACAAATTTGTAGGCAATCACATAATTGAATGGCTTCGTTCCGTGACTTTCTAAGTGAAAATAATTCTTCAGCTAATTGAATTCGATGGCCACTTAAATGTTTTTTCCAGGTATTATCAGGGAAAAAATCATTAATAATTCGATATAAGTGCATCTCCAACAAGGTAATCAGCCCAAATAATAACATTCGAATCGGAGGTTTTTGGAGATCTGCCAGCGTTACTACTTTTGTTACCTTATTCCCTTCCAGGATAAATACTCGCTCTTTCTCTTTTAAAAAAAATAAAGTATCGATTAATGGTGTGGATTCCGAGACAAGCTCGGTCGGACTAAAACTCCGGTAATACTCTTCACAGATTCCTACATTTAATTCATTTCTAATAACATAACCGATAACCACTCCATGATCTTCCACACCCATCACATCATAGTCTTTCATATCCATCATGTTTTTTATCATTTGGGCATCATCCGTAAGATGACAAGTATCCATGGTTTCAGAAATACTGTTCACTGTTATGTTTTGCTCATACAACGACCGAAGATTTTTATAAGAACTTACTTTATCACGTTGCTTTGTTGGCATAAATGTCAAATAAATCTCCTCCCATAAGCTCTTCTTGATGACCTTTCACTTTGGATTTGGCTGTGTTAAACTTGTCTGTTGATTTCCGTTCCAGGCACTTCGCTTTCCGCGGGCGTGCCGGGGAGCCTCCTCGTCGCTTTGCTCCTGTGGGGTCTCCCCTGCCCCGTACTCCCGCAGGAGTCTTCGTGCCTTCTACTCCAATCAACAGAGTGCAAAATTCAACATTAACCATTAACACAGCCTTGGATTTTAGAAAAAATACACCATTGTTGGTGTATTTTCCATTTAATTTAATCCATATTCTTTTATTTTGTTATACAATGTCCCTCGTGAAATACCTAAAAGGTTAGCCGCCGCGCTTTTATTTCCATAGGTTTTTCTTAATGCTTCCTCAATCTCGATCACTTCAGGATTTATTCGAACATCTTCCAGATGAACAATTTCTTCTTTTGGACTGGTAGTTTGTTTCACGGTTAACTTACTCTTCATATTATCGGGCAAATGTTCATCGGTAATGACAGATTTGTCAGTAAGGAGAACCAAACGTTCGATTGTGTTCCTAAGCTCACGGATATTACCTGGCCAGTCATAGTGCACCAACTGGTTCATGGTTTCAGAAGACATCTCCGGCACTGGCTTTTTATACTTAGAGCTAAATTCCAGAATATAGTTCTGGATATGGGCAACGATATCCTTTTTTCTAGTTCTTAAGGGCGGGATATCAATGGTAATAACGGATAAATGAAAATAAAGCTGCTCATTGAAATGTCCTTCTTTCACGAGTATTTCAATCGATTCTGAAGTTGATGTGATAATTCGGGTTGGTGAGGTAATTTTCTCTACCCCTCCGACCCGGTAAAAACGATGATCGACCATATAATTTAGTAGTTTTCCTTGAATCTGAAGCGGCATCTTGTCAATATTTTCTATAAATAATGTACCGCCTAGAGCTTGCTCGATCCGGCCGATTTGTAAGGTTTGCTGTTCCGCTGTAAAGGTTTCCTTTTGAAAACCGAAAAGTTCCATTTCCAACAAGGCAGGAGGAATGACAGAACAGTTTAGGGTAATAAATGGCCCTTCGGCTTTTGTGCCTCCATAATGAATCGCTTGTGCTAACATTTCCTTTCCAGATCCAGGTTCCCCTGTTAAGTGAATCGGAATATCCGCATGGGCAACCTTTTGCGCAATCTTCAACGCTTCCTGAAATTTAGGACTCTCACTTACCATGGTTGAAAAGGGACTGTTTTTTTGAACAAGCACGGATGAATTGGAATCCAATTCTTCGTTTAGTCGGATAATATTCGTGATATTCTGTTCGGTCGCGACTCCGCCAATAATCTTATTTTCGATGATGATGGGTGAAGCGTTAATGAGCACATGTGTATCCTTATCAGGTCGATGATATTGCCCTCTTACCGGCCGTCCCTCATTTAAAATTCGGTGCAGGACAATCGATTCATCACGAAAGTGCTCCCCTATTTTTTTCCCAAGGATGTACTCTTTTTTAATCTTATAGGTTTCCTCCGCTGTTGTATTCCAATAGACCACGCGTCCCACCTGATCGACCGCTGTAACTGATTCATTAATCGTTTCTGCTAAGGTCTGAAAATAAGCAGAAATCTGGCGGTTTTCATCTTCTAGCATTTCCATCCGCTTTTCAGCTGAAAGAACCCCTAGAATCCCCTTTTCATCTTTAACAAGAACCGGTCTCCGCCAATCAACCGTCCCATCGTCACCATGGACATCCGAAATAACAGATGACGGCAGCCAGTGAAGCTGTTCAAGCCAATTATTTATGGGTATAGAGTCGTCACCTAAATTCATCAGGCTTTTTTCATAATTAGCAATGATCAAGTATGTTCCACCTGACACAATAACAAAATGGTACTCGTTCAGTTTCTTTTTAATTTCTAGTAATGGTATATGTTGATTAACAATTGTAAAGGAATCATCCAGTATCAATTGAACACTTTTGAACATACTAAAATCCTTTCATGCTTTATTATCACATTAACATTATCATAAATTGAACGCCTATTCTAGCAAACCAGACCTTTTAAGTGCCATAGATTAGGACTCTCCCGATAGGAATGAACATGAATGAAAAAAGCTGAACCCGAAACTGAATTCGGGTATCAGCTTTTTTTCACCAACATACACTTTAATCCTATGATCAAATTTTGGCTTTTTGGTCAACGTGTTAAAAGGTTATGCTGAGTGTTTATATTGATCAAATTCTCTTTGTAATTGCTCACTTGGTTCGGGAGTCATTAAGCTGACTATCCAGATGGCTGCCAAACCGACAATAAATCCTGGGATAATTTCGTATAAATTGTTTTTTAATACGGGTACACTGGCCCATATGATGACCGTTATGGCACCGCCAACCATTCCGGCAAGAGCACCCCATCTGTTCATCCGTTTCCAGTATAGGCTCATCAGAATAACTGGCCCAAACGAAGCTCCAAAGCCAGCCCAAGCGTATCCGACCAGCGATAAAATGGTTCCATTTTTATCAAAGGCTATGACTACAGCAATGACCGAAACAACTAGCACAGAGAGTCTGCTGATCATCATGAGTTCTTTATCTGTTGCTGAGCGGCGGAAGAACGTCTTATACACATCCTCGGTCAGCGAACTTGCGGTCACAAGAAGCTGGGATGAGATCGTACTCATTACAGCTGCTAATAATGCAGCCAGTAAAAACCCAGTAATTAATGGATGAAATAAAATGCGGCTTAGTTCAATAAAGACGGTCTCAGGATCTGCTAATGTGAGTCCCTGTTTAGTATAAAAGGCCAAACCAATAAAACCGGTAAACATCGCACCACCAACCGAAAAAATCATCCAACCCATACCAATTTGTCTAGCTTTTTTAATTTCTTTCACGGACGAAATCGCCATAAAGCGGACAATAATATGAGGCTGGCCAAAGTAACCCAACCCCCACGCCATCAAGGAAACAATGCCTAACACGGTAGTACCTTTAAAAATATCAAATAACTTCGGATCGATTCCCTTTATTTCCTGAAATGCGGGACCAATGCCGCCGACTTCCATGATCGTTACAATTGGGACCAAAATAAGTGCAGTAACCATAATTAAACCTTGTACAAAATCGGTCCAGCTTACGGCCAAAAAGCCGCCAAATAAAGTATATGCAATTACGACAGCAGCGATAATCCATAGCCCAGCCTGGTAATGCAGATTAAAGGTTGATTCAAACAGAACCCCGCCTGAAACCATTCCCGAAGATACATAGAAAGTAAAAAAGACAATAATGATGAGTCCAGAGGTCAAACGAAGCAGATTTGAACCATCTGCAAAACGATTCTCCAGGAACGCAGGAATGGTCATCGAATTGTTGGCGTTCTCTGTATAGGTTCTTAACTGCGGTGCTACATAAAGCCAGTTTATATAGGCCCCTATGGTTAAACCAATGGCGATCCATGAGGCACTCAACCCTTGAGAAAACATGGCCCCAGGAAGACCCATAAGCAGCCAGCCGCTCATATCAGATGCCCCTGCACTTAGCGCTGTGACAGCTGGGCCCAGCCCTCTTCCACCTAACATATAATCTTCAAGATTAGACGTACGTTTGTATGCAAAATAACCAATAATCAGCATACCTGCCATATAAATACCGATAGAAATTAGAATCTGTATATTCAAAGCCCATCCCCCATTCTGTTTTTGAATCCTATGAAGCGCTTACAATAAAATTTTAAACACGATTGGTTTTGGGAGAGTTCCCCCCTCTTGATGAGGAGGGTTCCCCGTATCTACTATTATTAAAGTTTTCTAGATTTCAGTTTAGCTTGAGTAAATAATAACAAGTAATCGTATCCACCAGCTTTTGAATCAGTCCCTGACATGTTGAATCCGCCAAATGGATGGGCACCAACTAATGCACCCGTACACTTTTTATTAATGTAAAGATTTCCACAATGCATGTTTTCAAGGGCATACTGAATTCGTCCCTCATTTTGCGAGTGATAAGCACCTGTTAATCCATAATCGGTATCATTATAGATCTCAATCGCTTCCTGCCAGTCTGCTGCTTTCGCAAGGGCAAGGACAGGACCAAAGATTTCCTCCTGCATGATCCGGGCTTTTGGCTGAACATCCGCAATAACGGTTGGTTCAATGTAGAAGCCGTTCCCCTCTGCTCTAGAGCCGCCTGTAAGCAATCGGCCTTCTGTTTTACCAATTTCGATATAGCCCATGATTTTATCCACTGATTTTTGGTCGATTACTGGTCCAACCGCATAGTTCTCTTCAGGAAGTCCAATGGTTAGATTTTTCGTTAATTCGGTTACTTTCTCAACGACTTCATCATAAACCGATTCCACAATAATCGCTCGAGAACCAGCAGAACATTTTTGTCCTTGGAAGCCAAAAGCGGAAGCGACAATCGCCGCTGCGGCTGCATCTAAGTCGGCTGTTTCATCTACAACCACTCCGTCTTTACCGCCCATCTCAGCAATGACACGCTTTAACCACAATTGCCCTGGCTGAACCTTTGACGCTCTTTCATTAATACGGCAGCCTACAGCCCGTGAGCCTGTAAAAGAGATAAAACGCGTGCTTGGATGCTCAACCAAATACTCACCTACATCAATTCCATCACCTGGCAAATAGTTGAGCACGCCTGAAGGAAGACCCACCTCTTCCATTAATTCCACAAATTTGGCTGCAATCACAGGAGTAGCATCCGCTGGTTTCAAAATAACCGTATTTCCTGAGACAATGGCTGCGACAGTGGTTCCCGCCATAATCGCCAATGGGAAGTTAAACGGAGAAATAACAATCCCAACACCAAGTGGAATATACGAAATTTGATTGTCTTCTCCTTCGATGTTCACAAGCGGTTGATGCATGCTTGTCTCGCCTAGGCGGATCATTTCTCTTGCATAGAATTCCATAAAATCGATGGCTTCGGCTGTATCAGCATCTGCTTCAACCCAGTTCTTCCCTGATTCAAGGACAAGGTACGAAGAAAACTCATGCTTGCGTTGTCTCATTAAAGCTGCGGCATTGAATAGATATTCCGCACGCTCTGCGGGAGCTACCTTTTTCCAAGATTCAAAGGTTTTCAACGCTTCCTGCATCGCTTTTTCAGCTAATTCTTTATTCCCTTTGCTTACCGACCCGATGACTTCATCCACATTTCCTGGATTAGTAGAAATGGTTTGTTCCTCAGTAACTAGCTTTTCATTGCCGATTACCAGCGGGTACTTCCTGCCTAGTTCTGTTTTCACTTTCGCAAGGGCAGCATACATTAATTGCTTATTTTCCTCGAGAGAAAAATTCGTAAAAGGCTCATTTTTAAATGGTGCATGTTGTGTTACAGTTGTCATAATTTTTCGACTCCTTTTTATGTAAAATTGTTATTTTAATAGATTTTTGAGAACAAACCATACATTAGCAGGTCTTTCTGCTAACCTTCTCATAAAATAACCAAACCAGTCCACCCCGTAAGGGACATAAACTCGGACATTAAACCCTTCTTTTACAAGCTTAGCTTGAATATCCTCACAAATCCCATAAAGCATTTGGAACTCAAATTGCTCTTTAGCTATTCGGTATTCATTTACTAACGTTTTTGTATATTCAATCATCGCTGCATCATGGGTTGCTACCGCTGTATAGTTCCCATTTAATAAATGCTGCTTAATAATCTTTTTAAAATTCTCATCGACATCTTTCTTCTCTGGAAAAGCAACCGTTGGCGACTCTTTATATGCTCCTTTTACGAGACGCAGGTTTGCGTTCAATTGATTTAAGTCGGCAATATCCTGTTCTGTTCTAAAAAGGTAGGCTTGAATAACAAGTCCGACATTGTCATATTCCTTCCGAAGCTCTTTATAAATATCCAAGGAAATTTGACAATGATCAAAATCTTCCATATCGATTCTTACAAAATTTTGATGCAGCTTTGCCCTATTAAGAATTTTACGCATATTCTTCATACATAACTCTCTGCTAATATCAAGGCCAAGCGATGTCATTTTAAGTGAAAGATTGGACTTGACCCCTGCTTCTGCAATCGCATCGAGGGTTTGAATGCACATGGCCGTTGATTCCTGCGCCTCTTCTTCTGTATAAACAAATTCCCCAAGATGGTCTAAAGTGACCATTTTCCCATCACGATTCAACTTTTTCACGGAATCGATGGCGGTTTGGATCGTTTCCCCTGCCACAAATCGTCCAGCGCCAAAGCGCAAACCGTATTTTTTTGCTAGTTTGTTAGCTGAGGTATTCTTCCCAAGTGATTGAAACATATTTCTCATTAATAATTCCATTGCTTCAAACCTCCTTCATAGAATGAACAAAAATGTCTATCATGAAATTTCTTAACACAATCTTATAACACTTTGTACAAAAGTGTCTATATTTTTTTGTAATTTAAACAAAGTTGTTAACTTGTTAATCCGAATATACGCGTTGTTTAATATTTTTTGAACAACATTGTAAGAAAATCAGACATAGTTTTTCTCTATTAATAACAATCTATAAAACTTACTACTAATTTACTGGAGGTTTTCTTTGAAAAATGCGATAGGAAAAAAGTCTAAAGGAAAATTGATGGATTTACTTTCCACTTGCATTTCTTAAAAATAAAAAGTAAAGAGTTGGAAAGGACGTGTTCAGATACGATGCTTTATATACGAGATATTGAGAAAATCATTGAACATACATTGCTAGAGCATAAATTAACGATTGAGTATGAAATTAGCAATACCCTGCCCGCCCCGATGAGTTTTAACGTTTCTACTAATATGATTAAATTTAACTATTTAAAAATTAATGGATATATAGCAAATATTAACTTTAAAATTAAAGAAACAGACGAAGATTGTGTTAAAATTATCCTATATCATCAGCTCGGTTATTATTTGGATTTTAAGAAAAACAAACATGATTTAAGGATCATTAAATATGGCGAGGATGATGAAAAAGCACAGCTTCTAACATTAATAGAAACGAATGCTTGGGAATATGGCAGGACTTTGGTTCCTGAGAGACTATTAAATTCCTATGATAAAGTCCGTCAATTAGACAAAATGCTGATAAAAAGCTACTAATAAAATATATGATCTGATAAATAAGGAGAAAATCAATGATTTGGTTAATTATTTCCACGTTACTAGCTGCCTCTGTCGCATGGTTAACTTATATCGTAAAAAAGGAAAAGGCTAAACAAAAAGAAATGAGAAACGACCATTTCCAAGAGCTAGAGGCTCTCAAAGAAATTCAAAGAGCCTCGATGGAAACGGCAGCAACGAAGTACGATGAGAAGATTATGAGTATGAGCGAAGCTTACCAACGTGAAATTGAGAAACTTGTGATCGAAAATGAAGAAATCCGGAAAAATTATAATAACCAAGGAGAAATCGTCACCCATCAGATACTAGAAAATTTCAAATCCGATTTAATTCGAAAAAAAATCCTTCCACCAGATGAAATGATTATCATGCCGAACATTTATATACCCGATGGAAACGGTAATACTCGGCAGATTGATCACCTTGTCCTATTATCAACTGGTATCTATGTTATAGAAACCAAATACTGGAAAGGTCACATTGTTCTGGGATTAACAAGAAATAACAGCCAGAGATTTTCTTTTTTATCAGATATAATAGATAGCGAGAAAGAGGAAACACTGATATTCGGAAAATCGGTGTCAGGAGAATTAACAGTAAAAACGTGTGAAAATCCAATCAGCCAGGTTCAACAGACGGCCTTCATCTTATCCAATTATTTAGAAAGTCAAGATATAACCTCATGGATTAACACCCTTGTATTCTTTAATTACGATGTAAAAGAGCTTCACGATTGGTCGGATAACAGCATAGTACATCGGGTGGCCAACAAAGAGCAGTTACATCAGTTTTTTATCAATGAGCTTACGTCCAAAAATAGAATTTATGGTGCTTTTCAGCTTAATACGATCAAGCATCTGATCGAAAACGCGAATTACCATTGAGATGCCCGTAAAAAAGGAGAACACCTTCGCTTCTTACCGAAGAGTGTTCTCCTTTACAATCAAATATCGATGAAATAGCGTTTTAATATTTTCAGGCTTCCTGTTCATGATCAATGTATTTCATTCCTCCAAAGCCCGTTCAAATGCTTTCGGGGGTGATTCCAACCACTCTTTTTGAATCAAGATATTCATACCATCATCAACAAATGCCCCAATGTTGATAAGAGTCCTAATATACAACATATCGATATCTCTTCTTGCCGTCACAGCCAATGAGTTTCCAAATGCCCTTACCTTCATAGCGAACATATCCACTTTATGAAACAACATGATTTTATCGGAAAAAGGTGGATAAGTAGATGTGGTAACCAAATGGTCTAGGTAGTCAGGTGAATGGATACTTTCAACATGAAGTTTTTCCTTATACTGTTTTACAGCTTTATCCGTCATTTCTAGACCTCTTTTAAACAACGCCCTTATCTTGTCATCTTGAACGGTTTGATGAAAGCCCAATAATAAGGCCATACTTGTAGCATTATTCTCGATATTATCCCAAAGATGAATGATTTCTAGAGCTTGTAATGGCCGGACATCTCCAAAAAAACCATTTAAGAAACTTTGTTTATCAATTTTTTCAATTCCATCTGGTGTCGGGATGGTGGGAGGTTTGGCAATAAATTTATTTTCCATTAAAACATTATTAATTTGCCCTAATAGGACAGTCGTGCATTCATTACAATAAATAAAGAACTCTCGTACGTCCTCCCTCATGATTAATGGAAGGGCCACGGCGTAAAGACTCATCCCTGCCTTAGAAGCATATTTTAAATAGTGAACATAAAATTCATCTTGGTATAAACGAGGGGCACCTAGATTGACATCATCTTTTGTAAATCCAATAGGGATGGGGAAATTCTCCTTTTTAAAAAACGCTTCGATCCTCTGCATGAAATCTTTGGATAATGCTAAGCCATTTTCTAATAGCACCCGAATATCTTCTTCTTCACAATGATGCAGAAAATAACTTAAAATTTGAATGGACATACTGTTTCCCATATATGTAGCCCAAAGTTTTCCTAATTCAAATGCCGTAAAAGGCTGGGTCTCATCTGAAATTTTTGGATTTATATTTAATGCTTTCATTACATTCATTGGATTTAATTCCTTATCCGTGGTCATCACTAATCCCCTTTTCCCGCATTTTGCTTATCTTTTCCATAGGGATAGAATTTAATTCCAACAAATCATTGCGCTCTGTACATCAAAAATATTTGATCCGCGATATAATCTGAACTAAAGTGGAGCCCCTTTTTGATCCACCACATGATGATGCCTACCAATGAGGCTGTTTTAATATCAATCGCTACATAATCCTCTGGTATGTCCCTTTCGGTGTTCTCTCTTCTTGTCCCTACTACTTGTTTTAATAATAAAAACAATTCCTCCTCGAACTGATTCATATTAAATAAAATAAGTAAATAATTTCGATGGTTATATAAATAATCAAGCAATTGGGTTAGCTGTTGTTTCTCTGATAATTCTTTTGCATGTATTAATGGAACAAATTTATCAGATAACTCATTTAACATCTTATCAGTGATTTGCGATAGTAAATCCTGAATATCCTGAAAATGTAAATAAAACGTGGTTCGGTTTAATCCTGCTTTCGCCGCGACTTTCTGAACCGTTAAATTTGAAATAGTGGAGTCCTCGCTTAAAAGTGAAAAGACAGCCTTTTTAAACATTTCCTTTGAACGAATGGTGCGCGGATCTTCTTTTTTTGATATAGACATTTTTAAACTCCTTTATAGATTTTCCTTAGACTTTCACAACAGTGTATAGACTCTTTGTCGATTAGTATACATTTCGAATAAAACTGTTCATGGTCATGGACTTAATTTCTTGTTACTATGAATTTTATCGACACATTGTTGCGAATTCAAGTTTAGAATAAAGGGGTAAAAAAATGAATAATGAAATAACAGAAAGTAATAAAAAAATCTTACTCATTGTAATGATTGCCGGCTGTTTTTTATCGACGTTAAATCAAACGTTATTAAACGTGGCATTGAGCAGTTTCATGAACGTTTTTCATGTAACACCAGCCACTGTTCAATGGTTGTCTACAGGATTTATGCTAGTAAACGGTGTTTTAGTGCCAATTACCGCGTTTTTAATGAAACGTTTTACAACAAGGCAGCTATTTATTAGTTCAATGTTCTTTTTGTTGATTGGCACGATCATCTGTGCCTGCGCAATGAATTTTGGCATTCTGTTAACAGGAAGAATGATTCAAGCTGTAGGTGCAGGAATTATTATGCCGCTCATGATGACGGTCATTTTATATTTATATCCTGCTGAAAAGCGTGGAAGTATTATGGGGACCATTGGTTTTGCCATCATTTTTGCTCCCGCTATTGCGCCAACATTATCTGGGTTTATCATTGAATATGTTTCATGGAGATGGCTATTTATTGGGTTAACTCCATTTGTATTCATTGCCATTCTTCTTTCATTTAAATATTTAATGAATGTTGCCGAAACAACAAAAGCAAAATTAGATGTGGCAAGTGTCATTTTATCAACGATTGGCTTTGGCTGTATTTTGTATGGATTTAGCAGCGCAGGCAGCAAGGGATGGAGTCATCCCCTTGTCATTTCAACCATCGTCGTCGGAATCATAGTTACGGCTTTATTCTGTATACGCCAAATGAAATCTAAAGATCCCTTATTAAATTTATCCGTATTTAAGTATAAAATTTTCACGCTGACATCGTTCATCAATATCCTAAATACGATGATTATGTATGCAGATTTAATTCTTTTACCCATTTATTTGCAGAATGGACGTGGATTTACAGCTTTTGAGGCTGGGTTGCTTTTATTGCCTGGGGCAATCATTAATGCCTTCCTATCCCCTGTCACGGGTAGAATGTATGATAAATACGGTGCTAAACCACTCTTTATTATAGGCTTAGTATTTATGATTATTTCCATGTGGGGAGTCATTGATTTAACCGAATCCACTACTTATATGTATTTATTGTTTCGCACAGTCATTTTAAGAATTGGATTAAGTTTCATTTCCATGCCATTAAATACAGCAGGATTGAATGCTTTACCAAGAGAATTGGGTTCACACGGTTCAGCCGTTAACAATACGATTCGCCAATTGGCTGGTGCGATTGGCACAGCCGTTGTCGTTACAGTGTATACGATTCAAGCAAAATCACACGCCACCGAGCTCGTAATGGAAAATGGAGGCATGACAAAGATGCAGCTCTCAAAATTAGCATCTATATATGGTGCAGGTGATGCCTATACATTTATGCTAGTCTTAGGATTTGTGGCGCTCATCGTGGCATGTTTTATGCCTAAGAAAGCCGCGATTCAAGTTAGTGGACTCCAAAAAACAGTCATGCAAAAAAGCCAATAGGAGAATTCAAATACAATCACCTGAGAAATTTTATAGACATACAATATCTATAAATCAACAGAAAGTAGTGATTGAATGCCTGTTGTTATAACCGGAATGGATAGTACCATCTATCAAGGCTTTCCTCCTCCCCTTTTTGGGGAATGGGGTCTGCCTATTATGGGGAGCCCTCCTCATAATTACTATCTAATTGGACATACCAAATATTATATAAGCCCCGGAGCAGTACCTGTTTTTCCCTATTGGGCTCCGTTTCGCTATTACACCGTGTAACAGCGAAATTACGAAGCCTTTTTAAGAGCCCTAAAAAACGATGCCTATTCTTATTTTTTTAAATGGAAAGGAACCGTAGTGATAATCACGTTTCTCCGAAACAGCAAGTAGGCACGAATGAGTAAGCTTGATTGATTATGAAGAATATTGTGCCAGCCTTTCTTCGGGATAAATTGCGGAATGATTACGGTCACTCGGTAGTTCGCTTCACTCGCCTTATGTTCGATCGTATCCACAAATTTGGTAAGAGGATTAATGATACTTCTATAATGCGAGTGGAGCGTCACGAGTCTTACATCCGGCTGCCACTTCTTCCACTTTTCTTCAAAGTTCTTTTCATCGTCTCTTTCAAAGGAAACATATACAGCAATGATATGTTCTTGAGAAAGTGATTTAGCATAGTTTATCGAATTCGCCACCACATTGGTCATACCGGCCACAGGAACGATTAGTACATTTCCTTCAATTGGCATCAAAGGTTCACAAGTAGTCAGGCTAAGTTGTTCCCCAACTGCTTCATAATGTTTTCTAATGCGGTAGAAAACAAATAGAATCATAGGTAAAAAGACTAGTACTGGCCATACTTGAGTAAATTTAGTTAAAAAGAACATCATGGTGACAATGAAGCTAATCATTGCCCCTATTGTGTTAATGAATAGTTTGGGAAGCCAGCCCTGTGGCCTCTCGCGAATCCATTTAACGATCATGCCCGTTTGGGATAAGGTAAATGGAATAAACACTCCGACAGCATAAAGCGGGATCAGATGCTCTGTTTCAGCTTGAAAAGCAATAATTAATAGGATGGACGAGATGGCAAGCATGATAATGCCATTTGAGTACCCCAATCGGTCTCCTCTAATTAGGAACATCCTTGGTATAAACTTATCTTTGGCAAGATTAACTGCCAGCAATGGGAATGCAGAATAACCAGTGTTTGCCGCCAGGATTAAGATTAATGCTGTCGTACCTTGAATAAAATAGTACATGACATTCCGACCGAAAGTTTCCTCTGCAATCTGTGATACCACCGTTACCTCTGCCCTCGGAGTAATCCCATAATAGTAAGCTAAATAAATAATCCCTGAAAATAATAAGCCAAGCAACACACCCATCATCATTAACGTTTTAGAAGCATTATTTGGTGCCGGATTTTTGAAATTAGGTATGGCGTTGGATATCGCCTCAACCCCAGTTAAGGCGGAACTTCCCGAAGCAAACGCCCTCAAGAGAATAAACAAACTGATTCCTGCTACTGGTGTACCAATTGGGTGATGTAATTCAGGCGAAACTCCTCCTGATAAAATATGATAAAAACCTACACCGATTAAAATGAATAACGCTAAAACGAACAAGTACACGGGATAGGCTAATATGGATGCAGACTCCGTAACACCGCGTAAATTTAAAATGGTAATCAAAATCACGAAAACAATGGCAATCTCAACATTAAATGGATGCAAGGCAGGAAACGCAGAAGTGATAGCGTCCGTACCTGCAGACACACTTACCGCAACCGTTAAGATGTAATCTACCAAAAGGGAGCCCCCGGCGATTAAACCGGGATTTACACCTAAGTTGTTTTTTGAAACCACATAGGCCCCCCCGCCGTGTGGATACGCAAAGATGATTTGCCGATATGACAGAATAAGGGCTGTTAAAAGGATTAATACACCCACGGCGATTGGAATAGAATACCAAAATGCGGTTGCCCCTAGAGTAACTAAAACAATCAGTATTTGTTCAGGACCATAGGCCACGGACGAGAGTGCATCGGATGAAAGGATCGCCAAGGCTTTGGTTTTGTTAAGTTTCTGTTCTCCTAATTCGTTGGACTTTAACGGACGTCCAATTAAAAACCTTTTTAATACAGAAATCATTTATTTTTCGCCCCTAATAGTTTAAAAGATTAATATTGCCCTTTTACAATGTGAATACCTCAAAATGAGTTCTAACTTTACATAAATAAAAAAAGTGCCTACAAGTCATAGTAAATAGACCTGTAGACACATCATTTTTCTCGTGTCACAAGTTCCACCTTCCTTCTCATATAACGCTTACGAGGTTAGCTGTCGGATTCGGACCTTTGAGTAGCCCTACCTTGAAAGGATTCACCCCTTGGGATAAGTAATATCCCACAAAAATGGTTCCCCCGTACCTATTGGTTTCAGCGATTTAGAAATTTGAAACTGTGTTTATATTACTCCTATGTTCAGCGAATGTAAATGAATTTTTTTCCAAGATCTTTACACTCCATAAAACGGAAATGTTAGGACCGTATTTAACCTATATAGAAAAACATTAAAAAAAATAAGTGAAAACGCTCACAAATAATTGTGGTAATCGCTTACATAATCGTATATAATTATATTAAAATTACAACTTGTGAGGTGACACAGCATGAAAGAATATATTTTTCTTCTAGAAGAACCTGTTGGTACGAGAGAAATAAAAATTTTAGCATCAGGAATGATGGATGCCTTCAAAAAGGCAAAAGAATTTCAAAAAAATATTGTCCATGAGACGAAATCAAAGGTCAATATGATGCTAAAGGGTGTTAGATATACCGATTAACCTTGTAAAAATATATTGAGAGGAAAAATCCTAACCTATATGTTCTTATTAAGATTAATAGTAGACAAATAAAGGAGAACACATTCGCTCGTTAACGAAATGTGTTCTCCTTTTATTTCTTTAGATACTTGGTTTCTTAACTGAGCGTTGGTCGCCCGATAGCGGGATCGGGAGGGATGCTTTTTGTACCAACACAAAGTAGGAAAGGAAAGCAAGAATGCTAGAGCATAAGATGATGACACCCATCGGAACGCCTGTATACGCCCCTGCTATTCCTACAAGCGGAGCACTTAATGAGCCAAGTACAAATGGCAAAACACCTAATAAGGCCGAGGCGCTTCCCGCAATATGGCCCTGCGTTTCAATCGCTAAAGTAAATGAGGTGGTGCCAATCATACTGATGGAAGCGATAAAAAAGAAAATCGGAATGGCAACGGCGAAAAGTGGTGCGTTTAATAGTAATGCGATGAGTAAAACGGCACCAGCTATATTAGCGATGGCTAAACCTATTTTTAAGAAGGTCCGCTCCGGAATGATGTCTGCCAAGCGGCCAACCAACTGACTTCCAATGATTAATGCTAATCCATTGGTTCCAAATAAGAAACTAAATTGCTGCGGTGTGACATGATAAATATTTTGATAGACAAACGGAATCCCAGATACATAGGCAAAGATTCCTGCCGTAGTAAAGGCTTGCGTGAGTGCGTATCCCATGAATGTTCGATTTCTGAATAAAGAACCAAAGTTGCTCATGATTTGTGGCAGATTGCTTGGAACACGGTTTTCATCTGGCAAGGTTTCTTCTAATTTGAGTGTAACCGTGAAGAGCAGCACCGCACCAATACAAGCTAAAGCAATAAAAACCCCATGCCAATTGGTAAACGTAAGAATCCCGCCTCCAACAATTGGTGCAGCGATCGGCCCGAGGTTCCCTACTAACACCATCAGCGTAAAGAACTTGGTCAGCTCCTTTCCACTAAAAAGATCCCTGACAATCGCCTTTGAAATCACAAGTCCGCCGGCAGCAGCAAAACCCTGAACTAGACGAGCAAGAATCAGGAAATAGATATTAGGCGCCAACGCGCATGTAATAGAAGCAAGTAAGTACAAGGTGATAAAGATGAGCAAGGGCTGCCTGCGTCCTTTCACATCACTCATCGGACCAATAACCAATTGCCCTAATCCGAGACCTAATAAACAGGAGGTTAAACTAATCTGAACAAGTGAAGCCGTCGTATCAAAATCTTTTACAATCGTTGGAAAAGACGGTAAATACGTGTCGATTGTAAATGGTCCTAACAGTCCAAGTGATCCCAGAAGTATGGCAAGCTGTATTCTTTTTTTTCCACTTAATTTATTCAATGTCCATCGCCTTTCTATATAAATAAATTGTATTTTGGGCATTTATTTCGGAATCCTAAATTTAATAAACCTTATTATAACCTGAACCTTGCTAAAGGGTAAACAAATAAAATCAGTGGAAGCGATTCCAATTTTCGAGACTCGCGTGAACGTGGGGAAAGCTCTCATACTTAGAGCGCCATTTTTTGGGGGAGAATTATTTATAAAATTTAGAGACCATTGGTCGTTTATAGCAATGGGCGAGTTTCTTACGGAGACCTTATAAACCGTAATCCAAAATAAGAACTCCCTACTTTGAAATAAGATCGCTTGACCTTAATCGAATAACCAGCGAAAGTAAAATAAGGGGATATTTTCCGGTTATTTTTAAAATGGAGCACGTTTCGGGGAAAATAAGCGGAGGTTTTCCGCTTATGCAAATCAAAATCCCCTATTTTTGAATATTTCGAGTTAATAGGCGGAATTTCTCCGTCTATTTTCGCCTTTTTTACTAATAATTTCGAAATAAGCGGCATTTCTCCGTCTATTTATCATCTCTCGCCTGCTTCACTTCACCTGACCCCCAAACCGATACGAGCGGGCCCTTAAATATAAAGGATTTTTCACCTTTACTGGACAGTTTTTTCTCCCAACGACTCTTTCAAGAAAGTGGTTAAATAATCGACATTGGTAATTTTCTTGTTACATTCTTCGCTATCAAAGCACATATAGTTGCCGATCGCTTTATAGTAATCAGGATTTTTAGCTTTTTTTGCCTTTGTAACAGTGGAGATATAGGCTACCTGGCCAAATCGATTACAGAAGGAACAGATATTGTCCTTAGGAAGGATGGTGTATTTGCATTCAATTCCAACCATCTTCTCCTCTAACTCGAACACAATAAATTTCTTATTTGTGCTGATATCTACCCAACTTAAATATGACATCTGATCTAGATTCATTTTGTCTAAATCAGGAAGCTTTAATTTTTTATTTTTGGGAAACATTTTTTTCAATTGGGCCTCAGAGATCTTAGGTAATGGTAACCGAGAGTCCTGAAGCCGCCTCATGTATTTGTCATATTCTTGGTCGGTTTTATACGCAGAAAGATCTAACATTTTCTGTTGCTCGTTCGTTGCATTTGGATATAGTTCGATGATTTTCGCGTTCGCTAAATCCTTTACGGCCTGAATTACATTTGGGGCCACATTCTTTTTGTAGCTATCTTTTATCAGGACTACCTGATTTTGTATAAAATTAAAATCCGCATTTTTAATAAACTTTTCGGTCATTTCTTCACCCTCCTTCCGTTTATTTTAAAGAATATCACTGTATGGGAAAATGTAAAATTCCACTGAGAAATGTTTTATACATAAAAAAGCACGGAGAAATCACCCGTGCTTTTTGTAGACTATTTTTTTGATGGTTTCGATGGAAAGGAAATATTCATCCGCTAAATCCTGAATATTTGTTCCGCTCATAAAGGCGCTTTTTATATTAGAATTGCGCTGATCAAGGAGCTTTCTTCCACCGCTTATAGTACCCCATTTACGAAAAGTCGTTTCAGGTTTTGGGATATAAATCGTTTCCCCTTGTACATATTTTTGAATTTCTTTAATAAGATTCTCAGGTAAAATGTTGCTTGCATTTACATATTTCAAGACTGCCAGCTCCTTATTTATGAATGAATTAAATAAGGTGCAAAGCCAGGTGATGAAATAGGCGATATGAATTTTAAGTTAGTTTTGCCCCACGCAAAGTATCGCCGTTTCCATAATAGGCTTTGCATGAGTGGCAGAAGTACCAGACAATCTTGAAGGATTCTCCAACGTGTAGCACCCCCTTTTTGATATCATTATAACAATACCATGGGCGTGAAGGCGATTAATTTTGTTAAAAGTTTTTATAAAAAACTATTGTGCCTTATGGTACACAATTGAAAATCTTTTTTCACCCAGCCATTTTTCACCTTTGTAGTCGATCGTAATGGCAGCCGTATAGTCCCCTTCCATTTCGAAATCAGCTTGTCCAACATACACACCCATTCCTGTTTCCTCCATTTTCATGGAAATATCTCCATGACTCATCCCTTGCATATCCAAATCAACGCTGACCTTCGCACCTTCAACCGGTTTCCCTTCCCGATCTAATATCTTCAGTTGAATGGGAGTAGCTTGATCAGGTGTAAAGGATTTGGGCGTTGATAGCTTGATTTCAAAATCATTTGCACTGCAGCCTGTTAACAATATGAAAATGAGACTAATAAGTAAACTCGTAAACTTTTTCAAAACGTTCTATCCCTTCTATATTTCATCATTCAAGATATACATACCATCTTTACTGACAAAAACATACCATTATTTAAAACAAAAGTTTACTATTTTTTTTTAATTTTTACCTCTAGTACTTCTTCAAGTGGGTATGACTACAACCTGAAATAAAAAAATTATTGCAGCATGCAGATACATTGGCGGCTGCGATCCCCTTTTCTTAAACAATCTAGGTCATACACCCAACCCAAGTTTTGACATTGAGCATAATCTGGTTATACGTCTAGATCACTATCGAATATATATTCCATTTTCCGTAGAAAAACCAGCAGCCATTAACTCTTGATTCCCGACAAGTTTTAGAAAAACAAAACTATGAGGAGAGAAAATTGTGAATCCATATAATATTGAACATTATATTGCTTATCCAACAGATGAAAGGATTTATCCAGGCTATGGACTGGGTGGACCAGGCTCAGGTTATGGTTTTTATCCTGGTTTGGGATTTGGTGAACCTGGACTAGGTTTATGGTTTTATCCAGGCTATGGGTTAGGTGGACCAGGTTCAGGATTTGGTTATTTTTCTGGTCTCGGTTTTGGAGCACCTGGCATTCCACATCCATACCCACCATACCCAGTACATCTTCCTGCTCATCCGCACCCACCTCAGGGAGTGCAACTTCCTGCTTATCCGCACCCACCACAAGGAGTGCAACTTCCTGCTTATCCGCACCCACCACAAGGAGTGCAACTTCCTGCTCAGCCGCACCCACCACAAGGAGTGCAGCTTCCTGCTCAGCCGCATCCACCTCAGCCGCACCCACCACAAGGAGTGCAGCTTCCTGCTCAGCCGCATCCACCTCAGGGAGTGCAGCTTCCTGCTCAGCCACACCCACCTCAGGGAGTGCAGCTTCCTGCTCAGCCACACCCACCTCAGGGAGTGCAGCTTCCTGCTCAGCCACACCCTCCTCAGGCAACACTGTATTAACCCCCTTAATACTAGAAGACGAATTCCAACTATTTATAGGATTCGCCTTCTTTTTTATTGTCTAGATCTTGTTTTTTTGTTTGTCAACAGCCCCTTAAGTGAATCTCCCTAGTGTGTTATGGACAAAAGTAAGCGAACACACAAATTAAAACAAGGCTTTTCCCATTGGAACAAGCATCCCAGTTATCCAATAAAATGATACTAGCTTGCAGTTCGTTTTTTGTGGATCGTCTCAAAAAAGGGAGCGGATAAAAAATGGGAACTATTAGTGGAAAAGATTTTATTGATCGATTAAACAAGTTAGAAAATGAAATTTGGTTTGATGGTGAAAGAATTAAGGGGAAAATTTCTGAGCATCTTGCTTTTAAAGGAATTCTTAAAGCAAAAGCCTCCCTTTATGATTTACAGAATGACCCCGTTCTAAAAGAGGAGATGACTTTCTGTTTACCTGGTAAAGAAGAGCCTATTGGGCTTTCCTATCTGCAGCCAAAAACAAAAGAAGATTTAAAGAGAAGAAGAAAGATGATGGAATACTGGGCAAGAAACACACATGGAATGATGGGAAGAAGTCCTGATTATATGAATACGGTGCTGATGAGCTTTGCCTCCTCAGCAGTCCTTTTAAGAGGTAGAGAAAATTGTTATCCTGAAAATATTCAATGCCTTTATGAACGAGCAATGGAACACGACCTTTCGTTTACCCATACCTTTATCACGCCACAGGTTAATCGATCTCAAGTCTATTTGGGATTCACCGATGAGCCCATTTCTGCGAAGGTAATCGATCGAACGGAAAAAGGACTGGTGATCAAAGGTGCCCGTTTGCTTGCCACTCAAGGTGGTTTGACAGATGAAGTGTTAGTTTTTACTGCCCCAAGAGTGTTTTTTGATCCTAGCGAAGCATTCGCTTTTTCCATTCCATCTAATACAGAAGGATTAAAATTTTTCTGCAGGGAATCTTTTGTCGGGGGAGAATCTTCCTTTAATTATCCCTTAAGTTCAAGATATGAGGAAATGGATTCTATTGTTGTTTTTGACAATGTATTAGTTCCATGGAATCGGGTATTTTATTACGACAACGTAGAGGCAGCAACCGATTTTTTGGCAGACAGCTCATTTTACCAATTCGCCTATCATCAAGTGGTAACCAGACAAATTGTAAAAACGGAATTTATTCTTGGCGTGGCTAAACTACTTGTCGACACAATTAATGTTGGGGAATATCAACATATTCATGAAAAACTGTCCGAAATCATCATTGGTCTTGAAACCATGAAAGCACTCTTAGAAAAGGCAGAAAATGATGCCGAAGTAGATCAATGGGGAACTATGGCTCCAAGTTTGATACCACTTCAAGTCGCCAGTAACATTTTCCCTAAGATTTATCCCCGTTTTAGCGAAATGATTCAAATCATTGGTGCAAGCGGAATGATTTTATTGCCAACAGAAAAGGCCTTTGATTCTGAAATTAGAACAGAGCTCGACCAATATCTTCAAGCAGATGGTATGAATGCTTTGGACCGTGTGAAACTATTTCGTTTGGCATGGGATCTTACAATGAGTTCCTTCGGTACAAGGCAAACTCAGTATGAAAGATACTTTTTTGGTGATCCTGTTCGATTATCCAGTAACCTATACAGAAACTATCTAAAGGAACAACATGTTGAAGATATTATCAAATTTTTAAATCAAAAAAATTAAGGGATGCCAGTATCCTATTTTTATTTCAATAAAGTGGCGTAAGTATAAAAAGCTGCCATTATGACAGCTTGATCTTCAAATCTGTGGTTCTTGTAGTGACCCGTTTGTTAAACAAAAATCTTACCGCTCTAAAGACAACTAGAACGGTGCAAACATTAATAGTTGGATGTTATCAGTAATTACAATATTTCGATATACCCCTCTGTCCCATTCACGCGAATTCGTTGCCCGTCTTGTATCAGTTTGGTAGCATTCTCTACTCCAACAACGGCTGGTAACCCATATTCTCGTGCGATCACGGCTCCATGAGTCATCAGCCCACCCACTTCGGTGACTAGGCCTTTTATCGATACAAACAATGGGGTCCAGCTAGGGTCCGTAAAGGAAGTGACCAATATATCTCCCTCTTCTAGATCCGCATCTTCCATATTTAAGAGGACACGCGCCCGTCCCTCGATCACGCCCGCAGAAACAGGCAGACCCGCAATCGCTCCGGCTGGGAGATTTTCTCGTTTGTACGCACCTGATAGTGTTTCACCATCCGATGTGATTACCCGCGGGGTAGTCAGTTTTTCATATAATTTGTACTCATCTTTCTGTTTGTTAATCAACTGGTAATCCAGTTTTTTAGTGCGGACGGTCTCGCGGAATTCTTCAAATGTGAGATAATAGATATCTTCTTTTTCATGAATCACGCCCGCTTTCACGAGTTGTTCGGCTTCCTTCAGTAAAGCCTGCTTATAAACGAAGTAGCGATTAATCATACCGTATTTTGGATATTCACGGTACCCGATGAAATTCCGGATTAGATCGATCATTCGTTTTGTTTCTTTGGCCTTTTGTTCACCATCCGGTAATTGTTTCAATCGGTCTAATAATTCATTTTCCTTTTCCAAAGCAACACGCAGACCTTGTTCAAATTTCCGCTTGCCAGCATGGGGCTCAAAGTTTTTGATGTTCCCAAGTATCAAAGGGACAAGAATCATAGGATTTTCGCTCCAACGTGTTCTCGTTATATCAATTTCACCGGCACATCGCATTCCATATTTGGTGAGAAAAGCATAGAAAGCGTTTCGGGTTTCCCTTCCTCCATCAAACTGATCCAATTCATCCAAAAAGTTGTCATCTTTTACATTCTGTAAAAAATGAATTACCTCTGGATATGGTCGAATCACATCGGCAACATCCAATAGCTCCAAACCCATTTCCGAAGTAATATTATTTGGTACAGATTGAGAAAGCGTGTCTGCTACGTTTTTTTCATCTAACCACTCGTTCATTTTTTCATTCATCCATGTGGAAGCATTCATCGCGGCCATAAATGTCGCTGTACTTTGTGGGTCAAATAAAATCTTCTTTAATTCCTGTATATCTTCTAGAATAAAATCAAATAAATCTGATCCAGATTTCGTTTGGATGTTTTGTTTTAACTCTTCTATCGATGTTTGATTTTTCTTAATCAATTCGGAAACGATGGAGGGATTGTTTTCGAATTGTTCCGGCATAGCCGTATTGCCTCTGACGGGCCTCGGTGCTTCCTTTTCATTTGGTAATAATTTTATAAAATCTCCACGCTCAATAATGTTCATAATGGCGTCTTTCATGAGTGGATCGTGTTGTCCCATCATATTTAATAACATGTTTCTACTAGAAGGTGAAGCCAATTGTTGTGCGATATCAACAAACAACCTTCCACCAGCCTTACGCATCGGTGCATTCGTTGTTAATAGGAAAAAAGACAATCCCAATGGTCTAATGGGGTCGGTCATCATTTGTTGGTGGCCGAAAGAGATATAGACGTGATTTTCCTGATCATTCGCTTCAGGGATCGGGAAAAGCGTGGTGATTGGCCGGCTCTGGACGATATAGAATGTATCATCTGCCAAACACCATTCGATATCTTGCGGCTTGCCAAAATGTGTTTCAATCTGTCTTCCGATCCGTGCTAATTGTAAAATTTGTTGGTCAGTCAGTGTTTGAGTCTTTTGCTGATCAGCATCGATTGGCACGATCTCTGTTCCGCCTTCTTCTCGTGCATAGATAGCCAATTTTTTGGCTGCGATCATCCTATCTGTGATTTGATCTTCCTGGACTTTGTAACAATCGGCAGAGACCAAACCAGAAACCAGTGCTTCTCCAAGCCCAAAACTGGCATCGATGGATAACAGCTTGCGGTTTCCAGTAATCGGATCGGCGGTAAATAAAATCCCTGAAGCCTGTGGGAAAACCATCCTTTGAACGATCACGGATAAATAAACTTGTCTGTGATCAAATCTATGTTGAATTCGGTAAATTACCGCACGATCGGTAAACAGTGAAGCCCAACATTTTCTGATATGCTGTAAGATGGCTTCTTTTCCGATGATATTTAAATAGGAGTCTTGTTGCCCAGCAAATGAAGCATGCGGTAAATCTTCCGCAGTTGCACTCGAACGCACAGCATACGCATGTCCTTCTCCAAAACGGGAGAGATAGTCAGCAACTGCGGACACAACATCGGGAGGAATTTCTACTTCCATAATGATCTGACGAATCTTCTGACTGATTTCACCAATTCGTTCCCGATCCTCCGTTTTTAGCATTGTTAGTTGATCCAACAATCCTTGAAATGAATCATTATCTTCGATGGCTTTTTGATAACCCACAGTTGTAACGCAAAATCCTTCCGGCACTTGTATTCCTTGAATTTTGGATAATCCCCCTAAATTCAACCCTTTTCCACCAACAAGCATTAATTGCGTTTTTTCCATTTCCTGAAAACCGAGAACCAATGAACTCATTCAATCCCTCCAACAAATATCATTAAAGTTTCTATTGCATTTTAGCAGTTGTAAATGGGAATAAACAGTCTATATTGACCTTTTTTAATATGGTATAATTAATGTAGGAGGAGTATAAAAAAATTAAAAGACCTTACCAATCAATTATCATCTAATACTAAAATACTTGAAAGTGTGTCATCAGCATCATCATCATTGAATGGTTCAATGACAGTAAGTGAACCATCATCAACTTTATTCTCGTACTTTATAGTTGTTTCTTCATCTGAAAAATTATCCATAGTTTTGAAACTTACTATTTCTCCTTCATTAATACAAATACCATCATTATTATAAAAATCTCTTAAATATATCCCACCGGTAAAAATAGCCTCACCAATTACTTCTTCAAGAACCATTCCATGGATAAAAAATTTGTAACTAACAATATTACTTGAATGTTTAATGCATAAATCTTTACCTTCAAGACTTTTTAGTGTGGTTAAGACATTCATCAATATTTCGTTATCCTTTTCAAAGTAACGTCTTAAAAGCAATTCCTTTAAATATTCATCTCGGTTAAATGGTTCTGGTAATTCTTCATCATCTGTGTCGTCGTCTGACATATCATATTTGTAAACATCAATACCGATTGTTATTCCACTTTCATATTCAATATCGAAACTATCAAGCCAGCCTAGATCCTCAGTGATATAAGGATGATCTTTATCTTTTACTGATTTTATTCCTTCATCCTTTAAAATAAAAGAAAGCATTGTATCTCTATTAACAATGTTAATTACATCATCAAGAAAATTCTTATACGATAAAAACCAGGATTTTTATCATTCCTCACCAAAATTTACATCAAACAGATAATCTGATGATTCGGTACCTTCGAAGCTTTCTTGTGTGATATTCCCTTGATCATCCCTTTTTTCTCCCGTTTTCTTCATTGCGAATGTTGAAATATAATAGCCTTCAACTGGTAACTGTTTATCATCTATTAATTGTATTTCTCCATTTGATAGGAAAAAATGAGTTCCATTTTCTACTGCATAATTGTTTCGTTCACCTGTACTTCGGATCACATACGAAGAAAAGTCACCCTTTGTATGAGTAATATCTTTAATTTCTAGTACATTAAGATTTTCAAAGAAATGGTCAGCTTCAATTAAACGATTGTATTGGAGCCATGTATCCATCCGACTATTCGTAACTCGATACCTACTCTTACCAATATCATATCGAACTTGATAAAGATTATAACTATTGCCATTTTGTTCGAGTAGCTGCCAGCTTAAGTCTGTAATTCTACCATCTTTAACATAGTTCACTTCAAAATCCTCAAGCCTTAAATGATGGTTCCCTAGCTTCAAGTCTTGCTTAACCAGTTCATATTCATCTTGAAAATTAATCGTATATACTGAATCAAGTTCATGTTTGATAAATATTGGACGACTTTCCCATTCATGAATGGCAAATGGTAAAAACCATTGGACCAGTATAAATGCAAGAACACCGAAGACAGATGCCCTTCTTTTTAGATTTACATTTAACGTAGGTCGAAAAAATAACAGGTACACTATAAACCCAAGTGGAAGTGGAACTTGATTGAAATTAAAAGCAAATGAACCTAATATAAAGTATCCAATAATTTTTAACGGAAAATTAGATTCTGCTTCGCCCTTTTTCCACACCAAAAATAAGAAACTAGCAATTAATATAACTATGTAGACAATAGATGCCAATTTTAGCCCCCTAGCTGGTAGAAAAACTTCCCTATTTGTTGGAGATCCAAGCTAAACCAAGCAAGCCTATGTATATTATTCCTCTTTGTTTATTTACTTCTTCAACTATCCTGCCAGTTAACATAATAAGAAGAAGCACTAATCCTTCGCTGGAACAATGCTTCTCGATAATTGGGACCATTAAATTCGTTGCTCTTTTTTTAACTGCTGAATACTTATTATAAGTCCCGTAAGTCCAGCAAAAAGAGACGGAATAATACTGTATATTAAATAATTCCACTCACCAGTTAGCAGAGAAGTCATTAGAAAAATAACTGGCAATCCGATTAACACAAATAATGATACTGATAGTCCAAGATGAGGGATATTTTTCATTACACATCACCCCAGTTCTTTTTTTTATATCCATATTATACCATATTCTACAAATATTTTGTTAAAATTAACCTTTGCCGTCGGCTGATTAAAAATGAGTCGCTTTCCGCAATTTCATCTTCAATTCAAACTTCCCTTTCCCTTTTAGTACAATTCTTCACAATTTGTGTTTACTTAAGTTCATTATTTTGTTTCACTCTAAAAATCTAATACCAGATACTACACATATTACTTTTATTGTTATTGTTTTTTGTTCTTGCTTCCTGCTAAGAAAACAGCTCCAGCACCAGATCCAATCCCTATTATATGCATAATAAGATTGCCTGTTTTGTCCAAGTTATCAACTGTTATTCCAATTAAAGAACTCCCCAAAAGAATAAGTAAAATAGCAAAAACCAACTTCAATTAAAAAAGGATTTAGATGATAGCCCATCTCAACCATCCTGTTTCATTAGCTCCACAAGCAAAAAGATCGTCGCATAACCCCATTCATTCACCTACTAAGCCATCACCATCTCGATCATCCATATATGGATATAACCAGTGATCATTCGTTATTGGCATACTATAACCTGCTGCTTTTGCTTCTTTAATCGTTACCTGTCCATTACCGTTCGTATCAACACTAGAAATATCTTCAGTGCCATTCGACTTATTAGAACTAGTTGACTTATTTGAGTTAGTTGATTTACTTTCAGTTAAGCCAAGAGATTTATTTATCTCATCAGGGTTGGCGTTATCAAACTCATCTACAATCTTATTCCCTTTTAAAGTGTAAGTGTACTTATAATGAGAAGGAATCTGCGTTTCTGTATTAGGATAGGTGATAATTGCTTCAAAATTAATAGCCCCATCAGCTTTACGAATGGCATCTTCCATATATGCTTGATTACCATGTCGGTTAAGCGTACTTTCTTGTGGAGTAATATTATAAGCATTGGAAACCCCTCCGAGAGAATCTGCAATGATATGTCCTTCATCTAAATCTGCTTTTTCTACACCAGGAACTTTTGCTTCATCCTCGTAGTATCTGCCAGACGATGTTACAGGTTCGGTACGATCATCTTGTAGAACGATTTCGTCAGCAATGACACGGACTAATTGCCCGTGTTCATTCGTAAAGGACCAATACTCTCGGCCCCCAAAACCAATGTCTACGACGACGTTAGGTTCGCGAAGTCCAGATAAATCACCACCATCAATTTCAATTAGTGTATAACCTTTAAACAGTTGATCTTTTGATTCAGTTGATGTTTCCTCTACTACTTGTTTTTCAGTCGTAGTTTTTTCTTTTTCACTTTTATTTGTAGTTACTTCGTGTGAATCAGCCTTCCCATCAGTATTCGATACATCTTCTACGTTAGTACAACCAACAATTAAGATGGCAGTTAAAAGTAAGATTAAATAGTTTATTTTCTTTTTCATTTTAGGACTCCTTATAGTATTTTTTACAGAGATCTTTGAATAAAACATAAATTAACATTATAAAGCTATTTATAATAGTATATAACAATATTAATTTTATAACAGTAGATACCTAGTTCAGTGTATGTAGTGTTAATTTCCCATAAAGATTAGAAAAGTCCATTGAAAAACAAAATGGACTTTCCCGTTATACCGGAAAAGCCCATTTAAACAAAAACACCTAGAAATTGTCATCTTATTCCTTCTTTTTACCTTTAGGAGGAATATCTTCATACATTTAACAAAAGATTCCTTCTACAAAATAAATTAGAAAGCCCAATTACCTTTACGGAAGATTGGCTCACGTGTACCATCAGGTAATTCCCCATCAATATCCATATCCGCACAACCAATCATGAAATCAACATGAGTTATACTCGAATTAAGTTCTACTTCCTCACGTTGCTCCTTCGTCATTTTCTCTCCAGCTTCGATACAGGTAGGGAAACCGAATCCTATTGCTAAATGGTTTGCAGCATTTTCATCAAACAATGTATTTAGGAAAAGTATGTTTGTGTTAGAAATAGGTGAGTCATGTGGGACCAGGGCTATTTCACCAAGATAATGGGAGCCTTCATCTGTTTCTACCAGATTCTTAAATACTTCTTCTCCCTTGTTAGCTGTAATTTCAACAATTCTACCATTCTCAAAAGTTAATTTGAACTCATCAATTAAATTACCCGCATAGCTAAGTGGTTTTTTACTAGAAACGAAACCATTAACACCTGATCGTAATGGCGAAGTGAAGACTTCCTCGGTTGGCATATTCGCAACAAATGGAACACCATGCCGATTTTTGGTTCCACCACTTCTCCATATATGTAGGGGATGAAGCTCAATCGTTATATCTGTGCCTTCAGCTTTATAATGTAACTTCTTATATTTCTTTTCATTCAAATAAGTTGCCTTTTGGAGCAGGTTTCCAATATGATCTTTCCATGCATTTACAGGTTCAACTTCCCCTATACGTACTGAACTGAAGATGGCATCCCAAAGTTTGTCCAGGCTATTCGTTTCGCCTGTAAAAACCTTATCTGCCCAGGCTTGACTTGGAGCAGCGCAGATGACCCAACTTACATCATCTTGCTGCTCTCGCCATTTTATCATGGCTTTTCCACTTACTTTTTGGTAATTCGCAATACGATTTGGATCAACTTTGGACAATAAATCCGGATCGTCGGAAACGATAAATAAAAATGCCGCATCCTTATCAATCAACACTTCTCGTTGAGTTCGCTCCCATTCAGGAAACTCTGTGAACACATCATCTGATGCTCTCATATAGCGTGAGAGAGTAATTTCAGGATCAATATAGTCCACATACACATTTTTTGCGCCTGCATTGTAAGCTTCGTGAGCAACAGCTCTAGCAAATGGAATCGTATCCACACTAGCTCTTACATAAAGGATTTGGTTCGGTTGAATGTTTAATCCCACCCTTACAACCAATTCTGCATAGCTTTTTAATTTTTCGGCAAACGTTTTCAAAAATATCCCTCCATTTTTTCTATTTTATCATGAGTTCTTTGGAAAATTGTTTTTACAATCTTTAAATTAACATGCTTCGTTAGCTCAATAAAAAAACAGCGGTGCCAGGCAACGCCTTGTTATAGGGCCCTGTGAATTAACTGGTCCTTCTCTGTCCAGCAATAAAAGTACCAACCAAACCTCCAACTAATATAGGAAATATATTATCCCACTCAAAATTCCCTTTAAAAAAACCAATAATAATAAAAGTACCTATCGCACCTATACAAAACTTAATAAAAAATTTAATATTCATAAAGTATCACCTAGTGAGGAATATTTACGATTATACTAATTCCACATTTTTGGCTTAATTTCCTTCTTTAACTTTTCTTATTCAAGACAAAACGGTCATTCTAATAGAATGACGTCTTTTATGTGACGAGTTACAAATATCGTCGGGCTTCCTATTATACTAGAAACGATCAAGAGAAACTGCCGATATTGATCCCTGCAATGACCATACTGATAACATGAAAACCAAACTTTCTCAACCAAAAAGGCAATGTCCAATAAACATTGCCAAAATACTTCTAGAATATATTAATCTTCTGTTCCTAATACATCTGTATTTGGGGGTTCATAACCCATCTGACGGAGCATGGCTACTATTTGTCCCTTGTGATGAAATTCGTGAGTGATGGTGTGCGTTAGCAATTTACAAGGAGTAATAGATAATCGTTCAGATGCTTCTCTCCAAGGGATTTCTCTCTCAATTAGCACATTTAAATTTTGTCCATGTAGTTCTAATAATTCATTTACTATTAAATCCACTTGTTCAAATTGTGTTATTATTTGCTCTAAACTGATATTTTGTAATTCTTCCCTGGGAGTAAGTGGCTTTTTCGTCTTCAATAAAACAAATGAGCCAAGCCATGCAACATAGCAATCAACTATATGAACCAATGTGTCTCTTACACTTTCCCAACCAAATCCATTTGTTTGTGTAAAATGATTAGGATCTAATTTCCCACAAAAATCTAACAGAGTTCCTCTTGTCTGTCGAACCCATCCATATTCTTGCTGAAGCATCCAAACACCCACCTTTACCAGATATAACTACTTATTCTATACATGTATAAAATATACCTTTCTTTACTGATTACAATCTGAGGTCAGACAAAGTATCGCCTTTTCCATAGTAGGCTTTGCATGAGTGGCAGAAGTACCAGACAATCTCGAAGGATTCTCCAACGTTAAGCCCCCCCTTCTTCACCCTATTAAAACAAATGCCCTCAAAATGATGGCGATAACTTTTGTTCATTTATTTTAGAACCTGCCCTATTTGTTGATACCACTGTTTTATTTTTCCCAATGGCTGTGTTATAATTGAATGTTGATTTCACTGTGTTTGGAAAATAAACGGAAAATTTCCGTCTAATCTGAAAAATACCCATTTTTTCTTAAAAATAAAGGAAGTTTTTCCGCTTATATGATCTAAATCTTTGGATTTTGTCTTATTTAGAGCAATTAAGCGGAATATCTCCGGTTATATCTGCCTGTTTAGAGTCCACTATAAACATTAGCCGGAAATTCTCCGCCTATGGATCCTCATACCAGTCAAGCCCATTATTATGTGTAAATTCATTCCTGATGAAAAACAATGTTAAGCAGCTGATTTATTTTTGGTGTACTGGAAGGGGGGTACCCCCCTTCCAGTACACCAAAAATTCGCGCTTCGCGGTTGCTATTTCTTTTCTTCTTGGTCCCGAATTATTCTTCTTCTTACTTCCTCAGCATAGTCCATTAAAACCGCACCAATTAATCGGAATGCGGATTGTGTATTAGGAAATATTCTAATTACCTTCTCTCTTCTCCGGACTTCCTCATTGATTCTTTCTAACGAGTTCGTACTTCGAATATGCGTATGGTATTTTGGTTTTTCATTTAAATATTGAATGGCATCTTCGAAGCCTTCTTCTAATATCTCTATCGCTTTTTCTAGTTTTGGATTATCTCCCATTTGCTCAATGAACTCATTTTTATATTTTCTTGCCTCTTCAACGGTCGTTACCTCAAATATTCTTTTTAAACCCATTTTCACTTCGTCCATGCCTTTTTTGGGCATATGCGTAATGATATTCTTTTTGAAATGCACTGTGCATCTTTGCCAAGAGGATCCAACAAACTCTGTACCAATGGCAGACTTTAACCCCTGATGTGCGTCAGATATAACTAGCTTAGGTGATTGTAGTCCTCTTGACTTTAGGTATTGGAAAAATCGTTGCCAGGCTTCAGTGCTCTCCCCATGATCTACTCTTAAACCTAGAATTTCACGTCTATTGTTCTGGTCAACGGCCGTTGCGATATATACAGCTTTAGATACAACACGATTATGTTCTCTTACTTTGATATACATGGCATCGGCAAAGATATAGGGATAGTACATCGTATTCAGAGGTCGACTTGCCCATTGATTCACTAAAGGATCCAGTTTTTCTGTGAGTGTAGATACAAATGATTTAGACACCTTTTGCCCACAGAGTTGTTCCACGATCTTTGAAACTTTTCTTGTAGAGACTCCATTCACAACCATTTCAAGCATGGCTAATACGAGAGCTTGGTCACAACGAGCATATTGTTCAAACACGGTAGTCGAAAATTCTCCACTGCGAGTACGTGGTACTCGAAGAGTAATTTTTCCAATGCCAATAATTAGATCACGTTCATAATATCCGTTGCGGTAGTCACGTCGTAAGTTAGAACGTTCATAGGATTCTGCTTGCAAGAACTCATCACGTTCTTTTTCCATAAAAGAATTTAATACCAAAACGATGGACGCTTTGATGACAGCGTCTATATTAGAGTTCATAACAGAATCTTTTAAATCATCGATATTTAGGTTAAACTGTATTTGAGTCATAATTACTTCCTCCACATTGTTTAATTAGCCGTTAACATTGTAACCATGAGGAATTAATTTGACTCATTTTCTTTTTACACAATTATATGGGCTTAATCCTCATACCTAAACGAAAATCAACAATGAACAATAAACAGAGCCTTCCCGATAAAAAATCCCGGTTCAATACCGGGATCCTAAAATGAAATATCCATATTCCAAATGTATTTTATGAGTAATCCTTCCCCTTATCCCTGAGCAGCCAGGATATAGTCTTCCAGTTGCCTAGGCTGGCCTGTTTCCGCTGAATGATTAGCCGCCAATGTGACAGCTAATGTTTTCACCGCATCGGAGTAAGTAGAAAGGATTCGTTCCTTCTTATTGGATCGTATTGCTTCTATAAATGCATTGTCCTGTTCCTCGTAGAAATCCATTTCACTTTCGAACGTGACTTTGTGATCTTTCTCAATGATATGCGAGGATGTTCCATCAATAATCACTCTGAAATCACGACCCATAATTTCAATTCCCGTTTGATGGTCAGCTTGGATAAAAGTGCTTGAAAGATTGCCAACAGCCCCAGATTCCATCATAAAGTTAACAGACGTCACATCTGGTATATCGATATCAGGGATGTCAGTCATGACATTTAATGCCGAATTGGTATACACGGATCGGAAATCCCCAGCCAAATAGCGAATTAAGTCAACGGTATGTGTGGATTGTTCAACCAATTGACCACCAGACAAAGCCATTTTCCTGTACCATGGTGTCGGGACAAACTTCGTTACATAATGGGCACGTATCATGGCAATTTGTTTTCCTGCCAGGTATTCTTTGGCTTTGGCTACCGTATCCAGGTACCGTAAGCAATATCCCGTTGCACATATAATGCCTGAGTCGGCAATCACTTTTTCCTTTACCTTAACATTCGGCAGATTGAGTCCCACTGGTTTTTCAACCATGAGGTGGATGCCACGGCTGGCCGCTTTTTCCTCGATTACGCCGTGGGCAAATGGAGGAACACAAACGAACAATGCTTGCAGCGACTCATTTTGCAACATATCATCAACATTGACATAGGTATTTACACCGTACTGTTCACCTGCCTGACGGACTCTGTCAGGATCGATATCACATACAGCAACAATCGAGGCATGTACATTATTATGGATGTTCTCCAGATGCTTGGCAGCAATACCTCCCACTCCAATGAAACCAACATTTATTTTTTCCATCAATACGTTCACGCCCTTTCTGTTGTTATAAGAGAGTTAAAAATCGCATCCAGATGACGTGAAGTATCATGTGCTAAATGATAGGGAGAAATCGAATAAGCCGGAATTTCAGCAGTGACGGTATCATGATATCCAATCTCATGAAGAGCGGTTAGGACCGCTTTCCAATTCACGTCCCCAGCCAGCAATGGAACAAAACCTGTGATGTTTCCAACACTTCGTTTAAAATCCTTCACATGAACTTTCCTGATATGCTTCCCTAAAATCTGAATCCATTGCTCAGGATAGCCAAACTGAAGCACATTTCCTGCATCGAAATAGACCCCGGCATAATCAGAATGAAGCTCTTCGACATAGCGCTTCATTTCAAGTGGTGATAACAAAAATTTGTTCCAGACATTTTCTACTCCCATATGGACGCCTAGTTGTTCGGCAACTTCCAAGAGCAGCCTAAGCTCTGATTGGCTATTTTGATAGCAATCCAGATAGGAAGTCTTCTCATCCACGATTCCCGGAACAACCAGTACTGTATCCATGCCCATCACATTTGCTAATTCCAGCTGCTTTTTGACAATCGCTCTTCCCCGCTCCCTGGTGCTTTCATCATTCGAAGAAAGGGGGGCTTCCCACAAAAGTCCGGTTGACAGGCTTCGCAACTGGATGCCATAACGGTCGGCTAACTTTACAATCGTTTCTGCCTCCTTGGCGGAGGTATCTAATGTTAGCCCAATTCCACCCGACTTATATAAATTTAATTCAACGGCATCAAACCCAGCTTCCTTACTATATCTAAAAACGTCCTCCAGAGATGTATCCTCTGGATAACACCATTGGTTGATTCCTTTTAACATGTGGTCCCCACCTTTTTTAGATTTCCCACGATCATTACTTCAGTTTGACAGGCTGCCTTTTCTCGGCAGATTCATAGGCCGCTAAGGCAACCTCAAGTGCCCTTAAACCATCTGTCCCTGTAATGGATGGTTCTTTCCCAGTTGCCGCACTATTCAAGAAGTCACTTACCAATCCAAAATCCATGTTGTCTCCCCAATAATTCCAATTCGCACCACTCTTGTCATAGACATCTAACTTTTGGGCGAACGCATCAACCTTAAGGGTTCCTTCGCTGCCGATAATTTCTAACGTCACATCCCCCCAGGTTGGATAGGTTTCGTTCCGTGACCAGCTGCAATCCAGAGTTGAAAATACATCATTGTCGAACTCAATGGTGAGGATCCCACAATCGTCGATTTCATAAGGTGAGATGGAATGGTCAATTTCTGCATATACTTCCCTTGGCTCAGAACCCATAAACCATCTCATGATGTCGACAACATGGACGGTATGGTCAATGACCGCTCCTCCCCCTGAAAGGTTTGGATCGACAAACCATCCGCCTGGATTAGTGCCGCGGTTGGTTCCTTTAATGGCGAGGATTTGCCCAAGATCCCCATTTTCGATCATCTTTTTGGCGCGAAGAATGGCTGAGTTAAAGCGGACCGGGAAGGCCGTTTGCAAAATGACTTGATTTTCCTTACAAACTTCGATCATCTCTTGTGCATCTTCCACCTTAGAAGCAATGGGTTTCTCACACAAAATATGTTTACCAGCCTTTGCTGCAGCCACCACATGTTCGCGGTGTTTGCTATTCTCAGATGTAATGATCACCGCATCGATATCCTGCTCTAGTAACTCTTGATAACGGCTAAAATATTGAGTATGATAGGTTTCAGCTGCTTTTGTCCCACGATAGACATCGTCATCTGTGATTCCTACCAATTGAACTCCATCGATCTTGGTTAATGCATCAGCGTAACTATTGGCATGACCATGAGCAAAACTGATAATCCCTACCTTCATCGGATTTGTGCCTCCTCTTTTTGGTTTTCATTAATGACTACCTCTCTGCCGGTTTCAATGGATTGAAGTGCAGAAAGGGCAATTTCCATGGCTTTATAGGCATCTTCTGCCGTAACAACCGGGTCGTTGCCAGTTTCAATACAGTGAATAAAATGGTCTAATTCTACGAAATAAGGATTGTGCTTTAACGGACTTTCCGGAACGGCTACGCCGCCGCCAGATGTGCTTTTCTTTCTTCCTTCAAATACAACAGGAACAGACTTAGAGCTGTCATGTTCAATAATTCCGCTTTGACCCGCAAATTCAAATCGAGTCGTGAAGGTTTGATGGGCCCAGGATCCTTCGACATGGGCGATCACACCGTTTCTAAAGCGAAGCGTCACCAACGAATAATCAATCCGCTTCAGATTCCCATCCTTGATGCTTTTTGCATAAACCCGTTCCACTTCCCCAAAACACCATCTTAGGAAGTCAAAGTCGTGGATAATCATATCTAACACCAATCCACCGCTCTTTTCATAGTCCGCATACCAGTCATCTGAACCGAACGGGAAGCCTCCCCCTCTAAACGTACGGACAACAGCTGTATTACCGATTGTCCCTTCTTCGATAATTTTTTTGGCACGGACATACTCAGGAAAGAAGCGCACGACATGACCAACAAATAGCTTGACGTCTTTTTTCTTGCAATACTCAATCATTTCTCTGGCATCATCCAGGTTCCTGGCGAGCGGCTTTTCACAAATGACATCCAGCCCTTGATCGGCAGCCTTCTTCAAAAATGGTTTATGGAATGGAGTCGGTAAACAAATCGAAACGACATCGACTTTATTCAAAGTTTCGATGGCTTCTTCAAATGTTTGGAACGCCTTTGTTTGTAATTTGCCGGCCAGATTCTTGGCCTTATCCAAATTTTTATCGACGATTCCCGCAAGTACGGCATTTTCCATCGTTGCGAAGGCCTCACCATGCACATTTCCCATCGTGCCAGCCCCAATTAATAGAACATGTAACACTGTCATCTCTCCCTTTGTTTTATAAAATGGAAACATCCCCAAATCTAATGAGGCAGGGCCGCTAGTTCATCGGCCTTGCAAAAGAACAAACCGGTTGCCCCCACGACACATGCGTAGCTGCCAAGGGTTGATTTCTCGATTTTCACACGTTCCACCATACTTTGAATGCCATGCTTTTGAACCGTGCTTCGAATCGATGGAAGAATCAATTCTGATTCGCTCATCACACCACCGCCCAAAATCACCGCTTCTGTATTAAAGAGATGGATTAGATTAATTATTCCGAGCCCAAGGGATTCTCCAACTTCCTCAAGCAATCCGATTGAAAAAGAATCGCCCATTTTGGCTGCCGCACAAATATCAACGGCGGTTAGCTGATCCAATTCATCGGAAAAGTAAAGACTAACTTCTCCATTGGCAAGCCGTTGCCGGGCGATTTCGGCAATCGCAGTTCCTGAAGCGTAGTTCTCTAAACAACCTTTATTTCCACAAGGACATACAGGACCATGAAGATTAATCGAGATGTGCCCAAATTCTCCGGCGCTATCATGACTTCCTGTTAAAAGACTGTCATTGCTGATAATTCCTGCCCCAATCCCAGTACTAACTGTTATGTAGATGAGATTGTGTTTTCCTTTTCCACTGCCCCATAGCCATTCACCTACGGCTGCAGCATTGGCATCGTTATAAAGCTCAACAGGAAGACCAAACCTCCGTTCTAGAACGTTGCCGATTTGAAAATTTTTCAATCCTAAATTGCTTGCATAAAGAATTTCCTTCTTTTTTGAATCGATTACTCCAGCTGTTGCGATACCAATGCCTTTTATCCGATTCATCTCAATGGCATCTTTTTCCAGGAGGGATTCAATCGCAAAGATGATTTGTTGACTGAAATGTTCCGCTCCCCCCTTTGTGTCACACTGGATTTTCGAAACAACTTCTCCGTTCTCTGAAACGAGTGCGGAAAGGATCTTCGTCCCCCCAATATCTAAACCGATGGCAAATTCTTCTGTTGCTTTCACTTATGTCCCCCCTTGCTTTTTTGAACAATCATCTACTTACGGACACCGCTTAACGAAATACCGGCAATCAGATGTTTCTGTAAAAAGATAAACATAACAATCATCGGAATCGTAGATAACAGGGCGCCTGCCATGAGCAATGGATAATTTGTCGAATACTGGCCTTGGAATGATGCAATCCCAATCGACAGTACTCTTACACTTTCAGAGTTTGTCATAATTAACGGCCACAGGAAATCATTCCATGATGCAAGAGCCGTGAAAATACCGAGAGCAATGAGGGCAGGTGTGGCATTCGGCAGCAGCACCCTCCAATAAATCCCCCACCAGGAACATCCATCGATAATAGCTGCCTCATCCAATTCTTTGGGAATCCCCATAAAGAACTGCCGAAGCAAGAAGACTCCAAATGCACTGAAGATGCCCGGAATAATTAAGGCATAAAATGTATCAATCCACCCCAAATTTGTCATAATCGCGTAGTTCGGAATTAAAATGACTTGTGGAGGAACCATCAAAACAGACAGAATCACAATGAAAATGACGTTTTTAAACGGAAATTTCATCCGTGCAAAGGCGAATGCCGCCATGGAACAAAGAAATAATTGGGCAAGAGTCCGGCCAACGGTGACGATAATAGTGTTAATATAGTAGTTTAGGAAATCAACTTCTTCGAAAACTTTTACGAAATTATCAAAATGCCATTCCTTCGGGATAATCGATGGCGGTACCTGCATGGACTCACCGTAGGATTTCAAGGATGTCGAAATCATCCACAAAAATGGCATGATCATAATCGCTGCACCAATGATGAGTAAAATATGACTAAAAATCTTCTTTTCTTTCAATTCCTTGCACCCCCTCACTAGGAATCATAATGTACCCATTTCTTTTGGTAGATGAATTGGATGATCGTAATGGCTAAAATGGCTAAGAATAATAGAAAGGCCTGTGCTGAGGCAATTCCCATTTGTGAGTATTTGAATCCAGATTCATAGACTCCAAATACAATGGTCCGGAGTGGATCCAATAACGCATTGTTGTCTCCAATCATCACAAAGATCAAATCAAACATCTGCAGGGAACTAATCATAGAAGTGATAAATACAAAAAACAGAGTAGGTGTAATCAAAGGCAAGGTAATGTTTAGGAATTGCCTGAACTTCGAAGCCCCATCAATCTGGGCTGCTTCATAATAACTGTTGGAAACTCCCTGAAGTCCTGCCAGCAAGAGAATGACATTATTACCAATCGTCATCCATACATAGACAAGGATAACTGAAAATAAGGCAATATTTGGGTCGAATAGCCATGAGGGCTGAGGAAGATGGAATATGCCTAAAAGATAATTAATTAAACCGTAATCCGTGTTATAGAGCCATTTCCACACCATCCCCACTGCGACTGGCATGGTAACAACCGGTAAGAAGTACAAGGTCCTGTAAATCACCATACCCTTGATTTTTTGGTTCAACATCAAGGATACAAGGGTGGCGATCACGACAGATAATGGGACCGACACAACGGTAAAGACGATGGTATTGATGATGGACCGCTGAAAGGTTGGGTCGACAAATAATGTCCGAATATTTTCAAGTCCAACAAATACCGGTGCTGTCATGCCATCCCAGCTTGCAAAGGATAAGCCAAAGGATGCAACGGCTGGCAGCATATAGAAAATTAGAAGTCCTAAAAAAGTAGGCGCTATGAACAACAGTGCGTAAATAGCTTCCTTATTCAACCGTTTCTTTTTCTGTTTAACAGCAACCATTTGGGTTTTGTTCTTTTCAATAATTGAAGAAAAGTTGGTCACCATCATCTCTCCTTTCAATAGTCAAACAAACTGTTAGACAGTCTGTTTGACTACCAATTTGCAAATCTAGTTTACTTTGAATTTTCTTTCGCAAGAATGTCATTCATCTTTTTCGCAATCGTATCCAAAGCTTCATCAATCGGCTTCTGTCCTAAAAAGGCGCCTTGAATTTCTTTCATCTCTACATCCTGCCACTCCGCCGTACTTTTGGAGATTGGATAGGCAACTCCGTATTCCTGCGCGTCAAGGAATACCTGTAGATTTAATGAAGGAATGGACTTTAGCCAAAGATCACTAATGCTTTTATCAGCAGGAATCGAGAATCCTGATTCAGCAATCACTTTTTCCCCTTCTTTACCAGATAAGGCCTTGATTAAATCCCAAGCCGCTTCATCATTTTGAGTTTTGGCATTCATTGCCCAGCCAATTCCATGAACAATGGAAGCTTTTTGTTTGCCTTGTGGAAGTGGAGCAATTCCTAATTGATCCCCGAGTACTCCTTTGAATTCGCCTGCACTAACGGAAATCGCAGGAATCATGGCGACTTTTCCGGATAGGAACAACTGCTTTCCTTCTGTCTCCATAACCGTTTTCGCTGAAGGCGAGATTCCCTTGTCAATTAACTTCTCGATAAAATGAAAGGCTTCTTTTGATTGTGGAGAATCAAATCCAGACTTCTTTTTATCCTCGCTGATCACGTATCCACCTGCTTGGTGCATAAGATCGTAATAAACGGATTGGCTTGTCTTGATGTCTGCAGAATACCCATAAATACCCTTTTCTTTATTCGATAGCTTCGCGCCAACCTTTTCAATATCATCCCACGTCCAGTTTTCATCTGGGTATGGAACCCCTGCGTCATCGAAAATCTTTTTATTGTAATACAGTCCGACCGAGTCGATGAAATAAGGAGCAGCAAAAAGCTTTCCTTCATAAGTATATAAATCTACAACTGCAGGGAAATAATTTTCCTTTTTATATTCACTATCTTTTTTAATAAAAGGTTCTAGATCTTTGATAAATCCTGAGGAAGTATATTGATAGAAGTTCGGGCCATTCATCCAGAAAACATCCGGACCTTTTCCGCCTCCAATACTAGTTTTCAGCTTGGTCCAATAATCCTCCCAAGGTGTGTAGGTAACATTGACCTTCATATCTGGATGCTGCTTCTTAAATGCTTCGATCGATTTATCTACTGCAGGACTGACATTTTTATCCCATAAAGCTACTTCAAGTGTCTTCTTTTCTTTCCCGCTGCTCTGTGTGTTTGAGCAGGCAGACATAGCAACAACGGCAATGATTAACACTAGGTGAACTAGAAACCTCAAATTTTTCATTTTTTATCCCCCTCGTATCATTTGGTCCTTATGAAACTATTAAAGATGATAAAACCAGAAGTTTATCACAATGGTCAGCGGTTTCATGTTGTCGTTTAGCGACTACATATCACAGATGTAGAAAGTTTTTTCCTTTTCTCCATCACCCCCTAAAATGCTCCTCTACCCGCGTCTAAATGGTAAATTGATATTTTTCTTGTAAGATGATCGCTGCGGCCCCGAGCATTTCGAACTCGGCTCCAAGGGAGGTTGGCTGAATATTGACCTCTTCTTTCAGAATCGGGATCACCTTCTTACTTACACAGCTTTTGAGCAAGTCTACAAATAAATCACTTTCCTGGACGATTTCACCGCTAAGAATGATGACTTCTGGGTTGAGGAGATGAATGGTATTAATAATACCTGAGGCAAGATGTGACACGATTTCGTCCAAAATTTGCAGACATAAAGGATCTCCCTCTTTTAATGCTTGTATAAATACTGCTGGCGTAATCCGATTCAGATCCTCTCCTACCAGATCCTTGATAATGGTTTCCTTCCCTCGGCTCATCAAGGCTGTCACAATTTTGGAGTAAATGGCAGGCCAATTCACATAATTCTCTAAGCAGCCTTCATTGCCGCATTCACATTTTTGGCCACCCTTCACAATGCTGGTATGACCAAGCTCTCCTGAACTGCCTTTATATCCTCTGATAATTTTTCCATTCAGCATGATTCCTGATCCTACGCCATCACCAATGGTGATATAAACTAAATCTTTATACTGACCGAAGGAACCGAAGTAATTTTCTGCCAAAACAAAGGCATTGGTATCATTGTCTAAATAAGTCGGCAGACCAAATCGTTGTTCCACCATTTCCTTTAAAGAAATATCATAGAGTTTTAGTTTAGTATTGTAGGAGATTATTCCCCTTCTTGCATCCACAATCCCCGGTGTGATAATAGAGATCCCCTCACAGTCCTCGAGATTTTCCATTGAATGGAGAAACTGTTGGATAATTGATAAGGTCAGGTTAATGATTTCTTCCCCTTGTTGATAATTGGTCGAATGGATTTCCTTGCGTAAAATGTTCCCTTCTAAATTCATCTCTGAAATTTTAATAAACGAATTTGAAATCGACACGCCAATGATATACTTGGTGTTAGGATCGAACCGAAGCAATACTGGCTTTCTTCCTCCATTGGAAGTACCAATCCCATCTTCCCGCACAACCCCTTCATTTATAAGTTCGTTTACTGCGGAAGTTACGGTGGTTGGACTTATGTTAATTAATTTGGCAATGTCACTTCTCGAAATCGGTCCATGTTTTCGGATCGTGTCCAAAATGATTGACCTATTCAATTCTTGCATTAGTTTTAAATCGCCTGTTCTCCGCATTCCCTACACCTCTGACTCTCTGACTTTCTTTTTCCAGTGTCTTTATAAAGTTTGTAAAAATTTTTGCAGAAATTACACTGATATTTGGTAAATTTATAGAAAATATGGTGAGGATACTTTTTCCAGTGTCTTTATTAAGTATAATAAAGGCTATCCTTTCAAATGTAAACACTTACATTTCTGAAAATATAAAATATTATAAAAATAGTAAAAAACTCCTAATCAACTATTTCCTATATTTTAGCTACTTAATGACCATTAAAAGCAAATAAGGAAAAGGAGACTCATCCGACGTTTAACAATGAAGCGTTCTTCTTTCAATTATTTTAGTAAATGATTTGGGAGTAGATAGCTCGATATCAAAATTATTTGAACCACATCCTGTTATCACAATAAAAATGAAACTAATCATTATAAAACGTAAATTTTTTCATTACTACCCACCCTTTCTATAATGTTATTTTGTTAAAATAAAAGTAGTCACCTTCCATTTAAAATTATCATCATGGCTACACATTTTTAGATCGTTTGGAAGGGCTATATTATAGCGAAGTCTAATTTTAGTTTTTTTCGTCATCAGCTCATATGCACTAGGAATAAAGTCCAAAGGAAAAAAGAAGGATTTACTTTCCACCTTCGTTTCATAAAAATAAAATGTAGAAGATTTTGAAAGGTCGTGTCGATAAGATGCTTTATATAAGGGATATTGAGAAAATAATTGAGGATACATTACAAGAGCACAACATAACAATTGATTATGAATTTAACAATACCCTGCCCGCACCAATGAGTTTTAATATATCTACGAATATGCTTAAATTTAACTACTTAAAAATTAATGGATACATAGCGAATATTAACTTCAAAATTAAAGAGTCCGATGAAGACTGTGTTAAACTGATTCTCTATCGTCAGCTTGGTTATCACTTAGCGCTTAAGAACAACAAACATGATTTACGGGTGTTAAAGTATTTTAAGGATGATGAAAAAGCAGAATTTCTTGCGAAAATCGAAAACAATGCCTGGGATTTCGGAAGAACGTTGGTACCAGAAAAATTGGTACCTTCCTATGATAAAGTCCGTGAATTAGATAAAGAGCTATTAAAAAGTTATTAAACAAGTGTAAAACATGAAAAAAGTAATGGGGGTCAGAGCTCCATTACTTTTTTTATTCATACTCTCTTCGCAAAAATAACTTCCACCCTTCATAAAGCGAAGGAGTTTGCAATCTATCATGATGGAGATTTATAAAATCAGAAAAACAGTTCCTATTGTAATGATAAGTCCACCAATAATTGTATTCTTTGTTGCCTTTTCTTTTAATATAACAAAACCCAAGATCATGGTTATTACCACACTAAACTTATCAATTGGAGCAACCACTGACGCTTTACCAATGGATAGAGCAGCGAAATAACATAACCAGGATAATCCTGTCGCTACACCTGATAAAATTAAAAAGAAATAACTTTTCTTTGAAATTTGTTTCATTTCCTTATGTTTTCCTTGAAAAAACACGATCGCCCAAGCAAATATGAAAATAACGATCGTTCTTAAAAAGGTAGCAACATTGGAATCGACATTTTCTATCCCAATTTTCGCTAAAATAGTTGTTAATGCTGCAAATATTGCACCGAAAACTGCATAAATGATGTAAGTATGTGAACCAGTAAATCGTTTCTTCTCTTCATTTTTTCCAATTAAAGCAAAAGTACCAATAGCAATAAGGGCTCCCCCTGCAATAATATTGGGGACAGCTTGCTCTCCTAAGACTAAAATAGATAATAGAATGGTTAATACCACACTTGATTTATCGATAGGAACAACCTTGGAAACGTCCCCTAATGCAAGTGCTTTAAAGAAAAACAACCATGATAAACCAGTCGAAACTCCTGATAGTAAAATAAAAGTAAGTGCTTTATTAGAAATCAGCGAGAGTGTATGAAGCTGTCCTGTAATTAAAACAACGATATAAGCCATTATTAATACAACGACGGTTCTTATCGCTGTTGCTAGGTTGGAATTTAGATTTCCCATTCCCATTTTAGCTAAAATGCTAGTTAATGAAGCAAATAAAGCTGCTAACAGTGCTAGAATTACACTCATATTCTCACCTTCTTTTCGCTCGGTTTTTTTTACGATTTTTTAAGCAAAAGCTGCATTATAAGGTTGATCATAGCAGATATAACATTCGGTTCAAATTGTTTAGAAACAAATGAGGAAAATGATACCATTATGATTATTGGTAACCCCTTTTCTTATTCATTTTGTTCTATTACTTTACACGGCCAATTAAGATCTGGCTGTTCATCAATGGAGATCAAACCTCTTTCCGCGATATAGAGATACAAAGCAATTGATATATCGATTATTTTTTTCGATATATATTATTATAATTAAAATAAATCTAACATATAGGCAATAACCAATAGTGACGGCACCGTCGTTCTTATCAATCAGATGGATTCCAAGTTTAATTAAACAATAAAGAGCTACCCATATAGATAGCTCCTTTAGTTATTATAGAATTGTGTCTTTCATAATGGTGTACATCCCTTTTACTGTCTCATCAATTTCATCTCGGGACATCCTCATCGCTTTTTCTGAGCGGGCGTAACCAATTTCTGATTTTCCTGCTTCGAGGCCTTTAAATATCGCATCGGCAAATTCATCGACAGGGGTGCCAAAGGTATGCAGGCCAACCCCGCCTAAATCGGTATTCACTGCCGGCGGCGCAACTTCGACCACCTCAATGGCCGTATCTTCAAGCTGATGCCGTAAACTCATTGTAAATGAATGAACCGCGGCTTTCGTAGCTGAATAAATCGGGGCGATCGCCATTGGGGTATAGGCTAAACCAGATGATACATTGAGGATAGCTCCATAGTCTTTTTTGGCGTAATACGGGGCAAATAGCATGCAAAAATGAAATGGCGCCTCGATGTTAGAGGCTATTTCTTGACTGTAATAGCTCCAATCTTCTATTACGTTCGTTTTAAGAACATGGTAACGCTGCTGAATGCCCGCATTGTTAACAAGCACGTTCACATCGGGGTGCTTTCTCGTTACCCAGTTGAACAAAGCAATCCGATCAGATTCTTTGGTGACATCACAAACGCGTGTGATCAGTTCAGGATATTTATCCTTTGCTTCCTGGAGCTTTGCTTCACGTCTGCCGCAAACAATGACCTTATTGCCTGCTTTTATGAATCTCTCTGCAAAAGCCAACCCTATTCCTGCTGCCCCGCCAGTAATCAGTACTGTATTTCCAAAAAGTTTCATCCTATCCCTCTTTCGTTAAACATATAGCAATTCCTCATCAGTTTTTAACTTTATTCAAACCGTCTCTCAAAATTATGTTTTTTCAACAAACGATTTTTCACTACTGCTACATTACTTTCCACTTACGCATGTGATAAATATATTTTGTCCTAAACAAAAATAAGCATGTCTCTTATTTGAGAGATACGCTTGAACAATATATCTATGGAAATGCAATTTATTTAAATATTTCGAGAAAAATCTAACTCATTGTTAGTTTTGATTTTTCTTTAAACATTCCTTTTCGGTCTTCATATTTATTTGTTTCCAGGTCTCATTACCAACTTTACGAAATTGTGCAATTTCTACGTCAGTTCCATTCGTATTGTTTCGATTTCATAAAAAACATGTTCCCCTGTTTTACATCAGATATTCCTTCGACAAAAAGTTATATGCAATGGCAAATGGAATATTCCCCTTACCCATTGAGCCACAGCCCCGTCCATTCATATTTACTGCGTCAAGCAAAAGACTAAAGCAGATGAATAAGAGGGGGCTTCTAGTAAACTTAATTAATATTGCCTTTTTACAATTGGATTGTTAGTTCCTAGTGACTTAGGTCTTGAATTAACAAAATAGATGCTTACAATAATTAACATCAGTCCAATCATAAGATTGATCGTAATGACTTCGTCTAATATTACTGAGCTGCTTACAATGGAAAAAAGAGGTATGAGGAAGGTATAAGAACCCACTTTTGTGGCCTCTCCTGAATTAATAAGAACAAAAAAAGCAAGCCATCCCACCGCTATGATAAAGATAGAAATGAAAAGCAAATTTGTAATGAAACCTGTGTTCCATATGATATTAGACCATTTTTCAACGCTGAATCCAATACCTAATAATAATATTCCACCAAACAGAAGTTGAAGTGCAACCATCCAAATCATGTCAACCCGATCACTTATTTTCTTTACTAACACTGTACCTCCCCCCCAACCAATTGCAGCGCCTAAGGCTAGCATGATACCGATGAACGATATATGACCTGAACTATTACTTAGACCTAAAACAGCAACTCCCAAAAAACCTAGGATTAACCCTACTATCCTCAATCCATGCATGCTTTCGCCCAGCCAGAGCCAGGAGAAAATTCCAAGTAGTAAAGGTTGAAGATAGACAATGGCTGAAAAGAGACCAGCAGGCATGTGACTAAGCCCGATTGACTGAAGGCCGTAAAACAAAATGACATTTAAAAAGGATGAAATAATATATAAATGCCAATTTTCTTTAAGGCGCAAGTTTTTATATTTATGAAGAGTAAAGATAACGAGTACCAAGCCACCTAGAATTGTTCTTAACCCCGCGAACAATAACGGAGGCGCAAAGTCCAAACCTAGTTTGGTCAAAGGCCAATTCAGCCCCCACATAATAATTAGATATGAAAGAATAAAAATGGTTTTTGTTTGTTTCGCTTTCTTCAAAAAAAACTCCCCTTCACAGGACTTCGACATCATTCAGATCGCTAAAATAAAAAAACATACAAATGGGAGAGCGCCAGGTTTTTTCTGACGAAAATTTCCCGCTGCTCATCCCATGCATAATAAACATCTTATGTTTTAATTCATGTATAAAACTTCAAAATGGACACAATCTAGTTTGTCATAAGGTTACTAATAGTGAATATATGAAATTATTTAGCCAAGGTAGAATTGTCTAATTCTGCTGAATCGATAAAGTTGTTTTTGCCCTCATCTTCATCAATAATGACCTTGCCTTTTGTTTCAGGAAGTAGCCAAACCGCGGTGATTGCGATGAAAAACGACACTATGCCCACACTAATAATGGCATTTCCCAAACCTAGTTCGCTAGACATGACTCCAATAAATGCTGGGCTAAAAGCAGCAATCCCTCTACCTACATTGTAAGCAAATCCCTGGCCGGTTGCTCGAACGAAGGTTGGGAATTGTTCTGAGAGAAACGAACCAAGTCCAGCCGCTTGGCCCGATGCAAAATATCCAAGGAAAAATCCGATGACATACGATATGGAAGTCCCTTCAATTGGTACAAAAATAAAGAGTGCTAGCGTTATGATCGCTCCTACATAAAAAATGGAAAATGTTTTACGACGACCCAATTTATCATGCAAATACCCTGCCGTTACATAACCAATAAATGAACCGGCAATAACGACCCACAAATACAAAGCTGTTCCTATTACCGGCAACCCGCGCACTTGTTTTAGGAATAATGGCAAAAAAGTAAAAATGGAATAGTAAATACCCTGTGCACCAATCCCTAATATGGTTGTTAATAGCGTTTTACGAAGCTGCTCACCTTGAAAAATAGCAATCAATGGCGCTTTGGCATTTGGATCTCTTTTAATCTCTACTCGGTCTTTTACCGAACGTCGAATATAAAATATTGCTAGTGCAGGTAAAATACCTGTTAAGAATAAATATCTCCACGCTTCCTCGGCAGCGAAATTAGTGAATACGAGCCAATACACCAAGGTTGAAAGTGCCCAGCCAATAGCGTAGGTTCCTTGGAGGAATCCCATCACGCGTCCTCTCTTTTCTGCCGATGCATATTCCGCAAGCAATGCTGCACCAACAGGCCACTCTGCTCCAAATGATAGGCCTTCTACAATCCTCCAAAATGCAAGCTGACTAAAATTTTGTGAGGTAGCTGTCATTGCAGTAGCAACGGAAAATGCTAAGATGATGTACATGAGAACACGGGCACGTCCATATCGGTCAGCCAATATCCCGCCAATAATCCCGCCGATCGCTGATGCCACGAGACTGTATGTTGCAATCCAGCCTCCATCCTCGACAGAAATATTAAGAGCCACGATAATTGTTGGTAGCGCCATTGAGAACATCGTAAAGGTAAATCCATCTAATCCCCAGCCTAGCCCAGATGCAATAAAAGCCTTACGTCCTTGATTATTCAAATAATTCACTCCCTTTCAAAATATTATCTTATTAATCTGAATGGATTCGTCATGAAAACGCCTAATTAAATTGCTTTACGTAAACGTTTTGTTTCCTTCTGATCAATTGTGAAGCTTTCTTGATTAATGACAACTCCATACTCCCTTTTTGCTTGAGTGAAACTTATATTCCCTAATACGACATCCTTTAACACTTCTTCAGGGTCTCTCTCTAAAGGTGATCCATATCCACCCCCGCCCGCCGTAGATAGTACGATGGAACTTCCTTTCGGAACCGTCATTGTTACTTTAGAATCTAGCTGTATCTGTTCACCCTCAGGAGTAACGAGTGTGCATGATGAAGTTTGACCCCCCTCGCCGCCAAATAATCCCCATGGCGCATTCTTTTGGCGGTCCGTCATTAACGTCACAGTATGTTCATGGCCCAAGAGAACCAACTCACGCATTAATCCTAAGCCCCCACGATGTTTGCCAGCACCCCCGCTTCCATCAACTAACCCATATTTATTTACAAAAAACGGAAAGGTTTGTTCGATCACCTCTACGGGAGTATTTAGGGTATTTGTCATATTTGTATGAACCCCGTCCATACCGTCCATATCATCCAAGCCGCCTTGTCCACCGCCATATGTTTCAACGTACGAAAAGTATCGGTTTGTCCCCTCATCAAAGCCCCCGATGGCAAAACCATTCATCGTTCCAGAGCATGCGGCCATAGATTCATGCGGCAAAACTTGAGCAAGAGCCCCAAAAATAGCATCCGTAATGCGCTGTGATGTATTACAATTGGCATTGGAAACAGCCGCCGGAAAATTGGGGTTTACGATGCTTCCTTTTGGCGCTACCACTTTGATACTTCTATATGTTCCTGCATTTGGCGGTACTTCAGGATCTAAAAGCGCCTTTAAGGCATAATAAACGCAAGCATTTGTTACACCATGAGTGGAGTTAACTGGTCCCCTAGCTTGGCTGGATGAACCATTAAAATCAACCTCAATTTCTTCATCTTTTATCGTGACCTTTACCTGAATCACAATAGGGTCTTCTGTAATTCCATCCCCCTCCAATACATCCTTGAATTCATATACACCATTTGGCACATTCCGGATGCCGGCTATCATCCTGCGGTCCGAATAGTTCATGATTTCTTCCATACAAGCAAAAACATGTTCGACGGAGTAGCGCTCGATTAAGTCGATTAATCTTGTTTCAGCCACTTTATTTGCAGCAAGCTGGGCATATATATCGCCTAGTACTTCCTTTCCAGTCCGTACATTTTTCTCAAGCAATCGAAGCATTTCTTCATCCAATACACCTTCTCTACGAATACGTACAGCCGGAAGACGTAATCCCTCTTGGAAGATTTCAGTTGCTTTTACCGACATACTCCCCGGTGTCAAGCCCCCTACATCCACGTGGTGGGCAATATTGGCCGCAAGCGCGACCAACTCATCCTTGTAAAAAATCGGACAAATCATGAAAATATCCGGGAGATGCGAACCGCTAATATAGGGATCGTTAATCAAAATGGCATCTCCTTGCTTTAATTGTGTTGGAGGATAGATTTTCAATACTTCTTGAACAACAGAAGGCATTAAACCTAAGTGAAGCGGAACATGCTCTGCTTGTGCAACAAGCTTTCCTTCTTTCGTATAAATAGCTGTAGAGCAATCCATACGATCTTTAATATTGGTAGAAAGTGCAGTTCTAATGAGGGTTACCCCCATTTCCTCTGCAATCGTATGAAACGCATTTTTCATTACTTCGAGCATGATTCCGTCAATTACTGGTGTATACATATTCCATTTCCTCCTTTACATTCTTGCCGGAAAGATAGATGATTAGATTTCCAGATTGATCTGTAATCGCCTTTTGATCTGGATAAATAATGATAGTAGAGTCTAACTGTTCAATAATAGCAGGACCATTTATAGTTACATCACTGTTTAAATCGTTACGCTGATAAACCGGGGCACTGACATAGGCATCATTAAAATAAACAAGACGCACACTAATTGGCTCTACACTTTTCCTATTCACTTCTTCATTTGAACCATCTTTTTTCAATTCAGTGATTTTCCCAATCCCGATTAATCGGATATTAACGACTTCAAGTTCTTCCTCATGCCGGTTAAATCCGTAAATCCGTTCATGTGTTTCATGGAATGTACGAACCGCTTCGTGCAATGTAGTGTGATTAACATGAGCTCCATTAAGTGGTATGTTGATCTCATAAGCCTGACGCACATAACGAAGATCCAGACTTGCCTTTAATTCGATTGTGTCCGAATCGAAGCCTTCCTTTTTAAGGTCTTCAAGGGCTTCCACAATGAGGGTTTTTAACGCATGATTGATATCATCCAATTCTACTAACGATAGCTTCGATGAGTAGGTCCTGACATAGTCATGTCTTACATCCGCCATCAACATTCCCATTGCGCATGTAATACCTGGGTTTGGAGGAATAATAACCTCTTTACAGCCAAGTTCATTGGCGATATCAACTGCATGTAAAGGACCAGCACCGCCGAAAGCCATTAAAGAAAATTCACGAGGATCATATCCTTTTTCAATGGATATGACTCTAATTCCGCGAACCATATTGGCATTCACGACTTTTAAAATACCTTCTGCTGCCTTTTCCACCGTCATTCCCAGCGGATCGGCAATTTTCTCTTTTATCACTCTTCTGGCGGATTCCACATCAATTTTCATCCTGCCTCCTAAAATGGAATCAGGATTTAACCTTCCAAGAATAACGTTTGCATCACTGACAGTAGGCTCTTCCCCGCCCCTGCCGTAACAAACTGGTCCAGGAGTAGCACCTGCGCTATGAGGTCCTACTCTTAAAGCGCCGCCTGAATCAATCCATGCGATGCTTCCCCCTCCAGAACCAATCGTGTGCATTTCAACCATAGGAACCTTAATCGGCCTACCTTCAATCTCACTAATGGTTGTAAATTGAGGATTTTCATTTTCAATGAGGGCAGTATCTAAGCTTGTTCCTCCCATATCGATCGTAATAATATTTTTAAATGAAGTGTTTTTTGCTAGGATACTTCCGGCTAATACTCCTCCAGCAGGTCCAGATAGCATCGTGCGAATAGGCATATTGATAGCCGTCTCAGCACTAATAATTCCTCCATTTGATTGCATCACATATAGATTACTAGATATGTTCATTCTTTCTAGATTTGTATTTAAATGTCCTAGATAATACTTCATTTTCGGAAGTACGTAAGCATTGGCTACAACTGTACTTGTACGTTCATATTCCTTAATTTCAGGCAATACTTCACAAGACAAAGTGATGGAAAGACCTGGCACTGCCTCAGAAAGAATTTGCTTGACCTCTTTCTCATGGATCGGATTGATATAAGAATTAATAAAACAAATGGCTAGCGATTGAATCTCATTTTCCTTTAGAGATTCAACGATGTTTAATAACTCCTGTCTATCAATCTTACGAATGATGTTTCCGTCAGCGTCAATACGCTCATCTAATTCCAGCCTAAAATTTCTGGGCACTAAAGGCTCCGCTTTACGTGCTCGGAAATCATATAATTTTGGCCGGGTTTGTCTGCCAATCTGTAAAACATCTTTAAAACCCTTCGTAGTTAAAAGTGCAGTCCTTGCCCCTTTTTGCTCAAGTAATGCATTCGTAGCAACAGTTGAACCATGTATGAAGAAAGAAATTTCTTCATAGTCAATGCCCGTCTCCTCAACAATTTGTCTCAATCCATTTAATACTGCTAAAGATGGATTATGAGGTGTTGACGGCACTTTCGTAATATAGGATTTCCCGGTTCTCTCTTCCACTAAGGCAACATCTGTAAATGTTCCTCCTGTATCCACACCAATTCGGTAATTCATACGATTTTCCCCTTTCAAGATTAATGATGAAGTGTAAAAATTATGCCCAATGAGCTTCTTCCCATAATAATAATTTATTACCTATTCCCCTATTTAACGCATTTTGATAGATTTCGTATCCCCAGGCTATATCGTAAACAGGCTGCCCGCCAGTAACGAAAATAATAGGGTTGCTATCAGTTTCTTCCCTCACCTGCTTTTTCCCAGTTATAACATCGCCTAAGTCTATAATAGATTCTGTTTTTACCTCTCCACTTTCAACCAGCGTTAGAAGTTGTGAAGTAGGTGCCCAATCTTTAATACTATCAAATCCAAGTGGATGCTCTTTTGCGTCATTTAACCAGCACTCGTGCATTTTCCAGTTATCTGCAACAATCTTATAATTCATATAGCATTCGTCATCTAAATCAGCCGGGCCAGTCAACTCAATAATGCACCCTGGTTTTAACCATTCTTGTTCAAGCCTTGCCTTGACCGCGCCGCTTGTAGCAACACTAATAATATCCGAGTTATTGACCGCCTCTTGCAGGGATCTAGCAGCCACCACGTTAATTCCTGTTTCCTTGGTCATTTCTGCAGCAAAAGCGATTCCTTTTTCGTAAATGATGTCATACACACGGATTTGTTTTAAATCAGGTCTCGCGACTGCAATCGCTTTCAAACAAGCTCGGCTGATAACACCCGCACCTAATACAGTGGCTATCTCTGCATTTTTCCTGGCTAAATATTTTGCAGCTACTCCCGGAACAGCTCCTGTACGCATTGCACTGATTAAATTTCCAGACATATACGCAAGAGGCTGACCTGTATCGGTATCATTGAGCGTGACCATTAATATCGATCTTGGTAGTCCTCTATCACGATTTGCAATATTTGACCCATACCATTTATCTCCACAAACATTAAAGCGTCCGCCAAGATATGTAATCATCGACATAAATCGCCTATCTGGTCCTGCTATAGGCATATTAGGGAATCTTTCTTCCTTAGGAAACCAAATCATTTGTCCATGCTCATTTTCATTTGGTCCCCCCATAAGATAGTCTCCTTCTGATAGAAGTCTAAAAACTTCTTCAATTGTTTCTACGCAATGATGGGTATCGAGTACGCCAGCTTCAATCATATCCGGCTCTGATAAGTAAAGAAAATTTACTTGCTGTTTCTGCATAATCCAATATCCTCCTTCATTTTCCTAATCAATTATTTATAATGCAATTACTGTGCCAAAGGTAAAAATTGCATTTTTACCAATTTTCTGATATTTTTTTATTATTAAAATGAGAAAATTTCTCAAATTGAGAATCATTATTTCTAAAAATGAGAAAAAGTGAAACAAGAAAAGAGGTCCCTTCATGCTAAATATGATCCATGATGTAGCACAAAATATTGCTGAAGCAATTAAAACAGCGTTCCAAATGGATGTCGAAATTGTAGATGAAAATATTATCCGAGTTGCAGCTACTGGGGAAGCAAAGGAAAAAATAGGAGAAATAATGACCTTTGGCAGTGTAAGCAAAAATGTCCTGATGACAAACAAACATATAATTATTGAAAGCAAGATGCAAAATCCTGTTTGTCAGGTTTGCCCTGGTTTTGGAAAATGTACCTATTCAGGTGGGGTGGTTGTTCCCATTCGATATGATCATTCTGTCATAGGCACGGTAAACGTAGTGGCCTATACTGAAGAGAGATTAGATTCTATTAAAAGGAATTTGAATGGGATTATTGATTTCTTATATAGAATGTCTGATTTGATGACATCGAAGATTAGAGAAAAAATACTATTTGAAGAACAAAATCGGATGAACGGCGCTTTATTAACTTTGATTAATTCATTACCAAAAGGCATTCTTTCTATTGACGAGGATGGATTTATCAACCAAGTAAATAATGTGGCCGAAAAAATGATTCAAAAAAAATCATCTTTGATTGAAAAAATACATATTTTAGAGTTATTTAAGGATTTTCCCCTTAAGAAGGTTCTAGGAGGAAATAAGATGATTCAAACCGATTTGTCCTATTCCAATGGTACCAATAATGTGACCTTTATTGGTGACATAGAGCCTATTAATGTGGAAAACATCATCAAAGGGGCCGTCATTTCATTATCCGATTATAAAGAGGTACAACGAAGCGCCTTGGATTTTATTAACTCAAGCCGCTCCATTTCCATTGAAGATATCATTGGAAGGTCACCTCAAATGATAGAAATTAAGTCTCTTGTTTCTCATGTTGCTGCGAATGATTCTACTGTTTTAATTACAGGAGAAAGTGGAACCGGAAAAGAATTGTTTGCAAGGGCCATCCATCAATTGAGCACAAGAAGTAATCGTCCATTCATTTCGATAAATTGTGGGGCCATCCCGGAGGCATTAATTGAAAGTGAACTTTTCGGTTACGAAAAAGGAGCATTTACCGGGGCAGATGCAAAGGGGAAACCTGGAAAATTTGAATTAGCGGATCAAGGAACTATTTTTCTAGATGAAATTGGCACAATGCCGCTTTACCTACAAGTAAAGCTTTTGCGTGTTTTACAAACCAGGGAAATAGATAAGATTGGAGGAAAGCATCCAATACCAGTAAACATTCGTGTTATTGCAGCCACAAACGAGAATTTAGAAAAATTAGTAGACCAAAATAAATTTCGAGAAGACTTATATTACCGATTAAATGTAATACCCATTAAAATCCCTCCTCTTCGTGACAGAAATGATGACCTTGATTATTTGAGCAGCTATTTTATTAGAAGGTATAACAAATTATTAAATAGAAATATTCAATCCATCTCGAAAGAAGTAGCTGCCATGATGAAAAGTTACAAATGGCCAGGGAATGTTCGTGAGTTTGAAAATTGCTTAGAATACGCCATAAATATCGCAACCATTTATGATACCGAATTAACACTGGATCATTTGCCATATTACTTACATCAATTACCCCCTTCTTCAAATCATACGGACAAAAGTGAAGAAATCCTGAAAGTTCCCATCTTGGAGATGAACAAAGAAGAATTCGAATACAAAAAAATCGAAAAATTATTGACTGAATACGGAAAAACGACAAAAGCAAAAAGACAAATTGCCAGCAATCTAGGTATAAGTTTAGCAACGCTTTATCGTAAATTGAAGCAGCATCAATTAGATTGATGCTGGGAAAGACTGGGTACAATATGGGCTAAAAAATTGTAACTAGTAATCCGTCCCTAGTAGAAAAGATAAACTAGTCATTGTAATACTGCTTGCTTATGTATTGAACAGCTTAAATAATTGAGATTTCTAAAACATTTCATTTGCAGGATAATGGAACAAAAAAAAATCCTTGAACATTAAAAAGCCATGAAGGGAAATTCCTTATCTACCTCTTTATAAAATTAATCCAAATTTGTAAAAGAAATAACCCCTAAACTGGGTTTAGGGGTTTTGAGCCTTCAGTTTTATGTACTAGCCCACACAATTTCACTAGTTATGGCTGCTGCGTTCCCGCCCTGACCAGTTTCCTAGTGCCTTTGTTGGACTAAACTCCGCAGGTAGGACTCGAACCTACGACCGATCGGTTAATTGCCGAAAGGACTGCCACTTACCTACTGCGGTAAAAATGATTGTTTTTTAGTGGAAATGACGGGAGTTGAACCCGTGTGCAAAGATCTTGGCACTTATACTTCTACGAGTGTAGTCAGTAGAATTGATTTCACTTACTTCGTTAGCCTACTGACAGGCATGGAAGCAGCTAGTCTGGTTCGTCTCTTCCTTCATCCTCAGACGGTGGAATCCGGCGTAGTCCACTTAGAATGAGTCCCTTACCCTACCACATGGACGATGGAGGGAGGAACCGCGATCGACTGTTATTAGGCAGCGAAAGCGAAGTTGTTGTTTTGTTTGCCAGTTATAGGCTTTATCGTTTTTACGAGGCCGAATCCCTCGACTCGCCATATAAGCTCAAACAATCCCTGTCGATACCAAGACATCCCCATAATATAATGGCAGAGAAGAAGGGATTTGAACCCTCGCGCCGGTTACCCGACCTACACCCTTAGCAGGGGCGCCTCTTCAGCCGCTTGAGTACTTCTCTGTAATAAAAGCTTCGCGTAAGTCCGTTAAGAACTTACAAGAACAATATATCATCGATTCCATTTGGAAGATAGCTGTAAATTTTGGTAGTTCAAAAGTCCTGGATTTTTCGATTACAAAAACCCATTTAACATCTTTCGGTAGGTAACAGCTGCTGGCGGGACAGGTGGTGGAGGAATGAATGGAACTACTATGGATTGATACCAAGGATGGTAGTGATGCAAAATAATGTAGTACATTAATATCCTCCTTTCACTTATAGTCAAAGTAGTCTATGTGCGTTCACCTAAATAGGATTGGATGGAAGCCTAACTTTATCATTTAATACTTAGCAACCAATAGACAATCTCCTATCGACTGTTATTTAAACTTCATTTTATATTCAGCCAGGAATGTTGCTCCTGCTTCAAGCTTATTCACACCCATCTTTTCCTTCATGTTCCCAGAAGTATGATACGTATCAGCAATTCCGTACCATGGCTCTATGCAAACAAATGGCGCGATCGTACCAGTAGTATCCATATATTTCGACCAAATTCCAACAAACGGGAATTTTTCGAACCATACTTCGATTCCATGACCTGATTTTTTAGACTCCAATGTAATTTGATCAATATTGCTGTAGACGAGAGCATCATGGGCAAATAAGGAGGGCGTGAGCTGCATCGTTGAAATATCACTTGCATTTCCTCTCTCGTGGATCAGAGAATCCTTTAGCTCGTATTCCATTACCTTGTTATTTGCTGCAGGAGTAAAATATAAACGGTAATCCTCAATGGTTTCATTTTCTACAAGTGGAATTTTAAATGCAGGATGAGCACCAATGGAAAAATACATTTCTTCCTTGTTTTCATTCACGATTTCCCACTGAACCATGAGGGAGTCCTCTTTGAGTACATAACGAATGATTGCTTTAAATTCGTAAGGATAAACTTGTTTGAAGCGTCCAGCAGACTCAAACACAAATGAAACGCTTGTATCTGTCTGCTCTTCTACATCAAATTCAACGTCACGCAAAAAACCATGCTGTGACATCTTATAGGTATGACCATCCAGTTGATACTGATCCCCTTTTAACCGTCCTACAATCGGAAATAAGACCGGAGAGACTCGTCCCCAGTAAGCGTTATCCCCTGTCCACATATAGTCTAGCCCGTTTTTCTTATGCTTCACTTCTCGTACTTCTGCTCCATTTCTTACTATACTTACCTTTAACCAATCATTTTCAATGACAAGCATTATATTTCCCTCAACTCTCTTGTTTAAGATGAATCAATGTGTAAGTTACATTAATATCAAGGATAATTCTTAAAAAAATTGCCTTGTACAATTTTATTTGACGACTTTGTTGCTGTGGAAAGTAATAAATTAAATATTTAATTGACCTTTGGAGAAATGAACCTAAAAATACCAATCATAATTGGAAACATTGGAATAAAACTACTAATGATTTATCATCGTATCCTTGATATAGTATGTGTTGTCGCATCTGAACGAATTCATAAACATGAAATGGTGAGTAGTCGCGGTTCCTTTACAGGAGCTGAGGAAAGTCCAGGCTCGCACAGTGCTGAGATGCCTGTAGTGTTCGTGCCACCTGCAAAGGTGGGCAGCCGAATCGGCTGACGGCGGTGAAATCATGCTACGTCCGTTTGGATATGCTGAGAATAACCTGAAAGTGCCACAGTGACGAGCTTTTCTGGAAACGGAAAAGATGGAACGGGTAAACCCCACGAGCGAGCAACCCAAATTATGGTAGGGGCATCATCCTGCGGGAAATGAACCTAACGGATGAATCGGCCATTGGCCGGTAGATAGATGACTACACTTCTAGTACGAGGCTTGCTGCCGATTGAAGTACGGAAGGACAAAACCTGGCTTACAGCCATTTCATAAGCAATGTATCGTTCAAAGCTATAAATGATTGCGGGTTGGACGAGCAATACGGCTGGGCTAATTAATCAATCGTCCAAGTTTAATCTCCCCGCACAACATACATAAATTTTCGTACATCCCTTCGTTCTATGACTAATCTTCTTTTTGATAATAACTACCAAAAACCTACTTACGCAGATTGTAAGTAGGTTTTGTTTTTCATTCACTGTTTTGTGTGGTATTAAAAAAATCATCAGCCTGATCTTTTTGGTTACCTTTTACCTTATTATGGTTTTTACCCATTTTTCCATCGGACTCATAACTTAATTTCTCCGATCCTTTTTTATTCTTTTCCATAACTTCACCCTTTCAAATCTAGTTTGCCCCACTCTGGTTTATCCAACAGATTCTTTTTCAAAAGAATAGGTCAGTCGAATTTTTTAATCATTTTATATCCGAAATAAAGAATCGTAAACCATATTGGTGCTACAACTAAAGCAATTCGCATTTCCTCAATAAAAGCCATTAAGACAATGACAAGTGCTAAAAACGTCAGTGCTAAATAGGATGAAATGGGATATAAGGGAAGTTTAAATGCTAATTTTTCAATTTCTTTTTTTGTTTTGGATTGCCTAAACTTTAATTGTGTAATCAGGATAACCGCCCAGCTGGTAATAACCGCTACTGTGGCAACAGCAGATATGTACATAAACACTTTTTCGGGAACAATGTAGTTCAGTAGTACGGCCAATAATAACAGTGAAGACGTGAACAGTATGCCACGGACCGGGCTGCCATTCTTATTAAGTTTTCCAAAATATTTCGGACCGTTATTTTGCAGGGATAAATTGTGCAGCATTCTACCGGAACTAAATAACCCACTATTAAAAGCAGATAATGCGGCTGTTAAGACCACAAAGTTAATAATATGGGCGGCTCTAGGAATTCCAACTTTATCAAAAATCAATACAAATGGACTGCCCTTCATGCCTACTTCATTCCAAGGATAGAGAGTCATCATAATTCCCAATGCACCCACATAAAAAATTAATATCCGCCAGACAACACTGTTAATGGCAGACGGGATTGATTTTTGAGGATTTTTTGCCTCTCCTGCGGTAATTCCAACCAATTCCACTCCACCAAATGAAAACGTCACAAAAACCAAGGACAATAAAATTCCTTTGACTCCATTTGGCATGAATCCCCCATGAGTCCAAAGATGGGCCAAACCAACGGGCTGACCTCCGTTGCCAATTCCCAAAAAGATGATTCCTACTCCAACGAGAATCATTCCGATAATGGCTACAACTTTAATCAGTGCAAACCAGAATTCAAACTCACCAAATGCCTTTACATTCGCAAGGTTTACCAAGGTAATCACGATAAGCACAGCGAGTGCTGTGAGCCATTGTGGAATATCTGGAAACCAGTAATTCACATAAACACCAACCACGGTTATTTCCGCCATTCCAGCGACAAGCCACATAAACCAATAGGTCCAGCCGCTAAGGTACCCTGCAAACGGCCCTATATATCGATTGGCGTAGGAACTAAAGGAACCCGAAACGGGTAGATCGACTGCCATTTCACCTAGAGCTCTCATAATGATAAAAATAACCAAGCCTCCGATTAAATAAGAGACCATGATGGCTGGTCCAGCCATTTGAATGGCTGCACTTGAGCCATAGAACAGTCCGACTCCAATGGCACCTCCAAGTGCAATTAACTGGATATGCCTATTATCTAAACCCCGTTGCAAATTCTCACTTTGATGATTATTACCCAACCTAAATTCCTCCAATGATAACTATTTGTTCGTATAAAAGATTAAGAAAAAGTACATTTATAAAATGTACATTAAAAACGAAGATAATGCTAGAAAAATTCTGAAAAGATGAATAAATTATCTACTAACACCTTCATTTCTTATATAAATAAAAAAAGAGAAGATTTTGAAAGGTCGTGGCAATAAGATGCTTTATATAAGGGATAGGTACGTTATTAAATAAGCTAAACACTTACCTATTATTTATGGTAAAATAAAGTTCCTTGGCAGGGGCAATTAAAAAAGCGAGTTGGGATTCTATGACCAACTCGCTTTTTATCTTTTCTTTTTAAAGGATCATTAAGGTTCTACTTAACTTAGATACCTAATTTAATCTCCACTAAATCGCTTTTCCTCTGGTTTCTCTCTTGCAAAATCCGATCAAGATAGTGTGTAAATTCTGATTCACCCGAATACGACAAGCAAAGATATTCCTTGGCCCTTGTCATTCCAATATAGAATAAAGAAACCTCTCGTTCCTTATCCTCTTCTAAAGGAAATGGCATGGAATCCACATTAACAATAAACACGGCTTGAAAGTCGAGTCCCTTACTGCTATCAATGGTACTAATTTTAACTTTGCCATCTTCTTTTTGAAACGATCTCTTTGACACGTCATTCTCGGTAATCCAGTAGTTAGGGAGTTCTAATTCACCTAGTGAACGCTTAATGAGATCAACTATCGGATATTTATGGGTCCGCTTCACTCGATACAGGATTAACATTTCATCGAGAGGTACTTTCCTCTCTTCATGTAGTCTTTTGATTTGCCTTGCAACCATTCGTATTTCATCAAAGAAATTGGCTGCGCGAATAATTCCAGGCTCGGGTCCTTTCCGTTTCGTACTCTGAGGCGCAATAATTTCACCTTCCAGATTACGATTAACGACTTTATTTTTAAACATCGAATGCTCGCGATAGAAATCCCATGCAAACTTAACGATTTGAGAGGTATTTCGGTAGTTAATCGACAACACCTTTGACCGGCCTTGAAAGGATAAACCGGTATCCTGCAAGTATGAACGTTTCCGCCGATAAATCGTCTGTGCACGATCTTCTACCAATAAGAGTGACTGGGTATCTGTATTGATTAGCAAGCTGACTAAACGGAGCCAATCCGCGTCAAAATCCTGTCCTTCATCAATCAGGATCGCATCATAGGATGGAAGGATGGTTTCTTTTTTCTCGATTTTATCGATGATTACTGAGAGATTTTGCTCTCTTATCTTTAGATCATTCTTAAGCCAAGCATGAAAGTTCCGTACGATTATGTTTTGATTTTGTACAGCCTTCATATTTGGGTCAAAATCAAATAGATCCTCAGGTTCATTGAGCATATGATTAATCATTTGCTGGATCGCATTGGAAAGTGAGATATTATAACAGAGGATGAGAATCTTCCAATCGGGATTTTGCTTTGACAACATTTTTGCTCGACTGGCCAAGATTATCGTTTTCCCACTTCCTGCCACGCCACGAATTAAGCGATTTTTATCACCAATCTGCTTCGCTAAGTTCTCTTGATGAAGATCCATGGTCTTAATATCATGAAGTGACAGTAATAGCTGATCTTGATAAGGAACAGGCGCTTTAAATTCTGCACTAATCCGCACCTCTGGAAATAAATGATAGCGAATGGCATTAATGTCTCCAATGGACAGTGGTTCTTTTAAACGATATGGAATCACAAACATATTCATAATTTTCTCCATCAAGATTTCTTCCGAAAACCCCTCTTTTTCAGGATCGATTTCATCTCTTGTTAGGGAAAGGTTTGGTTCAATAACCGTGTAAAGTCCATCATTAATAAAGTCCTTCGTATACAATCTCGTAAAAACAACCCCGTATCCATAAGGGAACTTCAATTTCAATTTATGTTTTCCATCTGTTTCTATTAGATTTTTATCCCTTTTAAGAACATCAGCAATCTTAAACATGTAGTCTCTTGCTTGATTCATGGGGTTTGGGATAATAGTTTGATCACCATTGGCTGCCACGATATGCCATTCATCATGGTTAATTTGCAAGAGAGTATTTCTGGTATAATCCTTCACTTCCAAAACAACCATTCCAAGGTCCGGGCCGATAATCACAAAATCCGGTTTCCTCCCTTGAATTTCCGGTTCAAAATAAACAATATAATCATCAGGAAGATAGTTTTTTAAAGTTCGGAATAATAACCGCTCACCTGCTGTAGCAGTAGACCTAATGGTTTCAGGAATCGTAATTGCCATAATAACCGCTCCAAAATTTGCATTTTTCTCCATTATACTACAATTAGGAATATTTTCCTAAACAATTACAAGATTTCCCCTATTATTACGACAACTATCCACAAAAACTAGCAACAATATACTCCAAAAGTATTGTTTTTTCTATTGTTTACTTTAATAATAGACTTGAAGGAATAATTTACCTACAAATAAAATTATAGGAAACAAAATGAAAGTGAAGTGTCTATAATGTTGAAAGGTTTCTTAGATAAATTACTTAATACGAATCAAAAACCTATCCAAAAAGAGAATAAATCTATAAGCCATGAGGAAGTGGAGGCATTAGTTGAGGCTAGATTACGAGAGCATGCAGCTACCATTGAGCAATCGGTCAATGAAAAAGTCAACTCTGCTGTTCGAACACCAGACCAAGAAGATTATTCATTAACACCGAAACAAGTGGAATTTGCTCTCTCCTTGATTGCAAAAACAAGAGATTTCGAACTTGCAAAGGACCCTGACACGTTAACTGTGAAAGATTTAAATAGATTAATTGCATTTAATAAGTTCAAAAATAAAGGAATACTTGTTAATCTTGTTAAAAAAGGTGTCTTAAGAAAGAAATAGATTAATTGAAGAAAAATAAAGGAGAACAAGTTTGATGGTTATTGAAAGTGCTCTCCTTTATTTTTTCCCTAGAGTGCAGTATTAAAATGGTAAATCATCATCATCTATTCTAATTGAAATTCTACATTTTGAGGAATTAAGTATAATAGGAATTTCAGCAACTTCATTCATTTCTTCTCTAGTTAAACCATACTGTACTCCGTTTTCGGTATATCCAGCGACAAAATAAAACATATCGTCGCCAAAATCCTCATCCTGTTCTTTTACTTGCTTCCTTTTTTCCTTTTGCTTTTGTCTCTCCTCGAGAGAATTTTTAACCTGGTCTTTATAAGACTGTTTAAATTTGTGCCCCAGCATTTCAAGCTCCGTTATCGCACATAACAGATCTACTCCAAACCAATTGCTATATCCTTTTGCAAGATATTTTCCATTATATTGGTCCATCCATTTTTTCGCATTCTGAAGGCGGTCTCTTCGACTATAACGCTTCCTTCTAGGTGTAAGGTTTGCATTATCCTTCTTTTTTGCCACACTACTGCCTCTTTTCAATTGTTAACATAATATTATTATATTCTACTTACTTTATACAAAAATAAAGGCATCCTTGGTAGATATATTCTTTTACATCAAATAAAATGTAAGTAGTTTTGTCTCCAGTCCCCGCCCGCTGATTTCCTTTTACATGAGATTATTTGGTAAAATTGGAATAACCTCTATATCGTTAGACTGGGAAATGCCAGCGTTTTTGTAAAATATAAAATAATTGCAGGTGGATAAATTGGTAAAGGCCATTTCAAAACAAGAAGTAGAAAAACTACGGAAGGAGTTCCATACCTATTTAGCAGGGAATCATCCAAATTGGAATGATAACACCATTGCTGTTCACTTTTCTGATGCATTCTTTGCCTATAATAATAATATAGGGATAGATTTCTGGTCTATCTTTTTGGATGAGAAATCTCTAAACAAAGCAAAAGAAATCATAAGGGATTATCTTAAATCACAAAACAAATCGGAACGTGCCCAAGAACGCGCTAGTGGATATTTGCAGTCAATGAAGCATTTCAAGGCCTTTTTAGATGAAAGGCATCCAACACTTGCAAAAGAATGGAGTGGCAAAACGGCTAGAAATACCTATTTAAAAGCTGCTTTCCAAAATTGGATGCGCCGCCAGAAAAAATCCAATGGAGAACTGTATAAATCCAATACCATTACCGCTTATACGAATTCTCTTAAAAATGCTACGGCAAAATTAAACATCAACCCTTTAACCGAAACTGATTTATTCCATATTACATCATTAGCTGCATTTGAAGAGGCATACAAAAGGATTACTTCCGCACCCAATTTTCATGAAGTAGACCTAGCTGCTGGCAATAAAGCGTATTCGAATGCATTGTCACTGTATTCTAGATTTCTAAAGGAATTAGCTGAGCCATCCTGTTGGGTTTTTCAGGGAAACCCCAAATATTATGATGTGATTGGTGCTGTTCATGACCTTAATACAATTACTTGGGCTGTCAATCAAAATTATAAACAAATTAAAAAAGGAGACAAAGTCTACATTTGGCTTTCCGGACCTGAAGGCGGCATTGTAGCTTCCGGTACCATTCTTTGTGATCCTGAGATGAAACAGCCCGAACCAAACGATCCGTATAATTGTTCTGATGACCTAAACAAAGAACCCTATTTAGGTGTTGATATTGAAATCCTAAGAAAGCTCACCAACACGATTGTAGAAAGAACTACGTTACTTGCTGATGAACGGACAAAACGAATGGAGATATTAACGTATCCTGGTGCAACTAATTTTCGAGTCAGCAAAGAAGAAGATGAAGTGATTGAGAGTATGATAACAGGAGATTATCAAAAGGTTCCGGCCACCCCTGCCCCAACTCCAGCAGGACCAAAAGATAAAAAGCGGTATTGGATCTATGCCCCAGGCGAAGGTTCCCGCCTGTGGGAAGAATTCTATGATAAAGGAATCATGGGAATTGGCTGGGACAATCTCGGTGACTTAAAACAATACCCTGCAAAAGAATCAATGAAGAGCAAAATGAAAGAGATTTATGGTGAAGAATATTCCTATAAAAATGCTGGACATGCTACATGGCAATTTGCGAATGAACTAAAAGAAGATGACGTAATTATTGTGAAAAAAGGGCTGAAGAAAATCATTGGCCGAGGGGTTGTCACGTCAGACTATATGTTTGATGATTCAAGAAATGAATATAAACATATACGGACTGTACACTGGACACATAAAGGAGAATGGGAGCACGAAGGACAAATTGTTTTAAAAACTCTCACAGATATTACACCCTATACGGATTATTACAAGAAACTAGAAGATATGTTCATTTCAGATTCTGATTCGGAAGATCCAGAAACTGACACAGTATACTATGAGAGCTATACAGCAGAGAACTTCTTGTCTGATGTGTATATGAGCGATGATAAGTATCTGACCTTAAAAAATCTTCTTCTTAAAAAGAAGAATCTTATTTTGTTAGGTGCCCCAGGTGTTGGAAAGACCTTTGCTGCAGAGCGCTTGGCCTACTCGATTATGGGTGAAAAAGATATCAGTCGAGTTATGATGATCCAATTTCATCAAAGTTACAGTTATGAAGATTTTATCATGGGTTACCGCCCTACCGAAAAAGGCTTTTCCATATCTAAAGGCCCGTTTTATGAGTTTTGTAAAGAAGCTGAGCCTGATGATCGGCCCTATTTTTTCATCATCGATGAGATTAACCGAGGCAACTTAAGTAAGATATTTGGCGAATTATTAATGCTAATTGAATCAGATAAACGAGGTAAGGAAGTCCGCTTGCTTTATTCAGATGAACAATTTTCCGTACCAGACAATGTTCATATTATTGGAATGATGAACACAGCTGACCGCAGTTTAGCAATGATTGATTATGCCCTTCGCCGCCGGTTTGCCTTTTATGAAGTTGAACCTGCATTTAGAAGCGATGGTTTCCAAGAATATCAAGCAAACATAGCAAGTGAAAAGTTTGATCGCTTAATTGATACGGTAGTGAAAATAAATGAAGATATCGCAGAGGATACTTCCCTTGGAAGTGGCTTTCAAATTGGTCATAGTTATCTATCAACGAATGAAATCATTGATGATGGATGGTTATCCGATGTGATCGAATATGAACTGATCCCTTTGATTAAAGAATACTGGTTTGACGAACCGACAAAGATCGAAAACTGGAGCAGCAGGCTGCGTGGAGCCATTTATGATTAAGGTAAAAAATATATACTATATGCTGTCTTATGCCTATCAGTCACTTAACGAAGCCAGCTTCAAAAATATCCAAACAGAAGAATTTGAAAACCTTCATGATTTGATGGCGGCCATTCTAGTACGCGGTGTTTCAAATCAATTGAAACGTGGTTTACATAAGGATTATCTCGTCTACACAGAAGCAACGGGTAACTTAAAAGGCAAAATAGATATATCAAACTCTGTTCGTCAAAACACGTTAATGACGCGGCGAATGGTTTGCCATTTCGATCAATTCTCAGAAAATACACCTTTGAATCAAATAGTAAAAACCACCATGGTACTACTTATTAAATCAGGTGATGTTACAGTAGCCAACAGTAAGGAATTGAAAAAGCTGAGCTTGTATTTTAGGAACATAGAAACTCTTAATCCGTTCGCCATCAACTGGAATGCATTGATCTATCACCGAAATAATGCTACCTACAAACTTCTCATCAATATCTGCCAATTAATCATCAAAGGGCTTTTAATGACGACGGAGACAGGTGAATATAAGATGAAAGAATTCCTGGATGACCAATTCATGCACCGCTTATATGAGAAATTTTTACTTGGTTATTTCAAAAAAGAGTACCCTCATTTTACTGTCGGGTCTTCCTACATTAAATGGAATGTGGACGATGATATCACCGAATTTCTACCGAATATGAAAACAGATATCACACTTTCCTATGGAACCAAAACACTGATCATTGATGCCAAATATTATGGCCGGACCATGCAAACCAACACTTTGTTTAATAGCAAATCGATTATTTCAGCTAACTTGTATCAAATTTTTACTTATGTAAAAAACAAGGATAGAACAGGGAGCGGACATGTAAGTGGAGTCCTTTTATATGCAAAAACCGATGAGGAGCTCACGCCGGATCATGATTATTCAATTGGTGGAAACCGATTTAGTGTGAAAACGCTTGACTTAGGTGCAGATTGGGGGGGAATTGTGGGACAACTACGTGCGGTTGCAGCGCTATTATAAGATACACATAATAAATTTAGGGTTTTGAATAATATAAAAACCGGGCATGCAACAACATGTCCGGTCCTTTAATAACAGTTATTCTAATGGTGGTGGCTAATCTGGTGCAAAAATCCAGCCGAGCAGTAATCTCAAGAATATATTTTTTAAAGTAAATAAGAGGAATTAATACAACTTATCCCTGAATCACCGCGATTGGATTTAGGGGTTCATTGCCATTGTTTTTCTTTCACCAAGCTTTAATTAACTACCTCTCTTTTTAATTTATTGCAGTTTCGCAATTTGTCCCAAAATGAAGAAATCGTTTAAATCTTCGATAGCTTTATTCAATTCCTCTACCTTTCTAGTTCTTTAATAATAATCATCATCCCAATTTTCCGCCCATGTCTGGTTCGTTCTTATAAAAGTTTTTCCTTTGATTTTATTTAGAACCTCTTGCCGTTCTCTTTCATTTAATAATTCAATCTCCATGATAATCTTTTCCGAAAATGACATCTTACCAGCCATATAAACAGTAGTTTGTTTAATTAATTCTTTTATTTCATTTTGCCCCAAAGATAATAAATCTTTAACTTGTTCAAAATTTTCTATTTGAATCTTTAACTGGTGCTGCCCTGTAATTGATTCTTCGTGACTTTTCTTTAAATTTTTTGAACAGGTAATTAATTTTTTTTGCCCCTTTTCTAAACTTTCTGTACGACTTATTAGTTCCTTCTGGACTTCTATTAATTCTTGCTGCCCATTTTTTAAATCCTGTAATTCTAAAAGAATGTTATTCAGTGTTTCCTCCATGAAAAAACCTCCATATTATATTGGATTAACCCCGTATCAATGCTAGCAATGGGGTCAAATAGCTGCACAATTTTGAAACCATTAGCAGGCCTTCCTTGTATTGATATATGGATTTCTAAAAAAGTATGGAATTTAAAGTAAAAATAAAGTATTTATATAAAGAAGTATGAAGAAGGGAAATCTTGTGAAATAAAATATGGTAGAAATTTGAAGATATTTAAGATGATTTTTGAACTAAGTGGGAAGTCGTTCAAATTGAAAAAATTAAATAGACAAAATCTACTGTCCATTCTATAAATCCAAAGTGAGTAACACAAATATGTATTTTCTAGCTCATTTTTTATACGTCCTTTCCATTTTATTTTGACTTTTACTTTTAGTTAATTATGAAACACTATTAATCTATCATTAAACCAATGAACAAAGTATGGGGAAAGGTGACAAAATACTGAATCTTAGTTACTCTCAAGCAAACTACTGATAGAGGAAATAGAGTTACTGTTTGAAGTGTACCTTTATACAAGGAAGATCCAAGATGATATAAAAAAACAAATTGATATATCTCAAAACTTAACCAAATTGAACAAAAATCCCCCTAGGACCTAATGAACTAGAGGGCTGTTTGCCTTTCTTTCAAAATGATAATGTAGTCGGTATTCGCAGATATCTTTTGTCCATTTAAAGAGAATTTCTTCATCTTCTTTGGCAATGTCAAACATAAACTTAAAGATATTATTCTCGAATGAAGTTAATTCACTTTTCCACATGGTCATTGGCATGGTGGCAATTAACCGACTTACTCTTTGTTCATTATACTCCCAAAGCCTTTTAGAAGATTTATCAGAAAAGTCCAGTTTCTTTCGATACTCTTTATCCATAAGATAATGGTGGAAGAAAGGAGCAACTTCCTCAGGTGTGATCGGATTATTCCAATTGGATGGTCCTCGTTGCAGCATGGCAAGAAGAACAATCATTTTATAGCTTTTTCTCATATCCGTTCTTTCAACATCCATCAACCAATTTTCATAACGGGTAAACACTTGCTTTTCTCGAACAGACAGCTCATCAGCCCAGTTTAAAAAACCAAAATAGGAACCAAATTCGGTTCGATATTGTCTAGATTCTGAAGCCCCTCTTAAATGCAATTCCAGATAAGTTGGTCTTTTACCAATTTCTTTTTTTAGTGTCATATAATCACTAAAGAGTTTCTCTTTTCTTGGCTGTCGCTTTCGTGACATTTCTTGTAGAAGGTTAATGACATCTAAATCTAGATCGAGTTCACAGAATTGTGGGATCATCGGTTGGATCTTTCGTAACTTCACATCGCTTGGAGTTGTATCAAATAAACTTAACTTTATATCTGCGTTCCGATAATTACCGATTAGGTCCACGATGACACATGCTTCCTTACTGGAATGTAACCGAAGTCCTCTACCTATTTGCTGTGTAAAGACGGTTAATGATTCTGTGGGTCGAACAAACAGTAATGTATCGACAGATGGAATATCGACACCTTCATTAAACAGGTCAACGGTAAAAATGACATCGATTTCCCCTCTATCAAGCTGGGAGATTGCCTGGCTTCTACCGATATGAACTTGTTGTGAATGAAGACTAACGGTGTGGTAGCCATGTTGATTAAAATAGTTCGATAGGAAGTTAGCTTGTCGAATCGATGAACAGAAAGCCAATGTTCGAGTCTGCTTTTTGTCCTCCCAGGCATGGAGAATTTTAAGTGCCATTTCTTCTTTTAATTGAACTTGCAGCAACTCTTCCTCAGCATAACGATTTCCTAGCCAGGTTATTTGGGTGTAATCAGTATCATCATAAACGCCAAAATATTTAAATGGGGCCAGCCACTTCCGTTCAATTGCTTCCAGGAAATCAAGTCTAAATGCAACGTTTCCGTCACAGATGGCATAAACATCTTTGTTGTCATTGCGATCAGGAGTTGCGGTAATCCCCAATAAAAACTTTGGCTGAAAATAATCTAACGCCATTTGATAGGAATCCGCTGCAGCATGATGAAATTCATCTATTATTATAAGATCAAATTCATCTGGCCTAAACTGTTCAAGATGAGACTTCATACTTAAAGTATATATCGAGGCAAAAATAGCATCTGCATTATTTTCTTTCTGTTTGCCATTATAAATTCCATATCGTTTTTCAGGCATGATTTTTTTAAAAGAATCTCTAGCCTGATTAAGTATTTCTTCTCGATGGGCTATAAAGAGTACTTTATTAAAAATTTTTGAAAAAAATCCAGCCAGATAAGTCTTTCCTAAACCAGTCGCCATAACTACCAAAGCCTTATTGTACTCTTCCTCTAATGTCTTATTTAATTCTTCCAATGCTTCGATTTGAGCAAACCTGGGTTGAATTTCTCCATAATCGGCAGCAGGTTCCATGATTGTCGCAGTTGGTTCTGGCTCCTCTTTTTTATTGGGAAGCATCAGTTCCAGTTCTTCCAGTTCACTCCACTTTTTAGCAAGATTAGGATTTTTCCGATGATACTCATCATATCTTGATCTATATTCCACAAGCGTTTCTTTATTTAGGGGAACAGTTTGTTCTGCATAATATAATTTTAAAAACTCCGCTTGAGCTTCATCAAAGATATCTTTTGCATCACTAACTCCAACATTCCATTCAATACCCTGATATAAGGCCGATCGTGATAGATTAGATGAGCCGATATACAAAACGTCATGTTCATTCGTTTGGAATAAATAGGCCTTGGGATGAAAAGATCCCCCATTACTCTTCCAAATTCTTACCTTAATTCGTTCATCTATCGAAAGAAGTTCTTCTAATGCTTCCGGCTGCGTTATGTATAGATAATCACCGGTACAAATTTTTATATCTGCACCATTCTGAGCGGCTTTCTTTAAGGCATTTTTCAAAAAATAAACCCCAGATTTCATCACAAAGGAAGATAGTATACATATAGTTGCTGCATCTTCGATATTTTTAATCAGCTGTATTCCGAGTTCCTTCGTAAATAATTGTATCTTACTCATCCTCAACCTCAATTAGAAATATTTTCTCCTTAAAGCCCCCTCGTTTTTGTGCTTTATTTTGACGTGCTCTCTCAACTTCTTCAATAGATGTTCCGTGGCTTTCTGCCAAAGCATGAATGATTTCTAGCAGATCGGCAAGCTCCTCGATGGCATCATTATCATTCACTGTATTTATGTATTCATTTAGTTCTTCAAAGCTCTTCTTTTTCAATTCTTTTATGTATTCGTCATTATTTAGGATTCTTGTCGAAAATTGCTTCCCAGTACTTTCGATTACCTCCGGGATGCGGTCTCGGACTAATTTGTTATAGATAGGCATATTAATTACCTCCTTCATTTATATAATAAAATTATAACTGATTTAAGAGCAGAGTGTACTACCCTGACATTTTTATATTCACGTTTCGTTTAATCTTAACAATAAAGAACCTATTTCTATAGGCTCTCTGAATACGTATTTTAGTAAAATTTATTTACTAATGTACCCCAACCACTGTTATCGCATCTGGGATTTTTTTAATTTATCGAACTGAATCTCCTTATTGATTGCGATTTACGTCTTTACTTCAAGATTCATTCTCCCCTCGTAGAATATCCCGCTATAGCAGGAAAACTCGCGAATTCCTTCCTCATGTCCCGAAAAGAAATCCCATCATTTCCTCTATCAATCTGACAATCCAGTGAATATTCGTGACAGTTCAATGGGTTTTGATGAAATGTTTTGGCATAGAATCGGATGGCTTCCTGATTGTTGGAAGCAAAAATAAAGACAAAATACTCCTGGTTCATCTTCAGTGAGTAGATGCCCACTTTATGAAAACCTAATACATTGTTTTGAATCAATCCCTTTACTTTCTGATGGTCCGCTCGTTCTAAGTCTTTTATGGAAAAATCGTCCTCTAATGAAATTTTCTTCTCTGCAAGTAAATGGTGGATATAATGGGCTAATGTTGATTCTTCATAACGTAAACAATCCATGTAAAGATCTTTCACACTCATGTGATTCACCTCGTTATCTAATTTTTTCGGCGAAATAGCGGTCATTCCCCGGTTAGATTAATTCCTTCTGTTCCTCAATTCTCCCTGTATGCTGGTTATAATTGACGGCGATGCTTCCAACTGGACCATTTCGGTTTTTCGAAACAATGATTTCAAGCGATTTATTCTGAGATTCCTTGTTATAATACATTTCACGATAGAGGAACAAAATGACATCTGCGTCTTGTTCCACGCTTCCCGATTCACGAATATCGGACATCATTGGCTTTTTATCGGCTCTAGATTCTACCGATCGATTGAGCTGCGCCAAACAAACGACGGGACAATTAAAATCCTTCGCCACTGCTTTAAGAGATTTCGATATTTCCGTCACTTGGAGGTGGGAATTTCCACCGTAGGATTGACCACAATGGATGAGCGTTAAGTAATCGATAAAAATGATTGGTTTTTTGTACGGAAATTGATGGATCATTTTTCGTGTTTTCGCTCTCATTTCCGCTATACTTTGGCCAGATCCATCAAAAATTTGCATATGGGTTTCAGAGAGTATGCCCATCACATCTGACCAACTATTTTTTTGGTCTTGAGTTAGCATTCGTTTCGGATCCCGCATTTTACTTCGATTGAAGTTCCCTGTCGAAGCAATCAGTCGAGAAGTGATCAATCTTTCAGGCATTTCCAGAGAAAATACCAGTGGCAAATACCCAGCCCATCCTGACATTTTGGCAAAATGAAGCATCACATCTGTTTTTCCCATCGAGGGTCTAGCGGCGATGATCGTTACTTCCCCATCTTGAAACCCTCCGGTTAAATAATCGAGCTTTTGGATCCCTGTTGTTGCGGTTATCAACTCTTTTTGATCTTCCCAAGGTGCCTCAAAGATATCTGATAACGCCTGTGTTAACGATGTATGATCCTCCACTTTTAATTGGTTAATTTTATCCAATTCTGAAATGACTTTTGCGATCTCCCAATCATTCATGGCTGCCAGGGTTAAGATGCTCCTTTTTTCTCGTTCCTTCCACAAATCAAGGATCAGTTTCTCCGTATTGTCGAACTTCTCCAGGTCGGCAAATGCTAACAACTCGGAAAGATAGGACATCCCCCCAAAGGATTCAAGGTCAGGCATGGTGGTAAAAGTGATTAAATCAATATTCCTGCCAGCCTGGGTTAAATCCAGCATCCTCCGCAGGATTTCTTTATGCCGGATACTTTCTAGCTGTTCAGGCTTGATTACCGTATCCTTGAGTAAGTATTCGGCCTTCATCAGGCTTCCTAAAAATGCTTTTTCCGCCATACTCACCAGTCTTCACCTGCCGTAATATCAAAGTCAAAGCCACTTGGAATATCTCTTCCACGAGGAAAGGAATCCTTCGATTTCCAATGTTTTTGTACAGGCTTAAGGCTCTCAATATAGGAATCAATTTCTTCTACGGACAGTAAAGATTCATTTTCCCAGTTTTTCAGAATACCAACCACATAGGTTAGTCTTCGCTTGTTATTGGCACAGGCAATATTCATCGCTTTTAAAATCACCGCTTTGGGCTGTAAAAATTTAGAATTATCTAACCAGGCTAACAGCTGCTGTTTACCATTCAAGTTACTAAAACCAAATCCATTGTTGTCCCAAAACTCGACAATTTCCTTCACATCTACAAGTTTTTGATTATTATGTATGGTATGGTCGCTATCTCGATTACTCTCCATTTGGGAGTAAAGAACTTCTTGTTGTTTATCTTTTTGTTTATCTTTTTCTTTATCTAATTCTTTATCTTTTTCTTGTCCACGTATCGTATGAGGTTTGGTCCACGTATCGTCCTTCTCTTCCCATACAGGAGTATGATCGTCAGCAATCTCATTTGGATCATTACCTTTCATACTGAAACTAACCTCTTCTTTTTTAAAAAAAGATTCATAAAGGCTGCGGAATTCCTGTTTTTTAATCAACTCTGAAACATATTGAATTAATGAAGCATCCTTGACCGCTTTTAATTCGGAGATAATACAATCCATCATTGGTTTCCCCGCTTTATCAAAGTTATTTTCTCCCCAGTTTTTAATGGCAAGTTCTCTTGTTTCAGGATTGTAGCGAATCAGCTGGTGATGCGTGATGAATCGTTCCATTAATGAATGAACACTTTCGATCGAATAGCCCATATCAAAGGCCATCTGCTTTTTCGTAATCTGATAGATACCAATTTGAGTCGTACGCTGATTCGTTAAAAGATATAAATAAAAGTATCTGTCCTCTGGTGTCATTTCCTCCGAAACCATTGGATCCATCCAAAAATCAATCCGTACTTTTCTAAACTTTGCCATCCTCTACCACTGCCTTTCTTCTACTAAAATTCATTCATCTTTCATATAGAAAGAAATGAAGAAAAAGGTCATAGGATTTTCACTAGAATATGAATTTTTTATGACACTCTTTCCTCACCATGTCCTTGGCAAGAGTTTTCAGTGTAAGCCCTTACTTCGGTACTTCTACAATATCGAGATCACCCAGGTAAAGCGAACGATCAAATTTCACATTTGGGGGCATTTTTAGTGCTTAAACGTCAAAAAAAGCCTCCAAATTTGATTTTTGGAGGCTTTTTTTGATGATTTGGTGATTTTTTAGGCTATTTCTTTGGTTAGAGTGTTTACCATTCTTGTATCTTAAAAATCGGGGTCAGACCCAAGTCTAGTATGCGTTACAGCACCAAGGAACTGCCACCCAAAAAAGGCATTCCCTTAATGCTTCATTAAATAATCTTTAACACATTGTTCAGTTGCTTCCTCAGTTTTTTTAGAACAATCATCTAATACTTTTAACGCTACATCAAAACTTTCAAATCCTTCTCCTGTCCAAGAGTCAGAGTATACCCATTCTTTATCATATGTACCCCAAACCACATCATACTGTTCTTTCTTGATTATAGGTGCTTCTTTAACCTTAGGTTCTTCCTTTACGACTTCTTTCTTAGGTGTTTCCTTAACTACTTCTTTTTTAGGTTCTTCCTTAGCTTCTTCTGATAAATCGCATCCCGTTAATAATCCTGTAGCAACTAAGCATACAGTTAATAACTTCTTCATTTATTAAAACCTCCTATTAAATTTGCCTTCCTTTTGCCTCCACATGGCCAAGATATATAGGGAGAAACTTTCCACCTAAAATATCTCATGATTTGTTTGTTATAATATAACCATAAATTCTGTTGACTAAAGATGCTGCCCACATATCTATCATCAAAAGTAATTGCCAACTGTTCGCTTATTATTCCATGCTCGTTGTGGCGACATCTGTTCCCTCATAATTTCTTATTTGATTTACTGCCCAATCCATCAACTGATAAAAGTTATTTCTTTGTTCTTTCGATCTTACCTTTTCCCATGAAAAAGAAGGTCGTAAGTTTAAATGTTCGTCAGGAATCTCTACGGCCAATAACTCTTTAAATTTCAATTGAAACTCTCTTCTTTTTTCGAGAGAAGAGAACGGTGGATGATTTTTTAGATGCTGAAATTGAATTTCAAACAACCCGTATGTCCACATGCTTATGATATTGTGCCTGTTAGCTCCATCGTATAAAAAGAAAATCGATCCCCATTTTTGACCTTTCCCATACCAAGTACTGAAGGATCCAGTAGAAAGCGTTTGAAAAATTTCTTGATGAACCTCTCTGCCTTCATGTCCCAGTTTATTTTCAATTTCATTCATAAATTGTTCTAGATTCCATTGTAGTTTGATTTGGGTTTTTTGAGGGTTGGTTGATATACCGATCACACTCGGTACCAGTGTTTTGATATTCTTTTCCAAATTACAGTATTGTTTAATCTCAATTCCTAATACTTCCGATTTCGTCATCTGTTCATTTAGGAATTCAATGATCCTGCGTAGTTCATCAGGAATTTTATCAGCTACAAAAAGCATCCTAATAATGCCTTCCTGTAGATTTTCCTGCACCTTAGACCAAAATTCTTCTAGTCCATTTTCGTCATCAACACGAATCCCCAATAAATTATGTATGACTTGTGCTGGCTCTTTCCCGTCTTTTATGTATTTTTCATTGAAAGCATTTATAATCGTTTCTATCGGCCAGTACTTAGTAGCATTGGCAGCATAGTCCAGCATCTGGCCAACGACCTCCCTACGAATTTCTTGTATCCGTACTCCGCTTCACCTCAATAAACGTTGGGATACAGTCTTGGTCAATAAATAAATGATCAATTCTCCATTGGGAAGAATTTATGGAGGAAGGAATCGCAAATTCTCTTGCGCTTGGAATCCACTTTCTTGGGTTATTATTATTCATCTGTTCACCTGCAAGGAGATCAGGATAATTATCAATTAAGTTTTGAAGAATTTCTTCAGAATCGTATTCGGTTTCGACCAATTTCAATAAATGGTGATCGTCTTGGATGACATAAATATTTCCGTTCTGTGTGCCCGCTGCCATAACATTCACTCCTTATATACCCTCATACACTTTTATTATATATAAATAAGTTTCGTTCACAGTGTTGGTTCATACTACAATCATTCCTGCAGTTGTTTGGAACCTCTGATTGATATTATTCGATTACTTTTGCCTATCTATTACTTTGGAACATTCACATAGTGCAAATCCAACTGATTTATATAATGGTCTCACCAAAAAATATCATCCATCGGTGGAATCGGTCTCTTTTCTATTTCCCTTACTTCCTCTGTTATTTCTTCTATACCATTAACAATGACTTTTTCAATGTATGTTCTCCGATAACCTGTTTCATGCATGATGCTTCGTATGTATTTGTGTGCAACGGTTGCCATTTCTCTTTTATTTCTAGCTGAAAAACGTCCTTTAGCAACTAGCCCCGATCCTTCAATGATTAAATGCACTTCCAAGTTAAACTCCATTAGTAATCATCCTCTTATCATTATGTAAGATTATTATAGAACAAATGTTCTATTCAATTCCAACAAAAAATCCAGAATTACTTTTCCAGACCAATTTCTGCGTGAGTTGTTCAGCATATATGATAGAATGATGATAAAAATGTTAGGCAGGTTGAGGTAAGATGATAAATTCCCCTTATTTAAGAAGTGTAGCTTTAAAGCGAGAGGAAGTACCTGCATTTACGCATTATCCATTTAATCTTCCTAGTATTAGGTCGTTAAATCATCTTCCCTTTCATCCCAAGGTTACCTACCTGATTGGTGAGAACGGAATGGGGAAATCTACTTTATTGGAGGCGTTCGCCGTTTCATTAGGGTTTAATCCCGAGGGAGGATCCTTTAATTTCAACTTTTCTACATTTGATTCCCACTCTGAATTAACAAATTATCTCAAGTTGATTAAGGGGATTGAAAAGCCAAAAGACGGTTTCTTTTTACGTGCGGAAAGCTTTTACAATGTGGCTTCGAATATTGAGGAATTGGATCAGGGGGGTGGAGGTCCGAAAATCATCAGCTCTTTCGGCGGACAATCTCTTCATGAACAATCGCATGGAGAGGCCTTCTTCTCCACCTTTATTCATCGTTTTGGAGGGAACGGAATCTATATTCTAGATGAACCTGAAGCGGCTCTTTCTCCTTTACGGCAAATGTCCATGGTTACTAGAATCCATGACTTAGTGAATCAACACTCCCAACTCATTATTGCCACCCATTCACCCATCATTATGTCGTACCCAGACTCACTTATCTATGAATTGAGTGAAGATGGCATCCAAGAGAAAAAACTGGAAGAAACCAATCATTTTCAGATCATGAAACAGTTTTTAAATGACCCTAAAAGGATGCTTCATCATCTTCTGGAATCGTAAGTAGTGGTAGGAAACAAAGGGAAAGGAAGCACGTGTTCATGAACTGGTTCCTTTTCCTATCGCAAAACGTGAATTTAAAACTAAATATGACACTCCTTCTCGTTTCAGGATTAGTTTTATAAAAGGTTTAATCGTTTCCGAATCCAGTGAACTACAACAAGTAAAACGGGAATCGCAACAAAGAATATAGGTAAGAGGAACTTTATAACCAATTCCCCTTCTTTAAAGTGCTCTGAAATATTACTTGCCTCTATTATGGAGCTTAAAAGAGCTATGAAGGCAATCGGAACTGCTAACTTTTGTTTATTTTCAATATTAAATATGTCCGATATAATATTAATCGCAGCTAAACAATAAATAGATATTTTAAAAAATACTCCAATAATCAGTGCAATAATCGCGAAAATATCTAGACGTTCTAATAATTCTCCTATGTGGGCATTTTGTATCATTCTTAATAGAGGAAAAGCAGAAGTCCTATAACCAGTTTCTCCAAGAACGGATATTTCAAGGGCATGAGTAAAGGTTAATATTAAGGTACTGAGCGTTAATGCTGCAACTCCAACTTTTCTTCCGGATTGAGTTTGATTTAAATTAGGAAAAATGGTTGAGAAACAAAAGATTTCACCGAACGGAAACATTAATATATTGGGATAAGCTGACTTTAAGACAGGTTTCCATCCATTTTCAAGAATTGGTTGGAAATTGCCGATGTTAACTATACCGGATAATAACACTGAAATACTCCCCAATAAACCCAAACAAATAAAAACGACAAAGTAGAGCTCTGCTGTTCTAGCTAAAACTTCTACACCTTTGTATAGTGCATAAATTGTTACAATAATCAACATCGTTTCAATAATAAACAGTGGAGTCTGGCTATATACGCTAGACACTAGTAATGCCCCAGTTTCTCTTAAATCTCTAGAAGAGAGATAAATGAAAAGCGTTGCATATACAAAGCTAACTATCCAGCCTAAATTTCTTCCAAGGATCTTTCGAGCATACCCACTTAAAAGAAGATTTGGATACTCACGAAATAGGTAATCATACAGTATAAATAAAACGATTCCCCCAACAGAGGCTAGTATTACTGAAAGCCAGACATCTTTATCAGAAGCAAATCCGATTGGAAGTACAAGTGCAGTACCCATTTCAAACAAAAAAATCAAAACGAATAATTGACCGGAACTAATTTTTTCTTTTTCCATTTCTCACTAATCCATCCTAAAACCCAATGATTTATGTTCGTTTTTACTGTTAGTTCCAATTTTTATATTTCAGTTTCCTTCCACTAAAGGAAAAATATACAAATTTAGACGAAATAAAAAATCCCTTTCTCAATCTTCGAGGTAGGACTTATACCAGCTGCTTAATATTCTCAATCACATATCTACACTTGATAATCTAAAGAACCTTTAATGAATTCCTTCTTCCACTAACCTGCCCGTTAGTTCAACAACTATGAAACATCCTTTAAATCGCAGCACCTCATTCTCTTGCTCCGTTCGTATAAAGTACAACTAAATATTGTAATAATATTCTTAATTCAGATTGGCACGAACGTTCATTCGTGTATAATTAAAATATGCTTATCAAAGGAGGTACTTTTATGAATTCAATTGAATTAATTATTTTAAACTTAATTGAAGTAAGAAGAAGAAGCATAAAAGTCTGGAGATCTATTCCTGAAGAAAAACTAAGTTGGAAGCCAGATAATGAAGCAATGAATTGTCTAGAAATGGTCAGGCACGTACTGGAAAGCGAACATTATTATCACCTGGCACTTAAAAATCAAGGAAGTTTATCCGTTTTTAATTCGCCTTTTGAAAACAGACCTTTCACTTCTGTAAATTCTGAATTGGAATTTGCCGAACCCTATCGTAATCAATTCATAAATACAATCAGATCATTTTCTGAAGAAGACTTAACTAATATTAAGATTGACCGTTCTGATGCAGGATACATAAGACACCTGGGGGATATGCTCCTACGCATTGCGTATCACGAATCTGTTCATACTGGTCAGTTATTAGATTATTTAAGAACCGCAGGTGTTCCAAGAATCCGTATCTGGGATTAGTGTGTAATTTAGGTGCTTTCACTGTTGTGAAGCACTATTTTTATTGCGTATAGGTTTTTTAAAAGTGCTCCTTCTTCAACTAAACAGCCAGATTGTTTAAGTACATCATCTCACAATCTTTCTTTGAAAAAAGAAAAAAGGCGACCTCCAATTTGAAGAATCGCACCCGTTAGCCATCCATGAAGCGCAAAAATCAGCGCTTCACCACAGAGAATGAAAATTGTTTGAATCCGTCAATACTGATTCTACGGCTGGGAAAGGAAGGTCGATGAACTATGGTGCGTTAGAGCCCATCCGTTAGTCTGACTCCAACGACCACGGTGCACCACTGACTGTCGCTCCCTTACGGGAAGCACACATGGTAGATTAATCCTATTCTGGTTGATGCACCAGCCTCTAATCATAACGATTGCCGTAGAAAGGATGTTTTCAATGGATGTTGTCATTGAAAGAGCATGTGGTATGGATGTCCATAAGGACAATATTACTGCATGTATCGTGACACCTGAAGGAAAGGAGATTCAAACGTTCTCTACTAAAACTGTATTTCTATAACAGTTGGTTGACTGGATTAAACAACATAGTTGTACCCATGTCGCAATGGAGAGCACAAGTGTTTATTGGAAGCCGATTGTGAATTTACTTGAAGCTGAGGATATTAAGTTTTTAGTTGTGAATGCCCAACATATGAAGGCAGTTCCAGGACGCAAAACAGATGTGAAAGATGCAGAATGGATTGCCAAGCTTCTTCGCCACGGACAACTCAAATCAAGTTATATTCCAGATCGAAATCAACGTGAACTTCGTGAGCTAGTTCGCTATCGCCGAAGTATTATCGAAGATCGAGCCAGGCAACATAACAGAATCCAGAAGGTTTTAGAAGGTGCGAACATTAAATTGGGATCTGTTGTTTCCGACGTTCTGGGTGTTTCGGCTCGGGATATGCTGATGCCATAGCCGATGGTGAGGAGGATCCTGAAAAACTAGCAAACTTTGCACGACGCACTATGAAAAAGAAGAAAGAAGAGCTGGAACTCGCCCTAAGAGGCTATATCAATTCACATCAACGCCTCATGTTAAAAACCATTTTAGTTCATATTGATTTTCTGACTGAGCAAATCGAAATGCTTGATAAGGAAGTTGCAGAAAGAGTCAGTTCTCATCAAGAAGATGTAGCACGCCTGGATTCTATTCCTGGTATAGCGACCAGAATGGCTGAGCAAATCCTTTCTGAAATAGGGACTGATGTAAAAAAACAATTCCCTACTGCAGCTCATATGTGTTCTTGGGCAGGATTAGTGCCTGGTCAAAACGAAAGTGCGGGAAAAAGAAAATCAGCCAAAACTAAAAAAGGAAATAAGTATTTAAGATCGGCGTTAACCGAAGCAGCTCATTCAGTAAGAGGATCCAAAAACTATCTCGGAGCACTGTATAGGCGTAAAGCATCACGAAAAGGCAAGAAGCGTGCTGGTATTGTAGTCGCTCACGCAATGTTACGTATCTCTTATTATCTCTTAACCAGAAAAGAAATGTATGTAGACTTAGGCGAAGACTACTTTGACAAGCAGAGACAACAATCAATTGTTCGGCATTCTCTGAGACGACTCGAAAGTTTAGGATACACTGTTACGATGAAGAACCTAAAGCTTCTTAATCCAGTTCACTTTATTACCATAGATCAATGAAATTGGCGCTCTCCCCTTTTAAAAAAACTAATGAGCTGCGTCCTCTTCAGTATTGCCTTTTTCTTTGAATTACAGAAGTTAATTTTCATGGTAGTTGAACATGAAACCTTAAAGTGGTGAAAAACTATCATCAAAAATTTCCCCATCCAGTTTAAAAAACAACTTGTAATCACCTAAATGCTCTTCGTTATAAATGACTTTCAAATAAGAAATAACATAGTCAAAACCATATTGAGAATAGGAGTCCTTATTCCATGCATCGATGAAAAGACCAACACCATTTAGATTTAGCACCAATTGGCTTTTATCAATATCAGCTTCAAAGAAAGGTTCATCTTCTTGTTCCTCATAAGAGTTGATAGCCTCCCAAAAACAATCAATTGTTTTCTTTTCTACTTCATGTTTTTCAGCCCATACCCTTAATTCATTGGTATTCATAATTATCCCTCATTAAAAATATGTTTTCGCTTGATAAAGCTGTTCCTTTAACATAATAAAAAAAGAGCAGCCATACCAACGCCTTTACTTAACATAAGCACCCAGTTAGCTTAAATACATTTCTTTACAAAAGGGATTATATTCCAAAGTGTATCATGTATTTATTTTCTTCTTTAGCCTTTATTATTTGGGAAGCTAACTGATTAAGTTCAGCAGAATTTTTATATATTGTTGCAGATGTAATCACATCATAAAACATTGACAAAGATTCAGGTGGAATAACTGTAATTCCCAAGTAAGCTAACCCGAACTCTGGACGTTCAAGCAAATGAAAGTATGTTCTCATAATAGATAAATCCACATTTAAGTGAGTAATAATTTCATCATCAACAGTAATACAATTATATTTTTGTGGTTCATAACCAAAAATTTTTTTCACATTTTCAGTATTATCAATTATTCCAAATTCATGAACAGGCATTATTATCGACCTCCTGATATACATAGCATAATGCTTATTGCACTATACTGCCAGTTAGCATAAGAAGCGACTGTTCTTATTGAACAATCGCTCCCTTTAGTTGAAGAAGGAATTGAATTATGATGTATATATTGTGAGGGTGTAGACGATTTGAATCACCGCAAATAAATTGTTACACAGTCCGATAATACTACAAATTTTCCCTGTCTTTGCAAAAACGATAGCTTGAACAGTTTCAGTTTGGTTGTCTAACTTTTTCATACTGAGTCTTGAGAGAGTTAGACCCACGATGGCAAGAATGAGACCAAAGCTTGCGACAACAAAAAAGTAATAAAAAAGTGATTCGCCTACAATAAAAACGAGGATCTGATCCACGACCATAGGTAAAACAATCGATGCGATACCGAATGTCTGAGACAATCCTGATTTAGAAATCGTTCGACGCATTCACTTATCCCCCATGAGTATTGATTATTTTTTTGCACTCAACTAATATATATTGATTCTAAATACTCAAATTTTATTACTCATATTAATTAATTAATTTCTGTTCATAATTAGCTAAACTGCCACTTTAACGCAATTAAACTATCGACTATGCAGTCAATCCTGTTATTTCAACTAATGCTACCCTATAGTTTAAGTACATTTCTTCACAAACTTGTATTTTTTAAACTTCATTTTTTACAAGAATACTGCCCATATAGGGGTAAGTACGAGATAAGTCCAAAAAGCGCCATTCAGGTGTAAAAAAATGTAAATAGAGCACAAAAGCCCTCATTAAGCTGTTTTAAAATTAAACCGCTCTCGTAGTTCTGAGAGCGGATTAATTAGTTGTGTAAGTATGTTCATACTTTACTCAATTATGGAAGGGGTGGATTTTAAAACATTTAATTTATATTTCTTGCTGTATGAATAATTTCATTCTTGTTAGCTTCACGCCATGGCTTTTTTACTTTGAGTAATGAAATACATGTAAAAATAGAAACGACTAAGAAAATAAATCCGATTAAGTAAGAAGATGAATAACCAAACTTTTCAACTAAAACCCCAGAGACCGTTCCAAGAATAGATGACAAAAACATAAAAAACGCATATAAACCTGAATAGATAGTAGCATAGTGCTTTGTCCCAAAAAATTGGGAAGTAAAGATTGGCAATGCTACAAAGTTAAAGTTCAAACCAGCACCACCAAATAGGATATAAAGGTATACAAGCCCTAAAGATTTTCCAAGAAGCACCAACGAAACGAGTGTGATGGCACCTAACGTAAAACCAGCCATACAACCTTTCGATAGTCCAAACTTATCAAACAAATAACCAATAGTCATTTTCCCAAGCATTGAACAGATACCAAATGCAAAAAGAATCTGACTGAGCCGAACGTCGCTAACACCGATATCAGTCAAATAGGATGGAGTTTGAACGACGTCAATCATTTGCGGAATTGATGTTCCAATTACAAATACAATAACAAGCCAAAACGCAGAAGTTTTGAATGATTGACTCAAAGAAATTCCATCGCTTGAATTTGGTTGAACCTCTAAAGATTTTTCAGCTGGTACTTCATGGTCGCCTTCGTTTAACCCATAAGCTTTTAAATTCTTATCTTCAGGGCGAGTATAAATAAGGGTTCCGCAAATTAAGGCAAGGATAATAACGGCTACACCCCAAACAACAAAAGCTGATTTGTAACCTGAGCTCGAAATGACTAAGTTCAAACTTGGTGCGAAAATGGCTGCTCCAAGTCCAACACCAGCCATAGCGATACCCATTGCTGTTCCTCGTTTTGCCTTAAACCAGTTTGTGATAATGATTGGAACAGGTAATACAGAAACTGAAACTATAATAAAACCAATTAGGAAAGTAATAAACGTCAATATGCTCAAGGAATCAATTTTGCTCATTGTGATAATCAATATACCTTGTATTATACCAGCGGTCAGAACAGCAATCTTTAAGTTTGCTTTGCTAAGTAATTTGGCTAATAAAATATTACCAACAATGGTACCGATGAAATAGAGTGATATTAAAGAAGAAACACCGGCTATGGAATAACCTTTAGCTTTGACCATTGGTGACAAAAAAACTGCTAGGGATGAGACAACTCCAGTTCCAAGCGCTGTTAAGACAGTACATGCAAAAACAACGATCCAACCATAAAAAAATTTCTTTTTCATCAAAACACCCCTCAATAGTATTATTTATAAATCCACTCCTAACTCCACTTTTTAATTGCTATTTGTTGCTCAAAGTCCTTGTGGACATTTCCTCTAAATTCATCATCCAGAAAAACTTTTAAAACCATGCGACTAATCATTTCCGCGCCGTTTTTTAGACTTTCATGAGCTTTTGGCATTGTCGTTGCTTTTGCGAAATCGGTGGTATGAAGGGCACACTGTTCATCCGTAATCGAAATCATCGGATGTAATGTTGGGCAACAATAGCTAACATTGCCGATGTCTGATGAACCTAATGGATCCGAAATGTCATTCACACGTAAACCAAGAGATTCCATAATATTCTTCATTTCTTCCTCAGCCGCCGCATTACTCACCATGTCTGCAAAGTCTTCGTACGACCGTTTCCATTCGAATTCGCAATCGAAAGCGATAGCGGCTCCCTTTGCGCAATTTAAGATTGCTTTTTGCGCTGATTCTATGGAGGCAAAAGAGTTAGCACGAAATTCTACTATCACTTCAGCTGTATCAGGAATTACATTATATGCTTTACCACCATCTGTAAAAATTTGATTGATATTTACGTCTTTTGTAAGGGTTTGTCTTCTTGCATCAATCAAATCAACAAATTTTCTTGCGGCAGTTAAAGCATTTCTCCCCTCCCATGGGCATGCAGACGCATGAGCAGTCTGTCCGAAAAATTTGAATTGAAAGTTTTTTAGCGCAAGGAACTTTGCATTAGGTTCATTTATTCCGCCCATGTAACTATGCAACATGATGGCAAAATCCATTTTATCAAATACACCGTTTCTAGCCATTCCGATTTTTGCCCCAAATGTTTCCTCTGCTGGAGTTCCGATTACGTAAAGATTTCCTTTAAAATAACTTTTCAACTCGTGAAGGGCAAGCCCCGCTAAAACAGACATAGAACCATGTAAGTTATGACCACAGGCATGTCCTATGCCCGGAAGTGCATCGTACTCTACTAATATAGCAACAGAAGGTCCTTCACCATTTTTTAACTCAGCACAAAAAGCAGTTTCGTAACCACAGAAAGGATATTGAACGTCGAAGCCAGCTCTTTCTAAAATATTAACGATTCTCTTGCTGCTTTCGAATTCTTCCCCTGACACCTCTGGATTTGCAGCTAAATCGTCACTTAAAGTAACCATTTCACTGTAATGTTTTTGGATTGAAGTTGTGAGAAAATCTGACAGAAAAGCATCCATAAACAACACCTACTTTCATTTTCTTAAAACATTAACTTACCTTTCAGACTGCATTGTCCGCAAACTTCGGAATCACGAAAGTTAAGAATGCACCTAAAGTCATCATCCAGATACTTGCTATCATTAATCCGTAATAGGTGTACCAAAAAAAATCACATCACAAAGAAATCTAATCCAATATACCTTCCCTCCCTTAGTCATCAAAGGATAAATTTTCATAACATTCATACATCTGTGCAAAAATTCATTTAAGGATTATTTAAGGTAAATATTCCTTAAATGCTCTTTAAATGAATTTTAAACGATGAAATCGTTTTCTTCAACTATTTATATGAATTTTCTAAAAACAAAAAAATAAACACCCAAATATGGATGTTTATTTTAAACGATATAATTTACTAGGTCTTCCACGTAAAGAAGAAGATTCTTCTCCAATATACTCAATTAGATCAACTTCACACAAATCTGTTACAATACGTCTTGCATTTCGTTCTGTCATATGAAGGTTTACTGCCAAATCCTTTGTACTAAAAACGTTCCAATTCATTTTCCTGATTAGAGCATCAATTTTGTGAAAAGTTTTAACGCTGATATTACCCTTTTTCAGTTTCTGTAAAAAATCTTTATCCTCCGTACGAAAGGAGTAGGTTATCTCTTCTTTTTTCCCAATGGACTCGATAATCATTCCATTGTCGACAATAAGTATCTTCCGTTCAGGCATTTCCTTTGATTGCCTAATTGACACCTGCGCGTTTATTTCTGCAGAAAAGACTGTCTCTCCATATCCGATTCCTACAACAACCGTCGATTCCGATTCTAGCGACAACTGCTCTAATGTATGTTCTAACATAGGAATTTCTCGTTCAATCGCGCCACGGGAACTAAATATCACATATTTACCATATCCTTTTTCTATCAAAGAGCCATTTAATTGTTCACAGAATTTAAGGAGTATCTCCTTTAAACGCAGCTCTAAAAACTGTAAATCATATGAACTCTTTGCATTCTGCATAATACTTTCAAAATGCTCGATCTCAATAATTTCCACACCAATTTGAGTGTCCTTAAAGTAATAGCCCTTTATTTTCTCAGTTAGTATCCTCAGAGTTTGGCGAATTTCCTTTCGGCTAGTTGACATCCATTCGACTGGTAAACCAGCTTCTTTTAAGTGCTTATAAACTGTTGGAAAACAAGTGATGGCTCCATCAATTTTTTTTGATTCCCATAAATCTAGGTGAAAATGTAACAATTCCTCCATATTAATATCATCTGGTTCAAACTTTTTCACGTAAATCTCATTAAATGTCATAGACAACTGTTCTACTGCTTCTTCAACTAAGTTGGAATAAGAGAATGTATCGATACTCAATCTTTTGATCAATTTTTCCTGTGAATGGATCATATTTAATAAACTTTTGTATAAACTAGATTCCGTATGTGGGATATACAAAAGATTTTCTTTAGAACCTAAAACATTTCTCGCGATCTCATATGGCAATTCGCCAGAAAAAAGCCATGCATGAATCTTTTTATCATAATCCTTTACAATTTTTTTTGTTTCCTCAGGTTCTTCATAAGGGAAAGCTACAAATTCCATTCCCTGCTCAAATTCTTTAGCTATTCCAAGAATTCGTTCTAATGACCAATTTGGTCCAACCACTCCGATTCGATACATCATTAGAACACCTACTTCCTATTTGGTTACTTTAAATTCGTTTTCGATAAAAGAAAGATAATTTATCTTTGAACTATATTACTCTGTTTCTCAATAATAGAATTATATTAATAATTGTAACAGCAAGTACCCTTTGATGTCTTCATGGTAATAATATAATGATTACTGGTTGAGAATTAACCTTAAGTATACTTCTTCATACTCTTCACTATTATTTTAATATATATATCCAATTTAATTATAGTTAATCCCGGCTTGCTTATGGTGATACTTTTTGACTTATCCACGGTATTTCCCTTCCTTTTTTGCTAAATCAATTCCTTCACGTTGACGCATTCTAATTAGATCAAGCTCTAATTGATTTACTCCGCCCATGACCGTCATTAAAAATTGACTATTGGGATTATCTTCCGATATGTCTAACCATGTGTCTTTCAAGGACTTTAAATTCTCCTTCTTTTGTTCCTTCTTCAACTAAACTACTCGTTAGTTTAAGTACAAAATTTCACAAAACTAATTCAATTTAAATCAAGAATTATGTAGAAAGAGTGACAATTTACAACAATATCCAAACAAAAAAATACCTTTGATTTATTAAATCAAAGGTCAAAGTTGAACTTAGTGGTCTAGGCTAAGTCCATTTTAGGAGGTCTAAACTCAGAAGAATTTAAACTATTATTATATTAACATATTATGAATATTTATTCAACAACCAAAATAATTATACATTAACTGTCTTTGGTTGCTTTTCCATTAACTTAATGCAACCCTTTTGAATTCAAGCAACCGTTCGTTGAAGATGGGGACACTTTGCTAGAATAATTAGTAATTGAGCCTTCTTGGATCCTAGTTGTCGTTTCATTAAAGACTTTCACCCCCTCATTTTTATACGGTTTTTCATATAAATACGATTCACAACTTTGAATAAAAAAATCTTCTGTGCATTAGAAATTACCCTTTAGGGAAAAGTTTAAAAAAAGAGAGGAAGGTGGAGTATGTGCCTGATCTTTTGCAAGCCTTGAAAAGTGTAGCTCAGTCTTTTATCAAGGATGAGAATAAAACACCTCTTCACATTGGCGAGGCTATGGGATGCTGGATATTTTTAGCGTTAGTCGGTGAGACACAAGTACAGACAGAAGTAGGAATTAACAGTACAACGGACCCTGAATTGAGAAAGGCCCTTCAAGAAGCCGTGAACATGTTCAAATCGGAGAAAGAGCGGATTTCAGCATTTATGCGGTCTGAAGGAATTCCATTACCTCCTTTAAGTGAATCGAAACCAATATCTGACCCGAATAGTGTTCCATTGGGTGTTAAGCTGACAGATAACGAGCTTGCAAACAGCCTTAAGAAAAAAATATCGATGGCGATTACAAACTGTTCGGAATCGGCAGCACAATCCATCCGCAGTGATGTTAGTCTGTTGTGGGCCGAATTTATGCAAGAACACATAACTTTTTTAACAACATTTAAATCATTGATGCGAAAACGGGGATGGCTCAAGGTCCCACCACCGTATTATCCTCCAGGCTTGCCACAAACAGAAAAGTGAAGTGAGAATATGCCAGATGTCGTGAAAGCTGTTCAAAATGTTATCCAATCATTTGTTGATGATGAACCCAAATCACCCTTACATGTAGGGGAAGTCATGTCCTGCTGGTCCTATCTTTCTGAATTAGCGGATGAACAAGTTCATTCCGAAGCTGGGATAAACAGTACAACAGACCCCGAATTAAGAAAAGCTTTTCATGAAGCTGTTGAGATGTTCAAATCACAGAAAGAACGAATTATTGCCTTTATGTTATCAGAGGGAGTTCCCATTCCGCCATTATGTGAGTCAAAGCCACAGTCTAATCCAAGCGATGTTCCATTGGGTGCCAAGTTGACGGATGATGAACTTGCAAACAGCCTTAATATTAAAATCGTTATTTTAATTTCCTATTGTGCAAATGCAATCATTCAATCCGTACGCAATGATGTTACCTTGATATGGCTTGAATATTTACAGGAATATATGACGTTTGGAGCAACCCTAAAAGAACTTGTGAAAAAACGGGGATGGCTTAAAGTGCCTCCATACTACTATGCTCCTGGAGCACCATAAAATGACAAGTCAAGAAAAGGACCTAGATATTCCCTCTACCGTCCTTTTCCTCTTCCACTAACCTGCTTCGTTAGTACAACAAGAAAATGGTTATTCTAAATACTCACTAGCTAGATTAGGGTTTAAGTACCTTGCCATTCCTGTTTTAATTCTCTTTAATCCAAGTTTCTTATAAAAGTCCTCATTTCCAAAGGTAGAAATTAAATGAACGCACGATACATTACTTAGCTTATCCAGTAGATACTCCATAATTTGTCTAGCTATCCCTTGTTTTTGAAATTCTGGATGTACAATAACGTCATAAATTGCAGCATTAAAAACACCATCTGTCATCGCCCTACCAAATCCAATAATTCTACCATTTACTGTAACCAATGCTATGACATTACTTGCTTCGAAAACTTGCTTGATAATCTCTTTTGTATGCTTTGTCCAACCGACAGATGAATAAATTCCCTTCATTTCATCAAGATTCACTTTAGAAAAATCACTATGTATGCTTAAATCCATAAACCCCCTCCTAACAATACTATGTGTATTTCTCCATTAATGTTAATTGCACCTTCTTTAAGTTTCCTGCTTCGTTAGTCAAATAAGAAAGGGATCGCCGCTGCCATCCCAATCTTTAACTCTTGCAACCGATAGTTTAACTACATCACTTCACAAACAGTTTCCATTATCACATATCTCGAAAATAATGGTAAAATAAGGTTAGAGGTGATTTTATGAAAAGAATACCGAAATATAAATTTAATTTTATTGTTTCATGTATTTTTCTTGTTATAGGTATTATCCTTATACCAATACTTCCTAACGCAATACCTACTCTCATTCTTTTTGGATATTTCTTTCTTTATTACTTAGGAACTGGTATTTCTCATTTCATTAAAGGAAGAAAGAGTCAAACTCCCCTTGGAGTTAAACAGGAAGACGGATAACCGTCTTTTTTTATTTTGAATGGATTCATATTGAGCTAACCTGCCAGTTAGTCGAATAAGAAAAAGGGCTACCTCAGTAACCCTATCTTTAACATAAGCACCCGTTAGCCATCCATGAATCGCTAAAAATCAGCTCTTCACCACAAAGAATGAAAATGTATTGAATCCGTCCATACTGCTTCTATGGCTGGGAGAGGAAGGTCGATCAACTATGGTGCCTTAGAGCCCATCCGTTAGTCTGACTCCAACGACCACGGTGCACCACAAACTGTCGCTCCCTTTCGGGAAGCACTCATGGTAGATTAATCCTAATTCTGATTGTTGCACCAGCCTCCAATTTTCAAGCCTAGAAAGGAAGATTTCAGTGGATGTTATCATTGAAAGAGCATGTGGATTAGATGTCCATAAGGACAATATCACTGGTTATATTATGACTTCACAAGGAAAGGAGATTCAAACATTTTCTACTAAAACGGTTTTTCTATTAAAGTTATTGGACTGGATTAAGGAGAATAATTGTACTCACGTAGCTATGGAAAGTACGAGTGTTTATTGGAAACCTATTGTTAATTTATTAGAGTCCGAAGGAATAGAGTTTTTAGTTGTAAATGCTCAACACATGAAGGCACTTCCGGGACGCAAAACGGATGTTAAAGATGCCGAATGGATAGCCCAACTTCTTCGTCATGGACTACTGAAAGCAAGTTTCATTCCGGATCGGAATCAACGAGAACTGCGGGAACTTGTTCGCTATCGCCGGAGTATCATTGAAGAACGCGCCAGACAACATAATAGGATTCAAAAGGTTTTAGAAGGAGCCAACATTAAACTAGGTTCTGTTGTATCTGATATTATGGGTGTTTCATCGAAAGATATGCTTCGAGCAATCGCAGATGGTGAAGAAGATCCTGAAAAACTAGCAAACTTCGCTCGTCGTACAATGAAAAAGAAAAAAGAAGAACTTGAATTGGCACTTCAGGGCTATGTAAACCCACACCAACGCTTAATGTTAAAAACGATTTTAACTCACATTGATTTTCTAACTGAGCAAATTGAAATGTTAGACCAAGAGATAGCGCAAAGAGTAAGCACATATCAAGAAGATATAGAACGACTCGATTCCATTCCTGGTATCGCCACAAGAATGGCTGAACAAATCTTAGCTGAAATTGGTACGGATGTTGGAAACCAATTCCCGACTGCCGCACATTTGTGTTCATGGGCAGCCTTGGTCCCTGGACACAATGAAAGCGCAGGAAAAAGAAAATCTAGCAGATCAAAAAAGGGAAATAAGTATTTAAGATCCGCATTAACAGAAGCAGCTCAATCAGTAAGAGGTTCAAAAAACTATCTCGGTGCACTGTATAGACGCACAGCTGGACGAAAGGGAAAGAAAAAGGCAGCAATTGTAGTCGCCCATGCGATGTTGCGAATCGCATATTACCTTCTAACCCGAAAAGAAATGTACGTTGACTTAGGCGAAGATTATTTTGATAAGCAAAGACAAGTATCTATTGTACGGCATTCGGTTCGAAGACTAGAAAACTTAGGTTATACGGTTACAATAACAGAAGCCTCCTAATCCATTAATCAACTACATATACACCATCGATTAGACGCTCCTCCCCTTTTTTAAAAAGATGAATGAGCTGCGTCTATTTAAGTATTGCCATTTTTCGGATGTCACAGAAGTTAATTTTCATGGTAGTTGAACAACTCCATGGCTTATAAACTATTCATAATTTACTTTGGTTAAAGATACCGTTCACAATAAAAATAGATACCTAATCCATTCATATATCCTTTTTCATTCATATTTGTAGTTAGGTGGGCTACTAGGCATTCATCCAATCCAGCTTTGACCCTCAGCATAAACTGGTTATTAGTCTAATTTCAATAAGGAGTGAACTTCGAAATATGGAAAATATACGACAAATGCCACACTATGCACAAAGTCCCTTGGGTCTTCAAAATTGTATTTATCGATTCACGTATCTGTGGCTTAGAAACGGAGACAATTTCTGGTTTTTTTTGACGGCTGTTGGGAATCAAAGAGTTTATGGCTATAGGTTTTTCGGCGGAAGATGGAATCAATATTCGGTTGCTTTAAGAGATATTGTTAACTTCCATTGTTCTCCACCAACTCCAACTCTATATTAAAACACTACGTCTGGGCTTTTGCATAAGGTGGATTAAAATAAGGAGGATAATTGTGATTCCATATTATAGCACCTGCATTCCACATCCACACCCACCATATCCAGTACATCTTCCAGCTCAACCGCACCCACCACAGGCAGCACTATATTAATTACAGTTTAGCAAAATCTCAATAGCCTCCCCTTAAACATACATCTTGCTGATGAATCTTTTAGACACCCAAAAAGCCCCTTAAGGGCTTTTTTTGTATTTTTATTTAGTAGCAGCATTTTAATAAGGGTAGTGGTGGTGGTATGGATAGTGATGATGATAGTACGGGTAATGATGATGGTAGTACGGGTAATGATGATGGTAGTACGGGTAGTGTGGGTGCGGATAGCCTGGAGCTCCAAAACCAAGTCCTGGTCCAAAACCAAAACCTGAGCCTGGGCCACCTAAACCAACCCTCTCATTATAAGCATTAATCATACAAGCATTCATCGCTTTATATCAAGGAACCTCGGGGAATGTTTTTCTTCGTGTAAATAAAAACTATTTTAATTAAAACAAAAAAAGACTATGCACTAAGCACAGTCTAAATTAAACCAGAAACTCAGCCATGATTTTATCGATTTCAAAAGGAGTTATTCCTTCATTCACTGAGAATATGGTATCGGCTTCCTTTTGTATTTCAACAAGCGTACCCCGAGCGTTCGCATGTAGCATAAACAAATCGTAAAGCGTTGGCTTTGTAAGAGAAGTCAAACTTTTGCCGGTTGCAGCAATCCCAATCAAATTTCCTTCAATATTAATCGCGTAATTCGGATTTCTCCGCAAAGCAATATCCGCCCAGATAGCTTTACGTTTAGCGAGGTCAAAAATAACAGGAATGCAAATATGTGTATCTGCAGTAATGTCAAACTTGTCAACCACGGTCTTCGGCTCAAAAATCTCTCCCGAACGTGGTTCTTTTCGGATCATCCAGCCTGCAAAACATTCTGGCAGTTCGCCATAGCTTTGACCAGTAAAGCAGTTAACATTGACAATCACATATCGTCCACCTTTTTTCACTATGCTCGGTATATCCATATCGATAAATTCAGCAGCACCTTTTGGAGCGTCCGTAATATCACCGGAATGAAACATACAGAACCCATTAGAACGAAGATTGGTATACGAAACCTGGTCCATAAACTTCCATTTCTCGTCAAATATCGTAACTGAAAGATCAAGGTCTACTCTAGTTTCCCAAGGATCGTCTCCGTCCATGTTCCTCCACCAGACATACGCACGTATCGTATCACCTTCCGGAATCTTTAGCTGGCTTCCACGGGAAATGGTGTGAATTGACCTTGAAGCGCTCCTTTGGGAAAACGGAACAAGATAATCCTGTAGCTCTTTATCCAAAAAAACTTTCCCCAAGGGAGGAAATTTGCTGAAGCGTGTCACTAGCTCTTCTTCGATTGTACTAACGACTGAGCAGCAAATTTCTTCTTCAATGTGTATCAACTCATTCGAAATGCTGATAGCTTTCCCAACATTTCCTTTTGGGAAAAATACACGAATATCACTGCCGTTGTTTCGGTTTTTGAAGTGTGCGTGAACCTGTAATAGAACTCGCGTTGAAACAGAACCTACCACTTCTGAAAAAGATTTAACCACTTGTTGAGGTTCTTCTGAAATGCGGATAATGTGATCCAGTCTTCTCGCGAAATCGCCAGGTCGCTTCTTCAAAAGAATAATAGCTGCCAAAGCATCTTTCTGCTCTAATAAATGCTCCAATTTCCTTCCAAATGTTTGGAGTGGAACATTTCCTCGGACTGCCTTAAAGGCTTGGTAAACTTTAGAATATTTTGATTTGAATTCGCCCGGATGCAGTCGTTCACCTAAGCGCTTCCAAGCCTCCTTGTGACGAAGCATGTCTTCTTCAGGATGGTTAACCGAATCCAATAAAGACATGAGCAAACGGCGTTCCGGACGATTAAAGCTCTTGAAACGGGTGCTTGATGCTAAACTTACGTCTCCTCCTGAGAGTGCTACAGCTAAACGCAATACGTCTGTTGCTGTTTCGAAATACCTGGAAATTACATTTACATCCACTTTTTTCAATTGGAGTAATTGAGCACCTATAAATGCGACATTTTCCTTTAATGGAATTGAGTCAGGCAATAAGGAAGTGATATCATCCATATGCTCGATTGCCCATGCAACATCCTGTTTATCTATTCCGGAAATCGACGTTTTTGCGCTGATTAAATTTTGAATCATTAAAATAAAATCTTCGTCTTTCGCTAGGTCTAAAATACGAAGATCTGTTCTTTCTATAAGGGGAGAACGCATCACTTTTTCATATTTTGGAAGTCCATTGTTCGGGAGATTAACCCCAATGGAATCTTTTACAGCAACAGAGCAATAGTGAACAATAGCATTTAGATATAATTCAGCCTCATCCATATCCATCACTTGTGTTGGAAAATTTGGATACATCGGATGAAAACTTCCATTTGCTCCAGTCATTTCTTGGAGGTCAAGGATAAGAGTATTATAGAAATAGAAAAACTCCTTTTCGTTCATCGTGCGAACAGTATTTATCAACTTTTCTGAAAATGTAAAGCCAAGTTTTTCAATGTTTTTTAAAGCTGTGGCTAACACATCTAAACATAATACGTTTTCAGGTCCTTGATTCACAATCAATTTCCCTTTTCTGCGCACAAAGATACTGTTTTTGCCCATCTCCATCAGCTTCCAATCTAGAATTCATTATTTTAAAAAAAATAAAAAAATCAGGTAATCGAGATATCTCACAGCCTGATTTTTTCTAATGATATTTCTGTTTATAATTATAATCAGGAAAGCGATACCTCTGCTTTTTATTCGATAAGTTGTAGAAGGAAGAAGTATCATAGCCTGATATATAAAGTATAATAGATAAAAACTAATAATGAAATGGTCTTATAAAAATTTTTTTGATTCCTAACAAGTTTTGGTGCAAATTACAGAAACGCCTTCATTAGTTGAAAAGTGGATGTTTTTGTTTAATTATTTACGATGGATACGGTCAAAGCTCATACTATATATATCTGCCGCGGTGAATAGAAAACGGGATCTCAGCAGCCATTTCATTTTTAACATAAGCACCCGATAGTTTAAGTCCAATATTTCACAATCTTTATTCAGGATAAAAAAAGGGACCTTGCTATTAAAAAAATCACACCTATAAAATTAGCTAATTAAATGTTTCACAATTAGGTCTTGAGCAAAATAGAGGATTAGCCAACCAGTGATTCCCAGACCTAATGAAGCAATTAAATGAACGGAATGTTTCAGTGCTATTCCTATAATTAACAACATTACAACAGTACCAGGAATCCCCCAAACTACACCCATAGCAAACTTGCTTAATTTGTCCATATGTTCACCCTGTACATATAGCCAAAAAATACTTAAAACGCTAACGATAGGTAAAGCAGCAATTATTCCACCTTGTTGAGGGTATCTTCGTGAAATTTCTGTAATAACGCCAATGATAATAGCTGAAATAAGGATTTTAACGATTGCGAACATCTTCTGCTCTCTCCTTTAATAATGTAAATGCCTCTAAGATGAGTATCCTTTCTTCTTCGCTCATTTTTTCTAATAAAACTTGCTTAAGTTTTTCTTCATCGAGACTGGAATGATGGTGCAATACATTGCTTCCCAAATCGGTAAGCCTTAAAATGACCTTTCGCTCATCCTCGATGCTGCGAGTTTTAAATACATAATTTTTTTCCAATAAGCGTTTAATATGTTCTGAAGCCGTGTTATGAGACACCTGAATCGCTTCAGCAATTTCTTTTATTCCTATTCCTACTTCGTCCTCTTTTTGGATCACTTGTAGGATCCTTATCGCTTGGTGAGTAATTTTTTCTTGGTGGTTATAACGTAATTGATAATAAATATCCGTCCAAAGTTGATTCAACTGTTCAATTTCATTTACCATATTACACCTCATTATATCGCATCTTAAGAATATATCTTATAATACGATATAAAATAATAAAAAGCAACTATTCTTTAACTAACCTGCTCCTTTAGTTCAACAACAATGAAACAATCCTTTAAATCTCCGCACCAGCTTCTCTTGCACCGTTCGTATAAAGTACAACTAAATATTGTAAAATATTCCTCCTTCAGATTGGCACGAACATTTATTCGTGTATAATTATAATATGCTTATCAAAGGAGGTACTTTTATGAATTCAATAGAATTAATTATTTTAAACTTAAATGAAGTTAGAAGAAGAAGTATCAAAGTCTGGAAGTCTATTCCTGAAGAAAAACTAGGTTGGAAGCCAGATAATGAAGCAATGCATTGTCTAGAAATGGTCCGGCACGTACTGGAAAGCGAATATTATTATCACCTGGCACTTATTAATCAAGGAAGTTTATCCGTTTTTAATTCGCCTTTTGAAAACAGACCTTTCACTTCTGTAAATTCTGAATTGGAATTTGCCGAACCCTATCGTAATCAATTCATAAATACAATCAGATCATTTTCTGAAGAAGACTTAACTAATATTAAGATTGACCGTTCTGATTCAGGATACATAAGAGACCTGGGGGATATGCTCCTACGCATTGCGTATCACGAATCTGTTCATACTGGTCAGTTATTAGATTATTTAAGAACCGCAGGTGTTCCAAGAATCCGTATCTGGGATTAGTGTGTAATTTAGGTGCTGTCACTGTTGTGAAGCACTATTTTTATTGCGTATTGGTTTTTTAAAAGTGCTCCTTCTTCAACTAATCAGCCAGATTGTTTAAGTACATCATCTCACAATCTTTCTTTGAAAAAGGAAAAAAGGCGACCTCCTATTTGAAGAATCGCACCCGTTACTTTAAGTACAACATTTCACAAACTTTTATTTATTACCCCGTTAAAGATGTGTCCAAGTATAAAGAACCTTTTTTAGTAAAGCCTACTGTAAACATTGGTGAAAGACATGAGAATATAATTAGCACTACCACATACAATATTTTCTTTTTAAATTACATTTCTTTAAGGTGTTTCAAACATTTAAGATCTTCCTACTATAGTTTAAACAATTCCTCAAAGGTATCCGCAAGAACATACAACTGATTATCTCTCACGGACTTAAGTTGTTGTATAAGAATTTTGGCTTTATGATTATCTGTATCATGCAAATTTTCTACAGGTTTGTTGTTCTTCAATTTTTCTACTAGGTTTAACAACATATCGCATAGTGTTTGTTTGAATTCTTTTAAATCATCAGGGTAAAGGTTAGAAAGTTCATTATATTGGCTAACTACATAGTGGATTTGCGTAAAAGTAAGTCCTGGCTTATGTTCAAGGGCAAGAGACAATACATCAAAATGAGGATGTTTTTTCATAAATTTGTATAAGTTGCCCATTGCTTCCGGGAAATTGCTTGGGGAAACGGGATGTTCCTGGTGATAAGAAAAACATTTAGGGTCCAGGATAAAGCGTGCACTTTCTTTATACAATCGGTAACCCAACTCCCAGTCCTCTGCACCATATCCTTGGAAGGACTCATCAAAATATCCCGTTTTTTCCAATTGCTTTCGATGCACCGAAACATTCCCTGTTAAAAACGCAATATAGGGAAGTGTATAATTCCTTAGGTCTGAACCAAAATCACGTAAACCCATGTTTAGCATGTTAGTAAAATACCAGTTCGGAAATGAAAGTCTTTTATAGCTATAATCGTCGATGTTTTTATTGGTAATAAGTGGATAAAGGCTATCCGAGCCAGGATGATTTTGGATATAATTATTATACGAAAATTTAAAGAAAGAATCGTTGCCTACAAAGGAATTTATATGACTCCATTGATTTTGATTATATTTAGATGTTAGAAACGTGTATATTCCCCGATAGTGCATTGCTCCACAAACAACTAAATTTTCCTCGTTCTGATGATGCCTAAAGTGATTTTCAACAAAGTCGGGTTCTGTAAGCATTTCAGCATCCAGAAAAATGATGATATCTCCTTCTGCATACCTTAAACCAAGGTTACGTGCTTTAGATCTTCCGATATTTTTTTTTGGGCGTATATACTTAAACTTCTTAAATAAAGGATTGAATTCCTCTGGAATTAAGTGTGTATTATCCGTCGAACAATCATCTACTAAAATTACTTCATAATTAGCAGGACTAAAGGTTTGCCTGTTCAAACAATACAGCGAAAGGGAAACATAATCGTATTTATTGTAGGAAGGCATTATAATACTTACTTTTAGGTCTTTTAATTTTTCGCTCTTTACGTTTATATCATTATTGACGTTTTTTGAATGCATCATGTCCAATCTATTCCTCCCTCTTATAAATTTCACTTTATAATCTATGTAAAAGTGGACAGAGGAGATTAGACAAGTGTATTACTTTTTTTAAAAAAGTTCAGTGCAATAAGAAAAACTAATCACCATCTATAGATTCGTGGTTTATTTCACCCAGTTAGGAAAATGAGGACCGAAGTATTTACCGATTTTCTCAGCCCCTTTCATTACACGTTATATCCTTTCTTCAGATAATAAACAGTTTTCCTTAGTTATTTCAGTCCTGTCAATTTTGGGCGAAACAAAGTATTCAGTTTCTTTTGTAAACGCCGTTTGATAAGAAAATAATGCTCTGCGGGAATGGTATGCTTTACATACCAATATGACCTTTTTCGGGTGTATTCCATTGTTCCAAGAACATCCAAGCAGAAACTTGCCTTTTCAAATATACTCATTTCTATATATTCCTTTAAAATGGATTCTTGAGGAGTCTCGCCTGTAATTCCAATATTTCTTAAGAGTTCCCAATCTGTGGATTCTAAACTTGGGTTAACCCCATGACAGTAATATGTAATGTGCAAATCCCTGTTGATATAAAGATACTGCAATTTCCATTAGTTGAGTCTCACTGCACCAGGAATTAAAATAACATCTGATGGAGCCATTTCAGTTTCAAAAAAAATAAACTCAGTAATGCAATTGAATGGAAACGACATTATGTATTGTCCTTTACAAAAAAGCTTTCAAAACTTCTTTTCAGTTCTTGCGTGAATTCCTTTTTTAAGTAACCTGCCCGATAGTTTAAGTGCAACATGTCACAATCTACCTTGTTGAAAAAGAAAATTGCAACCTTCTTCTTGAAGTATCGTACCCGTTAGTCACCCATGAATCGAAAAATCATCGCTTCACCACAGAGAATGAAAGTAGGGTTTTTGTGGTCATAATGATATTGCGACATGAGGTTTAATTTTAGGCTCAGCTTTTTTAAAAATTATAATTGCTGGGTCAACTTTAGCATTGTCTTTTTTAGATTTTCACTGTTTTGTACTTTCATGGTAGTTTAAGTGACCCGTCGGCTCCATTCCTACGATCACTTTTTTCCATTTTGTTTTGATCCATCAACTCTTTATGGGCATTTTTTCGAGTCAAGGATGACGAATAATGCCAAACAAGCCTTTAGCACGACTGGATCAATTAAGTTTTTCTAAGTGAGAAAGTTGAGAATATAATTAGACGAGTAAATTACTAATTATTAGAAAAGGGGTAATGGAATGCAAAAGGATTTTCATTCAAAAAATCGTAATCTATTATTTGAAAAACTGGAAGATGCCTCTCTCCTGATAATGTTTGCAGGGAAAGCACCGCAAAGATCTGCAGATGATGTATATCCATTTGTACCAAACCGTAATTTTTATTACCTAACTGGTATTGATGAACCTAATGTAATTTTACTAGTTCATAAAATTAATAAAAAAGCAGAAGAGTATTTATTTATCAAAAAAGCTGATCCACTATTAGAAAGATGGGTGGGTAAGTCTCTAACCAAAGAAGAAGTTGCCAAAGCTTCTGGAATAAGTAATATACTATTTATCGAAGAATTTGAATCAATGCTATCCCGGACTATAATCAGAAACACCATAACGAATGTATATTTAGATCTGGAGAGAAGAGAATTAGAATTCGTTACCACAAAAGCACAGCAATTTGCCGGAAAAATACAGTCCAATTATCCTTACCTGAAAATTAAAAATGTTTATAATGAAATTAGTGAACTGCGCGTTATTAAAACACCTGACGAAATTGAAGAAATGAAGAAGGCTATTGAGATTACCTATAGAGGAATCAAAAACCTAATGAGCCATTCAAAACCTGGAATGAAGGAATATGAGCTTGAAGCCTATTTTAATTTCACCCTTAAAACAGAAGGGATAAAACATTTTGCTTTTAACACGATTGTGGCGGGCGGCAAAAATGCTACTGTCCTTCATTATGAAAAAAATGATGCAGTAGTTGAAGATAACAGCCTTGTCCTTCTTGATTTAGGTGCACAACATAACTATTACAATGCTGATATTAGCTTTACCTATCCTGTTAATGGTAAATTTACAGAAAGACAAAAAACCTTCTACAATATTGTTTTAAAAGCATTAAGAGAAACCACAGCACTTATAAAACCAGGTGTTCCATTCGCGAAATTAAATGAGCATACAAACAAAGTCCTAGCTGAAGAGTGCGTGAGAATTGGTTTAATAAAAGAAGAAAATGAAATAGGGAATTATTATTTTCACCAGGTAAGCCACATGCTTGGACTAGACACTCATGACGTCGGCAGACGTGCGGACTTAATATTGCAGCCTGGAATGGTGCTAACCGTCGAACCAGGATTATATATTGAAGAAGAACGAATAGGAATAAGGATTGAGGATGACGTTTTAGTTACAGAAGAAGGTCATGAGGTTCTCTCAAAGAATATTTTCCGCTCTGTTGAGGAAATTGAAGGGTTTATGAATAGATAACATTTGAGGAAGGTTTGGGGATCAAGTAACCCGAACGCGCCGGGAACAATACGGCTAGGGGTAGCACCAGCAAAACGCGCATATTTACAACGTTAAGGAAATTCCAAAATAAAAAGCCCAATTTCTCAATTTTAAAACTGAGAAATTGGGCTTTTTCGTTACTCAATAAAAGCGCCCGATTGCTGAATATGAGAAAGTGTAAAAAGGCTACAAAAATGGCACTTTAGTTATTTTACTAAAGCAAACCGTTAGCCATCCATGAATCGCTAAAAATCAGCACTTCACCACAAAGAATGAAAATGTATTGAATCCGTCCATACTGCTTCTATGGCTGGGAGAGGAAGGTCGATCAACTATGGTGCCTTAGAGCCCATCCGTTAGTCTGACTCCAACGACCACGGTGCACCACAAACTGTCGCTCCCTTTCGGGAAGCACTCATGGTAGATTAATCCTAATTCTGATTGTTGCACCAGCCTCCAATTTTCAAGCCTAGAAAGGAAGATTTCAGTGGATGTTATCATTGAAAGAGCATGTGGATTAGATGTCCATAAGGACAATATCACTGCTTGTATTATGACTTCACAAGGAAAGGAGATTCAAACATTTTCTACTAAAACGGTTTTTCTATTAAAGTTATTGGACTGGATTAAGGAGAATAATTGTACTCACGTAGCTATGGAAAGTACGAGTGTTTATTGGAAACCTATTGTTAATTTATTAGAGTCCGAAGGAATAGAGTTTTTAGTTGTAAATGCTCAACACATGAAGGCACTTCCGGGACGCAAAACGGATGTTAAAGATGCCGAATGGATAGCCCAACTTCTTCGTCATGGACTACTGAAAGCAAGTTTCATTCCGGATCGGAATCAACGAGAACTGCGGGAACTTGTTCGCTATCGCCGGAGTATCATTGAAGAACGCGCCAGACAACATAATAGGATTCAAAAGGTTTTAGAAGGAGCCAACATTAAACTAGGTTCTGTTGTATCTGATATTATGGGTGTTTCATCGAAAGATATGCTTCGAGCAATCGCAGATGGTGAAGAAGATCCTGAAAAACTAGCAAACTTCGCTCGTCGTACAATGAAAAAGAAAAAAGAAGAACTTGAATTGGCACTTCAGGGCTATGTAAACCCACACCAACGCTTAATGTTAAAAACGATTTTAACTCACATTGATTTTCTAACTGAGCAAATTGAAATGTTAGACCAAGAGATAGCGCAAAGAGTAAGCACTTATCAAGAAGATATAGAACGACTCGATTCCATTCCTGGTATCGCCACAAGAATGGCTGAACAAATCTTAGCTGAAATTGGTACGGATGTTGGAAACCAATTCCCGACTGCCGCACATTTGTGTTCATGGGCAGCCTTGGTCCCTGGACACAATGAAAGCGCAGGAAAAAGAAAATCTAGCAGATCAAAAAAGGGAAATAAGTATTTAAGATCCGCATTAACAGAAGCAGCTCAATCAGTAAGAGGTTCAAAAAACTATCTCGGTGCACTGTATAGACGCACAGCTGGACGAAAGGGAAAGAAAAAGGCAGCAATTGTAGTCGCCCATGCGATGTTGCGAATCGCATATTACCTTCTAACCCGAAAAGAAATGTACGTTGACTTAGGCGAAGATTATTTTGATAAGCAAAGACAAGTATCTATTGTACGGCATTCGGTTCGAAGACTAGAAAACTTAGGTTATACGGTTACAATAACAGAAGCCTCCTAATCCATTAATCAAGTACATATACACCATCGATTAGACGCTCCTCCCCTTTTTTAAAAAGATGAATGAGCTGCGTCTATTTAAGTATTGCCATTTTTCGGATGTCACAGAAGTTAATTTTCATGGTAGTTGAAGAACCATTTTTTCCGTGGTACCGGGTAATATTCGCCGGCGACAAGTTCTGAAGGTACGGCTCCTTCAATTCGTAAAAGGTCGTCTGAACTTAAGTTCAGGTCAACTGCGCCGAGTGAAACATGAAGTTGTGACTGCTTTCTTGCACCAATCAATGGGATAACATCCTCACCCTTGGATAAAACCCACGCGATAGCAATCTCCGCAATGGTTGCTTGCTTTTCTTCAGCAATTTCACGCAATGCCTCTACAAGGGCTAAATTTTTTTCAATATTTTCGTTGGCAAACCGCGGACCATTACTGCGTTTATCATCCAAACCTAGAACCCGATCTTTTGACCATGTACCGCTCAATAAACCTCTTGAGAGAACACCATAAGCAGAAAGCGAAATACCTAATTCCCGTAGAGTTGGCAAGATATTTGATTCGATGCTCCGATTAAATAGTGAGTATTCCATTTGCAGCCAACTAATAGGATGTACAGCGTGTGCGCGACGAATTGTATCCACTCCTACTTCAGAAAGACCAAGGTAACGCACATATCCCTTCTTTACCATATCGGCAATTGCACCAACCGTTTCTTCAATTGGTACGTTTGGATCGATGCAGGCTGTGCCTGGTTGATACAGATCGATGTATTCAACACCTAGGCGCAGTAGGGTATCCTCAAGGAAATTCTTTACTGTATGAGGGTGGTTATCACTCTTTCGATGACTCTTGCCCTGAGAGTGTAGCTTGCCATCGAATTTTACTGAAATGAACACATTTTCCCGTTGGATTCCTTGGAATGCTTCACGTAGAAGTAATTCATTGTGTCCATCGCCATAGAAATCCCCTGTATCAAAGAGTGTAATGCCTTCCTCAAGTGCTGCGTGGATTGTTGCAATGCTTTCGTTTCGTTCAGCATTACCATATAGCCATGACATCCCCATACAACCGAGACCAATCTCAGAAACCAGTGGACCGTTATGACCAAGTGCTCGTTTTTTCATTGACACATTTCCCCCTCGGCAGTCTCAGTGATCCAATCTGTAACCAATTTCGTTCTGAAATCCTGCTCCAAACGGCATATCGAATAATAACAAATAGAACAACTAAACAAACAAAAGACATTAAATATTGAAAGCGGACAATCCCTATTACATAGTAATTCTTCATAAATGTTCACTACTTCAACATTACCATAAATCGGTAAAAAAGTGGGAGATATTTAAATGGTTCTTCTTAAGCTAACCTGCCCTTTACTTAAAGAAGGTAAGCCACCTTGATGGCAGTTGGTTCTTCAACTCTTGCACCCGATAGCTTAAGTATATTCCTTCACAATCTTCGTTTAAATATGAAAAACTATCCTATAACTAAAAGTTTCTATCCAACAAAATCCCCATCTGTTCTGCCACAACTTGAGTTGGTTCAGATAATCCATTGGCAATCCACGCTGTTACTAACTCTACTATTGCTGCTCCAAAAAATTTAAGAATTAAATCCTTATTTAATCCTTGATTCTTTCCTTCGGTCACATCTACTTCACCCTCTAACTCCTCAATCACAAATTTTAGGAAATGACTACGAAAAGTAGTGGCTCCTTTACTTGCTAGCATGGTTGAAAAGAATGAAGAATTACGTTCAAAGTATTCAAACCACATCAGATTTCCCTCGACAAAATTCAAATCAGCTGCCGATTTGCACAGTTTCCTTAATTCGTTTATATGTTCTTCAATGAGCTTATCCAGTAAATCATATTTATCGATGTAATGATCATAAATGGTTCTTCGACCGACGTTTGCCTTGTCAGAAATATCTTGTATCGTAATATGATCAAAACTTTTTTCAGACAACAGTTCAATAAAAGCCTTTTTTATTGCTTCTTGAGATTTTTGTACTCTTCTATCTACTTTAGGCATTGTTGTAATCACCGAGCTTTCTTAAAAGTTATCGTACAAATTTAATCAACTTGTGCAGTAACGCACAAATCACGGCATTTTGATTATTGCAGTTACCCTCTATTCATTTTATATTATATACAGATGTGCGATAACGTATCAATATGCGATTTATTAACACATCAACTTTTACTACTTTTGAAATAATTAAAGAGAGTTAATTGATTTCATAGAGGAGGTTTAATAATGAATCGTGTTGAAAGGAGCAAGGATAAGTTCAACCAGCTATTTGGCGAGGGAGTAACTGCCGCACATGCTACTGATCCTGATTTTCAGAACATACTGAGCTATTTCATTTTTGGGGAAGTTTTTTATCAAGGTAATTTAGATGACAAACAGCGTGAGTTAATTACTCTGGTAGTGCTCGCAACCAATCAGACGTTGCCTCAACTGAAGGCACATGTTAGTGCGGCACTAAATGTTGGTCTTACACCTGTAGAAATCAAAGAGGCTGTTTATCAGTGTGCTCCGTATATCGGATTCCCGAAAACATTAAATGCTATCAATGAGGTTAATGAGGTTTTCAAAATGAAGAATATCTCTTTACCGTTTGAAAGTCAAAATACTGTAGATGAAGATAATCGTTTTGATAAAGGACTTGCAGTACATGTTGAAATATTTGGCGAATTAATTGCAAAAATGCGGGAAAATGCTCCAACAAACCAAAAGCATATACAGGATTATCTTTCTGCTTTTTGCTTCGGAGATTTCTATACTCGTGGCGGGCTTGATTTAAAAACACGAGAATTGTTAACTCTCTGCATCATCAGTGCTTTGGGTGGTGCTGAAGGTCAAGTTAAGGCACATGTACAGGGTAATAAAAATGTGGGCAATGACAAAGAAACATTGATCACAGCCATCACCCATTGCCTTCCATATATGGGCTTTCCAAGAACACTGAACGCTTTAGCCTGCGTTAATTAAATTATTCCTGAAAATTAAGAAAGGGTGTTATTTATCATGTCTAATATTCAAAATAAAGTTGTCATTATTACTGGTGCTTCATCTGGAATTGGAGAAGCTACTGCTAAAGAACTTGCATCTAAAGGTGCAAAATTGATACTCGCAGCTCGTCGTGAAGACCGATTAAAGAAATTACAAGATGAGATTCAAACAAGTGGCGGACAAGCTATTTATAAAGTTACAGATGTGTCTTCTCGTCAACAAATGGAAGAACTTGCTGCGTATGCTCTTAAAGAATTTGGAAAAATTGATGTACTAGTCAACAATGCTGGAATCATGCCACAAGCGTTTCTTGCTGAAAATAAAGTTAACGAGTGGGATAAGATGATTGATGTAAACATCAAAGGTGTTTTGTATGCTATTGCTGCTATCGTTCCATCTATGAGACAGCGTAAATCAGGTCACGTTATTAATCTTTCTTCTGTAGCTGGACATAACATTTACCCAGGCGGAACGGTTTATTGCGGTACAAAATTTGCAGTAAAAGCCATTTCTGAAGGCTTGCGTCAAGAAGAAGCGATGAGTGGCACGAATATCCGTGTAACCAATGTTTCTCCTGGTGCTATTAGCAGTGAGCTCTTAGAAACGACAACCGACCCAACCATGAAAGCAGGCTTAGAGGACTTTTATCAAGTAGCCATTCCTGCAGAAAGAATTGCTAAGACTATCGCTTTTGCAATCGAACAACCAGAGGATGTTACAATCAATGAATTAATTGTCCGTCCAACTGTTCAAGTCGGTTAATAATAATAAAATTTATTGGAGGAATTAAAATGGCAAAACATGAAGAAGTAAAAAATGGAGTTATTTTCCCAGCTGGCGAGAAAAATGATGCATACGCACAATACTTTGTGGGACAAAGTTATCTTCAAGGATTAGTTGCTGACCCTAAAGTGAATGTTGGTGTTGGAAATGTAACTTTTGAACCTGGATGCAGAAATAACTGGCATATCCATCGTGATGGATTCCAGCTTTTATTGGTAACTGGTGGCGAAGGATGGTATCAAGAAGAAGGAAAGCCTGCTCAATTCTTAAAAGCTGGCGATGTTATTGTCACTCACGATGGTGTGAAACATTGGCATGGTGCAGCAAAAGATAGTTGGTTTGAACACATTGCAATCACTGCAGGTAAGCCGGAATGGTTAGAACCTGTCGATGATGAAACCTATAACAAATTGTAAAAAACTAACGTATCGAATCATTGATTCGATACGTTTATTATAACGGTCGTATGGCAGAAAAATATTGAAGTGGTACAGTCGTTACCTTAAGCTAAGAAGTTATTAAAAATGCAGCGATTAAGTTGATGATATGTATATTAGACATGCTGACTTAACCAACCTTTTATAGATACTCAACAATTTTGATTGATTTGTTGAGTAATCAACGAATTGCATTAATTTAACCATTGAATACATTCATTTCTCTTTATGATATTAAACAGATGTTGATTAATGAATTATCATTGATTTTTTTAAGGGTTATATGGTTAGGTCATGACCTTAAAATTGAACTTGCATAAAAAAATGTGGGGAAAGGAGATGGTTATTATTCGTATGGACAGGTTAAAAATATATTCTTTGCTGTCAGTTGCTTTGTTGATCTCATCAGGTCCTTTGATTGCCGCAAACATTCCTGCAATCGAAAAGGAATTTCCGACAGTAAATCCAACCCATGTAGGGCTGTTAACAACCATTCCTTCACTGTTTGTAATTTTAGGTATTTTAGTTGCGAACCGTTTGGAACTATGGATTGGAAAGAAAAGAACGATATTGATTGGTTTAACGCTTGTTTTTTTGCAGGGGTTTTTCCGGTACTAAAACATGATACCTTTTCGTTTTTATTTCTTACACGCATTTTCTTTGGTTTAGGAATCGGTTTATTCAACCGCTTAATCATTCAAATGATTAGTGATATATTTCAGGATGATCCCCGCAGAAAAGCAGCTGTTATTGGATTGGAAAGTGCCTTTGAAGGATTGGGCGGCATTTGTTTGACGTTTATAGTGGGGCAGTTGTTGAAATCAACTGGTATACATCGTTTCTTATATATACTCTGGCGCTTCCAATTTTTCTGGGATTCCTTTTCTTTGTTCCGAATGATAAGAAGAAGATGGCAAAAAGAAAAGCAGAACTAAAAGGAACTGAATCGGACAGCCCCAACGACGTAGGATCCTATCGCTCGGTCTTTGGTTATGGTATTTTGCTTTTTGTGATTGTAACCATTTTTATTAATTACAATATTCAGGTTACCCCACTGCTTTTAGAAAAACACATTGGCAATGCAACTATTGGCAGCAATAATCTTGCCTTCATTGGTTTAGGCGCATTTATTGCCGGTTTTTCATTCGGTAGAATTTTTCAACTGCTGAAGGATTATATCATGCCAGTTGCACTTTTATTTCTCGGAATTTCTATCTATATCACGACTATTTCAGAAAGTATCGTACTCACGACATTTTGTTCAATGGCTATTGGCTTTTCTTTTCGTTGTATGATGCCATATTTGTTTCATACATTTACGCAACAATGCAAAAAAATGGCAAAGCTTGGAACAACAATGGTGTTAGTTGCTTATAACATTGGTGCTACCCTATCTCCTTATGAGGGGACAGTGGTTTCTAAGCTATTAAACTTTCATACTGTTCAGTCTTTGTTCCTTTCAAATTCAATTATCATTATTTTGATTTCCCTCATTGTTTTGGGAGTTGTTCTTAAAAAGGCAAAAATGAGCAAAGTTCAACAAAGAAGTTTTTAGTTTACCGTTTATAACTATGGGGAAATTTGTTTCTTTTCTATAACTTTGTGAAGGAATGTACTTAAACTAAACTGCCACGTTAGCTCAATAAAAAAAGCTGCCTCAATGACAGCCGTGTTCTTCAACTCTTGCACCCGTTACTTTAAGTACATCTCTTCACAATCTCAATGGAGTAGAACCTATTGATACATAATTAAATCACCTTTAAATTAGACTTCATAATGCCTCATAAGACTTGTATCAAGCAAGTTTATAACGGAGTTCCATAAAACTTGGATTGGATATAATACCTTTCTCCATATTCATTACTTAAAAAGCCCACATTATAACTTTTTATATCTATTAGTTCCTTAAAAATGTTAAGAATACTGCAATTCCAGTCAATATTATGGTTTTTATATGGATAATTATCACTGTTGGGATTGAACGTATGAATAAATACTGCATCTTGTCCAGCGTCATTCAAGTTAATTAACACCCAAGATTGGTATGGTTTATTAAATGTTTCAAGTTCCTTTAATAAGTTATTGTATAAAGCCAAATGTGCTTTTACATGTTCTTTTCTATATCTCACACTATCATTACCAATTCCCCAAAAATCAAGATGTCTATGCCAAAAATCGAACCACCCATCAAGTTGAATGTCACATTTATTTACTTCTGTTTGTTTCCATAGTTCACGAAAATAACGTTTCTTTCCTCGGAATTTTTTCAATATATACCTCCTAAAGAAATTGAAATCTACAATGTCATTTTCGACAGATATATCCTTGTTCAACAATCCTGCACGTTAGTACAATAGCACCTAGCCAAGATACTCTTTTAAATTACCTTTATCCCACTCAATTATTAACATTTCAACATCAAATCCAAAAATTTGAGGTTTACTGACTAATCGTTTTAGTACATCTTTCGCCTTTGCTTCCTTTACCGAAAGTAAATGCGTGGCAGAACAATATTTAACATAGTCATTTGAGTGTTCCAGCAACTTTTCTAATTCATCAATCCCATTGCTTCCAAGACTTTTTAATGTTTTAAAGTTTTTGAAATTCTTATCAAATAATCGATTTGTTCTTCTTGAATTTTCGACAACCTCAAATGCAGCTACACCATATTCAATTGCTGATTTTATACATTTTTCTACCAAAGTATTAATTTCCACAGATACACCTCTCCAAAAATTCTATTTGCTTATTTCCTAATTCACTATCCTTATTAAACAATCCTGCTCCCTTAGTTCAATAAGAAAATGTGTTCCGAAGCAGCCTCGAACTTGAACTCAACTCCCCGTTAGCGGAACAAGAAAAGAGCTGCCGCAGCACCCCTTTGCTATACAAAAGAACCATTTAGTGACTTTTTTCAATCTTACAAATCCACTTATAATAATTCAGTAAAATAACCAACAAAATAGGGTCAACAAGAAAAGAATACTTCAATTTCCACCACCCATAATTGAAATATCCCCAAGGTTCTGGAAGTAATGCTATTAATTCATAAAACAACATAAAAACTAACCAGTAAATATAATAAAGTATTCTTTTTAATAATGGAGAGTTAAACGGATACCAATTCAAAAACATCATATTTATAGGTGGTAAAAGTATTGTGAGGGTAGGTAAAGATGCCCAATCAACATCTTTTGTAAAGTACCAATAACCTTGGTATTTGTGGTCAATATACAAATCAGCAATCCCCTGTAAAATAATAGTAAATGACCAAATATGAACAATTTGATTTTTAGTCAACTGCTTGTTAGTTTTAAAAGCAATTATATTAAAGAGAAAAACAGCAATAAAAAGTCCAATCATAAAAAAATCCTTTTTTTATTTACTTTTCTCTTATCAAAGTTCAATTATTCTGTCATTATTACTTGTTGAGCTAACCTGCCAGTTAGCACAAGAAGATTGACTTATAAAAGTGGTAATGTGGCACTTATTAATTCATCTTGCTGATTTAGATATTCTAAAACACTTTGTATATCCTCTACATTGTAACTTCTAACAACTATCATATGTTTTATGTGGAGTCCTGGAGGATGTATATCAGGTTTCTGTAAGGCATTTTTTAATCGTTCTGGGGTGAATAGAATACACCATCTTTCACTTCCGTCACTCATTTTCATACTGATTTCTATCCAATTGGTTTCATTAGCGTCATTTGATACTTCATCATCAAACTTCCAGCTTATTAAATCTATGATGTCCTCACTATTCACAATAAAGTGGGATAATGGAAACCATCTTAATCGTCCATTGTCGCATTTAATAAGAACCATTTCTTTATCATTATTTATATCAATTACTTTGTATGAGTTTCCTCTTGTTAATCCATCAGAGTATACACCAGGGGTTCGACAAAGGATATTCTTATTTATCATAAGACCTCCTTATTAAACCTGAATAACTATAATTTATCATATCACGTTATTAAGCTAACCTGCCCCGTTAGCGGAATAAGAAAAGCGACTGTTCTTATTGAACAATCGCACCCGTTATAGTGAGCAAAAAATATTTTTAAGTTTCCTCATCCCTATACCATATCAATTTACATTATTCGTAAGGCTCTTCATAATTGACGACATAAATATTCCCTAATGAATAATCAAATGTAAGCTCCCAAGCTTGCGGTATCTTCATTCGTTTATATATAGAGATAATCACACTTCTTCTTTGTTTCTCAAGTTCCTGAAATTTAAGCAGGAATTTATCAAATTCCTCAACAGTAGAGACCGAAATACTGATATGTTGAAGTGCAGCATCAAGTGCATCTACTTCCATTAAATGTTTGATATCTTCTTCAGTTAATTTTCCCACTAATGTGCCGTCAATAGGTTTATTTTCATTTACGTTTTTCATAGATTCTTCCCCTTTGTAATAAGAATTTTCAAAGCTTTCAGGTACGAAACTTTTTGCATTATAGAGAATCCCATCATGATTAGGCAATATATATGTATCTGACCTCCACTGCAAACCATATTGATTGTATAACGGTTCCCATACAGCATACCTCTTTTTTTCAAATTTTTCGGCTAACACTTCGATGTGTTGAACTAACTCCTGACTTGGATTTACCAACATTTTTTGTAATTTTCTAAACCCGTTAATCTTTGCAGAGAAAGATTGATATAGTGGAAAAAAACGCTTATTTTCTTCTTCTGTTAACCGACAAACAATCGTTCCGTATTTCGGGATAAAACGGCTCATTCATCTATCCAACTCCTATTAAAATTATATTAGCCTCTTTAATTACCTCCCTGTTTTTTGTTGAAGATTTTATTATCATTATTCTCGATAACACTAAGGCATTATTCCAACTAATCCAAGTAAAAAAGGAATTGGGGGGATTATATTATAAGCATTCATTTGTAAGACCTTTCTTTATCATTGGTGGGTTAATACAATAATAAGAGAAAACATCTTCTTCAACTATCCTGCCCTTTAGTTGAATAACAAAAAAAGCCGGCAATAGCAGCCAGCCCTTCAAGTTATTACTCTTCCATAAAAATACGTGCATAGTATTCCGTTTCTTCATCTAATTTGTTATCTTTTCTCATTTCCTCAATCGTTTCTTTTCGGTCGTCTTCAATCACTTGAAAACTTCCTGATACATTTGTTGTTTTCCCTTTGTCCTTATTCATACTTTTACTCCTACATTTCTTCTTATTTGTATTACGAATTCATTTCCGTTTTATTTTGTGCTTAATTTATTGCTTTATTCGAATGACCCTTAAGGGTTCTTCTTAAGCTAACTTGCTTTGTTAGCACAAAAAGAAAAGTTTAGCTTAAGAAGACTTTTAAAGAAACGGAAAGCTTATTCCCCATATCCCAGCAACAATACATAAGATTCCTCCGACTAGAAATAAAATTTTTAATGAACCAAAAATTAAAAGATAAGGCTAATTGAGTTATATACCTAACTTGGTCATAAGTCTTGTTGTTGTTGTAGAAGCGTTCCCGTGTTGCGTGAAAAAACATATATATTGCAAAAAATCCAACCGCCAAAATAAATGTATCCGCATAAAAGTCATTTCCCATTCAATTAGCCCCACACCACTTAAATATTCTAATTATGTAAATAAGCTTACTCAAAGAGTAAGCTTAACCTCTATAAACACTATCACATGTTCCAGGTTTCGGTTCATAAAAACAATGTTCTTTAAATGCACCAGTATGAGGTTGACCGTACCATGTTGGTGGACATGGAGCATGTGGATTAAAATACCATAGAGCAAACTTAGCTGGATGATCTCTCCAACCATTTATATTTTGTTGCGCTAACCTTCTTTCGGAAGTTCTTGATCTTTGATAAAATACATTCCCTTTTTGCACTGCTTCAAAAGAAAAATTTCCTCCTTGTACTTGAAATATTACATCATGAATATTGCCTACACTTTTAAAATCTAAGCATTGTGCGACAACACGATTTATTATTACATTTCCAACATATAACATTCCTTGCTGTCCTTCGCCTTCCGCTTCTGCTCTCATCATTCTTGCCATTTCATCTAATTCATGACTTCTAGCCCTTACTCTTGCCACTTCATCACCCCCAAAAATATAGTATGAAAAAAATCCTACATTCATGTCATTATTTATATAATAGAGTTGCTTAGTTACCATTATGCAAATATACTCCCTGTTACTTGAATAAGAATAAATCGATCCTTCATTATTGAAGCATCGCATCCGTTAGTGAAACAAGGTTCAAACTTCTTCTTGATATATTTCTAATATTATCGGCTTTAAATTCAAAGGTATTTTAAACTCCTGAAGGTTTTCTATATGAGTTAAAAAATCATCTATATCATCATAATCCATTGACCATTCTTCTACCTCTAACTTCCTTAACTCAAAAGTTGGTTTAAATAAAAATTCACAGTGAAGTTGTTCCATCTGAGAATACTCGTCTTCTTCATAAATAGTAAACTGACGTACAAAATCAAAATGAAATAGTTCCTGTCCAGTAAAATCAAACAAACCACATTGAAATAGAATCTCTTTACCTTCTTCTCCCTCAACTGGTTCTTTACAAAAATTCTTAAATGTTTCCCAAACTTTTTTTATATTTTTGGAATCTTTACCAACCTTATTTTTAAGGTAACTTTCAGCATTTTTGACCGAAATCATTCCAACACCTCCGATATTATTATGGAAGTATTTTTATTAAACTACCCACCACTCACCACCGTTAGGTGGGACATAGGTTTCCTCTATGTTCAATCTTTAGACCCTTACATTCGGAAATTCGTCAGTTCCTTTCCAAGAAACTATTCTCACCATATCTAGTTTTCTCCTGTTTATCACGTTGAAAGCGTTTATAACAGAACTTCTCCCGCTGGCCCGATTGTTGAAAATAAACAGACCGTCCTCTTTTGCTATTCTGCTTTCTTAGTTCATTGAATATCGGGTATTTACACATTTTTTGTGGCCGTTACATATAGTACATTAATGAAATTGCCTATGGGGGAATCTGAATGATAATACATGTTGTCAGCAGTGGTGAGACGCTTTGGCAAATCTCTAACCGTTATGCCGTTAGCATGAGTTCCATTGTACAAATAAATGATCTCCAGAATCCAAATCAATTAGTGGTTGGCCAGGCGTTAGTAATTCCAAAACCAGGAACTACCCACATCGTAAAATATGGGGAAACATTATGGTCGATTGCCCAAAAGTATGGTGTTTCGATTTCAGCGATTGTTCAATCCAGCAACTTAACAAACCCGAATCTTTTATATCCGGGAACCACACTCTACGTTCCAGCCATTACACATATCGTCCAACCTGGTGAAGCCTTATGGCAAATTGCCAATCGATATGGAACCACTGTTCAAGCTATCATCAATGAAAATCAGATTACTAACCCTAATTTGATTTATCCTGGACTGCAGCTGGCCATTCCAAGAACAAAACCAGCGATTGAAGTGAATGCTTATACCTATCAACCGAGTGCAGGAGCCGTCCAAACCCTTAATGAAATTGGCCATTTGTTAACGTACTTTAGTCCATTCGCCTACCTTATTGCAGAAGATGGAACGTTAAATCCCGTCAAAAATGATGAGGAAATGGTTAAAGCGTCATTGTCTAAAAATGTCGTGCCCATGATGTCAGTTACCAACTTTACTTCCACCCAGGCCGGATCAAATGTGGCACATACCATTTTGGCTACTCCAGAAATAAGAGATAAGGTCCTCACCAACATTCTCCAAGTCATGGATAGCAAAGGCTATAAAGGAGTTAATATAGATTTTGAGAATGTATTGCCGGCAGACCGTGAGGTATACAACCAGTTCCTACAGCTGGCAGTGGACCGCCTCCATCCAAAAGGATATTTTGTTTCAACTGCACTTGCACCAAAGGTGGGAGCCACTCAAGCCGGTCTCTTATATGAAGCCCATGACTATGAAGCGCACGGGAGAATTGCCGACTTTGTCGTGCTGATGACATATGAATGGGGATACCGCCTCGGTCCTCCGCAGGCCATCTCTCCTATAAATGAAATGAAGCGAGTAGTGGAATATGCATTATCCGTTATGCCAGCTGATAAAATCTTTTTAGGCTTCCAAATTTATGCGCGGGACTGGAAGATTCCTCATGTTAAGGGCCAAGAAGCCGAAACTTTCAGCCCACAGGAAGCCTTAAGACGTGCAGTAAAATATGGAGCTGCCATTCAATATGATGCTACCGCCCAATCTCCATTTTTCCGTTACGTAGATGAAAAAGGGCAGGGTCATGAGGTGTGGTTTGAGGATGCACGAAGTGCACAGGCCAAGTTTAATATGGTCAAAGACTATAACCTCCGTGGGATCAGTTACTGGGCATTGGGTTATCCATACCCAGAGAACTGGGCTTTATTGAGGGATAATTTTTCGATTAAAAAACTGATGTAACAATGATAAAATTCAAATCGAGCAGAATCATTCTGCTCGATTTATTAGTAAGCGTCAAATAGTTCCCACCTATTAACAGAATTTTCTCTAAGAGATTTTCTCCTCAATTGAAAATATTTAGGTAGGTTTTTTATTGTACAAATCAAAGTTGCTTAACGAATGGAAACTTTTAATATTATAAAGGACAAGATTCCTGAAGAGTTTTGCAAAGTATAGTATTTATTTAAAGATATCCAGGTTTTAGCGTCAATTTTACAATACATACAACAATGGTAAATCGTTTAAAAACAATTAAACACTATTAGCGGGTTTATTTCATAAAGAACTGAAGGAAACTTATTTTCATGGTAGTTAAAGTAGATCAATAAATTTCATTAGCATTTGGTGATAAGTTTTCTATATGCTTTAAATACTCCGTAACACCATTATCTTGTTCATATGGATATTCATAATTTAAACTATCTGCAACATATTTTGCTGTACTACGAAACAACTGAGCCATTGTTAATAATGCTTTCCAGACACCATCATAACTCCCATCAGCATAAGTAGAAAGAAGTTCCTTCCAGATTTCCTCTGGAAGAAATCTCTCTAGATATTTACCGCTTTTACCTAAGCTTACAGAAAAGTCAGTTTGAATACCTACCTGCCATTCCAGCATTTTGATTAGCATAGGTCTAACAATAACATTAAGATGTTCTTGTGCATAAAGAATTTCCTTCCTCCATAAACCCTTCGCTACGTAAGTGGATACCCACCAAAATTCATTACAACAATCTGCATAGAATTCAGCAGATGGACGTTTTACCCAATAATCCTCATCAGTAGGAGGAGGAATTGCAGGGAGGCAATGATCTTTATCCATCAATATTTTTGTTAGCTTATCCTCTTTACAATACTTTTCTTTTTCGTTTAAGGGAATTAACGTCAGATCAATACGATTTCCATCTGTAAATTGCATTAGATATGAGAATCGACTACCCAATGATGGAGAAAACATCGACATAGCCATAGGTGTTTGCATAATGATTCGTTTACCAAAAACCTCTATCCAATTGTGATTCCGTGAAAAAGAATCCATTTCGGTTACAAGATAAACAATATCAAAATCCTGAAACATATCATTTGAAACATTAGGATTTGTTCGTGAACCATTCATTACTACTGCACGAATTCGTTCATCTTTTTCTGCTGTGTCCAGAATTAAAGCTATCATTTCTTGTTCAGTACGCATAGATCTTTATCTCCTTTTCATTAACAATGAGTTTAGCATGTTGGATTCCTTGAATTACTATAAATTCTCTGATTGATTGACATTTCCTTCTATAACTAAACTGCCATGTTACTTGAATAAGAAAAAACGATCCTTCGAAATTGAAGAGTCTCAACAAGAGTTATTCTTTTAAGTATTCATCTAATCTTCTCATTACCTCTTCCAAAGATGTGATGGATAATAAGGTATCAAAAGGTTCCATATCTGTTGCAAAAGACCGCTGCGGCGACCACTTTCTTCAACACTTGCACCCGTTAGCATGGTTTATTTTGATATCCATTCGTATTGAATATCAGGTAAATTTTCTTCATTTTCGTGCCCTCTACCAATGATTTTAAATCCATTCTTTTCATAAAATAGTTGTGCTTTTTTATTTACTTCAAATGTATATAATGTTAATCTCCCACTTGATTTTGCTTTTACTTTTTCTAATAATGTTTGTCCTATACCCATTCCTTGATAATCTATATGAATATAAAGTTGGCTTATTTCCGTTTCATTAGAAGCAATCATTCCCACTACTCTATCGTCAATTAACGCTAAATTTATTTGAAACTGTCCAGGTAATATATTATTTAAAAAATAAACGTGATTTTCAAAGCTATGAATTTCTTTCTGACGAATTGCTTGTTCCTTACTATCTCGCCACATTTTCACTGTTTGTTCAGCGTACTTGGGATTATAATCAGTAATTATGATTTGGTGTTGGTTCACTACAAATACCTCCTCAATTTTTGTTTACTGCTTTTTTTGTTGTTTTCTTGTTATAAATTCGATGAATACTCCCCATTAGGTGTTTAGCTTTAATCAAGAATAGATTGTATTTTTTTACAAATATTACACCATATGGAGGTGACGAACATTTTCAAAAAAACACTTTTAACCTTAGTTTTTATCTTTCTTTTTTGTACACATTTTGTCTTTGCTGAAGAGTATCACCGCAAAGGATATAGTGATGATTTATACCGTGTAACAAATGATGTTCCACAAGAACAACATTTTAAAAATTTTATGTTAGACCTTCTAATCCCTGAAATTCTTAATGCTGCAAGGAAACAATATCATGATAAATCGATAAGCGGAATGTCCTTTGATTGGGAAAATCACTATAATGTTGTGGAAATTATAGAATCACAACTCCAAGATACTCGTCAGGAGTATCCATACATGGTGATAGTCACTGTTTCTCCGCATAGCGGTATTAAGAACCGTAAATCCTATGGAACTGATAAAATCACATTTGGTATTAACCCAAATATATTTTGGAGAAATATCAAGGATCGTCCTGCTATAAAGTTAATTAATTATCAGCATTTAAATTCTTCCAAAAGTCCTTAGACCTCCTGTATAGAGGTCTTTTTTGTCTCTTAATACGAATTTTGTGCAAATGGAACATAAGGAGTTATCTTTCTCTTCAACTAACGTGCAACGTAAGCCGAAAAAGATATTATTAATCTAAAAGTTGAGACGATTCTTTATCAAAGAATCGCCTCATAAATTAACCACCCAAACTGTAAACAAAGTCTATTTACTTGTTACTAGTAACTTTCGTGTTTTGGCATCATATATTTTATAACTAACTTCAAACTGATGGTCTTTTGTAACTGTAACTTTACAATAATAAGGGATTGACTTTCCATAAGCATCCAATGGAGGAATATCTCTGAAGCTAAACACTTCCTCTGTATTAAGCATTTTAAAGTCCGCTTCTGAAGAACGACCTGTTGAATCTATTTCGATCACACATTTCCCACTGACGACATCATATTCCTTCAGTACAACATATTTTAAACTTAGGAGAGTAATAACTAAAAGTAAAACACCAAATAAAAGGGTTAAAAGGCATTTACCTATTCCTAATAATGGGTAGTCTTTGTTAATAAACATTAGAATGAAGTAAATTGCTGAGCCTACTACAAACAATACTCCGAGTATGAGCAATAAATAATAAAAAAACATTTTTAACTTCCTATTACAACATTGTTAGGTCAATTTTTTTTCTAAATAATACTGGTTATGTCCTTTTGGGTGATCTTCAACTTTACCAATAACCTTATATCCACATTTCTTATAAAAGTCTGGTGCCTGGAAGCTAAAGGTATCTAATAATATTAACCTACAATTATTTTCTTTAGCTGTTTTTTCAATATGATTTAATAACTCTTCTCCATATCCTTTTCCTCTTTATGAATGATCAACCCAAAGATACTCAATATGTAGATGGTACCAGAAAATCGTTCCAGTAATCCCCCCAACTATTTTCCCCTCATCATTTCTAAGTATATGGCTAACCTTTATTGATGATTGTTTTACCTCATCAGGTAGTAATGAAAGGTTATATTCAATTACCTTTTTTCTAATATAATCACTATCTTCTAGATTCCACTCCTTAGAAAGTTCCATAGATTCCCTCCACATTATAAATATTCACAATATTTATAATATAATAAGAAAAATTAGCGAACTTCTTCTTGAAGTATCGCCCCCAATAGTTTAAGAAGACCTATCATTAATAATCTATGATTTTAACGGATTGCATTCATTATTCTATATCTTTTGGTCACCATAAATGTGAGGTGATTATCAAATGAAAAGAATTTTGTTTTTCTTTCTAGTTATTTCCCTTACATTCACAATGGGACTCAAAAAAGATGAAGAGCAGACTTGCAGAAAGTGGTGCCAACCGTTCTTAGAATATGCACACAAGAAAGCACTTTATAAAGGAACCATACAGGAACGTTATCGAATTATTTGTCACATGAAGTATGTTAAGAAAAGAAGTGATGAAGATATCATTGACATGGCAAATGTAACAAAGAAAGACATTGCTGAAGTGATGAGAATAGTGGATAGAAAAACTGGTAAATTTCCTTGGGAGTTACAAGGACAACAATAATAGGATGTATGTAACCTACCTGCTCCGTTAGCACAATTAAAGATGGGATCGCCGCAGCAACCCCATCTTTAACATAAGCACCCGTTAGCTTAATAAGAAACCCTTTAAATTTTTTCTAAAATTGATTTAACAAAAGCAGTTTTCTCTTCTGCATATTTATGTTTATTATTTTTATTTAACTTTGCTAAATTAAGTTTGAGCTGTTCATATTCAATTCTTGCTTCATCATTATCTCTCAAGTAATCTCTGAACTTTAGCTGTTCAAGTAAATATTTATTTCCACATTGATACATATGGATTTGATGGGTTCTTGGTTCACCCTTACTAAAATAATGTCTGTCTGGCAAAATATTTGTTCCTTTATACGAATATCCCAACTCCTCTAAAGATGAGGAAGTAGTCCCACCATCATTAAAATCTTTGATTTCTATGGCTATGTCAATAATTGGTTTTGCACTTAAATGTTTTTGTATTTGTCAATATTAATTTGAGCCAGAGCGATCACTTTAAAAGTGAGCCACTTCATTCTGAGTTATTTCCATATTTGATAGAGAAGTGGGAGTTTAGGGTATCTTGCCCCGAGGGGCAAGATACCCTAAACTCCTCGCACGCCAGCCTACTGGTCGGCCTCTTCCCTTTGTTTCATACTTTGTCTAAATCGATATGATTCTCCGTTTAGGAGGAGGATATGAGCCCTGTGGGTTAGCCGATCTAGAAGAGCAGCGGTCATCTTTTCATCTCCGAATATAGAGGTCCATTCTGTAAATTCTAGGTTCGTAGTTATCATGACGCTTGCCCGTTCGTACCGACCGGCAAAGAATTGGAATAAGAGCTCAGATCCTATTTTTGTGAACGGTACGTATCCAAGCTCGTCAATAATGATCAAATCAAATTTGAGCCACCTTTTTTCTAGTGCACCTAGCTTATGTTCTTCATGAGCCAGGAGAAGTTCTTCTACTAATTCTGCAGCCGAAACAAACTTAACTTTATAGCCATTTTTAATCATTTCAATGCCGAGCCCCGTAGCCAGATGCGACTTTCCAGTCCCACTGTTACCTAAAAATATTATGTTTTCCTTCTTTTCTACAAAATCTCCCTTTGATAGAGTCAAAAAACGATTCCTATTCAGACTTGGCATCAAACTAAAATCATAGCTATCTAGTGCTTTATGAACAGGAAAGGCTGCTTGTTTAAGCCTTCTTTGCCTTTGGTTATCTTCTCTAGACTCTGATTCAGCTTCTAGTAAAGCCAATAGAAATTCCTCATAGCTTAAGTTACGATCCTCAGCCTCTCTTGCGAGGGAACGATATTGTGCTGCGATAGTCGGAATCCGTAGTTGTTTAGTTAAGTGATCTAAAAGTAGTTCAGTTGTCATTTCCTTGTACCTCCTGTCAATTGACCATACTGTTCTATATTGGACTTGTTCACCTTGTAATCAAGGAGATTGACAGGTGTTTTATCCGTAGGAAGAGTACTGATTGGTATGTGCTGGTTTGTAAGCCTTTGTATGATTTCATGGACCTTCTCATAGCGAAAAACTTGCGTTTTCTCTGCTTCCGATAAGGCTTTCGTTAAATTGTCCATACCAATATCACGATGGAGGAGGAGAAGTCGAATGAACTTTCTATCACCTACAGATCCTTCCTGCTCTCGCATTTTCAAATGGAATCTCTTGAATACATCAGGGATCTCGTTTGAATGGAATGCGTGTGCGTCTCGGATTGCCCGTGGTTTTTTAAGTAATACTTCCAAATAATGATCAAGAACAGTAATCATCTGGTTGCGTTCATAAGACCGACTGTGTTCTGCGATCACTTGGTTTTGAGCCACTACGATTACACGGTCGACAAAAATTTTTGCCCATACAGATTGCCCTACATAGTTGCAGGGTACAGAATAACGATTGGTTTCCACTGTAATAAGGGAAGTTTTATTAACCTTGCATGATAAAAGCTTACAAGCTTCAAATCGGTTCTCAGGAAGAGGATGAAGATATTCCTTTTCCTTCTCCCACATTTCCAAGACAGTTTCTGATTTATTTGGGACGAGTGTCCTTCCGGCCTCTTTTAAACACCAATCCAAGAGATAGTCATTCAGTTCCTTTACAGAAAGAACTTCTGGTAAAGGTACCAAGGCATTTCTTCTTATGTATCCTACTGTACCTTCGACACGCCCTTTTTCGTTACCACTTGCAGGATTACAGAATTCTGCTTTAAACACGTAATGTGCTTGGAGCCCAATGAAAGATTCTTGTTCTAGCCGATCTCTTCCTTGGAGTATTTTTATTACAGCTGTTTTTAGATTATCCAGGAGACCCTCTGTAGGGACACCTCCTATGAATTCAAACGCATGGACAAAGCCATCCAGAAATGCTTCCTGTTTTTCATGAAGATACGCTCTTACATACCTCATTCGGCTTGCGGAGAGCTGAACGCAGAAGAGGAAAATACGTTGTTTTCGACCCTGTAGTATAATATCCGCCTCTCCCCAGTCGAATTGGAATTGGTGGCCGAGTTGAAAATCCAGAGGAATGAAGGCTTCCTGAATTTGTTGTCTGCGTTTGGCTACGATTTTACGAATGTTAGAGGCAGAGCCTTTAAAATCATATTCATCTTGTAATCTCTTAAAGATTTTTATAGCGGTATGCTTTTGTTTTCTCCAGTTCTTTTGATCTTCTTCCAACCATTGGTCAATGATTGGAATGACCCGTTTTGTTTCTGAAGAGTATTCCTTAGTTGCATAGACGGTTTTTCTTAAGACTGTGGTCGGTGCTGTATTGTTTTTTAGGTATTTGCTTACCGTGTTACGGGATATTCCAAGTTTTGTCGCTATTTGTCTTTGCGATAAACCTTCAACCTCTTTTAAGAATTTGATATTATGAAATTGAGCCATTTCGATCATCCTTTTCGTCCTCTCAAATGTAGTAAGTTTGGTCACTAACTATCATAAGAGAGGTTAATAGAATTGGAAATCATGTGGCTCATTTTTTATGTGATCAAATCGTATATATGTGGCTCAAATCTAGATTATCAAAAACAGTTTTACTGATGTACTTCCAATGTGGTGAATATCCATTATATATTCACCTATTTTATCTTGCATTTTTTCTTTCTCTAATAAAAATTCTTTATTCCATTCCTCTGTCCAAGGAACTAAGAAGACCTCTCCTTTTGGCAAGCCTAGCATCTTATTCCACCTTTTAACGTTAATACCGTTTTTAACCATTTGAACATCATACCATAATTAAAGACTCTTGTTCCATTAAACTTTCCCTTTAGTTCAATAAAAAAAGCTGCTGCTGCAACTCTTTTTTAAAATCCTACACTCTTTTAACTTAAGAAAGTTTTCTTTCATAAACGTGAAAATAGTAGTTATAAGGGTTTTTGTCATTCATAACCCCTTTTTCAACAGAAACTTCTTTCCATTCATCGAAATTAACATCAGGAAAAAATGTATCTCCTTTAAATTCATAATGAATTTTTGTAATGTACATCTTCTCAACAAAAGGAAGGAAAATATTATAAATCTGCTCCCCTCCGAAAATGAAAATCTCTTCTTCATTTTTACATAACTCAAAAACAGCTTCGATTGAGTGGACAATTTCACAACAGTCGAAATTGAAGTCCTTATCCCTCGTCAGAATAATATTTCTTCTGTCAGGTAAAGCTCTTCCAATTGACTCAAGGTTCTTTCTACCCAATATAATTGAATGGCCCTTTGTAATATTTTTAACATACTCCCAATCCTTTGGAATTCTCCAAGGAATGTCATTTTCTTTGCCTATTACTCTATTCTTATCCATCGCAACAATTAAAGAAACCTTCATATATAACACAGCCTTTTTAGCCTATTTTACAATATAATTTTGCATTTTTATTAAAATTCCTTATTATACTCCCTCAGTTTGATACGAATATCTCTTGAATGCTCACTTATTCGCAGGATTTCATAACCCTTGTAATTGGATTTACGGGTAATTAAAATGAATTCAGATCATTTGGCTTCGTGAAGGCATAGTCAAATAAAGGAGTTAGCTACTACTCCATATTTTACCATATAATGTACATCTCCACGCCGCCCCTGGAGGCTTTCCCTCCCATGTCTCAACGGGTCAATTGCCCTCTCATTCCTTCGTCATGCCTATCCAAGGGGTGGAGGCCAGTTATGCTAACCTGATGGGTCACAGTGCCCTTTTGTTAAATAAACCTGGTACTCGGTACATATTTGAAATCCTACGAATAAGACAACATTCAAAATTAAAGTCAATTTTTTTAATAATTTATTTTATTAATTAATGTCTTATTTCTAAGCAGCTAAAGGGATTAATTCTTGAATTTTATTAGGACAGTAAGACTCGTTTCGTCGTGCTATGCCTACAAAAATCCTTGCTAGTTTACCAATCAGTTTCATGATTGACTTCATCTTCTTTATCTTCTTGACCTTCACATTATGGGAATGCAGGGCTTTAAATTCAGGGTTATTCATCACAAGGCTCATAGTTGCTAAGTAGAGGAAGCGTCTTAGTCTTGATCTTCCACGCTTTGAAATGACAATCTGACCTTTCCATTTACCTGAACTTGCCTCAGCTAGATGTAATCCTGCATGACGTAATAGAGAGTTTCCGTGGGAGAATTGACTTAAATCTCCAGCCTCACCTAGTATCCCTGCTAATGAAATTTCACTTATTCCTTTAATCATGAGTAGTTTTTTTGCAAATGGTATTTTATTGAGAACCTCTTTAACTTGTTTTTCAACTCTTTCGAGTTGTTTTACTGCGAGGTCATATTCTTCTAATAATTGTTCTAGGTGGAATTTATAAGCATCAAGTGCTTGTCCAGTTCCAATAGAAGATTTTGCTAGATTGATCAGTAATTGAGCTTTTTTAGGTCCTGGTTGCCTTTTCATTAATGATTTCCATCCCCTCTGGACATCTAGTGACTCCATTGAAGATATTTCATCTGGAGTTGGAAACAAACGAAGGGTTGCGATGGCTCCTTTGCACGAAACATCGTTAAACACTTGTCTCAGCTCTGGAAAGACAACATCCACCCATCGATTTATTTGATTTATAGACATTACGAGTCGTTTTACAATCACATCACGGTTGGACATTAGAACTCTAAGTTTTTCAAATGATTCTGAGGATGGGCGAATCAAAGAATAGTAGCCGTTTTTGACCATATCTGCGATAACTAGTGCATCTTTTTTATCACTCTTAGATTGGGTATTATCACGATTCTCTTTATTCCTTTTTACTAAGTGGGGATTGACGGTTACTACCTCAATGTTTTGGTTATATAACCAGGTTAATAGGTTAATCCAGTAATGACCAGTAGGCTCCATACCTACTATTGCTTCATTTAAGTTTTTCAATCTTTTTAAATCTTGTATCCAGTTTAATAGTTTAAAGAACCCCTCTTCATTATTTTCAAATGAAATAGGGTCTCCTACAACAATTCCACGAAAATTAACTGCTCTTGCAACATGTAGTTGTTGAGCAATATCTACACCTACAATTAGATGTGTATCGGTAATTCTTTCTATTAGTTGATTTTGTTTGTCTTGCATTTTAAAATTCATAGTAGGGTTCCTCCTAAGATTTGAGTTAGAGTGGTGTCTATACTCATATCTTACTGAGGGGCTCTTTTTTTTTCAAAGTTCAAATTTAACCATCTACAGGAATGCTAACCTGCTCCGTTAGTACAATAAGAAAAAAGCCGCCTAGAATGGCAGCTGGACTTTAAATATTGGTATCATTTAATTTATTAAATTTAATAATCATTCACAGAGTGACTCAATATCATTCTCTATACTTACATTTTACCGTTATTTATATTTTTATAATAGAGAATTTTTTTGTTACTCCTACACTATATTATACTTTAAATACAAATCTAATATTTGAAGAGGTGTTTCAGTATGAATGACAAAAAAGATGTATTAGATAATGGTCCTTTTTTTCATGGTACTAAAGCAGCATTAGAAATTGGTGATTTATTAGAACCTCAACACTTATCAAATTACCAAGAAAAAAAATCTAACCATATATACTTTACTGCAACATTAAATGCTGCCAAATGGGGTGCTGAATTAGCAACATCTAATTCAAAAGAAAGAATCTACATTGTAGAACCATTAGGGGATTTTGAAAATGATCCTAACTTGACTGATAAAAGATTTCCTGGAAACCCAACACGCTCATATAGATCTAAATCACCTCTAAAAATAATAGCTGAATTAGCTTCATGGGAAAGACACTCTGATGAAGAGATAAATCATATGCTTACATCTTTAAAGAAATTAAGTGAAGAAGGAAAAAATGTGATATACGATTAATTTTCAAATATAATCTTTTCCCTTACTTCATAAATATCTAAGAATACTCTTATCCTAATTCTTTATATAATTCAATAGGGTCTATTTCTACCCCAATTAACTTCGCATTCTAATTAACACCAACTAATAAATCATCTGCATTCATTTTGTAAGAAATCTGACCGTTAGAAGAATTAGAAAAGCTGCACAATTATCATCTCTGCTTTCTCTAAAGCTACCCACCCAATTAATAAATTTATCTAACGGGATGGATGTCCGCTTATAATGCAACCTTTCTTCAACTGCACACATTCTTGTGCAGTTGCTTCATTACTAAGTTATTTTTAAAAGTAAGTAGTGAATTAAAACTTTTCAATTGATTTCTGAATTAACGAAGTCACTATTTTCAAAGTGTCTTTATCAGTTAATCTTTCGGATTAATGATGGCCAAAACCTGATGGTCTTCCCACTTTCCGTTTATCTTAGCGTTTTTTTAGCAATGACTTCTAGGGCTATCTCAGGTGACAATATGGATGGAATTATTGTGACCGTGTACGAATGAAAGATGTCCAAGCTAAAAGAACCATACAAAAGGTTTTAAGCACTAAAAAACTGGCTAGAAAATATCTAACCAGTTTTTTAAGATTACAGTTGACGTGAATGCTTTATCTTCCTTGAAGAGACTGGAATGCTGCTCACGAATGATAATAGCAATGCTATAAGTAGTAGACTAACGAAAAATCCAAAGCTCAGGCTGAAACTTGATGTCACGTTTAGGATTCGGCTCGCTATTGAAGGGCCAAATGACATTCCTAAAAAGTTGATTAAGTTATAGATTCCCAGCCCCATTGCACTTTTTTCCTTCTTTATCGTGTGGGGAATATCAATATTGATGACAATGGTAAGGATTGTAAAGCTTATATTAATAAGGGCAACGCCAACACTAGCCACTGCAAATTGGTTTACTCCAAAGATGGCTAATAGCAGAAATCCAATGAATTGAAGGACGACAGCAACGACCAATCGACCATTCCCTTGGATGCGGGTTATAGCTGGTCTTATTACGAAGCTCAGCAAAAAGGAAAAGATTGATATCCCCGCCAAAATAAAGCCAGTTTTCAAGGCAGAGACATGAAACTGCTGTCCTGCTAATAACGGAAAAAGAAAAATAATTCCCACCATGGCAGCACTATTAATAAAACTAAGCAAAAGGAACCGATTAAAGGCATAGAATCGAAAAACTGACAGATCCATAAATATCCCGACATCTTGACGTTTGCCATGGATCCCTATAAAAAATACAGATATCACGGTAATGATTAGCAAATAACCATTTAATTTGACTCCTAAAATAAACGTCACGACAAAAGTCAATAAATAAAGGAAGCCTAAAAAATCAAACGGTTGGGTAAGCTTCTTATGATTGGCATATCCGGAGGGCACAAACAAAATAATTCCTAGCAACGTAAAAATAGCCATACTCATTAATAAAAAGAGGGAGTGCCAGCCAAAAAAATGAGTAAAGAAGCCTCCGAGCAAAAATCCTATTCCTGAACCAAGTGATAGACAGGCACCTATTAATGTTAAAGCCAGATTGCGTTTTGGGAAGGTGAGATACTGATTCGTCAGGATCATGGATAATGCAATAAACGAGCTGCCACCCGCTGCTTGAATAATACGGGCCAAGACCACAACGCTAAAATCATTCGTCGTGTACCCTATAAGGGAACCTGTAACGAATAAACTAATCCCAAAAATCAACAAACTTTTAATTTGAAAATAAGAGGCTAGCTTACTATAAGTAATAGAACCACAGGCAATCAATAAAGTATAGGAAATAACCACCCAGCTAATTTTGGAAGCTGTCACCTCAAGCCCATTCATCATTTCAAATAAGGCAACATTAAACAGAAGTGAATTGACTACACCGGATAAAACGATTAAACATAATGTGATAATCAACCTATTCTCTTTTTTATTCATCTATTTCTCCCCCGTTATATCAAAGTCATAAAACTTTAGAACTAATAACCAAAAAAGGAGGCTACATTAAAGTGTAGCCAAAAACCCAGGTAAATAGCGGGTGAATGTCTCCTCATTTAATGAGACATATTTTATGACACCCTCACGATCAATCTTCACCAGCTCTGCTTCGGATAAAATTTTTAAATGATAGGAACCATTGGACTTACTTACACCTAAACTCCTTCCTATATCCGTACACATTGGGCGATTGTTTCCGTAATACAATAAGCGGATGATTGCGATCCTTTTTTCATCTGCTAAGGCATTAAATATTTTAATTCGTTGCGTATCGTTTTGTTCTAAAGTCATATGACTATTATATTATTAGAATTCACATTGTCAACTTATTTGCCGAATACTTTCTTGGATTTGGCCGGGATGCACAGATGATCAAACCAGTTCAACTAATAGAGCAGCACCTTAAAAAAGATTCGGGTAAAAGAAATATGGAAACAGTTGTTTCTAATCCCATTGTTCTCTGTATATTATTAAAAACTCGTAGAAAAGACTGTGTCCATGCCCTTGTAATCAAAAAATCGTATTTTCGTCAAATACTAGAAAAAATTTGAAATAAAATATTGATTATTTTTACAAATCTGGATTTCAAATTTTCTCTAATATGACTTTGCTTTTTATCCTTTAAAAATATAAAAATATGAACTATGCATTGATTGGTAAATTAATTAACATTTGCACACCATTAAATGGTTTCCATAAGGGTCTTTGAAATTAAACCAGTGATTATGCTCAATTTCTGTTGTTAATTCAACATTCTTATCCTTCATAAAGCTATAGGCTGCTTCAATATCGTGGGCATTAAAATGAAAAGCTGGAGTTTTAAAAATATTTTCTTTTGAATAAATCTTGCTATCTAATACAATTCCAGTTCCATTCGATGTTGGTATAATAAATAAATGTCCAAATAAAATCTCACCTTCTTCATCTAACCCCAAAATCTCACAATACCATTTTCGTGCTTCTTCAACATTACTTACAGGAATAAAGACTGTTCCGATTTGATTTAAAACAGGATTCATTGGAACCTCCTAAAATTGAATTTATTAAAATAATACGCTTTCTTATGTTACTCCTTTACTAAAGCAAAAGTTGAATTAGCCCTTCCTCGATAAAAGTGCCTCAATAGTTGAGTCAAGAAGTCGCAGGATGTATTCTTTAAAGCAAATTTCTATATTAGCCAGTACAAACCATAATAATATTTCTATCAGGATCCCTAATTGTAAAATAAGAAAAATCATCAAAATTTACAATTTCGGATTCAATTTTATATCCCAAACTATTTACGTAATTATAGGCTGCATTGATTTGATCTGTGTGAAAATTAAATAACGGATATTCGTAATTGTTCGCTTCTTTTATTATTTCTTCTGGTCCTGCATCTAGAGTTAAACCAGTATGATCGTTAATTTCAATATTATAAACAGGCCTTCTGATTTCTGCCGTATCGTATGCTTGACCAAGTAATTGTGAATACCAAATTACCGACTTCTCTAAATCGCTGACGTGGACAAAAATAGTATTGATCTGGTTCTTTATCGGACTGTTCATTCTTTCCACTCCTTTAATTATTTGAATCGTCTAGGGATTCATCTATATAAACGGTGAATGAAGTCATTACTTAATTGGTTTAGGTTCTCAATTGTCATATAGATCTCCATTTTTTTATTAAATTCACACTATAATGTTTTATTCAACATTAAAGGATGTTAACCCTTCTAATGTATGTACTATAACGTCATAAATTGCAGCATTAAAAACACCCTCTGTCATCGCCCTACCAAATCCAATAATCCGACCATTTATTGTAACCAATGCTATGACATTACTTGCTTCGAAAACTTGTTTGATAATCTCGTTTGTATGCTTTGTCCAACCGACGGAAGAATAGATTTCCTTCATTTCATCAAGATTCACTTTAGAAAAATCACTATGTATTCTTAAATCCATAAAACCCCTCCTTACAATACTTTAAGTATTTCTCCATTATTATTGATTGCACCTTCTTTAAGTAACCTGCTTCGTTAGCTCAATAAATAAAGTAGGGAAACCTTTCTCAAGGCTTCCCCCTTATCAAACCGTACGTGCCCTATTAAGGCATACGGCTTACCAAATGTTACAATGTTTATCAAGAGGATGCGTTCCAGGCATTTTGCATCTTTTGAAGTCGGTGAGGAGAATAATATTCCTCACCTTTTGCTTTTGAACGTTTGATGCTGTTTTGAAGGTCCCTTTTTGCTTTACTAGTCATTTCGTTTAAATACTGTTCCTTTGTGTACCCATATGCTTTATTTAAATAGAGCCAATATGTGGGAATCAGATTAATTTTGAGAAAGAAGGCTTTACTCCAAAGACTACGCATCTTCCTCTCTTTTCTTTGCGAGGGATGATTATGAATAAAAGCCACCCTTAGTCTTTTTCTTATGTAACCATCTAGAGAAGAAAGGGTTCTTCGAACCCACCTTGTAATACAATGGTTTGAAATCCCTAATTTTATATTTCCTTTTACTGCATCAACTACAGTTAGGTAGTAATTGACTTTCCCCCTGATTATAGGGTTAACACGTTCAATCCACTCTTCCTTACTCAATGTAAGTGTTTTGCGTGTCTTTTCCTTTATCTTAAGACGAAAGTCTTTAATGGATTCTTCCTTTGGTGTTACATGAAAGACAGGCTTTTTGTCTTTCTTTCCTTCTCTCCAATGGTGAAATGTAAAGCCAAGAAAATCGAAATCGTCTTTCTTAAAATCTACTATTTTTGTCTTTTCTTTAGAAATTTCTAGTCCGAGTTCTTTTAACTTATCCTTGGTTATTACGGCAGCCTTCTTAATATCCTCTTTTGTTTTAGCAAATAGTAGAAAATCATCTGCATAACGGACAAATCGTATCCCGTTTAAATCCCATTCCCAATCCATTTCGTTTAGATAGACATTGGCAAGGAGAGGTGAAATGACACCACCTTGAGGTGTCCCGTAATCAGAATGAATGGTTTTCCCCTCTTCCATATGCCCAGCTTTGAGCCATTTCTCAATCATATTAAGGACCGTACGGTCCGATACATATTTCCTTAATACTAGAAGGAGATTATTATGAGGTATGTTATCAAAGAATCCTTTAATATCACAATCGTAAATATGATTATAACCAGATTCTATGTTCCATAAAATTAATTGTAACGCTCGTTTGACTCCACGATTTGGACGGTAACCCACTGACCAATTGTGAAAGAGCATATCTTCGAATTTTGGTTGTAATACGTTTACCACACTCTGTTGCACAATACGGTCTTCTATCGTAGGGATTCCAAGAGGACGCCTCTTACCATTCTTCTTGGGAATGTATACTCTTTTTACTGGTTGAGGTTGATACGATTTTGCCCTTAATTTGTTAAGGAGGATTTGAATGTTCTCATCTAATTTAGCTTCATAACTTTCAATGGTTTCTCCGTCAATCCCACCTACACCTTTGTTTTCTTTTACTTTAAGAAAACTTTCGGTTAATTTACGGTCAAATAAGAGTTGTCCATATACACTATGTAATTTCATTTTCCACTCTTGATTCATTGCATATTCCACGCCTTTCCTTGATGTACATTCAAACGGTTTTACCGCAGTAACATGATTGTTGGCATTACATCTTGTTCATGGCTTGGAGCCATAGGTTATTCCCCTTCCGTTCACTCGATGTTCTGGTCATCAAGTTACTCCCGTACTATGAGAATGTCTGACTACTCCACCTGTTCTTTGTCACTTCGGATTACCCTTATAGACTAGAACCCTGCCTGTTCGGTAAGGTGGAGTCCTCACGGGGTCATCGCATTTCCCTTCTAAGCATACCCTGCACCATCACGCTATAAGTTACATTTTCTCGTTCTGACTTCTGAGGAAAATGTCTCCTGAGTGGGCTTCCTTACTCTTCGAAAAGTCGCCAACTTATCTCGCCGCCGTGCTTCACACTTATTGCATTAGGGTCTACCTATTCGCTTACGGGTCTCTCGACTTTCCGCATCTCCTTCAGACAACACCTCACGGTGTTGCCCTAGATTAAGCTTCCCAAGCTAGGTCAGTCTCCTTGGGTATGGATTTTCACCATCTGGGATTCCTATTCATTATCCTCACCAAGTCGTTTCACCGAGATGACGTCTCTTTCAGATAATGAAAAAGAAGAGTGTCGACTGAGTCAACACTCTACGCGACTGCCCGTCGCACAAAAAGCTGCCTCAATGACAGCAGTGTTCTTCAACTCTTGCACCCCGTTACTATAAGTACAATCCTTCACAAGTCTTTGAAAAGTTGTAATTTAATCATTTTAAGGTCAAAAATTATTGGGTCCGAAAGGATTTTCTGGTGGATATTCCTCTAACTTATCAGCTGTTCTTTCATCTGGTGAAGTCGCCCCAGATTTTTTGTCAAAATAAATGGCTATTCCAGCCAATATAATAATAGGTGTAAATATATAAATCCAAATCATCATGACACCTCCAAACTAACAAACGAATTACTAATATTATATTACAAATTTAACTTTTTTTTACAATATTATTAAACTAGTTTTTGTGCTTCGAATAAATTAAAAGTGTGAGACTAAATCACAAAAGAACAACATATTTTCATTATCCCTTTACTTTCAATTTGACTAAAAAGATTCATTACAGATGTTTCCAAATAGTGTAAAATATAGATTGATAGAAAACAAAGGAGTTGTTTAAATTGTTATCATTTTATTATCAACGCTATAAGTCGTGGGTTTGGCTTATTTTGTTCTCAGCTTTTGAAATAGGGGCAATATCTAAATCCTTTTACTCATCATTGTGGGAAGTTATACTCAACGCAGTTATAGGCTTAATTTGTTTAGGGGTATATATTCGCTTAAGGTTACTCAAACAAAATCAAAATTGAACCTAAATTAAACTGTACTATATAAAAAACATTCTTCAATTAACCTGATCCGTTACTTGAATAAGAAAAATGCCTTGCCCCTTATTGAAGCAAAGCGCCCGTTAATTGAAGAAGACTATTTCAAAAACTTCCCATTCTTACCCTTTAACCTTATGAGCGGAAAAATGCTTAGCAACAACATAGGAGTTGCCCATTAATAACAGTTTATAATCTCTTGTTTCATAATATTCGTCTTCCTTAAATGGTAACAAAGTGGTCGGATAACCATTTTTGGTTAACACCTTTTGATAGGATTCCATTAACGGCATTGGACCCTCAATAAGACCAGAACCCTTATGTAAAATATGATCAAGTCTATAATGGGAGAGCTCATCAAACGGTAAGTAACCCTTCGTATGGCTATGGTGGGTTTTATACAGTTCCCCAATGGTTTTAAAAGTCGATTTCGCTCTCCCCTTTAAGATTAACTTGCCGCAATCGTTGTTATATTTCCATAGCAATTCATGTTCACTTAATATCTCCAATTCTTTACTCTCAAAGGTTTCAAAACGATATTTAGAACCGCTGTCCCGACAGACAATCTGCCACTCCTCTAGAAGTTCATTCTCATAAGCACGATTTATTTGAAGATTAAGGGTTATATCGAATTCGTCTCTTTGTAATCCAGCTAGGACTATATCCACATCCGTCTTTAATTTAGAAATGGCTTCATGAAAATTTTCCAACATGAATGTTCACCGCTTTCTTTCTTCTTTGATAGATAATGTATATGCAGCAAAAAGGAGCATATTTCCCCCACGAAATAATGCTCCTCCAAAACTTTAAATTGCTGTGAAATAACAGCACTTATAAAAACAAACCTATTATAGTAAATGCAAATAAACAAAACTTCCACATTAGTTGAACAAAAATAAGCTTTACTCTCTTTTTAAAGGAAAGCACTTCAGAATCGATTATTGTAATATGAAATAAATTAACCCAGAAATTACTAAAGAAATTATACCGACAAAACCAGATATTAACGCTATTTTCGTTCTGGAATTTCTGTCTTCTGGGGTTTCTGAATAAAAATTTCCTCTTTGACGGTCTCCATCAACCCAAGCCCCGATAAAAACACCTGAAATAATAATACCTACTATCCCCACAATTAGGAAAAACTGAAACAATAAAATGCCCCCTTTTAAACCGCCTACCAATACATACGCATAAAGGGGATCTTTGTTTCATATTAGTTTTCCTTTTTCCACTAAACTGCTCCATTAGCTTAATCAGAAATTTCAATTGAATGTTGCTTAATAAAAAAATGAACTGTACCAAGAGGACAGTTCATTTAAGTGGTATTAGTTCACTTTCTTTGGAGGATTAATGACATTTTTATAAAAACATCTTATCCATTTAGCTAACAAACCGTCCCATTTTCACCACGTAGATAAAAAACTAAAAGAAGAAGCAGCTCTCTAGGCAATGTCTGCCTCTCTTTTAGTTCTGTTTTCGTCCACAACCCTCCTGTAAGGGGAGGGTCTACACTTTACTGGTATTTGTATTTCTGTCAGGTAATCTCCCTTGCTATTTGAAATATTATGGTCAATAATCGTCCTTTAAATGGAATCACAGATAATTCGCAGCCTGTTTTCTTAATTACAGTTGAAATCTTATTTTCATCATAAGAATCTCACCTACGTTTTTTGATCTGTTTAGCGGAGGAGTAATTTCAGTGCGAAAACAGTTTCCAATGCCCTTCGGAGACAACTTCGACCTCTCCGTCGATCACTTTGATGGCGGTTTGATCATCCATTGCATACGCCGCCCCCTGCATCCCGGCGGCCCATCTCTCTGCATTAACCATCGTGTTATACGGCAGCATCTCGTGATCCAAATGCGGGAACATGGCAAAATCGACAAGTCCCAGCGTTTCATCCCCCCCGTTGGGTGGAGTCCAGCCAACGAAGAAGTCCCCGATCTTAGGTGCCATCACCATGCTCCCAGCACTCATTCCCACATAGACTGCGTGCAGCGACGGCAAGAGGTCTGCCAGCCCTGATTGCCGCATCCAATGGCACAGGTAGAGGGCGTCACCGCCCGACACCAGCAGGACGTCCGTCTCCCGGACAAGCGGCACCCAGCGGTCTTCGTCGATGCTTGGCAGCGCTGTGAGCTCCAACACGCCGACGGACTTCCAGCCCAGGTCGACCATAGGGTTCTCTTCTTTCCCGCTGATGAACTTCCAGGCTTGGACGCCGGGGCCGACCCAGGGGTGTCCGTACATCGCTGTGGGGATGCACAGGGCATTTGATTCGGCGATAGGCTTGCCCAGCATGTCAACCAGCGCGTCATGTATGCTTTTGTTATTGATGCCTCCAGATGTAAGTAGTAATTTCATAATCTCCACTCCTTGTCGTTACAAGCTACTATTTTATACTGCATTTTAACCTATTTTTTCATATCCATATTCAGGAACAAGAACAAAGAGCTGCCACCTTAACTCTTTGGTTTGCACAAGCACCCGTTACATTAATTGTAGTTGTTCACAAATTCGATTACCAGCCCTTACGCTTTCGCAAAGAAGTAATATGACCAAGATGATGACGCCCATGCCAAGCGTAGATTCCTATATTTTTACCAACAGAAACCTCACCAGAATCTGGGTGGATAAATGTCTTTTTCATATCAGTTGGACTTAGACTACGTAAAAGGTTTGTCCAGCGTTTATGCAATGCTTCAAGGAGAGATAGTGAAATATCAATAGGTAATTTATAATCAGAAAGTTCCGCCCAATTAGTTTCGTCATATGGCTTAATTACGGGAATTTCTTCTGTAAGAGCCAATTTAAAGCGAACGTATGCATTCATATGACTATCTGCAAGGTGATGTATTACTTGTCGAACAGTCCACCCTTCTGAACGATAAGGTGTATCAAGCTGTTCATTATCTAAGTCTTTTACAGTATCTCGCAATAATCTAGGTAAATTTTCAATATCATTTATCCATTCCTTTGTAACGCTGTCAGTTATCACACCATTAAATTGAAATTTTCCAATTGGATATTTCAAATCCATCTACTATTCCTCCTCTACGTCTCTATTAATTTTTTTTGCTTACTAAATGAAATGTCTAAAAAATATGTAATTCTACATCATTTCCTTTAATCCTTTACACCTCTATATGTTTTTTACCTAACCTGGCCCGTTAGCCATCCATGAATGAGCTTCGTCTTATTAAGAATTGCCTTTTTCACTAAATTACAGAAGTTTATTTTCATGGTAGTTAAAGAAAAGAGATGATTGCATTATTTTACTCAAAATGCGAAATCAAAGAAAAAAGAAGCTACATGATTGAAATAAAATACTCATGTAGCGCCTTTTTGTAAGCTTGTCTACTTAAAATACCTTATTGCTCATCCCATTGGGTCGACAAGGAGGCAAACTCGACACGACCTTGACTCCTGACGCATTTAGCAAAAGTCCCAATATTTACGGATAAATCTGCTAACCTCCGATAAATTCGTATTGTTTGCGATAGTTCTGAGTACAGGGATTGCTTGAACATCATCTTGCTGAAAGGGAGTGGGAATCTGTGGATCGAGGCGGAAAAACCCTTTGCCGAGCAATTGAGAGCTCAAAAATGCATCCGCTTCTTCCGTCCCTTCAACGGTGATCGTTAAAAGAGGAACTGCCGGTTCATGCGGTTCTAGTAGATTCGGAGGGATAAATCCCCAGTTTGGTGCGGTACCAATAGCCTGATTATTGCTACTGAGAAATCCCCATTCACTGGTGTCCTTTTGAATACTGTATGGGAAGAATCCGGTGCCGATCGATAAAAGCGCAATGTTGTCGAGTTCTTGTTTGCCTTTTTTTACGGCAAAGGAAATTCCAACAGTGCTTGGATTACTGGCGACCATAGCTCCATCAATAAATTGTTGGAACGCAGGAAAAAAACCTGGAAAAGCGCTGCTGGCCACCGCGACATCGATTACCTTATGTTCCAAAAACGGAGATCCAGGAAAATTGTTAAAGAACACAGGGGTCCAATGCCCTAATTCACTGTTGAATAAAGCAAACGCTGGAACGACGACTCGTTTATGCAAATCTTTTAAACGGAGATTCGGGGGAAAGAATGAACTTAATACATTGATTAATCCTTCATTGTTATATTTTGTAGTGGTGAGAGGTCCACCAGGTTGTGGATTGCTAAAAATTTCCCCGACCGTATCTACATTGAATGAAGTATTAATTTCTTGCGGTGATCTTCCGCTTGCCAACCCTAGGGCAATGATCGACCCAACAGAGGTTCCGACAAGCAAATCTGTTTTTTTAATCAATTCGGGAAATTTTTTGTCACTGGTCAGTCTTGTTAGAAGTTGGCTGCTTAAAGCTCCTCGGACCCCACCACCATCAAAAGTTATCACACGATATTTTCTAGACAAATGAAACACCTCCTATCTATTTAAATCACTATACTCTATTCCTTTTTGTCCAATTTTGAAACTGGCACTATACCTATATATTCACATATTTTACAAAAAAATAAATATGGTAGTATTGAGGATTCTATTACCTATAAGGTCGTTATTGTAGTTTTAAAATAGGGTCTTCTTGGTTGTGGGGTGCTTAGTAACAGAAAAGGTTAGTGAAGGTTCTTTATACTCCAAGTGAAAAAGACCGTTCCTGTATAACCAAGAAACGGTCAATCTGACTTTCAAAAATTAGTTGCTACTCTCGTCACTGCTTTCTTCAGGGTGATGCTTAGGATGATGCTTTAAATGTAAACTTCCAAACACTCCTGCGTGGTCGGATGGCCATAGTGCCGTTGGTGTACGATCCTTTTGCTCATCTCCTACAACGTCCAATTTTTCAACTTTGAAATCGCCTCGTAAGAGAATTAAATCTATTCTAACAAATAGTTGTGAGATCAAGTTTAATAAATCGGTATCCTGGCAACATGTTAACCCATCACCTTTTCCTGCGATCTCCCATGCATCTTTAAATCCAGCAGTAATCAAATTGTTATATGTTGGACCACTGCCGTCAGAATTGGAGTTGAAATCCCCTATGAATATTAAAGGAAGTTCAGTAGCTCCCGGGCCATTTATAAGTTCATTAGCTTGAGCGAGTTGTATTTGAAGTGTAATGGGTTGTAAAGGTGAAACGGGTTGTAAATGAGTATTTACGAGCCTAAATTTCTTTCCTACCTTTTCGACATCCACAGAGGCCCAACCAAAAAGGAGTTTTTCAATATTACCGCCAACTGGAACGGGAAGAAAAGCTTTAAAATTCTTTGTTTGTATATTTGAGAACTTAAGTCCTGAATTTTTTTGCGCCAAAATCACATCTCGATCTAAAAATCGGACGTTGAAGCCGCTACTGCTAGGTAACGTAACATCCGTAGTGTCTACAGTTGCTAAAACCTGATAATGCAAGCCTCGTTTTTTTAACTCTTTGAGAAGGATCGAAACAAAATCATACTCTACTACTACTTTAGAATTTTGAGGTAACAAAAGTTGCCATATTACTGCTTCTTGAAGACCGATTATATCCGGTTTTTTTCTTGCAATTTGATCAGCAATAGCCCCTGCTCGTACCGGAAAATTTGTTGCTTGAAATTGTCTAAAGACCTCAGTAACACGTTGTGGGAGTTGCGCTGGAGTGGTTCCTACTAGAGGCGTTAAGCTTGTTCCAAAATAGATATTCCACGTTAATAACGAAACATCGTGTTTCAAAAAAGTCACCTCCTTTGTTATATATACTAATATTAGATTAGACAAGATTGCATATTGGAACGGCAATATTACTAGGGTACCTATACATTTTAATTATTGAAGGATTCTGTCCGTTAGTCACACAAGAAAAAATGACCACGGCAGCGATCATTTCTATAGTTCTTACTACTCATTACTTTAAGAACAAACATGAAGGTAGCCTCAAAATAAGACTACCTTCATGTCTGTTCTATTATTTAAATAGTTTGTTTACCGATTAAAATCTCCAATTCAACAGTTATTTGAGCAGAATCCTTATTTAAAAAAGATTCTACTCGTTCCTTAGTTGCTGTCCAAGTTAAAGGAGTCATCTGAACTAACCACTCAATTAATGATTTGTTGAGGCTCCTCGTATAACTTAACCTTAAAGAATCAACAAACTGAAAACTCTTATTAAATTTCTCAATAGTATCAACATTAGTATAATTTTGTTTTTCAGGTTTAGTAAAAAGGTGTTCCCTTAACTCTTTTAAATAACCACTTTGAGGCACCACTTTAATGACCAAACCATCTGATTTCAACAATCTATTAAATTCATCATAATTTGATGGAGATAAGATATTAAGAATAACATCGAACTGTTTGCTCTTAAATGGCGTGTTTGCAAGGTCGGACACAGCCCAAATTTTATTCGTGTAGTTCTTAGAAGCATCCATGATACCTTCTTTAGAAAGATCTATTCCTATTCCTACTACACTTTTAAAAAATAACTCCATGGTTATATAGTTAGGGGTTAAACCCATAAATAATAATAACAAGATATTACAAAATTTGTAAATAATATTTAGTGCCTTTTTATTCCACTATCCTGCTCCGTTAGCTAAATTTCTTCTTTCCTCTCGATAAATTCAATTATCGATATTATTTTTCATTTATTTGTTACACAATAATATCTATAAACATATTAGTAAGGGCGTGTTGGTTAATGATTAATCTTGTTCGAGTTGGATTGCTCACTATTTCTTGGTTATCACTTGTTTTCTTGCCGAAAAAGTCATTTAGAAAATACCTGCCAGTTTCAAATTTGGCAGTAAGTTTAATCCTATTAACAAGTTTATTTTCTCTCCCATTCAAGCTATGGATCGTGGAGAAAGGTGGTATAAAGGAAAAGATTTTTACTGATTTAAGTCTAATTTTAGGACTCTACTTTCCAGCTATGCTGCAACTTCCGGATATAAATGATCTGACCAATGTGATATGCGTTATGAGTTGACACATTTCCGATTATTTCCCACCATTTCACGTTTCCGGGAAAACCATTAACATCACTCTCAACTTTTTCTTCAGATAATAACTCTTGCCAACGTAAAAGCACCTCTAATAGTTGTTCTTTTAAGTTAGCAAACGTATGATTTTCAGGAATAATAAAGCTGTTATTATTATTTCCTATGGGTTGCACAGCATCAACGTGAGATTTTTGGTACCTCGTTTGCCATGTTTGATTCCAATATAGTAGATGCTGCACAATTTCAGCAATACTATTACTTTCTTCGTTTGGCTTCCAAAATGCATGTTCCTCAGACAATCCTTCTACTGAATCTGAAAATGGTACGTACCAACTAGGATCATTAGCATTTGCCAACAACTGATCCAATAAAACATCATTTGCATGTAACATAACGGACACTCCTAATTTTCATATATTTTTTCTGAATATTTAAACAACGTCATTATATTATGTTCTACATTGTATATTGTATGTCCTGTTTTTATTAAACTTACCTGCACCCATTAGTACAATAAGAAAAATCCGACCTTCATATTGAAGAATCGGACTTGTTCATTAGCTCTTTATTAATTGTTCACTGTTATCCTAAGTATATCCCCCTCCTCCTAACTTAAGGGTTGTGGGGAACCGGGTGGAACGTAAAAATGTGGTACTTTAATCCATCCACGTTTACGCATTAAATTTTTTAATCTAGTTGAGAAGGCAAATCCTCTGTTTGAAACTGAATAAATAATAAACCAACATCAGTTCAAATCGATTTTCGGATGCAGCACCCGCAGACCGCATAATTAAACCTAAAGATAATTCATTTTCTATTACATTTGCAATCCCTGCGAATATAGCAATAATTGCACCACTACATTTAATTCCTTATATAAGTAGTCTGCTTCGTTAATTCAATAAGAAAAACGACCGCCGCAGCAATCATCAGCTTTAACTATTGCACCCGTTAGCCATCCATGAATCGCTAAAAATCAGCACTTCACCACAAAGAATGAAAATGTATTGAATCCGTCCATACTGCTTCTATGGCTGGGAGAGGAAGGTCGATCAACTATGGTGCCTTAGAGCCCATCCGTTAGTCTGACTCCAACGACCACGGTGCACCACAAACTGTCGCTCCCTTTCGGGAAGCACTCATGGTAGATTAATCCTAATTCTGATTGTTGCACCAGCCTCCAATTTTCAAGCCTAGAAAGGAAGATTTCAGTGGATGTTATCATTGAAAGAGCATGTGGATTAGATGTCCATAAGGACAATATCACTGCTTGTATTATGACTTCACAAGGAAAGGAGATTCAAACATTTTCTACTAAAACGGTTTTTCTATTAAAGTTATTGGACTGGATTAAGGAGAATAATTGTACTCACGTAGCTATGGAAAGTACGAGTGTTTATTGGAAACCTATTGTTAATTTATTAGAGTCCGAAGGAATAGAGTTTTTAGTTGTAAATGCTCAACACATGAAGGCACTTCCGGGACGCAAAACGGATGTTAAAGATGCCGAATGGATAGCCCAACTTCTTCGTCATGGACTACTGAAAGCAAGTTTCATTCCGGATCGGAATCAACGAGAACTGCGGGAACTTGTTCGCTATCGCCGGAGTATCATTGAAGAACGCGCCAGACAACATAATAGGATTCAAAAGGTTTTAGAAGGAGCCAACATTAAACTAGGTTCTGTTGTATCTGATATTATGGGTGTTTCATCGAAAGATATGCTTCGAGCAATCGCAGATGGTGAAGAAGATCCTGAAAAACTAGCAAACTTCGCTCGTCGTACAATGAAAAAGAAAAAAGAAGAACTTGAATTGGCACTTCAGGGCTATGTAAACCCACACCAACGCTTAATGTTAAAAACGATTTTAACTCACATTGATTTTCTAACTGAGCAAATTGAAATGTTAGACCAAGAGATAGCGCAAAGAGTAAGCACTTATCAAGAAGATATAGAACGACTCGATTCCATTCCTGGTATCGCCACAAGAATGGCTGAACAAATCTTAGCTGAAATTGGTACGGATGTTGGAAACCAATTCCCGACTGCCGCACATTTGTGTTCATGGGCAGCCTTGGTCCCTGGACACAATGAAAGCGCAGGAAAAAGAAAATCTAGCAGATCAAAAAAGGGAAATAAGTATTTAAGATCCGCATTAACAGAAGCAGCTCAATCAGTAAGAGGTTCAAAAAACTATCTCGGTGCACTGTATAGACGCACAGCTGGACGAAAGGGAAAGAAAAAGGCAGCAATTGTAGTCGCCCATGCGATGTTGCGAATCGCATATTACCTTCTAACCCGAAAAGAAATGTACGTTGACTTAGGCGAAGATTATTTTGATAAGCAAAGACAAGTATCTATTGTACGGCATTCGGTTCGAAGACTAGAAAACTTAGGTTATACGGTTACAATAACAGAAGCCTCCTAATCCATTAATCAAGTACATATACACCATCGATTAGACGCTCCTCCCCTTTTTTAAAAAGATGAATGAGCTGCGTCTATTTAAGTATTGCCATTTTTCGGATGTCACAGAAGTTAATTTTCATGGTAGTTGAAGAAGGAAGGTTTATAGAAACCATTCACCTTGGGCAATTTTTTCTACTTTTCCTCCTACATATACAGTGATTTCCCCGTTATCTTCATTTGCTTTTAAAAACAATAAGGATGGTCTTTTTATTTCATATCCTTGTTCTACACGAATATTTATTTCACTTTTTTCAAAATACCGATATTTAACTAAGTAAGAAGCTAAACATCCATTAGCACTGCCAGTAGCTGCATCTTCAGGAACTCCATAATAATCTGCAAAGTCTCGAACATTTAAATCATTTTCAGAATTATATGCTTCAGGAGAAAACACCATAATGGCTTTTGCATCAGTATCTTCAATTAATTCAAAGTATTTTTCTTTATTTACGCTTACTTTTTTAACTGCTTCTAAAGATGATAAAGGTACAACTATCACTGGAAGTCCAGTTGAAACCTCTTGGATAGGAAATCTATCATCTATGTATTCTTTATCTATACTTAAAACATCAGAAACTTTATTTGCATCTAAAATCCGACCAAAAGTTGGTTTGTTTTGTTTCATCCATAGTATTTCTTCTTCATTATCGAACGAGACGGGAATCTGTCCGCCTTTAAAATTTAATATAAGCTTATCGGATGGTTCAGTTAATACTTCGCTTTGAATGATATACGCGGTTCCTAAAGTTGGATGCCCAGCAAAAGGGACTTCTTCGTTAGGCGTAAAGATACGAACGTCGTAACCGCCAGCTTTTTCTTTGTCAGATAAAATAAAAGTAGTCTCTGAAAAATTAATTTCCTTAGCTATTTGTTGCATCTCATCATCCGAAATGTTTCCAGCATTTTTAAAAACAGCAAGTTGATTCCCTGTGTATTTTCCTTGTGAAAAAACATCAACAATGGAATAATTTATTTTCCCCATAATTTCTCTCCTTATTTGCATTTTTTGTAATATTTTATATATATCATACATTTCATTTAAATTTAAGTGAAAAACATTACGATAACCGCACTAACCTGCCTCGTTAGTACCACAAGAAAAAAGGATTGCCGCAGCCATCCCAATCTTTAACTCTTGCACCCGTTAGTTCAATAACAACCTTGAGAACAGCAGGTCACTAATATTTAACGAATGTGGTAACGCTTCGTTTTGATGCCATAGTTCGTCTGGAAAGCTCTTCTTTCCATTTCTTTAAGTCTAATTGATATTCACCGTATTCATCTTTGTAAGTTTTTTTTTAAAGATTAATTGTTCTGGACTCTTCAGGATAATTATGTGATAAGGGATAACCCAGTCGTCCTTCCTCAAATATATATAGCTCTACAACGTCCCCTATTTCCATAAATGAGTCCAAGAATGTAATAAATTCAATATCTTCCCCTCCAAGTTCATAAACATAAGGGAGGGTAAACGGCAAACTTTCCTTATACGCTTCACCATTTAGAAATGCATAATTATTTTCACTTGTGTGATATTCAGGAATAGGTTTTAATGTTGCGATAAAATAATGAGCTGTCATTGAAAAATCCCTTTCATCAATACAATATTCTTATTAAAGCAACCTATCATAAGCATAACCTTGAATAACTGCCAGTTAGCACAACAAGAAAAAAAGACCGATGCAGCGATCACTTTCTTTAACTCTCGCACCCAGTTAGTGAAAGTACATTTTTTCACAATCTTGTTTTCAAAATAAAAACAATCTGTTTTTAATCACCTGCAATAGTAATGTTGTCATATTCCTCATTCTGTAAGATTATTGCTAACTCATCGATTTCATTTATATATTTATCTGGTAAAAACACCTTTATTGATAAAAGTTTTTTTATAAATTCATCAATTTGAAGTCTATTTAATCTAGCTACCGAACGTGGACCATAATATTCTCTTATTTTACTGAGAATACCCCATTTCCCTGGATGTATGTTTCCATAAAATATCTGGGTATGTAATCCTTCGCTTATTTCTCCAAGAAAATGTTCTTCTTTCTTATTATTATAATAATATATGTCTAATCCCATTTGATTTCACCTCATTTCAAATCATTTAATTTGCTCTTAATAACTCTTATATTAGTTGAAGAACAAAAAAAGTTGGGATCGCCGTAGCCATCCCCTATCTTGAAGTAAAGCACCCGTTACTTTAAGTACATTGTTTCACAAACTTTATTTTGAAAATAGAAGTAACATTTTCTTATTTATGTAATTGTCCACAAACAATCTATGCTAATTTTAGTTAAAGAAAGGTTTCAGCAAATTTTTCTCCTGAAATTACCTTTAATCCATTTCTTTTTAATAAAGCAGAAGTAACCCCCATCCCCTCTAGTTTTTTACCAATGAATTCACCGTTATAAATCATTGAACTGCCACAGGATGGGCTATATTCCTTTAGAACTACTACGGTCGCATTTATTTCTTTAGCTTTATTTAGAGTAGCGTAAGCACCTTTTATGTAAAGGTCTGTGACATCTTTTCCTGACTTTTCAATTACTTTAGCCTTTCCATCAAGTACATCTTCTCCGTTTCCACCTATTATTTCAGCAGGTTCTCTGGGAGTTGAAAATCCTCCGAGTAATTCTGGACAAATTGTAATAGCTTTATTTTCTTCTACAAGTTTAGCTATTCCATTATTTAAACTGTGTGTACTGTTATATCTCACCTTCAGCCCCGCTAAGCAAGAACTTACCAATATCATAAATATACCCCCCCAATAAATCCTCCTTAGTAAATTTTATCAAAAATTTCTTTGTTGAACTAACCTGCCCGTTAGTGAAACAAGAAAAGCTACCTAAATGCCAGCTAGTTTTTGTGATATTGCCCAAGTTACTTTAATTAAGAAAAATTTCAGGCACCTGATGTAGTCAAAAAATACATTCCTAACAGAATACTCATTACCACACTACACCTAGAAGAAGACGTTTCAATTTAACTCCTCCCTTATTTTGACCACTATTTTCTACCTAAGACATAAAATTCTAGGTCATTTCAAGTAACCTGCCCCGTTAGTGGAACAAGAACAAAGATCCCTGCTACGACTCTTTGTTAGTTAAAGCATCGAAATATTAAAACTTTGTAGCAAAATGAGGTTTAGGTGTAGTTCATAGAATACCTGCATTTATTTTGGTAATAAATTAGCATTCTCGATTATAAATTTAAGTAAATGTCATGTTATTGGTGGGAGAATATATGAGGTATGTTTTTGATCAAGGGGAAATTCTAGAAGAATCAAAGGTTTCGGTTAGTATAAGAAATAAAGGATTAAATTATGGGTTGGGATGCTTTGAGGGAATTAGAGCTTTTTGGAATGAAAGTCAAAACCAATTGTTTATTTTCCGAATCCACGACCATTATAAACGATTCCATGACTCTGGTAATTCTCTTCATATCCACATTCCATATTCAACAATACAATTAATTCATTGGACAATTCAATTATTAAGACAAAACAATGTTCGGGAGGATGTCTATATACGACCCATTTGCTTTAAAGGAGCAAATACACTGCGTCCTGTTTTAATAGACCCTTTTAATCGGGTAAGTATTTATTGCACAAAGATAGAGTATATGCCAAAGCCTGCTCTAAAGGTTTGTGTTTCTTCATGGAATCGATCAGGTAATAATATGATTCCTCCCCAGGTGAAATCGACGGGAAGTTATTTAAATTCAGGATTAGCGACTTCTGAAGCAAGTTTAAATGGTTTTGATGAAGCTATTTTTTTAACGGATAAGGGGAATGTAAGTGAAGGACCAGGCGAAAACATTTTTATAGTAAAAAATAACAAATTGATTACCCCGCCAATATCCGATAATATACTTTCAGGAATTACGCGTGATACTATCATTCAGTTGGCTAAAAACGAATTGCATTTGCCTGTTTCTGAGAAAAGTCTGTCAAGAACAGAACTCTACTCTGCTGATGAAGTATTTTTCACAGGCACAGCTATAGGTATCAAACCTATAATAAATATTGACAATAGGATTATAGGAAAAGGTAGTGAAGGTGCTTTTACTAAAAATATCCGCTTTCTTTATGAAAATATTGTTAGAGGAAACAATCCAAATTATTTTGGTTACTGCACACCGGTGTATTAGCAAGTGTGGCAGTCTGATAAATAAAGTATACCTCCGATTGAATACCTATGGGGATTGCATCACTTAAAGGGAAAAAAGGCTACCTTCGTTTAATGAAAGCCCTATTTGTGCAAATAGAGAAAGGACCGTCACTGGTCTACCCTATGGACGGTCCTTCTACGATAATCATTTAATTCGAATAGAAAGCTGCATAACCCGCAACGATGCAAATTACCAAAAATAATGCAATAAGTGATAAAATTATTTTAATCGTTTTAGACACATTCAGTTCCCCTATGTATAACCAAAGCCTTTATAATACGCTATTTCAATAATACATTCTCCCTTCAATCAACATTTTCCTTCTTAAACTAAACTGCTCCGTTAGTACAATAAGAAGAAGGAACCACCGTAGCGATCCCTTCTTTAACATAAGCACCAAAAGCATTATACTGCATACCAGTTCTGTAAACACATTCGTTCTAAATCATTTACGGTAAATTTAAGTGAATTTAATAAACCAACCTTTTTTTCATAAGTGCTTTTACAATAGCACCTTTGAAAAAAAATGAAATTAAATGCAATAGAGCGATAAAAAAGATCATTTCTTCTTTAACTAAACTGCATCGTTAGTCCAAGAATAACCGGCAATTATTGCCCGTAATAATATACCCTGACATTGTCATAGGGATTATTCAGTTATATCAGGTAAAAACGATTTAATCACTCTGTCGATTGGGCTTGAGATGCCTTTTGTACCTGTGTTACGGCAGTTAGAGCAGACGAAATCTCGTTTGATGCCTGTTTAATCGCTTCCTGGGAAAGTGTAGGATCGGAGTTTGCCTTTTCAATTGCTTTTGTTAATAATTCCTGGGTGAGTGTTACATTTGCTTTTGCTTGATTTAGTTGATTTACATCAATTTGAGTCATAAGAACCTCTCCTTTTAATTGTAATACCTCTATATCATCACCTTTCATTCGATTATTATTAAAGGAAAAAACTACCTCAAAATTGTAAAAGTGTTATGTATTTTTAGTTTTAATTCTTAAACTAAGTTAAAAACTCAATATGGAATCAAATTTTTATTCGCAATTCTACACAAATGTACACAACATCCTTTACAGTCTTGTCTGGATTGCATAAACTATTATGACTTCATTAGAAAAGAGTGAAAATAATGTCAACAAACTTAGTTGCAACAGTAAGAATTGTCTTGGCTTTAACAGTACAAGCCATTCGATTTGCTAATAGTGCAAAACTTATCATTCAACAACTTGAAGGTTTTGGTTTACCACCCAATCCAATCAAACCAGTTTTATATCAAGATGCCATCGATAATCTGTCAGATGCTTTTAATACTATTGATGCTCCCCCTTTAAATATACAATGGCCAACTGATCCTATCCTTCCACCTAACCCTATCTATCCTAATGATCCCATAAGAATTAAACTATCAGACAACCGAGCATTGCTGGCATTAGATAAAACCAACGATGCTATCAGATATATTTACACAGCTATACTTTTAAGTGCTGATCCTGACATCACTGAGCAACTGCTTTTAATTAGATTCCAGGTAAAAGCTGCACGTCTCGCACTTGAAGATGGTATTGATGCCCCTCCATTTGCACTGGATGTTAAGAGTTGATAATTTATCGGCTCTTTTTATTTAGTTTTCAAACGTTCTTTTTACACTATACTGCCCCTTCAGTTTAATGGTTTCTTCTTAAGCTAACCTGCCACGTTAGCACAACGAGATGAAGAGACCGAAGCAGCGATCCCATCTTAAACTTTTGCACCCGTTTACTTAAGGATATTTTTTCACATTCTTATAAAATTAATATCAAATAGAGAAATCGATGTTGTGAATCTTTCAAAAAAAAGGCTAGTCGAATCAAGCCATTGCAGTATCGTTGTATATCCCCGCCCTTTCTCTCAATTAAATTAAGTAGGAAAATTAATCTGTCCCCTTCTTCCCACTTAAATTGACATCTCTACTAACACATAATATAGTAAGTATAATACTAACTACTACATAAGGAAGGTCATATATGGAGGAAATTGTTAAAGAGCTTCAGAAATTAGGTTTTTCCCAATATGAGTGCAAAGCTTATATTAATCTGCTAATAAATTCACCTGTCACAGGATATGAGGTTAGCAAGAGATCTGGTGTGCCTCGTTCGATGATCTATGAGGTGTTAGGGAAGTTACTGGATAAAGGTGCCATTTATACAGTTCCTTCAGAACCTGTAAAGTATGTTCCTCTTCCTGCCGAAGAGCTAATTCGGCGATTACGTAAAAGTTTTGAAGATTCCTTTGATTTTTTAGAAAAGAATTTAAAAACGCTGGAAAATGAAAGGGAAACCGATGTTATTTGGCGTGTGAATAGCGATGAACACGTAATGGCTGAGATTGTGGACATGATTGATAAGGCACACCATGAAATCTGGCTGTCCATTTGGAATCCACAAGCCTCTTTCATCAAGGGAGAAATAGAAAAACGAACTAATGAGGGAATAAAGGTGTTTTCTATGCTTTTTTCAGAACCGGAAACTAAATTAGGGGTTACATACCACCATGATTTTATGGCTCCGAAAATAGCAGAAAAACGGATGGGTGGGCGACTAACGATTGTGGCTCGCGACATGGAAGAAGTGTTAATAGCTAATTTCGCCCCGAATACTGCTGCTTGGGCAGTCAAAACAAAAGATCCTGCACTAGTTTTGGTGGCAATCGAATATATCCGGCATGATATTGCCTATGGAGAGTTAACAAAACAAATAGGAACGGATAAAGTCAAATCATATTGGAGAAACGATCCAGATTTGTATTACGTAGTTACAGGAAAACGGTTCGAATGAAGGACCGTATTTTCTTTGATTTTTTTATAGTAGTTAGTTAAATAACATCTATAATAATAGAAAAACAATTGAGAAAGGGTTGAGTGACATTTGATTCATACAATATCGATTCTAGTACAGAACCATCCGGGGGTCTTGGCTCAATTATCCGACCTTTTTGTTCATAGAGGATATAATATTGAAAAAATCAAAGCGGGAAAATACAAGAAAACCAATTTAACGCAAATAACTATGGCCGCAACGGGTAGTGAGGATTCATTTGATTCGCTTATAGATCAACTTGGAGCATTATCACAAGTAGTAAAAGTAGATATAGCTAAGCAAAGACGGTATTCATTTTGGTTAGTAGCCTTTTGTTTGTGTATGACCCTTCTTGGTACGAACTTGCCTGCTCCTCTTTATTCTTTGTATAAAGAAAAATGGAATTTTACTTCCGGGACCATGACTTTTATCTATGCACTTTATGCATTAATTGTGATTCCAACCATCATCACGGTTGCACAGCTTTCTGAGCAGTGGGGAAGGAAAAAAGTGCTATTTACTGGGGTCACGCTTTCTATCTTTGGGTCCATTGGCTTTGCTGTATCAGACGGAGTCAATGGACTAATATTAGCTCGCATTTTCCAAGGATTATCCGTAGGAATTCTGAACGGAATTGCTGTGTCATATATGACAGAGCTTCATCCTTTTCAAGACAAAGTGAAAAGTGCATTTGTTGCCGCTATAGCAGGTACGCTCGGAAATGCCTTGGGGCCACTTATTTCTGGTTTTCTTGGAGAATATGCTCCCTATCCTTTACAATTTTCTTATCTTATACACATTTTACTTGCTGCAACTGGAATGTTAGGATTAAAGTTCATGTTAGAAAAAAATGTTCCTACAAACCGAGCAGCTTCTCTTCGACTCCCCTCGGTGACGAAAGAATTTCGATGGCCTTTTCTAATGGCATCCTCCACTTCTTTTCTATCTTGGGGAATTATGAGTTTAATGTTATCTGTGATGCCCACATACCTTGGACTTTTTACTAGTCATGCGAGTTTAAGTTTATCCGGGACGATGGTCGCTTTAGTTTTAGGCGTGTCCACCTTACATCAGATCATGTTGAGAAAACAGTCTGCCTTTCGGTCAATCATTATAGGCTATATTTTATTAATTATTGGGCTAATCTTTCTCGTTGTTACCTTATTTACAAAGTCATTATTCTTCCTTATATTAACAACGGTCTTGATTGGATTAGGGAACGGTCCTAGCTATGCCGGCAGCTTAGCTTATCTGAACCAAATTTCCACAAATGAGATGCGGACTAATTTGACATCATTATTTTTCGTAGTAACCTACTTAGGCATCAGCATTCCTATGGTGACACTTGGATATATTGGAGAATTGATTGGTCTTACCCACGCTATTCAATGGTATTCGTATATCATGATTGGTTTTATCATCTTGAGCCTGATTAAATGGCTGAGAGGGAAGGTTCGTTCCTAATGGCCAAGTGTAATTCAAAAGTCTAGCTTTTAATATGGTACCTATAGATAGGACACTTGAAAAAGAGTGTTTCATCTATAGGTTTTTTTATATACTTAAATCTTTAAGATACGGGGACCAGGAGAACAGCTATGAGCAAGGGCAAGTTCGGATCTACGTTCGGGCAAAATTTATAAAAATCCCTCTTTTTCATCTAAAAATAACCCGGCAGACTTGCTGTCGGGTTATGATGATGACTGGTTTATGAAGAAGTTCCAAGCAAAATGAAATGTAAATTAAGTACAGGAACAGGAAAATCAAACATCCACCACAGCCCAAATATAATCCGAATCATCCACGCTAAAATTGTTTTTTTTGTAATGTATCAATTTTAATGGATAATTTTTTCTTGGCCAGATCTTAATCCTCCAGAATCGGGTTTCATCTTCTACTATATACCATTCCATCAATGATCATTAAGGTTCTACCGTCTTCGGTAAATCCACTATGACGGTTTAAATATTCCACGGGAATGATTTCTCCTGTTTTTTCATCGTAAAAAACAGTGAAGGCTTCATCGGTCAAAAAATCTCCATTTAAATTTTTATCAACGTTTGGTATGGATTCACGGAAATTAATATTGGTATCGATTTCAAACTTACCCTCTTCATTAGTACAAAAAGACATTGTAAACCCTCCACTCTTCTTTTTTTCGTATTTTTTTCATTTTTTCTGGAGTTATCCAAAACTTAATAAAAATTATTATGCCTAAATATGCTGCAAGAATTTTTTACTTTTTATATCAAGGACAATCTTAGTTTGGTCTTGCTACAATTAAATTTATTCCTTCGTTATTATCTCAAGCATGGGAAACGTATGAATCTGATAAACGTATTGAAGGCTTTTCGCCGCAAACATTAAAAGCATATAAACTATAGTCCGGCTTACTTATACGGCCGATTGACTTGTGTAGATTATTTCACTTATTTTCAATTACAACACATCATCGCTTAATCAATCCCGACAGGTGTACTTCTAATACTTTATCTTCTTTATCGTTGTAAGTAGATAACAATACAGTAATGATTCCCGATTCATTCTTCGTCGCTTTCTTATCGATAACCTCGGCGATGATATACAATTCATCACCAGGATACACCGGTTTTATAAATTTCATATTATTCATCCCTGTTCCAGCGATGATATCATCACCATAGATACCTTGTTCAATCCAAAGCCTTACTGAAATGCTTAATGTATGTAGTCCGGAAGCGATGATTCCATCAAATCTCCCCTGCTTTGCTTTTTCCTCATCTAAATGCATATATTGAGGATCAAATTCTCTTGCAAATCTCATAATATCCGCTTTTGTCATTTTGAAGGACTTAGTTTCAAACACCTGTCCAACTGTAAACTCATCAAACTTCATAATTACACCTCTTATTTAAAAACTTTTGCACTTGTTTATATTAAGGTAGCATCAAATGCATATCAAGTTAAAAAAATACTCAAAATCCTCTAAAATCAATAGAAAAGAATACTTTTTTGGGGATATAGATAATTCATCTTTGCGATTGTAAATACCTTATTTAACTCCCTCAGTTTGATACGAATATCTCTTGAATGCTCACTTATTCGCAGGATTTCATAACCCTTGTAATTGGATTTACGGGTAATTAAAATGAATTCAGATCATTTGGCTTCGTGAAGGCATAGTCAAATAAAGGAGTTAGCTACTACTCCATATTTTACCATATAATGTACATCTCCACGCCGCCCCTGGAGGCTTTCCCTCCCATGTCTCAACGGGTCAATTGCCCTCTCATTCCTTCGTCATGCCTATCCAAGGGGTGGAGGCCAGTTATGCTAACCTGATGGGTCACAGTGCCCTTTTGTTAAATAAACCTGGTACTCGGTACATATTTGAAATCCTACGAATAAGACAACATTCAAAATTAAAGTCAATTTTATTAATAATTTATTTTATTAATTAATGTCTAATTTCTAAGCAGCTAAAGGGATTAATTCTTGAATTTTATTAGGACAGTAAGACTCGTTTCGTCGTGCTATGCCTACAAAAATCCTTGCTAGTTTACCAATCAGTTTCATGATTGACTTCATCTTCTTTATCTTCTTGACCTTCACATTATGGGAATGCAGGGCTTTAAATTCAGGGTTATTCATCACAAGGCTCATAGTTGCTAAGTAGAGGAAGCGTCTTAGTCTTGATCTTCCACGCTTTGAAATGACAATCTGACCTTTCCATTTACCTGAACTTGCCTCAGCTAGATGTAATCCTGCATGACGTAATAGAGAGTTTCCGTGGGAGAATTGACTTAAATCTCCAGCCTCACCTAGTATCCCTGCTAATGAAATTTCACTTATTCCTTTAATCATGAGTAGTTTTTTTGCAAATGGTATTTTATTGAGAACCTCTTTAACTTGTTTTTCAACTCTTTCGAGTTGTTTTACTGCGAGGTCATATTCTTCTAATAATTGTTCTAGGTGGAATTTATAAGCATCAAGTGCTTGTCCAGTTCCAATAGAAGATTTTGCTAGATTGATCAGTAATTGAGCTTTTTTAGGTCCTGGTTGCCTTTTCATTAATGATTTCCATCCCCTCTGGACATCTAGTGACTCCATTGAAGATATTTCATTTGGAGTTGGAAACAAACGAAGGGTTGCGATGGCTCCTTTGCACGAAACATCGTTAAACACTTGTCTCAGCTCTGGAAAGACAACATCCACCCATCGATTTATTTGATTTATAGACATTACGAGTCGTTTTACAATCACATCACGGTTGGACATTAGAACTCTAAGTTTTTCAAATGATTCTGAGGATGGGCGAATCAAAGAATAGTAGCCGTTTTTGACCATATCTGCGATAACTAGTGCATCTTTTTTATCACTCTTAGATTGGGTATTATCACGATTCTCTTTATTCCTTTTTACTAAGTGGGGATTGACGGTTACTACCTCAATGTTTTGGTTATATAACCAGGTTAATAGGTTAATCCAGTAATGACCAGTAGGCTCCATACCTACTATTGCTTCATTTAAGTTTTTCAATCTTTTTAAATCTTGTATCCAGTTTAATAGTTTAAAGAACCCCTCTTCATTATTTTCAAATGAAATAGGGTCTCCTACAACAATTCCACGAAAATTAACTGCTCTTGCAACATGTAGTTGTTGAGCAATATCTACACCTACAATTAGATGTGTATCGGTAATTCTTTCTATTAGTTGATTTTGTTTGTCTTGCATTTTAAAATTCATAGTAGGGTTCCTCCTAAGATTTGAGTTAGAGTGGTGTCTATACTCATATCTTACTGAGGGGCTCTTTTTTTTTCAAAGTTCAAATTTAACCATCTACAGGAATGCTATCCTGTTTAGTAAGTTCAATAAGAAAAAAAGACGCTGCTACAGCAACCTCTTGTTTAACTCTTGCACCCGTTAGCTTAAGTACATCATTTCACAAACTTTAATTTCATAATAAAAAATGGTTGCCGCAGCAACCATTAACGATTTAGATAATGTCCCATAAATATAGTAAAAGATTATCGATGGGCTCGTTCTCCGATAATATTACCTATACGACTCAATCCTTTTTCTGCCGTAAGAATCATTTGGTCAAATAACTCCTGAACCGTAGGAACATTGTCTATAAGACCGATGACCTGTCCAGCCCATCCGAATCCTTCTGCTTCATTTCCATCATAGATATACCTGCAATTAGCCTTTCCGCTAATTATATCTTGCAGGTCTTCATAGGTTGCTCCCTCTTTTTCACGTTCGATAATATCCAGAGTAAATTCACTTTTCAAGACACGTCCTGGTGAACCTATTGTTCTTTTTATAATTACTGTATCCGACTCTTTCGCATTAACAATTGCCTGCTTATATTTCTCGTTTGCGTGAACGCATTCTTGAGTAGCAATAAAGCGAGTACCCATTTCAATTCCTTCTGCCCCAAGTGCAAAAGCTGCCAATAAACCTCGTCCGTCGCCAATCCCACCGCTCGCTAACACTGGAATCGATACGGAATCGACTACACGAGGGATAAGTACCATTGTACCAATATCGTCTCGTCCTAAATGTCCACCGCCTTCTTGTCCAACTGCCATTATAGCATCAGCACCGAGTTGTTCTGCTTTTTGTGCCTGTCTAACACCTGCAACAAGGACAAGCGTTCTAATATTTTCTCCTTTTATACGTTCAAAAATAGGTTGGGGATTAGCTCCTGTTATAGAAATTGCAGGTACCTTCTCTTCAATAGCAACCTCAAGCAATTCCTTATATTGCCCATCGTGCCTTGCAATAGCAAAGTTTACAGCGAATGGCCTATTGGTAAGTGAGCGTAGTTTACGAATTTCCTCACGAAGTTTTTCAGTTGAGCCTAGTGTTGCAGCAGTAATCTGTCCGAGTCCTCCTGCATTCGAGACCGCAGCCGCCAGTTCAGCAAAAGCAAGGTAGGCAAGTCCCCCTTGTACTATTGGATATTTAATTCCAAAAATCTCCGTTACTCGTGTTTTCATAGTTTCTCCCACTCCTTTTCAGATGTGCTATGTATTAGTTTTAAACATTCCACACAAAAGATAATTAATCCTGCAACTACTCCTAAAAAGGAAGCACTTGTTGTGTTAACCTGCCCCGTTTGTTCAATAAGAAGTTCAATAAAAAATGCGTTAATCCTAATTGGATCAACGCACCCGTTATATACGTTTAGCGTGACGCTTTTTGCGGTTGGCACACGTCACATTTACGTTGGTTATTATTTTTAAATTTCGTAAATGTTTTTTCAAAGTTGCTACCACATTCACATTTAAACAGTAACTTTTGAGAAAAACCGTGATATTCCGTCGTTAGCAACTTACTTTCCGAATTGTTCTCAACAAATTCTTTAATTTTACCAATCGTCCATCGTTTATTCATTCTCTTACACCCCCATATTTTATCGCTAGTCGGAGGCTTTTCTTGGCATCCGTTCAAATTATGAGTAAAAGTCGTAATTATCCTAAGTTACTAATTATAACATGAGCAGGTACACAATTAAACAAATGGAAGATATATTATTAAACTGCCCCGTTACTTTAAGTGAAATATTTTACAATATGTTCTCTTTTACAAACACGAATCTTTTTAATGCTCGTTTCCTTTCGCCTCTATTTGAACGTGTGAATGAACAAAGCAGCATAAGACATACATAAAAGAGTGAACTAGGTAATCTGATTTTCATAGTTTAAGTGAAATTGGTCACATTTTTTTACCTTAACAATATCTAATCCCTTTATGTGTAGGTGCTTATCAAAAAGACGCCTTCTTACTAAAGTAAAGCGCCCCGATTGTTGTATATTCTTATTGAAATAAAGTACCCGTTAGCCATCCATGCAGCACAAAATCAATGCACGCACCACAGAGAATGAAAATGGTTAGGAAGTTTAATACTGATAATGACCTTAATCCAGTCAACCCTAACCCATTGACTTATTAAATTAACGCTCTCCTCTTTTTTTACGATTGAGCAGGGTCTTCTTAAGAATTTTCATTTTTCTTTTCTTGTAAAGATGAATGAATTTCTTTATTAATTGTAAGGGAGGATCTAACTAATGACACCTGAATATGATCATTGTAGTGATGAGGTCAAAGCAAGATTAGAGGCGATTGATTATAATTTAACACATGGTGAATCACTACCTCCTGATTGGGGTGATCTGCATGCAGAGATCAATTTGAGGAGAATGGAAAGAGAGGAACTAAAACGTGAAAAACAAAGACTTTTAGCTATGTGTGGTAGTCCAGATAACAATCCACCAGATGATAATCCACCAGGTGATAATCCATCACATAACAATCTACCAGATTTAACAATTCCTGATCGAGGAATATATGTTCCTCCCTCCTTTGTCTATCCGCGTTCCCTCTTTGACAAAGATAAAGAAATCAAGAGTTATGAGATGGTTGATCCTCTGGGTGATGGTATTGATTGTGGTGGATCCCATATAGCGTATGATTTGTATTTTGATGGCATTAATTGGGGCACACCTGTTTATGCTATGAAATCAGACTCTGTATTTGTAGCCAGGAACACTGGCTATCCTTGCAGTAAAGATGACAAAGAGAACCCTTGTCCCGCCAACGCTCCTAATGAGGTGGTTATTGATGAGAAAGATGGCTGGTTTACCAGTTACACACACGTTTATCCTAATGTAACAGTATCACAAACGGTTCCAGAAGGTTACCTAATTGGCTGGGTGAATAATACTGGTTTTACAGGAAATCCCCCTACACCTCATGTTCATGTAGCTCGATTCCAGTTGGATACGGATAATATTACAAGAATACCTACCTGTGATTGGTCTATTTCTCTTTGAAGCAGACTAGAGTTCATTATAGAGACTCTAGTCTGTTTCAGGCTCAAGCCATTTTTTAAACGTGAGTCCCATACATCCGAGATAAGTAAGGAAACATCTTAACTGTGCCTTGCCCCTTATTTAAGCAAAGCACTCGTTAGCTTAAGTACAGTTTTTCACACTCTTAAAATCAAATTAGTAATATATAATCTTTTTTTCTTTTAATTGAGGATGCGGAATTAATTTAGCTTTCGCCATTCCTTTCTTAAACCTAACATTGTTTAACCATTCTATAATTGCATTTGCATCATAATTTGGGTGGCTTTTTCCACCATTCTCTAAAGCCCAATATTTTTTATTCTTTTCCTCATCAAAAATCCACTTAAGAAAGTCTTTTTGAATACAGTTTATCTTCCGTCCCACTTTTGTTGAACAAGAAATGTATTGAATAAAATCGCCACCAAAGTCAATTTTAATAATCAAAAGACCGCACTCCCTTAAAGAAGCATATAACTGCTTATATCAGAAAATCCTCTGATCGAGGTAATTTCATTTCCACCCAGTTAAAACCTTTTGTTAGGATAGTTGAACAATACTTTTCTTAACTGGTTTGCTTCTTGCTAATAAAACTTACTTTATCGATTGTCCATTTAACAATCACACCTAAAATAATATAAAGTGGAAATGAATAAATCGATTTCCAGTTATGCAGATCATAAATTTTAAGCCATATAAATAGTGGTTCTCCAATAAAGGCAAAAACAATAGCCATTATTACCATAGCGATGATGAAAGATTTCCAATTTTGAGTATATTGGTAAATAAGCGAATAAGTTACAGGTAGGAATGCGTAGTTTACACCGTATAAAGGCGGAACTGCTGGTATTATCATATTTGGATATCCCCATAGCATATATCCAGTTCCCAAAACATCTATAAAATCAGCAATAGCTATTATCATAAGACCGAAAAGCAGAATTTCTCTTATTCGCTTTTTATCAACAAATCTACACCAAATAATGTAACTAAATACCGTTAAGGCTAGAATTAACCACCAATCAAAATTAAATAAATTGTGTCTTAGATAATAATCAAGGTTTAATGTTGAGAGTTCTTCTCGTTTTTTTACTACATCTCCCCAAGTAGGGTTCACCTTATACCACCGTTCTTTCGATAAGTATCTCCACTTATTATTACCAAATATTTTAAATTAACTATCCTGCCCATTAGTTTAAGTGAAGATCTTCACAATATTTTTTTTACCTAAACAAAATCTAATCCTTTAATGTAGGAGCATATCAAAAAGACGCCTTCTTACTAAAGAAAAGCGCCCTATAAAGGAAGATCGTTCAGCAGTATTAGAGCCTTCAAGCCCATTAAGATATTGTAGAAAGGCACCCATGAGTTTGGATATATGTACATAAAACTCTTTATTCACTAAATAAACATCATTTATATAACTGTCATTTTCATTTAATATGTCTTATGCCCTTAAACTTCTGCGTTTTCAATGACAGTCGTACTTGTCCATTCCCTATCCTCCCGATACGGTACCATGGACAAAACGCCTCAAAATATAAAACCCCCTCACACTTACTAATAATTTTTACTTTTTACTGGGATCCCATATACGTTCATTCAGCTAATTCATTTAATACTTTTTCATAGTTCCCAGCTTGCTGAGGTGTTAAAGAATGGGATAATCTCAATAAAACATTTTTTTGAACATAATCATATTCAGTGAAAGCACCTCCAAGCTCTTTAGTAATATTAGACAAATAATCGAATCTCTTTTTTGCTTCAGTATCCGTTTTAAACACCTCAAAGCTTCCCCCACTATCCACTTCAAAATCTTTAAGCATACCCTTCTTTATTTCTTCTTCCGATGTGGCATCAGGTCCGAATTCCTTTTTTTCATTTTCAACCCTTTTCGAAACAACATTTGTATCAATGAAATTCACTTTTCCAATGTATTGTCCTGGCCTTCCTAACAATTCATTCGGATCATCTTCTTCGGTATATTTCTTCGTTTCAGCGATTGGTAGTCCTTTTTCTTTAAAAAACGTGACTACTTCATCAACTTTTTGTAAATTAACTTTTTTAGTTTGTTTTTCTTTTTCGTTATTTTCATTGTTATTTTTTTGTTGAGAACAGGCAGTTAAGCCGATAGCTAAAATAATAATAAATATTGATAATATACGCTTTTTCATAATATACCTCCTTTCTCTAATTTTATCATTTTCTTTTATAGGGTGGATTAGAAAGTAAGAATATATTCGTATGCTAACTACAGGTGATAAGCTTAGAAAAGTGAAAAAGTTCCGGTACTGGTTTCAGGGACTTTTTCATCCTATTACTTTTCGGTTTGTATCATCTATGATGGTTTCGAGCCTAAATATCCATATTTGACTTCCAAGTGTTACTCAATTATCTGGCCCGACTGTTGAAAAAAGCTAATGACTATTGTTCAACTAAAGCACCCGTTATTTCATTAAGAATAAAAGAATAGCCGCATAACCCCATTTATTCACCTACTAAGCCATCACCATCTCGATCATCCATATATTTATAGAGCCATGAATCTCGCGTACTTGGCATCTTAAAACCAGTAGCTTTGGCTTCAGCGATCGTAACACTTCCGTTATGATTGGTATCCACTTTACTAACATCTCATTACTATTTTCCGTTTCGGTTGCAGGTACATTGTCTTGTTTTTTTAAAAGATTAATCGTTCTAGACTCTTCTGGATAATTATGTGATAAGGGATAACCCAATCGTCCTTCCTCAAATATATATAGCTCTACAACGTCCCCTATTTCCATAAATGAGTCCAAGAATGTAATAAATTCAATATCTTCATCTCCAAGTTCATAAACATAAGGGAGGGTAAACGGCAAACTTTCCTTATACGCTTCACCATTTAGAAATGCATAATTATTTTCACTTGTGTGATATACAAGAATAGGTTTTAATGTTGCGATAAAATAATGAGCTGTCATTGGAAGATCCCTTTCATCAATACAATATTCTTATCAAAGCAACCTTCAATTAACCTGCACCGTTAGCACAAAAAGAAACGGGATCGCCGTAGCCATCCCATTTTTAACATAAGCATCCATTAGCTTAATAAGGAAATGGGTATCGTTCTAAGGATAAAACTAAATCTTTAAGTTTGTCTATTGCTTCACCACTCCAATTCTTCCTTTCAACAGCTCGAAGTACCTTTTTTGATGTTGAAAGCAAACTTTCATTTAGTTCATTGATACTGCAAATTGCCGAGAATTCATTATTCCTTCTTTCTCCATTGGAGGAAAAAGACATTTCTATTTGATTTGTATCTATTTTCTTTCCGAAAACAACAGGTGTTCCATCCATAAAGTCAAACTTATAAGTTTTTCCTGGTTCAGATACAATTAGTCCCTTAAATGATTCTATCCACCAAGATAAAATGATTATTACGAAATCAGACCATTCTTCTTCAGGAAAGAATCGATAGTAATCAATAACGAAAGAAATATTTCCAACAATGTTAAAATTTGATTTTTCTAACGTATCCAATTCAACCGCAAAAGAAACGTTTTGTACCATTTACACAACTCCTAAAACCGATATTTATCTATTAAATTCGCTTAAATTTTAGTATTTCCCTTCTTCCACTAAACTGCTCCGTTACTTCAATAAGAAAAGCTATTCTCCATTTTGATGAAAAGCCATCCGATATTAAAGTTGACACAACAAAAAAATAGTAAGAAATATTTGTTTATACTCTTGTTCGTGTATATAGCACTCTTGTATACTTTATGTTTTTCGGATTTGGTCGTCCGCAGCGGCTTGTAGAAGTGGGCGAAGTTCGTTATTCGTTAGAATTAATTAGGATACCTTTGTGGCTGCCTAACCATTTTACAAATGGTAACCAGTGGAATAAGACAAAGTCAAAAATTCCCCCGGTTGTAAGAAAATATCAATTATGTTACATTCCCCACTATAATAAATGGTTTTCCTTTAATTGAATAACAACCATCTAGTAGAATATTGAGCACGAAAAAACGACTGCACCGTAGCAATCGCCTTATTTTAACTTAAACGTTGGAACAAACAAGTTAAATGTTGTTTGGATTGTTGGCTTTGATTTTAGAAGCAGTAAAAACAATAAAATCTGTATCGCTGGAACCACCGACTTTGAAAGATGCTTCACTTCGTGAGCTATTTGTTTTAAGTTCATATAGGACAAACCCTGAGGCAGAGACGTCAGCTAAAGGTGCCTTATCTAAGAATGAAAAACCAGTTGTTGTAGCTGGCATAAATTCTAGAAATGGGATATTATCGGTCGTGCTAAATATTTCAGTTCCATTGCGGAAGATAGAAAATCGTATCAATATAGGAAAGGTATTAGGATTTATGGATTGAATAGTTGCATGTAACAAAACGCGATCACTCGGATCATCAATATGCAAAGTGGCTGTCCCTATTGTAATAGGTGTCAATCTAATAGGTTCGAAATCACTTCCCGGTAATACACTTCCATCAAATTCTGTAAGCAATCCCTGTTCACCGTTAACTGGTGTAGATGAAATATTAATTACAGGATTGACGTTAATTGTCGGGTTAAAAGTATTCTTATTAGTATTTCCGATTGGACAACAACATGGATTCTTCTCGCAATTTGGACAATTTTTTGAATCAGATCTTTTTTTACTATTACTCAACCATAAGCATCTCCTTTCTTTTAAAATACTATATTATATAGACATGTTGTCCTTTTTGCTTGTATTCTTGTGACACAACAAGCAATAATTCACAAAAGTATTAATTAGACAGTCTGATACAGCATAATCCAACCCAATGTAACAAAAGATCCATTCTGTTACATTAAGGTTTTACTTTGTACCCAAAAAAAGCTGCATACCTTGTTCCTTTATTTATTGCTTTACTAATTCTTAACCAGCTGTTTGAAAGCCTGCTATGCAAAATATTTGGGGGACAAAAATAAAGAGATTGGATTTGGTTATTTTGTGTTAACAATCATGATTATAATGATTATTTTTTTTGTTTAGATGTCTTTTGCTTTTTTATAAGTTTTTGCAGTTCATTATTTTTTTCTTCTGATACCTCAAAGTTGACGACCGCTAAACCAACACGAATTAGAATCATTAGCATCACACCCATACCAACGACTAAATAAATCATGGTAAACCATTTACTTAACGTTGCCTCTGGAATCAGTCCTGTTTCCATACTAGTCGGCAATAGGCTAATAAAGGCAAAGTATAGAGAATCAAGCAAAGCCCATCCCTCAGTTTGATAGTAGAAAATCATTCCGGATAATAGATTATAGAGGTACACTGTTCATCAAAGTTTTTTCCATTACAACCGTGTTCACTAAAATGCCATTTGGGTTTGTCACAACTTCCTCTTTAGATATAATATAGCCCAAGGAATTATACAAACTAATATTTTTGGGTAATGACACACGGACACGACATTCCATTTTCCCAATTAAATTGTCGTAAGCATATTTTTCGAGCCACACTAACATAGCTTTTGCAATTCCTTTACCTCTTGCTGTTGGTGTAACTGATACCCGAGAAAAATATAAAGCATCCTCTTTCAGTGTAAATCTACAGGAGCCAACTGGAACTCCATTTTTCGAGCATAGTAAAGCTTTCTCGGAACTATTCTTAAAAGATTCTTGTAATGTTTCTAATGATTCATTTAATGCACTAGAAGGAACATCAAGGGTTCGATATTCTTCAAACGCTTCTAACATAAGTTTGTAAACAACAGGAATATCCGTATCTATTGCGATTTTTATTTTCATTTTCTTCTATACCCTCTTCCAAAGGAAATTTAGAAACTCTCATTTCTAATATTCGCTTATTATAATATAGTGAATATATTTCGACATCAAATTTGTTGAATTTTCTAACAAGCAGTTCTTAATGCATCACTGCACCGATCGCACAAGTAGAAAACGTAAGACGATTTGTATATCAAAGTGTACAGTGGCATTTTACACTGCATTTACAAAGGATGGCAGCAAGTGGAGGTGTCACGAATGAAGAGATGGTTAAAAGCAGTTATTTTAACATATCTGTCCCTTCTGTTTTTTGGCAGTTTCCTTGCGGTCGGCATGTTGGGGACCGGTGCACTGGAAAATTTTCTTCCATTCATTACTGATATCAAAATCTTCTTGTACTATTTTTTCGCTGGAGCCATTGGCGGTTCCCTTAGACATCTATACATGTTCTGTACTCACTATATGGAAGACGAATTACACGATTATCGAAAATGGATTATGTATATTTTTTATCCGATCTTTGCTACCGGTACCGCAGTCGTGGCTGTCACAATTATCCAAAGCGGTATACTCTTGATTCAATTTACGGATTATCAAGATACCCCTTATGCACCGATTAGCATTGCGTTCTTTGTAGGTTTTGGGTTTAATCGCTTTGTTAATAAGCTTAACACCGTATCAAAAGATATGTTTCAGACGAATAACAAAAAAATGGACACAGCCGAAAAAGCAATTGATGAAGTTGAGGAGTCCTCTGGTGAACAAATGGATAGCCTCAACAATTCTTCCCACAATAAATAAAAAAAGGCCGTCATGTGAAAAATCACATGACGGCTATTGAATTATCTTTGTTCCAAATTTAAAATTGTATAAAGTTCATTTAAATCATGAATTTCATAGGTAGGAAGAATACCAGTATTGTTTGGTTTGGCATCCGGGTTGAACCAACAAGTATCAATTCCAGCAAGCTGTCCGCCTTTAATATCAGAACTTAGAGAATCACCGATGATTAAAGCCTGTTCTGGTGAAAAATTAGGAATTCGATCAAACACATAATCAAAAAATTCTTTCATTGGTTTTTGGAAACCTGTATCTTCTGAGACAAAGATCTCCTTAAATAATGGGTGAAGACCGGAATCACGCAATCTCTTATCCTGTGTTTTTGAAACACCATTAGTAACAATATATAATTCATAATGATTCTGTAGTACTGAAACCAATTCAAACGCTCCATTGATTAATTGGTGGCCTTCCTCTAAATACCCCCGATAATTACTCTCTAATAAAACACCGTCTGCCATTTGTCCTAATTCCTGAAATAAAAGGGAAAAACGGGTATTAACCACTTCGTCTCGAGAAATTTTTCCTTCTTCAAACAATCTCCACAGTCTTTGATTTATTTTTTTATAATTTTCTTCCATTTCCTTTGTTGGCGAGATATTCTGACTTTCAAACAACAGATTCAAGGCTAGCGCTTCAGCCGCAGCAAAGTCCAATAACGTATCATCTACATCGAAAAGTAAGGTTTGATATTTTTTCAAGATCATTTCCCCTTTTTGACAATTAGTACTTTTCTATTTTAATGCAGAAAAGCGCCAGGTGCCACTTTTATTCCTTTCTTAACATCCTCAACCGTTCCTTTATATACGTTGTAGGTTTCACCATGCTCTTTTACTTCCCCTGCCTTTTTAAATCCCAAACGTTGACAGATTCGATTCCCTGCTTCTGTAATCGCGATCATACCGAATTCCTTTATTACGACTCCAGTACCTTGAATATCTTCGATCCAATCCAGCAATTCCAGTATTAATGCCCTGCTGTATTTCTTCCTATCTTCATGAAGAATATCGACTATCATAGAAGAAAAATAAATATACACATCTCTCCCTTTCTTGTACGCTAATGCGTGATGACAAATTCTTGATTCATCTATTTGGCCAAACAATAATTGATCATACATTCTTTTATCTAAGGGGATTAAACTGCAATAGCCTTTTAACTCTCCATTGTCCGCTACAATTTTATACACTCTTTTGTTTCGTTCAAGTAATTGTTCTACAAATGCACGCTCTACTTGCCAATCTTGAGGATACAGCTTTCGGTCCAATTGAATCATGCTATTTAAATCCGATAATTGACCATAACGAACATTGAGTTCCGACATCGTTAATCCTCCCTTATGAAAGACAATCACACGATAAGTCTGGTATTACATGATGGGATCCATTCTTTATGCTCAACAACATTTATCAAACATTCTTCATTCGATTGGTGCCTTAAGCATGGCTTAATAATATTCCTATTGTTAGGACAAAACAGTCTGAATATACTAAAAACAATGTAAGTCATTTTCTTTAAGTAAGGAGACATTGCCATGAACGGACAGGTAAACAGTGAGGTGGTTAAGAAAACAAGTTCTAATCGATGGGCAAGAACGGCAAAAATGTTCGGAATAGGTTATATTGCAGCTCTTTTTACAGGGGTTATTTATGGAATATTGTTAAGATTAGTTATGGGAATCATTGCTTTTTTCTTCCCTCAACTAGCGAGTGGTTTTCATTTCTCAGGAACACTGTTAATCGTAACACTCGGTATTGCTGTAACCTTAGCCAACAGTATTGTATACACCTTCCTTTTTCATCGTTCAAGAAAAAGTTGGGTGGTGAAAGGTTTATTATTTGGTTTGTTCCTATTAATTATCTATGGAATTCCTTTGTTTATGCCCAATCCTAACAGTGAATTATTCGGTCCACAAGCACCGTTAGGAATAGCCCTATTTTCGGTATCATTTTTTATTGGATCTGTCATTCTTGCATTACTGTTTGAGTACCTTTCAAAATGGGTCGACCAATCAAAGGGCAGACTGAAACTTTCGTACGTAAGCTTTGTGATTCTTTCTATCCCCGCAATAATTATGCTAGTAGCTATGTATGTCGAGATGTTCACCGAAACACTGCCGCAAATATTAAATAATTGATGGAACTCATAATCTGAAAATAGGGCCAGACCCTCAGTGCGCTAGGCGATAGCAAATTGAGGATCTGGCCCTATCCTTGTTTGCCTTCTCCTTAGTGTTTTCTACCTATCCTTGTGTTTTGTGTCTATGTATTCTTTCCAAGCGGTAATCCCGCCGTCAAGTAATGTAACATGGTATTCTTTTTTGGATAAAATTTCTGCACATTTTCTGGCGGAATTTCCAGTTGTACATGTTATAACAATCTCACTGTTTTTGGGCAAAGATTGCAGCCCTTCTTCTCCATTTTCCTCAAGATCAAAGATGATATTCTTAGGGATATTCTGATTCTTGATATTTGGATCTGTAATATGATAATCATTGTATTTTTCTTCCGCACGTACATCGAGGAGGAAGATAGGTTCATTATCTTCAAGTTTCTCATCAAGGGCTTTCGGCGAAATTACTTTAAGCGTCATGTTAACTACTCCTTTATTTATTGAATTGAAAATTGGGGTCAGAATCACTGTTTAGTAAAGCGTACAGCAATTCGGGAATGTCCCCATAACAATCCTTTTTACAAGTTTATGATACAAGATAGCATTTTTTCAAGGTTTTACTACCTTAAAAATGAAATACTCTGTTTAATCACTGTTTGTAATAGGTCCGCATCAAATTCTTTAATATTTATCCAGGCTCTGTCGTCTAATTTATAGGGATGTCCAGAATCCATGTATCTGCCGCATACATATCCATTTCCTGTATTTACATTAAATTCACAAGGGCTTAAACAAAATGGCCCCATTTCAATACCGGGGCCGCTTGTTAGAGCTGAGGCGCTTTTTTTAAACTGTCCGAAAAATGGGGCACAGTTAATTCTTATAAACTCAAAGTGTTTCTGTAAACATAAGGGTCATTCGGTTTTGAAATGGTTTTGTAGCTTGTTACTTTTAAAACAGGAATTTTAGTTTTCATTTGTGGATAATAAACTGTATCCATTGTTCCTGTTACCTGATACCATTGGTCATTCGGAATGTGGACGTTTTTCGGGAATTGAATCATCATTCCAAAGGCACCAGAGTCAGCAACACAATGAATGAGCCCAAATCGTAGTAAAAACAGCTGGTTAGGTTGTTCTCCTGGACCATTGTAAGTAAAGCCTTTCATGGTAAGAGTTTTCCCTGCAAAAGCCCCAGAAAAATTATACATTACTTCCAAACCGACTAAATAATCTTTATCCGTTAAAGTAATAGTATCCTTGGGAATATAGGACTTAGACTCTTTCCTGACTAAATCCGTAAAATCAGCTTGGTTCATAAATTTACTCATATCAGGATTTAGAACTTGATGGGTCCCGTACCGATTATTTCCGTCCTCTAATGTTGGAAATGAAAACCCCTTTGCATCCACAAGCTGTGAATCAAGAGTTGCCACTGGCAAAACCACTCCAGTAATAGCAGGAATCAGCACAAGCGTGTAAGCCAAGAACTTTTTTATCTTTTTTCCAGCAGATGGTTTCTTTTTTTTATGTCCGTGTTCATGAGGGTGTTCATGGTCATGATGACCAGAGCTACAATCACAATCATCTTGTCTTTCTTTCTTTTCTCCAGAGAACCATAATTTAATTCCTTCCCCAACTGTAAGGATGGATAAAATCACAATCATACTCTCAGATAAGAAGCTATATTTCATGTTTATATATTTTGAAATGTTTCCTGTAGCATGCAGCATAAAAAACAAGTTTGTAGTAAGTATTAAAATAAGGACTTTAAACATCATCCCACATCCTTTACAAAAGAAGTGAACCAATGAATACAAATGAAGAAATTAATGAAACTAAAAGAACTGCAAATTTTGCCTTAAAAGACCCAAACATCATAAGTAAATTTTTAATATCTACCATATTGCCAAACACTAAGAAAGATACGACTGAAGTTTGGGGGAAAAAATTACGAAAAGATGCTGCTACAAAAGCATCTGCTGCCGAACAAATAGATAAGATAAAAGCTAAAGCCATCATTACCAGTACAGCAGTTACGTGTGTACCGCCCAGTGTTGTTAATATCCGTGTAGGTACATAAACTTGCATAGAAGATGCAATTAGTGCACCCAGCACTACGTATTTTCCCATACTAAAAAACTCGTTAACGGTGTGATTAAAAACACTCATTAATTTTTGTTTAGTATTTTGGTGAGAATGGTCATGAGTGTGTAATTCACTATTTTCCTTTAATGGACTCTCCTTTATGACAAAAGATAATACAAGGCCAACTAAAATAGAAACACCGATCGCTAATCCTGCTCGGTACCCTACCATCTTCCAGCTATCTCCGAAAGCAATAAATGTAGCGAATAGAACAATTGGATTGATAATTGGGCCAGAAAGCATAAAGGAAATGGCTGCATGTGGGGCGAGTCCCTTTTTTATGAGCCTCGAAACGATGGGAACAATCCCACATTCACATCCAGGAAATAATACTCCCATAAAACTAGCAGCAACAACAGATAAATATCTATTTTTTGGCAGAATTTTAAGCAGTGTATTTTCAGAAACAAAAACTTCTATCAGTGCAGCAATAAAAGCCCCAACGACAATAAATGGGAATGCTTCAATGATAATACTTATAAAGATCGTATTCAATTGTAATAATCGATCCATGCATATTCCTCCTGTGATAAAACACAATTGGTTTCTTTAAAAAAACATCTTCTATCATATCAAAATTATCACTAATTTGATATGTTTTGATTTTCCATGTAAATGTTTTATTTGAAACCAATAATAATTAGAAATAGAAAATCCAGCACAATTACGGCTGGATCTCTCTGTGTAAGGTAATGGTTCGTTTACCCAAAAATGATTCTACTACTTAAATGTGAATATTTTATGAATAGATAAAAATAAAAGCCTTTAATATTGTTGTTAATTTTATGGAGTAATCATTTTTTTCATTAATAAATAAAAGGCTATTCAATTTTGATGCCTGAATCAAACACATAGGGCTGCTGCGGAGCACTAATTTTTGAAAGTTGGTCAATTTTTAAAACGGGAATTGTCTCCCCATTAAATTGAGTCTGCTCAATTTTTCCTGTTACTTGAACCCATTTATCCTTCGGCAATACAGCTACCTCTCCTTTTGCCATCATTCCATATACCGAGGCATCGGCAACACAACATGTGATTCCAAATCGAGCAACAATAATCTGGTTTTGCATAAATTCTTTTTCCCGATACACAAATCCTTTTGTGGTTATCGTTTTTCCAATCAACGCATTTAGATTATCTTGAATAATGTTCATTATGTTTACATACTGGCTATCGTCTATATTAATGGAATTAGCATTTAATATTTTATTCTTTAAAGCATCATATTCTTTTTGAGTTAAAGGCTCAGGTTGATAATTAAGTACACTTTGTGTGGTAGTTGAAGTGGTAGTTTTATTGGAAATAGATGATGATGGTAATTTTGGAATGTAATTTGTAGTTTTATTTTGTTTAGGCGGTTGAGAGCTAGCTCCCAAAATAATTGTTCTGTTCATTGCAACAGAGCTTCCCAGCACATTGTTTGAGAAAAGAAATCCTGTGGTTATAGGAATAATAAATAATAAATAAAGAAACACACTTTTCCCGAAAGAGGAAGGATAAGTATGATCCCCATCACAATCACAATGATAAGAATGATCCTTTCCTGAAGTTCCTCTAATAATCAAAAGAACTCCAAGAATAAGGCATATAAAGAGCGTGAAATAAATAAATCGAATCATTTTTGGTGCAATTAAAAGCGATATATTATTCGTTAGAAGTAATTTAAATATCAGTAGCGTAAATCCAATCAAAATGATTCCCCTGATAAGATGATGAAAAGAAAAATCTTGGACTTTATTAGGTCTCATCATTGGACACTCCTTTTATAAAAATATTAACTGATAAACATAAACAGAAAAATAGACGACAAGAGGAGTTACCAATAGTAGATATAAGACAAACTTTTTCTTAAAATAACCGAATAACATTAAGGTGTTTTTTATATCAATCATTGGACCGAAAACAAGAAATGCAAGGATGGAACCTTCTGTAAAAGTAGAACCAAATGACGATGCGACAAAAGCATCTGCTGAAGAGCATACTGAAAGGACGTATCCTAGTCCCATCATAGCCATTGGTGCAAAAGTTGTGCTTGTCCCTATTGATAAGAGAGTATTTCGGTCTAAGAATGCTTGAAATAAACTGGCAAGAAATGCACCTATGAATAAATACTTCCCTGTATTAAATAATTCATCACTAGCATGATAGAGTGTTTCTAATAGTTTATTTCCTCTTTGGTGGTGGTGGTGATGATGGTCTTCCTTCTGCACTTTAAGAATATTTTCCCCTTTAAAACGTCTGTAAATGATTAATCCAATAATAATGGAACTAATAAATCCTACAAGCATCCTTGCATTAGCTACATAAGGTGTGCTTTTAAATGCAAAATAAGTAGACGCATACACCACAGGGTTTAAGATTGGAACACTAAGCATAAATACAACGCCTACATGTGAAGGCATACCTTTTTTTATTAACCTGTGCACGACAGGAACAATGGCACACTCACATATAGGAAAGATTATTCCAAGTAAAGCAGCAGGTATAAGGGCTAAATAGGCATTACAGGGCACAACCCTTCGGATTACATTTTCGGAAACAAATGATTGGATAATAGCTGATACAAATACACCCAGTAAAATAAATGGTATTGCTTCTAAAATAATACTAAGAAAAATGGTATTGACATTAAAAAACGTACTAGGGATTCTAGTAAAAAAAGAAAGGTTTTTTAATTCCTCCGCAAAAAGAAATAGAAAAAGGAATAAACAAAATAATAGTAAAGCGAGGCTATCTTTTACCATCTTATTTATAAAGCTCACATCCATTCTACCTCCTCAAATCTATCATTCCTATCATATGGATATGCAGTTCTAGTTAATTCATTTCATTAAAATTTGATGATTGACATAAATAAATAATCGTTATAAGATTTAATTCGTAATAATTACGATTTACATATTGCAATTAATCTTGAATTATACAAAATAATTATGCTCCTTAAATCGTAATAATTCCTAATTAAACATAACTTTGGAGGTTAATGTAGTGAAAAAAATTTTAATCCCAGTAATTATTTTTCTATTCATGGTAAGTGGTTGTTCTAACACAGTGTCAACGAAAAATGAAAAAACAAGTGTAGAATCTAAAAAACTGCAAATTGTCACTACTTTTTATCCGATGTACTATTTTACAAAAGAGGTGGCTGGCAGTTCAGCAAACGTGGAACTATTAATACCAAATGGTGCAGAACCACATGATTGGGAGCCGACAGCAAAGGATATGATAAAAATTCAAAACGCCGATGTTTTTATATACAATAGCCAATACTTTGAGCTTTGGACTGAAAAAGTATTGAAAAGTATTAATGATTCCAATTTAAAGGTTGTTGAGGCTGCTAATGGGATTAAATTGATGGATGCACTCGAATCAGAGGATGAGGAGGAACATGGTCATTCGGAACATACATCTTCTAAAGATCCTCATGTCTGGCTTTCCCCAGTTCTAGCTCAGGTAGAAGTAAACAATATTGCTAAGGCTTTAGATCAGGCAGATCCAAAAAATAAAGATCAGTTTCAAAAAAATGCAGAAGCTTTAAATGCGAAGCTAGCTGATTTGGACAACTTATATAAAGATACTGTCGATAAAGCAAAGAAGAAAGAATTTGTTACACAACATGCTGCATTTGGATACTTGGCAAAACAATACGGATTGACTCAAATTCCTATCGCAGGAATATCACCAGATGTCGAACCAACATTAGGAAAACTAACCGAATTAACAGAGCTAACAAAGAAGAAAAATACCGAAGTTATTTATTTTGAGGAGATGACATCTTCAAAAGTGGCGGAAACGTTAGCAAAAGAAATAGGTGCTAAAACGGAAGTATTAAATCCATTAGAGGGATTAACGAAGAAAGAGCAAGAAAAGGGCTTAGACTATTTAGATGTTATGAAAAATAATCTGGAGTCATTAAAATTATCGATTTTAGATTAGTTATCTAATTTAGGGTTCTTCTAAAGAGCCCTTATTCTAATAACTTTTAAGTAACCTCTTTATATATTTTTGGTTGGATTGTGCAGGATTGTACTTAAGCTAACGGGTGCTTTAGTTGAAGAAAAAGATAGATTTTGGTTTCAATAAAGCTCCATAAACCCGACAACGGCTTGCAATACTGATGTCAGTTTGCAAGCCATTTTCAATGCCATTTATATGATATTCACCTCAAGACGGAACCCTTTATTTTAGTATATTAGAGCTCTTTTTCCTTATCGCACACACCCAATAAACCCGTAATACGAGACATATTCCTTCGTGCCCCAAATCTTTAATTTACTCTTCTTTGCTAGATTTTCATTTGTTTTATATAGGTTAAGATATTTATAGGGTGGATCCATAATATACGCGACCCGTGCATAACCTTCCTTGATCAGCGTTTCTTGAACGGACTGCCCTTCCACAAATACATATGCTAGCAATCTCCCGTAAGCATCCCTTTTTGTCCCCTCCTCAACTTCCAAGGATAAACTTCCTTCCCTTACCAACTCGTTATTCCTTTGAAAAGCTTCCGCTGCAAATGGCTGGACACACATTCCTGGCTTTTTTGTTTCAGGCGTATCAACTAATAAATAACGAACAATTTCAACCTTCCCCTTTACTCTTGCTTTAATCGTATCCCCATCGATGGTTTCCACTAGTGTAATAGGAATTTGCTCAGGAGCCTGATCCACTACTTCTCCAGTAGGCACATTCTTTGGAATATGGTTAACTGATCTATTTTCACCTGTGATTCTTTCTGAAGGATGAATAGCAAAAAGGGATGCAGCTACGATTAGGGCCCCTCCCGCTAATTTCTTCTTCATGTTCTTCTCCTCCTTAGTTCTCCCTTCCAAGTCAAGGTTTTCTCGTGATTTCAGCGATTAAGTCATCATCCCTCTTCTATATAGAAATAAAAAGTGAAAAAGGATAGGATAGGTTTAATGTTGATATTTGATACCTGTCCGAAATATTGATAAAATCAGGATAAGAACAAACATTCGGAATTAGGTATAGCTTACTATTATCTAAATCCTTTCGTAGTCCTTATTCGTCGGGGCGAAAGAATCAAAAATCGGATTGATAAAAGGATGAAGAGTTATGACAAATACCATAAAACAGAGAAGAATAATTTTAGATTTAGCAGTTACTTTAGATGATTGAAGGGAAAAATGGAGAGGTTGATTGGTGCATTATGGATTCTGATATGGGGTTCACTGATTTTTTGAATCAAATTGATACTATTCTATATGGTAGAAAAAGCTACGATTTATGGGGACAATATCTTCCAAAAAGTGAAGACCCTGATACCGAAAAGGAAATCTGGAAATTGGTTCATAGTAAAAAGAAATATGTGTTTTCCAGAACACATAAAGAGCCTGATCATCAAGCCATATTTATAAATGATAATATTCTTGAAGAAGTAAATCAATTGAAGAAAGAGTCTGGGAAGGACATCTGGCTATATGGTGGAGCAAGTCTCATTACAACTTTTATAAAATTAGGGCTTATTGATGAATTTAGATTATCTATTCACCCGGTTGTTTTGGGAGAAGGAAAACCGCTGTTTGCTGATCTAAAACAGAGAATAAATTTAAAAATGGTTAATACAAGAACATTCTCGTCTGGCGTTGTGCAAATAATCTATCATTGGGATGGTAACTAATAATATCTCTCACCTCGAAGATATATTATTTCACCGTATTACTTGACAGTAGTTTCACTTTTTTCAACAAAGCGGGAACCCATTATTTATGGGTTACTCCTTAATTATTTGTAATTATCAACATTAATTATTAAGTTTGCATAATATTAATACTGCAAATTATTTAGATTTACCAATGATGTCAAAAGATGTCTGTCTTCAAGGTTCAAATAGCTAAATAAACGAAAAAGGTGTACCAAAATAGCACACCCTAATTTTAAATATCTCAGATTTACTATAATAATTTTAAAAACACTGGAGGTTAAAATTCTTTTAATTGTTTATTTCCACCGGATAAATTTCATTTAAATTTTTTAAAAATGTTTCTAAATCAGAATCAGTTCCAAATTTAAATAAATACCCATAGTTTATTGGATTTTCCCCCTTATTTTTCTCTTTTGGGAATTGTTTTAATGCTGTACTGCTCCGTTTTGTCCCCTTGCTTATTAAATGTTCACTCATTCCAATCATATTTGGATGTAAGACAATGCTTGTTTCTTTATTATCCATTAAGTAAACAACTTCCTTACTAGTTAAATGTTCGAACTCAATTGCTTTAGTGGTTTCATAGGTTTTTACAAAATTATTCTTTAAAAATATATATACTGTGTTCTCTTTTTCTTTGCTGAGAGGTAACTTTTTTTCTGAAGATTTTTTGCTTCGATCATCATCTTCCTTACATTTGTTTACTTCTGCTTCAAGAATCTTAGATTCTGGTAAGCTTCCAAGCTGATTCCAGAATTTTTCCATACTACTAGTACCAATACCATTTAATTTCATATGTAGTAAATCAATAGGATCTATAATCTTAGCAAGTGAATCGATCCCCACTCGTGAAAGTTCACGTAAGAGATAGTTGCATCCAATAATCGGTAAGTCTAAAATAGGAGTTTCTGCAAGATTGTAAGATAATAAAATGGTTTCCTCTTTATATTGAAGAGCAAAATCTTTTATATCTGACTGATTAAAAGAAGCATCTTGAGTTGGCTCTTTTAGCTCTCGCTGATTTGTACTGCCGGTTTCAGCAAAGATAGCAGGATTTTTTTCTTTGTCAACTTTTATAGCTTCTAATTCCCGTTCAAATACTTCCCTCATCTCATCCACTTTTTGCAAGGTTTGATCAAAATAAGGTTTAATTAATGCATCCAAGTCATTTAGACCCAAATGATTTGTTGTTTGATCGACTTTAACAGGAAGTTGATATTTTGGAGCCGTAAATTGATGGCTTACATACACTTCCATATACCATACGCTGATTTCAAATAATAACTTGTGAGCTTCCAGAACATCCTTTAAATCTATTTCTTTCACTTCATGGGCTGCTTTATTTCCCATCTTCCGAATCCATTCTAACTTTAAATAGATCTCTTCAGGAGTGATGTCCTGACGATATAATTTATGTATTCGTTCAGCAGGCTTTAACGGATAGATAGCCTCCAATCCCTCTGTATCGCTAATTTTCTTTACTAATTTTTCACAATATAAACGAGCATGGATCAATGCTGCCTGGGGTTGATCTAACAATTGAACTTCAATTCGATAGGCAAGATCAGCTAACTCATTAGAAAATTCTCTAACGAAGTCAAATAAACGATTATTCATTTCTAACCTCCGTATGTAAAAAATCTAAGTATCTACAAATAATATTGTTAATATTAAAATGATAATATCATAGATTTATAGGTGAGTGTACTATTCCATCCAGTAGTAGAGGATTGAATCTAATTCAATCATCCTCTAGCATACTCCTCAAATCCCCCGAAGTTTCAACTGTGTTTGCTTCAAATTAATTATCATCCATTACTTGGTTTTTGAGCAGGTACGGTTAGTGGATGTCTAACGACTAGGCCTGCAATTGAGCAATCTCCGTTTGAGCATCTAAATAATTTAAATGCTGGTACATATCCTCCAGCCATACTAGGCACTTTTCTTTAACCAGTGGAAACGGATGACGAAATCCCCATTTAGGGCTTTTATATTGTAGTCCAATTATCACTTTAGATAGGTGTAGTCTGGCCTCACAAACAAGCTTTCGAATAATCGAATTTTTCCCCCAATCTATGATAATCTTAGATTTACCACCATTTAGTAATAATGCTCTTTCAGTTTCTCTATTATCGGAAAAAAACGAGTGTTCCTTATATGTACACTCCTCTATTAGTTTAAGTTTTTCCTTGAAATCGTCCATATTGCCTGTACATAAATTACTTAGATTAATAATAGAGATTCACATTCCAATTCATGATTTTCATTAGCCTCATTAATTGTAGTTGTTTTGGATCAGCTTTTACTTCCACATAAGGAGCGTTGTTAAATGTTCTTGAAAGAATAGTCGTTGAAAGGATCTATCCTTCGGGCAGCATCTACCAGGGTTCGCCATAACTATGACTGCATCGGGTTCATTTTGTTTAATGTATCCTTTTCTGAAAATGAACGCTTGATTCCTACACTGATAGATCTTGTTTCCTAACTCAATTTGGTAAAAGCTTGCAATCACATCGAATTCTTTTTGCAGTTGTTTTACTGACCAAAATTCTATGTTCATTTTTTACTTACACCTCTTCAATATAAAATTTATTGGTTAACACTCTTACTGATTTTCAGGCTAAAAAAGACACCTATCGTTGTATGTAGAAGGTGTCTTTGGTGGCAGTATCTTAATATATTGTTTTTTTTAAGTTAAACTATCGTGTTTATCTTATCCTATCGAACTAGCAATCTCATTTTTCTTTTACCAAAATGATACTTTCAGGGAGACATGTTCCACACGGTCTAAATCCTGCTACAATCGCTGTTTGCTCATCAGCAAAAAAGACCCGATTATTGACATACCCACCCTAAGCGATGGCACGTAATGCCACAGTACAGTCCATTCGTCCGTAAACTTTAGTTTTGCGGTGGGCGCCATTAGAGTGTAGTTTTTGTTTGCATTCACATTTTCTAATATTTCGCCAGTTATATAGCTCAAATCCGCAGTCTCCTTTTCAAAAACAGTTTTCGAATTTGGCAAAAAAAAAAGATTTTTGCATTCCTTTACTTCAACATAAAAGAGGAAAAACCTGTTAATTTTGAATATTAATTTTTCAATACTCATGATAAATTAACTCTTTACCACTCTTAGAAAGGAAAGTGTACGTTCAGTCGTTACAAAAATCCATCCCTATTTGAAAAAGCCTCCCCTTTTGACATTTGTTTCCCTACCGTGTCCACTACATAATTGATGATTTTTTCTTTTACTCTCCATCTTCTTACCTTATGGGCTGGATCCAGACCATTTTCCAACACTACTTTTTTTAGTTCTTTCAAATCTAGTGATTCGAGAAATACTAATAGTCCTTGCGATCCTTCCTTCTGATAAATTTCAAAAATATTAATATCGTAAATTGGAGCTGATTTTGTGGACTTTTTCTTAATATCAATATTTTTTATTTCCTCTACACTCCCTTCTAGACAGTCGAATATACTTTTTGCGAATGCTTCATCCTCTTCGATCTTTTTGGCAACAGTTTTTAATATAGCTGCGATTTGCTTCCGAATTTTTGGCTCTTTATAATCCAACATACTGACAAAACTCCTCCGTTAATTGCGAAAACGCTTCGTATAAATTCGATCCTGATGAACCGTATTTTTGTTTCAGCGTATTTACACCTTCGGCTTCGAAGTGGGTGGCATCAGCTGCTTTTGAAGCAAGTGGAATTTTGGATTCAAAAAGCCTAGGTAACTCCCCTGCAGAGGCTTTGGATTGTAATTTCTTCAGAGTGGTTTGGTCCCTTGTCACATTGGCACGGTACATGGAAGCAATAATTCCAAGTGCTTGCACGTCTGATTCCGTTCTTCTATTAAAACTATTTACACTGGAGATAATTTGTGGGATTCCGTAAGTCGATAGATGATCAGGAATGGTAGGGATTAGGTAGTAATCACTTATGTTTAAACCGTTTTGTGTAACAATGCCCAAATTCGGCGGACAATCAATGAGGACAAAATCGTAATTTTTTATGTAGTCAATAACTGACCTTTTTAGAACATCGATGGGACGAATTAAAGCGGTTTGACCAATATTTATTAGGCGGTCCTGGATTTGAACAAAGTCCAAGCTGGAAGGCAATAAGTGTAAATCAGACAGTCCTCCGTATAGGTTAGAACATCCTTTAATCACTGATTTCTCCAATTCAAAATTACATGTATCATCTATTTGGTCTTTGAATAAATGATACAATGTTCGATTGGTCCTGTTCCTCATGGCCCACTCATCTTCTCCTATTAAGGAGACGGTTGAATTGGTTTGTGGGTCCAAATCAATAACTAAGACTTTATACTGTTTTACAGCCACTAAAAACTCAGCCAATCCAACGGTAATTGTTGTCTTACCTACTCCACCCTTAAGGTTTATGACACTGATGACTTTTGACATACTAAATTCCCCCCCCATTCAAACTAGCATGTCATAAATATATTCATTAAGAATTTGTCCAAATTCATTCAGGGATTTCTTTTTTCGCTTAAGGCATGAGGTCAAAGGAGGATAGATAATTACAAGATTAGCTCAAGCAATATCTTATTTAAGTTATTTTAAAAACAAAAGAGCCATCAAAAGAAACAAGTTTATGTTTCATTTTGATAGCTCTTATTTTCATTGATTGTTGGGTTACTTATTCTGCACCCACAAGTGACCAGTCCTGTATCTTATTATGGAATCCGAATATCTTTGGCTCTCCAAATTTTACTTGTTTAGAAATGGTTGCAAAATCATAGTCTGAGTAAAGTGAAATGATCGGAACATCTTTCTCCCAAATCGCTTGCAGTTCATTATAAATTTCTTTTCTCTTTACTGGATAAGCTTCTGATTGTCCTTTTAACAGTAGCTCATCTGACTTTGGATTATTATATCTCATAAAGTTATAGGAACCAGCCTTACTATAAAGAGTTGATATTTCCGGATCCAAAGTAAAGGTAAAGCCCATTAATAACAAATCAAATTCTCCGGCTTTTCCTTTTTGCATGATGGTCGGGAAATCGTACGTTGTGACTTTAACCTTTACTCCCACGTCCTTTAGGTTTTGGGTAATAATATCGGCAGACTGCTCACGGACCTTATTACCGATTGGGACTACTAATTGAAGGGTCTGGTTAAAGTCCCAGCCAGCTTCCTTCAACAATTGTTTTGCCTTCTCCGGATCGTAGGTGAATTTTTCTAAATCCTTATCAAGGTAAGGGCTGACCGAAGTATACGGCCCATCTACAATTTCCCCTTTTCCTTTTAATAGCTTATCTACGAATTTTTCACGGTCGAGGGCGTAAACAAGGGCTTGACGTACTTTGGCCTCTGTTATTTTTGTGGTATTAAACATCATCGTTTGAAAACCAATCGTCGGCTCCTCTTTCGTTTTTACATTATTAAACTTTTCAACAGTTTCATAGTCCTGAGCCGGAATCTTTCCGATTCCTGCAGCAACGTTCATATGAAGCTCTCCAGTCTGAAGCTGGGCCACGAGGTTTGGAGCAGGCATAATTTTAACAAACAGACTATTCGTCTTTGGTTTTCCTAAATAATAGTCTGGATTGCTTACAAATTCCACATATTGATCCTTTTTATATTGAACAAACTTATAGGCGCCATTGGTGACAGTCGGTTTGGTGAAGAATGGATCCTTTGATAAATCAGCTGGCGCAATCTTCTCTAAAACATGTTTTGGCAGAATCATCAATTTTGAGCCCAGTTGTTCCTTAACCATATTCGGATCAACAGGTGTTTTCGTTTTAAATTCAACTGTTTGTTGATCGATAACCTTTACCGAAGGAATTTGAGTTTGTCCCACTTTTAACTTGCCTGTTTCATCAAGACCATCAAAAACTGAGATATAGGTGCCGACAGTGGTTTCAACCTTTGGGTTTGCAATTAAGTTAAAGGTAAAAGCGGCATCCTCAGCTGTTACAGGTTTTCCATCCGACCACTTCGCATTCTTATTCAACTTGATTGTAAAGGTTTGATTATCGGTCGTTTCAAAGGAATCCGCCAATTTTGGGACAAACTGTTGCGGACCTGTCATTTCTAAGAAGGAATCAAACATAAACTTTTCAATAAATCCGGAAGCGATGTCCGAGGAATTAATCGTGCTGAAATTAATCGGCGGATTCACCATTCCCAGATACATGGTTTTGTTACCTGATGCTTGACCATTTGAAGAAGTCGAAGAAGTCTTGCTTTGCCCTGAGCATGCTGTTAAAGCCAATGATAAGACGATAGCGGATAAACTTACTGTTCTCTTTAGATAACCCATAATGTCCCCCTATTAAACTCTTTTTTTTTAAATGATTATTTTAAATTTTTTGGATCCATGGCATCGCGCAACCCGTCACCCATAAAGTTAATAGATAAAACAGCTAACAGAATCATCAAACCAGGAGGTAACCATAACCAAGGCTGCGTGGCTAATACGGTTAACGACTGGGCTTCATTCAACATATTTCCCCAGCTGGCCGTTGGCGGCTGTACTCCCATTCCTAGGAAACTTAAGGAGGCTTCTAAAATAATCGAAGAGGCGATTCCAAAAGTTGCATTGACTAAAATCGGTGCTAAACAGTTAGGTAATATATGTTGAAAGAGTATCTTCCAGGACGGTAATCCTAATGCAACCCCCGCTTTCACGTAATCCATCTCTTTAATCATCAGGACGCTCCCTCGAACAATACGTGCAACCGACGGCCAGCCCAATAATCCGATGACAAGAATAATATTCAGGAGACTTGGTCCCATGATACTGACAAGAACAAGGATAACCATAAGATAAGGAAAGGACATAAACACATCCGTTAGACGCATAATGACCATATCCACCCATTTTCCAAAATATCCAGCAACAGCGCCGAGGATCGTACCGATTACGACATATATAGCAACCGCTCCGATACCCACAGCCAAGGAGACCCTAGAAGCATAAATCAGTCTACTTAACAAATCCCGCCCCACTTGGTCTGTCCCCAATAAATGTTCAGCTGAAGGCTGGTCTGCAAAGTCCCCGTTAACAGAATAAGGACTCTGAGGTGCCAAAAGAGGAGCGAGTAACGCCATTAGAACGATTAGACTGAAAACAATTAGTCCAAAAACAGCTAGTTTATGTTTGAAAAACTTTTTGCTAATGACTCTTAAGTAGCTTTCCTCTTTTCCCAGCTCTTGTTTTACGTCGAGATTCGGATCATTGACTACCGGAATTCCTGCCATTTTAGTTGCTAGTGACACCTTAACCTCCTCCTTTCGAAAATTAGTTGTACTTAATCCTTGGATCCGCAACGGAATAAAGAATATCGGTAAGTAGATTTGAGAAAAGAACCATGAAAGCAGCCAAAAGGTTAATGGCCATTAACACCGAATAATCGCGTGAACCGATCGATTGGATGGTTAATTGTCCAAGTCCAGGCCATTGAAATATTTGTTCTGTGACAACGGCTCCTCCGATTAACAGAGGGATATCCAAACCAATGATCGTTATAATCGGGATGAGTGCATTTCTCAGCGCATGTTTATTAGTAACAATAAATTCACCTAAGCCTTTCGCTCTTGCCGTCCGTAAATAATCATGTCCTAGTACTTCAATCATGCTAGACCTTACATAGCGGACCATACTTCCAGCGATTCCTGTCCCCAGGACGATAGCAGGCATAATCAAATGCGATAACGTATCCGAAAATCCCCCTGTACCGCCAAGTGTATTCATACCGCCAGTCGGTAAAATCTGAGACATTATGGCAAAGACATAAATCGCACCTAAACCCATAAAGAAGTGTGGAATCGATACGCCAAGAAAAGAAAAAGTAGTCGTTAAGTAATCGATCCATGAATATTGTTTTGTTGCACTTAAAATTCCGATTGGAATGGCAATAAGATAAGCAATGATTAAGGCTGATCCCATCAGGATAAGGGTTGGACCCAATCGTTCGAAAATCATATTCGTAACGGGTTCATAGGTGGAGTAAGAGAAACCAAAATCACCTTTAAACAAATTCCCTAACCAATGCCAGTATTGGATATAGATTGGATCATTTAAACCAAGAGCTTCTTTCTTAATCTCAATATCTGCCGCCGTTACATCTGGACTTACATACATGTCGACTGGATTACCAGGTGCCAGATTAATAATTAAAAAGTTAAAGATCGTTACACCAAACAAGACAGGGATAGCGATCAGAATTCTTCGAATAATATACTGAACCATAGGATCCCTCCTCGTTTACATTAATGGAAAGTGACAAGCTGTTTGATGATGAAGACCGGTTAATTCCGGGGTTTGCACACGGCAAATATCTTGAGCAATTGGACATCTTGTATGAAAACTGCACCCTTTAGGAGGGTTGGCAGGACTTGGAACATCCCCTTCCACTAAGATTCGTTCCCTGTTGCGCAGATGCGGATTGGGAATGGGGTAGGTACTTAGTAAACCTTGTGTATAGGGATGTTTTGGCTTCTTAAAAATATCTTCTGTCTTCCCAAGTTCAACAATTTTTCCTAAATACATGACGGCGATCCGATCACTAATATATTTGACCGCACCTAAACCGTGAGCAATGAACAGATAGGTCAGCTGAAACTCTTTTTGTAAATCCTTCAGTAGATTCAAAACTTGAGCCTGTATAGACACGTCTAAGGCAGAAACAGGTTCATCACAAATGATCAACTTCGGATTTAACATAAGCGCTCTGGCAATGCCAATTCGTTGCCTTTGACCACCGGAAAATTCATGAGGATAACGGCTTCGATGCAGCTTTGTTAAGCCTACGATTTCAAGCATTTCATTTACTTTTCGGTCCACCGCCTCTTTATCTGCCATTTTATGGGCGAGCAGTGGTTCTGAAAGAAGATCTCCAATCCGCTTTCTTGGATTTAAGGATGAATAGGGATCTTGAAAGATCATTTGCATTTTCGTACGGGTTTTTCTCAAGTTCAATCCACTGATATCGGATAAATCCATGCCTTCTAAAATGACTTTCCCTTCAGTAGGAGGGTCGAGTTTGACAATGGCCCGGCCCGTGGTCGATTTGCCGCAACCGGATTCTCCTACAAGCGAAAGCGTTTCTCCTGGATAGAGGCGGAAATTCAAACCATCGACCGCTTTTACATGACCGACTGTCCGGGGAATAATCCCTTTTTTAATAGGGTAATATTTTTTAAGATTATGAACCTCTAACAAGGGTACATCAGGCAGTGTTTTTATATGATCCTGGTTCGCCTCAACCGTTGAAATACTCATACATGGACCTCCTCGATCGATTTCGTTTTGGTCAGATTCGCTTCTTCTTCCACTAACCAGCATCTTACTTTATGAACTTTTTCCTTATTAATAGAAGAAAGAGGAGGCTTTTCCTGCAGGCATTTCTCTGTAGCATATGGGCACCTCGTGTGGAACCTGCATCCCTTTGGCATATGCTGTAAGGTTGGTACCATCCCTGGGATGGAATATAGCCGTTTATGTTCTTCATATTCAAGGTGAGGAATCGACTCCATTAATCCTTTTGTGTAGGGATGCTTCGGTTCATCAAATAAGGTAAACACATCCGCTTCTTCCACCACTTGCCCTGCATACATCACAAGGACTTTATCTGCCATCTCAGCGATCACGCCGAGATCATGGGTGATTAACATAATCGCGGTATCCGATTCTTCTCTCAGTTCTTTCATCAATTCTAAAATTTGTGCTTGGATGGTTACATCAAGGGCAGTCGTCGGCTCATCAGCAATGAGCAGCTTAGGTTTACAAGACAGGGCCATCGCAATCATAACCCTTTGTCTCATTCCCCCGGATAATGCGTGTGGGTATTCATTCATCACTTCTTCAGCCCGCGGGATTTTTACTTGCCTCAGCATATCAATGGCATATGCTGAAGCATCCTTCGTACTCATTTTTAAGTGAAGCTTGATCCCTTCAATCATCTGGTTACCAATGGTATAAACAGGGTTCAGGGATGTCATCGGTTCCTGAAAGATCATCGAGATCTGATTCCCGCGAACCTGTCTCATTTCGGCTTCTGTGAACTTATTTAATTCTTTTCCATTCATCTTGACCGAACCACTTTTTATGTAACCATTTTTCCCTAGCAATCTCATAATCGACAAGGATGTTACACTTTTCCCACAGCCCGACTCACCAACAATCCCAATCGTTTCTCCCGGCTCCAGATCGAAAGTAACCTCATCAACCGAAATCAATTCGCCTTTGTCAGCCATAAAAGCGGTTTGTAGATTTTCTACTTCGATTATTTTGTTAGACATCTTCTCACCCCTTGCTCTGCTTAAAATCAGGTAAATTCTTCAACTTCTTCTAACTTGGTTTTTAATAAGCAGGTTCCTCAAGAATCTGTTCCACTTTCTCTACCGTATATTGATGAATAATGCTTAATAGTGCTTTCCCAGCATATATCATCGCTTTTTCATCAAAATCAAACTTTGGATGATGATGTGGGTAGGAGGCTCCTATTTCTTCATTCCGTGCACCCGTATGAAAGAACATCCCTGGTTTTTCCTGCAAATAGTAAGAAAAATCTTCAGCTCCCATGATTGGGGTCATGTCTACAAGCATGCCTTCATCTAAGGTATTTTTCACGATATCCTTAAAAACTTCAGTTTCACGCTCATGATTATACAGAGCCGGATAACCGTTGTTATAATCAATTTCATATTCAGCATGGAATGCGGCACATACGCCACTCACCATCGTTCTGAACTCTTCTTCGATTTGTACTCTTACGTCTTTGTCGAATGATCGGATCGTTCCCGTTAATTCGGCTGAATCAGCGATGACATTCGATGCATTTCCTGCATGGAAGGAACCGACTGATACAACGGCGGAATGTCGTGGATTCACGCGTCTGCTCACGATGAATTGGAGCTGGTTGATAATTTGTGCACCGATTGCGATGGCATCAATGGTTTCATGCGGTGAGGATCCATGTCCTCCCTTACCCTGAATCTTGATTTTAAAGGCATCTGCTGCAGCCATTGTATAACCGCTTTTCACTAAATAAGTACCGAGTGGAGCACCGGATGCTAAATGTGTTCCAAACACCACATCCACTCCATCTAAACAACCATCCTCGATCATCGCGATGGCTCCACCCGGTGCTAATTCTTCCGCATGCTGGTGAAGAAGCACGACGTTTCCGGATAACTGGTGGCGATTCTCGCTTAAAACCTTTGCAACCCCTAATAACGTTGCGGTATGGCCATCATGACCGCAGGCATGCATGACACCAGGTCCTTTAGATTTATAAGGAACTTCCTTTTCATCCTGAATAGGAAGGGCATCAAAATCTGCTCTAAGGGCAATGGTTTTCCCCGGCTTAGCCCCCCTTATCAACCCGACTACCCCTCTTCCGCCAACACTAGTTCTTACTTCAATTCCAAAGTCAGATAAGGTTTCTGCAATCATTTTAGGTGTGTCTACTTCGTGGAATGACAGTTCCGGATTTTCATGCATGTGCCGTCTCCACACTACCATCTGCTCGTACATTTCTTCCAATTGATAATGCCAATCCTTAATCACAAAAATCCCTCCGTTACTATTTTTGATAGTACTAGATTACATTTGATGTTATTTAATATGACATGTAACCTTTATGTCACTGAGTATAATGAAGAATCTTCCAAGCGTCAATCTATTATTCTGACAATTTAGAATATTAAAATTATAAAATAAGCGCTTTCTTTCCCTTTCTTTTCATAAAGTAAACGGTTTCTATCTAGCTGGAAAATTCTGTGTTAGATTTTCTTCCACAAAACAAAAAAGCAATGTTCTCATAATCGAGAACATTGCTTTCTTTGAGAAACAGGATTATTTTATGCCTTCTAGTTTCTCCTGTGAAGCGTTTAACGACTTAGGGAAGCCTAGAAGCATATATGCCATATGGACGATCCCGTTTTCAAAATCCTGTAGTCTGATAGATTCATTAGGTGCATGTGCCTTTGATCCGACCCAGCCTACCCCTGTGCTAACGATTGGCAGCTGAAGCTGTTTACCGAATTCAAACATGGGACCAGTGCCAGCGGAGTTAGGGGCTAAAATCCCTTCCTTTTGGTACACTTCTGTGGCCGTTTCCATGACATGGGAAATAAATGGATGACTAAAGTCAGACCGGTAGGCCTTCTGCCCATTTACAAGGGTAACCGCAATATCATTAAATCCCTGTTTTTCTAAATGGTTTTGAATACAGCTACGTATATGGTCTGGATCTTGGCCAGGTACCAAACGACAATCCACTTTCGCCTTGGCTACTTTAGGCAGAACGGTTTTCGCCCCTTCTCCAGTATATCCACTTATTAATCCACAAATGGTCATGGTAGGATGCAAGACCATAGCGTCCCTTGGGTCTTGTCCTTTTGCTGCTGTAATAAGCGGCCTTTTTAATCCGTATAGGGTCGAAATAGCTTCTTCATTGAACGGCAGGGCACTGACAGCCTGTTTTACTGCTTCGGAAGGCTCTTCTATGCCGTCAAAGAAACCTTCTACTAAAATTTCATTTTGCTGATTTTTCATAGAAGCAAGTGCCTGGACTAACCTCCATGCCGCATTATCTACATACGCTCCGACAGAAGAATGCATATCAATATCTGCACCAGCACAAGTCAGCTCTAAGTAAGCCATCCCCTTTATGCCGGCCACCATGCTGATTCTATCTTGTTCATCCTTTCCACCAAATTCCCAAATACAGGCATCAGCTTTGAAGAGATCACGATATTTTTCTAGGTAAGGTGTTAGATTCGGCGAGCCAATTTCCTCTTCCCCTTCAATTAAAAACTTGATGTTGCAGGGCAATCCTCCCTGCGTCTTTTGTAATACCATAATCGCTGTTAATCTAGCAATCAAATCTCCTTTATTATCGGCAACCCCTCTAGCGAATATTTTCCCCTCCCTAATCGCAGGCTGAAAGGGTTCAGAGACCCATTCATCAAGTGGTTCGGGTGGCTGCACATCATAGTGGTTATAAAAGAGTAAAGTTTTCGTCGAATCACCATTCCTTCCTGCTGGAAAAAAACCATAAATGACGGGGTTGCCGCCTAAATCATCAAGGACCTCGGCTCCCCCTTTTGCTTCTTCAATCATTTTCACAACAAAACGAACCGTTTCCGGAATAGCTGAATTTTGTGCTGAAATAGTTGGGAATGTTAAATACTCCTTTAACCATTCGATTGCACTGGCAATAGATTCTTTAGTTTCATTTCTTAAATCGGTTAGATTTTGATTTTTCATAGTAAATCTCCTTTCGGGAACTAGTAGAATTATTTTTATAAAAACAAGATTTTTAAATAGATGGGACAGGTGGCTTGAGCCCGTCTGGTAATGGAGACACATAGCCCCCTTTATGTTTTATTTCGTTCTTGAATTCATCTTGCGCCTGGGCGACCAAACTAGGATTCTCTATTAATTCCACAACACTTAGTCCTATCACCTTTGCGGCTGTTATCATTCCTTTTTGGCCAATGCTCGATCCTACGGCGACAACATTTTGCCAAGAATGCCCTGGTGTCCCAATTGGGGCACATGCCGTTGTAAATTGTGCGGTCGGGATGTTCCAAGATACATCCGCGACATCTGTAGAACCTGACATACATTTTCCTTCATCGTAAGGTTCGATCACCTCATCATGCAAAATTTTGTCTAGCAGATTATTAGGGGCACCCGATGTTTTTACAACTACTTCCTTCATTCCTTGATCAAAGGAATCGGTCAGTTCCTTTGCTAATTTCATATCGTGTTCATTAAAGGATGGGGCTCCCACTTTTTTCAGGTTATTCAGTAAAACTTGTCCTAGAACTTTGTTCGGGAGCATATCGTAACATCCTGTTATAAAATCAATCGTATAATCCGTTCCAGTCATTAAGGCGGCGCCTTTGGCAATATTGATCAATTTCTCATAGGTTTCGACCACTTCTGAGCGGTGTGGTCCTCGTATGTAATACCAAATCTGAGCCTTGTCTGGAACGACATTAGGTGCACCTCCACCATTTGTGATTGTTGAATGAATCCGTATTGGATCGATTAAATGCTCACGTAAAAAATTGACGCCAATGTCCATTAGTTGAACAGCCTTAAGAGCACTGTTCCCAGCTTCTGGATTGGCGGCTGCATGAGACGATTTCCCATAAAAATTAAATTTGACCGAATTCATCGCTAAAGAGCGGCTTGCCCATAATGAATTCAATGAATTTGGGTGCCATGTTATACTAACATCCGCATCGTCAAAAACATGATCCCTTGCCATAAAAACCTTTCCAACAAGGGTTTCTTCCGCAGGACAGCCATAGAATTTAATGGTTCCAGGAATTCCTTCTTTCTCCATCCATTTCTTTGACGCAATCGCACCTCCAGCCGCCGCTACTCCATAAATATTATGTCCACATCCATGCCCACTGCCTTCTGGAATAATTGGCTCTTTAGTTGCTGCTAGTTTTTGAGAAAGACCTGGTAATGCATCATATTCACCTAATATCCCAATGACAGGCTTTCCTTTCCCCCACGTCGCAACAAATGCGGTTGGCATATCTGCGACACCCATTTCAATGGAAAATCCCTCTTTTTCTAGTTTGTTCGCTAACAATTTAGAGGATTGATATTCTTGGAGTCCAAGTTCAGCGTAATTCCAAATTTTTGTCGACCAATCTATTAATTCCTCTGCATGATCATCTACCCATCCTGTTACCACATGATTTATTTTCACTTTTTCAATGAATTTGGTCATCTTTTCATCTCCTTCATTTTCTTAGTCAAAATTTCCTTTCCAAAGATTCATCTGATTGGTTAAGGTAATGGTATTGGTATAGCAACTTCAGATTTTATCCATTAAGCTCTCTTCAGCTCCTCTGTATTTTTTTAATAACTTATTCAAATTTAAATAATTTTAAATATTCTGTAAACAACTCTGTGAAGATACTTAACACTCTTTTTCCTATTATTACCTTCACTACTAATGCCAAAGAGTAAGGATGGACTAGTTAGTTCATCCTGATTACTATGTAATACGTACATCCAAGGCTAATAAAATTAAAAACTCATCATGTTGGTGAGTTTTTTGGTTCACATCATAATTTTAGTGTTAACTCAAACTACATTTTCGACTAAATGAATAAAGTCGTTTCAAGAACTGTTTTACTATATTCGAAAAGTTCAATTCGAATTCTTTGAAAATCGGTAACGTTGGTAAACTTTCTATCTCACCTCTACTCTTAACCACCCAACGCAAAATGGAAGTCTCTCCGATTGCGAAGAAGACTTCCATTTTTGTTAAGGTATTGTCGTTAGAGTGTCAGGCATCGTTTAGGGTTATTTACCAGTTAGTGCCGTATACGCATTCGCTTCACCTGATCCATATAATTCATCATGCCCGGTTAAATTAGGAATTCGCTCAAAGATATAATCAAAAAATTCCTTAGGTAATAAACCATGATTCACGTAATTTAGCAAGAGACAATTCAGGAGTATCGGCCTCATCTACCAATCTCACCCGTGAACGCTCATATTCTTGTGATTGTTCAGTTTTTTCTTCATCTAACCAAAAAGTATTATCTTAAGTAATATGACGATCTCGTACTAGACCTTCTGTTACCTTCACTTAATAACGGACTTTCCTAACTTTACCGGATACATAGATAAATAAAATATCACCATTTTCATAGTTATTGGAGCGCTTCCAGTCAATAATATCGTAATAACTATATGCCCTCTCAACATCATAATCATTTGGATTTGCTGGTATTAACCAAAAACGACATGCATTCTTATGTCCTCTATCTTCAAGTTCTCTACGGCGGTTTGTCGCAATTTCTATAGGTTCAACAATTTTAATGGATTAAGAATTAAAAAGATATCAAACTATTTATGATACAATAGAGAGATAGACAAATATTTACATAGATTAGGGAGTGGAGTATTGAAATCGATCTTATTAAAATTAGGTTTATTAACAACTCTTTCTGTTGGTTTAGTTGCTGGAAAAGCATCAGCAGAAGAAATGGATTGGGCTACAAAATGTTTGTCAATGGGTGATATTCAAACAGGTAAAAATCCATCTTATCAACAAATTAATTGTTTATTAACGAACGCTGCATTAAGTAAAAATATACCTCCTGAAGTTGTAAAAGCGGTCGCTGAGCAAGAATCTGCTTGGAGGCAGTTTGATAATTACGGTAAAGTCGTTTCTGACGCTCCGGATAATGCTAAGATTAGAGGCTTTGGCATTATGCAAGTTACTGACTCTGTTCCAGATCCTGAAAGAGTTAAGAGCGATATTATTTATAATATCGATCAAGGTTTGAATATTTTAAATGAAAAGTATAAATTACAAAATCCTTCTAGTGTTCCTAGAATACCTAGAATAGCGGGTGCGGGAAGAGAAATCATTGAAAATTGGTATTTTCCTGTCATGGCATACAATGGCATAGTGCCATCGAACAGCCCAATATTCCGTAGCGATGGAGCTAGAAATTGGTATACATATCAAGATCAGGTATTTAGTAAAATTGAAAGACAAAGCTTTTATGATGATACAAAATTAGTTCAATATCCATTTGAGTATAATGATTTTGAATACAAAACAGATTTCAGTACAGGTTTTAAGTTTAATAAATTTGACTATGTTTTAACTGATGTGCTCCATGAGTCAGGTTATTTACTGAAAAAAGGTGACGTTGTAATAGTTACTGAAAATAAGACGAAATTAAGGGAGGTTCACCCTACTAGTGACTCAAATGGAAGTGAACAACCTTTAAATAAGACGTTTATTATCACTGGAAATTTTGAATACACTAAACTAGGTAGCAAAGATTATAATGAAAAGCACTATGTTTGGTTCCCAGTTAAATCTACTGATGGAGCATTATCAGGTTATATCTCATCTGCTTATCTAGCGAAAAAGAAAGATTTCGTTGCTCCAATTGTAACTGGGGTTAAAAATAATTCGAATTATAATAAAGATGTAAAGATTACTTTTGATGAAGGTACCGCCTTATTAAATGGAGCTATTTTCAAAAATGGTGCTACAGTTACAAAAGACGGCAAATACACGTTAGTTGTAAAAGATGAAGAGAGTAACACAACTACAATTAAATTTACAATTGATAAAACTAGACCCGTTACACCATCGATGAATAGTGTTTCAGATCTTTCGACTACTGTAACAGGGAAAGCTGAAGCTGGAACCACTGTGAAATTATCAATCAACGGTAAATACCAAAAAAGCACAACAGCGGCATCAAGCGGCAACTACAAATTTACGATTTCGAAGCAAAAGGCCGGAACAACAATTAGTGTAACTGCCACAGATAAAGTAGGAAATGTAAGTGCATCGAAGAGTTTAAAAGTCGTTGATAAGACGCCGCCAGCTATTCAAAGTGTTAATAAAGTCACTTCTAAATCTAAAACTGTAACTGGAAGCGCCGAAAAATACGCTTCAGTGAAAATCTATAGAGGAAGTAAACTTATTGGCAAAGGGTCGGTTTATTCAAATGGCAAATTTTCAGTAGCTATAAAAACTCAGAAAGCAAATACTTATTTAAAAGTTTACGTGATTGATAAAGCTGGTAATAAAAAATACCGGACGATTAAAGTCGTAAAATAATCCATACGATGCGATAAGAAGTGAATCTCTTATTGCATCGTATTTTTTTATGTAATCTGGATATAAAAGTGGAGAAGTGCAAAGCTTGTTGAAGCTTTGCTTGACTGTACCAATTAAACCATCCTAGATGTGGGTTTGTTCGACTCTCTCACTTTCATTTCTCCCTCTTAAAATTCCCCGCTATTGCAGGAACACTCTCGAATTCCTTCTTCATGTCCCGAAACGAAATCACATCATTTCCTCTATCTTCACTTCAGTATTAATTTAAAATAATAGCAAATTATCATTCCCCTGCATCATAGTAATATTAGCTAAGTGTAAGAAGAAAAGGCGACAACCAGAAAATAAGCAGCGTGTTTAACCATAATAGGCTAGTCCATTGGTATATATACCCTAAAAATTCTTCTCTTCCTCGCATTACCTATAATGACAATATTCTCTCATCCTTTCTTTTGAATTCTTCTAAAATGGTACGGGTGTTATCAGTGCTAGCGTTATCTAAAATGACCCATTCAAAATCAGTAAATGTTTGATTTAAGACGCTGTTTGCACACGCTATTATATAGTTTTCCACATTAAAAGCATAGGTGACTATTGAGATGGCTGGTGTCTTTTTGGGTTTAGTCATATGTTCCTTAAGCAATTCCTTTATTTTTTTTGATACTACAGTTTAATTTTCCCCATAAAAAATCTCGGTTCAATACCGGGATCCTTTACAAAAACGAAATAGCCATATTCCAATTGTATTTTATGAGTAATCCTTCCTCTTATCCCTTAGCAGCCATGACATAGTCTTCCAGTTGCTTAGGCTGGCCTGTTTCCGCTGAATGGTTAGCTGACAGTGTGACAGCTAATGTTTTCACCGCTTCGGAGTAAATATCCTAACAAAATTTGTTAATAATTTATCTTGGAATTTCTCCTGCTGCTGATTGACGCGAACCTTACCTTTCTAATTTTTTACTCATTGATCTCAGCCAAAAGTCTGAGGTAAATTACATCCAATTATGGGGGATTAATCTTGAGATTTATTTTAACATTTCCAATATACAATCTATTCATATGATGAAAGAGGTTATAGTTATGAAAATAACAAACTTAGATTTAGACACTTCTAATTTTGAAGAGATGAAAAAGTTTTACTTGGAAGTTTTAGAACTACCATTAATAAATCAAACAAGACAAAACTTCTCGGTGTATGCAGGAGAAACGGTATTAACATTTCATCTAAGTGAGAATAATCCTAAGTATCACTTCGCATTTAACATTCCAAATAATAAAATAGACGAAGCAATGCACTGGCTTTCATCAAAAGTCGATTTAATTAAATATGAGGATGAATATGTTATTCATTTTGAGAGTTGGAATGCTCATTCCTTATATTTTGAAGATCCTGCAGGTAATATTTTAGAGTTTATTGCACGTCATAACTTATTAAACTCGACACCAGGTCCTTTCACATATAAGGATATCTTGAACATTAGTGAAATCGGGCTTCCATTTGAAGACGTATTAGGAGCAGTAGATGTACTTCATTCTTCTTTTGGTTTAACTACGTGGAGACCGCCATCTCCAACATTTAGTACCATTGGAGATGAGAATGGGCTTATAATTGCTGTATCTAAAGGTAGACAATGGTTTATGTCAGATATCATTGCAGATTATCAACCATTAAAGATTGCAATAGAAACAGGCAAACAACACAATATAATATATGAGGGTTATGTTATAAATTCGAAGTAGTAGATTATTGATTTTAATTAACAAGGGACTTCTCTTTTGAAGTCCCTTGTTAATTTCCTTTAATTTTCGGATCCACCGTTTCGTTTGCCAAAGGCTATCCTAAAATTAACATTAGAAAAGCACCGCTCCAATGATGAAACGGCACTTCTTTAAGTAAGTGATTGAACCCCCTGTACCTCAATACGATCCGGTCTTGTATAAATATTTAAAGAATGATTGCGAAGAAAACCAACGGTCGTAATTTGAAGCTCTTCCGCCAGCCTAAGGGCCAGTTCGGTGGGAGCTGACTTTGATAGAACGATGCCGCAGCCTATTTTGGCTACCTTTAGTAATACCTCTGAGGAGATACGGCCACTAAAAACAATAATTTTGTCTGAAAGAGAAATGGAATATTGCAAGCAATGACCATAGATTTTATCGAGGGCATTGTGGCGTCCTATGTCCGTTCTGTCGACGATGATGCCGTTAGTGTCACAAAGGGCCGCATTGTGAACACCCCCTGTATCCTGGAAGATAACGGACGACTCCTGCATTAGTCGCATTAAATGAAAACATTGGTCAATAGAAATTGTAGCATCTACGTTTTCCAGCGGCTTAACGGTTCTAGCATCATTATAAAAATAAAAGCTTTGACGGCTTTTTCCACAGCAAGATGTGACAACTCGTTTGGAATGGAACAACTCGTTTAATTTGTTCACCTTATGCGTATTGACAATCGCACGGCCTGTCGCTTCTATAATCGTTAGCTCTTTAATTTCCGTAATATTTCTGATAATCCCTTCAGACGCCAAAAAGCCAACGACTAGTTCTTCAATGTGCTCAGGGCTGCAAACAAGTGTTGCGAATTCTTGGTCATTCAGAACAATGGTAATCGGATATTCCGTAACGATGGTATCCGTTATTTTGTGTATGGCCCCTGCCTCGTACCGCCATATATTGCTTTCCCTTTTCATTGGCTGATCCATGCTTTTTCACTCCTAATTACTTTCCCGCGATCTGCTGGTCAAAAACAAAAACAGTCATGGCAATATCTTCACTTATATTAATATCAGAAAATAACCGTACTACTTTTGCACCCATCAGGTTTTCAAACCGTATAAGGACCTCAGGTTTTTTATAGATTTCCTTTACAAATCGCGTTCTCGTTTCATGGACCATCTGATCGCCATGTTCGGAAGTAATCATAAACTTCTCCACATTTGTCAGGTTCCCTTTCATTTCACTGATCGCCCAGGAACCGATAAATTTAGTGGTGATTTCCTTTGGACCATTGCCGACATATTCTTTTCTAATTTCCCGAACAAGCATACTAAATTGATGCTCCAGATTCTTTGGCATGACTGTCCTCCCTATCTATACCAGTTAGTTTGATTCTAAAAAGGAAACCCATTCATGACTATAACGAATGGGTTTGTATTTTGTCTTTCATCCTACTCTTTTAATCCTTCACCCATACCTTTTAAAAGGTTAAATCCAAATCCTAAGACACGATTAATATCAGGATCCTTTAAGGCTTTCATTAAATCAAAGATGCCAATCTTCGAATCCTCTTTTAATCCCTGCTCCGCCTTTTTCAAGCCAGCCGTTAAGCTTTTAGCGAGCTTACTTGTTGTTTCGGGATCAAGCTCAGTCAGAATTCCACCTGCCGCCATCGCATTATTGATCATGTTTGTGACAGGCTCACGTGTAAACTGATGGACCGCAATTTTTGCTGCTTTCTCTTTCGCTTTTAGAAGACTTCCAAAAGCGTCTAGGATCCCACTATCATGTAATTCCTGGAGCAGATTCATTGTCTCAAGAAGCGACTCTTTATTTTCTGCAACCCCGCAGAGAAGATTCTCCAGGGATTGCATTTTCTTTTGTTCTTCTGTCATTTCTGTCTTTTGAATGACTTTAATCGGCTGAGCCATTACGCATTCCTCCTGTCATAGAAACCAGGGTTAATATGCTCGTTTACTTCTGCAAGCGGAGTGTAATCCCCGCGTTCCCACTTGCGGTAGATTTCAAGCCCCATTTGCGGTGTACGAGTGGCATTACGTGGATTATACCTTGGAAGTGGATTTTCACCATTCTGTTCAAGGACTTCCATCCGCACTTTTGTTTGTTTGTACGCTGGTGTATGTGTTACGACATCCACTGCTCCACCAGTCAGTAGGTTCACCGCACTCTCGTGGCTTGAGGAATGCATTGGCACATAAACCGTTTTTCCTTCCACACGATCGGTTACAAGAACAGGGAGTTTAATAGCACCGTATGGTGATACAAGACGTACAAATGAACCGTCCTTTACACTGCGTTCTTTTGCCAATTCCGGAGATACTTCCACAAACACTTTCGGGAATTTGTAGTTAAGTCCCTCTGATTTTTGTGTTAAGTTTCCTTCGTGGAAGTGCTCCAACAATCGTCCATTATCCAATGCGAGATCGAACTCTTGCGGGAACTCCATAGGCGGCACATAATCGAATAAACCAAACCGTGCTTTTTTATCAGGGAAATTAAAGCCATCTTGGAAAAGCAATGGCGTGTTTGATCCATCAAGGGAGCCCCAGTGAAAGCTGTTCCATCCTTCAAGAACCTCATAGTTACACTGGCTGAAGAATGGTGTTAAGCTTGCCATTTCGTCAAAAATCTGACTTGGATGGGAATAATTCCAATCGAAGCCCATTTTTTTCGCGAGCTGTGTAAGAATCCACCAGTCCGGTTTACTATCTCCTAATGGCTGTAAAGCTTGGTACAATCGCTGCACACGACGTTCGGTATTGGTAAACGTTCCATCTTTTTCAAGAGATGGAGCGCCTGGTAAAATTACATCAGCAAATTGGGCGGTTGTTGTTAAAAAGATTTCTTGTACGACAAGGAAATCTAACTTCGCAAGCATCGCCTGAGTATGATTGGAATCAGCATCGACCCATGCCATATCCTCCCCAGCGATATACATCGCCTTCATCTCGCCTCTATCAACAGCTCCAAGCATTTCAATATTGTCAAGGCCAGGATTTGGAGAGATTTTCACTCCATAGGCCTTCTCAAATTTTTCTCGGATTTCAATATTTGTGACTGATTGATAACCAGGGAAGATATTTGGCATTGTTCCCATGTCAGCTGCACCTTGTACATTATTATGTCCTCGTAATGGGTAGGCACCAGCGTTCGGACGCATCATGTTGCCTGTTGCCAGAAGCAGGTTCGCAATGGCAACAGATGTATGTGATCCCGCGATATTTTGTGTTACACCCATTCCCCAACAAATGACTGTTCCATCCGCATCACGAATCATTTCAGCCATTTGGATTAATGTTTCTTTTGTAATACCCGTAATCTTCTCGGCCTCTTCCAAACTATAAGGCTCCATCATATCCAAAAATTCATCATAGTGATTAACATGATCTGTGATAAATTTCACATCGTGCCAACCTTGGTCAATGATATACTTCGTAATAGCGGAAAGCCATACATAGTCCGTTCCTTGCTTTGGACGCACGAACAAGTCTGCGCGGTCACCCATTTCATGTCTGCGCACATCCACGGTGATTAATTTTTGCCCATGAAGTTTTTGCGCGCGCTTAATACGAGTGGCAAGCACAGGATGTCCTTCTGCAGGCGCACATCCCACCAGGATGACAAGCCCTGCACCCGCGATATCCTGAATCGTACCTGAGTCGCCGCCGATGCCTCCGGTTTGCTGTAATCCCCATGAAGCTGGTGATTGGCAATAACGAGAACAGTTGTCCACATTATTGGTTCCAAACACTTGACGAGCCATCTTTTGGATCAGGTAGTTTTCTTCGTTCGTAATTTTAGATGAAGATATAAAGCCGATTGCATCGCTGCCATGGGTTTCTTTAATTCCGCCAAGTTTTTCTGCAACAATTGAGAGAGCCTCATCCCAGCTTGCCTCCACAAACACATCACCTTTACGGATTAAAGGTGTGGTAATTCGTTCTTGTGAATTGACAAAATCCCAGCCGAATTTCCCTTTTACACAGGTGGAAACACTATTAACTGGCGCATTTTCAGATGGTTCAATTTTAAGAATTTCACGGTCTTTGGTCCATACTTCAAATGAACAACCCACACCGCAGAATGTACAAACAGTTTTCGTTTTCTCGATACGCGTTTCCCGCATGGCTGCCTCTACTTCTGAAACGGCCATAATGGTTTGATAATCAGGCTCTACAGCTTTGACGATATCAATCATAGGTGTAAGCAATTCATCGGAAATACCTGTCATAAATCCTGCATTTCCAAGCATTGATTTTTCCATTAATGCGTTACAAGGACAAACGGTCACACATTGACCGCAGGAGACACATGACGATTCGTTAATGCTTTTCCCTCCGTCCCATAAGACACGGGGCTGCCCGGTTTCCCAATTGATGGTTAGCGTTTCATTCACTTGAAGATCCTGACAGGTTTCCACACAGCGTCCGCACAAAATACATTGATCAGGGTCATAGCGATAAAACGGGTGAGACATATCTACTTCATAGCCCTTTGAACGATGCGGGCGTGTTTGGTGTTCAATTCCCATCAATTCCGCCGTATTATGTACACGACAATTACCATTGTTATTATCACATACGGTGCAATATAATAGATGGTTTTCTAGAATACGGTCCATGGCTTCCTCTTGGGCTTCTTTTGCAAGCTCAGAAGAGGTCAAAATGTCCATTCCGTCCTCGACCACAGTGGAACATGCTCGCATAATGCTGCCGTTTACTTCACACATACACGTATCACAGCTCTGTACCGGTCCGAGAACTTCGGAATAGCATATGTGCGGATGCTCCATTTCCTGCTTTAGTAAATAGTCTAAAATACGAGTTCCTTTTTCTACTTCGTGTGCTGTTCCGTTGATAAGAACATTCACTTTTTCCTTCACAGTAAGTCCTCCTTAGTAAAAAAACAGAGAAATCTATTAAACTATAAAAATTAATAGTTATTAACTTGCTTTTTTAATACTAGATTTTGCTTTAGATGATAATTGAAGAGAATCCTTGTGAACCGTCCAATAGATCAAGGCTACAAAAACACCGCCGCCAATTGCATTGCCGATAACTACCGGAATAAAGTTTCCTATATAATCTGCCCATGTGAAGTGCCCCGCGAAAATCGCTGCCGGGATGACAAACATGTTGGCCACTACGTGCTGAAAACCAATCGCTACAAATCCCATAATCGGGAACCAAATAGCTAATATTTTTCCACCGATATCGTCTGCACCATAGGCAAGCCAAACGCCTAAACAAACGAGCCAGTTACAACCAATCGCAGAAATTAGGGTTTTAATAAATGTTTCATCTATTTTAGCTTGGGCAATCCCAACAGTTTTAGTAAGAAATGGACCAGCTTCCGTTAAACCTACAATGTGACCAAAGAAATAGGCAACGAAAATCGCTCCAATAAAGTTACTAATTAATACTAGCAGCCAATTCCTACCTAGTTGTGCTAGTGTCGCACGCTTTGCTAGAACAGCAATCGGAAGAGCCATCATATTCCCTGTTAACAATTCGCCGCCTGCAATAATGATTAACATGAGGCCGACTGGGAAAACCGCTCCTCCCAATAGAGAGCTGAAGGTCCCCCATTCTTTCGGGAGATCAGCAATGACTCGAATATCTAATAAAAATCCAAGTGCAATAAAAGCTCCACCTAAGAATCCTAATAATAGTGCATGTTCAGCACGCATGGATGCCTTTTTCGCGCCAGCATCCACTGCTAATTCCGCAATACGCTGCGAACTATGAAACGCCATATTTTTTCCTCCAGTTAATTGAATGTAAAAAGCTTTTTGTTCATACAAAGGGGACAATAGCCGATCTCTTCGTACACTGTTTTTACGTGTAAATAAAAACGCAAAAAAGCCCACCATAAATCGGTTTCCATGCCATACATGGACCGTTTTACAGTGGGCTGATAACTGAGCATTTATTATACTAGCAATCCATCCCGCTACAGAAACAATGGAAGAACAGGATATATAGTCAATTATTATTAACTTACATCAATGAACGTTCCATCCTCTATAAACCTTTCTTATAGTAACATGGATTCATTGATTTGTGAACATTTTACGAATTTTTTTCAACTATTGATTTAAAATTTTTAACTCTTGTTATAACTGAATGTGGATTTTGTGATGATGGGAAAATAAAGGTAAAAATTCCACTTAAATTGGGAAATACCCATATTTCCCTATAAATAAAGGAAGTTTTTCCCCTAATATGATCCAAATCGTTGGATTTTGTCTTATTTTAGAGCAGTTAAAGGGAATATCTCCCCTTATTTCCACTTCTTAAGCTTCTTCTATTTACATTAACCGGAATTTCTCCGCCTATGAATTCTCACACGTAATCAACATTAAATAATAACAGAGCAACTTATCCGTCTGTTTTCTTATGAAAAAAAGCAGGATTCCTAATTTTTTGTTTTTATTGGTGACGAAAATTAGTATCTGCCAACGTTTATGGTTTATCTCTCCAATAATTAGTCATCTTCTTTTTTAAAGAACATCCTTTTATAGGATCTATTCATTAATCATCTTTAATGCCGTATTTAATGCGTCAATAACCCTATCACACCAAATGTCAAATTCCTCATCCGGTATTTGTAGTTCAGGATGTGCTAATATGTATTCGACCGTTTGCTTAATCCCTTGGTCAAATCGGGTCGTAGCAACAAAATCGGGAACCAGTCTTTTTAGTTTAGAATTATCGAAAACGACGGAATTGGCCTTATCCCCCAATAATCCCCCCCTGTAATCCTCTTTACTGCATGCATCCAAAAATTCAGATGACACATGGATCGCATTCAGTTTAACTCCGAGTGCATCCGCGATGGCCTGGTAAATTTGATTCCAGGTAAGACTTTCATCGGAAGTGATATGAACAGACTCACCGATTGCATGGATATTGCCCATTAATCCAATAAAGCCCTTAGCAAAATCACGATTGTGTGTCATCGTCCACAATGATGTTCCATCCCCATGAATAATAACCGGTTTATTCTCCAGCATTCGTTTGGCTACCTGCCAGGCACCTTTGCTTCCTTGTACTCCAAGAGGAATCGAACGTTCGTCATAGGTGTGACTTGGTCTTACAATAGTAATCGGAAAGCTTTCCTCTCGATAAAGCTTCAGCAAATACTCTTCACAGGCAATCTTATTTCTCGAATATTGCCAATATGGATTTGATAATGGCGTTCCTTCTGTAATTCGATAGTCGGACAAAGGAGTTTGGTAGGCAGAAGCGGAACTAATAAAGATAAATTGTTTCGTTTTCCCGTTAAATAATCGATAATCTCTTTCAAGTTGTGCAGGTTCAAACGCAATGAAATCAGCAACAACATCAAATTCTAAATCTTCAATCAGTCTGGAAACTTGGTCTTCATCATTAATATCGGCTTTAAGTAAGTTTACCCCTTCTGGCAAGCGATTCTTCCGACTCCCCCTATTAAGAAGATAAAGCTCACATCCCATTGTTACCAATTGCTTCGTTATGGCAGAACTAATCGTTCCCGTCCCACCGATAAATAAAGCTTTCATTTTTCCACCTCCGCTAATTTTCAAGCAAGCCATTCTATTAAAACGTTAACAAATAATTATTCTATATTAATTTCGAAATTCCTTTTGTAGTTATTATAACTAAAAATATTAAAAAAACGGGAACACTGACCCCCTTAGTGCAGGTTGTGTTCCCTATCCCTATCAATTAGATATTTTAATTAGTGGTTCTTTTTCAATGTCTTACTTTAATTGGCCTGTTCCCATAATCCTAGACCCTATTTTTATTAAGTAAAAGGAGCTTACCCATGTTTTTATTTTTCCTAAATTCTCAATTCCACATGATGGTCGAGTCCGTCATCTCGTAATTCCACAAATGGTCCTGCAGCTTTTTCCTGTTTAAGAATCGGAATTTGCACGCCGTCAACAGTCAACTCGCTTCCACTGCCACCAGACCCATTCTTAACGTTAATGTGGTAAAGAGTCTTCCCAAATCGGTACGTAGCAGAGAATCCCGGCCACTCACTTGGAATACGCGGATCAATATAAAGACGAGTTTCTCGGCGCCGAATCCCTAGGATCCACTCGATACCTGCCTGATAAAACCACCCTGATGCACCCGTATACCATGTCCATCCTGAATGACCCTGATTAGGTTCTGCCGTATACACATCAGCGGCTATAGCGTAGGGTTCACCTGTATATCTTCTTACTTCTTGGTCAGTACGAGTATGCGTCATCGGATTAAGCATTGTAAACATCTCCATTGCCTTATCACCATTCCCAAGCTGACACCAAGCGATGATGCCCCAAATAACTCCATGTGTATATTGGGCACCATTCTCCCTGATTCCTGGTGGATAACCTTGGATATATCCAGGGCTTGGTTCTGTCTGATCGAAAGCTGGAGTCAATAGCCGAACAATAGCAAGGTCCTGCTCGACGAGTTCCCTGTCAAACGAGTTCATGGCCTGAACAGCACGATCCATTGGTGCCGCACCTGAGATTACGGACCATGATTGCGCAATGGCGTCAATCCGGCACTCCTCATTTTGAATGGAGCCGAGCCATTGTCCTGCATCGGTAAATGCACGTCTGTACCATTGACCATCCCAGCCCTCATTGTTGAGAGAGTCTGTTAACTGTTGCCGCATTGTCTGGAATGACTCCACCCGTTCAGAATCCCCACGTAATTCGCAAATCTCGGCAAATCGGTTCAGCACGTCACAAATAAACCAACCGAGCCATACGCTTTCGCCTCGTCCTTTCACACCAACCTGATTCATGCCATCATTCCAATCTCCTACACCGATTAATGGCAAACCATGCTCACCAATCCGGCTCAATGCCCGATCGATCGCTCGCAGGCAATGCTCATATACAGATCCCGTTTCAGAAGAACGTACGGTCGGTTCATAGCGTTCGTGTTCACCCTCAGCAAGCTGTTCACTCACTAGGAACGGTGCGACTTCGTCCAAAACCGTTCGATCACCAGTATGCTCGATGTAACGTGAAACTACATACGGCATCCATAATAAATCATCCGAAAACGTCGTCCGGATTCCACGTTCCGTTTCTTCATGCCACCAGTGCTGCACATCCCCCTCTAAATATTGGTGGGAGGCGTGGAGCACGATTTGTGCTCTTGTTTTTTCTGGCATCGTATGCAGGAGTGCTAGCGAATCCTGCAATTGATCGCGAAAGCCAAATGCTCCTCCCGCTTGATAAAAGGCCGTTCTGGCCCATATTCGACAGGCAAGAGACTGATATAATAACCACCCGTTCAACATAAAATCGGTTTCCTTTGACGGGGTTGACACTTGAATTTGGCCTAAATGATGGCCCCAAAAAGAAGTAATCTCCTCCATCGCTTGATCACAAGCGGAAGGTTGGCTGTATTTCTCAGTTAACTGTAAGACACTCTCTTTAGAATCATCGCATCCTAATAAAATATAGACAACCTGCTCTTTCTCCGGGTCTAACGTGAGCTTAGCCTGAATCGCACCACAAGATTCGTAATGGGTGCCTGTCTGACATGACAATCCCACACGCTCCATTCCCGCTGGATGTTCCATAGTTCCATTTCGTCCTATAAATTCGTTACGGTCCGCGGTCCACGTAAGATCGTTTAAATGGTCTGGGCCCTTATCAGCACCCATCTGTGGATACATCCCCAAAAATGCGGTGGCATCACGGAAGGTTTCTTGATATGTGTTTTTGGCGATCATGACCCGCGCGGACTCATCCCATTCCGTCACAATAAATGGTGCATTCATCTGTCGCTGAACCCCTAATACCCATTCGGCATAATAGGTAATAGAAATCTGCCTTTGCTCCGTAGTCTTGTTTTGCAGCTTCAACTTGATGATTTTTACCGGATCCTCTAATGGTACATATACCATCATTTCGTGTTTAATACCGTTTCTTTCGTGATCAAACTTTGTAAATCCTTTGCCATGCGTTATTTTATATGGCTCGTTTGTATGATCTGCGGATGGTGCAACTGACCAGAACTGACCACTTTCCTCATCTCTTAAATAGGCTGTTTCCGTGGGCGGATCAAGGACGGGATCATTGGACCATGGCGTTAGCTTGCATTCACGGCTGTTCTGCCACCAGGTATAACCCGATCCCATCTCGGAAATGAGACAGCCAAAACGAGGATTGGACAGGACATTAATCCACGGCGCCGGTAAGTGGTTTCCATTTTTAATCATGAGCCGGTACTCTTTTCCATCGGGAGAAAAACCACCCCACCCGTTGAAAAATAACCAATCTTTCGTTTCCGCTTGAATGGCTTGACCTGAAGAAACGAACTTATTTCTTGCAGAAGACACTGGATTAAGTTGGGCCGGCAACCCATTTTTCGTTTCAGACCTAAGCGGTTCATTTTCTGTTTCAACCTTAGGCAATCGCATTTGCGTTTCTATACTAGCACCGCCTGCACGGAACTCGACACGCGCTACGGCCATTAACAATGCTTTGTCCTCCGCAGCCAATTGATTCGAGGCAATCACATATACTCCAGATAAACCTGCACCAAATCGGTCCACTCCATGTTCTGCCGCCTGCTGAAGTGCTTCTTGCAAGAATTGTTGATAACCTTCCTCCGATTCGTTAAGGAGTACAAGGTCGAATAAGAGACCAAGTCTCCTAATGTATTCATGGCCTGTTAACATTTTTACAACGAACGGCATTTGGCTTCGGTCTTCAATTCGGACGAGGACGATCGGTCGATCACCAGATACCCCAAAACTCCATAGTCCAGACTGACCTTTTCTATTGATTGAAATATTTTCACTACGTCCCTCTTTAAGCGGAGGAGTATATAAAATATGACCTGCCAGCCTTTGAAAATCAGTTGCCTCTCGATTCGTTAGATGCAGATTACGAATTTCAATCTGTCCTCGGTTCCATGATAATTGAAACGCCCGTTCCACAGCTTGATTAGGAGCAAACTTACGGATAATTTCGATGGCATCTTCCTTTGTCTCACTAACCGAAGTGACGGCCACTAATCGAATTTCCTTGCCAGGTTCAATGCAAATCCGCCGTCTCATCACAAAGGCTGGATCGGCCACTGAACCAACCTTACCACGAAGGCGAGACCGGATTCCGTGGGGATTGGATAGCCGATAGCCTCGGCCAATAAAGCTTGCGCGGTCTGTTTCAAATTCTACCGTTCCAAGGGTATCACCCTCCACCATGAGTGAATGTGCCGACCAGAGTGTCTGGTCCTTTGCTTCACGAGGTCTTCGGCCAGCAATAAGGCAGCCTGATCCAGCATCGAAAGCCGTCCGGATAAAAAGCTTGCTAAAAGCAGTATGTGCAGCATCTGCGATCGGATTGGACAAAGCAAGCTCAACAAAAGTAGTAACCTCCAAAACTTTTGCTTCGTCACCTTTATTGGTTAATGTTATTCTACGCAGCTCCGCATTCCATTCCGATGAAACGCAAATTTCCATATTTGTCTTAACCTCTCCATCCTCCCGCATATACGTAGCACGATCTAATTCAAATTTTACGAGTTGTTCCGGAGAATTCACTCGGCATGGCTGGTACGACGGCGACCATACTTTATCTTGGGAGATATCCCTTATATAAACATAGCTCCCCCATGGATCCATTACCGGATCCTCACGCCATCTAGAGAGCAATAAACCTTTGTACTGGCTAAAACCACTGCCGGTATTCGTTACCACTGTTGTGAACGAACCATTTGAGAGAACACTGACCTCAGGAACCTTTGTGTCAGGTGAAATATACTCTCTTACAGTTGGAACATCCTGAGCGGTTTTGGAATAAGGCTTGTGCACACGTCCCAAGGCTGGATGCTTAATATACTTCGGCGTTTTAGGAATCCGCTCTTGTAAAAGTAATTCTGCTGAACGGATTTGTTTGTTCCGATGGAATCTCTCTACCATTGTTTTTGGCAGCAATAGGTTCGCTAAGGTTAAGAAACTCATCCCTTGATGATGGGCCATAAAACTTTGAATCACCTGATGCTGCTTCCCATTAGGGAGCCTTTCTTGCGTAAAATCCATTGCTTCATAAAAGCCATATTTACCTCGACCATTTAACTTCTCTATTTTTTTCAAAGCATCCAAAGCCTGATCCTTTGCAAATGGCAGAGCCATGATCGTTGCATACGGTGCAGTAACTAAATCTTGTTCAAGTCCTCGTTTAAAACCGAGACCCGGGACACCGAAGGCCCGATATTGGTAATTCATTTGGTAATCAAACGCATAATAGCCTGACTCAGAGATCCCGAATGGCACTCCTCTCTGGTGTGCGTATTGAATTTGGCGATCCACAACTGCAGCATACGTCTTTTCCCACAAGGTATTTCGATAGGTCCTCATTAACAGCCATGGCATTAAAAATTCAAACATGGTTCCAGACCAGGACAAGAGGACGGGCCGTTTCCCCACTTTTGTCATCGTTCTTCCAAGTACATGCCAATGGGATACAGACACTTGACCAAGCGCAATCGCGACAAAGCTAGCAATTCTTGCCTCAGACGCCATTAAATCATATAGCACTTCATCCTGTGTATTTCGATCAGCATGGTATCCTAAGGAAAAAAGATTAGCTCTATGATCAAATAGTGGCTGGAAATTGGTTTCTTCAATCAATTTTTCAATCCGTTTAAGCAACACATGACCCCTATCGCGCCATATACTATTTGCCTTCTTACCACTTCGTTGTCTCGAGACATCTGGTGCGATTTCTTCGGAAAAAGCCGTTTTCAGTCTTTCATCGTTATGAAAGTGGTAAATCGGTGTTTCCTTTTTATCAAAAGAGTCTAGCCACTCAGCTAAGCCTTCCTTTACCGTAATCAGACAGCCCACTAAATTTCCAGAGTCAACTGTTGATATATACTTCGGTGACAACGGGTTCAGTGTTTCCGTGTCATACCAATTGTATAAATGCCCTTCCCACTTTTCCATCCGCTCAAGTGTCTCCAATGTCCGCTCCAACCGTAAAATTAATCCAGGGGTATCAATAAACGCAAAATCCCTCGCCGCTAATGCGCAGGTAAGATACATCCCTATATTGGTAGGAGAGGTTCGATGCGCTACCCCGTTCGGCGGTTCCATTTGCACATTGTCAGGCGGCAGCCAGTTCTCTTTTTCGGTAACAAAATCTTCATAAAAAGACCATATTTGCTGAGCCAGGTTCGTTAATTCTTCGAGCTCCTCTTCCGAAAATGCCAAACGTTCCTCTGGAGATGGCTGATCGAGCCACCTTATGACAAGTGGAGCACATATCCACATCACCGTTAATGTAAGCCCAATGACCTGCACCACTGTATTTTCATGAAATAAGGTTGCCGCCAAGAACAAAAGACAAAGAACATAACCTCCTAACATGGATTGGAGCAAAGGAGTCCCCTTCCGTTCACTATTCCGATTCACTTCATCCGTTGAGACCCACTCGAGCATCCGTTTTTTTGAAAACCATAAACGATACAACGATCTCACAATAGCATCAAGCAAAAGGACTATTTGAAACGGCAAGGTAACAATCCCTAACAAGACTTGAGCCGCCGTGTTTAAAATACTACGCAGATTCATGAAACTTGTCTGAAAGGTAACAAGTTGGCGAAGAACAGGCAAGAACCATGTCGCAGCCACCAATGCGATCCAGCGTAAAGGTGATCCCGGAAGGATCGTGACTGCTAATAGTGTGGTAATAAATAGTGACGTAGACATTAGACTCCGCCGTAAATTATCAATGATCTGCCACTTTGTCAGGACAGACATATCGACTGGCAGCAGTTCACCTCTTCGGTTCTTCACTCTTGGCAGCAACCATAGTAATAGCTGCCAATCTCCTCTTACCCAGCGATGCAGCCGCTTTTGAAAGACGATAAACTTCGCTGGATAATGATCAATTAATTCAATATCGGAAAGCAGGCCTGCACGCAGGAAACTCCCTTCAAGTAAATCATGACTCAACACCCGGTTATCCGGAATCCGTTCACATAGCACTTGATAAAACGCATCTACATTAAATATTCCTTTTCCAGTGAAAATCCCCTGACCCATTGCATCTTGATACGGATCAGAAACGGCAAACGCATATGGATCAAACCCTGGATCCGCTGAAAATAGACGGGCAAAGCGCGATTTCAATGACGCCTCATGACTCATACTGAGTCTTGGTTGAAGCACCCCGTAGCCCTCGATTACTCTTGTCTTTGTATCATTTAGGATCGGTTGATTATAGGGTAGATGCAGTGTACCAATCATTCGCTGGGCGCTTTCCAGTGGAAGCTGCGTATCAGAATCGAGCGTAATGATATAACGCACATCCTGAAGCGTAGTCAACTCGGCTTTTATTAAAGCAAAGCTTGTATCCTTTCTCCCTTTTAGAAGCTCTACAAATTCGACTAGCTTTCCACGCTTTCTCTCCCATCCCATCCAAACACCTTCTGACAGGTTCCATTGCCTCTTTCGCTGAAAGAGATGAAAGTTTGTGCTGGAATAGGTCGTTCGCAATCGTTCAATTTCTTTTTTAGCCGCTGTTAAAATGACTTCATCCTGTTCTAGTGACTCTGTCTCCGCATCATGGAAGTCGCCAAGTAACGCAAAGTGGAGATTGGAATCCCGATTCGCTAAATAATGCAATTCAAGCCGGTCTGTCAACTCCTTTACTTCTGTGATCGATGACCAGATGACAGGAATCACGACAATCGTTTTCGCATCAGCGGAAATTCCTTTTGAAAAATCAAATCTCAATAATGGGACTGGACTTTTGACTCGTTCAATAAACCAATGAGCTGAAGTAACCGCCCATTCTGTCACTGGGAACAAAAGAGTTCCTAGAATAGCAAGCCATTGAAGCGGTGTAAAAAATTCATCCCAACCTATCCATATTGAAAAGGCAATCAAGAACACTGCGAAGTATACTGCTAACATATTAAAATAGGTCCCTGTGGCTCGGCGCATTAAACCTGTTTCTGGGAGAGCTCGTGGTTTACCACACATTTTTAACGCTTGTCTCAATAGCATCATGCCATTGGGATCTAATAAGTAATAGGCAACAAATAATTGACGATTTTTATCCTTGCTATATTTTTCGTTAAGTTCCTTTCCATATGTATCTGCTCGTTCCTCGCTATTTTCCTGTTCTTGCGATTCCTCACTTGATAGTTTCTCTCCATATTTATCCGCGAGCTCCACTGCTTGTGCTGCCACAAGATTTTCCGGCAGATTTAAACGTCTCGAAAGGCTCTCGATCCTCTTTCGAAGAGTATCACGACTAGAGAAATCAAGTTGCGCATAAAGGCCAGTCCTCTCTTTCCTTAGTGATTGCTCCACCATGCTAATTTGCTCAAAGGTTTCCTTCCAATCCCATCGAGAAAGCTTACGCAAGCTAGTGATTAGGTTACCTGTTGTTACTTGGAAGGCTGCTTGGAGCTGATATTCATATGACAATATGTGATCCAGGCTCTCTGGTCCATTCTCCAATTTGCAAATAAGCCATTCACCGACTGTTGCCGTATAATCCGCTCGCTCGCGCAGATGTTTTACCAAATGGACAATCATCGGACCAGAAAGAGGCATTTCTTGTCCAGCTTCCTCTAATACTTGCTTCAGTTTTTCAGGGGTGATCTCTGTGGTCTTGATATCGGTAAGTAACTTTTCAACCAACACACAAACATCGCGTCTTTCCTTAACTGTATCCATGATTTCGGCCAACCGGCGAATCAAAGCCACCCTCATAATAAGCGGCACAGCCCAAACTTCACCCATTGTCAGTACAGAAACTTCTTGATAAGACTGTAGATAGGAAATATATGAATCCATATCTAAAAGCCCGTCGTTAAATTGAAGATAGTTTGTACAAATCGAATAAACTCTAGAATCCCCCGTTTTTTTGAGGTGGGGTAAAGAGTGAACAAAATTTTTCGTCAACTCTTGGTTTACTACAAGCACCTGCTCTTCCAAAAATTCCGCGTTATCTAGTAACCATTCTTCGGCTGGCTGTGAACAGGATGAACGATTATCTCTTAAGTCGTTAACAAAGTTACGCAATTTCTCAAAGTCGGACTCATTTGACCGTATAAAGCGTGTTGATTTCTTTCGACTTATGTAAGGATCGTGGGTTAATGCTGTTTTATGCGCTTCTTCTCTTAACTGCTCTTTATTAAAAATCAAATTATTCCCCCCAAAAAGGCATTTTTCACCAAGTACTATACTGATAAAAATTGCCCATTCCGGCTGGAAAATATGCAAAAAAGTTCCATGGGGAATGTCAAGAGAAGGCATTTGAACTGTGCAACATGATCAATAAAGGCTTTTACCAAGCCGTTCGTTGAGCATAACTGGCACAAACTGTTCGGAAATTCCGAAAGCTTCTACGAACTTCGCTTTATCGTAACCTCCCATCGGAACAGTGTCGTAACCTTTTGATCGGGCGACAAGCATGAGTTGCATCGAGATAAGGCCTCCATCCGTATATACGATTTGGTGAGCCACTCTTCAGGCGGCAAGAGCCAGCTAAAGGAATTGAAACAAGTGAAGTGAAGTTCTTTGCTGAAAACGAACTGCCTCCTCTGTCAACAGCTAGGAATACAAAAACACAAATTGAACTGGCTTTTAAATACTTAAAAAATCCCTATGAAGCAGTTTATTTTGATTAAGTTTAATTTATAAGGCCCATATTAAAGTTTTTACCTGGACAACTTTTTGTGACCCCTTTTAATTCATGATGTCCCAGAATGTGACCCACTCCAACCACGTTGATCCTGATGAAAACTATGAATCTTATTAATATCCCAACCTATTTCTTCTGTATGGTGTACAATGATGTACATGACATCTTTTAAAGCAATAAGCGGTTGGTTAAATGATAAATTAATATCTTTAATCCATCCCGATTCTACTTTCATGTAGACTTCTCCTCATCATATAAGCTTAATCATGATCCCCGTCTTATCATCTGAGCGAAGATTATTCCTTTTCTCATATTGTTCTAATTCCATAGATTATACTTGTAAACCGTTTGTATGTATTTTTGTAAATGTTTCTTCAATTGAATAATTTGGATGAAAAAAGCCATCTGTTATCATTAATAATGTTTTGATTTCACTGCTATTCAATTGCAAAAAGGGAATCTCAATTCGAGGTATCCCTTCTTAATTTATTAAAGTAAACTTTCCTTATGAGTTATGTTTAGGGTTAGTTTGTTCCTTAAGTCCCTTTTCAGGGAAATCTCCTTCATCCACACGGTCATTTTCCAAATTTTTTCTAACACTTATGTTGTACTTTCCTTCTTGGTATGTATCAACTCTCCATGATTTATCACTCATACAAATATTCCTTTCATAATGGATTTTCCTGGGTGGTATCAGCAAGACTATAAAGTAATCTCACTTTTTGAAGCTTGACGCCCCAGAATCTATAATAGTTAAATTCACTTTGTATTCGATTGGAACTTCACTAAATGTTTGGTCCCAATCTTTTTTGACTTTTTCCCATACTTTAGGATGGTCAATTCTCAATCGATTTCCAAAGCCGGCAAAGTCGACTTGGTACTCCTTTTGCATTTTTTCTCCTACATTATTTACCAATTGATTCACTTCTTCTTCAGCCGCTTTTTCAGCCCTTTTCAAAAATTTTTTTCCGGAATTTTCCTCAGAAACCACCCAATTTTCAGAAATACGCCCTTCTGATTCGATTTTTACATCAAAAGAGATGTTGTTCCCATTAATATGAGGAGTGATTTTGCTTTTCATAGACTTTACCTCGTAAATGATTGGCTGATTTGTCTCTTTATCAAAGTTTTTCACCAAACCGCCTTTTCCCTGTCCAGTCATCCACGTTAAGCCATCCAATTCCTCTTCATTCAAAAAACCAATCAGCTTTTTTGTCTTTCCTGTTATCACGGCAGCTCCTGAAAATTTAACTTCTCCGTTCGTCGAAATTACATTTTGCAAAAGAAAACTAGATCCTGATTGCATCTTTCCCTCTAATTTAGCGAGTGACATAGTGGGCAAAATCCTTGTTGTTCGATCTTCATTATCTGAAATTCCAATCAAACGCAACGCTGGAATTTCTCCTGATTCCTTTGATTCCAGCGTCTCGCTTGCTTGCCCCTTGCTAATGAACACAAGACAGCTTGGTCTAATCTCATTATCACGAAGAAATTGATCAAGTAAATGTTCCAATCTATACTTACGTGCAAGATCCTCACTAATAACGATCACTTTAAGGTGTGGACTGTACATGTGGCGAGTACTTCTCAATGAAAATTCGCGAGTCATTTGATGGATGGAATCTCCGGTTTCAGAAATACTCACGTAAGGGTTTTGTTGCGATTCCCCTCCCTTACTCTCCGAACCTTTTCCTTGTGGTTTAACGAATTGATAAGTTAAGGTTATTTTTCCTGTTTGGTTATATCCCCCTCCTTTTTCCTTTAACTCTTTCTCAATTGTTGACTCTTTTCCTTCATCTAATGCTAAACCTACACTTAAACCTAGATCTTCAATTTCATTACTGCTCCAGCATCCCGTAAGAAACAGGAGTAATAGAACAGAGAGCATACCTTTGAGGGACAGTACATTGTTATGATTTTGCTTCATACTTTCCCACCTTCCATCTTGAAACAATGAGAAGTAGCAACGGTAGTAAACCAAATAAGTAAAACGCGACATTGCCAAGCATATCACCGAGTTTAAATTGGTCATTGATATTTTTCGGCACCATAGAGATAATGTAAATAACAGGAAGTAATCCATACATAAATGGATGAATGTTCTTTTTTAAGAGTTGAGCTAGCCCCAAAGCAGCAGCATAGTAGGTGATGGTAAATGTAGCAAATATTTGCATGATCCATATAACGAGCAACATAGACTCAAACCTTTCAAAGAACAGGCCTTGGATTTCAAAACTTCTTATAAGATCAAGGGAAGGCCAAGTTCTTGTGACCACACCATCGACGGAAAACGCTCCAATTACCATAATGACGGTTATTAAATAAAAGACTAAGGGTATAGCTATTCCGACTACAACAGCTTTTACTGCTTTATGCGGCTGCTTCATAAATGCCGGAAGGAACAACATGATTTCAAAACCTGTAAACGAGAGAGCCGTTGTCTTTACCCCTTTTAACACTGGTATGACCCCCAATCCTAATACTGGACGGAGGTTATCCAGCTCAAATATTCCGAAACTCAAAAAGGCAACTAGCAAAAAAAGAATGACCGTAATAGGGAATATAATTTCAAACAGACGGGCAATCGGATTGATTCCTCCAATGATCAAAAAGAGACCTACCCAAATAAATGACATGGTGGTTGCCCAATTAGGGGTGCCTTCCAGTAAATAAAAGCCTGTTACTTCCACCATTGAACGAACTTGAAACCCAGAAGTTATTAATAAATAACAAACAATAATGAGACTGAGCAGCCCACCTACCCATTTCCCTACGATTTCTCGACTATATTGATAAAAGCTTTTTTCGGGAAACTGTTGGCTTAATTTCACAATGATCACCCCTGCAATCATCGCGATTAGACCGCCTAAAATAACGGAAATCCAAACATCCGGTGTTTTTACCTTATCCACAGATGTCCTGGGCAGAGTGAGGATCCCTGTTCCGAGGATAAAATTGATGACGACAACAGCTGCTTGCGGAGTGGTTATTCGGTCTTTCGGGCTGAGAATCATCTAGGGTTCACTTCCTTTCTAGGTAGGCTATCTTTTACGAACTTGATTTTTTGTCTGCATCATCTTCGGACGAAGTTTCATCATCTGAAGTGGCATGCGAACCATAAAATCTTTCCAGTCACTTAGTCGATAAGGTACAGCAGGACTTGCATAAGGTACGCCAAAACTCTTCAGTTTCACCAAATGACTGCAAAGTAAGAGGAAAAACAGTATGACTCCGAACAATCCAAACAATGCAGCAAAAAACATGGCTACAAAGCGAAGAATACGCAATGGGATCCCTGCATTATAACTCGGAATGGCAAAGGAAGAAATGGCGGTTATTGAAACTACAATAACCATAATATTACTAACAATACCTGCTTGTACGGCTGCTTCACCGATGATCAGTCCGCCAACAATCCCCATCGCTGGGCCAATGGCTTTAGGTAAGCGCAACCCAGCCTCCCGTAAAATTTCGATGGCTACTTCCATAAGGAGTGCTTCTATTAATGCAGGAAAGGGCACACCTTCCCTAGTTTCTATGATTGAAATGGCTAACTCGGTTGGGATCAATCCCTGATGAAACGAGATAAAAGAAATATACAATGAAGGTGCAAACAACGCAACAATGGCTGCTCCAAAACGCAATAGACGGAAGATAGTGCCGGGAATCCATCGTTCATAATAATCTTCCGGCGATTGCAATAGCATACTGAATGTAACTGGAACGATCAAAGCGAAAGGCGTTCCATCTAACAAGATTGCTACTCGTCCTTCCATCAATCCGCTGATTACACGATCGGGACGCTCTGTACTTTGTACTTGAGGAAAGGGACTGAGGTAATTATCTTCGATCAGTTGCTCTACATAGCCTGATTCCGGTACATGATCAATATCGATTTTCTGAATTCTTTTCTTTACCTCTTCAACTAACTCCGGATCAGCAATCTCTTTCATATAGGCGATGACCAATTCTTTTTTTGCGTTTTTACCTACTTGGAATTTTATTAATGATAAGTTCACGTTTTCACCATGGCTTCTCAAAAGGGCGGTATTATCTGTTAAACTTTCAGTGAAACCAACTCGTGGACCTCTGACCAATGCTTCTGATGCCGGCTCTTCAATATTCCGTTTGTTTGCTTTGGTTGTACCAAGTATGAACACATCTGATAATCCATCAATCAATAGGGCGGTTGAACCTGTCAATACTTTTGGTATCAACTCTTTTATATGATGGGCTTCTTTTACATCACTAATGGAAAGAATTTGATTTTTTATAAACTCTTTTGAAATGGTTCCTTTCACATAAGATGGTTCCTGTTTAAATTCGTCGAAAAAATCAATCATCAATGATTTCATAATATGTTTGTCGATGAGATCTTTATCGGAAAGTCCTTCCACAAAAATGATGGCCGCCCGAATACCCGTGCGCCCGATATTAAACTCTCGAATGTGCATATCTGAATTATGACTGATTTCTTGCCTAATAAGGTCCAAATCCAAGGTGAAATCGCCCGTAAAATAACCTGTTAAATTTTCATAAGGCTTATATTCTTCCTTATTTTCACTTTCAATTGCATGTTTTTTTGTTTTTCTGGTCTTTGATCTCCACATTCTCATCACTCTTCCTTTGAAGTACTGATCCAACTAAAAAATCTCGAGATAGAACATGGGATGAAAAACGCAATAAATACTTGCATAAAAACAATCCAGTCTAGAAGATAGGAAACAATATTTTTCCACATATTTATCAACTAATGTCCCCTGCCTACAGCTAGCACAAGGACCATCTTCTGTAAAATATTGTTATCTTATTTATAATAAATTCATCATTTTTCTGATAGCATTATTATTACCTTATATAAGGAAATTAATCGGAATCTACCTGAAACAGATATCCTTCCCTTGTATTAAAATAGCAGCTCTTGTGGTTTTTTTAATAGGATTCGTTTCGTATACCCCTGATTATTATACGAAACCTAGAATAAAAGTTTAATTCACAAGTAATTGATGAGAATTTAAAAAAGAGCCAACCGATAACTAAAACACATTTCTATGTATCACAGATCTTTATGAATCACTTGGTTTTCTGTTCATTATTTCCAAATAAAGAAAGCTGCCAATGTTTGATCGGCAGCTTCAAGTTGTTATGTGGTAAAACCCTTTTGTGTTTTGATGTAAGACATCTGAAACTTCCTCAGCGGAAAGCTTTTTGAGCAGAGCGATTTTCCTTATGGATTCCTCGATCATATTCGGATGGGTCACTTTCCCCGCAAATGGACCTTCAAATGGCCAAGGACCATCGGTTTCAACCATCATAAGCTCGAGAGGATAGACGCTGACAAGCTGCTGGATTTCTTGTTCATACACCACATCCGGGGTAATAGAAATATGATAGCCGTTTCGTATCATACGGTCTATTGTTTTCTGATCCCCTTTAAACCAATGAAAATGCGCTTTGGAAACAGAATATTTTTCGAGAAGGTCACAAACGAGAGGTGCATCATCGTAAACAGCATGAAGAACAATCGGTTTGTCCCATATTTTCGCCTTCCTGATAAACACTTCCAATACTTCAAGATAAGGAGCAATTGAAATCCCCTGCTCTTGCCTTAAGTAGTATGGCAGACCCACCTCTCCTACAGCAATCATTTCGTCACAGTGGTCGTCCATCCAATTGAGCAGCCCGTTCAGCTCGTTTTCAGAAGGCAATGATTGTTCGGGATGGTAGCCAAAAGCAGGTTTTACCTTTTGATATTTTTGTGATAGTAAAAGGTTTCTTTTACTGGAATCCAAATGAAACGATACAGAAATCAAGGCCTCGATTTGGGCAGAATCCAATACCATCCGTTTGATTTCCTCATCCTGATAGTGATCCAAATGGATATGAGCGTCGATCATCTTCATTTGACTTCACCTACTAATTGGTAATATATATCCCTTTTGCATTGAATAAAGCTTTCATCCAGCAGAATCCCTTCGTGCCGCGGCCTATCAAAAGGAACCTCTATATTTGAAACGACCGTTGCTTGCTTACCAGACAGCATCATCACTCGATCGGATAGATACAGTGCTTCCTCAATATTGTGAGTAATAAAAAGAATCGTCCGTCGATGCGATTCCCACATGTCCATTAACCATTTCTGCATTTCAAACCGGGTTAGCTCATCTAAAGCGGAAAAAGGTTCATCAAGACAGATCACCTCTTGCGGGCTCAATAAGGCACGGATAAAAGCAGCTCGCTGCTTCATTCCTCCAGACAGCATGTGAGGATAGGCGTTTTCATAATCTGAGAGTCCGGCAATCGCCAGCATTTCTCGTGCTGCTTTTACGTCTTTTTTACCATGAAGCTCTTGGCCAAGAAGGACATTTTCAAGAATTGTCCTCCACGGGAAAAGAGAAGAAGTCTGAGGCATATAGCTAATAAAACCACGCTTGCCATTAATGCACTGGCCGTCTAATAGGATCTCCCCTTCATCTGGCGAAAGAATTCCTCCAATTAAATTGAAAATGGTGCTTTTTCCACTGCCTGAAGGACCAATAATAGAAACAAATTCATCTTTATTAATGGAAAAATCAAGGTCTTTCAGTACTTCATTTTGCCGGAAACGTTTCGAAACGTGTTGAAAACGAAGATAGCTCATTTTTTCTTATCCCCTTTCGGCTGCCAGCGAACCACTCTTTGTTCTATAAAAACGATGAAAAAGAAAAAAAAGAGGCTTAAGAACATGATCGTAAAAATGGCAACGAATACCCGATCCGTTCGAAAAGACGACGAGGCGAATGTCATAAAGACACCAATCCCTTGCTTGGCACCAAGCCATTCAGAAATAACGGCACCCATTACACTATACGTGGCAGAAACCTTAAAGCCTGAAAAAATCGAGGGCAGTGATGACGGCAGCTCCAATTTCCAAAAAAGCTGTGTTTTGGTTGCACCTGCCATTTTCATATAATGCTTCAACTCGGAAGGGGTTTGGCTAAATCCATCCAAAGCAGCGACTGTAATCGGAAAGAAACAAACAAGCGTGATGACAATCATTTTGGGCAATAATCCAAACCCAAACCAAATGACCAACAGTGGAGCCAGAACGATAATGGGAACATTTTGCGATAAAATCAACAATGGATAGAAAGAATCCCTTAAAACAGGCACCAGATGGAATAAAATAGCGACCGCCAGTCCAATGAATGCTCCAACGACAAATCCAAATAGTGAAATTTTAACCGTTGAAAACACATCAGGATAAAAATCACGCCAACCGGCAATGGCCTCAATGAAAATCTTTGATGGCGGCGGAAGAAGCCATTCCGGCACTTCTGCTATTTTAACAACAATCTCCCAAATGACAAACAAAAGGAGGAGAACCAAAATCGGTCTCCACCCTTTTCCAAGATTCTTCTTCATCATCGATATTTCTCCGTTAAGTCATCCATGGCAATGCCAGATGGCTGATAAAGGATTTTCACTTGAGAAATGACATTTTTGCTTCCCATTTCAATCATTCGTTCATTCATTTTTGAAATCACCGTAAATAATTCGTGGAGTTCGCCTTCCATGGTTGTTTCTAACGGGTGTACCTCATATTTCACACCAGATTCAGCAATGACTTTAATCGCTTCATCGACGTATGGAATGACGTCTTCTCCATCCTTTGTTTTCGGGATGATTTGAATGCTGATTAATGAATTCGCCATATTTTTCTACCCCCTACTGTTTTGGTAAAAATTCATTTGTAAATGCTTTTTTCGCATCTAATTTCTTATCTAGAAGTTTATTCTCATACATCCATTGGGCATAATTTTCCCAAATCTCTTGCTTTTGAATTCCCCATTCCTTTGCATCATCCTGATATTTCGGAGACAACCATTCTTGACTCTTCTTTACCAGCTTTGGATCTAAATCCGGTGCTGCTTTAATCAGGATATCTGCAGCTTGATCAGGGTTTTTAATGGCAAATTCATACCCCTTGGCAGCGGCATTTACGAATGCCTTAACCGTTTCTGGGTTCTCTTCAATCATCTTTTCGTTTGTTTCTAAAACAGGTGTATAGTAGTCCAGTTTGTCAGAGTAATCTGTTAAGTAAACCATATTAATTTTTTCATTACGAAGCTCTGCTTCTACACCAGTCCACCCATAGTAAATCCAAGCGAAATCGATGTCTCGTTTCACAGCCGTAAAAAAGTCGGTATCCCCCATGTTCACGATTTTCACCTTATTGGCATCAGCGTTTTCCTTTTTCATTAGAGAAGTGATGACAGATTTTTCGACTGGCGATCCCCATCCACCGTATGTTTTTCCTTCAAAATCCTTCGGAGATTGAATCTGTTTGCCAGCTGGTGAAGCGAATCCTGATGTATTGTGCTGAATCACTGCAGCGATCGATACGAGCGGTACCCCTTGTATCCGTGCCTGGGTAATCGCTTCTTGGTAACCTACACCAAACTGCGCCTTGCCAGAAGCGACTAGTTGGTCAGCACCAGTCTCACCCGGCATGATAATATCCACATCCAAGCCTTCTTTTTTAAAGAATCCTTTTTCTTTTGCTACATATAATCCAGTATGATTGGTATTTGGCGTCCAATCCAGTACAACCGAGACCTTTTTAAGCGGCTGTTTTTTTTCTTTTGTGTTTTCTGTTTCTTTTTTGCTGCTGCATCCAGTCACTAGAAGGACTGAAAGGAGTAGTACTAGCCATTTCTTCATGTTGTATCCCTCCATATGTAAAATAAAATCTAAAGTGAAACAAATGAAATAGAGCGAAACCTTAGTGTTGGTTAGAAGGCAAAAACTTGCTTAAACAAAATAAAGCACTCAGGCAAAGAACCTGAGTGCATATCAGCAAACAATTAATTGTTTAAGAATATGTTCCCTCCGCCGGTATCAACCAGATCAGGTTCCAAGGGTCATAAGTCTCACGGACTAAATCTCAACCGGCAACACCGGTTCCCCCACATTTCATCGTATTTCAGTTATTATTTTACTATTATATCAGTCAAGGCAGTCAATGCCAACTTATTTAATGTATTTTGCTTCTTTACAGCTGCCTTCCCTTTCCCGTATACATATGAACCTACTTCAATTTGGCAATGGCCTGTATCCAATCCTTACAACTAATACAAAAAAGATGCCCCATTCCAATGGAACATCTTTTTCTATTGAACCTTATCCTATTTGCTCCTCTGTCCCTGTTTCTTCAGAAGTCACATCCTCAATGGAAACAAACTCCTCCGACATTGGACGAAGTTTCTTGGATCCTACTAAGAAATAGTAGACAATCGCCACACCAAAAATCGTCAGAATCACACCTGCCAAAGGCAGCTCCACTCCAAACAATGGAATCGCTGCTAAAACACCGGACCAGCCATGACTAAAAGCCATATCATTAAATATATTGGATGATTGAACATGAGGTAAACCGGCCACGTAATAAATTGAGAGACCGATTAGTGCCAATACCGTTGCCACTAACTCAATGATAGCGGCACCTTTTACACCGATGAGGTTGACCAAAATAAATAAAATAAACATTCCGACCGTTGCATAAATGGCATTAATACTTGGGATTAAGAAATCGATATCCGAGCCAACAGAAACCGCAATCGCTGGAGGGGCAAACACGAATTCCAGTAAACAGCTAAACCAGTTATAAAGCCCAAATTGTTTAATATTACAACCACAAATTAGAAATGACTAATTTCTAGCCAAAAGCAAGAACAAAAAAGCACACGTTATTTCCTATACTCCACTCTAAAGAGGGGTTGCCGCTGCAACCCCAATTTTAATTTCTTATATCTAATATTTTAATAGGAAATACTTATTAACGAATTCTAACCTTGCGAAATCCATCAACTACAATCATAGCTATCGTTTTCATCAATCGTTAAATTTATACTCTCCATGTAGTTTGTCAGTTTTAATGGCGATTATATTTTTACAATTATGGAGAGGGAACCGAATGGTAAACGTGGTTCCTTTTCCTTTTTGGCTCTGGACGGTGATTTTTCCATGAAGCGAGTCAATAATGCGATAGCTCACCATGAGTCCTATGCCGGTTCCTTTTTCTTTCAGGGAATAAAATGGTTGTCCAAGACGTTTCACTTCGTCTTCATTCATCCCCACTCCCTCATCTTGGATTTGGATCATCACGTGCTGTGACTCCTGTTTCACGCAAATGGAAACCGCACCACCTTGAGGCATCGCTTCGATGCTATTTTTGATGATATTGAGGAAGGCTTGTTTCATTTTTGGGGGATGACCCAATATTGCACACTTTTGCTCCGGAAGTCGGACGTCTATGCTTACTTTTCGTTCTAAAGCATAGGAGTAGAGAATCTTGACGACTGTTTGTATTTTTTTGCAAACATCGACGGACTCTTTCGTATCCGCTTCTGGCTTGGCAAGCGAAAGATATTCAGTAATGACGTCATTCGTTCGATCCACTTCTTCTATACAAATTTGAACATACCTTTTATACGTATCTGAAATTGGCGATTCTAGAAGTAACTGGAGAAATCCTCGATTGGTCTGCATGGGATTTCGAACTTCATGAGCAAAGGAACTGGCCAATTCTCCGAGTATCTTATATTTTTCCGCCTGTTGAGCTTCCAGGTGTAACTGGGCATTTTCCCTTAGGGTTTCAATCAAAAAGACGGTTACTATGGTGGCAACACATATCGCTAAAATTTCCTGAAGTGTGTGGTTAAAAAAATCCATCTCTTGAAAATCCACGAGGATGAAGATCAAGGACATCCCCGATGTTATCATCCAAGCCAGTTTCATTCGACCTGCTCGATCCTGTTGGATGAAACGTGGATATGCTAAAAAAAACATGGGTAAGAAGAAAAGGACTTCGTATGCCGTTGAATAAAAACCTGCCCCCCCGAAATACCAACGATACAACAATAAAATGATCGTGAGAACAATACCTGTTGCGTATCCACCTCCATAAAATATACCTATCATAAGAGCTACAAACCGCAGGTCATTTCGCTCGTTTACATCCGAATAGATCGGAAAGGACATGCACAATAATAATGTAATCGTTGCCAAGAAACTGAAAATTAATTTTTGACGTTTCGTTTCGATGAATTGATGATGATTGGTTAAATACATAGAATAAAAAAAGACAGGGATCAAAATAATCATTACTTGTAAGAGTAAGTTTTTAGTATGTTCCATACAGTTTACCTCATTGTTAAGATCATTCAAGTATAAAAGAAAACCGAATATAAAAACAGAAGAAAAAAATGGGTCTTGGTGCAAAAAACTCAAATCAATCGCTATTAATCTCTAATGCTTGGACATACTGATACTATGACTCTAAAAGGGTGTGATCAGTAAACGAACTCCACTCATCTGGATGATGACTTATGCCATTGCGGCTCCTTACAAGATAAAAGAGCTCTGACACAATAAAATTGTCAGAGCTTTTATAATTAATTAGTAGTATTTATTTCATAATTCTGTTTCTTAGAGTAAACACTTATAAAGATAAATGATGCGAGTAAGAAAATGAAAAGAATGGCCCCCACGATTTCGAAATCTAGTTCTGCCCAAGGGTTAAAGAAAGTAAATGCCAGATAGAAGGAAACCCCGTATGCCAAAACGACAATCACCCAACCCATTATTCTTGACGCAGCTTGACCGATTTTGCTGGACTGGTTCACCATTTTATAAACAATCATCGAATCAATTGTATCTGTAATCATCATGCCAAACATAAAAACTAGCCCTAAAAATATAGGGGTATATTGACTTGCATTTCCTGCCGCCAAAGACCAGACGGCGGTTTGACTTACTGTCTCGGCAGCCAAGGCAAACAAAGCACCTACTAAAATAATAAGAAAAGGATTTGTAGTCCCCTTCGCAATTTTTGGAATAAACTTTCCCTTTAGTCCGCTCAGTTGAAACTCTTCGTGATTGTTTCTAGTGCGTAACAGATTATACGTATTTAACGTTCCAATAAGGAATAAAGAAATTATCGACACCCATGATGCAAAATTATCAAAAAAAGATGGGAATGAAAAATTCTCTATCACCATTCCTAAAATACCTGCTGTTAATGCTACCATTCCTCCGTGACCCAATGAAAATAATGTCCCCACCCAAGGTGCAAACGAACTGCCCATTCTCCAATTATAACGGGTTTGTCCATCAATAAAGGCAAGATGATCAGCATCCAACCCATGCCGAAGCCCCAATACAAAAACAAGTAAAAACAGTGATACAGTTTCCATTTAAATAATTCCTCCCTTTTATAAACAGTTGCAACATAAAAAATCAATTGAAATCAAACTTTGCAAGTCTTTCAAATTATTATCTTTTCCCTGCTTTCATAATGAAATAAATTTATAGGAACACCTTTGAAAGCGAGTGACATTTCCCTAAATAAATGTGAAACCACCTCATCACCGTTTGGAAGATTTCCATCTAGTAAAATTCCCGCGACCGTTCCACTGTGGGCGACAACGATTCCGCCCTGATAGCGATGGGCCAGCTGATCTAATAGAGGAAAAACAGGTTTTGGCAAAATTTTTTGATTCACCCGTGCACTGAGGGTTGCTGCCTCCCCAATATAAGTAAAAATTTTTTCCTTAAACCCTTTTGTTACCAGATCATACGCTTTAATAAATTGCTGTTGATCATCCTGGCTGTACTCTTTCGGAAATTCATTAAATTCAATTGTGTTGATCATACCCCCAATGTCGATACCAACGAGGATGAATGGTGGTAAGGCCCCAAAGCTTTCAATCAGCTGACCGTGAATATAGTCATAGACCACGACTTCCTCATACATTACCCCATCGGTAGGTTCCACTTTTGCGGCAATCATCGAGATTATTTCATTTGTGAGCGGAAGACTATAGCTTTCAGCAATTGCTCTTAATGCAGCAACAATATCTGCTGAACTGCTGGCCAAACCTTTACCAACTGGGATATTAGAGCGTATCTCGAGAACCCCGCCGCCCTTTACGCCAAACAGTTGGAGTAACCATTCCCCTGCTCTTTGAGCTTTCACTTTTGAGTCTGCCACTCTTATCCCGTAAGTGATTGGATCTGGAATAAACCTAGCCTCACTTCTTAAACTCGGTATCGGCAGGGTGATTAAATAAGGGCGATCACCAATGATTCCTTGGACCAATTCTCCAAATGTTCCATTGCAGCTTCCTTTTCCTAGTTTCATATAATTAGACTTCCGAGGCCTTCAATGTAGACCATTAAAACTCAATCCCCTTCACGGCAGGAATTCCTTCATTATAATAGTGCTTAACGGGTTTCATTTCGGTTACTAAATCCGCGCATTCGATGATCTCTTCTTTGGCTGACCGTCCGGTGATGATCAGATGCATCCCCTTGGGGCGCTGCTGAATCAACTCCAATACTTCTGTCAACGGAAGGACATCGTCAATCGGAAAATTATCAATCGCGAGTGCATTATTCAGTTCATCTATAATGACAACATCGTAACCGCCAAACTGTACCTTTTCTTTCGTAAATGCCCACGCTGTTTTTAGGGCTTCCCGATGTTCCTCCGGTGTTTTCGTCCACGTAAAGCCGACACCTGTCTGCACGATTTCAATCCCCAATTTCTCGAACGTAATTTTTTCTCCATACGTTCGATCAGGTGATTTAATAAATTGAATAATGAGCACCCGTTTTCCCCGGCCGGCGGCACGGACAGCGAGCCCTAAGGCTGCCGTCGTTTTCCCTTTTCCATCACCGGTGTAAACCAATGTAAGACCTCTCTTTGCTTTGCTTGCTGTTACCTCTTCCATTCGCTTCACTCCTCGTTACAGCCAGACTGTTTTTTCTTCAAAGGATGTCCGAACCGGCAATTTCGCCTTTTTTAATACTTCTGGATCAGGATAACCGATAAACAAATTTCCGATAATTTTCTTGTTTTCTGGTGATCCAATAAACTCAACCATTCGTTGGTCGCGAACAAGTCCGACGCCCCTTGTCCGCCAGACCAGCCCTAATCCCAATTCTTTGGCGGCAAGCCACATTGAATGGATTGCGCAGCATACGGCATATTCATTATCAGCAGATGCCTCTTCATCTCCTGGAACGATGTCGGCTGTAACGACAATATGAACCGGTGTGATTTTCAGTACCTTCAAGGAGCTTTCAATTAAATTTGGTTTGGTTGGAAAGCGTTCCTGTAAATACTCATTGGCCAAGGCCTCATACCGTTTTTTTGCTTCGCCTTTAATCACATAGAAGCTCCACGGTTCCCGCATCCGGTCATTCGGTGCCCATGTCGCAGCTTCTAATAAGTTGTGAATCTTTTCATCTTCGACCTCTCGCGCCGCATAATCACGGATCGCTCTTCGATTTTTGATTTCCGCTATAATCGACATCTTAGTCCCTCCCATTTCCAACTATTTGTTTTTCTTCTGCTTCTTGATACCAGCGTAATTTCTCGCGCAGGCCGACCACATCGCCCACGAGAACAATCGCCGGATGAGTAATCCCGGCTTCAAGGAGCCGGACTTCGATATCCTTTAAACTTCCGGTCACCGTTTTCTGCTTGGCCGTCGTCCCCCATTGGATAATAGCGGCTTTCGTATCAGGACTCTTTCCGTTCTCGATTAATCTCGAAACAATATAGGGTAAATTCCCAATTCCCATATAAAAGGCAATCGTATCGATTCCTTGAGCGAGGGCTGGCCAATTTAATTGATCCTCATCCTTTTCCGCTCGGCTGTGGCCAGTGACAATCGCGAAAGAGGAGGCATAATCGCGGTGGGTCACCGGAATTCCGGCATAAGCAGGCGCTGCAATACCGGCTGTAATCCCCGGCACCATTTCATAGCGGACCCCATGTTCGGCGAGAATTTCCGCTTCTTCACCGACACGGCCGAAAATGCAGGGGTCGCCTCCTTTTAATCTGGTAACAGTCTTGCCCTGACTGGCTTTTTCAATTAACAGCTCGTGAATTTGATCTTGAATGATCTGATGTCTTCCTGGCTGTTTGCCGCAAAATATCAGCTCTGCCTCCGACTTTGCATATTTCAACAGTTCCTCATTTACTAAGCGGTCATATAAAATCACATCCGCCTCTTGGATACACTCCATCCCGTAAACCGTGATAAGCTTAGGGTCTCCCGGTCCAGCACCAACAAGAAACACTTTTCCATTTGTCATCTTCTCGCTCCTTTCCTACGTTACTCATTTGAAATTCGGGCTGATGCAAAAGTGGCCATTTCTTTCAGCATTAAAGTCGCTGATTGTAAGATAGGAAAGGCCACTGCTGCCCCGCTTCCTTCGCCGAGCCGCAAATCTAAATCAAGGAGTGGCTTCTTGCCTAATAACTGCAGTGCAATTTCATGTCCAGGCTCAACGGAACGATGACCGACCATCATATAATCCACTGCTGTCTCACAGATTTCCGTTGCTAAAAGAGCGGCTACAGTACAAATAAATCCATCTACCAATATCGGAATCCGGTTCCGAGCAGCGGAGAGCATTGCACCTGTCATACCGGCTATTTCCAAGCCGCCAATTTTAGCTAAGATATCGATTGGATCTTTCCGGTCAGGGTTTCTTTCCTTAAGTGCCCGTGAGATGACCTCTTGCTTATGACGAATTTTTTCTGGCGCAATCCCTGTTCCCCGGCCGACAAGAGCACCGATATCCTTCCCGCTTAGAAGCGCTGTAATCGCACTGCTTGGCGTCGTATTGCCAATCCCCATTTCACCAACAATTAGGCATTTGATTCCCTGTTGAATCATCTGTTCCGCCCGTTCATAGCCAACGGCGATGGCTTGTTCAGCCTCATCACTTGTCATTGCATCCTGCTGGCAAAAATTATTCGTACCATAGCGAATTTTCCGGTTCACAAACCCCTCAGCCTCAATATCTGCTGCTACACCAATATCGACGACTTCAAATTTGGCTCCGATTTGCCGGCTAAAGACATTGATGGCCGCACCGCTATTTAAAAAGTTCATGACCATTTGCAAGGTTACTTCCTGCGGGAAAGCGGACACCCCTTCTTCCACCACGCCATGATCAGCGGCAAACACGATCACACCAGGCGGTGACACGACCGGAAAGGCTTCAGCAGTCATTTCCGCCAGTTGAATCGCTAATTCCTCCAATCTCCCCAAACTGCCCGGTGGTTTGGTTAACGTATCGATATACGCACGAACTTGCTGCCCCATTGTTCTATCGAGAGGCTGGATCTCTGTTTTTACGCTATTCATTGGGTAATCCCCCTATTTTGGTAATCCTTCATTAATTGTTCAATCACATCGAGTTTTACATGTTCCCTAACATGTTCTGCCAAACGGTCAAACGCTTCTTCCCTCAATTGGTTAAAAGATGGGCGGTTGTGGATGGGTTCCAACCCCTTTTTGCGGCGGATCTGATTAAGCAATTCTCCACGAAATTCATCATTATGGAAAATCCCATGAAAATAAGTGCCAATAATGGTTTCGTCTGAAGAATGACAGCCATCCCATTTTTCATTCGTAAAAATAAGCCCTTGGGACGCTCCTGTCGACAAGGTTTCGCCCATATGAATCTCGTAACCTGTCACATGAAAGTTTTTTCCGAAGAGATGCAGCATCCCATTTGATAGGATCGTCGTCTTTTCTTTCGTAATGGTCGTTTCAATCGGCAGTAACTGGAGACCTTCGATTTCTTGATGGAGCGACTCGATCGCCAACGGATCCTCAATTTTGTCACCGAGCATTTGATAGCCGCCACAGATTCCGAAAAGAACAGTGTGTTTCTTTTTCTGTAATTCTGCTATTTTTCGAGCGATGCCGCTCTTTCTTAAAAACAGCAAATCTTCAATTGTATTCTTGCTGCCTGGGATAATCACTAAATCTGGGTCGTGTAATTGATCCGCTCTCGTTATAAAACGGACATGACAATCCGGCTCGGCAAAAAACGGGTCGACATCGGTGAAATTTGAGATTTTAGGGTACTGGATCACCGCGATATCCAATTCTTTTTCGGTATTTTGAGTGGAGGTATATTGATTTAGAATCACTGAATCCTCGGCATCAATATTTAGATTCTGCAAGTATGGAATCACGCCGAGAACGGGTTTACCTGAATACTCCTCAAACCACGTTAATCCAGATTCCAGCAGGCGGATATCGCCGCAGAATTTATTAATAATCACGCCTATCACACGGTTGCGGTCCGCTGGTTCCATCAGTTGAAGGGTTCCTACTAAACTAGCAAACACTCCGCCTTTTTCAATGTCCCCAATTAAGATCACAGGGGCATCCGCCATTTTGGCGACACGCATATTGACCATTTCCCGATCATTCAGATTAATCTCGGCCGGACTGCCTGCCCCTTCAATGACAATCCGTTCATATTTTCGGGACAGGGTGGAGAGTGATTGTTGAATCAGCGTCAATCCCGTTTGAAAGAATTCCTGGCGGTACCTTCCTGCTTCCATATTCTTATATGGTTTACCATGGACGACAATTTGGGATTGGTTATCCCGGTTCGGCTTTAGTAGAATCGGGTTCATGTCGGTGGTTGCCTGAATCCCTGCGGCTTCGGCCTGAACTCCCTGTGCTCTGCCGATTTCTTTCCCGTCCACTGTAATATAAGAATTCAACGCCATATTTTGTGATTTAAACGGAACCGTTTTATATCCGTCCTGGGCGAATATCCGACAAAAGGCTGTCACGATGACACTTTTGCCGACATCCGAATTGGTCCCTTGAAACATAAGTGGAAGAGCTTTAGCCATTTTCTTTGAACTCCTTACATTTCTTTACCCAATTTCCCACAAGCTCAGGGCATGAGCCAAAATGAAAATGGGTATAACCAGCAATTAAATTGCCTTTCAGATAGCCCTCCTGCTTAAACCCGCGCATTCCTTTCGTTTGGTAGGCCGGGGCAAAATCCGTTCTCGGATGAAAGGTAGAGTAGTGAAATTCATGGCCTCTTGCACTCAGATTTCCCGCTAACAAAAAATTTTCTCCTTCTGCGGTGATTTCACGGTATCCCAAAGCCGCTAGTTTTGTTTGCATTTTCACTTTTCCGGGAATGATCCCGACCATTTTGTAACTCATTTCATCCGTTGTTTCCAACGATTCGGTTAAGTACATAAACCCGCCGCATTCCGCCAAGGTTGGCAGTCCTTTTTCAATGGCCGATCGAATCGAGTCCTTTCCCTCTGTCCGTAAGGCCAGCTCCTCGGCAAATTCCTCTGGAAATCCCCCGCCAATGTACAAGCCATCCGCACGTTCCGGCAAACATTCACCTTTTAATGGGGAGAACTCGATCAACTCTGCTCCGGCGGCAGCCAACATGTCGAGGTTTTCCTGATAGTAAAAGTTAAAGGCGGCATCTCGGGCCACCGCGATTTTTACGGTGGCTTGTTCGAGTCTCTTAAACTGGTATGCTTTTACTTTTAAGGGGGATGCTTTGGCCAGCTCATATAAAGAGTCTATATCGACGGTTTCAAGCACTAAATCTCCGAGTTGATCAAAAAATGGATCCAATTCTCCCCGTTCAACGGAGGGTATCAGCCCTAAATGCCGTTCCGGAATCGAGAGTTCCTCGTTTCTTTTCAAATAGCCTAGGACGGGAATACCGCATTCTTGCTCAATCGCGGTTTGAACGATTTTAAAATGGCCTTCGCTTCCTACCCGATTGGCAATTACCCCGACAATATTGGCCTCTTTCAGAAACGTTTGAAATCCCTTGACGATGGCCGCCGCACTACGGGCCATGCTGGCACAATTGACGACCAAAATGACCGGACTTTCGGTGATGAGACTGATTTCGGCAGTGGAGCCGGTATTGTTAAGCGGATTTTTCCCATCAAAGAATCCCATTACCCCCTCGATAACAGAAATATCCGCCCCAACACTTGCACGGTTGACAATCTCTTTGACCATCTCGTGATTGAGCATCCAGCTGTCAATGTTTCTAGACGTTCTGCCTGTGACGGCCGTATGATAGGTCGGGTCAATATAATCTGGACCGCATTTAAAGCCCTGGACGGTATAACCTTTTTTCCTTAAAGCAGACATCAGACCAATGGTCAGAGTCGTTTTTCCGACACCGCTGCCTGTTCCTGCAATCACAAGTCTGCGATTTGACATCTTCTTTTCCCTCCTCCATCAATGGGGAATGACTGCTACTGAAATGGTGACATTACCTGATTTCTTCTTCATAAGCGCTAACTGTTCCGCACCGCTGTACAACAAGGCAGCCGGCTCACTGACACCGTACGCACCGGTATATCTAAAAACCGTTTCAGAAGGGTTCTGAATTTCAATGCTATTCAATTCAGCTGGTGTGTAATAAATAAATTCCCAGCGGTTATTATTCGCCACTTCGAGCAGCCCCGCTTCATCCTTTTTTAGATCAATCGTGCAAATCGCTTTGACACTTTTTTTCGAAAACCCTAATTCCTCAAGCGTTGCGTCGATTACTGCTTCGATTTCAGCACGAGTGGTTCCGCGGTTGCAGCCCATTCCAAGGACAATCACCTTTGGTCGATATAAAACACCATTATGTAAAATCTCCGTTTCGTCTTCGGATATATTCCGATGGGTTACCACTAGGGCAGCATCCGGCTTTGCAGCCAGCGCTTCTTGGATCGATGAATATGGCTGAATATTTCCCGGGAGCGGGCGGCCATATGGCCACCAGTCTTTTTCGCCTGACTCCTGGACCACAGCAATTTTTTCCTCGTTCACAACCGAAGCGCTAACGGGCGTCAGCTTTTCAGCCGAGTCCCAGATCCAGCCAAACCGTTTTCCGAACAAATCAACTGCAATCGTTTCCTGTACATCTGAAGCGGTGGTAATAATGGGGCGGGCTAGCAAGGCGGCCGCCACTTCTTTCGTTAGTTCATTGGCACCGCCGATATGGCCTGACAGCACGCTGATAACATGTTCGCCCTTATCGTCGATCACGACAACGGCAGGATCCTTTTTTTTATCCTTTAAAATAGGCGCAATCATTCGGACCACGGCTCCAAGGGAAATGATGATGATCAGCCCCTTATAGGCCTCGAAAAGAGAGGGCAGAAGAAGACGGACGCTTCCGGTGAATAACTGGATGTCCTTGTTCCGCTCATCCCCTTTTTCAAACTTCGCCATATAGTACACATCGGCATTTTGAAACGAATGTCCCAGCTTACGGGCCAGTTCGACCCCATGCTTTGTAATCGCAACAACGGCATAGTCACCTTTCTGCTGAATGACCGCCTTTTGCGCTTCTTGGAGCTCGATCATTACGACTCCACCCCCCGGCGGAATCCATGTGTAAATGTTTTGTCATAGAGCTTGGAACGATAATCTTGTTCGTGGATGTTTTCATCTAGCGCCCAGCCGGCTAAGATCATCGCCTGTTTACGAATCCCGTTTACCCGCATATCTTCGTCCAACCGTTCCAGTGTCGACCGGACAATTTTTTGATCCGGCCACGAGGCTTTATAAACGACCGCAACAGGGGTATCCATGCTCCAGCCAGCCCCGGTCAATTCCTTGACAAGCTTTTTCGTTAACGTCGCACTTAAGAAAAGCGCAATCGTGCAATGATGTTTGGCTAAATCCGCCAGCTTTTCAAATTCTGGCACTGGTGTCCTGCCTTCAGCTCTTGTCAGGATGACGGTTTGCGTTAAATCAGGAATCGTCAGCTCGGCTTGCGCGGCCGCGGCGGCTGCAAACACAGAGCTCACACCCGGAACAATCTCTACTTCAATTCCTTTCTTCTTTAACAAGACGATTTGTTCCATAATCGCCCCATAGACAGCCGGATCGCCCGTGTGGACACGAACGACCTTTTTCCCTTGATGAATTCGGTCAGCCATAACGGTGACCATTTCTTCTAAGTGCATCCCGGCCGTTTTTAATATTTCGGCGGAAGGTTTCGCTTTGGCAATTAAGTCTTCATTCACAAGAGAATCGGCATAAAGAACGACGTCTGCCTCCTGAAGATGCTGAAGACCTTTTACCGTGATTAAATCAGGATCCCCTGGTCCTGCACCAATGATATAAAGCTTCATTTTCTCACCACCATTAATGTTAAGTATTCAAGCTCCGCTCCTTCGAGCTCGTCGGCTCTCCAAATAATCTCCTCATCCGATGTTACCTTTGTAACGACTGAAGCCTTGTCAAGCAAATCTAAATCTCGTAATACTTCAAGCATTACATCAATGACCTTCGCTACTTTTATAAAAATGACACAATCATGGTCTTGAATAACTTTTTTCATGGTTTCATAGTCATCACGGGCTGGAACAATCGCCACATGCTCATCGCCATCTGCCAATGGAATTCCCAGCCTAGAGGCTGCCCCATTGATGGACGAAATCCCCGGAACGACTTCAATCGGAACCTGCGGATACTTTTCCTTCATCAAACGCATCATATGAATAAACGTACTGTATAAAAGAGGATCCCCTTCGGTTACAAAAGCGACATCCTTACCCTCCTGGAGTTTCTCCCATACATTTTCCACCGTTTCCGTCCATTTTCTTGCCAATGTGGCTGGATCCTTTGTCATCGGAAAGACAAGGCCCAGCATTTCTTTTTCGTTCGGCTGAAAATAGACATCAATGATTCGATGGGCATAGCTTTTGCTGCCCTTTTGTTTTTTCGGATAGGCAATCACGGGTGATTCCTTTAATTTACGAAACGCCTTAACGGTAATGAGCTCTGGATCCCCCGGGCCAACCCCAAGGCCGTATAATGTACCTAACATTTTTACTCTCCTTCCTTTCGCCATGCTTCTATTATGTAAATTGGATTTAATGCATCAAATCTGGTCAAATTCAAAATGGGCTTACTTCTGGATATTTGCGCCAGTGTAATGTTCGTCTCATATCCCCGCTCTTTAAACGCAAACATCGCTTCTGATAGATTTTCAATCGTTACGGCATTTAAAACAATGCGTCCACAGGCTTTCAAGCGGCTGCAGCAAATATCCAAAATCTCTTCCATCCCGCCTGCCGTCCCGCCAATAAAAACCGCATCAGGATCTGGGAAGGTATCTAATCCCTCTGGGGCTTTCCCATGAACGAGTGTTGCATCCACACGGAACTTGGCTAAATTTTGCTTACAGTTTTCCAGGTCACCCTCGTTCTTTTCGATCGCAAAAACATGTCCTTCTCTGGCGATTTTCGCTGCCTCAATCGCAACAGAACCAGTGCATGTGCCAATATCCCAAACCGTACTGTCTTCCTTTAACCTTAGAGCACTTATGCTTAGTATCCGAATTTCCTTTTTGGTAATTAAACCCTTATCAGGTTTGCGCTGAATAAACTCCGCATTCTCAATGCCAATCGGCCAATGTGGGCTTTCCCCTTTTCTCTTGAGAATCACCACATTGAGCGGTGAAAACTCTTCATCCTTCATTTCAGCAAGGGTAAACCAGCGGCATCGTTCCTTTTCACTGCCAAGGTTCTCTCCCACAAACGCCTCAAATTCAGTCATGCCAAAGGAAAGCAAATACTGAGCGATTTTATTTGGGGAATTTTCCGTATCGGTTAAGATTGCGACCGTTTTTTTTCCATCTACTCGCTGTACCAGCCCTTTTATACTTCTGCCGTGAACGCTAGTGAAATACGCATCCTGCCATCTTTCTTTCATTCTGGCAAAAGCAAGCTGGATCGAGCTTACATAAGGATAAATGTCCAAATCGATTTTAGAAGATAAATAGCTTCCAATTCCATAGAACAGCGGGTCTCCAGATGCTAGAATCACTACGTTTCTCGTCTCCGATCGCAGCCGTTCGACAAGTGAAGAGAGCCCGCCTTCAATCGCGATTTTTTCGCCGGCGAATTCAGGAAAAAAGGAAAGCTGTCTCTTTCCTCCTACTAATAGTTCACTTTCATTAATCCACTTTTCGTACATCGGGAGCAGGCTCACTTTGCCTTCGTCCCCAATGCCGATCATTTTAATTGATGCCACTCTTTCGCACCGCCTTTCCTAACAATTCCCCCTTCATGGTATAAAGGGTCGTATCTATATCAATCCCGCCATCGACTTCCTTTAACGCAGCAAGGCAGCAATGGTCGCTTAGCATTTCGAAAAAGGAGAGATGGCCTTGTGCTGTCATCATATCGCCAACCTGTGATGCCGTATTGGCCGTTCGAATTTCTTCAACCAGAACTGCATCCGCACCGGTACTGCTTGCTACCTCAGCTAAAAAATCAAAATCTACCAGGGCGCTTTTCGAGTGGACCATCATGATCCCCATTGCCACCTTTGAGAATTTCCCCATCATGCCGACCATCGAAACTCTTTTTACCCCTTGCTTCTTGCATTGTTTAAGTGTAAACCCGACAAAGTCACCCATTTCAATAAAGGCTTCCTCAGACAGTTCGGGGAATTGCTTCATGGCATTTTTCTCGCTCCGTCCGCCTGTTGTAATGACAACATGCTCGCAGCCACTGGCCCGGGCAACACTGATCGCCTGGATGATACTCGCCTTATAGGCGGCTGTGGAAAATGGAACCACTATCCCGCGGGTCCCTAAAATGGAAATTCCCCCAATGATTCCCAAGCGCCCATTGAGCGTTTTTTTGGCAATTTCTTCACCGTCTGGTACCGAAATGACGATCTTAATTCCTCTCGTAATCCCGAATTCTTTTAGAACACCTTCTGCTGTCTCACGGATCATCCTGCGGGGAACAGGGTTAATGGCCGCCTCGCCAACAGGAACGGGCAAGCCGGCCTTTGTGACACGGCCAACACCAATTCCCCCATCAAGCACAATGCCTGGTTCATCGAGCCATGACACGGAAGAAACGATTAAGGCCCTGTGGGTGGCATCCGGATCATCCCCCGCGTCTTTAATCGTACTGGCGGTGGCCGTTTGTTCTGTAAGCTCACAGTTTTCTATCTGAAAAGTAGCGAACCTTTTTATTGGCAAGTAAATTGTTGATTCTGTTTGCGGCTCACAAGTTATTAATGCCGTTAGCGCCGCTTTGGTCGTTGCCGTTGCGCAGGCCCCTGTCGTATATCCTTCCCGCAGATTTCCTTTTGGTACTTCCTGCATGGGTTATCCCCGATCGGCCATAATGGAAATGGCGTTTAATGCAGCGACGGTCACGGTACTGCCGCCTTTTCTGCCAATATTGGTGATGAACGGGATATCGAGCTTGGCTAATTCCTCTTTTGACTCAGCCGCAGAAACAAACCCAACTGGCAGACCAATGACAAGACCTGGTTTCGCTTCTCCTTCTTTAATCAGACGGATGAGTTCGAGTAAGGCGGTTGGGGCATTCCCGATGGCAAAAATGCCGCCGTCCGCTTCTTTAATCGCTTTTCGCATCGAAATAATCGCCCGTGTGGTATTTAACCGTTTGGCTTCTTGTACCACATCCGGGTCAGAAATATAGACCTTGATTTCTCCGCCGAATTTTTGAATTCGCGCTTTATTAGCCCCGCTTTGAATCATTTGAACATCGGCAACTACCATTTTCCCGCTCCGAATCGCGCGGATGCCGGACTGAATAGCGTCAGGATGAAAGAGGACGCTTTTCCCGAGTTCAAAATCAGCGGATGCATGGATGATGCGCTGGACAACCGGATATTGCTCCTCGGTAAACGGATGCTCCCCAATTTCATCATTAATCATTTCAAAACTTTTTCCTTCAATCTGTTCCGGTTGGACGGTTAACGGTTTAAATTCAGTACGAAAATCCATTTCTCTCACTCCTGTATTAAAATAATTGTTGTATGGTGACGGGGAGTCTGGAACCAATCTCTTTATTTAATTCTGAGATGACATCGACAAAATGAGCATAGACGGTACCATAGTTCAGTTTCGGTCGGCCAATAAGGATGACCTCAATCCCCAGTTCCTTGGCTGCTTCCACCTTTTCATCGACCGATCCGACTTTCCCGCTCTCTTTCGTCACCATTAAGGTCACACCATATTGCTTATATAGGGCTTTGTCGAACTCTTTTGAAAATGGTCCCTGGATCGCGACAATATTTTTCTGCGGCAGCCCTAGCTGTTCACATTTTTCCATATTATCCACACGAGGCAGCATCCTGGCGATTAAGCGGATGTCCGGTTTACCTAATAGTTTTTCTGTAAAAATTTGAAGCGTCTTGCTTCCGGTCGTCAGCATCACCACGCCTTTTTTGGCCAATGCCAGCTCCGCTGCTTCCTCGTAGCTTTCGACGACTGTCATGTTGTCATATTGGAAAGTTTGTGACTCCCGTTCATACCGGATATAGGGGATTCCCGCCGTTCGGGCCGCCTTGATTGCGTTTTTCGAAGCCTCTTCCGCAAACGGATGACTGGCATCGACAACCGCTAGAATCCCTTTTGTATCAATCAACCCCACCATATCTTCATCCGTTAATCTTCCTACTTGAACAGGGATCCCTGACTCCCTTAATTCAACCGCTGCATTATCTGTGACAACGGAGGCCAGGAGATCGAAGCCCTCCTCTTTTATTTCTAAAGCAAGGGCTCTAGCATCACTTGTACCGGCTAATACGAAAATCATCCTCTATCTCCTGCCTTTTGCCCTGCATGTTCGTGATCATGATGATGGTCGTGGTCATGATGGTGATGATGATGGTCATGGCCGTGATGATGATCGTGGTCATGATCATGGTGGTGGTGATGATCGATGTGTTCCATTACATTGAGACGGTATTGGCAGGTATCGCAGTTCATCTTCACCTCATCACGGAGGGCTTCTTCCACCCGATCGATTAAAATCGCCTGTAATTTTGGATGATAACCAAAATAGTCAGCCAATTGAAATTCAACCGCGGAATATTGATTTTGAATAGGAACCATCATATCTTCTAACCGTTTAATCAGGATACCGGTGAATAGAAAGTAAGGCAGGATTACCACTTTTTTTGCTCCAAGCTTAATACAGCGCTCAATCCCTTCGTTCACAAGGGGATTGGTCACCCCCATAAACGCAGGTTCGACGATTTTATAGTTTGTTTTTTCCCATAGTAATCTACCAATTTTATATAAATCGCTATTCGCATCGGGATCGCTTCCGCCTCGTCCTAACAAAAGGACAGCCGTATCGTCTTCGATGGATTCTAAATTCTCGCCAATTTCTATTAATCTCGTTCTTAGAATTTCAAATGTTTCCTCATGAACACCAATTGGCCGGCCATATGTAAATTGAACAAGTGGATATTTATTCTTTGCCTCATCAATAGCTGCCGGAATATGAATTTTCGAGTGTCCTGCCTGTAAGAGCATGATTGGAATCACGACAATATGGTCGGCCCCTTTCTCGACACACAGATCAATTCCTTGATTAACGGTTGGTCGTTCAAATTCTAAAAAGCACGTCTCAACTAGGTAAGAATCATCCCAAGTCTTTCTCAACTCACCGATGAACTCACGAACCTGCTGATTTCCCTCTTGATCTCTGCTCCCATGCCCCACAAATAAAATTGCTTTCAAAATATTTCCTCCCCTTTGTTTGTAAATGCCTTCCCTACCAATTGACCGCTAGACTTCTTCCCTTTACTCCCCGCAAACAGCCGCTTCGATTTTAAGGTTTGGTGTGATATCCTGGTACACAAAACCTTGAACCTCTTTGACCCGTTTAAAAAATTTATAGAAACGTTCATTTGGATAGGCCTTTTGTTTGTACGCTTGAACAATCCCCTCTATGACCCTGACAATTTGGTCCGGTGCAATCCCTTCCGCTGCGATTTGGCCAGGATGTGCGGTTCTTCCGGCTGTCTTGGCTCCTAAAAATAAATCAAACGCTCCCTTGCGGTAGACAATGCCAATATCCTCTTTTACCGCTCCATAACAGGCCATGCCGCAGCCATTCACACCCAGTTTCAATTCTTTGGGGAGTTCCATGCCGCCAAGCCTTTCCTGCAGCTCATCGGCATAAGGGATGGAATCCTTCTTTTCTCCATCACAAAAATCACAGGCTTTTACAGTTAATACGTCGCCAACAGGAGCAATCAAAAAGTTGGCCGCCGTAAGTTTTTCAATAATCTCATCAGGCTTAGAGGTTAAAATTTGCAGCTTCATATAATGGTCTTGTGTGTATTCCATGACCCCTTCTTCTCCAACGATTTCGGAAAGAATGACCATCTGACTCGCTGTAAATTTTTTATTGGCGACACCTGGGCTGACCGCTACCTCAAAAATAGATTGAAAGTCTTGCTTCACCATTAAACCTTGGGATGGTCCATCGTCCTCACCAAGGATCCTTTCCAAGGCTTCCTCAGCCAGCTCTCTTGGCGACTCTTTCACTGAGGTAGGGGTGACTAGTTTTTTGTTCACCAATGTTACATCTTCCGCTTGCTCCAGTGCCCATGGTTCAGCTTCCTTCTGCAGACGCTGATGTGGTTTCAACGGCTGTATTGCCTGATTTAATGTATACTTCCGTTGATAACCGCGCGGTGTGATAATCAAGCCATCGTAAAAAAATGTGGAAGAGTTACCAATTAAAACGGTGGTTAACATGCCAATTTCATGTTCTAGCATCTCTTGTAAATTGGTTAAGACGATTTTTTGACTATCACGGAAAGCACTCTTTACCAATCCTACAGGGGTGTCTGGGGAGCGATATTTTAGTAAGATTTTTTGTGCTTCCATGATCTGCCGTGTTCTTCTCCCGCTTTTTGGATTGTATAAGGCAATCACAAAATCAGCTTGAGCGGCCGCTTCGATTCGTTTCTCGATCAAGCTCCAAGGTGTCAAATGGTCACTTAAGCTGATCGTACAGGCATCATGCATGACCGGCGCGCCTAATAATGCAGCACAGGAGTTGATCGCGGAAATGCCAGGGACCACCTCCACTTCTACCCCTGAGTCTTTTTTCCAGCCTTTTTCAATTAGCACTTCGTAGACCAGTCCTGCCATTCCATATACACCGGCATCCCCGCTCGAAATGACGGCTACCGTGTAACCTAGCTCAGCTTGCTTCACAGCCTCCTGGGCACGGCTCACTTCTTCTGTCATACCTGTGCTGATGATTTGCTTTCCAGTTATTAATACCTTGATTAAATCAACGTAGGTTTTGTAGCCGATGATGATATCACTTTCTTGAATAGCTTCTTTTGCCCGTCCGGTAATATGTTTTTCATCACCAGGGCCAAAACCAATCACCAATAATTTGCCTTTCACACTATTACGCCACCTTCCAAATTTCCAAGCTAGACTCCAGCTACAATCCGCTGTTACATCTTTTCTTTATCCGCTTTTTGTACTCCTTCGACGCATTCCGACCCTTCTGGCTGCATGAATCCTGCTTCGGAATATTGATAGATCGCATGCTCCTGAAGGCAATGACCTTCCGCCAGATGACGCTTTACAATTGTAGTTCCCACTTCTGGGGTTACATTTTTATACCAAGTCCCGGACGGATAGACGATGGCAACGGGAGCGTCCTTACATCTCCCATTGCATCTCGTTCTTGTTGTATGTATGAGTGAATCTAAGTTTAAATTGATGATTTCATTCCGAATCGCTTGTGTTGCTTCCTCCCCACCCTTTCTCATACAGCTGCTGCCGTTGCAAATGAAAACATGGTGTTTCGTCCCTTGTAAATTCCAAGTAGTCATGTCACACTCTCCTTTTCGTTTTTTACGTAAAAAAAGCACCCCTATGGACATAGGGGTGCAGAATTTATACACACAAAAAAATAGCGATGTATGTTCAGCACTTCTACCTATGTTCCCGTAGGTTGATTGAAGCTCTTTAGGTATAGGCAGGTCTCCTGACTTAGGTTCATCATTCCTTTGCGTCTTCCCGAATTCCTTCAGTGACATTTGCAATGAACTCCCCATACAGTGGCGGGTACCGTGACGGATTTAAACCGTACTTCCCTTTTAAGCACATTTTTCTTTCATGTGCACCTATCCCTAATCTATTCAATTTTTTAAAGCTTGTTTCTTCTTAATCTACATCTAAACTATGAGACCTCAAAAAGATTTAGAATCAAACACAAAAAAATCCGTTCAACATTAGTTGAACGGATAAAACGTCAGCACAAAAAGAAAATATTAAATACTCCTTTTTGCCTAAACGTTCCATCTTCTCAACCCCCGAAGTAATCGAAACTAAAAAAGCTAAGACAGGTCTCCTGACTTGTGTTTCTCCCTACTCTAGACCCTTCCCGTATCGACAAAAAAATAATCGATTCAGTGGTTTGTCTATTTCGTCCACACTTACAGTTGCGGGGACAGTTCTGGTATTGCACCAGATTCCCTATTAAGCCCTAAAGGCATCTTAACTAATTGTTAACAAATTCATATGTAATTTTAAGAGATAATAATTATACTAGTCTAACAAATATAATATATCAAGTGCTTTTTTCATTCCCTTATTTTGTAATCCATGTTGGTCACCTCAGAAGAGCGATCTTGTCTGGTTTTTTTTAATAAGAATATTGACTCCTCTGTCATGACGCCAGCATAATGCATCATCTTGTTATTCACCGCTTCATTCACGGCAAAAATGTAGTCATTTATGGCTATGGCTTTTAAAGTGTCAAGCCTTCTATCTTGTTTGACTGCCTGCCAAAAGTCTGACTTTTCCCTGAAGATTGAGAAGATTATGAAACAAATTCTTAAATGACTCTAGAAGAATGTCTCATCATCTTCTGGAAAAAATTAGAATTTTAAAATGGTCTACAATACAAAAAGAAGCACACGTTCACGTTCCATGTACTTCCTTTAGTAATATGGTTGAATGCGTTGCGTTCAGGTTAGGCTACCAAAACCATCTAGACTGTTGGACTTTTCCCCAAGCATATTTACCTGCATTGAGGAGGAAGTAGACAACCCTTGAGCAGAAGGAGGAGCCGCCATTCCAGGGGAGCCCTTTCCTATAGCGAATCCAATCGTGAATGTGCCAGGGAGTTAATAGGTCAAATTTATACATGTCCCAAATCTTGCATTTCCTTTTCTTTGAATCTGCCGCATCAAGTATACTGTTGACCGCTCGGCGGGCCGCCTCATTGGCCGCTTCCATCGACGCCAGATCGGTATTTGTACGCACATAATCGGAAGCCAAGAAGAGATTGGGGATCTTTGTAAAAGCATAGGGTCTTAAGCTCCACGCAAAAACTTTGTTTATAAGCAAAGGCTCACTATTGATCATTTTGCCGGAATCGTCGAAATGAATGTCCGGATCCAAAAACCAAGAGTGTACATCCTCATCCCGAAGCAACACTTCTTCGTGATTTAAGGCTTTTTTCAGCTGTGCCCATACTTCCTCTTTAATTTCTTCTTTCGTGCAATGGATTGCCTTTTTTCCTAAAAGGATGCCTGGTTGGTTCCATTCCGAAATATCAACCGAAATAATGCCCCTAACCTGGCCATCCCCATAGTCTTGAAGATCCTTTCCGTTCCAAAATTGCTTTTGTGAAATGGCCGTAATCGCCCACGGAGAATCCATAATGATCAGATGGCCGTTTACAATGGGCACATCCCGTTTCATAAAGAACTGGAGCCCGTTCATCCAATCAACATCTTTGACAAGCCTCTTCAATCCTATCAGCGCCGGATCCGCCCTAAGCATTTCAGAGGAAACTAGTGGGGCCATGGCTTCCACCGGGAGAGTACTTAAGTAAAAGTCTGCATTGACATACTCGTCCTTTCCTGCCCTATTGATATGGACACCCGTGATTTTGCCTTCATTGAGGTGAAAGCCGCTTACGGTTGCATTGGTAAAATACCGAACTCCTTTTTGTTTCAAATAGCTGATCCATGGATCGATCCACACCTCATTGGTGGGTCCGTTCAGGACTCGGTCCGAATCATTAGTCGGTGTAAGGATACCGATAAGGAGTTGGGAAAGAACCGTACCGAAGGTCTTGGCGCTTGCTTCTGTAGATTTCGCGGCAACCAATGAGCGGGAAAGGGAAGCAAACACTTCATGGAAGTTCTTCGATTGGTTATCTCCATCTAGATAATCCCACCAGCTAATCCTTTCATATTCATCCATGATTCGTTCCCTGCAGCTCGTCATCACCTGCCAAAGCCGCTCCGTAAAGAAAACCACTTCTTTCTCTGTAAGTCCCCAATCTGAATCGAACAATGCTTTCAAGTTCTTTTTGATACCGGTCATCGATTTCGGAATGGAAGTGGAGATTGCGACTAGTTTATGATCAAAGCGGGCAAGTCCCATTTCCCGAGCTGTTACTAATTGATCATAAACGCTTTGCTTTTGGTCAAAAGGGATTCGTTTCATCGTATCAATGATATGACGATAAAATCCGGGAAAGCAACGGAATCCGTGTTCTCCCGGTAGATTTTTTCTGCCGCTCGTCCCGGAATGGGGAACAGGAATCGAGCGTGCTTTTCCACCCGGAATGGTTTTGCTTTCGTATACCGTTACGTCAAACCCTCTTTCTGCCAGTTCATGTGCCGCACTTAGGCCAGCCACCCCTCCTCCCAAGATGGCCACTTTCTTCATGAGCTCACCTTCCTTGCATAGTGGATTAGAGTAATCCAATATATGCAAAAGGAGTTGGAGGTGATTGGACATTCAGTTAGATGAAACCAGAGAGTTGTATTGTTCTCTTTTCACCCAATCACTACATTGGTTGGGTGACTGGACGTTGGCGATGGCTTCGGTGGGAAGAAGTCGATAACCTTAAGCTAATTACATAGTTTTCTATATGAGACATACAATCATAAAAGTTCAATATACCCTTCTGTACCGTTCACCCGGATCCTCTGCCCGTCTTTTATTTCCTTCGTGGCGTTTTCCACTCCAACAACGGCCGGAAGACCGTATTCGCGCGCAATGACGGATCCGTGGGTCATCAGTCCGCCTACTTCCGTCACCAAGCCTTTGACAGATACAAACAGCGGTGTCCAGCTGGGATCCGTGAATGTGGTTACGAGAATATCCCCATCCTCTATGTGAGTTTCCTCCATTTTCAATATGACACGTGCGCGGCCCTCGATGATGCCGGAAGATACGGGGGTTCCCGCCAAGGCGCCTTGAGGGATACCATCAGTGTTATATGCACCAGTTACGACCTCGCCCTCGGACGTCATCACCCTTGGTGGTGCCAACTTCTCAAAAACTTGATAATCCCTTTTTCTCTTATGAATCATCTTGTAATCCAAATGGTTGGTTCGAACGGTTTCATAAAGCTCCTCAAAGGTTAAATAGTAGATGTCCTCTTTTTCTTGGATGACCCCGTTTCGAACAAGTAGAGCGGCCTCCTTCATCAGTGCCTGCTTGTAGAGATCAAAACGTCTAATGTAAGCGTACTTGGGAAATTCCCGGTAGCCGATAAAATTGCGCAAAATGCTGATCATCTTTTCTGTCTTTTTTGCCTTTCGTTTGCCATCGGGCAATTGCTCCAATCTTTTCAGAAGATCCTCCCCCTTCTGGTCTGCCTCCCACTTGCCTTGCTCAAATTTAACTCTGCTGGAATGAGGAGGAAAATTCGTTATATTGCTAAGAATCATGGGGATCAGTGCGGTGGGCTGTTCTCTCCAACGGGTTCTTGTGATATCAATCTCTCCAGAACAGCGCATTCCGTATTTTGTAAGGTACCCACTCAAAGCGCTAATAATTGCCCGCCCTCCTTCCAATTCGGCTAGGTCCTCGAAAAAGGTGTCATCGCAGGCATGTTGTAAAACTTCCATCGCGTCAGGATATGGCCGAACGATATCCGATACATCCATGAGTGCAAAACCCATTTCAGATGTAACGTTGTTTGCCACCGATTGGGAAAGTGTGTCGGCTGCGTTCCTTTCCCCCAACCATCTTTCCATTTTTTTATTGATCCAGTCCCATGCTAATACCCCAACCATAATGACTCCTAATCCTCTAGGATCATAAAAGAGTTCTTTTAATTTCTTAAGGTCTTTCCTAATGAAAGTAAACAGTTCTTCTCCCGAAAAGGTTGTAATCCGTTCCTGCAGTTCCGTTATGGATGCCTCGTTTAGAGTGATGAGTTCCTGAGTGATCATGGGGTCGTTTTTTCGGTAGATGTTGATTATGTGTAAGGGAAGTGTCCAGGAAAGTCCCTTTGTGCCAAATTTGAATACTCTCTTTCCCCGTGGCAATGAATTCTTGAAATCCTTTCTGTTCATTAAGCTTAACATCGCATTCTTTGAGAGAGGGTCGTTCTTGCCCATCACAAAAGGCAGGATCCTCCGGCCAACGGGAGTGGCCAGGTCGTAAGTAAGGTCAAGAAACAGTCTTCCACCCGCTTTACGAAGCGGAAATTCATCGAATAGATCCATTAAAAAGGACATACCCAATGGTCTAATAGCATCTGTCATCATTTGTTGATGGCCAAACGACAAGTAAACCCTGTTCTGCCCATCGGTATCTTCCGGAATTGGAAATAAGGTTGTGATGGGGCGGCTTTGCACGATATATAACGCCTCTTCAGCAAGGCACCATTCAATGTCCTGCGGGCAGGAAAAATACGCCTCAATCTTTCTTCCTACTTGCTCCAGCTGTAAAATCTGCGAATCTGTAAGGGTTTGCCGATTCTGTTGGTCCCACTCGATCTCTTTTTCCTCTATACCACCCTCTTTTAATGCATGAATGGCTAGTTTCTTGGCAGAGACCGTCTTTTCAACAATGGTTCCCTCTCGAACCTTATAGTTATCTGCATTCACTAAACCAGAGACAAGGGCTTCCCCAAGTCCAAAGCTAGCATCGATTGATAGCACCTTGCGGTTGGAAGTGACAGGATCGGCCGTAAACAAGATCCCTGAAGCTTGCGGGAAAATCATCCTTTGGATCACGACTGACAAGTAAACCTTTCGATGGTCGAATCCATTCATAATGCGGTAGATCACCGCCCTATCTGTATACAGGGAGGCCCAGCACTTACGGATATGCCGAAGGATTTCTTCTTTTCCTTTGATATTTAAAAACGTATCTTGCTGCCCTGCGAAGGACGCATGAGGCAAATCCTCGGCAGTGGCACTGGAACGAACTGCGTAGGCCCACTCCTCGCCAAACTCTGACAGGTACTGAATGATCTCTGTTTCTATCTCCAGGGGTATTTCCGCTTTCTCGATAAGGCTGCGGATCTTTCCACTAATGACACAGATTTCTTCCCTGTCATCGGCTCTTAGCTGATCGAGTTGATGGAGGAAGTAATCAAATGGACTGTTATCGCTGATAATTTTTTTGTAGGCTTCTGTAGTAATGCAAAAGCCTACTGGCACCCGAATTCCCTCAATTCTCGACAGTTCTCCAAGGTTTTTCCCTTTTCCCCCAACAGCCATAAGCTGCTTATGGTCAATTTCTCGAAAACCTAGCACGTAGGCATTCATGGCACACCCTCCCCATAAATGATGGCTTTTTTTATTTTATTGAGGGTATCGCCAATGTGCCCCTTGCATTCGAATTATTTAACCTGGCACCTTAAAATAACCACGATTGCCAATGTTAAATATCCGTTGCCATACGAAGTGATTATGTGATTACATTTCAAACAAAAAAACGATACCCTTTATTGGGTACAGCCACATCGGACAATTTTATAGGATTGATTTATGATTAATTCCTCCTCTATGCGGGAAATGAAATTTTGAGTTTATTATAAAGCATAAGAAATGCCTGTCCTAAATAGCAGGGACAGGCATTGTATATGCATCAACGTTAACGGTATCGTTCTTCTTTAAATGGATTGGCTGTCATCGAATAGCCTAACTCCTCCCAAAAACCGGCCTCGTCATCTTTCATAAATTCTATCCCTGAAACCCATTTGGAACCTTTCCAGAGATAAAATATTTCTGGTGGAATAAATCTTAGTGGATAACCATGTTTTGGATCGATATCCTGCCAATCATGTGCGTTATCCTTCCAACGGTAGACAAACAAAGAATCGTCCCCCAATAAAGGCTCGAGCGGCAGGTTGGCAGAATAACCGAAGTGGTCTCCATTGTAATAACCGTAAATTTTAATGTATTTTACCTCTTCATTTATTTCAACGGAATTTAATAACTCTCTAAGTGCAATGCCTTCAAAGGTTGTATCAAACTTAGACCAGGTGGTAACACAATGCATGTTAACGGTTGAGATGGTCTTAGGAAGATCCATGATTTCTTTATAAGATAAAAACTTTTCTTCTTTTACCTCACCAAAGAGTCTGAAATTCCATGTGGTTTCATTAAACTCGGGAACATCCCCTTGATGCAGTATTGGCCATTTTTCGGTTTCGAATTGTCCAGGTGGAAGCTGTTTGTCCATCATACACCATCCCTTTTCACTTTTAATAATTGGTTCTGTTATAACTGAATGTGGATTTCACTGTGTTTGAAAAATAAACGGAAAAATTCCGTTTAAATTGGGAAATACCCATATTTCCTGAAAAATAAAGGAAGTTTATCCGTTTATATCATCCAAATCTTTAGATAATTGTCTTATGTAGATCTTTTAATCGGAATATCTCCGGTTATATCTGCTTCTTAAGCTTCCCCTATATACATTAGCCGGAAATTCTCCGCCTATACATTCTCATACCTACAGAGCAAAGAATAATAATTTTAATTGCTCATACACACGGATACCTTCTTGTGTTATTTTTACCCGAGTTCGTCTTTTATCTTCAGAGTCTTGAAATAGAGTAACTAAATTTGATTGCTGCAGCCGATTACAGCATTTCTTCTTTTAATTCACCGATGGAGATGTCTCCTCTATCCTTCACACAAGAAGGTCATGGAGCATCAAAAGCAAGTCCAACAATAAGCAGAGAGCCGCCATTTCTTGGCGGCTTTCTTTCTATCTTACAAGTCTCTTGTTCTTGAATTTTGGATGGTATTTATTTTCCAGCAGTATTTTTTGTAAAATCAGGAAAAATACCCTATTAATAGTATGAGGAAAATGGTATAATTTACCTGGTTTTGCCACTTTATTACTAGGGGGTCCTTTATGACTTGGTTTACCAAATGGGCATTACGGAACAAGGCGGCATTAGCTTTCGCTGTGTTTGCCTCTATGATTTTTGGTATTTTTAGTTACACCACGATTCCAATGGAACTGATGCCGTCTGCCGATCAGCCTTACGTGACCATTTCAGTGGTTGGAAACGGCATGGATGCTGTAAGTATGGATGAACAGGTAACACAGCCAATTGAAAAAGCATTAAATGACGTCAGAGGAAAACAAAATGTAGCTGCTCAAACAGGAAATAACTTCACGCAGATGACCGTCACCTTTGAATCTGACATTAATGTGAAAGAAGCTAAACAACAAATTCAAGAAAGAATTTCAATGGTTAATCTTCCCACTGGAGTCATGAAACCTTACGTCGTCAACCTAAACACATCTGAAATTCCGATTGTGGAACTAGGTCTTACCTTTGACAAGGAAATTGGCAATCATGAGCTAAATCTAGTAGAAAACGAGATTATGCCGATGTTCCAAGACTTAAAAGGTGTCGGCAATGTCATCACCAACGGCGGGAACAATCAACAAGTGCTAATCAAAGTCGATCCAGTCAAACTCGCAGCCGCACAATACCCGCTTGAAAAGCTCTACACTCTTCTTCAAGGAAAAAATGCATCGGTGGCAGTGGGCGAACAAACCCTAAACAACGAAGCAACAAGTATCATCGTAACAGGAAAATTAGAATCCGTTGATGACCTCAAAAATATTCAGTTAAATAATAAGACAAAAGTGCAAGATGTCGCTGAAATAACCATGCAAAAAGATACCGCAAGCATCACCCATTTGAACGGGAAGAATTTTATCGACGTCGTAATTCAGAAGGATTCGACCTCCAATGCGGTAACCCTCGGGAAACAAGTAGAAGATGCGGTTAAACAAATTAACAAAGACTATGAGGGAACACTACAAGCTACTATTTTTATGAATTTAGGGAATACCGTTCTTGATTCAATTAACTCGATGACTAGAGAAGTATTGACCGGAGCATTATTTGCGACTCTTATTATCTGGTTATTCCTTCGCAGTTTCCGAATGACCCTGATCACGATTGTCAGCATTCCACTTTCTCTTTGTATCACAATGATTTTACTCTCATTTTTTGGCGTTACGTTAAACATCCTCACCCTTGGAGGGATTGCGGTATCAGTCGGACGACTGGTGGATGATAGTATTGTTGTCGTTGAAAATATTTATCGAAGAAAGAAAGATCATGAACTAACCCCTGCCTTTCTTATCGAAGCTGTTAAAGAAGTGGGCGCAGCCATTACGTCCTCCACCCTTACAACGGTGGCCGTATTTCTCCCAATGATGATTGTTTCGGGAGGTTTAAGAGACCTGGTTGCCCCGTTTGCGATTACGATCACTTGTTCACTACTAGCTTCATTGCTGGTTTCGCTGACCGTCGTACCAGTACTCAGCGGCCTTATGATGAAAAAGGTAAAGGTGAGAGAACACAAGACAAATTCGTTCTACCCCACTGTGTTGAAATGGTCGCTTAACCATAAATGGCTTCCTATCATACTAGTAGTTCTGGTGGTGGCCGGGTCAGTTGGGCTGTTTGTCAGCATGCCTAAAGGGTCTGTCGATCAGAAAGATTCCGCCTACATAGCCATCAGTCTTCGCTATCATAACGGAACCCCATTAAGTGAAATAAATGACGGGATTTCTAAAATGGAGAGCATTCTTGCAGATAAAGAAGGGGTAAAGAACCGTATAGCGATAGCAGGAGTCAATGAAGGTGCTGCGCAGTATGGAAATTTACAAGATGCAAACGTGGTTCAATTTATGGTTTTCCCAAAAGAAGGGACCGATTCCGCCAAATTTGTAAAAGACATTCGAAAAACAAAAGATCAATTCCCAGGTGTGGAGCTGACTGCAGACACTGCTGGTTTGTTGGGAGTAAATAAAACGACAGTTTCAGTGGATATCATTGGCAAAAATGAAGATGACATAAAAAAATCTGCTGATCTCGTCAAGAAAGAAATTAGTACCATTGCTGGCGTACAAAAAGTCGAAAGTAACGATCAAAATACAAAGCCAACCGTTACAATTACGGTGGATTCAAAATTATCCAACGCACAGGAAATCTCTCAGTCGATTCATGCCATGATTCAGCCTGCTGCGATTGGAAGCATTAAAATAGATGGTCGGTCCACTACGGTTAAATTAGGAGCCCTCAAAGAAATTCAAACGGTAAATGATTTAAAAGATTTGCAGCTAATGACACCCAATGGACCAGTTCCTCTCTCAAGGATTGCTAAGATAGAAGAGAGTAAGGAACCAGGTACCATCTATTCAAAAGACGGTCATCATTATCTTCAAGTAAATGCTTTTGTGGATTCAGATAAAATGGTGGACGTAGCGGGCGAAATTCAAAAACAGATCGCTGGATGGGACAAAAATAATACATTTGGCAAAGAAACAAGTGCAGAAATCACTGGTTCTGCCATGCAGTCATCGGATGATTTAGTAGAACTCGGTAAACTAGCAATGTTCTCGATTGGTATTGTGTTTATGATTTTGTTGGTTACTTTAAAGTCGTTCCGTGCAAGCATTGCTATTCTGATTTCTCTGCCACTTGCAGCTATAGGTTCACTTTTAGGGTTGGTGATCACTCAATCTAGCATTAATATCTCTTCTGGGATTGGAATGTTGATGCTAGTTGGAATTGTTGTTACAAATGCGATTGTGCTGGTTGATCGAATCCGTCATAATGAGGAGAGTATGAGTATTCGCGAGGCGATTATGGAAGCGGGAAAGGTACGTCTAAGACCAATTCTGATGACAGCACTTGCTACTGTATTTGCAATGCTTCCGCTTCTGGTTGCACATGAATCCGCGATGAGTTTAAATCTTGTTTCAAAAGGACTTGCGGTGGTCGTCATTTTTGGTCTTATCGTGTCCACCCTTTTAACATTGATTGTGATTCCAACCTTCTATGAATTATTTCATTTCCGCAAAGCAAAAAAACAAAGTCTGCATGGTATCCACGTATCAGATACGTTAGACCAATAATATGGAAAAAAGGCGATGACACATCTATCTGTCATCGCCCTTTCTTTTTTACTTCTTAAGAAGTTCTAAAAACGAACAAATCGTTAAGATCCCTTTATCAAAGTTTTCCAAGTTAAAGTGTTCATTCGGAGCATGAAGATTCTCATCTGGCAATCCGAATCCCATTAAGACAACAGGCGCATTTAGAGAATGGTTGAAATCCGATACAATTGGAATCGAACCCCCTTCTCTTTTGTAAACTGGTGCTCTTCCATAAACCGTTTCATACGCTTCGGCCGCTTTTTGAATCATCGGGCTGTCGATCGGCGTTAAGAATGGATTCCCCGTATCTTGAAGAGACACTGTTATGGTGCAGCCTTTTTGCGCATGTTCTTCTAGATGTTTTTTGATCAATCCCTGAATCTTTTCAGGGTTTTGATTGTGGACGAGACGACAAGTGATTTTGGCATGTGCCTCGTTCGGGATGACTGTTTTTGTTCCTTCCCCCTGAAAACCTCCCCATAATCCGTTGATTTCTAAGGTTGGCCGGGAGCTGATTTTCTCAGGGTATGGGAAATTGTTTTCCCCTCCGGTTAAATCGGTTAACCCTAATGATTTTTTTAGCTTTTCTTCATCAAATCCTAACGCTTTAATTTGTTCCTTTTCAAAATCTGTAAGAAGAACAACATCATCATAAAAATGATCTACATTTACTTTTCCGTTTTCATCATGAAGGGTCGAAAGGAGTTGGACTAATAAATGGTTGGCGTTCTGTACTCCCCCGCCAAACATGCCCGAGTGCAAATCTGAATTGGCGGTTTTTAGGGAAAATTCCAGTGCACAAAGACCTCTTAACGAATAAGTGATGGCAGGAACACCTCTATCCCACATATCTGAGTCAGAAATAACGACTACATCACAAGCTAATTTCTCTTTATTTTCGGATAAGTATGGCGGAAGATGAGGACTTCCGATTTCTTCTTCTCCTTCGATGCAAAACTTAACGTTTACCGGTAATTTACCTTCTGTTTTCAAAAGTGTTTCCACTGCTTTGATATGTAAGAATGTCTGCCCTTTGTCGTCGGTTGCCCCTCTGGCAAAGATCTTTTCATCACGAATCGTTGGTTCAAACGGAGGCGTTTCCCATAAATGAAGAGGATCAACCGGCTGCACGTCATAATGGCCGTACACTAAGACAGTTGGGGCGTTCTCCTGGTGAAGCCAGTCCGCATAGACAATTGGATGGCCTTTTGTCTGGATGATTTCCACATGTTCCATTCCGATGCTTTCTAATTTATTGGCAATCCATGAAGCTGCTTTTTGGATGTCCTCTTTATGCTCGGATAAGGAACTGACGCTTGGAATTTTGAGCAATTCTTTTAATTCCTCAACATTCTGATCATGTTCGTTAGATAATAACTCAGATAATTGACTCATATTATCACCTTTTCTAGTTTATTTCCCCTTCTTATTATATATATAAAGTCATGATTGGCATCAAGTAATACAACTCGGATAACACCTATCACGTCAAAAAATAAAGACCCCACTCGAAGTCTCCACCTCACCTTTTATATTACCCCGCAAAAGCTGGAAAACTCTTTTTAATATGTTTTAATAAAATTGCCAGCCCATAAAAAAGTCTTATTGTGGTTTAATAAAAATATAAAAATAATCCCCAAGCTAAAACTCCAGCAATAAATACTAAAAACCATCGTTTTGAATACGTTATTCCTAAAATTGCTGCTACGCAAAAGAAAGGAATAATAATAATAAACATCCAAATCGACCACAAACTTAAAATCGTTGAAATGATAGAAAGAAAGAGAGCGATCCAGATATATTTCGTATTTTTCTTCTTAATGCCAAGCGTAACAATCATCAAACTTACAATAATTGACATATAAAAAGCAACGCTTAGAAACATCGCATTTTTCCTTCCTTATGGCAGTTTAATTTGAAATGGAACCAGTTTACTATTTACCTATATTTTCTTTTCCTTTTTGATATTTCCACTCCATAATGTTTACTACAATTAGAAAAATAAGAGCTGTTCCAGATGTAGAATAAAGAATATTCCAAGATATATCGGGAATGATATTCAACCTGGATATAAACATTAGAACAAGAAAAAAAGCTAAACCAAAACTTTTTAATAATAAAAACTTCTTACGCAATTTTGCTCCCCCTAAAAATTTCAAACACCTCTTTGTAACAGTTTAATTTCTCATTTTTTTTAAGTACAGGACTATACAATCTTTTTTATAACTCATTTAACTAAATCCACAAAAAGACGCCTTCTTCTTTAAGAAAAGCGCCCGATGTTGAACAGTGAAATATGTGAAAGATTATTCTGCAAATACGTTCTAATAAATTTGACTATCACACCTGTTTCTACGGCTTGGCGAGGAAGGCCGTTGGATTATGGTGCTTTAGGACCAATCAACGCCACCCCAAGAGGATTGCAACTTTCGCAACAGAACAATTTGGCCGATATGATACGTATCGTGCATCATGATATGACTAAGTAAACGCTCGATAGAATATCTGTTAACAGCATATGGAGCTTTTAACTTTTCATCGTCAAGATCCGCAATCACCGTTTTTAATTTATTCATGACTTCATTAAGGCGCTGCACTGTCTGGGCCCACCCAATTTCGTCTTCTGGATCCCCCGGTTTTCCAAAGGTCTCTTCATTGTTTTCTGCCTTTTGCTGATTCTCTGTACCTTTAATTCGATGGATTACGTCTTCATTCCAAAATATCAAGTGATTAACAATCTGCCAAATTGAATTGCTGATTCCCGAACTTGTCCATGCTGCCTCAGCTGCGATGACTCCATGAAGCGCTTGATCCATGGATGCAAACCAATCATTCTCATGCCAATGCATGTCGTGTTGGTCTAAAAACATTTGGGTTACAACTTGCATTCAACCAATCTCCTCACTGTTTAGTTTCATCATTCAAATCATTTATTTTGAAAATTCAACAAAATCATGATCCTTATGATTTATTCGGCTCATCCTACTTTTATTCCTTCATCATTTCAAATAAAGTACACAATAGGGCAGACGTTTTTATTTCAAATGATCAACGAGCCGATTGAGTAATTCGCTTAAAACCACTATCTCTTGATCATTGTATATATGATAAGACTGGGCATTAAAATCATTCCGTAACGATTTCAATTGCTCATACACACGAATCCCTTCCTCTGTTATTTTTACTCGTGTACGTCTTTTATCTTCAGGGTCTTGGAAAAGCGTAACTAAATTGGATTGCTGCAGACGATTGATCATCCCGGTCATATTTTGTTTCGTTACAAGCAATTCTTCTTTAAGGTCCCCAATGGATATTTCTCCCCTATTTATGATCGTCCTTAGAATCACCCATTGCTGTATGCTGCTCAGTCCAACTTCAGCGACCATCTTAGCTCCATGTCTGCTTAGGAGATTAGATAATCTAAAGATATCTAACGTTATATTCGTTTTTACTTCTTCCATACAAACCTCCGCGTCTATTTATTATTGATTATACTAAATCAGTGAATTAATATAGTCAAGTTGTTGACTATTTTGCAAAGGTAACTTAAACTAATTTAGTCAACAACTTGACAAAGTTAACAAATTTTCTATTTTTTTATTTCATTTTTTTAAATAAAGGAGACAAAACATGTCAAAATCAACGACAAATCGTAAAATGGTTACGGTTGCGATGCTGGTTGCGATCCTATTAGTCGCCATTGACGTCACGGTTGTCAGTACCGCCATGCCTCAAATTGTCAGTGACCTCAGCGGCTTAAAATTAATCAGCTGGGTATTTGCCATCTACACACTTACCACTTCTGTAACGACGCCTATTTACGGGAAATTGGCTGATTTATTCGGCCGAAAAAAAGTTTTTATCTTTGGGGTTATTTTGTTTGTGGTCGGCTCGATGTTGTCGGGAGCTGCCCAAACGATGAATCAATTAATTTGGTTCCGTGCTTTTCAAGGAATTGGTGCTGGTGCGGTTATGCCGTTAACCTTTACAATTATTGGTGACCTTTTTCCCGGTGAACAACGAGCCAAAATGCAGGGAGTCTTTAGTTCGGTTTGGGGAATCGCCGGTCTTCTTGGACCATTGGTAGGCGGATTCTTTGTGGACCAAATCAGTTGGCGTTGGATTTTCTATATAAATTTGCCGATCGGTTTAGTCTCGCTCGTGTTAATCACCGTGTTCTTCCACGAAACCGTTGAATTGAAAAAGGACCGTAAAATTGATTATTTAGGAGCTATCACTTTTACCATCGGGATATCCACTTTATTATATGCACTATTAAATGCGGGTCCGGGACAAAAATATGCATGGAACTCGACAGCTATTTATATCCTATTTGCTGTTTCCGTCATCTTTATTGTGTTGTTCGGTTATATCGAAACCAAAGTGAAGGAACCGATGCTTCCTCCATCACTTTTCAAGATTCCTGTCATTCTTGTTTCCAATCTCATCGGTTTTCTATCTAGTGCGGTCTTAATTGGAGTGAATGTATATTTGCCAATGTGGATTCAAACGATTCTTGGCCACAGTGCGACGAGCTCAGGATTGACACTTATGCCAATGTCGATTGCCTGGCCTTTGGGTGCAACTTTTGCCGGTCGGTATATGTATAAAATTGGTTCAAAGTTTACAGCCATTCTTGGTGGTGTTTTGATTGGCCTAGGTGGAACATGGCTGCTTGCTGTGGAACTTGACTCCCCGTATTGGTATTTTGTAGGAATTATGATTGTGATCGGTCTGGGCATGGGTTACGCGACCACCCCAACCACCGTTCTCGTTCAATCAGCGGTTGGCTGGCAAATGCGTGGAGCCGCAACCGCATCAAACAGCTTTACTAAGTCCATTGGCCAAACGGTTGGGGTTGCTATATTTGGAACTATTTTTAACAACTCATTGATTACGTTTGGAAAAGAACATGCAGGGGGAAGTTGGAGTGGAGGAGACAATATTAGTAATCTCTTAAGCTCAGACACCCTTCATCAGCTGCCTGCGAACGTCATGACGATGATCCAGGAGGCGCTCGCCCATGGGATGCACCTTGTATTTATCCTCGTGTTTTTTATTGGGATTACGAACCTCCTTTGTACTCTCTTCCTTCCTTCACACAAGAAGGTAATGGAACATCAAAAGCAAGTCCAACATTAAACGTGAAGAGCCGCCAATTTGGCGGCTTTTCCTTCTTACATAGGCTAAATATCGGATGGTTTTAACCAACTTTTCAAATCAATAACCCGCTCCATCCGCTTACATTACATTGACCATATTCATTATCACCCACTGCTACCACCGTGCCATCCGATTTTAGGCCGACGGTGTGGGCACAACCCGCCGCGATTGCCACAATCTCACGCCAATCACTGACATTACATTGGCCAAACTTATTCCAACCCACAGCCGACACCGTACCATCCGATTTTAGGCCAACGGTATGATTACTACCCACCGCGATTGCCACAATACCTCTCCAGCCGCTTACATCGCATTGGTCATGTTTATTCAAACCGACAGCCGTCACAGTCCCATCCGATTTAAGACCGATGGTATGTAGATATCCCGCTGCGACCGCCACAATATTGCACCAGTTACTTACATCACCTTGGCGATACCGATTGTTACCCACAGTTTCCACTGTCCCGTCCCATTTAAGACCGATCGTATGCCAGTCACCCACCGCCACCGCCACAATTTCATTCCAGCCGCTTACATTGCATTCCCCTTCGTTATTTCGGCCCCTTGCTACCACCGTGCCATCCGATTTTATCCCTATGGTACGACACCAACCTGCCGCGACCGCTACAATATCACGCCAATCGTTTACATCGCATTGGCCATGCTTATTCCAACCTACAGCCGACACCGTCCTGTCAGATTTAAGGCCGATGGTATGAGCATTACCCGTGTTTGTCGCCATATGCACATTACCTGCCGCAACCGCCACAATATCCCGCCAGCCGCTTAGATCACATTGGCCATATTTATTATCACCCACAGCCGACACCGTACCATTCGATTTAAGCCCCACTGTATGACGCCTACCCGCAGCTATGGTACCTTTAGGCCACGGGTTCAGCTTTAACACCTCTTCTTTCGGTGAAATGTAATCCATGTTTTACCTCCTAAAAAATCCATGCAATAAAAGGAACAATCACCACATACAATGCAGAAATAAACCAGTTGTTTGTGTAATAAATCCGCTAAAAATTTAGGAACCTACTTTAGTCCATGAAGGTATTTTAAAATATATTTTTATGAAAAAACAGTCGCACGCAAACAGCAATCCCTCGAACAAAATTTATAAAACCAGCACACACATTTATGTGTATAGAATTTTTTACTCCCCTAAATGAAACAAAAAAGGGTCCAATTGTTTAAGTATGATATGGTATGATGAAAAAAAGCAATGTTAACTCGATGTTTTTTATAGTTAACATCTATAAACTAGGAGGAGAAAGATGTTTAAACTACGAGGCCATCATCTTTTTTGCCTGTTGGGCTATCGGGGAATGGGCTATTCAGAAGAATACGTAAAAAATATGACACGATTGCATCAAACCTTGAGAAATAACCCAAAGACGTTAATTCATATTGTTAAGGGTCCCGATCAGTTGTGTGAAAAATACCCCAACTCTGGTCAATACCACTGCCAGGACGAAAATATTTATGAAAGAGATCAGGCAATCTTAGATAAAATAGGGCTTAAAGTCGGAGAAATTCTGAATTGGGAAGACGTTGAATCATGCATCAGAAAGTTTGTTGTCCCCTCCGATATTCAAATTGTGTGTAAAACTTGTTCCTGGCGTTCCTTTGGAGTTTGTGAGGAAGGTATTCAAGAGATTCATGAATGGAAGGGTTTAAGGAAGGTTACATAAGCCCATCCGCCTTTAGATTCATCATTTGCCTCCACTTAAACTTAATTTAATCTATACACTGAGTTTACAAGACTTTAATATTCAGATGTTAAGATTGGATTAACAACAAATGAGGAGGCAGTATATATGAATGTGCGTGCAATGTTTATTGATATGGATGGTACACTATTAAAAGCCTCAAATAACATTTCCAGCCGAAATATGGAAGCCGTTAATACGCTCATGAATCAGGGGGTCAAGGTGTTTCTGGCTACTGGTCGACACTATGAAGTAACTGCTCCTTACCATAAAGAACTTGGATTACGAACACCGATGATTTGTTTGAATGGTGCCGCTATTCACGATGCAGATTCAGGAAAAACAATACAAATGAAAACCGTCCGACTGAACGATGAACGATTCCACCATGTGACAGCTGAAAGTGCTTGGAATGTTATTATCCATACAGCAAATGGTGTTTATTGCAAGAAGACAAATGAAGAAATTGATTATTGGACACAAGTGGGGCGGATTCCGCCACATTATATTGGAGATTTAAGACAGGCAAATTATCAAGATGTACTTAAATATAGTGTTCGAACAGGTACACCTTGTCCAAACATTTCCGCTTTGTTTAACAAGGAAGCAGAAGTCATCAATTGGAATGACGGGTTTGAATTGCTTGCACCTAATGTTTCGAAATGGTCTGCTTTAAAAAGCCTCCTTCGTGAATATCGAATCAGTCCAAATGAAGTTGTCGCTATTGGAGACGGACCCAATGATATCGAGATGCTTCGTCATGTAGGTACTGGTGTAGCCATGGGGAACGCAAGTGAAAAGGTTAAAGCGGCGGCTGATTTTATTACAGGACACCACGAAAATGATGGATTAGCTCAGTTTATCGAACAATATCTTCTTAAATCAAAACAATCCTATGCGATCTAAAGTTGTTTTATATCTACTATAAATTGCAGCGATTATCAAAAAGCTCCAAACCGATTGAACATGGTTTGGAGCTTTATTTTACATTATTTTGACAGTGCATGTTTAGTCATTGAGTTAGTTACCTGGCTTAAAATTACTGCTGCGATTCCCTGGATGATCGATTTCACGATGACTTGCCCAAGAATAGCTGCTGGAACGGCTTCCCATGGTAAGAAGTTGGCTCCAAGCGGGCTAAGGCCAATGATGACGAAGATCACCGAATCCAATAAGCCCCCGACGACTCCACTATAAAAAACTCTCCAGCTCATCGGCAGTTTCAATCTTGTATAAATCTCTGTATCTGTTGTTTCTGCCACGGCAAACGAGAGAGCCGAAGCTAAGACGATAATCAGTGTATCCCCTAAAATGAATGATACAACCGCAGAAAGGAATAAAGCTGTTCCTATGAAAATATAAGTCTTCTTTCTGCCATATTTATTTTGAACCAAGTCTCGAAAGATAAACGTGGCTCCGATAAATAAGGTACCCATAGGGACAATAAATACCCCCATCTGCAATGGGGCAAAAGCTGCCGTAACCACGTTCGCCGTTACGATGGAAATTAAATATATTATGATTCTCATTCTATCCCTACTCTCTTTCTAACCTCTTACACGCCTCGCTTATTTCCCCAAAGCAAGGCATGCAATTGCGGCAATACTTTAACATCATTCAACGCTGGGTCTAAAACCACACAATCAACTAACCACTCATATTTATTCAGAAGTTTTTGAATCAATTCATTGTTATTCATATTCGTAAGATCATCATTACCAACCTGAAGGTAAAAAGGAATCTCTGGGTAACGATGATGAACCTTTTTCGCATATTCAAGATCGTTTTCATCAAAGATGACGACTTTCAAACTCACTTGATGTTTAAAATCATTGTCGTTTAAATTTTGAAAAATAGAATCTAAGATTTCAAAATTGGTGATCATATTGGAACTTGGCGGTTTCGGTGAAATCGTTAGTTCATCAATGTTTAAGAACCAGTCTTGCCATCTACTCCCTTGTGTTTCGATCCCAATCTTGATGTCTTTTTCTTTTAGTAAATCAATAAACCCATCTAAATTTTTAAGCAGTGCCGGATTTCCCCCTGAGATCGTCACAAACGAGAAATTATCGCCACCGACTCTTTTTAATTCAGCCCAAATTTCATCTGCGCTCAATTGCTGAATATCTTCTTTGGCACTGCCGTCCCATGTAAAAGCAGAATCACACCAGCTGCAAGAATAATCACAGCCGGCGGTCCGTACAAACATTGTTTTTTGACCAATGACCATCCCTTCTCCTTGGATGGTGGGGCCAAAAATTTCTAACACAGGAATCTTGCTCATTCCTCCATCCACTCCCTTCGCGCTTCTGCATAGCTGGTCGGAGTTTCAAAGAGACGGACAAATTCCACTCTTGCTCCATGATATTGTTCCATCCGCTCTTCTGTATCTAATGCTTCCTTCATTTTCTCATAAATCCAAACCACCATATTTTCTGCGGTTGTATTCATGTATGGTAAGGTTTCATTCAAGTATTGATGATCAAGGAATATTTCAATTTCATTTTTCCAAATCTCTTTAATATCACCGAAGTCAATCATTAAGCCGCGTTCATCAACAAATCCGCTGATTCCGAAAATAACGTGGTATGTGTGGCCGTGCAAATTTTTGCATTTCCCTTCATAACAATGCAAGTGATGCGAAGCATCGAAGGTGAATTCTTTGCTTACAAGTACACGTTTATGATGATATTTTAATTGATGTGGATGAATGTCCTCATTTATTTTTTGAAGTTTATCAACGATTCGAAAACCCATCGCTAAAACCTCCCATTTAAAAAGTCTTCAAGCCCTCTTTTTCTTAATACGCAGGCTGGGCATTCGCCGCATCCATCCGCAATCACACCGTTGTAGCAGGTTAATGTTTTTTCACGCACAAAATCCAATGCGCCTAATTCATCCGCTAGTGCCCATGTTTGTGCTTTGTTGATCCACATTAACGGGGTATGAATGACAAAGTTATCGTCCATCGAAAGATTTAACGTAACATTCAATGATTTAATAAAAATATCACGGCAGTCCGGGTAACCGCTGAAATCTGTTTCACATACACCTGTGACTAAATGCTTCGCTCCAACTTGACGAGCTAAAACACCTGCAAAAGTTAGGAATAAAAGGTTCCGACCTGGCACAAATGTGGAGGGAAGTTCCCCTTCACCGCCATCAGTCACTTCAATATCTGAACGCGTTAACGCATTAGGGGCTAATTGATTTAGTAAGGCCATATCTAAAATATGGTGTTTTACACCAAGCTCATTGGCTATATTTTTGGCACATTCAATTTCTAAACTATGCCTTTGATTGTAATCAAACGTAACGACTTCTACTTCTTTAAATTGTTTTAATGCCCAAAATAAACAAGTGGTGCTGTCTTGTCCACCACTAAATACAACAATGGCCTTCTCATTTTTCAACATTTCTTTCTATACTTCCTTTCAAATAGAAAAAACAGTACCCCAAGATAGAAGTACTGCTTCATCTTAGTTTTTTTAATGAGGGGGGCTAGAACCTCGTTTGCATAAATGCAATTATATATTAATTTCTATGACTAAATGATTATAAACTATTATCTTAATTTTTTCACCTATTTATCGACAAATTGTGCATTCTTTTCTTTTCAAGGTTCTGATCTCGCCCATTCAGCTAATGAATGTTGTGCTTTCTGAAATTACCGCCCTTCACCTCTGCTACGTCATATACGGTAACAAAGGATTTTGGATCCAGTTCATTAATGATTTCTTTTAACTTTGTTTCTTCTAAGCGGTTAATGACACAGGTGATTTCTTTAAATTTTTCATGGGAAAAGCCGCCATAAGCTTCTTTATACGTTGCACTTCTGCCTAAACGATCGCGGATGGTCTCCACCATTATTTCAGGCTGGGTGGTAATAATATTGAAGGTTTTAGAACCGCTTAACCCTTCTTCCACAATGTGAATCACTTTCGAAGCAATAAAGTAAGCAATGGCCGATAGAATCGCCCCTTGTAAACCAAATGCGATGCCAACGAAAATAAAGACAAATATATTTAAGAAAAGTATGAGATCACTGGTACCAAATGGTAATCTTCGAGATAAGAGGACGGCCAGCATATCAATTCCATCTAATGCACCGCCATTACGTAAGGCTAACCCCATCCCAAAACCAAGGATAATACCGCCAACCACGGTCACTAACAACGTATCGCCCTCAATAATAGCAGGCGTATGGTGCAAGAGACTGGTTCCAACCGCTAGGGAAGCAATCCCGATAATCGAAAATAACGCGAAACTTTTTCCAATTTGCTTATATCCCAACCAGATAAAGGGAATGTTGATCACAGCAATGAGAACACCCAATGGTAAATCAAATAGTTCTGATCCAACGATACTAAGACCCGTCACTCCTCCATCTGATACGTGGTTAGGAATAAGAACCGTTTCTAGTCCATAGGCAGCAAATAATCCCCCGATAACGACCATTAATCCGCGCAGAATAAATTTTAGTTTATTAGTTTTATGTATTTTGTTTGTAGTCATATATTTCCTCTCTTCCCTTTACTTTTCAACTGTATCTCTGACTTTTTCTCCAATAGATTTTTTCTACTCATAAATTTACATCGATCTGAGTGGTAATCAGGTCTTCTTTTGTTATTCCTAAAAATTTAAGTGTCTCCGATGGTGTGGAATGGTTAAAGTGTTTTTGTAAGAGTGCAATCGAGACACCTTGTTTAAAGGCATGATATCCGAAGGTCTTTGCTAGTGAATTCGTCCCGATTTTTCCTTCAATACCTACCTTAACAGCTGCATCATGGATGATTCGATAGGCCTGTTGTCGTGTAATCGGTTGTTTAAATTTACGAGATTGGAATAAATAAATTTGTTGTTCACTGTTGACCTGGTCTAAGTAAGAATTTACCGCTTCTTTCACTCTTTTGTTTAAATAAACCGACTTCCTCCTTTCACTCTCCAGTTCAGAGTAATGATAAAAATCCTTCATTTCCCCATCCCCATTAAAAAGTTCCTTTACCTTAATCAGTAGCAGTTCAGATATTCTAAGCCCTGTATTTATTCCAACAACAAATAATAAATAATCCCTATATGAATGTTCCATAAGGTAATTTTTCATGGCATTTATTTGTTCTAAGTCTCTAAGTGCATCCACTGTTTCCAACGAATCATTACTCTCCTTCAATGTTACATAACTAAATTATAATATATGTTTGAGTAACATTCAAATATTCTGCCTAGGAATTATGATTTATATATCATAGGAAAATAGATGTACAAGTATACTAGCCCCTAAAAAAACGAGAAAAAGGCCTTAGCCCCTGTTATATAGAGCTAAAGCCATATACTTATGATGATCATTTTCAAGCAGCACGTAATTATAAACACTTAGTATGTAATTAATGATGGTCCAAAAATTTAGTAACTGACCGAGCAGACCGAATAAGAATTGGCCCAATTAATTCCACTAAATCCAAAGAGATATCAAGGACTTCCCACCAAATGGATTCCTTCCCTTCTTCTTTCCTTTTGTCTCTTCGGGCCTTTCTTTTCTCTTTAAATGTATTCACCATACTCTCTCCCCTCTTACCATTATTATACAATTATCTTTTCGATTTATTAACAGTTAACATACGTTTTGCAACTAAAAGTACTTCCTTTTGTTTCGCAATTTAGAATACACATCTCATGCCAACCCAAATGAGGATAGAAATCTCAAGTAACACAATTGTACAAGCATTTCTTACAATCTCTAATATCCTATATTAGTAGATTAAAAAGGTGGTGATTTAATAATGTCTGATCGAAATAGGCAAGATTCTTCAGCAGCTTATGGCTATTTTGCACTCGTAGGAACCGAGCCGATTTTAGTAAATCCCCAGGAAAATATACGATTTAATCAACATGGTTCATTGAAAAATATACGATTTTCCACGACACGCAGTACAATAAAAGTTTTGAAATCGGGAGACTATAAGATCGAATATACATTACTCATTGATGGACCTGCATCCACTTCTGTATATGGTATTTTCTTAAACGATTCTTCTAAGCCAGAAAATCTCACAAAGTTTGGCATAACAAGGCAAGTGAATAATGCGACTCTCATGCTTATAGGACAAGCAATTATCCATGTTTCCAAAAAATCCACCATTGAGCTAAGAAATATTGGTACGACTACAGATACACTTTTACCGGTTTTAGGGGGACAAAGTATAAATGCCGCATCACTATCCATTGTGAAACTTAGCTGATAATTGGTGTTTCCTTTGACAGCCGATCCATTGGAAGTTATTCCATACGAATTGTTTCCTACTCAAAACGAGAATGGAACCGACTTACCATTCGTCACATGTCCGCCGGAATTGGCAATACTTTTATGTTTTACACTTAGAATATGATTGTTATAATGGTGCCTATGTATACTTAGGAGGATACCCAATGACCATATTTGAAAAGTTAAAGCCGATTATTGCCGATCAACTCGGTGTGAAAATGGAGAATATCAAATTAGAGGCATCTTTTAAAGACGACTTCGAAGCAGACTCGCTTGATATGGTGAACTTGACGATGGAAATTGAAGATGAATTCGCGATTGAAATTAGTGAAAAAACTGCAGCAACGCTCCAAACGGTCGGTGATGTTGTAAAATATATTGAAAACCGTTAAAAAATAGAAAAGGCGGATCGCCCATTTTAATCGGACACCTGAACCTTGGTGAACGTTGGCAGAAAGCATCCGCCAATACTCTATCAAATTTCTACAGCCGTGCTGCGTTAATAAAAAAGCGTTCTACATATGAAGAAACGCACCTAGGTTACAAGAGAAAACGAGACCCATAATGGCAATTCCAAACTGAATGAGACGCGATAACATTGATACTCCCCCTTACCCAAAATCCTACAGCCACCCCCATTAAATTCCAATTAAAATCCATTTATATTAAATCTGTGTCTTAGACAGCGTGTAGTTTATCATATAATTGACTTAGTACTTAAAAATTATTTTCAATTAGGGGAGATTGGGATGAATAAAAAAATTTTAATAGCTGTACTCTGTATAGGGTTAGGTGCGGTAATTTATTTTTTGTCATCACGGCCAACAAAACCTGCAATTCCTGCTAAACTTAATATTCCTACTACCTCCTTGGAAGAAAGTATCTGTGAAAGAGTAACAGCACAATTTGGAGATTGCCAAAAAATTCTTTTGTTTGATGCTCATTCTAATTTAGTTTTTGCCGAGAACAGTTCTGGAATCTCGCCTGTGCTTACAAATAAAGAGTTTACTAAATTTAAACAATTCATTTTTCCAATGATGGATTTCCAGGAGTTCAAAGAAGAGAAAGTCGAGCGAGGACCAATAGACTGGCGGGCTAAAAATCATGTTCAAAAGAATTTTTCAGTTATATACGGTTTTGCAGAAGACGAGGCGAAGACCATTGTAATAAATAGTGAAGGCAACGTCCAGCCAAACAGGTTTTTCGTTCGTGATCACTTATGGGTTTGGTATGCTGTTTTTCAGAAAGATAAAGTTACTTTGCCAGTAAAGGTAACAGTTTATAATGCAGAAGGTAAAATTATTTTCGGAGGAAATGGAAAGAAGGAATAAAGATTAACTCCCCCACTCTCCCCGAATGAATCACGAATTTCGGCAGGCTTTGAATGCAAAATGTATTTTATCTTTTTATCACTAGACTTTATCATCTTTTGTCGAATTTTTTCGAATTATTTATATTCGTTTCTTATATTTTTTATAGTACTATTAATCTAGTTCTTTAATACCAAAACTAGATAAAGGCAAACCTTTCGAAAGAATGGGACGCAAAGTTACAGGTCTAAGGTTCTATACTATGATGGCTGTGCTGCCTCAATTAAGAGGAGAGATAATGTATGCAATTAGATCGAAACTATCCACCATATTTTGATGGGAGAAATTTAGACCAAATAATAGCAAAAATTCAAGAAAATCAAGAAAAGTGCCACACGGTAGTTGTCAAACCAGAAATTCCAAAGGGAGAAGTAGTACAATTTCGTTATCCGCACCCGCTAGACGGACTATTTTTAAATCTTTCTGGCAATTAATAATGTCGATTCATAATGATCAAAAAAGAAGTTTGCAAAAAACACGTTGAGTTGCACAGCGTGTTTTTTGTTATTTTAACTACCATTACTTCTGCTGATGTTAATTATCCATAAAGTCTACTTAAAATCTACAAATCTCTAAACAGAACAAATGTTTTGTTGTACAATAGTTATGTCAGATTTGATTTTCTACATAAATAATTTATAGAGGTGGAATTTAATTGAATGGTACATCACACGCAGTAATTGGGGCAGCAACTGGATTTATTGTTGCGAATACATTTCATACTTCTCCTTCTGCGACGCTCTTGTTTGTAGGATTAGGAAGTGTCTCAGGATTAATGCCTGACCTAGATATTGACGGGAAGCTTCGTGAAAAAATTACTTTGTCGCATAAGGTGATTCGACTTTCTGCGATGATCATTGGAATGATTATGATTCTATATAGTTTCTTTGAAAAAACAATGGTAGATAGATGGCTGGGGATTGGAATCGGCTGTTTGATCGTCTTGGTTGCATCCTTCATTAAGCAAAGACATATGTTAACCATCACAGGAATTGCCGTCTTGGCGGGCGGATTCTCTTTAGGAGAACTATGGTTAATTCTGCTAGGGATTTATATTGTCATTGCCTCCTTTACTTCTCATCGCAGCTATACCCATTCGGTTTTAGGCACTGCGTTCTTTGGGATTATTGCTTCCAACTTCCAAGCTTCAATCGGGATTGATGGTGTTTTCTATTCGTGTTTGGCTGGTTACATCAGTCATTTAATAGCAGATTTAAAAATCCTGCCATTTAATAAACGGGGCGTTAAGCTGTTCTTACCACTGTCTTCCAAGGAACTATGAAAAAATATCTGTGAAAGATTAACCACACTATTTAGATTGTTTGGAGGAAATGGAAATCAACAAAAAAAGGCAATGTCCATTATACATCGCCCAATTACGTCTAGAAAATATTAATCTTCTGTTCCTAAAACATCTGTATTTGGGGGCTCATAACCCATTTGACGGAGCATGGCTACTATTTGTCCCTTATGATGAAACTCGTGTGTTATAGTGTGCATTAGCAATTTACCGGGAGTAATAGTTACTAGTTCAGATGCTTCTCTCCAAGGGATTTCTCTTTCAATTGGCACGTTTAATTTATGTCCATGTTGTTCAATTAATTCATTTACTATTGAATCTACTTGATCAAATCGTGATATTATTTCCTCTAAACTGAGATTATGTAATTTTTCCCTTGGAGTAAGTGGTTTATTTGTCTTCAGCAAAACAAATGAGCCAAGCCATGCAACATAGCAATCTGCTATATGAACCAATGTGTCTCTTACACTTTGCCAACCAAAACCATTTGTTTGTGTAAAATGATTAGAATCTACTTTCCCACAAAAATCTAACAGTGTTCCTCTCGTCTGTCAAACCCATCCATATTCGTGTTGAAGCATCCAAACACCCACCTTAACATTTATAGAACATGTTCTATAAATGTTAGAAAAAACCTTTCTATTAGGAAAAAAACTCCTGTAAATAAGTTATAAAGTGCCTATATTTCTTTATCAAGTTTTACCAAATATTTTAAATCAAAATGGAATTTGAGAGATCCAATTTGATTTTGCAAAAGATGGGGGATCGATTTTAATGAAGCATGGTTGGATGGAGGAACCGCCTTCATCTATTGACCGCTCAATATCCTCCCATACTAAATAACATTAAATAAAAGGTAAGGAGATATGCGGACACTAAGTTCTTTTATATCACCTTACCTTCGTTATGGATATAGTTTATCCGTATTTGATTTTCCTGATTTATTGTCCTCTTTTACAAACCTGCCCTGAATCTCAGTAAGGCTTAATGTACTCCATTTGCAAGCTGCTTCATTGCGTTTAACTCTGAAGAAAGCGCCAAAAACCATTCCTTATCTCCCGTTGATAAAGCCAGATCGAGGAGAAATTCAATTTGTGCCTTATTGGTTACATTTGAAACGGGCAGTTTTTTCACCCGTTTACTTAGAATAGGGATGGTTTTTCCAATTGCTTGCTTATTGTCACTCGTAACAACGGTTACTTTCACAACACCTTCTAGACCTTCCGGTGAAAGTGAATCAATATAACCAATAATTAATTCACCCTCCCGGGATTCTGCCTTAATCCAATCACCCGTTTTTAGATTTGTATTATTATAGAAGAACATCGATTTTCACCTTCTTGTTTTTTTCGTTTAATACCAGGATATGCATCGTAAATTAATCTGTAATCTTTTTTATTACATTTCCATTAAAGAAATATTCAACCAATTATCGGTCACTAGCGCTTTTTAACAAGATCCACGACTTCTTTGATTGTATAGTCCCTTAAATATTCTCCCATGTGTTCTTCTACACCAAAGAAAATGCTGCATAAGACTTTTTGCATATTTGCCCCGACAATACATTTTTCATTGGATTCAGGACATTTGGGCTGCAGAGCCCCTTCAGAGGTGATCTTATAGATATCCCAAAGATTTACTTCACTTAAGTCAAGCGCAAAAAGAAATCCTCCGCCCGTTCCTTCTTTGGATTTAATAAATCCATGTTTTTTCAATAAACTTAGAACTTTTCGAATGCGAACCGGATGGACGCCAGCACTTTCAGAGATCGCATCACTAGTGGACATGCGGTCCGTCTGTAACGCAAGAAATGTTAAACTGTGAATGGCAAGAGTAAAATCACTATTCATTAGCTTGCCTCCTAAGACAAAAAACTTCTCATCTAGTTTAAAAATTCATAACTTACTGTAATAATAAACATTACAGATTAGCTAGTCAAGCATGTCGTTAACTATGTCTATTACATTAAACATCCCATTGCTTTTTCACTTGTTCTTCAGCAATCTGTTTAATTTTTTCCCAGGTCATCTCTTTTTCCACTATGACATTGGTATGGTAATTTCGATCCTTATATAATACTTTTACGAATACTTCAATCATCTGTTGTTCCTCCTTTTGTAAATTTTACTTGTAAAGACCATGCTTTTTGCCTTAATTTGCTTCTTTTTGCAATTCGTTATACAAATAGTTTCGAATTCTCCGCGGCAGGAAACTCCGAATTTCATCTTCGTTATAGCCCACTTGTAATCTTTTTTCGTCCATGATAATTGGCCGGCGTACCATTTTGGGATGTTCGATGATTAATTTATACAATTGATTAAGCGGAAGTGTATCAATATCTACCTTTAAATCTTGGTACGCCTTTGAATTCGTTGAAATAATTTCACTCGTCCCCTCTTCTGTCATGCGAAGAATCGATTTAATTTCATCGATTGTAAGAGGATGAGATAGGATGTTTCTTTCTATATAGTCTATTTGATGCTCCTCAAGCCAAGCTTTTGCTTTTCGGCAAGACCCACAGCTTGGTGTCGTAAACAAAGTTACCATCGCCATACACACTCCTTAGTAATATTCTGGCCAACTTATTAAATGTAACAAAAACCATTACAGTTATCATACTGTAAATATAATCGTTACAGTTCATTTTGTCAATGGGTGTTTGCTTGAATCTTATATCCATTGTTAAGATTGCATTAAAGATTCGCTCTAATGATAAAAAATTCCCTTAAGTTTTTAATACCTAAGGGATTATTATCAAGAAGATCAGTCAGAATGGTTATTCTATCTCATCATGGATTCTATTTCTTTTGTTACTATTGCCTTTCCCAATCCTGTTGGAATTTTCCCCTTTAACCTGCTTTAACGTCGCTACGATCAGAAAACTAACGATTACTAATAAGAGCCAGGAACTCACCTTTCCTAAATGAACGAGACTCCATGCATCGGTTTGGTTTGGATATTCCCATGCTCCAAAGAACGTTGCGATATTTTCGGCCACCCATATAAAAAATCCAATGAGTACAAAAGAAAGCGCGAGAGGCATGCGATAACGCGTTCCACCAACCTCATATGTGACCCACGATTGCCAGAAAACGATGATGACAAGTCCTGTTAACCACCAACGAACATCCAACCAATAATGGTGGGTGAAAAAATTCAAATAAATCGCAGCGGCAAGAGGGACTACCAGCAAAAACGGGGGCCACTTCACCAATTCAACCTTAAGCCTCCTCCACGCCTGGCAAAGAAAACTTGCTACACTCGCGTACATGAAACCACTATACAAAGGGACTCCAAAAATTTTAGAAAATCCTTCCTCCGGATAAGACCAAGAGCCCATATGCACCTTGAAAAGTTCAAGAGTAAGTCCAATAAGGTGAAACAAAGTGATCACCTTAAGTTCATCCCGTGTTTCAAGCCCAGAACGCACCAACCCCCACTGCATTATAAGGCAAATAATGAGCAGCCAGTCATACCGCGGCAGAAAAGGAAGTGGGATGATTTGTGTAATAGCCAAAGAGGCAAAAATAACGACAGGAAACAAACATGAAAGGGCTTGCTCCCAGCCAAAACGAACGAGTTGTTTAATCGATCTAATCATTTGTATCTTCAAAGGTTTTTTCTGAGAATCACTTTGGATGGTTAAATTCATGCGTAACTCCCCTTTTATGAATTTGATTCTAATTTTGTAAAAGCGATATTTCTTTTTCTATTGAAATGATTTTACCATCCGTTTTATCGTTTTACAATAAATAATTAATGATTATAATTATATTTTTATTGGTTAAAGCATTCTTCCGATCTGATAAAAAGTTAAAAAGCACTCCTTATTTTCAAAAGGAATGCTCTAAAATTCTAATGGAAATTTATTGTCCATAACAGGAGGAATATTATTCCCTAGTTATGGCATCCGTGAAGGGTGTTTTGCAAAATAACTGGTCCTAATTTGTTAGTTTTCGAATTTGAAAGACGTACTTCTACGCTTGTATTAACTGGTAGTTCCGCTGAAATCTCATCAATTTTACCCACCCATGGATTACCGCCAAACCAGCTTGGAACGTTCTCTTTAACTAAATACAGCTTAAACCGCCAACTGATTTCGCCTTTTATTTGTGCAAATCCCTCATATTGGTCATACAGTCCAAATGAAGAGGGTAATGGAAGCCAATCCGCATAGATACCTACGCCCTTTCGTTCTCTAACAGGACTCGTTGGTGAAGATGTATATGGTTTTTTAACCTTGGTGATTAAAGTAGTACCTTTTGCATTGGGAATACCCTTAACTGGATGAAGTACCACGCTACACGGGTAGGATACTTTTGTAAAAGTTTGTGCATGTAATATTCCAGAGTGAGAAAAAACTAGGACTAACAATACCGTTAGAATTTTTAACATTTTTATCAAACCACCCCCAAATGATGGAGATAGTATAACCATTCTGTCAGTTAAAATTCTCCTCCTATCATTCTTTTTCCTCACACCTCTATTAAAAATATTTTCCCCCTTTAATATTTGGACTTTTTTCGTAAATATTGGAGCTATATGCTGAAGAAAAAACTTTAATAAAAAAACAGAAGATTTTAACATCCATAGTATAATTGATGTGAAGAAAAATAAAAATTTTATTATTATATTGGGGTGTAGCATTGGATAAAGCTTTTTTAAAAGGAATTTTAAGTATTTTAATAGGAGTTATTGTATTCGGATTTTTATTTCTTTGGCAAAAAGATATGGGCTTAATGGCGAATTTCTTTTTTTCTATAACAGCAGGAATCTTGGGTTATATGGTTATATCTCCTTTGATAATGTCGAATGAAGAAAGGAAGAACTTTGAATCTAAATTTGATAAATGGATAGACGATAGTGAAAATAAGTAAAATTATGCTTTTAATAACGTGCAGCCAGATAAAATTCAATTTTAATACTTTGGAAGTGATCGTTGCTATGGGATTTTCCATTACACTTAATGGAAAATGTTGTGAATTTCAACATTCTCATTTATAGTTAAATTAAATAATTTGATTTACCCACATTACTTAAACAAGGAGATTATATGAAACTAGGAGCATTTTCTGTAAGTTTAAACGTGAAGGACATTCATTTATCCAAGTCGTTCTACGAAAAACTAGGATTCCAAGCTTTTGGCGGTGATATTACTCAAAATTGGCTGATTATGAAGAATGAAAATTGCGTCATCGGGCTATTTCAAGGGATGTTTAAAAAAAACATTCTGACATTTAATCCAGGATGGAATCAAAATGCAGAGAATCTCGAAACGTTTACAGACATTCGAGACATCCAAAAGAAACTAAAGTCTGAAGGTATAAAAATGCTGACGGAGGCAGATGAAGGCACTGTTGGACCCGCACATATGATCATTGAGGATCCAGATGGAAATCAAATTCTTCTCGATCAACATCGGTAAGAGGGAAAATGGAGGAATAAAATGACTATGGAACAATCAATTACAACGAACCTCTCATTCAAAGAGATGGCCGTGTCTTTTCTACAGCTCGCTTCATCTGGGAAGGCCCGCGAAGCATTCCAGCGTTACGTAGGTCCCGACTTTTGTCACCATAACCCCTATTTCAGCGGAGATGCGGATTCGCTCATGCTTGCAATGGAAGAAAATGCAGCTTTAAATCCGAACAAAATCTTTGAGGTCAAACTGGTGATTCATGAGAAAGATACCGTAGCCGTTCATTCACATGTAAGACAGCACCCAGAGGATCTCGGAGGGGCAGTGGTCCATATCTTTCGATTCAAAGATAACCAAATCGTTGAATTGTGGGATATCGGACAACCCTTACCTGAGGAATCCCCTAACGAGAACGGTATGTTTTAAGTTCATTTAAGGAGATTGAAAAGGAACGAACCAACCTACTATTATTAAATATTAAGTTGTCAGACTGTCGACAAACCCGAAAAACTTGGGATTTTCCGGCAGTCTTTTTTACGGCTCTGTTAAATGGTTTGTTTTATTCGCCCCTGCTCCTTCCCTCCATACCTATCAATTGGGTCTTAAATATCTGGATCTTTTATAAAAATTAAGAACTGAAAGTTCAACTAGTGTCCAATTAAGTTATAACGCCAATTATTGCACCGCATAAAGCTTCCTGGAGGATATTCAAATTCGCATTCAGAGATAAACTGAAAGTCAAGCTTCCGACAAATTGCATTAGAAGCAGGATTATCAATCGATGGAAATGCGTGGATGTATGTGTATTTGTTCTCACTAGATGCTTCTTCAATTGCTAACTTTACCGCTTTTGCAGCTATTCCTTTCCCTTGATAATATGGTAGAACGCTCCATCCAGTTTCATATACACTCTCATTATTCCAAGTAGTTTGCCAATAACCCACAGAACCTATTGGTTCTAATTCTGGTAACAATTTAATACTGAACATACGTCCTCTATTACCTAGTTCAAGATAATCGTTTATGTCGCTTCAAAATCTGCTCTTTACTCTCTGGACCTCCAAGATGCTGCATCATTTCTGGAGCGTTTATAAGAAAAAGCAAATCAAGGTCATTATCCTCCCAAGGCTTTATCTGAATAATATGGTTACTTCCTTCCAAATTTTCTTCATCCTCTCACCATTTATTTTTATTAACTCTTTCTTTACGAAAGCTTCAAACACACACTGCCACTTTTTAGCAGTGTATCTGCCATACCTGAATAAATGTTGGTGGAAAGGGTAGCATACCTCTGTAAACTTTAATGAGGTGATGAAAATGTCTAGCATGTTGCAACAAGAAGAAATGGAAACATTAAGAGAGTTAATCAAAGACGTAGACACGGCCATGCTGACTACGGTAACTGAAGAAGGGCTTGTTTCACGTCCTATGAAAACACAAGAAATAGAGTTTGATGGTGACTTATGGTTTTTCACTAAGAAAGCGACTAATAAATATGAAGAAATTTTACATGATCAAGATGTTAATGTGACTTATGCAGGTAAATCCTATGTTTCCGTCCGTGGAAGAGCAGAAATCGTTGAGGATTTAGACAAGAAAAAGGAATTGTGGAGCAAAGCAAATGAGAAAATTATGTAAACTTCTTATGATGATTCCAACGTTATTTTGATAAAGGTAAAGGCAGAAGCAGCTGAATATTGGGAAACCGGTAATTTTACGAAGAAAATCGCCTTTTTCTATAAACGCATGACAGGACAAAGTTCTAAATCGACAGATATTAATGAAACGGTTGAATTAAATAAATAATAGAAAAAATGGGTTGTCTGGCCATAGGACAATCCATTCAGCTGTGTTGAGTTATACCTAAAAACAAGCTGCCATAATTGACAGCACTGATCTTTCCCTTCCGCACCTATAATTTTCTTTCTTTCCTGTTTATCAAATGCATAAGGAAACGGATAAACAACATTAGAAGAAAGGTGCTGATAAATGTGTACTTCCATGTCCATGTATGGTATTTAATTAACTCGGTATATCTTTCAAACAAAATCTCAATTATCGTTAAAACAGTGGTGTACAAAATACCTTGTAGTACAATGTTGAAATATCTCGAACAAAAAGTTGTTTGATAAAAGTAAATACAAACAACTGGAAATAGAAGATATTCATAAAGAAGACTGGAACTAAAATAGTTACTTAAAAATCTCACTGGATATTCGAGCATTTCCTCTTCTACAACAAGAACACCAAAAAACGTTGAAAAATATGAAGACAATGCAAAAATTACAATCCATTTTATGATAGGTGGTTTTCTTAAGCTATAAATCAATAGCGTGATCCCGATTATGAGCAGTGACCACAATATTATTCTTTCCATAGATAAAATAGCTCCTTTTCTTTACTTTGCTTATCAATGAGTATAACCAAAGTAAAGATCAAAGATAAGATTTTATCAATAGCCTAAAACTCATTAAAAAAAGACGCTTTCCGGAAAAGCGCCCGATTGTTGAAGATCATTGTAAGTATTATGTTATTTAAAAAGTATAGGAAGCCTTGGGCTCTTTAGCATTCTTTAGTTCCTTTAAACTTTCTTTGATTAACTCTCTTTGTTCCTCGGTAATAATAAAATCCATTAGACGTTCCTCAAAATGAGCAATACGTCTTTCCAATTCCTCTAAAGTAAGGTTATTAGTATTCTTCATAAACCTACCAACTCCTCTTATAATAATTAGTATTCTTCATAAAATCTTTCAAAGCCACTATTAGCAGCGCGTTATTTAAGTAAAGGAAGCTATCCAATATCTATTATTCAAATGGTAGTTCTATTCGAATCCTTTTAATCTTAGGATCCTTTAATTTTCCCATTGTTTAAGAACTTGTTCTTTTGCAATACGATAAACTTCTTCTTCTGTTTGGTTTTTGGTAGCTATTACATTGGTTTGATAAATTTTACCTTGATGTGTTACATAGATGGTATACTTGTACATTTTGTTCTTTCTCCTTTTTTCACTAATAATCTTAACTTCTCATTCCACTTTACTAATAAATTTAGTTATTCCTGCAATTGTTTATTAACTTTTTTATATTTTACAAATAATGCGAAAGTTATTAAAGCTAAAAAAAAGGACAATTTTTGACAAATTCATAACTTTACCAAAATTGATATCATCTCTAGCAACTGTAATGACTGGCAAAGTCAATAAAATCAACAAACTTTTTATAATTCTGATCTCTAATGAATTTTTTTACACTTCTTTGAATGCAGAAAATTGTCGAAATATAAATCTAAAAAAGGGGATATTCCCAAAAACCCAGCAGCTAAAATAAAAAAAACTAAACTGAAACCAGAATAGATTCATCTGATTCCACTCCTTACCTTCTACATAGGATGGTAATGCCTGGTTAAACTAAAGTAGAGAATAACCAGAAAGGGGGAAAAAAGCTGTGACACGGAAACTTATAGCCTTTTTCCTATTTGCCTGCCTTCTTTTCACCGGAGATTTTCAAACAGACGGCATGCCTCCGCCGGACCCCGTCCAGATGGGGATGGAAGAAGGATATTATGAAGGAATCCGTTCGGGGCTTGAAGACCGTCACAACTTCAGGATCTCCCGTGCTTGGCAGCAGATGCCGCGCTCCAAACTGAGCATTGACAACAAGATGGAAATAGCACGGCCCCTCATAAAAATAGGACTTCTCCGACAGGTATACCTCTCTTTTTCGTCTGGGGAGAAATTCTACGACTACCTTCATGCCCATCCGGAAATGGATGCGGTACAGGCCGCCCAGCGGAAACTAGGACAAAGGTTTGTAAGGGCGTACGAAAAAAGCTTCCAAAAAGGTTATGAGAAATCCCTCACTGCTCCACCCGATAAGGCGGCAAGCTACGCAGCCTTATTGAGAGAGAAGAATAGATAAGGGGAAACCAAAATGAGCTTAAAAAATCACCACTCGTCTAAGAACTCATAGAGGTGTGGTGATTTAATCAAGGTTTACATAATCCCCTACTTTGATTTGATACTTTTCAAACCATCCAAGATTAACTTCGATTGCATAATGATAAAAAAGTTCCGGATCATAAGTAGGACATTCATCCTGTTTACAAGGGACCATATCTAAAATTTTTAGAATTTTTCCGTCTGAATCAAGAAATGCAATAGATAAAGGAATTAAGGTGTTTTTCATCCAAAAACCGCCATATGTTTTTCCGGAAAACACAAATAGCATCCCCTCGTTTTCGGGTAGTTTTCTAACAAACATTAAGCCCTTATCTCTTTTTTCTTGAGTATCTGCAACGTGAACGGTTAAATTGGTTATCCTTTCTCCACTAGATACTGTAATCATTTTTGTGTGAAGACTTGTTTTTTTCGCTTGACGAAAAAGAAAATCGATTATTTTAAATCCATTTTTCAATAAATTCACTCACCTTGTCTTTTCCCTTTTATTATTTGGCTCTTATCGTAAACTTTGTTGCTGTGTTCGATTCGTGGCATATTCGGACAGCTCTGGTGAATCCAAAGGCACTCATGTCCGAACATCAATCTTCTTCGGACAGCTCTGGTGTTTTCATAGGCACTCATGTCCGAACATCAGTCGTCTTCGGACATCTCTGGTGTTTTCATAGGCACTCATGTCCGAACATCAGTCGTCTTCGGACATCTCTGGTGTTTTCATAGGCACTCATGTCCGAACATCAGTCGTCTTCGGACATCTCTGGTGTTTTCAAAGGCACTTATGTCCGAACATCGGTCGTCTTCGGACAGCTCTGGTGATTCCAAAGGCACTCATGTCCGAACATCGGTCGTCTTCGGACAGCTCTGGTGATTCCAAAGGCACTCATGTCCGAACATCCGTCGTATACGGACAGCTCTGGTGATTCCAACCGCACTCATGTCCGAACATCGGTCGTCTTCGGACAGCTCTGGTGTTTCCAAAGACACTCATGTCCGAATGATAATTCCTTCTTTAGATTTTTATGATTAAATCGGTTCCAAAAACAACAATTATTCCGAAAACAGCCTATTATTTAAAGGAAGAAAGTTGGAGATATTAGATAAAAACAACGTGGAAAACGCCTTTTCACTTTCTATACTTATTATATGGTTATACATTTAAGACTTTATTTCATCATCACAGCTACAATATATTAGCCAACAAAAAAAGCTGCTACAATGACAGCTCCGTTGCATAATTAATCTTGTTCTTCGAGTTCAATAAACTAATGGTACCTACTGCTAAATTCTACGATGTCATTTTCAATCCAATGACTGCTACTAATATTAGAGCTATAAATAAAATACGTCTCCAATCCTTTGCTTCTCCATAAAAAAGCATTCCAATAATTGTCCCGCCTACAGTTCCGATCCCTGTCCAAACGGCATAAGAAATTCCCGCGGGGAGGGTTTTCATAGCTAAACCTAGAAAACTAAAACTAAAAATAAATCCAATGAACAGAACCATATAGGACTGTATGTTTTTGTCTTTAACAACTTTATTCATACCTGTAACCCCAACCACCTCAAAAGCTCCTGCCAATATGAGATACATCCAAGCCATATTACACTGCACCTTCTTTCTTACTAGATTCAGTTGTGACAAGCTTTAAGCCTACAACACCAGACAGAAGTAAGAAAATAAATAATACTTTCGTCCAACTAAAGGCCTCTCCGAATATCAACATCTCCGCCACAACAGTCCCAGCTGTCCCAATTCCAGTAAAGACCGCGTAAACAGTAGCAACGGGTAGACTTTTTATTGCCTTTATTAATAACACAAATGAAATATATATAAGGAGAGCAATACCAACCCAAGAAAGCCAATTACTCGCATGCTTTAATCCTAATGCCCATAACACCTCAATAAGACCAGCCAATACAACAAATACCCAGTTTCGTTTCATAACCTATTCCCCCAAAAAATATCCTTATTCCTTCGAAAGTCCACGCCAATAAAGATACCAAGAGGCATCCAATCTCTTCATTAATCGTTCGGAACCTCCATATAACATTTCAACAAATATTCCATCTAACACTCCTAAAAATGCAGAAGTAGCTCGTTGTGAGTCAATGGTTGAGCTAATTTCTCCCTCCAACATAGCCTTCTCAACGACCAAAAGGAGATGTTTTTCTACCTTATCCAGATACTCATAAACAGAATCTATAACCTGTTCATAAAGATGAGCAGGTGGAAAGAAAGAGATTCGAAGCCAAAATTTTGTTATGTTGTTCTTCTCATATCTTTCTTTATATAGCAAAAGAAAATTATATAAGAATTCCTCAATCGGTTGTGTTTTGTTACTGTCTATATAATTAATAACGAATTTTAATTCGGCATCAAAAACATCACGGTAAACCTGTAAAAAAAGTTCTTCTTTCCCTTTGAAATGAGTGTAGATGGATTGTTTTTTGATTCCTACATCATCAGCGATATGTGCCATCGATGTTCCCTCATATCCCTTATTCGTAAAATGATTCAGTGCAACATTCTTAATTTGATTAAAAGTCATAAATACCACCTTCCGAACGGTCGTCAGTTATAATGTAAAACTTATCACACATTCATTTTTCAGTCAATCTAGTCTAAAGTTTTACCATTCTTACAGATCTCTTTAGTCAAATAAGAAAAAGGCTGCAACATCGCAGCCAGATTAGTTAGAATATTCCCGTCCCTTTTCCAAAGTTATCAAGCAATGCACGCACTTCATCTGTTGATTTCGTGTTCATCAATTGATTTCTTAATTCAGCAGCTCCAGGGAACCCTTTAACATAAATTTTGAAAAAACGATGAAGCCCTGTAATGGAACGTGGCAGTACTTCCGCATATTGATCTTGAAGATCAAGCTGTAGTCTTAATAGATCTAGGTATTCTTTACTGCTATGCTCTCTAGGCTCTTTTTCAAAAGCAAATGGATTTTTAAAAATACCTCGTCCGATCATCACGCCATCAATACCATATTGTTCAGCAAGCTGCAGGCCAATTTGACGGTCAGGAATGTCTCCATTGATTGTTAGTAGCGTATTGGGTGCGACACGGTCACGTAATTTTTTGATTTCCGGAATTAGCTCCCAATGGGCATCTACTTGGCTCATTTCCTTTCTTGTCCGCAAATGAATCGAAAGGTTCGCAATATCCTGATTTAAAATATGCGTTAGCCACTCCTCCCACTCATTGACATCCTTATCGCCAAGTCGAGTTTTCACGCTGACAGGCAGCCCGCCCGCTTTTGCTGCTTGAATAAGTTCTGCCGCAACGTCTGGGCGCAGAATAAGACCACTGCCTTTCCCCCTCGATGCCACATTCGGTACTGGGCAGCCCATATTAATATCGATGCCTTTAAATCCTAGCTCTGCCATACCAATACTCATTTGACGGAAATATTCGGGATTATCCCCCCAAATATGAGCTACAATTGGCTGTTCATCTTCTGTAAAAGTTAAACGGCCACGCACACTTTTCATGCCCTCTGGATGACAATAGCTATCCGAGTTAGTAAACTCTGTGAAAAACACATCCGGTCGGCCGGCTTCACTTACGACGTGACGAAAAACAAGATCTGTCACATCTTCCATTGGGGCAAGTACAAAAAATGGCCGTGGTAAATCACGCCAAAAATTATCTATCATTTCAAAACTCAATTCCTCTCACTATGGATCAACTTCAAACACTCGGTCAAAAAATATAAAGCCAAAAGTCCATTTCTTATAAACTTATATCATGATTAATAACTTATTATCAAACACAAGGACATTTTCACATTGATGATTTATGAAAAACTATTGTGAAAATCAGCAATGTTTATTTTATCGAAAATCAGTCCTAAATGCTATGTTTATAGACAAAAAAAGTTACCTACCCTTTGTCCTTTTAGGTAGGTCTTTCACTGTTGTTGGGTTTTACTCTTTGCTTTTTTAAAGGTTTGTAAGATGAGATAAAACACAAACAATATAGGTAAATAAATATACAGAAAGCTAGAGGTGACTATGTTCATAAAAGTCCCTACTTCCTCAGCATCTACTTTACTTTTGACATTAATCACCATGAAATGAACGATAATAATGGATATCCATAATGAAAATCTTGGTTTAAATTTAAACGATTCTTTCAAAACTCGAATCGCCCCCCACAATGCCATACAACAAGGGGGAAGGATTACTAATAGCCATAAAAAAATAAAGATATATTCAAATCTTTCGATAAATGGAAAGCGGATAATTTTTGACATCATGAGGGTTGGCCAAGTAACATGTTCAAGCTGCCCATGACTAAAATAAACAAATGAGATGATGGTAACCACTAAATATAAAATAGTTGTATACATTTGTGAAATGTGAGCCCATTTTTGGGAATTTTGATTATTTTTAATAAAAGGAAAATAAATAAGTAAAAATTCTGGTCCTGAGTACATAAAAATACTTTCTTTTGCTGATACCAAATAGTCACTTAAACTGTGATTAAAAACGGGTAATAAATTCGTCCAGTACGCATATTGGAGTGGAAAATATACCGTTAACAGAAGGAGCGAAGGGATTAGCATCCCCCAAAAACAAATACCGGTAATAACCCTAAAGCCCCCAACAACTAAATATGAAATCACAAAAATCATAGTAAGTGATAAAAACCAGATAGGGGTATTAGGAAAAACCCAAGTAACCAGAACTGATAAATAGGACCTAATTATAGTTGAAACAATTAAAAGCATATATCCATAAAAGAAAATATTTAATATGTTTCCTAGCCATCTCCCAAATATTTGTTGATGTAAAGACATAATATCCCCATTATTTGATTTCTTTAATAAGAAATACAGTAACCAAATAATGAGATGAATACTGATTCCGACTAATAAAACTGAAATCCATGCGTCTTGTTCTGCTCCCTTTATTATTTTACTTTGAAAATTCAACAAGCCTACACCGGTTTGGGTACTGTGAATCAGAAAAAATAAAAAAAAAGGAGATACTGTTAAACTTTTATTTAATTGTTTACTCATGGTCATTCACCTTTTCTTTTTACTCTCCAATCCCTGCTTGAGATAGTTCTAATTTTAAATTTATATCCAAGGCAATAGTTGGGTACACCTTTTCATAGAACTCCTTTTCGTTCCATTTTTGTGAATTCGCTCTTGCTAAGTCACCAATACCTAAAGGATCAACTTGATGCTTTTGAAATTTTACGAAAAGCTTTTCAAAATCCTTTTTCATTTGTTTTTCCAATTGCTTTTTTAATAATAGGCTATTTTGTTTTTTCCTTAAATCCAGCCAGTCTGGAAAATCCTTTACCATTCCATTTAGTGTTATATTGAGTGTTACCTTTGATTTCGAATCTTTAATAATAATTGACTTTTTGTTTTTTCCATATAAAATGGCTAAAATTGCAGTATCCCTCGACTGCCCCATAGGTATGTTAAATTCAGTTTGTCCACTAATCACTCTTCCTCTTAAAATTTTATATAAGAAGCTTTCTTTTTGATCTAAGATAAGTTCCAGCTTGTCTTTTTTCAACACTGCTAGCCCTTTTACCTCAGTGTTCCCCTTTTGATTTATCTTTAAATAAGGCAGGGAAGGATCTCTTCCCTCTCCATAGAAATCGAATAAAAAACTTTGCAAAGTGGGAATTGGTACATTTTGAGTTCGATAATTTTGTTCAATCAATTTATACGGATAGTCGCTATTTTTATCTTTATTTTTCATTAATATTTCTCCTGCTGGTTTTTCTGAAACAGCCACTAACATATTGCTTCCAACTAAAGGATCCCTGCAAACAGTCTTAACAAAATAAGACACCCCATTTTCAGCTAGTTCTTTACCAAAAATTAAAAGATTCAATTTTCCAATTTCTATCGGTTTAGGAGATTGTGCATTTAGAGATTGTTTTATTAAATAGGATTTCCTACCTTTCCCCTGTAAAATAGAGCTCTCACCTTGTTCTTCATCTCCCGTATAATCTGTATAAAGCACAGTTCCAACATACTGGCTATCAACTTTATCAAAACCTAATACTTTAGGAAGTTGCATATCATCTATAATTTTTTGACGTGGGAAAGAGCAGCCAGGAATAATCAAAATGAGAGGCAAAATAGCATAAAAATACTTTATATTTTTTCGCTTCTGACTATTCATTATTAATATCATCCTTATCTTGATTTGGTGTATATCTTTTAAGTGAAAGAGGTCTTAAAAATCTGCTTCGTGTCGTTGTAAACTGATAGGAAGATCGAATAAAGCTGTCTCGAAAGTTCTTTATTCTAAAAGGAAATAGAGGGACCATATAGGGATTCCCCAAAGATTTAAGTTTTAATAAATGTCCTATCAGAAGAACAAATCCGATGATAATTCCAAAGCCGCCCAAAAATGCTGCAAATAAAATAAGAGGAAACCGTATGAGGCGAATGGCATTCGACATTTTAAAGATAGGAGTTGTGAAAGAAGCAAGTGCAGACAATGACACAATAATGAGTAAAATATTACTGGTTAGAGCAGCTTGGACAGATGCCTGCCCGATAACAATACCACCAACAATACCCAAGGTTTGTCCAATTTTTGTCGGCAAGCGTGCCCCCGCTTCCCTTAACAATTCAATGGTAATTTCCAAAAAAATAGCTTCCAATACCGGAGGAAATGGAACATGAGCCCTTGAACTAATAAGGGGTTGCAATAAATCATCCGGTACGACTTCATAATGAAAGGTTAAAATTGCAACATAAATAGGAGTCGCAAACAACGAGAAAATAACGCTTATAATTCGTATAATTCGAAAAAACGACCCTAGTACCCAATTAAGATAATAATCTTCGGGAGAAATGAAAAAATCTAAGATCGTTGTTGGCCCTGTAATTATGTAAGGAGATCCATTCGATATGATCGCAACTTGCCCCAATACCATCGCATAAACAACCCTATCAATCCGCTCAGTGGATAAAAAAATAGGAAAGGGAGTATTTGAATTATCTGAAATAATTTGATCAATTTGGGAATTATCGAAAATAACATCTAAGTCAATATCCTTTAATCGTTGTCGAACAGTTTGAATATATTCTGGATTGGTAATTCCATCTAAATAGGCAATGACTACTTCTGTTTTAGACATTGATCCAATTTTTATTTCTTCAAAAACTAACTCTGGAACCGCTATTTGCTTTCTCAACAAATGAAGATTTATACCTATGTTTTCTACAAATCCAGCCTTTGGGCCGATCACACTAAATTCATTTTCTGTATCATTATTCTCTCGATAACCAAGATTCGCATTTTCAATATTTATCGTTAAGAAATGTTGGTTGGAATTCTTTAATTGAACAATAACATGTCCTTTTATTAGTTTTTCTTCAACATCTAATGGATTAGTTGTAACTAAGAAATCCTCAAATGGAATACACTTTTTTATATCATTAATTCCACTAATCTTATCCATATTTTCTTGAATTGCGGGAAGAAGAAGGTTATTTATTTTCTTTGGGTCCACCATACTTTTATAGTAACTAATTGTAATATCCTGTTCTCCAGATAGTAAAAATTGATGAAAATCACTCGATTTTCCAGCTTGGTCAAAAATTGTTTTTATTGACTTTTTCTCGTCTTCTGACTTCTGATTATTATTTTTATATTTTTGTAAAAACTTGAAAGGCATTTTATCACCTAAATTGATTTTATGAAACTCCCAATCATTAATTTGCCCCTGCACTTAGTTTTCATTCCCAATGTATCTTTTTACTTTTATTTTTTAACGACAAAAAACTAACCAGAAAATTTCTCCGGTTAGTTTTTTTTCTATTGATTCGCATTTTTAAAGGAAGGATTTTGTTAATTAAAATCCTTCCTTCACAATGTTAATTTTGAAATACCTTTCTAATAAACAGTTGTTTATTCTTATAAACAATTATACTTACCAAAGCTAGTATTACCCCTGATAATACGAATACCATTCTTACCCCTAACAGGTCTGCTAATATCCCCATTACCAAAGAGCCAGCCCCAAATATCCCCGTTCCAATCGCACTTAATGAGGTATATACAGTAGACAACTGCTCTTTGGTTACACTAGTTTGTATAACCGTTTGTTGAGGAATGTATTTGATTTGTCCAAATAGCCCCATAAAGAGCGATAGACATAAGGCCATAAGTGGATTACTATTTAGGCTAAAAAATATAGTGACAATGAAACCAGTGAATGAACCAACAAAAATTAAAGTACCCAGGTTCTTTTCCACAAAACTAGGATATTTAATACAATAAATGCTTCCTATGATTAAGCCTAGAAAGAAAGCACCATTGACAAACCCCCACCACTTTTCATCAACGTGTAAAGCATCGTTAACGAAAACATATAAAATCGCCGCAATCCATACCGTCCCTGCAATGGTTTCTAAAGTGTCTATCAAAGCAATTCTTTTCAATACAGGTGTATTTAATAATGTTTTCCAGCCCTCTTTGAGTTGTTCTAATTTCCCTTTTTGCTCCGATGCGGTATGACTTACAGTTTCTAATAAACTTAGCAAAACACTTGAAATTACGAACAAACATCCAACGAGCCAAATGAGTTGTTGCGGACTTAATATTATTAAAAACAAACTGCCTACGAACCACATTACTGCTTGGATGATTTGAGTAACTGTTTCAGCAATTCCATTAGCTATTATTAAATCATCATTGTTTACATAGTGTGGAATTAATGTTTGTCTTATGGGATTTGCACAACCGTCAAGAAGCGCAATCAATCCAATTATGAAGAAGATTAGATAATAATTAGATGCTGTAATACCAGCGATCATCAAACCCAAAATAACAAGCAGAATGGTCTTTCCAATTTGTGACCAAGCCATTAACCATTTTAAATTCACTTTTCCCACTAAAAGAGGAGTTAACATGCTGGAAACAAACATAGATGAAGTAATCGTAAATGGAACGAATGATGATACTGTTGCAGAATCTGTTAAGTTGAATATCACACTAATAACACTGACGATATATAGGACATCGCCCATATTTGCAAGCGAATGACCCAACAGTAACAGAGTAAAATTTTTATTCAATTTCATTCTACATCCCCCCGATATTTCAAAATTAGTATTGTTTACGGGAGACCTTAGATTGGACTGTTCATTTTATGCCTAACTCCTTTCAAAATCGGATAAACCTGGGGGATGTAGATTTATCTCAAAATTTTTTCTAAAAAATGATTATATAAATTTTAGCAAATTTAAAACATTCAAAACAGGTGCGAAGCTAAACAATCTCAAAAAGATTAATCTTCTATTAATCTCTCGCTTTTTATATAATGAATTACATATTCAAACCTTATCAAAATCAGGAAGGAGATACTACAATGGAAAACTTTTATATGTTTGTTCTTATGTGTATTTTTTTTATCATTTTACCCGGTCCCGATACTGCAATCACTACAAAAAATACGGTCACCGCTGGGAAATCTGGGGGTCTTAAAACACTTTTTGGTATTTGTTGTGCCCTTCTTATCCATACGTCTGCTGCTGTATTAGGACTTTCCGCCATCATTGTGAAATCAGCATTAATATTTTCTGTCTTTAAATATGTGGGGGCTGTTTACTTAATTTATCTGGGTGTTAAGACATTATGGTCTTTAAAGAACAAGGAAGTAGCAGCAAGTGCTGAGATGAATACAAAAAGCAAGTTTGCTAGTACATCTTGTTTTAAACAAGGGTTCCTTACAAATCTCTTAAATCCCAAAATTGCAATTCTTTTTTTAACCTTTTTCCCTCAATTTGTTGACCCTGGAAGCAATACTTTTTTACCGTTTGTTATCATGGGTACCACTTATACTGTATTGACCATCCTTTGGTCAGTACTTTATGTCCATTTAATTCATCAGATTAGTACTTTTATGAAAAAACCTAAAACACAAAATATTATTGAAGGACTCACGGGAACCATACTGATAGGCTTTGGGATTAGACTATTTCTTGAAAAGGCTCATCATTAAAAGTTTTATTTTTTAGGTAAATTTCTAAATACTCAAAAAAGCTTACTCGTCGAGTAAGCTTAGCCTCTATAAACACTATCACATGTTCCAGGTTTTGGTTCATAAAAACAATGTTCTTTAAATTGTCCAGATTGAGGTTGACCATACCATGTTGGAGGGCAGGGAGCATGTGGATTAAAATACCAAAGTGCATATTTCGCCGGGTGGTCTCTCCAATAATCCAAATTTTGTTTTGCTAATCTTCTTTCAGCAGTTCTTGATCGTTGATAAAATACATTCCCTTTTTGAACTGCCTCAAAGGAGTAATTTCCACCTTGTACTTGATAAATTACATTCGGAACTGACCTTAGTCCTTTAAAGTCTAAACAATTGGCTACAAGGCGGTTCACAATAACATTACCAACATATAACATTCCTTGTTTTCCTTCACCCTCAGCCTCTGCTCTCATCATCCTTGCCATTAAGTCAACATCTGAACTTCGATAATTTACTCGTGGCATTATTCCACCCCCAAAATATAGTATGAAAAAAAACCTGTATCTATGTCATTAAGGAGGTCGGTATTTTTGGTGAAACCAACCTTACTATTAGGTTGTTACTTTAATGGTTTTATTGACTTTTAACTTGAAAGGATAAAAGGAAATTTGTAATGAGATGGTAAAATAGGTATAAAGATTGTAAAAAGAAGAAACGAAGCAGTTTAGCTTTAATTTGATTTATAAGGGGGATTAATAATGAAAAGGATTTGCATTCAATGTCAAACTGAAATGATAAACGATTGTAAAATAAATGTGGAATATGACTTATCTGGAATTACGATTAAACAAAAGCGTAAAGGATTATTCAAAAGTGCTTCTGCAAAGACTAAAGCATCTGTATGTCCAAATTGCGGTTTTGTAGCTCTTTATATTGAAGAGTACGAAAAATTTAATAAATAATTAGGGAGTTATTTGATAATTTAAGATTTAAGCTAAAAAAATGTTAATGTATATAAAACCATCTATAGAAAAAAAGCCGAGCATCCCAATTCAAAATAAAATGCTCGGCTTTTTAGATTGAAAATACTTAAACTAAACCTTGCCTAGCCACATCCTAGGTATCCATCCCTAATTCAATAGATTAACTTTCAATTTACCGAAGAAAATTCTCAATAAGGCTAATTTGCTCTTCCGTATTTAAAGCTGGGGCATGACCAAGTTTTGGAATCGTTACCATTTGACAGTTTGGTTTTTGCTTCATTTTTTCCGCAACATCAAGAGGAAGAACGTCGGAAATTTCTCCTCGAATGAGTAATATTTTTGATTGAATTGCTTCCCAGTAGTTCCATAAGTTTAGATCTTCTGTGTGCTGAAATTGCAAAGCAATGTTTGGATCATAATCAGGACTCATTCCACCCTCATCGCTTCTTCTACATGAGTATTGGGTAAAATCATTCCACTCCTCTTCATTCGAAAGACCAAATGTGGTATAAATGGTTTGATAATACTTCTTTAATTCACTAAAGGTTTTAAATTGCGGTGGATTCCCTACATAGCTAATAATTCGTTTAATGCCTTCAATATCCTGAACAGCATTTTCAGAAGCACCTGCTCCAATGTCATTTAAAACTAAATGTGAAATCCGGTTCTGATGATTAAGCGTTCCAGCAATACGCATTCCAATGGCTCCACCCATTGAGGTCCCAACCCATCGGACCCGTTCGATTCCTAAATGGTCCAATAATTGAATCGCCAGGTTACTGTAGTTTTCAAAACAATAGTCCTTTTCGGGGGAAGAACTCCATTGGCTCAATCCCCGCCCAATTGTATCCGGACAAAGGATATAGTAGTTTTGGGATAGATGGCGGGCTAAAGTATCAAAGTCTCGCCCATTTCGAGTTAAACCGTGCCAACAAACCACAGCTGGTTTCTGTGGATCTCCCCATTCTGTAAAATGAACTTCCATTCCATTAATCATTTCAAACCTAGATCTAGGAGAAGACATACAACCACCACCATTCATTTTTAATATTCCGACAATTAAATATTCGATTTACTGGCAAGAATCCCTTCTTCCACCTACTCACAATATATTTGAAATGGGAATTGATTTCTAATTTTTTCATAAAACGTCGGTATTTGTAGAACTTTATTTTGTAATTTTTGAAAAAATTGTAATATAATTTACATATCGTTTATAGATAAAGGCAAACTTTTCGAAAGATTGGGACGCAAAGCTACGGGTCTAAGGTTTTAAACTATGATGGCTGGGCTGCCTAAAATAGGACTTATTTTAGGAGGCTAGATTATGAAAAAAATCAATTTGGAATATGCAATACTAGATCAAGACTGGGGAGTTCAAGAACTTGACGATTGTATTCGCCTTCTTATTGATGTGAAATTAAATTGGGATAAAATGGACTTAGAGCCTGAGGTGAAGAATGCCTTTCCTTACTTTCATTTAATTGTTGATCTTTATCCAAACGGATATATTAACTATGAAATGTATCATCATTTTAGTAATTTAAAATTTAAAAGATTTTCGTTTTATAGTTGCTGTGGACAAAAAGAAGGAATGGTTTGTTCGTTCTTTAATCAATATGCAGCGGAAGTTTTTTGCGAAGTTCTGAAAAAAGAGGAGAAGATTAAACACTTCTTTACTTGGCATCTCTCTAATAACAAAAAGAGTGTTAACCAGTAATATTACAATGGCCTTGAATGGAACTTTTTTTGATTCTTAATATGATGGATGTTGTTAGAAGAGCTGCCAAAATTGGCAGCTCTGATTTTTCCGTTATAGCATCCTTTTTCCTTCAACGACCTTTTAAAGTGAGCCTCATTAGACTAATTTAAACTAGTAGAAATTTAAAATAGAATTGACTGTTTAAACCCTTCAACCATATTTAAATAAAATAAAATTTTTATGAAGTTCCCTTTCATATATTGAAATCCTGACAGCTAAGTCTTCCGTTCTTAAAACAAAATCTTTTACTCCAATAAATTCAGATTCAGCAATCAAATAGAATTGTGTTCCCTTTTTTAAACCTTTAAAGTTATTCTTTAACTTATATACCTTCATTATTTTAACTAGTTTCTCCCATAATCTTTATTAACACAGACATTTACACTATTTTATTGCTTTTTTGAGTCTGCTATCAACAAAAATCCAGTAATGCTCTTCAATTAGAATCAAATCTTATTCTAGAAAAAAAACAATTTTACCATTTATTTATCAATACAATCTTTCCAATTGCTTTATTAGATTCCAAAAAAGTATGTGCTTCATTTACTTGATCAAAATCAAAAACCGTTTCATCTACTAAAGGCTGAAGTTTCCCTTCCTCTACAAGATTCGATACTTTTCGTAATATGTTCCCATATTCCTGCCTTTTTTCCTTATTCATAATTTTTAAAATCATAAAGGTAATATGTAATGATAGTGCCTTAGCATGCAGAGGTGACAAATCATGCGTTGAGCGTGCTGCGATGGATAATACGGTTCCGTAAGTGGCAGCAGCTTGGAAAGATCGATCTAGGTTTTCGCCACCGACTGTATCGAACACAACGTCAAACCCTTTTCCATCTGTATGTTCTATTACATACTCCTCCACTGACTGTTCTCGATAATTAATGGCCACATCTGCACCTAAACGCTGTCCAATGTTTAATTTTTCCTCAGATGAAGCTGTAGTATATACTTTTGCTCCAGCTACCTTTGCTAGTTGAATGGCGACATGACCTACCCCGCCTGTAGCTCCATGAATAAGGACCGTTTGGCCGTTTTGAATATTCGCACGATTATAAAGTGACTCCCATGCTGTAATCGTTACGAGAGGAAGCGCCGCTGCTTGTGCCATCGTTAAATTTCTTGGTTTAATAGCTAGAAGCTGCACATCCGCAAGCATATACTCAGTTAGGGCACCGTCTGTTCCTTTCACACCACCTGCGCAACCAAAGACTTCATCACCAATCTTGAACTCTGATACTCCGTCTCCAACCTCTACAACTACTCCAGCTACATCGCCGTGTAATATCGCTGGAAATTCTGGTGCAATTGCAGATACCACTCCAGACCGAACTTTTGTATCAATTGGATTTACACTTGTTGCTTTTACATGAATAACAACATGCCCAGGAATTGCCTCAGGCTTATGAACCTTAGCCATCTCAAAAACAGATGGATCACCAAATTTTTTAATCACTTGTGCTTTCATTTGATATCACTCCTCTCCTATCATTTTACATTAAGTATTTAATGTAGCTAAAATAATGTGAACTTTATTTATATAACGTATTTTCTTTTAAAAGCAAAAATCTCATCAACCGCTTGGTGATATCCACCTGATTTTTGAATCGATTCCCTTATAGTTGAAGCAGCTTCATGGAAAGATGGTTCATTTAACACATGATCTGCGGCATCACGAAGTTGATTTGCAGTCAAGCCTTGCACTGGTAATGTAGTACCAGCTCCGAGATTGGCCACCTGCCCGGCAATAATCGGCTGATCCGCGCTTTGAGGGATTACAATAAGCGGAACTCCGTAGTAGAAACCCTCATTGGTACTATTCATTCCACCATGTGTGATAAATAATTTACTCTGTTTTAGCACTTCCGTTTGTGGAACATAATTTTTTACAATAAAGTTTTGAGGGATCTCTCCTAAATCAATTAATGGAGTTTGCTTCCCAATGGACATAACAACCGTATGATCGCTATTTCCAAATGCAGCAAAACAAAGTTTATAAAAATCAATGGCACGGTTAAAAACTGTCCCAAGAGAAATGTAAATGGGACTTTTTCCTTTGATCGTATCAAGGTCAAAGTCATCCTGCATTAATCGTGTGGAGATGGAAGCACCTATAAATTTGAAAGTTTGGTCGAATGCTTCTCCAGAAGGTTGAAACTCTCTAGTTGTATAGACGATTGTGAGTGGGGCTGGATTACAAAAAACTTCGTAAGGAGAAGCAATCTCGACATCATATTTTTCCTTTATCATGTCTGTCAGGCGTTGATATTCATCATTAATTTCCTTAGCTGCTTCTGTAGGAATATTTTTTGAAAGCCGTTCCAGCAGTTTATCGAATGATTCCTTTGTCTCTGCAAAGGATGTACAAGAATTGATGGCAGGAAGATTTAGGATTTGGGCAAGTAAACGTCCACAACCAAACATGGAATCATGGATGATGTAATCAAAATGCTCACCTTCAATCTGTTCAAGCACACTAGGTATAACAATATCTGCCGTATGTAGAAGACCGTTAATCCTTTCTGGTAAATAACTTCTCCCACCTTTGATAAAGGCCTGTATAAATTTTTGACCGTCCAACGTACGCACTGTTGCTCCCGTCTTCTCAATCCGCTCACGAAAATCTTCAATTGTAATGTACACGACCTCTTCCCCACGCGAAACAAGTTCTTTTACAACTCCAATCGTTGGATTGATATGCCCTTCTGAACCGGCATTAATAAATAATACACGTGCCATTTCTTCACTCCTCATTAGGTTTTGAATCAAAATACTGTTTCATCTTCATGAAGTCATCAGGGGTGTCAACATCCGCTCCCCACATTGGATTGTCAAATGAAACAATCTTCATTACGTGCTTATATTTTTTGATAATGCTATGACCGCCACTATCCCCCTCAATTGTATGGAATTCGTTAAATAATTCTGCATCCATTAAGACCGGATGGCCTAATTCGCCTTGATATTCTGGGCGGACAATCCGAATTCCTTCTTTCCTACTTGCTTCATAATTTTCCATTAAGGATTGGATGACTGTCCTAGAAACAAGCGGCTGATCCGCTAGGAAAATTATAACAGCATCCACCTGTTCTTTGATAGATTGGATTCCTAGTTTTAGGGAAGTGGACATCCCAGCAGCATAATTCTGGTTAAAAATGATCTGTATTTCTAGTAAGTCCATAGTATGTTGTTGGATTTCTTCTATATATTTACCGGCAACCAAGATAATCGGATCCAAAGAGCTTTCAACGACTGGTCCAAGGACATAAAGAAAAAGAGGTTTGCCATGTATGGATAGTAATAATTTAGGTTCACCCATTCGTTTAGACATACCTGCAGCGAGTATGATTGCACCAATTTTATGCATGAATTTTCACCTTACCATGCAAAGGCATAGGATTTCTCCTGTTTCTAACGACCATTAGTTCCGATACAATACTTAAAGATACTTCTTCCATCGTTTCAGCTCCTATATCCAACCCAAGTGGTGAACGAATTGGACCGCTGGAAAAATTTTGTCCAATATTGATTAGCATTTCTTCCGTACGAGAGATTGGACCTAGAACTCCAATGTATCTCGGGTCACTTTTTAATGCAAGTTGCAGGGTTTTTTCATCCAATGACTGGTGATGATTCATAATCACCCACCATGAATCAGTGACATCATTCGGGTCGATTTCCTCAGGGCTCTTTTTCAAATGCAAAGCTGAAGGAAATATATGAGAATTATTGAAATCTTCACGTGAATCCAAGACTGTGACAGAAAATCCAACTTTAGATGCTAAATCTACAACGGGTACTGCATCCTTTCCTGCTCCCGCTACAATCAAGTGTTCACTAGGCTTAACCGCATCAATTAGATATCTGCTTCCGCCACAGGTTACTATTTCTGCACGAGTTTGCGTATTCATTACAGTTTTTGCTTTTTCAATCACTTCAAAAGGCACACTCGCGTGATTTCCAATAAGATCGCCGTCCATATCAACTAACAATCTGTTTCCCGTAGGAATTTCCAATACAAGAGTAAAGTGCTGTCCTTTTTGTAAAACTTGGTCGGTTTGAACCCAGAATTCATCCTGTGGCTCAATAGGCAAGATAAGTATTTCAAGATTCCCTTTGCATCCTATTCCTAAACCCCAAATTTCATTTTCGCTTAAGTCGTATTTGTGTGTTAAAGGAACATTCATTTCCATAGCTTTTATAGCCCAGCCGTATAAATCGCTTTCCAAACAACCACCGCTTATCGTGCCGAACATTCGTCCGTCTAATGCCATCATCATTTTTGTTCCAGGAAGTCTGTATGCAGAACCTTTTACGGCAATTTGCATGACCATGGCTGCTTTTTGGTTACGATCCCATGCTAATCTGATATTTTTCAATACATCTTTCATTTCTTGTAATCTTGACACACATTACTCCTCCCAGCTGCTAAGAAATGATCATTCCTAATATTATGAAGAAAGAGGGGGACAAATTGGAAGAATTCCTTCCTTTTTGTCTCTCCCCTCTTTTCTCTCTTATCTTCTAATAACCTTTTTTGACTAAGAAAATACTTAATAAAAGGGAAAGGGCAATGAAACATAAAATAGCGATAAAACCACCATTATATGAACCACTCATTTGACTGAAAATGCCAACAATCACCGGCCCTAATGCTGCGATTAAATACGATAAACATCCGAAAATACCACTAATACTTCCCATTACCTCTGGCGAAGCTACACGATGAAGCATTGTCATGGTCAATGCTGCTGGCATAAACAAAAGACCTATTAGTAAAATACTCAGGATGGCCGCAACTGTACTGTTTGTCGTAAAAAGGGAGAAAAGCATAAATACAATGATAAGCGCGCCTGCACCTCCAACAAAAACAGCTCTCTTCATGAACTGATCGGAGAAATACCCAGCCACCATTTGTACAACAATGGCTAGAGCGAATCCCCCAGCATTGATTACCGCTGAATTTACAAAATCTATTCCTTTTTCTTCTGTCAAGTAACTAGGTAAAAAAGTTGAAATTCCGTAATATCCAATAGAAAAACAAGAATAAACAATCGTTAAAATCCAAAACAAAGGACTTTTAAGTACAGTTTTGATGCTTCCTTTATTAACAGTAGTCGTTCCCTCCACTTTTTGATTGCTTTGAATATAGTTAACTTCTGTTTGATTAACTGCATAATGCTTAGCTGGATTATCTCTTGCCATAATCCAAAATAAAATTAAACATACGATTGAAATCGCTGCAAGTATAAAGTAACTTTCCCTCCAACCATATGCAGACGCTATGATCGCTATGAGTGGAAGTCCGAGGACTGGGCCAAATGCATTCCCACTATACCAGGTGGTTTGCGCTTTAGCTTGTTCACTATGCGGGAACCAATTTGAAGTTAATTTGAGAGCCATTGGGTACAAGACTCCTTCACCAATTCCTAATAGAGCCCTAGACCATAAAATCATACTAATAGAATCAGCTATTCCCCCCAGAATCATCGCACATGCCCAGAGGCAGATTCCAATAAGTCCACTGCGTTGCGCACCAATCTTGTCAATGATAAAACCCCAGGCTAATTGGCCAAATGCATAGGTTACTAGAAATATACTGCTAAGTGTCCCTTTTACAAGATTTCCATCAATGCCTAGGTCTTGCAGAAAAGGCTTATTGGCAAGCAGAATATTGATGTTTGCTTTATCCATCATGGAAACGGTAAATAGCAAAAGTAATGGAAAAGCGATAAAAAACCAACGAGTTTTGCTCATTTTTTCAGTCGGAATTATTGTTTGAGCATTAAAGTTATTCAATATATTTTCCCCTAACATCATGAATTGTTTTATAATCAGTACTTACAGTATCTAGATATAAATCTTTTCAAACCTTCTGCTTTCATGATTGTCTACTATTCTGTTTTCGCATAGGGTATATTCTAACGACATTGAATCCATCATTTTTTTACAAAATGCTTCTCAACCTATTTCAACTTTATCCTGTTTACGTTCTGCTTCTTTCATCCATTGACGGAGGTTACTAGGGCTAATAGGCAGTTGATTAATGGCAATGTCTAATGGAAAGAGTGCATCTACAACAGCATTCGCAATAGCAGCAGGCGGAGAAATGGCTCCACCTTCCCCAACCCCCTTTATACCTAATGGATTTCTGGTTGATAGGAATTCTTGATGGCCTTTTTCTACATTCGGAACCTCCATCGATGTTGGCAATAAATAATCCATATAAGAACCAGTCAAGAGTTGGCCTTTTTCATCGTAAACAACTTCCTCATATAGTGCTGCACCAATTCCCTGAGCAATCCCCCCTTGAACTTGTCCATCTACGATCATTGGGTTGATGACCTTTCCAGCGTCATGAACCACGCTATATCCTTTCAAGTTAACAAAACCCGTTTTCTTATCCACTTCTACCATGCAAATATGGACAGACGATGCAAAAGTAACAGTTGGCGGAACAAAGTAATGTGTGACTTGTAGACCTGGTTCCATTCCAGCAGGCACCTTGCATCTAGACCCAGGACGTGCTGCATTCGCAACTTCCGTATAGGTCACACATTTTTCAGGTGTAGACTCAACAAAAACCTTGCCATCCACAATTTGCAAATCAGAAGCTTCCACATCCAGCATAACAGCTGCGACAGCTAATACTTTTTCGCGTAATTTCACCGATGCTGCTTGAATGGCTGATCCCGCATTTACCGCACTTCGGCTTCCATATGTTCCTGCTCCATAAGCCAAGTTGGTAGTATCTCCCACCCTAATTGTAATTTTATCCGGGTTTAGCATTAACTCATCTGCACATATTTGAGAGAATACAGTTTCATGGCCTTGCCCTTGCGGGGATGCTCCAAGATGGGCTACTACTTGACCAGTACTGTCTATAGTTACATAAGCACTTTCAAATGGACCTGCCCCTGTTCCTTCTACATAAGTAGAAATACCTATTCCAACAAGCTTACCTTGTTTCTTCCATTCTTTTTGTTGTGCACGGAAGCCTTCGTAATCGACCTTTTTTAAAGCTTGTTCTAGTGCAGCAGGATAGTCGCCGCTATCATAAATTAACTGAGCACCATCTTTTATCAATATGCCTTGGTCGTAAGGCATTTCTTCCGCTTGAATCATGTTCTTTCTCATAACGTCAACCGGGTCCATTTTTAGTTTTCTAGCCACCATATCGATAATTCGATCCATAACGAAAACTACCTCTGGTCTTCCCGCTCCCCTAAATGGAACATTCGGTGTTTTGTTCGTTAGGACAATCTGGCAACCAATATCGTAGTTTGGTATTTTATAAGCGCCTCGCAAATGATAGGCACTGTTGTAAGCACATGTTAGACCAAAATAATTCATAGCACCGCAATCTATAATGAACTGATCTTTTATTCCAACAATTGTACCATCCTGTTTAAAAGCCACTTCTACATCATGGATTTGATCCCTTGAATGGCGGGCACTTGTTAAATGTTCTAATCGATCTTCGATCCATTTGACTGGTCTCTTCAACAATTTGGATAAATATGGGATGATAATTTCTTCAGGATGAACTCCACCTTTAGGACCAAAACCTCCCCCAACATCTGGGGCTGTTACTCGAATGCTTTGTTCAACTAGACCTAAACATTTAGCCATATAGGTTCTTACTTCAAAAGGCAGTTGCGTTGATGAGTAAACATGGAATTGATTGGTACGAACATCATAGGTTGAAATGACCCCTCTCGTCTCTAACGGGTTGGAAGAAACCCTTGGGGTTTTAATCCTTGCCGTTAGGATATGCTCTGCATCTTTAAGAGCTTGATCTGCATCTCCTGTTGTCACTCGGAAATCCGCCTGAACATTTCCGTCAAGATGATCCTGAATCAACGGCGCGTCTTTTTCCAATGACTTAAATGGATCGACCACGATCTGGATTGTTTCATATTCTACTTTAATTAAATCAGCTGCATCTTCAGCAATATACCGATTTTCTGCGACAATGACTGCAATTGGCTGCCCTACATACATAACCTTATTTTTAGCCAGGACGTCTTCATAACAAAAACGAATTGTCGGATTAATTTCCTTCACTACATTAGGAGGCAAAGCACTATGTGATTCAAATTGGACAAGAGGCTTGATCTTCCCGTCTATTTCAAGTCCAGTAAGGATGGCGTAGACACCATTTAAAGCCTTCGCTTCAGTGATATCAATCTTTTTAATGATGGCATGAGCATGTGTGCTGCGAACAAAGACTGCTTCCGCCATATTTGCCATTTGGATATCGCCTACGAACTGTCCTGTACCTGTCAATAGTCGATAGTCTTCTTTTCGCCTAATACTTTGACCAACGTATTTTGTCATCCTTCTTCCCTCCCTAATTAGATACTGTTTGAGCAGCCTGCTTTACAGCTTTAATAATGTTAGAGTATCCTGTGCAGCGACATAGATTTCCAGAAATACATTCTCTTATTTCCTCTTCGCTTGGATTTGGGTTTTCTACAAGATAACTAGAAACCGTCATCAAGAAGCCTGGGGTACAAAATCCGCATTGCAATGCATGATTGTCTGAAAATGCTTGCTGTAAGTCATTAAGCTCACCATTTTCTTGCATTAGTGATTCCACAGTCGTGACTTCACAACTATCTGCCTGAACAGCAAGCATTAAACATGAGCGAACGGGGTCCCCATTTAAATGAATTGTACAAGCTCCGCAAACTCCATGTTCACAGCCGACATGCGTTCCAGTAAGTAACAAGTTCTCCCTAATAAAATCTGAAAGCAGCAGTCTAGGCTCTACCTCTCTCTCGATATTCTGACCGTTAACTTTTAGGCTTATTTTAACCTTTTCTATCATAATACTCCGCCTCCCTGTGCACGTTCAGTTGCTTGCTTTAATGCACGAATAACCATAGTTCCAGAAAGTTCTCTTCGATATTCGGCCGTCCCATGAAGATCAGATTCCGGTTCAACAATTTCCATTGTTAGATTACCCGCCTCTTCATATATTTGCTCGGACAGCTCTTTACCGATTAGAAGTTCCTCCACATCCACTAATGGTATTGGAACAGAATTTACACCGCCAATGGCTAAATTGACACCTGAACAACGACCATCCGCATCTAAATCAACGACTGCAGCCACTTCGACAAGCCCAAAATCCCCATGTCTTCTCGCCACTTCAACAAAGGCAGAACCGCTCGATGGTTTTGTAATAGGGAAACGAACCTCCTTAACTAATTGATCCGGTTGTAGCGAAGTGAGCATATACGTAAGGAAAAATTCTTCAGGACATAATACTTCTTCACCATTTGCATCGGCAATAACAATTTCTCCCCTTAAAGCCGTTATCACACATGGTAATTCAGCAGATGGATCACCATGGGCGATACTTCCACCAACAGTTCCTCGATTACGAATTTGTAAGTGGCCTACCCACCGGATTGCTTCCGACAATAATGGACACTTTTCTTTAACCAATTCAGATTTTTCTATTTCCCCGTGTTTTGTCAATGCACCAATGGCAAGAAATTCCCCGTCTTCTTTGATATAGTTCAACCCTTCAACTTTTCCTAAATCGATTAAGTACTTTGGTGTTGAAAGTCTCATATTCAATAGAGGAATCAAACTTTGGCCACCGGATAAGACTTTCGCATCTTCCCCGTATTCGGATAAATATTGTACTGCTTCTTCTATGCTCGAAGGTCGAAAGTAATTAAACTTTGCCGGTTTCATAGAAATCCCTCCATTCGAAATAAAAAAATAAATCAGTTTGAATTTCTATTCCTTAAATGTTTTGGTGAACTATTAGCTGTTTTTCTATATCTTTAAAGAATTTGCCGGCCATGAATTTTGCAATACCTCCAATGACCCTGCTTCCAACCCCAGCAATCATTCCGCCAATATCTGCATTGCATTCCCAAATTAATTGACACCCTTCTCCTTCAGGGATGATTTTACAGTCCATTTTTGCGGAAACAAATCCCGGCTTTCCGCTACCCTCGGCATTTAAGATGTAATGAGATGGTACCTCTACGTTCTCTAATTTAACCTTACCCGTGTAGTCCCCTTTTACAGCTGCTACACCAAGCTTTAGTTCAACGTCATATTCTTCATTTCTAACCAAGATTAGGTTTTGACACCCTGGTATGGCATTCTTCAGCAATTCTGGATTATGCATGGCTTCCCAAACGACTTCTGCACTATAATTAAATTTTGCTTTCCCTGATAATTCCATTAATATCTAGCCTCCATTCGATTTTTATGAGTGAATTTTTAGTTGATCCTTATCCACCGTGTAAATGTATCCGCTTTCTTTTTAATCATTAATTTTCAAACTTTCCTTTACGCGCCACATTTGTTGTTTGCCAAAACATATCCTCCTAACTGATTCTTGAAAAGCAGCTTCTCCCGTTTTCTTCATTACCGTTACCATTCCTTTAGCATTGGATTCGATTTTAAATGTTTGAAAATTAAGTCATTTCAAATCATTTATTTGATTGTACACTTGATTCTTTATAAAGTTAAATACATAATTATCTATATATCGATAGCTAAAAGCTATAAGGGGAGGGATGATAAATATGGATCTGCTTCAGTTAAGATATTTCCAAACGGTTGCCCGCATGGAGCATATGACGAAAGCTGCAGAGCAACTGCATATCGCACAACCCTCGCTAAGTAAGTCAATCTCCAAATTAGAAAAGTCTCTGGGTATCCCCTTATTTGATCGGCAAGGGAAGCTAATCAGACTGAACCAATTCGGAAAAGCCTATCTTCGACGGGTCGAACGAATCTTTGCAGAATTGGAGGAAGCAAACCGTGAATTAAACGACATGACCGGTCTTGATAATGGGGTTGTTCATTTGGGGACGACTACCACACGCTTGTTACCAAATTTAATCAGCTCGTTTCTGACTCAATACCCTCATGTCAATATTCGACTATTACAAGTCCCAACAATGGGGGTAAAACATTACCTGGAAAATGGGGAAATTGATTTTTGTATCTCCTCACCACCGCTCCAGCAACCCGGAATTTGCTGTAATCCCTTGTTAACGGAAGACATTTATCTGGCTGTTCCCGCCACACATCCTTTTGCAAATCGTGACCAAATTGATCTCAATGATGTTGCCAACGATAAGTTTATCAGTCTTACAGCAGACTATGATTTCCGTGACTTAACTATTGAATTTTGTAATCAATCCGGTTTTACCCCCAACATTGCATTTGAATGTAACGACGCTGAGGTTATCTTCGATATGGTGAAATTAGGATTGGGAATCGCCTTTATTCCTGCCCATTGGTGGAAAGAAAACAATATCCATTCACCGGTAAAATTGAAGATCAAAAAACCTGTCTGCCAGAGAGTGATTGGGTTGACTTGGGTGGAAACACGATACTTATCAACTGCTGCACGAACATTTCGCACGTTCGCAAGTGATTATTTTGACTAGTGGTGAAGGGCAACTCTCAATTCTATGACCGTGATTCTCTGAAGGAATTGTTGAAAAAGGGGGAAAGTATTTCTGAACAAGCTAGTAACCAGTTAGAGATCAACAAGATTAAATCAGTATTGTCAAACTTATCTGTTAAAATGACAAATTTATGAATCTGGAAAAAAACTCTTTTCAATTTCAGTTTTAATTGATATTATTCCTATTAAATCAGTAGGAATAGTAGGTGTTATTAAAATGTCTTTGTATGAAAAATTACCAAGTGATTTTTTGATTCAATTTTATTATGAAGTGAAGAAAATGATTTCAAAAGGATTAGTTTCTAAAAATATGTACTATGAATTAGGACTAATAATTGCAGCTGCGTCAAGTAGAGGGATACTATTGGATAAGCCAAAAGATTTTAAACAACACATTGTCCACGAATTATTAATGGAATAATGTAATTAGAATTCCGCCGTGATTGAAGTAAATAGTTAATCGCAGGAAGTCTTTCATTAAACAAACAAAAAAGCCGCTGATAAAAATCAGTGGCTTTCTTCAGCTATAGAACACGTTAGATTAAGTGTTAAATTTTGTTGTTGTTTTAAAATCTATGAAATACCTCGATTAGGAACGACTTTTTTAAAGATGAAGTTAGTTAATGTAATCCATTATTTTTTGGTAACCAAATGGTAAAACGCCTGCGACTAATAAACCAATTACAATTGAAGAAGTAGAAAAAATAATGCATTTCCTAAGTGATATATCATTCCTCTTAAAGGCGATAATGTATACCTTCATCATAAAAAAGACAGTAATAAATATTATGATTGCTGAAAACACACTTGCTAAAATTACCTCCATTGTGGTCCTCCTTTAATAAAGTCTTTTAAATTAACCAGTAGCCTCCAAAATAAACTTTTATCCATATTATAACAAAAATATCTTCATGCTTCTTCCACTCAAAGTGACCTGCATTTTTAATGCCTTATTTCCTCATAATCTGTTCTTAGAGGTGATGCATATATATTAATAAATAAGATGTAAACTGGATACAGAATGACAGACCCATAAATCAGAAGGCTAAATCTCGGAAATAGTTCTACGCCTACATTAATAGGAAAAACAACAGGGAAAAAGGAGAAAAAAAGAATAAAATATGGTAGCCACAAAAGGAGTGACAAATAGCTGTATTTTCTACTAATATTCCATTTTTTTGTTAAGTAAATGAATAAGATTGTCGAAAGTAGAAGTCCAATAACATTAATAACAGCAATTAAAATGTAAACATTATCCCATTCCCAGCCAGTTAACATACTAATATGAGATACATTTATTATGAGTTCGATTGCTATAAACAACGCTATTGCGTATAACACACTAATAATATTTAACTTTATAAAAAACTTCATCATATACCTCCTTAATAAAGACACAGCAACACCTCTGAGTTAAGTTCTTTATTCAATTATAATCATTCTTAAAGGAACCTGCCACGTTATAGGACAAGAAAATGACCGTTGCAGCGATCATCGTCCTTAACAAAGCACCCATTTTCACTTTTAATTGAGGATAGGAAAATTAATTTAGCTTTCGCCATTCCTTTCTTAAAACAAACAAGAAATGTATGAATAAAATCGTAATCTTGTCCGATCTTCGGTCGTCTTCGGACAACTCTCGTGATTTCAAAGGCACTCATGTCCGAACATTGGTCGTCTTCGGACAGCTTTCGTGATTTCAAAGGCAATCATGTCCGTACTTCGGTCGTCTTTGGACAGCTCTCGTAATTTTAAAGGCAATCTTGTCCAAACAGCGATCGTCTTCGGACAGCTCTTGTGATTTCAAAGGCAATCTTGTCCGTACATTGGTCGTCTTCGGACAGCTTTCGAAACTTCAAAGGCAATCATGTCCGTACATTGGTCGTCTTCGGACAGCTTTCGAAACTTCAAAGGCAATCATGTCCGAATTATAATTCCTTCTGTAAATCGCTTCCGAAAACAGCCAATATTTTTTATAAAAACTACCTTTTCTATATTAACCTTTATCTCTAAACAAGTTTTTTGTGGTTTTTAAACATTGAAAAAGAACTAATGTTCGTATATAATATTTATTAGGACCATAACAGCTGTTAGCCTAAGTTAATGTTAAAGGAGACTGTGCAATGATTAAACCTTATTTAATGTTCAATAGAGAATGTGCAGAGGCATTTGAATGGTATCGAAAAGCTTTTGATGGTGAAATGATTTTAATGCAAAAATACGGTGAAATGCCGCCAGATCCTAATTTTCCAATTTCTGAAAGCGATAAAGACCTTGTCCTTCATGCACAATTGAAATTAACCGATTCAGGCATCATTATGGGTTCGGATGGAAAACGGGACATTCCAAACGGAGAGAAAGTGGTCATCAGTGTTGAGCTTGACTCTGAAGAGCAAGCGAAAAAGGCATGGAATGTCCTTGCAGATGGTGGATCTGTTTTTATGGATCTTCAACCAACATTCTTTGCCAAACTGCATGGTTCTGTAAAGGACAAATATGGTGTTAGTTGGATGTTTACAGTGAATAGATAGGGAAATCTCATCATACATCAGAGCTGAAGATCCTTTCTTCAGCTCTATTGCTTGTTCATGTATTTTGAATCAAATTGGATTATCATTCACTTATTTTCTTCCACTTAAAATCATTGCATTACCTAATACTTTTTTGTTCAATAAGAGCTTGGGCAATTTCATTTCATTCGCAAGTTTGTAGCTATTCAATTCAGATACCCCATGTTTCTTTAAGACATTTAATAGCTCACTTTGATCCCCAAATATTTTTTCATCCATAAACAAATCTAAGAAAACAAATTCACCACCAGGTCTTAAAACTCTTAATGCCTCTTTCATTACTTCAGTTTTATCACTTTGATCTTTTACTTCATGAAATGTTAAACAACTGACAATTACGTCAAATTCATCATCATTAAAAGGAAGCGCTGCAGCACTTGCTTTCAGAAAGTCAATTCTATCAAAGACCCCTTCTATTTCAGCATTCTGTTGGCATTGAGCTTTCGAATATTCCCAATTCCCGCCCCAATAATCAATTCCCGTTAAATAGGCATTTGGAAAAGTCTTTGCCAGTTTAATAATCAGGGAACCACTTCCTGTCCCTATATCTAGAATGTTTCCCTTTTTAGCCGCATTCACCTTGGAAACTATTAAATCATGAATTTTGGACTGATAATTCCCCCCGACTGGTGCGAATTGGTAAACAGAATAAGCAAGGATAAATGTCATATAAATAAAAGGCAGCGCCAACATTCCGAACAAAACTCGCAGAAATATAGGAACAGGGAATAATGTACTCAAGAGAAGACTAAGTGAAATAACCACAAAAATTAGTAGTTTGTAAATTCGAATCCAGGTTTGGTATTTTGTTTTTGTTTTCAAGATATCAGCTATCCTTAGTCATCTATTTTTTGTTTGTTATTATTATAAAGGAAATGAATCATCCTTTGTTTAATCTTTATAGAAATTCCTAACTAATTCGTGCTTTGTGACAGGTGAACTTGCACTTTCGTATAATGAAATTGGATGCAATATTTAGATCAAATATAAGATGGTGAAACTGGTATGAAAATAAATTTATCAGCGAATCAAATGGCGGAAATAAAACGAATCATTCAAAAAGAACTTTTGATAAAAGGAATAGTACCAACAGATGACTATCTATTTATCCACTGTTTTTCGAAACTTCAGAAAGAAACCGTCTATTATCATTTGTTCATTGAAAATGATACGTTGATCCTCCGCTGCTATGCACGCTTGTTTGACAACCTTGGCCTGAGCGTGTTGGTCAGAAGCACAGCAAAAAATGTATTCGAATATCTGGAATACCAAACCGGATGTCAAAAAACAATTTATCTTGAAAACGGGATCGAGGTAAAAATTTAAAAAAGAAGGCCAATTCAAATCATTTAAGCTCCTTTTATCATAGTACTATACTTGATAATTTCCGAAAACACTTGATCATTGGAATAAGAAAAAGCGTCTCCACTTTTTGTAGAAACGCATCCGCAACTTCCATTTAAAAAACATTTTTCTAATATATTCGCTTTTTGTTTACTAAAAATGTGACCAAAGCAGCAATGATTAACACCGGAATTGCATAAATTTGTCCAACATACAATTTCCAGCTCACCATATTATAGCCTTCTGATGCAGGAACTATGACTGAAATGATACAGACAATTAAGTAGGCTAATAATGGCGGAATTATATTTTTCATTTGAACACCATCCTTAGTGTAATTTTACACTAATCATAACAAATATAATCAATATTGTAAATATTTTCTAAAAAAAGGCTGTGTTAAACTTGTCTGTTGATTTCCGTTCCAGGCACAAGCGGTTCGCGGGCGTGCCGGGGAGCCTCCTCGTCGCTTTGCTCCTGCGGGGTCTCCCCTGCCTCGTACTCCCGCAGGAGTCTTCGTGCCTGGAACGAAGAGAAACAGAGTGCCAAAATCATCATTAACCTTTAACACAGCAAAAAAAGACCATCCTTAGGATGATCTTTACACGCGCTTTGATCCAATATATCTAGGATGCCAATAAGAGTTGTTTGTGTTGGTAATAATGACTCCTTTTGAAGAGGATGCCATGATCATTTTCCCGTATCCAATATAAATGGCTACATGGGTTGGGGCACTGGCTTTGGTCGGTGCGTAGAATAGTAAATCGCCAATCTGCAAATTAGATGGTCGATATCCGTTACCATAGTACATTTGGGCAGCCGTGCGATTAAGTGTTCTTCCCGCTTTTCCGTAGGAATACTTCACAAGACCTGAACAGTCAAATCCGCTTGGCGACATCCCACCCCATCGGTATGGAACCCCAAGATTAGATTTAGCAATCGAAATCGCTGCTGTATGATAATTATAAGTTGCTGCTTCCGCTTTTTCACCCTTGGCGGCGAACAAAGAGCCACAAGAAGCTAAGATGGTAAAGGCTATGATGAATTTCTTTAGCATGATTGTTTCCTCCTAGTGTGAGTTGATAGATTCACTATACTAGAAAGGTATAACAGACTCATCACAGCAATATGTTAATTTTATTACAAAAGTAATTCTACTATAATTTTCTTGATCCTTAATAGAAACTAGAAATTGAATTTATATATGAAAAAGTCCGGTACTTACAATTGCACCGGACTTTTTCACATCACCAGACACCGAACCAATGGTGCCCTACCCTAACTGGCGATTAAACGCATTACTGGCGAAGAAGTAAGCGATAATCATAATGCCGACGCACCAGGCAAGCGCAATCCAGATACCGTTGCCAACAGACCCGTCATACAAGAGGGCGCGAATCGCATTTACGATGGAAGTCACGGGCTGGTTCTCAGCGAACGCACGGACAATTTTAGGCATGGTTTCGGTGGGGACAAAGGCAGAACTGATAAATGGCAGGAAAATCAGCGGGTAGGAGTAGGCTGTCGCCCCTTCCATAGATCTTGCAGTCAATCCGGGAATGACTGCAAGCCATGTCAGCGCCAGCGTAAATAGCCCGAGTATCCCAGTTACTGCCAGCCAATCCAGTATATCTGCGCTGGAACGGAAGCCCATCAAGAGCGCAACGAGGATAACCACCACGACAGTAAGCGCATTGGAAACAAGCGAGGTCAATACGTGCGCCCACAAAACCGACGAGCGTTTGATGGGCATAGTAATGAATCGCGCCATCAGCCCGCTCTTTACATCCGTAAACAGCCGTACGGAAGTGTAAGCGACGCCGGATGCTATTGCCATCAGTAAGATACCCGGCAATAAATAATTAACATAGTTGTCTGTGCCCGACTCAATGGCGCCGCCAAAAACATAGACAAACAGCAGCAGCATCATAATCGGCGTAATCGCCACCGTGATAATCGTATCCGGGCTGCGCAGAATGTTGCGCATTAAACGCCCAAGTAACACCCCAGTATTGCTTTTCATTTACCTCTCCTCCTTTTGGCCAATGATCGCGAGGAAAATTTCCTCCAATGTCGGCTGCTTTTCGATGTACTCTACTTTCGCTGGCGGGAACATCTCTTTGAGTTCAGTCAGCGTACCGGTCGTGATGATTTTTCCCCCATGCAGGATGGCGATTCGGTCCGCCAGTTGTTCGGCTTCCTCCAAGTACTGGGTCGTCAGTAAGATGGTCGTGCCACCGCCGGCAAGCTCCTTGACGGTTTCCCAGACTTCCATCCGAGCTTCAGGGTCAAGTCCTGTCGACGGTTCGTCGAGAAAAATGACTGCTGGCGTCCCGATCAGGCTCATGGCGATGTCAAGGCGGCGCTTCATCCCGCCGGAATATGTGTCCGCCCGCCGGTTAGCCGCGTCACGCAGGCTGAATCTTGCAAGCAGATTGTCGGCGACTTGAGCGGGATTAGGAACGCTTCGCAACTTGGCGATCATTATCAGGTTTTCCCTACCTGTGAGCATTCCGTCTAAAGCAGCGAACTGCCCCGTCAGGCTGATGCTCTGGCGAACTTGATCCGGTTGACGCTGAAGGTCGAAGCCGCTAATACCAACTTCCCCTCCATCAGGCTTCATCAGCGTCGAGAGGATGTTAACCGTCGTCGTCTTGCCCGCTCCATTTTAGCCCAGCAGTGCGAAAATTTCGCCTCGCCGGACCTCAAAATCCACCCCTTGTAAGATTTCCTTGTCTTTAAAGGATTTTTTTAACCCTTTTACAGAAATCGCTGCATTGTTCATACTTTCTTCCTCCTTATAAAATGCGCTAGATTGCCTATCCTTCTCTACTCAGTCTGACAGATATTCTGTATTACTTACTACCGGGTTAAAAATATAACTGAATAGTGAAGGTGACACAATACATTTGTAACCAGCTATTCAGCAGGAATAATCTATTGAATTTACTTTTTTCCCAATCGGTTTTTGATACTCTGATTCAAATCTTCACGATACTTCGCGAAATAGGTTCTAGCGTTGGCCACTAGTTCATCGGCAAAGGACGCCACGTCCTCACCAGTGATTTCCAGCACTTGTCTGCCTTCTGCCGCACCTGCTTCGAACAGCTCGATTAATTCATACTGCATATGCAGCATATCCATACCGTTGCCCGCTGAGAAATTCCACATGTAGTTTTGGATTTTCTTAAATACAAACTGGTAGTCCTCTGGCAGGGCTTCAACCCGTGCCATCATCATTTTGTACTCTTTTTTATCACCAATCATTTTTTTGAACATTTCCAACATGTTATTTTTCCTCCTTTTTTAATATAACTGAACTAGACACGCCAAATTATTGGACGGAATATCTTATGAAGCTAGAATGACTTTAAGACATTGATTTTCGATGAGACAAAATCCCATTTTTTCCAAAACAATTCAAGTTCCTGGCGGCCAGCCTCATTAAGTGAGTAAAACTTGCGGGGCGGCCCCATATCTGACGGTTTTTTTTCTATGTTCACAAGTTTTTTCTTTTCTAATCGCACGAGGATCGTGTAGACCGTCCCTTCCACGACTTCGCTAAACCCGAGTTCGTTTAGGCGGCGGGTAATCTCGTAACCATAGGTTTCATGGCGGCTGATGATTTCCAACACGCAGCCTTCCAGCGAACCCTTCAACATTTCAGTTAAATTTTCCATATTCAGCTCCTCCTTTACCTCCTCTATATTGTCTGACTTATATTCAGTATAACTTAGTACTAAACAATAATTTTTACCTAATAACTTAGGGAAATCTTACTATTAAGTATTGCTAATTACAAGTACATCGTAACACCGAGTAGCGGGAATGTCAACCATTTTTCTTTGTACTTATTATTAACAACCAATATCATTCTAATAACCGGGATAACGACTCCCCCCTTCCTCTTTATTTCGATCCCAGTAAATAGTTCAGGTGCACCAAAAGTAGCACACCCCAAAAATATGAATGATGAAATCAACAATGACTTTTCACACAGCCAAATATTCAAAAAATGGTATGATAAATATTGGAAGGAAAAATTCTGGAATAGCATCCATAAAGTCCAATATACATAAGGTAATGAACGATCTAATTGATTACTTTAATAAAGTAATACTTTATCTTTAATAGACTTGGAGATGATTCTTATGACTAAATTTTCAACTGTAAATGGATGGCTGCATTTTACGAATCCACCGAAACAATCCCCCCATATTATGAATAAAAGACGGTACGATTTGAGTTATCAAAATGCTGTTGAAGAGGATCTTGGCCATGGTTTCAAACGGTATTTGTGGAGACCTGGGGTCCAGATAAATAGTCATGAATATCTAGATTTTCGATTAATTGCACGAGAAAACGAAAACGTTATCACTTCGGGATACTTTACAGATCCAATGGAACACATCTATTCTTTACAAAATGGTCCAAAAGAGACAAATGTCATGGTTTTAATCCTTCACAATGCCTCAAATACAGATTCAGAAGTTTCCCTTTGGCTCGTGGTTAAAGGCTAGATAGTAAAATATCTTTTCAAACTAATAGAACTTACCATTAATAGACAGGCCATTTGCTTAGGACAAGTTCGAGTAAAAATTAATAAGTCTGAATCAGTCGAACTTTAAAATCACCCAAAAAGTCTCCCTAATAAAACGCCCTCAAAATAACATTTGAAGGCGTTTTTTCCATTTTGAGTGATTTTCTATCACATTACTAGATTAAAATTCTTCGTATTCAGCTGGGTCTTGATTATTGATCCTTCCATCCGGACGAGTTAATCCTGAAATAAGTTCCATTTCTGATGCATCCAAGGAGAAGTCAAAGATTGAGATATTTTCAAGTTGCCTTGTAGGAGAAGCAGATTTTGGAATCGAAATAGCCCCCAATTGATACTGCCAACGAAGAATTATTTGTGAAATGGATTTATTATGCTGGTTGGCAATCATTTGAAGTAAGTCATTATGTAAAATATCATTGGCGCGAGCTAATGGGCTCCAAGATTCAATCTTAATCTCATGTTCTTCATGCCAAATTCTTTGATCCGCTTGATTGAAGTAAGGATGTAATTCAATTTGGTTCACACTGGGTTTAACACCTGTTTCCTTCTCTAGACGCTCTATATGCTCCGGCAAGAAATTACATACACCAATGGAACGGATAATCCCCTTCTTTTTTGCGTCAATTAATGCTTGCCATGCTTCCACATATAGGCCTTGTTTTGGGTTCGGCCAATGAATCAAATATAAATCATAATAATCGAGATGGCCCCTATATAAGGATTCTTCAATGGTCGTTACTGCATTGGTATACGATTGATAACGTCCCGGTAATTTAGAAGTGATTCTTAACTCTTCTCTCGGAACCGAACTGCGTCTAACTGCTTCACCTACCGTTCCTTCGTTTTCATAATTATAAGCAGTATCTATTAGTCGATAACCAAGATCCATTGCACTTTGGATGGAAGTAACCCCTTCATTTCCTTTTAGCTTATATGTACCCAATCCGATTACCGGCAAAGTTAACCCATCATTAAGAGTTACCTCTGGAATGGTTTTACTCATTATTTAATCCCTCCTTATTTGTAATATCTTAAGATTAGCACAATTTTGAATAGTTTTCATGAAATGCGTGCTCCAGTAAAAAAACACTTACCTCGGAACTTGATTCTCCTGGTAAATGTTTTAATTTCCATCCATTAAGCGAAATCTCAAAAATGCGCTTTATCTATTCAATTGTTTCACTTTCGTCATCTTTTTTTCCTTACTTATCTTGATGATCTCTCCAATAATACTGACGGCAATTTCTTGTGTGGTTTCTGAACCAATGTTCAAGCCGATGGGAGAGTGTACCTGCTCCAACCGTTCTTCACTGACGCCTTCCTTTTTTAATTTTTCAAATATGGTTATGACCTTGCGTTTGCTGGCAACCATGCCCACATACGCAATCGGAAATTGCAGTGCCTTTTTTAAGACGATATCATCGCCATCCTTTGTCACAATCACTACATAGGAGTTCTCATTTAGGCCGGCTTCCAGCAAGGCTTTTTCAATATCCTCGTCCACATAAACGTTCGTCGCATTTGGAAAGCGATCCTGCGTACAATAACCAACCCGATCATCGACAACGCAATAAGGGATTTCAAGGAAATCCGCCAGCTTTGCCAACGCTTGGCCTAAATGTCCGGCACCGCATAGAACAAGTTCTGGCCTGCTTTTATAGACTTCAATAAACACCCGCAATGTTCCGCCACAATTCATTTGAATTCCGTCTTTTGCATGTTTATTTAATTTGTATTCAACGATTTTCGATTTCCCATCTTGGATCGCTTTAACACTCTCTTCGATGATATAGTATTCAGCCAAGCCCCCTCCGACAGTACCTTCAATTGTGCCATCACGGTATACAATCATTTTTCCAACATGCTGGGGAGTTGAGCCCTTTGATTCGATGATCATGGCTAAGGCAAAGGTTTCGTTTTGACGGTTCAGTATGGCGACTTTTTCCATCAATAGCATGAATAAGCTCCCCCCTTTTTATTAACATTAAGTCGGCTGATATTGCTTCATGCTAAGAAAAAAACGTAACAAATTTAAGGAAACGGTTTTTCTGTAAGCTGCTGTGGAGCGCTGATCGTCGATTGGCCGAATAATCTTACTGAATGCTGCCACTACCTGACCGATGTCGGCGTCGGCTAATGGTACGCTTTTTCCGACCAGTGTCTTTTCAATATCAATGGAACGAACCATTGTAGGCCCGACCGCCCCGAAGGCAAAACGCACATCATCGATTCGAGCATCATTGATTCGGATGTATCCTGCAAACCCTACTTTGGCAATGGCATCAGCGTTGCGGTTGCCGACTTTCTCGAAAACGACATGAGCTCCTTCTTCTAAAACAGACGGCAATATGATTTCAGCCAAAATCTCATTTTGATTCCGCACGATCCTTCGGGGGCCTTGAATAAAATCGCTAATAGCCATGATCCGATCACCATGAATGGAACGCAGTACAAGTTTTGCATTATAAACGTATAATAATGGCAGTGTGTCGCCAGCCGGAGATGCATTGCAAATATTCCCACCTAATGTCCCTCTGTTTCTAATGGCCGGTGCCGCAATCGTTCTGATCGCGTCCTTTAATGGGACTGGGATTAACCGTTCTTCCAGTAATTCACTATAGGTACAGCAAGCCCCAATGTGAAGATCCTTCTCATTTTGATAGACCCGCTTTAGTTCAGACAAATGATCAATAAAAATAATCGGTTTGGGAATTTTCGGAGCTGTTCCTCTTCGGCTTTTGTGGAGGACCATGACATCCGTTCCACCCGCCATGATGGCACAATCTTCTTTGTTCAATTGACTCAACGTGTCGTCTAAATGATCGAAGCGATACGAGGTTATTTTTTCTGCCATATGCCGTCCCCTTTTTTCGCTGCTAGGTTGATCGCATTCACAATCATATTGTAGCCCGTACATCGACACAGATTTCCGGAAATACCTTCACGGATTTCTTCCTCTGATGGATGAGGGTTTTTGGATAATAAAGCGGCACTTGCCATGACCATCCCAGGTATGCAATAACCGCATTGCACCCCACCGGCTTCAGAATAACTCTCATCTAATATCTTAAATTGTTCCGTCTCCATAATCCCTTCTATCGTTTGGACATCAGCTCCCTCAATCGAACCAATGGGAATCAGGCAGCTGTTTTGCAGGAGGTTATTCACAAACACACTGCAGGCACCGCATTCCCCTTCCCCGCAGCCTTCCTTTGTTCCAATTAACTCAAACTCTTCTCTTATTAAATCTAGTAATCTTATTGCGGGAGAGGCGTCCGTTTCTATCGTTCTTCCATTTAGTGTGAATTTAATCAACCTTCTTCACCCTCTTTCACCCTAAGACTTTCAATAATGACTTCCGGTGTAATCGGAATTTGCTGAAAAGAAGTTTGCAATGCATTCTCGATGGCCGCTTGGACTGCTGGAGCGCCGCCGATTAACGTCAATTCACCTGCTCCCTTTGCCCCGTATGGACCATCCGCATAGGGGTTATCAAAGACCTTGCTTTCGATTGGAACCACGTCCAAGGAAGTCGGAGGTCCATAATCCGATATGCTTTTTTGTTGGATCTTGCCAAGATGTGATGTCATCTTCTCTAAATACCCGTACGCTAACCCTTGAGCCAGACCACCGTCAATTTGGCCTTTCATAATCCGGTCATCTATGACCTTCCCCACTTCATAATTGCCGTATACTTTTTCTAGCTTTACATTCCCTGTTAACGTATCCACTTCCAGTTCAACGATATTCACACCCCATGAATATGCCGGATAAGCATCTCCAGTGAAGGTCAACTCGTTCCACGGAATCATTTCACGATGAACATAATGCTCCGCTACTTCTTGTTCCTCCCCTGCCCTCCACTGATCCTTCAGTTTTTTGGCAGCCCGTTCAAGCAATTTTCCAACGATCATCGTTGTCCGGGAGGCAACAGTCGGGCCGGAGTCTGGAACCTCTTTTGTATCAGGAGAAGGATACGAAACTCTTTCGTATGGTAGGTCGAGTTCTTTTGCGACAATTTTACTCAACGTCGTATAGATTCCTTGTCCCATATCAGAATTTGAGATTTTTAGTGAGACCTGGTCGTCCTTTGATTTAACCAGTTTTACCGTTGCTTTAATATGGTCTCGTTCGCCACTGCCCGTAAATCCGCAGCCGTGGAGAAATAAGGAGGTTCCAATGCCTTTTTTATACCGCTGACTTTGTTGATTGAATCGTTGAAACTCCTGTTTTTTCTTTTTGTAATCTGAGGAATTAAGCAGGTCCTCAATCATTTCTTCTACCAAGATTGGATCGCGGAATATACCTTTAGTGATGGTAGGATCTCCTTGCTTGACGAGGTATTTTCGTTTATATTCAAGTGGTTCGATATTTGCCTGATTACTAAGATGTCCCATATGACTTTCGATACCGGCAAAACTCTGTGGAGCACCAAAGCCTCTGAAAGCGCCATTCGGAACGGTATTCGTCTTTAATACATAGCCTTTTGCATGAAAATGTGGAATTTTATATACACCGGCACTGTTTATTAATGCACGCTGCAGCACGACAGAGCTCAACCCCACATTCGCTCCGCCATCGAGATAGATGTCCACACACAGACTCAAGATATTTCCTTCCTTATCTATGGCCGTTCGATATTTGAGTTTAGCGGGATGCCTTTTCGTGGTCACCACCATATCCTCCGCACGGTCAAACACGAGCATCACTGATTTTTTGACTGCTTTGGCCGCCACCGCTACGTGACAGGCCATCATGGAAGGAAACTCTTCTTTGCCGCCAAAGCCTCCGCCAGTCGGGCTCTGAACTACTCTGACTTCATCGTCACCACAGGCTAAAGCACTAAGCAAGGCATTTTTAATATAATATAGACATTGCATAGAACCTTGGACTTCAATTTCTTCTTCCTTATAGATGGCGAGCATTCCTTGTGGCTCAAGGTAGACATGCTCCTGATAACCCGTGTCATACACTTCTTCGATGATTCTGTAGGCACTTTGCTCGATGGCTGAAATGACAGCTAAGCTTTCTCCAAACTCATAGCTTGCCATCGTAACCCCAGGTTTTGATTTTTGATGGATCGCTTCGTCCAATGTGTAAATAGCCTGATTCTCTTCAAAATCAACCTTTACTTCATTTAGTAACCTATACAAGGTATCTAGGTCTTCGCCTACGAGCATCAATATCGGCTCTCCAATATAATTGACCCATTCATTCGCAAAAATGGGCTGATCTTCTTGGATAATCTTGACATAATTCGGTCCCGGAATATCCTCGGCTCCAACCACGTCATATCCTTCCGGTAGTTTCGGCAATTGAATGGATTTGATTTTTCCATATGCAATTGGCGACCTGTACAAAACACCATAAACCATATTTTCTACTTTCACGTCACTAATGTAGGGCAGCTGACCCGATACTTTACCACTATGATCCTTTTTGGGCACTGAGGTGCTTATGTCTTTTAGGTTCATTCCAACAACACCCTTCGACTCTTTTTTAAAGGGGACACTTTATTAATAGAAACCTCTTCCTATGATTTTATAAATGAGAATCCTATTTTATGATTCATTTCATTCAAGTTTCGTTGTTTTAATTATATTTTAATATCGAAAGGCTTTACCTATTTATGTAAGAATATTTGACATAGTATTTTCAGATCATTTGCTTGCTCATTTCCGATCAACTGCCTCGTTAAAAAAACAAAAAAATGCGGCTCCAACCAATCTGCCTGTTCGCATTAAAACAAGCAGTTGGGGTAAGCCGCAAAATCTTAAAAACATAGTAGATTATTTACAAATGCAATCATGATAATAATGAACTGCTTTTTGATACTCCTCCGGTGTATCCATGTCCAACAGTACTCCTGGATCCTCTACATTTAGATACTTCTTTTCATATTTGTTAAGGACCACACGCAAATTACTGTCTGGATTGGTTTTAAGAATTTTCTGTTGCACTTCACTAGATAATTTGATGGGGTGACCCCCTTTAAAGTTAAAGCTCGGAATAATTACGTTCCCTTCTTGTTCTGCTAGTTGCTGAACGGTCTCTTTTTTGACAAGCGGACAATCTCCGGGAGTTATAAAAAACGTTGGCGCGTTTACTTCGTTGCAGCCCTTTTGAATGGAAGAAAACATTCCCCGATTAAAGTTTTCATTGTAAATATATTTTATCTGAAAGGAATAGGCATTTTTCTTGATGATTTTTTCCATTTCTACTTGGATGAGTTCTGCTTGAAAACCAGCTACGACGATGACTTTGCTGCACAATCCTTCAAATTTAGAAATCGTTTGCTCTAATACGCTCATTTTTCCCAATGGCAAAGTCATTTTAAATGCATTCGCACGGCTGGAAAATCCTGCTGCCAGGACGATTGCTTCCATTTTCTCACCTTCTACTATTTGTTTAATCTTACTTATATATTTGTCTTGTCGCTTTGTTTCGATTACTTCTCAAGTGGAAATTTTTATGGTATTTCGTTGACATGATAATTTTATTTCGTGAAAAATAGTTTAATGAAATTAGCTTGGTTAAATTGTAATAAAGTACATAACATAAATTTAGAGGTGGTTTAATGAAAAACTCAAAATTATTTTATATAGCTTTGCTAATTCTACCTTGGCTAACCGTTCCGTTTTTAGGTAGGAATTCATTAAAAAAATATTTACCAGCCGGGTTATTTATTAGTATATTCACAAAAGCTTTAGACTTGTTCGGTGAAAAGAAAAAATGGTGGAAAATTTATGAAGGGGTACCACCATTGGATAGTGCAAACTTTTTTAATTTTGGTCCATATTTTGTAGCAAGTCTTTGGATGTTAAAATTAACTTTTGGTAAATTTCCCTTATATCTAATATCAAATCTAATTCTTCACTTTTGTTTTATTTATCTAGGAGGATTAAAATTACTTAAACGTTTTAAAATAGCTTCCATAGATGGATTAACCAAATCCCAATATTTTGCAATACACTTTTTAAGGTGTTTAGTTTTTTACTTTTTTCAATATATAAATAATATTAGTCACGATACAAAAAAGCTTCATTAAAATATCATTTTAAGTTGGTATCCCACCTCCTTCTCAAATAATAGAATATAAAAAGTCACACCCGATAATTGGATGTGACTTTATGTTCTCTTCTAATGTAAATTTTGTTAGACTAAACTCCGCAGGTAGGACTCGAACCTACGACCGATCGGTTAACAGCCGATAGCTCTACCACTGAGCTACTGCGGAATAATGTAAGTTATTTTGCTATCGCAAAATACTCTGGTGCCGGCTAGAGGACTTGAACCCCCAACCTACTGATTACAAGTCAGTTGCTCTACCAATTGAGCTAAACCGGCAAATAAATTTGAAATGATATTAAGTTTTGTACACGCTGGATAGTTACGTCATCCTGACCTCAGAATGCTTATGCAAGTAGCAGCTCGGTCAGTTTGCTGAAGTTTAATCAGGATGCCTATTCGGTCGTGCTCTACCAATTGAGCTAAACCGGCATAATGCTTACGTCATATTTACATAATAATCGGAAAATGAATCTTTTTCAAGATATTTTTTCAAATTTTAGTGAAAATGACGGGAGTTAACCCGTGTGCAAGGAATTGGCACTTATATATTTTCGAGTGAATTTTAGACCCATCTATCTTTTAGAAAAGAGCAAAATTTAAATAAGGCCTCACGATTGGATGAGGCCACACGTTCGATCGATCGTTGGTTATCCGCAGTATGTTTTATCTAGTCTTGCACTCAAAACATAGTTATTTCATTTTAATAGGAGTTACGACAGCATATAAATTTTCAGATAGATCATTTACCTTTATATCAATTACTTTATATTCAGTCCCTCCACCGTTAAATGAATTTTTAGTCGTTTTAATTTTTAATTCATGGTTATTCATAGCGATTTCTTCCTTCCAATCAAATTACTCACAGAAGTTAATTTATGTTGATGGAGAAGAAACGTGCATGATTTTTAACAAAAAATTATTTTTAAGCAGCCATTCAATATCCCCCATAACGTTCAACTTGACTCATCTTTCTCTACCCATATCTTTCTCAACAGGACCTTATTTAAATGCTTCATTCCAACTATACTAAGATTCATCCAAATCCAGCTATAAAACTGGCTAAATAGGAAAACGCCTGCTACCACTGTTCCACTTCCCTGCCTTGAGATAGAAGGGCCTAACACGGGGAACTGGAATATATAAAGTAAAATAAGAATCCCAAACGAAAGGGATGTTCCACCCATGACCGAAACCATAGATCCCGTTTTATAAAATTTAAATCCTATCCCTAGGGCAATCCCGAGAAGTCCAGTGGTAAACAGGAAAATAAGTACTTCACTTGGCTGGAGGATGATCAATAATAGAGTAGTGACCGCATATGTTAACAGACCAATTCGAATAGAAAGGACGGTTGCGAGGATAATCGGTCCGGCAGCCATAATGCTAAGCGCATAGCCAATCCCGCCTATCAATCCTGCCGATTGAAGGATAGCAGCGAACCCACCCAATAGGCTCCCTACAACAAGATTCATATTCTTGGTATACGGAACGGCTGTAATCCGATGCTTCTTTTTAAATATTCCCAAAGTCCAAGTTATCAATCTCATAAGCATCCTCCTCGAATTGATAAATGGCGCTCCAATCTGCCCCAGTTCCTCATAGAGTATGGAAATTGAACCATCTTTAACATCTATTCTTGGATCAACAATTGATGCCTGAATTTTTTAAAAGGACAGGCGGAAGATCATTGTCCCTATGATTCTTTATACCAATCGATGTTCCAATGTACCTAGATGTTTGCCCATTTAAATCGGGACATCTCCCCACTCTTGTACGTATGAATATACTGCAGTATGGAGGTGTCAATCATGAAAGGACTATATAGAGATGATCCTTTAAGCCGGAAACAATTAACGGACTGGAAAAAGAATGCGATAGAGAAATTCTCTACTAAAATGAGTGACAAAGACAAACCCTTTCCGTGCATCCCTGCCACTATTGGATTCGCAAAGAATCAGCTGCGATACAGCTTTATTGGGAATCCACGAGAAGCTTCTACTGTATTTGAACTTGCTGAAGCCTTGAGCAGCTACACAGAAGTTTCAAGGGAAATTGGAAGCAACACATCACTGATTGTTTTTTATGAAACGCCTGAGGACATGAAGATGGCCTATACGGTTGAAGAGTACGAACAATTATTTTGGAACCATCTCAGTGGCTTACGGAGCATCGACCCATATGATTGGCCAGAGGATATCCCTATGGACCCCCATCTTCCAATATGGGAGTTTTGTTATCATGGAGAGAAATATTTTATGTACTGCGCAACCCCTGCCCATAAGAATCGAAAAAGCAGGCATTTTGATGAACTGATGCTCGCGATTACTCCTCGCTGGGTCCTTAATGAATTTAATAAGTCACCCAATTTTGCAAAAGGGATTAAACAGCAAGTTAGAAAAAGACTGGCAGCCTACGATTCCGCTCCGATCCATCCCGATTTAAACAGTTATGGAGCAGAGGATAATTTTGAGTGGAGACAATATTTTCTTCGTGACGATGATACGTCATTGGCCAAATGCCCCTATCATCGGTTTATTAACTTTTTTAAATCGGATAAATAACGAGAAGAGATACCGGAAGTTCTCCTGCAAACAAAAATAACCAACAAATTAGATTACAAATTTGTCGGCCATTTTATTTTACATTTTGTATATTGCAATAAGCAACGGAACCTGTTGAGGATCTCTCCTCTGCCTCTTATACAGATATTTTTCTTTCTCCGATTTCCTTAAGGCCAGCACGGATGAGCAGGAAGACAACTACCCATGAAGCCAGCATTAAAAAAATCTGTCCAAATGGGAACATTCCTGTTATGGGAGTGTCCCATAACGCATGCATCAATACCACTAAGACAAAGACGCGTAAAAACCTAAAACGGAATAGCATTTTAAGATTAAATGGATGGTCCCCTTGCACTCTGCAGAATGCTGCACCAGTCAGCGCCGCCCAGGCAATATGCCCGCCGGGAGCAAAGATCCCTCGAAACAGGATGGTGTTGTAGAGATTTGCACCATCCCCAGAAAGCAATGACCTTAGTGCATAGCCCGCTGTTTCAAACGCGGCAAAACCCGCTCCAACGGCGGCACCAATAAGAAGCCCGTTAAGTATATATCTGTATTTTCGGTATCGAACAAACGTAATGACCGTTATAGCTTTGGCCAGTTCCTCTGCAATGCCAATTGTAATCGGATTAATCATATTTTTCAGAATATCGAAAAACACAAGTGCGACTAACATCGAGAGAACTCCGCCGATCAACACGATATAAATCACCCTATAAAAAGCAATATTTTGCGGAGCATTCATTTCCCAAAAGAAGATTAACGTTGTAAACGGAACAGCAAATGCGCCAACAATAATCAATCCAGGTATAAAGTTTACATTACCGAAATATGTCACACCCATGTAAAATCCTGCGAAGGCCAGAAGAGCAATGATAAATACCCTTGCAAAAAGCCACGGTTTCGGCCAAGTGTCTTTCACTTCTGAAATCTTGGGTGTCGTTAGTGCCGTTCCAACGATAAACAGCCGTTCAGCTTCCAGTTCACTATGATTCCTGAAAACACGAGAAAATACATTTTGAAATTTCGGCTCAACCGAGCGTTGGTATTTCGGAACCATATCGACATAATGGGCAAACTCATAAAAAAAACTGTTTTCATCTTCTTGTGTGTTATCCTTAAAAAACCTTTCGCCGCAGCTTATGCAGAACTTTACTCCATCTGGATTGGAATAAACACATTGTGGGCATTTCAAACACCTTCACCCCTTTTGGTTAGAAAAAAAAACATCCTCACAAAGAGGATGCCCAAAAACAGGTAAATTATTTTCATAAATGTTCTAACCCCAAGATTTGGGTCATCATCAAAAACCTTGCTCAGATGCTTTTGATCAGCTTGATCTCTCCATTCTTAGGGATAAATTCACTGATGTTTTCATATTTTTCTTCCGTTTTAGAATGGTTTCGGTCCTCCACAACATATTCCTTAAAGGAGCAGCAAAAGAGCTTTCGAGCCACTTTTCCTTTTTCACCAATCAAATTAAACCAGCCTTGTCCAACATAAAAAGGGTTTGTGAGTATATTATCAATGACATACGTGATACGTTCCTTTTCTTCCCCTGGATTAAATTTTGTTTTAGATGAAAAAGCCAAGATAAAATAGTTTTTATATCGATCAAATTCTAGTAATTGAAGATGGTACTGCTTATGCTGCCTTTGATTGAAATCACTCAGGACTGTTTTGATACTTTTTTCCACATCAATTTCAAATTTACTAGCATCCTTCCAGCTCGATATACGGGAATCAAAAATGGACAGTGTTAATATATAATATGTTTCAAAATTTTGGGGATCAAATACTTCATTACCAGCCTTTTCATCTTCTGGTACTACAATATATTTTTTATAGTCAGCAAAGAAATTTTCAATCATATCGAATACCCTCTTTCATACCTTGATAGAATAGATGAATAATATGCTTTGACCTATTTTTATGAGTGACTATTTACATAGTGAAAACAACATCCTGTGTGAGCATATCATTACTTTTTTAGCACAGTTTTTCCAGTATGAACCAGTGATTTGAATTGTATATAATATATTCTTTTATAAAAATTAAAAATCCTGCTTAATCTTGCAAAAATCCTCATTTTTCACCCTTTTAATTAGAAAGTCCCATGATAGAATGAATAATTTGTCGTGTATACGTGAATCCATCCTAAATTTATTCAAATTTTGCATAAAAAAATAGCTCAGTAATGTAATTACTAAGCCACTTCCCACAAAGGATGCTAACATCTTACATATTTACGTTTGAAACCAAGTTTTCCTCGATCGATTTCCTTTTGGATATTTTCGGAAGCGAGGAGAATCTTGCTTTTTTTCTTGTCCCGCTTGATTTCTACTGGGCCTACTTCTTTTGCCGTTTCAACCGCCTTATCATGGAGCGGTACATAGGAAATCCCGACTGTGTACATAAAATTATTCATAGCGGATTTTGTTCGATCAGGAGCATCGTGAATCGTATTTTTCACCTGATCTAGCAAGCTTTCAATCTTGCTTTCTCTAAATTCACTGTCCTTACGATTACCTAACAGCCAGCAATAACAACTCCAGCCTGCCGACATTTTAAGTTCTTCACCGCTTGCAATCCATTTGTCAGCAACATCTTGTGCAATATCGGTTTCGGACAACGTTACGGCAACCACATAATCAGATAGCATATAAAAATACGCCCCATCGATCCAACGCTCAAAATCTGCCTCCGTCATGATCATGGGGTCCGCAATGACGCCGGCAAAATACATGGCATCGTAGTTCCCGGTTGCATAAAGCTGCTCGGCGAGAGGCTGATTTTTCTTGATTTTCTTTGCAAGCGGCTTCATTGCACCTGTAGCTACTCCAAAAAGCGGTTCGTGTGCACCATTACTTGTGTATATCTTTTTCGTACGTTCCTTGCCGAGGGCTTCAAGTTCCTGCATAACCGTTTCGAAATCCATCGTTTGCACTCCTTCCTTTTTATCGAAGTAATTGAAAATATAAGATGATTCTTCCACTCTTGAAAATGAGATAACCTTTAAGTTATTTGCGGTAGTAATATAATAAATTCTGTCCCCTTCCCCTTTTCACTTGCCACTTGTATTTTACCTTTAAAAGAACGGACAATTTGGAAACTTACCATCATTCCTAGTCCTGTTCCACTCTCCTTTAAGGTATAAAAAGGGGATCCAAGTCTATCAATTTGTTCTTTTGTCATACCAATCCCTTGATCCTTAATAGTAATCTTTATATATCCATCCGCTGTTGAACAACTTGTAATCCAGACAATTCCACCATCTGGCATAGACTCTATCGCATTTTTCAAAATATTTATCAATAATTGGTTTAATTTTTGAGGATTAGCATGGATCCAACCGTTGTTATAAAAATCAGTTTTAATCTCAACATTATGGCTTAGAGAGTAACTTTGAATCATATTTACAACACGTTGTAACTGATAACCTACGTCAATTCTCCCATTGTTATTTATGGAGGGTTTACCAAAAGATAAAAAATCATTTATTATTTCATTTGCGCGATCTAGCTCTTCGATAGATATATGAATATATTCCTTCTTTTTCTTCGGCAAATCAGGCTCGTTTAGAAGTTGCAGAAAGCCACGAGTCACTTGCATCGGGTTTCGAATTTCATGAGCAAAAATGCTGGCTAACTCACTAATTACTTTTAATTTCTCAGTGTTTTGCATCTCTGACCGAAGTTGGTGAATCTCCCTGATAGCTTCGTATAACACAGTGAAGAACCAAGTAGCGGCGACTACAAAGAGAAGATGAATAATCTGTACTTTAAAATAATCTATTAAAAAACCTCTTAGAATACAAAATAAAGTAAGGCCAATAAGACAGTAGTAAAGGGAAAGACCAACCGCAATTTTAACTCTTTTTTCTTTTTTTGAACTTGCAAACGATTTTTGAAAAAACAATATTACAGGCAGTGCAAATAATAAGACAAGAACAGTATTATAAAATCCTAAACTGATTCCAAAATAAAGTCGAAAAAATATGATTAGCGCTGATAGGAAAATGCCTGACCAAAAACCGCCGTAAAGCGTCCCTAATAATAGAGGAATAATTCTTAACTCCAAGCGAGCATTTTGTCCAAAACTCACTGGGAAAGACATACAAAATAATATGGATATACCCCACAAAACGGACATTATTACTGTCTTCTTTTTAGTGCTTTCTACCTTCTCCGTTATAAATGTAAAGTAAATAAAAATGGGTATTACCATAAACGCCAGTTGCAGCAAAAAATCCTTTATTATACTCATCTTTGTTACCCTTCATATTCTGTTCAATATCTGATTGGTGCAGAAAAAATTGATTTTCATTTTATCTACTGACCGAACAAACATAACTATTTCATATTATACTTTAAAGTTATCATACTTTGTCTATTTTTGAATTTTCTTTAAAATACCGGATGGACATTTCTCACGAATAACCTAAAAATCAAAAAATCCCCAATCAAAAAACACCAGCAACTTAACCGTCCTGATGTTTTTTTGACATTTTATTAAAATAATTTTCCTAAATAATGCGGCATTTGGCGGCGCCACCAAATCCAATCATGTGAAACATCTTCGCCCCACTCATCAAACAATGCTGGAATTTGTTTTTCTTCAAAGGCCTTTTTTAATGTAAAGTATGATGGCAGCCCTTCCTGTTCCCAATCACCAAGCCCGGTACAAATAATGATATCTGCTGAACGATATCGGTCAATAAACCAGCCATTATTTTGATTCCATATGTAATCACTCGGTGAATTTTCGTATACAAGCGGGTCATTTCCATAATCCCCAAAAAAGTAACGCGCATCGTAAATACCGCTCAGTGCAACGGTTTTTTGGAAGACATCCGGATGTTTCAAGAAAAAGTTCAACGCATGATAGGCCCCCATACTACAGCCCGTTGTCATCATTGGATCAAACCAACCTGTTTTATGTTTAATAAAGGGAATAGCTTCTGAAATCACATATCGGTCATATGCCGCGTGGGCTAATGCACGGTCATGCGCCGGTTTTGAGTCGTGCAGCCAACTTTCGCTATCTATACTCGCCAATGTAAAAAACTGAACTTTTCCTGATTCAATAAAGTCATGACACACATCAATCATTCCAAAATCATAGTATTCCGTATGCGTCCCTCCAGATGAAGGAAAAACTACGATTGGCATGCCGCTGTGTCCATATCTGTTCAACACCATTTCACGGCCTAATTCACCGCTCCAATGGTGTAACTGTTCTATATGCATATAAAAAATCTCCTATCCCTATACGTTTGCAATGCTGTAATTTTTTCGTTCATGTACAAAACGGATAATCTCATCCACTTCTTCTTGCGAATTTGCATTAATCGCATAAAATTGATTTCCTTGGAGTTCCGCAAACGCTTCTGGCATGCGCTGTTCAAACTTCACCCGGTCTCCAAATCGTTCATAAATAGCATTGGTATCATGTTGATACTCATACACATCACGCTGTGTTACACCGACACAAAACTGGTTTTCGACATTGGGCTCTTTGAATTCTCCTCCTGTCACAAGCGCAGCATACTGTGCAAATAAATCAATGGAGTACGCGAAATTGTACATATCAACCGTGTAGCCGCCAGCCAAGCGGTTATTGTATTCAAGTGCAACATAATCCCCATTTTCTAATTTAAAAAACTCAATATGGAAAAAGCGTTCTTTCATGCCAAAAGCTTTCACAATCGCCTTTCCATAAGCCTCGAGTTTTGGATCGATTTCTTTTTGAATCACATAAGCTAAATCCAACTGACCATTTACGAGTTCCAGTGTTGGCACATTATAGGTAAAGCTGGTTTGGAAAACAATGTTCCCTTGCTGATCCACTAAACCATCAAATGTACAAAGCACGCCTCCTTCGACATATGGTTCTAAGAAGTAAACTTGCGCTTCTCCCCATTCTTCTTCAAAATGGCGTACATCCTCTTTTGAACTTAATTTAAAGGTTGCAGCGGATCCCACTCCATTATCAGGTTTCGCGATAACTGGCAGTCCTAAGTCATTAATAGCTTTAGATAAATCCTTTTTAGTTTTTACGACTCTTCCTTCTACCACAGGCACATCTGCTTGTTTAAACAACTTTTTCATTTCAGATTTATATTTAACTTTTTTCAAGTCATTTGATTTATTGCCGAACACGTTAAATTGCTCACGCAACTGTGCATCAAGTTCTAACCAGTATTCGTTATTGGATTCAATCCGGTCAATTGGACCATGTTTATAAAATAAAAATGCAACTGCACGTTTCACTTCATCGACATCTTCTAAATTATTTACACGATAATATTCTGTTAAAGAGTTTTGTAATTCGCTACCTAATTGGTCATATGGCTCTTCGCCAATTCCTAATACATTGACACCTGCATCGTTTAAACGATGAGCAAATGGCTGAAAATTACCTGGATAATATGGTGATATCAAAATATAATTCATACAAAAAGCCCCTTTCACAGAATCAAAAAATTCATTATTTTCTCAACTAGGGTACAATTATTTCAATATATATTCAATATAAACTTTCAAAAATTTTCAAAAAATTGATAGATTCCTATTTTGTTCAGATTCAGTCAAATATAAATATTCAATTCATTCAAGACCACTTCACACTTAAGAAACGTAAACATTCTGGCAAGTGTTTTGCCCAAGCTTTTTCATTATGTTCTTCATCCGCAAAAATATTTAAACGAATGCTATCAATAGGAACAGAGCCTTTTATCAGTTGTTTATAATACTTAAGCGAGCAATCGATATAGGCCTGTTTCATATTCCCAAACATCATTTGTCGATCGGTATCGTCACCCTCCTGAGTCCCCACTTGAATGTACACACGTTGTTCAGGATCCAACTCTTTCCCGGCAATATAACTGTCAAAGGCTTTACTTGTAATCCAATTGGCTAAAGAAAAAATACCTAAACCACCAATTTGTTCTTTATATTCAATACCCATAAAAGCCGAAATATTTCCTCCAAGTGAACTGCCAATCACCGCTGTATGATATTTATCCGCCTTTGTTCGATAATGCTCATCGATAAACGGCTTCACGACCGTCATGACAAACTCAGCAAACTCCGCTCCTCTTCCGCCTAGTTCAATATCTTCAGGAAGTGGGCTTTCAGTAATTTTCCAAGGCGTATATTCATTAATTCGATCTTGTCCAGCGTTATCGATCCCCACAATAATCATCTTCGGTAAATCGGGGTTTTGTTTAATTGCCGGAATTACTTTCCATGAATACCCGCTATAAGCTTCACTACTATAGAAAACATTTTGTCCATCATGCATATAGACAACTGGATAATTTTCAGCCACATCTTTATCATAATTTTTCGGCAATAAAACACGCACACGACGAGATTCATTTTTATAAGACATATGTAATTGATGTGTTTCTAGTTTTAAATAAAAATAGGATTGGTTCATTTTACCTTCCTCGCTGCTTGATATTACATTAAATATACTGAATAAATCTAATGTTCACAATACAAAAAATAAGAAAAACCGAGCAAACCTCTTACGGGTTCTGTTTTCTTTCGCAAAATATTTGCCACAGGTAACGGAACCCTTTAGCAGCTTTACTCCATTATTTTACTTAAAGGACCAAAAATGTATTGAAGCAGAGTAAGAGGCCCCGGCACGTTTTCTAGGTTAAAAAAGGCAATCAATTCTGACAATAACAGGATTGCTGAAAATGTTATGATATCTGCCTTCGACGCCTTTTTGAGTCTCTTCCACTCGAATAACACAATGATTACCAAAAGTCCTTGTATGCCTAATACTGTGACCCAACTCCATTGCATTACTCCTTCACCTCGTCTCTAGGTAGGGCTGCGGGCGGGCCAATGTAACCAGGTCTCCTTATTTTTGCATTCACTGTTATATGGACCTCGACCTCTGGGAATTTCTCCTCCCAGTGATCCTGCACTTTTTTCCATTCCTTCGGGTAGTGTTGATGAAATTTCCTCCCAAAATCGATGACATCTGCCTTGAATTCCTTTTGAAGCTTCTCAACGGTTTGGCCTACTCTTTTCTTTAAGGCGGCTTCGAATTCTCCCTGGATTTTCATCAGGACATCTTCATTCAGTAGATTTAGCTGCGTTTCGTTTTGAACAATATCTCCTTCAATCGCGATATTTAGATGCATCATCCAGCGATTTTCTTTGATTTTAGGTCTAAAACTCATCTTTCCTATCGTCGGTGTCATCGTAACTTTACCGTCCTCACCTTTAGGCTTAACGGATATGGTACTCCTTTTCACCTCGTCCTTTAACCAAAGTAAACCACGTGTCTCTTTCATGTTTAACGTTCCAATCATTTTATCTTTCTTATATACAGCCGTTCCCTCAAAAACAGGTATGGTCTGATTCGATTTCCTTGTTTTATCATTTTGGGACAACTTTTTTATATAAGGCATAGACACACTTTCACTCTCACCCATTAACCCCATGTCTACATCTTTTAGTGTTGTAATCATTCCATTTTCAATTTGTGATACTTTTCTCAGGGCCTCCCCTGAATATCTTTCTAAAGGTGGAATTAATGTCAAAATATCTCTCGCTTCCCCTTTACTAACATATAAAAGTGATTTTCCTCTTGGACTTGGATGGCGTGCCAAAAAATCGATTTCTTTACGTATACCGTTTTTAGCAAGCTCGTCTCCAAAAATAAAAAGTTTACATTGACCCCAGAACAGTCTCCTCGGTACATTGAGTTGTAACTTGGAAATGGCATTTGCCAGATTATCGCCTATTCCTTCACGAACAAAAGTGGAAGCTGAGCTTGGATCCTCTCCTGTTTGTCCGCTTGTAATGGTACGTGGGATAAATATCTGGACTGAGATTCTTGTTTTTCCATCTTCTAAACGGTCGATGGCCGCAGCAGTAATAATGGCAAGATCTGGCAATTCTACCTGATCCCAACAGCCAGAAAGAGTGGGAATACAAAAGCACATGATGGAAAGTAGAATCTTCTTCAACTGCTCTCACTCCTTTTCCTACGTACCAAAGCAATGATGAGCAAGAAAAGGGGCAGGATCGTCTGAACCATCACAAAATAAAATGGCTGAATTTTTGTCATGTAGTCTATTAATTCGACAATATTAGGGATGCCCCAATAACTTAATAAAATGATAAGCAGACTTAAGGGAAACACAATCAGTCGGTAATCCGAAAGCCTTAATAATTGCGCAAGTCCCAAACTAGCTACATATAAAAAAACAGTTACTTTAACAAAATTCCCGAGTACCCAGGAAGCCGTAATGATCACTTCAAAGTTTTCAAAAAATCCCATTACACTTATGGCACGGACGATCGAGTATACAGGATAAAATTGATTGACGGATGAAATACCTAATAAAGTGAGTACAAAAAAGTGAATATATAAAAGAAAAAGCATGATGAAAAGAGCGATTTTCATCCCTGACTTTAGACCCGTCTTGGGGCTATTGATATAAGGATAAATGAAGGCTAAAAGAAACAATTCACTGAACCAGGCTGTATGTACAAATCCTCCCTTCATAACCGGGAGGAGCCCATTCTCTAAAATAGGTAGCATAAAAGTAACATCAATATCCTTCAATAATAAAAGGAGCGACACAGATGTACTCATGTATAGTGTCGTGCAAATAACGGCGGACCTGGCAATCACTTCAATCCCGCCCCTCACCGCTAGTGCGCTGACAAACATGATGCTGATGGAAAATACAAGGCTAGGGGTTTCAAACATCACGTTGCCAGAGATGAAATCAGAATATTGTCTGATGATTAGCCCTGTATCATGAATATAAAAGGAAACGAGGAAAACACTAAATAGCTTTCCGACTGCTTTCCCAAGAATTTTTTCACTATATTGTATGGGATTCAACTTTGGAAACAATTGATGAAGCTTCCAGACGATGTATACCGTTATAAATCCGATTAAAGAACCTGCGATCGGCGTCATCCACATGTCATGCCGTGCAAATCTTCCAGCTATAGACGGAATGGAAAGAATACCTGTAGCAATAACGGTTGGAACCATCATTATCTCCATGTGAAGGTTTGATATTTTACCTTTTTCTAGCATGTCAATTTCACCGCCATTTGTACCTTATTCACCGCCGCCATTATTAGGACCAGGCTTTATGTTTGTTCCTTGTCTTACCGCATTAATTTCACCTGTCAGTTGAGGGCGTCTGTTCATTTTCCATAAGGGAGAACGAATGAGAGTATCCTTCAACGGATGTTTTTGTAGTGTAGCGATTGGACTCAAGTAGGGGAGCCCAAAGGACCGTAAAGTTGATAGATGGATCACGAGCAGAATTAACGCAAGCATGACCCCGATTAGCCCGACAAAGCCTGCTAGAATGATAATTGGGAACCTTAGTAATCGGATGGCTAGACCAATCGAATAGCGAGGTACCATAAAGGAGGCAATCCCTGTAATACTCACCACAATAATCATGGGTGCAGAAACAATCCCCGCCTGAACAGCTGCCTCTCCAATGACAAGTGCCCCTACGATACTGACAGCTGAACCGACTTGTCTAGGAAGACGTACTCCAGCCTCCCTTATGGCTTCAAAGGTAATTTCCATCATAATCGCTTCAACAATGCCCGGAAAGGGGATGCCTTCTCTAGCCGATGCTATACTTAGCAACAAGGCAGACGGGATCATTTCCTGATGAAACGTGACTATGGAAACATAGATGGAAGGGAGAAATAGGGCGATTACTAAAAAAAGAAACCTGAGAGATCGGATAATGGCCCCTATCCAAAAACGTTCGTAATAGTCTTCTGGGGATTGAAATAAACTAAAAAAACTCACTGGTGCCACCAAGGAAAAGGGGGTCCCTTCAATAAGCAAAACGGCTCTGCCCTCTAGTAAATTACCGCAAACCACATCAGGGCGCTCGGTATACAAAACTTGCGGAAAGGGAGAATAGGGATTATCCTCAATGAATTGTTCGATATACCCACTTTCCAACACTCCATCAATATTTATTCGATTCAGACGGTTTTCTATTTCCTCAATTAGAGCTTTATCTACTATTCCCTCTATAAAAGAAATTACCACCTTTGTCTTTGTATATTTTCCTATATAGACGGTCTTCATTTTCAAAGCAGGGTCTTTTATAATTCGACGCAATAATGATGTATTTACACCAAGAGATTCAGTGAAACCTTCTCTTGGTCCTCGAATGGATGTTTCCGCCTGTGGCTCTTCAATGGTGCGTTTTTCAAATTTCACTAAACCTAAGGAGAAAGCCTCTTCAAATCCATCAAACAACAAAACTGGGTTTCCAGTGGAAATGGCATCGATACAGGCGGAAATCGTCGTGACCCGGTTGATGTTTGAAATGGGTAATCTATTTTTTATAGAAAGCAGGAAGTCTGTTTCATCAAATTCACTTGTATCTAACAGTGTCTCAAGCACTTGTTGTTCTAACTGTTGAGTATCGCTTAATCCCTCTATATAGATAATAGCAGCGTCTTTCTTATCAACAATAAAGGTTCGGAAAATGACATCTGAACTTTCCTTGTACAGAGAGGAGAAGTATTGTATATTGCTTTCAAGTGTTTTCGATAAAGGGCTGTCCTGTGATAAAGTCTGATGTGGAGCTTTATGATCTTTCACTTCTTTCTTCATGAAAGGACTCCTTCTAACACGAATCACCTCATTTTCCTCCTTTTTCTTCACATATTATTAATTTCCTTATATTTTTGAAAAGTATTCAGAATGGAAGGATATTAAATCTTTTCTAATCGGATATTGTTTTTTAGATTTCCGCCCCCCATCCATTTGTCCTTTTTGTCACGAAGTGTTCAAATCTTTTTGACTTGTTTATGAACAGATTCCTTAAGAACTCCAAATTTAAAATCAATGAATTTATAATGACAATGTAAATAAGTTGATTACATTTATAATTGCTATTAAACCTTATTCAATCTTTCCCACTAACTAAGAACCTAGAAAAATTAAAAAATTAGCAATCATTCACAGGAGGAAATTATAAATGAGTATGTTTTGTTTTCAATGTCAAGAAACTGCAAAAGGAACAGGTTGTACAGTTGTTGGAGTATGTGGAAAAAAAGATGATTTAGCCAATATGCAAGATTTATTGATTTATACAATGAAGGGATTAGCGATTGTGAATACAATGGCACGTGGAATCGGGATTAATCAAAAGAAAACCGATGAATATATTGTAAATGGTCTTTTTATGACGATTACCAATGCCAATTGGGATAAAAATGAGTTTTTTCATACAGTAAGAAAAGGTTTAAACCTCCGGGAAGAAATTAAAGCGGCCATTACCAATGCTGGGTACACGTTAGACAATAATAGCGATTATGTTACATGGGATGCTGAAACCAATCATCAACTAGAAATGAAATCTGCTTCGCAGGAAGTTAGTATTTTAGCCACAAAGGATGAAGATATTCGTTCATTAAGAGAGTTAGTAACATACGGTTTGAAAGGAATGGCTGCCTATTTAGAGCATGCGGCAAACCTTTACTATGAAAATGATGAGCTAAATGCGTTTATGCAAAAAGCACTAGCCATGATTACAGATGATTCTGTAAGTATGGAACAATTGATTGAACTTTCAATGGAATGTGGAAAGTATGGCGTTCATGCCATGGAGCTTTTAGATACCGCCAATACATCCACATATGGTCATCCGGAAATGACGAAAGTAAACATTGGGGTACGTCAAAATCCGGGAATTTTAGTGAGTGGCCATGACCTGAAAGATATGGAACAGTTATTAAAACAAACGGAAGGCACGGGAGTAGATGTGTATACACATAGCGAAATGCTGCCGGCACACTATTATCCAGCCTTCAAAAAATATGACCACTTTGTCGGTAACTATGGAAATGCATGGTGGGAACAAACTCGTGAATTCGAAAGCTTTAACGGTCCGATTTTAATGACAACCAACTGTATTGTTCCGCCAAAGGAATCTTATAAAGGAAGAATGTATACCACTGGGGCAACGGCAGTTGAAGGTGTAACCTATATTCCTAAAAATGAAGATGGAACAAAAGATTTCTCTGTTATCATTGAGCATGCAAAGAATTGCCAGCCGCCAGTAGAAATTGAAACAGGTGAAATTGTTGGAGGATTTGCCCATAATCAAGTGGCTCAAGTAGAGGATCAAGTGGTAGAAGCGGTGAAAAATGGTGATATTAAACGATTCTTTGTCATGGCTGGCTGTGATGGCCGCCATAAGAGCAGAACGTATTATAAAGAGTTTGCCGAAGAGCTTCCACAAGATACGATTATTTTAACAGCAGGTTGTGCAAAATATCGATATAATAAGCTGGATTTAGGTGATATCAACGGAATTCCAAGGGTACTGGATGCAGGGCAATGTAACGATTCCTACTCTTTAGTTATGACGGCATTGAAGCTGAAAGAGGCATTCGGATTAGAAAGTGTAAATGAATTACCGTTATCTTACAATATCGCATGGTATGAGCAAAAAGCGGTGATCGTATTCTTATCTTTACTATACTTGGGTGTGAAAAATATTCACGTTGGCCCAACATTACCAGCTTTCTTATCACCAAACGTAACGAACTTCTTTATTGAGAATTTTGGTGTAGGCGGCATTTCCAATACGAAAGCCGACTTGGAAATGTTCATGAACAGCACCATTGAAATGCAAGAAGGAACATTAGTTTAATCATAAACGAAGGTCCCGACTGTTATAAAGGAGTAAAGAAAGGGAAAGTATCAATGGCTTTCCCTTTTAACTATTTTACTTCTAAGGAGAAGGCATAAAAAGCATCGCCATGAGATAAATTCTCTTCCTTTTCATCCATCCACCATACTCCATAAGAGTAATAATAAAGCCCTTTTTGTATAGGTGCAGAAAAATGATTATCCTTAACAACAATTTCAGTTTCTTGGTTATTGCTTATCTGCAAAACATGGAATTTATTTGGTTTTGGTTCATAATCCATCACGAAAGTTATTTTCTCTCCAGGTTTTACTTCTATTGGCTTTTTACTTTTTAATAGTTCAATTGTTCCAACAGAATCGACGCATTCACCTTTTCCATTCTCTTGCCAACAATAAGTACCAAGCACAGTTTCAAATCTTTTATTATTGATTTCTATAAAGGCTTTAGGCGGCTTTCCTCCTGCCGATCCATTATTTGAACAACCTATTATGGCAAGTCCAAAAAGAGCTATGAATATTAAAAACCATCTCTTCATACACATTCCCCCTTTTACTGTATATGACGGACTAGTTTGTATTAAGTTACGAGACAGTTTTGACGTTTATTTTGGATTTAAAAAAAAGGTGCATTAGAAATACACAAATTCATTCCAGGTTGTCCTTAAAAGTGTAAGAAATAATAAAACAGACTACACACTTGGTGCGGTCTGTTTACTTTATCATTTTTGGTTACCAATATGAACTTTTATCCATGATCGTTTGAACTCTCATTATGAACGTCTGACTCTTCCTCGACAAAATCCTCGAATACACTGTAATCCACAACAATAGGGTGTGGATCGTTTTTAATAAACCTTACAGCATTCAATCCGATCATTTGTGCTGCCATGGAAGTATTTCCGTCTGGTAAGATAGGCGCAATAGAAAGATCCGCGACCTTCAAGTTTTTGGTTCCAAAGACATCTAGAAAAGCATTGACAACCCCATTTCCAATGCTTGTCCCCATTTTACATTGTCCTCCGAAATGGGTGAAGATGGAATACGAGGCTCTAACATACGCTTTTAATATAGCCCGCTTTTCCTTCTCATCATCCATTTTAAATATTCTTTCATCAGGATAGACTACCTTATAGATACCATCCTTATCAAGCTTGCGAGCCTTAACAATCATTTTATAAGTCTCAATATATCGATCGACCATGAAATTTAAGTCAGCTTCATTTGACAGCGGGTTTAAATCAATTGATGGATATGCCTCTGGATCGCTATGGGCGACCAGAATGGTGCCCCGTGTTCTTGGATTTACATCTACAATTCCAATACTCATGACATTACTTTTATTTTTTTCGTTAAATCCCCATCCATTTATTTCCACTACCTGACTAGGTATAAAAAGTGGATTATACACACCTAATAATTGAAGGCGCCTTCCTCCTTCTGGGTTATCCACCTTTTTAAATGCCTTAAGTGTCAGAGGTTGATTAGGGTCAGCATCCCTAACCTGAAGAAGTCTGCTTGTTTCCACTCTAACCCCCATACCAACATAAAAATGCGTTTGGAAGTTGTGGCCTACTTGAGGGCTTTCCACCAAAGGAATAATTCCGGCATTAACTAAATCGTCAATTTTCCCAATCCCTGATCGTTGAAGGATGACGGAGGAAAATTGTCCGGCAGAGACGATAATGCCTTTCCGCGCGAACATGGTTTGCGACTCCCCGTCCTTAACAAATTCAACACCAACCGCGACTTGAATCCCATTTTCCTGTTGAAATAGTATTTTGTTTACAGTCGTTTTAGCAAAAATGATTAATTTTCTGCCGCCAACTCCAAATTCGTCAGCTTGGAATTCATTTCCTTGCGTTACAACACTGACGTTTAAATATCCAGTGGCCGTAGAAGAACGAACCAGATTGTTACCTTCCATTTTTTGAGTAAATTGACCTTTTAGTGAGGTGACATCTCTTATCCCTGTATTATAATCCTCCTTAATCGGGATATCAAAAACCTTTGAGGTGGCTTGTGTTAAGGTTTGAATAACTCCTTTTTTGGGAATATTTTGTTGTCCTACAAAAATAGGACCATGTTCCCCGCGTTCATGTTCGCATTGCGTTTTTCCTGTGTACGTTTCGTTTTCTATAAATAATGAGCGAACACTACTGTAACTCCAGGCAGGATTTTCAACTATTTCTGCCCAGGTATCATATAGATCGCTGCTTCCACGTACAGCGAACATAGCATTATGTTCAGAACTCCCGCCAATAGCTCGTCCACTTGAAGTGATCAGCTGACGTGAGATAATTTGCTGAATTTTAGTTGCGACATTGAAAGAAAATTTGTTATCTGTGGAATTTCCAAGCGCAACAAATAGATTAGGGTTGCTAAACTGATTCGTCATGTTAGTTCCTGCTTCCAGCACTAGAACACTAGTATTAGGGTCATCTGATAGTTTTTTTGCGACAATTCCTCCTGCCGTTCCTGCTCCTATAACAATATAATCAAAAACATTTCCATTTGTTTTATTTGTCAAAAAATCATCTCCTTTCTCCTAGTAAGTTATGTTGACTAACTAGTTAAAGAAATAATTTTTCTACCTATTTTTCACAAAATGTGCTATTAACTTATTTAATAATTTTCTTTAAAAATGATACTACTCTTCAACAAACCTTCTTCTTTGAATAAGAAAAATCACTCTAGAAACTCATCACTTAGACTAGGGACTGAGCTCATTCGAATGCCTTTTTTGCTTTTTTGACTCGTAAGAGGAGAGTTTAGAACAATCCTATTACTTAAGTTGTTAAATTTACAACTAGTCCAACATAAAGTCTTTATTTTTTAAAAGGTGGGCTCTGTTAAATTATAGTGTTGATATTTAAATATCTAATTCAAGGACAACAAATACGGTCCTTGATTTTATTCTTATTGAGGAGAAGTACCTCGATAGTAGGTATATTTCGTCACTCTCTCTATTAAAACTATTTCACAATTAATACTTTTTCAAAGCAATGACTGCATTATGCCCGCCAAACCCAAATGAATTGGAGATCCCTATTTTGAGATTTGTTTGTCTGGCTACGTTAGGTACATAATCTAAATCACATAATGGATCGGGGTGTTCTAAGTTAATCGTAGGCGGAATGATGCCCTCTTGAAGACTTTTTGCTAATGCAATAGCAGGATGCAGGGAAACAGTTTCTAAAAATAGCACTAGCGCCGTTCCATTTTTCTGTTTGGTACATACTTTGTGATTACGAGTGAAAAGAAGGCAATTAAAGGGGTTAAGTTTCATGATCAACGTTTTATTTGTATGCTTGGGGAATATTTGCCGTTCACCGATGGCTGAAGCTTTGTTTCGCAACTTAGTCAAAAAAGCAAATTTGACAAACAAAATCGCAGTTGATTCCGCTGCAACCAGTTCATGGCAAATCGGCTTCCCACCGCACGAAGGAACTCTTGATATTCTGAAGAAATACAATATCTCTTCAAATGGGCTTGTTGGACGACGACTAAAGAAAGAAGACTTTTGGAAATTCGACTATATTATCGGTATGGACGAAAGCAACATAAAAAATATTTACAGGATAACCGGGAAGCCTAAACATCCAAAGATCATTAGGCTGCTGGACCTGACCAAATATAGGAAAGATGTCCCCGATCCATTTTATACAGGTGATTTTGATGAAACCTATCGTCTTGTTTCAGCTGGCTGCCTGGTATTACTCAAGAAAATACGGAGCGAACAAAACTTATAACAACAAGGCATCCACTTTTTTATGTAAATAAAGAAAAATTGAATTGCATTTCTACTTCAACTAACCTCTTTTCATCTCCCATTAAGAAATGAGATAAATATAGCATTAACTATCCCTGATAATGTATTAGCAGTTCCATGACAAATCCAACTTGCTAAAAACCCGTACTTTAAATAGACAAAGCTAAATAGTATACCAGGTAAAAAATAGAGCGGAAATGAATAAAGGTCAGGTCCATGAACGAAAGCAAAGAAACATGAAACTAGTATCACCCAGCCACTTATTAATTTTTTATCTTTCCTTTCAAATACTCGGTAGTAAACCTTATTCGCTGCATTTACTAAGAATATAAAAGGTTTAGAAATAATTTTATTCACGTTTTTCTTTGTTTCGAGAGGCTTTTTTATAAACGTGTGATGGAGGGCTAGGTACGGCAAATAAACAATAAGAAGGAAGCGGAATAGAAATTCTTCACTAAAAGGTCCTATGATCCCTAACAATAAAATCTCGCCAGCAGTAGTAAGTTCTTGATGCCCTAAATATTGAGCATTACCAACCGATAATGGCTCTTTAGCAAAAAATGCTGGAAAATAGAAATAGGAATACAACAAAAAAAGCACCAATATTGCTAATAGAACGGGTAACAATACCACTCTATCAAAAGCCTTGACTCTAATGAATTGTATATAGAAGTGCTTCCTTAGGTCCGGAGAAACAATCCAGAAGTAAATTAACATAATTGAAGGTCCAAGAAAAATGTCTATATCGTTATCAGAAATACCTAAATTAAACCTATCGTTCAAAAACATAATTGTTAGCATTAGTAATATAGAGGCTAGAAAAAATAAAGATACATTCTTTAATATTCGCATGAATTTTTCACACCCTATGCCTTTTATACATAGTTATGTAGACAAGCTATTCCGTATAACATTTAATTGCAAACTTCTTTACCACACAAAAAGAAAGCCACCAAGAATTTTGGCAGCTGGTTCTTCAACTTTTACACCGTTACTTTAAATGTATTAGTTCACAAGAAAACTGGTATTTTTATGTTTTTTATAGGCCAATGGGGTCATGTTCACCGACTTTCGGAATTTATCAATGAAATAGCTTGTGCTGTTAAATCCTACTTGATAGGCAACATCTGTGACATTGGCTTCTGGTTGTTGTAGTAATACTAAACTTTTTTGAATTCGAAAATCGGTTACATAGTTCAAAGGGGATGTCTTTAAAATTCGTTTGAAGTATCGACAACATTCAGAGCGGCTTAATTGACCTGCTCGTGCAATATCTTCTAAAAGGATTTTTTCAGCATAATGGAGGTGAATCCAATGTAACATTTGCTTCATTCGGTGATTCTTCACCATTTCCGGCTGTTCATACTCTAATTGAATCCCATTCATTATGAGGTTTTTCCACATTAACGTGAGATGGTGGCTGATGTCAATTTCATAATATGGTGGAGATTCTTTTATCAACTGGTTGATTTTCATTAAAGAACTCAAAATATTATTCGCCCAAAGTTCCTTAGGAATCAAAGGTAAATATGGAATGTTAGTCGCCTGTATATATGGGGATACAAAGGTTGAATAAAGCTCTTGTGATAAAACGAACCTTGGAGAAACATTTAAACAAATATAGGTGCAGGCCGAATCATTCAGATCTTTGGCCATGTGCAGACAGCCACTATTTATAAAGAGCCCCTCTCCTTCTTGAACAATCAGATTTTCCTCATTTATTTGAAAAATAGCTTCTCCTTTTACAACGAGAACAAACTGAATTTCATCATGCCAGTGAAGCGGTATATATCCATTAATATTTTGGTTAATCGTGGTTTCGTAACATGCAATAGGTAAGACAGTTGTTCGATGTTCCGTTAATTCTTTTAAGCTTTGGTCGACCAGAAAGTCTTGCATTTGCATTTGCCCACCTCAATATATTTATATTTTTTTATTCAATTAGGGTATTATTTCAGAGATTTTCCCTTTATGATTGAAAATATTATAACACTATTTTTATATTTTAAGGTGGAGTATCTATCATGAATAGACAAAAGGGAATACTTCTTGTTATCACAGGAGCAGTATTTTGGGGAATTGGTGGCACCGTAGCAAAAAAGCTTTTTCATCAATATCAAATCGATGTAGATTGGCTGGTAACCACCCGCTTGCTTATAGCAGGGTTATTACTCTTAACCGTTCAATTTTTCGGAAAAGACCGGTCCCAGATATTTGGTGTTTGGAAAACTCGAAAGACTGCGATTCAATTAATTATCTTCGGATTAGTCGGAATGCTTGCGGTACAATATACCTACATGGCTTCCATTAAACATGGAAATGCGGCTGTTGCAACACTACTACAGTATTTAGCACCTGTTATGATTATCGTTTACCTAATTTTCCGTAAACAAACGGTTATAACACTAAGAGATTTGATTACTGTTATTCTCGCATTAGTTGGTTGTTTTTTCTTATTAACAAATGGCTCCATCTCTCAATTATCTGTGTCTACACCTGCCATCGTTTGGGGTGTTTTATCTGGAATCGCTCTAGCTTTTTATACGCTATACGCCGTTCCACTCCTTGCGCAATACGATTCCCTTGTCATTGTCGGATGGGCAATGATGATCGGTGGTTTTGCCTTAAGTTTTATCCAACCGCCTTGGCAAATGGACTTTACAAGCTTACCGCTCGAAGCTTATTTTTATTTAGTCTTCGTGATCATCTTTGGTACGATGATTGCCTTCTGGTTTTATATAGAAAGTTTACAAAGTCTGGCACCTAAAGAATCCAGTCTTCTTGGCAGTATTGAGCCGCTTGCTGCCGTTATAACAACAGTCTTTTGGTTAAAAGAACCCTTTGGTCCTTTCCAATGGGTTGGGACAGCTTGTATCATTGGATTGATATTATTGTTGGCGATGAAAAAAGAGTCTTCATCAACGCGTAAGCAACTTTCTAAACAGCAAAAGCCCCTCAAAATCAGCTAGATTGGCTGATTTTGAGAGGCTTTATTTTTACTAGAATAATCATTTGGCCTTGCTTTGTTATTTCACGATTACTGTTCCAACCATTCCTGACTGGAAATGGTACCGGCAAATCAGGTCATATGTACCTGGATTTTTCGGTGTCACTGTAATGGTTGCTTCAGTTCCCGGCTGGACTTCGGTGTTAATTCCGAGCTTTTCCACGGTGAAGGTGTGCTTTTTCTTCCCTTGGTTTTTCAATATTAACGTTGTCGTTTGTCCACTTTGCAAAGTGATGGCTTTCGGATTAAAGTAATCATCGTGAAGTTGAACCTCTATCGCATTCACTGTCTGTTCAGGCTGTGCTGCGACGCTGGATTTAGCGAATACCGAGAGTGAACCTGGAGCTGCCATCACCACCATCATCGCAAGTACAACCACCCATCCAGTTAACCACTTTTTCAAATACATAACCAAGCCCTCCTTTCTTAAGCACTATTGTTTTCCAATTCATACAATTTTATCAAATTAAATTGGGGTCCAACGTACTTCAACTTAGTACAAAAAAAGAGGATTACGCATGAAAAAGAGAAAATATTATTTCTTTACTATTGCTTTCATAGGATAAAATTCCGTTGTCATTATACCTGCAACAACGGCTGGATCTTCTGAGACAAGATTTGGAACTTGTTCCTCATTCTCGACTTCAATAATTGCTAGTCCGTGTGGGGCTGAAGGATTAAGAACTGGTCCGAATACCAAGGCAATCCCTTGATTCTGTTTGTCCATCCAATAGGAAATATGTTGTTGCATAATACTCCGCTCTTCTTCCGTCATATCCTGATGAAACGTTATTCTCGGCGGAGTGGATTTTAACATAAAATGTATTTTTTCTATAGGATTGCTAGAGCTGTTAGGCGACATTAACAATCTCCTCCATCAACATAAAATTGTTTTTCCCTGTTAACTAGACTTTCGATGTCAATTATTCCATAAAGCCCTTACGAATACAATGAACGACTTTTAGTGTTAGAACCTCTTAAAATTACATGACTGAGGAGTTGTTATTTTTTTACACTTATTAATTCTTTCCTTTTCATGATGGCATTTAATTTCTCTGATCCTAAGAGCATGATTGCAATGAAACCTGCAATGACAAATGGAAAGATTCCTATTGTTATGTGTGCTGCAAGGAGACCAAGCAAAGGCGGCAGGAACGTACTACCTGTATAAGCAACAGCCATTTGATACCCCATGATGGTCTGCGATTGTTCCTGCCCAAATCGTGTTGGCGTTTCATGCAACATACATGGAAAAATCGGTGCCAATCCTACTCCAACCATCATAAATCCAACAAGAGAGAACGTGGACGGCAATGGCAGGAATAGGAAGGCGGCACCAGCCAATGCGATTATTTGCCCCGCCCGAATGAGCGTCCGACTCCTTATTTTTAGGGTAATAAAGCCTGTTATTAATCTACCAAAGGTTATTCCACCATAATAGATGGACACCCATTTTGCCGCGGTATCTACCGATAACTCTTTCACATGGATCAAAAAGCTGCTTCCCCATAGTCCCATCGTTGCCTCTGCGCCACAATAAAACAAGAAAGAGATTAAAGCTAGCTTAACTCCCCTAATTTGCAATGGTTTTTGATTTTTACGATCTGCTCCACTAAATCTTTGGTCCATATTCTCTTGTTCATTTACTGAGCTCACCGTGCTGTTTCCTCCAACCTTGTTCCATAAAGGCAACGTGAAGAAAAGAATGACAACTAATACTAACTGTAGACCAGCGATGGCAAGATACCCGCTTCTCCAAGAATGCTGCCCTGAAATAAACTGAGCCATAATGACGGGACCAAGTGTAGCTCCCACTCCCCAAAAACAATGCAGCCAACTCATGTGATGTGCTTTGTAATGTGAAGCAACGTAATTGTTTAATCCTGAATCCACTGCACCTGCCCCTAAGCCCAGTGGGATGGCACAAATGAATAACCAAAAAAGCGAAGGTGCAAAATGAAAGCCGAGCAGTGCTCCAGCTGTCATTAAACAACTAAAAAATGTGACAATCCCTGTCCCGAAGCGTTTCAATACAGCTCCGCTAGCAAAACTTGAAATAATCGTTCCTCCTGCAATCGTCATAAAAAGCAATCCAGCCGTCTCAAGCGGTGCTCCAAACTCCGATTGCATCATTGGCCATGACACGCCCAACAATGAATCAGGTAGCCCTAAGCTAATAAATGCCAAGTAAATAATTAATAAAAAGAATGTTGCCATACTAGTCCCCCCTTTACATTTTTTCATATGGTATTGATTTTTCTTAACTGCTTATCCGGTAATCATGAGATCAAGCCCCAGACTTTGTAATCCCAATAAATAGTCTTGTTGCCAATCACTCAAGATAAGTTCTGGAAGATGTTCAGATGGGATATACTTTGAACTTTGATCAACAATTTGCTCTAAGGTATTTGCGTTGACTTCATCATCACAGAAAATAAATGTATAAGGATTAATGATAGCTACAAATGAAGCTACTAACCTACTAATGGCGTCAATCTCATAGTCTTCACCTATAAACGCTTTCTTCGTCCTGGTTTCATTTTGCAAAGCCTGGCCAAAATTTTTGTCATCGTACTGTGGAACGAATGAAACCTCTCCTGAAAAATTAGTACTTCCTCGTACCACGACTCCATTTACCATAATTCCAGCACCTGGACCATTATGACCTGAATAGATATAAACAAGAGATTTATCTTTCTTAATCCCCTTACTTTTGTGATATCCAAGCACGGCTGCATTCATATCGTTCTCAATGACAACAGGTATGAAGAAACGATTTTCTAGGTATCCCTTTAAGTCAATGTTCTGAAGATGTTCATACCCTGGTATATAAAAAATCCGTCCCTTATCAACGGAACCTGGTACACCGATGGCTATAGATCTTATCTTCGGATAGCTCCTTAGTATCTCGTCAACACATACAGTTAATAAACTTAAATCTCCAGCAGCTAAGAGACTTGAGGTTTTTCCAACATCCTTCACTTCACCTAAACAGTTAAAGACAATATAATTTGTCTCTGTTCTTTCTAAATAGATAGCCAACCCTAACATATATTCCGGATTATATGTATATCTTTTTGCCCTTCTTCCCCCACTCGAATTATCAAGACCAACTGAAATAAGTTCCCCATCCTTTTCCATTTGGGTTAAGAATTTGCTGATCGTAGGGAAACTAATCCCTAATTTTTCGCTAAGTTCAACTTTTGTTGCATTTCCAAGTTCTAGAAGAGATTTCCGAATACCGCGGAGGATTTCTTTCCCCATCGATTTTGGAGTCGTATTCACAAGAGTCACCACCTCTTAAAATAATCTTATTAAAGAACTTTAATAAGTATTGAACAAAAAACTTATTAAAGTTCTTTAATAAGTTATGTTGATAATATATCATATAAAATTTCCGAAAACAATGGAGTTTATTTAATGTTGGAAACTAGCCTTCCTTCTTTGCAAGTATAGGAAAAAACAAGGAAAAGATACCTATATTAAGTGTAACTCTACGGAACGTTTGTTGTTGACAAACGAATAAACCTCTAAGATGAAAATAGAGCAGGAGGAGACAATGATGGATAATAGTAAAGTTGGAGAGTTAATTTATCATTTGCGAAAGGAAAAAGGACTAACACAGAAACAATTAGCTGATCAAATGAACATTTCTGATCGAACGATTTCAAAATGGGAGCGTGGGTATGGCTGCCCAGATGTAACGCTATTACCAAGCTTATCTACCCTATTGGGAGTAAATATAGAAAATATTTTAGATGGTGAATTATCGTCGAATCAATTTGTAGGGGGAAATATGAAAAAGTCGAATTATTTTGTTTGTCCGTCATGTAATAATATTGTGTTAGCAACTGGAGATATCAGCATATCTTGCTGTGGGAGAAAGATAGAACGATTAGAAGCGAAGAAAGCAACAGTCGAAGAAAAACTATTAATTACAGAAGTTGATCATGAATGGTTTATTTCAAGCGACCATCCTATGACAAAAAATCATTATATATCATTTATTGCTGTTGCTACGGGTGATCAAGTTCAGATTATTAAACAGTATCCTGAATGGAGTTTCCAAACACGTATCCCAAAACGTAAACATGGCAAACTGTTATGGTATGATACCAAATTTGGTTTATTTTATCAGCTTTTATAAACAGGTTATGACTTAAATATTCATACTCGATTATTACAGTTCATTCGTATACAATTTTAGTCAATGTCGAACAAATATTTTAATAAACTCAATGTTTGTCCATGACCTTTTGAAACAAGCTATCATAATATAAAGTAATCCTTTAACTATAACATTTACAATACCTCTTACCTAGAAAGCGTCTAATTGACGCTTTTTTCTTTTCTGACGCAATTTAAGTGAAAGAACTTGCAATTACATACCATGCCACAGAAGTGCGATCCTTCACAATCTCTTTTTTAAAACTATGGGTTGATTACTTTTAGATATTTTAGTAAATTAATAATGAATCAAAAATGTATAAAGAAGAATTGTTTGGGAACGTCGAAAGGTAAATTTATCAACAATGAACAATGCTTCTTAATAACCCCCATACTCGGAATTCGATTTGGGGTGTGTCGGAAAATTAATTCCGTTACTAATTATCGTTGAATTATCAATGAAAACTGTATAAGAGTAGATCGTTCCCGTCTCTTTTCATGAAGAGGCGGGATATTTTTTTATAGAAAAGGAGAATTTACATATGAAAATGACTAAATCAATGGCAAACGTGCTACTATTGATAGCCTCTGCATTTTGGGGTTCAGGGTTTGTTGTAACGAAAATAGCTCTAGATGCAAATGCGTCTGCCGGACTCATAAATTTTTTCAGAGGCTTTCTCTTTGTTGCTTTGATCCTTATGTTTTTTTATAAAAAGATATTTAAAATGACCATTACGGACTTTAAAATTGGGCTAATTGCCGGATTGCTTAATTTTGGCGGATTTATAACACAGACTATTGGTGTTCAGTATACGACTCCATCCAATAACGCCTTTATTTCGGCAATATATGTAGTAATTATACCTTTCTTTGCCTGGGCTATTTATCAAAAGAAACTCCCAGGAAAAAGCTTTCTTTCCATCGCCTTATGTTTAATTGGAATGACCATATTAACTGGAATATTAAATAAAGAACTAAACATAAATATCGGTGACGTGTATTCTTTTATTTGTGCGTTTTTTTATGCAGCATCTATTGTTTATCTCGGCTACGGAGCAAGAGCAACTGATGTCAGCATTGTAGCTTTTATGCTTGCGGCTGTACAAGCCATAGGAGGATTGATTTTTTTCTTGTTCGTTGAGGATAACCAGCTTACTCATATCAATTGGTCTGTTGCATTAGTGCCATTGTTATATATGGGAATTATATGTTCGTTTGTTGGTCAAACTGTTCAGGTTTTAGCTCAAAAGCATACTTCCGCAACTTCTGCTGGATTAATTATGATGCTTGAAGGGGTTTTTGGAAGTATTTTTTCAGTAGTGTTTGGATTTGAATCATTTACAGTTCAGTTAGTTGTTGGAGGAATGCTTATTATGATTTCTATTATTCTTATGGAAGTGGATTTCAAGCAGATGGTGATCAAGAACAAAAGAACAGCTTAGATCATCAAGGTTCATAAAAATATGAATTTTAAGTTATCATCATTATATTCATCACATAATGATTAACAAGCGAATTAACACAATAATCATCATAAATAAATGCTCAGGGTGTATAAACTCTGAGCATTAATATTTGTATACATCTTTTAACAGAAACAAACTGCACCAACAATGATTAATAAAATAAACAACACTACAATGAGTATAAAATCATCGCACCTACGTGCAGGAAAACAACCTGCATAAACAGGAGCTCCATAGGAGTAAGGCAATGTAGGTTGGGGTAGGGCATTAGTAATCGGTAAGGCATTACTAATCGGAAAGGCATTGTTCATTTTTTTCACTTCCTTTCGAATGTATAAAGAGTAAGAATTACCTTACACTATATAATACACTCTAAGAGGAAATTGGAGCCCGTCTATACTATATATGGGCGTGACTTGGTGACGATCCACTAAGATCCTACAAAATTAAAAATTCACTTCATTTTTTAATTCTTGAACGGCATTTCGTCCTCCATAGATTCATATCTTATTCCAGAAATATATGTGTGATGCCTTGTTAGTTTCCCTGGCACTTATTTGAGACTAATAGAACAATTTTAATCATATTCTTATAAGAAAACCATACGAAGGGGTGTAAAGTTGATTGAAAAAAGTCAAGGTTCGTTTACTGCCCATTGTTAGTAAGTTAAATTTACCCACAGTTTTGAAAACAACTGTCCTTCCAGGTGACTCTATTGAACGATTATTCATTGCAACCCAGGTTGGAGAAATCTTTTACATAGGAAATGGAGTGATAAGGACATTTTTAGACATTCGCCCACAGATCATAAAACTAGGCAGTTCTGGCGGCGGATATGATGAACGTGGATTATTGGGGCTGGCGTTTCATCCTGAATTTTATCGTAACGGACTTTTTTATCTTCATTATTCAGCAGCCGGTTCACAAGGTCCCGGTGCCCTTTCGGGAGGTTTTACCCCTGATCCTTGTGATCCCAAAACTTTAAACTTGAAATGGATAAATAGAGAAAACCATTATGATCATATTGATACGGTGGAAGAATGGATTCTACCATCGAATGGTCAACCTCAAAAACGACGGACATTACTCAACATAAGAAGACCATTTTTAAATCATAATGGGTTCAATAGCTTAAACTTTTCCCCTGAAACAGGGAAACTTATATTAACAACTGGAGATGGTGGATCAGGCTATGATCCCTTTAATTTAAGTCAGGACAATATGGAAATAGCTGGTAAAATTATTGAAATTGACGTAGATAAGAATACATTTATCACTAACCCACCAGTTGTCACACGTTTTAATGAACTTCCCCCATCTATTTATGAAACGCTAACGTTATTGGCTAAAGGAGTACGCAATATACCAGGGATTTCATTTCAAAGGTTAAATAATCAATATATCAAGTATGTGGGAAATGTCGGACAAGATTTAGTAGAGTCGATTTTTTCATTCGTTCCCTATAAACCAATACCCGTTACTCAGCTTGTTCAATCTTTTTTACTGAAAACTGAACTTGACCAAGAAGGATTTATTAATTTTGGCTGGAGAGGCTGGGAAGGTGCTTTTCCTACTTCTATTAAAAGAGATTGCTCCGGAAATCCGGCTTTGGATGAGAAAACCATCGCTTATTTCAATGAAGCCGTAACCACTTCAGTGAAGCGTATTCAGCCTCTAACTAGTTATTATCATAAAGATCAAAGGCCCGATAAGTTTGGAGGAACTGCTCTTACAGGGGTGCAAGCCTTTATGGGGAATGGCATCCCTGAATTAACAGGAAGCGTTGTGTTTACCGATCTTGCCCGGAAAGAAGAATCTCAATCGGCGGTTAGAGGTGTTTTAGCTTATTCCAGGGTCAGAACGGATGGTAAACTAAATGATTATAGCGTGATCGAAACCGATTATAATTTTGGGTCTCAATCTGCTTATTTTGTTGGTTTGGGAACGAATCTGAATCAAACCAAACTTTATCTAGGGGTTTATGGCTCTATGAAAGTGACCGACTTTAACCAAGGTACAATTTTTGAAATTGTTTCTTAAATTCATACGGTTCAATAACTTCCCGTGAGCAGGAGGTATGCAAAATTAATAAGATCCATTTCTTAACCCGAGAAAACCTGAGACAAAAAAAAGTCTCAGGTTCTTTTAGGTCCTTTCAATAGTTACTCTTACAATCTTTATTAGGCACTTCATTTTGTTAGTTCTAGGTCCCATCGCTCTTCTACTAATTTCGCTCCAGTCCATTCATAATTTTGTTTTTCCTCTGTTTTTCTAAAATTATATTTTTGATATAGACATCGAGCAGTCTCTAAAATACTTACTGTCCATAGGAAAACATGTTCGTATCCTTGATTTTTGCAGAAATCGATAGCTGTGTCCATCAGTTTCTTACCTATACCCTTTCCATGATAATTTTCATCCAAAATAAACCATCTTAATTGGGCAACATCTTCATTGGATTTAGTAATCGCTATCGAACCTGCCATTTTACCATCTACTTCAGCAATCCACAATTCTCCCCCATCGGCATTAATCATAAATTCAGTTAAGCCCTTCATCACGTAATATTCAAACACGGGTCCGAACTTATAAGTATTTCCGTATAAGGTTCCATGAAGATGTGCTATGAAACCAACATCTCCCGATTGAAAAGTTCGAATGTTTACCCCTGATTGAGATGGACAATCTTTAGTAAAAATAGATTCTATGGTTTCCATAGAACTGATCAGCTTGGCCAAATCATGATTAGATATTTCTTGAATCATTTTTCCAACTTCACGATTTGCATTTTCAACTAAGTCATTAAAAATTTCTTTACCATGGTCAGTCAGATAAAGCAGGTATTGGCGTTTATCATCTAATGCTTGCTTTTTAAAAATAATGTTATCTTCCTCAAATTTTTGAACGATTCTGCTCATTTGCCCACGGTCAATTCCCAGATTTTCTCTGACTTCCGTTGCAGTACAACCATTTCTAAAATTGATTTCAGTTATAACACGTGCTTCTGTTAAAGGAAAAGGTTTATTATAGATTTCTTGGTCAATTTTCCCTAGAACATTTGCATAATACCGATTGAATTTCCGAATTTTTTCTACATATTGATTATTTTCCATCTATTTTCTCCTCAATATTCAGAATATTTCACATTAATAATAGTATACGAAAATTAGTTGATTAAGTCAACTAAATGCAGAATCACCTTAAAAGATACAACTATACAAAGAGTACAGAAAGTAAATTAAATATTTTACAAGGAAAAGAGCGCTCCTGCTTCTGGCAGCGAACGCACCGTTTGTTCAACAAGATTGATATGAATCCAAGAAACTACCCCATTGCTCTTCCTAATAAAATTATGCCCCCTCCATAGAAACAGCAGCTCGTTAAATAAGATTTATTTCATCTATAAGGAAATTACTGCTGAACTATTTCTCCTTGTTCTGTAATGTAAATAGCTTTTCGATTGTTATAATTGTCGTTCTCGGTCGCGTAATAGAATTTCGTCATTACAGGGAAATGATTCGTTTGGAGGTAGTCCGCTATTTTTTGGATATTTTCCTATTCGGACTTTTGTTCATCTGTCGTTTTTTGATACCAATCATCCTTTAAATATATTCGTAATACACTTTGATAACCTGAGTCATAATTAAGCGATTCCAAAGTAGGTATATGGGGACCCACTTCTTCCTCTAGCTGACGGTCAATTGTGAATTGAGATGGGTCTAAATCAGGGAACAGCGTTAAAATATATTGTTTAATGTGATCGACAGCAGGTGAAGTCCATAATACTGACGGAAACAAATCAGCATAACCAGATTCAGTTGACTGAGAAACAGAAACATCAAAAGCCATATCCGGATGCTTATTTGAAAAGGCATTTGCATGGTAGCCGGAACCAAGCGGATTATATCTCATTTTTTCGATTGAAAAGTCGTCTGAGTATTTGTCAGATAAATATTCAAGCATTGCCTCTTTTTGCTTGGCCTTCCCCCACGGTGTCCCATTAAACGAGATATAAACAAAGATTACTAACGAAATGATGAGAATAGAAACAAGAAATAATAACATTTTCCCAAACCTCACTGTCATCACTCCCCTTCATACAGTTTATTCGTGATTATTTTTATTAAACATTAAGATTAACGGCCAATCTTTGTCTCAAAAAGATAATTGTTAATAAATTCGATTTACGGATTTAAAATCCTTTTTTATTTAATCCTTAAGACCTACTATTAAATTATGAAAAAAGCCCTTATATATCCTTTTTTACAATTAAAAAGGCAAGTAACTAGTCTACCCTAGTCACCTGCCCCTTCGTTTCAAATAATAAAGAGTTCTTTTTATTTCTTTTTCTACTTTTTGAAAAAATGTTTCCATATTCTTGTTTGCTCCGCTCTCTAAAAAGCGTTGGCCCGCTAAGGCAATTGCCCCGGTTACCTGTGCCTCAGCTTTACAGTGCAGCTTAGCCGTCCTCTCGAGATCTTTAATAAATAGATCGGCTTTACCTGCGATTTCCCCGATATTACCTGTACCCCTCACATACAGCCGGTACAAGGAAGCGGACTTCTTTTCCTCGAGCCGAATCTTAAGAGTAAAGAGATCTTGAATCGGACCCATCTTTATCTCCAATTCCGCTTGGTATACACCATTTGAGGTTTCAATAATAGACTTACACCCCGGGATGGCGTTCCTTAGAACGTTTTCATCCTTTATATACTTCCAAACAATATTCTTTGGCAATCCGAACGTATACTCGTGCTCAATTTTCAAAGTTTCCCCTCCTCAACCATCGGCTAAAAAGTTCCATCGATATTATATAAAATTGCAATCATTTATTTATATTCAAAGAAATCCAGATTGTTAAAAAATAATCAAAAAAACACAATAAATAAGATGTCTTATCTTATCGAGTAACCAGCAAAAGGAAAATAATAATACTAAGCGGAATTTTTCCGCTTAAATGCAGAATAGAGCTCATTTCGGAGTAAATAAGGGGAGATTTTCCGGTTATGTAAACCAAAGTCTCCTATTTTCGTATTTTTTGAGTCAACAGGCGGAATCTCTCCGTCTATTTTAAGCTTTTTTTAATAATAATTTCCAACTAAGCGGAATTTTTCCTTCTATTTATCAACTCGGGTGCTTAACCTGATCCCCCTAGCGATAGGTGCGGACCCTCTGATCCTGGATACGGTAAGCAGCAGGTTATTAGACAGAAAATCTCATTTCTATGTAACTAAACTGTAAAACTAAACTCTCTTAATTGTAATACTAATCTAGTATTTCAACTCATAGTAATAGATTTATCGATAACCAACTAGGAGGACTTGAAAAATGAAAAATCTTACTATGGTATTTCTATTACTCACAATACTTTTATTTGCTTCCCCTGCTTTTGCTTTTCCGATTAAACAAGGAGACACACTGTCTAATAGTTTAAAAGTACATAAAATCAATCAACAAGAGAACATAGCTGCCAATCCACAGAAAAATGAATTGAATTTGCTTTCTATTCGTCAGAAAGCAGCTATAAAACGGCATACCTCTATTGAATCCCCCAAAAAAGAATCCGACAAAATACGTCTTTCAAACAATGAAATAGACCTTCTCGCTAGGTTAGTTCGGGCGGAGGCACAAACGGAGCCTTACAAAGGGAAAATTGCGGTGGCTTGTGTGGTACTTAATAGAATAGAAAGTAAGAAATTCCCTGACACCTTAAAAGAAGTTATTTATGCCCCTGGTCAATTTCAACCTGTTCAAAACGGTGAAATCAACAAGCCAGCTGACAAGGAATCTATTAAAGCTGTAAAAGCAGCTTTATCTGAACAACGCCATCTGGCACCAGGAGCTTTATTTTTCTATAATCCCGCTATCGCAACCAGTCGCTGGCTCGATACAAGAAAAACAACATTGGTTATTGGACAACATGTCTTTAAAAAATAAGAAGGAAACATCTTAACGTGTTCCGTTTCCTATCACAAAACTTGTATTTATAGTTAAAAATGTAAAGTAAAATGCTTATCAATTCGCACCGTATTTGCTGTGCTTTTTGTCTAGTCAAATTTAATAGCCTAGTTCCGTATGGACTAAGCTATTCCTTGTATTTGTTTTGAAGCCTATTCAGTTAATACACCCGATAGTTTATTACCCCTTAGTAAGATAAATGGACATTGTGAAAAAAATGGTAATCATCCATTAAAAATATTTATTTCCGTCAATATAAAAGGTAATGCTTTTTTTATATATTGTTCTGCTGAAAGAGAACTATTATTTTCCCAATCCACAGAAGCTCCGTAAATTCCCCAACTCAACACAGTAGTACCAATTTTTAAGGCTTCCGAATCCAAGTTAAGTTGTTGTTTTAATAATAGGGAATAAAATAATTCTCCCAGTTCTTTTTTTATTTTTTGTTCAATTATTGAATAAAAGGATTCCACACTTCTTCTACATTGTGAGCTATATTCTGTACGTTTTTTTGTAAGAAACTTAGTTAATGTAAAAAAGATATTTACAATAGTCTCTTCATTTAACCTATCGTAATGATTCAAGTGTTTCACAATGCTTTCTAATATTTCTTCTGTAATAGCCGCATCCATTAAGTCGTATTTATCTTGAAAATGAGAATAAAAAGTTGCACGATTTACGGTTGCTTCCTCCGTAATGTCCTTTATTGTAATGTCTTTGAACTCCTTTTTTTGAGCTATTTTCATAAAGGCATCCATTAACAATTTTCTTGTCCGTATAATACGTGGATCTACTTTCATCTCTTCCATATTTATCCCTCACTTTTCTATGAATAGACAACAATTTTATTTGTTTGTTGTTTAGGCGATAAAACACCAAAACTGATGATTGAGAATAAGTACCTTCTATTTTAGAATCGAGTATACAACATCCATTGTTTAAACAAAAGATGTTGGCTAGCTTATCTAAAACAACTAAGAAGGAAGTGTTTGTTTATGACACATAGAGTGATAAAAAGACAAGAAATTCTTGATGCGTTTAATTTTAGACGTGCTATTAAAACGTTTGACCCAACAAAAAAAATCTCAGAGGAAGACTTTAATATAATCTTAGAAGCTGCCCGACTTTCACCAAGCTCATGTGGCATTGAACCTTGGAAATTCCTCGTTGTCCAAAATCAGGAATTCAGAGAAAAGCTAAAAGAAATTTCTCCAGGCGCACAAGGTCATCTGCCAACTGCGAGCCATTTCGTTATCATTCTTTCAAGAACAAGTGAGAATACAAGGTACGACTCAGAATATGTAAAAAATCAAGTGCTTAATGTTATGGGTGTTCCAGATAAAATATCTGATCAAGTGATAGAGGGTATAAGAAATTTCCAAGTAAGTCAACAAAATGTGTTTGAAAATGAGCAAAAAGCGTTGGATTGGGCTAAAAGACAAACCTTTCTCCCCTTTGCCAATATGATGACTGTCGGGGCGTTACTAGGAATTGACTCTTGTCCAATAGAAGGATTTTATATCGATAAGGTGGAGAAACTCCTTGCGGAAGAAAGCTTACTAGAGGATGGTCACTTAGCTGTTTCGGCTATGGTCGCATTTGGATACCGAGCATATGAACCTGAATTCCCTAGAGGAAGAAAAGAGATGAAGGATATTGTGCAGTGGATTAATTAATGATTTCAGAATGGTTGGAAATAGAGTTCATTTTAAAAAAACAGATGCTTCATATAATTTCAATTATTCAATTGATTGAGTAGATCAATAACATATCTAATATTTAAGGAGGAAGTATTTATGGGTGCAATAGAACTAACAAAGGATAATTTTCAAAACTACGTTCAATCAGGAGTGACATTGGTTGATTTTTGGGCTCCGTGGTGTGGACCATGTAAAGTTCAACTTCCTATAGTAGAAGAATTAGAGGGAGAAATGAAAGATCAAGCGACAATTGCAAAAGTAAATGCAGACGAAGAACATGAATTAACTTCACAATTTGGCATAAGAAGTATTCCGACATTGCTACTATTTAAAGATGGCAAGGTGGTCGATACGATGGTAGGAGTAAATCAAAAGGATGTACTAAAAGAAAAAATATTAAAACTTGTTAATAATTAAATCCAAGGCTTATGGAAATTCATAATAGGAGGAATAAAAATGTATAAATCAGTTATCGTTGGTACAGGCCCTGCTGGGTTGACTGCAGCCATCTACTTAGCTCGTGCCAATATGAGGCCCCTTGTGATTGAAGGACCAGAACCAGGAGGACAGTTAACAACGACGACTGAAATTGAAAACTTTCCGGGTTTTCCTGAAGGAATCACAGGTACTGAATTAATGGACAACTTGCGAAAACAAGCAGAGCGCTTCGGAGCTGAATTTTATACAGGTTGGGTGAAAAGTGTGGATTTGTCGAAACGTCCATTTAAATTACAACTAGAGGGTAAGGGTGAAATTGTAAGTGAGACCCTTATTATCTCAACAGGAGCAAGCGCTAAATATTTAGGAATTCCAAATGAAAAGGAAAATATTGGTCGAGGCATTAGCACTTGTGCAACATGTGATGGTTTCTTCTTTAGAGACAAAGAAATAATAGTAATTGGAGGTGGGGATTCTGCATTGGAAGAAGCAAACTTTTTGACGCGTTTTGCATCCAAAGTAACCTTAATTCACCGACGTAAAGAATTAAGAGCTTCAAAAATCATGCAGGATCGCGCTCGTGCTAACGAAAAAATCCGTTGGTCATTAGATAAGACCCCAGTTGAAGTAGTCATTGATGAAAGTAGTGTAACTGGATTGAAAGTGTTAAATAATTCAACAGGTAACGTAGAAGTTATCCAAGCAAATGGGATTTTTGTAGCAATTGGTCATCGTCCCAATACAAGTTTCCTTATTGGACAAATTAATATGGATGATAATGGATATATCTTAACTAAACCCGGCACAACCGAGACAAATATTCCAGGAGTATTTGCATGTGGCGATGTACAGGACAGCCGTTACCGGCAGGCTATCACTGCAGCAGGAAGTGGTAGCATGGCAGCGATTGATAGTGAAAAATTCATGGAATCATTAGAACAATGATATCTGCAATGGGCATTTATAAAAAATGTCAGTCCATTCAGTGTAGTAATGAAGAACCAGACTATTCTAGTAAATAAGATAACATGTTGTAGTTCGCTTTGTAACCATCGTATTAATTCTAGTTAATCATACTGGAGGAATTTATATGTTGAATTGGAAAGAATTAACGACACTCAAAGAATGGGAAGAGGTATTTAATCGTTCTGATGAGAAACCGGCGGTGGTTCTGAAATATAGTACAACTTGTCCAGTAAGCGCGAGTGCAATGGAAGAATATGAGGAATACCTGGCAGATAAGCCAAATAGTAATGTTGATTACTACATGGTGAAAGTCATTGAATCGCGTCCAATATCTAATCGGATTGAGGAAGATCTTGGCATCAAGCATTCCTCGCCACAAATAATATTTTTCAAAAATCAAAAATCCATTTGGAATACTTCACATTGGTCGGCAACGAAAAAACATATGACAGCTGTATTGGATTAATCTTATAAATGCCCTTAAAGCCTTTAAAAATAAATAATCACCATAATATAGAAGAATAATTTGAATGAACCGAGGTGGAAATTTTACTCAATGGGCGGGAATGTAGTTAAGTGTTGCAGTATAAAGTAAATGGTTTTATGTAACCGAGCCCTATTAAGATTAATGAAGTAATGAAATACAAAAACTCATAGTTATACCAAACTATAAAAAAATGAGAGCTTACGATTTCCCTATTCGCAATCAAAAACAAAATTGTACTGATACCGCTAAAGTTTAATTTCTGTAATACTAAATTGAATTTCAAATTGAGCATATAAAAATTTTTAGGAGGAATTGAAATGGAAAAAAATCTATTTGACTACTTAGCATTCAACAGAACTCAAACATTAAAAGCTATGGAGGGCGTAACGGAGGAGTTAGCAGATCGAATTCCTGCAAATTTCCGCAATAATATCCGTTGGCAACTAGGACACATCTATACTGTTACGGAAATATTAGCGTTTTTACAATTAAAGCTTCCTATGAATCTGCCGGAAGGGTTTTTGGAGCGCTTTACAAAAGGATCTCCACTAGACGATATTGACAAGACAGTCCCATTGCCGACTTTACTGGAACTCGAGAGCCTATTAAAGGAACAGCATGAGCGAGTTCGCGAGGTATTGACTGGCCGCTTGGACGAAAGCACACCTGTTCTTACAACGTCAGAGGGACTTGATTTGCATAGTCCAAAGGAATTACTCACTTATAATTTGTATCATGAAGGAATGCATTTTGGAATCATCAAAACTTACAAAAAAATGTTATCCCAGTAACAACCGAAAGTGAGAAAAACCTCTTTATGGGAGGTTATCGAAATTGTTAGACAAATAAGAAAAGGTACAATCCACTTCTCTTTTAAAATAGAAGTGGATTGTACCTTTTTCTTATGTGCATTAATAATTGTAGTAGATGATTTTGACAACCTGTATTACTAACCCATATCGCTTCATTTTTATTTTCATCTTTATGTCTCATGAAAAAATAATAAACGAACATTCGATAGTATCAAAACGAGTATATAATTTAGAAACTTACAAAGGATAACATAATGGTAAATTAATTTAATCATAGTGCTTTTTAAAATGAAATATAGGCTTTAAGAAAATAATAAACGACTGTTCGATTAAAATGAAATTATGAATGATATTCTATTTCCCTGAAAAACTAAATTATTATTGCTTTCTTGGAGTGGTTATATTTGTTTAGAAAACAAAATCATAAGAATAAACCAATAAAAAATATAGATGAATTTTTGATACAAGCATCAAAATCTAGTGATTTCAAAACACTTCATTTAGATAAGCCTAATATTGAATTATTCTTTTTCAGCACATTAATCGATGAAGAAACACTTAAACATTTTCTTTTACTACCACTACAAGAGCACTCACCTTTTGAGAACCTAAAAGATGTAATTCAATATATACCAATAAGTGAAATTCACCTATGTTCCGAAAACCCAGAACAAGCGGGAGAAAAGATTCGCAAAGGTCACATTTTAATTCGGTTAAAAAGTGATAAAACAAATTTTGCTCTTGTTAATGTTAAGAACAGTAAACGTGGGCTTAGAGAAGACAACGATACAGAGAATGAATTTAGTGTTGTGGGACCAAAAATTGGCTTCATTGAAGATCTCGAAACGAATATGAAATTATTAAGACACCAATTTTCAGGCTCAAAATTAATATTTGAAGAGTTGACACTTGGTTCCATGACTACCACACGGGTTATTATTGGATATATAGAAGATATAACAAACTCAGAACATGTAAATACTGTTAGGCAAAGACTACGTGACCTGGATCTTGATTTTGTCGAAAGTGCCTTGATAGACCAAACAATCTCAGATCATTCGAATACCCCTTTCCCTTTATTCTTATCCACAGAAAGAGTAGATAGGGTGGCGTATACCTTACTTTTAGGCCAAGTGATTATTATCTGTGATGGCTCTCCCTATGTCGTTACAGGTCCCTCCACCATTTTTGATTTCTTTATCTCTCCAGAGGATTACTACTTACCTTGGATTGTGGGGTCTTTTTTTCGAATCATCCGTTTCTTTGGAGTGTTTTTTTCGATCTTTGCTACACCTATATATGTCGCCGTTCTCACACATCATTACGTTATTATTCCAAAGGATCTTCTCGGTCCAATCATTGAGTCTCGAGCGAATGTACCATTTCCTCCCTTTTTAGAGGTGATATTTCTAGAAATAACAATTGAATTACTACGTGAGGCTGGGGCCAGATTACCTACTAAGGTAGGTCAAACGTTAGGGATTGTTGGTGGAATCGTTATAGGACAAGCTTCAGTTGAAGCAGCATTGTCAAGCAATGTCCTTCTGATTATTGTTGCACTTTCAGCTTTAGCCTCTTTTACCACGCCCATTTTTAAAATGGCAAATACGATTAGGCTACTAAGATTTCCATTGGTATTATTAGCAGCCGGTTGGGGCGGATTCGGAATAATTGCTGGTTTTACATTGATGCTGGGTCATTTAATGCGATTAAAATCATTTGGCACACCATACTTAGCTCCAATATACCCTTTTAGAATTACTGACTTCAGGGATGGCCTTATTAGATCTCCATTTCGATATACAACTACAAGACCTAGCTTCTTACGCCCCAAAAAGAAACATAGGTATCAGGTTAACGAGGGTAAGGATGAATTTGACGATGAATAAAACTAATTTTTGTGTGTGCTTTCTGTTTATACTTTTGTTATTCCCATCAACAGGATGTACACGCGACAAGGTTATAGATGAAATTATAGTTATCGATAATATGGGATTTGATTTAGAAGACGGAAAAATTATTGGAAGCGCAACTTATCCAAGTTTTGATGTACCAGGCCATAAGGGGCCTGATGTTGTACATGGTATTGCTAGTACTAATACCGGTATATTAACTTCTTTTAACAACCAAGCCGCTTCTCCTATAGAGGTTGGTCAAACAAGGATAATTGTAATAAATGAACGATTAGCTCAAAAAGGAATCGGAGATTTAATTACTACCCTTAAGAGAGACCCTATTATTGGAAGTAATACTTATTTAGTCATATCAAAAGATAAGGCTGATCAGATTTTGTCTGTATCAGTTGATAAATCCCCATTCTATCTATCAAATCTAATAAAGCAGAATGAGGAAAACAACAATACACCTCCAACAAACCTCCATTCAGTTTTTTATCAGTATTATGGGACCGGACAAGATGTCTATATACCTTTTATTAAGATAAACAAGAATAAGATAGTTGAATTGGATGGATTAGCTATTTTTAAACAGGATAAAATGAAAATGAAAGTTAGCCAAAAGGACTCGATATTCTTCAAATTATTAAAAAGTAAAAAGAAAAATGGGAATTTTGAGTTCCCCTATTCAGTTAGCGGTGAAAAAAGGATGTTAGATATTCGAACGGTGAATGGTAAATCAAAATTCACTATAAGTGATCAAACATCTAAACAACCAAAAGTTAATATTACATTAAGACTGAGTTGCTTAATTAAAGAGGCACCTGAAGATATTAACCTGAGTGACCCCAAAAGAATGAAATCTATTCAGAACCAAATAGAAAAAAGGGTTTCCAAAAAAACGAAAGATTTAATTATCAACTTACAGTCCCAAAATACAGATCCCTTTGGTTTTGGAGACTTATTTAGAGGAAGAGATCGAAATTGGAACGAGAAAGAATTTTATAGGATTTATCCCGACATTAAATTCAAAGTTAACGCACATGTTAATTTACTACAATCGGGGGTAGGAAAGTGAATGTCACGAAGATAGATGAAAAATATTTAGTATCATCCTTTTATGTTTTTTTCCTTATCCATGCTTCCCAAACTGGTATTGGTATGCTGAACTTTCAAAGGGTTGTCGCCCAATATACGGAACAAGACGCATGGATATCTGTAATTATTATGGGTTTAAGCACACATCTTATAGTATGGATGATTTATAAGATGTTGTTACCCTCCTATGATATTTTAGCTATTCATGACCTATGTTTGGGTAGAATTCTTGGTAAAGTAATTTCAACTGGTCTCGTATTGTATTTTCTTCTATTGTCTGTTGTGGTATTTAGAACCTATATAGAAATTATCCAACTTTGGATATTTCCATGGATAAGTACTTGGGAGCTGGGCTTATTTATTGGGTTTATTATTTATTACTTTGTGTCTGGAGGATTTCGTATATTAACCGGGTTAGCATTTTTTGGTGTAGTACTGCCAAGTATTTTATTTTTCACTCTTTATTTTCCACTCAAGTATGCACACCTAGATAACTTAATACCAATACTTAATCATTCTTTTATTGATATATTAAAGTCTTCAAAATCAGCAAGCCTAGTATTTGTTGGTTTTGAAACTTTGGTGGTCTATCTTCCTTATATTAAGAATCCCGAAAAATCAAAAAAGTGGGCTCATATCGCTCTTATATATTCGACGTTTTTATATGTAGTAATCACACTCGTTACATTAGTGTTCTATAGCCAGGGACAGTTACAGGAGACACTTTGGCCAACAATTTCGATGACAAAAATCATTGAATTACCCTTAATAGAAAGGTTTGAGTATATCTTCATTTTCACTTGGTTTTTAGTGATCCTCCCTACTGTTTGCATTCCGATTTGGTCATGTACACGATTATTAAAAAAAATGTATAAAATGAGACCTAAACTATCTTTACCCTGTCTTATGATATTCATTTACATTGTGTCGATCTGTATTAAGAATCGTGCAATGGTAGATACCTTAGAAAATCTAACAAACGAAATAAGTTTTTACTTTGTTTTCCTATACATACCGGCACTTTTTTTCTTGTTTTCCATAAGAAGAAGACTTACTAACAGATAATTACTACTATACGCTATAAACTTTAAGAAATATCAAAATAAAATTCAATTTCCGTACAAATCTCTTTATGCCAATAAAAAATGAGTGTCACATTCATATCCGATTGGACACTCATTTTAATTTGCATTTTTAATGTTTGTAATAAGTAACGGACCTCGTTAGAAATATCATTATTCCCTTTTTTATAAAATAAACCCCTAATTTCAACGGGAACATTTTCTCATAAAAATTATTGCGAGAGTAGCTTCTGGTCAACTATATAGCCCGATCCGCCATTCACTCCGTGTCCAAGCCAGGTTGCGGCACCGAGCATATACACATTTGGAATAGCTTTCTGATGACCCGGTTGGCCTGGAAATGGTCTAAACAGATAACTTTGTGCCAAATCGTGTGCACCGCAGTATGAATCCCCCGGTCCTGAGTTCGGGTTATATCTGGCAATGTGTCAGGAGTGACGACTCTACTTCAACGCCAACACACGTTTCTCCACAGCATAGACATCAAGTGCAGCCTGTAATGCTTGTCCACGATTTACATTTACTCCATGACGAATCAACACTGCTTCTAATCCACCAAGAACTGACAATACATTTTCCTTTCGGCAACTATACCCCATTGTTCCAATTCTCCAGATTTTTCCGTGGAGTGGTCCAAAGGAGGATGCTATTTCTATACTAAAGGCATCAAGCAGCATTTTTCGAACGGATTCACCGTCTACCCCGTTTGGAATTTCTACACAGGTGACGCATGTCAGTTTATGTTCCGGATCGCCAAATAGGTTCAATCCCATCGCCTCAAGCCCTGCGACTAACGCGGTTTCGTGATACTTGTGGCGTTCAAATCGCTGCTCAAGCCCTTCCTCTAACACTAAACGCAGCCCCTCGTATAGAGCATAAATCATCGAAGTGGCCTCGGTATGATGGTTGAGTCTTCTTGGGCCCCAATAATCCTGGAGCATGCTTAAATCAAAATAGTTGCTCGCTATCGGATGACTGCTTCGCGAATAGCGAAAATCCTCCTCTGTCGCGATCCCGCGTTCGACCTTTTTACGGGCCGCAAGAATAGTTTCAATTCGTTCATTAAAGGTAATTGGTGCCATCCCAGATGGAACGGATAAGCATTTTTGCGTACCGCCAATTAAACCGTCAATACACCATTCATCGGTTTTGACATCAACACCACCGATGGAAGCGACCGCATCCACCACGAGTAACACGTCCTGTTCACGGCATGCTTGCCCAATCTCTTTCAGGGGCTGCATTCGACCAGTTGATGTCTCGCCATGAACAATCGCTAGTATTTTCGGCGCAACCCGCTCCATTTCATCAATGACTGTTTGCGGATCAAATACTTCTCCCCACGGACATTCCATTGTATACACTTCTGCACCATATCTTTCACAGATTTCCACTAACAAATGTCCGAATCTCCCAAAAATCGGCACAAGCACCCTGTCTCCTGGTTCGATGATGCTGCAAAGGATTGCTTCATTTCCGGAACGGGACGTGCCATCGATGGGAAAAGCCCAGCGATTCTTTGTTTGGAAAACTTGGCGTAGCATTTCCATAACTTGGTTCATAATGTCAGTAAAAGCTGGATCGAATTGCCCTAAAATAGGTGTGCTCATCGCACGCAATACTCGAGGGTCAACTTCCACGGGCCCTGGGGTCATTATCGTTCTCATTGGTGTGTGCAACTCAGAAAAAGCCATCTCTATCCACTCCCTAATATGCTAGTTTATATAAAACTTCAGTTAATAGATCAATTCCTGTTTCTAAATCTTCCAAACTCGTAAATTCTTTTGGTGAATGGCTGATTCCCTTTTGACTCGGGACAAATATTAAAGATGTGGCGCATTTCGTACCGAATACTTGTGCATCATGACCTGCACCCGAGATCATGTCTTGATAACGATAGTTCTTCCGCTCTGCGATTTCGCGAGTCCACTCACACATCTCTCCGTCCATCTTAACTGGCTGTACATCCATCCATTGGGAAATCGTCACTTCGATTTGTAAGCTTTCAGCAGATCGTTTAAATTCCGTGAAGATCTCATTGCAATATTGATCAATCACCTCTTCCTGATGATGGCGAATATCCAGGCTAAACTCTACCTCACCAGCGACCACATTCGGCACATTCGGTTTTACCTGTAATCTTCCCACCGTTGCCACTAATTGCGGGTCGATCGCTTTCGCTTTTTCCGTTAAAAAAGAAATAAACTGGGAAGCAGTAGTAACCGCATCCTTCCGATAGGACATCGGGGTCGTCCCTGCGTGGTTACTTTCTCCCTTTATCTGAATGGTATAACGGCGTTGTCCGACAATATGAGTGACGATTCCCACTTGTTTCTGATTTTTCTCAAGGACCATCCCTTGTTCAATATGAACCTCAACAAACCGTTCCACATCATCACGAACGGGAGATGAATACTTTTCAGGATCAAATCCTGCCTTTTTCATCGCTTCTAAAAATGGAATTCCTGCTGAGTCTTTCACCTCTTTTACTCGGTCAAGGGTGTACGTACCACAGATATTTCTTGATCCCCAAAAGGTAAGGGGAAAACGACTCCCTTCTTCTTCACTCAGAGAGACCACTTCGATCGTTTTCTTAGGGTACCCATATGCTTGAAAGAGCCTCCTTACCGCTATAAAACTGGCAAGAATTCCATAAGCACCATCGAATTTCCCGCCATCGATGACCGTATCAACATGAGAGCCGGTTAAGATTGTCTTCCCGTGTAAATCAGTCCCTGGTAATCGTCCAAATAAATTCCCGACACTGTCAAAGTACGTATGCAGTTTCGATTGTTCCATTATATTTTTTAATGCCAGCTGCGCCTCTAGCCAGGATGGAGAATACAAAAGTCTTGTTACTCCCCCGTTTTCTGTTTCTCCAATCGAAGCAAGCCATTCAATCATGGCTCCCACCTGACCTTTATCCAAGTTGTCTACTTGAATGTCCATTCACTTCACCCCTCACCATAAATACTTATATTCCTATTTTACAATCATTAAAAATGAACAACATTAGAGGAAACGTAAAAATTATTGTATTTTTTTATACAAATTAACTAAAGCATGCTAAAATAAATGAAATATTTTCAGTGTTTTGATTTTTTCACAAGGAGTGTTTTCCATGAAAGTACATGAAGTCTTAATAATCCCATATTTATCAGGAATGACGGTTATCGCCGGAGAATCTGGAACTACTCGTGAAGTGAAATCGGTCAATATGATGGATGCACCCGATATTATTCCATTCTTACATGAGAATGAATTTCTTATCACAACTGCTTATCATTTCAAAGATCAGCCCTCTAAGCTAACCGAGCTGGTTCAAGCGATGGCCGATCAAGGGTGTGCTGGACTAGGAATCAAGACAAAACGCTTTCTAGATAAAGTACCATTAGAAGCTATAAATCTGGCAAACGAGCTGGCCTTCCCCATTATTGAACTCCCATTAGAATTATCACTTGGGGAAATTGTCAATCATACATTACGGGCAATGCTTGATCAACGGGCTGCTGAATTGACGCTTGCATTAGAGATCCACAAGCAATTTACCAAGATCATTATGGAAGGAAAAGGGATTGAATTCTTACTGCAAGATTTATCTCAAGTGATCGAGCGTCCTGTTATATTATTGGATCAATATGTTAAGCCGATTTATCAACCTATGACCAACCTAGACTTGCCCTTCATTCTGGATGGTCTCAAGATTCCTTATTCGATGACTTCACCCTTTTCCATGTCAGTCCGAGCCACTAAACAGACCTGTACTTTATTCCCTGTACACATGAGTGAAAAGAAACAAGGATTTCTTATGATTATAGGGGAGATTGAGAAAACCAATCATCTGATTTCATTAACGATCGAACAAGCTACCAATGTAATCTCGTTTGCACTTATGAAGGAACATGCACTACGACAGAAAGAACAAAGTATACGAAATGATTTCTTTCTTCATTTTTCAGATGGTACGTTTTCTTCTCAAGAGGAAATCATCGGTCGAGCAGCGGAGTTTTCATTACCCAATGACCAGAAGTATATTTGTGCAGTGGGTCAAATCGACAGGGACGAACATCACCCTACCTATACTGAGCGCCTTGAAAAAGCAGATGATATTTATGATTTTATCGAAGGCGAAGTCTCTGTTATCACTCCCTACATCCACTTTTTCACAAAAGGTGAAACTTGTATTCTTTTGTTTGAAATTCAAGAAACCATCTCAACGTCCAGCAGTTACTGTGAATCTACTTTGCTTTCCCTTCAGGAAAAAGTATCTACTTACTTCCGGAATACGATATCCTTCGGGGTGAGTAATTTAAGTCATTCGTTTCTTGATGTAAAAAATGCTTACAAAGATGCGGTAGACGCCTTATCACAGGGGCAGCTTTCAAGGAAAACGGCCTATATCCAAACCTATCATACCAAGGATGTCATGGAATTATTGCGAATGGTCCCCAGAGATGAGTTAAAGAATTTCTATACATTTGCCCTAAGTCGATTGGCAAACACAAAAGTGGAAGATGAACAAACACTGCTAGATACGTTGTCTGTCTATTTAGAAACACACTGCCAAATTTCCGAAACGGCCAAACGGTTGTTTGTTCATCGTAACACGGTCATCTATCGAATTGAAAAGTGTGAAGAGATCCTTGGAAAAAGCTTAAAGGATTCAGAAACAACGATGCAAATTAGACTTGCCTTACGGATCAAATCCTTGTTTGAAGCTTATTTCGACTAACCTTTTTACCATAAGAAAAAGAGTCTCTTACCATTACAGAAAATATCGAAAAAAAAGCCATGTCCTCTACTATTCTTTAGTAGTTGGGCATGACTTGAGTTTTTCCTTTTGTTATCTATTTACTAAATTTGGCAAAAGAAAAGCTTAGATAACACGCGCTGTGACAATACCTTCAATTTGATTGATTTTTTCTAACAAACCAGGAATGACATCGCCATTTACTTTATTATCAATATCGATCATCGTATAAGCATAATCTCCGCGGCTTCTATTAATCATGTCAGCGATGTTTAGATTATAACTTGAGATTGCTAGTGTCAACTGGCCTACCATGTTTGGAACGTTTTTGTGGAATGCTGCCACACGGCGCTTTCCTGTATAATCAAGTGATGCGTTTGGAAAATTCACAGAGTTTTTGATATTTCCTGTTTCTAGAAAATCCTTCACTTGACGTGCTGCCATGACGGCACAGTTTTCTTCTGATTCTTGGGTAGAAGCACCAAGATGTGGAATCGGAATAACATTTTTCATTCCCAATACATTTTCATTCGGGAAATCTGTAATAAACTTACCAACCTGACCGCTTTCTAAGGCAGCAGCCATATCCTTTTCATTCACTAGCTCTCCACGGGAGAAATTTAAAATATGAACGCCAGGCTTCATGATGCTGAAAGTTGCTTCGTTAAACATCCCTCTTGTATCATCAGTAAATGGAACGTGCACAGTGATATAATCAGAATTAGCAAAGAGTTGTTCAATGGTCATTGCACGCTGAACATTACGGGACAAATTCCAAGCTGTATCAACAGAGATAAACGGGTCAAAGCCAATGACATCCATGTCTAAATCAAGAGCATCATTTGCAACCAGTGCACCGATCGCACCTAATCCAATCACACCTAGTGTTTTTCCTTTAATTTCTTTTCCAACAAATTGCTTCTTACCAGCTTCGACAAGTTTCGGAATTTGTTCGCCTTCCCCAGCTAAATTCTTTGTCCACTCGATACCGTCAAACAGGTTACGTGATGAAGCCATTAATGAAGTAAGAACGATTTCTTTTACCGCATTCGCATTTGCACCAGGAGTATTAAACACAACAATCCCTTGCTCTGTACATTTATCGACTGGAATATTATTGACTCCCGCTCCGGCACGTGCAATTGCCTTTAATTCATTGCCCAATTCAAGGGCATGCATATTAAAACTGCGAACCACAATAGCATCTGGATTAACACTGTCATTATCAATCGTGAAGGTATCCTGATTGAAGACCTTTAGCCCGCTCTCAGCAATATTATTTAACGTTTTAATTGTTTGCTTTTTGTCTAGGATAGTTGTGCTCATTTTATATTCTCCTCTACTCTTCTGTTATAGTTTTCAATATCTCTTTTTCTATAAGGATCTGTTTCTATTAGAATGAAGAAATTTTTAACAGTCTTTCCAGCCGGTCCTATCCCCCCCTAATATACAGAAAGAGGCAAGGATTTGTTTCCTTACCTCTGCCCAGGCGAACGGCTACGACTTATATGTGCTCCCTCACGGTAATCCGTGTTTCGCCAGTTACACATCGTCTTTTTTTATTTCTCTAAAAATAACAAATTTTTAGAGAATATTCAAGCATATTGAACTTTTAAAAGATTAATTTTTTTTTATAAAACTTATTGACTTCACAATTTTGTTATTTTGATTTCCTATTAATCTTCTCAATAATTCCCTTTAAATCCTCAAGAAAGGCTGCTACCCCCTCATCTTTTGTTGCCCAAGATGTCACAAGGCGAATGGCCGCGTGTTCCTCATCCACCTTTTCCCAGAAATGAAACCCATAGTTTTTCTCTAATTCTGTAATCAATTTATTAGGTAATATCGGAAAGATTTGATTCGATGGTGAATGGGTTAGAAATGGAATATTTGCTTTGCTGATTCCTTCTCTAAGTGTTGCTGCCATCTTATTTGCATGAGTGGCTAATTCAAAGAACAAATTGTCCCGGAACAGTTCAAGAAATTGAATGCCCAATAGTCTCCCTTTTGCTAGCAGCGCCCCTTTCTGCTTCATGTGGTACCGAAAATCTTCCTTTAATGAATCACGGCAGATGACTAGAGCCTCACCAAGAAGTGCCCCGTTCTTTGTTCCTCCGATATAGAATGCATCGACCAGTTTAGGGATATCGCTTAACTGCAGATCATTCTCTTCCGAGCAGAGAGCTGAGCCAAGTCGTGCCCCATCCATATACAATATAAGATGGTTCTTTTTGCAAAAATCACTTAACTGCTCCAGTTCATTTCGGGTATATATGGAACCTATTTCAGTTGAATTTGATATGTATACTAATTTCGGCTTGACCATATGCTCATCAGGATGACCATCAAGTACCTCTTGTACATCTGATGGAGTTAATTTACCATTTTCGGCTTCAATCGAGAGGATTTTATGGCCCGTCGCTTCGATTGCCCCTGTTTCATGGCCAAGAATATGGCCGGTACTAGCCGCCATGGCCGCTTCATGCGGTCTTAAGAAAGCTGAAATCGCAATCAAATTGGTTTGTGTGCCGCCTGATAAGAGATGAACATCAACATCCGGCTCTCCCATTCTCTCTTTTAGCAGTTCAACCGCTTGTCGAGAAAATTGATCTTCCCCATATCCATCATCTTGAACGAGGTTGGATTCTATTAATGCATTTAAAATTCTAGGATGTGCGCCTTCGCTATAATCGTTCTTAAAGCTGTACATGATTGTGCCTCCATATAATATTTGAATTTATCTCTTCCTTTCCATCGTAGCATAATATGAAAAAAGCTAAAAACAAGAGGAATATTAACGTCAAATAAAAAATTAAAATATAACGATCCTGTATCTAGTGAAACTCTTTGATAGAATGAAACGTATACGATATTTGAGGTGAAATAAATGTACATACAAATAGAGGAACCCACAGAAACTATTTCGGCTGATGCGGTAAAAATGTGGAGAATATCAAATTCTGTTGGGCATGGAATCGTCTTTCTTATTATTGGGGTTTTAATTGTTTGCACGGAGATATTGAACTGGTATGGATGGATTGGTGTCGTTCTTTATATAATTGGTGGAATAACCATCTTATCCGCGATCTATTCCATACTGATTGAACCAGTCTTTCTGCAGAAGACGTGGCGGTATAAAATTGACCCCCAATTTATTCAATTGAAACATGGGAAATGGCAAACACAACACACGTTAATCCCGATGGAAAAAGTTGAATACGTTCGCACTGAACAAGGACCCATCATGCGGCATTATCAACTATACAAAATAGAAATTGGCACCACTACTTCTAGTCATGTCATACCTGCCATTGCTTCGGAACAAGCAAAAAGACTACAAGCAGAAATTGCTGTTTATGCAAAAATCCAGGATTCACAAGTAGGAGGAGGAGAAAGAGCATGAACCAAACGGCAAAAAGGTATCACCCCGCCATTATGGTTGTTGAAACGGTAAAGTTAGTCAAAAATTCGATTTGGTTCTTTCTCTTTTTATTTGTGCTTAAAGCTTCCTCCACTTCGAATTGGGTCATTTGGGGCCGTTATCTCTTTCTCATTATTACATTATGGGGATTGGTTTCGATTCTATTGAGATGGTTTTTTCATCGCTATGAAATTGACCGGGATTCCATTGTTCTATATGAAGGGGTATTTGTTAAAGAAAAGCGTACATTTGCTTTAGACCGGGTCCATAACCAAACTTCGAGTACCACTTTTGTACATCAATGGTTTGGTCTTACTTCCCTAACTCTTGAAACAGGTACAAGTGGTGAAAATGCCTCTGCTGAGTTTCCCGTGATTACAAACGAAGAAAAAGAACGAATTATCATCCATTTGCAGCAAAAACAAGATTTGATTGAGGCGAGAGATGAAGGAGTAGTCGATCAAACCGAACGACGTAAGGTTCATTTCCGCTCCACCAAAAAGGATATCGTAAAAGCATCTTTCACTTCACTCAGTTTCTTAGCTATTTTCCCTTTATTAGGTGCGATTTATACCAATCTAGCGGATTATTTACATATCGAGAAAACTGCGAAGAATGCGCTTGATTACTTACTGATCCATTGGTGGGTAATGATAATTCTTTTTGTCATTGCACTTGGATTATCCGCTGTGTTAGGCTTTTTCAAAACCATGTGGAAGTATGGGAATTTTGTCATTAGTGACGATGATGAACGGATTTATATTGAAAAAGGCGTTGGCCGTTTTGTCAGCTTTTCCATCCCGAAACATAGAGTACAAGCCATAGTCGTTGAACAATACATTCTGAAGCGGATACTCGGACTCGCTGCTATCAAACTTATCAGTGCAGGGGGCTTCGAAGATGAAGGAAAGGAAGAAACCAGTTCATTATATCCTTTTATGCCTAAACAGGAAGCCTATCGGGTTTTACACACAATCCTGCCTGAATATCGGATTGAAGAACACATGGAGCGATTCCCTCTGAAAGTCCTCTGGCTTAAACTCCTCCATCCCTATTATTTAACGATTCTGGCGATTATTGGGTTATGGATTTTTAAACCGGAGTGGCTTTGGATCGCTGCTATTGTCTTTGTCATTTCCGTTTTACTTCGGATCCTAGACTACTGGTTTACTAGTTATCTGCGTGAAGGAAATACCATCCAAGTCAGAAAAGGCGGTTTAACAAATGAAACCTTTGTTACCCATCGTGAACGGATTCAACAGATTACGGTAAAACATACATGGCTGCAGCGTCGCTTTGGTGTAGCAACCCTCCAATTCACCACTTTTTATACCTGGTACAAGAAAAAATCCGCCTCATAACAATAAATTAAGTATAATTGGTACTATCAGATACTAAAAGTAACAGGGGGATTATTATGTCATTAGCAAATATAAATTTATACACTTGGAAGCCATTTTCAACATCGCCACCACCGCCATTTACTCTATCTGTCCGATCAGCACTGAATAAGCTTATATTAAAAACAGATTAAGAATCTGCGAAATATAAGCTGTTTCGCAGATTCGAAGGAGTAGACGATGAGATCTAACATACAGTTTATATTATCAATGATTATTTTCGGTACCATTGGTTTAGTGGTAAGGTGCATTGATTTATCTTCGAGTGAAACAGCTTTACTAAGTAGTTCAATTGGATGCTTATTTTTAACGTTTGTATTTTTTGTGATGAAAAAATCCATTCCGTGGAAATTAGTGAAAGCTAATGCTTCCGTCTTATTTCTTTCTAGTATTGCATTAGGAGGGAATTGGATTTTCCTGTATCAATCTTACGACTATACAACAGTTACTAACGCAACATTAGCATATTACTTCGCACCAGTGTTTGTCATGATCCTCTCACCAATCATCCTCAAAGAACAATTACCTAGAAAAAAAATTGTTTGTATTGGTGCAGCAATATTGGGGATGTTATTGATTGTTGGAAATGGCATAAGTGCATCTGGAAAAGGTGATCTACTTGGGATCTTTTTTGGGTTAGTAGCAGCTGCATTTTACGCTGTATTAATGTTAGTGAATAAATTTATTCAAAACATATCCAAGTTAGAGATTACAATCATCCAACTTGGAACAACTGCTTTGCTTCTCTTGCCATATGTGCTTTTTACGGAAGGATTCGGTATCGTGGAAGTATCAAGATCATCCATTCCCTTTATCTTGCTGTTAGGGATTATTAACACTGGTATTGGATTTTGGTTATTTTTCTCGGGTATGGAAAAGTTAAAGGGACAGAGTATTGCGATGCTAAGTTATGTAGACCCATTTGTAGCTATACTCATTTCAGGGGTAATCTTACAAGAACAATTGACTGTTATTCAAATGTTCGGCGGGGCATTGCTTTTAGGCTCCACATTTGTTAGCGAAAATAACGGTTACCTTTTTTTAAAGCATGCTGGAAATCGATCAAGCCGTATATGATAGGAAAAAGGAAGAGTCTGATGGAATTACAATAAAGGAAGGCCCGAAATCATTTGGTTTCGGGCTTTTTCTTGGTATATTTTGATTTTGAATTACATCACACTCGACTAATTGGTAGCTAATTTTTCTCTTTCTGGTGCATGTGGTACTTGTTCCATCCACCCCTTCTCAATATAGATTTTTGCTGCACTTTCAACAAAAGAAGCAATTTTCGTAAACGATTTAGTATAAACGAGCCCAACATCGTGTCTACCATTTACAGCTATCGAATTTCCAAATCCCCTTATTTTCATTGAAAACATATCCATTTTATGAAATAGCATTATCTTATCGGAAAAGGGAGAAAAAGTAGATGTTGTCACTAAATCATCAAGAAAAGATGGTGCAGGCAAATTTTCATCATGTAGTTTTTGCATATAGTTTTGAATATTTGTTGTTGTAAGATCTCTTCCTTTTTCAAATAATTTCCGAATCTTTTCATCCTTTGCCACTTGGGCAAAAGCCATAATTAATGCCTTACTCGTTACATTATTTTCAATATTATCGTAAAAGTGTGCGATTTCTAATGCGTGCAAAGGTCTTACATGTCCAAAGAAACCATTTAAAAAATCCTGATGAACAAATTCCACTTTATCTGGAATTGGAATTAAAGGCGGCTTAATTATTAGACCTTTATTCATTAATATTTCTTTGATTTGGTTCATTAAATCCATAGTACAATCCATACAATATCTGAAAAATTCACTTACATCCTTTCGATAAACAAGAGGGATGGCGACGTTATAAATACTCATCCCTGCTTTCGACGCATATTTAAGATAGTGAACATAAAATTCATCTTGAAATAACCGTGGAGCCCCTAGGTTTACGTCCTCTTCAGAAAATCCCTTCGGTATAGGGAAATTCTCCTTTTTAAAAATCCCTTCAGTGTTTTTCATAAATTCTACGCTTAATTTTAAGGCATTTTCTAACAAAGTCTTAATATCACTATCCTCAACATGTTGAAGATAATAACTTAAAATGCACTTTCCCATGCTGTTTCCCATATAGGTAGCCCACAGTTTACCCATTTCTGCTGACGTTAAATTTTCATTTATATCGGTTTTATATGTGTTTAATTTAATCGGCTTAATTGTTTTCATGAAGACTCCCTTAACCTACTTTTCCTACTAGTTTTTCCTTTATTCTCAGTCATATTCTAAGATAATATTTTATATCCCTACAACAGCACAAAAAGAACCAGCGGCCAAAACGGCGGCTGGTTCTTTAATTCTTACATCCGTCACTTAAAGTCATTTCCTAGTAATCAATTCTAACTGTGTTTATTCCCTGCTATTGAAAATAATCATACGTATTTTTTGCTAACAATAAAAAGGTAACGACGATAAAAAGGGCACGGACATAGCCACTGCCGCGTTTGATTGCAAATTTCGAACCCACAATAGCTCCAGCTACTTGTGCCAGACCCATTGGTATCCCGTAGGCATAATTAACTTGTCCTAGATAAATGAACATCAACAATGCAGAAATATTACTTCCAAAGTTTAAAAACTTGGCATTTCCAGCCGCCTTTAAAAAATTAAAGCCCATCATTAAAAAGGCAAAGATTAAAAATGAACCTGTTCCAGGACCAATAAAGCCATCATAGAATCCGATGGCAAAGATGGCCAACATAAACAAGATTTGATGGTGGATGGCGAATTTTTTGTCCGTCGAAATACTGCCCCAATCCTTTTTAAAAATCGTATAAATTGCTACCACTGCGAGCATGATTAGCATCAATGGCTTTAACAACTCGGGATTCATTAAATGAACCGTCCACGCACCAATCATCGAACCAATAAATGTTAGTGGAAACAATTTATAGACCGATTTTAAATTAAGCTCTCCTGACCGATAAAACATCACTGTGCTTGTTAAGGAACCAATTGTTCCAGCAAGTTTATTGGTTGCCACGGCAGCCGCTGGCGTCAAACCGGTAAATAACAAGGCCGGCAAGGCAATCAGCCCCCCGCCGCCAACCACAGAGTCAATAAATGCAGCTAAAAAGCCAAAAACAACTAAAATAAATAATAACGATGGATCTAAATCAAATAACATATAATCAGCCTTTCTTGTTGTCACAACTAACTAATTTTCCTTTTCGAAACCCAAGTGGATAAACTTCATCAGTTTAAATAAATCAATCAACCTTACCATTACACGCGTTCCACTTTCCCACTCTTTCCTAGCAGGGATTCCTTTGAAGTACGATACAGAGGAAAGTAACTTTATGTTTGGCGACCAGCCTTCAAGCGCCTTAGGATTATTTACATAAAAATACATCTCCGCACCTTTATTCCCTGTTTTTTCCACGGTTCGATTAGAGATATTTAGCATCATTTTTGACTCTGCATCAAAGTACACCTCGCCGCCTGGAAAAAAGAGCGACATTTTCTGAAAGATTTCTTTTAATTGACTTTCCTGAAAATAATAGAAAACCCCTGCAGATATAAAAAGTATACCGTCTTCCTTATTAAAGATTACATCATCAAACCATGACACATCAAAAAATGATTTGGCGATACTGATGTTCCGAGGTGTATCCGGGATAAGAGATTGGCGGAAAGCGATGGCATCAGGTAAGTCAAGGTTGTACCAGTTTATTGTCCCATTATCTACTCTTGAAAAGGTTGTATCAAGTCCAGAACCAATGTTAACAATGGTCGCCCGAGGGTGCTTATTGATAAATTTGCGTATGGTATCTTCCATTTTCCGTGCACGAACGAGATAGCTAATCCCGCCGTATTCACCAAAAGTTTTGGCTATTTCGGTAAAATCAAAGTGGCAGCCTGCAATGATCTCTATTGCTTCTTTGTCATATAAAATTTCTGGATTCTTCTCACTTGCTGTTGCGCGTCCCCAAAGGGGTATTAGCATCGTGCCCTGAACGGATTGTAAATCTAATTTCATACTATCTTTCCTCCATTTTTTTAAGCAGGTAATTAGCTTTATGCAAAGCATATTGAAGATCCAGCTGCTCTTCACTCGTTAGCTTCGACAAATCATTCATAAAATTTTGGTGAATTTTCGTCCATTTTTCTTGCTGTGAGGCTTTTCCTTTTTCCGTTAGCTCGATAACAAACGACCTTTTATCATCTTTATTTTGACTTTTCGTAATAAATCCTTGCTCAAATAAACGCTTAACTAAGTCGGTCATTTGCTGTTTAGGTATATTCAGTCCATCGCTTATTTGTTTGATTGTCAGGGCACGTTGATTCATAAATACGAATTCTAGGATTTGGTTCTGTAAATGCGACAGGTTACTAGCTTTTTGATTTATACGCTGAAAACTGTTAAATACATTCGGAATTAACTCGATATATTCTTTACTAATTTCAGACATGATCATTGATCAACTCCTATTATAGTAATAAATTATATACCAAATTGATAAAAAAACAAATATTTTTTTGTAATTAGTACATTATTATTTACTAATATCCCGTCTTTTTTGTCCAATTCAAAAACTCCCTTCTTAATTCAGAAGAGAGTCGTAAATGGTGTTTTTTTGTCTTAAATGTCAGCGTCTAAACTTCCGAACGAACCAAAGAATTCATAATGAATTTGTTCATCCGGTATCCCCCATTGTTTTAATGATTTATTGACCACTTTCATGAAAGGCTCTGGTCCACAAAAATAAAAATCGGCATCCTTGGAAGGCACCACTTGTTGAATCCAATCAAGAGTTATATACCCTTCCTTATCAAATCTTTTCATTTCCCGATCTTCTTCTGATGGCTTTTCATAAATAACAAATGATTTAACGTTCTTATGCTCTGCTGCCAAATCATTTACATGTGTTTTAAATGCATGAAAATGACTATTTATCGCGGCATGGATAAAATAAATTTCACGATCTGGTTTTTCTTTCACTGTTGTATTTAACATACACATCATTGGGGTAAGTCCGACCCCTCCACTAATTAATATTAATGGACGTTTTGATTCTATATCTAAATAAAAGTCACCTGCAGGCGCAGTAATCGGGATAATATCCCCCTCTTTGACATGATCATGAAGATAGGATGATACCACTCCGGCCGGTATGTCCCCTTTCGAATCCTCCCGCTTTACACTGATACGATAATAGTCTAAACCGGGACTATCAGACAAACTATACTGCCTAAGATGGGTATATTTTTCATCTGGACTCTCCATTTTCACCGTTATGTATTGCCCTGGGATAAAGGTAGAAATTTGTTTTCCATCCTTTGGCTTTAAATAAAAGGACGTAATCACATCGCTCTCCTTCACTTTTTTCTCGACCGTGAAATCCCTAAATCCTGCCCAACCTCCCGGCATCGACTCTGTGGTTTGATACATTTTATTTTCCATTCGGATAAACACATCGGAGATGACACCATAGGCATCTGCCCATGCGTCCATGATTTCATTGGTAGCTGCATCGCCCAATACTTCCTTAATAGCCCCCAGAAGATTTTCCCCCACGATGGGGTAATGCTCAGGCTTTATTTGTAAGCTCCGGTGTTTCTCCCCAATACGCTCTAGAACTGGCATGATCTGACTAAAATCTTCAATATTTGCGGCAGCTCCATAAACTGCATCTGCCAATGCTTTCGGCTGATGCCCCGTAATCTGGTGTGTTTGATTAAAAATGTTTAGAAGTTCTGGATGCTCTTTAAACATTCGCTTGTAAAATTGCTTGGTAATAGCCTCACCATGCTCTTTAACTACAGGTAAAGTTGCCTTAATAACCTCAAGTTTTTTCGGATCAAGTGCTTTTACTACCTTTAGCACTTCTTGCCAAGAATTCTTTTCTTCCATTTTTGTTACAGGCATTTTTTTGGACCCCTTTCTTCTTTCAATAATAAGGTTGTCCAAGTACCTATTCACTATGAAGGTAATTTCTGTAACGGAATGATTATTATTGTTATTGGAATAAGGTTTGTTTGAACTGTATCAGCAGTGGTACAAAAAACCGCCCTCACTTTATTGTGAGGACGGCATATAAGAGTATCAATGGTTTACACCATTATTTTACATATATCATTTGTAAATTCTACTGGGTCACTGATTGGTAGTCCTTCGATCAATAGGGCTTGATTGTATAATAACTTGGTGTACAAGTCCAATTTACCTTTATCATTTTCGAAAGCCTCTTTTAAGGATTGGAAGACTTCATGGTTTTTATTGATTTCTAATACTTTGTCGGCTTTGATATTTTGATTATCAGGCATAGCTGCAAGAATTTTTTCCATTTCAATTGAAATGTCTCCTTCTGTTGCCAGGCAGACTGGGTGGGACTTCAGTCTTTTGGAGATTCTTACATCCTTCACTTTATCCGCTAAAATGTTTTTCATATAATCAAAGAGTTCTTTGCTTTCTTGCTCTTTGGATTCGGAATCATCTTTGGTATCTTCCCCTTCGATTCCTAGGTCACCACTAGAGATTGATTTGAATTCTTTCTCTTTGTAGTTCATTAACATTTTGATGGCAAATTCATCGATATCCTCAGTAAAGTAAAGGATTTCGTAGCCCTTTTCTGACACGAATTCAGCCTGTGGTAATTTCTCAATTCGATCAATTGATTCACCGGAAGCATAATAAATGTACTTTTGATCTTCAGGCATTCTTGACACATATTCATCCAGCGTAACGAGTTTCTTCTCTTTAGATGAGTAGAACATGATCAAGTCTTGTAATAATTCTTTATTGGCACCAAAGTCGCTATAGACTCCGTACTTTAATTGACGACCGAACGATTGATAAAATTCTTCGTATTTTTCTCTTTCTTTTCTTTGCAGGCTTAGTAATTCGCTCTTGATATTCTTATTAATATTTTTCGCAATCAGCTTCAACTGGCGGTCATGCTGGAGCATTTCCCTTGAAATGTTAAGCGATAAATCCTCGGAGTCCACCATCCCTTTGACAAAACTAAAATGGTCAGGCAGCAAGTCTGCGCATTTATCCATGATCAGAACGCCATTTGAATAGAGTTCTAGGCCCTTTTCAAACTCTTTCGAATAGAAGTCGAAAGGCGTTTTTTCAGGGATGTAAAGAATAGCATTGTACCGGATGGACCCTTCTACGCTGATATGGATATGTTTGATCGGTTTATCAAAACCATAGCGTTTTTCCGCATAGAAGTTCTCGTAATCCTCATCAGTTAACTCACTTTTATTCTTTTTCCAAATTGGAACCATACTGTTGATGATTTGTTCTTCTTGATATTCCTCGTATTCGGACTCACTGCCATCCTTAAGTTTTCTGCTAGTAACATCCATTTTAATCGGATAACGAATGAAATCAGAGTATTTCTTAATGATAGATTTTAAGCGATATTCCTGTAGATACTCATCATAGTTTTCATCTTCGGTATTTTCTTTAATCTTTAAAATAATTTCTGTACCGACGGAATCTTTTTCAACCGGTTCTATTGTATAGCCATCGGCACCTGTGGATTCCCATTTATAGGCCTCATCACTGCCTAATGCCTTACTAATAACGGTAACAACATCAGCTACCATGAATGCAGCATAAAAACCCACCCCGAATTGACCAATTATGTCATAGCCATCTTTAATTTCATTTTCCTTTTTAAAGGCTAGGGAGCCACTTTTGGCAATTGTTCCAAGGTTCGTTTCCAAGTCTTCCTTTGACATTCCAATCCCAGTGTCTAGAATCTTCAATGTTCGGTTCTCTTGGTCTGGAATCAATTTAATAAAATAGTTATCTTTGTCGAAACGTAAAGAATCGTCAGTTAAAGCCTTGTAATAGATTTTATCAATCGCATCACTTGCATTGGATAGTAACTCTCTTAAAAATACCTCTTTGTGTGTATAGATGGAGTTAATCATCATTTCTAGTAATCGTTTCGATTCTGCTTGAAATTGTTTCTTCGACATAGAAAAATCCCCTTTCCACTTTAAAATGCGATTATGTAATCACTGATTTAGGCGTAAATCAGAACTATTAGCACTCTAACTTACCGAGTGCTAATTCCATATATTTAATATCATATTTTTCGTTAATCTGTCAATATGTTGGTTTTTTTCAACCTTAAGAAAATAACAACAGCCGCATAAAAAAGAAGGATTATTTTAGCTAAAGCTAAAATAACCCTCCATTCACATTGTTTTTGTGATTATTTATTTTGGTTTCTGATAGCTTCTCTATCTATCGATTGAGGCGGTTTTTCAAACCATCCATGATCAATCATAATTTTTGCCCCATTCTCCGCATAAGCACCAACCTGTAGAAGGTATTTTTCATACATTAAGGCTAAATCTTTCCGAAGTGAGGCAGCAATGGCAAGGCCAAAATCTCCAAGACCAATAGCACTCTGTGTATTCGTATGAAATAACATTAGTTTATCTGAAAAAGGAGCTTCCGTGCTAGCTGTTATCGTAGAATCCCATGTGGAAGGATAGGAATTGTCGTCCTCTTTTAATTTAATCATAAAATCTTCCACCATTTTCTTTCCTAAATCATACCCTTCTTTAAAATAGTCACTTAATTTTTTCGACTGAGCTACTTGGCTAAATCCTAAAAGCATCGTTTTAGCTACGTTTGATACCTCAATGTTAACCCCGCAATGGGCAATTTCCATGGCAAGCAGTGGACGCCGGTGCCCGAGTAAACCTCCAAGAAAAGATTTATCCGTAATATATTCTACCTTATCTGGATAGGAAATATATGGAGACCGAATAAATACCCCTTTTTCCTGCATCATTTTTGTATTTCTGTCATAAAGGGTTTCCGTTTGGTCATAAAATCTTTTGAATAAGTAACGCACATCTTCTCTAGAGGAAATGGATTTAGCTAAGCTATATGTATTCAATCCAGTCCTTCCCATATGGTGCAAGTAACGCATATACGTTACATCAGAAAATAGTTTTTTTGCCTGTAAATTCACATCCTGTTTTCCAAATCCATTTGGTAGAGGAATACCTTCTTTTGTAAATAACTCTGATATTAGATGGAGATGGTCATGAGCAGATTCCAGAGCGAATTCAATAACAGGGTTAATATCCTGATCTTCGGTCGTTTGTAAAAAATGACTTAAAATACAAATCGCCATTGAATCACCAACATATGTACTCCATAACATTGAAATTTCAGCCGATGTTATCTTGGGGTTATGGTGCTCCATTGATTTTCAACTCCATCAAAGAATTCTATAGATTTAAATACTGTTTTCTTTTAATGTTAACCTTTTCGGCATAAATATAATTGTAAATACAAATTTTATATTTTATTCTTTCACATAATTGACATATTTGTAACGATATTGACATATATTTTATCAATCGCATAGGAAGGAGGGTGAACCAATGGATAATCGAATTTTATTATTTTTTGTTTCGATTTTGTCTGGTTTTGCACTTATTAGAGTTCCTTTAGCCGATTCATTTCTTGAAAGCATTTCCCCGGTTACTGATATCATTGGCATACTGACCGTTCTTGTCTTCTCACTCGTCTTAATTTACAAGGGCGTAAAAGGTTTATTTAGTAAGTAAAGATATGATGGAAAGCACTCTAATGGGTGCTTTTCTTTTTTTGCCTTTCAATCCCTACTTTCGACGTATATTCTGATCATTTCCTTCATCACCAAGGGACATTTAGAGGTATTATTTACTTGGCACTGTAAAATGATTCTAGTTAGGTGCTGACTGTTTTCTTAGGTTGTTTACCGTGAATCATGATATTCTGTACTAAACATAAAAGGTGGAAAATCAAGGAGACGAATCATGAAGATATATTCGAATTTGGATAATGTGACCAGTTACAAATCGTTTAAAGAGCTGCGGAAATGGCAAAGAGAACGGAAAAAGAAAGTGAAAGATTTAACAATTAACATTGAACAATATCCTTTAAAAATGGTACGTGAAATAAAGGAAAATAAAAGTAGGACATCTTATACATGGGTGGGCCACTCCACTTTTTTGATCCAACTAAATGGAATCAATATTCTTACCGATCCTGTTTGGGCAAAAAGGATGGGGTTAGAAAAAAGATTAACCGAACCTGGCATCTCGTTAGCAGATCTCCCAGAAATTGATGTGGTCGTTATTTCTCATGGCCATTATGACCATTTGGATTTCCCTACCTTGAAAAAATTAAAAGGAAATCCCCAATACTTGGTCCCTGCTGGTCTTAAGTCTCTTTTCAACAGAAAAGGCTATTCGGATGTGACGGAATTGAATTGGTGGGAAAATTTAGAATATGGCGGGATAACGTTTCATTTTGTTCCTGCGCAACATTGGACAAGAAGATCTCTTACTGATATGAATACCTCTCATTGGGGAGGCTGGATATTTAAATCCCCTCAAGAAACGCTCTACTTTGTCGGGGATACAGGATATTTTAGTGGATTTAAACAAATAGCCGAGCGTTTTACTTCTATTGATACAGTGTTTATGCCTATAGGTGCTTTTGAACCAGAATGGTTCATGGCCCCTGCACATATCTCACCAGAAGATAGTGTGAAGGCCTTCATTGAATTAAAAGCAAAATCCTTCGTTCCTATGCATTATGGTACGTATCGGTTAGCTGATGACACTGGACCAGAAGCCTTAGAGCGTCTGCTCCGTGAATGGGAAAAACAGCAGCTTCCCCAGGAACAGTTAAAAGTACTGCTACTTGGGGAAACAGTCATTTGATCTGTTTCCACTCAAAATTTCCCTGCATTTCCCCTCGAATACATTCACTTAAACAGGTCACGATAAGTTTGTAAGACTTTTTTAAGGGAGTGACTTTTGTGGTGAGAAAAAGCTGGATGACTTTTGTTTTAGCAACGACCCTATTGGGTTTAACAGGCTGTGCAAATGACAATGATAATGCGGCCAATAATAATACCAACGATTTAGGTGTCAATAATGTTAGAAACAATGCTATTAATGGTGTGAATGTAAGGAATGTTGCTAACCAAAATTTACGTGTTTCGGCCCGTGCGACTCGAAACGTGGAGAGCTTAAATGAAGTTGATCAAGCAAATGTGATCATTCGCAACAATGATGCATATGTAGCGGTTCGATTAAAGGGGACTCAAAATGGGACTCGTGCACGTGGCGGCACAACGGGTACTGGTCCAAATATGAATGCCACTTATGGAAATGGCTATAATTCAGGTACGACAGGTACCAATGGCTCTGCCAATTTGCATGCTACAACAGGTAATATCAACAACGCTAATATTACTGGAACCACAGGAACAAGAACAAATGCACGCGGAATCAATACACTAGATCAAAAAATCAAAAACCAAGTTCGTGCAGCTGACCGCAGTATCGACAATGTTTACATTTCTTATGATACCGATACTTTCGGTCAAATGACGAACTATTCGAATGATATTCGGACTGGAACAAACAGAAACGACCTTTGGGACGACTTTTCAAATTTCGTAAACAGGATGTTTAGATAATTTGATGTGATTGGTCATCATCACCTGGATGATGACCTTTTTCTTTGGTTTTCAAAAGAGATTTGACATTATCCTCCTTTTTATTGGAAATCACATTCTACTTTCTTCACTTGATATTCTGATATAATAGAATATTCAAGGAGTGGATGGTATGAAACTAGTAAAATATCTTTTTGTTTGTATATTGCTCATTGGACTTAGTATTTCTGCGTGGATTTATTATCCGCAGTATCAAATACATCAGATGAAAAAACATTCGGTTGTGGTGAGCAAAAGCTCTAACCAAACCTCCTATCTTAATTATTATCGTAATGCAAAAATGGATCAAATTCATCATTTGGCCATTGGCGATTCTATCGTTCGCGGAGTCGGTGCACCAAAGGAGAAGAATTTTGTCAGTCTATTTTCTAGCAAATTGGCTGCACAAACTTCCAAAAGAATTGTCACACAAAACGAAGGAATCAATGGAATTACCAGTAGTGAATTAAACAGCCTGGTTCAGGAAGGTCGATTTGATGAATCGATCAAGCAGTCTGATATTGTCACGATTAATGTAGGCGGCAATGATATTCTACAACTGGCAAAGGGGCAAAATTTTCGTTCGGTGATTCAAGGCTACGACCAATTAAAGACCAATTTCTCGAAAAATCTAACAGACATTACGGCGAAAATAACCATGCTTAACCCAAACGCGACGATTATTTTTTTAGAATTATACAATCCATTATCACCTGATGACCAATTGTATCCATTGGCAGATAAAATGCTCCCGAAGTGGAATATTAATATATATGAAGCTGCAAACAAAGTCCCCGGGTCAATCGTCATCGAGACAACGAAGGTCATAAATGGGGCACATCTGCAGAATCTTTCTCCTGATGGTGTCCATCCAAACCTGGCTGGGTATACCGCCATTTCAGAGCAAATGATGGATCAATTTAAACATCAATATAGAAATAGTTCAGTATAAAACCGAAGGAAGACTCATTTCCTTCGGTTTATTGTGTTAACATAGACTATTGCCCTGCCCCTTTAACTAACGGGGCAATTCTATCAATCCGATTCGTCCATATGCCTCCAGTAAAGTGATCTGGAAGTCGTTTAAGATCTTCCGCTGAATCAAATCCTTCAGACCACCCTCCATCACCTGCTACCACTATGACTCTGGTATTTACTTCATCCATCCGATTTAAGAATTTATTCGGCCAGCCCCATAAAAGTGGTGCATATTTTTCAGGAACATGTAATTGTGTGTTCTTACACGCTGATGGGATATAACCTGTCCATCCCACTCCTAAATATGGGATCAAACAGCTTTTTAGTGTAGCCATAGACATCACTCGTAGATCTGGAAGCTCTTGTTTTAATGCAGCAATTGGTTGATCATCACCGTACACAGTAAGCTGATCAAGACGTTTATCCGCTAGTTTCGATAGAAATCCAGCAAGCATCGACCCCTCTTTTGAATCCGCATTTTTAATATGTATCAGAAAGGGTTGATCAGGGAATTGGGTCATCACTTCGTCAAGTGAAGGCATTAAGCCCACACCTTTTCCCCGGAACGGAAAAGTCTTACCATTATCAGCTGTATATCCGTAACCAATATCTAGCTTTTTTAATTCTGCCATCGTGTAGTCTTTGGTAGACCCTTTCACATTTGTGCGGCACTCAAGGGTTCCGTCATGGAACACGGCAAATTGACCATCTTTTGTTGGTTTTATATCTAATTCGACTAGATCAGCACCGTCATCAAAGGCAGCCTTCATCGAGGAAAGCGTGTTTTCTATGTAGGGATGCTCTGGTTTATAAATGCGCTCCGCTGTACATGTATCCCACTCGATCCCTTTCATAGTGAAAGTTTGGCCAAGCCCGCGATGTGCCAGCAAGAATGGCTCACCCTTACGATCCTTCGTTAATAAAGAGCTATTATTAAAGAACATAAATACAATTAATAAAATCAAAAATAGTCCGAGTCTTTTTAATCGTTTTTTGAATTTCATTTTTTTCCTCCATTGTAAACATTAAGGTTCCCCCCTTATTCATCATAATGGAAAGCAAAATTCTAGACAATTTTGAGCAACAAAAAAACACCCGCCACAATTCATTTTTCTAAATGAATGTGAAGGGCGTTTTATTGAATAAATCGACGACCGGCCGTCTAAATCCTGACAATCATTCTCTCTTTGTTTTTAAAATAAACCCATTCCTTGAACCCAATTTCCTTGAGACGCTGCTGAACTAGATCAAAATCGTCCCCAATTCGATGCGGATCATGGGCATCGGATCCAAAGGTTACTTTCACACCATAGTGCAGAGCCATTTCGAGAATATCGTCCGACGGATACCAGCCGCCAACGTCCTTGGTTTTTCCAGAGGTGTTGATTTCAATTGCAATATCATTTTCTCCAATCACTTTTAGGGTATGTTCAACCGCAGCTGTCTGAATTGAAGAAAAAGCAGGATAAAATCCTTTCATGGCATCAATATGGCCGAGGATTTGAAACAGACCACTTCGTGCGGATTGCTCAATCAGCGAGTAGTAATTTTCTTTCGACTGGATCCTTTCTTTTTCTGTTAAGCCGTTCCATCGCTTTTTATTAAAAATACTTACTCCGTCCACATAGTGAACAGATCCAATGATGTAGTCAAAAGGATACGGCTCAAAACAGGAGCGGTAAATCTCAACGGACTCAGGAAAGAAATCAGACTCTACCCCAAGCAGCACGTCGATTTTCTCTCTATACATTTGTTTCAATTGAAGGACTTCATTAATATATTCGGGAAATGCGCTTTTTGCCATGGCGATGTTGGGATGGAGTTGATCCTCCTCACTGCTGAAGTATGGAGAATGATCAGCAATACCGATCACATTTAATCCTCTTTCAATGGCGGCTTCGATATAATCTTGTATTTTTCCGCGTGCATGACCGCACCGCTCATGATGGGTATGTAAATCAAATTTCGAATGTAAAATTTCCACAATTTTCACCTCAACTATTAATATGTACATTCTCCAGAAAAGATTAGTCCAAATTAAAAAAGAAAACCCCTCCCATTGAAGACGTTTTCCTAGCAACACTACTTAAATATAGTTCTGATTGATTGAATTAAGAGGAACTTCCCGTTTATCTCTTCTTCTTTTTTGCCTTTTGGCTTTTTCCTTTTCATAAAAATGATACACAATAAAATAAGAACAAATACCAAGAATTAACCCAAATATGGACATTCCTATTAACGTATGAATTCCTCCATGAAGGATACTTACAAGCGTATGAAAATCGCCATGGATTAATTTTTTAAACGAAAACGAGGAATGGTTCCCGAAATGAACCTTCATTGGAAATAGAAATTTCCCTAATGTTTTTGCAAAAGGTAATAGAATAACCGGGAGCAGTGTTAATTTTCCGATCACATTTCCAATAATCGATGCAGGTAATGAACCTTTCGCTAAACGGACAATTGGAACAAATAATATATAGATAAGTGATCCTGTTGACAGAACCAACATTTCTAAGCCAAGGCCAAGTGCAAATCCTAAGGATACTTTTTTGGCTCCACCAGGAGACCTGAGCAGTTTAATTATATTTAACTTAAAAGCACGTCCAAAACGTTGAAAAAAATTATACTTTTGTTTAATGCTCATGTAGGTATCTCCTTACTAAGATAGATAAGTTTATTATACTCTAAATCAGCCATAACTACTATTCTAACAAATTAACTTTTTAATCAAATAAAGAGTGGCTCCCGAAAGGAAACCACTCTACCTCAATGTTTAGGCTTGAACCTCTTTATTTAAATAAATTGACAGTATTTCTTTGACAGAATTCCTTCCCCTATTTAATGCAGTATTATATGCTTGTTCTCTGATAAACTCCGGCAAATGTACAAGTGATTTTAATTGAGCGTAAGTCCCGCTTGGTTCGATTTCGATATCGATAATATTATAGCTCCACTCGATTTCAGCAGGAATATGGATCGCATTGATTCCCAGTTCAAGCGCCGGTTTGATGTCCGTTTTGAGTGAATTTCCAATCATCCAAGTACACTTTTTATCTGTGTTGATATTATTTAGAATCTGCTGCAGTACATCGGTGTTTTTATGTTCAAAAATAAAGATTCTGTCCTCAAAGTAATCCGTTAACCTCAATTGAGTAATCTTTCTCCTTTGGTTTGCTTCATCCCCTCCTGTAAATAATAACAATTGATGTCCGTCAGCTTGTAAGGTATCCAGGATTTCATACATATATGGAAACGGTTTTACCTTTCGTTGAAAAACACTTTGACCAATTTTTTGAATTTGATTAATTTCAGCTCCCTTCAGTCTTCTTCCAAATCTTAGGCAAAAATACCGATAGGTTGCCACTAAGGATTGCGTATATAAGGATGAATGCAGGCCGTTTTTTTCCACGCCTTTTATGTCAATTTCAGATTGCTTTTCGAGAATTTCTTGCTTTGATACCGATGTAAACCATTTCTTCATCACATTTGCAAATCTGTTTCTCGATTCTACAAAATATTTATTGCAATGAATTAAGGTGTCATCTAAATCCAATATTAAGGTTTGTTGATTCATGAACCAATTCCCCCTTTAATAATGGTGTAAACTAAGTATATGAGTTTACATCATTTTCATGATAAAATGAGCCTTTCCTAATTAAAGTTAGTGCGTTAGTATTGTAGGACTTTTTTACTACCAAATTAATAATATCAATATAATAGTAGCACTAAACAAAGTCAGTACCTTAAAAGACAAAAATCCAAATTTATGTAGTATAATAAAAAAATTATAGCTAACAGGAGTAGAGATCATTGGAAAAACAAAATAGCAAGTATCGATGGGTCGTTTTTGTGTCAATCTTATTAACGTATTTATTAATTGTGAGTCAACGAACGGCTCCTGGATTGATTTCCGACCAATTAATGAAAGATTTTAACATAACCGCTTCTACGATTGGATTATTGGCAAGTATTCAATTCTTTGCGTATGCTGGCTTACAAATTCCGGTAGGGATCTTGTCCGATCGATTTGGTCCAAATTTCTTTCTAGTGATTGGGGCACTGCTTACAGGGATAGGTACATTAATTTATAGTACGGCCTCACATGAAGTCGTATTTCTTTTGGCTAGATTTTTGGTAGGTATGGGTGATGCGGCGATATGGGTTAATTTAGTTTTAATCCTCAGTCAATGGTTTAAAGTAAGAGAATTTGTAGGATTACTGGGTGTCGCGGGAATGGCTGGAAGTTTTGGCTTTTTGTTAGCGACCGTGCCCCTTTCGTCATGGATAACGATATCCGGATGGCGCGTACCTTTTTTAACAGCAGGAATAATGTTGGTTCTTTGCAGCGTTCTTCTATATATCGTGCTTATTAAAAAACCTAAGAAAATGACGTGGAAAAGTACTGCTAGTAATAAGCCTAAGAAACCTCGTGAAAAAACACTGGTTTTATTACGCCGCATTTTTACCACCCGTCAGGCATGGGCCGCCTTCTTTTGTCACTTTGGTGCTGTTGGTACGTATGTAGGATTTATTGGTTCGTGGGCTGTCCCTTATGGGATGCATGTTTATGGGTTGTCTCGTTCAGATTCAAGTCAGCTGATTATGATCGGTCTCATCGGAGCAATTATTGGTGCTCCGTTAACTGGCTGGATTTCTAGCCGCTTAGACTCCATTAAACGAATCTATGTTGTTGTTCACTGTATTATTGCTTTATCCTGGGTGTCATTTTTAATCATGAACGGAAAGCCGCCCCTCCTGATGCTTACGATTATTTTCTTTGTTATTGGATATGGAAACGGGGCTAGTGCCTTAACCTTTGCGATTGTCAGAAAATCTTTTGATATCAAAGAGGTCGGAGTGGTTTCTGGTTTTGCCAATATGGGTGGATTTTTAAGCGCAGTTCTATTACCAAGTATTTTCGGGAAAGTATTAGACCATTTCCATTCATCTGCAATCAGTGTAGGCTACCATTATGGTTTTATCATCCCTGCACTTTTCTCCCTTCTAGGGTTATTGGGTGGATTAATTATCATTGAAAAACGAAAAGAAGTCGTTCACCAGACACAATTAAATTAACGAACGAAAAAACTAGGAAACAGTACGTAATTTTCCTAGTTTTTTTCATTCATTCAATTGAATAATTCATAACCCATTCGGTGTTTGGCAAGTAGTTTATTAGGAAATGGCGGCCTTCCACACTGTTTTTGATTGGGTAACGTGGATTTGGAGCAATGCTTAGTCGTTTATTATTGATGATAACCGTAATCGTTCCTTCTATTTGACCTTTGGATGTAGCTTTCTCATAAACAATTTTGGAAGGAATCCCTTCTATTTTTGCGTAATTTTTTTTAATGTATGCTGGTGAATCCGCCCAAAAAGAAGAAGCACTATATAAGGCAACGGCACCAAGTCCAAGAATACCTAAACGATAAATCCAAACAACTGATGAACCAATAATGGGTAATTTTTGCACCCTGTTAAAACCTTTCCAGTCGTTTTTTATTTTTAAACTATATAAAATGAAGGATAAACCCGCGCCTGTTAAACCAATCGTGACAAACGGGAAGATATTCGTATAGATTCCTAGTGGGACGAATAAGAAGAAGGTAATACCGAGTCCAAATATAACTGGTGCTTTCATATATTCCTCTCCTTTTAAGAATATATTGGATAACTTCTCCATTATTATGTGTAGATTAACCCTAAATTACTTAAGTTTAGATAAAATTTCCACATCATGATAAAATTATTTTTGGGACGTAACAAGTAAACATTTTATTTAGACAGAAGGGTCTTCTTTGATGAAATTTACTATTGACGATAAAAGGCTTCGTTTTTGTGTAACATTGGTAACCGCATTAATTGGAGGGGGTTTATTTTCCAGCATCCATTCACCGATTCCATGGCTGCTTGGACCAATGACCGCATTATTAATTGGCTCTCGGTTCGGAAAAGTTCAGTTTTACTGGCCAAGGATGATTCGAGATACCGGCTTAGTTATAGTTGGATATTCCATCGGTCTCTCGTTTTCAAAAGAAGCACTGCTGGAAATTGTGGCAAAACTGCCTTCTATGTTGCTGATGACGGTATTGCTCGTTTGTTGTTGTGCTGGAATCGCTTTTGTCGTATCCAAACTGTCTGGAGTCGATTATCCGACTGTCTTGATTGGCAGTATTCCTGGCGGGCTTTCTCAAATGATAATATTTGCAGAAGAATTAAAAGGAATTAACATTACAACCGTGACGTTTCTCCAAGTTGCTCGATTGATAATGATAATTTTCTTTGTTCCCTTTCTTATCTTTGGACCGCTGTTTAATAATACTTCCAACACAGTTCCTAACATAGTTACTGGTGGTGCTGTCTCCACTGGGCCCTTTTTTCCAACCATTATTTGGTTTGGGTTGATTTGTGTGGTTTGTGCATTTCTTGCTAGAAAACTTCACTTTCCTACGCCGTATTTATTAGGGCCAATAATAGGAACAGCCATCTTTAATTTAATTGGGGCACATGGGCCATCGTTACCCCCATCCTTGCTGGATGCCTCCCAATTATTTATTGGAGCTTACATTGGGCTATTATTAAAACCCGAGAAACTCGAACATAAAACAAAAATTATTTCGCTTGCACTCATAAGTGGGATGGTTATGATTCTTGTCTCTATTGGGTTAAGTATGCTGCTCGTTAGTTTTTATCATATTAGCCATGCCACTAGTTTTTTAGCCCTAGCACCTGGGGGCATGGATCAGATGGGAATTCTCGCGCATGTCATCCATGCCGATTTATCCATGGTGACGGGCTATCAAATCTTTCGCCTCCTTTTTATTTACTTTGTCGTTCCTCCCATTCTTAGGTGGATTTTTAAAGTCGGGATGGGAAAGACCGTAAATACTCCTTAGATACATGGTTTCAATTATTTGTATTTTTTTGGATACAAGTAGTTAAACTATATGAAAAACGGAGATAAAAAAATGGAACATAAAATAGCCATCATTACAGATATTCATGGGAATTATTCAGCCTTAAAAGCGGTTTTGGATGATATTGATAAGGATCAAACGACGGAACATATTTATTGTTTAGGGGATTTGATTGGGATTGGGTATGAGACAAACGAGGTTCTTCGGCTCTTGACTTCACGTACTGATATTTCATTTGTCATGGGAAACCACGATGAAGCGATTCTGGATATCATTGCTGGTAGAGAACCCTATAGCAGAGGGAAAGAGAAGGTCCATCATAAATGGATTGCTGCTCACATTGACAAGGAGTTTATTCCGTTTTTAGATGAGATTCCTGTGACTTTAGATGCAGTATACAATGATAAGAGATTGTTTTTTGTTCATTACCATTTAAGTGACCAACAGGTGTTTATCCCCTTAGATAAAGAACCAACCGAAGCAAAGCTTGATGAACATTACCGTACATCTACTGCCGATATCGTTTGTTTTGGACACCATCACGTGATCCACCACTTTAAATCCAATGGCCGACTATATCTCAATCCAAGCTCGTTGGGCTGCAATTATCAGCCATTAGCAGCCTATGCTGTGCTTACAATTGGTAATCAAGGAGAAGTTTCCGTTGCTTTTAGAGAAGTACCTTATGACAATAAAGAGTTCTTACTGGGTTATAAAAGACTGAATGTCCCAGATGGGGATTATATTTTGAAGGGTTTTTTTGGGGATCAGCATTTGAAATATATGTAAAAAAGGTAAAATAAGCTTCTGCCTAGTGCTGAAGCTTATTACTTTTCAGTGACCTGTCTTATTCTCACTAATTACATTTCGTTCGGGCTTGAATTTCGAAATAGGTCTAAAGACCCAAGGAAAATAGGAGGATTTACTTTCCCAGCTTATCTCTTAAAATACATAGAAGGAGGTTGAGATTCAATGTTTAAAAGAGTAATCATCCTTTTGGTGCTCTCATCAATATTATTAGCTTTAGTATTAGTAAGAAATCATACTTCAGCTCCTGTTAATGATTCAATATCTAATAACCAAGTTTCATCTAAATACACTACAGTAGAATATAAGATTACTAAAATTAAAGGGAATCAATATTATGGAAAAAGTGAGGACGGAACAGATATAATTTTTTCTTCTAAGAACATCCTTTCAGGTGAAAAGATACAAATTCATGAGGTCGTTATATGTTATTTCGATAAGAATAATTTAGGCAACGGGTTAGTCAAAGTCGAAAAGAAATAATATCTACATATTAATTAGAGAAAGGGTAATTAGTTTGAAAGAATATACAGTATGTTATACATTTGATCACGAGATAATTATTGAAAAATTGATTAAAGAATCTAATGTCAAAAAAGAAGATGTTGAACAAGAAGTCGTTGAAAAGCTGAATCAAAACAAATACCATATCGTAAAGAATGTCCAAGGCACGTTTAAGATTGATTCATCTTTAGTACGTTTTGTAAGGATTATAGATGTGAAGATATTGGTCTAATAAAACACTAAGTTTCACCTGCCTCGATGGCAGATGAAACTTATTAAATTAACTTTAACTCATTTACATAAATGAAATTTACATTTCGAAAAAGCTATGTCTCTCAACACAGCATACTCTGAGAGAAAAGTTTTTATACCATTCCCTTCTTCCTTTTCCTTGTGCGACCTTATGGGCAGCATTTTCCTTCCATTCTTTGATGGATTCTAAGGTATCCCAATAGGAAACCGTAATTCCTAACTGCTCATCCCTCGCACTCTCTACACCTAGGAATCCTTTTTGCTGTGAAGCTAACTCTACCATTTTGTCCGCCATTCTTCCATACCCCCTATCCCCTTCTGTTCGCTGTGAAGCAAAAATAACGGCGTAGTATGGTGGTTCTGGTGTATTTGCAATCCCACTCATATAAATTCCCCAATCTGTTTAATATTTACCTAAATTCATAGTTATCGTACTGTCTATTTAAAGATGCATGTTGATTTTCCTTATTCGACCCAAACAGGTACACGTTTCAAATATTTTTTATTTTGTAATGTGCTCATCATCTAACTCATATATTTTATATGAGCATTTTTTATGAATCACATACCAAAAGAAATAGGTGAGACCAACATGTACGCTGTTCATTTTATTGAAAACAATAATGTTTTATTAACTCAGCTGCTTCAACGTGTTCCAACCGAAGGTGAAGAGTTAAAAATTAAAGGGCGGAAAGCAACGGTATCCAGTGTTAAAAATGTAGATGAACTACATGTTCATGTTCAAGTTACCTTAGAGGTCGTTAAAAAAAGTAAATTTGTAGTCGATAATTCCAAAAAGAAAAAACGATAAAGATGAATATAGAACGTACATGTTAGATTTAATATCTAATATGTGCGTTCTTTTTATGAACACATATTCTTAGTATGGTCAGCCGTGTTTTATATCACACAAGCTGTAATATTCGGAAATCCTGCCTAAATTCATTAGAAATATACCCTTAAAAAAATGCTTTGCATAAGCTATATAGAATTTATTATAAAGTAGGTGAAATGAATGACTCACGGTCATGGTCAATCACAATCTCAGTTTATGCCTTGGGAGCAGTGGCATCACCAACATCCTCATGGAACTTGGCAACAATGGCACCAACAACATCCATATATGCCTTGGCAACAGTGGCATCACCAATATCCTCATGGTACACACCATCAATGGCACCAACAACATCCTTGGGTACCTTGGCAGCAGTGGCATCATCAACATCCACATGGTACATGGCAGCAATGGCACCAAATGTACCCGCATCGAGAAAAGTAATAAAGGACCGAATCCTTGGAGAGGTGAACTGATCACCTCTTTTTTATTTGATTGTGTAAGAATTTGTTTCTAAAAGGTAATCGCGCTAAAAAAATCGATTAGTTGATAGATTATTAAATACCCCCTCTACTATCCAAATTATAACATTAATCATCAAATATAATGCCCAAATAAGCAATCCTCAATAGTAAAATTTTTTTTAAAATTCAAATAAATAGTAGTAAAATCAATTATTGTGTTATATAATATAATCACAATTTAAAACCTGTTACATAACAGATAAACCAAATTTAAACATGGGAGAGAAGGGGTAACTGATATGAACAAAACTGATTCAATTGCACGTAGAATTCTGGGATGGAAGTTAAATCGATGGGATCGTTGGTATGATTATGATAAAGCTATGTTCATTCATGAATCTGATTTTCAACCTGAGCATAACCTAGACCATGCCATGCTCATTGTTGACAGATTAAAGGATTATGGCTATTCATTTACATGTAATGGAGAATCTGAGGCTAGCTTCAATGATATTCATGCCACCGGTAAAACCCTTTCACAAGCCATTACGAATGCTGCCTACGCCATCATTGAAAATAACGTGGAAGATCGCTCGACATTTTGGGCCCAATTATGCTAGTTGATAAAAAAGGAGTTGAGAACCTGCTAATGGCAGGAAATCAACTCCTTTTTCTATTTATTTTTTAATAACTTCTTTCAATTCATGATCCATAATCGGTTCCTGCCAACATCCTCATAATTCCATTGTCATATATACGCTATTGGGGTCCTCGGTATAATCCGAAAACGGTTGACAATGATGGAACCCGAAGCTGGCATAGAGCCTCCTGGCGGGCTCAAAAGCATCCATTGAACCCGTTTCTAAACTTAGTCTGTTGTATCCGCGCTTTTTTGCTTCTTCAACAATATGTTGGAGCATCTGTTTAGCTACTCCTTTTCTTAGGTGCAAGGATGAGGTTCGCATTGATTTGATTTCCCCATGTTGGGTATCAAGTTCTTTTAAAGCCCCACACCCAAGTAATTCCTTCCCTTCCCATGCACTCCAAAAAGTAATCTCCGGTTTTTGCAATTGATCAAGATTTAGGGCATGGATACTTTCCGGCGGTGAATTCTGTTTCATATTGTGAAGATGTTCACCTATCAATTTTGCAATATCTGTTCCGGTTAAATCATCGATTTTTATTTCCAAACAACATCCCCCTTAGGATCTTTTATTGGAAAATATTAACCTATTACCTGGGTTTTTGCTAGTAATAGTTCCGAATTTAGCGGAATTTTGAAACTAACTTCAAATTCATTTCGGATAGAGAATCTCATCAATAATCCCATATTCTTTCGCTTCCTCGGCACTCATAAAATAATCTCGATCTGTATCCTTTGCTACTTTTTCAAGCGGTTGGCCGGTCCGTTCTGAAATAATTTGATTGATGTGCTCTCTGAGCTTTAAGATTCTTCGTGCAGAAATTTCAATTTCCGTTGCCTGCCCTTTTGCCCCTCCTAATGGCTGATGGATCATAATTTCACTATTTGGCAAGGCATAACGTTTTCCTTTCTTACCTGCAAGAAGTAGCATCGCCCCGAAAGAAGCAGCCATTCCTGTACAAATCGTCCTCACATCAGGCTTAATGTATTGCATCGTGTCAAAGATGGCGAAACCCGCAGTGGTTAAACCACCTGGGCTATTGATATACAGTGAAATTTCTTTATCCGGTGCATCTGCTGCTAAAAACAATAATTGGGCCACGACACTATTGGCCGTATGTTCATTTATTTCATCACCAATTATGATAATTCGATCCTTTAACAGTCTGGAGTATATGTCATATGAACGTTCCCCGCGATTCGATTGTTCAATTACGTATGGAATGGTACTCATTCCAATCCCTCCTTGAAAGCGATTTGGCTAAGCAGCCATACAGAGAGTGCTTGAAGGAGTGAAAGTAGGTTTGGTACATATATTACCCGAAACAAGTTTAGGGGCTTCACTGGTAATTAATCGCGAACGAATCGATTGAATGAGGATGGTGGGATCTTGATTTTTCAATGCTTCATAAAATAGATCTGATAGCCACTCCCTTTCTTCCTCATTCCAAAATAAATCCACTGAATGAAACTGCCTCTCTTCGTTTGCCTTTTCAAGCCGCTTTTTGGCGCGATGAAGATTGGCCTTCACTGCCATTTCTGTAGAATTTACTATCGCTGCAATTTCCTTCAGTTGGTATTGAAACCCTTCTTTTAACAAAAAGATGATTGCTTGGTTGGGTGTGAAATTTCTGAGAAGTATTTCAACTGTTTCTGCGGTCGCATCCAATTGATGAAGTATAGCTTCATTCGCCAAAACAGGATCAGCCTCTATGGTTTCATTTTTTCTTTTTCGTAGCAGATCAATCCAATGATTATAGGCAATCTTGTTTAGTAAAGCTTTCGTCACCTTTTGCTGGCGGCCTTCATATTTTAGAGCCTTTATAAACGTCTCCTGTGCGATTTCGTCTCCATCCCATCGATTTCGGGTGAGAAAGTAACAATAGCGTAGAAGTTTTGGATAATTCTCCATCCAAAATTCCTCCGCAAACCCAATTTCTTGCTCTCCATCTATGCAGTCAATTTCTAGCTCGTGTGACATTGATTTCACTCCTTTTGCACTCTCTACCCTATAAACGTTTTAAGTTGGATGAAAAGATACGGGGGTAAAAAATTTTTATTTAAAGTTACTTTATGTTTGTGCTTTCTAATATAAACTTGACCATTTTAGAAAGCAAAAGAAAATCATTCACCATCATTATCTAAATCCTAATGTGTTAAGTCTGGTGAGTAAGTCTCTACTTTTGCTTGAGTGCCTTATTACCGATGGCTTTATTGACCGTTGGAGCGACATTTTCGCAGTAGCGGTAAATGGAGACTCTTCCATTAACCGTTAGTCGTCTTTTTACGTTGATTCGGTAAATAGGAAGCTCATAAAAATACTGTCAGCGTTCTTTACCTAGTACGAACTGGAACATCTTCATCTTTCCGGAGGATCAATCGTTGTTCTGGTTGTCCATCACTATGCATAAAAAAGCATGGCGGATAACATTTAAACAAAAGCCTACTGAAAACGTTTAACTACCTTCTATTATTTAAGAGACACTAATTTCTATTTTTAGTGTCTTTTTTATTTGAAAAAAATGGGAAAAAATAATGATGGACTATTTTTTGAAGCCTGTTATAATCCATATATGAAACTAATTTTATTTAAAGGTGGACATTATGGCGAACACTTGTAGATATGTTGTCAACGCACTTGGAAAAGGTGGAGAAACATATTATACGCTTTGTAAAGACAAGCAAGAATTACAAAAATGGATTAATACCAATCAAGAAAAACTAATTATGGAAGAATTAAAGATTACTGATAAAAATCAAACTTTCTTCTCTAAACTATTTAATCTAAAAAAACTATATTAATATTTTAACAGACGCCATTCTTCATAGAATGGCGTCATTATTTTTAAGATTAGAAGAATATCGTAGAGCAAAAAAATGTAATGGCAAGAACACCATTACATTTTTTTCGTTTCAATTGGTCACACTTTACTACTAACTGCTTTGTTGACAAATTTCCGTTTTTGGATGTAGATAAGTCTAATGGAAAGGGCTATTCCTGCGGCGAGGAGGCCGAAAGTTAGCCCGAGCCAGTAGCCTCTAGCTCCCAGCCCCGTGTAATGGGCAAGCAGGTATCCTGCCGGAAGACAGATTAACCAATAAGCGATTAATGTCATAATAAAGGCTAGGTTGACATCTTTATAGCCTCTTAAGGCTGCTTGTGCCGTAGCCTGAATCGCATCACAAATTTGAAAAAACAACGCAAAGATTAAGAAATTGGCCGTTAAATTAATTACTTCGGTTTCATTCGAATAAAAACCTGCTACTTGATATCGGAAAACCACGACAAATAAACCGGTGACAACCGCAATCAAGATCGCTAAATAAATCCCCAGCCAACTGTATTGTTTCGCATCTTTATAGCGACGAGCCCCTACCTCATATCCAACAAGAACCGTTTGTGCTGTCGAAATACTAATTGGTATCATATACAAAAAGGAAACGATATTTAAGGCTGATTGATAGGCAGCAATCGTGGTAACATTAAACTTACTTAATAGAATCGTAACCACTGCGAACATGCTTGTTTCAAAGAACGTTGAAAGGCCCATTGGTACGCCGATCTTTAGTATCTCCTTACATTTATCCCACGAAAATTCTTTGAAATCGGCAAATATCGGGTACGATGAGAAAGGTTCTTTGGTTCTGACGATAAACACAGTCATTACCATAATCCCCCAGTACGTTATTGAGGTTGCATAACCAGCCCCCGCCCCACCAAGGTCTGGGAAGCCTAAGTTTCCAAAAATGAGCACATAGTTTAAAAAGAAATTCAATGGCAGCGACAAAAGCATGATGATCATGATGACTCGTGTTTTGCCAAGGGCATAGATAAATGATCGTAGTACATTAAAAATAAATAATGGCAGAATTCCATAGCTAAGTCCGATTAGATAATGAAAAGCAGTATCTCGAACACCAGCATTCAAATTCATTTTGTCTAAAATAGGGTCTATCAAAAAAAATCCAAAGAGGATAACTACTAGCGCAATCAATATTGAAAGATAAATTCCATGCTTCACAACGGATGCAACTTCATGGCTCTTTTTTTCCCCAAAGCGTTGGGCGGCAATGGGTGAAACAGCAAGAAGAATCCCGCTTATCCCAGTAAAAATGGGACTCCAAATGGAGGAGCCAATCGCGACTCCAGCTAACGCCGTAGAGTTGTACTTCCCCGACATAATTGTATTAAAAAACACCATCGAAAACATGCCAAGCTGTGTAATTAAGATTGGAATTAACAAGATACATATTTGCTTTGTTTTTTCCTTTAAGGTAAAGGTTTGCTTCATATATAGATTCTCCTTGAAAAATAAAAATCCGAACCTTCATTATACTCTATATTGGATGAATATTCCTCATTTAATTTGGAGAGCCATTAAAGAGACCATATTATAAAAACACATTCAGAATGTTCCTATTTTTTTAAATAAAATGAGGGTGGATGTAAAAAATAAGAAGGTTACACCAAAAACTGAGGAGGTTTTGTATGCAACAGGATCAACAAACAAAAGAGAATTTAGGTTCCATTATGCAACCCGAATTTGCAGGAACGGATGTACAAAAAGTGAAACAAGAAATTCAAAAAGATGTAAGCCAAGGACAAGGTGCCATGACATCCCGTGAGGCAGGAGCAATGCGCGATTAAAAGAACATATCCTTTATCGAAAAAAAAAGGGAATGCCGTAGCAATTCCCTTTTTACACTTACACCTAGAAATAATTAAATGAAGTCAATTTATTTAATGACCAACCACTTTTCCAAGTCCACCCGGCTTGTTGTGCACGGCGAGTCTATCAATTAATTTATTGCTTTCAGCATTTAAGCCTACTAAATTTACAATTACTCCATGTTGATGGTACTTTAACACAACTTTATCAATTGCACCCACAGCAGAGTCATCCCAAAGATGGGCGTTGGAAAGATCGAGGTCAATTTCACTAACGTTTTCTTTATAATCAAAACTGTTAACAAAGTCAGTTACAGAAGCAAAGAAAAGTTGACCTGACACCTGATATATTTTTTTAGTCGAGCCCTTTGGTGAAAGACCTGTCACTCTTACTTTAGAGATCTTGGAAGCAAAGAATATGGCGCTTAAAATAATTCCTGCTAAAACCCCTTTCGACAAGTCATGAGTTTCTATAACGATAATAACCGTCACAATCATAACAATGGTATCCGTAATGGGGACCTTTTTGAATGACTTTAAGCAGGACCAATCAAAGGTTCCAATCGACACCATGATCATAACACCCACTAGTGCAGCCATCGGAATTTGGATGAGGAATTCTCTTAATGAAACAATCAAGATTAACAAAAACGCACCAGCGACAAAAGTGGATAATCTCCCCCTCCCGCCTGATCTAACATTTATGCCAGACTGTCCGATCATTGCACAGCCGGCCATACCGCCAAAAAATGCGGAAACAATATTGGCAATCCCTTGTCCAACGGCTTCTTTATTCTTGTCACTCTCGGTATCTGTCAAATCGTCGACAATCGTTGCCGTCAGTAGTGATTCCACAAGTCCAACAATGGCGATTGATAATGAATAAGGAAAAATAATCTGTAGTGTTTCAAAGTTAAAGGGAATATCAGGAATTAAAAATACAGGTAATTGCGATGTTAATTTCCCCATATCCCCGACTGTACGAACATCACTGCCTGAAAAAACAGCAATCGCTGTAATTACAATAATCGCAACCAATGGCGAAGGGACGGCTTTCGTAAAGCGGGGTAAAATATAAATAATTGCAAGCGAACCTGCAACCATGGCATACATTTGCCATGATTCCCCGACGAAATGAGGTAATTGTGCCGCAAAAATCAGAATCGCCAGGGCATTAACAAAGCCAGTCATGACTGACCGCGGGACAAATTTCATTAATCGCCCCAGCTTTAAAGTCCCCATGATGATTTGGATGACACCAGTTAGAATCGTTGCTGCCAATAAATATTGCAACCCGTGATCTTTCACTAGATTCACCATTAATAAGGCGGTGGCACCTATTGCAGCTGAAATCATCCCTGGTCTTCCGCCTACAAATGCGATAGTTATCGCGATACAAATCGATGCGTATAGCCCAACCATAGGGTCAACACCAGCAATGATCGAAAATGAAATCGCTTCTGGAACCAGCGCAAGTGCGACAACAATACCTGCTAATAGATCGCCTTTGATATTTCCAAACCATGAATATTTAATTTTACTTAAATTCAAACTTTGCACCTCTCCCTTTGTTTATCTATATTTATTTCTTCAGTATTAACACAACTATTTTCACACACTTGTTTAGATGACTTTCAACTCTCATGAAAGTCGGGTCCGTTGTCAACAGAACATAGTATATAGGAATGTGAACAATTTGTGAAATCCAATGTAATCGTTACCATTTAACTTTTTCGATCCTTTTCATCATTTTCATTTGGATTTCGTCCCAACTTCAAAAAGAAGGAAAATAAAAATAGGACCTCTAGGAAGAGCGTCCTATTTCTTTACGATTTTCGACGGATTATTGACTTTATACAAAACAGGAACATCCACTAAGAATTCTTCTTCCACATCTTTCCCTTTTCCAAGTTTCTTGGCAGCCACCTTCCCATCAAATTCAAGCTCATCACCGATAGCCAGTTCAAACTTTTTGAGTGTCTTGCTATGGCTGCACCAGGCTAATCCGACTTCAAGAGGATTTTCTTCAGAGACGACCTGTACATTTTCAAGGACGACCACCTCATCATTTTCTTCATTAAATGGATTGTAAACGAGTGCGAACTGTTTGACGCTAGCCGTAAAATGCACCTTATCAACCGGGAGATCAAGTTTAGGAGCCTTTGCTTTCTTCGGTTTTGGTTCCTTCGCTTTTGCTGCTTTTGGTGCCGCTTCCCGTTTAACAGGTTTTTCTGCCACTGTAGATGTATCTTCTGTCATGACCTCACCAAGTATATTCACCTCAGCTGGTGAACCATCTTTGTCAGGCGTTTCTTTTTCATCAAAAGTTAATAAGCTTTCTTTTCCAAAGCTTGATTGCTGCATTTCTTTTAAATAAGCGGGGTGGATACATGTAAGATTTCCGTCTTGGAACTCAATCACTAGGGTGTTAATGTCCATTGCATTTCCATAAGTTTCGTAACCCTTAATAGTCACCAGGCGCTGATAATTTCGATCCTTGTACCAGAATTCTTTTTTCGCTTCGCGCGCAGAGGATAATCCCCATTCCTTCAATTTCTCTTTATAATGGTCGTTGTCACGAAACGATTCATAGTCACCTTTTGGTGGAATATACTTTGTTAATTCAGATTGCTCCAATTGAGGCCGCTGGATGATCATCCTGCCACATCCTTCCGTTATATAGGTAGTTTCATTATATTTTAAAGTATGACAATAAAAAAGGGAAAAGGGCTTTTCCACTCCTTTTCCCAATTCTTTTATAGAAAGGCTGTGTTAAACTAGTCTGTTGATTTCCGTTCCAGGCACTTCGCTTTCCGCGGGCGTGCCGGGGAGCCTCCTCGTCGCTTTGCTCCTGCGGGGTCTCCCCTGCCCCGTACTCCCGCAGGAGTCTTCGTGCCTTCCACTCCCAATCAACAGGAGTCAATAATCAGCATTAACCTTTAACACAGCCGTAAGAAATTAAAAAAAGGCTCTAAAAGAGAGCCTTTTCAGTACATTTATGTGGTTTAGATTATGCTTTACGTACGTTAGTAGCTTGTGGTCCACGTTGGCCTTGTTCTACTTCAAACGTAACTGATTGACCTTCGTCTAAAGATTTGAAACCTTCGCCTTGGATAGCAGAGAAGTGTACGAATACGTCGTCTCCAGCTTCGCGCTCGATGAATCCAAAACCTTTTTCTGCATTAAACCATTTAACTTTACCTTGTTCCATTTGTTGTATCCTCCTGCTGTGTGCTGTGCACACAATAAAATTACTACCCTTGTTCAAATCTTCCAGACAAAAAGCAGTTACGCCTTTTATTCCTTACCGACCAACAAAAATAATTCTCCCTTACTATAACAGAAGGTTGTACACAATGCAAATGCATTCAAGGAAATTATTATTTCTATTGTAAAATTTTGTAGGTAATTTGCCCTAACCTTTTGTCCTTGTGGTGCCAAAGATTTGAATTAAACGTTCAATTTTCCTAGAAAAATCAGTCTAAAAATTATTTTAATATAAGTAAAAACATTAAAGACAGATGCGTACATATAATAATTTTTAAAAAATTGCATCCAAACTAAATCAATTGTTTCAATTGTTGTAAACATTAGGGTGGTAGTTTCATACTTTTAAGAAGGAGTTGGTGTAGAAGGAATGAGGTGAATAGAAATGATTAAAATTAATCAGGAAACGATTCACGTGGACGATCTCAGTAACATCCTTACAACAAAAGAACAGAAAGACATCATTACTAGAATGGACAAATCCAAAGAAATTTTTCAGTACCAGTCAATTAGTCAATTGGAATTTGTGCTGCTGTTTCGAACAAATACGCTAAAGGCCGCACGGGACCTTAATAATAGTAAGGTACAGTTTACGACCTTTGAATATGCCTTTTGCAATAAAAAGTATTGGACTCGATTAAATAATGGCGGTTTCCTCATAAAGCCAAATGTAAGCCCCACGGAAGCCCTTCTTGATGTCTTAAAGAATGGAAAGCTTTATGCGTTTGATTGTTCAACAGGAATTGCGATTGTCTTATATCTTGCTGCCCTTTATACCATTGGAAGCAGAAGGTTTAACCTCCTTTTTGACGGCCTTCTCTTATTGGATTGGCAATTTGATAACGATTTAAGGCTTACCCAAAAATATGGGGATGATTTCATCCCCGGTGATATCGTGCATTTTAATAATCCAGACGTCAATCCCAATGAATCCCATTGGCGTGCCGAAAATGTGATTTTCATGGCTGAAGACCAATACTATGGCCATGGAGTCGGGATTAAAAAGGCTGATACCATCATTTCCTTCCTAAATAAAAAAAGAAAGCCCAACGCTCGGATCCCTGCCTATCTCATGAACCTTATTACTAGACCCGTTTTGTCTAACATATATCAATCATAATAAGACCGCTGCCATAAAGCAGCGGTCAGTCTTTTGCTTAATAAAATGCCAAATCAATAGTTTACAAAAGCATCCTCAGCTTTGACGGTTTCTTTGATGACTTTGTTGTCTTTTAGCCACTGGGCTGTTTTCTCCCATGTTTGCGGGTCTTGGTAGCCAAATGGTTTTTCTTTGGCGTCCATTAGCGGGAGGAGGATTTCTAAACTTTTTGTTTCGACATCCTTCTCTAGTGGTGATGTTTTATCTTCATGGTTCATTAAGGTCGTTAGACCGTCTTCAGGATGATCTTGAACGTATTTTTGCCCCTTGGTGATTGCAGCCATAAACTTTTTAAACACCTCTGGCTTGTCTTTTAATCCCTTCTCACTTGCGACCAATACTAATTCATAATAATCTGGCACACCGTAATCAGCAGGATTTAAGGTACGCATTGGATGGCCTTCTTTTTCTAACAATAATTTCTCATGGTTAATATAACCGCCGATTAGGGCATCCGTTTTTTTCGTCGCCATCGCAGGAATAAGATCCCAGCCAACATCCACCATTTTTACCTTTTTATCATCTCCACCATCGGCTTTCACCATCGTTCCTACGATCGCTTCATCCAACGGAATCGATGGATAGCCAATCGTTTTCCCCGCTAAATCTTTAGGAGATTGAACCGGCCCATCCGCAGGCACCATAAGTTGATTTAGCGGGTGACGGACAATCGCACCAAATGATTGAACAGGGATGTCCTCACTGCGTGCCACGAGGACCTGTGGTTGATAGCTCATCGCCATGTCGATTTGATTAGCTGCTACTAGTTTAAGCGGATCATTGGTATCTGCTGGCATTTGGATATCAACATCTAATCCTTGTTCTTTAAAATAGCCCTTCTCCTCAGCAACAAATAGAAACGAATGAACCGCATTTGGATACCAATCCAGCATTAAGCTTACTTTTTGAAGCTTATCTTTCGAACTGCCACTTTTTTCGGCTGTTTCTTTCCCGCAAGCACTTAATATAAGTAACAATAGACTTACCAGAATCAAAAAACTCTTTTTCATCTTTACGTTCTTCCTCTCTAGTTGTAACGATTTTTATTTTTTAATACCTGTTTTTCCAATAAACCAATTAATAGAAATAACAAGATTCCCAACATCGATAAAAGGAATATTGATGCAAAAACGGAATCTGCCTGTAAGTTACCAGACATTCTCCGGCTAAAATATCCTAAACCTTCACTTGCACCCAGCCATTCACCAATCGTCGCCCCGACGACACAATAAACGACAGACAACTTCAAGCCTGAAAAAATCGCGGGCAACGCCATTGGCAGTTGAATTTTTTTAAAAATGGTCCAGCGGTTCGCTCCCATCGTTAACAATAATTCACGATATTCATTTCCACCTGTTTTCAATCCATCATACGTACTCACGACGATTGGAAAAAAAGCCGTTAAAATGGTCACGGCAATTTTGCTCCAAATCGAATAACCAAACCACATAATAAAAATCGGTGAAATAGCAATAAGCGGCACCGTCTGTGAGATCACAAGGAACGGGTAAAGGACTTTTTCAATTGAACGCGAAAAATGCATTCCAACTCCAAGTATCAATCCACCGATTACGGAGAGCCCAAAACCAATCAAAACTTCTTTGAGGGTAGCGGGCAAATGCTCTTCAAACAACAGCTGTTTGTTTTCTAGCAATGCCCCCCAAATGGCTGAAGGAGCAGGCATAATAAATGACGGAATCACGGCCTGCCTAACTGCCCATTCCCATCCACTGATAAGCAGGAGGACCACCAACAAAAACAAACCGTACTCTTCTGTCCATTTTTTCAAGCTAGCTTTCATTGTGAATCAGCATCTCCAATTCTTTTCTCATCGTTAAAAACTCAGATTGATAGATTAGCTGTGAACTTCTTGGCCTCGGCAGATTGACTTTAAGTTCTTTGATTCCCGTATCTTGCAGCACGTACACTCTGTCGCTTAATAAAATCGCTTCCTCAAGATCATGGGTAATAAACAAGACCGTCTTTTGTAATTCCCCCCACAGTCCTAATAACCATTTGTGCATCTTTCGTTTTGTCATCGAATCAAGAGCACCAAAGGGTTCGTCTAATAATAGAAGTTCCTTTCCCGTCATCAGCGTTCTTAAAAAAGCAACACGCTGCTTCATTCCCCCTGATAGCTCAGATGGATAGGAACTTTCATATTCTGCTAAACCAAACCGCGCTAACCACTCTTTTATTTCTGGCAATCTCGCTTGTTTACGCTCCTTTGTAACCTCAAGTGGTAATAACACGTTCTCTAAAACGGTTTTCCATGGTAACAACAAATCCTTTTGCGGCATGTACCCAACTCTGCCTAATCTTTTACCGGTCTTTTGACCATTAAACAGAATGTCCCCCTGATTTGGCTCCAGTAAACCAGTTACCAGTTTGAAAAGAGTGCTTTTACCTGATCCGCTGGTACCAATAACGGAAACAAATTCTCCTCGCCTCACATCAAGGGTAAGTCCTTGAAAAATGGGCTTTTCTTTTTCAAAAGAATAAGAGAGGCCATGAATGGATAACATCGTCGAGTTAGACAGGCCACTCGCCTCCCTGATAAACCATATCCCAGAACATATATTCAAACCGAGATGTTGTCAGGAAATGTTCTTCTAAGATGGCTAACTCCCGCTCTGGTTTTCCCTCTGCCAACCGATCTAATACATCAATAAGCCAAGTTGCTAATGAACCAAACTCATCAGAAGAGTACATTTTCACCCAATCTCCATAGAGGTGATGATCGATAGCATCAGGATAGTTACTTGCTAGCACTTTGCTAATCTCCCAATAGCTCCACATACACGGCAAGAGAGCAGATACTAGTTCTGCTAGTGATCCAGTTTGAGCAACATTGAGCATATATCTGGTATAGGCTAAGTTGATTGGCGTTGGAGTGGTTTCCTCCAGCTGTTGAGCGGTAATCCCAAACCTCTCTGCATACTGCCGGTGCAAATCCATCTCTCCATGCAAGGTCTCATCCAATAGTTTCGCAAATGCCGCCATCGTCTCCACGTCTGTTGCTTTAACAGCCCCCAAAGCAAATAGCTTCGAATAATCGATTAAATACACATAATCCTGTTTCATATAGCGAATAAATGATTCAACCGGCAACTCCCCTGTGCCCATCCCGACAACAAATGGATGTTGATGGGTTTTGCCCCAAATTTCACTTACTTTTTCAAAAAGTCTTTGGGTAAATTTCATTCCCCTACTGCTCCTTTCTCGTGTTGCACCACTCAGCGATGAAAACGGCTAACACTTTTGTAAAAGCTAATAATTGGCTAACTTCAACTTTCTCATTCACGGCATGTGCCTCTTCTAATTTACCCGGTCCAAAAATGGCGGTTGGAATACCGGCACGTCCCAGCCAACCTGCATCTGTAACCGTGGTGGACATCCCAACCTCTGGCTTTGCCGATAATAATTTTTCAAAGGAGTTCGCTAATAGCTTCGTTCCTGGATGTTCAGTATCTATTTCTAATGAAGGGAAAATTTCGCCTCTGTCGACAATCATCGATTTTCCACCCCACACAAATTGCGGCGGATTGTCACGAAGCCAGGGGTCTGCAGCTGCAACTGCTCCAATATGCTCTTCGATTTCTTTAATGACCTCTTCAAAGTCTTCATCTGGGTAAAAATGAACAGTAACCCAAAGCGCACAGCGATCAGCCACAAATGCTGCATGGCGTCCACCTTCAATCACCGCGGGATTAATCGTATTGGTACCAGGAGGAAAGCCTTCATAGCTTTTGGTAATTGCCCAGTGACGTTCTAACTCTTGAAGTCCAGCAATTATCTTCATCATTTTCTCAATCGCGCTTGCCCCTTGAACGCCGCCACCAGCATGGATCATCTTCCTTCTGATTCCATCATGGTAGGTCTCGTTGCTTTGAATGGTAATCCATCCCGTAATTACGCCGCCCTGCCCTTGAATATGTAAATCACTGGTATCTACCACAACCGCATAGTCAGCGGTATAACCTCTTTCCATGCATGCCAGGGTACCTGCCTCCCCAACCTCTTCGCCAATAACAGATTGAAATTGAAGATTGCCTTGAAGTGAAATTCCCAGTTCTTTTAAAAGTTTAATCGCAATCAGTGATGCTGCAAGTCCGCCCTTCATATCAGCGACACCACGTCCATATATATGGCCATCTTTGCAGTATGCTGAAAATGGAGACTCCTTCCACGCTGTAGAATCCCCCACTTCAGCGACGTCCACGTGACCATTTACAATTAAACTATTAAATTGATCAGGGGATTCCCCTAGTAAAACACCTACGACATTAGGATCTCTCGGATAGACATCCCACTTATCAGTGTGAAATCCCAGATCTTCTAAATATCCTTTTATAAAATCCTGCACCTCATTCGTATTCCGCGCAGGAGGACTTTCCGTTGGGAAAGCAATGAGTGTCGACAACAATTCAATTAATTCCGCTTCTCTCGCTTCTACTTCTTGTGAGATTTTACCAAGCAGATCCTCTTTCATTTGTTCACGCCCTTATAGTTAATTCCTGATGGTTGTGTCATTTTCATTAACAATCAATACTTTCTTTCTTAAAAAAACAGTTAAAATAAGGAACCCTAGCAGCGCCCCTGCAAACGAGCTGAAAATAAATAAGGGAATAAATCCAAATAATGTTGCCTTTTGACCAAGGAAAAGAGTAGCTATAGGGTAAGAAAGCATGGCACCAAGGATTCCTGTCCCTATTACTTCACCAATAAAAGCTAGATATAGTTTTCTAGTTTTCCAGAATAATAGTGAGGCGAGCAAGGCTCCTACCATACTCCCCGGAAAGGCAAAAAGCGATCCTGTTCCCAACAAATTTCTAAGCAATGAAACACCAAAGGCCTGAGCGACAGCATAATAAGGTCCTAACAACACCGCTGATATGACATTCATAAAATGTTGAATAGGAAAGACCTTTGTAAAACCGATTGGAATATAGAATAGGTTACTTGTAAGTGTTCCAATCGCAATCATCATGGCCGTCAACGTCAATTTGCGAGTCTTATTCACGGATTAGACCACCCCTTTAAACATCACACTATTTCTTAATGCTTTCGCAGCTTCCAAAGGGGATTCTGCCTGACTTATAGCCGTAATTACAGAAACTCCATCTGCCCCCGCATCAATCACGGACCGAGCATTTTGGATTGTAATCCCGCCGATGCCAACAATCGGCATTTCACAACCCTCATTTCTTAGCTTTTCAATCAGTGTCGTCCCTCGTGATGGCTTGGCATCCGCTTTTGTCCTTGTCGGAAACACAGGGCCAATTCCAAAATAATCTGCTCCTTCTTGGATCGCTGCCATGGCTTCTTCTGTCGTATGGACGGATACCCCAAGAATTTTGTTCGCACCGATTTTCTCTCGTACCATTTTTACCGATTCATCTTCTTGCCCGATATGAACACCATCTGCATCAATCTCCACAGCCAAGTCGATATCATCATTCACAATGAAAGGAATTTGATGGTTTCTGCAAAGAGTTTGGAGTTCTTTTGCCAGTGCATATTTTTCAGAACCAGTTCGTGCACTTTCCCCTTTTTCACGAAATTGAAAAAGCGTAATCCCACCTGATATTGCCTCCTTTAATACTTCAGCGGGTTCTTTCAAACAGTTGTTGCTGCCCATTATAAAATAAACACGTAACGCCTCTCTCAAATCAATCATGTCACGGGTAGCTCCTTTACAAGGTTTCTTTTTCCATACGCCCAATGGTTCGTAGGTCCATGTCCTTGACCAATCTCCAATTGATCTTCAATCGCAGCTTGAATAAAATCTTTCGCTGTCAAAACGGCTTCATAAACAGTCGCACCCTTAGCAAGTTCTGCGGTAATTACTGCCGAAAAAGTACAACCTGTACCATGTGTGTTCTTTGTATCAATTCGAGGACTTGTAAAGGTGTAATATTCCTTCCCATCAAACAATAAATCAGTCGACTCGGATTGGTTTTCATCGTGACCGCCTTTAATCACAACGTGTTTCACACCTAAATCATGGAGTCTTCTAGCGGCCTCCTGTTTATCCTCTAAGGTCAGAATAGTCATCCCCGTTAGGACTTCTGCCTCCGGGATATTCGGTGTAATTACTTTGGAAACTGGCAACAAGCTTTTTTTCATGGCAGAAATAGCTTCCATTTGCAGCAGTGATGCGCCACCTTTGGCAATCATAACTGGATCAACCACTACATTCTCCCAACCAAAAATCTTGATTTGAGCGGCAACCGCCTCGATGATTTCAGCATTGAAAAGCATTCCTGTTTTCACGGCATCGGCACCAATATCCGAGCCGATAGCTTCGATTTGCTTGACCACTGCCTCTCTCGACATTGGATAAACTCCGTGAACTCCTAATGTATTTTGGGCTGTTACTGCTGTTAACGCCGACATTCCAAATACATCTAATTCCTGAAATGTCTTTATGTCGGCTTGTATTCCTGCCCCGCCGCCACTATCTGAACCTGCAATTGTTAATGCTTTTTTCATTTAAATTACCCCACTTAATTAACTTTTTTGAAAGAACTATAAAGATTGATATCCTCATTTGAAACAAGTGATAATTGGTTTAAGAATTCGATTTGGAAACTTCCTGTTCCCTTTTCAGCTGTTTTCGCAGCTGCCTTTTCAGCGGCAACCTCATAGGATGTTAAAGCTCCCACGGAAGCTATAAGCAGGTCCTTCTCCACTCCTGCAAACGCCCCAATCACTGAGGTTAACAAGCACCCCATACCGGTCACTTTTGTCATGATTGGGTGGCCGTTGTTAACAAGATAGCTAGTCTCGCCATCTGAAACGACATCCACTTTTCCTGTGATGATGACCACACAATTCCAAGTTTCTGCTGCTTTGATCGCAAGGCTCACGATATCCTCATTCGCTGATGACCCCGCATCAACACCTTTAATTTCCCACTTTTCACCCAGGACATTTGCAATTTCAGCCGCGTTTCCCCGAATCGCTGAAACATTGACTTCCCTCATGATTCGTTGCGCAGTTTCGGTTCGGTACGTGGTAGCCCCAGCACCAACCGGATCAAAGATGACCGGTACATTGGATTCATTGGCTGCTTTTCCGGCAATAATCATCGAATCCACCGTTTGTGGGTTTAAGGTACCAATATTCAAAACCAGTGCACTAGCAATCTTAGCCATTTCCGCCACTTCTTCAGCAGCATACGCCATCACAGGCGAAGCGCCTAAAGCGAGCAGCCCATTCGCGGTAAAATTCGTTACCACGACATTAGTGATATTATGTACAAGCGGGTTTACCTCTCTTACTTTTTCCAACGTTTCATATAAATTAATTTTTTCCATTGTAATCTCTCCATTTCTTTTTATAAAATAGGCTGTGTTTGGCACTCTGTTGATTGGAGTGCCTGGAACGGAAATCAACTGACAAGTTAAACACAACCAAAAAATAAAAAAACCAGGTCCATTAATGGACCTGGTTAGTAAGTCAGAGAAAAAACATTCACTTGGCTACTTTCCTACGCTGGTATTACCCAGATCAGGTCCAAAGGGTTAAAAACATAGCGTTTTCTCTCAGCCTGATAACAGGGCACCCCTAGTAGATCGATTAGTTTATTAAATTAAGTACATAATAACGCTATGAAACTAGAATGTAAAGAAAATAGTTACATACGATTGGTAGTTTACATAATATAATTATTTTTTGCATTTTTATAATCAGGTTAACATAATATTGTTACTGTTTACTGTTATATGGGAACGTAACAATAAAAGCAGTCCCTTTCCCTTTTTGAGAATGAATTTCTAACTGTCCTGCTAATTTTTCCAAGCTTCGCTGTACTAAAAATAAACCAATTCCTCGATTTTCTCCCTTAGTTGAAAATCCTTTCACACATAAGCTATTTATAATTTCCTCATCGATACCTTGTCCTGTATCATGAACCTCCAACACAAGGATATTTTCATAATAATCAAACCTTACCGTTACTTTTTTAAGCGGCTGGTCCGCGACCGCATCCAGTGCATTATCAATTAAATTTCCAAGAATCGTGACCACTTCATGTGTTGTTTCCTGCCTGTGCGGTTCTGGTAACAATCCTTCTCCATCAATGATCATTTCACAGCCTTTTTCCCTTGCAAAGCTAAGTTTTCCTAAAATAAACCCTGCTAATACAGGATCTTTAAAACGACTGACGACAAATTCTACCTCAGACTGCTGGTGATTCACAATTTTGGTAATGTACGTCGAAACCATTTGATAGTCCTTCATATGGACCAAACCTGAAATTACATGCAGTTTGTTCATGAATTCATGTGATTGGGTTCTAAGTGCCTCTGCATATAACTTGACTCCGGTCAATTGTTCTGCTAACTCCTTGATTTCAGTTTTTTCTCGAAAGGTGGCAATTGCTCCAACAATCTTTCCCTTCACGATTACTGGGACACGGTTGGTTAGAATGGTAATATGATTGATTTCCTGCTCTTGATCTAATTGTGCTTCCCCAGTCCCTAGGACGGTGGAAAGTTTGGTATTTGGCATGTATTCGTCCACTCTTTTCCCTAAAAAAGGACCTTCAATACCGGCCATATGGAGGAGCCTAACCCCTTCATTATTAACGAGGGTGGTTATCCCATCTTGATCAACCGCCAGCGTCCCTTCCTTGGTTGATTCCAGCATCGCACTTCGTTCTTCCAACAGTTTGGCTATTTCACTAGGCTCCATGCCAAACAGAATCGATTTAATTTTTCTTGCCAAAAACAGAGCTCCTAGGATGCCAACTAAAACACCCACACCGACCCCAATCAAAATGATTCTTCTACTCTGTTCGATGGCCAGATTTACTTTTTCTAACGAGATCCCAACGGCAACGGCCCCTATTTGTTTATTTTTCTCATCAAATACAGGGACGAACGAGCGTAATGATAATCCTAATGTTCCTTCGGCAGTCGAAATATGCTCTCTCCCTTTTAATACCGGGCCTTCATCTCCACCGACAAAATGCTGGCCTAATAGATTCCGATTAGGATGTGATTTTCTTATTCCATTCATGTCCATGACGACGATGAATTCAACATGGGTGGACCGTTTGATATCATTCGCATATGTTTGGATGTCCTTCTCAGCTTTTTTATTCTGTAACCCATTTATCACAAGGGACGATTGGGCAACAATCCGCGCAATATCCGTGGCTTTCTCAGCTTGCCCTTTCTTTGTTTCTTGTGAAATTCTGTTAGTGATTAATATCTCGGTAACAAACAATGCCATCACAACTACAATGCAAACTAGCAGGGTAATCGTCGTCTGTAAACGGAGTTTTGGTTTTCCAATCCTGATGTTCCAGTCCAACATGCTCCCTCCCATTTCACAAACATCGTATTTTATATTTACACTCCATATCGGTTGACTGGTCTTCCCACACCCCCGTAATGGATATGTATCTTTACTTTTCCTTCTTTTTCTAAATAATCAAGATATCTTCGTGCTGTTACCCGAGCCATACCAATGCCTTCAGCTACCTCCTCAGCAGAGACGGGTTCCTTCTCTTGCGAAAGAAAGTCGGTAATTTTTGTTAAAGTGTTCATATTTAATCCCTTTGGCAGGTTGTCTCTTTCACATTCTTCTTTTTGATCAATGAATAAGATGTGATCCAGTTCCTCTTGTGAAAGGGCCTTCTTTTCCGCTAATTTCATACGATAAGTTTTATAGTTATCTAGTGATTTTTTTATGCGCTCAAAGGTAAATGGTTTCATTATATAATCGAACGCACCTTGTTGAAGAACTCCATGGATGGTTTCCATATCGCTGGCCGCTGTTATGGCAATTACATCAATGGAGTAGAGCTCTGAACGAAGTTCTCTTAGCATCTCCAATCCACCCATATATGGCATATAAATATCGATAATGGCAAGGTTGGGCCGGAGCTCTTTGATTAATCTCAGACCCTCAATACCGTTTGCAGCAACGCCGATTATCGAAAATCCCTCCACCCGATCAATAAATTGGCGGTGTACTTCCCGAACCATCGGGTCATCTTCTATTAATATTACCTTTAACGGAAACATCCCCTGCTCCCCCTTAAAGAACTCTCATTTATATTCTTATCATGGCCTATTTTATCAAAATAGTAAATTAATCGATGATATTTTTTCGTTGTTTTATTATGTAATTTTTATAACAAAAGGAACAATAAGACCAATATGACCAAAATCTTACGATTATCTGAATTTTCATTTATTCTGTCAATAGGTAGACTGAAAGCGTTAACAGTTCTAATTAAACAAAGGGGTGTACGGGAAAATGAGAATTAATTTTAAGAATTTGACCGTCCAAGTATTATTGGGGATTGTACTTGGAATTGTGATTGGATTTCTGTTTCCAAAATTCGGTACAGAATTAAAAGTTTTGGCAGATATCTTTATCAAATTAATTAAGATGGTAATTGCTCCGATTGTATTTTTAACGATTGTCATCGGTATTGGTAACATGGGGGATTTAAAAAAGGTTGGACGGATTGGAGGAAAAGCACTCCTTTACTTTGAGATTGTTACTACCTTTGCGCTTGCAATCGGATTATTACTCGTCAATATCATTAAACCTGGATCTGGATTTAACACAGACTCCGTAAAAGGCGGAGACATTTCACAATTTACTGAGCAGGCAAAGGAGTCCAGTCATGGATTTATGGAGTTTATTTTAGGAATTATTCCTGATAATTTTGTTGGGGCGATGGCAAAAGGTGATCTGCTCCCCATTTTATTCTTTGCGGTCCTGTTCGGAATTGCCCTTGCTTCATTAGGACAAAAAGGGAAACCAGTCGTTGCTCTGTTTGAACAATTTACTGAAATATTTTTTAAGATTGTTAATATGGTAATGAAATTTTCACCCATCGCCGCCTCTGGTGCAATGGCCTATACAATCGGTAATTTTGGGCTAGGCTCTTTAGTCTCACTAGGTAAATTAATGGGAAGCGTTTATGCAACGATGTTTATTTTCATCGTATTTATCCTCGGGGCAATTGCAAAGCTTTATGGATTTAATATTTTGAAATTTATCGCTTATATTAAAGAAGAAATTCTCTTGGTGTTAGGTACATCCTCTTCTGAATCTGCGCTGCCAAGAATGATGGAAAGACTGGAGAAATACGGCTGTTCGAAATCGGTGGTTGGTCTGGTTGTACCTACTGGCTATTCGTTTAACTTGGACGGGACTGCGATTTATCTTTCGATGGCCGCGCTCTTTATTGCTCAAGCTTACAATGTAGATATTACACTTTGGCATCAAATCACCTTGTTAGGAATTTTAATGCTGACTTCAAAAGGTGCAGCGGGTGTTACCGGTTCAGGTTTTATTACTCTTGCTGCGACACTATCTGCTTTCCCTGTCATTCCCGTCGAAGGGATTGCCTTATTACTAGGTGTTGATCGGTTTATGTCTGAAGCACGTGCGATTACTAACTTAATCGGAAATGGTGTGGCAACAGTGGTTGTTTCCAAGATGGAGAATGAGTTCCATCCTTCAAGTGAGATCCAAACGGCAAAAGAAGATAAATCAATAAGTGCATAATCCGGTGTAACAAAATGGCTTGGAGGATTTCCCTCCAAGCCATTTCATTTTTTATAATCAATGCCCTGTTTTTTGGTACAGTACCGAATACTCTGGACTTTCTTAACTTTTTGCCAGTTCCATCAACTCTTTCAGTTCATTGGTAAATCCTTTGACCGCCCGATTTTCAACGACTGTCACTGGAACACCCAAAAAGCCATATTTTTCTACTTCCTTTTGGTATTCTGGATTGACTGATAAATCTCTTGTTTCGAAAGGAATTCCTTCCTCACTAAGGACTTTTTTGACCATCGTGCACTCAATACAGTCTTTAGTAGTATAGACAATTACCTGCTTGTTCATCGTTTCTGTTCCCCTTTTGTATTATATTCAGAAGACTCTTTTGTAAAAAAGATATGCTCCGCCTCTAATGATTCCCCGATATTAATGATACCAAATGAATAATTTTCCTGCCTTCTTTTGTCTGTTGGCGAACCAGGGTTGAAAATAAGGATACCTTGTTCATACTTTTTAATCGGAATATGTGAATGACCGAAAATGATGCAATCTACTTTTTCTTCTGCGAATTTCTGAACGGCTCTTTTTTCAGTTGTTCTTCCGGTGCCATGACCATGGGTAATACCAAGTTTATATCCGCCTGCCTCTACGATTCGTTTCTCTGGAAACATGTCCTTGATGTCTTCATTGTCAACATTACCAAAAACCCCTACTACCTTTGCAAAGGTTTTAAGATGGTTATAAACATCGATTGTTTGCCAATCCCCTGCATGGATAATCAAATCTGCAACCTTTAGTTCTTCCACTAATCGTGGCGGGAAGGATTTAGCCCTTTTTGGCATATGAGTATCTGAGAGTACGATAATTTTCATAGCAGCGACTCCTATTAATTACTAATTATTAGATTATATCCCAAAAGGATGTCTTTTTCATTTAATACATTGCCAATAATCATAAAAGGCAAGTTGGGAAATAGATGCGAAGCTTTATTAAAAAATGTATCGATAATTGTCTAATCGTGCGCTTTCCCAAGGAATAATAGTGTTTAAGTCACCTATATTTTATTTCCCACGAAAATCCTTACATACAAAAATCTGATTATTCAGTCAATAAAAGCCGAACTACAACTCCTTTTTTTATACCCAAAATAAAAAAGTGTCCGCCAATGACGGACACAATGATCAAAGTGTTTATTAGTGGTGCCTGACACCAAGGTTTTTTATCTCATCATTACCCCTGTTAAGAAGGTGAGAAATACGTGTGTTCCCAGTTTGACGGTTGGTTGGACATGGGTGTCTTTTTGGGGATCAAGGCAGACGATGTCCATGGCTTTGACTTTTGGATGCTTAGCTGCGGTTAAAACCCCATCTAAGAGTTCCGCCGTTGTCATCCCCCCCGGCGTTGAAGCCGGTACTCCTGGAGCATAGGCAATATCAAGAACATCCATATCGACTGTTAAATAAATCGTATCCACCTTTTCAGCCAACTCGTCTAAACATGCGGTAACCGTCTCTTCTATCCCTTTCTTCCTAGTTTCCCGGAGCGTGAAATAATTGACCCCTTGTGCATCAGCATATTGCTTTAAATCTTTTGTGTTAAAGAATCCATGCAGACCGATGTTATACATATTCCTGCCTTCGACCACACCGCTTTCAATTAGATTCCGCATCGGTGTTCCGTTAGATGGGCCGTTATGGGACATGTCTCGTAAATCGAAGTGGGTATCGAACTGGAGAATCCCAATTTTCTCCTCGGGTTTTGCTTGCTGCATACCTTTGACCATCATCGCAGTTATCGAATGATCGCCGCCAATTGCACAAACTTTAGATTTCTTAAAATGCTCATGAAGGGCAGCAGACGCTTCAATGATATTGTCATGGCAGCGACGGATATTGGTAACATGCATAGGGACATCACCGGCATCCAGTGCTATCATTTCCGACAAATCGATATCCTCGTCTAGGTTATAGGTAGTAAACCCCTTCCACGCGCGTCGGAACGCCTCAGGAAATTCCGAGGCACCCGAGGCGCTGATAGATGATCGGGACAGTGGAACTCCAACCACAACAAAGTCTGCCTCCTTGCTTTTTTCAGGATCAGACTCAGACGTTAGCGGCTGGATCCATTCATGCACCTTCGCCATCCCGGCTCCTTCATCTGGTCTTACCCATGTAAAACTAGGGGGATTTAACTTAGGAAAGAGAAAGCTCTTCAACTAACTGACCTCCCCTGACAACCACCTGACCATTTTTCACCACCGTATCGGTATGATTCACGCCATAAGAGTATTGCAGTTTCATATAATTCCCGACGTTAAAAATCGTAATATCTGCTTTTTTACCCACTTCCAAACTGCCAATTTCTTTGCCGCGGTTAATGGCATGGGCCGCATTAATGGTCGTTGCCGTAATGACTTCTGCCGGTGTCATCCCCATTTTTAGACAGCCTAGATTCATAATGAATGGCAGGGATACCGTAGGTGATGACCCAGGATTGCAATCTGTGGACAGTGCCACCGGTACACCCAAATCGACCATTTTACGGCCATTTGCCGACTCCGCCATTAAAAAGTAAGCTGTCCCCGGGAGCAACACACCGACTACCCCTTTTACAGCCATCGCTTTCATACCTTTTTCCGACGCCTTTAATAAGTGGTCAGCCGAAATGGCCCCAACCTCAGCCGCTAATTCCGCTCCTTCATAGGGCTCAATTTCATCCGCATGAATCTTCGGAATCAAGCCATAGCTACGACCGGCCTCTAGAATTTTCCTGGATTGCTCTGGAGTAAACACACCGTGTTCACAGAAGACATCATTGAACTCAGCCAATCCGAGCTCTGCCACTTTTGGAATCATTTCCTCAATCAACAAGCGAACAAACTCATCCGGATTTGGTTTGTACTCATTCGGAACAGCATGAGCGCCCATGAAGGTTGAGACCACATCAATCACATGCTTCTCATTGAGCTGTTTTGCTACTTCGAGCTGCTTTAATTCGGTTTCCCATTCCATCCCGTAGCCACTTTTCGCTTCAACCGTTGTGACGCCGTGACGCAGGAATTGATTCAAGCGCTCATAGCTTTCCCGAAAAAGTTCTTCATGTGTCGCAGACTGTGTCCTTCTAGTGGTCGCATAAATCCCGCCGCCGCTATTCATAATTTCCATATAGGTAGCACCTTGCAGTCGCATGTTAAACTCATTTTCCCTGCTGCCTGCAAAAACAATATGTGTATGTGGGTCCACAAGTCCTGGAGTTACGAGTTTACCACTCGCATCCACCACTTCGACTTCACCCAAACGATCTGCATATTTTCGGGCAAGTTCCTCATCCGGACCAACAGCTTGAATCACTCCGTCTTCCAACCAAACACTGCCATTCTCAATAATGCCAAGCTCAGACATGGCCACCTTTACACGGGGAGCCTCGGAACTCCCCTGTAATGTAACGAGTTGAGAGGCATTTCTGATAAAAATTGGTGTACTCATTAATCTTCCATCCCCTCTGTCTTAGTCTTGTTGTAGCATAGGCATTTTAATGCCCTTTTCTTTTGCCGTCTTAATCGCAATCTCATATCCCGCATCGGCATGGCGGACCACACCCATACCAGGGTCCGTTGTTAATACACGTTCTAATCGTACTTCCGCATCCTTCGTGCCATCAGCTACAATAACCATTCCGGAATGCTGAGAATATCCCATGCCAACACCGCCGCCATGGTGTAACGAAACCCAGCTCGCGCCGCCCACCGCATTGATCATCGCATTTAAAATCGGCCAGTCGGAAACTGCATCACTTCCGTCTCTCATCGCTTCTGTTTCACGATTTGGTGATGCTACAGAACCTGCATCTAAGTGATCACGGCCAATAACGATTGGTGCAGATACTTCTCCCGAAGCAACCATATCATTGATAACTTTACCAAAACGGGCACGATCACCATATCCAAGCCAGCAAATCCGAGCAGGAAGACCTTGGAAGCTTATTTTTTCTTGGGCCATTTTTACCCATTTGCATAGATGTTCATCATCTTTGAACTCACGAAGCAATGCTTCATCAATTTTGCGAATATCCTCCGGATCACCTGAAAGTGCTGCCCAGCGGAAAGGACCTTTTCCTTCGCAGAATAACGGGCGGATATATGCTGGTACAAAACCAGGGAAGTCAAATGCATTTTCCACTCCCTCATCCTTCGCAACTTGACGAATGTTGTTACCATAATCAAAGGTAACCGCACCTTTTTGCTGCATCGTTAGCATGGCCTTCACATGCAGTGCCATGCTTTGCTTGGAAAGTTCTACATACTTAGTTGGATCTTCTTTTCGTAATCCAGCCGCTTCTTCTAATGTGAAACCAACTGGAACATAACCATTTAATGGGTCGTGTGCAGAAGTTTGATCGGTTAATACATCTGGATTAAAGCCTTTTTCAATCATCAATGGCAAAATTTCTGCGGCATTTCCTAATAATCCAATCGATAGTGCCTTTCCAGCCACTTTTGCCTCGTGTGCTAATTTCAAAGCTTCATCTAAATCCTTAGTTTTCACATCAAGATAAGCAGTTTCAATTCGGCGGTCAATTCTAGTCTCATCGACATCAATCGCTAAACACACTCCGTCATTCATTGTTACTGCCAACGGCTGAGCACCGCCCATGCCGCCAAGTCCAGCAGTTAGTGTGATTGTGTGTTTTAATGTACCGCCAAAGGCTTGACGCGCAAGCTCGGCAAACGTTTCATACGTACCTTGGACAATTCCCTGGCTGCCGATATAGATCCAGCTCCCCGCTGTCATTTGACCGTACATCATTAGACCTTTTTTATCTAGCTCGTGGAAATGCTCCCAATTTGCCCAAGCAGGAACTAAGTTGGAGTTAGCAAGAAGTACACGCGGGGCATCCTTATGCGATTTCCATACAGCCACCGGCTTACCCGATTGAATCAATAAGGTTTCGTCATTTTCCAATTCTAACAATGTTTTCACAATGGCATCATAGGACTCCCAATTCCGAGCGGCCTTACCAATCCCGCCATAAACAACTAGATCCTCTGGTCTTTCTGCCACTTCTTGATCCAGGTTGTTCATCAACATCCTTAGTGCAGCCTCCTGAATCCAGCCTTTCGCATGTAATTCCGTACCTTTATAATTTTTTATCACTCTTGATTTCGCTGTGTTTGTTTCCATCCATTCCACTCCCTTTTTCATTATCAATCTATTTTTATTATAAAAATAAAATCTTCTGAAAAATACGAAAGGAACATTAGATATAGGGCAATATTTATAGGTTTAAATAGAATTTATTTAGGTGGTTTGTTCAAATAACCAATAAAACTTTCATAAATGTATATTATTTTTAGGTTTGATTTATGTAAAAAGACCGCTCACTTTGATGATCGGTCTACAGTTTGATATTTCAAATTAATTATTAAATCAACCATACTCGTCCGTTTTATATAATCGAAATTCTTTAGGCGAAGCACCTATTAATTCCTTAAACATCCGGCTAAAATAATTGGCATTTTGATAGCCCACCAGGATTGAAATTTCTTTAATCGGTTTATTTGTTTCAATCAGCAACCTTTTCGCTTCCTTTATTCGAATCGCTGTTAGTGATTCCGTAAAGCTAGAGCCTGTTTTCGTGATCAACAAATGGCTGAAATAAGAAGGGTTACGGTCCACATAGGCTGCCACATCCTCAAGCCTGAGCATGCTGTTTGAAAAATTTTCCTCCATAAAGGTTATGCCGCGTTCAATTGGATCTTGTATCTGATTTCTATTACTGCTCTCAGTACCCAAAAATAATTTTTGAATAAATAAGATGAGATTTTGAACCGTACGATAAAGGACACGATCATATAAAATCGAATTGAAAATATAGCGGTATTCCTGTTCATAGCTTTGATTCTCGTCTAAATGATACGTCTTCATATATCTTCTAACCTGGGCCAGGATACTCGTTAGTCTAATTCGGACCAAACCTGGGTCAGGGTAAGGATCGTGCAATTGCAAAAATTCATCATACAGCCAATTTTTTATTTTTTCTAAATCAACGTTAGTTAACATGTCGACCCAAGTTCGTTGTTCAGGCGGAGCTAAAAAAGGATCGATATGGACCCATGCGGGTGAGTGTCCAAATTCAACCACTTGGCGGTACCCTTTATAATAGGTCAACTCCAGCATTTTCCTCGTTTGCAGATATTTTTGATTCAAAGTAACGGCTGATGAATTTCCCTTATGAACTACGACCGCTAGAGGCTCAGAAAATTCCTCCTCCCACTTTCTCATCGCTTTTTGACATTGCTCCGTGATATCATTACCCGTCTCAGAAAACAAAACAACGACCATGTCGTCTAATGCAAAAATCCCGTGAACATCCTTGAATGGATATTCTGCTAAGAACGAATGCAAAGTCCGGTTGGCAGTGATACTTTCCGTTTGAAAAGCAGCTACATGGTATATTTCTGCTCCTGGGTCTTGCGATAGTAATAAGGCTTCATATGATATATCTTTATAGGAATTTGCATGGTGAATTCCATCCGCCTGACTTTTGGACCTAAGCTTACGTGCGGCTTTTTGAAAGGCGCTTTTCACCTTGGTTGCCGAAAAAGGTTTTATCATTAAATCTAATGCTTGCATATCGATGGCAAGGCGCGCTTTTTCGAAAGTTCCTTCTGCGGATGTTAATAGTAAAATGGGGTCATAAATCTGCATCAGGTCACGAAAGGTGGACCAATTTTCCTTCGTGATCATATCAAGTTCTATTAAGACAACATCAGGCTTCTCCTGTTCAAACCATACGACGAATTCCTGATAATGAGAAGCTGACAATATAGTGGTAACGGGGATGGAGGAGGTTTTCAATAACCATTTTAATCCTTCACGTTCGTTCAAATCGCGATCGGCAATCAGCCACTTTCCTTCCATCTTTTGTCCCTCTTTCATTCATAGACTTTTGATTGCTTAAGCCATTTTCTAAGCATTTTGGTAAATAATGCTTATCAGTGTTACTGCTCCCTATTATATCGATTAGAAATGATAACACCGAAAATTACTCCAATTAAGATCGCCATTAAATGCGTGGAGCCAGTTGATAAAGACAAAAAATTGATTGTTATACCATAGCTTTTATTTACTAGGCTTAATAGGATCTGTTCCATTATCGGTTTGTATATCATCAGATACGGTAGAATCACCAAAGGAATTGCCAGCCACTTGTGACCAGTTATGTATTTCGTCAATAGTAAATAAATGATGGCAAATAGTATAGCAAATCCATAAACAAACCAATTCAAATATAGGAGGATCGGGCTAGGCCGATCAAAAATAGCTACTACATTAAGATACAAGATCCAAAAAATCGCAATAATAATAGCAAGAATCTGTGTTTTCAGCAAAAATTTCATTGGTAACAGCACCAGCCTCAACTCAAATATGTTATTTTATTTCTACCATAACGCAAATACCTCATCTCCACAAATAAATACTCTATGAATTGAGACACTTCTAATAAACAAAAAAAGGACAAAAACAGTTACTCTAAAGTTTTTGTCCTTTTTATATACCATTTTTTAGCCTACGTTTAGGCCGAAGTCTGTTGCGATACGGGCTAGGCCGCCTTGGTAGCCTGAACCTACGGCCGAGAATTTCCACTCACCATTGTGACGGTACAGTTCGCCAACGATGATAGCAGTCTCAATCGAAAAATCTTCTCCTAAATCATAGCGAATGATTTCTTGGTTCGTTTCTTCGTTAACGATGCGGCAGAATGCATTAGATACCTGACCAAAATTCTGACCACGAGCTTCTGCATCATGAATGGTAATTACAAAAGAAATTTTTTCAATCTGAGCAGGGACCGCGCTAAGATTCACTTTTACTTGCTCATCATCCCCATCCCCTTCTCCTGTGCGGTTATCACCCGTATGTACTACAGATCCATTTCCACCTTCAAGTTGATTGTAGAAAACGAAATCCTTTTCAGACGTAACTTTTCCATTAGATGCTAACAAGAAGATACTTGCATCTAAATCAAAATCATTTCCGCCATCATAACGATTGGTATCCCAGCCAAGACCAACAATAACCTTCGATAAACCAGGATTTGTTTTTGTTAAATCAATTTTTTGACCTTTAGATAAGGAAATAGCCATACAAACACCCTTTCAATCTTAATATTATCAATGTTTCACTTTAAGTTTACAAAAACAAGGAATATTTTTCTACTTTTTAATCACCTTCTTCTTATTAAATACAAGATTCACTGGTTTTGAGCATCAAAAAATGGTTAAGATAACTATTATTAATTGTTTATGCTATAATGAACTGCTAGCAAAACGGGAAACCCGTTTATTTCAAGTAAGGCAAGGAGAGATCTTCTAAATGATTAAAATTGAAATCCCTAATCCTGATATAGTGATTACGAAAAAAAACCAAGTTGGAGAAAAAGTGGAGGCGCCGCTTAGCAGCGTTTATGGTTTTACAGATTACAATAAAATTCCAAGAGACAAAGGCGGGATTATTCTTTTTTCAAACGCAAATGATGAATTACTGTTTGTCGGCAAAGCTAGGAAATTACGCCCCCGCGTAAAAAGACATTTCGAAGATTCTGTATCACCGATCAAATTGCACCGTGATGAAGTTTATAAAATTGCAGTATGCGTTGTGGAAGATCCAATGGAAAGAGAAATTTACGAAACTTACCTCATCAATACGTTACATGCTAAATACAACATTGATAAAGTGTTCTATAAATAGTTGAAAGAGCGGGTTCGAAAACGAAACCTGCTCTTTTTTTTAACTTATTTCTCCGTATTTCAAAATCATTTCTTTTTCAATATGACTTGCCCGAATGCCAAACCTCGGTTTAACCAAATTTACCTCTTCACCTAGCAAGATTTTAACAGCCAAATACGGGATGTTGATCCCCGATAAGCAGCTAAAGTGCATGCCGCCGCTCATACGCGGATTGACTTCCAACAGCTTGGGTTCACCATTGTTGTTGTATTTGACTTGAATATTAAATACATATGGCACCTTAAATTCTTGGTGAAAATCGTGAGCCAATTTTATGAGTTCAGTCTGCTCCACAATCTCCCTTATCCTTCCATCCCCCTTCATTCGAGGTATGGCGGAATACAATTTATCTTGGGAGGACAGGCAATCGATACTATATTCTCTGCCTTCTAAAAATTCCAACACCATTAAGTCAGGGAATGTTTCTTGCTGACCTAAAATTTCGCAGGCATAGTGGTAAGGAATACGGTAGCTCGTTCCATGATTGAAAAGCTGGGTAATCGAATCAATCTGGTCTTTAATGACACGAAATCCGTTCGCACCTTCACCAATCACTGGTTTAAAACACACAGTATGGCTTTTTTCCTTTAATTGTTCATACGCTATTTTAAACGCTTCAAGATTATTAACGACGTGATAATCAGGGATCAACGAGTTTGCCGGTCCACGCGTAAACATTTGATACGTCTCAGCTTTATTATCCATGGTCTCCATGAGACTAGCATCTGGGCAAACTAACACCTTCACTCCCAACTTCTCAAATTGACTTAGTCGTTTGGAGATGAGGACATTTTCCTTCCGCGGGATAAAAATATCAATCTCGTGCTTCTGACAAAAATCAAGACAAAAATCAATATATTCTTCCCCAGATATATCCGGCTCGACGAAGGCATAATCACAATTTTGTAAATACAGGGCATCCTTGTTCGGACTGGTGCCATAAATAATAAATTTTCGCTTTTCTTCGTTATCCCGAATCATGTCAATGAAATGGGAAACCGTTGTAAACCATCTGTTAAACCAAATCTTCATTTCAATCCTCTTTCTTGTTGTAATAAGACCTCACTCATTATTGTCCTTCTGGACATTTTTTATAAGCAAAATTTGACAAAAAATTCATTTCCTACTGCAATTCTTCGAAAAATAACCCCTATATTCTGTATAAACGCAAAAAAAACGTTCTGCACATGCAGGAACGCTTCCTTAAACTGAATATAGAGCGATCATTGGACTAGCGTTTCCATATTATTTAATATTGCAGCGAATTCCTTAATCGCTTCATAATCTAAATTTATTTGGTCAGTCGTTGTTCCGGCCACCTTTTTTACGATTTGTTTTTCAAATGAAGTTCATTTCCGACATTTTTTTCCATTTACGAACTCAAAATCTTAACCTTCAAGTTCCCAATTTTTCATCCAAATTTGGTTATAATGTTCTAATAATATTGGTGAGTCTACTTCTTGAATCAAAGTTAAAGCATATCTTCTTAATAAAGAACATAAAAACGAAAAACAAACACTCAAAAAGTAATGAGTTACTATCTTAATGCCAGTAAATATGCATAATTGGGACCATATAATCCAAGTAATAGATTTTGAATTTAAAAAAGAGACAATCGCCCGAACGATTGTCTCATTACTATTTTTAAGGATGAATCTTAATGATTTATCATTATTAATTATTTACATGTACTTTTACACTTTTCTCGATCATGGAATAGATGTTTTTATGGTTGTTTTTTGCAATTTCTACATAATTACTTGTAACTTTTAGCAAGTCGTTACGACGCTCTCTTACAAAGTGTACATAATTCTCACTATTTTCCACAAGGTTATTATCAAATCGATCCATTAGATCGAAAGATAATTTAATTGGGGTTAACGCTAGATTCTCTACACGATCAGATACATCTCGAAATTGGTCTGTAAGCTCTGGAAAATCAATCTGTAAGGCATCATTTTTTTCATAAAGGGCGCTTACACTATCAACGATTTCACTGTTGGTCCTTTTTGATTCTGGATAAAGATTTAAAAAAGAATTTCTAAAGTCTTTATTGAACTTAATCGTTTCTTTTACAGTCTTTAGATAAACTTCTTCTCCACTTTCTTGTAGTTTCTTTGCCCAATCTAACGATAGCGCGAATTGATTCCATATTGTGTCTACAAATGGCATGACTTGATAACCCTCTTCCTTAACTACAGCTTTCTTTACTTGCTCACTTTTTTTTGACGTTGTACTCATTTTCATTCCTCCTCTTGTCACTGGTGCCTTTCTCTATTGGATCCTTACTTTTAAATGAAGGGATAAAGAGCTTTAGTAAATTAGAATACGTTTTGAGGAATTGATCTAACATTGATTGGTAGGTTTCTAATTGATTTGCATATCCCTTTAAGTATGTAACTCCTACCTCTGTGATTTTGTAACACCTCTTTGCCGGACCATTTCCCCTAGTATCCTATTCAGATGAAAAAAGGTTTTCCTTTTCAAGTTGACGAAGGAGCCGATATAAGCTTCCTTGATCAATCGGATGAAACCCAAATGTTTCAAGCTTTTGAAATAGCTCGTATCCATGAAGTGACATTCTACTAAGAATTAATAATATAAAGGCAGAACAAAACTCTTTGATGGTTGAATGGTTTTATTGGCGCTATCTTTTGCATTTGGATTATCTCCTTAGTTCTTCTATATATGTAATTTACACCTATAGGGATATTATGTCAATCATTTAAATTATTTGATTTTTAAATTAATTATTCATAAAAATTCTGTTTTATCCATCTATTATTCTCTTTCATCCTCAAATAGAATGTTATATCCAAAAATTCAGACAAGTGCAACAAATATACTGTAAAATAATCTCAAATAATCAGTCTGTTATAAGACAATAGTTCAGAAAGGCGGACATTGATTAGGATCAAGTCATATCAAAAGATTTCTAGTTCGATTTAAGTTGAACCCTTAGTGATTTTGGATAGTTTACTGCAAATAGAAAAGTATCTTTTGAAGTAACAAAATAAAGATGAGGAAGACTTATTATGAGCGAACAAGAAATGAAGGAACTGAAAGCTTCTAATCATAAAAACTATCAAAAACTATTTCCGCCAAGTGTTTGCTTCTATTGTGGTTCCATTATAGAAGATGAACATGAATCGTCCATGACGAAGTGCCAAAATTGTTTAAGTAAGGAGAAGAGTAGATAAAGAAAAAACACGAACTTGTTTTGAAAGCGCTTGATTTAACAAAACTATAGAGATTTTTCCTTAGAGAAAGGTTAGTTACATTTAATAAATTCAACAAAAAGGAGATGAATTGAATGTCCAAAATTCTTGTAGTTAATGCTGGAAGTTCCTCATTGAAATATCAACTATTGCACATGCCAGAAGAATTTATAATAACAAAAGGTATGGTGGATCGGATCGGTTTAAAAGATTCAATGTTTACTATTGAAGTTCACAACAAGAAAATGAAATTAGTTCAAACGATCAATGACCATCTGGAGGCAGTTAAAATCCTATTGCATAAGCTGATCAATTTAGAAATTATTTCATCGCTTGATGAGATCGATGGGATTGGTCATCGAGTTGTTCATGGGGGCGAAAAATTCAGTGAATCGGTACTGATCAACGATGATATATTAAGAGAAATTGAGGAAGTATCGGAGCTCGCGCCGCTTCACAATCCTGCCAACCTTATCGTGATAAATGCGTTTCGTGAACTATTGCCTGATGTACCTTCAGTAGCAGTATTTGATACTGCTTTTCATCAAACGATGCCAGAACAATCTTTTCTTTACAGTTTACCATACGAGTATTATCAACAATATGGCATTCGTAAATATGGATTCCACGGGACAAGCCATCAATATGTATCACAACGTTCCGCAGAGTTGTTAAAACGTCCAATAAGAGAGCTTCGTCTAATTTCCTGCCATCTCGGAAATGGAGCAAGCCTTACAGCGATAGATGGAGGTAAATCAATTGACACGTCGATGGGATTTACGCCGTTGGCAGGGGTGACCATGGGAACACGTTCAGGTAATATTGATCCAGCACTAATCACCTATATCATGGAGAAAACAGGTCAGAGCGCTGAGAAAGTGGTGAGTATTTTAAATAAGGAAAGTGGCTTGCTGGGGATATCTGGTTATTCAAGTGATCTCCGAGATATTCAGGAGGCAGCAGAGAAGGGACACAAACGGGCAGAGCTTGCGCTGCAAGTGTTTGCAAAAAGAATTCAGGAATATATCGGGATGTACGCGGTAAGGATGAAGGGTCTTGATGCGATTATCTTTACTGCTGGTATTGGAGAAAACAGTGACCTTATCCGCGCTCGTGTATTGGAAGGTCTAGAATTTATGGGAGTGTATTGGGATCCTAGCCTTAATAAAGTAAGCGGCAGAGAAACGTTCATTAGTTATCAGCATTCACCGGTCAAAGTGATGGTCATTCCGACTAATGAAGAAATCATGATTGCAAGGGATACGTCTCGTTTAGGTATTCGTGAAAGTTTACTGGTTGTATAGAATTTTATAATATAAAAATATTTTTTATCTTGTTTTCGGTAAACTTGTAATCTACCAGATGAAAAAACTAGCGTAAAGGATTTCCAATTCATAGTTCATACAAGGAGGATTATGATGGTAAAAACGAAAGGCTTAGAAGGCGTCGTTGCAACAACTTCTTCTGTCAGTTCGATTGTCGATGATGTGTTAACGTATAGGGGGTATTCAATTGATGAACTAGCCGAATATACCGATTTTGAAGAAGTTATTTTTTTATTGTGGTATGGCAATCTTCCAACATTGAAGCAGTTAGAGGTATTTCGAAAAGAACTAAATGAAAATGCCTTACTTCCAGCCGAATTAATTACACAATTGAAAAGTTATCCTGTCAAAAATATTCATCCTATGGCAGTCTTAAGGACTTGCGTATCGGCACTCGCACTGTATGATGATGAAGCCGATGACAACGATGAACAAGCGAACATTCATAAAGCAATCCGTATACAAGCGAAAGTACCGTTGATTATCGCGGCTTATGCTCGAATTTGTGAAGGGAAAGAACCTATTTTACCAGATATTTCACTGAGTTTTGCTGCCAACTTTCTGTATATGTTAAAGGAGTCAATACCTGATCCAACGTCGGAGGTAGCTTTTAACAAAGCACTTATTCTTCATGCTGACCATGAACTAAACGCCTCAACCTTTACTGCTCGTGTATGCGTTGCCACATTGGCAGATATGTATTCTAGGGATTACGGCTGCAATTGGAGCACTGAAAGGGCCGCTTCATGGAGGAGCAAATGAGCATGTTATGAAAATGCTGGCTGAAATTGATGACATCGATTCTGTTGAGCTTTATCTGCACCGAGCATTTGCAAACAAAGAGAAAATTATGGGTTTCGGGCATAGGGTTTATAAAAATGGCGATCCGCGTGCGAAACATTTACGGGAAATGTCGCGGCTTTTATCCAAGGTGACAGATGAAGATAAGTGGTATAACATGTCGATAAAGATTGAAGAAACCATCTTAAAAGAAAAGGGATTGTTGCCAAACGTTGATTTCTATTCTGCGTCGGTTTATCACTGCTTAGGGATAAAACAAAACCTTTTCACACCTATTTTTGCGATGAGCCGCACGTCAGGCTGGATCGCTCATATTTTGGAACAGTATGAAAACAATCGCTTAATTCGCCCTCGTGCTGAATATATCGGATTGAAACATCAAGCATATGTCCCGATTGCGGAACGTTAGTTGACATGGTTGACTATAAAACAGTCAGTCTATAAAATTCTGGAAATAAGCATGAAGATTATTTCTTTCGAGCTTCAATTAATACTAGCTAATCTTTAAGAACGGAGGACTTTCTGTGAGTGAGCAAGAAGAAACGTTAATTTTTAAAACTTCTATCATTCTGGGAAAAGATACTAGTCAAATGCCGTTAAACGATATTATTCAAGAACTGGTTCATGTTATCAAGGCAGAAATGAACGACGATTAATAATAATAAATAAGCTAGATAAGACATTTTTTAATAATGTGTTTTGTCTAGCTTTCTTTTGTCTAGTTTGATTATCTTAAATTTTATAATATACCCGTTAAAAATTGACCTTTAGAAGCAGCTATTTAATTTTTATATCCACTACCTATTCGATTACGGATTAATGAATGTCCTTTTTCTTAAACCGACCACCATAAACTGCAGAAACATCTGAAGTAATGGTAAATGCTTCAGGATCTATCTCCTTAATAATATCTTTTAGCTTTGTATCCTCTAGCCTTGTAAAAGCACATAGAATAACACGTTTATCTTCACCGCTGTAAGAACCTTCTCCATGGAGAAAAGTGACGCCACGCCCTAATCGTTCTGTAATGGCATCTGCTATCTCATCGGTGTTATCACTAATGATATATTTGCATTTCATATCACCTAATCCTTTTACCACGATATCAATGGTTTTAAACGCAATAAAATAGGTAAGCATTGAAAACAAAGCATTTTCTATAGAAAATACAAAGGCAGCCAATGAGAAGATAATCACATTCACAGCCATGATGATCTCCCCGACTGAAAATGGCACCCTTTTTTCAATTAAAATAGATAATGTTTCAGTACCATCTAAAACTCCTCCATTTCTGATTGCTAAACCTACCCCAATTCCACATATGACACCGCCAAAAACAACTGACAGAAGCTGATCATGTACCATTGGGTCTATATGATGCATGAATGAAGTAATCACAGAAAGAGCTATGATTCCATAGAGCATACTAAAAGCAAATGTTTTACCGATTTGCTTATAACCTAAGAAGAAGAAAGGTAAGTTTAAAATGACTAAAAATATACTAAGGCTGATTGAAGTAACGTGACTTAAAATCATGGATAAGCCCGTCACTCCACCGTCAATTATATTATTCGGAATTAAAACAGCTTCTAACCCGTAAGCCATAATACTGGCACCAATTGTAATAAAAAAAGACCTTTTGACAACATTTCTTACAGATAATTTTTTATGATTTATTTTCTTTTTTTCTTCACTTGTATTCATAAAGCTTTACCCCTTATATTTATATATTTTAAAAATCACAGAGAATATGTGTTTTTTTCAAGACATAGCTTGTTAGATAGTATATAAAAATTCAATTAAACATGAGTAAAAAATTATTCATTTGTCATGAAAACACAAAAGGAGCTTGTTACCAAATAGGCATAATAATCCCATGGTGACAGGCTCCTCCATATTAGCACGTAATTTTATTCTTTGAAATTGTATCACATAAGGGAGAAATATTCACTTTTGTATAATTAAAATATGTGTACTGGTAGTTCGACTAACGCACCCGTTGGAATTATAAGGTCAGCCAGATAAGAAAATATTACTGGTTGACCTTATTTTATATTCGGTCCGGTACTTTTTATTTTAAAAAAACTCATCTTACTCTATAATAACCACAAAATTATTGAAGAATCTCCACATTTGCCGTTTTCCGTAAATATCCCACTGGCAATGGAGTCTTAAAAGCAAATTGGGTGAATCGAACTAAATTTTCGATTCACCCAACTAATATGTTTTAGGTTATTAATATAAGATATCAATGAAAGACTGAAAAATATAAGTGCCCCATTTGTTTCCTTCGAACTATTAATGAATCAAAATTGGACCAACTAATTCTTTTGGATTTTCGCCTAATGCCAACTTGCTAATGTTGACATAGGTTACTTGTTTATACTTTTTTAGAACCTGTTTTAATTCAGAGAATTTTTCGTCTGTTTTTAATTTTTCAATTTCACGATGGTAGATGGACATTACGTAGTCATCCAGGGACTTAGGGTAGAAATCACTTGTGTTTTCATCCATAATGACTGTTCCCATATACTGATATCCACAGTGCAATTGACGTGTTAGTTTTACGATATTGATAAATTTTTTATAAATAGAAGGTTTTGTTGCATGTAAGTTTTCGATAGCAAGTTGTGCATTTCTCAATTCAGTGTAATTTGATTGTCTGATCATAAGATCTTCCCCTTTGTTTCACTATTAATCCCATGGTTTATCTAGTGTAAGTCTGGCCACAAGTTCTTTATTTTGTGTTCTTTTTAACTTACGAATTTCTTCGCGCTCTTTTCCCGTTTCATAAAGAAATTTCTCTTCCTCTGTTTCTGGAATGACTTCAGGCACTTCCAACGGTCTTTTATTTTCATCTAGAGGGACAAAAGTAAAAAATGCAGTAGCAGCAATTCTTCGTTCCCCGGTTTCAAGATTCTCTGCAATCACTTTACAGAAAATTTCCATTGATTTTGTACCTGTATAGCTGACAAATGACTCGATACAAACTGAATCACTTCGTCGGATTGGTTTAATGAAATTAACGGAGTCTGTCGATGCAGTAACACATTCCTTTACCCGTGAATGCCTACGGGCGGAAAGAGTCGCGCAAGCATCCATCTTCTTCATTAGAACTCCACCAAATAATGTAGAATAATTGTTCAAATCGTTAATGAGCACTTGATCGGTTTGAACAACACGTGTGTTTTTAATTTTTTTTGCTTCCATTTATTTTCTCCCTATATATATATAATGTTTTTGAAGCGTTCGCTTCTCATACATCACATAGGTGATTATAATATAACCACAGTGGAAAGGTACAATGCCAATAATATATGGAATTCATAACAAAACTGTATGGAAGCGTTTTTGGCAGGAACATTAAAAGACAAGTAAACCATTCCCATCATATTCCAATTTAATCTAGGTCCAGTACTAGAATTTATAAGAAAAACATGAAAATAGAAAATTAACTGATCCTCATTTGTTCATTATTTCAGGAAATATCTAACTGGTTTAATTAAGATAACATCTCCCAACACTAAGAAAAGCGGAAGAGAAGTATGAAGAAATTGCTCAATATAGGGTGATAAAATGGAAGCGAAAAAAATTAGTGAAACGCGTGTAATTCATACCGATCAGGTGTTGCTTAATGATTTGAATAATTATGATACATTATTTGGCGGGGTTCTTATGAAGAAGATGGATGCATGTGCGACACTTTCGGCTCGCCGGCATTCACGAGTAAAGCAATGTGTTACGGCATCGACAGACTCCGTTAATTTTCTACACCCCATTCAGCAAAGCGATTCGGTTGGTATCGAATCATTTGTTTGCTATACAGGTAAAAGGTCGATGGAGATTTTCTGTAAAATAATTGCTGAAGATCTCGAAACAGGGGAACGGAAAATTGCCGCTACAGCTTTCTTTACTTTCGTCCCTCTAGATGAAAATAAAAGACCATTGGAAGTGCCAAAAGTTATTCCAGAGACAGACGAAGAAAAATTTCTTTACGAAACCGGAAAAGAACGCGAAAAAATCCGCAAACTCAAAAGGGAGCAAAATAAAGAACTGGTATCCAGACTCTCACCGAAAAAAGCATGTACTTAGGGGGTTGAAACATGTTAGTCTCAGCAAATTATGAAGATTTGATTGACGCAAAAATGGCCATTGAACACTTAGGTGAAACAAAACCATCAATTTATCATATGTTCTTAAATATCATTGAACTAACTCGTAAACTTAATTTTGGATACCAATATATGGGAGCATTACTCATGGATGAAGACCCAAGCGAATTTAAGCCGGTAGGACAAGATGATTATGTTTTGTCCGTTTATCAAAAGGAAATCGAAAAGTTAAAAAGGGACCAAAAATTTTCTGAACTAAAACAGTTGCTAAAAGAGTATGAACAAGTGAGTTATGCTAATATCAGCAAGTTAGCATTAGGAAACCCGCCAAGGGAACTAGCCGGTCCAACTGTGATTCATTAATAAAACGAGGCTGTGAGGAAATTCCCCTCCAAGCCTCGTTTTGTTTGTAGACACGGCATAAAAATCCATTGCTGAAATCTTCAATAATAGATTATGAATCACGGTAAGGATGCTTCCGACAGCTTCACTTTTGCAAACCGGATAAATTCTTTCTCAACCTGTGACATGTATGCATTCGTTTTCCAGATCAAGGCTAAACTCCATCGGATTGTCGGGTTGGTTATTGAGATTGTTTGAATATCATGTGTTAAATCCATACATATACTCTCAGGCAGCAAGGTAATACCCAAATTAGAAGCAACCATTTCTTGGATAAAATCTAATTGTGATGTTTCCGAAATAATGGTCGGTTGAAAACCAATTCCTCTGCATGCAGCAATAACCAGACTCCTTAATTCAAAATCTCGGTTAAACATAATAAAATTTTCTTCTTTCAGCTCTTGCAATGACACTTCCTGTTTGCCGATAAAACGGTGGGAGGCGGGTATAACCAGTTTTAGTTTCTCATTAATAAACGTATAATAGTCAATACTTTCATTTTTGTCAGGGAGAAAGACAATACCAAAATCAAGTAAACCATTGACAATCTTCTGTTCAATTGTCTTTGATCCGTCCTCTTCCAATTGGAACGTAACTTCTGGATATTCTTGATGAAAAGAAGCAAGAAGTTTTGAGAAAAAAGTAGAATTGGTTACTGTAGGGAGCCCGATACGGATGTGTCCTTTTTTTGGCATTAACATCTTATCCATTTCCTCATCCAATTGCTGCAGCTGTTCTTCAATTTTTAATGCATGTTTTTTTAGGACACGTCCTGCATCAGTTAAGATCAACTTTTTCCTAGTTCGAACAAAAAGCTTTGTACCAAGTTGGTCTTCCAATGATTTGATAGTTCGGCTAAGGGCAGGCTGGGTAATGAAAAGATTTTCTGCTGCACTGGTAAAACTACCAGTACGCGTAATTTCAATAAAAAATTGCAACTGTTTAATTTCCAATTATAATCAAACACCTTATATTTCTTTTTCAATGCTAGACTAGTTTACCACAAATTTTTCTTTAAAGACACGCACTTGTGTCATACCCAAAAGGGAAACTTATTAAATCTTAAGCTTACTCATATGTGGCTTTTAATTAATTAATTTATATTCAGAAGCGATTAATTCGTATCCTTTTGATTTCGCCTTGTGTTTAATATACCATCCTTCTTCAACTAAAACAGCCATCAAATATTGAACTGTATTTTGTGATCAGTTTTTCTAAGCCATATATTGCCCCTTCAATTTTGGAATTTTGAATTCTATCATACAAAGCATAAATATCGCATTCATCCATATGGATAAAAACATGGTTCCAATTTAGGGCTACTCTCGATTTTACCCTAGAAAATTTCCAATACTCTGCTGCAAAAAGAAGAAGACTCCATTTGAGCCTTCTTCTTTAGATGTGGTTATTCTGTTTGATTGCCCCCTTAACCAAATAAACACGTTCTGGGCGCCCGACCGTTCCGTAAGCTAAATCCGCATCAATTTTTTCCTCTGACATGAGATGCTCAAGATACCTTCTAGCGGTCGTTCTACTTACACCTATTTCTTTAGCAACTATCTCGGCCGTTAAGCCATCAGCAACCTTAGATAGGACCTCGAGTACCTTTTCCAGCGTCAGTGGATCAATTCCCTTAGGCAGATAAGGTTTGTCGCTTTTGGTTCCCTCTATTTCTTTTCGCAGCAGCTTGTCCACCTGTTGCTGTGTGACATGGAGATTTTCATTCTTCAATTCTGCTAGCTTTGTATAATATTCTTGATACCTCAGCAACGATTGTTTAAACCTCTCAAACACCACAGGTTTAATAATATAATCAAAAACACCAATACTAATTGCCTCTTGCACTTTATGAATCTCTTTTGTGGCGGTGATCATGATCACGTCCATTTGCTTCCTTTGCTGCTTTGTTTCTTTAAGCAAATCAATTCCATTCATATCCGGAAAATAGACATCTAACAAAAGTAAGTCTGGCTGTAATAAATCAATATACGTCTTTGCCTCTAAATAGCTTGCCGCAATTCCTACTGTTTGGAATCCTGGAATCTGCTCGATAAACCGTTTTTGAATTTCTGCAATCCGTAAATCATCCTCAACTATTAACACTTCTATATTGGGTTTCAGATTCATTTAAACACCCCCTGTGTTTTGGAATCACAACTGTGAAAATCGTCCCTTCGCCTTCATGCGAGGAAAAAGTTATATATCCCCCTAAACCTGCAATCGCTTCTTTTACAAGGCTTAACCCGATTCCGGAATTGCTTTGACGGTTTTTCGTAGAAAAGCCATTTTGGAAAATTTTTTCACCAATGCTGTTGTTTATGCCTTTCCCGTTATCTTCAATTTCGATGATCAGGTCTTTTCCTAAGTCGGTTAAAAACAGAGAAACTCTTTTTTCTACCTTCCCATTTTCTCTCACAGCATCAAAAGCATTATTAACAAGGTTCCCGATAATCGTCACTAACGTATCCCTGTTAATTTCATCAGGCAAATCTCTAAAACTACTTTCACGATCGATTGTAAGATGAATCTTCAATTCACTGGCTAAACTAACCTTTCCTAAAATAAATCCAGCAATAATCGGATCAGGAATTTCCCTCATTAAGAAGCTAATAAATCCTTGTGCGACATCCACTTCCCTTGAAATGAAATCAATCGCCTCCTTATAGGAACCAAGCTGGATCAAACCTAGCAGTGTATAGAGCCGGTTGGAATACTCATGTGTCTGAGCCCGCAGGCCTTCAGCATATGCTTTAACATGAGACAATTCCTGAATCAAATTAGATAACTCTGACTTGTTTCTGAAGCTGGCAACAGCTCCAATTACCTCGTCTTTTTTATTAAAAATAGGGATACGATTCACCAAAAATATCTCACCCCAAATCGTAAATTCCCGATCATATTCTGCCAACCCTGTCCGAACTACTTCATATAGATGAGTATTTTCAATAACATCATCAATCTTCTTTCCACGGAGGAGAACGTTTAATGGAACATTGAGAATTTTATGTGCAGTTTCATTGACGACGGTTATTCGTCCATTCGTATCGATGGCGATAATCCCCTCATGGATGGATTCTAATATGGCATGTTTTTCCTGGTACATCCAGGCGATTTCTTTCGGTTCAAGTCCAAAAATAGCTCTTTTTATATTTAACGAGATTAATAATGCAGCTAGTAATCCTCCTAGTAAAATAATCATGGTGGTGATAAAAATTTTCCTTCGTATCTTTCCTACTTCTTTTTCAATATCTGTTTGAAGATAGCCTACTGAAACAACACCAATTACTTTGCCCTCACTAAAAATAGGCGCTTTCCCTCTTAGAGAAGGACCGAGAGTTCCGATTGATTCAGAGATAACCGATTCTCCTTTAAAGACTCGCTGATTATCTCCACCTACCATTTTTTTCCCTAAACGGTTAGGATCGGGATGAGAATAGCGAATTTCCTGGCGATTACCGATAACTATAAATTCCGCACCAACCTGTTTGCGAATTTTTTCGGCGATTGGTTGAATAATGGCAGAAGGGTTTTTATTAGAAAAAGCTTTTTGTATCTCAGGCATATTTGAAATGGACTGAGCCACAGATAAAGCCTTCGTTCCTTTTTCATGCTTAAGATTGGATTCCATAATATTTTTAAAGGTTAGTTCGAAAATCCCGCCGATGAAGATAATTACTATAAAAATTCCTAGCATTAATTTCGTATGTAATCGCATACATGCACCTCTACTTCTATCATATAGAAAAAAACTCCTTAAAAAAAGGAGTTTTTTGCAATAATCAGAACTTTTAGAATGTCATCCTTCTTCATTTATGACCACATTTTTTCCTCTCATCTTCATTAATACCGGGATTACCAACCAAAGAACCGTCATAATTAAGAATCCTAATGAAATCGGACGAGTGAAAAATGGTCCAAAATCTCCATTGAAAATCGTTAAAGCCCGACGCAGATTATTCTCAACCATTGGCCCTAAAACAAGACCTAACACTAATGGGGCAATCGGGTAATCATGTTTATTTAAGAAATAGCCAATGACACCGCAGCCTAATAATAGTAACAGGTCATAAACTGAGACTTGTACCGCATAAACGCCGAAAATAGAGATTGCAATAATAAGAGGAATTAAATACCGCTTTGGGGTCTGAATAATTTTTGCAAACACCTTTACGAGCGGCAGGTTAAGTATGAGCAACATGATATTTCCAATAAACATACTAGCAATCAACCCCCACGCAACTTGGGGATGATCTTCAAATAATAACGGACCTGGCTGAACATTATACATCATCAGTGCCCCCATCAGGATGGCGGTTGTACCCGAGCCTGGAATTCCTAAGGTTAATAATGGAATCATTGCTCCGCCTGAGGCCGCATTGTTTGCCGATTCCGGCGCTGCCACACCAGCAATGGCCCCCGTTCCAAATTTAGATGGGTCTTTAGCTATCTTCTTTTCTAAAATGTACGAAAAAAAGGATGCTAGAGTCGCTCCCGCTCCGGGTAAAATCCCGATAAAGAAACCTAAGATGGAACCTCTAGCGATTGGTGCGGCCGATTCTTTCAACTCTTCTTTAGAAGGGATTAAATTATTAATCTTTGCCATTTGTGTATCTTCTTCTTCTTTTTCTAAGATCGTTTTGAATACCTCTCCTAGGGCAAACAAGCCTACCGCAATCGTTAAGAATTCAATGCCTTGATATAACCAAGGGATATTAAAGGTAAACCGCCCAATCCCTGAAACATTGTCAATTCCGATTGTAGCAAGCAGCAGCCCACTTACCGTCATAATCAATGCTTTCGTAACAGACTTACCCGCCAACCCACTAACAGCCCCAAGGCCTAAGAGCATAAGCGAGAAATATTCAGCGGGTCCGAATTTAAGGGCTAGATTTGACAATGGTTTCGCCAAAACAATTAGGGCAATTAATGTCACGATTCCCGCCACAAACGACCCAATCGCGGCAATTGACAAGGCACTCCCTGCCCTTCCTTTCTTAGCCATTTGGTAACCATCTAATGTGGTCACGACGGACGATGACTCTCCTGGAGTATTTAATAGAATAGAAGTAGTCGATCCTCCATACATAGCCCCGTAGTATACACCAGCAAGGAGAATAATAGCGCTCGTAGCCGCTTGCTCAGGAGGAAGACTTCCCGTAATGGAAGCGGTAACAGGAATAAGTAAGGCAACACCGCTCATCGGGCCAATCCCTGGTAACACACCAACAGCTGTCCCAATTAATACCCCAACAAAAGCAAAAATCAAATTATACCAAATAAGTGCAGAACCAAATCCGTGCAACAAATAATCCAGAGTATTCATTCTATCTCCTCCTTTCATCCTAAATAATATGGTGCCTGACACCATTATCTAATCAATTAAACCAAATGGGCCACCCTGGAAGTGTTCCTTTTAGAACTTCGACAAAAATGAAATAAACAAAGGCAGAGAAACCTCCAGAAATGAATAGTGAGGTAAGCCATTTTCCTCGTTCCATTGTTTGAAAGCAGACAAAAAGAAATAGGAAGGTTGTGATCACGTAGCCCACGGATTCTAGCGTCAAAATATAAACGAGAGTGGCAATAAAAATGATGATAAAAGGCTTGTACTGCAATTTTTCTTTTTCCTTCTCCTGCTTTTTTCCACTAAAGGTTTCATAAAATAAGCGAATACTTAAGATCACTAACAGACCCCCGAGAAATAATGGAAAGATATCCGGACCCACTACACTCCCATATGAGGAGCTGGCAATATTCCTGCTTCCGATAATAAATAAGGTTCCTACAGTTAGAAACAATATAGCAGCTATACGATCAAATTTAATGTCCATTTAAATCCCTCCAATCCGTTTACATTAAAATATGAAAGGGAAGGAGAAAGTCCATCCTTCCCTCTTTAATTACTTCTGCATTCCTAATGCTTCTAATAATTGTTGAACTTGTGTTTCTTGGTCTTCTAAGAACTTTTTAAAATCTGCACCGTTTTTATATTCTAATTCCCAGCCTTGTGTCTCAACTTCCTTCTTCCATTCAGGTGATTGGACTAATTTATCGATTGTTTTTTCCCAATATGATTTTGCTTCCGCTGACATTTTTTCAGGTCCAAAAACTCCACGCCAAATTGTAAATTCTGCATCAACACCTTGTTCCTTCGCAGTTGGAACATCTTTAAAATCACCAGCTAAACGTTCAGATGAAGTAATTGCAAGCACGCGAACTTTACCAGCTTTAAGGAATTCTTTCACACTAGAGGCATCTGTTCCAATGACATCTGCGTTTCCTCCAAGTAATGCTGTAATGGCTTCTCCACCGCCATCATAGGAAACATATTTAATTTTAGTTGGGTCCACCCCGTATTTATAGGCTGGTAGAATCGAAACTAAATGGTCCATTGAGCCCGGTGCGGAACCTCCTGCAAATGTTAACTTTGCAGGATCCTTTTTAACCTCTTCCAAAACTGACTTTAGATCTTTAAATTTGGAATCAGTTTTGACAACTATCGCGCCATAGTCTTTCGTTAACTGTGCTAATGGAGTGGTATTTATATAACCGTACGGGCTGTTTCCTTCTTTCTTTAAATTGTTGATAATAATTGGCGGTGAATTGACAAACAACATATCGTTATTTTCTGCCTGCTGGGTGGCATATTCTGCCATAAATACGGCTCCACCGCCGCCAGGCTTGTTCTCAACAGTTAATGGTTGTTTTACTAGCTTTGTTTCGCTTAGCACTTTTGTGAACGATCGAGCGGTTAAATCCCAGCCTCCACCTGCTCCAGAAGGTGCGACAACACTAATCGCTTTAGTTGGATAACCAGTTCCTGCCTCTTTTTTCCCTGAGCTCGCAGTTTCTTTACTGCTGCAAGCCCCCAAACTTAGTGCCAAAGCTCCTGCACACATAACTGCTGAAATTCTTTTCATCGAAAACATTTCATTTCCCCCTTTGTAAACGTTTTCTTAATTTTACAAAAATTTTTAAGATTTCATAGATTATTCATTTAAACGGCATTAAAAACTTAATTACCATTTTGTTCATAAAGTTCATGGTGTAAATATTGAATGATCAACACGTGAAAAACTCCTGCAATTACGGTGCAGGAGTACTGTTTTTTATGAATAGAATACTTTTTTTATAAAGTCTCCTATTTCACCTAAAGCCTTCTTCGCCTCTGGTAATCGATCACCACTAATCTGCCAAACATGCCACATTTTGTCCCATATTTTAAAGGTGACCTTTACGCCAGTCTGCCGTGCTTTTTTTGCCAGCAGCTCCGCGTCACTTTGCAAAATTTCATGATTCCCTGCTTGGATAAATAAGGGCGGGAAACCAGTAAGGTCTGCAAAGACAGGTGAAATAAGCGGATGATCGAGGGGAGTCTTATGCCCTGAATACATTAGCGCGGCATCTTTAACACCTTGAATCGTTAGATAAGGATCCACCACTTTATTTTTCCGATAACTTTCCCCGCTGCTGGTTAAGTCGACCCATGGTGATAAACAAACTATTGCCCGTGGCAGCGGCTCATTCTGATCTCTTAAGACTAAGGCGGCTGCTACACTTAAGCCCCCGCCTGCTGAATCACCTGCAAAAATAATATTGGCTGGATCATACCCTTGACGCAAGAGCCAGCGGTACACAATGACTGCATCTTCAATGGCAGCAGGAAAAGGATGTTCCGGTGCGAGACGATATTCTGGAAAAAGAACCTTCATACCAGCTGCCTTCCCGATACTAGCTGCAAGTGGTCGATGGGTATTAGCTGAGCAAAATGCATATCCTCCACCATGTAAATAAAGGATTACTTTTTCTTCCGAACTGTTTTCGGAGGAAAGCCATTCAGCGTACAATCCTTCAATTTCCAATTTCTGAGCCTTACAGTCTTTCGGCAGTTTAGCTAGCTTTCTAGCAACCGTGTCCAGCATTTGCCTTTTTTCCTGCATTCCCCTTTCTGAAATACCCTTCCTTAACGCTCGTTCGACAGAAAGTTTAATTCCTTTCTCAATCAAAAAACTTCGAAAACTTGCCATCTCCCAACCTCCTTTAAACCCAAATTTTGCTAATATCATTATACTAGAAAAACCTTCCAATAAAATAGTTAGGATTTTATTGTTTTTCGAAAATTTTGTAAAAATTCGTACGAATTCTTCCATTTCCTCCTGCCTGTAGTACAATGGAAGTATCTGTTAGACTTTTTCGGAGGTTTTTCATTTTATGAATCGATTGACCGACCATTTAATTATCATTTCATTTGATTGCCTTTCAGCTTTAGATTTTCCACTATTAACCGAACTCCCACACTTTCATTCCATTTTAAAAAATGGTGCCTTGGTCAAAAATGTCAAATCAATTTACCCATCGGTAACCTATCCTTGTCACGCAACAATTGTGACGGGTAATTATCCGAGGCGGCATGGGGTCATTAATAATACCCTTATACAACCGGGAAGACGATCACCCGATTGGAATTGGTACCGGGATTGTATACAAGGAACCACATTGTATGACGAAGCGAAAAAATCAAATTTGATTACGGCTGCCCTATTGTGGCCCGTAACAGCAAATGCAAATATCGACTACAATATGCCAGAAATTTTTGCGAACCGGCCATGGCATAACCAAATTCTTGTTTCGCTAATAAGTGGCAGTCCCCGTTTTCAGTGGGACCTTAATCGAAAATACGGACATATCCGTAAAGGGCTGAATCAACCGGAATTGGATGACTTTGTCCTAGAGTCAACTGTCGATACGATTAAAACTAAGAAACCAAATCTATTAATGGTTCACTTTACCGATTTAGATACACAGCGTCATTATCACGGCTTCTCATCCGAGGAAGCTATGGCGGCAATCGAACGTCATAATTACAGGCTTGGCAGGATTATTAGTGCCTTAAAAGAAAGTGGGATTTATGAAAATTCCACGGTGGTGGCATTAGGTGACCATAGTGCCTTAGATGAAAATAAAGCGATAAACCTCAATGTTTTATTCCATGAGCAAGGTTTGATCACCTCGAACGGAAAAGGGAAAATAATTAATTGGAAGGCGTATTGTAAAAGTTGTGATGGGTCTGCATATATTTACATTAAAGACCATCACGATACCACAACCTTACATGAAGTAAGGCAATTAGTAGATTCCTTACTTCATAATCCAGAAAACGGTATTGAATCCGCTTTAACCGGTGCACAAGCTTCAGAAAAAGGAGCAGATGGAGCTTGTGCGTTTATGCTTGAAGCACAAAGAGGATATTTCTTTTTAGAAGACTACGAGGGGGAATTTATCAAAACCATTACGAAGGAGGATGTCAGCAAGGATCATAAGTACACATTAGCATGTCATGGCTATTCACCTGAGAAAGAAGAATATGGAACTATTTTTATGGCAGCTGGTAAAGGAATTCAATCAGGCACCCTGCCTTCAATCCGTCTCATTGATGAAGGCCCCACATTTGCCCGTCTTCTTGGATTAGATTTAGGCCAGACAGATGGAAGGGTTATCGAAGAGATTTTGAAATTTTAAAAGGGGGAAAAATATATGAGCCGGATGTCAAAGCAAGAAAAGAGCTGGGTTTTATATGATTGGGCAAACTCTGCTTATTCCATCCTCATTACCACAGCCATATTTCCATTATATTTTAAAGCAGCGGCGAAAGAGGCAGGACTTGCAGCTTCGACTTCCACAGCTTATTGGGGCTATGCTAATTCATTTGCTACCCTGCTTATATCACTTTGTGCCCCTATTTTAGGAAGTATCGCCGACTTCAAAGGATTAAAGAAACGTCTTTTTACCTTTTTCTTTACATTAGGAATTGTTTTTACCTTGCTGCTTGCAGTGGTCCCAAGTAATCAATGGCTTTTTTTATTAATTTGCTATATGGTTACTGTAATTGGCTTTGGAGGGACAAATATTTTCTATGATGCCTTTCTTGTCGATGTAACGACAGAGGATCGGATGAATCAAGTATCCTCACGAGGCTTTGCAATGGGTTATATCGGCAGCACCATCCCTTTTATCATTAGTATTGCACTTATTATATTATCCCAGCAAAATATCATCCCCGTATCTGTGACTGTCGCAAGTCAAGCGGCCTTTGCGATAACCGCCCTATGGTGGGGATTATTCACGATTCCAATGCTTAAAAATGTCCAGCAGGTTTATTATAAGGAACCAGTGCCAAACCCGATTTCCAATGGCTTTAAACAACTATTTGACACCTTTAAAAAAATCAAACTATATAGACCCTTGTTTCTGTTCTTAATTGCTTATTTCTTTTATATTGATGGCGTCAATACGATTATTACCATGTCGACAGCCTATGGTTCTGACCTAGGCATTACATCTACTAACCTATTAATAATATTATTTGCTACACAAGTAGTGGCTGCACCATTTGCCATTTTATATGGGAAACTTGCCGATAAATTCAAAGGCAAAACAATGCTGCTCGTGGGAATCTTTGTTTATATCGTTATTTGTACGTATGCCTATTTCTTAAAGACCACATTAGATTTTTGGATCTTAGCGATGCTCGTGGCATCCTCACAAGGTGGAATCCAGGCCCTAAGCCGTTCCTATTTTGCCAAACTCGTTCCAAAGGAAAATGCCAATGAGTTCTTTGGTTTTTATAGTATTTTTTATAAATTTGCAGCGATATTAGGGCCATTCCTGGTTGGATTCACGGCTCAGATTACTGGAAATACAAACAGCGGTGTGTTTAGCTTAATTCTTCTTTTCATTATCGGAGGCACCATCCTACTGCGCGTGCCGGAATCAGCAACTATCACAAAATCGAATTCACTTTCTCAATAAAAATGACTAAGACCTCAATTTTGAGGTCTACTTTTTTAAAAAGTTGGTTTATGCGATTCGCTGATTAAACTCAAAAATTCGCCAATTGAACCCGATAATTTGCTGGGAATAAAAAAAGAACATACCAAAGGCACATTCTTCGTCGAAAAAATTATTTTTTCATTAATTTTTGAATAGTAATTAAAACCTCATCCAAGACTTCCAAATCACCTTCCTGTATTCTTTCAACAACACAGCTCTTTAGATGTCCTTCAAGCAGGATTTTGGCAACACTATTTAAAGCGGACTGAGTGGCCGATATCTGGTTAATGACATCATCACAATATGTATCTTTTTCAATTAAGCCTTTAATGCCGCGAATTTGACCTTCAATACGGTTTAATCTTGTGACAAGATTATTTTTCACTTTATCGGAATGATGACTTTTACGATCACTTTCATCAAGTGAGCAGCAAGGATCATCAATAAGCTCATTTTCCTTTCCGACTTCATTTGACATTGCTCCGCCTCCTTTTTGAGATGATTATATCATACACCATTTATTTTCATTTCACATATGAATGAAATATAAAAATATTTGACTGTAATCCACGGAAATATTTTTTAACTTTTCTGATTATTTATTCTAGCTTTATTTCCTTATCTTCATATATAATATTTTCATAACTATTTTGAAGGGTGTTGGTTAATTTGGCAAACAAAGCTGATGTGAAAAAAATCTCTGTTAACTCAACAATTTCATTAAAAGGAATTGTCAAAGCCATTTTCAACGATACCGTTCATGTGCAGATTGGCGGTAAAATTATCACGCTTCCAGCATCTGAATTGCTGATTGAAAAGCCTGTCCAATAGTTCATTTATCTTGTAAATCCAAGCAATAGCAGTAAATTAGTATTTTACTAAAGAAAAGCCCTTCACATCTTTTGTGAAGGGCTGTTAAAATAAGCAAAACTTATTTCCAATCATTTATGATCTATTCTTCATCGGAAACACGCAATTGCTCTAATACATCTGGTGGAAATACCATCCGGCAAATAACTTTTGAAATCTCTCGGTAGTCTGTACTTTTCCCACTAACGATTACGGTTCCGTGACTATTCTCCACTAAAACTAATATGGACCAAGCGACAGCTTCTAAATCCAAATCCTTCCACGTTAATCCATTTTCTTCGGCTTGCTTTAAACCGAACAAAATTTTTGAATAAATTTTCCTTCGTGCTTCACCTAAAAATTCAGCCAGACCAGGGTCTTTCAGCATCAATTCAGGCAGGACACGCTGCAGACCTAACTCACTTAGTCGTTTATTATGAGCTTCTAATAATGATGCTAACAATGATTCCGGATCCCTTGAAACCCAGCTCGGTTCAGGTGGGAGAAGCTTGTCAATTTTATCTTCTAATACCGACATTAATAGCTGGCGTTTATCAGAGAAATACCGATAAAAGGTTCCGGTCGCCACCCCGGCATGGGCTGCGATTTCCTTAGCCGTCGTTTGCTCGTACCCACAAGAAATAAATAGATGCAATCCACTTTCAAGCAATGCATTCCTTTTTTGCTGAGCCCTCTCCTGCTTTGGGAGAAAAGGGAATTCACCAATTAATAGGTCATCATTGTCCGGCATTTTATCACCTCATTTATATCATACCACTTTTTTAAAATTTGAACCACAGTTCATGTTTTCGTTGACAGACCCTTCTCTCCATGCGATACTTGAACTACGGTTCATGTTAAATTGCTATTATTGTATAAACACCCCTTTATAAAATAGTTGGATCGTAACATGACCGATTTTTTATTAAATAATCCTCTATCTATGCAGGAATTCATTATATTTTTCCGAATAATTTAATGTAATATTAATTATGCTTCTAACATTTCGAAAGGCGTTGATATTGTGGCAAACCAATCTGAATCCAAAAAAATCTCTGTTAATTCAACCATCTCCTTAAAAGGAATTGTAAAAGCCATTTTCAACGATACGATTCATGTTCAAATTGGTGGTAAGGTTATTACATTGCCTGCCTCTGAATTCGCAATCGATAAAACTATAAAGTAATTTGTATAGTAAGGAAGCCCACCACGGTAGTGATGGGCTTTTCTCATGGAGTACTTAATTTCTGGTAACAAACACAGGACTCGATATGGTCATTCACCATTCCAGTCGCTTGCATAAATGCATAACAGATAGTCGAGCCAACAAACTTAAACCCGCGCTTCTTTAAATCCTTACTTAATTTATCACTTATTTCCGTGACTGCAGGAACATCTTTCATTTCTCTAAAGTGATTTTGAATTGGTTTACCACCAACAAAGGACCATATGTACTTACTAAATGAGCCAAATTCGTCGACGACCTTCAAAAACGCATGTGCATTGGTAATAACAGCTTTGATTTTGAGTTTATTTCTGACAATTCCTTCATTATTTATTAGTTCCTCGATTTTCTTTTCGTTATAGCGTATAATTTTTTCAGCCTCAAAGTTATCAAAGGCCTGTCGATAGTTCTCTCGCTTCTTTAAAATCGTATACCAGCTAAGACCTGCCTGAGCCCCTTCAAGATTTAAGTATTCAAATAAAAGCCGGTCATCATAGACTGGAACTCCCCATTCATGATCATGATAGTCAATATATAATGGATCCTGATTTACCCAACCACAGCGATTCATTATCAAGATTCCTCCCATACTCCCTTGATTGTTTCTTTAGTATTACATATTTTTTCAAATAGAAAAACCTCCCTCAGCAAAAAGGAGGCTAAAACATATGACATTTACTTCTAAAAATATCAAAAATGGACATAAATATTCACCTTTAGCATGTTGGTTTTTCTCTATTTTATTTACCAATCTCATAATTAGATTCAATTATTAAAAGTTTTTATCCTATTTTTATAGTAAGATAAGAGTATATATAGTAAAGAAAGGACTCAGCTAAGAATGAATTATAAAATGATTGTTTTAGATCTCGATGATACGTTACTACAGGACGACCATACAATTTCCCCAAGGACAAAGAAGGCGTTAATGGATGCCCAGGAAGTGGGAGTTAAGGTAGTATTAGCATCAGGGCGACCAACCTATGCCATGTATGGTATTGCTGAAGAATTGAATTTAAAGAAGTACGGAAGTTTTATTCTTTCTTTTAATGGTGCAAAAATAACAAACTGTCTAACCGGTGAAGAGCTTTTTAGCAGCACGTTGTCCCCAGAAACAGTACATCATCTCTACGAATTAAGTCGTCGTGAGAATGTTTGGATGCATACCTATGTCGACGACACCATTGTAACCGAAGCCGGGAATCAATATACCGATATTGAGAGTGAAATTACTGGTTTAGAAATCTTTGAGGTTGACAGCTTAGTAGATTCTGTGAAAGAACCTGTTGTTAAGGTGTTAATGCTTGAAGATGAAATGGAGCTTGCCAAAGTGGAGAAAAAACTTCAACAGGAATTAGCTGGTCAACTAAGTGTAATGAGATCAAAACCTTTCTTTTTGGAATTCACCGAAGCAGGTGTAACAAAAGGTACGAGTCTCAACCACTTGATTGGACAACTCGGAATTAAACGCGAAGAAGTTATTGCTATAGGAGACAGCTACAATGATTTAGCAATGATAGAGTTTGCAGGACTAGGTGTAGCCATGGGCAATGCACCAGCCGATATTAAGGAAAAAGCTAATTATGTGACCGACACCAATATGAACGATGGTGTGGCAAAGGTCGTTGAAAAGTTTGTGTTGAAATCAGTACAGCTAGTGTAAATCAATATTCATACATCAAACGCATGAGGTTTATAACAAAACCACATGCGTTTTTTTGTAAACAATACACCAATTGCCTCTGACCTAGCCCAATCATGTCCCCTCTTATGAATATTAAGCATAAAATATCACATTCAAAAACATAAAAGGCGGAGAGAGGTATGGGATTATTCATCAACAAAAATCATCATCCGGAGGTCTACAAAAATAAAGGACAGCTGCAAACAAAAAATCAGATGATTTCAAGACAGGATTTTCTGTCAGAACTCGTACAAGAACAACAAAAAGCGAATACAGCACTTAATAAAGCGCTATCTGAAATAGGCTTACAAACACAGTTACAAGAAAAAACACAATTCACTCAATGGAACTCTATCGAATCACAGCTGAATGATTTACGTAATCGTTTGGAACGAAGCGAGGCTGTGAATCATCAACTTGTCAAACAAATGAATGAACAATTGGAAATACAAAAAGAGGTTTCAGAAAAAATGACGAAACAAGAGGAGTTTCAAGGGGGAGTTTTACAGCGCCTGGACAACCAAGAAGCACTTATGGACAAAATTTCCCGGCAAATCAATCATATTCGTTCGATTTTGTTTGAACGAACGAATTATTTAGCCGCGAAAATAGACGATGGCTATAAAATTACCTCTTCCTATGTGTATAAATTAATGACAGGTACAGAGCAGCCATTAACATTTTTGTTGATGAATCAAAAGAAAGAAGAAAATCACACACAAATAGACTGAATCCACTTAACTTTATAATTAACCATTTTCCAAAATAAAACACCTCCAGTCGTCAAATCACATCGACATTGGAGGTGTTTATTTTGATTTTAATTAAGCCACACGCTCATTCGTATTGTTAGACGTTGCAGATTTTGTTACGAAACTAACAGCAAATGTAACTACTAAATTGATAATTAATGCAATAACACCCACATTTAGATCCTTAACAAATTGCGGTAGTGCTGGGAAAAGAGTCCCAACGGTTGAAGCACTGATTGTAATGTAGGCAACCGTAAAGACCCCTACTGCGATACCTGCGAAAGCACCTGCTTTTGTAACTACGTTGTTTTTCGCTAAGCTGAAAACCAATGCTGGGAACAATTGTGTAACAAGACTGTAACCCATTAATAACAAGGTTACTAAAGTGTCCCCGCCCTTAAATGTAAAGTATAAAGCGATAATTGCAACAACAGGAACTAAGTTCTTCGCTAACTTTGATACTTGTTGATCAGATGCCTTTGGAACAAAAACCTTATAGACATTTTTCGCTAATAATGTAGCTGCAGACATCATAATCATTGATCCTGGAACGATTGCAGTTAATAAACCAGCCGCTCCAATTAACCCGACTACCCACGGATCAAACGTCTGCATTGAAAGTTTTAATAGTGCAAGGTCACCGTCTGCCCCTTCTAACCCTTTCACCTGAAGGATGGCAGCAAAACCAACGAAGAAGACAAATAATAACACTAACTGATATAGCGGCATGATAATCGCATTCTTACGGAAAACCTTTGAACTTTGTGCAGAATAAATGGAACCGAAAGTGTGCGGCCACATATAGAAACCAAGTGCCGTTAATAATACAGTTGATATGAACCAGGAAACACTTAAACCAGTTTCAGGCATTGCAAGGAATCCCGGTTTTGCAGCTTCAATTGCTTCGAACATTGGTTGGAAACCGCCATAGTAATGAATTGGCAGATAAATCCCTAAGAATAAAACAATCCCCAAAATCATGATATCCTTAATAACGGCTGTCCATGCAGAACCATGGATTCCTGAAATCATTACGTAAACCGTTACAGCAATAACACCAATCCAAATCGCTGCAGTGGATGAGATCGAACCACCTGAAGCTTCAGCAACGATAATCCCTAAACCTTTTAATTGAAGGACAAGATATGGAATAAGCGCGACTACGCCAACTAGCGAGACAAAAACACCAAGTAACGGGCTTTTGTATTTACTAACAAAAAAGTCAGATTGAGACATTAAATTGTTATCTTTTGCATATTTCCAAATTGCCGGAAGCAACCAATAGGACATAATATAAGCTAAACAGCCGTATCCTAAAATATAATAAGTTGGGCCCCCTTTGCCATAAGCCCAGCCGCTTCCGCCTAAGAAAGTAAACGTAGTGTAAATTTCCCCTGCCATTAACAAGAAGACAAAGATGGTGCCGAAGCCGCGGCCCCCAACAGACCATTGTTCAAGACTCATATCCTTCCCTTTTTGAGCTTGAACACCTAGGAAGATGGAAAACGCTAAAAATCCGAAAATGATAATTAATGCCGTATTCATTAGATCTCCTCCTCTTTATTTGCTGGGTCCATTTTAAACACAAGCGCCATGATTCCTGAAGTAATAACTACCCAAAGAACAATGTAAAAGAGAACAAAAGGCATTCCGAACACGTAGGGAGTGACCTTATTGACGAAAGGAACTCCGCCAAGTAATCCAATAAATGGTATGATTGCAAGAAGTTGATGTAATTTCATAGATAAACCCCCAATTTTAGATAATATTTGATGCCTTCTTTCTATTTATATAGGCTGACCTTCGTGGAACCTTTTTTCTATATAAATTCCACGAAGGAACTAAATTACGTATTTTTTAAGCTAAAAATTTAAAGGTCGCATGCAGGAACGTTTTTACTCCAATTTCTAGGGCGTCTTCATCGATTGTAAAACGTTCGTGGTGATGTGGATAAGTAATACCTTTCTCCTCATTACCTGCTCCAACATAAAAGTAACAGCCTGGAGCTTTTTCCATAAATGCAGAGAAATCTTCTCCACCCATATTTGGCCTCATCATATCAAGCGCCTCTTCACCAAATACTTCTCGTACGGTTTCTTCAATGACTGCAGTCACTTCGTTATCATTGATGACCGGGCGATAGCCAAACTCATATTTGAATTCGTAAGATGCTTCATGTGCTTCAGTAATACCCTTGACCACGCGTTCCATTTTAGCTGGAATCGATTCGCGAAGTGTTGAATCAAAGCTTCGTACTGTACCCCAAAGTTTTACAGAGCCAGGAATAACATTATGAGTTGTTCCTGCAAGAAATTGGGTTACTGAAATAACTAAACTATCTAGTGGATCCGTATTCCTTGAGACTATATGCTGAAGGTTGGTCACTACTTGCGCTGCGACAGCAATGGAATCAATTGTTTGATGTGGAAGTGCGGCATGCCCGCCTTTACCATTCACTGTAATCCAGAACGTATCGGGTGAAGCCATCATCGGACCGTACACAACTCCAACTTTGCCTTTTTCAATTGGTGACCATAAATGTGTCCCAATTACTAGGTCCACTCCGTCCATGACTCCTGCTTGAACCATTTCTTCAGCTCCACCTGGGAATAACTCTTCCGCATGCTGGAACAAGAAACGAACTTCACCTTTAATATGATCCTTTAATCCTGAAAGAATTTTTGCGGTACCAAGCAGCATCGCAGTATGACCGTCATGGCCGCATGCATGCATTACACCTGGAGTTTGGGAAGCAAATTCAAAAGTGTTCTCCTCTTGAATTGGCAGGGCGTCCATATCCGCACGAATTGCAAGTGTTTTACCTGGTTCAGCACCGATTAAGCGAGCCACCACACTTGTTTTAGTCGGGCGGGAAATCTCCAAGTTTCCAAACGATTGTAAAGTATCATAGATGAATTGCGAGGTTTTTTCCTCTTGGAATGATAATTCAGGATTTTGATGTAAATGCCTTCTCCAGGCAATGACTTGTTCTTTTGTTTCTTCTGCTAGTTGATTAAGATTGACTGTTGTAGTGATACTCATGCTCGACATCTCCTATTAGTTTGTTGTTATATTCACTTTGTTAACCGCTAGACTTAGAACTGTATGATATAGAATATTTGCTCCGTCTCTGCAGTCTTCTTTTGAACTCCATTCTGCTGGGTCATGACTAATTCCATTCTTGGAACGGATGAAGATCATCCCCATTGGACATAGGTCCATTAATTGCATCCCGTCATGACCTGCGCCGCTTGGAAGATAATTACTTTCTAAGCCTAATGTATCAAAGGCGTCTTTTGCTGCATTCTTTACGATATCAGAACATGGAGCCGGTGCAACCCGCTGTAGATCTTCAATCGTTAACTTAACACCTTGATTTTCACAAATTTGCTCGGCCTGTACTCTAATCTTTGCCTCTACCTCATCGCGAACGACTTCACTAATATCACGAAGATCTAAAGTGAATTCAACCCGACCTGGAATAATGTTGATTCCACCTGGCTGCACCTGAACTTGTCCGACAGTGCCAACGGTGGTTCCAGTCTTTGCCGCTTCTTCCTCAATCACGAGCATAATTCTTGCTGCAGTTGTCAATGCATCATGTCTGATCGACATCGGGGTGGCTCCTGCATGACCAACTTCCCCTTCTAAAATAAACTTAAGCCATAATGGACCAGCTAATCCTGAAACAATCCCGGCTGAGAGATTTTGTCCTTCAAGGACTTTCCCTTGTTCAATGTGAAGTTCGACATACGCCTTCACTTCTTCAGGCTTGCGGGCTGCTTTACCGATCGCTTCCGGCTCGAGACCATTTGCGACGAATGCATCAGCAATTGAGATCCCCTGTTTATCTTTATTAAGTAATTCTTCTTGTGTAAGTGTCCCAGCGATCCCCCTGCTGCCAATCATTCCAAAACTGAATCTTGCCCCTTCTTCATCGGTAAAAGCAATGACTTCAATTGGATGTTCTGTCTCAATCCCTTGCTCATTCATGACTTGAAGGGCTTCAACAGCCGATAGAACACCAAGCGGTCCATCAAAATTCCCGCCATTAAAGACTGAATCAATATGTGAACCTGTTAATACCACTGGCGCGTTTGGGTTTATCCCTTCCTTCCTGCCTATTAGGTTTCCAACTTCATCCTCACGTACTTGCAAACCAGCTTCTCTCATAAATGCAGCTACAAGATCTTTAGCTGCTCGTTCTTCCGGAGTAAAAGATAAACGAGTGACACCATCAGATTCGGTTTTTCCAATTTCACTGAGAAGTTGCAAACGACCCCATACTCTCTCTTCGTTAATCACTGCTTCCATCCTTTCTGCCACATTCCTACTTGTTTAATGCTTTAATAGAATGGCGTATATTATTAATGTATTTATAATTATAGAACTTATCAGAATATTTGTTATGTTATTTTTCACAAAATTCTTAACAAACAATTTGTGTAAAAACACAAATAAATAACAAATACCATCCTAACTCCTTATAATTCCTAACAAAAACCACACATTTTATTATAGAGTTTGTTACAATAAACAAAAGATATTAAATTTTTCATATTATTCTAAGATCATTAAATTGTGAGGTGCATGATGAAAGACACACTTAGCCATCGTCAGTTGCAATCATTAATCCATGTTTCCAATGTGTTAAATTCATCACTAGATATTGATACGATTATTGATTCCATTATGGTTCAAACAGTGTCAGTTATCGATGCAGCGCACGGGGGGGTTCTATTCCTATATGACCCTGGTCAAGATCTGCTCATTCCAAAGTCAGACAGCAACTTTACATCTGAAATTACAAGGGTAAGGTTGAAACCAGGTGAATCGATGACAGGCTTAGCTTTTTCCGCGCAAAAATGCTTAATATTTCACAACCGGACAGAAGTTGAAAAGGCAACTGCCACATTATCGGAGAGGAATCATGCACTCATGGATCAATCGATTCCCACGCTGCCTTATTCAACCATTTGTGCTCCAATCTTATCAAAAGGAGCATGTATTGGTGTGATTACGCTTGACTCCTTTGATTCGTCGCTTCACTTTATTCCAGAAGATATACACCTTCTAACAGCGATTGCCCATCAAGCAGCTGTAGCCCTTGAGAAAGCAAACCTTTATAGTGAGCAAGAAAAAGCCGTAAGACAGTTGGAAGATTTAAATAATACGATTTCAAAACAAAACGAGATGTTATCCCGCTCCGTTGATATCCATAATCGATTAGCTGCACTTGTATTGCATGGCGAAGGTCTCGATTCAATAATCACCTATCTGCACGATACATCCGGGAACACGGTCTTATTATTTGATGACCTTGGTGAGTTGATCTCTTCCGCTTTTAAATGCAAACTGACCAACGATGAATTATTTGCCATTCGAGATTTAGCACAGGACTCGATTCGAACACCTGGTAACGTCCGTTCATTGCTTGAAACAAACATGGATGAGGAAAGGCATTGTATTACCATTCTTCCCATTGGAGCAAAGCCGACTCTTTTTGGTTCACTTATTATCGTTTCCCCTGAAAAGATGCGTGATGTAGAAATTGCTGCCTTAGAGCATGCTTGTACGGTCATCTCACTTGAATTAGTAAAGGAGCAAGCTATTTTTGAGGCACAGGAAACAATCAATGGAGAACTCATTGATGTTCTATTTTCCGGTAAAATGGATGGCAACATCCTTCAAAAAGTAAAACAGCTGGATTTCGACCCATTAGGGGATTATTTAGCTGTGATGATTCGACTTGATGAAATGGACAATACTCCTAAAAAGAATAGTATCATCCGCCATCTTGTCCAAATGGCCAACCGGGTATTTTTAAAAAATCCGTTAAAAGGAATGGCCGTACGGAATCACGATCAAATTGTTGTTTTGCTAACTTTTCAACAAAAAGCTCCCTCCGCCTATACACATCAGCGCGTGAAGGAACTTGTTTCAAAATTTCAGCAGGAAATCCAGATAAAAAATTGGGGAACAACGGTTTCTATCGGGATCGGCAGAATCCATTCCAGTTTATTAAAGGTTACGAAATCCATGCAGGAAGCAGCGAAATGCTTACAATTCCTACAAAGCTTTGGAGGAAGAAATCAGGTCATCAGTTATAAGGAACTTGGGGTTCAACGACTTCTCCTCCAAAATACTGAGGAGGAACTCATCGATTTTATTCTCGAAGTGCTAGGACCGCTATTTGAATACGATCAATCTCGAAAAGGAGAACTCCTCCCTTCGTTATTCGCCTATCTTGAACACAATCAAAATGCGAAGGAAGCAGCAGAATCCATCCATGTTCATACTAACACTCTGATGTATCGCTTAAAACGGATTGAAGAGATTCTTTCTACTGATTTATCTGATAGTCAACAATTTTTAAATATTCATCTCGCCGTCAGTCTCTATCCTTTTTTAAAAGATAAGCTGACACAACAGGTGTAATATTGATATCAAATAACTAGGCGCCCCTATTTTTTTAGGGGCGCCTTTCACTACTCTTTAACTAATTTTTCTTTCTGAACTTTGCACAGGGTTCTCTAGTTTAGTCCAATCTATAGTATTTTCTAGGACAATCGCTAGCAAAATTCCTACGAGTAATCCGCTAGATAGCAGTGGTTGAACCAACATTGGCAGCGAGGAAAACATTTCAGACGGAATATTCATGATGGCAATTCCCAGCAGCACTGGAGCCGCAATGCGATAGATCGTTCTCTGGTTAAAAAGAATGCCATTCAGATTGGTAAGTGCACCGCTGAAAAGTTGTAAATAAGCGACAAATAAAACTGCATCGCCTACACTAATTGGTAATGTTGAAAACAGGTTGCTTAATGCAGGGACCAAGCCAAGGACAATAAACAAAGCTCCACCAATGATGATAGGTGCCCGCTCAAATATAAGCGTAGACTGTAAAAATCCGAGCGAAGAAATATATGGCGCATATGGGACCATCCCAAACAGCCCCGAAACAATCGAATTTATCCCGGTTAGCACAAATGAGCGTCGGTATTGGTTATCTGTTGTTGAAGTCTTTAAGATGGGCTCAACCCCTCTTATCGACGCCATGGTATTCGTTGTATTAACTAAACCAGTGATCACCGTCATAATAATGAGACCCAAGCTAAAACTAGGTTTTCCCCAAGGAAATAAATGAAAAAATTCCGTAGACGTACTCACATTCTCAGTTGTTGTTGGGAAAAATAAAGCGTGAATTACCCACCCTGTTACAATCCCAATGAGGATGGAAAAGTTCCGAATCACACCAGGCCCCTTCAAATTAATCCAGACAACGAGGATGATTAACAGGATTGATAATCCTGCGGTTGGAATATCAATCTGTTCGCCATTACCTAAGCCAAGCATTCCTTTGGTAAAAATGACAATCAGTTGGCTCGCGAGGAGAAAAAGGACCGTACTCATCACAACGGGTGTGAATAAACGCTTTAATACTGTTCCCATCCCTAACACACCAAGGATCATAACTAGAACTCCTGAACCAATAATCCCGAGCGCAAGTCCACCTCCTAATTCTTCCAAACTAATGCCAGCGGAAGAAGCCGATGCACAAAGACTTAAGATGGCCCCCCACCACAAGCCTGATTGCCCCTCCATCAAGGGATACTTATGCCCAAACAATGCTTGCAAGATACAAGCTGTCCCTGTATAAATAAATGCTCTTTGCATCGAACTTGCTACTTCCCCTGCTGATAAATTAAAGGCATCTCCAATCGTTAACGGGATGACCACAGTATTTGCAAACATGAAAAATAACCATTGTAGACCAGCCATGAACATGGTGGTCGAGTGCTTTCGGCTCAACTGCACATTCCTCCTTTATATATTACTCCCCTTAAACCACCGTAATAATAATTCCTAAAATAGTAATCACACATGCCGTTAGCTTCGCAGGAGTGATCCGTTCCTTAAAATAATACCACGCCAAGAATACAGCAAATAATGGTGAAGTGAAAGCCAAGGAGACAACCAGTGTCCCATCAGCAAACTTTAAGGCTGTAAACAGGCAGACCCATTGGATGATGACGGTGAGTCCGCGTAAACTTAGATGTTTATGCAGGCTCGGAAACCATACTTTTGGACGATAAATCAGATAAGTAATCAAAGCAATCCCACAAGCCCGGTAAAAATAAAGTGTCACTGGATTAACCCAGCCATGAACAAGTAATTGCTGAGAAGGCACCATACTCACACCAAAAACAATCGCTGAAGCAATCCCTAATAAATTCCCTGGTTTCCGAAGCTCAAGAAATGGGGTCAGCGGGTTGCGGCCTTTTAAATTTAAGAAATAGACGCCCACCATAATAAACAAAACAGACACGAGCACAAATGGATGGAAACCATACAGAATAGAGTTTGGTATAAACGTGAACAATGGAGTTAAAGCCATGTAAACTGAAAGGACAGATACCTCGATTTTGTTCATTGCTTTAAAGAAAAGCAAATTTCCGAGCATATCCAGCAGGACAACCAAAATTAATAACGAAATCGAGATCGCGTTTGCTTTGAATAAATAAAGCCATGGCAATGTTAAACCAAGAAACACACCAATGTAGGCAAATGAAGTAACAATGAAACTATTATTATCCTTCATTTCTCCAACAATCTTCTTGGCATAAAGCGCATTTAGTGCATTAAAAAAAGAACTGATTAATGACAAAAACAGCATGCGAATTTTCCTTCCTCTTGTTGAATTTTAACATAATTTCGGTTTTCTAAATATTTAATAGATTACAACAAAAGATTGTCAAAGGAAAGAAGGAATTTATTTGTCTAGTCTTCTAACTGAAAAAACCGTCCATGGAAATCTCCATGAACGGTCTATTTTACTATTCACCTTTAGTAAAAATATCAGTTAAAACTGGTACAATTTGCTTTTTACGAGAAACAACACCTTTTAATGTAGCCGTGTTATCCGCTAGTGTTACATTATAGGCTTTTTCAACGGCAGCTGTTTTACTTCCTAACGCTAAACCAACTGAATCATTTGTTAAAATATCTGTTACCACGAACAAGAATAAGTCTAAGTTCTTTTCTTCGATAATGGTAGTGATCGCTGCTTCTAATTCCTCTTGGCGAGCAAGAACATCGGCAGTATCAACGACATTCACTTGAGCAATTTCTACTTTACTTGAACCCATTTCAAATCCTTTTGCGTCTAGACTTAAGAGTTCGGAAATGGATTTATCGCGAACATCTGCCCCAGCTTTGAGCATTTCAAGTCCATAAGTATCAGCGTCTACTCCAGCAATTTCAGCTAACTCGCGTGCTGCTGCCACATCCTCTGGCGTACAAGTTGGAGACTTAAATAATAAAGAGTCAGAAATAATCGCAGAAAGCATCAAACCTGCAATTGGTTTACTGATTTCTTTGTTGTTTTCTTTATACATTTTATTTAAGATCGTTGCAGTACAGCCGACAGGCTCGCAGCGGTAATACAATGGATCGCTCGTTTCGAAGTTCGCAATACGGTGGTGATCAATAACTTCTAGGACACGAACATCCGCGATATCATTTGCACTTTGCTGGCGCTCGTTGTGATCAACTAAAATAACTGAATTCACTTCACTAGCTACCGCTTCAACCAAACGTGGAACCTCTGCATTGAATTGGTTAAGCGCAAATTGTGTTTCCCCGTTAATTTGTCCTAAACGGACAGGTTCAACATCCATCCCTAATTGTTTTTTTAAGTCTGCATAGGCAATCGCAGAACAAATTGTATCGGTGTCAGGATTTTTGTGACCGAAAATAAGTACTTTTTCCATTTGTATTTCTCCTAGTCCTATTATTTTATGTAGGTCAAGCCCAATCGACCTGAGATTGGCCCTAACGAAAATTATATAATAATATGATTAAGGATTCAAAAAATTTTTATTGATTCATTTTTTTGACCATTTGGACTTGCTCTGTTGTTTTTACAAAGCCTAAATCTTGCAGTATTAAAATGACAGGATTAGATAATGACGCATTTATGGTCATGAAATTAATGGGATTCTTATTTTCTCTTGATATCGTACTCAATATTGACTTAATGGATTCCTCTTTCAACTCAGCGAATATTTCAAGCTGATAGAGCACTACCTTCTCCAACTGCCCTTCTTGATTCCAAACCCTTTTGAATAAAGAGTAGCCTATTGGATACTGATTCTCGTCATAATAAATCTGCGCTTCCCCTGACTTAACACTCTGCCACTGACATTGCCAAGGAAGATTTTCTTTGTAAAAATGGTAAGTTTGGAGCTGTTCGGGCCGAATCGATTCGTGTGAAATCGTTTTGGCCTTCAATTCTACTGTACCACTAAGATAAACAAGGGAATCAGTAATCTCATAGCCAAATCGTTGATATAATCGAATCGCCCTTTCATTTTCCTTTATGGCTTCAAGTGTGGCAACTTTGACTTCCTCTTCAGCATACACGTTTAAGACTGCCTCCATTAACAACTTGGAAACACCCTTCCCCCGGTATTCAGTAGCAATTCCTGTTCCCCCATTCCAGGCTGTTTTTTGTCCGTCGATGACGCGAAAACCATTTAAAACAATCGCTACTGGTTTTTTTTCGTCAAAAGCTACCAATGAATGTTCTAACGATAAGCCTTCATTAACAAACCGGTTAAAGAATAATTCAGGTGTCATTTCTAATTGCACAAAATAGCCTTCAAACCCTCGATTCCAAGCCGTTATTGTATCTTGGATGGTACATTCTGTAAGTCTTTTAATTGTGATATTCATACAGTCGTTCAATTTTCTAGTATCCTCCACTGATTTCACTCCCATTGGTATGGTTAATTACTATGTAAAATTTTTTAAATTGTCATTGAAAAACCATTATGATTTACAACACATCCATAATGGTTTTTACTGTTATCCTATTTTACTGTCAACGGAACCACCTTTTGTCCAATTGCTGCAATTAATTCTTTTGGCATAGGAAAGCTCAACGCGGCTGGATCCTTCAAAACTGCTGGAATCGCTAGTTGTAGTGCCTCTTCGGTAATATTGAATTGCTTGAAATCTGCCGGTAATCCTACCTTATACTGAAGCAATTTAATTTTTCCAATCACTTTGGCTAATGCTGTTTGTGGGGTGTCCCCCTTTACGTCTACATTCAAGGCCTGGGCTAGTTCAGCTGCCTTAGAAAGATATAAATCAGGGACCAGCTCCATGACCACCGGTAAAAAGACGGCATTTGCAAGTCCATGCGGAATCCGGAACAAGGCACCATAGGCGTGTGCCATATTGTGGACAGGAATTGCGTTTAAGGCAAAACTAAAAGCGGTAATCCCCATCAAGCTTGCTTGTAATAAATCCATTCGGGCATCAAGGTTCGAACCATCCGCAACGGCAATCGGCAGATTTTTTTCAATCAGGCGAATGGCGTGGAGAGCATAGGCGTCAGTTAGGCCTGTTGCTGTTGGCGATGCGAGTGCCTCAATGGCATGTGTTAAGGCATCAAATCCTGTAAATGCTGTAATCATTGGTGGAAGTCCGACGGTTAAATCCGGATCCAAGATCGCCATATCGGCATTAATAAATGGATTGATGATATTCGTCTTCATTTGGATATCTTCGTTAAAAATAACGGCAATCGGTGAAACCTCTGATCCGGTACCCGCTGTTGTCGGGATAGCTATATGTGGAATTGGCATGTAGTTGGCTTTTGGAAAGGACTCATACAATAAGCCGCCTGGAATCGACTCTTTTATATCTGTTAATCCTTTGTGGAGAGCGTATTTTACCCCTTTTACAGTATCAAGAACACTGCCCCCGCCAACGGCTAGTAGGGAATCCGCTCCGATTTCTCGTGCGTAGCGGACGGCTTCATTGATACATTGGCTTTCGGCATCCTGCTTAATATCTAAAAATTGCCCCACCAATTCAGGTCCAGAGCCATGACCTGTCAGCGTAAAAATTTCGGCTACTTTTTCAACAATGCCTGCTGCCTCTAAGCCTCTGTCACTTAAGAGAAGTATGCGTTTAGCGCCCAGGCCTGCAAAAAGACTTGGGACCATCGCTCTTGAATTTGAACCGCTATATATTCCCGTACGTAACATAAACTGTGATAAGGTTGTTTTCAAATTCATCATCACCTCTTCATTAGTTTTGTCCAAACAGAATTCCATACCAATTACGTCGCTCTAACTCCGGTGACATCGATGTGTGTACATGCTTTACTTGGGTATAGGCATCGAGTGATTGCTGTCCCATTTCACGGCCAATTCCGCTTTGTTTGTACCCGCCAAACGGGGCATCACTACGGAGCATATGCCAATCATTTATCCAGACGACACCCGCTTGCAATTTTCTAGCGACTGCGTACGCTTTATTAACATCGCGTGTCCAGACTCCTGCGGCTAAACCATAAATGGTGTCATTCGCCATTCGAATCGCATCATCCAGGTCAGAATAGCGAATCACACAGAGGACTGGTCCGAAAATTTCTTCTTGGGCAATTTTCATATCATTGGTGACATTCGTAAAAATCGTTGGTTCGATAAAATGACCTTCTTCACAGCCAGCTACCTTTATTTCCTTGCCTCCACAAAGAAGGGCAGCCCCTTCTTGTTTACCTGTTTCAATATAAGAAAGGATCATTTCCTTTTGCTTTTTTGAGATTACTGGACCAACATCGGTGGCAGCATCAAGTGGATTGCCGAGTTTTAATCTCCTAGTGAGGGAGACTAACCCTGCAACGACTTGGTCATAAAGCTTATCCGGGACAAAAAGCCGTGTCCCTGATTCACAAAGCTGTCCGGAATGGAGAAATACTCCAAACAGACTTCCAGGCAGAGCAATATTAAGATCGGCATCATCTAGAAGGATATTTGGTGATTTACCACCTAATTCCAATGTGGTTTTCTTAATTGTGCCAGCTGCAAGTCCCATAATACGTCTGCCAACCTCTGTCGAACCAGTAAAGGCCACTTTATCAACCTTTGGATGGTTAACTAAGGATTCACCGATTTCCGCACCCGGACCTGAAACCACATTGATTACACCTGGAGGAACCACGGCTGAAATAATTTCTGCTAGTTTTAGAGTCGATAGAGGTGTATAGCTGGCAGGCTTGATGACAATCGTATTCCCCATCGCTAGTGCGGGAGCAATCTTCCAGGTCGCAATCACCATCGGAAGGTTCCATGGAGTGATGGCAGCACATACTCCGATTGGCTCACGCCAAATAAAATTATGGGCAGGTCCCGGGAATGGCGGAACAGGAAGTGTTTCTGAGAATGGGTAGTCTACCGTAAAGTTAGCTAATGTTTGGAACAAGTCTACCATTTGAAGAATATCACTATTGCCAATTCGGCGTACCGTTCCGCCAGAACTTATTGCTTCCAGGTATGCCAGTTCTTCGGCATGTTCAGCAATTTTATAGGAAATAGCATAAAGCACTTTGGCCCGGTCTTTTGGCTTCATGTTTCTCCAGTCACCTTGGTCAAACGCTACGCGTGCTGCATTTACAGCGAGGTCTACATCTTCCTTTATCCCTTTCGCCACCCTTGCAACTAGTTCACCATTTGCCGGGTTAAACACATCAAATGTTTCATGACTGCTTGCAGGCACCCATTTTCCGTTAATAAAGTGGGGAAATGTTTGGACATCTACCTTTACCGTCATTGTAATTCCTCCTATTCCGCCTTAAAGTACTCCAGACTCACTTCTGAAAATCTATAAATCTCCTTATAGCAAACCTCGACTGCTAGCTGTTAATATGGTTCTTTTTTCCACCTAATTTCTCCTCTTTTTTTCCTTTACGGTTTGATGACAATTTCTATGTATTTAGCTAGCAGCTCTATTCTATCGGCGAATTTTTTGACTCTATCAGCGAATTTCTCGACTCTATCGGCGAATTCTCCGGTTATATCAGCGAATTGCTAAAAAATACTAGACTATCCCCGTTAACTCGGGAATTCCCTCAATTTAATGAGCGAAATTTCCGGCCCGCAGTATTATGAGCGAATCCTCCACTACAATGAGTGAATCCTTTACATCGCATGTGCGCCCCCATCGACCACCAGGACATCACCTGTTACAAAATCGGATGCTGGTGCAGCTAGGAATAGGGCAACACCTTTAAGATCATTTTCAGAACCAAACTTTCTTAATGGTGTACCTTCAAGAATTACCTCTCCCCCATGATCAAGCAACCCCTTAGACATTTTCGTCGGGAAAAATCCTGGGGCGATCGCATTTACATAAATACCACTTGGCCCCCATTTAACTGCCAAATCCTTCGTAAAAGTAATCACTGCCCCTTTGCTAGAGTTATAGCCAATGGCATTCATATATTTGGGATTACTGCCCTTTAAACCCGCTACTGATGCAATATTAATTATTTTTCCGGATTTTTGTTGAAGCATGACCTTACCAACCGCTTGAGACATTAAGAAAGTACCTGTAACATTAATATCCATTACCTTTTTCCATGCTTCGAGCGGCATTTCTTCGACCGGTGCACCCCAGGTTGCACCACTATTGTTAACGAGAATATCAATTCGCCCAAATCGCTCTACTGTTTTGTCGACGACATTCTTAATATCCTCTGGATTTGTGACATCACATTTTAAAGCCAAACTCTCTACACCCACTCTTTTTAACCCTTCACTAATTTCCACACAAGCTTCCAATTTTCTTGAACAAACCACTACATTTGCGCCAGCTTCAGCAAAGCCTTCAGCGATCTTCTGTCCCAATCCTCTTCCTCCGCCAGTAACAATAGCTACTTTTCCTGTTAAATCAAATAACGCTTTCACATTCATCCATCGTTCCCCCTATTCCGTTTCATTAGATAACAATAAACCCAGCACCCAAAAGAGATCTCTTGGTGCTGGGTCAGAATTCATTCATGCTTCATATTGTTGATACAAAACTTTCCCTTTTAACACTTCATTCCCATGTTGATTCACAGCCTGCACCGTAAAGCTCAGGATTCTATCCTGCTTTTCTTTCAATGTTGCCTTTAACGTGATTACGTCATTTAAAAATACCATCCCTTTGAAGCGAATAGAGTAATCCTTCATAAAGCCTTCATCATAATACGCAGTAAAAAGCTTGGCAAGATTCCCCATCGTCCACATTCCGTGAGCAATGATTCCTGGTAATCCGGCCTTTTTTGCCTCATCATCAATGGTATGGATTGGGTTAAAGTCTCCAGATGCACCTGAATATTTAATAAGGTCCATCCTTGAAACAGGCTCCAGTTGAATTTCTTTAAGAGACTCTCCGACCTGTAACTGTGTGAGTGTACTCATTTAACCAACACCTTCCTCACAGCTTCTGATATGACCACCGTAGAGGTTGAACTAAATATTAATCCACCTTCTGTATCCTCCCCAAAGCTTTCAAGAATCAGAAATCCCATTTCTCCGAAGTTCCCTTTTTTCTCAAAATAATTCTTCACACTGGAATAGCAAAAGATCTCCTCACCAACCCTTAGGGGACGTTCATAGTGAAAGGTTTGTTCACCATGGATTAAGCCTTCATTTGGCAGATTTATTCCTGCAATGTCACCATAATCAAATGTCATTGGAAAGGTTGGCGGGGCATTATTGGTTTGATATCTAGACTTTCTTCCCGTTTCCTCATCAAAATAAATTGGATGGAGGTCCCCAATTGCTTCTGCAAATCTCTTAACAGCTCCTCTTTCAACGACATTTTTAACCTTGTTCGATTGTTTACCTATCTGTTCTTTAAACAATTCACCCTCACCTCATCTATTTAGCATTTTGGTCCGCCCGCAACATAAATCACTTGACCATTAACGAACGATGAATTTTCATCCGCAAAAAAGGCAACTGCATTGGCAATATCTGCTGGCTTTCCACTTCTGCCAACTGGGATACTTGCCACACTCGTTTGAATGAGCTGTTCAAATGGAATCCCGATTCTAGCAGCAGTTTCTTTGGTCATCTCTGTTTCAATAAATCCAGGGGCTACCGAGTTGGCAGTAATCCCGTATTTCCCTAACTCGATTGCGAGTGTTTTTGTAAAGCCCTGCAACCCCGCCTTGGCGGCAGCATAATTGGCCTGACCGCGATTTCCAAGTGCAGAAGTTGATGAAATATTGATTATACGGCCATATTTATTTTCGACCATATATTTTTGTGCAGCACGGGCTGCATTGAATGACCCTTTTAAGTGCACATCCATGACCATTTGCCAGTCTGAATCTGTCATTTTAAATAATAGATTGTCACGGATTACACCCGCATTATTAACTAAGATATCAATGGATCCGAAAGCATCATAAACCTCTTTCATCACGGTTTCAACTTGCTCCGCATCCACGACATTTGCAACTTTCGAATACACGTCAACACCTTTTTCTTTCAATGCAATGGTTGTTTCACTTAACGCCTCTTCATTTAAATCAATTAATGCAACCTTAGCCCCTTCTTTGGCAAAAAGCTCAACGATTCCTTTTCCAATTCCACGGCTTCCACCCGTTACAAAAGCTACTTTTCCAGCAAATCTTCCTGTCATTTTTATTCTCCTCCGGTATAATTCTTATTCGAAAATTACTAGTTAATTCCATTAAACTATCGTATGCTTAACCATGCTAAAGCATACCTACCGGTTGGTATGTAACTTTATTTTATTCTGAACTTTCAGATAATACAAGTGTTTATTTACATTTAATAATTTCAGTTTCAATGACTATTTTCCTGTTTTTTTACAAATGATAAATATGATATTCAATAGAATATCTTCGTTTCAAATCCTTTAATGAGGTGATTTGATGAGCTATAAAGATCAATTAGATCCGCACTCTGAGCTTTTTCATTATGGTACAACGAGAGCGAAGCATACCAAAGCACAGGTTAATGGACAAACAAAAATGTCTCAAAACCAGATCATTCTAAGGAGTAATGCCAAAGCCCATCGCTGGTAAGGGTTTGGCCAAGAAACGAGTTATGGCAGTTTAGAAATAAATTGTCATAAAATGAAAAGGCCTTTTCTCGGAGTACAATTTCGAGAAAAGGTTTTTCTTTTTTCAATAATCATCGTACGTCGTTATTGATAATGTTAGTTCCAAAAGATAATATAAAATCTATTAGACCATAAAAAACTGGAGTGGTAATTGACATGTTTGATGACTTTACGATTAGAGATGCAAATTTGAGTGATTTGGCAGCCATTATTGATATTTACAATACAACCATAGCAAGCAGGATGGTTACAGCCGATTTAGAACCAATTTCAGTGGAGAATCGGTTACAATGGTTTCATGAACATTCACCTGCTTTTCGGCCATTATGGGTTGTGGAAGACAAAGGTGTAATTTGCGCATGGGTAAGCTTCCAATCCTTTTACGGGCGCAAAGCTTATAATGCAACGGCGGAAATCAGTATTTATATTCATCCAGACTTTCGAGGGAGAAAACTAGGTAAATTTTTAATTCAAAAGGCAATAGATGCTTGTCCAGGCTTAAACATCAAAACCCTGCTTGGCTTTATTTTTGGTCATAACGAACCTAGTATCAAGCTTTTTAAAGGATTTGGTTTTGAGAAATGGGCCCATCTTCCAAATATAGCTGAACTAGATGGCGTTGAGAGAGATTTACTTATTCTTGGGAAAAGAATCCAATAATTAAAGGGATTCTACAATTTCTACCATTGTATTATTCCAATATAATGGTTTTTCTAGTACTATAGACCATGTACCATATTTATTGAACAGAACTGGAGATTTCCATGAATAAAAAAAGGCTGATCCTGTTTTACTTAATTACAAGTATTATTTGGATCTTTGGGTCCAATTATTTAATTGAAAAGTTTATACCCTCTTCAATAGTTTATGCATTTGAAAGGGTAAAAGAGATTTTATATATATTGGTGACCGGAGGATTTCTTTATTTTTTTATTAGTAAAAAAGAGGAATTATCTGCTTCCCAGGAGGATCAAAAACGGTTATCTACACTAATTAATTCAATGGTTGATTTTGTTAACTTTAAGGATGGACAAGGACGATGGATTGAAGCCAATGAATTTGGGTTACATTTGTTTCAACTTGAGAATGTAGATTATCGAGGGAAAAAGGACTCTGAATTAGCCAATTATACTGACTTTTATGGTGATGCACTCAGATATTGTGAAATTTCTGATGAAGAAGCATGGAATAATCGGTCCATTACTCGGATTGAAGAAGTCCTTCCTGTCCCAGACGGGTCAGTAAAAATCTTTGACACGATTAAAGTGCCTTTATTTAATAGTGATGGCAGTCGGCATGGCTTGGTAATCATCGGTCGTGATATTACCGAGAAAAAGGAAATGGCGTTAAAATTGGCAGAAAGTCAGCAACAATATAAATCACTGTTTGAATACAGTCCAGATATTGTTTATATGATGGATTTGAGTGGAACTGTTACCAATTTAAATTCACAATATGATGTCATTACCGGTTTTAAACGAGAAGAAATGATTGGAAAAAATATAATAAATTTATTACCGAAAAGGTATATCAGATATCTGCCTGAATTTATATCCACGGTTGTTGAAGAAATTAAACCAGTCTTGTATGAGATCAACATTCCACATGCAAACGGGAATCGGATCATCTTACAATGTACCTCCCTCCCAATCATTATAAATGGGAAGATTGCTGGAATTATTGGCTATGGCAGTGATGTCACCAAATTAAGAGAAACAGAAGAACGTCTTAGAAGGACGGAAAAGTTATCGATTGTAGGTGAATTATCTGCAAGTGTTGCTCATGAAATTAGGAATCCACTAACATCTTTAAAAGGGTTTGTTCAGCTTTTACAAATAGAAGATAGTAAGCACGATTACTATTATCAAATTATGTTAGACGAATTAAACCGAATCAATCATATTGTTGGAGAACTTTTATTATTAGCCAAACCGCAAATATTAAAATATACCCAAGCAGTCCTTCAAAAGATATTGAAGGATGTCATTTCATTGTTGAGCACCGAAGCCAGTTTATACAATGTCCAAATCGAATCCTCCTTTCCAGAGAATGAAATTTTGATTGAGTGTGAACCCAACCAACTCAAGCAATTATTTATCAATCTTATTAAGAATTCGATTGAAGCTTCACCAAAGGGTGGAACTGTTTCAATTCATTTAGAACAGTTAGAAGTAAATAAAGTAGTAATCAATATTAATGACACTGGCTGTGGAATTTCAAAAGAAAGATTAGAGAAAATTGGCGAACCATTTTATTCTTCAAAAGAAAAAGGAACAGGGCTCGGATTAACGGTAAGTTTCAAGATTGTTGAATCACACCAAGGCACGATACATTTCAACAGTCAAAAGTATCAAGGGACATCTGTCCAGATATCCCTGCCTGTTAAGCAAAATACTCACCGATTGGCCAATGAAAAAATATAATAAATAATTTAAGCCCGAGCTATCATGCCGGGCTTTTCTTTTTCTTCTTATTCCGGAAAAAGGCAATCATTAGTAAGGAAGACGGGATGATTATTTGAAATGGCCAATGCAAATAAAGTGGGACCATAACCAACCCTTCCTTTATATGTTCTGCATAATTGGAAGCAATGGTAACTGATGCAAATAAAACGATTAGACCTAAAGGAAAGCCAATTTTGCGTTGATTAGGAATTCGAAAGATATCCGCTGCACCAGCTACTGCTGCATAAAAGTAAATTGCAATTTTGAAAAAACCGCCAATAATTAGATAGAGCATAAATAATACGTCTAAACGTTCAATAAAATCAGCAATTTGAATTCGGCCAACAGTGGTTAAAAGTGGGAAAGTAGATCGATGAAAAAGAGCCACTCCTAATACAGAAATATTTACGATTACTGTTATGGTAATATTTATCCCACTTAAGATCATCCCACTCAAACAAACAATCTTAGCCTTCTTTTTATCCCTTAAGAATGGAAGCAGCATCGTAAAAACGACCATTTCTCCAAAGGGAAAGGTAATGGTTTGCGTTAGAAATGTTTTTATGACAGGTTTCATCCCGTTTTCTAAAATTGGTTTTAAGTTTTCTAAATGGATCAAACCAGAAAATACAATTAAGAGCATTCCTAATATTGCTGTCACATAGACAACTCCAAAGAAAATTTCTCCAACCCTTGATATTACTTCAAATCCTTTATGGATAGCATAAATTATCGTAAGAATCATTAAGGAATTGATTACAAATAAAGGAGTACTGTTATAAATGGTCGAAGATAATAACTCTCCAAAATCCCGTAAAACTCTTGATGCACAATATAAAAAATAAACAACATATAATACTCCAATTAACCGGCCAAACCATTTCCCAATTATTTCTTGAAGATAACTAGTTAAGGGCAGGTCAGGATAGTACACAAATAATCGATAATACACATAGAAGACCATTAATCCACCGATTAAACCCATCAATACAGCAATCCATGCATCCTGTTTGGCACCTGCTGCAATCCCCACCAGAATTGCACTGCCCATTTCAAACAATACAACTAGGACAAATAATTGGGTTGTACTTATTTTTACTTTTTCCATTTAAGTATTTTCCCCCCTTTAGAAGGGTTATTTAGTACAGCTATTCCAAAATCCATTTCGCCTTAAGCTGAACTTGTTCTTTTCTTTCGATCACGAAAAAACGCAATGATTAGTAAGATGGATGGGATTATAATTTGAAAGGGCCAAGATAAATACAGTGTAACAATATCTACCCCCTCCTTAATAAATTCTGCAAAATTAGATGCAATCGTTATTGATGAAAACAAAACGATAAGTCCAATAGGGAATCCAAGCTTTCGTTGATTTTTAATTTGAAAGATATCAGCAGCCCCTGCTACCGCTGCATAATAAAAAATGGAAATTTTAAAAAAACCACCAATGATTAAATAGAGCATAAATAATACATCTAAACGTTCGATAAAATCGGCAATCTGGATTTTTCCTATCGTGGTTAATAAGGGGAAGGTGGAACGATAATAGAGGCTCACTCCTAATACAGTAATATTAACAATCGATGTAATAGTAATATTTATTCCAGCCAAGATCATCCCGCCAATACAAACAATTTTAGCCTTACTTTTCTCATTTAAAAACGGGAGAAGCATCGTAAAGACAACCATTTCACCAAAGGGAAAGACGATGGTTTCTCTTAGTAATGTTTTTATTATGGGTTTCCAACCATTTTCTAAAATTGGTTTTAAGTTTCCTAAATGAATCAAACCAGAAAAAACGATTAACAGCATGCCTAAAATAGCTGCAAAATAGACCACTCCAAAAAATATTTCGCCTACTCGGGCTATTACTTCAAACCCTTTATGGAGCCCATAGATAATAGTAATAATCATCAATGTATTGATTACAAACAGAGGGGTGCTATTGTAGATCGTCGTAGTTAATAACTCCCCGAAATCTCTCAATACCCTTGAAGCAATATAAATAAAATAAATAATATATAAAAAGCCAATTATCCGTCCAAGCCATTTACCAACTATTTTTTGAAGATAACTAGTTAAAGGCAGGTCAGGAAAGTACATATATAAGCGGTAATAAATGAAAAAGACAATGATTCCGCCAGCTAATCCGAACAAAATAGCGATCCAGGAGTCCTGTTTCACTTGTGATCCAAGTCCAAGAAGAATGGCACTCCCCATCTCAAACATAACAATCAGAACGAACATTTGGAAGGAACTAACTTTCGCCTTTTCCATGTATTACCATTCTCCCACCTTTTAAAAAAAGCGTTATTTATTAATATCAGACCAAAACGGATTCGTCCGAACCCCTTCCCGACGGACGTAAGAATCCACCTTAACATTCACCTCAAGGTCTGCAAAATAATTGTTCCAATCCCCTTTCAGCTTTTTCCAAATGTCAGGATTGGCTTTATGAACCACATCACCAAACCCGAAGATGTCGGACTTTAGCCGCTTTGCCTCCTTCACAGTTGACTGTACTTCCTTCTTAATCGATTTCTCTGTTAACTTTTCAATTTTCCCCATTGTTTTTGGATCCATCAAGTCAATAGCTGTATTTGCTTCACTTATCCAGCCCTCATTCTCAATCTTTATATTGATAATGGGTTTTCCATTTTTAAATGCCGTTGAAACCTTGGTTTTTGACCGAATAGGAACCACACTAAGGGCATTTTTCTTCCCATTCCATTTAAGCGTAATATCGGTACTTTTTGCTTTATTTAAAATCCATATGACCCCACGAGACTTTTTATTTTCAATCCAATCTATCAATGCCCCATCTTTCATAACTGCCAGCCCATCTGCCGCGAGAAAAGCGTCGGTTGTCGTTTTTTGCAAATTTATTGCCTTGTTGGCTTCTTCTTTCATACCAATTAGTTTATACCCATTTATAATTGGTTCTTTCCCGTTTCCGACGATTCCGTCAATCAAATCATCAATACTTATACTCATATTCTCGCCTTTCATTGCTTCTGTAAATTTTAACTCTTTAGTAATTTTGGTTACAGGAAGTTTATCAAGAATAGTCAGAGTAGTGACGATTTCCTCTGCGCTAGCATCTCTTGAAATAACGATCTCTGTTGTAGTTCTAAACTCTGGGTCCCTTGCGAAGGCGTCTAATAAATTAAGCATCAATGTTCTATCTTTAGCTACTTCTTCACTGACAACCACTAAATTGGTGTGCGCATAATATAAACGGCGCGAGACCTTTTTCGTTGCATTTCTCGCTGCTTCTGTAATCGTCCTCCCCTTGCTTTTATAAACGGCAATCGGCAGACCTTGACCTCCTCCAGTTTGTCCTGCTGAAACGTTCGCAGGATTAACAAGCTGAAAGGAGACATGGTACAAATTATCGTCTCCCCGATCAATACCCAGTGCCATCACAAAGGCCAAGTCTGTGAGTTCTTTCTGATTCCAACATGCACTGAGGATTGGTATAAACATTATTAATACCAACATCACAAGCAAGAATTTTTTCATTATTCTTCACCATTTTTAGATTGATTTTCCGATTGCTTTGGGGGTTCAGGCTTTTGGTTTTCCCCGGTTCTTTTCATGTTCCCTTTACTAATAAACATAGGCCTATTTTTCATAGCCCAGACAGGAAAACGAACAAATGCATCTTGTTGATTATGAAGGTTAAAAGGTGCCAGCGGCATCATGTACGGAATTCCAAATGAACGAAGTGAACATAAATGGATCGTCATGAACATTAGCCCTAACATGATTCCATAAAATCCCAATACTGTCGCTAATCCCATTAAAACAAAGCGAACTAATCTTGCTGCAATCGCCATAGCAAAAACGGGAGTGGAAAAATTTGCGATGGCGGTAATCGAAACCACAATAACCATTACTGGCGAAACGAACCCAGCCTGTACTGCGGCCTGCCCAATAACCAGGGCCCCTACTATCGAAACGGCTTGGCCAACAGCCCTTGGAAGTCTTAATCCCGCTTCCCTTAATATTTCAAACGTTACTTCCATAATTAATGCCTCAACAAAGGCTGGAAATGGAACACTTTCACGTTGGGCCGCAATAGCGATTGCCATGGTTGTCGGAATCATTTCTTGATGAAAGGTAGTCGCGGCAATATAAACGGATGGTCCAATTACGGCAATAAGGAAGGCTAGAATTCTTAATATTCGTATACCAGTTGAAATGTCAAATCGTGAATAATAATCATCTGGTGCTTGGAAAAATTGAATAAAGATAGCTGGAACTGTCACAACAAATGGAGTGCCATCACAAATGATCGCAATTCTCCCCTCTAATAAATGGGATGTAACGACATCCGGTCTTTCTGAATGGTACGTTGTTGGGAATGTTGTCCAAGTTTGATCCTCAATTAATTGCTCTACATAACCAGAACCGAGGATTGAATCGATATTGATTCGTTGAAGCCTTTCTTTAACTTCTCCAACAATTTTGTCATTGGCAATTCCATCAATATATAAGATGGCGATATCCGTTTGGGAAACAGTACCTATTTTCATGGAATCTACCCTTAAGTTAGGACTCTTTATACGACGGCGGATCAAAGCCGTATTCGTCCTGAGTGTCTCCGTAAACGAATCTTTTGGACCTCGAATCGACAATTGGGTTGAGGGCTCTGAAATGGCCCGTTTTTCCCATCCTTTGGTTTCACCGCTAATTGCTTTGTTACATCCTTGCAAAAAGATGACGGTATTTCCAGAAAATAATGAATCAAATACTTGATTCCAATCTTCAATGGTCTTCACATTGCCCAGTGCCATGGCTTCATCCATCATGAATTGAAAAATATCAATGGGTCCTCCGGGTATTTCTATTTCTATCACTGATTCTAGAATATAGTCGGCAATGGCTTGGTCATTAGCTAATCCGTCAATAAAAACAAGGCCGCCTTTATGGGAACCAATCTTAAACTCGCGGATGTTCACATCGCTACTATTGCCAGTTTCCTCTTTTATACGAGCGATATTTTCTTGATAATCTCTAAAAATAGGCAAATCCTCTGGTTTTTGCGGATCTTGTTTTTGCTTATAATTATCGTCCTGTCTCTTTTTTTGTTTAGTTTTGAGCATTTTAGACAAAATCGACACAATACCCGCCTCACTTACGATTATTTATATCTTTTTACCCATTATTGGATAGATTGCCCAAAGGTTACCACTTTATCCCATTGAAAACGGTTAAAACAAGCATAATAAACATTTTTAAACTGGAATAAGGAACAGCAAAGAATTAAACAATAAAGATATATGACCCCAAAAGGTGTGATGAGGTTGAAAATATTTTTTGTAACAGGCTTATTGGCGACTTTTAGTGTAATCCTAATTGTTTCACTAGATCTTTTAATGGGTATAAGTATTTCAGGAATTATTTGGAAGGCGGTAAACCCTTTTAAAGTAATGGAACCCGCTGAATATGTAATAATTTTTTTATTTCTATTGTTTTTCATCATCGATACCTTTGGCGGTTATTTAAATAAGAAAAAGAAAAAACAAAATCCCACGAATTAAAATGAATAAGAGCCTCCCTTATAATGGAAGGCCCTTATCTGTCTTCGTTTTTGGTAATTCTTTTTCTCCTCTACGGAACAACCTTTTAATTAATACAACAGTACCTAGTACTAGTCTACTTAACCATCTCCTTTTACCTTTTATATTTGGCCCATACACATACCGATTCCAAAAATAATAGATAAATTCCTCAACTATCAGCAATAGGACGAACAATAGTGATGAAATAATGATCCAAAACCACATTGTAAGAACTCCTTTTCAAATAGATAATAAATCTTATTCGAAAAACATAATAGAAAAGCTATCACAAATTTTCGTATAATTTACTTTGTAAATATCTGTATATTCTTATTTTAGCAAAAACTCACTAAATTGTGGACTTTTAGGTAAATTTTGTTGTATTTTTATTTTGAGTAACGAAATTTTTTAGGAGGGAATTAATAAAATGGAATATCGTCGCTTAGGAAACACTGGCTTAAAGGTAAGTGAAATAAGCTTAGGAAGCTGGCTTACATACGGAGGCTATGTAGAGGAACAAAATGCAGCCGCTTCGATTGATAAAGCCTACGAATTAGGGATCAACTTTTTTGATACGGCCAATGTTTATATGCGTGGGGAAGCTGAAATCGTAGTAGGAAAGACCCTAAAAAAATATGTACGTGATTCTTTTGTATTGGCTACTAAAGTATTCTGGCCAATGGGTGATGGTCCGAATGATAAAGGATTATCTCGTAAGCATGTAATTGAACAATGCCATGCTAGTCTTAAACGTCTTAACACTGATTATGTAGACGTATATTATTGCCATCGTTATGACCCTCATACACCGCTCGACGAAACTTTACGTGCACTTGATGATTTAGTCCGTCAAGGAAAAGTCTTATATGTTGGAGTAAGTGAGTGGACGGCTGAACAAATTACCGAAGCTGTTCATCTTGCCGACAAAAAGCTGCTTGACCGTATAGTAGTCAATCAGCCGCAATACAGCATGCTGCAACGTTATATTGAAAAAGAAGTCCTGCCTATAAGTGAAAAGCATGGAATTGGGCAGGTTGTCTGGTCCCCGCTCGCCCAGGGTGTCCTGACTGGCAAGTATAAAAAAGGCCAACAAGCTCCTACCGGGAGCAGGGCTTCACAGGAAAAATACAGCAATCTTTTTGGCTTGTTAACGGATGAGAACCTTGATAAAGTAGAACTTTTAAAAGAGGTAGCCCAAGACAATGAACTTTCCCTCGCTAATCTTGCCCTTGCTTGGATCTTGCGGCAAGAGAATGTAGCCAGTGCACTTGTCGGTGCAAGCCGTCCTGAGCAATTGGAGGAAAATGTTAAAGCGTCGGGTGTTAAGCTTAACGATGAAACTCTGGCTAGAATTGAAGATATCCTTAGATAGATAAAGATGATGCCTCTGGTTTCCCTTTCCAGAGGCATTTTTTACTCAAATTGTTTTCTCAAGGTTTGGAGTTTTTTCGTTAATTCTGTAAAATTTATTTCCTGCTAAGAAGAAAACCACACTACCCAGGGTTGTGATCGTGAGAACCCAAAACATGATTTGGCCTTGAAACTGACTAAGTAGAAAGCCGCCAATAATTGGCCCTAAAAAATTTCCAATCTTCCGAAATTGTGCTGCCCCGAAATAAGTTCCACGCAAATGTTCGGGTGCCATTTGATCAATCATCATGCTGTTGGAAGGGAAAATTAAAATTTCACCTATGGTTAGGAACACAATGGCTAGGACGGCAGATACCCAGCCGTTTACAAAACTAAAGACAACTAATCCTGCTGCCATAAATACAGCACCGACAACCATTACCTGCATTAACCGGTACTTCTCAGCAATGTGACTAATGGGCATTTGCAGGAAAACAACCATTACCGCATTTATTGTAATCAGTGTTGAAAAAATGACAATGCCATTTTCGACTGTACCTTCAAGTATTTGCGGCAAGTTGGAATCAATTTGTACATAGCCCATATTGACCAAAATAATACCAATGATTAGATACCTTAATGCTTTATCCGTTCTAATAATTTTAAATGCATCACCGAAAGAGACACCCTTTTTGTTTTGTCCAGGCTGAGTTAGGACTAGTCTCTTCATCAGGAACACTAGCACCATTGCATACAATAGATAAGTGGTTCCAGTTATTGCAAAGGATAGCTTTGCTGATGTACTGGCTAAGTATGCTCCAACTAACGGACCTACCGATGCTCCAATATTCATGGCTGTATATCGTAACGAATATACCTTCATCCGCTTTTCTTTATCGGTTAAATCCGCCATTAGGGCTTGAGCGGTTGGCTCAAAAAATGAGTTGGACAGTCCGTTTAATGCGTTTAAAAGGATAAACCAGCCCTCACTATTCGCAACCGTAAATCCATAATAAACAAGGGCGACCGTAAATAATGAGATGAGCATGACAGGTTTACGTCCAAACCGATCTGATAAATGACCGCCAATAAAACCACCAACTGTTGCCATTAATGGACTCATCCCTACGGTTAAGCCGATGACGATTGGCGACAGATCCATATGCCTGGATAAGTAGATAGATAGGAAAGGAAGAGTCATAAAAGAAGCGCCTCGTGATAAAACGGTTCCTATTAATAACACCCAGACGATTGTATGAAATTGCCTGATATAGTTTTTTACTTTTACCATATATATGTACTGCCTCTCAGAAATTTTTTAGTCAATATCTAGTAAATCAATTTGTATGACTAATGTAAAGAATTTTCTCACTGTTCTAAGAACAAAAAAGCCAGTCCCGATTATGGAACTGACTATATTACACTAGTTTGGATCCTTGTATGTTAACGCTCGTTCACTATCCTTATATCCCTTTGTGGTTGGATCCTGTACTATTCCTAACAACGACAACACAACAAAGACGGCATTAACAAAAGTTAACACACTATTCTGTATCGAATCAGTCAGCTGAAAATCAATGATTCCAAAGGAATTTAAACACTCTAGCAGCATCTGAGCCACAATCATAATTTGAGATACAAATGCGATTACCCAGTTCTTGTTTCTTAATCGGACTTTCCAGTTAATCATCTTCCCCATCCTCTCCCTTTATAGTTAACAATCTTTCTATTAACATATGCTTGGATGAGGTAATGGTTGTCCGCAAGTATCAAAGGTTTTAATCTTTACCCATTACATTACACTTCTCTTCTCATAGCTTTTAAGACATCGACCTTTGTTGCGCGCTGTGCTGGGCGTAATCCTGAAATGATAGTTACAGCGTAACAAATTACCACACAGATAATCGGTAAAACAAGCGGAATATCACTAAAAATTAGGTCTAATTCTGTTTCTTGGCCAAACGCCTGTTTGATAATTAATGGAATGGCAAAATTAACCGTATAGCTAATCCCATACGAAACGATCGTCCCAATAAGAGCGCCGATTAGCCCAATATAACTGCTTTCAAGCAGAAAGATTCGTTTAATGGTTTTCGGGTTGGCACCGATTGCTTTCATGATTCCAATATCAGGGGCCCGCTCAGTCACCGCCATCGTCATCGTATTGTAAATACCAATGGAAGCAATGAGAATAGCAATTGTACCAATAAATATTAGGCCAGCCTTTGCAATCATAAACACCATATTGACCTCTTTTAATTCATTGACAACAGAATATGTTGCATAATTCTTTTCTTTTAATTGGTCAGAGATACTTTGGACTGCTTCCATGTTTTTTGCATAAATCTTTACTTCATCATACATATTTTTATTGTTTACAAGATCTTCCGGTATCTCTTTTGTATTAATATCCAACATGTATCCTTTGGGTGTCCCCGTAAACCTCTCAATTTCAGTTAACATCTCATCAGAAATAAAGACACTACTATCCTGTGCCCATTCTTTTGTTGGCTTTTTAGAGATACCCACTATTTTTAATGGGATCTTTTTTTCTATTTGTTTTCCCTCTTTAAACTGTTGGACAGTTAATACAATGTCTTTTCCAAGTAATTCTCCTTTATAAAGATACTCACCTTTAATCTGCCCTTTTTCATTATACAAATCTTCGCCCGCATCCTTGTCAGCAAGATTAGTTAAGAAATTATAGCCAATGACCACTTCATTTTTCCCATTTGGTAAATGCCCTTCCGATAATTCAAAACCAGCTTTTAATTCAGCTGGAAAATTCGCCACAAAGGTTGGTGCCGATTCTTGATATTTTCCAATTGAAAAAACACCCTCCTGCTGTAACATTTTCCTTCTTGTCACCGCTTTTACATCGTTTATCTTTTCAAACAATTGGACATCTTTATCATTTAATGCGCGATACACCCCTTCATCTTTTGTTTCCTTACCATGAACATCAATTTGGGTTATGACCCTTCGTTCGGTGATTTCCTTTACCACCGATTTCTGTAATCCAAACCCTACTGAGGCGAGTACAATTAAGAAGGCACAACCCATCGCTGTGGCAAGAATCGTCATAAATACTCTTGTTCTATTTTTCTTCATATTCTGGCGGACGAAGCGAAATTGATCTCTTAGTTTCATACCAGCACCTCCTCAGCCATGCGGCCATCTATTAACTCAATCTTGCGGTTCCCGATCGCAGCCACTTTGTCATCATGAGTGATAATCAAAAAGGTAATTCCCAAATCTCTGTTTAATTCTTTAATAAACTTCAATAACTCTTCCTCTGTTTCACTATCAAGGCTGCCTGTTGGTTCATCGGCAAGAATAATCGGGGGATTTACAATTAAGGCACGAGCGATACTTACCCGCTGCTGCTGCCCGCCTGACAGCTCTCCAGGATAATGATCCTGATAATCTAGTAATCCCACTTTTTGCAGCATACTTTCGGTTTGCACTTTTCTTTCCTTTTCATTTACACCTTTTAAAATCAACGGCAATTCTACGTTTTGAAAAGCGGTCATGCTCGGTATTAATTGAAAGCTTTGAAAAATAAATCCTAGATGATTAATTCGGAAGTCCGCGAATCTTGATTCATTTAATTCCGAAACTTTTTCCCCGCTAATCCAAATTTCACCCTCTTTCGGATGAATAAAACCACTAACCAAGTTAAGGAGCGTGGATTTTCCAGAACCGCTTCTCCCGACAATAGTGACGATTTCACCCTTTTCTACACTAAAAGAAATATCTCTCAGTACTGGAATAATCGTTTGTCGTCCTTTTTTTCCAATCACAAAGTCATGGCTTAGATTTTTTATTGTTATCATAATTTCCTCCTGTTTCCCAATCACTTCACACTAATAGACGAAGCCTACTCACTTAACCCCTACAAAGTTAATAAATTTTTTTATAACTGGTTGGATTCTCTTAAGTTTTTTTGGTTACATATGGGAATATTACTTGCTATATGGGCTTTTACTAGTCTTTTTGATTGATAATATTTATAATGAATGAAAATTACATTTTGAAAGTAAGGAGATCACATGGAGAAATTGCATCCATATTGGGAAAAGATTGTTCGTTTCTGGAAGAACAAACATTTAACACAAATATCATTATTACTAATCCTAGTCGTTGTTTTATCAACCATTCTTTACTTCGGTTGGATTGCGATGAGAGCAAATGTAGAATCACTAAAGCAAGGGCTCAGTCAACCGACCGTTATCTATGATAAAAAAGGGAAAATCGCTAGTAATGTTGCCACCAATCGAACCAAGGGAGTAAAAATCGAGGAGCTGCCTAAGTATGTCCCAAATGCCGTGGTGGCAATTGAAGATGAACGATTCTATGAGCATGGCGGCTTTGATATTAAGGGTATTGCTCGTGCCTTTTTCAGTAACTTGTTTGCGGGCAGAATCACGGGCGGCGGCAGTACGTTAACTCAGCAGTTAACAAAAAATGCCCTGCTATCTCCTGAACGAACCTATAAGCGAAAAGCAGAGGAATTATTTTTAGCCGTAAAAATTGAAAAAGTTTATACAAAAAACGAGATATTACAGATGTACCTTAATCAGGTTTATTTCGGGAGCGGATCCTGGGGTATCAGTAACGCTTCAAAAAAATATTTTGATAAAAATATTAAAGACGTTTCTGTCAGTGAGGCCGCAATGCTAGCCGGATTGCTGCATTCACCGAATTACCTAGATCCATATAACAACTACGATTTAGCTATGAAAAGAAGAAATACTGTATTAAGTAAAATGAAAGAACAAGGGATGATAACTAGTTCACAATATAACACAGCGAAAAAAGAAAAAATCCGTCTTAAGGATGGCGGCGGAAGCAATGTGGAAAGGAAATATCCATATTATGTGGATGCAGTCCTGAATGAAGCAATCAATAAATATGGTTTAACCCAAGAAGAAATCCTAACTAGAGGCTATCGAATTTACACCGCGATGGATCAAAATCTTCAGACTGATCTTGAAAAAGTCTATAGTGAGGACTATTTGTTCCCGCGCAGTAGAGGGGGAAAACTTGTTCAAAGTGGCTCTGTTCTAATGGACCCTGCAACAGGCGGAGTGAGTGCCCTAGTTGGAGGACGTGGTGAGCATATATTCCGAGGCTTTAATAGGGCAACACAATTACGAGCACAGCCTGGATCATCAATCAAACCACTGGCAGTATATACACCTGCCCTTGAAGAAGGCTACAAGTACTCATCCGAGCTCGTCGACAAACCAATCAAGTTCGGAAATTATAAACCAGAGAACTTTTCAAAAACCTACGAAGGAAAGGTTGAAATGTACAAGGCGCTTGAAAAGTCACTGAATATCCCTGCAGTTTGGCTTTTAAATAAGATTGGTTTAAATAAGGGAATCGATTCATTGAAAAAGTTCGGTATCCCTGTCGAAAAAGCAGATAAGAACCTCGCCATTGCACTGGGCGGAATGAGTACAGGGGTCTCCCCCTTACAAATGGCTAACGCCTTTTCAACTTTCCCAAATGGCGGAAAACGAGAAGACAGTCATTTAATTACTAAGATAGTTGGTCCAACTGGAAATGTGATTGCGGAGCATGAAGCAAAAACCACAAAAGTAACATCAAAAGAAGTCACAGATGAAATGACATCGATGCTCTTAAATGTAGTAGAAACAGGAACTGCAAGGCGAGCTCGTATCCCTGATGTCCAAATAGCCGGAAAGACGGGGTCAACCCAGCTGCCTTTTAATAATATTAGTGGAACGAAGGACCAATGGATGGTGGGATATACGCCAAATTTGGTTGGCGCCATCTGGATAGGGTTTGACCAAACCGATCGGGAACATTACTTGCCAAGCCCTAGCTCGGCTAATGTGGTGCCTATCTTTAAGGAGATTATGAAGAAATCCGTTCAACATCTTCCTAAAGAGCGTTTTGATGTTGTTTCAATCAATGACCAACTCGCAGGAAAAAGCACTTCAATGGAGAGTATCAATGAACAGGCAAAGAAAATAAGCAAAGAATTAAATGAAAATGCTCAAAAAATCGGGCAAAAGATCAAAGAAAATGCTCCAGGTTGGAAAGAAAAATTGGATCAAGTTTTATATAAGGTTGGCAAGGGAGTTAATTCTTTCATTGAAAGAATTCAGCAGTAATAGAAAATAGCACCCCTGACGGTGCTATTTTCTTATTTCTATGGTATATAACAATTCCCCTGTGATTTTTCGGATAATTTCTTCTTGATCGGGTTGAAAACACACAATGAAACAGGTGGATGGGCCAGCTGATTTAATGATATCAACAGTAGTAACCACCCGTTCTTGTGTTATCATTTCATTTGGGAACATTTGATTGAGTTCATACAGGATCCCTTTAGAACCTACCGGCCACAGCATTGCTCCCTTAATCAAACTCACCTCATGAAAAATAGCTAGCGGTGCAACCTGGTCGTTTAGTTCGATTACTTCGTTGCCAACTAGCGGCAAACCAATAACAGCTATTTTCAAGTGTTTAGTGAAAGCAAGATCAGTTATTTTAGCAGACGACTTCTTTCCCAAGACCATTAACCCTATCGCAGATTGCAGAAGTTGAAAGTTACTTTCTGTACTTCCAGTTATCCTTACATCTGAGAACTTTAGTTCAGACAGTCCCTTTTCTATTCCACTAACTAACTGATCCCATGGTTCATTACCGCAAAAATTATGGAGCAGCACTGAAACAGGTTCCCCTCCTGCTGCAATACATTCCATTACGGCAACTCTGAATGCGTAATAAGCGACCGTATCATAGGAGATATGAACATGGTCCTGCTCCTTCATTCCAATGGCTCCGCTATTATCACATGCAATAATAAGGGAGTCCCCATCACTAAAAGGAATGGTTACGATATCCCTCATTGTTTAACATCCTGATTGTGCAATCTATGAGATACAAGTGAATTGAGACGGGGAATTGCAACCATTGCGATGACCGTATTAATGACGGAACCAATAAGCAAGGAAGGAATAATCCCCAAATAAAATCCTACATTCATTAAATAAATAAATGGTAACGGAGCAACCAAGGAATTTCCAATGATGAAAACAACACATGCTAAAAATTTATTATTTTTATACATGACCCCAAAAAACCAAACCAACAGGGCCATTTCACCAGCAATTAAAAAGTGCAAGGGCCCTAATGGGAACCCACCGATTAACGCCGATATTAGATGCCCAAATGCCCCCACTATTGCACCTGCCCCTGCTCCAAACAAAACTGATGCCAAAAGTGCAGGAAATGCATCCAGTGCGACGCTCCCGACTATCGCTGGAATCTTAATCATAGCTCCGACCACAGACAATGCTGTTAACATGGCCAGACCGCTAACCCATTTTCCTTTCATTTACTTTTCCTCCTTCCGCTTTCCATCTCTAAACACATTGGCACTGCGAACATATTCCACATCACTGACCTTTAATCGGAAGTTGATTACTCTTGCCAGCGCAAAGAAATAATCTGATAGACGGTTTAGATACATCAACGCAAGTTCAGATGTTTTCGGATCAGCTTTTACTAACTTAACTACTAATCGTTCTGCACGTCTAGTCACTGTTCTAGCGATATGAATGGATGCTGATGGTTTGGTTCCACCTGGTAAAATAAATCGCTCTAACTCAGGCGCTTCTTCAATGAACTCATCGATTTTCTTTTCAAGGTAATCAATAGATTCTTGGTGAAGCTTTAATTCTCGCTTGGCCGTCACATTTGCAAGGTCCCCGCCACAATCAAATAATTCATGTTGGATTTTTTCAAGATCGGCCAGCACGTCCTTAAATAAATGGGGGTCTAGTTCTTGAATGGCCTGACCGACAAAGCAATTCACTTCATCCACTGTACCGTATGCTTCAACGCGGGTATCATCTTTATCTACTCTTCCACCGATGATGCTCGTTTTTCCTTTATCACCTGTTCTTGTGTAAATTCTCATCTTTTCCATTCCCCTTTACTTTATTGTTTGGTTTAATCCATACCAAATGACGTCAACTTTTTCTGCTTTGGAGGCGATATCTTGATAAGCCCAACCAGTTACATCCCGCCATCGTCTATTTTCTGCCTCCATTGGAACAATTCCTTTGGATATATCAGTTCCAATCACAATTAACTTACGCTGCTCGGCTGTATTTTCCCAAGTGTCCCATTCCTCCAAACAATTTGCCCAGAATTCCCGACACTTATCGGTATCGAATCTCGCAGTTAAATCTTTTAGCCAAATTTCTACTCCTTCAAGTATGATCACTCTTTGGTCGAAATCAATTAGATTTTTCGGTATAGAGCGGCCATCATAAGCTGAAACCCAATGTTTATTCTCATAACAGCTATAGGTGTTCTTTACCCATGCCCTTTTGCCGTTAAAGGCACCTCCAATAATAAAATGCATCGTTCACCTCTCCTTAGTGCTTCTCTTTCAAAAATGAGTTCGTACCCTTGATCATGATTTACTTGCCAGGCCCAAAATTCTTTTCGGTCCGGTGCAAACCTAGATAACAGATAACGAATAACTCCACCATGAGTAATTACCGCACAGCTCTTTAGGTTTGATCTAAGAACCTCGTCGGTAATTTTTGTCCAGCCAGAGTCTACCCTCTGGGTAAATTCCTGATACCCTTCACCTTTTGGCGGAATATGTAAATTAGGAGCTTTCAGCCAGTTGCGATAGTGAACATTTTCTTTTAATTCTTCGTACGTTTTCCCTTCCCATTGACCGAAATTCATTTCTCGTAATTCTTTGATAAGTTTTATACTAGCATTTGAAAATAATCTTTCTCCTGTCTTAACACATCTTTGCAAATCACTAGAATAATAATGCTCATAATTTTTTGAACTGACGCGATCCTTTGTTTCAGGTGATAAGGGGGAATCACTCCAGCCCAAATAGGCTTTTCGTTTATTTTCTTCAGTTACTCCATGACGAAATAGTGCAATAACCACACGGTCATCCATAATAGTAACTCAATCCCTTCCACCGCAGCGCCTAAAACATCCCCGGTAATACCGCCAAACCATTTCATAGCTTTTCGGCGAAAAAGAAATGTACAGCAGGCTGCAATCAGAATTAATATACCTATAATGAAGAATTCTTTACTAAAAAAACTAACTAAAATCAGTAGACAGATTAGGTAAAAAGGATACGGCCAAAGTGACTGCGGTTTCGCTGCTTTTTGGAACAACGCTCCGAGACCTTCATTTTTGGCTGCCCTCACGGTTAACAACAGTACTCCCATAACACTTTTACTTAAAAACGGAATCATTGCAATAATGATAAAAAGTACGTTTTCAACATTCACTGTACTTTCATAAATAAAAAGAAACCGACAACTTAATAAAACTAAAATGGATAGAACTCCGAATGCACCTGTCCTAGGATCCTTCATGATTTCAAGCCTTTTCTCTTGATCTTGATAGGAAAAAAAAGCATCACTCGCATCCATCCAGCCATCGAGATGGATTCCTCCCGTCAAGAAAATTGTTGCCAGCCATAGTAAGAAGGCTGCAGCAAGATGGCTAAATGGAGTGAATTCCGAACAAAAATAGAAGATTGCTGAATAAATGATCCCTTGTAGTAATCCTACCAGCGGAAATGCCTGCACTGCCTTTTTAAGATGTTCCTGATCCATTGGCAATTCTAATTTGATCGGGATTGCCGTAAAAAATTGAATATCGATTAAAAAACCTTTCCAGAACTTCATCATTTTGTACCCCATTGATGGATGAGCTTTTTCATCAGATCCCATCTAAAGTGACTTTTCATCTCATCTGCCAAAATATCAAATCGTTTATCTTTATACACGCTAATAGATTTGACCCCTTGGACTGGCAGTGCTTTCTTTTTCCGGATCATGTTTAACCATTGATTTCTCCACTCATCATTATGAAAAAGATGGTGAAGATATGTACCAATAATTTGACCGTCATTTCCGAAATACCCCTCATCATCCCCGTTGGCTAAGGTTAAAAATGGTTTAGCCTCATTAGAAAAGGTAGTCTTTCCTAAATGGATTTCATAGCCCTCTAACCGTTGATGTGCAGGCAATCCAGTAGCTTGATGATACTGGGCATTGACAGGACTAGTTTCTTTATCTTGATAAAAAGTAGTCGTCGCTGGGATCAAACTTAATCCTTTAGCATGAAAGTTAGGAATATTTGTGTCGCTGCCAGATTTATCAATCAATTCTTCGCCAAGGATTTGATACCCACCACAGATCCCTAAAATAAAACCACCATTTGCCACATGTTTTTTGATTAAAATATCTAACTGTTTATCTTGTAAATTTTGCAGATCACGGATGGTACTTTTTGTACCAGGTATAATAATTGCATCAGGTTGTCCGAATTCACTTGCATGCTTGACCCAGCGGATTGTTACATCTTCTTCAAATAAGAATGGCTCCAAGTCACTATAATTTGAAATAAACGGGAGGTGGATGACAGCAATATCTAGTGTCCCTTTTTTCGGATAGGCAAATTGGGTCCTGATCGATAATGAGTCCTCGCTATCAATCATATGATTTTCCACAAACGGCAATACACCTAATACAGGCACACCTGTTTTCTCTTCAATCCACTGAACTCCGTCCTCAAATAAGCTGAGATCACCGCGAAATTTATTAATAATCACACCGACGATTCTTTCCCTTTCATTAGGGTCCAGTAATTCAAGCGTGCCGACAATACTTGCAAACACTCCACCCCGATCAATATCAGCAACTAGGACAACTGGTATATCCGCCAATTCAGCCACCTTCATATTAACAAGTTCGCGGTCCTTTAAATTAATTTCAACTGGACTTCCTGCTCCCTCGATTACCACTACATCATATTTATCAGCAAGATGCTGTAGGGATTCCTTAATCACTGCTAATCCCTTTTCATAAAAGTGATCCCGATACCCGCGCCCTGAAAGGGTATCAATCGCTTTCCCCAGGTAAACAATTTCAGCATCCTGTTCGGAACGGGGCTTTAATAGAATCGGATTCATCCATACCGATGGCTCTGTTCTAGCAGCCTCTGCTTGAATTCCTTGAGCTCTTCCAATCTCCTTACCTTCTCTCGTTACATATGAGTTATTAGACATGTTCTGCGATTTAAATGGGGTAACCCTTACCCCCTCGTTAGATAGGATTCGGCACAGGGCTGTGACGATTAAACTTTTGCCCACATCTGAAGCTGTCCCCTGAATCATGAGTCCTTTCATGATATAGCCCCCTTGATAACGATCGGAATTCCAGCTTCAACTAAAAACACTTGGTCCGCCTCCTTGACTAAGTACTGATGGACTTGTCCAAGTAAGCGCCCATAAGTGAACACCATCTCATTGCCAAAGAGGGACTCATTTAAAACCTCATTACTCACGATTAACATCGTTCCCACACGTTCTTTTATAGAAGTAATCCCGGTGAGTATCGTATCTTTAACGGTGGTTAAAAATCGTTCATCACACTTTTGCTCCGAAGAAAAAAGTTCATTATTTAATAGTGTGGTAAGACAATCTAGTAAAACCACATCCTCGGCTTTAAAATCTTTTGCTATCTTTCCTATTTGAACGGACTGTTCATATGTTTTCCACTGATAGGCCCCTGTTAAGCGATCCCGTTGGTGTTTTTCAATTCGTTCCTGCATTTCTGAATCAGAAGCAACACCCGTAGCAAGATAACAAAGTCGACCACCAGTTTTACTTGCCAATTTTATTGCTTGCTTCTCTGCAAAACTGCTCTTCCCGCTCCTCACACCACCCGTTATGAAGATGAATGTTGATTCCGCCATTTAGCTAACACCTCCATTAATTGATTATTTTCTTCATGACTCTTTATAGCAAAACGCAGCCATCTTCCATCCAAGCCTGGAAAATTAAAAGTATGGCGGGGAATGATGCCCTGATGAAGAAGAAACTCAAATAATGTGAACTGATCCTGTAAATGCGGGTCCTGTAGTAAGTAAAAATTTACATCAGATGACGAAGCAATATAGTTATTGTGATAAAAAAAAGAAAAAAGCCTTTTTCTCTCACAATCAATATATTCCTGTGTTTCTTTAATAAAAGCTTCGTTTTGAAGACAAAGCTCCCCAGCTAATAACGCAATGGTATTAGTGCTCCAATGAGATTGGAGCTTGCTCAGTTCTGAAACTATTGCTGGTTGTGCGACTAAGTATCCCAAGCGGATACCTGGTATCGCAAACATCTTTGTCAATGAGCGAATAATGATTAAATTTGAAAACTTGTTTATGTATGGAACAACTGATTCATATTCGATTAAAAAATCAAAAAATGCTTCATCTAAGATGACAAGGCAATCTCGTTTTTCACACTCTTCTATAATCGAGATCATTGTTGACGGCGGATAGTGAATACCGGTTGGGTTATTAGGATTGCACAAAAACAAAGCATCCACATCTACTAGACTAGAGCGTAAATCACTAAGATTCAATGTAAAGTCTGGCTCAATTAATTGATGGTAGACAATTTCACATTGATTGACCCGACATACTTCTTCATATTCTGAAAAAGTCGGCTCGACGAGAAGGGCTCTTTTTCGAGCAAGCATTCGTCCAAGCAGCGTAATCAATTCTGCTCCACCATTGCCAATTAAAATAGTATCCCTCTCGGTCTGTTCTGCTTTTGAAATCATGTCCGTAAGCTTTATGGCAAACGGATCTGGGTACACATGAATTTCTCGAAAAAAATCCACCCACTTTTCCTTTAGTGAAGGTGGTGGGCCAAGTGGATTAATATTTGCGCTAAAATCGATAAACTCCTTTGGGAGCGCTAACCCCATAGCTTTATATAAATATTGCGGATTCGATCCATGTGATGGCCAACTCAAAGAGTATTCCCCCTATCCATAATAGTAGTAAAAACAGAAAAACCGTCCTGCTAAGAATAGAATTGGCGCCAAGGATCTGTGATGCTTGGATTATTTGAAACGGGTCACCCATTTTTGTGCGGTTAGATAAGATTCCATTGTAATAGTTGATACCACCTAGCTGGATCCCTAAAATAGCTGCAACAGCCGCCTCTCCCCAGCCACTGTTTGGGCTTGGATGCTTTTTCGCATCACGGAACAAAATCATCCATGCCTGCTTAAAACTTGTCTTTTCTGGTCGTCTTCCAATCAGCATGGTCATGCCTGTTAATCGACTGGGAATCCAATTCATTACATCATCCCATTTTGCAGAAGCCCAGCCAAATTCTTTATATCTATCGTTCATGTGGCCCACCATTGAATCACATGTATTTGTGGCTCGATAAACCATCGCCAGTGGTGCCCCGCCAATGAGTGCCCAAAACATGGGGGCAGTCACACCATCACTTGTATTTTCAGCCACCGTCTCAATTGCCCCCCGAGCAATTTCACCCTCATCAAGGTTTTCTGTATCACGGCCAACAATATAAGAAAGTTTTTTCCTCGCTTCAGAAAGTTCCCCTACACTTAATGGTCGATAGACTTCTAGTGCCGCTCCCTTTAAACTCTTTTGAGCAATAGTTGTTGATATAATGATACTTTCTATTAATATCCCAACAAATGGCTGAACAAGATAACTTGCCAAAATTACAACGAATACAAGTGAATAAACAAAGAGTAAAATAAAAAGGAGCATTCCCACCCCTTTCCATTTTTTAAACTTTCCCTTATTTAATCGTTTTTCAAGAAATGAAATCATTGTACCAATCCATTTAACAGGATGGGGCCAGTGGGGTGGATCGCCAATAAACATATCGATAATATACGCAATGGTTATCGCGGCTAAATGATAAACTATCATGTTCGTTTCCTTTTGCTTGATTTTTGAATCGCTTCTGTCGTGCATTGATAAACAGCTTTGCTAATGAGCTTTCCTAATGGGGTAATCGTTCCTGCATATTCCAGCACCTCGCCAGATTGGGTAGCAGCAATTAATATACTATCGGTCGAGGTTCCAGTCGCGAAGGTTCCGGTCAATTCATCCATTACCTTTAGATCATTCATTGCCTTAACCTTTGTTTCAGTGGCAGTCATGATGCTTTGAATAAAGGCTTCTTCAGTTAACTCCCCTTCGATAAATATCCATGTATTAATGGTTCCAGGTACCATGTCAAATGAATGTAGTTCACTTTTGGAAGCATCAATCGCATTTCCAACCCCTGCTGTTACCACTACAAATATCGAGAAGCCAGTACCCGTATATCTTTTGTAAACAACATCTTCCAAAATTACTGCTGTCATCATGCCCACTGTTTCCGACGGTTCAAACCCTTTTGATTTTAGAAATAAGGCCATCTCTCTGCGATGGTCACTGCATTCGTAATCCTTATTGACATGTCGATTCACAAACGACTGATGCCATCCAGTCCCCGAACCAATTACTCCTGAGGACATGGTTCTTAACGGCATTGGAGAAGTTAATTCAATCCATTCTTCTGACATCTGTAACCTCGACTCATCAATTGTAAACATGATATTGTTGTGATTTACTTTTGGTAATAATGCCATCTGTGGCGCAGCGACTCTAGGATGAGGGTGTTTTTGAATGTCGGTATGGTAGACGTCTCTGATTCGTTCTTCACGAAGTACCTCATTAGGAATGTGATTGATATTAATCCGTCCGTTTTCAAGGAGGAGCAGCCGGTCACAATAAAGCCCCGCAAGGTTTAAATCATGAAAAATAGAGATGACCGTTAAACGATTTTCTGATGTCCATTGTTTTAAGAAATCTAACAATTCCTTTTGATAGGATAAATCTAAATGATTTGTTGGTTCATCTAATAAAAGAATTTCAGGCTCCTGGGCTAAAGCTTGTGCAAGAAAAACTCTTTGTTTTTCCCCTCCTGATAACTCCTGAATATTTTTGTTTTGGAATCTTGAAACACCAATTTGCTTCATTACTCTTTGAACAACTTCTTCATCGCCGGAACCCCATGATTGAAACAAACCCTTTTGATGGGCATAACGCCCGAGTGAAACGGTCTCTTTCACCGTATAAGAGAAAGATTGTGAGGAATGTTGGGACAGGACAGCAATTATTTTGGCCAATTGTTTTGCCTTGTAATGCTGGAGCCGTTTTCCGTTGATAAGGATTTCACCTTTTTGGATTGGTAAAATACCGCTTAGCATTTTTAAAAGGGTTGTCTTCCCACTTCCATTCGGTCCGAGGATTCCAAAAAGTTCTCCCTTTTCCACTTCAAAAGAAATCTCCTCCAGTACTGCTTCACTCGTGTATCCGCCAGAAACCTGTTGAACGCTTAGCATTCATTAACCACTTCTTTCCATCCTTTTTCTTTGTAGCAGGATTATTGCAAATACCGGAGCCCCAATTAAAGCAGTGATAACACCTATGGGTAATTCTGTTGGAGAAATGATCATTCTTGAAATCAAGTCGGCTAAAATTAAAAAACCTGCCCCCGTTATGATAGACAAAGGAAGAAGCTGACGATGATCAGGACCCCATAATAATCTCGACAAATGTGGAATGACCAGACCAACAAAACCAATGGTGCCTGACACCGCAACGGCTGCCCCTGTTAATATCGAGCCTGCAGTCAAGATTAAGAGCTTTCTTTTATGTACATTAACACCAATATGTTGTGCCCGTTCTTCCCCAAATGACATCGCATTTAGCTCCTTGGCATTAAAAAGCAATAAACATGAGCCAATGATGAAAAAGGGTAAAATAATTTTTATGTAATCCCAGCCTCTCATTGAAACACTTCCCAAAAGCCAGCCTATAATCTGCCGGAGTTCATCCCCAGTTAGTGCAATCATAAGCGAAATTATGGCTCCTAAAAAGGAACTGAAAATAATACCTGTTAATATAATGGTTTCCACTCGCATCGATTGTTCGATTTTACTTGCAAACATGAGAACTAGGAAGATTGTAAAAAAAGAGAATAAGATACTTAACAATGGTAATGTAAAGGATCCTATGAAGGGAATGGAAAGCTGAAAAAACAGGGTCAACACCGCCCCCACAGACGCTCCAGAGGATACACCTAATGTATAAGGATCTGCTAACGGATTTCTAAGCAGCCCTTGAAAGGCTGCCCCTGCAATAGCAAGGGAAGCTCCGACAAGACCTGATAAGATCACTCTAGGCAACCGAATATTTAAGACAATACTCGTATACATTGGGTCAAATTTCTCCAAGGAAATGAGCCCGAATAACTTTGCACTAATAATCTTTATGATAGTTAAGATTGGAACCGAAACCGTTCCTATCGAAATACCTATTAATATAGAAAGAATTAGGAAAATTCCAGCTATACAATAGGCTAAATACTTATTATTTAAAAACTTCAGGATAGACAGCCTTCGCAAGATCTTCTACTCCTTCAACAATCCTTGGGCCTGATCGAGTCACACGATCAGAATCCACATCAACTACATGCTGATTCTTTACAGCGTTGACCGTTTCCCAGCCCTTCCTTGTTAATACTTGATCGACAGGATTCTTAACATAGAATCCATAGGTAGTGACGATAACATCAGGATTTCGTTTAATCATGGCTTCTTGGTCAATTTTGATCCAGCCTTCTTGATCGTTAGCAATATTTTCAGCATTTATTACACTTAGCATTTGATCCATAAACGTATTCTTTCCAGATGTATAAATTTCTGGAGCTGGTGAAACCTCAACCAATACCTTTTTCTTTTCTTTTATCTCTCCAGCCTTTGCTTTAATTTCTGCTAATTTATCTTTCATCCCAGTGATGATTTCATCAGCTTTTGCTGTTTCACCAGTGGCTTTCCCAATCAAATCTATAGAATCAAAGACTTGATCAAAGTTTTGCGCGTCATTAACAACTAAAACAGGAATCCCTGCATCTTTTAACTGCTGAAGCCCAGCTTCAGAACTAGAAGCCCAAGAGGCATGTGCTAACACTAAATCTGGCTTTAAGGAAATAATTTTTTCTAAGTTTATTTCTTGGCCGCCAACTTTCTCCTTTTTGGCTGCCGCTTCTGGATAATTGTCGAAATCGGTTACTCCCACTACTTCCTTATCAAGACCTAAGGCAAAAACAATTTCAGTATTACTTGGGATCAGAGAAACAATGCTTTCTGGTTTCTTTTCAATAGTAACTTCCGCTTTGGTTGCATCTGTAATCGTAAGTGGATAGGTAACTTCCGCTGTTTTCTTCTCTACACTAGTATTTGAATCTTCCTTTACCTGGTCTTTCTTTTCAGCACAACCCGCTAACACTCCTACTGTCAATAATACTACTAACAGCAATGAATACAACTTCTTCATTTTTCTCCCTGCTTTCTTTGTAAAGTATCATGTATGTAACAAAAAATAAATTTTTTCTTGTGCTAAACAAAATACGTGGATAACAACAAAAAACATCTCCAAAATGAAATGGAGATGTTGGTTTGATAGATTCAGGTTACTAGCATAAGTAAAGAGAGTCTAGCCTTCAACACCTTCCTATCCTCGTAGGTTATTGGCGCACAAGAATTAGGCAGGTTTCCTGGCTCATGATCATCGCTTCCTATGCCTTCCCATCGTATACGACAGTGACACAATATAGGTTGCTCCCATTTACAGTGGCGGGACCGCGTTGGCTTATACCAACTTCCCTTTTAAGCTTAAAATCATATGAGAAGATTTTAGCACCTAAATTTAAAATAATATTTTTTTGTTATTTTTATTATAGAAAATGAGAAAAGATTTGTATATGATTTTTTACAACAAGTTATTGCTCAATATTTCTGCATAAATTTGCCATTTCAATCGCAGCCGTTGCTGCATCCCAACCTTTATTTCCTGCCTTTGTACCAGCTCGTTCAATGGCTTGTTCGATTGAATCCGTTGTTAACACTCCAAAAATAACAGGAATGCCACTTTTCAAATTGATCGCAGAAACACCCTTTGCTACTTCATTACAAACATAGTCAAAATGTGGAGTTGAACCGCGAATGACCGTTCCAAGTGTAATAACCGCATCGTATTTATTACTATTGGCCATTTTTTGAGCGATTAATGAAATCTCAAATGCCCCCGGAACCCACGCAAGGTCCACATCTGACTCACTAACTCCATGTCTTTTAAGTGCATCCTGTGCACCGCTTAATAATTTACTAGTAATAAATTCATTGAAACGTCCAACAACTATTCCAATTTTTAACCCAGAACCAACTAAATTTCCTTCAAAAATATTTCCCATGTGTATGCCTCCATCAAATGTTTTGTGTAGTTTAGCTTTAGAGCGGTAATCTATGCTTCCCGCTTAACCATTCGTTCATTTTTCATTCTATATTCAACTAGATCTTTAATCGTAATCATTTTAAGGTTCATTCTCTCTGCAATTTTGAAAAGATCAGGAACGCGGGCCATCGTCCCATCCTCATTCATAATTTCACAAATAACCCCTGCAGGCTTCGCACCGCATAATTTGGCAAGATCAACGGCTGCTTCTGTATGCCCATTTCTATTCAGAACTCCACCTTGTTTAGCAACGAGTGGAAAAATATGTCCTGGTCTTAAAAAATCACCGGCTTCTGATTCGGGGTCAACCATACTCAAAACTGTTGCGGATCTTTCAAAAGCAGAAATGCCAGTGGTAGAGAATTTATGATCGATACTGACAGTAAAGGCAGTTCGTTTCGGATCTGTGTTGTTGGTAACCATTGGATGTAAGTCAAGCTTATTAGCTAAATCCTCGTCAATAGGCACACAAATTAGGCCTCGGCCGTGAGTGGCCATAAGATTTATGACCTCAGGTGTAGCTTTTTCAGCAAGGGAAATAAAGTCCCCTTCATTTTCCCTGTCCTCGTCATCACAGACAATGATAACCTTACCTTCCTTTAGGTCCGATAATGCTTCATCAATTGTATTAAACACAGTTATCTCCCCTTTCAATTTTATTTAAAAAAATCCATGCTCTTCTAAAAAATTAGCGGTTATCCCCTTGCTGCTTTTTTGCGGAGGTTGATTAGAAAAATTAGTTATAAAATGACCAACATATTTTCCTATCATATCGCATTCTAAGTTTACAATATCCCCTGAACCCTTCTGTCCAAGAATCGATTCTGACAATGTATGCGGGATAATGGATAATGTAAAACTATTCTCTGAAACGGCAAATACGGTTAAGCTTGTCCCATCCACCGCAATCGACCCTCTTAAGATTACATATCGCAATAATTCCTCTTCGGCTTCAATCTCATAGTAAATCGCATTTTCAAGTGATTGTTTACTTTTTATTACACCTGTTCCGTCAATATGTCCTGAAACGAAATGACCGCCAAACCTTCCACCCGCTGCCATAGCCCGCTCAAGATTTACTTTGGACCCTCGTTTTACCATACTTAAACTGCTAGCTCTGACCGTTTCCGGCATCACATCTACTGTGAACAGTTTACCCGTAAAGGATGTAACCGTCAGACAAACCCCATTAACCGCAATACTGTCCCCAAGATGGACATCGTTTAGTATTTTATTCGCTTCTATGTTCAATACAAACGACTCGCCAGTCCGCTGGATGTTTGCGACTACGCCAATTTCTTCAATAATTCCAGTAAACATATTGTCCAAACTCCTTACTATGTTTCCCTTTGATTCTGCCCAAAAAATTAAAAAAGACCCTAAAGACAGTTTGTCATCAGGGTCTTGAAAAAAAGACAATAGAAAATAAAGGCTTAAAAATAGGTACACTTCACCCTATTGTTAATCCAATCTTTTCCTTCTCCCATCCAGACTTTAACTGTCGGCCCTGGAGTTTCACCAGATCCACCGCTTAACATATTAATGTTAACCGGGTCACGGACTAAGAAGCATAGCTTCATCACCGCCGGTTAGGAATTTCACCTGACCCCGAAGGAAATTATTTAAATATATACTTATATGTTATGACATTTCATTCTAATAGTAAAGCTATTAGCTTAACTATATTGCACTAAAAACGCAATTAATAACCAGAACTTAGCTTACCGTCATATTTTTTACCAACTTACTTATTGTTTATAAGTCTTTACAGGTAAATAAATATCAAAATGTAATTCACCAGTCTCATTTTGATGTTTATGCTCTTCTTTATACACTTCCAAACTTAGGGCATTGTGATCATGTTCATATCCATATTCTTCCATCCAGGCATAGATTTGTTTATATGTACTTTCCACTTTTTCATGACTTCCTTGATGTGTAGCAAATACATAATTTTTACTTGGAATCGTAAAACCAACCATACCATCTGGGATTTCCTCAATTTTTTCAACTGGAGTTGTAACATAATAAGTAAATTCTGTTTCTCTGCTGTGAAAAGGTGCGATCAAAACAGGGTCTTTGGTTTGATATGATACTTCTTCTAGCCGATCAATCATCTTTTTAAATAGACCTGGGAGTGTACTGATTTGTGAATAAGTTCCGTTCCATGAAATTCCAACAACCTTCATTTCTTCTTTTTCTATTACTTGGATACTCATGCTAATCCCCCTTTTGAATTATCATATTAATATAATTCTCACCGTCACTCTTAAACTCCTGCAAAAATAATTCGACTAAATTCATTCCAAATAGTCCACACATGTATAGGTATTAAAATTAACGGACGTTATTCCAAAAATGAGAATTAACGTCCAAATTTTTTTAACTATCTTTTTAAATGATGTGGTAAATTTTATTATTTGGATGAAAATAGCATATAATGGACTTAGCACATTAATAGGAGGATTTTTTTATGAGTAATGAAAATCAAACAAATCCACAGGAAGAACCGAAGAAGAAAATTAGTTTGCAGGAGGCGATGAAGCAACAACTTCAAAATAAGAAGAACAAATCTACTTCTGGAACATCTGGTTCAAATAACTCGATGGCAACTAAAAAGTTACAAAGCCAGCAAACGAAAAAAGTAAGTAATTCGCGGAGAAAAATGGGTGTCTAGTGGTCAGAATCGAGTAGATATTTCCCCAGGTGCACTCGTCAAAATTGTCCTAAAAGCAGATCAACGAAGCGGGAAACTAACAGAGGGGACCGTCAAGGATATATTAACAAAGTCGAGTTTTCATCCTCACGGCATAAAGGTCAGGCTTACGGATGGACAAATTGGCAGAGTTAAGGAAATAAATAATTAGTTTAGAAAGTCCACTTTGCACAATGATGCAAAGCGGGCTTTTTTAATGGAAGTAAAAAACAGACCCAAAAGGCTTGGGTCTGTTTATTGGCGGGTCATTATGATTTACGGACGTTTACTGCTTGTGGTCCACGTTGGCCACTTTCAATTTCAAACGTTACCTCTTGACCTTCGTCTAATGTTTTGTATCCTTCGCCTTGAATAGCAGAAAAGTGAACAAATACATCTTCTCCACCTTCACGCTCAATGAATCCAAAACCTTTTTCACTGTTAAACCATTTTACTTTACCTGATTCCATTCTTTGTAGCCTCCTAGCATGTAACTATTACATGTAAATTGCAAATTGATTGCATAATTATTTTTACTCATTTCCTTTTTACCTATACCATAACAATTTTAAAAATTTTAATTGGATATAAAATCTTTATAAAACCCATTTGTGGATTGCTTTTGCAACTCCGTCTTCCTCATTTGTGGTAGTTACCCAATCCGCAGCTTCTTTCACAAGATCTTGTGCATTTCCCATTGCAACTCCCATGCCAGCTGCCTTGATCATCGCCAAATCATTAAGACTATCACCTACGGCCATTACATTTTTCATATCCAATCCCAGCCTGTTACAAACAATCTCCAGACCCTTCGCTTTATTAATGCCGGCTGAATTCACTTCAATATTTTTCAACGTAGAATTACTAAGTTCAAATTCACCTTTTGCCTGTAATTCTTTCATGATTATCTCTCTGGTTTCATCATCATCGATATTAAAGCCAAATTTCATCCATTCTAAAGTATGCAAGTCCTCCGGCATTTCATTATGCCAATTGCGTTCCGTGCTAATCGCCCAAAACTTAGTCTTATGTTGTAGCGATAACCTCCACATCCACTCAACAAGTTCAGACTTTACCAAGTTCCTCTCTACTAATTGACGTTGATCATCCCATATTTCACTACCATTTACGGTGACCAAATAAGAATCAAGCTCCAATGAATCAGCATGCTCTCTGCTCGTCAAAAGTGAACGGCCTGTACTAAGAACCACATAGATTCCTTTTTCCTTAGCAGCTTTGATGGCTTCACGATTTGCTTCCGATACCTGTCCTTTATTATTTAAAAGCGTACCATCCATATCGAGCGCAACAAGTTTGACTTCAATGTCACTATTAAAATTATCCATATGTATATCAAGCTCCCTTCCATACTTTTCCTATAATAAGATAACATCATTTCTAAAAACTAATCAAACATTAAGTTTACATAATATAGTTATAATAAATACTTAGACAAGTACCTTGCAATATTCTTATAATCCTTTAATAAGTAACCTATAGGCACTCTATTGCATATAGTACCCATAAGCCAAGAATAGAAAGGTGTTTAATGATGCCATCGGTTGTTATCAATTTATATTATCTAAAAATAAACAGTATTTCGGGCAATGGCTCCATAACTATAGGGGAAGCATCTCATAACAGTCCCACAGCCAATAGTAAATTACAAGGAATTAATGCTTCATATGGAGATACTTCACCAACTGAGGCAATGATGGAAAACCTGTTAAATGATCCAGACGTAAATGATCAAACCTCTATTGGAACTACTGATTCTACTAATATCAATACACCATTTCAACCTGTACCACCAATCTAAAATTATAGGAGTTATCTGATATGCCATATCAAATAAATATTTTAAATTTCAAGATAAATGGAGCCACCCAAAACGGGAATGTTGATATCGGTCCTACTGTGCATAACAGCCATACTGCAAATAGTAAATTTGTGGGAGCAAATTTCTCTTTAGGTGATTTATCACCAGCTACTTCTTTAATGTACTCAGGCAATATAGATACAGATATTAGTGATCAGGATCAAATAGCTAACCCTTCTATGCCTATAGCTAATCAAATTTAAAGGAGCAGCAATATGGATATAGAAAAAATGAGAAAATGGCTAGAGATTACTAACGAGTATAGAGAGAGCAATTTTTGGTCTAGCGTACTAAAGCAAAAACAACCAGATGAATTTTTTAGAGAAGTATCGCTTAATCCAAAATTTGACTTATACCAAAATGATTATTATAACTTTATTATTTTTGAAATACCTGGGGTAAATCCAGAAGATGTTTCGCTTAGCTTAATTTCAAATAATCATTTAAAAATTAATGGCAGAATAAAACCTGTTTTACCATTAGAAATGGAAATGAAGAGAGAACGCGAATATGGTGATTTTGAACGAGTAATTGACCTACCTGAACCAACACAGGCTCATTTAATACATTCACAAATTAATAATGGACTACTTCATTTATCTTACCCTCGAAAATAGAACTGACTAGAGTGTTTATCTCCAATATCATAAAGACTTTTTGCAAATGATTTCCCTTCTATGATTGTAGAAGGGTAAACTTGTTTTGTGATTAAATCATATGCACACTCCTTTTATTAGTATGAAATTACTTACATTGTTCATGGTAATTGATTATATGAAATAATTACTAATTATTTCAAGTTTTAAGAAAATAACAATAATAAAAAAACGCCTGTCAAAGACAAGCGTTTTAATGTGGTGCTATTAATGATGGTGATGGACGCCCATGGTTGGGTTAGTAATCAGCCACTCTTCTTTCGGTAATTGGAAATATTGAATCCAAATACTATTTAGGTTTGGGTCATTTTTATCAATAATGAAATCAATTTCTTTATCGCTTGTGACGACAACATCATTTTCTGTTGGTGTATCAAGCTTTAAATCATAATGGGCATGGTCACCATGAATACTTGTGACATATACACGAAAAAGTTTTCCTTGTGCTTCTTCTTGTTCTAACATTTTTTTCAAAGCTTTTGCTGCATTACGATTCACTTTTACCTTCATTTTTGGCTCTCCTCATCTATGTATTCCTACGTATTATCCCACTTTTTTGCAAAAATAGACAATGATTAGTTTTGAACTAAAAATACTTAATTTACCAGGTAAAAATTTACATACATTCTTTTCCTCGATAGGAATTTTAAAACCTTAACAAATTTGTCACAAATTAATCGAAAAACGTGTATAAACATCACAGCATTATTGTTAATATAGGTTTTAGAAAAGACTAACGGACTAATTACTATTAAATAATAACTAATTTAAATTAGGCTTAATCAGTGCATGGAAGCAAAAAAAGAAGTAATTCAGTCTTGTTTGTGAAAGGTTTCACGATTATAATCGTAAAAGTGAACATTTGGAAGGGAGAAAAATTCATGTTTAAAAAAAGCTACTTAATTCCACTGTTAGCTTTAGTACCAACTATGCTTTTAAGCGGATGTACGAATATGGTCGTCTTTGATCCAAAAGGACCTGCCGCACGTGACATTCTAGATTTAATTAACTGGTCACTTATTTTTATGTTGCTAGTGGTTGTCGTTGTTTTTGGTTTATTTGGATATATTATCTGGAAATATCGGGCTAAGCCTGAAAATGCAGATTACGAACCACCTGAAGAACATGGAAGCACAAAATTAGAAATAATTTGGACTGTCATTCCTATTCTTATTGTCATTGCTTTAACGATTCCTACTGTTAATACAATCTATAAGTTAGAAAAAGTACCTGCTGGATATGAAAATAAAAAACCAATTACCATTAATGTGACTTCTGCCGATTGGAAGTGGATTTTTAGCTACCCTGAACAAGGGATTGAAACTGTGAACTACGTGAATATTCCTGCTGGCACACCTGTGCAGTTTAAGTTAACTTCTGCAGGTACAATGCAGTCATTCTGGGTTCCTGCTTTAGGCGGTCAAAAGTATACCATGAACAAGATGGAGACAGAGCTGTACCTTACAGCTGACAAGCCTGGTGAATTTTTAGGAAGAAATACAAACTTTAACGGTAAGGGCTATGCTGAAATGGAATTTACGGTTGAAGCAAAATCCCCCCAAGCCTTTGAAAAATGGGTAAAAGAAGTTAAAGAAACTGCTCCTAAGTTAACAGAAAAGAAATACAATCAACTTCTTAAGCCTACACACTTAGGACGTGAAACATTTATTGGAACACATCTTGCCTGGGTAAACCATGCGGATATGAATTCTAAAACTTATACAAATCCTGAATTGTATGAAGTACATGGCGTAAAAGGAAAGATTTTCAAAGAGAAAGAAACAAATAGTCATTCTATGGACATGGAAGGTATGGAAAGCATGGACAAGAGTGAGAAATCAGATGGAGGTGAGCACAATGAACATTAATTGGCATGACTTTTTTATTGTTGGCAACCCATTAATACTAGGTTCCCAGATTGCTATTCTCTTAACAATGATCGGAATTGTGGCTGGAGTTACCTATTTAAAAAAATGGAAATGGCTCTGGAGAGAATGGTTAACAACCGTTGATCATAAACGAATTGGGATTATGTATATCCTCTCTGGTGTATTAATGTTTTTCCGTGGCGGTGTGGACGGCCTCTTAATGAAGGCTCAAACCTCACGTCCAGAAATGAAATTTTTAGATGCACAACATTACAATGAAATTTTCACTACACACGGTGTCATTATGATTTTGTTTGCAGCAATGCCATTATTAATTGGCTTAATGAACGTGGTAATCCCACTGCAAATCGGTGCTCGTGACGTCGCATTCCCACAACTTAACGCGTTAAGCTTCTGGCTGTTCTTTAGTGGTGCGATGCTGTTTAATATTTCGTTTGTTGTCGGTGGTTCTCCAGATGCTGGTTGGACTGCATACTTCCCTCTTGCAGGTAAAGAATTTACTCCTGGGATCGGGAATAACTATTATGCGATTGCCCTGCAAATTGCTGGGATTGGTACCCTGATGACGGGTATAAATTTTATTGTCACTATCTTAAAAATGAGAACTAAAGGCATGACACTGATGAGAATGCCAATGTTTACTTGGACTTCATTCATTGCTTCGGTGATTATTGTTGCTTCATTCCCAATTTTCACGGTTGCACTTGCATTAATGACGTTTGACCGGATCTTTGGAACACATTTCTTCACCTTAGCGGGTGGCGGTATGGATATGATGTGGGCTAACCTTTTCTGGTTATGGGGTCACCCTGAGGTATATATCGTTGTCCTACCCGCATTTGGAATGTTCTCTGAAGTTATTTCAACATTTTCAAGAAAAATGCTTTTTGGCTATAAATCAATGGTTTTCTCGATTGTTGGTATTGCGTTTTTAAGTATGCTCGTTTGGGTCCACCACTTCTTTACAATGGGAGCTGGACCAGGGGTTAACTCCGTTTTCTCCATTACGACGATGATGATTGCTATTCCAACGGGTGTCAAAATGTTTAACTGGTTATTCACGATGAGAAAAGGTCGAATTGAGTTTTCCACTGCGATGCTTTGGGCACTTGCATTCATTCCATGCTTTATCATCGGTGGTGTAACTGGTGTTATGCTCGCAATGGGTGCGGCCGATTACCAATACCACAACACCCTATTCCTTGTCGCTCACTTCCACTATGTGTTAATTCCTGGTGTTGTGTTTGCGGTATTTGCTGGACTTTATTACTGGTGGCCAAAAATGTTCGGCCATATGCTCAATGAGAAAATTGGTAAAATACATTTTTGGTTTTTTACCATTGGATTTAACTTAACGTTTATGCCAATGTTCTTCCTAGGATTAGATGGTGCGGTGCGTCGTTCGTACACTTATTCTGCTGAATCTGGCTATGCACCATTATTCCTATTATCTACTATTGGTGCAGTTATCTTAGCAATCGGCTTTGGCGCACTTTGCTATAACATTTATTGGAGTGCACGCTATGCAGACCGTAATATTTCAAACGATCCATGGGATGCAAGAACGCTAGAGTGGGCAACTGCTTCACCTCCTCCATTCTATAATTTTGCGAAATTGCCTGAAGTGAAATCTGTTGATAGCTTCTGGTATATGAAAAAGAATAACGAAGGATTGACGTTGAAAGACGAAGAAATTGAAGAAATCCATATGCCTAGTAATTCCGGCTTACCAATCTATATGGGCGTAATCTTTGGCATTGCTGGTTTCTTCCTAGTCTTTGAATGGAAAATTGCGGCTCTTGTAGCCACTGTTGGAATACTTATTGGGTTAATAATTCGTTCATTCGATTACAACGATGGTTTCCATGTTCATGTTGACGAAATAAAGGAAACGGAAAAAGCATGGCGTAACGTCGACAAAGGGGGGAACAGCCATGTCAGCTAATGTAAACACTGCCTTACCACTCGAATATCAAACAGAACAGAACCGAATGAATATTCTCGGTTTCTGGATTTTCCTAGGAGCGGAGATTATTCTCTTTGGGACTCTCTTTGCGGTATTTTCTGTCCTTAGTGCGAGATATGCTGGAGGTCCAACTCCAAAGGACCTTTTTGAAATAAAAGATGTTATGGTCGAAACGATCCTTTTATTAACTAGTAGTTTTACTTGCGGTCTTGCCATTTATGAGATGCGCCGTCATAACCGGAATGGATTATTGTTATGGTTTATCATTACCCTTCTCCTTGGTGCTGGGTTCGTGTTCATGGAGATCACAGAATTTATCCATTATGTTCATGAAGGAGCTACCATGCAAACAAGTGCTTTCCTATCTAGCTTCTTTGTATTACTTGGAACACACGGTCTGCACGTGAGTATGGGTATTGGCTGGGCGACTATGGTTATTATCCAAATACTAAAACGAGGTTTAACACCTGTTACTGCTCGTAAAACTTTTATCATCGGTCTATATTGGCACTTTTTAGATGTTGTCTGGATTTTCATTTTCACATTTGTGTATTTAGCAAGGATGGTGGCATAAATGGCTAAAAATACAAAAGGATTTCCACTTACGCATGTGTTAGGTTTTATTATGTCATTAGTACTAACCTTCGCCGCACTTGGCGTAGCACTGAAAACCAATCTTCCATTTAAAACAATACTCTGGATTATCGGCTCTTTAGCTGTAATCCAGGCTGCCCTTCAGCTATATATGTTCATGCATATGAACGAAGGAGAAGACGGCAAATCCCAAATCATCAACGTCGCTTACGGATTCTTCATCGCCTTCGTAACCGTTGCTGGTTCAATCTGGGTTATGTCTTTCGGAATGTAATTAAGAAAAGCGTAAGCGCCCTGGTCAGCGGCGTATGGCCTGGAGCGCTCCAACTGAGATAAAGGAAACACGAAGAGCCGGAGGCGATTCGATGTTGACTTATCGTAGGGCGGAGAGCGAAGGACACTAGCCGTTAGGGCGCTGGAGCTGGACAATTCTCAAAGTTAAATTTTATACTTTCTTATCTAATATAAAAAGGTGTCAGGCACCATGTGAAGAATTCACATGGTATCTGACACCCTTTTTTTGTTCTTATTTTTTTATTCCACCATTACTTTTTCTCTTTCTTCTTACTAATTGGAAAATGATAAAAGCTATGTACAGCGGGATTGCCACATAGATGAAATACGGAAAGCGATGCTGCTCTTTTTTGAAGACGAGGTATATCGCATACCCTAGGAAAAGCGTGACGATAATTCCGTATTTGGGTAATGGGACATCTTTCAAGCTTGGAATTTTTATCGTGCTCACCATTAAATAACAGATGATAAAAAAGGCAATGGGCAAAATGAACTCTGGCATTTTACCTTGGAATAAGGTAAGCAGTGTTAGTAATCCTCCCCCTGCAGTGATGGGAACACCGGTAAAATAATGATTTGAAGATTTAACAGCATTAATATTAAACCGGGCTAATCGGTAGGCTCCGAATAAAGGAAATAATCCTGAAATGGCCATCCCTGCCACACCAAACTCTGAGAAATAGGAATAATAAGCCATCATTGCCGGTGCAACACCAAAAGTTACCACATCTGCTAACGAATCTAACTCTTTCCCCAACTCACTATCCACTCGTAACATTCGTGCAATCCTGCCATCCATACTGTCGAGCATCATCCCTATTAATATTAAAATGGCAGCATTTTTGTAATCCCCCTGGGCGGAATACATGATGGATAAATATCCGAAAAACAAATTAGAAATGGTAAATAAATTAGGAATACTGTTTCTGATAATATGTATCACTCCATACTAGATAGGAAATTTAGGCAATATTCTTTTCACGTCGTTGTCTTTTATTATAACGCTTAACCTGATAATACTGGAAAAATATAATAGCTGTTGTAATCCAAAAGGCGCTTGCAAAATATCCACCAATGATATCACTGGGATAATGGACACCTAAATAGATTCGACTGATGCCAATGGCTAAAATCATCACCATGCTTACAAAGATTAGTGCCCATCTTCCTAACGCACTTGTAATATGCCGCCATAATAAGAAGGTAATAATTCCATAGACCGTAAAAGCATTCATTGCATGACCGCTTGGGAAACTAAAACCTTCAATTTCAATTAAGCGATGAAACTCAGGGCGTACGCGTTGAAAAAAATTCTTTAAAATTCCATTTAATATCGCTGAACCCACAATGGCCGCTACAAATAAGATTAATTCTAAGCGATGATGGAGCACTTTATAGAGAAAAAGTAAAAGAAAAAGGCTAAGAACAATGACAAATGGAGCCGAACCAATAAACGTAAAGAATTTCATTACAGATGTAAGAAACGGTGTTTCCATATCTTGAACAGCGTCGATTACGATACGATCAAAATGAATGATTTTTTGGTCACTTATTAATAAGGATATCAGACTAAAGCCAATAATGGAAACAACACTCAGGCTAAAGGCGATTATAAGATATGTTTTTAATTTCATCAATACAAACCTCTCTAGAAAATTGGATTTTTGATTATACTTTATAGGTTGCTCATTGTTTCAACTTCTACAACTTTTAACCTTACAATGGTATGTAAAAAAGCCATAAGAAAGGCAGCTTTGGTTGAGTCCGCCTTTCCTATGAAGGTGAAAAATAATTATAGTGTCTTGGGTTCTTCTCGCACTGGTTCTACGCTTTTATCTTTTGAGAAAAACCAGCCGGCTGCGGCGATACCTACTAATACAACATAAAAGGTTACTTTCCAAACTGTTGAATGCGCAAAATCTTCACTTAAAATCGCTAACATAGGATGTGATAACGTGTAGACGGCAAGCTTCACTCCAACCCAGCCCACAATTGTAAATGCAGCAATTTCTAAACCTGGTCTTTTTTCCAATAAATTCACAAACTGATTCGCTGCAAAGCGCATAATAATTAAACCAATTACCCCTCCAGCAAAGATTACTAAAAATTTACCACCATCCAGACCACCGATATTTGGAAGCGGTGTGTTTGGCAGGGCAACGGCCATTGCGACAGCAGCAAGGATCGAATCAACGGCAAACGCAATGTCGGCCACTTCAACTTTTAATACAGTCACCCAAAAGTTGCTCTTTTTTGCCCCTGCCCTCTCCTCTTTATCTTCCTCCTTCCCTTTAATGACCACCTTGCGGAAAATATGATTACCTGCCATGAACAGCAAATAAAGAGCACCAATGGCTTGAACTTGCCACACATCCACAAGAAACGAAATCACAAATAAGGAAGCAAAGCGGAACACAAAGGCACCTGCCAAACCGTAAAATAATGCCTTCTTACGTTCATCTTCAGGTAATTGTTTCACCATAATCGCGAGTACTAGCGCGTTGTCTGCGGCTAAGAGACCTTCTAATGCCACCAAGATTATTAACACCCAGCCGTATTCCAGTAAAAGAGCTAAATCCATGAATATTTCCTCCTTAAAGTTGATTTTTTTCAAAAAATACTCCCTTACGCCATAAAAATAGGCCTTTACCGATTACAGTAAAGGCCTAAAAGAACACAAAAAGACCTTTACAGTAAAGTAAAGGTCTTGCTAACAACGTAAATGTTGCCAATAAAGCCGGAGTAATTAATACTCGGAATGACGACTCTATTGTAGCAGCTACTCCCCTTTAAAAAGGAAATATTTAATTACTAATAGTTTATTATAATGCAAGGAAAATGTCAATGTTTTAGAGTTTAATAGCTAAATATCACACAGTTTTACAGTTTACAATCCGTAAACTTCAGTGTATTTTTTTTCAAGATATTCAACAAGATATTCCGTGTTTAATTCTTCCCCAGTAACCTTTACAATCAATTCGTTCGGTCTATACAGCTTCCCGTATTGATGGATCTTTCCTTTTAACCATTCTTGGATAAGATCAAAACGTCCATTTTCAATATGTTTGTAAAAATCTGGAAGGTCTTTTTGAATCGTACGGAGAATTTGAGCTGCATAGAGATTCCCTAATGAATAGGACGGAAAATAACCGATTCCTCCAAATGACCAATGAACATCCTGTAATACGCCAACCGTGTCGGAACTAGGTGTTACACCGAGATAATCTTGCATTTTTTGATTCCAGACTACAGGTAGATCCTTAGCTTCAACCTCTCCGCTAATTAAGGCTTTTTCAATTTCATACCGAAGCATGATATGCAAATTATAGGTTAATTCATCGGCCTCAACACGGATAAATGATGGCTGCACCGTATTTACAGCACGATAAAATTCCTCAACAGTTATATTTTCGAGCTGCTTTGGAAAATACTCTTGAAGTTTCGGGTAAAAATACTTCCAGAACTGCTTACTGCGGCCGACCATATTTTCTAAAAATCTTGATTGAGATTCATGGATCCCGAAGGATGCTCCACTTTGAAGAACTGATTCCTCAAACTGTGGATTGACGTGCTGCTCATAGATCCCATGTCCTGCCTCATGGATGGTACCAAATAATGCAGAACGGACATTTCCTTCTAGGTAACGAGTTGTTAATCGTACGTCACCTGTATTAACGGTTTGTGCAAAAGGATGGACCGTTTCATCCAATCTGCCCGCTTCAAGGTCAAAGCCTATTATAGGCAAAATATAGCGGTTAAATTCTTTTTGCTTTTCAATGGAAAACGACTGTTCAAAAATTTCTGCCTGTGTCCGCTTTCCATTTTGTTGAATGCGTTCCAGTAGATTAACACTAGTATCTCTTAATTTTGCGAACAGCGGATCGAGTTTTTTCACCGTTAAACCAGGTTCAAACTCATCCAAGAGAGCATCGTATGGATGGTCCTCATACCCATAGATATCCGCGAATTTTCGCTTATAATCAACTATTTTTTCTAAGTACGGAAGGAAGCGGGCAAAATCGTTATTTTCCCTTGCCTCTTCCCAAGCATCATTTGCTTGAGCCGTTAAGATGCTATATTCCTGAAATAGGTCGGCAGGAATGCTCTTTGATTTTTGGTAGTACTCTTTATATTCTCTAACTTTCGCTCTTGTCACTTCATCTAAAAATGCCAAGTTATCAGGAAGTGTTAGCTCCGCTAGCAGTTCTCCCATTTCCTCAGAAACAGAAAGCTTAAAAATTTCGGTCCGAAGGGTCCCCGTTGCCTTGGCAAAGATACTTCTCCCTTTTTTTGGTGCCATGACTTTTTGATCCCAGTCTGCTAAACCAATGATACTTGAAAAATGAGTAATTTTTTCATCCAAAGCCTTAAATTGCCCTAATGCCCTAAGTACAACTGGATCCATGACTTTCTGTTCCATAAACTAGACCTCCTATCAATCTCTCGTTTCTAAAGATGTTTGTTTAAGAATCAACAACATCCCTTTTTGATTATAAAGTAAAATTAAAAATTTGGGCAAAAATTAGAATATTATTTATTGACAAAAAATTCACTATTCCAGAAACATGTCGAATTTTATTTACACTTCAGAATGAATTGGAATAATTATCATACTGCTATATACAAATGGGCAGTATATATATGTAATTTATATTGGTTATGTAAAAAGGATGTGCAGGAAATTGGAAAAGCAGAAAAAAAATAAGTCCCACTTCCCTATTCGTTTGAATATACTATTTTTCAGTGTTTTTTTCTTATTTTCCGTACTAATCCTCCGGCTTGGTTTTGTGCAAATTGTTTATGGCGAAAATTTCAAAAGAGATTTAGCCAGAAAAGAAGATATCACAATTAGTAGTCCTGTTCCAAGAGGACGAATCCTTGACCGAGATTACAGAATAATCGTTGATAATGTCCCTAAAAGTGCCATTTCCTACACCAATGAAGGATTTAGCCAAGAAGTTATGCTCGAAACAGCTGAAAAATTAGCAAAACTGATTTCGAAAAAAACAAACAAGGTGACAGAAAGGGATAAACGTGATTTCTGGATTATGACGAATCCAGAACGCGCGAATGCTAAAATCTCAAAAAAAGAAATGGACCTATATTATGCAAAGAAATTAACAGATAATGATATTTATAAATATAAATTAGAGCGCATCACAACTGATGAATTAAAGGAATTGACTAAAGAAAAACTTGAGGTTATTGCACTATTTAAAGAGTTTAACAGCGGCTATAAGTTTACAACCCAAATCATAAAAAATGAGGATGTTACTGCGCAAGAATTGGCCGTTGTTAGCGAGAATCTGCAATCACTTCCTGGCGTGGATACAACCACGGACTGGGAAAGATGCTATGCTTTCAATGGAACCTTAAAGTCTGTGTTAGGAAAAGTTACTAAATCTGATGAAGGATTGCCTGCAGAGCAATTGGAGTATTTTTTAGCAAGGGATTACAGTCGCAATGACAGAGTGGGAAAAAGTCAACTTGAGTGGCAATATGAAAATGTTTTACATGGATACAAATCAAAAATAAAAAATGTAACCGATAAAACAGGAAATGTGATTGAAAACCACCCCGTATCAAATGGTAAGAAAGGAAAAGACCTTGTCTTAAGTATTGATATGGATTTGCAAAGGAAGATTGATCGCATCATTGAAGAAGAACTTTGGGCGGCGAAAAGATATCCGGGAACCTATCTAACTGACCGAGCATACGTGGTTTTAATGAACCCAAAAACTGGCGAAGTCTTAGCCATGTCTGGCAAAAAAATAGTTAGAAATAACAAAACAGGCAGAGTAGAAATGGAAGATGACGCTCTCGGTACATTTACTACCACCTATAACGTTGGTTCTACTGTCAAAGGAGCTACTATTTTGACTGGATATAAAACAGGCGCTATTGCACCAGGTACAGTGTTTGATGATGCTGGTTTAAAAATCCGGGCCACTCCTTTAAAAAAATCCTATGCCTACTTAGGAAGATTAAATGAAATTAATGCCCTAAAATTATCTTCCAACGTTTATATGTTCCATACAGCAATACGAATTGGAAAAGGACATTATGAGTACGATCAACCTTTAAATATAAGTCCAAAGGCTTTCGATTCCATTCGAGACTCATTTGCTTCGTTCGGTCTCGGAACAAGAACCGGGATTGATTTACCGAATGAGCAATCTGGATTTAAGGGTCAGAGTTATCTCCCAGGATATTTGCTAGACCTTGTGATTGGACAATATGATACCTATTCAGCCATGCAGTTAGCACAGTATGTTTCCACCATCGCAAATGGCGGATACCGAATGCAGCCCCATGTCGCCAAACAAATGCTCGAACCAAAGGAGGGAACACGAGAACTTGGTCATGTTGTAAAAGAAATCACCCCTACGGTCCTAAATACAATTGATATGAAATCAAATTGGCTGTATCGCGTCAAATTAGGTTTTAAGAAGGTTATGCAAGAAAGGGGCGGAACAGCTTATAAATTTTTCGGCAATGCCCCCTACTCTCCTGCCGGTAAAACAGGAACAGCAGAAGCGTTTTACGACGGACCTGAACGGTACCGATTTGGGAAAGAACCACCCCCAGTGATGAACCTTAGCTTGGTAAGTTATGCTCCTAGTTCGAATCCAGAAATTGCAATGGCAGTTATTGTACCATGGGCTTACCAAGGCAAAAAAGACAATCGGGCGAATCTGAAAATTGGACGCCGTGTTTTAGACACTTATTTTCAGATGAAAAAAGATAATCATTCTTAGGGTGCCAATGAATGGCATCCTTTTTTGTTCCATTTATCCACTTACATATTTTTCCTTAGAACTGATTTCACTGCCCTTTCAATTTCTGCATAACCGGTGCAGCGACAGATATTTGACTCCAGCCATTCCTTAATCATGTTATCATCTGCATCTGGATGCTGCTTGATTAACGAATGACAGTTCATAATAAATCCCGGAGTGCAGTAGCCGCATTGGAAGGCAAAATTATCGACAAATGCCTGCTGAATGGGTGTATTTTCTAACCCCTCAATCGTTGTTATCTTCTTACCTTCCGCTTCAACAGCTAACATTAAACATGATTTCATCGGCCATCCATCAATATTGACTGTACAAGCACCACAATCCCCGTTCAAACACCCAGGCTTTGCGCCTGTAAGTCCAAGTTTACCTCGAATTGCATATAAAAGTGTGTCGGCAGACCTTACCATGATGCTGCGCTTTTCTCCGTTTATGTCCAATATAATCGTGTGTGATTTCACTGCTCCCCCTCCTTTCTGCAATTAATCTATCATTCTCAAGAACCAACAGGAGCCAATGCAGAACAAACATCTGACAAAACATTCCGTAATACAAAAAGTCTGTATTCAGCTGACCCTTCAACATCATCTAAAATTGGCTTCGGTAACTTAGCAAGGGCATCAGTAATTCTTTGAGTCAACGGAAGTTCTTTATTATTTAAAGAAGATTCCAACTCCTTTGACCGAAACGGAAATGGGCACAAGCCGCTGATTGCAACCCGTATCTCCTGCCCCAATTTTAATGCGGCTACTGTAATTAATGGATAGCCAGTATCCCATTGTTGACGGCGTTTGATACTAATAAATGGCGCAGCAATAAACTGGGATTCTGTTGCTAATCGGACAAGAAATTCTCCTTTTTTTAATTGAAGCTGCTCTTGAAAGATGTCATTAATTGGCACCACTTTTTTCCCTTCGGGGCCAACAATTAATACTTTGCTGTCCGCTAGTAAAAATGGTAAAACAGCTTCTCGGTAAAAAATTCGTGCACATATATTCCCACCTAAAGTAATTTTCCCCCGTGCTGTATGGTCCGCAACTTCACTTGATGTTTTCGTTAATAATGGAAAAAGATTTGCCTCTTCGATCTCGGTTAGTGAAAGAGTACTGCCTAGCAGCAAATGATCACCGCTTACCCGCATAACCTTGGATTCAGGGATATCCTTTATGTCAATAACCGCCTCGGTATACGCTAGTTCGATTCTTCCAAGAGTGATTAATTCCGTCCCTCCTGAAAAAAACATTGGTTTCTTTCCACCTTTATCTAAATACTGATATAAATCGACTGCCTCTTTTAATGTTGCAGGTTTAAAATAATCAAACTCAAAGGGAAGCATTTTTCTGCGCCTCCTTTGCCTTCCAAATTAATTCAGGAATAAGCGGCAGATGATGTAGTGAAACCCCGGCAGCTGTAGACAAAGCATTACCGAGTGCAGCAGGCATGCCCATTAATCCATGCTCCCCCACACCTCGAGCCCCATACGGACCATCTAATTGCGGTGTTTCTATAAATCCCACTAAATATTCTGGATTTTCACCATAGCGAAGTGGGCGATACGTTCGGAGTTGGGGATTAAGAACCCTGCCGAGTTCGTCAAAATAAAACGTTTCCCTGCCAGCAAAAGCTAATCCCATGCTCATCGCACCCATTACCTGGCCCAATGCCGCTTTTTCATTTAAAACTCGCCCAATGTCGACCACGGTACAAGCTTTCAATAGCCGATAGGTATTATCTCTTTTATCAAATTCAATTTCTACACCATAGGCTGCAACTGTCCACTCAGGGCCCGGCTTACCAGCTCCAGTCTCAGGATCCAAAGGGGTAAGATGACGCAGGATATAATTCCCTCTGCCAATAATTTGTCCGCCGATTGAATTTCCATTTGGATATTGATAACCATAGCAGATGTCTTTAATCGGAATTCCGATGGATGGATCATCCCTCAAAAAGACTCGACTGTTAGCTACCACAAGATCTTCTGTCGGTGCTCTTAATACGGTCGAAGCAATTCCCTTTAATTGCTTGATCACATCATCCGCCGCTTCGAGCAGTCCCCTTCCTGCCATAAATGTTCCTCTGCTAGCGACAGTTTTCCAATGCTCTGGTGTTGTTTGCGTATCCACTTCCATCCGAACATGTATCTTATCCACACTCATCTTCAGCCTTTCTGCAAGCATCTGAGCAAGGACAGTCTTCGTTCCGGTTCCAATTTCAATTACACCAGAAAGTAAATTGATACTTCCATCTCGGTTAAATGTTAATATCACTCCTGAAGGAGCATTGGGATCAATCGTCGATGTTTTCCAGCTGCAGCTGACGCCCTTTACTCTCACAAATCGCTCGTTTACATCTTTAACCGTACCTTCATCCCATTTGATTAAATCTCTTACTCTCTCAATACACTGTTGTAAGTTACCGACATTACTTTTATTTAATCGCACCCTTGTCGGGGTGGTGTGTCCAGGTTTAATCGCATTTATATACCGAAGTTCAAGCGGGTCCATTTTTAATTTTTGTGCAAGTAAATCCAAGGTTCTTTCAATGGCAAAGGAAAGTTCGGAATGGCTAAAGCCTCTAAATGGTGATGCATATGGGTGGTTTGTATACATGCAATAGGAATCACACCAGACATTTGGAATGTTATATGGTCCGGTACAATCGGCAGCACCTGCCCTTGTAAGATCTATCGCTTTATCGGAATAGGCTCCTCCATCCCATAAAAAACGTATTTCTGCTGCTCTAATTTTACCGCTGCTGTCTGCTCCAAGCTTAATCTTTGCATCTAAACCAATGTGACAAGGAGAAGTTAAGATATCTTCTTCTCTCGAATTGAAGATCTCAACAGGTTTACCGCCAACAGCTTTTGAGGCTAGATAGGCCAGAACTTCCAGCTGAACGGCAGCTTTTCCCCCATAGGCACCACCTACAAGCGGTGTGTGGACAATAATCTTCCCCATATCCTCACCAAAATAATCAGCAATCAGTCTTTTCACCATAAATGGAGCTTGAGAGGAAGTAGTAATCATGATATTTCCATCAGGCAATATCTCGGCAGTGGCACATCTTGTTTCCATTGCCGCATGGTCAGAAGGAGAAAAAGAATAACTTGCTTCTACCAATGTGTTAGTCTCCGCCCACCCTTTTTCCATATTACCTTTACGAATTTTTATATGGGAAGCAATGTTGGTGTCAGGCACCGGATGCGAGTCATCCTCTTTTTTATATTTACTTAAGTCTTCATGGACTAAGGGGGCTCCTTTTTCAAATGCTTGGGACGGTGAGTTTACGACCGGCAACAATTCGTATTGGACTTTAATCAGGTCAGCAGCCATTTTAGCCTGTGTTGGTGAATCAGCTACAACAAGTGCAACCGTTTCACCATGGTAGCGAACCTTATCATATGCAATAGGGGGCCGGTCCCGGATGGCTTCCCCTGTTAATGGGTATTCCTTTCCAGCAAGGATGGCCCTAACCCCATTAATCTTCCAAGCTTCGGATGTATCAATCTCCACTATCTTCGCGTGGCCATAAGGACTAATGACCATTTTGCCAGATAACATCGGATTGAAATGATAATCATGTGTATATTTTGCCCGCCCTGACACCTTATCAAGAGCCTCTTTGCGAATGACGCTTTTCCCAATAACCTCCAATTCCATCCCTCCCCCCACATATATGTGGATATCTATCCTATTTATATTTATGGGGGGCTATTCCTAGAATGAGTAAATATCCAGTTTGTGTAAAACCTAACATCAATCATATTTAATGTACATTTCAACAAATTCAAACAATTTCTTTTTTTATTCTATTGAAATATACTATTAATTGGTATGATGTTACAGATATTGCAAAAAGTATATTAATTCTATTTTTAGTAAAGGAAGACGTTATGAAGAAAAATCGAACATTATTTCTAACAGCGGTTGCCACAGGAACGATGTTAAATCCGCTTAACTCATCTATGATTGCATTAGCATTACACAGCATTCAGAAAGATTTTCACCTTTCCTTTTCAACGGTTTCCTGGCTAATATCCAGTTTCTATTTAGCTAGTGCAGTAGCACAGCCAGTGACGGGAAAGCTCGGTGATATCTTTGGCCGAAAAAAAACCTTCTTAACAGGACTTATTGTAGTTGCCATGTCCGCGCTCGGTGCCCCGCTTGCATCCTCCTTTCTGATGTTACTTGCAATGAGGCTGCTTCAATCAATTGGATCTAGTGCCATTTACCCGTCCGGAATGGCGTTAATTCGCGACCATATTAAAGAAAGGCAAGCTTCAGCCCTTGCCGTTTTATCAATATTTGCCTCTGCGATGGTCGCACTTGGGCCGACAATCGGTGGTTTCTTAATTGTGTTAGGGAATTGGCCAGCTATCTTTTGGGTCAATTTCCCATTTATTCTCCTCAGTTTAATATTAGGTTGGTTTATGTTTCCTAAAGATATGAAACAGGATAAGTCTCATATCAAGAGATTACTTTCTCATCTTGATTTTCTTGGAATAGGTTATTTTGCTGCAGGAATGGTCTTCTTTTTATGGTTCTTGTTATCTTTTGATGCGAATATACATTATCTTTCCGGAATTGTTGGAATCATCTTTTTCGGATTATTTGTTCGGAGAGAATTAAGGGTTACAGAACCATTTATCGACATTCGCATTTTCAGAAAACATCCTAAGCTTTCAATGGTGTATATCCAGTTTATCTTTTTGAATATTTTTTTCTATTGTTTATTTTTCGGTTTGCCTAGTTATTTTCAAGAAGGTTTGGGTTTAGGTGTTGAATTGAGCGGTATGTTAATGTTATTTATGTCCGGTGTTAGCATAATTATTTCATCTGTCACTGGAAAATGGATCGATCGTTCAGGTGTAAACCAGCCGATTATGGTAGGGGCATCTCTATCAATCTTAGGTGCGCTGTCTTTTAGGTTGTTTTTTGTTCAATCCTCTTATCTTGGTATTGGGATTATATTATCAATCATGGGCTTAAGTTATGGTATTGGAAATGTTGTACTTCAAGTAGCGATGGTTAAGGAAAGTCCAAATGCAATCATTGGGACAACCTCCGGCCTATTTCAAACTTGCCGATATTTAGGTTCAATTCTAGCATCAATCATTTTAGGGTTAATTTTTGGAGAAAACATTACTGCGGAAAGTATGAAAATCATCGGGGAGGTTTTACTGGTTATTGGAATCATCAGCTTTTTAATGAGCTTATGGTTTTCACGAGAGACGTTGAATTTTAGAAAAATGCGGCATGTATAATAGCAAAAATATATGTAACAAGAAACAGCCTCGTGTGAGAGCTGTTTCTTTTAATTTATTGGCAAAACATAAAATAACACACAAAAAAAGTGGGCTGCACTTGCGGCCAACACAAACACGTGCCAAACCGCGTGGTGATACTTAAACCCTCGCCAAACATAGAATATGGCACCTAGTGTATAAAGGGCACCGCCAATAATTAAATAGGTCATACCCTGTGGAGAGAGATTATTTACTAAAGGTTTCCATGCAAAAACAATTAACCACCCCATGACTACATAGAGAAGCGTAGAGGTAAAAAGGTACTTTTTCACAAAAAAGCATTTAAAGACGGTGCCAGCAATCGCCAGTCCCCAAACAACTCCAAACAGTGTCCAGCCCAGCGCCCCTTTAATTACAATTAATAGAAATGGTGTATAGGTACCGGCAATAAAGAAGTAAATAGAAGAATGATCAAAAATCTCAAAAAGATCCTTTACCTTTCCTTCCGGGAAGCTATGGAGCAATGTTGAAGACATATAAAGAATAAACATTGTTACACCAAAGATTGTAAAACTTACGATATGCCAGACGTTCCCGTACAGGGAAGCATATATAATCAATATAACTAAGGCAGCAATACTAAGCATTACTCCTATTCCGTGTGTGATTGAATTCGCTAGTTCTTCTTTCTTTGAAAAAACATGTGTTGCAGCCATTAGAATTCACTCCCTACCTTCAATTACCTTAATTAATATTGATGAAAGTAACATGATAATGACAGGAGGACAATGTATATTTGTCATTAAATATAGAAAAAAGTGTAACTCATCCTTGAGTATCAATATCCTTCCTATTATTATCAATCATTTTCTTAATATTTTCTTTCGGATTCCAGCAATTAAATTTGTAGGTCGTTTTTGTTTCAAAGCCTAAACGACTACAAAAATAGTGCATTCCCTCTGCCCTTTTCTCTGCTTTAAAATGCCTGCATGTGGCGCAACAATGAAAATCTCTCATTTTATCACCTTTTCTTATACTATTAATCTTTCGTTCATAATTTATTAATATTTATCCCTTATCCTATAAATAGGTTCACGGAAGAACCTTAAACCTCCGCCCCCTTAAAATATAGATTAGTTTTGCATACCCAGCCAATAGCTGGGTAATTTTTTTCTTATGGAAAAAGCACGCATTCATTCTTAAATGCGTGCTTTTGTTGCTGTTTAGACTTTCGTTATTGACGGAAAGAAGGGTTCTGATAGTTTTGAAACGGCTGTGCTTGGAAAACAGGGTTCATATACGTTTGGGTTTGAAATCCAACTGATCCCGCTTGTCCAGATAGTTCTCTCTCCATTTGATTACACTGCGCAATTACCTCTTGGCATCTTTGGATTGCTAACTCATGCCCTTGAAGGCTTTGCTGAATGGTTTGAACTGCCATTCTTTCCTTTTGCATCATTTGCTCTAGCAACTGTGTATTTTGTTGTTCATTTTGAAGCATTTGTTGGTATTGATGATTTGCTTGTTGTGTCTGTTGGATTAATTGCTGAGCAAGTTGACGGCATTGATTAATGTGTGTAATCGAATGTTGAATGGTTTGCATGTGTGCGTTACCTCCAATGTTTTGGATGTGAAAACCATTTATCGTGGAAAATTAGGATTGAATTTTCAACCCAAGAATAGATTCTACATAAACCATCGATAGCATTCTCAAATATATCTTCCAAATAATAATAAGAATACCTATTCCGTTAAAAAGAAATCATAAGATAAATCGCCGTTCCCCACATAATTAGGGCGGAAATTTTATTTAAAATAAGAATAAATCTCCCTGAAGAATCTACCTTACCTACCAATCTCCCTACGATCGACAGGCCAAAGAACCAAAGCCAGGAAACCAAAATACAAACCACCATGAAGGTAATTTTGGCTGAGCCCGAATAGGATAAAGAACTAGTACCAATTACTCCAATGGTATCCATGATTGCATGAGGGTTTAATAAAGAAACTGAAGCAGCAAACATAATCTGTTTTCGGGGTGAAAATGTATCACCTGTTGTTTTCTCGTCTTTAGGTTTACTTTTCCACGTAGAATTTCCCATGTATAGTAAGAAAAGAATTCCCCCAAGCACTAACGCCATTTTAATCCAAGTAATCCCTAAAACAACCGCCGAGACACCAAAAACAGCTAATGAAATAAGTAGTGTATCACAAATGGAAGCCGTCAAAACGACTGGTAGGACATAAATCCAACGCGACTGCATCGCCCCTTGATTAAAAATAAACACATTTTGGACTCCAAGTGGCAGAATGAGCCCAAAAGCTAGAATAAATCCATGTATTGCAGCACTTATCATTTTTTATCTCTCCATATGTATTTTCAAAAGGAAGTATACTTCCTCTAAACCCTGTCAATAACAATACCAATTAAGAAAAAAAATCGGGGTGTTATGTGATGCAGGGTATTTATTTTATCAATGATCGTATTTGTTTGGATGGACTTAACAAGGAAGAAAGTATAGCCATTCAAGAACAATCTTTAAAAAATTTTATCAATGAGCAAAAAATTCAAGTCGTAAAATTCAATCCTTATCAATTGAATGACTATTACACCATTCCACATGCGCTTCTTTACGACTTAAAAAAGGAAAAAGTAAGCATCGATTGTTTTTTATACTATTCCTCACAGGTGATGGAAGATTTCATTTACAGTTATCCAGCTAAATGGCTTATCCTAAAAAGCTTTTTCAAGGAAGTCATCTCAGTTGAAAAACAAAATGATTTAAACATTCGAGAAGTCGTTTAATCCATTGATTTATTTGCTTGTTTTCGATAAATAATTATAAAGTTAATGATAAAAATAATAATCAAATATACTCCATATATTCCAAAAGAATAGAGCTTGTTGTTACTAAATAATGCACCAGCATACGATAACAGAAGAATATTTGGTATTTTCCCAATGAATGATGCCGTAAAAAAAGTTAGCCATTTGACATGACTTAAACCACACACGATATTAACAACCGGTGCCGGTATGATTGGAATTAATCGACAGGTTAAGATTGCCACAAAGGAATTCTTGTTTAAAAACTCATCGTATTCTTGAACCTTCGGATATTTCATTAGTTTTTGCTGAGCATAATCATGAAAACCATACCTAGATAGGAAAAAGAATGCCATTGTTCCTACCATGGCTCCTGTTAAGGATACAATCACCCCTTGAGAAGTTCCAAATACCGCACCAATTGTTCCTGCTAGAACTGGAAATGGAATGACAGGAAAAAAAACACAAATTGCTACTAATAGCATACTAATCAAAATAGATAGGGCTCCCCCTTGTTTCAAAAGCTGAAGTAATTCATCCTTTTGAAATAAACCTATTGCTATGATTAACAGTAGAATCCCTATACTTAATACTCTTTTAAACATCCGACAACTCCATTCACTTCATTTTTTGATTAATCCTATCATACTATATTTTTAATTTTGGAAAAATAAAAGAGCCCTTCGTGTTGAAAAGGCCCTCTCCTGCTTATCTATTAAAATGCTGTTCTCGCACCAAGGTATTTTGGTTTCCAATAGGAATTTGTCATATCTGCGATGGATACACCTTTTGAACCCGCTTGAATGAATTGGTTGTTGCCTAAATAAATCCCTACATGGGTAGGACCTGGAGCATATGTTTCAAAGAATACTAAATCTCCGGGTTTTGGGGTGCTGACAGACTTCATTCCGGACCATTGAGTGGCTGCCGTCCGAGGAATTGATACTCCTACCTTATTAAACACGTAACTCGTTAATCCACTGCAATCAAAACCACCAGGTGTATTTCCGCCCCATAAATACGGTGTCCCAATGTATTTTTTGGCTTCATCCATTACCATTTGCGCCTTTGATACCGTTGGAGCAGGCACTGGTGTTGAAATCCCACTTGTAGTAAGTTTCAAGACTTGTCCAACATAAATCGTATCAGTTGTAAGATTATTCAGTGATTTAAGCTGAGCAACGGATAATTTATTACGAGAAGCGATTAGGTATAATGTATCCCCTTTTTGAACGGTATAGGATATCGTTGCCGTTTCATGGCTGTGTGGTGCTAATAAGGTCAGCTTTTGATTTACATTAAGAGAATCAGATGTTAGGTGATTCCAAATTTTCAAATCTGCTACAGTGACCTTATTAGCTTGTGAAATTTTCCAAAGTGTGTCTCCTGACTGTACGGTATAAATGTTTTCGTGTGCACTTGCCGTTCCAGCATATGTAGAAAACAGGATCCCCGCCGTTGCTGCGATAGATAATAGATGTTTTTTCATCGTTGAACCCCTTCATTTCGTTCTTGTAATACCATCATAAACGAATTTTAAGGGTTGTTTGAATCCCCAAAGATATGGCTTACTTGGCAAAAAATAATAGTATTGGAAAGGAAGACCTTTAATATTACAAACAGACTGTTCCTCAATCCTATTTATGTAACGATTTGCATAAGAATTTTATTTTTAATAATATTTTTGAAACATAAATGTAATAAAAAAGATGATTAAGGGATTAAGAGAAATCTGATTATTCATACGAGTAATGTAGAAATATTGTAACAATCCTACCATGCACTCTAGTCTGTTAAACCTATAATAAACCTATAGAAACAATCTTTATAGTTTTATAAATCATAATGATTTGGGTGATGATGATGCAAGGATTAGGGAAAGGACATCCTCATGCTATGGGGCATCCTCATGGAATGCGAACTGTAATTGATTATGACAAGAATCCATTTATTGTTATTTGGGAAGTCACAAGAGCTTGTCAACTTAAGTGTGTTCATTGCCGTGCTGATGCGCAGCTTACTCCAGACCCACGCGAACTAACACATGATGAAGGAATTAATTTAATCGATCAAATCTATGAAATGGACAATCCAATGCTCGTATTTACAGGCGGGGATTGTATGATGAGAGAAGACCTTTATGCGCTTGCTGATTATGCGATCAAAAAAGGCATGCGTGTTTCGATGACACCAAGTGCTACTGCTAATGTTACCAAAGAAAAAATGAAAATGTTCAAGGATGTCGGACTTTCTCGCTGGGGCTTTAGCTTAGATGGTCCAACCCCAGGAATACATGACCACTTCCGTGGGACTCCAGGGTCATTTGATCTAACCGTTGAAAAAATTAAGTACTTAAACGAATTAGATATGCCGCTGCAAATCAATACCGTCATTTCTCTTTATAATTATGATTCGCTTGAACAGATGGCAAAGCTTGTCGGCGAACTTGGCGCAGTCATGTGGTATATCTTTCTGCTAGTTCCTACAGGCAGAGGACAAATGGACGCTTGTATCTCTCCTGCTGAACATGAAAAAGTGTTCCGTTGGTTATATGAATTGAGCAAAACGGCTCCCTATGATATCAAAACAACGGCAGCCCAGCATTACCGCAGAGTTGTATTGCAACAAAAAACACGAGAACAATTGATTGAAAAAGGCGAAATTCATTACGAAGATTCCATTACAACTGATTTTGCTTCTATGCATGATGGTTTAAAGCGTGCACCTAAAGGTGTAAATGATGGCAACGGCTTTGCATTTGTCTCTCATATTGGTGATGTCATGCCAAGTGGATTACTTCCAATCGTTGGTGGAAACATCCGTGATACCCCGCTCGCTGAAATTTACCGAGAGGCCAAAGTATTTAAAGAACTACGCAAGCCAGATCACTACAAAGGAAAATGCGGCATCTGTGAATATAACAAAATGTGCGGCGGCTCTCGTTCGCGTACCTATGCAGTTACTGGGGACTATATGGAAAGTGAACCCTTCTGTGTTTACATACCACAAGCGATGAGGAATAAAGAAACTTCACCTAGTGTGTAATATTTAAAGATAAAATTAAGAGGTATTCTACTTTTAGAATGCTTCTTTTTTATTCATTTGCCCCTTATCTACAATGTATATTTTTTTACCTCTCAACAACTTCTTTCTTAATATACTCCTCTTTAGAAGGTATTTTTCTCCTAAATTATACCATCCTATAAAAGAGGATGGTCATTCAAGATAAGGAGTTATTATGATTAAGACAATTGCTGTAAATAAAAATTATGAATTGGTTAACGATATCAAAATCGATGATTTGCTTAAAGGGGAATATAAATGGTATTGGGTTGATTTTCATCTGCCAACTGATGAGGAAATCGAATATCTACGAGATCCTTTTCATTTCCATCCATTGGCGATCGAGGATTGTATTAATCATTTACAAAGACCTAAGTTGGATTATTACGAGGACCACACTTTTTTTATTACACAATCCCTAAATCACCAAACACTTAAAAGAGACGAGATTGATTTTTTCTTAGGTGAAAACTTTATCGTTTCCTTTCACCTTAGCCCTTCAACTGAAATCGAGGCAGTATGGAAACGATTTACTGAGTCCACTAACATTAAAAAGTGGGAGCCAACACATGTACTATACCTTGTACTTGATAAAATGGTTGATAGTTATTTCCCACAAGTCTTTAAACTCGAAGAACGATTAACTGAGATTGACGAGAATCCTAGAGGAAGATCCATGGAGGCATTGCTGGAGGATTTATTTGATACAAGGCACCATCTACTATCATTGAGGCACACCATTTCACCGATGCGCGATCTTATATACAGAGTCCTAAATTCACAGCGACTTACATTCATCCAGGGAAAAAGGGAATACTTTTCTGATATTCATGACCATTTACTGAAGTTAACAGAAATGATTGAGGCAAACCGTGAACTTACCACAGATATCCGTGACAGCTATATTTCACTTAACTCACATCAAACCAATCATGTCATGAAGGTTTTAACCGTGATCACCACGATTTTCATGCCCCTCACTTTCATCGCTGGATTGTACGGAATGAATTTTCGCTATATGCCTGGGCTATCGTCGAAATATGGTTTTATTTCTACGCTGATTCTAATGATTTTAGTTGCAATGGGCATGTCTCTTTGGTTTAAGAAAAAAGGATGGTTTAAATAATAAAAGCAAATGCATCTGATCAGGTGCGACAGGCATGAAATAAGGACTAGCTCCTGCCGCTAGTCCTTTCTTTTCCCAAGTCGCTGTTTATTTCCACTCTTCATAGTCAACAATACCACCTGTTAAATCAATCGTATTCCGCTCGCCTTTATAATAGGTTTTTCCATCTTTTTCGAAAAGTAAATTTTCATAGGTATATACCTTTTGCCCATTTGGCAGATGAATTACCACCTTTGGTCCTGGGTTTTCAATCGGAGCTTCAATTTTAATTGTGTTTTGATAATAGTGCCGAAATACAAAGAATCCGACAGTTACTACAAAGCACATGATTATTAAAATAAATAAACTTTTTATGAAGGAATGTTTCGGTTTGGGATGGTATAGTTCAGTTCTGGTCAATTTTTTATCCTCCAATTGTGTCTGACGCAATATAATTTTTTCCAAATAGTTCGAATACTTCATTAATGCCCAAACCAAATTTTTTTAATCCATATGAAAAAAATTAACACTTGGTAAGTTATGCAATGTCATTGTAATAGTTAACCACAATTGCGAATAAACACATGAAAGTCATAATTATGTATAATAGTATGTAAGAGATATATAGAAAGGAGCAGTTGCTGTGGTAAACACAAATACCAAAGAAACAATGAAATTAATAGCTGATTTAGTATCCATTCCAAGTCCATCCGGAAATACGAATGAAGTGATTACCTATGTTGAAAAATTCCTAGCTGAATTACAAATTCAAACCTATCGAAACCGTAAAGGAGGGCTAATCGCAACAATTGCAGGAAAAGATTCAAGTAAACATCGGATGCTGACAGCACATGTGGATACACTTGGGGCAATGGTAAAAGAAGTGAAATCTAATGGACGCTTAAAGATCGATCTAATTGGCGGGTTTAAGTACAACTCCATTGAAGGCGAATATTGTCAAATTGAAACAAGCAGCGGAAAAAGAATTACGGGCACCATATTAATGCACCAAACTTCTGTCCATGTCTATAAAGATGCAGGAAAAGCGGAGCGCAATCAGGACAATATTGAGATAAGAATCGATGAAAAGGTACATAATGCTGAAGAAGTTCGTGCACTTGGAATTGAAGTGGGTGATTTTGTTTCATTTGACCCCCGCGTAGAAATCACACCAAGTGGTTATATAAAATCGCGTCATTTGGATGATAAAGCAAGTGTGGGTATTCTTCTACAATTAATGAAACAAATTAAGTCGGAAAATATTCCCCTGCCCCATACAACGCATTTCTTAATTTCCAATAATGAAGAAATCGGATATGGTGGAAACTCAAATATTACTCCCGAAACTGTCGAATATTTAGCAGTAGATATGGGGGCAATGGGCGACGGACAATCAACTGATGAATATACTGTTTCCATTTGTGTGAAGGATGCAAGTGGACCGTATCATTTTGAATTGAGAAAGAACTTAATGCGACTTGCCGAAGAGAATAACATCGATTATAAATTAGATATATATCCTTTCTACGGTTCAGATGCGTCAGCTGCAATCCGCTCAGGTCATGATATCGTCCATGGCTTGATCGGTCCTGGTATCGATTCATCCCATGCATTCGAGCGAACACATGAAACTTCCATTGAAAATACTGCAAAACTACTGTATCATTACGTGCAGGCGGATTTAATCCAGTAGGAGATGAAAATATGTTTTCAAATATTGGTGTACCAGGATTAATTTTGATTTTAATCGTAGCTTTAGTCATCTTTGGTCCAAACAAACTCCCTGAAATTGGCCGTGCCTTTGGCCGTTCGATTCGTGAATTTAAAAAAGCCACTGATGGAATTGCGGAAGATATAAGGGAAGAAATAAAAGAAGATATCAAGGAAACACAACGAGGTACAATTAATTTAAAGAAGTAATTCTCAACTCCAGGGAACATCCCCTTCAATCACTTGAAGGGGATGTTTATTGGACATTATTTTCTCGTAAACGATTGAACTTGATTCATTAATTTTTTCCGGGATTTTGGATTACGGAGTAAATATGCCGCACCTAGAGCAACAGTTGTCATCATTAGATTTTTTCTCTTCATTTTGAAGCCTCCTCTATGTTTGTCACTCTTAAATGTTCCCTTAATTACGTCCTTTTAACATGTAATTATTTACTATTAGAAAATAAAAAAACTAATTCTCCTGTTTGAATTAGTTTTTTTGGCTAAAAACTTATTATTTTATAAGTAATTCCTTAATTTTTTGATTATGTTGTTTACTTTGTTCTAACAATTGATTTAATAGTAATGCTGCTTGTTTGTTATCCTTTTTTTCAACTGACATCTTTAGTTCGTGGAACGTTTTCCAATGAGACATTTCTTTTCCACCGTGTGCTTGTTTGAAAAACTCTTCCTTTGTTATCTTTCCAGCATCCAATTGTTTTTTTAATTCTACAATTTTTGCCATTTTTTCCTTTTTCCATTTTTCACGTTTAGCAGCATTTTCAGGACTCATCCATTGGTTCATTAGGGTTTTCTTCTCGGCCAGGACTGCCGTCCATTCTGCTTTCTTCTCGGGTGTATACTGATCTACCCAGGAAAGAAGCATTTTCTGTCTTTCTTCCATCTTTGCTTGCCAATCTTTATGCATCATGTTGCGATGCCCTTTTTCTTCACAATTACAAGGGGCTTTTTCCCTCTGTTCACCATTGGAGGTATCTGGTGTGGCTGGGGCGGCGGCAGCCATTCCAGGCACTGACATTAATATGCCTAATGATAAAAGTAACAATTTAAATTTCATAAGTATCTCCTTCCTCAAACGTATTTAGTAAATTTCATCTCTGGTACGAAATTATCATTCCCAGTAATTGAAAAAAAATTTACCAATTTGACAAATTTTTAGTAAAAATACTCTTGTGGAATTATTTGAAGTGGAGTATTCTATGAATAGAAGATATGTGAAATATTTCACAATACAAAAGATTTCTCTTTCTAATATGGCCTTCAATCCCCCAAGTAAAGGCAAATCCCCATTCCAATAGGAATGGGGCTGTTTTTTATTTATTAAAGGCATTTTCCTATTCCCATTCTAAAATCTCAAGACGATTGCCGAAGGGGTCATGGAGGTGAATTCTATTTGCTCCTGGAAGAAGTTCATCTTCTGTAAATGCCACTCTCTTTTCACGTAGATGAACTTTTAATTCTTCGATCTTCTCAACAACTAAGGCAGGATGTGCTTTTTTTGCTGGTGAAAACGGTTCTTCTACACCGATGTGAAGTTGAAAGGTCCCAAATTCGAACCAAACACCGCCTCGTTTCTTTAATTCTGCAGGTTTCTCTACTTCGAATAATCCGAGGATTCCACCAAAAAATTCCCTCGCGGCTTCTTCACATCCCTTAGGGGCAGCAAGTTGGATATGATCGATCTTTTTTATAGCAAATGACATAAACACTCCTCCATTTGTCAATTCTCCTCTCTTATATTTTAATAATTTTATAATTTTCTTTCAAGTTCGAAATTTCTTTGTTTTAATATACATCTCTTTTGGTAAAGACAAAGAATGAAACGGAGATGGCTCCTGCCCACCAAACGAAGAGGACTAGGATTGAGAATGAAAGGTTCATTCCTTCGATCGGTGGTGCTGTTCCTTTCATATAATCAGTTAACCGCAAATTGACCATAAAAAGGTACTTGGCGGATTCCCATGAGGATACCATGTTTGTTAAAATGGCTCCTGAGATTAATGAGGCAAGCATTACACCCATACCAGCTGCTGTACTTCGAATCAATACTGACAGCATAAAGGAAAGGGTACCAACAACAATGGATACAAACCAGACTAGTCCAAAGTCCATTAACAAAAATTTCCACTGACCCATCAATTTGACTTCAGACGTATTTAATCCAGTCTCAGTCACATTAAATCCTGTCAATATTGGGGCACCCCACCCCTTGTAACCAAAGACTAGACCGGAAATTAAATAGGAAAGAACCCCTGCAATCGCAATGATTAAGGAAATCGCTAAACACAGGGTAAAATATTTACTCAAGAGCACCTTCCACCTCTTGACAGGCCTTGTCAACAGCAGCTTGATCGATCCTAAGCTATGTTCAGAAGAGACCAGATCACTGGCTATCACCATAACCATTAAGGGAATAAACAGATCAATCGAGTTTTCCAGAAAAATTCTCATAAACGTTGGGGCACCTGGCTCAGATGGATTGATATCATGATCGAGATAATATTGTTGCTGCTGGAGAGAGATTTGCAGCTGTTTCTTCCATTCATCTGTTATTCGGCTGCTGCTTAAACGATTCGTCGTATCAACGATCTGCTGTTGTAATATTGTTCGCCAATCACTGGTTCCTAGTTTTTCACGTTGTGTTTGTACTTGTTTAAATTGTGCATATGTAAATAGCATGACAAGAACGCCAATAATGATAGCAATAACAATGAGTCGTTTCTTAGCAATCAGTTTCATCATTTCATTCTGAATTAACTTATTCAATCATGTCACCCCCGGTTAGCTCGAGGAATAAATCTTCCAGGACTGGCATTTTTCGATTCATTTCCATCACGGAAACACCGGCTTCAACCAATTGCTTATTCCATAGAGGAATCTTTTTTTCATTAAATTCCGTCAAAATAGTACCTTCATCTGTTTCTTCAATGTTTGTTAGAGAACGTAATACTTCCCTTCCTCGATCAAGTGGTTGTATATGCCAAACCACTCGTTCTCGATTGGAAAGCAATTGTTGGACCGTATCCGTTCGGATGATTGTCCCTTTGGATATGATCGCGACTCGATCACATAAAAGCTGGATCTCACTTAAAAGATGGCTTGAAACTAGAACACTTAAACCTTCTTCCTCTGCAAGATAACGAATAAATTGGCGCATTTCCCGAATCCCTGCCGGATCCAAGCCGTTTGTTGGCTCATCAAGGATTAACACTTTTGGATTTCCCAATAATGCTTGAGCAATCCCAAGACGCTGTCTCATCCCTAATGAATAAGTTTTTACCTTATCATGAATTCTTTCTGTTAGACCGACAAGTTCAGTCACTTCTTTAATCCGTTCTTCACCGATTCCTTCGATCATTCTGGCAAAATGAAGAAGGTTATTATAGCCTGACAAATAGGGATATAATTCTGGATTTTCCACAATACAGCCTAGGTTTGTCATTGCTTTTTGAAAATTCCCCTCAATATTAGAACCACAAATAAGAATACTGCCCGATGTTGGTTTGATTAATCCGACAAGCATGCGGATAGTAGTTGTCTTACCTGCTCCATTTGGTCCTAAAAATCCAAATACCTCTCCTTCACAAAGATCAAAAGTAAGTCCCTTAATAATTTCTTTTTTTCCAATCACTTTTTTTAAATCTTTAACGGATAATGTAATTTTTTTCTCCATCGATTTCCCCTCCTTACCAGGTGAGCAGTGAGGCAACTCGTTCGGCAATTAAACGATACCCTTTTGAGTTTGGATGAAACTTATCTGAATATAGATAATCATTTACCTTTAACTCAAACAAGTCGAAGGTTGGAACAAATACAATTTTCGGAAAAGAACCACTAACTTCAGCACTGTCATAATTCCAATGGCGTACCACCTTTGACATTTCTTTTCCTTGATCTAAATCAATAAACGGATTATACAATCCAATGAAAAACACATTCGCATTTGGATTGTTTTTGCGTATTTGTTTTAAAACAAATTTTAAATTGTCCAAGTACTTCTTTTCAATGGAAGCAATATCTTCTGTTTCAAAGTCCATTAATGCTTGGCCCCCTCGGAACAAGTCGTTCCCGCCAATCGTGACCAGCACCATATCAGCTTTCCCGATTTGGCGGCCTACTTCGGTTTCCTGGACTTGTTTCCTTAGTGAATCAGACCTTTGTCCATTAATGCCGAGATTGGTAAGTTGAACTGGACGTTTTGTTTTTTCCTTGATTTCATCTGCCAAAACACCGACATACCCCTTTCCAGTCTCATCTCCCGTTCCTCGAGTTAAGGAGTCACCTAGGGCCACGATGTTTAATTCTTTTTTATTTTCTTCCTTGGAAACACTCTTTACTTCCGGAACCTTCTCCGGTTTTCCCGCATAATACTCGCCTACTGCCCAGCCAAGCCCGACCAGCCAGAGGAGGCAAAACAACACAGCTATGCCTGTAATCGAACGAATGACATTCTTATTCATGCAAATAACATCCTTTCTGGCCATTTCTATCTTTCATTTAATCATAGTTGCGATATGAATCAAACTTTCAATACTTGTAATTACTGAAAAATTCCATGGTGGCGATGATCATTAACATTAATCATTACTTACACAATAAAAATAAAGGAACCTCAAAGAGAATTCCTTTGTTTTGTTCATTTATTTGGATCCCATTTCCATAACAACATTCCTAATTTTCTTAAACAAATATATGACGCCAATTAGAATAAAAAGGACGATAATTGTTAGAAACACGTATCTCTTAATGGCTTCAAAAAATATATCCCATTGTGGTCCAAGGCTTTTTCCAATAAAAATAAAACTCGAAACCCAAAGGGTCGATCCAATTCCCGTATATAAAGTATAAACCTTAATTGGAACACGAGTGATCCCTGAAAAATAACCGATGAAATGTCTAAATACGGGGATGAACAATGATATGAGTAACAGTTTATTTCCATATTTTCTTATCCAATTTGAAATGGCCTCTAATCGCTCTGACTCTATATGAATCCGCTTGCCATGCTTTTCAAAAAATTGCATACCGAGCTTAAATCCCACCCAATAGGAGAGCAGCATACCTAAGGTACATCCTAATGCTGAGGAGAGAATACTACCGAACCAATTGAGTTGTTCAAGAAAGGATAGAAAACCTGCATATGCCAGCACTGCTTCCATCGGGATTGGAAGCGCCAATATTCCTAGCGCAATCGAAAGAAAAAGAACAAGGTATCCATACTCGTTCATAATTGTGGTTAAATATTGCAATGATGAAAGCTCCTTTCTCTTTTTGGATTTATATCAATTAATTTTCATTAATCAATATTGGTATTTTATCCATTCTTCTCTAATATAGTATCGCTTTCCATCAATTTATTGGTATTTTAAAAATAGTATTTGCAAAAGCATTAAAAAAGCCGATTTCCAGCAGAAATCGGCTTTTTTTACTATTCTTCTAGATTCCCCATTGGTCCAAAGAATTCAAAGTGAATTCGATCTTCAGTTACACCAATTTCCTTTAATGATCGATTAATTGCTTTCATAAATGGTACCGGTCCACAGAAATAAAAATCCGCATCCTTTGAATTGACTTTTTCTTGCAGCCAATCGCGAGTTACATATCCTTCCACATCAAATCGATTATTTTTGCGGTCTTCTTCTGTTGGTGAATCATAGAAGAAATATGAATTGACATTGTCTAATTTCGATAATTCCTCTACTTCAGCTCTTAAAGCATGGACATTTCCATTGGCAGCGGCATGAACAAAAGTGACGTTCCGTTCTGGCTGAACCTCTACAACTGTCTTTAACATACTCATCATTGGTGTTAAACCAACCCCCCCACTAAGTAACACGACAGGAGTATTTTTTTCAGTATTTAAAACAAAGTCGCCTGCTGGAGCACTAACTTTTAAAATATCACCTTGATTCACACCATCATGTAAATAGTTGGACACCATACCATCTGGATTTTCAGTTCCCGCCTCACGTTTCACGCTGATTCGGTAATAACCCTTACCCGGAGCATCTGATAGGCTGTATTGACGAATATGAGTAAAGTTTTCACCAGCTATTTCTAATTTGATACTAATATATTGTCCAGGGGTAAAATCTGCAATTGCCTTATGATCTTCAGGTGTTAAGTAAAACGAGGTAATCACTTCACTTTCCACTACTTTTCGATCAACAATGAAATTGCGGAATCCACTCCAGCCTCCTTGTTTATTTACTGTTTCATCATATAATTCTGCCTCAACACTGATAAAAACATCGGCAATGACATTATATGCTGCTGCCCATGCATCAATAATTTCATCTGTTGCTGCATCACCTAGTACATCCTTAATGGCTAGTAAAAGATGTTTCCCAACAATTGGATAATGCTCTGGCAAAATTCCAAGACTTCTATGCTTTTCCGCTATTTGTTTTACAACCGGAAGAATTACCTCCAGATTATCAATATACATGGCAGCGGCATAGACCGTTCCAGCCAATGCCTTTTGTTGTCTACCTTGTTTTTGATTGGCATGATTAAAGATATTTAATAATTCAGGATGGTTAGCAAACATCAATTGGTAAAACCGAGTGGTAATGGCTTCACCATGTTTTTCTAATACAGGTACAGTAGATTTAATAATTCCAATTGTTTTTTGATCTAACATGAATAACACTCCCTATGTAATTTTGTAATTACTATTCTCATAGTGATTATATGAAATTTCATACGCGTATTAAGTGATTCAAATCACACATCGCTATTTTTGAATAATTCGAACTAGGTACATTAGTCACAAAATGTTCACTTTTGAATATGACAAATATAACTTGTCGTAAAATATGCATTCTTGTAATGTTGATTCTAGTTATCATAATATATCAAAAATACACAAATTTTCGGCCGCACTTTTGCGGTTTAGATACTTAAGTTAGGGATATTTACCCGAGGAAGAGGATTAAGATGAACAAAGCAAAAATTGCGTGGATCACTGACACCACGGCTTCTCTCAGCAAAGAATTTATTGAGCAAAATAATATTCATGTGGTTCCACTAAATATTGTCATTAACCAAGAGTCCTACAAGGAAACAATAGATATCACTCAAAAAGAGTTTTACGAGCGAATGAAAAAGGAAGACTCGAAATTCCAAACCTCCCAGCCAGGACTTGGTGATTTTGTGGAACTTTATACAAAGTTAAAGGAAAACTATGATTTTGGAATCGCTATCCATGCCTCCAGCTTACTATCCGGAACATTTCAAACCTCTGTGATGGCAGCGGAAATGGCTGATTTTAAATTGGTACCTATCGATTCCATGACTGGCTCCTACCCACTCTCATTTTTAATAAAAAAAGGGATTGAACTAGTAGAACAAGGCTATGAAATCAGTGAAGTGGAGGCCAAACTTAATGGATTACGCGAGCACACTCGTTTATATTTAGTCCCATCAAATTTGGACCAACTCAAAAAAAGCGGCAGAGTATCCGGAGGCCAAGCCATCCTAGCCTCCCTATTTAATATCAAGCCTATATTAGCAATTGAAGATGGAGGCGCTAAAATAAAAGATAAAGTTAGAACAGAAAAAAAATCCATTGCATGGTTAATAAATAATTTAAAAACCGATTTGGAAACAAAAACTGTTAGGAAAGCAGCTATTGTCCATGCTAACGATATCGAACGGGCAACTGCGTTAGAGAAATTAGTCAACGAAACTTTTCCGGAAATTGAAACGGAAATAATGATGCTAATTACTGATGCCGGAGTGCATACGGGGGTTGGAACTCTAGGACTTTCGTGGGTTTGCGAATAATAGAAAAAAGGACTGATGAATTCAGTCCTTTTTTCTATTATTCGGTTGCAAGAGATTCAACATGTTGTAACGTTAGAAGTTATTTGTGCCCGTTACATCGAAAAAGAGATGATTACGGGAACAATTGGACTCAAGTCGTTCCCCTCCCATTATTAAATGTGTAGGCACTAAATGCAATTAATTCTTCTAATATTATACTCTATTTCAAAAATATGTTAGAGTTTTCCTCCACTTTAATCTATTATTTATATAAGAAGTTTAAAAATAACATGAAATGGGTTTGAAATGATGAAAAATAAGAAAAGAGTGTTTGTATTGTTAGGTGTTCTTGTTACTTTAGGTTTGATTTATATCGGATTTTTACAATTTAAAATTAGTCAATATAGTCATAAAGACGTTCCTAAAAATGCAGACTATTTGATTGTTCTCGGGGCAAGGGTGAAAGGCACCGTCCCTTCCCTTGCATTTGCGAGTAGAATTAATGCGGCAGCAGATTATTTAAAGAAAAATAAAAATACAATTGTCATCGCATCTGGTGGAAAGGGACCTAGTGAAGATATCTCTGAAGCGGAATCGATTAGGAGAGAACTGGTCGAGCAGGGCATAAGCGATGCTCGGATTATTTTAGAGGATAAATCGACTGATACGTATGAAAATATTAACTTTTCTAAAAGGCTTATTCCTAAGGGTGAAAGGCTTGGTCTGGTAGTGACAAATAATTTTCATCTCTACCGTGCCGTCTCCATTGCTCGAGACTACGGACTAGAGGTGCACGGACTTCCAGCAGAAACTCCATGGATCGCCGTGCCAAAATCCTATTCACGTGAATATTTAGCCATTACAAAATTTTATTTAAAGAGATATATCCTTGACTAATTTTTTAAAAAAAGAGTACTGTGATTCAGTACTCTTTTGTTATTAATCTTTGGTTGTTTTTGCATAAATACATGTATCTCGTAATCCTTTACCATCAGCAGAAAGTCCATCATTTTGTAAAATCCCCTCTAAGTTAAATCCTAGTCGTTCAGGAATGGCCCTGCTCTTGATATTTTGGGAGTCGCAGCGGATTTCCACCCGATTTGCTTTAAGTTCGGTAAAGGCAAATTTAGTAATTGCCTCGGTTGCTTCGGTAATATACCCTTTCCCGCTATAGCGAGAATCAATCCAGTAGCCAATCTCAAACTTCGGAATACTCCAGTTGATTCTGTGCAAACCTGATGAACCTATGAATCCCCCTGTTTCCCGATTAAAAATATGTAACCTCAAATCCTCACGGGTTAGAAACTTGGCATGTGCATCACGAATATTAATTTCAACATCGTCCTCTGTTTGCTCTAGATGGGCCCAAGGCATCCAGTCTTTTAGTTCGGTTAAGGACGCCTGCATGGCTTGGTAAACAGCTTTACCATCTCCGGGTAAAGGCTTGCGTATTTGCAATCTCTCTGTGTAAAACTCTTCTGAAAAATCTAATAGTATTGGTTTCATAATTTTGCCCTCCTTGTGATTTAAAATATTCGTTGCTGGTTTTGTAATTCCTTTTTCAAAAAAAATGACCTTGGAATGGATTCGCTGATTGGATGGGAAAATTCGCTGATTAATTAAGAAGATTCGCTGATAGAATAGTGGAATTCGCCGATAGAATCATTAAATTCGCTGATAGGAAAAGCCGCTGATTAACAGCAGAAAAAAATTTGCTCATTTAACTGTGAAATTCGCTCATCGATTCCAAAAATTCGCTCATTACCCAAATATCGCCTCGATATGGTACTAAAAAAGACTCTTCCCATACAAGGAAGAGCCCCAAAATTGCTGTTTTTAGTATGCTTTTGCCCAATAAACCATCTTGTCAGCATCTTTTCCACAGCAGACACATTTTTCCGATACTTGTTCTTGCTCAAATGGAATACATCTTGATGTTGCTCCAGTATCTTCTTTGATTTTTTCCTCGCAGGCTAATTCGCCGCACCACATCGCCTTAATGAAACCAGGTTTCGCTTCAAGTGACTCTTTTAATTCACCTAGAGATAAAGCAACTGAGGTTCTTTCTTCTCGGTGATTTAGAGCCTTATTATAAAGATTTGTTTGGATTTCATCTAATAACTCAACAAGCTTTGTTTCTAATTGATCTAGTGGAACGAACACTTTTTCTAAAGTATCGCGTCTTACTAAAACCACTTGCTTGTTTTCGATATCTTTAGGTCCAACTTCTAGACGGACTGGAATACCCTTCATCTCATATTCATTGAACTTCCAGCCTGGTTTTTTATCGCTGGCATCAATATCGACACGAGCAACTTTTCCAAGGGACGTTTTCAAATCATAAGCAAAATCAAGGACGCCTTCTTTATGCTGCGCAATTGGCACAATCATCACTTGAGTTGGCGCTGCTTTTGGTGGAATTACGAGACCACGGTCGTCGCCGTGAACCATGATTAATGCACCGATAATTCTTGTTGTAAAGCCCCATGACGTTTGATGCACGTACTGAAGCTTTCCTTCTTTGTCCGTATACTGTATGTTAAAAGCCTCAGCAAATCCTGTACCAAAGTGGTGAGAAGTACCTGACTGTAATGCTTTTCCATCGTGCATTAAGCTTTCAATGGTAAAAGTCGCTTTTGCACCGGCAAACTTTTCTTTTTCCGTTTTTTGTCCTTTTACAACCGGAATTGCAAGGATTTCTTCACAGACAGCGGCATATACATTTAGCATTTTAATGGTTTCTTCCATTGCATCTTCGTCAGTCGCATGGGCAGTATGACCTTCCTGCCATAAAAACTCTAATGTCCGCAGGAACGGACGAGTTGTTTTTTCCCACCGTACAACGTTTGCCCATTGGTTATAGAGCTTAGGGAGATCCCGGTAAGAATGAATAATGTTGCTATAATGCTCACAGAAAAGAACTTCAGATGTTGGTCGCACAACCAATCGTTCTGCTAATGGTTCAGACCCGCCATGTGTAACCCATGCCACTTCAGGTGCAAAACCTTCGACATGATCTTTTTCTTTTTGAAGCAAGCTTTCAGGAATGAACAATGGCATATAAACATTCTCATGCCCAGTTTCCTTTATTCGCCGATCCAGCTCATTTTTTATATTTTCCCATAAAGCATAGCCATACGGGCGGATAATCATTGAACCACGCACACTTGAATAATCAATTAAATCAGCCTTAGTGACGACATCTGTATACCACTGGGCGAAATCATCGTCCATTGCCGTAACATCTTTTACAAATTCTTTTGCCATGTTTGACACCTCATTATTTTTTTAAAATAAAGATATGGGCGTATCCGCTTTTCTGCACAAAAAGACCTTGATCCTAAAAAGGGACCAAGGCCTGGCGGTACCACCCTAAATTCATAAAGCAAAATTGCTCTATACACTTTCCTTGATAACGGACATGATCCGCATGTATCTTTAAATTCGATACAGAACTCGGGTGGCAGGTTCAAATGACCGTCTTAAGAAACCTCACACCAATGGTTTCCTCTCTTGGTAAGACCATTTCACTTTACTAATCCCCGTCATAGTTTCAATAGTATTTTTGAAAATTATATATTTCAAAATGAAAAAAGTCAATTTTTTTATGGAATATTTTTCTGATGTCAACAAATTACCTTCTCATTGACTTTAAACATGTGTATAAATCGGTTAAAATGCTAGTAATTATAAAAAATGGGGTGGTGGTTTCCATGGATAAAGAAAAAGATGATCTCCGACAAGAGGAAGAAGAGAAAGAATTTTTGCTAGAATATATCAGGATGCAAAATGAGGCAATGAAACGGATTTATAAAAATACCCTTGATAAAGAAAAAAAGGAATAAATACATCTCCCAAAAACTACACATGACTTATCTTCCCTCAACAATATTCATAAAACGTTCATATTAATCACTGAATATACAAATTTAAACGGCTTATTTGCATTTATAATACTCTTATGTTGTTAATCAATCACACGTAAGAGGAGACCAAAAATGAATATATTTACGATCATTACGGCAATTATAGTTTCCACTGGAACCGGATATTCCATCTATTCTGTCTACCGCCATAAAAATAAACTAGCTACTACCTCTGGAACAATGATTAGTATGGTTATTGCAGTGATTACCGGTTTACTGACCGGCAGTATCATTGGCATCATTTCAGGTGAGATTTTTCTAGTAGTCGGAGTCAGTATGATTATCGGATTTGTCATTGGCTTCTTAGCAGGCCACCCAATCGGGATTTTAGCTATCTTAATGGGCTCTATTTCTGGTCTAATAGGCGGAATTATCGGCGCCATCCTTGGTGCATTTATTCAATTTATTAATCCAACAATTCTATTAGGAATCTTGTTAGGATTCTATATCCTGATTATTGGATTCGTGATTATGTATATTTTCGTTGAATCCAATAATAAATTATCCCTTGATACACAGGAACTTTCGCCATTTGCGATTATCGCTGGAGGAATTGTGCTGGTATCGTTATTTCTGTTTATGTATAGCAGTGATTTGGTAGAAATTCCGGGTCAAAGTAAATCAAACCAAACAGAAACTGCCCAAGCCGCTGAAAGTCAAGAAGTTCCCAAAACGGAAGTGGATGTAACAAAGGAAAGCAAGCCGCTTGTTAAGATGGAGGTCACCACCCAGGGGTATACCCCAAATGTCATTCGTGTCAAAAAAGGTGTTCCGGTTGAACTAGATATAAACAACCCGCTTGATAGTACGAATTGTATCTCCACCTTTATGATTCCTGAATTTAATATTAACAATGTCAACTTAAAAACGGGTACTACAAAACTAACCTTTACTCCTGATCATTCAGGCACATACACCTTTAGCTGTGGAATGCAAATGTTTAAAGGGACAATTATTGTAGAATAGACTGGACAAAAAGCACACGAATTTCTGAAGTGACACCCGTCAAGTAGACAGTGGAAATAAATAAATGACACTAAGCGGCTTGAGCCCTGTATTCTAAGGGGCTTAGGCCGTTTAGTTTTTTTTGTAATCGTTCATAATTATAAAATTTTATGTACTCCTCAATGTCTTTCTTCAGCTCTTCAAAGGTGCTGTACTTGTTCAGATAATACTTTTCACTTTTCAATGTTCCCCAAAAAGCTTCCATTGGTCCATTATCGATACACCTTCCGACCCTCGACATACTCTGAACCAGCTCTGCCTTATCAATTTTCCTTTTAAAAGTAGGGGAAGTGTATTGAAATCCTCGATCACTATGGAGGATAGGTTTTGCTCCTGGGTTAGTTTCCAAAGCTAAATCGAGGGTTTTAAATACCAATGGATTATTATTTGAATTGCCTAATACATAACTGACAATGGATCCATCGTACAAATCTAAAATCGCACTTAAATAAGCTTTTTGTGAGACTCCATACTTCAATTCAGTTACATCTGTTAACCATTTTTCATTTTGCTTCTCTGCGTGGAACTCTCTGTTCAAGATGTTCTCAGCTACATGTTGTGGAGTGCTTGGCTTATACTTTTTCCTTTTGCGTCTAATAACGGATTGTATTCCAGCTATTCTCATTAATCGATACACTCGTTTATGATTAATGGACTTTGGTAAGGTACGATTTAGGTTCATCGTAATGCGGCGGTATCCATATATACCGTCCACTTTCTTATATAGACGTTTTATCTCCTCCAGGATTTCCTCATTCATCTTTTCATTCTCAGGAGGGGTGCGATTAAGCCATTTATAATAAGAAGAGCGTTGAATTCTCGCAATTTCACATAATAGCACAATGGAGAATTTCTCTTTCTCATGAAGTTCTTGAATAGCTGTATATTTATCGGCCAAACGGACCTGGCTTATCTCTTTAACCGCCTCCTTTCGAGTTCCTCCAACTTTTTTAAGAATGCATTCTCCGCCCGAAGGCGTTCATTTTCCTGCTCTAACCGCTTCATTTCGCGCTGTATTTTCTCTTCAGGGGTTAACTCTGATTCCGTTTTACGCTTCCCCCTCTTATCTTCTAGACCGTCCGGTCCTTCCTTCTCAAACTTCTTTATCCATTGATACACCTGTTGATAGGAAACATTAAAGTGATCAGATGTTTGTTGATAGTTTTTCCCGTTCTGTATGCAATACATAACAATCTCAAATCGTTCCTCTAATGTCGTGGATCGGCCTTTAATCATAGAGTTCTTCTCCCTTTTCGTCTCTTCTATTTCTCTATGATCATTATAAATCCTAATCCATCCTTGTAACACTGAACGACTTGATATTTCATACTTACGTACAATCTCAACTTGAGAGAATTGACCCGAAAGAAAGTCATTAACCGCAGCTGTTTTTACTTTCTTCGAATACCGCTTCCATTCCCCCGAACCCTGAAGCCATTCAGTTCCATATGTCTGAAATTGATAAATCCAATCATTCAGAGTTCTAGAAGATATGTGGTGTTGTTTACAAAAGTCTGAAACTGAGATTTTTCTGTTTTCATAAGCCGTTATTATCTCAAATTTTTCTTGTGATGAATATTTCCCCATAGAAAAAGCCCCCAAAAAAGTAAACAGATTTTTATTATTTCATCTGTCTACTTTATCGGGAGCATATCATTCTATCGTGTGCTTTTACATTATTAATCTATTCAAATAAGCTTTCTGCCTGCCGCTTCTTTCGCTTATTTTCTGCAGCGATAACTTTCATAGAAAGATAGATTCCTGTCCCTGTTAGAATCATTAAGGCAACGGCGGTTAAATCTATTAACCATTTCACATTTGTATTGCCAATTCTACCTTCATGAAGGCCCCGGATGATTGACATAATCGACCCTTGCCCCGGCCTTTGTCCACGAATTCCCTCCGGCAGGTTTCCATTTTCCCTAAAGTCGCGTTGCCCTTGGAACTGACCGTTTCCATTCTGACCATTAGCTTGTCCTTGAAATGGGCCGCCGCCCTGAGGTCCTGAATTTTGTTGATTTCCTTGTTCAAAACCGCCATTCATTCCTTGGGGACGCTCGCCTTGGTTAAATTGACCTGGCTGGAAATTCCCCTTTCCACCTTGAAACTGTGTTTGACCGATTAACCAAGGTTCATTCATTAACAATCCTGTTAAGGACTCGATAAAGATGAAAATGGAAGCAATTAAGCCTATCCACAGATGTGTCTTTCTCGTACTCTTCATGTTAAGACTTCTCCCTTCAGTTTTCCATGTAAAAATCTTTGCCTGAATAATATCAAACACATTATGAAGGGGGTTCCTTAAGTTTTTCTTAAAAAATAGATCTACCTTGATCTTTTTGAATAAAAAAACCCAAAAAATTAATTTTTTTGGGTTTTGGGGAAAATGATTTCAATTGTCGTTCCTTTACCTGGCGTGCTTTGCACCCTTGTCTTACCATGATGTTTCTGAATAATCCATTTTGCAATCGATAAACCGAGTCCTGTTCCTTCAGCAGCCGTCCTCGCCTTGTCACTTTGATAGAAACGGTCAAAGATTTTCGGAATATCTTTTTCTGGAATACCAATCCCGGTATCCTTTATTTTAAGAAAAATGGAGGAATGATTTTGTGAACATGAAAGCCGTATTTCCCCGCCTTCATTTGTATATTTCATGGCATTGTCTAATAATATGACGATTAATTGATGAATTCTTGCTTTATCAGCAAAAAATCGCACAGGTTCCGTTTCTTGTAAATAAAGCGATTTTTCTTGATACAATGCAATTTCTTCATATTGTTGAAGAATTTCTTTTAACAAATCATCGAGTTGGAATTGTTCCTTTTTGACCTCAATTTGATCAGAGTCCGATCTAGCAAGAGTTAATAAGTTGGTCACTAATTTAGAAAGCCGTCTTGATTCATTGGAAATCGTTGATATATCAAGAATCCGATCCTGAATAGTTGCTTTTGGAGCCCGAAATAGGACTTCCGTTTTTGCCTGGATAACCGCTAATGGGGTTCTTAGCTCGTGCGAGGCATCAGATACAAATTCTGTCTGCTTCTGCCAAGCTTTTTTAATTGGGACTAATGCCTTTCCCGCTAAAAAATAACCTGATGCAACAGCACAAATAATTCCAACACCCATCCCAATTAACATTATTAACAAAAGTCTATTCAATAATTCTTGTTCAGAATTCACATTGCGAATGAATTGAACGGTTATTATTCCTAATTGGGGATGTTCCACCTTAAAGGCAATATACCTAAATGAAAAATCCTCAACATCCACATCTGTTAAAGTATTAAATTCTGTAGGCTTGATTAACTTCTCATTACCTTCAAAAATGTCCGCATCCCGATTTTGTCCCAACAACAACTGGTTGTCTTCATCCCAGATCAGGGTTAATATCCGTGGGTCCCGCCTAATAAATTTTGGAAATTGCCCTCCAATCCCCCCATTACCTTCTCGAATTCCACCTGGTCCATCCGGCTGCTGTTGTAAATGTTCTATCGATTCGAGCAGGGATTGGTTGACATCTTTATATAATTTATTACTTGTATAAAAATAAATGACGGTCCCTAGTATACTTATAAGAACGATAAATACTAATGAATTTAGAAAGGTTAATTTAATAAGTGTTTGCCGAAACATGTGAACTCCTATTCTTCATTCAACATATAGCCAACGCCGCGAATCGTTTTAATATCACTATGATAGCCTGATGGTTCTAATTTTTTACGGAGATGATGCATAAATACCTCCACAATTGCGATGGTTGTATCTGAATCAAACCCCCACACCCGGTCATAGATTTGTTCTTTTGTGAGAATGGCTCCCTTGTTTTGAATTAAATATTCTAACAGTTCGTATTGCTTTGCTGTCAGTTTGATCTGTTTCCCATCGACAACAATGTCTCTTTCCTTTCCTAACAATTCAATCCCGCGATACTGAATCGTTTGATTGGTTGTTAAGCTGCCGCTTCTTCTTAACAAGGCACGGATTCTCGCCTTTAATTCAGCAGCTTGGAAAGGCTTAACCAAATAGTCATCCCCGCCGCTGTCAAGTCCCTGAACACGATCTTCAAGCGAATCTCTTGCAGTTAGGAAAAGGACTGGTATATTTAAGCCTTCCTTCCTAATAGTCCGTAACACTTCAAACCCATCAATCTCGGGGATCATTACATCCAATACAATCACATCATGAATATTCTGCATTGCCAAAAACAATGCATCCTCACCATTCGAAGCTTGATCAACTTCAAACTCATCGGATAAAAGCTGTACGATGGATTCTAATAAAGGTAGATTATCTTCTACAACTAATAAGCGCATTCTCTTTCTCTCCTAAGCATCGTATAAAAATAATTATAGCAAACAAAGCACTCCCAACATACTAGCTGATTATTGTTCACCATTCACTAATAACGAGGAAATTACCGTCCATTTAATTTCCACCCCTACCTCCAAAGCTACGGTTCATCCCTCCCGCATTGCCTAAACCACCAAAAACACTACCTTGTGTATTTGTCGTTAAAGTTTTAGACGAGCTAGCTTTTGCTAATTGAGGTAACTTAATCGTTTCACCTTCTGACAACCCTTTTGTTATTTCCACATAATCTTCATTTGCTAAACCGGTTTGAATGGTTTTTTTCTTAGTTTCAGAGGTGGTATTATCTGCGCTCTTTGAATTGATGATGACATATTTCTCCTTGTTTGATGTATATACCGCCTCAAGCGGAACATAAAGAGCATCTTCCTTACTTACCGTTAAAATCTGTGCTTCCGCACTCATCCCGACTTTAAGTTGATCTGGTTTGTCAATATGAATGGTAACAGCGAAAGTGGAAACTCCGCTTGAGGATGTTCCTTCTTCAGAAATAGCTGAAACTTTGCCAGTAAATGTTTGATCAGGAAACGCATTAATTATTAGGTTAACGGACTGTTTCTTTTTTATTTTGGAAATATCAAGTTCATCAATTTGGACCACGGTTTGTAATTCGTTGTAATTGGTTACATGGGCAACAACTTGTCCATTCGTAACACGCTCGCCTGCTGAAACTGCAAGGCTCGTAACAACTCCAGTGGCTGATGCTGTTACAGGATCACTTCCATCCGAAAAGGTAATTAATTCTTCACCTTTCTTTACTTTCTCACCAACCTCTACTAACACCTCGTCTATTTCACTATTATCAAACTTTGATTTAATATCTTCGCTGGTTACCGCCTGTACAGTTCCCGAACCGCTGATGTTGACGTTTAACGTACCTTTTTGAACAACTGCCGTTCTAACTTGCGCAGACACGGTTATTGAACTTAGCGATAATGGTTTCCATTGATATCCGACAAAACCGATAACTAGGACGCTACCTGCAATTACTATCCATTTTTTCATTTTTACTAACTCCTTTTTGCGTTCCTGAATTCCGCCCAGGATGCCAAAATTTCTAACTTACAACCAGTATTATATTTAATCCTTAACTTTTCCTTAAAAGTTCTTAAGATTTGCGAGGAAGCACCGAATTGAAAAAAGTTTATATCGATTGACAGCAATTTTTGGTTATTATATAGTTTAACAAGTGAATAGTTAAACAGTTTAACTATTTTTCATAAATTTAGAGGTGAAAACATTCATGGATAAAAACGTCATTCAAGAGTTAATTGACCGGTATGTTTCCGTATCTTTTCAAGTCCACAAAAAAGCCGAATATTTAATCAAGGGGCAAATTGGCGACGAACTCACAAACGACCAACATTACATACTAAGATATATTCATCAAGCAAAGGAATGCACTTCTACGGAGCTAGCAGATGCTTTCGAAGTAAATAAAAGCGCCATCACCGCCATCATTAATCGAATGGTCGATCGCGGTCTAATCCAAAGAACACGTGATGAATGCGACCGGAGAGTGGTTTACTTAACCCTAACAAAGGAAGGTTACACACTCTACGAGGATTGCCAAGAAAAAGTTCAATTCCTAGTTGAATCAATCATTACCCAATTTGAAGAATCGGAAATTACTACCTTTATAAATACGTATGAAAAATTGGCAAAAATTTTAGTCAACAAGAAAAACGAAGAACTGGGGGAATAAATAGTGAGAGCGATAATAAAAGGAAAATGGTTTATATTACTCGCGTGGATCCTCGTTATCACCGCCCTATTTATGGTGGCACCAAATATGGAAACGCTAGTTCGGGAGAAAGGGCAAATTACTGTTCCAGAAGGATACTCCTCAACTATTGCCGAAAAAATCCTCAAAGATGTTCAATCAAGTGAAAACAGTGGCAGTAATCTACAAACGGCGTTGGTTTTTCATAGTAATAAAAAGTTAACCAAGGCCGATTTCGAAAGTGCGGAAAAAGCCGTAAATCAGCTTGAAAAAAACAAGGAAAAACTAGGGATTTCCGAAATTTTAACCCACTTTAAGCAATCCGAATTAAAAGACCAACTGGTATCTGAGGATGGAAAAACCATTCTTGTTTCCGTAAAGGTGGATGTAAATGGCCGTGAAGCCAAAGAAATTGCAGATGAACTATATAAAGAAATTGATGATGTAAAACTGGAGCATTACTACACAGGTAACTGGGTAATCAGCGATGACCTTGTCACCAACTCGCAAGAAGGATTGAAAAAAACTGAAGGAATTACTGTAGGATTTATTCTAATTGTGCTTCTACTGGTGTTTCGATCGGCAATAGCACCAATTATTCCATTGGTTACGGTGGGGTTCAGTTATCTTACGGCTCAATCGATTGTTTCTTTATTAGTGGATAAAGTTAACTTTCCACTCTCAACCTTTACACAGATTTTCTTAGTTGCTGTCCTTTTTGGTATTGGAACAGACTATTGTATTTTACTGCTTAGCCGTTTTAAAGAAGAAATGGCAAAGAATGATAGTGTAACAGAATCGATTGTGGAAACCTACCGTACCGCAGGAAAAACAGTTTTATTTAGCGGGGTTGCCGTTATGATTGGGTTTGCTTCGATTGGCTTTTCGACCTTTAAGCTCTATCAATCAGCAGCGGCGGTTGCCGTAGGTGTAGCAATCCTATTAATCGCCCTTGTTACAATTGTCCCATTCTTCATGGCTGTGCTTGGCAAAAAATTATTTTGGCCATCCAAGGGCAAACTGGAGCATAGTGAAAGTAAATTTTGGGGATTTGTGGGCAGGTTTGCACTCGCACGTCCATTGATTGCCTTTATTATCGTCGGGGTCATCTCTATCCCCTTCTTATTCACTTATAAGGATCAATTATCGTTTAATTCACTTGAGGAAATCAGTGATGATTTTCCATCAATAAAGGGTTTTAATATTATTTCTGAATCATTTGGACCAGGCGAGTCTATGCCTACCCAAATCGTCATTAAAAACGATGACCAAATGAACACTTCGGAATATATGGCTATCACGGAAAAAATAAGTCAAGAGCTCGCACGTGTCAGCGATGTGAATTCCGTCCGTTCCGCAACCCGTCCAACCGGGGAAACAATTGATGATTTATATCTATCCAAACAGGTGTCAAGTCTCGGGGAAGGCCTCGAGCAAGGTAACGATGGAATTAAAAAAATCAGCGATGGCCTGGAGGAAGCTGGCAGCCAGATGGCAGCCAATCAGCCGAAAATGAAGGAAGCCACCGACGGAATCAGCGAGTTAATAAATGGAACGAATAAACTAAAAACAGGGATGGGCGACATCCAAAGCGGGCTGACAGTTATTGAGAAAGGAATTAGATCTGGTTCCGCCGGCTCTGCTCAGATAAAAGATGGTTTAGCCCAGGTTAAAGAAAAATCAAAAGAGGTTCTAGCCGGAAGCAAACAATTACTCGCTGGCTATAAAAAGGCAAGTACAGGATTAGCTACCCTCCATGGGCAATATGAGAAAGTAGCAACGGGATTAGGTTCCTTGAACAAAACTCTAACGGCTACAAATCAATATTTTTCAAATCTAGAACAACAATACAGTGATATCGGTCAAAATCAAAACTATCAAGCTATTAAAATGACTGTTCAGGGCTCGCAAACCGCAACAAAAGAATTAGCTGGCGGGTTACAGCAATTAAATACTGGGCTTAAAGGTGCACAAGAAGGTATAGAATTTGCCAACAGTAAATTCACAGAAATTACTGTTGGCCAGAAAGCCCTAATTACCGGAATGGAAGGCCTGTTAAAAGGGATTTCCGATCTTGAAACTGGACTTGACAAAATGGCTGCAGGACAAGGCAAAGTCATTGCAGGACTTCCCCAATTTACCGGTGGACTTTCCGGAATCAATAATGGGCAAAAACAGCTCCTAACAGGATTTCAAGATATGGGAAATCAGATCACACAGCTTTCAGATGGCTTAACTCAAAGTGCTGATGGTTTAAATAAAGTGTCGGACGGACTGAATTCGGCTCAAGATTACTTATCTGAAGTATCCAATCAGAAACAAAATGGATTTTATATTCCTCAGGACGTGCTAGATAGTAAAGACTTTGAGCAAGCACTCGACGCTTACTTGTCAAAAGATCGAAAAGTAATGACGATTGATGTGATCTTCAGTAAAAATCCATATTCCAATGAAGCGATTGACCGCGTTCCAGAAATAAAGCAAGCAGTCAAACGCGTGATTAAGGATACCAAACTCGAAAATGCTAAAGTGGCAATTGGCGGTGTATCCAGTATGCATAATGACCTTGATTCTATTTCAAAAGCTGATTATTCAAGAACCGTTGTTCTCATGCTTGTTGGGATTAGTATTATCTTAGTGATTTTGCTTCGTTCACTCATTATGCCACTTTATCTGATTGGCTCACTCGTCCTAACCTACTATACTTCGATGGCCATTTCAGAAAAAATCTTTGTTAATTTATTGGGTTACTCTGGAATAAGTTGGGCGGTGCCATTCTTTGCCTTTGTTATATTAGTAGCCTTAGGAATCGATTACAGTATTTTCTTAATGGATCGCTTCAACGAATATCGAAACATGCCAGTTGAAAAAGCCATTCTACTGTCTATGAAAAAGATGGGTACCGTTATTATTTCAGCAGCGGTTATCTTAGGCGGTACATTTGCCGCAATGATGCCATCAGGTGTTTTATCCTTGTTGGAAATTGCAACGATACTATTAATCGGATTGGCCTTGTACTCCCTGGTCGTACTTCCATTGTTTGTCCCTGTAATGGTAAAAACATTTGGAGAAGCCAACTGGTGGCCTTTTATAAAAAATAAAGATAATTCCAATCTTATTGAATAATTTAACTACGCTGGTCCAATGGATCAGCGTTCTTTTTTAAAGAAAACGTGCAAATTAGTTTCTCTCATTTTATTTTGAAACTTTTTCATCATTATTTCGTACATATAACTAGGATAGGAAGTTGGAACATCTAGAAATTTTTCCCTTTTTTAAAAATACATTATAATGTACATAGGAACAAAATCGTTGAGGAGTGAAATAAATTGGGTGTTACACTTAGCAAGGGACAAAAAGTGGATTTAACCAAATCTCACCCTGGCCTGCAAAATGTCGTAGTAGGGCTAGGATGGAATATTAATCAACAGGGTTCAAACTTTGATTTAGATGCATCTGCCTTTTTATTAGGTGAATCTGGAAAAGTGAACAGTGATCAGGATTTTGTGTTCTATAATAATCCAAATGGTGCAAACGGATCCATCATCTACAGTGGTGACAATCGTACTGGTGCAGGAGCACAAGATGATGAGCAAATCAGGATTGATTTAGCTAGGGTACCTTCCCACATTCATCGGGTTGCCTTCACCATTACTATCCATGATGCTCAAATGAAAGGGCAAAATTTTGGACAAATATCAGATTCTTATGTGCGCATCTTTAATGAGCAAACGCATGAGGAATTATTAAGATTTAACTTGGGCAGAGACTTCACGGTAGAAACAGCCATTGTCGCTGCTGAATTGTACCGGCATAATGGCGAATGGAAGTTTAATGCGATAGCCAGTGGTTTCCAAGGTGGCCTTGCAGCACTTTGCCGGAACTTTGGAATTGCTGTTGATGATCCACCTTCGAGTGTCCCAACACCGCCAAGTTACCAACAAAATCCTAATGCATACCAACAAAGCCAATCAAGCCCTAATCTGTTCCAGCAGAATAGTCCATACCAGCAAAATTATACAAATCCAAATCAGCAGCGCACCCATCTTCAGCCTGAATCATTATATCAACAGCCTGCCTACGGATTTCCGACACAGTCGTATCCTGCGACAGTAAATTCTCACCAAACATATGGTGGAGATGAGATCATTTGTCCGCGCTGCCACTCGTCAAATGTGAGGACAGGAAAGAAAGGATTCGGTCTGGGTAAAGCAGCCATTGGCGGACTCATCCTTGGTCCTGTCGGTCTCCTTGGTGGATTCATCGGGAAAAATCAATTAAAATTTTCATGTAATAGCTGTGGAAATTCCTGGTCCCCATCGCAAACTGATTACGCTGAATGGGCAAACAATTCGAAGAGAAAGGCACAGGAACTTTTTAATCGCTACAAAAGTCAGGATGTCCTTGAAGCAGTGGTTGCTGCCTGTGCTTTAGTGGCCATGGCAGATGGGTACTTGGATGCTTCTGAACGTCAAAAAATGATTGAGTTCGTCCATCAAAGTGAAGAATTACGTGTTTTTGATACGACGAAGGTCATCCAAAAATTTAACTTGTTTGTTTCTAGAATAGAAAATGACCGGATGATGGGTCGTGCGGAAGCCTTCCGTGCTCTTGGAAAAATTAGAACCAAACCCGAAATTGCTCGTCTTGTCGCCCGGTATTGCATCGCCATTGGCTATGCTGATGGAAATTTTGACAACAATGAAAAGCAAATGGTTAGCGATATCTGCCGTGAGCTTGGACTTAACCCTGCAGAGTTTTTATCTTAACCGACGAAAGCCTCCATTCCATCTCGGAATAGAGGCTTTTTTGTTACTTGTTCCAAATTCGCTTATTTTCCAAACGCTTGGTTAGACCCATTGAATCTAGTTTTTCTAAAAATGGAATCATATATTTCCGTGAAAGTTCTAGAACATCTTTCGCCGCTCCGACATCAAATTCTGCTCCTGTTTGACTGCGCAATTTAGCCACTGCTTGTTGAAATACATCTCCATGATATGCAAACTGGGCATCCAGCAGGACTAGTACTCCTTCCTCTTCTAAAAAGCGTCTTAAATCTGCCTCCAGAGTGCCAGGGATTCCGGCATCAGTAAAATACTCTTTTAGAGAACGAACTTTTAACCCATCCTTTTTTATTTCGGCAATCAGATTTTCAGTCCGCTTTGCCCAATTTTTGGGCACATGAGGCACAAAATTGGCTATCGAAACAAACTGCCCTCTTCTATTAAAGATATGATTGGTAATTCCATTCTCGATAACAAAATCCAGCAAATGTTTTGGAACTCTTTTTTGAAGGGTTTGCACCAGCTCAGCTTTATTGATCCCTATTTTCATCGAATGGAGAAGATGATAATCCTGTAATCTATCAAAAATATCTTCCTCAATTGAATTAATCAACAATTGGAGCGTATAGTCTTTCCCGTCAAAAAAGACAAATTCTTTCTCATTTAATTTTTCAGTTACTGTGAATTCGTCTAAAGAGGTCCGTTTGATTAACTCATCCAGGGGCAGGCACTTTGCTTCCATTAAAGCAGCAGTAATCCGCTCTTTCGGTGAACCGACCTTTTTCTTTTCCAGTTCTTCAATCGTCTGGTTACCAAAACGATATTTGTCACCACGTGGATCAATCACCCAGCCCCCGCCTATCGTTTCTTGCGGACTCGGACGACGTAAAATAAAGCGATCCCCGCGTTTTGTTAAAATTTCCTCCTCAAGTCTCAGTTGACAAAGGATTTCGCCATTTTCCTCCTTGATTTCATTGCGATCAAAAAAGACTATCCGGCCCATTACCTCCGCGGTTCCGATATGAAGCTTAATCGGCATTCGCTGTTTGACCATGTGCTCAAGGTCTTCAACGACACGAATCGCTACATCCAGTGTCTTCGTGACAAGGAAATGTTCAGAGGAGACAAGCACATCTCCCCTCTCAACATCTTCCTTAGAGACACCTGATAGGTTAATAGCAGTGCGTTGTCCTGCGAACGCCCTTTCAGCCGGTGAATGGTGGACTTGAATCTGACGTGCTCTAACCTCAAGCCCTTTGGGCATAATTTTCAGGATTTGTCCTTCGACTACTGTTCCTTCATACACTGTTCCTCGAACTACAGTACCTTGGCCCTTTATTGTAAATACCTGATCAATCGGGAGACGGAATGCCCCTTTCACATCACGCATTTCTTGTTCTTTTAATTTTTGGATAATTAATGCTTTCATCTCATCGATGCCTTTTTTGGAAAGACTGTCTACCAAAACAAACGGTGCATCCTCAAATACAGTTCCAGAAAGTTCCTCTAAAATATCATCTTTAACAAGTTCGATAAATTCTTTATCCACTCGATCAATTTTTGATATGGCCACCAAACCATTTTTTACCCCTAAGAATTTCAAGATGTCTAAGTGCTCTCTCGTTTGCGGCATCACACCTTCGTCTGCTGCAACAACGAGCACGACCAAATCAATCCCTGCAACTCCAGCGATCATTTGCCGGATAAACCGTTCGTGTCCTGGCACATCAATCACTGAAATTTGGATTTCATTATCTTCATATAATGGTGCAAAGCCAAGCTCAATGGAAATTTGACGTTCCTTTTCTTCTTTTAATCTATCTGTATCTACATTGGTTAACGCTTTGGTTAAAGACGTTTTCCCGTGGTCGATGTGCCCTGCCATACCAATTGTAAAATATCTTTTTTCCAAGGATGCCACCTACTTTATCGTTCTTCCCTTCTAATGTATCGATTTTGGCTCTATTGTTCAAGGGTAGATTTTACGACATCTTTGTCTTCGCTTTTCAAGATATCTCCACATTCATTAGTCCATTCTTGAGAAAAACACTTTAAACTACGAAAAACCAGATTCATCTGGTTTTTTTATTTCACCTGTTCATTTGGTCGTAGAAAACGATAAAAGACAATTAATAGCGATTGAATGAATAAATAAGTACAAACAGAGTAAATAATACTGTTTCCATTTTTATAATGAAAAACACCCATGCTATGGTAAACCCACTCTACCCCAATAGCGACCGCAGTAAAACTTAAAATAAAAAACACTAAGTAGCGATCCTTTATTTGAAATTTTTTATAAAGGTATAGAAAAAGATAGGAAAATGGTGGATAGAGGAAATAAACTACTATATCCATAACTGTGTATGCAGGACCATCCATGATATCATAAAAGTCAAACGGCTCAGATCCAAATGAATTATCGAAAAGACCTGCAGCAGTTAAGCTATAAAGGAAGATGAGAATGGTTAATTGATTTGAAAACACTTTTGGCAAAAAGAAAAAAATGCCCCAGGATACTAAAACCGCACAAATAACAAAATAATCATTCTGACCAAATTTATGTTCTACCAACATCATCCTTGCATTTCACCTCCTGCTCTTGCAGTCCTTTAAACCAATTAAATGCATACATGGCAAAAAACAAATAAAGCAGATAATAAATAACTGTAAAAATATGATTCCACTTTTTAAAGGTATATAACTCACTGCTTAAATTTACTTTATCAATCCCAAGGATTATTAGACAGTATAGTAAAAGGAGTAAAAACTGTTTTATTAAAGTACTATTATTTATATACATAATGAGATAGGAAACAAATAATGGGCTGAAGACACTCCGAAATAGAAGAAATGCCAAATATAATTTCGGAGTAGTTGTGGTTTTCATCCATTTAAATGTTTCAAATAAACCTAAATAGGTATGAGTGTTAATGAGACAGGTTAGCAGGACAAGAAATAATAGCTCCTTTCTCGACCCTCGGTTCTCCTGACGATTAAAGATAAATAAGCCCAGCATCATCCAACTTAAGACAAAATAAAATGTAAATACCATGAAATCCCCTCTTCAAAATTCAGCTCGATTCCTAACATCCTAGTCATTTCCATATTTAATTAAAAATAGAAATTTTTTCACATTAAATATTTCAAAAAATAGTTTAAATGAAGGAAAATGATAGCACTTTGTCAAACTTTCTTTATGAGAAATTAACAAATTCGGAGGGTTTGCCCTAGTTGAAAATATCCGGGGGGATTTATTTGAAATTTGATGTAATTGTGGTGGGTGCAGGCCTAGCAGGGTTGGCGGCAACGGCTGAACTTGCAGATGCAGGAAAAAGAGTACTGCTTTTGGATCAAGAACCGGAAGCCTCTCTTGGCGGCCAGGCTTGGTGGTCATTTGGAGGTTTATTTCTTATCGATTCTCCCGAACAAAGAAGAATGGGGATTAAGGACTCCAAGGAACTTGCTTGGCAGGACTGGTTAGGGGCTGCAGGTTTTGACAGAGAAGAGGATGAGGATTATTGGGGGAAAAAGTGGGCTGAAGCGTATGTTGACTTTGCAGCCAGCGAAAAAAGAGAATGGCTGACAGGAATGGGGGTTCGTTTTTTCCCCGTTGTCGGTTGGGCAGAGCGAGGTGGATACACGGCTGAAGGCCATGGCAACTCAGTCCCACGCTTCCACATTGTCTGGGGAACAGGTCCGGGTCTTGTTAAGCCCTTCGAGAATCGAGTCAGACAAGCAATGAGGAACGGAATTGTCGATTATCGCCCACGCCATCGTGTGAATAAATTAATGAAAGAAAATGGTGTCATCACCGGTGTTAGGGGTGACATTTTGGTTCCAAGTAATGCTGCTCGCGGGGAGGCTAGCTCCCGAGAGGTAATTGGGGATTTTGAGTTTCATTCTTCATTTGTTGCGGTTACAAGCGGAGGGATTGGCGGTAACCATGAACTCATTCGAAAAAATTGGCCCGAAAGGCTCGGTAAGGCTCCACAAAAAATGATCTCAGGCGTTCCGGAACATGTGGATGGAAGAATGCTTGGCATTACGGAAAATGCCGGCGGACGAATCGTCAATCGTGACCGAATGTGGCATTATACCGAAGGAATTAAAAACTGGGCCCCAGTCTGGCCGAACCATGGCATTCGGATCCTGCCGGGTCCATCCTCGCTTTGGCTTGATGCCAAGGGGAAGCGTTTCCCTGCGCCCAACTTTCCTGGTTTTGATACCTTGGGAACACTCGAAGTCATTATGAAATCAGGCTACGACTACTCCTGGTTCATCTTAACCCAGAAAATTATTGAAAAAGAATTTGCCCTATCTGGGTCTGAGCAAAATCCTGATTTGACCGGGAAAAGTATCAAAAAAGTGTTAGCTCGTGTCCTCCCAGGACCTACTGCACCCGTAAAGGCATTTATGAATAAGGGAGAAGACTTTGTGATTGCGAATACCCTGTCTGAACTTGTAGCCGGGATGAATAAACTTTCAGGTGATAACTTGTTGTCTCTCGAGGAGATTGAGCGACAGATTCTTGCTAGAGACCGGGAGATTGAAAATAAATTTACCAAAGATCTTCAAATTACGGCCATGCGTGGAGCCAGAAATTATCTTGGGGACAAACTGATCAGAGTGGCACCCCCTCATCGAATTCTCGATCCCAAAATGGGTCCATTAATTGCAGTACGTTTAAACATTGTCAGCCGAAAAACACTAGGCGGTCTCCAGACCGATTTATCCGGCAGAGTCCTTGATGTAACTGGAAAACCTGTGCCCGGTCTATACGCAGCAGGCGAAGTTTCAGGTTTTGGCGGAGGCGGCATTCATGGTTATCGCTCGTTGGAAGGAACGTTTCTCGGTGGCTGTTTGTTTTCAGGGAGGCAAGCTGGACGCGCCATTTCTAAAGAATTATCATAAGTATGATGACGTTATTAAAGGAGGTGAGAATATAATATGTCTTCATTAGTGTTCATGGCGCTCTATCGTCCGAACCCAGGAAAAGAGGAGGAATTAAAAGAACTACTTAAAGTACATATCCCAACACTCCGCGAGGAAGAGTTGATTACAAGTCGAGAATTATTAACCCTACAAGCAGAGGATGGGACGATCATTGAAATCGCAGAATGGCGGTCAACAGAGGCCATTGAAAAAGCACACCAATCTTCTAAAGTCATGGCAGTTTGGAATAAAATTGGTGAACTATCCGAATTAACGAGTCTTTCCACGCTTGCTGAAGCTCAGCATCCGTTTCCTAATTTTAAGCCTTTATAAGTTATGTACTAATGAATTAAATAAATCCTAACCAACACTAAAAGCAGTGAGATTTAATTGAATCCACTGCTTTTAGTTTAGATTAACATTAATTTGTAAACACAAACTCCGTTCTACTTCCTGTCTGATCGGCCCTAACTTCGAGTCTGACGTCAATTCGTTCTTTGAGTTCCGGAACATGCGAGATAATACCAACTAAACGGCCGCTGCTTTGAATATCCATTAATGCTTCGATAGCCTGATCCAGGGATTCAGGATCTAGCGTTCCAAAACCTTCATCAATGAACATCGTTTCTAAAGAAACCCCGCCGGCATAATTTTGCACTACGTCTGCCAGACCGAGTGCAAGTGATAAGGAAGCTTTAAAACTTTCCCCGCCCGATAATGTTTTGACATGTCGTTCCTGACCCGTGTACTGGTCAAACACAAGCAATTCCAATCCGCTTTGAGTATTCCCTTTGGAACGGTCGGTTTTCCTCAGCAATTGAAAACGCCCGGAAGTCATTTTTCGTAAGCGGCCATTTGCTTCACGTAAAATATCATCCAAGAATGAAGCCAGTACATACCTTTCGAAGGTAATCCGGAAGTTATTCTGGCCTTTAGCAATCTCAAAAAGATGACCAATTAACTTATAACGTTCTTCAAGAAATTTCATTTGTTCATTCAATTTTTCCACACGGTTGTGTATTTCTTCGTTATCCCTCTTTTTAACAAATAGATTGGTTTGCTGCTGAGTAAGAGCCTCGATTTCACTTGTGATGTTTCCAATTTCGTGCTTCAATCCATCGACATCTGGTGTTTTTACATTCATTAACTCATCGGTTAATTCTTTCAACCGGTCAGAAACTGAACGTAATTCTTCTCGATAACTGCGGATTTCAGTTTCAAGACTACGAATTTCTGCTTCCGTGCGTTTTGCTTCAGCATAAGTACCATATTTTTCAAAGCCCTGCTCTGAGAGTTTGTTAATAAAGATTTCTCGTTCGGAATCCAGCTCCTGTTTTTTACTCTCATGATGCTTTTTAGCATCTAATAATCTTGCTGTTTCATTTGAAAGTTTTTCTCTCACTTGCTGCAGGCGCTGCTGTGCCTCTTCCAACTGTTTTACTAACATTTGCTGCCGGTTTTTAGAAACCGTAAGTGCTTTTTCGTATTCCACTTCCGAGCGTAGATTCTCTGGAACGACTTTCATCATCCGAGAAAGGGTAGTCTTCTTTTCAGTGAATTGAACGGTTAACTCATTGATTAAAGCTGAAACCTGCTGTAGTTTGTTTTGCATATCTACTTTTTCAACTTCTATGGTTTCTAATTCCATCTTCACTTTATCAAGATTCTTTATCTGTTCCGCAAGCTTTCCTTGCTTCTGAACCAGCTGGTTCTTCGCCGTCAATGCCTCCATTTTTGCATCCTCTAAAAGATCAGCAGTAAAATCTGCTCGGATTGAACGAATTTCGTTCATTATTTCTGCTACAGCTTCCCTTTGCGCTGCCTCAGCTGACTGACTCTGGTAAAAGGCTGCTTCATCTGCAGACTTTGCTTTTTCCCAGTTGGCACTTTGAGCCTTAGCTGCCTTCATTTCCTCTTCTGTCGGAATACTACCACTATTTTGTATCGCTGGTGATGGATGGTGCTCCGAGCCGCACACTGGACAGGCTTCACCTGTTTGAAGTTTTACTGCTAATATTGCGGCCTGGCCGTGCATCCATTTACTCTCTAGTTGTTCCACCAATGCTTTTGAATCTGTATATCTAGCAGTAGTATTTTCATATCTCGCAGTGATCGACCGTAAATTTTGTTCAGCTTTTTGATGGCGGGCAAGCAATATTTCGTATTTGTCTAAACGATCAATTTCTAAATCCAGTTTATCGATTCTGCCTGTATTTTCTAGATAGATAAGTTTCCCTTTTTCAATTTCTTCCTTTTGACGTTGTAGATTCACTTGTTTCACTTCTAGTTGTTCGAGAAATTGTTCTGTTTGATTAAGCTTTTGTTGCGCAGCTTTTAATTCAGCATCCTTGTTTTGTGTTTCTTTAAGTAATGTTGCAAACGAATAGACATCCTCCCTCATATTGTCTAATCGATTTACCTCATCAAGGGCGGCTTGGCGTTCTCCTTCTCGTTCGAGTTCGTTTTGTAAATGTTGTTCATGCTGTTTTAAAAGTCCTTCCAATTTCTCGATTTCCATCTGAATGGATTTCAGATTTCCATCAAGTTGATCCACTTCGCGCTTTAAGCGGTGGCATAGTTCTTCTTGCTGTGCTAAAACGGCGGCCTTATGGGCAAGCTGCACCTGCTTTTCTTTCCCGTTATACACTTCTTCCTGAGAATCAAGTCTTGCCTTTTGCCCCTTTAACTCCTCTTTTAATTGAAGCTTCTTTAATACTCCCTCTGCTTCAATCAACAGCCCCTTCAGATTGTCCTGTTTCTGGGCTTTTTCTTTTAATTGGAGATTCAATTGTTCTAACACTTCAGCCATACCAGCAATTTCTGTTAGTAAAAGCGGCATGATGATCGTATCGTTCACACTGTCTGCATCCAAATATTCACGGAGTTCTTGATTGGTTACAGCTTGTATTCGTCGAATCTGCTCATTTCTTGCTAGGACTTGGTCCTCAACCGACTTTTTTAGTTCAGTTGCTTCAACCTTTAGTTTCTCTTCCACCATTTTATATAATTGGGTATGGAACAACCGCTGTAAAATGACTTCTTTATCCTTACTGTCTGAGGTGAGAAGTTTACGGAATTCACCCTGCGGAATCATTAAAATCTGCCGGAACTGATTGGCATCAATCAACATTATTTCCTTAATTTTTTCTTCAACATCATTGATTTTCGAAGCGAGCAGTTTCTTTTCACCATGTTCTGTCCATATATATAACTCTGCTTTAGCACCTACTTGTGTATAGCCGTCGCCTTTATCTTTCTTCTTCAATTGCTGAGGTGACCTCGTAATCGAATATGCTTTGTTACGAAGAGAAAAATCTAGTGAAACCTCGGTTAATAACTCGTCTTTGGCAAACTGGCTGCGGAGTTCAGGACCATTGCGGTCCTCCCCACTTGCTTTTCCATAGATCGCATAACTAATGGCATCAAAAATGGTTGTTTTTCCGGCGCCGGTTTTTCCGGAAATAACAAACATTGTCCGATTACCTAGTGCGGTAAAGTCAATTTCTTCAAAGCCAGCATAAGGGCCGAAAGCTTGCATCGTCAGTTTTAATGGCTTCATTTCAATCCCTCCTCCTTTAGCACTTTTTCAATGACTTCTATCATCGCCGTTTTTTTATCAAGCGAAAATTCGGAGGTTGTCATTTCTGTGTAAAATTGTTCAAACAACTCAATTTCTGATTTTTTTTCACTTCTAATCGAGGTGAATGATTGTTTTTTCTTTAAGTCAGTTAAATCTAATTTTCGTTCAAGATGGAGGACGTTGGGGTACACTTGACGTAATTTATTAATCGGGTCGATTAAGGCACCTTCATCAAGGAGAGTGATTTTTAAATAATCATGGATCGCTTCTTTTTCATAAAAACATGGATCAAGTAATTCTTCCAGATGCCCTTCTATTTCCCGCATATCATGTTTTGGTGTCAGCGAGCGGTACCGGTGTGTAAAGTTACCTTTATCATCCATTTCAATAATCGAAATCGACTTTTTCTGTTTAGCTTCCGAGAAAGAATATTTTAAAAGGGAACCTGAATATTTCACTTTATTGTGGTTAATGGCATCAGGACTGTGCAAGTGACCAAGAGCTGTATAGGAAAAGGGTTCGAACAATTCTGCCCCAACACAACCAGAACCTCCTACAGACAAGATTCGTTCAGAATCAGATGTTTGACCTCCTAATACAAAGGCATGTCCAACCAAAACATTAGGCTCATTCGGATTAAGATTTTCTTCCATTTTTCCTACCAGGGCTTTCATTGCCTCTTGATGGGAATGGATGGAATCATCCCCGAGTAATTGACGGACTACACCAGGCTCAGCATAGGGTACTAAATAAAAATTCACACCGTTAACTCGAACAGGAGTAAAGCTGTTTGTTAATTTTCCTGATAAATAAAATTGGCTGTGTTTATACCAGGAACTTCCAAATGAAAGTCTTTCTGCGCTATCATGGTTCCCAGCAATCGCCACAACCGGTGTTTCTAATTCAACATTAATTTTAAAGAGAATTTCATCGAGTAATTCTACAGCATCAGTTGGCGGGACCGAGCGATCATATAAATCTCCTGCGATAACAACAGCATCCGGCTTTTCTTCCGCAACAATGGCCACAAATTGCTCAAGTACTTCACGCTGATTCTCTGTCATATAGACCCCATGAACGAGTTTGCCTAAATGCCAATCAGCTGTATGGATAAATTTCATCTACTCACCCCAATTTATTATTCTGCATCTTTCCAATACTACTATTATAGCAAAATACAAATGGAAATGAGGTTGGAAATGCAAGCAGATTACTGGAATATTGGGTATTTTATACTAGGCAGCAATTATAAACTTGGAAATACAAAAAACAGCCCGGATCTAGTCCGGGCTGTTATAGTAGATAACAAATTATTTTTTAGTTACGTTAGCAGCTTGTGGTCCACGAGCTCCTTCAACAACTTCGAAAGAAACTTCTTGGCCTTCTTCTAAAGTTTTGAAACCTTCTGTTTGGATAGCAGAGTAATGAACGAATACGTCGTTACCGTCTTCAGCTTCGATGAATCCAAAACCTTTTTCTGAGTTAAACCATTTTACTTTACCGTTTTTCATGAAAAAAAATCCTCCTATTGGCTTATACACGTAAGCCATGTGTAAATTCACCAAATTACAACGTGATAGCTTTACCTTCATTTCCTCATCCAAACATCGGTTAAAACTTTGAACAAGCTGTGTAACATAAATCTAATCTCGTGCAACGGCTGACTAAATTTTAGCATTCTAGTAGTCTATATGTCAACATAGGACAAACCAATATACACCTACAGTTTTCTACATTTCTCAACTGTTTTCTAGTAGAATTCGAGTCATTTCGACATCGCTTACAAAAACCATCTTTCAGAAAATGAAAGTGTTTTCATAAAAAACGAACGATTAGTTAGCTATTGTTATTTTGTGATTATGTCGATAAATTTTTTCGACTTTTTTCTTAATTCAGGTCTTGGGGATCGCTCTTCGGACACTCGCTTGCTTATTTGGTTCTCTCTTGTCCAAAGTTGGCTCGGCTTCGGACACTCACTTACTTTTTTGGCCCTTCCTTGTCCGAAGTCCCCTCGACTTAGGACACTCGCTTACTTATTTGGCGCTCTCTTGTCCGAAGTTGGCTCGGCTTCGGACACTCGCTTACTTATTTGGCCCTTCCTTGTCCGAAGTCCCCTCGACTTCGGACACTCGCTTACTTATTTGGCCCTTCCTTGTCCGAAGTCCCCTCGACTTCGGACACTCGCTTACTTATTTGGCCCTTCCTTGTCCGAGGTCCCCTCGGCTTCGGACACTCGCTTACTTATTTTCCTCTCCCTTGTCCAAAGTCCCCTCGGCTTCGGACACTCGCTCACATTATTTAACCCTCACTTGTCCGAAGTTGGATCTACTTCGTACACGCTCTTACTTCCCTGGCTGTTCCTAGTCCATAGTTGGATTACTTACCTTTTAGTGTATCTTTCTCAATAAAGAAAAAACCGAAGAATTTAGTTCTTCGGCAACGCTGGTTCTTCTTCATCATCTTTAAATTTATCTAGAATTGTGATTGTATCGACAAGATGGTTGTTAAAGATTTGTCTTGCAACAGCTAACAATTCGATAATCATCGGGTCCTTTAGTGTGTAGATGACCTTGTTCCCTTCCTTTGTTCCAGAAACAATATTTTTTGCTCTTAGGACAGTTAGTTGCTGTGAAACTGCCGACCCTTCACTACCTACTAGGGTTTGAATTTCATTGACATTCTTATCCCCTTCAGCTAAAAGCTCTAAAATGCGGATTCTCAATGGATGTGCTAGTGCTTTGAAAAACTCCGCTTTAAATTGCTGCATTTCAAGATTCAATTCGTCCACTCCCATGCAATTTTAGAAAGTAGCAGTAAGCTTTGTTCTGCTTCCCTCTACAGCCTCTGCTGCTGATAGTTTTTTACATTCCCTAAACGCAAAATGCTTACAGCCGAGGCATTTATTTTTGTTAATATGCTCAAGGGCATATTGAATGGCTTCTCCAGTATGTTCAAAGAAATGTTCCTCACCGATGATTTGATATAATCCTGTCTTTATCAAAACACTTTCCGGCTGCGGATTTAAGCCCGATATCATGATTATACCACTTTTTGAAAAATGGCGAACAATACTAGATAAAGTCGCTTCACCGGTTGTATCCATTAATGGAACCCTACTCATACGCAACAAAAGAATCTTCGGCCGATAATTGATGGTGCTCATGATTGTTTTCTCAAAAGTTTCCGCTGCCCCGAAAAATAATGGCCCTTCCACATTAAAAATACTAATTTGTGGACAATCATTTGTATCAGAGACAATACCTGATTCGACTTTTTCATGCTTGTGTTTCCGGTTCGGTAATGCTTTCGCCGTAACCATGACGTCGCTCATTCGTTTGGCAAAAAGGATGGCAGACATTACTAAGCCCACCTCTACTGCCGTGGTTAAATTTACAAATACCGTTAATAAAAAAGTAACCAATAAAACCAGTGAATCTGTCGATTTTGTTTTTAATATATAGGAGAAAACTTTTCTTTCACTCATATTCCACGCCACGACCATCAAAATTGGCGCCATACTCGCTAACGGGATATACGATGCATAAGGTGCAAAAAACAATAAGACCAACAAGACAACTACCCCATGAATCATTCCAGAAAACGGTGAAATTGCTCCATTCTTTATATTTGTTGCAGTCCGTGCAATTGCCCCTGTTGCTGGAATCCCGCCAAATAAAGGGGTAATCATATTGGCAATTCCTTGTCCGATTAACTCTTTATTGCTGTTGTGTCTGCTATTCGTCATTCCATCTGCCACCACGGCTGATAACAATGATTCTATCCCACCGAGCATCGCAATGATGAAGGCTGGCTTTAGCATCTTAACAATCGTCTCAATGTTCAGGTCCGGAATATGGAGTTCAGGTAAAGTACTTGGAATTTGTCCATAGGCAGTGCCAATCGTCGAAATTTGTGTTGGGTAGAACAATGTTGCAATGACAGAAGAAACCACTAAGCCAATCAGCGGACCAGGAACTTTTGGCGCTATTTTTGGTGTTAGAATGACCGTGGATAAACAAATTGCAGCCGTTAATAGACTAAACATATTAATAGTGCCTAAATGAACAAGAATTTCTTGGACATTTCTAATAAATTCCTCGTGTTTCTTTATACCCTCCAAACCTAGGAAACTAGCAACTTGACCAGTAAATATTGTCACGGCGATTCCTGTGGTGAATCCAATCGTTACAGGTCTAGGAATATACTTTATTAAAGAACCAAGTTTAAAAATGCCCATTAACATGAGAATAAACCCTGCTAGAAACCCAGCGATGAGGAGATTTTCATAACCGTAGGTCATTACAATACCAAATAAAATTGGAATAAACGCACCGGTAGGGCCGCCTATTTGATATTTCGATCCGCCACATAAGGAGATAAGAATCCCTGCAACAATAGTCGTATAGATTCCATACTCTGGTTTCACACCCGAAGCAATAGCAAACGCCATCCCCAGTGGAATCGCGATTACCCCGACAATCAATCCAGACAGGAGATCCTTTGGCACACTCCTTATGGAATAATTATGGAATCTTTTATCAATTAACATATTAACCCTTCTTATCTTCTTATTTTTGTATATCTGATTATTTGAATATATGATAATTTATCTCCCGTTTCAAGTATTTCCGTTAAAAATTTATTTTTTAAGAAATTACTTGTTTGACCGACTTTGCCATGGTATAATAGCTAAGCGATGAGCTGAGTTGTGTAAGTCGAGAAACATTCCTTTATGGAACGCACTATGTGGAGTGTGGTTTTTCGCCTCAATACGCGAAGGACGTCTGTGTAAACAGGCGTCCTTTTTTATTGGCTAAAATTAGCACTTTATTCCTAAATTCCTTATAATATAAATAGATTTGCCATTTTAAAAAGTGGAGGGAATAGTATGAATAACCACGAAATTGATTTTAAAATCTTTGGAGATGACATGCAATTTGTTGAGGTTGAGCTAGATCCGCAAGAGACTGTAGTTGCTGAAGCGGGCAGCTTTATGATGATGGATGATGACATACATATGGAGACTATTTTTGGTGATGGCAGTGCTTCTGGGGGTGGTAGTGGCCTCATGGGAAAATTATTTAGTGCCGGAAAACGCGTCCTTACTGGTGAAAGCTTATTTATGACAACCTTTACCAATAATGGCATGGGCAAAAAGCACGTTTCGTTTGCTTCTCCGTACCCTGGAAAGATCATTCCAATGGACTTAAGCCAACTGGGAGGGAAAATTATCTGCCAAAAAGATGCTTTCCTTGCTGCAGCTAAAGGAGTTCAAGTTGGGATTGAATTCCAACGTAAAATCGGGGCAGGCTTCTTTGGCGGTGAAGGGTTTATCATGCAAAAGTTAGAAGGCGACGGGCTCGCTTTTGTCCATGCGGGCGGAACAATTATTAAAAAAGACCTTTTGCCTGGCCAGTCATTAAGAGTAGATACTGGTTGTTTAGTGGCAATGACCAGCAGCGTTAATTATGATATTGAATTTGTAAAAGGGGTTAAAACAGCGTTGTTTGGTGGTGAAGGGTTGTTTTTTGCTACCCTAAGAGGCCCAGGTTCGGTATGGATTCAATCCTTGCCATTCAGCCGTCTGGCAAGCCGGGTATTTGCGGCAGCCCCTTCACGCGGCGGTGCAAAGGATGAAGGTAGTATTGCACGGGGCATTTTCGATATGTTTAATGGTGACTGATTTAAGAGAGCGGGACCAATGGGTCCTGCTTTTTTTTATACTACAAAAAACCGAGCATCCGCCCGGTTTCCATAGAAAAATCTATTAATTAAAATCCCGATCATATCCCATGATCTTTGATTTTTACGAATGGCTATTTTTGAACAAACTCAAATTGTTCAGCAGAATAAGCGGCAACTTTTGAACTTAGATCTTTTTTCTTTTTCCTCTTAACCAACTTTACACCATTTAAATTACCTTCTAGTTCATTCTTCATCATATTTACGATGACGATCACTATAAAAAATCCGAACACTGGAGTTAAGATGGCCCATGGCGCACGTACAAATTCACTAAAATTTTGACCGATCAAACCTGCCCATTCATTTGTTATGGTTGCTGGCTTCTCTGGTTCCTCATACCCCATGACACCTGCCCTATTTCTTCCTCCAAGAAACATTCCAAACAGACCGAGCTGCATGGTAATATGGAGGGCACTTATAAATTGCTGGACTGAAAACAGAATTCCGTAAGAACGGATATATGGCATCAACTGTTTTCTGACAATATGTAATTTCCCAGCCCCCATCAACTTTGAGCTTTGTACAAATGAAGTTTGTAATAATTGATCCGTTACATCAGAGGCGAAAATAGTGACTGATGGAAATCCGATAAATACAAGAATAATAATTTGATAGGTTACGATTGATGAAATAGCAACATCATTAAAATCGCCCACAATCGGAATCATCAACAGTATCGCAATGAGAATTGATGGGATGTAACGGAAAGTTAGGAAAAAGTCTTTCACATAACCTTTTAAAAATGGAGCCCACATGGATAGAAAAATACCGAAAATCCCCCCGAGAAAAACTCTTAATAATGCAACTCCAAAAGCTGAAATTAAGGTGAATTTTGCACCATATAGTAATAACCAATGCATGTCTTCACCATTTCGGTTCGTTCCTAATAAATGTTGTTCAGAAGGTGGAAATGGCGCCCTTCCGATGATATCACCCTGTTCATTTTTAACAAGCACCTGATGATTAAAATCCTTTGGTCCATAATAAGGATATAAAAGACTCATGATCAATAGAAGAAGCAGTAAGGTTGATCCAATAATCGTCTTTTTGTATTTTCTCATATACTAACCGCCCCCTTCCCTTTGATTAACTTAGAAATAAACCAGCCTGCAGTTTCGATTATCACCAATGGAATGGATAACATAAGCAAACACATAACAAGGATAAAAAATTCTCCATCCATAAAAATGATTTTAAACAATTTTTGATTAAACCCGCTAATATTAAATAAAATTTCGACCAAATAAATATTGGATAGTAATATCCATACGATTGTTCTTAACTGCAATATTAAAAGTGGAAAAATGTTTCTCAGCATATGGACAAGTAATGTCCAAATTCTGTCCATTCCCTTTGCCTTCGCATAGAGAACATATTGTTGTTCCTGTTCCTCATCAATAATCTTAATGAGAAATTGTAGTAATAAGAAAAATGGTAGAAAAGAAACGGTCATAATTGGAACAAAATAAGGCTTATGACCAAATAATCCATACAGTTGTAAAAATTTTAATCCTGTTGATTTATATAGAGTGATAACAAAAAACTGGAATAATAAAATAATAAGTAAATCCGGAATACCTTCGAAGAAATTAAGTCCATTTTTCAATTTATTTTTTACTTTTTCTGGTGAGAGGAAAATCAATAAAGCCGAAATCATTGCAAGGAAAATGATAAATAAAAGACTGCATAATAGAATTGTCATCGTATACTGATAGCTCTCAGCAATATGTAATTTTTTAAGAATTTCTATGTATTTATCTTGATTTGCTTGAAGTAACAATTGAAAATCGGATTTAAGATTTACCCAAAAACTTTCGAAGTTAACTTCTATATGATCCTTTCCAATCCCTAATAATGAGGGAAGATTAAAAATAAAAAGAAATCCTCCTATTATTAATACAATTCTGACAAGTCCCCGAAAAAATCGCTTCATTTTATCCCACCCTAATATTTTTGTAAAAAAATTACAGTCCCTTTCCTTTTTACCATTTTATTATTATTTTTGCAATATTCCTAATTTATTTTAATAAAAAGACGCTTCGGCCCTCCCTCCGAAACGTCTTTTTATTCATTGGATATCTAAGTTCCTAAGTTCAGATTCTAGCTGCTCTCGTTTTAGATTATACGACTGCCAGGGGAGGTCTTCAGCAAGGACATCCTGTTTTCGTTCTAAGAGAACTGTTTTTAATTCCGGAAAATCCTGGTCTTTTTCATAGAGTTCGATTAATCCTAAAACTCCTGTAAAGGATAAGTTATTAAGGTAGCGAACATCAATTTTCCCGCTGAACTCGTACCGATCCAGATTCTCACTCACTACAATTTTATCTAAATCAATCATTGTAATAGCCGTGTAATAGATTAATGATGAAATAAAGTAAAAATGAAATAATGATAGCTTATCCACCCATATTTTCACAAGTGTATATGTAAAAATAATAACAAGATAAATCATAAACGAATGGACAAGAACCCTTGTGAACGTAAATCCATACGCATCTTCATACATACTTAACCGCATATAGGCAGAAGTAAGCATAACAGAGCTCGTGAGGACAAGGATGGTTAACATTATTTGTGTGGCTCTTTGCAAAAACCCTGTTGCCCTCTTTACGTACGTTACTACGATGACTGTTATTGATAAATTGATCAGTGTAACAAACAGGAGCTCAAAAAAACCCTTTCGAGCGTATTCTGCATAGGTAAAGTCTTCCGATAAAGACCCGCTAAAGAAATACCGAAATTGAACGAGTATAAACAAAAGATACACTAAATTAATGATCACAAGAACTGTAATGGTGATTATCCCATCTAGTTTAAGGGGGTTCTCATTTGTTGGCTGTCTCATTACATTGATACGTCGGGTATAAAGGATCTGCATGAAACCAAAGAAGGCAAACGCGCAAAATAAAATCACAATAAGTCTAAAGATTCGTTCCCCATTGATGACTTGAAACCATTGGGGGATGCCGCCAATTAATTGTTCGAATTGTGAATCTGCCGATATTAGTAAGTTCAATACAACAAATAAGATTGGCAGTGAGATCGCAATCCCGAGAAATACCTTTTTCCATACTATCAGTTTGTCATCATGACCGTTTTGTTTTAAGATCTTCCCAATCAATGATACAAAACCGATATTAAATTTTACTGATTGGATTAAGCGTATAAATATCAACGTAATAAAAGCAGGTTTATTCCATTGAAAATTTTTCGGACTAGTTATTAACACCAAATGAAAGATTACCAACCCAGGGATCACCAAGATATTTAAGCCATAAAAGAGAAAGTTATTAGTTAGGAAGTAGTTGGCCGACATCAGCCAAACACAACAAAGAATTAAGTATCCTAACCGTTGATGGGAAAATTGATAGCGTCGGTACCGCCAAAGAAACACTGAATAAAATGCGGAAATAAACACGAAATAGGATATCCCTATCTCACTACGAAAAAATGCTTCTTCTGCTAAAATACCAAGCAATAAACATAATAATAAGAAGATCCAAGCAGGCTTACCTATTTTTGTTTCTATTTTCGTTTCCATCTTCATCCCTCATTTTGTATAGATTTTCTATATATATAGTTTTACTAGGTATGTATCCAAAAAAAATGCTTATACCGAAGCTTTTCTTCCCCACTTATATCCAATCCAACTGATTGGATATAAGATGATGGTAAAAAGGATACAAGCAAAAATAAACGTTTTCGTTAACAATGGGGCAAACCATGAATGCGGAATAATTTGAAACACAGTAAGGATCATTAGAATTAAATTTGGAATAAGAGAAAGTAAAAACGTTTTATTTAGAAGCACCCTTCCATTATGGCCAAACCCCTTTCCTATTTCGTATCCTAATAAGGCCCAAAAAAATAGATACAAAATAGCAATCAAGGTGGGAATCGCTGTCAGGTGGTTCCAAGCAGCTGTGATCCATTTCCATTGATAGACATTGTGAGCAAGGGTAAGTAAACTCCCCCCTCCGAAAAAAAGTACATTTAAAAGGATAAACAACCACTTCATATTGCTGGGAGTAACAGAAAACTCATCTCTCCAAATTTGGATAATTTCCTCTGGAGTGCCTAGGCGGGATACAATTAAATCATAAACTATATCCACATCCTGAACTCCTAATTCAAACAGAATTTCATCGATATGTGACTCATATTCACGGAGAATTTCTTCTTTATCTAAATGGTCTCCTAATCCCTTTGCCAATTCATTCAAAAACCTATTCTTCGGCCGTTCCATGCTTCGATCTCCCTATCACCTTGTTCATCACTTTAACAAAGTCCTGCCATTCACGTGTTTTTTCACCCAATAATTCTTTTCCTGCTTTTGTGATCTTGTAGTACTTCCGTGCCGGCCCCTTTTCCTGTTCCTGCCAGTAACATTCAATGTAATCTTGCTTCTCAAGTTTATGTAGTGCAGGATACAAGGTTCCCTCTTTTACACTCAGATCATTATCACTTCGTTGTTCCAGCTCTTTCACGAGTTCATAGCCATACATATCTCGTTCGTTTAATAGCTGAAGCAGGATTAAGGACGTACTGCCCTTTACTAATTCGCGGTTAAACATCTTCTCACCTACCTAGATATTTTAGGTACATAGATATTCTATATTGAATCCTTCTAAATGTAAATAGCTTAAAAAAAAGTGACGATGCTTTCATCGCCACTTCACTTTGCTCATTTTACTCTTCCGTTATTTCTAAGCACCTTAATGTTTTGGTCACGCTCGCCTCCATCAGATAATTCCTCTGAAAACTCGTGTTTCGCTTCAGCTCCAACTACTTCACCATGCTTGATAGTCCTTGGTGGCAAATTATTATTTGGCGCCGCTTGTTCATTCCAATCTCCCATTACTATCACCTCGATACATAGTATTTAAAGTTTGGGTTTATCCTATGCAAAAAAACAAAACGCTTGGATTTTTCCAAGCGTTTTTCAAAGTAATTAGATCACCATTTTTTTATTTTCGATCAGTTCAATTTCGTGTTCATCAATCATATCCTGTTCACGAAGCTTTTTAATTCTAAAATGGTAAATCAAGTAACATGCACCCACAAATGGAACTCCTAAATATAGAGCTAAGCGTTGTGCTGGGTCAAATGCTAAACTTACTAAAACCGAAACGTTTAATACTAAGGCGATTAGTGGTAAAACCGGGTAAAGTGGTGTTTTGAACTTAAGGTCTGCGACTTTTCCACCTTCGCGGATAAATCTTCTGCGGAAGGCAATTTGTGAAGCAGTAATGGAAATCCAGCCAACTTGAGCACCCAAACCAGCGACGGAAAGAAGCCACATAAATACCGTTTCTTCTGCAAAGAAACCTGAAAGTAATGATAATAAAGCAATACCAATTGTGAAAAGTAGTGCGTTAATCGGTACGCCTCGTTTATTTACTTTTGTGAGAATAGGACTCGCCATTTTTTCTTTTGACATCGCATACAACATCCGGGTTCCCGCATATAATCCAGAGTTTCCAACAGAAAGCAGTGCTGTAAGGATAACAAAATTCATAATATCTGCAGCGTAAGGAATACCAATACTATCAAATACGACAACAAATGGGCTTTCAACAACCCCTGCTTTGTCCATTGGAATTAAACTAGATACAACAAATATAGCTAATACAAAGAACACAAGGGTACGCCATACAGTTTGTTTAATTGATTTTGGGATGGTCTTTTCTGGATTTTCGCTTTCCCCTGCAGCTATCCCAATCAATTCTGTTCCTTGGAAAGAAAAATTAACCGCGATCATGGTAACAATTAGTGCTGAAAATCCGTTGGGTAAAAGACCGTGTGCAGTAAAATTAGATAAATATGGTGCAGCTTGACCGCCATTCATGTCAATTAATCCAAACATGGCAGCGCCGCCTAATGCGATAAAAAGAATAATTGCTAAAATTTTTATACTTGAAAACCAAAATTCTGCTTCACCAAATGCTCTTGCAGATAGAGCATTCAGTAAGAATAAAATGACCGCAAAAATGCCACTCCAAATCCATACTTGAACATCAGGAAACCATCTTTGCATAAGTTGACCAGCAGATAAAAACTCTAAGGCAACTGTAACGGACCAGCCTAACCAGTATAGCCAGCCGAGTGCAAATCCTGTTCCTGGTCCAATAAATTTTGTCGTGTACGTTTGAAACGAGCCTGAAACAGGCATGGCTACAGACAATTCTCCGAGACAAAGCATGGTTAGAAACATGATAAAACCGCCAACTATATAGGCGAGGATGGCACCTATTGGGCCAGCCTGACTGATTGTGTAGCCAGAACCCAAGAATAAACCTGAACCGATTACCCCACCCAAAGAGATCATAAATAAATGTCTCGTCTTCATCGTCCGTTTTAATTCATGATTCGAATTGTTTTCCTGCAAATTCATTAAATTTCCCCCTTCTCCCCAAACTAAAGAATACGCTTCCAACTCTCAATATCCAAAAAAGTAGGATAATTTTTTGCTAAAGGCAATAATTAAACCTTTACCATTAGAAATTATAGAGAAATAGTAGTCTATTAACAACAGATAATAATTTCTAAATTATCACTATATTTTTATAAATGTAGAATGCAAATTTTGTGCCAAAATTAAAATCATCTAAAATGTGTATATTCTTTGAACAGACAAGCAAAATATTTTTGCATCTCAATAAAAATTTTGCACTTATGCCGCAAAAATAATTTTTCCATTAAAAAGGAAAACAATTTATCTACAAATAGCGAAAAATAAAGGAAATACCTAACTAATGCCAATATTCTTTGCAAATTTAACACTTTTTCAATAAAACTGCAAAACTATTTTGCATTATTAAGTTTTATTTGATTAAATAGTTGCATAAAGGATTAATCAAAGGGAATGAATCTAAATGGAGAAAAATAATCATACCGTCAATTATTTGCATTACCTAAATCGGATTTATAAACGGATCTTAGACGAGGTAGATGTGGGTGTCCATGCAGTAGATGAAACGGGGAAAACAATTATTTATAATAAAAAAATGATGCAAATGGAGTCCATGGACCTTCAAGATGTTATAGACAAAAACCTGCTTGATGTATTTATGTTTAAAGACGACCAATCTAGTACACTAGTAAAAGCGCTCCAGGAGGGCAAAGAAACAAGAAACGTCAAACAAACTTATTTTAATAATAAAGGTAGCGAAATTACGACCATTAACAATACCATTCCTATTTTTAACAACGAAAAACTACAGGGTGCTGTCGAAATCGCCAAGGATGTAACAAAGTTGGAACGTCTCATTAAAGGCAACCTGAATAAGGGGCAGACCAGATACACTTTCGATAAAATCATCGGAAACAGTCCAGCTATTAAAGAAGTTATTGAATCTGCCAAACGTGCAACTAGGACCTCTTCCTATGTTTTAATTGTTGGAGATACTGGTACAGGGAAAGAACTTTTTGCTCAGAGCATCCACAATGGGAGCACTCGGCTTTCTGGCCCGTTCATTTCACAAAACTGCGCTGCCCTGCCTGATAATCTAATCGAAAGTCTTCTGTTTGGAACAAAACGCGGTGCCTTTACGGGGGCGGTCGACACCCCTGGGTTATTCGAACAAGCCAATGGAGGTACCCTGCTTCTCGATGAGATTAACTCATTGAATCTAAATTTACAGGCAAAATTACTACGTGTTTTACAGGAAAAAACGATAAGACGAATTGGGGATACGAAGGATACGCCTGTGGATGTTCGAGTCATTGCCAATATGAATGAAGATCCGATTGATGCGATTGCTAATAATCGGATGCGCAAAGACTTATATTATCGTCTTGGAGTTGTCACTATTTTTATCCCTGCGTTAAAGGAGCGTAAAGAGGATATTCCATTATTAGTGGAGAGTTTTATTCAAAAATACAATGAACTGTTTCAGATGAATGTAAAAGGTTTATCAGAGGAAGTTAAACAGTCATTTTTCGAGTATGACTGGCTGGGGAATGTCCGCGAACTTGAGCATATCATTGAAGCTGCGATGAACATAATGATTGATGAGGAATGGATTTCCTACTCTCATTTACCCTACCAATATCGAAGCAAAATGCAGATGAAAGAGAGAATGATTCCCCTTTCCACGGTGGACACCTTTATTAAGGAACATTCAGATGCAGCAGTACCACTAAAATATCAAATGGAGCTATTTGAAAAATCTTATATTGATCATGTATTATCCAAAAATGATTTTAATATATCCCGGACTGCTAACCTTCTCGGACTAAGCCGTCAAAGCCTGCAGTATCGGATGAAGAAATTAAATATTACAGGAAAATGAGATTTTATTAATTGCTGTGTTAAAGGTTAATGCTGATTTTGGCACTCTGTTGATTGGAGCGGAAATCAACAGACTAGTCTAACACAGCCTATTAAATACGTCGGAAAGCTAGTATGCTTTCCGCTTTTTTTATACTGATCCAGCACAAAACTACCTTTTTTCACATAAAATTATTATAGAAAAGTAAATTAGTTTGATAAATGGAATCTTTATTCCACTGAATTCCCTATAGGCAATAAACTAATACAAGCATAAATATTCCATTTATTCTCCATACTAAGAAGAAAAGATGAGGTGAATAAAATGGGACTACTCAACTCGTTTAACCAATGGAAAGAGACTAAATATCAAAATCATGTCTCAAATATGAAAGAGCAAGGCAAATGTCCTGACTGTCACGGCCGTGGCTATACCGTATATCCTTATAATGAATTTGCTTACTTTAATTCATTTGAATGCCCAGGCTGCCAAGGTACAGGTCAATATACTGATTGGGAAGAAATGCAGTAAATTGAGAATAAATACAAATCCCTCCATTAATTCCTTTTGGATTAATGAAGGGATTTTTTTGATTTCATACCTTTATCATTTGGCTACTTAGATTCGTTTCTTAAGTTGACTTTGATACGTTTTTGACGTCCTAACTTCAACAGTTAGTGAACCTCCATTTACTGTCGCTTTTAAAATTAAAGGCACACCCGTAGTATTTTTAAATCTAAAATCTTTACCCCCATAAGAAACTGTCGCATCTCTTCCTTTTGGCACGTAACCTACCGTTAAAGAATGGTGGTGTTTTTCGATGTACTGGACGGCCAATTGATCGATCGCATTATATAAAGTAGAAGAAGTTTGACATATTCCCCCGCCATACCCTTCAACCAACTTACCGTAATTTATTTCCGGTGCTTTTTGGTAACCGTGTTCAGCATCACTCGGGCCAACTGTTGTATTATATGAAAAAGAATCATTAGTCCCAAGGATGACGTTATTTATTGCCTCTGCTGAGAGTTTAATATTTTCAGTTCGTCCCACCGTCCCACTATTAAAATGGGTCGTATATGAGGCGACTACTACGTCATCTAATTGGGAAGCCTCATCAGCCTGATACCCGCTTGCATTCACATATAATGGCAATTCCACATTGCCGCCTTTTTCTGAAACCAACATGATCTTATCCGCCAATTCTTCTTCATCAAGAATTTGTTGAGGGGTCCCTTTGATGATATTCCCTTCTTCATCAAGTTTATCAAGAATCATTCGTTTGTCGTAGCCAGGCTTTGATTGGGTTCCTCGAGCTAGTTCTCTTGTCAATTTTGATATTTCGACTTTATAATTGTCAGGATTCGTTATGTATCCTAAATCCTTTGTATTAAAAGTTTTTACGATGTCTTTTGTGTTTGGATCCACAATATTTACATATACAGGTCTTGCTTCTTCCCTTTTTCGTTCTTCTTCCCGTTTCTTTGCTTCAGCCAGCTTCTTTTCTTCTTGTAACTTCTTCTCTTTTTCAATTTGTTGTTGCTTTTCCGCTGCCTTTGCCTCTTTTACTTTTGCGGTTTGTCCAGAACACCCAGCGCCAATTAAACACACCGCTGCCAATAGTGATATTACCCAATTACGCTTCGCCATTTTCTCCCACTTTACTCCTTTTTGTATAGCCTTATGCCCTTTTATATTGTTAGACGATATTCAAGGGGATATGTTTCATATGACTCTCCTATTCTATTCCATTTTTTATGCCAATGTCCTGCTAAAAAATTGGAAATCCTTATATAAAAAAGGAGATTAAATTGATGTTCGGGATTTGTTAAGCTTTTTTTAAAAGGTACGTAGCAACTAAGCCCAAATTCTCATATGGTATTATTAAAGCAGAAATTAATTTAATATCAATACTCCTTTAGTCCTCAATTTACTCCATCAAATGATTCCTTGCAAACAAAATGATTCTGCTCCCTAGCCATAATGGAAATTAAGGGGGACATACCATGAGAGAAATCTTAATTTTAGTTAGCATTTTATTATTTGCTGTATCTCTAGTTTTAGGCTTAGTATCTCAGGTCCATCGAAAAAGCGGAAAAGGAATTTATTATTCTCTAGCCACAATCTGTCTAGTATGCGTTTTTTTCTTATTGTTTTTTCAAAACTGGAACATTGCTGGCCTTTGGAGTGGTGAACCTGTCGATCCCCCTAAAACGGAGTCACCTATATGGCCTGGACAAAATAATGATGGTAAGGACCCTGCTGATGAGGAACACTCCCCATCCGTGGAGCCTGAGGAAGAAGAACCAAATGACCCTCAACCCACTACTCCTGAACAAATTATTCTGGGTGATAATGAAATAGTTGAATACAAAGTGGTTAGGGGAGATACTTTATTTTCCATTGCCACTAGGGCCGAAGTGACGGTGGAAAAAATAAAGCAATGGAATAATCTATCCTCCGATGCCATCTTTGTAGATCAAATCTTAAAGCTTTATGGAAAGAATGTGGAGCCGGCTCCACCTAAGCAGGACCCTCCACCGACAACAGCTTCCTCTGTTATTATTTCAGAGGGAAGCCCTCAGCAAAAACAGATCTCATTTACCTTTGATGCTGGGAGTGATGCCGCAGGGATAAGAATATTGGATGTCCTTAAAAAGCATAAGGTCAAAGCTACGTTCTTCCTTACAGGTAAGTGGGTTGAGAAGTATCCTAGCCTTGCCAAGAAAATTGTCGAAGAAGGACATGAAATTGGTAACCATTCCTACTCTCATCCTGATGCCGTAAAAACAACTGCCAATGCGTTAAAACAGGATATCATCAAAGCAGAGGAAGCTATTATGGAGGCAACAGGAAAATCTCCACAGCCCTATTTTCGTTTTCCTTTCGGGTCGTACAATTCTACCGCTCTCAAAACTGTTGGTGCAGCGGGATATCCCTTTAGCATCCAGTGGTCACTTGATACAATTGATTGGAAACAGCCAGCCACTGAAGTCATCATTTCCCGTATAAAAAGTGGAACAAGCAACGGTGATATCGTCCTTATGCATATCGGAGGAATAAATACACCGGAAGCCGTCGACCAAGTCATTCCATGGCTAAAGGCCCAAGGCTACCAACTCGTCCCGTTAAGCGTTCTATTAAAATAAAAAATGGTGCCTGACACCCCAATGGGTGTCAGGCACCAAATAGATTTAAATCTAAATATTAATCTCTATCTAGGAGGGCTGCCCCAGATATTCCAGGCTTGGTCATTTCATATATGTTTAAAATCAGATCTAATTCTTCTTCAGTAAGGACATCATATTTTAAGCATAGTTCACGAACCGATTTCCCAGTTACAGTTGCCTCTCTGGCGATTCTTGCTGCAACTTCATAGCCGAGATGCGGGTTTACTGCCGTTATTATGCCGACACTCTTTTCGACATTCTCTCTTAAGCGTGCCTCATTAGCCTCGATACCTACTAAACAATGGTCGGTAAATGAACGAAAGCCGTTGTTCATAATGCTAATTGATTGAAGTAAATTAAATACCAATACCGGTTCCATTACGTTCAATTCAAGTTGCCCTGCTTCTGACGCAAGACAAATGGTATGGTCATTCCCAATCACTTGGAAGGCAATCTGATTAATTAACTCTGGCATGACAGGATTCACTTTTCCTGGCATAATCGATGAACCTGGCTGACGTGCGGGCAGTGAGATCTCACCTAAGCCAGCACGGGGACCCGAAGCCATTAACCGGAGGTCATTGGCGATTTTTGACATATTCATCATACATACTTTAAGGGCAGCTGAAACTTCAGTATATGCATCCGTATTCTGCGTGGCGTCAACTAAATGTTCAGCATTGACCAATGGAAGCCCACTAATGTCCGCCAGTTCTTTAACAACATCTTCGATATATTGAGGGTCTGCATTTAAACCTGTTCCAACCGCAGTAGCTCCCATGTTCACTTCATACAAATTTTCACGGGATTGGTTAATTCGCTTTATATCCCGTTCTAGCACACGAGAATATGCTTCAAACTCTTGGCCAAGGCGAATAGGAACAGCATCTTGGAGATGGGTACGACCCATTTTAATTACCGTTTCAAATTGCTTTGCTTTTTCTTTAAATACCTTATGCATATCTTTCATCGTCATAATTAACTTTTCTAATACTCTTAGTGTGGCAATATGAATGGCAGTTGGAAAAACATCATTTGTGGATTGCGACATATTGACATGCGTATTGGGACTTAAATGTAAATAAGCACCTTTTTCATATCCAAGCAACTCAAGTCCACGGTTGGCAATCACTTCGTTTGCATTCATATTCATGGAGGTCCCAGCCCCACCTTGGATTGGGTCTACAATGAACTGATTGTTCCATTTCCCTGCAATAATTTCATCTGCTGCTTGGCAAATTACATCCCCAAGTCCACTATACAAACGCTTCGTTCTCGTGTTTGCAATCGCTGCAGCTTTTTTAATCATCGCAAGAGCAATAATTAATTCTTCATGAATTCGATAACCTGTGATTGGAAAATTTTCAACTGCCCTTAGTGTCTGAATACCGTAGTAAGCATTTACTGGTATTTCCTTTTCTCCTAAGAAGTCTTTTTCGGTTCTTGTAGTTTCCATGATTACCTCTCCCACCCTTTATAAAAAACTCTTGATGTGTAAGTGTTACTCACACCAAAATAATAACAGTTAAAACAACCTTTGTCTCTCTTTTCACTGTAATTACTCTGTTAATATAAAAATATCCGTAAAAAAAAGAGGTTGATCAAAAAAAGTCTATCATAACTTTTGAGATCAACCTCTTTTTTCAATTAACTCGAAATAACTATTATTTAAAAGACCGATTGAATTTTTCCAAAAGTACCCCGAATAATTCACGTTCCTCATCCGACCAATCTTCTAGTAGTTCAGCAACTCTCTTCAAGCGTGCCTGTTGATAATCAAATAATTCCGTTGCACCCAGTTCAGTTAATTGAAGAGAATAAGCTCGACCATCCAATGGATCGGGAATTCGATATAAATATTCTTTATGTTCTAGAGCGGCTGCCTGTCTACTGACTGTAGAAATATCCAGATTAAATTCATCTGCTAATACTTTTACTCCGACAGCACCCTTTTCATTAATTCTTCGTAGGATTAAATAGGCCGATCGATCAAGATTCCCCAATTTCTTATTACTCGAAATTGACGTGGTTCGGCGGATCAGAATGGCTAATTCAAGCTCGATTAATTCTAAAGAATGTTCATGCATTTACTTTTCTACCTCACTGTTATTTCCTCATATAAATTATGATAACATACTCACATTCTCATTTGTAAGGAAACACTATTTGACTGATATGGCAAAAGCACTATTGACGTAGTGGAAATTGATTGTATAATACAATCATATACTTTCATCATACAACTAATTCAAGAAGATCGAAAGAATCACATAGGGGGAAATTTAATGGCATCAGCACCAAAAACTAATACCGCACCACCTCAACAGAGACAGTTGAAACCCAATGAAAAGGCAGGTTTACTTAGCCAGCCAAAAGCAGTTTGGGCCGTTTTTTTTGCAAGCATTATAGCGTTCATGGGGTTGGGTTTGGTTGATCCTATTTTGCCGGCAATTGCCGAACAACTTCATGCCTCACATAGTGAAGTTACCTTGCTGTTCACTAGTTATAATGCAGTTATGGCGGTTGCCATGCTTATTACTGGGGTGATTTCTACAAGGCTTGGCATCAAATGGACGTTATTGTCAGGAATTGTGATCATTGCAGTTTTTTCAGCACTCGGAGGATTTTCAAACGGGATTTGGACCCTGGTTGGACTTCGAGGTGGATGGGGACTCGGAAATGCACTTTTTGTAGCAACAGCTTTATCAGCCATTGTTTCACTATCAAATAGTGGAACTGCAAAAGCGATTATCTTATATGAAGCAGCAATCGGTCTTGGTATTTCTGTTGGCCCCTTACTTGGCGGATGGCTTGGTGGAATGTCTTGGCGAGGCCCATTTCTTGGAGTAGCCGCATTAATGATTATTGCCTTTTTTGGTCTCTTTATTTTAATGCCAAAGTCTACCACACCAACTGGCGTAAAATCACGTTCTTCGTTAATGGATCCATTCCGCGCCTTAAAACATCGTTCACTTTTAGTCTTCGGTATTGCAGCGGCACTTTATAACTTCGGCTTCTTCACTTTGCTTGCATATGCACCATTTGTTATGGGCTTGGATGAGCACGGATTAGGATTTGTCTTCCTTGGCTGGGGAGTTTTACTAGCTATTACATCAGTTTTTATGGCTCCAAAAATGACTGAATGGTTTGGAACCATAAAATCAATGTGTTTGATGTTAATATTATTCGCCCTGCTTTTGGTGGTTATGGGAATATGGACATCCACTCAATGGGTCATCATTGCAGCTGTTATTTTAGCCGGCGCCTTATTAGGTAATAACAATACTCTAATTACCACAGCCGTAATGAATGCCGCTCCAGTTGAACGATCAACGGCTTCTGCTGCCTATAGCTTCCTTCGATTTATTGGAGGCGCGATAGCCCCATTTACGGCAGGTAAACTTTCCGAAATCTATAACCCAAGTGTACCATTTATAGTTGGAGGCGGGTTTGTGGTTGTTTCGGTCCTATTTATTTGGGCTAATAAAAAACATATTAATCATGTAGATAATATCGGAATTGGCCATTAATATATAAAAGGATCTGTGAAAGAATCGCAGATCCTTATTTTCATTAGTGAATATCTTTTTTCTTAAATCGGCCTCCACGAACTTCTGAAATGTCACCAATCGCTAAAAATGCGTTCGGGTCAATATCCTGAACAATCGTATTTAATTTTGACTCTTCCAACCTCGTAATAATACTGAAGATGACCTTCTTACTATCACCAGTGAAAGCACCTTGCCCATTAATATAGGTTACTCCCCTTCCAAGTCTTGCATTGATTGCATTTCCAATTTCTTCTGCATCGTCACTGATAATCCACACTGATTTGGATTCTTCCAGACCGGCTACAACGGTATCAATAGCTTTGGATGCAATTACATAAGCTAGCAAGGAATACATGGCACGGTCCCAACTAAACACAAAACCTGCTGCACCTAATATAAAAATATTAATAAACATGATAATTTGCCCAACAGAAAATGGAACTTTTTTGGTAATCAAAAGTGCAAGTATTTCTGTTCCATCTAAGGCCCCACCATTGCGGATGACGACCCCTACCCCTGTCCCAAGAATCATACCGCCAAAAACGGTGGCGAGGAGAATGTCATCTGTAAATGCCGGAATGGGATGAAAAAATGAAGTGAAAATTGATAAAACAATAATTCCATACACGGTTGATATAGCGAAGGTTTTTCCCATCTGCTTATATCCCATATAAACAAATGGCAGGTTTAAGATGAGGAGGAAAATCCCTAATTTCCATCCTGTGATATGCGCAAGCATAATTGAAATACCTGTAATTCCACCATCAATAACATGATTTGGAACTAGAAATATTTCTAACCCTGTTGCCATTAATATTGCTCCTATGGTGATGGCGATTGCTCGGAGTACGATTTTCCTTAAAGGTAACTTTCGGTGTTGAACTTTTTCTTGTATAAGTTCTGTCACATCATCACATCTTTTCATAAAAATTTTCCATTAATTATTTCAATAATATGTGAAAAATCTATATCTATTGGTTAATTATATCACTTTTTCACAAAAAGATGAACTCGGGTTCATCTTTTAATAATTTACTTTGTTAATCTACCCTTTTTTTCCAAAAAAATAGCTAAAATCCTAAGATTTTAGCAAAGTAAATAAATTTACGACCCTTCTGTTGCACGTTCAGTGATAATATCTTCAATGACACGATGTTTACTTAGTTTACCGGTGTGAATGATCTGCTGACCTAATTTACGTTTCATCGATACCATTTGGTCCACTTCCTTTAAAAGAAGGCCGGAAAATAATAAATAAGGAATCACAATGATTTTTCCAGTCGCATTTTTTGAAATGGTCTCAAGACCTTCTGGAAGTCTCGGCTCAGTTGCTGCTAAATAACAAACTTGAATATTCTCTATTCCAAGTCGTTTACTAATCCCTCTAGCAATGTCGGCAAAGGCTGTGTGAATACTCTTGTCACTACTTCCCCTACCGACAATTAGAATCGAATCTTTAGGTGTTAGATCGGTGACCGTTTCCTTAACCATCTCAGCAATCCCATCGAGAATTTTTCCTTGAACCCCAAATGGATCTCTTATCTTTACATTGATGGTAGGATAGCGCTCGCTAAGAGAGGAAAGAGCTTGTGGAATATCTTCTTTAATATGACCAGCAGCCAATAAAAATAAGGGAACGACAGTTATCTCTGTCGCTCCCCTTTCTACACAGTGCAGAAAGCCCTCTTCAATACCTGGCTTGGTCAACTCGAGAAAACAGACTTCCTGAATTTCAACATTTATTCGTTCCATCACTCTATGAATAAAAGATTTGGCTTCTTCAGCTCCCTCTTTTGAACGTGTACCATGACCAATGTATAGAATTGCTTTCACCCTCACTGCTCCTTCCTTGCTTCCCTTACTATCCTTTACCATTTAAGACATGACCATACTTTCCCCTTAAACGAGAGAAGGAACCACTGAATCTTTTAGAGAATGTTCTTCTCTTTTAGATAAGCAAATACTTGTTCCACCGCTTCTTCAACTGTTACTTGATCTGAATGAAGAGTAATCTCTGGTTGTTCTGGTGCTTCGTACGGTGAGTCAATTCCGGTGAAATCCTTAATCTCCCCGCGGCGAGCTTTCGCATACAGCTGCTTTGGATCTCTACGTTCACATTCTTCAATCGGGCATTGCACAAAGACTTCAATAAATTCACCGTCTTCGAACAAAGCACGGACTTGGTCACGATCAGAACGGAATGGAGAAATAAAAGCAGTTGTCACTACTTTGCCACTGTCGACAAACAATTTGGCCACTTCGCCAATTCTTCTTATATTTTCAGTACGATCATAATCGGAAAAGCCAAGATCTTTATTTAATCCGTGGCGAATATTATCCCCATCTAGAACATATTCACTGATTCCCTGGCGGAATAATTCGTTAGATACCGCATTAGCGATTGTTGATTTCCCAGACCCTGAGAGTCCAGTAAACCAAAGAGCACAGCTTCCATGCCCATTTCTTTCACGTCGATTTTCTTTTGAAATAGATGTTTCATGCCATGTAATATTTGTTGGTTTAGCCATAGATTTAATTCCTCCTTACACGGTAGCTGTTTCTTTCATTCCTTCAATCAGTACTTCAACAACCTCTTTACGGCTAAAGGTTGATGGTGGCAATACGCCTGCGCGAAGCATCTCTCTTACTTTTGTTCCGGAAAGGATTACTCTGTCTTCCTTGCTATGCGGGCAAGTTTTATCAGAAGCCATTCCTTCACATTTGTTGCAATAGAAGCTATGTTCAAAGAACAATGGCTTAATACCAAGCTCTTCTTCTGTAAAATTACTAAAAATGTGTTGGGCATCGTATGTTCCGTAATAGTTACCAACACCAGCATGGTCACGGCCAACAATAAAGTGAGTGCAGCCAAAATTCTTACGAGCAAGTGCATGGAAAATAGCTTCCCTTGGACCTGCATATCTCATTGCTGCTGGGTACACACCTAACTGTGCGCGCTCCTTAGGATAATAATTATCTAGTAACACGCGGTAGCTTTTTAGACGAACATCTGCTGGGACGTCATCTGACTTCGTTTCACCAACTAGAGGGTTTACAAACAATCCATCAACAGTCTCAAGAGCCGCTTTTTGAATGTATTCATGGGCGCGATGAATCGGATTTCTTGTTTGGAATCCTACAACTGTCTTCCAGCCTTTTTCTTCGAAAATTGCACGTGTTTCCTTTGGTTCAAACCATACGTCACCAAATACACCTTTTTCTGATTTCTTAACTAAGACGATTTCACCTGCCACATAGACTGGACCTCTTTCATAAAGGCGTTTCACACCTGGGTGGGCAGTTTCTCCCGTTTTATATACTTCAACTGCTTCTTTATCTAGGTCAGGTTCATACCATTCTGAAACCTTAATCACTCCATAAACTTCGTTATTATAAGTAAGTTTGAATTCCTCACCTACAACGAGTGATCCAGCTACCTCGTAAGAAACTGGAAGTGTAACAGGGATGGACCATATGGTATTGTCTGCTAAACGCATATTGTTAACAACAGATTCATAATCCGCTTTTCCTAGAAAACCTTTTAAAGGACTAAATAAACCAATTCCGATTAATTCGAGGTCACTTAAGGCAATCGCATCAATTTCTAATTCTTTTATTACTGAAGTTAGATCGTAATTAGGGTCAAACGCTTGAATAAGTTTTCCTCCATGAGGTTTTGGTAAGTATGACATTTTTAATCAACCTTTCATTAAAGTTTTAGATTCTTGTTAGTATCGATTAACTTGAAGATGATTTCCCATTCCTCCCCAATGATCTCAGGTAATGGGAAGTGACTCTCTTTATTACGAGTGCAATCCACACTCGGTTTTACTGCTGCCTGACCAACGTCCAGCACGAGAATCACCATTGGTTCCTACCGCTTGGGTGCAAGGGAAGCAGCCAATACTTGGATAGTTTTGGTCATGCAATTGGTTATAAGGGAGGTCCTTTTCCTTGATGTACTCCCAAACCTCATCCCAGGTCCAATGAATGAGCGGGCAAATTTTAATATTTTGGAATTTTTCATCCTTATTTAAGAATTGAGTATCCTTTCTTGTTGGAGACTGCTCCCTGCGCAGACCTGAAATCCATGCCTCTCTTGGGGTTAGCGCCTCACGTAAAGGAATAACCTTTCTGATTTGGCAGCATTGATTAGGTTCCCTTTTCCATAAGGCAGAACCGTATTCCGCTGCTTGTTCATCTAAACTCAATTTAGGAGTTTTCCGCTCAATTTGAAGCTCCGGAAAACGTGCTTCTATTTTATCGATTACCTCATACGTCTCGGGAAAGTGAAGTCCTGTATCTAAAAAAACGATGTGCGCATCTTTTTTAACTTGATAAATTAAATCAATTAATACAATGGCTTCAGCACCAAAACTGGAGGCATAGACAATTTTTTCTTCAGGATACTGGCTGTATGCCCATTCTAAAACAGCACGTGCACCCTTTGTCTGGTCCTCTACGGAAAAAGTATCCGAAATTTGATTCCAGTTTTCATATGTCACTGCTTTTGTCATTCCTGTGGACCTCCTTGTTGAATTACTAGAATAATAGATCCATATTTTAATGGATCGAGTATGAGCTTAAAATGTCCTTGTATTTATTATTTAAATTTAATCCTACCATACGCATAGGAATTGTCAAGTTGATTTATTACAATATTTTAAAAAGTATTAACGAAGGCTAAGGGATACATTTGTTTACTCGATAAATAAACAAAGCAGACATAATTACATGTCTGCGAAATCCTACTTATTCCCTAGAAACTCCCTATGGAATAATCCTCGTCGTCCTTGCCTTTTCAGCTGTTCTTTGAATCTGTTTACTTAATGGTTTCTTTAACATCAATGCTAAAAGTAAGCTCAATGCAATAAAGATAACAAGCGCGAACAAATCTTTTATCACGACCTCGACAATCATGCCGCCTACTGTTTCACGAAGCATACTCACGGCATAGGTAAATGGCATATAAGGGTTGATCGCTTGAAAAAATGATGAGGTCAAGCTCACAGGAAATGTTGCACCAGAACTTGAGATTTGCAGAACCAAGAAAATAATCGCTAATCCTTTTCCAATATTGCCAAACACCGAACATAAGGAATAAGTGATTGTAACAAATACCATGCTGATAAACATACAAAATACCACAAACCAGAGTTTGTCAACCGCATATGTATGAATGAAAAACAAGTCACCAAGGGACACAATCACAGCCTGGAAGATTCCGATAGTAAGAAAGGTAATAAGCCTTCCTAAAAAAAGCTGGTACCCTTTAAAGCTATGGCCAGGATTATCAACATCTACTTTTAGTGAGGCAATTAATAATGTCGCACCAACCCAAAGAGCTAGCATCGTATAAAATGGTGTCATCGCCGAACCATAGTTTGGAATTGGAAAAAGCCGCTTTGTTTTTAATAAGATCGGATTCGAAAGGAAATTACTTTCTTTTTGCGGATCGTGCTTTAGAAATTCGATTAAGTCATACATATTTACACTGCTTTCAAAGCTTCTAATTTTATCGGCAGCACTCCTTATGCTTGACTCAAATCCCGGTAAATCGTTGCGTGCTAAGTCAGCTGCTTTGTGGACATACTTCACAAAGGCATAAAACCTCGTTCTAAATAAATCAGCCGCTTTTCGAATGTCATTTTCTAAAGATGGTAAATCCGTTCGCACAAAATCAGCAGCGCGATGGATTTTTTGCTCACTATTCGCAAAATCACTTTTAAAAAAATTAGCAGCTGTATTAGTCGCTTTTGTCAATTTATCAACTTTCTCAAGCAGCTCTTCCTGTGTTTGCACTATATTTCCATGAATTTTTACAAGTTCTTTGTAAATTCTGTTAACCTCTTCTTGTTCTCCTTTGGACTCAGTCTGCGATACAGAAGCTCCCTTCATTTGTTCAAGTGATTGAAGAAGCATGTTTTCTATTTCTGATAGATTGGTTGCAGTATCAGTAATGAGTTCCTTTGCTCTCTGTAAACTAGAAATTTTCTCTTGAAGGGTAATCACTTTAGCTCCTGTTTCTTTGATAAGCGGTAACCGGTCCTCAATCTTTAAAATACTGTCTGCTGCCTTTTCTATCTCTGGGATCCTCTGCTCCAATTCAATTACTTTCTGTCCCTTTGCTTGGATTTCTGGTAACTTCTTTTCTAGTTCAATCGCCGCTTTCCCCATCTTTTCTATTTCAGGCAAAGCTTTTTCTAATGCAAAGATCTGCTTTTCCACATTATGTATGGATGGCAATTCTTGCTCCAATTCAATGCCGGCTCTATAAAACCCCTTGAAAATAGCTTCACTTACTATTTTTATAAAAGCTTGGCTAATTTGAGCGGTTACGCTTGAGGCTCCTGAACTTACGATTTTCGGAGCTACAGCATTTATTTTTTCATTTACCGTAAACTCGATTTCTGGTTTTTGGGGATTTACCTCTAAAATACTGGATAACTTTCTCGAAAAATCCTTAGGAATGATGAGATAGGCATAATAAAGTCCCCTCTCCACTCCACTTTCTGCTTCAGTGCGATTAACAAAGACCCAGCCAAGTTGATGATTCTTTTTAAGATTCTTGACGGTATCGTTACCGACATTTATTTTTTTTCCGCGTATTTCGGTTCCTTCATCTTCGTTACTAACAGCCACACGAATCCCAGATGTATTACTATACGGGTCCCACATTGACTTTATGTTCACCCAAGCATAAGCCGACGGCAGAACGATAAGTGCGCCTATTAACAACACTACAGTAGGCACGCGAAAGATATTTTTCCAATCAGTTTTATATATGCGCCAAACCTTCCCGATCATAATCCCCCCTTACAGACTTCCTACTGCCTATATCTTTTCACCTTTTGAAAATAATGATGCAAGCGGAATGTGTTTGTCCAAATTGAAGGACAAAAAACTGCCTGAGGATTTCCTCAGGCAGTTTACTATTTAGAGTCGACATTTTCATCTTTATTATAGTTATATTGTGATCGGTCGACTGAAGTAAAGTTTGCAGGTTTGTAAAAACGTAATAAATCTCCATTTACCACTTTATCTGATAGCTTTAATTTATATTCGACGATCTTTTGATCTTTTTTGGCTTCTTCCGTTTTTGTTTCATCCAATTTCAGTCCCGTTTTAGAATCATAGAACTTTCCATCAATAGAAGTGATAGTTGAACTTACAAAATCACCATTTCTGAACGGCACTAAATCATCATGCTGTTTAGATAATAAGTCGGTTCCAAATTGGACATACTCTTTTGTGTCTGTACCTAGCAAGTGAAGTAGGGTTGGAAGAAGATCGATTTGGCCGCCATATTCGTGGTTTACTCCACCTTCCATTCCAGGGACACGAATGAATAATGGTACACGCTGTAAACCAGTACTTTCAAATGGGGTGATTTCCTTTCCAATTACCTGCTCCATAGCTTTATTATGATTTTCAGAAATTCCATAATGGTCGCCATACATTACAATGATCGAACGATCATATAAACCTGATTTTTTGAGATAATCAAAGAATTGCTTTAAGGCTTCGTCCGCATATCGTGCGGTTTGAAAATATCCATCGACAGATTTATCGCCTGTTGTACCTGGTGCAATCGTAGCATCCTCTTGATTAATTGGATACGGATAATGATTCGATACAGTAATAAATTTTGTATAGAATGGCTCTGGCAATGATTCCAAAAGTGGAATCGATTGTTCATAAAATGGTTTATCCATTAGCCCGTATTCAGCTAGATCTTTAGAATTGATTTGATAATAGTTTGAATCAAAGAACTTGTTGTAGCCAAATGATTTATAAATTTCATTACGATTCCAGAAGCTTCCTGAATTCCCATGGAACACCGCTGAAGTGTAACCTTGCTGACCTAAAATGGCAGGAGCTGCCTCATAGGTATTTAGCCCTTTTGTTGTATAAGCTGAACCTTGTGATAATCCATATAATGAATTTTCTAACATAAATTCAGCATCCGATGTTTTACCTTGTCCTGTTTGATGGAAGAAGTTATCAAAGTAAAGGGTATTTTGATCCTTCGTTAAAGAATTTAAAAATGGAGTGACTTCTTCCCCGTGCAACTTATAATTAATTAAGAAATTTTGCGTTGATTCAAGATGTAAATAAATTACATTCATTCCTTTTCCAGCCCCAAAGTAAGCTGGATTTGGCTCTGCATAATTAGACTTTGTATAGTTTACAACTTCAGTAGTATCATCGCTGCTGGCCATAACTCTTTGAGCGGATGCTTTCGTACTTTGAACAGCATCATAAATAGTGTAATTGTACATTCCTAAATATTTTACGATATAGTTTCTATCGAATCCTCTTGTAAGTAATTGAGGACGGTCCGTTTCAGCTAATGCTAAGTTCACACTTGAAATCGCAAGTGCCATTGAAAATAGTGCTGCAACTTTCCCGCGATTCATATCCTTGACTTCTATTTTCACAAATCGTAAAACAAGTAAACCAAATAACACTATGACATCAAGAAAGAATAATAAATCGTATGGCTTCAATAAGGAAGTGACACTGCCGCTTACATCGCCAAAGTTTTGAGTCTGCGTTAAGGTTGGTAAGGTAATAAAATCACTAAAGAATCGGTAAAATAAAACATTTGCATATAAAAGAAATGATAAAAGAAAATCTATAACCATTAGCCCTATATACTTTTTTCTACCTTTTAAAAAGAATGATACGCCCAAGAATAGTAAAGCAGATCCGAGCGGATTGATAAATAATAGAAACTTCTGAAGAGAATTTTCAATTCCTAAATCAAATTGCGTTAATTGAACAATATATGTTTTTATCCATAAGAAAAACACTGTCAAAAAGAAAAAGCCAACATATTTATTAAAAATACTTTGACCTCTTTGCAATAAGTTAATCATAAAGCACCTACCTTGTTATCTATGATTATAAACTTTTAGTTATTATTTTTATATTAATGAGAGACTACTGCCCTCAATGATCTAGCATCTATGTTAACAGCTAAATATGAACAATCCATGAACATTTAATAAAAAAACAAAATGACCAGCACAAGAACATTACTATACTCTCTTTTTTTGAAATGTCAAGGCTCTAAAAAAAATAACAGCAGCTGAATGTTATTTTAACATAAAATCAGCTGCTGTTTATTTTCGTTCCTTTATACTGCTTTCTCTTCTAGGTTACTCTCTTTTCGCTTCATTTTCATAAGCGTTTCATAAACAATCGGTACAATAACTAAGGTAAGAAGCGTCGAACTTGTTAATCCGCCGATGACTGTCACACCTAATCCTTTTGAAATAAGCCCGCTTCCTTCCATTCCGAAAGCTAATGGAATCAGTGCACCAATGGTCGCAATGGCTGTCATCAGAATCGGACGGAGGCGTGTCCCAGCAGCCTCAAGAATCGCTTCTCTTGTTGATAACCCATCATTCTCTTTATGAATGACACGGTCAATTAATACAATCGCGTTCGTTACAACAATACCAATTAACATCAACGCACCGATCATTGCAGATACACTTAATGTTTCTCCAGAGATCAACAAACCTAATAATCCTCCGATGATGGTAAACGGTAATGAGAATAGGATCGCTAATGGAGCTAATCCTCCTCCAAATGTAATAACAAGTACTAAATAAACTATCGCAATCGCTGCAAGCATGGCTAATCCTAACTGTGTAAAGGATTCTGCAATATCTTCTGATACCCCGCCAATCGAAACATCAACCGTTGAAGGAAGTTTTAGTTTATCTACCTCCTTTTGAACCGCAGCAGAAACTTTTGAAACATCTTTTGTCGTAATTTCAGCACTTACACTTGCATAAATACGGCCATCACGTCTGGTGATTGTATCCGATGTATGCCCCTTCTTAATATCAATAACATCCTTTATTGGGACTGCCATACCCATCGGAGATTGAATCTTTTTATCGGTTAAATCATTAATATTTTCAAAATCATCTTTTTCTACATCTAAATAGACATTCAATTCTTTGCCATCATTTTCAATGGTTGTCAGTACTTGACGCTGACCATTTCCTGCAAGTTCCATCCCTAGTTGCGCTGCGGTAAGTCCGAGTTGGCTTAACTTTTTCTGATCAGCGACAAGGGTATATTCTTCATAGGTATCAGCAATACTGGTTTTCACATTTTTAAGGGTGTCTTTACTTTTAAAAATTTTCTCTATCTTATTTACAACAGGTTCAATTTCATCCATATTGTCACCATACACATTAAATGAAAGTGCATTTGATGATCCCATACCTGAAAAGTCCTGACTTGCCCATTCTCCCTTGTCATTTCGTTGGTTTAGATCGTTAATTACATTTTCAGTTTCTTTTGAGAAGTTTTTGGTGTCTTTATCATATTCAACAAAAAACATGGCCGAATTGCTTTGTCCTGGATTCATTGGGTTTTCTCCGCCCACGGAAAACTGAATCGTTTTTACTCCGTCTCTGTTCCCAAAAAATTCCTCCGCATCGGTTGCAATCCGTTCCACTTCATCCAAGGTTTCTCCTGGTGCTGGTTTATAAGTGGCCACAACCATTTTTTGTTCATCAGATGGAAGGAAACTTACCCCAATTACAGGTACAAGGAACAAGCTCCCCACTAATAATAAAAGTGCCAGCCCGAAGGTAATGATTTTATGATTTAAGGACCAATTGAGAACCTTCTTATAGCCCAAAGCTAATTTACCTGGTTTATTTTCAACATGTACTTGTTTAGTGGAAATCCCTTTTTTAAATAAAGAATGCGCCATCATCGGAACAATTGTAATCGCTACTAAAAGAGATGCTAATAAAGCAAAAACAATGGTTAATGCGAATGGTAGAAACATCTCGCCTACTGGTCCTTTAACTAAACCTAATGGAAGAAACACAGCAATCGTTACCACAGTGGATGAAAAAATCGGCATGAACATTTCTCTCGTGGCAGCAACAATTAAGTCTTTCCCACTTAAGGTTTCATTATTAAGAGACATCCTTCTAAAGATGTTTTCGATGACAACAATCGAATCATCAATTACACGGCCTATTGCAACAGTCATTGCGCCAAGGGTCATCATATTAAGAGTAATATTCATTTGTTTTAAAAGTAACATCGCAATTAATATGGATAATGGGATAGAAATTACCGATATGATGGTAGTCCGGAAATTTCTTAAGAAAAGCAAGATGATAATCATGGCAAATATTGCACCGAAAATGGCTTTATTCAGCATGGTTGCAACCGATTCTTCGATCGGTTTTCCCTGATCAAAAATCGTAGTAACCTTTAACCCATCAATCTTATCTTCAAAATCACCTAATTTATCTTTAACAGCGTTCACCACATCCACTGTATTTGCGTCCTGTGTGCTTGTAATCTGTACTCCGATGGACTCTTTGCCATTTGTTCTTGAAATTGATTCTGCCTTCCCTACTACCTTAATGGTGGCAATATCTTTTAGTTCAACACTAGGAATCGCAGGAGAAGCTTGAGCCGATTGGGTGGCTTGGCCAGCAGGAATACCGGTTTGTTGGCCCTGGTTTTGTTGGCTGGCTGCTGTACCTTGCTGCGCTGTGCCTGCTGATGGAGTAACGGGAATTTTGATCGCTTTTAAGTCTTTTATTGTAGAAACATTCCCATCAATGACAACGGACTTTTGCGTATCTTTAAATGTGTACAATCCTAGTGGAATGGTAACATCCGATGCTTTGATTATATTCTTTACCGTATCTTCTGATAAGTTATATTGCTTTAATTTAGACTCATTAAATTTCAATTGAACTTCGTCAACCTGCTGCCCTGAAATTTGAACGGTTGATACTCCTTCAATACCTTCAAGTTCTGGAATAATATCCTCTTCGGCTGTTTTAGTTAATTCTGCCAAAGATTGTTTAGTATTTGTAATACTTAATGACATAACCGGGAAGGCAGAAAAACTCAATCGTGAGACTTCTGGCTCCTCTACCCCTTCAGGAAGTTCAAGATTTCTTAAGGCTTCCTTTACTTCATTTTGAGCCTTTTCCATATCCTTATCAAAATTATATTCTATTTGGATAGACGAAGCATTTTGAAAGGAAGAGGAACTAACAACTGAAACCCCATCTAAATTTTCGACTCGTTTTTCAATCGGTTCCGAAACTTTCTCAGCTACCTGCTCAGGCGTTGCCCCAGGATACACTGCCAAAACTGAAACAAGCGGTGTATTAATATTTGGAATGGTTTCTAGTTTCATGTTCATTCCTGAATACAATCCAGCAATTGTAATAATAATGGTTAATAGCCATACAGCAAACTTGTTCTTCAATGAAAACTGAATGATTTTCTTCATTTTTCTCTCCTTCTTATACCATGTTGACATTTCAATTTGATTCGAATAGGATTGACTATGCGGTCATAATAAATTCAATCATACTGACCGGCCAGTCATAAGTCAAGAATTATACGTTTCTACTTAGGAACAGCTATTAATGGAGGGTTTTTTTTGACAGAAAAGGAGAAAGTAATTATTCAATCAGGGATGAAGCTTTTTGCTCAAAAAGGTTTTTCATCGACATCGATCCAAGAGATTGCTACTGAAAGTAATATTTCTAAAGGGGCTTTCTATTTACATTTTAAGTCAAAAGATGATTTATTACTCTCGATACTGGAATATATTTTTGAGACAATAGAATCTAGCAGGTTAGTTTTTGAAAACCAGGATATATCCCCGCGAGAAAAATTCATCAAACAAATCACTGCATTTTTCAGAACATTTATTAGTCATAAAGAATTTATGATAATGCTCTCCAAAGAACAAGCAATCCCAAGGAATGAAGAAATCAAAAAACTTTTATTCAAAAAACGTTTTGACTCTCATTTATTACATCGCAAAGGATTAGTTTCAATCTATGGTCAAAAGATTGAGCCTTATTCGATTGATTTAGCCCTGATTCTAGAAGGATTGTTTCAAACATATGTGGGATTAATGATGCTTGAGCCTGCTGAGTTTGAGATTGAGAAACTATCCCATTATTTAATGAAAAGGATGGATAGTATCGTAAAAGACATTTCAAGTGATGAACCCTTCTTGACCGAAGAAAAGATGGAGAATATTATAAAAAATTCTAAACAATTTTTCGAATCCGCCAATGTAAATAATATTATCAAAAACATAAGAAAAAAAATTAATCTGATGGAAAATAGAGAAGTATTAGAAATCTCATTAGACGTTCTTGAAGAGGAAGTACACAAAAAAAGTCCTCGTATTCCAGTCATCAAAGGAATGCTTTCCAATTTTAAAGGAATAGAAACACTAGACCCATTCACTAAGGAAATGGCTGATTTTTATGGATTTGAATTATAAAGGAAATCTTTAGTAGCTTTCCTTTTCTACGTAAATATTGACTGACCGGACAGTAATATTATATATTTTATGACGGAACTTTTTTAATAACATCTAGATAGGAGAAAAATATGGCGATAGAAGATAAACGGATTAATACCAGATTAGTTATAACCGGTTTAATTATCGGGATGTTTTTCAGTGCATTAGAACAAACAATTGTCGGAACGGCCATGCCGACGATTATTTCAGAATTAAATGGCTTTACTATTTTTGCATGGGTTACGACGGCCTATATGATTACATCGACAACAATTGTACCCATTGTTGGAAAACTGTCCGACTTGTATGGGAGAAGATTCCTTTATTTACTTGGAACAATCATCTTTATTGTTGGTTCTGGATTGTGTGCAACTGCCACATCTATGGAACACTTAGTAATCTATCGAGGGCTTCAAGGGATTGGCGGCGGGATGATTATGCCACTGTCTCAAACCATTATTGGGGACATCTTTACAGCTGAGCAACGAGCTAAATGGCAAGGTATTTTTGGCGGACTCTTTGGGTTAAGTTCAGTCATTGGCCCTTTCTTAGGTGGAATAATTGTTGATAGTATAAGCTGGCACTGGATTTTCTTGATCAACGTACCTTTCGGGCTACTTTCTGCAATTTTAATCTTTATGGGATTAAAGCATGAAACTACCGCAGTTAAAGGAAAAGTGAATATTGATTATTGGGGAATTATCACATTAATTCCTGCCATTGTCTTATTATTACTTGGCTTAACATTTGGCGGGGATAAATTTGAATGGACCTCACCTATTTCTTTCCTTATTTTCGGAGGTTCGATTTTGCTTCTTATCGTTTTCGGCTTAATTGAGAGAAAAGCAGTAGAACCGATTTTGGATCTTTCATTCTTTAAAAATCGAACATTTGCAACGATGAATGCGCTAGGATTTTTGCTGGGTTTAGGCATGTTTGGAGCGATTATGTTCGTTCCAATGTACATGCAAGGAATTCTTGGTGTATCACCAACACAGGCTGGATCCACCATGACTCCTATGATGATTGCGATGATTGCGGCAAGTATCGTTGGCGGGCAATTATTACTTAGATTTAGCTTCCGTTCTGTACTAACAGCAGGCATGCTTCTTGGTGCTTTAGGATTCTTTTTAATGAGTACAATGGGTATCGATTCAAACGAATACACTGCCTATGCCTACATGGTAGTTCTTGGCTTAGGAATGGGCTTAGTTATGCCAACATTAATGATTGCAATCCAAAATGAATTTCCAAAATCCCAACTTGGAACTGTAACATCCGCCTCCACCTTCTTCCGATCAATAGGTGGTACAATTGGAATTACGATTTTAAATTCAATCATGAACCATACACTGAAAGGTGAAATGGTAAGTGTTGCTACTGATGCTGAAAATCCAATTGCACATAAAGCATTAACAGCCCTTTCTGAAAAAACAGATTCATTATTCAGTTTGCTGCTCAATCCGAGCCTATTAAAAATGCCAAAAGACATTCAAAATAGCGTAATTCATGGCATTCAAATTGCTTGGTCCGATTCTTTTTCTACGGTTTTCTTGACAGGATTAGTCTTTATAGCAATTGAAGTCTTTGTAGCATTGGCAGTTGGCAAAGGTCGGATTAAAAGGGATAACGAATTAACAGATGGTAGTGAACAATCAATCTCATCGTTTAAACCAGACCCAACGGAATCATAAAAATCCATAATAATAAGAGGGATTCCCCGGAATCCCTCTTTTCTATGTGAAATATTCTATTTTTGCCTGCGGGAAATAGGTGTTAATATATCCACCTAATGTATCCTTTATATCTTCTTGTTCTTCATTGGTATAGACAAATTTACCGATACCGTAACGCCCCCATTTCCATTTCCTCTTTGTCTCATCAAGTTCTAGTTTTGTCATCGGATAATTTTTTTGAATGACACGCTTCGCTGGTTTTGTAAACCGATGCTGAATCATTTCAAAGGTTAAATCTTTTTTAGCAGACTCCGGCAATTCAGCTTCCAGCTTTTCTAACATTTCTTTATACCCTTCTTTCCACCCTTCATGCAGATAAATCGGAGCTATAATGAAGCCTAACGGAAACCCGGCTCCGGCAATCTTTCCTGCAGCTTCGATTCGTTCTGGCAGTCTCGATGTACCTGGTTCAAAATTCTTAATGATATAATCATCGTTTACACTAAAGCGAAAGCGGGTTTTCCCATTATGCTTTGCATCAAGTAAATGATCTACATGGGCGAATTTAGTTACAAAACGAAGTTTACCATATTCCGATTGTCCAAAAAACTCAATGGCTTTTTTTAATGTATGAGTAAGATGGTCTACACCAACAATATCTGATGTACAGGATGCTTCGAACCTAGTAGGTTCTGGCGCACGTTCTTTCATATAATTATCAGCAGCTTCGAAGATATCTTCCAGGTTCACATAGGTTCGAATATAGGGTTTACTTCCCATCGTTGTCTGTAAGTAACAATAATGACAATGTCCCATACAGCCGGTTACAAATGGAATTGCGTATTCTGCAGAAGGTTTAGACGTATCAAACTTTAACGTTTTACGAACTCCTACCACCAGCGTCGATTTTGCGTTCCGATATTTTTGAAAATCATTATCACCAGGTAAATTTCGAATTTGATTATGTGATGTTGTTTCCCTAATTTCAATCCCCATATTCTCAAATTTTGCTATTAATTCTTTGCCAAGCGGGTACTCAAGTGCGCTTGGCTCAACATAGACGAGCTGCGGAACAAAGGGTTTAACCATAATACCCCTCCATCTCTGTTAATCCAAACGCATCTTGATAGGCATATTCAGCTTCCTCCGCAGATGAGTAAACCGCCACTTCCTCTGTTAGAGGATAATACGTTTCGTAAACAAACAGAGAAAGTTCATCCGGGTTCTCAGGATTCTGAACAACCGCTGCTTGTTGAACATTTGCCACATCTTGAGCATGTGGATTCCGAATGATAATATAGACTACTTGTCCTGGTTGATATGAAGTCATTTATTCACCTAATCCTTTCAAAGCTAAGTTTTTACTATTGATATTATTCTCCAGAGAAGATTTTTAAGTGGCATGAAATATTTCCATTTAAATTATGGAACAACCAGTTTGGTTGCAGTAGTATAACTATTGTCAAATTAGGGAAATGTAAATTTACGTTTGTATAATTACTATCTAGGGGATGCTGCTAATGGCAATTTTTGTATATCAGACATTTGAGATTAAGCAAGATAAATTTAAAGAAGGTATTGAAAATTTAAAGGAAATTAAGATATTCCGGAATGAAAATTATGATCATAATGTTGATATTTTAACACCTGTTTCCGGTGAAGATCATACATACGCCCTTCTTAGCAAATATGAAGGCCTGGCTGAGATGGAATTACAAAACAAAAAGATGTTTGAGGATGAAGAATATTTAAAACTGATAGGTGACTTTTTTCTCCAAAATATTGTTCAAGGCAGTATGTATACCCAAATTTATCGAGCCCTAACTGAGAAAAAAACAGACAAGAAACAATCCTAGTTTTCTAAGATTTAATTATGTTAAAAAACACGACTGAATTTAGCCGTGTTTTTTATTTGCAGTTCAAGCTTCCATTGGTTCTTTAGTAAATAATCCAAGTAAATATCCAATTATTAAACCGATTAGGGAAGGAATTATCCATCCAATGCCTTCGGAATAGAAAGGAAGGATTTCAAATGCCCCACTCCATTTATTAGCAAGGAACGTTTTATTAATTGTATCAATAATACTAAAAAGAGCAACAAAGCTAACAACCGTGATATAAATCCGACGGGATTTCTTAATTAAATCATCAAAAAGACCTAATAAAATAATCACGATGGCAATAGGGTAGATCATGCCTAGTATCGGAACGGAAATTTTTAAGATTTGCGTTAATCCTAAGTTCGCAATGGCAGTACTAAGAACTGCTAAAATCATAACCCATATTTTATAATTTATTTTTGGAATAGCATTTGCGAAAAACTGACTGCAGGAAGTGACTAAACCAATGGATACACAAAAACAGGCAATAGTAAAAACCAACCCTAAAATAAAGGTCCCACTTTGACCAAACAAGTGTGTCATTACATTCGCCAATATTTGTGCTCCATTTTCTGTTTTTCCTAAAGATGCGCTTGCAGCCCCTAAGTATCCTAAGATCAGGTAAATAACAGTTAGCAGCATACCTGCACCTAATCCGGCGTACATCATATATATAGATCTTTTTTTGTCATCGACAACACCTTGTGCTTTTAATGTGTTGGCAATTACAATACCAAATGCCAAAGCCGCTAGTGCATCCATTGTTAAATAACCATCTAAAAACCCTTGAAAGACAGGATTGGAAATATAATTATCTTTTGGTGTTTCAAATGAACCAATTGGATCAATTAAGCTTTTAACAAAAATAATGGCGATAAGAACTAGCAGAATGGGAGTCAATAACTTCCCAAAAAGGTCAATTAGTTTAGAAGGATACATACATAACCACGCGACTAATCCAAAGAAAACAATGCTATATACAAGCAATGACATTGGACTTTCGACCAAATTTTCGGATAAAAAAGGAGCTAATCCCATTTCAAATGCCAGACTGCCTGCTCGAGGAATCGCCAATCCAGGTCCGATTGCTATATAGATGAGAAATGGAAAGATAAAAGCAAAAAAAGGATGAACTCGTTGGTTAAGTTCGTTAAAGCTTCCTGCCTTGGCTACGGCAACAACTCCTAAAATAGGCAGTCCAACTGCTGAAATAATAAAACCAGCAAGAGCTGTCCAAAGATGGTCCCCGGCTGACTGCCCCAAAAATGGCGGAAAGATTAGGTTTCCAGCCCCGAAAAACATTGAAAATAACATAAAACTAATAAAGACAATTTGTTTAGCTGAAAAATTCATTCATAAACTCCTTTGCAAAAAATATTATTCCATAATAATAAACTAAATTTACTCCTTAATGGTATATAAATTTCAAACTTCTCATAATTTAAAAATTCCTCTTCCGTTCTAGAAAGAGGAAAATAACTATATTTTAAAAATAATCGGAGAAATATGGTGTCTCTCGTTCGATTAAATTCTCTAATATCTCCACCGTTAGTTCATTACAAGATAGGCGGCCAATTGCTGCCAAATAAGACGGACGTTTGTATCCGAGCAGCATCGTTGTTAATGTCTGAATAGTAATCGTTACATCTGGCTGTCCCTCGCTAGGCACCAATTCCCCCTTACCTACAGAAGACACTTGCAGCGAATATATGCCCTGGTTCCATTCTAGGATTGGATCATCCACCTTAATCCTCATATGAATTTCAGTCCCTAGGGCTCTAAATGGAAATTGTTCGATGAACTGTCTGACATCAACAATTCGCGCCATGAAATAGGGAGCAATTGTTTCTTTAATATCCCCGTCCTCTAACCAAAAAGCCAGTGGATCATTGGTAAAAATATTCCCAACAACTTTAGTCACCATGGAGAAATGGGCACTGATAAAATTCCAAAGTCCGTTTCGAGCTTCTTCATTGATATAGATCATTTCTTTTACATGCAGTACATCATGAGAAATCCAGTACAGCAAATACCCTTGTGGCTGATGAGAACGATCATAATAAACTGCGGCCGTTAATTCATCCAGTTCCCATCTCCAGAATTCTTCCCAAGCTAAGTTGTTTCGTCTCATGGCGACATGACGTGTGCTAGAAAACAGCTCGTAAACGGTTTTTATATCTGAATGCTCTGTATTTAGCCGATCGACGTAACCTGAAACTTTCTTTACTTTGGGTAATTGATAGTCTTTGATTTCAAAAGTCATTTTATCAGAAATAATCTCCCATCCCCTTTTACGATAAAAAGGCAATGAATAGGGATATAAATAACAAATTGATTGTTTTCTTTCTTTCATATCAGCAAGTGCCTGCCAAATTAACTTATTCATCAATCCTAAATTCGCATATTCAGGATAGGTACCAACCCCTGTTAGGCCTCCCATCTCAAAGGTTCTACCATAAATATTCACTTGAAATGGGTAAACCGCAATTTGGGATATCAGTTTTTCACCATCAAACCAACCTAACACATCAGCCTGTTCCAGAACTGGCAGTTTTGCTAATGCTATTTCACGCTCCTCCCACCCCACCGTCTGTAAGTCTTTTTTAGTTACTTGGAAAACATAACGTAATAATTCATTGAACTGCCGCCAATGTTTTGGTTCCACTTTTTCCATCTTGAGCCTGTCCAGTCGACTCATACCCATTCCCTCCAGCAAATTTCAGTTATACTCTATGTTCATATAATTTGAGAAAATTTATGTAAACTTTTCCGAAAAAAACTGTATCGATAAAAAAAGAGTGCTCAATAATTTGAGCAACTCCAAAGCAAATCTTTATTATTACTTTATTCCAAGAGCTTTTTTGGTTGCTGGACCAACAATCCCATCCGCTGTTAATTTACGCGCTTTTTGAAATTTGCGCACGGCAGTATCGGTGTTTGCTCCAAAGACACCATCTACACCCTTTGTACTATATCCAAGGGACGTCAACTTACGCTGAAGTTCTTGAACAGCTGGACCCCGACTGCCTTTCTTAAGGATTTCTCCAGTGGTACTAACAGGAACCGATGGTGCACTAGACCCACCCTTCACTTTATATCCATTGGCTGATGCAATCGCATTGAATGATTTCCCAGAAGAAGTAATAATCACTGGGGTGCCAGTTGGAACTTGACTATACAGCCATTCGACTTCGTTATCGTACATCCGAATACACCCGCTGCTAACATATCCTCCAATAGAGCTTGGGTTGTTGTTTCCATGTATCGCATAGGTTGTTCCCCAAGTCCCCCGAGCATTTAATCCTAGCCAGCGATTCCCGAGAGGATTGCGAGGATCTCCACCTGGAATATGGCCCTTATAGTAAGGCCGATTCTTAATCTTAACTACAATCTTGAACTTTCCTTCTGGCGTATACGATTTCTTTCTCCCAGTTCCAACTTTAAACTGCTTCTTAAACACACCGTTTTCATAGTACGCAAGCCGATTGATACTCTTGTTAATAATAATCAATTTTCCACTAGAAGCAGCTGAACTTGTCGGGACCCCCACAAAAAAACTAGACAACATAAAAAAGGCAAATATAAAAAATACTAACCACTTTCTGGGCAACCTAACCCCTCCTATACGACATAAATACTAATCCGTGTATCCTATGTCGGAAGGGCATGTCCACATTACAATTTTGTTAAAGATATTACAATTTGGGCTAAACTTACTATATATACAAATAATAAGAAAAAAATTCGGGGTGATACGCTTGAAGAAATTGTTATTTATAATCTTACTTTTATTTTCCCTTGTAATGGGTGTTAGTATAATAATTGATTTGCTTCAAGGTCTTAGTATATATGAGACGTTAAATTTGTTTAAAAAAATAAAACAAAAGATGACGGGTGAAGAAGTTATTCTGATTATTTTATCCCTCTTGCCACTTGTTTTTACAAAGATCAACAAATCTAGTAATAATAAAAAGAAGAATGCTTAATATTAGGCAGATACTGGCTTTAACTTTCTTTTAATTAAGGCAATTATCAATAAAAATACTGGGATTATTATTTGCATAGGAATATGCAAATAGTAAGGTACAATTTTTAATCCTTCGTTAATGTGCGCTATATAATTTGGTGCCATAACGACTGAGCTAATCAAAATAATGATTCCCATTGGATAGATTAATTTTTTTGGCTGTTTGATCTTAAACAAATCTATTGTCCCAATAAACGCACAGAAGAAAAAAACAGTTATTTTGACAAATCCTAATAGGACCATACTAATGATCACCACTGTATCGAGCCTTTGAACAAATTCAGCAATGTTAATGTAACTTACAGCCGTTAGGATAGGAAAGGCAGACCGGGAAGCAATATCGGCTCCGGTAATGGCGATATTCAAAAGGCTAAATAATAGAAGGCATAAACCACTCAAAACTATAGCTATTATACCCGCTTTTTTAGCCTTTTCTTGTTTATTTAAGTATGGAAGAAGCATGGTGAACGTAATCATTTCCCCGAAAGGGAAAGTTATAGTAGTCGGAAAGGATTTAATTATTGGATGCCAACCGTGTTCTAATATTGGACGGAGATTATGTAATTTTATTATTCCACTAGCCATTTCAAATAATATAATCAGGAGAAGCATGAACACGATGATGAAAAGGCAAAGCTCCGATATGCGAATAAATACTTCAATCCCTTTGAAAACTGCATACATTACACAAACCATCATGATGATTCCAAGTGTCAATAGTGTTGCGTGTCGATATGCTGCAATTACCAATAGTTCCTCGAAATCGCGCAAAACCCTAGAAGCGATGTAAATAAAATATGTTACATACATTAACCCAAATAGCCAGCCTAAATAACGCCCCAGAATTTTTTGAAGGTAACTGGTCATTGGTAAGGTAGGATACATCGTATATAATTTTGTGAAAATAAGATAAAGAATACAGCCTGAAGCAATTCCAAATAGAATCGTAATCCAAGCATCCTGCCTCGCTTCACCAGCCATCCCCACAAGAATTGCACTTCCTAATTCAAATAAAAAGATGACACAAAAAAACTGAAACCCATTGACCTTAACTTTCTCCATCTCTTTTCCCTCCTAGATCAATAAGGATAAGGCTTAATTCGCATTCCTGTCCCTTCAATATTCATATTCACCTGGACATTTACCTTCGCTTGTGAAAATAATTTATTCCATTGCTGCTTGGATTTCCTCCATTTTTCGGGATGAGTGTTGCGTAAAATTTCCCCAAAGCCGAACACATCACTCTCCAACTTCTGTGCCACAATAATTCCATCCTTTATCTCTTTTTCCAGTTCTAGTTCACTTTTACGCTCGTATTCTTTTATTACTTCACGTTTACTTATATCCTTGTTACATAGCAATTCAGAAAGAGTACCGAAACCATTCACCTGAATTGTAATGACTGCTTGACTGTTTTGCATATTAACTTTTGACTTACTTTTCAAGTGATTCACGAGTAAATTGTTATAGCGCTTCTCGTCACAATGAATTCTCAAACTGCTATTTTGTATATTATTTTTGATAATTTGAAGCGACTTTGTCTTTTTTCCATCGATCCATCCAACTAATTTCCCTTTTCTAAATACAGCAATTCCATTGAGAAATACGAAGGTCTTTTGCATACTTTCTATGTTTTTCTTGCTAGCACCATTTTTGGGATTACCCTTTATGGATATCCCACTTATTGTTGGTTCTGAACCTGCGTTAGTTAAATTCTCAATAATATCGTAAATTTTAATCTCACCATATTCCCCTAGGACTTTTGAGGCATTCTTTACCTTGCTTACAAGTGTCCGAACAGGAATTTTATCAATAGAAGAAAGTATATCCATTGTCGTTTTTATGTCAGCATTACGGGTAATTAATACAGGTACATTGACACGTACTCCTGCATCCCGCTCAAATACATCAAAAATAAAGTTCAAACTCTCCTTTTTTGCCAGTTTCTCACCAATGAGAACTAACTGAATATGCGAATAAATATTTTTCCGTGGAAAAATATTTGAGGCATTACCAGCCGCTTCAGAAAGTGTTTTACCTCTGCTTTGGTAGTTAACTACTGGCGTACCGCCGGAACCCGTCCCTCTTGCAGCATTTTCACTTGGATTAACTACTTGGTAGGTGACTTCGTACACATCTTTTTCAGGGATATAATCAATCCCTATTCCGAGGACAATCGCTATTTCATTTAATTCCGTATAATTTGAACATCCCGTGAGTCCGACTAATAAGAATATAATCAAGAACGATATTTTAGTTCTCATTCTATTCTCCTTCATTCCTTTTCCCTATCCTTACTTTATTATTTTTTTTTGCAGGCGTTGGTCTGTTTATTAAGTTTGGTAAAGCAAAACGAAATAGGACGTCCTTTTGCTCCTTTAGATTGAATGGTGCTATAGGAGATAGATATGGAACTCCAAATGAGCGTAACGAGCACAAATGCATCCCTATAATAAGGGAAGCAGCTAACACACCATATAGCCCGGCGTATGAGGCAACGATCAATAATAAAAAACGAAGAGAGCGAGCAGCGATTCCAAGATTATAGTTTGGCAGTGCGAAACTAGCGATGGCTGTTACAGAAACGATAATAACCATAGCTGCAGATACAAAGCCTGCATCTACAGCCGCTTGTCCAAGGATAAGCGCTCCTACAATCGAAAGAGCTGATCCAACTGCTCTAGGCATTCTAATACCTGCTTCTCTTAGAACTTCAAAGGTAATCTCCATGATAAAAGCTTCCACAATGGCAGGAAAAGGAATAGCCTCTCGTTGGGCAGCAATACTGACAAGTAATACAGTAGGAACAAGGGCCTGATGGTGTGTAATCATCGCTACATATACAGCCGGTGCATATAAGGCTAAGAAAAATGCCCCCAACCGTAAAATCCTTAAAACACTGCCTATATATTGATTCTGATAATAATCCTCTGGAGATTGGAAGAGTTGGGTAAAGGTAACTGGGACAATCAGAACGTAAGGAGTGCCAGTCATAAAAATGGCCACGCGTCCTTCGAGTAAATTTCCAACCACTGCATCCGGGCGCTCTGTATTTTGAATCGTTGGAAAGGGAGTTTTTGGTTCGTCTTGAATAAAGCCTTCAATATAGGCTGATTCAATAATGCCGTCTATTTTTATTTTCTCAAGACGATTCTTCACTTCTTTTACAATTGACTCGTCTGCAATGTCCTTGATGTACATGATTTCAACTGCAGTTTGTGTCACATCACCAATTACCATCGAGTCCAGTCGTAAATTGGGACTTTGGATACGGGATCTGACGAGTGAGGTGTTGGTTCTAAGGTTTTCTGTAAAACTGTCTTTTGGTCCGCGAATGACAGTTTGTGTGGTTGGTTCCACAATTCCACGTGATTCAATTTCTTTAGTATCAAGGATCAGTGCACTCGTATCACCATCTATTAAAATCACTGTGCCACCAGAAACAATCGCTGAGAGGATATCTTTAAATGTGTTTTTTTCCTTAATATTTGTAACTGCGATTACCTGTTGTAATTCATCTTTTATTGTTCTAGAAGCTGGATCAAACTTGTTTGATAATATAGGTTCTATGACATGCTCGTCAATTTTAGGTGTATTTGAAATCCCATCAATATGAATGACTGCAAAGGCAAACGGATTTTCTTCATGCTTGATCATACGAACAATCAAATCGGAGCAATCGCCTAAATCCGCTTTAATTTGTCCTACATTCTCAATCAAATTTTTGTTTAATAGGTCATCGGAGGAAGTAGTATTCCCTGAGCTTTTTTGCGGTTTTAGACTAGCTTTTTTCCACATAGGTATTCTCTCTTCCTCCTCTTTCCTCAGATTCTTTTATATTTACCAAAATACACTAATTTATGTAATATGTACCCCATCATATTAAAACCAAAAAAACCGCATACCTCGTAAAATACAAAGGTCTGCGGTAAATTAATAAGTAATCTTATATTTCTATGTCCATCGAAAGTATAATAAGTTCCTTCTAGAACATTTCTTTTACTTTTTCCTAAGTAGGTAGATTCTAAGATTTCCACCAGTTACCACTGAACCAGGTTTTTCCCTCTTCAAGGGCTTCTACTAGTTACCGGTGATCCCTTTTTTCTGCCTTCACGGGCATCATACGCTTTATATGGTTACTATTGAACCAATTTTCCTTCCTGACTGGAACTAGAAACACCGATTAATCTAATAAAAAAACCGCAAACCTAATAACAAGGTTTGCGGCCAATTGTACCTTATAAGCTATTCAATTTAAAGCTTCGTTCTTAAACTCCAAAGCTCTGGGAAAAATTGTTGGTCTAGTGCTCGTTTTAAATAAGACACTCCAGACGACCCGCCAGTCCCCTGCTTATGACCAATGATTCTTTCTACTGTACTCATATGATTAAAGCGCCATAATTGCTGTTGGTTGCCGATATCGACTAACTTCTCTGCCAATTCGTACAGGTCCCAGTATTGATCCACATTCCGATAGACAGTTAGCCATGCTTCTTCTACACTCTCATTTGGTTCATAGTTTTTTGACAAATCCCGATGTCGAACCTCATGGTCAATAGGTAGTCCACGTGCAACTAGGGCATTTATCGCAGCATCATAAATACTTGGCTGATGCAGGGCCGCTTGCATTTTTTCATATAGCTCTGTTTGATGTTGATAGACTGCTAGTGTATGAGCATTTTTGTTTCCTAAAGCAAATTCAATCAAACGATTCTGATAAGATTGGAATCCTGATGATTGACCCAATTTATCCCTAAACTCCAAGTATTCTGAAGGTGTCAGCGTCGAAAGAACACTCCATGACTGAATCAATTGCTGCTGTATCCTCGAAACACGTGACAGGATCTTGAATGACGGTTCTAAATCATTGTTTTGTATATATTCAATTGCGGCTGTCAATTCATGAATGATTAATTTCATCCATAATTCACTAGCTTGATGGATAACAATAAATAACATTTCATCATGGTGATCAGATACCCGATGCTGACTAGTTAAGATCTTATCAAGTTGAAGATAATCTCCGTAAGACATAGATTTTTGAAAATCAGTTTGAATCGTTTTCTCTAGACCGTTGTTCGTGTTTTTTTCTTGTGAGTTCATGGTATTAGTCCTCCATCATTCTAATGTAGTTATATTTTTAGGAATTAATTTACCTTTTTGTTTAAAATTGCTTCAGACTCATTCTTTTTAGGGTTGATTCTTCTTTTAAAAATAAAATAGGCTGCCGTTAAAAATAATAACCATGGAACACCGAATTGAAGCATGATTTTAAAACCTGTAAACCATGTGGTGATCATTAAACTGAGCAGAAGAATTGCTCCTAAAAGCGTCAAATAAGGAAATCCTGGCATTTTAACTGGCAATTTCCGTCCTCCTGATTTTTCCCACTTTCTTCTGAAAAATAAATGAGAAACAAACACCATAAACCATGTAAAAATGGCACCAAACATAGATATTCCCATCATAAAGGCATATGACGAGTCAGGTAATAAGGCATTGACTGCTGCAGCAAGAAATATTCCCAAAGTAGAAACGGTAAGAGCACTTAACGGTACTCCTTTTTTGCTTAATTTACCTAAAAAGGCTGGTGCATAATTTCCCCGTGATAATGAAAACATCATTCGCGTAGAAGCATAAAGCTGACTGTTCATTGCTGACAATGCAGCGGTTAAAATAATAAAATTCATAATTCCACTTGCACCCGGAATATTTAAAAGTTCCATCACTTTAACAAACGGACTTTCTTCAACTCCAGCTGATTTCCACGGAACAATCATTAACATAATGCCAATAGTAATAATATAAAATGTCGATAAACGGAAGACGGTTGCTTTCAAAGCTTTTGGTACCGCAACATCTGGATCCTTGGCTTCTCCAGCAGTAACGGCGATCAATTCCGTACCTAAAAAGCTAAATAGAGAAATAAAGATAGCGACCCACATTCCCCACATGCCGAACGGTAAGAAACCACCTTCATTAACGAAGTTCTCAGGTCCCATTTCCGGCTTAGCCGACCCTCCTATGAAAACATATGCTCCAAGGAGAATGAATCCAACGATGGCACTAATTTTGATCATAGAAAACCAATATTCAAATGTTGCAAAAGTATTGACACTTGTTGCATTTACATAAATTAGGACAGCGGCGAACAATAAAATCCAGACAAACCCAGGGACACCTGGAAACCAATATTTCATATATACTGCAATGGCACTTACTTCTACTCCAACAGCAAGAACATTTGCAATCCAATACGAATAGCGGACCAGATAACCTGCGAACGGGCTTATATACTTCTCAGATATGGTTCCAAACGACCCTGAAGTTGGATGGGCCACCGTCATTTCTGATAAACATCCCATTAAAAGTAAGACAATGAAGGCACCAATCGCGTAACTGATTAATACACTTGGGCCAGCAGTACTGATTGCAAGACCGCTGCCAAGGAAAAGACCTGTTCCAATCGCACAACCCATCGCAATCATAGTCAGTTGACTGGTTTTTAATTCACGCTTTAATCCTGATCCATTTCCGTTATTAAAATTATTATTCGCCATATATTTCCTCCTCGACCCTTTAGTTAAGCAACGACTTCACGTTCATTTTTAAACTTTTCATATTGCTTTTCATTCATAATCTTCTTAAGAATCTGGACAACTTCCCAAACATCCGTATATGAGGTATAAAGCGCGACAGGAGCAAGACGAATGATGTTTGGAGCACGGAAATCTGGAATGATCCCATTTTCTTTCAACGCTTTACAAATTCGTGCTGCCTCTATATGCTCTAAGCTTACATGACCCCCACGGCGGAAATCCTCAACTGGGTTTCCAATTGTAAATCCCATGCCTGCTGCCTCTTGATCCAGTAGGTCCATTAATAATTGATTAATCTTTAATGACTTAGCACGAATATTTTCAATTCCTGCTTCTGCAAAAATCTCCAATGCGCCTAGTAACGGAGCAAGACTCAATACATGTGGTGTCCCAATTTGATAGGCTCCTGCGGAATCAGCCGGTGTTAGTGTGTGCTCCATATCAAATTGTTTCTCTTTTTTCGAACCGAACCAGCCAGCCAAACCTGGGGCTGTACCAAAATGTTTAGAATTCACATATAAACCGCCCACACTTCCAGGACCGCCATTTAAATGTTTGTAATTGCACCAATAGGCAAAATCAACCCCCCATTCACTAAACGAATGCGGAATCGCTCCAATCGAATGACACCCATCAAAACCAATTAGTATTCCTCTCTTATTGGCCTCTGCTGTTAGACGTTTCATATCTAATATTTGGCCGCTTCGATATAGGACTGTCGGCAAAATGATCAGTGCAATCTCATCTGTCATTGCATTAATAATATCTTCTTCCTCTAAAAAGCGTCCATCACGGCTTTTTACACGTACAAGATGTGTCTCTGGATCCAACCCATGAATGCGAAGTTGGCTTTGCAGTGCATAGATATCTGAAGGAAAAGTTAATTCATCAGCCAAAATTTTTGTCCTTGTACCTTCTGGCTTATAAAAAGTAGCAACTAACTGATGCAAATTGACCGTTGTGGAACCTGTTACAATTACTTCATTAGCTGAAGCACCTACTAATGGAGCAAGCATCTCTCCTAGTTTTTCCGATAAAAAAAACCAAGGGTGTTTCCCATTTGTCCAGCCGTCAATCCCATGCTCTTTCCAATCATTTAATGACTCCAACAGCGTCCGCTCTGCTCTTTTCGATAAAAGGCCCAATGAATTCCCATCCATATAGATGGAATTCGGTTTTATGTAAAATTCTTCTCTAAATCTATTAAGGCTATCTTCTCTGTCTAATTGTTTTGCATATTCTAAAGTTATATGCATATGTATCTCCTCCAATCTTCCACACCATGTTATATAAATTATGAAGCAGTCTGATTATTTGCTAGTAAAAGAAACACTGCCTAGTTCCGCAAATTGTGCCAAAATGGTATCACCTGGTTGAAAGCTAATTGCTTCTGTAATAGCACCACTAAGAATGATATCACCTTTCTTTAATCCCCGATCAGTTTCGCCGAGCTTATTTACAGCCCAAGCAACGGCAGCAGCTGGATCTCCTAATACAGCAGCACTGCTTCCCGTTGTTGCAACCTGTGAATTCTTAGACATATACACACCAATTTCTTTCAGGTTTAAAGCATCCGGCGATACCCATTTGCTGCCTACAATAAATTTTGCGGAAGAACAGTTATCCGCAATGACATCTACTAGTGTAAACTTGAAATCTAAATAACGGCTATCAATAATCTCGATTGCTGGTGCGACATATTTCGTCACCTTTAGAATATCCTCAGTTGTAACACTAGTTCCTTGGATATCTTCATTAATCAAGAAAGCAATTTCGGGTTCTGCCTTAGGATGAATAAAACTGCTAAATGGAACGGGTTCCCATTCAGGTACAAGCATATCATCCATTAAATAACCGTAGATAGCTTCATGGACACCCATCATCTCCTGCTTTGCCTTACTTGTTAAACCTAGTTTTACACCAATTCGGCGAAGCCCCTTCTGTTCTTTTTGCTCAATTAATTTTTGTTGTATTTCATAGGCTTGCTCAAATGATAGTGTCGGATAACTAGTGGTAATTTTTTCGACTTCCAGCTTGTTCTTTTCTGCAGCTAATAGGTAGTTTACGATTTCTTGTTCTGTTCCTTGCAACAGCGACATAATGGTACCTCCACTTTTAATATTTTTATTCGAGAAAAACTCACTTACTCAAATGTTACAGATACAGTTCCTAATGGACCAAAATCTGCACCAATCATGTCACCTTGGTTTACTGCAATGGCACCAGAAAGTGCACCAGGAAGAATTAACTCACCTGCTTTAAGAGTAATCCCAAATTCATGTAATTTATTGGCTAACCATGCGACTGCTTGTGCGGGGTGTCCAAGAGCGGCCGCTCCTGATCCTGTAGCCATAAGCACATCATTTTTATAAAGTACCATTCCTTGGGTTCGCAAATCAATGCCTTCTATAGGACTCATTTTTTTCCCAACTACTACTCTCGCAGACGAGCCATTATCTGCTACCGTATCAACCAATTTAATTTTCCAGTCAGAAATACGACTGTCAATAATTTCGATGGTAGGAACTACATATTTGGTAGCCATTAACACATCTAGATAATTCACATTTGGACCAACCAAGTCATGTTCCAAAATAAAACCAATTTCTGCTTCAACCTTCGGGCTGATAAAATCAGCAATTTTCACTGTTGCTTCATCTGCTATTTTCATAGTATCTAACAGGTGGCCGTAATCAGGCTCATCCACGCCCAGCATTTGCTGCATTGCAATACTGGTTAGCCCAACCTTTTTCCCAATTACTTTATGTCCTTCTATTAACTTTTTATCGATGACTGCGAGTTGAATTTGATAGGCATCGCCTACAGTTAGTTCCGAATAGCGCTCCGTTAGTGGTGAGACAGAATATTGATGACTTTCTGCATTGATTAATTCATTCGCAATTACCTCTACTAATATTTCCATTTCCTCCTCCACCTTCCTTTTCAATATTCATAGTTAAAAAGTGGCCTTCAAGCCACCTTTTACTTTATTTTATAATTTCATTGTAATTGTTTTGGCCTCTGTGTAAAATTCAAAACTATGACGACCGCCTTCACGACCAATTCCGCTCGCCTTTGAACCACCAAATGGTGTTCTTAAATCACGATAATACCAGCAATTGATCCAGAATAAGCCTGATTCGATTTGAGAGGCTACCCGATGAGCACGTCTTAAATCATTTGACCAAACGACACCCGCTAAACCATAAATCGAATCGTTAGCAATTTGAATCGCTTCTTCTTCCGTTTTAAATGGAATGACGACTAATACTGGGCCAAAGATTTCTTCCTGTGCGACTCTCATTTTGTTATTTACATCATAGAGCACGGTTGGCTCGTAAAAGTTCCCTTCTGACAATCCAGCCACACGCTTACCGCCTACAGCAAGTTTCGCCCCTTCAGAAAGTCCAATTTGGACATAATTATCAACAGTTTCTAAATGACCTTTAGAAATCAGTGCGCCCATATCGGTCTTTTCATCCAATGGATCGCCCACTCTAATGTTCTTTGCTGCTGCAACAAATTTTTCAAGGAATTTATCATAAACCGATTCTTGCACTAGTAATCGAGAACCAGCTAAACAGATTTCCCCTTGATTTCTAAAAATCGCTTCTATGGAGCCCGCTACCGCTTCATCTAAGTCTGCATCCTCAAAGACGATATTGGCAGATTTGCCGCCCAATTCTAATGATACGGGAATTAGTTGTGATGCTGCATTTCTCATTACCGTTTTACCAGTAGAACTTTCCCCGACAAAGGAAATTCTGCGAACGTATGGATGAGTGGTCATTGCCGTTCCCACTGTTCCACCTGGACCTGTCAGTATATTCAACACGCCCGGTGGTAATCCTGCTTCGTTGGCAATTTCACCTAACATGACTGCACTTAGTGGCGTATAGGATGCTGGTTTAACAATCACGGTATTACCAGCCGCTAACGCAGCGGAAGCTTTCCATGTCATTTGCATGAATGGTAAATTCCATGGAATGATTAAGCTTGTGACACCGGCTGGAGCGTATTTGGTATAGCTCATATGCTTGGATTGTTCGTAATGCTCATGATTCATGTATTTTGCCATTTCTGCAAAGAATCTTAAGTTTGACGCTGCGCGAGGGATATCAAAATCTCTGCTTTCTCTTATCGGCTTCCCTACATCCAATGTTTCAATTAATGCTAATTCCCCGACTCGTTCCATAACAAGATCCGCCATTCGGCAAAGAATCTTTGCTCTTTCTTCAACTGGCATTTTACTCCAAATACCACTATCATAGGTGCGCTTGGCAATCTGTATTGCTCTTTCAACATCTTGCTCACTAGCACTAGCAACTTCGGCTAATTTTTGATTTGTGGCTGGATTAAGTGTGTCAAAAGTTTCCCCTGAAATAGCGCTTACATATTCTCCATTGATAAATAACTTGGCATTGTTAATTTGTATTTGTTTTTCTATGACCTTACTCACCAATTTCACCTTCCCAAACTTCTACAATCATCTCGACCTCGACTGCATTATTGTGTGGCAGTTGTGCCATACCTATTGCTGATCTCGCATGCCTTCCCTTTTCACCAAACACTTCCACCAACAAATCGGATGATCCATTCATTACTTTTGGATGGTCTTTAAAATCAGTAGTGCTGTTGACCATACCCAGGATTTTGACAATCCGTTTCACTTTGCTAAGGTCGCCAAGTTCATTCTTGATTACTGCTAATAGATTAAGCATACATTGTCTTGCCGCTTGGTAGCCTACTTCTATCGATACATCGTCACCAAGTTTTCCTCGGTATTCATCAGTACCCTGACCTGATGTGAAAATTAGATTCCCTGTCCGTACACAGCTAACATAATTACCTGATGCAGGGCGGAGAGCCGGCAGCTTTATTCCTAGTTCCTCTAATCTTTCTTCTGGAGTCATCACTTTGTCTGTCATTTTTTCATCCTTCTTTCTGGTTATATTAGTTGATTAACTGGTAAATTTAAAAATCTAAGTGCATTTTCACCAAGCATCGCCCGTTTCTGTTCTTCACTTAGGGTGAGTGTGTCATCAATAATCCTTCCAGGTGGAGTTTCTCGCAGTAAAAATGGATAATCAGACCCCATGATGACTTGTTCAGCACCAAATTTTTCGACTAAAAATTTGATATTAACAGGGTTATTTACGATTGAATCATAGAAAAATTTCTTGGCATAAAAGCTTGGCGGATTTTCTGTAAGCTGTAGATGCGGCCACACATTCCAACCATGATCAAGTCTTGGGAGAATGTAAGGAAGTGACCCCCCGCCATGAGAAAAACAAATTTTTAGTCCTGGAAATTTCTCGATAACACCACCTAGGATTAAACTGGCAGCAGCTAGTGCTGTTTCACTTGGCATTCCAACCGTATACATTAAGTTATGTGAGGAAAAACGGTCTCCGCCCAGTGTTTCCCATGGATGGATAAATATAGGGACATTCCATTTCTCACACATCGCAAAGAAATCAATTAACGATTCATCGTCTAAATTTTTGCCATTTATATTTGTGCCAATCTCAACCCCTTTTAAGCCAAGTTGATGTATACAGCGGTCTAGTTCAAGAATCGCTTCTTCGACATTTTGCAGAGGAACCGTCCCTAGACCAATAAACTTGGTTGGATGTTTAGCTACAGTTTCAGCAATGAAGTCATTTTGAAATCTAGCCATAGCTACGGCTTCTTCTATAGGTGCCCAATAGGAGAACGTAACGGGAATTGGCGATAAAACTTGTACATCTACATTTTCTACATCCATATCGTGAATCCTTTTTTCTGGACTCCAAACTTGGTCGGTCACTTCACGGAACACTTTTCCGGATACCATGATATTGGCACCGCATGAGCATGTAGGCTTTAGGACCGGCCACTTATCATTTTGGAATTTCGCCGCAAAATCAGGGAAATTTTCAGGGATGATATGTGTATGAAAATCTACTCGCATTTCCATTCACTCGCTTCTTCAGGCATAATATGTCCACAGTTCTTACAAGTGCGAAGTTCTAAATTACTGTTAAATCCATGAATTGCTTCTTTTACCTGCACTTCAATATTCGTTAATTGGACGGTAACGCGGTGCATTTCATGATCACATTTATCACAGAACCAAACAAAATCCTCTAATTCCCCATCTGCTCTGTCACGTTCAATAACAATCCCGATTGTATCAGCGACACGGTGTGGAGAGTGGGGAACATTTGGTGGGAGATGAAATACTTCTCCTTCTTTCACGGTAATTACTTCTCTTTTACCTTCTGCATTAATAATTTCAACGTAGCAAGCACCTTTTAATTGATAAAAAATCTCTTCAGATGGGTCCACATGAAAATCACGTCGTTTATTTGGACCACCGAGCACCATAAACATTAGTTCAGAATCCTTCCAAACAACTTTATTATTTACAGGCGGCTTAAGAGAATCCTTATTTTCGTTTATAAATCCCCACAGGTTAATTGGTTTTAAAGAGTTTGTCATTGAAATATTCTCCTCTCAAATTTTAATACATATACTTATCCATTTACTGTTGCAAATTCTTCCTTTGCTGATTTTAATGCCTCCTGCATAAAGACCACTTCTTTGGCTAAAGCAGTAATTCTAGTCAGCACCTCTGCATCGATAAGTTCATTTTCTTTATTAAAATGATCGTTATTGACATATACATAGCCAGGTGCAACAAAGGCTCGTAAAAATCCTGCGATCGGTTTTAATTGATTTTCGATAACTAGGTAATGCTGGTATGTACCTCCTGTTGCGACAAAACCCATTACTTTGTTGCGAATATCCTTTGGATTGATTAAATCAAACAAATTTTTGAGTGGCCCTGATAAAGACCCCTGGAATATCGGTGTTCCGATAATATAGAAGTCAGCAGAATTAACAATATCGAGAACTTTTTTTGTGTCTCCTGTATAGTTTGAAGGATTTCGTCCATCACAGAACTGCACATCATAATCTCTTAAATCAAGCAATTCTACTTCAACGTGAGGATGATGTTTCTTTACTTCCTCTAGTACCTTTTGAACAACTATACTTGTTTTTGCTCCAATAATGGTGCCTGAAATTCCTAATAACTTCATAGTGTGAACTCCTTTCTATTACTGAGTGATATCAAGTAGTTTCATTTACTTTTCTCCTGATTATAATCCTAGTAACGAGTAGGACTGCTGGAGATCTCCCTCTGAAATTAACTGGCGGATTCTCGTCGATGAAATAAGTTTTCCACTTTTACAATAAACAGGTGGAGTGATATTGATATGAAAATACTTTTCTAAAAGATTCACATCGCCTTCTCTATTTTTTCCAAAATGAAAATCAGCCCCCACTGTAACCTCTACCGGGTTTAACTTAAATAATTCACAGATAAAATCCTCAGGGGGCCTGGTCGCATACCATTCATCGAAGCTGGCAACAATTATATAATCAACACCTAACTTCGCGATCCTGCTAACCTTTTCATGAATGGGTGTCAAAATTTGAACGCCCTTAAAATAATTTCGAGGAGGCGGATCGAAAGTATAGACAACGCTAGGAACCTGATTATCCCGACTCGTTTCCACTGCTTGCTTAATCACGGCTTGATGTCCTCTATGGACACCATCAAATGCACCAATGGCAATCACAGAACCTGCGAGTTTCAGAACTCCATCTTTAAGCGTTTGCATCGTTCACACCTCCTCTTCCTATTAATTGACGTTTATAAGCTAGTAACCTCATTTTTTTGATTAAATATTTTTATAGCTTCATCAGCCAGTTCAAAGGAATTTTTCCTTTTGTGGTTGTTATAGAAAATCGCTCTTTTACGAATTGGATCTCCAGTATAATAGCGTTCATATTGAAGTACCCTTTGTCCGAATGCTTCACCGCATAAATCCCATGCTAATTTAAAGAGATGGACACGCTCTTCCGCTGAAACGCCCTCTCTTCCAAGATAATACTTCTCTAAATCCTCTCTTAATTCCGGATTCTCGAAATCGGCATCTGTCGGTGACATTAATAGTCCACCTGCACCAATGATTTGCATCACCTCAATCGCACGTGGGTACATTTTCGGCAGCAATCCTCTAATGGTTTCAAGTGGTGCATAGGCTGGCATCGCTTCGCCAGTAGCAGTTAATTCATGTTCATACTCTGAAATTCGGAGCAATGCCCTAATCGATTCAACTGATTGGACTAATTCTCCTAAATCATTTTGTACATTAAGGAAACTATCAACTCCAATAGAGTCGGCGATTTTACAAGCCACTTCGGTTGCAAATTGTAGTTTGATTAATCCTCTTACACCAGACTGATGAGCTGGCTGCTGAGCGATTCCTGTTTTCGGGTAAAGTAAATTGGCTGCTTCTACATTGTTATAAAGGAATACACGCTCCCAAGGTACTAAAACATCATTAAAAACTAGGACCGCATCCATTTCTTCAAATCTTGATGCTAATGGGTGATCATAAACAGAACGCTTTCCATCCTGCATCGCTTCTCGGCAGATAATGCGAAGGCCTGGCGTATCTAGTGGAAGTGCAAACGCGAGCGCATAACGTTCATCTCCAGGCTTAAAGCCAGGGAAAGAATAGACAATTACTTCGTCAGTAATTGGTGCAAGAGTAGCCAGCATTTTCGCTCCTCTTACGATTAATCCATCAGGCGTTTCTTTAACCGCTCCTAAATGGGTAAACATATCTTGTTGTTCGTGTGAAGATTTACTCCGGTCATTCTGCGGATTGATGATGGCATGTGTTAAAAATAAGTCATTATCACGGATATGCTTAAAATAAGACCGAATGTTTTTTCCCCATTCAGGATTGTATTTATCTAAAAACTCGGAATTACTCGCCATCGAAGTTACGACGACATTTAAGAAATCAGGAGTCCTGCCCATTAACCCAAATGTTGCTTTGGCAAACTCTTCGAACGTTCTTCTTCTAGCTTGCAAATCTTGATAGCTTTTAGGTACTAAGAATGCATTCGAGATTCTTTCTCCCGTTTCTTCACAAATATGAGTAATCTCCTCTTGATACTTGGCATCATGCTGCATATCATATAACTTTGCAATTTGAAGAATGGGCTGATGAAAAACTGGTTCATCAAAAATATTTTTTACTTTTTTTCCTGATAACCAAACTTCTGGTGTTCGGGCTTTTAACGCCTCGATATACTGTGCTCCTGTACGAATTCCCATAAAACATCCTCCTTTTAATTTATATTTTTATTATAAAATTGAAATTTTTGAGTCATTGTAGTCTGATTAACATTTTTTCTAAAAAGATATAATTTTCACTTTATTAGGACTAATAAAACAACCCACATCATTCTTTATACAAATGATGTGGGCTGTTTTTCTATTGATAATTGTTAAATTTTCAGGTTGCCTTTTTTAGGAATAAATAGAATAGTGATGGATGCAAGAACTCCTGCTACAGCAAAAAGATAAAAATTGATGGAAAAATCCAAATTTGAGCTCATAAAAAAGCCAATTAGAATTGGGCCAGAAATTGCACCAATCCTTCCAAATCCAAGCGCCCATCCAAGTGCTGTGGCTCTGTTTTCTGCTTCAAAATATTTGGAAATATAGGCATTGAGAATAAGTGTTGTCCCAATTGTTCCAAACCCTGCCACTCCTACTAAGCAATACACCAACAACATCGATGATTTAATGCTTAAGAGAGCAATTGAGACACCTGCTAAGAAATAAGAAATACTGATGATTTTCTTGGATCCCCAGCGGTCTGCTGCAGTTCCCGCTATCAAAGCACCAATCGCTGCAGATAAATTTAGCATCAGCAAAAATCCTAGGCTCGGTCCAAGTGGATATCCAGCCTCTCTCATCATTTTTGGCAGCCATGTACTCAAACCATAAATCATAAGCAGGCCCAAAAAGAAAGTGATCCAAAAAAACATGGTTGCCCGAATATTCTTTTTGGCAAAGAGACTCGCGATTGCCGAAAATTTGTTTCTGGAGCCTTTCTCTTCCTCCATATGGCTTTGGACAAAGTCATCGGGAAGATGATATTTTTGAGCAATACTTTTAGCTTTTGCCAACTTTTTCTTTGCTATTAGGAAACTAATCGACTCAGGTAGGAATTTAATAATAAAAGGAATAACCAAAAGTGGAGTCACACCAATCCAAAACATTAATCTCCAGCCATAATTCTCTAATAGAAACATAGAGAATAATGCACCAAGGACTCCACCAATTGGATAACCTGTATACATAATAGCGTACAGTTTTGATCGATGCTGTGCAGGGGAATACTCAATTGTTAATGCGGATGCAGTAGGTATTACCCCGCCTAGACCAAGACCTCCAATAAATCGAAATAATCCAAACATTCCGGGAGATGTTGATAGAGCAACAAGGCACATCGATAAGGAAAATACTATGATACAAAAAACCAAGGTCTTCTTTCGGCCGATCATGTCCGTAATTGTTCCTACACAAATTGCACCGATAAGCATTCCCACTAGAGCATAACTACCGATAGCCCCTGCTTGTGCAGGTGTCATACTCCAATCTTTGTACTCCATTAATGATGGTAAAACTGCACCATAAATTCCTAAATCATATCCATCCGCTAACATCGCGAACCAGCACAACACAACTACAAGTAGGGTTGCTTTAGGCATACTCTTCAATGAAAGATTAGTAGCGTTTAGATTGTTTGTTTGAGATAAATCTTGGGTTACTACTGATTGTACATCCTGATTCATTCAACCATCCCCTTTTATAATTTGCTCCAATAGTCTATTTTGTTATGTCTAAGGTGCAAACCCTCCTTGTCCCTCCTTTTATTTGATCTAACCATAATGTTCTGCCCTTGATTTGATCCTTGGGAGTTATAACAGGATCGTAAATCGAATCGGGTAAACCATGGTTTTGGCTGAATTTTAAAAATTCAATCACAATGTTGATTTTATATCTTGAATCTTTTACACTACTGTTAAGTGGTTAACACAAATAAATTTTTTTACACTTAAATGTAAGCGCTAACAAATAATTACAAATAAGTCATAGCACTAGATTAATTACATATTTCATAGATTTACAGTTTTATGGATTAGATTTCACCATTTCACTTAGGAGTTGATTAGTTGGCAATCTTGTTTGACAGTGATATCAATTGGGATTCTTGCTTACAGTTTGGTACTAGGCAATTCTTCAAAGAGAAAGCATCTATTTACCAGCAAGGTATGATGGGGGATGGATTTTATTATATCCAAAAGGGATTAATTAAAGTGACTACTACCACTTCGATTGGAAAAGAGCGCTTGTTAAACATCGCCATTCCTGGGCAATTATTAGGAGTGCAAGCGATGGACCGTCAGCCCCATTTTACGACGGCAACAGCGGTAAATGACTCTATACTTTATTTTTTCTCTTGTGAACATTTTCAAAAATTAATTAAGGATCAGCCTTCAATCCTTAACATTTTTATCAAAACCGTCATTCATAAAATGCACATCCTAGCTGATAAAATATATTTGGACTCTCTCACACCAGATCAACAATTGGCGGTGATTCTTCTAAATATTTGTTACGAGTTTAAGAATTATGAAGTTCCTCTTACACAACAAGACCTTACAAAATGCACTGGCTTAACGAGAATCACATTATATAAGATTTTAAAACAATGGAAAGAAGAAGAAATCCTTGAGATCCATAAGAAAAAGTTTTTAATAAAAAAACCGGATGAATTAAAAAAACTTCTTGGTAAGGTGTTGTAATGAAAAATCTGCGTTATTCATGGCGACCATTTTTAAAATACGGAAAAAAACTTGAGGTAGAAGAAAATGAAATCGTTTACCATCAGGGCAGTGAAGGCAAGGGCTTTTTCTATTTATCTAGGGGTGGTATAAAGATCACTCTCCTTTCACATGAAGGTGTAGAGCGAACGGTGAATTATGTTCCAGAAGGTATGTTATTTGGGGAGCATGGAACTAGAAATGGACCCTATTTAACCTCTGCCATCTCAAACTGTCAATCTGAAATTTATTTTTTCTCTGATGAAGCTTTAGTTATGATTTGTAAAGAACATCCTGAGGCGGCATGTATTTTTACTAATTCATTAATCTATAAATTTAGGATTCTGGCAGAAATTATTGCCTTTCTTAATTCACCTATAGAACAGCAAATGGCTCATTTCCTTTTAAAACTAGTAAGTGAAAATGGTAATTTTTCAATCGACCAAACATCGTTTGCCCGCTACATAGGGACTTCCCGGATTACCGTAAATAAAATACTTAATAAGTGGAAAAATCAACAATGGATCCAAATCTCAAACCGTACGATCGACATCCTTGAAATCGATCGATTAAAAGAACTCAGAGACTCAGGTGTGATAAACATTTTAAACTTGGATGTATTAATGTTATCCAATTAAGAATAAAGATAAATGAATAGAAGCAGGAACCCTTGTAGGGTTTCCTGCTTCATTTTTAAAGATTTACTTTTACATATTTAGCTATATAGATTTGTCCTTTTTGCTTGTAGTTTAGGAGAAATCCGGCAGGTACACAGTTGGACGTGATGGGTAATCCCACATCCGCGATAAGCCTATTACCTTCTACTTTCCAGTTTACAGATTGATAGAGCGGGAATCGATGGTGATAATGAGTATTTTTACAAATATTGGCTACCTTCCATTTTTGACCTCTCCCGGAAATTTGAATGGTTTTATTAGTTGCGGTAATTTTGAAATCACGTTCTATGGTGTGGACGGGGTTGTCGATGTCCATCTCCTCGTAAGCCTGCCTTCCATTTGCAGTTTCTACTCGCTGGAGAATGTGTGCTTCCTTCTGTACTACCCATGTCCCTGTGCCAAGAGTTATTATTACGACGACTTCTTTTATTCCATCATTATTGAGATCTATTACATGTAGTTCGGGCGTCCGTGATTCACTCATTGCCACTTCCCATCCGAATGTTTCTACCACTTCTTTCCCTATTTTGACTCGAAAATCAGTATACAGTTCTTCTTTTGGATAAGGAGTAGCATATAAATAAACCTTTTCCTTCTCATTTGCTACGACGAGAGTTTGTCTCGGTTCGGTTGGTACCTCAGCAGATACTATATTTGATGCGATAAATATCATACAAGCTAGGATAGCCAGGATTCTTTTCAATGCTTGCCCTTCTTTCCATTCTTGTTGTAAAGTTTGTGGCATAGCTAAAAACATACTGTGAAATGCTTCCAAATTAATTTATTTTATTATGTGATTTTGAAGTGGAACTAGCTTGGTTTCCTTGATGCCTTCTAGCACTAGTCTTGCTATTTTCTTGGCACCGGTCTCCTTAAAATGTGTGTTGTCCTGAACACCATTTGGATAGTTCTTGTTCTCCCCAGGTTTTAGCCAAAGAAAAACATCCTTCGTCCTATCGGGTCCAAGCTCTTGAAACAATTCCTTGCTATTGGCAGTAAGGTCAATCACAGGTACATGTTCCTCCAAACCAAGTTCTTTCATAGCTGTTGGATACTCACCATGTGAATTACGTGCTCTACCTTCTTTGGTAAAGTTCCTTCGTTCAACGGGTGTAACAAGGACAGGAATAGCTTGTTTGGCACGCGCACCGTCAATATATTGTTTTAAATAGCTTTTATATGTAGAGTACGGTTCAGTATAACGGCTCGGATCGTTTATTTTTTCGTCATTATGTCCAAATTGAATAAAAAGGTAATCCCCTTTCTTAATTTGCTTCAAGATGGATACGAGTCTCCTTTCAGCAATAAAACTTTTTGAACTCCTTCCTGGTATAGCGGCATTTTTCACCACAATGGTATCATCGAAATAGCGTTGAATAAATTGTCCCCAACCCGCTCGAGGTGCATACGAACTTGAATATTCAGAAACAGTTGAGTCTCCCGCTAGATATACTGTTATACGTTTTTTGTGGGGGTATTCGTTATTGGCCATTTTGGCAAAGCTATTTATTGATATTAATCCAAAAACTAGTAATAGCAAGGTTGCCATTACTATTTTCCCATTAACTTTTTTTCGCATACCACCACTCCTTGATGTTAACCTCTAGGTATATTATATCGGTGATTATGTACCGATTATGCATTATTGGTGACTTTAATCGTTCGAGCGCCCCCTATGTCATGAAAAAAATATTGGCGACAAGACCCATCAAAATGAAGGGGCCCAGTCGCCAATTGAGATGGATCCATTTCTCTGTATCCTTAGAAACTATTTCATATTGATACTATGTTTAAATTGATCATAATCCGTTTTAATAAAATGAAAGGCTGAAGCGTTTCCGCCGTGATCGGGGTGAGTTATTTTTAATAATTTTTTATACCTTGTTAAGACCTCTTTATCGCTCGCCATTTTTGAAAGTCCCAATTTTTGACGATAATCAATTGTGTGAGAAGGAGAAGGTGTATGGACTTTTTCTTCAAATTCAGGGTCTTTTTGTTTTCCTTTAAATAGTTCACCTTTTATTTTTAGCAGTTCATTCGTCAAATCAATATTCTCTTTTAGCAATTTCTTAGTTTCCATTTGAAATTCACTTTTCTCTTTTTCCAGTTTCATCAAATCTTTTTTTAAGATGTCTATTTGCTGGATTAATCTAGCTATTGAGGTTTGATGGAGATGTTCGATTCCTTTTATATGTTCATCCTGTGCCTTTAATTTTACTTTTAATTGACGGATCATCATATCCACATCGGAAGGACGATTAGTTAACGGTTTTGATGCTGATTCTTTAAGCGGATAGGTAGGTTTCTGTATTCCACTGCCCACTTTTTCAATCTGTCCTTCACGAAGCATTCGACGAACGATTTGAACAGCGGTGCTATCGGCAACCCCTGCGTCCTTTAATAAATGAAAGGCTTGATCTGTATTGTTAAGTATGTACCCCGTATCCTGTCCTGATCCCTTATAGGTAATCTTTCTTTCACGAAACCAACGTCTAACGGTTTGAATACTAGTATCTTCAGTGACTCCTGCTTCTATTAACAACTCGAAAGCTTGATCTGTGTTCAAAATGTTCCCCTTCATTCTCACTTTTTTATCATTATTTTATATGAGGAAATTTATAATGTGAATGGATAAAAGAGACTATCATTTTCGACAAAGACCACTATCAATGGTCACGATTTACTATATAATTTAATAAATGCTTTAAAAAAGAAATATTGCGCGGTATCTCCTGCAATGATTCCATCGCCTGACAGTAATGTTCCCACATTTCTTTTCTAGCCCCTTCAGAACCTAGAATAGACACAAAAGTCGAGTTATTGTTTTCTGCATCCTTACCAATGGGTTTTCCTAATAAATTCGTATCCCCTTCAACATCAAGCAGATCATCCTTTATCTGGAAAGCAATTCCGGCATGATGGGCGAATTTTTTTAAAGCGGCTATTTCGGACTCCTGCACTCGGGCAAGAATAGCAGGCATGATCAACGATGCTTCGAATGCTAAACCCGTTTTATAAAAGCACATTGTATTCAATTGTTCCAACGTCAATTGTTTCCCTTTAGAATCCAAGTCCATCGCTTGACCTTTACACATAACTGCCGTCATCTCTGCCGAATAGTGGATTAATTGAAGGACAATGTTTGAATCAAATTGGTCAAGAGATGCTTGTTCCTCAATAGCTTTCTGAGTCAGGAAGAGGCCCGTTAACTCCGCGATCGAAACGTTAAATACCTGATGAAGAGTTGGGCGCCCTCTACGGGTAGAGGCATTATCCTGGGATGGTAAATCATCGAAGATTAAGGAAGCCGTATGCATATATTCTAATGATTTCAAAAGCGGCACGATGGCAGACCTATTTAATCCATATTCGTTTACTCCCATAACCCAAGTCATGATGGGCCTTAATCGCTTTCCATCCCCTTCTAGACTGTAATTGGCAGCATCAATTAGTGGCTCAACGTCCTTAGTTTTATGGATTTTCAAGAATTGATTGATCTCACTGCGAATGGATTCAACCGTATCTTTAAAAATTTCCTGCTCGTTTCGTTGATTCCTCAGCGTTATTATCATATGGTCTCGGAGTAGTTTATCAAAGAAATCAACATCATCCGCTTTACGCACCATTTTTTGAATGACACGATTAAATCCAGGATTCCCAGCAGCAAAAAGCTGCATCACTTCTTTATATTTATTTCTGCCCATACGTTCTTTATAGCGCTTAAGGCCGTTTATTGCCCGATCGAGAATCACCTCACAGGCCTTGCTATCTGAATGATACACCTCATGGATCAAGTTGGAAATAACAGTCCAGTATAATTCAAACGGGTTAATCAAATCGGCACGTTGATCATGATATTTTAAATAATAGGTATAGGGTGTTACCCTGCCATCTTTCAAGTCTTCATACATATCAGCAAAATCATCCGCAAGCTGGTTGTAAATACCGTAAAAAAAGGTGCGATTATCAATGCCTTCATCTTCTGGAGCATTAATGACCGAGCGAACAATCAATCGAGATGAAGAGGATTTTAAAATGACTGGTATATATAATTCTTCATTTGTATAAGTTGGATTGGATAAATCCTTTATACGGTCTACTTCCTGAGAATGAAAAAACACGTAGGCCAGCTCGAAAAACTTCTGTCTAGTTTCTAGTCGCAGACTAGATGTTATGTACTCAAAGGCATCCCGAAGTTCGGAATGAATAAATCGGATCAGATTCACATTTTTTCCTGTCCAATTACCTAATTTAGGAACGATTCCTGTAATGAGACTGGTGCGTATCAAATTGGAATACTGTTTTTCCTCTTCTATAGATAAGATTCCTGCATCAAGAAGGTCGTCAATAAAGGGATAGGTCAAACCATAGGAATATCCTAGTCTAATTGCATCAGCAAGTTTCTGTGAGCGCTCTTCAGCTGATAACTCATCCCCCATTTCTTCCATTTCATTCATGAATACCCCAGCGATGATTTTAATGAGCTTGCGCTGAGCATTTTCAGCATCCATCCCGTTTGGAATATTAGCAGAGACAGTCTTGAGTTTGTTAAATACCCAAATCAGTGTGGATTCAATGCCCTCCTTTTGGGCCATACGGTATAATCCCGCCATACTAAACATCTCATTATTTGTCTTTCGTTTTGGAGAACCTGAATGAATCAGTTGATTTTTCAAGTTGTCAACAACACGTTTGACTCTTGTCTGTGTCTCTGGAGAATCAAGGGCCTTTCCTAAATCGCGCATGAAAATATAAGAAATGCTCCGATCTAAGTAATTATCTAATTTACCAGTGTAATTTAGCCATTGGATATAATTGTGGTAAGCTCGAGAATCAGGTTTTCCCTTGCCACGAGAAATGAAGGATAATATAGAGTGATGGATATGGTTACGTTTCCAGGATTGAATATCTTTTGTGATCGTCTGAACATAGCTTTTTTCTACAACTTGTTTATAAAGTGAATGAAAATAATGAGCAGCTTTCTGCTCAGCAATCTGATAGCTTAAATTTGGGTTTTTTATTAACTCCTTATTCATACATTCCATTACCCTCTTCTTAAGGTTGTTTTATTCTAATTAACTATCAAACTATTCTAATTATATTTAATGTTATAGAGTTTAACAATATAGTTATTAAATAACGAGACCGTTTAAATAATAAACGGTCTTCAAAAAGTTAAAATAAAATTGTCGATAAAAATACAACTGTGGTTACTGTAATCGCGCTAAGTAAAGTAGATAACAAAACAACTTGTGCAGCATATTCTGGATGATTCCCATATTCTAATGCGAACAAAGCACTATTCCTTGATGTTGGAAACGAGCTTGCTATAAACAACGCCTGTGCTGTAGTTCCATCCAGTTTTAAAGTTAAAATAATAATAAATGCAATGGCTGGAGATAAGATTAAACGACCAAATATACTTAAAAACAGCGGTAAAGAAAAACGACTGATTTTTATATAAGCACTTTGTGCCCCTAATGTAATTAGCGCCACTGCCAAAAATGCATTGGAAGTATTGTTTATTGGAGTCCATAGAAAAGTTGGGACGTCGATATGATACATATGGAGGAACAATCCTAATAAAAAGGCATATATGACAGGGTTTTTTAGAAACTCCTTCATTGCTTTCAATCCATTTTGATCAACGGAAACAGAATTCAGTAATCCATATGTGTAGGTAAGCAAATTTTGAAAAATCATGACAACAATTTGTATGGATGCACCCAATGGGTTATGTTGAAAAACGAGCTGACTGACAGGTAAACCAAAGTTTCCAGAATTATTTAGGACGACACTATTTTTAAAAGTGGAAGACAGTCCGTTATCAAATCTTGCCACTTTAGATATTAGACTACTTATAATCATTAAGCATGAACATTGTATTACTAAAAAGCCAAGAATATGCAATAGTGTTTCCCCGCCAACATTATTTTGATAAATATTGACAAAACTGACACAAGGCATGAGAAAGTATGTATTTAGCTTTGATAAAGTGTTCATATCAAACTTAAATTTCCGATGGAGAAAGATACCAGCTCCTATTAAGGCAAATACAGGCAAAATGACATTTAATACAATAAGTAAGAATACTTCCATAAAACTCTCCTTTATTCTACTCCCTTAAAATCAAATTTAGTCCAAAAACTCTTATATGAGTCTTTGGACCATGATCTAACTTTTAGATTGGAATAATTGACAATAGAACCGCAACTAAAATCATCACCGCAGTTGATCCGCATGCCCATTTTAGAAATGTGCGCTGAAGATCGCCGAAATCTTCTCCAACCATACCAACTAATAAATAAGTGGACGGTACTAATGGGCTTAATAAATGAACCGGTAATCCTAATAGTGATGCTCTTCCAATCATTGCTGGATCAATTCCATACACACTTGCCGCTTTAGCAAGCAATGGTAAAACTCCATAATAAAAGGCATCATTGGACATAAAAAATGTAAATGGAGCACTGGCTATTGCTGTAATGAGAGCAAAATGGGAGCCCAAAACATCTGGAATATGAGTAATCATCGAATGTGCCATGGCATCCACCATTTTCGTCCCTGAAAGAATACCCGTAAAAATCCCTGCAGCAAATACCATGGAAACAACAGATAATGCATTATCCGCGTAGTGCATGATTCGTTCTTTTTGTTCATTTATATTTGGATAATTAAGCGTAATCGCAATGGCAAAACCTATCATAAACAATACGGTAGAAGGCAGTAATTCTTGGATTAAAGCAACTAAAAGTAGAATAGTTAATAGATAGTTTACAAGAATTAGTTTTGGACGTTTTAGATAAGCATCCTCAGAAGTAGCTGCCATCATTGACATCGTGCTATAATCTATTTCTGCAACTCCTACACGTTTGCGCTCTTTTCTACCAAGGCAATAAGCCATAAATAATACAAACAACACGCCGCCTATCATGCTTGGGATTACCGGTGTAAAGATATCCCCCATCTCAAGATGAAGTGCTGTCATTGCTCTAGCAGTTGGTCCTCCCCATGGAAGTAGGTTCATCACACCTGAAGAAGATACAGCAATTCCTGCCAGGACCAGAGGTCTCATGCCAATACGTTTATACAAAGGAAGCATTGCTGAAATGGTAATCATATATGTAGTCGTTCCATCACCATCAAGGGAAATTAATAACGCAAGGACTGCTGTTCCAATCGCTATTTTTACAGGATCCCCTTTTACGACTTTCAAGATTGTCGAGATGATCGGATCAAATACACCTGCATCTATCAAAATTCCAAAAAAGAGAATGGCAAAAAGAATCATGATTCCTGTTGGTGCTACGCTTCTTATCCCCTCAAGCGCCATTGGTCCTAATTCTCTTCCAAATCCACCTATTAATGCAAATACAACCGGCACCACCATTAAAGCGATCATAGCTGATAGACGTTTTGTCATAATAAGTATCATAAAAATAAAAATCATTAAAAATCCTAAAGTTGCCAGCATCATCTTCACCCCTTTTGTTAGTAAATTAATAATAATCTAAATATTCTAAGGTGAAAACGTTTCCAAAATAAAGTTATTATCGTACATTATTCTATATTTAGTTCATTTTGTTCACGGCTATCATAACACGCAAAAAGGATGCCAATTAGCATCCTCACTTAACAGAATAATATTTTCTCTCTGGCCTCCCGACAATTCCATACACCACTTCCGCTTTTGCCTCTTTTATAGAGGAAAGATATTCAAGATATCTCCGTGCTGTAATTCGAGATGCACCAATTTCCTTTCCCACTTCTTCAGCAGAAAGACCCTGGTTTTTCAATTGAAGAGTGTTTTTCACCTTTTCAAGGGTAATTTCATCAATTCCTTTAGGTAATCCAGTACCCTTCCCCAACTTTTCAGTCGTATTTTTACCGAACAGAAGGTCAACATAATTCTGGTCAACCTCTTGGCCTGACGATAGGATAGAGTGTTTTTTAATAAATTCTAAGACCACTTCTTCAAATCTTTCTCTATTTACAGGTTTAATTAAATAATTTTCTACTCCGTAGCTTAAAGCTTTTTCGAGGAAAATCTTATCAGTCGCAGCTGTGACCATAATAATGCTTATCTTTGGGAAACGCTCTCGAATGATGGGAAGCAAATCAGACCCTAGCATATCTGGCATATAGACATCAAGAATCAATAAGTCGGGGATTTTCTCCTTTAGCAGGTCTAGAGTTTGCTCACCATTTAATGACTTTCCCACCACCTCGATTTCCTTAAACTTATTTAAAAATTTTTCATGGATATCGGCTATTCGGAAATCATCTTCTGCAATCGCTACTTTTATCCTATTCAAGTTTTTCACTCCTCTCAATTTCCTTCGGCAGGTATACGGTAAAAATAGTTCCACTTTCCTTGGTACTCTGCACCTCAATCATACCATTCATTTCCAACACAGCATCCTCTGCATTGGATAGGCCAAATCCCCTCGGCTCAGACCCTTCTTTAGATGTAAACCCTCTTGAAAAAAGGAGTGGAATTTCCACATCAGTTATTCCTTTCCCATTATCCGAAATCTCAAATATGATATCACTGCCAATATCTGTAGCGAAGAATTTTACCGTGGGAGAATCCACACCATAAACAGCTTCAAATGCATTGTCAATTAGGTTTCCAAGAATTACAATTAAGTTCGAAAGTTTAAAATGGGATGGCAATTCCTTTAAAAAGCTATCAGAAATGATCTCAAACTTTATTTTCTTTTCAGAAGCCTTACCCAATTTTCCTAACAGAATAGCTTGGACTTTCGTGTCTTTGATATGGTTAAAAACAATAGAATTCTGAAATTGCAACACCTGTGTTTCAGATTGGAGCATTTCAATGGCCTGTTCGGTTTCTCCTAGCTGCAGCAGTCCTAATAACACATATAACTTATTGGTATATTCATGTGTTTGCGCACGAAGATCTTCCGAATAGCTATTTACTTCTGATAGGGTGTTTAACATTTGCTCAATTTCTGTTTTATCACGAAAAGAAGCAACCACTCCACTTACGCCAGACTCTTCAAAGAGTGGAGTACAGTTGACAATAACAGTTTTATCTTTCCAGACCATTTCTTTATCAACTTGTGGGTTTCCTGATTTTAAAACTTCATATAAATAATCAGAAGGAAACAGGCCATCTACTTTTATATGACGGACTGACCCGTTTATTTGTAATAGTCTTTTAGCAGGCTGATTCATCATCGTGATGAATCCCTCTTTATTAATAGCTAAAATCCCTTCTTTCACTCCATGAAGTACAGCATTCTTTTCTTTATATAGTGCAGCAATTTCAAAAGGTTCTAGCCCCATGGTATCTTTGCGAATATTTTTTCCCAGAAGGATACTTCCAAAAAGAGAAACCAAAAATGCGAAAAGAGATACAAGAAGTACCTTGTTAAGATTATTTATAATTTGCTGATGGACATCTTCAAGCAAAAAACCTACAGAAACGATTCCGATCACTTCACCCTTTTTATTAAAAATAGGTGATTTCCCTCTTATTGAAGGCCCGAGTGAACCCTTAGCCTTAGACACATAATATTCCCCTTGCTTAATTGCCCTCTCGTTATCTCCACCTTTCATTTTCTTACCAATCATCGATGGTAAAGGATGCGAAAATCTTGTCCCCTCTTTGTTTCCGATGACAACAAACTCTGCACCGGTTTCATTCCGAATCTTCTCTGCTAAAGGCTGTATTGTTTTGGATGGATCACTTGTCTGAACCGAAGAAATAATCGTGGGTATAAAAGAAACCGTTCTTGAAATTTCAAGCGCCATCCTGCCCCTGTTTTCCTCTATTTGTTTACTTTCCATATAACTGAAAAATACTGTTAACAAAATGATTAAAAATAACCCTAGTAATAGAACAAGCCCAAATATTTTTATCTGTAGCGATATGTTTTTGGATTTCAGGTGGCATACCTCCTTATTGAACTGCGTGGAATCGCACAAAATTCATTATATCCTTTTAAGGCTCAGATTTCTTTGTGGAAGTTGCCGTTAGTAAAAATAAAAAAAGTACCCCTACGAAAGAGGTACATTGAGTAATTTAAACTATTTTAAAGTTGTAGCCACTGTACTTTCGGGTGATGTTACTTTGTCATAAAAATCGACGAATTTATCACGGTCGGCACTGTCACGGTAAGCCATAGCCACACGTGGATGTTCATTCAGTACACCTGAAATCATATAAGGAATGATATAGCCCCACTCCCACTTTTCACGCATTTCAAGCATATGTTTCTCAATAACTCCAAGAACTGGTTTAATCTCATAGCTTGATTTTTGGATGTAGCTAACGAGAAGTTCTGTATTACAGTTACCTGCTGCCCGGCCCATGCCATATACAGACGAATCCAAGTAGGTAACCCCATTTCTAAGTGCAGTTAAAGTATTGGCAAAGGCTAACTGCATATTGTTATGTGTATGGATTCCCAGTTGTTTGTTAGGGATCATCTCTTTGAATTTCTTTACTTGATGCTCAATATCTACTGGGTCTAGACTACCAAAAGAATCAACAATATAGACCACATCAACAGGGCTTTGCTTCACCAATTCAAACGCTTTAATCAGCTGTTGTTCAGGTACACTTGATAATGCCATAATGTTAAGGGAAGTTTCATAACCCAAATCATGGAACATCTGGACAAGTTCTAAGCCCTTATCCACTTCACGGATATAGCAAGCCACACGAATCATATCTAGAACACTTTGTTCACGAGGGAGAATATCGTTGGGATCTACACGCCCAATATCTACTAGAGCTGATAGCTTGGTGAACTTTTTCACAGGGATAATTTCCTTCAAGAAGTTATCATCAAGAAATCTCCATGGATTTGGCTCGGTCGCATTAAGAAGTTTAGGAGAATTTTTGTAACCAATCTCCATGTATTCAACACCTGAAGCACTTAGACCTTCATACAAGTCTTGAACAAATTCGACACTAAAGTCCCAATTGTTAACTAGCCCTCCATCTCGAATGGTACAGTCTAAAATTTTGCTACTTTGTTCCATAATCGTATTTCCCCCTGTATATTTCACTTTTTCAATATTATTTCACACTTTTATGCTTTTAAGCGCTAAAATTTCTTATTGTGTTTATATCACGGTTTGTCCAACGATGTCAACCTAATTTCCGAAAATTCGTAAAATCTTTGAATATATCAATATATTAGCCCTACTTTGATTTAAACATTTTCCCAGGATTTAATATACCAAGTGGATCAAATTGGTCTTTTATCATTTTCATTAGATGAATAGTACTAGCATGTTCTTTATATAGATAGTCAATTTTTCCAAGTCCAATTCCATGTTCGCCTGTAGCTGTTCCGCCACATTCAATCGCAAATTCTACAATTTTTTGGTTAACAGTATGTGCCATATCTGACTCAACATGGTCCTTCGGATCAATCATAATTAATGCATGAAAGTTTCCATCTCCTACATGCCCTACGATACCGCCAATCAATCCATACTCTTCAAGTAACGAACTTGCATGAGAAATGGCATCCGGAAGCTTAGATAATGGTACACACACGTCCGTACTCATATTTTTCTTCGCTGGATAACCATGTTTAAAGGCATATGCAAGGGTATGACGTGCCTCCCACAACTTCGCTTTTTTCAGAGAGTCTGTTTCGTATTCAAATTGAGAACAACCTTCTAAGTCTGCTAATTCTTTCGCAAATTTAACATCTGCCTTTATCCCTTCTTCATTTCCGTGGAACTCCATAAATAGAGTTGGCTGCTCAGGGTATATAGTTTCGTTATGTATATTTACTTGTTTCATAGAACGAGCATCTACAAGTTCAATACGGGCTATGGGGATGCCTGATGAGACCATAGCATTCGCGGCCTTAATCGCATGATCGACAGAAGGAAAGACAGCTCTGCAAGCAAGTGTCGCTTCCGGAATTCCAAGAACTTTTAAAGTGATTTCAGTAAAAACTCCTAATGTTCCTTCTGAGCCAACAAATAAAGGTGTTAAATTATATCCTGAAGAAGATTTTGCCGCTAACCCGCCTAGGTTTACTATTTCCCCATTTGCTAAAACTACTTCAAGTCCTCTAACTACATCTTTCATGGCACCATATTTAACAGTGGTTGTACCTGAGGCATTCGTACTCGTCATCCCGCCAATCGTCGCATCTGCACCAGGGTCAACGGGAAAGAAGAGACCATACTTTTTGAGTGCCTTATTTAATTGTTTACGAGTAACACCCGGTTGCACCTTTATAAGAAGGTCCTTTTCCCTAACTTCAATGATATGATTCATGAATTGAAAATCCATTGAGATTCCGCCTGAAACAGGGATTGGATGTCCTTCTAGGCTGGAACCTGCCCCAAAAGGGACAACTGGTATTTTATACTTATATGCTATTTTCATAATTTCTGAAATCTCTATTTTACTTTTAGGGAAAACCACGATATCTGGTTTTACAGGTTGATGATACGATTCATCCTTGCTATGATGTTCTAAAATGGTAGGATTTTCACTTATTTGTTCATCAGGCAGAAGGTCTCTCAGAGCTTTTTTCCATTCCAAAGATTATACATCCTCTCATCGTAAGTAATTATTAATTCATTATTACTCTATTATTATCTTTTTACAAATAATTCACACAATTCTCCGCAATGTTTTTCTATAATCCAAATAGATTATGAAAAAACAGTGTTATTTTATCTTATGTTTACTGGTCTAATTGTTTGGAGGCGACCAACTAATATAAAGGTAAATGTTAACGAATAATTTGCTATTAGACTAGTTGAAAAAGGCATTGGATTTTAAAATCCCAATGCCTGAATGTTTCCTTCTTTCATTTTAAACTGCTTTAGATAAGCTAATGTCTTGTACTTCAGTAGTTTTTCCTTTTTTCAAGCTAATCATTGCGATAAAGGAGATACAGTAGAGTAGTGCGAGATATCCCATTGCTGCCGTAACATTAGCATGCTGCAAGATATATCCTACTAATATTGGAGATAATCCTCCTAATGCTCGTCCAAAGTTAAAGATTGTGTTGGTTGCTGTGCTTCGAATTTCTACTGAATAGAAACTGCTTATTAATGCCCCATAACCCGCAAACATACCATTCGAGAAGAACCCGACGATTGCACCCCCGATTAATAGACCAGCACTCCCTGACGCATAGGCATATAAAAAGACAGCGACTGCTGATGCGAATAAGAAGATTCCATATGAGCGTTTCATCCCAAAGCGATCGATAAAGTGTCCAAAGGTTAACATTCCTGCAATCATACCAGCCGCAGTGCTAATCGTCCAAAGGGCAGAGTTTGAAACCGACAAACCTTGGGATTGTTGCAGCATAGATGGAAGCCAAATCATCAAACCATTATATCCAGCAATTTGGACAGTTGCCATGATCGCTAGAGCAATCGTTGTTACTGAGGTTCTTGGCGTCGCAAACAATTGCTTTAATTTCCATTCTCTGGGCACAAGTTGTTTTTTATTCTGGGTTTTCAACCATTCAGGTGATTCATCCAATTTCTTTCTGACGATAAAGGCGAAGATAACCGGAACCAATCCGGTGAAAAACAATCCCCTCCAGCCCCATGAAGGAAGGATGATTGCACTAAGAAGAGCAGCAAGAATCACACCGTATTGAGCACCAACGCTGACATAAGAAGAAGCTCGTCCTTGTTTATTTTTTGGCCACGCTTCCGCTACAAGCGCCATACCGATCCCGTATTCCCCTCCTGCACCTAAGCCGGCAATAAATCGAAAGATGTAAACTTGTTCAATATTTTCGGCTAAGCCGGTTAATGCGGTCCCGATAGCAAATAGTAGAATTGTGTAAGTAAAGATTTTAACTCTCCCAAATTTATCTGCTAATATACCGAAGATGACTCCCCCAGCTAGCATTCCTAGATTTGTAATAGAAGAAATGAGACCGCCTGCCACCATGTCAATATTAAACTGAGCAATAATCATTGACATGGCAAAGGAGATAAACATGATATCCATGCCCTCTAATGTTAACCCTGCAACTGATGCGACTACTGTTTTTCTGCGATAATCCATTTCTGTCGTTCTCCTTTCAAGCCTCTCTGGACTATGATTAAAAGATAGTTGGCAAAAATAAAATGCCCTTTCATCCAAAGGACAAAAGGGCATTCATATACGTAACAAAGTATACATGAATTTTACTTTTGCCTTTTTGGCCTCTCTGGACCAATTTAAAGGAATTTAATTTCATCTAATAGTATCACGATAATTTTCATGTGACAATAAGAAATAACTAGTATTTTCTTTTGGAAAGAAGGTCATCACATTATTCACTTCTATTAAATGATTCACTGAGATTCTTTAACGTGTAAAGTCTGCCAGTTAACAGAAATAATTCATCGTAACTATTTTTTACGTATTCCTCAATAATTTTGAGCCCTTCTTTAAATTGATCCACTAAATAATACGTATACTTTTCATCCCAATCAAACTTATTAATTCTAAACAATTCATCTGAAAGGATCTGAAACTTATACTCTTCTATAAGAAGTTTTATTTGAAACAATTTGTCTGGTGTAAACCTGTTGCTGTTTTTATTGATATGACTTTTTTGAACATATGTTATAAATCCATTAATATTTTCAGCAAGCAAATTCGCCTTTTGCATCTCAAACTTCATAACGCACACTCCTCACTATCGAAAAAACATTATTATGAAGAGTGTATGTTTTGAGACATCAGTCTGACACCCTTTTTCTTTTTAAATGAATATAAAATGAATAAAAGAATGAACCAAACAGGTGTTAATAATAAAGCGGTACGAGTTGCTTCGGCAAATAGCATAATAATAAGAATGAGTGCAAATAACGTTAGGACGACATAATTGATAAATGGTGTGAACGGTGCTTTAAAAATCGACTTTTCATGTAAATCAGGACGTGATTTCCGGTAACGCAAATGACAAATTAATATGATGCTCCAAACCCAAATAAAACAAATCGCACTGATCGTTGTCACGATACCAAAGGCTTGTTCTGGAATCAGTTTACTTAAAAGAGCACCGGCTGATAGAACAAGAGTGGAAATAAATAATGCGTTACTTGGTACATGGTTTTTATTTAATTTAGCAAATTTAGCAGGTCCCTGTTTATGACCACTTAAATTAAACAATATTCGGCTGGTTGAAAATAATCCGCTGTTACACGCTGAAGCAGCTGATGTCAAGACAACAAAATTAATAATTCCTGCTGCAATTGGAATACCTACTAAGCTAAACGTCTTAACAAATGGACTATTAGCTGCATTCAGTTCTGTCCAAGGATTGATACATAAAAGAATGAAAAGGGCTCCCACATAGAAAAATAGAATTCGCAACGGGATTTTATTAATGGCAGATGGAATATTTCTTCGAGGATTAGATGTTTCCGCTGCGGAGACACCCACTAATTCAACACCTACAAATGCAAAAACAACCATTTGAAAAGACAAAAAGAAACCTGATATCCCATTTGGAAAAAGACCACCGTGTCCCCAGAGATTCTTGATTGAAACTGTTCCCGAATCGGTTTGAAATCCAATAACCAATAAAATGATTCCTATTACGATTAAAGCTAGAATGGTAATTACTTTGATGATTGCAAACCAAAACTCTAACTCTCCAAATAGCTTTACGGTTAGTAAATTTAATCCCAATAATACAATTAAGCAGATTAAAGCAGGTATCCATTGCGGAATATCGAACCAATATTGCACATATACCCCCACAGCAATAATATCAGCCATGGCGGTCATGATCCAACAAAACCAATACGTCCATCCTGTCACATAACCAGCCCACGGTCCAATGTATTCTTCCGCAAAATCCGTGAATGATTGATAGCCCGCATTCGATAATAGCAGTTCCCCAAGTGCCCTCATCACAAAAAAACAAGCAATACCGACGATTAAATAAGCAAATATGATAGATGGCCCTGCTAACTGGATCGCTCTTCCTGAACCAAGAAATAAACCTGTCCCAATCGTACCGCCAATCGCAATCAGTTGTACATGACGATCTTTTAAATCTCGTTTTAATTCTTGCTGTGCCATTTTCATTTCCTCCTTATTTTTGTAAAGTTCAAGTTGTGAATTGATGAGCAAAAGGTTAAAAACCATAAAAAAAGAGACTGGATCAGCTCCAATCTCATGGTCAAAAGAATAACAAATAATATTTATTACTCTTTTATTAGAATAACAAATAAAATATGTACTCTTCTGTCCTTTTGCCTGAGATTGTGAACCCTTCGGCGCCGCAGATTTCTGCGGTCTCTCCAGAAGCTGCTCCTGCTATAGTTTGACCCATAACAATCATAGCTTGCTTATTATTTAATTTTCAATAGAAGAACCAAAGGTTCAAAATCCCCGCTAAAAATTATTCAACCATCATCAAATCTTAAAATTTACATTATTGTTAAATAATTTTTAATTTTAGTAGTATTCAATCACTTTGTCAATACATATTTTCGGGACCTAGATTGGAGAACAAAAAATAAACCCACCTCATTCGTGAAGGGGTTCATTTTTTTCTTAATCTCCTAGGACCAAAAAATATTGAATATGATTGGCTGAGATGGGAGTGACCGCCATAATGCGATAACCGATACTTAGTAATTGTGACAACGTTTCTGCACAATTTTGCCGTGGCGGCTCAATTGGAGCATGGTAACTTTTATAAAGATTTAAGAATTGATTATGGTTTGTACAATGGAGCAAAATCACATGTCTACCGGTCCATGCTTGACCAATCATTGTTTGTGGTTGACCTTGAATTTCCCTTTTACTTCTCATAATGAACACCCTCGTGGATTGATACTATAGATTATGGAAAAAACCTTGTACAATGTTCTTACCATTCCTAACACAAAACGATAATTCTATAAGGTGTGCTTTGGGCGGGGATACTTTTGGTGGCTGGTCCATAAATGACAATAAGATCCCTGTTCGCGGGGTTTCTTGTAAAGGGTTGCCCATTTGTTAAAAGTATTTGGGTATATGGAGATATATTTAATCGTAACCGTCCATCACTACTCTCTAATTCACTATTAAAGTAATCAACTTTTACATTCTGATATGGGCTATCTTTAACCATGACAAGCGCTGGATATTGTGGAGGGTAAATAAGAATAGCAGGTGCATTTCCGTCATAATAACCAGTCACGCGATCTCCTATAGCCACAATTGCATGGTCAACAAAATAAGTCGTTGATGACACCACGAAATTCACAATTGCTCCCGTGCCGTTTTCTACAGATATTAATTTATTACAGCCTTCTCCTGTACCATTTTGACCTACAAGGTCAGTAATCATGGTGACAGTTCCATGAAACGAAAAAAATTTTGTCATCCATTTACCTCCTAGCTGATAAAAAATTCAGCTCGACACTAGTACGTACTGCTTAACTTTGTTCCAAAAATCTCTGTTGCCAATGATGTGGATATAAATTGAGTTCCATTCCATGTTAAAAGGTTTTCGACATAACCTAATGTATCCGCATTAGATGTACCAATAATCCGTTGAAGAACGAGTAAATCATAATTTATTCCTTTTCCATTTGTAACAATGGGATATAACGCAGTTGCTGCAAGAACCTCGCCCAGAACTGGCTGTTTTAATTTTCCATTTTCATCATAGAGCTCAGATAGATAATCATAACCTTTGTAACTAATGTCTAGGGTGAAAAGCAAATCTAACGAAGGGCTTCCTACAGTCACTTTATAAAAATCCTCATAATTGACTTTGAATCTATAACTTTTATTATATTTTTCAACATCAAACAATAGCATAGGGATATTATTTCTATAGGAGTAAATATAGAAAATACCGTATCCTCCGCTTCCCCCCGTTTCAATACTTACCAAAATATCCAATATATTATCATTAGAAAAATCCCCGAGAAAAAGCTGAGCATTGTATCCAGCATTATTTTGAAGATTAATAGATGAAATCCGTTTCGAACGCCCGTCTTGAATGACGAGTGTAATTTGATCAGCGAAGACTTCAGTTTCACCGTTTTTTCTTCCATATAAATAGACGTAATCTGCTATACCGTCACCTGTAACATCACCTTTCCTCATGTCAAGCAACATAAAGTTTCCAGGATAAGTATCATTAACAAAGGTTTGTTCTTGAAATTGCCTGTACAAATAGATCCCCCCTTCAAACATTTGTATGACTTGATTTACCATATGCAGGTAAATGCCTAGATGACACCGTTTTTAGGTCTGGAAGGGGTTTTACTGAAAAATAAATACACTTATACGAAAGTACAAGTTGATAGGTAAATAACTAATGAATAAATAAGCTTACGACAAATCCAATCGTTTACTTGCTTTTAATAAGGCAACAGAAACTCAAAAGAGAGCGGATACTTTCCCCCCCCCTCTTTTATTGATGCTTAGTTTTCATTCTTTTAGTCTAGGTTTAGCAGGATCACAGTTGGGTGGATCAAGTTTTGTCGATTCTGCTAACTTCATTAGATAATAACATTCTTCACGGTACATATGATCCGCCATTAAGGGGGCAAAGGTACCTAATGCTTGCTTACTTAGTCTAAGTTCTTCTATTTCCTGTAGAAAGTTTTGAAATAACTTAATTTCTAATTGACTGTCTAAGTTCATTTTATCCAAAGCAGGAAAAGACGCTAAATTGGTTCTTAAATACCCTGCAAGCTCCACGGATTTTAAGTAGAAATTCTCAAAATTCTTCAAATATGAATTACTTTTTTCTCTAAGTTTTTTTTCAACACCATCTAAATTGGTGGATATTGCTTCTGCATGCCCCGCTGCATCCAATAACCATAATAGGTGATGGTGGAGCTCGTGATACACAGGCGGGACTTCCCCAGCCTTTAAGTGCTCTAAAATTCTTAAATACTCCTCTAATTCATTTACCATATGATTTATAAAGGTAGGTGAAAGGTGAATTTTTATTTTTCCAATCAGATGTTTTCTTAATAATTCCAATTTAAATTCTCTTAATTTTATAACTTCGGATTCAGCTTCCCTGGATAATGTCCATAAATTTGCGGATTTCGTACGCTCAAGTAATGTGTCAAATTCTCTTATAAACGTTAAAGCCGTTTCAATTTCCTCTGTTTGAACGGCGGCTAACGATTCGTATATAAACCTTGAATGATCACCTAATATTTGGAGCCAGAATCGGTGTTCGAATCTAGCAGTTTTCTCAAAGACATCATTCATGTTTATTCCTCCCAAATAGTAATCAACACGCTATATTGATGTTATTCTTCTAACTTGCTTCTTATGAACAAAGTTAGGAAAAAGAATCAAGCATAACCTTGCCGCGAAAAGGTATAAACATCTTCTTGAAGGACATGCATATGATTAGTAAGTAAAAAGGAGACCTATGTTTATTGACATTGGTCTCCCTTTAGTTTCATAATTTATTTTGTATATTATTTTATGTCCTTCAGTAAATCCTCATAAATTTCGTTATATTCCTTAGCAGATTGCAACCAACTATAATCTTGACCCATTGCCTTTTTTACTAAGTTAGTCCAATATTCATTTTGATGATAAAAATAAATGGCTCTTTTAATGGTATGGAGCATATCATGGGCGTTGAAATTCTTAAAAGTGAAGCCGTTACCATTACCAGTAAATTCATTAAAAGAATGGACGGTATCATTTAAGCCACCGGTTTCTCTGACAATGGGGATTGTTCCGTACTGTAAGGCAATTAGCTGTCCTAATCCACAGGGTTCAAACTGTGAAGGCATTAAAAATAAATCAGCCCCCGCATAAATTTGATGTGCCAGCGTTTCATTAAAGCCTAAGTATACTCGTACTTTATCCGGATACTTATGTGCCATTTGCTTTAAGAAGTTTTCATATGTAGGGTCTCCTGAACCAAGCACTATGAATTGGATATCTTCCTGAATCATATTTTGAAATACATGGAGTACTAAATCCAAGCCTTTTTGACTTGTTAAGCGTGTGACCATGGCAATGATTGGCGTACTTTCTTTTTCTGGCAGCCCAAAATATTGCTGTAATTCTTGTTTATTTTCCACTTTGCCTTCTAGGGATTCGAGGTCATAAGGTAGAGCAATATCACGATCTATTTTAGGATTATAGGCTGTATCATCAATTCCATTTACAATTCCAAATAGCTTATGACTATATTTTCGTAATAACCCATCAAGTCTTTCCCCAAAATATGGATTTTGAATTTCCTCTTTATATGTGGGGCTGACAGTGGTTACAATATCAGATGCAATAATACCACCTTTCATAAAGCTAATATTCCCATAAAATTCAAGTTGTTCACTATTAAAATATTGATGCCCTAATCCTAGCTGCTCACTCATCACCTCATATGGAAAAATCCCTTGAAATTGTAAATTGTGAATCGTAAAGACTGTTTTAATATCCTTATACATTGGTATATGACGATAATTAGCATCTAATACAAAATTTACCATTCCTGTATGCCAATCATGGCAATGGATCACATCTGGAATGAAATCGAGATGCGGAATACACTCTAGAACGGCCTTAGAGAAAAATGAGAATCGTTCACCATCATCATAATGACCATATAAGGAATCACGAAAAAAGTAAAATTCGTTATCAATCAGATGATAGGTTATTCCATCATGCTCAGCAGTTAGGATACCGCAGTATTGACTGCGAAATCCTACCTGTACATTTATCGCTTGTTGAAAATGAAATAAATTTTTAAGTTTCTCAGGAATTAAACTGTAATTTGGTAAAATAACACGTACTTCAGTCCCTAACTTTTTTAACGCCTTAGGAAGTGCACCCGCTACATCCGCAAGGCCCCCTGTTTTGACAAACGGAACACACTCTGATACTGCAAATAAAACTTTCACGTATTCTCAACGCCCCTTTTGGACTTTCCCTTTTTCTACTAGGTAGGGTTTCTCTCTCGTACCTACCAATTGTACACCATTATCAATCTTGACATCCTTATCCAAAATTACACTATCTAGAATACAATTCTCTCCTATTTGACACTTCTGCATAATAATAGAATTACGAATCACAGCTCCTTTTCCAACTTTAACCGAACGGAAAAGAATACTATTATCTATTTCTCCTTGAATAATACAACCATTTGCAATCATCGAGTTCGTAACCTTTGCAGCATTTTTATATTGTGTTGGCGGCTCATCCTTTACCTTCGTAAAGATTGGCTCATTCTTAGTAAAAACCTGCTTCCATACGGTTGGCTGCAGCAAATCTAAACTATTTTGATAGTAGCTTTGGAGAGAGTCAATTGTGGTAATATAGCCAGCCCATTCATACATATTAATTTTAAATTTATGACGTTTATCATGTATAACATCAAAAATCGTGTAATATCCTTGATTTTTGTATTGTTCAAACAGAGAGAGTAATAAATTCTTATCCAAAATGTAAGTTTGCAGCGATTGTCCATTATGAAAAACCTCAGTAATATCTGCTTCATTTTCGATATGATGATCTAATATTTTACAAAAATCAATAGACCCGATTGTATTGCAATTCGTAATTACTACGTATTTTTGTTTACTTCGTAAAAAATAAGTAATATTTTTCGCAAAATGGGCAAAGGAACCAAATCGCTCGATTCTAGAAGTGCCCTCAGGAGAAAAGACAAACAGACCATCACGCTTTCTGTCCAAGTCCCATTGTTTACCGGATCCTAAATGATCTATCAGTGAACGGACTTCTTTCCCCGTAAAAATAGCCACATTCGTAATGCCTGAGTTCACCATATTTGATAACATAAAATCGACTAATCGATATCGGCCGGCAAACGGAAGTGATGCGAGAGACCGATGAGCAGTTAGGTTTTTAAACGTGTCAAATTCATTAGTTGCATTAATAATTCCAAGCATTGAGCACGGCATAGAATCGCCCTTCCTTTTCTGAATTTTTAACTAATCTTCCTCCGCATACAATATGACGGCATCACTGTTCTTTGAAGGGCGAATAACGGCATTGTCCTCCACTTTCATTCCTGGAGCGATAATAGCGCGCTCAATCACCGCATTTTTCCCGACTCGGGCATCTGGCATGATCACAGAGTCATGGATCACACTTCCTTCTTCCACTTTAACTCCTTGGAACAAAACGGAATGCTTAATTGACCCTTCTACAATACAGCCTTCATTTATTAATGATTCTTCGATGTGAGCAGTCGGCGCGATATATTGTGGCGGCTGGTTTGGATTAACCGAGTAGACTCTCCAATTCCGGTCATAAAGATCCAAGTCCGTTTCCTCTTTTAATAAGTCCATATTAGCCTCCCACAGGCTGCCTACAGTCCCAACATCCTTCCAGTAACCCTTGAATGGATAAGCCACAACCTTTTTCTTTTCTTCGAGTAGTAGTGGAATTATATCCTTGCCAAAATCATTGGATGATTCAGGGTTTTTATCATCCATTTCTAAAAAGGTTTTTAAAACCGGCCATTTAAAAATGTATATACCCATCGATGCTAAGTTACTTTTTGGATCTTTCGGTTTTTCCTCAAACTCAATAATGTCTAAATCCACATTTGTATTCATAATCCCAAAACGGCTTGCTTCCTCCCAAGGGACCTCAATGACAGAGATGGAAACATCTGCCTCCTTATCAATATGATAAGCGAGCATTTTAGAATAATCCATTTTATAAATATGGTCTCCAGACAGAATGAGGACGTATTCTGGATTGTATTGTTTTAAATAATTTATATTCTGATAAATCGCGTTTGCCGTACCTTTATACCACCTAAGACCTGCCGTCTCCGAATAGGGAGGCAAAACGGTAACGCCGCCACTAATTCTATCTAAATCCCAGGCGTTTCCAATTCCTATATAAGTATGCAATACAAGGGGCAGATATTGAGTCAATACTCCAACCGTATCAATTCCTGAATTTGTGCAGTTACTTAATGGAAAATCAATAATTCGATATTTCCCTCCAAATGAAACCGCCGGCTTTGCTTTATCTCTTGTTAATGCACTCAATCGGCTACCTTGACCGCCTGCTAGCAGCATGGCTACGCACTGTTTTTTCTTTACCATATCTTTTACTCCCCTTTCTTGTTTTCACTGGTCGTAAGATGGATATACCGAAAGGCGGAATAGTCATTTCTAGATGACTTGTCTGGTTATGAAACGCTTTATCAACGGATTTGATCTTCTTTTTATTTATTTGCCCAGAGCCACCAAAGGAAACCGCATCACTATTAAAAATCTCATTGTAATATGTGTAGGCTGGTACCCCAACTTTGAAGTTTTCATAGACGACCTCTGTAAAATTACACACGATAACAAGAAGATCACTTTCTTTTTTTCCTTTTCTTATAAAAGAGAAAATACTTTGATCTCTGTTATTAGCATCAATCCACTCGAATCCTTCAATTGAATGATCAAGCTCCCACAATGCTTTCATACGTTTGTAGAACCGCATCAATTCTTTAAAGTAACCATTCAAAACCCGGTGCATCTCAAAATCGTGTAATTCCCAATCTAAATCCTCTAAATCCTTCCATTCATCAAACTGACCAAATTCTCCACCCATAAATAGGAGCTTTTTACCGGGGTGTGCCATTAGAAACCCATATAATAAGCGTAGCTGGGCAAATTTCCGCCAATAATCGCCCGGCATTTTATTTAAAAGTGACTTTTTACCGTGTACAACTTCATCATGTGAGAAAGGTAGGACGAAGTTTTCAGAGTAAGCATACATAATGGAGAAAGTTACTTTATCATGCAAATACTTTCTATCCCGAGGTTCCGCCTCCATATATTTCAAAATATCATTCATCCAACCCATATTCCATTTATAGTTAAAGCCTAAACCACCTTCATAAGTAGGTCCTGTAACAAGCGGCCAATCTGTCGAATCTTCTGCAATCATTAAGACTGTAGGATCTGTCTCAAAAACCACTTTATTCAGATTTCGTAAGAAGGAAACTGCATATTCATTTTTTTGAAAAATCCCCCCTGCATTCCAGTACAACATATTGGCAACCGCATCCACACGAAATCCATCAACGTGGTAGTATTTCATCCAAAATAAGGCGTTAGAAATTAAAAAGCTTTTTACTTCACCTTTCCCCAAATCAAAATTTGCTGTTCCCCACACCTCATTCTCTCGGACAAATACATCTTTATATTCATAGACAGGCCGACCATCAAACATATATAAACCATGGGCATCCTTACAGAAATGTCCAGGAACCCAATCAAGAATAACACCGATACCGTTTTGATGGCATTGGTCGATAAAATACATTAAATCGTGTGGGCTGCCATATCGACTTGTTGAAGAAAAGTATCCTGTTCCTTGGTATCCCCATGAACGATCATACGGATGTTCAACGAGCGGCATCATTTCAATATGTGTAAAATGATGCTCAAGCACGTATGGAATCAGTTCATCAGCTAACTCTCTATATGTATAAAATGTTTCCTTATCCTTTTTCCTCCAAGAACCTAAATGAACCTCGTAAATGGCAAGTGGTTCTTCGTAAACACTTTTCTTTCTTTTATTTTCGAACCATTTTTGATCCTTCCAATTATATCCTTCAATATTATAAATAACAGAAGCAGTGTGAGGCCTGAGCTCTGAATAAAATGCATAGGGATCTGCTTTTAAGAACGTATTTCCGGCGGCTGTATAAATTTGATACTTATAGATTTCATCTTCTAGGAGGCCTGGTATAAATATGGACCATATTCCTTCGTTATTGAGCTTAGACATTCCATGATTGCTGCCATCCCATTTATTGAAGTTTCCGACCACTTTAACTTCAATAGCATGAGGAGCCCAAACAGAGAAGCGAGTACCCTTTACCCCATTTTGCGTTTCAAGATGAGCACCAAATACTTTGTAGCTTTCATACAAACTTCCTTCATGAAAAAGGTGTACTTCATAATCTGTAGGATTTGTTACATTCACATTTTCACCTCTTTCTTTCAATGTTTTGGCTCTCTTGTAGTTTTTCATAAATGAAGTGTTTAATGCATAACAAATAGAGTTTGCAAGAAGATGAAAACGACTCCGAAAAATCAGAGTCGCCTATATTAATTATCAGTATTTTTCAAGAAATAATTTATTACTTTTCTATACCGCCAAATATCTTTAGTATCAACTGGGAATTCCTTTATATCCCAATACGTTTGATATTTCCTATGTGCAGTCAGTGTACCATCAGGATATTGCATAAACGTAAGTACTCCATTATTTTCTTCATCTTCTATGGCGATGTAGTGTTTAGAACCATCCCAGCTCGCCAAATCACCAAATCTCTCACAAAACTGCTCCACATTCGCTTTGCTTCGAATAATCATAACATTCCCTCCCGCCTCATTTTAATTTGATAGTATTATAACATACTAGAATGGTATTGCATTATTACAAGAGTTATAAAAGTCATAAAAATTCGCAATATTCATTAGATTTAATCATAGAAATAGTACAGAAGTATTAATTCGTTCCGTTCAAGCTCCAGGAGGGGAAATGAGCATGGGATTGGCAAGTAAACAGACAGAGTCAATGCAAACGATTAATGAGGTAATTGAGGCAATGAAAGAGAAACTTGTGGTTTTTCAAAGAAATGAAGATCATCGGGTTGTATTCCATCATGTCTATCTTCTAATGACCAAGGAAATGCAAAAGCGTCTTTCATCTGATTTTTTCTTAGATTCAGTTTGGATGGAGCGTGTTCTTGTGGGATTCGCCCATTACTATTTTAATGCAATTGATGCCTATGAAGCAGGTTTAGCATGCCCTCCAGCATGGGATCTTGCCTTTCGTTTGGCTTCTGAAAAGCAAGGGTTAGTCCTTCAGGACGCATTACTTGGCATAAACGCTCACATCAATAGCGATTTACCCATGGTGATGTATAAAGTACTTAACGATGATCATGTATGGCCCGATGCTCGGATTATGCTGCGACGCCGCAAAGATCATGATCGACTAAACGATGTACTAGAAGATTTAATTGATCTTGTACAGGATGAGTTGTCCGCTCATTATGGACGGTTCATCCGAATTATTGACCATCTATTCGGCCAAAGAGATGAATTACTGTCCTCCTTCATCCTGACTCACTGCAGGACAAATGTTTGGTACAATACGGAACTTTTACTTGATGCTTCTGATGAGGAACAAAGGAATATGCAACGGCAACGCATAGAAAGCGATGCCCATACCATTGGTTTAAAGATTGCCAATTCTCGCTCCTTTAAATTCACAAAATACCTTGCCCCCTTTACTAGAAAAAGACGTTGGCTCTAACTTTTTGAGAGAATCGAGAACGATGAAATAAAAAAACTAATTCGTATCCTCTAAGCATATTGTAGTAGCATCCTTTAGAACTAAAACAAAAATCTCTTCTTAAACAACCATGATATCAGCAATGAAAACCGTACCATATTAATACTGACAATAAAAAATCCCAAGCTAGATAGACTTTGTATATCTACCGCTTAGGGATTTTCTATTATATCAAAATCTTCTTCTTCGATTACGCAAGAACGCTGGAATATCTAGAGATTCTTCAGACTGTTCTGGGTGTCTGTCATAATCTTGCATTGGTTCACTTCGGTGGATTTGATTACGTTGTACTCGTTGCTCCCTTTGATATGGATTGGGTATTTCTTCAATTGACGGCTGGGTAGCTGTTGGAATTATTATATCTTCTTTCTCAGTGAAACCAGTGGCAATAACCGTCACAATAATTTCTTCTACTAAGTTCTCGTTTATAACTGAACCAAAAATCATATTTAATTCTTCATGAGAAGCAGAAGCAACGATATCTGCTGCCTCCTGTACTTCAAACAGACTTAAATTATTCCCCCCAGTTATGTTCATGATTACACCATGAGCACCATTAATCGAAGTTTCAAGTAATGGACTATTTAAAGCTTTCTGTGCAGCCTCAACAGCACGATCTTTACCTTTGGCAATCCCAATACCCATTAACGCAGTTCCCTTATGGGACATAACCGTCTTCACGTCAGCAAAATCTAGATTGATTAAACCTGGTACAGCAATTAAATCGGAAATTCCTTGAACACCTTGTCGTAGTACATTATCCGCTTCACGGAAAGCTTCAATCATCGGTGTCTTTTTATCTACTATCTCTAATAAGCGATCGTTAGGGATAATAATCAAGGTGTCTACCGCTTCCCTCATACCGCTAATTCCATTTTCTGCGTTCGTTGCACGCTTTTTGCCTTCAAATTTAAACGGACGTGTTACAACCCCAATTGTCAGGGCACCAAGATTTCGGGCAATTTCAGCTATGGCAGGCGCTGCGCCTGTTCCTGTACCTCCACCCATTCCTGCTGTAACAAAAACCATATCTGCGCCTTCCAGCACTTCCTTGATTTGCTGTTTACTTTCTTCCACAGCTCTTCTGCCTATTTCCGGATTTGCTCCTGCTCCCAAACCCCTTGTCAATGCTGTACCGATTTGCATTGTGACGGCTGCTTTTGATTGATGAAGAGCTTGTGCATCGGTATTAACGGCAATAAATTCTACACCCTCAACGCCTTCTTCAATCATACGATTCACGGCGTTATTTCCCCCGCCGCCTACACCGATGACTTTAATCGTGGCGAGTTGGTCCATAGATGTATCAAATTCTAACATGTTCATTTCTCCTCTATAGTAATTTAGGTGGCAGGATTTTTCCTGATGCTTTCCAATAATCGCAGACCAAAAATTTTTTTCCAGATCGAAAAAAAAGGCGGCATTTTTGATTTAGTTGTAGTCTACTTAACTATAAATATATTGTCCAGTTAAGATACACCTATTTATCTGATAAAAAAATAGTAAAAAAAACTCACCTTCAATTACTGAAACTGTCTTCTCTTTTTTATTATTTGGCTGTGTTAAACAAGTCTGTTGATTTCCGTTCCAGGCACTTCGCTTTCCGCGGGCGTGCCGGGGAGCCTCCTCGTCGCTTTGCTCCTGCGGGGTCTCCCCTGCCCCGTACTCCCGCAGGAGTCTTCGTGCCTGAAACGAAGGTCAACAGAGTGTTAATATCAACATTAATCTTTAACACAGCCTATTATTTAAAAGTAAAAAAAGGGAAACCAGTGTGGTTTATTCACATTGGTTTCCCTTTTCATTCATACCTTTAAGCGATTATTATAATGAGCAAGTCTGTCTAAATCCGCAGTCATTCTACGACACCTAATATAGTCCTTTTTACGGCGTTTTTCGACTCTCATTCTCACTGTATGATTTCTACTGTAGTCTTCATAACCTACTCCATGGGCACTACGCATCGCTTTTTCCATTTCGCTCGTATAACTTAATTGTAAATGATTAATAACAAAATCATTCCTTTCAGTTTTTTTCACTTGGCGAATTGTTCTTTAATGTAGGTTTCATCTTATCATTGAATGCTGGGTCACACAAAGTCGAAAAAACGGTGTATTTTGCTGTATTAAGGAATGTCATCCAAACTCGAGAATATATCTCAGACATTCTAACTTTTTTAGCCATATCCTTCCATATAATGCTTAACCTATAAATCCCATTACTGATTATCAGTGACTGAATTGACCATCAAATAAAGAAAACATCTATATAGTTCAGAAGATTGATTTTCTAACAAATAAAAGGAAATTCTCAATGAATTATAGAAATGTTAAATTGGAGGTGCAGTGTTATGACGATCATTTATACACCTAGTGACGTACAGGAATTGCTTGGAATTGATGCAATTACATTACGGAAGTATGCTACCCACTTGGAAGGTCATGGGTATCTCGTTCAGCGTAATAGTAGAGGACATAGAACATATTTTGATAAGGATGTTCTCACCCTCCGCAAAATAATCGAATTCACTAAACAAGAGGGTATGACGATGGACCGTTCTGTCGAAGCAGTACTGGCATTGGCCTATGAAGAAAATAATCTGGTTACTGAAGAAAATAATTCGGTAACCTTTAAGGAAGAAGTGCCCATACAGTCAATTAATGATGGCGATGCTGAGCAGAATACTAATACTAATGAGCTATTGAATCGTATAGAACATTTGGAGGAAATAAACGTAGAATTAATCAAGCTTTTGAAGGAGAAGGCAGTACGGGAAGCTAAGCAAGAAGAGAAAATTAATCAAATATGGAAGTATGTAGACCGGATGGAGCACCAGGAGAAGGAACGCGGGCTAATGATTGATGAAGAAACAAGAAAGCAAATCGCAGCCGCAGAGCAAAAGAAATGGTGGCAGTGGTGGAAATGAGAAGAGCCGTGCTAAAGATAAGCATGGCTTCTTTTTACAAGCATAAGTCAGCAATGAAAAATTTTTTCATCCCGGGCATTAGTCGCCCCCACTTGTTAAAGGTGTTTGTTGATTTCTGGTTTCCACTAGCCGGCTCCGGCATTTTGACCTTCCCACCTGGCTCATACACAGTCACTACACTTATAAAAATAACAACAATCCCCCAAATTAATCCTTTACTACCTAATACCTTTTTCCTCGATTCAAGAGCTAATGGTATGATGATAATACCGAACGGCTGATACTCTCATTTGCATACAATCCTTTGTAAAAATCATTTAATCCTATCAATAGCGAAATGAAAAATTTGAACAAGTACGCACTTCTTCATTACATAGTGAAAAAAACTATACTGTAAAATTTATTTAGTTTCCCCTACCTTATTTTATTAGGAAAAAATTATCTTTTCTTTTCCACACTAAAAAGAAGAATTATTATTATACTTTTTCTAAAGTGAACAAGGCACTACAAAATACTAAAAATAATTATTAAATTATCATGAAATTAGGTTGCCCCCCCTTGGCCGGAGTCAACCTTAGATTACCAGTTAAAATTTATCTAATCGACTCTTGACTTACTAAAGGTTTCAACCCAGCTGTTTCCATATAATCTTTTCCCCAGTTATACATAGCATCGAGAATCGGCATCAAGCTTCTCCCTTGTTCAGTAAGGGAGTATTCTACTTTTGGAGGAACCACGGGATAGACTTCGCGTTTTACAATCAAGTCTTCTTCCAGTTCTCGCAATTGATTAACTAGCATTCTCTGTGTGATCCCTGGCATAAGAGCTTTCAGTTCACCAAATCGCTTCGTTCCCTCTTTGCCTAGATGCCATAATATAAGCATCTTCCATTTACCACCGATAACGGAAAGAGTTAATTCTTTTTCACAATTAAACATTTTATCCTGCATTCGTGACATTTCACTTCACCTCAATATTTATTATAACTCACAGTATACTTTTTTCACTATATGAAATAAAAGTATGTACTTGTAATATACTTCCATACATTATATATTAGCAGTGAATACAGAATTCTATTCTGCTGCTCAAGAAAGGAGTTAAAAAAAATGGAACAATTTAAAGCATTGATGATTGATAAAAATGAAAACGATTTTTCTGTTCAAGTCAAAAATATTACCTTAAATGAGTTACCTCAAGGTGATGTTTTAATCAAAGTTGTTTATTCTGCTATAAACTATAAAGATGGTTTAGCAAGTATTCCGAATGGGAAAATCATTACAACCTATCCCTTTATTCCAGGTATTGATTTAGCAGGGGTAGTCGTATCCTCTCAAGACCCACGTTTCCGTGAAGGGGACGAAGTCATTGCAACAAGCTATGAAATTGGTGTTTCCCATTATGGTGGTTATAGTGAATTTGCCCGAATTCCTGGTGATTGGATTGTCCAATTACCCAAAAATTTAACGTTGAAAGAATCAATGATTTTGGGGACAGCAGGTATTACTGCAGCCCTCTCCATTCAAAGGTTAGAAGATAACGGTTTAACACCAGAAAAAGGCAAAGTTCTTGTTACAGGAGCAACTGGCGGCGTAGGTAGTTTAGCTGTTTCCATGCTTTCAAAAAGAGGATACGAAGTAGTCGCTAGTACTGGTAAAAATTCTGAGCATACTTTTTTACATAAGATCGGTGCAAAAGAGATTATTTCTCGTGAAGATGTCTTTAACGGTAAAATCAAGCCCCTTGATAAACAAATATGGGCTGCGGCGGTTGATCCAGTAGGGGGGGAGACACTTGCATCCATCTTAAGTAAAATCCAATACAATGGTTCTGTTGCGGTCAGTGGTTTAACTGGTGGAGGAAGCATTCCTACCTCCGTGTTTCCGTTTATTTTACGTGGCATAAACCTTCTCGGTATTGATTCTGTTTATTGTCCAATGGATGTTCGGCAAGAACTATGGAATCGCATGACAACCGATTTAAAACCTTCTACTCTTTCTGAAATTATACAGAAAGAAATTACACTTAAAGAATTACCTCAAAACTTGCCTACTATTTTAAAAGGACAAGCAAGAGGTAGAATCATTGTAAAGATATAAAAAAAAATAAGAGAAGAGAGGGACTCAAATTCTCTCTCTTATGTTCTTACCTACTTAACATGACCACATTTTTTAATTGATCTAAAGTGATCACCAAGTCAGTCATTCCAACAAACAACCCATTTTCAACGACTCCCGGTATCATGTTAAGCATTCGTTCTAACATTTCAGGCTGAACGTGCTCAGGAATTTGGCAGTCAAAAATATAGTTCCCATGATCTAATTCTTTGCCAAACTTTCGTGATCATTGGCAGAGGGAGGTTGTTCCATCCATCCCTTTTCTATTAATAGATTTATACTTATACCATCTTCAGCAATTAAGGCAACTTCGTTAATCATTCGTGCGTAATCTGCCGTTAAGTCTCTTCTTTGTCCCATTGAATCTCGTACCTCTTTAGATTAACAAACTTGACTGAATCCTAACTCCAATACCATTTTCACCATTGTTTTCTGCATTTTAAGATGCACACCACTGATTTTAATTGCGTTAATAGGTCTACGTTTCCCGAACCAACCAGTTAAATAATTTTGCTTCCTAACAAAATCAATCTTTTGTTGAAAACTTATTTCTATTTTAGTTAGAACCGCTGCCTGGCAGGGTGATAAGCTTCAATTCAACATCCATTTAGGCCATTATACTAAGTGGGCTCCACCATCATTAAGAACAGCCGTACCAGTAGTAAAACCATTTTTAGCAAGGTATACATAGGTTTCAGCTATGTCTTCCGGCTTTGCAATCCGTCCAACAGGGAGCTGTTGTGCAATGCCGTTGAACAGTGCTTGCCTCTGATCATCTGGCATTCCTGCATAGATTGGAGTGTCTACAATTCCAGGTGAAACCACGTTTACCCTAATAGGGGCTAGGTCTACGGAAAGTCCTCGAACCAATCCTTCAATGGCTGAATTGATTGCCGCTAACGTAGTAGCGCCTTGAGGAGGACGAACGCCATATACACCAGAGGTTAAGGTGATTGAGCTCTCATTGTTTAAATATGGAAGTGCTGAGCGGACGGTAATATATTGCCCCCAGAACTTACTATCAAACGCCTCTTTAGCACTTGCCACAGGCAATTCGCTAAAGTGCCCCATTGCGCCTTCTCCTGCTGTTACCACAAGGTGGTCAAATTTTCCAACCTTGCTGAAAAATTCTGCTACTTTTTCTTCGCTTCGAAAATCGATTTCATTTCCTTCTACATTGCCACCAAGAACTTGTTTTGCTTCATTTAATTTGGAAACAGAACGGCTGGCAATGATCACTTGAGCTGATTGATCGAGAAACGCTTTGGCAGTTGCTAAACCAATACCAGAAGTACCCCCTAAAACAACTACTCGTTTACCATTTAATGACATAGTAAAACCCCTTTCTTATTAAAACCTTTTTTGTATTGAAATTTATTGTGAAATATTAATTTCTAAAACGATACTATTGAGTACTTACGCTATTATTCAGCTAATAATTTTAAGGATTCACGATTAAAGGCAGGAATGTCATCCGGAAAACGGCTTGTTACAATATTATTGCTTACCACAACTTCTTCATCTTTGTAGTTAGCACCTGCATTTTTGAGATCATTCCTTATTGATTTGAAACCTGTTATGTCGACGCCTTTTAATAGGTCTGTATCAATTAATACTTGTGGGCCATGGCAAATGGCAAAAACAGGTTTACCTTCTTGTATAAATGCTTTTGCAAATTCACGATTTTTTTGCTCATTATGATGAGCCCCCTTATAATTGTAAATGCATCGTTGGTATTATTCTCATTTAACACAATAAATACAGTAATCTACTGTGTTTAGTATATGATACTGCTAGATATATGAAGGTATAAAAACATTTAGTATCTCTCTGTCACGTGTTTAATGATGGTGATGCCCTTTGGAAGAATTCGTGATGTCAAATCCTGCTTGCGGCACATAGAAATACTTGATCCAAACCCCATCTAAAAACGGTTCCCTTTTATCAAGTAAAACATCAATGCCTTTGTCTGTTTTCACAATTTCATCATGGTCCGTGGGCGTATCAAGTTTTACTTCATAATGGGCATGGTCCCCATGGTCCAATGTAACGTAGACACGAACCATTTTCCCTTCAGCCTCTTCACTTTCCAACATTTGTTTCAGCACTTTAGCAGCATTTCGGTTAATTTTGCAGTTCATATCATTGTCTCCTATTCTAACAACTTTTATCTTTTTAATTAAGGAATCCTGTAAACAACCTCATAACCTGATTTCACGGTTTCATCCATATTCAATTCCCTAGAAAAATCAAAAAGGTTTCCTTGCTGATGTCCTCCTTTTTACCTTTCGCTTTTTGTAATTTCTGCCAGAAGCTCGTATGAATGCAGGCGAGCTTTGTGGTCGTAAACTTGGGCAATGGCCATGATTTCATCTGCCTGGCTCTCCTCCAAAAATGTATGCAGCTTGTCCTTTACCGTCTGCTGGCTGCCAACAATCGATGAGCCTAATTGCTGCTCGAGAGCCTTTAATTGGTAGCTGCTGGCCACTTCGGATATGTCATCTACCGGTGGTTGAAGCGATGTAAGGTTGCCACTCATCAGATTCAAAAATTGCTGCTGTATTGTTGTAAAAAGGCGCTTTGCCTCTTTATCCGTTTCTGCTGTAATGATATTCAATGCCACCATCGCATACGGCTTATCGAGAACATTCGAAGGCTTAAACGCTTTGCGATAGATCTGTAGAGCACCCAGAGTGTTAAGTGGCGAGAAATGGGCGGCAAACGCGAATGGCAAACCCAGTTCTCCAGCCAGCTGCGCACTGAAGCCGCTTGAACCCAGCAGCCAGACTGGAATATTCAAACCTTCACCTGGAATCGCTTTTATAGGGTTCCCTTGTGCCAGTGATGGATCAAAGTAACCGCGGAGTTCCGCTAATTGCTCAGGAAAGTCATCTCCGGTACTTCCCAAGTCGCGTCTCAATGCACGAGCGGTCCCCTGATCTGTACCGGGTGCCCGCCCCAGACCAAGGTCAATTCGCCCAGGATATAATGATTCAAGAGTGCCAAACTGCTCAGCGATGACGAGCGGTGCGTGATTCGGCAGCATGATTCCTCCTGAACCAATCCTGATTTTTGATGTACCTGCTGCCACATGGGACATCACCACAGAAGTGGCGGAACTGGCGATAAACGGCATATTATGATGTTCTGCGAGCCAAAAACGGTTGTAACCAAGTTTTTCAGCAAGCTGTGCGAGTTCCAATGTATGGCGGAAAGAGTCAGCAGGAGTACTTCCGGCTGTTATCGGTGAAAGATCAAGTACCGAGAATGGAATTTCGTTTAGTTTATTTGCATGTTTAGACATAAGTTCATCTTCTTCCCAATCTAATTTTTTTAAAAAACTAATCTAATACTGGAATTTTATGCGTCGGAAAGTAAGGCAACACAAACTCTCCAAGCTCCTGGATGACTTCCTCGGGAGGGCGCTTTGAAAAATACAATACAAATGCCAGGTGATTGACACCAATGGATTGAAATTGATATAGAATTTCTAATAACTGTTTGCGCCCTACACGAAATCCTAACGGAATCGGAACAGGAAACGAATCGGCATTTTCCGATAAATCGATAAATAAAGTCTGAGTGAAAGGTTTAAACACTCCTGGAGCGTGAATTTCCGACAACTCGCGATATTCGTTAATCAATTGAGTTTGTTGTGGGAAAATCCTCGGGTACTGGATCCAGCCGTCCCCATTCTGGGCAATCCATTCAATCGATTGATTGCTGAATCCTGTCACCATGGTCGGAATCGAAGAAAAAGGTTTGGGGATCATTCTCATATCCGTTCCATCGATGATGCCTAAATCGCTGTTGATTGTCGGATTGTCCTCCTTTAACAGCCGTTCAAGGGATGCATAATTCTTTTTAAACAGCCCTCCACTTTCCAGCTTGGATATTCCCAAAGCTGTGAAATCTTTATCCCGGTCTCCTGAAGCCACTCCCATGATCAGGCGTTCAGGAAACAACCGGTCAATAGATGATGCTTCCTTTGCCACTCGGACAGGATGGCGCAGCGGGAGGACCACACTCGCCGTCCCAAGTGCAATATCCTTGGTATGGGCCGCAAGATAGGTCAAATAAATCCATACATCATACATTTGACCATTATCATCAATATTCAAATTCTGAATCGTAACGTCACGAAGCCACAATGCCGCGAAACCATGGTTTTCAATTTTGCGGGCAAGCGACAGCTGATTTTCCATAATCGGATATTTGGACATCCTTGCCGTCGGAATCGCGAAACCAAGCGTCATTTTATCCTGTTGGTACAATCTGTTAAATGCTCGATGCTGTAATAAACTCACTTCAATTCTCCTTATATTTTTGTACCAATGTATTTTTCGAACTTTTTAATCGTCTCCTCATTACGGCGATAATACGTCCATTGTCCGATTCGCTTCATTTCAACCAGTCCGCTTTGCAGCAGAATCGATAAATACTGTGAAGTAGTGGATTGCGAAATCCCGGCCTTGCTTCGGATATCCCCTACGCAAACCCCGCCTTCAAATCCTTCATCAGCAATAATATGGGCTTGCGGTGAAAAATGACTGTCGGGATCTTTTAACATTTGAAGAATGCTCACCCTCGTCTGGTTCGACAATGCCTTAAAAATTTCAACGGCTTGTTCATCATTTAAGCGTTCCAATTCCTGCTTCAATGTCATTTGCCTCTTTCTATATCGATTATCACTATCCCAATGGAAGCTGGATAGATGATCTGAAAGCATCACGCCAAATCGGTAATTCGCGATATTACTATATTAGCCATCTGGTCCGTCCAAATCAAAAGATTTGTTTCGAAGGAGATACGGCGAAAAACTCCCATCTTAAAAAAGACGACTAAAAAACCTGCATATAACAGGTTTTTCCGACGGTTCCGCCACTCAATCTTTGTGAACTTATTCCATTATTTTTAGCTTATACACTTCTCTATTTGATACAAGGTCTGCAATATTGTTCCTGTATTCCTGATAATGAGCCGACTGAATATGGTGTTCCAGCGCTTCCTCATCCTTCCACACTTCATATAAAACAAAAGTTTGGTCTTCAGATTGGTGCAACTCATACTTTATACAACCCGCCTCTTCCCTTGATGCAGCTTGGACCTTTTTGAGTTCTGATAATAGTTGCCCCTGCAGGCCTTCTTTTGGTTTTAATACAGCAGTAATGACAATATGCTCCATTTTCATCCCCCTTAATAATGAATAGTTTGTCTTTCTTTTATAAAGTTTTTAAGGTGGCGGTGGAGTTTATGTCCCTCCCAGCATCGTGTAAAAAATATACCTTTAAAAGACGACCTAGTAAAACTTTATAAATATCGTAACACGGTTCATATTGAATCAGAGTTAATTTTTGGTGTATTTTTCTTACATTTGGATAGCCGAAAGCCTACGAATTAATTCCGCAGGCTTTCGATTATATGAAAATTCAGGGAGGAAATGTAGAATTAGCTTAATGCTTTTACTAAAGCTTCTCCAAATTCTTTAGCGCCATCTGGACCATCACCAGTGATAATATCATCATGAGCAACAACATGTTTTTCAACATATGTTACTTTATTCGCTTTTAATTGGTCTTTTTGTACATCTACTGGATAGCAAGTTGCTTCTCTTCCATTAAGTAAACCCGTTTTAGCTACAGTAACCGCACCTGCACAAATTCCTGTTACAAGAACTTTATTAGTATACGCTTGTTTCAAGTAGTCTTGTAATTCTTTATTTTCCCATAGATGATCGTTCGTACCAGATCCACCAATAACAGAAACAACATCATAGTCAGAAGCAAAAACGTCTGAGAAAATGACCTCAGCAGTTGCTTTACCTTCATAATCCCCTATGATTTCACCTGTTTTTGTACTTGCAATTGTCACATCAATTCCGTTGCTTTCCAATTCCGCTTTTGGTTGAAATAATTCGTCTTCATTGAAACGTTCTGGTGGTATAATTAAAAGTGCTTTTTTACTCATTTGTAGTTCCTCCTCATTAATGAAAAAGATTTGCCGGTAAGACGACCATTTCATTCTACTGCTTGTTTTCTTCACTGTGAAGAATGCACTTTTTTGTAAGTAGGTTACCGACAGGTTACAAATGATACAAATAAGGAGGTAAGAATTTATGCCTGATACATTTAGAGATGAAGTTAAAGAAAAGATCATAAATGGTGATTATAATTGTGAAAAAGAACTTACCTTATCAATTATAAGTGGTAAATGGAAAATTGTTATTTTATGGCATTTGGGGGTAGAAGGACCACATCGATTCAGTGATCTCCAAAGGCTTTTTCCAAAAATATCTCATAAAATATTAACGAATCAATTAAGAGAACTGATGGAAGATGGAATAGTTCATCGCGAGGTTTATCCAGAAGTTCCACCGAAAGTGGAATATTCCATGACTGAATTGGGGATGACTTTACTTCCTATCGTTGAAATGATGTATGAATGGGGAAAAATTCGGATAGCAGAAATCATAAAAGAAATGGATATTTCGGAATTAAACAATTAAGCATAAGCTTACTACAATGTTGCTTTACAAAACCTATTAGAAAAGAAGCACCTTCACTTAACTGTTGAACTATAACCCGAATAATGGACACTTAAAAAAAGTCCCTTATTCGGGTTATTGTGTTCGCTGGACAAAAACCCGTTTATAATCATTTAGAGGAATAACCGGAGGAAATTTAAAATGAGTAAAATTATATTTAACGAGATTCAGATAAAATTATTAGAGAGTAATCCGAATGTGGACCATGTGTCCGAACGTTCTATTTCTTATACACCCGACTTTAAGATAAGAGCTGTAAAAGAGAATTTTAATGGAAAGGGCCCCGCACAAATTTTTATTGAGCAGGGGTTTGACCTTCAAGTTATTGGTTCGGCCATATCGGTCAATCCTGTTGATACAAAGGTACGAGCTCCTAAGGAAAGAGTTGAGGAAGTTCCTAAAATTCTAGGTTGGGATGTAGCAGGAGTCGTCGAAGAGACAGGACCGGACTGTTCATTGTTTCGTCCGGGAGATGAAGTTTTTTATGCTGGCAGTATTGCACGACAAGGAGGAAACAGTGAATACCATCTGGTCGATGAACGAATCGTTGGGCGCAAACCTGTTTCCTTAAGATTTGTGGAAGCCGCAGCTCTTCCCCTAACCTCCATTACAGCTTGGGAAGCGTTATTTACCCGAATGTCTATTTCCCAAGATCCGGGCCCTAACAAAGGAAAGGCTCTGCTGATCATTGGTGCAGCCGGGGGTGTAGGTTCCATTGCCACTCAGCTTGCAAAACAAGCGGGGCTTACTGTAATCGGGACTGCTTCCCGGTCGGAAACTGTTAGCTGGGTTAAATCAATGGGCGCGGACTATACCATTAATCACCATGACCCGCTCCTTCCACAACTTCAAGCAATTGGATTTACAAACGTTCCGTACATTTTTTGCCTTAATGCTTTGGAAAAACACTGGGCCGGTATTACCGAAGCTATTTCTCCGCAAGGAGTTGTGTGCGCAATTGATGATCCAGCCTCTCCGCTGGACCTCAAATTGCTTAAGCAAAAAAGCGTCACCTTCGTGTGGGAGTTTATGTTTACTCGCCCTGTTTACGAAACAGATGATATGATTGAGCAGCATCTATTGCTTAATCGTATTGCTGATGCTGTGGACCATCAAAAATTAAAGACAACACTGGCCGAAGTCCTTGGACCGATCTCAGCAGAAAATCTCCGTCTAGCCCACAAACTTTTGGAGAGCAATAGGACGATTGGTAAAATTGTACTAGAAGGTTTTGTTTAAAAACCTGTTTGCAGAGAGTATAAAAAACAATGAGGTTTCCCGATAAATAGGTGATTCGATAATTGCAATTGGATATAAATATAAAGCCGACTGATCGCAGCCGGCTTTAATTACACAAAGAAACTTTCTTTTACTTATGATATGGTCCAGATGGTACTTCTTTAAAGATACTTCCTATACTGATTGATTCCAACGTTCTATCCCAATCTGAAACACAAAAATAAGATCTTTTTTAGGATATACATTAAACCTAAACTTTGAACTTAGAGTACTCTAGTTTAGGATACTATGTTTAAGGGGTCTCTGCTTGGGTGTTGATGGCTGACCATACTAGAGGCCGCATTATTTAGAATAGCGCATTTCACACCGGATGAACAATACTCGCATTTAAACTCCCAATATAAGCTCTATGTAACCCCACTACGTATTTTTTAAGCATTAACACAAGGAGCACTTCCCGGTCTTACGCTATGTAAGAAGCCGCTAAATTTTGAGGATCCTCAGGTGAACGGATAGAATATTTTACAAACTGTTCCTGCGATTCCTTAATTTCCTGTTTAATTCGTACTACTTCAAAAATTGACATAGATTCCATTTCTCCAAACTCCCTTTCCTTCTTGTTTTTCGTTTTTCCATTTTTTCTTTTGCTTTGCGAAGCGAGTCGGGAATAAATGTGATTCAACGCTCCTCACACAGCAGGGAAGGTTCATACGTTCCTCCTGGACGAGATGCCCAAGTGAGCTGGAATGGGCCTGATTTAATTTTTAAAAATAATTACAACCAGCCTATCCTCATTCAGGCGAAAACACTAGAGGACAAATTGATTGTTAATGATTATTCTTCTGATGTCATTACTTATAGGCCTAAAAATGTTCCATCTCTTCCAAAGGATTGAAATTACATGCCCAAGTGAGGTTGCTTACTTGGGTTTTTATGGAAATTTTAATCTTTGAAGTGTTAAGAAGGATATCTCACCACTACATGTAACACGGCCTCTTCATCACCGATATTCTTATAAAGATGTTTGCTCGCAGCTTCAAACTTAATGGAATCAAACTGTTTGAGTTGGTATACCCTCTCCTCGACTTTAAAGCTGATATTTCCCCTCATTACCGTCACAAATTCCATTGCTCCTTTATGATGCGGCTCCGGCGAGTACATGGCTTGCAGTCCAAGAAATGCTCGATATATTTCCATTGTTGGTCCATCTGTATTCCGAAAAACTGTCTCTACTCTCCATGTTTGGTCTGGCCCATAAATCATAAAGCCCTCTCCACATCTCGAAAGATCGACATGATCGTCCATTACTAAAATTCTTGTTAAAGGGATCGATAACCCTTCTGTAATTTTCCATACAACTCCTAATGTAGGATTCGTTTCTCCCCTTTCAATCTTTCCTAACGTGAGCTTGCTAACACCTGTTTTTTCGGCAAGCTCCTCGAGGCTCAATTTTTGTTCGCTTCTAATTTTCCGAAGCAGCCCGCCCATTTGTTGAATTAATTTTCTTGCTTGTTCATCTTCTAATCCCATCATTAGGTCCTCCATATTTTCGTATATTATTATATACATTTTATCAGTTTTAATATATTATACTATACTGTAGCTTATTTTAGGAGTGAGTACTTTGTGGAAGAAGAATATTGTTGAATTTCCCCGATTATTATCGATTGGAAATATTTCAAATGGTTTTGTGGCCTGGCTATTCGGCGCAACTGGACCATTACTGATTGTTTTACAAGCTGCTTCGAAAGGCCACCTATCTGATTCAGCGATTACATCCTGGATCTTTGCTATTTATGGAATTGGGGGATTGCTATCGATTGGTCTCTCCTTTTATTACCGCCAGCCGATTGGATATGCTTTTTCAATTCCTGGTGCAATTCTTGTCGGAGCATCCTTATCTCATTACACATTTAGCCAGGTAGTTGGTGCCTATCTCGTTACAGGCATCGTCATTTTTCTTTTAGGAATATCTGGAATGATCCATAAATTAATGAAGGTCCTACCTATGCCAGTCATGATGGGAATGGTTTCCGGCGTCCTTCTTCCCTTTGGTACAGATATGTTTCGTTCTGTTCTCGACAATCCCTTGTTAAATGGAATTCCTTTTCTAGTATTTCTTGTTATTTCTTTTTTCGGCAAGCTGTCAAAAAAATTCCCTCCCATTGTTGGGGCTATTCTCACATCTATTGTTTTATTAAAAGTATTACCAGGAATTCAAGTTCATGGTGTATCATTTTCTTTGGCGGTACCGCACGTGGTCTTTCCTTCCTTTAATCTATCTGTGATGGGAGAACTGGTTATTCCGTTAGTGCTTACGGTCATCGCAATACAAAATGCTCAAGGAATTGCTGTTCTGGAGAGTGCGAATTATCTCCCGCCCATTAATTCTATGACGAGTTGGAGCGGGATTGGATCGATTCTTAATGGATTTATGGGCGGCCATTCTGCTTGTATTGCCGGTCCAATGACTGCCTTATTAGCAAGTAAGGAATCTGGATTGAAAGAAAATCGTTATGCCGCTGCAATCGTATTAGGAATTTTGTCATGTTTATTAGCTGTTTTTGCACCAATGGCAGCAGCCGTTCCCCATTTGATTCCCTCCTCATTAATTAAAATGCTGGGGGGGCTGGCCATGATTAATGTCCTGATTGACTCTTTGAAGACGAGCTTTTCAGGGCGTTTTAAAACAGGTGCTTTATTTTCATTTTTGATTACGATTTCTGGAATTTCTCTCTTTCATATCGGGGCACCTTTTTGGGGATTGGTTGGAGGAACCTTAGCTTCCTTCTTCTTAGATCGAACAGATTTAAAAACTTCTGCTTCACAGGATCAAACAACTCAATCGGTTTAATAGTCACAAAAAATGGCTTGGAGTTTCCTCCAAGCCATTTACCATTATTCCCCTTTTGTAATATCTGCCAAAATTTCATGAGAACGAAGGCGGGCTTAGTGATCATACACCTGGGCAATCGCCATAATTTCATCAGCCCCGCTTTCCTCTATAAAGTTCTGAAGCTTTTCTTTCACTGTTTTAGGGCTGCCCACAATAGATAAACCTAATGAATTTTGAAGAGCCTCTATTTCATAGTTGCTTGCCATTTCATGAATGTTATCAACTGGTGGTTGGAACGGCACATCCTTACCACGCATTAAATTCAAAAACTGCTGTTGGAGAGTAGTTGCAAGAAGCTGTGCTTCTTTATCCGTTTCTGCTGCAATCACGTTTAACCCGACCATTGCATACGGCTTGTCCAGTACTTTAGAAGGTTTAAATGAACGTCGATATAAGTTTAGAGCAGGCAGCGTGTTATGTGGTGAGAAATGGCCGGCAAATGCGAATGCAGACCAAGTCCTCCGGCCAGCTGGGCACTAAATCCGCTTGAACCTAACAACCAAATTGGAATATTCAAACCTTCAACTGGAACAGCCTTAACATATTTGTTTCCTTGTACTAAGTCAGGATCAAAGTAACCGCGGAGTTCAGCTAACTGTTCTGGAAAGTCATCTCCAGTACTTCTCAAATCACGTCTTAATGCACGGGCAGTAAGCTGATCTGTACCTGGCGCACGGCCAAGACCAAGGTCAATTCGGCCAGGATATAAGGATTCAAGGGTCCCAAACTGTTCAGCAATCACGAGTGGCGCATGATTCGGCAGCATGATCCCGCCTGAACCTACCCGGATTTTTGATGTACTTGCAGCGACATGTCCTATCAATACAAAAGTGGCAGAGCTGGCGATAAACGGCATATTATGATGTTCAGCGAGCCAATAGCGTTATACCCAAGTTTTTCAGCAAGCTGTGCTAACTCCATTGTATTGCGAAATGAATCAGCTGGTGTGCTTCCGGCCACAATCGGTGAAAGATCTAGTACCGAGAACGGAATTTCATTTAGTTTTTTTATATGGTTAGACATACGTTCATCTTCTTCCTTAATGTTTGATTTATAGAGGATAAATACCTGGGTTAATTAATAGACTTTCTTTCTCCTTTTTTAAGGGCTATATATTCATACCGATGTATTTTTCGAACTGTTTGATCGTTTTCTTATTACGCCGATAATACGTCCATTGTCCAATTCGTTTCATTTCGACTAGCCCACTCTGCAGTAGAATCGATAAATACTGGGAAGTTGTGGACTGTGAGATCCGGGTTTTGCTGCGGATATCACTTACACAAACACCACCTTCAAATCCTTCCACTTTTACAATATGGGCTTGTGTTGAAAAATTATTATCAGGGTCTTTTAGCATTTGAAGTATTTTTATTCTAGTCTGGTTGGACAATGCCTTAAAAATTTCAACGGCCTGTTCGTCATTTAATCGTTCTAATTCCTGATTCAATATCATAAATGATGTCATGATCAAAAGTTTCAATCTTTTTTTACTCTCTAAGCCAATACACTGTCTATTTATCTCCCAAACTTGATAATAATAAAAGGGTTTAGCAAAAGTCTTTTTCTCCTTTGTTTCTTCGTCCTCCGTCTTTTTCCAAAGCCAATATATGAAAGAATTAGACGATTATATTTACTATTACAATCACAAACGAATGAAGGCAAAATTAAAAGACCTGAGTCCATTAGAATACCGAACTCAAGTCTTAAAAGTTGCATAAAAATATTTGTCTAACTTTATTAGGTAAAATCAAATTTACGTTGCCTTTCATTTTTTAAGCAATAGGTAACCTAACCAGGCATTCTTCACTAATTCCTATCCCATTATCAATAATTTTTATAAGTATATTTTCCTTTTCAAGACTCCCAACAGCATCGTTTGAAAGGAGAGGCTCGATGCAGAGCTTTTCAATTAAGAAAAGCGATTTTTATTCAATAGGATTTCGAAGAAAGACTTCGAAGAAAAAGAGCGTACTGTCTCCTTGCGTCAGCATGGAGGCAGTCGGCCTTTTTAGGGGTCCGATGCCCCTAAAAAGCCGCCAACACACTTTTAGTCATTAGGAGCAATGCATAGCGAGCGACACGATTCCTGGCGTAGCCGGGAATTTTCCATGCTCTTAGGTACACTAAAACATCCGATTAACATCTTCCCATTCGTCCAAACAAAGCTACTCCGGTCTGTTGTTGTTTTAGAGGATCCTTCATTAACGCTATCGCGGCAACAACTGCCATAAATGCCTTTTGTGCTGATTCTCAATCCTGAGCAAATTTCTTACTGTCGGGTATGTTCCTATCCTTATTTTTATTTCTTCTCCCACTGCTGAATTTGATGGATGCTGCTGAAGTCGCTGTATAAATTCAAATTTTTTTGAATTTTGTTGAATTTTAGCTTATAATTATTGTCGACTGATTTCATTAAAAATTTACATTGTCCTAATAAACGAATATTTCTAAACAATCCTCTTTTCTTATTTAACGCACTTTATGACAAAAAATGTAAGCGTATACACTATCCCTAATTTTTAAAAGAGGTGATATAGAATGAAAAGTCAATTTATTTCATTAAATGTTAACGAATCTCCAACCGATGAAAAAGTGAGGCTTTCAAAAGTTTGGGAAAATTTTGTTTCCGGAAAAGAATTGGATGTAAAAGTGAGACCTCTAACCCAGCAATCATGGATTCGTTCCTTAGAACATGGTATCAATCCGATAAGAGGAATAGCCCCATTTACTTTAACAGAGGAAAAGATTTTAGAATATAAATCGTCTATGCCTCTTTATTCCATTATAAAACCTATATTTTCAGAATTAAAAGAAGTAGCTATCGACTCAGGTCATCTAGTGGTTTTTTGCAATAATAATGGAGAAATTATTGATTTAGAAGGAGATTCGTTGCTTAAAAGGGCAGCGGAAAGAATGAATTTTACAGTTGGAACTTCATGGTTAGAAAATAATATTGGAACTAATGGTATTGGTACTGCTCTCGCTACAGGTTCTCCTATGCAAGTTTTTGCTAGTGAGCATTTTTGTGAACCCGTCCATAATTGGACATGTTCAGCCGCTCCTATTAGAGATCCTGCAACAAATGAATTTATTGGAGTAATTAATTTAACAGGGGAATGGAGGCTGATACATCCTCACTCGTTGTCTACTGCTATTTCAATAGCACAGACCATTGAAGGGAAACTTCTTAATATACTTGAACTTGAACGGTATAAGTTATTGGACCATTATATTGAATCAAGTATTAGAAACCCAAATAGAGTAACAGCAATACTTGATCGTGCAGGTCAAGTAATAAAGGCTAACCATCTTTTTTATGCAAATGGATGGGTCGAGGACAATAGCAACTGTATAACTGATCTAGAAAATCTAAATTTAATAAATGAGCAAAGATGGCAGTCGAAAAAAAGTGAAGGTTGGTGGTTCGAATTAGTTCCTTTTTATTATAGGAATAAACGAATCGGATCCGTTGTACAGGCTATTTCACCAAAGGTTTCCGCGAAGATTTCTGAAAATAATGTAAAATATTCTTTCTTAAATCTTATTGGTGAATCTAAAGATTTTCAATCTGTGATTTCAGAAGCTCGTACTATTGCAGACCTAAATTTACCGGTACTTATTGAAGGAGAAAGCGGAACCGGAAAGGAATTATTCGCACAATCTATTCATGCTGCTAGTTCTCGTTCTTCAGGACCCTTTATTGCTGTTAACTGTGGGGCAATTCAAAAAGACCTTGCAGAGAGTGAATTATTTGGTTATGAAGAGGGAACCTTTACAGGAGGACAAAAGGGAGGAAGATCAGGGAAATTCCAACAGGCCGAAGGCGGAACTATATTTCTAGATGAAATAGGGGAAATGCCGTTAAATTTGCAAACCATTTTACTACGAGTTCTTGAAGAAGGAGAAATTGTTCGCCTTGGTGGTAAGAAGCCTATAAAATTAAATGTAAGAGTTATTGCAGCTACCAATCGTGATTTAAAAAAAGCTTCACAAGAGGGAACATTTCGTCTTGATCTTTATTATCGACTGAACATTCTTTCGCTACAGATCCCACCATTGCGTGGTAGATCGGAAGATATTCCTCTGCTACTAGACCATTTGTTAAAAAACGTTTGTAGGCAGATGGGACGCCCCCAACTTAAGATCGATAATGAAGCATTACAATTCCTTGAACAATACGAATGGCCTGGGAATGTTCGAGAACTGCGAAATTTCGTTTATAAAATGGTTGTGAAAGTACTAGATAATAATCCAATAACTATTTCTGATCTTCCAAAAGAAATTATTGATCATAAAAACAATAAACAGCATGACTATAATACTTCAAATCATAACAATACTAAATATGGGCAATCTCTCTTAACCCCACAATATGATTCCAAAACTAATATCCAACTTTTAAAAGATCAGGAACTACAGACAATATTAAAGGTGCTTGATGACGTAAATGGTAATGTTAAAGAGGCTGCTAAAAGACTAGGAATACATCGAAGTACAATATACCGAAAGCTCTCGCGTCTTAATGAACTTAAAAATCAAGGGAATGTTACTACGTTTACTACATAAAGTACTTACACGAAAAATGTTGTGAATTATATAAATTTATAAAATAAAAAAATCACAAAGTCATTTCAGAGAAGTGATATTATTCCTTTTGTGTAGACAGTTTAGACCTATGGCTATCCTAGGATTACAGCTGTCATCAGATAAAATTCCTATTCTTTATTTTTTAGAACTTGACATAATCCTGCAGACTTTTCGGTGAATAACTACCTTTTTAGAATTAAGGACAGACGTAATTTCTAGCGTCTGTCCTCAAGAAATGTTCAGTTTTATGGTACTAAGATAGCTCGGCCATTTATTTTACCTTCATGGAGTAATTGTAGAACTTCGTTCACTTGATCAAAAGGAAACTTAGTAGAGTGAAGTTTTACTTTACCTCGACCAAACAGTACCATAAGTTCGTACAATTCGTTATAGTTACCAACTAAGCTACCAACAATGCTATATTCATTATTTATAATATTTAAAGATGGGACGTTTACAGTTCCACCATAACCAACCACAAAATAATGCCCACCCTTTCGAAGCATCTTCATACTATCAGCATGGGTTTGGTCCGATCCCACAAAGTCTATAATGATATCGGGTCCTTTGTCTTCTGTTAATGTTTTTATGTTTGGAATCATGTTATGGTCTGCTTTTACTGCGTTGGATGCTCCTAATTCCAACGTCGCATTTAAACGTGCTTCATCTCTATCAACAGTGATAATGTCAGCGTTTCCAAGTTCGCGCATGATTTGTACACCAATATGTCCAAGTCCGCCCATCCCGATCATCACAACTTTAGTTCCAGGCATAGCTAATGGTGCTGCTTTACGAACCGCACGATAAGCTGTAATGCCTGCATCTGCGAATGGAGCTACATCCGCAGGATCCACAATATCAGGTAATTTAATTAGTGCACGTTCAGAAGTTTTTAGGTATTCTGCATATCCTCCATCAACGGTAAGTCCGGAAAATTTTAATTTTTCACAATGCATATCTTCTCCAGCTCTACAACTCAAACATTTTCCACAACTAGATACAGGATGAAGAATTACTGGATCTCCAACTTTAAAATCAGTAACAGCGGAACCCACTTCATGAACCCATCCAGCATTTTCATGTCCAATAATATGAGGCAATTCAGTTTCTAAGGTTTCAGCCCATACGCCTTCTATTAAATGTAAATCGGTATGACAAACCCCAGCGCCAGCAACTTTAATAATGACATCCGTCGGGTCGGTTATCACTGGATTGGGGACCTCTTCAATAACTAATGGTTTGTTATATTCATATAATCGTGCTGCTTTCATTCATTTCCATCTCCTTTTTCTGATTATTTTGTTTGATAACGTGTATCCAGTAGGCCACGACAATAGATACCATTAAACTCCATTGACATACGTGTTCTTCTAGCTTCTAATAGATAGTCTTTAAGTTCTAACGGTTCGATTCTTTCTCCTGTATGCTTTTTAAAAGCTAAATCATTAGGATGACTACTTAATCCTAAATCTTTATTAAGGGTTAAATAACGATTTAAAACTGCTCTATCTTGAATAGCAGAATGGGATTCTAGTTCATTTATAGTAAGGCTTAATAATTCCTTATCCATTCCAAAGTTAATCAAGTCACGAAGTAGCTTCTCTTGTCTTGCAATATACGATTTGATTTGGAACTTTTTCCGCACTTCATTTAAATCTCCTGATGCCATATCACTAAAAACTTCACTGAATGATTTTCCTTCAGCCACTCCTTTATTTATTGCCTCTGAAGCAGAATGATCTTTAAGATTAAAATTGAAGTTTTTTACCCAGGGAATTTCCATTACTCGATCCCTGATGTCTTCGGCCATTATAAAAGCGAAATTTGGAGAACACCAATAAGTGGGAAGACGCATTGAAACACTGACATTATCTCCTTCAATATTCACTTCATCTATGAAATTCATCTCTACAACAGACTTGTCAAGCTCAGGGTCGTATACTAAATTAAGTTTCTCCATAACTATTTCGTGATGTCGCAATTGGAATTCTCCTTTCCTAAACTGATTTCTATTATAGAACAGCTAATTTTTCCTTACGTAATAGTGCTTTCTGTGTTTCAATATCAATGTTATAGAGGGCAGCCGCGTTTTGGCCTAAAATTTTCTTCTTTACATTTAGATCCAACTTAGCTCCTGTCTCTTGAGCAATATCATCAGGTAATTCAAAGGCCATAAATTTCTCAATTAGCCAACCTGGTTCCCAAATCGCATAATCACTACCAAATAGAATTCTGTCTTCACCTACCCAGTAAAGTAACTCACTTATGATTTCTGCAAAATATCGAGGTCTATCGTGAATGAACGGCATAACCACAGCCAATCCGGCATACACATTTTTTTCCTGAGTAGCGATCCAACAAAAATCTTCTAATCTAGGAAGGCCGCAATGCTCTACTATAAAATTTAATTCAGGATAACAACTAGCTGCATCGTCTACGTCAGCAACATCAAAAGCATCTCTATTTAAAGGAGTAACTGTTGGTCCTTTATGAACATGAATATTTTTAATTCCTAGTTCGATACATTTCTCAAGATATCTCTTAGTCCGAGGTTCTGATAATTTATAACCTTTTGATTGCCCATACCAGTCAGCGGTATAAAGTTTAATACCTTGCCAACCATACTTTTCTATATTTTCTTCTAATTTTTCTAGGCCAAGTTCACCGTGTCGAGGATCAAGCGTACCGTTACAGATAAAACGATTTTTATACTGTTTAGCTAAGCGGTCATTGGCTTCAAAATCTCCGAATCCATTTTTATAAAATTCATTAAGCCAAACGGGTTGAAAAATAGCCATGTCTGCGTAGCCTTTTACTAAAACATCATTAACTAAATCAACAGGATTCATTTTTCTAAACTTTTCATAAGGCCATAAAAGATCTTTAGGAGTATGATCTTTATGGTAGTCATAAAAACAACTAATAAATTCTTCACCATGTCGATTTAATTGGTTTTCTGGACTTCCATCCCATAGGGCTATATGTGCATCAATAACAAAAATTTCTTCTCCATTAGCAGTTTTAAACATTTCAATTCCTCCCGGTATTATTTTACGAAAATTAAATTCTAAGAAAATTCACTACAGTTATTTTAGTAGTTTTATAAATTCCTTTATAAATTCGGGATGATCAATCCATGCGCGTGATGTAACAAAGTTTCCATCTACAACCACTTTTTCATCAACAAACGTTGCTCCCGCAGCCTTTAAGTCTGGCTCTAAAGACCAAAATGCTGCACATCGTTTTCCTTTTAGATAGCCTAACGGAATAAGAGCAATTGCTGCATGACATTCGAAGGCTAATGGTTTATTAGACTCTACAAAATGTTTCACAATTTCATTAAAAGATTTATCATTTCGAATATATTCAGGAGCTCTTCCACCAGGAATGACAGCGCCTTCATATTCACTCGGATTAACTTCGCTAAAAGCGAGATTCGCTTCTACACGGTATCCAAGTTTTTCTGTAAAAGTATCAATTCCTGGTTCAAAATCATGAACAACAGTTTGAATGACCTTTTTTGTTGGTGCAGCAATATGAACCGTATATCCTTCCTCTTGTAACCGATGTAAGGGGTACATAACTTCTTGAGACTCTGCCATGTCCCCTGTAATAATTAAAATTTTCCTATCCAACTTAAAAACCTCCTTCCTGTTTCATTAACCTCATGTATATTACTTGCAATTAACGTGCCAATTTAAAATTGAAGATCTTTACTATTGAAATACCATAGATACCGACACTGTCACAGATAAAGATTTCAAAGGATCTTTCCATTTTTTTAGATAATTGAGACAACGAAATGCATAAAGGAACATCATTATTATGTTGTTTTTATAAATTTAATTTCGTGCATGTTTATAAAATAAAACTTTAAAAAGTAGTAAATAATACTTTTTCCAAATTCGCAATATTCAACTTTTGTCTTAAAATGCTACATTAATTACTTTATTTTGCGACAAATTTTAGTTATTAATCTAGTGAAAATGGTTTAAATGCTAGATAAATATTTGCATAAAACTTGCTAATATAATTTACGAAAGAGTTTTAACTAAAACCTATGAAATCAACAAGACGAAATAACGCTTACTTAGAAATTCCTCAAATAATTAGAAATAATAAAAAAATGATGATTTAGGTATGGTTAGGTTACTGGTTCACTATCGGTCACTAGGGAGTATTTAGCCTTAACATCCATAGATCAGGACTAATTTGCGGTAACGGAGAAGCCTCTTCATTATCTATGTATCCAATAACGTGAATATCCTAATGTCTCCCCAATGCGTGCGAGATTCATTGATTCCTGTAATGCTTCTTTTGCCGTTTGATTAGTTGAGATGGGAGACTGATCTAAAATGCTTAATTTCATAAGATGAAAATCCCCTTTTCTATTATTCCGCTTCTTTCAATGTCAGTTTATATTCACCAATTTGCCCTTTTTCGTATAGATTCGTAATTGATGTTGAATATTCTTGAATCGTTCCGCGGAACTCAAGATGTCTCTCGAGTACGATTACATCAAATCTTCCTTTGTATAATAACGTTGCTATGTCATGGTAGTCGTCACTTGTAACATAAAAAGTTAACGATATCTGAGTTTTACCTTCTATCTTTTTTTCATCATATTGTGTGATTTTAATTTTAGTATCATTTAGTTGGATTTCTGTAACCATTTCATCATCGTCCCTTTCTAAAAGATAACATCTTCCTTATACATTTAACGTACTCTAACTTAGTTAGAAATGACGCCGTATGATATGATTTTTCTAGAATATCGTGACGAACGTAAACTTTCTACGTTCGTCACAACCATGTAAAAAGTTAATCAACCGGTAATACACCCGTTCGTAATATAAGGTTAGCCAGAATTTTCTGGTTGACCTTTTTGTTTATGGTCTTATTATTACGGTAGTCGGGGTAGAACGTCGCACCCGTGGAACTCGATTCCGTCAGCTAAACTGTTCACCCCCTACTTGTATAAACATGTTTCAGGCTGGTTGGGACCATGATCCCGTTTAACAAGCGAACCTATGACATTACAAGCAGCTATAGGGGATACCGACTAATATGTATTTCTAGGAGGAGGAGAAATCAATATGAATCCAGTGATTGGTCTGGATGTATCAAAAGGAGAAAGCCAAGTTCAAGCATTTTTAGATAAAGGTAAACCATATCGTAAGAGTTTTAGTATTAAACATGCCAATTTGGTGGATCTTTCCGTTTATACCAAAATACCCAGTAGAATACTAAGTTAGATTAAAGGTAAATGATGATATATTCCTATTAAGTACTCTTTTGCTTTAATAAGTGGTTTGTATTCTTCCTCCATCAAATAGTCGAGAATAAATCGATCGTTTTCTTTTTTTATATCCCTAAGAGTAAAGAAATAAGGTGAATCTTCTTGTAGATCTTTTAAATCTTCAATTCGTTCCGCCAACACTTTGTTTTAAAGTTAAATAGTAAGACTATATAAGCGGTTTGTTTCATAGTATACTTTTTAACACTATGTAAAAAAAAAGTGCGTACTTTTATTGTTGTTATATACGTTGTATACTTGCAGTTGTCAAGCGGGAGAGCATGATATCCCTTATTGCTGGCAGGTACAGATAATGCCTATAAGGATAATATTACAGTAAAAGTATTATTACCCTTTGGGAACATTATCACTGTACAACAATAAAAAAATTATAGGAGTGAATATAGATGGAATTACAATTAGCATTAGATTTAGTCAATATCCCAGAAGCAATTCAGTTGGTAAAAGAAGTGGAGGAACATATTGATATCGTAGAAATCGGAACACCTGTTGTTATCAATGAAGGTCTCCATGCAGTAAAGGCAATAAAAGAAGCATTCCCTAATTTAAAAGTTTTAGCAGACCTAAAAATCATGGATGCAGCTGGTTATGAAGTAATGAAAGCTTCTGAAGCAGGTGCAGATATCGTCACAATTCTTGGTACTGCTGAAGATATGTCTATTAAAGGTGCTGCTGAAGAAGCGAAAAAACAAGGTAAAAAAATCCTTGTTGATATGATTGCTGTAAAAGATCTTGCTGGACGTGCAAAAGAAGTGGACGCTATGGGTGTTGATTATATTTGTGTGCACACTGGCTACGATCTACAAGCTGTTGGAAAGAACTCATTTGAAGATTTACAAACTATTAAAAGTGTTGTAAAAAATGCTAAAACTGCAATCGCAGGTGGTATTAAATTAGACACACTTCCAGAAGTCATCAAAGTACAACCAGACCTTGTCATTGTAGGTGGCGGGATAACTGGACAAGCTGATAAAAAAGCTGCTGCTGCCAAAATGCAACAAATGATTAATCAAGGGTAATTCAGATCATGAATACAACTCAATACCTAGCTGAAATCATAAAAGAGTTAAATCGCTCCGTAGATTTAATTTCGGATGATGAAGCTGAAAAATTAGTAAATGGGATTCTTGAATCAAAAAAAATCTTTGTTGCAGGCGCAGGTAGATCTGGATTTATGGCCAAATCATTCGCCATGCGAATGATGCACATGGGGATAGATGCCTATGTGATTGGCGAAACAGTAACCCCTAACTTTGAAAAAGATGACATCTTAATCATTGGATCAGGTTCAGGAGAAACAAAAGGTTTAGTTTCCATGGCTGAGAAAGCAAAAAGCATCGGTGGGACGATTTCAGCTGTAACCATTTTCCCTGAGTCCACTATTGGACAATTAGCGGATATCACAATTAAGTTGCCTGGCTCACCTAAAGATCAGTCGGAGAGTGATTTTAAGACGATTCAACCAATGGGCTCATTATTTGAGCAAACACTTTTACTATTTTACGATGCTGTGATTCTTCGGTTCATGGAGAAAAAAGGTTTGGATACCAATAAAATGTACGGTAGACACGCCAACTTAGAATAAATATATTATTCCTCGAGGGAAAGACCTAAAGCTGTTTCCATGCAAAATTGCGGTCTTTCTGTTAGAATGAACTACTTCAATTTGTAATAATTTTAGGAGTGATAAAATGATTTCTTTAAATGGAAAAACTGCAATAGTAACTGGTGCAGGTAGAGGCATTGGACGTGCTACTGCTATCGCCTTAGCAAAAGAAGGCGTTCATTTAGGCCTAATCGGCTTAAATATGGCTAATCTAGAAAAGGCAGCTGCTGAACTAGCACAATTTGATGTAAAGGTTTCTGCAGCAACTGCAGATGTGACCGATCTTGAATCTGTTACCCATGCTGTTGAACATATCAAATCAGACTTAGGCCCAATTGATATCCTAATCAACAATGCTGGTGTTGCTAAATTTGGTGGGTTCCTTGATCTAACACCAGAAGAATGGGAAAAAATCATCCAAGTCAATTTAATGGGTGTGTATAATGTAACAAGAGCAGTATTACCAGGAATGATCGAAAGAAAATCAGGAGATATCATCAATATCTCTTCATCTGCTGGCCAAAAAGGTGCTCCAGTTACAAGTGCTTACAGTGCTTCTAAATTCGCTGTTTTAGGGCTAACAGAATCACTTATGCTAGAAGTAAGAAAACATAATGTCCGTGTTACTGCTTTAACACCAAGTACGGTCGTTACAGATTTAGCCATTGATACAAATCTTGTTAAAGGCAATGAAGAAAACGTGATGCACCCAGAAGACCTTGCAGAATTAGTCGTGGCTAGTTTAAAATTTAATCCAAGAGTATTCGTTAAAACAGCTGGATTATGGTCAACAAATCCATCATAAAACGAAGCAGATCCAGTGGGGTCTGCTTCTTTAGTTCGTACAAAATACTCTTATATGTATCTATGATACAAGGACATTACTTTCTATAAATCAACAATTAACTGGTTAACTTCATTCTGTGCTAAGCGTACAAGTATTTAATCGTATAAAGTAATAATTTGCCCATCCATGATTTTAATTAAAATATAATTTTTCCTATTAGTTCTTCCCTTTTATATTTATATCGCAAAACTTTTCATTTACATGGCCTTTTCAGCTATTTATTCTTTAATCTATTAAATCGATTAATTTTATATTGTTCAAAATCCCATTTCGATAAAAATTCTTTTGTAGAAAAATAGCCCGACCTATAGAGAAAATCGACTTCATCCCTATCCAAGTCAAAATCAGTAGCATTGATGTCACCTGTTGGAATTTGAATGGTCCGTTCAATTGCATCCTTGTTCAAATATCGTAAGTCATGGGCCTGAATCATTGTTTTAATTATGTTTTTAAAAAGGTGGAGGGGGGTTGGAATAACAGCATCTATGTTCACTTTATCTTTAACAAAACGAAAGCCGAACGTTGGAAACCGAGGATTGGCCGTATCAAATAACCATATTGGGAAGTTACTAAGTAAACCGCCATCTAAAATATAAGATTTTTTGCGGTCTTTTGATTTCCAGATAACAGGACGGTAAAAAAATGGCAACGATGCACTCATCATAACGGCGGATGAAATTTTTAAATCAGCAGGAGTCATCCCATAGCGGTCCAGATCATCTGGTAAAATAAGCATTTGCCCATTCGAAACATCAGAAGCAATTATTTTTAATTTATCTTTTGGAAGATCCGCAAACGTCTTAATCCCTTTATCTGTAAGAAGCGAATCCAGCCATGTTTCCAAATAATCATTTTTATAAATACCAAGATGAAACATTAGTTCTAATAAGGAGCCAAAAATAGGAATTCGATTCAAGTACGTCCTGCCTCGAAGCTTTGAAAAATCTAGTTTACTTAATTGATCTCTAATTTCATAGCTTTTATAACCGCTGGCCAAAAGTGCAGCGATGATAGCTCCAGCTGATGTTCCAGCCAATCTCTGCCATTCTACTTTTTCCTCTTCCATCGCATGAATCGCTCCAATAAAAGCAATTCCCCTAGCCCCACCACCTTCAAAAACAGCATCTGCCTTCAATATTTTTCCACCTCCCTATTTATTCATTCATTATATATCCTACCTATTTCACTATTTCATTGATAAGTAAGAATCAAACGAATTAATAACTCTATAATAGTATCTTTATAGTATACTGCCTGTGATTATACGTCGAAAGTCATATTTCCCATTTCTTTCTACCTCATCTTTTTTAAATAGTAAAATTAAACCTTCCATGGAATATACAAAAAAATGAAGGATTAACATCCCTCATTTTTTTGTATATTTCATCGAATAGTTTTTGGTTGCTCAATTCCTATTCTTGATCCGGCAATCTGACATCTTCTGTTTTTGATTCTATTACATGAACAAGTTCTTCAATAATATCGTTTAGTCTCATAATGCTGGTATCTTTTCTTAAAATATTTGAAGTTTTATATATTAAAGTCATTTCTTGTTCACTCATAAATAAAGTCTTTTCTTGGTCACTCATAAAAATGCCTCCACTTTTATTAGATATCAAAAAGTCAATTGAATCTTCTTACGGTGCAAGTAATCTATGACTGAAATACATTCCACATATCTACGAGAAAGGTTTCTAATCAGAATTAATATACTGATCTAAAATTTTTCTATAATCATTTTTAGGTGATGATTCATTAATAAATCGTGTATTTAACTCATTAGCCAATAGCAGAACAAAATCTTTGCAGAGATTTAACTTAATAGCAGAATCAAAGGCTTCTAGCAATTGTTCAGTGCTAAGGTTATGCATACTTGCTCACTCCACTTTACTCAATTACCTACATTCAAGTAATAATATGAAGATGGAATACTCAGTTGTAAAATCGTTATTATTAAAAAAAGCAGCTTGCCTTGAAGGTAAAGCTGCTTTTTTGTGCAATTTAGGTTATCTATTAACAAAGAAAGGCACATCTTTAATAAAATGTTGTTTCTTTTAGAAATGTATATTATTTACTTGGAGCTACAAGTCCACGTACGCTATCTTCCAATCTACGAGCAATATCTTCATGCGTTTCTCTAGCTTGTTTTAAATAGTTGTCTGTTACAGATTCCCAAGCATTCAGTGCTTCATTTGTAGATTCGATGAATGCCTCGCTGCTTTGTTCTAAACGCTGCTCTGTTTTTTCAATTAATTCAAATGCAGAGTTAATTGGAGTTAAATAAAGCTCCTCTAATTTACTAGCTGCCTCATTTACTTGACTTTTTAAAGATTCAGTCATTACTTCAGTAGATTCATTTCCGTTAATAACATTGTATTGGAATATCCCATTACGCAAATTGCTATTTATTGTTGTAGCTTGTTCAAAAAGACCCTTTAAAGTATTGCGGTACACTCCATTGAACTTGGTTGTTTCTTTTATAGCCTTTAAGTAAAGTTCTTGCTGTTGTTCTCTAAGTTCTCTTGTACGAGAAACTGCAGATTCAAATTGGCCCCAAAAAATATTAATAAATGAATCCGTAACATAGCTTGTTTCGTTCTGCTTCTCTACTTTTAGAACTTCCACTTTTGGTACTTCCACTTTTTTAACCTCTCCTTTTTTAACTTCCTTTTTTAGGACTTCTTCTTTTTGATCAATCACCTTTTGGCTCATCTTCGTTCCTCCTCATTTGTTTCGTTAATTTCTCTATTTTATCCTCCATATGAAAAGGAGGAAGGTAGAGCTCGAGAAAACTCATGTACATGTTGAAGAATTTATCGAGCATGGATTGGTATTGCTCGAGTTGTATTGCATGGCCCTTTAAATAACCTTTTCCAGTATCAGTTATTGAATAACATCGTTTGGCAGGACCACTTCCATTTGTATGCCACTCTGATTGCACAAGATTGTCTTTCTCTAGTTGTCTCAATAAACGATACAAGTTTCCTTGGTCAAGAGTGTTAAAACCGAGAGCTTGAAGCTTTTGAATGAGTTCATAGCCATGAAGTGACACCCTACTAAGAAGCAATAATATAAATGGAAGGATAAATTGCTTAGATGGAGTAACATTTTTTTCATTATTGTTATTTGTCATGACTACACCTCAATAAAATTACTATAGGTGTATTTTACACATATGAGCTAGATTTCGTCAATAGCACAAAGACAAAAAATGTATAATATTTATACAATTTAATAATGAATAAATTTTATGACTATTAAAAACAGATCTGTAACAATAGCTTATGAATTAGGGGAATTGCTGTCTAACTCCCCTCTTCATTATTTCATATTTCCGTAAGTTATTATTAAAAATTATCTCATGAATTTGGAACAAATTGAATATATAGTTAGAGTTACTAAAGCAGGATCATTATCAAAGGCAGCTAATCAATTAATGGATTTATCCTTTGAGCGCAATCTCATTATGTAATAGGTATTACACCCTACTCTTTAATTCTTACATTTTTTCATCAGAAAAATAAGATTGACAAAACTTTGTTGAAAAACTTATACTTCAATTGTTAACCAATAAATAACTTGAGTTTACATTAAATGAATAGGGGGATATAATGCTTCGATCACACAATCAATTAAAAATGTGGATTTTGAGTGCTTTATTTGCTGCCATTATCGGCATCTTGGCTCAAGTTACAATCCCATTACCACTTGTTCCGATTACAGGACAAACACTTGCAGTTGGTTTAGCTGCGACAATTTTAGGATCTAGATACGGCACTCTTTCTGTTATTTTTTATGCCTTACTTGGGTCTATAGGCATTCCTGTTTTTAGTGGAATGTCAGGTGGATTCGGGGTGATAGTAGGTCCCACTGGGGGTTATATTATTGGCTTCATCCCAGCAGCATTTTTAACAGGCTATATTTTAGAAAAAACTAGCTTCTCTGTCATGAAAGGTATGATTGCAAATACAGTCGGTATGTTTGTCACTTTGGTTATCGGGACCATTTGGCTAAAACTTTCGGTTGATATGACTTGGACGGCTGCCTTTACTTCTGGGTTTTTACCATTTATCGTCGTTGGTTTAATTAAAGCATTTTTAGCATCATGGATTGGGATTACGGTCTATAAAAGACTTGTATCAGCAAAATTGTTATCTTCATCTAATCAAATAACTGGTTAAAATATTCGAATCAAGATAGAAAAAGGCACCTACCACAAGTATGATATGCTCCCGATAAAGTAGACAGATGAAATAATAAAAATCTGTTTACTTTTTTGGGGGCTTTTTCTATGGGGAAATATTCATCACAAGAAAAATTTGAGATAATAACGGCTTATGAAAACAGAAAAATCTCAGTTTCAGACTTTTGTAAACAACACCACATATCTTCTAGAACTCTGAATGATTGGATTTATCAATTTCAGACATATGGAACTGAATGGCTTCAGGGTTCGGGGGAATGGAAGCGGTATTCGAAGAAAGTAAAAACAGCTGCGGTTAATGACTTTCTTTCGGGTCAATTCTCTCAAGTTGAGATTGTACGTAAGTATGAAATATCAAGTCGTTCAGTGTTACAAGGATGGATTAGGATTTATAATGATCATAGAGAAATAGAAGAGACGAAAAGGGAGAAGAACTCTATGATTAAAGGCCGATCCACGACATTAGAGGAACGATTTGAGATTGTTATGTATTGCATACAGAACGGGAAAAACTATCAACAAACATCTGATCACTTTAATGTTTCCTATCAACAGGTGTATCAATGGATAAAGAAGTTTGAGAAGGAAGGACCGGACGGTCTAGAAGATAAGAGGGGGAAGCGTAAAACGGAATCAGAGTTAACCCCTGAAGAGAAAATACAGCGCGAAATGAAGCGGTTAGAGCAGGAAAATGAACGCCTTCGGGCGGAGAATGCATTCTTAAAAAAGTTGGAGGAACTCGAAAGGAGGCGGTTAAAGAGATAAGCCAGGTCCGTTTGGCCGATAAATATACAGCTATTCAAGAACTTCATGAGAAAGAGAAATTCTCCATTGTGCTATTATGTGAAATTGCGAGAATTCAACGCTCTTCTTATTATAAATGGCTTAATCGCACCCCTCCTGAGAATGAAAAGATGAATGAGGAAATCCTGGAGGAGATAAAACGTCTATATAAGAAAGTGGACGGTATATATGGATACCGCCGCATTACGATGAACCTAAATCGTACCTTACCAAAGTCCATTAATCATAAACGAGTGTATCGATTAATGAGAATAGCTGGAATACAATCCGTTATTCGACGCAAAAGGAAAAAGTATAAGCCAAGCACTCCACAACATGTAGCTGAGAACATCTTGAACAGAGAGTTCCACGCAGAGAAGCAAAATGAAAAATGGTTAACAGATGTAACTGAATTGAAGTATGGAGTCTCACAAAAAGCTTATTTAAGTGCGATTTTAGATTTGTACGATGGATCCATTGTCAGTTATGTATTAGGCAATTCAAATAATAATCCATTGGTATTTAAAACCCTCGATTTAGCTTTGGAAACTAACCCAGGAGCAAAACCTATCCTCCATAGTGATCGAGGATTTCAATACACTTCCCCTACTTTTAAAAGGAAAATTGATAAGGCAGAGCTGGTTCAGAGTATGTCGAGGGTCGGAAGGTGTATCGATAATGGACCAATGGAAGCTTTTTGGGGAACATTGAAAAGTGAAAAGTATTATCTGAACAAGTACAGCACCTTTGAAGAGCTGAAGAAAGACATTGAGGAGTACATAAAATTTTATAATTATGAACGATTACAAAAAAAACTAAACGGCCTAAGCCCCTTAGAATACAGGGCTCAAGCCGCTTAGTGTCATTTATTTATTTCCACTGTCTACTTGACGGGTGTCACTTCAGTAATAAGGGTAGGTGCCTTTTCTAATAAAAAGAGTTTATTTAGCTGAAAAATGAAAAAGCGTTTCTACTTGTCGAACTACTTCATCTTTATCCGCCTCAACCACTTTGAAATGCTGTGGTTTATTAAACAATTCACTTATTTGTTCAGGTAATGGCTGCTTAATATCACAACGTTCGATAGACTCATTAAATTTTGCAGGATGAGCGGTTGCAAGAGTGACACAAACCTCATTTGGTTGATTACACGTTTCGTATGCTGCGACCCCGCAAGCAGTGTGTGGGTCTAATAAATACCTTGTTTCATCATAGTACTTACTGATGGTTTGCAAGCATTCTTCCCCAACAACTCCATGCGCTGCAAAATCTTTTTTCACTTGATGGAGTAATTCCTCGTTAACGATGATTTTTCCGTCCGTCTTGAATTTCTCCATTAAGTCAGTCACATCTTTAGGATTTTCACCTAGCAAGTAGTACAGATAACGTTCAAAATTGCTTGCGACTTGGATATCCATAGAAGGACTATAGGTACTGCGGAATTCACCAGGCTGGTACACGCCATCACGGATAAAATCTTCTAAAATGTTATTCTCATTTGTTGCTACGATTAGTTTACCTACAGGAAGTCCCATTTTCTTGGCAAGATATCCAGCAAAAATATCTCCGAAATTCCCGGTCGGCACACTGAAGTTAACACTCTCTATGTTATTCTCTTTTTTAATTTGGAAGTACGCATAGAAATAATAAACAGTCTGCGCTAAAATACGAACAAAATTGATGGAATTGATGGCACGCAGATGATATTTATCTTTTAGATCGACATCTGCAAACAATTCTTTGATAATTCTTTGACCATCATCAAATGTCCCTTTTATAGCCAAATTCAATACACTTTGGTCATCAATAGTCGTCATTTGTAATTCTTGCACCTTACTTACTTTACCGTGGGGATACAAAATACAAATGCGAATGCCTTCTTTTCCTCTTACACCTTCAATGGCTGATGCCCCTGTATCTCCCGATGTTGCACCAAGAATATGAATCGTTTCACCCTTCTTCTTTGAAACATAGGAATATAGGTTTCCTAAGAATTGCAGAGCAATATCTTTAAAAGCAAAGGTTGGTCCATGGAAAAGCTCTAATACATACATATTATCCTTTAACTTTTGTACCGGTGTTACCTCTGGGTGGCGGAAGCTAGCATAGCTTTTTTGGATTAATTCCTTTAACTCATTTTCTGGAATTTCACCGTCAACATAATAGGAAAAGATTTCGAAAGCTAATTCTTGATAAGTAAGTTTTGACATAGCCTTTAACTTTTCTGCAGGAAGTTGAGGGATTTTCTCTGGTACCAATAATCCCCCATCGTTTGCCAATCCCATTAAGACTGTATCAATAAAACCAATTTTATTTACGCTTCCGCGTGTACTAACAAAGTTCATAGTTATCCTCCATTGTTGATAATTTTTTAGATTAATATTGGTGCTGTTGTTTTTCTTCTAATATTCTTGGCACTTTAATATATAAAATTTATTGTAACATAATTGAGCGAATAGTCTATAAATTGTCGTTTTTGAAAGCGTTTTTATATTAATTACATGTTTCGATAGTAGATTTCCTCGCAATTACTCAACAAATAGGGGTACTCCTCGTATTTCATAAGAAAGTGACGATAAAAACTCAACACACATATACAGGAATAAAAAGGATTATATGGAATATTACTCTTACAAGAAAAAAATCTTGTGACAAAAATAGAAAGGTTGTGAGTTTATGAGACTTTCTGATCTACAACCTAAGAAAAACTTCAGCTACATCTTCATTCAATTTCCAGGAATGAAAATGAATGTCCCTATGCTCTCGAGTGAGGAGAGAAAGGCGGTGAAAGAAGAGGTTGCTTTATGTCTCCAATTAAATAGTAATAAAAAGGTTCATCAACTCTATTTTGTCCGCACAGAAAGTATTAAACCCTTTGACTTTACCGATGAAGGAATTGGAGCAAAAGCTTTTTATAGAGTTGTGAAGCTAAATGAAAACACCCAAAACTCAAACACGAATGAATACGTAGAATTTGTCACGATTATTACAGATGAAGTAAAAATTGTACAGAAGAAAACAGAAACAGGCTTCGACTTCGTCTTAATGTTAAATAAACGTGAAATCGGAATAGTTGCTTCGATGGAAGTAGAAGTTGCTAAAATAGAATATGAATCAGTGCTAACCACTAAAGAATCGAATGAGCTTGTTGCTACTAAAGATAATAGTAAAAAAAATAAACCTGTCCATGACAGGAGAGCAATCATGGAGATTTTCTTAGGAGGCAATGTCTTTCAGGATATTGGAGTTATGAAATCGATCCGAATACTTTTGGAGGGCGTTAAAAGAAAAGTGCGGGTCTTTTCTCCTGCGGCATTAGATTTTCTCGGTCCGGGTGATCAGAACCAAACCATTTTAAACATGAGGGGGTGTAAATTAGAGTCGTTACTTTAATAAAAACTTCATAATAGTAAAATCGAATCAAAAGGATTAAATGGATAATCCTTTTCGATAGAATACACTTTAGGAAAGGAATGAATATAGGCCTCAAGCCTGTTACTTAATAAGGAAAACTAATCGAATCCATTTATTATAGGGACTTAACCAATGAGTTAAGTCCTTTTACTTTTCAGACAATTACATACTCAGATTTTTGGTGCCTTGAAACATATGGATTATTCGTAACCCAAAAGCGCCATGGATAATCCCGCGCTTCACCAGATTTGTCAATTCCAATCCTTTTGCCGACGGATATGCTGTCCGGACAATAGCCTTTGGCGATATATAAAGGTGGAAGTGTAAGGGGATGGCTATAATCCTCCATGGTAATCCCCAAGGATTTTGTCAAATTGCCAGGGCCATTGGTCAATTTTATAAGCTCTTCCACACCTCTCCTAATTTTCATTAACTCGAGACCCGATTGAGGTTCAAGGGCCCGGATCAAAACTGCTTCTGGTTTTTCTACACCGCCGCTTACCACATTGAAAAGACAGTGTGTGTGCATTAAATAAGTATACGCAAGGCCCGAATGTTGGAACATGACTTCGGTTCTAGCCGTCCTTCTATTATTGTAACTGTGTGCAGCCCTATCTCCAGGACCTATATAAGCCTCTGTTTCAACTATGTATCCTGCTGCCATCCCCTCATTCGTTTCTTTTACAAGGAGGCATCCGAGCAATGCCTTTGCCAGTTCAAGGGTGGGCTGATCATAAAAATCCAAAGGTAATGGTACGATTTCTTTTGTGAATTCTCCCACTAAATACGCCCTCCATAAAAATGATTTTCCTCTGAACTATGCACAAAAAAACAAATAATTAAACATTTTACAATTCTAACCTTTTTCTCATTTACAAAATAAAAAAATCCACCTTCTAAATAGAAAAAGTGGATGCACAAAGTAGGACTTGTGGTTGTTCATGCAAATGGTGCTAGTGTTTTTGGTAAACCGTACCTAAGTCCTTTTATTTTAGACTCTGCTATTCTTTAACCCCTTTCGTTTGGTCCTCAAATAACTTGATGATTGAAGTTGCTAAAATGGCTACGCCAGTACCCAGGGATTCTAAGTTAAATTTCATATTGGGGTGATGAAGACCTGGTTCTAAGCCTGTACCTAGGCCTACCATCGTTGCTTGAATAGCAGGTCTCTTCTTTGTATAGAAATGAAAGTCTTCACCCCCCGGAGTGACCGGAGGATGAGCAAGTGCGTTTTCACCAAGTACTTGGCGTACCGCTTCTCCAACTATTTTTTCCATATAGGTGCTCTTCTCAGCTGCAGCCATTTGTGCCACAATTTCAAGTTGTACTTCAGCGCCATTGGCTTCTCCTGCATTTTTGACCGCTCTCATTACACTATTTATTAAGGCTTCCATAGCCTTATTCGTTTGTGCCCTAAGATCAATACTAAATTCAGCCGCATCGGGAATCACATTGATGTTTTCCCCTCCGGCATTCACTTGTGTCACTTTCGCTGAACTTGGTATAGTTGGATCCACTTTAACCGAATTAACCGCTTGAATGATTGCACCAAGTGAATCAACCACATTAATGCCCAAATTCGGTCTTGCTCCATGGGCTTGAATCCCTATAATTTTTCCTTTTAATAGAGTGGCAGCACCATGGTAAATTGCTGAAGATGCTTGCCCCATCTCAATTTCGATTGCAGGTCTAACATGAATACCGAGCAAGAAATCCACTTCATCGACAATTCCAGCATTTATGATTGCAAGAGCACCTTTACCCGTCTCTTCAGCTGGTTGGAAAATAATTTTGAGACAGCCACAATCCGGTTTAAAATTGGATTCCTTTAAACAACGAAGTGTATTTAAGACCATGGTCATATGCGCATCATGCCCGCAGGAATGATTTGCCTTCCATACGCCATCAACATTTTGCCATAATGCATCCATGTCCGTCCGTAAAGCGATCGTTGGGCCAGGAGTACCGCTGTTCCATTTAACCACTATTCCACAATGATTATTGGATGTTTCGTATGGAAGACCAAGTTTATCAAGTTCATTACAAATGAAGTCCCTGGTTTTTTGTTCCTTCCAGCTAACCTCCGCCAAGTCATGTAATTTGTCGTAATTATCCAGCAGAAGGGTGTTGTTATTCTTCACCCATTCTTTGATGCTAATTAGACTAATGTTTATATGTGTATTATGCAGAAGAATCACTTCTTTCTAGCACGTAATATGCGATATAATTCTCTGGAATCAAACCAGTGACTTGATAGCCACTTGATAGGGCCTCACTTAGTTTATTCCTTGTGTGTGATCGCCACTGTTGGAACAACTCAGGTGAATCTTTTTTAATTTGCCGCACCTCTTTTGGAATAGGTAACAGAAAACCTGAATAATTAGGCTGAAATTTTGTATCATCGCAAGGTATAGGCAGTTCCCCGTCAAACCTAATGTCAGATATTTTTTCATACTTTTTCCATCTTTCTTGATGGCTACGGTCTCCCTCAAGCGCATTTTTAACTGGCTCAGACAAAAGATCCCATTCCAGCAAAAAACGGTCGGAAGGTGAATCTTTATTTAATTTATCATTCATGTAACCATAATAAGCTTTAATATACGTTTTTACATACCCACCAAGTTTGGAAAGGTTCAAATATCCATTTTTAACTTCAAGAGGGTCAAAAGTCCAAATGATTTTTTCATAACCATATTTAATTGCCCACTCTCGCTGTTTAATTTTCAATTTTTCACCGATTCCTTGATTGCGGTATTGGGAATGTATAGCCATCATATGTGAACAGAGATAAGGCTTTCTACTAAGGTTACTGAAACCGGCAAATCCATAGCAAAATCCTACTAGTCTATTACTTTCCTTTGCAAATGCACCAATGACTACCCCGCCATTGTGAATGGCAGCCACCATTTGTGGGAGAGAGGTGACTACCTCTTCTCCCCAAACTATTTTTTGCAATTCAACAATGTCTGATAGTGAATCAAACTCTGTAATTATCTTATACGTAAACTTTTCTTGCATTACTATTCTCCTGTCGCAGCACACTTCCTGCGGTAGTCCCTATATATTTGCCTTCCTTTACAGTCAGTTGCCCATTTACAAGAACGTAATTGATTCCAACAGGCTCCTCTAGCGGGCTTAGATAGGATGATTTGTCATTGACTAATTTGGGATCAAACACCACAATATCCGCAGCATAACCCTCTCGAAGGAATCCTCGATCTTTTAAACGAAGCAGTTGAGCAGGGGCTCCAGTCATCTTACGCACAGCCTGTTCTAGGGAAAGCGCCTGTTTTTCACGCACAAATCTTCCTAAAACTCGTGGATATGTTCCGTAAAGTCTAGGATGGGGCTTCCCGCCAAAAATACCGTCTGACCCAACAATCTGTAGGGGGTGCTGCATTCCAAAAATAACATCTTTCTCATCGCCCCAATGAACGACCATCGTAATTCCCGCATTCTCCTCAATTAATAAATCAAAGGCCGCCTCTGCAGGATCCACTTCTAAAATCTCTGCTACTTCAATCATATTTTTGCCTTCTGCCCAGCGGTTTTTTTCTGTAGAAACAGCAGAAATAATAATATTTTCCCAGCCACAGGTTAGGACCCAGTTTTCGTAGTCCTCATTATGCTTAAGTTCTTGTTTGATTTTTTCTCGAATATCCGGTTCCTGTAATTTTTCTAACAGTTCAGAAGTTCCTCCTGCATGCATCCAAGGAGGTAAAATAGCGTGGAAAACCGTTGATCCAGCTGTATACGGATATTGGTCAAACGTGATTTCGATTCCCTCATTACGGCCCTGGTCCATTTTTTCAAGCGCTTTGACAAATTTATCTCTATTTTTTTTACCTGCGACCTTGAAATGAGAGACATGAAGACGAACACCTGATTGACGAGCAACATCAATGACCTCATCCAATGCTTCTAGGGAGTGATTGCTCTCGTTACGAATATGGACCACAAAGCAACCGTCATATTTCGCTGCCCCTTTGCAGATGGCAATTAATTCTTCTTTATTGGAAAACACATTAGGAGGATAGACTAGTCCCGAAGATACCCCTACAGCTCCCTGCTTCATCCCCTCTTCGACAAGGAGTTGCATTTGATCCATTTCTTCTTGTGTCGCCTGACGTCCATCAAAGCCCATGACAAGTGTCCGAACTGCTCCATGTGGCACGAGGTAGGCGGCATTTCCAGCGATATCGGAATTCTCCAAAAATTGGAGGTATTCGTCGATTGTGTTCCATGGCCAATCACCGATATCTCCATTGAGTCCTTTTAGCTGCTTTTGCCAAAGAGGTTTAGTTTCTTCAGAAACCGGAGCTACGGAAATACCATCCTGTCCAAATAATTCTGTGGTCACACCTTGTAATACTTTAATATGGTGGATTTCAGGTTTTGTACAGAGTAAATCAGAATGGACATGCGTATCGATAAATCCTGGTGAAACAGCTTGACCCTTTGCATCGATCACCGTTGCAGCCTGTTCGTTACTTAAATCACCCATTTTGCTAATTACCCCATTTTGAACACCTATATCCAGTTTCGTCCATGGATTCTCTGTACCATCAAAAACTTGCCCACCTTTTATAATAAAATCAAACAATGTAACCCCTCCTATTCGTATGATTTATTCTCAATTATTTGACTATCAATTCATTTGTAAAATGCTCTTTACTGATCAGATATTGTTCAAATACAGATGTGTTGATTTCATATCCAATACCAGGGGAATCAGGTACTTGAAGACGACCTGGTTGAGATAACATAATCTCTGGCATAACAATATCATAAGCCCAATAACGATCAGAAGCAGATGTATCCCCTGGAATGCTAAAGTTGTCAAGTGCCGAAAGGGCAATATTATGTGCACGACCGATTCCCGCTTCGAGCATACCTCCACACCAAACGGGTATATTGTTAGATTTACATAAATCATGTATTTTTTTTGCTTCTGTCAGTCCTCCAACTCTTCCAACCTTAATATTGATAATTTTACAACTTCCTAGTTCAATAGCTTTTCTAGCGTCTTCTACTGAATGAATACTTTCATCTAGACAAATTGGTGTAGATAGCTGTTTTTGAAGCTTAGCATGATCAATAATGTCATCGTGAGCCAATGGCTGCTCAATCATAATAAGCTTAAACTGGTCCAATTGTTTTAGAATAGGGGCATCATCTAATGAATAGGCAGAGTTTGCATCTGCCATCAAAGGGACATCGGGACCAAATTGTTCCCGAATGGCACGAACTACTTCAATATCATGACCAGGTTTGATTTTCACTTTAATTTTTTTGTAGCCTTCAGCAATAAAGCGCTCCACTTTCTCTAGCACTTTTCCCACTGTAGCTTCGATTCCGATACTGACGCCTACATCGATTTCTTTTTTATCACCGCCGAGAGCGGTCGCAAGTGATATCCCTTGATGTTTTGCATATAAATCCCAAACTGCTCCATCAATAACTGCTTTAGCCATGTTATTCCGTCGAATTGGCTGAAATAGTCTGTGGATCTCAGTAGGATGTTTGATTCTTTCAACTGAAAACAATTTAGGTATTAGAAATTCCTTAAGGATATAACTGACAGTTCCCGTTGTTTCTTCATTATAGATAGGATAAGGAAGGGAAGCGCTCTCAGCATATCCGACAAAATCTCCACTATGAATACTTACTACGAGAAAGTCTTTAAACGTCAAACGTCCAAAGCTCGTTTCAAATGGTTGTTTAAGCGGCATTTTCAGTCTAGATATTTCCACTTTATCAATGTTCATATCATAGTCCCTTTCACTATTAATGTTTTTAGTATAAATCGTTCTCATGCTTAAAAAATGGGAAAAACTGTTCGCTGGTTTGTTGGTAATCATTAATACGATTTTGTACCTCTTCCCACTTTGAGGAGGCAACGCCAGATACAATCACATTCAACAACGAAAACATGGTAGCCATCCCATTTAGCCCTGTAGGAGAGGGTGTGTAAACCTTTATCAACAAATCCGCAAATGCTCCTAACGGAGATATTTCATTATCGGTAATCGCAATTATTTTTGCTCCCTTTTTCTTAGCGGCCTTGACAAACGAAATGGTTTCTTCTGCATAACGCGGAAAAGAGAAGGCGATAACCAGGCTGTCCTGGTCCATGTCCGAAATTAAAGAAATGGCGTCGTCAATTTCACCTCGATACAGATGGGTGTTTCCTTTCACAATATTTAAGCTAAACGCGAGCCAATTAGCAGCTGCATACGAACTTCTCATACCGATGACACATCTTTTTTTTGAATAGAGAATGGCATCGATAATTTTTTGATATAATTCCCCGTTCAAAGAATCCAGGGTTTTTTCTATAAAAGCCATATCGCGTTCCTTGATTTGTTTGATAAGATCATCATTATTCTGGCTAAGGGCCCCAGTTGATACTCTATACTTCCCTAATGGATCTGTTTGTCCATTTTCTAATAAGCTTGTCTGAATTTCCTTTTGCAATTGACTAAAACCTGTATATCCAAGCGCATAACAGAGACGTATCACTGTAGTTTCACTGGTAGATGTCAACTCCCCAACTTCTTTTGCCTTTTGGAATGCGATTTGTTGTGGATGATCCAATATAAATTTGGCAACAATTTTTTGACGATTGGTTAGCGTATTATAATTTATTCGAATGAGTTCTTTAATAGGTTCCATTTCTGATCTACCTTTCTAGATGATGTTCTCCTTGAATTGGAGCCTACAAGTTCACATCTTTTATATTGAAATTTATTATTAAACTTTTGATGCCTGCTTTTTATAATCTTGTACAGCGTCTAAAGGGAATATTGGCCGATTGATTCGTTTATACTCAAATGACGAGAAATCACATGTACTTAAACCTGGTGAATCGACTGTAATAATTTCTTCTGCAATCGACTGAAATGCTGCTCTAAAGTGCTGACTTGATTTTAACGCTACAACTTTATATTCTGCTACATCAATACCATGAAGTAAGAACACCTGCTCATCAAACGTTTGAGCCCTTACCGAGCAAACAATGATATCTACATTCTCGGTTTGTATTCTCGCAGATTTTCCAAGATTTACTTTTATACCTCTCCACATAGGAGAAGTTTGGAAAAACTGACCGTCCGATAAACTCTTTACATAAACTTTTAGTGACAAAGGTCGGCCGTGTAATAAATCTGTTTTGCCTCCCAATTCTACATTTATATATGACCCTGGACCTGCTTGGTGAGCCAACTCTGCGACTTCAGGGTCGTAAATAAATCCAAAGCATGTCTTTGGAGCATTCGCTTCCACCATTGCTTTTAATAAGAATGTTCCATCCCCTGGTGTCCCTCCACCCGGATTATCCGAGGTTTCGTTAATTACGATCGGTTGGCCCTGCTTAGATAAAGCCTGTTGAATTCCATCTTCAGGTGTTGGCAGGTCTGGACGAAACTCCATTCTTTTTTCCCAAATAGTGCTTGCTACCTTGTCTCCCACTTTTTGAGCCAATAAAGTATCGCCGTTTGTTATCGTAAGGATTGTAACGCCGACATCAGGAATATCTGTATAGGGAAACCCATGGAAGAATGTACAATCCACTACATTCTGGTCCTTTTCTAATTCCCAGCATAACTCATTAATATCCTTTGCTGGCGATACATAGGTTGTTGAAGTAGGAATGATTAGAGGCAGCTTTTCTAGATGCATTACTGGATCTATTTTACCTTGGATGATTTGCTCTAGTAACTCAATGGCTTCTTTTCCTCTTTCATGAGAATCCGTATGTGGATAAAAATTAACGCCTAAAAGAGCAGTTGCCTCTTGCACCATTAATTCTGTAACATTTGCATGTAAATCTAATGTTACAACAATAGGAATCTTATATCCAATCGATTTTCGGAGGGATTTTAGTAAATACCCTTCTAAATCATCGATTCCTTCAGCAACACCAGCCCCGTGTAAGGCTAGACAAATTCCGTCTACCTCTCCTGCATTTTGGATGCCGGTAATTAACTCGTTTTCTAATGTTTCATAGGTCTCTTTCGTGATCATTCCTGATGGACCAGTGAAGGCTGAAAAGGTTGGGGCGATTTCGATACCTAGTTGGTTGCATTTATCAATCATGCCCCCTACATAATCATCAACTCCTAGATGTCTTTCTATAATTTTTTCCTTGTAATCCCATTCCCAGCTTTTAAAAAGTTCGACTGTCGTTGGCACATTCGAAAATGTGTTAGTTTCATGAGCAATTTGTGCTATAGCTATTTTCATAGAAACTACCTCTTTTCATTAAATTTAATTGATATAGCAACTTAACTACCTATGCACTTTTTACGTTTGATTCTAGTGATTTTTTAGTATCACCTAGTGTAAAGCAGGCTATCACAGAGATAACAGAAGAAAGGAGTAAAAAATAGAATGCAGCATCGTAAGAACCATTAAAGGCAGTAATTAAAAAGCCCATGATCATTGGAGAAACAAAGCCAGCTAACTGCCCGCCAAAATTTATCATGCCGGCAGCAGATCCCATAACGGCAGTAGGAAGGAATTTTAGCGGTAATGACCAAATCCCTGCGAACCCTGCATATAAGAAAAAGGCTGATATTATTTGATAGGTAACTGCCAGTTGAAGGGATGGAGTTTTAAACATAAGGTAAAGAAACAGAGCTCCCAGTACTGTCACAACAATAGCAAAGTATTTTTCTCGGCCTACAAAATATTTATCAACTACCCATCCTCCTAGTACCATCGCAATTCCTCCTGCAAAAAATGGTAATGATGAAACAAAACCAGCTTGCAGAAGATCCAATTCACGTACTTTTAAAAGGTAGGAAGGCAGCCAGGATGCAAATCCCCAAATAACAACATCTAATCCAAACCATGCAATAACTAGTTTCCACATCGTTGAATTTCGCAGAAGGTCCTTCATAGAAATCTCTTTATTTTTTATCTGATTAGAATCATCTGTTTTTTGTTTTGGCTTCTTTAGAATGATCGAATAAACAGCAACGAGAACAATTCCTGCTAATCCAATTACCATAAACATGTTTCTCCACCCCAACACCAGCATCATTGGTGCTGCAAAGAGAGGAGCTAAGGCAGCGCCAAAAGCGTTGGAAGATAACATTGTGGACTGAGCTTTCGCCCGTTCTGCTTTTGGAAAATATTCGGCAATAGCTTTTGAACTGGCTGCAGGGAATCCGCTTTCACCAACTCCGAATAAGAAGCGGATGATGAGCAAAGAAGTTAATGACCATGCAAAGCCTGTAAACACCGTGAACAATGACCACGCAATAAGTGATACAACCATTACTCTTTTTGAACCGAACTTGTCTGCCAAATAACCGCCTGGAATTTGCATTAATGCATAACCAGCAAAAAAGGCACTAAGAACAATTCCTAATGATGCAGGACTTAAATGTAGGTCATCCCCTATTGACGTAAGGGCTACACTCATGACCATCCGGTCTAAATATGCAACCATCCACCCTGCAAATAGAATAAAAAGGATAAAATACTTATTTTGTGAGAACTCGCGCAAACACCCCATTAATGTTCCTCCCAAATTATATTTATTAAGTAGTTTAATTTCTTGAGGATATTTGATAATTGTCTAAGATGCGATTTCTACAAATCTCATAAATTTGATCCCATGGTTTTAGCTTTTCAAATACAGCACTAGCTGTAATAACATCGGTATCCGCATATCGTTTTCCGATTATTTGCATTCCAACAGGAAGTTGGTCCGCAAGCCCTGCAGGGATTGATGCAGAAGGATGACCGGTAAAATTGGTAATATAGGTCATACACCATCCAATTAAAGAATCTATTTCTACACCGTTAATTTGACTTGGCCCAACCGTGTTTCCATCATAGCCATTTTCTGTTGGGAGGGTGGCTACCGTTGGTGTTATTAATAAATCATAATCATTAAATACGTTTTGAACCTTGTCATAGATAGTAGTACGCATAATTTCGTCTTGATTAACATCGATCATGTTCATCTGGTATGCTTTCTCAATCCATTCAAGATACTGAGGAGGCAAATCTTCTCGATGATCCTTTAATAAATCAATTCCCTTACTTTTATAATTTTCGAATATGGAAATAGACCCTCTCATTACAATCCGATTAAAGAGTTCACTTAACATACCTTGATCATAGGGAATACCGATATCTACTTCTTCAACGGATGCTCCAGCCTGTTGGAATACTTTTACAGCTTCTGCAACGCTATGAGCAACACGACGATCAACCGGGTAAACGCCAAAATTTGAACTGTAAGCAATACGCCATCCTTTGATAGAACCCTTTAATGCTGAGAGGTAGTCCATTTTTTCATCTAGACAATATGGATCCCGATAGTCATACCCTGTTAACATGCTAAGACCTAGCGCAGCGTCCTCAACAGTCCGAGTTAATGTTCCTTCTGTGGAGGATATGTAAGTTCTCAAACCATTAGGCCGCCCTAAGAATGGTACGCGTCCCCCAGAAGGCTTAAAACCATATATCCCACACCATGCTGCTGGGATGCGAGTCGATCCGCCGGTATCAGATCCTTGAGCAATTGGAACAAGGCCATCAGCAACTGCAGCCGCTCCACCACCAGAAGATCCCCCTGCATTTTTACTTAAATCAAATGGATTTCGTGTTGGTCCAAACAAGTAATTATCTGTTACTCCACGAAAACCTAAGACAGGACTATTTGTCTTACCTAGTAAAATACCACCGGTTTTTTCAAAACGTTCCCCATAGGCACAATAATGGTTAACTACGTTATTTTTAAATGCCTTTATGCCCCCAAAGGTAGAAATCCAGCCAGGCTTTGCCCCAAACAAATCTTTTAAGGCAGAAGGTACACCATGAAAAATGCCCGCATCCTCACCAGCTAACAAAAGACGTTCCGCCTCTTTCGCTTTGATCAATGCATCTTGATATCCAAAATAGACAAAAGCATTTAAACTCTTATTTCTTTCCTCAATACGTTGGATAAAGGCTTCAGTTACTTCTACTGGGGAAAATTCAAGGTCTTTGATTTTTGAAGCTAATTCTCTCGCTGACATATAGGCCACTTCATTATGTGAAATCATTTTAAGCCCCCATACTAAAAAATTTTCTTCACATGGATCATCTCAATCACTAAAGCCCCTTTCTGTATATTGAAGTATCAACTTCAAAATTTTAATTATTTTGAAGTTGGCACTTTATAACGTAAAGTCTAAATAATTTAGAAGATTTAGTCAATTAATTTTTTATAATTTTTACAATTTTTTATATTTTTTAGATTTCAAACACATAAGCTCGGTCCCAATCTTGAAAATTTACGTTTTATTGAATTCTGTTTGGTTTGCCTAATTGTTTGCAAAAAAAATCCACCATTCATATAGAACTCGGTGGTTTTGACTTAATGCAATTACTTTTATTATGAAATTTACTTGGATAGACTGACTTCATCTTTTTGTTTTTTTCTCCTGCTTCTCTTTCTTATCTTTCGTAGATTTTAACTCCATGTTCTTGAAATACCTTAATCCAATGATCAAGGGCAGCCTGATTACTATGTGTAAAGCTTAAAACTTCTAATTGATTAAATGAATTAACTCCATACATCATCATTTTGGCCGTTCTTAAAGTAACTAGCGCTGCCCTTATTCGTTTGCATTTCCATTTAAAAACAACCCCCTGTCCTCTCACATTTTACAAGATAGTCAGCAGGAAAAATTACTCATTCTGGATAAGTCCATTGGCGGTATTTTTATTAATAAAAGGTTCTTACAAAATAACAAAAAGCCACCAATCGGTGACTTTTTATTCTTATATAGTGTGGATCCTTCTTCATTAAGATCTTTACTAGATAATAAATCTTATATAACTCCCTGTGCGATCATCGCATCTGCAACTTTTACAAATCCAGCGATATTGGCACCGACAACTAGATTCCCAGGTGCTTCATAATCTACTGATGCCTTCATACTCTTAGAATATATATCTTTCATAATTCCTTGTAATTTTAAGTCCACTTCTTCTTGTGTCCATGCCAGCCTTGCACTATTTTGCGCCATTTCTAACGCAGAGACTGCAACTCCACCTGCATTTGCTGCTTTGGCAGGAGCAAATAAAACATGATGTTCGATAAACGTCTCGATTGCCTCCAGAGTTGAAGGCATATTTGCACCTTCGCCCACTGCCTTAACACCATTCGAAACTAAAATGTCTGCCGCTTCCTTATTTAACTCATTTTGCGTTGCACAAGGTAATGCAATATCACAAGGGATGGACCAGATGCCTGAACACCCTTCTTGATAGATTGCATCTGGATGTTCATTAACATATTCAAAAATTCTTTTATTCTCTATTTCTTTTAATCGTTTGACCGTATCTAGATTAATACCGTTTGGATCATAAACGTAACCGCTTGAATCACTGCATGCTACTACTTTTGCTCCAAATTCCAATGCTTTTTCGATTGCATAAATAGAGACGTTTCCAGAACCCGATACTACCACTGTACTTCCTTCGAAGCTTAATCCATTATCCTTGAGCATTTCTTCAACAAAATATACTAATCCATATCCTGTTGCCTCTTTCCGGCCTAAGCTCCCGCCATAACCAATGCCTTTCCCAGTTAGAACCCCTGCTTCATAAGCACCTTTTAGTCTTTTATATTGTCCGAACATATACCCGATTTCTCTAGCTCCTACTCCAATATCACCAGCGGGAACATCTACATCCGGCCCGATATGTCTGCTAAGCTCCGTCATAAAACTCTGACAGAATCGCATAATTTCAAAATCGGATTTCCCTTTCGGGTCAAAGTCAGAACCGCCTTTTCCACCGCCGATTGGCTGACCTGTTAATGAGTTTTTGAAGATTTGCTCAAACCCGAGAAATTTTATGATGCTTGCATTAACAGATGGATGAAAACGTAGTCCCCCCTTATAAGGTCCAATCGAGCTGCTAAACTGAACACGATACCCGCGATTCACTTGTACATTCCCTCGATCATCTACCCATGGGACACGAAAGCTAATTAAGCGCTCAGGTTCCATCATTCTTTCGAGGACAGCTTGCTTAATATATATTGGATTTTTCACAAGGACAGGTACTAAAGAATCAAGTACTTCTTTAACAGCCTGCTGGAATTCCCCTTCATTTGGATTACGCATTTGAACCGTTTTAAATAAACGATTTACGTATTCTTTAACGATTTGCAATTGATTCTCTTCTACTCTGTCCAGCATTTTCATATCGGTCAGCCCCTAATGTATTATAAAGTTAAGAAAATTCCCTTTTCTTACGTGTGTTTTCATTTTATAATTTTATAATTAATAGTTTCAATCTTAATTTTCGATGAAATTAATGCGTTTTACGCATTAAATGGAGTGATATAAAAATGGAAATAAGGCAAATTCAATATTTCTTGGAAGTGGCAAAAAGAGAGCATGTGACTGAGGCTGCAGTCGCCTTGCATGTTGCTCAATCTTCGGTTAGCAGACAAATCTTCAATTTAGAAGAAGAATTAGGTGTAAAACTTTTTATACGTGAGGGAAGAAGTGTAAAGTTAACCCCTTTAGGCAGAATTTTTTATGAACGAATGAAACAGGTGTGGTATTTAATGGAGGACGCAAAGAGAGAAGTAGAAGAAAATTTAAACCCTGAAAAAGGAACCGTTCGAATTGCATTCCCGATTAGCATGGCGGCCCATACATTGCCTTCTATCATTTACGCATTCCGTATTCGGTACCCAGAAGCAAAATTTCAAATGAGTAATGCCCTTTATTATGATTTAATCGATGGTGTGATAAACGGTGAATTTAATTTGGCCATGATTGCCCCCATGCCCAATCAGGAAAAAGAGAAAAAAATCAAAGGAGCTACGTTATTTACAGAAAATATCGTTGCCCTCCTCCCGCTCCATCATCCATTATCTGATCGGAAAACAATTCGGCTTAGGGATTTAAGGAATGACCCATTTTGTGTCCTTCCTGAAGGGTTTGTATTTCGCAAACAGGTGGTTCAAGCATGCAATGATTCAGGTTTTTCACCACAAATCGACTTTGAAGGAAAAGATATTGATGCATTAAAAGGCTTAGTCTCTGCAGGCTTAGGTGTAGCATTGATGCCTGAGATGACATTGGTAGATAACACCCCGCGTTCTACCGTGGTGCTTCCAATTTCCGATGCGAATCTCACTCGAACAGTCGGTGTCATCTATCCGACCCAACGTAAACTGCTCCCAACCGAAGCATTATTTTATGATTTTCTGCTTGAAACTTATGAAAGATTAAATGAGTTTCGGAATTAATATGTTCTTATCTGCCAGAAGTAAAAAAAGAGGCAGGCCTTTTAAAAGGTCCTGCCTCCCGATCCTTAATGATTATTGTACCTGTAATGGAGACTGCCGTTTGAATTTTATGGTAAAAAATGTCAAAGTTGCAGTTAAGAATAAAACAAAGAAAATCGCAATGTGCCCGATATTATTCCACATATAACCGAAATCACCAGTTGAGATAATCGACCTAAAGCCAGAAATCGAATAGGTCATAGGTAAGAATTTCATTATATTTTGCAGGAATGTTGGGCCTAGTTCAATCGGGTACGTTCCTGCACTGCCTGTTAACTGTAATATTAAGATAATAACCGCTATGAAACGTCCAGGATTATCAAGAGCTGTAACAAGGAATTGAATGATGGCTAAGAATGCCCAGCTCGTAAAGATACTTAGCAAAATGAAATATGGAATGCTCTTCACTTCGAGACCAAGACCCGACAGCATAACCGCATCTACTAAAAGCGCCTGGCCAATTCCTACTGCTAAAATAACACTTGTTTTTCCAATGAACCATCTAAAACCGTTCTTCGGCTCCGAGGCTGGTTCAAACATTGGAAAAATAACGGAGAGCATTAGAGCACCGACAAAAAGACTAAGTGACAAGAAATAAGGTGCTAATCCACTGCCATAGTTTGGAACATGGTTCATCTTGTTGTTTGAAAGTTTTACTGGATCAGCGAACATATCATAAACTCGATCATTGGCTTTTACATCACTGGCATCCTTAGCTCCTTCAGATAGTTGATCGCCCAATTCCTTCGAGCCATCCACTAGTTTAGTCATACCGCTGTTTAAATCCTTCGAACCACTCGCAAGGGCGGACATTCCGTTATTTAAGTCTTTTTCACCCTGATATAGCGATGTGGTGCCAGATGCTAATTTGTTTGCCCCCTGTGCTAACTTATTTGTCCCTTCATTCAATAAAGCGGAACTGGATGATAATTTCCCTAACCCTGAAGTTAGACTGTTTGAACCACTTTCAAGTTGACCGAATCCTTTTTGTGCTTCATCAATCTTTGCACCAAACTGGGTAAGTCCTTGAGTTATCTGTTCTTGGCCATTTAATACCTGTTTTGCTCCGCCAGATAATTGGGTAATACCATCAGCCAGTTTCTGTTGTCCTTGATTCAACTGATTAGCACCTTCGGCTAATGAATCGGAGCCTTGTTTTATCTTCTCAGCACTGCTAGACAAATCTCCTACACCAGAAGCAACCTGCTGGCTGCCTTTCGACAATTTGGTCAGGCTATCCTTTAGTGCGTTTAGTTTTTCCTTCTCTGTTGGATCAGTCGTACTATCCTCCATGCTGCTTACTTGATCGAGCAGCTGCTGAAGTCCTTGACTGACCGTATCTGCACCGGACTTGGTATGGTCAGCTCCTGTCTTCCAACTACCTAAGGAAGCTGAGAGCTGCTCAGAACCATTTACAATCTGCTTTGATCCGTTTTGCAGACTAGGAACATTTTCTGCAGCAGATGTTAATCCATCCGATAATTGCTTCGTGCCATTCTCTGCTTTTTTCGCACCTGCTATCAACTTCGTATTGGCATCTTTCATTTGGCTGAGACCAGTGCTGAATTGCTGCAATCCGCTTTGGAGCTGTTTTGAACCTGATGAAGCTGAAACCACTCCATTTGAAAAAGCAACAGATTTATCTGCTAAAACCTCAAGGTTTTGCTTAATCGTTTTAGCGCCATCGTCCACTGATTTTGCACCATTCGCTAATTTTTCTGCACCACTGTTAGCAGATGTAATTCCATCTGATAAACTACCGGCCCCTTCTTTGGCTTCTGCCATCCCGTTTGAAAGTTCCCCCGCTCCATCACTAGCTTTGTTCAACCCTTTAGCGACATTCTTTAAACTGTCAAACATGGACTCGGCATAGGTCTTGATGACGGATTCGGACACGGCTGCTTTTATCTTTTCAACAGCTGAATCACCGATTTTGGATGATAAATAGTTATTACCTTCATTTACGGTATAGATTAGATTTAGTTTTTTTGGACTTTCACTTTGTAAAGTCGTGGCATTTTTTGAAAAGTCTTTTGGAATTTCAATTTCCAAATAATAATCTTGATTCTTCAAACCTTGTTTTGCCTTTTCTGTACTGACAAAATTCCAATTAAAAGTTTTTTTCTCTTTCAAATTCTCAACTAAATCACTGCCAACTGTTAAGTGCTCTCCATTGTACTCTGCACCTTGGTCATTATTGACAATTGCTACAGGCATTCTGTCCAAATGGGAATATGGATCCCAAAAAGCCCATAAGTAGGTTCCACTATAAAGAACAGGAATCGTCATCACACCGATAATTGCGATTAGTAATTTACGCGTCCGAAAAATCCGCAGAAATTCACTTTTCACAGAAGGGAAAAATTTCAAGTAACTCACCTCATTCAAATTCTTATTTCAGTCCGTTGTGACCGTAATCCCCATTTAGTCATTTTGAGACAAAAAATTTTTCGCCCGATTGACCGTTTTAGTTTTTTAGTCATTTATAAGACTTTGTTATAATACCACAACTTATTTTTAGTTTCAACCATTTCAGTGTTGATTTTTGTTTTGAGAATAGACCATCAAGTCAATACTAGTAGCGGAGAAAAACGGCAAACAACTATGCCCGATTGGATGGATCGGCTGATTCATGAAGGGAAATTGTGTTAGGAGAACATCACTATGACCAAGGAAGAGGTAGTTAAACTTTTAATACTTATAGAATCGGTATATCCTAACTGCGTATGTAAGGGCGAGACGGTCCAGCAATGGTTCCAATTTTGTTCAGAAATAGATTATGAAAAAGTAATGGGCCAGGTGAAAAACCACATTCGAAAAAGCCCCTTTCCACCTGCGTTTGCTGATATCGCAGTATTCACTTCTGTAGAAAATGATTTCCCAGAAACATTACAAAATGGAAAGAAGAAAATAAAACGTGAATGGAAATCTGACCATCGAAATTCAATACCTGAATGGCTTGGCGAATATTCAGCAAGAAAAAATGTTTAACATAATAAAAAATAAACCGAAAATATAAAGCTTCAAATAGAAAACTAATATTTTCGGTTTTTATAGTTTATCTGTATAAAGTTATAATAGACCCACCATTTGGAGACCATGAGTAATTCCATTGTCGTCAACGGATTTTGTCACATATTTTGCAACTGCCTTTACACTTTCTTCCGCATTCCCCATTGCCACACTATTTTTAATGGTGGTCAGCATTTCCAAATCATTAAGCCCATCACCAAAGGCAAATTGGTTTTCTTTTGGAATACCTAATTTTTCTACTATTTTTTCAATCCCTTTTGCTTTTGAGCCGCCGTTAGGGAGTACATCGACTGAAACAGGATGCCATCTTACAAAATCAAATTCACGAAACTCCTGTTCATATTGTTTCTCTTCCCCTTCTGGACAAAAAAGGAGAGATTGAAACAGCTCGCGTCCTTTGTAATAATTCGGATCGTGCGAAGGAAAACGGCTAATTTTTAATGTAGCAATACTTTCTGTAATGTAGCTATGCTCTGGTACATTCGTTTTCATATCCTCGTGATCCATAAAGACTACCGGATGATTGTTAAGAAGAGCTGCTTCTGTTAACTTTTCAATTGCTGAGGCATTTAAAGAATTTTTATATAACTCTTCACCTCTTAACACGACGTATTGTCCGTTATAACTTACAAATGTAGTAATATCCAATTCTTTTCGCAGATCCTCAAACATAAACGGGGCTCGTCCTGTTGCTATGGCTACTTCATGTCCAAGTTCTTTTAATTTAAAAATGGATTCTTTCGTTGAAAGCGGTAGTTCTTTATCATGATTAAGCAGCGTGCCATCTATATCAAAGAATATAATACTTTTATGGGTCATTTTATGATTCCTGCTTTCGATGTGTATTTTTCTTATTAATTCCCATTGGGTTTATTTATTATTTTACCTGAGCGACTGCCTCCCCTTGATAAATCCGAAAGGCTGGAACAATCGTGTCTGAAACAATTTCTTTTCCTTTTTCACGAATGAAATCTAATTTATAATAGGCGTCAAATCTTTGGCTGATTTCCGTTTTTACCAGTTCAGGCGGAGTAACGACGATGAATTGGAACTTCAGTTTTTCGGCGACTGCGAAGATCGGGTCAAGGACATGTGCGGAAGCGGCCTGACCGAACGGATTATCACAGACTAATGGAACCCAGCTTTGAATGGTTTCGCTTTTGACGGATAATAACATCATCATCATTACCATTCGGGCAGATAACTTCTGTCCCCCACTGCCATCGGACTTCGTTTTAGAACCCTGATTAATCGTCTGCCAGGTAGAATAATGTTCTTTTTGCGGTTTCCCGTACATAAAGGCATTATCTGTTCGCATATTATAGACCATCAGTTCAGGGTATCGATTTCGAAGTGAAACAAATAAAATTTGCTCATCACTTATCAGTTGTTTGATTTCTTCATCTAATAATCGGTTATTGTCATCAATCATATCAAATTGTTTGGTAATTTTGTTAATGGCAGTTACAAAGTGCTGCTTTAGCAGTGGTTCGATATCTTCAGCCTTTTTAGGTAAGATATCTTCTTTGAGCTGGACAAGTGGAAATGATCCTCGTTCATTTTTTAGCTTCATTTTCGAAACCATCGAACGAATGGCCTCTGAAATGCTCATTACTTTCATGCTGGCACGGCTGGCCCAAAAGTTTTGAGCTCTTTCTGCTCTTTCTTTGTCGCGTTCTAATTGTTCCAATCCACTTTGTGAAAAACGTTTCATATTTTTAACGATGGACTGGATATGCGAATAATGCCTTGTATCCAAATGGTCTAGTGTCGTTAACACTTCATTTTTAAAACGTATCTCCCAATCTTTCCCTTCAATCGTGAGCTTTAAATTCCTTAATGATTGATCGATTTTCGCATGCTTCTCTTGGCCTTCATCCTGAATCGCTTGATGTTCTTCACACCAGGCTAGGATACACGCTTTTCCTTGACTCTTAATTTTTTCTAGATCATCATTCGTAAAAACTGCAGCATCCTCTTTTAAGATAACGGAAAGCGTTAATAAATCGCCTTCATAACCCGTAATTTTGGAGTCCGTTTCTTTTTGGCGTTTCTCAGCCTGCTTGATTTCTTCTTTCGCTAATCTCGTTTGGTCTTTAATTTCTACTTCCTTGACTTCTAAGTCAAGGGCTTCCCACTGTTCAGGCTGTTTTTCATGTTTCTCGACTTTCTTCCCTAACTTATCACGCTGTTCACCCGCATGCTTTAAGGACGTTTCCGCCACCGTTACAGCCGTTCCTTGTTCCCGTTCTTCTTTTTCTGCTGTCTTCGCTTCCTTCTGTGCCGTATGCAGCATAGTCTCTAATATACTTAGAGGTTCATCAGGTTCTGCTGCTTTATTCCAGTCCTGATCATGGGTAGTCAGTTTTTTCTCTAATTTCTTTTGCTGCTTTTGTTCGGTTTCTCTTTTTGCTTGAAGAACGAGTAATTCTCTAGCCTGTTCTTCTTTTGATTTTTGAAGCTGTTTTAACTCTTCCGTACTTCCGTTAATCTCTTGTAGTAAATGCGTTGAAAGATGAGGGACCTCTTCGGATTGTTCGGCTTTTTCCTCAGCAGGAAAAGCTGCTTCTTCAATAAAAAACCGGATTTCCTTAATATTTTGCTCGGTTGTAAGCTTCCATTCCACATACGTTTGATTCCACTGGTTTTGTAGTTCAACTGTATTCTGGTGCTCTTTCCCTATTTCTTGCTGCTGAGCTCCTAAGGCTTCCTTTAGCATTTCTTTCTCGAGTTTTACCCGTTTATTTTCATGATGAAGAGTTTTTTCTTGATCAAACTCCTCTAATTTTTCTACATTTCTAGTAAGTTTCTCAATTTTACCTTTTGTCTTTTCTAGTTGTTCTTTTAACCCAAGCTGTAATACTTTTTCTTTTTCTTCCTGTGTTTTAATTTCCTGCAATTGCGTCTTTTTAGTAAGTAGAGCGTTTTGTTCCTGAGTGAGAACTTTTTCGATATCAGTCGAAAGTTCGCTAGATAAAAATCGATCAATTTCTTTTAAAATACGACGCAGGGAGATTTCTGTCTTTTCAATTTCTAGAAGTGTATCTTTCTTTTCGTCTATTTGTTTAGCAATCGTTATTTTCCAACTGGTGAATTGGTTTTTATCACTTAATAGATCTTTCTCCGATCCATTAATAATCACAAAGGACGGGTGGTGATATTCGCTGTTCATTTCCTCACGCAAGAAAATTGGTACAGGACTTTTAAACATCCTTCCTGTAAGAACCTGCTGATTAATTTTTTGCCATTGCTGCCCGCTTACGACCAACCCGTATGGAAGGAGCGGATACGTCATAAGGGAATGAGCCATTTCCTCTGAACTTAATGATTGGAGAAATTGGGTTCCATAAAATACATCAATTCCCGTCTTCTCATCGATCCATTCCTTTAATTCCTTCACATCCTTGTTTGCGATCCAGAAGGGCTCATCGTTTAAGGAATGGTCGAGTTGTGTTTCCCAAAGTTCCTTCTTTATTTGTTCAGCTTGTTGGCGGTTATTGCAGAGAATTTCTTCTATTTGTAATGCGTACTTCGACAAGAGTGATTGAGTAAATGGTGCTGTGACATCATCAATTAAACCAAGTAGCTTATCAAAGAGTTTTGCCTCTTTTTGTTTTTGCTCTTCATTTGCTATGTTTAAGTCTTCACATTTTTCCTCTGAATACTGAATCGATTGGACAAGCGTACCATGTGAAGTGGCAAGTTGATTTTGCTTTTCACTAGATTCTTTATCTTTTGCCTGCAGCTCAACTAATCCAGCCTTTTTATCTTCAATTTGTTTCAAAAAACTCTCGATCAAGCCCTTTAAGTCATAGGTTAAGCGATCGCCAAATTCTTGGATAAGTGCCGCTTCCTTCGACTCAAACCTATGCATTTGTGTATAAAGAAAATCAATTTCCGTACTTAGTTGAGCTATTTCTTTTGTCTTTTGTTTATCCTGCTGCAACAGCCCCGATGCTTTTTTATGTAAGAACTTTTGATAGCCCAAATACCGGTTTACACCATCTTGAATCAACAAATAGGATTGCTCCCATTGCTTTCTAGCTTCTTGTTTAATTTCTTCCATTCTTTGATTCACTTGCTCTAAGCCGCTGTTTTGCTCTAATGTCGCAATCTGCTGTGATAGAGAGCGAATAGTTTGTTCGTTTTCACTCCACTCTTTTAATAACAGCTGAAAGTCTAGTTGTGCTTTTCGTTCCTGTTTCTCTTTAACAATTGTTTGTAAGGAAGTATGTTTCTCCCTTTCTTCCACTAATTTCTTCTCCCAGTCCATGACCTCTCTATGAGCTTTCGCAAACTCTAAATTATCTTTCTGATAGCGCAAATCTGCCTGTCTAATCGCCAGTTTTTCCAATTTTTTCTCTAAACCATGCAGCATTTCCTCTTCCGATTGCTTCAAGTGTTCTAATGCACCAAGCAGTTGTCTTCCGGTCTGTATACTTGCATGAACAATTTCTTTATGTTCTACTCCTTTAGCTACGTACTCTTCAAATGGGACAATGTCTTCTAAAAATTCTTTATGGGCTTGCTCTCTTTTTAACAGAACAGGCAGGTCCTTCGCGATACTAGCCTGGCTTTTGAAAATTTCTACTAAATCGTTCTTTTGATGTTCAGCTCGATGCAACACTTGACTTACTGTAGGAATGATTCGTTTTTGAAAGAGAGAATGATCATCCTCAGCGCCCTCGAAATATTTTCCAACGCCGCCTTCATCCTTGTTAATGTCCTTCATAATATCCCAGTCTTTACGATTAATACCATATGTATCAAGGATGCGATAGTGCTTCTTCGGATCTCGGTAAACGTCATATCCATTCCATTTTAGATAGTCCTTTAAGCTTTCCGTTTCAGCAACCTCACCATTTTCATAAAGTGGAATATGCTCAAGCGATGCCTCTTCTTTCCGTTCAAATTCTCTTGTATAAAAGGTAAAAATAGGGAGAATTTTTGCTTCCTGTTCCAATGGTATCCCTTCATGTCCACCTTCATCATTCATCGAAATCCGCTGCTCGGCTGAGAACATCCCGCCCGTCACCAGATGCCGGTTGTCCGCCCCATCTAATTCCCACTGAATGAGAACATGGAAGGTATAGGGAATAAATTGCTCTTTATTGTTAAAGAAAAACTGCTGATAATATCGATTGTTTTGTTTTCCCCACGATGTTCCAGGTTTGAGTATTTGGAAAATAGTCTGGAGGAACACACCTTTCCCGCCCCCATTCATCATGGCAATGAGCCCATTTGTTGATGTCTCATCATTATGAAAATTAAACGTGGTATCTTTATATTGCTTTTGCATGCCATCATACTTGAGGCCGACAATTCTAATTCGATGGATTTTCGGCATGCATATCCTCCTCTGTAGTCATTAATTTTTTAAAAACTTCATAACGATCATAATCATGATACAAATATTCAATTCGCTCAAAAAGTTCTTGTTTGGGAATAACCTTAGCTATATCGTCCCGATCAAGAATGACAATAAGCCCCTCTGTCTCTAATAAGCGCATAGCGCCGGCAATTAAACCGATACGGGTCCGTCTATTGCCTTTTTTACTCCCATAATCATCCGAGTCAACCTCCATGTATTTCCATGTTGTTACAACTTCCTTCATATCAATCCGTTCTTCTTCTCCGAAGGTCGGTTCAATTTTAAGAATGCTCTCCCATTTCATCATTAAGTCATTGACTTGCCGTTCTAATGCATAGTAACTAATCCCTTCCCGCTTTGTGCGGATTTTTGCTGCCTGGTTGCGGTCTATGGCTGCTAAAAAAGACATAATGACAACGCTAATCAGATGAAAATGTTTCTTCGTTTCAACTTGTCTATGCTTTTCCTTCATATGGGTAAAATTCGTAGCAAAGACAGATCCGGTTGGCTGAACAACTAAGTGGATCCGTTTAGGCGATTCAATGATATATGTACCTGATTCGTCTGCCAATAAAAGAACGGTCTGTCTCACTTCCGGATCAAAATATGTCTGAAAGTGTTCGCTATTTTCGTCGATGACTTTATCTTTCAATAAAGAAAAATAGACAGCTGATGCTCTTTTGATCGTTTCTGCATTCATCATTTCTCCTCCTGAACACAAATTTTAAAAGGGGTAATTTTCATTTGATACCATTGATGCGGCTCTGCCCGATGGTCAAACATGGTATAAATCTTTAAGCCTTCGAAGACTTGAAATTGCGGATATTCCTTCATTAATTTATAAAGAAGAATTTCCCTCTCATCTGTTAAGGTTTCTTCCTTTCGATGCAGCACTTGAATCTTCAGCGGTTTTTTATCGAACATCATCCACAAATCAATCGTTTCAGATTCTTCAAACCATAAATCCTGTACTGCTAGTGGCAGCTCGGCTATATCAGCTAACGAGAACTCACGGTTTGTTTGTAAAAATTGAAAAACATAACTCCATGCCTTAATAACTGAATCCCAGTTCGTCACTCGCAACCGAGTAATGTTTTCTTCTGCCTCTTCTTCAATAACGGCATCAGTTAGTTGTTTTTCATCAAATTCTTGTTCGCCCCAAATCCAATCGAGCGGCAGAATAAATTCATTCTTCGGTGAAAATAACGGAGAAAGGACACCTTCTATTATCTCGAAATTTTTGATCCCTTCCTGCATGAACCAATTTTCATAAAAATGCTCCCGAAATGAAACCAGACTGTTTTCCCAAAACAATGAAGGGTTTTCCGCCTTTAATTTCATTTCATAGGAAATATTTTGAATGACTAGCTTAGCAAAACGATCATGCAATTGTCTTGTATGGCCAATTTTTTCTTGAAGAAGAATCAATTCTTTCTGCATAAAATCATCTTCTTCATTCCTGCGTTTGGTCTTTTCTATCATATTAGTAATGGTCCGGAAGTGATTCTTTTCTTCTTCAAATTGCTTTTCAATTTCAACCCGATTGTCGGCCCTTTGCCATTCCTCTTCCATTAATAAGATTTTGGGATTGTTAATCATTTCTTTTTGAAAGGTGAATTCATTTGCCATTAAGCGGTTTACTCTTGAAATGAGGTGATCGAGGTTTCGTGTAGCTTTTCGAAAATTACCGTTCTTAATCAACTGCATACTATAGAGCTGTTCTATTGTAATGGAGAATTCCTCTGCCATTTCTCTGCTCATAAAAATCATTTCCTGAGAGACATCCGTGAGTTTATAAACAATGGATCCTCCTATTTCTAAGTTCGTATATAATTCATCCATCGTGACATATCGATAGGTTTGCGTTTCCCACGATTGTTTGATTTCATCGTAATATAGGGCTTCAAACGGTTTACTATACTCTTCCTTTCCCTGATATAAAAGCCCACTGGTAATTCGTTCAATTTGCTTTTCGTCTGCTAAAAGCTTCATTTGCTTTATGGAATCTTCCACCATGTATTTGATATCGGATTTACTTCTATGATCATCATCATTTAATTCTCGATAAAAAATGGTGAGTAGCACATGCATGAGAATGGTTTGGATATGAGGTTTTAGATCCCCCACCTCCATTCCTCTGCCAAGTTCAAATAATGGATTTAATCTTTGCATCCGCTGGGCGAATCCTTCCCATGATTCGTTCACGTCCACCGCCTCCATGATTCGATCGTTAACACTTCTTGCGCTATCCGCTTATTTTCCTGCCATAAATCCTGTAATAGCGCTTGCTCTTCTTCCGTAAACCATTGAAAGAATAAATCACGGTATTTGAAGTTTTGTGTTTGACCTTGTTTCTGTTCATTCCTTTGTTCTATACATTCGAGCATCTTTCGGTAAATTTTTAAGGCAGGCTGAATACAGCAATCTGGATATTTTTCGATAAGCCGAATAAGGATTCCGTAACCTGCAGCATCAAGGTCTCCTGCATAATAGAAAAGATAGGATTTAGGTGGAAACATTCTAAAGAAAAAGGAGAAGCTCCGTTCAATTTTCGTTCCTTCACCATAAATAATCAGTTCCGGTTCATAGTCGAGTTGATTTGCTTCCAATAACTTAATGGATGTATGAAAGAAAGATAGATTTTCGACGATTAGAACTCTCTGAATATCTTTCATTTCTTTCCCTTGTTTCATCCAAAAGACAAAAGGCTCGCCGTAGTTTACCATTTTAAGCTGGTCGTCTCCAATGCCAATTCTAGCTAAAAAACCTTTTCCATCAGGAAAGCTATCACTGTCGAGTATGAATTTTTCATGACCAAAAAGCTCCAGGCTTCTTTCTTCGACTGACACGACCTCCCGTTCCTGACTGGACTTTAGAAATGTATAGACATTCTGGATACGATTCCATTCATCTTTCTTTTGCCATTCAGGATGCCGTTCATAAAAGGAAAAATCAAACTGATCACCTAATTTCATCATTTCAAGACGATTCCATTTGTTTTCCTGAACTTTTAAATTTACCCAGTGATATAACGATAGAGATGGTGTTCTTCCATTATATTGATTATTTAGAATGGGGATTAGTTGTCCTTCTTCTTTCAATGTTTCTATGGCACGATAAAACAGCGAATACCCATCCATTTCAAAATAATCATCTATTAACTTCCGCAACTGAAGTTCTAAATCGTTAATATTTATTTTCTTTTTTTGTTTAGGGTGTTGAATATCAGCTATAAAACTTCTCACCCGTGTTTCAATGATGTCGATTGTATTCACCTACTTAGATCTTCTTAGTTTCATAGAAATAGACTATTACAGCCAATTTGGACATCCTTTTATTATAAACTAGTTGTGATATGGTTGGTAAATGAAATTTGCTTAAAATAATGACAGGATGCGAAAGGACAAAAAACAATGCTAACACAGTCTAACTCGGGAATGGAAGTTAATCCAAAAACCGCACAAGTGAAAATCACCGTGCGGTTAGTTTTTAACTTCATGTATATCAATACTGATAAATTAAAGTCCACTAGTGTCTTCCATCTGTTTTGCCCCACTGACTTGTCAGTTGATCAAGTTTTTCCATACAAACTTTAAGCCGATTAACCTCGGTATGGAGTAATGAAACATGGTGGTGTAGACCTGCTTCTCTTTCCACAATCGCCCGCTGCATTTCTTCCGGTGCAGGTCCTCCAGGAAGCGATCGAATTTTCACAAAGTGTTCTGGGTCCATTGCTGTGCGAATAATCTCATCCGATAAATTCAATGGAAATCCGACAACTGTTTTTGCAGCTTCGTCTACGAGTACAGATGTGACATGAGTAGCATTCAGTCCCCTTGCCAAGGCAATTTTCACCACTTGGCTGGCTATGGAATGTGAGGTTCGGAACGGTATGTTTGCTTTCCTAAATAGCGTATCGGCCAATTCAGTTATCGTGGCAAAACTTTCTTGGGCCCTTCTTTTTAATAGTCCTTCATTTACTTCCAACGTTCCAACCACCACTTTTGCTAACCGAAAAACTTGATCAATTAGAAGCAGGCCCTTCCATAAATACGGCTGAAGGTCATCCTCAGTATCATTTATATCTCCGTACGGTGTGTTATGTAACATTTGAAGTACGGTTTGGGCATTTCCAATTCCGCTTGAACTTAATGCACGAATATGCTCTAGTGATACAGGATTTCTTTTTTGCGGCATAATGGAACTCTTCTGAACATAAGGGTCTGCCACACGAATCGCTGAAAATTCCTGGCTGGACCATAAGAGAAGGTCTTGTGAAAATCGGCCGAGATTGATAAAGGTTAATTGAATCGCTGTGGCAATTTCCCCTAAATAATCGGCACCGCCAATCGAATCATAGGCACTCTTGATGATTTTCGGAAATCCTAATAGCTCTGCGACTGTTTTTCGGTCAATCGGAAATCCGGTTGTCGTAAGTGCAGCAGCGCCGAGTGGACTTACATTGCAAGTATCATAGGCTGCTTTCAATCTTTTTAAGTCACGGTCAACGACATCGTACATACCCAGAAGATAATGGGAGAACGTCATCGGCTGGGCTTGCTGCGTATGGGTATGCCCCAAGACAATGGTTTCCTTATAGTTCTCGATCACCCTCAAAAGTGTTTCTTGAAACGAGAGCAGCGCCCGGGTGGCGAGGAGAATCTTGTCCCTAAGAACCATCCTGTATATTGCAACACCCATATCGTTCCTACTCCGGGCAAGGTGCAAACTTCCGCCAATCTCGCCAGCTACAGTCATAATTTTACTTTCCACAAGAAAAAAAAGATCCTCATACTGTCCATCATAGGTGGAATTAAGAAGTGCTTCCATATCAAGTGCGGAAATCCCTTCCATAATTTGGGATGCTCCATTCTCCTCCAACAACCCTTGTTCTACCAACATAATCAGGTGGGCTTTATGGACAGCGAGCATCGGCTCTAGTAAAGTTTGTTTGGCATGCTCATAAGCAGGTGCCAATACTACCTCTGAATAGGTCGCTCCTGGAAACTCTCGTCCTTCATTTTCAAAAATGGTATCCTTAATATTCATCACAATACCCCCTATTAATAATTATGTTACTTCAGTTCCCTCAATCCCCAATTTCTGCAGATTTGGGGGCTTTTCTTCCGCTTGTCAGCATAGAATGTAGACAAGCGGAAGTGATCTCTCAATGAAAATAGTTAACCAGGAGGGAATAACCTAATGCAATTTATTGAAGATGTTAAAGACGTCAAATTTAGCTTTTTGGAAAAACCGCCAGCGTCGTCTATGACTTATGCCTTTGTTTATGTTAATAATCACAACGAATACTTTGCAGTCAAAAATGGAGAGCGTTTGTCACGTAGTGAATTGCGGATTGGCAAATATAATAGGGTTTATACTGTCAATATGCAGCAGCAAACTATCGCCTACAAGGAGGAAGTCCCTTCGGCAACAAGAGGTAGAAGGTTCTCTGTCAATTTATTTATCGATATTGCTGTTGAACACCCCGAAAGGTTAGTTCAACAAAATGCAGGAGAAATTGGCAACATTTTCAACAATAATTTGCCCTTCTGGGTGGAGTCGGAAGCAAGATTTTTTCCTATTGAAGAGGATCTGAGTTTTGCCAGACATATTGAAGAATTTTTTCAAACCTCGCGATTGGTCAAGGTGTTAAGAGAGGCTGGTATTGTGGTTCGAAATGTTCGTGTTTTGATCCGGCAAGGTATTCGGGACCAGCGCCATGATGAGGCGATCGCCGATTTAGACCGGAATGCAGAACTATCCGCCTATCAAGAAGCTCTGGACTTGGAGGAAGCACGCCGGATTTCGGCCTCGATTAAAGAAGCCCTTCAAGCAGGTGATTTTATCACTGCAGGGAAGCTTGGAGAAAAAAATGAAATGGCAAAGCGGTTAGTAGAATCGGAGTTTAGCCAAAATCAAGCCTTCAAATATGAGGTAAACAAACAACTTTTAAACTTGATCAACGATCACACTATTAACCAGTTTGAGGCAGAACAAAGATTGGCCAAGCTAAAAAAACTATTCCCCTATCTCCCCGTCAATTTGGAAAACATCAATAGAAAAAAACAGATTGAAGGTCCAAGGAGAGAACTTTCATCCTATTTATATAAAGGAGATTAGCGATTGTGGAATCCATTTTAAATCAGCTGTTTTGGATCTGGTCACTTATTTCTGTACTTCCGGAATGGTTGCGTATTTTTTTGGTTCTCTTTGTGTTCCTGCAACTCGCAAGGCTGATTTTGTTGTACATGGTTCCTCCCTTCTTAAACTTGTTGTGCCGTTTGTTGAAAAAAATGCTTTATCCCATTTCTTACCCAATCATGGCACTTCTTTGCACGATGCAAAGAAGCCGGAGAGAAGCGGGAAAAGCTGGCATTTCTGTTTGGATTGATATCATTGAAGGATTGCTCGCCTTGTTCGAAAGATTTTTCAACAGAATCATACAGCTTTCCATGAAACGGAAAAGAAATAAGACAAGGATTAAAAGATGGTCCTTCTATTCTGCCACAACTCTAGTGATCTTGCTTACTGCAGCAATCATCAACAATCCAAATGAGTGGTATACACAAAAATGGAAGAAAACTGAGGTCTGGTTAAACCAAGAACATGTGCACATACAAGCATCCGTGACTTCACCTGAACGAAAAGAATTAATTTTAAATAAGAAATATGAAGAAGGCGGAAATATTCGTGATGCTCCTACACTAACCGCGCCCCATCTATACACTATTACAAATGGTGAAATAATGCACTTTTTAAATGAAGAACAAGTAGACTCCAAAGGAATAAAGTGGCTAAAAGTTCAAACCCCAAACGGAATTGAAGGCTGGATTTCCGCCCTGATTGTCAGGGAAAAATAAATTGTGAGGGTAATTTACTGTCTTAGTGTCGCAATGGATTGAAAAAATTTCATCATTTTTGATCCTTTTTCCAGTTCATAGAACTATCTAAATAAGGAGAGATGACTTCAATGGGTATAGTCCCCTCTCCTTAACTTTTTCACAACTTATTAGACTTTTCAAATTATTCAACATCTGTAGGTGAAATTAGTTTATCCTCATATTTATCTACAAAAAGGTAACCATTGCTATTGACTACAGCATAATAAATTTCTTCTATTCGTAAATTTCTTCTTTTTAACTCAGCTTCAATCCACTCTCGGTTATAGATGCCGGTAGCATTCTTTTGGATGATTACACCATCCATAATTAGTTCAACTGGCAGCGCCTCCGATGAAATGGGCAAATTTATATCTTTATTTATTACATTTTTAAACGGTGTCTTTTTAAGAATGGATAATTCCCCGTTCACTTCTAGTAATGCGTATTCAACTTCAAATATATTAAAGATATCCTTTTCCCTCAAAAGCTGATTAAGGTCATCAATCGAGAACTTTACCTTTTTCATATTCTTGTCTAGTAATTTTCCTTTTTCTATTAGCACAGTAGGTCTGCCAGATAACCATCTTCTAAAACCTCGACTCCTAGAAGATAACACCATGAACAAATAAAACATTAAAATTAATACAAAAAATGAAATTAGCATTTCTTTGAACTTTAAATTCGTATCAAACCCCATGTTAGCTATGAAGGAACCAATCGTAATGGATAAGGCAAAGCTATAGTGGTTTTTATGAGAATTAATGTGCTTTCCAATAACCAGAGTAACGAGAATTAAAAGCATAAAGCTGAAACCTGTTCTCAGAATTGGTATAATTGTATCTTCCATGTAAATCTCCTGTTTACTTATATTGTTGTTAAAAGACACTGGTTTCTATCTCTTAGAACAGAATCCATTTAGTGCACTTGAACAATCATAAAGTATCCCCTTTTAGTTAATTTATCTTTCCAATTTGCTATTTTATTTATCCATTAGATGTAAATTTAGGACAACACTAATTTTTCACCATCACTTTTCTAACAAAAATAAAAATCCCGCCTTCCATAATAGAAAGTGAGATTTTCACCAATAAATCCTCAAATTTTAGCTTGATAAAAAACTATTTAAACCAATCTAATTTAACTCTGTCCTATCAACTATTGATTGCTTGATAAAGTGAATTGAGCAATATCCCCACTGCAAGTACGAACAAAAAAACATGTGCGTGGTTTATCGTACGCTTTCGTTTATTTTGAAGAAAAATCCATATCCAAAGTATAGCTAAAAGGATATTAATCATGTCCCCTACAAGTTCATTTCCTGGCAATGGCACCCTCTCCTTATAGTCTTAAGCAAATACGATCGTTTTATTACCGTGAACAAGTACCTTATCCTCTACGTGCCAGGAAACGGCCTCAGCAAGAACCCTTCTCTCCACATGACGTCCGGCGGTCTTTAAATCCTCTGCAGTATAGCGTTGGTTAATTCGCTGTACATCCTGTTCAATAATTGGTCCTTCATCAAGATCATTCGTAACGTAATGTGCAGTTGCACCGATTAACTTTACACCACGGTTAAATGCTCTCACGTAAGGATTTGCGCCAACAAATGCCGGCAAGAATGAATGATGGATGTTAATGATTTGATTAGGATACTTAGAAATAAAATTAGGGGAAAGAATCTGCATATATCTAGCAAGGACAATTAAGTCCACCTTCCCTTTCATCAATTCTAATGCTTTCTGTTCGGCATCTTCTTTCGTTTCGTGAGACATTGGAATATGATAAAAAGGAATGCCATAACTTTCAACTACATCTTTTAAACTAGTATGATTACTAATTACCATTGGGATATCTACTGAAATTTCATTGGATTTCCAGCGCCAAAGAAGTTCGTTTAGACAATGATCAGTTTTCGAAACAAAGATAGCCATCCGCTTTCTTTTTTCATTACTGCTCAACTGCCAATCTAAGGCATGATCCTGCGCAAGCTCATTTAAATCTTCTTCAAGCTTTTTAATAGAAGATTCAAATTCTTCCAACTCGAACTCGATTCTCATAAAAAACATACCTGCTCTTGGATCTGTTGTATGTTGGTCAAAATGGACAATATTGGCTTTGTGTTCTAATAAAAAATTCGTGACAGTCGAGATAATACCCGGCTTTTCCCGACATGAAATTAGTAATTTTGCCCGGTTGGGCTTCGATGTTGTGATCACCGCTTATACACCATCCTTAAGATTATTAATTATGTATTATAGAAGGACGAATACCCTCGTAATGAGTTAGGCATGAATTTCCTGTCCATACACAGCAAGGGCAGCTTCACCAATAGCTTCGGCTAATGTAGGATGCGGATGAATTGTATGGGCAATATCCATTGCTGTTGCATTCAATACACAAGCAAGCCCGGCCTCAGTAATCATATCCGTTACATGGGGACCTACCATATGTGCTCCTAAAAGTTTATTCGTTCCATCTTCAACAACCAGTTTGACAAATCCGTCAGATTCACCAAAAACCAATGCCTTTCCAATCGCACGGAAGGAGAATTTACCAACCTTCACCAGGTAGCCCTTTTCCTTTGCAGCTTCCTCTGTGAGCCCGACACTCGCTACTTCTGGGCTGCAATAGATACATCTGGCAATAAGGTTTGAATCAAGTAGTTTTGGCGTTTTACCTGCCATATGTTCAATAGCAATGATTCCTTCATGTGAAGCAGCATGGGCAAGCTGTAAGCCGCCAATGACATCACCAATGGCGTAAATGTTCGGTTCATTTGTTTGATAGAACTCATTTGTTTGAATAAAAAACGGATTTAGTTCAACGGCCGTTTTTTCAAGGCCAAAACCTTCTGTATTTGGAGAGCGCCCTACAGATACCAAAAGTTTGTCTGCAGAAAATGGTGTTTCTTTACCTTTATGCTCCGCTTTAATGGAAACACCCTCACCTTTTTCCAGCGTTTCTGGAAGAACTTTTGCTCCTGTAACGATTTTTACTCCTTTTTTCTTCATCAAACGCTGTACTTCCTTTGAAATATCTGTATCTTCTGTTGGTAAAATACGCTCGGCAAATTCAATTACAGTAACTTGGATGCCGAAGTCAGAAAGCATAGATGCCCATTCAATTCCAATTACACCGCCGCCAACGATAATGATAGAACCCGGAAGCTTCTCCATTTTTAGCGCTTCATCCGATGTCATCACATACTTCTCATCCACTTCAAGGCCTGGAATTGTTCTTGGACGGGATCCTGTGGCAATTAAAATATTTTTAGGGCTTAAAATGACTTCCCCTTCACCATTATTCAATTCGACTAACACATCTTTTGTCTGTGTAATACTTCCCTTTCCATCATAAACATCGATCTTTCCTTTTTTCATTAAATGTTGGACACCTTTATATAGGCGATCCGTAATTTCTTCTTTCCGGGCCTGTACTTTTGAAAAATTAAGACCAACTACAGGGGCAATTACACCATACTTATCTGCATGCTTTGTTTGAGCGAATACTTCTGCACTTCTTAATAGGGCCTTACTCGGAATACAACCAGCATGAAGGCATGTTCCACCGATTTTTCCTTTTTCAATAACCGCCGCTCTTAAACCTAATTGTGAAGCGCGAATGGCAGCCACGTACCCACCCGTGCCACCACCGATAATTACAACATCATATTCTTTTGTCATGTGTGTTATCTCCTCTTACCTTTTTATCTATCGGAAAACTTGCTTTAAGATTGATGAAACTTTCCTATATATTACTAAGACTTCTCTATCTGATTATTCAATTGGAATGGCACATGCACTAGAGGTAAAGCTTTCCCCAATTATAAAACCTTGTTCTGAATTATAGTCAATATGCGTTTCTTCATCTAAATAGCGTTTTGTAAAACGGTCTATTTGAAACTGGATCCCTTCTATTTCCATACATAAATCATTTCGCCGAGGTTCATCAAATACAATCGAAAACTTAACAGATATTCCGCATCCGCCGCTAACTTCGGCATCAATCCGAGGATTTAAATTTTCATTGGCAAACATTTTTTTAAGTTTGTTAATGGCCGCTTCTGTCATTTTTATCATCATGGACCTTCTTCTCCTAACGCCAATTTCATTACACTGTTACGGTTGCGGCATTGACCTGTTCGTCCGCATGATAGGAGGAGCGAACAAGGGGACCTGCCTCGCAGTGACTAAATCCTTTTGACATGGCGATCATTTTTAGTTCCTCAAACTCTTGTGGACTCCAATACTTTTGAACTTTTAAATGATGTTTGGTAGGCTGCAAATATTGACCAATTGTCATAATATCCACATGGTTCGATCGAAGATCGTCCATCGTTTCGATAATTTCTTCCTTTGTTTCTCCAAGTCCAATCATAATACTTGATTTGGTTGGAATACTGGCATTCATTTCTTTAGCCCGGCGCAAAAACTCTAAGGAACGTTCATATGTTGCCCGTGCCCGAATACTTGGTGATAACCGTTTAACTGTTTCAATATTGTGATTTAATATATCAGGCCTTGCATCCATTAATGTTTTTAAGTTTTCATATTCACCTTTCATGTCGGACGGAAGGACCTCAATGCTGCAAAATGGATTTCGGCGTCTTACAGCTCTGATCGTTTCTGCAAATACCCCCGCTCCGCCATCTTTTAAATCATCTCGAGCAACAGCGGTAATCACGACATGTTTTAAGCCCATTTTTTCCACTGAATCTGCAACACGCTCTGGCTCTTCCCAATCAAGTTCTGTCGGCAGGCCAGTTTGAACCGCACAAAACCGGCAGGCTCGCGTACAAATACTTCCTAATATCATAAAAGTCGCTGTTTTCCGTTCAGCCCAGCATTCATGAATATTTGGACATTTTGCTTCTTCACAGACGGTATGAAGGTTTTTTTCACGCATCATTTTTTTTAGGCTTGTATATTGTTCATTTGTATTTAGTTTTATTTTTAACCACTCTGGTTTTCGAACATAATTTGTAGACATGTCTATCACTCCTAAAAACAGACATTAGATTTTTTGTATTAGCTGTGTGTTAAATAGGTCTGTTGGTTTCCGTTCCAGGCACTTCGCTTTCCGCGGGCGTGCCGGGGAGCCTCCTGATATGAACGAAACTGTCAAGGCTCCCCACTTAAACTCGGTTTTGGTTTATTTTTGACCAACTCTAAGAAGAGAAGCTATTTCTCGCTTCTTCGCTTACTTGGTTAGATAGTTAGCCGTTTAGGCTAGGGTAGCTCCTTCTTTAGCTTACAGACCATTTCTCATCTCTTTGAATGGCTGTCAAGTGCTCTCCTTGACAGCCATTCAAAGAGATGAGACACTTTATTAAGCTAAAGTTGGAATAATCTTCCTTCCTTCATCCTTCTTGGAATAGATGTTAAGGACACGGCACGAAGGCAAAAACTTCTACTGCGGTTAGCGCTCTGATATCCGTGGGTTTTCACATTTTATCTTTCCGTATAAAGGCCTTATCCACTAACTCGTGACGTGCGTTAATCTAATTAGATATAGCACAGAGGAGGCACGTGGGTTTTCCTTTCCGGTTTTTCTCTTTGCCTTCGAGCCCTATTCTCATCCATCTATTTTATTTCTAATGTACTAATGTCATAGAGAATCGTACTTCTTTAAGCTGCTGGTACTACTTCGTCTAATTCCTGCGTGATTGCCCAAATAAAACCTGCTAGCTCTCTTGCTACTGCCGTGATGGCTTTACCACTTTCTTTTCCTCTTGATAATAATCGAAAATATTTCTTATGAAGTCGGTTTTGTGCTTTCCAGGATATTGCTAGAACAGTCGGCGACTGTCCATCTTGTCTTTTTTGTAATTCACCTTTAACAGACGGTTTATATCTATAACTCCACGCCGATTCCACGAGTAGTCGCCGGACATGCCGATTTCCTGTTTTGGTGATCTTACCTTGTCTTCTACTTTCACCACTCGAAAATTCACTAGGTACTAACCCCAAATACGCCATAAACTGTCTAGCGGTAGAAAAGCGCTTAAAAGAACCTATTTCCGCCGCAATACTTGTCGCTGTTATTAGCGCAACGCCTCTTAAAGCTTGTAAAGCTTGAATGATTGGGGCATGAATACTGTTCGTTGCTTGTATTCTGATTTCTTCTTCTAGTCTCAAGACTCGTTGTTGTATCTCTTTAATTTGATGGTAGTACTCTTGAAAAACCACTTGTAGTTTTGAGTTTTCAAACTTTACCGTGTCCAACCATCTATAATACCTAACGGTCCATTTTTTTCCCTTTGATGGAGGTTGGATATCATAACGTAGTAAAAATTTACTTAACCGGTGTTTAGCCCTTAATTCGTCTTCTTTTGCATCCTCTCGACATCTAACAAGATCTCGTAAAGCCTCATCCTCTGGAGTAGGAACGTAAACAGAAGTTAATTCTCCAGCTCGATATAATTGAGCCAGTCGAACGGAATCTCTACGATCCGTTTTAATACGCTCACCAGGTTTTTGAGGAATTAAAGATGGCGCTATAACCATACAGTGAATATTTAGAGTAAGGAATAACCTATACAATGCATATCCGGTAGGACCTGCTTCGTAACACACTCGTAAGTTCTCGCTGTTTCCTAACTTTTTCATCAATTTCTTAACTGCTTCTGGTGTATTCGAAATCATGCCCCAATATCTAGGCTCATCTCGACCCTCATCTGCAATCGCAACAGCTATTTTTTCTTTTGATACGTCTAAACCTACGTATTTTATGGTATCCTTCATAATAACTAGCTCCTTCCGTAATGTAGCTCTGATTTGGTTATGTTTTTTTCAGTAAACATTCTAACCAAATTAACCTACGATGTTACGAGTAAGGAGCTAGTTTCGTTCATGATAACTCGTCGCTTTGCTCCTGCGGGGTCTCCCCTGCCCCGTACTCCCGCAGGAGTCTTCGTGCCTTCCACTCCAACCAACAGGGTTTCAAAATCAACATAACCGTTAACACAGCCTTTGTATTTAATAAACCACCAAGAATGAGAGATCATAGGAAGGTTAATTGTCTCCATTTCTTCATTCCTAGTGGTTCAATGATCATTCGTTTAAGATTTTACTGTTACCTTTTGATTAGTTTCTTCTATTATATATCGTAAGATTGGTTGTCTCGCCGCTTGTACTTCATCCAACCGGCCGATGACTGTCGTGTGTGGTGCCTCTAACACAATCTCTGGGTTTTCTTCTACTTCTTTTGCAATTTTTATCATCACATCGGCAAAGGCATCCATTGTTTCCTTTGACTCCGTTTCTGTAGGTTCAATCATCAAACACTCCTCAACATTTAGCGGGAAGTAGATGGTCGGTGGATGATAGCCAAAATCAAGGAGCCGTTTTGCCATATCAAGAGTTCTTACACCCAGTTTTTTCTGTCTAGAACCGGATAATACAAATTCATGTTTACACACTTGGGAATACGGAGCATCAAAATATGGTTCAAGTTTTTTACGGAGGTAGTTCGCATGAAGCACTGCCCCCTCAGAAACTTGACGTAATCCTACAGGTCCCATTGTACGAATATAGGTATAAGCACGAACCAAAATTCCAAAGTTTCCATAGTATCCTTTTACACGGCCAATTGATAGTGGATGATTCGAGTTCAGTACATATTTCTCACCATCTTTTTCAATACGTGGGACAGGTAAGTACGGAATGAGTTTCTTTTTCACACCGACTGGACCAGCTCCTGGGCCGCCACCGCCATGTGGAGTCGTGAACGTCTTATGAAGATTTAAATGCACAATATCAAATCCCATATGACCCGGTGTTGTTTTTCCAAGAATGGCGTTGGCATTTGCTCCATCGTAGTATAATAAGCCGCCTGCTTCATGAACAACTTTGGCAATTTCCAAAATTTCTTTCTCAAACAATCCAAGTGTATTAGGATTTGTCAGCATCAATGCAGCTGTATCCTGATCCACATGCTTTTTTAATTCTTCTAAGTCGACCAATCCATTTTCATTGGAAGGAATGGTGACTGTTTTAAACCCGGCAACCGTTGCACTGGCAGGGTTTGTACCATGCGCGGAGTCCGGAACAAGGACCTTTGTTCTTTTTTCTCCTTTTTGTTCAAGATAGGCTTTTACCATCATTAAGCCAGTCCATTCTCCCTGTGCTCCTGCAGAAGGCTGTAACGTTACTGAATCCATGCCGGTGATCTCTGCTAATTCTTCCTGCAAATTATATAAAAGCTCTAAAGCGCCCTGAACCGTTTCTGCTGGCTGATAAGGGTGAATGCGGCTAAAGCCATCAAAACGGGCAACATCTTCGTTAATTTTCGGGTTGTATTTCATCGTACAAGAACCTAATGGATAGAACCCATTATCAATTCCGTGGTTTCGGTTGGAAAGCGCTGTGTAATGACGGACAAGCTGAAGCTCTGATACTTCCGGGAGCTCGGCTGGTACATCACGAATCAAATGCTTCGGGTATTTCGTGTTTAAATCAATACGATTCACGTCAGTTTCCGGCAGGCTTGAACCCATACGACCTTCACGACTAATTTCAAAGATTAGCTCATTATATTCAATCATTTACGACTTCCTCCAATACTTTTACAAATTGGTCAATCTCTTCTTTTGTTCTCTGCTCTGTCACGGCAATAAGCATTTGATTGTCATAGCCGTATGCACTTTCCAAGTCAAATCCTCCGATGATTCCCGCTTCAAGCAGTTTGTTGTTGACCTCTTTGACCGGACGAGGAAGTTCCACCACAAATTCATTAAAAAATGGTGATTGATTGATAATGATAAAGCCTGCCTTTTGCAGACACTTTGCCATATAGTCAGCTTTCTCAATGTTTAGCTGGGCCATTTGTCGAATTCCTTGCTTTCCAAGTGCAGACATGCATATAGAGGATGCAAGCGCATTTAATGCCTGATTGGAACAAATATTAGAAGACGCTTTATCTCGTCGAATATGCTGTTCACGTGCTTGCAGCGTTAACACAAATCCACGTTTTCCTTGCTCATCCCTTGTTTGTCCTACAATCCGCCCCGGTACTTTACGCATAAATTTTTTGTGAACTGCGAAATAACCGCAGTGTGGGCCTCCAAAGGCCATCGGTATTCCTAATGGCTGCATATCACCCACCACAATATCTGCCCCGAGTTTACCTGGTGACTGCAGAAGCGCCAGTGCCAATGGATTAGCACTTACAATGAGTAATGCTCCTTGTGTATCCACAATTTTTTTAATTTCTGCCAAATCTTCAATCGATCCGAAGAAATTCGGGTATTGAACAATAACGGCGGCAATGCTCTTATCCATTTGTTCTTTTAGTCCTCTTAAATCGGTGACATCATCAACAAGATTGACTTCTTCTACTGCATATTCTTGGCCGCGTGCTACTGTATTTAATATTGCTCGTGATTCAGGATGAACCGCTTTTGAAACAAGCACTTTTGAACGCCTTGTTGATGAAATAGCAAGTGAGGCAGCTTCTGCAAGTGATGTAAAGCCATCGTACATGGAAGAGTTGGCAACATCCATTCCTGTTAACTCACAAACCATTGTCTGGAATTCAAAAATGGCTTGCAGCTCACCTTGACTGATTTCTGGTTGGTATGGTGTATAAGCTGTGTAAAATTCTGAACGTGAAATCATATGATTTACTACGCTTGGAATGTAGTGATCATATGTACCTGCACCAAGAAAGGTTGGATAGTTATTTGCACTTTTGTTTTTGGAAGCAAGCTGTTGCATTTTTTTCAACAGAAGCGGCTCTGGAACCGCTTCTGGAATGTTTAACTCACCCTCTAAACGTATTTCTTTTGGAATGTCCTCAAATAAATCATCGATTGAAGACATGTTTAAAAATGTGAGCATCTCCTCTTGATCTTGTTTCGTATCAGGAAGGTACCTAAATGTGTTGGTCATCTTATTCCCCTCCCTCAATATACGCCTGATACTCATCTTCATTTAATAGGGATTTTAACTCCTTTGGATTAGATAGTTCCACTTCTACTAACCACCCTGCATCATATGGCTGCTCATTGATTGTCTCAGGACTATCGTTTAAATCCTCGTTTACACAAATAACCGTGCCTGATACTGGAGCGTAAATTTCAGAAACAGCTTTAACCGATTCGATTGTGCCCATCGATTCCTCCACTGTAACTTCATCATCTACCTCCGGAGTTTCAACAAACACGATATCCCCTAATTGTTTTTGTGCAAAATGAGAAATTCCAATTCGTACCCGATTTCCGTCTAGTTGTAATACCCATTCGTGTTCCTTGCTATATAGTAAACTTGCAGTTGCGTTTGTCATAATTTTACTTCCCTTCATTTTTGTATTTGTATTTGACCATTTATCATGTAATTAAGTACTGTGGGTATCGAATTCTATGATTCTATTAACCCATTTTATAAAAAGGTGTCTTAATTACTACTGCATCAATTTGTTTATTACGGATTTCTACTTTTATTTGTGTGTCAACTTGTGCATACTCCGCTGATATAAGAGCAAGACCAATGCTTTTCTTTAGAGTGGGTGATTGTGTTCCCGATGTAACTACACCAATTTCCTCTCCACTCTCTGAAATTACTTTATAACCATGACGGGGAATCCCACGACCAGTGACTTCAATTCCTACTAATTTGCGTTTTAATCCCTCTTCTTTTTGTCTTAAAAGTGCCTCTTTTCCAATAAAATCACTTTCTTTATTGGTTTTCACCGCGAAGCCGATTCCTGCTTCAAGGGGACTAATATCGCTTAACAGTTCTTGACCATAAAGTGCAAGACGTGCCTCTAAACGAAGGGTGTCACGTGCACCCAATCCGCATGGCTTTAAGCCATCTTCACACCCTGCTTCTATCAGTTTTTCCCATAGTGCTTCCGCCTGACCAGCTGCTAAATAAAGCTCAAAACCATTTTCACCTGTATAACCTGTACGTGATACGAGGATATCTGTTATTCCGGAAACATTAACATGTTGTGCAAATTTAAATGAGCCAATTTCAGATAGATTGGTTTCCGTTAGTTTTTGCAAAATACGTTCAGCCTCTGGTCCTTGAATGGCTAGCTGCGCAATTTCATTGGAGATATTTTTGAGTGTTACCTCTCCTTTTACATGTTGCTTCATCCATTCAAAGTCTTTATCAATGTTGGCCGCATTGATGACGAGTAAATATTTATCATGCGTTAATTTATAAACTAGTAAATCATCGACCGTTCCGCCGTTCTGGTAGCACATTGCAGTATACTGTGCCTGATTGATACTGAGCTTCGTCACATCGTTTGTGACCAGATAGTTTATGTAGCTTTCTGCATCTTTTCCCTCTACCACTACTTCACCCATATGAGAGACATCAAAAAGTCCTGCACGGATACGTACTGACTCATGCTCTTCTAAAATACTTGAAAACTGTACCGGAAGCTCCCAGCCGCCAAAATCGATGACCTTTGCGCCATGTTTTTTATATGTTTCAAATAAGGGTGTCCGTTTTAACAATGTATTAGTAGTCATTGTGTTACCTCCGATTTAGATTTCCGACAAAATAACTGTTCTTTTACCTTTTTACCTGTTTCGGTCATCGCCAGCCCGCCAAGTGCGGTTTCCCTTAGTGTCCTTGGCATTTCCTTTCCAACCTTATACATCGCTTCTATGACTTCGTCACATGGAATCCGGCTTTCCACGCCAGCAAGTGATAGATCGGCAGCAGAAAAGGCAATCGAGGTACCAATGACATTTCGCTTAATACAAGGTACTTCAACAAGTCCTGCAACCGGATCGCACACCAAGCCTAATAATGATTTCATAGCAATTGCGGTTGCATTTACAGCTTGTTGTGGTGTACCGCCTTTTAACTCTACGATTGTCCCCGCAGCCATTGCCGTTGCGGATCCCACTTCTGCTTGGCAGCCTCCTGCTGCTCCTGAAATAAAGGAACGGTTAGCAATCACGTAACCTAGCATACTTGCAGTAAATAAGCCCATGACTAAATCTTTATATGAATAGGTGTCATTTTTATAAAGTGAAAACAATACACCAGGTAAAATTCCAGCTGCTCCCGCAGTTGGTGTAGCAACAATAATCCCCATACGTGCATTGCTTTCAGATGTAGCTAATGAAAACGTCATGGCATTACTAATGTAATTTCCTGACAAGGCATTGCCCTGAGTCATATAGTTATACATTTTCACCGCATCACCGCCGGAGATACCACTTGGTGCTGTTGAGCCGTCTTTAATTCCGCTATCGACGGCCTCCTTCATTTTGATCAATCGTTCTTCCATCATGCTGATAATGGTTTCTTCGTCTCTTCCCGACTTTTTCGCTTCCAACATCAACATGATTTGACCAATGGTTTTTTGTTCTCTTTCACAAGCTTCAATCAGTTCTGCCATGGACTTAATTTCCATTAAATTGCCTCCATAAATACTTTCTCGTTTGGTTGGAAATGACTAGCAAGGGACGTAAAATCATCGCCTGAACTTAACCGAATATCCACTTTTCTTCCGTTAATCATAAAGATTTTGGATAAACCACCGCCAAGGGATACCCCTCCAACTTTTACAGCCCGATTATTGCATTTGGCTGTCACAATCGTTGTATTGGGATGGTTATAAAAAGTACATTTGTCTTCAAACTCGAAATGGTACTGCATACCTTCCTCTTTTGCCCACTCCAACGAATTTTTTATTCGTGAATCGTCAGTATTCATACCAAGTAATCCGCCGATGAGCGCTTTATCTGTTCCATGTCCTTGGTACGTTTCAGCAAAGGAATCGTAAAATACAATTTTTGTCTCTTCTGGACAACGACCTAATAGTTCAAATATAAATTTTCCGATTGACACAACACCTGCTGTATGTGAACTCGAGGGCCCAACCATAATCGGGCCGATTATATCAAAGCAACTTTGAAATTCCATGGAATGTCTCCTTCTTAAACAGTAATTAACTGTTGAAATAGTGGATAGTTACCACAAATATTTTTAGTCGTTTCTTTTGCTTGTTTAAGAACTTCAAGATTACCTTTATTTTTCAGAACAGCAGCGATTACTTTACCGATCTTCTCCATATCATCCTGCTTCATACCGCGAGTTGTTAAAGCAGCAGTTCCCATACGGATTCCACTTGTGACAAATGGGCTTGCAGGGTCAAAAGGAATCGTGTTTTTGTTAACAGTAATTCCTGCTTCTTCTAACAATTTCTCTGCTTCTTTTCCTGTTAAGTTCCACGGGCGAACATCTAAAAGAACAATGTGATTGTCTGTACCTCCAGAGACAAGGGTTGCTCCTTCTTCCTTTAACGTATCCGCAAGTGCTGCTGCATTATCAATGATTTGTTTCGCATAATCTTTAAAGCTTGGTTGTAAAGCCTCATTGAAAGCAACCGCTTTAGCTGCAATGATGTGCATAAGGGGGCCGCCTTGAATTCCTGGGAACACAGATTTATTAATCGCTTTAATAATCTCTTCATTGTTTGATAAAACGATACCGCCTCGAGGTCCTCTCAACGTTTTATGCGTGGTGCTTGTCACAACATCTGCGTATGGAACTGGCGATGGATGAAGACCAGCAGCAACGAGTCCTGCAATATGCGCCATGTCCACCATGAATTTTGCACCCACTTGATCTGCAATTTGTCTAAAGCGTGCAAAATCAATTGTTCTTGGGTAAGCACTTGCCCCTGCAATAATCAATTTTGGCTGTTCTTTTTTCGCGATTTCCTCCAGCTCATCATAATCAATCAAATGATTGTCTTCTTTGACGCCATAGGACACAACATCAAACCATTTTCCTGAAACACTAACAGGACTTCCATGCGTTAAATGTCCACCTTGTGAAAGGTTCATTCCCATGATTTTATCGCCAGGCTGAAGAAGTGCGAAAAAAACAGCAAAGTTAGCTTGTGCACCTGAGTGAGGTTGAACGTTTGCATATTTAGCACCAAACAGCTTTGTTAAACGATCAATAGCTGCTTGTTCTGCCACATCGACAAATTCACATCCGCCATAGTAACGCTTTCCTGGATAGCCTTCTGCATATTTATTGGTCATCACACTTCCCATTGCTTCTAGGACATCTTGGCTAACGAAGTTTTCCGATGCAATCAACTCCAATGTTTGATGCTGACGATCCTGCTCCTTTTTAATCGCTTCAAAAATGGTTTGATCATTCTGTTGTAAACTCATGATAACTCCTCCTTGAAATATTGTTCAGGCTCCCCTTTATGCTTCAAATATCTGCTTTTTTGCACGCAAAAAAGGACAGAAGAAGGGGAAGCATGTAGCTTCATATTCCCTTCTCTGTCCTTTTTACCTGAGAGTTTAGTTCTGTTACGAACATTCCCCTTTGGTGGCATAACTTTAATGCGCTCTCCAGAGTTGCGTCCCGCTGTGGTTCCATCTACCTGAGAGATTAATTCCAAGGGTTTTTTTTGGAACTTGCTCCTTCGGTGGCGTGTAAAAATTGCACTCTCCCACAACCGTCATCCGCTCTATTTTTTTATTATTTTCAGAATAATTGTTACTGGAAGCCAAGTCAAGCTTTTTTTGAAAACGGTATCAAAAATGGATCATAAGACATTTTTGAGTTACCTATTAATTTTCTGCTATCTTTTCCTGATTGACTTGATCTGCATAGTTTGCCTTCATATTCCGCATCTTATAGATGGCAATTAGTAAAATAAACCAAACTGGAGTTACAAACAAGGCAACGCGAGTATCTTCTGCAAGTGCAAGCACAACCAGAACAAATGCTAGAAAAGCTAGGATCAAGTAATTAGAAAATGGATAAAGCGGCAATTTAAATTTGTTTATTTTTGCTAGATCTGGTCTTGTTTTTCGGTATTTCAAATGGCTGATAATTGTAATCCCCCAAATAAAGATGAAACATACGGTAGAAATACTTGTTATTAGGGTAAATACTCCTTCTGGCATAACATAGTTCAACACAACGGCAATTAAAATGACCACAGTTGAAAAGAGCAATGCATTTGAAGGTACTTTACGGGAAGTAAGTTTTGTAAATGGTACAGGTGCATTTTTATCTCTGGCAAGTGAGTATACCATACGGCTTGTACTGAAGATGGCACTGTTACAGGCCGAAGCCGCGGAAGTTAGAACGACAAAATTGACAATACCAGCAGCTGCAGCGATTCCAACCGCCACGAAGACTTGAACAAATGGGCTTTTCGCAGGATTTATCGCGTTCCATGGATAAATACTCATGATGACAATAAGGGCTCCAACGTAGAAAATCAAAACTCGAATAGGAATATTATTGATGGCCTTTGGAATTACTTTTTCTGGGTTTTCTGTTTCACCTGCTGTAAGTCCTACCAGTTCAATGCCAACAAACGCAAACACAACCATCTGGAATGAAAGAATAAACCCATTTATGCCATTTGGAAACCAGCCGTCATGGCTCCATAAGTTCGTGAAACTGGATGCTCCTGCATTGGTGGAAAAGCCTTTAATAATCATGAACACACCGATTACAATGAGTGCCAGTATCGCGATAACTTTAATTAATGCGAACCAGAATTCCATTTCGCCGAAAAGCTTGACAGTAGCGAGGTTCATACCTAGCAAGATGACAAGCGCAATTAATCCTGGCATCCACTGTGGTACAGAGGGAAACCAATATTGAGTATAAAGACCAACTGCTGTTAAGTCTGCCATTGCAATAGATATCCAGCAAAACCAGTAGGTCCATCCCGTGATAAAAGCTGCCATATTACCTAAATAGTCTCTTACAAAGTCAACAAAAGAATGATAGTTCAAATTGGTTAAGAGCAGTTCCCCAAGTGCCCGCATGATCAAAAAGCAAATGACACCTGTAATTAAGTAAGCAAATAATATTGATGGACCAGCTAAATGTATAGATTTTCCGGCACCTAGAAATAATCCTGTTCCGATTGCTCCACCAATAGCGATTAGTTGTACGTGCCTATTTTTTAGGCCTCTATCCAATTTCTGTTCCTGCATATGAATTCCCACCCTCTACTTTTTTATTTTGAAAAAGGTCAGTCCCATCCCATTAAAATTCTTTCTCCTCCTTATTTTAAAAATGAGTTAATTCCTTAATCAGTAGAAAAAAGTTATAAAAAAGCCATTTAAGAAGTGTTTTTGATGATCTTCACTTTTTATATGGCTATTGCTAATGTAGGGTTTAGTAGTGATTAAGTAGAATTTCGTTAATTTTTGCAACAAAAAAAGGACAGAAGAAGGCAATGTTTCACCTTCTCTGTCCTTTTACCTGAAAGTTTGTTCCGCATAAAAGCGAATCCCCTTTGGTGGCATATATAGAAATATGCACTCTCCAGAGCTACGTCATGTAGTGGTTCTTTTTACCTGAGAGATTAATTCCAAGGATTTTATGGAACTTGCTCCGTCGGCGGCGACATTCGTCACTCTCTCCCAATACAATCAATCGTAAAATATTAAATTATCTAAAAATTGAAAGCGTATTCACAATGCTATATTCTCATAAACATATTCCTTTGTCAATCCAATAATAAATAAAATTTTGAATTTTCTTTTTTTGAATAACAAAAAATAGCCCTAACAAAAAGTAGGGCCTGAATGAATATTTTTATTGGCGTTAAGTTAAAAGAAATCAAAAAATGACGATTTTATCGCTGGAATCTTTTTTTCGAAAAGATCTATCTCAGTCTTGGAACCTTTCAAATATCCCATTTCAAAAAGTTCCATCGGTCTCTTGTACCCGAATAGAATCGCTGAAAGGGAGTTAATATTTAATTGAATCCCTTTTTTAGGAGGATGAACACATTGACCTCCCGTTTTTTCTTTAAACACCCTGATTTCTCCCTTTCCTAGCAGATAACTCCCATTATTCCATGGTGCATGTGTATCTTCAAGATGGAGGAACAGTGGCTCATTTTCTTGTAGAAACGGAAATTTCAGTAAACATGCTTCAGCGTCGACAACCCTTGCCATAAAATAGGGAGCTAACTCATTTTTCACCTTTGGCTGCGGCAGAAAATAAGGAAATGGATCGTGAGTTGCAAGAGTCATAGTAACTGTTTCAACCATGGAGTCATGCTGGCAGATAAAATTCCATAGCCCTTTTCTCGCATCGTGGTCAAGAGTAACCAGCTCCTCCACATCCATTTTTCTATCCTTCACTTGGTACAGAAGATAGCCCCTTGCCTCGTTCGAGGAATGGTAATATACAACAAGCTGCGAATCCTCATTATAAACGTGTTTTTTCCACCAATTTGTATCGCGTTTTAACATTCCGGTATGTTGCGTGGAAAATTGCTGGTAAATCATTTCAATCTCCTCATTATGGGACTCTCTGGAATATCTCTTTATAAAACCTGTCTGCGTTTCAAGGAACTTAAGGTTTGCTTTTTCAAACGTTAATTTCTTCTGTTCACTTAAAACCTCCCATCCATATTTCCGATAAAAAGAGATATCAAATGGGTGTAAAAGCGATACAATCATATTACTATTTCGCATGTGTTTCAAAGATTCGACAATGAGTGCGTTTACATAACCGTTTCGTCTAAACTCTGGGTATGAAGCAACTCCAGCGATTCCACCCATTTTCCATTCGGCATCCTTCATGAAAATGGTGAGTGGCATAATATGCAGTTTCGCAGCCAGATTGTCGTCTTCATCCCATATTCCTAGAATAGTATGATTTTTCAATGATTCTTTTCTAGCCGGTATATCAACTTCCGGAATCTTATATTGAAAAGCATACATTGATAGTTTCATTGCTTCTAAGTATTCATTCTCGGTAATTTCTTTTACCTGCATTTAACCCAATCCCTTTCATTCCTCGACGTTAGTATATTTATGATTTTAATGATAAATCAATATGCTTATTTTTCCAACAATATTTGGAAATCAGATATGATCTTTACTTCAAATATAAAAATCAATTTCTTCTAAAAAAGCCTCGTTTGCTTATTGGGTTTCCCAACATAGCAAACGAGGCGGCCCTAACAATATTAGTTTAAACCTCTCTGGTATTGCTTACCTTTTCTCTAGTTAAAGCATTTTTAAACTGCTCGATTAGAATAGGAACGATTTCAAAGGCATCGCCAACAATTCCATAATGGCAATTCTGAAAAATGGGAGCCTCTTTGTCCTTATTTATGGCAATAATTAACCCGGAGTTTTTCATTCCCACAATATGTTGAATCGCTCCGGAGATTCCAATCGCAAAATATATTTTAGGCGTGACCGTTACACCGGTTTGCCCGACTTGATGAGCATGGTCGATCCAACCCGCTTCTACTACATCTCTGCTGGCACCAACCGCTCCTCCAAGCGTTTCAGCCAATTGGTGGATGATCTGAAATCCTTCGAAGCTCCCTAATCCTTTCCCACCTGCAACAATAATGTCCGCTTCGTCGATTCGTACTTTCTTTACTGTTTCCTTTACAATTTCCAAGACCTTTGTCCGAATATCTTCTTCCTTTAGGGGTATAGTTTCTTGAACAATCTTGCCGCTTCTCCCCGGCTCCGGGTCCAGTGCCTTCATGACTTTTGCGCGTACTGTCGCCATTTGCGGCCGGTATTTTTTACATAAAATAGTCGCCATTATATTTCCGCCAAAAGCCGGTCTGCTCGCCAGTAGTAAACCTGTTTCCTCTTCCACATCAAGTTCCGTTGTATCCGCTGTCAAACCTGTCGGAAGATCGGTGGCAACAGCACTTGCCAGGTCTTTTCCTGTTGAGGTGGCCCCATAGAGAATAATTTCTGGCTTATATTTGTCAGCACACTCCAGCAGCGCCTTCATGAAAGTTTCAGTCCGATAATGTTTAAAGATAGGTTGATCATATACATACACAGTATCGGCTCCATATTCAAAAACGGTCTTTGTTAATTGTTTAACATTTTCCCCGATTAGAATACCGGCCAATTCCACTCCCCGCTTGTCTGCCAACTTCCTACCGGCACCCAGTAGTTCTAGGGATACGGAAGCAACTACACCATCCTTTTGTTCAATAAATACCCAAACACCTTTGTAATCTTTGAAATCCAATTACACTCCCTCCTTTGTTTCAAACAACTCTTTCTTTTCTAGCAGGACAGAGAGCAATTGCTCAACTTGTGCGGATGGGCTACCTTCAAGGAACGTGCCCCCTGCCGGTTTCTGCGGAGCCCATACTTTGGAAACAATCGTTGGAGATCCCTTCAATCCAAGCTGTTTAATATCTACCTCTTCCAAGTCATCGACAGACCAGATGTGAGGATTATATCTGGCTGCTTTCAGCATGTTTGGCAGCGGAGAATAGGGTACTTCATTAATTGTTTTTTCAACAGAAAACAGACATGGCAATGTGGACCTTACGACTTCATATCCTTCCTCAAACTTGCGATGAACAATAGCATATCCTTCCTCTTGATTGACTTCCGTTACTTTATTCACAGACGTAAGGGGTGGAATATCGAGACGTCGAGCAATTCCAGGTCCGACTTGCCCGGTATCTCCATCAATGGACATTTTCCCGCAAATGATTAAATCAACGGGTTTCGTTTTTGCAATTTTTTCAATCGCCTTTGTTACGGCATAGCTCGTTGCCAATGTATCCGCACCTGCAAACCGGCGGTCCGTGATTAAATATCCCTCATCGGCACCTATCTCAATACACTTTTTAATAGCGGTAACCGCAGGAGGCGGCCCCATTGTTACAACAGATACGATTCCTCCATACCTATTCTTTAGACGAACCGCCTCTTCAACAGCATGAGCATCATACGGATTCAAGATCGCGGGCGCTGTCCTGCGGTCCATCGTGTTTGTTTTTGGATTCATCTTAATAATTTTGGTGTCAGGCACTTGCTTGATACAGGCTACAATATGCAGCATTTAACCCCCCCCTTTATTAAAAACACTTAGTTACATTAGTTAAAATAATATAAAACTAGCCGGCTGTTCTCTGGTTAAGAAGCCTTTTTACTCCCGTTACATTTACTTTATTAGAAGAGATGTCCATACATTCGAACTTTCTAACAATATCTATGTAAATGTTGCAAATGACAGAAGTTTTGAACTCTTGTTTGTTAGCCAAATATAGAATAAAAAAACACGACTCTTATTAATTTTGAGTCATGTTTTTCATCTGGCGCTTTTCCTTAATACAAATCACGCCTATCACACCAATCATAGAGAAGATAACTGGAGTAATGAAACCGTAGTAGTATCCATTACCCACACTACCTGAAGCTGTCAGAAAATGATCCAAAATATATCCAAAAATGCTTGGCAGCAATACCGCACTTAGAAATCCGCCTGTATTCGCAAACCCCGATACAATGCCGGATTCTATCATCGGAAAAGATTGGCGAACGACAGCAAAAGTTAAGGCACTTGCCCCGTAACCAAAGCCAATGATAAAGAAAAGCAGAACGAGCATGGAAAAGGGTGGATTCCCCTTAAATAAAAGAAAGAAGGACCAACTCAATAAAATCATAGTATGAACAATAACATAAGGTCGTTTAATTGTGTCTAATCGACTCGAAATCCAACTAGTTAGAGGAGCACCAATAAGTGCTCCAATCAGTCCAATCATAATAAGTTGACTTGCATCTGAACGAGTCATTCCATAGACATCCATCCCATAAGGCACTGCCCACGAACCGATAAATCCCACATATGCACCTACAATCCCAAAGTGACAAAAAAATAAAGCCCACGCTTGTCGATTCGAGAATATTCTTCGTAGTATCGTAAACGTTTTTTCACGTGGTATCACTTCTTTAACAGCGGCCGATTTGGTAAGAAAGATTTGTTTTGCTTTTTTTATAAGAACAAAATAAAGAAGGATTCCACACAGACATAAAAGGAGTCCTGCTGAAAAAAATGCCCCCCTCCAACCAAGTAAGTTAATTAATATGGAGAACGGGACTGTTGCAAAAAGGAAACCTAGACTTCCCGTCATTCCCGCCAAACCAATTAATCGAACAAATTCCTTTACTTTAAACCATTGGCCCAAAATTAACACCATATTTACCCAAATGGTCGCATCCCCCGTCCCCGTCAGTATTCTGGCCAAAAAAAGGACAATTTCATGGGTACCAAGACTATACATGATTGTACCTATGCCAGTAAGTATGGCACCTATCACGAGGAAAAAATTGGGTCCAAACCGATCTGCCAAAATACCCATTGGGATTTGCAATCCTGTGTATACAAAAAATTGTATACTTGTAAGTAAACCAATCGTTGTAGCAGTTACATTAAAATCCTTCATCACTTGTTCTGTAATCAACCCCGGTGCAGTTCGTTGGCTCGCCATCAATAAATAAGTAAACATGACAGAAGCAAATACAATCCATCTAAATCTGCTATTTTGTTTGTCCAATGATTTCTACTCCTATTTTCTTTTACTCCTATTTATATGGATTTTCTTTATCGGTAGATGTGGAAAATTACCTTAAAATCTAATAAATGTTTCAAAATTCCATTTATTAAATATTATTTGTATGATATTATTTTTAAAAAAAGAAGGGGTTAACATATGGAATCCACATTCTCACCACCAAAAACAACATCTAAGACAAAAGTCATTGTCATCAATGCATTATTCATTGCCCTAACTCTTTTAGCTACGATGTTCATTAACATTAAGCTCCCAATTATGGGTAACGGAGGGCTTATCCATCTGGGCAACGTTCCACTTTTTATTGCTGCCCTGGTTTACGGCAAGAAAACAGGAGCCATAGCTGGAGCTTTCGGTATGGGGTTCTTCGATCTAATCTCAGGCTGGGCTATTTGGTCCCCATTCACATTTATCATTGTAGGTGCTATGGGCTTTGTAGTCGGACTTATTTCCGAAAAAGTACCTGGCAATAAAATGTTTGTTAACACTCTAGCAATTGCCACCGCATTAATAATTAAGGTTGTTGGCTATTATTTTGCAGAAGTGATCCTTTATAGTAATTGGATACAGCCATTCGGCTCCATCCCTGGTAACATCATGCAGGTCGTAATAGCAGGTATCATTGTAGTACCTTTAGCAGAACGCTTAAAGAGTAGAGCCTTCAGATAACTAAATATAAAGTGCAGAGTCTATTTTTTAGTTTATTCACGGAGAGAGGATATTTCCTCTCTTTTTTTAATAGGTTTACGTAAATCCATTTCATCTTACACCTTTGTCCCCCTCCCCTTTCTTCAAAAATGTAAACTCTCTCATAATTACCTATCTAATTGAATAGGATTAATGGTGACATGAAATTTTACAACCATTTTTCAGATTCCTTTTGGTTTTATTCATCCATTATTTTTTACTATTATTAAAAGTCCAATGTTTTTAGTAGTATAGAATAACTTTCTATTACAATATTAAAGGAGGGCAACTCAATGAGCGAGTTTGTTTCAGCATTTCATGGGATTCCAACCACATGCATTTCTGACACAATGCAAGGATTAAATAACATGGATCCATTAATTAAACCATTAAAAGAGGAATACAGGATAGCAGGTCGTGCCTATACTGTAAAAATGCCTGTTGGTGATAATCAATGCGTGTTACGTGCGATTCGTGAAGCCAAGCCAGGAGATATTCTCGTAGTGGATGCCAAAGGTGATAGCTATCGTACCATTGCAGGGGATTTTATCCTTGGACTTGCACAAACATTAGGAATTGCAGGGATCGTAACCGATGGGGTTATTCGTGACATCCTTGGTGTAAAAAAGCTTAATTTTCCAGTCTTCTGCAAAGGTACGACTGTTGCATCAAGTGCTAAGGGTGGTTGGGGAGAAGTAAACGTGCCGATTTCTTGCGGTGGAACCTCAGTAAGCCCGGGAGATATCATTGTAGCGGATGCTGATGGGGTTGTAGTCGTTCCGAAAGCTATTGAGGAAAAAGTATTAAGGAAAGCAAAAGAAAAGCTAGTTAAAGATCAAGAACGGGATGAGAAAGTTTCCGGAAAACCAGTTGAAGTAATCCGCTATTTAGATAGTATGTTGAAATAAATAGATAACCAAAAGAAGGGAAACGCGATAGTGACGTTTCTCTTCTCTTTTTTTCATTTTATTAGAAAAGAGAAAAGTACTTTAATGGGCTGCAATCTAGGATGATCATTCTACAATAAAATCCTTTTTTTTCCATATAAAAATTTCTTATAGATAAGTATAATTTTTATCAATTTTTATTATTCTGAAAATTATATTATTATCATCCGTATAGTACTTATATTTTTTTAATAAAGGCGCAACACAAATAATGATTAATAAATGGGAGAGAAAAAAATTTATGTCAATTTTACATGAAGAAGCATTAAGGATACATAAGGAAAAGCAAGGAAAACTTGGCGTTATGTCAAAGGTCCCCTTGCGTGATGCAAAGGATTTGAGCCTTGCTTATTCTCCTGGGGTTGCTGAGCCGTGTATGGAAATTTATAAAGATGAAAACAAAGTGTATGACTATACAATAAAAGGAAACCTCGTTGCTGTTGTCTCCAATGGCACAGCTGTATTAGGGCTTGGAAATATTGGACCTAAAGCCGCTATGCCAGTCATGGAGGGGAAAGCCTTATTATTCAAATCATTTGCAGATGTTGATGCATTCCCAATTTGCTTAGATACATCAGATCCAGACAAGATTGTCGAGGTCGTTAAATTATTAGAGCCGACTTTTGGTGGTGTGAATTTGGAAGATATTGCAGCACCGCAATGCTTCGAAATCGAAGACAGATTGAGAAAAATTTGTAATATTCCAATTTTCCATGATGATCAGCATGGCACAGCCATTGTAACCGCTGCAGGGTTAATTAATGCGTTGAAACTCGTTGACAAAAAATTAGAAGATATTCGTGTTGTTGCAAACGGCGCAGGTGCTGCAGGGGTAGCGATCGTTAAGCTGCTGCTTAATATGGGTGTAAAAGATGTTATTTTATGTGATACAAAAGGAATCATTTATGAAGGTCGTCCAGATGGGATGAATCGTTTTAAGGAGGAACTGGCACGCATCACTAATAAAGAACAAAAGCAAGGTACACTGGCAGATGCTCTTGTTGGGGCGGATGTATTTGTTGGAGTATCAGCAGCTGGTGCCGTTACAAAAGAAATGGTTTATTCGATGAATCGTGATTCTATTATATTTGCAATGGCAAATCCGATTCCGGAAATCATGCCGGAAGAAGCAAAGGAAGCTGGAGCATTTGTTGTCGGGACAGGCCGTTCGGACTTTCCAAATCAAGTCAATAACGTATTAGCATTCCCTGGCATTTTCCGCGGTGCTTTAGACGTTAGTGCAAAAGAAATCAACGAAGAAATGAAACTAGCAGCTGTTTATGCGATTGCTGGGTTAATTGAGGATGAAGAGCTTACCCCGGATTATGTTATTCCGGATCCATTTGATCCTAGAGTAGCTGCACATGTTGCCGCTGCAGTAGCTAAGGCTGCAATGGAAACAGGAGTTTCACAAAGGACTATTAATTTAAACGAGATCGAAGAACGTTTATTGGTATTAAGGGACTAACCTGTCATAGCTTAAATTCTATATTGCAATATATAAAAACAATATAATAAGGAGAGTGGACACAAATGAATAGTCCCCTCTCCTTATTTTTTTCTCCCCATTTATCAAACCTTGATTTTTTATATGCAAAAAAACTGGGACAGTGTTCCTGCCCCATGTCATAATTATTGTCAATCCATATAGCGAAGTTCTCTCAGATTATTCAAAATAGAAATTTCCTGTAATAATTTCTCTCCAATATTCGTTTCTCTTACCTTTTTTCTCTTTAATTCTTTATCTACCAATCTTTTTATTGATAAAACATCAGTACCGTTTAGCAGGACGTCTTCTTTTGAATTAAAATGCTTATGTGCGACGAGCTGCATACCATAGGAATTATAGAGTAATGTATATCCTGCAATACCTGTTGTTGATTGATAAGCTTTAGAGAAACCGCCATCGATGACAATCATCTTACCATTTGCTTTAATTGGATTTTCTCCCTCAATTTCTTTCACTGGTGTATGTCCATTTATAATACGACCCGAGTCAGGATTCAGATCAAATTCAGTTAGGATTTTGCGGCAAAAATCTTCATTTTCGCGTAAATGGTAGTATGGGTTCTTTCCCTCTTTATGAGTTGCCTTGTCCTTAATAAAGTACCTCTCAAAAGTTGTCATTTCTTTTTTTCCAAAGAGTGATGAATATTCTCCTGTCCATAAATACCAGACCATATCTGTCGCAAGATCATCTGTCTCCTCAGGATGTGCAAAAGAATGGCGTAAATAATGTTCAAAAACATCCAGTAATTCACGACCTGAATAGTTTTTATTTTCAATCACCATTTTCCCCATATTCCCTTCTTCATCTAAAGGAATACATCCATGTATTAAAAGGTTCCCGTTATATTTTAAATACAGACTACCTTTCTTCATAAGAAAATTCATATGTCTGGCCAGCTTTTCTGAATGCTGGATAGAAAATAATAATTTTTCCATAACCTGCTTTTCTTCTTCTAATAATTGATCAGGCTGCTCTGGATTTACGGTCGCAAAGCAAGTATTTTCTAGAGGGTAGGTTTTCCCATAAATCGTTATTTCATTTTTGTCATAATCAATTTTCTCCAGCAAAAGCCTTTTTGACATATTAAAATTCGGGCGTCTCTTTATAATAGGCATTTCGAGCTTAAACTGAATCATCGCAATTGCTTGATGAATTTTCGTTATTTGTAATTTTTCATGATCAGATAGTTTCTTTTCTGAATGTATCTTAGGCCTGAAAGCTGGATTGTCCTCATAGTATTTCTCCGCAAGATTCAGCAGGGGTCTAAGATTGATTCCGTATACATCTTCAATAATATCCAAATTGTCGTATCTTGCGCAGATACGAATGATATTAGCGAGACAAACCATTGAACCAGCAAAAGCACCTAGCCATAGTACATCATGGTTTCCCCACTGAATATCAACGGAATGATAATTGATCAGAGTATCCATGATTTTATCAGGTTCAGGTCCACGATCATAAATATCCCCCACTACATGAAGATGATCGACAACCAATCTCTGAGTGGTATACGCAAGTCCTGTTATGAGTTTATCAGCCTGACCTAAGGAGATGATCTGCTGGACAATTTCTGTATAATATTGCTCTTTATTTGTAGATTGATATGTTTTGTATAGCAGCTCTTCTATAATAAACACAAACTGACTTGGCAATGCTTTTCTTAATTTCGAACGTGTATATTTAGAGGAAGCATGAGAAATAAGCCTTATCATCCGCTCGATGATTACTATATACCATTGGTTTAATTCTTGTTCATTGCCAAAATGATTTTTAATTAATTGTAATTTTTCTTCAGGATAATAAACTAACGCCGCAAATTCATTTATTTCTTTTTCAAATAAAACATCTTGAAACAAGTCCCTGATTTTCTCTTTTACATTCCCTGAACCATTTCTTAACACATGTTGAAAAGCTTGATACTCCCCATGTAAATCACTGACAAAATGTTCTGTCCCCTTTGGTAGATTAAGAATGGCTTCCAGATTAATAATTTCAGTTACTACTTTTTCTTCGCAATCATATTTTTGGACCAGTAAATCTAGATACTTTGAATTCAAAATTATGTATCCCCTTTCAAAATTCATCATTTATTTTCTATGTATTCGATTGAGATATATTATTTATATTATCAGATAAACTTAAATTATAGTTATTTTACTATTAAGAATCTCTATGTCAACCATATTCTTAATCAATGCCCAAAATATTAAAGCTTTTACTTCTTCCGATATTTCCTCTCAGGGCGTCCTATCGTCCCATATATAACTTCAACTTCCATCTCATTGATTGAAACTAAATACTCAAGATATCTCCTGCCTGTAGAATGACTGGCTCCGATTATTTTTGAAAATTCTTCTGCATTTATGTTTTCATTTATATCCTTTATTTGCTGTCTCACTTTTTTTAATGTATGTTTGTCAATTCCCTTTGGCAGTATTTCAGGTAATTCCTCCCGGGTTAAAGAATCTTCCCGTGGTTTTTTCAACATGAAAAAATCATTCACATCTTCCTGTTCGACAATGGTTAATTTGACTAGTTTTTCTCTAGTTTCTTTAAATTGTTCCAGTACCTCAAAAAACTTGTTAATCATAATGGGTTTAAGGATATAACTGAATGCGCCTCCCCTGATTGCTTCACTTACCGTGCCAACATCATTAGCTGCTGTAATCATAATGATGTCCAAACTTCTCATATTCTTCCTAATCTCCCATAATAGATCGATCCCATTCATATCAGGAAGAAAGACATCAAGTAAAATGAGATCGGGAGTAAACACATTAAGCATGTCTAGTGCCTGTTTCCCCGTATTTGCAATTGCCACTACTTGGAATCCTTCTGCTTTATCAGTAAATTTTTCATAAATTTTCGCCGCTGTTTCATCATCTTCTACAATCATTACCTTGATTAAACTTTTGCTCATATATCGTAACCCTCTCTTATTTGCCTTTTGGTAAAACAATGGTAAATTGAGCTCCGCCTGAATCACTGGTAGAAATAAAAATCTCCCCGTTCATTTTTTTTAACGCATTTTTAACAATGGCTAGTCCCAAGCCATGATTCTCTCCTTCTTTTGTCGTAAATCCTTGAATAAAAATCATATCCTGCCATTCTTGGGGAATACCGTTGCCGTTGTCTTCTATATCAAAGATGATATCGCTACCAATATCTGTGAAAGAAACTTTCACTTTAGCCACCTCAGAATTAGTCCGAACTGCTGCCTCCATGGCATTATCTATAAGATTACCAAGTATTGAAACAAATAGTTTTGTATTTAATGTAGAGGGGATACTCTCAAGGTTGCTCTCTTTATCTATTTCCAGGTCTACTTTTAATTCCTTTGATCGATTTATTTTTCCGAGCAGACAAGCGGCAATAAAAGGATCTTTCACGGAAGAAGTTAAGAAAACCACAATATCCTGACGTTCTTTGACTTCTTCTGAGATTAGTTCCCTTACCTCATCATATTGTTCCAGGGTAATCAATCCATAAATAGTATTTAATTTATTTAAATACTCATGATTTTGAGCGCGGATATGCTCAGAAACGTTTTGAACTTTAGAAACTTCATCTATAATCTCCTCTATTTCAGAAACAGGACGTATGGTTAATACGGCTCCGCTTGTTCTTTGATTCTCTAGTATAGGAGATGCATCAACCAAATAGAGCTGTTCGCCAAAGATAACTTTTTGATTAATGGTGTTTTGTTGATTTCCCATTACGGTTTTAATCAGTGTATTTAAACGCCCATGCTCCATTCTTATGCCTTTCTCAATGTGGTCGTGTTTCAGCAACTCTCTTGCCCGTTTATTGATGGAGGTTACTTTGCCATCTTTATTTACTGCAACGGTGGCATCTCTAATCGATTCTAAGGTCGCTTCTTTTTCTTTAAACAAAAAAGATATTTCTTCGGGCTCGAGATTAAAAATCAATTTTTTTACCCTCTTTGATATAATGACCGCCCCTCCAATCCCAATTAGCAAAATAAAAACAGTAAAATGAAGTAACTTAAGGCGATAGCTATGAACTTTACCCTCCACTTCCGAAGTTAAGAAGCCAACGGACGATACACCGATTATTTCTCCGTCCTCATTATATATGGGGGTCTTTGCTTTAATAGCCTTTCCCGAAATACCAGTACCTTCGTAAATGATAGAGGCGTTATTTTTAAATACCGTTTTATTGCTGGAACCCATAGTCTTTCCAATATATTTTGTTATATGGTGAGAGTAGCGAATATTTTCTTTATTGCCAATTACAACATATCCGGCACCTGTGGCTTTGCGTATTTCTTCTGCAATGGGCTGTATGGTTAGAGACGGATTTTGATCCTTAAAAGCATTGATAATTTGTTCCTTTTGAGACGTCATCTTTGCTACTGTCATGGCCTGGTTTCCCAATGAAGTTTTAATCATATCATCAATCATAGAGGAAAAGAGGGCGCTTACCGATACAATTGTAAGAAGAATAATAATAGAAATAAATACAATCATTTGTGTTAGCAACCGTGTTTTTTTAATTTTTTTGCCCAATCATTTCGCCTCGCTTATTTTCCTTCATAATGTAACTACTTTATTATATAACAACTATGGTAATATTCTATTTTTTTTAGTTCAACTGCCATCAATGTTACTAGCTATTTAGTAACATTGAAAAATTATAGAATTGGCTGTGAAAAAAATGAAAATAATTATATTTATAAAGAATATTAAAAATATTTGATATATATATTTCTTTGACTGTATCCGTGTTAATCTTTCTAAGAAAGCGCTAACAATCAGTAGGTCACACTCTTGTATTCTTATATGGATTTACATTACTCCAAGAAAATGAGATTTTTTTTGACCCGCTTTTAACAACAACAACAAAGGAGGATATAAAGTATGCTATCTTTTTTGGGTTTTTCTATGGTTGCAGTTTTTATGTATTTAATTATGTCAAAACGATTAACACCCCTTGTCGCTCTCATGCTCATTCCCATTCTATTTGGTCTAATCGGGGGTTATGCGAATGATTTAGGTACGATGATGTTTGAGGGTGTCAAAGCTATTGCCCCAACCGCCATTATGATCTTTTTCGCCATTTTGTACTTTGGACTAATGATTGATACTGGTTTATTCGAACCACTTATTGGAAAAATTTTAAAACTCGTCAAAGGTGATCCTTTAAAAATTGTTGTAGGTACAGCTGTCCTGTCGATGATGGTTGCTTTAGATGGTGATGGAACCACAACCTATATGATTACGGTTTCTTCCTTGCTTCCCCTATATAAACGTCTTAGAATGAATCCTCTAATTCTTGCAGGAGTAGCCATGTCTTCAATGGGAGTAATGAATATGACTCCTTGGGGAGGAGCTTCTGCAATGGCGATGACTTCATTGAAACTTGACTCATCTGAGCTGTTTCTGCCACTCATTCCTGTCATGGGTTTTGGGCTTTTATGGGTACTGGTTATATCCTTTATTTTCGGAAAAATGGAACGCAGAAGACTTGGAGTTATCGATTTTGATGCATTTCGGGAAGTGGCCGGTACGGCTGAAATGGATGCAAAAATTGAGTTTAACTATCGCCGTCCTAAACTGGTATGGTTTAACTTTGCTTTAACCCTTATTCTCATAGTTTTGTTAATTATGGATATTATACCGCTCATGATTTTATTTATGGTTGCATTTGCTATTGCTTTATTAGTTAATTATCCAAATATAAAAGAGCAACAAGAACGAATCTCTTCACACGCAAGTAACGCAGTAGCGGTCGTCTCCATTGTTATTGCAGCAGGTATTTTTACAGGTATTATGTCAGGTACGAAAATGATTGATGCTATGGCTACTACTTTAGTGTCATTGATTCCTGAAGCATTTGGGCAGCATTTACCAGTAATTGTCGCTTTTTTAAGCGCACCCTTTACATTTTTTATGTCCAATAATGCATTTTATTTTGGGGTACTTCCCATTATTGCCCAAGCTGCCGAGTCTTATGGCATTAGCGCTGCCGAAATAGGCCGTGCCTCCATACTAGGACAGCCTTTACACGTACTAAGTCCATTAGTGGCAGCAGCACATTTATTAATAGGTATGGTAGGAATCGAATTTAGTGATTTACAGCGTTTCTTAATTAAATGGGCGTTAGGAACTACTACAGTAATGGTAATAGCAGCACTAGTTTTAGGGGTTATTTCTTTATAAAACAAATGCATATAAATTCATTTTTTAATTGGGGGTTAATACCATGTGGATCATTACTGTATACAATTCCTACTCTAAGGATAATAAAATTACAATGTTTGAATTTGAGTCGGAAAAGGAAGCCAAAGAAAATTATGAAAGAATTCAAGGTTGCAAAATTCTTTCCGAGGTTATTTATAATCACTCCCCATATTTTTCTTTAACTTAAGAATGAGCTGTTATATACCAAGGCCAGTGGGTCAGTCCCCCACCATATTAAAGTATCAATTTATTGGGGGGACTGGCTCCTAGATTGGCTGCTATCATTTCCACAACAATCCTAAATCAAAAAACAGGCCCAAACCTTTTTGTTCAAAGGTTTAGGCCTGTTTGTATTTTACTCTAATTAGATTTTTAACTTGTTACTATGAAAAGCCTAGCAGTTGAGCTTTCTTCAACCGAAGGTCGAAGCGATCTGCATTCATAACTTTGACCCAAGCAGCTATAAAATCACGTACAAACTTCTCTTTGTTATCATCTTGAGCATAAACTTCTGCTATGGCACGTAGAACGGAGTTTGAACCAAACACTAGGTCAACACTAGTTGCTGTACGTACAACTACTCCTGTCTTGCGATCACGTCCTTCAAAAACGTCACCGCCTACAGGCGTCCACGCTATTCCCATGTCAAGTAAGTTAATAAAGAAGTCGTTAGTAAGTGTGCCTAAACGATTAGTGAAAACTCCGTGTTTCGTGCCACCGAAGTAAGTACCTAATACACGCATCCCGCCAATAAGTGCAGTCATTTCTGGTGCAGTTAGGCCTAGAAGTTGCGCCTTGTCAACTAGCAGCTCTGCCGCACTTACACGATACTGTTCCTTTTGATAGTTGCGGAAACCATCAGCGATAGGTTCTAGCACGGCAAAACTTTCTAAGTCAGTTTGCTCTTGGGTTGCATCGCCACGTCCTGGAGCGAAAGGAACTGTTACATCAAAACCTGCATCTTTTGCTGCTTTTTCTATTGCCGCACTACCACCTAGTACAATCAAGTCAGCCATACTAACTTTCTTTCCTAGATGACTTTGAATGCTTTCTAGTACAGAAAGTACTTTGGTAAGTTGTTCCGGCTGATTTACTTCCCAATCCTTCTGTGGAGCAAGACGGATGCGAGCACCATTTGCACCGCCACGCATATCTGAGCCGCGGTACGTACTTGCTGAAGCCCAAGCAGTTGTTACTAATTCGTTGATAGTAAGTTCTGAGTCTAAGATCATGACTTTGATCTTATCAACTTCTGCATCTGTTAAGGCATATTCAACAGCCGGTACAGGGTCTTGCCAGATAAGAATTTCTTCTGGAACTTCTGGGCCTAGATATCTTGAACGAGGCCCCATGTCACGATGTGTTAGTTTAAACCAAGCACGTGCAAATACATCCGCAAACTCTTCTGGATTCTCATGAAAACGACGAGATATCTTTTCGTATTCTGGATCATAACGCAATGCCATATCGGCAGTAGTCATCATAGTCGGAACACGAACGGATGAATCTTCTGCATCCGGTGCAAGATCCTTCTCATCAGGGTTTACCGCAAGCCACTGATAGGCACCTGCAGGACTCTTTGTAAGCCACCATTGATATCCAAATAATAAATCAAAGTAACCATTATCCCACTGTGTTGGACTAGCAGTCCAAGCACCTTCAATACCGCTGGTGATGGTGTCATGACCTTTACCGCTGCCATGTGTGCTTAACCAGCCTAAGCCCATTGTTTCAATTGGAGCAGCTTCTGGTTCTGGACCAACATGAGCAGCATCTCCTGCACCGTGTGCCTTACCAAAAGTATGGCCGCCGGCTATTAATGCTACTGTTTCTTCATCGTCCATTCCCATACGTGCAAAGGTTTCGCGTATGTCACGACCACTTGCAAGCGGATCTGGATTACCATTTGGACCTTCTGGGTTAACATAGATAAGACCCATCTGAACGGCTGCAAGTGGGTTCTCAAGCTCACGATCACCTGTATATCGCTTATCACCTAACCATTCTGATTCAGTCCCCCAGTAAATGTCTTCTTCTGGATGCCAAACATCTGCGCGTCCTCCACCAAACCCAAATGTCTTTCCGCCCATTGATTCAATAGCGACATTACCTGTAAGAATAAATAAGTCAGCCCATGAAATCTTGTTGCCATACTTTTGCTTAATCGGCCAAAGTAGTCGACGAGCTTTATCGAGGTTACCGTTGTCAGGCCAACTGTTAAGTGGCGCAAAACGCTGTGTGCCAGTACCACCGCCACCACGGCCGTCACCCGTACGATATGTACCAGCGGAGTGCCAAGCCATACGGATAAAGAATGGACCATAATGTCCATAGTCAGCTGGCCACCAATCTTGACTGTTTGTCATTAAATCGCGAAGATCCTGTTTAAGGGCATAGTAGTCTAACTTTTTAAATTCTTCTGCATAATCAAAGTCTTCTCCCATAGGGTTTGATTTTCTGTCATGCTGATGGAGAATGTTCAAGTTCAACTGGTTAGGCCACCAGTCTCGATTAGTCGTACTCCTAGAATTGTTACTTGCAGCGCCGCCGTGAAACGGGCACTTTCCAATATTAGCATCCATTCGTTTTTCTCCTCCCTATTCTTGTGAATTAAGCAGTAAATAATTATGTCTCTTTTATTAAGAAGCTTACAAACTGGTTGTATTAATTATTATGATTCAATTCTACTAAACTATTACTTAAAATTGAAAAAATAACCAATTTTATCACAAATTTGTAATATTTTCCGCAAATGCTGTTATACCAAGTTTTTACCGCATTGTATTTTCTTGTTTTCGTAATTTCAAAAAAGAATACCCCTTTCCTGCATCAGTGCAGAATGAACAAGTTGATTCGCTCATCCTGACGTTTTGATAGGTGCGGTTTGACACAAAGAGATACAGCAATACCATAGATTACTTAAGTAGATTACTTCAGAGAGGCTCTGTTATAGCTGAATGTTGATTTCATTATGTTGGAAAAATAAACGGTAAAATTCCGTTTAAATTGGGAAATATCCACATTTCCCTAAAAATAAAGAGTTTTTCCGTTTATACTATCTAAATCTTTGGATTATGTCTTATTTAGAGCAGTTAATCGGAATTTCTCCGCTTATATCTGCTTCTTAAGCCCCAATATTTACATTAGCCGGAAATTCTCCGCCTATGTATTCTCATACCTATACAAAAATCTCATAGATACGTACGGTTTTGATGGATTGCCAAATAACTGTGCCTATTATACTCTTGCACACGCTTTGGTTTCACTGTTTAGTCAAGATAGAAATATATTAAAGGTTTGGGCTTTTAGCACATTGCGGTGCAAGAAGCCCAAACCTCCAATGTTTGACTTAGAATTACTACATAGACACTATTGAAGCTAACAATATCATATATCTAAGTAACTCGAATTCTACCAACTCTTCTATTTCGATTAGGATGCTTATTATTCAGTGATCTTTGGGATTTAGGAATACCTGGAAGTGATATGAGGCCAGCCTTAAACAGGGTATATCCGATAAAGGTAGCAAAAATCGAACTTCCGATCAGAAACCAGATGAGTCTTCTGCCAACATTGCGTAACATGTTTTCACCTCTTTAACCTCTTATTGATGATAAATATGATGAAATCATCTTTTTTATGTCGTCTCATTCAACTCTGCCATCCTTCTTCACTTTCGAGAATTCCAGGGAATCACTTAAAACGTAATAGTTTGGGTGCGGGAGGAGGTTCTTACTTTTCCCCACCAAATCTAAGCTTCAATAGGAAACCATGCATAAGCAGGAAAACCATAATTCCCATCGTTTGAAAGGTTCCTACCATGGTCTTAATCGAGAAACTTCCTCTTAGTTTATTCCTATAAGTAATAATATAATTTCCATCGGCAGAGTTCGCCACGAATAAAAGGATCCAGCTAAGGACGATTAACAATGCACCCAGGACAATAAAAACAGTATGTAATTTACTTTTATCCAAATAGATTAAGAGATTAGTATTAGAAAACCGAGGAGTGCTACAACAACATAAAACCACCAAAAGGATTCAGCACCAACTTTAACTAACAAAACCATATACTGAATCGTAAAACCCAAACTCATTAAAAAAATAGAAACACTATAGAAGCAGGATGTCATGAATTCCCTTTTGTTGTTTTTTCCCATTAATATTAAAAAACGATGATGCTAGGAATTCCTATGACCCAATTTATAAATGCCAATCCATTTTAAACATGGTGAGACAGTTGGGGTTTCAGTAAAACAAATCTCTAAGAATCTAAGCGAAGTGGAGAAAAAGGTGGAGTTCCTTCTCAAAACGTTGTTCGCTGAAAAAGACGAATATCAAAAAGAAAAATTTATCAAGACCTTTTGTGAGCATTTGACTTATTTTGAGGAAGTTCTTTGCTATGAACGTGGCATTCATCCCAATCAGATACCCAATAACAGTGCCGTTATTGCTCGGAATAAGGACCAGTACATACGAAAAGTTGAAGAAGTAAAGAACAGGATGGAGTTACAAATCGAACGACTTTCTGAGCATTTGACTGTTTTTATATAAAGCCATCATTATTAGTAGATATTGGGGCTAAATTGGTACCGTATGGATATGGTACCCCAACGCATTTATCAACTAATGCTCCCTTTAGTTAATATTTTCTATTTATTCAATCTCAAAAGTTGAGCAATAATATCAGAATGGAAATTATTATATATGTTTAAATATATTTTAATATCATTATTGACATATAGGGTAAAAAATGAAATAAATCAATCCTAGATTTAATTCATTTAGAGTAAAACTAGTGCTCAACAGGAGTTCTTTACATATATATAAAGCCTGGAATATTCATTTTCGAGACTTTCAGTTTTTGCAATTCCTCTTTAACGAGCTTGAGATCTATTAGGGAACCAAACAATTTAGGTTTAGGTAGGTAAAAATGGATTTTAATAACCGAATCGTGAATTTAAAAATTAAAAATAAGAATCAATTAACATATCAATTCAATGATTCATACTTCATTTCAAAAATAGGCTGTGTTAAATTTGGCTGTTGATTTCCGCTCAAGGCACTTGCTTTCCAAGGACCTGCCGGGGAGCCTCCTCAGCCCCGTACTCCCACAGGAGTCAAGTGACTTCCGCTACAATCAAACAGGTTAAAAAATCACCAATGTCCTTTAACACAGCCTAAAAATAAAAAAGAACATCCTCATTCAAGAGAGATGTTCTCGCACATTAGATATCCATGCAAATCAATTTAAAAGTCAATTATATATTACATTATTCTCTTTCAAGCAAAGCAGCTCCTGCAATTCCGGGGTGTGTCATTTCATATGGATCAAGTATCAAATTAAGTTCCTCTTCTGTTAACACATCATATTTCAAACATAGATCCCTTATTGGAGCACTCGATAAAATGGCCTCCCTGGCAATTCGAGCTGCAACTTCGTACCCAATATGAGGGTTAACAGCTGTTAGCACTCCAACACTCTTCTCTACATACTCTTTTAGTCTATCTTCATTTGCCTTTATTCCTTTTATGCAATGGGATGTAAATGTGCGGAAAGCATTATTCATAATGCTGATTGATTGTAGCAAATTAAAAACCAGGACAGGCTCCATGACATTTAATTCAAGCTGCCCCGCTTCCGATGCAAGGCAGATTGTATGGTCATTGCCAATAACTTGAAAAGCTACCTGATTTACAACTTCTGCCATTACCGGGTTAACTTTACCAGGCATGATGGAAGAGCCCGGCTGCCTGGCAGGTAAAGTGATTTCGCCCAAACCTGCTCTTGGACCTGAAGCCATTAATCGCAAATCATTGGCGATTTTTGATATATTCATCATACAAACTTTTAGTGCCCCGGATACTTCTGTGTAAGCATCTGTATTTTGCGTTGCATCAACAAGATGTTCAGCACCAATTAGTGGCAGGCTGCTAATATCAGCAAGATGTTTTACGACCAATTCTATATAACGGGGATCGGCGTTTAATCCGGTTCCGACAGCAGTCGCTCCCATGTTTACTTCATATAAGTGCTGGCGTGATTGTTTAATACGCTTGATATCACGTTCAATAACTCGGCTATATGCTTCAAACTCCTGTCCAAGCCGGATGGGCACTGCATCCTGAAGATGGGTGCGCCCCATTTTTATAACATGACTAAATTCTTGAACTTTTTGCTGAAAAACTGTCTGCATATCTTCCATTGTTGCCAACAATTTTTCTAATAGCTTAAGAACCGCAATATGAATCGCTGTAGGAAAAGAATCATTTGTCGATTGTGACATATTTACATGGGTATTGGGACTGCAGTGGAAATAGTCACCCTTTTCTTTTCCTAACAACTCAATCACACGGTTGGCAAGGACTTCGTTAACATTCATGTTAATCGACGTTCCTGCTCCTCCTTGGATTGGATCGACGATGATTTGGTCGTGCCATTTGCCATCAATCATTTCATCGGCCGCCTTGACAATCGCTTCTCCAATACTAGAATTAAGCCGTTTGACGTCCATATTTGCAAGTGCAGCTGCTTTTTTCACCATAGCCATTGCCTTAATTAATTCCCCATGGATCCTGTACCCTGTTATTGGAAAATTTTCAACAGCACGGAGTGTTTGGATCCCGTAATAGGCTTTGGCAGGAACTTCCTTTGTACCTAAAAAATCCTTCTCGGTTCGTAATTGGTTCTTAATAACTGACATCCTTTAACACGGTCCTTTCCTTTATTAAAGCAAATTCCTGTTACGTTCCAATTAAAAAAATAGTTTAAATTTGTATTTCTTTTCAACAAAGGGAGAGACTGTAGTCCCTCCTTTTATTGACATGTTTTAGAACTTTTTTAAGGATTTTGGTTTGGATTCAGGTGGAATAAGCGATGAATACACTTCCCCACCTAGTTGTTTTTGGTGCTCTTCCTTTGCTCTTTGAATGAGCTCAGGATTTTGCATCACTTCAATCGCAGATGCCGCAATTACTTTTCCAGCTAACAGCATTCCTTTATGCGCAATTGATGATTTCCCTTGCGCTACCAATTGCCAACTATGAAAAGGTGTTGCAAAAGCGCATGTGGTTACATATATTTGGCCTGTAGGTACAAGCCAGCTTACGTCTCCCACATCTGTAGAACCAGCTAGGAAGCCTGTTTCTCCTGAATACGGATTAACCGTAGCTGAAATTGTTTTTCCACCACTTTTAAGAATTATCTTTTTTTCTTCTTCCGAGTACGTGGATTGCATAGCTTTCGCAAAATCTAATTCTTCTTTGTTGTAGGAAGCAGCCCCTATTTTTTCAAAATGATTGTGCATGATCTTACCTAACGCTATATTAGGTATTAAATCGGCAGAAGCTGCATCAAATTGAATCTCCAGTTCCGTTCCGGTCATCAAAGCAGCTCCCCTAGCATTATCATCAATTCTGGAAAGTATTTCTTTTACCTGGTGCATCTTAGGGGCCCGAATTTTGTATAATACCTCGGCCTCAGCCTGTACCACATTCGGGGCAGAACCACCGGCATTGGTGATGGCGTAATGCAGTCTTGCATCCGGGATGATATGCTCCCGCAAAAAGTTTGTTCCGACATTCATTAGCCCAACAGCATCTAACGCACTTCGACCCAAATGTGGACTAAACGAAGCATGACTGCTTTTTCCCTTAAATTTGTAATAAACCTGGCAAGTAGCCAGCATTTTGCAATTATAGGCCATATTTTCGTCAAAGGGATGCCACGTGAAGGCAATGTCTACATCATCAAACAAACCTGCCCTGGCCATGAACGCCTTCCCGCCTCCGCCTTCCTCAGCGGGGCAACCATAATAGCGCACTGTACCCTTCAATCCATACTGCTTCATGTAATATCTAATTGCAATCGCTGCTGCGAGTGATCCCGTCCCCAAAAGATTATGTCCGCATCCATGTCCGTTACCATCTTTTACAATATCTTCTTTAAGAGCTACGCCAGCTTTCTGGCTTAAATTTGGCAAGGCGTCGTATTCTCCCAAGATCGCAATCACAGGAGCCCCAGTTCCATAGCTTCCAACAAAAGCCGTTTTAATCCCCCCAGCCTCACTTTCAACCTGAAATCCCTCTTCTTCAAGGATTCTGCATAAATGCTCAGCTGATTGGAATTCCTCGTATTTTGTTTCCGCAAAATCCCAAATTTTATCACTTAATGCAATTAATTTTTCACGTTTTTCCTCAATAATCTCTGATATCATTTGGTAATAATCCATATATTCACCTCCAATTTTTTACTGAAATTATAAAACAGGCTCCGGCTTCCTTTCCGGCGGAATCAGTGATCTGTATTCTTCTCCTGCTAATTGTTCTTGATGTTCTGCCTTCGCCTTTTGAACAAGTTCAGGATTTTGTAGTACTTCTATAGCAGATGCCGCAATTACTTTGCCAGCTAACAGCATTCCTTTATGGGCAACGGAGGATTTCCCCTGGGCAACCAATTGCCAACTATGATTCGGTGTTCCGAAAGCGAATGAAGTAACGTAGACTTGTCCAGTAGGCACAATCCAACTTACATCGCCAACATCCGTAGAAGCTGCAAGAAAGTCCGGTTCAACATTGTAAGGGTTAATGGTGTCAGCAATTACCTTGTTCTTTTTTCTAAGTACCTGCTTTTCATCTTCAGTGAAAGAAGCCTGGATTGCTTTCGCAAATTCGAGTTCCTCTTGGCTATAAGAGACAGCACCGATTTTAACAAACTGATCATGCATTATTGAACTTAATGTAACATTGGGAATCAAATCTGCTGAAGCCGAATCAAATTGAACCTCCAACTGCGTTCCTGTCATTAAAGCAGCACCCCGCGCTATATCATGAACTCTATCAAGAATTTCTTTAACCTGATTCATCCTAGGTGCCCGTATTTTATATAAAACTTCAGCCTCCGCCTGAACAACATTCGGTGCAAAACCACCGGTATTTGTAATTGCATAATGCAATCTTGCCTCCGGGATGATATGTTCTCTCAAAAAGTTTGCTCCCACATTCATTAATTCTACTGCATCCAATGCACTTCTCCCCAAATGCGGACTAAATGAAGCATGGCTGCTTTTTCCCTCAAATTTGAAATAAACTTGACAAGTTGCCAACATTCTCGCGTTATATGCAAGATTCTCTTCCCAAGGATGCCACGTAAATGCAACGTCAACATCCTGAAACGCCCCTGCTCTCGCCATGAATGCTTTTCCACTGCCACCTTCTTCTGCTGGGCAACCATAATAGCGTATAGTACCCCTTAGTCCGTTCGATTCCATATAATGGCGAATCGCTATCGCTGCAGCCAGGGATCCAGTCCCAAGAAGATGATGTCCACAGCCATGTCCGTTTCCATCCGGGACAAGCTCTTCTTTAACTGAAACATTAGCCCTCTGACTTAATCCAGATAAAGCATCATATTCTCCTAAAATAGCAATAACAGGACTTCCACTTCCGTAACTACCAATGAATGCAGTTTCAATTCCTCCGATATTTCTCTCCACTTGAAAGCCTTCATCTTCAAGTGCAGAACATATTAATTTCGATGACTGAAATTCTTCATAACGAGTTTCGCAAAATCCCCAAATTACATCACTCATTTCAATAAGCTTTTGTTTTTTTTGTTCTATTATATTTGATATCATTTGATGGTAACTCAATAAATTTCACTCCATTTTCAATAATTGGATTAGTACGATTGGCTGAAGTAGGTTTTTAGATTCATATTTTCTTTTACTAATTTACTGGGCGTTTTGTAAAGAATTTGGTTCTTCCATGCTGTCCCTTTTGGTATTTACCGTAAGTCCTATGACCAAAACTACTAGAGAAGAGGCTACAAGGAACATGAAGGCTGCATTATAATTTTGATTAAATGCACTAATTAAATAACCGATAAGTGCAGGGGTAATAGTCGAACCAATTTGTCCTCCGGTATTAATAATCCCTGTAGCTGTACCTACAGAATTCTCTGATATATATTTCATAGGTAGTACAAACACAGTTATATTCAGAGCATTAAGAAACACATTAGACAAGGATAGATATGCAAATGCAAGTGGGATTGATTGCGTATTAAACATCAGATAGATGAACAAAGCGGAAAGAAATCCGCAAATAACAAAAATAAATTTCTCACGACCGGCTAAAAATTTATCCAGTAGCCAACCACTAAAAAGGAAAGAACAGAATCCTAAAATATAGGGAACAGATGAATACATTCCCATGGACACCATATCCATATGTTTGACGTTTACCCAGTACGATGGCATCCAGCTTTGAAGTCCCCAAAATGCCATGTTGGTAAAGCAAGCTGCGATCAACAGTTTCCAAACCAGGGGATTTTTTAATGAAGCTTTTACAATACTCTTGTCTTTACTTTTTTTCTGTAGCTTTGCTTCTTCTTTCTTATCGTTTTCCTGGATGGTAGTCCAAAGAAGAACAGCAATTGCCAGTCCCACAAAGCCTAAAAATAGGAACATCCACTTCCAACCAATGGAAGTAATCAACAAAGTACAAATAATCGAACCAATCGCAAACCCTACCGAGGCACCGGCTGATATTACAGATTTGGCCCTTGCCCGCGCCTTCCTTTGAAAATTATCAACAATGGCGACAGAACAGCTCGCAGGAAAAGCCCCTTCTCCAATGCCAAGCAATAAACGAGAACCGATCAATGAAAAAGCGGACCGTGAAAGACCAGTTAAGCAGGTGGCTAGGGACCAAATAACAACAGCACTAGGTAATACTTTTTTAATTCCATACTTATCAGCTAAATATCCTCCAATAAATTGCATAATCCCATAAGCTAGGAAAAAGCTGCTTAAAACGAGTCCGACTGTTCCCGATGATAAATTCAAATCCTTAGAAATAGGGACAATGGCAAAATTCATCGCGGATTTATCAATAAAATTAAGAATCTGGGCAATAAATAACACCCCTATAAGCAAATAACTCTTTTTAAAATTCTGAAACGCTTTCATTAAATCTACCCCCGATATAATTTTTTTTAACGGTTAACCTACTCATATAAATAACCTCATCGACTTATTGAATATTTTAAATTATCCTTACAATAATAAAAATGTAGGTTTCTAACTATTTTTTATTATTTTTATGTATTTTTGTACACTATAAGGTTTGACACCTATTAAAAGCCTAAAGATAAATACATAATCCCCTATTTCTCTTCCTTCGAGTTTAATGAACCTAATTGGCATACTGGATATACTTTGCTTCAGAAAAAAAATAATACTTGTTATTCTCTATGAATACACATAAACATACACATAACTGTACACAGAAAAAAATCCCAGAACCAAATTATTGTTCTGGAATTCTTTTTCACGTTTTTAATTATTTATAAATGCTGTGCATTTATATGTTCCATGTCATACTATCTTTTAAAAAACAAAATTCCGAAGACCTTCTTTATCAACGATATAGATATGATTCTTAATCTTTTCTACCAATTTGTTCTTCCTTAAGGAACTAATGACTTTCGATATTGTAGCTCGTGAAGTTCCAACAAGATTTGCCAATTCCTGGTCCGTCAAGCGTACTGAAATTTTCAAACCATCGGAAGTGTCTGAACCTATATCCTGGGATAACATTAGCAAGGTATAGCAAAGTCTTTTTTCAACCGTCAAGAACGCCATTGTACTTAATTGAAACGTTAAATGATGGACCTTGGCACCCATCTCCTGAAGAAAAGGCAACATCCATTCAGGCTTATTTGATAAAAAACAAATTAAAGTAGATACCTTAACTTTTATAATAGTGGAAGGATTCGCCACGATCGCTGTCGTAAACTGCGGAATCTGGTTAATAGCAGAAATAATTCCCAGCATACCCCCTTCTTGGTTAATCAAAGTTTTCTCAGAACCATTTTCCCAATAAACAACAATTTTACTAGCCTTCAACTAAATAATAAAAATAGTTGGTTTTGTCGCCTTGAGTAAATAAACAAGTACCAGCTTCATACTGAACAGGTGTACCAATAGCATGAAAAAGTTCTTGAGAAGAGTAACCACCTTTTAGCCAAAATGATTATTTTCCAACTTCTTTTATTAAAAAAGTTAATTTTTCTGAATTAAATTATGATTCATCCTCGTGCTAACATTTTTTCCGTGAACAATATGATACAAAATGATGGTTAAGAACACCATAACTGCCAGGATAGCGTACATTCCCCGAAAATGTACAATTGGAACGATCATTCCTGTTAAAAATGGGCCTATTCCCATCCCCGCTTCAAAACAAATGAAAAATGTCGAGGTAGCAAGTCCTACCCGGTGCTTCGGAGATCGTTTAATCGCAATTGCTTGTGCACAGGACAGGATCGTTCCGTACCCCAAAGCAACCATCATGCTTGCGATTAAAAGAACGAAGCCATTCTGGGCTCCACTCAGTAATAATAGGCTTAATGAGAACATTAGTAAGGCAGGATAAATGACAATATTATCCCCTTTAAGGTCAAGCAGTTTCCCTGTAAAAGGTCTGGAAATAAATAAAAAGACAGCATATACAATAAAAAAGAGGCTTGCTGCATCTTCTAAGTTAATTTCTATCGCATAATTGTTTAGAAAAGAAACAATTCCTGAATAGGCAATTCCAACCAAGACCATCATAAGCGAAATTGGAACTGCTTTACTTTCAATGAAATCAGGTATTTTAAATCCTGATTTTAATATTTGGAGCTGTTCTTTGGTGATGTTTGCTTCGGGAATTTTTGAAAATAACATGATTATCAGCGTTATCACAGAAAGAATCGTACAGGTTACAAAAATAAATTTATACTCTGCATGCTGCGTTATTAGCAGGCCAATGAAGGGGCCAAGTGCCGTTGCAGCTGTTGGACTTAATGCGAAGTAACTCGTTCCTTCACCGCGCCTCTCATGTGGGATTAAGTCCATGGCTGAAGCTGTCATGGCTGTATTGGCAATACCAAAAGCTGCCCCATGAATGACACGAATGACTAGTAGTAAGGTTAGGCTGCTAGCCGGAAAGTAAAGCAGTCCTGCAATTAGAAATAAAAGTAAACTGTTGAATATCAAGTTTTTACGGCCGATAACTTCCATATATTTTCCTGCCAAGGGTCGCGAAATCACGGCCCCAATTAAAAAGATACTGGAAGCAAACCCAGCTTTACTTTGTGAAGCATGAAAATGTTCATAGGCATAAATGGTTAGTGTGGTCATTAATATATAGAAAATAAGAGCCACAAAGAAGCTTGCTAACCATAAAACGCTAAAATCCTTTGTCCACAACTTTGGTTTACTCAATAATTTCCCCTCCAAACGATTACCAACTGTAGACTCTATGGTTATTAGACCACTCTAATTTCCTACAAAAATCTTGTTAGTTTAAATATTCTCTTAATACCCGCAGTGCATTGTCACAGGTGATTTTTTGAATATCTTTTACTTTATAGTCATGTTTAATCATCCAATTAATCATATTTTTCGTTAATTCTTTTGGATTTTCCAAGCCTTTAACATAGGATGACTCTTCAAAACTTTCACCATGTGATTCACTAAGAGACAGCTTGTCATCAAATGTGTGCTGTAATCCTACATGATCTCCAAAAATGTGTCGGGCCCAAGTCCCACATGTTCTACTCCAACTAGATCAATTAAATATTCTAAATGCTCCATCACTTATTCAATGTTATGTTTGTTTGGATTTTCTTCTGATAGAGTGGTATTGGGTGCAACACAAACGCCGATTACTCTTCCCTTATTCGCACAAGCCTTTAGGACTTCGTCTGATTTCATTCTTTGTGAGTTCCAGACCGCCCGTGCACCTGCATGGGTGATAAAGACAGGTACTTCACTTGCCTCAATAACATACAAACTCGTCTGATTTCCACAATGTGAGATGTCAATCCCCATCCCCATTCGATTCATACTTCGCACTTTAACCCGTTGGTAGATGTCAAAAACGAGATTCCATCCATGAAGTTATCAAATAGTACGTCTATTCCGGATAAGGACATTCCTTCAAAATCGTAGACTGTATAAAGCTGCCGGCAATAAGAGATAATATCTTCTTTATTCTTAGGAACCACAAAGCCTTGATCTCAAAGGGAAACAATTGGATAGTATATTAATAAGGTTTAAAATCTCTTTTCTTGAACTTCTCTTAGTTTAATTTCTTCCGTCTGCGGATATTTTTTGGACTGTGGCAGTTGGAAAGGTTTTTAGTGTTTTCCTGGAGTTAAATATTGAAAGGACTGATACCCATCATAGTTCTTTAAATTCATATTTTCGACCTCACTTTTTGTATATTGATCCTATTGCTATAGGCCTAACTCTCATCTCTTTAAATTTTATCAAATTATTCAAAAAATTTAACAATAGCTTATTTTATAGCAATTTACTTACTCAAACAATTTAGCTTTAGGCCTGAAAATATGGTTTTTACAACCAAATCGTACAGTAAATATTCATCTTGAACATGTTAGTTAATCCAATAATAAAAAACTCATATGTCAGGCCTTGGTTCTTACGCCAAGCCTGAATAGGAGTTTTTCCCATGATTATATTTTGACTTTAAATCTTGAAACAAACGATTCCGCACCTCTCATAAGCAAGGAAAAAACTGCTTAAAACGTTTCAGGATGTTTCCGTTGGTCATTTCAATCTTTTGACATAGGAATGATGGTAAAATTGTTCGCAGATTTAATTATAAAACTTTGTAAGCGTATTCATATAACTCACTCCTCTATTTATCTATTTGACTGTTAACTTAATCAAATAACAAATTCCTCTCGACTATATGCTTATTTTAAACTATTATAAAATGATAATATATGTAGATTTTTAACTATTATCAATATGATTTATGTACTTTTATACACCAAAGGAGGGACTTCAATGCCCAATATTTCTACAATCGAAAGATTCGTACATGAAAAATTCGCGGGGCTCAAATACCACGTATGGTTGGGTAAACCAAATAAAATGGAATTATGCTTAACAAATGCAGAATTCTCCCTCTCTCTTCCTTCCCAGCTAGTAAACTTACATGGGAATACCAACTATACTTTTCTACAACAAAATAATGAGGTGTACATGTCTATTCCCTTTGTAGATAACGAGCGGGTAATCCTGTATTTGTCAGGTAACTGCAGTTCTCTTAATCGAACTGATTTCGATCAGTTTTATCTCCTATTTTCCGGTTTTTATTATACGGAGATTAGTAAATCCGACAATAATGAGCTGGAAAAAATAATTGAAAGTACTCAAGCTCTTACTTCCACACTGGTTCTCAAAGAGCTGTTGAATAAAATTATCAGCATTGCACTTACTGTTATCCCTGCCGCGGACGCAGGTGTTTTCCGGCTCTTTGATACTGAAACCAAACTTTTAGTTCCACGCGCATTAGTTGGACTGAATGATGAATATTATCAATATAAAACCAAAATCGGCGAAAATATCTCTGGTAAAGTATTTGCTGATCAGATCCCAAGAATATATCATTTCCAAGAAGAAATTGTATCCGATAATGATTCTCGTGAGCATTTAATTTTTGATAAACAAAAGGATACTGCAAAGGCAATGATTATTGTTCCAGTTATGCTGGAGGAACAATGTATAGGCACGCTAGCCGTTCTCCAATTTTATAAGAGTAGAAGTTTTGCAGAGAAAGATTTAAGGTTACTAGAGGGCTTCTCCTCCCAAGTCGCTATTGCCTATAACAACGCTAAATTATATAAAGACGCCCAAACAAGATTGGAGACTGTTGAGCAATTAAGCAAAGAATTAGAGGAGAAAAACCAACTACTGCAACAAAGAATTAGTGTGCATGAAACATTAACTCAGCTGTCCATAAAAAATAAAGGGATAAAAAAAATTATTGACGAAACAGATCGGATACTAGGGATGCCTATCGGTTATGTTGACCTTTTAGATAACGAAGTATATTGGGGGAAAAATAAACAACAGAAAATAACCTTTGATATGGTATCTAATGTTATTTCAAATGAACAATGTACTCCCGTTTTTATCGAAATTCAAAATCAAGACTATTACTTTTATCCTATTGTAGTCGGTAATGTCATATTGGGTTGTATAATTGTTACTCTCTTTCACCCACTTCGTCAAATGGACATAGTCAGCATTGAACAAAGTGCTTCGGTTCTAGCACTGGAACTCGTGAAGAAAATTTCATTAACTGAACTTCATTATAAAAAAGCACACGAATATTTTAATCAGCTGCTCGAAAGTCCGGATCACGAAACCGTCATTTCAACAGCATATCAATTCAACTTTACATTTTCATCTTATTCATTTGTTGTTTTATGTGAGATCCCGAGTTCTATTGAGCCATACAAAGTAGAGGCACGAATTCAACGATTATTGTCAAAATTAAATCAGGAACTTTCGAATATAAACAAGCTTGTTTATGCTTATCACAATAAAATCACTCTTCTCATTTCCATTGAGAACGTTAATTACGCCAATACCATTGTTTATCACCTGAAAAATGTGATTAAAGAATGGGAAAAAAACGAGAAACAGAATTTATATGGCGGCATCGGTTCAACCTATCGGAATATCGAAGACATTGCAAAAAGCTATACAGAAGCGAACAAAGCCATTTCCTTTTTGCTTAACAGGAATAAACCTGGGCTAATGCGATATGAGGATATTGGGGTGAATCGATTTTTTCTAACTCATCCCAATCAAGAGATTAAGAACTATACTGAAGAAATATTCTCACGTCTACGAACTGAAAAAGCTCAAAATAGTGAGTTGGAAAAAACCCTGCTAATATATATCTCGTCAAATAAATCTGCAATAGATACTGCTAAGAAAATGCATATTCATATCAACACATTATATCAACGATTAAAAAGAATTGAAGAAGAATTAGACCTAAGCTTTGATAATCCTGATGACATGTTAAAAATTCATTTGGCTTGTCATTTAAAAGAAACTTTTAATTAAGGTAAGTGCCAGTCTCGCTTACTGTTCCAAAAACCATTAAAAAAGAAGAAGTATCAGATTGTTATCATCAGTAATTTCAAATATTGGAGATTTTTGACTAACAATTGATTACACTTCTTCTTTACAAAAGGTTAACCCTGTCTTTGGCATTCTTCTTCAAATACTTTTAAGCCCGATAGCGCACATTAGACATCTTGATTATAGGTTTTATTATATTAAGCTAGCTCTGTTGCAGAATTTCTATTCATTTCATTGCTTTTGTTAGTATTAATGGTTAAGGAAATGATTAATGTCAGAATGGCCGAAGCAACTAGAAACAGAAATAAAAGGCCCTAGTACAAATCTGTTCAGGTGGTATCCCAATAAACTGGGATTCACCTTGTTCCAATGTTCAACTCTCACTTAAGGAATGATTAAACAACTTCTGTTTTCGGATACCGTTGTACGTTATTCATCAGGTAGTCTTAACAGTCATAATCATCCCCACACCTTATTAGTGGTAGTCTCTGCCCTTTTATTGGAACCCTGTCACGAAAACATGTCAGAAATTCACGAATAGAAATTTGTTAGCCAAGATAATAATTTTCTAAATTATTAGATAAATATATCTTGCTATTCATAGCTTCAGTGAAAATTACAAAGTTTCAGCATATTAAACTTTATAGTCTGAAAAGTATTATTATTTTCATTACAAGGGATTGTCTACGAATTCTTCATAAATTGGACGCTCAACGTAAATTCTTGAACCGCTTTTAAATTGGCTCCTTCATCTACAATGGCAGCATTTATTTTAATTCCAAACTCTTTTGCTTTATTTGTAACTGCCTCAAGAATTTTCAATGCTAGCGATTGGGTTAAAGCGTATTTTTGATATAGCATCTTATTTCTCTTCCAAACTAGCTTTTTTTAGTTGGCTTTCGTAATCTTCTGCCGTAATAATACCAAGATCACTTTTAACTATCATACAACAAGCCAGAGCAAAACCATTAGCTAGTTCCTCATCAGACAGTGCGTCATGTGAACGAACCAATTCTTGCTCATATTCCCCTTCTAAAACTTTCATCTTGCACATCCCGCAGCCACCGCGCTGGCATCCTGTCGGAAATGGTATAAACTCGTTTCGAGCTGCTCTTAAAGGTGTTTGGTCTGGAGTACAATTATACTCAAATTGTTGATTTCTTACCTTTAAAGTTACTTTATACATATCGTTGCTCCTTTATTTTAGATAGACTCTCGGCATTCGCCGAGACAGAAGGGATAAGGAATCCCTTGCTCCACCTCACCTCCACCTTGTAGGGAGTCTATTATTTTGATCAATAATTTCAAACCGGAAATAAAGTGTTGAAATATTGTCGTGATTTATTCAAAAAACCTCCTGACTTTTTAAAAACGCCCCAATAATCGCAGTTAGAGGGATATTTTTCCTTATTAAAATTATGAAGGATAGGGGTTTTTCTATTGAAACCTATTATTATTTCACTTCAGACCTATCAGAATATCGACAATGGCTGAGATATACATAGAATGAAATATTTCAATAGTTATCATCTCTATTTGATGAATGCCTACGATTGCCAATATGACTTGCCCTTATATCCGCATTTAAATCATGCCTCTAATCATGACGCAGTGAACTTTGCTGCCATTTGGCTTGTAGTGCTAAAAACACCGGCAAATCACCATGTTCATCTACCAAATACGGACGAACCTACCGATACCCATAGTAAATACAATCTTCGTTTATTCCCAAAGACCTCAAAAAAGACCGATATTACCAGTAATTTTTTTGGAATCCAGTGGGAAATACCGAGAGTGTATTTCAGTTAATTTCATTTACTATGCAACTTAAATCAAGTTAACGCTTTCATGAAGGATTCAGATAATTCTCTGCGGTGATAAAAAATGCCGGTTCCAATTTTTGATGCATCCCATGTAATCGTTGGCATATCCCGAAATGCCATATATCCACCTGCAAATGCTTCGTTACGGTTTCCTGATGGGTCAAAGAAATAAATTGTTTGTCCTCTTGAAATTCCGTGTCGGGTAGGAGTCACATCGAATGGTACTTCATACATCGATAATAAATCCGCTGCTTTAAATACATCATGAAGGGAATCTACACCGAATGCTGCATGATGAAGTTTTGCATCAGGCCCTTTTACAAAAGCAATATCATGAGCTGTATTTGTCGTAAATAAGAAACTGCCGACTAATTCTTCTTCCCCTTCTGTAACTACTCTTTCACTTTGTCCGAAATTAAGCACTTCAACAAAGAATCTTGTAACTGTTATTAAATCGTCACCAGTAAGTAATAGGTGATCAAGGCGATGTGGAGCGATCCCTTTTGTACCTATTGGCCACGGATGAGGGTTTTTCGTTCCCACGGCTGTTCCCAAGAAACCGATTTCATGATAAAGTTCACAGTGATGACCAGTTGGTAAAATAAAATGGACGGCTTCCCCTTCAGCTAATCTAGTATTGTTGGAAATACGAGTAGTCGCACATCCAAATTCCTCTATTCTTCTTTCATAATAGGCCAGATCATCAAGAGTCTCTACTTTAAAGGCTAAATGGATTAAACCCGCCTTGTTCGATTTTGTTAAAATTAAACTATGATGATCAAATTCATCCCATGCTTTTAAGTAAACACTGTTTCCCATACGTCCCGTTTCTTCTAACCCAATAACCTTTGTATAGTATTCTACTGATCTATCTAAGTCTAATACATTTAATTCCACGCGGCCTAAACGCATAACTCTTGCCATTTTTTATCCTCCTAATATATGTAGTTTTTTGAGAGATGACATCTTAATGCCACCTTAGCACTATTGAAAATGCTGACCCGGCTCATTTTACTTTTTCTACTAATTGCAGCAGCTCCCGGCTTGGCCCGTGAAAGAGGATCATGCGCCCGCCTTCCAGCGTTGGCTTCACTTCATCCGAAGTAAAGACGATCTCTTTTTCTTTTAAAAACTGAATCGTTTCATCAATGTTTTCGACTGTAAAAGCAAGATGGTTCACAATACCCGTTTCACTGTACTCAGCAGCTGCTGTTTTCTCTTGAATAAGCTCAATCTCCAAATCCGGCTGTGATTCAAGATTCAAAAAAGTCATTTCGCGTTCGGGTTTACTTCCCCGGAGACGGACGTTAAATCCAAAAATCTCCGAATAAAACCGAATCGATTGATCCATATCACGAACCATTATGGCTACGTGGTCCATTTTCCGTATCATATAGTTTTCCTCTTATTCTTTATTTTGTTTGAGGAAACAGGATAACCGTCCCTCTGCTTCCTTAGTTCGAGGATGGAGCGGAACCGTCCCCTTGCATAATTTTAGTGCTTTGACCCATGGCATTGAGCTTTCGTAGCAGTCGCCAATTTGAAGCACTCGACAATCTGTGAATGGTTTTCCGATTAGTTGCAATCCAACTGGCAAGTTTTCTGTTGTAAAGCCGCAGGCTACGGATAGCGCTGGGAAACCCAGGATATTGGCTAATGGTGTTTTTCCAAGTGTAAACATATTGCTGATTGCCATTGAAGGAACCATTGTACCGATTTCAAATGGCGGCTGGACATTTGTTGGGCCGACTAAGGCGTCAATCCCATGCATTTGTTTAATTGTTTCTCTGACAAATTGGTCTCTTCTGCGCTGGGCACGAAGATAAGCCGTTGCGGAAATATCACTGCCAAATTCAAACCGGTATTTCAAATCATCTCCGTATAGATGACCGTATTTTTTAAATAATGGTTCATGAACGGAGACCACCTCTGATTGTGCGATTGCCTTTAAGGCGTTAAGGGCTTCATCTATTCCTGGTAAATCAATCGGAATGATTTCAGCGCCAAGTGATTCTATTTGACGGAATGCTTGTTCAATCACCGATTTCACATCAGCATCAATCCCAGAAAACATGTAAGGCTCGCAGAATCCTAGCCTAACACCCTTTAAATCGCCTAAGGAGTCAAATCGAACAGGAACATTCCTTTTAACAGATGCCGGATCTTTCACATCATGCCCTCTCATGACCTCAAGCATGATGGCCGCATCCTTTACGGTTCTTGTCATTGGCCCTACATGATCCAATGACCAACTGAAAGGAAGGCAGCCCCGTCTGCTGACTACTCCATAGGTTGGTTTGAATCCTACGGTACCACACATCGCAGCCGGTAGCCGGATGGACCCGGCCGTATCAGTACCGACCGCACCAAAAGCCATCCCTGTGGCGGTGGCTACCGCTGACCCGCCGCTTGAGCCGCCTGGAATTCTTGCTGTATTCCAAGGGTTCTTTGTGCTGCCATAATGAGGATTTTCGGTCGTCGCACCCATGGCAAATTCATGTAGGTTGGCCTTTCCGATAATAATGGCACCGGCTTCTCTTAATTTTTGAACAGCTGCGGCATCTTCATTAGGAATCCAGCCTTCAAAAATCTTCGAGCCGCCAGTCGTTTTCACACCCTTTGTTTGTAAAATATCCTTCACCGCAATCGGTATTCCGTGTAAGTGCCCCCTCACATGATTGTTCAGCAATTCTGCTTCCAATTGCTTCGCCTGGGCCATTGTCTCTTCTTCCATTACGGTAATAAACGCATTGAACCTTGGTTCATGCTCGCGAATCTGGTTTAAGGTCATCTGCGTTAGTTCAACCGGTGATAACTGTTTATTTTTAATCGCATTCCCTACGGATTCAATCGTTTCAAAAAGAAGTTCATTCATGGCATGTCTCCTCATATTCTTCTAGATTAAAAGTAAAGGCCGGCTCCAGTATTGCTAGCTCTATTTCCTTATCATCTAAAATCGTGCGCAAGTATTCTTCTAATGTCATTAAAATCCCTGCTTTCCGTCTCTCCTTCTCATTTTTCCCGCACTTAACGCATCAACAAACCGCCATTTATATCAATCGTAGCTCCCGTGATATATTGGCAGCATCTGAGACAAGATAGGAAACCATATTCGCTATCTCATCGGCAGTACCAAATCTCTTTAACGGTATCGCCTTTTTCATCATTTCTTGTCTATCCGGATCTATCTTGTCCATCTCCGGTGTTTTTATTGCTGCGGGGGCAATGGAATTAACCGAAATCCCATCGTTCGCGAGATATTTGGCAAAGGTTTTGGTTAAGAGCTGCGCTGCTTTTGAAGCAATGTAGTGTGCACCAGAGGTTAATGGCTAGGTTGACCACTATAAGATGATAGATTGATTATCCTTCCCTGACCTTGTTCCTTCATGATCGGGATAACCGCTTGAGAGGCAAGATTGACAGATAGAAGATGATTCCATTCTTCTGTTATATCCTCAATGGTGGTTTCCTTTTGAACATCTGCGTTATTTACTAAAATGTCAATTCTTCCCCAATTTTCCAAAATTATTATGACACTATTTTCAACAGCTTCAACATTGGAAACATCTACCGTTAAAAAAGGCTTTTAGAAGGATGATAGTCTTTCAAAAAGTCAGAATTCCTGACTTGATGTAACAGATCGTCATTTACATCAACAAACACAACATTCAGACCTTCTGATAAAAACTTCTTTGCAACGTCAAGACCAATCCCTTGCCCGGCACCTGTAACAATGGCAACTTTATCCTTTGATTTCATCACGATACAGCTCCTTCACCCATTGTTTCTCCTTCATAACCTTCATCTCAAACCTGTCGAAACATTCGTAAATCTTCTGTCGAATAAAGGTGCTTGATTATTAAGCCAATCGGCTGCTGGATTCTTGCATGACGCTTTCCAGCAGCCGATAGAGCTTATTTCCATTTATCACGACTTTACTTCGATCTCTTTCTTTTTAAACTGGTCCTGTATAGGAAAGGCCTCCTGCCATGACTTTTGATTGCTGTCATATAGTCCTGCACTGTAAAGGTTTTTCAGGGAACCATTCTCTAATGTGAAATTTTCTTTCCCTTGTTGGAATACCTTGACCTGCTCAAGTAATAAGCGACGCATATGAATAATTGGCAAATCACTTGTACCAAGATGCTCTTTGGAGCGGTCTACAATTGGCCCCATCGTTTCTGTTGCCGCATGATCTTGATTGGCGATTCCTCGGATCCCTGTGAAGTTTCCTGTTTTTTGCAGCTCGCGATCTTGTGCATAATCATTTTCCAGACTAATTTGTTTTTTGAAATCCGCATCTAACTTTAAGCCGCGGCGTTCATAATTGGCCTGCACATCAATCGGACGATTATGAGCAAATTGGACATCCCAAGACCAAGTACTGTAGTCATCCCTTGGAATGAACGCATGCCACATGCCGTCCTCCCCTTCAAATCTTGGCGGGTACGTATAGAACGGGAAGATATAGTGAATTTCCATAAATGCATTGTCTGTTTCATTGCCAATTCCTACTGCAACACAGCGCTTCCCATAATTTGCATCCTCTACATCCTGTTTAACCGGTGGATTTTTAACAAGCGGGTGGTTCGGATCAATTCCTAAATCAGTACTTAAAATTCCTTCTCCTGTATCCTGCTTCCCATGTGCTTTATGAAGAAACGCAGCATGTACATAATCCAGGTCATTTTCCATTACTTGTGCATAGTTACATTCCTGCCAAACCCGCTCCGACATCATATTTTCATCCGGCAGTCCCATCCAGTAGAATTCAGGGAATGCCGGCTGTTCCTCCTCCGGTCCCATGTACGTCCAAATCATCCCTTTAACCTCTTTAACCGGATAATTTTTGATTTTGATTTTCTTTCTGAACTTTGGATCTCCTTCTTCAGATGGAATTTCTGTGCAATCACCGTTCGTATCAAACTTCCACCCGTGATACATACAGCGGAGACCGCATCCGTCATTAATTCCATAATAGAGTGATGTCCCACGGTGCGGGCAGGCTTCTTCCATTAAGCCGACCTTTCCTTCTGTATCACGAAAAGCGATTAATTCCTCCCCAAGCAGTTTCACACGCTGCGGCTTCCCGTCATTCTTTATTTCATCTGACTTTAAAGCCGGAATCCAATAACGGCGGAACAATTCACCCATTGGCGTTCCAGGTCCTATTCTTGTTAATAAATGATTATCTTGTTTTGTTAACATTTCGTTTCCCCCTACTCTACTTTAATTTGATTATTTAGAAAATTTATATTCATGTATACATATTAGTAAATTCATCCCATTCAAACAATTTAGTTTTAGGTCGGAAAATTTGATTTTTACAACCGAAACGTACAGTGTTTCATTACCGCTCTAATTTATATCCTCTAAGTTACTGAATCATTGAACTTTTATTATTATGGATACAAAGCAATCATTCTTAAAACTTCTAAATAAAAAGGTGCATCTTTACCAAAGTAAAAGTCAAATAGTCCCACCTTCAAAAAGGTCGGGACTTGATTTATTATTTAGCTAACTGATTAAAGTCAATACAAGAAACAGGTAAAGTTGCTGACCATGGAAGTAGTTAGTCCAAGGCATTAATATCTGTCAAATCCATATTGGGAAGCTGCTCAAATAGATAGCGAAGATAGCGGTATGTATGTAATCCATTTGCTTTAGCTGTCTCCACAATACTGTATATAAGAGCACTAGCTCTTGCACCTTGCGGTGTTTTAAAGGAGTTTGCGACCTTTCTGAAGGAGAATGGAATAGACACCGAGAACAATGAAGAAGTCTGTAGTAACATGTATCCGGCTTTTAAGAAAGGCGTAAAAAATAGAGTTTCCTATTGGTGTCTTTTAATTTCAAAACTTTTTCCTGTTGATTCTGAATTTTGATTTTGTTGGTTTTTTAACCAAAAATAACTTGTTTTTTTCCCGGGCTGTTCGTATTTGTATCCGAAATATTGGTGTACCACCTTCCCCTATTTCTTCATAATATATTTCTGCTTGAGAAACTTTATAATATACCATTAATAGCCCCTCTTTCTTAAATATATGTAACTACTCAGCCCCCTATATTTTATTAAAAATCTCTTCACCTCCATGTTTGATTTCATGATAACTAGTGAACTATGGAAATATCATATCAAGAGAAGTGAAGTGTATGACCTATAAATAGTTTTTAATTTTTAATATCCCATTCATGAACATCTATAAGCATACACTTCCGCCAAATGGAAAAGTTTTGATTTAAAGCATGGGGGTGGTTCTCTTGCTTCAAATGGGAGCAAGAGAACCGTCCCATTCACCTTATAAAATATCCTTTAATACCCGCAATACATTGCCGCCAACAATCTTTTGGATGTCTTGTACCTTGTAGTCGTGTTTAATCAACCATCTCACCATATTTTTCGTTGCTTCGGTCGGATTTTCTAAGCCTTTAACATATGGAGATTCTTCGAAACATTCCCCATGTGATTCACTAAGGGACAGCATGTCATCAAATGCGTGCTGCAATCCAACATGGTCGCCAAAAAAGGTATCAGGACCAAGTCCAACATGGTTAATTCCAACTAGTTCAATTAAATATTCTAAGTGCTCCATAACAGACTCAATGGTATGCTCGTTTGGATTTTTTGCTGAAAGAGTGGTATTTGGGGCTGCACAAACTCCAATGATACCGCCTTTATCTGTACAAGCCTTTAATACCTCATCCGATTTCATTCTTGGTGAGTTCCAGATTGCTCGGGCACCTGCATGTGTAATAAAAACAGGGGCTTCACTTACCTCTATCACATCCAAACTTGTCTGATCACCGCAATGCGAGATGTCAATCACCATTCCCAATCGATTCATTCTTTCAACAACTTTGTAGCCAAATTTCGTTAGCCCGCTGTCATTTTTTTCAATCAAGCCTGATCCTAATGTATTGGCTTCATTATAAGTAATACCCATGCATCGTACCCCTAGGCCATATAAAACATCTACCCGGTCCACTTCATTCTCCAATATACTTGCCGCCTCTAATGAAGGCAGAATCGCTATCCGATTGGTCTTTTTTGCATCCAGTAAATCTTGATAATTTTTGGCAATATAAACTGTATTTTGTTTGGCAATATCACAATATCGGATGCCTAATGTTAAAATAACGTCATCCCATTTTAACCCATTCGAAGAGGTCAAAATAGAAATTCCGTCCATGAAGTTTTCGAATAGAACATCTACTCCGGATAAGGCTAATCCTTCATAATCAAAGGCTGTATGGAGCTGCCTGCAATAAGGAATAATATCTTCTTGTTTCTTGGGTACCACAAAACCATGATCTCTTAGGGATACAATGGGATAGTATTTCAATAACGTTTCAAAAATCCTTTCCTTATCTTCTCTAAGTTTTATTAACTCAGTCTGCCGATATTTTTCTGACTGCGGCAGCTTGAAGGGTTTATAATGTTTTCCTGGAATTAAGTATTGAAAGGAGTGATATCCATCATAATTCTTTACAATCGTACTTTTCACTTCACTTTTTTGCGGCGTCATAACCATTTTTCTACCCCTTAATATTTTTTCATAGATTACAAGAGAAAATAACCGATCTATATGCCAATGGCTCCGAAAAGTAAGGAAAAAGGCAAATTATTTAGCGTAATCCGATACGGGTTTTGCTGGGTTGCCACAGAAGTCATGGTAACCGTAACCCCGTAAGCTCCGGCTGTTGCTGTTGCCGTAGCCAGTGCACTTGTAATCACCACGATCCAGTCTCTACATGGGATTAATCATCCCATATAGAGACTGGATCACTTCAAATAAAACACCGATCGTGGTAATAGCATGTACACCGATTAATCCGCCCAATAAAAAAACAACCTGAATAAAAATTAAGATCACAATGAGATTATCACTAAAGGCAAGAAACGGTTGTTTTATAACATCATGAAAGGAAGTCTCGCTTAAACTGCTGGAAAATAATGAAAGGGAAAGAAACAAGACAACAAAATTCTGCATTTTATTCGTACGTTCCCACCCAGTCTTCCAACCAATTACCTTAAAGCTTTTCCATCTCTTCAATAATATCGCCCAGCATAGAGAAAACAACGGAATCACAAGTGCTACTGATAAAATAAAACTTAGTTGTAACAGGCTCCCGGTTAGCACAACAACGATTAAAAAAATGACTAAAGCCATTACTAATTTGATGATTTGAATCATCATTTTCTTGACATTTATCTTCTGATTTACACCTTCATCGTGTTCAACGTTTATCGAGCGAAAACTTCTTTTCCCGATGATCCAATCAAGAGAAATGACAATAAAGGAACAGAGTAACAGCCATGGCAATAAAGATAAATAACTGATACCTGTTGAATCCACTGTTATGGCCACTATAATTTCCGTCGGGCTCCAAATTAATGCGACAGCTAATGCTCTAAGTGTCATCTTACTAATAAAGACTTTTCTTATTTTTTGCGGGATATTTTGTAGGCTTGATGTAAAACTTCCTGCGATAATGTTAAGGCAGATATATTGATAAATCCTGTTAATAGATAGGTTGTCATCGAACTCCTGATATACAAATTTCCCTAAATTACCCAATTCCCTCTCATTAATTCATTAAGTCTTCGGTCAAATCTGCCTGCATATACAACACTTGTCATAAAAGGAAGAACGGTTAACAAAGACAGCAATGACATATTTGAGGACATATACAGCGGAAGTTGAACAATAGGCATTCTCGCATTTATAAAAAATAGTAGACCCGTAAAACTAAAATAAGACATAAAATTTTAATTAGCTACTTGCTCCTTTGAAAGAGATGAATACGAGAATGATAGCCATTAGCCCAATGGAGTATTGGATGATTCAAATTCGGAAAAAAATTGTAAATATGTAAATCGAAAAAGTCAGGGCATATAAAAGATATAAATGACTATTCACCCAGGAAGAAATTGTACTCATAATTGTTAAACTCGTTTATCTTCAACACTTTACGAACAGCAAAAATGTAGTTTAACAAATGAAAGCGCAAAAGATTTTTTCTTAAGTAGTTAATGAGTTGACTACAAAATCAACTCATTAACCGAATAGTAAAGATTCATATCATACTATTTTTACGCCCTGAAATATTAACTGAATTCCCTTGTGTTAATTAGAAAGATTTGTCTTTACATTTGAGATCAATTCTTCATTATTCTCCCCTAATAATGGAGGTCTTGTAATACGCCCAGGAGTCTCATGGAATTTATACGGCGGACCTGGATAGGTAAACCATTCGTCTACTTCCGGATGATAGACAGGTTCGAAGACATGTCGATCTTCGAATATATGCTTATCATGAATCATATTCTCCGGTGCGCGAACTGGTGCCCAAGGAAGGCCGATACTTTGTGCAGTATGGTAAATATATTCTGACTCATATTGAATACAAAAACGCTCTAATACATCTGTTACGTGCTCCATTCTTTCCGCACGGAATTTATCATTTGCATATCTTTCGTCTCCCAAATCCTCTTCCAGCTGATGGGATGACAGCCAGGAAACTAGACTCTTCCATCTTTTTGCATCCAAGTAAGTATTCAGGATGAGAATGTATTTTCCATCCTTACATTTGAGATTCCAACGCACTGAACGGTTCGGTAGGGCATGCCGGCCTGTTTGGCGGATGACATGCTCTTTTTGATAAATCCAATACGGCAGGGACATCTCGGTAGAGACAGTCACACAATCATGTACTGAAATATCAATATATTGGCCTTGATTTTTAAAATCTCGATACAGTAATACACTAACAATGCCCATAGCAGCAAAATATCCTGCAAGATGGAAGGATTGTCCGCCAGTTGGAGCAATGGGGGGAGCGTCAGGAATATCATCATACCCAGTGACAGCCATAATGCCGCCCAATGCTAATTGGGCAATATCCGATGATTGATAGCTGCTCCATGGTCCATCCTGGCCAAAAGGAGTAACAGAGCAATAGACTAGTCTAGGAAACTTCCTCGACAACTCATCATAATCCAAGCCCCATTCTTTCATTTGAGCTGGTTTATTCCCTTCAAGAATGACATCTGTATCGTCCAGTAAATGTAGGATTTTTTCTTGACCTTCTTTTGTATTTAAATCCAAAGTAATCGATTTTTTAGAAGTATTATAATTCCAAAAATATAAGCTTCCATTTTTATCAGGAATATCTTTGTAAAATGGACCTATATTTCTCGACGGTGCACCCTCCTTCGGTTCCACCTTGATCACCTGTGCGCCCATATCTGCAAGAAGCTTGCCGGCAAATTGAGTCAATTGATCTCCTATCTCGAATATCTTAATCCCTTTTAAAGCGGCCTTTTCCACCAGAGTTCACTCCTTCCCTTTTACCATAATGGTCTAACTGCTTTAAACGAATCTTTTGGCATATCCAATGGCCAGAAAACACCATTACGATTCAGTAATTCTATTTCCTCTTCTGAATAATCCAGTATTTCTTTTAATACAAAATCATTGTCTTCTCCCATTAGTGGCGCAGGTTTACGAATGGATGGGGATGTTTGAGACATTTTAATAGGAACACCTTCTACTAATCTTTCACCTAAGAGCGGATGTTGAATAGCTTTAAACAGACCTCTGAATCTTAATTGAGGATCATTTTCTACGATTTCCTCATTTTGTTGAACGGCTGCAGCAACAATGCCGTATTTCTGCAATGCTTCCATTACTTCATATTTATGAAATCTGCTTGTATACTCTTCAATATGTTGATCTAGTTCATCCTGATGTTGGATACGGCATTTTAGGTTGTTAAATTTCGGATCATTCACCCATTCTGGCTCACCGATCGCCTCTTTAAAACTTTCCCATTCATCATCAGAGTAAATAGCGATAACACAATAGTCATTCACGTCCTCGCCCGCACAACGGTATGTGTTTTGAGGACAAGCAATCGGACCTCTAAAGTCTGATTTGCTTTCATCAGTAGAAAGAATAGAACGATTACCGGTTGGAAAATCAGGTCTGTTGGAAGGGCGGCCATTGACAAAGTAATCTAATAGGTTTGTACCAACTAAAGGCAATGCTGTTTCCACCTGTGAAATATCAATATATTGACCTTCGCCTGTACGATTTTTATATAATAATGCCGTTAAGACGGAGTACGCACCTGTATATCCCGCAACAATATCTAAAATCGAATACCCCCAGCCGCTAGGATGTTTATCTGGCAAACCGGAGATATAGGTCATGCCAGATAAAGCGGCAGCTGTCGGACCCCATGTTCCATAATTTTTTTGCCTTCCTGTATGACCTAATCCGGAAATACTCATATAAATAATTCCTTCATTCAATTCTTTTAGAGACTCGTAATCCAATCCCCATTTTTCAAATACACCTGCACTAAAGTTTTCCGTAATAATATCTGATTTCTTAATCAGCTCTTTAATAATGTTCATACCTTCAGCGGATTTGATATTAACGGTAAAGCTTCTCTTGCCGACATTTAAACTGTTAAAAAACGCGCCATTATCTAAGCCAGGTTCATCATCCTTTGCATACATAGAAAACCGCATCATATCAGGTGTCTTTGGCCATTCCACTTTAATTACCTCTGCCCCCATTGATGCCAGTATTCTTGTTGTGGTTGAACCTGAAACACTCCAGGTAAAATCAAGAACCCGAATTCCAGTTAAGAGGTCGTTTTGGAAGTTCATTTTAATTCCCTCCATTCACAGGCTTCCATTGAACCAGGGTTACTTCATCATCGACTTTTTCAAACACCGCTTCCATTTCCATGCCTACTTTTACTTTCGTCGGGTCCATTCCAACTGTATTTCCGAGAAATCTTACTCCGTCTCCTACATCTACTACAACAAGGGCATATGGAACTTGATCATAAAAATATGGATAAAAAGCTCGATGTACAATATTAAACGTGTAAATAACACCTCTTGTCCCTACCTCAACCCACTTTACTTCAGCGCCTGGTTCATGTGGAGATAAAAATCTCGGCGGCCATATTTTCTTTCCTGTAGTAGTACATTCCTGGACAAATAGTTTACATTCTCTTGTTCCTTCCCAAAAAGGTTTATATAAATTCCAATCACGTGACCAATCTGAATCTCTATTTGGTAAAGGCCTAATTACCTGCATTTCAACTTGATTCATTATGACAACCCCTCTTTCAATAAATTAATTGTGTAAAATCGCAATGGATCCATCACCCATATCGCCATATCCTGTCACTAACCCTATTTTTGCATCTTGTACCTGTCCGGCTCCTGCTTCGCCTCGTAATTGATGGACAGCTTCTACCACATGATTAATTCCTACAATATGCGCCTGTGATAATAAGCCGCCATGTGTATTAATCGGCAATTGTCCACCATACGTAATTCGTCCATTCTTTACAAACTCAGGTGCTTCCCCTCTTTCACAAAAGCCCATTTCTTCAATTTGTCTTAAGACGATAAACGTAAAACAATCATAGATTTCAGCAAAATCGACCTCATCTCTTGAGATCCCGGCCATTTCAAAAGCTCTTGGTGCCGCATATTTAATTCCCATATCCAAAATGTCAGGCCGCGTTGGCATATCATCAGGCTGATTCGGATGACCTTCTGCTATGCCGGCAATATAGATAGGCTTTTTGAAACGGTGTGCATTGCGTTTGGATGTGACAATGACAGCGCCAGCCCCATCTACCTCTAAAGAACAATCGAATAATCGAAAAGGAGTAACCAGCATCGGGGAGTTTTGATAGTCTTCCTCTGTCATCACTCTCCCTTTCATATAGGCTTTACTGTTATTATGAGCATGCTCCCGGCATGTCATTGCCACAATTTGCATGCCGATTGGGTCTGGATTATATTGGTAAAACCAGCGATTCGCATGTAGAGAGAAATACTGCATCGGAACCATTAATCCATATGGGTATTCCATATTATCCCGATACTCTGGATTAGGCATAATTGTATTATTGAAGTCTAGTATTCTCGGATCTGTTCCTCCTAATCTCGGTCCAGAAAATCCTTTTTGCCCTGTAGTGACAACCACATATTCTGCTACACCCTGTTCTACAGCAAGAGCAGCCTGCTGAATCGCGGCAATCGCACTGGCTCCTCCCATTTCACTTCTGCCGCTGAATTTAAGTTCTTTTATTCCTAAACCTGCAACCAAATCTTCACAGCGGACATTATATCTCCATGGATTAATGACACCATCAATCTCAGAAGGATGAATCCCGGCATCTTGACAAGCGTTCACCGCTGCTTCCGTTAATAATTGTGTTAATGACTTATCTGTACCCCTTACAAAGTTCGTTTCACCTACTCCGACAATGCACACTTGATCACTTAATGAACGTCTCATCTTTTATTCCCCTTTACGTTTAAATGAAAAACTTCATTTATTCTTGTCGTTTCTATCGTTTGCCGAAAAACTTTTCAGAAAATTAAATCTATATTAATATCTTATTCAGATAAGGAACCTGAAACAATTTATGATTAGGTAGGAAAAATTCATTTTTACAGCCGAAATGTACAGTAATTAATTTTTAGAAAATTCAATCCGATTATGATAGTATAATAATTAATCATCTATTCGTATTGGAGGGTGAAAAATGGCGATAAAAGCAAACACAATTACCTTGAGTGATTTATTTAAAGCAAACACTGAGAAGGGCAACTTTCTTCAGTCTCATCGAATGTTTATTTCAAGCGCGGATGCTTGGGGAGCGTTAATCAAAGATTTAGTTTTAGCTCTAGGAATTGAAAGAGCCAAACGCTTTCTATTACGTTATGGATATCAATGCGGACGGCATGAAGCCTTAATGCTGAAGGATATGTTTAATTGGGAAAATCAGAAAGAATGGATTATGGGCGGAGTCACGATGCATAACCTCTCGGGACGATCATCATCGGTTCCCATAAAGGTTCATATCGATGCTGATAAAAAAGAACTTGATGTGGAAGGGTTTTGGCATGATTCTTATGAAGCGAAACAATATTTGCAGCACTTCCCCACTCATTCCGAACCTGTCTGCTACTTTTTAGAAGGATATGCAAGCGGCTACTGCAGCACCTCATTAGGCAAAAAAGTAGTATTTAAAGAAGTTGAGTGTATCGGAAAAGGGGATCCTCATTGCCATTTTATCGGAAAAACATTGGATCTTTGGGGAGATGATATTTCACCTGAATTGGGTGATTACGAACATGAAGATATTGGAGACGAACTGGATCAAGCACATAAACGAATCGAAAGACAAAGGGAAATATTAAAACGAATGAATTTCTTAAGCAACCAATTGACAGAAATTGTCTTACAAGGAAAAGGGCTTGACTCAATCTCTCAGACACTTGGACGCAGCTTGAAATGCGGCATTGTTATATCCAACAAGGATTTTGAAACCCTGTCAGAATATGGAGATATATTAGATTATTCTTTAAAAAACATTATCGAGAACAAGGTACATCTTCACTCATCAGACCAGGATAAAATCAATGAGATGTTACAACAGAGAGCTACTACTATCCAACTAAATTTTTTAAAGGAACAAGGATTCTCTTATTATCCGTTAATTACACCGATTATCGTACAAAACCGTGTATATGGTTATATTTCAATCATTAAAAACTCAAAAGAAATGGAAGAACTAGAGTCATCTTTTTCCGAGAGGGCAGCAAATATTTGTGCACTGCACATTCTAAATGAAAAAACCGCTATTGATACAGAGCAGCGAATGAAAGGAGAACTATTAGACGAGGTCTTACTAAAGCCAAATTTAGATGCTAACATTACGAAAAAACTATCTTTACTAGGCTATAAGATTAACAAACATCATTATGTGTTTATTTTTAACTTACAAAATCAATCCTTTGATTTGCAAAAAGATGAATTTGTAAATGATGAAAAGGAAGTGATTATAAATATCCTTCGAAAATATTCATCTTCTATTGCAGGAGAAAATATTCTAATCTCGCACTCGTTTGGACAGATTCAAGCACTTATTTCCGTAGATTTATTAAAGGCTTGCCATATGAGCGAAGAGAAATTCGGGACATACATATTAAAAGAAGTAAAGCAGAAATTACCTTCAGCACAGCTACGTATTGGAATAAGCAATATATGTCCAAGTATTCATAGAACTCACAAAGGTTACAAACAAGCTAAAAAGGCATTAGAAATCGCTCAAATCAATAAGCAAAAACAGCAAGTGTTTTTATTCTCGGCGATTGGACATATTTCCATTTTATTAGATGCCAGAAATCCGCAAGAATTAGAGAACTATGCCGATAACATTTTAGGTTCTATCTTTGACTATGATATTCAGAAGTCCTCAGAACTGTTGAAAACTCTTTATTTTTATTTAAATAATGAATGCAATTTGCATAAAACCGCCCGAATCCTTAACCTGTCCATTGGCGGCATGCGTTACCGCCTTGCGAATTTAAAAGATAGATTTAACATTGATATGATGGATTCCGCTACACGGCGTGAGGTACAAATGGCCTTAGATATATATGTTGCTTTTGGAAAACTGCCTGACAGCTTACTGGAGCAAAAGGAAGATACGATAGACTATTAATTTTTCCTCTCATTAGACCGAATCCTATAAAGAAATGTCCTTCATCATTTGATGAAGGACATTTCTTTACCATTTCTTAAGGAAGCCTGTTTTTAAAACAACTATTATGCTTTTACATCTTCCGGAGTTTTTACGATCAATCCACTTTCACGGCCTGCACTTACTGTACCTTCTTGTTCAGTTGCTAGATTCTTAAGTTTGTAAGTACCAATCAGGCCAAGAATAGACACAACCGCGATATAAATTCCAAGTGACCAAATTGTACCTGTTGCCTGTATCAAATACGTACAAACAATTGGAGCAATCCCTCCTGCAAAGATGGCAGGGATTTGCGTACCTAGTGAAGCACCGCTATAGCGTAAGCGGGCAGGGAATGCCTGTGAAGCTAAAGCTGGAAGTGCACCTGTCTGCATACAAAATGGAACCATAGAAATAACCATAGCTGCTGCGATGAGAGCTTGTACACCTGTATTGACTAACCCTACAAATACAAATCCCCAAATCAGTGTGGCAGCGATTCCCATCCTAGACATACGTTTAATTCCAACCTTATCAGAAAGGTAGCCAAAGAGCGGGATGAAAATACATAATAAGAAGCTTGCTCCGGTATTCGCATTGACCATAAAGGACGAACTCACATGAAAATTATTAATACTGTAATTAATCAAGAATGTTGTATAGATAGCAAACGGCGTATGTTCAGCTAATTTAACTAATGCTGAATAAAGTATCTGTTTTGGATGTTTTTTCATAACATCTAGAATTGGCAGTTTTGAAACACTTTCGCCATCTTGAACTTTGCGGAAGGATGGTGTTTCATCGATCTTTGAGCGAATAATAAGCCCTGCCACTAATAGCAATAAACTGGCTAAAAACGGAATTCTCCATCCCCATACGTAGAAATTGTCCCCACCTAGAGTAATACACAACCCTATTATCGCAGAAGAAAGTAACATCCCCGCTCCTACTCCAGCATTTGGGATACTAGCCATAAATCCTTGCTGCTTTTTCTTTCCCCATTCCATTGATAATAGGATAGCTCCTGCCCATTCGCCTCCAATGCCAATTCCTTGAATTAATCTCATCAACACAAGCAGGATGGGAGCCCATATTCCAATCGTATCATAGCCTGGTATTAATCCCATTGCGGCACTGCTCAAACCCATCATCCATAAGGTAGCAATTAATGCTTTCTTTCGTCCAATTCGATCCCCAAAATGTCCAAAGATAATCGCTCCTATCGGTCTTGCTAAGAAACCAGAGGCAAAAGTAGCGAATGACAGGATCGTTGCAATAAACGGGTCTGTATTCGGAAAAAATAGTTTTGGAAAAATGACAGCTGAAGCAGTAGCATAAAGCGAAAAGTCATACCATTCGATAATCGCACCCGAGGTAGATCCAATTAGTGCCCTTCTTGACATTTTTTTTTGTGAAATTTCATTTGCATGAATGCTAGTCATTATTTACACCTCCGATAGATTCCAATTGCGGGCAAGGCTACCCCCATTTCTTAACAAACATCTCATGACCTTTCGTTTTCTATTAGAACTACTATTTTAAATTCATACCTCCTTTTTTCCACTATGACTATGTTGTAAATTGATTATACAGAAAATTTAATCATTTTGTATCCTGCAGAACCTGCAGGAAAAATTTAATTATTCTGTACCATTAAGTTAGAATCAACCGATTCCACTGCTTTCTAAATAGGTTTTTTCATGATATTTAATCCTTCTCTATTTATTGTTTGATAACAGTCTGACTTTTATCGTTTAATCTCAGAAAAGGGTGCTCCATCCACAGGTAAAGGCACGCGACTATTGGCCCCAGCTAAACGACCATAATTAGAGTCCCAACTGCAACTGGACCACTGAAAAGAAAGGCAAGTGCAACCACTGCCATACTGCGTTTGCATAGCTCTCCTTTAAAGGGAGCTCCACGACTCCTTGAAAAGTTTCCCCATCTAAATGACCCACTATCATATACCAACCTAAATACAATACGAGGAAAAAACAGCCTAATAGCTTTAGTCCTGTACCGAATGTACTTGTTTCCTTCTTCCTTGCATTATGTTTTTGGTTCTTTTTACTCAATAGTTACACCAACTTTTTTCTGGAATTCCTTACTATTTTTCTATCAAAATGGCTCTAGGCCAGTGGGTTAGCCCCCCACCGCATTAATTTATTGGGAGACTGACTCTAGATTCCTGTTTATTTCACTAAATAAATTCGTCCCACTAAAAAAAGTAGCGGAACAATGTTCCACTACTTCATATTTTAAAAATCCATATCTATAACTTCTTTAATAGTCCCTGTAACTCGATCGCCTTCGAGCAATTGCCCTTCTTTCAAATCGTTCACTTCATTTGCTTGTTCTACAGCGGGCTTTGTGTTACTTGGATTTGCAGGATCAACTGGACGAACAGTAAGTTCACTTTTAAGTATGTTAATCTCACTTAATAACTCGCTGCGAAGGGATTTTAATAACGTTTGGAATTGATCTTTATCTAACTTTTGCTCACCGAGTTTCGTTACAAAATCCCGTAACTCGTTTGTTTGAACGGACCCCACCCCAATACGCCCAACATCCAAACGGGAGGCAAATTCTTGTTTAAGTAGGTTGATCTTATCTAAAAACTCTTCACGAAGTGTACCTATTGTCTCTTCTTTTTCAAATTTATCCATATCCTGCTCAACAAGCTTCGTTATATACTCCTCCAGTTCATTTTCTTGTGCTTTTTGCTCAAGAAATGAATACACCTTTGGAGAAATTTTAGAAGTTTTTAAAGTCAACCCTACATATTCGTTTTTACTTCCTGATTCCATATTCATTAATCTGAACACATCCGTTTGGAGATTGGCAGCCGTTAAAAAAAAGTTTGAGAGAGCGTAAAATGGTGCAAACATCTGTGCACCCAGATGTGAATCCCTATTGTTTACTCCGAAAGCGGACTTATCACCAAGAAGATAATCTTTGTTGCTCATACGTTCTTCTCCCCTTCTTATGCGAAAACAGCGTTTGTTTCATGCCTGCTTAGAATTTCTAGTCCATACAAATTTAACTTTCTTGAATCAGGTAGGAATAGATGATTTTGCTCTCTAATTTCGACACCATACCTTGTATCAATCGATTCCTCGATGAAGAATTTTAGAATTCCAGCGATTCCACCTATATAAACATATTTATAGACCTTATCTTTAGGAGATGGGAAAGTGTTTTCAATTTTCGTTAATAAAATTTGCGTGTACTCCCTTAAAGACTCATGGATTTGCTCTGTAAGATCAACTTTTTTACCGCTATTTCCATCCCGTTGCTCCATTTTTGTTTTATCAATGTTATTAATAATGAATTCTTCTAGTGAGCGAAAATCCTCAAAATACTCAAGTAACTTTTCACTTCTCAGTTTATCGATATGCTTTAAGTACGAAATGTCTGCAAAGCAGTTCAATGAATCCCTGCTCTTAGGAGCTTGAAGTCCTGCTTGGAGCAAGGCAAGATCAACAGTCCCTCCCCCTAAATCTACAATTAGGGTTTCATAGTTTTTAAATGAATTGGCTTCCTCACGATCCTGTAAATCAAAATCTTTCTTAATTGCCCAACGAGCAACTTCGCTTTCAATCCGGCATTTGCTTGTTTCGACGTGAATGGAAATAACTCTTTCTAACCCTGGAGTCAAAATGGCTACCTGGTGCTCACCTTCAAATCGGCTGGCCATTTTATTTTGCATATCGCTGAACTTGTTCGTTTTCTTAAGTAACCAAATTGGAAGCATAGTTGAAAAATAATTAATGTTCACTCTGTTATCTTCTTGGCCGTTTCCTTTTAAAACATTGTAATAGGCCACTGAAGCCAGGAACATCACGTAAGGAATCTCAGATTCTGTTTTATCATGAAGCTTGTTGATATGAATATTTCCTAACACCTGTTTTTCCGCTGAATCGCCCACCAGATAATATTTCTCTACACCGTCTATCTTAGTTGAAATGAGCATATTTTGAAGAAGGAATTGGGGATCATTAAAAGTAGACGGATAGTGGCCGTCTGCCTTTTCCTTCGTTATTTCTACTACATTTGTAGGAACCTCAAAATAATAACCATCCACAAGGGTTTGAAAGATAGAATTACCAAAATCGACATTTTGACGCTTAATATCCATTATTTCTCCTCTTTTCATGCTTTTTCCTAATAATAAGTATATATTCTTCTCTTCTGTTTGTCTAAATATGTTAATAATTTTTTAGATTTTGATAATTTAATATTCCACATTATGTTGAAATTAACGTTTTATTTAGTAGAAGCTTTTGTCATGATTTTAATTTCATGCCTTGAATGGATATTAAAAAAGACTGCAGGTGCGGAAACACCATACAGTCTTAGGCAATTAACGATGCCTTCATGCAAGCAAATCTATTTTAGACCCATTGAATTGAGCCAAACTCACCATGTGGATGGTTTTGTAATTTAAATCTCCTATACTCATATTCTAATTTCGATAGTGGCAGCTTATAAAGCTGTTGATCTTCTTTATTATATACGTTTAAAAAAATTAGTTTATTGATAAGTTTGCTTCGCTTTTTTTCATCGTTATTCCTCATCATAAACACTCCTTCATTTTAAAAAAACTGCCCTTACATACATCAACTTTAAATTCAGACTGATTAAAATTTTTTTATTAGATTAATTGTATTGTAAACCAACAATTCCTATCTGTAAAGTATGAATTAAAAATAAATAATGAAGGCACTCTCATCCTGAAAGTACCATTCATAGTTGTTGATATTTACATTAACTAACGCACCAACCAGACCTGGCACGCAGGTCTCAAGCAGTTTTGAGGTTTGCTGGCGTTTGTTTTTCTAATATCTTGATATACCCTCATTTATTTTTTGTAAATAAACTTCTATCTGGATTGAGGGAACCAGCCATAATAAAAGCGCCACACACATAAAATACACCAGACATTCCTGCAATACTGGAAACGGCCCCTAACGAAAGCGGAGCAATTATCTGTGTTAACTTATTAAACATTAGACGAAGACCAAGACCTTCCGCCACTCGATCTTGCGGCAATGAACTAATGGTTGAAAAAATAGAAAGCGGCTGCCCTATGCCTGAACAAAATCCAAGAACAAAGGCGAGAATACTTAGCCCTATTACACTATCGACGAATGGATTTAAAATATAAATAATTCCAGCTACAACGATTGATATTGTAATAATAACGTTTCGCTTCAAACGTCGTACAACCCATGACAAGATGCTTCGAATTAAAATTCCTGCAGCGGCATTCAATGAGATAATAACACCAATTGCAAAAGTTGATACACCTTTTTCCACTGCCAATAATGGAAAAAAAGCGATATATGCATCTTTCGCCAACAAAACAAGCGAGCTAACTAAGACTGCTTTGCGCAAATCTTGGATGCGTAGTAAGTTAAAAGAATTCTCTTCTTTTTCCCCTTGATCGGCTGGTTCTAGTTTTTTCACCTGTAATTTTCTTAATAGAAAGGACGAAGGTATAGCTAATAAGATAACAAATCCCAAAATGAAGAAAGCGTAAGTATTACTTAATAGATCTGAAAGTCCTCCACTAATCAGCGGGCCAACAAAGCTGCCCGCAGCAACCGCAATACTAAAAACAGAAATAAAGTATTCACGCAACTTACTTTTCGAAAATTGCCCGGCATACGCCTGTATCGACAGAACAAATATTAACTGAGCAAGACCGGAAAAAATTTGCGATATGTATATACCCACTAGATTGTTGAATACCGCAAGAACGATCATCGAAAGACTACCAAACAGAATACCCAGAATAAGCGGGTTTCTTACCCCGATACGATCAATTATTTTGCCTGCTTTTATCGATAAGAACAAAGGTAAAAAAGAAAACAACGCAACAATAATCCCAATTTCTGCATGGCTGGCACCTAAACCTCTCGCGTAAAGCGGAATAAGGGGACGACTTCCCGCAATCGTAATCATAAACAAACATACACTAATAAACACAGCATAACGATCATGCCTATTTTTCATCTCAATCTACTCCTTATCTCTACCATACAAGAAAAGGCAGACTTATACACAAGAGTAAGTCTACCTTAATTTTGATCATATTTATCCAACATCCTGAGTAAAACTCACAAGGTCAACCACGTCTATAAGCTTGATATGAAGATGTTCCTTTTGGCAAGGAGATATGAGCGCTCCCGGATTATAGTGTTTATATAATTAAATAGATAGCACTCCGAACAAAACTCCGACAATGGTCATGACCAATGCTGTCCCTAACGCAAACTTGGCTGAAAAGCGAATATGGTCACCAATATCAATACCAAGAAGCCCTACTAGTACGTAAATAGAACCTTGAAGCGGGCTCAACAAGTGAAACGGTTGTCCCAACAGGGAAGCCTGTCCTATTTCTATTGGTTGAATTCCAAAGTGAGCAGCTGTTTCCGCCATGATTGGGATAATCCCGAAATAAAAGGGAGCATTCGCCATAAAAAAAGTAAATGGCATACTTATTAGTGCAACAATAGCGGTTAATCGCGGTCCAAATGCATCTGGAATTACTGCAATAAGAACATCAGCGATAGCTTTAACGATTCCAGTGCCCTCTATAATACCCGAAAATACACCCGCTGCAAATATCATAGAGACAACAGTTAATATGTTACCTGCATGTGCGTGCAACCGGTCCTTTTGGTCCTGCAAGTTAGGATAATTAGCAATCATGACAATCGCAAATCCAAGCATGAATAATGCCGGTATCGGTAAGAAGCCTGCAATTAAAGCTACCATTACTAAGATTGTTAAAACTAGATTAAACCAAAATAATTTTGGACGCTTTATAGACGAATCCATTCCTATGTCAAGAGTAGCAGCGACCTCATTGTTAAAATCTACATCAATATTGGTAACTCCTAACCGCTTACGTTCCCTACGTCCGAGAAAATAGGCAACGGCCAGAACCCATACCCCACCTGCAATCATAGAAGGAAGGATTGGAATAAGCATTTCTATTATATCCACATTTACTGCTGTAGCAGCTTGAACAGCCGGTCCTCCCCAAGGTGTTAGATTCATAACCCCCATCGCCAATGCGGGAATACAAGCTAAAATAAGTTTATTCATACCTAGACGGTTATACAATGGAAGAAATGCTGTTACTACAATAAGATACGTAATTGTCCCGTCACCATCTAGAGCAACTATCAATGATAAAACTGCCGTTCCAAGTACAATTTTTAAAGGGTCACCACCCACCATTTTTAAAATTTTCAATACTAGTGGATCAAAGAATCCTGTATCTATCAACACACCAAAGTAAAGTATGGCAAAAATAATCATAATAGCAGTTGGAGCAATTTTCTCGAGGCCCTCCAACATCATTGGGCCTAAATCGGTAAAACCGCCAATTAGTGCAAAAACGACCGGAACTATGGTTAGTGCGTTGAAGGCTGACAAACGCTTACTCATGATTAAATACATAAAGACCACAATCATTGCAAATCCCATAAATGCTAGCATTATATACTTCCTCCATATTTCGTTGAATTCCTTAGATTACATGTCAGTTTTCAGCAGATAATCCTTCTAAAGTTAACATCAATAGTAAACATAAAGAAGCATTCAAGGCATAAAGTGCCCAATGACCTCACGCTCATTTGTAAAGGCTTTCAAATCTAACAGGCTGAAATCTTCTTACATATGCAAAACTAAAATACATGCCGGGCTTTTATTACTATAAAAATATTAAATTTAATAGACATAGTCAAAGGAATCATTAGCAAAAAGTTATAGAAAACAGAACGATTATGATTGTTACTTATACCTTATTCTAGATACATTATCAATCTAATACAATTCGTATTTTCCTTCCATTTATTTGAACAATTATTTAGCTATAATATTTTCCGTCTCTATATTCTTTAACCCAACGGTTCACCATTTTGGGACAAAGCTCATAGTGACGGGCAATATTTGCTGCATTACCTTTGTTAATAGCTTCTTTACAAACTTGAATTTTAAACTCTTTTATATATTTTATACGAATCATGATTTCAACTCCGTAAATTGAACTACAACGTTTTTTTTAATCATGTTTTATTTATGAAAACAAATGTAAGCCCTGTTTCTTGAACTGATTAACTAGGGTGAAAATGGATAAATCACGGAATTTCTTGTTTCGAATCACATCCTGTATCCAATTTGCCATCTTCACAACAGAAAAGCCTTAGAACTTTATAAAGCTTTTCTGTTATGTTTTTCGATATAGTAGTAATATTTATATTATTTAGTTTTAATAGCGTAAATATTACTACATACCTAAACGCAAAATTCCTTTACTACTTAAGATTTATATATATCATCAATAATCTCACAATTTTTCTTCATTAGTGTTTCGTCTACCCAATCTCGGTTTGCAGATCCGTCTATGGCTGCCTGTAATTTTTTATGATCATTTGCGGATACAATCTGTGCATTTTTTAGAATTTGTACGGCATCATTTTTAGGTATTACAATAACACCGTCAGAATCACCTAGGACAATATCCCCTGGACTAACATGAATACCCCCACAGGCAATCGGAACATTAATTTCTCCCGGACCCTCTTTATAAGGACCACCTGGTGTCGTTCCCGTTGCATAGACTGGTATAGTCATTTTTGAAATCTCGTTAATATCACGAATCGGTCCGTCCAATACTAACCCGGCAATTTTTTTCGTGTGTTCCGCGTAGGAAACCATAATCTCTCCCATGAGAGCTTGTGTCCGGTCACCCTCATTGGAAACAATAATAACATCACCTTCAGAAGCCATATTTAAAGCTTTGTGTAATAAAAGGTTGTCTCCCGGACGCGCTTTTACTGTCAGAGCTATACCAACCATTATTCCATTGTTAGGATTGGACATTAATTTTATTTCTGAACTTAATGCACTTAATCTTCCCATGCAATCTGCAGCATTCGCCGCTGGAATTGTTTTAAAACCTTCTATTATATTTTGATCCGGTAACTCTCTCTTCAAAAATACCCTATTTCCAACACTCATTCTTTTACATTCCTCTCTTTATAAATTTTTAACCAACATTTGGTCTAATTGTTCTACCGCTTCAAGTTCATCGGGACCTTCAGTAGTAATAGTAATCCGTGCTTTAGTATCAAATACATTTCAATTAAAGTTTTCCTTAAATAAATTAAAAGAATCACTCTGCAACTTTTTCTTCATAATGAATTACGTTTTGCTTCATCTTAATCAAACTATTATTATGCTAAGATATCAAGTCTTGCTCCTTACAAGCTGTTATTACATCCAACCAGCTTTCGGGGGTCTTTCCTTGGAACTTTTCTTTTAAATTTATTTCTGCCAACAATTTAAGTTTATCTTTAGCTGCCCTAGTCATCACGGAACTCAAATTTGAGGATTCTAGCATTTCTATCGACCCTTCTAATTCAATCGATCTTCTTAATGCATGAATAGAAGTTCCAGTTACCAAACGATTCATAGTTTCTTCAAATGTTTTTGCATTCATGGTTTCACTTATAGAGTTAATGACTAGTTCTTCCACACTAAACTCACTTGCAGCTTCTAACATTTCAAGCAAAAGAGCAGGTAAGCCTTTCATAAAGATGCTACGAATTAATTTTACGGCAGATGCATCTCCCGGATTTTCACTTACTTTTGTAATATTCATGTCATATGGGGACATAAAATCAATAAAAGCGTCCGTTCCCTCACCACTTGCTAAAATTGGTACTTTATGTTTATAAACTGGCAAAGGACCCATCATCGCTGCATCAACGAAATATGCTCCTTTCTCCTTGATATTATCATTAATATTTCGCTTAACATTTGGGCTTGAAGCAGATACATCGATATACACAAGATTGTTTTTAATATATGGTTTTAATGTCTCACTAACCTCGTATGCTTTATTTGCAGGCACAGCGACAATCAGGATATTGATTTCTTCCAAATTGAATAAACATTCTAACGAATTTTCCAGTTTAACTTGTGCTTGTTCTGCACGTTCACGGACAAGTTTTCCGTACACGGGGTGATTCAAGAGCGAATCATATGCAGCTATTTTTTCTAAACCATGTACTTTTAGTCCAGCCGCCATTTCGAAAGCTGCTTCTCCAAACCCTACAAACCCTAATTTCATTCTGATATATCCTCCCTCTTTTACTACAGAAGCTTCTGATTTTGGTTTTCATTACTTTGATTCAAGTTCCTCATTTTAGGCCTTTCTTTTTGTATACTATTAGCAAAATAGCAAATGGACATTTTACCTAATGCAGAGGAAAATCCTACATGGTTATAAACTTTTTCTAAAGTTTAATGTAGTAAAAATAACAACCAATAAATAAAATGTAATATTTATTACACCTTAATGTTATCATCGTTTTGTTTATATGTAAACCTTTTCACTATATAAATTTTGAAAATAAGTAAAATTCACATTAATCATTACCGTATTTGGTACACTTTGCTGAATTTAATATATATATAAAAGGCCATACGTGAACTAAACACGTATGGCCTTTTTGTTTCAGAATGACTTTCAGTTATTTATGGAATCCCATAAAGAAATAAAAAATCCTAAACTTACTCCTGATAGTCAATATGTAATTAATTTGTATAAAGTACTATATTAATAAATCCGCAATCTCTTGAACATCTTCAATAGATTTACGTTATCCTTTCTTCCTTAATCCAAATAGTGATATCCCAAATCGGTAATGATTGGTTCAATTGACTTAAAGCGTTCTTTTGTTTTATCTGAGTAATTAATTGCAATGGCACTAATAAGATAATCAGCGATAAACATTGGTCCAATGATGGAATTGTGAAAAGCAATGCTTTGGTAACTGCAAGGAAGTAATAAATCGGTATAACCCACTAGAGGAGATGAGTATCCGTCTGTAATAGAAATAATCTTCGCATTATTTTGTTTTGCAACTCTCGCCATATTAATCATTTTGCTTGAATATCTTGGAAAACTGATAATTATCACTAAATCTGATGGTGAAAAATTAGTTACTTTTTCTGGCCACTCATCCTCATTTGCCAAATGACTGTTACCAAACAATCGATTGAATCCATGATTTAAAAATTGAGCTACTGGCTTACTTGTTCTGGAACCCAAGCAATAAATCTGATTGGCAGAACATATCATATCCATCATCTTATTCAAAGTTTGGCTATCAATGAGATCCATTGTGGAACGAATATTTTCTATTTGTTTTTCTGCACAACGCACTAATAAATCGCTTTCATCAATTTCCTTCAGATTTACTTGCAACCTTGTTTGAGGATCAACCCTATTTCTAAGTAGTTCTTGAAGTTCCTTTTGAAATTCTGCATAACCCGAAAAACCTAATTTAAAAGCCATTCTCATAATCGTAGTTGTACTCGTTCCTACGAGTCCTGCCAATTGATCAACTGTTAAAAAAGCAACATCCATCGCATTCTTGATTATATAATCGGCTACTTTGCGTTGTGATTCGGTTAATTCAGGTGCCTTATTTTGAATTAATTGTATTACATTCGTTTTCATGACTTTTCTCCTATACTGTAATTATAACGGTACATATTCTACATCATACCATAAAGAAATAGTTAAGAAGCAGCGGAGAAAAAATAAGAGGAAATTAGAAAATTACTAAATAGGAAAAAAAAGGGAAAATGGTCATTTTAATGCCCTATTCTCCTTTTTTCTACTGAGAACAAAAAATCAATGTAAAAGTTTTAAATTAATTCAATTTAATTACTATCGTACAAGGATAGTGGGACTGACCCTAGATTCCAGGATTGATAAAGAGATTTTAAGGAACAGTACCCAAGTGTTCATCGGCATGGAGGATTCCTCTGACTCAACCTAATTTAGCTGTAAATTTACCTAGCTCCTCTTGTCCCCATACTAAAGATAAACGATCACCATCTAATACAGCTCCTACACCAGCCGGTGTCCCAGTAAATATAATATCGCCTTTCCCCAATCCAAAATTAAGGGCTACGAAATCAATAATGGTTTTCAAGTCAAATAGCATATCTTTGATATTGCCACGTTGTACCTGTTCGCCATTTTTCATAAGAGAAAAATCAATTTTTTTGCATTCTTCAACTCCTGGAAATTCGATGAACTTCGTCAACACGCCTGAGTTAGGAAAACCCTTAGAAAGCAACCAAGGGTAACCCTTCTGTTTCAGTTCGCTTTGAACGTCGCGAAGAGTAAAGTCAATGCCTAGAGCTATGCGATCAACAAGCTCCTCAACCTTCATTCCCTTTTCATATTCTTTGCTGATATGAATTACTAGCTCCACCTCGTAATGTAAAGCCCCCCGATCGCCTGGCAGCTTCACTTCCCTTCCATCCGCCAATATAAGAGAATGAGTTGGCTTGACAAAAAGAAACGGAGATGTTGGCACTTCATTGTTTAATTCCTGTGCATGCAGTATATAGTTTCTACCTACACAGTAGATGTTCTGAATGGCGTTCATTTTTATCTACCTCTTTCCTAGATTGATTTCACCATTCAACCATCCACTAAATATGAACTTCCTGTCAAGTAACTATTCGCTCAGTCCAGTGAATTTTCAAATTATTTCTATGTGTTTCCCCTCCGCATACTCTTTATTTAAAAGGAAATGGAAGTCCATATCGTCTTCCGACTGCTTCCAGTTCGTTCAAAATATGAATTGATAAGGGGATTCCAATTGTTTGCCTCTCCATGGTCCGTTCTAATTCGATCTCTCCAGGCAAATAGATTTTCTCAAATCCTTCAGCCAAGGGAATATGGCGGATCTCTCTAATCATTTGATCCATACGGTTCTTAAATTCTTTTAACTCTTCAAATAAATCCGCTTTCATGACAAAGAAAAATTGGCCAACATTTTGGTTTCGATCTAAATCTTTGTATAAACTCGCAATATACGGGCCAAATGCTGCTCCCGTTAAAAGACCGGATAATACCTCCATTAAAAAGGCAAGTCCATACCCTTTGGGTCCTCCAACGGGAAGTACCAAACCATCAGCCGCCTCATTAGGATTAGTTGTCGGGTGACCATCTTTTGTAATCGCCCATCCTAATGGGATTTGCTGATTGTTTTTACGAGCAAGTGTAATTCTCCCTCGCGCTACCACACTGGTAGCCATATCAAAAACTATATCCTGCTCTTCCCCTGCAGGTACTCCATAGGAAAAGGGATTCGTACCAAAATATCCCACTTTCCCTCCCCAAGGTGCCATGCTAGATGGGGCATTGGTGGTGGCTAGAGCAATACAATCATGTTTTGCTGCATACATGGTATAGTCCGCCAGCATTCCGCAATGCGACGAATTTTTAATCCCGACAACCGCGATTCCAGCTTCCTTTGCCTTTTTAACCGCAATTTCCATTCCTCTCGTTGCCAAAATAATGCCTAAACCATTTCTTCCGTCTACTAACATGCTCGCTGTAGATTCTTTAACTACTTTTCCTTCTGTCGTCTTTGCCGTTACGCCTAAATCCAGTCGTTTGGTGTAAATATCCACTCTACTTACCCCATGCGAGTCAATTCCACGAAGATTCGCTAGTACAAGATGCTTTGCAACTATCGAAGAATGTTCCTCGTTCAAGCCTGCAACTTGAAAGACATTGGACACAAACCGTTCCAACTCTTCTTTATTTACTCTTGTAACAGATTCAAACAAAGTTACTCATCCTTTCATATTTCCTAGCAACAAGGAAATCGAGTTCAATTTACTGCAAACCCTCACACTATTTTAAAGCCTGGAGTCAGTTCCCAGGCTTTTAACACTTAAACTAATAGAAGGTCATCGAGATGAACATCCAACTTTAAATAAGTTCTACCTTTAATCCGTGCTTTTGAAAAACATTAACCATTTGTATTTTGGCTTCCTCTTCATCTGGACCATGAATTTCAAGATGATAATCATTAGAAGTAATAAGGGTAACACTCAAACCAATAATACTCTTTACGTCCAGACTTCGGTTATTAACACGGAGAACAATACTCGATTGGAAATTATTAGCTGTTTGATTGATTTCGACAATAGCGGTTGTTGTAATAATACTCATTTTTATGCCTCCATACTTTAATGAAGATCTAACATCAGCTTTTGATAATAAGGTACTTGCACATCGGTCATCACGTCATGGTCTGCAGTAAGCAGGTCGACGTAATTCAAAATATAAGCCTCTCAAAATGACCCATGGAATGATGAAAAAGTCTTCTTAAGCAATCTCCTTCTACCACAAGGGTTTACATCTCTACATCTTCAGTAACTAATCTTCGATTTTTCATAGAAGCAACGATGCTAAAAACAATAGATATAATCGCAATGGTTAGAATCGTGCCAGAGATTGGACGCGTGAAGAATCCAAAGAAACTTCCTTCAAAAATGGTTAAGGACTGCAATAAGGTTTTTTCTAAGAGAACACCTAATACATAGGTTAAAATGATCGGGGCCAAAGGAAATTCAGCTTTTTTCAGGAAATAGCCAATGATACCGAATACTAACATCGCACCTACATCAAACAAACTATTATTCAAGCTGTACGTTCCTACGATGGTAATCATCAAAATGATGGGGAAAAGTAGACGATATGGAACCAAGGTCAGCCGTGCCCAGAAATTGGCCATCGGTAAGTTCATAATCAACAAGATTGCATTCCCAACGAACATACTTGCAATAATTCCCCACACCATTTCTGGATTCTTTTGGAACAACATTGGCCCCGGTGTCAGACCATGCATGATAAAGGCGCCTAATAAGACGGCAATGGCAGGGGAGCTTGGGATTCCCAGTGTAAATAGAGGCACTAATGCACCACCACAGTAGGAATTGTTAGCTGTTTCCGGTCCAGCAACACCTTCTATCGCCCCTTTACCAAAACGGGAAGGATCCTTTGCCAGCTTTTTCTCCATGGAATAGCTCAATATGGTCGGAATAACGGAATTGGTACCCGGAATTAATCCGACGAAAAAACCTAAAAGACTTCCTCTCCCAATAGACTTCATCATCGGTTTCCACTCCTCACGATGGGGAAGGAGACCTTGAACCTTCGGAGGCGCTTCAGCATTTGAACTCATGCTTGCCTCTGCATTCAAAAATAATTCAGATAAACCAAAAAGCCCCATAGCAATCGATATAAAATCGAAACCATTCATGAGATGGGTCTCACCAAAAGCAAACCGGATAATTCCTGAACTTGGATCCTGTCCGACAAAAGCCAAAGATAATCCAAACAGCGCTCCAAGAATCCCTTTCAGTAACGATTTCCCCATTAATCCGAGAAGTAACGCCAGACCTAAAGACACCATCGCGAAAAATTCTGGCGGACCAAATTTGAGTGCCTGTTTGGCCAAAATCGGCCCCACCAATACTAGACCAATGATCGAAATGATACCTCCAATAAAAGAACCAATACCGGCGCTTCCTAAAGCCACTCCCGCTCGACCTTGTTTTGCTAACGGATACCCATCCAAACAGGTGATCAGGGATGCTGCTTCCCCCGGCGTATTAATAAGTACCGAAGTAATCGTTCCGCCATACATCGAACCATAGTAAATTCCAGATAACATAATTATGGCGGAAACCGGTTCAAGTGCGAACGTCAACGGCAGGAGCAATGCGGTTCCGGCAGTGGGGCCAAGTCCTGGCAATACCCCAATTAACATCCCGAAGGTGACCCCGACCAGGCAATAAAGTAAATTCGTCCAAGTTAGCGCCGTTTCAAATCCTCCAAGTAAAAAACCTACTGATTCCATATCAACCTGTCCTCCTACCAACCAAATTCATTTACAGGCAGTGGAACCTGCAATAATACATCAAATAATCCAAATACAACCAAAGAAACGGTTACCGATAACCCAATAGCCCAAGGCCATTTGTATCCTCGCTTAAACAGCAGCAATAGTGTGATCGAACTGCCAATGAGAAAACCCGTAAAGGGAACAATGATCATGAACAGGATGAGCGAGCCCATACAAGTTAATACATTGATGAGCCCTTCTCCTTTTGGCATCACTTTAGAAAAGAGAATGATTTCCTTTTTGATCGAAAACCAAAGATAGAATAAGGATAATAATATTATCAAACCGCCAGTCCAAAGTGGTAACAAGCCTGGTCCTGGACCGTATTCGCTATAATATCCCATCGTAAATGATTGTGAAAAAACAACGACACCAAGGAGTAGGAAGAATAAGCTAAGGTAGATTCCTAAATTTTTCAATCGAAAACAAATCCTTTCCCTAAAAACTATACTAGGCAGACGTTTTGCTCAAGATCAACGCTAGCCTAGTATTCTGTTAAATTACCAACCCAACAATTTCTTCATTTCTATTACATTGGTTTCTTCCTTCTTTAACATTTCTTTAAAGTCTGGACCTTCGGTGGTATCAATATTTAGCCCCATATCACTCATTTTCTTGGCGTGCTCTGCATTTTTCTCAGCTTTTTCAAATGCATCTTGAAGCTTAGCTACGATTTTAGGATCCATTCCTTTAGGGCCAGCGATACCTCGAATTGAATAGTTTTCAATATTGACACCAACAGCTTCTTTCACGGTAGGGACGTCTGGAAATTGAGGAACGCGCTCCGGCATCATTACAGCCAACACCTTCAATTGTTTATCTGCTGCGGGTTCTTTGACTTCCCCAACCTTGGCAATTAATACATCTACATGGCCGCCAAGCACACCGGTAATCGCTTCAGATGTTCCGCCGAAGTGAACGGATCTAAATTTGGTTCCCAATTCTTTGTTCATCTGCAGTGCAGCAATGTGATTTCCGGAAGCAACACCATTACTGCTTGCCGACATTTCGTGTTTCTTTGCATACTCCACTAAGCCTTTGATATCCGTAAAACGCTTTTCATCCGTACGTACAGCAATCACACCTGCATCCTTTACGTGATTAATAATGAAGTCAAAGCTATCCAAATTCTCTTTTCTTTGCGCCGTCGGATTGACATAGCCAGTAATCAGGCCAGGTGTATTTACATACCCAATTGTGTAACCATCCGGAGCAGAACTAAGCAATTGCGAATATCCAACCCAACCGCCTCCTCCGGCTTTATTTTCAACGACTACAGGAACACCTAATTCTTTTTCTAAATAAGGCGTTAACTGACGAGCACCCAAATCGGTTCCTCCACCTGCAGGAAAAGAGACGATTAACTTGATTGGCTTAGTTGGATAATCCGATTTCTCAGTTTTGGCTTGCTCACCCGCTTTCGGAGTTTCCGATGTCTTAGCAGCGCACCCCAACAAGGTTCCAACAGATAACGCTAGCACTAATGCAGATGTAAGAATTTTTTTCATATATATCCCCCTCATATAAATGGATGTTTTTAAGCCTGTTTACTTGCGTCAATCACTTCGAGACAGTGCTTTGGTTTATTGACTGCACACTTGTCTTTCAAATAAAACTTGCTAATTTTTGCAGTTTTGCTTTGACAATTCTCACCCTATCCTTTTATAGCGCTTTCATTTTATCTGATTATGCATTCTTCCAATCATTTTTAAGAAACATTAACCCACAATCATTGTTTCAAAAAAAAATCTTCTAATCGGAGGAAATTCCCCCAAAGGAAACTAGCATTTTCAACTCCCATAACCCATCCCTTTTGTCATGATAAGTTTACTTCAGATAACATCCTCTCTAAGACTTCTTCTAAATTCTTACCGTATTCTTTTTTTCACTGTTAGTGGAATAAATTATCCCCTAAACTCAATGTGTTAAAGAAAACGTTTCCAATAAATTCAGTCTTGAAGAAATAGAAATATGCTTACTTCATATGACCTCCTTTTGTTATTAGAGATAGTAATATTGTAAAAAGAAATTTTATGTAGTAAATATTACTAACAAATCATTTTTTGTAATTTTTTTTACAACATTACTTAACTGTATGGTATCACGCTTATAATTAAGAGTAAATAGATTTAACAAAAAAAATAAAATTTTCAGATAATACCTGCAGATCCATTCTTAAATCCAAAGAAATGATCACGGAAATAAACAATATATTTACCCACCATCCAAATGGTTTAGTCAATGGAATTACAATGCACACTTATATACATGTATTACCAAATTCGCATAAAAAAAAGCCGCTCTTAAATTTGAGCAGCTCGTCAAATAACTTAGCTAAATGCCAAAAATATCGATGTGACCAAAGAATAAATTTTTCTACTTGTTCGCGAACAAACAATTACCTAATCTAGATTCTATAAAAACTCTTGTTTTCTTCGGTTTCATCACAATTTCTTTAATAGATTAAAACTTTTACTAAAAAAAACACCAACCAGGACTTTCCATATGATAAGAATGGCATATGAAGTATGATGAGATCGTAAAATGTTTCAAACAACTTTTATCATAAAAAACAGCACCTTATTATTTTATTCGTTTAATTCTGTTTTCCTTTTTGGCTTTCATGAGTTTTTGCTTTTTGACCATTTTCCTTCTTTCTAACTCTTTGGAACAATCTTCACTCCATGCAATTAATTCTTCATCAGACATTGTTGGTATTCTTTCAATTATTTCGTTTAATTTTTCCCATTTAATCATGTTCAAAAACCCCTTCAAAAGTTTATCTTGATAATCTTTGTTGGGTGTAACTTCTTTTATACTATTTTTTTCTTTTCTTTTTTCCCCTTGTCTATTTCACTGAAAGCTAAAGCGACCCTACTATTTTCAAATAATTTCAATATCGAATTCCATGTACTTGTTTAAATTATGACTTGATGGACCATCTTCCGTAATTAAGTAATCAAGTTCTGAAACGGGACCAACCAAGTAATTGGAAATTGTATTAAGTTTACTTCTTGTAACCAGGGTTGCGATCTTATTTGAACTTTTAATCATCTGACGTTTAGCATAAGACTCTTCTATATGAGGGATGCTGATACCAAAGTCAGGGTGCAAGGAATACACTCCTAAAAAACAGAGATCGGCTCTAATATTTTTAAGCACTTCAATTACATCTAATCCTACAGTTACATAAGATTCCTTAAAAAAGGTTCCACCCAAAAGGATGATATCTGTATTTGGATGTTTTGATAATGCCAAACTAATAGAGGGACTATTCGTAATAACGGTCCCTTTAAACTCCATTGGAATTTCTTGAGCCAGAAAAAGATTTGTTGTACTTCCATCTATTAAAAGAACTTGTCCATCTTTAATAATCTTCACTGCTTTTAAGGCTAATTCTTTTTTTGCATCTATATTTTCTTCCGTTCTTTCAGAAAATGTTAAAGCGCTCGCAGATGCAGGAAATGCCCCGCCGTGTACTCTCTTGAGAAGGCCTAATGAATCCATTTCCCTTAAATCTCGTCTAATTGTGTCCTCGGATACATCCCATTTCATGCTTAATTCTTTAGCAACGACTTTCCCTTCTTTTTCAAGTATTTGTAAAATCTTGCTTTGTCGTTCTTTTCTTAGCATAACAATGATCAGCCTCCGTGTTTTTGCATGTTTTTTCTTATATTATATTATTTTTTCTTGAATTCACAATTTTTTTTTAAAAACAGGCAAAGTTTTTCTTGTTTTTTCTTGTTTTTAAAGATAGAATATTCACGAATAAGAAAAAACTTGCGTTAAAATGCAAAAGCAAGAAATTATTTGAGGCAAGAAAACAAACTAATTATTTAAAATTATATGAATAAAGAGGAGGAAAAAAAGGTGAATAATAGTATCGAAACACTAGCTGTAAATACGATTCGCACCTTATCCATTGACGCGATCAATAGTGCTAATTCCGGTCATCCAGGCCTGCCTATGGGGGCTGCTCCAATGGCCTATGCACTATGGGCGAATCATCTAAATCATAATTCTGCAAATGCAAAATGGTTTAATCGAGATCGTTTTATTCTTTCTGCCGGACACGGCTCTAGCTTGTTGTATAGTTTGCTTCATTTAGCTGGGTACAATGTATCTTTAGAAGATTTAAAAAGTTTTAGAAAGCTTAATAGCAAAACACCTGGTCATCCCGAATTTGGTCACACAGATGGTGTTGAAGCAACAACTGGGCCTTTAGGGCAAGGTATTGCAAATGCAGTAGGAATGGCGATGGCTGAAGCGCATTTAGCTGCAAAATTCAATCAAGATGGATATCCTGTCATTGACCATTATACATATGCTTTAGTGGGCGATGGAGATTTAATGGAAGGCGTCTCTTATGAGGCCATGTCAATGGCTGGCCATATGAAACTAGGAAAATTAATTGCATTATATGACTCCAATGATATTTCTTTGGACGGTGAATTAAACCTTTCCTTTTCAGAAGACATTCAAAAGAGAACAGAATCGGCTCATTGGCAATATTTACGAGTAGAAGATGGCAATGATGTAGCAGAAATCTCAAAAGCTATTACATTAGCTAAACAAAATTTAAACCAACCAACCTTGATCGAAATTAGAACTACGATTGGTTTTGGAAGTCCCAAAGTGGCAGGATCAAACAAGGCACATGGAAATCCACTTGGAGCAGAAGAAGCTCGTGCAACAAAAGAAGTATATGGCTGGCACTATGAAGAGGATTTCTTTGTACCAGAAGAGGTTAAAGCCCATTTTGAAGAGCTAAAACAAAGAGGAATGGGTCAAGAAGAACAATGGAATGCATTATTCCAGTCTTATCAAGAGACATATCCTGAATTAGCAAAAGAACTGCAACAAGCCATCACGGGAGATGTTTTAATTAATACAGAGGACATCCTGACATTTGATACAGGTAAAACAATCTCTACTCGTGTAGCCAGCGGAGAAGCTATTAACCATTTTGTCAAATCAGTTCCTTCTATTTTTGGAGGTAGTGCAGATCTTTCTCATTCCACAATGACAGATATTAAGGAAAACGCAGCATTCGCGGTAGAATCATTTAGCGGACGGAATATTTATTTTGGTGTCCGGGAACACGCAATGGGAGCGGCTGGCAATGGTTTAGCTCTTCATGGCGGGGTAAAGCCATTTGTAAGCACATTCTTTGTTTTCAATGATTATCTCAGACCATCCATTCGTCTGGCAGCCTTGCAAAAGCTTCCTGTCACTTATGTATTTACTCATGATTCAATTGCGGTTGGTGAGGATGGTCCAACGCATGAGCCAGTTGAGCAGCTAGCTTCTCTTCGTGCCATCCCAGGGCTAACCGTCATTCGTCCATCTGATGCGAACGAAACTGCAAATGCTTGGGCATATGCACTAAAACAAACAGACGGACCTGTTGCAATGGTCCTAAGTCGTCAAAACCTCCCTGTGCTCCAAGAAACACAAGCGGGTTTAGACAACCTTTCAAAGGGAGCTTACGTATTAACACAAACAAATGACCAACCAGAGGTTATCATGATCGCAACTGGTTCGGAAGTGTCATTAGCCATTAACGCGAAAGCTGAACTTGAAAAAGAAAATGTATCAGTTCGCGTTGTCGCTATGCCAAGCTGGGAACTATTCGATCGTCAACCGAAAGAGTATAAAGAGCTTGTCCTCCCTGCTTCTATCAAAAAGCGTGTGGCACTCGAAATGGGTATCTCTCTTGGCTGGGAACGCTATGTAGGATTAGAGGGGAAAGTATTATCTATTGAAACTTTCGGTGCTTCAGGAACAGGCGCTGCAGTCATGGAGCTATTTGGATTTACGACTGAGAATGTTGTTCAAACTGCAAAAAGTCTACTATAATCTTAAAATGGAGGAAATATACAATGAAATTATTTATTGATACAGCTAATCTTGTTGATATTAAAAAGGCATATAAAATTGGTGTTTTATCAGGTGTTACCACTAATCCTTCCCTAGTTGCGAAGGAAGGCGTAAAATTCGAAGACCGCATTGAAGAAATCTGTCAAGCAGTTCCAAAAGTAGAGTCTGTTTCCGCTGAAGTAACTCCAGATGCCGTTACAGCTGACGAAATGATTGCTCAAGCTGAGGAGCTTATTAAAATTAACGGCGGAGATGAGAAAATTACAATCAAGCTTCCTATGACTTTAGATGGTTTAGAGGCTTGCCGTTATCTTGCTGATAAAGGCGTTAAAACAAATGTTACGCTTATCTTTACAGTAAACCAAGCACTATTAGCGGCTCGTGCAGGTGCAACTTATGTATCTCCATTTTTAGGACGCTTAGATGATATTTCCGAAGACGGCGTACAATTAGTATCAAAAGTAGCTGAACTTTTCAACATTCATAATTTCGACACACAAATTATTGCCGCATCTGTTCGTCACCCAGATCATGTTACTCGTGTAGCAATGGCAGGTGCACATATTGCAACGATTCCGTTTTCAGTCATTGAGCAAATTTCAAAACATCCACTTACTAATCAAGGGATGGAAAAATTTGCTGCAGATTGGGAAAATACTCTTAAAAACTAAGTTATAGAAAAAACGACAGGTCAATTGCCTGTCGTTTTTTTAATTCCTAATTTGTTATATAAGATTTTCAATTGCCCCTCTTTTATATTGCAGCCCCATAATATAACATAAATTTTCAGCCATTTTGATATAGATAATCCACTGATTGGCGATCCCCTAAAAGCGAGGACAGAGGCGTAGTTGGACAGATGCGAATAAGAAAGGCCGAAACAAAGGTTCCGGCCTTTCTAAATGAGTGCGGTGAACGTTTCCCAGTTTAGAACGCTTTCATTTCAAACAAGTATGCAGAAACGAAATAAACTTGCATTGAACATCAGCTGCATTTTCGAATAACTTCCTTTGAATTCCATTCTAAACATCATAGGTCAATTTAAGCGCTTTTTTCATTAACTTGTCTAGTTTCTCCAAATTTTTCAATTTCCTCTAAACTACGACCGCGTGTTTCTGGAACACGTGTCCGGATAAATAAAACCCCAAGGAAACAAATTATACCGAAGATTGCGAAAACAACTTCTTGAGCCATTGAAGCCGTCATGATTGGGAATAGTAATCCAACCATGAAAGAACCAATCCAGTTAAATGATGAAGCTAATCCTGACGCACGTCCGCGAATTGCAAGCGGGAAAATTTCTCCAACGATAACCCAAGTTAAAGGAGCCCACGTGAATGAATATAATGCTACATAAATACTTAAGAAAACAACCATCATCATCGGATCAGCATTAGGAATGAGTACATTCAATATTGCAGGTAAAATAAAAGATAGTCCCATAATCGTTCCGCCAACGGTTAATAAAGTACGGCGATTAAATTTGTCAGCAATCATTAGGAATACTAATGAACCTAATACGAGTATAACTCCTTGAATAATTGGCCACATTAACGCTGAACTAGCTGCATGCCCTGTTGCGTTTTCTACAATCATAGGAATGTAATAAAAAATTGCGTTTGCCCCTTGGAATTGTTGAAAAGCAGCAACACCCACACCGGCAATTAATAAATAACGGTATTTATTACTTAAGAGCGTACCCCATGATGCTTTTTGAGATGCCTTAGCTTCCAATTTAGCAGTTTCTTGAATTTGTTTAATTTCAGAATCAATTTCTTGTTTGTTAGAGCGAAGATGGCCCAACACTTTACGAGCTTCATCAAGTTTATTGTTCTTTATTAGAAAACGAGGTGATTCAGGTAACTTTAACATTCCAATATATAAGATGATAGCAGGTACGGCAGCCAAACCAAGCATCAACCGCCATGCCATTGTTTCTGGTAAATCCTTCAATAAATAATCGACAATATACGAAAGCAACATTCCAGAAACAATCATAGTCTGATTAATTCCTGACAGACGTCCACGTAAACGCGCAGGCGCCATTTCCGACATATAGGCTGGGACCAACGCAGAAGCTGCACCAACGGCCAATCCCAATAAAATCCGAGCAACAATCAAAAATAGTATTCCATCATATGGGGAGATTCCTGACAGGACAGATCCAACAGCAAAAATGATTGCAGATAGTAAAATCATTTTACGCCTACCTAAACGGTCAGACAGTTGTCCGGCCAGAGCACCACCAAAAATAGCACCCAACATCACCGAAGAGGTAATCCAGCCAATTGCGCCAGCGTCGTCTTGCAGGCTCCAGTCATGTTGTAGAAAAGGCAAAGCACCCGTCATAACTCCAATATCATAACCGAAGAGAATACCAGCAAAAGCCCCAAAAAAATAAATGAAGCCACTAGAGATTTTCTTTTCTTTCACCATTATCGTTCCCTCCTCAAGGGGTTAATTATATTGTTTATAAAACACAACTACTTATTAATCTTAATAATTGATTAATTTGGATTAATTCTGTGTCGTTAAAAAAATTTGAGAGTTTCCCCATAAATCAAATAGTATTATACCGCGAATATAAATATTTTCAACTTTCACTAAAATCTACGATCACGCTTACAAATCAAAAGACTATGAATATTTTGAAAAAAATCCCTTTAACTTCTGAAATCTTTTATTTATTACCTCCAAGGAAGCAGAACCTCCTTGGAAGTTAGATGCATTACTTAATTACTTAATCACTACATATTCAAGATCAACCAGTTTTGCATAGGTGATAATTTGGTCTGTTGTTAAATTCAATGAAACAACTGTGTGATGACCGCCACCATTCTCAATCCATGCCTTCACTCCATCTTGGAAGTTTGGCTTCACTTCCCAAAGTACACGGGCCACGGGGAGGTTTGGTGCTGGAACAGCTGGCTCGAATGCGGAAACTTCGTTAATCAACAGTTTGTAATTCCTACCAAAGTCAGCCATTGAAATCACCACTCCATCTCCTGCTTTTCCGTCGAATACTAAGCGTGCTGGGTCTTCACGATCACCTATGCCTAATGGAGATACGATAATTTTTGGTTTATTGCTTGCTAAAGATGGATCTACTTCAAGCATATGTGATTGAAGGATGGATTCTTGACCAGCAGCTAATTCATATGTGTAATCTTCCATAAAGCCAGTTGATTGGTTATGGCTCATCACTTTCAATAAGCGATCGAGTGCTGCTGTCTTCCAATCCCCTTCTCCTGCAAAGCCATATCCTTGTGCCATCAAACGTTGGACTGCAAGACCAGGGAGCTGTTTCATTCCATATAAATCTTCGAAGTTTGTTGTGAAGGCCGTGTAACCGCCATCATCAAGGAAACACTTAATTGCGATTTCATAGCTTGCTTGTACTTTTACGCTACTCTCCCAATCTTCCTGACTGTAAGTACCATAATCAAATTCATAAAGCTCTGCATACTCTGCCAATAAATCATTAATTTCTTCGTCCGTAACAGCATTCACATATTGAACAAGGTCTCCAATACCAAAGTAATCAACGGTCCATCCAAATTGAATTTGTGCTTCAACCTTATCCCCTTCGGTAACAGCAACATTACGCATGTTGTCACCAAATCGAGCGACCTTGATATTGAAGCTTTCGTTATAAGCAACCACTACGTCCATCCAGTCTGCAATTTGCCGTTGCACGTCAGGACGCTCCCAATAACCTACAACTACTTTATTTTGTTTTTTCAAACGGGCATTGATAAATCCATATTCACGGTCACCATGAGCGGCTTGATTTAGGTTCATAAAGTCCATATCAATTGTTGCCCATGGAATACTTTCATTAAATTGTGTTGCTAAATGAAGTAATGGTTTTTGTAATAATTTTGTACCGCGAATCCACATTTTTGCAGGTGAGAAAGTATGCATCCAAGTGATAACACCGGCTACTTCGTCACGATAGTTTACTTCCTTCATGATGCTTGTGATTTTATCTGCACTTACCGCTAAATCTTGCAATACAAGTGGGTATGGTAAAACATCGCTTTCATTTAATGCATCAGTCATCGCTTGTGCGTGCGCTCTGACTTCAGCTAACGCTTCTTCTCCATAAAGGTTTTGTGAACCAACCACAAACCAAAATTCTTTTTTTCCTGTTGTTAACATAATCATCCTCTTTTCTTCAATTAATGGTTTGATAGTTTAATAGAATTGAAATTATTTTGGCCATAATATGAATCTTTTCCATGTTTTCGAAAATAATGTTTATCTAAAATACGTTGTGGTAATTCTTTTGCAAAATGATTTAATTCTCGTGTAAATAAATTCATTTTTGCAACTTCGTCCAACACCACACTATTCAATACTGCTGATTTTGCATTTTTTCCCCAAGTAAAAGGACCATGACCATGAAGTAAAACACCGGGAACGGCTAATATATCTAAGCCACGCTCTTCAAATGTTTCGATAATTACTTTACCCGTTTCTACTTCGTAACCTCGATCAATCTCCTCTTGTGTCAAATAGCGGGCACATGGTATGGAACCATAGAATGTATCTGCATGAGTGGTCCCCATCGCTGGAACATCAAGGCCTGCTTGAGCCCAGATTGTCGCCCAAGTTGAATGTGTATGTACAATACCACCAATTTCCGGGTAATGCTTATAAAGGATTGCGTGAGTCGCTGTATCGGATGAAGGCCTCAACTCACCTTCAACCACATTGCCATCTAAATCAACAACCACCATATCACTAGCTTTCATAGTTTCATAATCAACACCACTAGGTTTGATAACGAATAGACCAGTTTCTTTGTCAATGGCACTTGCATTTCCCCATGTGTGTTTCACGAGTCCATATTTAGGTAAGTCCCAATTTGCTTGAAATACTTCTTCTTTTAGTTGTTCTAACACGTCAATCCCCCCGTTTTCCACTAATTAAATCAAATAATCTACAGCGGCCTGCTCAACCATTAAACCTCTTTTGTATCGTTCGATAAATGCTTCAAATCCTTCAACATCAAATTGATCTGGATAAATTTCTTGCCCTTCAACTTCTTCAAAGACTTTTTTGTCGAGGAAATCTTCTAAGCTTTCTTCTTGATCTTTGTTCATCATGTATGTAGCAAGAATTGCCATTCCCCACGCACCGCCTTCTCCAGCTGTTGCCATAACGGATACTGGCGTATTCATGGCAGCCGCAACCACTTTTTGTCCAACAAGAGGGGTTTTAAATAAACCACCGTGAGCTAAAATACAATCAATTGTAACTTTTTCTTCTTTTGTCAAAATATCCATCCCGATCTTCAAAGCACCAAAAGCGGTAAAAAGGTGTGTTCGCATGAAGTTCGCTAAATTGAAATGACTATCTGGTGAGCGGACAAATAATGGTCGGCCTTTTTCTAATCCAGTAATATTTTCACCTGAAAAATAACCGTAGCTTAACAATCCCCCTGCATCTGAGTCGGCTTCCAAAGCTTTATTTAACATCACTTCGAATAATTTATTCGTATCAAGCTTTTGTCCCATTGCCTCAGAAAATTCACGGAACAATCCCAGCCAAGCATTGATATCACTTGAGCAGTTATTCGCATGAACCATTCCAACTGGACTACCATTTGGTGTTGTTACCAAATCAATTTCTGGATATACTTTTGAAAGTTCTTTCTCTAATACAATCATGGCAAAAACAGAAGTTCCTACTGAGATGTTTCCAGTACGTTTTCTCACACTATTCGTAGCAACCATTCCTGTTCCAGCATCGCCTTCTGGCGGACAAATTGGAATGCCTGGTTGTAAATTTTTTGATTGATCCAGAATTTTTGCTCCAACTTCGGTTAATTCTCCTGCTTGTTCTCCTGAAATATAGATTTTAGGAAGAATATCTTTTAGCTTCCAAGGATAACCTTTGGTCGAAATCAGTTCATCAAACTGCTTAACCATCGCTTCATTATAATTTTGCGTTGATTCATCAATAGGGAACATGCCCGAAGCATCTCCTATGCCAATTGCTTTATTTCCAGTCAATAACCAGTGAATGTACCCAGCTAAAGTGGTTATATAATCAACGCGAAGCAAATGCTTTTCTTCATTTAAGACAGCTTGATATAAGTGAGCAATACTCCACCGTTCAGGGATATTGAATTGAAATTTATCCGTTAATTCATTTGCTGCAACACTCGTTGTTGAGTTACGCCAAGTTCGAAACGGAACTAGCAGCTCCCCTGTGTTGTCAAAAGCCATATACCCATGCATCATTGCAGAAAATCCAATTGAACCAATTTTTCGAATGGTAATACCATAATTTCGTTCAACTTCTTCCTTCATTTTACTGTAGGCTGTTTGCAATCCAGTGATAATATCCACTAAGTTGTACGTCCAAAATCCATCTTCCAAGAGGTTTTCCCACTCATGACTTCCAGATGCGATTGTTTCAAAACTACTATCAATCAACACGGCTTTAATACGTGTGGATCCGAACTCGATTCCAAGTGAAGTTTTTCCCTCAGTTATCGCCTTTTTTATGTTTACTCGATTCGTTTTCACATTCATCACCTCTCTATTAGCAATTTTAATTTCTATAATCGATTGGATACGCTTTCTTTTCGATTTATAACCTTAGTATATTTTTTGTACGTACATTTGTCAACGAAAATAAAATTAATACAAACAAATATATTATGTCCTTTTATCTGAATGTCTGAAATAAAGGGGTTTCATGAAACATGAAACCTAAATTAAAAGGAATAATAATAATATTATTATTAATTTATAAGAAAATATGGTGAAATCTTTTAAATCATGAAAAAACATGGTAAAATATGTCCATACAAATATTTCGACTAAAAAATTTGACTGCAAACAACTTTGAAAGAAGTGAATTAAATGAAACCAAAATATCAGGTCATCATTGATGATATAAAAAGTAAGATTCTTTCAGGAGATTACAGCGTGGGAGAACAAATTCCTACTGAAACCACCTTGCAAGAAGAGTACAAAGTTAGTCGACACACTGTTCGGAAGGCTATTTTAGAACTATCGAACGAGGGCTTCTTAAGAAGCGAAAAAGGATCTGGCACTTATGTTAGCAACCAATATCAATCAAAATCTGGTGGAAATTCTAATAATAAAACAATCGGGGTAATCACGACCTATATTTCTGATTACATTTTCCCCTCCATTATTCGTGGAATTGAAGGGAGATTGAATGAGGATAATTATTCGCTATTATTAGCTAGTACAAATAATTGTGTCGAACAAGAAAAAAAAGCTTTGGAAATGATGTTGTCATTTGGAGTAGATGGTTTGATTGTTGAACCTACGAAAAGCAATCTATACAATCCCAATATTGCTTACTACCTATCGTTCAAGGAACAGGATGTTCCTTTCATCATGATCAATGCTTATTATGAAGAATTAGATGTTCCTTTCCTTTGTCTCGATGATGTAAAGTCCAGCTATCTTTCAACAAATGAATTGATTTCAAAAGGACACACAAAAATTGGAATCATTGCAAAAACGGATGATTTACAAGGAAAGTATCGAATGAAAGGGTATATAAAAGCGCTAGGAGAAGCCAAATTACGATTTCAACCAGAACACGTGCTATCGTATAATACGGAAACGAAGTTGGACCTATACACTAACTTGAAGGAGTTTCTAAAGGAAAATAGAGATGTGTTGACCGCAATTGTTTGCTATAACGACGAAGTAGGATTGGAAGTAGCAAATGTATGCAGACAACTTGATATTTCTGTTCCAGACAAATTATCAATTATTGGTCAAGACAATTCGTATATAGCAAAAAATGCAAATATCAAACTAACTACTTTGACACACCCTCAAGAACAAATGGGACGCGATGCAGCTGAGTGGGTCATTAAGAAACTACAAGGAAAGAAGGATTTACCGAACGAAACCTATTATCAACCGGTGTTAATTGAAGGTGAAACAGTAAAAGATTTAGAAGTACAATAATTTTTGTTTGAAAAAGGAAAACCCAGTCCATGTTCACAAAAGGAGTGAACATGGACTGGGTTGTTTTAATCCGTTATCAGAAACAGAAGTAATAAAAAATGTGATTTTAGAGGGCTTAGGTATTAGATTCGGACCATCATTTTCTAACAATTAACACAGTTCCCAGTCCAATAAACACTGAATCATAAAAGAATTGTTTCCTTTTCTAGTTTACGATGGAGTACTTCCCCCAAACGCTTCATACCTTCCCTAATTTTCTCTATAGGCATATTCGAATAATTTAAACGTAAAGCATTGTTCTCTGTTCCATTCGGAAAAAATGGTGAGCCAGGAACAAACGCAACATTATTTGCCAAGCATTCAGCGAATAATCCCCTAGAATCAACTGACTTAGGAAGCTCAACCCAAATAAATAATCCACCTTCTGGCTTACTATAGGACAAATTCTTTGGAAAAAATTCCTCAATGCAAGATAACATAACTGTACATCTTTCTTTATAAACCGCTTTGATTTTATTAATGTGCTCTTCGATATTGTAAAGTTCCAAATATTTTGCTGTAATTCTTTGAGCAAAGCTATCAGTATGTAAATCAGCTGTTTGCTTAAAAGCAACATACTTTTCAATAAAAGTTTCATCTGCACAAATCCACCCGAGTCGAAGACCGGGAGTAAAAATCTTAGAAAAGGTGCTGATATAAATTACTCTGCCCTCTGTGTCAAAATATTTTACAGGCGGGAGTGTCTCCCCAGCAAATCTAATCGCTCCATAAGGATTATCCTCTACAATTAGTACATCATATTGATTTGCAAGCTCTATCATTTTCTTTCGTCTTTCTAGCTTTAATGTACGACCTGTAGGGTTTTGGAAATCTGGAATTGTATAGATAAATTTCGTATTAGGATGCTCTTTCAGCTTTTTCTCTAGCTCTTTCATAACCATCCCATCATCATCCATAACTACTTCAACAAATTTGGGTTTGTATGACTTGAATGCATTTATTGCTGCAAGGTAGGTTGGGCTTTCACAAATAATCGTATCTCCCTCATTGATAAATATTCTTCCAGTAAGATCGATTGCTTGCTGGGATCCTGATGTGATCAGAATTTTATCAATAGTAGAGTTGATTTTCATACCTTTCATTCTTTGATTAATAGCTTCTCTTAAAGGAATATATCCTTCAGTCGTACTATATTGAAGAGAAGCCGCACCTTCTTCATTCAATACTGCATTGCATGAATTCTTAAGAGCTTCTACAGGGAACAACTCTGGAGCTGGCAAGCCTCCTGCAAAAGAGATAACCTCTGGTCTTTCGGTTACTTTTAATATTTCACGTGTCTCAGAAGGTTTTACTAAATTAGTTCTATCAGCAAATTTATTTTCCACTTTTCATCATTCCTTTTTAATAATAACTAACTTCACGTTAGAATACGCTGAATTTTCAGTTACTTTTTCAGAACATCTTAACACACGCAAAAAAACCATACAACAATATAATTGTATGGCAAACAATATTATGAATGTAAAGCAAATTCAATTAGGTATAATCGTTTAGTAAACCTTTGAGAATGATCAATCCTTGCTCAAGCTCTTCGAGTGTTTCTGTTGCACTTACTGCAATTCTTACAGCACGCTCTGGACAACTATTTCCAACTACAAAACGTTCTGCCGCAAACACTTGTACCCCATGCTGGGCAGCTACCTTTTCAAATTCCACACCTGTGATTTTGCCTGGTAATCGTAACCAACGAAAAATGCCTGCTTCAGTACCTAAACAGGTATAGTCTGACAAATATTGATTTACGACTTGGTTTCTACGAATCGTTTGTTTCCGATGACTCTTAATGATGTTTTCAAATTGATTTGATACAATCGTACGTGCCGACAGTTCTGCTAATAATGGGGAAACCGATATATTAAGATTATAAAGTGCCTTTGAAATTGGCTTCTTGAATCGACTCGGCACGGCTACATAGGCTAGGCGTAACCCCGGTGCTATTGATTTCGATAAACTCGCAATATAGATAACCTGTTCTGGAGCAAATGATGCTACTGCTGGAATTGGATTTTCGTTGAGGAGTTGATAGGTCCCATCTTCGATAATGAACTGATTATACTTTTTGGCAATTGCTGCAATCGTTTTTCGGTTCTCGACAGACAAACAGGAAGCTGTTGGATTATGATAATCTGGAATTAAATATATGCCTTTAATATGGTCATTTTTACAGGCATATTCAAAGGCATTTGGACTCATTTCATCATTCTCTGACTTTATCGGGACTATTTGCACACTAAGCATCGCGGCAATCGTTTTTAAGCCAGGGTAGGTATGGTGGTCAGCACCAATGCGATCTCCAGGCTTACAAAGACTTGCTAATGTAGCAGCAATCGCATTTTGACCACCATTTGCAAATAAAATTCGATCAACGGTTGTTTCAAATCCACCTCTTCGGATTAGCTTTTGTGCTGCAACCTTTTGCCAGAGGCTTTCCCCTGCTCGACCATACCCAAACCATTTTGCATAATCAGGCTCTTGAAGCATATTTTTCAGTTGGAGTAGTAGTAGCTCGTATGAAGCATTATCTGGTAGTGTCGCTCCCATTTCAATTAAATGCTTCGGCTTTGTATCTTCAAGTAAATACGAATTCGATAACGCATCAAATGATACAAATGTGCCACTTCCCACAGAGGCACTTATCAATCCCTTTAACTCACACACTTTTAATGCTTTTGAAATGGTACTCAAATTTAAATCTAAATAATCGGCCAATTCGCGCTGTGGGGGAAGCTTTGTTCCGGGTAATAAAACACCGTTTAAAATATCTTGTTCCAATTGCCCTGCAAGTGTTTGATAAATTGGCTTTTTTGTTTTATCAATCGATGGCTTCCAGCTCATCGGATAGTTTTCAAACGAATTAATCGGCATGATACGCATCCTTTTTCATACAATTATATGATTGTGTGGTTTATAAAACAATTGCAGGCTCATTTAGCTAAATCAATAACTTATTCCACTCACAAAGTATTGCAACAAGAAAAAAGGATCGTCTCTGCAACCTCTTATTGACAGACACTCATTGGTTTCGTTAAGGCCTCTCCGATTATGGTCCCTTGCTGTTGATTAATTGGATACGTTTCGGACACTCTAGAAATAGGAGGTGCTCTTCATGTATTCTTGGATATACTCTCATTTTATAAACACAGGCTGGTTTGTCATCACTGTGTTCTCGATTCCTTTAGTTTTATTAGCTTTTTTATTATACTTTGAGGTAAAACAGCATATGCAAAATAATGACGGTGGTCAAAATCAATAGTACATAGCGTTATTTCTTCCATATCTCGCACCATTACCCGCACATATCCCAAAATACCGCGTTCATTCTATTATATTCCCCCGGTAGGTATATTCGTAATATCCTCAATAATTCCGACAAATAAATGATTTTAAAAAGGATAACGCTTACAACTTAGCGAATATATACATTGAGTTACTAATAAAATACACGGAGGGATGTCTTTTGTTGAACTGCAAAAAATGTGAAAAAGAGTTTTATTTCCAAGTTACGGAAATGAATGTCCCTGGAGGCAAAGTGCGTGAGAATATAAATTGCCCACATTGCGGTGAAACAAATGGCTCAGTTCTAACGAGCGGTGTCGTGTATATTCATAAAATTGAGGAAAACTCTAAGAATTAATTAACTATCGATACTTTACACGACAAATGGGCCCTTGTATATAGGGCTTTCTTTAATTTTTGTACAAATAAAAACGCCATCCACGAGTGAGGAAATGATAAACGATTTTTGGTCTTCCTCCAACGTGGCTATCTTATCTTCAATTCCCTGATTATAAATTTTCAAAATCGATTCCTGATCATTTATTGAAGCCAGTCTTGTTCTATATTCCTCTTTCATTACTTTATCCCCTAGATTTTTATCTGCTTACAACCAATATATAAAAAATTTTTAATTTCCAAACAAATATTGGTTGCATTTTGCAAATAATTTGTATATAAATAAATCAGAGGTGAAAAAATGGAAAACGTGAGAGAATTGTTCCAAGTTATGACAAGGCGATTTGGTCTTTTAAATAAAAACTGTTGTCAAATAGGTGAAACTGAAATTTCTCTTGTACAGAGTCATATCCTTTATGAAATTCTACGTCATGATAAACCTTCCATGCAACAGGTTGCTGATACTCTGGGGATGGATATAACCACTTTTAGTCGCCAAATCCAAACACTAGTAAAGATGGAACTAGTTAAAAAAGCGCCTCTTCCTGATGATAGACGTGTTTCAATACTTACTTTAACTACACAAGGAAATTATGTTGCTGCTAAAATTGATGCGGAAATGAATCAATATTTAAATGAAGTATTTTCACATATGAGCGAATTTGAACGTGAAATGGTTATTAAATCAGTCAAATTACTTAACGAAGCAATGTCAAAATCCACTGTTTGTTGTAAACCATTAATTTGAGCAAGAATCACTTGCTCTTTTAATAAAATAAATACTTGCAAATTGCAAGTATTTGAAAGGAGGGATTTTTTCAAAGTCGATAAATTTTCCGATTGAACTTACTATCCCACTTTACCAACTTTCAAGCATACCTGTTTTAATTTTTTATTTCTTTGATTAATAGGGGGGGATTCATCATGTTTAACGAGTATGGAGTATATCAAATCATGAAATTACGTCAGGAGGAAGCGGAAATAAAAGCCCGAAATGCTTGGAAATTTGCAGATTTCCATAAGGAAACATTTCTTGAAAAAGTCATAAAGAAATGGAATGAAGGTCGAAATTCATCAAGAGTACAACCAAATTGCTGCAGTTGCGCTTGTTAAACCGTTGCTTATTAAATAAATCCCAATCATATTATTGATGATTAATTAAATTATTAGGAGGAAATTTAAATGAAATATGCACATATTGGTCTTAATGTTACTAACCTAGAAAAATCCATCGAGTTCTACAGTAAAGTTTTTGGAGTTGAACCAGTTAAAGTAAAGCCTGATTATGCAAAGTTTCTTCTTGAAACACCAGGATTAAACTTTACCCTTAATCTTCGAGATAAAGTAAGTGGAAATCAAGTAGGACATTTTGGTATTCAGGTTGAAAGCACAGATGAGGTTAGTGCTCACAAGAATAGACTCGAAGCAAACGGTATTCGTACACAATACGAAGAAATAAACACCACATGTTGCTATGCTCTCCAAGATAAATTTTGGGTTCTTGACCCTGATGGAAACGAGTGGGAGTTTTTCTATACAAAAGCAGATGTTGAAGTTAACAGTGAAAATGCTTCTTCTTGTTGTACTCCTGAACCGACAGTTGAAAAAGTGGAGCAGTGTTGCTCAACGACTACTCAAAGCAAAAATACAACTAAATGCTGTTCTTGAAATACTTTAATGATCAAATGAAGGGTCTCATTTTAAGTAGAGACCCTTTTTATAGGGGGATAATTGTATGACCGTGAATCATGCAGGTGCATTAAAGAAAGAGTATTTTTTATCTTATTTAAACCTAATTAGACTTTCACGAAATTGTACGATTGAGCAAGCAAAAGAAATTGCCATGGAGCTATTTTTCCATTACAACATCGAGGAATACGGCTCCCAAACTTATCAACAATTCTTAGCTGCATTTTATGAACTAACAGATAAATTAAAAAAAGACCAGTAAAGGTCTTTTCTAACAGCATCTTCCCGTATTACCGATCATCGAAATTCCATAACCATTTCCACTACGATCAAGGATAAGGTCTTCGGTGTTGGGTTCAATAATTGGGTCAATTGCTACTTTTATATCATTTATAGTGACGATTATATCGTCTGCTTCTGGCTCATCCAGAGCCAGTCCAATCCTCGGCTGTCCTCAGCCAAAGCCATCAAAAAAGATACGAATGTTTTTAGCATTCTCTTTTTTGAACATTTTTTTAAATTCATCACGTGCTTCATCAGTGATTTTCATGTCCATTTCCTCCTGCTTGTTTTACCTATTTATTTTAATCCACTTCTTTATAATAAAGTAATAAAATTGCTTAAAAATTAAAGCCAGGAGAGTATAAAATCTCCTGGCTATCCAATCCTCTTACTCACCAGTTTCAGCAAAACGCTTAATGCGATCTCCGATTTCATCTCGAACACGTTGAAAGAATGCCCATTTTTCTTCTTCACTTCCTTCTGCCTTAGCAGGGTCATCAAATCCCCAGTGTTCTCGTTTTACATGTGGAGGAGTTACTGGGCAGTGTTCTGCTGCATGTCCGCATAGCGTAACAACCAAATCAGCATTGTTTAAAATTTCAGGGTCGATAACATCAGATGTCTGGTTTGAAATATCGATTCCCACTTCTGTCATTGCTTTTACTGCATTAGGGTTTAATCCGTGTGCTTCAAGCCCAGCACTTTTCACTTCCCACTCCTCACTTAGATGCTTTATAGCCCAACCTTCTGCCATTTGGCTACGGCATGAGTTACCAGTACATAAGAAATAGATTGTTTTTTTGTTTTCCATGTTGATTTCCACCTTTATTATTAGTTTTAGGCTGCATGTTCTTTAAAGTATTTTCTTTTGAACCATAAAGCCACGTTTACTAAAGCAATCATCACTGGCACTTCTACAAGTGGTCCAATGACTGCTGCAAAAGCTGCACCAGAATGGATACCAAATACACCAACAGCTACCGCAATTGCTAATTCAAAGTTATTACTTCCAGCAGTAAAAGCAAGGGTTGTGGTAACAGGATAATTTGCTCCTATCTTCCTTCCCATGAAAAAGGAAACAAAGAACATTATTACAAAGTAAATTAATAAAGGAATTGCAATACGAACTACGTCTAATGGCAAGCTCACAATAGTGTCCCCTTTTAATGAGAACATAAGGATAATCGTAAAAAGTAAAGCAATTAATGTAATAGGACTGATTTTAGGAATAAACACTTTCTCGTACCATTTTCTGCCTTTAGCCTTTACCATTGTAAAACGTGTAATCATTCCAGCTATAAAAGGAATTCCAAGATAGATGAAAACAGATTTAGCCACTTCAATCATCGTAATGTTTACTACTGCCCCCTGGATTCCAATCAATTCAGGGATGATGGTTACAAACACATATGCATAAACAGAGAAGAACAACATTTGGAAAATAGAGTTGAATGCCACTAAACCTGCTGCATATTCCGTATCACCCTTTGCAAGATCATTCCATACAATGACCATTGCAATACATCGAGCTAAACCGATCATAATAAGACCTACCATATATTCTGGTTTATCAGGAAGAAAAATAATGGCTAATAAAAACATAAGAACTGGTCCAATGATCCAGTTTTGTACAAGGGATAATACTAATACTTTTACATCTTTAAATACACGCCCTATCTCCTCATAACGAACTTTCGCCAATGGAGGATACATCATTAAAATCAAACCAATGGCAAGTGGAATCGATGTTGTTCCTATCTGCAAGCTGTTCATACTATCGACAAAACCTGGAGAGACAAACCCTAATCCTATTCCGATTGCCATAGCAAGAAAAATCCAAAGTGTTAGGTATCGGTCCAGGAACGATAGACGTTTCTTTTCTGTCTTACTCATTTTCTCACTCCCTAATTAAATAAAACTAACAACCACATCGGAATGTGGGATTGTTTTTTTCAATCATTTTGATTTTTTCTGTTTGATCAGGTACATGCTTTAAAATATCTTGTATCATTCCATATACCTCAATTTGTTGATTAAGGGAATAGTAAATCCACTGTCCTCTTCGTTCTTCCTTTACCATTCCAGCATCTTTTAATTTTCGAAGGTGCTGACTAATGGATGGTTGACTCATTTCGAACACTTCAAGAAACTCACAAACACAGCATTCCCGTTGTTTCAACATCGCAACAATGGATAATCTTGTTTTATCCCCTAATAGTTTTAATATGTTTGCTGATCGCTCTATATCAACCACTGATTTCAACATGAAGAACACCTCCTCTTATTTTGATATTGTTCATATGTCAAAGATGACCTAATAATTGCATAGTCTCCTTCAAATCAATATATAACTATTTGCTTATATATTAGTTTTAAATTTAATTGATTTCAAGAGCTTAATTGTAAAGATACTGTAAATATACAAAAGATGCTACCCCCTCTGTTTTCTTAACAGTCATAAATTTATCAAACAGCTCATCCAATGTCAGGATATTTGATTCAGTTTTGGGTTTCATTTTGCTGCCCTCTCTAATCTTCCCTAGGTTCGGCTTAACCTATTTGGGCGAATCTTGGTCTGCATAAAAATAACCTCCAAAAAATAATTATTTGGAGGTTACAGGAATTGTTCTCTACAGTTTCGCCAACAGCCCCTCTACAGTCTTGTCAGTAGATAGAGGTGAGACTGTGAAGGAATATGTAAAAACTTTATTCAAGTAAATCTACAAAGACCTTGATAAATCAACTTTTATGGCGGGACTGCGTGAGAATCGGACCCACCAGACCTGGCAAGCAGGTCTCGAGCAGTTTTGAAGTTTGCTGACACCTGTTTTTCTGATATCTCCATGTATCTTCAAGTGCTGATAAATCATGGTTTCTTACTTCCTAGTGTTTTCATGTGTCTTTAATATTAAAAATTTGGGCACCAAGCATGGCACCAAAGCACCAAACCATATTTATTTTGAAATATAAAAAAGGCGCCTTTTTATAATTATCTTTTAGTCATTTAGGTCATCATTGACCATTATGACCTGAAATTAAACTAAAAGAAAACAGGATAATCAGAAATCAAAATAAATAATTAGGTGAGCTCAACTCTGTCAAGGTTGTAAAGTGAATCTGATTATCACAGAATCATTTGAAAACGTTGGTATAATAGGCTTATCTTTTACAATTATATGATTCAATCAGAAGTAATTGGTGGCAAAGGCATCTACGGCATCTGTCTTTACTTTTCTTAAACTTGATCCTCTTGCCTTGTATGAAATCAAGGGGTTGATAATAATTAATAAATAACCTCGTTCTTCCAAATAATGAACGACAGGTGTTTGATAGTGCCCAGTAGCTTCTAGTATGATTGAAGGCTTCTTACCAGACTCTTTTTTCACATCCTCCAGAAACAATACAAGATAACTTAGCCCTTCAACTGTATGAGATACCTTAAAACTCTTTCTGAATATGGCTATATGGTAAATGCTGAACGTAGCGAAAGCATTGCAACAATCCACTCAGCACTTGAGGAAGGCATTACACTCTTTGATACAGGGGATTTCTATGGCGATGGACACAATGAATTACTTCTACGTGAAGCATTCCAAGGAATCCAACGGGAAAATGTGTTCATTTCAGAAAATTCGATGGCAAGCTCCATTCTCAGGGCAAGAGTCATCGAAAGAGTGATAACCACCCTCATACAGTAAAGAATTTCCTTGAGGATACCCTACTGCGCCTAGGTGTTGAATACATCGATCTTTATCAACCAGGCACAGCCTGCATCGATCCAAACGTACCAATTGAAGAAACGGTTGGTGCCATTGCCGATATGGTAAAGAAGGGATATGTGCGTTATATTGGTCTTTCTGAAGTAGGAGTAGATACAATTCGTCGCGCACACGCTGTACATTCTATTAGTTGGCTGCAAATGGAATACTCACTATTTAATAGGGGTATTGAGACCACTATTTTGCCTACTTTACGGGAATTAGGCATTTCGCTTTCGGCTTATGGTGTTCTCTCTAGAGGGTTACTGAGTGGTACATGGTCTAAAGAGAGAGTACTAGGTTCAGATGATAAGCGCGTTAATGCGCCGCGGTTTACCAATGAAAACCTTGAAAAGAACCTAGCCCTTGTAGAGTCCTTGCGTGAAATTGCTAAAGAAAAGCAAGTAACTGTTGCGCAGCTTGCTATCGCATGGGTTCTATCTCGGGGTAAAGATGTTATCCCATTAGTTGGAGCAAGAAAGAGATCACAACTTCAGGATTCACTCGGTTCACTTGACCTGAATTTAAGTTCAGACGACCTTTTACGAATTGACAAAGCCGTACCTCCAGAACTTGTCGCTGGTGAATACTTTCCTATACCGCGGGAGAAATGGTTTTTAAACTACCATGAAAATTAACTTCTGTAATATTCGTAAAATGGCAATACTAAAATAGACGCAGCTCATTCATTTTGAATCGTGACTGGATTAAGATGCTTTAGGTTCTTCCAACGTAACGGTGTATCCTAAGCTTTCGAGTCGTCTCAGTGAATGCCGAACGATATATTGTTGTCTCTGCTTATCAAAGTTGTCTTCGCCTAGGTCTACATACATTTCTTTTCGGGTTAAGAAATAATAAGAGATACGTAACATTGCGTGAGCAACTACAATACCAGCACGTTTCTTACCCTTTCGGGATGCTGTACGTCTATACAGTGCTCCGAGATAGTTTTTGGATCCTCTTACTGAATGAGCTGCTTCGGTTAACGCCGATCTTAAATACTTATTTCCTTTTTTAGTTTTGGCTGATTTTCTTTTTCCGGCACTTTCATTTTGCCCAGGAACTAATCCTGCCCAAGAACACATATGAGCTGCAGTTGGGAATTATTTCTTCACATCAGTCCCAATTTCGGATAGAATTTGCTCAGCCATTCTGGTCGCTATACCAGGAATCGAATCCAATCGTGATACATCTTCTTGATGAGAGCTGACTCTGTCCGCAACTTCCGTATCAAGCATCTCGATTTGCTCAGTAAGAAAATCAATATGACCTAAAATGGTTTTTAACATGAGGCGTTGATGTGAATTGATATAGCCTTTTAGGGCGAGTTCCAGTTCTTCTTTCTTCTTCATGCTGCGTCGAACGAAGTTTGCTAGTTTTTCAGGGTCCTCTTCACCATCGGCAATGGCATCAAGCATATCTCGTGCTGAAACACCCAACACATCTGAAACCACAGATCCCAACTTAATGTTCGCGCCTTCTAATACCTTTTGGATTAGATTATGTTGTCTGGCACGCTCCTCGATAATACTTCGACGATAGCGAACGAGTTCACGCAATTCACGTTGATTTCGGTCAGGGATATAACTAGCTTTAAGTAGTCCATGGCGAAGAAGTTTGGCGATCCATTCTGCATCCTTTACATCTGTCTTTCGTCCTGGAACTGCCTTCATATGTTGGGCATTCACCACTAAAAACTCAATATCCTCGGCTTCTAGTAAATTCACAATAGGCTTCCAATAAACACTCGTGCTCTCCATGGCGACATGAGTACAATTATGTTGTTTAATCCAGTCAACCAACTGTAATAGAAATACAGTTTTAGTAGAGAACATTTGAGTCTCCTTTCCTTCAGGTGTCAAAATACAGGCAGTAATATTGTCCTTATGGACATCCATACCGCATGCTCTTTCAATGACTACATCCATTGAAAACATCCTTTCTACGGCGATCATTATAATTAGAGGCTGGTGCAACAACCAGAATAGGATTAATCTACCATGTGTGCTTCCCGTAAGGGAGCGACAGTCAGTGGTGCACCGTGGTCGGTGGAGTCAGACTAACGGATGGGCTCTAACGCACCATAGTTCATTGACCTTCCTCTCCCAGCCGTAGAATCAGTATTTACGGTTCCAACCCATTTTCATTCTCTGTAGTGAAGCGCTGATTTTTGCGCTTCATGGCTGGCTAACGGGTGCAAGTGTTTAAGTACGGAGATCGCTGCGGCGATCTTTTCATTTTGTTCTAACGGGGCAGTTTAGTTGAAGAATAATTTACATTTGACTAAAAATATAAAAACATAAATTGGTCCGTGAGAGAACATGAACGTTAACACAGCTAAATAAAACATATTGTGTCTTTTTCAACGGGTGCGTTCAACAAAAGAGTGCAATACTCCAACTGAAGTAATGCTTTAAACTATCGCTCACCATATAGTTTTATACAAAATCATAAACAATCCTTATCACCAAAAATGATTTTAGTTTACCGTTATTCATGATACGGTTCTCCGTACTGTATCTAAGTGAGGTTTTTATTCACCCTCTTTACAGTACACAGCTACTAATGCTGTTTCCACACAGTTTTTAGTCCCAGAAATCACTTTCTGTTCAATACAAATAAACATTCAAAGGTCAATCCTTACTTCTTTGTTAAAACAAGTATAAAATAAATGCCTACTTCAAATACTAAAAAAAATCTATTGAAGGATATGTTTCAATTGAAAATCCATCTAAATAAAAATAACTGCCCTAACTATGAAAAAATTAAATACATCCTAAACGAATCACCAGACTTAATGTGTAGAACACTTGAAGTTGGTGGAGATTGTCTCGAAGTTATTTTTATGAAAAATTTAATTAAACATGAGTTTCTAAATGAGTATGTAATTAAATACATTCAACAACTTCCAATAGAATACATAACTTTCTCTTACTTATTGAAAAACATACCAATGGACGAAGTAAAGACAAACTTTGATGAACAAGAGGTTATCTCTTCCCTCTTAAAGGGATTCGTTTATATTTACTTATCAGTCGAAAGTAAAGCATTTATGGTAAATTGCACTAACCCTATTGAAAGGTCTATCGAGAAAGCTGAAACAGAATCATTGGTATACGGTCCTAAAATATCATTTACAGAATCATTAACTTCAAATATAAAAATTATAAGACAAAATCTAAAAGATTCTAATTTGTGTACAGATGAACTAGAAATAGGAGAACGTGCTAAAAAGCAAGTAAGAATTATATATATTAAAGATATAGCGGATGATGACATACTTAAAACACTTAAGGAAAGGTTTGAAAAAATAAAAACTGACGATATAAGTGACAGTTCAGTATTAGCACAATGTCTTGAAGATAATCATTACTCGTTTTTTCCACAGTTTATATTAACAGAGTTGCCCGATCGATTCCTCTATTCTATTTTAAACGGAAGGATTGGTGTTCTAATAGATAGAAGTCCCGTTGCCATTATAGGACCTGCTAATTTTTTATCATTTTTTGAATCAACAGAAGATATTTATTTAAGATGGTCCTTAAGTACTTTTATTAGATTTATACGATTATTTGCTATGGTTGGGTCACTCCTCTTTACAGCATTCTATGTTGCAACCATTACCTATCACTTTGAACTTATTCCATCTAAATTGTTAATAATAATTGGTCAATCCCGTTCACAAGTTCCTTTCCCCCCTTTGCTAGAAGCACTTTTATTGGAATTTTTAATTGAATTACTTAGAGAAGCAGGGGCACGCCTTCCTTCAAAAGTAGGTCAAACAATGGGAATTGTTGGAGGGATTGTTATTGGCCAAGCAACTGTTGAGGCGGGCTTGACTAGTAATATTCTAATTATTATTGTGGCATTTAGTGCATTGGGGGCGTTTATGGCTCCAATTTATGAAATGGGAACTGCTATAAGAGTTGCCAGATTTCCTTTCATCATTCTAGCAGGTATTTGGGGATTAAATGGAATTATTATCGGTGTCTGTGTACTGATGGTCCACTTGTTAAAATTAACATCATTAAACAAACCTTATCTTGCACCTTTATACCCGTTTAGGATCGAGGATTTAAAATATTTCTTAATACGTCTCCCACATCATTTTTATATGAAACGTCCTATTGTCAATCGTCCATTAAATGCAATCCGCACCAGGTGGAAATCTAAAAAAACAGAAAAAGATTTGGATGAATTTTGAGGTGGATAATGAAATCAAATATTAGTTTTGTAAACGCCTATATTGCTTTCTTTATCATACACACTTCGCAAATTGGGATGGGCATCCTTGGTGTTCCTAGAATAATTTATCTTGAAGCTAAGCAAGATGCATGGATGTCCATTTTACTATCTGGTCTATACATTAGTCTTATCACTTGGATTATGATTAGCTTACTAAATAAATATGAAAACTGTAATCTTTATGAAATACACGAAATTTTGTTTGGTCGCTTTCTAGGTAGTATCATCAATACCTTTATTGTCATTTACTTCATTGCAGCCAATTACTCTATCATCATTGGTTATATAGAATTGTCCCTAACATGGGGCTATGAAGGGTTTTATGAATGGGGAGCCACTTTAGTACTATTATTACTAACCATTTATGCAGTATCAGGTGGATTCAGAGTAATTGCAGGGATATGCTTCTTATCCTTTATAATGACTATATGGCTGGTATTTGTGATGTATCAACCACTAGATTCCATAAAGTTTACTAGAATTTTACCCATCCTGTCTGCTTCCCCTTCAGAATTGATGAAAGGAGTCTTTAAAAGTAGTTATACCATGTTGGGTTTTGAGACTTTATATTTTATTTTTCCCTTTATAAAGGAGAAAAATAAAATACTTTTTTTCAGTCAATTAGCAGTTTGGTTTACCACCCTCCTTATTTTATTTTCAACTGTTATTTCTATATTATTTTTCAGCCCAAAAGAATTAGAAAGGCATATCTGGCCTATTGTCAGTATGATAAGTTCTGTCCATTTTCCATTTATTGAGCGTTTTGAATTTATAGCCGTTTCATTATGGATAATAGTCATTTTTCCGAATTTATGTACATACCTATTTATTTCTTCAAAAGGAGTTAAACAAATATTTCACTTAAAACAAAAACACGGAATATGGGTAATTTCTATCATCATTCTTATAACCAGTCTTTTTATCACAAAAAGAGTCGACAATAACCTTTTTTTTGATCAAGTTAGTCAGGTTGGCTTTTACCTATGGTTTATCTATCCGATATTCTTATATTTCATTTCAATCATTAAATCTAAAATCTTTTCACGTTCTTAACGGAGTTGAAAAAATGAAAAAATGTTTTATTCTATTGTGTTCCCTTCTCTGCACTGCATGTATGCCCCCTGATAAAACATTAGAAAGGCAAGGGATTTCAACAATTATTGGTTATGACTTACTTGATGAGGATACATACAAAGGTACAATTAGCTTGTTACAATTCGACCGTAAAGAAGAAAAGACAAGTGTAACCATTTCTGCCGTCGGAACGACAAGCAAACAAATAAGACAAAGGTTAGAACAACAGACAAGCCACGACATTACTTCTGGACAACTAAGGACAATATTATTTGATAAAGATATGACTGAAATGTTAGGAATTGCTTCTTTTTTAGATACCATGCAACGTGACACCAGCATTGGGTCTTTAATATTTTTGGCAATTACAAACAATGCTGAGGATACGATTAATAATAATAACTATGAAGAATTCCCTGACATGGGATCATATATTTACCAATTATTAGATAAACACGAAAGGAAGGAAATGTTAATAGACTCCAACTTGCACGATTTTTTCTCCTCACTATATGATATTGGTATCGATCCTACCTTACCTATTATAGCGAATAAGAAGGGTGTAGCCCCCTATATCAATAGTGTTGCATTATTTAAGGGTGATAAAATGGTGGGTTCTATCTCTTTGAAAAAAACCTTGTTCATAAAATTATTCACTAAAAGAGATGCTTTTTTGGGAGATATAACATTTAACATTCCTGTTGAGGTTTTAGAAAAAAAGGGAGTAACACTAGTCGAAAAGATAAAAGGAGATAAATTTAATATTACCATTCGCCCAATAAAGTACCGTGGAAAAATTGAATTTTCTAAAGAAGAGGCGGTAAACCTAAACGCCACTATTTCAGTTTCAACTATAGAATTACAGCCTGCTGTGACTTTTAAAAATAAGGAATCCATAAAAAAATTGGAGCAAATACTTGAGGAAGAACTAAACAAAGAATTAGGGGATATTCTTGAGGTGTTTAGGAAATTAGAAATTGATCCAATTGGCATTGGAAGAAAAATAAAAAGTATTCGAAAATATTCCAATACTAATGAAGAAGATTTGAGAGAAAAGTATTCCAGATTAAAGTTCAAACCAAATATAACGATAGAAATAAAACGAACTGGGGCAGTTGATTAGTAAAGATAATGATAAAGTCTTATTCTTCCATGTATCAATATGTAAAACCATAATTAACTACAATCCTTGTTCAACAATTGGGCCAGATTGTTGAACAAAGATCAAACAACACTTTCAACATGAGAAATTATGTAAATGATGAAAATCCATAATTGGCGGGACTGCGTGGGAATCGAACCCACCAGACCTGGCACGCAGGTCTCGAGCAGTATTGAAGTTAGAGGAAAAGTGTTATTTCAAGTTTTTTTAAGTACTTAATAGTTATTGGTAATCCTTATTCTTAAAGGCTTTTTTAGGCACTGTTATAAATTTGGTTACTAATTATTATCGGAAGTTATTTTTAGTTCGTTACCAAAATGTTACAAACTTATTTCTATTCGGAACCCGCCCTAAGTTACCGACAACATCTGCAGATCCTTTTTAAGTGGTCTGCAGATTATTTTATTTATTTTTTAATTTTTACTTTTAATCCATTACTAAATTGACCATTAATCTTTGGTATCGTAAATGATCTCAACCTTGTCAAGGACGAGTCTTGTATTCTTTCTAATTATTTATTGTTACCGACAGTTTCTATTAATCTTTATTTATAAGTTGACTTGAGGGATCTCTTTGACATTTCACATAAATAATGTTCCATATTTAATCCCCTTTCTCTAATCCACTTTTAAGACAATTATGATTTTAAATCCCTTTATAAGAAACCGTTTCATCACAAAAAAGGTGTCTTATATTACGCATCTCTATCATTCTTTTTTCTTATAAAAGGATAAGGTGTTCTTTATTAGTATTAAATAGCGATAAAGGACATCTTTTAAAAATATAAGGAATAATTGCGTAGAAAGCATCCTAAAATTCACAATAAAAAAGTAGGGAAACCTCTCACGAGGCTTCCCCCTATTTTAAACCCTATGTGCCCTACTAAGGCAGCTTTCTAACATGATACCGCCCTAATCCCCTGGGACATATGGTTTTTTACTAATATTCCATCCTGTGTTTTTACTACAAACAACATTTAATTTAATAGAACACAATAGTTCAAATGAAAGGACCACTAGAACTATTATCTCTAAAAGATATTAACCCTGTTTTCTTGACAGCCATAGGCCAACTTAATTTTAATCTTCGACAAATAGTTGTACTTAATACTTGGCCCTTCCTCTTGAATAAATCATAATCCCTTTGCTTGGTTGAACCAATCCGAAGTAATTCTTTTTTTAGGTCTTCAAGGGTTTCTTCATTTGATTTCAACAAAACCACCCTCCATATATTTTAGATCAACACGTTTTTTATTAATTTAGTCAAGTGTTTTTTTACCAGCCAAGCTCCTCCAATTACGCCTGCATTATTTCCTAGTGTTGCAGGAACAATCTCTACACCTTGGGCTACTCTTGGAAAAGTAAAGGAAAAAAACTCCTCTCTCAAATTACTCAAAAGTGCGTTACCTGCTTTTGACACTCCGCCTCCGATGAAAATTTTTTCAGGATTTAAGCCATTAGCTAAATTGGCCAAAGCCAATCCCAAGTGATATGCAACTTGTTGGATTATTTGCTTCGCAAATTCATCCCCTTCGTTTGCAGCATCAAAAACTTGCTTGGCTGTTATTGCTTGATTTTCCTCATGAATTCCCCTTAATTTACTAGTACAATCATCAAAAGCTAGTCGTTTTTGAGCTAATCGGACAATTCCTGTTGCAGATGCAACGGTTTCTAAACACCCCGTTTTTCCACAATTACAAGGTAAACCATCTCTGGGAACAGAGGTAATATGATCAATTTCTCCGCCAGCTCCATTGGTACCATGTACAATCTCACCGTTGACGATAATCCCGCCTCCTACGCCTGTTCCTAAGGTGACACAGATTAAGTTCACAGCTCCTTTGCCTGCACCTTTCCACATTCCTCCTATTGCTGCAATATTAGCATCATTTTCAACAATAACTGGTAAGGATGTTTCCATTTCAAGAATTTCCCGTAAAGGAAATTTCTCCCACCCTAAATTTACCGCCACTTCAATGGAACCGTCTTCTTTATTAACGGGACCAGGTGCTCCTATTCCGATACCTATTAACTTATTTTTTTTTCATATAATTCGTTTAACTTTTGATCAATCGATTTTGAGATAGTTGTGGGAATATGCTGACCCCTTTCCCTTTTGTCCGTTTCTATTTCCGAACTTTTTATAATCTCACCATGCAAGTTAACAAATGTTTTAATGGTGGTCCCACCTATATCCACACCAACAAGCCATTTTTCTTCCATAACTATCACTCTTTTTCCCTTTTTATTTATATGATCTTTAAAACTATCATTACATTTTCTACCTAAAAAAGGGACTTGGCTTTATAAAAATAGAAGAATAGAGTGAGATTTATACATTACAGATAATCTCACTCTATAAATATCATACTATTTTATTTTCTCTGTTTTTTTATTTTCAATTCCGTCGCGGTCGATGACAATCATTTCCCAGTATTCCAAGCTTGGAAGGGTAATGACTAACTCTTCCTTCTCCCATTTATACTGAAGTTCTTTTAATTGTCCCTGGTCGGCATCCGGACTAGCTGAATAAACCTTTAAGTCAGGCAGTTCTTGTTGGCTCATTCCTATTGGGTATCGTACTGTTAATTCTTGATGCTTAATTGGTTTTGATGCTGCATTTCTCCAGTTGGAATCATTATTTAATAGATTAATGAGATGAACTACGTCATAGTCCTCAAAACCATTATTCTTGTTTTCCCTAACAATTGACCAAATAGTATTTTTCTCTCCATCTCTGCTGACTTTTAGTGGCTGGCCTTTCTCTTCGGCCTTTATCATCCGATCCGTCCCTTTACTATCAAAAAGCAGATTTTCGTAGGCAGCAAAAAACTTATAATAATCCTTCATAGATTCTTTAAGAGATTGACTCATTTTTTTACTGCGATTCGGATAATATTCATGTGCCAACATATTAGGTCCTTCATCGTATTTCTCAGCTGTACCCATTTCAATATGTGTCGCGCCCATTGCCGCGAGTCCCGCATCCATTAAACGTACCGATGGTTCATCAAATAGTCCAACGGTCATACGACGTAAATTAATAGAACCCTTTTGATTATCATCCTGTTTCAACGTGATCGTATGTTTACCTGAATCTAAACCTGGTAATACCACATATCCGTCTTCACTATAGGTATCTATATTTTTTGTAGTATTAAATGCGACCGTATACGGATTCCCTTTGTCATCTAACACTGGTTTTCCATCCACATAGATTGTTCTTACTGTGTCGGCTCCTGCATTAGAATAAGTAAATATAAAACTAGTTTCTCCTTTTTCCTTTAAATCTACGTCAAAAGTAACTTCATCCCCTGCATGTCCGAAATTTAATAACGTATCTTTATAGATTTGCATTGTAGGCAGAGAATTAGTTGATTCGGCATGATACTTTTTACTTCCGATTTGTAAATAATCTAGCTTCACCCCATCATCATCTAGATTCTCGACTTTTATGGTAATCTTATTTTTTCCTTCTTTTAAAGGAATTCCTGTCATAGTTTGATCTTTCCAATTATTACTGTAAGCAAAATTAACATCATCTATTTTCTCGTTATTTACATAAACAGAACGATTCGCCTTTCTTTTTGACGAAGAGTCATTGTTATACCTCCATGTCAAATCATACTTCCCTGCATTTGCTGTATTTACATCAAAAGTCAGGAAGTCCCCATCCTCGTTAAAGTCGTATATATAGCCTTCTGATGTCGTAATTCCATTACCTTCCGGAGCAAAAGCTGCCTCTTCGACTTGATATTCCTCATCTCCAACCAGCAAACTATCTAAATTGATATACTCTCCATTTGAAGCCAATTCAAATAACACCTCATGCTGGCCGGCAGGTACAGTTGCTTTAATAGACTTTTCCACCATTGCACCGTCCCAGCCACCTGGTGTACTGGCAAAAATATTCTCAGAAACCGTTTTCCCGTCCACATATGAGTTATTTGCTGGTATTAATTTTCCATCGACATAAATATTTACCCTTGGATTATTACCGGTACGATATTTAAACCGGAGAGTATCTGTTTCTTTTTCGTTATTAACGGTAAAGATGGCCCGTTGACCTGCCTGACCAAAATTATCGGTTTTTCCAGGAGATACAGAAATGCTGCTCGTTCTAGCCTCAACAGGACTCCAGCCTAGATCGGTTTTTTCTGCTTCAATTACTTGATGGTTTACTTCCAACTGATCCACTTCAATACCTTTTTCAGTGGTTTGATCTTCCATCTTCAGTTGAATCTCATTTGTTCCTTTATAAAGATAGAATGGTACATGAACCTTGTTCCAGCCAGCGTTTGTCTGATTAAAGTGAACGATTCCTGCTTTTTTTCCATTTACTAGAAGACTGCGTTCTGTTTCCGCTCCAGCATTTTTATATGTAATGGAGATTGGTAACTCTTTAGACTCATCTGAATCCACTTTGAAAGACAGATAATCTCCCTGCTGTTTAAAGTTACTAATTTGATTACTTGCTGTTTCTATTATTGGCTTCTGAGTAGGGTCCCAGCCAACAGTTGATTTTTCCGCTTGATAGCGAGAATCCCCTATCTTAAGATAATCTACTTTAGCGCCTGTATCATTTACCTTTTCTACCTTTAATACCACTTTATTTTCTCCTGCTTTTAAAGGCACTTGAATAGCTTCGGAATCATTAAATATCTCCCAGCTTCCAGTTGGTTCTAATTTAATAGAATTAGATATGAGCTCATTATTCACATACAGATTACGATTGACCGCCGTTGTTCCTACACTATAGCCAAATTGAATTGGATAAGTTCCAGCCTGGGCCGACTTTACCGTAAACTCGATATAATCTCCGTCTATCTCAAAATTTTCCACATGTCCAATTTTATCAACTTTACAACTGATTAATTCTGCATCTTCAGCTTCATATTCTTTTTCAAACGAATCGTTTTTAACCACCATACTATCTACGTTTAGCCACAGATTGTTGGTGTTAAGTTGAAGCTTAATTTTATTGGTTCCTTTTTCTAAATGCAGAGATAAATTCTTATTGGCAACTGGATTTCCCCAACCTGTTTTTTCATTAAAAGTAATGGCATTCTCTACAAGTTGGTTATTAACAGATAACTTCCCTTCTGGGCTAGCCTCATTATCATGTCCATATTTGAGATCCACATTGTAGGTTCCTGATTCCGGAACATCCACTGTCCAAATAATTTGATCCTCGTCTTGTCTTCCGAAGTCCCCTACCCAGCCCGGGACTTTTTGAATACTAGAGGAAAATCGCTCTGCTTTCGGAATACCTTTCACATCTGCAGCCTCATAGTGAATTCCGGTTGCCTGCTTATAATTCATATATCCTGCAATAACCACAGCTTTTCCGCCGTTTGTCTTACGAGTATCTTCTACTACTTTAACTAGATCACGATAGTTGTCCTTGTCCTGCCAAATTTCACTGTAATCAAAATCCGTGTTAGTCGTTGGCTTAGGGACATCCTTGTAGCCTTCATTACCTCCAACCATGTTAAAGGTAACAAAATCCTTCTTACTATTATTTTTCACAAGTGAATCTTTAACCGAATTGATTAGTGAATCATAGTCCTTGGAAAAATAACGTTCCTCACCATTGTAGTCATATAAGTAATCATTATCATTTGCGCCCCATTGATCAAGATGCATTCCATCAAAGCCGAAATCGTTTACACTTCTAGCAAACTGTTTGTTAATATAAGTTTGCCAAGATGGATTACCTGGATCCTGAAGGTAAAGTCCTGTATTTGCCCAGTCAAAGATAAAACCTTCCTGATCCTGTTGAGAAGGATTGGGAAACTGGGCATTCTTCCGATACAGTCCCCATTCTTTTTTTACACCGAAATCCTGATAATTTTCCCTTGCCGCGTAGTTCATTTGATAAGCCATGGCGGCTGCATTATATTTTTCCGCAGCTTGAACCTGTTGCTTTATGGTAAGCGGAAACAGCATTCGGCCTAATAAATCTTTGTAAACTGTATTTGAACCGATTTCTTCAGTAATAAAATTTCCGTCTTTATCCAAAATCGGTTTCCCATTACTGCCCGTTTTGGAATAAACCGATACGTCATGGCGCCACATCCAATCATAAAATTGGAATCCATTTAAATAATATTCCTGTGTAAGCTGCTTCATCTTTTTATCGCTTTCAACGGCTGTCTCTTTAGGAAACTCCGTCGTATACCCGTAACGTGGATAGTGAGTCCAATCACTGGAGACATCAATTGCAGCGGTTAGCGTTTGATTGGACCCCTCGATTGAGGCTTTTACCATATAACCGCGGAAGTCATCAGCAGGTGGAGTCCAGACGATTTCTAATCCCTTTACATCCCTCTTGACCTGAATATTCTTCTTTCCTTCCGCTACCTTCTCATTTAAATGATAGACGTCCAAGTTAAGTGTACCTTTCCATTCCTTAGATGAATCGAAAAGTAGTGACATTGTCACTTTTTCCCCCGGATTATAACGGGCTTTATCTACTAAAAAGGCTTGAATTGGTTCACTTGGCAGCTGCTTTTTAGCAGCCTCATAAATATTGGGACTTGTGGCGTGAGCTTTTGTCATTGGTATCAACGGCAGAGAAGTTAGAGTCAAGTTTAATGCAACTAAACTAGCAATTGGTAATATTCGTTTCTTTTTGGATTTTTTCATGGCTTCCTCCTTAAATTCTTGAGATATTGTGAACAAAAGACTCCTTTCGAAATGAGATGATAGGTTCATTTTCTTATAGACAAAGGTAACTTGTAACCGTTAACAATACTTTTTTGGTGTCTTTTATTTTGTTCTTTAGAAGTAAACTTGATTTCGATAGTGTTTTATATTAATAGGTGAGAAATAAAAAACACCAAAAGAACTCCACGAAAAAACCCTGCCAATCAGACAGGGTTAACAAATAAGGATTATTTTATTAAATAAACTCGTGCTTCATATGGCTTCAGGCTAAATGAGGTAACAGGTACTTCTTCATTAACCTCATAGTTGCCAATTAACAGTTCAGGCTTAATAAATTTAATATCATCTGGAAATTCAATTGGTGCATCTTCACCAGAGAAATTACACAAAACCACTAATTTCTCATTTCCTAGTGTCCGCGTATACGCGTAAATCTTTTCATCAGCTTCCAAGATTAAATCGTATCTACCATAGACAATCACCTCATATTCCTTACGAAGTTTAATCAACTTTTGATAGTAATGAAAAATCGAATCTTGATCGGCAACTGCTTGAGCTGCATTGATTTCCTTGTAATTAGGATTCACCTTTAACCATGGTTTCCCTATCGTAAACCCAGCATTTTCACTGTTATCCCACTGCATCGGTGTTCTGGCATTATCACGGCCCTTTATATAAATGGCCTCCATGATTTGATTGTGATCTTCCCCGCCTTCCACCACTTTCTCCATATACATATTGTGGATTTCAATATCGTTGTAATCTTCTATTTGTTCAAAGCAGACATTGGTCATACCAAGCTCTTCCCCTTGGTAGATATACGGAGTCCCTTTCATCATATGAAGAAAGGTCCCGAGCATTTTGGCAGATTCAACCCTGTATTCCTTATCATTTCCGAAGCGGGAAACCATTCTTGGTTGATCATGGTTATTTAGATAAAGACTGTTCCATCCTTTACCTTCCAAATCATTCTGCCATTTGGACATAACTTCTTTTAGGTCAGATAACTTCCAAGGCTTTACATTCCATTTACCTCCAGGACCTGAATCCAAATCCATATGCTCAAAGGTAAAAATCATGTTCAACTCTGTTCCTTCATTGTTTGCATACTTTATGGCATCTGTGGTAGTGGCCCCAGGGCATTCACCAACGGTTATAATGTTATATTTTGAAAGAACTTCCTGATTCATTTCTTGCAAATACTCATGGACACGCGGACCATTCATAAAGAAATCTCCGCCCCAGTCGTATGGTTTTCCCCCAGGAGCACTCGGAAGTCCATCCACTTTTGAAATCAGGTTAATCACATCCATTCGGAATCCATCAATCCCCTTATCCAGCCACCACTTCATCATGTCATAAATTTCTTTTCTAAGCGTAGGGTTTTCCCAATTCAAATCAGGCTGCTTTTTGCTGAACAGGTGTAGATAATATTCTTCCGTTGCTTCATCATATTGCCATGCTGAGCCGCTAAAGAAAGAGGTCCAATTATTCGGTTCTGTCTCGTCCTTGCCCGGCCTCCAGATATAATAGTCACGATATGGGTTATCCTTTGATTTACGCGACTCGACAAACCAGTGATGCTCATCCGATGAATGGTTCACAACCAGATCCATCATCAGTTTCATATCACGTTCGTGTAGCTGTTTCAATAGCTCGTCCATATCTTCCATCGTACCAAACTCATTCATGATTTTTTGATAATCACTGATATCATACCCATTGTCATCATTTGGGGACTGATAAACTGGTGACAGCCAAATGACATCCACACCTAATTCTTTTAGATAATCTAGTTTAGAAATAATTCCACGGAGATCTCCGATTCCGTCTCCATTGCTATCCATGAAGCTTCGCGGATAAATTTGATAAACGACACTATTTTTCCACCATTGCTTTTCCATCTTTATCTTCCTTTCTCTTTCAGAAGTTGGTTATCTATTTCCTTGGCTGCAAGAGACATTCCCTCTTTAGCGCCAATTTGGTCAAGGATGATCATCCTAATATATTTTATATAAATTTCTTCAATCTCGGCCCAATTAGCCAAGGGTGGTAATGAAAAGGAATTCTCTAAACCTGCAATATAACTATCTATGTAACCAGCCTCTTTAATCGATTCTTTTATATTCACCCCTTTTGCAGTGGGCATAAGGCCTGTTTTCATTAAAAGCTTTTGTGGCTCCGAAGTGGCCATCCATTTGACAAATGTCCAACTAGCTTTCGGATTCGTGGCTCCTTTCATGATGACAAGATTCTCTCCACCAAGAATAGACCCTTTTCCGTTTGTAACAGGAAACGGAACTGAGATAGTATTTTTCATAATTTCTTCAAGCTTTTGAGGAGATTGAATACTATAAAACCAAGGACCTTCATCAATCATTAAATACTTTCCATCGATGACGCCCTCCCAAGTATCCGAATTCCCTGATGCGTTAAAGAGGATGCGTAATTTCTCTGCGGCTTGAATACTTTTGGGACTGTTTAAATATCCTTCTGCCTTTTTTAAATCGGGACTTAGTATTTTCCCGCCAAACCCATAAAAGTAAGGCAGACTTTCCCAAGCCGTATATCCAGTCAGACCTATACGGTAGTTGTTCTTGAGAATCAAATCCAGTAATTCATCCATATTACCAGGAGGACTAGTATATCCAACATTTTTAAGGAGCTGGCGATTGAAAATGGCCACCTTCGTATTAGTATTAAGGGGGAGGCCGTAATATTTTCCGTTAAGAAGGTTTGATTTTAATGGTGCCTCAAGAAAACCTTCCTTTACCTGAGTAAAATCATTGAAATCACTGACAGAATAGATTTGTCCCATCTTTGCAAAAAATGGAACCCATGAAATATCCATACGGACGATATCAGGAGGTCTCTTGGCTGATGCTCTTGCTAGAAGTGTCCACTTTAATTGTTCACCATATGGCTGACGGACAGGCTTGACATCAATATCGGGATGCTGTTTTTCAAATAGAGGAATGACCTCGTTTTCAAATACTTTTGTTTCCTCTTCACTATAAGTATGCCATACAATAATTTCTTCCTTCTTTTTGTCCGCTTTTGAAAGAGAATGGCTTCCATACATAATCGATTGGTTATTACAGCCTGAGATAAACAACAATCCTGCTAATACGATTCCTAAAAGCCTCCAATTCAAAACCAGCATCCTCCTTCCGTATCAGATATGTCGAAGTTTCAAACTTAAAATGGACTCTGATTTTTTGAACGGAAATCAATTGGTGTTGATCCTATTAACTTCTTAAATAGCTTGCTAAAATACTTTACATCGTTAAACCCGGATTGTTCTGCCACTTCATACACCTTTAATGAGGTATTTTCTAATAGTTCTTTTGCCTTCTGTATCCGTAGATTCATCACATAATCGATAAAATTTTCACCGATTAACTGTTTAAACAAGACACTAAAATAATTGCGGCTGATATGGACATGACTGGAGACCAACTGCAATGTCAGTTCTCCTGTATAATGACCATGAATAAAATCAAGAGCTTTTTGCATGATAGCATTGTCAGCATGCGGATGATGACGCTTTTGCTGGCCCAACTCGACATATTCTTCTATCTGCAGCAGCAGTGTACTCTTGATTTCATCTAACGTTTCTATCTTCTTTATCTGCTCATATTTTTCCATTAATGTATCAAAATCCAACTGTTTCATGAACAGATGGCCGAAAATCTCACAGGCATCATTTTTTATTTCCATTGGAAGAGCCATTTTCGACTCCCATTCTTGAAATCGGTTCGTTAAAAAGTCCATTAGTCTTTGTTTGTCATAAGGCAATAGAATTGGATGTAGCCACTCAATATCCAGTGAAGTCAATTTTCCCGCTTTAAATGATTCATAGCGGAATATAGATTCATTTGAATGAAAAAACCTTTGTTCAGAAGCTAATCGACTTCTTTCAAAACCCTTTTTTACAGATAATAGATCTTGAATCATTTCGAAGCCAACCGTAAAGCTAGAGTTTGTTTCCTGTTCGAGTTCCTCTTTTAATTTTCCGATAACCACATACGGATCTACTTTTGTGTTTAATAGAAAAAACATTTGATTCTCATTTACTGGAAAACAAATTCCCTCATCCATATTGTTATAAAAATAATTCTGAACATCTTCTAAAATCATTGTTTTATATAAAAAACCATACTGTTCTTCTAACATATCATTATGATTAAGTGTCATGGTTGACAAAAGGAATGGTTCCTTTAGCCAGCTCACTTTCTGATGGAGTTCCTCAGAAGAAGCGTCCTCAAGAATAACTTTTTTAATAGCCTGCTCTAGACTTTTTCGTTCCCTTATAAAAGTGGTTTGATTCACAAGTGCCAGTTTTTCTTCGACCATCCGATCCATTTTGATCATATCCACACACTTCTGAATTAGCTTGGTGAAATCCTCTGGTTCTAAGGTAGGTTTTAATACATAATCTACAGCACCTAACTGTAAGCCTTCCCGAACGTAATCAAAGTCGGTATAACTGCTAACGAGAATCACTTTTAACCGGGGAAAAAGTTGGAGCATTTCCTTCATTAATATAAGGCCATCCATAACAGGCATTTTAATATCTGTAATTAATAAATCAAGGGTTATGCCCTCTACTGCTTTAAGGGCTTCCTCTCCGTTTGGGTAATCTCCTACATAATGAAGGCCCTCCCTTGTCCAATCAACAGAGGCCTTTAAACCATATCGTATTACTGGTTCATCATCTACTACCATGACGTTATACATGCTTTCCACCCCCATCTTTAGGGAATAATTCTAAAGTAACCAAAGTCCCATGTTCTCCACTTTTAATCGTTACAGTTGATACTGGTGAAAAATAAAGCCGAACCGAATCGTACACATGATTCAACCCGATACCTAAAAATGAATTTTTGGTTTCCCCTTTTCGCCTGATTTGGTCTAATCTATCTTTTTGAATTCCGATTCCATTATCATGTACTTCAATTTTTACACCATTGTTTAAGGTACTTGCTTTAATCGATATGTTTCCAGATTTCCCAGTAGGAACCAGGCCATGGAAGGCTGCATTTTCTACAATAGGTTGAATAAGCATCCTAGGAATAACAAATACTTCGGTTCCTGCTTCGATATTCAGCTGTAAATCAAAAGTCTGATCATAGCGGATTTGTAGAATAACAAGGAATCGTTCAATAATTTCTAACTCTTGATGGAGCGTGACAAAGTTACCATTTTTCCCCATGCTCGCTTCAAGCAAACGACTTAATGCAGATAAAGCGGTATTTGCTTTATCTGTTTGCTTAAATTGTACAAGCCATCGGATGGTAGTAAGGGTATTAAATAGAAAATGTGGATTGATCCGATGTTTAATTGCCCTTAGTTCAGCTTCTGTCTTAAGACTTTGCTCCTCTTTTACTTGCTCCAGTAATTGATCAACTTGTTTCGTCATCTGGTTAAATTGGTCACTCATCAACCCAATCTCATCATTTGAATTAACTTCGGAGCGAACTTTAAAATTCCCTTTTCCGACCTGCCTCATTTGCTCCGTCAGTTTTTTTATCGGTTTTGTGACCTTATTGGTTGCAATTAAACCAAAAACAACAGCAAATAGAGTAAATAAGATCGAAATTAATATGGTAATTTGCTGGAGCTTTGTCAACTCACCCGTAATTTCCTTAATAGGCACAATCCCCACCAATGACCAGCCATTCGACAATGGTTGTTTCACTCCATAAAATAGTTCATCATTGTTCTTAAATTCAAATTCATCAGTATTTTTATTTTGAATATGCTTGAACAAACCAGGATTTTCAACAGTCTTGTTGATTTTATCCATATTGGAATCAATCATGATTTGACCCTTGTCGTTAACAACAAAAAAATGGCCTGTTTTTCCAAGCTTTAATTGTTCTATTTTATTCAGGATTGATTTACCGTCCAGATTCACCTGTATATAAGCGATATTCCCCATGTTAGTAAAGTCTTTCATAACCCTAGTGACTGGCAGAACAAGCTCCGTATTCTCACCAGCCCCGCTAAATAAATCATATTGGAGCCCCCGCCAAACGAGGCCCCCATCTTTCTTCTTGGATTCCTGAATCCAATCGAAATCTACGAGATGATATTTGCTCAATTTAACAGGTGAAAAAGTTCCGCTCCCCCAGCTCGTTCCCTCTTCTTTTAATATATAGAGAATTCGAACAAAGGAGCTTGAAAAAATTTGTGAATTTAAAAAAGTTTTTATTTCATCATAATTCTGTTCTTTATCAATCCGAGAAAGTTGGGGTTCCCGGTCCATTTTGACCATTTCCTGAAGCCGCTTGTTACTATACAGAAGATCCGACATATCACTTCCTACCGACAAAGCGAATGATAGGGATTCAGCCGCCTGGGTAGCTGTCTGAAGAGAAGATTCCCTGACATTTTCTTTCACAATGTTAGAGGAAGAGATAAAATAGAATACACTTATGAACGAAGTAGGAATCAATATCCCAATACAAATAGCAAGGATAACCTTCGTAGAAAACTTTTTAATTAGTGGCTTCTTGTTCATATGATCCCTTCTTTTCTTCCATTCATCTGTATTCCATGTTACCGCTTCAATCAATATGGTTCAACCGCGATTTAACTAAAATAGTTATCTATCATTAATTGGTAAATAATTCTTGACTAGTTTGCCTCTTTTTCAATTCAGCTCTCATACTTTTCTCATAAAAATAAGTCGATAGAAGAGCGACCAACCCAGGCAAAATAAAGAGTAATAAAGGTGGAAAGACCATCCACATGATATAAGCAGCTGCGAATATCTCAAAAATCATAAGAAGCCCATTGAAAGGATATTTGAGCAATAACATCATGCTATTGCTTAAGTATGCCTTCAAAGGTAATTCCTGGTCGACAAGAAAACTATAAACGTACAGGAAGAAAAATGGGGTCACAATGGCCAGAGCATAAAAGAAGGTCGCCAATATAGGAGAAAGCCCTGCATAATACCTTATGGATAAGTAAAATACAGTTAATACTGCGGTATTAATAATCCCAAAGATCATACTTTTTACGTATTCCCTTGTGTAATACTTCCAGAAAAACTTAAAAAACGGAAGCTCATCGTAACCTTTTATATATTTTCTTGCCAGTGCCAAGGTTGTCACAGTCGCTGGGATTGCCACAAATGGAAAAAGGATTAGGCCTGTGATGCCCATCATATGAACGGTAGCTACATCAGGTGCCCCCCAGAGATACGCTCCTATTAATATATATGGGACATTTAAGAGCCACCAAATCCCCGTCAGTTTTAGAATCGTATAGAGCGAATTCATCAAATGGTTACTGTGTTGAAATAAGTTCATTTGCATGTCCCCTTAAAAAAGGCTATTCCTTAACAGAACCGATTACTAATCCGCTTGTAAAATATTTCTGTAAAAACGGATAGATTAATAGTACAGGAATTGTAGAAACCACAATCTTCGCGGCATTTAATGTTTGATTTGAAATTTCAGCTACAGCTTTTAATTGAGACACATCTGTAATTTTTGTTACGTCGATGTTTAGTTGTTGAATATATGTTTGCAATGGATAATTAGCCGCTTTGTTAATATAAAGCAAACCACTAAAGTAGTCATTCCAATGACCTACAATTGCAAAAAGTGAAATAGTGGCCAACGCTGGCAGTGAAATAGGTAAATAAACTTTGAATAAGACTTTTAATTTTGTCGCCCCATCCATAATTGCCGCTTCTTCCAATGAACTTGGAATACTCTTAAAAAAGTTCATAAGTAGGATAATGTTAAAGATTGGTACTGCACCTGGCAATACAAGCGACCAAATGGTATCAAGCAATCCTAAGCTCTTTACAACTAAGAACGTTGGGATCATCCCACCGGAAAAAAGCATTGCAAAAATTAATAAATTCATATAAATATTACGTGATCTAAATTGCTGCTTACTTTTTGACAATGGATAAGCCATCAAAATTGTTAACAACATATTAAGGGCCGTCCCTAGGACCACTCTTTCTACCGATATCATAAACGATCTCCAAAACTGTGTATCACCTAAGAGCACTTTATAAGCACCGACATTAAAATTGACAGGCAGTAACCCCACTTCATTTGCTTGGGCCGCAACTCGGTCGCTAAAAGAGATAGATACCATGTTAAGTAAAGGTAATACACATAGGGCTGTCACTAATAAAAGAGTAACCCAGATACATATATCAGCAATCCTGCTTCCAAGTGGTTTAGAGCGTTTAGATATTTTCAACCCTCTCCCCCATGTAATAGCCATCTGACTGGAGACTGTTTTTGGTTTCATTGGATCTGTCCCTCCTTTTAAAAAATCCTCATGTTTGCAAGTTTTTTAGATAATTCGTTGGCTGATAAAATGAGGACGCAGCTTACCACTGATTTTAATAAGCCAATGGCTGTTGCAAAACTATATTGTTGACCTATGAGACCAATTCGGTAAACATAAGTATCAATGACATCCCCAGTTTCATAGACAATCGGATTATACAAGGCAAAAATCTGGTCAAAACCAGCGTTTAAGATATTCCCCAAATTGAGTGCGGTAATCAACATAATGGTTGGTAAAATACCTGGTAAGGTGACATGCAATAATTGCTTAAAACGATTCGCACCATCCATTGAAGATGCCTCATATAGCCCTGGGTCAATCCCCGTTAACGCGGCCAAATAAACAATGGCACCATAGCCAAAACCTTTCCATACATCGGTTGAAACAATGATACTTCTAAACCACTCGTTGCTCCCTAAGAATAAAATTGGCTTATGTCCAAACGCCTGTAAGAAATTATTTACTGGTCCATGATAGTCAAAAATGTTTATAAAAACGGCTGCTAAAACGGCCCACGATAAAAAGTTTGGTAAATAAACAATCGTTTGAATCGATTTCTTTGCCCATTTCAATCTAATTTCGTTTAATAGTAAGGCAAATATAATGGGTACCAGCGTTCCTAGAATAATCTTACCAACTGCTATCACAAGAGTATTCCTTAGTATCTTCATACTATCTGGAATTTCAAGCATATATTTAAAGTTTTCAAAACCGACCCATTCGGATCCAAAAACACCTTTAGCAGGAACATAATCTTCAAATGCCATAATGATTCCAAACATTGGTATAAAACTAAAAATAATCAAAAAAATCATGCCTGGTGCCAACATTAGATGATACTCCAGCTGCCCACCACGTTTTTTCATGTCCATCGCACCCTCTTCTTAGAATAATGATTTTAAATGGGTACAAATCAAGATTTGTACCCATTTGTAGATTACTTTTCTTTAATGGCTTCCGAAACTTCTTTCGTAATTTCAGTACCGCCTGTTTTCTTCCAGTTTTCAACAAACTTATCAAAGTAATCTAAGTCTTTCTCACCTGTTACAATCTTTAAGAACGCCTCATCTTCTAACTTTGTTAAATTAGCCCATTTTAACTTCATGCTTTTGGTCTGGCCAAAGAAAACTGGATTTACCTCATTTATTTTTGTTTCAGCCATTAACTTACCCGCTACCACTCTGGAATTATAAGCACTCCATTGATTAGCGTCTGCCTTCGCTGGGTCTTTTAAATAATCTGTGATCTTTTGATAGGATGATAGATCATCTAGTGATAATGTTTTAGGATCTTTTTTACCTTCAATGGCAGCATTAATATTTTCATACATTTGTGCTGTTGCATCATTAAAGTTAACCATGATATTTACTGGTGCCCCACGGTCTCCGCCAAATTTAATGAAATCTACTACAGGCTGGTAATTACGGTCTTCTTGACGCAGCTTATCATCTAATGCACTAACTAATTTAGGAAGTACTTCTGGATGTTTAAAACCTTTTCTTACAACATAGAATTCAGATGCCGGGTTTTGTGTATAAGCTGTGATGGTGCCACTACCATCTTTTGAAATGATAAATGGTGCCCATTCAGCATTTGGATTTTTCTGTTTGGCAGAATTCAAAGGATAATCTGGGGTCCACCATGGTCCAAAGTACGCACCTGTCTGACCTCCAATGATCAAATCTTCAATACTTTTACGTACTGCTATTTGAGGATCGATTAGACCTTTTTTGTACCAATCAGCCAGTTTGCCTAACCCTTGTTTTGTTTCTTCTGTAATTGATCCATAAACTACCTTGCCATCTTGTTCAATCCATTGACGCGGGAATGAATCATAAGTTTGAAGGATATTGTCCGCTTGGAACAGTGATCCGTACATTCCACCAATACTTGGGGATAGCGCTAAACCTACTGTAATTCCTTTCCCATTACCACCTGGATCTTTTTGGGTAAATTCAGTTAAGATTTTCTCTACGTCATCCAACGTCTTTGGTCCTTTTAAGCCAAGCTTATCCAACCAATCTTGGCGGAGCCAAAGCATAGTTGGGATGTTTGCATTTTGTGTTGATGGCAGGGCCATTAGTTTACCATCGAATGTAGCAGCTTCCAATGCACGACCATCGTATGAATCATACATATCTTTTACTAAGTCAGAAGTACTTGATTCATACACATCTGTTAGATCGGCAATTAATTCATTATCGACCAACTGACGTAATGTTGCAGCATCAACAGCCATAATGTCAGGTATATCACCTGATGCAACAGCCATGGAAACTTTCTGTTTGTAGGCATCTCCATCTTGTGCCTCAAACTTATTTTTACTTTGAATATTAAGCGTTTCCTTTAAGTATTTTGTATAAGCATTGTCTTCGTATGTTTGTCCTGGAGGTAATTTTGCAATACCAGGTGTGGACTTCCCTACCGTATAATTGACTGTTTCTTTATATTTCCCGAATGGTTTTAATTCTTCTTTGGTGGCTATTGGTTTTGTATCTGTATCTCTAGAAGAACTTGGGCCAACCGAGCATCCTGCCAAAATTCCAAATGACATCATGGTTACTGCAGCAATTGAAAAAACTTTTTTCATGATTGTTTCCTCCAACTCATTGTTTCAAATCAGTTAACTAAACTGCTAGCTTTTTAGAGAATCTTCCCTTAAATCTAATAGAAAAAATTTGCGGTGTTCAACTTAGTCCAATAATGTACCGCTTACAAAGCTTCATAAAAATAACACTAGTACAAATGTAATGGATTTAACTTTATCATTTGGTTCCCCCTTACTATCTATTTATAAGTTAATTATGATTCTAAAACCCCATTCAGGAAACCGTTTCCATCATAGAGAAGGTGTCTTATATTACGAACATCTCTACCTCGTTTTCCCATAAAAAGGATTTAGTGTTTTTTATTAAATTTAATAGAGATAAAAAACTCCTTTTTTTATTCGTTTCTAGTAGGAATTGTAAAAAACATAAAATTTTACATGAGAAAAAGCCTCCAAACTATGTAATTTGAAGGCTTTGAATAAACTCAGGTTTCTTGGGGTTCAAATACATACACTTGATGAATGAAATGCTTTAATGCATAATACGCTCTTCTGTAAAACAGTCATTCCATAAAAGATTGTATTTCCTATTTCCCAAGGTCTTGTGGTTATACAAGTAATACTGCCCCAGATAAGTAAAAGACCGCCGCAGCGATCTTGACTTTTACTCCCATATTTTTAGTAAGATGTGTTTTAAAAAAGGGGCAACGCTTACACGTTACCCCTTTCTTTTCTAAGCTTTTTTTATTTTTAACATCGAGTTAGCATTTTTCTGAAATTCATATGGTACTTTGACTTCTTCAACCATACAGCCATTGTCAGTCAAATAACCTATTATTTCATCTAATTTCTCGTATCTGTTTCCCTGTAAATCAACTAAAGGAAAAATTCGAACTTCCTCTTTCGTTATCCTTAAGAACTCAGTTAACGGTTCGATGTGAATTGATAATCTAAACGATCCGCATACATAAATAGAAAATGTGCAGATAGAAGAATATCAAATTGTTCATCCTTAAACGGTAAAATAGGTAGAGGAACGGGAATGTATCTTTCTCTGGATTCTATCATATGGTTGGTACAATCTTGTAAGGCACTTAAACGATTATTTCTAAGTCCTTCTATATCCTTGAAATAATCCCATTTATAATTGTTATGGGCTTTTTCCATATGCTCCATCGCGTGTTTAATATCCTGAAGACCTTTATTTTTTAGGTCTTCACCTGAGTGATAATAAGCAATATCGCACGCTGTTACATCTAAATCTGATTTGTTACCAACAGCAGTATATGAACAAGCTCCTGCTGGACAATCAAGTATTTTCTTTCCTTTTAGTTCTTCCTCTGAAAGAGAAAACATATCAAAATACTCTTCGAATGTTCTCCCAATAAAAACAATTCTTTCTAAACCGAACTTTATACTCTGCTCTACATTACTCAACTAAACTCACCTCATCAAAAAGCATTACATTCCCAGTTTCATAACCAAGTTGGTTCCTATAATTATTTTGCTGTGACCTTTAAATTATCCTTGAATTGTAGGTTTTGCCAAACCCTCAGTTTGTTTGAAGGCCATAAATCGCTCAAACATTTCAAACAGAGTCATCTTTTGCTCAGTTTGTTTGAACCGTTTAATATTCTGATTACTTCTTGAACCTTTTCGCTGAGTTTTCCTTACGGGTTGCATAAAAAAATCCACCCTTCTTACAAGAATTTGGTGGATTTGACACACTGGTACACACAAAATCAGTCGCACTTGTACTATGTAATTTTTAGAAAAAATACTGGTGACTTTTTAACTTTAACTCATTTTTCAAACAGTCGGTAAAACAAAGATGAAAAACAGTCGAAACCCTTGATATATCTGGGTTTAGTTGGCGGGACTGCGTGGGAATCGAACCCACCAGACCTGGCACGCAGGTCTCAAGCAGTTTTGAAGACCACGTAATACAATCCGCTTAATCATTCCGTTCAATCAGCGTTAACCTCAACGTTCAATCAACGCTTTACACAGTTTTCGGTCAATCACCGTTACAGTTTTCGTTCGTCCTTTACGGTCTTATAATAGTTGAAAGGTAGCGAAAATGTCAAGATTCGAAAACCGTACGCCAACGATGTCCGCAAATATAAAAATTTTGAATTCGCTAGTTTGCATTTACACAAAAAGTAAAAAATTGTAAAATTAACCAAAAGAGTGTTGGAGGGGATTCGCATGTCAAACGCATTAAAATGGGCGGGCTATTTCGCCATTATTACCGGAATCATCATCGCCATTTACCTTATTACTTCGTTAAAGGTAATCGACATAAACGCAATTGACTATCAATCACCGCACCCTTATCGCTGGCTATACGCTTCCCTAGTCCTCGCAGTCACAATGCCAACCGGTCTAATGTCGGTCGCTGCCTCGAGCTTCGTCGAAAAGAAATTCACCGACTACACTTACGACGCGAAAGAACGGAAAAATGAATCGTATCATAACCGCCCATTTTATTAAGCCTTGGCGTACCTGCCGTGGCTTTTTTAGCTGAAATAGTTACTCTCGGTTTTCTTGGTTTGAAATATCCTATTTCGTTTCACCCCAATAAAAAACACCCGATTATTCGGATGCGTACTTAATTATTCCATGTAAATAAACCGAGTATTCTCGCTGTATACACTCTCTTAACTTGATTTTTCCTTCACTTTCTAATTCTCCAACCCATTCTTCAATCTTTTTTTCATCTTCTTTTGTAGCCTTAGGAATCTCTGTTGAAAAGAAATTACCTCGACTTGCTTTGTGTAGATTTTTTAATAAACCAACTTTATTCATTGGGTCATCCCCTTTATCTATAATTTTCGACATAAAGGAGGTTTTCTCCTTTGATACCAATAATTTTCTCGAGTTTTCTTATTCAGCTAACGAGTGCTTTGTTAAATAAGATGTCATCAAAAAAGTCCTTTTTCTTTTGGTAAATTATCAAGGTTATTGTATAACAGATCTTTAAAAAAGAGTAGGTCGTTAAACCCACTCTACAAAACTAGGCAGCCGTAATAAGCCAGCTTTAGTTAGATTTCGGTATTTCACACGTAAACCAATCGGAGCTACATACGCAAAATCATCTGTTTCCTTTATGATTGGAGCGCGATACACTTTCGCTTTTTCACGCGTAAGCACACCGAGTTCCATCACGCCCATGTATTTTCAATCAGTGTCAGCTAATTGCCAGCCGAAATCCTTCGGTTGCTTACGGTAGCCAACAACGATTATATCAGCGTACTGGTAATTGATAACCTTCAGCCAGGAGTGCGATCTCTTGCCGACTTCGTAACGTGAATCTTTGCGTTTTAGAACAATTCCTTCGAGGTCTTGCGTATGTACAAACCCTAATTTATTAAAGGTAAAAGAACTTATGAAGAAATAGTTAGTAAATATCCTGAATATAAGTAGTCTTTTACAATATTGGACAATTTATAGTTGTATCTTCTCGTAGAAAAGGGAAATAAACGTGTACATAGGGGCTTCCTTCGGGAAGTCTTTCTTTTGTAAGCAATATTAAATAAAAATAACATGAAAAAAGGAATACAGCCACCGTTTAAGGTGACTGCTTAATGAGCGAACACTTAATTTATCAACTTTTTTGGCAAGTAAGATATGTATAAAAAATCTATCATTGAATGCCTCTTTAGATATTAAAATAAAAAATAAAAATGTCCATTTTCTTTTAATTTGAGGAATTAAGACTCTGATTTCATTAATATTTAGGTAAATAGTTTATTAGACAATTCCAGATAGCTTTTCATTCTCCTTTTTAATAAATAATTCATTGACCTTTACATGCGACGGAAGCAGCGGATGATGGCGAATGATGTGGACTGTTTTTTGGACACCATCCATTAAAGTTTTTCCTCCCTGTAACCATTCACTTACCGTACCCCTAGGAAATTCTGGCTTGGTATTACTAAAAAGATAATTCAGTGTTTGAATCTTATCCTTTAATTCTTTGTTTTTATTAATTTTGATCAGTATATCCTCAGTGTTCTTTTGATAATCATCTGTGAAGGCAACAACGATTTCTTCAACATTTTCCTGAAAGACCGTAATGATTATGTCCCTCACTAATTCGTCGAAGGGGTGTGAAATGACCAGTTGATTTCTATGCAAGATAATCATATTTTCCTGATTGTTGGTTTCTTCTTTAATAAAACGTTCTAATTTATGATCCATACCAATCACATATAGTACTTTTTTCTTTTCATCTCTAGACATCAAATTCACCTCATTATTAATTTGTATTGTACTCTAAATAAGATTCTGATGCTTTCCTTTAGAAAAAGATATTTAAGCCTTGAATATATCCTTTTATTTCTAACATAATTTGCTTTGCAGATTGCTGGAAAGCTTAAAGACCATTGATCGTTCTCCAGTATGCGTACTAATATCGGTGTGAAAACTAATTACTTCTTCGCCTGTTATCGTTAAGATAATTTCCTTTAAATCAGCCAGACCGGATTCCACTAAACTGTTGCGATATTCTTTTACTGATAACAATCCTTCTTTATCCCGACATACTTCATATTCTGCAGGAGTTAAAATAGCTCCAAGAATCACAATCACCATATCCCGTAATATATCTGATTTAACTGATACGGAGCCTCGTCCAAGATAATTTTTCTCCCAATGTGTTAAAGCTTTGCTTATTTCAGCTTCAAGAATTCCTTTTGATTTTTCCATACCGATTCCTTTTCCTTTATTCAAAGTTACATTCATAGATGGCCAAACATTGCCTATAATATTCAAAAAACAATCTATTTTATCAACGTAACACTATCTTTTAGAAAGCTATTTACCATTGCTTTAAGAACTGAAAAGAAAAGCAGCCTAATCAAGCACATTATATAAAAACCAGGAATTGTTAAGACCAACTCTCCCAGTGTCCTTCCGGGTCAATGGACGCAAGCCGAATCCATCCGTTTTTCACTTTTTGCTGAAAGGCATGATCGTGGTCGAGCATCCTTTTTACATATTCCTTTGGCGCTTGGATGACCACCAGCAAACGTAGTGGCTCATGATATGCCTCTTCATCTGATTTCATCACAGATTGCCAGGGAAGTCCGGATAGTAAGTCACTAGCGTTCCCTTGCATGACCCCGAGCCCAGCTGTCAAGGTTTGGGTTGTTTTATTCCCGCTTCCATAATAATGAGGGGCAACAGTAGATGCATAATATTGCAGATTAATCCATTGAGCTACCGTTGCAGGTCCGGAAATAATGTTTGCTAGAATATGACCGTTTTTATCCTTCTTCCAGTTATAATTATTGAGGAAAACTCTTCCACCCAGATTGCAACCTTGGGTCAGCCAACGTTCCCCGATGATAAACGCAGCGTTGCGCGCTAAACCCCATTCCGGACGCACCTCACTCCAATCTTCTGAAAGTCGTTGAGCCTCAGCCTTTGGACTTTTAAGATGGGGTCCGATATTTGGCAATTGCGGAATCCTCTCAGAATTGGCTTCCTCACTCACCTTTGGCAACTCGGCCTGGACACGATAAAATGCTTTCTTAGCTTCATCTGATAGTTCTGGAATGTAAAGCCAACGCAATTCATCAAGTGTAGTAATATGCTCAGCAGCTGCAAAAACGGTATCTTTAGGAATAATTATTCCCTCTGTTTCGAGGCTCTTCCTTACGGTTGGCAGATTGCACAATGCTGCCAGCACTCTTGCATTGAATCCGCTTGAGGCTCCTCCACATGCACCGCAGTCGAGTGCGGAACTATATGGATTGTTCGTGCTGTGACTTCCATGTCCGCAAATAACCACTAGTGGTGCAAAATGATCGGTGAGCCCCATCATTATTAGTGCCTGCCTTACGTAGTGTACTTTTTCTTTCACCGAAAAGCCAGTTGGCAAAGCTTTTTCAAATGTTTGCGTATGGTCAAGCAAGAGTTCATGGGATGGTTTATGTAGCCATCTTTCGTGCAATTTCCTTAATGTCCGTCCTGCACTCCTAGGCACAAAGCTGCGAGCGAGTGATTGCAAGCTGAGCCAAGGACCGCTAATTTCCGGCAATACCATACTGGAAATCAGATTATGTTTCATCGCATTAAATGTATAACCTATTGAATTGACTACATGATGCCGTTGTTGATAGGATTCAGACTCCGGTGAAAACTCTTTTATTTTGTATTGCGGTTTAAACATTACAGGCAAAGAGTTATGCGTATGGTTACTGCCAAGCTCGTAGGTTTCTATCGGTAATCCGAAAAAGCCTGCTGTTCCAAAAGTCTTAAATTCTCCTCCTTTTTCAAGTTTGCGGCGAAAAGGCTCTGAACGAACATCAATACAAAATACAAACTGAGCCAGTTCCGGCTTTATGTTTTCCGCCTCTTCTGCCGTCTGTTGGGATATAAGCATCTTCTTTAATTGGTCCTCATATGTTTTTTCCCATGCTTCAAGCCATAGTCGATTGCGTTGAATCTTATCAAAACGATATGCAAGGGTCAAACATGCCTTTATTTCTGTAGACGATAACTGAGACCAAGCATTGATTGACAGGTTCCCCCATTCGGCCCAGGCCGTAATCAATGGTTCTAAATGTACTTTATTGTTTCTTTTTTCAGGCAAGGGAAGAAAGGGTTTAACTAAAGCCCATTCCATCGATATTCGGACGGCTAAATACTCAAGTAGTAGCGAACTTTCTTCGGTCGATTGCTGCGAACGCCAAAGCATCATGCCACTCCAGCCCGGTAATGCAAGGAAATGGCCTTCAAAATATTCTTGAATTTCTGAAAATCGAATTTCTAGTGCGAACAAAACTTCCATTAATGCAGCATCAGCTTCTTCCGGCAAATCACTTAATTGTTTACGGACCTTACGGCTAAGTGCCGGGTCGTGCTGGACTAATTTCCGCCACGCACGATAGAAACCTTCTTCACGATTTGGCATCGACCAGACAGCTTGGGACTCATCAAGAAACAATTTACACCACTTGATAATATTGCAGTTAAGATCGTGAGCTGCATTTACCCTTCCCAGCTGTTCCAAGCGTTGGCTATAGGTTTTGACCGAATGTTTTTCGGTCATTTGGGATGTAAAACGGTTTAGTTTTCTTGCCATACTTTTTAACTTAGGTTCTTCCATAGTGCTGGAAGGTAGTTGCTTTTGCATTAGTGCAGCTCGGCAGAACCGCTCTGCGACCTCATACGGCAACTCCAAAGATTGTGTGTTTAGCCAATGTTGAAGTCCATTTTCTAAAAAATCCTGATGAATCTCGCCTCGTTCCCAAGCAGATTGAAATACGGAGTCATTAGGATAGATATCTATATCACAAGTATCTTTGAGCCAGTAAGCCGTTTTTTCAAACGTTTGTCCCTCCAAGCCTACCCAGGGGTTACGTGCTGCAAATGTGTTAATTGGCCCGAGCGGTACAATAACCCTGCTGGCCGATTTCACTAAGTCAATAAGATCAAAATCAAGACTATCAGGCAGCTTTTCCCAATGTAATGTTTTTGCTAATGTTGTATTCATCGTAAATGACCTCCTCTAAAGAATGATTGTGTCAAATATTTAGGATGACTTTCTATCAAATTATTTTGAGGCTCACCCAATCGTACAAGCCAAAGATAAATAACAAAATAGGCAGCTGATGAACGATTACGAGCAAGCCATGCACCTGCAGCACTTCCGGCCAATAAAATAATCAGAAGTAAAATTGCCGCCGGTTCCGGTGGTTGCATTCCCTTCGGGATTGAATTTTGTAATACACCATAAAAAGCATCATGTACGAAATTATATACAATTGCCGCTACTGCAAATAAAGAAAATCCTGCAATCCGCGCGATATGTCCAGAACCAAAAGCCACGAGCTGGGTCCAGGCTAATGAAACTGACCACCCTAAGGTAAGAGCGCTTATGATTTGATAATTCTCTCCAGATGAAGATAGCCAAAGACCAATTGCCACCAGGAGGCCTAAAATCCCTCCTGTGATTGTCCATAATAATGACAATGGCTGGTTTGACTCTGATGTTGGCTTCTTGTGATGTTGAAGCGTAGAGCCAGCCTGTAAGAAAAGAGTTGACTTAAATAGACCATGTAAGACAGCGTGGATAATGGCAGCCAAAAAAGCACCTAATGCACATTGGATTAACATAAACCCCATCTGTGCAATCGTAGACCCAACAAGCTGTCGTTTATAATCAACCTGGACCAGCATAATTCCGGTACCTGTCATGACTGAAACACTAGACACTAAAAGTAAAACGATTTGGGTAATATCTCCACTAAAAAGCGGAGAGAACCGAGTCAAGATAATTCCGCCAGCATTCACTAATCCCGCATGCATTACCGCGGATACAGGAGTTGGAGCTACTACTGAATTCAATAGCCAGCGTTGGAAAGGCCACTGTGCTGCCGGAATTACGACAGCCAAGATTAGCATCAGGCTAATACAAGTCCTTTCCCATAAATCAAGCTGTGTAAGACTGCTTTTTGTGAGGACAAGCGACAACTGCCAATGCCCAGTGGATTGGGTTACCCAGATGACAGCTCCAAACAGTATAAGCCAGCTTATTGCAAATAGTCGTCCTGATTGTTTAGCTGCGTTTCTAGCAACACTCCACTCCTTTTTTAATCTTATCAGTAGTATTAGCCCCAGGAGTGTAACCCCCCAGCAAATCAGCAACAGGCGAAGATCATTACTTAGCCAGACAACTGAATCAGCAGTAATAGTAATAGTCAGCAAGGCAAAATATTTTCGATAGGAACGATCACCAAGGAAGTAACGAACAGAATAGCACTGCACGATAAAACCGATGGTAAGGACAAACAATACCAGCATCCATGATAAGGAATCAAGCCACCAGGGACCATAAATTATGGTCTCCTTGGTAGTAACAAGGACCATTAGGGCAGCCAGTGGAGGCAACAATGTGATACCGATGTGAAGCCGAACAAAAGACAGTGGAACCCTTGGATATAACAGGAACAGTGCACTAAGCACCGATATCGCAAGCAATACAAAAAATATTTCTGGCAGGGAATTTAACATTTTACTTCCCTCCATCGGTGGATAGAATAAACCAACATTATGAAAATATGACTTTGACCGATTTCCTTCATTACGCTGCATTCCTTTCTGTTTTATAAAAAACAAAAAAACCGACAATTTTTAAGCATAATGGTCAAAACCATTAAACTTTGAAAATTGTCGGTTTACTTTTAACGGGCCATTCAGGCCTTTTAATAGTCTACCTAATTATGTAATAGTATTCATACCTAAGAGGTATATTTACAGATTACCCTTTTGTTATAGATTTACTTTTTCATTGAATCAATAGATAGTTATTAACCTTATGCTAAAGTAATCTATTTAGTTAGGGAAATCATTTAATCAATTTATTTATGAAATGAATTTTACTATTAATGAAAAATTATGTCAAGTTGTAATTCGGTTCAAACTTACTGGGTCTCCGAGTAATTCGTCCTATCCATTTACATACCAACTTTCTTTCCAATCACTGTCCACGAAGATAAGGCTATTTACCTTCCACCAACCCGATTATCTACTTGCCCTTTTTTGAATTCATCTCTGGAAAAAAATAAACTCAAAACTTGTGCTATCCTTGGACATCCATATTGCTCATCTGAATATATTTACGTGTCATGCTCATATCTGTATGCCCTAAAGTTTTTTGTAAGCTAAATGGATCTCCACCTTTTTTTATATACCATAGTGCACCAGTATGACGAAATGTATGAGGACTGACACGTATCTATATTTACGTTCTCCCTCTTCATTGCGTAAAGTTCTGAAATTCGCACTAGCGTATCTAAACTTCAGCGGGTGTGAATGATTCTAACGTATCCTCAGGTATTTTTATCGGCTTGAAATCCTCATGGATAGGCTCAGTAATTCATTCCTTCTTATGACAGTACCTAATCAATGCCCTTATATTACGAATGCGAATATTAACTGACATAGGGGAAAGTTCCTTATCAATGAAGCATATACCCTACATATCCTTGGAAATCCTCTGTAGTAACGTTCTCATTCGTCATTTCTTCACCAAGAAAACCTTTGAGATAGGCATAGTTATTGTAGTACTCATCAAGCGCCCTAGGTGTTAATCCTTCTGTTTTCTTAGCGGTCATAAACTTATTAAACATCTGATCCAATGTCAGGATATTGGAATTTGCCTTTGTTTTCGTTTTGCTTCCCTCTCTAATCTTACCTAGTTTCGGCTTTACCTTCTTTGGAATAACCTTTGATTGCATAAATATAACCTCCAATAAATAATTATTTGGAGGTTGAAGGAAACGTTCTCTACAGTCTCTGTAACAGTCCCTCTACAGCCTTTCCAGTAGATAGGAGTGAGACTGTGAAGGAATCTGTAGAATTATTAATCAATATAAACTTTCGAAAACCCTTGATACATCAATAAATTTGGCGGGACTGCGTGGGAATCGAACCCACCAGACCTGGCACGCAGGTCTCAAGCAGTTTTGAAGACTGTGGAGGACACCAGTACCCCATTCAGCCCCATGATTTTAATATATCAATATAGTTGTAAGTATAACAACAAAAGCTATCTTATCCAATAGATTTCATCATTTGTTATCATATTACAATGGAAAATGATGATAATCAATACATACCGCGTATTTGTCATTTTTTCGACAAGCTTTTCAATTGTCAAAAGGAATTCTTAAGTTGATTGGAGATTACTATACCAGCAGAAGAACATCAGGTAAAATTTATACAATTACGTCCAATACTTGTCTATCCTTATAAAAAAAGATTATAATAAAATGAAAAATAGTTATTTATGTAGGTGAATAGAATGCTTCATGGTTGGTTTTTATGGTTTATCCTGTTCTGGGTAGTTTTCCTAGTTGGTTCTTTTGCCATCGGTGGATTTTTTATGTTCCGGAAGTTTTTGAAAAAGATGCCGAAAGAAGATGGCAAGTCAGTTATGGATTGGGAAGAACATTATGTTAATGAATCCCGTCATTTGTGGGGACCCGAGGAGAAAGTGCTCCTTGAGGATTTAGTCAGCCCTGTTCCCGAACTTTTCCGTGATGTGGCCAGACATAAGATTGCAGGAAAAATTGGCGAAATCGCCTTAAAAGAAAAAGCTCCAAAAATTACTCAAGATTTAGTTATTCGCGGCTATATTCAAGCAACACCAAAGAGAGATCATAAATTCTTACGCAAAAAGCTGTTTGAAAATCGGATTGATGTCGCTCCCTTTGAGCACCTATTTTAACCGTCTAGATAATAGACGGTTATTTATTTTCAATAAAAAAACTGATCCAATAAAGGACCAGTCTCTCTCTTTACTATATCTGTTTCCCACCATGCAGCTGTTTGAACAGTTTTTTATAGTCCAAATACATCGCGATCCGCCAAGGCACAATCATTGAATAGGCCAGGAGGAAGAACATACCGCTTAGTTCTCCAATATCGATGGTTGCACTTAGCACCGACTTCATGACAAGACGTACAACTAATAGCCCAACTAATATAAAGAAAAATGCTTTGGAGCGTTTTAGATAAATATCGTTATCACGAATTTCAAACTTCGAGGTTTTAATAAGTAAAATAGAGAATAGCATCCCCACAATTGCTGCCTCGAACATTTCTGCTCCAGTTAATCTAAATTGCGGTTCAATATACATTAATGCCCCACTCGACATGAACAGAGGCGGTAGAATTATTTTACGAGCATTGGTGGGTTTCTTTGCGGCTTTCATCCGGACTACTAAGGCCAGACTACCCATAAACACCGCTCCAATTGAAGAAGCAAGAACTATGTTCATTAGATTCATTCCTTATCTAATTTATTTACTACCCCATTATAACTCAAATAAATGGATTTGAAAAAAATTATCTCAATAAAAAGGAACCCATTTTTACCAACCTTGTTATCGATACAAAAAGGGAAAAACCTCCTCAGGAATTTTCCCTTACATACAATATTTATATTTTTATATATTTAGAACCCTGTAAAGCCACCAAACAAATTTGAAAAAATCGAAATGATTTTTGTCATCCAGTCAAAGAATAAGACAATCCCCATGACAATCATTATGTAACCACCAATTTTGACGATTTTCCCGCTGTTCTTCTTAATCCAATTCATGCGGCCAAGGAAAAATGAAAGAATAAAGAAAGGAATCGCAAAACCTAGCGAGTAAGCAATCATATATATCATCCCAGAACCAGGATTAGTCGCTGCTAAGGAGATAACAAATGAAAGAATTGGTCCGGTACATGGTGTCCATCCAGCTGCAAACGCCATCCCGATTAAAACGGAACCAAAATAACCAGAAGGACGATTTTTAAATTCAATACGGCGATCCTTCATCATAAACTTCGGATTTAAAATTCCAACGATCACTAAACCAAAGAAAACAATAAAAATTCCGCCGAGTTGACGAATTAGATCTTTATACTGTAAAAAAAAGCTTCCTAGAAACGAAGTTCCAAATCCAATCGCAATAAAAATAATTGAAAAGCCTAATAGAAAAAATAAGGTGTGGAGTAAACTCCGCCTTTGAAGCATGGCATTTTCACTTTTTAACTCCCCAACAGACATCCCTGTGATATATGAGAGAAATGCAGGATAAAGCGGCAAACAACAGGGTGAAATAAAACTTAAAAATCCTGCCCCTAATGCTAAAAATATATTTACATCTGACATATTAACACTCCCACTATAGTCGATACGTTTCTATTCTAACAAATGTTTGTTGTAAATGATAATGTTGAACTTGAATATTTTGTGTCGCACTCGTTTTTTATTTCTCCTTTCCAATACTTCTCCTAACTATTTATATGCATAAATTGGATGGGTATTTATTTACAATTCTCTTTGAAAAAATTTACAACATAGGTTATACTAGTAAAACCAATTGATATTTGGTATATTAGTATTCTGTTTTAACCAAAATTTAGGGGTTACTCTGGAAAGGAAATCGGCCGTGACAAAGGATGATTTAGTTACTTTAATTGAAAAAAAACGAGCTGAATTAATTCAAGTCGCTACTAGCAACGGCTTGACATCCTCCGTTGCGATTCGCTACAGCCAGGAGCTTGACCACCTCTTAAATGAATATCATCGTATATATATAAAAAAGGTTCCATCATCAGCTTGTTAAGAAAAAACTCCTATAAAAATACGAAAAGCCTGGCAGCGCTGCCAGGCTTTCTTCATTAATTCACAACATCCATACTCTCTACCACTCCATTTTGTAAAAGGAACATTTTATGGTATAACCCACCTAGAGCGAGGAGTTCCTGGTGTGTTCCCCTTTCAACAATTTCTCCTTGGTGCAAAACTAAGATTAAATCAGCATCTTGAATCGTTGACAGCCGATGAGCAATCGCAATGGTGGTTCGCCCTTTTCGCATTTTGGAGAGGGCCGTTTGAATAGCTTCCTCTGTTTCCGTATCAATATTGGCTGTTGCTTCATCAAGGACCAATATTTTAGGATTGGTCGCAATCGTTCTAGCAAAGGCGATTAATTGCCTTTGACCGCTAGAGAAAGCGGTCCCTCTCTCTACTACTTTATGATCAAATCCATCGTCCAATTTTTCTATAAAGGTATGGGCCTGGACAAACCTCGCCGCCTCTTCCACTTGTTCGTCCAACATGTCATTGGCATGCAGGCGTATATTGTCCTTTACCGTCCCGAAGAATAAAAACGGATCCTGTAAAACGAGGCCCATTTTCTCTCGGAGCTCTGTTTTGGTGAAATTCCGGATAGAATGACCATCAATGAAGATGTCACCCCGTTCATATTCATAGAACCGCATCAACAAATTAATGATTGAGCTTTTCCCGCTACCGGTATGACCAACTAGGGCGACGGTTTCGCCAGGTTTAGCCGTGAATGAAATAGATTTAAGCACATCCTGTTTCCCATTATAGGAAAAACTCAAATCCTTAAATTCAATTTTCCCTTGCTCAATCGCTAGACTGTTCTCTTCCTTTTGGGCAGGTGCTAACTCCGATTCATCTAATAATTTAAAGACGCGTGATCCAGCGACAATTGCTTGCTGGTACAAGGAAAGTCTCATCATCATTTGATTAACCGGTTCAAAAAAACGATCCAGATAGTTGATAAAGGCATATAAAACTCCGATTTCAATCACATGGTTCAAAGAAGTAAGCCCAAAATACGATAACACAATGATTAATGCTATAACGTAAATCAAATCTATCGCTGGTCTTAACAGAAGTCCGTCAATTTTAAGATTCTTTATTCCTGCCTCATAGTGCTGGTCATTTATCATTCCAAATTCAGCACGCAGTCTTTTTTCCTGACGAAACACTTGAATGATGCCCATTCCTGATAAAGATTCACTTAACTTGGCATTCAACTGGCTCAGTCGTTCGCGCATATCAAGGTAGAATCGTGAACTTAACTTTCGATAGAGGTTCATGACAAATACCAGCATTGGAAGGATAATGACGCATAATAATCCAAGTTTGATATTCAAGATAAACATCGCGATAAAAATCCCTAATAATAAAACCCCACCTTGGATAAACGTTGCAATAACTGTGACAAACATGTCTTTAATCGCTTCGGTATCATTCGTTACCCTAGAGACAATACTTCCGGCAGGTGTTTGATCAAAATATTTCAGCCCAAGTGACTGAACTTTAGAAAAAACATCTATTCGAAGCTGTTGAATAATTTTTAAAGCTAGCTCTTGGAATTTTACAAATTGAAAAAACATTAGAATGGCTTTGATAATTTGAATGCCCATATATGTGGAGCCAAGGATTAATAGAGGCTGAAATTCAAGCTTTCCGGGTGTTAAATAATCATCGATAAAAATTTTGACTAGGATCGGAAGGACAATATCACCGATGGTCGTTAATAATAGAAAGATAAATGCCATTCCTATCAGTTTTTTATGTGGTTTCGTGTAGGACAGCAGCCGAAATAATATATTTCGTTGTTCACGGTCAGAAAGATGTATTTTCTCTTCCATATTAATGTCCTCCATGCTCGACCAGCTCTTCTAGCTGCTGGCGTATATACATTTGCTTATACCATCCGCCCATTTCCATTAATGCCTGATGGGTGCCTCTTTCGACAATCTTACCCTCTTCGAGAACGAGAATGAGATTGGCATGTTGAATCGCACTTAATCGATGGGATGTAATAATGGTTGTTTTTCCTTCCCGGTTTTCTCTTAACGAAGAAAGAATGGCTTCTTCTGTTTTTGCATCTACTGCAGATAAGGAATCGTCGAGGACCAATACTTCTGGATTCATCAAAATAGCCCGGGCAATCGAAATCCTCTGTTTTTGCCCGCCAGATAATGACACCCCCCTCTCCCCAACAACCGTATGATACCCTTCCGCAAATTGAAGGATATCATCATGGATATTCGCTAACTTTGCGGCATTCTCTATTTCCTCTATCGTGGAGTTAGGATTTGTAAAGGCGATGTTTTCACCGACTGTAGCCGAAAACAAAAAGTGATCTTGCGGTACATAACCAATCGCCTCACGTAATTTTTCAAGTTTGTAGGCCTGAAGTTTCTTTCCACCAAAAGTAATTTCCCCTTGATAACTATCAAACTCACGAATGAGCAGCTTTAATAGTGTTGTTTTCCCGGCTCCCGTTTTACCCACTATACCGAGTGTTTCCCCGGCATGTAGAGAAAAGTTAATATCCTTTAAAACTGGTTCCGTTTCATTTGGGTAGGTAAACTTCTCAAGGTCGAATTTTATTTTTCCTGCCGGCACTACGTTTAAAGCATCCTCCTGATCGGTAATATCTACTTTTTCCTGAAGGAGCAAGGTGACACGGTCATAGGAAGCCCTGCCTCGCTCAACAATATTAAACAACCAGCCAAATGCAAGCATCGGCCAAATAAGTAACCCCAAATATGTAGTAAACGAAAGTAATTGTCCAATCGTTAGTTCCCCATTAAGGACATATCTAGAACCAAATACAATCGATAAAAAGAAAGAAATCCCCACAATAATTGATATCGTTGGATCAAACAGTGAATCAATTTTAGCAACACTAATATTTTTTTGGACAACATCTTCTGATTTCTTCCGAAAATCCTCGATATCTTCGTTTTCCTGACCAAACGTCTTAATCACTTTAATCCCAGTAATACTTTCCTGTGTTTTATCATTTAAGGACGAGAAAGCTTCTTGTGCCTGATAAAAGGTTCGATGAAGCATTGTTCCAAACCAACTCGTAAGGATGACCATAAAAGGCATAGGAATCAAACAAATTAAGGTAAGTTTCCAGCTGATTGTAAATGCCATCGCACAGATCACAAAGCCACCAGTTGACAGCGAATCAACCAACGTTAACACGCCAACACCAGCTGTTTGCTGAATTGCTTGCAGATCATTTGTAGCATGGGCCATCAAATCGCCAATACGACGCTTTTGGTAGAATGATGGAGACATATTTGTAAAATGCTGATACAGTCGATTCCGAAGCAGTCTACTGAGCTTTACAGATGACCCAAAAATCATCACTCTCCAATAATAGCGGAGAACATACATTGCCAGGCCTACTGCAACAAGAGCCCCTATCCACTGAAGGAGGATTCCCTTTGTCATAGTCCCATCCTTAATTTCGTCAGCGATGATTCCAATGACCTTTGGCGGCACTAACTGAAGGACAGCTACAAGCATTAAGATTAATATCCCTGAAATATACGCTTTTTTCTCTTTTTTAAAATACCATGCTAAGTCTAAAAATACTTTCATCCAACCGCCCCCAAAACACAAAAAAATAAATTGTTGTCAGGTAAAATAATCCATTTACTGGAGTTCCATTTTACCAAATATTATCAAGATAAGAAAGATTAAGAATACTTATTGAGGACGAAAAAACATAAGGATCTTCCTTTATGAAAATAAAAACCACCTGTCGGAATTTAATAAATTCAGAAAGGTGGTTAATTATTGTCTGATCGGATCGTGTTCGCTTGTCCGTTTATTTAGATTGTTGCTTGTTCATGGCAGCCATCATTTGGTTGATCTTCTTTTGTGATGGTTTTTGTCCCATTTGCATCATCATCATTTTCAGCATTTGTTCATTGATAGGCGGATTTTTCTTTAAGTAGCTCATCATATATTTACGAGCAATGAAAAATCCTAGTGCTACACCAGCTGCTAGTGCCAGTATACCAACTAGAACGTAATACATATTCAACTTCCTCCTTCGTGTTGTCTACCATACAGTGTACTAAATAAAACACGATTAGACAATATCTGCAATCAGATAAATTTTCTTTCTTTTATCGGTTTTAACCAGCCATATCTTTGATGTTCAAGGTCAAGCGCTAAAAAAGAAGACTCGCATTTTCTTAATACTTCAAAAAAGGCAGTCTCGGCTTCATAGCTTCCTTGTGCATCAATAGTAATTAAGTCTTGGAATACCTCTAACTTTGCCGTACTTAGTTTTCCGCTTAATTCCATCGAATATGCACCATTTTCAGCTTTAAAACCCTTGATTTTTCCAAGTTGCTTTAGAATAAGCTGATGAATCTTTAGCGCCTCGACTTTTCTGGTTATATAGGAAATTTGTTTTTGGGTTATAAATTTAAATTCACCGTTTGCTTTATGATTCTCTTGAAAAAGTTGAAAAAACAATCGCTCTCTTCCGAAGTAATGGGTCGCAAATTCATCTTCTATTAAATATAGTTGATATTTTCTCACCACTGTTCTCTCCTTCGTTGGTTACCCTTTTTACTATTATAAAAAAAGACAAGCGAAACTTTTGTCTTACGGCGCCAAAAACTTCCACTATTTTTGTCGATTGCAAGAATTGCAAGCTATTTTTTATATTTCGGTAGATTTTATGAATTTTCCTGCAGCAAAATCTTTTTGCATATTTTTGCAAATATTTTCTGCCCGAACAAAAAAAGAGAACGGATAAATCCGCTCTCCTTAAAATTACGATTTTATTTTTGTAAAAGTGCCTTCACACGTGCCACAACATTATCTACGGTAAATCCGAATTCTTCCATAATCTTTTCTCCTGGTGCAGAAGCTCCAAAATGATCAATTGCTAATACATCGCCTTCGTCACCAGTATATTTGTGCCAGCCAAACGATGAGCCAACTTCAATTCCAAGACGTTTTTTCACACCTCTTGGTAAGACTGAGTCTTTGTATTCTTGGGATTGTTGCTCGAAGCGATCCCATGAAGGCATACTTACGACTGAAGCATGAACCCCTTCTCCAGCAAGTGCTTTTTGAGCTTCCACTGCAAGACTTACTTCAGATCCAGTTGCTAAAAGCAATGCATCTGGAGTTTCTCTTTCAGAAGGAGATACCACATAGGCGCCCTTAGAAACACCCTCATAAGCATTGGTATCAGTATTTTTTAATGTAGGTAAATCCTGACGAGTTAACACAAGTGCAGTTGGTTTGTCTGTTGACTCAACAGCAAGCTTCCATGCTGCCGCTGTTTCGTTTCCATCTGCTGGGCGAATGACTGAAATTCCTGACATTGCACGTAATGCCGCCAATTGTTCTACCGGTTCGTGCGTTGGTCCATCTTCCCCAACAGCAATACTATCATGCGTAAATACATAGGTAACAGGCAATCCCATTAACGCAGCTAGTCGAATCGCTGGACGTAAGTAATCAGAGAAAACAAAGAATGTTCCGCCAAAAACTTTTACTCCGCCATGAAGAGCGATCCCGTTCATTGCAGCACCCATTCCAAATTCACGAACACCAAACCAGATATTGCGGCCTTCATAAGATCCTGGCATAAAGTCTTTCGTACCTTTGATCATCGTTTTATTAGAGCCTGCAAGATCTGCTGAGCCCCCAATAAAAATAGGTAGATTTTTAGCAATGCCATTAATTACTTCACCTGATGAGGCACGGCTTGCAAGGCTTTTCCCTTCACTATAAACAGGGATATCCTTGTCCCAATCCTCTGGAAGTTCATTATTTAAAGCTTGCTCAAGCTGAGCTGCTAATTCAGGGTATTCATTTTTATATTGAGCGAAAAGGTCATTCCACTCTTTTTCCTTTTTCTCACCATTTTCAACGATAAGCTTTTGGAAGTTATCATAGACTTCTTGTGGCACATGGAAATCTTCTTCAAAAGTCCATTTATAGGATTCTTTAGTAAGTTTTAATTCATCAGCACCAAGTGGTGAACCATGAACACCTGATGTACCCGCACGATTTGGAGAACCATAACCGATTACTGTTCTTACTTCAATCATTGTTGGTCGTTCTAAATCATTTCTTGATTCTTCAAGCGCTTTTGCGATTTCTTCTAGATTGTTTCCGTCCTCCACACGAAGATATTGCCAGCCGTAGGATAGGAAGCGATCTTTGACACTTTCTGAAAAAGACTTATTTAAATCACCATCTAGAGAGATATCATTTGAATCATAAAGGACCACTAATCTTCCTAGTTTCAAGTGCCCCGCGAGTGAAGCTGCCTCTGCAGAAACACCTTCCATCAAATCTCCATCTCCACAAATACTGTATGTAAAATGGTTCACAAGTTCATATTTATCTTTATTATAAACACTTGCAACATGGCGTTCTGCCATTGCCATTCCCACTGCCATTGCAATCCCTTGTCCAAGTGGACCAGTTGTTGCTTCTACACCTTCAGTGTGGCCGTATTCAGGGTGACCAGGTGTTTTTGAGCCCCATTGACGGAATTGTTTTAAGTCATCCATGCTTAAATTGAAACCAGACAAGTGAAGCATGCTGTATAACAACGCTGACCCATGTCCAGCAGATAAAACAAAACGATCACGGTTAAACCAACGTGGATTCTTCGGATTTTGGTTCATGAAACGAGTCCATAAAGTATACGCCATTGGCGCTGCACCCATTGGCATCCCTGGGTGTCCAGAGTTTGCTTTCTCGATTGCATCAATCGAAAGAGTTCGGATCGAGGTAACTGATAAATCATCAATAGTATTAAACATGAATTACATCCTTTCCTAATGACTAGGTACTAAGTACATTTCAATTTTATATTGATACTGTGGTTTATTCAACAAATAGCATAATAATAAAGAACAAAATCCGCTTTATTTTTAGTTTGACACAGAATATGCCGCACTATGTAAAAAAGGGATACAAAAATTGTATCCCTGAATTTTTAGTGAAGTGTATTTTTTTTCCTAGCTTTGATTTTTTCTGGTGTGACATCATTTCCCTTAGGATCAATAAACTTAGTGTTGGTAAGGGTATCTAGCATATTAGAACGAAATGTCGCCAAATATTCGCTTCTTAATTTTGATTGTTCTTTGGCTTCTGTTTCAGTCAATCCCGTTGCTTTTGCTTTTCTTGCCAACTCGTTAATTCTAGCCATTTTTTCTTTGGATAGCATGGAGTAAACCTTCCTTTCTACCTGTTTACATGACACCTGATTTTACTAAAAAAAAAACCTAATGACAAGGCAAAAGGTTTACTCTTCTTGTGATTCGATATATTCTTGGTATCTTCTATGTACGGTTGCCTTTGAGATGTTATAACCAAAACCTCTCAAAGTGGCAGCAATTTCAGCAAAAATTAATCCATTCTTTCTTAGCCGGACAATTTCTTCTACCGGTACTTCAATTTTTTCACGTCCGGAACCTTCACCAAGATTTTTTAAGTTTTTTTCAGGTTTATAACCATTCTGTACAGCTCGCTTCATGCCGCGCTTAATTTTTGCATTATGAAGTTTACGTTGATATTCTTCCACCATGCCAACAATTTTTAAAACCATGGAATCTGATTCTGACAGCTGTAATTCTCCACTTTGAGAGATACTGTAAAGTTTAATATTTTCTTTTAAAATGCAGTGCAAAATCGCTATTTTAGCGTTACCTCTACCAAGTCGGGTTTCGTCCTGGATTAAGACCGCATGAACTTGATCATCTTTAAAACGCTCTAATAACTGAAAGATCCCTTCCCGGTCGAATTCGTAGCCACTTGCCTTTTCTTTAATTACACTATCAATTTCAAATTGATAGGAATGAGCAAGTTGTGTTAATTCCTCTTCTTGGCGCTTTAATGATGTTTCTTGTGTTTCTTTGTTGGTGCTGACACGACAGTATATGATTGCTTTCATTGTTATTCCTTTCTATTCACTCACAGCACTAGCTAATTCTTGTGTTGTTAAACCCTTTTCGTTACTCACTGGAATAATAATTTCTTCACCAGGAAAAATTAGGTCTTCATCAATTTCATTATGCTTTTTTATCCAAGAAACAAATTCCTGGTTTGATAATGAATGTTGTTCGGAATATTGGTCAGAGATTTCCCAAAGTGAATCCCCTTCTGAAATCGTAATCTTTAAATACTTATCTTGATCATTTGAATGATGTTGAAAAGATAATATGAAGGAAAGTGAACAGCTTAAAATAATTAGAATAATAGCATAGGAGTATTTGTTCCATAATTTTTTCATATAAAAAACACCTCTACTAAGAATATATGTTCGTTTTATTAATATGATTATAAACCGAACGTTTGTTTGTTGTCAACTATTTTTCGAACTTATGTTTGTATAAAAAACACGAACATGGTATAATAAAGACAACAAAAACCAGACGAGGTGGATTTTATCATGGCTAAAATATCAAAGCGGCAGCAGGATATATTAGACTTCATTAAAAGTGAGGTTAAGTGTAAAGGATATCCCCCTTCCGTAAGAGAAATTGGAGAAGCAGTTGGACTTGCATCCAGCTCCACTGTTCACGGTCATTTAGCAAGGCTGGAAAGCAAAGGACTGATTAGACGGGATCCAACCAAACCAAGAGCAATTGAAATATTAGAGGCAGATGCTGCAGCACATATACCAAGAAATGCAGTTGTAAATGTTCCCGTGGTAGGTAAAGTAACTGCAGGATTACCAATTACAGCTATTGAAAATGTCGAAGAGTTTTTCCCGCTCCCAGAAAGTCTTGCACCTGCAGATGAACAGGTTTTCATGCTAGAAATCATGGGTGAGAGTATGATAGAAGCTGGGATACTAGATGGGGACTACGTCATTGTGAAACAGCAGCCAACCGCGAATAACGGTGATATCGTTGTAGCAATGACCGAGGAAGATGAAGCCACCTGTAAGAGATTTTTTAAAGAAAAAGATTACATACGCCTGCAGCCGGAAAATTCTACAATGGACCCTATTATTCTAAGGAATGTTTCAATTCTAGGAAAAGTTATCGGCGTTTATCGGCATATTCATTAATAAGGAGCTTGCACAACTGTGCATGCTTTTTTTATGTCGCATTATTGGGAAAATTTTTCATTTTTATCATATCATGTATATTATATAGTGAAAATTCAGTATTTTTACTCATGTCCATGTTGGAAATGTTTGATATAATTGAACTACACCAAGATTTACCTTAGGTCCAAAAAATTAGGCTTAAGGAGGTTGAGAAACAGTGTTAACCGACATTATTTTCTCTATTGTAATTGGTGGAACTGTTGGCATTGTTGGACATGTTCGTAAGAACGGAAAAATTATCATGCCAAGGAAAACAAAAAGATTCATTTATCTCGGCTTTTTAGAAGAGTTGCTCCTAGGTGCTTTTGCTGCGCTTCTCCTCGTTCTATATACAGCTCCAAATTCAACGGTGGAAAATATCCTTTTTTCAATCATCGCAGGAATTGGTGGTGATGCCATTCTTTCTAAAATTAAGCTACTTAATCAGAGTGAAAAGAATAATGAATAAATCGAGAGAAACGCCATGATACTATTCGTATTATGGCGTTTCTCTTACCAATGAAGACTGTTTATTTGATTATTTTGCTATCCGTGCCTGTATTTCAGATAATTTCACCTTAAAAAACGCTTTGTAAACTTCTGTATCCGCTTCCTTAAATACGGAATGGCTCACATAATCTCCTTTTAACGTTCTACGTTCCTCATCAAATAGAAAACATTCCTGACCTTTGGCTCCTGACTCTAGCAAACTTAATATAAGGTCCGGTTTCTTATACGTCTTTTCACGAAGTATTTCTTGGGTTTGAGCATTACAAATTTGCAGTTTATACAATTAGAGCACCTCCCAAATGTTTTCAAGTTAATCATATAATATATATGAGTAGCAGAAGGAAGATAATTGTGAATTTTTCAAGAAATAAAGGAAAATTATAGATATTATTGAGGATTGACGACCTAATTTAGACGTTATAAGTAATTTAGGTCGTCAATCGGGGGCTATTGGCGACTGTAGTTTGCAAATCAACTTGATAAATCACAACAAAAAAACCCTGTCACTACAAGTGACAGGGTTTACTGATATTAATACATGCTCATATATTGATCGCGTTCCCATTGGTGAACGACTGTTCTAAACATATCCCACTCGATTTCTTTTGCCTCAACAAAGTGTTCCATAATGTGCTCGCCTAGACCAGCCACGATTACTTCATCAGCTTTTAATTGATCTAATGCTTGAGCTAATGTAGCAGGAAGATCGATGATGCCTTCTTCGATTCTTTCTTCTTTGCTCATTACATAGATGTTTCTATCAACTGGTGCTGGCGGAGTTAATTGGTTTTTAATTCCGTCTAAACCGGCTTTTAGAAGAACAGCCATTGCAAGGTATGGATTTGCAGATGGATCAACACTTCTTACTTCCACACGAGTACTTAATCCACGTGAAGCAGGGATACGAATTAATGGTGAACGGTTTCTAGCAGACCAAGCTACATAGCATGGTGCTTCATAGCCAGGAACAAGACGCTTATAAGAGTTTACTGTTGGGTTGGTAACCGCAGTAAAGGCTGGAGCGTGCTTTAGAATTCCGGCGATAAATTGACGAGCTGTATCGCTCATTTCTAAGTCGCCGCTTGGCTGATAGAATGCATTTTCTCCATTTTTAAATAATGAAAGGTTCATGTGCATTCCAGATCCATTAACTCCGTATAAAGGTTTTGGCATGAATGTTGCGTGCAAGCCATGTTTACGAGCGATGGTTTTAACAACTAATTTAAACGTTTGGATTTGGTCACATGCAGTTAATGCATCAGCATATTTAAAATCAATTTCGTGCTGACCTGGTGCTACTTCGTGGTGAGAAGCTTCAATTTCAAAGCCCATTTCTTCTAATTCAAGAACGATATCACGACGGCAGTTTTCACCTAAATCTGTTGGTGCTAAATCAAAATAACCGCCTTGGTCATTTAACTCTAAACTTGGCTCGCCTTTTTCATCTAATTTAAATAAGAAGAATTCCGGCTCAGGTCCTAAGTTAAAGTTAGTAAAACCTAACTCTTCCATTTCTTTTAATACTCTTCTTAAGTTATTTCGAGGATCCCCTTCAAATGGTTTTCCTTCTGGAGTATAAATATCACAAATTAAGCGTGCAACTTTCCCCTTTTCTGCTGTCCATGGGAATACCACCCATGTATTAAGGTCAGGATAAAGCAGCATATCAGACTCTTCAATTCGTACAAAACCTTCAATTGATGATCCGTCAAACATCATTTTGTTATCAAGTGCTTTTTCTAATTGAGAAATTGGAATTTCCACGTTTTTAATAGTTCCAAGGATGTCTGTAAATTGTAAACGAATAAATTTTACGTTTTCCTCAACAGCTAATCTTTTAATATCTTCTCTTGAATACTTTGCCATTTTCTTACCCCCTATTTTTTGAAAAGATGCTGCCAATTTAATGGAAGAATCTTGACATATCTCCTTGACGTAATGATGATCGGTTGTTTCGGCCAGAATGCATCATTTCATTGCGTAGTAGTTTTCTAAGTTGGTCATCCGTTAATTCGCGTTTAGCCTTCTCTGCTTGTTGTTCGATTATGTTAGATTGTTGTTGCTCTTTTACTAGGAATAATTGTTTAATACCAGCCATGTTCACACCTTGATCAATCAAATCCTTAATTTCTAGAAGCCTATCAATATCATTTAAGCAATATAGACGTCTATTCCCTTCGGTTCGAGCTGGAGAAATCAATTGGTGTTCTTCGTAGTAGCGAATTTGCCTGGCTGTAAGTTCCGTTAACTGCATGACCGTTCCAATTGGGAACAGCGGCATGGAACGGCGAATTTCCTTTCCACTCACCTAATTACTCCTCCCTTCGGGTTTGTTTATAATGCTATTATATTTCGTGTTAGAAAAGTTGTCAATGATATGTTAGACTTTCTCACATGAAATTTTCTTAAAGAATCGTACAAACCAATAAATGCACTAAATAAGGTCTATTAATCCTTTTTCAGTTAAATGATCAATCGCGAGGCAAACAGCCATTTTTACGTGGGCATATGTTAAACCACCTTGTACATAGGCAACATATGGCGGTCTAATCGGCCCGTCTGCGGTGAGTTCAATACTTGCTCCCTGGATAAAGGTACCTGCAGCCATAATCACGTCGTCCTCGTACCCTGGCATATAGCTCGCATGGGGAGTCACGTATGAATTAATGGGCGACGCAAATTGAATGGCCTGACAAAAAGCAATCATTTTATCAGGGTCATCAAACTGTACAGATTGAATTAAGTCAGTCCTGTTAGCATTCCATTTTGGCGAGGAATTCATACCTAATTTCTCCAGCATTGCCGCCGAGAACACAGCACCTTTTAAGGCCTGGCCCACCACATGAGGAGCTAGGAAAAAGCCTTGATACATTTCTTGAAGACTATAGAGGGATGCACCAGCTTCAGCCCCAATCCCAGGTGAAGTCATCCGATATGAACAAGCTTCTACCCACTTTTTTTTCCCAACGATATATCCGCCAGTCTTCACGATTCCGCCGCCAGGATTTTTAATCAACGAGCCAGCCATTAAGTCCGCACCGACATGACAGGGCTCCAGTTCTTCTACAAATTCTCCGTAGCAGTTATCCACAAATACAACGACATCTGGCTTAATTTCTTTTACATACTTAATCATTTCGCCAATTTCAGCTACTGTAAAAGAAGGTCTTGGGTCATAGCCCTTGGAACGTTGAATCCCAATCATCTTCGTATTCGGTTTTATTTTTTCACATACTTGATCCCAGTTCATTCGCCCTTCATTTGTCAGGGCAACACTATCATAAGAAATGCCAAATTCTTTTAAAGAACCAACCCCATTTCCACGAAGACCGACGATTTCTTCCAAGGTATCATACGGTTTGCCTGTAATATAAAGGAGTTCATCCCCAGGGCGAAGAACACCAAATAATGCAATGGAAATGGCATGGGTACCAGAAATGATTTGCGAGCGAACCAGTCCTGCTTCACCGCCAAGGACATCTGCATAGACATTTTCCAACGTATCTCTTCCTATGTCATCGTAGCCGTATCCAGTTGACGGGATAAAATGAGAGTCACTGACCCGATGTTTTTGAAAACTCTGTAAAACCCTAAATTGATTGGTTTCGATTCTTTCATCAATTTCCTTATGTACCCCAGCAATTTGTTGTTCGACTTCCCTAACGATTGGCTGGAGTTTTTCCCCATTTTTTAACTGTTGAAACATGCATGAATCTCCTATCTACTTTTATAATTCTGTAATTGGCCTGTAATTTGATGATCTTGCAGCGAAAATCCCTTACAGTGATATAACTGACTATCTTCATCAAAAGAAAGTCCTCTTAAGATGGTCTCATTTTTTAATTGAGAAAGCAGTTTTCCTTCCGTAGAAGGAACGGCTACCTCATAAGGAACCATCAATTCCATCACAATTTGCTCTATTTTTTCTTTTAAAGAATGGCGGTCATTCTCGTCAAAAGCACTGATAAATGCTGTTGGTGTATCAGCAGTTGGGACAAAATCGGCATGCTGAATATCCCTCTTATTATATACCGTTATTTGCGGGATATCTTTCACTTCTAAGTCATCTAGCAGTCTTTTTACCGTTTTCTCATGATGGAAATAATCCGGGTTGGACATATCCACTACATGAAGCAGCAGATCCGCCTCCTTTACTTCCTCGAGGGTGGACCGGAAGGCAGCAATAAGCGTTGTCGGTAAATCTTGAATGAAGCCAACTGTATCCGTAATCAAAGCAAAGAAACCACTGGGCAGGATCAGTTTTCGTGTCATTGGATCAAGGGTGGCAAACAATTGATTTTCCTCATAAGACTCGGCTTCGGATAAACGGTTAAACAAGGTTGATTTACCAGCATTGGTATATCCAACAATAGCCACTTGAAAGGCTTTATTTTTCTTCCTTCTTTCTCGGTATCGATCCCTGTGCTGAACGATGACAGAAAGCTGACTTTTGATATCATCGATTCGGCGCCGGATGTGACGACGGTCCGATTCTAATTTCGTTTCACCAGGTCCTCTAGTCCCAATTCCGGCACCAAGACGAGATAAAGCGGTCCCCTGACCGGCAAGCCGCGGTAGTATGTATTGCAATTGAGCAAGTTCCACTTGCAGTTTCCCTTCTTTGGACCTCGCTCGCTGTGCAAAGATATCTAAGATCAGCTGGGTGCGGTCAATCACCCGGGCATTTAATTCTGTAGCAAGATTTCTCTTTTGACTTGGCGAGAGTTCATCATTAAAAATGACGATATCAGGCTCAAGTTCCTCTACGAGTGCATTTAGTTCTTCGACTTTCCCTTTACCTATGTATGTCGCTGGATGACGGCGCTCTCGTTTTTGAACGACAGATACCAACACTTCCCCCTGAGCGGTTTCAGTTAATGCCTCTAACTCCTCCATTGAATAGTGAAAACGTAAGTCATCGTCCCCGCTGGTTTGGCAGCCAACCAGGATTACTTTCTCTTTCGTTTCTTTCTGTTCCAAAAGGCAACCTTCCTTTCTAAACATCTAGCTTTCATCATAACAAAAAATATATATAATCTCTATTTTCTCCAATTCCCAAAAAACTTATTGTATTTTTTCTACAACATGATAAAATTTTAATGTTTGAAACCTGTTACATATTTACTATATTAATAGTGTAAAAATAAAATAGACATCAAGGGGATAGCAAAAATGACATGGGATGTTTTAAGTATGATTGGAACCATAGCCTTCGCTGTCAGTGGAGCAATTGTGGCGATGGAGGAAGAATATGATATTTTCGGGGTTTATATTTTAGGAATCGTTACTGCTTTCGGAGGCGGAGCAATTCGAAATTTATTAATTGGCGTACCGGTATCTGCACTTTGGGACCAAGGATTATTTTTTCAAATTGCCTTGTTATCAATTACTGCTGTGTTTTTATTTCCAAGCAATCTTCTCAAACACTGGCAAAAATGGGGGAACTTATTTGATGCGATCGGCCTCTCTGCTTTTGCCATTCAAGGTGGCATTTACGCTGTAAAAATGGACCTCCCTCTTAGTGCTGTAATCGTTGCCTCGGTCTTAACTGGAATTGGCGGCGGAATCATTCGTGATTTATTAGCCGGAAGAAAGCCTATGGTACTAAGAGCAGAAATTTATGCACTCTGGGCCATTTTGACAGGCTTATTTCTCGGGCTGGGTATTGCTGAACAGCCATTGGAGTTATATTCCTTATTTGTTATTGTAACTGTGTTACGAGTACTTTCTTATACCTTTAATTGGAAATTGCCCATTCGTAAGCTCGAAGCAAATTAAGATTCTTTTCCAAATAGAAACGACAGATTATCAAGAATCTGTCGTTTTTTTGTGGTTAATCTTCTTCAAACACAAGATCATTACTTCTGAGTGTCATTAATTCATGACGGTCATAGCTATTTAACATAAGCAGCCTCATTGCCTGAGCACGGATTGATTTTTCAATAATATTTCGAACATACCTACCGTTTGAAAAACTATTTGGGCTTAATACTGCTTTCACCCATATTAAATGTTCTTTAAGCTTTTTTTCCGCTTCATGACTAAATGCATATTCTCTTTCAATTAGCATTCTACCTGAAATCTCCATTAATTGGTCGATATTATAATCAGGAAAATCTACCACTAATGGAAAGCGCGAATGCAGCCCAGGATTAAGCGTTAAGAAATGATCCATTTCCCGAGAATATCCGGCAAGAATCAGAATAAATTCATGCTGTTTATCCTCCATATGCTTTACTAGGGTATCAATAGCCTCTTTGCCAAAATCCTTTTCACCACCTCGGCCCAATGAGTACGCCTCATCAATAAACAAGATTCCCCCTTGGGCCTTCTTGATTAAATCTCTAGTCTTTTGTGCGGTGTGGCCAATATACTCGCCGACGAGGTCAGCACGCTCAGCCTCAATTAAATGACCTTTTGTTAATACACTCATTTTTTGAAAAAGCTTTCCAATTAGTCTTGCTACTGTCGTTTTTCCTGTACCTGGATTTCCTTTAAACATCATATGAAGGGCTTGTTTTCTTGCTTTCAAACCCATTTCTTCACGTTTTTTATTTACATAAATCCAAGCATAAATTTCCTTAATCATCTTTTTCATTTCTTCCATCCCAACCAATGCCCCAAGCTCGTCTTCAATTTCTTTAAGAGCCGCATGTTCAGGCGGAATATCCTTCGGAACCACTTGAAATTCAGGTAACTCTTTTGAAATGGTTTTTCCCTTTTGTGAGTTGAGGACAACACTTATTTGGCCGTTACTTTTCATTCGAATGGGTTGGTCCAAAGCTTTCACCTCTCATTTTCGCCAACAGATTACAAAGGATGCTTTTTTATGGCCACTCAGAATTTATCCTCTAAATTCCGACCTCAAATATACTTAGGAGAAATGCATAGTCCTTCAACTAATATGTATTCATACACGGTGAATTTCATTAAAAAAGTTTTCACAAAAATAAAAAAAAGCCCTTAGGATGGGCTCTTAAAAACTTATTGGTTATCCAATTCAAGATGAACGTTTCTTTGCGGTGCAAAGGTTGAGATGGCATGCTTATATACTAATTGCTGCTTACCTTCTGATTCAAAAAGGACTGTAAAATTATCAAAGCCTTTAATTTGGCCTCTTAATTGGAATCCGTTTAATAAAAAGACGGTCACATGTATGTTATCTTTGCGGCACTGGTTTAAATATTGGTCCTGAATATTAATTGTTGTTTTCATTTGTATTTCCTCCTCTTTTATCTCTACTAATATGTATTCGATTTTACTTTAAGCTTTCCTTCAACACAATGTGAAATTTCCTTTATTTTTTTTGATATATTCTCCACATCGGTCATATCAAACCAAACAACATCCATCTTGTTCCGAAACCATGTCAATTGTCTTTTTGCGTATCTTCTCGAATTTTGCTTTAAATTGGCTATTGCTTCTTCTAACGACATTTTACCATCAAAGTATGTAAAAATCTCTTTGTAGCCTATCGCTTGGATGGATTGGCAATCACGTAAACCCTGTTGATATAGACGTTTTACTTCTTCTATGAGCCCTTCCTCAACCATGATATCCACTCGGTAGTTGATCCGCTCATAAAGTTTCTCTCGTTCCATTGTTAACCCAATAATCGCAGTATCGTACAAAAGGTCTGGTTGCTGCGTACTTTGAAACTCTTGCATTGTTTTCCCTGTCAGATGGAAAATTTCAAGAGCACGAATGACTCTTCTTATATTATTCGGGTGGATTTGTGAAGCACTTTCAGGATCCACCTCTATTAATTCTTTATACAGAGCTTCATTTCCGATTTCCTTTACTCTTTCCTCCAGCATAAGACGATACGTCTCATCACCGGGCACATCGGAAAATTGATAATCATAAATGACAGACTGTATATATAACCCTGTTCCACCAGCAATGATAGGCAGCTTGCCTTTTTGGACAATCTCATCAATCTTAGCCCGAACAAGGTGTTGAAATTCGGCAACCGAAAAATTTTCAGTTGGCTCCTTAATATCAATTAGATGGTGTGGAATTCCTTCCATTTCTTCTGGTTTAATTTTTGCTGTACCAATATCCATGCCACGATAGATCTGCATCGAGTCCCCGCTGATAATCTCTCCATTATAGCGTTTAGCCATTTCGATACTTAACTTTGTTTTTCCGACAGCAGTTGGTCCGATGATTACTAATAACTTTTGTTTTAAATCCAATATTTTCACACTGCCTTATCCCATTTTCAGTGAAAGCACGCTTTCGATTCCACTTTCACCCCTTCATCGTAACATAAATTTAAAAAGCAGTTGAACATCAAACTATTATATACATAAAAGTTCTTTTCTATGCTCCTAATCCATATGAATCATAATTTTTCATTTTCATTACCAAAAAGGAATAATTTTCTTGTAACTTTACAAAAGGATAACGGTTCATTTACAAACCGCTTACTACCCCCAACTTTATGATAGACTACCCGTAGCATATCTAGTAACCAAAAATAATGGAATAAGGTGAAAAAAGATGTTATCAACTTTTGATATTGGAATTGATTTAGGAACTGCAAATATACTTGTGTATAGTAAAAATAAAGGAATTGCGATAAATGAACCAGCGGTGGTGGCAATCGATACGGTCACCAAAAATGTAGTAGCTGTTGGTCAGGAAGCTAAAGAAATGATTGGAAAAACACCTGAAAAAATCGTGGCTATTCGTCCGATGAAGGATGGAGTAATCGCCGATTATGATGTAACGACTGAATTACTGAAACATATCATGCGCAAGGCATCCAAAAAGATTGGTTTTGCCGTCCGGAAACCAAATGTTGTCGTTAGTATCCCATCTGGTTCTACAAGTGTGGAGAGAAGAGCGATCCAAGATGCGGTAAGACAAGCTGGTGCAAAGAAAATCAGCTTAATTGAAGAACCGGTCGCAGCAGCAATCGGGGCAGGAATGCCAGTTGATGAACCAGTTGCCAATGTTGTGGTTGATATTGGCGGCGGTAATACGGAAGTTGCCATTATCTCCTTTGGTGGTGTAGTTGCCTGCCATTCCATTAAAATCGGTGGAGACCGTCTGGATGAAGATATCATTCAACATATTCGAAAAGAATATAATATCCTAATCGGCGAAAGAACAGCGGAAAACATCAAGATGGAAATTGGATATGCCCTCATTGACCACGAGGAAATTTTCATGGACATCCGCGGTCGTGACCTTGTAACAGGTCTGCCAAAAACAATTAAACTATCATCATATGAAATCCGTGTGGCTATCAAGGAAGCACTTTTGCATATTTTAGAAGCCATCCGTGCAACTCTAGAAGATTGTCCAGCCGAACTAAGCGGGGACATTGTCGACCGTGGTGTGATTCTGACAGGTGGTGGAGCTTTATTAAATGGAATGGAAGCATGGCTAAGCCAAGAAATCGTCGTTCCCGTCCAGCTTGCTCCAAACCCGCTTGAATCAGTAGCAATGGGTACTGGCAGGGCCCTGCAGTACATGAGTAAAGTGCAAGCCGCAATGAAATAAACCAATTCAAGAGCGAAACCAAGCATACTCCCCTATATAAAAACTTTTTGAAAAAAGCTGTAGAATTCTGCAGCTTTTTCTTTATTATTAGATCGCCATTTAATGCTTGTTAGTTTCAAAGAGTTAATTAATCGGATACAGAAAACCTCCATGCCAGAAAATGTCGAAATTTGTCGAAAAATATAATTTCATTGTATCCGCTTCCACTTGTTAAAATTATTTTATCATAAATATTTATAATTTTTTTTGTTTTTAAACTATTCTTTTTTTTTAATTGCACAGGGGAGGCATGATTAATGCAGCAGCTAAGAAAAGAGGAACTAAAGGAGAAGAATTTGACCGAAACGGTTCAAGTAAGTATCGACGTTCCACCACATATTAGAGACAGATTTTTGGAAGCAGTAGAAAAAAGCGGAAAGACAATTAATGATGTTTTAAAGTTGTATATGCAAAAATATACGTGGAAACAGGGAGAATTGCAGAGAAATAGACAAAAACGCCGTCAAGAACTTGGCTGATGCTTCGGAATTAAAGAAGAGCAAAAAGCCTTACTCAATAAAGAGTAAGGCTCTTTGCTCTTCTCATAGGTTCTGTGCTCGCTTTCTACATATAGAAAATCACATGACCCGTTTAAACATTTTTTCCATTTCATAAACCGAATAATGGACAATGATTGGTCTACCATGCGGACACGTAAATGGATCGGAGGCCTTACGTAGATCATCCAAGAGTGCTTGGATCTCGTCATTTCGTAAATGGCGGTTCGCTTTTATGGATGCCTTACAACTCATCATAATCGCGGCTTCTTCACGTAGTTTTTTAATATCTACCTTTTTCATTAATAATAGCTGCTCAATCATCTCTTCAATGATTTCTTTTTCCTCCCCTTTTGGAAACCACTGCGGGTGGGAACGAACAATATAGCTATTAATCCCGAACTCCTCAAGAAAAACTCCAACTTTTTCGAGCTCGTGTTGGTATTCATTTATTTTCAAAAATTCATCCGTCGAATATTCAAACGTTAAGGGTACCAGCATTTCTTGTAACTCAGATTGGACCTGACCTACCTTTTCCCGGAAATACTCGTACTTTAACCGCTCTTGGGCTGCGTGCTGGTCAATGATATATAAGCCATTTTCATTCTGAGCAAAAATATAGGTCCCATGCATTTGCCCAATTGGATATAACCGGGGGACTCTACTTTCTGAAGGCGTGTCACACTTAGTCTCGATTATATCAGGGTTGGGTTGAACAGTAGTGCTTACATATGAATCAGACCTAGCCGGCGCCTCACTAAATGGATTCGTCTCGAACCAGGTGTCAGGCACCATTGTTTCTTCCTCTTCGATTTCGGGTTGAATAGGCCATTTGGAAATAGGTGTTTCTGTTGGGCCATCACCCAGCGATGGACGTTTTTCTTGGACGATTGCCGTGGCTTCTGGCCGGAACCACTCCAACTCTTTCCTCTCCACGGGCGTTATGGTTCCTTCATCAAGGGCCAAGGAAGTTTGTTCTTCCTTTGCCGCTTCTTTTTTCACGGCTGTATAGGCTGTCGGGATGAGGATTTTCGATTTAAACTCCTCTTTTATCATCGTTGTGACAAGTTCATTCAACTCTGCTTCTTTACTAATACGGACCTCCATCTTGGAAGGGTGAACATTGACGTCCACAAGCAATGGGTCCATCTCAATGTTAAGGAGAACAATTGGGAACCTGCCGATTGGAAGCAAAGTATGGTAGCCTTCTTGGATCGCCTTGGCTAATGGATAGTTTTTGATAAAACGGCCATTAATCATCGTTGAAATATAGTTTCGTGAAGCTCTGGTTACCTCAGGCATGGAAGCAAAACCAGTGATGTTATAATCGAGCGATGTCCCGGAGATGGGAACCAGCTGCTTGGCGATTCCCAAACCATAAATCGATGCTAGGACCTGGCGAACATCTCCGTTTCCATTGGTTTGCAATAATTTCCTATCATTATGGATGAGGCGGAAGGCTACTTCTGGATGGGAAAGTGCCAATCGATTCACAACGTCCGTTATATTTCCAAGCTCGGTATGAATGGTCTTCATATATTTCAAGCGGGCAGGTGTATTGAAAAATAAATCGGTAATCGTAATATCGGTTCCTCTTCGGCTCGATGCTTTCTCAAATATTTCCACTTTTCCGCCCTCGATAACCACCCGATTTCCTGCCCCTTCACCCGTAGAAGTTTTCATCTCGAGCCGTGAAACAGAGGCGACACTTGGCAGAGCCTCTCCCCGGAATCCGAGGGTCCTGATTCGGAACAAGTCATTTTCATTCTTTATTTTAGAGGTGGCATGGCGTTGAAAGGCGAGTAACACATCATCTTCCTCAATCCCATATCCATTGTCGGTAATGCGGATTTTGGCAAGTCCGGCTTCTTCCACTTCAATTTCAATCACCGTACTGCCAGCGTCAATTGAATTTTCAACCAACTCTTTTACCACGGAGGCAGGGCGCTCGACTACCTCTCCCGCTGCGATTTTATTTGATAAGGCATCATCTAATTGAATAATTTTCCCCATTCCGATTCACCCCCTACTTTAACTTTTTTTGGAGCTCATACAACATATTTATTGCTTGAAGTGGTGTTAAATCCAATATATCTAATTCCTTCATTTTATCAATCACACGCTTCTCTTTAGAAGATAACTCTTGCTTCTTCACATCTTTCGGTTCATCAAAGAAAGAAAGTTGAGCAGGCTGTTCTTCTACGTGAACTACCTCCACTACTTCTGTTTTCGGCTTGACCTCCTGGGAATCAGACTGCTCTAGTGCAGTTAATATTTCATTCGCACGGCTGATTAAGTCTGAAGGCAGTCCTGCCAGCTGAGCGACATGGATACCGTAACTCTTGTCGGCTGGTCCTTCTTTTATTTTATGAAGAAAGACGACTTTTCCATTATGCTCAATCGCACTAACGTGGATGTTTTGCAGCTTAGATAGTTCTTCCTCTAAAACCGTTAATTCATGATAATGGGTGGAAAAAAGAGTTTTTGCCCCAATATTGGTATGAATGTATTCAATGATTGCTTGTGCAAGGGCCATCCCATCATAAGTGGAAGTACCACGCCCGATTTCGTCAAATAAGATTAAGCTGTTTTGTGTAGCATTTGAAATCGCATTTTTAGCTTCAAGCATCTCAACCATAAAAGTACTTTGTCCGGAAATTAAATCATCGGCTGCACCAATCCGGGTAAATACTTGATCAAAAATGGGCAGGACCGCTTCGGAGGCTGGGACGTAACAGCCGATTTGCGCTAGTATCGCAACCAAAGCGACTTGACGCATATAGGTACTTTTCCCCGACATGTTCGGGCCTGTAATCAATAAAACTTCCCGGTCGCTGTCCATGAAGCAATCGTTTGGGACGTATTCCTGGGCGTTCAATACCTTTTCTACCACGGGATGACGGCCTTCTTTAACAACGACACGACCCTCCATGGAAAACTGTGGTTTGACATAATGGCGGTCTTCACTTACTTGAGCGAAGCACTGCAGGACATCCAGTTCACTAATCGTTTTGGCTAATGCTTGTAAACGCGGAATCTGTTCTTTTACAATCTCGCGAATCTCCGTAAACAATTCATATTCCAGTTCACTGCTTTTTTCTTCTGCTTGTAAAATTAATGCTTCTTTTTCTTTTAAATCCGGAGTAATAAACCGTTCCGCATTGGATAATGTTTGTTTCCGTTCGTATTTTCCTTCTTCTAACAGATGGAGGTTTGCACGTGTAATCTCAATATAATAACCAAATACACGGTTATAACCAACTTTTAGTGATTTAATACCGGTCTTCTCACGTTCTTCCCGTTCCAGCTGAGCAATCCACGTTTTTCCATTCCGGCTGGCATCACGGTATTGATCGAGCTGGGCATTGTACCCATCGCGAATCATATTCCCTTCTTTTAAGGAAAGCGGTGGATTTTCAACAATCGCCTGCTCCAACAAATCCGTAATTTCTTCACAAGGATCAAGCACCTCTGCGATTTGGTTCACTTTTTCATCCTTCATACCTTGCAAAATTTGTTGTAAATATGGAACCTGCATTAACGAACGCTTCAATTGGACCAAATCACGGGCATTGATATTCCCAAAGGCTACTCTTCCAGCTAATCGTTCTAAATCATAAACTTCCTTTAGTTTTTCACGTAGTTCTTGACGCTCAAAATAATGTGATATTAGGACTTCCACAATCGATTGGCGCGATTCAATCTCAATTTGACTGATTAATGGACGGTCGATCCAGTGCTTTAACATCCTTCCGCCCATTGCGGTCATCGTCTCATCTAAGAGCCATAATAAAGAACCTTTTTTTCCTTTGGAACGAATTGTTTCTGTTAATTCAAGATTACGTTTGGAATAGTAATCAATTTTCATATATTGATGGATTTGGTAGGTGGTGACTGGCTGTAGATGATCCAAACTTCTTTTTTGCGACCGGTATAAATAATGAAAAAGCCGCGCCATTGTTTGCTTTAGCTTTTCTTGATTCAAATCTTTTAGCAAATGAGAAAAATTCATATCTATTGAACTATTATCTTCAAATGAAATCGCTAAGACGTCACGTTCCCGAAGTTTCTTTTGCCATTCACCGTCAAAGTTGCTCGCAACAACTACTTCCTTCGCACTTAGAACGGCTAACTCATTTAGGACCTCATCAAAATTTTTCGATAGGAGTGTGACTCGGCTTTCACCAGTTGAGATATCATTGTAGGCGAAACCAAAGGTTTCATCATCAAATTGGGTAATTGAGGCAATATAATTATTCTCTTTATCCGATAAACCCTTCCCTTCCATCACTGTACCAGGCGTGATTAATTGGACAACTTCCCTTTTCACCATACCCTTGGTCAGCTTCGGGTCTTCAACCTGCTCACAAATCGCCACTTTAAAGCCTTTTGAAATAAGCTGTTCAATATAGTTAGGTGCAGAATGATAGGGAACGCCGCACATCGGAATCCGGTCATCCGTGCCACCTTGTCTGCTTGTTAGAGTTATTTCTAATTCTTGTGATGCTTTAATGGCATCATCGAAAAACATTTCATAAAAATCGCCTAAGCGAAAAAATAAAAAGGCATCTTGGTAATCTGCCTTAACGGTTAAGTATTGTTGTATCATCGGCGTATATGCAGCCATAATGACCTCCACTAAAAAAAGACTTTCGATTTTCTTCGACAAATCATTATACCATACTTCTAGAGGACTTTATTAGGAAGAAAAATCCTAATTATAGAAGGGAGTGAAATGGAAATATTTTATATTTTTGAAGAGGTGTAAAAGCAATTCCATCGAATATAATTAGAAAAGGTACTATTAGACAAATTAGGTGGTGGGGCAATGGATGGGGTGTTTGGACGCAGCTTTACAAACTATGATTTTGAAATGTTTTCAATCAGTCATTTTGTTATTATTGCAGTCTTAATCCTAGGTTCCATCTTTATCTATCTTAATAGAGATAAATTTAATGCTAAGCAAAGAAGATGGACCGAAATCGGTATCGCTATCACTCTCATCATCATGGAATTGACCTATCATTTTTGGATGATTATAAATGGCAGTTGGAATGTTAGTCACGCTATTCCATTGGAGTTATGCAGCATTAGTTTAATATTAACCGTCCTTCTGTTGATGACAAGGAAAAGAATTATCTACGAGATATTATTATTTACTGCTTTATTAGGCGCATCACAGGCATTATTCACTCCAGCTTTAAATTATGACTTCCCACATTTTCGCTTTTTCCATTTCTTTTATACACATCTGATGGAAATCTGGGTGCCGCTTTATTTTACATGGGCAAAAGGTTACCGGCCGACAATTTGGTCCGTCTTAAAATTATGTATCTTTTTAAATGTGCTTATGCCAATCATTATGTTGATCAATAAGCTGGTGGGCGGAAATTATATGTTCTTAAGTCATAAGCCTGACAGTGCGAGTTTATTAGATGTACTAGGCCCCTATCCATGGTACATTTTATCACTGGAAGGTTTATTAATTGGGCTCAGTTTAATCGTTTGGTTGATATTCCGTGAAAAAACTTCGAAAGGAACCGAAATGGCCAGAGAACTACCGTTCCAATAATATCAACTTTTTTATTGACCTTTTGTCATTAACAAATTATAATAAATAACGTTCCTAATATGTTTTGTCGCCAAGTTTTTACTTCAGCGTACTGATTGAACCGCTTCTTGAATATGCTTTCTGAAATCAGGACGGGATATATTATTAGAAACGAGTAAAATAATATTACAACTTGTCTCGATAGCTCAGCAGGATAGAGCAACAGTTTCCTAAACTGTAGGTCGGAGGTTCGAATCCTCTTCGGGACGTCAAAAAGTCTTGATTTTTCAAGGCTTTTTTATTTTGTTTATTATATCTAAGCAGTAGAACATAAAATAAATAAAATCCCACTTAGCGTACTTAAACTAGCAGAAGTGGGATTTTTTATTAAAAGTATCTGTTCTTACACTTCCAAATGCTTATTGAAGACCTTGCGTTGTAAAATAATCAAATGTCATTGGCACAAGTTGATTACTTACAGTACTTGTTCCATAAATTCCTACTTTACTTACATTAAGATCAGATGTAATGGGATCCGCTGCTTTTTGCCATTCCCCATTCGCCCAGAAAAAGGTTGAAATGACATTACCAGTTTTTTTAATTTTCAAGTAAACCGTGTCATCACCAGGATGTTGTGCGATATTTTGGGCTTTACTATATTTAGCATTTTCTTCCTTAGCTGCTTCAAGTTTTAAGCCATTATCCCAGACGTGACCAAGACGAACATAATTATCCGCATCTTGCCAAATATACAATCCACCTTGCTCATAGTTATTTTGGACAGGAGCGTTTAGTTTGGTCGTAATTTCAAAGTCACCAGATGGGGCATCCTGAAGGAAAACATTCTTAATGTCATTACTTTTCTCATGAGAATCGCCTTTTTGACCTGTAATAACTAAATGACCTGGATTTTCTATTAAGCTCCATTTAGAAGTATCTTCTTGGAATATGGTCCAAGCTTTTGACAATGTGGAGCTATCAAATGGGTCCACTTGAGCCCCTGCTTCAATTGGAGGGTTAACCATCTCCTTAAATTCCCTTAATTGTTTTGTTAGAGTGTCAACAGCAGAAAATTGTTCATCTGAAGTAGCGTGTGGATCATTGTAGACCATTTTAGCTGCTTTGATGGAGTCCTTCAAAAATTCAATGGCTTCCTTCGAATATTCTCCCGGTCCATTACCTTTTTTCACACCTTTTTGGGTGGCCTTTGCACCATCAAGCTTTTCTTTTAAGACATTTTTTGCGGATGATAAAGCGATTAACGACTGGTTGGCTTCACGGACTCGATCTGCATCCATCTTAACAATTTTCCTGTCATAGGTTAACAGTCCATTTAACTCCCCTTCTACATCGGTCGTTTGCGTGTAAACAGCTGCACTAAGACCATTCGCATACATATAACGTTTTAATGATTCAATATAATCGACATACGTATTGGTTACTTCTTCACCGTCTTTCATCATGACGTAGTTCCATCCAGTTGTGCCCCACTCATGTCCAGGTGTTGCCAACCCGAGCCCGCCGTATTCCCCAATTACTGCAATTCGGTTTTCTTCTACTTGTGGTGATCTTGGAGCGGTATACGTATGCCAGTCTAAAACATCCCCAGCTCCAGCGTCAGTCCAGCCACTGGCATTCGAAACTAAACGTGTAGAATCAAGGCTTTTCACATAATTTGTTACCCCCTTGGTGTCGTACTGACCCCAGCCTTCATTAAAGACCGTCCATAAAAAGATTGATGGATGATTGTATCTTTCTTGAACCATTTCTTTGTATTCACGTTCATATTGGGCACGGTCTGCATCCGTGGCTCTTGCACCTGCTCCAGACCCCTCCATGCTCGGCATATCCTGCCACACAATCATACCCAGTTTGTCTGCCCAATAATACCAGCGTTCTGGCTCCACTTTGATATGTTTCCGGATCATATTAAAACCAAGGTCTTTTGTTTTTTCAATATCAAATTTTAATGCGTCCTCTGTTGGTGCGGTTAACCCACTTTCTGGCCAGTAACCTTGATCTAAAGGCCCCATTTGGAAAATAAATTCTCCATTCAATAATGGACGAAGCTGACCATTTACTTTCCCAAGAGAAATTTCCCTCATTCCAAAATAACTCTTCACTGTATCTAAAACTCTAGTATTATCCTTAACATTGACTTGTAAATCATATAAAAATGGATCTTTTGTTGTCCATAAGTGTGGACTTGGGACAGGGACAGCAACTGTTTCCCCAGCTTTACCAGTAGCCACTCCTACTTTCTTTCCTTTTTGATACACAATCGCTTCGATCGTTTTGTTTTCTAAATTCTTACCATTAACCGTTACATTTACTTTATCCGCATGGATATCTGCAACCGTCTTGATCGACTCAATATGTGTTTCAGCAACCGGTTCTAACCAAACAGATTGCCAAATTCCAGAAGTAGATTCATACCAAATACCTTCTGGGTTCGTAGTCTGCTTGCCTCTTGCTTGCCCGCCTGAAGTTTCGTCATAGACTTCAACAATCAGTTCATTATTGCCCTTTACTAAATGATCGGTTATATCAAAGCTAAAGGAATCATAACCTCCAATATGCTCTCCTGCTTTTACTCCATTTACATAGACGACGGTTTTATAATCAACAGCATCAAAATTCAATTTGATTCTTTCGCCATTCCATTTGGATGGGACTGTAAAGCCTCGTTTATACCACATATGTTTTTCCTGTCTATCAATTCCAGAAAGCTCGGATTCGACTGCAAATGGAACAAGAATCGATTCCTTTAGTTTCTTGCCTGCAGGAACCGCTTCACCCTCTGCTGCACGTTGAAACTCCCATTTCCCATTAAGGTTCATCCAATCCTCGCGTACCAATTGTGGACGTGGATAATCTGGTAAAACACTTTTAGGGTCCACTTTATCAGCCCATGGTGATTCAATGTTAAATTGGGAAAGGTTTTCGGCTCTGTTTGTAAATGCAGATACCTCATTTCCCTCTTTTGTTAGGATATTCCCCTCTCCATCATAGCTTACTAGCACATTAGTAGCCGATCTTTCATAGATTGGTGCAGTGGTCTCGAGTACGATTGTTGAAGGGTCATGTTTCTTTAAAGAAAGATTAACAAGTTCCCATTCACGTCCACTTAACTTCACTTTAAAATGTCTCTGAAGTCCTTGTGGCAAAGCTTCCAGTTCATGATTAAAAGCTAATTCAACATGCTTCCCGTCTTCTAAAACTTTTATTGTTTTAATATCATTACTTATGCTGTACCCATCTGGAAGGAAAAAAGCACTGCTTGGGACAATTTGTTTTTCTGTACTCGCACTAGACCAATAGAGTCTAAGATTGGAGCCGCCATAATTTTCAAAGTATTCTACTTTGATATCATATTCTTTCCCTGCTTCTAACGAAATGGGTGCACTCTTTTGCTCAATATCCCATTTATCCTCCCAAAAATCAATCGCTAGCTTGCCATCAATCCACACTCTGAAACCGTTATCGCCTATCATGTAAAAGGTGTAATCTTCTGTTTTTTCAGGAACAATCTTACCTGTCCACCTAGCAGAAACATCATCATTTTGGCCGGTAAACATATTTAATGTTGGTTCTAAATCAGGAAAATTAATATTGTAATCGACAATCGTAGTTTTCAATTCCTTGAAGTCAAACTTTCCGGGGCCTGAAGAGGTATAATATTCCCCCTTTAACCCATGAGCTTTTTCAATTGTTGCTGCCTTTGCTGATGATTTTGTTAAATCACTTAATCCCAATGCCTGTGATAGAGCAATCGTAACGATTGACGAATAGACCAATAGCTTTTTTTTCATATTCCTTACCTCCCTTAATAGAACTCATTCATGATCAAGTAAAACTGGAAAATTCACCTTGCCAAATCTCCTCCTCTTTTGTCTTTACAAAACAACTTTACCAAGAATTCTAGTAAAGGTATTTACAATATGTGGCTAAGATTTACAATTTTCTGATAATTATAAATACCTATTACCTCTAGCCTATAAAAAAGCGTAAGAAAAGGAGGAAGACCAGACTAAGCCGTTCCACTTTGAGGTGCATATAATAAAATTGACAACAAAAATGGCGTGCGAACTGACAACAGTTTTGGCACGCCATTTTTACGTTATTTATATAAAATTTAACATTGAAACTTTCTTAACTATTAGATAGTTTACTTGATTAATTTGTTGTTTATTTTTATTGAGTTCTTTTAAGGTTCAAGGATCATGTGATTACTACCTTCCATCAAAAACAACCTATCTAATATTTAAAAATGTTAATTGTTTTTTGGCTGTGAATCCAAGAAATCCTTTATAGTTTTTTGAAGTACATCCACAATGGCTGCGATAACACTTGTTGCCAAGATACTCATTAGACCTATAGATATTGGACCTGCTGCATCATCACCTGTGAATTGAACAAGCACCCTTAAATAAACTATTCCTAATAAAATGAAGAAAATGACAGTAAACGTGCATTTTTTAATTTTCTTTAAAGATTGAAGAGCTAACTCAGAAAAAGCATTATTCTTTTCGACATAGGTTAAAAGTTTAAATATTTGATACACCGCCACAGAAAACGTAATACATATTCCATATGCACATACCAAAAGTGGATATAGCGAATAATCACCTGGACGTTCTATTGCATCTCTTCTGGCTGCATCAGGCAAAAAGTATAAGCACACGGCAAGCACTGCAATTCCAACCATAAAAATAATGACCTTTAAGAAAGTGATTGAACCTCGTTTAACATTCATTTAAGACACCTCACTTATTAAATAACAATATGAATTTAACACATTATATATCGTTTTTCAATAAACTTTTGCTGATTTTTATTATATTATTGTTGTTATTTATAATTCCTTTTAACTTTAAACAAAAAAAAGCATTTCTCATTACAAAGAAATGCTCTTACTTTAAATATTTTTAAGACCAGACTTCACTCTTTATAGAGACTACTATAAACTACTCCCAAAAATCGATTAATGCTTTTGCATCTTGATTGAGAATGTCCTTTGTTTCATCTGCAATGAACTTTTTCATTGCTTCATTATTTAAATGCTTTAAGAAATCGTTCATTTTACTAATTGCTTGCTTCTTGTTCTTTTTCTCCAATTGTTGTGCTGCTCCGTCTAGACTGTTGCTAAGTTGGGTGGCCAATGGATGATCAATTTTCCCATCCTTTTTAGATTCAGCAATGATTTTTTTCATCCCATCTAAACTAACCGTCGGATTGGGTACATCTGCCTTATACATCGTTAGATAATCAAAATTCACATTACCAATACTTCCATTATCAATTCGATAACTAATGACATTTTTTCCGGCCTTAAGACTCAACCGTTCAGTAGCTGTAAACCATTCTTCCCAGCTGGTGGCTGTTTTATCGGGTGTAATTGTTTTTACATGGATCCCATTGACATATACATTGATCTTTGCTCTTGCAGGTAACTGTATGCTTGAGTTATCGGTAGACTCCCCTTCTACTTGAACACCATATGCATATCTAGTCCCTACGATATAATCACCAGCATCTTTTGCAGATACAACAAAATTTGCTTCCGCACCAGATTTTTTTGGCAAGTTAATATAGCCCGTTCCCTGAAAATTTTTATAGCTATTATCTGTTGTAATATCACCTAAATGAATAGCATCTTCTGCTTGATACATATCACCTTGCCCTAAATCACCAGAAGGTAATTCCTGCCATTCATATGGAGAAACCGGTTCACCAAAGTTAGGTGTTCCATCCTCATTCCAGCCAAATTTCTTAATATTTACTTGACGCCACGAGTTACGCCCAGTATCTTTGTAGACTCGTGAATGATAGATCATCCAATCTTCGGTATCGTCTACTGATTTGACAAAACCTGCTCTGGCAGGACCTGATACTTCTTTCGTAGCAACAAACACATTTTCTTTACGAGTCCAAGAATTGGGATTTAAAATATCTCCATCGGTATTCATAAAATAGGATAAGCGATAATCATTTGCTTGATAATCCCCAACCGACATGGTGATAAATACTTTTCCATCTTTTTGTAATACACGAGGACCTTCCCCGCCGCCGCCTGGTAAGAATGAGCGGTCCTTTGTAATGGTGTAGGGATTATCCATTGGAGCAATTGCGGGACCAATTGGTTCACCCTCACCTAAGGTACCCCAAACAGCATACAGCTGGCCCTTATTTTCAAAAACCGTTAAATCGTTCGCTTGTTTATACTTACCGTTTTCCCCCAGATATAATGCACCTTTATCCACATACTCCCCTTGCGGATCATCGGTAACAGATTCCAACACGGTTCCCATATGTTTGTATCCATATTCCTTCAAGTCAGCACAGTAATAGATATACCATTTGCCATCAAAGAAGAAGATTTCTGGAGCAAAAATACGCGTTTGTGTTCCTTTTGAATCATAGACCATTACCTTCTCACCTTGATCTGTCAATGTACGGGATTTGGATACATAAACTTTATTGTTAGAATCTAAGTTACTAGAAGAAACAAAGTAATAGAATCCATCTTTGTACGTTACAAATGGGTCCTGTCCTTGATATAACGGATTGTTAAATTTGTCATGTACTGTAGAACTTGTGACACCCATTTCTTTCATAAAGTCGGAACGGGCAATCGATACAGTCTCAGCTTCCTTTATTATTAACTCTGCCTTTTCTCTATCGTCACCTTCTTGATCATCAATTGTATTAAGCAATTCCAGAGATTCAATTTTTGTTGCCTTTAAGTTGTTTACTACGTTTTTAGATACTTTGTCTGCAAAGTTATCTATCAAGTAATCTAGCTTTTGAATTTCTGCTGTTAAATCACTTTTTTTAGTAGTAATGACACGATCTATCGGCAAAAAAAGCGCTGATTCTGGAACAACCTCCCTTTTCTGGCTGGCACTTTCCCAGTCCATCCGGAGCGAAGAGCCTCCCCAGCCTTGTAAATATTCAACTTTAATATCATAATGCTTTCCTGCTTCTAATGAAACTGGCGCACTAACTTGTTCGATTTCCCATTTTTGCTCCCAAAAGTCTATGATCAACTTCCCATCAATCCAGAGTCTAAACCCGTCATCCCCTATCATATGGAAGGTATAATCCTCCGTGTATTTCGGCACAATCGTGCCAGTAAAGCGAGCAGTATTATAATCCGGTGTTCCTGAAAATTCATTAAAAATGCCTGCAAAGGAATCACCATTCAAATTTCCAATGGCTCTTTCTCCCCGCTTATCATCAAAATTAAATACATTAATATCTTCTCGATTATCTGGGTTTGGTTCTACTTTAAAAAACTCCCCCAACAAACCGTGCCCATCCATCGTGGGATCTGCGGCTTTAACCTTCATAGGCAGGTTAATTGAGCCTGCAAATAGGAAGATTGCCAAGAATATTCCTAAGATTTTTTTCATCATTGTTCCTCCTTTTTCTTCATATTAAAAACTTCTAATCGAGATCACTTGCAACCGAATGAGAATTTACTTGTATATTACTAGGTTTTTTTTCAAGTTTTATGACCCGCTTTCTTCCGCGCCTCATGATGATCAGCCTTTGTAAGAGGATGAACAAAAAGAGAAGGAAGCCAACAGCAATTTTCGTCCACCACGAACTAAGCGTTCCTTGGAACATGATAATGGTTTGAATAATTCCCATACTGAGGACACCAAGTGTGGGTCCTATTAAATATCCGAACCCCCCAGTTAGTAGAATACCACCAATAACACATGCGGCAATAGCATCCATTTCCATCCCTTGCAGGTGGAGTCCATAGCCCGACAACATGTATAATGTAAAAACTAAGCCACCTAAAGCAGAGCAAAATCCTGATAAAATATAGACCATCATCGTTGTTTGTTTCACTGGGAGACCCATTAATTTTGCTGATTTCACATTCCCGCCAATGGCATAAACATTTCGGCCAAACTTTGTAAACTTAGCCATGTAAATCGCAGCTGCCACTACGATGAGGGCAATAATCGTTCCTATTGAAATGTAACTATCTCCCATCAAATAAACTTTCGCCTGCGAAATAGAGCTATAGGTTTCATTTGTTATGACAATACTTTCTGTACTAATCAGGAAACTTGCTCCTCTTGCTAGGAACATGCCTGCCAGTGTAACAATCCAAGGATGTAAATCGAAGCGATAGATCAAATACCCTTGACATGCACCGAAAAGGACGCCAATGAGTAACGTAAGCAGCATAACAAGATACGCATTTAACCCCTGCTGTAACAACGAAGCCGAAACCATGCTAATAAAGGCAACTAACGCGCCAACCGATAAGTCAATCCCCCCGGTGATAATGACAAACGCCAAACCGGTAGCAACAATGATTAAATAGGCATTATCAATAAATAGATTTAAAAATACTTGTGAACTAAAAAAACCAGTGTAGGAAAATGATCCATATCCGAATAATAAGACAATTAATAGAATGGTAGCCACGATGAAAATATGATTTTCTTTCATACTAAATTTTAATAGCCTCATGAGATGCTCACCTTCTTATTTCTAACTTGCGAAAAGAGTTTTCTAAATTCCTCTGACTGAAATAGACATACAATAATAACAACAAAGGCTTTTACAACCATAACAATTTGAGGATTTATTCCAACAGAATAGATGGTTGTAGTTAACGTCTGAATAAATAAAGCGCCAACTACCGTGCCACCTAGAAAATATCTTCCGCCACGCATAGAAGTACCACCAATAACAACAGCTAAAATAGCATCGAGCTCAATCCATAAACCGGCATTATTGGAATCCGCACTGCTAACATTGGCACTTACAATAATCCCTGCAATTGCCGCACATACTCCACAAATGGTATAAACGAGGATAATAATCTTCTTTGGTTGAATTCCAGCGAATTGACTAGCAGTCTTGTTACTGCCTATTGATTCAAGGAAAAGTCCCATAGCTGTTCTTTTCTTCAGAACAATCATGATCAACAGGATGGCAGTGCCGATAAATATTGGAAAAGGCAGTCCGAATAGAAAACCAGAGCCAAGGTATCCATATACATCATTATCAATCGTTAATATCTGCCCGCCTGTTATCAACTGGGCAATCCCTCTGCCTACTGTTAACAAGATTAAAGTGGCAACCATTGGCTGTATTTCAAAAACAGCAACCAATATCCCATTCCATAGGCCGCATAAGATCCCAACAATAACTGCTGCCATTAGCGCCACCCAAACGGAAGTGGTGTCCATCATTGAAGCAGCCAGTGCCCCAGATATAGCCAAAACTGAACCAACTGAAATATCAATACCCTCTTTTGCTATCACAAGAGTCATACCTATAGCAATGATTAACAACGGCACTACACGATTTAAAATATCAATTAAACTTCCAAATAAGTGCCCATCCTTTAACTCTATTGAAAAAAAGCCAGGAATGAAAATCGAATTTAGAAGGAGAAGTGCAAATAACGCTACCAGTGGCCAAAAAATTTTCATTTGGGTAAAGTTAGATAGTGCTTGCTTCAATTACACCCTCTCCTTCCGCTATCATATCCATGATCCTAGACTCAGTCATTTCTTCCCCTTGCAATTCTCCAATTTTGTATCGGTCTCGAAGCACAACGACTCTGTCACAGCACGCAACCACTTCTTCTAACTCGGCAGAAATAAACAATATCGATAAACCCTCCGCTGCCAGATCTAAGATTAATTTGCGAATTTCACCCTTTGATCCAACATCAATTCCTCGTGTTGGCTCGTCTAATATTAGTAATTTCGGATTCGTTGCTAACCACCTTGCAAGGATTACCTTTTGCTGATTTCCACCGCTCAGATGATCGATTCTTTGTTCCATACTAGGTGTTTTAATTCTTAACAGATCTATATACTTTTGGGCAATTTCTTTTTGTTTTTTGATCGGAATATGTCTAAATAATCCCTGTTTCGTCTGTAAACCTAAGACAATATTCTCACGAATTGTCAATTCATTTACAATACCTTCCATTTTACGGTCTTCAGGGCAAAAACTTAACCCTTTTTCGATCGCAACCTTTGGATTCATCGACCGGATCATTTCATGATCAATGGTTAGAACACCTTGATCAGCCTTATCTATTCCAAAGATTACCTTAGCTATTTCTGTCCTTCCTGAACCCAACAATCCAGCTAACCCTAAAACTTCTCCTTTACGGATAGATAAGCTGATTGGATTAATCATTCCTTGCCTGCCTAAATTGTTGGCAGTTAAAAATTCTTCCTGACTTCTTTCTCTTCTAGTCCTGTGATTCTGACTAGAAGTATTTTCTCCCCATTCTCTGCCAATCATTTTAGATACCAGTTCTGTTCTTGATATCTTTTGGGTCTCATATTCTCCTATTTTTTTACCGTTTCTAAGCACGGTAATCCGGTCGGTTATTTCAAAAATTTGATCTAAGAAATGGCTGACAAAAATAATACCCATACCTTCATTTTTTAAATTCAGCATGACATCAAACAACTGCCTCACTTCATTTTTATCCAAACTTGAAGTGGGTTCATCCAGAATTAATATGCCACTTGAAATATCGACAGCTCTGGCAATAGCTACCATTTGTTGAACAGCTGTTGAATAAGATGATAAAATTTTCGTCACATCTATATTTATCCTTAATCTTTCCGACAGAATTTTCTCCGCTCTTCGGTTCATTTCTTTCCAGTCAATTCTTCCACTGCGTTTAGGTTCCCTTCCAATGAAGATGTTTTCTGCCACTGAAAGGTTTTCACACAAGTTGATTTCTTGGTACACTGTACTAATTCCTAATCGTTGTGCCTCCTGGGGGGAGTCTGGATTAATTTTTTCACCCTCCAAATAAAACGTTCCTTCATCTTTTTCATATACACCTGTTAAAACCTTAATTAACGTGGATTTCCCTGCTCCATTCTCACCCATTAGCGAGTGAATTTCGCCTCTTCGTAAATTGAAATCCACGTTTGACAATGCTTTTACTCCGGGGAACGATTTTGTAATTCCTTCCGCTCTCAATAATATCGCAGAACTCATTTGAATCACCTACTTTATCTCATAATAGTAAACATGACGTCGTCTCTAATAATGCTTACCATTAGTATAAATAAGCCCCAAAAATATGTATTTAAAATAAAGTGTCTTTTTTTATAAATTTCAGATAATTACTCCAATACAGAAGCAACAAAAAAGAGAGTCAATTAATTACAGATAATTGACTCTCCCGTCATCACTCATTTAATAGTTTCTTTTCTTCATTTCTTTTCTTGCTTCTTCTTGTGTAAACGTTCGTTCAGTAGTAATAATCCTCATTGGAATTTCTTTGCCCATCACTAGATCTTTTGCAGATTTCATCAATTGAGGTCCTAACAACGGGTTACATTCTACTGAAAAATTTAGTTTTCCTGTACTTAATGCACTGAATGCTTTTTTCGTTGCATCGATTGAAATGATTTTTATATCTTTACCCGGCTTCAACCCGAACTCTTCAATGGCTTCTATTGCCCCAATGGCCATATCATCATTGTGAGCATAGACCACGTCAATTTCCTTATGATACTTTATGAGCGCATTTTTCATCATTTCTTTTCCGCGGGCAAATGTAAAATCCCCCTGCAGCGATTCCAGTATTTGATAGTTTGGATTATCAACTAACACTTCATTAAATCCCTGTTCTCTTCCTTCGGCGGGAGCTGAATTCTGAGTCCCTCTTAATTCAATAATATGAATCACTTTATTGTCAGGATCCTTTTCATTTACTAACCATCTTGCCGCTCTTCTTCCCTCTTCGATAAAGTCCGATCCAATAAATGATGTCCGTAAAGATGAATCATTTACATCTATTTCTCGATCTGAAAGGATAATAGGTATTCCAGCTGCTTTCGCTTCCTTAAGCACTCCTTCCCAACCATGTTCTACTTTTGGGGAAAAGGCAATTACATCTACTTTCTGTTTAATAAATTCTCTAATGATGTCTATTTGCTTTTCTTGGTTATTATTTGCATTCTTCAGAATTAGTTTGATCCCAGCCTTTTTTGCGGCATCCATAATAGAATTAGTATTAGCTGCACGGAATTCACTTTCATTTCCTACCTGAGCAAACCCGAGTGTGATATTCCGTTTTTTATCACCGGTTGAATTTGTCACTTTTTCTTTTTCTTTGAGATAATCAGTAATATTATTACGGTTCACCTCATGATTTCTTAAGATAATCTTTTTAGGAATGACCTCTTTTTCATTGAGAATCTCCATTGCATACTGTATCGCTTCCTTCCCGCCAGTCGGGGTAATGAAAGTTGTGTCTATTTTTTTCTCTTTTACTAACTGTAATCCACCATTGGGCTTATTGACCCCATCGCTTCCAATGATCACAACATCTTTAAGAGCCAATGATTGAATTGCCCTATATGCTCCCAATGCCATTGCATCATTATGGGCATAGATTAAGTCAGGTGGTTCAGCACCATTTTGCAATAAATCCTTTAGCTTATCTTCGGCATAATCTCTTTGCCAGTTTCCTACAAGGACATCACTAATTTTGTAGCCGGGATTTTTAAGCAATGTCTCCTGAAAACCTTTACTTCTCTCCTCTGCTTGTAATGCACTCTCAAGCCCTTTTATTTCAACGATGTTTCCACCCTTATGACTTAGCAAATTCATTGCAGCTTTAGCAGCCATCTCGCCTATGAAATAATGATCAGAACCAATATAGAGTGTATAGTTATAACCTGTGACACCTCTTCCAAGAACAATTACTGGTATATCTTTATAGATTTTTGAAATGACAGGCGTTAAGGCAGATGAATTATCAATGGAAACAATCAAAAGGTCAATTCCATACTCTTTTAAGGATTGAATATCGTTAATTTGTTTATCGGTACTTTGAGCAGCATCAGTATAAATCACTCGTACATTGTCATACTTAACGACTTCATTCTTTAATTCCTCATTCATGAGAACCTGCCATGGTTCATTTAAGTTTGGTTGTGATACGCCAATGACAAAATCGACTTCATGCTCCTCTGACGCCTTACCAATGGATATCGTTTGTCCCAGCATAAAAAGAAGAAATAAACCGATACTCGTCCCAAATAATACGGTTCCATATTGAATTTTTTTATTCATAACTTTTTGCACCGCTCCTATATACCGTTGGAGAAATCCCTGTTACTTTTTTAAAGGCGTTGCAAAAATAGTGTTGTGTGCTATATCCAACCATATCAGCAATTTCATAAATCTTTAAATATGGATCTTTCATTAACATAAGTGCTTTATTTATTCTTACTTTAGTCAAATAGTTGATAAAGGAAGCACCCAGCTCCGTTTTTATTTTCTTACTTAAGTAGGTTGGACTTACTTGAACCATATCAGCTACTTCGTTCAAAGAGATACTATGTTCGAAATAATGATGATCAATATAATCTTTAGCAAGGATCACCATTGGAGATAAACCATTATAAGAAGTGATCTCTTTTCTTAAGCTCTTGAAATAAGCTGGAAACTCTTGATAGTTCGTAAGAATTTGCTCATTACATAAAATCACTCTTCCTAAAAATCTTTCGGCATATTCTTTAACTTCTCGATTCACCCTAATCAATTCTTCCATATCAATATTGGGCAGAATTGAAATTGTTTGACCGGTATGGTCTTCGAACACTTCACGGTATGGATACGCTTTCAAAATTTCTTCGATTATATTTTTTAAAGAGAATGCAATCAGCGTTTCACTCCAATATTGCTCTGTTCCACCTTCATCAATCTCTTTTACCACTTTATACATGCTGATTCCAACTTGCCCTTCTAATTTTATATCTAGTAATTGGAATCGCTTTTTCACATTTTCATCCGATAGCTGACCAGTCCCCCACTCTTGAAAGAATTTTCCCTTTAGGAATTGCTTGTTATCTTCTAACTGCAAATCTAGTTGTTTATTTCTACTAGTTGTCTCAAGTATCTCCAATGCATTCATTACTGTTTTTTTTAATTCCTCTGTATTTACAGGTTTTAATATATAGTCAAAAACATCCATTTTTATGGCCTGTTGGGCATAACTAAATTGGTCATACCCACTGATCACAATAAAAATCGATTCAGGAAGATGCTCCCTTAACTCTTTTATTAATTCTAACCCATTTAAAAAGGGCATATTAATATCTACGAATAAAATATGAGGTTGTAATTCGATGGCCATTTCTAATGCGATTTCTCCATCCTCAGCCTCACCAACGATTTCAATAGAGTAATCTTCCCAGTTTGCAGCATTCCTAAGCCCTCTTCTTATCGTTGTTTCATCTTCGGCAATTAATAATTTCCACAACATTAATCCCCCTCGATAATCAACTAAATTATTACTATATTAACCACTTTTTCACATAAACTTAGTAGGAAGTTCTGCAATTACTGTCGTTCCTATTTTAAATTCACTTTCAACACGTATTCCATAGTTTGGTCCATGCGTTAACTTAATTCGTTCATTGACATTATATAACCCATACCCTTTTTTATGTTCATCACTCATCGTTGCTAATGAATCGTTTAAATGGTGGAGACGTTCTTTTTCTATACCAATTCCAGTGTCAGATACAGATAATACTAATACATCCTGGTCAATCCCAATACGAATGGTGATTTTCCCTTTCCCCCGCTTGTTTCTAATCCCATGATAAATTGCATTTTCAACCAGTGGTTGTAAAGTAAGCTTCAGAACTTGGTAATTTTTCACCTCTTCTTCCATCTCTATTTCATATTCAAGCTTAGATTCATATCGTGTCATTTGAATGATCAGATAGCTTTTGACATGTTCAATTTCTTCTTCTACGGTGATAAATTCATTGCCTTTATTTAAACCAATTCTAAATAAAGTCGTAAGTGCATTCACCATTTCTACAATTTTATATACTTTATGTTCCTGGGCCATCCATTGAATGGTATCGAGTGTATTATATAAAAAATGAGGTTTAATTTGAGCTTGTAAAATTTTGAGTTCCGCTTCACGTTTGCTTTTTTGTTCGCGATAAACCAAGTCAATCAGCTGTTCAACTTTTTGAATCATCTTATTGTAGCTGTTTCCTAGTTGACCAATTTCATCATTGTATTTTCCATGGAATCGCAAGTCTAATCTTCCTTCTTCTACTTTACCCATTAAATTCATGAGTTTTTTTACAGGATTTGTGATTGTACTGGCAAAAAACAAGGATACAAATGCACCAATCACTAAGGTAATCACCGCAATAATAAATGTGTAGCCCTGGACTTTTGAAACAACCTCGGTCGTTTCGTCCAACGAAAATACTCCTACAATTTTCCAATCTATATCAGGAATCGTGTTATAAATGATTTGAAACTTATCTTTTTTAATCTTCTTTTCGATAGGTGGTGACTCTTTTTCTGCTATCCAAGCAGGATGAATACGATATACTGTCGAATTGACAGGCGAATAGACAACATTTCCATCCTTATCCATAATAAAAATAAAGCCACTTTTCCCAAGCTTGATAGATTCAATAACGTTTTTGATGAAATCTAACTTTAGATCAATTAGGATGACACCTTCAACTTTGTTGGTTTTAGGATTTTTTACAGCCTTTACAAGTGATAAGACATTATTAACTTGATAGCTTAATTGATTTTTGAGATTTCTTCCAATCGGATTACTTATTAAATGTATTTTATTAGGTGATTCTATTGCTTTTTTATACCAAGACTCTTCTGTAAGTGGGTCTCTAGATACTCGTATCATTTCATTACTAATAGAATTATCAAATTGGTTAACTAATAGAGTCCCAGCTATTTCAGGATGACGATCTTTATAGACTTGGATTTTTTCTTTCATTCCCCTTTCCATTGTTGACGAAGTGTGTTTTTGTTCCATGAATTGCTGAACAAAATCCTCATTAGCTATGTAATACATAATATTATCATTTTCTTGAATAGTGGTTTCTATGTTATTCCATACTTGTTCAAGCATCTGGTCAGTATACACATTTGCTTCCTGTTCCATGGATTTCTTGTATATATTTCCCCCTAAAAGGCTTAGTGTGGAAACACATAAAATAATAATAACAATGAAATAGAATAATAACTTAAATCGAATACTAATGTTTCTAAACTGGGATAACCTTTTTAAAACAATATGCCTCTGCCTCACTTTCCTATTAACTATTATTTTTATTATCAACAAAATTGATTGAAATTTCAATGAATTTAAAAAGTTTTAACAGAACGAAAAAACGAAATTTGACAAACACATACAAAGAACCCAGTAATAAAATAACTGGGTTCTTCTCCTCCTAATTTTCCCCTTTAGCATAGGTCTAACGATTATTTTCTTTTAAGGATTATCCATTTTTAGTGGTCTAACCACAATATAATCCAGTTCATAAAATCCCTGATCCTTCATGAACTTGATCGTATTAGTGCCTTCTTTTAATGGAACCTCTATTTTTGTGGCCATAAAGCGCCCCCAACCTTGTGTACCTTGATATGTCAATGAGTGTACTTCACCATTGACAATTATTTTGCCGTTGGAGGAATTATATCCAAGTCCATTGGCAAACCAAATATCGACATTATATTTTCCTGCCTTAGGAGCAACAACTTGATTGAACTTAACATAACTTTCAGCAAAATCAATTCCTCCTACATAGCTTCTCCCTGATGCATGGGGTGCGTTCGTTCTTACTTCTGCGCGGAATATTTCGGCTTGTTCCGCTTCATATTTGGCGGCACCCGTTTCTGTCAAGTTCTCCGTCACTTCAGGAAAATAAGAGATACGAAGGTTCTCTGCTCCATAGGGAACCAGTGTAATATTTTCAGTCGGTTCTGCAGAAAGAATTGGTCCAACAGGCGGTTCTGCTGCTTCTACGTTATTAGCCGCCTTACCCCATGTTGGAATTTTTTTTGCTTTAGCTACCAGCTTTACTGGTGTTGTTGCTTGCTCGAATGGATTCTCAGGCATTGATCCTGTAATCACATCAATGGACTGCTCTGGATGCTCCCGATCAATAAGTAAACCGTAGTTCCATGGATTTTCCGCCTTTACACTATACTCATTGAAACCTATTGCAGATGCATTGAATCCTGGCACTTCTGCAATCGGCTTGTTTTTAACCTGCCAATTCTCATCCATTTGGAGGGAATACACAAGCGGACCGCGTTCAATACCAATGGAATTATTTACCCATGTTGACGTTTTCAATTCCATAGGAACTTGAAGAACTACTTTGTCACCGTTCTTCCACTTTCTGTCGATGCTGACATACTCTCCTGCTTTCACACCTTTCACAAGTTCTCCATTCACAGTTACAGTAGGATTAACCGACCATGCTGGAATACGGAGTTTTAGTGGGAACTGCACTTTTTTGGATGTGGTTACATCGAAATTGATTTGATCCTCAAACGGATAATTTGTATTCTCGTTAATTGTAACATTTGAATCTTTCAGTCTCACAGAAACCTGACTCGGACCGTATGCAATGATCCCAATCCCTCCATCTGCTGATGCTGCCCACATATTTCTCACTAAATATGGCCATCCCATATGCATGTTGAAGCGGCAGCAAGGAAAACCAGAAGTTGGCGAAGGCATCATCCCGTTGGAATAGTTTTGTTTAAAGCCATGGTCTGCATTGTTACTCTCCACTTGATTCGGTAATGAGTAATATTGATGGTTCTTGATTTGTTTATCCATGGCTCCAGGAAGAGAATTGAAGGCGATTTTTTCCAAAGCATCTCCAATGTGCGGGTCTCCAAGAATCATCGCTGCTTCCTCATTACTTTGCATCCGCTCTGTAATGGCGCAAAGTTCGACTCCCTGCGTGGAAGAGATTCCAGCAAGCATTTCGGTACCGGAAGTCATGCCCGTTATCTGATTATGATTAGATAGATTTTTCACTCCTGCCTCGAAAGCATTACGGTCGTTTTCGGAATGCGATCGTTGGTAATAAATTGCAGGCATTTTAATCGCTTGATTCACATTAACCGTATGAGTTGGCTGGAAATCGCCTTCAAAATCCTGAAACTTATTTTTGTTAAAAATATCTGCAATTGGATAACCCTGTCCTGCCAACAGATCTGTCAATTCAAGCAAGAACTCGTCACCCGTATGGTTGTACAACCATAATACGGTATCTATATTATCTCCAACACGGATTTTCCCCCAATCCCTTAATGGCTGGGCAGATAAATGGGCGGCTTGATACTTAAAATAATTTGTCATAAACGGAAGTACGCGTTCATCACCTGACGCTTCGTAATAATCTTTCAGCGTATAAAGCGCCACCATACGAGGCCACCAATCGTTATTCTTAACCGGACCGAAGAAACCGTCTTTTTGTTGACTTTTCAAAATGGCGTTTATCCATTTTTGGGAAGTTGCGATAAGATCTTTATCATTCAACGTATATGCAAGAGGTATTAAGCCTTTTAAATAATAAACCGGCCTTTCCCAATCGGAATCTGGCGCGGTACCGCCTAGCCATGCTGCATTTGTTCCCAATTCATTATACAGATCCTCCGCATAACCGGTAGCTCCGTCGCGCTGCAGCTCAAGTTGCTTGAGCAGCCACCCTTTAGCTTCAACTGAACCAAGAGGCAAAGGTGAAAACGGTGTCTTAACGAGCGGATTCTTGTTTACCACAGGTTCTTTGAAGGTATTGTCAGGTATTACATACGAACTTGCTATAAAATTATCAAAGGAAGCTTGGGTTTGGTGGATTTGCAATCCAATTCCACCTTTATTGTTATTGACTCGGCTTTTATCATTATATTGGATGACTGGAGTGCGCGTATTGTTTACGTAGATCTTTATAGTAGATTGGCTGGTTACTACTTTTAGATGGTAAAACATATTAGGATCGATACTATCAAACACTTTTAATGTTTTCAGGACCTGCTTCTTGTTGTTTTTCATTTCATTTAGAGTTACCTTACCTTCACCGTTTAATCCAACATAAAAACCGTGTATGTTTGCTTTTCCTTGGGAAAGGTTCTGTATTCCGAATAGGAAACCTGCGTCTCCACTTCCCGTATCTGCGGACAGTTTTACATCAACTTCCAAAGTCAAGTCATCGAATCTCATATCCTTAGCCAAAATTTTATGACTCTCACCATTATTGACCTTTAGGGAACCTGACATTAATCCCCAAGTACCTTCAACGATATCCCATGATTCGATCGTCTGCTCTGCATCAATTTCGAACTTATCCAAGAATAAGCTGCTGCCATCCATGGTACTAGCCATGAAGTTATCATAAGTTGGCTGGGAATTGTAATTTCTAACTCCGATATTCCCTTCTGTATAAGTACTGTCTGTTTGTTCAAGCACCAAATCATCATTTAAATAGACTTGGATTTTGTCGCCAACAGCCGTCACCTTTAAATGATAGATAGTATTTGGTGTTATTGTAACCCCAGAACGTTTCAATTCGTTCCAGTTGTTGTCCATGCGTCCTAGAAAGACAGACCCAGTTCCATTAGCTGTCAATCCAGCGTAATAGCCTTTGACATTGTCAGTACCGGGAGAAGCACTGTTAACCCTAAATAATACCCCAGCATCACCATCTTTGTCTGCAAGGCTGATATCTGTCTCTAAAGTAAAGTCTTGAACCATTGCGTTATTGGCTATAGCTTTAAATCCAGGTCCCTTACTCACAGTCAACTTTCCTGAATCGATTCCCCATGGCCCTTCAATCACATTCCATTTATCATTTATTATTGTTTTATCGAAATGATCTGAGAAATAATCGTTGATTATTTTTCTCTCGGCTCCTTTGGCAGAAACTTGCAAAACACTTGATATAAATAAAGTAAAGATAAGAAACTGAACAACCACTAATTTACCTTTCAATTAATTCACCTCTCACTACTTGTTATTCTACTTACTTTTTTATTAATCACAGCCCCTTTCTCTTAAATTAACTCTCATATCCCAATACCTCCATTCAAAAAAAGATTCTAATAATAAACTTAACTAAAAGTTTAGTAAGTTTACTTTTCAGCAAGACGACCAATCTTTTCAGAAAGTTCAAGAGGATCAACCAAGTGAAATGTATCGACGATGTATCCATCTTTATCGATTAGGAACATTGTAGGCAGCGCATGTAGTTCGTAAAGGTCGGCCACGTGCCTATGCTCATCAAGTAAAATCGGGTATTTAATTTCGTTTTTCATAATAAAAGCCCTAATATTTTCAGGCTGTTCTTCCGTTGTCACATTAATTCCATAGAAATTGATTTGATTCTTATACTGTTCATAGATCTTCGCTAGCTCCAAAGCTTCCACCGAGCATGCATCACACCAGCTCGCCCAAAAATTTAAGACGATCGGTTTTCCACTTTTTCCGCCAATGGAAATATAGCTGGAATCATTTAGTGGTTTCAGTGTAAATGGAGGCGCTTTGACGCCTGTGGATTTCTCCATTTGGTCAGAACCTGCACGATTTACAATTTTCTCCAATTCTTCAGCACCCAAACTCTTGACCTCACCTACATTCACAGTGTCGGCTGCCATTTTGTTTACGGACTGGATGATCGCAAAGGTTACAACGAGTAGAATGGCCATAAATAGCAATAGGTTCTTCTTTATTAAAATCATCCTTTTTCTCCTTTTGGAATCGTAGCGTTTTCAGTTTTTTATTGAGTGAATAAAACTATCATAAATGAATTCCCATCAGGTGTATTTGTAATAAAAACTTAATTTTTACAATTTTCAGAGTAGGGGATAATTAGTCGTTTAAAGATGACCTTTTCAATTTAAAACTAAAAACCTACTAAATAAAAATCGAAATTGCTTGATCACAACTTCGATTTTTCTCCTCCTATTAATATTGACGTGATGGTAACGCTTTTTCTGCCTCTTCTTTTCCAACGAAAACACTTTCCTCCGTTTTGATCCATCTTTCAATTTCTTTACCAGCTTGTAAATCTAGAGCAGCCTGTGCAAGTTGGGGTCCAAGTAGTGGATTACACTCAACAATAATATTGGCCTTCCCATCGGAAACCGCTTTAAAAATATCTTTGATTCCATCAACTGAAACAACTTTGATATCTTCTCCTGGTTTTAATCCATATTCTTCAATGGCTTGGATCGCACCTAATGCCATATCATCATTATGCGCGTAAACTGCATCAATATTTTCTCCATCTGATTTCAAAAATGCTTCCATTACTTCTTTACCTTTTGCACGAGTGAAATCTCCTGTTTGAGATTTAATAATTTTGTAATATGGGTTTTCTTTCATTACATTTGCGAAACCTTCCATACGGTCATTTGCCGCACTTGCTCCAACAGTTCCTTGCAGTTCTACAACATTAACTTTTGAATCTTTTCCCATTAGCGTAATTAATTCCTTGGCAGCGTTTTCACCTTCGAGGATAAAATCAGACCCGATAAAACTCGTATATAATGATTCATCCTTTACATCGATTCCACGGTCTAATAAGATAACAGGAATTCCAGCATCCTTTGCTTCTTGTAGTACTGTATCCCAGCCTGACTCTACAACTGGAGCTAAAGCAATTAGATCTACCTTTTGAGCGATGAAACTTCTAAGTGCTTTTATTTGATTTTCTTGTTTTTGTTGTGCGTCAGAAAATTTCAATTCAAATTTTGGATCATTCCCTAATGTTGCTTTAATGGATTCAGTTTCCGCTGTTCGCCATCCACTTTCTGCTCCAATTTGCGAGAATCCCACAACAATTTTTTCTGATGCTTTTCCTCCTTTACCACCATTACCCTCTTTAGTACCTGTACTGGTTGATTCGCTATTACATGCAGCTAGTAATAGAACCATCATTAGTGCTGAAAATAAGAACGAAATAAAACGTTTTGTCTTAAACACCTTCTTTTCCCCCCTCATGTTTTATTACCTTTAGGATACAGAGAATAAAAAAGAATGTATTTATAATAAAACGGGATTATTTATAATTTTCAGTTTTTAATTATTTAAATTAATGATAGAGATAGACTGGAGATTGTTGATGTTGATATCACAATTATTTCAAATAGAAATGAAAAAAGCATAGTAGTTTGATCTACATAAAAAGTCTGATGGAAATCCCATCAGACTTTTTGTTTTATTTCACTATCGATCTTTCATTGATAATCATTTGAATTTGCGAAACTGTTGCTGGATCCTCAAGACCTGTTATATCACCTGAAACTTTTCCAGATACGAAAATTTCCTTTAATAAGCGGCGCATGATTTTTCCGCTAACTGTTTTTGGCAGTGTTTCTGTGAAGATGATGGATTTTGGCAGAGCAATCTTTCCGATAAGCTGTATAATCCGCTCATTAATCTTTTCTTTTAAATCATCAGTCCCTAGAGAAAGATCATTTACCCGAACAAATACAAGAGGTACCTCACCCTTGATTTCATCTGGGACACCAATTACAGCCGCTTCAGCAACTCCTTCACATTCAAGAACTGCACTTTCAATTTCCATTGTACTTAAACGATGCCCGGCAACATTGAAGGCATCATCCGAACGACCAACAACCCACACATAGCCATCCTCATCAATTAGAGCCAAATCACTTGCAAAATAGCTTCCTTCTACCTGGCTAAAATAAGAGGAAATATAGCGCTCCGGTTCCTTCCAGAGTGTGCGGCAAAGCATTGGGAATGGTTTTCTAATGATTAAATTTCCTAACGTGCCCGGTTTTACTGGATTTCCCTCTTCATCCACTACAGCTATCTCTGTACCTAAAAATTGCATTCCGGCTGATCCCGGCTTCATTGGAGTTAACCATGCGGCACCAGCAATTGGACAGCCCGCTGTTTCTGTTTGTCCCCACGTATTATTAACACATATTTTTTTCTTTCCTAATACATCATACGTCCATTGCCATGATTCTGGATCAAAGGGTTCACCCACTAGGGAAACGACATCCAGACATGATAAGTCAAATTGATTCCGTACTTTTTCCCCTAGACTTTTTAACATCCGTAATGCTGTTGGCGCGGTAAACAATTTATTGACACGGTATTTCTCAATTACCTGATAAAATCTGTCCTTTGTTGGAAAGTCAATCGATCCTTCATATACGACAGTGGTTACTCCATTTGCGAGTGCGCCCGCAATTCCCCAAATATGCATCGTTAACCATCCAATATCAGCCGTACACCAGAAAACATCATCATCGTGATGATCCATATGATATTTGCTATAAATGTAATTTTGGATTACAAAGGCCATTCCGGAATGAACGACTCCCTTTGGTTTTCCTGTTGTACCGCTCGTATAGAAGACAATTCCATATTCATTGGCCTCGAGCTTCTCAGGTTCACAATGAATATTTGCCTTTCTGGTCAGTTCCTCCCACCAGAAATCCCGTCCTTCTGTCATATTGATTTCTGAATTAAGGCGATTAACAACGATTACCGCTTCAATGGATGGAATATCTGGTATTACCCTGTCCACTTTTTCCTTTAAGCAAACTTTGTTTCCACGTCTTATCGTAGCGTCAGTCGTTACGATAATCTTTGGCTCAAAGCTAATGAGACGGTCCTTCAATGACTTTTCGGAGTATCCTGAAAATACTGTATTGTAAATTGCCCCAATCCGAAAGCAAGCGAGCACGGCAATAATTGCCTCTGCCAAATTCGGAAGAAAAATCGCCACACAATCCCCTTTTTTCACACCAAAGGAACGCAAGACATTCGAAAAGCGATTTACTTCTGCTAACAGCATATTATATGTAAAAAACTTAGTGTCCCCGTTTTCTCCCTCCCAAATCAGTGCGGTGCGATTTCCAGCACCATTTTCCACATGACGGTCGAGTAAGTTAACACAAGGGTTACTGATTCCCCCTTCAAAAAAGCGAAAGTCAGGAAGGCTTCCACTTATTGTTTTTTGCCAAGGCTCATACCAGAATAGCTCTTTCGCCACATCGTTCCAAAAGGCTTCGGGATCTTTTTGGGATTTTTGAAGAAGTTCTTGAAAAGCTTTACTGCTTCCAATTGAGGTGATAGATTGTTTTTCTTCGCTTGGATATACAAGTTTACTTTCTGCAACTACCTTTAAAATTCCGCTTACATCCATATAAATCCCCCTAAATTGAAAATATTAAATCCATAGTGACCGACTAGTTGGTTAGTTCAGCGCTAAATCTATGAAAGCGCTTTACTATTATGTAATACAAAAATTACTGCTAAAATAGCAGCCTGTCATTGATGTACATCAATAAGGTTAACATAAATATTCTGAATTTTCAATAATACTAAATTCTGTAAAAGTAAAAAATAAGATTCTTCCAAAAGGGATGCAGAGTGGGCGTAATCCGGTTGTATTATATAAAAAAAGTCCTTCATCATGCCGGTGAAGGACTTCTTTTACAAATTGGTTAAGCTTATTTCATCATTTGTTTCACTAATTCCCTATTACGCTTCTTAAAGAGTTCATTGTGGGAAGACACCATCCCGTTTTTACTTGCTTCAGGCTGAATAAATTGTTTCGCTTTATTTACTGCGTTGGCTGCATCTTGGAATGCACCTGTTATTAAATTAACTTTACCATCATACATAAGGATATCACCAGCCCCATAAAGCCCCCCTACAGAAGATTCACTGACAGAATTACCAGCAATATAATAATTGTCTGCTAGCTTAATATTTAAACTGCTATTTTCCAGTAATGTTGCATCTTGCTCATACCCATGATTAATAATTACTTCATCAATCGGTAAACAAGAAACTTCTCCTGACACATGGTTTGTCAGTTCTACCATTTCAATAGATTCATGATTGCGGCTGGCAATCAGTTTGGTTATCGAGGTGTGAAATAAACAAACTGCAGAACTCTTCATTAACTGCGTTGCTTGCGCTTCATGGCCTTTTAATGTCTCTTTTCGATAGGTCACGTAAACTTTCCTGGCAATCGACTCTAACTCATTCGCCCAATCAATGGCTGTATTTCCTCCACCTGAAATAATGACAGTCTTATCTTTGAAATGCTTTAATGACTTGACTGTGTAATTTAAATTAGATATCTCAAATCTTTCGGCCCCTTCAATGTCCAGCTTTTGAGGGTTCAAAATTCCACTGCCAATTGCGACTATGACTGTTTTCGAAAAATGTTTCTGGCCGGAAGCTGCATGTAATACAAAAATACCATCTTCATTACGTGTAATCGACTCAATCTTTTCGTTTAACACTACGGTTGGATTAAACGTTAACCCCTGTGCAACCAATTGTTCTATTAATTTGGACCCAGGAATGGGCGTTTGCCCGCCAACATCCCAGATCATTTTTTCTGGATAAACATGAATTTTCCCGCCTAACTGCGGTTGGAATTCGATGAGCTTTGTCTTCATTTCTCTTAGCCCGCTATAAAAAGTTGAATAAAGTCCTGCTGGTCCCCCACCTATTACGATTACATCAAATAATTCCTGTTGCTCCATCTTTGAACACTCCCTGCAAAAAAAATCTTTTTATGAATAATATGTAGTCGGTTCATTTTCATTTCGCGCATCACGTTTACAGACCTGTTCGAAAGGACAAGTTATACAATTATCTTCGTTGTATACTTCATTAAAACTAGAAGAATCACCTAGCATTTGATTCATCAATTCCAAATAACGGATCCCTTCATCAATTTTTTCAGATGTAGGGAAATACGTGTTCTTCTTTCCATCCAATAAGGTGGTCACTTCAATTCTGCTAGGGATTTTATTAAAAACCTTTTTAGAAAATACGGCAATTAGATAGTTATATAGCATTAACATGTCTGTTTCAGCGTCAACCAAGTATTTTTTTACAACAAAGGAGGAATCGGACCATTCCGCCACATCAATTGTTAAAGAGATATCCATATCTAGTTCTTGTATAGTGGATGTAAATTTTTCAAATAAAAACAAAGGCGGGGCTGAATCTTGTTCTGCGGTCAAATTTTGCATTATGTAATCGGTAATTCGGGCTGTCACCGTATAATATTGAATTCGAGAATCAAATATTTGAGGAGAAATGTTAGACCAATATCTTTCAACCAATCCAAGGATCTTCGTTGCTGACCGCTGTCCAATGGGGATTTGAAAATAGGAATAGACGACTTGATTTACCACCTGTTGAACCATGTGTCTCCAGTCCATCGGCCGATTTTTCTTCTCAATATATTCATAATAAAATTTATATGGACAAGTAACGAACTCTCTTAAATTTTCTTCTGTCAAATATTTCATTACGTTCAGCTGGCTCTTCATGTCAAATCTCCTCCACTAATATCCATCCCACTCCACTAATTGATAAATATTATCACTTAATCCCATTTTAATTGATAACGATTATCAATATCAAATATTTTTTTATTTTTTTGAATTTTTTTTATTACATTGTAAACATCCTCTCCGTCCAATCAACGATTTCCCGCTCTTTTCACAAGGATTCTCTAAAAAACTAAAAAAATATTTATTGACAAGAAATAAATCGACCGAATATAGTTAGTTGTGAAAATGATAATCATTATCAATAATATCTTGTTACTTACTCTTGTTTAGAAGGAGGTCAAAAATGGTTCGGTTATATACAGAGGATTTAAACATTAGCTATGATGACCAGTTGATCGTTAAAAATCTCAGTGTGAAAATACCCGATCGAAAAATTACAACCATCATCGGATCAAATGGCTGCGGAAAGTCTACCTTATTGAAAGCAATCACAAGAATTATACCGCATCAATCTGGAACCGTTTTATTAGATGGGAAAGATATCTCTAAGGAAAATACAAAGATTCTTTCAAAAAAAATGGCCATTCTCCCGCAATCACCTGAAAGTGCATGGGGATTGTCTGTGGGTGAGCTCGTTTCCTATGGCCGCTTTCCCTATCAAAAAGGTTTTGGACGCTTAACAAAAAAGGACTATGAAGTTATTGACTGGGCACTTGAAGTCACAGGTTTACTAGATTTTAAGTTTCGTTCAGTCGATTCCTTATCTGGTGGCCAACGCCAACGAGTTTGGATTGCCATGGCTTTAGCTCAAGAAACAAACATCATTTTCCTGGATGAACCAACCACTTATTTAGACATGGCCCATCAACTGGAAGTACTAGAGCTTCTTCAAAAATTAAACATCGAACAGGAACGTACAATTATTATGGTTCTCCACGATTTAAATCATGCTGCGCGGTTCGCTGACCATATCATCGCTCTGAAAGAGGGCCATATTGTCAAGGCAGGAGATTGTGAGGAGGTTATGACTCCTGAAGTGTTGAAAAGAGTTTTCCAAATTGATGCCCAAATTGGACGAGATCCACGAACAAATAAGCCCATGTGTATTACCTATAACTTATTAAAAGGAGAAAATCAAAATGAAAAAGCTGCTATTCCCGTTTATCCTGCTCTTAGTGTTAATTATTAGTGCCTGCAGTAATGAGACGTCAGGAAAAGAAGAAAGTTCCTCTAAAAAAGTAGAACAACCAGAAACCATTACATATCAATCAGAAAATGGCCCAATAGAAGTCCCATCCAACCCAAAACGTGTCATTTTGCTGTCAGGATTCACGGGTAATGTTATCGATTTAGGTGTAAATATCGTTGGTGTTGATGTTTGGTCTAAAAATAATCCCACTTTTAAAGAAGAATTAAAAGATGTCGCAGAAGTATCTGATGAAAATTTAGAAAAAATTATCGAATTAGAACCCGATTTAATCATTGGGTTATCTAATATTAAAAACCTTGATAAATTAAAAGAAATTGCTCCAACCGTAACTTATACATGGGGGAAAGCCGATTATTTAACCCAACATATAGAAATCGGAAAGCTGTTAAATAAAGAGAAAGAAGCACAATCCTGGGTTGATGACTTCAAAACTCGAGCCAAAACTGCAGGAGACGAAATTCGTTCAAAAATTGGGGAAAACGCAACGGTATCCGTCATCGAAGCTTATGATAAGGATCTATATGTGTTCGGTAATAACTGGGCAAGAGGAACGGAAATCTTATATCAAGCCATGAATTTAAAAATGCCTGATAAGGTAAAGGAAATGGCTTTGAAATCTGGCTACTATGCGATTTCGTCTGAGGTTCTTCCCGAGTATGCCGGGGACTATATAATATTAAGTAAATACGCAGATGCAGATCACTCCTTCCAGGAAACAGAAACATACAAGACGATTCCAGCTGTTAAAAATAATCATGTCTTTGAAATGAATGGAAATGGGGCTTCATTTAGTGACCCAGTTACATTAGATAAACAATTAGACTTTTTTAAGAAGTCGTTTCTAGGAAATTAATAATCTACGAGGGATTCTTTATCAAGAATACCCTTTTCCCATATTCTAAGAAAGAAAAGATGAGAGACTGATGACAAAAGAAAAGATCCCCTTTGTACATAAAATAATTATTTCAATCCTAATATTTGTCGCTATGTCAATTGCTGCCTGCGTTTTTGGAGCGGCCGATACCACTGTCAAGGATGTATGGCTAGCATTAACTTCAAATGTAAATGATAAGACCACTTTGATGCTCCGTGAAATCCGATTTCCAAGAGCAGCGTCAGCCATTTTTGTTGGTGCTGCACTAGCTGTTTCAGGAGCGATTATGCAAGGACTGACGAGAAATCCACTTGCAGATCCTGGTTTGCTTGGTTTAACAGCTGGTGCGAACGCAGCACTTGCCATAGCCATTGCGTTTATCCCTTCTTCCAATTATTTCAGCCTGACGATCGCATGTTTTGTGGGAGCTGCGGCTGGAACATTGATGGTTTTTGGTATCGGTTCCATAAAGAAAGGCGGTTTTTCTCCGCTTAGAATTGTTTTAGCTGGGGCAGCGGTCTCTGCTTTCCTTTATGCTATTGCAGAAGGAATTGGGATTTATTTTAAAGTTTCCAAAAATGTTTCCATGTGGACTTCAGGAGGGTTGATGGGGACATCATGGAAACAGCTTCAAATCATCGTCCCATTTATTATTATTGGGATCCTTGTGTCACTTTTTCTATCCAGACAGCTTACTATTTTAAGCTTAAATGAAGAGGTTGCCGTTGGATTAGGTCAAAAAACAACTCAGATAAAAACGATTCTATTTATAGTGATCATTCTATTAGCTGGTGCTGCTGTGGCACTTGTCGGGAATATGACCTTTATCGGCTTAATGGTTCCCCATTTGGTTCGTGCAATTGTCGGAACGGATTATCGGTTCATCATTCCAATGTCCGCTATTTTTGGAGCTACTTTTATGCTTTTTGCTGATACACTTGGTCGAACAATTAATGCTCCTTACGAAACACCAATCATTGCAATTATGGCTGTAATGGGGCTGCCCTTCTTCCTTGTTATTGTCCGTAAAGGAGGAAGCGTATTCTCATGATTCAGCCTTCTTTAATAAAAAAACAGCGGATACTTTTAACTAGTTTACTAGGATTCATATTGTTATCATGCATTATTGGCATGGGCTTCGGATACTCTTCCCTATCCTTTGACAGACTTATTCCAACTCTTCTTGGACATGGAACATTTAAAGAGGATTTTGTCTTCTTTTCTATCCGTATACCAAGAATGATAATTACCTTGTTAGCAGGGATGGCCTTAGCCTTATCTGGTTCTATTTTGCAAGGAATCACACGAAATGATCTTGCTGATCCTGGTATTATTGGGATAAACTCAGGTGCTGGGGTTGCCATTTCCGTTTTCTTTCTGTATTTCCCAATCGAGGCAGGTTCATTTGTTTATGTGCTTCCCCTTGTAGCTTTTTGCGGTGCGATACTAACTGCCGCACTCATCTATCTTTTTTCCTATAAAAGAAATTCTGGCATGCAGCCGGTGAGATTAGTTCTAGTCGGGATTGGTTTTTCGATGGCACTTTCTGGGGTCATGATTGTCCTGATTTCATCAGCCGAGCGTGAAAAAGTCGATTTTATTGCGAAATGGTTAGCGGGGAATATTTGGGGAACGGATTGGCCTTTTATTTGGGCACTCTTACCGTGGTTAATGATATTAATCCCGTTCACATTGTACAAAGCCAATCGATTAAATCTTCTCGGACTAAGTGAGTCTGCTGCGATTGGTGTGGGTGTTTCAATTGAAAAGGAACGGATCGTTTTACTAATAACTGCCGTTGCCTTAGCTGCATCTGCTGTTTCAGTTACCGGAGGAATTTCCTTTATCGGGTTGATGGCTCCCCATATCGCAAAAGCGTTGGTAGGACCTAGAAATCAACTATTTATTCCTCTGGCCATTCTAATAGGCAGTTGGCTCTTACTTATTGCTGATACCATTGGACGGAATTTGATTGAACCCAATGGGATTCCCGCTGGTATTATGGTTGCCTTAATCGGTGCCCCGTACTTTATGTATTTGTTATTAAAAAAGTAAAAAACAATGAATCCCAATTTGGAGGGATTCATTGTTTTTTTAAGAGCATGATCCTATGAAACTTTTACCCTTCTAATAATAACGAGTGTGGATCCTCCAATAATTCTTTGACTGTCGCCAAGAAGCTAACGGCCTCTTTGCCGTCTACAATTCGATGATCGTATGACAAGGCGATATACATCATCGGGCGGTTTTCCATTCGCTCCTTATCAATCGCAATTGGTCTTGTTTGAATTTTATGCATTCCGAGAATCCCAACTTGCGGGCTATTCAAGATTGGCGTTGACATTAACGAACCGAAAACTCCACCGTTTGTAATGGTAAATGTTCCACCTTGCAAATCATTTAACGTAAGGGCATTATCACGAGCTTTTTTACCAAGATTACTGATATCCTGTTCGATTTCGGCAAAGTTTTTCTGGTTCGCACCGCGGACAACCGGGACGACCAAGCCCTCTGGTGCTGCAACAGCAATACCGATATCATAGAACTTCTTGATAATCAATTCATCGCCTTGTATTTCGGCATTTAAAAGCGGGAATTGCTTTAAAGCTGAGACTACAGCTTTGGTAAAGAATGACATGAATCCCAGACGGACACCATGTTTTTCATAAAAGGCAGCTTTCCGCTGATTGCGTAAATCCATAACGGCCGACATATCGACTTCGTTAAAAGTGGTTAACATCGCTGCTGTATGCTGGACTTCTACTAGACGTTTAGCGATGGTTTGACGCCGGCGGGACATTTTCACCCGTTCAACTGGTTTGTCAAACTCTTCATCTATTTGTTGTACGGCTGGTTTTGAGCTAATTTTTTCCAACTTAGCCTCTTCTTTAACTGAAGGTGCCGGAGTGTATGCTTTTACATCCTCTGGTCTAATTCTGCCAAGTGGATCCCTGCTGCTTACTTGCGCTAAATCGATTCCCAATTCTCTGGCCAATTTTCTTGCCGCTGGTGAAGCAATCGGGCTTGCAGCTTTCGGAAGTTCTTGCTCAGCTTGGGTGCTTTGTTGATTAAAGGTTCCTACTTCAGCTGATTTTTCCGGAGCTGCTGGAACAGATGAATTGGCTACAGTAGCTGCATTCTCATTCTCTTCGATAATCGCAATAACATCGCCTACTTCGACGATATCGCCAGGCCCTTTTAAAACCTTTGTAACTACACCTGAGTATTCGGCATTTAATTCTATATTAACTTTATCAGTTTCCAACTCAACAACACTATCCCCTTTGGTTACTTTGTCACCAATATTAATGAGCCATTGAGCAATAGTTCCTTCTGTAATGGATTCTGCCAGTTCTGGTACTTTGATTTCAATCATGTGGTGTATCCTCCTATGTTTGTTGGTAATTCCCCTATTAAGTTAGTATTTCTACTTAAATTATTTTCCTTAAATGCAATTAGTAACTAGTTCTCTTTCTTGTTTCTGAGAATCTATTAGACTCAATATAGTTCAGAGCTTGTTGGATAATCCGTTCTTGTTCTTTCTTATGAACGGCTGGATCGCCTCCTGCTGTGCTTGAACGTTCACGACGTCCAATGTAACCAACAGTCAGTCTGCCAGAAGCAAGTTCAAAGAGAGTTGGAGCGATATAATGCCACGCACCCATATTTTTCGGTTCTTCCTGCACCCAAACAATTTCTTTCAAGTTAGGATAACGCTTTATGATGGCTTCTACTTTTTCCTCAGGAAATGGATACAATTGTTCAATTCGAGCGATGTGAACCTCTTCTAGGTTTCGATTTTCTTTCTGTGAGTCTATTTCAACAGCCAGATCAATGGCCATCTTACCCGTTGTTAACACTAAACGCTTAACCTTTTCTGTCACTTTTCCGAGTTCAGGCTGTTCCAAAACCGTTTGGAAATGACCTTCGCTTAGTGCAGTACCAGTAGAAGCAACTAGCGGGTGGCGAAGCAGACTCTTTGGCGTCATAATCACCAATGGTCGAACAAACTCTGATCCTAAGATGGCAGCTTGACGGCGTAGTATATGAAAATATTGGGCCGCACTTGTCAGGTTGGCCACCGTCCAGTTGTTTTCAGCAGCTAACTGTAAAAACCGTTCAGGGCGGGCACTTGAATGCTCCGGACCTTGGCCTTCATACCCATGAGGCAGCAGGAGAATTAGGCCTGATTTTTGTCCCCATTTTGCCCTTGCAGATGAAACAAATTGATCATAGAGCGGCTGTGCAGTGTTGGCAAAGTCGCCATATTGAGCTTCCCACATGACAAGTGTTTCAGGAGCAAATACATTGTATCCATATTCAAAACCTACAACAGCTGCTTCTGACAGCGGGCTATTATGAACCGCAAACGAAGCTCGTACTTGCGGAAGATGGTGCAACGGTGAATACGTTTTGTTGGTTTCTACGTCGTGCAGAACAATGTGCCGCTGTGCAAACGTTCCACGCTCAGAATCTTGGCCGGTTAGACGAATTGGTGTACCATCTTTTAACATCGACGCAAATGCCAGCACTTCTGCTACCGCCCATTCTACTTTCCCATTCTCTTCTAATGCCTTATCACGACGCTCTAAAATCCGCTTTAATTTTGGATATACATGAAAACCTTCCGGCCATTTCAGTAAATCTTGATTTATTTCACGAAGTGTATCAAGTGGCACGCTTGTTTCCAACTGTGGAATTCCTTTGGCAATTACCATCGGAACCTCCACTTCTGCTGGAGGTTCACTTTGCGTCTTATCTGACACTTTTTCAAACTCCACTTTTAACATATCTTGCACACTGCGATTCATTTGCTCAACTTCATCTTGATTGAGAATGCCCCTATCTTGTAACTGTTTAGCATACACTGCTCTTACAGTTGGATGGTTCACAACTTTTTTATATACCTGTGGCTGAGTGACCGCTGGATCGTCCATTTCATTGTGGCCAAATCGACGATATCCAACCAAATCAATTAAAAAGTCCTTTTGGAAACGAGCGCGGTACTGATAAGCCAAACGAACAGCGGCCAGACATGCTTCAGGGTCATCCGCATTGACATGGACAATCGGAATCTCAAATCCTTTTGCTAAGTCACTCGAATATCTCGTCGAACGTGAATCGTGGCTATCGGTTGTAAAGCCTACCATGTTGTTGGCAATGATATGGATGGTTCCACCCGTTTGATATCCTTTTAACCCGCTTAAATTCAAGGTCTCCGCTACAATTCCCTGACCCGGAAAAGCTGCATCACCATGGACCAAAATCGCAAACGACCTCGTAACATCCTGCTTAGGGTAACCGGCATTTTTCCGTTCTTCTTGGGCCGCTCTCGCAAAACCTTCAACTACCGGATCAACAAACTCAAGATGACTCGGATTATTCGCTAAGGTAATCCGCGCTCGAACATTCCCGGGGCCTTCCATGAAACGATTCCGGCCTAAATGATATTTCACATCTCCTGTCCAGCCCTCACTAATATCGACTAAATCTTCTGAAGGACCTTGTTGTTTAGCGGACGAATGTAGAAATTCAGAGAACATCTTGCTGTATGGTTTGTTTAACACATGCGCAAGAACACTTAAGCGGCCGCGATGCGCCATTCCAATCACGACATTACGTGCTCCCTCCCCGACACCTTCGTGCACGGCCTCATTCAGCATCGGTACTAGCATGTCAACGCCCTCAATGGAGAATCTCTTCTGACCGACAAAGGTTTTATGCAAAAATTGTTCAAATCCCTCAACCTCTGTCAAACCCTGAAGCAAGTTTTTTTGTTCTTCTTTTGATAAGGACCGATGCAAGGAACCTGTTTCCACCATTTGAGTCAACCATGATTGTTCATCCATATGGTGCACGTGGTTAAATTCAAAGGCTAGTGTGGAGGTATAAATATTCTTTAAATGGTTGATCGCATCCCATGCCGTTTGTATGCCTGCCGGGGCCTCCTCCCAAACAAGTTTGGCTGGAATCGCTTTCAGCTCTTCCTCACTTACCCCATGTTTTTCTGGATGAAACAACTCTTGATTTTGCACATTCCCCTCTAATGGGTTCATGTTTGCAGCTAAATGACCGTTAGAACGAATGTCCTCAAGCAGCTTTACCACTTTCAGTACTACCTGTATATTTGTAGAATTATTCGGATTGAAAGAATCATGATTAGGGTGTTCTTCGGTATGTCTTGACTCAAAAGACAAAGGTGAGCCCCATTTTAGAAAAAGCTCTCTTAATTTTGGATCAATCAATTCTTCTCCGTTCGTATAACGCTCGTATTGTTCAATAACATAGCCAAGGTTTGGACCATTGAATTTCCTCCATGGATTATGCTGGTTCTTCTGTACTCCCATTCACAATTCCCCCAATGTTGTGTTACTTTATATGTTTTGTTCAGATTATTTAGTAAGTAATTTTCAATTGCTTAAGGTTAAGGATAATGTAATAATTGAAATAAATAAAATGCTAAAAAATAATATTAACTTATAAAAAATATTAATATCAGATAGATGGGTGGAAAAATGGATTACCGTGACTGGGAAATACTAAAGGTGCTTTATCATCAAAAGAATCTAACAAAAACAGCCCGCCTCTTATTTCTTACTCAACCCGCATTAACGACTCGATTAAAGCATATGCAGGAAGAACTAGGCGTAAAAATCGTAACCCGTGAAAGCAGGGGAGTGCATTTTACCCCACAAGGAGAATACCTTGTTCATTGTGCTGAGGAGGCATTAGCACATTATGAAAAAATAAAAGAAAATGTCCAAAATATGAGTAATCACGAAAGTGACCAAGTGGTAGGTACGTTGAAATTGGGGGTTTCCAACTTTTTCGCGAATTACGAACTTCCTTATATTTTGAAATTATTTAAAATGCAATATCCACATGTGGAATTCAAAGTAACGACGGGATGGAGCAGAGACGTAACTCAACTTATTCATAATAAAGACGTTCATATCAGCTTTGTTCGTGGAGATTATGGCTGGCGGGGATTATCGAAACATCAATTGTTTGAGGAAACTATTTGCATTGCTTCAAAAAATGAGTTTAATATGAAGGACCTACCTCGTCTTCCTAGAATCGAATATCGAGGGGACTACCTATTAAAATCACTCATTGATCATTGGTGGGCAGAAAATTTTGCGCAAGCCCCCTTTATAAGTATAGAAGTCGATCAAGTAGACCCCTGTAAGGAAATGGTTTTAAATGGTTTAGGATATTGCATTTTGTCTAGCAGAGTACTCAAAGGGATAGAAGACATATACAAAATCAATTTAAAAGACCAAGAAGGAAATTCGATTTTGCGAAGAACGTGGATGTATTACCATAAAGAAGCTATGGAGTGGAATGTTGTTAAGGCGTTTGTCAATTTTATCGAAAAAATCGATTGGAAACACAATTGAAAGAGGTGAAACAGGTCACGTAGTCTTCTTCTACGTGACCTGTTTCACTACCCTAATTAGGTAAAAATGTTGTTCGGAGACAAATTGTTAAGCAATTACACTATACCTAGATAGCTTCTTGTGATATTTGGAATAACTATTTGCCCATTATTGCTATATCTGGAAAATAGATTTGATAATGCTGTAAGGAAGGGATGATATTCCTCATCGGATTTTTTGGGGGAATATGAAGCCGATAAGTATCGTCCCAAAAATCCATTTAAATTAAATTGCAGGTCATTGTGAAAGAGCTTTAAATCATACTTTCCATCTTTAAAAAATTGCTGAAATGCAATTGGAGTTTCCCCCATACCACCGCTAAACCCTTTAAAATTTGGGCAGTACCTTTGGCAAACCTCTGCACTTTCCTTGTTTATATCGCTTGACCCATCCCGGCTATTCCAGACAATAGCAACTTTTCCATCTTGATGTAAAATCCGTTGACATTCTAATTTGAATGGCTCCATGTCGAACCAATGAAATGCCTGTGCTACGGTAACTAGATTTATACTATTATCAGTTAAACTTGTGGTTTCAGCAGTACCCTTAATCGAAATAAAACGGGAATTCGTCTTCAAAGCTTGTTCTGCAACTTTCCTCATATCATCATTTGGCTCCACTCCAATTACAGTAAATCCCCTATCAATAAGCTGCCCACTTAATATTCCGGTTCCCGAGCCAATATCTGCAATAATACTCTCCTCATTTAAACCAGCTTCAGAAATTATATATTCAATATATTCAGGGGGGTAGCTGGGACGATATTTTGCATATACCTCTGCTTTTCCTGTGAATTGATCATTTGATTTCATAAAGCCACCTTCTCTCTCTGTTCCAAATGAAATAGCCTTTTAAAACAGCACCCCCTACTTTACCGCATGAGTTTCGTGATATTCATTTTTTAAAGGAAAACAAATGGTGAATGTAGTTCCTTGATTTGGGATACTAGTCACCTTAATCGTTCCTCCATGATCCTGAATAATTTTCTGACAAATAGAAAGCCCTAACCCCGTTCCATCAGATTTCGTTGTATAGAAAGGACTAAAGATTTTCTCCAGATTTGAATCCTCGATACCTACACCCTTATCACTAATCTCAACTACAGCATTGTTCTCATCTTTTAATAATCGAATCGTAATATCTCCATTTTCAACCATCGATTGGATGGCATTATTTATTAAATTCACAAAAACTTGTACCATTTTATCAAAGTCCATTGGTAAAAACAGATCGGGATTGTAATCCGTGTATATGATTTGATGTCCCGAACTACGGGCTTTGGAATCTGTTAATACGATTACCCTCTTTAAACACTCATGGATGGCATATGTTTGGTATAAAGAGACATTTGGTTTTGAAAATTGTAGGAATTCAACTGTTAACTTATTCATTCTACTGACTTCACTAAGGATTAAGTCATACCAAGGTTTTATATTATAATTATGCTCTTTAGAATGTTTGAGAAATCCTTGGATAATGGTCAAAGGGTTTCTAATTTCATGTGCGAGGCCACCAGCCATTTCACCTAAAAGTTTCATTTTTTCCTCTTGATAACGTAATTCTTCCCGTTTCTTCTCTTCTTTGAGGAGATTTTTTGCTCTCTCTGTCTCAATGATGTATTGAATGATAAGCACTACAGCTAGAGATGTTAAGAAGTCCGATCCAACTGCGAGTACGCTATAGGCATCGACAGGAGTATACGAAATTCTTATTAATGTGTAAAAGGCAATCAAGACAAAACCAAGAAAAATCCCTTTAAGGACACCCCTGATTTGAAATAAGAATTTACTAAGTAAAATAATATAAATGGAGAAACACCAATTCAACTGGGTTGTAAAATGAAACAACAGTAACGAAATGATCTCAATAGCCGCTATATAAATAAAATAGCGTGGATAAATCCTTTCCAAAAAAATGCTTATTATAAAAATAATGCCTAGTAAAATCATTAAAAGGTAGTTTTGGGATTTATTCAACGTTGTAGAGGAAAAAATCACAAATACAACATAAATAGGCAAGACGACATGGTACATTAAACGAAAAAACATATATTTCTCTCCGATTCATTTATCTAAAGGTTGTCCAAATGATTATACTAGATTTTCCGGTCAAAAACCTCAGATTAATTTTACCATAATAAATAAAAAGACTGTCCTCTAATGTTAAAGGATAGTCTAAATGACAAGTTATTTCGCACTCACACACTTTTGTTGACTACAAGGATCTAAGTCCCCCCAAAAAAACCGCCATACTCTCCGTTACCTTTTTGAAACTGGGACCCCAGCTATTCCCCAATGGGATTTTGGGATTTCTGTAACGATAACTCTTATGCTCTCCTTTGGAGCGTCTAATGTTTCTGAAACAGTATTAGTAAGATTGTGAATGACTTCTTCTATTTTCTCTTTTGATCTTCCTTCTAATATTTGAACATTAATAATTGGCATTGTAGATGCTCCTTTTTTTAGGCTCTTCAGGCTGCTGCTATCTTACTATTCCTCCAATTTGAAAACAACATCCTGATATAATTCATCACGATCAATGATGCTTCCTGTAAATTCATGCGTCAGCCTTCCGTCTCCATTAAAGATAAACGTTTTGTTGTCATGTAAAACTTCAGACCCTCTTTTTTCATAATGCTCACCGAGGGTATTTGCCAAGTTTTGAATCTGATTCTTATCCCCTGTCAGCATTTTCAGGTATGTTAGATCAAAATTCATTTTCTTTGCATGTTCTTTCATGATTTCTGGTTTATCATTTTCAGGGTCAAGTGAAATGGATACAAGTAAAATATTATCTGTCTTACTTCCTTTTGATTTCAGATCCTGCTGCAAATCGCTGAAATTCCCCAATAATATGGGACATGCGTTTGGATCGGTACAATTAACATACGTAAAGGTCAGTACAACGGTTTTTCCTATAAAATCTTTTTTCGTTACTGAATTTTCATTCTGGTCCATTAACTTAAATTCAGGTAAAGTAACTTCTTTTGTCGCTTTATGAGCATTCGCTAATGTTTTTGCCTCAACAGTAAATTGCTTTTCATCCTCAACAATTTTGCCATCTTGTCCTACTTTTATTGAAGCCACCCAATCACCGTTCATCGCTAAATTAGCAGTTCCAATATATTTGCCATCCACAATTTCTTCAACAGCTACAGGGGTTGTTCCGTGGTCCATATTTTTCATATTTAATTCAGCACTCACTTTAGCCCCCTCCACCGGATTTCCCTGTTTGTCGACCACTGAAAACTGCATCGCATATATTTTTCCAGATGTAAATGTTTTTGGAGTAGAAAGTTTTATCGTTAAGTGACTTGCTGACCCACAGCCTGCAATAAATATAAACATGAGACTCAATATGAAAACAAAAGATTTTTTCATCGTGCCTAACCTCTCTGTCAGATAAATTTTAATATCACAGCTCCCTTCTTTTACTTTATAATACAATCTTCTTTAAATCTGTGAAGTTTTACACATAAACCAAAATAACGATTGTAGGCGCATGATGAATTCATACGCCTCTTCAATCATCAATATGTACTGATTCTTTCTTTCTCATCAACCTGTAGTCTTGTAAGCAATGGACGGTTTATCTTCCACTCAACCTGTACTGGAAGATTGAAAAATTCCGTTAACTTTTCACTTGTTAGCAATTTTCTTGTCTCTCCAGCTGCAAAAACTTGACCCTCTTTTAGTAAAAGGGTTTTGTTGAAAACAGGAAGGATTTCCTCGAGATGATGCGTGACATAAATCAAGCTCGGGCCATCGGGATCTTTTGCAATTTTTTCAATCGATTCTAATAGTTGTTCACGTGCAATAAAATCTAATCCATTTGTCGGTTCATCCAAAATCAGCAAAGAAGGGTCTGCCATCAGTGCACGAGCAATTAATACACGCTGCTTTTCACCCTGTGATAATTTTTCGTAATTTCGGTTTGCATATCTAATACAACCAAGTGACTCCAAAAGACCAACAGCCTTTTTCCTCATTTCATCTGTGGGTGTTTCATAGAGACCAATCGATGCAAAAGCCCCGCTTAAGACAACCTCAAATGCGTTATCTCCGGGATGAAATTTTTCCTGAAGTGAAGATGATACAAATCCAATTTGTTTGCGCAGTTTCTCACTTAGATACGTTTTCCCAAATTCCATGCCCAGTACAGTTACATTCCCTTTTGTCTGAAAATAATAGGCATTTAATAAATTTAGGATTGCAGTTTTACCCGAGCCATTTAAACCAAATAATACCCAATTTTCTCTTCTATTAATCTGCCAATTTACATTTTGCAAAATCCAATTTCCTTCTCGTCTTAATGAGACATTTTCAAGTTGTAAAACCATTGTAATATCTCCTTTCATCTTTTTTATGGTATGTATTTTATTATTATTGTATCAAATTTTCAGAAAATAAAAAAATAAGCCCTACCAAATAGGACTTATTGAATCTTTTTTACTCGTCTCGAAGCGATCGATATCTTCCACTAAAATAAATTAACGGGTCCGAATCTTCCAGGTTAATGCTAGTTACCCGGCCAATAAAAAGGGTATGATCTCCTTCAACATGCTCCGCCGATACTTCACATGTAATTTGTGCCACTGCGCCAGGTAAAACCGGGATTCCTTCAAGACGGTCAAACACTACATTTTGTTGATTTTTTAACTGTCCTGCAAATATCATTGATAATTCTTGTTGTCCCGCAGCAAGTATATTGACCGAGAACTTTTTGCTTTGTTTTATCTTTTCAAGCATTTGTGCTTTTTCAGCAATCGAAATGACAACAAGTTTTGGATTAAGCGAAACAGACATAAAGGCATTTGCAGTCATTCCATGTACATTTCCCGCAACTTCTGTTGCCACTACTGTTACTCCAGTTGCAAATTTCCCCATTGCGTTTCGAAACTGACGGTCATCCATAATAACACCTCGCTACATATTATTATTTTCTAGCCTTTCTTTTTCAAACGACGATACATCCGATATCCTTTCCGCATTGCATCAACCATTAAAAAAGGGATTGGTGGATGATATTTATATATATATGGTAAATAAATCTTATAATAAGCTTTTTTTAAATCTTTCCATTTCCTACAAAATCCTTTTTTATAAAAATCCGATATATCCACTATATAACCTCTACCCTCAAACATGACGACATTTTTCCCATGGACATCGTAGGGATTTAATCCAACTGACCTTGCATAATCTAAACCGGAATCAATATCATTTATAACTGATTCGGGAATTGGAACCCCCTTTACCAGGGCATCAAACAAAGTGATACCTTCTAACTTTTTTAAGATTAAATAATTTTCCCCATAATCATACAGAGTAGAATAACTTTTATGATTTCCTAATCTTTTATATACTTCAATTTCCTTCTTAAGTTCCTCAGGATTTCGACCATATACTTTTACAACCCATTCTGGCTTTGCATCAAGCGAAAATACCCCAGCATAATTACCACTTCCGATGGTTTTCCAGATCTGTGATTGATTTTCTACTATAATTGGGTCAAACGGACTTGTTGTCGTTAATTGTATTTTCGGGAATAGCTCTGTTTCTATTAAATTTATATACTCTGCTTTTTGCAAAATGTACACCTTCTAAACCAAAATATAATGGAAATTTCTTTTATGCCATTATACACTAATAATTAGTATTAAGATTTAGAATTCATATGGAAATTCGAAGCACTAAGGGCTAATAGAAAGGATTTGCTATGACTTTTCCCATTTTAGAAACCAAAAGACTTAAATTAATTGAAATAACCCATCAGCATGTGGACTACATATACGAAATTTTATCCTTAGAAGAAGTGACGAGGTTTTATGGGACTAATCGTTTTACTTTACCTGTTGAAGCTTCAAGATTAATTGACATGTTTTATAAGAATTTTGTTGAAAAACGCGGGATCCGTTGGGGTATAAAATTAAAAGAAAATCAGCGCTTCATCGGTACGGTGGGGCTTAACGGTTTACATTTAAAAAATAGGCGTGCTGAGATTGGCTATGAACTCCATCCAGATTATTGGAGAAGGGGACTAAGTTCCGAAGCAATAAATGAAGTAATCCGCTTTAGCTTTCAACACTTAGATTTAAATCGTCTTGGTGCCGTTGTCTTTCCGGAAAATGTAGCATCAATCAATTTACTACTGAAGATTGGTTTCACAAAGGAAGGAATTCTTCGCGGCTATATTAATCAAAATGAACAATCTTATAATACCTACGTTTTGTCGTTATTAAAAGCAGAATGGACAGAAAGCCAGGGGTAATCTCCTGGCTTTCTTATTCCTCAAAGTAATCCTTTACTTTTTTAGGGTTTTTCCCTACGGTATCATTATAGTACGGATTACATTCAGTAGCATCTTGTGGATCGAGATTGGTTTTGATCACTAACATTGGTGAGGGTGAACTCTCTGCAATTATTCGGTCATTTAATTTGTCAAAATCAGGTATATTTTTATTTCCAGGCTGTCTAGGTTCCATTTACTAACACCTCCTTATCATAGCATGCTAATTTTCCATTTAATAATTCCCATGAAAAAGAAAAAAACTAGGAAGTAAAACCTCCTAGTTACTTTTATTCTTCTTCTGAGCCGACTAAGAAATCTGGATTTAACTCTTCGAATTCTTCATCGTCTACATCCATACCCCAATCATCATCGCAGTCCTTGCATCCATCAGAGCTGACAAGAACACAAACCTTTGTTTCGCCAATCACCTCTACGAGGAATTCTCTTTCAACATGCACGATGATACGATTGCCATTCGGAGAAATGACTGCTTCAACACAATTTGGCTGCTGCAGCACTCGAGCACTAATTTCATTGTCATCGAGGCAATCATGGTCACGATACTTTAACTTAATGACGTCTGTATATTGGACACGTTCTGTGACAACTTCTGTTTTGGTATTATCATTAAATGAGTACCAAACATTGATGTCATAAGAGCCATGTATCTCTACAGTCTTGCCAACCTTTTTCGCATTATATTTATGGTTGATGATCCAACAGCCAAGTATACTTGTTGGACTATGCGCCGGGCTAATCGTATGATTGGACTGTGTAAATTTACGTCCTTTCGCTACTACGGCCTTGGTAATTATCTCTCTATATTCTCCCATTTCGCGCGAACCCTCCTCATTCATTTTCATTTCATCGTATGCAAGATATAAGACTAGTGTGAAATTTATTTTGTTGAGTACTGGATAAAAGTTTAGTCATAGTTCATTTTATGCGGGAGTTATAGGTGTGTGCCTTGTATGCATGTACTTTAAAAATGAAGAGTAATAAGATTCAGATTGGAGGGGAAAATAAATAGGAGGAAAAAAATAAAGCCAGGCTCTAGTAAGCCTGGCTGGAATCTTAATGTTCGTGATCGCAATCGTCGTGACCTTCACAAGAACCGCCGCCATTTTGCATGCTTGAACCGGTTTCTCCTAATAATACATCGCCGCCCGTTGAAATGATGATTTCATCGGTGACTGTATTTGAAATGGTTGAAGCAATAATTTGAAGCAATTCGTTTACATCTAATTGTGATTGTTTGAACTCCTGTACAACAGGAATTTCATCTAATTCTTGCTCAATCGAAGCAATCTTATCTTCAACCTTTTTCAAGGCCTCAGGTTTTCCATAATGCTGAAGATTTACAGCTTGCTTTTGTAATCCTTTTATATCTGAAATTAAAGTGTGAACTTTCTTGTTTTCATTTAATTGTGCTTCTGCACGTTTAAAGAAGTCAACCTCTTCTGTTTCTGCAATCATTCGAGCTAAGTCTGTTGCACGTGCAACGATATCATCTTTTGTATATTTCGCCACTTTACTTCACCTCTGCTGGATCTAGTTCTTTCACGATTTCTCCGTTCAATGACCATGTTCTTGCTTCTGTTATTTTGACTTTTACAATTTTTCCAATTGCAGATTTTGGTGCAACAAAGTTTACAAGCTTATTCCTAGATGTGTAACCTGCAAGGACATCAGGATTGTTCTTACTCTCCCCTTCAACCAAGACATCAACGATTTGCCCTTCATGCTTTTTCATCGCTTCTAAGGAAAGTTCATTCACAAGTGCATTTAAGCGTTGTAACCGTGCTTTCTTAACTTCCATTGGAACATTATCTTCCATTTTTGCAGCTGGAGTACCTTCACGTGGAGAATAAATAAAGGTATATGCTAGTTCATAACCGACTTCACGATAGAGAGACATTGTTTCTTCAAACTGCTCATCCGTTTCATTCGGGTAACCCACAATAATATCTGTGGTTAGAGCTACATTAGGAATTGCCGCTTTAATTTTTCTTACTAATTCTAAATATTGTTCTCTAGTATACTTACGTGCCATAATTTTTAATACATCAGTAGAACCTGATTGAACCGGTAAATGAATATGGTCCATTAAGTTTCCACCTTTGGCCAGCACATTAATTAAACGATCATCAAAGTCACGCGGATGGCTTGTGGTGAAGCGGATTCTTGGAATATCAATTTTTCGTAATTCATCCATCAATTCCCCAAGACCATACGAACCTTCTTCTAAATCTTTTCCATAAGCATTTACATTTTGACCAAGCAAGGTAACTTCTTGGTAACCCTGTGCGGCAAGATGACGTACTTCTTGAATGATTTCTTCCGGCCTGCGGCTTCTTTCTTTCCCACGAGTGAATGGTACGATACAATACGTACAGAATTTATCACAGCCATACATGATGTTAACCCAAGCTTTAATATTTCCACGACGGACTTTTGGAAGGTTTTCAATGACATCCCCTTCTTTTGACCATACTTCTACAACCATCTCTTTTGACATGTATGCCTCATTCAATATATGTGGTAAACGGTGAATATTATGGGTACCAAAAATCATATCAACCTGATGGTAGGTTTTTAGAATTTTGTTAACAACAGATTCTTCTTGTGACATACATCCACAAACACCTAAAAGTAAGTCAGGCTTTTCCAATTTTAATGACTTTAAATGACCTAGTTCACCAAACACTTTATTTTCAGCATTTTCCCTAATTGCACATGTATTTAATAAAATGACATTTGCATCTTCAGTACTGTCAGTGGGTTCATAACCTAAAGCTAAAAATATCCCTGCCATAACTTCCGTATCATGCTCATTCATCTGACACCCATAGGTACGGATATAAAACTTTCGACCCTCGCCCATTCCACGGAACTCCTCTGGAATCGCAAAGTCATTATGGTACTTTACTTCTTCTTTTCCACGCTTTTTAGCATCCTTCAAGGATGGTGCAGTAATTACTTGTTCAAAGTACTTGCTGTAATCCTTGGCGGATTTTTTGTCCGAAGAATTAACAGACTCGACTTGCGTACCTTCTAAACGTTGTTTTTCATTCATTTGTTCAAATGCCCCTTTCAGACATAGTCCACACATTATTATAGTATAAAGGTTAACGGACTTGAAAACAATAGAAAATCCCGTGGGCTATAGCCCCGGGATTTTCTATTTGCCATTAAATAAATTCAGAAACTAATTTATCAAAATAATTTTGATCCAAATTAAGGTCTGCTTTAGATAATGGTGTTTCAGAGAAGCCAGTTATTAATTCTTGATAAGACTTACGTTCAGTATTTTGATAAATTAGCCCTGTAACAAGACCATTATGCTTCATTAATGTCTGCATTGCTTCTTCGCGATTTGAAGGATCATAACCTTCGATATCACTAAGTTTAGTTAGATTTTCTTTAAACCAATCGTATGTGTTTACCTTATTATAAGTAACACATGGACTGAACACATTGATTAATGAAAATCCTTTGTGATTAATACCTGCTTCAATTAAAGCAGTTAAATCTTTTAAGTCTGTAGAGAAACTTTGTGCTACAAATGTTGCTCCTACAGTTAACGCCATTTCCATTGGAGAAATTGATTGCTCAATCGATCCAAGCGGAGATGACTTTGTTTTAAAGCCTGCTGCTGAACGTGGTGATGTTTGACCCTTTGTTAAACCATAAATTTGGTTATCCATTACGATATAAGTAATGTCGAGATTACGACGAATAGCATGAATCGTATGACCCATTCCAATTGCATATCCATCTCCGTCTCCGCCAGAAGCGATAACAGTTAGGTCACGATTTGCCATTTTCACACCTTGTGCAATTGGAAGTGAACGGCCATGAATTCCATGGAAACCATAGGAATTAATATAACCTGAAATCCGGCCAGAACAGCCGATTCCAGAAATTACAGCAAGATTTTCGGGTTCTAAACCAACATTCGCTGCCGCACGTTGCATTGCCGCTTGTACAGAGAAGTCGCCACAGCCAGGGCACCAGTTCGGTTTTACATTGTTACGAAAGTCTTTAAAAGTGGCCATTTAGAACAACTCCTTACATTTTGTATAAACTTCGTGTGGTAAGAATGGATTTCCATCATATTTAAGATGCTTAGTAATCTTTTCAGCATGTCCGACATTCATTTTCATAATATTTGCTAATTGCCCGGTTGCATTGTTTTCTAAAACAATCACTTTCTTAGCAGCACGAACTAACGGAAGAACTTCGTCTGTTGGGAATGGGTGAATTAAGCGAATCTGAGCATGATTTACTTTTAAGCCATCATTCTCTAAACGTGTCATCGCTTCTTCAATAACACCGCGTGTTGAATTAAAACCGACAAATAATACATCTGGATCTTCGTGCTTAGTATTTTTATATACAGGTGTATTAAAGCGAATATTTTCGATTTTACGGAAACGCTTATCCATTTGTGCAATTCGATTTGCAGCAGATTCAGATGGTTTACCTGTTTCATCATGCTCAACACCTGTTACATGGTGGATACCATTTTTCATACCAGGAATTACACGTGGTGAAACACCATCTTCTGTAACTTCATACCGTTTAAAATATGCATTATTTTCGTTAGCTGGGATTTCATCAGCTACCAATTTTCCACGTCTGATTTCAACTTTGTCATAATTTAATGGTTCAACGGTCTGTTTTCCTAAAGATAATTGAAGATCAGATAAAATAATGACAGGGCATTGATATTCTTCTGCTAAATTGAATGCTTCCGCTGTATCATAAAAAGCTTCCTCAACCGTACTTGGAGCCATAACAATTTTTGGGATTTCACCATGTGTACCATAAATCATTGCCATAAGATCCGATTGTTCTTGCTTTGTTGGTAATCCTGTTGAAGGACCTCCACGTTGCGTATCCACAATTACCAGCGGTGTTTCAGTGATACCAGAAAGTCCAATTGCTTCCATTTTTAATGATAACCCAGGTCCAGCTGAAGCAGTAATTGCACGTACACCGCCGTAGTTAGCTCCAATGGCCATCGTACAAGCAGCAATTTCATCTTCTGTTTGAATAACTGTTCCACCTAAAGCAGGTAATTTTTTAATCAAATACTCCATTATTTCAGATGCTGGTGTAATAGGATAAGCTGCCATAAATCGGCATCCGCCTGCAATAGCACCAAGTGCGATCGCATCGTTACCAATCATAAACATCCTTTTTTGGCCGTCAGCCTTTTCAAGTTCCATTGTTGGGACACCTGAAGCTAGATTTTCTTTCACTTTTTCAAAGCCGGCTTTGATTGCATCCATATTCTTCGCAACAACTTGGTCGCCTTTTTTGCCAAAAATCTCACGAACTACTACTTCAAATACATTAATATCTAAGTCTAAAATAGCAGATGTTGCACCGATTGCTACCATGTTCTTCATTAAAGAAGTTCCAAGTTCAGTGGCAATTTCAGTAAATGGTACCGCATACAATGATGCTTGTGTATCATCAGGCTTCTTTGGTGAAAATTTTGCATCAGCAAGGATTACACCATTACTGTGTAGTTCTTTGTAATTTAAATCAATCGTTTCTTGGTCAAATGCTACTAGGATATCTAGGTCATCAGAAATTGAACGCACTTCTGTCGTACTTACTCTGATTTTATTGTTGGTATGACCACCCTTAATCCGTGAAGAAAAGTGACGATAACCATACAAGTAATAGCCCAGGCGATTCAGTGCAATTGCAAAAATTTCCCCAGTACTTTCAATACCTTCCCCTTGTTGTCCTCCAACTTTCCATGAAAGTTGATTGATCATGACTTACACCCCTTTGGATATGTAAAAATTAATTAGAATAAATTGATTCATTTATTAGTTTAGCACTATTCCGAGTATTTCACTAGAATTTAGCCTATAATAGCAAGACTAAATAATGTAACTTAAGATATGTACTAAACGCTTACAATTCTAGACCTATGCACTAAAAATTGCAACCCTTTAAAGCGAAATATTGTCTAAAATATGAATATTTTTTTATTATTTGAAATATACTCGGATTCGATTATGTCGACTGCGATAAAAACAAAATCCACCTCATTATATGGCAGTTTTTCTAACATTTATTCTTCAAACAAATATCTATTATTTATATTCTAGAAATGATCATTGTCTATCTTAGAATAATGTTTTATCGATATTTTTGATTTTTGACCTAAAACTAAAAAATACCTGCTTGATTATACAAGCAGGTAGTATCAATCATTATTTGTTTTTACTTGTCAAAAGTCTATCTCTTTCAACGCGGTTCTACAATTAGTTTGATAGCTGTGCGTTCTTCCCCGTCAATTAAAATATCGGTAAACGCAGGGATACAAATTAAATCAACTCCGCTAGGTGCTACAAATCCTCGAGCAATCGCTACTGCCTTAACGGCTTGATTCAATGCACCCGCCCCAATTGCCTGTATTTCCGCTGCACCTCTTTCACGCAGAACCCCGGCAAGCGCACCAGCTACAGAATTAGGATTAGATTTTGCTGAAACTTTTAATATATCCATTTCTAGCTCCTCCTTAGAAAATCCCGATCCCGCATGAGCAGTTTCATGAACAAATCAGGTTATAACATTCCACTGCTACTATATTCAGTTGTCAAAAAACATATTCCGGCTTGGACAAAAAAAATGCGCCAGTCTCTAGGCTCTGGAGCTTTTGGAGCTATAAAAAAAAGAGCAAAACCAATTTGCTCTTTAAGTATAAAACGGATGATCATCATTTATTAAGATAGGTTGAATTTTTTTTGTAAAGCCGGATTTCCGATCCAATTCAATATAGACGGCACTAAGCTGATTTCTCTGATTTCTTCCGCCTGTCGCCACCTCAAACCGGACAGGAAGGCTCGTCAGAAACCTTTTAAGAACAGCATCTCTCTCCACCCCTAAAATACCGTCATACGGACCCGTCATGCCCACATCGGATAAATACCCTGTGCCATTAGGCAGAATGCGGCTATCAGCCGTCTGAACATGTGTATGTGTCCCTACAACCGCAGATACTCTCCCATCCAGGTACCATCCCATTGCCTGCTTCTCACTGGTTACTTCGGCATGAAAATCCACAAAAATATATGGAGTTCTTTCTCTGGCAATTTCAATTAATTCGTCTGCCTTTTTAAATGGACAATCCAACGGTGCCATGAAAGTTCTCCCTTGCAGATTAATGACGGCAACTTCTAAATCATTTACTTTAAAAAATGCCATCCCTTTACCTGGTGTTCCTTCAGGAAAATTCGCTGGTCTAACCATATTTTTGGCTGAACCGATAAACTCAAAGATCTCACGGTTGTCCCATGAGTGATTACCAAGGGTTACAGCTTGTGCGCCATAACCTAAAAATTCACGATATATCTTTTCTGTAATTCCTTTACCGCCTGCAGCATTTTCCCCATTAATAATGGTAAAATGCGGACGATATTTTTCTTTTAATTTTGGCAAATATTCCTTTACCATGTCTCGGCCTGGTGACCCGACAACATCACCTATAAAAAGTAGATTCATTTTTAATCCTCTCATCAAGAAAAATTGTTAATGTTTCAATTGTATCACATTCAGACTTCATTTAATCGGATAAGCACTTTCATAAAAAAAAGCGGTGCATGTGCACCGCTTTATTTCGCATATTCAACAGCCCGTGTTTCTCGGATAACTGTCACTTTAATGTGTCCAGGATAATCAAGTTCTTCTTCAATGCGCTTACGAATATCACGAGCTAATCGATGCGCAGCAAGATCATCAACCGAATCAGGTCTTACAATAATACGAACTTCACGTCCAGCTTGAATAGCAAAAGATTTCTCTACACCTTCATAAGACTCAGAGATTTCCTCTAACTTTTCAAGACGTCGGATATAGTTTTCAAGAGTCTCACTACGGGCACCAGGTCTTGCAGCTGATAATGCATCCGCAGCGGCAACTAAAACAGCAATGATAGACGTTGGCTCTGTATCCCCATGATGTGATGCTATACTATTAATTACTACAGGGTGTTCCTTGTATTTAGTTGCAAGTTCAACACCAATTTCTACGTGACTGCCTTCTACTTCATGGTCAATTGCCTTTCCAATATCATGAAGCAAGCCCGCACGACGTGCTAAGGTTTCATCTTGACCCAATTCAGCAGCAAGTAATCCAGAAAGCTGTGCTACTTCCATTGAATGTTTTAAGACGTTTTGACCATAGCTTGTACGGAATTTCAAGCGGCCAAGAATTTTGATAAGATCTGGATGAAGTCCATGAACCCCCACTTCAAAGGTGGTTTGCTCACCAACCTCGCGGATATATTCATCCACTTCACGACGAGACTTTTCAACCATTTCCTCAATTCGTGCTGGATGGATACGCCCGTCTTGAACTAATTTCTCCAATGCCAGGCGAGCCGTTTCGCGACGAATAGGATCAAAACCTGATAGAATTACAGCTTCAGGAGTATCATCAATAATTAAATCAATTCCTGTTAATGTTTCTAGCGTACGAATATTTCTTCCTTCACGGCCAATAATACGGCCCTTCATTTCGTCATTTGGCAGGTTGACGACAGAGACAGTCGTTTCCGCAACATGGTCAGCAGCGCAACGCTGGATTGCTAGCGAAAGAATTTCCTTCGCTTTCTTGTCTGCTTCCTCTTTCGCACGATTCTCACTTTCCTTAATCATTATGGCAGTGTCATGGGTTAATTCCTGCTCCATTCTGTCGATAATGATAGCTTTTGCTTCCTCGCGCGTTAAGCTTGAAATTCGTTCGAGTTCAGTTTGTTGTTTTCGTACCAACTCGTCCACTTTGCTTTCCATCTCTTCAATATGCTGTTGTCTTTGGTTTAGAGAATCATCCTTCTTTTCTAAAAGATTTTCACGCTTGTTTAACGTTTCCTCTTTTCGATCTAAATTCTCTTCTCTTTGCAGTAAACGGTTTTCTTGTTTTTGCATTTCATTTCTTCGTTCACGAACCTCACGTTCTGCTTCTGTACGCAGCTTGTGAATTTCATCCTTTGCTTCTAGCAAAGCTTCTTTTTTCAGTGAATCAGCATCACGTTTCGCATCTTCAAGAATCTGCTCTGCAGCATTCTTTGCACCTGCTACTTTTGCTTCAGCAATGGACTTATGAACAAAATAGCCAACAACGGCACCGACGATAAGGCCAAGCAAAATGGAGATGATAGTAATTAAATCCAATCGTTACACCTCCTCTTGCTATGAACTTTTGTTACATTTTTTAAGTGTCGGCATGTACATTGTTTAGACTCAACATACAGCAAGCACCAAGGCTTTTTTCGGATTGTAATAATACCAAAAATGTAAAATATACATGTTAATTGTAAAGGTGGGAATATTCATTGTCAAGGCTTAGTCCTATTGGCTTTTTGAAATATTTAGAATAGGACATCATTTTATGACCGATAGGCTAAAATCTTTATCAACTTATGACTATATTATTGTAATTAAAATATATTTTGTGAAGCTCTGTTATACTTGGCTGTTGATTTCCGCTCCAGGCACTTTGCTTTCCGCGGGAGTCTTCGTGCCTTCCGCTCCAATCAACTTGCTATTAAATCAAAAGTGCCCTTTTAACACAGCCTTTGTAAAAAAAGAGCAAAACCATATAAATAGCTTTGCTCTTTTACATTAATCAATTAGTTCAAATTGTTCATCATCATCTGTTTCAGTTACAAACTTCTCACCGTCTAAGCCATAATGTTCACGTATTTGCGTTTGAATCTGGAGACGAATATCAGGGTTTTCCTTTAAATACAGTTTTGCATTTTCACGGCCTTGACCAATTCTAATGTCGTTATAGGAATACCATGAACCGCTTTTTTGGACGATATCTAATTCAGAACCTAAATCAACAATCTCGCCTTCCTTAGATATCCCTTCGCCATACATAATATCTACTTCTGCTGTACGGAAAGGCGGAGCAACCTTATTCTTAACGATTTTTATTTTGGTTTTATTCCCGACAATGTCAGTCCCTTGCTTCAACGCTTCCGCACGGCGCACTTCAAGACGGACTGTTGAATAAAACTTTAACGCACGACCACCAGGTGTGGTTTCAGGATTCCCGAACATAACGCCAATTTTTTCACGGATTTGGTTAATAAAGATTGCGATCGTCTTAGATTTGTTAATGGCTCCAGATAGTTTACGAAGTGCCTGTGACATTAGACGTGCTTGTAAACCAACGTGAGAATCTCCCATTTCCCCTTCAATTTCCGCTTTTGGAACCAATGCGGCTACAGAGTCAACGATAAGAATATCAATGGCACCGCTTCGTACTAATGCTTCCGCGATTTCAAGCGCTTGTTCACCCGTATCAGGTTGTGATAATAATAACTCATCAATGTTAACACCTAATTTTTGGGCATACGTTGGGTCAAGCGCATGTTCAGCATCGATAAATGCAGCTTGTCCACCGTTTGCTTGAACTTCAGCAATTGCATGTAATGCAACCGTTGTTTTACCAGAGCTCTCAGGGCCATATACTTCAATAATACGTCCTCTAGGATATCCACCTACCCCAAGTGCTGCATCAAGTGCTAATGAGCCACTTGGACTCGTTAAAATCTTTGTATCCGTTTTTTCTCCCATCTTCATGACGGAACCTTTACCAAATTGCTTTTCTATTTGCTTTAACGCCATTTCTAAGGCCGCTTTACGATCATTACTCACGAATCATTTCCTCCCTTATATATAAACACATGCTAATTGCTATAATCTATTAAATTAATTCCTATTAATAATATAACTTCTTTTCGAATATTTGTCGAGCAAAAAAACGAACATTCATTCGTTTATTTTCAAAGCAACTTTGATGTAATTTTAGGTAATTCTCTATGCTTTTTGTATTTTTTTGCAACTTTAGCAGGCAGATAAAGTTAGTTTCATCCATTGTCTGATTTTTCCGCTAACTAATCTATTCAAAAAAAATCACAGAATACTATTAAGCATTCTGTGACTCTTTTAACAATTGAAGGAGAAAATGACACCCATATTTTACGGCACGCCCTCGATTGGCTTCTCTTGTACCGCCAAGGATAAGTTTTTCAACAACGGTTGGCTTTCCCTTTATTGAAATCCCAATAAATACAGTACCAACCGGCTTGCCTTCAAGCTCTTCAGGACCTGCTACACCAGTAAAACTAATTCCAATATCCGTTTTAAATAATTGGGCAGCATTTTCAGCCAGTTCCCTAGCACATTGTTCACTAACTGCACCTTCTGTTTCTAGTGTTTCTTGCCGCACTTTTAAAATCTGCTGTTTTACTTGATTTGAATAGCAGACAACTCCACCAGTAAACACCGAACTTGCACCCGAAATGGCGGTCAGCCCTTGTTGGAACAGTCCACCGGTTAAACTCTCAGCCGCAGTAATTGTAAGTTTTCGTGTCTGTAAGGTCTTTCTTACTTCTTCCATTAGTGACGTATGGTCATATCCATAAAAAAACTCACCTACACGCTGGTTAATGGTATTTTCTAGATTATCGAGAAGTGACTGAGCTAGTTTTCCGTCTACATGTTTTGCAGTCAGCCTCAATGTAACCTCCCCATCCCCAGCAAGCGGGGCGATCGTTGGGTTGCTCTGTGCGTCAATTAAATCCATAATCTCGGTTTCCAAGGCAGCCTCACCAATTCCAAAAAACCTTAACACCCTTGAAACAATTACCTCTTTGGACAGGTTTTCTTTAGAGAGTGCCTGACACCCATATTGACTAAACATCGGCTCAAGTTCCTTAGGTGGGCCAGGGAGCAGCATATAGGTGTGATCGTTAGATTTAACAACCATTCCTGGAGCCATTCCATGATCATTTGGAAGAATATGTGCACCACTTAATACAAGTGCCTGTTTTCGGTTATTTTCGGTCATTGGGCGATGGGTCCGTTTAAAGTATAATTCTATCGAAGTTAATGCATCCTCATCGGTCACAAGTTCTTTTCCAAGGTGGCGTGCAATTGTTTCCTTCGTTAAATCATCCTTTGTTGGTCCAAGGCCACCCGTAAAGATAATAAGTTCTGCACGCTTCTCAGCTATTTCAATTGCCGATTCTAATCTATCAGGATTATCACCAACTACCGTATGATAAAAGACATTAATCCCAAGGTCCGCCAATTGCTGGGACAAAAAACGTGCATTCGTATTCACAATTTGACCGAGCAATAACTCCGAACCAACTGCAATAATCTCAGCATTCATCGTAATCAACATCCTTTACTCCTAAGTTGGTAAAACTTACTTTGAATTTTTAAGGACATGACTATTTTTTGCAAAATAATCCCATCCAGACCAAATCGTAAAAATTAATGCAACCCACAATGCCACGATATCAAAACGAAATGGAATCATTGCAAAAATAATATTATGTAATAAAAGTGCTGAAATAGCGACAATTTGCGCCCAGGTTTTAATTTTCCCAAGCATGTTAGCCGCAACCACTTCTCCTTCTCCTGCAAGTAAGAGACGTAATCCTGTTACCGCAAACTCCCTGCTAATAATAACAATCACAATCCATGAAGGTGCATAAACATCATTCAATTCAACGAGAACAATCAATGCAGCCGAGACCAATAATTTGTCAGCAAGCGGGTCGAGAAATTTCCCCATATTAGTCACCAGGTTATACTTTCGGGCATAATGCCCATCAACCCAGTCAGTGGATGAGGCTAAAATAAAAATCAATGCACCGACAAAATGGGTCACGGGAAGGTCTGTCCCCAGCAGATGCATATCGCCCCATTCAAAAGGAGCAAGCATAATAATCAAGAATATTGGAATTAATAATATTCTTGATACAGTGATTCTATTCGGAATATTCATAGTTTTCCTCCGTTTTAATATTAAAAGCGAAAAATAGTCATCAACAGATGACTATTCGTTTTTCAGAACATATTGGATCGTTATGTTCTGAACATTTGCAGTCGCTGGCACTGCATACTCGAGCTTTTGGTCATTAACATAGATTTCTGTATCAGCGGCATTTCCCACTCGAATAACGGCCGCACTCTCTGCTGATAAGTCTTCTGTTTGACTTTCAGTACCGCCTGTTTTTAATAATCCTTGGAAAAAGGATTTCCCTTTTCCATTTTTAATACTAACCCAAGTCTGCCCTTTAGAAACCAACTTCACAACAAACTTGTCTGCATTTTTTAATTCATAGGTTGAATTCCTGCCGCTGCTTTGAACGGCTGTAATTTCTTGTTTTGGTGATTCTTCTACAGTTGTTTGCTGCTCTTCCTGCTCTGTATTATCTGTCTTTTCTTGGATGTCATCCTTCTTATTCACTTCTGCTTTTTCTTTTTCAAGATTCTCCGATTTCACAATTTTAACCGGTTCATTTTCTTTATTAATTGATTCATTCGTATTATCACCCGCATGTTTATATACAAAATAATATAACAGGCTGGCAACTCCAATTACAAAAACACCGATTAAAACCTTTGGTAATATATCAAAAATTTTAGAATTGCTTTCTGAAATTGATTTATGTGTTTTCACTCTGGACAATTGCTGTGGCAATTCGTCATTTAAGCTTGCAGGAATTTCACCTTTATAGGTTTCAAAAATTTCATCAGGATCAAGACTTAGTGCCTCTGCATACTGCTTAATAAATGCGCGAACATAAAAATTCCCGGGCATGCTCGCATAATTCCCTTCTTCAATACCAATTAAATACCTCTTTTGAATTTTCGTCATGGATTGTAAATCATCCAAGCTTAATCCATTAGCTAATCGGGCTTCTTTTAGTCGATTCCCTAATTCAGTCAACTGTTAACACCTTCCAATTTATTAAAAATCAAAATCTCCAAAATCAGATCCGGAGAACATACTATGCTGATCAACGACCTCATATGTAATCTCTTCTTCCGCGTCATTCCTAAGCTCAATAATGTAATCAAAATCGTCGAGTGTATATTCTGAGTTTTGAACAAAAATATCAGGATGCTCGATGACTTTTACAGACGGAAGTCTCATGATTTCACGAACAAGCTGCCAATGACGCTCATTAGCACGTCTGGTAGAAACAATTCCATCCAGTATAAATAGATTGTTTTCGTTATATTCATCTTCAATTAATTGATTACGGATTGTTTGTTTTAACAAAGTGGAAGACACAAATAACCAGCGTTTATTTGCACAAACACTTGCAGCCACCAATGATTCTGTTTTTCCTACACGAGGCATTCCGCGAATACCAATCAACTTATGGCCTTCCTGCTTAAATAATTCTGCCATAAAATCAACTAATAAGCCAAGTTCATCCCTTACAAAACGGAAGGTTTTTTTATCGTCCGCATCTCTTTGAATATAACGTCCATGTCTTACCGCAAGCCTGTCACGCAGTTTGGGTTCTCTAAGTTTAATTAGTTTTATTGTGTCCATCGTATGTAAAATTGACTCAAGGCGTTTAATTTGGTCATCATCTTTTGCTAAAATGAGTAATCCTCGTCGTCCTTCATCTACACCATTTATTGTAACAATGTTAATAGAGAGCATTCCTAATAGGGATGAAATGTCCCCTAATAGGCCTGGTCGGTTCTTCTGAATCTCATATTCTAAATACCATTCTTTTTTCAAGTAATAAACCTCCTCAAAAGAAGTTTCGACATTTTTTTTACAATTTCTTATCTAACCCCTATAATAAATGATTTTGGATGAAGATGAAAGTAAAAACAAAGATATTCCGCTCGTTAACAGTGATTCTCCAAGAATGCATACAAAAAGAGAGGAGAAAGTCCTCCTCTCTTTTAACGACTGCCGTTATTTTGAATCAATTTAACCATTATATTTGCAATTGCCTGTTGTTCTTCTTTATCTGCAACTGACCAAAGATCAGCAAGAATTCTTTCCTGTTCATTTTTTGGTTCTACTTGGTTTGATAAATAATCACCAATTTGAAAAGCAAGGTTACTAATGGCTCCATCGCTCATACCTTCATTTTGTGCATGATGAAGACGATCGGCTAAGAAGTCCTCCCATTGTTTCCAGTTATCTAAAACAGACATGGTTATTTCCCTCCTCTTTTATTAGTACAAGATTATTTTGTGACGAAGAGGAGGGAACTATACATTGATTACATTGAAATTTTAGGTATACCACCCGCCATTTATTGCTAGGATTTGTCCTGTCATGTAGGATGAATCTTCGGAAAGTAAATATGCTACACCCTTCGCTATATCCTCCGGCTGCCCCAATCTGCCCATTGGTATTTCGTATGAAAGCTGATCTACTTCTTCTGGTGTAAATCCTTCCATCATTGGTGTCAATATAGCTCCAGGGGCAATGGCATTTACACGAATTCCATTCATGGCTACTTCTTTACTCAATGCCTTAACGAATGCTATTTGCGCTCCCTTAACCGTAGAATATGCAACTTCACAAGCCGCTCCTGTTTGCCCCCAAATCGAAGTAATCACCACAATATTTCCGTTTCCTTTAGCAAGCAATTTCGGAAGGAGCTCTTTTGTCAGCATTAATGGCGTTAACACATGAACATTTAATAATTCTTCTGCTTCAGATTGTTGTAAATCAACAAGAAGCCCATATTGACTTTGGCCTCCGCAATGGATAATCGCATCTAATGAAAATATTTCTGAATTGACCTTTTTATATCCACTTGGATCAGCTAAATTTGCTTGAATCGGAATATACTCCCCACCGTATGACTCCAGATTATTTATTAATTCCTTTATTGCTTGTGTATTTTTATGGTAATGCAGATACAAATGATAGCCTTTTTCTGCCAGGTTATATGCAATCGCTTGGCCGATTCCACCACTTGCACCCGTTATTAATACATATTTCATTTTGTTCCCACTCTCTTTTACTGTGACTAATACGAAGAAAAAGCGCCGGTTAATCGACGCTTTCATGTATTTATTTTTTCTTAGGAATTACCTGACATACTGAAAACCGGTCTTCTGATATGACTTCTGACGCTAGTGACTGAACATCGTTTAGGGTGATTTTTTCAAGTGTTGGAACCACATCAAACAAATTCATATCATTAAATGCGTAGCGCGTAAACTGATTGGCGATATACTCTGGTGAGTTTACCGCCCGCAAAAATGCACCAATCTTTTTCCTCTTCGCTCTTTCTAGTTGATCCTCATTAAAGACATTTTGATTTTTAGCATCTAGAAGCATTTTTTGAAGAGTTTCTGCTAATTTATCAGGTTCTCCAGTGTCTCCGCCGATCATGGCAAACCCAAAGCCCTGCTCTTGGGTATAATCGAAAGAAAAGGTTTCATCAATTAGTCCATCATTATAGAGTTGATTGTAATTTTCCGAACTTTTCCCAAACAATAAATCCAATAGGACATTCATGGTTAATTCATTTTTTAACATTTCATTTCCGCTTTGATCGACATGTAGTGCTTTTATTCCAAGTAAGCATTTTGATGTTTGGACATTCATTTCAAGCACTTGTCTTTTTTCAGCTGCCTCTGTCGGCTCATTTTCAAATTTTCGCTGAATCTCAGGCATATCTTTGTATTCCTTTTTCGCTTGATTCTCTTTAACTTGATTCATGAAACTTTCTGGGTTTACTGGGCCAACAATAAATAATAGCATGTTACTCGGATGATAGAAGGTGTTATAGCATTCATAGAGCCAATCTTTAGTAATATGGGAAATCGATTCAATTGTTCCAGCAATATCAATCTTTACCGGATGGTTTTGGTAAAGATTTTGAATCAATCCAAAATATAAACGCCAATCTGCATTATCATCGTACATGGTAATTTCCTGCCCAATTATCCCTTTTTCTTTTTCAACTGTTTTTTCTGAAAAATATGGTTCCTGAACAAAATCGATGAGGGTTTCTAGATTTTTTTCTACGTCTGACGTGCTTGAAAATAAATAGGCTGTTCGAGTAAAGGAGGTAAACGCATTAGCCGATGCTCCCTGGCGGCTAAATTGTTGAAATACATCACCATCTTCTTTTTCAAACAGCTTATGCTCTAAAAAGTGAGCAATTCCATCAGGAACTTTAACATACTCTTCTTTTCCAAATGGAATAAATGTATTATCCACAGAACCATACTTTGTCGTAAAGGTAGCAAAGGTTTTATTAAATCCTTTTTTCGGTAAAATATACACATTTAGACCATTGGCCAGTTTTTCATGGTAAAGTTCTTCCTGAAGTTGGTCGAAACTAATTTTCTCCATTTATTTGCCCGCCTCCGTTCCTGTTAAGAAGTAGATGGTATCGATTTCAATTTTTTTAGCGACTGCGATGATTTCTTCTTTTGTTACATTTTGCATTTCTTTCAGCCATGTATCAAGATTAATATTTGCATCGGCCACAACATTATGATAAAGAATTTCAGTTAACCCTCTTGATGTATCTATAGTCTCTAGGATTTGATTTTGAATAACTGCTTTTGTTTGGACGAGTTCTTGGTCTGTAAAATCACCATTTCTCATCGCCTCTAATTGATCATGTATAATTCCAACTGCCTGATCATAATTTTTTAAATCAATTCCTGACATAACCATCATTAAGCCTTTATGACTCTCAAGACGGCTTGCTGCATAATAGGCAAGACTTGCTTTTTCACGTACATTTATAAATAATTTAGAATGTGAGAACCCGCCAAATATGCCATTGAACACTTGCAAGGCAAAATAATCCGAATCACCATAGACGATGTTTGTGCGATAGCCAATGTTTAATTTCCCTTGTTTTACATCTTGCTGCTCTTTCACTTCATTAACTTGTCTATTCAAGGTTACCTTTTCTTGTACTAATTTTTTCGGTGTTCTATCCTCAAACTTTAGTAGATCTGATGCAAATTGCTTCACTTCTTCTTCATCAACATCACCAATAATATATAAATCCATTTCATCAGATAAAAAGGCTTCTTGATAATATTCATATAAATTCTCTGGAGTTATAGCATCTACATCGGCAGCATCCCCGTTTACTTCTAAAGCATAGGGTTCCCCCTTACACATTTCTTGAATCAGGCGTACATTTGAGTAGCGCATCTTATCATCAAAAACGGATTGAATCCTTTGTTTTTGTGTCCGCTTTTCTTTTTCTACAGTGCCTGGATCAAAAGCATTACCTTTAAGGTTTGGATTTGTTAATATTTCTGCTAATAATTCAAACCCTTTTCTTAATAATGGACTTGGATCACTTAAGAATTTTTCATTGGCAATTTCGATTGAAAAACTCATGATATGGTATTCACCTTTTTTAGATAGATCAACGAAAAGTGTCGCTCCATATAACTCATCAAGATAGGACCGAAGTGCAGTAGTTGAAGAATATTTTGCTGAACTGCTTTGCAATACTTGTGGAAGAAGTGCTCGTTTGGTTACATCTTCTTTTGTAAGCGGGGCTTTCATTTTCCAAATTAAAGTATTCGTTTTATATTTTTCAGTTGGGATCACATGAAGTCTATATCCATTAAGCTCTGTTATTTTTTCTGCAGCTGTTGCCACATCCATTCCTCCTTAACTGTTAAAGGTTATACATTACAATATGTAAGCATTTTTCTTTATATCATTTCCTTTGAAAGAAAACCTATACTTATTACTATAATTTGGCAGGGTCGGTCAATACAAGCAATATCACTTTTTCTCTCATAAAAAAAGAACCCCTGGCAAGATAACCAAGGATTCCGTCCGTATAGTAGATGAATTATCTACTACCTTTAATATAATGAGTACCAGATGCTTTAGGTGCATCTGCACGACCGATGAAGCCAGTTAAAGCTAATATTGTTAAAACATAAGGAGCAATTAACAGGTACACATTCGGAATTTCTTTTAAGAAAGGTAAGCTTGATCCAATGATACTAATACTTTGTGCAAAACCAAAGAATATTGCAGCACCAAGTGCGCCAAGTGGATGCCATTTCCCGAAAATCATTGCCGCTAATGCCATGAAACCTTGACCACTGATTGTTGAGTGGCTGAAGTTAGATGTAATGGATTGTGCATATACTCCACCACCCAGACCACCAAAAGCACCTGAAAGAATAACACCTAAATAACGCATTTTTGTAACATTAATCCCCATTGTATCAGCAGCCATTGGATGTTCACCAACAGAACGGAGGCGCAGTCCAAATGGTGTTTTAAATACAATGTACCAAACGATAATTGCAACAATGATTGCTAAGAATGAAGTCCAATACGTGTTTTGGAAAAATATTTTCCCAATAACTGGAATATCTTTTAAAACCGGGATATCAATTTTATTGAATCCTTTGCTGATAATATCTGTTTCACCTTTATCATAGATTAGTTTTACTAGAAACAATGTTAAGCCTGATGCAAGTAAGTTAATAGCAACACCAGAAACAGTATGGTCAGCACGGAATGTAATCGCAGCTACCGCATGTAACATTGAAAATATCGCACCCGCAACCATTGCAACTACAATTGCAATCCAAGGTGTCCAACTTCCGAACGAATTAACGAAGGTAAGGTTAAAGACAATAGCTGTAAATGCACCTATAACCATTAATCCTTCAAGACCAATATTTACAACTCCCGAACGCTCAGAGAAAATACCGCCTAATGCAGTGAAGACAAGTGGAGCTGCCCATAACAAAGTGGATGGAACAACAATCATTAATATTTCCATTAAGCTCAACTTACTTCACCTCCTTTTTACTAAATCGGTCAAGAAATATTCTAATAATATAACTTGATGCAACAAAGAATACAATCAAGGCAATAATGATATCAACTAATTCATTCGGAACACCCGCTTCGAGAGGCATATTTAATGCTCCCACTTTTAGTGCACCAAATAATATAGCTGAGAAAAATACACCTATTGATGTATTCCCACCTAGCAGGGCAACAGCAATCCCATCAAATCCAACACCTGTAAAACCGCCTTTAACGGTGGCGTAGCCGAAAGTTCCTAATCCTTCCATCGATCCTGCTAAACCAGCAAAAGCACCAGCAATAACCATAGAGAGGATAATATTTTTATTAACATTCATCCCAGCATAATGGGCAGCATGTTGGTTAAAACCTACTGATCTTAATTCAAATCCTCTAGTTGTCCGTTCTAATAAGAACCACATAACAAAGCAGGATAAAATGGCAAGGATAATACCCCAGTGAAGTCTTGAATAATCAGTTAAACTCTCTAACCAGGGAGACCTTAATGTGGCAGATTCTTTAATCATATCTGTTTTATCTTTATTATCTGTAATGATATTTTTTATAAAATAATTTGAAACATGTAAGGCAACATAATTCATCATAATGGTAACAATTACTTCATGAACGCGAAAACGAGCTTTTAAGAAGCCAGGGATGAACGCCCACAAGGCTCCAGCTACCATAGCTGCTATAATAGCTAATGGTAAATGGATAATTTTCGGGAGATCGAAGGCAACTCCCACCCATACTGCGGCTAGCCAGCCAACTAAAAATTGTCCCTCTACTCCAATATTAAACAGGCCGACACGAAAAGCAAATGCTACAGCTAATCCTGCAAGAATATAAGGAGTAAACTGTCTAATTACTTCTCCTAGATAATAAGAATCACCAAAAGCCCCGTTCCATAATGCTGTGAATGCTGCGAGTGCATCATAACCGCTGATGATCATAATAATAGTTCCAACAATTATCCCCAATAAAACGGCAATAATAGGTGTTAAGATACTTTTAAAGCTTTTAAGCATTGGCGTGTTCACCCGCTTCCTTTCTATTTGACCCAGCCATCAATAAGCCAAGTTCTTGTTCTGAAGTTTCTCTTGGGTTAACTACCGCAACAATTTTCCCCTCATATATAACAGCAATTCGGTCACTCACGTTTAATATTTCATCCAATTCAAATGAAATAAGTAAAACAGCTTTTCCATTATCACGCTGCTCTATAAGACGCTTATGAATAAATTCAATCGCACCAACATCTAATCCACGTGTAGGCTGTGCTGCAATTAATAAATCCGGATTACGGTCAACCTCACGTCCAATAATGGCCTTTTGCTGGTTACCACCAGAAAGAGCGCGAGCCAAGGTGTACTCACTTGGAGTCCTGACATCAAATTCACTAATTAAAGTTTTTGCCTTTTTATAAATCTCTTTAAAATTTAGAATCCCATTTTTTGAATATGGCTTTTTATTATACGTTTGTAAGACCATGTTCTCACCGATTGGGAAATTTAACACAAGTCCGTGTTTATGGCGGTCCTGAGGAATATGACCAACACCCGCCTCAGTTATTTTTCTAGGAGTATGATTAATAAGTTCATTTCCATTTAACTTCACGCTGCCACTTTCTGCCTTACGTAAACCAGTAATAGCCTCAATGAATTCTGATTGTCCATTGCCATCAACACCAGCAATCCCAACAATCTCCCCGGCTTTTACGGTTAGATTAAGACCATTTACAACATTAATTCCGCGAGCATCTTTTACTAGTAAGTCTTGAATCTGTAATACATCCTGTTTGGGTTTTGCTTCTGTTTTCTCGGTTTTGAAGACGACTTCACGCCCAACCATTAAGCTCGCAAGTTCATTAGGGTTTGTTTCACTAATATTTACTGTCCCAATTCCTTTACCTTTGCGTATGACGGTACACCGATCGGCAACTTCCATAATCTCTTTTAACTTATGGGTGATTAAAATAATCGACTTTCCTTCTTTTATAAGCGTTTTCATAATCTGCATAAGTTCTTTTATTTCTTGTGGGGTTAGTACGGCTGATGGTTCATCAAAAATGACAATTTCAGCACCTCGGTACAACGTTTTTAAAATTTCTACCCTTTGCTGCATTCCAACTGATATATCGGAAATTTTTGCTTGAGGGTCAACGGCCAAACCATATCGTTCTGAAATTTCACGAACCTCTTTTTCTGCCTTTTTAAGATCAATTCGACCGCCTGTGGTGATTTCTCTGCCGAGAATAATATTTTCCGTTACAGTAAAAGTATCAACAAGCATAAAGTGTTGGTGAACCATTCCGATCCCTAGATCATTAGCAATATTTGGGTTAGAAATATTAACTGGTTTCCCTTTTACCCGAATTTCTCCTTGTTCCGGCTGGTATAAACCAAAAAGTACATTCATTAAAGTGGATTTGCCTGCACCATTTTCACCAAGTAATGCATGAATTTCGCCCTTCTTCAATTGAAGGGTAATGTTATCATTCGCAACGAAACCGCCAAATTCCTTTCGAATGTTGAGCATTTCAATTACAAAATCCATCTTTCTCACTCCCTGTGTTAAGATAAAAGGAAAATTTGACCAATAGTAGTAAGAGGTCAGACCTTTAAGGATTTTTAAAAAACAGGGATTAACTCCCTAATAAAATCTTAAATGAAAGGTAGAACATTTATTCCACGCTTCAGTTAGGATTCCATAGTTTGGAATAAGCGAGAATTCTCCCGCTTATTCCACAAAAATTATTTTGCGCTAAAAGTCTTTAATTCTGCACGAGTACCAGGAACTTTCACTGAACCTGATTTAATTTTGTCAGTCCAATCTTTAACAGATGTTTCAATCGCAGCCTTGTTCGGTGCTTTGCTATTGATTGGAGCTAACCCAACACCGTCTTCAGCAAGACCGTATAATGCCACTTCCCCACCAGGGAAGTTACCATCTTTCGTTTTTGTAGAAACGTCATAAACCGCATTATCTACGCGTTTAAGAGCGGAAGTTAAAACAATATCTGGACCCATGTTTGCTTGGTCACTGTCAACCCCGATAGCCCAAATTTCACGAGATGGATCTTTTTTCTTAAGGTCATTAGCTTCTTTAAATAACCCTACACCTGTACCACCAGCAGCGTGGAAAACTACATCATCGCCTGAAGAATACATTTTCGAAGCAATCGATTGTCCAAGCTCTGCTTTATCAAATGCACCAGCATATTGAATGTCAACAGTCGCTTCAGGTTTTGCAGCTTTAACACCAGCTACAAAGCCTGCTTCAAAACGTTCAATAACTGCCCCTTCAATACCACCAATAAATCCAATTTTATTGGATTTAGTTGTCATTGCTGCTGCAACTCCTGCAAGGAATGATGCTTCTTGTTCTTTAAATAGAATGCTTGCAACATTTGGTTGTTTGACTTCAGAGTCAACAATTGCAAAGTGATGATCCTTTTGTTGCTTAGAAATTTCTTCCACAGCACCTTGCATCAAAAATCCAATACCGAATACTAAATCAAAATCTTGACGGGCAAGAGTGTTTAAGTTGGTAGCGTAATCTGCATCTGATTTTGATTGAACGTAATCATATCCGCCTTTACCTTTTGATAATCCGTTATCTTTACCAAATTTCTGAAGACCTTCCCAAGCAGATTGGTTAAATGATTTGTCATCAACACCACCAACATCAGTAACCATTGCTACAGAGAATTCATTTTTCTTTTCTCCGCCTTTTGATGTATCTTTGTTTGTATTATCACTTTTTCCACATGCTCCTAATAGTGTACCAGCAGCAAGAACAAGTGATAATGCCGTTCCAATTTTACGCTTTTTCATGGTATTGACCCCCTATGAATATGGATTGATTAAGTAAAAATTTTTGAATAGCATGACTGATTGCGTTTTCAAGATGGATGAAAAAAATTTAAATTCTTTTCCTTAAAACATGAAAACTAAACTTGTCCGCTTTAAAATAGTTTACCGAAAAAAGAATAGGTTCATCCATTTCATCGAAATGCATTTGCTTTAAGACTAACAATGCAGTTTCTGGTTCGCATTCTAGAATTGGGGAAATTTTCTCATGATAGCCTAAGGGCTCAATTTGAGCAACCGCGTATGTAATTCTTCTGTTAGCTTTTTCTTCCAAAATATGAAAGATCGATTCTTCTGCATGTGAAAATGTTTCCGGCAGAATACGTTTGGGTACCTTGTCGACACAATAAACGACTGGCTCCCCATTGGCGGTTCTAACCCTCTCCATCACGAAAATCTCCTCATCAATAGAACAGGAAAAACGGCGAATATCCTCTTCGGTAGCATCTTGTGTTGATGAACTAAGGAAAATTGTTCCAGGAGTCATTCCAGCTTGTTTAATCATGGCTGTTACACTATTAAGTTGTTCTATACCTGATGTAAACAAGGGCTTTACATTAACAAAAGTACCCACGCCATGTCGTCTAATGATGACATTTTCTTCTTCGAGGATCCGTAATGCTTCTCGAAGAGTTGCTCTGCTCACACCAAGATGTTTGGCAAGATCAAACTCAGAAGGTAATTTCTCTTTTTCTTTATATACTCCATCTGCTATATCTTGCTTTAGACGATCGATAACTTGTAGGTATAAATGCCGGTTATCTGATTTTATAGACATCCTGTATCCTCCAGCCTTTTCCTTAGACATCAGACATCTGATATCATTTCTACTAATCGAAATTTATATTAACACTTTTTTGGGTATAAATAAATAGCTATTTATAAATTTTGTCGATAATGGGGAAGGTTATGTCACAAATGTATCAAGGAAATTTTTCCTATATATTATTTTGGATTTTGCGGGTAATTTCACCCACAAAAAACAGCCCTTATTATGATAATTTTCCCATCATAATAAAGGCACTATATTTTCTAGTCTACCTTTTACAGTTTCTGCTAATTTCACCAACTAATTTATGAACTTTGTTCTTCTTTATCTATTGGTTTCGCCTGCAAGACAGCTCGTGGCTTACTGCCTTCATAAGGTCCAACGATCCCACGTGCCTCCATTTCGTCTATTAATCTTGCTGCTCTTGTATACCCAATACGAAAACGTCTTTGTAACATAGAAACAGATGCTGTTTGCATTTCAATAATTAAGTCAACTGCCTCTTCATAAATATCATCATCGACCGCACCCGTTACTTCTGGGATATCATCTGGTATCATTTCATCCTGATATTGAGCTTTTTGCTGTCCAATTACAAATTCTACCGTATCCTCCACTTCTTGGTCCGAAAGAAAAGCACCTTGAACTCGAACTGGCTTTGATTCTCCAACTGGAAGGAATAACATATCGCCTCTGCCTAACAGTTTTTCTGCACCACCCATATCCAAAATTGTCCTGGAATCGGTAGCACTGGATACGGCAAAGGCAATTCTTGATGGAATATTTGCTTTAATTACCCCAGTAATGACATCAACAGATGGCCGTTGGGTTGCAATAATCAAGTGAATTCCTGCCGCACGGGCCATTTGTGCAAGGCGGGTAATCGAATCCTCCACATCTGAAGAGGCAACCATCATTAAGTCTGCTAACTCATCAACAATAACGACAATAAATGGCAGCAATGGCTGTTTATCATTTTCTTCTAAGTTATGCCTTCTTACATGTTCATTATAGCCCTCAATATTACGCGTTCCCGTATGTGAGAACAAATCATAACGTCGTTCCATTTCGCTTACTACTTTTTGCAATGCTTGTGAGGCTTTTTTGGGATTCGTTACTACCGGTGCTAATAGGTGTGGAATCCCATTATAAACATTCAATTCAACCATTTTCGGGTCAATCATCATTAATTTTACTTCATGAGGCTTTGCTCGCATCAATATACTAGTGATAATTCCGTTTATACATACACTTTTACCGCTTCCAGTTGCACCAGCAACCAACAAATGGGGCATTTTATTTAATTCCGCCAAAACAGCCTCACCCGTAATGTCTCTGCCTAAACCAATTAACAGTTTTGAGTCGGGCTTGTCATTTTGGGTTGCTTCTAATACCTCACGAAGTGAAACCATTGCCACCTCTGAATTAGGTACCTCTATTCCAATCGCTGATTTACCAGGGATTGGCGCTTCAATTCGAATTCCTTTAGCAGCTAGTGCTAATGCTAAGTCATCACTTAGACTGACAATTTTACTTACCTTTACACCTACATCGGGATGAACTTCATATTTTGTAACAGCTGGTCCTAAATGTACTTGAGTAACTCTCGCCTTTACTCCAAAGCTTTGAAATGTTCTCTCGAGCTTTGCCGCATTCGCATGGATTTGTTCATATTCTCCACTTTGGTCTGCTTTTCTTGGCAAACTTAACAATCTAAGCGGGGGTAACTCATAGTCGATATTCTCGACTTCTGTAAAAGTGATTGGCGGTATTGGATCTTCATTTTCTTCCGGCTTGCTTTTAGTTTGCTTCGTTTCTGCAGGCTGATTTGTTTCAATTACCTCTTCAACATAGGCCCTATCTGCAAAGCTAGAAATAATTGGCTCTGGAGAACTGATTTCTTCCTGAGGTGATTGTGATTCTGTAGTTGATCTTGTCTGGCGATTCTGTTCACTGATCTCCTGCACTTGTCTTCTTTGTGTAGTTCTTTCTGCTTTTTTCTCCTGTTGTTTTTGTTTCCATTCTGTCATATCGGTTTTAAATGCATCCCATTGACTTTTTGAGAAATCAACAAGAACCATCATGATTTTCGCAACAAAATCTCCAAAAGATTTTCCAGTTAGTAAAATAACTCCAATTAGGATGAAAATAAAAGCAATAATTTTCGTCCCGGTCTCTGCAAATAAATAATGAAATAAAGCAAATAATACTGCCCCAAGCATTCCCCCACCTAAATCGGTTGTGCTTGTTTCACCTCTTAGTTCCATCATAAATAATTCCCATGTATTGCTGATCACACTGGGGTCTTTAAATTTCCCATCATTGGTTAGCAAATGAAAAAGCGTGACATGACTTAGGAGCAGAATCGCTGAAGTAATAAAGTACACTCCAACTAATTTAATATGGAAGAAAAAAGGAATAATTCGTTTCCACATTAAATAAACGCTTAATACAACTAGTCCAATTAAACTGAGCATATACCATTCTCCCATCCAAAATCGGAAGAAAATCACGGTTGCTTTTCCTACTGCACCAAGTTTTGCTATCGATATGATTGCAATTGCTAAAATGGCCAATGCGGATAATTCAAATTGAACAGTCTTTTTCAAATGGTTATCTCTTTTTTTAGGTTGTCTTCTCTTTTTCTTTGCCATCTAATCACCCTGTGTTTATTATGGTATATTATTCCTTTAGTATATAACATCCCTGTATAAGAGGGTAAAAAGGAAGAAAGCAGCCTTACTGGCTGCTCTAGTGTCTTCCCTTGATTATACCATAATCTTCTATTACATAGCGGACAATCCGTCCAGGTTCGCGAAAGAAATTTTTGCTCCCGGACATAGTTGGTCATCCAAGTAATGCTGGGGATCTGTACTTAGATTCCGGATGACTTGAACATTTTGACCATCTACAAACTCTACCATGAGGGGTATGCCCTGGTAACTGACCATTTGTGGTTGTCTGGGTGATTCCGCCTCATAAGGAAAAATTAATTCGGGTGGCACCATAGTATAAAGTATCATTGGATCATCCCCTCATCCTTTTCTCTATGTAGGTCAATCATTTCATTTAACTTTTTCATTGCCTGTCCAAGCCCACCTACTTCATCAATTAAACCTGTCTTAACAGCATCAACACCAATTACATTCGTTCCAATATCCCTAGTTAAATTTCCTTTTGCAAACATTAAATCTTTAAATGTTTCTTCACTAATTTTTGAATGCTTGGTTACAAAGTTAATGACCCGGTCTTGCATTTTATCCAAATATTCGAAGGTTTGCGGCACACCAATTACAAGACCCGTTAATCGAATAGGGTGGATCGTCATGGTTGCGGTTTCAGCAATAAAGGAGTAGTCACAGGAAACAGCAATTGGAACTCCAATGGAGTGGCCTCCTCCTAATACAATGGAAACCGTCGGCTTTGACAGAGTCGCAAGCATTTCAGATATAGCTAGGCCTGCCTCAACATCCCCGCCAACCGTATTTAAAATAATGAGAACACCCTCTATTTTAGGGTTTTGTTCTATTGCTACAAGTTGAGGAATGATATGCTCATATTTTGTTGTTTTGTTTTGTGGTGGCAGTGCCAAATGCCCTTCAATTTGACCAATAATTGTCAAACAATGAATTTTAGAATCTGTTGACAGCTGCGGGACATTTGTTTGTCCTAGCTGCTGAATTTTTTCTATTAATGCAGAAGATGGTTTATCCTCTTTTTGAGGTTCGCCGCCTTCTTGACTCGCAGTTTTATCCTTTTGAAAATCGTTATTCATCCTTAATACTCCCTTCAAGCATGATATAGGTTAGTATTATCTTATAAGGTAAAATCATGCCAAAAATAAAAAGCACTGGATGTCCAGTGCTTTCATTCTAGATTTCCATAATGATTGGGAGAATCATCGGTCTTCTTTTTGTCTTTTCATATAAATTTCGATTTAATTCTTCTCTTATCTCTTGCTTTAAACTAGACCATTCAAATGTTTCTTTGGCAATATTTCTTTCTACAATGTCACGAACTAGTTTTGTTGACTCCTCCATCAACTTCTCCGATTCGCGAACATAAACAAATCCTCTAGAAATAATTTCAGGACCAGCTGCTATACTCTTGTCTTGTTTTTTCAATGTCACTACGACAATTAGGATTCCATCCTGCGATAAGAGCCTTCGGTCACGTAGGACGATATTCCCGACATCACCAACACCAATGCCATCAATTAGAATATTCCCAGAAGGAACCTTACCCGAAATGGCTAGTCTGCCTTCCTTCCATTCTAGAATATCTCCACGGTCAGGGATAATAATTTGTTCATCTGTGAGACCACATTCCAAAGCTAATTTTCGGTGCGCTTTAAGCATCCGATATTCACCATGTACAGGAACGAGATATTTCGGCTTCATTAAGTTAATCATAAATTTTAATTCTTCTTGACTGCCATGACTTGATACATGGATCGTCCTTTTACCCGATATAACATTAGCACCAGCTCTAAAGAGCAAGTCGATTGTTTTAAATAAAAATACTTCACTGCCTCTAAGCGGGGAAGCGGCAATCAAAACCGTATCTCCTTTTTGGATGTTAACCACTTTATCCATTTGCTTTGCCATTCTCTGCAAAGCCTCGATCGGTTCACCCTGACTCCCAGTCATTAATACGACAATTTCATGATCCTGATATTCTTTTAACTGACTGACAGGAATAATTAGATCTTCTTCTACTTCTAAATATCCTAAATCAAGGGCAATATGATAGATCCGCTCCAAGCTCTTACCGACCACAGCCACTTTACGTCCGTTTTCCTTTGCTGCGTTAAAAATATGCTGAATTCTATTTATATCCGAGGCAAAACATGCTGCAATAATCCTCCCAGGTGCATTATAGAAGGTATTGGACATTTCCCGTTCCACAATTGCTTCTGATGCAGTATAACCAGGCTTTTCAGCTTCCGTACTATCAGACAATAAACATAAAACCCCTTGTTCTCCAATAGCTGCCATCTTTCCAATTTCAGGTTTATAAAGCTGTGTAGCCGCCTGATCAAATTTAAAATCACCTGTATAAACAATGGAACCTTCAGAGGTATGAATGCAAATCCCCACAGAATCTGGAATACTATGATTGGTTTTAAAGAAACTAACATCAACTGCATCTAAGTTAACAATCGTATCTGACTGCACTTCAATAAAATTTGTCTTACTAAAATAATCCTGTTCTCTAAGCTTTGCACTTGCAAGTGCCAGTGTGAGCTTAGTTCCATAAACAGGCACATCAATATGGGTAAGAACATATGACAATGCCCCAATATGATCTTCATGTCCATGAGTAAGGAAAATTGCCTTTACCCGTTCCTTATTTTCTTTTAAATATGTAATATCCGGAATGACAATATCTATGCCTAGCATTTCTTCCTCGGGGAACATTAAGCCGGCATCAATAATAAATATATCCTTGTCCACTTCGACAAGATACATATTTTTTCCGATTTCTCCTACGCCACCAAGTGAGATTACCTTAATGGAGTTATTAATTTTGTTTATCAATTTGTAAATCCTCCTATGTTGTAACTAAATTTATTTAATTGAACTCCGAAAAATGTCTAGCTGCAGCTCCGCTCTATAGGGTGCATCCGCCTTTCTTATTTCCGATCCAAATCAGTTATAATTATTATACTTGATTTTTGAAAACCTTTCCAATAAAAATGCAATAATGACTTTTTCTGATGGCTTTGTTAAAGTTGCCTGTTGATTTCCGCTCCAATCAACAGGGTGCCAAAATATACAATAAGCCTTAACACAGCCTTTTAAATCAAAAAGCCAACCGGCTTTTTGATCCGGTTGGCTTTGACTATTCATTTTATTTGTTTTAATAGAGTAATTAATGTTGTTCGTTCTTGTTCTGTCAGCCCAACGAGTGGGAGCCTTACTGACCCGACATCTAATCCTGATACCTGTAAAGCCGTTTTTACAGGAGCAGGACTCGGAGCAGCAAATAACCCTTGCATAATTGGGAGAAGCTGTTGATGCATTTTAGCAGCCTTTTCATTTTCACCATTAAAAAAAGCTTTAACCATTTCCTGCAGTTGATTCCCAATAACGTGAGATGCAACCGAAATTACACCTACCCCGCCAATAGAAAGCACAGGGATTGTCATACTGTCATCCCCACTATATAAAACAAAATCATCATCTGTATTAGCAACGATATGTGTCATTGCATTAAGATCACCGCTTGCTTCCTTAACTGCAACAATATTTGCTATCTTTGATAATCGAATAATCGTATCAGGCTGGATATTAACTGCAGAACGGCCTGGTATGTTGTAAACCATTACCGGCAAGGAGGTTGCTTCTGCAACAGCCTTGAAATGCTGATAAAGGCCTTCTTGATTTGGTTTATTATAATAAGGAGCAACAATCATTATTGCATCCACTCCAAGCTGCTCAGCTTTTTTTGTTAATTCAATAGATGCATAAGTATTATTGCTTCCTGTTCCAGCTATTACTGGAATGCGCTTATTTACTACTTTAACAACATGATCAAATAATGCAAGTTTTTCTTCCTTAGACAAGGTTGGAGATTCACCAGTGGTCCCAGCAATTACAAGGGATTCTGTTCCATTTTCAATTAAATAATTCACTAATTGCGTGGTTTTAGCAAAGTCAATATGTCCTTTTTTATCAAAGGGAGTTACCATTGCCGTCGAAACTCGCCCGAAATGAACCATATTTCTACTCCTCTCAATACCATCAAGCATAATTAAATCCACAATTCATCTTAGGGATTTACTATTCATTTGAAGATAACTTTTATAAATCAGTAATATTAAATTCTACTGATTCATCTTCTAACTGAAAGGCATCATGAAGGGCATTAACCGATTTAACTAAATCATCCTGCTTTACAAGTACCCAAATCGTAGTATGACTATCAGCAGATTGTAATATACGAATCCCATAATCCGATAAAGCCGTCACGATTTTGGAGGTAACACCAGGGACACCGGCAATTCCTGCACCAACAACAGAAACCTTAGCACAATGACGCTCAACGACGGGGTCATTGCCTAATTCATTTAGAACTGTAATTGCACGATCCGTCATTTCTTCCGTAACTGTATAGATTACACCATTAGGAGAAATATTGATAAAATCTACACTGATGCCTTCATTGGCCATCGCCTTAAATACTTCAGCCTGCAAGTAATATTGATCCTTTTTTGCAAAGACTTTAATTTGGGTAACATTTGAAACATGAGCGATTCCGGTAACAACACGTTCCTTTATATCACTGCCACGATTATTTTTATTTATGGATGTGACCAATGTTCCTAAATTATCTGAATAGGTTGAACGAATCCGGATTGGCACTTTTGCCTGCATAGCGATTTCAACCGCCCTAGGGTGAATGACCTTTGCACCTTGATAAGCCATATTACACACTTCTGTGTAAGTTACAACAGATAGTGGTCTTGCATTTTCAGCAATACGCGGGTCTGCTGTCATAATTCCTTCCACATCTGTAAATATATCAATATACTCAGCATTTAGGGCAGCTCCTAAGGCAGCCGCTGAAGTGTCACTTCCACCCCGGCCAATGGTTGTCATATCACCATTATTTGCCGCACCTTGAAAGCCAGCTACCACGACAACATCATTACTTTCTAACTCACTAAGCAACCGATCACATTGCATATCAATAATTTTTGCATTTGTATGGTCATTGTTTGTACGGAAACCTGCTTGTGCACCAGTTAATGATACAGCACTAATTCCGCTCTCAAGCAGCATATTCACAAACACAACACTAGATATAACTTCACCACATGACAATAATAAATCATGTTCGCGTTTTGAAATTTTACTTAAATTTCCACCGACTAAAGAAAGTAATGAATCTGTTGCATAAGGGTCACCTTTTCTTCCCATCGCGGAAACTACAACTACCACTTTATAGCCATCAGCTAAAGCTTTTTCGATATGGCTCTGAGCATATTTTCTGCTTTCTTCATCTTTTACAGATGTACCGCCAAATTTTTGAACAATAATTTTCATGGTGACACAAAAACCTGCCTTTGTGATGTAACTTTATTTTACAATACCTAATTTCACTAAACTTTCTGCGATTTGGACAGAGTTCCAAGCTGCTCCTTTAAGCAAGTTATCAGAGACAACCCACATATGAAAACCACGAGATTCATCGAGGTCCTTTCTAATTCGACCGACAAAAACATCATTTTTCCCAACGCAATTTGCAGGCATTGGATATAGTTGATTTTCTGGATCATCTTGTAAAATAATACCTGGAGCATCCTTTAATAATGCTTTAATGTCATCCGCACTAACATCATCCGCTTCAATTTCAAAATAAACTGATTCAGAATGACCAACTGCTACAGGAAGTCGAACGCAAGTTGCAGAAACCTGTAACTCTGGTAAGTGCATGATTTTTTTAGTTTCATTAATCATTTTCATCTCTTCAAATGTATATCCGTTATCTTGAAATTTATCGATTTGTGGAATCGCGTTAAAAGCAATTTGATAGTGATTTTTATCTGATTTCACTGGTAAAATCTTTGGTTCATATGCTTCTTCGTTTAAGATTGACTGAGTTTGCTGCATTAATTCCTCGACAGCTGCTGCACCTGAGCCGGAGACAGCTTGATAAGTGGAGACGATAACTTTCTTTAAACCAAATTGTTGACGAATTGGCTCAAGGGCAACAACCATTTGAATGGTGGAACAATTTGGGTTAGCAATAATCCCATTATGTTGATGAAGGTCTTCTTCGTTCACTTCTGGTACAACTAAAGGTGTATTCTCATCCATTCTAAAAGCGCTAGTGTTGTCCACCACGATCGCACCACGCTTAACTGCTTCTGGACCAAGCTCCTTTGATACACTACCGCCTGCACTAAAAAGGGCTATCTCAACGCCTTCAAAACTCTCAGGCTTTGCTTCTTCAATCGTATATTCTTGACCATTAACATCTACTTTTTTACCTGCTGAACGTGCTGAAGATAATAGGGTAAGTTTTCTGATTGGGAAGTTTTCTTTCATTAATGTTTGTATCATTTGTTGTCCGACTGCTCCTGTTGCTCCAACAACAGCAACGTGATATCCATTTTGTTGAGTCATTACTAGTTTTCCCCTTCCATACTCATCGTTGTACATAACTGGTTATATACTTTAAAAGGAAATCGCCTGTATAAAGCATCCAGCATGTTATTAATAATTTTTTATTTCTCATCAGTGGGTTGAATCTTCCCACTGATGATAGAATAATTTATTTTAACATATTCCTTAAAAGAAATAACCTATTTTGATGAATGAAGGAATTATTAGTCAGAATCTTTATACCTTTCTACTAATACAGGTTGAATTTGTTTCCCTTCGATAGCTGCTTCAACTGTTTCTGTGAGCAATGTCATTCTTGCAACCATTGAATTTGGTTTTTTAATTGGATCATCCTGCCCATATGGAATAAAGTATATATTCTTGGTAGCCATTAGTCTCATTAAATTTACTCCATTTAAACCGAGTGCATCATTTGTTGAAATCCCCAGCACCACTGGTTTTAAGTTACGCAGTGTTGCTTTTGCTGCCATTAATACTGGACTATCATTCATGGCATTCGCAAATTTACTCATTGATACCCCTGTTAATGGAGCAATTACCATACAATCCAAAGGAATTTTTGGTCCGAGCGGCTCTGCTTTTACAATGGAGTCGATCACTTTGTTTCCTGTTAAATCTTCAATTCTTTGGATCCAATCTTCTCCTTTTCCAAAGCGGGTATCTGTATTTTTAACCGTAAAAGTAACGACAGGCATTACCTCTGCACCGGCTTGAACTAACTTTTCAATTTCTGGGAATACTGCATCATACGTACAATGAGAGCCGGTTAAGCCAAAGCCAATTCTTTTACCTTTTAAACTCATTTCACTTTCCCCTTTCGCTTTCTTAAATCATCTTGAAGCAGTTGGGCAAGAACATTGGCCAAAATTTGACCCGCCGTTTTTGGAGCGACAATCCCAGGCAGCCCCGGTGCAAGCAATGCTTTAATCCCTCTTTTTTCAGCATAACGAAAATCAGTACCTCCTGGCTTGGAGGCCAAGTCAATAATGAGCGTATGTGAAGGCATTTTTGAGATAACCATCGCTGTCACGATCAAATGTGGTGCTGTGTTTATTAAAATATCAGTGTCTTTTACTTCATTAACTAGATTATTTAAATGGAATGGTGTCAATCCCATCTCAGTTATCCGAGCTATATGCTCACTTTTCCTTGCTCCCACCTTAACTTTTGCTCCTAGTGCAGCAAAGGTTCTTGCCACACTCATCCCCACTCTCCCTAAGCCTAGAACCGCAATATTTGACCCATGTATGGTAAAGTCGGTATGTTGAATCGCCATCATTATTGTCCCTTCAACCGTTGGAATTGAATTGTAGATGGCCACATCATCCCTTTCAAATAATTGTATAAGAGTTCGTTTAGCTTCCTTAGTAATTCCATTTAAGTAGGGATTGCTAATTCCGGAATAAACCGTACAATGCTCGGGGGTCTTTGCAAGCAAATCCCCTGTCAAAATAACCTTTTCATTAGAAAAGATTGTTTCTACCTGACCTTCTAAATTTGTACCGGGTACTGGCAGGATAAGGTTATCCATATTTGAAAAATCTACTTCATCCAACTTTTCCTTGACCGCACCTGTAAATGCGTGATCAAGTTGCTCAAAACCAATAAGCGATAATCTCGCATCTAATTCGGTTAACTTGCGGATGATTTCCAGCTGTCTGGCATCCCCGCCAATCACGGCAATCTGCATCCCTGTCAGCATGAAAACATTCACCTTCTTTTTTTAAAAATCCTACTAAGAGAATCCTTTTCTATATATCACTCCACCATCTTATGTCGGTTCTCTTCATTCGGTGAGTTTTCCATACGTACTAAATAAAAAAGCCCAAGCAAGATGAATCTTGCTTGGGCCTCCATGGGCTTGCGTGTATTAATCCTCGTCTGGTACATCGATAATGATCATATCAGAGCCTATTTTTTTTATATGATGCCACGGAACCCTAATTTCTTCCCCTTGTTTTCGAAAACCAAACCATTTTATAGAAGGAATAAGCAGTGCCTGAATTTGGCCTGTCCCTTCATTAATTTCTAAATCAGTTTGTCCGAGTACTCCCATTCGTTCGGCCTTTTTTACATCAACAATTTCTTTCCCGCTTAATTCACTCAATCTCAATGCAAATGCCCCCCTTCCTTTCCACCTTACTAATAGTCTATAGGAGGAAGTCCTTATTTAGACTAAAGAAAAGATTTCAGAACTTAGTGGTGAAGTTTTCCTATATAAAAAGAGGTATCCATCTAAATGGAATACCTCTTCTTTTCATGCAAGTTTATTAGGAAATTCTCCGTCTGGGCTTATCAAAGTGACAGAATATTTATCTGTAAAGATATTTCTTGCCATTTCATCGACTCCGTTTTTTGTAACCGAATCAATCTGTTCAATTATTTCATCAAGTGAACGATGACGTTTTAATAAAAGTTCATTTTTTCCATTCCGGCTCATCCGGCTATTTGTGCTCTCAAGACTTAGCATCAAGCTGCCTTTTAGCTGCTCTTTGCTATTCGTTAATTCCTTTTCAGTAATTCCATCTCGCTTCAATGTATTAAGTGTTTCTTGAATGGTATCAAATAATACATTCAGCTGCTTCGCACCAGTTCCACCGTATACTGTTACAATACCACTATCTTGGTAAGCAGAATGGTATGAGAATACTGAATACGCTAAGCCCCGTTGTTCGCGAACCTCTTGGAACAATCTTGAGCTCATACTGCCGCCTAAAATATTATTTAAAGTAATTAGGCTGTAAATATCTTCATGGCCGACCTTTAATCCTTCATAACCTATACATAAATGGGCCTGTTCTGTTTCTTTTTTCCGCGAGATTTGATTCGAATGAAAAGTAGGAATATTTTCAGTAACTTGACTGTTACCACCTTTATAGGAACCAAAATACTTTTCAACTTCTTTAATAAATGCATCAGTAACATTTCCTGCAATTGAGATGACCACATTTTCTGGAGTATATCTCTCATGAATGTATTCTTTAAGAGTTTCTCCAGTAAATGTATTAAGTATTTCTTCAGTCCCTAGAATCGGATAGCCTAATGGATGGTCTCCAAAAACAGCCCTGCTCAATAAATCATGAACGATATCATCAGGGGTATCTTCATACATTTTTATTTCTTCTAAAACTACATTTCTCTCTTTGTTTAATTCCTCTTCCACAAATGTGGAATTGAAGAACATATCTGCGAGCACATCTAGTGCAAATTGGGAATGTGTATCAAGAACTTTAGCATAATAGCATGTATATTCCTTAGATGTAAATGCATTCACCTGTCCGCCAATGCTATCAAAGGATTCAGCTATTTCCTTTGCAGATCTCGTGGTGGTGCCTTTAAAGAACATATGCTCAAGAAAATGGGATATCCCATTGTTCTCGGGGTTCTCATCTCTTGAACCAGTACCAATCCAAACACCAATTGCAACCGAACGTACGGTAGGAATATTTTCTAAAACAATTCTTACGCCATTTTGGCAAGTGTATTTATTAATCATCGACTTCCTCCAGTCTATAAACAAACGCAGCTACTTCTCCATCTTACATTATACTTATAATGTTGTATTTTCTCCAATTTCCAGTATTTCTTACGTTAAAATTACTCCACTCTTTCTTCGCTCATCAACTCAGAAACTGTTCCGATTTTTAAATCCTTTTGTTTAATTTGAGTGATTAAGCGATCAAGTGATTTTGCAGTAGACTCAGTTGGATGCATAAGAACCATTGAACCATTATCAATTTTTGACATGACACGGGAAATCAGCTGATCTGGAGATGGTTTTCTCCAATCAACCGTATCAACCGTCCACATAACCGTCTTCATTTTAAATTCAGCAGCCACTTTTATTGTTTCATCCCGATAACTGCCACTAGGCGGGGCAAACCAAATACATTTCTTACCGGTAGCAGCTTCAATAATTTCGTTGGTTTTTTGAATTTGTTCTCTGGCCCTGCTAGCTGTTAATTGCTTCATATCAGGGTGAGAATAAGAATGATTACCGACTTCATGGCCAGAAGTAACGATCAATTTAGCGAGTTCAGGGTTTTTCTTAGTCCAATTTCCTTCCAGAAAAAAACTAACCGAAACATTTTGCCTTTTTAATGTAGCAAGCATTTCTGATAAATATTCATTGCCCCAGGCCACATTAATAATAAAAGCTACCATTGGTTTATCAGGATTCCCTTTATAAATAGGGGATGGCGGTAAATCATTAAGGTGCACCTTAGGCTTAATCTCGGTGAAGACGAGTTTCTTTTCATTAAAAACACCTTTGCTTTTCATATTTTTATATGATGCAGCAATGTCAACCTCACGTCCATTATAGCCTGGAATTGCTTTCCAGACCCTGTCTATAGTTGCATCTTTAGGCGATATTTCATATGTAGGAGCATTTTTAATAATGCTTTGATAAAGAGGGTCTGATTCTTTTACTGCTGGCAAAGATGATTCCATTTTAAAAGATAAATATTTGCTAACAAATGGATTACTTACCGCGATCCATCCGGCTACACATATGATTATAATGAAATAAACCTTTTTCATCTAACTTTCCCCCTTTCCATAAAGATTATGTAAAGAAAGGACAAGGTAGAACTGTCGGTTTAATACAACTAATGCTATTATAAGAAGAAAAAAGGAACAAGTTTAACAAATTGAAAAAGCCAGGGTAAGGACCCTGACTCATCATTCTAAACTCTTACTATTTGTTTTCTTCTGCCTTTTCACGTTGTTCTTTTAAAACAGCTTTTCGGGAAAGGTTCACACGACCTTGTTTATCAATTTCAGTTACCTTAACTAAAAGTTCGTCCCCTATTTTTACAACATCCTCGACCTTACCAACACGTTCTTCGGCAAGTTCAGATATATGCACAAGACCATCTTTCCCAGCAAAGATTTCTACGAAAGCTCCAAATTTTTCAATTCGTTTCACCTTACCAAGATACAATTCACCTACTTGGACCTCACGAACAATATCTTCGATGATCTTCTTGGCTTTTTGGTTCATTTCTTGATTTGTTGAGGCGATAAATACTGTACCATCTTGCTCAATATCAATCTTAACACCAGTTTCCTCAATAATCTTATTGATTTGTTTTCCACTTGGTCCAATAACATCACGAATTTTATCTGGATTGATTTTCATCGTCAAGATTTTTGGTGCAAATTGTGAAAGCTCTGCTTTTGGTTCAGAAATAGTGGCTAACATTGAATCCAAAATATGCATTCTGCCAACTTTTGCTTGTTGAAGTGCTTCTTCTAATATCTCACGGGATAGTCCTTCAATCTTAATATCCATTTGAAGGGCAGTAACCCCTTTAGCTGTACCTGCCACCTTAAAATCCATATCTCCAAGATGATCTTCCATTCCTTGGATATCTGATAATACGGTATAGTGTTCACCTGATTTAACGAGACCCATTGCAATTCCGGCAACAGGTGCTTTAATCGGCACTCCAGCATCCATCATCGCTAATGTACTTGCACAAATACTTGCCTGTGACGTAGAACCATTGGATTCAAGCACTTCAGATACAAGACGAATGGTGTATGGGAAATCCTTCTCAGACGGTACAATTGGTTCAAGCGCACGCTCTCCAAGTGCACCATGACCAATTTCACGACGACCCGGACCACGAATTGGACCTGTTTCACCAACACTGAAGGAAGGGAAGTTATAATGGTGCATAAAGCGTTTCTCTTCTTCAATACCGAGACCATCAAGAATTTGTACGTCACCCATTGCCCCAAGAGTACAAATGCTGAGCGCTTGAGTTTGACCACGTGTGAACAGACCAGAACCATGTGTACGAGGTAAAATACTAATCTGTGAAGAAAGCGGACGGATTTCATCGATTTTACGGCCATCAGGACGAACCTTTTCAACTGTAATTAAACGGCGGACTTCACCTTTAACAATCTTGTCCAATATTTGCTTAACTTGTTTCAGATCTTCATCTGTTGCTTCTTGTTCTTCAAATTTAGCAATTACTCGGTTTTTCACCTCTTTAATGGCATCTTCACGGGCATGCTTCTCTTGAACCTGAATAGCATTTACCATATCAGCTTCACACATTTCCCTCACTTCAGCCTCGAGGTCCTTATCAATCTCATAAAGAGTTATTTCTCTTTTTGGCTTGCCTATTTCAGCGACAATTTTCTCTTGGAATTCAATGAGGCGCTTAATCTCATCATGACCAAACATAATCGCTTCAAGCATGGTTTCCTCAGGAACCTCTAATGCCCCTGCTTCAACCATATTAATGGCATCTTTCGTACCGGCTACTGTTAAATGTATATCACTTTTTTCAGCTTGCTCAACGGTTGGATTAATGACAAATTCATTATTCACCCGACCAACAACCACGCCAGCAATCGGTCCTTCAAATGGGATATCCGAAGTACTTAGTGCTAATGAAGAACCAAACATTGCAGCCATTTCTGTTGAACAGTCTTGATCCACACTCATGACAATACTAATAACCTGAACATCATTACGGAACCCATCAGCAAATAGTGGACGAATAGGTCTGTCAATCAGTCGGCTTGCTAAGATTGCCTTTTCACTTGGACGGCCTTCACGTTTAATGAAGCCCCCTGGAATTTTACCAACTGCATACAAACGTTCTTCATAGTTAACAGTTAATGGGAAAAAGTCTAAGTTTTTAGGTTCTTTTGATGCTGTTGCCGTACTCAATACTGCTGTGTCCCCATAACGAACTAGGACAGCACCGTTTGCCTGTTTGGCTAATTGTCCAATTTCGACGGTTAATTTACGACCTGCCCAAACAATGGAATACTCATGTTTCAATTGTTCCATATTTTTACCCCTCTCTATCTAAATCACTTAGGAGGATGAAGCGAAAATTTCTACCCTCGCTGTAATCATCATTCTAAACTAATATTAAAAAGCTTAAAAAGCTTATATTATCAATGCAAATCACCTTATTAGTATGCACAAAAAAGTCCTGACTTAAAAATATGTATAAAAAATTCTTTTTTTTAGCTGTAAGCTTTTTTAGCCTAATAAAAAAGCGGGAATAATCCCGCTTCTGTAAACTAACGACGTAGACCAAGCTTATTAATTAACACACGGTAACGTTGAACATCTTTGTTACGTAGGAATGTTAAAAGATTACGACGTTTACCAACCATTTTCAAAAGACCGCGACGTGAGTGGTGATCTTTCTTATGAGTACGTAAGTGCTCATTCAAATTGTTGATTGATTCTGTAAGGACAGCGATTTGAACTTCTGCAGATCCAGTGTCGCTTTCATGAGTTTTAAACTCATTGATAAGTTCATTTTTACGTTCTTGAGTGATTGCCATCCGAATTCACCTCCTAAATTTTACAAATCCCCTGATACCGAGCAAGCGTTGGTGATTCGTCTTGCCAAGTAGAGGTTATTTTTAATACGTTAATAAGAATACAACTTTTTACGCCAAAAAGCAAGGATATAACGAAGTTTATTGTAGGAAAAACACCTTTTAAGACGATAATTAAGAAGAATGTCTGATTTCCTCTTCAGGCGCGAGCGGATCACGGGCACTCCCGGGAGCCTCCTGCTCCAATCAACTTGGCTATAGTAACCGATAACCTAGCTTATTTGTTAAAGTAATTGAGTGAATTTTGCTTATCTCGTTCAATTTGCGCGACCAGCTCTTGAATTCCTGAAAATTTTTGTTCATTACGTAAGTGGAGATGCCATTCAATAATCACTTCTTCACCATAGATATTTTCATTAAAATCAAATAAGTGGACTTCCACGGAAGGTAGGAGTGCATCCTTATTAAATGTAGGTTTATAGCCAATATTACATACGCCAGCATACCAATTTGAATGTACCTTCATTCGAACGGCATAAACACCAACAGGCGGCATAATATAATCATCATTTAAATCTACATTCGCAGTAGGAAAACCAATCGTCCGGCCTCGTTTATCACCATGGATGACGATGCCTGATGTTGTATAATATCGGCCTAAAAGTGAATAGAGTTCATTGGTCCTGCCTTCTTTAAGCAGTTTGCGAATTCTAGTTGAACTTACCTTTTCATCACCTTGTGTAAATTTTGGAACAACCGAAAAAGAAAATTTATCTCTAGAATGAAAGGGTAATGTTTCCATTGTTCCTTTTCCCATTCGTCCATAGGTAAAGTCAAAGCCAGCGACCACATGCCTTACGTTCAGGCTAATCACACATTGGTCAATAAATTCCTGTGGCAGCAGATTAGCAAATTCCACACTAAAATGAATAATAAATAAATAATCAATTCCTAGCTCTTCAATTATCTTTATTTTTTCAGTTAATGGGGAAATATACTTAATTTGATTATCTGTTTTTCCTAATACTACAGAAGGATGCGGGTCAAATGTCATCACCGCACTGCATATTCCTTTTTCTTTAGCTTGCTTTTTAGCCTCGAGAATTACCTGTTGATGTCCACGGTGAACACCATCAAAGTAGCCTAACGCCATTGAGAGAGGCGGATATTCATCTATTGCATTATTAAATGGGAATCTAAGCCTAATTACTTCCAAAAGAAACTCACCTTTTCTATACCGTACCTTTTAATCTAAATCATTTCGTAGCACTTTAACTGGTTTAAAGAGGTCAGGCTTGTTAGGATGCTTTGAATAAATAGCAAGAGCCAGTCCAACTACAGTTTCAACGATAATCGGTCCGTTACTAGTTTTTAAATGTTCAGGCATTTGTAATAATGCGCCATTTTTCACTTTCTCTGCTACTTTATCATTAATTTGGAGTTTCGGCAAATGAGAAAGTGCAGTTTCTAGAGGCCTTAATACACTCGAAATCGTTCCAGCTTCCATATGTTTTTCAATCTCTTCAAACGTTAAGCAGTCCTCTAAGGAATAAGAAGCTGATTGAACTCTTTCCAGGTAGGACATATGTGCTGGATAGCCAAGCATTTCACCAATCATTACGGCTAAGGTCCGAATATACGTTCCTTTACTACAACTGACTCTAAACTTAAATTTTATCGTTTCACCGATATATTCAGATCGATCGTCTAATAGGTCGATTGAATAAATCGTTACCTTTCGAGTTGGCCTTTCGACCTCGATTCCTTTTCGCGCGTATTCATACAGTCGGACACCACCAACTTTTACTGCCGAGAACATTGGCGGTGTTTGTTCAATTTCACCAGTTAGTGACTTTAAAACTTTAAGAATTTCTTCCCGTTGAATAACCCTGGTTACTGGCTTTTGGGCAACTGTTTCTCCTGACGCATCTTCCGTTGTTGTTGAATAACCAATAGTGACTTCTCCCTCGTATGCTTTACCTGCATCCGTAATATATTCGGCCACTTTAGTTGCTTTTCCAATACATATCGGAAGTACACCTGTGACGTCGGGATCTAATGTGCCCGTATGCCCCACTTTTTTTGTTTTTAATATCTTCCGTAACCGAAAGACACAATCATGGGATGTTAGTCCCGCTGGTTTAAATAAAGGTAGAATTCCTTCCACTGTAAAACCTCCAATCAAAAAAAGGATAGACATATGTCTATCCAGTTATTCTTCTTCCCTATTTTCTAAAGGCTTTTCATCCTTATGCAGTTGGTGAAGAAGTGTATCAATTCGATTCCCGTAATCGATTGATTCATCCCATTCAAAGATAATCTCAGGGGTTTTTCGAAGGCGGATTCGGTGGCCAATTTCGGTCCGAATAAAGCCTTTCGCTTTAGCTAGGCCCTTTAAAGTATTTTCCCTTTGTTCTTCATCACCTAATACGGAAATATATACTTTAGCCTGTTGTAGATCACCTGTTACTTCGACATCGGTAACCGTAACAAAACCAATCCGTGGGTCTTTTATTTTACGACCGATGATGTCACCAAGTTCTTTCTTCATTTGTTCTCCAACACGATTTGCTCTGTGGCTCATCACATTCACCTCTTAACTTAAAGCCATTCAATCTCGGTGATCGTTCTCTCTATTTCTGGAAAGGAGTCAATTAATTTTAACGCGTTATTCAACTCATGTTCCGTGTTTACACGAGTGGAAGTGACGACAACGATCGCAATTTTCGTTCGCTGCCACACATCCTGAAAACCTACTTCAGCTACAGAAACATTAAATTTCTGTTTTAAGCGAGTTAGGATTCTTTGCAAAACCGCTCGTTTCTCTTTTAAAGAATGCGCATCATAAATTATACATTCGCATTCAGCAGCACCGATGATCATTTACGTTCAATTTCTTCCATTACATAAGCTTCAATGATGTCTCCTTCTTTCACATCATTAAAGTTTTTAATGGTAATTCCACATTCGTACCCTTGTGATACTTCTTTTACGTCATCCTTAAATCGTTTTAACGCATCAATATTACCTTCAAAGGTTACAACACCGTTACGAATTAGACGAATTCCACTGTCACGGGTAATTTTACCATCTGTAACATATGAACCAGCAATCGTCCCAACTTTTGAAACCTTGAAAGTTTGACGAATCTCTGCTTGACCAATAATCTTCTCTTGGAATTCAGGATCAAGCATACCTTTCATAGCCGCTTCAATCTCTTCGATAACTTTATAAATAATACGGTGAAGACGAACGTCTACTTTCTCAGCCTCTGCTGCCCGTTTGGCATTAACATCTGGACGAACATTAAAACCAATAACAATGGCATTTGAAGCTGCAGCAAGGGTAATATCAGATTCATTAATGGCACCCGCACCACTATGAATAATTTTAATGTTTACTCCCTCAACATCTATTTTTTGCAATGAAGCAGCAACAGCCTCCGCAGAGCCTTGAACATCTGCTTTCAGGATGATGTTTAAGTCCTTCATTTCGCCCTGTTTCAATTGATCAAAAAGAGTTTCTAAGCTAACAATGGATTTTTCTCCACGTTGAGCAGCTAATGCAGATTGAGCACGAGCTTCCCCGACTTGTCGTGCAGTTTTCTCATCTTCAAATACGACAAAACGGTCCCCTGCCTGCGGCACATCATTAAGTCCAGTTATTTCAACTGGTGTGGATGGACCTGCTTCTTTCACACGGCGGCCTTTGTCATTTACCATCGCACGTACACGACCGAACGTGTTACCAACTACGATTGGATCACCGATTTTTAATGTACCGTTTTGGACTAATAATGTGGCTACAGATCCACGCCCTTTATCCAATTGTGCCTCGATGACTGTTCCGACTGCTTTTCTATCTGGATTAGCTTTATACTCTTCTACTTCACTAACGAGAAGAATCATCTCTAATAGGTTATCGATACCTTCACCTGTTTTTGCAGATAGGGGAACAAAGATAGTATCCCCGCCCCAAGCCTCAGAAACTAACCCATGTTCTGTTAATTCCTGCATTACACGGTCCGCATTGGCAGCTTCTTTGTCCATTTTATTCACTGCGACAATAATTGGAACCTCAGCAGCTTTTGCATGGTTAATCGCTTCAACCGTTTGTGGCATTACACCATCATCAGCAGCTACGACAAGAATGGTAATATCCGTAATTTTAGCTCCACGTGCACGCATTGTCGTAAAGGCAGCGTGTCCTGGAGTATCAAGGAAGGTAATTTTTTTGCCGTTTTCAACAACTTGGTACGCACCAATATGTTGAGTAATTCCCCCGGCTTCTCCTTCTGTTACCTTTGTGTTACGAATGGAGTCAAGCAAGGTTGTTTTCCCATGGTCGACGTGACCCATAATTGTTACGACAGAAGGTCTTTCTACAAGAGAATCCTCTAAATCCTCAGTAAAGTATACTTCAAGGTCTGTTGTATCCACTTTAATTTCTTCTTCAACCTCAACACCATACTCGCTTGCAATTAATTCAATCGCATCTTTATCTAATACCTGGTTAATTGTTGCCATTACTCCAAGTAAAAAGAGCTTTTTAATAATTTCCGAAGGCTCACGATAGATCTTTTTCGCTAACTCGCCAACTGTTAGAGATTCACTAAAAGTAATTTTAGCTGGAAGTTCCTTCTCTTTTTTCTTCTGTGGCTGTGTTTGTTGAACTGGCGTATGATTTTTCTTTTTATTTTTATTATTATTATTATTATTGCGGTTTTGGTTGTTATTATAAGGCTTAGACTTTGCTTTATCAGCATTATTAAAGACCTTATTTTCTTTTGATTGATATTCCTGATTTTGTTTCTTTCCATCTCCTGATTTTGGAGGAGAGACCACTTTAACTTTTGTTGGAGCAACATTATTATCTGCCGCTTCCTCAAATGCTTTAGCCGTTTTGGTTTGTACTTGTGGTCGCTGTGTGGATTGAGCAGGTCTTTGGTTTTGACGTTGCTGCCCTTGAACTGGACGTGAATTAGTTCGTTGCGACTGTTGTCCATTTTGTTTATTTTCTTGTTGTTGTGATGTCTTGTTCTCTTTTTTGCTGAATGTTTCATCAAGCTTTTTAACGTCTGCGTCTTCTATTGTTGCCATATGATTAGAGACCTCTATATTCATTTCTTTTAGTTTAGTGATGATTTCTTTACTTGAAATGTTGTGTTTTTTTGCGTATTCATATACACGTATTTTACTCATCTTTTCACCCCCGCTAGATTTAATCGAGCAACGTTACCATTTTTTTTGCAAAGCCATCATCCAGTACAGCTACAACAACGCGGGCTTCCTTGCCAATCGCTTGGCCAAGAAGATGACGATTTTCCACAAATTTATATGGAACCTCATACGAATTACACTTATCAGTAATTTTTTTTGTCGTATTTGCAGAAGCATCTGCTGATAATAAAATGAGTCGTGCTTTTCCGCTTTGAATCTGCTTCACGGTTAGCTCCTCACCTGATATGATTTTACGTGCTCGATTGGCCAAGCCAAGCAATGACATCCATTGATTATCTTTCATTTGGATTGTCAATTCTCCTTCTCTATAAGCTCAAGTAGCTCTTCGTATAACGAATCATTTATAGAAACCTGTAAGTGATTAGATAGGGTATTTTTTTTCTTGGCAAGTAAGATTGCTTCCTTGTCCTTTGAAAGGTAGGCACCCCTTCCGGATTTCTTTCCCGTCAGATCGATGGATACATCCCCTTCTTTTGAGCGAACGATGCGAACTAGTTCTTTTTTCGGCTTCATTTCACCGGTTGCTACACACTTACGCAAAGGAACTTTTTTCTTTTGGTTCACTCATCATTCACCTCACTTTTTAATCAAGCTCTTCTTCATAATCGAAGTCATTTTCAACATGATCATCAAAAAGCCTAATGGTTTCTTCACGCGGATAGATACCAATTTCGCGTGCTTCTGTTTCAGATTTAATATCAATTTTCCAGCCTGTTAATTTTGCTGCCAAGCGGGCGTTTTGTCCCCGTTTACCAATTGCTAATGAAAGTTGATAATCAGGAACAACAACAGTAGTTGCTTTTTCATTTTCATTCACCATAACATCTAAAACTTTAGACGGGCTAAGAGAATTTGCCACAAAAACAACAGGATCCGCTGACCACTTAACAATATCGATTTTCTCACCTTTTAATTCATTAACAACCGCTTGAACCCTTGCTCCTTTTGGTCCAACACAAGAACCAACAGGGTCTACCTCGGGATTATCTGAATGAACAGAGATTTTCGAGCGGTCTCCTGCCTCACGAGCAACTGATTTAATTTCAACGGTTCCATCATAAATTTCAGGTACTTCAATCTCAAACAGACGTTTTAAGAGGCCTGGATGTGTCCGTGAAACAAATATCTGGGGACCCTTGGTTGTTTTTTCAACTTTTGTGATAAATACTTTGATTCGATCATGGGGTTTATACCGTTCATTGGGCATCTGCTCATTCACTGGGAGTAAGGCCTCGATTTTCCCAAGACTTACATAAATAAATTTGGAGTCCAATCTTTGAACAATACCAGTCATAATATCTTCTTCACGGTCAATAAATTCTGAATAAATAATTCCTCGTTCTGCTTCTCTAACACGCTGGGTAACAACTTGTTTAGCGGTCTGAGCAGCAATCCGTCCGAAATCTTTAGGAGTGACTTCCATTTCGACAACATCTTCAACTTGATAATTTGGTGAGATTTGTCTAGCATCCTCTAAGGAAATTTCAAGACGAGGGTCAAATACTTGATCGACGACTTCTTTTCTAGCAAAAACACGCATCGATCCTGTCTGTAAATTTAAATCAATCCTTACATTCTGTGCCTGATTAAAATTTCGGCGATACGCCGAAACAAGGGCTGCTTCAATTGCTTCAATGATAACATCTCTGGAAATACCTTTTTCTCTTTCCAGTATAGTAAGAGCATCTAATAATTCGCTGCTCATCTTTGTGTATCCCCCTATCTTTTTCCAATAATTTCATTACGAAAATGTAACTGCTAAACGCGCATTTGCTACCTTTTCATAGGGAAGTTCAATCGTCTTCTTACGGGTCTTTATTTTCATTTCAATTTTTAAAAGTTGTCCATCAAATTCTAATAAGGTCCCTTCAAAGCTTTTTTCCCCATCGATTGGTTCATAAGTTTTGATAAAAACATTTTTACCGATTGCTTTTTGAAAGTCTTTATCTTTTTTTAATGGACGCTCTGCCCCAGGTGAAGAAACTTCAAGAAAATAGTTATGGGGAATCGGATCAAGCTCATCGAGTTTTTCGCTGAGTTTTTCGCTAACGAGTCCGCAATCTTCAATATCAACACCGTTGTCTTTATCGATATATACGCGTAGAAACCAACTTTTCCCTTCTTTCACATACTCAATTTCCACTAATTCTAAACCAAGTTCTTGAAAAATAGGTGCAGCCAATTCTTCTACAACTTCCGTTACCTTGCTCATGCTTTACCTCCTTTTCCGATAATTTCACCCATATTGTATGTAGTTCACGGAAAGTTTTATCAAGTTATACTAAGAAAAAAAGTCGTATACAAAAAGGAAAGAGCGGGTTTCCCCACTCTTGTTCACGAGAGTATTTCTTAGTATTTCCAATAAAACTATACCATAACCATCATTTTTATGCAAATAGCTTCGCCGTTTGTCAAGTATTTTCCTATTTAAAACAACGATAACTGGTTTTGCTCTGGAAGGGATGCGAGACACCCCTGTTTGTCCAAATATTCAAGGATAGTTTTAGATACTTTTCCGCGCTGCTGCAAATCTTCTTTAGATAAAAACTCTCCTGATTCCCGAGCTTTGACAATATTATAGGCAGCATTTGTTCCAAGACCTGGAATCGAATTAAATGGCGGTATTAAGGAATTGCCTTCAATGATAAATTCAGAGGCAGAAGATTTATATAAATCATAGTTTTGGAATACAAAGCCTCTTTCTGTCATTTCTAATGCTAGTTCTAATACCGTCAATAAGTTTTTCTCTTTGTTTGATGCTTCCAAGCCTTTAGCATTAATTTCCTCAATTTTAGCACGAATTGCTTCTGAACCGCGCGACATCGCTTCAATATCAAAGTCTTCAGCACGTACAGTAAAGTAAGCGGCATAATATAGGAGCGGCAAATGAACCTTGAAATAGGCAATTCTAACTGCCATAAGTACATAGGCAGCCGCGTGAGCTTTAGGGAACATATACTTGATCTTTTTACAGGAGTCGATGTACCATTCCGGAACCTCATTTTTCCTCATCTCAGCTTCCATTTCTTCACTTAACCCTTTACCTTTACGAACGGATTCCATAATTTTAAAAGCAAAGGAAGGATCCAATCCCTGATAAATAAGGTAGACCATGATATCATCCCGGCAGCCAATTACTTCACTCAGATTACAGGTTTTATTATGAATTAATTCCTGAGCATTCCCAAGCCATACATCGGTACCATGAGACAGACCTGAGATTTGCACTAGTTCAGAAAAAGTAGTTGGTTTTGTATCTTCAAGCATCTGACGAACAAATCGAGTCCCAAACTCTGGAATACCCAGTGTACCCGTTTTACACATGATTTGTTGTTCAGTTACACCTAATGACTCGGTGCCGCTGAATATCTTCATAACTTCAGGGTCATCGGTTGGGATTGTTTTTGGATCCATTCCGCTCAGATCCTGAAGCATCCTAATGACTGTAGGATCGTCGTGCCCTAGAATATCAAGCTTTAAGACATTATCATGGATGGAATGGAAATCGAAATGAGTTGTCTTCCATTCTGAATTTCTATCGTCAGCTGGGAATTGAATCGGTGAAAAATCATAAACATCCATGTAATCAGGGATTACGATAATCCCCCCCGGGTGCTGTCCCGTTGTTCTTTTAACTCCAGTACATCCCGAAGCTAATCGTTCCACTTCGGCACCGCGGAGTTGAAGATTGTTATCCTGCTGATATGCCTTCACATAACCAAAAGCTGTTTTATCGGCAACCGTGCCTATTGTCCCAGCACGATAAACATATTCCTCACCGAAAAGAACCTTCGTATAGTTATGGGCACGCGGCTGGTACTCACCAGAGAAGTTTAAATCGATATCGGGAACCTTATCCCCTTTAAATCCAAGGAACGTTTCGAACGGAATATCGTGTCCGTCTTTATGGTATTTACCGCCGCATTGCGGACAATCTTTATCAGGTAAATCAAACCCAGACCCAACTGATCCATCATTAAAGAACTCTGAATGCTTACAGGTTGGACATACATAATGTGGCGGCAGTGGATTTACTTCCGTAATTTCTGTCATCGTTGCAACCAGTGATGAGCCGACAGATCCCCTGGAACCTACAAGGTAACCATCATCTAATGATTTTTTAACTAGCTTGTGTGAAATCAAATAAATAACGGCAAATCCATGTCCAATAATACTTTTCAGTTCTTTTTCTAACCGGGCTTCAACAATTTCAGGCAAGTTGTCACCGTAAATCTTCCGTGCCATTCCGTAACTCATTTCGCGCATTTCTTCATCGGCACCCTCAATTTTCGGTGTATACAAATCATCTTTAATTGGTTTAATAACTTCAATCATATCAGCAATTTTATTTGTGTTCGTGACGACAATTTCTTTTGCTTTCTCTTTTCCTAAAAATGAAAAGGCATCAAGCATTTCATTGGTTGTTCTAAAGTGAACATCTGGAAGTTGATGACGGTTGAGCGGATTCGCTCCCCCTTGCGAATTAATTAATATTTTGCGATAAATTTTATCATTTTCGTTAAGATAATGGACATTCCCTGTGGCAACAACTGGAAGACCTAATTTATCTCCCAATTTAACGATTTTCGCAATAATGTCTTCCATTGCTTTTTCATCGCTCACTAATTCCATTTCAATTAACGGTGCATTGACTTCTTTTGGCATGACTTCAATGTAATCATAAAAGCGGGCAGCGCCTTCCACTTCCTCTGGAGACTTTTGCATCATCCCTTCAAATACTTCCCCTTTATTGCATCCGGAGCCAACAAGAATCCCTTCTCTGTATTTTTGTAAAACAGATCGAGGCAATCGTGGGACGCGATAAAAGTATTCAAGATGAGAAATGGATACAAGTTTAAACAGATTCTTTAAACCTGCTTGGGTTTGAGCTAATAATGTACAGTGATAGGGACGTGCACGTTGGTAAGCATTGCCTTTACCCATATTATCATTAAATTGATCATGATATTCGATTCCTTTTTCTAATGAATCTTTTAACATTTTCAAAAGTAAATAACCAGTGGCTTCCGCATCATAAATCGCCCGGTGATGCTGGGTTAATTCAATATCGAACTTCTTTGCCAGCGTATTTAACCGATGGTTTTTCATCTCTGGATACAGAAAGCGTCCTAGTTCAAGCGTATCAATAACAGGATTATTTGCTTTATCAAAGCCTATTTTCTTATAGCCGACATTTAGGAAACCCATATCGAAGGAAGCATTATGGGCAACAAGGACAGAATCTCCGACCCATTCTCTAAAATTCCGAAGAACTTCTTCTATTTCCGGAGCCGTTTGGACCATGTCATCCGTTATTCCAGTGAGATTGATTGTTGTTGCCGATAATCGGTGATGTGGATTGGCAAAGGATTCAAATCGATCAATGATTTCTCCATCATGTATTTTTACAGCAGCTAGTTCGATAATAGTGTTGTACACTGCTGAGAGACCCGTCGTTTCAACGTCAAAAACGACATAAGTATCCTCGGTAAGCTGACGGTGCGCATCATTATAGGCGATTGGGACCCCATCATCTACTAAGTTTACTTCAACGCCATAGAGAATTTTAATATCATTTTTCTTCCCTGCACCATATGCTTCAGGAAAGGATTGGGCAACAGCGTGATCGGTAACGGCAATCGCTTTATGCCCCCATTTTTTTGCCTGAGCAATCAACGCACTTACAGGTGTGACAGCATCCATTTGACTCATCGGGGTATGAAGATGGAGCTCAACCCGTTTTTCATCTTCAGGAGCCGTATCCTTACGACCTGCAGGTTTGATTTCATTGATATCATTTCCTATCATGACAAGGTCTCGGACAAAGGTATCATTTTGAATGCTTCCTCGAACCTTTACCCACATCCCCTTCTTGACTAGTTGGAAGAGAGCGGCGTCCTCTTTGTCTCGTGAAAACATTTTTACCATGATGGAACTTGTATAATCAGTTATTTTAAAGGTTAACAGCGACCTGCCGCTCCTGAGTTCACGAATCTCAGCATCAAAGATGTAACCTTCCACTGCTACTCTTCTTTCTTCATCAACAATATCAATCAAACTGCGGAAGTCGTTATTATCTTTAATCGTAAGACCAATAGTAAGTGGTCCAGATGGCAAATCACCCGAAGCTTGATCTTTTTCAGCTTCTTTTTTCTGCAATTCAACCATTGCCTGCAGTCCGCGTTCTTGATCTTCTTTTTGCTTAGCAAGTAAAAATTGTTGGTATTCATCACTTTTTTCTACATTTTTCAGGTCCGTCTCTATTGAAAGGCTAGGAAATCCAAATGATTGATATATATTTGAGATTATCTCTCCATATTTCCTCTTTAACGCAAGTCCCTCTGTATCGTTACGAACTGTAATTGTTAGTTTATTTCCATTCACTTCAGGGAGTTGTTCATGTAAAAGTTTTAAAAGCGGCGGAGCAATCCCATCGATTTGCTGAATGCTATAACTCCAATAATCTCGTATTAATTCAGATGAAATGGTTTGGTTTGTTACATTAATTTGGAACGATATCGTGGCAATGTTTGAAAATGTCCGTTCAAGTTGTGTCGTAAACAAAACGTAGATATTATAGGGAAGGATATTTTCGAGTGAAAATTGAAAATGCCACTTTCGATTCTTTTTTTCAACTAAAAGCCTATCTATTTGCGCATTGTTGAAATGCACTACAACAGCATCCTCGATTAATTGCAGCTGCTGGAGCAAGAGTTGGAATCGCTCTTTTTTGCCGTCGGCATGTTCGCTCATCTTTCTCTCTCCCATCTATTAAAAATCATTAAATTTTTATTTCGTCAAAAAATAATTATATCATATGAGTTGAATGGATTCGTCTTTATTCGACAGAAAAAATTCTCCATTTTAGGTAAAATAGTTTTCCTGAAAACAAATGAAGGGACCGTATAGACGGCCCCATTAATCATTAATATTTATATATTACAGGAAGAACCTTTGAATATCATTCCAAGTTACGACTAGCATGAGCAGCATGAGGAGGGCAAATCCAATAAAATGGACCATTCCTTCCTTTTGACGATCAATCGGTTTTCCTCTGACAGCTTCAACAGCAAAAAACATCAATCTGCCGCCATCAAGAGCAGGAATAGGTAATAAGTTCATAATTCCTAAGTTAATGCTTAGAATCCCGGCCCATTTCATTAAATAATAAATTCCAGATTTAGCAACAGAATCAGTAGCTTGGTAAATACCAACCGGACCAGATAGAGCATCGATTGAAAATTGTCCCGTAACTAATTTACCGACCATCACAAAAATCTGCTTAGTCCAGAAATAGGTTTCTGTGAATCCTGCTTTTACCGCTTGAATGGGTGATTTTTCAACTGGACTATATACACCAATCAGTCCAATTTTCTTTCCCTCCACCGTTTTTTCAATCGGGGTTACCGTGATATCTAAATCCTTGTTGTCACGGCGAATTGAAAAATCGAGTTTTTCATTTGGGTTTTTCCGAATAACTTCCACAACATCAGACCAACTAGTTATTTCTGAACCATTGATTGTCTGTATTAAATCGCCCTTTTTAAGACCTGCAGCCATTGCTGCTCCTTCAGGAGTGATTTCACCTAACTTAGGTTCATTCGTAGGAACACCTTGAATAAAAGCAATAATAATAAATACAATGAATGCAAGTACAAAATTCATCATTGGTCCAGCAAAAATAGCCATTGTTCGTTGCCCCAATGTTTTTGAACCAAATTGACGATCAATGGGAGCAATCTGTGATTCGACCCCATTTTCTACAATGACTGCTTTTGGGTCAATGGTAAATGTTTTTAATTCCTCTTCCTCATCGTCAGGAAATCCTTTAATGATTAAATCTTTTTCTATATCTGCATATTCCACTTCAACAATTCGGCAGTTAGGAAATTTTTCTTTATTATTCAGGATGATTTTATTTACTTTCTCATCTTTATCAAACAACAGGCCAATTCGATAGCCAGGCTTAATTTCAATTATTTCTGGGTCTTCTCCAGCCATACGGACAAATCCGCCAATCGGTAGTAAGCGAATAGTATACGTCGTTTCCCCTTTTTTATGAGAAAATACCTTGGGACCAAAACCTATGGCAAATTCACGGCATAAAATACCTGCCCTTTTTGCGAAAATCAAATGACCTAATTCATGAAAGAATACAAGCGCGCCAAAAATCACAATAAAGGCAATTACTGTAGTCAAATTAAAACCACCTTTTTTTATAGAAGTGAACGTACATAATCTCTTGTTTCTGTATCTATCTCTTGGATTGCTGCTAAGCTAGGGTGATCCACGATTTGGTGAGTAGTTAATGCCTTTTCAATCAAATCTTCAATTTGCAAGAAATGGATTTTTCCCGCTAGAAATGCTGCAACGGCCACTTCATTTGCCGCATTCAATACCGTAGGCATCGAACCCCCTTTTTTTCCTGCTTCATAGGCAAACCCTAGACAGCGAAATCTTGCAACATCCATTTCCTGAAAATGCAATTTCCCAATACTTGCTAAATCCAAACGTTTTGATGTAGGTAATGCTAAGCGATCGGGATAGGTAAGAGCAAATTGGATAGGTACGCGCATATCTGGTGTACCTAATTGGGCAATTATACTGCTATCATGGAATTCAACCATTGAATGGATGATGCTTTCTTTATGAAGCAGTACATCAATCTTTTCATATGGCATATTAAAGAGCCAGTGAGCTTCAATTACTTCCAAACCTTTATTCATCATCGAGGCCGAATCAATGGTGATTTTGGCTCCCATTGACCAATTTGGATGGTTTAAAGCTTGTTCGACGGTAACATTTTTCAATTCTTGCCGAGTTCGATCACGAAAGCTTCCACCAGAAGCAGTAAGAATTAATCTTTCAATATTTTTTTCTTTCTCCCCCTGCAAGGCTTGAAAAATGGCAGAATGCTCACTATCGACAGGTAGGAGTGGAACATTATTTCTTTTAGCAGCATCAATTACTAAATGGCCAGCAGTTACAAGAGTTTCTTTATTAGCAATAGCAATGATTTTCCCACTCTCGATCGCTTGCAGCGTTGGGTTTAAACCCACACTTCCAATAACAGCATTGACAAGGATATCTGCCTTTTCATAAACGGCAGCCTCAATAAGTCCTTCCTGACCAAATGTAAACTTAATATTAGGGAATTCTGCTTTTAATGTATGACAATCCTGATAGTCTTGTACAGAAACAAGCTCAGGTTGAAACTCAACAATAAATTTTCGAGCCAAATCAATATTTTTCCCAACAGAAATAGCTGTCACTCTAAATTCGGATGGATGCTCACGAATAATATCTAACGTTTGAGTGCCGATTGATCCTGTCGCACCCAATAAATTAATCTTTTTCAATAAGGTCAACTCCTAAATGTGAAGCACATACGCTTTATACCCAAAGGTGAAACAGATGAAGCAAGGGCCAAACAAATAATAGGCTGTCAAATCGGTCAAGAATCCCTCCGTGACCTGGCAAGATATTCCCAGAGTCTTTAACATGGAAATGACGCTTAAAAGCAGATTCAACTAAGTCACCAATTTGTCCGAAAATAGATAGAACAACTGTAATTCCCATTAATGATAAGAGACCGACATTGATGTCAGAAAAGATTGCAAAGAGAACTGCAACCAAAACAGCACAAACAACACCGCCAATTGATCCTTCCACTGTTTTATTGGGGCTAATTTCCGGCCAAAGCTTTGTCTTTCCAAGGGCCTTTCCAATAAAATATGCACCTGAATCGGTAGCCCAAATCATAAATAAAGAATACAAGATAAAAACGAGGCCGCCGTCTTGTCTTGTTTCGAAGAAAAAGTAAAAACCAATCCCTACATAAATAGCAGACAAAATGGAAAATGAAACATCTTCAAATGTAAATTGATTCTTGGTTATGACTGTAAAAGTAAGTAACAAAAAAATTAAAGCAATACATATCTCCACTTTTGAATAATAAAAGGAATCCAATATGTGATAATACTCCTCAGGAAAAAGCAGCACCCAAAGAAATAAAACAGTCAAAACACCATTTACAGAAAAAATATTAATTTTTTTCATTTTCAATAATTCATATAAACCGATCGTCGCTAAAAAGTAGGTTAACAATACCATTGGAAACCCGCCAAAGTAAACGATGGGTAAAAAAAGTGCAGCTGCGATGACTCCTGTTATGATTCTTTGCTTCATTTAATTTTCAACACCTTTGTTGTACTATATACCACCAAACCGACGCTGTCGTTTTTGAAATGTTTCTATTGCTTCCAGTAAATGTTCCTCACTAAAATCTGGCCATAACACATCGGTAAACCAAAATTCTGAGTAAGCTAACTGCCAAAGCATAAAGTTACTTAAGCGGATTTCACCACTCGTTCGGATTAATAAGTCTGGATCAGAAAAGTCGGCGGTCATTAGATAGGAAGAAAAGACCTTATCATCTAAGTCTGACTCTTTTAGTTTACCACTTTTGCTATCTTTTAAGACCTTCTTAACAGCATCAAGTATTTCTGCTCTACTCCCATAATTTAAAGCAAAATTGAGGACTAACCCGTTGTTATCCTTTGTATCATCAATAGCTTTTTCAATTGCACGCAGTGTATGTGGGGGAAGTTGATCTTTGTAACCCATCATTTTCACCTGTACATTTTCTGAAATCAAATCCGGAAGAAAAGTACCTAAAAACTCATCAGGAAGACTCATTATATACTCCACTTCATTTTTTGGTCTTTTCCAATTTTCAGTCGAAAACGCATATAATGTTAACGTCTTAATTCCAAGTTCATTGGCTAACTTCGTGGTTTTTCGGACGACTTTCATACCTTCGTGATGACCAGCAATCCTTGGTAATGCCCGTTTTTTAGCCCAACGCCCGTTTCCATCCATAATAATCGCCACATGTTCAGGAACAGGCAATTTTTTTATTTCATCTATTTTATTTCGGAGTGTGGAAGAGGTATTTCGGTTCTTCCCAAGCCTTATTTTATTAAACATGACATTGCTCCTCTAATTAGTTAATCATTTCCTCCGAAAATAAATCATCAATCAATTCCATTGAAGCGTGTGTTGTTATGTAATGGACATTTCGGGGTAGCATGTTTTTATCATACCAAAAAAGCATTAAGATATCTCTATTAATTAACTTATGTAAAATAAAAGGAATTAAGAATTATTTTCAGACAACTTTCAAAATCCCTCAATTGGAATTATTTACGTAATAAAATAGTGAAAAACCCCCTATGCAGAGGGTTCTATAATAAATTATACTTCCAAAATTTCTTTTTCTTTATCTTTTGTAATTTGATCAATTTTACTAATATACTCGTCAGTAAGCTTTTGAATATCATCAGAATGACCGCGAAGAGCATCCTCAGTAATTTCACCGTTCTTCTCAAGCTTTTTCAAATCATCATTTCCGTCACGACGGATATTACGGACAGCTACTTTAGCTTCTTCTGAATACTTTTTAACTAACTTGACCAGTTCTTTACGACGCTCCTCAGTTAACTGTGGAATCGCAAGGCGGATAACCGTTCCATCATTACTAGGATTTAATCCTAAATCGGATTTGAGAATAGCTTTCTCAATATCACCAAGAATGGATTTATCATACGGTTGTATTACAATCAGCCTTGCTTCAGGTGTGGTAATTCCAGCCATTTGATTGACAGGGGTTGGTGCACCATAGTAATCAATTGTAATCCTATCTAATAATGAAGCACTTGCTCTTCCCGCTCGAATACTTGCAAGTTCACGTGAATATGACTGAATCGCTTTTGTCATACGATCTTTTGTCGCAGCAATGACCTGTTTTGGCATTAATGTTTCCCCCTAACAATTGTTCCTATCTTTTCACCCATAACAGCGCGTTTAATATTGCCCTGCTCCATAATTGAGAATACAATCAATGGAATATCATTGTCCATACATAATGAAGAGGCAGTTGAGTCCATAACTGCTAATCCTTCTTTAAGCACATCAAGGAAGGACAAATCTTCATATTTAGTTGCGTTTGCATCCAAACGAGGGTCTGCAGAGTAAACACCATCGACATTATTTTTAGCCATCAGGATCACTTCAGCATCAATTTCCGCTGCTCGGAGTGCTGCTGTTGTATCAGTTGAGAAGTATGGATTCCCAGTACCAGCTGCAAAAATTACCACTCGTTTTTTCTCTAAATGTCTAATCGCACGACGTCTAATATAAGGTTCAGCTACTTGACGCATTTCGATAGAAGTTTGCACTCTTGATTCAATTCCTAAATGCTCTAAACTATCCTGTAAGGCTAAGGAATTCATTACCGTTGCAAGCATCCCCATATAATCAGCAGTTGCCCGATCCATTCCCATTTCACTGCCAATTTTACCACGCCAAATGTTACCGCCGCCAACCACAACAGCAACTTCGACACCAAGTTCCGCTATTTCTTTCACTTGAATAGCAATCGATTTGATCACAGAAGGTTTAATTCCAAAGCTCTCATCACCTGCTAGTGCTTCTCCGCTCAACTTTAATACAACGCGTTTGTACTTAGGACCGTTCATATAAACCTCCATTTATGTATTAATACTTTTTAAAAAAGGGAACACACAGTGTCCCCTATTTAATAACTATTTCGTAATATTCCCTTTTGCTCAAGAATATTTCAGATTATTTTTTAATTTGATTCATTACTTCTTCTGCAAAGTTATCTTCACGTTTTTCAATGCCTTCTCCTACTTCGTAACGAACGAATTCACGGATTGTAGCACCTTTTGATTCAACAAATTGACGTACTTTTTGATCAGGGTTTTTAACAAAAGTTTGATCAAGGACACATACATCTTCAAAATATTTTCCTAGGCGGCCTTCAACCATTTTTTCAACGATCTTTTCAGGCTTTCCTTCGTTTAGAGCTTGTTGAGTTAATACTTGACGCTCGTGCTCTACTTCGTCTTGTGAAACTTGATCACGGGAAACATATTTCGGCTTAAGTGCAGCAATATGCATAGAAACATCTTTTGCAGCATCTGCATCTGTAGTACCTTCAAGAACAGATAACACAGAAATACGGCCACCCATATGAATGTAAGCACCAAATGCATCGTTATCAGTTTTTGATAAAACTGTAAAACGGCGAAGTGTTAATTTTTCACCAATCTTCGCAATCGCAGCATTGATATGGTCTGCTACAGTCACGCCATTTTCCATTGTTTGTGCAGATGCTTCTTCAACAGATGCTGGGTTGTTTTTTAGAAGATGTGCAGCTAATTCTTTAACAAGTGCCTGGAACGCTTCGTTTTTCGCAACGAAATCAGTTTCAGAGTTTACTTCTAGGATAACTGCATTGTTTCCTTCAGTAACAACATATGTTAACCCTTCTGCAGCGATACGGTCACCTTTTTTAGCCGCAGATGCAATTCCTTTTTCGCGTAAGAAGTCAATTGCTTTTTCCATATCACCATTAGTTTCAGTTAATGCTTTTTTACAATCCAACATACCTGCACCAGTTTTTTCACGTAATTCTTTTACCATTTGAGCAGTAATTGCCATAATGTAAATTCCTCCTTTATTTTTCTATGTATCCATATCTTAGCCAATGACAGCTAATATAAAACTTTCTTAAAAAAACCTTCTTAAAAAAAGGTGATAAAGGGTCTCCCTCTTATCACCTTTTCATTCAATCACTTAAATTAAGCTTGAACAGCTACTTCTTCACCTTGTTTTGCTTCAAGGATTGCATCAGCCATTTTACCAGTTAAAAGCTTAACCGCACGGATCGCATCGTCATTCGCAGGAATAACAACATCGATTTCGTCTGGATCGCAGTTTGTATCAACGATACCAACGATTGGAATGTTTAATTTCTTAGCTTCCGCAACAGCGATACGCTCTTTACGAGGATCAATGATGAATAGTGCATCTGGAAGTTGTTTCATGTCTTTAATTCCGCCTAGGAATTTTTCAAGACGTTCTTGTTCCTTCTTCAATTGTACTACTTCTTTCTTAGGTAGTACTTCGAAAGTACCGTCTTCTGACATTCTTTCAATATCTTTTAAGCGGCCAATACGCTTTTGAATTGTTTCAAAGTTTGTTAGTGTACCACCTAACCAACGTTGGTTAACATAGTACATACCAGAACGGCCTGCTTCTTCTTTAACAGAATCTTGAGCTTGTTTCTTTGTACCAACAAAAAGTACAGTTCCGCCGTTACCAGCAAGGTCCTTAACCCAGTTATAAGCTTCTTCAACTTTTTTAACTGTTTTTTGTAGGTCAATGATATAGATACCGTTACGCTCTGTGAAGATATATTTCTTCATTTTTGGATTCCAACGGCGTGTTTGGTGTCCAAAGTGTACACCAGCTTCAAGCAATTGCTTCATAGAAATTACTGACATGATTTTTTTCCTCCTAATGGTTTGTTTTCCTCCGCTCACTTCATTTCTAAACAGAAACTGTCATTAACAGCACCATCTGTTTAAATCAATGAGCGTGTGTATTAACACCATGAAATAATATAGCATATGTGGTAATAACAATCAAGCATTACTTTTCTAAAAAAACAAATTCCCTAGCTCAGCTAGGGAATAGTTTAATTAATTTGCTCTTAGTTTATCTAATTCAATTAAGAACTTATCATTTAAGACTTTGATATATGTTCCTTTCATACCAAGTGAACGTGATTCAATTACCCCAGCACTCTCAAGCTTTCTTAAAGCGTTAACGATAACTGAACGGGTAATTCCAACACGGTCTGCAATTTTAGATGCAACTAATAACCCTTCACGGCCATTCAGTTCTTCAAAAATATGCTCAATCGCTTCAAGCTCACTATATGATAATGAACTAATCGCCATTTGAACAACGGCTTTACTTCTTGCTTCTTCTTCAATTTCTTCTGATTTTTCACGGAGAATTTCCATTCCTACAACTGTTGCCCCATATTCTGCAAGGATTAAATCTTCATCATGGAATTTCGCTTCTAATCTTGCAAGAATGAGTGTTCCAAGACGCTCCCCTCCACCAATAATCGGCACAATTGTGGTTAATCCTGTACGGAATAAATCTCCATTTTCCACTGGAAAAGCAGTATATTGGCTTTCAATATCAAGGTTAGAAGATGTTTCTTGAATATTAAATAAGCCCTTTGTATATTCTTCAGGAAATTGACGATCCTCAAACATTTTTTTCATTCTTTCGTTTTCAATTTGCTGATAAATTGAAAAACCAAGAAGCTTCCCGCGACGGCTGACAATATACACATTTGCTTCGATTGTTTCGCTCAATGTCTCGGACATTTCCTTAAAATTAACTGGTTTTCCAGCCGCCTTTTGCAATAATACGTTAATTCTTCTAGTTTTTGTAAGTAAATCCATCTGTTTCTTCCTCCTAAGTAACTACAACCATTATTAAATTTTAATCAAGCATAATTTCTACATTTTAGGTATCTAATAAATGAACACCGCTTCCAAAATTTTCATAAAACAAATGTTCACTTTTATAGGATAAATTGACTTAAATCTTTGTTTTTCGAAATAGCACCAAGTTTATCATCTACATACTGTGGTGTAATAGTAACTTTCTCCATCGAAATATCAGGTGCCTCAAAAGATAAATCTTCTAAAAGCTTTTCAAGTATGGTATGAAGACGTCTTGCACCAATATTGTCTGTATTTTGATTTACTTCATATGCCACTTCAGCAATTCTACGAATAGCATCGTCAGAAAATTCAATTTGTATACCTTCGGTTTCCAATAATGCTTGATATTGCTTTATTAGTGCATTATCAGGTTCGATTAAGATCCTGAAAAAATCTTCCACAGTCAATTTCGTTAATTCAACACGAATCGGGAAGCGCCCTTGAAGCTCCGGAATTAAATCTGAAGGTTTGGCCATGTGAAATGCACCGGCTGCAATAAATAAAACATGATCTGTTTTTACTGAACCATATTTTGTTACAACTGTTGAACCTTCAACCACAGGTAAAATATCTCGTTGGACACCTTCTCTTGATACATCTGCTGAAGATCCTCCAGAGTTCTTGCTAGCAATTTTATCAATCTCATCTATGAAAATGATTCCATTTTGTTCCGCACGATAGATTGCTTCAGACGATACTTCATCCATATCAATTAGCTTAGAAGCCTCTTCACTAGTTAACACCTTTCTAGCTTCACGAACAGTCAATTTGCGCTTTTTGCGTTTTTTAGGCATAAAGCTGCTTAATGCATCTTGCATATTCATTCCCATTTGTTCAATCCCTGAGCCTTGAAGCATATCAAACATGGATGGTGTTTGCTCTTCTACTTCCACTGTAACGATTTCTTCCTCAAGCTGCCCTAATGCTAATTTTTCTTTCACAATTTTTCTTTTTTCTGTGATCGAATAATCTTCTTGCTGAGCTTCTGTATCTGTAGACGGATTGCCACTGCCAAAGAGCATCTCAAGAGGATTTTTAAAATTATTTGCTTTCTTAGCGGACGGAACTAGTAAATCGACCAGTCGGCTGTTTGCATTTTCCTCAGCCCGTTCCTTCACATTTTGCATTCGTTCTTCTTTCACTAAACGTACAGAGGTTTCAGCAAGATCTCTAACCATGGATTCAACATCACGCCCAACATAGCCCACTTCCGTAAACTTGGTAGCCTCAACTTTAATAAAAGGAGCGCCGACAATTTTAGCAATTCTTCTGGCAATTTCCGTTTTACCCACGCCAGTTGGCCCGATCATCAAAATATTTTTAGGGATAATTTCATCCCTAAGTTTTTCATTTAACAATCCTCTTCTGAATCGATTCCTAAGGGCAACAGCCACTGCTTTTTTGGCATCCTTTTGTCCAATGATATATTGATCAAGTTTTTCAACGATTTGACGAGGGGTTAAATTAGTGGTTCTTCCCATAATATAAGTCTCCTTCCGTTATAGCTCTTCCACAATAATGTTATGGTTGGTATACACACATATTTCTGCCGCTATTTCTAAAGAAGCTTTCGCTATTTCCTTTGCAGACAAGTGGTCTCCTGAGTATTTCTTTAAGGCACGGCCAGCGGATAACGCATAGTTACCACCCGAGCCAATCGCTAGAATTCCATCATCAGGTTCGATTACTTCTCCAGTTCCTGATACAAGCAGTAAATATTCACGATTCATAACAATTAGCATTGCTTCAAGCTTCCTGAGCACTTTATCGCTTCTCCACTCTTTAGCAAGCTCTACCGCTGCTCTCTGAAGGTTTCCGTTAAATTCCTCTAATTTTCCCTCAAATAGTTCAAAAAGGGTAAATGCATCTGCAACAGAACCGGCAAAACCAGCAAGTACTTTTCCATTAAATATCTTTCTTACTTTTCTTGCTGTGTGTTTCATCACTACCGCATTACCAAATGTCACTTGTCCATCACCTGACATTGAATATTCACCATTATGATGGATTGCAAATATCGTTGTCGCATGAAATTGGTTCATAAAGATGAACCTCCTTTTGGAGTGATTTCGATTTAATTTTCGCACAGATAATTATGTAACATGTGAAATTTCAATTTGTAAATACTCTATAATTAACTTTAAGAAAATATTCACATTTGTCATAATATTTTCTTCGCAAGGGCTACTAAATCGTAACATACTTCTAATTCCCTTGCAATAAACTTTACAAAACTTTCACAAAGTTCTGAATTGTTTCTAGCGCTCGATTTGCGTGCTGTAAATTTCTCTCTTGCTTTCCTTTAATTCTTACCGGCAGTTCGGGAAATAAACCAAAGTTTGCATTCATTGGCTGGAAATTCTTAGCGTTGGTAGTCGTAATATAATGCGCCATACTTCCAATCGCTGTTTCTTCCGGAAATTCAAGTGGATCCAATCCTTGGCTTAACCGCGCGGCATTTATTCCTGCGATTAACCCACTTGCCGCAGATTCAACATAGCCTTCTACCCCTGTCATTTGACCGGCAAAGAATAAATCTTCTCTGTTCCGGAATTGATAGGTCGCTTTTAAGACTTTTGGAGAATTGATAAACGTATTCCGGTGCATCACACCATAACGGATAATTTCTGCATTTTCTAAGCCAGGAATTAATTGAATGACTTCCTTTTGTGCGCCCCACTTTAAATGTGTCTGAAAACCGACAATATTAAAAAGTGTTCCAGCCGCATCATCTTGACGAAGCTGCACTACTGCAAAGGGCCTTTTTCCTGTTTTTGGATCCTCTAATCCTACTGGTTTTAACGGACCGAACAGCATCGTTTTCTTTCCACGTGACGCCATTACTTCGATGGGCATACACCCTTCAAAAAAAACTTCCTTTTCAAATTCTTTTACAGGAACTGTTTCAGCAGTGATTAGTGCGTCATAAAAACGGTTAAATTCTTCTTCAGTCATTGGACAGTTCAGGTATGCTGCTTCCCCTTTATCATAACGGGATTTTAAATAAACTTTTTCCATATCAATACTATCTTTTTCAAGTATTGGTGCAGCGGCATCGTAAAAATAAAGATATTCCTCACCTGTCAGCCCCTTAAGTTTTTCAGAAAGATCCGGACTTGTTAGCGGGCCAGTGGCAATAACTGTTATGCCCTCAGGAATTTCCGTAACTTCTTCATTTACTACCGTCACATTTTCATGATTTTTTACCATTTCAGTCACTTTAGCTGCAAATTCATGTCGGTCCACTGCTAGGGCACCCCCGGCAGGTACAGAACAAGCGTCAGCCGCCGCGATGATGACGGAATCAAGTTTTCTCATTTCTTCTTTTAATACACCTACTGCATTTGTTAATGTATTAGCACGCAAAGAATTACTGCAAACTAATTCTGCAAATTTATCTGTATGGTGGGCAGGAGTTTGCCTCACTGGTCTCATCTCATAAAGTCTTACTTTAACCCCGCGTTTTGCAATTTGCCATGCTGCTTCACTTCCTGCAAGACCAGCCCCAATTACATTTATAGTAGCATCCTTCATTTATTATCCTCCTAATATTAACCTTGGTTTATGTAAATGTGGAAAAGTTCACATACCTATCATTACCTTTCCCACAATTTAGTCCATCTTGCATTGTACTATACGAATGAAAAAGAAAAAAGTTTTAAGTAATGTGGAAATGTTTTTAATTATGATTAAAACAAAATGAAAAGAGTGGACTTTGTCCACTCTTCCCCCTAGTTTTGAGGTTCCTCTTTGTAATCACAACTAACACATTGAACTTGCACGCCTTTTTTTAATTTCTTTTCAACCAGCATGCCTTCACATTTAGGGCATTCCCTTGGAAGTGGTTTATCCCAAGAGATAAATTCACATGCAGGGTATTTAGTGCACCCGTAAAATAATCTCTTCTTCTTACTTTTACGCTCAATGATTTGTCCTTCTTTACAACTCGGGCAAGTTACTCCGATTTCTTTGACAATTGGTTTTGTATTCCTGCAATCAGGAAAATTGCTGCAAGCCATAAATTTCCCATACCGTCCCATTTTAAAGACCATAGGGTTCCCACAGTTCTCACAATCTTCCCCTGCAGGCTCATCTTTGATTTCAACCGATTGCATTTCTTCTTCAGCTTTTTTAAGATGAATTTCAAAATCTTGATAAAACTCATCGATAATATTGACCCAAGGGACCTTACCATCTTCGATATTATCTAAGCCCTGTTCCATTTTTGCTGTAAATTCGACGTCTAGAATATCTGGGAAAAACTCTAAAATTAACTCATCGATAATTTCACCAAGCTCGGTAGGTATAAATCTTTTATTATCGAGTGCTACATACCCCCGCTTTTGAATTGTGTCGAGGGTTGGTGCATATGTCGACGGACGGCCAATTCCCAGCTCTTCCAGTGTCTTAACCAATCTTGCCTCCGTATACCTTGGAGGTGGCTGAGTGAAGTGCTGCTTAGGCTCGATGTCCTTTTTAAATACTTCATCCCCAACTTTTAGATCTGGAAGCATTTTATCCTTTTCATCTACATTGTCATCTGAACCCTCAACATAAAGTTTCATAAAACCAGGAAACTTGATTTTTGAACCATTTGCTCGGAATAGAACATTCCCATTTTGCAAGTCTACACTCATAGTATCCATAACAGCTTGTGCCATTTGGCTCGCTAAAAACCGTTCCCAGATTAATTTATATAGACGCAGTTGATCTCTTGATAAAAATGATTTTAAGCTATTGGGATCTCTTAAAGTACTTGTCGGGCGAATCGCTTCATGTGCATCTTGGGCGTTCGATTGTTTCTTCTCTTTTCTTTGCTCATCTTTTAAATAATCTTCCCCATACTCTGAGCGGATGTACTCAGCAGCCTCGGTTTGTGCGACATCTGAGATCCTTGTTGAATCCGTTCTCATGTATGTAATCAGACCAACCGTTCCTTCTTTTCCAAGCTCAATCCCTTCATATAACTGCTGTGCAAGCATCATCGTTTTCTTAGCTCGAAAGTTTAATTTTCGGGCTGCTTCTTGTTGCAAAGATGAAGTTATAAAAGGTGGCGCAGGGTTTCTTTTTCGTTCTTTTTTTGTAACTGACATGACTTTAAACTTATTGTCATCCATTTGGCTTAGAATGCTTTGAACATCTTGTTCGGATTTAAGTTCAAATTTTTCTTTGCCTGCTAAGGAAAAATATTGGGCACTGAAATGGTCTTTTCCTTTTAAAAACTCGCCATCAATCGTCCAATATTCTTCTGGGACAAAGGCTTTGATTTCATTTTCTCGATCGATAATAAGACGGACAGCAACAGATTGAACTCGACCTGCACTTAAGCCTTTCTTTACCTTTTTCCAGAGAAGAGGACTGATATTATAGCCCACAAGCCGGTCGAGAATTCTACGTGCCTGCTGGGCATCCACCAAATCCATATTAATTGGACGTGGATGCTTAAAGGATTCTTTTATCGCATCTTTTGTTATTTCATTAAAAACAACTCGACAATCAGAACTAATGTCGACTGATAAACTATGGGCTAAATGCCATGCAATTGCTTCCCCTTCACGATCCGGGTCAGCTGCGAGATAAATTTTTTTCGCTTTTTTAGCTGCTGTTTTTAAATCTTTTAAAACAGGACCTTTTCCACGAATCGTTATATATTTTGGTTCATAGCTATTTTCTACATTAACCCCCATTTGGCTCCGTGGCAAATCGCGAATATGTCCCATTGAAGCTTTTACTTTATATTTATTTCCTAAATATCGTTCAATCGTTTTCGCTTTTGCCGGCGATTCAACGATTACAAGAAAATCAGCCATTTAAATATCCTCCTTAAGAGGGAAAGTGTAGAAGCGCCCCGATTCTGGCAAAATTTCTGTTTCTAAGGTGCTTTTCATGTGAGAAGCTTTCCTACATACCAGTTTTACCTAAAATGACCGGAGAAAATACTTTACAAAACTGCCCTATCCCAAAGTTTTTCTTTTATATGTGTTTTACATAATTATTTATTCCATGTGCAAATATTCTTTTTTTCGAACATCTGTTGGAAAATGTATAACAAATTAGAAATTATTGCAACCTTTTTAAGCTAATTTCTCCATTTATTCATAAAAACCTTTAAAAATAAACAATTTTTTCTTAAAAATTTATAGGTAATCTAGAGTTTTATCTAATTTCAACTAATATATCCTCCGCACCGGTTACCAGCTTTGCCCCTTGTTGAATTAGTTCATTTGCTCCGATTGAATAAGGGTTAAAAATGCTTCCAGGTAAGGAAAATACCTCTCTTCCCTCATTGACCGCAAAATTGGCGGTAATCAGAGAACCGCTTTTTCGCTTTGCTTCTATAATAAAGGTCCCCTTAGACAAACCACTAATGATTCGATTCCGCGATGGAAAATGCCATCTGAGCGGCTTAGTATCCGGGGGAAACTCTGAAAGAACAAGTTGATTTTTCATCATTTCTAAAGCTAAGTTCATATTTTCCTTTGGATAAATATGATAAAACCCACCTGCTATCACGGCAATAGTATTTCCACCATTTTTTATCGCATATTCATGTGCAAGTGCGTCAATCCCTCTTGCCAAACCACTTACTATAAGGATTCCCTTATCTATTAAACCAGGAAAAATCACTCGAATAGCATTTTTTCCATACTGGGTAGCCTGACGGGAACCAACTACGGCAAGTTTGGGGTCTTTTTCGAGGAGGGAGAGATCACCCTTGGCAAACAATGCCCATGGTGGTTGATAAATTTCTTTTAACAATGAAGGATATTCTTTATCTAGAATAGTGATCACAGCTATATCATTGGTTTCGTATTGGCGGATTTGATCTCGAATGATATCAGGATTAAATGAAGAGTTAGAAGAATTATCTGAAGAGTTACTTGAGGTACTAGGTGAAAATAAACTAGTCTGGTGTGGGAAATGGGTTTGGAATTTATAGACGTTTTTCAGGGTTGGGTCTTTTTTTAGCATTTGGAAAACGGTGCTCCAAGAAATATCTGGATAATGTAACAAAGAAATCAGTTTCTCCTTAAAGTCGTCCATTTTTAATAATTTCCTCCTTATAATTTTAGATTAGACAAATAGCCCCTCATTTATGAGGGACTGATTGTTAAACACTAGCAGTAAATATTAGTGTGTTTTACACTTTTCGTATAAACCTTGTTCTTTTAACACTTCAATTAAAGTTTCACCCATAACAGATGGAGTATCAGCAACTTTAATTCCGCACTCGTTCATGACACGAATCTTTTCATCTGCCGTACCTTTACCACCTGAAATAATCGCACCTGCATGGCCCATACGTTTCCCTGGAGGAGCTGTACGTCCACCGATGAAGCCGACTACAGGTTTTGTCATGTTCGCTTTCACCCATTCAGCTGCTTCTTCTTCAGCTGTACCGCCGATTTCACCAATCATGATGACAGCGTATGTTTCAGGATCTTCATTAAATGCTTTTAAAACATCGATGAAGTTTGTTCCATTCACAGGGTCTCCACCAATACCGACAGCAGTTGTTTGACCAATACCAGCTTGGGTTAATTGATGAACAGCCTCGTATGTTAATGTTCCAGAGCGGGATACAACACCAACATGTCCCTTTGTATGAATGTAACCAGGCATAATTCCGATTTTACATTCATCAGCAGTGATCACACCCGGGCAGTTTGGACCAACTAAGCGGGTCTTTTTGCCTTCCATATAACGTTTTACTTTTACCATATCTAAAACTGGAATATGTTCAGTGATACAAATGGCAAGATCCAACTCAGCATCGACAGCTTCGATAATCGCATCGGCAGCAAATGGTGCAGGTACGTAAATAACAGAAGCTGTAGCACCTGTTGCAACAACAGCATCTTTAACCGTATTAAAGACAGGAACGCCTTCTACTTCCATTCCGCCTTTACCTGGAGATGTCCCACCAACAATTTGTGTTCCATATTCAAGCATTTGTTTTGTATGAAAAAGGGCAGTTGAACCAGTAATCCCTTGAACAATAACTTTTGTATCTTTATTAATAAAAACGCTCACATTAATTCCCCTTTCTATGATCCTATTTCACTAATGAAACGATTTTTTGTGCGCCATCAGCCATGGATTCAGCAGCAATAATTTCAACAGTTGACTCGGCTAAGATTTTCTTACCTAATTCAACGTTTGTTCCCTCTAAGCGAACTACAAGCGGAACACTTAGACCAACCTGCTTAGCTGCTTCTACTACACCCTCAGCAATAACATCACACTTCATGATTCCACCAAAGATATTAACGAAAATACCTTTTACGTTTGGATCAGAAAGGATAATTTTGAATGCTTCTGTAACTTTCTCAGCTGTTGCGCCGCCCCCAACATCAAGGAAGTTAGCAGGGTCGCCGCCGTAATGTTTAATTATATCCATCGTTGACATAGCAAGACCTGCACCATTAACCATACAACCAATGTTTCCGTCTAAAGCAACATAGCTTAAGTCGTATTTAGATGCTTCGATTTCTTTTGCATCCTCTTCTTCAAGGTCACGATACTCAAGAACGTCTTTTTGACGATAAAGAGCATTCGAGTCAAAGTTTAATTTTGCATCAAGAGCCATTACCTTACCATCACCTGTAACAACAAGCGGATTAATTTCTGCGATGGAGCAATCTTTATCGATATATGCATTGTATAGCGCTGTCATAAATTTAACAGCTTGATTAATTAATTCTTTTGGAATATTAATATTGAATGCAATGCGACGTGCTTGATAAGGCTGTAAGCCTACAACCGGATCAATTTCTTCTTTGAAAATTTTCTCTGGAGTCTTTTCAGCAACCTCTTCAATTTCCGTACCGCCCTCTTCTGAAGCCATTAAAACAACTCGAGATGTCGCACGGTCTAATACTAGTCCAACATAGTATTCTTTTTTGATATCACAGCCTTCTTCAATAAGCAGGCGTTTCACTTCTTTACCTTCTGGACCTGTTTGGTGTGTTACTAAAGTTTTTCCGAGGATTTCGCTTGCATATGTACGAACCTCATCAAGGTTTTTTGCTACTTTAACACCGCCGGCTTTACCCCGTCCACCAGCATGGATTTGTGCTTTTACTACACAAACTTGTGTACCTAATTCTTTCGCTGCTTCCACTGCTTCCTCTACAGTGAACGCTACTTTTCCATTTGGAACCGCAACCCCGTATTTTCTGAGGATCTCTTTCCCTTGATACTCATGGATATTCATTTCCCATCCTCCTATTCAAACTCTTCTAAAAACTGACTCCGTTTTCATTTTATATAATGATACATACCTTGTCTACCATTATGCTAAAAAATTATATACTTCTTAGAAATACTCTAAATTGTCAATTATTTTTTTCGATTTCACACAGGAAGTTAGCACCTCATTTGGAATAAATTGTTTCCTAATATAATAATAAAAAACAAGCTTTGCCTGTTTTTTATTACAGACTGTCGACAAATCCGAAGGATTTCGGGTTTTAAATCGACAATCTTTTTTGTATGGCTACATTAAACTAGTCTGTTGATTTCCTTAAACAAAGTCTTTGACTGGTGCGAAGGTCTTTCTGTGATACGATGTAATTCCATGTTGTTTAATTGCATCGATATGTTCTTTCGTTCCATAGCCCATGTTTTGTTGAAATCCATAGACTGGATAGGTTTGTGAAATTTCCTTCATCAATGTATCTCTTGCTACTTTTGCTATAATCGATGCTGCAGCGATTGAAATACTTTTGGCGTCACCCTTAATAATAGATTCAGAGGGGAAGGGAATTTCAAGTTTCATTGCATCAATAAGTAAAAAGTCTGGTTTAGGTTCTAAAGATGCAATAGCAACATTCATTGCTTTTTTTGTCGCTTGATAAATATTCATTTCATCAATTTCCTGTGCATGAATCATAGAAATGCTGAAGGCAATGGATTCTTTTCTAATGATTGAATCGTATTCCAAACGTTTTTTTTCAGACAGCTTTTTAGAGTCGTCAATTCCTGCAAGAAAAAAGTCATGTGGCAAAATGACAGCCGCTGCAACCACTGGACCTGCAAGCGGTCCTCTTCCGACTTCGTCAACACCTGCAATCATTTCAAAACCTTTTAAACGCCATTTATGTTCATAAACATTCATTTCAGCAAATTTTTCTTTTAGCTGTTGTTTCTCGGCATATTTCTTTTTCCATCTATGTACCAACTGTTGAACACCTTTACGCTCATCTTGAAGAAGGTCCAATAAGAACGGATCAGATTCGATCACGATATTTTCTATTCGCTTTTCAATCTCTGCGATGGTTAATTGTTTCATTCTATCACCTGCAATTTCGATCTTATCATTTTCTATTAACAAGCAAAATAACACCCAATCTTTCATTCGCATTGGGTGTTATTCATACTTTTTAGGATAATACTAAGTCTTTTAATTTGAATGGTTTGTCATTTCCAAAAATTTCTTGTTCTAATCTTTTCCCTGTTGGAGTCGCTGCAAGTCCGCCTTCGGCTGTTTCTCTTAAAGCAGATGGCATGGATTGACCTATTAAAAACATAGCATGTATGACTTCGTCACATGGGATTCTACTTGTAATTCCCGCCAACGCCATATCTGCAGCTGTTATCGCATTAGATGCGCCCATTGCATTCCGTTTTACACAAGGAACCTCAACTAAACCAGCAACTGGATCACATACTAATCCAAGCATATTTTTCAAGGTGATCGCCATCGCCTCGGCTGCCTGCTTAGGCGAACCGCCTGCTAATTCAACAATCGCCGCAGCTGCCATTCCACTCGCTGAACCTACTTCTGCTTGGCATCCACCTGCAGCGCCTGAAATAGAGGCATTATTTGCGACTACGAAGCCGAATGCCGCTGCCGTAAATAAAAATTCTATCATTTCTTGGCGAGTTGGATTTAATTTTTCTTTTACTGCAAATAATGTTCCTGGTACTACGCCTGCTGAACCAGCTGTTGGTGTAGCACAAATCACACCCATCGCAGCGTTCACTTCATTAGTTGCCACAGCCTTACTAACGGCATCTAACAAAATCGTCCCCCCTAGGGCTCGGCCACTCTTAATATAGTTTTGAAGCAACACTGCGTCGCCGCCAGTTAGGCCTGTATGGGAGTGTACTCCCTTCAAACCTCTTTCCACCGCTTGTTCCATTACTGCTAAATTCCTATCCATTTTAGCTAGAACTTCTTCTCTAGAAAGTCCTGAAACTTCGATTTCTTGACGAATCATGATTTCTGCAATTTTAACTTGATTTTCCTCTGCAAGTTGCACAAGTTCCGCTACATTTCGAAACATATAAACACCTCCAGATGTGTCCTTAAGTCAATCTATTCAGCCATTCGAATGATTTGCGATACATTGGAAAGCTGTTGTAATTCCTCAATTACCCTGTTATCAATTTTTTGGTCCACTTCAATAACCATTAAAGCCATTTCACCTTTTTCTAAACGCGAAACTTCCATATGCCCTATGTTAATTTCATATTTTGATAACACACTTGTTACGGCTGAAATGATACCAAAACGGTCTTGATGTATAACTAATATTGCAGGGTGTTCACCCGAAAGTTTCAATGGGAATGAATTTAATTCAGTTATCTCGATCGTTCCACCGCCAATTGAAATCCCAACGAGTTCAAGTTCGTTATCTTCATGATACAAATTTATTTTCACGGTATTAGGGTGATCTGTTACTGCCACTTCAGTACAAAAGATCACCTCTAACCCCATTTCTTTTGCAATATCCAAGGATTTTGGCATTCGTTCATCAAATGTATCTAAATCCAACAGTCCAGCCACAATGGCAAAGTCTGTTCCGTGTCCTTTATAGGTTTTTGCAAATGAACCGTACAATGAGATGACTGCTTTCTTTGGCAGCTGACCGAATAAGGTTCTTGCTACACGGCCAATTCGAGCTGCGCCTGCGGTATGAGAGCTTGATGGTCCAATCATGACTGGACCAATAATATCAAATGCAGATCGATATTTCATTTAGGATGCTCCTTTATTTTCTATACAATTATATTACAAGATATAAGGCAAAATAGCCTTCGATAAATACTGGGAAAAATCCATAAAAAAGACTCTCCGTCGGGAGAGTAAAAACTAATTCTTATTCAGTAATAATATCATCAGGTCGTTCAAATGTTATCCGGCCAAATTTCTCTGACCTAATTTCCTTGATGACTAGTTCAGATACTTTATCATAATCAACGATACCTCCAGCTGCAAGGCATCCGCGCAATACACCTATTTTATCAAACATCTCGACAACATCGTCAGGAAGAGTTTCAAGATTGTAACGCTCCTTTAAGCGCTCAGGATATTCTCTTTCTAAAAACCTAAGTACATAAACCGTGAGATCTTGGAGGTTCAGTAGTGTATCTTTGATTGCTCCGGTAACGGCCAGTTTTTTGCCAACTTCTTGGTCCTCAAACTTTGGCCATAATATTCCCGGCGTGTCTAGAAGTTCCATTTCCTTACCTACTTTAATCCATTGTTGGGCTTTGGTAACACCTGGAGTATTACCCGTTTTAGCGATATTTTTCTTCGCTAACCGATTAATCAAAGTCGATTTACCGGCATTAGGAATTCCTACTATCATTGCTCGAATCGCCCGTGGATTCGTTACCCCTCTTGCTCTGAGACGGTCAAATTTTTCTTTTAATATTTCTTGTGAAGCTTGCGCAATATCTCTCATACCTTCCCCAGCCTGGGAGTTAATTGCTAGTGCTTTAATTCCTTTTTCGGCAAAGAAGTTTATCCATTCCTTAGTTGCATCCCGATCAGCCATATCTGCTTTATTTAACAAAACAAGCCTTGGCTTATGCTGAATAATTTCATCAATCATTGGATTTCTCGAAGAGTAGGGAATCCTCGCATCCACCAATTCAAATATAATATCAACTAACTTTAACTTTTCTGTAACCTCTCTGCGAGCCTTAGCCATATGGCCTGGAAACCATTGGATTGTCATGACCCGGCCACCTCCTCTAAAAGCTTAAGCGCCTTGATCAAGGCGCTGTAACTGTGTAGTAAAATCTATTTCACTGATACAATATGGGCATCATTTAATGGCCAATAAACGAAACTTGTTTTACCAATAATTTTATCATAAGAAATGGTCCCAATATGGCGACTATCTTTACTGAAGCGACGATTGTCACCCATGACAAACAATTCACCTTTTGGAACGGTTTTACGACCAACAGCTGTTTCATCCAAGGTAAATGGATCGGTTAACGGTCCATCCTCAACTTCTTTTTTATATTTATCCAAATATGGCTCTTTATACGCTTTTCCATTAACATATAATGTATCATCTTTATACTCAATGGTGTCGCCGGGCAGTCCAATTACGCGTTTTATATAATCCTTTTGCTCAGGAGCATGAAAGACAATGATATCAAACCGCTTTGGCTCCCCAATATTATAACTAAACTTATTTACTATCATTCGATCCTGATCCTTCAATGTAGGCATCATCGATAACCCATCGACAACAATTGGAGCAAATAAAAAGTATCGAATAACAGCAGCTAAGATAACTGCAATCAAAAGGGCCTTTGTCCATTCCCAGAGTTCATTTTTCTTTTTTGTCATCGCAATCCCCGCCAATCTCAGTAAAAAAATGTTTTATAAAGCTTATTTTACATAACTTCAACAAATTTAACACGATGGGAACATATTTTTTAATCAAACTTTAATAATTTGTTAAAAAACAAGCAATAAATTGGTTAACTCCAAATATATCGTTAAGGGTTTCAAATCAATATACATAAAAAAAGAGCCTGCTTTCGAGCAAGCTCTTTTTCTCTTCTATTATCGGATCTCTTTAATTCTTGCTTTTTTACCGCGAAGGTTACGCAAGTAGTAAAGCTTAGCACGGCGAACTTTACCGCGACGAAGTACTTCTAGCTTCGCAATTTTTGGTGTGTGTACTGGGAAAGTACGCTCAACGCCTACTCCGTAAGAAATTTTACGAACTGTAAAAGTTTCGCTAATTCCACCACCACGACGCTTAATCACAACACCTTCAAATAACTGAATACGCTCACGAGTACCCTCGACAACCTTAACGTGTACACGTACAGTGTCACCAGGACGGAAAGCAGGAAGATCAGTACGAAGTTGTTCTTTTGTGATTTCTTCAATCAATTTTTGCATCGTTTTCAACTCCTTCCAACAGACGCTCATGCACATCAAACTTCTAAATCCATTGCAGCGGAACATCGTTATAAGACTACAATCTGATAGGTATCAGCTCAAGTCACAAGAAGTATCATACCATAATTACTAGACACGCGCAATACTACTTGTATTCTTTTTTTATTTCTTTAAGCCATTTTTCCTGCTCATCAGTTAATTCCATTTTCTCGAAAAGGTCTGGTCGTCTTAAAAATGTTCGACGTAATGCTTCTTTATTGCGCCATTCTTCTATTAACTTATGATTCCCTGACATTAGGACTTCAGGAACCTTCAGGCCGCGAAAATCCGCTGGTCTTGTGTAGTGAGGATGCTCTAACAGTCCCGTACTGAAGGAATCTTTCATATGTGATTCCTGATTGCCTAGCACCTCTGGCAGAAGTCGGACAACACTATCAACTACCACCATTGCACCAAGTTCACCACCAGTCAGGACATAATCGCCAATCGAGATTTCATCTGTTACCACATGTTCTCTTATTCGTTCATCGTATCCCTCATAATGACCGCAAATAAATATTAAATGCTCTTCTTTTGCCAGTTCCTCTGCTTTTCGCTGTTCGTAGCGTTCACCTTGAGGGCAAAGCAGAATGACCCTTGGGTTCTTACTTTTAGCATTATCCTTCAGTGCTGATACGGCATCAAAGATCGGCTGTGGTTTTAGAACCATCCCAGCACCGCCGCCATAGGGATAATCATCAACAGTAGAATGTTTGTTATCTGCATACTCACGAAAATTTATCACATTGTAACTGACTGCAGATTTTTCAGCAGCTTTATTCAAAATTGATTGACCAAATACCCCAGAAAACATTTCTGGGAAAAGGGTAAGGATATCAATCTGCATCATGAAAGCAGCCCTTCCATCGGTTCAATTAAGACGACTTTTTCTTTCACATCTACTTTCTTGACCACATCATGGATATAAGGGATGAGTATTTCTTTGCCTCCCTTACCTTTAACCACCCAGACGTCATTGGCACCAGGAGATAAAATTTCAGAGACTTTTCCAAGTTCTTCTCCTCTTGTTGTAGCAACAAGACATCCTATAATCTCATGGTAATAAAATTCATCTTTCTTAAGTGTACCTAATTGGGATTCAGGAACCTTCAAAATTCCTTCTCTGAACTTTTCTACTTCATTGATATTGTTATACCCTTCAAATGTAAGTAATTCAAAATTTTTATGAGTTCGATGGCTTTTGACTGTTAATTCAATCGGCGAACTTGAACCCGGCATAAACAAATATAAAACATTACCAGCCTTATAGCGTTTTTCAGGGAAATCAGTCTTTGATATGACCCGGACTTCCCCCTTAATTCCCTGTGTGTTAACAATTTTCCCGACATTAAACCATTTTTCCATTTCATTATTCACCTTCTCTAATTTCCTCAATTATACCGTCTTTAATGATAATCTCAGGCTGTCCTGTGCGTTCATTCCAGGAATCGCCTATTTTCACTTCAATGAGTGCTTGTACTTCCTTTTCCTTTAATTCACTGCCTAAAGGTAGCATATGTAATTGTTCGATTTGAAAGTCAAGAAGCTTTTCTTTTTCTAAACGTTTACTGATTTCTTTTTCAAAATGAGCCTTCAACGCTTGAGGTGAAAAATTTTTGGTTTTTTCCATCCGCTTCAATTCAAATTGAAGCTGACTGTTTTCCCGTTGAAGCTGTAGTTTTTTAGCCTCATATTGATGGAATAATTTTTTCTTACTATTTTCAGTTAGAATTTGTTTAACCACAACAGTTTGAATGATTTGCAAAGAAAGGGCCTCCCTTACGTCTTCACATTCGTATGCAAAAAAAGGGAGGAATTAATTCCCCCCCTTTCTTCTAGGTGCAAAAAGCTATTCACCAATTTCTAGAAAAATTTTCTTTTGTTGTGATGATCCTGCTGCATAAACAACAGTTCTAATGGCCTTTGCAACACGCCCTTGTTTACCAATCACTTTCCCCATATCTGTTTTATTCACAGACAGCTGATAAGTAATCCGGGTGTCGTCTTCCTTAACATCCACATGGACGTCTTCTGGAAAATCTACAAGGGGCTTAACAATCGTTTCGACTAATTGTTTCATCGTCGACCTTTTACTTACTTAATTTTGCATTATGGAATTTTTCCATGATGCCTTGGTTAGAGAAAAGGTTACGAACTGTATCAGATGGTTTTGCACCGTCTTGTAACCATTTAAGAGCTAGTTCTTCGTTGATGTCAACTTTTGCTGGTTGTGCAACTGGATTATAAGTTCCAACAACCTCGATGTAACGTCCATCACGTGGTGAACGAGAATCTGCTACTACGATACGATAGAAAGGAGTTTTGTTAGCTCCCATACGTTTTAAACGAATTTTAACTGCCATTTTAAAAAAGCACCTCCGAATAGTTTCACACAAGATAGTATAATATCAATTCTTTTATAGTTTGTAAAGTGTTTTTTCTTTACATACAGTATTACCAATTTTTTTAAAAACAAAACAAGTTAGAATGGATTAAATGGGAACTTAAATCCACCTTTTTTCTTACCTTTTTGCTGCATTCCAGTCATTTGTTTCATCATTTTTTTCATGTCATCAAACTGCTTCAACAAACGGTTTACTTCTGTTACAGAACGACCGCTGCCCTTAGCAATCCGGTTTTTCCGTTTCGCGTTCATGATTTCAGGGTTCGTTTTTTCAGCCATCGTCATTGAACGAATGATTGCTTCTACATGGGAAATTTGTTTTTCATCAATTTGAAGATTATTTAATCCCTTGATTTTGTTTGCACCAGGCATCATCTTTAATAATTCGTCAAGCGGTCCTAAATTACGGACTTGACCAAGTTGATCCAAAAAATCTTCGAGCGTAAAAGACGCTGTCCGCATTTTTTGTTCCAACTCTTTTGCTTTTTCTTCATCTACATTAGCCTGTGCTTTTTCAATCAACGTAAGCACGTCACCCATACCAAGGATTCTAGATGCCATCCGTTCAGGGTGAAACGGTTCAAGAGCGTCTAACTTTTCACCTAAACCGACAAATTTAATCGGTGTTTGGGTAACTGCGCGAATTGATAACGCAGCTCCACCCCTGGTATCGCCGTCCAACTTGGTTAATACAACACCAGTTAGACCGAGCTGTTCATTAAAGCTTTGAGCAACATTGACCGCGTCTTGACCAGTCATGGCATCGACAACTAAGAAGATTTCATCAGGCTTTGTCAATTCTTTAATGTCTTTTAACTCACCCATTAATGCTTCATCCACATGAAGTCGACCAGCTGTATCAATAAGGACATAATCATTATGATCTTCTTTTGCTTTTGCAATTGCCTGCCTAGCAATCTCTACTGGGCTTACTTGATCACCGAGTGAGAAAACGGGCATGTCCAATTGTTTACCAAGAGTTTCAAGCTGTTTAATGGCAGCAGGTCGGTAAATATCGGCAGCAACAAGCAATGGCTTGCGGTTATACTTTTTGCGAAGTAAATTAGCAAGTTTGCCTGAAGTTGTCGTTTTACCAGCACCCTGTAAACCGACCATCATAATGACAGTAGGGGGACGATTCGATGCAGCGATTTTGCTTTGTTCTCCACCCATTAATTCCGTTAATTCTTCATTAACGATTTTAATAATTTGCTGTCCTGGTGTTAAGCTTTTCAGTACTTCCTGCCCAACGGCACGTTCACTGACTTTTTTCACAAAATCTTTAACTACCTTAAAGTTTACGTCTGCTTCTAGTAAAGCGAGACGCACTTCCCGCATCATTTCTTTAACATCCGCTTCTGAGACTTTCCCTTTTCCACGGATTTTCTGAATTGTATTCTGCAGTCGGTCGGCTAATCCTTCAAATGCCATTCATGCCGCCTCCTAATCTAAATTCTCCAACTCGGCAACAGCTTCTAGCATTGCCTGCTTTGAAGGGTCGTCCTCGTTAAGCAATTCTTTCACATTTCTTAAAAGTTTACTACGCTCTTGAAATTTATGAAATAACAGCAGCTTTTCTTCATACTCCTCGAGCATTGTCTCAGTCCGCTTAATATTATCATAAACGGCTTGTCGACTGACATCATACTCTTCGGCTATTTCTCCTAATGAGAAATCATCTAAATAATAGAGAGACATATAGCTTTGCTGCTTAGGTGTTAACAACGAATGATAAAAATCATAAAGATAATTCATTCGTGTTGTCTTTTCAAGCATGCCAATCCCCTCCAACACGTATGTTAAGTGAAAAGCCTTTACATAAGTAGTTTACAGGGTCAGACATTATCTGTCAAGATAATCCCTTTACATCACCTATTCGGTTTGTTCAATTTCATTCGCAAATAAGCCATATACATATTTCTCTGCATCAAATTCCTGAAGGTCATCCATTTTTTCCCCCAGACCAACAAATTTCACAGGTATTTTTAATTCATTGCGAATCGCAAGGACGATTCCACCTTTTGCTGTTCCATCCAATTTTGAAAGGACAATTCCACTTACATTTGTCACTTCTTTAAATGTTTTTGCCTGGATTAACGCATTTTGACCTGTTGTTGCATCTAAGACTAGGATTACTTCATGCGGCGCACCAGGAACTTCTTTTTCGATGACACGCTTAACCTTCTCTAGCTCTTTCATCAGGTTTACTTTGTTTTGCAAACGTCCAGCAGTGTCACATAACAAAATATCGGATTTCCGTGATTTTGCTGCCTGAATTGCGTCATACATAACGGCTGCAGGATCTGATCCTTCTGCTTGCTTGATGACGTCAACACCTACTCTTTCTCCCCAGACTTCTAGTTGTTCGATTGCACCTGCACGGAAGGTATCACCTGCTGCCAATAGTACTTTCTTTCCTTCATTTTTAAATTTGTAGCCTAATTTTCCAATCGTGGTGGTTTTCCCCACACCATTAACCCCAACAAATAGGATAACAGTTAGACCGTCCTCTTGAATGTTTAATTTGGAGGATTGCTCCTCACCCGCATTATAGATATCAACCAGTTTCTCGGAAATTACGCTTTGAACTTCTCGAGGGTCTTGAATGTTCCTGCGTTTGACCTCCATTTTTAACTCTTCAATTAGTTTCATGACCGTATCAAAACCGACATCGGCCTGAATCATTATTTCTTCTAATTCCTCAAAGAAGTCTTCATCCACTTTACGGTATCTTGCAACTAGATCATTTACTTTTCCTGAAAAATTATTTCTTGTCTTCGTAAGACCTTCCTTAAACTTCTCTGTAACCGTATCGGTTGATTTAGTGATTTTTTCTTTTAACTTTTTAAAAAAACTCATTTTATCACTTCCTAATATTAAGTTTCAACAAGCTCTTTGGTATCTTCTAGACGAACGGATACTAGCTTTGAGACGCCTGATTCTTGCATGGTTACTCCGTATAATACATCCGCTTCCTCCATCGTTCCTTTACGGTGGGTGATTACAATAAATTGTGTCTCCTTACTATATCGTTTTAAGTATTGGCTAAAGCGCTGGACATTCGCTTCATCCAAGGCCGCTTCAACCTCATCAAGAATACAGAATGGAACAGGACGGACTTTTAGAATTGAAAAGAGGAGTGCAATGGCTGTTAATGCTCGCTCTCCACCTGATAATAAGCCTAAGTTTTGCAGTTTCTTTCCCGGCGGCTGTGCAACAATTTCGACACCTGTATTTAATAGATCTCCTGGGATGGTAAGCACTAAGTCTGCTCTTCCCCCTCCAAAGAGTGATCTGAATACTGGCTCAAAATGCTCTCGAATACCATTGAAGGTTTGTTCAAAGCGTTTTTTCATTTCCTCATCCATTTCCTCAATTACCATGTAAAGGGTTTCTTTGGCCTCCTGGAGATCTGTCTTTTGTTCATTGAGAAATTCATATCGTTCAGATACACGTTCATATTCGTCAATCGCTCCGATATTCACATTTCCAAGTTCCTCGATGGCAAGTTTGATGAGCTTGACCTTCTTCCTAGCCTCTTCTAGCGGTATGGTTAATGGATATTGCTCCTTAGCACCCTCAAACGATAAAAGATATTCTTCTCTTAAGCGGGCAAATCGGTTTTCAAGTTCTACATCCAAACGGTTAATTTTTACTTCCTCGTCTTTTAAAACAACAATTAGCCCACGCTGAAGTCGTTTTAATTCTTTTACTTCCAATTCTAAATCTTCTAATGTGGTCTTTAGGGTTAAGCGTTCTTCTCTTCTTACAGAAATTAACTTCATTGCGGCATCTTTATCTTGTTGTTTTTTAATTGCAGCAGTTTCTAGCTGCTCTTCACCGGATGAACTATTTGTCATTTCCGAAGTTAACAGATTAAGGTCTTCTGTATACAAAGAAAGCTTTTGTTTACTCTCATCTAAATCGGCTTGTAATTGAGCTAAGCGTTCTTGTGTACTCATATACTGTTCATTCTTGGAGGCAAAGGCAACTTTTAAATCGTTGATTTCATTCGAAAGTGCTTCTTTTGAGGTCAGATCATTCGACTTTTGTTCCGAGAGTTTCGATATTTGAGCATCTAGTTCTGCTAAAGAAGTTTTGTAGTTTTCCATCGCAGCAGATAATTCATTTTTTCTATTGGTTAGGGTTGTTTTCTCATCAAAAAATTGCCCTTTTTCAAGGTCATATATAGCTAATCTTTCATTAATGTTTTTTTCTTCAAGCTCTGCTTGGCGAAGATCACCCTTCAATGTCAGTTCCGTTAATCTCAAATCTTCACCATTTTTACGGAGTTCATCCAATTGAACCTCTAAATCTTGTACCTCTGTTTTTAATGACTTTACAAGATTCTCTAACTGAATTGTTTTTTCTTCCATCCCAATTAACTTTTCTTTTAACTCTTCAAGTTCCCCCTTACGAGTTAATAAAGAAGAGTTTTTTTGCTTAACCGCCCCACCTGTCATTGATCCGCCAGGATTGACGATATCCCCGTCAAGCGTGACCATCCGGCATCGGTATTGAAGAATTTTTGCTAATTCATTGGCACCTTTTAAGTCTCTTGTTATAACCACATTTCCAAGAAGGCTGCTCATAACCTCCGCGAATTTAGGATCAAATTTCACAAGACTGACGGCAGTTCCAATAAAAGATGGATGATTTTGAATCGAAGATAATTGGACTAAAGATAATGCTCTCCCCTTAATGACACTTAGAGGTAAAAATGTAGCCCTGCCAAAAGAATTTTGTTTCAAATATTGAATAGCTGATCGTGCATTTGGTTCATTATCTACCACAATATGCTGCAGTGCTCCGCCAAATGCAGTTTCTAATGCCGTTTCATACTCCTTCGGAACGGTAACAAGTTCAGCTACAGCCCCTTCAATTCCCTTGAGATTTTTCCCTCGAGCTTTAAGAACCTCTTTGACACCTTGAAAAAAGCCTGAGTAATCTTCTTCCATTTCTTCGAGCACTTCTTTTCTTGACTGTGCCTGCTGAAGAATTTGATATGCCTGGTACAAAGTCTTTTCCTGTTTTTGATAATTATTTTTTAATGCTTCAAGCTTACGTTGCTTTTCTCTATAGGTACCGACTTGATTCTCTATTTTTTGTTGTATTTCGTTTAATGAGGATTGGATATCTGATACCTTGTCTTTCGCGATTTGCCGCTCTTCAATAAACTTGTCATTTTCAATATCTAAACGGGAACATTTTCTTCCCTGCTGTTCAAGCTGCTGGTCAATGTACTTCAATTCATTTTTTGCACCAGCTTGGTCGTTAAGTATTTCAATATATTCACTTTTTAAGTTCTCGATTTTTTCTTCAATATTTTCATTAAATAACTGCAGTTTTGACTGCTTTTCTTTTAATTGTACTTGTAGTTGGTTCACTTGCTTACTTAGTTCTTCAGCAGAAATAGAAACACTGTCACTATTCTTTTTTAATTGGCTAATTTTATCAGTTATTTCAATAATGTTCGTTTGAAGCTGTTCTTTATTTTGGGAGGAATTTTTCTTCCGTTCTTTAAGGACTTCTTTTCTCCCCTCAAGTTTTTCTAGTTCCTCTGTTGCATGAAGAAGAACATTTTGAAGGTCAGTAATGGACTCATCAAACGCCGCGATCTGATCTCTTTTTTCAACAATCTTAGCTTCCTTTACTTGCAGTTCCGTTGAGATTTTGAGTTCATCTTCCTGATGTACTTTTAACTGCTTAGAAAGGTCTTCCCATTTTTGGTGAAGATCTTCAATTTCATAAACAGTTAAGGAAACCTCAAACTTTTCAAGTTCCTCTTTTTTCTCAAGAAAGTCCTTGGCCATTGAAGCCTGTATTTTTAATGGTTCAACTTGGCTTTCGAGTTCGTGAAGTATATCATTTACACGGTTTAAATTGTCCTGAGTCTCAAACAATTTCACTTCTGCCTTTTTCTTACGTTGTTTATACTTTAGAACCCCTGCAGCTTCATCAAATATGGTTCGTCTTTCTTCTGCTTTACTATTAAGTATTTCTTCCACTTTCCCTTGACTGATTATCGAAAATGCTTCTCGTCCCAGCCCGGAATCCATGAATAAATCAATGATATCTTTAAGACGGCATTGCTGTTTATTTATTAAGAATTCACTCTCACCCGATCGGGTTACTCTTCTCGTCACACTTACTTCGTTATAATCAAGGGATAAGCCTTGGTCTTGGTTATCTAAGGTCAATGTTACTTCAGCAAAATTCAGAGGCTTTCTTGTGTCACTTCCACCAAAAATAATATCCTCCATTTTGCTGCCTCTAAGCGATTTAGCAGATTGTTCCCCCAAAACCCAACGGATAGCATCGGTTATATTACTTTTCCCACTGCCATTAGGACCTACCACCGCCGTTACGCCTGGAACAAAATCAACCCCTATACGATCAGCGAAGGACTTAAAACCAATAATGTCCAACCGTTTTAGAAACATTTCTTAATCCTCCCTATGCATGCAAGTTGGACTCCTTGCAAACATTTTGTCATTCTAAGTTGTTTTAGCCTTTAATATGTCTAAAGCCATTTGGGCGGCATTTTGTTCGGCTTCCTTCTTTGATTTTCCGGTTCCTACACCTAATTCCTTGCCATTCAAGGAAACTTTTGAAACAAATTCTTTGTTGTGGGCAGGTCCAATTTCTTGAAGTACACGATATTCAATTGTCCCTGTACCATCTCGCTGAATGAGCTCCTGTAATTGACTTTTATAATCCATCACATGAGAAAAAGCACCAGCATTTATTTTAGGGAAGACTACTTTCTCAAGAAAACTAATCACTGTTTCAATTCCTTGGTCTAAATAAAGTGCCCCGATGAATGCTTCAAAAACATCAGCTAATAAAGCTGGACGTTCCCTTCCACCTGTCATCTCTTCACCTTTACCTAACAATACTAATTTTCCAAAATGTAATTCATTAGCAAAAGATACTAGAGACGGCTCGCAAACAATGGCTGCTCGAAGTTTTGTCAATTCACCCTCGGTCATCGTTGGATATTTTTTGTAAAGGAATTGTGAAACAGTTAGTTCAAGAACGGCATCCCCTAAAAACTCAAGTCTCTCATTGTCTTCGAAAGGCTTTCTGCGATGCTCATTCACATAGGATGAATGAGTAAATGCTTGTTTTAATAATTTTTCATTCTCCATCGAAATACCAATCGTATGTTGAAAATCTTTAAAAAGATTTTCCTTTGCGCGATTATTCAACTCTTTTTCATTATTGTTCTTGCGCATATAAAACTTCTCCACCTTGCATCTAATAATTTACACACTACTGCCTACTACATTCTAGTTTAAAAAAGTTTTTCGCAAAACGCAAAGAAACTTGGCATCACTGTTGGAAGCCAAGTTCTATTTTACAGAATAAAGCCCCGTTTGAAAACGGAGCTTTTGTGAAGAAATCCAACGATTACTTTGTGCTTTGTATGTAATTAACAGCGTCACCAACTGTGCTAATTTTTTCAGCATCATCGTCAGAAATTTCCATATCGAACTCATCTTCTAATTCCATAACTAGTTCAACTACGTCAAGGGAATCAGCACCAAGATCATCTTTAAATGAAGCTTCAAGTTTAACTTGAGATTCATCTACACCTAAGCGGTCAACGATGATTTTTGTTACACGTTCTAATACCTCTGCCATGCCTGTTCACCTCCCCTCAAGCTATTATAGAGTATTTCAACAAAATAATACACTAGGTTTTTATTACTATTTGAATTTTAATCTTTTTAAACTGTCTAGCTCAAGCGACCAAGGGTGCTTCCGCTTTTCTTATTACATTACCATGCCGCCATCAATATGAAGTGTTTGTCCAGTAATATAGGACGAATCATCTGATGCGAGGAACGCTGTTATTTTGGCGATGTCTTTAGGCTCTCCTAATCTTGCCAACGGAATTTGTTTTAACATTTCTGCTTTTACATCTTCCGGTAACTTATCTGTCATATCTGTTGTGATGAAGCCTGGTGCAATTGCATTAACTGTAATGTTACGGGATGCCAGTTCTTTCGCCGTTGTTTTTGTTAAACCGATGACCCCTGCTTTGGCAGCTACATAGTTGGCCTGACCTGGGTTCCCACTAACGCCAACAATTGATGCAATATTAATGATCCGACCCACCCGCTGTTTCATCATTTGTCTTGTTACCGCCTTCGTACAAAGGAACACACCTTTGAGGTTGATATTAATAACATCATCCCATTCTTCTTCTTTCATTCTCATCAACAAATTATCTTTTGTAATTCCTGCATTATTGACTAGAATGTCAAGTTTTCCAAAACTGTCTATGGTTCCTTTAATCATCTCAGCAACTTCTTCAGAGTTTGAAACATTGCATTTTACAGCGAATGCCTCTCTGCCAAGTGCTTTGATTTCATCGACAACCTCATTTGCTTTTGCTTCACTGCCTGAAAAATTTACGGCTACATTGGCTCCTTGCCTTGCAAGTTCAAGAGCAATTTCTCTGCCTATTCCTCTTGAGGCACCTGTGACAAGGGCTGCTTTCCCTTCAAGATTCATATTTTCTCCTCCTTTAATGCATCAATAACAGATTGTGCACTTTCCTCATCCGAGACAGAGAAAGTGGTAACTGTTTTATCAATTTTTTTGATTAACCCTGAAAGAACTTTTCCAGGACCAACTTCAATGAATGTATCGACACCCAGCTCAATCATTTTGCGAACAGAATCTTCCCATAATACAGGGGAATAGAGCTGCTCAATTAATTTATCCTTCATTTCAGATGCTGAGCTAACAGGCTCAGCTGTTACATTTGCAACGATTGGGACTTCGGCATCTTTCATTTCAATTCCATCCAGAACTTCACGCAACTGGTCTGCAGCAGGCTTCATTAAAGTGGAATGGAATGGACCGCTAACTTCTAGAGGAAGAGCCCGTTTTGCTCCTGCTTCTTTTGCTTTGACACTAGCCAACTCGACCCCTTTTCTTGACCCAGAAATAACAATTTGGCCAGGGCAATTTAGGTTTGCTAGTGAAACCGGATTCCCTGATTCACTTACCTCATTTGTTACTGCAAAAAGACGATCTCGGTCAAGCCCTAGTATGGCAGCCATTGACCCTTCTCCATTTGGGACCGCATTCTCCATAAATTCGCCCCGTTTTCTAACGACATATACTCCTTCTTCAAAAGAAAGGGTACCGGCTGCAACAAGCGCCGTATACTCCCCTAAACTGTGACCAGCTACGTAATCAGCCTTAATCCCAAATTTTTGAAAGTAATCTAAAATAGCAATACTTGTTGTTAATAGGGCAGGCTGTGTATTGTAGGTAATAGTCAACTCTTCCTTCGGGCCATCAAAAATTAGATTACTCAGTGGAATATTTAACTTTTTATCAGCTCTCCTAAAAAAATCCATCACCTCGGAATGTTTATCTGCTAATTCTTTTCCCATTCCGACCGTTTGTGACCCTTGTCCTGGAAATACGAATGCTATTTTATTCATTTCATAACTCCTTTACCGTTCTACTTTTTCTCGATTCTCTTCTTCAGAAGACATCTTTATTAAACCAACAACATCATTGCTTACCATTTCCCTTGTTTGTCTAATAGCACTAAATATAGCCTGACCATTGGATGAGCCATGCGCCTTAATTACAGGAGCGTTCAATCCAAACAAAGCGGCACCGCCGTATTCGGAATAATCCAATGTATTTTTTAACGTTTTAAGATTTGGTTTCAACACAGCTGCAGCTAGTTTACTTGTAAAACTACTCATCAATGCCGTCTTTAACATTTTAAACATAGAAAGTGCCGTACCTTCAATTGTCTTAAGAACCATATTTCCCGTAAATCCATCGGTCACGACCACATCCGCCACACCATCTAATAAATCCCGCGCTTCAACATTTCCCACAAAATTAATATCAGCATTCTTCAACAATTCGAAAGCATGCTTTGTTAGGTCATTCCCTTTCTTTTCCTCCGTTCCAATATTTAAAAGACCGACTCTTGGTTTGGAAATTCCTCTTACTTTCTCACTATAAATCGAGCCCATTAGTCCATATTGGAGGAGGTGCTCTGGCTTGGCATCCGCATTAGCCCCTACATCTAATAACAAGAATCCCTCGCCGCCAATGGTCGGCAGCGTAGGTGCTAAGGCTGGGCGATGGATCCCAGAAATTCTTCCTACTACAAAAAGTCCTGCCGCTACTAATGCACCTGTATTTCCTGCTGAGATACATGCATCTGCCAATCCATCTGCGACTTGTCCAGCGGCTAACACCATTGAAGCATTCTTTTTGCGGCGAACCGCTTTAACAGGCTCATCTGTTCCAAGGATTACTTCCGTTGTATGGATTACAGTGATCCGATCATGATTTGTTAAGGTTTCATTTATTTTATTTTCATCCCCGACAAGGGTAATATGTATATCTGAAAATGCTTGTACAGCTTTAAGTGCCCCTAATACGATTTCTTTAGGAGCATTGTCGCCGCCCATGGCATCGATTGCTAGTTTCATTTTCCTCATCCTCTACCGATTTTTCGAACGGTACATTTCAAATTCTCCTGTAAAAACAAGTTCATTATTAACAAAACTTGTTACTTCAACACTCGTTCTACCTTGATTCCGATCAATTTTTGTAACCTTAGCTTTTGCAATAACCCGCTCATTCAGTTTAACCAAACGGTTAAATTGAATATTCGCTTTTGCTGTTAGCGCCAGTTCATCATTTATTACAGCAACTGCTAATGAATTAGCCTGAGCGAATACATGATGGCCACGTGCAATGTTATTTCGTATAAAGACATGCTCTTTTTTTACATCAAAAATCGAAATGGCATTCTGATCTAATTCTATATGAATAATTTCACCAATGACTTCTTCAAGCGGTAATGAGCGGACTTCATCGTCAAATCGTTTCTCAGCTACAGTCTTAATCCGTTCACGAAGTTCTGGAATTGATAACTCTAAACGGTCAAGACGAATGGTTTGTACACTTACTTGAAATTTTTCTGCTAAATCTTCATCTGTAATAAAAGGATTATCTTTAATTGTCGTGGTCAACAATTGTTGTCTCTCTTTTTTACTTTTTCTCATGTATGATTACACCGTCCGAGATCTTATGACTAGGTACTAATAGTAGTATAAAATTTGAAAAAGCAGATTGCAAGAATTAGTTTTTATTCAAACCTTCTGCTTTTTCCAAAAAAGAAACCCTTTAAGAAGAAAAAGTTTGATTTAATCTAGTTTTTCCCCTTCTAATACGCCTGATTCATCGAGGATATTTCTTAGGTAATGATATTCTGGGTCTGTCCAAAATGCTTCAGACTGAATCAACATCACTGCATCATTTCGTGCAGTTTCAAGGGCTCGATAATCATGAACCATATCTGCGACTTTAAATTCAGGAACCCCGCTTTGTTTTCTGCCAAAAAAGTCGCCTGGCCCTCTAAGCTCTAGGTCTTTTTCACTTAATACGAAGCCATCGTTCGTTTCGGTCATGATTCGCATGCGTTCCTGGCCCACTTCTGATTTTGGACTTGCCAGCAATATGCAATAGGATTGATCACTGCCTCGTCCAACTCTGCCACGCAGCTGGTGAAGCTGTGAAAGTCCAAACCTTTCAGCATCATAAATGACCATCATGGTCGCATTCGGCACATTTACTCCCACCTCAACAACCGTCGTTGAAATTAGTACCTGTACTTCGTTAGCACTAAATGCCTTCATTACCGAGTCTTTTTCTTCTGAACTTAATCGGCCATGCATAAGGCCCGCTTTAAATCGGTTTTGAAAATAATGACTTAATGTATTGTACACGTCAATTGCATTTTGAACATCAAGCTTTTCTGATTCTTCAATGAGCGGACAAATAACATAGGCTTGGTGGCCTTTTTGTAATTCTTTTTCAACAAAAGCCAGAACCCGTTCAAGCATTTCTGGTTTGGCCCAGTAGGTTTCTATCGTTTTTCTTCCTGCTGGCATCTCATCAATGATTGATACATCCATTTCACCAAAAACCGTTATCGCGAGTGTCCGTGGGATTGGAGTCGCCGTCATAAACAAAACGTCTGGATTCTCTCCTTTTTCTCTCAGTACTCTTCGCTGCTCCACGCCAAAGCGATGTTGTTCATCCGTGATTACAAAACCAAGCCTCTTAAAGGTGACCTCATCCTGAATTAGCGCGTGTGTACCAATTAAAATATCAACATTCCCTTCTGATAGTTCGGAAAGGATTTCTTTTCTTCGCTTCCCCTTTATCGAACTCGTCAGAAGCTCGCATCTGATATTAAATGGCTCTAACATACTTTTTAAGCTTTCCGCATGCTGCTCTGCCAATATTTCTGTCGGCACCATAAGCGCTCCTTGAAAACCTGCAGTAACACTGGCATACAAGCCAATAGCTGCAACCACTGTTTTTCCCGAACCAACATCTCCTTGCAGCAATCGATTCATACGAAGTGGTGATTTTAATTCTGCTAATACTTCATTGACCACCCGTGCTTGGGCATTTGTTAACGGGAAAGGCAGGCTATTAATAAATTCCTTTACTTTTGTTACATCATAGTTTTGGCAAACTCCAGGAGAATGCTCGCGTTCAAATTTCCTTAATGCCTGCATTTTTAATTGGAAGAAAAGAAATTCTTCATAAACAATACGCCTTCTCGCCTGTTTCACCTCTTCTTGGCTGTCTGGAAAGTGCATGGCTTTGAATGCTGCCTGCCTATCAAGTAATCGATATTTTTTTAAAAAAGCAATGGGTAGTGTTTCTTCAATAAAATCTCCATATTGTTGAAAAGCAATGCTGATAAATTTCCGTATTCCCTTTGTCGTTAATTTCCCTCTTAACGAATAAACGGGCTCAAAATCTTTTGTTTTTGCATTTGTTCCTATCTGCATCTCATTTGCCGTGATCGTTTGCCGGTGGGCATCCCATTTCCCTGTGATCGTAATGGTTTCATTGATGATAATTTTATTTTTTAAATAGGGTTGGTTGAAAAAGACTACCTTAATCAAATGCGCTCCAACAAAAAGCCGGAACATAAGTTTTGATTTTTTCCTGCCAAAATAGCTAAGAGAAGGCTCACTGTGAACCTTCCCTTCCACTGTTACTTTCTCTTCATGCTGCACCTCTGTTATATCCCGGAGGCGGTAATCTTCATAACGATAAGGAAAATACTCTAATAAATCTTTTATCGTAAAGATTTTCATTTCTGAAAAAATTTCAGCAGTTTCTTCACCAATTCCCTTTATGACGGTTATTGATTGATTAAGATGTGGATTCACTTTACTTTGCGGTATACCGAAGATCCTAGATTCTAGTTTTTGACCTGTCGGCGCAGCCGCCAACCCTCCCTGCCCAGTTTTTTCTTAGTGTTGTTGGCATTGTAAAACTGTTTTTATTTTCGGATTGTTCCACTTGCTTTTTTTGCACAAAAAAAGAAGGGATGCTCCCTTCTATTTTAGCTTTTCATTATTCAATTGAAAAGATATAGGAATATAACGGCTGACGACCATTATGGATTTCCACTTCTACATCTCCATAATTTTCTTCCACATATTTTGAAAGCAGGTTTACATCTTCCTTGCTAATGTCTTCCCCATAAATGATGGTTAATATTTCTGAATCCTCATCCAGCATTTGTGAAAGCAGGTCCTCAGCAACTTTGCCTTTGTCCTTGTTTTTAACAACGATCTTTCCTTCAGAAATACCCATAAAATCATCTTTCTCGATTTCTAAGCCATCAATCTGGGTATCCCTAACAGCAAAGGTGATTTGACCAGTTTTCACATGTTTTAGCGCATCATTCATAGAGTCTTCATTCGTCTGAAGACCAGCAGATGGATTGAACGCTAACAAAGCTGATAGTCCTTGCGGAACCGTTTTGGAAGGGATCACATAAATATCCTCTTCAGAAACGTCTGCGGCCTGCTGAGCTGCCATAATGATGTTTTTATTATTCGGTAAGATAAATACTTTTTTAGCATTTACTTCTTTCACTGCCTTGACGATATCCTCCGTACTCGGATTCATCGTTTGTCCGCCTTCAATCACTGCATGTGCGCCAATACTTCTGAATAAATCTGCAATCCCGGAGCCCATGGATACGGCAACAATTCCGTATTCTTGCTGTTCCTTTGCTGATTTATCACGGTCTGTAACTGGTGCACTTTTGTGCTCGCCAACAATATTGGTATGTTGTTGACGCATATTTTCTATTTTCATATTAATTAAATTTCCATACTTTTGTCCATAGCTTAGTACTTCTCCTGGTTGTTCGGAATGAATATGAACTTTTACAACATCCTCATCTGCAATAACCAATAAAGAATCGCCCAATTTACTAAGGTCGTTTCTGAAAACACCTTCATCAAACGGATGTTTTGCAGTCTTTTCTTGTTCAAATCTCACCATAAATTCAGTGCAATACCCAAATTCAATGTCTTCTGTGTTTATATGTCCTTGGACACTTTTATGGTGTTCAGTATTGACTAACTCATCCATCGAAAGAGCTGCTGTAGGAGTATCAGGAAGCTTTTCTCCTTTTAGGACTGCAAGAAAACCTTCGTACACAAATACAAGACCTTGACCGCCACTGTCAACCACGCCAACTTCCTTTAAAACTGGAAGCAGGTCCGGAGTGCGTTTCAATGAAGCTTTTGCTTCTTTTAAAACTTCTTCCATAATCACAATGACGTCGTTTGAATGCTGGGCAGCTTGGATGGCTTTTTTAGCAGAATCCTTGGCGACAGTTAAAATGGTTCCTTCAACAGGCTTCATTACTGCTTTATAGGCTGTCTCTACTCCAGCTTCAAGGGCTTCAGCAAACTCAGTCCCTGAGATTTTCGCTTTCGTTTCAACCGCCTTTGAAAAACCACGGAATAACTGCGATAGGATTACACCTGAATTGCCGCGCGCTCCCATTAGCAATCCTTTAGAAAGGGCTGCTCCTACTTTTCCAATATGGTCTTGAACATTATTCTTTACTTCCTTTGCCCCGGATGTCATTGATAAATTCATGTTAGTTCCTGTATCACCATCGGGCACGGGAAAAACGTTTAAAGCATCAACCATTTTTGCATTTGCTGACAAATGATTGGCACCTTGAATCACCATTTCGGCAAAACGTTTTCCATCTAAAGCTGTTATTGACACAAACTTTCCTCCTCTACGAGAGTTCGTAATACAAACTTACGGGTTCGTCACTCGAACTCCCTGAACGTAAATATTGACCGAGTCAACGGCAAGTCCAACAGTCTTATCGAGGGTATACTTAACCTTTGATTGCACGTTGTGGGCAATTTCGGAAATTTTTGTTCCATAGCTAACAATAATATACATATCAATATGTAATGCCTCGTTCTCTTGGCGGACAATCACGCCCCGAGTGAAATTTTCTTTACGTAGTATTTCCGTAATTCCATCTTTAATTTGGTTCTTTGAGGCCATACCGACGATTCCATAACATTCAATCGCCGCTCCTCCGGCAATGGTCGCGATTACTTCGTTAGAAATATCAATTTGTCCGAACTTTGTTTTTAATTCAATGGACATGAATCGTTCCCCCTCCTGAAAAAATTGCTCCTTGACTATAGTCATTTTACTATAGTCATTGCAATATTGAAAGTTATTCCTGTCTGTTTACTATAACAGCTTAATATGAAATGTGATGTCAAGTGTTTTTTCTTGAAAGGTAACTATTGCAATCAAATAAGTTGTATGATAAATTATTAAGGTATCTCAAGTCTAGAAAATTTGTTCAAACAATTTTCTTTTTCCAGATGAGGATCTTAAAGATTGCTGTATAAAGCTTTTGGTAGTTAAGGAGGGAAATCATTATGCCACGTCAATGTGTTGTAACAGGAAAGAAAACAACAACTGGTAACGCACGTTCTCACGCTATGAACGCAAACAAGCGTACATGGGGTGCTAACCTACAAAAAGTACGTATTCTTGTTGATGGAAAGCCTAAGCGTGTTTGGGTTTCTGCAAGAGCGTTGAAATCCGGTAAAGTAGAACGCGTTTAATAAACCGTTTAGAAAGGGCATCCGATAAGGGTGTCTTTTCTTTTTGTATAAAAAAGCTTTCTCTCCAGGAAACTATTTGTATGTATAGGATTCCCCAATTAACAAAATAAAAAGCACCCAAATTAAACGGGTGCCATTGTAAAACGATATCATCATATATACTTATGCTATTCGTTCTTTTTAAACGCTCCAATCATCGCACGGACAAGTCCGCCTAAAAATTTCGGCAGTTTAATTGTATAAAATTTCATACTGTCCCTCCTCACAAATCTCCCCAGCTTATTTCAACTCAACTTTTTTCGAACGCCCTACCATTTTATTCAAACGAACGAAATCAGTACCAAAAACTTTGTAGGCACCATTCTGAGTTAGTTACTAAAACATATTAATCATGACTTCTTATCACTATTAATATGCCTTCCGAAAATGAAAAAGTACCATAATCACTAATAAGTTCATTACTAATACATAGTGTTGAACCAATTGAAATATGACGATTTTTCAAAGGGAATTTAAAGCCTTCTAAGGTGAGATTTTGGATATTTAGTGTTACAGGAACAAAAGAAATATATTTTTTTGAATCCATTTTTTCAATCTTATAACTTCCTGCTTCCTTAATAAAAACGATATTATTACGGTCAATTATGCAAATATCCACTTCATTTTTTTCTTGGATCGGTGTGAGCAATAGGTGAACATTCGCAAATAAATGATCCAATCTGCCACCAGTTGCCCCAAATATACGAATGGCGCTTGGATGCTGTTTAAGTGCCCAATTAAGGGCAAGCTCCATATCCGTTTCATCCTTTTCCGGTCTATATTTTTTCAATTCTGTAACACGGTCTTCAATAAATATTAACTCATCTGATGTCACAGAATCAAAATCACCAAAAGCAATAGAGGGAGAAATATTTCTTTGTAATAAATGATAAACCCCTCGATCGACTCCTACCCAAATTACATCATTTACTAAGTACTCCGTTAAATCTGGCAAATGGTCTTCAGGGCCTCCGGCCACAATATTGATAATCATAAAAGTTCTCCTTTTTTACAATATGCAAAAAGCCAGCACGTAAGCTGGCTTTCCCATTAACCTCTTATCAGCGAAATTGCCTTCGCATAATCTTCTTGATTATAAATAGCTGAGCCTGCCACAAGCACATTTGCACCTGCGTCCAAGCAAAGCTTTGCCGTTTCTGAGTTAACACCGCCGTCAATCTCAATCTCTATGTCTAAACTTTTTTGTTCTGCCATTTCTTTTACTTTTCTTATTTTTGGAAGAACCTCAGGTATGAATTTTTGCCCTCCGAACCCTGGATTGACTGACATTAATAAGACCATATCAATTTCACCAATTATATGTTGAATGGATTCCACAGGGGTAGCCGGGTTTAAAACTACACCCGCTTTAATTCCAAAGGATTTAATATTTTGAATCGTGCGATGTAAGTGACGACAGGCCTCTACATGGACAGTAATATAATCAGCACCGGCTTTAACAAATGCCTCAATATATTCATCAGGGTTTTCAATCATAAGGTGTACATCAAGTGGCAGTTTGGTGATTGGACGAATCGCTTCAACAATCAGGGGTCCAATCGTAATATTAGGAACAAAATGGCCATCCATGACATCAATATGAATGTAGTCAGCTCCTCCTTTTTCCACTGCTAATATTTCTTCACCTAATTTCGAAAAATCAGCTGAAAGTATAGATGGTGCTATTTTAACCATGTTTAGTACCTCGGCTTTCTATCTTTTATCTCCTGTAAGAAGTCCAAATAATGTTCATAACGATATGCTGGGATTTCATTTGAGTCAACCGCCTGTTTCACACCACATTTAGGTTCACTTACATGCAAACAGCCTCGGAATTTGCAATTTTCACTAGCTGTTTGAATTTCAGGGAAACAAAAAGTTAAATCCTCAGTTTCAATATTGGTAAATTCCAATGAACTAAAGCCTGGCGTATCTGCTATTAGTCCATTGCCAATCTTAATTAATTCCACATGCCTGGTCGTATGCTTTCCTCTGCCTAGATGCGATGAAATATCATTTGTCTTTAACTCAAGGTCCGGTCTAAGGACATTCAGTAACGATGATTTCCCAACACCAGATTGACCGGCAAAAACAGAAATTTTATTATCGACATGCGGATTTAACAGTTCAATTCCTGCTTCTGTTTCGGAAGAAGTCAGGATTACTTTATATCCCGCTGCAGTATATTGCTCTGCATAATCCTTAATCATCTTTTGCTCATCTTCGTTGGTAAGATCCATTTTGGTAATACAAATAAGCGGTTCGATCCGATTAAATTCAACTAGGACTAGGAATCGATCTAATAGGACAGTACTGAATTCTGGTTCAACAGCTGAAAACACTAGAATGGCCTGGTCAACATTTGCGATTGGCGGACGAATTAACTCATTTTTTCGAGTTTTAACTTCCATAATGTATCCTTCCAAATCATTTTCAGCTTGAAAAACAACCTCGTCCCCCACAAGAGGGGTAATTTTATTTTTTCGAAATACCCCTCTTCCACGACATTGAATTAACTTATTGTTACCCAGTACATAATAGAATCCGCTTAGTGCTTTAACAATTTTTCCTTCCGGCATAGCCACACTCCTTGCCTTTCAATTAGACCACTCATTTTTCATATTAAAATCTTCGTAATCAATCATAAATAGAGCATCGTAATATTGATTATTCTGTTTCAGAATAGTTAATTACATCCTCCGCTATGACTTTTCTGTCTCGAATAATCTTGTAGCCGCCTTTTCCGCCATAAGGTATCGTTAATTCAATTTGTTTTTTGGTTGTTTCGGTAATAAAAAAGGTTTCTGCCGGTTCCGTCATACTGTGATTCATATCTTCGATGTAAATAAGAACTTCCTGCTTAGGAATAGGTTCACCGGAAACTGGAACGGTCGGTTCATACTCAATGGATACTTCCTTCACTACCGTTTTTGGGGGCTTTTCTTCTTTACCTTTTGAAATAATAACGGTTACCGTATCACCTTTATTCATTTCTGTTTTAGGTTTTGGATTTTGTGAAATCACCATGTCGGCAGGAACTTTGTCATCATATTTTTCTTCGGTCTCGATCTTAAGTCCTACTAAGGAGGCATAATCCTCTGCACTTTTTAAAGTGTATTGTGTTAGGTCCTTTAAGATAATTGTTTCTGGTCCCTTACTAACTTCAAACTTTAATTCAGTATCTTCAGGGACAACTTTATCACCACCAGGAGGTGTTTGACTAAGGATCGTTCCTGGTTCACTTTCATCATATATCTCAGTCTTCTTAATATCTTTAAAATTCCGATTTTCCAATAAAGGAAAAACATCGTCATAAACTCTTCCAACATAATCGGATAGTTCCATTTTTTCTTTGCCGGTACTAATATATAATGTAACTTTTGTGTTTTCCTTAACCGTTGTTCCAATTTCAGGGTCTGTCTTTATAACTTTACCTTGATCAATCGCATCATCTGGAATTTCGATTTGTTTCTCTACCTCTAAACCATTAAGATTAAGTTTGGAAATGGCTTCATCTAATTCCATCCCGCTTATATCCGGGATTTTGACATCTTTTGCAGCCAATAATCCAGGTAAAAAGGTTATAGTTAAAAGCCCTAAAACAGCAAGGATAAGAAAAGTTGTAATGAGGACAGTGGGCCATTTTTTCCGCTTTTTCTTAGTCTCTTTTTCTTTCTCAGGTGTCTCCTTTTTGGTTTGGACAACTTTATCTGTACTATGGACTAATGTTTCATCCAGATTTTTATGCGGACGGTCATCGGTAATAATGGGAATTGCCTTTGTTGCTTCATCATCGATTGGAATGTTAAACTTAGGTTCATTCATTCTTTCTGGATCAAGCGCTGTTCTTATATCCTCTTCCATTTCATCAACACTATTATAACGATGAAATGGATCCTTTGCAGTTGCCTTCAAGACTATATTCTCTACACTTTGTGGAATATTTGAATTCCACCTTCTTACAGAAGGTGTTTCTGATTGAAGATGCTTTAATGCAATCGAAACGGCAGATTCCCCCGAAAAAGGAAGCCTCCCTGTTAAAACTTCAAACATTACAATCCCAAGCGAATAAATATCTGATTTCCTATTTGCCATACCGCCTCTTGCTTGTTCTGGTGATAAATAGTGTACTGAACCCAAAACCGAATTAGTTTGGGTAATGCTTGTTGCACTCAATGCCATTGCAATACCAAAATCAGTGATTTTTACATTGCCTTCCCGATCAATAAGTATGTTATGTGGTTTAATATCACGATGTATAATATGATTTTGATGAGCATGAGATATGGCAGAAGTTAATTGCATCATAATATCTAAAGCTTTTTCGACACGAAGTGATGAATGTTGGTTTATGTATTGCTTTAATGTTTGCCCATTCACATATTCCATTACAATATAGTAAAGAGAATCCTCTTCGCCTACATCGTATATACTGACAATATTGGGGTGGGTAAGACTAGTAGCAGACTGTGCCTCTCTATGGAAACGGCGAATAAATTCCTCATCATTAACAAAATCAAGGCGGAGCATTTTAACAGCAACTTCTCTGTCTAAAATCATATCATGTGCTAAATAAACATTTGCCATACCGCCTCCGCCAATCATTTCAAGCACTTTATAGCGGCCGCTTATTCTTTTCCCAATAATCACTGATAATCACCCAATTCATTATCATTAGCATATTCTAAAATAATTAGGGTAATATTGTCTTCTCCACCATTCTCATTTGCCATGGTAATTAATGTAGAAGCCTTTTGTTCAAGTGAATCTTCATTTTGAAGAATTTGAATCATTTCTTTTTCATTTACTTTATTGGACAACCCATCAGAGCATAGTAAAAGATAGTCACCTTCTTCAAACATGATTGTTTTAAAATCAATTTTAACATCTTGTTCCGTTCCTAATGCTCTTAAAATCCAATTTTTCCTTGGATGATGCTCCGCATCCTCCTTGGTAATTTGTCCCGTTCTGACTAATTCGTTGACAAGTGTATGATCCTCTGTAAGCTGCTTGAAGCCCGAATCATTTAAAATATAACAGCGACTATCCCCAACATGTGCTATGGTTGTAAAATTCTCTGAAGCTATGACCGCTTCAATTGTTGTGCCCATCCCCTCACATTCTGCATGGCTTCTGGAATGGTCATATAGTAATTGATTCACTTGAAGAACATGCGTTTTTAACCAAGCTTCCGCTTGATCTGCCGTTTGAATGCCTTCAGACTTCTCCCACATTTCCTGGAGATGTGAAACAGTCATATTACTTGCTACATCACCGGCAAGGTGACCGCCCATACCATCAGCTACGATGGCAAGGCGGTGTCCGTCCCGATTTACAAAAGTACCACCACTATCTTCATTATTCTGACGAACTCTTCCTTGGTCCGTTTTAAAAACAGCTTTCACTTTTGTCACCTCGTCTCCTCTTTCCGCTCCTTTGCACGAAGTTGCCCACATGCTGCAGCTATATCTGAACCTTGCTCTCGGCGAATCGTTACATTAATTCCGCGGTTTTTCAATGTTTTTTCGAAAGCAAAAATTTTGTCTCTTGGTGTCCGTACATAATCCCTTTCAGGAACATAGTTGACAGGAATTAGATTCACATGGCACTTCAATCCTTTTAATAGTTCAGCTAATTCTTCGGCATGCTCAACTGAATCATTAACTCCTCCAAAAAGACCATATTCAAAGCTGATTCGGCGACCTGTCTTATCGATATAATACCTTACTGCCGTCATTAAGTCATCAAGTTTATACGCCTTGTTAATCGGCATTAACCTCGATCGTAATTCTGTATTTGGAGCATGCAAGGAAATCGCAAAGTTAATTTGCGTGTCTTCATCGGCAAACTTATAAATCTTTGGAACAATTCCACTTGTTGAAACGGTGATATGTCGTGCTCCTATGTTAAGCGCCTTTTCATGATTAATTATTTTTAAAAATGACATCATATTATCATAATTATCGAATGGTTCACCAATCCCCATGATAACAACAGAGCTTACCCGTTCATCGGTTTCGTCTAGTGTTTGCTGGACTTTAACTACTTGAGCAACGATTTCGCCTGCCTCCAAGTGTCTTTTAAGCCCGCCTAATGTAGAAGCACAAAAGGTACAACCAATTCGACAGCCTACCTGGGTCGTGACACAAACGGAGTTCCCATAATCATGACGCATTAATACAGTCTCAATCGAATATCCATCATGAAGCTCAAAAAGAAACTTAATGGTTCCATCAGATGAGGTTTGTTGAATTGCCGTATTTAATGTAGTTAGTACAAAATTACTTTCTAACTTTTCTCTAAGGCCCTTCGAGACATTACTCATATCCTCAAAAGATGTAATTCTTTTTTTATAAAGCCATTCAAAGATCTGTTCGGCACGAAATGGCTTTTCACCATTTTCAGAAAGCCAATCCTTTAATTCTTGTAATTGTAATGAATAAATTGATTTTTTCTTTACTTCCGCTGTTGTGTTTGTCTCAGTTGTATTTAATTGTTCCAACTGTTACACCCTCTTTCTTAATACTGCTATATAAAATCCATCTGACCCAATATCTTGTGGGAATATCTGTAAATCAAAACCTGTAATTAATGGCTGGATTGCTTCAGGCATCCGGCTTTTAAATGTTACATCCCCTTCGAATTCAGGGTTGTTCTCAAGAAATGTTTTGACTGTATATTCATTTTCTTCTTTATCGACTGTACATGTACTATAGACAAGAATACCGCCCTTTTTCAATAACGGGGTTACGGACGTTAATAAGTCTTGTTGAATGGTACTTAGCCGCTTTATATCCATCTCTGTTTTGGTATATTTCATATCTGGCTTTCTTCTCATTACACCGAGTCCGGAGCACGGAGCATCGAGAAGAATTCGATCAAATGATTCAAGCTTAAACTTTTCCTGTAAATTTCTTGAATCAGAGACACTTGTTTTAATATTTTCTAACCCTAACCGTTTGGCATTATCATTGATTAATCTTACCTTGTGCTGATGAAGGTCTACTGAAATCACTTCACCTGTATTGTCCATTTTTTCAGCAATATGGGTACTTTTACCACCTGGTGCCGCGCATGCATCGAGGACATATTCGTTTGGCGATGCACCTAAAGCATATGCTGCAAGCATCGAACTTTCATCTTGGATGGTAAACATTCCATATTTGAAGGAAATAGTTGAAGCCAGATTTCCCTTTAACGAACGAATGGCCTCAGGAATGACCGGGCTTTTTTCGATTTGAAAACCATCTTCTTCTAAAATGGAGATACATTCGTCTCTTGAAATTTTCGTAAGGTTCACTCTAGCTGTTTGCAATGGTGCAGTTAGGTTGACCTCACACATTTCTTTCGTTTTATCAAAACCGAATTGAGCCACCCATCTGGTAACAAGCCATTCCGGATGACTAGTTTCAAGTGCCAGCCGCTTATTGGGATCGGCGATTTCCGAAAGTGACGGAAGCCCTTCTCTTTGTATGCTCCTTAAAACTCCATTTACCAAACTGCCGATTCCTTTATGACCACGTTTTTTGGCAATTTCAACTGCTTCGTAAATTGCAGCTCTATCAGGTATTCGATCAAGGTAAACCATTTGATACAGAGTGAGCCTTAATAAATGGTGAACCCAATTTGCTAACTTTTTATTTTCTTTGACAAACGGCTCTAAAAAATAGTCAAGCGCCATTCTTCTCTGTAATGTCCCATAGACTAATTCTGTTAAGAGGCCGACATCTTTGGCAGGAAGTTCGTTTTTTTCAATGGTAGAATTAAGAAGTAAATTGCTGTATGCCTGATTTTTCTCAATAGCAACTAACATGTCCATTGCGATGGTTCGTACATTGTTTATGGTTGATGTCATTGCTATTCTCCTAGTCTCGTGCCTACTGAAATTTTAGCACCTCTTAAGAATTGTTCACACAGCATTTTTGATTTCCCGGAAGGCTGAAGTTCAATGATTTTAATGGCTGTTTCATTTCCCGTACTAACAGTGAAGCTATCTGATTCTACCTTAAGGACAGTACCAGGTTCTACTCCCCTTTGCCCCGCTTGCTTATTAGCTCGCCATATCTTTACCACCTGACCATTCAAGGTGGTAAACGCAACCGGCCAAGGGTTTAATCCACGAATATGGTTATAGATTTCTTCACCGGTTCTTGTCCAGTTAATTTTTTCTTGTTCTCGTTTAATGTTGGAAGCAAAGGTTGCATCGGCATGGTTTTGCGGCTTTGGCGTAAGTCGGCCCTCCAAAAGAAGCGGCAAGGTTTCCGATAATAATTTAGCCCCGGCTTCACTTAGTTTGGCGAAAAGTGTTCCAACATTGTCTTCTTCAGTGATAGGAACCTCAATGCTTGTTAAAATATCTCCAGCATCTAATTTTTCAACCATATACATTATTGTCACACCTGTTTTCTGTTTCCCTTGAAGAATAGCGTAATGGATAGGAGCACCGCCGCGAAGTTCAGGAAGCAAGGATGCATGAACATTGATACAACCGTATTTAGGGGCTTCTAATAATTTATTGGGTAAGATTTGACCAAATGCGGCCGTAACAATTAAATCGGGTTTCAATGATAGGATCTTTTCTAGTTCTTGTTCTTGACTTATTTTTTCTGGCTGAAAGACCGGAATATCATGTTTTAAAGCCTCAACCTTTACTGGAGGGGGGGTCAATATCTTTTTCCTGCCAACTGGTCGGTCTGGTTGTGTCACTACACCAATGACATCATATCCGTCATTAATAATTTGTTGTAAAACCGGCACGGAAAAATCCGGAGTACCCATAAAAACAATTTTGGTCATTCAGCTTCTACTCCTTTTAACTCATCTTCTTCTAGATATCTTGTCACCTTTGTTGTAAATAAAATCCCATCAAGGTGATCGATTTCATGTTGAATTGCTCTCGCGAGAAAGCCCTCTGCTTCTAATGTATATTTTCTTCCTTTACGATCAAATGCCTCAATCTTAACAAAATTGGGTCTTGTCACTTCACCAAACAAGCCAGGGAAACTTAGACAACCTTCTGGTCCAGTTTGTTCACCAGATGTTTCTAAGATAACTGGGTTTATCATTTCAATTGTCCCTAATTCATCATCGATATCAACAATTGCGATGCGTTGGTCTAATCCAATTTGCGGGGCAGCAAGCCCTACCCCATCATATTCAATCATCGTGTCATACATATTATCAAGTACTTTTGCCAGCTTTCTATCAAACTTCACTACTGGCTTGCAAGCCTGCTCTAGTATTTCAGCAGGATAATTAACTACTTTAAGGATTGGCAAATCGTTTCCCCCATTAATGCCATTTAAAAAAAGGCGTAATTAAATTTTTTATTGCTTACATTTTCACCAAAAAAGCGAAATATTAACCTTTACAGCCTCAGGTAATAAGATGGTTACATTAAAATAAATGGATTCACATCAATTGTTACCAGTAAGCCACTTTTTGTATCTGTTTGATATTGATCCAAAATGGTTTTTAACATTTTTGTCAAGTTCGGTTCCCGCTTGTATTTTATCAGACATTGATAGCGATATCTATTATTAATCCTAGGAATTGGCGAGGCCGCCGGCCCTAAAACGACGGCATCATTTGAAACCTGAGAGCGAACATAATTAACAATTTTTTCTGTAGCTGTAACGACTGTCATTAACTGCTCATGACTGACAGTGATCAATGATAGATAATAAAATGGTGGATAATGATGTGTTTTTCGCATCATCATTTCTTGTTGATAAAAGAGATCATAATCCTGTGTCCCGGCAAGCTCAACACTATAGTGTTCAGGAGTGTAGGTTTGAATAATGACCTCTCCTGGCAACTGGTGACGTCCTGCCCTCCCGCTTACTTGGGTTAATAATTGAAAGGTTTTTTCAGAGGCACGAAAATCTGGTAAATGAAGCATAGTATCAGCCGAAAGCACACCAACTAAGGTGATATTGGGGAAATCCAAGCCTTTTGCAATCATTTGTGTCCCGAGGAGTATATCTGCTTTACCATTTTGAAAATCGGTCAATAATCGTTCGTGGGACCCCTTTCTACCTGTTGTATCCACATCCATACGAATAACCCTAGCTTCTGGAAGAATTTTTCCTAACTCATCTTCCACCTTTTGTGTACCAGTCCCAAAATAGCGGATATACTCACTGGCGCACTCCGGGCATTGCCTTGGCACATGGCTTTCATAGCCACAATAATGACATTTCATTTGTTCGTGAACACGGTGGTAGGTTAGCGATATATCACAATTAGGACAATTCATCACATACCCGCAATCGCGGCACATCACAAAAGAGGAATGTCCACGTTTATTTAAAAATAAAACAGATTGTTGTTTTTTTTCAATTCGGTCTTTTAACATCTCAAATAGCTTGCTTGAAAACATCGAACGATTTCCATTCCGAAGCTCCTCGCGCATGTCAATGATCTCCACTGAAGGCAGGGATTGATTATTCATCCGGGTAGGAAGTGATAAAAGATGATATACCTTCTTTTGAGCTCTAGCGAATGATTCGAGCGATGGAGTTGCGCTTCCAAGTACTACTGGGCAGTTATAGTTTTTCGCCCTTTCGATGGCTACATCCCTGGCATGGTATCGAGGCATTTCCTCCTGCTTATAGCTTGTTTCGTGTTCCTCATCAATGATAATGATGCCTAAATTTTCAAATGGTGCAAAAATTGCTGATCTAGCACCAACTGCTACTTTTACTTCCTTCCGTTGAATCTTACGCCACTCGTCATATTTTTCTCCTGCAGATAAACCACTGTGCAAAACAGCCACTAAATCCCCGAATCTTCCTTTAAAGCGATTAACCATTTGAGGGGTAAGCGAAATTTCTGGTACAAGTACAATCGCCTCCTGTCCTCTTTCAATCACCTCTTGGATGGATTGGAGGTAGATTTCAGTCTTCCCACTTCCCGTTACCCCGTACAACAAAAATACCGCATGTCGATTTGATTCAATTGAGTTTAGAATTGGCGCAATTGCAGTTTGTTGGGAATGGGTTAATGGTAATGGCTTCGTTCTTTTAAACGCCCTATCTTCAAATGGATCACGATAAACCTCCATGTCATACTCAATAAGGAGCTTTTTTTCCACAAGCGCTTTAATGGTTGAGGATGTCGTTTTTATTTCAGCGACCAATTGTCTTAATTCGATAGGATCAAAATGATCGACAAAATAACTTAATACTTGTTTTTGTTTTTCCGCTTTCTTGGGGAAGCTCTTAAGGACCTCTTTTAATTCAGCAACAGAAACTACTGGACGAACAAACTTAAGTTGTTTCTTTTTGACCTTTTCCTTAACAATGTATGTAACTTCCAGTTTTCCTTTCGCTGCCTCTTTTTGTAATAAGGGAACCATTCCATTTTTTAATGCGTCTTCCCAATCAACCATTATTTTATTTTCAAAAAGAGCTTGAAGGGGTTCTGTTAAATCAGCCAGTTGTACCCCCACAGCCAGTTGCACTTTTTTTTCATACTTTGCTTTTAATGCAGCAGGCAGCATCACCTGATAGGCAAATATTTTAAAACAAAGTGTATGTTCGGTCAGCCAATCGCCAAGTTCTAATAATTCTTTGTTTAAAACAGGCTCGAGCTCCATTGGTTCGATAATCTCTCTTAACTTTTTAAATTCTGAATGTGATTTTAACGAGGTGACAAATCCTTGGATCTTTCTAGGACCGAATGGAACGATTACTCTCATTCCAGGCTGGATGACTTCGCTTAACTGCTCTGGAATCAAATAATCGAAGGCCCGGTCGGTTTGCTTTGTCGGTACATCCACAATCACACTAGCTATCTCCATTTTCATCCATATCCTTTAAAAGGGAAGTAATTTCTTCAATAATCATTTTTGCTACATTACTTTTTGACATAAGTGGTAATTCGATTGCGTTTCCTGAACGTTTATACAGGGTAACAATATTCGTGTCCGTCCCAAACCCTGCCCCTTCCGCTTTCACATTGTTGGCGACAATTATATCAGCGTTTTTAGCAGTTAACTTTTTTCTAGCATATTCTTCCACATTATCCGTTTCAGCAGCAAAGCCCACCAGCACTTGGTTCCTCTTTCTCTTTCCAAGCTCCATCAGGATATCTTTTGTTCTTTCCAATTCAATACTCGAGTCACCTGCTTGCTTTTTCACCTTATGATCATAGGTGATTTTCGGACGATAATCAGCAACGGCTGCTGTTTTTATGACAACATCCGCTTTTGAGTAACATTCCAAAACAGCCTTGTACATTTCCTCCGCACTTTCCACTTTCACCACTTCGATTCCTAAAGAAGCTTTAAGATTGACCGGACCTGAAACTAATACCACATGAGCCCCTTGTCTCTTTGCCTCTTCAGCTAGAGCATACCCCATTTTCCCGGTCGAATGATTTGAAATAAACCGAACGGGATCAATTTTTTCACGAGTCGGTCCTGCAGTTACTACAACAGTTTTTCCTTTTAAGGGCTGGTGCTCCCGCTTGATAAAATATTCTCTGATGATATCCACAATTTTTTCCGGTTCTTCCAATCGTCCCTTTCCAACATAGCCACAGGCTAGATATCCTTCACTAGGTTCAATGAATTGATAACCGTATTCCGCTAAGAGTGATAAGTTTTTTTTCACAGCAGGATGATCATACATATGTACATTCATGGCAGGAGCAATCCAAACAGGCGAGGTGGCTGCAAGCAATGTTGTTGTTATCATATTATCTGCGATTCCGCTCGCAATTTTCCCAATGGTATTTGCCGTAGCAGGAGCAACTAGAATTAAATCAGCCCAATCTGCTAAATCAATATGTGCAATGACTCGTGGATTGATTTCATCAAAAGTATCAACATGCACTTCATTGCGAGATAATGCCTGAAAGGTTAATGGGGTAACAAACTTTTGAGCTGATTCACTTAAAATTACTTTTACTTGTGCTCCAGTCTGAACAAGCTTACTTGTTAGTGCTGCTGCTTTATAGACAGCTATTCCACCTGTCACACATAACAATATTTTTTTATCTTTCATCATCATCGCTTCCCTCGCTTCTTAATCCATTTGTCTTTCTTTTATTATGCAAGAATGAATGCAATTTTTCATCTTTTACCTACCATCATTCGACAAAATCCACTAAATATTGAATCACCAAAATAAAAAAGGCTGACACGTAAGGTTTATCCCTTTTGTCACGCCTTCTCTAATGATTTCTAATCGTATAATTATTTATTATTCAGCAAGTGTATCTGCCTTTTTAGAAATCCGATACGTTAATTCACCGCTATAAATTTCCTCAAGTGCTTTACCCACATGCTTATGAGAAACATATTTTGGTAATCTTTCATCCTTAACTTGGGACATTACCCGCGCCCGCTTGGCAGCCACGGACACTAGTGAGTATTTAGAATCAATTTTTTCAAGCAACGAATCAATAGAAGGATATAACATCTTATTCAACCTCCAGCAATTTTTTATAGCGATGTTCTACACGTTCTCTGCGGCAATGTTCGGCAGTGACAATAGCTTTCACACGTTCACAAGCAAGCTCCACTTGGTCATTTTCAACGACATAATCATATAATTCCATCATTTCAATTTCTTCACGGGCAGACAACATCCGGTTTTGGATAATGTCATCAGTTTCTGTTCCCCTTGTCACAATCCGGTTCTTTAATTCGGATAAACTTGGCGGCATTAGGAATATAAATAAACCTTCAGGAAACTTTTCACGAACCTGACGGGCACCTTTTACTTCAATTTCTAAAAAGACGTCTTTTCCGGCATCTAATGTTTCACGAACATAGTCCACAGGGGTACCATAATAATTGCCGACAAATTCGGCATACTCTAACAGCTTTTCCTGCTTGATTAAATGTTCAAACTCTTCTCTTGACTTAAAAAAGTAATCAATTCCATCAATCTCCCCTTCTCGCGGTGAGCGGGTTGTCATCGAAATGGAATACTCAAAAGCTGTATCCGGATGTGAAAAAATCTCTTTCCGTACCGTTCCCTTTCCAACCCCAGATGGCCCAGAAAGCACAATTAACAATCCCTTTTCCTGCATTTTCAAAAATCCTACCCTTCATCAATTATTTCATCACGATCAGCTAAACGGTGTGCGACCGTTTCTGGTTGAACAGCTGATAGAATAACATGGTCACTATCCATAACAATTACTGCTCTTGTTCGTCTGCCGTATGTGGCGTCAATTAATGCACCACGGTCGCGGGCATCTTGAATAATTCTTTTTATTGGAGCAGATTCAGGGCTGACAATTGAAATAATTCGATTGGCAGAAACGATATTGCCAAATCCAATATTAATTAATTTAATCGACATGGTCTTCATCCAATCATTAATAATATATTTTGACCGTCTCAAACCATTTCTAAACAAGGTTCACTCGATATTTTGAACCTGTTCCTTCAACTTCTCGAGCAAACTTTTAATATCAACGACCTGTTTAGCAATGTTGGAGTCATTTGCTTTTGATCCAATCGTATTTGCTTCTCTGTTCATTTCTTGAACAATAAAGTCCAACTTTCTTCCAATTGGTTCTATACTTTGCAGGGTATGCAAGAACTGTTGAATATGGCTTTTTAAACGGGTAACTTCTTCATTGATATCTGCTTTATCAGCAAAAACGGCAACTTCCGTTAATATCCTAGTTTCATCTAATTGCCCATTAACGAATTCTTCCATCCTTTTTGTTAAACGTTCTTTATATGATTGAACAACGAGGGGAGCGAATTTTTGAAGTTCCAGCACATTTATTTCTAACTGTGACAAGATAGCGAGCAAATCCTTTTTTAATTCTTCTCCTTCTGCCAATCGCATTTGTCTTAACAAATTGGCTGCTTCCTCTGTTGCTTCTAGAACTAGCCTTTCCAGCTCATCATTTCCGATTTCACTTTCTTCAATATGTAAGAATTCACTTCGACTAAGTAAATCCTGAAGTGTGACTATTCCTTCAACATGATACTTTTCACGTACCTGCTCGATGATTTGAGAATATTCATCCAGGAGTTTCCAGTCAACATGGACTTTTCGGGTTACACTTCCTTCACCCTCTAAGGTGACATAAACTTCAACTCTGCCACGGCGGATATACTGACTTAGTTTCTTTTTCAAACGATCTTCTATTTTTAATAGCTGCCTGGGCATTCGGATATTCATTTCACAAAAACGGTGGTTCACTGTTTTTATTTCTACATTTACAGAGAAAAGATCTGACTCTGCCTTAGCTCTTCCGAAACCCGTCATACTAGTTACCATTTTGTGCACATCCAATCTCCTGAAAAATTGATCTGCTCCCTAAATTTTTCAAAAAAGACAAAAGGTAATAGAGTGGAATCTATTACCTTTTGGATTATAACACACTTTATTTTGTTTTTCTTAACAAAAATGACCCAGCTAGTAAAAAAGTTGGAATCGATGATAACCCAACAATCAGTAACCAATCCTTTGCTGCGATCGGAAGTGTATGGAATACTGGCTGTAACGGCTGGTAATATATAACAACCAGCATCAATACTAGTGACGATACCACCGCCCAAACAAGATATGGATTTCCAAAAGGATTTCTTGAAAGGACCGATTTTTCACTGCGGCAATCAAATACATGAATGAGCTGTGCCATTACGAGTGTAGCAAAGGCAACAGTTTGTGCATATTGCAACTGTGTTGGGTCGTTATGATAGACAACCATAAAGGACAACAAAGTTACAATCCCTATTAAGAAACCACGTGATACAACTTTCCAGCCTAACCCACGCGAAAAAACACCTTCATCTGGGCTGCGCGGCTTACGTTTCATCACATTTTCTTCTGGTCGGTCGAGTCCAAGTGCCATCGCTGGCAATCCATCTGTTACCAAATTAACCCATAGAATTTGGATAGGGATCAATGGAAGTGGAAGGGCTAAAACCATCGCAAACAACATCACCAAAATTTCGCCTACATTGGATGCCAATAAGTAACGGACAAACTTCCGAATGTTTTCGTAAATATTTCTACCTTCAACTATCGCTGCCTTAATTGTGGCGAAGTTATCATCCAACAGAACTAGTGCAGATGCTTCTTTAGCAACATCTGTACCGGTTATTCCCATTGCCACTCCAATATCAGCTGCTTTAATGGCTGGAGCATCATTTACTCCATCACCCGTCATCGCAACAATATGGCCGCGATTTTGTAATGCTTTGACAATTTTCAGTTTATGCTCTGGCGATACCCTGGCGAAAACGGAAACATCATTAACGACTTCTTCCAATTCTTCGACAGACATTTGCGATAGGGCATTTCCATCAATGACCTTACTCTTATTGGTTATGATTCCAAGTTGGGAGGCAATTGCTTTCGCTGTGATCACATGGTCACCGGTTATCATAACTGTTTTTATGCCTGCTTCCTTACATTCCTTGACCGCCTTTTTCACTTCTGGTCTTGGCGGGTCTATCATTCCTTGGATACCAATTAGGGTTAGATTCTTCTCTGCCTCATGTTCGCTTAATATGACGGTGTTAGCCTGGATTGGTTTAAAGGCAATCGCAATCGTTCGAAGAGCCTGTGACGCAAGGCCGTTTATTGCCTCTTGTACTTTGGACTGTGTTTCTTTATTTAAAAATTGCGTTCTCTCGTCCCAAAGGACTGATTCACTAATTCCTAATAGGACATCTGGTGCCCCTTTGGTGACAATGAAATTCCGCCCCTGCTTGTCTTTTACATGCACACTCATCATTTTACGAGCAGAATCAAATGGGAATTCTTTAATAATTGTAAATTCATCTAATAATTTAGGACGATCAAACCCTGCTTTCATGGCACTTACTAAAAGTGCTCCTTCAGTTGGATCTCCATCGAGAAAATAATCATCTTCCCTGACAACTAAATCTGAATGGTTACATAACATCCCAAAAATCAGCATCTGCTGAAGTGCTTTTTCATCTTTAGGATTAATATTTCGTTCATTTCTATAAAAATTTCCTTTGGGTTGATAACCGACCCCATCTACAGTCCAGGTTTGCCCTCCGCTCCAGAGGTGAGTAACGGTCATTTTGTTTTGCGTCATTGTTCCCGTTTTATCTGAACATATTACCGATGCACAACCAAGTGTTTCAACCGCCGGAAGCTTCCTAACAATCGCATTTTTCTTAATCATTTTTTGGACACCAAGTGATAATGCTACTGTGACAATCGCTGGGAGTCCTTCCGGAATGGCAGCAACAGCAAGTGAAACACCTGCTAAAAACATCTCATAGATGTCGTGTCCCCTTAAAACACCAACCACTACCACCAGAACAGTTAACAACAATGCGACAGTTATTAAAATTTTTCCCAATTGTTCTAAGCGCCGCTGTAATGGTGTTTCCTGAGTCTGTGCATTTTGAAGTAAATCTGCAATTTGCCCCATAGCTGTTTTCATTCCTGTTGCAATGACAACCCCAACACCGCTTCCCCTCGTGATCATCGTACCCATAAAGGCAATATTCTCCATGTCACCTATTCCTGGGTTTGGATTAGCTAATGATTCGGTATGTTTAGAAACAGGAACAGACTCACCGGTTAGGGCCGATTCTTCAATCTCTAAACTATTTGACTCAATTACCCTAACATCTGCACCAATTCGGTCCCCGCTAGTAAACTTCAAAACATCGCCAATAACAATTTCTTTCGATGGGATCTTGATCCACTGTCCATCCCGAAGCACTGAAACTTGGGGAGCAGATAATTCCTTTAAAGCCTGGAGTGATTTCTCCGCTCTTCTTTCTTGAAAGAAGCCTAGAAAGCCATTAATAATGACGATGGCGATAATCGCAATGGCATCAATGTATTCGCCAAGCAACCCAGATATCAGTGTAGCAGCAAGCAGCACTAAGACCATAAAATCCTTAAATTGACTAAAAAATAAGAGTAAAGCCGATTGCTTTTCTCCTTCGTCCAATTCATTTAGACCGTGCAGCTTCACCCGTTTTTTTACTTCTTCCTGCGATAATCCAGAAGAAAAGTCGGTTTCTAGGGCCTTTTCTACTTGATCTATCTTCATTTCATGGAATTTCATCCGACCATCTCACTTCCCCCTTTAAATACCTATAAATACATACTCTAAAGAAAGCTTATTCAGGGTCGTCCCAAAAAATGCTATGATATAGTGAAAGTTAAAATAGATAATAAGTTAAAATAAGACAGTCTTTTTTTGGTAAGCTATAATTAATACATATGAATGTAGTAAAGGATGTTTTCCATGTCATTTGATGGTTTATTTACAAAAGCAATGGTCGATGAACTTGTCCGTTCGTTAAAGGGCGGAAGGATTAATAAAGTTCATCAGCCCTATAAAAATGAAGTGATTCTCACCATTCGTGCCAATGGTGTAAATCAAAAACTGCTATTATCGGCGCACCCAAGTTATGCACGAGTTCAATTCACTGAAGAGTCATATGATAATCCAAGTGAGCCGCCAATGTTTTGTATGCTGCTCAGGAAACATATTGAGGGTTATATATTAGAGGATTTATATCAAAAAGAAACCGATCGGATGATTGTACTAGAAATTAAGGGACGGAATGAGATTGGGGATATTAGCTACAAGCAATTAATTATTGAAATTATGGGTAGACACAGCAATATTGTACTCGTTGATAAATCCCGGAATATCATTCTTGACAGCATCAAACATGTCTCCTTTGCAGTGAACAGCCACAGGGCGATTATACCCGGACAGCCTTATGTTTTCCCTCCAGAACAGCATAAGCAAGATCCATTTCATTGTGATCAGGACGATCTATTAAGAAAGATTGATTACAATGCAGGGAAAATTGATCGCCAATTAGTTGAACAATTTGCTGGGATTTCACCACTATTCGCTAAGGAAGTAATATTCCAGAGTGGCCTTGCTAATCGTGCTACTGTCCCGGGAACGTTTATAAGTATGGTTAAAAAAGTTGCATCTGGTGATATTTTCCCCTCCATTATCTCGGCAGGCGGGAAGGACGCATTTTACTTATTTCCACTTGAGCATCTGAAAGGAGAAATAAAAACATATCCCACGCTAAGTGAAATGCTTGACCGCTTTTATTTTGGCAAAGCCGAAAGAGATCGGGTAAAGCAGCAAGGGAATGATATTGAACGATTTATTCATAATGAAAAAGAAAAGAACGAAAAGAAAATTGACAAACTGAACGTTACATTAAAAGAAGCTGAGCGTGCGGAGCAATTTCAACGCTATGGGGAACTTTTAACAGCCAATTTATATGCAGCCAATAAAGGGATGCGTGAAATTGAAGTGCTCGATTATTATGATGAATCAGGTGGGACGATTATCATTCCACTAGACCCGCGGAAGACACCATCTGAAAATGCCCAGAAGTATTTTTCAAAATACCAGAAGGCAAAAAATGCAGTTGAAATTGTTATTGAGCAAATCGAGAAAGCCCAAGTTGAAGTTTCCTACTTTGATAATTTATTACAGCAAGTACAAGCTGCCTCCCCTAAAGATATTCAAGAGATTCGTGAAGAACTTGTGGAGGGTGGATATATTAGGGAACGGCAAAAGAAGAAACTTAAGAAGGCACAGAATGCCAAGCCAGTATTAGATCATTTTAAATCGAGCGATGGTACCGATATTATCGTTGGCAAAAATAATAAACAAAATGATTATTTAACCAATAAATTGGCAGCAAGGGATGAGATTTGGCTTCATACAAAAGATATCCCTGGCTCACACGTGGTAATTCGAAGCAAAGAACCATCAAATGAAACGATTCGGGAAGCTGCCATTTTAGCCTCCTATTTTAGTAAGGCACGAAATTCCAGCTCTGTTCCTGTTGATTTTACAAAGGTTCGATTTGTAAAAAAACCTAGTGGGGCAAAGCCAGGATTTGTGATTTATGATAATCAGCAGACAATATATGTCACGCCAGATGAGGAATTGGTACTTAAATTGAAGAAATAGAAAGAAAAGAAGGCATCCACAAGGTCGTGGATGCCTTCTTTTTCTATTTATCAGCGTTAATTTCATTTTAAGAGTGGAAATTCGATTTTATCAGCGAATCTCTGTTTCCAAAAACTTGTTGCTCCATTCAGCAGGGTTTTTGCTCCATAATAGGAGACTTTTCTGATCATCTCCCGTAACGATACCCTTAGAAATCGCTACTTCTATTAATGTTTCATAATCAGTCAGTGACTTACTCGTAATCTCGTTTTCCTGAAGCAGTTCTCTTCCCTTTTCAAGCCCATAGGTAAAAATGGAAACCACACCAAGTACGTCACAACCTGCTTCCTTTAATGCTTGAACTGCTGTGATTACACTGCCGCCAGTTGAGATTAAATCTTCTACAACGACAACCTTTTGACCTGCCTCTGCTTTTCCTTCAATCTGATTGCCTTTACCGTGTCCTTTTGCTTTCGAACGAACGTAGCACATAGGAAGGTCCATTAAGTCACTGACCCATGCGGCATGAGGGATACCTGCGGTTGCTGTACCAGCAATAACTTCAGTTCCCGGAAAATTTTCCTCAATCAACTGCTGCAGCCCAGCAGCAATTGATTTTCTTACCTCTGGGTATGAAAGAGTTAGGCGATTATCACAATAGATTGGGGAACGAAGTCCTGATGCCCACGTAAATGGCACCTCGGGCTTCAAGGCCACCGCATTGATGTCTAGTAATTTTTCTGCTATTAATTTTTTCATTGTGTTACTCCCTTCCATGCTTCCATCCATTGTTGATAACTTGTTAGCGGGTCTTGTGAACGGGTAATAGAGCGGCCAACCACAATCGCACTAACCCCCATTGTCCGCGCTGATTCAGGAGTTGTGATGCGCTTTTGATCTCCTACCTGATCTGAGGCCATCCGAATACCCGGACAAACCGTCAAAAACGATTGCCCAGCCTTTTCCTTAATCAAAGCAGCTTCCCATGCCGAGCAAACAACTCCATCTAAGCCTGCTTGTTTCGTTATAGAGGCATAATGAAGCACCGATTCCTTTAAGGAGACCGGAATAAGTTGTTCTTTTTGCATTTGTTCCTCAGACGTACTTGTTAATTGTGTTACCGCTATACAGTTAGGCCGCTTCCGTCCTGCAGTGGTACCTGCTTCTAGACCCTCCAGTGCTGCTCGCATCATGTCAATTCCACCTGCAGCATGAACATTTACCAAATCACACTCTAAACGTGCCAGACCCTTCATTGCACTTTTCACTGTATTTGGAATGTCATGAAGCTTTAAATCAAGGAAAATACGGTGACCTTGCTCTTTTAATTGATGAATAATCGAGGGGCCTTCCTGGTAAAACAACTCCATCCCTACTTTTACAAAAAGCTCTTTACCAGCAAACGGCTTTAGAAATTGATTAACTTCGTTTACGCCGGGAAAATCAAGCGCGATGATTAGCGAGTTGTCCATGTTCCTTCCAGCTCCTTCCTGTACATTCACTGATGTGCTCAAATCCTAATTTTCCAAGCAGTTCAGGCAGTTCCTCAATGATCGTCGGACAAACAAATGGATCAACAAAATTGGCTGTGCCGACTGCGACCGCACTTGCTCCTGCATAAAAATACTCGATGACATCACTAGCCGTCTCAACACCACCCATACCGATGATTGGAATCCCTACCACCTGGCTGACTTCGTGAATCATCCGGATCGCCACTGGCTTAATTGCTGGTCCTGACAATCCACCGGTTCGATTGGCAAGAATCGGTTTGCCTGTTTTTAAATCAAGTCTCATTCCGATAAGAGTATTAATCATCGTCAATCCATCGGCACCACCTGCTTCAACAGCCTTCGCCATCTCAACGATATTTGTTACATTTGGCGACAGCTTTACATATACTGGTACCTCTGATACCTCTTTAACCTTTCGGGTTAATTGTTTCGCTGTTTCAGGAATGGTTCCAAAAGCAATCCCGCCTGTTTTTACGTTAGGGCAGGAAATATTCAGTTCTAGCGCATGAACATTTGGAGCCTTTGAAATTTGACGGGCTACCTCCACGTAATCCTCTTCAAGTGATCCAGCCACATTTGCAATAATTGGGACATCGTACTGAGATAAAAAAGGAAGCTCTTCACCAAGTACCTTTTCTAGTCCTGGATTTTGCAAGCCTATGGCATTTAACATGCCTGCAGAAGTTTCGGCAACACGTGGTGTTGCATTTCCGTACCTAGGTTCTACTGTTGTCGCTTTAATCATAATCGCGCCAAGTACACTTAGATCATAGAACTGACTGTATTCTCTGCCAAATCCAAAGCATCCAGATGCAGGCATGATTGGGTTTTTTAAGTTTAAGCCTGGTAATTCAATGTTTAAGCGACTCATATCAATACCTCCCCAGCTCGGAATACAGGACCATCACTGCAGACTTTTTTATAAGAAACTCCTGTCGGGTCATCCTTCTTTTTACATACACACGCAAAGCAGGCACCGATGCCGCAGCCCATCCGTTCTTCTAGCGATAAGAAAACCTTCTTATCTTGATAATTCTGCTCAATTGCTCTTAACATCGGAGTTGGTCCGCATGTATAGATACAATCAAACTGCAATTCTTTCATTACATCCGTCACAAAGCCCTTTCTACCATAAGAACCATCCACAGTCGCTACATAGGTTTCCCCATTTTTCGAAAATTCTTCTTCATAAAAAACAGCTGATACAGTCTGGAAGCCGAGCACATGGATGACTTTTACACCTTTTGCGACTAACTGATTTGACAGTTCATATAGGGGAGGAACACCAATTCCACCGCCGACAAGTAAGGCAGTATCTCCCATACTGACTTCTTCAACAGGAAAACCATTGCCTAGTGGACCAAGGATGTCGACATGCATCCCTGGTCGTAATTCTGCTAGCATGGAAGTTCCTCTTCCATCTTTACGATAAATCATTGTTAAATTTTTCTGTTCATAATCGTACGAGGAAATACTAATTGGTCTGCGTAACAGTGGATCAAGGCCATTGGATACTTTAATATGGACAAATTGACCAGGCTCCGTTATTTGAGTAACTAACTCTCCTTCAATCGTCAGCTCATAGATATCTGCAGCTATTTCTTTTTGGCTGAGTACTTTGCATAACTCTTTTTGGATCATGCAAACACGGCCTCCTTTTTCATAGCGGCCATTGGTTCTGCTGAAAAATTCATCGATTCAATTACTTTTAAGATTGCATCAGCCGTGTCAAGTGAAGTTAAGCATGGAACTCCATTTTCAACAGCTTCTCGGCGAATTCTAAACCCGTCACGTTCAGGCTGTTTGCCCTTCGTTAAAGTATTAATAATGAACTGTGCCTCACCATGATGAATAACATCTAGTAATGTTTTACCCTCTGTACCAATTTTGCCGACAACCTTCACTCTTAGGCCTGCTTCTTCCAAGGCAGCCGCTGTTCCGCTTGTTGCCATTAAACCATAGCCGTTTGCAGAGAAACGTTTCGCAAGTTTTAAGGCTTCCTGCTTATCCTTATCTGCTACCGTAAACAATACGGTACCGAACTGCTGAATTTTCATACCTGAAGCAATTAAGCCTTTGTATAGGGCCTTTTCGAGGGTTACATCCTTACCCATGACTTCTCCAGTTGACTTCATTTCTGGCCCAAGCGTGATATCGACACTCTTCAGTTTGGCAAAAGAGAATACAGGAACCTTGACATATACTCCTTCTTTTTCAGTAACAAGACCTGGGATGTAGCCTTGGTCGAGAATCGATACTCCAAGAATCGCTTTTGTTGCGATTTTTGCCATTGGGATATTGGTAATTTTACTTAAGAATGGAACGGTACGACTTGATCTTGGATTTACTTCAAGTACGTATACTTGTTCACCCGCGAGCACATATTGAATATTTAGTAATCCAATAATATTTAACCCTTTCGCTAATTTCTCGGTATACTCCACAAGTGTTTGTTTCACTTTTTCACTGAGAGTTTGCGATGGGTAAACTGCAATCGAGTCACCTGAGTGGACTCCAGCTCGTTCGATATGTTCCATGATACCCGGGATTAGGACATTAGTGCCGTCACAGATGGCATCAACTTCAATTTCTTTCCCTGTTAAATATCGGTCAATCAAGACTGGATGCTCTGGATTCACTTTTACAGCGTTCTGCATATAGTAAAGAAGTTCTTCTTCATGATAAACAATTTCCATTGCTCTTCCACCAAGTACATAGGAAGGGCGGACAAGAACTGGATAACCGATATCTCTGGCGATCACAAGTGCCTGTTCTACTGACATAGCTGTTTTTCCTAATGGCTGTGGAATGTCTAATTGCACAAGTGCTTGTTCAAATTTATCACGGTTTTCAGCACGGTCTATGTCTTCTAAGCTTGTTCCTAGAATTTTCACGCCATTTTCTTCAAGTTTAGCCGCTAAGTTGATTGCGGTTTGTCCGCCAAACTGGACCACTACCCCCATTGGTTTCTCTAAGTCAATAATACTCATCACATCTTCAATGGTCAGTGGTTCGAAGTATAGCTTATCAGAAATACTGAAATCCGTTGATACTGTTTCTGGATTATTATTAATGATAATCGCTTCATAGCCTGCTTCTTTAATAGCCTTTACAGAGTGTACAGTCGCATAATCAAATTCAATGCCCTGGCCGATACGGATTGGACCGGATCCTAGAACAATGACACTATTTTTCTCTGTTACAATCGACTCGTTTTCATCTTCATATGTGCCATAGTAGTAAGGTGTTGCTGATTCAAATTCAGCTGCACAAGTGTCAACCATTTTATAAACTGGGATAATTCCGAGATTTTTTCTAGTAAGATAAATTTCTTTTTCAGTTGTATTCCAAAGCTGGGCGATCGTCTTATCCGTAAAGCCTTTTTGTTTTGCTTCAATGAAGATTTCTGTGTCAAACGGTTTAGCAGCAATTACTTTTTCAAGTTCGATAATTCCTTCCATTTTCTTCAAGAAGAATAAGTCGATTTTGCTCCATTCATGGATCGTCTCAATGGTTAATCCACGTTTTAACCCTTCTGCGATATAAAAGAGTCGTTCGTCTCCGGCTTTGCGAATCCGTTTCTCAAGTAGATCATCATTGATTTCTGCGGCGTCGTTTAATTCGAAATGATAAACCCCTGCCTCAAGAGAGCGGATTGCTTTCAAAAGAGATTCTTCAAATGTACGGCCAATTGCCATAATTTCTCCCGTTGCTTTCATTTGTGTCCCTAGGGAACGGTTACCTGATTCAAATTTGTCAAACGGCCATCTAGGTATTTTGGTTACGATATAATCTAGTGCCGGTTCAAAGCTTGCATAGGTTTTTCCTGTTACCGGATTTAACATTTCATCAAGTGTTAAGCCTACGGCGATTTTAGCTGCAAGCTTAGCAATCGGATAACCGGTTGCTTTTGACGCTAATGCCGAAGAACGGCTAACTCGTGGATTTACTTCAATAATATAGTAGTTGAAGCTGTATGGATCTAATGCCAACTGAACGTTACAGCCGCCTTCAATACCTAAGGCACGAATAATTTTTAATGAAACATTGCGAAGCAGCTGGTATTCCCGATCGCTTAATGTCTGACTTGGTGCAACCACGATGGAATCACCAGTATGAACACCAACAGGATCGATGTTTTCCATATTACAAACCACAATGGCATTGTCATTTTTATCACGCATTACTTCGTATTCAATTTCCTTGAAACCAGCAATACTTTTTTCTAGCAGACATTGATTCACCGGGCTGTGCTTTAGTCCACTTGTAACAACTTCCTCGAGTTCCTCGTCGTTATGGCAGATACCTCCGCCTGTTCCTCCTAATGTAAATGCTGGTCGAACAATCACCGGGAAACCAATTTTTTCAACGAATGCTTTTGCCTCAGCTACTTCATGGATAATTTCGCTATCTGGAACTGGTTCGTTTAATTCATTCATAAGGCTTCGGAAAAGATCTCGGTCCTCTGCTTGGTTAATCGCTGAAAGTTTCGTACCAAGAATCTCTACTTCACATTCAGCTAAGACTCCGGATTTTGTCAACTCAACAGCCAGGTTAAGACCTGTTTGTCCGCCAAGTGTTGCAAGCAGTGCATCCGGACGTTCTTTGCGAATGATTCTGCTGACGAATTCTACAGTCAAGGGTTCAATATAAACAGCATCTGCCATCTCTGTATCCGTCATGATGGTGGCCGGATTGGAGTTAACTAGAATAACACGGTAGCCTTCTTCTTTCAGAACGATACATGCTTGGGCACCGGCATAGTCAAATTCTGCAGCCTGCCCAATGACAATTGGTCCTGAACCGATTACTAAAATGGAGTTGATATCTGTACGTTTAGGCATTTGCTGTAACCTCCTGTTTGTTCTTTTCCATCAAGTCAAGAAATTGATTGAATAAGCCGTTTGCGTCTTCTGGTCCTGGAGATGCTTCCGGATGATACTGAACTGTAAATGCTGGGTAATCCAGGTGTTTCAGTCCTTCGACTGTTCCGTCATTTACTGCAATGTGAGTAATTTCTAATCTTGTATTTTTAATTGATTCTTCCTCAACTGTATAGCCATGGTTTTGTGAAGTAATGGCAACTTTTCCTGTAGCAAGATCTTTAACCGGATGGTTGGAACCGCGATGACCGAACTTCATTTTTTCCGTATTAGCTCCACATGCTAGGGCAAACAATTGATGACCTAAGCAAATTCCGAACAATGGTACCCTGCCTAATACTCCTTTTAACATATCAATCGCTTCTGGAACATCTTTTGGATCCCCAGGTCCATTTGAAAGCATGATTCCGTCTGGGCGCAACTGAAGGATTTCATCTGCTGTTGTATGATATGGGACAACGACCACATCACAATCCCGTTGGTTAAGTTCCCGTAAGATTCCGTGTTTCATTCCAAAATCGACTAGGACCACTCTCTTGCCGCGTCCTGGACTTGGGTAAGGATTTTTAGTAGAAACTTGTTTAACTTGGTTTGTTTGAAGCGGTGCTTTACGTAATTGAGCTAAAACCTCATTCGCATCCTTTTCAATGCTGCAGATAGCCCCTTTCAATGTTCCATATTGGCGGATAATCCGTGTTAATTTACGTGTATCAATCCCTGCAATCCCAGGAATCTTTTTCATGTCAAAGTATTCATCCAATGTATATTCATTTCTCCAGTTGGACGGGAAGTCTGCTGCTTCTTTTACAATCAATCCTTTAACAGCTGGATTGATGGATTCGAAATCGTCGCGGTTTATTCCGTAATTTCCGATTAGTGGATAGGTTAATGTCACAATCTGTCCGCAATAAGAAGGGTCAGATATAATCTCTTGATAGCCTGTCATCCCTGTATTAAAAACAACTTCACCAATTGTTTCCGTATCACTTCCAAAGCCTTTACCAATAAAAATGGTACCATCTTCTAATATAAGTTGTTTTTTCATACTAAGACACTCCCTTTTTCCCAAGCGATTTCTCCTTCAGCGATTGTCATTTCTGGCCAACCTTTACATTTCCAACCGCCAAATGGTGTATTTTTTCCTTTTGATAGGAATTCTTCTGTATTAATTTCACGTTCTTCTTCTAGGTTCAACAGTACTAAATCTGCTGGTGCTCCCACTTCGATTTTTCCGTATGGAAGTCCAAATGCTTCCGCTGGCTTAACGGTGAGGTAGTTGATTAACTCTTCAAGCGTCATAATTTCCTTTAGTACGAAGTGAGTATATAAAAGCGGGAAGGCTGTTTCGAGACCAACAATTCCGAATGGCGCAAGCGTCATTCCTTCTGCTTTTTCTTCTGCTGTATGTGGCGCATGATCTGTTGCAATGAAATCAATGGTTCCATCTAAGAGCCCTTCGATTAAGGCTTTGCGGTCTTCTGCAGCACGAAGCGGCGGATTCATTTTATAGTTTGCATCTAATCCTGGGATATCATCTTCAGATAATAATAAGTGATGTGGTGTTACCTCGGCTGTTACTTTTATTCCTGCACGTTTAGCATCTCTAACTACCCGGACTGATTCTTTTGTGCTGATATGGCAGACATGGTAATGACAGTCTGCTGCTTCGGCTAAGAGTACATCCCTAGCAATTTGAACGGATTCACATATAGATGGAATTCCATTTAATCCATGCTTCTTCGCAAATGTTCCATCATGGACAGACCCCTTGTTAATTAATGTGTTTTCTTCACAGTGTGCGACAATTGCCATATCAAGTGCCGCCGCTTTACGCATTGCTTCAAGCATCATCACAGCTGACTGTACGCCTACTCCGTCATCCGTAAAGGCAAATGCGCCTTTAGCTTTCAAGCCCTCAAAATCCGTTAACTCCTGACCCAACTGGCGGATTGTGATGGACGCATACGGCAATACCCTAACCTTCGCTGTATCCTTAATGCGCTTTTGTAAGTCCTCCATGTTGTTAATGGTGTCAGGCACCGGTCTTGTGTTAGGCATGTTGGCAATAGTGGTAAATCCGCCTCTTGCTGCGGCGGCTGTTCCGGTTGCGATGGTTTCCTTTTTTTCTCCGCCTGGTTCACGGAGGTGGACATGTAGGTCGATAAAGCCTGGTGCCACTAATTTTCCTTCCGCGTCGACGGTCCGATCCACAACCGCAGTGATTTGTGTTTCAATTTTTGTAATCTTTCCATCTTCTATTAATAGATCAGCCTGTTTCTTTTCTCCCTTAGATGCTATGTAACATGCGTTCTGAATAAGTATTTTCATGTTGTTTTCCTCCTTCAAGATTTTCGATTGATCTCTTGATTGCTGCCATTCTTACATAAACACCGTTTTCCATTTGCTTAAAGATTCTTGATCGCTTGCACTCGACAAGACTATCTGCTATTTCTACATTTCTATTTACAGGAGCAGGATGCATGATGATGCTCCCCTGCTTCATCATCTTTTCTCTTTCAATCGTAAGACCATATTGCTTGTGGTATTCATTTGCCGTAAAACTGCTCTTTTGTTGATGCCGTTCATGTTGTACACGGAGAAGCATGACGACATCCGCTTCTTCGATGGCCAAATCAATCGGCCTATACCTCGATATATCCGTGCTCCTAGTATCGAACCATTCTTCTGGACCAGAAAAAGTCACTTCTGCACCCAGCCTTGTTAAAACATCGGCATTGGAACGTGCCACCCGACTATGACGAATGTCACCGATAATAGAAATTTTCAAGCCTGCGAATTGGTCAAACTCCTGCTGGATCGTCAGTAGATCAAGAAGTGATTGCGTCGGATGATGCCCGCACCCATCCCCGCCATTAATGATTGGCGTGTTAACTTTTCCGACCAATTCATCAAAATAGCGGTCCTGACCGTGTCGAATGACAATGGAATTGACACCAATGGATTCTAATGTTTTTACTGTATCGTAAAGTGTTTCCCCTTTTTGGACACTTGAAGTAAGCACTTCAAACGGAATTACCTCTAATCCTAATCTTCTTTGGGCCACTTCAAAGCTGCTCTTTGTTCTTGTGCTCGGTTCAAAAAATAGATTGGCAGTAAACATTTGCCTGTCCGGACGCCATTGCATTCCGTTTTTAAAGTTATGAGCATCTGTTAAGATTTGATAAATCTCATCCACCTTTAATTCGTTCGTGGTTAGTAAATGATTTAACATCCATCATCCGCCTCTCTCATTTTGGATAAAAAACACCCTGACCAGAAGTCACGGGTGCAAGAAATACAAACTTAATCCATGCGTTGTCATACATGGTACTAAGCTTACACCCTTATAAACCTCTCTGGATTTCTTTAAAGAGTTGAAACTTATTTATGCAGTTTTCCGTTTATCAGTGGATTCCTCTAGCATATTTTCATCCGCTGGCTCTCTTCCAGGAAGAATGAGGTTTAACAATACACCGCAAATAGCTGCTAGGGCCATCCCCTGGATTTGTAATGATTCTGATACTTTTATCACTGCTCCACCAATGCCAACTACCAAGATGACAGATGAAATGACTAAGTTACGCTTGTTACCAAAATCAATTTTGCTATCCACCAGCATTCGTAAACCAGAGGAAGCAATGATTCCGAAAAGAAGGATTGAAACGCCGCCCATTACCGGTGTTGGAATGGTGCTGATTAAAGCAGTTATTTTTCCAATAAAGCCAAAGATGATGGCGAAGATTGCTGCACCAGCAATGACATACACACTATAAATTCGAGTAATTGCAAGGACACCGATGTTTTCACCATAAGTGGTTTTGGGCGGCCCGCCAATCAGAGCGGAAATCATCGTTGCTGTTCCATCCCCTAGGATTGAGCGGTGTAAGCCCGGTTCTTTAATATAATCCCGGCCGACTACCTTACTTAGCACCAACTGATGTCCGATGTGCTCTGATAATGTTACAATTGCAACTGGGACCATTAACAAGACTAAATCCCAAGTGAATTTTACTTTATAACTTACAAACGGAATGATAAATTCAGGCATTTCAAACCATTTAGCCTCTAAAACTGGTTTAAAATCGACCACTCCAACCACTAGTGCGTAGATATATCCGACAATAATCCCTGCTAAGATTGGGATCATACTTAACATTTTTTTTGCATATATCGAAAAGATAATTGTTGCTATTAGCGTGACAAGGGCTACCGAAAAATGAAGCATGCTGTATTTTCCACTCACAGGATTATTCATCGCCATATTCACAGCAGTTCCAGATAGAGCTAATCCGATGACAATAATAACTGGTCCAACAACAATTGGCGGGAGAAGATTCATAATCCAGCGATGACCTGCCTTGCTGATGATTAGTGAAACCAGTCCGTATACAAGTCCTGCGATGAATGTACCGACCATGGCACCGCCTGGTCCCCCAGCTGCTTTAGCGGCAATTACAGGTGCAATAAAGGCAAAGGATGAGCCCAAGTAAGCTGGAACTTGGAATTTAGTTAGTAATAGAAAGGCTAATGTGCCAAGTCCACTTGATATAAGTGCAATCGCCGGGCTTAATCCAACAAGGTATGGTACCAATATTGTGGCTCCAAACATGGCGAATAAGTGCTGTAAACTTAATGTAATCCATTGGAAGGGTTTAGGAATCTCTTTTACGTCTAGGATAGGTTTATTGTTCATTGTGAATTCCCCCATTTTGCTATATTGCTTTTCTTTAGTATCTTATTTTTTTCATAAAAAAAACCTCTTTGTCCGTGAGGGTACAAAGAGGGTATGGACATGCCTAAATAAGTATATTTCGGCATATTCCCCTTTGTCAGCCTCACAGGACTACTTTTAAAAGGGTAACTATTTATTTTTCAAAAATACTGACTTGATCGACCTGATCCACATCTGCTAATTGAACAACAATTTTTTCCTCACTTGAAGTAGGAATGTTTTTTCCCACATAGTCTGCTCGGATGGGAAGTTCCCGGTGTCCGCGGTCCACTAAAACCGCCAGTTGAATGACCGCAGGTCGTCCTATATCCATTAAGGCATCCAGTCCAGCTCTGACTGTTCTCCCCGTGTAGAGAACATCATCAACCAGTATCACTTTTTTATTATTTATCCCCACCGGAATATCAGATCCTTTAACCAGTGGTTCTTGATTATCAGTTTTCTTTGTTAAATCGTCTCGATAAAGGGTAATATCTAACTCCCCAACAGCTATTGCTTTCCCCTCAATTTCTTCAATTTTGGCTGCAAGTCGATTGGCCAAATATATGCCCCTCGTTCGAATACCAACCAAAATACAATCATCTATACCTTTGTTTTTTTCAATAATTTGATGGGCGATTCTTGTTAGGGCCCTGCCAATAGATTGTTCATCAAGGACAACTGCTTTTTGGTTCATACTACACCTTCTTCTTTTGTAAAAATAAAAAACCTCTCACCCAATTTTGGCGAGAGGTTAACAAGTTAATTTACAGATATTGGGTATAGTTACCCCCCATTATCTTAACCGTTTCCTTCTCAGCCTCACGGGACTGATTTAAAGGCTTATTAAGCTAAAATCATCTTACTTCAAATCACCGACTATGTCAACGATTATTTCGAAGCTGATTGAGTAATGACTCGATATCTTCTGGCAGTGGTGCTTCAAATTCTAGATATTCGTTTGTTCTAGGGTGGTTAAAACCAAGCACACCTGCATGTAATGCTTGTCCGTTTATATCGAGTGTCTTTTTCGGTCCATATTTTGGATCTCCAGCAAGCGGGTAGCCAATATATTTCATATGAACACGAATTTGGTGTGTTCTGCCGGTTTCTAATTGACATTCTACGAATGTAAAATCTTTATATCGTTCAAGCACATGAAAGTGTGTGACCGCATGTTTGCCATGATCAACGACGGTCATGCTTTGCCGGTCTTTAGTATCCCTGCCAAGTGGAGCATCAACAGTTCCAAAATCATGGGGAATGACTCCATGTACAATCGCTTTATATTTACGGGTAACGGATTTGGCCACTAACTGATTGACAAGACTCTCGTGAGCCAAATCATTTTTAGCTACCATTAATAAGCCGGACGTATCCTTATCGATTCGATGAACAATACCAGGTCTTAACACACCGTTAATCCCTGATAAATCCTTACAGTGAAACATTAATCCATTGACCAATGTTCCTGACATGTGACCCGGTGCGGGGTGAACGACCATACCCCTGGGCTTATTTACCACCAAAACGTCACTGTCTTCATAGTAAATGTCTAAATTAAGATCTTCTGGGACCACATCTAACTCTTCAGGGTCCGGTATCGTAATTTCAATTTGATCGTTCAAGCTACATTTATAATTTGTTTTAATTTGTTGTCCGTTCACCGTAATATTGCCTTCTTTAATCCATTGCTGTACTTGAGTTCTTGACCATTCCTCATCAAGACCAGAGATCACCTTATCAATTCGATCCCCTTTTTGCTCCTCAAGAATGATGTGTTCCATTTTCTCCATATGATTTCTCCTTTGTTTCTCTCTCTTCTAGCAACATTTGAATCATTAACAAGATGACCCCAATAACTAACGCTGAATCCGCGATGTTAAAGACAGGGAAATTATAGCCAAAAACATACGTATGAATGAAATCAACAACTTCCTTGCGAATGACACGGTCAATAAAGTTTCCAATCGCTCCTCCAAGCATTAATGCCAAAGATACACCAAGCATCCATTTCCCTCTTGCAGCTTTGTACAGATAATACATAATGCCGACGATAACAATTATCGTAATAACGTAAAATAGCCACATTTGTCCTTGTAATATTCCCCACGCCGCACCACGATTTCGATGAGAAGTAATATAGAAAATATTATCAATGATAGGAATACTTTCTCCTAGATACATTTTGCTTACAATAAGCCATTTCGTAATTTGATCTAATAAAATAACAAAAAGTGCGATTAAGTAATAAAACACTAAGAAATACCCCCACATCAACCTAGACTAAACTAATCAGTCTAGAAGCTTTCGCTTATCATACTTCTTAAGCATTTTAGCACACTTTATCGCGAAACGAAAATGTAACTTGATGAAAATGATTAGTAAATCGGTTTTTTGTAATAATGCAGTAAGTACTCTGAATCCTTTACTGACTTTATAGTAGGAATCATCTGTAATAATTCATTAGGCAAAAATTCTCCAGAGATTTCGCATTGCCCAAAGTTTCCATTTTCAAGTTTTCGAATTGCAGTATTAATATCTGATAATTCCTCTTCTAAGACGGCAGTAAACCAATCCTGCTTTGGTTTGTTTTTTAACGAATATTCAATTTCTTCTTTCGTATGACGGAGTTCCAAAAACAGCTGTTCCTGCGTGGCATTCATAGTTGTTACCTCCGTGTTTTATTTGTCTTATTATTTCCGCCAAGCAATAACCGACTCGGAAAAACATTTGACAACAACTACAACAATTAACGGAGAAGGAAAAATTTAAAAGCCCTATGCATTAGCACAGGGCTTTCAGATTAATTATGAGTATAGTTAGCTTTTACTACTTCAGCACAACGTGGGCAAAGTGTTGGGTGTTCTGGATCTTGACCTACTTCTGGTGTTACAATCCAGCAACGCTCACATGTTTCACCCTCGGCTTTAGTTATAACAATAGCCGCAGTTTCTAATTTAATTGCATTATCAGGGGCTTCCTCATAGGTTCCTGCCACTTCAAAGCCTGAGATAATAAAGAGCTGTTTCATATTTTCTTCAATTGAGTCTAATAACGCTTTTGATTTTTCATTAACATAAAGTGTAACTTTGGCAGTTAATGACTTCCCAATCACTTTCTGATTACGTGCTTCCTCAAGTGCCTTTAACACATCATCACGAAGAATCATAAATTCAGTCCACTTTTCCTCTAAAGCTTGAGCATTTGGTAGTTCCTGATACTCAGGTAGATCTGTTAACTGGACACTTTCTTCGGTTGCATCAGGGATAAAATTCCAAACTTCATCCGCAGTGTGTGAAAGAATTGGTGAAACTAATTTTGTTAAAGCAAGCAGCGATTCGTATAACACCGTCTGGATTGCACGTCGCTCATGATTATCTGTCGCTTCAATATAAAGAACATCTTTCGCAAAATCCAAATAAAATGAACTTAAATCAAGAGTACAGAAATTATTAATCGCATGATAGATGCCTGCGAATTCATAGTTTTCATAGGCATTGCGAACATTTTTAATCAACTTATTTAATTTAACGAGCATAAATTGGTCGACTTCACGGAGATCTTCATATCGCACTTTATTTGCTGGAGTAAAATCAGCTAAATTTCCTAATAAGAAACGGAAGGTGTTACGAATTTTCCGATAAACCTCTGCGACCTGCTTCAAGATTGCGTCTGAAACACGAACATCCGCTTGATAATCAACTGAAGCAACCCAAAGGCGTAAAATATCTGCACCTAACTGATTCATGACTTTCGCAGGGATAACGACATTCCCAATGGACTTACTCATCTTCCTGCCTTCTCCATCAAGCGCAAAACCGTGGCTTAATACTCCTTTATATGGTGCTTCACCTGTCACGGCTACAGCAGTAGATAATGACGAGTTAAACCAGCCTCGATACTGGTCCGATCCTTCAAGATAAAGATCAGCTGGACGAACTAAATCATCTCTTTCAAGCAAAACAGCTTGATGGGAAGATCCTGAATCAAACCACACATCCATGATATCTGTTTCCTTAGTAAATATACCATTTGGACTTCCTGGGTGGGTAAAGCCGGCAGGTAGTAATTCTTTTGCCTCACGCTCAAACCATACATTCGAACCAAATTCACGGAATAAATCTGAAACATGATTAATCGTTTCATCTGTAATGATTTCTTCGCCAGTTTCTGCATAGAAAACAGGAATTGGTACTCCCCAGACACGTTGACGAGAAATACACCAGTCACCGCGGTCACGAACCATATTAAATAATCGTGTTTCACCCCAAGCAGGAATCCATTTTGTTTCCTTGACTGCATCTAGTAATTCATTACGGAAATCTTTAATAGATGCAAACCATTGTGCTGTCGCTCGGTAGATTACCGGTTTCTTCGTTCTCCAATCGTGTGGATAAGAATGGGTAATAAACGAAAGTTTGAGCAATGCACCTGCATCTTCTAATGCTTGTGTGATTGGTTTATTAGCTTTATCGTAAAATAACCCTTCAAAACCTGGCGCTTCACTCGTCATCACACCTTTATCATCAACAGGGCATAGGACATCTAAACCATATTTTTGGCCTACGTAAAAGTCATCTTCCCCGTGACCTGGTGCTGTGTGGACACAGCCAGTACCTGCATCTGTTGTTACATGTTCTCCTAACATCACCAATGAATCCCGGCCATAAAGCGGATGGACAGTTAAAATATTCTCTAAATCATTTCCTTTTACCTTTTTAACAACGGTTAATTCTTCCCAGCCAATTTCCTTCGAAACAGATTCGAGAAGAGCCTCAGCAACTAGATATTTGTTTTCATTTGCTTCAACCACAACATATGTTAGTTCCGGATGTACAGAAATACCTAAGTTCGCCGGAATTGTCCAAGGAGTTGTTGTCCAGATAATAATTTGGGTGTCTGCATCTAGTACACCTTTTCCATCCTTCACCTTAAAGCCTACATAAATCGAAGCGGATTTTTTGTCTTGGTATTCAATCTCTGCTTCAGCAAGTGCAGATTCACTTGATGGTGACCAATAGACAGGCTTAAGTCCTTTATAAATATAACCTTTCTTAGCCATTTCACCGAAGACTTTAATTTGCTGTGCTTCATAGGCAGGTTTTAAGGTAATATAAGGGTTTTCCCAGTCACCGCGGACACCCAGACGTTTAAATTGTTCACGCTGATTGTCAATTTGCTCGAGTGCATACTTAGTACAAAGTTGACGGAATTCTGCAACCGTCATTTCTTTACGTTTCACACCTTTATTCGTTAACGCTTGCTCGATTGGTAGACCATGTGTGTCCCAGCCTGGTACGTATGGTGCATGGAAACCGCTCATGGATTTATAGCGGACAATCATATCTTTTAAAATTTTATTAAGGGCATGCCCCATATGGATGTCACCATTGGCATATGGAGGACCATCATGTAATACAAACATCGGACGTCCTTTGGTCCGTTCTTGAACTTTTTTGTAAATATTCAACTCTTCCCATTTTGCCTGAATCTCAGGCTCTCTTTGTGGAAGATTGCCACGCATCGGAAATTCAGTTTGCGGCATTAATAACGTATTTTTATACTCCATTTTTTCTTCCTCCTGTAATCCTCTTCATATAACAGAATAGCCAATAGACAAATAAAAAAAACCTCTCATCCCAAAATAGGGACGAGAAGGTTTTATCCCGCGGTACCACCCTGATAGATAGTTCGAATCAAATCGACTATCCTCTTTAGCATTCGTAACGTGAATAACACGCCTAAGCCTACTAGCCTTAAATTAGGAAGTTCAGCTTTGGAACTCAAGGGTGATCTTCAATTTTTCAACTTTACCAGGCTTCCACCACCCCTGACTCGCTAAAAAAGTCCTAGAAAAATTATACTGTCCCTATCATCGTCATTGACCATTCTTTATAACTGTTAAGAAATTATATGCTATAAAAACACTTTTCGTCAAGCTAATGAATCTTCTTCTTCATGAACTTTTAGTTCTGTTGCATCTACCTCATATTCTAATAAGTGATCCCAATCATCGGTATTTAACATATCAAGCTGGGCCTCAATCAACATTTTAAAACGTGTACGGAATACTTTTGACTGCTTTTTTAAATCCTCGATTTCAAGAGCAATCTTTCTTGCTTTTGAAAGTGATTCATTGACAATCCGATCCGCATTTTTTTCCGCTTCCTTAATAATCAACTTTGCTTCCTTTTGAGCATTCCTTTTAACATCCTCACCCGCTTCTTGCGCAATGATGATTGATTTATTTAAAGTTTCTTCAATTGTAACAAAGTGACCAAGTCGCTCATTCATATCATTCAAGCGTTCTTCTAATTCTTTTTTTTCTCTAAGTACTAATTCATAATCCTTGATAACCTGGTCGAGAAACTCGTTTACCTCATCCTCATCATATCCTCTAAAACCCTTATTAAACTCCTTATTGTGAATATCCAACGGTGTTAACGGCATCAATGCCACCTCCATACAATCTCTAATTCTATATGTATATGCAAGAATTCGACATCATTCATCGAATTTCCTTCTTTATTTTTGTACTTATTTTTGTTTTCCGACATTTAGTCGCCATTTTTCTTTTTTTGTTTTCCCTTCAATGGCAAGAATTTTTGCTCGGCCACTACCTCTAACAGAAATCATATCACCCACACCGCATTCAAATGATGGATTTTCAATTAATGTCCAATTCACCTTCACGAGTCCCTGTTGAATAAAGAGTTGTGATTTCTGCCGTGACACATGATAAATTCCTGAAATCACAGTATCAAGCCTCAAAGAAGATATCGTTAAATCACTTTCCACCAATTTTTCATTGGTGGAAAGTGCATTTTCTATATCTGTTTCAGTTAGTTTTACGCCTGCCCTGCCAATTGTTTCAACGTTACTTAATATATAGTCGCTAATATCCTTTGCAGCAAAAAATTGGCATTTCCCATCTATAATGATGATATCCCCAAATTTCCCCCGCTTTAGGCCTAAGGACATAAGCGTACCCAATACCTGTCGGTGTTCGATTGTAACAAACTTGGTTGGATAATGGATGTTGAAAAGGCTTATTTGAAATTCATCATGATTAATCGAAGTTAGATAATCTGGAAAAATTAAGGCTCTTTTTCGTTCTACATCCGTGCCGCCGCCAAAAAGTTTATATTTTACATCACCATTTTCACCAATTAACATTTTAAGAATATGCTGTTCTCTTGGATCAAGGAAATCAGTTAATTTAGGAGTATATTGTGTGTCTACATAATTCTTCCAATTTAACACCTGATCAATAAATTCTCGCTCTTCTGGACGAAAGTGCTGATAAATATTCATAATTCAATACACAACCTAGATTCAATATTCTTAAGAAACAAGAAAACGATAGACACTTGATAATCCACTTTGTGCAAAATTAAGAACAAGAAAGGCAACGATTGGAGAGATGTCCATCATACCAATCGGTGGAATGATTCGTCTAAATGGCTCTAAATATGGTTCACAAATCCTCGCAAAAAATTGTCCAATAGATGACTCTCTAGCGTTTGGGAACCAAGACATTAAAATATATATAATTAAGGCATACGAATAAAGTTGTATTAGCTTCTGTAATAAACTAAAAACCAGTGCCATTAAGCATTACCACCTCGTATTTTGATTTTCAAAGTCAGGAATAAGTTCTGATATATTTCCTGAAACCTCAACATTATCGGGTGTACATAAGAATATACTAAAACCAATCTTTTGAATGTCTCCACCAATTGCATAAACAGCGCCACTGAGAAAATCGACAATTTGTCTGCCCTGATCACTATCAATTCGCTGCAGGTTCACGACCACTGCGCGGCGGCTTTTTAAATGATCAGCAATTTCAGTTGACTCAGAATAAGAGCGTGGCTCAACTAAAATTACTTTGGATGACTTTGTGGAATTGGCAGCCTTTTGCACGGTTTGCAAGCTGACGACGTTTTGGTTCTTTACCACTGGTTGTTGCTTTTGTTTTACAGGAAGTGGTTCAACTACTTCTGGATAATCAACTTTGTTATCATCATATTCATCATCCAAAAAGAAAAATGTTTTTAATTTCGATTTAATCGTCATGATTTTCTCTCCTAACCATCTTCACCAACAAGCGCAGTGCCTATTCTTACCATTGTAGCCCCTTCTTCAATAGCAATTTCAAAATCATTTGACATGCCCATCGAAAGTTCAGTGCAAGGAGCATAATCCAAATTTAAGGCTTGGACTTGTTTACGAAATTCACTTAATTTATGAAAACATTTACGTATTTGCGATTCATTATCAGTAAGTGGAGCCATTGTCATTAAACCTTCAACACTGATGTGTTCAAACTTACGAAGTGATTCAATAAAAGTCAGTACTTCTTCAGCAGGTAAGCCATGCTTGGATTCTTCTCCAGAGACATTAACTTGGACCAAGCATTTTACCTTACGCTCTGCCCGTTTATTAATTTCTTCTGCAAGAGAAATCCGGTCCAAAGAATGGATATACTCAACAATATTAACAATATTCTTTACTTTTCGTGTTTGAAGTGAACCGATATAATGCCAAACAGGCTTGTCCCTAAGTTCTTCCCACTTCCTGAGGAGTCCCTCATCCCGATTCTCACCTAAATTTATTATTCCTGCTTGTAGTGCTTCATTCGCTCTCTCAGTACTAACGTATTTCGTAACCGCTATCACCCTGACTTCTTCAGGGTTTCGCTTGACTCGAAGGCAGGCCTCAATGATTTGTTGTTTTATTATTTCGTATTTTGCTTCTACCATCATAAACGTTCTGTAGTCTCCTTCCAGCCTATAAAAGTTAACATTCTTCCTGTTTTCCCTTGGTCACGACGGTGGGAAAAAAACTCTTTATCACAACTAGAACAAAAGTTTGTCAACTGGATATTCGTATTCGGCACACCAGACTTTATTAATATTTGTCTATTTACCTCACGTAAATCTAAGGAATATTGGCCTTCTTTAATTAAATTATAGGGTAAAATTTCGACATCTTCTAGTGTATTTTCGACCAAGTTTATCACATACTTATCAACAATATAACATTTTTCACAAATGGATGGGCCAATTGTAACTAGAATCTGTTCTGGGTTAATTCCTTCTTTTTTCCACGCAATGATCATTTCCCTTGCAATTTGACCTACAGTCCCTTTCCAGCCAGCATGGGCTACACCAATCATTTTTGATTCAGGAGCAATAAAAAAAAGAGGGACACAGTCGGCATAGCAGAGTGTTAACAAGACGCCCTCCTCATTCGTATAAAAACCATCTGTATCTTTAATAGCATTTTCATAGGAATTGGATCCTTTGCCACGGTCAAGTTTAGAAATTTTTTTCAGATGAATTCCATGTGTTTGTTCAGCTCCGACCCAGGACTTTAGTGGAAATGTGAGCAGGTCTGAAACTTTTTCTCGGTTGGAACAAACATCGCTTTGAATATCACCAACGTGAAAACCAAGGTTAAGGGATTTGTAATCCCCTTTGCTTACCCCGCCCTTATTAGTGGTTATTCCTGCAACTAAACCTGGATATTTGCTTACCCAATTTTCAATAGTTAAAAAGGATTGATTTTTTAAAACAAAGGGTTCCATATTCATACCTCTTATGTTTTTTCTATAGTTTACCATGAAAAGAAAATTTGGTCACCGCAAAAACAAGAGTTAAACTTCTGCTTCTTCCGTTATATTTTCTGCACTGCCTTTATATCTAACCAAAATGACATCTTGACCTATTTTTAAAATATTCTTCCAAGGAATAACTACGTCGTCATCTTTACCAAAAAAGCCAAGTACTCTTCCGCTGCCGCTAATCACGACTGCTTCAATCTTTCCTGTTGTTAAATTTATCTCAATATCACCAATATTCCCTAGCCTCTTTCCATCTGCTACATTCACCACATCTTTAATTTGGAACTCAGAAATTTTTACCATCTCACTCACTCCCGGTTTTATTTCTATAAAATATATGTTTACTCAATGACATTTAGAAAAAGGAATAAAAATAAAGCTGCCCTAAGGACAGCCTAACTTTGGATATTTTTATTCATTTGTCTTATCGCAGCTTTTTCTAAACGAGAAACTTGTGCTTGGGAAATCCCAATTTCATCTGCGACTTCCATTTGTGTTTTCCCTTGAAAGAATCGTTTTCGTAAAATTAACTTTTCGCGATCATTTAGCCTGCGCATTCCTTCTTTTAATGCAATTTCTTCAATCCAATGGATATCTTTATTTTTTTCATCGCTTAATTGATCCATTACATAAATTGGGTCGCCGCCATCATTATAAATTGGCTCGAAAAGAGACACTGGGTCCTGAATGGCATCAAGGGCGAAAACGATTTCTTCATGTGGAACTTCTAAAACCTTCGCAATTTCTTCCGCGGTTGGTTCCCTTGAAGTTTCGCTCATCAATCGCTCTCTTACCTGTAGGGCTTTATAAGCAATATCCCTCAAAGATCTAGAAACGCGAATTGGATTATTGTCACGCAAGTACCTTCGAATTTCACCAATAATCATTGGAACCGCATAGGTTGAAAACTTTACGTTTTGGCCCAAATCAAAGTTATCGATAGATTTCATCAGCCCAATACAGCCAACTTGAAACAAGTCGTCAACAAACTCGCCTCTATTGTTAAAACGTTGAATGACACTTAATACGAGTCGTAAATTACCGTTGACGAGCTTTTCTCTGGCATAAATATCGCCCTCTTGCATTTGCTTGAAGAGTATTCTCATTTCTTCGTTTTTTAGGACAGGAAGTTTTGCTGTGTCCACACCGCAAATTTCAACTTTATTTCGAGTCAATCCTTTTCCCTCCTCACAGGAGTTGCTGTACAAAAAACAGTATCTCCTTGAGAAGGAAAAATATGCACTTATCCACGATGGTGGACAAGTGCATATTTGTCGAAAAATGCAATTAAGTCACGAAAATCATAGGTTTTTAATGGAAAAAATTTTTTCTTCTTTACACCATTTTATTAAATTCTTTTCGCAGCCTTTTTATAATTCTTTTTTCTAAGCGGGAAATATAAGATTGGGATATTCCCAGCATGTCAGCTACGTCTTTTTGGGTTTTTTCTTCTCCATTTGTAAGACCAAACCGGAGTTCCATAATTTGTTTTTCACGGTCAGTTAGTTGATGAAGTGCTTTTGTCAGGAGCTTTCGGTCCACATTGGCCTCTAAGTCCTTTGTAATAATATCATCATCCGTCCCTAAAACATCAGATAATAATAGTTCATTCCCATCCCAATCAATGTTTAAGGGTTCATCAAAGGATACTTCTGACCTGATTTTATTATTGCGCCTTAAGTACATGAGAATCTCATTTTCGATACAACGTGAGGCATATGTAGCAAGTTTTATTTTTTTCTCAGGATTAAAGGTATTGACCGCTTTAATTAATCCAATGGTTCCGATACTAATTAAATCTTCTATATTAATCCCGGTATTCTCGAATTTTCTAGCAATGTAAACAACAAGACGAAGATTTCGTTCAATTAATATTGACCTAGCTGCTTTATCACCACCAGGTAATTTTTTCAGCAGCATCTCTTCTTCATCTTTGCTTAAAGGAGGCGGCAAGGCCTCACTACCACCAATATAATAAACTTCATCTGTTTTTAAACCCAATTTCATTAATAGTTTATACCAGTAATAGGATAGGCGAAGCCTCCATTTTTTCATATGTGTTCCTCCTTCTAAAATATGTTTTTCTGAGTATAGTAATACTAACTCACCTTAATGGTTTTCATTTGCTGCCTAGGACCTGTAAGCATCTTTGGATGAACAATACATTGAAAGGCATCTTCACTTGAGAGTTGCTTTGTTGTAAAGGAAACAAGACCTTTTTCACATAAATATTGAGTATCTTTATGTTCAATAAAAATGTTTTCTGGCTTTACCGCAATAATTAGTTGATGCTCTTGTCCAATCACACGAGTAGGTATAATTCTGATCCTATTTTGCCATTCATCTGGAAGGTCTCCACTGCCATTGATAAGTAATTCTGGGTCTCCTGCAAGCTTTCTTATTGATTCTGAAATTGTTTCTAGTTGGTTTTTAATGGAAACAAACATCACAGGAAGCTTTGATAATGGATCATAAAGTTGATTCCCGCTATCCACTAATCCTTTAAAGGTAAGTGTTTCGTTATTTATATTGACTCTGACTTTAACAATTTGATCAAATTGTATTTTTGTCATCTCCATGCTTTCAACATTTTTCCTTGAGAAGTGCCAAGCAACGGGAAAACCAATTAGAACGAATAGCCAGCTTATCGGATCTCCAAACCCTTTTGTACTGGACACAAGGACCTTGGTTGTTAGCTCAGAATCATACTGTATAAAATAATGGGCCCCCATTAATGCTCCGCCGATTAAAAAGGTGGACACATAAAGTGTCATTAACGCCTTAAAGAAAAAAGACATCCGCTTATATCCAAAGGTTATTAACACCATTAGGATTGAAAATATGAATTTTGATATGGGATGGCTTGTATAGACATTTAATGGCGTAAATGATAATAAAATTATCAAGGAACCAATAAATCCTCCGGCAGCTAGTCTCCCTATTTTAATCTCTCTTTTTAGAAAAATAGCTGTTAAATATAGAAGCAGACTATCAAATAATAAATTTAGAGCCCAGATCACATCTAAATAAATAGTTACCAGCTTCCTCTCTATAGATTTATCAGCTTTTCCTTTCTGTTTACGAAAAAGTATAACGTACTTGCATGGATGAAGTGTGTCACTTTGTGTAATCAAACAAACAAAAATTTGCACTATTCACAACGTATTTTGTCAGATGGATTTTGTCATACATTTTTATTTTAAACATACAAAAGACACGACCCAAAACAAGGCCGTGTCTTTTGTATAATTATTCACTTTTTATCTTCTACGATTGCGGTTCCGTAAGAAGGTTGGAATATCTAATGTTTCTTCTTGGGAAACTTGTGTATGGCGGACAGGCTCTTGCTGAACCTCTTCACGTTTTGGCTGTTCTCTTTTAACATTACCCATCTGTGGTTTAGCCTGACCAAAAGTAGGACGAGTAGCTTTTGGCTGCAAGGTTTCTTCTTTAAATCCAGTAGCGATGACAGTAACGATAATTTCATCCTTTAATGATTCATTGATAACAGAACCAAAAATCATATTTACTTCCTGATCAGAAGCAGTTGCTACGATATCAGCAGCTTCTTGAACTTCATAAAGACTTAAGTTTGTACCGCCTGTAATGTTCATTAGTACCCCTTGTGCTCCATCAATAGATGTTTCTAATAAAGGAGAACTAATTGCTTTCTTAGCAGCCTCTGCGGCACGGTTTTCACCAGCAGAAACACCAATACCCATTAAAGCAGATCCCTTATTAGACATGATTGTCTTTACATCAGCAAAGTCCAAGTTAATAAGACCAGGTACTGCAATTAAATCTGATATACCTTGTACACCCTGGCGAAGTACATTATCAGCTTCACGAAATGCTTCCAGCATTGGAGTGCTTTTATCTACAATTTCTAGGAGACGATCATTTGGAATCACAATTAGTGTGTCAACCGCATCTTTCATCGCACCAATTCCACCTGATGCTTGTCCAGAGCGTTTTTTTCCTTCAAATGTAAACGGACGAGTAACTACACCAACGGTCAATGCACCTAAGTCTCGAGCAATTTGAGCAATAACAGGTGCTGCACCAGTGCCTGTTCCACCGCCCATTCCCGCAGTAACAAATACCATGTCCGCACCACTTAATGCTGCTTCCAATTGTTCTTTACTTTCTTCAGCAGCTTTCTTTCCAACCTCTGGATTAGCACCTGCTCCTAGTCCACGGGTCAGTTTAGCACCTATTTGCATCTTAACTTCTGCTTTAGAAAGATTCAGTGCTTGAGCATCAGTATTAACAGCGATAAATTCTACTCCTTGAACGCCATGTTCAATCATTCGATTTACCGCGTTATTACCCCCACCCCCGACACCAATTACTTTTATAGTTGCAAGAGAATCTAAATTTGTATCAAATTCTAACATGACAATCCTCCTAATTCTTCGATTTCTTTTCGATTAGCCTATTCGAAAAAGTAACCAAGGAATTTTTTTACTTTTGATGACATCTTTTCTTCCGGATGTTTTTCTGCTTTTGGTTGTTTAGGTTGTTGATGTTGTTTAGGTGCTCTCTTTTCGGCAGGTTCAGAAATGGTTGAAGAACCAGCGTGTCCACCTGGTAATCTAGCATTCTTGTAAGCATACTTAATTAAACCAACCGCTGTGGTATATTGTGGTTCCCTTACACCAATATAGTCTGGCACCGCAATGCGTACTCTATTCTGTAATATAACCTGAGCAAGTTCAAGTACACCTTGCATATTTGCAATACCGCCAGTTAATACATAACCGCCCGGCAGGTCACTATATCCTAAGCGTTTCATTTCATGTAATACTAGTTCAAAAATCTCTTCCATTCTCGCTTCAATAACATCAGATATTTCCAGCTGATTAAACTGTTGATGTTGATCACTGCCAATGATTGGTACACTAAACACTTCATCTTCTGACGCTTCGTCATAGAATGCATGTCCGTGTTTGATTTTTATTTTTTCCGCATCTTCTGTCGAGGTCCGCAGGCCCACAGAAATATCTTTTGTAATATAGTCTCCGCCAATCGGAATAACACTTGTTTGGGAAATAAAACCTTCTTCGAAAACAGCAATTGTAGTGGAACCACCACCAAGATCGATAAGAGCGACACCGAGGTTTTTCTCATCTTTTGACAGTGCATAATCACCTGCTGCTAACGGCTGAAGAACAATATCTACTATTTCTAGACCGGCCCGTTCAACACATCGAAGAGTATTAATGATAATTGATTTGGAACCAGTAATAAGAATACCATCCATTTCCAAGCGAACCCCTATCATCCCACGGGGGTCGTTAATTTCATCTTTACCGTCGAGAATAAATTGTTTTCGGATAACTCCGATATTTTCTCTTTCAGGCGGGATCGAACCAACGTGTGATGCTTCAATGACACGAATGACGTCTTCATTCGTAATCTCTCTATTTTGGCTGGAAACAGCTACAATACCATGACAATGTTGAAGCATGACATTGTTACCTGAAATGCCAACCACCACATCCTTTATTTCCATCCCAATCATTCTTTCTGCCTGCTCTATCGCCCTTCTAATCGAATGAACGGTGTCGTCCATATCAACAATTGATCCTTTGCGCAATCCTTCGGATTTCACATTTCCAACACCAATTATATTTAATGAGTCTTTACCCGAGTCATTGACCATTTCACCAATGATTACTTTCACACTGGATGTACCGATGTCAAGACTAACATATATTTCATTGCTGTTCATTCTTTGGCACCTCCTTTAGATTTCCTTAAGTTGAACAACAACTATATTTTTTTTGTTCAATAAAAGTTCACTATACATATCATATAAAATTATTCGTCACAACTAAATGATTCCCTTTAAAAAAATTCAATTTTTTTCTACTTTTTCTTTGTTCGTTGACCATTTTGCCAATAATATTCGCCTTATTACGGCAATATTCTGAAACAGTCTGACACCAAACGCGAAAACTGCCGCTAAATATAAGTCTACACCAAGATTAACACCGAGAAAAGCTAAACTTGCAGCAAGTATAATATTAAAGAAGAACCCTGATACAAACACTTTTTCATCATATATATTTTGCAGGTATGCCCTGATCCCACCGAAAAGAGTGTCGAATGCTGCTAAGACAGCAATCGACAAATAATTGGAATATTCCTCAGGAATACGGATTTCTGTTAATAGTCCCAGAATGATCCCAATTACTAATCCTATGAATGGAAGCCACATTAAGAATCGCCTCCTTCTTTTGTCGGTTCCATGTAGCGGATGCGTATGGAATCATCGTAGGCTGGTACCGTTAAGTTCGGAATTGGTTTTGAAATCGAAAGTCTTAGATTTTCAATAAAGAATTCTTCCGTTGCTTTTGATACTTTCATCCGATTATATAATTTTTCAGCTGTAGAGTTATCATCTACACCTACAACAACTTCGATTGGCAACCTTTCAATCGTATGCCCATCAATTTTTGTTTCCATATTGATGTCGCGAATTACAGTGGTATTAATAATTCTCTTCCCATCGATTGCTACATATTTAGCTTCGTACATATTCAATTCGTTTAACAATCTTGTTAGGAGTTCAGGAGGAATAACTCTATTTACAGGTGTACCTATCTTAATTTCTTCGATTACTGGTTCAATCTTTAATTTAATACCAGGAACAGTAATTTCAGATAACCCGGCTTCAAGCTTTAGTTCCTTTAAAGTATCACTTAAGGCTTGTTCTTTGCTTTGTTTCCGTTTAGATTCATAGGCTGCCAGTTTTTCTTCATTTGAACGAATTTCACTTAATAAGTTGGATTGAAGTTCTTTTTCTTTTAATATTGCATCACGAAGCTGCCATATATCACGAGTATCCCGTTCAACAGGTTTTTTTACTGTTTGAAACTGGATAGCAATCATGAATCCTACTAAGACTGCGATCAAAGTAAAACTTAAATTTATTTTTTTGTTGTCCACTTTTTTCACCTAACCTTTTAAATTATCTTAACGTGGACATTTCCTCATGACTAACTACCTAGGATGGGATCAAGAACAATTTCATTATCTTTTTCCAGTGTAAAAATAATATTATCGTTTACTAACTGATCTTTCACCCCTCCTATAAGGTTTATGGATGAAGAGAGGACTTCAGGATCTCCGATTGCTGAAATTATGAAAGGAGCTGGATGCTCAATTCCATCAACAGTAATAACTGGTCCATTACAAATAATATAAGAATGGCTTGTCAGCCTCTGACCATTTATGGCAACTGCTGCTGCCCCGGATATATAAAGCTCATTTACAACTTTAAATACGTGATGTTCATGAACAAGATAATTATTGATATTATCCTCTTTTGGGTCGTAAGCACCATCCGTCAGTGTAATCTTGACCCCTTTACCTTTAACCTTCACTTTCCCTAAGAACATTCGATATTTCTCGGCATCTTCAGCAAGATTTTCATAAACCTCTGCCTCTTTAGAAAGATCTTTCTCATTTTTAAAAACCAAATCTTGTTTTTGACTTAATTCCTTTTGCAGTTCACGATTAGTTTTTTCTTCATTAATTAATTGGTTTCGAAGTGCAAGGGTCTGTTCCCACTGTCCATCAGAAACATTTGGTTTCCCTTTGTTCATTTCCAATTGTGTTAAATGATAGGAAAAGGCCATCAAAAATCCTAATACAAGGCAGACTAGGGACAAAACAACATGCTTACCCTTCACCCTTATCTTGCTCAACTTCTTTTTCCTCCACTTCGGTGTCAAAGGCCTTAAAATACGTTCCTACTTCCAGGTCAATAATCCCCTTTTTGTTGGGATCAATCTGAGAGATAATTGAGGGATAATGTACCATTTTTTCCGAGAAACTTCTTAATGTAGCACTAACCTCAAATCCATCATTCATAAATAAGGAAATATGATATTTATCAGTTTTTTTCGGAGTATAATGGATTTCAGAGATAGAGTTTGAAATTTCATTAGGAAGTTTTTCTAACTCTTTTACCATTTGATTGAGGGCTGCACCTTCTTTAAACTCGAATAAAATGGGAGAATTTACAGGAATTTTCTTCGCTGCTTTTTTGTTCACTATTTTCCCATTCTCCATAATTGGTAAGAATTTATTTTCTTTTTTCAGATAAGCAATTCTTTTGTGTTCTTTTACTTGGATTACCACTGTATTTGGCCAATGAGTCTTGATGGTAACTGTCTTTATCTCAGATAGACGCTTTATTCTCGATGCCGTTTCATCCTTTTTGATTTTCCAAATATTCGTATTATTCGAAAGGCCGCTCTGACTGATTAATTCCTTATCAGAATACACACCATTTCCTTTTATTGTTATCGTCTTTACATGGCTTAAAGGTGATTGTGAATAGGCGATAACTACTATCATTGTAAAAAACAGAATTAATAGGAGTACAAGGCGTCTGTTCGCTTTTCGTCTTCTTTGCTCCTTAAGCTTAGGAATACGGTCCTCGAGAGCTACAATTTTACCTTTTTCCATTTAAATTCCTCCACATAAAAAGCAGCTGCTCTAAAATAAGTAGACTAAGCCTGTCCAACATTCGATAGTGTTACCTCGAAAAGAGAAACAACGGCACGAAAAACCATGCCGTCACTAACTTTTTCGAGGTTGCACCTATAATATTATCAGTAATTATAACACAATATTTGTCATTCGGACGACATTTCTTACAAGAAAAGTAAGGATAATTTCTTTGGAAATTTAGTATAAATCCTTCCAGTTTTCTTATTTCCTACCGATTATTTCAACCTCTGTTTCCATTGTTACTTTATATAAGCTAAAAATGGTATCCTTGACATGTTGAATTAATGCCAGCACATCCTCTGCAGTGGCACCTCCAGCATTTACAATAAAATTCCCATGCATTTCCGAAATCTTTGCACCGCCAATACTAAATCCCTTTAACCCAGCGGTTTCAATTAATTTCCCAGCATAATTCGGCAGCGGATTTCTAAAAATACTGCCAGCACACGGAAAATTCCACGGCTGTGTCTCTTTCCGATAATCTTTGTTTTTTTGCATTTGTGCGACAATGGCTGATCGATCGCCTTTCACAAGATCAAAAACAGCTTCCACAACAATTCCTGGACGAGTTTTTTGTAGTACAGAAGTCCTGTAGGAGAACCCCATTTCCTCATTTGAGAGCCATTCCATTTTTCCATCATCAAATAAAATATGTGCTTTGGTTAAGATTTTACTAATATCCGAACCATGCGCACCTGCATTCATATAAACTGCCCCGCCAACTGAGCCAGGAATTCCACTCGCAAATTCCAGACCTGCAAGACCTTTTTTACTAATAAGTGTTGAAAAGCTGACGAGGGAGTGACCACCACCAACGGTAATACTTGTATCGTTAATCTCAAGGTGATCCATTCCAGAACTAAGCTTGATAACTGCCCCTTCAATCCCCTTATCCGACACTAACAGATTTGAGCCGCGGCCAATCGCACGCCATGGCAATCCATGATTTTCAATCACATTCATGACAGTTTTTAAATTTTCAACTGAAGACGGTTCTATAAAAAGGTCTGCAGGACCGCCTATTTTCATCGTTGTATGATTGGCTAATGGTTCATTTTCCTTAACCTTTCCGATATTTAAAGCCAATAACTCATTTAAGATTCCGTCCATAATTACCACCCTTACTTTCCTAGATGCATTTACATCAGTTTATGCTAAAAATCTTTATGGGCTACTTTTGATTTGTGTTTACCAGTTCTTGCATCAAGGAATAGAGTCTTGATGCTGAATCCGGAACACCCATTTTTTTAGCCTTAACCTTCATCTCTTTTAATTTATCTTTATTTAAAAGAATACGATCAATATGATTCACAAGACTATTATTATTTAAGTCTTTTTCTAATAATAGTTCTGCTGCACCATGGTCACTTAATGACCGAGCGTTTTTCTCTTGATGATTATTTGTTACATATGGACTTGGGACTAAGATGCTTGGGATACCAAGTGAAGTTATTTCTGCAAGTGTGGTTGCTCCTGCTCTCGATACCACTAAATCTACTCCTGCAAGTACTTCTGGCATATTATGAATAAACGGTTTAATGACTACATTTTTAGGGTTTCCAATTAATTCAACTTCTTTTCTGACATCCTCATAATGGACGTCGCCCGTAATATAAAGGACTTGATATGGTTTCTCAGCCAAATCAGCGAATGCCTTCACGACTGCCTCATTTATCGGCCTCGCACCACGACTACCACCGAAGATTAAAACCACTGGCATAGTTGCACTTAGTCCAGCACCGAGACGACCTTGAATCCCGTCTTTGCCCATTACTTCAGATGCACGAGGATTGCCCGTAAAAACTGATTTCTGTACTGGAAAGTACTCTTTTGCCTCTTCAAAACAAATGGCAATCTTGTTTACATATCTGCTTAAAAATTTATTAGTTAACCCTGGGACACTATTTTGTTCGTGAATGATTGTTGGGATGCCCAACTTTGATGCAGCATACACTACTGGTCCGCATACATACCCGCCTGTTCCGATGACAATGTCTGGTTTGAATTCCTTTAACATTTTTTTACTGTCTTTCACTCCTTTTAGGAAGCGGAGAACCGTTTTTACATTTTCAAAGGATAGTTTTCTTTTAAAACCAGTTATATGAATCGCTTTAAAATCAATATTCTCCCGCGGAACTATTTTGCTTTCCAAGCCATTGGTTGTTCCTATGTATAAAAATTGTGCCTCTTTGTTCTGTTTTTGGATTTCACGAATGAGTGCGAGAGCAGGATAAATATGCCCGCCAGTCCCTCCGCCACTAACTACTATTTTCATTTTTTCCACCTCATTAACTATTTAACACCTAATGCCTACCCTATCTTACTATAAAAACTCACAAAATAACGCAAATGAAAAAAGAATGTTACCTAATTGTAAATTAACACATCCTAAAATAAAAAAACCCTGCCGCTAAACAGGGTGAAGGTTCATAATCTCGAATACCTGCTGATATTAAGAAGAACACCTATCGCCATTAACATCAATGTTAAACTAGAACCCCCGTAGCTTAAAAATGGTAAGGTAATGCCTGTAACAGGCATTAGACCTGTAACAACACCAATATTAATCATGACTTGAATCGCTACCATGGCGATGATTCCTACAGCTAGAAAGCTGCCGTATAAATCTGGTGCACCTAAAGCGATTCGTATTCCTCTCCATAACAACAATGCAAATAAGAGTAATATAAATGATCCCCCAATAAAGCCTAGTTCTTCAGAAAGAATCGCAAAGATAAAGTCTGTCTGGGGTTCAGGCAGGTAGAAGAACTTCTGTCTGCTCTCGCCAAGTCCAAGCCCAAACAATCCACCAGGACCAATTGCATAGAGTGATTGAATAATTTGAAATCCCGTTACAAGCGGATCCGACCAGGGATCCAAAAAAGATGTGATCCGTTTAATACGGTACGGAGCGGAGGCAATTAGACCAATAAATCCCGCGACTCCCAACAGTCCCAGAAAGGCAAAATGACTTACACGAGCACCTGCAATAAAAATCATCACAACACAGGTTCCCATCATCACCGTACCTGTGCCTAAATCAGGTTGAAGCATGATCATTGAAAAGGCAAGAAAGGCAAGACCTAATGAAGGAATAAGACCTTTCTTAAACGAAGTAATCAACTTTTGCCGTTCGGAAAGATACTTAGCCAAAAAAGCAATCATTGCCAGTTTCATAAATTCAGAAGGCTGTATTGAGAAGGCTCCAACACCTATCCAACTACGAGAACCATTCCTTTCATTTCCAATTCCAGGAATCAACACAAGGATAAGTAACACAAAACAAACCAGTAGAAAGGTTTTGGACCAGGTCCGCCACGTCCAATAATTGATGTTCATGATGAAAAACATGGCAGCCACTCCAACCCCGGCAAAAAGAGTTTGCCTTTTCGCGAAGAAAAAGGAATCATTAAATTTATATTCAGCCCAAATAGCACTTGCACTGTAAACCATGATTAGCCCTATTGCCAAAAGTGTGAATGTTACAATCATTAAAATAAAATCAGGAGTAGTTCTCTTTGTCGGCACCACCATACACCTCAACTGCTAGTTTTAGGGCTTAGCAGAACCTCTAATTTTGCCTAGTGTCAAGTGCACTTGAAAAGTGAACTTTTCGACTAAGACAAGCCCTTACTTAAGCTTATGCACCGCATCGATAAAAATGTCTCCCCTGACCTCAAAAGTTTTATATTGATCCCAGCTTGCACATGCAGGAGATAATAATATCACGTCACCTGATTCAGAGTATCGATAAGCCTCAGGCACAGCCATGTCAACATTATCGACACGCTTGATTCGTTTTATTCCCGCTTCCTTCCCTATTCGTTCCATTTTAGGTGCAGTTTGCCCAAAGGTTATCATTGCTTTTACATTTTTTAAATAAGGAAGTAGTTCATCAAATTCATTTCCGCGATCCAAACCACCCGCAAGGAGAACTACCGGGGATTCAAAAGCAGCCAAGGCATTTACCGTTGCCAAAATATTCGTTGCTTTCGAGTCATTGTAAAACTTTCGTCCGTTCACTTCAGTTACGAATTGCAGACGGTGCCTGACACCAGTAAATGTTCGAAGAACCTGCTGGATGGCTTTATTTTCTACACCTGAAAGCTTTGCTGCAGCCATAGCGGATAAGATATTTTCAAGGTTGTGATTGCCTGGTAAAGCTATATTCTCAATTTCCATCACTTTATCATGATTAAACATAATCCAGCCATCAGATAGATAAGCACCTTCAGTCAGCTTCTTCTTCGTCGAAAAAGGAATAATTCTGGCATTAGAGTGACTCGCAACTTCCAATGTTTCTTCTTGGTCGGCATTGACAATAAGGTAGTCAACTTCAGTTTGATTTTTTGTAATGTTTGCCTTTGCAGCAATATATTCCTTTTTTGTCCCATGATAATCTAAATGGGCATCATAAAGGTTCGTTAGAATGGCAATCTTAGGTTTAAATGTGTCAATTCCCATTAACTGAAAAGAGGATAATTCAATGACTATCGTATTTTCTGACGTAGCTTCTTCGGCTACCCCTGATGCCACTGTACCAATATTCCCTGCGATTAACGGGTGCTTCTGCCCCTCATTTAGCATCTCATAAACTAATGTTGTTGTTGTTGTTTTCCCATTGGTCCCTGTGATCCCAATAAATGGAGCTTCAGATATTTCATAAGCAAGTTCAACCTCAGTAATTACAGGAATCCCTTTTTCTATAGCGCCTGCAATCATAGGGTTGTTATATGGAATACCGGGATTCTTGACAATCAACTCGAATCCTTCATCAAGCAACTCAATAGGATGATCCCCACAAATCACTTTAATCCCCTGTTCTAATAATCCCTGAGCTTCTGGATTTTCCGAAAATGGCTTTTTATCATTAACTGTGACAAATGCACCAAGTTTATGTAATAGGGCGGCAGCTGTTACCCCGCTTTTCGCCAAACCTAGGACAAGAATTTTTTTATGACTGAAAGATTTAATCTGTTTCAATTATAACCACACCTCAATATAGATTCCTAGTATCGCAAGAATTAATCCAACACTCCAAAAAGTGACGACCACCCGCCATTCCGACCAGCCAACTAATTCATAATGATGATGTAAAGGGCTCATACGGAAAATCCGTTTACCCGTCGTTTTGAAGGAAATAACCTGTAAAATAACCGATAACGTTTCAATAACAAATACTCCACCAATGATAATAAGTAAAATTTCAAGCTTCGTAAGAATAGCAATCGTTGCAATTGCACCACCGAGTGCTAGAGAACCTGTATCTCCCATAAAAACTTTTGCCGGGTGGGCATTAAATACCAAGAATCCTAGTACAGCACCTACCACCGCCACAGAAAATATCGCAATTTCTATCTGAGATTGATTCCATGCAAGAACTGCAAATGCACCAAATGCAATGGCAGCGGTGCCTGACACCAAGCCATCCAGTCCATCTGTTAAATTTACAGCATTGGAGAAGCCAACCAGCCAGAATATGATAAAGAAAATGAAGAACCATCCTAAATCAATTGTGGAATCTGTAAATGGAATGCTTATTTCGGTAGAAAAACCTTGTTGTTTATAAATAAAATAAAAAATTACTGAAATAATAATTTGACCTGCCAGCTTTTGTTTGGAAGTTAATCCTAGATTCCTTTTAAGAGCAACTTTGATAAAATCGTCTAAAAACCCAAGCAATCCAAAACCAAGTGTAACAAGAAGCAGCAAATATGTTTTAACAGTCGGTTCAGAAAACTTACCCGTCATGACAAGTGTTGTAATAACAATCGAAAATAAAATCATCACTCCCCCCATAGTCGGTGTGCCTGATTTTATTTGATGAGATTTTGGTCCCTCCTCACGAATGCTTTGTCCAAATTTCAACCTTCTTAAGAAGGGAATAAAAACTGGAGAAAGCAATACCGAGATAAGAAATCCCATAATTATTGTGAAGAAAATAACTTGCTCGAGCATTTTATTCCCTCCCTTCAGCGTCGTTTTTGCTTGTAATTTCGTTTAACATCACAGCTATATCATATGTTTCTTTATTTTTATTAAGAAGTTTTTTATTTGAAATTTTAAAGTTAGTTATTTCCATAATTTTATCTGTTTCTCCATTTAATTTTTCATGATAACAATTTAAGATAGTTACAATCGCCTCTGCCGGGTCTGGTGTAAAGAATAGTGGAAACTGATTTGGTATATAGCTTGGAAGTTCAAGTCCTTGATCCCAAATCGCGGCTATTGCCCCGTTCGAGATTGCATCAGAAAGTTCCCCAGCGTTTTTAGTTAATGATACAAATAATCCTTTTGGCTGTGCTGTGTGAGCTTGGTCGCAAACTGTAACAAATAGCAGGTTATCCTTGACGCCACGACTATTCTTAAATAGACTTACCAAGTCTTTTAAAGCTAAATACATAGCTATCTCCCCTCAATCGCTTCCCGAGCAACTAACCGATCGTCAAAGTCGTGAATTTCATTACCAATAATTTGATAGGTTTCATGACCTTTGCCTGCGATTAAGATTACATCACCAGCTGATGCCTCTCGAATAGCAGTTTGGATCGCTTCTTTGCGGTCAGGGATCATTCGGTATGCTGAACCTTGCACTCCTGCTTCCATGTCCTTCAAAATGGCTAATGGGTCTTCACTTCTTGGGTTATCCGAAGTTAGGATGGGATTTGTGGACCATTGGCAGGCTATTTGAGCCATCAATGGTCTCTTCGTACGATCACGGTCACCACCACAGCCAACAATAACGAAAACCTTCTTCTTAGCAAAATGCTGAACCGTTTTTAATACATTTTCAAGACTGTCTGGTGTGTGGGCGTAATCAACAATAACAGTAAAATCCTGTCCTGCATTTACAAGCTCAAATCTGCCTGATACTCCTTTTACACCTTCGATCGACTGGATAACTGCTTTAATATCAATGCCGGACACAACGGACGCCGCAATACTTGCTAAAACATTATACACACTGAATTTACCAATTAATTGCATTTTAATCGGATATTTTTCCGAATGAACCACAAGCTCGAACTGGGTACCTGAAGAAGTCATTTGAATATTCTTTGCTTGAAGATCAGCTATATTATCGATTCCATATGTAATAACATGTGCAGCAGTCGACCTGCGGTACATATCAGAAGCAGGGTCGTCTGCATTTAATACGGCAAACTTTGGTTTTTTCTGATCAAATGTATTACCCAGCTGGGCAAATAATAAACTCTTAGCACGCTTATATTCATCCATTGTTTTATGATAATCCAAGTGGTCCTGCGTTAGGTTTGTAAACACAGCCACATCATAATCGCAGCCATGTACTCGGCCAAGATCTAATGCATGTGAGGAAACCTCCATTACTGCTATATCAACACCTGCTTCAACCATTTGTCTAAAGGTTTTTTGAAGTGTTAAACTTTCCGGGGTTGTGTTTTTTGTTTCAATCGTCTTTTCAGCTATTTTAGTATACATCGTGCCAATTAGACCTGTTTTTTGATTGGCATCGGAGAATATTTTCTCAATTAAATGGCTGGTAGTTGTTTTCCCATTTGTTCCGGTAATTCCTATTAAGTGCAAGTTTTTCGTTGGCTGTTCATAAAAAGCATCAGCTAGCACTGCCATTGCTCTCGTTGTATCTTTAACAAGAATGACAGGTACATCTAGTAATAACGGACGCTCAGCCAATACAGCAGCTGCCCCGCTTTTTACGGCAGATTCTGCAAAATCATGGCCGTCTACTGTGTATCCCTTAATACAAATAAATAAGCTCCCGCTTTGCACCTTCCGATTATCGTTTTCAATCGAAGTTATTTCTGGATCCTCACCTAAATAAGGAACTAGAAGATGCAAATTCTTAAGCAGCTTTTGTAGCTTCATTTCTCTCAAATCCTCTCATAACCGTACATACATTGACTAATTATCATTTTGAAAATTCTTCTTAAGAAAGTTCCATCTTATTTTACATTAAAACATTTTATTTTGCTATTTAGTAATCAAAGCTTAATGAAAAAATTAGGCGGCGGAAATCATTCCGACCGCCTCTAATTTAATGAATTTTTTAATTGCATTAATCCTCCTTACCAAAATAAAGCCTAATTTTTGACCCTTCCTTAACTTTGGTACCTGCTTCAGGGGATTGTCTAACGACCACATCACCCTCACCACTTGCATCAATCTTTAGATTTATCAGTTGATCCATTAGTTCCATTTTTGTTAAACCTGTGAAATCCGGTAATTTTATTAACGGTGTATCCGGCCATTTCAATTCTTTTTCAATTTGACCCTTTCGAGGTTTAATCCCCATCTGACTCAAACTATCCTTCATAATATTACCAACAATTGGAGCACTGACTGTACCACCGAAGGCTGTAACTCCTTTTGGATTATCAACTGCCACATAGACAACAATTTGCGGATCATCTGCAGGGGCAAATCCAATAAAGGAAACGATAAAGTTATTTTCTAAATATCTCCCGTTTTGTGCTTTCTGGGCTGTTCCGGTTTTTCCGCCAACTCGGTAACCATCAACAAACGCCCTTCCCCCTGACCCCTGGGCAACTACACTCTCAAGGGCATGGCGAATTTCTTTTGAAGTTTCTTCCTTAATTACCCTGCGTTTTTCCACTGGGGAATTTCTCATTACGACTTCGTTTGTAATTGGATCGATGAGCTCTTTTGCAATATATGGCTTATATAATATCCCGCCATTAATAGCCGCAGATACAGCCGTAACTTGCTGGATAGGTGTTACTGATACTCCTTGTCCAAAGGCTGTAGTTGCTTGTTCAACTGGGCCTACACGGTCTAAATTGAATAATATCCCTGTTCCTTCTCCTTGTAAATCAATACCGGTCTTTTGACCAAAACCAAAATCCTTCACATATTTAAACAATTTTTCTTTCCCGAGTCTTTGTCCCAATTCGACAAAACCAGGGTTGCAGGAATTTTGAACAACCTCTAAAAAGGACTGATCTCCATGGCCCCCTCGTTTCCAGCACTTTAACCTCGCCCCCGCAACCTGAACCGAACCCGAATCATGGAAATGCTCTTTTTCTAAATTCACTTTTCCTTCATTCAAAGCTGCCGCAAGGGTAATAATCTTAAATGTTGACCCTGGTTCGTACGTTGACCATACAGGAAGATTTCGATTATATACCTCTTGAGGAACATTTTGAAAATTAGCCGGATCAAAAGTTGGTCTGCTCGACATGGCTAATATTTCTCCATTATTCGGATTCATTGCAATGGCAACAATCCCATCCGGGTTATATTTTGCGTCCGCGATATCTAACTCTCTTTCTACTATCGTTTGGATTTTTGAATCGATTGTCAGCTTCAATGCAAGACCGTTTGTCGGCTTCTCATAATCATCTGCCATATCGTTCATTCTTTCCCCTTTAGCATTTGCATAAAATTTAACAGAGCCCCGTTCACCACTTAGTTCTTTATCATAATATTGTTCTAGTCCCATCAACCCCTGGTTGTCAACTCCTGCGAACCCAAGAACATGTGATAAATAGCTCCCCATTGGATAATGCCGCTTAGAATCTTCACCAATATAGACACCTTCGAGTCCTAGGGATCTGATTTCCTTGGCCTTCTCATGTGAAATTTTTCTGCCTTCCTTAATCCGAACAATTCTTTCTCTCAGTGTAATATCCCGATAGGCCTTTTCTTTTGACATATTTAAAACGGAAGCAAGCTTTTCCGCGGTTGTTGCCGGGTCTTTAATTTGTCTTGGAACAACCCAGACGGTTGGAGTACTAATATTTGTGGCAAGAGGCACCCCGTTCCTGTCAACAATTTCTCCTCGTTCAGGTTCAAAGGGAATATTACGGCTCCAAGAGTCTTTAGCACCTGCTGTTAACCAATCACCAAGGACAAATTGGACATATCCAAGCCGAATATCAATTATTAAGAAGGTGAGAATACCAATAAATAGTGCAATCATTAATCGTTTACGGACAGTAACATTTGAAACACGCATAGTTTGAACGACCCTCCTTTTTCTATCGTTCATTTATATGCTTGTACTTTTTTTCTTAGAACGCAGGTTTTGGTCATTAGATAGGAAAAATCCCGCTAAGACAGCGGGATTTTCTATTAATCCTGGACTAGTTCCTCTGTATTTTCCTCAGTTTTACCTTGGGTATTTGTTTTTTCATTATTTTCCTGTTTCCACTGCTCTTCAGGAGTCTTTAAGTCTACGATTAAAAAATCTCCTTTTTGAACATGTGTTTTCGGTTTAATATTTTGCTGGGTTACAAACCCTTTTCCCTTTGAATTTAACTTCAATCCGGCAATATTCGCTACTTTCATTACATCTCTAAGTGACCAACCTGTCATATCAGGGGCAAATATTTCACCATTTGTTTGTATGATTACCTTCTCACCCTGTAAAACAGTTGTCCCAGACTCTGGTAAATGCCTGACAACCTCTGCTCCTTTTCCAATTACGATAGGTTCAATTCCTTTTCCTTTTAATTCAGCTACAGCTTCAGTAACCGACTTCCCCTTAAAATCTTCTAGTTTATTCAATTGTGCCTCTTCAAGTTGAGAAGGCTTAATGTTCAAGTAATGCAGGCTGTTTTTCATGACTGGGTTAAATATAGCAGAAACAGGTATTGCCCCTTGACCTGTTTCAAGCCCCTCTAATTCAGGTTGCTGAACAGCAACATAAACAATTAATTCCGGATCATCCTTTGGTGCCATCCCTAAAAATGAGAACATATAGTTATTAGCACCTTGTAAATACCCGCCATTCGGTCCAGGAATATTAGCTGTTCCCGTCTTCCCAGCGACACTGTATCCATCAATTTTATACCGGCCGCCAGTACCCTTGGGTGAGGTAACAACCGTTTCAAGGATATCCCGAACCTCCTTGGCCGTTTCTTTTGTGATTGGTGTTGAAACAACTTTAGAGGACCCTGATTTAATAACCTCACCTGTATCATGATTGACAATTTTTTTTACCACATGCGGTTTTATCATTTTCCCGCCATTTGCAATGGCTGTTGCTGCTTGAATTTGCTGTATGGGAGTTATTGCAGTGCCCTGCCCGTAAGCCGTCGTAATTTTTTCTATCGGATAGGTAAATTGGATTTTCCCAGATGTTTCGTTGGGAAGGTCAATTCCTGTGGGCTGATCAAAGCCAAACTTTGTTAAATATTCTCGATACTTTTCAAAGCCAAGCTTCTCTTTAGCTATTTTGGCGAAAGCAACATTTGATGAACGCTGTACCCCTTCAAGATAGGTGATCGGCCCCCATCCCGAGTAATTATGATCATGAATTGCTTTATCCCTTTTCGTTACTTGATATGAACCAGATTGATAGATTTCGTTGGGATTAAACACCTTTTCCTGGACGGCTGCGGCAAGCGTAAAAATTTTCATGGTCGAACCAGGTTCGAATGAAGTTTCAATCGCTTCATTATGCCAGCCGTCTTCAATTCCTTCTTTTGTTTTTGGATCAAAAGAAGGCCGTTGTCCCATTGCTAATATTTCACCAGTTTTCGGATCAGCCACAATCGCAATTATTTTCTCCGGTTTATATTCCTTAGCTGCTTTGTTCATGGCATCTTCTAAAAAGGTTTGAATCTTTTGGTCGATGGTCAAATAAACATCATTCCCATTTTTGGCAGGAGTAATTTTTTCTTTTCCATCCGGAAGTATATAACCCCACAAATCACTTTCAAAATTAATCTTCCCATTTGTACCCGTTAATTCATCATTTAGACTTTTCTCAATCCCCATTTTACCCACTGATTTAATACTTTTGTCCTTTTGTTCAATCCGATCAGCATAACCAACTAAGTGGGAAGCAAATACACCATTAGGATAGAAGCGCTTGGAATCACGGATAAATGTAATCCCTGGAAGTTTAAGTTTTTCAATCTTATTCTTTGTTTCGTGGGTAATATCTCTGCCTGCCTTCCCGAATTCAACCTGAAATTTATGACTTTTTATTCCTTTTGTTAAGATACTGTAAATCTCTAATTCATCCATTTCTAGATACTTTGCCAATTCTTGTGCCGTTTTCTCCGGGTTTTTTACGTGCTGCGGCTTTTTTGAATTTGTTGTCATCTTTTTATCTAAAATAGCAATTAACGTGTAGGCATTTGTATCTTCAGCAATCACTTTACCATTCCGGTCTAAGATATCGCCCCTTAAGGCGGTCAAATTCCCTTCTCTGCTATATTTTTCTTGAGCCTTTGCAGCAAGAGGCTGTCCATCAACTTCACCAGTGATTTGAATTGAAAAATACCTGAAGAGTAAAACAAAAAAGAGCAAACCGAAAAATCCAAATAAAAGGGTTGCTCCTGCATTCATATATGGCTGTTTCTTGTTCATTTCTAATGCACTACCTTGACGTTATTTTCGTTTTTAATTAGGCCCATTTCCTTGGCCTTTTTATAAATTCGATCGTATGCACTTAATTCGCTTACTTGAACCTGCAAATCACTATTTACTTTCTGTTGTTCCGATACCTTAGTTTCCATAATTTGTATATCTTTGTTAACATCATAAATTTTTGCTTGATTTGAAATAATATGAACAGCACCAAAACATACAAATCCAGCAAAGACTATTCCAATAATTTTTTCCCCTGGAGTGAGCCAGGATTTTTTAATAATGACTTGTCTCTTTTGTTGGAATTTCTCCTCCGTGTGTTGCTGTTCTACATTCTTCCTGGCAAGATTACTCAAACTCTTCCCCTCCAGCTTATTATTTATTTTTAAATCTAGTTTTGAATTTCTGAATTTTCCCTTACAGCTTTTCGGCAACTCTTAGCTTAGCAGATCTAGCGCGATTATTTTGCTCTAATTCTTCATCAGATGGAAGGATCGGCTTCCGCGAAATTAACTTTAATATCGGTTTATACTCATCAGGAATGATTGGTAAACCAGGAGGTAAATTAGGAGTTTCACTTGCTTTCTTAAAGGCTGCTTTGCAAATTCTGTCCTCAAGAGAGTGGAAGGTTATAACGCTTATTCTTCCCTCAGGGTTTAACATGTCAATCGCTTGATTTATTGACTGTTCGAACACCGCTAATTCATCATTCACAGCAATTCTGACTGCTTGAAAAACTCGCTTAGCTGGATGTCCACCTTTTCTTCTTGCAGGGGCCGGAATCGCGTCCTTAATCAGTTCAACTAATTCTGCCGTCGTTTCAATTGGTTTTACCATCCTTGCTGCTTCTATTTTACGAGCTATTTGTTTAGAGAACTTCTCCTCACCATAACGAAAAAAGATGCGCACCAAGTCTTCATAGGCCCAATGATTAACCACATCGTAGGCAGAAATATCGGCTTCATTATCCATTCTCATATCTAGTGGTGCATCATGATGATAGCTAAAGCCTCTTTCAGGAGTATCCAATTGCGGAGAAGAAACTCCAAGGTCGTAAAGTACTCCATCCACTTTAACAATTCCTCTATTTTCAAGTTCTTCTTTCAAATACAAGAAATTGCTTTTAATGATTTCTAAACGATCCCCATATTCAGCCAACTTCTCTTTTGCGTGTTCAATTGCAGTTTCATCTTGGTCAAATGCAAATAGTTTACCTCGGGCTCCAAGTTTTGAAAGAATAAGCGAACTATGCCCCGCTCCACCCAAAGTACAATCAACATAAATTCCATCAGGCTTAATATTTAAGCCATTAACAGCTTCCTTTAACAACACAGTTGTATGTTCAAACATGTAGTAACCACCTTTTCCAATCGAACAATATATAACAGAAAATATATTAACATAATTTATCCATTATATATCAAAGCCAATCATATTTTCTGCAATTTCTGCAAAAGATTCTTCTGACTCGGTAAAATAGTCTTCCCAAATCTGTTTGCTCCAAATTTCAATTCGATTGGAAACACCTAAAATTACACATTCTTTTTCCAACTTTGCATATTGCAAAAGTGGTGCAGGGATATTAATTCTTCCTTGTTTATCAAGTTCACTCTCGGTTGCACCTGAAAAGAAGAATCTAGTAAAAGCCCGGGCATCTTTTTTTGTCAGAGGTAAGCCTTTTAATTTCTCTTCAATCAGCCCCCACTCTGATAACGGGTAACCAAACAAACATTGATCCAATCCACGTGTAATGATAAACATTTCACCAAGTTCATCGCGGAATTTGGAGGGCACGATCAGTCGGCCTTTATTATCAATGCTGTGATGGTATTCACCCATGAACATACCCATGACCCCCACTTTCTATTAAAAATGTACCACATTCCCCCACTTTCCACCACCTATTTTTAAACTATTCTTCTTAAAACCATGAAATCCTTTTTTATCCAGAAACTTCACACAAAAAAAAACTTCACTGCTGTGAAGTTTTCTACATTTTTATTACCTTATGCCGACCATCAAATTCAAAGGTACCTGACATTAAGTCATGAATTAAATTCAACCCATATTGATTTAGGTAGTAAAATATATTCCAAACCCTCTCTTGGGGAAAACCATCCGGCCTTAATGACAGATCCACACGATCATATTTTTTAAGGATATTGTCGTGTTTCAACTTTCCTGCCTCATATAATTTAGCTTCCATAAACCCGAGTTCTTTAAGTAAGTAACTTTCATTTTTCTTTAACAATGGTAATAGGCCGCGATCCAACTCAGCTGTCTTACCTTCTATTAATCGGTACTGATTTACTAATTGTTCTTTTGCAAGGGAAAATAGCGAAACCACTTCTTTATCTTTTATTTTTTCAAGAAATTGAATTCTCTCTTTTTCTGTTCCAGTGCTTAATATTTCATTTAAGTTTAAACGTAGTTCAGAAACGTCTGTTTCAACAGATCGATCAAGGAACGTAATGTTTAAACGAGGAACAATAGGGGGCATCTTGATTTGAAAATATTCAAACACTAGTTTTAGTTCTGCCCAGTAAGAAATTTCTCCCGGCCCAGCAATAAAAGCAATAGATGGGAAAAGCCATTCCTGCATTAACGGCCGCGTCACCACATTATTGCTTAAAGAGGCTGGATTCTCCTCAGCAAGCTCCACTAATTGTTCTCTTGAAAAGGTGAGAGCCCCATTTTTCCCCACAAAACAATCATTATCACAGTCATATTCAAGTAAAATCCGATCATTCATTTTCTGATCATAGTAGAAAAGGTTCGCATTCCTTTCACTAGCATCAATCGTTACCGGAAAACCCTTTTCATCAATACGCCTTTGTTGTTCCAGTAGCTTGTGTGTAATCATTTCATGGTTAAGGATTTGCTTTTTAAAAAATTCTTTCTGCACCTTCCGAAACTCATTGTTACCTGAGTCAACGATTAATAACCCATAATCCTTGAACAATTCCATAATAATATTTGCAAAAAAATCGACGAAGTTAGTTGAGATGGATACTTGTTTTACAGCAAAAGCTAAAAGTGTATTGGTATGTTCTGTCTCACCAAAATTCTCTATTAAGTTTTGTACCCAAGAAATGCAGACTTCTTTGTTTAACTGAATATCAGAAACCATTTTCTTTTGCAGGACTCTTTCTGGATATGTCCATTTATCAACCTTTTGATTCACAGGTACAAACACATGATTAACCTCTTGGTAATCATGGTCTTCTCCCGCAATCCAAAATACAGGAACCACTGGTACGCCAAGCTGTGCCTCTTTTTGCTCAGCCAATTTAATAATAGAGATTACCTTATGTATTGAATATAGCGGGCCTGTTAAAATACCTGCCTGCTGTCCCCCAATAACGACGAGGCTATTACTTGTTTTAAGTTTATCGATTGACTTTATAACAGCTTCAGACGATGGAAACCGCTTCATAAAGCTCTCAATATGTTCAGCAACCTCTAAGCGAGGAAATGATCGGTTACTAAGTTCAGCAACCCGTTTGGCATCATCGGTTCCATCATTAAACCGGTAATGAAAAAAAGGCTGGATTTCTGGAGATTGTTCCAAATAATTCGAAGCAAACCGATTGGCTGCTGGTAAAGAGAGATTTAAAATCTCCATTCTTGTACTTCCTTTCTGATCACCCAAATTCATTCTGTTAAGAGTATACCACTACCAACTTAATTTGAAAAAACTTTGGCTTATAATTCAGTTGGTAAAAGTAAAAATCAATGCTCGATGAATTAATCCATATAATGTTAAGGTGAGGTAAGCAAGAAGAAACAGGAGAAAATTAAAACGCCAAAAACCCTTTATCACTTTTTTTATGAGAATTTCTTCTTTTACTTTCCAATGAACCAACACAAAAATCATCGCAATTAAAATCATAATTAATATTATTACCCAAAAATATGATTTTTCCCATATAGTTACAATTAAAAAATGAACAGATATTATAAATAGAAATGTTGTAGAATCTAGTGATATATGAACTGCCTTTCGCGTGCTTTTTGTCACGAGTTTCGTGACTATAAAAACAAACAGGAATCCTAAAAATGGTATCGCAAAGAAAACAGAAATGAAATAGGATAGAAAAGTAATCAAGCGTATTCCTCCTTTATCATCTCTTTTCCTTTAATTAAGTAATATAGGTTAGCCACTTGAGGTGACTTCATCCCTTTATGTTCTGCCACTTCTAAAATATATCCCAATATTGCATCCACTTCTGTCATTCTGTGTGCTTCTATATCTTTAAGCATGGAGGAACGATTAGCAGAAGTATTATTACAAATAGTAATAATTTGCTGCAACTGTTCTTCAGTATTATCTAAATTTAAAATCGAAGATACCTCGGAATATAAATTCTTTAGGACCTGAAAATAGTATTCATTTTTTATTAATTTGCCATTTTCCACCTCGAGGATGGCGGTTAATGGATTAATAACGGCATTGACAACTAGTTTACTCTGCAGCATTGTAAAATAATCCCCCTTAAAAACAAGTGGAAATTCCAATGGTGCAAAAGAAATACAATCAAACAAAAATGTTGGGTTCCCTTTAAATACAGCCACTTTAGTCACAGCTTCACCATTATGGGAAACGGTATATGAATTTTCCTTCAGCGCTCCGTGCTCAACTGCACCAACAAAAATATTAGTGTTCGGGATGGTTTCAAGCTGTTTTAAATGGCCCATACCATTCTGTAAAAATAAGAGATTGTTAGGAAGAATGGGCAACTGATTAATTCTTTCAATAATTGGCCGAAGTTGATATTGCTTAACGGAAATGATGGTAAGATCATCAATTCCCTTCCATTCGTTTATTGGCAATGCCTTCGTGTTGGAAATTGTTTGTTCCCCGTTTTTCTTCAGCACAATTCCATATTTATTTATCTCTGTTGCTTGTTCTGGTGTTCTAGTGTATACCGTAACATCTAATATCCTGCTAAAATAAGCTGCGAATAGGAGGCCAATTGACCCAGCACCAATAATTCCAACCCTCATGGTAATCCCTCTTTTTTAGTCGTCTTTACCCATATTCTATCAGAAGCTGACGATAGTTTGTTACTAAGAATTAGAAAAAAATTAAGCCCTATTCGACAAACAGCGAATAGGGCCAATAAAGTTAGACGGGGTATACCGGATGCTTACGTATGCTAAAATTAAAATCCTTGGTTTCATAATAAGCAAAGCGTTGAATCAAAACATTTCGTAATTCTGTTGGTGCGACAATTTCATCAACAATTAATTCCGATGCTAACTTATATATGTCGATATGTTCTTTATATTCTTTATGCTTTTCTTGGACAAAAGCTATTTTTTCTTTCTGGTCTTCTATTTGATTAATTTTGTTCGAATAAACAGCATTGACTGCTGCTTCTGGACCCATAACTGCAATTTGTGCGGTTGGTAAAGCGATACAGCAATCCGGCTCAAAAGCTGGGCCAGCCATAGCATATAGACCAGCACCATAGGCTTTTCGAACAATGACAGAAATTTTCGGGACAGTGGCCGAACTCATCGCTGCAATTAACTTGGCCCCATGACGGATAATGCCCGCACGCTCCACCTTTGTTCCAATCATGAACCCAGGTACATCTGCCAAAAATAAAAGCGGAATATGAAAAGCATCACAGAGTTGAATGAATTTTGCTGCTTTATCTGCAGAATCTACAAATAAAACACCGCCTTTCACTTTCGGCTGATTAGCAATAATTCCAATCGGTCTCCCATCGATTCTTGCTAACCCCGTAATCAATTCAGGGGCAAACAATTTCTTAATTTCATAAAAACTTGCATTATCCACAAGTTTATCAATACATTCATACATATCAAACGGAGCGTTTTGGTTTTCTGGGATAATCGCTTCCAGCTCGCGGCCTTGTTTTGCTTCTACACCCGGTGTCATCCTTGGTTTTTCTTTAAAGCTTGCTGGGAAGTAGCTGATATATTTTTTGGCTGACTCGATTGCTTCCTCTTCGCTATAAGCGAGAATATCCCCACAGCCTGAGACTGAACAATGCATCCGCGCACCGCCCATTTCCTCAAGTGTAACCTTTTCACCGATTACTTTTTCAGCCATCCTTGGTGACCCCAAATACATAGAAGCATTTTGGTCAACCATGATGACGATATCACAAAAGGCAGGAATGTATGCACCACCAGCCGCGGAAGGGCCAAACAAAATACAAACCTGGGGAATCATCCCGGAAAGTTTCACTTGATTGTAGAAGATTCTTCCTGCACCGCGACGATTTGGAAACATCTCTAACTGATCTGTTATTCTAGCCCCGGCTGAATCAACAAGGTAGAATAATGGAACCTTTAGTTTTTCGGCAACTTCTTGAATACGAATAATCTTTTCAACTGTCCTGGCTCCCCATGAACCAGCTTTAACGGTTGAATCATTCGCCATAACACAAACCGTTTGGCCATTAATTTTCCCAATCGCTGTGACAACACCATCTGCAGGAAGATCACCAGCTTGAAAATTGGCAAATTTACCATCTTCTTCGTATTTACCTTCATCGAACAATAAGGCAAGACGTTCACGAACAAACAACTTCTTTTGCTCTTTTGCCTTCTCATGATATTTTGGATGTCCACCAGCTTCAATTATTTTACGGTTCTCATTTAACTGCTCATTCAATGTATTGGTTACAGACATGATTTTCACCCCTCAAACTTTTATTCTAGGACGATCAATACGTCGCCTTCATTAACGAAATCACCAATGCTTACTTTTACATCTAATACTAAACCTTCTGAAGTGCTTTCAATTGGAATTTCCATTTTCATAGATTCAAGCATCACGACTTCCTGACCAAGTTGTACTTGATTCCCTTTTGCTGCGAATATATTTAAAACAGTACCTGCCATACTTGCTGTTATTTCTTTCATTTTCATTCTCCCCCTAGTTCACTAATTTTTTGGTTAAAAAGCTTGTGGTGTACTTTCCCTTTTGAAAATCATTATCCGTTAGTACATTAAGGAAAAGTGGTGCATTAGTTTTAATCCCTTCAATTTTTAAGTCTTTAAAGAAGCGAACCGCTTCTTCTAATGCTTTTACACGTGTTTCATTGTGAATAATAACTTTCGCAATCATTGGATCATAGAACGGTGTAACCACACTTCCTTCATCATAACCTGAATCAATTCTTACTCCCGCCGAATGATTCCATTCAAGCCTGCTGATTTTACCTGGTGACGGAAAAAAACGAACAGGGTCTTCAGCATAAAGCCTAAATTCAATAGCGTGACCTGACAATGTGATTTCATCTTGGAGCAATGGTAACCGTTCACCTCGAGAGATGAGGATTTGCCATTTCACTAAATCGAGACCAGTTATCATTTCAGTTGCCGGATGTTCAACCTGAAGGCGAGTGTTCATTTCTAGAAAATAAAAATTTTCCTTTTCATCAACAATAAATTCAATAGTTCCTGCATTTGTATAATTAACAGCACTCGCCGCTTTTAAGGCTGTTTCAAACATCATATTTCGAGAATGGTCCGATAAACAAGGTGACGGAGATTCCTCGATTACTTTTTGATGTCTTCTTTGAACAGAACAGTTTCTTTCAAACAAATGAACGATATTTCCATGGCTGTCACCAAACACCTGGACTTCGACATGTCTTGCATCTTTGATATACTTCTCGATAAAGACTTCGTCAGAGCCAAAATAGGCCATTGCTCTTGCTTTTGTCTGGTCAAAAGACTTAACGAGCGCTTGCTCATCTTCACAAAATACCATTCCTATCCCGCCGCCGCCGCCGCTTGCCTTCAGCATAACTGGGAAGCCGATTGTATCTGCAAGAACAATTGCTTCCTCAATAGCTTTTATACCGCAGCCACTGCCGGGAACCACCGGGACACCCGCCTTTTCCATCGTCTGACGAGAAATAATTTTGTCACCCATTAATTCAATAGTTGCCGGGTTCGGGCCGATAAAAATAATACCTTCCTCTATTGCTCGTTTAGCAAATGTAGCATTTTCAGATAAAAAGCCGTAACCAGGGTGAATTGCATCTACTTTCTCTCGTTTTGCTATTTCTAAAATTTTATCTACTTGTAGATAGGACTTGTTTACAGGAGGCTCCCCCACACAGAAAGCCATATTTGCTGCTTTTACAAAGGGCATTTCCTTATCAGCCTCGGAATAAATAGCAATTGTTTCAATCCCCATCTCCTGACAGGTTCGAATAATCCGAAGGGCAATTTCTCCTCGATTAGCAATTAAAATTTTTTGCACGCTTTTTCCCCTTTCGTACCCTGTTTATTCCACCATTTATATGTTTCTACACGATTCTCTGAATTTCCTGCAAATTTTTGAAAACGCTTTCTGAACTTATTTGAAGAATTTTTTGAGTTTTTGTTATATAATTAGAGTGATTCATTTGAAAAATGCCAAAATTACTTCAGTTCATGTTATTCAAGAGCAAATGAATATATACAAGATTATGAGTAATCATATTTAGGAGGTTGACTATGGCAGTAAAAGTGGAAAGACTCAAAGTAAATTATAAAACACTAGAAGAGTTTAAAAAATTCAAAGAATATGGGATTCAAGAATTATCAATGCTTGAAGATCTTGAAGCAAATATGGTTGATAATAATAGTGACTCACCTTTTTACGGAATTTATTTTGGAGACAAATTAGTAGCTCGAATGAGTCTATACCAAATTGATGCAAAGTTTGACCGCTATTTTTATCCGCCGCAAAATTACTTAGAGTTATGGAAACTTGAGGTATTACCGGATTATCAAGGTAAGGGTTATGGCAAGGCGCTTGTCGAATTTGCGAAAAGCAGCTTTGGTCTCCCGATTAAGACGAATCCAAGAGTACAATCAAGAGATTTTTGGGAAAAGATGGGCTTTGCGAATGTCGATTACGATATGGAGCGTGACCGCGGAGAAAATCCATTGGTTTGGTACCCTTCAGGCGTAGAGGCACAACAGCATAATTAATACAAATAAAAAAGCGGACATTTGGTCCGCTTTTTCTACTTTTCTACTCTTTCGAGGTTACCATTTTTGTCCATCTGGAATTTTACTTTTTGTTGGCGGTCCTCATCTTGAAGAACTACCATTTTCCGAGCTCTTTCCATAATTTCAATTAACGAACGATAATCCTCTTCAATAGCCTTTAAATTTTTAGATAATCTTTCGTTTTCTGCTGCCAAGTAGTATGCCTTTTTTTCCAACTCTTTGATTTTTTCATTAGATTTCTTCCGTTCCGCTTCATTGTTGGATGAGGCTAGTGCTTTTTGTTGGAGTCCCTCTAAAAAATGGATCACCGTCGAAAATGTAATTGTGCTTCCTTGTTCATTTCCTGTTGGAGAGGGAACAGCTTCTACTTTAACTGGTTCTTCAAATGATTCTATTTCATTTGAAACTGGCTGTTTTTTTAACTCTTTACGCTGCTTTTTAGCCAACTCAATGCCCGATTTATACTGTTTTCTAACAAACGAATTCCAACGAAAGCCACAGGCTGCTGAAGTACGTGTGAGCTGCTTCCCTACTTCTTCGAATGCTTGCAGTTGCGTACCGCCTTCCCGGATGTGTCGTAACACAACCTCAGCAAGCAACAAGTCTTCATCTTGGGACCATGCATCTTGTCGAGTCGGTGACATGAAATCATCCCTCCTAGTGTTTTTATAATACATATGCATCTACTAGAAAAGATAGACTTAATCAAGCCCTGTGTTTTTCATCTTTATTCATTGTTTTTTCGTATAAACTCATTTACATATTCATGATGAATTTCGCTTTCCCAAAGGATTGCACACTCTCTAATCTCTTCATCTATTCTTTCACGCAGTTTTGTTTCTTCCCACTTTCTAATCCAAATTCTTTTATAGGATTTTAATACACTTATATCGTTAGATATCATCTGTCCAAGGTATCTATCACAAGCCTGGAGAGAGTCATCAGTGTATAGTGAGTTAATAAACCCAATTTTCTTTAAATATGATGCAGTTTGGAGCTCTGCTTCCATTAAAAGCTTCATTGCAATGGAAGCAGGCAGCTTTTCTGCTAAAATTGAACCTCCGCCCCATCCCGTTGTTATCGCTTGCTTTCCTTGGATAAACCCTGCCAATATACCTTCTCGGGCAATACGATAATCGCAAGCAGCCGCAAGTTCACAACCACCGCCAACTGCTGTTCCATTAATGAGAGCAACAGTCGGAATAGGCAATGTAAGCAGCGAATAAAGTATATTCGCCATTTTTGAGAGCATCCGATAAGCTTCTTCCTTTGTGCGAAGGGAATGAAAAACAGACAAGTCTCCCCCTGAACAAAAAGCAAGATCATCTTCTCCGGTAATAACTAGTGCCTTAATATCAGGGTGAAAAGATCTTTTTATTGCTTCAGCCAATCCTTCCATGACTTCAAAATTAATAGCATTTCTTTTTTCACTTCTAGTAATGGTAAATACCAAATAACCCATATCACGTTTTTCAATTTTGTACGACAACCTGTAACACAGCCCTTCTTTATTATTTCGCAAAAATGAGTATGTATAAATCCAAAGAAACGACAAAAGCACAAGGGAAATAAACCCTTGTGCTTTTTATCTTACCTTAAAATTAGTCGTTCACTACATCTTTTCCTTTGTATGTTCCGCAAGCTTTACATACACGGTGTGAAAGTTTCATTTCACCACAGTTTGGGCAGCTTACCATACCAGGTACGTTTAATTTAAAATGAGTACGACGTTTTCTTTTTGCAGTTTTAGAAGTCCTTCTAAAAGGTACAGCCATTCTTCCCACCTCCTTAAAGAGTATTAAGAAAGTAATGAAGGCCAGGAATGCTGGGTCTTCACTTTGCTTCTTAGATTTGTCGATTAAATTTACGAAGAAGAATTGTTTTCATCGAGAAACTTTGCGAGACCTGCTAGTCTCGGATCAATTTTTTTAGATTGATCTTCTCCATGAACAACTTCCCAATCCTTGCCAGATTGTGGAGCAGCATCTTCACGATTAACATCTTCGCAAAAAACTTGCATTGGTACCTCAAGTAAAAGAATCTCTCGAAGGATCGGCATCACATCAATCACTTCACCTTTCACTTGATATGCTTCCTCTTCAGTTTCATAAACTGAACCTTGCAAGAGAAACGTTTCAGTTGTTTCGACATTAATTGGAAGTTTAACATCCACTAAAGTACGAGAACATGGAAGTATTAAGTAACCTTCGATTTTTAAATGGAACGTTACTTTTGTTGAATCGATATCGCCCCGACCTGTAATATGCATCGGAGAAACTTCCCGGATGGTTGGATCATCTTGTTTGATCTCATCCACACGAACTATCTCATCAATAATAAATTCCTTGTTTCGATATTTTTGTAATTGACTTAATGTCCATTTCAATTGAATCACCCCAAGGCAACAAAGGTAATTATAGCCTTCGATAAATTTTTTGTCAATGTTTTTTCTTTACACCCCGTCAGATGATTAAAAAGCAAAATACACCTATCTGTTTCCTATACTAGTTTAACCAGATAACTCTTTTGCAAACATCCTTAATATCTTACCATATAATTTGATTGGTTTCCTTAAAATATTGCTATAATGTTAAGAAAAGCAAAAATCACACGAGATTTTAAAGTTTTAAGGAGAAATTAAATGAGAGCTGTTGGATTAATCGTAGAGTATAACCCTTTTCATAATGGGCATGCCTATCATTTACAGGCATCTAAGGAAGCAGCAGAAGCTGATATTGTTATTGCAGTAATGAGCGGGAACTTTTTACAGCGCGGGGAACCTGCACTTGTGTCCAAATGGCAGCGAACCAAAATGGCATTGTTAAATGGAGTAGATATTGTTTTTGAACTACCTTATTGCTTCGCCACTCAAAAAGCAGAAACCTTCGCAAATGGTGCTGTGTCAATGTTGGATGCAGTGGGCACTCATTGCCTCTGTTTTGGAAGCGAGAGCGGAGACATATCCGATTTCTTTTGTACAATTGATCACTTAGAAGCGAAGCAACATCTATTTAATGAGAACATTAAACAGTTCCTAAGCACAGGTGTCAGTTATCCGAAAGCTTTATCCCTTGCATTTGGGCAACTGCCAGATTCGGATAAATATTTGGATTTAGCTAAGCCAAATAATATACTTGGACTCGAATACATAAAAGCTATAAAACAACAAAAGTCGAATGTCATCCCAATGACGATACCTCGAAAAAATGCTAACTACCATGATCAGGATTTTACCTCTGCAACGATTGCAAGTGCAACTAGTATCCGAAAAGCTATCTTTGCTGATAGCGATGGAAAATCTGCTATAGACCAATATGTACCAAAGGCTACCAAACAATTGCTAAATGAATATTTACAATCTTATCAAGTATTTCACCAATGGGAAAACTATTGGAGCTATCTTCAATTTCGTTTAATTCATGCGAGCCCGGAAGAGCTGAGGAATATTTATGAAATGGAAGAGGGGCTTGAAAATAGACTTCTCTCTGCGGCACGAGAGGCTGATACATATCTTGAGTTTATGCAAAAAATTAAAACGAAACGTTATACTTGGACAAGACTGCAAAGATTATGTGTTCATATATTAACTAATTCAAAAAAAGAGGACATGGCAATGATCTCAGAAAAAGCCTCTTATTTAAGACTTCTTGGCATGACCACCAAGGGCAAAGAATACCTAAATAAAAACAAGACTCATCTTAGTCTCCCCCTAATATCGAAACTTTCTTCTTTTAAAGGAAAAGAGATTAACCTAGATATTAAAGCAGCAAGGGTTTTTTCACTTGGGCTTTCTAACCATTTAAAAAATAAAATGATCCATCAAGAATATCAGCAGCCACCTATTTATATAAAGTAAAAAGCTCTGTTAAACAGGGCCTGTTGATTTCCGCTCCAATCAACGAGATGCCAAAGTCAACAATATTTCTTAACTTAACCATAATAAAAAGATGATGCAGGCGCACCATCTTTTTATTATTTTTCCTTTAGCTTTTCTAAGTAGCTAACAGCTTCGTCAAATGTATCAATAGGAACAATTTTCATGTTGGTTTTTATCTCACGGGCGGTCTTTACAGCATCCCGGTAATTGGAACTCTTTATTCCTTTTTCATTCGGGGCTAAAAAGATTTCTGCGCCTGCTTTGTCCGCTGCAACTATTTTTTGTTCAATTCCCCCTATAGGACCAACCGTCCCATCCACTTCAATGGTCCCTGTACCTGCAATCTGATACCCTTTTGTCAGGTCACCGTCGGTCAACTGGTTATAGATTTCTAAAGAAAACATGAATCCTGCGGAAGGTCCACCAATTTCATCCGTCTTTACCTTAACTTTTGGATCAACCATTATTTCTTTATCATCAACGAGCGAAATCCCAATTCCAACCTTTCGAGGATCTTCTTTAAAAGCTTGGAGTTTTAATGTAACAGTCTTTGTACTTTTATTTCGTAAATAGGTTAATTCTACCTTGTCACCAGCATGTTTATTACTCACGTAATCAATGAATTTTTCCGAGGAAGGAAATTGCTTCCCATCCACTTTAAAAATCCGATCACCCGCGGAAAGTTTGCCATATGCAGGCATATCAGGAATCACTTGAACCACATAAATTCCCTTATATTTATATTTAACAGGCAGACCCGCTTTCCGGTAAGCTACCTCAATGGCATTTAATTTCGAACCCGCCATAAGATGGAGCTGTCGTACATTGTATTCTTCTTCGGTTTCTTTTTTATTTAATATCATATCAAGTGGATAAAGCTCCTCATATTTTCTAACTTTTGCTTCTATATAAGAGAAAACATTAGCTCTACCCATTCTAACCGTCGTAAGCATAAAATTTCCTTCATCCTTATCGCCGCCTTCAACACTGATGATTGGTCCCAGTTCCTTCGCCATTCCCGGTTTGGAGACATAGTATGGCAATGAATAAAACATTCCCCAAACAAAGATAATCGTAATAACTAGTGCAGACCCTATATATATTTTTTTGCGCATCGCAATTTTTACCCCTTCCACTGTTCAATCACGGTTTTTATTTGCGTTAGATGTTTTTTCGCTTCAGCCTCGCCTATATTAATAATCTCTTCAATATTTGTAAAGGCTCGTGAACTATAAGTTTCGACAGGGGGACGAAGCATTACACTTGCAGCAATTTCCCGATTGTTAATTATCTCTGCTTGCATAATATCAATACTCTGCATAATGACATCATAGATAGAGGTAATTTCTGCGTTCCTCTTTACCCTTGAAACATCTACAGCGATAACGATATCTGCCCCCATCTCTTTAGCGACAGAAACAGGAACGCGATCAGATACGCCGCCATCTACAAGGATTCTGCCATTATATTTTTCGGGCACAAAAATTCCGGGTATCGAAATGCTTGCCCGGACTGCATCTGCAACAGGACCCTTTTTAAATACCACCTTTTCACCCGTTAATAAATCAGTAGCGACGATTCCAATTGGAATCGAGAGCTCCTCAATATTTTTACCGTGGGTAAATACCTTAATAAATTCCTTTACCTTTTTACCTGAAATAAAGCCCATTTTTGGAACTGTAAAGTCCAAAAAGTACTTCCTCTTAAAGGCAGTGGATAATTTATATAACCGATCCATATCAATACCTGCACCGTAAAAACTTGCAACTAGTGCTCCCATACTGCTGCCAGCAATCAGATGAATCGGAATTTCAGCGTCTATTAATGCTTTAATGACACCTAAATGAGCAAACCCGCGTGCACCTCCTGAACCAAGCGCCAACCCTATTTTTGGGTGCTCCATAATTATAGACCTCCTATCAATACCTAATCAAAATAATTGATTTCTTAATTGACGGACTTTACGAATTCCTTCCATGTAAAAGTGAAATCTCGTTCAATCTTATGGTCTAAATAAACGTTCTATGAGTATATTTGAGTTATATGAGGACAAGTCAGGATGGAATATTTCTTTATTTTACCATTCATTTAATCGATTGCACAGTTCAACGATTTCCTCGGGAGGAGGTCTCTTCATTGTTTCGGTCCAAATTAAAAACAATTTTTTTATCCATATCCGTCACCATTCTAGCTGGCTCGCTAATATTTTATCCACAAGAGTCCTTGGATGCATCTATCCGTGGCCTAAATATGTGGTGGGAAATAGTTTTTCCATCCTTATTACCATTTTTTATTGTTTCCGAAATGTTAATTGGCTTCGGGGTTGTAAAATTTATTGGTGTATTATTGGAACCACTAATGAGACCTCTTTTCAAGGTTCCTGGTGTGGGCGGATTTGTTTGGGCTATGGGGATGGCTTCTGGATTTCCTGCTGGAGCAAAGTTCACAGCAAGATTAAGAGAAGAAGGCCAGTTAACACGAATTGAAGCGGAAAGACTTGTTTCTTTCACAAATTCATCAAATCCATTATTTATTTTCGGGGCTGTTTCGGTAGGATTTTTCTATAATCCACATTTAGGGGTTATCCTTGCACTATCTCATTATTTAGGAAATATTTGTGTTGGGTTAATCATGCGCTTTTATGGAAAAGAATCACCTGATGAAATCCCTACGAAAAGAAAAAAGTTCAAAATCCGTTCAGCTTTATCAGCTTTGCATCAAACGAGACTAAAAGATAATCGACCAATTGGAAAACTACTTGGGGATGCGGTTAATTCTTCTATTCAAACCTTATTAATGGTTGGCGGGTTTATCATTCTTTTCTCTGTGATAAACAAAATACTTTATCATTTACATATTACGGCCACATTAGCAAAATCTATTGAGGTGCTGCTATCTGCGCTGTCCTTCCCTGAAATGTTAAGTATTCCGTTTATTTCAGGTTTATTTGAGATCACTTTAGGCAGTCAATTAACGAGTCAAAATCCAGATGCAACACTTTTACAAAAAGCGATGATTACCAGCTTTATTTTAGCCTTTAGTGGTTTTAGTGTCCAAGCCCAAGTTGCTAGTATCCTGGCACAAACAGATATTAGATTTAAACCATTTTTTATGGCGAGAATCCTTCAAGGTATTTTCGCAAGTTTGTTTGCATTGATCTTATGGAAGCCCGTTTATTTGCGTTTTAATGGGAATGAACAGCCTTCAAATGCCTTGCCAGTCAGTTTTTTCGAGAATGGCTCATGGGCAGACCCTCTATTTCATAAAATGATTGTCATTGGGCCGATTATCACCATCATCTCACTCGTAGTTTATGTGCTTATTTTGTTTTCCCGCTTAAAAAAACAATAATAAAAGAGCTGGCATGCATAGCCTGGCTCTTTTTTCATTTACCCTTTAAACTTCTTTTGTAATTCTTTTTCAACAATTGGCGGGACTAGGGACGAAATATCCCCATTATATTTCGCCACTTCTTTAACAATACTTGAGCTTAAGAAGGAATATTGATTATTCGTCATGATAAAAAAGGTTTCAATCTCATCATTTAGCACTCTATTCATCGAAGTAATTTGCATTTCGTACTCAAAGTCCGAAACTGCCCGCAATCCACGGATGATGGCATTAGCATTAACTGCCTTTGCATAATCAACCAGTAAGCCTGAATGAACATCTACTTTAACATTCGGAAGATCTTTTGTTACAGCCTTGATGAGATTCATTCGCTCTTCAACAGTAAATAATGGATTTTTAGATGAATTATTTAAAACGCTAACATAAACGGTATCAAATACTTTGGCACCTCTTCTAATAATATCTAAATGACCAAATGTAATTGGATCAAAGCTTCCTGGACAAACGGCTATTTTCGTCAAATTGATTCCCCCTTACTCAATATCTGTTCGAATATAAATCGTTACCGCAATCATCCCATACTTTTCATGTTTTATTTGGCTAAATCGTCCTACTGCTTTGGGTAATTCAACATCAAAGCCATGCTCACATACAACGATTCCATCCTTGTTCACTACATTCTGATTATCCATCTTTTCCATTAAATTGACCAGTTGCTGTTTTTTGTATGGCGGATCTAAAAATATGTAATCAAAGCAAATCTCTCTTTTAATGAGAGCCTTAAGTGCTCTGTCAGCATCATTACGGTAAACCTCTGTCTGGTCCTCAAATTTACAGGCTTTTATGTTTTCCTGAATCACTTGTATGGCTTTTGGCTCTCGATCAATAAATATAATTTTATCCAATCCTCTGCTAAGTGCCTCCAAACCTAATCCACCACTGCCAGCAAACAGGTCTAACCCAATCCCTCCATCAAAATAAGGACCAATCATATTAAATATAGCTTCTTTGACCTTATCCGTTGTCGGTCTCGTCGTATTTCCGGGAACTGCTTTCAGCGGTCTTCCTTTACAACTGCCTGAAACCACTCTCACTTACCTATCACCACATTTTTTCAGAAATAATTTCTTAATTCATCCTACCATAGTTTATTAAAACTAGACAATTTCTGTGGATGATATCTTAATTATTTTGTCGAAGCACACCAAAGATTGTTATATCTCGAAATTTTATCATAAAACACGTATAAGCTTTTGTGTTGTGGAAATAATGTAATTAACAACATCAATTCGAGGATGTTGTTGCCAACCGCGGAGAAGACTTACGTTTCCCCATAAGTTCTTCCTCCGGTTTCTCCTCTCCCTTTGCCTTCTATCCTTTATGAGGATGTGGAAGGACCCTGCAGAAAGTTCTGCAGGTTTTTTTTGTTTTTTATTCAAAAAATCCTTTTTAAGTGATAAAGTATTGATGTATTGATTCATTCTAAAGGAGCGTTTTAATTGATCCAGCGTTTTATTGAATTAGGTGAGGGCTATTCAGATTTATATGAATTACTAGAACTTATTAATGCCAATCAGCACCGTCTTCAACATCTGCTTGCACTTCACACAAAAATAGATGGCAGAGAACTAACTTCCTTGGTTGTTATTTTAAAACCTACTGACCCAGGAAAGTTCCAACCACTTTATGTTTGTCGTGAGGGCATTCCGAATCCAAATTATTGTCCTAATAAAAGGTATGAACTTTTTGCCCAAACTGCTGCCGCGTATAATAAACAAATTCACGAACTATCGGTTAAACCATCTTCCATCTTTTATGAAAAGGAACTTTATTTCCAATACCTAATTGGGATTCTGAGGCTTAATCATTATTTATTACCACTACAATAGGAAAAGGTGAGGGACTAAATATATTCCCTCACCTTTTTAAATACCCATTTTATAGTCATATTCTTTTGCTTTATCGGGTGCTGAATTTTCATACTCCATTCTTAAGAATGGTTTATATGAAGGTTCTACTTTTTTTACAAACGAAAAAGAATTCAACTTTTCCATAATCTCATCTACTTCTTGTTGATTACAATACAGTACAACATATTTTAGCTTTTTTGAAACATAATGTACATTTCCGAAGCGTCTAAGCATTTTAGCTTGTTTTAATGAGTAAAGCCAAACCACCAATCCTTGTCTTTGAACAAACATACTATTTCCCCTTCAACAGAACCATCATTTTAACTAAGTCTAGCATATAAAAACGCTTCATTTCAATTCAAACTTTAATTCTTATCCATATTATATGGTAGTAAAAAAATATTTACTGTACTCTAAAGAAAAAAAATCAGCTAACATTAGCTGATTTTCTCATCCACACCCACAACTTCCTCCACCGCCACAGCCGCTTCTATGGTTGGAATTTGTTTCGAAAAACTGGTTGCCGGTTGGGACTTTTATATGTTCTGAAACAGCACCACCTACGATGATGCTGATTGCATCTAGAAGGTCTTGCAGGTCATTTTCTGCCAATTTAAACTCCGCTACTAGTGGATCCAAATCCATTTCTCTTTTACTTTCGCGGATTTGGGTCATTACTTTTTTATAATCAGGATGGTATTTTCCAAAGCGTTGAACCTCATCATATAATTCCTTTAGACTAACAAAACGCTTTATTTTACGCTGTGACTCCCTATTACTTTGCAATTTATATAAACAAATTTGATATTGTTCTGCAATTTCGGATTCCAGAACCATTTTTGCTAGTTGTTCAGCCTGTTCCAATAATTCAACTCTTTCTAATGTAGCAAGCACGATTACGCCCACCTCCAATGATATTTTAACATGAAAGTGTTAGTAATGCGAAAAATACAGTTTATCTAGTGATATTTACCATAAATTCTTTTTCCATTCCATACGGTTGATTATTTAAATCCACAACTTCAAGTTTAACCCTGTGGCTGCCCGCAGAAAGCCCTTTAATGATAAATGCTGCCGCATTAACTTCTGATTTTTTCTTACCATCAATCCATATCACAAGCTTTCCTAAATTCTTCTTTGAATGATCGGTTTCGCGAAAACTAATTCCTGAAACAACACAATTAATTAATACTGTTTCTCCTTTTATTTGGTGGTGGACAAATAATGAAGGTATTTCGGTCCTTGGCTTAATATGATTAAATCCGGAAAGCATTCCAATCAAAAAAATAATAAGGACTACCTGCGGAAGCTGTTTTTTCATTTTGATTCACTCCTTCTTTGATTGTATTGTTCGCCTCCATTTCATTTTTTAGTCTTAATCCTCTTGTTAACACACAAAAAAAGCCACAAAATAAACATGTGGACTTAGTTAATTTTGATTTTTCATTGCTTGAAACATATGATACATCATGGACGCCATTTGTACACTATTTGAAAATTTATTCACTTGATCTGGAATGGTCTTTTTATAATAGTGTAAGGACTCAATTTCAAGTGCTTGTAAATCATATGGATTTCTTGATAACTTTCGGTACCAGATTGGTTGTTCGCGGATAAACTGCTTTAAATCCTTCTGACTTTCAATATATTCAAGGACATCTCTTCTCATAAATTAAAGCCCCTTCCTATCAGTCTTTTCTAAACAAAAAGGGATGTTTTGGTCCTTCAGGTGGTTTTGCTGCACCCCCCGCTGCATTGTTTCCTTGAAATTGCGAAAGGACACTTTGGACTGCTCCGAGGGCCTGACTTAAGTTATTAATATGGTTTTGCATCTGATTCGGATCCATTTTCTTAACCATCCCCATAATTGTCGAAATCCAATCACCTTTTGATTCTGTGCTTGCTTCTTCAGCAGCTGATTCATCACTAGTTCCAATCGTTTCCCACCGAGTATCCTCTTCCCCTAACAAATACCACTCTTCATATAACTCCTGCCAGGTTGCCTTCCCCCTCCGTACTTCCTGGACAAGTTTAGGATTGCTTTTAACAAATTCTTTAAATTGTATAACGGTAGGGTGTAATTGTTTTTGTGTCATTTTTCTCACCTCAACCCATATTACTGCCAATAATACATTATGAAAGATCATTCAAAATGTGAAAGGACCACGCAGGATAAATATATTTAATATTTTTTCTGTAAATGATAAGATGTCAGAAGAATAAGGATTGAAAGAGGTATCTAGAATGAAAGATGAATTACGACAATTATTAGAAACATGTATCGAAAATGGTTCAGAAGCAGATCTCAGTTCACTTACCTTCCTCTTAGAAGGGCTAAAACAAAAAATTAATCAAAACCGCATTACCTATATTGACGGGATTCTTCAAATGGACAGGAAATTTGTAGAGAATACTTGCGAAATTACCATTCCCATTCATCCAATAATAAATAATAATCTAGACATCGTCCATGGCGGAATTACTGCTACTGTTCTTGATACTACGATGGGTAGTTTAGCTAATTACTATTTGCCAAAAGGATTTGGGGCTGTTACTAATCAATTAAATATCCATTACATAGCACCAGGTATTGGAGAAACGATTCGTTGTAAAGCGGAGATAGTCCATAAGGGCAGCAAAACAATGGTAATATCAGGAGAAGCCTACCGGAGCGATGGAAAAAAAATGGCCTATGCGACAGGTACATTCTTTATTATTAACAAATCATGACCAGGGGAGTTTGAAACATAATGGTCACCGCCATCGTCATTCCAATTATTTGCCTTTACTTTTATTGGCTTACAAAAAAAGAGATGAAGGAAAATGATTCAAAGTGGGCTAGTGCTGGTCACGTCCAGCACGAAGCAATTTTAATTGGGGAAATTAAAAGCATCATAGAGGAGAAACAACGGTTTTATTATCACCGTTATATTCATGTTCAATCATTAAGATTGCAAACAGAAACAAAATTAATTACAGTTCAAAAGATTACGCCCATTACAAAAGGCTTTCAGAAAGTTTCCTTTAAAGTAGGGGATACCATTAAAGTATATGGAATGTGGAAGGATAATAAATTTGTATTTAACGAATATGTTATTGAAAAAAGGTGACCTTAACGTCACCTTTTTATTGTTCTATTTTTTGAATGAAATTTTGTGTATAGTATTTTTCATAAACTCCTACTCCAAGATGTGAATAATCCTTATTTAATAATGCCTCCCGATGACCTTTACTATTGAGCCAACCTTCCACCACAGCAGGGCCATCGGTATAGTTTGCCGCGATATTCTCACCTGCAGACTTATAAACCACTTCAGCAGTTTTTAATCTTTTGTCGAGGTCTCCAAATTTCTTAGATGTATGTGAGAAGTCATTGTTTTCTGACATGTCCTTACTGTGTTGAAACGCTGCTTTAGCCGTATTTTCATCCCACTTTAAAACCTTTAATTTGTTTCTTTCTCTTAAGACATTGGTAATGTCAAATATCTGTTGTTCGGTGTCTTCTTCAATCTTGCGCCGCCTTTCCTCGCTAGGCTCAGGAGCCTGAATTAAGACTCCATTATAAACCAGTTCATAGGGACGCTGCTTGATTAGTGTAGACGCATCTAAGAAACGAACACTTGAGAGGTTTCCTGTGAACTTATCTATATATAGTTGAACAAAAATATCACCCAATTGTACCATCGGCCGAAGATTTAAATCAGTATCGTTTAGTTCAAAGCGATAAGAATTTCCCTTAAATTCGAGATTAACATTCGTATCAATATAGTGTGTATTAAAAATTTCCTCAACTGGTTGTCCAATTTCAAATGGTGCTACATCTAAATTCTGACCAATCGCAAAAATCGTAACAATACGCTTATTTTCTACACCCACTTGTAAATAGCCTTTAGAATTTTGATTATAAATATACCACTGATAGCCATACATAGATTCATCAATCCGTAATGGTCTACCAAGTTCCTTTTCTAAATTCTCTTCATTTTTTCCAATTAATAAAGCCAAACCTTCTTTTGGTTTCTCTGAGATAATTTTTTTACTAGGTTTATTCACTGGGTTTTGGCTTATATTTTGTTCTTTTACTTCTGATGTATTATTTTCTTTAATTAAAATAGTATCATCATTATTTTCGTTTATACTGACATAAAAACCAATGGTTAAAAAAACAGCTGAAAGGATTAAAATTTTTGACAGTATACGCAGAGGCATTCACCCTCTCTGGAACTTTTTCTATCATTATATGTGTAGATAAAATTATTATATCATCTATAGCTTGAATAATAATAGTGATTATCATAAATATCAGATAAATGAACTGATTAAAAGAAAACAGGTACACTGAGTACCTGTTTTCTTTTAATCGACTATTTTTTTTATATAATAATTCTTAGTGTTGTACATTATTAAAGTTTTGTTCAGATATTTCTGTTAAGGCGACCTTTGCCTGATCATCAGATAATTCTCTGATGGCGAAGTCACCTAATGAAACAATTCCAACTAATTTATCTCCTTCGACCACAGGTAAACGGCGGATTTGATGTTCTGCCATTATTTTTGCCGCTTCCTTGCTTGAAGCATCAGGTGTGACTGTAATCAGTTGATTACTCATGATATCTTCTACCTTGGTAGACCCAGGATGTTTTTCTGCAACACCTCTTACGACAATATCACGGTCTGTTATCATGCCCACAAGCTTGTCCTGGTCAAGAATTGGGATAGCACCTACATTTAACTCTTTCATTTTTAAAGCCACTTCATATACATTATCCAATAAAGTACAACTTTCAACGTCTTCCGTCATAATATCCCTGATATTTTCCATTTTCTTACCCCCATGGTATAATTATTACAGCTTATCATTATTCTAGGTTTTCCATCCAATAATGTTTTATTCGCCTGAATCTATTCATTGCAAGTTGCTTGATTTTCAACTATTATTAAAATTGAATAATAATTGCTTTACTGATAAAAGAAACATTGGGGTAATGGTATCGTTTTTAGGAGGGATTATTTATGAAATTCGAGAATACTGAGATTGAAAAGTTAAAGGCTGACTTAAACCGACTAGATGAAGTCATGTTAGACCACGGTTTAGTGCGCGAGGGGCAATGGGACTATGAACGTGTTACATATGACCGCAAGTTTGAATTAAAAGAAGGGGTATTTTATTTGCGCGTTCGCGGACATGCGATAGAAGGTGATATTGGGGCTGATAAAGCAACAATTCAATTAATGACCCCGCTATTAGGTAAACATTACTATCCGCATGGTGTGGAATATGGTGAAGGTGAAAACTTCCCTGCCTCACTTGTGAACCAATGTAAAAAAATCCTTGATGCTGTGAAAGCCGAAGTAAGTAAATTTGCTCTATAAAATAAAATATAATAAAAAAGACGCATGGAGTCATGCGTCTTTTTTATTTTGAAGTTGCAAGGACCTTAATTTACAGTCCTAGGATTGCTTTAATCATCGAAGTGGTCTCTCCGCCATGATAAAATACATAAAGCAATAGATATACAGCAACTCCAGTGATTGCTGTAAAAAACCATATAACACTTGTTATTGGGCCAAGTTTGCGATGGGTAGAAAGTTTATTTTTGTATCCGGTAAGAATAGACACAACACCGAACACAGCTCCTATTGTCGCAAGTGTAATATGAAAGATTAAAAATATGGTGTAATAAATTTTAATATTTTCTGGCCCACCGAACGACGTGTTTCCAATAAAGATTGTCCGGGAAGCATAAATGATAAAAAATATCACAGCAAAAATAGCAGCCAAAACCATTGTTTTTTTATGAGATTCAATCTTCCTGTGCGCAATTTGCCACCATCCAATGGCAACGGTAATAGCACTTAATACGATAAATGAAGTACTGATCGTGGGTAAAATCGGTAAGGAGTTCATTCCATATCCTCTCTTTTCTTTTATTCTACAATAATAGTAGTTCAACTACCTTAACAATTCAACGGATAAACATGAAATTTCCTCTAAACAGTAAAAAAATCTCCCAAGAGTATGGGAGATTATTTTATAATGAGAGGATTTAGCTGCTGCTTCATTTCTTGTTCAGTATCGTCTTGATCTTTTCGATACCATTCAAAGAAAACATGTCCAAGAATTACTCCGTAAATGATTTCTTGAATAATTTTCATTAATACTCCACCAAGCTGCTGGTCATGAAGCAGTGACATCGAACTAAAAAGCTCGGGACCACTTAAATTCAAGCTATCAAAGTTCGCAGAACCGACACATAAACTCATTACTTGTCCCCAAACCTGTGGGTCAGAATAGGTCGCATACATTGGTGTATCTGCAAAGATAATTAAGGCACAAGCAGGTGTTAACAGAATTCCATCTGCAAAAATATAACCCACCTTTTTTAGTCCACTTAATGTCTCATGTTCTGGCAATTGATTAAGTAACGGCCACCACATGAAAGTTGCAACAACAAATAATAGGATAGAATAAATAGCATGCAGCCAACCATTTTGCATGACATGGTCAAAAATTATTGGTACATGATAAAAGGAAAATAAGCCATTAAAAACAATCAAGGCAATTAGCGGCTTTGTTAAAACTGTAAAGATAGAATTGACTGCGCTAATGCTAAAAATTTTCCTCCACACCCAATTTGGGATACTAATAATTAATATAGGTGGTACCACCAATACTAAAGCAGCCATTTGAATCATATGAACCCAAAACATAAGATGGGCTAATAAATCGACTGGCGATCCCTTAATGATATACAGAAGGATTATTGATAAAAGAAACAAACTACCTTGTGTTTTCGTTAAGGGCTCACTATTTGGAAACCAGGTTCTATATTTTGTTGTAAGTACAAAGTATCCTGCAGTAACTACAATTAAGATTAATAAAAAGTACGGGCTCCAAAGTGCTTTAAAACCAAAAATATCTAAAGTAAGCACCCAAATCACCTCTTTTTGAATTAAAAGAATTATTGACTCTATTATACCCTTGGTTAAAACGATAAGCAAAGAAATGGAAGCTTCCATTTCTTGCTCTTAAAAAAGAAAATCGGCTAGTAGCCGATTTTCTTTTTTTGAACCTATTACCACCAAATAATTGTTGAAAAGGCAAGTATAGTTATTGCTCCAACCAACACACCTGAGTATAAAAAGAGTGATGGAGCTTCATGCCCTTTATGGCTCATATGCATGAAATAATATAGTTGGAAAATAACTTGAACCACTGCTAATAAAATAATAAACGGTACAGTAAACCATGAAGTAAACCCTTTAATATATACAGCTGCAAAAGCAATTAATGTTAAGAAAATCATTAAGGCAAAAGAAACTAACTGATATTTCATTTCTTCTGCATTTTTCCTGCGACGATATTCAATGTCTACTCTTGGGTTACCTGAATTTAATTGTTGATTAGCCATCAGTTTATCCCACCATTCCCATTAAATATACTACTGTAAAGATAAATACCCAAACAACGTCAATAAAATGCCAGTATAAACTAAACACATAGAATTTTGGAGCGTTGTAAAGGTCTAAGCCCCGTTTAGAATTTCTAAACATCAATGTTAAACACCAAAGTAAACCAAAAGCAACGTGGCCCCCGTGGAAACCAACTAGTGTATAGAAGGCAGATCCGAAAGCACTGCTTGTAAATGTATGCCCTTCATGGACATAATGGGTAAATTCGTAAACCTCTAGTCCTAAGAACCCTGCACCTAATAGAGCTGTAAGACCAAGCCAAACCATCATTTTTTTGAAGGCAAAATTCTTCATATGATACATTGCGTACACACTTGTTAATGAGCTGGTTAAGAGCAGCATTGTCGCAACAAATGTTAACGGTAATTCAAATAAATCCTTTGCTAAAGGATGACTTGAACTTGGAACTTTATCCTTTAAAGCAAGGTATGTGGCAAAGAGGGAGGCAAAAAGAACTGTCTCTCCCCCTAGGAAAAACCAAAAACCTAAAAATTTATTTTTTGATTCAAGGGTTGATTTTTCCGGCGCAGCAGGCCATGTTTCATAAGTAAATTTTTCATCAGCGTGCATTATGCCTTTACCCCCTTATCATCATCATCCATTAAGTCCTCTTTGTGAATATGGAATCCATGATCATCTTTTACTGAACGTAAGAACATGGAACCAAACGTTACTAACAATCCAATAATCATTACTGGTAAAGCCCAAGCCTTATCATTTACATGATACATTGCTCCAAAAGCTGCAATGAATAATCCTAAAGCCATCATAAACGGTAAGAAAGATGAATTAGGCATATGAATGTCACCAAGCGGCTCAGCTGGAGTCATTCCTTTTTTACCATCCATTTTTTCTAACCAGTATGCATCTAACCCACGAACAAGTGGAAGTTGTTTAAAGTTATAGAACGGTGGTGGTGAAGGGATTGCCCATTCTAGGGTTCTTCCATCTCCCCATGGATCATTACCGACTTTAACATTTTTCACAGATGTTACGATGATGTTATATAACATTACAATAACACCTAAGCCCATAAAGGCAGCTCCTATTGAACTAACCATGTTGGCACTGTCAAATCCTTGACCAGGAAGGTATGTGAATACGCGTCGCGGCATTCCCCATAAACCTAAGAAATGTTGGATAAAGAAGGTTAAATGGAACCCGATAAAGAACAACCAGAAAGTAATTTTACCTAACGTTTCATTCAACATTGTTCCAAACATTTTTGGCCAATAAAGATGTGTGCCCGCAAATACTGCAAATACTACACCACCAACAATAACGTAATGGAAGTGCGCAACAACGAAATAAGTATCATGGTATTGATAATCTGCTGCTGCGGAGGCAAGCATTACCCCTGTTACTCCACCCGCAAGAAATGATGGAATAAATGCCATTGCCCAATGCATAGGAGTGGTAAATTTAACACTTCCTCCCCACATTGTTAAAAGCCAGTTAAATATTTTAATTCCTGTCGGTACACCAATTGCCATAGTAGCTACTGCAAAAATGGCATTAGCTACAGGTCCTAAACCAGTTGTAAACATATGGTGAGCCCATACCATGAAGCCTAGGAAACCAATTAATACCGTTGCAAAAACCATGGAAGAGTAACCAAATAAACGTTTTCTTGAGAAAATTGGGAAAATCTCCGAAAAAATCCCGAATGCCGGAAGTATTAATATATATACTTCTGGGTGACCGAAGATCCAGAATAGATGTTCCCAAATTACGGTATTTCCACCTAATGTAACATCAAAGAAATTCGCACCAAACAATCGGTCGAACATCATTAGAACTAAACCAACCGTTAATGGAGGAAATGCGAACAAAATCAGTGCAGAAGTAACAAATGTAGTCCAAGTAAACAAAGGCATTCTCATATATGTCATACCCGGAGCACGCATGTTAATGATGGTAACTAGGAAGTTAATACCACCAATCAAGGTTCCAATACCAGATATCTGTAAACCTAAGATATAAAAGTCTACACCATGGCCTTTTGAGTGAAGTGCAAGTGACGCATAAGATGTCCAACCTGCATCAGGAGCTCCACCTAAGAACCATGAAAGGTTTAGAAATATTCCACCAAAGAAGAATAACCAAAATCCTAGAGCATTTACAAATGGAAACGCAACGTCGCGTGCTCCAATTTGTAATGGCATTACCGCATTCATAAATGCAAATACAAGCGGCATTGCAGCAAGGAAAATCATTGTTGTTCCATGCATTGTGATAATTTCATTAAATAATCCGGCACTAACAAAGTCATTATTAGGCACTGCAAGCTGGATGCGGATAAATATTGCCTCAAGTCCGCCCACTAAGAAGAAAAATCCACCTGCAATGAGATATAGGATAGCGATCTTTTTATGGTCAACAGTTGTTAAAAAGTCCCATAAAGTTGCCCCAAATCCCTTTTTTTGAGCATAGGTACTCACAATTTTACCTCCCTTTCAACCAATTCCCCTTTTATTTCTGAACCTTTAATCCCATTAAATACTCTGATAAGGCATTAAGCTGTTCTTCAGACATTTCAGGGTATTTACCTGTCATCATGTTTCCAGGTTTGTATGTTTCCGGGTTACGGATCCAATTTTTTAACTCTTCTTTATTATGATCCAAAACACCTGCTACACGAGTGCGATTACCAAAATCTGATAAATTTGGTGCAAGACGTGCTGTCTCAGGCATTTTATTTGATGGTGTTACGGCATGACAACCGATACAGCTTTGATTGAAAATTTCTTGTCCCTGTGCAGCAACAGTGCCTTGTGCTTTAGCTGGCTCTTTCACATTCTGCATCGAAGCAACCCAATCATCAAATTTATCTCTGCTGATTGCTTTTACTTTAAAGTCCATTAATGCATGGGATGGTCCACAAAGTTCTGCACATTTCCCATAGAAAAGATTTCCGGCTTCGTTGGCTTGTTTATCATCAAACTCTAACCAGAATTTATTGATATTATCAGTGTTAGTATCAAGTTTTCCACCAACAGCTGGTATCCAGAATGAATGTTTAACATCAGTAGACTTTAAATTGAAGTACACTTTTTCATTCGTAGGTACAACTAAATCCTGACTTGTTACAATCTTCTGTCCAGGATATTCAAAATCCCACCAGTATAAATGTGAGCGCACATTAATAACAAGCGCTTTTGTATTTTTCTTGTCCATTGGTGATACATCTGCAAGCTTAAAGGTTGCAGCTACTGTCGGAACGGCAAGAATCAATAGTAAAAGAATCGGTACAACAGTCCAAATAATTTCTAATTTGTGACTTCCTTCTACTTGTTTTGGGATTCTGTCATCCTTTCGTTTAAAACGAACCAAGATCAAAATGAAAATGATCGCGACAACAATAATAACCCCAACCATGATTAAAGTACTTAACTTCATTAAATCATATTGCGTTTTCGCAACTTCACCGGCAGGCTTTAACGTGGAAAGGTACGGTTCGCCACATCCGGAGAGTACAAGCGCTAAAATCGAAAATAACGAAATCAAACGCCACTTTGCAAGCCTTTTCATAGCTTAATCAAACCCCTCTTTCACTAATAAATTATAAAACATTTGGTGGATCAAAGAAGTATGTAGGATGACTGTTTCCTCCAATTTCATTTAGAAACAATCAATTGCAAAACTAAATCAATGTAAGGATAACCATTGCTACAAAAATAATAGTTAAGTATTGCAAAGAGTAAACAAACATTAGTTTTGCCCACTTTATGTCATCTTTGATTCTATATCCATAAATCCCTAATGCCAGCCACCCGATATTTAATAAGATAGCAAGTACTAGAAATGGGATTCCTAACTTGGTTAGAAAAAACGGAATCGGTTGAAGTGCAGCAACCCAGAGAACGATGTGAATTTTGGTGGTTTTAAACCCCTTCACTACCGGTAGCATTGGAATACCAGCTGCTTTATATTCTTTAACTCTTCTCATCGCCAATGCATAAAAATGTGGTGGCTGCCAAGCAAACATTAAAACAAACAATGACCATGCCATAATATCAAGATTTGCATCGACCGCTGCCCACCCAATAAGCGGAGGTACGGCTCCTGAAATGCTCCCGATAATTGTATTGGAAACCAATTGCCTCTTCGACCACAGGGTATAGAGGAAAACATAGCTAAAAACTCCAAGCAGTCCAATTACTGTTGCAGTCATCGTAGTAAAGAATAAAGACAGTGTTCCCAGTCCAATGAGTAAAATACCTAATGAAAGAACTTTTACCGGCCCAATTTTCCCAGTTACAGTTGGTCGCGCTTTCGTTCTTTCCATTAAATGGTCAATATCGCGATCAACATAATTATTGATTGCACAGGACCCAGCGATAATTAATGAAGAACCAACTACGGTAAAAAAGACAATATCTAAATTATTTAGAAAGCTTTGCCCTGTAAAATGTAGTGCTAACCATAAACCAGTAAAAGTAGTAATAAGGTTGGAATTTACAATCCCTATTTTTATTAGGGCCATAAGGTCTTTCCAAGCTGTGGTTTGTAAATTGGTATTCAGGCCCGCAGCGCCATTATCAATAGCAGCATCTCCGTAAGCCTTAGAGTCAGACATTTGTTTCTCCTCCTAAACCTAAATAACAAAACATTCATCATTTAAGTACGTAATATTGATACTTCATTATTTATGCCCTCATTTGTAATAAAAAGGAATGCTCATCAGAAAAAATCAATAAATTTTTTTCGACTTGAATAATAATTATCAAAAAAGAATAGTGATTTTTAAAACACTTTCTCTGTATATTAAATCACACTTTCCGATATTTTTGTGAACTTTTTTTGAATAATTTTATACAAAATTGTAACAGAATTCATTATTTCATGACTAATGTATGAATTTTATGGTTAGGACCTCTTATTTTTATATATGAATCATTCTATAATATATACCCTTATCTATTACTAACAGACTAAAAGCAAAGTTTCAACTGTTTCCACTATAATAATAGTGTTAATCATTTGTTATTCAGGACCTTTTTATTACTAAAAGTTATTTAATAATCTATACTTAATTTCTGTTCTTTTTCGACATTATTCGGTATTATTAATAGGGATTTTAAAAATCTTGTTCTTTTCCATTTATTATACTGTCAGGTTTATCCAATGACAAATTATTGAACTTTTTAAGAGGTGACTTATTTGCGACGATCTTTGAAGTGGTTAGCGGTTGCCACTACCATCGGAATGATTTTTATTCTAATCGGCGGTGCTTTAGTGACAAAGACCGGTTCTGGAATGGGCTGCGGGAGATCTTGGCCACTTTGTCATGGTAAATTCCTTCCGTTGGCTATAACACCAGAATTAGCTATTGAACTTGCCCACAGGCTTGTTTCCGGATTAGGTGGAATTATGGTTCTCATTCTATCTGTTTGGTCATGGAAGGCGATAGGGCATATAAGAGAAACGAAATTTCTTTCATTCCTTTCCTTTTTCTTTTTACTATTACAAGCATTAATCGGGGCAGCTGCAGTAAAATGGGGACAATCAAGTTTTGTCCTAGCCTTACATTTCGGTATTTCTCTTATCTCCTTTTCATCGGTGTTATTGTTAACACTTTTAATTTTTGAAATTGATAAGAAATTTAATGCAGAAAAACTTTATATTGATAAGAGAATGGGGTTCCATATTGTCGGTGTTTCCATTTATAGTTATCTTGTAATCTACACTGGTGCACTTGTTCGTCATACTAAGTCTAGCCTTGTTTGTCGAGACTGGCCTTTATGTTTAAATGACTCCCCAGGTTTCCCCTCTAACTTGTACGAATGGGTGCAAATGGGGCACCGGGCAGCAGCTGGTCTGATCTTTATTTGGATTACCTATATCCTTATTTTGACAATCCGCAAATATAAAGAGCAAAGAGTTCTTTATTGGGGTTGGATTATTTCCTTCATCCTTGTTACCTTGCAAGTGATTGCTGGGGCCTTGATTATTTTCACTCGTTTAAATCTCTATATTGCGCTTTTACATGCATTCTTTATTACTTGCTTGTTTGGGGTTTTAAGTTATTTTCTTTTGTTATATTCTAGGTCTAAGAAAAATTATCATTAAAAAAGTTGCTAGGGAATAAGATCCCTAGCAACTTTTTTTAGTTTTTGGCTGCCTTAAACTTGTCTGTTGATTTTCTTTCCAGGCACTTCGCTTTCCGCGGGCGTGCCGGGGAGCCTGTCTAGCTACAGCGCCTAGCCCCTCGAGGTCACTTCGGTCCTGCCGCTGAAGTCAAAGAACGACTTCAACGTCAGGCCCTCCAGCGCTTTTCGGGGCTGAACAAGGCGCTTCCGCATTTCTTTCTCCTCGTCGCTTTGCTCCTGCGGGGTCTCCCCTGCCCCGTACTCCCGCAGGAGTCTTCGTGCCTTCCATTCCAATCAACAGAGTGCAAAAAATCACATTAACATTTAAAACAGCCTAGTTTTTCGTTAAGTCAATTAAAAGGTCTCCCGTTAGTATTGCATCACCGCTTGAAACATAAATATCCTTAACAATTCCTGAAAACGGTGCTTGAACGGTTGTTTCCATTTTCATCGCTTCGGTAATCATTAAATGATCACCGCGCTCTACTTTTTCACCTTTTTCGACGATCACCTTTACCACGGTTCCTGGCATTGTCGCAGCTAGTTGATTTTCATTTTTCGGATCAGCCTTTAACCTAGAAACTACCGTAGATTTAATACTTTCATCCTTTATGGAGACTTCACGCGGCTGACCATTTAATTCAAAGTAAACTACCCTCGTACCATCTGCTTGTGGATGACCGATAGAGACAAGTTTAACAATCAGTGTTTTCCCTGTTTCAATTTCCACTTCAATTTCCTCACCCAGTCGCATTCCATAAAGGAATGTTGGGGTATCAAGTACTGAGATATCGCCGTACTGCTCATCTATTTTCATGTAATCCATAAATACCTTAGGATATAAAGCATAAGAAATAACCTCAAAATCCGTTACTTGTCTGCCTAGTTCTTTAAACAATTTTTCTTTAATTTTCTTTAAATCCACTGAATTAAGCAATTCACCTGGGCGAACTTCCAATGGTTTTTTTCCTTTTAAGATTACTTGTTGTAAGTCTTCTGGAAAACCACCATATGGCTGACCAAGCGATCCTTCAAATAGTTCAACAACTGAGTCCGGAAAATCCAGCGTATCTCCCTTTATTAGTACATCTTCCTCAGTTAAATCATTTTGAACCATAAATAATGCCATATCACCAACAACTTTTGATGAAGGCGTCACTTTAACAATATCCCCAAACATATGATTTACACGTGAATACATTTCCTTTATTTCATCCCAACGGTCACCTAGGCTAACCGCTCTGGCTTGTTGTTGGAGGTTACTATATTGACCTCCTGGCATCTCATGTTGATATATTTCAGTATGAGGCGAAACCATACCACTTTCAAAATCTTGATAATATTTGCGGACATCTTCCCAATAATATGACAATTTTTCTAATGCATTGATGTTTACTTTCGGTTGCCTTGATGTCCCTTCAAGAGCATAAAATAATGAATTAGCACTAGGCTGCGATGTTAGGCCCGCCATTGTTCCTAATGCCGTGTCAACAATATCGACTCCTCCCTCTATTGCTCGAGCATACGTAAAAAGACCATTTCCGCTGGTATCATGTGTATGAAGATGGATAGGAATATCAATTGTTTCTTTTAGCTCTGAAATAAGAATGTACGCTGCCTCAGGCTTTAATAATCCAGCCATATCCTTAATTCCTAGTATATGAGCCCCTTGAAGTTCCAATTCTTTAGCCAAGTGTTTATAATATTGAAGATTGTATTTCGTCCTTGCCTGATCTAAAATGTCCCCTGTATAACAAATGGATGCTTCAGCAATTTTACCAGTTTGACGAACCGCATCAATCGCAACTTCCATTCCCTTTACCCAATTTAAACTATCGAAAATTCGAAAAACATCAATTCCGCCCGAAGCAGATTGATCCACAAATTCACGGATCAGATTATCAGGATAGTTTTTGTATCCTACCGCGTTCGCTCCACGTATCAACATTTGGAATAAAACATTAGGAATTTTCTTACGAAGTGAAATTAATCGGTCCCATGGATCTTCTTTTAAGAAGCGGTATGCCACATCAAAAGTTGCGCCTCCCCACATTTCAAAAGAAAATAAATCGGGCAAAAGTTTTGCAGAAGGCTCAGCGATATGAAGAATATCATTTGTACGCATACGGGTAGCTAAAAGTGACTGATGTGCATCACGAAAGGTCGTATCCGTTAATAAGACTTCTTTTTGATTCTTAACCCACTCAACAAGGCCCTCTGCACCGTACTTATCAAGGATTTGCTTAGTGCCCTCTTGATAAGGCAAATCATAAGGTAAATGAGGAATTCTTGGCTTCGAAAAAACTGGTCTTTTCTTCTTCTCAATTCCCGGGAAACCATTTACAGTGACTGTACCAATGTAGGATAACATTTTTGTCCCACGGTCTTTACGAAACGGGAAAATAAACAATTCCGGAGTCATATCTATAAATGAGGTATCATATTCGCCGTTCCTAAACTTTTCATGCTTCACGACATTTTCTAAAAACGGTATATTCGTTTTAATTCCTCTAATCCTGAATTCCTGCAAATTACGAACCATTTTTGAGGCTGCTTGTTCAAAGGTCAGCGCCCAAGTTGATAGTTTTACTAATAACGAGTCATAATACGGTGTAATGACAGCACCTTGAAAGCCATTTCCTGCATCCAAACGTACTCCAAAACCTCCACCTGAACGATATGCCATAATTTTTCCTGTATCGGGCATAAAATTATTTAGCGGGTCTTCCGTTGTTACCCTTGACTGAATTGCAAATCCGTTAATTTGTATTTCTTCTTGTAAAGGTATACCAACTATCGGACCATGTATTTCATGTCCCTCGGCAATCAATATTTGCGTTTGAACGATATCGATACCCGTTACCATTTCTGTGACTGTGTGTTCTACTTGAACCCTTGGATTTACTTCAATAAAATAAAAATCATTTCCTGAAACAAGAAATTCTACTGTACCTGCATTCAAGTAATTTATATTTTTCATCAATTGTACGGCAGCTTCGCATATTCTTTTTCGTAATTCATCAGATATGGATACGCTTGGAGCAACCTCTACAACCTTTTGATGCCGCCTTTGGACGGAACAATCGCGGTCAAAAAGGTGAACTATATTCCCATGCTTATCACCAATAATTTGAACTTCTATATGCTTTGGATTTTCAATTAATTTTTCCAGATATACTTCGTCATTACCAAAAGCAGCCTTTGCTTCTGACTTAGCCCTTTCAAATGCTTCACGGATTTCATCTAGGTGTTTCACAATTCTCATCCCGCGGCCGCCCCCGCCAAGAGAAGCCTTAATGATAATTGGCAGCTTGTGTTTTTCCACAAAATCTTCTACCTCAGTTACATCTCTTACCGGACCTGGGCTTCCTGGAATGACTGGTATTCCAGCAAGCTCAGCTTGATGCCTTGCTTTAACCTTATCCCCAAACATATCTAGTTGTGTTATTTGAGGTCCAATAAAAATAATTCCTTCTTCTTCACAACGCTTAGCAAAATGAATATTTTCAGACAAAAAACCATAGCCTGGATGAATGGCATTCGCACCGCTTTTTTTGGCGATTGCAATAATGCCGTCTATGTCTAAATAGGCATCAATCGGTTTTTTCCCTTCCCCTACGAGATAAGCCTCATCAGCTTTGTAACGATGGTAGGCTCCAGAATCTTCTTTAGAATAAATTGCAACAGTTCGAATATTCAGTTCTGTACAAGCACGAAAAACCCTTATGGCAATTTCTCCTCGGTTGGCGACCAATACTTTATTAATTTGTCTAGTCACAAAAAAGCACCCTCTATTCTATGTATTTTTAAAAACGCGAAGAGCTTAAATGTTCTTCGCGTTTTGACTAAATATAAAAAACCTTACCATCGTTTTGTTTAACTCGATTATCCATTTGTTCCTGGTTATTTTTATATTTCTTTTCATATTTATTGAACATTGCAACATTAACAAGTATTCCTGTTGCCGCTGCAAGCATTAAGAGAGAGGAACCCCCATAGCTTATAAATGGCAGTGGCACACCAGTAAGAGGAATTAACCCAGATACACCAGCTAGATTGATAAACGTCTGGATACCAATCATGCTGGAGATACCAAAAGCAAGGAGACTCCCAAAAGGGTCTTTACATTGTAATCCGACATATATTCCTCTCAATACAATATAAAAGAGGAGAATAATAACGAATCCCACACCCCAAATCCCTAATTCTTCGGCAATTACCGCCATGATGAAATCTGTATGTGATTCTGGAAGATAGCCAAGTTTTTGAATACTCTTCCCTAGGCCTAATCCATTAATCCCGCCCGAACCAATTGCAATGTAGGAGTTAGCTAAGTGAAATCCTTCATTATTTACGTACTTATCAGCAAACGGATTGTTTAATACGGCAAAACGACTTTGTTGTTCGTCAGAAAAAAACTTCCCCCAGGAGACCAAAACAAGCGGCAAAAGAACGATCATTACAATAATAAGTAATTTGCCGATACTTTTAAAACTCAGCCCAGAACACAAAATCATCGTACTTGCGATGGCCATAATAATCGCAGCAGTACCAAAGTCAGGTTGAATGATAATAAGTGCACATATAATAAAAAGATAAACTAAAGGTGGGAGAACCCCTTTGTTAAATTGATTGATATAGGCTTGCTTTTTCGCATAGACGGCTGCCAAATAAATGATAGCTGCCAACTTAACAAACTCCGATGGCTGGAATAAGAAACTCCCAATTGAGTACCAGCTTTGCGCATTATTTTTTTCTACCCCAAATACAAATAAACCTAACAAAGATAAAAGAGAAGCTAGCACAATTAATACCAGAACTTTTTTGAACATCATGATCTTATATGGAAGAATTGCAGTGAAAAGGAAGATTACAGTAAAAATCATCAACCATACTTTTTGTTTTTGATAAAAGTAATCAGGTGGATAACCATACCTTTGAACTGCGGAAGCCATACTGGCACTGTATATCATAACAAGTCCAAAAGTACACAAAAGGATAGTAGCAATAATTAACGTATAATCATATGATTTCAATATTTTTTTTAGCATTTATTGGTCCTCATTTTCAATATTGATTTATATCACTCTATTATAATAGAAAATATACATTATTTCTTGAGGAAAGGTTAATTTGTTACAACAAATTAATATTGGAGTAGGCCCAATAATATATGAAATCACCTGCTCATAATTAACAAAAAAACCCAAACAATGAACAGTAATTGTTTGAGTTCCTATGCAACTATTTCCTTAATGAAGCATCATGAAGCATTGATAACTCTTTCTCTAATGTATCAAGGATTGCTTTACCATCTTTACTATCTATTAAACCTAATCGAACAGCAAAATCTATCTCTCTTGATAGGCCAAACATTTGCGTATCCAGCACCTCTTCATAAAGAGGACATTGGGGCATTGTGAGATTGTCCATTTGCACTTTGATTAGCCTTAATATTTTTTCTGCGTCAGCCTGTAATAAGGCAAATGCTTTTTCTTGGTGATTCACGATCATTTCAGAGGCCAACATAAATCCCCCCATTTCAGAGCGATAATTCAACTTATCTATAAATTTTACCGTTTACAACGGAAAATTGCAAGAACAATGAAGTCGATTAAATAAAGTAGCAAGTTGGGACTTTTGTTCTTCAAATATGATTTATCTTATCGCGGACCTGATTTTACTATTATGACATTTTGCCAAAAAGAAGTTATACTAATTATGCAAAGGTTTAGGGGGAATAAACTATGGAAAATATCATTATCATTTCAGGAAACGTGAAGTATACAATTACACTTGATCCAGGTGTGTGGATTTTTGACGACCGACGAGTTGATTTAACCACCTATTTTACAACAAAACTAGAGAATACTGAATCATTGGAAGAGTATACGAAAGCAGTATCCAAACATTGGGACCGTGAAATTATCGAGGGTGCGATTTACCCGCCCACATTGAAAACTGAAAAGAAATTTGAAAAAGAAAAGGTTTTGACTGGGACCTTTGGTATACCATTAAAACCCTTTCTACAAAATTCAGAACCTTCTAGTGATGCAAATACATTTGTTATACATTGTATTGACAGTGAATATGAATACCCTCTAGAAAAGGCCAATGATTTTATCTTAGGATTTTCCAATAATGGAAAGCCACTTACAGGAGACGGTCCAATCCATGTCTATTTTGGCGATGGCTCAAATCTTACAAGTCCGATTAAAAACGTAAAGAGCTTTACCATAAAATAAGACGGGTGCCTTTGGCGCCCGTTTTATTTTTTTATATAATTTAGAGTAAGTCTGCAGCTAAAAGAGCTAATCCCGACCTTTCCCCTTTCATTAATTTAACATGTCCTGAAATAGACTGATCCTTAAATTTTTCTACAACATACGTTAAGCCGTTGTTATATGCATCTAGATAAGGATGATCAATCTGTTCAGGGTCTCCCATTAACACAATTTTACTACCTTCTCCAACACGCGTAAGAATCGTTTTCACCTCATGCTTCGTTAAATTTTGCGCTTCATCTATTATGATGAATTGCTTCGGTAAACTTCTGCCACGAATATACGTTAATGCCTCCACCTCAATTGATCCGAGTCCTGCTAAAATCGCATCAAGTTCACCAGGCTTTTTGGTGTTGAATAGAAATTCTAGATTATCAAAAATGGGCTGCATCCATGGTCGAAGCTTCTCCTGTTTCTCTCCCGGTAAAAAACCTAAGTCCTTCCCTACCGGTACTATCGGCCTTGCCACTAAAAGTTTTTTATATTCCCGGAAATCTTCCGTTTGCATTAAACCAGAAGCAAGTGCTAACAGCGTCTTCCCTGTTCCTGCTTTCCCAGTTAATGTAACTAAGTGAATATCTTTTCGTAATAACAATTCAATTGCCATTGTCTGCTGAACATTCCTAGAATGGATGCCCCAAACATGCTCTTGATTTAAAGCTAATTTTTTTACTTTCTTACTGGTTTTATCTACCATTCCTATGGCAGAGGCAGAACTGCCCAATGCATCTTTCATTACTAAAAATTGATTCGGATAAAATGGGTGATTTGCTATCTCCGAGAGATTCAGTTCACCTTTTTCATAAAAACGACCCAATAATTCGATGGGAATCAACACTTCAAAAAAGCCTGTGTAGATATGATCAATTTCAACCACTCGATCATTCAAAAAATCTTCGGCATCTAAACCAATTGCATCTGCTTTGACCCTGACAAGAGCATCCTTACTTACTAGAATAACCGGCTTTCCATTTTCTTTGGTTTGTTCTTCTAAAAATAAATTTTTCGCCACAGCCAAAATTCGATTATCATTTGTTTTTTCTACAAATATATCCTGAAGTTCATGAAAGGTACGATGATTCAACTCAATTCGGATGGTCCCTCCGTTTTCAAGAGGAATTTTTTCATGGAGTTTTCCTGAAGCTCTAAAACCATCAATTAACCTTGATACTTGTCTTGCATTTCTCCCTACTTCATCCATGTACCTTTTCTTTGAGTCCACTTCTTCAAGAACCACTGCAGGAATTACAACCTCATTATCTTCAAAGGAGAAGAGTGAATACGGGTCTTGCAACAAGACATTCGTATCTAACACGTATATCTTACTCAAAGCAACGCCTCCTGCTTTACTTGTTGTTTGGATTGCATCTTGCAAACAACCCTTCTGCTAGATTGGACTTTGGTAAAATATATGTTTATTGGAATAAAGATAGAAGGATTTCCGCACAATAAATGTTAGTGAGACATTCAATTCAGATAAATGATTTTGACTTTATCTCAATTATTTATAAAGCTTGCGGAGGTGGAATAAAAATGAAGAAAACCTTAATCATAACTGCATTATTGCTCATCCTAGCGGGCTGCAGTACAAAGAAGGAGCTCTCAAACAATGTAAATGATTCATCCGTTAAAGTAAAAAACAGTTATATTGAAAATGTTGATCGAAAAACAGGGCAAGAAATCTCGAAACGATTGGTAAAACTTGCAACAAGTATTCCAAATGTTAAAGATGCAACTGCTGTCGTTTTAGGAAGATATGCAATTGTCGGAATTGATGTAAACGCAAAAATTGATCGTTCACAAGTAGGGTCTATTAAGTATTCCGTGGCTGAAAGTTTAAAAAAGGATCCGTATGGTGCCAAATCAGTAGTCGTAGCCGATGCGGATACAACACAGCGTTTGCGAGAGATTCAAGAGGATATTAATAAGGGAAGGCCAATCCAAGGGATTATGGAAGAACTTGCCGATGTAGCGGGTCGATTAATGCCCGAGATCCCTGGAGATATACTTACCCCAAGCCCTAAAAATGCCCCTGAAAAGCCAGATAAGAAGCTAAATTCTAACGATCAAAAGAAGCTGGAAAAAGAACAAGAAGACCAATCTAACCACTACAAATAGAAAAGCAAAAAGCTTAGGGTAATTCCTAAGCTTTTCTTATTGCATCCATTACTTGATTGTCTAACTTTTGGGCAGCATTTTTATCATAGGTTTTATCATATTGAACCTCTGTGACTATTTTTGAACCATAAAACATTACATCCCTTACAGCAGTAATGTCCACCTGGATTAGAGCAAGTTTTAGTGGAACATCCTGCAGTCTTTCCTCTTTTACCTGAGCGTTCCCGTGAATAGCATATGTAGATTCGTTCGCAATCAAATTAATAACCACTTGATTGTTTTTATGAATATTTTCGATGATCCTAGAGCGATTATCAACTGCAAAATAGATGGTACTTTCATCCTTTGCAAGCACCCAGGAAATTGAGCTGACATTAGGACCCCCTGTTTCATAATCAACTGTTGCCAATGTCACGAACCGCTCTTTTTGCAGTTCATCATATAAAGGCTTAATTAGCACTGGTTCTACTTGATTTGCCATTTTTCTACATCCCCTTAAATTAGTCCTTTGCTCTGTTTAAAGAAACAGATATTCTCATATTACTACTATCCCATTCTTTCATCAAATTTAACCCATTGATTACTTACAAACATTCTGCCATGATATACTAGAGGAAACATCGGTTATTAGAAATAGTTAAAGAGGTGTCTTATGAGAGTTAAATGTGTAATTTGCGATAAAATTGAAGCAATCGAGGATGAATCGTTTGTTGCTAAACGACTTCGCAATCGTCCCATCCATACATATATGTGTAAAGAGTGCAATTCAAGAATAACGGAAAAAACGAATGCCAGATTTGAAACAGGAAATTTTCGATTATTTCGTAATAAAACTGAGGAAGACGATTGGTAAAACGAAAAATCCAGACCCTATGAGGTGAGTAAAAAAAAACCATCAGGTCAATTCCAACTGGAATGACTTGATGGTTTTTTTTTATTCTTCGATAGGGTAGTTCTCATATTTTTCTGGTTCATGATTAATCTGCTGCAGCATGACTTCAATTAATTCCCGCGGAAAGCGAGTATTTTTCGTTTCTTCTCCTTGTTGATAGGAAACATAATACATGACTACATCTGTTGTTACCTCAATGTTCGAGAGGTTAAGATCCGCCAGCATTTCCTCAAAAAGGTGTAATGTATCTCGAGCTGCTGTATCATCAGGCCGTGCGTCGCATACAACCTTAATTGTAAGCCAATTATATAGTGTATCCTGTACGGATTTCATTTACCAAAACCCCCGTTATTTCGCTTCTGCCTGATGCTTTTTCGTCTGATGTAAGCGTATTTTATAGATAATCAATAACACGGCCGCACCTGCGAGTCCTTCAGCGATTGGCAACGCATAAGAAAAAATCAGCATCACAAAGCATCCAATCAAGAGACAAATATAAATAACAATGTTTTTCAAAAGAGGCAATTTTTTTGCAAAGCCTAACTTATAGACAATGGCCGCTAAAATAACAATATATACATACTGTAACCACACAGCGGTTTTTACATCTGTTAGTTCAATGAAAAATCTAAGGCTAGGAGAGAATCCTTCCATCTTCTTGCACTCCTTTTACTTAACTCTGTTCAGCATATTTTTTCTTTTTAGCAGCTCTTTCACGTTCATTTTTATCAAGAATTTTCTTACGAAGACGAATTGATTCCGGTGTAACCTCACAATATTCGTCATCATTTAAATATTCTAATGACTCTTCTAAGGTCATAATGCGCGGCTTTTTAATCACTGATGTTTGATCTTTGTTAGCTGAACGCACATTTGTTGCTTGTTTCATTTTAGTAATATTAACGGTGATGTCATTTTCACGAGTATTTTCACCCACGATCATCCCCTCGTAAATTTCAGTACCTGGTTCAACAAAAATAGTTCCACGGTCTTCCACTTGCATGATACCATATGTCGAAGCTTTTCCAGATTCCATTGAGACAAGCACACCTTGGTGTCGTCCACCAACTTGGCCTGGTAACATCGGCTGGTAGCTATCAAAGGTATGATTAATAATTCCATAACCACGAGTCATAGTTAAGAATTCAGTAGTGTAACCAATTAATCCACGTGCTGGCACATTAAAGATTAAACGAACTTGGCCGGTACCATTATTGATCATATCCAGCATTTCGCCTTTGCGGGCACCAATTGATTCCATTACAGAACCAGTATGCTCTTCAGGTACATCGATTTGGACTCTTTCCACTGGTTCACAACGTACACCATCAATTTCTTTAACAATAACTTCCGGTTTAGAAACTTGAAGTTCATAGCCTTCACGACGCATGTTTTCAATTAAGATTGATAAATGAAGTTCACCACGGCCAGAAACGATCCATGCATCAGGTGAATCTGTGTTATCCACTCGTAAACTTACATCTGTTTGCAATTGAGCACGTAATCTTTCTTCAATTTTCCTTGCAGTTAAATACTTTCCTTCTCTACCTGCAAATGGACTGTTGTTAACAACAAATGTCATTTGTAATGTTGGTTCATCTATTCTTAGGATTGGCAGTGCTTCTTGATGTTCAACCGGGCAAACTGTTTCACCAACGTTGATATCTTCCATACCTGATACTGCAATTAAATCTCCCGCTACTGCTTCTTGGATCTCTTGACGCTTTAATCCAAAGAAACCGAAAATCTTGGTCACACGGAATTGTTTCACTGAACCATCTAATTTCATTAAGGCAACTTGTTGACCCACCTTCATCGTACCGCGGAAAACACGGCCGATCCCGATTCTGCCAACATAATCGTTGTAATCAAGAAGTGCAACTTGAAATTGTAATGGTTCTTCACGATTATCAACTGGAGCAGGTATATATTCAACAATTGCATCATACAAGGATTGCATATTTTCATCTTGCTTCTCAGGGTTAGTACTTGCTGTACCATTAATCGCTGAAGCGTAAATAACTGGGAATTCAAGTTGATCCTCATTTGCTTCAAGTTCAATAAATAAATCGATAACTTCATCGATTACTTCTGCAGGTCTTGCAAAGTCACGGTCAATTTTATTAACAACAACAATTGGAGTTAAATTCTGCTCTAATGCCTTTTTAAGAACAAAACGAGTTTGTGGCATACAGCCTTCATAGGCATCAACTACTAGCAATACCCCATCAACCATTTTCATAATCCGTTCCACTTCTCCGCCAAAGTCAGCGTGTCCTGGAGTATCCAAAATATTGATACGAGTATCTTTGTATTGAATCGCCGTGTTCTTCGCGAGGATGGTGATTCCACGCTCTCTTTCTAAGTCATTCGAATCCATAGCACGTTCTTCAACATGCTCGTTAGAACGAAATGTTCCAGATTGTTTCAACAATTGGTCTACCAATGTTGTTTTCCCGTGGTCAACGTGGGCAATGATCGCAATATTACGTATATCATTTCTTATATTCAAAAAATTCCACTCCTATATTCTAAAAATAAGTCTATTTGTAGTTTCCCATTCACAACTAAAACATTATACCACAATTAAAGTGGAAACCCCTAACCATTTTATTGTAGAATTAAAATTATACTAAAGCACTCAATTTTTGAACTAAAAAAGGGGTATCAAAAAATGAAAAACGTGAAGTGGTCATTACTCGTTTATGCCATCCTTGCAGCCGCGAGTATAATGGGGATTGGCATTGCAATTAGCGAAAAAAGCATAATCGGTGCACTTGGCTGTATCATTGCAATTATCGTAATTATGGGGATGGGCTTTAAAACCAAAAGAAAAATGCGTGAAAATGGAGAATTATAAAAAGAAGAAGCCTGCATCGGCTTCTTCTTTTTACCATCTACCCCCTTTTAAGTAGTCCTTCAAGATTGATTGGTGCAATCCATGATTTGCAGTAAATAATGAATCCTGTGCAAGAAAATTAAGTTTTTCTCCCCTTAGATTTGTAACCACCCCGCCTAGTTCTTCAATAATTACTGCTCCTGCAGCAACATCCCAAGGCGATAAGCGCATCGAGAGGTATGCGTCAACCCTTCCTGTCGCAACAAACACCATTTCAAGGGCTGCTGAACCATATGACCTTGTTCCCCGTGAATCTTTCACTAGAGGTATCATTAAATTATGATCAATACGGTGATTTTCCATTACCCATGTTGCATTTAGTGCAATGATGGATTCCTTAACCAGTGTATCCTTGAGTGGTACCAGAGTCTTTTCATTTAAATAGGCTCCATTTCCCTTTTTGGCATGATACAGTTCATCATGGACCACATCGTAAATGAGTCCAATTTTACCAATCCCATTCTCATATATCCCAAGAGAAATAGCAAAATTTCTTTGTTGGTGTATAAAATTCATCGTTCCATCGATTGGATCAATCATCCAAACCACACCATCAAGACTTTCAAGTGTGTCTCCAAACCCTTCTTCTCCCAATATTTTATGATCGGGATATACCGCTCTGATTTTACTAATAAAAAATTGCTCAATTTCTTTATCCATATTTGTAACCAAATCATTAGCATTTGACTTCGTTTGAATATTCAATGTTTCATCAAAAGATAATCTAATTCTAGCTCCAGCGTCATTAACCCATTCCTTTGCATGAGAATAAATTTGATCCCAGTTCATAACACTCCTCCAACACATCTAAATAAATTCCTGTCTAGATTTCAATGTATGTAGTATGATGCATGATAAATTAAATAATGTACCTTTAGCTTAATCAAATTGTTAGAACACATCAACTTTTAAGAGGTACACGTACCACATCAAAAAGGACAATAATAAACGAACCCCCTTCATTTTTGCTGGAGTTCGTTTTGATAAGTTCAGAGTATATTCTATTTCTCTCCATCCTGCTTTATTTCTCCTTGGATAAAAAACATCATAAATTTATCAAAGTGCTTTTAATCGTAATAATTCTTGGCGGATTTTTTCTAATTTTTGTTTGCATTCTTTCATTTTTTTCTCATTCTTTTCTTCAATCGCTTCGAATAATGTAGCTAATTCATAATCCATTTCCAATCTTAATACTGCAGTCCTTTCCTTTTCGCTTGCTTTTTTTAGTGAGGTATTCATCAATTGTTTCACGTTTCTCCTCCCCTTCCTGGATTTGATTCATTTTTCAGATTATTTTTTTACTGTATAATATGAGTCAGGGAGATATGTTGCAACAAATATGTGCTCTAACCTAGAAAGCATCAAACTATAGGTCTCTCTGATTGTTATGCTACAATTAGAAACAAATGTTTATTTGGAGGTTTATATATGGGTTTTACAGGATTTACAAAAGAAGATTTTGATGTTTTTTTAATAGATGGTTTAGAGGCAAGGATGGAGGCTTTGAAGGAAACGGTCAGACCTAAATTGGAAGAATTAGGAAATTATTTCGCCCCTTTCATTTCTTCACATACGGATGATGAAATGTTTGTTCATGTGGCAAAACATGCTAGAAGGACCATTAATCCGCCTAAAGATACTTGGGTTGCATTCTCAAATAATCCTCGTGGTTATAAGATGCTCCCCCATTTTCAAATCGGCATGTGGAATACCCATTTGTTTATATGGTTTGCTGTTATTTATGAAGCACCTCAAAAAGAATTAATTGCTGAAAGATTTTCAAAAAAAATAGCAAAAATTTACAAAGATACACCAAAGGACTATGTTTGGTCAGTGGATCATACAAAGCCAGAAACCATTTCCCACAGTCATTTATCAAAGGAAGAACTTCGTTCGCTTTTTGACCGCCTGCATAACGTAAAAAAAGCAGAATTATTATGTGGTTATACAATTGAAAGAGAAAAAGTCATTCAATTAGGTTCTGATCAATTAATTCAGCAAATTGAGGGTGTTTTTGAGAAAGTTGCCACTTTATATCGAATTTCACAAAATAGAAAGTAAGAAAAAAATCAGATCCTGCACAAGAGGTGCAGGATCGTGTTTATCCTATTTCATTTTAATTCTATCCCCGGAGGCTGCATCTTTTACTTTTTTTATAGTTCGATAAGAAGAATAGCCACTCATTTCTTCAAATTCATTACAAATTGTCTTTTCTTCGGCTTTGCTGGGAACGATTTCTTTAAAGCGGCGATATGCCTTCAATACGACATCGCGGTCAATTCCCTGTTCATATGCCTTTTCAATTGTTTCAAAAAATGCAATTACATCCACAATTTCTTCTGTACTCCATTGATGGTCAATAGGATATTGGTATTCCATAATTTCACCTTCTTACTAAATCAACTAAACAGAATCATATACTTATTTTCCCCATTTTGCACGAATTTGTTCAGCATCATGTATCATTCGATGAAATAATTCTTCAACTGTAGGGACATCTTTTATTAAACCCATCACTTGCCCTGCCCATGCAAAACCATTATCAGGTAGACCATCATAAATATAGCGTTGGTTTGCAGTTCCACTAATGTAATCTTTTAAATCATCATATCCCCCATTGTTTTTTTCAATTTCTAGAATTTTTTCTGTCCAACTATTAGCTAATGCTCTAGCCGGAGCACCGATAGTCCTTTTAATCACCACTGTGCCAGATTCATTGCCTTCCACTAAGGTATTCTTATATAGTTCATTGGCATGAACACATTCTTTTGTTGCAATGAATCTTGTACCCATTTCAATACCCTCTGCACCTAAACTAAGGGCAGCCATTAGTCCACGTCCATCACCTATTCCCCCTGAAGCAATAACAGGTATAGAAACAGCATCTACCACTTGAGGCACCAGTACCATTGTACCTACATCATCTCGGCCAAGGTGGCCCCCACCTTCCTGCCCCACAACCATAACAGCATCTGCACCAAGTTCCTCTGCCTTAACTGCCTGTCTTCTGGCCGCAACAAGGACAAGTGTTTTTATCTGTGTACCATTTAATTGCTCAAATATGGGAGCAGGATTTCCTCCTGTCATTGAAACAACCGGAACCTTTTCATCAATAGCCACTTGTAGAAAATCGGCAAATGGTCTTCCATGCTGTCCAATCGCAAAGTTCACCCCAAAAGGATTGTTTGTTAGTTGTCTTACTTTACGTATTTCTGCTCGAAGTTGTTCAGGTTCAGCTAATGACATAGCTGTGATCTGCCCTAGACCACCTGCGTTTGAAACAGCTGCCGCTAATTCAGAATAGGCTAAATAGGCTAATCCCCCTTGAATTATCGGATAACGTATGTTTAATAATTGAGTCACTCGTGTTTTCCATTCCAATTGAAACCCTCCTAAAAACTTTCTACTTGTTATTTCGTTACTTTAGGGTAATTTTCCTGTGTTAAAGGGAAACTATCAAAAACTGGATAAGGAATAACATAAATTTCTTTGCAATGAATGGGAATAATGCTATAATTCCTTTGTTTATTATTGAAATTCGACATAATTAGAGTATTTTTTACAAAGAGGTGTGTTTATAAATTGTCTCAAAATCAAACACCGTTATTTAGCGGTTTATTAGAACATGCAAAGAAGAATCCAATTCAGTTTCATATTCCTGGTCATAAAAAAGGCGCTGGGATTGACCCTGAATTTCGTAACTTTATCGGGGATAACGCCCTGTCTATCGACTTAATAAATATTGGTCCGCTAGACGATTTACATCAGCCAAAAGGGATTATCAAACAAGCGCAAGATTTAGCAGCCGAAGCCTTTGGTGCAGATAGAACATTCTTTTCTGTACAAGGCACAAGCGGAGCGATAATTGCGATGATTATGGCTGTTTGTGGTCCAGATGATAAAATTATCGTACCTAGAAATGTTCATAAATCTATCATGTCTGCCATTGTTTTCTCAGGTGCTATTCCAGTGTTTATCCAGCCCGAAATTGATAAGGAACTAGGTATATCTCATGGAATCACTCCCGATGCCGTGGCAAGAGCTCTTAAACAGCATCCAGATGCGAAAGCAGTATTAGTTATCAACCCAACTTATTTTGGTATTTCCGGAGATTTGAAAAAGATTGTTGAAATTGCACACTCTTATGATATCCCTGTCTTAGTTGATGAAGCCCATGGGGTGCATATTCATTTTCATGAAGAACTTCCACTCTCTGCAATGCAGGCAGGTGCAGATATGGCAGCTACCAGCGTTCATAAACTAGGTGGTTCAATGACTCAAAGTTCGATTCTAAATGTAAAAGAAGGCCTCGTTTCTGCCAAACATGTCCAATCCATATTAAGTATGCTTACTACCACCTCTACCTCGTATTTATTGCTTGCTTCACTCGATGTTGCACGTAAGCAATTAGCTACTAAGGGAAGGGAATTAATTGATAATACCATTAAATTAGCACAATCGATTCGAAAAAGAGTTAATGAAATCGAAAATCTACATTGTATTGGTGAAGAAATCTTAGGATCAAAAGCTACCTTTGATTATGATCCAACTAAATTAATTATTTCTGTAAAAGAATTAGGATTAACTGGTTATGATGTAGAAAAATGGCTAAGAGAAAAACATAATATTGAAGTGGAACTTTCCGATTTATATAATATTCTTTGTATTATCACACTTGGAGACACAGAAACTGAAGCTGACTTACTAGTAAATGCTCTCAAGGAATTAGCGGACATATGCCAGCACAGTACCGATAGAATTGAGCCTGTAGAAGTTCTACTACCTGAAATCCCAGTGCTTGCATTAACACCTAGAGATGCATTTTATGCGGAAACAGAAGTTATTCCTTTTGAAGAATCAGAAGGAAGAATTATTGCAGAATTTGTTATGGTTTATCCACCAGGTATCCCAATTTTTATCCCTGGTGAAATTATTACAAAGGAAAACCTCCATTACATCCGGAAAAACCTCGAAGCTGGCCTTCCTGTACAAGGACCGGAGGATGATGAGCTCAAATCACTTCTTGTGATTAAAGAGTATAAAGCAATAAAATAGAACAAAAATACAGGATTCCATTTAGGAATCCTGTTTTATTTTTATTAGCTATTATTTATCTTCCTCTGTATGATGAGCCTCGCAACAATTGCACTTAGAATAAAGCACCGTTACTTTTTCATCTTCAAAATGATCAATAGTAGAATTACATGTTTGGCATACTAAAGTACCCATTTGCTCAATCCCCTTTTCATTAATGAATGTCATTAAAGCGAAGTATTTATATATCCTTAAACAAATAATAATATATCACATTATAAATTTCAAGCCTAAATTGTATATCACATTTAAAAAATACTCATAAAAAAAAGGCCTAAACAGGCCTTCTTTTTTGAATTATTACTCATATTGGGTGATAAATGGGATGGATGGGAGTGTTTCTCTGAAGAAGTCAGCTAAATCTTCGGCCTGCTGTTGGTCTGGTATACGGAATATAGTTTGAAGGTAATCAATATCTTCAATATCTTTGGGGTCAAGGAGAGTGGATCGGCCTGTTTGCATGCAAACAACCAAAGGCTTCCCAAAAAACATTTTGGTATAAATAATTCCAAAATCATAACGAGTACTTTCCGTGGTAAATCCAATAAATCTCACTTTTGAATTTTCATGCTCATCATAGAGCTTCTCAAAAATTCCCATAAGTTCCTCCTTCTTTCAGAATTTAATATTTAGAATATTATTATAATTCAAATTTTAACAAGAAACAAGAAACTTGTACAATTATTTCATGCGGCAGTTGTCATAAGATTTTATTCAGTGCTAGAATAGAGATGGTTAATATTAACTGACTAGTGGGGGGGAATGATGATGGCTGTTAACGCATACATTAAGCTAGTGCCTTCATCTGCTAAACAAAATGTAACAATTGAGGAAGTAAAAGATTTATTTCACGAGTATAAAAAAAATACAACAAAAACAGGAAACCAAATAGGATGGGAATACGGAGAGTCAGCCTTCCCATATGAAATGAAAGAAACAACAGAGGCCAAAGGAAAATGGTTCTATTTACACTCAAATGATGAACGCTACTATGCCATTTTAGTTGGAATTGATCAGGAAACGATTCGTAATGAAGACGGTCAGGAATTTGAACAAACATACATACAAGTCACTTTACCTGATCAATCTACTTACGGTGATAAAGGAAAAGCCAATGAATTTTGTAAATACCTTGCGAAAAAACTGCAAGGGGAACTCCATCTATTCAATGAACGGATCATGTATTATTATCCACGAAAATAAAAAAGCTCCTTGAGGGGCTTTTTTAGTGCGTAAACATTTCCATGGTATAGTGAATCGAAGTGTATATAACGAGGCTTAAGGTAGTGATAAAAAGAGTTTTACGCGCTGATTTGGTTACATGATTTCCAATTAAAAAGGCTAGATAAAAAAACACAAAAAACATGATGACTTTATATATAAGCTGGTCATGCTTTGACAACCATTCAATAAATGTATAACCGCTCCAAATGATAAATTGTAGTATCACGACAATATAGACCCTCATATTTATCACCACTCTTAATACATTCAAAATTGATATTAGAATGCTGTTTCTTTTAAGTATATGTTCTAAAAACGAGAGATATATTTTGTTTTTATGATACCAGGGATATTTTTACGCCTCAGTACATAAATCAAATCATCCTAAATAGAAAAAGTCCTTTCCGCTATTTAGCGAAAAGGACTTTTTTGTTTCTAAATTATTTCATAATATGGATTGGGCTTCCTAATGCAACTTCTGCCGCTTCCATTGTGATTTCTCCAAGTGTTGGATGTGCATGGATGGTCATAGCAAGATCTTCTGCAGTCATTCCTGCTTCAATCGCTAGGCCTAATTCTGCAATCATATCTGATGCGCTTGTTCCAGCAATCTGTGCCCCAATTACAAGTCCATCTTCTTTCCGAGTAATTAGTTTCAAGAATCCATCACCACTGTCTAATGATAACGCACGACCATTAGCAGCAAATGGGAACTTAGCCGCGTTTACAGTAATTCCTTCTTCTTTTGCTTGGGCTTCTGTGTAACCAACTGAAGCAAGTTCAGGTTCAGAGAAGACAACTGCAGGAATACCTAAATAATCAATTTCAGAGGTGTGACCAGCAATCGCCTCAGCAGCAATTTTCGCTTCATATGATGCTTTATGTGCCAATTGAGGACCAGCAACAACATCACCAATAGCATAGATATTGCTAAGGTTCGTGCGACATTGTTTGTCAATTTCAATCAAACCACGGTCAGATAACTTAACACCCACTTGTTCTAATCCCATTTCATCAGTGTTAGGGCGTCTTCCGACCATTACAAACACATAATCTGCTTCGATTTTCTTTTCTTCGCCTTTTGTTTCGAACGTTACAACAACGCCGTTTTCAGTTTCTTCAACGCCCTTAGCAAATGCTTTTGTAAAGAATTCTGCACCTTTTTTCTTCATGCTTTTCTTTACAAGAGCAGCCATTTGCTTGTCAAAAACGCCAAGACCGAGTATTTCTTCCGCACCTTCTAAAATGGTAACCTGGCTGCCAAAGTTTGCATAAGCACCACCTAGTTCAATTCCGATTACTCCACCGCCGATAACAACGATTTTTTCAGGGATTTCATTTAAGTTAAGTGCACCTGTAGAATTTAGAACACGTTTTGAATATTTAAAGGCTGGGAGCTCGATAGGACGAGAACCAGTTGCAATAATTGCATTTTTAAAGGTATAAGTCTGTGCTGAATCTTCATTGATAACACGTAATGTATTGGCATCAACAAAATAGGCCTCACCACGAGCAATGTTTACTTTATTACCTTTTAATAAACCTTCGACACCACCTGTTAACTTTTTAACGATGCCTGCCTTAAATTCTTGAACTTTTGTAAAATCCACTTTTACATTTTCTGCGGTAATTCCAAAAGTATCCGAATGCATGGCTGTTTCGTAACGGTGTCCTGCCGAAATTAACGCTTTCGATGGAATACAACCGACATTTAAACAAACGCCGCCTACATATTCTTTTTCAACAATTGTCACCTTTTGTCCAAGCTGTGCTGCACGAATAGCTGCAACATATCCTCCTGGACCAGCTCCGATGACTATAGTATCTGTTTCAATTGGGAAATCTCCAACGACCATTATATTACGCCTCCATTAACAATAGTTCTGGATCGTTCAACAAACGTTTAATATGATTTAATGCATTTTGTGCTGTTGCTCTATCGATCATGCGGTGGTCAAAGCTTAAAGATAAAGCTAATACTGGTGCCGCAACAATTTCACCATTTTTAACGATTGGTTTTTCTGCAATACGGCCAACACCCAAGATGGCAACTTCAGGGTGATTAATTACTGGAGTAAACCATTGACCGCCCGCTGAACCAATGTTGGAAATCGTACATGAAGCACCTTTCATTTCATTAGGAGCAAGTTTTCCGTCACGTGCTTTTCCAGCTAATTCATTGATTTCGTTAGAAATTGTGAAAACTGACTTACGGTCTGCATCTTTTACAACTGGTACAAGTAAGCCTTTTTCTGTGTCAGCTGCAATTCCAATATTATAATAATGCTTATGAATAATTTCACTTGTTGCATCATCTAGTGATGTGTTTAATGCAGGGAATTCACGTAATGCACTTGTTAATGCTTTAACGATGTATGGTAAGAATGTAAGCTTAATGCCTTTGGCTGCAGCTACCTCTTTAAACTTCTTACGGTGTGAAACAAGTTTAGTTACATCCACTTCATCCATAAGTGTTACGTGTGGTGCAGTGTGCTTAGAGTTAACCATGGCCTTAGCAATTGCCTTCCGAATACCACTCATCTTCTCGCGTGTTTCTGGGTATTCACCTTGTGGAATAGCAGCGGCTGCTTTTGGTGCTTCCACTCCAGATGGTTCCGTTACTGCAGCTGCATTAGTAACAGCTTGTGCTGAAGGTGCAGCTCCACCGCTGACAAAGGCATCGATATCAGTCTTTAAAATTCGTCCAAGATTTCCTGTACCTGGAACCAACTGGATATTTATTCCTTTTTCACGAGCGTATTTACGAACAGACGGCATTGCTACAATTCGACGATTTGGATCTACTTCAACTTGCGGTGCCACTGCTACTGCTGCTGGTTGTGGTGCTGCATCTTGTTTAACCTCTGGCGCAGGAGCTGCTGCCGCTGGCTTCTCTTCTTGTTTCGGTTCATCAGCATGTTCATCGCCTTTAAATTGAAGGTTTTCGTAACCAGGAGCATCAAAGGTTACTAAAACTTGTCCAACTGTAGCGACAGTTCCTTCGCCAACTAATACATCAACTACTGTTCCTTCAACAGGGGAAGGGATTTCTACTACAGCTTTATCATTTTGAATCTCACAAAGTACATCATCTTCTTGAACTTTGTCACCTGGTTTTACGAACCATTTAACAATTTCGCCTTCATGTATACCTTCACCGATGTCAGGCATTTTAAATTGAAATGACACTAGGATTCATCCTCCTAAATTACATGTTTTTTTGAGCAACATAACTATAGAAATATTAGTGTACGATTAAATAAGTTAATTAAAAGGTTAAAACTTTTTTAGCTGTTGCAATTACATCTTTATAATTCGGAAGCCAAACAGCTTCTGCTTGCGGGAATGGAAAAACTGTATCTGGAGCAGCCACACGTAAAACTGGTGCTTCCAAACTTAAAATTGCACGATCATTTATTTCAGCAACAACATTTGCTGCAATACCAGCTTGTTTTTGTGCTTCTTGAACAACAATCGCACGGCCTGTTTTTTCAACGGATGCAATAATTGTCTCAATATCAATCGGGCTTACAGTCCGTAAGTCAATTACTTCCGCAGAAAAACCTTCTTTTTCTAACTCTTCTGCAGCTTTCAATGACTCATGTACCATTGCACCATAGGTAACAATTGTAACGTCTGTACCTTCACGTTTAACTTCAGCTTTTCCTAGTGGAATTGTATATGACTCTTCAGGAACTTCTTGACGGAAAGAACGGTATAACTTCATATGCTCAAGGAAAACAACTGTATCATTGTCACGGATAGATGAAATGAGCAGCCCCTTAGCATCATACGGAGTTGACGGAATAACAACCTTTACTCCTGGTGTCTGAGCCATAAGTCCTTCTAAACTGTCAGCGTGCATATCAGGAGTATGTACCCCTCCACCAAATGGCGAACGAAACGTTACTGGCGCACTAGTCTTTCCACCTGAACGAAAACGTTGGCGGGCTAACTGACCAGCAATGGAATCCATTACCTCAAATACGAATCCAAAGAATTGAATTTCGGGAACTGGGCGGAATCCTTGTAAACTTAGACCTACTGCTAAGCCGCCGATTCCTGATTCAGCGAGTGGAGTGTCAAATACACGATCTTCGCCAAATTCCTGTTGCAACCCTTCGGTTGCACGGAATACACCACCGTTTACACCAACGTCTTCACCGAATACTAAAACATTGGGATCGTTGCGTAATTCCGAACGTAATGCATCTGTAATTGCTTGAATCATTGTCATTTGAGCCATGGCTTACTTCGACTCCTTTTCTTTATATATTTCATATTGTTCTTTTAAGTTTTGAGGCATTTCTTCATACATAATAGACATTAAGTCGGTAACCTTTTGTTTAGGTGCAGCATCAGCTAATTTAATTGCTTCTTTAATGTCTTCTTTCGCTTGTTCGATTACTTCATTTTCTTTTTCTTCTGACCAAAGACCTTTGTTCTCAAGGAATTTACGGAAACGAACTAATGGATCTTTCTTTTCCCATTCATTGTCAAGATCTGCTGTACGATAACGAGTTGGATCATCACCAGCCATAGTATGTGGACCATATCTATATGTTAAAGTTTCAATGAATGTTGGACCTTCACCATTAATTGCTCTCTCGCGTGCTTCACGGACAGCAGCATAAACAGCAAGTGGATCCATACCATCAACTTGAATTCCTGGAATTCCAGCTGCAACAGCTTTTTGAGCAAGAGTTTTGGCAGCAGATTGCTTTTCAACAGGAGTTGAAATCGCGAATCGGTTATTTTGAGCAATGAAGATAGCTGGAGCTTTATAGGCACCTGCAAAGTTCATTCCTTCATAGAAATCCCCTTGTGATGTACCTCCATCACCGGTATAAGTAATGGCTACTGCCTTTGTTCCACGCTTTTTAAAACCAAGAGCAACACCGGCAGTTTGTACATATTGGGCACCAATGATTATTTGAGGATGAAGAACATTTACTCCGTCCGGAATTTGCATACCTTGGAAATGTCCTCTTGACCATAAAAATGCTTGAGATAACGGTAAGCCATGCCAAACAATTTGAGGAACATCACGATATCCAGGTAAAATAAAATCTTCCTTTTCTAATGCAAACTGTGAAGCTAATTGAGAAGCTTCTTGCCCTGCAGTTGGAGCATAGAAACCTAATCTTCCTTGACGATTTAAAGAAATAGAACGCTGGTCAAGAATTCGTGTATAGACCATGCGACGCATTAATTCTTGTAGTTGTTCATCGCTTAAGTCTGGCATCGCCGCTTCGTTAACGACTTCACCAGATTCATTTAGAATTTGAAGTGTTTGAAATTGTTCTTCAACAACTTCTAGTGTTTTCTTCGCATCAAGCTTAGCGTTTTGAGTTTTAGAAACCATTTAGGTCACCTCTTCCTTTCAATTCAGGAGCTAAATTTTTGAAAATATTATCCACTAAGTTAGATTACCCAAAACCTAAAGAATAAAAGCAGATAATAAGTCCTATCCATTTTATACTTTGTATTGGATAAACCCGTGATATTACATAGAATTTTGGTTATCTTAGTTCTTCACATACTAATAAATAGTTTTTCACAGAAAAGATAAGATAAAACAAATTTTCTTTTACCTCACAATTATTTTATTCTGTACCACTATTTTATGTAACATCATTGATACAATTAATGAACTCTTTTACAAGTTTACCTCATTAGTTTTTACACGTCAAATAGTATATATTAATATTTTTCAACACTAACATGTTGCTAATTAATTGTTTATTATTCCTTCTGTATCATTAGATTTCAAAATCTGTTATATATATATATTCTTTTTTCGAAGTTGTTATAATATAAAAAAATCGGCATGGTATGCCGATTTTTTTATATTAAATACTATTTAGTTACTTGAATTAAGTCCGGCCTGCTTATAAAATGACAACTTTTTGTCATTGTATTGTTCTGTCAGCATATTAAATTTTTCATTTGCATTAGAAATCCTTTTATATGTTTCATTGAGTTTATTTACTTGGGCTTCAAGATCATCAAGTGGGAGGTTTTTATTTTTAAACATTTCGTATAATGCTTTATCATTTTTAAGGGCTTCATTATATTCAGTGTATAACTCTTCATGCGCTTCATATCTTTTCATCATCGTCTCATACATTTCATTAGCTAATTTCGTAAGGCTTGGATCTTCAAATTTATCCTTTATTTTTTTAGCTTTTGAAAATTCCTTTTCTGAGAGCTTGATACTGTTTGTTTCCTTATCCATAAGTTCTTTTCTTTGATCTACTAATAAAAGGGCTTCATCTGAAAGCTTAACGATTTGATCATATTCTTTCATGCCGAGTTCAATAATTTGGTCATAAATCGCTTTTTCCTTTTTTTCAAGTTCAAAAAGCGGATTCTGTTGTTCCTCGAATACCTTTTCTGCCGTTACGACTTTTTCTAACACGGTATACATTTTTTCTTCAGGTGTTTTTTCTTTTGTACATCCTGCAAAAATCACTGCCAAAACCAATATAAAAAAAATAAAACCAGAATTTTTTATAAATGACATGTTTTAAACCTCCTGCTTATTCCATATTCTACTATATCGGCACTTGGTTTGTTTGACAATAACAAGTTTGTGAAAAGGATTCATCAGGTGGGCTTTAATCAATTGTTAACTTTTTATTAATTGTCTGATAGACTAATTATTATCAATAATTCAGTTAGAGTACAGGAGTGAGTGTTTCATGATAACGATGGGTGATATCATACGAGATGGCCATCCTTCCCTTAGAAAAGTGGCAGCAGAAGTATCCATGCCGCCTTCTGAAGAGGATAAACAAATACTAAGCAGCTTATTAGAATATGTCATTAATAGCCAAAATCCTGAAATGTCTATACAATACGGCCTGCGCCCTGGAATCGGTTTAGCCGCCCCACAAATCAATGTCTTAAAACGAATGATTGCTGTCCATTTAATGGATGAGACAGGGACTCTTTATAGTTATGCGCTATTTAACCCAAAAATTATTAGCCATTCTGTTGAAAAATCCTATTTGAACTCAGGCGAAGGCTGCCTGTCCGTTGATAGAGCGATTCCTGGCTACGTCCCGAGATATGCAAGAATCACGGTAAAGGGAACAACTCTAAACGGTGAAGAAGTGAAACTTCGTTTAAAAGGACTTCCTGCTATTTGTTTTCAACACGAAATTGATCATTTAAATGGGATTATGTTTTATGATTATATTAATCATGAAGATCCATTAAGACCGATCGAAGGTGCCATTGCAATCGAGCGGTAAATCGCCATATTTGAAGTTGTAAAAACATAAAAGAACTGGCCCAAGGGTCGGTTCTTTTTTAGCTGGATTTTATATTGTCAATCTAATTCCATGTTTAACCATGATTGAATCAGCATTTTCTTCATATAATAAAGTAAAAATACTCTTATTTTAAAAAAACTTCAATAATCTGCCATAGCTTACTTTACATTGGACAAGGTTCGTATAAAATAGGAGATAAGGAGATGATCCACTATGTTAAAGAAGCTTAGAAAGAAGCTCTTAAAACAGTGGAATGATTTACTACGAAAAAAATCTATTGCATAAATACATTGCCTAAATTTATTTAGGGCCCTTCAAACTTGCGAAGGGCTCCTTCATTATTGTAAATTGTAAAAATAACGATTCTTTTTACATACTTTTCATACAAGACTAATGTTTTCCAAAGAAAATAAATGAAAAAGATGAAAATGTTTTATATAATAGAAAAAGCTATGTCCCAAGTTAGGAGCGATATTGTAATGATATTTAAAGTATATTATCAGGAAAGCATCACAGAAGTACCTGTCAGAGAGAATACAAAAACCCTTTTTATTGAAGGTGAATCAGTAAGAGACGTCCGTTCAAAAATTGCTGACCGTGGCTATAATGTTGAATCCGTTCAAGAAGTTAAGGGAGCACACCTTAGTTATGAACAACAAAATGAAGACTATAACGTATTGGAGAAATGATAATTTATGAAATTTGTTAAGAATGATCAAACTGCAGTTTTTGCCCTGGGTGGATTAGGCGAAATTGGCAAAAACACATATGCAGTTCAGTTCCAGGATGAAATAATTTTAATTGATGCCGGCATAAAATTTCCAGAGGACGAGCTATTAGGCATTGATTATGTTATTCCGGATTATACCTATCTGGTTAAAAATCAAGAAAAAATAAAAGGTTTATTTATTACTCATGGACACGAGGACCACATTGGTGGTATTCCCTATTTATTACGTGAAGTCAATGTTCCAATTTATGGAGGCAAACTGGCTCTTGGATTAATTAAAAATAAACTTGAAGAACACGGCTTACTAAGAAATGCAAAGCTGATTGATATAAAAGAAGACGATGTCATTAAGTTCCGCAAAACATCGGTTACTTTTTTCCGCACCACTCATAGTATTCCTGATTCTTATGGAATTGTTGTTAAAACACCACCAGGTCAAATTGTTCATACTGGTGATTTTAAATTTGATTTTACTCCTGTCGGTGAACCAGCTAATTTAACTAAAATGGCCGAAATCGGTAAGGAAGGCGTACTTTGTTTACTCTCAGACAGTACGAATAGTGAAATACCTGAATTTACGATGTCAGAACGCCGCGTAGGCGACAGTATTAACGATATTTTCCGTAAAGTGGATGGCCGAATTATATTTGCTACCTTTGCATCGAATATTCACCGATTGCAGCAAGTAGTAGAGGCTGCCGTGGTATATGGAAGGAAAGTTGCAGTTTTTGGACGAAGCATGGAAGCTGCCATAAATATTGGACTTGAGTTAGGGTATATTAATGCACCTAAAGAGACCTTTATTGAAGCAAATCAAATTAATCGACTGCCTGCTGATAAAGTTACCATCCTTTGTACTGGAAGTCAGGGCGAGGCGATGGCTGCCCTATCAAGAATTGCAAATGGTACACACAGACAAATTCAAATCATTCCCGGAGATACCGTTGTATTTTCATCTTCACCAATTCCTGGGAACACAATCAGCGTGAGCAGAACTATTAATATGCTCTACAGAGCAGGTGCTGAAGTCATTCACGGAAAACTCAGCAATATTCATACCTCTGGTCACGGTGGACAGGAAGAACAAAAGCTTATGCTTCGCTTAATCAGACCGAAGTTCTTTATGCCTATTCATGGTGAATATCGTATGCAAAGAATGCATGCTAAGATTGCCGTTGATTGTGGCGTACAAGAAGAAAACTGTTTTATCATGGATAATGGTGAAGTATTAGCTCTTTCCGAGGATACAGCACAAGTTGCAGGAAAGATCCCATCTGGTTCCGTTTATATTGATGGCAGCGGAGTAGGCGACATCGGAAATATCGTCTTACGTGACCGTAGGATCCTCTCAGAAGAGGGGTTAGTGGTTGTGGTGGTAAGTATTAATATGAAAGAATTTAAAATTGCATCAGGACCAGATTTAATTTCACGTGGATTTGTTTATATGCGAGAATCAGGCGATTTAATCAATGACGCACAGAACCTCATCACCAAACACTTGAATAGGGTAATGGAAAGAAAGACAAGCCAATGGTCGGAAATTAAAAACGAAATTACCGATACATTAGCTCCTTTCCTGTACGAAAAAACAAAACGCAGACCAATGATCTTACCAATCATTATGGAAGTGTAAATAATAAGAGAAGCGGAAGCACCTGTAGGGGCGCTTCCGCTTTTCTTTATTGTCTAGCTCCAGCGCCTAGGGGCTCGGGGTCATAAGCCAATCAGACATGAAGGTTAAAGAACAACCTTCACGCCTGCTCGTCTTATGCCTGTCGCCCCTGAGCAAGGCGCTTCCGCTTTTCTTATTCCAATACCTTTTTTTCAAATCGATCGATATCCTGGTCTGTTCCGATTACAATTAACACATCATTAGCGTGAAAGGTTTCTTTCGCTTGTGGAGAAACAATAATCTCTTCTCCTCTTTTAATAGCAACAATATTCAAACCATATCTCTTCCGAATGTCCAAATCCATAATCGTATGACCACTAAGTCTTCCATTCGCGACAATTTCAACAATACTGTGTTCATCTGAAAGTTCAAGATAGTCAACAACGTTACTAGAGGCCATATTGTTTGCTATACGTCTTCCCATATCTCTTTCTGGGTGAACAACACTGTCTGCTCCAATTTTACGAAGGACTTTTTCATGGTAATCGTTTTGAGCCTTTACTGTAATACGTACGACACCTAGTTCTTTAAGAATAAGGGTTGTTAGTATGCTTGATTGAATATCATCGCCAATAGCAACGATTACATGATCAAAGTTCCGGATCCCTAAGCTTTTTAAAACGGCTTCGTCTGTTGTATCACCTACAACTGCATGGGAAGCAATCATAGCATATTCATTGACACGTTCCTCATTTTTATCAATTGCCAGTACTTCCATCCCCTCATCGGTCAGTGTACGGCAAATACTTCCACCGAATCGGCCCAGCCCAATGACTGCAAAGCTCATTTTCATAGTATTACCCCTCTGCATCAAACATTCTTACTATGATCCATTTTAGCATTATTCATTAAAGATATATAGTATGGTACTTCTATTTACTCAGGTCTGTTTTTCTTCTTTCTATAAAAGAAAACGAAAAGAAATCCTAATAATAATAAAATAGCTATGATAGGGATATTGCCAATAATCAATACAACTAAACTTGATAAGCCAGCCAACAACATATTGATACTTTTCATAAATTGTTTTTTTGTTTTTTCCCAAGTATTTAACTTGTCTTTATCGATCGTTGGAATAACTACGCTTTTTTCATATAAAGTGATGTTAACCGTCGATAGGGATGTTTGATTTTCTAAGAATTTCATCTTTCCTTCAATGGCCTCGATTTCCTCTTGGACAACTGCTAAATCAGCAGAGATTTTCAATAAATCTTCTGTCTTTACAGCACTTTTCATGAATGCTGTTAACCGCTCTTCCACTACCCTTTTTGATTTTAATCTTGATTCAAGATCAACATATTCCTCCGTTACATCCTGCCCCGTAATGCTTCTATGCAGAACCTCAGCAGCTTGGCTCTCTGCATCATGTAAAAAAGCTTGAAAGTTTTTTTGTGGTATTCTTATTCTAATGCTGCCACTTACTTGCTCCTTCCCCTCTTTGTACACATTGGACTCAGTAATATAGCCACCATATTTGATTACTTTCTCTTCAAGAGTTTGGACCGTTTTATCGAATTTTTTTACACGTAGTTCGAGATCCGCTTGATAAATGACCATTTGGTTTTGAATTTTTATATTATTGGGTTCAGTTGGTTTTTCCACCTTTCCCGATTCACCTGAATAAAAGTCTGCTTGCTCGCTACTTCCAGATTGAGCTTTATTTAAAGCCACATCATTACTTTGAGACATTTTTTCACTTTTTTCCTCACTGCCCGCACTGCAACCAGCAATACAAATTAATAAGATAATAAATAGGATAGGTAACCTTCGTATTCTATTTTTCATCTTCAAACACCCCTTTAATTCTTATTGTTATGGCATGTATAAATATTTACTTATAAATACCGACGAGTAAAAGGCTGCAAGGTTACAGTCATATAAAAAAGCAGCCCGTTGAATTACAACGGACAGCTTTTCAATGGTTATTATTCTGTTTTTTCCAATTCATCCAAGACACGGTTTACACGTTTCTCGAGCATTTTCATGCCGCTTCCACCTGCTTGGAAATGACGGAGCTTCCCTTCACGGTCAAAGACATAATACGCAGGGACATATTGATTTTCGAACGCTTCTGTTAACTTATGTTCACTGTCTACAAAAATCGGTTGATTGATACCATGTTCTGCGGCTACTTGTTTAATTTCCTCGATATTCAAATCGTTTTCAGAACGCGGCATATGAACAGCAACCACATTTAATTTGTCCTTAAAATCATCACGAAATTGGTTGACTTGAGGCATTGCTTCTTTACAAAGATGGCAGCTGACCGACCAAAAATGGATTAATGTTGGTTTTTCACCGATAAGGTCAGACTTTGTTACTTCACCATTTAACCATTCAACAGCCCCAGTTAATTCTGGCATTGGTTCACGTAATTTCATGTGGTATCCCCCTATTAAAAAGACCTAACACTATAATAGGTTAGGTCAATCTATTTTCTACAAATTATACATTCAATGTAGCTTGTCCAGGCTTCCAGTTAGCTGGGCAAAGACCACCAGTTTGTAATGCTTGAAGTACACGAAGAGTTTCATCAACATCACGGCCGATATTGTTGTGGTTCACAACAGAATACATTAATTCACCTTCAGGGCTGATAATGAATAATCCGCGTAATGCGATCCCTTCTTCTTCAATTAGAACACCATAGTCACGAGCTACAACATGGTTAGTATCAGCTGCTAATGCGTAGTTTAAATCACCAAGACCATTTTCTTTACGGTCTGTTTTGATCCAAGCAAGGTGAGTATGAATAGTATCAGTAGATGCACCAATAACAACTGCATCTAAATCATCAAACTCTTCATAGCGGTCTGATAAAGCTGTGATTTCAGTTGGACAAACAAATGTAAAGTCCATTGGATAGAAGAATAATACAGTCCACTTATCGTTTTTCATGTTTTCTTCTAGACTTACTTTACCAAATTCTTTGTTTGGCAATACTGCATCCATTTCAAAACGTGGTGCTTGTTTACCTACCATACGTTCAGGCATTCAAATCCCTCCAAATATTAAGTGGTTATAGCAATTCTCATTTGCTATCCTTTATCACAATACTAATTATAGGGTAGAACTTATTTCGAGTCAATATTAAATTATAATCAATTTAATTAAATAATTATTATTAATTATAACCCTATTTCCCCTCCATAAGTTTACCCTATTTACTTCAGAATAAAACGACGATATGTAACAATTTCCCTTTTAATTCTCTTTTATTTTATCATGATTGCGAATCAGAATAAAATAATCAGCCTGCTTATCTATTCCCCAGATGAGAAAAATAAGATCTAATAACTTTAATTGCTACACCTATTGCTTCTTCCTGTGGATTTAACTTTGCATGGTGCAATCCATATGGTGATTCTACACCAAGCCAAAACATAAGCCCGGGGATTTCTTTTAACATATAACCAAAGTCTTCACCTGTCATCGCTTCCTTACACTCAATAACATCCACATTGGTTTCTTCTTCAATATATTGCATAAAGTCTCTTGTGATCGACTCCGTGTTATATACTTGATGATACATCGAACCATAATCGATTGAGGCTTCACATTCAAAGCCTGCTTCGATTCCTTTAACAATTGCTTCAATGCGATGTTTAACCTTTTTCATTGATTCAGCTGAAAGCGATCTAATCGTTCCTTCCAGTCTTGCATTTTCAGCAATAATGTTTTGAACTGTGCCTCCAGTAATTTTCCCTATGGTTATAACAGCACTATCTAATGGGTCAACATTTCTCGAAACAATGGTTTGGAGCTGATTGACCAATGAACATGCGGCAACAACCATATCATTCGTTTCGTGCGGTCTTGCTGCATGCCCCCCCTTGCCCTTTAGATCAATAAACAATTCAGAGGTATTTGCAAATAATAACCCTTCCTTCAATGCTATTGATCCAACGGGATACTCTGGTGCAATATGTAAGGCAAAAATCAGGTCTGGCTTCCATTTTTGCATTTCTTCTGATTTTAACATTGGTTCTGCTCCGCCCGGTCCTTCCTCGGCCGGTTGGAAAACAAATAAAAGGTCATCTTTAATTGGATTCTCCGTGAAATAAGTAAGTACCCCAAGAGCAATGCTCATGTGAAAATCATGGCCACAAGCATGCATCTTGTCATTATGTGTAGAAGAAAAGGGTAAGCCTGTATCTTCACTTATAGGTAATCCATCAATATCAGTTCTATAACCAATTGTTTTATGAGGATCGATACCGTGGATCTTAACAAACAAACCAGTCTTCCATTTCTTTATGGTCATACGGTCTTGTGGCAAAGATTCAAGGTAATTTAACAAGTATGCCTGTGTTTTAAACTCTTGGAATCCTAGTTCTGGAATTTGATGAAGGTCACGGCGGATTTTGATAAAATGATTCATTTAATTACCTTTCCCCCCTATAAAAGAAGCGTGGAAAGAATCCACGCTTCCACTTTTATTATCTAACCCTAGTACCTCTAGGCAATTCCGCTTTTATAGTTGTCGAAGTTCTTGCATAATTTCAGTTTTCGATTTTGTTTTTTCATCGATGTCTTTTATTTTCCTAGCAGGCATACCAGCTACAACTGTGTACGGCGCTACATCTTGAGTAACTACTGCACCAGCAGCAACTACTGAACCTTGTCCAACTGTTACCCCCTCAAGGACAACGGCATTTGCACCAATAAGAACGTCATCTTCAATTACAACTGGCTTAGCAGATGGTGGTTCAATTACTCCCGCTAATACTGTTCCAGCTCCAATATGACAATTCTTTCCAACCGTTGCTCTGCCGCCAAGGACAACACCCATATCAATCATGGATTTTTCGCCAATCACTGCACCAATATTGATAACAGACCCCATCATAATAACTGCATTATCCCCAATCTCTACTTGATCACGGATAACAACACCTGGCTCGATTCGTGCATTAATATGCTTCATATCTAATAAAGGGATTGCAGAATTACGGCGGTCATTTTCAACTACATAATCTTCAATATTTGCTTTATTCGCTTCTAATATTTCATTAATATCAGACCACTCACCAAAAAGAACACCAGTATTCCCATTAATAAAAGTTTTTGTATCATTACCAAAATCAATACCCTCTAATTGACCTTTTACATAAACCTTTACTGGTGTAGATTTTTTGCTATTTTGAATAAAAGAAATAATTTCATTTGCATCCATCATTTTCATTAGTAGGCCCCCTATTGTTGTCTTTACTAAAAATTACTTTATCAAACAAAAGAACTGAAAACAAGAAAAACCACCTTATTCTTCTGAAGATTCTGCGATATATTCCTTAATTAATTCGACAAAAGCTTTAACTTGCTTTAGTTGAAAGGCTGATTCATAGCCCAAAAGCCATGTATCACGTTTTAAGGGGTGATTATTCTCATCTACAAGCGGTATTTTGAAAATTTCCCTATCAGTTTTCGTTAATGTTATCGCCGGTAGTATAGCATAACCGATACCATTAAAGGCCATTTGTTTACAGGTTTCAATTTGATCGACGACTACTGTTCTTTTTGGTGAAGTCTTAAAATTTCTCATCCACCAATCCTGAATTTCTTGATAATAATTTGAATCACTTTTAAATTGAATGAAGGGACGGTCTGTATGTAACACTTGTTCAGGACTAGTAATTTCCCTGTCAACTAAATATAACGGGTCATTAAAAAGGTGAACCTTAACCCCTTTCCAATCAGGAGTTCCCCGAATAATTCCAATATGAACTTGGTCCTCATATAAGAATTTTAAAATTTCGCTGCTCCATCCGGTCACTAATGAAATCTTAACTTGAGGGTATCTATCAATAAATTTCTTTAACACCTGCGGAAGCCAGTTTTGCCCTACAATCGAAGCAACAGCAATTTTTAAAGTGCCTGACACCCCCGATTGGAGAGAATAAATAGTTTCACGAACCTTTTCTTGCTTGGTAAGTACATCATTGACAAATTCAATGACATGTTCACCAGCAGGAGTTAGTGATAAACCTTTTTGTGAGCGAATAAATAGTTTAGTGCCCCAATCTTTTTCAATTGTTTGCAAGCGTTGTGAAAGGGCGGGTTGTGAAACAAATAGTCGTTCCGACGCCTTTCGCATATTCATTTCCTGAGCCAATACAGATAGTAACTGAAATTCAGATAATGAGGACAAACGGACCACTCCTTAAAAAAAGCCCTGTGAAAGTTACACAGAGCTATCAATCTTTTTCGGTATAAATAATATTAATAGTAAACTAATAACAGCAAATGCAAGGACAACATAATAAACAAAGTGAAGGGAATGGGTCAAACCATTCTGTAAGATACTTCGGGCTGATTCTGAGAGTTGGTCTCGTTCAGTAGATTTTAAGAGGATATTGACATCATCCACTGAATAGGAATGTCTATTTTGGCTGAAATACTGACTTAGCCGATTATTTAGGATAGCTCCCAGTAATGCGGCACCAATGGTATTTCCAAGATTCCGCATAAACATATTAGATGCGGTGGCGATTCCTCTTTGTTCCCAACCAACAGTACTTTGAATCGAGACAATAAATGCTGTTGATGTTAAGCCCATCCCTAATCCTACCAAAAATGAACCAAACGCTGCCCATAGTGGCCCAGATGATGCTGACATTATCACAAAAGTTATACTGCCGATGATTAAGGACACCCCGCCAATAATCGAAGTTTTTCGATAGCCAATGGTAATTAACCATCGTCCTGCTAGAGTGGATGCGATAGGCCAGCCTATTGACATCGTTGTCAATGTAAATCCTGCGACAATAGGGGTTTGTTCCATCACACCTTGGACAAATGTTGGTAAAAAGCTGGAGATTCCAATTAACATAATACCTGTTGTAAGCGATGTTGTGTTAGCGATAAGAATTGAACGTTCTTTCCATAGCGAAAATGGCATAACTGGCTCCTTAGCACGGCTCTCTTGAAGCACGAACAAAAGGAATGTTAAGGCACAAAATGCAAATAAACTAAGTGCCTGCCATGAATCCCAAGCAAAGCGGCTTCCACCCTCCATAAGAATAAACATCAGCGAAGAGATCATGAACGTCATCAATAGCGCACCAAGATAATCTATCTCATGTTTTTTCTTACTGATATCTTCATGTAAAAACATCCAGAGACCCACTAATGAAAGAATCCCAAGTGGAATGTTAATCCAGAAAACATAATGCCAGCTAACATATTGAACAAGTAATCCCCCAACTGCTGGTCCTGTAATTGCCGAAATACCCCAAACACTAGATAGATATCCCTGAATTTTCGCTCTTTCCTCAGTAGTGTAGATATCACCAACGATGGTTGTCGCGATTGGCGTTACAGCCCCAGCGCCAAACCCTTGAATCAAACGAAATACTATCAACATTTTCATGGAAGTAGCGAACCCACATAGTATCGAACCGATTAAAAAGAATATAATACCGATTGTAAGTATTGGTTTCCGACCGAATAAGTCAGATAATTTCCCATAGATGAGCACGGTTACAGAATTCATTAATAAGTACGCAGAAAATACCCAGCTATAAAGGGTGAATCCGCCTAGGTCTGCAACTATGGCCGGCATAGCAGTGGAAACAATCGTGGCTTCAATCGCTCCCATAAACATTGCTAACATCACTGATGCTAATACTAGTGGTTTTTTTGTTAGCTTTTTTCGTGAACTTTCTTTGGTAATCTTTCCAGTAGGGATACTCATATTACCACCTCAAACGTTAAAAAAATCAAGCTCCCATTTCGGGAGCCTAAAAGCATCATTTTTCAGTGTTTTGAATTTTGTTAATTATTTTATTTAATTGATTTAATAAAGTGCTTCTTGGTAATATTCCTTCAAAATAACCATCATCAGTCTCTACACATAAAAAAGGTTGAGTAACAAGTAACTCAAGGCATATTTTAATTGATGCCGAAATTTTCACGCGCGGTACCGAGCTTTTCATAATCTCTTCTACACGCTTTTTTTCAAGTTGTTCAAACTCAATTCGTTCTAATCCTAGAATTGAATCCATAATAATTGGTGTGCTAATTAACCCATGAAGTTTGTAATGGGGATCTAACACAGGAATTGCCGTATAACCGCTTTTTGTTAAAACTAATAAGGCATGTTCGAGGTTATTCCCAATTTGCACATGTGCGACCCGTTCAGAGGGGATCATTAATTCTTTTATCGTTAATTTTAAAAATTCATCGTTAGGAAGACTGATCATCGCCGTAACTCCTCAATTTGTTTTTCTACAGTTACATTCTACCATAGTATCCAGGAGTCTGTGTTAAATTTGGTACCGTAACGTTGGAAACGTTTCCTCCTCCTGCACCATTGTGCACAACATGAAAAAGAAAGGAACCCTTAAGGTCCCTTATTGAATCAAATCAAAAATTTCAATTGTAATCATATCAATATTATCAAATTGATAACGTTTTGGTTTTTCCTTTTCATTATAGACTTCTAATTCAAATGTCTCCGTTTTCGGATGAAATGTTACTTGACACTTCCGATCTCCGTTTACTTCGAAATAGCGTTGTGCTGGTTCACCACTATTTGCTGTTTCCTGAAGATTTTTTAACCTCGTTAATATACCTTGAAGCTGTGACATATGCTTCGACTCCTTTCCAACCAAACAAACATCTACAATTATATTTCTCATTTAGCATTTTTCTATCCGAGTGGATGACTTTCACAATTTTCCAGACGTAATTAAATATGCCAATATTAAAAGAATAAAATAACACTGACCATTTGTCCAAGTAAAAATAATAAAAGAGGGTAATTTTTTCTATGTGACCGAAGTTTGGGTATTAAACATATAACAATCCTTTAAAGTAATTGATCGTTTTGGAATAAGTATTGATAGGCAATATCAATAAATAAATAATCATCCCCATTCATAGGAAAAGAAAAAGTACGAATGGTTTCTCCAGTTTCTATATCAGAGTATAAGTCAGATAAGATCCCTTTCCGCTCATTTCTCATTTTAATAATATTTTCTAAAAAATATGGCCGCCAGCTCCAGTTCTTATGAATGTATTCTGCTTGTTCAATCCATCCATCTATCCCTTTGAAAATATTAACAGATTTCTGGAAGCCATCCTCATCACAGACATACATCCTAAAAGCTATCTGGTCTAATTCCTTTATTAAAGCCTGAAAAAGGGTTTGAAATGTTCCATTCCTGTTTTTCATCACAATCTCTTGGACCTTAGCTTGAAAGGTTTCTGCGGTCGTATAAACAGCCTCTAATTTCTTTTTTTCATAGGAAATAAAGTCATGAAACTTATCTTTTAATCGCTCTTTCAACAAATCATGTTGAATAAAGTCAGGTGCAGGCGGATGTAAATAATATCCCTGATAATAGCGGCCGCCATTTTTCCATGCAAATTGCAGCTGATAACTCATCTCAATATTCTCAAACAAGAGGGTTGCACCTATTTTCCTTGCCAGCAGGGATAACGAATACAATACATCATTAAAATTTATTCCTGTTGATGTTGATTTTAAAGCCTGTAAGTTAATTTTCAAAATATCTGGTTCCAGCTGCCCAATCCGTTCAAAATAATGACTTTCACTATCAATTCTTGCAATGGCTATTTTTATTCCATATGTTCGATAATATTGGAGTAAGTGATCAAATTGATTTAAATCCCCAGAATAATTCCGATCAGATATTTCAAGGACAATTCGAGTGAGATTAAACCCTTTTTTTTCAAAAGAGAGCAGTTCTTGTAAGAAAGGCTCACCATGCCCGTACATTAATAAATCAGCATGTCTATTTAAAAATATACTTACATCCTCATCTAGGGTCAGTGCTTTTTCTAGCGCCATTTTAACTAATAACAAATCTACTTCGTATTTATATTCATCAGGAATTTGATCATCTTGAAAAAAGTTCCCTAAACTAATGATATTCTCTTCAGATTTATATCTCCCTAACACCTCATAGGCAATTACACTTTGTTGATCGGCACTAAAAATCGGTTGAAAATAGGGAAATACATTTTCAAGATCCGATAGTATTTCCAAAGCATCCATCCAAGTACCTCCAAAAATTTTTTCTTATTATACCATACGCTTATGTAAGGTTTATCGTTCTTTTCCAAAAGGATACCATTATAACCGCCTAGAAACAATCATATCCTATACCCAAGTTGTATGATAAGGAGGATATGTTTTGAAAAGACTTTGTTTATTAACCATGATCCTTCCTATGTTTGGATGTAGCCATTTTGATGCTGATACCAATGATAACATTGAAATTAAACAGCCTCTCTCCGCGGTAACAGTAGAAGAGAGCACACCCAACTCTTCTACATCTAATTTAAATAGTACTCCTTACAATATTCAAGATGTAAAAGAGCAAGTGATAAATGTTAAGAATAAAGTAAATAAAAGCAAGTCGGTTACTACCACCCAAAAGAAAAAAGAATCCGTAATGCTGAACGTAGTGCTAATTAAGCAAAATCCTGAGTTACGATACGGTTGTGAAGTCACAAGTCTTGCAATGGTGTTAAATTATGCCGGGGTAAAAACAAGCAAGTTCGACCTTTACAGATCTGTTCGGAAAGATTCAGACCCGTTAATCAAATCACCAAAAGGTGATATTTTACGTTGGGGAAACCCTGCTGATGGCTTTGTTGGGGATATGACTGGCCGAAGAGCAGGTTATGCTGTGTTTGACAAACCAATGATTGACTTAATCAACCAAAAGCTTCCTGGAAGGGCGGTTAATTTAACAAACAATCCCTTCGATCAAGTATTAGAGCATGTATCTGCTGGATATCCTGTTGTAGTTTGGACAACCGGGGATTACCGCCTGCCTGACCGTTGGGAGGGATGGTACCACGAGAAGCAATATATTAAAACTCCCCTTGATTTACATGCCGTCGTCTTAGTAGGGTATGACAACAATTATGTCTACTTGAATGACCCCCTTTCAGGTAGAAAAAAAGTACGGGTTGGTAAACAACAATTTATATCATCGTGGAAAGCATTAAAAAGCCGAGCAGTTAGTTACCATTAGGAAAAGCAGCCAAATTTGGCTGCTTTTATGAATATTTTATCTTTTTATGAATAAACACATACAAAGTACCTTTCCACTTGCATTATTTATCGTTTTTAATGAAAATACAGAAAGATGCTGCTTTTTTGGTAAATAACAGATAGGCTGGTAGAAAAAATGGCTAAAAAACAGACGAGGAGAACGTTTTTAAGACGATCATTTGGCTCAGTCCTTACCCTTCTTGGCTTAAGTTCAGGTGGATTTCTATATGCTAACCGAATAGAGCCTTCCTTACTCGATATACAAGAACTTCAAATAAAACATCCATTAATCCCAAAAAGCTTTGATGGGATAAAACTAGTACAATTTAGTGATACTCATTTAGGTTTTCAGTATAGTCTTCACCAATTTACTAAATTAGCAAAAAAAATTAATAGTCTTCAACCTGATATAATTTTGTTTACTGGAGATTTAATGGATGAGCCCAATCAATATACAGAAATTAATAAATTGCTGCCGATTTTAAAAAGTTTACATGCCCCACTTGGAAAATACTGCATTTTTGGAAATCACGATCATGGCGGATATGGTTCTGATATTTACAGAAATATCATGGAGAACTCTAATTTCAACGTCCTTTTAAATGAATCAGCTCTAGTTAAAATGAGTGATGGAAGCATGATCTGTTTGCTCGGAATTGATGATGCGATGTTAGGGAATCCCAATCTGCCATTGGCATTAAGAAATGTACCTCAAAATACTTTTAAACTATTATTATCGCATGCCCCTGATCTTGCACAAACTGCGGCACAATATCCGGTCCATTGGCAACTTAGCGGCCATAGCCATGGGGGACAGATTAAAATCCCATTTTTGGGAGCACTTGTGACTCCCCCCTTTGGCCAATTATACCCAGAGGGTCTTTATTCAGTTGGTGATGATTCCCCCCTATCACTCTATGTGAACAGAGGAATTGGAACCACTCGTCTCCCCTTTCGCTTTTTGTCAAAACCTGAGTTAACTATTTTTACGCTTAGACACGAAAAGTAATCAAGAAAAAACTCCTTTCCATTATTTTTGATGGGGAGTTTTTTAAAATTAGAAAAAGTTCTTTACAATAATGTTTGTACATTCAATTATTTATATTTTACAATGAAATTAACGTTATATTTCTTTTTATTAATAAAAAAGGTATAATATAGATGTTTTATATAACTGAAAGGAGAACATATTTTGAATCGTGATCAGAAAGGCCCCCTAATCAATCTAAATCTAACCATCGACAACCTCGCACAAGCTATCTTTATTGTGAATCGCCATGCCAAAACAGCACCTAATCCCAAATTATTGTACAAATTAAAACAGGAAACACTTAAGAAATTAATTAACGAAGGTAAAGCGAAAAAAGTGGGTCTCCATTTTTCTGAAAATCCGCGAAATAGTCAACAGCAGTCCGATGTGCTAGTTGAATGTGGAAGGTACACATTCCATATGCCTCCAACGAAAACTGACTTTCTAAATCTACCTCATTTTGGGAAATTAGACGAACGAGTAAGAAATCCAAAAGCAACCCTTTCCCTTAATTCAGCAAAAGCATTACTTCAACTTTATACAGGTATTTCAGATCTAGAGCAAATTCCACCGAAAAATAAAAAAAGCAAAACCTATCAAAAGCCCATCTTCAAAAAATTAGGCGAAAGATACTCTTGAAGCCAGGTCTCCTGGCTTTTTCATTTTGAACATCTGTCCTTTTTCGCAACAGCTTCGTGATGATTTTGTGAACAATATCACTAAAATATAGACGTGTATTCACAGCAGATTTACAATACAGTTATAGATAAATAATTCAAAGAGGTGCTTTACCAATGAAAGGAACTGCGATTCTTTTTCAGAAGCAAAATGTTACATTTATTGAAGATGTTGATCATTCTATTTATGAAGAAATTAAAGAACAGTGTGGTTGTGAACAATGTCATTGCAAACTCGAAAATAAATTAGTTAATTTCGGTGCTGTATCGCCTGTATTTTGGCACGAAGACGAAGTTGACTGGGACTATGGCTACTAAAGACACTGTCATTTTAAATACACCACCACCCTCAAAAAACGATCTGAGAGCTCAGATCGTTTTTTTCATTCCTGTTTGGTAGAATCTTCACCCAAAAATAGTCTATAATCATTTTATACATAAAAAGAAATGAAGATTTACTCGGAAGGATGGACAATGTTGGAGCATTTAATCAATCAACGCGTAAAAAATATCGAAATCTCCGGAATTAGAAAGTTTTTCAATATGGTAGCCGATGTCGATGACTTAATTTCCTTTACGATTGGGCAGCCTGATTTTCCTACTCCAGAGCATGTGAAAATGGCCGGTATTGATGCGATTAAGCAAAACTTCACTTCATACACCCATAATGCAGGAACAATAGAATTAAGGGAAGCTGCTTGTAATTTTGTTAAAACTAAATATGGCTTGGATTATAAACCTGAATCAGAGGTTATTGTTACTGCAGGGGCAAGCGAAGCAATCGATATTGCATTTCGGACTATTTTAACAGAGGGTTCCGAAGTTCTTTTACCGGGGCCGATTTACCCTGGCTATGAACCAATTATTAATATGATGGGAGCCACCGCAGTCCATGTCGATATTCGACAAAATCAGTTTCGCTTTACTCTAGAAATGATTAAACCCTTAATTACTGAGAAGACCCGCTGTATCGTACTCCCCTACCCTTCTAACCCAACGGGAGTGAGTCTTACAGAATCAGAGTTAAGAGAAATAGCCGATTATCTTAAGAATAAAAATATCTTTATCCTGGCAGACGAAATATATAGCGAGCTTACCTATGATCAGCCACATAAGTCAATTGCTGCTTTTCTAAAGGAACAAACCATCCTCATTAATGGTTTATCAAAATCCCATTCAATGACAGGCTGGAGAATCGGCTTTTTATTTGCCCCTGATAGCATCGCAAAACATATTTTAAAGGTTCATCAATATAATATTTCTTGTGCCACTTCCATAGCACAGAAGGCTGCCTATGCGGCATTAACAACAGGTATTGATGATGCGATTGTTATGAAAGAAGAATATTTAAAAAGAAGAGAGTATGTTTACAAGCGTTTAACTGCTATGGGACTTCATGTAGTTAAGCCAGATGGTGCATTTTATTTCTTTATAAAAATCCCTGAAACCATCGCATTAAACAGCTTTGATTTCTGCCTTAAGCTTGTTCAAGATACAAAAGTGGCTGTTGTTCCAGGTAGTGCTTTCTCAGAATATGGTGAGGGCTATTTCCGTTTATCGTTTGCTTGTTCGATGGAATTATTAGAACTCGGCCTAAACCGGCTAGAACCATTCTTGAAAAACTTAAAATAGGGAAAATTCAAGACCCTCACAATGAATGTGAGGGTCTTAAGATGTAAGTATTACTGCCCTTTGTATTTCCCATTATTTTTAGGTGCTTTTTCTTTTTTTTCTTTATCTTTATGAGCTTGATTTGCCGCTGCTGAACCTATTTCAGTGGCGAATTCTTCGTTGGCAACTGCAGAATCAAATCCCTTTTTATTCTTTTGTTTAGCGTCGTTCTTTTTCGTCCTTTTAGCCATGTTACAATTCCTCCTATATCAAGATATCTCTCATAGTTTCAAATAGATAGGAGGAATTTATTCAATCCAATTTATCACTTCCAATATTTATAAAGCGCTTGGGTACCGCTATTTTCTTCTCCTCTTTCTGCCAATTGATCATATAAAGACTTTGCCAAGGAAAGACCTGGCACTTCCATCTCCATTCGTTCTGCTTCATCTATCGCGATTTTCATATCTTTAATAAAATGCTTTATGTAAAAACCAGGTTCAAAATTTCCTGCTAACATTCTAGGAGCAAGATTGCTCAACGACCAGCTGCCAGCAGCTCCCGTGGTTATACTTTTAAGGACATTTTCAGGGTCCAGACCAGCTTTTTCAGCATAATTAATCGCTTCACAGACACCCATCATATTTGAAGCAATCGCAATTTGATTGCACATTTTTGTATGCTGACCTGCACCAGGTTTACCTTGATAGACTACGTTAGTTCCAAGAAGTTCTAAAATAGGCCGCACCTCTTCAAATGCTCCCTTTTCACCCCCAGCCATGATCGAAAGTTTAGCTTCTTTCGCTCCCACATCTCCACCAGATACTGGTGCATCTATAGCCTGAATTCCTTTTTTCTTTGCCTCCTCATAAATTCTAACCGCAAGTGAAGGGGAGGAGGTTGTCATATCGATAAAGTAACTACCTGGAGTTCCATTAAAAATTAAACCATCTTCATCGAAGTATATTTCCTCCACATCTGTTGGATAACCTACCATTGTAAATGTAACCGATGCCTTTTCAGCCACCACTTTGGGAGTTGATGCCCATTCTGCACCTAGATTTAAAAGTTCTTGTGCTTTTTCCTTTGTCCTTGAATAAACAACTAAGGAGTATCCAGCATTTATTAAATGACCTGCCATACTTTTTCCCATAACCCCAGTACCAATAAAACCAACCACCGTATTTTCTGGTGAAAGCAACATCATCATTCCTCTCATGTCTATTTTCTTATTTATTTTAGCATTATCCATTAAAAATATCGCAAAAAAAAAACCGGAGCGTCCCAATCGCTCCAGTCTTTGTGCTCCATCTCCAATATTATGCACATCTTTATTTTGCCCTTTTTCATTCCAACATAATCATAAATTACAACTCTGATGAAAAGTTTGTGAGATAGACACGGCCGAAAACTTCTTGATTATTAAAGACTTCAATCGAAACGGCATTATTCTTTTCAATCATGTTTTTAAGTTCATGAATATGTAAATCTTCTTTTAGTGGAAGCGGGTCCATAAAAATATATTTTTCGCTTTTTCCTTTTACTTCTAAATATTCACCGTTTAACACTTGATCTTCGCCGTATACTATTTCTCTTTTACCAATTGCGGCTGCTAGTTTATCATCATGAATAGTTACTTTCACTTTATATAATTGCTGTCCTGATAATATTTCATTGTTAATTCGAAAACGGAACTGTAATTCATTATTTTTTGTCAACAAAGCATCTGCATAACGATTGACAATTAATTCATTGGAAAACAGTAAACCACAGCCACTCATTAGCATGGACCCACATAGAACCAAGAGCAAAACAGTCAAGAAACGAATATTCTTCAGCATGTAATAACACTCCCTTAATATTTTTACCATAGCCAAATTACATCGGTAATAAACGTAAAGAAAGGTTAATATAGGAAAAAACTTTTTTAAATTGCTTTGATCATCCCTCCATCTACTAAAAATGAACTTCCTGTCATATAAGAATTAGCATCCGATAATAGGAACGCCGCAACATTTGCAAATTCCTCAGGAGTTCCGTATCTCTTTAAAGGAATTCCTTCCTTGGCCTTTAATGCAACGGTTTCTCTGTCAACCCCTAATTTATCTGCGTTTACTTGATCTAAATGATTAACGCGGTCCGTGGCAATCCGACCAGGTGCAATCGTATTAATTAAAATATGATATGGAGCTAACTCTGACGCTAGTGTCTTTGAAAGCCCAACAATGCCAGTCCGGAAAGTGTTTGAGAGTATTAATCCTGGAATCGGTTCTTTAATTGAAGTAGAAGCGATGTTAAGAATTTTCCCGCCTTGTTGTTTTAAATAGGGCAATGCTGTACGAATCATTCGAACATATGATAATAAATTCAATTCAAAGGAACTCTGCCATTCTTCATCTGTTAATTCCTCAAACGAACCTGCAGGGGGACCTCCAGCATTGTTCACTAGCAAATCAATACTTTGAAATGTATCTGCAGTTACTTTTACCAACTGATTAATATCCTCTACATTCATTATGTCAGTTTTTTGGTAGGCTACTTTTCCCATTCCGAGAGATTCAAGCTGACTTGCTTTCTGTCTTAGCTTTTCCTCGTCACGTCCAGAAATCATAACATTTGCTCCCTCTTTTACTAAACGTTCAGCTATTGCAAACCCTAGACCCTGGCTCGAAGCAACAACCAAAGCTGTTTTACCAGTTAAATTCAACTCCATCGTGTTCGATTCCTCCTTCATAAATCTACTACTAGTATACAGGATATATCGAGGGAATACTTGGTAAAATTTCATAAAAAAAGAGACAGATTTATTCTGCCTCTTTTTCTAAAAACTAGAGTTGTTTTTAAAAAGTATGTGCCAAATCTTTTGCTCTTGCAATTGCATTTTCTTTAATTTCTTGCGCCTTGTCTGGCATAGCATTATGACCTTCTACAAACAATCCTTCAAGAGAAGGAACTCCAAAGAAACTCATCATCACACTAATATACCGGTGTCCCATTTCCATCTCTGCTGCAGGCCCCTCTGAGTAAAATCCACCTCGTGCTTGTATGTGCAAGGCTTTTTTATCAGTTAACAAACCTATTGGACCTTTTTCCGTATATTTAAAGGTCTTTCCTGCAACTGCTACTGAATCAAGATATGCCTTCATAATGGGTGGAAACGAGAAATTCCATAGAGGCGTGACAAATACATATTTATCGGCACTCACAAACTGCTCACTTAACTCATTAAGTCGGCTGACTTTTTGCATTTCCTCTCCTGTTAGGTCATCAAAGCTTTGACCGGAACGGAGTTTACCCCAGCCGCTAAATACATCAGCATCAATATGAGGTATATTTTCTTTATACAAATCTAAATGTATAACCTCGTCACCAGAATTAACTTGTTTATAGCTATCAATAAAAGCCTTACCTACTGCCATACTATAGGATTGTGTTTCATCGTGAGGATGTGCAGTGATATACAATACGCGTACCATTCATGCTCCACCTTTCATTTGAATAAAGACATTATTATTATCAGTTTAAAGGCAGGAAAATAATCAAAAAGGATCTGCCCGAAGACAAATCCTTTTTCTTCCATCATTTATTCATTTGTATCAAGGGAGTAAGGGTTCCGACCAATATTACTTCTCATTTCATCAGTCATCTGGAATGTTTCATTAACCAATGACTCATTTGTTGCCTGACCTAGTAGTGAACTCCCATCATAATGTACAGGTTTTTGTTCCATATGTCCTTTCACCTCCACCATTACTACTATAGTATGTATAATTATCACCTAATATATTTCCTGATTTTGTCTATTAATCACCCAAAAGAACTGCCTTAAAATAGGTATTTGGCATTACTAATTATACTCAAAGATCGATAATAAAAAAGACAAATATATGAAAAGTCAAAAAAATATGTGTATGTATCACAAAAAGACCGGCTAATCTTCAGCCGGTCTTTCTGTTTCATATATTTACTTTGTTGCAGCATTAACTGCTTCGATAACCTGATCAGTTGTTTGCATATTTAAAACTTCTTGAGCAAGCTTCTCCATATCAGATTTTTTCAAATTCCTGATTTGAGAACGAGCTTTTAAAATTGATGTAGCACTCATTGAAAATTCATCAAGTCCAAGTCCAATGAGAACTGGAATAGCTGTTTCATCTCCTGCCATTTCCCCGCACATACCTGTCCATTTTCCTTGTGCATGTGCTGCATCAATAACCATTTTTACTAATCGTAAAATGGATGGGCTATATGGCTGGTATAAGTAAGAGACACGCTGATTCATTCGGTCTGCAGCCATTGTATATTGAATTAAATCATTTGTACCGATACTAAAGAAGTCTACTTCTTTTGCAAATTGATCCGCTAAGACGGCAGTTGACGGAATTTCAACCATAATACCAAGTTCAATACCTTCAGCAACTTTCTGGCCTTCTGCAAGAAGTTTTTGCTTTTCTTCTTCAAGAATTGTTTTGGCAGCACGGAACTCATCTAGTGTTGCAATCATTGGGAACATGATTTTTAAGTTTCCATAGTTGCTCGCACGTAACAGTGCTCTAAGCTGAGTTCGGAAGATGCCTTGCTCTTCTAAACATAAGCGAATTGCACGGAAGCCTAAAAATGGATTCATTTCCTTTGGAAGGTCCAAGTAAGGAAGTTCCTTATCTCCACCGATATCCAGAGTACGAACAACCACAGGTTTACCATTTAAACCCTCTAAAACAGCCTTGTAGGATTCAAACTGTTCTTCTTCTGTTGGTAGTTGATCTCTTCCCATATAGAGGAATTCAGTCCGATATAGACCTACACCCTCACCGCCATTTTCAATAACTCCTTTTAAATCCTTTGGAGTTCCGATATTGGCTACTAACTCAACATGGTGATCATCATTTGTTACAGTTGGTTCATTAACAAGCTTGGCCCATTCGGCTTTTTGAACTTCGTACTCATTATGAATTTTACGGTACTGTTCAACAAGCTCAGGTGTTGGGTTAATATGTACCTCACCCTTAAGTCCATCAACAATAACAAGATCTCCATTATTGATTTCCTCTGTCGCTGCCTTTGTTCCAACTACCGCTGGAATTTCCATTGAACGAGCCATGATAGCTGAATGAGAGGTACGTCCACCAATGTTTGTTGTGAATCCCAAGACAAATTGTCTGTTTAATTGAGCTGTGTCGGAAGGAGTTAAGTCTTCAGCAACAATAATCACTTCTTCAGCAATCATACTTGGATTAACAAGCTGCACACCTAATAAATGAGCTAATACACGCTTCGTTACGTCACGAATATCTGCTGCACGTTCTTTCATATATTCATTATCCATCTGTTCAAACATCATAATGAACATATCTGCTGTTTCCTTTAATGCAGATTCAGCATTTACTTTATCAGACTGAATTTTATCTTCAATTGGTGAATTTAATTCAGGGTCACTTAATACAAGTAGATGTGCTTCAAAAATCGCTGCTTTATCAGCTCCAAGGTCTACTTTTGCACGGTCACGAATTGCTTCGAGTTCTGTTTTAGATTTCTCTATAGCCTTGCGGAAACGGTCAACCTCAGCAGCAGCATCATCAATTGTTCTGGATTCAAAAGATAAATCTGGTTCAACAAGACGGTATGCTTTTGCAATAGCGATCCCGTTTGATGCGGCTATTCCCTGTAAAAAAGTCATTATTCTGCCAATCCTTCTTTTTTCAATGTCTCTTCAAGGCTATTTAATGCATCGTTTGAATCGTTTCCTTCTGCAGAAATGGTAATATCAGCTCCTTGGCCAACACCTAAAGACATAACGCCCATAATTGATTTTAAGTTAACTTTTTTACCTTTATATTCTAAATGAATCTCAGAATCAAATCTGCTTGCTGTTTGAACTAATAAAGTTGCTGGTCTAGCGTGAATTCCTGTTTCTGCGACTATTTTAAATTGTTTTTCTGACATGCTAATCAAACTCCTTTAGTATTTATATAAGATAAAACTTGCTTCATTAAAAATAAACATTTCTCATCATTTAGTCAACTAAATCAATAACTAACTAAAGAGTAATAGTAAAATCATTTCTTTCCAACTATTTTTTCCCAAAAAGAAACAAACATGTAATGCTTATTAACTCTGATGATAATGTTTTGATTTATACAATTGCTAGAATATCATTTTCTTCATATTCAAACAACTGAAAAAGCTAATTTATATTTTATGTCACAAATCTGTCAAAAACAATCAAAATCTTTCATTTTTTTAATAAACATAAAAAATCCTTCAACATAACTTCTACAGCATTTTAGTTATCCGGATTTTTTATTACTATATAGAAAAAGAACTCCCTATTGCGAGAGTTCTTCTGTGTCAGCCATTAACTTCTTGGCTCCTCTAGATATTGATACAATACATCTCCGCCCCTTTGACCAATCCCGCGGAAATGTTTAAAGTCTGCCCTTTTCACTAGCACCTGACGAAATTCCATAAACTGATCATTTGTGACATAATACTCAGAAAGTTCCCCTGACATGAGGCGATTCAATATATCTGTAATCATTTCTTCTGTCATTCCAAACACCACCTTCACCTGATTTTATTTTAACGCAACCGCCTTTCCTTAAGCCAGCATTGTAAATTTCTTCAGTGATTTTTGAAAGCGTTTTCTATTCTTTTGTTGCCTTTTTTCTCATATAATTATATTGTTAATAAAGAATTAACATAATTGTCAAATAAAAGGCTTTACGAAACGAAAAAAGTAGTGCAAACTGTTATTTAACTGGATTTTATTTATAGTTTTTGAGGTAAAGGAGAGAGACATTATGAGAAAAGCAGAAGTTGGAAATATCATAGAATTCCGTGGTGGCTTGAAAGGGATTGTTGAAAAGGTAAATGAAAATTCTGTCATTGTCGACCTAACAGTTATGGATAATTATCGTGATTTAGAATTGGATCAGCGGACTGTTGTCAATCACAAAAACTATAAAGTTATAAAAGAAAGCGCTTATTAAAATAATAGTATCCTAGAAAAGGCAGCCCTTATTATGGCTGCCTTTTCTTTTTTGACATTAGCCAAAATAGTTATTGGCCCTTTCCAGCTTCATTTGCCAATTGCTTTTTTGTTTTTACTTTTCCATGTGGATTTTGATCTTGCTTCCGGACAGTCCATTCTCTTTCTTGTTCACTTTTTGATTTGCTCATTTCTTTCACTCCCTTCCTTTTTTATTTTTTTCTTTTCTTTATGTTCTAACCTAACGAAACCGTAAAATTTGAGATGTAATGATTTCCATTCGAAAAACTTATTTGATAAAATATATTTTATGTTTTGTAAAAAGGAGATCGCGTAATGAAGAAATTCTTCCAAGACCCGCGCGTACTAATTGGATTAATTATTGCACATATACTTTTATTTTTTTCATTTCATGATAAAGTGATCTTTTGGTATATTTTTGCTGGTTCGATTTTAATCTTAATCGCTTATGCTATGTTTCAAGAAGAGGTGGATGATAACGTATCCTTTATTCAGTATATTTTTCTTGGGGCACTTACCGGTTTATTATTATATAGTATCTTTTGGGTTGGGATTCGGGGAATGAAGATCCTGCATCTACCCTATGATACAAGTCTTAGGAACCTATATAAATGGTTTGCTCCTACAATATTTTGGCAATATATTGCCCTTGTATTAGTTGCAGCCCCAGGAGAAGAACTTTTCTGGCGGGGGTTTATCCAAAAAAGATTGAGCAAAATGTTTAAGCCTGGGTTCAGTATTTTGGCAGCGTCAATCCTGTACGCTTCTGTCCATATTTATGCCGGCTCATTTTTATTAGTACTTGCAGCCTTTATTTCTGGTTTCGCTTGGGGATATCTGTACCTTTGGAAAAAGAGTATGCCTTTGGTGATTGTTTCTCATATCATTTTTGATTTGATGATGTTTATTTTCTTACCTTTGCATTAAAAAGCAGTTGCTCTCCTGAACAACTGCTTTTTTTTATTTTCTGACACTTGTTGGTAATGGCTTTATCCAAAGTAAAATAAAAAAAATCATACAAATATACCCAAACAAAGGATATAAATAGGAGAGCAGCGTCCCATAATTTACAAGGCTGATTAAATAAGAAACAACAAAAATGAGTGTTACAGATAGGATTGTCGGAATAGACGAATATTGTTTCAACTGCCGATCGAGTCCAAACACATTTCCAATCACAGAGGTGAAAATTTCTCCATAAATAACGAGAACAAAAATCCAAAATAAAAAAGGGGCTAAATTTTTCATGACAATGGCCATTGGGATGTTATATATTTCTAAACTAGGAAGCATGATTAACGAAAAGTGACTTGCAATTAAGATTATAGTTAAAGCAGCCCCTCCAAGAATTCCTCCCCATTTAATCGTCCAATCATCTTTCACTTCTGTAGCAATTGGCACTAAAACTGCTTGAGATAGGCCAAGATTTAATGCCACATAAGAAAATGGGGCGATGACACTCCTCCAGCCATCATCCGCATGCGGAATAAAAAGTAATTGATCGATAAAGTGGGGCATTTGCACTGAAAAGAGCATTAAGATAAGGCTGAAAGTTATCATAAGTGGAACAACAAATGTATTAACTGCAAAAAGACCTTTTGTTCCAACTAACATGACTAAAAAGGATAAAAAAATGGTCAAGAAAACGCCGGCCGCTTTTGGCAAACCTAACTGCTCCTCAAATACAGCCCCTGCTCCGGAAAGCATGACTGCACTAACTCCAAGAAGCATAAAAAGCATAAAAATATTAATGACACGACTTGGCCATTTGCCAAACAAATACTCATTAAACTCTTGATAGGATTTTGCATTTATATGTGCAGCCATTCTCATTAATTTCGACCCCAATGAAATAAAGAGATATCCGCTCATTATTATACTTATTAAGCCAAAGAAACCAAACCGTGAAAAAAATTCAACGATTTCTTTTCCCGTGGCGAAACCAGCCCCTACTACAGTCCCTACATAGACTGCAGCTATCTGAAACGCTTGCGTCCATTCCCTCTTCACATCATCTCCTCCTTATCATCAATATATGATGATAGTGGCAAACAAAGACGAGCTTTTTTCCTTAATTAGAAAGCATTGCCAAAACATTTCTCTTGAAAGTCAAAAAAGGTCAGAGTATACTATCGACATAAGGTCAAATATAGTCAAAGTCAAACAATATTATTCCATAATTTAATAGGAGGTTATTTACTTATGCTTTGTCAAAAATGTAATGAAAATAATGCAAACGTACAATTAAATATGATTATTAATGGGCAGCGTAAGGAAATTAAACTCTGTCATGAATGTTATGCAAAAGAAAAGCAATCTTTAGGAGCAGGGCTGGGTCAAAATATGAACTTTTTCCAAGGTTTCCCGTTCGAAGACTTTTTCATGTCAAGTGCAGCCCATGGGAAAGATGACATCAGTCAACCTGTTACACAAACTGGGGGAAAAAGCGGACATAGCAGTTTTATAGATCAATTCGGACGAAATTTAACTCATCTGGCTAAAGCGGGATTAATTGATCCGGTAATTGGTCGTGATGGAGAAGTAAAGCGTGTTATCGAAATATTAAATAGACGTAATAAAAATAATCCTGTCCTAATTGGTGAACCAGGAGTGGGAAAAACAGCGATAGCTGAGGGTCTTGCGCAGAAAATTGCGGAAGGAGATGTTCCTGGTAAGTTGCGTAATAAAGAGGTTTACTTGCTAGACGTTGCTTCCCTCGTTGCCAATACAGGAATTCGCGGACAATTTGAAGAGAGAATGAAACAACTCATTTCCGAATTACAAGACCGGAAAAATATTATTCTTTTTATTGATGAAATCCACCTTCTTGTTGGTGCTGGTTCCGCAGAAGGATCAATGGATGCAGGAAATATCTTAAAGCCTGCCTTAGCCCGCGGTGAGCTTCAATTGGTTGGTGCAACCACACTTAAGGAGTATCGACAAATCGAGAAAGATTCGGCTTTAGAACGACGCTTCCAGCCGGTACATGTTCTTGAACCAACACCAGAGGCTGCCATTGAAATTTTAAAAGGGATACAAAAGAAATATGAAGATTATCACCAAGTAAACTATTCCGAGCAAGCGATTCTTGCCTGTGTTCACTTGTCACATCGCTATATCCAGGACCGCTTCTTACCTGACAAGGCGATTGATTTACTGGATGAGGCTGGTTCAAAATTAAATCTTAATTCAGATTATCAAAACAATGAACAAATTGAACAGCGCTTAAAAGAGATTGATGTTGAAAAAGAAGAGGCACTGAAAGGCGAGAATTATGAAAAGGCAGCTACACTTCGCGATGAAGAAGCCAAACTGGAAAAAGCATTAAATAAGGTTTCAGGTATAGAGAGACCTCTTGTGGATGTATCTCATATCCAAGAAATCATCGAAGAAAAAACAGGTATTCCAGTTGGAAAACTACAACAAGATGAACAGTTAAAAATGAAATCTTTAGAAGAAAATCTAAAGTCTAAGGTTATCGGTCAGGAAAAAGCAGCAAATAAAGTAGCGAAAGCAATTAGACGCAGTCGGGCCGGTTTAAAATCAAAACATCGCCCAATCGGTTCCTTCTTATTTGTTGGACCCACCGGAGTTGGTAAAACAGAATTAACTAAAACACTTGCCGAAGAACTATTTGGCTCAAAGGATTCGATGATCCGCCTAGATATGAGTGAATACATGGAAAAACACAGTATCTCTAAATTGATTGGCTCACCTCCTGGCTATGTAGGTCACGAAGAAGCAGGACAGCTAACAGAAAAAGTACGCAGAAACCCTTACTGCATTATTCTATTAGATGAAATTGAAAAGGCACATCCAGATGTTCAACATCTATTCCTGCAAATTCTTGAAGATGGGCGCCTGACGGATAGTCAAGGAAGAATTGTCAGCTTTAAGGATTCCGTAATCATTATGACAAGCAATGCTGGCGTAGGACACAAGACCGTTCATGTTGGATTCGGTACAAACGAGGCGATTGAAGAAGCAAGTATCCTTGACTCACTTGGCAGTTTCTTTAAACCTGAATTCCTGAACCGCTTCGACAGTATCATTGAGTTTAATTCACTCAGCAAAGAGCATATCCTTTATATTGTCGATTTAATGATTAATGAGTTACAAGAAATGCTTACGGCACAAAAGATTGAATTAATGGTGACACAAGAAGCGAAAGAAAAACTCGCAAGGCTCGGATATCATCCAGCTTTCGGAGCACGACCGCTCCGCCGTGTCATCCAAGAGCAGCTTGAAGATAAAATAGCGGATTTTATCTTAGAGCAGCCAGAGATTAAAAAATTAACTGCTATTGTTGAAGAAGATGAGCTAAAAGTTGTTTCCCATGTTACTGTGGTTAAATAAATAATAGCGAAGCCCTTCTAGAAATTCTAGAAGGGCTTCGCTTTTTTCTTTTATAGTTTTTTATCATCTACAGAGTTTAACCAATTTTCAATCACACCCACTACGGATTCTACACAACCGGCCTCAAATGGCGAGATTAAATTCGCTGCTTCAACTAACTTAGTGAATGACATACTACCGCCTAATTTACATAGTTTAACATAGTCTGCCCATGCCTCTTCTTGATTTTCTCTCGAGCGCTTCCAGAATTGAAAAGCACAAATTTGTGCAAGTGTATAATCTATATAGTAAAACGGTGAATTATAGATATGTCCTTGGCGCTGCCAGAAGCCGCCATTTTCTAAGTATTCATTCTCGTCGTAATCTTTATGAGGTAAATACTTCTTCTCAATTTCACGCCATTGAAGCTTACGCTCTTTTGGGGTTGCTTCTGGATTTTCATAGACCCAGTGTTGGAATTCATCAACGGATACCCCGTAAGGCAGGAATAATAGGGCATCACTTAGATGAGAAAACTTGTACTTATCGGTGTCTTCCTTAAAGAACAAATCCATCCATGGCCATGTGAAAAATTCCATACTCATGGAATGAATTTCACATGCTTCGTATGTCGGCCAAGCATATTCAGGAATCTCAAAATGACGACTCGAATAAACTTGGAATGCATGACCAGCCTCATGTGTTAGAACATCAATATCTCCAGAGGTACCGTTGAAATTTGAAAAAATGAAAGGTGCTTTATAATTTTCAATAAAAGTACAATAGCCACCGCCAGCTTTTCCCTTCTTCGCTACAAGATCCATCAAATTATTTTCTTGCATAAATTGAAAGAATGCCCCAGTTTCTTGTGAAAGTTCCTCATACATTTGCTGCCCATTTTCAATAATCCATTCCGGAGTGCCCTTTGGAGTGGCGTTTCCCGTTTGAAAATTAAAAGATTCGTCGTAATATTTAAGCTTATCGAGACCGATTCTTTCTTGTTGGCGCCCCTTTAATTTTGTTGCAATTGGTACAATATATTCCTTAACTTGATTACGGAAATTGGCAACCATTTCTGCATTGTAATCGGTTCTCATCATCCGGTAATAACCAAGTTCAACAAAGTTTTTAAAACCAAGTTTCTGAGCGATCTCAGTCCTAACTTTAACAAGGTCATCATAAATACGATCAAACTCTGCTTCATGCTCAACCATAAATCCAAATTTCGCTTCATTTGCCCTTTTTCTCATTTCTCTGTCCGTTGACTGAGCGAACGGTTCTATTTGGGCTAGAGTTCTTTCTTCCCCTTCGAAGTCAATCTTTGCAGATGCCATTAGCTTCGTATATTCCGTTGACAATCGATTTTCTTTCTGAAGTAATGGAACGATTTCTGGTTTGAATGTCTTCAGCTGTCCTTCGGCAAGGGCAAAAAGCTGTTTCCCCCATTTTGCCTCTAATTGAGACCTAAACTTAGAATCAACCAATACTTGGTAATACTTTGTCACTAACCCTTCCACTTCAGGCTGAATTTCATCCATATAATCTTGTTCTTCCTTGTAAAACTCATCATTCGTGTCAATGGAATGACGGATATAACAAAGATTGAACATCGTACCCAAGTCATTTCTTAGTGTATTAATCTCATTCATTACCGCGTTTTGTTCATCTAGTGAAGTTGCGTTTTTAAAACTCTCAATTGCCGAATTAAATTTTTTAGTTACTTCTTCTAAATTTGGCCGTATGTATGTATAGTTTTCAAACCCCATTGAAACAACCCCTTAGTAAATTTTTCTAATATTTCCACCTATTTTATTATATACTATCGCTTAACATTCCTGACAAAAAAAATACGGCCAAATGACCGTATTAGAATTTACCAGCAGGTATTCCCAGCTTTTTTAACAATTCAATCGCTTCTAGTTTTTCAGATTCACTAAGCGATGACATGAGACTATTGATTTGCTCTGCATGTTCAGGGAAAATTTCCTGAATAAATTTTTTCCCGTCTTCTGTGATTTGTGCATAAGTGACACGGCGATCTTTCGGACAGGCAATTCTTCTTAACATTCCTTTTTGTTCAAGCTTGTCGACCACGTAAGTAATACTTCCACTTGCAAGCAAGATTTTCCCGCCAATTTGCTGCATGGGCTGGTCACCCTTATGATACAGAAGTTCCAGAACGGCAAATTCCGTAGGGTTTAACCCGTTTGCCTGGATTACTTTATTTACATGTTCGTTAATAGCTTTATATGCTCTTGAAAGGACGATAAAAAGCTTTAATGAATTAGCAGTTGAATTATTTTCCATAAAAAACTCATCCTTTTAGTTTTATATAAATTTCATTAATATAAGTGACCGGCCCTTATAAATATCTTGATTTCAAGATTATTATAAGGAATTTTTGACTAGTTGTCAATTTACCCAACACAGAGGAGCTACGAATTTTTGTTGAATAAAGAATAAATATTTCTTATTTCCCTCTTTCAATAGTAAGATAAGGTTAGCATATATTTACAACTACTTTAATAAAGAAGGGATGTTTATGAGTCAATCAGCAGTTTTACCATCACGCAAACCCAATACTTCTGAAGCAACCATGTACAAAATTTTATTTATTATTGGATTGTGCCATTTATTAAATGATGCCATTCAGGCTGTCGTTCCTGCGATGTTTCCTATTCTGGAAAAATCAATGGGCTTGAGTTTTACCCAACTTGGGATAATTGCTTTTTCCTTAAATATGGTTTCGTCCGTTATGCAGCCTATTGTCGGGTTTATTACCGATAAAAAACCAATGCCCTACGCACTGCCAGTTGGGCTCACTTTCACTTTAGTCGGTATTCTTGGATTAGGATTTGCTTCAAGCTTCGGATTGATCGTACTGTCAGTTCTGTTCATTGGTCTTGGGTCAGCGGTATTTCATCCAGAGGGTTCTAGAGTTGCCTATATGGCAGCGGGAAATCGCCGTGGATTGGCTCAATCCATATATCAGGTCGGCGGTAACACAGGGCAGGCACTAGCCCCTTTAATTACAGCATTAATTTTAGTTCCTCTTGGGCAAATTGGAGCTTCCTGGTTTACGGTTGTCGCTGCACTTGCGGTAATTTTATTAGTCTATATCGCTAATTGGTACCATCAGAGATTAATAGTTTCTCCAAATGTATTAAAGAAAAAGAAATCTAGTGCAGGAACGAATAAAGGGTTAACGAAAGAGGTAAAAACTACATTAGTTTTGATTCTGTTATTAATTTTTGCTAGAACTTGGTACACTTCTGGAATTACAAATTTTTACACTTTTTATGCAATCAAGGAATATTCTTTGACGATTAAACAGTCTCAGCTCTTCCTCTTCGCTTTTTTAGTTTCGGGAGCAGTTGGTACTTTTTTCGGAGGGCCGCTTTCAGATCGCTTTGGAAAGAAAACCATTATTACGATCTCAATGTTAATGACCGTTCCCTTTTCTATTTTAATTCCGTATACACCGCCCACGCTGGCGTTTATTTTCCTGATTATCACTGGATTTATCTTAATGACTAGTTTCTCAGTTACGGTAGTATACGCTCAGGAATTAGTCCCAGGTAAAATTGGGACGATGTCAGGATTAACAGTTGGCCTTGCATTTGGTATGGGGGCAATTGGTTCTGTAGGCCTTGGTTATATTGCAGACTGGATTGGACTGCAGCCAATGATCCGATGGCTCGGAGTGCTCCCAATACTTGGTATAATAGCTTTCCTTCTTCCGACCGATAAGAAGATTTTGGAATGGAATAAGCAGGAAAAATAAAGGATGGGCACGGAGCCCATCCTTTTATTTTTCCTGGATTTTTTGATATAGTTCTTCCTTTTCCTCGTCTGTTAACATTCTTTCCGCCATTGGGAATAAAACATTTTCCTCTTTGGAGAAATGCTCTGTTAAGATAAAGTAAGCACTTTGAACGAGCTGTGCTGCTTTTTTCATTTCTTCAATGGCCCCCGATTTATTTTCTATATTTGTAAGAAATTCGCCAATTTTGGTTTTTGCTTGGTCATGCTCATACTCCATTACAGCAATAGGTCCTGAAGTTGTTCCGATATAAACACCCATCATCGGAAAAAGAACACCTTCTTCTCTTTCGGAATGGGGGTCTAATGCGGTCTTAAATTCTTTTACACTTGTAATTAATGCTGAGAAATTAGTCTCGATACCTATTTCTTGGTCAATTTTTTGTGTCAACTCGTACATGTCATCTAATTGCTTTAATAACGGTGGATGTTCACCTTTTAATTGCTTCAGTCCTTTACTTAATTCAGCTTGGGGCATGCCTCCAAACGCACTCATACAGCCACTCATCTACAATCACCTCAATCACTTTTATTGGTACAAGTATAAAATCAACCAGTAGTCTATGTAGTGACTTTGCTCACATTTATGTAAAATTGGGAATCAATTAATGAAATTTTGTCAGTTTAATGAAAGTTCACTAATTTTTTTAATAATTTTAACATTTATCACACAAAAAAAGATTAAATGTTTCATATAATAGAGGTAGAAAATTATAAGGGAGGGAAAAGAAATGAAAACCCCAAATTATCACGATTTTTATCAAAAGGCACTAATCCCCATTGGTGTAAATGACCAAATTGCTTTACAGGAATCCAGTGCATATTATGCGAACTCACCTTCAACCCATTGGCTGATTGCCGTAGAAGGGGTTCAACTCCCACAGACAAAAATATATTTTCATTGGAAAGTAAGTATATACCCTGCTGATTGTGAAGGAGACTTCGATTGGAAAAAGCCTTATTATTGTTCTCCAAACTTGGAGTTAATTGATCATGCAAACGCATTTGCATCTTCTCTCGTTACAGCCGGCAAAAACGATAAACTTTCTTCAGCAACGCTTCTAGAGAAGATAAGCTAACCCCTAAAAAATATTACCTTCTGCTTCACCTTCTTTTTACCTTCATTTGTGAAATAACCCACATATAGTAAAAAAGAAAAATTTACATAAAAAAGGTGCTGTCTGCGATTGCAGACAGCACTTTTTTCATTTGAAACTTAAGCTAACCTAAAGACAATTCCATGTCCGCCTTTAGGGTATTCCCATTTAATATTTTGATATGGACAGCCGATCCGACAGCTTCCGCATTCATGGCAGCCCTCATAGCCTACCTGCATGCGTGTTCCTTCCCACTTATAAACCTCAGCAGGGCAAAATACTGTACAAAGCTTATCGGGACATTTTGTCATGCAAACGTCATGATCCAGTACGGTCAAATGAGATTTTGTATCACATTTAAAACGGAGGAGATACTGTTTTTCCTCGATATTTTTCGTTGACATTATTTCACCGCCTTCCAAGCACGATAAATATCTTGTATCACACGGATGGTTCCACGTTCTGAAGTCACACTCTTCATGATTTGTTTTTGTTTTTCCCGCTTCGGTGTTCCATCAACGGTAAAGAATTTGCTCATAGCTTTATTCATCATTGGAACATATTCATTAAAATATTGTGGATACTTCTCAAAGGTATGTGCAGCATCCTTATATTTCTCTAAATCCTTCATTATGAAACTACTATTTAGTGCATCACGATAGCTATTTAAGCTTGATTCACTGAAATCCCCGCGACTATGTGCCTGAACTACGGCTTCTGCAGCCATTTTTCCAGATGACATCGCCATGTTCGAACCTTCACGATGAATCGCATTGACTAGCTGTGCTGCATCTCCAACGACAATAACTCCATTTCCAGCCACTTTAGGAACGGAACGGTAGCCGCCTTCTGGTATGAGATGGGCAAGATATTCAGCCGATTCTCCCCCAGCGAGCATTGGTTTTACCATAGGGTGAGTTTTTAAGTAGTCTAGGAGCTCATATGGCTTTATTTTCGCTTTGATCATACTCGATAGTGTTGTACCTACTCCAATATTTAAGCTTTCTTTATTGGTGTATACAAACGCGGTTCCTAGGTTGCCTTTTGTTGAGTCACCAAAGATTTCAATGGTACACCCCTGATTATCTTCCAAATTAAAACGATCATTGATTTTTTCTTTTGGTAAATTAATCACTTCCATTACTGTTAAAGCAACTTCATCTGGTCGGAATTCCTTATGGAAGCCCAACTGTTTTGAAAGGAGCGAGTTAACCCCGTCTGCAAGCACAACGACATCAGCATATACCTCACCATTTGGACGGTCAGTACGAACTCCAACGACCTTACCGTTTTCAACAATACATTCAGTTACTACTGTTTCATTTATCAGGAGGGCACCTGCATCTACTGCCTTTTTGGCAAACCATTGATCAAACTGTGCACGTAGGACTGTAAAATTATTATATGGTTCTACACCCCATTCGAGACCTTTGTATCCAAATTGAACAACAGATTCTTTATCCATCATCCAAAAACGCTGTTCAATCACAGGTCGTTCCAAAGGTGCTTCCTTCCAAAATTCAGGAATTAATTCTTCCATTTGCTTTCGGTACAATACCCCGCCCATTACGTTTTTAGCCCCTGGGTATTCCCCTCTTTCAAGTAGTAAAACGTTTAGTCCACTTTTTGCACAGGTAAGGGCACATGAAGTACCTGCTGGTCCAGCACCAACGACAATTACATCAAATTTTTCAGACATAACTCATTTCACCGCCCTTTACAGATTTAATCTGCCTAAATTGTTCGGTTAATTTTGGAATGATTTCCAAGGCATCTCCAACAATTCCATATGTCGCAACATCAAAAATTGGCGCATTGGGATCTTTGTTAATCGCGATAATGAAATCAGAATTTTTCATACCAACGACATGCTGAATGGCTCCAGATAAGGCAACGGCAAAATAAATTTTTGGAGTGACTGTCTCACCTGTTTGACCAATTTGAAGGTGATGCGGCAGCCAGCCAGCCTCAACAACATCACGTGTACCACCAACCGTTGCACCAATAGTTTCTGCAAATTCATATAGAAGCTTGAAGTTCTGCAAATCTCCCATTCCCTTTCCGCCACAGACGATGACATGGGCATCAGCTAAATTGACTTTTTTTGTTACGTCATTCACAATTTGCAATACCTTTGTACGCATATCTTCTTCATGAAGTGATATTTTTTCCTCAATGATTTTGCCAGTTCTCCTTGACTCAGGTTCTAATGCCTTCATTACCTTTGGTCTCACTGTTGCCATTTGCGGTCGATGTTTCTTACAAAGGATGGTTGCCATAATATTACCACCAAAGGCAGGTCTGCTTGCTTCTAGTAATCTGTTATCAATATCCACGTCTAGCATGGTTGTATCTGCCGTTAAACCAGTGTTTAAATCTGTAGCTACGGCACTTGCTAAATCTTTCCCATTGGGTGTTGCACCGTAAAGGATGATCTCTGGTTTGTATTTTTTTGCAAGGAGCATTACACCCTTCATATATGATTCTGTACGATAATTCATTAAAACAGGATGATCAACCATATATACAATGTCTGCACCATAAGAAATGATTTTATCAGCCAATGGTCTTATTTCATGACCAAGTAAAAAGCCAGCTAATGGGACTTGTAATTTATCTGCTAACTTTCTTCCTGCACCAAGTAATTCTAGAGAAACGCCTTCGACCCTGCCATCATTTTGTTCAATGAATACCCAGACTCCTCGATAATCGTCTAGATTCATATTAATTTCCCCCCTTGACAAAAAATTGTTCTATATTATTTAGATATCTGGATTGTTAATAGTTCCTTCTTCTCCATCAAAAGGTCCATAAGTTGCTTAACCTGCTCATCTATAGCACCTTCTAGTCTTTTTCCACCTTCTGGACGAGGCGGTGTAAACATCTTCCCTACAATTGTTGGTGAACCTTTTAGTCCGAGCTGCGAGCGTTCAACATTTTCAAAGTCACTTACTGCCCAAATTATCGGTTCATACCTTGCAGCTTTAATCATGTTGGTCATTGGTGAATACTCAATCTCATTAATCTCTTTTTCAACTGTTAATAAGCAAGGTATTTCTGACTGAATCAACTCATAGCCGTTTGTTAATTTTCGTTTTATCAGTACTGTCTTTTCTTTCTGATTGACCTCTGTCACTTCAATTACATTGGTAATTGGCGGTATATCCATCCTTCTTGCGATTCCGGGCCCAACTTGTCCTGTATCACCATCGATTGCATGCTTTCCACAAATAATCATATCCACTGGGTGCTCTTTATTTATTTTTTCTAAAGCTTTTGAAAGAGCGTAACTTGTTGCCAGTGTATCTGCTCCTGCAAAGGCACGGTCTGAAATTAGATATCCTTTATCTGCACCTATTTCTATACTCTTTCTTATGATTTCAGTCGCTTGCGGCGGACCCATTGATAAAACAGAAATAATCCCCCCAGTTTTCTCCTTGATTTTTACCGCCTCCTGAACAGCGTGGGCATCGTAAGGATTCAAGATAGCAGGTGCACTGCGGCGGTCGAGTGTGTTCGTTTTTGGGTTGATTTTAATAATTTTTGTATCGGGTACTTGTTTGACACATACGACAATATGCATGTAGGAATTTCCCTCCTCCATATGATCTCTAGAATTAGTGAAAGCGTTTGCTCCCTTATGGTTGAAAAATGCTTTTATTAACGATATATGTATCGCAACAGAAGCATAGTACCAAACATTGATAGATTTCTAAATTTCTTACTGGATTTTACTTAAACTAGTGATGTGTAAAAGATTCCAAACAAATCTTTATGCAATATCTAAGAGGCAGTGATAAAAGTATTAACAATTTGAAGTTATGACAAGTTGTGGTAAGATATGTAGTTAATCGTGATGTAAATATTTGATTAATAGTACTAATATAACTATATGAAATATTTAGATATAAACAATGATAAAAATCACAGTTCATGTCTAATTTTGTAGATGTCTTGATTAGGATTATTGGATAAGGAAGGAAGTATGTGATGACTGAGGTTATTTTTGGCAGTGTACTTTCAGCGCTATCTACTGGGGCAGGTGCACTACTCATTCTATTTATTCAACATTCTATTACACATCGCTGGAAGGATATTTTATTAGCCTTTAGTGCTGGTATTATGATGGCAGCTTCTACGATAGGTTTAATTCCTGAGGCATTGAAATACGGTGGATTCGCATCACTTTTTGTAGGAATCTGTCTAGGAGTATGGACGCTTACTCTATTAGAAAAAAATATTCCTCATATTGACTTACAACATAACAAATCTGGAATTCAGTTTGACGAGAAAGCTCTATTAATTATTTCTGCGATTACGCTGCATAATATTCCTGAAGGATTATCAGTTGGTGTCAGTTACGCGTCGGAGCAAGGCGATACAGGCAATCTTATCGCTTTGGCAATTGGATTTCAAAATGCACCGGAAGGCCTTCTTGTCGCATTATTTTTAATTAATCAGCGGATAGGTAAGTGGAAGGCCTTCATTATAGCGACCTTGACGGGAGCCATTGAAATCGTTACATCTTTATTAGGATATTTCTTGACATCATATGTTCAAGGTCTTGTACCCTATGGGCTTTCTTTTGCAGCCGGGGCAATGTTATTTATCATTTATAAGGAATTGATACCCGAAAGCCATGGAGACGGAAATGAGCGGGTGTCCACCTATGCATTTATCATGGGACTGCTGGTCATGGTGTACATTATTGATATATTTTCATAGGTTTAAAAAAACGGGGCCTAATCGAAATGGTTGTTTTTGTATTGTTATTATATCAATATTTTAGGCCAAATCATAATCATCTGTTTAAAAGCAAACTTAATTTCATCATTTGGCTTGGAGGATCCTTCCATAGCCTTTTGATACTTGTTTATTAATTCATCCAGCTCTTGACTATATTTTATAGTTACTTCACTCGTAAACCCAAGTGAGTTGGCACTATTAATCATTAGTTGCCTTTTTTTCTTAATCTCTTCAATCATTTCATTATAATTATTACAATGCTCGTACATGTGTTTCCGCTTCCCCCTACCTATTACCCAATTGCAGTAAACCACTAAAATTTAGACTACTTGATGAATTATGACAAGAATTTTACTAAAAGTAAACACATTCGCAAAAGTAGACAAAACTTCCTATTTCTTTTGTTTTTCGACAATTTCTTTGTTTAATATATCGGTTTTGCGACAAAATTCTTCATTTTTCATAAAAACCCTATTCCAGTAAATTAATAAGTTGGGAGCTAAAAAAAACTGGCCGCTTCAACACAGCAGCCAGTTTTCCTCTTACTATTATTGAACTTCTAACTTCTCGTAAATTGGAACCCATCCTTCGGTTGTTACAAATATCCTTACTGCAACAACTTTTCTGTCTTCTTCTAAGGTAAAATAGTGTCTTGTATTTTCGGGTACTGAAATCAAGTCGCCAGGATTTAAATGTACCTCAAAGAACTCACCATCTTTTCCTTGAATGACAAATACACCGTGACCACTGACAATAAAGCGAACTTCATCATCTGTATGATGATGTTCGTTTTTAAAATTTGTCAGCAAAACATCCAAATTCGGCGTATTTTCTGACAGTGAAATGACATCTTGAGCTTTGTAACCCCGTCTAGCAGAGATATCAGCGATTTCTTCAGAAAAAACACTTAATATTTCTTCTTTTTCTCCCTCACTCAAAAGATACTTTTCTACCAAATCACTAGGGAGCTTGCTAATATCCCAATTTTCATAAATAACTTCTTGAGATTCAAGGAAACTTGCAACCTCTTCTTGAACATTTATTTGCTCTTCTTTGTTTTGAAACGTAATATATGCCATTTTATATTCTTCCTTTCCATTTTTGGTTGATTAGACTGCCTTAAATAATTGGGGATGGTTTATGTTCTAATAACCGTAATTGATACCGAAATAAAAACTCAGAAGCTTCAAGTATTTTTTTCGCTTCAAATGCAGTTCTCCCCCATACCGTGATTCCATGGTTACGAATTAAAATAGCACCTGTATCACCTGAAATATGTTCAGAGAATTCAGCAGCCAGAGTCGGTATATGTGCATAATTTCGAATGATCGGTATTTTTAAGGTTGCATCCTCTTCCCACATATCAAATGCTTTAATTAGCTCTTGTCCTTTAAAGGTGACCACACCCTGATCACCATATATTTCTGAAATAACATTATTATCAATTGTATGAACATGAAGACTGCAGCCAGCATTCGTTTTACGATAAATTTCAACATGAAGAAGTGTCTCTGCTGAGGGTTTTAAATGTGTTTGTTCGACAGGATGACCAAACTCATCAACAAGTAAAAAATCTTCATCCGTACGTTTCCGCTTATCCTTACCACTAGCTGTAACCAGAAATTGTAGTGGATGATCATTTACTTTTATCGCTAGATTGCCGCTCGTACCCATAAACCAGTCCCGATTTGCAAGTTCATCTTTTACATTTGCTAGATCATTCCATCTTTCCTTTATCATTTTAGTTCCCTCACCTCAATTCTTTTTTTTATTTCCTCGATACATTCGAAGAACGTACTAAATCCTTGATGATTAATGCCCCATTCCTCACATTTCTCCTGTAGTAAATCTCTTGCTAACACAAAATTAGCATGTTTCGCTGCCTCAAGATCTGTGACCGAATCTCCGATGACAATCTTGAACAGGTCGTTTTCATGGGTCAGCTTTCGAATAATGCTCGGCTTACAGCAGCCACAATTATTGTCACATAACGAATCGCATTCGTTCGGCCAAAGAATTTTAATCCTCTCACCTGAAAAATCAGATTCGTTACAATAAATACCAGCAAATGGTCCAAACTTCTCTAATATCGGATAAACAAAAAAGTCAATCCCACCGCTAACAATATATAAAGGAATCTCTTCTTTATGCGCAAATTCTACAAATTCTTTAAATCCCGGGCGGATTTTTGCATGCTCAATCGCAAACGCAGTCAACTCTTCCTTCAATTGACTAGGTAATAAGGAGAACAATTTTCCTACTCCCTCATTAATGGAAATTTGGCAAGTGAGAATTTGATCTTTAATTTCTTCCCATCCCTGAGGAGCAAATTCTTCCATCATCCGGATAATGTTATCACTTTCCGTTACGGTTCCATCAAAATCACAAAAGATTACAGGTTTTGTCATACTGTTACCTCTGCATTTCCCCATAGCTTTAGTGCCAGCTTAAGTTCTGGATACATTTCAGCCCCTTCAGACAATAACTTGCCTTGGAGATTAGTTTCAATCGCTTGTCGGAATGCAAGACCGCCGCCCCGGGCACCGTCTGGATGTCCATGTACTCCACCTCCAGCATTAATAACCGAATCGATACCAAAATCACCTATTAACAATGGAACCAAGCCAGGATGAATTCCAGCCGATGGAACGGGGAACGACTTTTTAAAACTGTCCTCACTTGTTAATTCATTAGCAATCGACAGTGCCTTTGGTTTTTCTAATGCAACTGTCCCATACGGCGATGGGAACAGTGACAAATCAGCACCGGCATATCGAAGCAGTTTACCTAGTAATAAAGAATGAGATACTCCATATACGGGTGATGATGCCAATGCACCACTGAAAGCAGGATGTGCCATAAGCGGTAAAGCAATTTCATCATCTTCTCTTAATTCCTGCAGCACATCTAACCCATAGGAAAAAACATTGAATAATAAGAGGTCTGCTCCAAGTTCAGCAGCCTTTCTAGCTTTTTCTTTGAGCTGCGAAGTTCTGCCTGTTAGATTAACAGCATATAAAGTGCGGTGTCCTGTTTGGTCATACACTTCTTGCAGTGCTTTTTTCCCTTCGACAATTCTTTTTTCAAATGGTGTTAATTCATTTTCAAACAGGATTTCATCATCCTTAACCAAATCAACACCACCAAGGGCTTGTTGTTTTAACTGTTCGACTAAAAACGTGAGGTCTTTCCCGAGTACGCCTTTAAAGATGCTCATTAATAACGGTCGATTATTAACGTTTAATTTATTCCTTAGTCCATCAATCCCAAATCTTGGACCAGGGAACTGCCTCTTTAATCCCTCATCAAATTGCAAATCAAGTAATTTAATTTTTCCATCCAATGAAAGTTTACCGAAAACGGTTGTTAAGATAGCAGGGAGGTCATTAGAAAAGTTTATCGTTGGATAGGCAATTTTAATCAGTGCTTGCTCTTCTGTTTCTGAGGGATTCGCTTCGACTGATACAACTCTTCCTTTATGTTTACGCAATTGGTTTTGTTCTAATTCAGGCAGATTCGTCCATGACCCAACTGTTAAACCAAGGGCAATTTCTTCTGCCTTCTTGGATGGTTTCTTTTCGTTATTTAGTAGATATGTAGCAATAATTTCAGTCATTATAAAAACACTTCCTTTTATTCAAACATAAAAAAACCTCTTCAACAAAGAAGAGGTTAGCCGCCAACTAACATCTTCTCATCTATCAGCCTTGTTGCTGCAAGAATTAGCACCGTGCTTAAAACTAGATTTAAGTCGGTTGCCGGGCTTCATTGGGCTTTTCCCTCCGCCTGCTCTTGATAAGAAAACGATTCGTATATTATTCAGTTATTAATGTGTGTTTAACTTTAATTTGCATTATCGCAAGAAAAAAATAAAATGTCAATCGATTTAACTGGCTAATCAGAATTTTAAACAAAATTCTGAACGCATAAGTGCAACTACTCTTCTGTCTTCGCCTTAAGGGGCTCGCCATTCGGGGAGTTTTCTTTAAATATTTCTAAACGACTAATTCTTTCGACGGCTTCAGCTAATCGTTCTTCTGTTGAAAGTAGTCCCACCCGAACATACCCTTCTCCAAATTCACCAAATCCAATTCCAGGTGCAACCATAATATGTGCCTGTTCAAGGAGAATATTAGCAAATTCCGTAGAGGAAAAGCCTTCAGGAACCTTAAGCCAGGCAAAAAAGGATCCCCTTGGTGCGCTGACATTCCAACCCAAGGAATGAAGCCCACTTATCAATACATTCCTTCTTCGCTCATACAACTCGTTTAATTCCTTTACACAGTCTTGAGGGCCAATTAAGGCCTCCGCAGCAGCCTCCTGTACGGCTCCAAATAAACTGACATACAAATGGTCTTGTAAAAGTTCAATAGCGGAAATGACGCTCTCATTCCCAATTGCAAAACCAACACGCCAGCCTGCCATATTATAGCTTTTAGATAAGGTATAAATTTCAATTCCAACTTCCTTTGCCCCTTGAACCTGTAAAAAACTTACTGGTTTCTTACCATCAAACCCGATGGCACCATAGGCAAAATCATGAACTATACAGATATCATGTTCATTCGCTAGTTTGATTGTCTCCTCAAAAAATTCATGAGTCGCTACCGCACCAGTTGGATTATTAGGATAATTGAGGAACATTAGTTTTGCTCTATCTAAAACATCCCCATTCAACTCACCATAATCCGGTAGAAAATTATTTTCCTCCCTTAGCGGCATCCTTACCATTTCGGCTTTTGCAAGTGCAACCCCTGACAAATAATCCGGGTAGCCTGGATCAGGCACGAGGATGGTGTCGCCGGGATTTAATAAACACTGCGGAATTTCGACAAGACCCGCCTTACCGCCAAACAGTATAGCCACTTCTTTATCTGGATCAATGGGAATTCCATATTCTCTAAAATAAAAATCAGCAGCAGCTTGTTTTAAATACTGGTGCCCTTGAAAGGGAGAATATTTGTGATTTAATGGATTCACCGCGGCTTCCTGAAGTTTTGCTACGATATGTGCCGGTGTTGGCTGATCGGGGTTCCCTTGCCCCAAATTAATCACATCATACCCCTGTGAAATATATTCCCCGACTTTTTTAACGAGTGAAGCAAAAAACTGCTTAGGAAGACTATTTAAAATCTCTGATGTTGAAAATTGCTTCATGGTTCTCACCTGCTTTAATGATTTATAAAAGTAATTCTATTGTTAAATTCTAGTCACAAATGATATAACTTTTATAACAGCTTGTAAAGAAAAAATTCCGAAAGTTCAAACGAGGTGAAGATTCGTGAAATTAAAAATTTCATGTATACAAATGGATATCGCCTTTGGGGATCCAAATAAAAACTATCAATCTGCTGAAAGACTCATTGAAAAGGCTGTAGCCGGCCAGCCAGATATCATTGTACTACCAGAGCTGTGGACAACAGGGTATGACTTAACTCGTCTAAATGAAATTTCTGATAATCATGCTGGTAAGACCATTGATTTCCTTCAAAAGGCAGCAAAAAGGTACCAAGTAAATTTTGTTGGCGGATCTGTAGCCAACCGAGAAGAAAACGGTATAAAAAATACCTTGCTCATTGTCAATAAGGAGGGTAAACTCGTACACCAGTATAGTAAACTTCACCTGTTTAAGCTAATGGATGAACATGTTTATTTAGAAGCAGGCTCTCAAAAAGGACTATTTGAAATTGAAAATAATAAATTTGCCGGGACTATTTGTTATGACATTCGCTTTCCGGAGTGGATTCGAGCACATACATCTGAAGGGGCTGAGGCACTGTTTGTGGTTGCCGAATGGCCAGCGCAGCGATTGTCTCATTGGAGAGCCCTTTTAATTGCCAGAGCCATTGAAAATCAATGTTATGTCATTGCTTGTAACCGTGCCGGTCAAGATCCTAATAACCAGTTCGCTGGGCATTCCTTAATTATCGATCCGTGGGGAGAGGTAATAGTGGAAGCTGAAGAAAGCGAAGAAATTTTATCTGCAGAAATTGAGACGGATTTAGTCAAAGAGATTCGTAAACAGATCCCTATTTTCATTGATAGAAAACCCGAATACTATAATTAATTTTCAAAAAATATTGACAATATTATTTTATTGCTGATATGATTTTCACCAGTAAAATAAATATTCTCTTATCACGAGCTGGCTGAGGGATTGGCCCTTTGAAGCCCAGCAACCGACCTTAAACAAATTGGATAATAGAGTGCTTCCTGCGCTTAACGATTCCAATAAGGCACGGTGCTAATTCCAACAGAAGGATTATCTTTCTGAGAGATGAGAGGTGCGATAGACAATTTGTCTTCCCGAGCCTCTTTCAAATGAGAAAGAGGCTTTTTTGTGCCTAATGCACAATGAAGCCTCCCAAAAACAAGGAGGAGCCATTATGAGTCTACTAAAACAGAAAACATACCAACCATTAACTAACGAGAGTGCTGTAGAACTTGCACTGGAATTAAATATTTTTCCAGGCACTGCTAAACTCTCCTGCAAAGAGATTGGCGACGGAAATCTCAATCTTGTTTTTCATATTGTCGAAGAATTAAAAGGAAAAAGTATTATTATTAAACAAGCTCTCCCATATGCAAAAGTAGTTGGTGAAAGCTGGCCATTAACACTGAAAAGAGCAAAGATTGAAGCAGATGCCTTAAAAATTTTCGGGCAAATTGCTCCTGAATATGTTCCAGAAGTATTATTCACAGATGATGTCCTTGCTGTAACTATTATGGAGGATCTTTCCCATCTTTTGATCGCAAGAACTGGCTTTATTAAAGGTGAAAGCTATCCATTAATTGGTAAACATCTGGGTGAATATCTTGCTAAGACATTATTTTACACTTCTGATTACGGATTAGGCCCTGGAGTAAAAAAAGAACGTGTCCAACAATTTATTAATCCCGAATTATGCAAAATCACTGAGGACTTGATCTTTACCGACCCATTTATGGATGCAGATACAAACGAATTTGAGGATAGCCTTCGTCCAGCAGTCGAAGCTCTTTGGCATGATGAAGAACTAAAATTTCATGTAAATGTCTTGAAGAAAAGCTTTTTAACGGAGGCTGAGGCCCTCCTGCATGGAGATTTACATACTGGAAGTGTGTTTGCTAGTAATTCTGAAACCAAAGTAATTGACCCTGAATTTGCTTTCTACGGACCTGCAGGCTTTGATATAGGTCAAGTATTTGCGAACCTCCTTTTCCAGGTTATTGTGAATGAAGAAAAACGTGATCTTTTCATCAACCACATTGAAACCGTATGGAATGTGTTTGAGGAACAATATACATTCCTATGGAATACAGAAAATAAAGAGATTGCTGTAAAAACTTCTACATTCTTAAACTATCAGATATCCAAGTTTTTTGGGGATACCCTCGGGTTTGCAGGCTGTGAATTAATCAGAAGAACCATTGGCCTTGCACATGTTGCAGATTTAGATGGGATTGAGGACGAGCAAACCAGAATCACTACTAAACAAAAAACGATTGAACTCGGAAGAATCCTAATAAAACAACGAAATGAAATTAAGGATCTAACATCATTTATCGCAACTATAAAAGAACGTATATAGGTAAGAAAAGCAATCCATTTTGGATTGCTTTTCTAGTCGATTTTTGCCCACATCTCTTCTGGGTTTAGTTCATAAATACCATTCTCTCGAAACATATAGTGATTAATGATAAATTCCCGGCGAATGGTTGCATAGTCATCATGGAATTGTTTTATAAACTCATTTAATTGTTTTTCTTCGTATTTTTCACCCATTTTTAACCCCTGTATCATGTGTTCAAATACGATTAATTTCTTTTTTCGTTGTGCTGGAATATTTTTTAGTTTCCCAGTTTTCGTAAAGAAATTTTCGATGATTTTTTGTCTCTCGAGACTAGACTCGACCATTTCATCCAACTCCTCTCCCTTTTTTTCTAACAGTTCTGTAAACACCTTTGCCTGCTGATTTATCAGTGATTCGTTTAGGTAAAAGTAGATAGTATTCTTGACTCTTCTGTCATAAACCACATGAACTTCCCGTAATTTCTTTAAATGATGTGTAATCGTTGGAGCAGACAGGCCAAGCTTTCCAGCAATCGCCTGACCGTGGAGTGGGCCTTTCGCCAATATGGCTACTATTCGAATTCTTGTTGGATCTCCCATTGTTTTATAAAAAGATACGATTTTATCTAATTGGATCAATTTCCTACCTCACTTTTTTATAATTTCGATAACTATCTAATTAGATATATATCAAATTAACTTTACCATGTCAATAATTAAAAAAAAACACTCCCAAAAGGAAGTGTCTTTGATCTATTCTACTATTTACAACATTGGATTTTCATCTTTTGCTTTTAGACGCTGCCATCTTTTCTCAACTTCAGCTTCAAACTCTTCTAACATTGGCTTGTTCTCTTCTTTTAGTAGATGTTTTGTTTTTCCCATATACTTTAACCAATCCGAAAGTGGAATTCGTTTATTCTTTTCTTCTGGATTGTAAGTGATTGTTGTAACACCCTGTTCGACTTCATAAAGCGGGAAGAAACAAGAGTTTACCGCAGCCTCCACAATGGTTGTGCCAAAACGGTCATCGGATTTCCAGTTAAGTGGGCATGTGATGAGAATTTTACCATAAACGGTTCCAACATTTTGAGCATACCATTGTGCTTTTGCACCCTTTTTCACTAGGTCCTGAGGGAATGCCTCGGAACCAGTAAATACATATGGAATATTCGTTGCTGCCATTATTTGTGCGGTATCTTTATGATGGAAAGCTTTACCACGCTGTGTTTTTCCTACACCAGAAGTACTTGTCATATGACCGATTGGCGTGGAATATGACATTTGTGAGCCGGTATTCATGTAGCCCTCATTATCATATTCAAGCATAATTAGCTTATGACCACGAAGAGCTGTACCAATAGCTGATCCCATTCCGATATCCATTCCGCCATCGCCAGTAATCATTACAAATGTAGCATCATCAGATACTTGAATTTCACCGCGGCGTTTTAATTCCATGAATGCTTCAACTGTACCTGATAATGTTGCAGCACCGTTTTGGAATAAATTATGCATCATTGTTTGCTTATGGGATGTGCTTGGATACGATGTTGTTGTTACATAGGCACATCCAGTTTGGAATAGTGTAACGATGTCTCCTTCAATTCCTTTAAAGAACAACTCAAGACCAGCAAAAATACCACAGCCCGGACATGCACCGTGACCTGATGCAATTCGTTTCGGTTTACCAGTTAAGGCCCTAAGTGGTGGAATTTTCACTTTTAATTTATTGGTTTCTTCATCCATCTTTACATCAATTAATCCGGTTTTAAAGACATCCCCATGTTGTGGTAAAATAACTGGTTTGAGAATTTTCTCAGGATTGCCAGGGATATGTCCATAGTAATCAAAAGGCTTTTCGGCAAAGCCTTTTTCCAATGTATCCAATGCCATATCAAAGAAAGCCTCTGCATCACTTGCATAGAAATCCTTACCTCCAAGTCCAAATACACGACTTAACACAATCGTCTTGTTGTCTTTGTCATCTTGAAGGGCAGATTTCACTTCATGTGTAAGATTAGGCCCATTTGCTCCATAAGAATCCGCGCGTTCCCCAATTAATAATGATTTTACATTCTTAAGAGCTTCGCGAATTTCTTTTGCTGGGAATGGACGAATAATATTCGGGCTGATCACACCAGCCTTTATTCCTTTTTCACGAAGTTGATCCACAACATCTTTAGCAGATTCTGCTGCAGAGTTTAATAGAAATAAAGCTACCTCTGCATCTTCCATTTTATATAAATCTAGTATAGGATATTCTCTTCCAGAAAGCTTCGCGTATTCTTCAGCTACTTCTTTAAATACCTCACCAGCATTATACATTGCTTCTGACTGCTGGAAGTGATTATTAAGGAAATCATCTCCGCTCATATGCGCACCAATTGTTACTGGTTTACTTAAATCCCTGATAAAGTTGTAATCTGTTGGGCATTCTCCCACAAATTGCTGTACAACACTGCGATCCTTAAAGAATTCAACCCGGCGCTTTTGATGGGAAGTAAAGAATCCATCATAAGCAACAATAACTGGTAAACGGACTTTAGAATGTTCCGCAATTTTTAATGCCATAATATTCATATCATATACAGCTTGCGGGGTTTTTGCTGTTAATATGACCCAGCCTGTATTTAAAGCATAATATAAGTCAGAATGATCTCCGCGAATATCTAATGGACCACTGACAGCACGTGTAACAAGATTCATTACCATAGGAAAACGAGTACCTGATTGGACTGGCATCTGCTCAAGCATATACAAGAATCCATTTGCACTTGTTGCATTGATTACCCTTGCACCTGTTGCTGCTGCACCATAGCAAATCCCGGCCGAACCATGCTCACCATCTGCAGGAATCAGTTTAATATCATGTTCTCCACGTGTTTTCATTTGATCTAGAAATTGAGCAACCTCTGTGGAAGGCGTAATTGGGAAGTATCCCATAATATGATAATTGATTTGTGCTGCGGCCATTGCAGCCATTTCATTCCCAGATTCAAAAGTAGAAATTTGTTCTGCAATCCTTTTTGCTGTTAATTTATCTTCTAAAATAGACATTATTGGACCCCTCCTGCAATATACGGAAAGTTTTGCTTTACGCGGTGTTCATCTGCATACCCAAGTAACTCACGAAGATCACCAAGGGCATCTGTTGGACAGGCCTCCACGCATTTCAGGCAGCCCTTACAGTATTGATAATCAATACCTTTAAGGAACATTTGTTTTCTGCCGCGCTTATCCTCCCCTTCTTCCCAAACGAAACAAAAGTCCGGACAAACATTGTCACAAGCTGCACAGTTAATACATTTCTCTTGCTGGAATTCTGGAAGGAATCCTTGCCGTGAACCGCTTAAATCTTTATATATACTATTAGCTTGTGAAACCATGACTCCACCGATTTCCTGGGTCATGTATCCAAGCATTGGCAATGAACGGGTGAAGGATTTTCCTTCCGCACCGGCTGGTACTTCGTATGTTTTAAATTGAACCTCATTATAACCGCGATCAAAAGTACGGATATTTGGTTCAACTAGATGTGGGTATTTTTTTGTGAACGTTTTCCTTATTACATCTCTCATTGATTCTGGATCTAAAAAGTCACAAATGCGATAGAGTGCACCTAGCATGGCTGTATTTACTTTCGTTTTTTCCTCAACGGCAATCGAAAGGGCATCTATTATAGCAAGTGTACCGTATTGCAATTGTAAATCCTTTTTTACTTCATCAAAATCTCTCGAGGTATTAACGAGTACGATACCATCAGCATTTAATCCGCTGACAACATTAACAGTTCTATATAAAGCTTCATGGAAAACCCCAACAATATGTGGTTGTTCAATTGGACTATGGTCTCTAATTTCCACATCTGGTTCACAGAAGCGGATGAAACTCTTTACTGGAGAGCCCTTTTTTTCGGATCCGTAGGATGAAAAATTGGATCCTTTCAAGCCAAGACTCAAAACGCCTGCCTCCGCCAACATTTTTCCAGCAAGGTTAGCACCTAACCCCCCAATTGATTCAAGACGGATTTCAAAAAATCCTAGTTCATTTTTTTTCGGTAAAATAGACATAATGTCCCTCCCTGACTTCGTTCAATAAAACTCCACGAAATAGACATAAAATTTTACTATCCCACAACTATTGTAAAACGAATATTTTTATTAATCTGTGATAAAAGTCAAACACAAAGAAAAAAATTTTGTAACACAAAAATTAATTATTGAATAAACGCAAGTATATATGATCTTCAAGACGACATTTCATTATATAACAGATTATAAATTGTTGTATAACAGAATAAAACAAAAAAGGCCTGCACCGATTATGGTACAGACCTCTAAAAATTTTTATAAATCATTAATGACAATATATGATGCCTTTACAGGTCCATGAACTCCAACGACAAGATTCAATTCAATATCAGCAGAGTTACTCGGTCCAGTAATAAAATTGATGCATGAAGCTACGTGACCAGTTTTCTTATGAATCTCCCGCATCTTTTGAGATGCTTGCGTAATCCGCGGTACTAGTGTACTTTTCGGTATAAGTGCGATATAGGTGGCAGGGAGAAAACTGACAGTTCTCCCCTTATTCTCATCGCTAAACAATACGACCGTTCCGGATTCAGCCAGTGTTATTTCACTAATTGTAATCCCCACATTGGCCTTCTCTGCTTTTGCAATGTTTTGGTGCCCCTTGCTATGATTCCATTCGTAAACTTCTATATTCTGTGCTGGCCATTCCTTTTTTATAAGTGGATCGAGTCCCCACTTGGAAAAGCGTTCATCTTTCCATGTGACAATCGGACCACCGCCAAAGCCAGAAACTACTTCATTTAGGACTGAAGGTAAATCATTGCTATCAGTTACATAAAGGTTTGTATGAATTTTTTTACATTGCTCTTTAAGAACCTCTAACAATTCATCTTGTGTAGCATCCTTTAATACCTCATATTGGGGCTGGAATTTCCAGGCCGGCCTTTCAACGGGGGAGGAAATGCGCGGCCGCCCAAGACTGCCCGCAATTTGGTTTAGAAATTTATCTCGATTGTGAATCGCTCCAACCATGATTATTTGCCTCCTTTTTCACGGTTTTTAAACCAATCTCTGAATCGCTCTTTATTTGGTGCTGGAAAATCACGAATATCTGTCCAAGCCTTTAATGGACCTGGTCCCTTAGAAATCTTCTCACCCACTGTAAAAGGGTTCATTGCAGCAGGTGCCATCTTAGATCCTATGTTATACATGATTGGAGAGGCTGCCCCTAAACCAAAAGCCTTCATTAATAGTTTTTCGGATATTGGTGCTTTTCCCTCTTTTTCAACAATGACTTCTCGGTGTTTATGAAGAAGGTTATGTAACGGGATTTTTACTGGACATACCTCTGTGCAAGCTCCACATAGGGTTGAAGCGTAAGGGAGCTCTTTAAATTCATCGTATCCGCCTAATAATGGAGATAGGACTGCACCGATAGGCCCCGAATAAATAGAGCCATATGAATGTCCGCCCACATGCCGATAAACCGGACATACGTTAATACATGCCGCACAGCGGATACACTGTAAAACAGATTGGAACTCTCCGCCAAGTATTTTGGATCTTCCGTTATCAACAATGACAAGGTGAAATTCCTCAGGGCCATCGACATCTAATGCTTCTTTCGGTCCTGTTAACACAGTAATATAGCTAGTTAATTTCTGACCTACCGCACTTCTCGTTAGTAAACTAACTAAAACTTCCATCTCTTCAAAGGTTGGAACCAGTCTTTCCATTCCCATAACTGTAATTTGTGTTTTAGGTAATGCTGTTACTAAATCAGCATTTCCTTCGTTAGTTACTAGACTAAAAGAACCAGTTTCGGCCACAGCAAAATTACAGCCAGTAATCCCGATATCTGCTGATAGGTATTCCTTTCGAAGCATCTCACGGGCATGCCATGCTAATTCTTCTGGTTTTGATGTTTTTGTGTAACCTAACCTATCCGTAAACACATCACGAATTTGTTCCTTATTTTTATGAAGCGCTGGTACAACAATATGTGATGGGGGATCATGATCATCAATTTGAAGAATGTATTCACCAAGGTCTGTTTCTATAACCTCACATCCCTCTTTTTCCAACATTGCATTTAAACTGATTTCTTCAGTTACCATCGATTTCGATTTAACAATTTTCTTGGCTTCCTTCTTTTTTACAATCCCTTGGATGTACTCATTTGCTTCTTCCTTAGTTTGTGCAAAAAATACATGTCCGCCACGCTTGGCAACATTCTCACTTAGTTGTTCTAAATAATAATCTAAGTTTTCCAGTACATGTTGGCGGATTTCTTCTCCATGCGAGCGCCATTCTTCCCAGTTTCCTAGTTCCTCAGCGGCGACTCTTCTTTTTACACCCATACCGTCCTGTGCTCCAGCAACAGCCCCGCGCATGAAGTCATCATGAATTCCTTTATCAACACGTTCTTTAAAATGTTCTGTGCTAATCTTCATTGCCATACAGTCATTCCTCCATTCTTCTACGTTAATAAAACTTGTCTGTTGATTTCCGCTCCAGGCACTTCAATCAACAGAGTTCCAAAATCAACGGCTATTTAATACCTCGGCAATATGCATTACCTTGATTGGCTTACCAACTCTATCAATTCTTCCGCCGATATTCATCAAACAGGCTGCATCCGCACCGATTAGATACTCAGCCCCAGTTTCTTCAACGTGTCGGACTTTTTCATCCACCATTTGCTCTGAAATTTGAGCCATTTTTACCGCAAAAGTCCCCCCAAAACCACAGCATTGTTCCTTCCCAGGCAATTCAGTAAACCTTAGACCTTTTACATTACTTAATAGAATCATAGGAGCTTTCTTTACACCCAACAATCTTGTCATGTGACAGGAGGTATGATAGGTTACACTTCCTTCAAAACGGGCACCGACATCTTCAATTTTCAAAACATCAACAATGAATTGCGTAAGTTCAAATGATTTTTCAGCAAGTCTTTTTGCTTTTGGTTCCCAAACCGGGTCTCCCTTAAAGATATGCTGATATTCATGGAACATAGTTATGCAGGACCCTGATGGAGAGACTATGTATTCAGCATCGCTAAACGTGTCGATCATTCGTTTCATAGCTTCTTTTGTTTCTTTAACATAACCACTATTATATGATGGTTGCCCGCAACAAACTTGCGATTCAGGAAAATCAATTTCACACCCGAGCCTCTCAAGTAATTCGACAGTGGCCTTTCCTACATTACTTTTGAACATATCTACAATACAAGTTGCAAAAAGTGTAACCTTCATGATTGTCTTCCTCTCCTATTTTTCAAATTTACACGAGTTCCGCTGATGAACTGGTCATCTGATGACTAATTGAAAAAAATTAAGATTTTTATATCATTCATACTACAATAAAAGTAGACCCTATTGAAAGTGCTTCCAGCAAAAAAAAAGAAAATTTTAAAAAACATGCGTTCCAAATTAGTTTGGAGGTTGCATGTTTTTTGGATTAATTATACAAAAAGTTAGCTTGTAAAATTCGCAGATTGAAAATATTTTTGTAATACGGCTTCAACGTTCTCAAGATGTAAAAGCATAAACTTTCTTGCTTTTTCTTCATCCTGTTCTTTAACCGCCTCAAAAATATCCTTATGTTCATCATAAAGTCGTTCCATCGTGGTTTGTTTAGAAAAGAGCCAAACACGACGTGTTTCTTTCATGGTTTCTCCCATTAATCCAGAAACATGATTCATCAAGCTAAGCAGCAAAGGGTTTTGCGCGGCATCGGCAAGAGCAAAATGAAATTGGAGATCAGCTTTTTCGCCCAGTGTTTCATTCCCTTGAGCATTTCTCATTTCTTCAAGTGCTTCCTCCATCATTGCTAAATGGTGACTTGTTCTTTTTTTCGCAGCTGCAGCAGCCGTTCCAATTTCAATAATCTTACGAACCTCTAATAATTGAGCAATGTCTTCTTGATTCATTAAAATAGCTGTTGATAGTGGGAAAGTAATTTGATCTGATTCAAATTCCTTTATGAAAGTACCTTCCCCTTGCTTCATTTCAACGAGCCCCATCGCTCTTAAAGAGGTTAACGCTTCACGGATGGCGGAGCGGCCTACTTGGAAATTTTCTGCAAGTTGTTGTACCGAATCAAGTTTTTCCCCAGGTTTAACCTGACCCGTTCGAATCATTTCATATATGGCCTCTGCTACTTCTTCATAGATCTTTTTTGGTTTTATTTTTTTATAATTCACCGGTCCAGCCCCTAACAAGCATTTGTTTCTTAGATCCATCTTCATTATACAGTTTTTTCAAAAATCTGCCTATATAATCAACTTTATCACTATAAACAAGATTCCACTATTCGTTACGTAATAATATTTAATAATGGAAATTTTTAAAAAAAAGATTGAATTTCTTCGGTTTCGTCCCTATAATTCATTTTAGAAGCAAGAAACATCTAGTCATCTGATGACCTTGTCACCATTTGTAAGCGATTGCTTATTTAAGGGAGGGTAGAATTTATTATTTGGAGAAAAAATCAAAAAAAGCTAATTCGGGGGGATTAAGCTATTATGACATTTACTCAAAACTTTACAGCAGTGGGAGATAATCTCGCATTATCTGCTGTTGTTGCACTAATTCCGATTCTTTACTTTTTCTGGGCTTTAGCCATTAAACGGATGAAAGGCTATCTTGCAGGAGTATCTACACTTGCTATAGCCTTGGTGATTGCTATTTTTGCCTATAAAATGCCTGCAGGTATGGCATTTATGTCGGCCTCACAAGGTGCTGTATATGGAATACTGCCGATTGGCTGGATTATCATTACATCAGTATTCCTCTATAAACTTACTGTAAAGACTGGACAATTTGATATTATTCGAACCTCTGTTGTTTCTATTACGGAGGACCGCCGTTTACAAGCATTATTGGTAGCGTTTTCCTTTGGAGCTTTTCTTGAAGGTGCCGCTGGTTTTGGTGCACCTGTTGCCATTTCCGCTGCTCTTTTGGTAGGATTAGGATTTAATCCTTTATATGCTGCAGGGCTTTGTCTAATTGCTAATACTGCACCTGTTGCATTCGGAGCGATTGGTGCACCGATTATTGCCATGGAAGGGCCAACTGGTATTGCAGCAACAGAGATCTCAAAAATGGTAGGCCGCCAGTTGCCATTTTTATCGGCCTTTATCCCATTCTATCTAGTATTTATCATGGCCGGCTGGAAAAAAACGAAAGAAGTCATGCCAGCTATTCTCGTATCAGGAGTAGCATTTGCTGGTACTCAATTTTTTACCTCTAACTTTATGGGACCAGAACTTCCCGATATCTTATCAGCTTTAGTTTCCTTATTTGCACTAGCTGTCTTCTTAAAATTCTGGAAGCCAAAAACAATCTTCCGATTTTCTTCTGAGCAAGAACTTGCTGCTACATCGGCAAGGAAACTTAAAACACAAGAAGTTAAACATACGGGAGGGCAAATTTTCAAGGCATGGTCACCTTTCCTATTGTTAACAGCAATTATTACATTATGGGGTATTCCTACCGTTAAGCTTGCATTAACTGGTCATTACGAGGGAGCAAACGCCATCTTAAAAGCAGTTAATTCGATTGGGCATGCACTTACATATATTCCAAATGTGCCATTAATAAATAATAAAATCATTAACACCGCAGGAGCTCCAATCCCAGCAATATATAAATTGGAACTTCTTGGAGCAGCCGGTACAGCAATCTTAATCGCAGCAATTTTAACAAAATTCATCGTTGGCATCTCTTGGAAAAATTGGGCTATTACTTTTGGCGAAACCATCAATGAATTAAAATATCCAGTCATTACAATTGCTGCTGTTGTTGGTTTTGCCTATGTTACGAATGCATCTGGAATGAGTACTACTCTTGGAATGACACTTGCCAAAACAGGTTCATTACTATTTCCGTTTTTCTCACCTTTCCTTGGCTGGCTTGGTGTGTTCATTACTGGGTCTGATACTTCTGCAAACTTATTATTCGGTAACCTCCAAAAAATCACTGCGACTTCTATTGGTATGGATCCGGTGTTAGCTCTGGCAGCTAACTCTTCCGGCGGAGTAACCGGAAAAATGATTTCACCACAATCAATAGCTGTTGCCTGTGCCGCTGTTGGACTTGCAGGTAAGGAATCCGAACTGTTCCGCTTCACAATCAAACACAGCTTCTTCCTAGTAATAATTATTGGAATTATGACCTTTGTTCAGAGTCATTACCTCAGTTTTATGATTCCTTAATAATTATTTATTAGGCTGTGTTAAAGATTAATGTTGATTTTGACACTCTGTTGATTGGAGTGGAAGGCACGAAGACTCCTGCGGGAGTACGGGGCAGGGGAGACCCCGCAGGCGCTAAAAGCGCCGAGGAGGCTCCCCGGCACGCCCGCGGAAAGCGAAGTGCCTGGAACGGAAATCAACAGACAAGTTTAACACAGCCATTTATTAAGACCCATGCCAAACCGGCATGGGTCTTTTGTATCGTTTGCTTCTTTTTTTCTCTAAACTAGGCTATAATAAAATATTGTTTTCATTTATGCAAAGGAGTTTTTATATGAATGTTATTTGTTCAACCCTGAATGCTAAGTTTATTCATACCAACCTAGCGATTCGCTGCCTAAAGGCTTATGCAGCACCAGATTTTAATATACAAATCAAGGAATATACCATAAAGGACCCTATTTTAAATATTGTGACAGATCTCTATCAACAGAAACCGAAGGTGATTGGATTTAGCTGTTATATCTGGAACATTGAAGAAACCATTAAAGTGGTGAATCTGTTAAAAAAAGTGGACCCATCGCTAGTTATTGTTCTAGGCGGACCTGAGGTTACTTATGACACACGTGAATGGATGGAAAAAGTACCTGAGGTGGACTTTATTGTTATGGGTGAAGGTGAACAAACCTTTAAACAGTTACTAACTGAAATCCAAAATAATCATAACTTTAAAAAAGTACCTGGAATTGCCTTACGTGAGAATCAACAAATAGTCATTACTCCCCAAATGAATAAGTTGGACTTAAAGGAATTACCTTCACCCTATCGTTTCCCTGAAGATATCGCCAATTTAGGCAAACGAGTCACCTATATTGAGACTAGCCGTGGTTGTCCATTCAGCTGTCAATTTTGCTTGTCATCGATTGAGGTGGGTGTCCGATACTTTGACCGTGAAAAAATTAAAGAAGATATACGCTATTTAATGGCTAATGGGGCAAAAACAATTAAGTTTGTCGATCGTACCTTTAATATTAGCAGGAGTTATGCTATGGAAATGTTTCGTTTCTTAATTGATGAACATCTTCCTGGAACCGTCTTTCAGTTTGAAATTACAGCAGATATCATGCGTCCTGAAGTAATTGAATTTCTTAATCAAGAAGCACCTAAAGGTCTTTTCCGCTTTGAAATCGGTGTTCAATCCACCAATGACTTTACCAATGAACTGGTGATGCGAAAACAAAATTTTTCGAAACTGACTAGGACAGTCTCAATGGTAAAAGAAGGTAGGAAAATAGACCAGCATCTTGATTTAATAGCTGGTTTACCTGAAGAAGATTACGCTTCTTTTCGAAAGACTTTCAATGATGTATTTGAGCTCCGTCCGGAAGAGCTGCAATTAGGTTTTCTAAAAATGCTCAGAGGCACAGGAGTAAGGCTTCGGGCAGATGACCATAAATATATATATATGGATCATTCTCCCTATGAAATCTTAAGCAACAATGTCCTCTCTTTCGACGATATTGTTAGAATTAAGCAAGTTGAGGATGTGTTGGAAAAATACTGGAATGACCATCGGATGGATGCTACTGTGGAATATTTAATAACCAATGTATTTCCTTCACCGTTTGACTTCTTTCAAGAATTTGGTTCTTTCTGGGAAAGCCAAGGCTGGTCCAGAATTGGTCATCAACTTGAAGATTTATTCCGTAGACTGTATACTTTTTTAGAACACCAGGATGTTGCTGAGCTTGATGTTATTGTTGGGCTAATGAAGTATGATTACTTTTTGAAGCACAAATTCAAACCAAGAAAACCTTGGTGGGAAGCAAGCTTTAATAAGGAAAAAAGAACACAAATTTACAAACAAATTTCCGAACATCCGTCTATTTTAGGGGATTCGTTTGTTGAACTTGGCCTCGATGAAAAAGAATTGTATAAACATACGATGCTTGAAGAACTCACCTTTGATTTATCAGAATTCCTAACAAGCGGGAAGATTTTTAAACATCCTTCATGTCTTTTAGCTTATTTTGACCCCATGAACAGTCGTACACAGATTTTTTCATATTTAGAAAAATAACAAGCCGGCGTTGCCGGCTTATTTCTTTTTATTATTTTTCTTCTCTTTTTGTGTCACCTGCATAATGTCATATAATTTTGTGCCGTTAACATCGCCAAATTCGATGCTGAATTCTTCAGTAGGAATACGTGGTGGGGTTTTACGGCGGCTTTTCATTAACTTCTTCCCTTTTTCCCTAGTTTTGAATTTCGATTTTGAAATCTTATCGCATTGTTATTATCAGTGAATTCCGCTGAAAATTCACTTTCTTGAACATTTTTATGAGGTGTTTTTGTATATTTTTCCACTGCATCAAATTCTGCTTTACGTTTTGCCATCAAATAATCCTCCCAGAAAATAGTTTAACCTTACTACCTTAGTTTTGAACAAACTAAAGGTAATCATTCCTTTCCTTTTTTTTCATAAATAAATTTGCTCTACTCGAAGAAAATAAAGAAAAAACAGGAGTGATTTGAAAATGAAAAAAACGAAAAATACACAGTCCGCCGAGCCAGTAAGCTTGAATGAAACGATGCCTCATCAAATCAGTGCCCCTAGCTTTGAGGGTACTGGAATAAAAATGGAGCCTCCCTTTGTTAATGAACATGGTGTTACGATTGGTGATAGTATTTATGCCTCGCCTAATTCTCCTCTAGAGAACTGGACAAAAGATACCGACCCTTCCATTATGGCGGGAGATAAATGGGTTCATCCAACTAATGATATTGGCTGGAACACAAGTGAAAACCGTGAGTTATTGGAAAGTAAAAAGAAACCGCAAGCATATCCTTTTATGCATCCTTCAAAAGATGTAAGTCAAGGAAGTGATTAAGTTCATCATTTTTACCAAACTCTGGATGACACATCCAGAGTTTTTTTTACCAAACAACCTGCAGGCAAACACTGCTATAATAGAAGCAGTTGTTCTTGGAGGTGTCACCCTTGATATTACCTGAATTAGCTGAAAAAATTGTCAAAGAAGTCCAGAAGTTAATTGGTGAAGATATTATTGTTGTAAACACGGAAGGCTATATCATTGCAAGCACTGACTTCGATCGAGTAGGGTCTTTCCATGAAGGAGCTTTGATTGCATTACAACAAAAAAGAAAGATGATCATTACACATGAAGACCAATTAAAGTTAACTGGTGTAAAAGCTGGGATTAATTTACCGATTTTCTTTCAACATGATGTGATTGGAGTAATTGGAATTACTGGCGAACCAAATAAAGTTACCCCTTTTGGTGAAGTAATCCGAAAAATGACTGAACTCCTTATTAGTGAAAATTATTATACCGAACAGTTTGAATGGCATACGCGAGCATTAGAATCATTCATAATGGATTGGGTCCAAGCCAAAGAGTGGAATTACTCTTTCTTAGACCGAGCTAAGCTTCTTTCAATTGACATAACAGTCAAAAGATTGGTTGTAATTATTGAATTTATCGGGTTAAACGCACCACTTTCGAGGGATAGTTGGACAATGATTTTTAATAGGTTTCAGCAAAATTCAAAAGAAGTTGTCGCTAGGTCTGGCAATGATAGAATGGTATTACTCATAAATTGCTCTAATCGACCTACACGGGAGAGTATTGAGAGACGTTTACAGCATTTTTTTCAATTCTTGACAAACAATTTCGGGATTCAAGCGATTGCTGGTGTTGGTCAGGCAACGGATTCTCAGGAAATTAGTGATTCCTATCGACAAGCTGAAAGATCTTTGAACATAGCAAAGTTAAATACCTCGATTATTTTCGATGAAGATTTGACTCTTGAAATGATTTCTGAAGAAATAAATCCCAAAACCAAAGCTGATTTTATTACAAGAACCATTGGACCCCTTTTGAAGGAAACAGAACTATTAGAAACCATTAAAGAATTATTTAAGCAAAATCATTCGTTGAAGAACACATCGAATACCTTACATATACATATCAATACCCTCCACTATCGTTTAAAAAAAGTTGAGGAATTAACACAATTAACCCCTAATAATATCCATGATTTAGTTACATTGTATCTTGGTATTCTCTTTTTGGATGAACAAACAAAAATCAAAAAATATTATTGAGTTTTTTTAGATGTTTATCCATAGCAGGCAGATGCCTGTTTTTTTTATACTTAATTTAGAACATAAAAACACATTTACCTTGTAGGCGTATTCAGTGAATGAAGTGAATGGAGGAAACAGCATGCTTTCCAAAGTAGTAAAAGACAAATTAATCAGCATTGTTTCAAGGGAAAATTTTGATGATGCCAAAACCGAAAGACTTGTTTATTCCTATGATTCAACCCCAAACTTGCAGGCAATGCCGGATGCGGTTGTCAGCCCAAGGAATACAAAGGAAGTTTCAGAAGTTGTTAAGGTATGTAATGAAAATAAAGTGCCTATTGTACCGAGAGGTTCCGGGACAAATCTTTGTGGAGGCACATGCCCAACTGAGGGTGGCGTAGTTATTCTATTCAAGCATATGAACAGTATTGTTGACTTAGATGAAGAAAATTTAACGATTACTGTCCAGCCAGGGGTCATATGCCTCGATGTAGCTAACGCTGCTTCAGCAAAAGGACTTTTTTATCCACCCGATCCAGGTTCAATGAAAATTGCCACAATTGGTGGAGCCATTAACGAAAACTCTGGTGGATTACGTGGACTTAAATATGGAGTCACCCGGGATTATGTGATTGGTCTTGAGGTTGTCATGCCAAACGGAGATATCGTAAGAACAGGTGGAAAACTGGCAAAGGATGTCGCAGGGTATGATCTTACCCGGTTAATGGTAGGTTCAGAAGGAACTCTTGGGATCATCACTGAAGCAATTTTAAAACTTATCCCCATGCCTGAAACTAAGAAAACGATGCTAGCCTTGTATCAGGATCTAGAAGCTGCAGCAAAATCTGTTTCCAAAATTATTGCCAATAAAATTATACCTGTCACACTTGAGTTCCTAGATCAACCTACGATCAGAGTAGTTGAAGACTATTCTCAAATTGGATTACCTACAGACGTTCAAGCAGTTCTATTAATTGAACAAGATGGCTCACCTGAAGTCGTCGAACGTGATATTGAAAAAATCATCAAGGTTTGTAAGCAGGAAGGTGCCGTCTCCGTTCAAGTAGCATCTTCAGAAGAAGAAGCATTAGCCTTAGCTGCTGCAAGGCGCACAGCACTTTCTGCACTTGCACGACTCAAGCCAACTACTGTACTTGAAGATGCTACTGTACCAAGGTCAGAAATAGCGAAAATGGTAAACGCAATTAATAACATTGCTGACAAATACAATCTGCAAATTTGTACCTTTGGCCATGCAGGTGATGGAAATCTCCATCCTACATGCCCAACAGATGCAAGAAATCACGAAGAAATGGAACGTGTCGAGATGGCTTTTGCAGAAATCTTTGAAAGAGCAGTGGAACTTGGAGGAACCATTACAGGTGAGCATGGTGTCGGAGTTATGAAAGCACCGTATCTTGAATGGAAACTGGGTAAAGAAGGAATTGCCGTGATGAAAGCCATTAAACTTGCTTTGGATCCAAATAATATCATGAATCCGGGTAAGGTTTTTGCAAAAAGTTATAGGAAGCGAGTGGTAGTTTCTGGCAAGGGAACAGTTTTCGCAGCAGACGACAAAAAACACATGGTGGTTTCAAAATGACAACAGTGAAAGAAAAAGAAATCATCCAAGAACAGTTTAAAGTCAGAATGAATGAAGATGAATTATTAAATTGTATGCGCTGTGGTTTTTGCTTACCCGCGTGTCCCACATATATTGAATCAGGCTATAAAGAATCACATTCCCCGCGGGGCAGAATCGCCTTAATGAAGGCTGTTACCGATGGTTTAATTGAACCGGATGAAGACTTTGAGCGTTCGCTTAACCTATGTCTTGGCTGCGTGGCATGTGAAACTGTTTGCCCATCTGGAGTAAAGTATGGTCATTTGCTTGAAGAAGCACGTGATATTGTCAGTCAGAATAAGAAATACTCATTATCGACTAGCATCGTTCGAAAAACAGTTTTCGAGGGATTGTTCCCACATCCAAAACGAATGAAAAATGTGACAGGGTTAATTGGGTTTTACCAACGTTCTGGTTTACAAACTATGGCGAGAAAAATTGGATTTTTAGGTATGTTGCCTGAGCATTTAACCTTAATGGAAAAAATACTTCCACCAGTTTCAACGATGAAAGAACTGAAAAATAGACCGGTTCATGCAGAACCAATTGGAAAACAAACACACCGAGTTGCCTTCTTTAGCGGCTGTTTGATGGACTCCATGTTTATGAAAACAAATGATGCTACCATCAAATTACTCCAACTGGCTGGTTGTGAAATTGTTATTCCTGAGGAGCAAACCTGTTGTGGTGCCCTGCACGGTCATTATGGTGAAAAAGGGAGTTCAAAAGATCTTGCCAAGAGAAATATCAAAGCATTTGAGGATTTAAATGTTGATTTTATCATTACGAATGCCGGCGGTTGTGGTGCATTCTTACTTGGTTATGATCACTTATTAAAAGAAGACCCAGAGTGGAGTGACCGCGCTAAGAAGTTTACCGAAAAAATTCAAGATGTAACTGAAATTTTAGTTTCAGTTAACTTCCATGAAAGGGTAAAATTAGAGCTCCCACCTCAGATAATTACTTATCAGGATTCTTGTCATTTAAGAAATGTGATGAAAACTGCATCTGCCCCTAGGCTCCTTCTGCAGTCCATTAAAGGAGCTAAATATGTTGAAATGAATGATGCAGACCGTTGCTGCGGTTCGGCCGGTATATACAATATTATCGAATCAGAAATGTCAATGAAAATGCTTGATTACAAAATGGACCAAGCAAAAAATACCCACGCTTCCACAATTGTTACTACTAACCCTGGCTGCTTATTACAAGTAAAAGTTGGGATTGAAAAGGAAGGACTTGCTGATAAAATGCGAGGTGTTCACATCGTTGACCTCTTATTAGAGGCAGTGAAGGCATAGTAAAAAAGAGCCGTTTGGCTCTTTTTTATTTAATTGGCTGTGTTAAAAATTAATTTTAACACTCTGTTGATTGGAGTGGAAGGCACGAAGACTCCTGCGGGAGTACGGGGCAGGGGAGACCCCGCAGGCGCTAAAAGCGCCGAGGAGGCTCTCCGGCACGCCCGCGGAAAGCGAAGTGCCTGGAACGGAAATCAACAGACAAGTTTAACACAGCCATTTTATTAAAAAATTTATATCCAATAACGAAAAACATTTCCACTTATAAAACAACAAAATAAATTAATAATACCTATACAGAGGTAAAATTATCTCTGTATTGAAAATAAGGAGCTGATTTATATGGCTAATAGCAGTAACAAGTTGTTAGTACCTGGGATTGAACAATATTTAGATCAAGTTAAATACGAAATCGCCCAAGAATTTGGAGTCAATTTAGGGTCAGATACAGTTTCAAGAGCAAATGGATCTGTAGGCGGGGAAATTACAAAACGCCTTGTCCAACAGGCACAAGCACAATTATCTGGACAACAACAATAATTTCATAAATATGGAAAAAGTCCGGAATTACTTCCGGACTTTATTTATCTATTTCTTCCATGAGAATTTTTATTTTTTTGGTCATCATCTTTATTTTCATTGATATGATGTTTATAGTTTTTATCCTCATGTTTGTTTATTTCTTTTTCTTTATTTTTCCATTTACTTTGGTTTTTATCGATACCATTATGATTGTCTTTCTTTTTAGACTTTTCTTGGTATAACGAATTTTTGTTCTCATCTTTTTTTTCTTTGACGGGGTCTCTATGACTGTCTTTCCCGTTAGACTTTTCTTGGTTCTGTGATTTTTTGTTCTCAGCCTTTTTTTCTTTTTGTTTATTATTTTGTTTTATAGGCCGCTCTTGATTTTGTTTTATATTATGTTCATCTATTTTTTTCAATTGTCCAGGTGGATTAACTTTTCCATTTATCCATTTCTTTTCCAATTGCCTTTTGTTTTCTGCAAATGCCTTATTTTGAACGGCCTTATTTTCTGTTTGTTTCTTCACTGGCCCTGAAGGAGTAGAGTGAACAGGCTGTTTCTTTTGTTTAGGTTTACTATCGGTAGTTTTCTTTTTATCTTTCGTTTTCACTTCATTTGTTCTATTAATGGAAACTTTGGTGTTATTATCGTGTAATTTACCAGCTGTAATGCCAAGTTTATGCGCTTTTTTTAATTCTTCTTTAGTAGGATTTACAACTATAAGTTCAACCTTTTGTTTGTCAACTGATGCTTTAATTTCTTCAATGTTTGCTTTAAGTTCCTTTTCCACTTTTTCATCAGGATCGGTGGTCCTTACTGCGGAAATGGTAACGTGTTCTTTTGTACTCAAATAACCTTCTTTATTCATTTCAGCGAAAATCGTTTGTGCTAATTCAGAAACATTTTTCTTTTTCCAATTAGTCAGGTGCGAGACAATCTTCTTACCGTCATTGTTAAATCCTATAATTTCAACAACCTGCATCTTTTTATTAACACCAAGTTCGATACTTGGATTAACATCAATTGACATATAGGCATACGCTTTATTACTTTGATACATTGGGAAAAATGAGCCAAGCATAATAACGAACGCAGCCACTAGTGCCCAAACAGGTTTAAATTTAAAAATGCTATTAAACCAACTAAAAGGTTTTGAGCTTTTAACATGATCTATTGGAAAAAAGTGAATTTCTTCCCCAATTGCATAGGGCTGATTTTGCCTTCTGCTATGTAAAAACTCACCTTCAGGGGTCATAAGCGTTAGGAATTCTTCTTCAATTTCCATTATAATTCCCTTTTTCATGTGTCTAGCACCCCCTTTATATAATCTTTCATATAAACATAATCACTAGATAATATAAGTGCAATGGCAATAATATATTTCCTATTTCGTTCAATCGTCTTCCTGCTGACATCTACCATTTTCTCTAACTGTTTAATGGGCAGCCGTTTATTATTAAATAACATTTCTTTTAATTCTTCGTTTTCGACTAACAATTTTGCAGCGATGATTGCGTTTTTGCGTGCATCGACATGCTTAGGTGAATTCTCAACTAAATCAGAAAAACTTAAATCAAAAGTAGTTAATAATTTCTGAAAATGAACAATTTCATCTTTTCTTAATTGTTCATCATTCTTTTTCTTGTAATCATCTAATGAGAGTTCATTAACAATAATTGTTCCAGCTGTTTCTTCTTCATTTGTATCATTAGTTAAGTCAAAACTTAAATGTTGATTTTTGGATTGCTTACGAATATAGTCAATTACTCTTCTTTTGATTATGACTTCAGAAAAACTCAATAAGGAGTTCCCACGCTCTGTAGAATATTTCTCAATCGCTTCATTGAACGCGATGAGCCCAATACTAAATTCATCATCGGTTTCATAGATATATCGTTTGCATACAGAAGATACTGTTTTTGCTATAAATGGTTTGTAGGAATTAATAATTTCATCAAGTAAATAACGGTCACCTTGTTGAATCAGAAGAACCGTTTCTTCCAAGGTGTTCTTCTTTTTCTTTTTGGCCATAAACAATAAACCTAGCATATGCTCACCTCTATTCGACCAATTATAACATATGAGTGTTATCTTGGACTTTTTTGGGGTAAGCATTTTAAAAAAACAGCCCCAACAAAGGCTATCTTTTCCTGTTTATTGTTATAACCCTTATTTATTTATTTTTCTTTTTCCCAAACCACATCCTTTTATCTTGTTCCTAATGTATAAAAAGTTTATTTTTACTACATAGTTACGCTCCATCTGAAGCAATTTGTGGGGGTTCATTTTAAAAAAATTTTCCCAATAAAAAGCTTCAAACCAGAATATCCTGATTTGAAGCTTTTTATAAGTAATTTTTATTTTTGAAACTTTAAAGACAATAAAAATTTAATTAAAAAACCAATAAGCAACCCAGGGATTAAAAACAGCATCGGTAAAAAAACTGGGCCAGGATGAATTTGAAAAATTGTAACCTTAGGCGATACCATTAATCCTACAGTAACAAAATAGGCACCGAAGACAAATGGAAAAAACGAGTATTTTTCATTTTCAGGCATAGCTGAACGATAACCATCCCACAAGGAAAACAAATAGACACACGGGTAAAACATAAGCCATTGATAATTAAGTACCTTCTCTGCATTGTTAATTTCTCCTAAGAAACTATACATGATTGCCGAATTAAAGTGACTATTTGAATTGATCATTACTTCTAATGTAACAAACAATATTCCTTTGATATATTGACCCATTAACAATTGACTAAAACCAGGAAAAGCAATATTCCAAAAAACAGCTTCAAGTTTGCTCATCTTTTTCATCGTACAGTCCCGCTTCTCGTGGCATATTTTTAAAGCTAAAAATTCACTTAACTTAGTTTATCCATCTCTGCCAAAAAATAGCGGATATTCTATTATTTTTCCCAACTTAATTCTTTTTGAGGATGCGTAAGTAGGTTTTTGAAAATATAATCCAGTTTCGATTAGCTTGGAAATAACTTTTAAAAAGCTGAAGAAATAATGGGTATTTTCCTTGATAAGGATACCAATGAATTTCACTCTTTTTCCGGCCGAGGTCCTCGACAATAGCTTTTTCATGGCAAAAAATTCTTAACCCGGCATCCCCATGGTACCTGCCGATTCCACTTTGTTTTGCCCCTCCAAAGGGAAGGCCATGATGGGCAATACTAATAATAGCGTCATTTATCACTACTGCTCCTGATACGAGTTTAGAGGATACTCTTCTGGCTTTTACATGATCATTTGACCAAACGCTTGCATTTAACCCATAAACCGTATCATTTGCAAGACTTATTACTTCATCTTCACTCTCAAAAGGAATGACTGGCAGAATCGGTCCAAAGGATTCCTCCTGGATTATTTTCATATCATGGTTCACATTTGTAACTACAATAAGCGGTAAAAACATTCCATTGTTCCATTTTTCAGGCATTAGACCGGTCTCAAGTCTTGCTCCCTTGCTCAATGCATCCTCTAACTGGTCTCTTAAAATTTCTATTTGAGCTGGGAAAGTCATCGAACCGACATCGTCATCTTCATTGTTCCCCTGTTTTAAGTTTAAAATTTCTTTTTTTAGTAAAGATAGAAATTTAGGATAAATTGATTTTTCAACATACAGCCTTTCTGCACTCATACATACTTGACCACTGTTAGTAAATGCCGCCCACACTGCCCCTTTTGCCGAACGCTCCAAATGAGCGTCTGCAAATACAATCATTGGATCCTTGCCGCCAAGTTCTAGGGTTGTTGGAATTAGATGTTTTGAAGCAACTTGTTGAATGATTTTCCCAGTCCGGACAGATCCAGTAAAGAAAATATAATCCGGTTTCCCATTTGTGAAAGCTTCCCCAACCTCTTTTCCACCATGTGCAACTTGAACAACTCCCATCGGAAAGCCCGCTTTAGCAAAAAGCCCCTCCATACATTTCCCTACTAGTGGAGTTACTTCTGATGGTTTTAAAATCACTGTATTCCCAGAGGCCAAAGCACTAAGCATCGGGACCATTGCCAATTGAAAGGGATAATTCCATGGCGAAATTACCAAAACCACTCCCCTTGGCATGTATTCAATAAATGATTTCTTTCCTATCAGTAAAAGAGGCGTTTTTACTCTTTGGCGCTGAAGAATTTTCTCCCCATGTTTTATTATGTGATCAATACTGTCCAGGGTTGGCATGATATCAGCTACCAAGGCCTCTGTTACCACTTTTCCAGTGTCCGCAGCGATTGTTTTTGCTATATCTTCCATCTGCTCTACGATAATATCTTTAAGTCTTAATAGATACTTTCCTCTTTCAGACATAGTCAGATTACTCCACTGCTTAAACGCTGTTTTACTCCTATGATAAAAGGAATCGACTTCGTTAACAGATGTTACAGGAATTTCCCCCAGCCGCTCTCCTGTTGCTGGGGCAATTATTTTAAGCTTTTCTTGAATTGCATCCATTTATTATCACCCCCGTTAAATAATTTTAATATGAAAGGTTGGGTTATCTTTTTGTTGTAAGTAAAATTCTGTCATTGGTTTAATTCCATCTTTAAAGTCAGGACAGGCGATCCCTGATTCCCTTAGGTCTGTGACAGCTTGTGTACAATCGAATTGTCCCTTCCAAGTAAAGTAGTCCAATGCTTCTTTCTCTACTCCCAGAAATTTGCGCAACGGTTTAATAGAAAGGAACCATTTCCCGACAGTTAATGGAATCGTTCCTTTTGGTTGTTTGTTTAGCATTTCTTTCATCAGGATTTCATATATTTCTGAAGCACGGTAGGGATGTGGGTCTGTTAGATGATACGTTTTTCCAGCAGCATTGTCTAATTGGCTAAGATACGCAGTTGCTTGAATAATATAATCAATGGGAACAAGGTTCACATAAGCTTCACCTTTCCCTAGTCGAGGTATGAGAGGAAGAAATTTTAACCGATCTAAAAAGTTCATAATAAAATAAGGGCCATCAAATTTAATGGTTTCTCCCGTATCGGAATGGCCTTTGACAATCCCCGGCCGAATGATAGTAACAGGTATTTCTTTTTTTAATGTTTCCACTAAAACCTCTGCTTCATATTTCGTTTGTTCATAATGATTTTTAAAACCAGGTGGTGTAATAAGTTCCGTCTCATAAAGAGTACCTTCTCTATTTCCGACCACATAGGCAGTACTAAAATAAATATATCTATTTAGGTTTGGTAATCTTCGCACCCATTCATTTACGTTTTCCGTACCATTTACATTCACTATTTGCGCTATTTCTCTTGGAACCGCTAAATCATAAATGGCTGCTAGATGAAAAACATGGGTAACCCTTTGTTGTAAGATTTCCTGTTCTTCTTCTGTAATAGCAAGAAACGGTTTGGTTATATCTCCAACAATAATGTGGAAGGTGGACTCATCTAACCCGTATTCCGCTATTATAGCTTCCGATTCTTTTTTTGCTCTTTCAACCATATTAGGCAGGACTAGGACAAAAACAGATCCTATTAATTGATTATTTTTTATTACTTCGCGAATCAATTGATTACAAATGAACCCAGGAAACCCAGTAAAAAAGAAACCATTTCCCAACTTATCTCCTCCTTAGTCTTTATCAAAACGATTGTAATCATTGTAAAGTCCTAAGAAAAGATTTGTCCATGGGTAATTAGTCTGAATTTTCAGTTTAATAAACATTAAGAAAAGTGGCGGATTCTATTCCGCCACTTTTCTTAATCATTTTGGTCCATTGGATTATAGAGTTTAACCGATGGATTTTTCTCTTGAAACCATCTGAGAGCAAAGTCATTTTCAAACAAAAATACATAATGATCATATCTATCTTTCACTAACATTGAACGAGAACTCGATAGATTTTCATCAACCGTTTCACTATCTACCCACCTGGCAATTTTTGAACCCATTCTTTCCATTAAAACTTCGGCATTATATTCATTTCTCATCCGATGCTCAAAAACTTCAAATTGTAATTGACCAACGGCACCTAATAAATAATCATCAGTTTTAACGGTTTTATATAGCTGAATGGCTCCTTCTTGAACCAGTTGCTGAATTCCTTTATAAAAGGACTTCTGCTTCATGACGTTTTTAGCGGAAACCCTAACATATAATTCTGGTGTAAATTGCGGAAGTCTTTCATATTGAAAATCATTTTTCCCGGTAGTCAAAGTATCACCAATTTGATATGTGCCTGTGTCATATAATCCGATAATATCTCCACTAACCGCTTCATCGACAGTATTCCGTTCTTCAGCCATAAATGAAGTTGATTGCGAGAGCTTGATTTGTTTATTCAAACGCGGAATATTCACTGTCATTCCCCGCTCAAATTTCCCAGAACACACACGGACAAAGGCAATCCTATCTCTGTGGGCAGGATTCATATTTGCTTGAATCTTAAACACAAAACCTGAAAATTGTTCCCCTAACGGATCAATTTCTCCTATGGATGAATTGCGCGCCATTGGAGACGGAGCAAACTTTAAGTATGACTCTAAGAATGTTTGAACTCCAAAGGCAGTTAACGCACTTCCAAAAAATACTGGTGTTAAGTTACCTGCTGCAATTCTTTCAGCTGAGAACTCATTCCCTGCTTCATTGAGGAGCATAATTTCATCGAGTGTTTGATCATAAAGTCCAGAATTTTTTAGTGGATGGTCTCCGGCAATTTCTCCGTCATCATTTAACGGTATAAAACGGTCATCATCCTCTACTCGGAACTGTTCCACTCGATTGTTATATCGATCATAAATACCAAGGAATTCTTTCCCCATCCCAATCGGCCAGTTCATCGGATATGATTCTATGCCTAGAACCTCTTCTAATTCAGCTAACAGTTCAAGCGGCGGCTTGCCCTGACGATCGAGTTTATTCATAAATGTGAAAATAGGAATTCCGCGCATCCGGCATACTTTAAATAGTTTGAGTGTTTGTGCCTCTATCCCCTTGGCAGCATCAACGATCATTACAGCACTATCTACAGCCATTAAAGTACGATACGTATCTTCACTGAAATCTTGGTGTCCAGGCGTATCCAAAATGTTAACTCGGAATCCTTCATAGTCAAATTGCATGACACTGGAGGTAACGGAAATCCCCCGTTGCTTTTCAATTTCCATCCAGTCACTGGTTGCAAACTTTCCTGTTTTTTTCGCTTTTACAGTTCCCGCGTCTCGAATAGCGCCTCCGAATAATAATAATTTTTCGGTTAGCGTAGTTTTTCCGGCATCTGGGTGGGAAATAATCGCAAATGTCCGGCGTGACAATACATCTTCTTTAAAATTGTTACCCATTTCGTTTTCCTCTCTTTTGACAATAAAAATTTTTGTCCATAACTTCAATCTTATCTCTCAAACGGAAACTTTGCAATATTTCTTTAAACCCGAAAGCATAAAGAATATAATGAAAGAAAGCGGTAATGATGAAAAATAAATATCGTGATTACATAACACATCGGAGGTACCTGACTTGGATATTACTAAAATCGATCAACAGACTTTGAATTTATTGCATAAAGCCTTTGAAATTATCCTCAACGAAAACAAAATTTCTTATGAAAAAATTGGAATTGCTGAAGAAGATGACCAATTATTGTTCTTGTTTGAAGGAAAAGATGAAAAAGTTCATGTTTTTAAATGGAATAAAGCATCCTGTATCGGTGCCAGTATTGGCTCAATTGCTCAAAGTGTATTACATCCAATCATTCCACATCTTCGCTTATTATCGTAGCTTTTATAAACCACACCAGCGCATTTTAAAAAAAATTGTGCTGGTTTATTTTTTTTATGCGGGCATTTCTAGTTTCCCAACGATTCCCACATCCATTTTTCTGGAAACCCCTTTATAATAGAGGAGAACTCTGTTGAAGGAGATGAAGAAAATTGAAACCAAGTATAAAAAAAGTCTCGAAATTTATTCCGCTCATTGCAGCGTTAATATTAGTTATTGCAGGAATCGTCTGGATTATTCAAACTACCAATAATGAAGTTGCTATACCATTCTCCTCTGTTGAGAAAACTATTCAAGCACAACAAGGGAAAACTGTAAGTATAACTGAAAAACCCGATGGAAGCCTTTATATTCATGCTGGTGAAACGGTATATCTTTCCCATGTCCCACCGAACAGTCAAATGGTAGATAAGTTGGTTGTTAAATACAATATTGAATACTCCTATTCAAAGAGCAGTAAATATGGAAAATGGATATTAGGCGGCGTTATCCTTCTCTTGGCTGGAGCAGCATTCACGCTTCAAAAAACAAAAGGTGGATTGGGAATAAATAATTCAATGAAGAATAGTGTTGCAAAGTCGCGAACCCTTCCCTCCATTAGTTTGAAGGATGTGGGTGGACTCGGGGACGAAATGAAGGAAGAAATATTACAAACTCTCTCGACCCTAAAAGAACCTGAGCGTGCATCAAAATTAGGGATTACACCACCAAAAGGTATTCTTTTGTACGGACCGCCAGGTACAGGTAAAACATTACTCGCTCAAGCAATTGCCCGTGAATTAAACGCCGCTTTCTTTTCGGCAAGCGGTTCGTCATTTAATGAAATGTTTATAGGAGTGGGGGCTAGCCGGGTCCGTTCATTGTTCAAAGCAGCAAGAAAGCAAGGTCCTGCCGTTGTATTCATTGATGAGGTCGATGCTTTAGCAGCAAAAAGAAAGGCACATGGCGGCGAGGAAGCCGAAAAAACCTTAACAGAATTACTTGTACAACTTGATGGCGGACATTCAAATGATGGAATTCTTTTTATTGCTGCCACAAACAGAAAAGACATGTTGGATGAAGCCTTCCTTCGTCCTGGAAGAATCGATTTTTCCTTCCATGTACCACTTCCAGATACAAAAGGAAGAAGAGAGATAATCGCTATCCATGCTAAAGATAAATCATTTGATAAAGATGCTCTTGCACAATTAGATGAATTGGCAGAAAGTACTTCAGGTTTTTCAGGTGCAGAGCTCCAATCACTTTTCGAAACGGCTAGCAGAAGAGCTGTTCGGAACGGCCAAGAGTCCATCCAAAAGCAGGACATTGACTATGCCCTTGATCGAACGATTTTAGGAAGCACTTCCCGGTCATTACAAGATTATGATACAAAACGCAGGGTCGCAATTCATGAGGCTGGTCATGCCATTGTAGCATCATTGACGAAACCTGGTTCCGTTAGGAAAGCAACCATTATCCCTCGTGGAGAGGCGCTCGGTTATGTTGCACCAATTCCAAAGGAATTGCATCTATCTACGACCAGTGACTTATTAGAGCGCGTAGCAATGATATTAGCTGGCGGGGTTGCTGAGAGAATTCATTTAGGAGAACACAGCATCGGCGTAAGTGGCGACGTTCAACAAGCAAAACAAATTATCGAACAAATGGTAGATACCGGTATGCTTCAAGAAGGATTTACATTGACCTTCAAAAAACAAGATAAAGAAGAAAAGATGCAAGAGCTATTTGAAAAAGCTTTACAAAAATCAGAGAGTCTAATTAATAACCATCAATATCAGTATCAACAATTGGTCGATGCATTATTAAAAAAAGAAACACTTGAAGGCTCAGAGATTGAAGAAATAGTTTGGGGAACACCGGCAACCATAAGTGATAATATGGTCTTAGTATAAAGATAACCTATGAAAACCAGGTGCTGTTTATTGGGCACCTGGTTTTCATTTATGATAAAATATCTAATGTTTTTTTTATTTGGTGGTAAACTAAGCATGGACTTCACAAAAAGGAAGTGAATGCATTGTTCGGTAAAACTAAGATTTTTGAAAAAGAGCAGCATAAATATTCTACCGAAGCTAAAGAATATCTTGGAAACCCGCAAAAAACAGAGGGGTTGCTTAACAAAGCGATAAAAATGGCAAATGAGAAAAAAGGAAGTTTAGGCGATGTTTGGGAAAAACTGCAATTATTTTTTGAATTAGTTAAAGCCTATTCAAAAGGTGAATATAAAAATGTCTCACCCAGCACAATTCTTACTGTCATTGGTACCCTTCTTTACTTTGTTTCGCCACTTGACTTAGTACCAGATTTCATTATTGGTCTGGGGATCCTGGATGATGCAGCTTTGATTGGCTTTACTGTAAAGAAAATCTCCAATGAATTAGATGCTTTTAGTAAATGGAAACGGGCTTTTTCAAATGAAAACCCGCTTGATTAAACAAGCGGGCCTCCATTTTACGTTTTTATCTAAAGCAAGCTGCACCGACAATAATCAAGAGGATAAATAATACTACGATTAAAGCAAAACCGCCGCCGTAACCGCATCCTCCATATCCGTATCCGCATCCTCCATATCCGTAACCAAACATTTTTCAAGACCTCCTTTTTATCTAAGTTGATTTCTTAGTAGCACCATGAAGCCCCAATAATGATTAACAAAATAAATAAAACGACCAGTAGGGCAAATCCGCCGCCGTATCCACCAGCTACACCTGACATTTACATTACCTCCTTTTCTTAATTCCATATATCCTATTCACTTGATTAAAAATGTGCGATAGACACATATCCAAATTACCCAGTTTAATAAAAAAGAAGAAGCCCATAATTAAGGAAAAATTCAAGTACAATAAAGGAATTAGCCCTCAGAAAAATATTTTTTACAATTTTATCCTCTTCGAATTGACATTCTTATCTATTTTTCATACCATGTTCACAAATATATATAGATTGGGGCACCAACTTGAGAAATGCTGCTACGCTTTTATTCGTACTTATCATGATCATATACAGAGCAATCACACGGTTTAGTGAGAAAAAGAAAGAAAGCCGCCCCTTGAAAATCGGTCATAGAGGCGCGGCAGGCTACTGTCCAGAGAATACAATTTCATCCTTTAGGAAAGCCGTAGAATTAGGTGTCGACTACCTCGAGCTTGACATTCAAATGACAAAAGATCATGAATTAGTTGTGATACATGATCCAACCGTTAACAGAACAACTAATGGGAAAGGGAAAGTAAAGGATTTTACTTTACAAGAAATTCAAAGTCTTGATGCAGGAAGTTGGTTTCATTGTAATTTTACGGGTGAGAAGATCCCCTCTCTCTCTGAGGTATTTGAGGAGTTTGCAGGGAAAATCGGCTTTTTAATTGAATTAAAAAAACCCTCACTTTATCCCCTGGTTGAGGAAAAACTTGCGGAGGAATTGAAGAAAAGAGAGTTAACATCCGTTGACAAGCAAATTATTGTTCAGTCCTTTGACCGTGGTGCGCTAAAACGGTTTCACGACCTTCTGCCTACCATTCCAATAGGCATTTTGATTAAAAACTCCGGTGTGAAGATGATTTCGAATAAAAATTTAAAGTCCTTTTCAAGCTATGTGTCGTATGTAAATCCCAAAATAACCATGGTGAATAAGCGGTTGATTAAAAGAATTCACCACCATGGCTTTAAAACAATGATTTGGACTGTTAATAAAAAGAATGACTTAAAAACGCTTAATCATTTCCATGTTGAAGGAATTATCAGTGACTTTCCAGATTTATCATAAATAGGAATAGGGTCTATTATTGACTTAATAGACCCACTTACATTCTTTATTAACCTTTTGGTTTAACAATACAGAGAAGCCACGAATTAGATAAATATTACATACAGGATAATAGCCAGCACAATCCGATAAATAGCAAATGGTAATAATCTTATTTTGTTAATAAGCTTTAGGAAAAAGCGTATAGACAAAAGAGCAAAAATAAAGGCACTAATAAATCCTGCAATAAAAATTGGAAGGGCATCCAACGTCATATACTCCCAATTCTTTAATAAAGAGAGAAAACTAGCTCCGGCCATGATTGGCACAGCCATAATAAAGGTAAAGTCCGCGGCAGCACGGTGACTCATCCCCATCAATACTCCTCCAGAAATCGTTGAACCCGAACGAGAAAATCCTGGCCAAAGTGAAAAACATTGAAACAAGCCAACAGTCAATGCTTGTTTATAAGTAATTTGGTCAACTGTTTGTACTTTTGGACGTTTTGGACCAAAAATATCCGCAAGAATCATTAGGATCGCCCCAATAACTAAGCCAATTAAAACAGTTGCAGTTGAAAATAAGTGCTCATCAATATAGTCGTTAAAAAGGACGCCTAGTACACCGGCAGGGATTAATCCCACAATTACTTGAGAAAGTTTTAAACGGCCTTGTACTTGTCCTGAAGCTGCTTGTTTTTTTAAGCGCCCCAATCCTAATAAATCAATAAAGCGATCTTTAAAGGTGACAACAACCGCCAATATGGAACCAAGTTGGATAACGACTTTAAATGTGTTTGCTCCATGCTGTGTTAAAAACTTTTCGGATTGCAGCCACATATCATCCACGATAATCATGTGCCCGGTAGATGATACTGGTGCAAATTCTGTTAATCCTTCTACCAGCCCTAGAATAATAGCTTTAATAATCATAAGTAGTTCCATATCTGATAATCTCCTAACCTTGTTGCAAAAGTTTTGTAAGTGATTAAATTTATAACTCATCCATTTTACTCATTATACAATAACAATGCAATATTTTTTAAATTCCAATTACTCTCCACTATTAATAACGCAATTATTCAAAAATTAGTTTCATGTATTTTTTTCCAAAGAAAAAATGCAGCCTTAAATTATTGCCACATTCAGTGTTTTTTCATTATATTGTTAGTCGTTGATAATTCTCATAACACGCCCATTAAACTTCTTTTTGTAAAATCCTTGCGTTAAATCTGCAACGGCTATTCCGGTTGAACTTTGAGAACCAATAAATTTACCTCCGCCAAGGTAAATCCCTACATGCCCATCTATTTTATAAGTGTCAAAAAAAACTAAATCTCCAGGATGCGCTTCACTTAGGGTAACTCTTTCTCCAGTATTTTTTAGGATATCTGTATGAGCGCCCACTTTAATTCCTGCCTGTCTGAAGGCCCACGCAACAAATCCTGAACAATCAAATCTACCATGGGCAACATCATAAGAGTTTCTTCCCCCGCCAAATACATAAACGGAGTTCCCAATATATTTTTCCCCAGCATGAATGACCACATTAATGGCTTCATTGGTGGTTGTAGGTAATGGAACATCCAAATTCACGGTTTCATTATTTTTATCTGTTCCCTTAGAATTCTGAGCCTCGTTTAATAAGAGCGCTTCTTTTATTGCTAGTGTTCCATCTTTCTGTTGTAAATCAGCTTTCTCAGAAAGTTTTTCCTGCTCTTTCATCCTAAGTTCTGCTTTTAAAGCATCATTTTGCTTTTTTTGTTCTAATATTTGTTCTTGCATCCATAAAAGTTCTGTTTTCATATTTTGCAATTCGTTTAACTTTTTCACCACTGAAGATTGTTTAGTTTGGACTTCATTCTGATCTTCTTTATAATGTTTAACTAGATCTTGGTCTGCTTCCACCATCGAGGCAACAGCACCAAGTCTTTCTACAAAATCACTAAAGCTCGAAGAACCTAGAACAACGTGTATATATCTAACCTGACCACCACTTTCTTGTAGCGATAAGGCACGTTTTTTTATTAATTCATTGCGTTTATTAATTCTCTCTTGAATGGATGCTATTTCTTGCTGAAGATCCTGTACTTGGGATTGTAAGGCTTTTACCTTTTCTTCTGTTTGTTCAATCATTTTTTTATTATCTTTAATGGCTTGCTCAACTCTAATAATTTGTTCAGCTAGTCTAATTAATTCATCTTGGACTTGAAAAATTTCTAAATTTGCTTTTGAAATATCTGTTTGAAGACCTGTTCGCTGATCCTGTACACTTTTAAGATTATTTTCCTTTGCATCTACTGATGGACAAGAAAAAACACTCCCGATTCCCATAATAAAGGTGGTACATAGTGCGATTATCTTCATTTTCAAATTGGTTCCCCTGCCTTCTTAAAATAAACATCCAGCATCTAAGACGAATTATGTATTTTAAATTCTAGGTCACACAACAAAATTCCTATGTAATTACCAAATTAACAATCCATGAATATAAATGGAAATTATTGACTATACGTCAGCAAAATATAAAATAATTCAATATTTAGGTTCCTCCAACAAATAAAAGAACCACAATCTCTATATAAGAAGAGAGATTGTGGCTCTTATGACTTGCAATCGATGCTTATATTCCCCAATTCTTTTAATTCTCCTTAGTTGATAACTAGTAGTTACGGCATCTTTACAAATTCTTTAAGACTACCTTTGCTTCGGTCAACAATGTTTAAATGAGTATCTCTTGCCAATTTAATATATTCCTTCCTAACCTGCTGCCACGCATTGCGCCGGTCACGACCAAAAGTTACGCTTGATTCTGCATTTTTTTCAAAATTATCTTCAAGTTGGTCGACAATCTGAAAAACTGATTTAATTGGCGTTAATGCAAGCTTCTCTAATTGTTCAGATACCTCTAAAATCTTTTTCTTAAGTTCTTCTCTCTCATTCACCGGAAAGTCCTCATCTTTGATTTCTTCTTTACCGAATGAAAATTGATGCATTAGTTCAGAAACCATCTCTTTGTTTGTTTTTTTCGACTGCTCATACAAATTCGCAACCGATTTTCTAAATTGCTTATTGAAATTAATGACTTCTCTTAAGGCATTAATGTATGCATCTTCTCTATTCTCTTGAAGCTGTTCTGCCCGTTCACTTGAAAGCTCAAATTGATCCCAAAAAGTGTGTACAAATGACCCTGCAGCCACCGATTCTTCTGCCGTTGGTACATTCTTTTCTTTAACAGTCTGGACCGTTTCATTTTTCTTCTGTGCCATCCTCTTTCCTCCTCTTTCTATTATTGACTTTCTCTATTGGATCCTTCTTATGGAACGAAGGAATATAGAGCTCAAAGAAACTGGTGTACATTTTGAAAAATTGATCCAATAACGATTGATAGGATTCTAGTTGGTTGGCATAACCATTTAAGTATGTTATTCCTGCTTTAGTAATTGAATATTTTCTTTTAGCAGGACCGCTCCCAGTTGTATCCCATTCTGAAGATAGAAGCTCGTCCTTTTCTAGTTGTCTTAGCAGTCTGTATAAATTCCCCTGGTCAAGCGTCTTAAAACCGAATGCCTCTAGCTTCTGGCTAAGTTCATACCCATGCAGTGACACCCTGCTAAGAAGCAATAAAATAAATGGCAGCACAAAATTTTTTGATGGATTGATCGTTTGATTGTCCTGATTCACCATATTTTTATCACCTCGCCCTGTATATGTGTATTTTACACCTATGAGTAATATTTTGTCAACTCAGCAAATATTTATGAATAAAAGTTAAAAGTTAGAGTCCTCATTTACTGTTATTTGCCAATAAGCTAATAAAAATAAAAAGGTGGTGTGAAATGGAAGCAGCAAGAATAAGTAAATTGGGAGTTCCTTATATGCACTTAGGGACAGGCGAGCCGTTGGTCTTGATCCATGGATTAGGTGAAGTAAAAGAAGGGTGGGAAGACCAATTTGAATTGGCTAATCAGTATGAATTGATCATCCCTGACTTACGTGGTCATGGAAAATGCAGTAAGACGGAAGGCATATCAATAAAAAATTTTGCCTTAGATATCCTCGGTTTGTTATTGGAATTAAAAATTGAAACCGCTCATATTTTGGGTCTTTCAATGGGTGGTGCAGTTGCGCAAGAGATATATCGACAAGCACCGGAACGCTGCCGCACTCTCCTGTTAATTAGTTCATTTCATTATTTTCCTAAGAAACTGAAGAGTGTATTATTTGAACCACGAAAAGAACTTCTCCAGCAGGTTTCATACATGAAAGAACACTCAGATTATGCTGCACGGATGGCACTTTATTCGTGGAATCAGGACACAGTTGAAAAGTTTAATAAGTATTTCCAACCAAAACCGCAGATATTTGTTGACTCATTAGTAGCATGTTTTGAGGTAAATAATTTATCGTTATTACCAATGGTAGATGTTCCGACACTTATTATTGGAGGTCAGTACGACTCCGTCTTGCCTGTTTGGATTCAGGCTTGGATGCACAGGCTTATTCCAAATTCAGAATTTATTATTATGAGAAATACCGGCCATCTGGCCAAATTGGAGGCAAAAGACCGGTTTAATCGACTCTTAAGGACATTCCTTGCTAAACAAAAAGCTGCTTCATAACTTGTTAAAGCGGGATGGAGGGGAGTCCTTCCCGCTTTTACTTCCTTCTTAATTTAATTAAGAAATTCCTAATTTTATTGTGACCGTGAGCAGAGCCATTTATCCGCAAAAATGGCAAACTTTCCAGTTAAGGCTAAAGAAACGTGTCCACCTTCAAATACCTCGTATGTCTTATCCTCACTAGAAACCATGTCAATAACAGGGAGGCTTTGTTTCTCTAGTATCAAGGTATCTCGTGATGTTGAGAAGACAAAGACTGAACAATGGATATTCTTTAAATCTACTTTCCTTCCGCCAATTGTTAGCTCTCCTTTTAGGAGTTTGTTATCTTTATAAAGATCATTAAATAGCTGTTTGAAGGCAGCCCCTGAAAACGATGCGGAGTCTTTTGTCCACTTGTCCATCCGCCGCCATTTTTTAACATATTCATCATCATGTGCACGGGAAATCAGGTTTACCCATGGACTAACGTAGACGGGTGAAAGTCCCCTAAACATTCCGTACATTATTTCAGATGGAATAACACCATAAACCTCAGAAAGTCTATCAAAATTTATTGTCCCTTTTTGGAGTCCGTTTAACCACTTATCCGGAACGATTCCTATACTGAAATCAATTGGTACCGTTGCTAGGACTAAATTCTTAATAGGCAAGTTTGTTAGTGAGGTAAAAATAGCAGCAATTGTGCCTCCTAAACAATAGCCGATCATCGATATTTCTTTTGCACCGGAATGTCCCAACGCACGTTTGACACCATTTTCTAAATAATCAAGGATATAATTATCAAGAGTGATCTCACTATCTTCATAAGCAGGAGAACCCCAATCAAGGAAGTAAACATCATATCCTCTTTCCGTTAATCCTCCTACTACACTACTTCCTTCCCCGACATCTAAAATATACGATTTATTAAGCAGTGAGTAGACTAAAAACACAGGGATTTGATATTTTTTTTCTTTAGCAGGATGATAATATAATGTTGATTTATTTTTTTTCCAAACAATTTCTCTCTTGGTTGGAACAATATCCGGTTTCGGTTCTGTTAAGACTTTATAGACTTGTTCCCACCTTAAAGATTCCTTTTTCAAATCAACTAATGGAATATTTCTTAGTGCTTTAGCTATCATCTTTCTCAGCCCCTTCCATCCTCACTGCCAGTCCCAGTCAGAACAAGCTCATTGTCCCTGTTCTTAATCTGCACTGGCTGTACAAGTTTTTTCAAGGCTGCAAGTTCCTGTTTAATATCTGTTATTTGAGAGATTTCTTGTCTCAAATTTTGAAACTCTGTTTGAATGAAAGCTGATTCTTCCTTTATCTGTTTTATAATCGTCACCATATCTTGAAACATTGCAACGTTACCCGTACTAAGGGATTCTAAACTATCCTGTAATTTCCAAACCTGCTCTTCTAAAATATCAATTTTTTCTTCGGTTTGAAGAGATAATTTTGCTACATTTGCAATATCTTTTTTGGTTGGAATATTCATTACACCTGCCATGAGTTCTTGGTTCTTTCTTAAATGCTCCATATATCTTGCATGACTATCTGTCCCCACACTAAGAAGTCGAACGAACTCATTATTGTCAGTGATCATGTATAGCATGCCATTCAATTGTCTTTCCCACATTTCACTTATTCTTCTAAATCCTTGCAACGGATCATAGTTTTTTTCCTTCGACATGGCTTTTTGCCTCCTTATTTAGGAATTTGTCATCTCTTCTTCTTTCTCCAAATATTTATTAAATGGAAACATCAACGGTTTAATTTGTCGTGCAAATAAATTAACAAAACCTTTTTGATTTTCATATATTAGGTTTCCAACTTGTTTAAGACCTTTGACATATTGCTTCCTGATTTTTTTCCTAAGGACCACATGTTGCTCGATCGTTTCAAGATATTTATCTATTGATTGATTTTTGCTAATAACTTGGCAAGGTGTACTTAGAATCGAAATGGTTCTTTTTTGAAGTTGATCAATCTGGGCATTGATTTCTTCGTATGACTTGAGTGGAAAGAAATGCTGCAGACTCGTGGTGGACATCAAAAATTCCTCTCTTGCAGTCCTTTCCCATTCAGTAAATTCCTTATCAAATCTCTCTGCCATTTCTTTTATGTTTTCTTGATTCCTTTGGATGCTATCAGCAAAAAACAATGCTTCCTTTAGAAATATCTCGTCTCGGAAGTCTGAACGCTTAGACCATTCGTCTAATTCTTGAAATGCTTTGCGCCAGAGAATGTCTAAGCTTGACAGTTGTGCAGCGCTCACCTCTTTTTCTCTAATTTGTTCAGCTTCCTTATTGATAGTATCAAGGATAGGTTCTTGTTCAATTTCTCTTTTCTCAGACATCCTACTCGCATCCTTATATGAAAAATTTTTTCTTCCATTTAAATACCACCAAAGGCCTGACGATAAATTTCTTCAAGTTCGCCTATAAATGGTTGTTTTGGATTTGCAATCGTATCCTGATCGTCAAATGCACGTTCTGCGAGAACTGCTACTTTGCTATCAAATACTTCTTTCCCAACCCCGCTTGCTTCTATACTCATTGGGATTTCTAGTTCCTTTGTTAATTTAATAATTGCATGGACTAGGCTTTCAATACCTTCTTCAGTCGTACCGGCAGGCAGCCCCAGCATTTTAGCAATTTCCGCATAACGTTTATCAGCTATGAAGTTTTCATATTTAGGGTATGTCATGAACTTATTTGGTTTGGCTGCATTATAACGGATTACATGTGGCAAAAGAATCGCATTGGCGCGTCCATGTGGTATATCAAATTCAGCCCCTAAAACATGGGCAAGACTATGGTTTATTCCTAGGAAGGAATTGGCGAAAGCCATCCCTGCTATTGTAGAAGCATTATGCATTTTTTCACGGGCAAGTTCATTACTTCCATCTCGGTAAGCTATTGGCAAATACTTAAAGACAAGTTGAATGGCTTTTAATGCAAGTCCATCTGTAAAGTCATTGGCCAATACGGAAACATACGACTCAATTGCGTGTGTCAACACATCCATCCCTGTATCAGCGGTAACATGCTTCGGAACTGTCATAACAAACTGTGGATCGATAATAGCTACATCCGGTGTCAATTGGAAATCCGCGAGAGGGTATTTTATATTTGTTTTATTATCTGAAATAACAGAGAAGGCTGTGACCTCTGAACCGGTTCCAGATGTAGTTGGAATTGCAATAAACTTTGCTTTTCCACGTAGTGCTGGGAATTTAACTACTCTTTTACTAGGATCAAAGAATTTTTGTGTTAAGCTATGAAAATCAGTTTCTGGATGTTCGTAAAATAGCCACATCGCTTTTGCGGAATCTATCACAGAGCCGCCGCCAAGAGCAATAATACAATCTGGCTGAAATCTTCTCATCCGCTCTGAACCGATTATTACTGTATCAATGCTAGGTTCAGGCTCGACTTCGGAGAATGTTTCAAATTGGATTGTCCTTTGATTCTTGTTTAGATAGTAAACAACCTTGTCAACATACCCATTTTTGACAGCACTGTTGCTTGTGACAATAAATGCCTTTGAGATTCCTGGTATAGAGGCTAGCATTTGGATTGAATTTTTTTCAAAGAATATTTGCGATGGAACTTTAAACCACTGGGTTAATGTTCTTCTCTTTGCAACCTTTTTAATATTTATGAGATTTTGTGTCCCTACATTTTGTGACACAGAGTTCCCTCCATAAGTACCACATCCGATGGTTAATGACGGTAATGATGTATTATAAATATCCCCGATTGCACCATGTGTCGATGGTGTATTGACCATGATTCGCCCTGCCTTCATACGAAGTGCAAACAAATCTACTAAGCATTGGTCCGTAGTATGTATTGATGCTGAATGCCCAAGACCACCATATTCCAAGGTTTCCTCAGCAATTTGCATGCCCTCTTCAAAACTATTAACCCTGTAACAGGCAAGAATCGGACTTAGTTTTTCACATGAGAGCGCATATTTTGGCCCTACACCCTCAAGTTCTCCAATGAGAATCTTGGTATTTTCAGGAACATTCACTCCCGCCAATTTTGCAATCATTGTGGCTGATAATCCGACAATTAAATGATTAATCGTATTCGTCTTTTCAATAATGGCAACCTTCTCTACCCTTAATCTCTCTTCTTTATTAAGGAAATAACAATTATTTGAAATCATTTCCTGTTTCATTTCATCATAAATTTCTTGATCAATAATTAATGCTTGTTCAGAAGCGCAGATCATTCCGTTATCAAAGGTTTTCGACAGGATAATGTCGTTAACAGCCCTTTTGATATTTGCTGTCTTTTCAATATAACAAGGTACATTTCCTGCACCTACCCCAAGTGCTGGTTTACCTGAACTGTAAGCTGCTTTCACCAAATTTGGTCCACCTGTTGCTAGAATAAGAGAAACCTTTGGATGCTTCATTAAGGCCTGAAACGCTTCATGTGAAGGAACTTCAATCCACTGAATGCAATTCTCTGGTGCACCTGCCCTAATGGCTGCCTCCTTCAGTAAAATCGCGGTCTCTGTACAACATTTTTGGCCAAACTGTGGGAATGCGAAAATAATTGGATTCCTTGTTTTAAGCGAAATCAATGATTTAAATATTACAGTAGAGGTTGGATTTGTTATTGGAATAACCGCAGCAATCACACCTACTGGCTCGGCGATCTCTACTATTCCTTCATTATCGTTTTCGTTGATTACACCAACAGTTTTTATATCTCGAATATTGTTATAAATGAACTCAGTAGCAAACATATTTTTGAATACCTTATCTTCATAAACCCCTCTTTTTGTTTCATTTACAGCCAATTTTGCAAGATTCTTATGATTTTGAAGAGCAGTAAGAGCCATTTGTTTGACAATTTCATCAACCATCTCTTGGTTGTATGAACGGAATTCACCAAGTGATTTCTCTGCATTATTTGCTAATGTATCAATCATTGAAGTAATTATTTGTTTATCATGTACTACCTTTTCTTCAACTGCCATATAATATCTCCTCCAAGTTCATTCCTTGATCTTTGATTCTACTAAAAATTGGCCTATATCCTCTTAATAATTACTTGGATATTCACTCCTTTTCTTTTCTGGTTAAAATATAGCACGATGGATAAATCGAAAAATGTCGAATTTTGCGCAAAAATGAATGAATAACCATTCATTTTTAAATAATTCATAAAACGTTCATAAATTTTCCCATATATATAAAAAAGCCCTAAATTCTTTTTGAAAAAGAATTTAAGGCTTCCTTTCATAAATCAACCAGTATTCCGTAGTCCAGCAGATATTCCACTGATAGTTAGCAAAACTTCAATTAATAAGTCTTCGTTTGATCCACCCTGACTTCGCAGTTCTTTTATTAACTCTACTTGTAAAAAGTTTAATGGATCGACATATGGATTTCTTCTAAATACCGATTCTTTAATATTTGGTGTATGATCAAGCAATTCATTATCGCCTGTAATTCGGAGAAGAATTTCTTTGGTACGTTCATATTCTTCAAGAATATTAGTAAATATCCGTTCAGCCATATTTTGGTCTTCAACAAGGGATAAATATTCTCTAGCTGTCGTGATGTCTGCTTTCATTAAGGCCATTTGTAAATTATCAATTGTTGATCGGAAAAACGGCCATTTTTCATACATATCCTGGAGAATAGGCAAATTTTGTTCGCTCTTTGCTGCAAACCCTGTTAAACCGGTTCCGGCTGCATACCATGCAGGAAGCAGTTGGCGGCTTTGCGTCCAAGCAAATACCCATGGAATGGCCCGTAAATCTTCAAATCGTCCTTGATTTTTTCTGCTCATCGGTCTGGAGCCGATGTTTAAATCCCCTATCTCTTTTAGTGGTGTTGCTTCAGTGAAATAGGTAAGAAAATCTGAATCACCAAACACCAATGATTGATATTTTGTTAAGGCTAAACTCGATATTTCTTCAATCGATTCAACCCAAATTGGATCACGTTGGAAACCTTGCTCTGCTTCCTTAGAGATATGTGCAACGGCTAAAAGTAATGTAGAGGTAGCTTGTTCTAAACTACGGTAGGCAATATCCTCAAGCAGATATCTTGAAGATAATACTTCACCTTGCTCGGTAATTTTTACACCATCCCCAATCGTTTCAGCCGGCTGGGATAGGATACTTTTATTTAATGGACCGCCGCCACGGCCTAACGAACCACCACGACCATGGAAAAACTTTAGTCCGATTTGGTACCTTTTCGCCATTTCATGAATCTCAATTTGTGCCTTATATAGTTTCCAATTAGCTGTCAGTGTACCACCATCTTTGCTTCCATCCGAGTACCCAAGCATGATTTCCTGCTGATCACCCAATATTTGCAAATGATTACGATAGACAGGCATCTCGAAAAGTGTTTCCATTATTTTTGGCCCAGCTGTTAAATCGTCGATTGTTTCCAGTAATGGTGCCACGTGTAAATGACTTTCTAAAGTGCCATCTGCGTGAAGGCGATAAATCCCAGCCTCTTTTGCAAGTACCAGTACCTCAAGCAAATCACTCGGTGATTTTGTCATGCTCACAAGATAAACGGAAATAGCTCGCTTTCCGAATTCTTCGTGTGCCTTCTTAATTGTTTGGAACACTTTAATCATTTCCTGTGTTTCCGTTGAGTAGTCTTCATTTAATAGTAAGAGTGGACGAGGATCTAATAATATATTTTGCAATATTTTTAGTTTCTCCTCTTCAGAAAGATCCGCGTAATTCTCGGTGATACTTACTTTGCGTAAAATTTCTGTTATGGCTGCTTCATGTTCGCCGCTATGATTTCGAATATCGAGTGTAGCTAAATGAAACCCAAATAATTGTACTTGGCGGATCAGCTTTTGAATAATTTTTGATTCATGTCCTGCTGGATGATGCTTTTTCAAACTCCTTTTAATCACATACAAGTCTTCTAATAATTCTTCGGAAGATTTATAGCCCAAGTCCGTTTTTCCAACTTGTTTTACACGTTCAATAATAATTGCAAAGGCACGGCGGTATGCCTCACCTTTATTTGGCCATTTTTTGTCATCCGTTAAATAAGTATCCTCTTGCTCAATTAATGTAAGAAGATCCTCACTTACCTCCACCCTTGAAGTGGAATGACTGTATCGTTTCATTAATTCGACTAAAGCTTTTTTATATTTTTTTAAAACGAGTCTTCTTTGTCTTTTCAAGGTCTCCCAAGTGACATCATGTGTAACATTTGGATTTCCATCCCGGTCACCACCGATCCAGGAACCAAAACGTAAGAAATTAGGAACTTCCCATTGTGTATTAGTGAAGTTCTTCTCTAAATATTCTGCCACTTCTTGATGAATTTCAGGCAGTACTTCGAAAAGAGTTTGATCAAAATAATACAAACCATTTCGAACTTCGTCTAAAACAGTAGGCTTGTTCTGTCGTAATTCATCCGTTTGCCAAAGTATTGAAACTTCGTTAAACAAACTTTCTTCCAGCTTTTTTCTTTCTCTTCTTGTTAATAACGGGTGATCGAGGTTTTTAAGAATATCAGCAATTCGCTGCTGAATCTCAAGTATGGAGCGTTTCGTTGCCTCTGTTGGATGAGCTGTAATTACAAGCTCAAGAGATAAAGTATTTAAAGTATCTTGAATGACTTCTTCTTCTATATTATTCTCTTTAAGCAAAAGAATCGCACTTTCAATAGAAGCAGGTTGGACAACCCTTTCCTCTTGAAGCTGGTACTGTCTTCTTCTACGCATACGATGGTTCTGTTCCGCTGCATTAATTAAATGAAAATACATTGAGAATGCTCGAATAACTTGTTTCCTCATCGGAGCATCTAGACTAGAAATTTCTTCTTTTAAGGCATTATAAATTGATTGATCAAAATTTTCTCTTAATGTTTTACACATTAAACGTATTTTTTCCACTTTATCAAATAATGCAGAACCACTGTGATTAATCAGAATATCTCCTAATATTTTACCCAGTAATTTTACATCACGACGCAACGGAAGACTGCTGTCATTTACTTTTACTTCTGTTGTCATACTGCCACCTTCCTTTAATCTCAAAATTCGCTAAATTTTTTATTTATTAATATACCACAATTTTGTTGGACGTGTTAAAGATAAGTTTTCTTTTTTTTTAATAAATTTTTAATTATACGAAAAAAACCTGCATTGTGCAGGTTTTTTAGGGTTATCTAATACGTACTTTTTTAAGATTCTTTATCAAACACAAGCACATATGTCTTTCGATCACCATCATCATACGTAACGACCACAGAAATAATTGTTTTCTTGTCATTTTCCAGTTTTATTGTTTTGCTCGTTCCACCTTCAATCGAGATTTCCGAACGGCTATATTTTGCAATCGGCTTTAGTGTTATTTCATCAGCATCACTTGACACCGTGATATGATAAGTAAACTCATCGCTTGTAAAGGTACTATCCCATGTTCCTTCAGACACTGACAGTGAAGAAAGTAATGCTTTACTTACTTGTTCGGTATTTAAAGAACTTTGCTGCTGGGGTGTTGGCTGCGCAGAATTAGGTCGATTATTTGTTCGTGTACTAGGCTGGATAGATACTGGATTATTTTTCTGATTTGCCGCAGGTGCTTTGATTTCTGCTGGTGTATCTTCGACTGCTTTATCCTCAACAGCTTTCATCCTTGTAACGTGGATGGTATAAATCTTCATTGTGCCATTTTCAGCAGTTACCGTGATCATTATTTCTGTCTGTCCAACGGGAAGCGAAACATCCACCCCATTTTTCCCTGCTATAGTAGAATTCACTTTTATTGTTGATGTTGCTTCTATCGCTGTCGGTTTAAATGTAATGGCAGGAATTTCAATTGGAACATTGACATTATATTCATTAACATCTGAAGAAAATTTGGGTGATAACTCACCTTTTGATAGTTCAATACTTATTAAGAAATTACTCGCATTTTTCTCTCTTGTTACCGTCAGAGTATAGGTATTTGATGAACCAGTTCCATTATTTACAGATATAATAAACTTATTTTCCCCTGTTTGAAGCGCATAAGTCCCTGTTGTCCCCTTGACAATCTCCTGACCGTTAATCGTAATCAATGCATCTGTATTAGAGCTATCTACTAAAAGCTTAATATTTTCAACCTCGTTCCCAACTGTGGCAGTATATTCAAATAAGTCTGCAGCGAATTTCTGGTCGAGCTCCTTTCCTTCAATTTCTAATTTTGAAAGAGTGCTTGCTAGTTGGTTTTCTTGAACTGTTGACGTGTTAGTTTCAGCATAAGCAGATGGTATGGATGATCCAGCTCCCACCCATGCCAGTGAAATAATAAGAAATACATTTAGGGCTTTGTTTGGTTTTGATTGTTTCATCGTTAATCCTCCTGTCCTCTATCTTTCGGGATAGTGGAATTTGGACTAACTTTATCATGGTTTGCTTAAGTTTATCTTAAATTTTTACCTGCGATGAAATTCTTCTAATTTAGTAGAAATGACTGACGCTACCTCATCATCTGATTTTTGGAGTGCTTTTTTGAAAAGGGAATTAGCTAAAGATCCCATTGGTCCTGTTGCATTGATTTCTAGAAAGCCCGTCACACGAGTTTTATTTTTATTTAATGCCTTTGCTTCAAAATAACCCTTACCTAAATATTTTTCATTTGAACGTTTTAAATCAAAAGATACCCTGGATGGTTCGTTCCACTCTTTAATATCTATCAATAAACTAACCTTTTTTTTCATTACTCCAAGATCACTCTTAAATTCCCAACAGATTTGTCGTTCATTTCTTTTTTCATGTTGAATATAGCCAGGTACAAGTGGTGCCCAATTGTTTTCGTCTCGAATAAAGTCCCAAATCACTTCAATCGGGATATCTAATTCTAAATGTTGTAAATCGCTGAGCATTTTATCCCTCTTTCATTTTCAAAGTAAAAGACCCTCTTGCGAAAGAAGGTCTTTTAAAAAATATATGTAGATATTTATATTTATAGAAGAGGCAAGAAGGAGTTTGCCCAAAAAATCACCATTACGTATGATGTTACTTTACTTCTTTCTTGAATATTCCATTAGGAATTCATAAATTCTTTCAGCCGCTTGGGATAGTCGTTCTGGTGGTTGCACCATAGCAATCCGAACATATCCCTCTCCCAGGTTTCCAAACGCATCACCAGGAATGACAGCCACTCCAGCTTGGTCAATTAATTCAAAGGCAAACTCACGGGATTTCCATCCTGCAGGGATTCTTGCCCACACAAACATGGTTGCTGGGGACTTGGCTACTTGCCAACCACTTTTTTCAAGCCCAGAAATCAATACATCGCGACGCAGCTCATATTCATTCACCTGTGTTTTAAGAAAGGCGAAATCTGAAGTTAACGCCCTTACGGCTGCTTTTTGAATCGGATAAAAGACTCCATAATCAATATGGGATTTAAATGAAGCCAAGATGTCAATGGCTTGCTCATTGCCAACGACATAACCGATACGGCAGCCTGCCATATTAAAGGTTTTCGAAAGGGAATTAAATTCAATTCCAATCTCCCTTGCCCCTGGAACCGACATGAAACTAAGCTGTGGATTCCCATCGAAAATCAACTCAGAATACGCGAAATCATGAACAACCAAAATATTGTGCTGCTTAGCAAAGGTAACTACCTTGTCAAAAAATGACTGATCAGCTAAAGCTGTTACAGGGTTACCAGGATAACTGATAATCATCATTTTGGTTTTATCCAGCACATCTAACGGGATTTCTTCTAGCATTGGCAGGAACTTGTTTTCAGCTAATAACGGCATCGGATAGATAATCCCGCCTGCAATGTTTACACTTGCCTCATAAATGGGATACCCGGGATCCGGTACCAATACATAATCACCAGGATTAATGATTGCCGAAGCCAAATGAGCAAGACCATCCTGAGACCCCATCAGCTGCAATACTTCAGATTCTGGGTTGAGGTCAACCGCATATCTTTGCTTATAAAAATAACTTACGGCATGATTAAATTCAGGTATCCCTGTTAGGGTATAGCCATATTTGCTTGAGTCACTAGCACAATCAATCAATGTATCGACAACAAATGACGGCGGTGGAAAATCTGGACTTCCTACACTTAAATCAATGACATCCTTACCAGCTTTGATAGCTTTCAGTTTTCGATTAGCTATCTCTTGAAAAATACTAGCCGACATTTTTTTTACTTTTTCTGATGCAACGAGATGCATAGATATCCCCTCTATCCTAAGAAAAATTTAACTATTCTAACATATTTAAATTATATCAATCTAACGAATTCAATTCTATATATCAATATAATCATTGATTATTATTCAATCATACTTTAGAATCTTAAGATAGGTTTTAATATTCAGAAAAAAGGTTTTGTGTGGGGGTAACTAAAAATGAAGCTGGTTCAGTATTTATTATTTTTTGCGGGACTAACCTTTTTTGGCTTAGGAAATGCAATTGCCGTTAAGGTAAAATATGTGGGCCTGCATCCTTGGGAGGTACTGAATGTTGCGCTATTTGAACATTTTGGTTTAACCATTGGAACATGGGGAGTCATATGCGGACTGATCCTGATAATCATTTCTGTTTTTGTAGCAAGGAGTTATATTAACATAGGTACTATCCTTAATGCCTTATGTATTGGACCTATCATGGACTTTTTCCTCTGGTTAGATATTCTTCCAAAAGCAACAGATACTTGGGTTGATTACCTTATTCTTCTCTGTGGAATCATCATTACAGGGGTCGGCGGCGGGATGTATGTTGCAGCAGGAATCGGTGCGGGTCCTCGTGATGGCTTTATGTTATCCATCTCTGATAAAACTAAGTTATCTGTTAGTCAAGCACGCATTACGGTAGAAAGCATAGTATTATTGATTGGTTTATTGTTAGGTGGTCCTGTTTTTATAGCTACTTTCCTTTATACATTCATTCAAAGTCCAATTTTCCATCATTCTCTAAAGCTATTTAAGGCATTAGTAGAAACAATCACTAAGAATAAACGCCGAACTCAAGATATTGCCCTATGAATAAGACTAGGAAGACACCATATTTTAACCTTTTAAAAAAATAGAAGATGCACACGGCATCTTCTATTTGCATTTTATTTTTTTCGGATTGCGATAATCAGTGCAGCGAAGGAAAGCAACGCTGCTAATCCCGATAAAATTAGTGATAAAGATGTGAATGTTTCTGTTTTCTTTTCAGTCACTTCTGTTTTCGTTTTTGAGTTATCCTTTGTTTGTGCCTTATCACTATGTTCTGATGTTTGACTGCTATGTTGGTCTGTGTTGGAAGTAGTTACAATATCTGTAATAGAATGGGGTGCGTCAGACCCTTCCCCACCAGTCCATTCGACTATACTGCCATCCTTGTAATATTGAAAAGCATCCCAAGCAGCTTTGGTTGCCTTTTCCGGGTTTTTCGCTACAAATACAAATTGTTGGAATTGACCACTTAAAATCCCTTCCCCAGTTGTTTTGAAGGTAAATGTTTTTACTTTACCACTAGCATCCTTTTCAGATGAATAGGTCCAGCCTGGAACGGGTTGATAAGACATAATTTCTACACCAGCTGGTGCTTTGACCGTTACTTTCGTGGTGGCTACATCCTTTTCAACTGGCACTTTTAAAGTATAAGTTTCCCATGCGCCTGTTGAAGATGTTTTTGGCATTACTGTGACATGAGCACTTGCCATACTTGAAAAGAAAAATAAGCTGATTACTGCCGGAATAAATACTTTTGAAATTCTGCCAATCATTTTTTTCATTGTTAACTCTCCTCGAATGTTTTTATTGGCTTCCCACTAGAACGTTGAAATCTGTATCGATACTTTCTAATGACTTTGTTAAAACGTGTACATGTACGTTCCACTTTCCAGCCATGGTAAAATGTAAACCCTTTACTTCGTACTTTCCTTCGGCCGTTTTTGCTAGGTTAACCGTTTCTTTTCCCATATCCATTTCAAGCATTGTAAACGTTAGGTGTAATTGTTCAATATCTTTGATGGGCTGTCCTGCTTTATCTTTTAATGTAACTTCAAATAAATTCGTTCCAATTATATTTGGGGTTGCTGCCAGTGTAATTTGCTTGCCCTCATTTACTATATTGGTTTCCTTGAACGGCCCCGGCGACTGCATGGCTGTTGGTAAATTGGTTAACACGACAGAAAGAATAAGGATGATTAGACCCGTCAAAAGTTCACCCTTTATGGGAGTCCCTAATCCCTTGGCAGTACCCCTTTTTCCTTTAAGAAAATTCACCCCAGCAAGCACTACCATTAGGACAAATAAACTAACTTTACCTATTAATACCTGTCCATAAGTTGTTTGGACCAGGGCTGAAAGGTTGGGAATATATAATAAGCTGCTATATATTCCTGTACAGGTTAAGAGCAGAACAATAATTAAGCCCCATTTGGAGAAGTTTTTTATCATTCTAAGATAATCCTGTTTGAAATCCGTATTTTTTCTTAATGAAAGGAAGCCGATAAAACCAATTAAACTTCCAATCCAAATCGATGCTCCGAATAAATGAAGGAAATCCATTGCAATCGGTAAAAATTGATTTGATTGGGAAGCGGCATGACTTGTCATAGACTTTGTCCATAGCAAGGCACTTCCTAGAATAAAACAAGCCCACAAAATGATTCGTTTCGTGCTCTCGGCCATCCCCATGAAAGAAGTAAGTAGAACAAGCGTAATGAGGAGAGCGATTTGAATAATCCATGAATGCCCATAACTCGTATTCATTAAGACATTTTCAATTAATGGAAAGCTGAACACTTCACTCCATGGGAATCCAGATTCAATCGATGCCTGTAGTGGCAAACTTAATAAAAGGCTAAAGAATAGGAGGGTTAGACTCGCATTAATTAGTCTCCGGAACTTCTTGTCAACTGATTCTATCTCCCTTAATTTATAGGGCATGACCTTCATATAAAAAAAGATTAGCCCGACATAACAAGCATTACTAAAATATTGAAGCCAACGAATGACGATTAGATCGGCCTTGGGTTTGTAACCCTTTGTTACCTTATTGGAAGTTGCTGAATTTTGACCTTCATCACCAACCTGAAATGGAATGACACCTTCGACCGGATGGCCATCACTTGAAACCACCTTCCATTTAATCCGGTAGGATCCATCGGGAAGGCCCTTCTTTAATCCACTCGTTAAGATAGATGGTTGTTTTGGATCAATTCGGCCATTCTTTTTATCGACTCGATTCCCCTCTGAATCAAACACTTTTATGGAGTTAAAGGCCGGTTGGATTGATTCATCAAATTTTATCATAACCTCGGATGGTGCCTTTTCAACTGTTTCATTTTCTAATGGTGTAGACTTTTTTATGTATGCGTGCGCCGAAGAAATAGACGGAAATAAAAATAGAAACAGGGCAAAGATTAGTAGTAATGTACTTATCTTCTGTTTTGTTTGCAACCCATCACACCCTTATCACCAAAATCATTGTTGTAATAACTAAACTTTATGAAAAATAGTTTCTACTGTCGATACAATGATAATGATAAATAGGATTAATAACAATATCTTTATCAGACCAACTTGTGACTAATTGTTGAACTTTGACATTTATTGAGGAATTTTTATTAATAATTATCCTTAAAAAGTTTGGTTTGCAAGTAATAATCATAAAAGGAAGAGATTAGCAAAAACCTCAAAATAGGTTTTTGCTAATCCCTTCCCCTCTTTAAAATTAATTATAATAAATAAGGCATTATTTAATCCTACATCAAACTCTATGCATCATAGGTAAGGAGAATAAATAAATATTTGTGATTGCTAGTATAGTCATAAGTGCGTAATATGGCAGCATAGCTTTTAAAGATGTCATTTTGCCTCTACCCATTCTGTAAACAACATAACAAGTACCTACCAACCCGATTAATATCACTATATACTGAATCATTTGAACGGTTGAAGTTGAGGCGAGACTTAGACTTGCTGGATTTGAAGCTACTCCAAATAATCGAATTGAATTAAACCATACTGCCTTACCTTCAGTGAAGATGTGGAAAAGGTTATGAGCTAGGTGCCCAGCAAGATCTAAAGGAACAATGGCATAGCCAAAACGGGTAAAGTTTTTTTTAATTGAACCTTCCATTCCAAGTAGTAATGCTAGTTTTGCAGTTCCTACCAATAAAAGAATTGGTAATGCCATGGCAATGATAAAGGCAATCGTAAAGTTAACAACATAGTTTTCTGTACCAGTCACAGAACCAATTGCATTCAGAATATCCTGCCATGGTTCAAGCATGGTTATATTTTGTACGAACACGATACCCATAATAACAGCAGCTAAAGAAGCATGCTCAAGCTTCGGATTTTTTAATCCCCACAATTCTTTTGTAGGAATTCTAGTTGTAATTTTAACCGAATTGCTTGGACAGTTTTTCACACAGTTTCCGCAAATATTACATTCTGCACTGGACTCCATTGTTTTAGGGAATTGGAACATTGGGCATCCTTCAACACCCTCGGTTCCTTTGAAGCAAGATTGGACTTTACAGGTTTTACAAATATCAGGAGTCGCCTGTACTTTTAATGCACCAGAGCGTGAATAGTTTCCAGCAAGACCACCAAGGAAACAGAGTGTTTTACAAAAGGTTCTTCTTTCATAAAAAACAGAAGTGGCTACAACCATGGTTACGAGTAAAAGCAATAGGTAACCTGAACCTCGTGGCGACTCTACAATTCCCCACACATGGTCACTGTAAGTAATGGCAATAAAGAATAAATCTATCAACCAAATTCCATATTTTCTTAAAAACTTAGGCATCGGTCGCCTGCTGCCAACAAATTTACGAACAATATCACTTAATTTACCGAACGGACATATGGCACACCAGAAGCGGCCTGTTAGTAAAAATAGGACTGGAATAATCGGCCACCATAACACCCAAGTCATCGTAGTACCAAAGTTTTTACTCGGATCTACGGTACCCATTACTAATTCGTAAACTATGATGGAAAATACAAAAATAACAATCCATTGAAAGATTCCAGGATACCATTTGCTTTTCACAAACTTTTTCACAACTGATATAGATAGGAGATCAAAAGGTTCCTTTTCTGGTAAGTTTTTCTCAGGCATTGCCATTGTTTACATCTCCCTTCCGTCTAAACCATCTATTCCAGACACCTATTAGGACAAATGATAGATTCACTGCCCCATATGTACTTAACACTTTATAGTTTGGTGGTGATTCAACCACTGGTCCATGATGATCGTGATCTTCATCACCACTTCCCTCCATGTCGGTTCCACTTTCATGGTCCATTCCCTCCATATCGGTTCTGCTGTCATGATCCATAGTGGCATGATCACCAACGGATGTTTCCTTTTTTAGATTCTCTGTTGCTTGTTTTAAATTGGGGGTATGAGAATGCCCCTCATCTGCAAATACCCTTACATCGAATGAAAGGATAAATGATAATGCAAAAATAAATAAAAATAGTTTCTTCATTTTTCCACCTCCAAAAAGCTATTTTTGTATCTAATGTTCATATGTTTAATGTAATGGGGAAATTTGCAGATTGTATGCATTTTTGTTGGAGATAATATGGAGTATTGATTTTCTGTTCATTTGTTCATTGATTTGTAAAATCTGGCTTCAATTTTTTGTTACTTTAGCCCAAAATCTCAAAAAAAAGAAGAACCCAAACGGCTCTCCTTTACTACTTTACTTTTTGTGTTGTTATTCTTATAAAGACCAATAAGTTAATGTATCAAAAATTCCTAAGAGAAACATCAAAATACCGGCAATCCTTTGTATCACCATTCCAAACTTTCTCCCTTTTTTCATTAACACTCCACTACCGCCGAGGAACCAAATGATAAAAATAAAAATCAATAGTGGAATTGCAGTTCCAATTGCAAAGATTGGAGGTAGAATAAACCCATTTGCACTAGATAATACGACAGGCATTAAGGTGACAAAGAAAAGTACAAACATAGTCGGACAGAATGCTAATGAAAAACTAAATCCTAACATAAAAGAGCCGAATGGATTTTCACTCTTGTATTCATTTAATCCCTTTAATAGATTTAATGTTCCTGTTAATTTAATAAAACCCATCATAAATAACCCAACTATCATTAATAATGGCCCCATTATCTTCCGAATCGATGGAAAATATAAGGTGAGATTTTGTTCAATTTCCCTTCCGAGAAGCCACACCAAAACACCTAATAAAGAAAATGCTACTATTTTACCGAAAGTGAAAAAGATAACATCCTTCCAAGCGATTTTCTTTTGAATAGAACGGTTACCATAAATTGTTACAGCACTAATATTACCAGTCAATTGACAAGGAGCAAGTGCTCCAATAACTCCTAGAATAAACGCAAAGACTATTGGCCATGCTTCTAAGCTATAGGCTATATTGGAGAACGGTTTACTAACAAATGAGCTAAAATGACTTAATATACTATACATTTAATCACCTTAAATCAATATATACCTTTTATTTGCTTGAAAGTTCACTTTCTGTTACCCATTTATGATTTGTAACTTTTTCTCCCGCACCAACCGGAGTGTAGTCAATCATATATACCGTAGTTTGTTCTGCTGAATTTATTGTGCCAGAGGCACCCTTCATACCTTCCATGTGGTCTGCTTCTAAGGTAACTTGAGTTCCAGGTTTTAATGATGTACTACCAGCATTCATAATTTCTTCTTGAATCACCCATTTATGGTTTTCTACTTTTTCTCCACCTGTAGTTGGAGTATAAGAAACCGCATAGGCTGTTGTAACATATGCTCCCGCTATTGTTGCTTTAGCTCCATTCATCCCTTCCATATGGTCAGCATTGATAATTGCTTGACTTCCCACTTTATAAGTAGGATTCACTTTTTCCTTTAAACCATTAGGAACCTCATCTGAACCTGAGTGTTCCATATGTTCCATTTTCATACTATTATGGTCCATTTTTTTATTTTCATCAGAACTCTTCTCATTACTATTGTTAGCACAGGCAGACAACATTAACATTAAGCCCAATGAAACAAATCCTACCACCAATCTATTACTTTTCATATTTACCTCCTAAAATTATATTTCAAATGGTATTCTACAACAAAAATTTGCAGAAACTATGAATTTTTATCCCTCTAACAATTATCAACAGCTAATATTTATTTAAAACAATGAGCCACTTTTGATATAAAGTGGCTCACAAAGTAATTTATATTTTTTTGAGACTGAAATGATTATGCCCAAACCTCTTCAAGAATATCTCGGAATAGATCATCCAAAATCGGGGTCATATCCTCTTTAGATACTTTAAGGGTCTTGGTATATTCCTCAATCCGATTGATTTCTTTTTCTAAAAAGTCATTTATGGCATTAACCTTCGGCTCAAGGTTGAGTTCATCGCCGCTGATTTTCCTTTCAAGCAAGGTAGAGATTTCCTGCTTTAACGGCCCCTCTTCAATAAGCTCTTCTACCAAGATTTGAAATTTAATTGGCGGGGCCGTATTGTATCTTTCAATCCAAATACAAGCTAAAACGGGTCTAAGGACATAAAAGTACTTTTTAATTTTCACATGGTCTCCACGGAGATAATCGCGAAAATTGCCTTTTGCCATATTTAAGTAATGATAGAGAGCGGATTGCGGTAAAAACACTTGATTCTGGATTGCCTTCAATTTATCTACTAAAGAAAAAGCTTGATAATAAACAATTCCCGAATGGAGCCACTCCATCAGCGGCGGATTGGATTTTCTAAACAGTTTGAGCGCCTTTCGTATTTCCCAGCCATTTATATCAAGGAGGTCATTAATTGGAAGTTCGATCACCTCTCGCTTTTGATCAATGCTCAAATACCAGTCCTTTTTATGGACATAAATGAATCGAACATCGTAATCACTATCCTTAGAAGGAAATCCCCATGCCCGGCTCCCAGATTCAACTGCCAGACAGATTTTCACTTCAAATTGCTCTTCAATTTTATTAATTTCAGCGATTATTTTTTCCTTCAGGGTTATTCACTCCTTAATCCATGCCTTGACCACAGACTTTTACAATAATGGCGATATTCACGATGTAATAGTTGTACTATTTGGCCTCGTTTACCAGGAAATTCATGTCCTTCCAATGTAGAAATGGGGACGATCTCTTGTATGGAATTAGTAACAAACATCTCATCTGCTTCCAGGCTATGTTCCAAAGGATAAAGCCCCTCTTCTACACTCAGATAATGTTTCTTGGCTAACTCACTAACAAACTGTCGTGTAATCCCATTTAAAATCCCCGTTTGTACGGAAGGGGTGTATAAGCAATTCCCTTTTACCCAAAAGATATTAGAGACAATCCCTTCTGCTATGCACCCTTTCTCATTAAGGAAAATCCCTTCTGTATCTACAGCATGTCCGATTTCCTTTTTTGCAAGAACATTATTCATAAAATGATGGGACTTCAGACGTTCACTTCCTTCGGGACTGTTCCGTCTCAACTCCAATAAAACCGCTTTTTTTTCTGTTAAGTCCCCTGCCTGAGGTAATGGTTTAGGAAAAAAAAGAATGTTTTGGTTAGTATACGGTTCTACTTGTAAGCCAATATCACCAATCCCCGCTGAAACATTTAGCCTTAGGTAAGCATTGTTCAAATGGTTTACTTTTAATAATTCTTGCAGGATATTATTCGTTTCTTCTCGCTCAAAACGATAGTTGATGTTTAGAACTTCTAATCCTTGATTTAGTCGCTCTAAATGGTCATCCAGTAAGAAAGGATGTCCTTCATAGACCCGGAACGTTTCAAATAACCCCATTCCATATAAAAAACCATGATCAAACGGGGAAATCATCGCCTCTTCTTTTGTTAAAAATTGTCCGTTTATATATATCACCATAATTAATGACCCTTTTGCACAACGATATTTTTATAATGATGGACAAAGTTTCTCAAAAGATCCTTTCCTGAGGTAGTCAATATAGATTCTGGGTGGAACTGTACTCCTTCAATTGGTAACTCCTTATGACGGATTGCCATAATTTCTCCTTCTTTTGTCCAGGCGGAAATCTCAAAGCATTCCGGCAATGTCTCTCGTTTGACGATTAAGGAATGGTATCGAGTAGCCGGAAAAGGATTTGGCAAGCCCTGAAAAATTGTCTTTCCATCATGATACATATCGGATGTTTTCCCGTGCATCAGCCTTTCCGCGCGAATTACATCGCCATTAAAAGCCTGAGCAATTGCTTGCTGGCCTAGGCACACACCAAATATTGGGATTTTCCCTGCGAATGCTTGAATCGCGTCCAAGCTGATTCCTGCTTCATTTGGACTGCATGGCCCTGGAGACACCATTAAGAATTCAGGCTGTAGTTCTGCAATCTCTTCAATCGATGTTTGATTATTTCGCTTAACCACTAATTCCTCTCCCAATTCACCTAAATATTGCACTAAATTAAAGGTAAAAGAATCGTAATTATCTATCATAAATATCATTTCTCTACCTCCTCTGCCATTTCTTTCGCTTTCCATAGTGCCGCTGCTTTTTTCATTGATTCTTTGTACTCATGCTTTGGATTAGAATCAATAACGATTCCTGCTCCTGCCTGCACATGTGCCATCCCATCTTTAACAAGCATGGTGCGGATAATTATGTTTAATTCTAAATCGCCGCTAAAATCAATCCAGCCAAGCGAACCGGTGTACACTCCTCTTTGAACGGGCTCAAGTTCCTCGATTATTTCCATTGTACGGACTTTAGGTGCACCAGTTATGGTCCCTCCAGGGAAAACAGAATCAATAATATCAAAACTTGATTTGTCATTCGCTAATTCTCCTCTTACATTGGAGACGATATGCATGACATGTGAATACTTTTCAATGACCATAAATTCATTGACCTCGACGGTCCCATACTTACATACCCTGCCAAGATCATTTCTTTCTAAATCCACTAACATCACATGCTCCGCACGCTCTTTTTCATTTTCAATTAATTCATTAGCAAGCTGGATGTCTTCTTCGTGGTCTTTCCCCCTCGATCTAGTACCTGCAATTGGGCGGGTACTTACCACTTGTCCATCTTTTTTCACGAGTAGTTCTGGTGACCCGCTTACAAGTTGAAAGTCTGGCGTATGCAGATAGGCCATATATGGAGATGGATTTAAGGACCTTAATTGTTCATACACTTCAAGTGCTTCTACTTCAATCTGTTTTGATTGGCGGACGGCTAGATTCACCTGAAATACATCGCCTTGTCCAATATATTGCTGAATCTTAGTGACAGCCTGTTTAAACTGATCTTCGGTCATTGAAACCTCTAGATTATTATTGTTACTTTCTCTAGGCTTTTTTGTTTGAATGGAAGGGATATCTTGAATCCATTGATTTTCCCATAAGGAAATTTTTTCTTCCATCCCCTGATCATTTTCAGCTAAAAACATAAGCCACAAAATCTCTTCTTTATGATCAAAGACAAACCATTCCTTCACAATAAAAAAGTAGATTTCTGGCAATCCTAAATCGTCTGATGCTAGTTCTGGAAGTACTTCAATGTAACGAGCGTAATCATAGCTTATGTATCCAATGGCACCTCCCAGGAAACTAGGAAGCCCTTCTATTTTATCAACATGATACCGGCTCATATATTCCATCAATAAGTGTAATGGATTTCCTTCTTGTTTCTCGGTACCATTTTCATTTTGAATTTCAAGCATATGGTTTTTCCCTTTTATTATCGTCTCAGGCTGAAGGGCAGCAATGCTATAACGCCCGCCGCGGCCGCTTTCCAACAACACATGATGGGTGTTTTTCTCAGCCAATACACGATATTGACTGAAAAACCTTGAATAAGTAAAAGGAATTTTCTTACAGTATAAATGTAGTTGTTTCAACCAATTCACTCCTTAACTTTTCTCTTTTCTCATCATACTTGAAAAGGGTGTCAGGCACCACTCTTGTTGTGAAGTTGCAGGTCGATATTTTTTCAATTAATAAAAGGAATTTATTACCCTGCTATGGAAAAGTGTAATAAATTAGTAATATTCAATTTCTTAGGGGGATCAATTATGAAAAAGGAAACCATTCTAGTGGTTGAAGATGAAGAAAAGATCGCTCGGCTTCTTGAGATCGAACTTGAGTACGAAGGATATGTGGTAACTAAGGTAATGGATGGTCTTGAAGCATTTGAAGCATACAAGAAGGGGAAATGGGATTTAGTATTACTTGATGTCATGCTGCCTGGAATTAGCGGAATTGAATTGCTCAGGCGGATTAGGGTAAATGACCAAATCACACCTGTTCTTTTACTAACTGCCAAAAGCTCGGTTGAGGATAAAGTGTCTGGACTGGATTATGGGGCAAATGATTATATAACAAAGCCCTTTCAAATTGAAGAGGTATTAGCTCGGGTCCGTGCTGCTTTAAGGGTGAAAGCTGTAGAGCAGCCTCAAGAAGACGGAAGTTTATTAATATTTGCTGACCTCAAAGTAAATCCAAAAACAAGGGAAGTTTTTCGTGGAGAAGATGAAATTGAATTAACTCCTAGAGAGTTCGATTTGTTGGTTTATTTATTAACAAATAAGCGGCAAGTATTAAATAGAGATCAAATTTTGGAAGCAGTTTGGGGATATGACTTTATCGGTGACACAAATGTAGTGGATGTTTATATTCGATATGTCAGAAAAAAATTAGAACAGCAGAATAAGCCCGCATTAATTCATACCGTCCGTGGTGTCGGGTATGTTTTAAAGGAAGCTAAATGAAACTTAGTAATAAAATAAATTTTTATACTGCTGTGTTATTTGCCGTCTTATTAATCGTGATGAATCTATCTGTTTATTACACCTTTAACAAATTAATTCTCAACAGTGAATTAAACACCTCCGCAAAGGAAATGGAAAAAACGACAAATGATATTGGGAAATCACTTGGCTCTATTTCTGAGGGAGAACTATTACGTTCTTACGTCCCTATCAATGGAATGATCCAATTTGTCACAGAAAATAACAAACCCTTATCAACAGTTACAAGCCCCACAGAACAGGCTTTAATCGGAAGAAAAGCCAAGTTTCACCAAGGGGATGTTAGTACTTTTATTGTTTTTCAAAAAAAGTCTTATACCTTTGAGTCGATGCCTATTATTTTGCTTGATGGAAGTGTGGCAAATCTTCAAGTAACTAAAAGCATTCAGCCGGCAACTGATAACTTAAAAATTCTGAGGCTTGTCTTGATTTTGGTGACACTTCTAGCACTAATTCCTGTAGTTGTTTCCAGCCGGATTCTCAGTAAACTGATTACCAACCCTGTTACATCCATGATTAAGACTATGAAAGAAATTAGACAGAGCGGCTGCTTCAAGAGGCTGACACTTGATGGAAAATCAAAGGATGAACTTTATCAAATGGGAGAAACCTTTAACCATATGATTGATTTACTTGAGACAAATTACGAAAAACAAAAACAGTTCGTTTCAAATGCGTCCCATGAATTTAAAACCCCCTTAACCATTATTGAGAGCTATGCAAGTCTTTTAAATCGGAGAGGTTTAAAGGAACCGGAGCTTTTTGCCGAATCGATTGAAGCGATTCACTCCGAAGCAGTTCGCATGAAAGACATGACTGAACAGCTGTTACTGTTGGCTAAGCATCACGAGCAGTGGAATATCCAAAAGGCTGAGCTTAATCTTAGTGACTTTATGCTGCAAACGGTTAAAGCCTTTCAAAGTGCTTATAATAGAGAAATACATTTTCAGCAGAAAAAATTACAGAAAACAGTTGTTACGGATGAAAAGAAACTAAAGCAGCTGCTGTATATCTTTCTGGATAATGCACGGAAATATAGTGATGATGCCATTACAGTTAATATCGGCATAATGCATGATGAGGCATTTATAAGTGTGGCCGACAAGGGAATCGGCATCCAAAAAGCTGAACTGCCAAAGGTCTTTGACCGTTTTTACCGTGTTGATAAAGCAAGAACTAGAAAAAAAGGCGGTTCTGGACTTGGCTTATCCTTAGCAAAGGAAATTGCTGACGCCATTGGTATCAGGATTCACCTTGAAAGTGAAGAAGGAGTTGGAACCACGGCAACTCTTTTTATTAAAACTAATAAAAATTAATCCATTTCTCAGAATTTTCTAATCTTCATATTAGAAAATAAATGTACTTTACGTGGTGAGGTGATATTATGAAGAAAAAAACTGGGATTTGGGTGATAATAGGCTTTCTCTTTTTTGCCTTTCTCATTTATTTTAGTTGGCAAAGGTTCGGTCCGACCGAGGCATCGGCTGAAATTCTATCAAAACAGGCAGCGCAAAAACTTGTCCAGGACCGCTATCAGGGAACTGTTATTCAAATTAACTTAACTGACAAGCAATACCATATAGATTTAGAGAAAAAGGATACTATTTATCAGATCGAACTAAATGCGATTTCTGGAAAAGTCCTTTCATTTGTCAAAAAAGAATTGAAGTCTCCACCTCTTAATGAACCAGAGGTTACATTTAAATCAGAAGATGAAATTAGAAAAATCATCTTAGCCAAGGTTAAAGGAACGATTACATCCTTTGAAAAAATAGTCAATGAGGACGAAACGATTTACAAGGCTGTTGTAAAAGAAGGAAATAATCAAACTACACTCTCAGTGGATGCACTTACAGGAAAGATTCTTTCCTCCATTACTACTCAAACCAATACCTCCTCTAGGCGGCTTACCGAGAAAGAGGCTCGCGATATTGCAAAAAAACAAGTGAATGGGATTGTTGAACATATTTGGCTGGAGACTAAAGGCGAACAAACCTACTACCTGGTCGAAATTGAGACACAAGATGACAGAGAAGCAATTGTACAAATACATTCCATTACAGGCAATGTTATATCCGTTTCATGGGACGATCGCAGTAGTGATGACGATGATGAAAAGAGTGATGATTCTAAACAACGCGGCAAGGACGATAAAAAGGAAGATGATGACTAAAGTAAAGAACAGATAGTTTACCTAATGATAATTCTCATTAATTTCTAATGTTATTCCCCTTTTTGCTCTAATCTTCACTGGATATTCTATAAGTGTAGTAAACAAACACAAAGGAGGAATTTTTAATGAAAAATAAATTTATTGTTGGTGCATTATCTGGGTTATTAATCTTGGGCGGTGCCGTTGCAGCGGGGGCTTCAAAAAATGATACACGAGCTGAGGACTCTATCCATCAGGAAGATAAAAAAATAAGTACAAATGTAAATGGAAATGACCAAGGCCAAACAACTATTAAAATGGAATCTGATGACAGCAATAGTACAGCAGCGGCAAATCCTAATTTAATAACGGTGGAAAAGGCAACAGAGATTGCACTTAGTGAAGTAAATGGAACAGTTGATGAAATTGAACAAGAATTTGAGCATGGTAGAATGGAATATAAAGTAGAGCTAAACACGAACACGGGTGAAGCAGAGGTAAGGATCGATGCTGAAACTGGAAAAGTTGTTAGTGTTGAGCACGATGATGATAACGATAGTGATGATGATAATAAAACCGATGACGGCGCTCATCAAAATAGACACAGCGGCGATGACGATAATAACTGAGAACAAAACTTGTGAGGAATCCCCGAATAAAGGAACCTATCCCATTGGATAAGTTCCTAGTTTTTTTGAATCATTTATAAAATTAGATTATTGCTAATGACATTCATTTATATGTAAACAGAAAGAATCCCATCCATATATTGGATAGGCTTCTTTTTAGAATAATAGGATCCGTTAATCGATAACTTAAGAAATCTTTTTTAGCTCTTCTGTTAATTTTAGGAATAGTTCCTTATCCCCGTTTAGTAATGTGTGGTCGATTTCCTTGCGGATTTTCTCCCGTCTAAATTCTAGCAGGGCATTTTTTAGAAACATTTCTGCAACAACAGCATCTGTATTCTCATCCGAATGTTGTGGTGAATTAAGTAATTTCTTTTCCATGGAAATCAACTCCTTACGTTTTTTCTAATTATACAGTTAATTTTCTAAAAATTCAAACACTTTATTCAAAAAAAACAAAAAATTTTTCACAAAAAAGATTGGTGTCAGGCACCACACGAAGACACTTGTTCATCCCAGGAAGACAAATGCTGATTTTAGTGAATTTGGCTTTCAAAAAGGGTGTTTCTCTGGTTAAATTTGGTGATGATTTTAAGTAGGATTCCATTAGCAACCAGTAAACCAACTCCAATTAAGAATAAGGTTAGTGGACTTAGGAAGAAAAGCCCACTAACTTGGCTGATAATAAGGCCGACGACAGGTAACACCATAATACCGCCAAATTGTTGTGCTTCCTGAAAAGATTTTACTCTGGCGGAAACCAGCACATTCAAAACAATATTAAAAATTACTAAGGCTGGGATCACCCAAAACATTAAAAGTAACCAGGTTGAATTCATAAATAAAATTTCATTAAAAATTCGATGAGTAATTAGATTTACAATCACGGCATTTAGTAAAAAAGCTGCAAACGTTATGGCGATTGTAGGGATGAAGGATGCAATTACCTTGCCAAAAAACAATTCAGAAACTGTGATCGGAGCAAATAATAATGTTTCCAATGTATTTCTCTCCTTCTCCCCTGCAAAGCTGTTCGAAGAAGTAACCATAGAATTGATAATAGCAGACATTAAGAAAAACGGGATGATCATAAAGTTTAAGAAATAATAAACCGATTTGTAACCAAGTGTGGGAAGCGCAGATAGTGTATTTCTTAACTCTTCATTCGGAAAGTTCTTAATGATGGCATTGATTGGTTTTTCTAAATCCTTTGAGGATTCCCCAATTAATTCTGTATTTAAACCAACATACGCAAATATTGCTGGGAGTAAAACGCATAGAAATAAAGGTAGGATTATCATTGGTACCCATATCTTTTTGGAAGAAAAAGTATTCTTAATATCTTTTTGAGCGACGGTAGCAATAATGTTCTTATTCATGCTTTTCACCCCTTATTTTAAAATATAAAGACTCCAAACTTCTATTAGTAATTTCACACGAATGAATCCACGTTTCGCTTAAAATACTCTTAAGTAGAGCTGGTATTTCATTTTTTGAGGGAAGATTAAACTCAATATTATGCCGATCTTTTCTAATGTAAGCAAAGCCCCTATATGTCTTAGAGTCGATTGGTAAGAGACCAGTTTCAACCAATAAAGTAACATTCGTCAAATATCGATCCTCTAATTCACTTCTAGTTCCCTTCTCAACGATTTGACCATCCTTTAAAAATAGGAAGGTGTCACAAATAGTTTCCAGTTGGTGCAGAACATGTGAACAGATTACAATCGTGACCTTTTCTTCCTTATTTACTTTTTTTAGGTAATGAATCACATCGTTTATCCCTTCAGGGTCTAACCCATTTGTAGGCTCATCCAAGAACAAAAGCGTAGGTTTATGTAGCAAGGCCTTTGCTAGGGTAATTCTTTTTTTCATCCCCGTTGAAAACGTGCCCACCAAATGGTCCTTCTTTTCAATCATTTCAAATTGCTCAAGTAGATGAGTGATACGCTTGGGGTCATAGGCATTATAGATTTTAGAAAAGAAGACCAAATTATCCCAGGCACTCATGTCATGGTACAGGGCGGCACTCTCCGTTACAATCCCCGCCCTCTTTCTAATTTCATCACCCTCTGTTTGAGGGTCATATCCCATTACCCTCATCTTACCGCTCGTAGCATTAATTACTCCATTTAACAAACGAATCATTGTTGTCTTTCCAGCCCCATTTGGTCCAAGCAGACCAATAATACTACCTTCCTTAATCGCGAAAGAAACACCCTTTAAAATATCACGCCCATTAAACGCCTTATCCACATCAAACGCTTCAATAATTGACAACCTACATTCCCCCCAAATTTGGTGTCAGGCACCGCAAAAAGACACTCTCTCAAGTTTTCCACGACGGATGGACACTTCGCCAAAAATAACCATTTTTATTAAATTTTATCAGATTCTTATGGGAGGTTTGTACTGTTATTTTGAAATTTATATAAATTGCTGATATTAATGGGTTTTTATTTTTAGGATATATATTTTTTGGGTATGTACAGATATTTAGGGAACATTATACTCATCTATTTTATTAACAAGAGTAGGTGAGAGATCTTGATGGAACAAACCGTCTTGGCAGGTTATCAACCAGTAAATAACATTAATGTTTATTACGAGTTTTATCCTAATCACACATCTGAAAAAACGTTTGTTTTATTACATGGCTTCCTTTCTTCCACCTTCACATTTCGCCATTTAATTTCTTTATTGAAAAAGGAGTACCAGGTTCTATCTATTGATCTTCCCCCCTTTGGGAAAAGCGCTAAATGTAACCGCTATGTATATTCTTACAAAAATTTAGCCGATACAGTAATCCAGCTTACAGAATCATTAGGGCTTAAAAAAATGACGTTTATTGGTCATTCTATGGGAGGACAAATTGTTTTAAATATCCTCCATATGATGCCAGGACTTGCGGACAAAGCTATTCTTCTCTGCAGTTCAGCTTATCTCAAGCGTTCAAAATTGCCTTTGATTATTACAAGTTACCTACCCTATTTCCATCTTTTCGTAAAATATTGGTTTGCACGGACAGGGGTCAAGAAGAATCTTCAGGACGCACTTTATAATCACGCCATTATTAATGACGAAATGATTAACGGTTACTTACAACCATTTTTAACAGATGAAATTTTTGTAGCTCTTACAAGAATGATTCGTGATCGCGAAGGAGACTTGCCTGCCCAAATTCTTAACCAAATAAAAACACCTTGTTTATTACTATGGGGGGATCATGATAAATCAATGCCCCTTAATATTGGTGAGAAGTTAAACAAGGATTTAACTAATTCAGAGCTCATTGTTTTAAAAGATTCTGGACACGCCCTTCCTGAAGAACGTCCTAGGGAAGTTTTTGATTATATTAAAGGTTTTATTGATAAGTACCATACGGCAGCTGAAGCCTAGTTGCTTTTTCCTAATGGATTGGATTTGGTCTACTATGAAGAAACAAAAAATGAACGGTGCCTGACACCGTTCATTGACTACTTATTTAAACCAGCCTTTTTCTTTGGATTGAGTAATCGCCTCGATACGGTTTTTTACTTCAAGTTTATCGAGGATAATTGAAATATAGTTTCTAACCGTTCCAGTCTTGATACTTAGCTCTTCTGCGATTTCCTTTGTATTTTTACCATCTGCAACGAGCTCCAACACTTCTTTTTCTCTGTCTGTTAATGGATTTTCCTCCCCATACACATCATCCATAAGTTCTGGTGCATAAATTCTCCTTCCTGACATTACACTACGGATTGAACTTGCCAACTCTTCACTCGGACTGTCTTTTAACAAATATCCGTTCACTCCTGCTTTCAACGCACGTTGGAAGTAACCGGTTCTGGCAAAAGTAGTTAATATGATTACTTTACAGCCTAGACCTTTTAGTTCTTCTGCAGCATCTAGACCACTCTTACCTGGCATTTCGATATCCATAATACAGACATCAGGATGGAATTTTTTCACCAATAACACGGCCTCTTCGCCGTTTGAAGCCTTTCCAACCACTTCCATGTCGTCTTCCAAGTTAAGAAGTGAACCAAAAGCGCCTAATAGCATTTGCTGATCCTCAGCAATCACGATTTTAATCATTTTTCTCCTCCTTTTCCATCCTTGGTTTAACATCATTTGGTACTTTTATGATCAATGTGGTTCCTTCTTTGGTTATCATTTCTAGACTCCCATTAATAAATTCCAAGCGCTCTTTCATGCCAATCAGCCCATGGCAGCCTTGCATCGACTCTTTCTCCCCCTTAAATACTCCATCATCGCGAATGGTCATTACCAATTCCTGCATTGATTGAATAATGGATATGAAGCAAGATTTCGCACCACTGTGTTTGACAACATTATTTACAGCTTCCTTCATACACATGCTGAGAATGTTCTCTGTAAACAGAGTAACTTTTGATGGAGTAAAATCTCCTTCACTGCTAAAATTAATTTCAGCCGCGTGAAGGATTTGTTCTACACGAGTAATTTCGTCTCTTAGTCGGATTCCACGCATCGATGACACCATCTTACGTACCTCACTTAATGCTGTTCGGGCTGTTTGCTGAACATCCTTTAATTCATTCCGTGCTTGCTCCGGGTCCTTTGAGATTAACTTTCGGGCCAAATCCGTTTTCAACCCAATAAGTGAGAGCTTTTGTCCAAGGGTATCATGAAGGTCCCGGGCAATCCGCTGCCTTTCCTCTATTTTAACTAACTCTGAAATCCGTTTGTTGGCATCCAGTAACTTTTCTTCCAGTTGACCTCTTTCCTTCCTGTTATGGATGCTAAACGGGAGGAGGATGACACTAATCCAGATGATAATAACAAAGGGTAATTGCTGTAGAAATAATTTTTCTTGCATGACAATACTGAAGTTAATGGATACCGACGTACTAAACAAATGAATAAAATACAACGTTAAAAAAGCAATTCTTTCTTTAATATTGCCGATAAAATATGCAAGAAAAAAAGCAAAGTAAACATAATTGAAAAGACTTGTAGCAGTAATAGAAATACCAATCAGGATCAACGTCCATAGATAGACGGGCCAGCCTTTAGATATAAACGCAATTCTGTAAAGAATAAAGAATAATAATGTGAGTAATATCCCCACTACTATTTCAATGGTTGAGGGGGATTGAAAAATAAAGTAAAACGGTAAAATGCCAAGAACCGTCCAAATATACGGAGCAATTCCATTGTTTTTTTGAAATGTCAGATACTTTTTTATCATAAGGGAACCTCATTTTCAATTAACGTCCTTAATCCTTTTATCATAACTCAAAAATGCCAGGTTGTACTCCAATTCACTCCATTTTAGCTAAAAACTTTCTCTCTTTATACACGATTATCTTTTGAGACAGTTAACTCTGATATCTGTGCATTACATCCATATGTAATATTTCCCCATAATTACATATATAATAAAATAATCGTACTTTTATACCCATTTAGACCATTCAAATATTGGAAATAACAGTTGTTATTATACAACTAGGAGGAATGAATGTTGAGTGAAATATTCAAAAGTTACTCCGGAATTCCTTATTTGCGGTTTGGTGCAGGTGAGCCTTTGGTTTTTATTCACGGTCTAGGTGAAGTAAAGGAGGGCTGGGCAAACCAGTTTGAGTTTGCGAATCAGTATGATTTAATCATCCCTGATTTACGGGGGCATGGAGAGTACACTGCACCAGGGGAGATCTCCATCAAAAACTTTGCCTATGATGTAATTAGTATATTAAAAGAGCTGGGAATTGAAAGTGCACACATATGCGGGTTATCAATGGGGGGAATGGTTGCCCAAGAAATTTATCGTCAAGCTCCTGGAATGTGCCGGTCTTTGATGTTAGTAAGTACTTACCATTATGCTCCAAAGCAATTCGGAACGCTTTTTATTAATTTCAGGAAAGCCTTAGGGGAAATTAAATCACCTGAAATGGTCACAGAAAGATCTGCAAAGGTTTGTCTTTATTCATGGAGTAAAGAAAATATCGAGACCTTCACTAAATTTTACAAGCCAAACCGTGAATTCTTTTTTAAATCAATGGAGGCTTGTTTACAAGTAAATAACATAACATTACTCCCACAGATAAAAGTGCCAACGCTAATTATAGGCGGGCAGTACGATTCTGTTATACCCGTTTGGGTTCAGTTCCTAATGCATAAACAAATTAGACACTCAGAATTTGTCATCTTCAGGAACACCGGCCATGTTGCTAAATTAGAGGCAAAGGATGAATTCAATAAAGTTCTGAGGACATTTTTAAACAAACATAAAAGAGCAAGTTAGGAGTGAGGAAACCTCTCTCCTCTCCTAACCTGCCCTACTGAAATATATCTGTTTATTCCAATCTATATTTAAAAAAGACGATTGGAACGACTAGACGCCCATTGATCAACAATTTCTGCAAATAAACCAGATAATGCAAGACCAACATGCCCTGATTCAACGCAAACATACGTTTTGTCTTCACTCGATACTAAATCCATAATTGGTTTACTTTGCTCTTCTAAAACTAAATTGTCTCTAGACCCTGAAACTACGAATAGATTGGCACGAATATTTTTCAAATCCGCAGCCTTTTTCCCAACCATCAACTCCCCTTTAACCAGCTTGTTACCTATAATCAATTCATTGACAAATTGTTTATAGGCTTCACCAGCAAAAGGCACTTGATCCTGTGTCCATTTATTCATCCGGCGCCATTTTTCAACATAACGGGAATCGTGGGCCCGATTTAAAAGCATGGTATAATTGGTAAAATAGATTGGTGATCCAATGGCTCTAAACATCAATTCCACATATTTAGGGGGAACAACCCCATAAACATCCAGAAAATGATCGATATTAATATCTCCATTTTGGAGACCTTCCACCCATTTTTCCGGCCCTACAAACGTACTGAAATCAATAGGAACCGTGGCTACGATTAAATTTTTTATTGGTTCCTCGGCTACAGATGCGTAGATAGAGGCAATCGTACCGCCTAAACAGTATCCAACGAGTGAAATTTCCTCCGCTTCAGAATGGCGAAGCGCCCGCTTAACAGCCGTTTTTAAATATTTCTCGACATACGTATCGATACCAATCTTTTTGTCTTCATAGCCTGGTGTACCCCAATCCAATAAATACACTTCATAGCCCATTTCAGTTAAGCTTTTTATCACACTTTTCTTAGGATCAATATCTAAAATGTATGGTTTATTAAAAAGCGAATACACAAAAAATAATGGAATCTCATACTTTTTCTGTTTGGCAGGGTAATGCCATAAAACTGATTTATTCTTTCTCCATACTTCAGTCCTTGGAGTCTGAGCAACCTTGGGTTCAGGTTCAGATAAAAGTTTTACGACATTCGCCCAACGGTCCATTTCTTTTTGATAATCAAATTCTGGAATGCTCCCCTTGAACGGTGCTTCTGTTCCCAAGCTCCCCCCTCCATTTCATTTATTTCGATGTCTCTGATTCTGCTAATTCTCGCTCCACTTCTTTGTCCTTTTTAAGAAGACCTTTTAATGACTCAAATTCTTCTTTAAAGTTAGTTAATTTCTTTAACTCTAACTTCATTTCTTGGAGTTCGGCCTTTAATTCTTTGGTCTTTATTTGCTCTTTTTTCGTTTTTACTAACTCTGTTTTAAGCTGCTTTGTTAATTTAATGATTTCTTTTGCAATATCCACAACACTCTCGATTTCTCTAGTTTGCGACTTCATGGAATCCTGCAAATCCAAAATTTGTTCCTCAATAGCTTCAATTTTTTCCTCGGCTTGGACCGTTAATGATGCAATATTAGCTATATCATTTTTAGTTGGTAAATTTAGAACACTTGCAAGTGTTTCCTGATTCTTTTTAAATGCCTCAAGATACCGAGAATTAATTTCCGTTCCGGCATTAGACATTTTTATGAAATCCTTGTTAGCCGTCCAATGATTGATAAAATCATTTATCTGTTTTTCCCATAAAAGACTAAGCTCATGAAAGGATTCAACTGGATCGTAAGGTTTTTTACCAGACATTACTCTCACTCCTTTTTAGTCATTATTTGGATTGATCGGTAGAATCCTTCATATAATTCTGAAATGGCAATATCGCAGATTTCACTTGCTTAGAAAACATATTTACAAATACTTTTTGATTTTCATATAAAACATTGCTGGTTTTCTTAACACTCTCAATATATTTTTCTCTGCCATTTTTTCGATAAGCAATATACTGTTCAACGGTTTCTACATATTTTTCTAAGGAATTTAATTGTCCTGTTAATAATGCTTTAGTTGGGGTTAATAATAAATGAGCTGATTTAGTTTGAATGTCCTCAACAACTTTGTTAATTTCTTCATATGATTTCACAGGAAAGAACTGCTGTAGTGGAGTGGTTGTCATAAGTAATTCTTCGCGCACTGCCTCCTCCCACTCTTTCAGTTCCATCCCAAATTGCGTCGAAACGGTGAGGGCATTTTCCTGATTCTTTTTAAGCATTTCCACGTAGTTCTTGACTGCTTCTAAGAAAAGTGTATCTCGTTTATTTAAGCGATTTTCCCAAGCATCTAATTCATTGAATCCTAACTTCCAAAGAAGGTCTAAGCTTGAGGCATCCTGTTCCTCTTCAACCTCTACTTTTTGATTTTCTGATTCTAATACTTTTTCAGTTTTATTCGTCATGTTTTTTCTCCTCCAAATTCAATTCAAATAATTGTTTTAACTCATTTAGCTCTTCTTCCAAGCTTTTTAGTTTACATGCGTGGATTTCCCGTGTTTCCTTTTCCAATACTGCTTGCAAAGCTCCCAATGATTCACGAATCATTTTTAACTTATTCCGGTTCTCTTTCTGTCTTTTATTCATCCAATAGATAGATTCATCCAAAAGATCTAACTTTTCCTCATAATCTACGATTCTTACAGAAATAGCACTTATTTCATCTTTATTTGGAAGTCCAAGCTGATTTAATCTTCTTGTTGCTAATCTTCTGTGAATTTTTAAATGCTTCACATGTGTTTCCATAGCATTTCCAAATGCAATAGTGAATTTTCTGTTATTTGTGTATGCATGGATTCTCTTATTGATTTCTGTTTCTATTTTTTTATAAAAAGAATCTCTGTCTTGATGCATGGACTCCATGTACATCCCTCTTCACTAACTGACCAGTTTCTTCTATTTACTGTACACTGGCAGTTGTCCCACCGTCAACATCTAGTATATGACCATAAACGTAATTAGAAGCTTTGAGGCTAAGAATAGTGCTGGACCTTTTATGTTATTAAAAATAGCTGCAATTGCTTCGAAGGGTTCATCAAAATCATTAATTAGAATAGTAATATAGTTAATATTATTGTAGTAAACTGAGGTTTTGTAAACCTCCCTCTTTCGACAATCTCTACAAAAGTCTTCGTCCCTTTAAAGAGCGAAAAATTAATGTTGTTAAATTAAACAAACGTCTTCAAAACACTCCTTTAGACCGGAGGAAATGCCAAAAATTACCGGAACGTTTTTTAAATAATATTATCTGGTGTCAGGCACCGAAGAAATACATTTGTCCTCCAAAGAAGGACACTAAAATTAGATATGCTTATATTATTCTGAATTTTACAAAAACTCAAACTTTACAAATAGTGGTAATCTACTTTATGATAAATAATAATAGGAGGGGTATATTTGAGTAGAGTTTCTTTTTGTTGCTCTGAGATTCCTTACTTACGTTTTGGTGCTGGTGAACCTTTAGTCTTTATTCATGGTTTAGGAGAGGTAAAGGAGGGCTGGAACAATCAGTTTGAATTTGCGGATCAGTTTGACTTGATTATTCCCGATTTACGCGGGCATGGTGAGCATACCACGGATGAGAAGATATCTATTCCACAGTTGGCCCATGACATTATTACTCTATTAAATGACCTTCAGGTTGAAAGCGCTCATGTTTGCGGCTTATCCATGGGCGGATTGGTAGCCCAGGAAATTTATCGCCAAGCGCCCCAGATGTGTCGATCATTAATGCTAGTAAGCACCTTTCATTTCATCCCTAGACCCTTGGCAAAGTTAATAATAAACTATCGAAAAGTCCGCTCACTATCTACCACCCCAAGTTTACCCACAAAAACAGCTGCACACATTTCACTTAATTCATGGAAGGGTACAGTTTATCAGAACTTTCATAAATTTTACAAACCTAATCATGAGGTTTTTCTAAAATCAGTTAAAGCATGTCTGGAAGTGAATAATTTAAAACTACTTCCTCAAATAAAAGTCCCTACCTTAATCATGGGGTCTCAATATGATTCGGTTATCCCTGTATGGATCCAACTATTAATGCACAAACAAATACGCCACTCTGAATTTGTGATCCTTAGGAATACTGGTCATATTGCCAAATTAGAACAAAAGGAGGCATTTAATAGAGTTATTCGCAACTTTTTAAAGAAACACTCAAAAGTAAGCTAAGGGAGGGATTTGGTCCTCCCTTCTTCCATGTTCTTTCCTTAGTTCAATTATCATATAATTTACCGTTACTTTTAATAAAGGAGGATTGAATTAATGCCAATAGCTACTGGAAATGGGATCAATCTTTATTATGAGGTTCACGGAGAGGGTGAACCATTGCTTTTAATAATGGGGTTATCACTAAATTCAAAATCTTGGTTCAGGACACTCCCTGCTCTCAGTGAGCACTTTAAAGTAATTATTTTTGATAATCGCGGGACAGGTCTTAGCGGCAAACCAAATTCCCCCTATTCAATTGAGCAAATGGCGGAAGATGCTAAATGTGTCTTGGATGCTGCCGGAGTAGAAACAGCCCATGTATACGGCATTTCTATGGGTGGGATGATTGCACAAAGATTATCACTATTGTATCCTTCTAGGGTCCGTTCTCTTGTGTTAGGTTGTACAACCTCTGGGGGTGCAACCCATGTCCAGCCTAGTGCAGAAGTCTCGATGCTAATGCTTTCAAGGGGTTCTGCGGTTGCAACACCAGAAGAAATGGCTTGGGCCACCGCTCCAATCCTATACAGTCAGTCATTTATAGAAAAACAACGTGAATTAGTAGCAGAGGACATACAAAGAAGAATAGAGATACCTGTTCTCCCTTACGCCTATATTCTTCAACTTCAAGCCTGCTTAGCTCACGATACCTCCAACGTGATTAACCAAATCGAATGCCCTGTTTTGGTTATCCATGGAGACGAAGACAAATTAGTTCCCTATCAAAATGGGGTAACCTTAGCTGAGAAAATTCCAAATGCTGAATTTTTGACAATTACCGGTGCTGGCCACATTTATATAACCGAGGCCAACGATTTAGTAAATGAAAGAGTAATAGAATTTTTAAAAAATCAATAATGATAAAAAAATGCCCGTTCGCTAATTGAATGGGCATTTCCTTAAATTTGGCGGATTCTATTTTAAGCTTTTATCTAGGAATTTCATCATCTCGAAATACTCTTCTAAGTAATTTGAATAGATAGATCGATCGTTCGATAAGCTACCAGAAAGGTTGCTAAGGAGTAGATGGCCTCACTTAACCCAAAGATGAAAATGGAACTCCCGAAAATGAATACATTCAATAACAAGATAATTTGTCCGATTGAAAATGAAGAATGTTTACTTAAGAGGATAGCTATCACTTCTGTTCCATCAAAACAGCCACCGAATCGAATCGTTAAGCCGACACCTAGTCCTAAACTTATTCCGCCAAGGACAATTACTAGGAGGGGGTTAGTGGTGAGGACCGGAAGTGAATCGAATATATAGGTTTCAAACGAAAGAATGAGGATGGCAAATATGCTGAGAATAAGAAACCTTCTTCCTAGAAACCGATAGGCAAGGAGGAAAAAAGGTGTGTTTAATACCAACAAAAACAATCCTATTTCTTCTTTTGTAATATGAGCTAGCAGGATACTTATGCCAATGATTCCTCCATCAATCACATGATTTTCCACCAAAAATAATTGTAAGGATAAGGTTACAAGCGTAGCACCAAAAAAAATGAACAATAGCCGTTTATAAAAAGAACATGCCTCTGCTCTGCTTAAATCCATATAAAAGTTCATCCTGTTACTTATCATACTTGTCCCCTTTATCAACCAAATTCCATAGATTATTTGTTTAAATATATTCAATAAACTCGAGAAACATTCTCTAACCCCCAGATATAAAAAAAGAACCGCTAATAGCAAATGGGTAATATGTACTAGCTGTTCTCTAATGGAGTTATCTAATGGTGTCAGGCACCATCATGCCTGTGAAGTAAGCGGGTGTTTGAATTCATTTGGTAACGTGACGTTTGTTTGATTCTTTATAAAAAGGACATTATTGGTTTTATATAGCTGTTTTTCATATCCTAGTTCATGCTGATCGGGATGAAAATGGAAAAAGACTTTACTGCAATCCAGCGGGACAATCGCACTTAACACTGTTTGAAAATTTACCTTTCGAGAACTGACAATATCATAGAGGTGGATACAATCCCCCTCTCTTTGAAAGATCACCAGTGCGTTCTCATTCTCAAGATAGTAGAGGTCCTGGCTAAAAACCATAATACAATAAAACATGAGGAGCTCCTCACAATTTGAAGTTCCGAATACTTCCGACAGAACCTTACGATTCCTCGCTAAATTATAGATGTACTCTAAATCATCTGGATTGCTAACATCTAATTTTCTCATTTTAGAAGACGATGGAGGCATATGATTATAGTCCAATATAAATTGCACTTCATCTCTAGAAGAAAATCCAAATTTCGGGTAAAAGTCCAATACTGTTTGATTGGCAAACAAATAAATCATATCGACATGTTTATATTCGTCTAACACAATCTCCATCAAGCGTCTCGACAATCCCTTATTTCGATAATCAGGGTGTGTCATGACTGTCCCGATTTGGATTGCTTGTTTAATATCCGCATTTACGACCAAGTTTACAAGATTAACGGATACATTAGCTACCACTCTATTATTAACAACAAATGAATACGGCAAATACTTATCTGTCCAATATCCATTTTTGTACCACGTTTCAAACTCTATTCCAAAAGTATCAGTGGCCAATTGATTAAAGCTTTTCCTTAAATACTCATGATCTTTATAACCTTTTATTAATAATAAGTCTTTCAACAAACTGCTCCCCCTAGATAGAAACAAAAAAGGACGAGCCATTTATCGGCTTATCCTTATGTATATTATTATTTTTTCAACATCCTAAACACTTGCTCAACATCCTTATCACCGCGTCCTGATAGGTTAACAATTAGGATATCTTCGTTAGATAATTCTTTCGCAAGCTTAATAGCATATGCGACGGCATGTGAACTTTCTAACGCAGGGATTATTCCCTCCGTCTTGCTTAACAATTGGAATGCCTCTAGGGCCTCTTGCCCAGTCACTGTTACATACTCTGCTCGCCCGCTTGTTTTCAAATGGCTGTGCTCAGGACCAACACCTGGATAATCCAGCCCCGCAGCAATCGAGTACGTTGGTTTAGGCTCCCCGTTTTCATCAAGTAATGTTAAACATTTAAAGCCATGAATCACCGCTGGAATTCCTTCCGTCAAAGTTGGTGCCTCAGCTGGTTCGACCCCAATTAAGCGCACACCTTTTTCGTCAATATAATGGGCAAAAGCGCCAATGGCATTGCTGCCACCTCCAGCACAAGCAATCACCGCTGTCGGCAGTTTTCCTTCTTTTTCAAGTATCTGCTTTTTCGATTCTTCGCTGATAATTGCCTGGAAGTGCTTGACCATGGTCGGATAAGGATGTGGTCCTACAGCCGAACCAAGTAAATAAAAGGTATTTTTATAGTTTTGCACCAAGTCACCCAAGGCTTCATCTACAGCATCCTTTAAACGCCCTTGGCCTTTATCAACTGGAACTACTTTCGCACCTAATAATTCCATTCGGAAGACATTGAGCGCTTGGCGTTCCGTATCAAGTTTACCCATATAAATAATGCATTCCATCCCAAACATGGCACAGGCAGTTGCTGTGGCCACACCATGCTGTCCTGCACCTGTTTCAGCAATAATTCTCTTTGCTCCCATTCGTTTTGCTAAAAGAATCTGGCCAATGGCATTATTAATTTTGTGTGCACCCGTATGGTTTAAATCTTCTCGTTTCAGATATATTTTTGCCCCTTGATTTTGTTTGGTTAAATTTTCTGCAAACGTTAATGGATTTTCTCTACCAATATATTCTTTTAAGTAATACTTGAATTCCGATATAAATTCAGGGTCATCCTTATATCGATTAAATTGCTCTTCTAATTCGTTCATTACCACTTGCAAATCCTCGGGAACAAAACTTCCGCCAAATTCCCCAAAATAACCTTTGCTCTCTACACTAAGTCTCTCCATGCTCATCTCGACTCCTTCTAAACTATTATTCTAAGTCAATCCTACCACGAATTATTATCTGAATATTCCTGTAATTATATTATCACATTACCCATAATCTGCAAACTGATAACTATACGGCAATAACAGGAAAAAGCCTACACCTTCGTGTAGACCCTTGATCTTGTCCTAATCAACCTTTATTCATATCTCAGGGAATCAATCGGGTCAAGCTTAGAAGCCTTGTTTGCAGGAAGTAGTCCAAACACAATCCCAATAACCATTGAGAACAACATCCCACCTACTACCACCTGCCAAGACACTAAGGATGGCCAACCTGCAAAGAAACTAACAATGGTGGACGTTCCCCAGCCAAGCAAAATCCCGAGCATACCTCCTATAAAAGTTAGTGTCATCGATTCAATTAAAAATTGAGTCAGCACTTGTCCTCGGGTAGCTCCAAGCGCCATACGAATCCCGATTTCCCTTGTCCTTTCGGTCACGGATACAAGCATGATATTCATAACACCAATTCCACCAACAAATAATGAGATTCCTGCTATACTCCCGATAATTAATGTCATGATTTTTGTGATTTGTCCTACCCCTTGAGCGATTTCTTCCATATTAATAACTTGGTAGGATTTATCTGTATTATGCAGATTATTTAATAATTTAGCAGCCTTTTTACCTGCGACCTGCAGTTGTTCAGCTGACGATGCTTGCAGGGTTACTTGGGTAAAATCACTGCTACCGTAAATCGTTTTCCAAGTTTGGAAAGGCAGATAAACCTCCATTGACCCAAATGATAGAAGACCAGTTGGTTTCTCTAAAACCCCAATGATTTCAATCGGTTGATTGGCAACCATAACAACCTTTCCAACTGGATTTTTCCCTTTAAATAGTTCCTCTTGCAATTTATTACTGATTAATGCTGCACGGCGGCCGCCAAGAAAATCAGAGGTTGACAAGCTCCTTCCCTTAGCAACTTTCAACTCATTTAATTTTATATAGGCCTGATTAATTCCAGTTGAAGAGGCATCCACGGAATCTTTTTGAAATTTAACAGAAGACAATTGGGTGCTGGAAGCTACGACATTTTTAATTTCGGAAATTTGTTCAAGCGCCCTGATATCTTCTTGTTTGAACGGAGCTTGCTGAAATATATTAGGGTTTGCTCTAATTTCCTCGTCTGAGGGCTGATAAAATAATTCAATCGTATTCCCGGGACCTGTAATTTGTGATTTCAGCATCGCTTCCCCGCCCTGTCCGATGGCTACGACGATAATAACAGCTCCCACCCCAATAATAATCCCAAGCATTGTTAGAATACTCCGCATTTTATGGGCTTTTAGTGAACTTAGTGCCATAATAAGATTTTCCATAAAACTCATCCTGCCGGCCCCCTAACACCATCAAAAGGCGACTGAATCATTCCATCCCTAACCATAATTGTTCTGTTCGCGTATTCAGCCACTTCTGATTCATGGGTAACAATAATAATCGTTACTCCTTCATTATTCAGTTCACTAAATTGTTCCATAATGTCCTTGCTTGTTTTTGAATCAAGGGCACCTGTGGGTTCATCCGCTAGAATAATCTTTGGTGTATTGACAATAGCTCTCGCTATGGCAACACGTTGCTTCTGTCCTCCAGATAGAGCATTAGGCAGATGGTTCATGCGGTCGGCAAGACCTACTTTCATTAATGCCTCTTCTGCACGAGCCTGGCGCTCTTTTTTGGAGATTCCTGCATAAATCATTGGTAATTCAACGTTTTTTAAGGCCGTCAAGCGCGGGAGCAAATGAAACTGCTGAAAGACAAAGCCAATCGATTGATTTCTAACCCTGGCCAATTCCTTGTCATTATAATGAGAGACATTTTCCCCGCCAAGATAATACTCACCCTCTGTCGGTTTATCCAAACAACCAATAATATTCATTAAGGTTGACTTTCCTGAGCCAGATGGACCCATGATGGCAGCAAATTCACCTTTATGAATGGATAGACTAATACCATTTAGGACAGGTACACTTTCTTTTCCCAACAAAAACGATCTTGAGATGGATTCTAGCTGGATCATTTAACGGTCACATCCAACCCATCTTTTAGTTTGTCAGGTCCATTAATGATGACTTTGTCTCCTTTTGTAACACCTTCAACGATTTCAATCTTCTTTCCTGATGTAATGCCAGTTTTGACATTTTGTTTTTGCGCTTTTCCATCCTTTACGAGATATACAAAGGGCTGATCCCCCTCATCAAATAACGCATCGAGCGGCAGGACCATCGCTGTCTTTTTATCTGTTTCTATCTCCATGATGACTTGGAAGCCTGGTTTCAACGTTTTTGTATCACCGGAAATCTTTACTGTGACAGGATACTGCACAGCCTGTGTACCATTTTGCAAACTCGCTTGGTTCTGCTCTGGCAAAATAGATGTCTTCGTGATTTCACCCAGCCACTCTTTGCCCGGCAATGCCTCTGATTTGATGATCACTCTTTGACCCTTGTTAACTTTAAGAGTATCGTATTCGGACAGTAGTCCTGATGCTGTCATCCCTGCTAATTTCCCAATATGTATAATAGGTTCGCTTGTTGCATCAAGTGATGTTGCTGGCTTTTTGGCTGTCAAAACAATTCCAGCCATTGTACTCTTAATCTCTAAATCATCCTGGCGTTTACTAATCAAGTCTTTTTGAAGTTCAGTTTGTTTAAGTTCAATGTTAGCTAGCTCTTTTTCCATCTCCAGCTGTTCAAATTCAGGAGAAAGCTGCTTTTTCGCTTCCTTTTTTCCAACCTGCTCACCTAAGGTCTTTTCTTTGTCTTCAAGTTGCTCCAATTTCTTATCGATTTGGTTTATTTTTAAATTAGCGGATTCGACCGCTAATTTATTCTGCTCAATCTCCAACTCAAGCTGAGGATTTTCTAATTGAGCCAAGACAGCACCTTTCTTGACTGTCTCTCCTTCCTTGACGAGCAGCTTCTTGATTTCCCCTTTGTCTGGTGTCGCATAGACCAGTTGTTCTTGAGGGAGCTTTACTGTTCCAGGAATCATTAATAGAGAGGAGATTTCTTCTTGGCTGATTTCCATGGTCTTAACGGAAGGCCCCTTTGCAAGGACCTGCCGGTAGACACTTACAGAAATCATTATGATAATTAATAAAATTACACTAATGCTAATCCAAATTTTCTTCTTCATTATAGCTTCGGCGCTCCCTGTAAAAGAGTACCGACCAAAGCAAAGCCAATACTAACTACGAAGAAAATCACCGCAATTGTCCATGCCAGCCCTTTAGAAATTTGCGCTGTTTTATGAAGTCCCAAGGCAGTCAAAATAGCAGACCAGATTCCAAATACTTCGATGGAACCTAAAACACCAGCTTTATCCTGATTGAGAAGCCCTGCCAAACTGGTAATATATATTTCTGGATCCCCGCCGATGGCATATCTGATTCCCATATTCAATATAAGTCCTGCTGCACCAATAATCATGATAAAAGTATTCATAGATAATAATTGTTTAAAAGAAACAGTGGAACTAGCAATCTTGACAATCGCTAATTGAATAGCACTGCTCACTAAAACACCAATAATAGGCGTAATGATGCCCGTAACTAATACTGTTACTTTTGTTATGGTTAACACCAAATCAACTTGATCTTCAGGCACTCCCTGAGCAATTAAAGTAGCAGCGTCTAGTGATAGAGCCATAAACGCCATACCAATGGCATAAAGGATACTAATAATAGTTAATGGTACCCAAATTTTCGGACTTTGCTTAATTCGCTCAAACTGCACCCCAGGACTCGTAAACATTCCTAATAACTTAGGACTCTCTTTTTGTATATTTACTTCTGTTTGCAATTCCAAATCCAACACCCCTTCTCTCCTCTTATGTAAATTATTCCATTTAAGTATACGACAAACTAAGCCGAAAGTTTCATTTTTTTAATGTCCCCATCTGGTGCCTGACACCAAAGGTAATACTATTATTTGTCTTCTATTCCAAGTTTTTGATATAATTTTAGTTAAACTAATTGAAAGGCTGTGTTAAACGTTAATGTTGATTTTAGTACTCTGTTGATTGGAGTGGAAGGCGCGAAGACTCCTGCGGGAGTACGGGGCAGGGGAGACCCCGCAGGCGCTGTAAGCGCCGAGGAGGCTCCCCGCAACGCCCGCGGAAAGCGAAGCGCCTGGAACGGAAATCAACAGACAAGTTTAACACAGCCAATTGAAAAAAGGGGAAAATAATGTCAAAAAGAAAATTCCAATATGGGTTAATCCAAATCCTTCTAATATTAACCATCATCTTTGTTTCAACAAAGATTTCATTTTTATTTATGCCGATCGGTATCTTTTTCTCTACTCTTTTTTTCCCAATTCTGATAACCGGATTTCTCTTTTTCTTACTAAATCCAATCGTTAATTTTCTTCAGCGCCAAAAAGTGCCAAGAATTCTTGCCATCCTAATAATTTATGTAGTGTTTATTGGTATTCTTGTTTTAGCGATTGGCAACTTGGTTCCTGCCATCACAGAGCAATTTACCGCACTTGCTAATGCACTTCCTGATTATGCCAACAAAACCTTGCAGTATTTTGATAAGCTTTCACGAAGTTCTGAATTCAAATGGATCATGGAGGAGCAAAATGATCTTTTGGAAACCGGTAAAGAAAAACTGATTGCCTATGCGAATACCTTGCCGGATAGGATCACTGGCGGTATTTCCAATATCCTTGGTGTGTTTGCCAATATTGCTGTCATCCTAGCTACAGTTCCGTTTTTACTGTTCTATATGTTTAAGGACGGACATAAGTTCCCTAAGGCTGTAACTAAATTCCTTCCTGTATCATATCGAGAAGCAGGATTGCTTATGTTGAAAGAGACAGGTGAAACACTTTCCTCCTATATACAAGGGCAAGTTATTGTTGCCCTATCAGTAGGAATACTTGCTTTTATTGGCTACCTGATTATCGATCTGCCATTTGCACTAGTTATGGCCGTAATTGTTGCGTTTACCAACATCATCCCATATGTCGGCCCCATTCTTGGTGGTGCACCCGCTGTGATTGTTGCTTTATTTGATTCACCCACAAAAGCTTTATTAGTTATTTTAATTATTGTGATAGCCCAGCAGGTGGAAGGGAATGTATTATCTCCGCTCATTCTTGGAAAATCACTTGATACCCACCCCGCGACAATCATTATCGTCTTGCTCGCTGCCGGAAATTTAGCTGGTATCTTGGGGATGGTTTTGGCTGTACCGTTTTATGCAGTAGTCAAGACCATTGTTTTAAATGTAATCAAGTTTCTGAAGGCTCGAAAGAGGGCAACCATAACAAACGAACCTTAGGATTCCTTAATAAATATCTAATTCAAAAAACTGTTAGGATCAATGATTCCTAACAGTTTTTTATGTTTTTATGCTGGAAATCACAAAATACATTACTCGTATTTCTTAGGATCGACAAAAGCCTTATAGAGCAAATAAATGACCATACAGATTGCTGTTGTAATAAATCCCCAGCCTAGTGTAATTTGTTCAATAATTAAATAGTTATTACATAATTGCACGGGGGAATATATATATAACCACCCCATTGCGGAAAACATGATAATAAAAAAATAAAAAGTGATATGCTTACCAACAGGTCTAAGTTTTTTCCAGCTATCCCTTAGTGGGATCCCTGCCAATATAGGTAAACTAGTAAATTTAAACACTTCCATACTCTGTAAAGTTAATGCTTCATCCATTGACCTTGGCAGTGTCCAATAAGCGACGATGATGATAAACAATATGATTCCTGGTATTCCATTTCCGTTCCATTTTTCAAAAAATCGTGGGAAACGTAGTTGAAAAATACGGGCAAGGAGAAATCCGGTGAAAATTAACAGCGGCATTTGCATATGCATGTGAATAATCATGACAGATTCCATTAAGTTTGCCACAGGAGGCAGTGCAAGGAATAGGAGGATCAATAAGCCATATAGTGATTGCTTCATAACTATTCCCCCGCTTCCATGTCAAGAATCCCTGTAAGCCTTTTAGCAGCTTCATCCGTTTTTTTGTAGTCTAAAACATCTAGAAGTCTGCCTTTTTTATCAACAATATAAAAAGCTGAATTATGGGCAAAATTACCGTATTCATCGGGAATGACAATCACACCAAATGCTTTTAACAATGCATCTAATTCTGTTTTATTTGCAATTCTTGCCATCCTCCATGTTTCACCGTCACTATTAAAATAGCCTCTATATTTTTCCAACGTGGCTGGGTTATCCCTAGAAGGATCGAAGCTGATACTTAAAAAGACAATATCTTTGCCCATATATTTGCTTGGTACCTTATCATAAACTTTCGACATATTCATTTCTAATTGAGGACAAACCGTTGTACAGGACGTATACAAAAAGGTAATAAATACATATTTGCCTTCAAATTCAGAAATAGAATATTCCCTCCCTTTGCTGTCTTCTAAGGTTACATTAGGGAATTGGGGTTTATCGTCAATTAGTTCTTTTACCCGCGCAGTTTCTGCCGTGAAAGCTGTGAAACCATCTGTTCCGAAATAAAACAATGCACAGCCAAATAAGATAACAAGCAAACATGCAAATGTATGATGTCTATTTTTGATCATGAAGATCACTTCCCACATCTATTTTTTGAAGTGGAAAGAGATAGCCCTAGCCACCCGAGCTATCTCTCTCATTGAAAACCTTCCAGATAAAGCGCCTACTGGCTTTTAGCTTTTCGTAATCACCATGTTTTAAACGGTGGTGACCCAGGAGGGGCATTGACGATAAATTCCGTTAATGGGATAACATAGGCCATGGCTACAACTAATAGCATAACAACAATCCAAAGGCCCCAACGCTCTGTCCAGTATGGTGTTTTGGTTGCATTTTCTTCCTCTTCCGCAATCGGAAATTCTGTTTCACCTTTTGGCGCAAAGAACATCATATTGACAACAGCATACACTTGAAGAATAACACCGATAATTAATAGTGTTCCTCCCACAGCTAAGCACATTAAATACGGGTCCCAGCTTAATGCTGTTACATTATCGCCGTAGGTTGTATAGGAAGTTCTTCGCGGAGAACCAAGTAATCCAACCCAATGCATAGCACCTGACATAAATATCATACCAATTGTCCAGATCCAAGTTTGTATTACGCCTAATCTATTTATTTGTGGAGTTAGAACACGTTTTGAAATATAAGGAACTAACCAATAACTAATTCCAAAGAAAGTCATTACCACCGACATTCCGAGTGTTAAATGGAAATGCCCAACAATCCACATGGTATTATGAACAACTTGGTCTAGCTGGTTTGTACTTTGGGCAATCCCTCCTGCACCTGCTGGAATAAAGGCGACCATAGCAATAAATGGTGCTAGGAAACGAACATCCCCCCATGGCATTTTCTTATACCAGCCAATTAGACCTTTTCCACCTTGTTTCCTGGCAGTCCGCTCAAATATAGCAAACATAGCGAATGCGGTCATTAATGATGGGAAACCAATCGCCAAACTCATAAATACATGCATAAATTTAACTGCTTCAGAAATTCCTGGGTCGATAATCTGATGATGGAATCCACCAGTGATGTTCATTACAACTAAGGCAATAATAACCACACGGGTTAAGGTATCACTCCAACGTCTTCCACCGATAATTTTTGGTACAACAACATACCATGCAGACACGGCCGTTAAATACCAAATATTAACCAGCGTGTGTCCAAACGCCCAAAATAGTGTCCGAGCAACCATGACATTAATTGTTTCAACCCACCCAAAGGCCCATGGAATAATGGTTAAAACTTCAATTGCAACTGGGATTAGAGCAAAGAACAAAAGGATAAACACACCGGTTGCAAAGTAAGCAAGAATAGGCACATGTTGACCTTTGTTGTTTTTTCTCCAATTAGCGACATTGATAAACGCCCCAATGCAGCACATCCAAACGCCTAAAGCAATGAATACTAACCCGATATAGAAAGCCGGATGTGCTGCCATCGGCGGATAAAATGTATACATAACTGATGCTTCGTTCATTAGAATTGGCACTATGCATAGAATAAAGCCGACAATCTTCATTCCAAAACCAATCCAAGCTATCTTCCTTATTTTCGGCAGCAGTCCTCCTAAAGTATGGGAAAGTGATGCATAAAAGTATCCAATCGTAAAGAAGGCAGTTAAGACAACAACTAATAATAAACCATGTGCTGTTAATACTTGATAATAGTTACGCCATGATGGCAGTTCTAGAAGTCCTGACCTATTTAGTCCTTGCAGCAGTCCTAATATTCCGCCCAGAAGTAGTGCTGTAAATGCTACAATGATATATGTTTTTGTTAAAACGGCATCTTCCTTACTGATTCCCATTACTTTATTTGCTTGATCTTTTAGTGTATGTGATTTTGCTGTTTGCATTTTCTTTCCCCCCTTTATTTAACCGTAATCGTTGTACTCATTGCTTGGTGACCAGCACCACAGTATTCGTTACATAACACTAAGTAAGTGCCTGGTTTATCAAACTTTTGGGTGATTTTTTGAATATGTCCTGGCATTACCATTGCATTCACGTTTGTTCCAGCTACCTCAAAGCCGTGGACCACATCTTTGGAGGTTAGTGTAAAATGCACTGTAGAACCAGCAGGAACTTCAAAATTACCTGGATTAAAGCTAAATACTTGTAAAGTCATCACAACTTCATATTCATTTTCACCAATTTTAGTAACACCTGGTTTATCGAATGGTGCGATTTGGTCCACTTTTTGTGGATCAATAATTTCCTTATTGCTTGGTGGAGCCATATCCAAGGCAAATGCTTGATAGCCTGTGATAAACATGAAAATCATGATTATCCCAAAACTTAAGGTCAGCCAAATTTTTTCATCAAGATGCATCTTCATTCCAAATCCCCCCTAAACTCTAGACATGTAAAGTCCATATAATAAGAAATACGTAAGTAGAATGACTACTCCCACAACACTTACGGAAATCCATGTTCCTTTTAACGGTGCTTCTTGAACTTCGCCTGCCTTCTTTTTGTTGTTTCCTTTTGCAGCTCCCATTCCGAATCATCCCCTTTGTGATTTTCATACTTATATCATAGTTGGGAACCATTCTCAGTGTAGTGAACCGCATCACACATCTTCTCATTTAAAAAAATAAATACGTTTAAAAGATCCGATTAATAAAAAAAAGTCCAATCGATTGTAGGCATTGTATTTGCCTACAGCGATCAGACTTTTTCATATAATTTCTTTTAGCGATGGAAGATCGGTAAGGTAACCACAATCATCATGAGGAAGATAATGGTTATATAATTAACTGAGTATAAGAAATTCACTTGGGCCCATTTATGGTTATCTTTGATAAAAAAACCGCTGATACTTACCACCAACCACCCTGCGTTTAGCAAAGCAGCTATGACCATAAAGGTTGTTCCAAGTGAATCTAAAAAGAATGGCAATGGAAACAAGCAAGCAATATACATGACCATTTGCCGTTTAGTCACGGAGAGTCCACGAACAACGGGAAGCATCGCCACCCCAGCCGCTTTATATTCTTTATATTTCTTAATGGCTATCGCAAAGGTATGCGGCATTTGAAAAATAAACAAGATTAAAAACAAGATCATTGGTACCTTTTGAAATCCAGGTGCGATCGCTGTCCAGCCAATTAAAGGTGTAACCGCACCAGACACACTGCCAATTATGGTATTAAAGGTATACTTTCGTTTCGACCACATGGTATAGGGAAAACAATAAGTAAACCATCCGACGAAACCATATAACGCAGCTTCGAATGTCGTAAACAGTAATAAAATAAACCCAACTACGGTAAGTGAAATTCCAATGATTAATACTTGCTTAAGTGAGAAATTCCCAGTCACTGTTGGACGATTCTTTGTACGATCCATTACTGTATCAATATCAACATCGTACCAGTTATTGAGCGCAAGTGCCCCGGCAATCACCATTGTACTTCCGAAAATAGTTAAAAGTAATAAATCCACATTACTTGAGAGAGGGACATCCGTAAAATATAAAGCTAACCAGAATCCTGCAAAAACCGGCAGGACATTAGCGGTTAAAACATTTGCTTTAAATAGTAACTTTAGATCAGTCATTAAACTAGATAGATTTCGTTGATTAACTATAATAGACCTTCCATCCTTCTGTAGAGAAGGTACCTCATTATTACTCATATAATATCCTCTCCTAAGAAGTAATTCTAAACAAATTTAATACTATCATACCATATTTAGATTATCATAATAATTGGTGTCAGGCACCCGAAAATGATTGTTGTATATTACCAATTGTCCCAAACCTGATGAGATTTTTGAGGATGTTCCCCACATCTTAGATAAAAAAGGCGTAGAGAATCACCTTTTTTAATGATTCTTTACGCCTTTTATTTATCGGACTTCGCTTAACACCTCTTGATTTATTAAGGAAGGCGGCTGTTTTCCCTGGAGACCACGCACTAGATTTTCAGCTGCAAGTTTAGCCATTTTCAATCGTGTTTCATAGGTTGCAGAACCAATATGCGGCAATGTGACTACGTTATCCATTGACAATAGCGGGTGATCTGGGTTTACTGGTTCTTGTGTATACACGTCAAGTCCCGCAGCTAAAATCTCTCCGTTTTGAAGAGCCCAAACTAAGGCATCCTCGTCTACAGTAGCCCCGCGCGAACCATTGACAAAAATGGCTGATTTCTTCATTAATTTAAATTCCTTTTCCCCGATGAGTTTAACAGTGTTTGGAGTTAGCGGCGTCATTAAGCAAATGAAATCAGCTTGCTGACAAATTTCTTCAAGTGAACAATAGGTTGCATGAAAGGTTTGTTCGGCTTCTGGATTTCGCGAACGATTATGATACAAAATAGGCATATCAAAGCCAAAATGAGCCCGTTTGGCAATAGCCGAACCTACTCCTCCCATTCCGATAATTCCTAATGTCTTATGATGAACATCTACGCCAAATTGCTCTTCACTAATTTTCGATGTCCACTTCCCTGACTTGACCAACTGGTTTAATTCTGGCATTCTTCTTGCTGTTGCTAGTAATAAGCCAAAAATGGTATCTGCAACACTATCATATAAAACACTAGGTGTATTGGTTGCCATAATTCTTCGTTTTGTTATTTTCTCAAGATCTAAATTATCGTAGCCAACTGAAATATTGCTAATTACTTTTAGGTTAGGGGCCTGCTCTAAAAACTTCTCATCAATTTTTAAACTCGAGCCTAGAATTCCTTCTGCATCCTTTAATTCTTGGTAAAATTCAGGAAGTGTGGTTGCATCTAAGTCTTCAAAATAAATGACTTCACAGGCTTTACGTACATACTCCAAAACTGTTGGATCGACTTTTTTATAGACAATAACTTTTGGTTTCAACAAATATTCCTCACCTTCATTATTAGATCCTTCATAGAAGCTTTAATTACATAATCAATATACACTTATTCAAGTGGAAAATAATAGATTTTTGATTGTAGCATCAAGATAGAAACATTGTTTTCTACACTTTTATGATAAAAATAGATTATAGCAAAATGCCGGAGGAGATAAAGTGACGAATCCTAGAAATACCTATGAAGAGGAATCATCCAAAGTAATCATTCCGCTGCCTGAAGAATTTGACCTGAAAGCAAACCTTGGTTATCTAGAGCGGAATAAAAATGAATGTATGTATGAAGTTGAAAATGATACCATTACAAGGGTCATTGCAATTGATGAAATTCCAACCCTTGTCAGAATAAAAGTCAATGATTCAAATCAAATGGTTGTACACTTTTTAAAAGGTAAACCGCAGGAGACTATAGATGTCGTCCAATATATTCGAGAATGGTTTGACCTTGATAATGACTTAACTCCCTTTTATCAAATGGCAAAAACAGACCCATTCCTTAAAATGATTGTAGAAAAGTTTTATGGATTACGTCTCATCGGAATCCCTGATTTGTTTGAGGCGCTCTGTTGGGGTGTCTTAGGGCAGCAAATTAACTTAAGCTTCGCCTACACATTAAAGAAGCAATTTGTAGAAAAATTCGGTGAGTCAATCGAATGGGAAGGCAAAAAATATTGGATATTCCCCTCCTACAAAAGAATTGCTAAACTCACACCTATTGACCTGGCAGATATTAAAATGACTGTTAAAAAGAGTGAATATATTATTGGGATTGCGCAATTAATGGCCAGCGGTGAATTATCCAAAGAAAAATTAAGGGAAGCCGAAAACTTTAAAGAGGTCGAAAAAAGCTTAATTAAAATACGTGGGATTGGTCCATGGACAGCTAATTATGTGCTGATGCGCTGCCTGCGCTTCCCTGCCGCCTTCCCTATCGATGATGCAGGTTTAATCAATGCTATTAAAACCCTACTTAATATGGATAGAAAGCCAACCAAAGAGGAAATCCTAAAGATTTCTATCCCATGGAGAAATTGGGAATCCTATGCAACCTTTTATTTATGGCGTGTTCTCTATTAATTAAGAAAAGCGCAAGCGCCCTGGTCAGCGGCGTATGGCCTCCTCGAAAGAGCTAACGCTCTTTCTTCGTGCGATGAATCAAAAATTATTATTGACCTGCTTATGCCTATGAAAAAACCGAAAATATTAAGTTTCGAAATGAATCTTTAATTTTTTCGGTTTTTTAAGTTATCGATTATTGGTCCTGCTATGGTTGTATCATACCGTGCTTTCCTCCTCTAAAATGGTATCAACTGGTTTCTTTGCCTTAGACCTTCCATCTGCGACAAGAATGGCTGAATACAAAACTAAGGCAATTCCTAACACCTGCCATCCCCGTAGTTGTTCCCCCAGAAAAAGTACTCCAGTTACTACTGCAATGATAGGTTCAATCGTTGCTAAAATGGACGCCTTACTTGCTTCTAAATGCTTTAGTCCTGAAGTATACAAAACAAAAGCTGCGACCGTTGATACGAGCGCCAGCAACACCGCTGCCACCCAAACATCAGCATATTGAAATTGATCAGTCTTTTTTATTATGTCACTTGTCAATAACATGAATATACTCGTATAAAGAAATGTGTACGTTGTAATGGTCAATGCAGAATACCTTTGGGTTACAGGTTTACTGAAAATACTGTACAACGCATAACAAAATCCAGATAAAATCCCCATGACCAAGGTTTTCATTTGTATACCTTCTTGGCCTAGTGGCAGCAGGCCTACAACAAAGGCACAACCTGTAATAGCAAGAGCAAGTGCCCACCCTTTACGAATAGTCAGGGACTCCTTAAAAAAGAGCCGAGACAAGATGGTTACAAACAGAGGACCTGTATATAAAAGTGTTACTGCAAGGGATAAACTCGATTGAGAAAAAACTTCGAAATAAAAAAAATTAAATAAAGCGACACTTAAAATTCCTGCACAGGCGAAAAAAATGTGATCTTTTAATCTGGTACGTAACTGATCCCGATAAAATGCTGTCATAATTAGAATTAAGATAACAAAGGTAAAAATACCTCGAATGGCAACTACGTCCCAAGCCGTAAAGCCGCGAGCATACAAAGGGGCAATAAATAAACCAATAAGTCCCCAACATACCGCACCAGCAATTGTAATAATGTAAACTCTTAAACTCGTCCGTTTTTCCATTTTCCACCTCTTATTTCCAAAGGAAATGACTCTGATTATTCACTTCGCCATTAACCAGGTCAAACCCTCCCAATTTATTATTCAAAGTGGATCATAGGTCATTTAGTTCATAATGACCCTAATAAAAATACAATCGTAAGAGGAAAACTACATCTGATCATAGTAATAGGTTCATTTAACTCTAAAAAAAGAAAAAAATCCCAAAATCATTGAAATTTTAGGATTTCTTATGATGAACCTGTGAGGGATTCGAACCAATCAACTAATTAGATAGAAAGAATCATCCACTTTTCTTTTTAATGTCCTGCCATCATGGTTGCATTCACTTCTTTTGTTTCTTCATCTTGGACATGTTCCCGCTGTTGTTTTGGTCTACTAAGGATTGTTCCTAAAAGCGCCCCTGCCAATGCAATCCCTGCAGCTAGAAGGAACGTGTCACCATAGGCAGAAACGGCAGCTTCAATTGGGTCAGCTATTAATGTCACATGATCAGTAATTCTTGACGTTAGGAACCCAGTCATGCCTGCTACTGCAAATGAAACCATTACTTGTTGGGCCGCAGTTGTTAATGGTGTGACGCGATTTACAAGACGTTTTGGAGCGGATTGAAGGACATGAGTATTAATTGCCATCATGGACAGACCCATTCCTGCTCCCATCATCACCAAACATGAAATGATAAATCCAGTTGTAGTATCCATAGAAATTCGTGAAAGCATAGCTAGCGATGCCGTAATAATAGACAAGCCTGTTATCGCTAAAGGACGAGCACCTATTTTATCATATAAACGCCCTCCGATTGGCATCATAACACCTGATGCTAGAGCTTGCGGGAGAAGAATTAAACCAGTATCCAATGCACCGTAACCTCTTACTGTTTGTAAGAATAACGGGACAATAATCATAACCCCAAATAATGCGATTTGGGAAAACCATGCAATCACAATCCCTTTTCGAAAGTCGGATGATCCAAAAACTCTCAACTCTAATAAAGGCTCCTTTTGACGAAGTTCGACGATAATAAATAGAATGAGAGCAACTCCACCTACAAATAATCCGGTAAGAGTTTCCGTTGAAGTCCAGCTTTTGCCCCCTTCACTCACTCCATAGGCAAGCATGGAGAATGTGATAGGGGCTAATATGATACCTAAATAATCAAGGGATGCAACGGTCTTGCGTTCAACTTTTGGTAAAAATTTCAATCCAACCAAAATGGCAATAATACCGATTGGCAAATTAATAAGGAAAATCCAATTCCAGGTAACGTATTCTACAAGATATCCTGCTAAAACAGGCCCTAGTGCAGGTGCTAAAAGCATCGGAACCCCAAGTGTTCCCATTACAGCCCCTATTTTATCCGGAGGAGCAAGTCGGAAAATAATGGCCATTCCTATTGGCGCTACCATTCCTCCCCCCAATCCTTGAATAACCCGATAGAGGATAAGCTGTTCAGGGTTTCGGGCAACAGAGCATAGAACGGAACCAAGTGTAAACAAGGCGATTGTAATTAAAAATATCTTTTTTGCCCCAAATCGGTCCGTCATCCAACCTGCTAAAGGAATGACAGCTGATAATGCGAGTGTATAACCTGTTATGGACCATTGCATGGTCGAAACATCCGATTTAAAATCTTCCACTATTCCAGGCAAGGCAACATTCATCGCCGTACTATCAAGAATTACCATTATCATACCAACAATGACAGCTAGTAGTGGTCCTATGATGTTTTTAATGGAGAATGCTTTATTGTTATTTTCTGTTTTTACTGACATACGATCTCCTTCTCCTTTTCAAGTGCTGGTATATAGCTACAATTTGGCAAGCACAGATACAGTATTCACTGCTTCGGGAATAATACCCGAAAAAAAAAGAATATCAAACACTACTTTTGGGTAGTACCTGATATTCGAATGACATTTCAAAATGATCATTGGTTAATTTCTTAAGGTTTTTAATGCACCGCTCCAAGCAGCAACTTGATCAAGCATTGCATTTACATTAGTAACGTGCAGGTCAGCTGGTTTAAATGTAGTATAATTTTCAAAGTCAGTAAATAATGACAATGTAGGATGGACACGGACATCTGCAACCATTAACTCACCCAAAATTCCTCGTAAATGTTCAGCAGCACGAGCACCACCAGTTGACCCATAACTAACGATACCTGCTGCTTTGTTATTCCATGGCTCACGAGCTAAATCAAGTGCATTTTTTAAGGCTCCCGTTATGCTGTGATTATATTCTTGAACGATGAATACGAAACCATCTAGTCTGTTAAGTTTTTCATTCCAAGCTGCAATTCCAGGTTCTGTCCCATCAGTTGTCCCAAAAAACGGTAATTGATAATCCGCAATATCTACAATTTCATAGTTTGCATCTCCACGTTGGTCAGCAATTCCTTTAACCCATTTTCCCACTTGCGGGCTTACTCGCCCTTCCCTTGTACTACCTAAAATAATTCCAATATTTAATTTCTCATTTGTCATGTTTCTTCCTCCTAATTACCCTTTTAAATTAATTTTAATTCTGTCCACCCATAATTTTTCATGAAAACATGTTCAACAGGTCAGATATGTTAATAATAGTAATAATAGCTGCCAGTATAGCTAGTATGAACGCCGGAAGGGCCTGACTGAAAGGATCTTTTGCCCAAACATGAGCAATCACTCCGCCAAGCATGGTGATCGCAAGCCATACCCCAGCTAATGCTGTTACTCCAGGATTCCAAAAACCGATAACTAAACCAGCAACCCCTACAAGTTGTACCCAGCCAGTAACCACTCGGAACCATTGTGGCAGGTTGAGGTGCTTGAATGCTTCAACTTGCTGTTTATTACCAGTTATCTTCATGAACCCTGTCATCAAGAAAACTAGAGCTAACAGGCTTTGAAGAACGATAGATATAATGAACAAGATAATTCCCCCCTGTATATTTTTTTTCACAATATCCTTTATAAGGTACAATGGTACTAACGGATATTGAGTTAAATTTTAGTGAGCTTACTCAATATAAGTTTGCTCAATATGAGTTTATTCGATATCTTTAAACGTGTCAAGGAGGATTTTTTATGACGAACCAACATTCTTCAAAAGCATCAGCAATAGAAGCTATCTATGCCTTAATTAAGACTTCTCATTATATTCAGAGAGAATTTGAAGCACATATTTCAGATCTCGATATGCCGTTTCAAATATCAGGACCCAGACTTCGCCTTCTACTTGCTGTTTCTGAAGTAGGGAAAATACGAATGAGTGAGTTAGCGGCCAAATTAGGAGTTAAGGCTCGAACGGTTACTGACTTTGTGGACGCGCTAGAAAAGGATGGACTTCTTGTCCGGCTGCCTGATCCAATAGACCGACGCGCTACTTTGATACAGCTGACTGACATGGCCCAAATGCAAATTAAAAAAGTACGATTGCTTGAAGAAGAAGCAGCAGAAATATTATTAAAGAATCTGACTCAAGAGCAGCGACACCAACTTATTGAACTTCTATCCAAACTTACAAATTATAAAGAAGTTCAATGCTCATTAGATGAATGAATGTAAAAAAACCGATTCTCCTTTAGACAAGGAAAATCGGTTTTTTACATTCATTCAATATTAAAATACATAAAATTTATGATTCACCAGCGAACGTTCTTTTTATGTATTTTTGCCTTATATCAATTTGTATCCTTCTTAAACCCCACGTTAATAGGAATAACTTAGAGCTTCGGGTCACTTTCTAATAATTTTATCTCCTATTCGAGAATATGGCTCGTCCAGGCTGCACAGATACCTGTTACTGCTTCAAAGAACGCAATAAAAAAGCCAACAAACGTTGATTTCTCTCGGTTTGTCGGCACTTGTATGACCTGTGAGGGGTTCGAACCCCCGACCTCAACCCTGTCAAGGTTGCGCTCTCCCAACTGAGCTAACAGATCAAATATTTAACTACAAATCTAATTATAGTAAAAATAAAAAAAATGTCAATACCATTTTAAGTTTCCCCTTATAAATATCCATTATAACTAACACAAATAAGAACATTAGTTCTATTCGTCTTGAATAAAGAACAAATGTTTGGATATAATAATATTATAAACCAAGAAAGGCGTGATCCAGATGGAAGGACTGTTTATACGTTCAATTGAGGAAAATATTCCATTAGAAATGATTTACCTAGCCGAAAACCAAGAATTATCCCAACGGAAGTTGATTGTGAAGGAAATGAATGACGAATATATTCGCGCCTTTTGTCTGCTTCGAAAACAAATGCGCACCTTCAAACGTGAAAATATCCTATCCATTATGCCTGAATCCCGTACTAACCACCGCTATCTTCACTAATTCTCACACCCACATTCACACCATATTCCTCCCCCCTATTATTAAAAGCATTTCCACTTTAGTTTTGTTATAATGCAGTGGTAGAGATCGAATCACAGGGGGTTTTATCACATGGAGTTTCCAAAAGGAACCATCAAAGAACTTACCATTTTTAGTGCAGAACTTGGAGAGGATGTTCAACTCCTTGTTTATCTGCCAGCAAACTTCTCACCGTTATATAAATACTCTCTGTTAATTGCCCAGGATGGCCGAGACTATTTTCAGCTTGGTAGAATCGTGCGATTGGCAGACGAGTTTCTTTTTCAAAGAGAAATTGAAAATTTAATCATTGTCGGGGTACCCTATAAAAACGTAGAAGACCGACGCAAGAAATATCATCCAAAGGGCTCCCAGAATCAACAATACATCCGGTTCCTAGCCCATGAATTAGTTCCTTTTCTTGACCATGAGTTTCCTACCTATCAAATGGGCTCAACAAGAGCACTAATCGGCGACTCCCTTGGCGGTGCTGTTTCTTTAATGACAGCGCTTCAATACCCGCATACATTTGGAAAAGTCCTTTTACACTCTCCATATGTGGATGATAGTATTTTGAGCGCCGTTAAAAACTTCTCAGAGGGACAATTATTACAACTCTATCATGTAATCGGGAATCAAGAAACGGAAGTTCAGACAACAGACGGCAGTCTTAAAGATTTCCTAACCCCGAACAGGGAGCTTTCAAAAATAATTTCAAAGAAACCCATTACATATTTTTATGAAGAGTTTAGTGGTAATCATACCTGGACCTACTGGCAGCCTGATTTACGGCGCGCCCTTAAAATGCTGTTTTAATTAACCCCTATCAACATCATGATAAGTCATTTAATATATTTTGAAAATTTGCTATAATATTAGGAAGGTTAATTTTTGTTTTTATTATAAAGGCTGTGTTAGAGGTTAAAGTTGATTTTTAGCACTCTGTTGATTGGAGTGGAAGGCACGAAGACTCCTGCGGGAGTACGGGGCAGGGGAGACCCCGCAGGAGCAAAGCGACGAGGAGGCTCCCCGGCACGCCCGCGGAAAGCGAAGTGCCTGGAACGGAAATCAACAGACAAGTTTAACACAGCCATTATAAGTTCATCTAAATGGAGGTATACGTATGAAATTTGGAGTTGTTATTTTTCCATCAAAAAAACTACAGGATTTAGCTAATTCCTATCGAAAACGTTATGACCCGCATTATGCTTTAATTACGCCGCATCTAACATTAAAAGATGCATTTGAGGCGTCCGAAGAAGAAGCGAAAGAATATGCTGATAAATTAAGAAGATTAGCTGCCCATCACCAGGCATTTACATTAAAAACTTCGAAAATCAGCTCATTTAAACCCGTAAACAATGTTATTTATTTTAAAGTTGAAAAATCGGACGAACTAACCGCTTTGCATAACGAAGTTAATCAAGAATTTACCGAGCAAAACTTAGAATATGCATTTGTTCCGCATATTACCATTGGTCAACAGCTTTCCAATGATGAACATTCTGATGTATTTGGCTCCCTCCGTATGACAGCGATTAACCATGAAGAAACGATTGATCGTTTCCATCTTCTTTATCAATTAGAAAATGGTTCCTGGACTGTTTATGAAACATTTCGTCTTGGAAAGGAATAGTTTAAGTGAATGTAAAGATTGTTGAAAATCAAAAAGAACTTGAAGATGCTTATTTTATTAGGAAAACTGTTTTCGTTGAAGAACAGGCTGTCCCACTTGAAGAGGAAATCGACTCCTTTGAAAACGATGCAAAACATTTTGTCATGTACCATGAAGGATCTCCAGTTGGTGCTGGCCGCTTTCGTTTCGTTGATGGCTATGGAAAAGTCGAACGAATCTGTGTCTTGAAAGAGGCAAGAAAAACAGGGGCCGGAAAAGCGATTATGAATAAGATTGAAGCCTATGCACGTGACAACGATATTCATCAATTAAAGCTTAATGCCCAAACCCAGGCCATTCCATTTTACTCGGGACTTGGTTACGAAGTTGTTTCAGAAGAATTTATGGATGCAGGAATTCCACATAAGACGATGGTGAAAAAAATATAACCTCATGAAGCACTTGACGCGGCAGCGTTAAGTGCTTTTTTGGTAATTCCATCAATGTCAAAGAACCTCTTTTAGTTCCTCCAAGGTTTTGATATGATAGAACATGTCTTGATTTTTGGATATAGAGGATAAAAAATTATGAAAACAGCGATTTATGAAAATCAGAATATTGTCCTTGAGCAATTAAGCAGGGAGCAATATCAGAAAATATTTCTTGCCGGAAAAAATGGTCATTTAAGTTGTCCAATCTGTAACGAAAACGTTCGCTTGTTTTTAGGTATACACAAGGAACCACATTTTTTCCATACACATTCACCTGAAAAACATTGTCCAGAGCCCGAAATCGTGATCGATGTCAAGGCTGATATACAACCAACCACTGAATTGAATGGATTTAGCATCCCAAAGGGTAGGACGATTACAATACCCCCGCAAAGCATTGACCAATTCAAAGCCGCTAAAACGATTGAATATTCTGTTCCATTTAACCTGCCAGATAAAAACAATCTGGAGGAACTCTCACCTTTTTTACAACAACTTGCAAGAAATGGAGTTGTTCTTGATGAAAGTCAGGCTGCCGCTGTCAAAGAGACGGATGGCTCACTGTTGGTACTTGCTGGTGCCGGAAGTGGTAAAACTCGGGTATTAACAGTCCGAACAGCATTTATGCTGGCTGAAAAACTCATCGACCCGAAAACGATCATGCTTGTCACTTTCACATCAAAAGCGGCAGCAGAAATGAAGCATCGGCTGCTTTCCTATCCACAAATAAAACGCGATAAAATTAATCAACTTGTTACTGGTACTTTTCACAGTATTTTTTATCGCATCCTGATGTTCCACGACGCACATATTTGGTCATCAGACAAACTATTAAAAAAAGAATGGCAGCGTGACAAAATCCTGAAGGAAGAAGGAAAAGAACTTGATCTGTCTGAAAAAGAGTTTGCCTATGATTTAGCTCTTCAGCAAATCGGCCTATGGAAGAACTCTCTGTTAATGCCCGATGAAGTGAAGCCCAATTCTGATTGGGAAGAAAAAACCGCCTTTTTATATAAAAAATATGAGGCCTATAAGAAAAAAGAGGGACTGTTTGATTTTGATGATATGTTGATTGGCTGCTATCATCTGTTTATCTCATCCCCCTCCCTGCTTGACCAGTACCAAAATCGTTTTCATCATTTTTTAATTGATGAGTTTCAGGATATAAATAAGGTTCAATACGAACTCATTAAACTATTATCTGCAAAACATAAAAATGTTTGTGCAGTTGGTGATGATGATCAAGCCATTTATTCATTTAGAGGAAGTGACCCAAGTTATTTACTACAGTTTGAAAAGGATTTTCCCAATGCAAAATTGGTCACACTTGATCAAAATTATCGATCTTCACATGAAATTGTTTCCTCTGCTAACCAGATGATTGCGGCGAATAAAATCAGAAGAGCAAAGAAAATGAAGGCACAGTTTTCTTCAGGAGCACTTCCAACGTTATTTTTTCCCTATAATGAAGAGGAGGAAGCAACGATGATTGTCACAGATATACAAGAGCGTATTTCTCATGGAGCAAACCCTTCCGACTTTGCCATTCTCTATCGAACCAATGCCGGCTCGCGTGCGGTGTTTGAAAGATTGGCCGGCTCTAACCTTCCATTTAAGATTGATCTAGATGCAGAAGCTTTTTACGATCGTTATATTGTTAGAAGCGCCCTTTCCTTTCTAAAGGTAAGCCTAAATGAGGATGACCCACAGGCTATGTCTGAGGTATTACCTTTGTTATTTCTAAGGCAAACGGTCCTTAAAGAATTAAAAGCACAAAGCATCTTGAAGGATTGCAGTCTGCTTGAAGCGCTTAGCCACTTAACTACCGCTCATGCTTTTCAAGAAAAAAAATTAAAAAAAGCGGTCACAATTATTCGGGGATTGAAGCATTCACCCCCACACTCAGCACTTGAAAAAGTCGAAAAAGATATAGGCTTCCTTGATTTTTTAAAAAAACGGGGTAACGAGTCAAATAAGCTTGAAAAAGGCTCTGACGATCTAAAAGACTTAAAAGTGGCTGCAAAAAGCTTCGATAAAATTGAAGCGTTCCTTGCTCATGCAGAACATATGTCGGCAATGAACAAAGAAATTAAAAATTTAAGTAAACATTTTCATGAAGCTATTAGTCTTAGTACGATTCACCGCTCAAAAGGTCTCGAATATAAAACGGTTTATATTGTCGGTGCTGTCGACGGCAGTTTACCGCACGATTTTGCACTGGAAGCGTATCGAAATGGCGACTTTACTGCACTTGAAGAAGAAAGAAGATTATTTTACGTAGCGATGACTCGAGCTAAAGATCAGCTTTTTATCTCCGTTCCAGAAAATAGACGAGGCAAAAAGGCACATCGCTCGCGCTTTATAGCGCCCCTTAATAAAAAGAAGAAGACCACTTCCTAATTTAGGAAGGAGGTCTTCTTCTTTTTATTTTTTATTAATCATATTAGAGATTGTATTAAGATCCAGTTGCTTTCCATCATTAATAATGGATTTAACAATTTGATCTTCCATTTCTTGACTTACCGGTTTATTTGCAATTTGAGAAACACGACGAATTACATTGCGGACAGTTTTTTCATCCTGAAAATTGGCGTTTTGTAATGAATTAGCTAATTCAAAGATATCTTTCATATTCACGCCTGTTTTCTTTTCAATGTTTTTAAAAAATCCATTATCCATATTCAAAGATCACGCTCCTTCATAAACTACTTCTATTGTATGAAGGATGGGTAATTTGGTGAATAAAATTGGAAAAGCGTACGTGCATCTAGGCACTATTCAGTAAAAAAAGTGAAAGGGCTGGCTTCTTTTTCAGGCCAACCCATTTCCCTACAGCAAGCACTACCTATTAATAGAAGCTTGCACCAACGATGATTAAAAGGATGAATAATACGACGATTAATACAAAAGTTGAACCGTAGCCAAATCCACCGCCGTAACCGTAACCACAGCCGCCATATCCAAACATAGAATGTCACCTCACTTCTGTAATCTCATTAATAACATATGAAATTACATTCTACTGTGTGTAGGCGCGCCATCTATTTCAGTAAATTGGATTCAAAAATGTTTAGTTTAACCCTTAGGTTTAAATATTAATGCACCGATAAATCCGAAAATAATTGCTGCTGAAACACCAGAGCTGGTCACTTGAAACATCCCAGTCAACACGCCAATAAGGCCATGTTTCTCTGCATCCTGCATGGCTCCATGAACTAAGGAATTACCAAAACTGGTAATTGGAATGGTAGCACCAGCCCCAGCAAAGTCAACGAGTGGTTCATAAAGTCCGAAACCATCTAATACAGCGCCAATTACCACGAGCAAACTTAGTGTATGGCCAGGAGTAAGCTTTGCAACATCAAATAAAAGCTGCCCAATTACGCAGATTAGCCCGCCAATTACAAATGCCCAAAAAAACATTGCTAACATAGGATCACCCCTTATCTTCGTTCATTTCAATAGCAACAGCATGTGCAATACATGGAATGGATTCGTTTTGCTGAAAGCTGAGCGGGGACAGCAATGCACCTGTTGCGACTACTAAAATCCGTTTATATGTACCCTTTTTCAATTGGTTCAATAAATGTCCGTACAAGACTGTTGCTGAGCACCCAGCCCCACTTCCTCCAGACTGTACCGGCTGATCATCCTTATACATTAATAACCCGCAATCTTGGAATTGTCCTCGTTCTAATTCGAGTCCACTTTTGTTTATTAATTCAAAGGCTGTATCATGACCGACCCTGCCTAAGTCTCCTGTAACAATCAAATCATAATAGGAGGGGTCTAATTGCAAATCACGGAAATGAGCAATAATGGTATCGGCTGCGGCAGGAGCCATCGCCCCTCCCATATTAAAGGGATCTGTTAATCCCATATCAATCACTTTTCCGATCGTAGCCGCGGTTGTAACCGGAAATACCTGCCCAGGTTCATTAGGCTGCACAAGTGCCACGCCTGCTCCTGTTATCGTCCATTGTGCAGTCGGCGGTTTTTGACCTCCATACTCGGTTGGGTAGCGAAACTGTTTTTCTACCGCTGCATTATGGCTCGATGCACCTGTCAGGACGTAATTTGCTCCCTGGTAATTTACAACAAATGAAGCCAGTGCCAACCCTTCCATGGATGTAGAACATGCACCAAATAGACCGAAATGAGGAATCTGCATGGTTCTTGCGGCAAAACTTGTTGGTGTTATTTGATTAATTAAATCTCCAGCAAATAAAAATTGGATCTGTTCCTTTTCCATATTTCTTTTATTTAATGCTGTTTTAATCGCCTCTTCTAATAGTAACCGGTGTGCTTTTTCATATGTTTCCTTCCCCATCCATAAGTCTTCATATAGTAAATCGAAATCCTCTGCTAAATTACCATTGGCTTCAAACGGTCCACCAGTAACTCCGGTAGAAGTGATCATTGGCCGATTTGTAAAAATCCATGATTGGTGCCCTTTTAACAATTACAATACCCCCCAAATCACCAGCAGGGTCTTAATCAGTGCCACAACAAATGCCGAGAAAACACCGAAGAGTATGACTGACCCTGCAAGCTTAAACATATTTCCACCCACTCCTAAAACAAAGCCTTCTGTTCGATGCTCTATTGCTGCAGATATTACTGCATTTCCGAAGCCTGTAACGGGCACAGCACTCCCTGCCCCTGCAAATTGTCCAAGTCGATCGTATACTCCAAATCCAGTTAGTAGCATAGACAAAAATACCATGGTTGCTACCGTTGGATTTCCTACACTCTGTTCAGTAAAATCAAAATAATAAATATAAAAATAACTGATGGCTTGACCGATCACACATATTATACCGCCAACAAAAAATGCTTTTATACAGTTCTTCAGAACAGGTCGTTTAATTTCATGCTTCTGTTGAAGTTGTTGATAGTTGCGCTGCTGGGGTGTCATATTTTTTTGTTTACTCGTTGCCATCTATTTTCTTCCTTTCTTACTTCAATTCTTTTGTCATCTTAACGATTTCGTTAAAACGTTTTTCAGCATTCTTCCCTGTATATTTTGAGGATTTCATTTTCTCATCAAGTCTGACTGTTTCTAGAAAAATTTTATAGTCACTTGAGATTGTAAAGTTTTCATCTGGATATTTTCGTTCCAGCATTTTGTTGATATTTTTTTCAATTTTTTTCATTTTAAATCGATATAAATGTTTAACTTTATAAACAACTAGTGTATCTTTCTTTCCTTCCACAACAGCCACATCATATAATTCTGGAAACGAGCTGACATCCTGCTCAATGTCTTTAATCTGATCTTTACTTTTATTCTTTTGTGTTACGATTGGGCTAGGATTCGTTTTTTTCATAAGTGTTAATTGGCTATCCGTAACCTGTTGGTTTTGGTCACAGGAGGAAAGTAACATTAAACAAGTAAGTAAAACCCATCGATGAGTAGCTCTCATATGATTCCCATCCCTTGTTCCATTTTATATTTACCGCTACTATATAGTTTTTTCGACAATGATTAAAATTATGAGGAATAACTTTTATTTTATCTTTTGTTTAAGAAAAATAAAAACTGCCAGCTAATCTGACAGTTCCTCTTACTTACTTTGAAGTTTTTTTCCCACAGCCACAACCTGTTCCTTTTTGCTTTATTGATTTTGATGGTTGATACATGTTAGTTGATTGTGACGATTGAATTGATTGTGAATACTCAGTTGATTGAGCTCTCCTTTTCTTTTGACTCATGATACTCTCTCCCTCGCTCTTAATACTATGTCCACTGCTATAGAATATGAACAACCTATAATCCTTGTCTCAGCGAAAAACACTATTTTTCGATAAAAAACTGCACAATCGACTCCATTATGGATGCACATCCCGCAACCGCCAATATTAAGATAATTGGAAACGAAAAGTCCGGGAATAACATTGATAAACAAACAATTCCAATGGAAGTCCATATTCCTGTACACCAATAACAGCTAATAAGTTCTCCAAAAAATTTTTTAACTCCCTTATCTTTCGGTACGTAATAAACTTCCATTTCTCCGTACTCATTTTTTTCTTTTATTTCATTGAAAAACGGAACCCGAATAAACTCGGTAATCTTATCAAAAACAAGTAACCTTGTCAGCCTAAAGCTCGCCAGCGATAGTAGAAGTAAGTTTAATAAGGTTATTTTCATTTTAGAGGATCCTTTCAAAGAGCTTTTCTTAGCCTAATTTGCTTAAATAAGGCGATTGTCCGTGTCCCAAGAGTGCTCTGTGAAATATGTTAGTATTGTAAGATATATATCGGAATAAGGAGGAAAAATAAATGGGTTGTGGAAATAATCATGATTTTCGTCACGGGAATTGCGTTTGTGAAGTCGTTCGTGCCATTAAGGACATCCAGGACAATGCAGTTGAAGAAGACGAATGCCCTGAGTGTTCCAGTTGTTTTGCTGAGCCCCTCGGGTCATTGGTGTCTCCCGTAAGGAGAGATCCTGTCGATACTCGCGTATTTGTATTAAGTACTGCAGATGGCTCTCCATTCCATGCATTCTTTAGTAACGAAAATAATGCATGTGTGTCTATCTACTTCCGTGTAGAAGATGTATTTGATAATTGTTGCGCTACACTTCGTGTGTTAGTACCAGGACGCCGCGAAGGTGGTACTTTCTGTCCAGTTAACTTGGTTTCAGGCGGAGATAAATGCTGTATCAACCTTGATAAAGTTTGTCAAGTTGAACGTTTCCGCGCAAGTAACGACTGTATTACAGTTGACTTAAGCTGCTTCTGTGCAGTGCAATGTATTGCTGATGTAAACTTAGGAATTTGTAACTAAAAATGTAGCCAGTCGGTAAAACGGCTGGCTTTTTTATGTTCCAACTATTTCCCTATCCCAATCAAGATGATATTTGTAAGTTCATGTACGGGCACAGTTTTAGTTGTTTTATCATGAAAGCGAATGGTCACATCTTGACCATCGTAATCGATCAGATACCCTTGATAATTATTTTCCTCCGTAACAAAAACACATGGAGCAGGCGGGAGGACCTTCGGATAGTTCTTTAAATATTCTATGCGTTCTTCTATACTCATTTCTTTAAAAGGCTTAACCCGCTTAAAAGATGTAAGCTGCCTTTTTTGAGGTGGTTTAGATGCTGTACCCTGTGAATTCGTGTGTGGTTTTGTAGATGGATTCTCTATTTTAGATCCTATCTCTTTTTTTGCGAGAGAAATTTCTTTATTATTATTTTCTTCATTTAACGGCATTTCTTTCTCTATGTCCACTAGTAGTTCCTGTTTTGCAGTGAATATGTCCTGCATGTTCATGGCAGGAGTTCTTGAAAACGGTTGATGTATATAGAGTAGTGGTCCATTGCTCTTTTTTGTCGACATGCTCAGTACCTCCATTTACGTAATCCTACAATTATATTTATGCGGAATGCCTAATCGCGTTCATACGAAAACTAAGAAATTTCTACATAAAAAGGCCCGCATTATTTGCGGGCCTTTCAAATTATAGGATATGGTATCCAGAATCAACGTGAATGTTTTCTCCAGTAATTCCTCTTGATAGATCACTGAAAAGAAACACGGCAGTGTCTCCCACTTCTTCTGGAGTGGTTGCTCGACGTAATGGAGCTCTTTCTTCAATTTCTTTTAAGATGGAATTAAAATCACTTATTCCTTTTGCGGATAAGGTACGAATTGGACCTGCAGAAATCGAATTAACACGAATGTTTTCTTTACCAAGGTCAGCAGCTAAGTAACGAACACTAGCATCAAGAGAAGCTTTAGCTACTCCCATAACATTATAGTTCTGGATGGCACGTTCTCCGCCTAAGTATGTCAATGTGACAATACTTCCTCCCTCAGTCATTAATCCTCTTGCTTCTTTCGCTACAGCTGTTAAGGAATATGAGCTGATATTGTGAGCGAGCAAAAAGCCCTCTCTAGTTGTGCTTAAATACTCCCCGCTTAGTTCTTCTTTATTTGCAAATGCGATGCAGTGTGCTACTCCATGAATGGAACCAACTGATTCTTTGATTTCAGCAAAGCATCTTGCAACTTCTTCATCGTTTGTTACATCACATGGTAAAACAATTGTCCCTTCGGCTTCTAACGAACCTGCTAGTTCTCGGACACTGCTTTCTAACCTTTCACCTGCATAGGTAAAAATTAATCTTGCTCCTGCATTGTGCAATGAGCGGGCAATTCCCCACGCGATACTGCGTTTATTGGCTACACCCATTACTACGTATGTTTTTCCAGATAATGAAAGGTTCATATAAAAGAGTCCTCCTACAATTACACATGATATTAGTACTTGGTACTAATTTTACACTAATTTGTCATAAATGAAAAGTTTCCCTTTTTCAAAAATAAACTCAGGTTTCGCAGAATTCCAATTCTCTTTTCAACTCATCAACATATTCCTTCGAGCCTGTAACGATTAAACGGTCATTCATCTCTAGTTCTGTATCTCCATGCGGAACGATGGAATCCTTTCCCCGAAAAATTCGGACAAAAATAATATCACCCGTAAACGGAAACCTCCTTATTGACATCCCATCAAATTGGCTATTCATCATGACAATTTCATAAAGTCCTGTCTCTTGGTTGGTAAGTATATTGATTAGGGTTGGAGATTCAATCAATGCCCGAAGTAACACTTTTGTTGACATAAATGTAGAAAATACCTCTACATTATGTCCTCGTAAGTTTTCCTCTATATCTGGACTTTCAATTCGCGCAATAACCCTAGATACTCCTCTTTCTTTCGCAACAACGGACAATGCTGCATTCACCTTCTCATCACCAGTTGATAATACGACAACTTCTGATTGAAAGACTTTTGTATTCTCCAACGTTTCGAGTGAATAGTCTGGAATTTCAACGATATCAAATAGTGAATCGGCAATTTGTTTTTCTGATTTCTCCATTCGGGTATGATAAAGGATTGGATCATACAGTCCTGACTTTAATTCTCGTGAAACAGGCATTGTCGTCTGATTGGCACCTAAGAATGCTATACTAACTGTTTTATTTGCAACCACTTCTTTAGGAAATAACTTTTTAAAAACAATGGGTGTAAAAATAGAAGTGATTACTGCCACTAAAATTAGTGTTCCACTCATCTCCGCTGATATGATTTCTAGTCTTTCTCCAATTGTAGCGGCCGCGATGACCAGTGAAAGAGTAGAAGTAAGCAAAAAGCCAGACGCAATGACCGTTTTCAAATCATACCAAATTTTTAATAAGTAAACTGGTAAGAGTTTTGAAAAAAGCAACCCTACTAATAAAAGCGGTATTAATAACAAAAGCTTTTTTTCACTAAAAAGCGACCAAATATCTAAATTTACTCCTACCATCACAAAAAAGATAGGAATCAAGAAGCCATACCCAAAAGAATCTAACTTATGTATAAGCTCTTGGTTGGGTGCTAACAGGGATACAAGTACTCCTGCTAGAAAGGCTCCTAAGATATTTTCAGCACCCACGGTTTCAGAAAGCCCCACTAAAACAATAATTAGTGTAAAAACTGCCCTGGTTCCAATTTGGACGGTCCCCGTTGACAAAGATTCAATAAATGTACGATTTTTAAATCTTTTTCCAAGAAAATAAAGAACGATACCAGCCGCAAACAAAATAAGTAACAGCCACGTATTCCCATGTCCTGATTCATTTAACGAAACAAACACAGCGAGTAAAATCATGGTCACTAAATCTGCAATGACCGCAACCAATAAAATAATTTGGCCGATTACAGTTTTCATCAAATGGGCCTCTTTCAAGGTTGGAACCACTACACCCAAAGATATCGTCGAAATGATTAGCGTCATTAAAAAGGCATTTTCAATAAAACCTGCCATGACAAAGACAATAGATAGACCGAGAGAGAAGATAAAAACCCCTGCAAAGATTAGTGACGCCACAACAAATGAATTGGGCTCCTTTTTCCCATTTGGAAGCACCTTACGCTTATTTCCTCCAGCAAAAGCTTTAAAATCGATTTCAAGACCGCTTAAAAACATAAGAAAAATAAAACCAAGTGTTGATAAGGTGGAAAGCCAAATATCTTTATGAACTACATCGAAACCACTCTTCCCTATGACAAGTCCCATAATTATTTCAGCGACCACTACAGGGATAAAATTCAATTTAAATCGATGTAAAAAAATCGGGGTGATAAATGCCATTGTTACTACAATTAATAAAGAAATAACTGAAACATTTTGCTCCATATTATGACTCCCTTCATTCATTAGGTAGGAATTCTTTTTATAAAATCCAACGCTTCGACTAAAAATATGGTGGACAAGGAGTTGATCCAATGAAAATTGATGTAATCGGTGATATCCATGGATGTTTAGCAGAATTTAAGGAACTCACCTTAAAGCTTGGCTATAAATGGGAAAATGGAATCCCCCTTCACGAAAACAGAGTACTTGGTTTTTTAGGTGATTTAACAGACCGTGGACCTGCTTCACTACATGTAATCGAAATTGTTTGGCAGTTGGTGATGAAAGAAAAAAAGGCTTACTACACACCAGGGAATCATTGTAATAAGTTATATCGTTTCTTCCTAGGCAACAAAGTTCAGATTGCACATGGGCTAGAAACAACCGTTGCTGAGTATGAATCATTATATAAAAAAGAACAGCAATCCATTCGAAAAAAATTTATTGAACTCTACGAAAACGCTCCACTCTATTTAGTATTAGACAACAAGAAGCTTGTTATCGCGCATGCAGGGATTAAACAAGAATTTATCGGACAATCCCATGGAAAAGTTAAGGATTTTGTTCTTTACGGGGATATCACAGGGAAAAAGCACCCGGATGGTTCTCCAATTCGAAGGGATTGGGCAAAGGAGTATCATGGTGAGCCATGTATCATTTATGGTCATACGCCAGTTAAAGAGCCAAGGTACATAAATAATACGTACAATATTGATACTGGCGCTGTCTTTGGCGGAAAACTTACAGCCTTAAGATATCCCGAAATGGAATTGTTGTCAGTTACATCTACTATGCCATATGTGGAGGAAAAATTTAAACAATTTGATTAGGAGTATTTCTAATACACAAAAAAGGCTGCCTCTTAATCATGGAGGTCAGCCTCTAATAAGTTAAACATATCTTTAGGTAATGGAGCAGTAAATATCATTTCATCGTTTAAAAATGGGTGAATAAAGGATATTTTTTTACAATGTAGTGCCTGTCGATTTATTTGTGATACATCTCCTCCATATAAATCGTCTCCAAGTAAGGGATGCTTCAAAAAAGACAAATGAACTCTAATTTGATGGGTTCGCCCCGTATCAAGCGTAAGTTCCAAATGCGTAAACCCATTATATCTCGCAAGAACCTGATAATGAGTACAAGCATATTTACCATCCTTACGAACTTCCCTCTCAATGATACTGTCATCTTTACGGCCAATAGGAGCCACTATCGTATCATTATCTTGTTGCATTTCCCCCTCAGCAAATGCCTCATATGTCCGCTTAACTTGGCCGCTCTGCTGCATTAAACTAAACAAATGATGTACATGGCGGTGTTTAGCAATCAGGACAATTCCTGAAGTATCCCTGTCGAGCCGTGTGACAATGTGCGTAGTAGCATGTAGACCGCAACGCTGATAATAGCCAATCAGTGCATTTGCCAAACTGCCTGCAGGATGTTCCCGCGACGGAATCGTGTTCATTCCTGCTGGTTTATTCATTACCAACAAATACTCATCTTCATAAAGAATCGGTAAAGGAATATTTTCACCAGAAAGCCCCTCGCTCGGACTTTCACTAGGAAAAATTACCGTTAATTTATCTCTCCATGCTAAACGATAGCGGACATTTACTTCTTCTCCATTTACTAGGATATTACCACCTTTGAACTTTATATCTGTTAAAGCTGTTCGAGAAATTTCTTTCTCTTTTAAAAATTCCCTAACCAATTTTCCTTCATTGCTCTCACCAATGACCCACTTCATTTGAAAATGCTGAGACATTACAACGACACCAGCCTCTTAATCTGAAATAAAAGAATCATGCACTCTTTTCCAAAACGGAAATGGGCGGAAGCGAGCAAAGCGAATTTTTTCTTCCGGCACTCTAAATTGAATTGATTTAACATCTTTATGAAGCATTGTCAGATGGTCAATTGTTACCTGAAAATCTGATCGATTGACTGGCTTAAGCATACAATTATGGTGAGCTGGAAGAATTAGCGGCGAGCCAATCGTCCTAAAAACCTTGTTATTAATCGATGCCATCTCCGCAATCTGAAGGGCTGCTATTGATGGATGAATAATCGCCCCGCCAAGGGCCTTATTATAGGCCGTACTGCCTGAAGGGGTCGAAACACATAAGCCGTCACCACGGAACCTTTCGAAATGCTGTCCACGAATCTCCACGTCCATAACCAGTGTTCCCTCTACACTTTTTACAGTTGATTCATTTAAGGCAAGATACCTTGATTCCTTCCCAGCATGAGAATAACGAATTATGACCTCTAACAGGGGGTATTCGACAACCTGATACGGTGTTTTCGCAATCGCAATCACTAGTTTCTCAATTTCATCCGGAATCCAATCCGCATAAAATCCAAGATGACCGGTGTGAATTCCAACAAAAGCAGTTTTATCTAAACGGCTGCTATAGCGATGGAATGCATAAAGAAGCGTGCCATCACCACCAATGGAAACAACTATATCAGGTTGGTCTTCATCGTATATAAGATCGAAATCAAGTAAATACGTCCTCATTTTGTGCATTAATATATTTGATTTTTGATCTCCTTTTGATGTAATCGCAAATTTCATAAATTATTGGCTCCTTATGCGAATGGCTTTTCAATCGACGATCGTATTTGCTCAATCCTTCTCTTCTTGTTTCAATTCTTTCTTCCTTGTAAAAAAGGCCTGGGCATCTTGAATTTCACCACGAATTAATGACATTTCCTCATCTAAACGAAATGCAGCTTCAGCTGCTCTCTGCAGCCGCATTTGAATGTCACTTGGAAATAGCCCTTTGTACTTATAGCTCAATGTATGTTCAATTGTCGCCCAAAAATTCATTGCAAGCGTTCGTATCTGAATTTCCGCAAGGATATTCTTTTCACCATGAATAGTTTGAACAGGGTAGCGAATAACAACATGATACGACCGATAACCGCTTGTCTTTTTATGTGAAATATAATCTCTAACTTCAACGATTTCAAAATCATTCCGATTTTGCAATAAATCGACTACAGTGTGAATGTCATCAACAAATTGACACATAATGCGCATTCCCGCAATATCCTGCATTTCTTCTTCGAGTCTTTCAAGTGGTATCCCTTTTTGATTTGCCTTATCAAGGATACTTGCAATGGGTTTAACTCTTCCCGTAACGAATTCAATTGGTGAATGAGTAGCATCAAGTTCGAACTGACCTCTCATCCCCTTTAATTTTACTTTTAACTCTGAAACCGCCTGTTTATAGGGGGCTAGAAATTGGTCCCAATGCTTCATGATTTCACCTCTAAGACAAGTTATGTTAAGAAAATACGCTCTCTACTTTTGTAACCATTTCTTTCCCATAATTACTATTACCCGAAATATTAGTTAGCACATAATTAAATTCATCCTGGAAGTTTTCTAGTTCCTTTTTCTCTTCCTTGAAAGTAACCCAAACAGGTAATTGTTTTTCATTTGCAATCTTTAAGTGCGGCCAGAATTGTTCATGTAGAACGATATATGTATAATCATCTTTATCTTCCATTAAATAAATGAAAGAAAATTGGTCAGAATCTACAAGAATCTGCTCTCCAGGAACCAAATCAAGGATGCTCTCATTTGTTTCTAACATTAGTTTTTCTTCAATTATGTATGACTTTTCGATTAAAATTCTTTTCTTCATTGTTTATACCTCCATTATTCACCACCTTATTTTAGCATAATTCACGATTTCTCCCAAGGATGATGTTGAGGTTATAAAAGAGCTATTAAAGATGATCCCCCTTTAGAAAGGTTGATGAAAACATGACGCAAAATATTGAAATTGAATTTAAAAATATCCTAACTAAAAATGAATATGAACGATTGCTTAGGTTTTTCAAGGTGGATAAAAATCAAATTTTTAAACAGGAAAACCATTACTTTGATACACCAAATTTTTCTTTAAAAAGGAAAGAAACTGCACTAAGAATTCGTAAAAAAGGTTTTAACTACGAAATGACTTTAAAACAGCCAGCAACGGTCGGTCTTCTAGAGACCAATCAGACAATCAGTGAAGATGATGCACAATTGGCCATTCGTACGGGAAAACTTCCAACAGGAATCATTCAACGTCTTATAGAAGAAAGTGAGGTCCCTTATTCAACAATTGAATACTTTGGTTCATTAATAACAGAACGAGTTGAATTTGAGTATCAGCAAGGATTATTGGTATTGGACCATAGTATCTATCTAGATACAGAAGATTATGAATTGGAATATGAGGTTGAAAACTATCAGAATGGAGAGAAACTCTTTATTGAACTTCTAGAACAATTTAAGATCCCTACTCGTTTAACAGAAAATAAAATTCGCCGTTTCTATTATCGAAAATACCTGCAATCAAATGGGAATGAATCTTAATTGTATTTAAATGTAGAAATAATTTAATTGGAGTTATTTTCAACTTCCTAATTCTTGCTTTTTCTATTAAGAATTGCTCATTTAACATACATTATAAATATGTTTAATTGACTAATTTCCATTTTCAAAGCAATTCATTTGAGATATGAAATATGCATTGATAAAATAAATCTACATACTACATTTAAGGGAGTTGGCAACATGATTGAAAGAAAGCTTTCACCATTTGAATCCATTGGTGAAGAAACATTACACCGTCTTGTGGACACTTTTTATGGCCTTGTTGCACAACATCCTGACCTAGCTCCAATATTCCCAAATCAATTTACAGAAATTGCTCGGAAACAAAAGCAATTCTTAACTCAATATTTAGGCGGTCCTTCATTGTATACTGAAGAACATGGCCATCCGATGATGCGTGCACGTCATTTGCCATTTCCAGTTACCCCTATACGTGCCAAAGCCTGGCTTTCATGCATGTCACAAGCTATGGACAAAATAGGCTTGGAGGGTCCCTTAAGAGATGAATTTTTTTCACGACTTTATCTTACGGCACAACATATGATTAATACGCCTAACGATGGCGAGACAACAGGTGAAGATAGTGAATAGTTCAAAATCTTCGAGTGCAAAGCGGCAATGCAGTGATAAAAAGCCGATTGAGATTTACATGTTTATTGATCCTTTATGTCCTGAATGTTGGGCACTAGAGCCGATTTTAAAGAAGTTGCAAATCGAATATGGACGTTATTTTTCAATTAAGCATATTTTAAGTGGACGATTAGCCGATTTAAATATAAGTAAGAAAAAGAATTTTGAGAATATCGCTCAGGTGTGGGAGAAAACTGCTAGCAGGTCAGGAATGTCATGTGATGGAAGCCTATGGTTAGAGAATCCTGTCGATTCTCCCTACACTGTTTCCATTGCTTTAAAAGCAGCAGAATTACAAGGGCGACGGGCTGGACTCCGTTTTTTGCGGAGAATCCAAGAGGGATTATTTTTAGAGAAACTAAATGTTTCTAAACTTGAGGTGTTAAAAGATTGCGCTCGGAGCCTTGGTTTGGATGTAGAGGAATTCATGTATGATATCCATTCTGAAAGTGCAGCAAAAGCTTTCCAATGTGATCTGAAAATTACTTCAGAAATGGATGTACAAGAGATTCCTACCCTAGTATTTTTTAATGAAAATGTGGAGGATGAGGGAATTAAGATTACAGGTTCCTACCCATATGAGGTATATGTCCAAATCTTAGAAGAAATGCTTTCTGAAAAACCAATCCAATCTCCTCCGCCGCCTTTAGAAACGTTTTTGAAATTTTTTAAATTTGTAGCATCAAAAGAAATTGCTGTTGTTTATAATATGTCGATTTCACAAATTGAAAAGGAAATGAAAAAACTTCTTTTAAAGCAAGTGGTGGAACAAATTCCAGCAAAGTATGGTACATTTTGGAGATATATCGAACAATGAAGCATGCCGTATAACGGCGTGCTTTATTTTTTCAATAGCTCTGTATAACTAACCTGTTTATTTCCGCTCCAGGCACTTCGCTTTCCGCGGGCGAGCCGGTGAGCCTCCTCGTCGCTGCGCTCCTGCGGGGTCTCCCCTGCCCCGTCCTCCCGCAGGAGTCTTCGTGCCTTCCGCTCCAATCAACAGGATGCCAAAATAATAAACAATAAACTTTAACTTAGCCTTTTTAATAAACAAAAATGCCTTGCAGATTTTACTGCAAGGCATTTTTCTATTATACGAACAAAGGGGATGGGAGAAATTTTTCACTGTCAAACAAAGGGGTTTGTGTTTGTTGTGATCAACTTCATGTATATAATATAGCACGCTATTCTTAAGTGCGGCAATAAGTTTGTGTTTTATTTCACATAATTGTCAAATTATCATAAATTCACGGAATGGACAATAGACATAGGAGTAAGAGTAATGAAAACTCACTTTTATGAGGGGAGCCTGTTTATATGAGAAAATTCCCTTTAATGCTTATGATTGTTTTTATTTTAATTGCCTTCTTTCTTCAAATCCTTGCTTTGTTAAAGATTTTCCCTTTATTGTTAAGTATCCCCATTTTATTTGTTTCAATATTTATCTTCGTTAATTATCTTAACGATCGGAAAAAATTTAGAGGATTTTAAAAAGGGATGGCAGCCAGTTTGGCACCATCCCTTTCATTATGCTTGAGTTAATAATTGCTCTAATTCATTCAATTTTTCTTCAAAAACCTTACAAGCATTTTTTATTGGCTCTGCACTAGTCATATCAACTCCAGCTTTTTTCAAAACCTCAATCGGATAATCTGAGCTTCCTGCACTTAGGAAGTCAATATACCTTTTCACAGCAGGTTCGCCTTCTTCTAAAATTTGCTTGCTAAGGGCTGTAGCTGCACTAAAACCAGTTGCATACTGATAAACATAATAATTGTAATAAAAATGTGGAATTCTCGCCCATTCTAATCCGATTTCCTCATCTATCACAATATCTTCTTCGCCAAAATATTTTTTATTTAATGCGTAATAACTTTCAGTTAATGCCTCAGCAGTTAAGGCTTCATTATTTTGTGCTTTTTGATGGATCATATGTTCAAACTCAGCAAACATTGTTTGACGGAACACGGTCCCTCTAAATCCTTCTAGGTAATGGTTGAGTAAGTATATACGTTTTTGTTCATCATCAATTGTTTTTAATAAATAGTCGTTTAAAAGTGCTTCATTACATGTCGAAGCCACCTCGGCAACGAAAATTGAATAATTGCCGTAAGGATACGGTTGTGATTTTCGAGTATAGTAACTGTGCACGGAATGGCCAAATTCATGGGCAAGCGTAAATAAGTTATTTACATTATCCTGCCAGTTCATTAGAATGTATGGATGTGTCCCATATGCTCCTGATGAATAGGCGCCGCTCCGTTTTCCTTTATTCTCATGTACATCAACCCAGCGGTTTTCAAAGCCCTCAGTTAATATTTTTGAATATTCCTCACCTAGGGGGGCTAATCCTTTAATGACTAAGTCCTTCGCTTCTTCGTATTTGATTTCCATTTTTACATCTTTAACAAGGGGTGTAAATAAATCATACATATGAAGTTCATCAAGTCCGAGTACTTTTTTTCGAAGCTTTATATATCGATGTAATAAATGAAGGTTGTCGGTTACCGTATTTACAAGGTTATCGTACACACTTTCTGGGATATTGTTAGCAGAAAGCGCAGCATGTCTAGCTGAATCATACTTTCTTACTCGTGCATTAAAATTATCCTTCTTCACATTGCCGCTTAATGTACTTGAAAATGTATTTTTAAAATCACCATATGTCTTGTATACAGCTTTGAAGGCATCGTGTCTTACCCGCGGGTCTTCACTTTCCAAAAAGCGAATATAGCGGCCATGAGTAATTTCTACCTCAGTACCATTTTCATCTTTAATAGCTGGAAATTCAAGGTCTGCATTATTCAACATCCCGAACGTATTACTAGAAGCATCCATTACCTCGCTGGCTTCTGCTAGCAATGCTTCCTGTTCTGCCGTGAGGACATGTGGTCTTTGCAGATTAATTTCAGCTAGTGCATGCTCATAGAGCTTTAATTCTGATTTTTTACTTAAGAAACTAGTTACTTGGTTCTCATCTAAAGAAAGAATTTCAGGGACAATAAAAGCTAATTGGCTGGCAGCTTGAGAATACATATTTTTCATTCTGTCATCCAGGCCTTGATAAAAAGAGTTTGTTGTATCCTGGTCATAGCGCATATGCGAATATGTATACAGCTTTCCAATTCGTTCTAACAGTTTATCTTGAAATTGAAGCGCCTTATATAGCGTCTCTGCACTTTCACCTAATTTCCCTTCAAATTCTTTAATTCCTGGGATTTGGCTTTTTACTTCTTGAAATTCCTTTTCCCATTCCTGATCATTCGAAAAAATATCTTCTAATTTCCATGTATCTTGTTCAGGGATCTCACTTCTTGCAGGCAGTGATTTTATTGCTGTTTCATTTGCCATCCTTCATCCTCCATTCTATATTTACCTGTGATAGGAAGTATCATTACATAGTATTCTCCTTATCTTTCCAATCTCCTTTTAGCAATTCACAGAAAGGAAACTATTTACACCTTTTATAGTATGCCCTTATATTAGTTTTCATTTATCTATTCGATAGGAAACGCTGGTATTTTTGAAAAAATAAAACCTTCACTTCTTCTTTTTCGCGATTTGTCCTAGGAATAAATATTTTCTGTTTCAATTGAAATGTGCTTGCTCCCATTTTCGAAATAATACCTAATTGCTCTAACAATAAAAGGTAATCAAGTATCACATATAACGATTTCCCTGTTTTAACCTGTGGTAAATTTCTTAAGACAATTTCTTTTCTACGAATCCTTTTATTGAAATGGAAGGATACTTCCTGCAGCGTTATTAAATCACCAATATTTTTGTTGTCAATACAATCAATAAATAAGTAGGTTTGCCATATAATCGGTGAAGTTTGAATGACTAACGAATGAGGGATTGGAAGGCCAATTTCAGGTGGTAGCAGGAAGAGATTAAGGTTTCTTTTATAAATTTCATGGAGAAATGAATGATGCTGTTTACTAGGATGTAAGGTCCAATTAAGAAGAAATTTTTCAATTTGCTTGTTCCAACTAGAAAAATCTATTTGTTTGTTGATCTTTGGTTCTAATAATTCATTCATGTTCATTTTTCGTATTGGATAAAAAGTATGATGAGCAAATGCATTTTTTATCGAGTAAGGGGAAATGGATCCAATAAAATGAAATTGCTGTTTTTCAGGGCAATAGGAAGGTATATAAAACATTCCTGCAGTAGATGTTCTTAAAAATAGGTATTGAAAGTTGGACAAAGTAACCATATTATTTCTTTTCGTATGGATTTGGCTGCTAGATATAATCCATATGGGATGATATCCGTTTTGAAGATATGAATTGGTCCTTTTGATAAGTTTACTTTCTGGAATCGTTGAACATTGATACTCTAATGCAAATTTCTCTCCATTAAACTTGAACATTATATCAGGTCTCTGCTGAATCTCTTTATCATAGTACTCTAATATTGAAGGGATCTTTTGTTTCACCAGCCACTGATACAGTTGACGTTTCCCTTCCATGTGATAAATAGATTCATTCTCATAAAAATCATGACAAACTCCGCCTTGCTTATGGGCAAAATGAAATATGCGCTGATCGCCTAATTTGAGCAATACGCTTTCCCCACAAATAGGGCAAAAAAATTCTTCCTTACTGCGAAGTTCTAAAAGAAAATCTTTTTTGTAATCAAGGCCAAGACAGATACATTCACCCATTTTTGTTTGAGCCGTTAACAATTATTCCACTCCTCCTTTCTCTATCTAAATTCGTCAAAATTCGATAAAAACCTTTTAAAGCATAAAAAAAAACTCGCCAATTGACGAGTTTTTTTTTAGTTTAGAGTAACGGCGAAAGTAGTCTCGCCGTCGATTCCAGTACCTTAAAACCAAGATGTCTGCCATCAAAGGTTTCTTTATCCAATTGTTTGGAAAATTCAAGGTCATTTAAATATTCCTCAACGAGCTGTTGTGTGCTATTTGTACGGAATAAGAAAGCATTTACCTCGAAATTTAAATGAAAACTTCTCATATCCATATTGGATGTACCAATCGAGGCCAATTCATAATCAACAATGACAATCTTACTGTGCATAAACCCCCGCTCATATTCATAAACTTTAACTCCTGCGTCCAAAAGTTCTGGAAAGTAAGACCTTGAAGCATGAAAGACAATCCGTTTATCCGGTTTATTTGGTACAAGAAGTCGTACATCAATGCCACTAAGTGCAGCTACTTTTATAGCTGAAAAAATGTCTTCATCAGGAATAAAATAAGGGGAGGCAATCCAAACTGATTTCTCTGCACTTGCAATCATGGAGAAAAAAATATTCTTAATCACACTCCACTCATTATCCGGTCCTCCAGCAATGAGCTGTACCCCGCCATGACTTTCATGATTAATTTGAGGTGATAGGTATTCGGCCGTTAAGAAACTGTGATTGGTCATATAATACCAGTCTTGTAAAAAAATTAACTGCAGCGTTCTTACTGCCTCTCCTCGAAGCATTAGATGAGTATCACGCCAGAACCCTATCTGTTTATTTCTCCCCAGATATTCATCTCCAATATTTAGCCCGCCTACAAAGCCGATATTTCCATCAATGATGATCATTTTACGGTGATTACGGAAATTAAATTTATTATTTAAAAACGGGAGTTTTACAGGTCCAAACGTGACCATTTCAATCCCCTCATTTTTGAGTTCACTAATATAAGATTTTGAAAGCTGCCAAGAACCCACTGCGTCATATAAAAAACGTACCTTAACACCTTGATGGGCTTTCTCAATCAGTAGATTTTTAATTTCCTGCCCAATATGATCGTGACGAACAATATAATATTCCAGATGGATATGATGTCTAGCCTTTTTTAATTGCTCAATAATATGCTGAAAGGTTTCCTCACCGTTTGTTAATATTTTTGTAGCAGTGTCAAAGGAGATTGGGCTATTCCCTAGTTTTTGAGCCAAGTTAAATAATTTCCCTTGATGTTCACCCATTAAACTAAGTTTTTCGTCATTTCTCGGATCTTCTTCCCCTTCGACAGTCAAAAAAGCTTGCTTATCTAGGAAATATTTTTTTCTAAACATCTTTTCCTTACGATAGTTTCTTCCAAAGAGGAGGTAAAAAATAAAACCAACCAACGGAAAGCTCCCTAATACGACTAACCATGTAATCGTTTGTGTTGGATGGCGGCGGTTTTCAAGGAAAATTACAAAGCCTATGAATATGACCGACAGTGTAACAAGTACACTCAGGATTCCAAATATTCCACTAGCTAAACGATCCTTAAAGAAAAACCAAAGTATGGATAATACCAACAAAAATAGAATAACCCTTACCGTGTTTTTCAGTGTCCTCACCTGCCAGAATTTATTTCCAAAATAATTAATGCTAAAAATACCGATTTCAAAATTGAAATCGGTTCATTAGTTAGCGGAAATGTTTTCGTAATTCAACAAAAACATTATCAGAAATTATCTCTTTCCCATACTCTTGAATTCGATGTATCGTAAGTTGTGTCTCAAAACCGTATTCAAGCAAAATACTTAATATATCATCAATTTCATCTTCTTCAAATAAGTCTTCAGGAAATTCTGTAAATAGATAATATTTCCCCTCAAAATGATAAAGCCTTGTGACTAAGTCATCTAAACCTGCCCGATTAGATAAACTAATGACATCCTCAAAATCTCTAAAACCGATAAGGAATTCTAAGGTCTCTTCCTCATGCAATATATCTTCCTCATCTGTATGATTAGGATTGAAATGATGATCCAGAATCTCATCAATGTGATCATCAACCGGAAGATCTTTTAGTTTGTCATTTGGAATGGGTAATTCAAACTTTTGACCATCCTTTGATAGTTGTGCTTTAGTAACCAGGATTTCTAAACCTTTATCAAGTGCTTGAACTTGGATCCATAGAGGGCCTTCAATAACAAACTCTTCTTCATCATGAACTTCATCCATCATTTCCCAAAAGAGTTCTTCACTTCGTTCCCGATTGTACCAGATTTCCTCACGGTCAAAGCCTCGTTCTTCTATATCACCATATGAAATGTAAAATTTTACTGTATTTTCATTAATGCGTTCAATCTCCATCTAAACCTCTCCCTTCCGTTTGCCAGATTGAAGGGACTAAATACCCCCAAGCAGATACTGCCTTAGCATTTACTTATATCTAAAAGAATTATCAAAGGGCTAAAAGTAAATACTCGTGTACTTTATTTTATGATAAAAGTACTAATAAGGGAAATAAAAAAGGCTAAAATCTAAAAACCGTGATAATGCCTAAAATTAGCAGTACGATATTCTTTTTATTGTAGCAAAGTCACACTGAAACTACAAATAATAACCTATAATTTTTAAATACAAAAAAAGACCTCCTAAATGAAGGCCTATTTATTTAATTAACCATTCGCTGTGCTTCGCGCAGCTGGAACGTTCTGACTCTTCTTGGAAGGAACCGTCTGATTTCATCCTCATTATACCCAACCTGTAATCGCTTTTCATCAATGATGATCGGGCGTCGTAATAGCCCTGGATTTTCTTTGATTAACCCAAATAAATCTTGTAACGGCATGGCATCCAGGTTAACGTCTAATTTTTGAAATGTCTTTGATCTAGTAGAAATAATTTCATCGGTACCATCTTCGGTCATTCGAAGAATCTCTTTAATCTCTTCCATGGTTAATGGTTCTGAGAAAATATTTCTCTCTGTGTATGGAATTTCATGTTCTTCTAACCACGATTTTGCTTTTCTACATGATGTACAACTTGGTGAAGTGTATAGTGTTACCATTCGATCTTCACACTCCTCTTTTAATTGAGACTATTATTTAATATCCATTATATTGAATCAAACGATTTGGTTATAATCAGGTAATACCAATTTCAATAATAATTATAAATAAGTAATTTATATCATTGATTATACACCACTGTTTCTTAAAAGGGTATCCCTTTTTCCAAAAAATATTGTTAGAGCAAAACATTCAAAAATTTCGATTATACTATATTAGACGAATAATTCACCTAAAAGTTTCATTTTTTTAATTAATTTATCTGTATTTTTGCACTCATAATTATTCATCTGTTATAATGTTCGCCTACAATAATTGATAAAACGAGGGTCTTCATGAAATAAATTACTTATAAGATTGAGTTACCCTACTTTCAAGAGAATTAAACCTTAAATCTATTCTCAATTATAAAATCGAAATGAAAACGCATTCATTTGATTATTGAAAACTTGTCGATGTAATTTAATTTCCTCTTTAAATCAACGGTAAGTTCTTTTACAATAAAGAAGGGATATTAAATTTGCACCACAAATATCTAATTAATGGAGGGGTTATTACCATGGGCTCATACATATTGGATTTAACGATTGTTGCTTTATTAATTGTAGGAATCACAGCCTTAATGGGTGTTATTACGAACAGTTTTGGTGAGAAGGTATTCGGTGGTAAAAATCGAAGTGAATTTGTTGATGAAAGTGCCAAATACCAGACTGGATGGAAAACAGTTGGGGGAAATCGGAAATAAGAACCCTTAAATATTGCCATTAACAGGTAAAAAAAAACGATCTCAAAAGCGAGATCGTTTTTTTATGATTATCTAGATTGTGCTTGGTATTGTTTGAATTCTTTCTCAGAACATAATACAAAGTGACCAGGTGTAACTTCTCTAAATTCCACTGGTTCATTAGGATCGTAATTATGACTTGCCGGGTCATACGATTTCCGTTTACGAGTCCGTTCACTGATTGGATCTGGTGATGGAATTGCTGATAAAAGTGATTGTGTATAAGGATGAAGTGGGTTTTTATAGAGATCATCCGCAGATGCAAGCTCGACCATTTTACCAAAATACATAACACCGATCCGATCACTAATATATTTAACCATAGAAAGATCATGAGCAATAAACAGATAGGTCAAGCTCTTCTCTTTTTGCAGTTTTCTCATCAGGTTTACAACCTGAGCTTGGATAGAAACATCCAGTGCTGAAATCGGTTCATCAGCAATTATAAATTCAGGTTGAACAGCAAGGGCACGTGCAATTCCAATCCGTTGACGCTGACCACCACTAAACTCATGTGGATAACGGTTTGCATGCTCTCTATTCAAGCCCACGGTTTCTAGGAGCTCATATACTTGCTCCATCCTGTCTTCCTTAGACTTTGCTAAACCATGAATATCAATTCCCTCGGCAATAACATCTGCTATTTTTAATCTAGGATTTAAAGATGCATAAGGGTCTTGAAAGATCATTTGCATTTTTCGGTTGAATTCTTTTAATTGTTTCTTTGATTTTTTCCCATGAACATTTACTCCATCGTATAAAACTTCTCCACCAGTAGCATCATACAAACGGATAATTGTACGTCCTGTTGTGGATTTACCACAGCCTGACTCACCAACAAGGCCCATTACTTCACCTTTATAAATATCAAAGGATACATTATCAACAGCTTTTACTTCATTTGTTTTACCTTCATTAAAATATTGCTTGAGATTTTTGATCTCAAGTAATTTTTCATTTACAGCCATTTATTTCCCCTCCTTATTTTCAGGGAATGAAGCTTGACCAGCATTTCCAACTTTGACTAAATCAGCATTACCAGAAAATTGATTTTGCCGTCTTAGAACAGCAGCTGGCGGTTCGACTTTTGGTGCATCTGGATGCAGCAGCCATGTTGCAGCATAATGCGTATCCGACACTTTGAAGAACGGTGGTTCTTGCTCTAAATCTATCTTCATTACAAATGGATTACGTGGTGCAAACGCATCCCCTTTTGGTGGATCTAATAAATCTGGTGGTGTTCCCGGAATAGAGAATAGTTCATCATCTTGGGTATCCATATCAGGCATCGAACTAATTAATCCCCATGTATACGGATGCTTTGGATTATAGAAAATCTCATCAGCAGTCCCAATTTCAACTATTTTTCCTCCGTACATAACAGCAACACGGTCAGCTACATTTGCCACCACACCGAGATCGTGTGTAATAAAAATAATTGATGTATCAATTTTCTTTTGCAAATCTTTCATTAATTCAAGAATTTGTGCTTGAATGGTTACGTCAAGTGCAGTTGTAGGTTCATCCGCAATGAGTACTTTCGGGTTACATGCCAAAGCAATAGCGATAACAACCCTTTGTCTCATACCACCAGAGAACTGATGCGGATATTGATCCACACGTAACTCCGCCTTAGGAATACCAACTAGCTTTAATAATTCAATTGCTCTTTCCTTTGCTGCGTGTCTGCTCATGTTTTGGTGCTTAATAAGTGGTTCCATAATCTGGTTGCCAATTTTCATAGTTGGATTTAAAGATGTCATCGGATCCTGAAAAATCATTGATATATCTTTTCCACGGATTTTTTGCATGTCTTTATCTTTTAATTTTGTTAAATCCTTACCACCAAATAAAATCTGTCCGCCTTTAATCTCTGAATTGTGCTCAGGAAGTAACCGCATGATTGATTTCGTGGTTACAGATTTACCTGAACCAGATTCACCTACAATAGCTAAGGTTTCACCATTATATAAATCAAAACTTACGCCACGGATAGCTTTAACTTCTCCTGAAAAAGTATGAAACGATATATTTAAGTCTTTAACTTCTAAAATTTTCTCCATTTACATCCACCTGCCTTCTAATCACGCATTTTTGGATCCAATGCATCACGTAATCCGTCTGCAACAAGGTTGAAGCATACCATGATTAACGCAATCATAATGGAAGGAATAATCATTTGATAAGGAAAAGCAATCATCGATTTAAATCCTGCATTTACTAATGTTCCAAGAGATGCATGAGGTTCCTGTAATCCTAACCCGATAAAACTTAAAAATGCTTCGAAGAAAATGGCATTCGGGATAGAAAACATCGTATTAATAATAATTACTCCAAACATATTTGGAATCATGTGTTTAAAAATGATAGACGAATTTGACGCACCTAAGGTTTTTGCAGCAAGTACAAATTCTTGACCTTTAAATTTTAATACTTGCGCACGTACCACACGAGCCATACTAGTCCATCCTGTAATGGTTAAGGCAATAATAATTGGGATAATACCTGGTTTTAACACGAGTATCATCAATACAACAACAATCAGGTTCGGAATACCCACAATAACCTCGATAATCCTCTGCATTACACTATCTATTCGTCCACCTAGATAACCCGATATGGCTCCATATGCAACCCCAATAGCCATATCGATTAAAGCAGCCATAAAAGCGATAAATAACGATACTTGTGTACCTTTCCAAACACGTGCAAATTGATCTCGGCCTAAATTATCCGTACCGAACCAATAATAGGCATCCACTTTACGAACTTCATACGCGTTATAAACAGTACCATCTCTTCTTGACAATGTTCCATCAAAAGGAAGCCAGTGAACATCTTCTAAACCTTGAATTCGCGGTGGTAAATTATTATGTTTTGTGTTTTGCGTATCGTAAGAATATGGCGTAATCATTGGACCAACAAAGGCCATTAATATCATTATAACTAGAATGACCATGCTGACTACAGCACCTTTATTTTTCCTGACTCTTAGCCATGAATCTTGCCAGAAATTCAAACTTGGTTTGGCAATCTTTTCACTTTTTGATGGATCAATATGGACAGGAGCAAACATATCCTTTGAAATTGTTATGTCTTTGTTGCTCATTTAGTTTTCCCCCCCGATACACGAATACGTGGGTCGATGATTCCATAAAGAATATCAACAATTAAGATTACTACGATAAATAGGACCGCAAATAAAATGTTAGTACCCATAATAACGGGGTAATCATTCATATTAATAGATTTAACGAACTGCTCACCAATTCCTGGGATTCCAAAAATTTGCTCAATAACAAGTGAGCCAGTCATTAAACTAACAGCTAATGGCCCTAAAACAGTAACTACAGGTATTAACGCATTTCTTAAAGCATGCTTAAAGCTAATCTGCCAGCGGCTCGCACCTTTAGCTCTCGCCAAAGTTATATAATCAGACCCTAATACTTCAACCATTTCAGTACGCATAAAACGCGCTGCAATCGAGATTGGAAACATCGCTAGTGCAATAGTAGGAAGAATTGTATATTCAGGTCCTTTCCATAACATTACTGGAAGCCAGCCTAACTTTACCGAAATATAATACTGCATTAATCCAGCAAAAATAAATGATGGGATTGATTTACCAACTACTGCGATAAAAGTAGAACCGTAATCTATCCAAGTGTTTTGCTTTAGAGCAGCAATTACACCTAATAAAATACCTAAAATTGAGCCTACAACCATTGCTTGAAAACCTAATTGTGCAGAAGGTCCAAGGCGATTAGCAATAAGTTCTGTCACAGGGGTATTATCAAATTGGAAGGAAACTCCTAAATCCCCTTTTACCAAGTTCATCATATAGTTAAAATATTGAACAGGCAGGGGGTCGTTCAAGCCATATTTATCCAGCAAAATATTTCGCTGAACTTCAGATAGCTTTTCGAAGTTATTAAAAGGACTACCTGGAATTAGCTTCATGAGGAAAAAGGTAAGCGATGTTACAATAAAAAGTGTAATAATCATATAGCCAACACGTTTTAGTATATATTTGACCATGCCTACACCTCCTAATTATTTTGAATTTTCGACATCTTACGACAATTCTAACACAGGTAAAAAGAGAGTATATTGGTAAATATACTCTCTTTTTATTTGATTAGTTATAGTTACTATTTTGTGATTTTAATCCACTGGTAACTATAGTCAGGACCAAATGCATGGTGAGCAAAACCTTGAACCTTAGGATTGATTAATAGGTTCACTGAACGTTGGTATAATGGTGCAATAGCCGCATCATCTTCTAACAAGATTTTTTCTGCATCTTGAAGAGCTTTCCAACGATCTTGTGGCTTAGCTACAAGTTCTTCACTAGCTGATTTGATTAACTTATCAAATTCAGGATTGCTATAGCTCATGTGGTTTTGTCCGCCGTTAGTAATCCAAAGATCCATATAAGTCATTGGGTCAGCGTAGTCAGGTCCCCAACCACCCATTAATAAATCATAATCTTCAGCATCTTCACGAGCGATACGAATTTTGAAAGGAACTGCTTCGATTGTAATTTTTAATCCTGGTAAGTTTTTCTCTAACTGATCTTTAACGAATGCATCAGTTACTTTTGAAGTTTCAGTATCTTGACCAACATAAGTAAACTTAACTTCTTTAAGTCCTGTTTCTTTAAGACCTTGTTCCCAAAGCTTTTTAGCTTCTTCTTTGTTAGTGCTTAAGTAAGTTCCTGTAGTTTCACGGAAGTCTTTATTATTTGTGTCAAAAGAGAATCCTTTTGGAACTAAGAAATCAGCAGGGATGGATCCGTTTGCTAATACATCTTCAGTTAAAGCTTTTTTGTCAACAGTTAAAGCAATTGCTTTACGGATATTAACATTCTTTAATGCTGGGTTCTTTTCGTTCATTTTTAACCACCAGATTGATGGTTCTTGATAGCGAAGTAAATCTTTTTGTCCTTCAAATTGTGAAAGAATTGCCGCTTGTGCAAGTTTTGGTGTGATATCAGCTTCACCAGCAGTATACGCGTTTGCAGATGCTTGTGGATCTTTAGAAACGTTAAAGTTAATTTTCTCTAAAGTAACGTCCTTTGCATTTACATAATCAGCATTCTTTTCTAATACCCACTCAGTTCCTGTTGGACCATCCCATTTAGTCATTTTAAACGGACCATTGTAAAGTAGGTGTGTTGCATCTTTCGCATAGTTATCGCCTTCCGCTTCAACAAACTTTTTGTTTTGTGGGAAGAACAATGGGAAAGTTAAGTAAGATTCGATGTATGGAAGTGGTCTTACTAATGTAATTTCCAAAGTATAATCATCTACTGCTTTAATACCTAAATCATCAAGTTTTGCTTTTCCAGCAACAATTTCAGATGCATTTTTAATTTTGCCTTCCATGAAGTATGCACCGTATGGAGCAGCAACTTTAGGATCAATTGCACGTTGCCATGCAAATACAAAGTCATGTGCAGTTACAGGGTCACCATTTGACCATTTTGTATCTTGTTTTAATTTAATTGTGATAACAGATTTATCATCATTATAAGTTGGTGCTGCTTCAGCAACGCCAGGAATAACTTTTTGGTCTGGATCTAAACGATATAAACCTTCGTTTGTAGCATTTAACATTGTGAAGCTCAATACGTCTTGAGACATTACGCTGTCCATTGAAGGAATTTCTGCAGACTCAAGAACATTTAGAACTTGCTCATCTGCTAATTGGGTTTCTTCAGTGCCGGCTTTATTATCGCCTTCATTTTTGGACGAACCTTCATTCTTGTTTCCGCCCGAACATGCTGCAAGGAACATGCTGAGAACTAGTGATAGTACTAATAGTAGTGAAAGTTTTGATTTCTTCACTAGTAGACCTCCCTTTTCTATTATTCTGAAAAATTACTACATTCTCTATTATACATATTTTCTAGAAATTGTACATTATTTTTTTGAAGTTTATTTACAGTTCAGAAACATTCTTTACGTTATCATTACATTTTCCTATGTTATAATTTAGACTTATACGGATTTTTAATATAATATACTTAAGTAAACCCCTATTAAATCAATCTTTTGGAGGTTATTTAGTGAATTATCAACTTAAGAAAAAACTCCTAATTATAGCATTCATACAACTAGTGATTATTTTTATTTCTTTTATTAATAATCACAAAGTGTCCTTGTTAAGCTATATCAATATATCTTTTTATTTTTCAGCAGGACTCTTGCTTACTTCCTTGCTTGTTTATACTATCCATTCAGGCTTTTATGACGTCATTTCAAAATCTTTCAGTTTTGCGTTTCAAAGAGGTCATAATAAAAGACGATTTGATGAAATACCTCCTTTATCAGAACTTGTTACATTCAACCAAAAGCCCTTAGCTTTTTACGGGCTTATTAATGGACTGTTTATGCTTATTGCCCTGGTCATATATTATTTTTAACTGACTTGAAAATAATTATTCGTTTCATTATAATAAGTACAATTGTATAGTTGCTTAAAAGGCGATGATAAAGAGTAGTACGTATTTACATTCGGATCAGAGAGTTTGTGGGTGGTGGAAACAAACACGAATAAATACGGAATGGACTTTGGAGCCTCTATCTGAACAAATTATTTCTATGTTATATATAAGTAGGATTAGACGTAACCTTGCGTTAAAAGGTGGCTAAATTGTCTTCGAGATGGTTTTAGCAATGAGTGACTCTTTTTTGAGTAATTTAGGGTGGTACCGCGAACCATTCGTCCCTATTCGTTTTAGGGGATGAATGGTTTTTTTATATATTTTTTAGGAGGAAATGATTATGAAAACGATTTTTTCTGGTATTCAGCCAAGTGGAACGATAACACTCGGTAACTATATTGGAGCGTTGAAACAATTTGTAGAAATGCAAAACGAATACAATTGCTTTTTTTGTATCGTAGACCAGCATGCCATTACCGTTCCGCAGGACCCAGGAATTCTGCGGAAAAATATCCGAAGTTTAGCTGCATTGTATCTAGCAGTTGGAATTGATCCAAACAAAGCCACATTGTTTGTTCAGTCGGAGGTTCCTGCTCATGCTCAAGCGGGATGGTTGATGCAGTGTGTAGCCTATATCGGAGAATTAGAAAGAATGACTCAATTCAAAGATAAATCCACAGGGAAAGAGGCAGTACAGGCAAGTTTATTAACTTACCCTCCTCTTATGGCAGCCGATATTCTTCTATATAATACAGATTTAGTTCCTGTTGGCGAAGATCAGAAGCAGCATATGGAATTAACTCGTGACTTAGCAGAACGTTTTAATAAAAAATACAGAGACATTTTAACTATTCCTGAAATAAGTATTCCTAAGGTTGGTGCAAGAATTATGTCTCTGCAAGAACCAACGAAAAAAATGAGCAAATCCGATCCAAACCAAAAAGCTAATATCACACCTTTAGATGATCCGAAGCAAATGGTGAAAAAAATCAAGAGTGCTGTGACAGATTCTGAAGGGATTGTTAAATTCGATAAAGAAAACAAACCTGGTATATCAAACCTATTATCAATTTACTCTATCTTGGGTGGAAAAACTATTTCTGAAATTGAAGGAATGTACGAAGGGAAAGGCTACGGTGATTTTAAAAGTGACCTAGCCGATGTCGTTGTCAACTTCTTTACACCAATACAAGAAAGATACTATGAATTACTTGATTCACCCGAACTTGACCGTATATTGGATGAAGGTGCAGAAAAAGCAAACTTAGTGGCTAATAAGACTTTGAAGAAAATGGAAAACGCTATGGGGTTAGGCCGTAAGAAGAGGTAGAATTTAAAAAAGCCTGAATCCCAACAGATATGTGTAGCATATCTGTTGGGTCAGGCTTTTAATTTACTTTTGGACCGTGTTCCATTTCCCAAAGTTTTTCAAAAAACGGCTGTCCTTTTATTAGATTTTCACAAAATGTTTCATGCCTCTTCGACCATCCATACTTTGTTTCCTCAAATAACTGTTCCCATGCGGCTTCAAAATTTAAAGCTTGAATCGTTGAATAATTTTCCGGACACCATTCAGTGTACCAATACCTAACTTCTGCCTCATTACTCGATGAGAGTAGTTGGTCTAGTGCCATAAATAATAGTTGTTTTAATTGACGTTCTTTTCTTGTTAAACCTCTCATTAATTCCGGCTCAGGTGAGAGAATGTGATAGTCTTTTGATTTTGGCTGCTCATAAAAGTGGTATTTATTAGCCTCATGTTGACTTATCATTTCGTAAACTAACTGCTCTTGTCTTGGAATTAATCGGCTTTTACGGATTGGAATATTATAGCCAATGGTATCAATGGCTAATATACCAATTCCATCTGTAACTACAAAACAATAGTCAAGTTGAACTCTTTCATGATTCTTCCTCAAATATGCTTTCTGAAAGATATCATCTAAGAGCTGTTGAGGTAATTCTGACAAATCATTTTCAATGTAATTAAACAAAATCGGTTCAACTTTCATCAATGGCACTTGGTCTAATAACTCCACGCCATCATCCTTACGCCATTCATGGAAATGGCATACATTGTAACCGTTTTCTTCCCCTTCAAACCAATTCACCCATACATCATGAAGATACAACATTGTACAACCCCTCACTTCAAGAAACTGTTTGTAAATCAGTATGGGCAGACCTTAGTTAAATTATTCCTTTATATATATTTTGCTCCAATTACATTTATGAACTGCAATCAACAATGAACTTTAAAATGCCACAAAAAAAATCCACCAGGTAATGGTAGATCTTTAACGTTTAGATTTTGGATTAAAGGCATCCTTTAGACCTTCACCGATAAAGTTAATAGATAAAATGGTTATTGTGATTATTAATGCTGGCGGTACCCAAATCCAAAGTTTGAATTGAAGAACATCAGGCTCATTAGCTGAATTCAACATATTTCCCCAACTCGGAATTTCTTGCGGTACACCAAAGCCAAGAAAACTTAAACCTGTTTCAGCAACAATCATCGTTGCAAATGTAATCGTTGCTTGAACAATAATAGTAGATAAAATGTTGGGAAGAAGATGTTTCACAATAACTTTTGTTGGTGAACAACCTATAGAAATGGCTGCTGTAATGTATTCATTTTCTTTTTCGGCGAGAATCTTACTGCGGACAATCCGGGCAATCCCCCCCCAACTTAGCAAGCTTATTGTTCCAATTAATACCCACAATCCGTTAACTTTTCCAAAAAGGATAGCATTTAGAACAATGACAAATACAAGGAATGGAAAGTTTAAGATAAAATCGGTAAATCTCATTAATAAGCTATCAACCGCTCCGCCGAAATACCCTGAGATTGAGCCGATTAAAGTTCCCAGTATAATAACAAAAAATGTACAACTAATCCCTACTAACAAAGAGATACGTCCGCCATAAAGCAATCTTGTAAAAACATCGCGTCCAGATTTATCTGTTCCCAGCCAATGTTCACTACTTGGCTCTAACGACATTTGCCCAATGTTGATTCTAGTTATATCTGCCGTAGTGATATAGGGTGCGAGGATTGAAACAATCGTAACAAGCAGTAAAAAGAAAAGGCTAATCATTGCCAATTTATTTTTCACAAATTTCTTTCGTGCTATTGCAAAAGGAGATAAACTTTTTTTCGGGGGTGTTACTAACATATTTTTCTCATTTTGCGTTGCTATTTGCATCTTTTCCTCCCCCTTAATCTAGCCTAATTCTCGGATCTACAACACCATATAAGACATCCGCTATTAAATTGCCGATTAATGTTAAGAATGAGAATAACATTGTCAATGTCAATAATACTGGATAATCCCTCGTCCCTACAGACTGTAGGAATAGTTGTCCTAAACCAGGATAAGTAAAAATTGTCTCAGTAATAATGGCACCACTAATAATGGCGACGATATCAAATCCTAAAAATGTTATAAGTGGAATAATTGAGTTTCTTAAAATATGAACATTATAAATCTTTCGTTCCGGCGTACCCTTTGCACGTGCTGTGCGGACATAGTCCTTACGGCTATTTTCGATAATATCGTTACGTAAAAATTGGGTATAACTAGCTGTACTTAATAATCCTAGTACGACCGCAGGCAGAAAGACATGATGTAAACGGCTTAACCACCATTCAATGGTTCCTTCGGTCACACTAATATCGACTGAACCATTGGATGGAAACCAGCCTAGCGTAAAGGAAAAGAAGAAGATAGCGAATACCCCAGCAATAAAGGATGGGATGGCCAATCCTATGTAGTTTAATCCTCCAATTAGATTATCAGTCAGAGTATAAGGCTTTCGTCCTGCATAGGAGCCCATTATAAATGCGAGAATATAGGTTATTAATATGGATGAAAAACCTAAAAGTATTGTGTTAGGGAGCCGCTCACCAATAACCTCGGATACCTCTATTTTGAAACGTGTTGACTTTCCAAAATCCCCCTCAACGAATCCACTAATCCAACGGAAATACTGCTGGGGCAGCGGGTCATTATACCCCAATTTCTCTCGCATTTCTGCGATATACTCAGGATTCGTATTTCTAGGATCTATTTCTCCACTTAGTGAATCTCCAGGCATTAATTTTGCCAATGTAAATACTACAATGGAGGTAAGGAGTAACATTGGAATCATTCCCAATATTCTTCGAAATGCATATTTCAGCATGTGCATTCTCCTTGTCTATTAAGCTTTGGTACACACTCTGTGTAAATCCAATACCAGGTTATTCAAATGGGAGAAGTACGCCTTCTCCCATTTGAAGATTAATATTGTGTTAGTATTTTTTAGCAGAACCTATTGCTTAATCCACCATTCGTTTGGACGATTCATACCAGATACATCAAATTTAACGTCCTGCACTCGCTTGCTGACTGCCATTGTTTCTTCTAGTTCAGCAATTGGTAATGCTGGTAGATCTTGCATGAATAGCTTTTGCCATTGGACATAAAGATCCTTACGTTTATCGTTATCTGTTCCTACAATATTGATATCAAGTGCTTGATCTAGCAATTTATCACTATCAGCATTTACCCAGCGTGGGTAGTTCCAAACTGCTTTCGATCCCCAAAGTGGAGTCGGATCTGGGTCTGACCCAGTTGACCAGCCACCGAAGAATACTTCCATTGATTTATCAGCTTTATCAAGCATTTCATAATAAAGGTTTACATCTGTCATTGTTAATTTCGTTTTCAAACCAACTGCTTCCCAATATTGAGTCATTGCCTTAGCGCGCGATTCAAATGTAGGGTTATCCGTTGCATAGTGGCTGAAATTAACAACAAATTTCTTCCCATTTGGATCTTCACGGAAGCCATCGCCATCAATATCTTTGTATCCCGCTTCATCTAATAATGCTTTAGCTTTTTCCGGATCATATTTGTATTGCTCTAAATCTTCATTAGGGGCTGCAATCCAATGGTTTGTAGGTATTGGACGGTTGACTGGCTTACCTACACCAAAGAAGAACGCCTTAACCCATTCCTCTCGATTGATTGCATAATACATTGCTTCACGAAGCTTCTTCTCTTGGTATTTAGGTTCGTTCATGATGTTTTTCTCGCCATCCCAGGTACCTAATCTGAAACCAACATAGTAGTAGCTTACGCCTGGATAGGTAACAGCATTTACATTATCGAGTGCTTTGACTTGATCAATAATACTAGGATGAAAAGAAGTCATATCAAGCGTCCCGTTTTTAAGTTCTCCAACAGAAAGTGAAGGATCAATCACTTTAATAACTACTTTTTCGATATGTGGTTTGCCGCCAAAGTAATCATCAAATCGTTCCATTTCTATGGATTCACCTGGAATTACTTTCGTTACTTTAAATGGTCCTAAACCAACTGGCTTGGTCCGAACTTGTGCGGATGCCATCATATCTTTTACTGCAAGTCCTTTAAATTCCGTACGGTTCATCGGGTATGTCCAAAGATTATCCAAGTTGTTTACACGAGCTTTATCAAAAGTAATTTGGATGTGGTAATCATCCACTACTTTGATACCAGCGATTTCTTTCGCTTTGCCGTCATGATAATCTTGTGCACCTACAATGTTTCTTACGTTATCAAAACGTGGACCATCATAATCCTTGTCGGCGATAACTTTCAATGCAAATTCCCAGTCTTTCACTGATAACTCATCGCCATTGTGCCACTTTACACCTTGCTTGATTTCGAAATCAAAAACTTTATTGTCTGTTGTTTTCCATGAGGCGATATGAGGCTGTGCTTTTAAATTCTCGTCATAATCAATTAGGTTTTCATCAAAGAAATCAATGACATACTGATCAGATGCATTACCATAAAAAGAATAGTTAAATTTACCCTCTGGTGCGGAATCTAGTGCATAAACTAGTGTCCCGCCATCTTGTGGTTTTCCGGCCGTTTCGCCAGTCTTACCATCATCTTCGTTTTTGCTTGTCCCTGTTTTTTCTCCGCCGCTGCAGGCCGCTAAAAATGCGGATAGAACCAGCATTAATGCGGCTAGCATAAGCATACTTCTCTTCTTCATTTGTTTACCCCCCTATAGTTTTTATTTTTCCTTTCGTTACTGTCTAGTGAAAGCGTACATGTGCATTCGCTTTTCTAGTAAAGGTGGCAAGCAACTCGATGAGAGGGCTTCACCTCCTTTAATACCGGCAAAATTTTAGAACATTGCTCCATTGCCATGGGGCAGCGGGGATGAAATCGGCATCCTGTTGGAGGATTAATTGGGCTCGGCACATCACCTTTTAAGATAATCCGCTCTTTTTTCACCCTGGGATCAGGAGATGGAATTGCTGAAATTAATGCTTGTGTATATGGGTGGAGAGGTACAGCATATAAATCTTCTATATCCGCAACCTCGACCATATTACCTAGATACATAACACCAATTCGATCACTCATGTGTTTAACAACACTTAAATCATGTGCTATAAAAAGAAAGGTAAGATTAAATTCTTCCTGCAAGTCTTTTAACAAATTTAAAACCTGAGATTGGACTGAGACGTCGAGTGCTGAAACAGGTTCGTCGGCAATAATTAATTTCGGCTTTAATGCTAACGCTCTAGCAATTCCGATTCTTTGACGCTGGCCCCCAGAAAATTCATGTGCATACTTGTAATAGGCATCTGGCGGTAATCCTACTTTATTTAACAAATCCATGACTTCCTGTTTTAATACATCCTTACTTTTTTTAGAAAAGTTATAAATAGGCTCAGCTATAATGTCCCCAACCATTTGCATCGGATTCAAAGAAGCATAAGGGTCCTGAAACACCATTTGCATATCCTTTCGAATCTCGCGAAGTGATTTGCCTGATACTTTGGTAATGTCTTTACCATTAAAAAGAATTTGACCCTCTGTTGGTTTTAATAGTCGAAGGATTGTTCTGCCTGCAGTTGATTTACCGCATCCAGATTCACCAACTAGCCCAAGCGTTTCCCCTTTTTTAATCTCAAAAGAGATATTATCCACTGCTTTTACATTTCCAATCGTGCGTTTTAAAAATCCGCCTTTAACAGGATAATAGGTTTTAAGATTCTTAATCTCTAATAGATTCTCTGACTTCATGGGAGAATGGTCATTCTGTTTATGTACTGAAACAGTCTTCATGATCTCACCCCTTCAATTGGTTTACTTGTTTCAAAGAGTAAACATGCAACTTCGTGGCCATGTTCTACCTCTTCAAGTAAAGGGGTATTTGTCATGCATTCAGGCATTGCTTTTGGACATCGATTTGCAAAACGGCAGCCCACTTTTGGCATATTAATAAGCGAGGGTACGATACCCTTTATCGAACTTAACCGTTCATCTTGTCCATCCATTTTTGGGATAGCCCCCAATAGTAGACTAGTATATGGATGTTTGGGATTATGGAAAAGCGTATCAACATCCGTACGTTCAACAATCCTTCCGGCATACATCACCATAACTTCATCACACATTTCAGCAATCACGCCTAAGTCATGGGTTATTAAAATGATAGACATGTCATTTACTGCCTGAATTTCTTGAAGAAGTTCTAATATCTGAGCTTGAACAGTAACATCCAGTGCAGTCGTTGGTTCATCAGCAATTAATAATTTAGGCTGACAAGCTATAGCAATTGCGATCATCACTCTTTGTCTCATCCCGCCGGATAGTTGATGTGGATACTCATCAACCAGTTTTTCAGGTCGTGAGATTCCGACACTTTTTAATAAGGCAATTGATTTTAGCCTGGCTTCTTGCTTCGAAATTTTCAAGTGATTAAAAAGGACTTCCTGTAATTGATAGCCTATTGTAAAAACTGGATTTAATGAAGTCATGGGCTCTTGGAAAATCATCGAGACGTCTTTCCCTCGAATTTTATTGATTTGAGATTCGGTCATTTTCTCAAGATTTATTCCATCAAAAATAACCTCACCTGTTTTTATTTTTCCGCTCCCCTTAGGCAAAAGCTTCATTATTGAGAGACTCATAACGGATTTGCCACAACCGGACTCTCCAACAATTCCAACAACTTGACCTGGCTTAACATTAAATGAAACATTATCTACTGCATTATAATCAGTTCCGTCAATATCAAATGCCGTCTCTAAGTTTTTCACCTCGAGCAATGGTGCCTCTTTTTGCAACGATCTTTTTGTGCTCATAGTACACCTACTAACTTTTTAAATTATTCTGTTTATTCAAACTATTTACTTGAAATTTTATTACAGAATTGTTACAATTACAAGATTTATTTGAATTTTATATAATATATGTCAGTCTATTTTTTTAAGTCTAGCTTTATTGGCTTTTTACGATGTCATTCTTATAGTGTTCTAGGTACTTTATTGCGGGGATGGAAAAAGATAGTTTCGTAGAATAATGATTGGTTTTGTAAAAGTGTTCAACAATATCATATCCAAAAGAGTAACCGAGAAGTCTTGGCAGTCTTCCCCCTCCGTATAGTAATTCATCATGTCCTCTTTCATTTTTCTTCGTACCTAGTTGTTTTTTTATATATTTATCCCAAAATTTTAGTAACTCTTTTTTATTATACATACGGCACCATGTGGCTAAATATTCCGAACCACAATTTTTTAAAACGGCATATTCAGCAAGTCCTTCTATAATTATCGAATCAAGCAAGGTATAGTCTTCCATTCTTTTATTCAACTTACTTAGCCTGCAGACGTGATGATATTCATGGACCATTAGTGCCTCTATTTCTTTAGGATTCTCAAAATGCGAGAGAAAAAGAAACATTTTATCAGGAAACGAGACACCAGCTTTACTTTTAACTTCCTTAAGAAAGAAACCGCCTGCTTGTGCTACGGGAAAAAGAAATACTGGTATGTCAGGACCATTCCATTTCTCTTTATAGTGATTAAAGAGTTGTTCCACTTGAGCCCATGCCTTTTGTTCTTTCATTCGGTCAATAATAATCCGAGCAGATCTAGAGGGACGGTACATACCAAAATTCAATAATTGATTGTATATTTCCTTTGGCGTTTGCTTTACAAAGAATGGCTCTAGTTTTTCACACAACTTTAAAGGTCTGTCAAACTCCTCTTCTATCCAATAATCTGTTCGAATGATTCCCATTTTTACACCCCATTTACCTAGCCTCTTCTGAACAGTTTATGAAGGTAATCGAAAGAGGTTCATAGATAAAATGGTAAAAAAACGACCAGAAATATTTGTCTGGTCGTTCGTAGGTGTTTATTCGTATTTTTTAAATACAATCGTAGCGTTGTGTCCGCCAAAACCTAATGAATTACTCATTGCTGCTTTAATTTCCTTTTGACGTGCTTTATTTGGTACATAATCTAAATCACATTCTGGATCTGGTGTTTCATAGTTAATGGTAGGTGGAAGCATACTGTCTCTTATCGCTAATACCGAAAAAATTGCTTCTACACCGCCAGCCGCACCCAGAAGATGCCCTGTCATCGATTTTGTTGAACTAATCGCTAATTTATAAGCATGCTCACCGAAAACCTCTTTAACAGCAAGAGTTTCAAACTTGTCATTATATTCTGTACTAGTCCCATGGGCGTTAACATAGTCAATTTCATCCGGATTTAATCCGCTATCATTAATGGCCATTTTCATAGCACGGGCGCCGCCTTCACCACCTGGTGCCGGTGCCGTAATATGGTAGGCATCCCCAGTTGCACCATAGCCAACAATTTCAGCATAGATCTTGGCACCTCGCGCTAAGGCATGTTCAAGTTCTTCTAAGACAATAATTCCTGCACCTTCGCCAATGACAAATCCATCACGATTTTTATCGAATGGTCTACTAGCTGTTTTTGGGTCTGGATTGGTGGACAAAGCAGTATTTGCACAGAAGCCTGCGACCGACATTTTTGTAATCGGTGCTTCCGCTCCGCCTGTAACCATAGCATCTGCATCACCGCGTTGAATGACTTTAAAGGCGTCACCAATCGAATTTGTTCCAGTTGCACAGGCGGTTACTGTACATGAATTGAAGCCTCTCGCACCTAATGTAATGGAAACTTGTCCTGTTGCCATATCTGGAATTAACATTGGAACAAAAAATGGACTAACACGCTTGTATCCTCTGTTTTGAAATATTTCAAATTGCTGTTCAAAGGTTTCCATTCCGCCAATTCCAGAACCAATCCATACTCCTACACGATGGGAGTTTTCTTCGTTAATTGTTAAATTAGCATCTTTCACTGCCATTAATGCCGACGCAACCGCAAATTGTGTAAAACGATCCATTTTACGTGCATCTTTTCTATCCATAAATTCCTCAGGATTAAAATCAGTGGATTCAGCAGCAACTTTTGCCGGATATTCATCAGCATTAACTCTTGTCAGCGGCCCAACCCCAGATTGACCTTCTAAAATATTTTTCCAAGTAGTTTCGGCATCATTTCCAAGCGGCGTTACTGCACCTATGCCTGTTACTACAACCCTGCGCTTTTCCATATTATCTATCTCCTTCATTTCTTATCTTTTTGTTCATACTGTTCTTTATCTTCCCCATTTGATTGCAATTGCACCCCAAGTTAGGCCTCCACCGAAACCTACCATGACAATAATGTCATCATCCTTAATTCTTCCCTCTTCCAAATCTTCTACAATAGAAATGGGAATCGACGCTGCAGAAGTGTTACCGTATTTATTAATGGTTTTTGACATTTTTTCAACTGGTAATTCTAATCTTTGTCTAGACGCTTCCATAATTCGAATATTTGCCTGATGAGGAATGAGGAAATCGACATCATCTTTTGATAAACCTGCTTTTTCGAGAACATTAATACAGCTTTCCCCCATTTGCCTAACAGCAAATTTGAAAACTTCTCTACCGTTCATAATAATATATTCATCCTGGTACAGATGCTTAGATCCTGTCCCATCAGCTCCAAGTTCGAAGGATAGAATTCCACGGTCTTCCGAAACAGGGCCGATAATTGTCGCTCCAGCACCGTCCCCAAATAATACTGCCGTATTGCGGTCAGACCAATCTGTAATTTTCGAAAGTTTTTCCACTCCAACGACAAGTACATATTTATAAACTTCAGTTTCAACGAATTGTTTACCCGTCACAATACCGTACATAAAACCAGCACAAGCTGCACTTACATCCATTGCTGCAGCCTTCTTTGCTCCCAATCTTTCTTGAATTCTGCATGCAACCGAAGGAAACGGAGTGTCTGGAGTTACCGTAGCTACCAATATTAAATCAATCTCTTCGGCAGTGATCCCCGCATCTTGAATCGCCTTTTGGGCAGCTTCAAATGCCATGTCTGAAGTGTTAACATCGTCGGCTGCGATTCTCCTCTCTTCAATTCCTGTCATTGTACGAATCCATTCATCAGATGTATCCATAATTTTTTCTAAATCCTTATTGGTGACAATTTTCTCTGGTAAATACCTACCGATACCTACAATCCCTGCTCTCATACGGTCCATCTCCTTTATTTATGACAACATTATATATCCTATTGTTTAATATCAATTATTATGACTTGGTCCTAATTTTATCAAATAAAGTCCATTTTAAGCAACTGTTTAAGGCAAATATTGAAAAAGAAATAAGCTCCCGCGTCCGAGAGCTTATTTCTTTTTACATTTCTTTACGCCCCTCAGCTAAACCAAGTTCGTATGCCTCTTGCATAACCTTTGAAAAAAGATCCATAAACGGCTGAATTAAATCCATTGATAATTCAACACCGGCCTTGTCCAGTTGTTCTTTAGCCTCTGGTAAGTATTTCATCGCGATCTGCATAAATTCTAAAGATTTATCCTGACTAATCATATTATCTCCTTCTAAATGTAATTAGCGAAATGAATCCTATCTTTCATCATCCCTATTTCCAACATATTCTATACAAAAATCAGGACACTTTACAACTGATTTGCATACAATCGCTGGACATGATCCTTTTGTTCCTGAATGGATTTTTTTAATGAAGTTACTTTTTTAACGGAAACTTTTACAATGTCAGAATTCAAATCCAATGATTCATAACCATTTTTCGCCCGATGATTTTCGGCGATATTTAGATGATCAGCACATCTCAACCATTGATTCTTCTGGCCACTTTCAAGCACAAAACTACCTGGCTCTCCTGTTTCAATAATATCTACAATAGACTCTAGCGCATCATTTATAAAAAGGACATCATTGGACCATTCTCTTTCATCAGTTGTAATCTCTATTTCTTGATATTTTGAACTTAATACTTTTTGAAATAAAAAAGTATTCGATTGCCATGGGCCATAAACTGCGGGTAAGTAAATAGACTGCGTATTATTTTCTACTCCCTTTATTAAATCTAGGAATCCCTCTATTTCCTTACCCCTAAATGTACTCGTCAGAATTTGGACAGGGAGAATAAGAACATTGTTAACTTCATTCCTATTACCCTCCAGATATTGAACCATCTGCTTAGTTACATTTCCATCCTCTAAAATTTGTTCTTTTTTGCTCATAAAAAGATCATATATTGAAATGATTAGACTGGTATTGGGTGTGGATTTTTCTTGGTCAATCCCCCACTCCGATAATGATTGTTCTATTAAGTTTGCATTTCGGCCTACTTCAAGCCTTTTTTCTTCTAGAAATTCTATTTGACCTGTCTCTGCTGGATGAATACCCGTTACCTCTAGCCCTTTATTTAACAAACTCTTGCAAATATGAAAATTCACAAAGTCAAACAAACCAAAAAGAATTGCCTTGTCCATATATTTTTCCTCCCCACACTAACCTTAATGAATCCTATGCGCATCGTTAAGGAATTATTTCTTGTGGGGAGGATGAAGTTTATAAGACCGATTCATGACGGTTGAAGAACTTTATCATAATTATTGCTAGTCGTTGTTTTTTCTCTGGAAGAATAAATGTTGGATTTATCTCGGACCCACTAATTAGTTGTTGATACAAATTGGACTGGTTATAAGATTTTGCCCCAGACAAGACATGGATTATTTTAACTGGACAGTCAAATGGTTGTTTAATGTTTTCTTCCCTGCTAAGAAATGTGTTTTCAAGTACGTTCTGCTCCATTTGATGCGCTAATGATAATTCCCTCAGCAGCTTCTTATAAAAAAATTTATGTTCCTTTTCTTGTTCAAGATGATGTTTTAAGGATAGAATCGGATTAAGTAAAATAATCGACCTAATCCTGTGCTTCATCTTTTCCATTAGTTTCAAAGCAACCAATGCCCCCATACCTTCTGCCAAAACATGAATTTTGTTATTAAGGATCTCGCTTCGGATTACATGCTGATATAATCTCTCTGCGAGTTCAACAGCATTATCGCTTCCCCAGTTTCGCCCATAAAGATTCGAGGAAAAAATGGTGTACCCTTTTTCTTTTAGCTGGTTGATAATTGCCAACTTACCTTCGTTTTGTGTCCAAAAGCATTTACAGTCATCGACAAAATGCCTTTCATCTCCAAGTATTAAGATCCCAAATCCTGTGGGCTTCTCTGGGTAATGAATAATATTCCATTGGGTATCCATCTGAAAATTACGATTTTCCATCGTTAAATCTCCTTTTCCATATTTCCTCACAGTATTGTATGCCGGCATATTAAAGTTGAAAGGGGTTTTGCCTATTTATACGCGGCACAGATGGAATTCAAGCAGGAAAAAAAAGAAGAAGAGCACGGTAAGCCGGAAAGGACAACTTACCACGAAAGGAAGTTTAGCTTTATCATTTCTGAATCATATGATAATATAATTAAAGATGTAAAATAGGTTGTTAGAGGTGAAGAATAATGCGATTTTTTTGGACCCTTTTCTGGTCATTTCTATTAGTGCAAATGCTTACATATGTAGTGAGCTCAATGACTGCTGGTGCAAAATATGATTTCGTTACTGGTACTGTTGCTGCAGTTGGTGTTACTATTCTAATTTACGTAGTAACTGCATTGATTCCAAATGAGCCAGTTTCCAAACATTAAAAAAAGTCATCCAAGCGGATGACTTTTTTTAATGGATCACGATTTAACAGCTAATGAAATTTCTCCATTGTTAATACCTATCTCCACTTTGGATTGATCAAGTAACTTTCCGGCAATTATTTCACGAGCAAGTTTTGTCTCGATATTTCTTTGGATAAAACGTTTTAACGGTCTAGCACCATATATTGGATCAAATCCATTTACAGCAATAAATTCTTTAGCTTCCTCATTGATGAAAATATCTATTTGTTGATGTTTTAAACGATTCTGCAATTCTCTCATCATTTTTGCAACAATATTCTTTATCTCGTCTAGTGATAGTGGCTTAAAGAGAATTGTTTCGTCTATGCGATTTAAAAACTCTGGTCGGAAATGCCCCCTCAATTGACTCATCACTTTTTCTCTTACCACTTCAGAGATTTCACTTTCATTTTCACTTCGTTCTAGCAAAAATTGTGAGCCAATATTTGATGTCATAATTATCACTGTATTTTTAAAGTCAACTACACGCCCTTGCGAGTCTGTAATTCTTCCGTCATCAAGCGCTTGAAGGAGAATATTAAAGACCTCAGGATGGGCTTTTTCTATTTCATCCATTAAGATAACCGAGTATGGTCTTCTCCTCACTGCTTCCGTTAATTGTCCGCCTTCTTCATAGCCAACATATCCAGGGGGTGCACCAATCAAGCGGGAAACGGCATGCTTCTCCATATACTCAGACATATCAATCCGGACTATATGTTCTTCACTGTCGAATAAAGACTCCGCAAGGGCTTTTGCTAACTCCGTTTTTCCAACCCCAGTTGGACCTAAAAATAAAAATGATCCGATTGGCCGGTTAGGGTCTTTAATTCCAGCACGAGCCCTTAGGACCGCATCTGCCACTAAATTTACAGCTTCATTCTGACCAATCACTCTTTCATGAAGGATCAATTCTAATCGGAGCAGCTTCTCTCTTTCGCCTTCGACTAGTTTAGAAAGCGGAATTCCCGTCCATCTAGATACGATGTTCGATATTTCTTCACCTGTTACTTCTTCACGAAGTAATTTTTCATCCTTAACTGAGGCGGTTTCGAGTTCCTTCAGTTCTTTTTCTGCTAATGGAATTTGACCATGCCGAAGTTCTGCCGCACGATTTAAATCATATTTATCCTCTGCTTGTTGAAGTTCCCTGCGAAGTTTCTCTAAATTCTCCCTTTTCTCCTGCAATTTCTGAATACTTTGTTTCTCTTGCAGCCATTTTGCCTTCATTTCATTAGCTGTCTCTTTTAGGTCAGCAAGTTCCTTAAGAAGAACTTCGAGCCGTAACTTGCTTCCTTCATCCACCTCTTTACTTAAAGCTGCTTCTTCAATTTCTAATTGCATAATTCTTCGTGTTACTTCATCCAATTCTGTTGGCATGGAATCTATTTCAGTCCGGATTAAAGCACATGCTTCGTCAACAAGATCAATGGCTTTATCGGGCAAGAACCGATCCGTAATATAACGATCTGATAATGTTGCAGCTGCCACCAAAGCATGATCATGGATTTTTACACCATGGTGTACTTCATAACGCTCTTTTAAGCCTCGTAGTATTGAAATAGTATCTTCTACGTTTGGTTCTTGGACGAGTACCTGCTGAAATCTTCGTTCAAGTGCAGGATCTTTTTCAATATATTTTCGGTGTTCATCAAGTGTTGTTGCTCCTATGCAATGAAGTTCACCACGTGCAAGCATCGGTTTTAACATATTTCCAGCATCCATTGCACCTTCCGTTTTCCCTGCGCCAACAATCGTATGAATTTCATCGATAAATAATAAGATCCTGCCTTCACTCTTTTTAACCTCATTTAATACCGCCTTTAATCGTTCTTCAAACTCACCCCTAAATTTAGCACCAGCAATTAATGCACTCATATCTAATGAAAAAATGGTTTTATCCTTTAAACCCTCTGGAACATCTTTTCGAACGATCCTTTGTGCCAGCCCTTCTACAATGGCTGTTTTTCCTACACCAGGTTCACCGATTAACACCGGATTATTCTTTGTTTTTCTTGATAATATCCTAATGACATTTCGGATTTCAGAATCACGTCCAATAACAGGATCCACTTTTCCTTCTCTAACTTCTGCAACAAGATCCCGTCCATATTTTTTTAAGGCATCGTATCCTGCTTCGGGATTTTGTGATGTCACTCTTTGATTCCCCCTTATATCTTTTATCGCTTGTAAAACATGCTCTGGCTGCTTTCCTAAAGCTCGTAATATCTTTCGTATTTCTGTGTCATCTGAATAAGCCGCAGCTAACAGAATATGCTCGACAGATAAATATTCATCTGAAAATTTTTGCATATATTCTTCAGCTTTTACAAGTAACTTTTGCAGCCTTGCTGTAATATATAGTTTTCCTTGTTCAACACCACTGCCTGTAACCACTGGTTTTTTTGACAGAGATTCCATAAGGTTCTTTTTGGTTCTTTCAGAAGATACTCCCGCTCTCTCTAATATGCTAGAAATGAGGCTATCTTCATGCTCCATTAACGAGATAAATAAATGAGGTTCATCAATCTCTTGATGATTTTTCTTTACCGCTACCGATTGGGCATCCATCATTCCTTTCTGTAACCGTTCTGTCATTCGATTCATATCCATTTTTCAACACCCTCTTTGACCAAGTTTGACCTTTATTTTTATTATAAAACAATCCCGTCTAAAAAGGAAATTTTCACGGTTTAGATAATACAGTCTTTAGTCCAGAGTTACACAAAAGAAAAAGCCACCCAATGGATGACCTTTTCTGTATTAAATTTATGGTTTTCTCTGATATGTCCAAACTCGTTCATCATTGGAAGTCTCTGGGAAGGCATCCCCTGCTTTTAACTTGATCTTTTTCGGATTATTGACATTGCTTCCCGTATCTCCCACTTCAATATAAACACCATTATTAGGTGCTTTACTTCCAGATTTAAACTGGCGATTTTGACCCATTCTTTTTCCCTCCTTTTCTTCACATTGTTATTATTTCCGTTTCAGGCTCTGTCATTATTGGCATTTCTTACAAATTCCTATACTAATCGACATTATTTCCTAAGAAATAAACAAAGTCGGCACGAAGTTATGACGATTGTATGAACTTATTACTCATTTATTGCTAATTATTCTTTGTTAACAATATAATTATAGTATTATCTTGTAAATATAACCTTGACTGTCAATTTTTTAGACAAATTTTCGTACCTTTAAAGGTGGTTATGAGTATGCAGTCAGTAAGAGAAATACCGGTAACACTGTCCCATCTTTTTGATACAGTTCACCATATAAAGAAAGTTGAAAAAGGGAATTTTTTATTTCAAGAAGGATCTACTGCTGATGAATTGTACATAGTACAAAGTGGAATTCTTCAAATCAGCAAAATCATTCCTGACGGAAGGGAGCTCACTCTGAGAATGTGCTCGAGTGGTGATTTTGTCGGTGAATTAAATTTATTCTCTCCTTCTTCCAGATATTTATTAAGTGCTCGTGTCGTTGAGAGTGGAGAGGTAGCCGTTATTATGAAAGACACACTTGAAGAAAGGCTATCACAAAACCAATCACTTTCATTTGAGTTCATTAAGTGGATGAGCCAACAATACCGAAAGACCCAAACAAAGTTCCGTGATTTGGTTCTTCACGGTAAAAAAGGGGCTTTGTACTCCACACTTATTCGAATTACCAATAGTTATGGTATCAAGACCAATAAAGGAATACTAATCGAGCTGCCGCTTACCAATCAAGAGTTGGCTAATTTTTGCGGTACTTCACGGGAAGTTGTCAATCGCTTGTTAAGCGATTTACGAAAGAACGGAATTGTATCCATTGAAAAGGGCATGATTACCATTCATGATTTAGACTATTTAAAAAGGGAAATCGATTGTGAGGACTGTCCAATAGAAATCTGTAAAGTGGATTAGGAATTCTTTTGATTTTGTCCATGCTAATGGGCCTGTTGATTTCCACTCCAGGTGCTTCGCTCCAATCAACAGGGGTCAATCAACATTAAAGATTATTGTACCCAAAAAAGGCTATCGAAGGTTTTTCGATAGCCTTTTTTGGTCATTTGACCGATTTTTTTATGTTAATATGCTTAGTTGGATGGCTGATATCGTAAAGAATACTGCTGAATTAATGATTTCGTAAATGCCAATTTGTTTTGGGGATAAGGACCTGCCGTAAAAAACAATCGCTCTTAGTAAACTAGGGATATATGCTAAGGCAACAATCCAGACACCAAAACCGAAGCAAGAAATGACTAACACAATATGGTAAAACCATGAAATCCATTTAAATTGAGTGTTCTTCTTTTCCCTAATCATTGTTTTTACATAAAAGGTACAACCAACAAAAAATAGGACCGATATTAAAAAGGTGAAAACAAGTGTCTCGAAATTTATTTCTCCATCTGTTAAAAAACTGCTTGCTAATCCGGCAATTGAAAAGGCAAAAACCGCACTGAGATCATTCATAAACGCCCGGTCTTGATTCTTTGAAGTATAAATAGCATTAATTATAAAAAACGGCAGCATCAGAAGGCCAAAATATATTATTGTCGGTCTTTCCAACAAAGGAAAAAGTAAAAATAGCAGCGAGGGAATCATGTATAAAAGAGTCCATTTAGTATAAAAAGTGAGTTTTTTCCTTTTACATAAAAGGAGCATCGGATAGGTTGCCAAGTACAATAAGAGCCAGCCGATGAAAAACGGGATATGTTGCCAAATAAATCCTCCATTAATAACACCAAGCCAAAAAGGGATGATTAGCATTGCCCATGCACCATGTTGTTTCGGTAAAAATAACTTCATTATTTTCACTCCTTTATCCTAACTAGCCTAAATATAAGCTAGCTAAGTAAAAAAATATGTGAAACACATCACATATTTCCCAAAAAAAGAAGGCTATCGCCTTCTCTTTGTGACATTTTCTTAACTATTTTGATCTATTTTTTGTACAAGTTCTTGAAGTAATTTAAAAGTCCAAGTTATCGCCCTTTTATCATCAATATGAAAACAAGGAATATTGGTTTTCAACGTGATTACCTTTTCCATTTTATCTTTCCAGTATACAATAGCAGTAATATTGGAAACGCTTTTTAATAAAGAAAAGTCATTTTCATCTCTTAATAACAGCAACTTTGGAAAAGCCTCTAGTTTGTAGCCTTCGATTAAAATCACATCTGGCTGAAAAAACTTCATCAATTCTATCTGGTCTTCAAGTGAATAATAATGGTTCTCGGCTTGGAGGAGCAAACTTCCATCTCCTTCGACGATTGATGCAATTGCTCCTGCCTTTACATGTTTTTCTGTATCTTTCAGAGGTAGATAGTCTGGTCTGCCACCATGTCCGTGGTGCTTTATGGTAACTGTTTTTACCCCATTTTCTGTTAAAAGATTAATCAACTTTGTAGTGATTGTTGTCTTTCCACTATTTTGATACCCGACCACTTGAAAGATGACAGGAGTTACCAAGGCCATTCACTGCCAACTTGATCTTCAAGCAGCAGGACATCTACTTCACTGCCAGCAGCATAGCCTCTGGTTCCGCCCGGAAGAATCATCAAGGAATTAGCTCCAGAAAGGCTCATAATGATGTTAGACTTGTCCAGCCCACTCGGTGTTGTCTTAAGTCTTCCCGCATCGATAAATGTTGAACTTCGAACAAACCTAGTGAATGGATTTGCTTTAGGAAAATCCACCTCTAAAAGAGCTTTTTCAATTCGAAGATGCGGTTTTTCTGAAAATAGCATTCTTCGGATGATGGGACGGGCAAACAATTCGAACCCTACATAACATGCTGATGGATTTCCCGAAAGCCCAAATAGAAGTTTGCGATGATACTGTGCCACCGTCGTCACACTTCCAGGCCGCATGGCAACTTTATTAAAGAAAACCTCCGCACCAAGCTTTTCATAAATAGCAGGCAGATAATCAAAATCACCCACTGAAACCCCGCCGGTTGTAATTAACAAGTCAACATCGTTTAATGCATTTTTCACTGCTTCAAAGCAAGTTTCAAACTCATCCGGAAGTTTGCCTAAATAGCGGACAATCCCTCCTGCTCTTTCTATTTGCGCTGCAATCATATGGGAATTACTGTTTCGAATTTTCCCAGGAACTAGGGGCTCGTTCACCTCTAATAATTCCGTGCCTGTGGCAAATAAACCTACAAGAGGTTTTTTTGCTACGGCTACACGGTCATATCCAAATGTCGCAAGCATGGCTTGTATCCCTGGATTGATCAACGTCCCTTTTCTTACCAAAATTTCTCCTTGCCTAGCATCCTCTCCACTGAATGAAACATTATCGCCTTTTTTAAAGCTGCGTTTAATTGACATATAGGGAATTCCATTCTTTTCGTACCCCTGTGTAAGTTCGAACATAACCACTGCATCTGTACCCTCAGGCATCATCGCTCCAGTCATAATTCTTACAGCTTGGAATGCACCAATTACTTTTTTTGAAACCATGCCAGCACCAATATGATCGACAACTTCAAACTCAACAATATTCGTTTGTGAGGCATCACAGGTATCGATAGACCTGACAGCAAATCCATCGTAGGGAGCCCGATCAAAATGAGGAACATCACTTGTCGCTATTAAATCCTCAGATAAAAAGCGGCCATAGCTTTCATTTATTGAAATCTGTTCGGTTACACCCGGTAATTGGTATTCCATAATTTTTTGGACAGCTTCCCCAACGGGTATTGGTTTTCTTCTTTCAAACAAAATCATCAACTCCTGCCTTAACCATATTTATTTTTGATATGTATCATTATCATTGAATAATCTTCATTATAAGCTTATTAGAAACTTAGAAACATATCAAATGTCACAATTCAAAGGAATTCAGACATAAAAATGTAAATCATATCGAATGTGTGATTTAGGTCACCTAATTTTTTGCTTTTTTACATTATGATTAACGTAGATTTACTCAACAGGATTTTTTTAAGGAGGAATATACGATGAGTTTCACTATTACTGCAAATTCATTAGTTAAAGATATTGTAAATGAATTACCAAAAACAAGTGACGTGTTTAAAAAGAACAGGATTGATTTTTGCTGTGGAGGGAACATTCCACTAGCAACTGCTGTTTCTCAAAATAATCTTAATCTCGATACTTTATTAGAGGAATTAAAAGAAGTATTTGAAACATATGAAAATGCCGAAAAAGACGTTGAAGTTTGGACTAACTCTGATTCAACTACAATTATTAATCATGTCATCTCCAATTACCATCGTGTATCAGAAGAGGAACTAACGATGCTTAGTCCGTATGTAACAAAAGTATCACGTGTACACGGTGATAACCACCCCGAATTATTACAGGTGAATGAACTCTTTTATGAATTTAAAAAAGAATTGATGGAACATATGGCAAAAGAGGAAGCTGTTGTATTTCCTTTAATTAAGCAGCTAGCCGATGGAACGGTTGAGAACCGAGAAGAAGCTATTCAAATGATTGTTGAATTAGAAAAAGAACATGACCATGCCGGAGAAATTTTAAGGAAAATTCGTGCTGTTACATCTGACTTTACTCTTCCTTTGGATGCTTGTGGTACGTATCGTCTTGTTTATGCCCGTTTAGAAGCATTAGAAGGATTAACTTTTATGCATGTACATCTTGAAAACAACATTCTATTTCCTAGATATATTTAATGATAAAAACAGCCTGTATCCCAGGCTGTTTTTCATTTGAAAAAACTCTCTTCTGATGAAGAGAGTTTAACCGCCAATATAAGACATTTCTATTTTTTTACGATTTTTGTACGTTTCGGCAGTTCTTTCGTCTGAATATCGATCATCTCGAGCATTCCAAATCGCAGTTACTCGTTCCCGGATTTCTGCATCAGTGGCACCATTTCTCATAAAGTTACGAATATCATGCCCATTCCCATTAAACAAACATGTAAAAATCTGACCATTCGCTGATAAACGAGATCGTGTACAACTTGTGCAAAAAGATTCAGACACAGAAGTAATGAATCCCACATTCACATCTTTATCTTTATAACGATATAGTTTCGCCACTTCCCCATAATAGGCAGGGTCTACTGGCTCGAGCTCAAATCGTTCTTTTAATAGATAATAAATCTGTTTCTTAGTAATGACATCATCCATTTTCCAGCCATTTGTAGAGCCAACATCCATATATTCGATATAACGCAACTCCAGTCCATTCTCTTTGCAATATTCTGCCATAGGAATGATTTCAGTATCATTCAAGCCTTTCTTTACAACCATATTAATTTTGACCCCAAGCCCAGCTTGTTTGGCAGCTTCAATGCCCTCCAATACAGGTCCAGTGGCTACCCCGCGCCCGTTAATTTCCCCAAACAATTCATCATTTAAAGTATCAAGGCTGACATTAACGCGTTTAAGACCGGCATTCTTTAACTCTTTTGCCAATTTTGGCAAGAGTACACCGTTTGTCGTTAATCCGATATCATGTAAATCCTCAATTGCGGATAATTTCTTAACAAGAATAGGTAAATCTTTCCGAAGAAGAGGCTCCCCTCCTGTTAAACGAATTTTTTCCACTCCCAAACTTACAAATATTTTCGCAAGGCGTTCAATCTCTTCATATGACAGCAAAGCGCTTTTTGGAAGAAATTCAAAATCAGGCCCGAATTGGTCTGCTGGCATACAGTACTGGCAGCGGAAATTGCATCGATCGATTACAGAAATCCTTAAGTCATGCAAGGGTCTATTTAATTTATCTTTAATAATGGTTTTTTCCATTAATCTCAACTCCATTATTTTTAAGGAACCTGTTTTTAGTGTATCAGTCATTCGTAGAAAAGACTGTTACATTATTCACTATGACAATACTTATAATTGTATAAGTCTTATCTTAGCAGAAGTTTGCCTATCTAGAAATACTTTAGGTCCTTATAAGTTTTCACTATATTGTCATTGTTTACTTCTATTTTATGCCTTCTAATAGGATAAAATATTATTAACAAACAAATCATGAAGATTTCAAAATAGATGGTTATTAAAATGATGCGTAGAGGTGAAACCGATGACAATACCAATGAAACCAACTCATTCCATTGAAATAAAAGAATTACTTAGATTTGCAGATCGGAAATTTAAAAGTGAAAGAGGAAGCTTTTTATTTCAAGAAGGAATGGTTGCTGAAGAACTTTATATTATCATTTCTGGAAAAGTTCAAATTAGTAAAATCACATCAGATGGTCGTGAACTTTCGTTAAGAATTTGTGGAGAAAATGATATTTGCGGAGAATTAACCCTATTTACGGATAATCCTAGGTATTTATTGAGTGCAATGGTTCTTGAAGAAGGAGAAGTTGCTGCAATAAAAAAAGATGTCATTGAAAGCGAAATTTTTCAAAATAGTAAACTTGCCTTTGAATTCATGAAATGGATGAGTGATCATTTCCGTAAAACGCAAACAAAGTTTCGCGATCTTGTCCTAAATGGGAAACGAGGGGCACTATTTTCAACTCTTATCCGAATGACAAATAGTTATGGTATTCAAAAAGATAACGGAATTCTAATTGATCTTCCGCTTACAAACCAAGAACTGGCTAATTTCTGCGGTACATCCCGTGAAAGTACAAACCGGATTCTAAGTGAACTAAAAAAGGATAAAATCATTTCTGTTAAAAAAGGAAAAATATCCATTTTGGATTTACAATACTTAAAAAATGAAATCGATTGTGAAAATTGTTCGGCAGTCTATTGCAATATTGAATAGTATGGCATGCCGTCTTTTTTTATTTTCCATAACATTACATACAAGGCTGTCTCATTATAATGGGCCAGCCTTGTCCTATTTATCTAATTATCCTGAACTTGCTTCTCTCTTAATGCTTTTGGAATATAAACGCAGAATGGCTCGCTTTCTAGATAATCTCCTGTCATCGCATAGGCCCTTGACCTTGACCCTCCGCACACATGACGGAATTCACAAACACCGCATTTTCCTTTAAAGAGGTCAGGGTTCCTTAGTGATTTAAATATTGGTGATTCACGGTAAATTTCTGCCAAGGGGGTTTCACGAATATTCCCCGCTTTCACTGGTAATAGTCCACTTGGATATACATCTCCAATATGGGAGATAAAAACAAAACCGTTACCATCATTAACACCTTTTGGAGCCCGTCCCAATCCGTCAATGGAACCTGTTAATCCTTTTTCTGTTAAAGCACTTAAATACTCGATATCATCGGTTGTTTCTTTCGCTTCACGCATTTTCTGTTGAATCACAACCCGTCGGTAGTGCATTGCCTCTGTCGTTTTGATATCAAAAGAAACGCGCTTACTTAAATCGTATAACCATCTGAAAACTTTTTCATGTTGAACAGAAGAAATCATATCCGATTCTTGACCTCTTCCTGTTGGAACTAGGAAAAAGACACTCCAAAGCACACAGCCTAATTCCTCTACCATTTTTGCCATTTCATCAAGATAGTCAATATTGTAACGGGAAATTACCGTATTAATTTGAATAGGTAATCCTACTTCATGCAAATATTTTATTTTTTCCATGGTAAGGTCGAAGGAACCTGCCGTTCCCCTAAAATGATCATGAATCTCGGCTTTAGGACCATCGATACTAAATGCCCAACGTGCTAGACCGACTTCTTTCGCCTTTTCAATAGCTTCTTTGGTTACATTCGGTGTCGCACTTGGCGTCATTGATACCCGTACACCTTTTTCAACTGCATATTTTGCAATTTCAAAAACATCTTCTCTCATCAACGGGTCCCCGCCTGTAAAAACAAGCATTGGATTGTTCATTTCATATATTTGATCAATTAAATTTTTTCCTTCTTCTAACGATAATTCACGTGGATCTCTTCTATACTGGGCATCCGCACGGCAGTGCAGGCACTTTAATTGGCAAGCTCTAGTGAGTTCCCAAATAACGATAAATGGGTCTTTATTAAAATCTCGGCTAAAATTCATATTGAATATGCCTCCTAATACTGGCTTTTAATCAGATAGCCTTATTAAAATGTATTATAAAGGTGGTTATGTTCGAAAAAAGTGAACTTTCTCACATTCCAAGCAAATAAATATGTCTAAAAAATGAAGAATAAAAAAACAGCAGAAAATTCTGCTGTTTTCTAGCGAATACCTAAGGCAATTTTCGCATAACGTGACATCATATCTTTATTCCAAGGAGGATTGAAAACAATATTTACTTCAACCTCTTTTATTTCTGGGATATCAGCCAATGCTCGTTTAACTTGGTCCACAATCGTACCCGCAAGCGGGCAGCCCATTGATGTTAATGTCATCGTAATGGTTACGTTCCCTTCTTCATCCATTTCCGTATCATATACTAACCCTAAGTTTACGATATCTACTCCTAGTTCAGGGTCAATAACTAACTCTAACGCACCCAATATATTCTCTTTTAGTTCTTCATTCATTTTTCTTTCACTCCTCAAATGTCTTTGACCTAAAATTATTATAGCAAATATCTTTGATATCATTAAAATTGAGACTTCATAAAAAAAAGTATATAGTTTTTTTATACCTTTTGGTGTGAATTTTTTTACAGTTTCGTTATAAACTTGTTAACATAGTGAATATAGAAATAATAAGGGTCCTTGGAGTATGAAAATTCTTTATTAGCAGTGTATCATGAATATAAAATTTTTCCTAAAGCACCATTTATATTAGCGATGAAATTAATATTAGAAGGAGTTCTTATGGCAAATAGACACTTAATTGCATTAGATTTAGATGGAACTTTATTGAAAGATGATAAGACGATATCTTTAAAAACAAAAGAAATTATTAAAAAGGCAAGAGAATTAGGTCATATCGTCATGATTGCAACGGGGCGGCCTTTTCGTTCCTGCGAGATGTACTATCGTGAATTGAATTTAGACACACCGATTGTTAATTTTAATGGTGCGTTTATGCATTACCCCGGAAAGCCAAACTGGGGCTATCACCAACCACTAGATATCAAGGTTGCACATGAAATTGTTGAAGCGTGTAGGAGCTTTCATTTTCATAATATTATCGCTGAAGTAATTGATGATGTGTATTTCCACTATCATGATGAAAAGCTTTTAGACATTTTTAATTTTGGAAATCCTAACATTACTACCGGAGATTTAGCAGATTATTTAAAGGAATCACCAACAAGTTTGTTAATTCATACAGATGAAGATCAGTTAAAAACCATTCGCGATCATTTATCTGCAGTCCATGCGGAAGTGATTGATCACCGTAGTTGGGCAGCACCTTGGCATGTGGTTGAGATTATTAAAGTTGGCTTAAACAAGGCTGTCGGGCTAAAAAAAGCGTCTGATTACTTTAGCATTCCTGCTGAGCGGGTTATTGCGTTTGGCGACGAAGACAACGACTTAGAAATGCTTGAATATGCCGGTCACGGAATTGCGATGGGAAATGCCATTGATAAGGTAAAAAACATTGCCAATCATGTTACCTTAAGCAATGAAGAAGATGGAGTGGGTAAATATTTGGCAGATTTGTTAAATATAAAATTTTAACCCCCTTCGCCATTGTTTACCTAAATGAACAGCCCCATTTTGGTACATACTATTTTTTGAGGCAGCGATGCTGTTTCAAAAAGAAGCCTTGAGCATATTGGAGGGATTCGAATGGGTAAACGAAACAAATCAAAACGCTTTGTCCAGCAAGGAGCGGATACGGTCAGTAAACATGCGGAACGTATTCCCTATCACATGACCTATGCTGAAGCGGAAGCTCAGAAGATGGCCAATGTGCAAGAATCCTCGCTTGGAGGAATATAATCATGGGAAACCAATTGTTCCAAGAAGCACGAAGATTTGTTGAAATGGCAAACTCAGCCAACCCTGCTGAACTTGATTCTGCTGTGGCGAAAGCGAAAAATGCATTAAGTTCTGCTTATGCAAATTCCACTGTAGCAGAGCAGGCACAGCTCCAACAAATGCAACAAGAGCTTGATCAATTGTCTTAACAAGAAAAGCGGAAAGAGGAAGCGCTAATAAGGCGCTTCCTCTTTTCTTGTTACTCTTTTCTAAAGAAACCATAGATATTAGTAGTTTGAATAATATTTGTAAATGCGTTGGGGTCGACTTCCTTAAGGATTCTTTCCAAATCAAACAGTTCGTATCGTGTAATGACAATCATTAACATTTCTCTCGCTTCGTTTGAAAATGCCCCTTTGGCAGGAAGGATTGTAATTCCTCTTACAAGTTTTTCTTGTATGGCTTTTTTCATTACATCCGCCTTTTTTGTAATAATCATTGCCGTAAGTTTTGCATGCCTAGTATGGATAGCGTCAATCACTCTTGTCGAAGTATATAATGTTACAAGCGTATAAAGAGCTTTTTCCCAGCCATACAAAAATCCTGCTGTTAAAATAATCACTCCATTTATGACCAACATATAGGGTCCAATCGGCTTGTCTTTCATTCTCGATAAAACCATAGCAATGATGTCTACACCGCCTGTTGATGCTCCCCATTTCAACGTAATTCCAACACCAACGGCTTGGATGACTCCACCAAAAACTGCATTTAGAAGGATATCATTTGAAACCTGTTTAATTGGGATAAGTATCAAAAATAATGAAGACAGTGCAACGCTAATAAAGCTGTAGACTGTAAAAGATTTTCCTACCTTTTTCCATCCTAAAATAGCCACAGGAATATTCAGCAATAATAATAAAAATCCTAGAGACACATTTATTGGTGTATAGTCACTTAACACTTTTGAAAGTAATTGGGCTATTCCTGTAAATCCACTTGAGTAAATATTTGCAGGTACCAAAAATAAATTCATCGCTAAGGCGCCCAACAAGGAACCCGCTGCTACCACTCCAAGCTTCTTTATCTGAAGCCAAATCATATCTATTACCCCTTTACCTGAGAGAATATGAATCCATTGAAATGTTTTCTGTGATAGATAATTGTATTTTTATTGTTAAACCGATAAACTGAAACTATAAATTGTTTGAAAGCAGGTGAGCTATATGCAGGTACGAATACTAGCTGATAGCGCATGCGATTTACCAAAAAGTTTTTATGAAGAGCACCAAGTGACATTATTTCCTTTAAAAGTAGAGATTAATGGCAATGAGTATGAAGATGTAAAATCAATTGATCCGAACACTGTATATGAAACAATTCGCAGTGGAATTGTTCCAAAAACATCTCAAGTCTCTCCACTTCTGTTCGAGGAAGTATTTACCGAAATGGCAGAAAAAGTTGAAGACGGGATATACATAGCCTTTTCTTCAAAATTATCTGGTACATATTCAACTGCTGTTATGATTCTTGACCAAGTGAAGGAAAAATATCCAAATTTTAATTTAACAATTGTCGATACCAAATGTGCTTCGCTTGGAATTGGTCTTGTGGTTCGAGAAGCAGCCGTTCTTGCTGCTAAAAATATTGAAAAAGAAAAAATCTTAGAAGATGTGCAATTTAGATGCACTCATATGGAACATCTTTTTACAGTGGAAGATCTTGATTATTTAGCAAAAGGAGGGCGTGTATCCAAAGCCTCTGCATTTCTAGGAGGATTATTGAATATTAAGCCTATCCTCAATGTAGAGGACGGCAGACTCGTCCCAATTGAAAAAATACGCGGGAAGAAAAAAGTGATGCGACGGATCATTGAAATCATGAAGGACCGCGGCTCAGCAATGAATAATCAAGTCATTGGAATTAGCCACGCGGATTGTGAAGAATACGCTATAGAAATGAAAGTGATGATTGAAGAAGAATTCCATCCGATCGAAGTTTTTATATCATCAATCGGTTCGGCTATTGGGTCCCATACAGGTGCTGGTACCATCTCCATTTTCTTCTTAAATGAACTGCCTTCAGCAAAATGAAAAATAAGTGGGGTGTTTATACCCCACTCATTTTTCATTCCTCTATTTATTTATGATCTGTCTTCTTGGAATATTGATTTTTTCCAGCTTGACGGTTTTTTTCACGCATCATATTCTTTTCATGGCGAAGGGCATTGTTGTCTTTCGCTTTTTTGTCGTTGTCTGAAGTGTGCGGCATAACCTTACCCCTTTCAAATAGTTTCACACTTAGTTTCTGTCAATTTGAAAAGAGTATGTAAAAACATTAATCTTTCTTCACATATGTCCAGCTGCCCTCTTGGTATACCCTGCCCTCTTTCATAAGTTTTCCAAGCGCTCGTTTAAAGGCACCCTTACTTAAGTTAAATCGATCTTTGATATCTTCAGGCATGCTTTTATCGTTATATGGCATAGCACCATTTCTGCTCATCAAATACTCATAAATTTGTTCCGCATCAACATCTTGCGTTTCCTCTTTTCTTGCCAGCAAGGAAACATTGATCGTACCATCTTCTTTTACATCAATAATCCGCCCTTCAACTTTTTCTCCAATCCGCGGCTCTTGCTGTCTTTGCGACTCATGTATGAATCCTTTAAAACCTTCGATGGTGTAAATCCAACTTCCGACTTTGGCCGTTCTATAAATATGTCCTTGCACATTTTTATTAAAATTTGCTCTTGTCGCTTTTACAGAAATAGATTCAATCACTGGGTCCGTGGCTAGCTTTGCGTAAAGGAGATAATTGCTGCTTAGCTTTAAGGTAATATAAACTAAATCTCCAGGTTTGGGCCAAACGGATTTATGTACAGGCAAATCATCAATACCTAACAAGATATCCTTTGGAAGTCCAATATTTAAAAAGACACCAATCCTTGGATTTGAGTCGGTTACCTTCACCCAAGCATAATGTCCAATCGCTATATCAGGAATATTGGTTGAAGCAGAGATTCGACCTTCTGAATCAACATATAGAAAAACCTCAACTTGATCATTTTCTTCAAATTCTTGATGGGCTTGATTAAAATGAAGTAATACATCCTCATTTCCATCTGTTAAAAAATACCCAAACGAAGCTTTCCTAGCTACAGTTAATGTGGTTGTTTGACCAATTAATTCATTTAAAGACATATATATATCCTCTTTTCTTTTCATGGAGAATTAGTTTATCTCATTCGGAGCGCCTATTTATCCGTTTGAACGTGCGCTTCCTTTTTAAATAGTTGTTTGAACTGCTATATTTTACTATAATGTACCCATAAAGGGAAACTTTAGCAGGCATGAGCTTAATATAATGTTTATAAAATGGAGGTTTTGTTATGTCCAAAGATAGTTCATTTGATATTGTATCTCAAGTTGACTTATCGGAAGTGTCAAATGCGATTGCCCAAACAATGAAGGAAATTGGTACACGCTATGATTTTAAAGGCAGCAAAAGTGAAGTCTCACTGGATAAAGATAAAGAGGAACTGGTCCTTGTTTCCGATGATGAATATAAAATGGACCAACTAAAGGATGTTTTATTTAGCAAATTAATTAAACGTGGAGTTCCAGTAAGGAATCTTGACTACGGAAAAGTCGAAGGAGCATCAGGCGGAACCGTTCGTCAACGAGCTAAACTAGTTCAAGGAATTGACAAAGAAAATGCTAAAAAAATTAATACCATCATTAAAAATAGCGGCGTCAAGGTGAAGAGTCAGGTTCAGGACGACCAAGTACGTGTTAGCGGTAAAAACCGGGATGATTTACAAAAGATCATCTCCCTTGTTCGCGAGGCTGACTTAACAGTGGATGTCCAGTTTATTAACTATCGATGAAGAACAAAAGGCGCAAGCGCCCGTTTAGCGGCGTATGGACTGGAGCTCTCCAACCAAGATAAAGGAAACACGAAGAGCGATAGCGATTCGATGTTGACTTATCGTAGGGCGGAGAGCGAAGTACACTAGCCGCTGGGCGCTGGAGCTAGATTCAGCGAACTATTTCTATTTATCAACAATTAAATATTTTATTATTTACTATACAGTAAAAACGGCGGAAGGATGAATAAATCCTTTCGCTTTTTTTATCATTATTATTTTTCATAATTTGACCCATTTATCTAAAACTAATAAGGAGTAAACACTTGGAGGTTTTAGGTAATGAGCAATAATAAAAATCAACAAAAGAAGACCTTTCCAGCACAACATCAAAATCATCAGCCTGGCATAGAAAGTGAAATGAATCCACTGCCCATCTCGGTCGACCCCAATTATCAACCAAGTGGAAAATTAACTGGTAAAACTGCGATTATTACTGGTGGTGACAGTGGGATTGGCAAATCAGTTGCGATTTATTTTGCCAAAGAAGGGGCAGACGTAGCGATTATTTATTTGGAGGAGCATCAAGATGCAGAAGAAACCAAGCAATTAATTGAAGCGGAAGGACGAAGATGCCAGCTTTATTCCGGCGACATAGGCAGTGAAGATTTTTGTAAGGATACCGTGAATAAGATTCATTCTGAATTTGGCAGGCTAGATATACTTGTTAATAACGCAGCGGAACAACATCCGCAAAAAAGTTTATTATCAATCACTTCACAACAATTGGAAAAGACGTTCCGAACAAATATTTTCTCCTTTTTCTATATGACCAAAATGGCTCTCCCTTTTTTTAAAAAAGGGGCATCGATTATTAACACTGCTTCCATTACGGCCTACAAGGGGCATGAACAATTAGTGGACTATTCTTCAACCAAAGGAGCAGTAGTTTCCTTTACCCGCTCTTTAGCACTGTCCCTTGCACCTCAAGGAATTCGGGTAAACGGTGTGGCTCCAGGTCCAATATGGACACCACTGATTCCTTCGACTTTTACAGCAGATCAAGTTGCTACCTTTGGTTCAAATACGGCAATGGGTAGAGCAGGACAACCTTATGAATTAGCAGCCAGTTATGTTTTTCTTGCCTCAGATGACTCATCCTATATGAGTGGGCAAATGATTCATGTAAATGGCGGGGAAATTATTAACGGATAAGAAAAGCGCAAGCGCCCTGTTCAGCGGCGTATGGCCTGGAGCTCTCCAACCGAGATAAAGGAAACACGAAGAGCCGAAGGCGCATTCGTGCTTGACTTATCGTAGGGCGGAGAGCGAAGGACATTAGCAGCTAGGGCGCTGGAGCTAGACAGTAATCTAAGTTCAAAAACCTATACTATGTTATCATAAAAAAATGTCGGGGAAAGCCCCCGACATTTTATCGCTTGTTTTTTCTTAATTTAAGAATAAATAACGTAAATAACAGGTAAACAACAACTAACCCTGCAATTAATGGAAAATTGATGCCGCTTTTTTCAGTTGCAACATACACTTCCGAATTATCCCGATCTAAAATAATCATATATTTATTATCATGACTATTAACTTTATCTCCTCCAAGTAAGCCCCTCAGTTCTTTTCCATCTTCAATTTGTTCATTTGTTAATGTTACGCTTTGAGACTTACTCGAATTATTGATCGCAATAATGGATGTTTCCCCTTTATACACTCGTTTATAAACAGCCATTCCCTTTTGATCATAGAGCATCTCCATGGTTCCTCTAGTTAAGGATGGAAGTTGATTCCTTAATTCGCCCACCTTGGTAATGTAATCAATCAATTCTTTTTCAGCCCTGAAGCTCATTTGCCCGCGGTTATCCGGAATACCTCCTCCATTTAAAGCAATTTCGGTCCCATAATTAATAATAGGAACTCCCGGGGTGGTATAAAGGTACAACAATGCTGTTTTCCAGCGTGAGCCTGGGAATTGTTTTTTTGCGACAATGTCGCTCGTAAATCTTGTGGTATATTCGTTATCCAAAAAATTTGGTCTTAAAAATGATTGCTGATTTTTATCTACATCCGAGTATAGTGAACTAAAGGATTGATCAGTACTTGCAAAAGTATTTCTTAATTTTTCACTATATTGATACGTAACAACACTGTCTATCCCAGCACCTGTATATGCTTGCATATCTATAGGATTATCTTTGGAAATGACCCCTAACAGGAAAAAGTCTTTCTTTACCTTCTTAACTTCAGTTGAAAAATCAGTCCAAAAGCTGAGTGGAACATAATTTACTTCCGGTAAGCTCATCCCATCAATATCTGTTTTATTGATCCACCATTTTGCTGTGTCTATTAAGTATTTCTTTACTTCTGGGCTGTCCTGATTAAGATCGGGCAATCCATCAATCCAGCCTTGCTCAAGTTCCTTCTGATTTTCATTTCCAGATGCGATATCTTGTTTTACATGAAACCAGTCTTTTTTGCTGGTATCACTTAGCCAAGGATGGTCAACTGCTACATTATTTGTAACAAAATCAAAGATCACTTTCATTTCTCGTTTATGAGCTTCTTTTACTAACGTTTGGAAAGTCTTCATAGTTCCAAAATGTTCGTCAACTTTGTAGAAATCCTTAACCCAAAAGCCATGGTATCCATTCTTACCATTGTCAAAAATGGGGGTTAATCGAATCGCAGTAAATCCCATGTCATGTATGTAATCTAACTTATCTATAATTCCCTGAATATCTCCGCCATTATATGTTAATGGATCTTTTGCATTTACATCAATGTCATTATTCCGATCTCCATTGTTGAAACGGTCAATCATAATGGAATAAACCGATTCATCCTGCCATAAGCGTTCTTTCTTTTCAACGGCCGCATGTGCAGAAAGCGATGAGTTTAGTAATAACAAGATTAAAATAAGTGTAATTTTTTTCATATAGTTATATCCTCCTCTAAAAAAGGGAAGAGGATATCCTCTTCCCTACACTATTTTAATCTAATCAAGTTTTTATTCCAAATTTAAATTCTTCCTTCTCTCAGAAAATCAACCTAATTCACTAGGTTAATATTATACTCCTTAAACCATGTGTGCAGTTGCACAAGGTACGCCAATAATTGAGGACCTGTCATCAACTGACCAAACCAAGGTTCTTGAAATGAATTTCCACCAGACTTCACGATATTTTCAAGTTGCTCTTTATTAAAAAATTCATGTAATGCGGAGGATTTATCCTGTAAAATATTCTCCACCTGTTTTTGGACAGCAATGGTGTAAGCAGGATTGTGGGTCTTCGGATAGGGGCTTTTTTTCCGATACAGTACTTCTTCCGGTAAAATACCTTCAAATGCTTTTCGGAGGATCCCCTTTTCTCTCCCGCGATACATTTTAATTTCCCACGGGATATTCCATACATATTCTACAAGTCGGTGATCAGCAAATGGAACCCTGACTTCTAGACTTGCACCCATGCTCATCCGGTCTTTCCGATCAAGCAATGTAGTCATAAAGCTTATCATATTAATATAAAATAGCTCTCTCCGTTTTGATTCCTCCAAGCTTTCACCATCTAATCTTGGCGTTTCGGCGATCGCCTGATCATACTTTTCCATAACATAATCATTCAATTTAAGTTTATCTCGCCAATGTGATTTCAACAAATTTTGTCGTTCCACTAATGACCGCATCCACGGAAACCCTGCTCGTTCAAGGTCTTGTTTTCGATGAAACCAAGGGTACCCGCCGAAAATCTCATCCGCACATTCCCCTGAAAGACTGACAACAAAATCCTGTTTGATTTCCTTACAAAACCAAAGTAACGAAGAATCAACATCTGCCATCCCAGGAAGGTCTCTTACATGGGTCGCTTCCACCAAGTCATTAACCAATTGCTCCTGAGTAATAATTTTGTTATGGTGAATGGTATTAAATTTATCCGTAATCATTTGAATATATTTTCCATCCGCATCTGGTTGAAATTCAGTTGAGGAAAAATATTTGTCATTTCCTTCATAATCAATGGAGTAGGTGTGGAGCTGCCCTTTGTTTTGGTCCTGAAAACCTTTCGCAGCAATCGCTGTAATGATGCTTGAATCTAAACCGCCAGACAAGAATGTACTTAATGGAACATCCGAAACTAGCTGCCTCGTTACAGCATCTGTTACTAAATAGCGGACCTTTTCTGCCGTCTCCTCCACGCTGTCCTTATGTTCTTCACTTTTTACATTCCAATAACGCCAAATTTTTAGACCATTCTTCGATAATGTTAGAGCATGTGCTGGTCTTAGCTCATTTATTCCCTTAAAGACTCCGGAACCTGGCGATCTAGATGGACCAATTCCAAAGATTTCAGCAAGACCTTCTTGATTGATTTCAGTTTTCACCTCTGGATGGGCTAAAATAGCCTTGATTTCAGAAGCAAATAAAAGACCCTTCTCATGTTCCTTGAAGAATAAAGGTTTTACCCCTAAACGATCGCGTCCAATAAAGAGCTGTTCCTTCTTGCTATCCCAGACAGCAAATGCATAAATTCCGTTCAAATAATTTACACATTCTTCCGCCCATTCTATATAGGCAGATAATAGAACTTCTGTATCAGAATGACCTTTAAATGAATATCCTTTAGTATGGAGAACTTTGCGGATATCTTCTGTATTATACAATTCCCCATTATAGCAAATGGTGTAATTATATCCGTCTTTTTGTTTGGACATTGGCTGTCTTCCCCCTTCAGGGTCAACAACAATCAGTCTTTTATGACCAAAAGCCACATTTGCATCAGACCAGATGTTTGTTTCATCAGGGCCTCTTTTTGCCAGAGTATTTGTCATTTTGGTCAGTGTTTCTACTTCGTTTTTGAGTGACCTATCAAAATTAATCCAGCCTGTAATGCCACACATTTCCTTTCACACTCCTCATTAACAGAACTACTGTACATGAATCATGTTTTATAGTATTCAGCCCATAAGAATTGGTTAATTGTCCAAAAAAAAAGCGGAAGCTGGGTAAGGAAGTCAGATTTTTAAGATAAAAAAATAATACTTTATTTTTCAGTTATAAAATTTCATGAAGATGTCTAAAAAGAATATGATATCATCTGGCACGGAGGTTAATAATGAATCGACAACAACGAATGAGACTATACGATTATCAAGAGAGGGCCTACACAGAAGGAACGGTTGAACAAATTAATGACCAATGGATCTTCTTTGATGAGGAAACGGAAGAAGCTGAAATGTTAGATGATTACCTTCAGCAAGAAATTGAAGTCTTCCGAATGAACCGTTGGAAGAAAGGTAAATTGTATGAAACAGGAAAAATCCGGATTGGAAATGAAGCAACCATGCTCCGAAATCATGATTTAGTCAGGATTAGGAAACATTTAGTTTATTCGCTTGAAAGGCTTTTAGATGGGGTAAATGATGATGCTTTTTTTCAATTTGTTACCACTCTAAACTCCTTAAACTTTTCCATTTACGATTGCATCTACTGTTATAATCATTTATCTTTCTTATCGGATGAAAATCGCAAAGATGGGGTAAATTTTATAGTTTTCGATAATCAGGATCAAATTTGTAATGTCCAACACCATTTTTGCTATTACGAAAAGGTGAATGATCGATTTGAATTTACATTAAATACAGGAAAACGATTAGTGATAGAGAAAATGATTTCATAGATAAAAGGCATGGGACATTCAAAAGGCTGCCGAATTGTTCGACAGCCTTTACAAGATAACATTAAAATTATGGGTTTAAAAATGACATTGGCAATCTTCCACCCAGATATAAAACAAGAACCCATGCAACGACAAACTGAATCCAAAATACAGAAGTTCTTCTGTTATTAGCCACACGGCTAAGAATCATTTCGAATAATCCGATTACCCAAAGTCCGACAACCGCTTTTAATACATACCAAACATCAATTTTGTAAACCGAAAATAGAAGCCCTGCACCAGTTGCAATAATAAGCAAATATAATACTCGTAAAATCATTTTAACAATTTTTGCACCTTTTTCTTTTCCACCCTTATGTAAAAAAAGTGCTACTACAAATAGAATTAATGCTAAAAGCCAAGCCGTAATATGACCGTGAATCAAGTTAGTTCCTCCTTATGTATAAAATTTCTTTTAATTCGAACCTTATCATACCATAAACAGTTTATAAACACGAAAAAAAGCAAGTCAAATAAAGTTACAAATAGGAGAATGCTATAAATTATTTTTCAAGTATAGCTTTATTCTTGAATAGTATTCTTCAGTGTCCCAATTTTTTCAATTGTGACTGCCATTTGATCACCTGGAGATAAAAATTTAGGGGGCTTAAACCCTTTCCCTACACCAGCTGGTGTCCCAGTTGCAATAATATCACCAGGTTCCAGTGTCATTCCATCTGATAAAATGGAGATAACCTCTTCAATCGGAAAAATAAAGTTCTTAGTATTTGAATTCTGTCTTAATTCTCCGTTTACTTTCGTTTCGATATTTAGGGAATTCGGATTATCGATAGAACTTTTATGAACAATGCAAGGTCCCATCGGACAGGTTGTGTCAAGGCTTTTGCCGATGAAAAACTGCTTGTGCCTCGATTGCAAATCTCGTGCGGTTACATCATTAATAATGGTATAGCCAAAAATGTAATCCAATGCCTCATCTTTTTTTATTGCCCGCCCCTTTTTACCAATGATGACGGCAAGCTCGCCTTCATAATCAAGTTGAGCCGTTATATTTTTGTGATTTAGGACCATTTCATTAGGCCCAATAACTGTTGTTGGTGCTTTTGTAAAGACCATAATATGTTCAGGGATATCGGCCTCACTCCCCATTTCAATCGCATGTTCTGCGTAATTTTTCCCTACACAAAAAATATTCTTACTCGGTCTCGGAATAGGAGCAAGCAAAGTTACCTGTTCAATTGGGACGTAAAAAGATGAAGTTTGTCCGCAATTAGTAACCCAATCAAGAACCTCTTTCACCTTTTCAATAAAGAGATCTCCTAAGTCGATACATTTAAGCAGGGAAGGAGGAAAACTTCTTATGCCCATTCTTTCTTCTTCAGCAAGGTTTAACAAAAGGACTGCGGCCTCAGTTTGGTCAAGCAATCCAACGAACAATTCATTGTTATATTCTACTGTCACAAATTTCACTCTTTTTCACCTCAATATGATTGTCTCACAATTAATATATTAAAAGAAATAACTCCCTCGAACAAATTTAGTGAACAAGAAAAAGCCGAACCCTATTTAAAGGAAATTCAGCCCCTAACCATTCATAAATTTAATGCCTCTTATTACCTGAGATTATTTAAACAATGACGCTGGAATATGAATCCCTGATGCCTCTAGGCGATCATAAAATTTGGGGCGGACACCAGTCGGTATAAGTTGTCCAATAATTTTCCCCTCAGAATTAATTCCTTTTTGTTTAAAGGAAAAGATGTCTTGCAGAACGATATTTTCTCCTTCCATTCCTTGAACTTCAGTAATATTGATAATTTTCCTTGTTCCATCCATTAAACGAGTTTGCTGGATAATCACATCGATTGCTCCTGCAATTTGCTCTCGAATGTCTTTAATAGAATTATTCAATCCTGCTAAAAGGACCATGGTTTCCAAACGGCTAATCATATCCCTTGGACTATATGAGTGCCCTGTAGCAAGTGAACCATCATGGCCAGAATTCATTGCCTGAAGCATATCAAGCGCTTCTCCACCACGGATTTCTCCGATAATAACACGGTCAGGTCTCATTCGTAACGATTTCTTGAGAAGCTCTCGAATCGAAATGGCTCTTTTACCTTTTATTTCGGAAGGTCGAAGTTCTAGTGAGATTACATGACCCTGTCCCAACTGAATTTCGGCAGCATCCTCAACCGTTACGATTTTTTCTTCATCAGGTATAAAATTGGAAAGGGCATTCAGAGTGGTTGTTTTACCAGACCTCGTACCACCGCTAACAAACATATTCAAGCGGGCTTTCACGCATGCATCTAGAAAAAATGCCATTTCTTCTGTCACTGTCCCAAAGTTGATTAGATCTTCAATTTGGTAGGGATCCTTTGAAAATTTCCTGATTGTAATGGCTGGTCCATTTAATGCAAGGGGAGGAATGATGGCATTAACACGTAAGCCATTAGGCAGCCTAGCATCTACCATTGGCGAACTTTCATCGATTTTCCATCCAAGTGGGGCAAGAATTTTGTCTATCATTGTCTTGACATGTTCATTGTCACGGAATTGTACTGACGTTAATACCAATTTTCCTTTACGTTCACAGTACACCTGGTTAGGTCCATTTACCATAACCTCTGAAACATCTTCATCTAAAATAAGGGGATTTATGGGTCCAAAACAGGTTAAGTAGTCGATTAGTTTCCACCTCCATAAAATAGAGATAGTCCCGCCTTTACCAAAGGGGGGATAGAATTCATAGAATATCCATAGATACATAGAACAACTATGCAGACATGAATATCCATTATGAAACACCCTAATCTTTCGGTAACTGGCTGGCTTAGTGCAAATGCACCTTAGCCCCTATAGCTTTGCGTCACTGATTTTCATCAGGTTTGCCTTTATCGAGAAACAGTGTTTATTTCCGACTGATCTCTTACTCATATAATAGTCCCTTTCTAAACAACCGAAAACCCAACTTATTTATTATTTTCTGTACAAGCAAATAGGTAATTATAACTATTTCTAATCGATCGTTCTACAAATGAATATTAAAAATCGTATACGATTCTTGATTTCAATAATTTTGGGCGTATCAATCACATTACCTTTACCCATACATAGGATGTAGAAGATACTATGAAAAAAGGGTGTTGAAAATGCCAGCAATTGTTGGAGTTGCACAGGTCATTACGCTTGGCAGCAGTTCTGTTTTCCATATTGGCGATGTATATAAAATTATGCCATTTTCTACCGCAAAAACATTTTCTGGCGCTGGTTCCTTTAACACTGGGGAAAGCTTACAACTTCAAAATAATGTAAGTTCAACTAATACAAGTGATTCAGATGTTTACGATCAAGGGATTGCACTTAATGCTTAATGAATGGGTGATTTTAAATGAACTTTTATATCCAGCAGTCCATTCAGATTAATTTCATAAAAATTGGCGGGATTACCAATTCCTCAGTCTTACAAATAGGCAGTGCTGGGATTATTAAACCGATGGCTCATTTATATAATACTGGCGGATTTACTGGACCTGCACCACAAACAATCAAATCTTCAGGCTCTTTATTAGGGACACCATCAGTGCCCCTACAAGCCGCAGTAAGAAAACAGGATAAATAGGCCGCCGATCTTATGATAATCAATACGTTTATTGGAGAAATAATTGTGAGGTGATTACATGTATCAGGATTATTCCCAATATCTTCAATGGCTGCAGATGTGTATTCAAGCTCAGGAGCAAAGAATTCAGTCTTTAGAGAGCACTCTCCAAAAAATGCAAGCAGAAATCAAACAATTATATGAAAAACAGGCCATCCATGTAGACAAAATTGAGTATAAATTTGATCAACTAAAGGTAGAGACTCTTGAAGGTACGTTAAACATTGGTCTAAATCCATCCGAATTAGCAGGAATTGAAGACTTTGCCGTACAAAATCAATCCTTATCCACCCCAATATCACCAAAAGATCAAATGCAAAGATCAATGAAAATCGAGGAAGCCATTTATAGATATTTAGAATCGGATTTACCTCCTATGGTGGAAGCTACTCAGAGAGAATTGAACGTTCTGCCAAATGACGAGTATTTAGCATTCATAAAACAAGACATCATTAAACAGCTTCCGAGTAGGATAGAACATCATTTAAACACCCATCCTGCGGACAATCGCACGATTGCAGATGCCCCTTCAGATGATTTAATTATTGAAGCATTAAAGAAGGAAATACAAAACGGGGTAATGGTCTTTTTTAGTAATTTACCTGATAACCTGAAAGGGATGCATACAGAATGAACTTTGTAGTTTATAACCGTGAACTCTTTGTCCAAAACATCAAAATCACCGGGGTGGCAAGTTCCTCGTTAGTAATGGTGGGAGATACAGAAACAATCCAGTTAGCCTCTACTTTTGATACCCCTGCGGAATCATTAATTATAGGTCCTTTTGTTCCGCTATCACCGGAGTGAACAACATGTTGCAGAGAACCTCTTGTGTAGATACAATTAATATTAAAATCGTCTCTTTTTCCTCTACGGTACAGATAGGGGATTCCTGTATTTTAAATGGTCTTTCAAGAGCACTCGCGGTCCAAAGGGAGAGCGAAGTGTTTTATGGAAATGAAGGGAATTTATCCTCTTACCAGGTCTATTCCGAACCTATTCCATTTCTCCCTATTAATGAATCTTTCACATATTCCCGTCAAAATCCTAACCCACTAATTAAGGTTGGCCGAATTGATATTACGGGGATATCTTCAGCTTCCCACTTGCACGTTGGAAGCAGCAACCATGTTTCCATGGAAGCTAGAATTAAACATATTCGACAGTTATATCCAAGTCCTAGAAATGGCAGAAACGAAGGAGAACAAGGACAAAGATAAATGCATAAGTTACTCTTAAGGATAAAAGTAACTTTTCTAAAAAGGATGTTTGTTATGCCAGCGATTATCGGTCCCGTCCAAATCGTTCATGTAAGTGGCGGTATTGTTCAATTTGGCGATACGGTATATATCTCTCCAAAAAGTGCCTCTAAGACAAATGCAGGCTCAGGTGCATTTAACACCGGTGGAATCGTCGTAACGAATTCGGGATTAAGCGGAACCAATGTACTTGATACGAACTTAATCGATCAGCCAATTGTGGGTAATAATTAAAAAAATGACATAAACCATAAGATGGTCTATGTCATTTTTTATTGAATTACTCTCTCTCAACCTTCAAAATATGAGCCCCGTCAAAGAAAAACAAATACCTCTCATTGACCTTCCTTTTCCAGATTTGTTCAATTGCACGGGTATATAAGTTAATTTGCATCTTATAGCGATTTTCAAGAATTGTCTTGGCTTGGTCAAACCCGCCTTTATAGCGATCAGTTATCCGATCTGACTTATAATCCACTAAAACCAGCCCATCTTCATCCTCTAAGATACAGTCAATAATCCCTTGCACAAACACAGATTCATCTTCCTCGTTCCAATTAGGATACACATCACGAGCATGCATAGAAAGTGTAAATGGAACTTCTCTGTTGAGTGTTTTAGCATTAAAGTACCTTCGCCCCAATTTGGAATCAAAAAATTGAATAATCAAATTTTTATCGATTACTGCAGCTTGTTCCAGGGTTAATAATTCATTATGGACCATCCATGTTAATTGTTCCTGAAGAGATTCTTGATTCACTGGCTTAGTTAAATCGACGTGCTGCATGACCATATGCATAGCAGTGCCTCGTTCGGCTGAGCTTAATTGCTTTTCCTGCATAAATTTAGGACGTTTTACTATTGATTTTTTAAAGTGGTTCACTAGATCGGTCCCACTTTGTTCATCTGCCATTTCCCTTTGTCGCTTTATTTCTGAAACAGATTGTTTCGAACGATGGTTTGCTGCATTCGAAAAAGAATATTCCCAATCTAAGCGGGACCGAATTTCTTCAGCAAATGGTGACGCAGTCTCGACAAGTTCCCCTTTTTGTACTCGTTCAAGAAGTTGATTTTCTTCTAGTTCTTCTTCTGTTTCTTTCTGTTTCACCTCTTCAGCACTTAGCAAAGAGATTTTCCATAAAGAAGGGTGACTCGTGATATCTTCAGGTATCAGGGGATTTATCGTTTCTTTATTCCTTAATTCTTTACTGTCCTGATGACGAACAAGGGCCGGACCAATCCAATCAATATAGCTTGAAACTGCTGCCCTTTCGTAATCTTTCAACAGCCATTCAGTATTTGCTGCCACATCATTCCATTGGTCAATTCTTTTGAGTGTATCTTTTAATGTTGCAGTTAAATAAAGTTTTTCTTTTGCCCTTGTCATGGCTACATATAAGACACGCATTTCTTCGGCTAGCATTTCCATTTTCTTTTTTCGCTTAAAAGCAATTTGCGGTAAAGAAGGATACGAAATTCTTTTTTCTGCATTTACATACTTAGAAGCAAATCCATATTCTTTATCAAGCATATATGGTTTACGAATATCTGCCATATTAAAGGTTCGGGCCATTCCCGCCATGAATACGACAGGAAATTCAAGCCCTTTGCTACTATGAATAGTCATAATTCGAACAACATCCTCTTGCTCTCCAAGTGCCCTTGCTGCCCCAAGGTCGTCCCCTCTTTCCATCATACGTTCAATAAACCGCAGGAACCGGAACAGACCACGGAAAGAAGTATGTTCATATTGCCGTGCTCGATCATATAGTGCACGCAGGTTTGCTTGACGCTGCTTTCCTCCTGGTAAGCCTCCGACAAAATCATAAAACTGGGTATCTCTGTATAACTGCCAAATTAACTCAGACAAAGAACCCTGTCTTGCCATAGAGCGCCATTCTGTTAAAAAGTCATAAAAGCGGCGCAGTTTTTCGTAAAATGCAGCCGTATTTTCAGCTTGTTTACTTTTGCAAAAAGCGGTAACTGCCTCCCAAAATGAACCTCGCTTTTGTTGAATACGAATGATGGATAGTTCCTCCTCATTCAACCCAACGATGGGGGACCGTAATACAGCGGCAAGAGGGATGTCTTGGAATGGATTATCAATAACACGCAGGAGTGATATCATAATGGCCACTTCCGTTGCGTTAAAGTACCCTGTTGAGAGGCTGGCATAAACGGGAATCCCTTGCTGCTTGAATTCTTCAATGATCTGCGGTGCCCATGTCATCGAACGAAGTAGAATAACTGTATCTCGATACATGAGCGGCCGAGTAGATTTCGTTTTTGGATTATATACTGGTGCTCCAGTAGCAACTAACTCCTTAATTTTAGAAGCAATAACCCTTGCTTCGAGTTGGGATTGTTCCAATCCAACTGCATCAAATTCTTCTAGTTCTGCCTCTGCCTCACCTTCAGATGGCGCAGTTGATGATTCCTTTTCTTCAACGTTTTGGTTAATAAGCAGAAGTTCAACCGGAAAGGGCTCATCTTCTGGATAGGGTGCGCCAGCACGTAACTCTGCTGCCTCGTCATATTCGATTTCGCCAACCTTGACACCCATAATTTGTTTAAATAAATAATTGGTCGCATCAAGTACTTCACTTCTGCTTCGGAAATTGCGTGCTAAATCAATACGTAATCCAGTCGACTCTCCGTCAACTTTAAAGCGGGTATACTTGCCTAAGAAAAGGTTAGGCTCAGCCAATCGAAAGCGGTAAATGGACTGTTTAACATCTCCGACCATAAACATATTTCCATTTTGCTCTTCTTTCTTCGTGACAAGTTTCAGGATCGTTTCCTGCACCATATTTGTATCTTGATATTCATCACAATAGACTTCTTTAAAATGCCTTTGGTATGCCAGAGCCGCTTCCGATGGGAGAAATTCACCCTCAGTTGAGATTTCCTTTGTCAAAATGCCAAGGCAGTAATGTTCTAAATCAGCATAATCGACAAGTCCTTTTTCTCTTTTAACCTTTGCAAACCGCTGCGAAAATTCCTTCACAAGATGAACCAATGTTTCTATTAATGGCCGCATCTCCTCCATATCACGTAAAAAGCTTTCAGGTTTTCGAGAGAATAATTCCCCTTTTATATCTTGAATTTTTTTCTTTGCCTTATCGCGAATTTTTTGGGCCTTCTCCGTTAGTTCTTTATCAAAGTGATCACCTTTCACTTGTTTTGCCCGTGAAAAAGACCAGGTCATTAATGCTTGATAAAGTGTTTCCCAAGAATCCTTTTTGGCAAGCAGGAGAGTATCAATTACCATTAAATCATCTAGAAAATTTTCGGCTCTAGGTGCTGGTCCGCCTGAAAGTTTCGTTAATTCTAACCCTCGGTTGATCATTTCTCTAGCCGCTTCTAATTGTAGTTCAATATCAAAAAGCAGGTCCTGTATAAAGGGAAGATCCTCAATATTATGAATCGATGAAGTATCATACATATTTATTATGGACCGTAAATATTGATCTGGCTCTGGATTTGAGCTAGCAAAATCGTAAATAGACCGAACAATATCCATTAAGGCAGCATCGCTGCGGTCATTAGTGAATGAATCCACCAGGTTAAAAAAGGCTGCATTATCTTTTTGGCCATATTCTTCCTCAAATAACTCGTCCATCACTTCATCCCGGATTAATTGCGCCTCTGTTTCATCAGCAATTCGAAACCCTGGATCTACGTCGATTAGGTAATAATATTTTCGGATGACTTCCATACAAAAGGAGTGAAGAGTTGAAATGGATGCTTTGTTTAATAAACTAAGCTGCTTTCTTAAATGGCGAGAACTTGGGTCCGCATCAATAGCTTTTTCTAGCGCCTCCCCTATTCGATGCCGCATTTCAGCTGCCGATGCATTCGTAAAGGTCACTACTAATAATTCATCCACATCAATCGGATCTTCCTTTGAAAGAATTTTTTGAATGATTCTTTCCACGAGGACTGCCGTCTTTCCCGAACCAGCCGCTGCCGCGACGAGTATGTCTCTATCTTTTGCCATTATTGCCTTCCATTGGTCATCAGTCCATGTTGCATTTTCTGGCTTGGGGGGAATAACAACCTTACTCATATTCTCGAACCTCCTTCCTAATCAATTCTAGTACATCTTCCTTCGAGTGCGGTGTGAGAACCCGGAATTGATTAGTCTCAATAGCCTCGTCAAATTGACAAACTGATTTAAAAGAACAAAATGTACAAGGTGTTTTATCCTTTAATTTATATGGTGCTAGATCAATCTGACCATCGATAATAGCGTTACCTGTTTTTAGATATAATTTACGGACATAAGTTTTCAGGTCATCAAACTCTGATAGACTGGCAACTTTTGATTTTTTCGATAAATTTCCATCTTTTTTGATGCCAGCTGCAATAATTTCTGAATCACCCGATTCGAGTGTTTTGTCCATAAGCCGAATTACGTTTTGATCACTTACCATTAATCCGTTCATTTTAAACTTTTTCATCATTTCCTTTTCGATTTCATCAATCGTCAACATTTTGGTTGTATTAATAAAAGGATTATGAACATGGAAATAGAGAACACCTGCAGGACTGGCTTTCATTTCTACCAATTCATTCGAATGGGTCATGACAATATCAAGGTAGGTTAACATTTGCAGTGCAAGCCCATAATACACTTCGCTAAAATTGACGTCCTTTTCACTTGACTTGTAGTCGATAACTCGTAGAAAGACACTGTCATCTGCAGCTTTTGCCTGATCGACTCGATCAATTCTACCAGCTAACTCCATTCTTTTCCCATTTTTCAGTGAGAATGATAATGGCGGCAGTTTTCCGTTTGGTCCAAATCCTAATTCCAAACCAATAGGTGAAAAACCACTCACTTTAGCATGCTCACTTAAAACAACAGAGGCACGGGTAATAATTTGCTCCAATTTCCTTTTTATATAATGATGTCTCTCTGAACTTAATAATATTTCATTTTGCAGTTTAGGGGCTAAAGTCATGACTGCTTCCTTCGAGAGCTCTTCACATTGTTTCCTTGAAAGCTCTGCCCAAGAAAGGTTTTGTTCATTGACAATATCCGCAATCTGTTTTAAGGCTGCATGAAACAACTCCCCGATATCAGGAGCCTCTAACCGATATACTTGGCGGTCGCGGAGCTTTAAACCGTGCTGAGCGAAATGAGAAAAAGCACAAGAGTTATATAGTTCCATTCTGGAAACACTCGCTTGAATGGCTTCGCCATATAATTCATCTGCGGTCTCTGTTGAAAGTTTTACGACTGGGTTCGAATAAAACAGGCTTGAAAACACTTTTTGGGCCTTGTCCTTCCCTGAACTCTCGAGATAGTAGTTATAAACATCCCACCAAACATCAGAAATAGGATATCCTCGTTTTTTCCATTGCAGTTGGGAATTGAGATAAGACAACGTAGTTGTAAAATTTGAAATAAAACCTAGTTGAGTCCGTTCCGAAACTTGTGATGGATCTGAAACGTAGAAAAGCTCATTTGCATTTGGAAACATATCTTTTAATCTCTTAATATACGAGGAAGGAATTAACGCTTTTCCTTCATCATTCGCAAGTGGAAAACACACAAAAAGAGCTTCAGATGGTGCGGTAAAAGCTTTATAGGCTAGATAGTTTTCATCGAGCAACCTTGTCCTGCTGCTCGGTGCAATATTGACCCCAGCTGCCAAAAGCATTTCCCTGTCTTCATCTGAAAGAATCCCTTCATCCGAAATTTTCGCCGGCAGTATTCCTTCAGTGACACCCACCACAAAGACAATTTTTATTTCATTGAGCCTTGATTTTTCTAAATCCCCAACCAAAACCTGGTCCAGTGCAGGTGGAATAAGTGAAAAATGTAAGGATTCAAAACCTGACTCTAACACCGCCGCGAATGACTTTAATGAGACTGGCTCATCCCCAAGTATTTCAACATATTCATCGAGCAGATCAATGACAGCATTCCAGACTTGTTCGTGCTCACGCATTTTTACAAGATTACCCTTTTCCTCGGCATCTGCCTTCCACTTTTCAAGCTTTGCGGGGACATCCAATTCCTCTAGTAATAAATAGATGGCTTCGCAGAGTTTTCTTCCTGAATCCGCTTTTTTCAATCGTCTTGATAGACGTAATAACGGCGCTGTTATCATCAGTTTTAATTCATTTAACTCTTGTTCCATTTCTTTTTCTGCATCGGTTTGAGAGTTAACCTCTAATTCCAGCCCTCTAATTCGTCGATAGCTCCAACGATCTTTTTTCGTCCATTTACTTCCGTTTATTCCGTAAGCCAGACAATAATTTTCTAGCTTGTCCATTCTCTCGCGCATTTTTGCGGTATTTTCCTGGATAGGGAATAATAATTCTGTCTTAATCACTCTAAATACCGGTTCATAGCGCCAATAAGAATTAATCACTTCAAGACTTGATCGGATTAATTCAATTAAAGGATGGTTCAGCATCGTCCTTTTTTGATCAATAAAATAGGGAATCTGATGATCGTTGAAAACTGGTTCAACAATCTCATGATAGTCCCCCCCATTTCTGATTAACAATGCGATATCCCGGTACCTGAAACCCTTTGTTCTAACAAAATCACGAATCTCTCTGGCAATCCCTTCGATCTCGGCTCTTCTATTTACTGCTTGGCAAATATTAATTTGGGACGTATCCAAATATGGTACAACAGGCCGCGTATCAAATTTTTCTTCCAGATGACGCAATGATGGCTTAGTCCACTTTTTTTGCTCTTTTAAAAAGACTGGCTGCTCCATCTCGATCCCGTTTGCTTTAGCTAAATCATAAATGGAAAAACAAGTTCCACCGGATAAGCGGAATAAGTCTAGTTCATCAGGAGCTGAACCAACGGATAATTGATCGGTGGTTAGTGCGATTGATACGGTTTTACAATGCTTCATTAATTCCAACATTACACCATATTCCTGAGGTGAAAAACTATCAAAACCATCGATATATATTTCTGCATCCTTTAAATAGGTTGAATGGGACACTTTCTCCGCTAAGAGTGTAAAGTAATCCTCTGAATCAATATATTTACCAAAAATTTCATCCTCGAACTTTTTATAAATAATTTCTAAATCTTTGATTTTATCATTTAAGGCATTGGCGGCCGTTGCATCACCATTTGATTGAAATGCGTTATGAATTAACTCCTCTGGCCTTATACAATATCTTTTAAATTCAGTTATCATTTGCTCAAGCTGTTTGATAAATCCAGTTTTATCGGCAGCACGCTGAAAAAGTCCTAGCTGTTCCTTTTGCTCTTCAATAATTTTGCGAATGAGCATACTCATGCCTACACTGCTTAAATGAATTCGGCTAATCCCGCCTGTTTCTTGCAAAATCCGCCACGCTAGTCGTGAAAAACTATATACTTGAGCGCGGATCATTCCGCCGATAGCAGGGTCTGTTGCCAAGCGATATTCAGATAAAAAAGTCATCTGTTCAGGAACAATATAAATGATCGGTGTACCTTCTGGCTTTTCTTGTAGCCGCTCTTTTATTTCTTCTATGAACATAGCAGTCTTGCCGCTTCCTGAACGCCCGATTACCATTCTTAATGACATGTAAAAACCTCGCTTTCCACAACCACTCTTAAACTTTTATATCTCCCATTCTATCACAAAATAAGCACAAACGTTTGGAATACCCATATACAGATTCAAGCCATAAATGGTAAATTCTACGGTTTTATAACAGGAAGTTGATCTCCGCTCCAGGTGCGAGCGGTTCGCGGGCGTGCCGGGGAGCCTCCTCGGCGCTTAAGCGCCTGCGGGGTCTCCCCTGCCCCGTACTCCCGCAGGAGTCTCGCACCTTCCGCTCCAATCAACTTGTGCAAATATCAATAATGCTTAACATGCCAAGACAAAAAAAACACGATTGTTCATCGTGTATAGTGCCTTCATCTCTTTATTTAAAAATGGACGTCCATTTCATTTAATGGCCAGTAGCGTAAATCGACTTTTCCTACTACTTGACTAGCGTTTATAAAACCAAATTGTCGGCTGTCCCAACTTCCTAAACGATTATCACCAAGAACAAATAATTTTCCGTCAGGGACTGTATTTTCACCGGTAATTTCTTTTAAGCTGAAATCACCAGTAATCCTTATTCCAGGAGATTTTTGTTTATACACATTTAAAAACGGTTCATCATACTTATGCCCATTAATATACAATAGGTCATTTCGGTATTCAATCTTGTCACCTGGCAGGCCAATAATTCGTTTGACAAAATCCTCTTTTTCATTGGCATGAAAAACAATCACATCGAATCGATTCAATTCCCCCACTTGATAACCCAGTTTATTAACTACCAGCTTGTTCCCATCCTGAAGCGTTGGCATCATTGATTCGCCTTCTACTACATAATTTGAAAAGAAAAATGTACGAATAAAAGCAAAAATAATGATTCCAATCGCAAAAGCCTTAGCCCATTCCATGCCTTCCTTTTTCCATTCAATCTTCATTAACGCTCCTCCGTCTCTCCTGTTTATAGTTTCTATCTATTTCACCATTATGGTCAGTTTCCATGCTCTTATTCATTCTGCCCTCAATTCTTTTACCAACAAACCAAAGAATGAATATAATAAGCAATACTACAACAGTCCGAAGCGGCTTCGTCAGCAATGACTGGATATCATAGCCTACAAAACTAATTGTGAATATCATCACCATCTTCCCGATACACACAGCTAGCATGTATTGAGAAAGACGAATTTTAGAAAGACCTGCAACTATATTCACTACAGCTGAGGGGGTAAATGGAAAACATAGCATTAAAAAGAGGGGGCCGAATCCATGACGATCCAGCCAATCCATTAATTTACGAACCTGAGGGTGCTTGGACAAGAAAGATAATAACTTTTGCTGCCCAAACTTTCTGATAAGTAAAAATACGAGCATAGCCCCCATACAAGCACCGAGCCATGAGTATAAAAATCCTAACCAAAGTCCAAAAGCACTGGCATTAGCCATTACAAATATAAACAATGGGAGAAACGGCAAAAATGCCTCAATGACAATAAGCATTATGCCAGGTATGGGGCCAAGGGCTCGGTATTCCCGAATTAAATTCATTATATGTTCAAGCGTAAACCATGCTCTTAATGATTCAATATCCATCCTATTTCTCCTCATTTTTTTACGAATTAGCAGTGTAAATATTACTTTGTGATAAATTGATGAAGTGCCTCTTTATTTTTTTCAACATTGATATCTAATACGGCTCCTTCTCCAGCTATACGCGCATCTGAATAGCTATTTTCAACAGGAATTCGTAACGTATCAATATTTCCACGATCATTTGAAAAGAAATCCTTCGCCATAAATGTTATGTCTGAAGTTTTCATATTTGTATTCACATAAGGAGTCACTACACCAATCAGTTTAGGGAGCTTTGGAATTGTTTGCAGTCCCATCAATTGATCCCCGATTGCCTTAACCGCCTTTTGTTGACGTTCTACCCTTCCAAAATCCCCGATAGCATCATGACGGTAGCGGACATAACCAAGCATTTCCTCTCCATTTAATTTTTGCAGACCTGGCTCTAAAGTTACATCAATATTTTTTGACATTTTTTTCTCTACATCGATTTCTACCCCATTTGGGAATGCTTCATCAATAAGTTGCACAAAGCCTTGAAAATCGACAATGACATAATATTGAAGGTCAATATCAAAATTGTGCTTAATTGTTTGCCTCATTAATTCTGGTCCACCGCGTGCGAATGCTGAATTAACTTTGTGTTTACCATGCCCTGGAATTTCGAGGTAACTGTCCCTCATAATTGAGGTTAATTTAAAGGTTCCTTTGTCTTCATTATAATGAACAATCATGATAGTATCTGCGCGAGACTTTTCTTTTCCTCTTGCATCACTGCCAAGCAAAAGGATATTCGTTCCCCCATACTGATCTTTTTGCCCTTCGAAGGTATAGACAACATTTGATGCGTTTTTATCAATTTTTTTTAATGATTGGTTAACGCCCTGCTTGTACTGAAAATAAGCATAGCCTGCAACTGCCCCAATTAAAAGTAAGAATATCAGTAACACTGATGGCCATCGTTTCTTTCTCTTCACTTGATGTTTATCAGATCTCATTTGATTATCACCTATTCATCCATGTTTTTTATGCTCCTATTTATAAGACTGTTTTTTCTTTTTAGGGGTTTCTTCATTTAATTCATTTTCCCCCATCAGATATCCTTCTATTAATAAAAACTTTCTCATATAACAACTGCAATTTTCAATAAATAAAACTCGACCAAATGACGAGTTTTGTTTATGTATAGTCCTATTGCTTTTAATGTTCCTTTTTTGTAAAATAAAAAGGAACATTTGTTCTCATAAAAGTGAAAGGTGTGGCTGAAAATGACCAGAATCCCCGAAGATGATCGAGACATAATGGAGAAGGCAATGTATTTGCCAATGGTTCTAATTATCTTAAACCGGGATTTATCCGTTGTCGAAAAGAGCCCTTTTAAACTCAAACAACCCTATTTAGATTTGATTGAGGAAACGATGAAGGAAATTCAGAAGGAATTGGCGGAAGTTAAACAATATATGAAAAAAAATAAACTTCAAGTAATTGAAAAAAAACGGGACGATGCTTTTACTTTATACAGGTTTATTTATAAAGGCTACGAAGAAAACCATAATTACTTTAACCCAAGGATACGTAATAAGGTCCAAGAAATAATGGAGGCCTACTTATTAAAAAAACATCTGTCCCGTTAATTGTATAGAAATAACCAACCTTATTCGGGACCCTTCGAATGGGCATCGTACTCTAGGGAGCTTTCCAGAGCATTTATTAACTGGGGTCCATTTGCTTTATTAGAGAACTTTCTCCCATTACTTTCTATTCTTTGCATGAGCTTTGTTTTTAATAATGACGTTCTTAACATCTGTCCTTCTATTGTACTTACCGGAACTGGAAATATATGTGATTGCTTGTTACGGAAAATGATCATTGTCTTTTGTGCGGCTACGCGGCGATAACATTCCACATGTTCAAATGCTATCCAAATACACTCAGGTTTTAACGGCGAAACTGTAGGGAAAAAATAGATGTGGTAAGTTGGTTCAATGATAATTGAAAGTTTTCGGAAATAACCAATTAGCTGCCGTGTACCTCTTTTCCTGCTTTCGTAATCGACACCATAATAATTGCAACTTTTTTTAATCAGATCCAAGGGCTTAAGGGGTAACAAGAATTCATCTTCTACTTCAACTACACGTGAATAAATTTTACTTCCATAAACCACCGGTTCTACAAACATCGTACGTGAATTGATTTCATAATCTTCGATCTCGGTTTGCTTCAATTCATTCAACTCCCTTTTCATTTTATCCATCATTATCTTAACACTCCTTGTTTTTTATTCCCTTACTTTTCTGAACTGTTCCTAAATTATTCACAAAATTTAGGAGAAATAAATATTTATCTGAAAATTTTAAAATTAATGATATTCTTCAAAAAAAACCATATAATTTTAAAAAGCATCAGAGGTGATTTTCATGAATGAAAAATCATACACGGAATTAATGAAACTTGGTGCCATGAAACGCAATCGCTTGAAAGAGAATTTTGTCCAGGATTTATACATCGACATGCTGTTGTCCGAAATTCAGCTAACAGTCGAAAAAGAAAAATTACTGCAAAAAATCGACGCGGCCATTGATTCCCGAGACAAAAAATCTTTTCTCCTGTTATCCATGCAACTAAAGGAAATTTACAAAAAGTTTGGAACGTAAAAAACTTTAACTGCCGTCAGGACTGACGGCTTTTTTCGTTTCATCAAATGCTTGTCTAATGAAGGAACATAATATTTAAAAATATTTCCACTTCCTTTGAGTAATTTTATGTAACAAAAAAGGCTGTAGACATATATTGATGTCTCAGCCCTTTTTATGTTGGCACCTATTTATTCCTTTGGTTCACTTCATACTCTTCAAGCATCGATATCCGATCAAGCATGGAAGGATGAGTATACCTGAAGATTTTTACTAATAACGGCGGATTTACTTGACTTAAACCAGAACGAGTTAATTCCTGAAAAGAAGTAATCGCAGCCTCTGAATTTTTAGTCATTTCAATCGCATATTTATCGGCGCGTGTTTCCTGATAACGAGAAGTAAAATTAGTAAATGGACTGGCAGCAAACAGAAGCATCGAAAGGATCATAAAAAATAATGGAAGTGAACGAATATCTCTTACATCCGAGATTTTCAATTCGCTGCCCCATCGTTTGGTTGCCCAATTCATAATCCTATAGGTCAAATACAAACCGAGCAGTGATATCAACAGGTACCCAGCTATTCCAAAATAAATATGTTTTTCTACATAATGGCACATTTCATGAGCCATTATGAATAAGATTTGATTATCCGATAGTTTATTTAAGGTAGTATCCCATAGGACAATCCGGGCATTAGAACCGATCCCCGTGACATAGGCATTTAAAGCATTGGTTTCTTCTGACTTATTCACTTCAAATACATGGGTAGCTGGAATTTGAGCCCTTTCGGCCAGTGTCAAGATTTTTGTTTCCAATGCTTTATCTTTTAAAGGATAAAAGTCATTATATAACGGGTCAATCACAACTGGCTGGAGAAACATCATAAATAATGTAAATGGAATAGATAAAAGCCACCCATACAGCCACCAGCGTTTTTGACTTTTCTTCATCAACCAGTATAATACCGGGACAATGATCAGCCAGGTCCCATAATTAAGCCAAAAATCTATTACCTCATCTTTCATCCAGGAAGCAAACGACTGGGTCGAAATATTATAGGTTTTTGATAAATTAAAACTAATATAGCTTAATGGAAATGTCGCCAAATAAGCGAAAACAGATAACCAAATCAAATAAATAGCTGTTTGCAGCAGTTTATACTTAGTGGAGTTTTCAGCCCAATTCTTGATTGCTTTAGATAAACCGAATAATAATATTAAGAAGTAAATGAGCCATTCTAAGGGAGTAGATAAGAAAAATAATAAATTTCTTATTTTGGAGTACTCCTCACTCAACATAAGTTCCCTGCCATTCAAAAAGGTGGACGGGTCCGCCCTCGACCCTTCATATTCAAATGGAAGGCTCGAATCAGCAAAATAGAATAAATACCAATAAATAATCAATCCATATAGAATGTAGCCCACGACCGCATAGACTCCCATTTTTCTCGCCACGATTTATCCCCCTTTTTGTACAAACTCTCTATACTTAGTTTAGTTAAAAAAGGACAAATTAGAACAATTAAAATGCAAGTGCCTCGGCACTGGAGCCTAGATAATAAAAAAGCCGGTTTTAAATACCGACTTACATAAGATATGAATATATGGATAGAACAGCGATAGATCCAATGACTACTACGATGACATTAGCCCCTAATATTGCCGCAATAAAAGCAGCTACGGCCCCTATTACCCCATACCAGATATCTTCCTTCTGAATAAAAATAATCGCTGGGAAAATTAAAGCCCCTAGTGTAGCATAAGGAACATTTTTTAGAACTCCTTGAATAAAAGGAGGCAGTTCTTTCCCTTTAAATAAAACAAAAGGTATCATACGCGGTATATATGTAACCAAACCCATCCCAAGAATCATCCAAACGATTTCAGCTTTCATTTCTTACACTCCGATTCCTTTTAATTACTTCAACTGATTCGATAATGACGGCTGATAAAATGGTTGCGGTAACAATTGCCCAGCCTTGAGCCATGAGGTCTCCAATGGTAAAAATCGAATTAAATATCGCGCCCAGTACTGCTAGAAATACTACCTTTACGCTTTTTTTCATGGATGGGACTAGAAGTCCAATAAACATGGCATATAGCGCGACCCCCATGCTTTCCTGCAGGGTTTGAGGCAGGTTAGCTCCAATCAAATGACCCAGTCCAGAAAATACTACCCAACTAGAATATGATACCGAGATAACACCAAATAAAAAGCCAGTTGCCGCCGGTCCCTCTTTTGTAGCAACCACTGAAAATGTTTCATCCGTTATCCCAAATGAATAAATTAACTTATTAATTAGATGGTCCTCTTCAACTTTTTCATTCAAGGATGTACTCATTAGGAAATGACGAATATTTACAATAAACGTTGTTAAAATAATTTCAAATATTCCTGTACCATAGGCGATCAGACTAAGTGATATGTATTGGGATGCACCTGCAAATACAATTAAACTCATTAACACCGTTTCGGATAGAGATAGTCCCGAAGTCTTAGCGAGAAGACCAAAGGTCAGTGCAATTGGAAAATAGCCAATTCCAATACTTATCCCGGCTTGAAGTCCTTTTTTAAATTCCGACGATTCTTTACTAAAAGCTAAATCCGCCAACTCTATTCCTCCCCTTGTTGCACTTACACATTTAAGAATAAATAATAGCAAATTTTCAGTCAAAATAAAATAAAAAAACATGGCGCCAAGCACCATGTTTCGTTATTTTCCTTTAAAGGCTGGCTTTCTTTTTTCAGCGAAAGCTTGCAATGCTTCGATTCGATCTTCTGTTGGGAGTGTTACTTCGTATGCTTTTCTTTCTATTTGTAATCCTGTGTTTAGATCCGTATTCATCCCATTTTTAATAGCAAACTTGGCTTGTTGCAATGCAATAGGCCCATTTGCCAGTAATTGCGAACAAAAGGCTGAACACGCTGTCATTAAATCTTTTCTCTCTACAACTTTTGTCAGCAGTCCAAAGGCATAAGCCTCATCCGCGGACAAGCGGCGTGCTGTCAAAATGAGTTCCAAGGCCTTCGCCTGACCTATTAAGCGTGGTAAACGTTGTGTCCCTCCTGCACCTGGAATGATAGCAAGACTCGTTTCCGTTAACCCCAATAGTGCTTCTCTTGCTGCAAAACGGAAATCACAAGCCAAAGCTAACTCCATTCCTCCACCAAAAGCAAATCCATTTATTGCGGCAATAGTTGGTTGGGGCAGACTATCAATTGCCGTAAAAACCTCATTAATTTTATATAGATTTCGCTTCACTTGTTCGTCAGTTAATGATTTTCGTTCCTTTAAATCAGCCCCTACGCTAAATGCCTTTTCACCGGCACCAATAAAAAGAACAGCCTGAACTTTTGGATTTATTCTAATTTCTTCAACCGTTTTCTGTAAATCGAGTAATGTCTCATAATTAAACGCATTTAAAGAATCGGCCCGATTAATTGTGACAACTGCCAAATGATTATTAAACTCCAGCAAAATTGGCTCCACCATGCTCCCCCTTAATAGGGCAGGTTAACACAACCTGTCCTCTGAAATAAATTCTAGTTTCTGGTTTCGACTACCTGTGTCTTTAGTGCCCTTCTTAAGATTTTCCCAGTTGTATTCTTTGGAAGTTCATCAATGAATTCAATTGAAGAAGGAATTTTATATTTGGCTAAGTGCTCCTTGCAATAATCTAGTAATTGTTCTGTTGTTAGCTCAGGGTCCCTGCTGACAACAAAGGCTTGTACAGCCTCCCCGAGATCTAGGTCTGGAACGCCGAGAACAGCCACTTCGACAACATCTGGATGGTTATAAATAACCTCTTCCACTTCACGCGGATAGACATTATAGCCGCCTACTAGGATGAGATCCTTTTTTCGATCGACAATATAAAAGTACCCATCTTCATCCATTCTGGCAAGGTCCCCAGTATGAAGCCAGCCATTTCGAATAGTCGTTATGGTTTCTTCGGGCATTTTATAGTACCCTTTCATGACATTAGGACCTCTCACAACCAATTCTCCTACCTCGCCAATGGAGACTTCTTCACCAAGCTCATTAAAGATTTTATTTTCAACGTGGAGGATGGATGTCCCGATTGACCCTGGCTTTCGAGGGCGGTCAAGCGGATTAAAGCAAGTAACAGGAGAAGCCTCAGACAACCCATAGCCTTCAGAAATGACAACAGTAAACTTTTGTTCAAAATTCTTTAAAAGGGCTACGGGTAAGGAAGCCCCTCCTGAGATACATAGGCGTAAAGATTTTAAGTCTTCAGGATTTCCATCAGGATATTGAAGAAGGAAATTATACATGGTTGGGACACCTGCAAAAACAGTAGCTCTATTTTCTTTAACTAATCCAAAAATTTCCTTTGGACTGAATTTTGGAGTTATTAATAGCGTTGCTCCACTTAATAATGGTGCATTTAAGGCAACAGTCAAACAGAAAACATGGAACATAGGAAGGACAGTTACTACCTTATCATCGGAATTCATTTTCAAATATTCGCTTACATCTTTAGCATTACTATATAAATTTCTATGCGTTAACATTGCACCCTTAGGTTGACCTGTCGTACCTGATGTATAAAGAATGACAGCTGTATCATCGTCCTGGAGCTCAGGTCCCTTAAAGGTTAAGTCTCCAGCTGCAATTACCAATGAAAACGATTTCATTTTTGGAGAGCATGATAGATTCTCTATTTTCGATTCTACATTGCTATTTGGAGCTGTTTCACAAAAAATATAATGTTCTACTTTGGGAAGGGAGGTGTGAATTTTTTCAACTAATGGGATTGCCAGGTCAAGCCCGATAACTGCTTTAACGTCACCATTATTTAATATATAGCCAATCTCATCGGCAGTATAGATAGGATTTACTGGGATAACAGTTGCCCCCAATCGTAATGCACCATATAAGCTGATTACAAAGTGCGGCGAGTTCCCCAGCAATATGGCAATATGATCCCCTTTTTTCACCCCTAATTTTTCTAAACCGGATGCAAATTTAGTAATCGCACCATCTAATTCAGCATAAGTACAGATTTGGTTCATAAAATAATAGGCTGGTTTAGCAGCAAAGTTCTTCGCTGATTCTTCAAACTTTGATAAAAGATTCATATTCTCCCTCCTGTTGAATGAATGTTCATTCACAAAATTACAGCAATTTTCTAAACTTATTATATTAAAAGTACAGAACCTATACAAGTATAATACTTGAAAATTCAGATAAAAAGATAGCACAGCATTTGAAAATGCTGTGCCTCACTTCTTAATATAACAAATTTAAAAAATCTTTCTTGTCAATATTTCCAAAGTAATGGGTAGTGTCAACATCTGCAAGAGCCTTTTCGATTTCATTTTTTTCATATCGCGCGCCCGTTAACTTTGCCTCAATTTCACTTACATCCCCCACACCAAAAAAGTCGCCATAGATTTTACAATTTTCAATGACCCCCTTATTGACCTCTAAACGAACATCAATACTGCCTACAGGGAAGCGGTGCGAATGCTGTAAATTGAACTTAGGCGATCTTCCATAGTTCCAATCCCAGTTTTGGTAACGTTCTTTTGAAAGTTGGTGAATTTTTTCCCAATCTTCTTCCGTAAGAAGATATTCTGGCACTTCCTCTTGCCCCTCAAATATATTCTTTAACAGTAAGGATCTGAATTCACCAACTTCTATCTTTTCAGTAAGAAACTCAGAAATATTGGCAACCCGGCTGCGGACAGATTTAATTCCTTTGGACTCGATTTTATCCTTTTTAACTTTTAACGCTGAGACGACATTTTCTATTTCGGAATTCAGCATTAACGTCCCATGGCTAAACATTCTACCCTTGGTTGAAAATTGGGCATTTCCAGAAATTTTTCTGCCTCCGACCTCAATGTCATTTCTGCCGCTTAATTCGGCGTTTACTCCTAATTTGTTTAATACCTTCACAACCGGTTCAGTAAATTTACGGAAATTATGAAAACTCTCCCCGTCATCCTTTGTGATAAAACTAAAGTTTAAATTACCAAGATCATGATAGACCGCACCGCCGCCGGACAGTCTCCGGACAACTTTAATGCCGTTACCTTCCACATACTCTGTATTAATTTCTTCAATGGTATTTTGGTTCTTACCGATTATGATAGACGGTTCATTTATATAAAATAATAAATACGTTTCATTAATATCAAGATTTTTCAGCGCGTATTCCTCAATCGCCAAATTTATCCTTGGATCAGTGACTCCTTTATTATCAATAAATAACATAATAGTTGATGGCCCCTTTTTATAGTGAAATAGATTGAAATTCTTCTGCAAGCCTAATTATACCCGCAAACTGACTTGATGCTTCAGTAATTAACTGAGGTAAGGACCCATAGTGAGGCAAATGTGTTAAAACTAATTGCTTCACTTCTGCTTTATGTGCAAACTTTCCCGCGTCAATACTGTTCATGTGCCCTGCTGATTTTCCATTTTGATGTCCATAAAAGTTACATTCACAAAGTAGTAAATCAGCATTGCGACTGAACTCAATAAACTCCTCTTTATACGAACTATCACCTGTATAAACAATTGCTTTTCCATCTGCTTCTATTCTCATTGCGTAGCACGGGGCCGGGTGGTCTGTTCTAAGAAAAGAAACATGAAATGGACCTATGGTGAGAACCTCACTAGGATTATAAGAAACCCCTTTTGTTATATCTTTATAGGTTAATTTGTTAAATTCAGATTGATCCAAATCATGACCATATAGAGGCAATGTTTGAGTCTTCTTTCCTAAAAATCCTTGGATTAATCTTGCATGCTGTAAGACGCCAATATCTGCGATGTGGTCAGGATGGTAATGCGAAAGGATTACCGCATCTAGTTTCTCAGGCTGAGTAACATTTTGTATCTTAGAAAGTACCCCGCTTCCACAATCCATTAACAATTGAAAGCCATCATGTTCAAGCAGATAACCAGAACTAGCTTCATTCTGCTTCGGATATCCACCCCAATAACCAATAACCGTAAGTTTCAAAATAACGCCTCCACCTTCATAGTGTAAATTACAAGCAGAAGAAAGAAGCTGCCAGCAATGTACAGCTTCGTTTTAGAAATTTTCTTTTTTTAAATAATCTAATACATTTTGGACGGCTGCCTCGCCTTGATCAATACAATCAGGAAGTCCGACACCGCCATAAGAAGCACCTGCTAAAAATACCCCAGGCAGTTCGGCATTCATATGCTCTATGATGTCCGTTACACGTTGTTTATGTCCCACTGTATATTGAGGCATAGAATTTTTCCAGCGGGAAATAATTGAAAAATCAGGATTCGTCGTGATATCCATGATCTTTTTCAAGTCATCCAAGACAATCTTGATAATCCGGTCATCAGAGAGATCGACGATTGTTTCTTCTCCTGCTCGTCCCACATAACAACGTAAGAGTACTTTCCCTTTTGGTGCTGAATGAGCCCATTTTTTATGTGTCCACGTACAAGCAGTAATTGAATAATCGTTGTTTCTAGAAACGACGAAACCTGTTCCGTCAATATCATTTTTCACAGCTTCTTCAGGAAAAGCTAGAGCAACGGTGGCTACTGATGTAGAAGGGACTGTTTTAAAAGGATCAAAAAAGTGATAATCCGCAAACATTGACTGTGTTATCTTATGAGAAGTAGCTGCGATAATGCTATCCGCCACTAATGTTTCCCCATTATTGAGATATACATCATATTTATTACCGTGCTTAGTAATTTTATCAACTCGATGACCTTTTAAGATCGTTTTTGGATCTATTTTGGCTTCTATGGCCTCAGCAAACGATTGTAATCCAGTTTTAAAGGTTAAAAATGCACCTTTCGCTTTTTCCTTGCTAACAGGCGTTTTCGGTTGGGAAGGAGTGGATTTTTTCATACCAATGATCAGGCTTCTGTATTTCTGTTCTACTTCATAAAATTGTGGAAAAGTAGACATGAGGCTTAATTGATCAATATCTCCCGCATAAATCCCAGACAATAAAGGTTCAATTAAGTTTTCAACCACTTCATCTCCAAGTCTTCTTCTGAAGAATTCACCTAAGGATTGGTCTTTTCCACTTTCTGATTTTGGTAGAATGAAATCCGCTGCAGCTCTTAATTTACCAGGAATGGAAAAAAGATCAGTTGTGAGAAAAGGTCCAACTTCGGTTGGTATTCCCATAATTGAACCACCGGGCATAGAGTGAAGTTTCTCATTAACTAAAACGTATGATTTACCTGTAGAATTATGGACTAATTGATCTTCCATTCCTACTTCCTTTGCAAGCCTGCTAATACTTAACTTCCGGGCTAAAAATGAATCCGGCCCTCTCTCAATTGTAAAACCGTCCCTAATAACAGTTTGCATTTTGCCGCCGAGACGATGTGATGCTTCGATAAGTTTCAACTCAATAGGGAGATTCTCTTCCTGAATTGCTTTTTGAAGATAAAAAGCTGAGGTAAGCCCAGAAATCCCTCCCCCGATAATGATAATTTTTTGTTTTTCTTCCGCCACGGTGGTCACCTTCCTTCAACACACATTCTTAAGCCTATTCTGCAGTCATTTTTAGGACGACGGTCGATAATGCATCAATAAATTCTTCCTTAGCATTAGGCATTTCCGGACGATAATAATTAACACCTAATTCTTCCGTCACTTTTCTACATTCAAAATCATTATCATACAACACTTCAAGGTGTTCACATACAAACCCTACTGGTGCATATACAAATGCTTTATAATGATGGGCATGGTACAAATCCCTGGTTAAATCCTGAACATCAGGACCAAGCCATGGTTCTGGAGTTTGCCCAGCACTTTGCCATCCTACCACATAATTTTTTATTCCTGCCTGTTTTGCAATAAGGTCAGCAGTTTCTTGAAGCTGGCTTGGGTATGGATCCCCAAACTGTAGAATCTTTTCAGGCAGACTATGTGCGGAAACAATCAGAACAGATTGATCCTTCTCATCTTGAGGCATTCCTGCAAATACTTCCTTTACCTTGTCCACCCAATAATCAATAAACTTCGGTTCCTGATACCAACTGTCAATGGCTCTTATTTTAAGCTTTCCGCCTAATTTTTCTGCTTCTTCTCTGGCTCTTCCATTATAGGATTTAATACTGAAAGTAGAATAGTGAGGAGCAAGAACGATACTAATAGCTTCTTCGATTCCATCATCATGCATTTGTTTCACTGCATCTTCGATAAAGGGGGTAATGTGTTTTAACCCAAGATACATTTTGAATTCTATCTCCTGTTGAACACTATTTAAATGTTCTTCGAGCTTTTCTGCTTGCAGCAGGGTAATCTTTGCTAAAGGGGAAATCCCTCCAATAGCCTCATACCGGCTTCGAAGTTCTTCTATCATTTCTGGAGTGGGCTTCCGTCCATGCCTAATGTGGGTATAGTATCCCTCTAAATCATCTAATGTATATGGGGTACCGTAAGCCATTACAAGTAGACCCATTTTCTTTTTTGTCATGTTCGCACCTCATTTATAAATCTGTTCGCTAGTTCCCATTCAAATGTTTGGGCTGGGTCACTAAAAGTTGTGATGCCCCTAATGACCCATTAGATCAGCCCATCTTATTGTGCCAAAAAATTGAACTCCTTACCAATTTTAAGCCTTATAATGGGATATTATCGATTTAATTTTGATGCTGAATACTCATGGACAAATGAAGTTAATTTTTTTAATGTTTCTGGATTAACAGAAGGGAATACCCCATGACCTAAATTAAAAATATAGCCATCGCGTTCCATTCCTTGGTCTAAAATCGCCGTTGCTCTTTCTTCAATAACATCCCATGGGGCTAACAAAATAGCTGGATCCAGGTTTCCTTGAACCGTTTTATCGATTCCCATTTCTCTTGCTTGGTGAATTGGTAAACGCCAATCTAAGCCTACCACATCAAGCGGAAGGTCATTCCATTCTAATGCAAGATGACTCGCACCCACACCGAACATAATTAACGGAACATTTTCCTCTTTTAATGATGTAAAGATCCGGTTCATGATAGGTTTAATGAAGTAACGATAATCCTCCACATTTAATGCTCCTACCCATGAATCAAAAATCTGAATTGCCCTTGCACCGGCTTTGATTTGCGACTTTACGTATGTAATGATCATATCGCCAAGTTTGTCCATTAATGCAAACCATGCCTTCGGCTCCGTGTACATAAACGCCTTGGTCTTATTATAGTTTTTAGAAGGGCCTCCTTCGATCATATAACTTGCCAGTGTAAAAGGTGCACCGGAAAAGCCGATTAGCGGCACGGATAACTGCTCCTGTGTTAATAATTTAATGGTGTCCAATACATAGGGAACGTCTTCCTCAGGATTAATTTCACCCAGTTTTTCCACATCCTCTAAAGAACGAATGGGATTGTCAATAACAGGTCCAATCCCTCCCTTTATTTCTACCTCCATGCCAATCGCAGGAAGGGGTGTCATAATATCTTTATAAAGTATCGCCGCATCAACGTTATATTGTTCAACAGGTAAGCGAGTTACATACGCACATAACTCAGGCTGGTGGGTGATTTCAAAAAGGGAGTACTTTTCTTTAATCGCTCTATACTCCGGCTGCGATCTGCCTGCCTGACGCATATACCAAACAGGGACATGATCAATCTTCTCTCCCCTTGCTGCTTTTAAAAATGTTTCATTAATTGTTCTTGCCATTACTATAGTCCACCTTTCAAAACACATGTCTGTTGTCCATTTTAATATATATAGCTTGAATTTAAAACTTACTGATTCTTAATAAACTGTATTTACTATATCTATTAATCCTATTTGTGTATAGCTAACGATATTAACTGTCAAAAAAGTGTCGTTTTTACGTTTTAAAATTTGTTAAATTCGACAGAATGCTTCGCAATATTTTTTCACTTTTTCCTCTCACCACTCAGGGCGATTTTCATATCCTGTATTACATCCAACAGGGCTATAGCCCCCTGGATGAAGAAAGGAGGGAATAGTATGATTGTCGAGCTTACTGCTCTTCATTGGATCTATGTGACGTTTATTGTCCTTATTATCGGATTTATGGTCATGAGAAGGGACACGTCGATTGTATGTATTGTAGGTATTTTCCTCATTGCTATTACCGCAACAGGTTCGTTAAGTCATTCAATCAGCAGCATTTTTAACAGTTTCAGTTATGCCATTACAGAATTATTATCTACCATTCTTGTTATTTCAATAATTGTTGCGATGAGTAACACATTAACCGTAACTGGAATAAATGATGTTATGATTTCACCTTTTCGAAAGTTAATCCGTAACCCAACTCTAGCGTATTGGACGATTGGGATATTAATGATGGTGATCTCCTGGTTTTTCTGGCCGTCCCCTGCTGTTGCACTTCTAGGTGCTGTTCTTCTTCCGGTTGCGATTCGGGCAGGACTTCCGGCACTTGGTGTTGCCATGGCAATGAACTTGTTTGGTCATGGAATCGCTTTATCCGGTGACTTTGTCATTCAAGCTGCTCCTAAGTTAACCTCTGATGCAGCCGGTATACCCATTCAAGATGTCATTAATGCAAGCATTCCATTAGTGTTTATTATGGGGCTTGTTACAACTGTTACGGCCTTCTATTTCTTACGAAGGGATATGAAGCGCGGTATACTCACTACTTCAACCTCAGTCAGCGTGGATTCTCCTGCTGAAGGATCCACTGATCAATCTTCACTTTTATCACTTGCCCAAAAACGTTTCTTTGCTTTTTTAGTGCCATTATTGTTTGCTGCGGATGTTGCTGCTATGTCAATCCTTGATTTAGCCGGTGGGGATGCCACCGCATTAATCGGCGGTACTTCCATTCTCATTCTTTTGTTAATTACTCTAACCAGCCATAAAAATAAAGGTTTAGAAAAAACAACTCAATATCTAATCGAAGGATTCCAATTTGGATTTAAGGTTTTCGGACCTGTTATTCCAATCGCTGCGTTTTTCTACCTAGGTGATGCCGGATTTGGAAAAATTATTGGCGACTTTTTACCAAAGGCTTCGCAAGGTATTGTAAATGACTTAGGCGTATCCCTCGCTAATATCGTACCGTTAAGTAAAGAAGTTGGGGCGATTACCCTAACAACTGTGGGTGCAATCACTGGTTTGGATGGTTCCGGCTTTTCAGGAATTTCTCTTGCCGGCTCGGTAGCAAGCCTATTTGCAGTTGCCATCGGCAAAGGCGCAGCCACATTGACAGCCCTTGGGCAGATTGCTGCCATCTGGGTTGGCGGAGGTACGCTTGTACCATGGGCGTTAATCCCAGCAGCTGCCATCTGTAATGTGGACCCATTTGAACTGGCAAGACGAAACCTTCTGCCAGTTGTGATTGGTCTTGTTGTAACGACAATTGCGGCGATGTTCCTCATTTAATCCATGTAAAGAGGCTGATCTCTGACCAGCCTCTTTGTTATTTTATCCTTTTTTTAAAGTAGTTGTATAATAGAATCCAGATAACTACCCAGAGATAACCTAAAGCATAGCCGCCCAATACGTCCGATGGATAATGAACTTGTAAAATAATTCGGCTTGCACCAATCAATAAAAGTAAGATGGCAGTAATAACTGCAATGATTACTTTCCCTGCTTTGGATCTTGCTTCTTCCATTAATAGATACGCAATCATAAAATATACAATCATTCCAACCATAGCATGACCGCTAGGGTAACTATAACTTTTTACACTGACAAGATGTTCAAGGTCTGGTCTGGGACGCTCAAAAAAATCTTTAAATAACTTACTAGCTTCATTTCCAATCGCCGTTGATAAGGCCAATGCAGCAGCACCGACATAATTTCTCTTTTTTATTAATAGCCAGGCAAGCGCTAGTATTGCTACAATTCCTATCCCTATTTTATCACCCATTGCCGTTATTTTAATAAAAAATGGAATGGCAAGTTCAGGCACATGTGCAGCTAGCCCGGCAACTTTTATATCAATCCAAAAATTACTGTTCATTGCAACCTTCATGCACGTAAATACTGCCCATAAAAATGCAAAAATAATAAATAAATAGGAAACACTTCTCTTGTTTTTTGGTTCCATCCTCCAAACCCTTTCTTCTTTCTCAGCTAATAAAAATTCTAGTAAAAGTATAATTAAAAAGAATATAAAAATCTACTTTATAATATAAAAGTGTTAAAATAGTTAGAAAATACTTTCTTCATTTCTGAAATGTTTGGGGGATTAGATATGTTAAACAAACTGTTTACTGCACTTGAAGGTTCCTATGACGAAATGGTTGCTATCCGCCGTTATTTACATCAGCATCCGGAATTATCTTTTCAGGAGTATAACACCGCAAAGTATATTCAATCATTTTATGAAGAACTCCAAATTGAAGTCAAAGGTAATGTTGGCGGAAATGGAGTGGTTGCGAAGGTTTATGGAAAAAAGCCCGGCAAAACGGTGGCATTACGAGCAGATTTTGATGCTCTTCCTATTCAGGACGAGAAGAATGTTCCCTATAAATCCTTAGTACCTGGAGTAATGCACGCTTGTGGCCATGATGGCCATACTGCGACACTCCTAGTCCTCGCAAAAACATTAAACGACTTTAAAGAGGAATTAGAAGGCACGTATGTCTTTATCCATCAGCATGCAGAGGAGTATGCCCCAGGTGGTGCGATTTCAATGATTGAAGATGGCTGCTTAGAGGGTGTAGATGTGATTTTTGGGACTCATTTATGGGCTAGTGAACCTACCGGTACGATACAATATCGAACCGGACCCATCATGGCGGCGGCAGATCGATTTGAAATTGATATTCAAGGTAAAGGCGGGCACGGTGCCCAGCCACATAAAACCCAGGACGCCATCGTTATAGCATCCCAGCTTGTCTTAAATCTCCAGCAGATTGTCAGTCGCAGGGTAAATCCGATTGATTCTGCTGTTGTCACTGTCGGCTCATTCACAGCTCAAAATGCATTTAACATTATTGCGGACAAAGCTCAACTCATCGGCACTGTTCGTACCTTTAATGATGACGTCCGCCAATTTATTGAAGATGAAATGGACAGAATTATCTCAGGCACATGTGCTATGACGGGAAGTTCTTATCATTTTAATTATGAGCGGGGTTATCCAGCAGTAGTCAATCATGCAAATGAAACAGCATTTTTGGCGTCATGTGCAGAACAAGTATTTGAAGTAATAAACATTGAAGAAACTGAGCCGCAAATGGGCGGAGAAGATTTTGCTTATTATTTGCAATATGTGCCTGGTACTTTCTTCTTTACCGGTGCGAAACCTACCAGTTCTGATATTGGCTACCCGCACCACCATCCTAAATTTGATATTGATGAAAAAGCAATGTTGATTGCTGCGAAAACATTAGGAGCAGCAGCTATAAACATCCATGGAAACAAATAAGAAAATCCCCTGCCCTCAAATTGGGTCAGGGGATTTTTGCAGTAACCTTAATCGATAGGCGTTCATGGCTGTTTCTCCTAGATGCTTGAGAAGGTTGTTATTGGCATAAGCACCGACAAACGCACCAATTCCTGGAACAAGCTGAAGCATTTTTGCAAGGTCGATATAGTCCCGGTACTCCTGCTGGAATTTGCGCCAATCCATTTCCACGAGGGTCTCTTTGCGTTTTTCCCAATTTTCAATTTCTGCTAATGTATTCTTACGAATATCTTCACTCGAAAACGCTAGTTGAAAAACATGAAGGATAAATAGTCTCTCGGCATACTCCTTTGTATTAAAACCATAGATGGAGGCTGCTTCAAATAGAAATTTCATCTTAATCGAAAGGAGAAGAGGAAAGTCAGCCAGCCCAAGCAAAATTCCACCTGCCCCTGTCCCTGCTCCTTCAATCATCGCTGTCTTTTGAAAAGCAGCAATCTTTTTGATGGCCAATTCATCTCTTTCTGCTAAATTTAACCCTAACGCCTGGTCCTTATTCGTTGTCATCTGTGATCCAAATAATGTGGCTTTGACCATGGCTTTGATACTTTCTGTCATTACCTCATGAACTTTATCAGGTATTAATTCATTAATTTTTCCTTGAGCTTTTTTCGATATACGGTTCATCATCCCTGAGCGTCTAGTTAATTTTCGCTTCCACTCTTCGATCTCTTCATACACCTTAACCTCATACTCGTTCATATGCCACCCCTCCACAATAATTTTATGCATATATACGAAATTTCCGCCCATTAGTTTCAAGAAAAATCCCCTTTCATGGAAAAGGGGATTTTAGAGTTTATGCATTTAATCGTTTTTTTGCGTAAATATGAACAAACATATAGGTAAATACAAGGCCTGCAAGTATATTCAGCATTGAATTTAATACCTCTCCTTTTACCAGAATAAGCAGAGTATAGACTACCGATTGGATCGTTAAGATAGTCATTAATAAAGAGGAAAAAGCTGCTGTTTTAAATCTTTTTTCCACAGGATATAAATCCACCCAAAGTTTGTTTTGATGATGGTTCCAAAGCGGCAGGAGTTGAAACCCTGTTAAATATAAGAATAAAATTCCGAGCAAGATTTGGCCCATACCAAAAGAAATAAAATAAATCGCAAGAGCGCCAATGATAGTTAAACGCAGAAAAAGACCTAGATAATCAGATGAACGTAAAAAAGCTCTCGAAAACAAATAAAGGTATGTATTTTTTTGGGAAAATGCCATACGGTTAAGAAATAAATCCAGCCATTTTCTCCTTTTAACTGTATCCCTTAATTTAGGCACATCAGTAAACATATTAGCAAGTCGATAAAATGAAGCCATTCTTTTTTCTTCTTGATTAATTAGTCTATCCCATTTTAGCCCCATGTTCTTTGTCTGAACATAAAAAGTACGATAATAAAGTGCACAAACCACCGCAATGACTAACAACATATACAGACTAGCTTGTTTAAATAATAAAAAAGTAAAAGTTGCATTTATAAAATAGCGAACAATCATGTCCCATCGATGGACTGTTGCCTGGACAAAATAATCAATCCGCCAGCTTGCTGCTAAATTCCATGCTTTTAAAACGAGCAGAATTACAAAAAAGGGGAAAAATGAACGAAAACCATTACTGCTTATGTGTGCATACATTGGCATTAGTACAGCTAAAACTATGAGCAGCAAGTATCCCTGGAAAACAAGGCTGGCAATTCCAGAACGAAGGAAATACCCTTTTAATTTATCCTCAAGTGGTAGGATAAATATCTGATCTGCCTCAAGTAGAAAATTGTAAACAGGGCTGTAGGTAAGTATAAATCCAATTACAACTGCAATCACTATTTCAACAGGAAAGCCAGCAGGCAGATTTTCAATCCACTGTTGGTAATAAAATGAAGCTGTCCCAATTAAGAACAATAAGACAACAACAAGATGTCCATTAAAAATATAGCGCAAATACCTTCCTAAATCCTTAACACGACCGCTAGCTCGTTCCTTCCAAAGCTTTTTATCATCAAACATAATTTTCTTCCTTTGTTAATTGAATATACAGATCATCTAAAGAAGCAGCAGGCATTGAGAACTGCTCCCTCAACTCTTCTAATGTCCCTTTCGCTCGAATTTGCCCTTCATGCAAGATTACAAATCGATCACAATATTTCTCAGCCGTCGCAAGAATGTGAGTAGACATTAAGATGCCTGCACCGTTATCTTTCATTTTTTTCATCAAATCAAGCAATGATTGAATCCCTAATGGATCAAGACCAACAAAAGGTTCATCAACAATGTATAAGGATGGCTGAATTAAAAAGGCACACATAATCATTACTTTTTGTTTCATACCTTTAGAAAAATGGGCAGGAAACCACTTTAAACGTTTTTCCATTCGGAATTCTTTCAGTAAAGGATTAACACGCTCTTTATAGGTGGATTCGTCTAGGCCGTATGCCATCGCTGTAAGCCTTAAATGTTCTTCTAGTGTCAATTCTTCATACAAGACCGGGGTTTCCGGAACAAACGTAAACAATTTACGATAGGCTTCTTTATCTTCTGTAAAGGTTTGTCCTTTTATTTTTACTGCACCCTTGTGCGGCTCCATCAGGCCAATTATGTGTTTTATTGTGGTACTCTTGCCTGCCCCATTTAAACCAATGAGACCTACCAGTTCTTTTTCATTTACTTCAAAAGAAATATCTTTTAGGACAGGGTTTCTGGTATATCCCCCAACCAGATTTTCAATCAATAATAAAGACATTTGCAACGTCCTTCCTAAGCACGATTATTTTTTTATTTTAACAAATTGTGGTTGATAAAAATAGTTTTCAAATTTTTATCATTTTTTTTGTATATTACTTCTTACATTGGTTATCATAATATTCGAAGGGGAAAACAACTTACTTCAATGAAGCGATTCATTAAAACTTGAGATGAGGTGTCTGTCAAAGACAATTAACATTTCAAATAAGTGAGCTTTCAATTCGTTTCAGATAAGGGGATGGTTGTTTTGTACAACGTGCACAGTAACCATTTTGAGTTCTAGTAACACCAAGTAACTGTTTATCTTAAAAAAATAAACATTAAATGAGGTGTTTACCGCAGATCGCTACCTGTTTTTATAAGTTGGGAAAACATATAAAAACACCATAGGGGATGGTCAGCTTGAACAATAATGTTTCTTTATAAAAACACTCTACAAAAAATGAGGTGTTTATCAAAGAACACTCCTAATGAACGTACCTTTTGAAGCAATTCCCCTTCGAGAGGGCAGGATTCCATGCGGATCCTGCCTTTTTCTTTTTTTCGTTTGTATGGTAAAATAATACAAACAATATTGAAGGGACAGTGTATATGAGCGATTGTATTTTTTGTAAAATTGTTAATGGAGAAATTCCTTCTGCCAAGGTTGTCGAGAATGAACATGTTTTAGCTTTTCTAGATATTACCCAAGTAACAAAGGGACATACTTTGGTTATTCCAAAAGTACATAAGGAAAACATATTTGAATTAACACCAGAAATTGCAAGAAACATTTTTGAAGTGGTTCCTGCCATTGCTAATGCCTTAAAAAGAGAATTTAATCCAATTGGGTTAAATACTGTAAATAATAATGGTGAACATGCAGGACAATCTGTTTTTCATTATCATATGCATTTAATTCCGCGTTATGGCAAAGGAGATGGATTTGGAGCAGTATGGAAAAGTAATCAAAGTGATTATTCTTTTGACTTATTACAAGAAATGGCCGGGAATATTAGTAAACAAGTATAAACTTAGATATAAGGTTTAAATAATCTGAAAATTATATCTTTATTATTAATAAATTATTATGTTATAATGAAAGCAGGTTTTTCGCTGTAGGCAATGAGTGCACTGCAGGAGAAACAAAATAGATTAGTATAGCAGAGGAGAGAAGAGAAATGAATACGAAGAACATTGTAGTTTTAGCACTATTAGCTGGGATTGGGGTAGTTTTGCATACGGTAATGCCTAGTTTTCTTGGAATTAAACCTGACATGATGCTTGCAATGATGTTTTTAGGAATTATCCTTATTCCTGAGTTAAAGAGTGTTATGCTTTTGGCTATTGTAACTGGAGTATTGTCAGCGTTAACTACAGGTTTTCCTGGCGGACAAATTCCAAATATCATTGATAAACCCATTACTGCTTTAGTTTTCCTTGGTTTATTTTTAGCTTTAAAAAAATACCGAAATTCGATTGTTAGTGTTGGCGTTTTAACTGCCATTGGAACTCTTGTTTCAGGGACAATCTTTTTAACAGCAGCATTCTTTCTAGTGGGCTTACCAGCGTCATTCACTGCACTATTTGCTGCAGGAGTTCTGCCGGCTATCGCACTAAATACCGTTATTATGATTATTTTGTATCCTGTAGCCCTGTCCATAGTGAAACGAACTAAATTAACAACACCTTCCGTCATTCAAAAATAATCGACGGGATCCTTATTAAGAAAAGAACCCAGCGGGGTTCTTTTCTTAATATACCTCTATATAAGTTTAGAGATTAATACAGCAATTAATAGAAAAATCCCTCCACCTCCACATAATGCAGCAACTTTTTTTCTTAAAATTTGTTTAGGTGGATAAACACCTGGTCTTGTTAGTTCGATTAAATATTTAATAGCACCCAATAAAAGGATAGCACTAAAGATAAAAAAAATAATGGCAGCAATTTTCATCTTCCTTGTCCCCCTATTTTGTTTCAAAAGTTCGACTAAACGTTGTAACTATTTATATGTTTACCCGTCCATTCGTATGAGCTGGACTAAATGTAATTAGGGAGATCCACAAGTTTTTTTAAATTCAATTTTCTAAAAGTTTTTATTATTTAGTAGAATCAATTTCACTTTTTAAAAAATTTCAATAGGTTATTGTTCTAATTTTTTAAAAATTTGTGAATTTTTTCTTTATTAATTTTTATTTTATTGGCATAATGAAAATAGAGAAATATAAAAGTAGGTGAAAATGGGGATGACTGAGAAACAATATTCAATGAAGGAAGCGATGATTTTTACTCAAAGAGTTGCTCAACTAAGTAAAGCCTTGTGGAAAGCGATTGAGAAAGACTGGCAGCAATGGATTAAGCCTTTTGATTTAAATATTAACGAACATCACATTTTATGGATTGCCTATCACTTAAACGGTGCTTCCATTTCGGATGTGGCTAAGTTTGGGGTCATGCACGTTTCAACAGCATTTAATTTTTCGAAAAAGTTAGAAGAACGAGGTTTGCTACAGTTTTCCAAAAAGGAAAATGATAAACGCAATACGTATATTCAACTTACTGAAGCTGGAGAAAATATCTTACACCAACTAATGGAAACATATGAGCCAAATGGCAATGCTGTTTTTTCTGGTGCTTTGCCCCTTCGTGAATTATACGGAAAGTTTCCAGAGATTGTTGAAATGATGGCAATCGTCCGTAATATTTATGGTGAAGATTTTATGGAAATCTTCGAGCGGTCTTTTCATAATATTGAAAGCCGCTTCGTTGAAGAAGATGGAAAGCTAAAAAAATTACAAAATCCTGAGCAAGAGTTGGTTTAATCACTCTTATAAGTATTTTTCCAACTCTTGAAAAAGGGACAGGCAAATCTGTTGTTTTAAACAGGCATGGATAACGTCTTTTATCTTTAGGGTTGACGGTAATGATAATGATAATTCATGAAAAAGCGGATGGAAGTTTACGTACCCTTCCGCTTTTTGTTCTACTAATTTTAAGTTCATTTTCTCACATAAAGAAAAAAATTGTCCTGTTTCCTGTTCTGTTATTCCGTTTTCAATTATAAGTTTATATAATTCGAGCTTTGGATTGTTGAGTAACTTTAGTAATAGCTTTTGATGATATTCAAGAAGGTTTATTTTGTCCATCAATTCATTTTCAGTCATCCATTAGGCCTCTTTTCAGAACTTTTACATTTTATATATTTATTATTAACCTTTTAAAAGATGGGGTAAACCATTTTTACTTAAAACACGGAATATTTTTGGATTTCCTTCAAAATAAATTAGGTTCCTGATACCCTTTAGAAGCACAAACTCTTCCATTCTTTATGACTATCTTTTTTTTGTAATTTTTGATATTGTATTAAACATAACACGAACATCAGGGAGGGAATCATTGATGATCTCCATTTTTATTGTCTTCGCTATTTTCATCTTGTTTTATGTAAATAAAATGACCAATTCACTTTGTATGCAAAAGGAAATTCCTGAAGAAAACCAACATAAGGTATTTCGTACCATTAATATCCTCATTACGATTCTTCTGATATCATCATACATAGAAATTTTATATACATAATCCAATTAGAACGCCAAGCGAAAAAGGATATTAACACATAGAAGCGATGAGAGTATTTCTCATCGCTTTTAGTTTGTAACTTTATTAATAAACCCAAGAAGCTCCGATGATGATTAATAAGATGAATAGAACTACCACTAAAGCAAATCCTCCACCGTAACCTGCTCCACCAGACATATATTTACCTCCATTCATTAATGACTAATTGTGTTTTTTAAAACCAAGAAGCTCCAACAATAATTAATAGTATGAAAAGTACTACAATTAGAGCAAAGCCCGCTCCATATCCATGGCTCATCGTAATACCTCCTTTTTCATTTTCTAGGATATACTATTCAACGAATGGTCATTTCGTTTAGGCACTTCCCAATTTTTTTTGAAAAGTTCCATTTACCCTTTTGTGGAAAATTTCAAAAAATAAACATAGTTATTATTTTTGCAGTAGTTACCATTTATGTTATAGTAGAGTTTGTGGACAAGAATATACTGTTTAGGAGAGATTTCATCATGAAAAAATTGATATTAGCCCTTACATTAGCAGGTGGAGTACTTGCATTAAGTGCATGTAACCAAAGTGGTTCTGATACAGTGGCAGAGAGCAAAGTGGGTAACGTTACACAAGAAGAACTCTATAATACAATGAAGGATAAATATGGTGATCAGGCCCTTCAGCAACTAGTATATGAAAAAGTTCTTTCTAAGAAATACAAGGTAACAGATAAGGAATTAAATGCAAAAATTGATCAATTGAAAACAGATCTAGGTGCAAATTTTGAAACTACCCTTGCACAATATGGCTATAAAAGCGAAGATGATTTGAAGAAAACAATGAAGTTAGGTATGATGCAGGAAAAAGCTGCTCTAAAAGGCGTTAAGGTAACTGAAAAGGAATTAAAGGATTACTATGATACGTACCAGCCAGAGATTAAAGCTCGTCACATTCTGGTTGCCGATGAAAAAACAGCAAAAGAAGTAAAGAGCAAGCTTGATAAGGGAGAAAAATTTGAAGATGTTGCAAAAAAATATTCAACAGATGAAGGTTCTAAGGCAAACGGCGGTGATTTAGGCTGGTTTGGTACTGGGAAGATGGATCCTGACTTTGAAAAAGCAGCATATGCTCTAAAAGTAAATGAAATTAGCGGTCCAGTTAAGTCACAATTTGGCTATCATATCATCCAATTAACTGACAAAAAAGAGAAGAAACCATTTGCTGAAATGAAGAGCGAAATCGAGACTCAAGTAAAAACTTCAAAATTAACTACAGAAGAAATTAATAAAGCGATGCAGCGTGAACTTAAAGCTGCAGATGTTAAAGTTAGCGACAAGGACTTAAAGGATGCGCTTAATCCTCAAACTGGAACAGAGGCTGCGGCACAGTAAACAGAAAAAAGCGGAAACGCCAATAAAGGCGCTTCCGCTTTTTTATTCTCCTGTTGCTCCAATTTCTTCTCGTTTTTCTTTCTCTCGTTCAAGGCGCTTCATATAGATTTCGCCTTCCAATTCAATGTTTTCCATCTCTAATTGCCGCTCTTCTCTTCCCGTTTTTATCGCCATTAGTGCACTTATTACAATACCAACCACAACTGCATATACCCAAATAGGAATAGTCAATTTATCTTGCTCCTTTCATAGTGGTTGTCCACTTTTACTAAATCATATTCAGATAATAGGAAATTATGAGCTGTTACAAAAAAAATAACCTCAAGTTGAGGTTATTTTACTTATGAAACACCGGTTTATAAAAGGAACGATTCTCCAACGCAAAAATTCTTTCTGTAAATTCACCTGGCTTTACTCTTTCCAAGGCACGGTCGAGCATATTCATTTTCGCATCAAGATTATCAATATAATGGAGGATTTCTGCTTCTTTAATCATCGGTGGTTTTGGACTTCCCCATTCTGCTTTTCCATGATGACTCAGTACAAGGTGTTGAAGAATTAGTACTTCTTCACCAGAAATACCTAGTTCTTCCGCCGCTTTACCGATTTCGTTAACCATAATCGTAATATGCCCAAGTAAATTTCCTTCTATGGTATATACCGTTGAAATCGGACCTGAGAGTTCTAATACTTTCCCCATATCGTGCAATATAACCCCTGCATAGAGCAAGTCTTTATCAAGACTCGGATAAAGGCTGGCAATTGATTTAGCCAAATCAAGCATACTAACTACATGAAAGGCAAGTCCTGATACAAACTCATGATGATTTTTTGTTGCGGCAGGAAACTCTAAAAAAGCCTTCTGATGCTTTTTAATTAAATGGCGTGTTATTCTTTGGATATTGGGATTTTTCATATCAAAAATGTACTGTGTGAGTTTGCCAGCCATTTCTTCTTGGCTTATTGGGGCTGTCTCCAAAAAGTCATCCAACTTTACGCCGTCAGATGGCCCTGTTCGTCGGATTTGACGAATCTTCAATTGGCTTTTCCCCCGATAATTTTGTAGTTCTCCCATTATTTTTACAATACTTTGTGGTGCATAACTCTTTCCATCCTCTTCATTGACGTCCCAAAGCTTCGCTTCAATTTCCCCGCTTTTATCCTGAAGAATCAGTGTTAAAAAAGGTTTGCCGTTGCTGGCAATCCCTTTTGTTGTATTTTTTATTAGTAGAAATAATTCTACTTGCTCTCCAATTTCATGCTTTAATATTCCTTTACCCATCTTTTTCACGTCCTTCCTACTAGTAAGAGTATAACATATCCTAATATTACTCTATGAAATTATCTGAACAGCACCTTTTTCTAAAAAAAGAACATTTTCCCTTTGAAAATAGGTCAGCAAATGCTTATGGCAAGTAAAAAATAATAGTTGATTTCTTTTCATCCCTTTAAGAAGTTCTAACACCTTTTCCGTCCTTTTCGCATCGAAATTAACAAAACTATCATCGATAATAATTGGAAACTGATATTTTTCATATACTGTGACGGCAAAGGCAAGCCGAATGGCAACGTATAATTGTTCGGTTGTTGCTTGACTTAGTTCATTTGCTTCAAATATGGTATGATCCTTTCGCTCAACTAAGAAGCCTGAACCAGAACTTTGTAAATGGATTCTTTGGTAGTTTCCATCTGTGAGAAACAACAGATATTCTTCCGCTTTTGAAATCATTCTTGGTAAATGTATGTTCTTATACTTTTCAATCGTATTGGAGAGGATCTGTTGCGCTACACAGTAGACTGACCACTCTTTTGCTGCCTCTTCTAATTCAAATTTTTTCTGCTTATAGTGATGGAGGATATCTGAATACACACCGCCTTCTTCTAATATTTGTATCTCGTATTTAATGGAAGCCTGCTCTTCTTGAAGTTCCTTTAGTTTAGCTTCCCAATTATGAACCTGCTGATTACATTCAGCCACTAATTCTGTGCTTTGACGCATTTGGAGAAAAGTTTCTCTCTCTACATCTGAGAGTATTGAGTATTGGAGTTGACTCTGCAGTGATTTGAGTTTTTCTAACAGTTGACCATGTTTTTCTGCTTTTGCACCAAGTTCGTAAAATTGTTGCTCTGTATCTACTTTTGCTGATGAGATAAGGTTATTAAATTCTGTTTGGAGATGATTAACTGCCTGTACTTTTTGCCTTAAATCGGCTTCGAAGTCGCTAAGTTTCACATTTCTCTCTTGACTCATGATTTGCTTAGCATGCTCTTCCTTTAATTTATTGCGAAGCAAATAGGCTCCGTTATACAGGTCCAGCCCCTTATCATTTAGATAGAGATTTGAAAAATGGTTCAAACCTTTTTCTATTTTTTCCTGTTGCTGCTCTATTTGTTGAAGTCTTAAATGATATTGTTTTTTCTCTCTACTAATCACCTTAAACTGTTCAATTAGTTTGTAAGCTTCTAGTAAAAAGGCCTCCGCAATATACTCAGGTATTCTTAGTGAACGACTAATGGAAGCAAGCTTTTCATTTGTTTGGGCTGACTCCAACTCCCATTGTTCAAATTTGGCAATGATCTTTTCATATTGAGAATGTTGATGTTTCAACTTGATTTTTACGATCTGAAGCTCTGCTCTCCTCTGATTATCCAAGGCTAATTGCTCTTCTAGCTTTGAGATTTCAATATATTGGGCTGATTGCAGTTTTCGCTCTAACTGTTCTTTCTTTTCTATTAACTCATTTAATGTTTGATTTAGCTCTGCCCCTTTCGGCAGGTTCTTCTTTTTTGTCATCAGGATGAGTAGTAATATACAACCGAGAATCCCGATCGTAAATAAAAACCACTGCTTTGTAGCCACCCCATAAACTGTTATGGCAATTAAAATAACCTCAAAAAGTACATACTGAAGATTCTTTTGCTTCCCTTCTCTTTCAGCTTCGGCTTTATCACGTTCATTAAACTGTTGATAAAAGTCTATTTTGTCACCTAAGTTTCTTATTTCCTTTTCTATGCTCTCTTTATCATTTCTCGACTTTACCTTCTCTTCTAGTGACAGCCGTTCCTGTTTTGTAAGAACCTGTCTCTCTAAAGACCGGACCTCTTTTTCGATTTCCTCTAATCTGCCTTTTTCTTCCTGATACTGATTTTCTAACTCTTCCTTCACTTCTTTTAGCTTTTGGATTTTCTGTGATACCACTTCAACTTGGTTTTTCATATAAATATTTGTATTTAGAGCTAAGATCTCTTCTTCATCAATATGTAAATGAAGTTTTTCCCTAGTAATCGACAACTCTTCTTCAAAGGCTATAAGTTTTGTTTCATATTGAAGTCTTTCCTGCTTTAATTGGTCGTAGAGAGGAACTTGATCTAGTAAAGCTAAGATAGCAGGCTCCTGTTTAAGAAACGATTGATTGGGTTGACTCCTCTCCGCTTCCTCTCTCAAATTTTCAATTCTTTCGGAAATACTATTAATCTCAGCCTTATAGGGGTGGATGAGTTCATTTATCTTTTCGATTCTCTCAATCCCACGTACAGGGAATTCAACATCTCCTAATTCATTCAGCTCTTTCTTTGTCAGCCTTTCATCTTTGACAATGGATTCGATTCTTTTCCATTCGTTAAGTTTTTCTATTTTCTCTTTAATTTCCTGCAACGATTGGTTTACTGCCTTCATTTCCTTTTCGAGCATTTCTTTCTTTTCTACTAAGTTTGTATAATTTCTATTTTTGGATTCTGCTGCTTTCAATTCTTTATTTATTTCATGTAGTGCCTGTAACCTTTCATTCAATAAGGGTTTCTTCCCTGATGGCTTAAATCGTGCATCGAGCTCCTTCTGCAGAACAGTTTCTGTTTTTGATAACCTTTCTGTCCCTAATGTCCCCGCGGAAAACAAGAATTTACCAATCTCTTCACTTTTCATCTGATGAATATTTTGTAACCCCTGCAAATTAAATGAAAAAATAGATTGAAATAGGCTTTTATCAAAGTTTGCTATTAATTCCTTAAGAAGTTCTTCACCGCCCATCCTGCCATTGTCCATATAGACCTTTACATCACCTGCAGCCTTTCCCTTTACGCGTTCGATTACAGCACCGCCATGCTTTTGATGGAAAATTCGGATTTTACCACCATATTTAGTACTGTATTTTGGCTCGTAACGGAGTTCGGTTGTTTGCTGTTTTGTAGGGAAGCCAAAAATAATTGCATGGATAAAGGCCATAATTGTGGACTTCCCAGCTTCATTTTCTCCATAGAAAACTTGAAAATCATGAAGGTCGGTAATTTCTACATTCTCTAATTGGCCAAACCCATAGATATGCATTTCGAGAATTTTCAACTATCCTCATTCCTTTCTCTATGATTGATAGAGTAACTCGAGCAGCAATTTCTCTGCTTTATTGATTAGCTCTTTTTGATCGGCAGTTGATAACTGACTGATATACTTTCTCCCTAATTGATGCTCCAATAAGGGTGCTAAGGCTTGATCTATATCCGCGTAGTTTTCAATTGTTTCAAACAGTTCAGCATAAAAGTTTGCGTCTCTTTTCAACTGTTCCTTATCTATTTGCTGCCCTTCTATAACAGTTAAGTCAACAATCCATACAAAGGAGTCCTCTTCTTTTTCATTCTCTACTAGGAGTTCTAACAGCTCACCATTCAAGCTTCTTTGTTCACGCTCATCTGCTAGTACAATATTTTTCAAGGAAAGTGATAATAACGTTCCTTTTTGTTCCCTCCGAAAACTATTGATGGTTGTTTGGCATAATTGTAATACATCAAGGAAGTTTTCAGCTGCAGAAGCATCTACTACTGTTTCTTCCCAAATAATATCGGCCGTTTCTATAAAATTTATCTTCTTATCAAGATCAGTCAATGTTACATGATAAATACCTTTCATACCTGTTTCTTTCTTATTCCTGCCTTGAATATTACCTGGATAAATAATCGGCGGAGATTCTGATAGGACAGCACGTTTATGAATATGACCTAAAGCCCAGTAATCAAATTCTTTCTTATGTAAATCACTAACTGAGAAAGGCGCATAGTTATCATGTTCAGCCCCTCCGCTTTCATTTCCATGAAGTATCCCAATATGAAAATCGGCGCCATCTTTCTTCCGATAATCATCTATTTTTCTATCATAGACATGCCTTGTTGGATAACTGAAACCATACAGATGGACGATCGCACCATTCTTTGTCTGTAAAACTTTTGATTCAACCTCACTATTAAACACATGAACATTTGCGGGCATATTAAGATGTACCCATGATCCATTTAAATGGTCGTGATTGCCGTGGATGACATAAACTTGAATCCCGTTTTCTGCCAACTTAAGCATCTCTGTCCGAAACCGAGACTGTGCCCGTAGGCTGCGATCTTCACCGTCGAATAAATCGCCTGCTAGAATAACAAAATCGACCTGATGAAGAATTGCAGCCTCCGTAACCTTTTTTAAAGCCGCAAAGGTGCTCTCTTTAACTCGGGTAAAGATGTCTTGTGGCAAGTACTTTAATCCGACCATCGGGCTGTCCAAGTGCAGGTCCGCTGCATGAATGAATGATATTCTTTTCATAAGACATTCCTTTCCACTTCTTTTCTTCATTGTAGCACCACAGAAATACGAATGCACGTTCTTGTCAGTTATTTATTGAAAAAAAAAGCATTTACCACTTGGTAAATACTAAGATTGTCGAGGAGGGGGTATATTTAATTGATTGTTTCTGCTAATGGACCTGTTGATTTCCGTTCCGGGCACTCGCCTGAAGCGCAAATCAACAGACTAATATAAAAGAACGATAAAAAAAGGGGTGCCCCTAAAAGTTATACTTTTGGGACACCGTCTTTTCCTGCCTTATTCGTTTTTTGTCAGCTGTAATGCTTTTTTTATATCTTTAAAGGAATTGGATTGTCCGTACATTAAAACACCACCCCGATATACTCGAGCGCCAAATATAGCTAAGAAAACAATCGTTGCGACTAAGATAGTAATTCCTGCAATTGCTTCCCATACTGGAATGGTCAACATTCCTACCCGCAGAAACATAATCATTGGTGTAAAGAACGGGATGAAAGAGGTCACCGTTATGAACGGAGCATCAGGCTTTCCTAAGCCAAACATAGCAATCATAAACCCAGCGACAACAAGCATAGTCATTGGTGTAATCATTTGTTGAACATCTTCAATTCTGCTGACAAGTGAGCCGAGAAATGCGGCAAGTGTGGCATAAAGAAAATAGCCAAGAATAAAGAAAACAACCGCGTAAATAATCGTTCCCAAAGGGATATTATCAAAACCATAAACACCGAAAAATCCTTCTTTTAAGGATTCCATATTTTGTTTTAGAGAGAAATAACCTACGGACAGAAATACAGCGAGCTGTGTCAGACTTAATAAACCGATTCCAATTATTTTTGCAAACATCTGTTTAATTGGAGAAACACTTGAAATTAAAATTTCCATCACTCTAGACGACTTTTCTGTTGCTACTTCCATCGCAATCATATTAGCGTACATTATTACTGAAAAATAGATGATAAAGAGCAAGACATAAACCAGACCGCGTGCCTGATTCAGTTCCTCTTCCGTTTTTGCATTCTTCTCAAGAGCAATTTTCTTAAAAGACACTGGTTCATAGAGCTTTTCGAGCTGAACAGGAGTCAATTGAATTTGTGAAGCCGCCAGCATGGTTTTTACTTGCTGAAGACTCGTTTGAAGATCAGTAAACAGGGATGAATCAGCAATACTCTTGGCCTTATAAGTAGCTATCGGAAGTCTTTCATCATTTAAACCAAGAAGAACAATTCCTTGGTAAGTTCCTTTTTCAACTGCTTTTTCTGCCTCTGCTTCACTGCCCTGGAAAATTGTCAAGTTAATATCTTTATTAATTGCCCTAACTTGTTTATTGAATGGATCAAAAAGTTGACCTGTTTCATCAAGCACAGCCACATTTTCTTTCCCATCATTTTTATCGAAGATAGCAATGATATTAGTTAGGTTGGTTAAGACCAAGACAATAACGATTGTTAAAAGGGTTGTGATGATGAAGGATTTTGTTTTTAATTTATTAATATAGGTGTGGAACAAAATAATCCAAAAACTATTCATATGAATCACCTACTTTTTCTATAAAAATATCATTTAATGATGGTTCTTCCAGGGCAAACTTCCGGATAAACCCTTGGCTGACAATTTCCTTAAGTATTTTTTCAGCTATGTACTCTCCTTCAATTTGCAGGTGAATTCCTTCCATAGTTGGTTTTGACCTTACGACTCCAGGATAATTTTTCAAGAAATCTAATGGAAAATCGGCATGGATTACAAGGTTCTTTTTCCCAAAGGAACGCTTGATTTCTTTTAATGAACCATGGACGACTGGGCTTCCTTTGTGCAAGATACAAAGATGTTCACACATTTCCTCGACATGTTCCATTCTATGGCTTGAGAAAACGATAGTCGCCCCATCCTCTTTCAGAGATAGCACAGCCTCCTTTAGCATTTCCACATTTACTGGGTCAAGACCGCTAAATGGCTCATCCAAAATTAGTAATTTAGGTTTATGGACGACGGCAGCAATGAATTGTATTTTCTGTTGATTACCTTTGGAAAGCTCCTCAACTTTTTTATTTTCATATTCAGGAATTTTGAATCGATCAAGCCATGATTTTAATTCCGAAAGTGCCTGAGATTTTTGCATTCCTCTTAATCTGGCTAAATAAACGATTTGGTCACGAACCTTTAATTTAGGATACAAACCTCTTTCTTCAGGAAGATAGCCAACCAAATGACTGGTGGAATAGTCAATCGGTTTCCCGTCCCAAGTAATCTTACCACCGCTAGTGTCCAGTAACCCTAAAATCATTCGGAAGGTCGTTGTTTTCCCTGCACCATTAGCCCCTAAAAAGCCAAACATTTCTTTTTCAGGAATCACTAAAGACAAGTCATTCACAGCTGTAAAATTCCCGAATCGTTTCCTGACATGTTCAAGTTTCAGAACCATTTCACACACTCCTCTCCCTCTTTCATACGAATTTAACAAATTTTGGTTTCATTTAATTTTTGCGCAATTTTAGTAATTATGTGAAAATAAATAAATAAATAAAATGATTCTTTTAAGGGGTTGTTGATATGAAAACGTATAAATTAACTGCTTTTGAAAGCAATGGGGAAAAAATTTTAGATGAATCCTTCCAGGCTGAACATGATGATGCGGCAAAAGAATTAGGCCAAAAATTGTTAGCAGAGAAAAACTTATTAGAACGTACACATCGATGCTCCTCACCAAGCGGTAAGCTATTACTCTTTCATTCTTAATAATGAAGGCGCTATAAATAGGAAAAGGATATCAAAAAAAAGCAAAGAAGCCGCGGGCTTCTTTGTTTATTTACCAATAAATCTGGGTGGTCTTTTTTCGATAAATGCCCTTATTCCTTCTTGGTGATCAATGGTTTCTCGCATTTTTTGCTGTGAATGTTTTTCTAATTCTAAGATTTTTAATAAGTAAGGACGATTCATATCAGCTAAAATCTTTTTCGTTTTAATCATCGCCTGAACGGGTCTCCGTAACCAATCTGAAATTCTAGCATCTAATGTCTCCTGAAGATTGACTGCCGCTACTTCTTCAATTAATCCTAACTTTAACGCTTCATCAGCATCCATCATTTTCCCGTCCCAGATTAGTTGTTTCGCTTTCGTCTCTCCTAACTTTTTCTCTAAGAAGAAATGAGCACCGCCATCTGGAATCAGACCAATCCCGATAAAATTCATTGCTAGCTTACTATTTTTATCAGCAATAATATGGTCAGTTGCTAACGCAAGGCTAAACCCCAAGCCGGCAGCTGGACCTGTAACAGCACTTATAGTAAGTTTAGGCATGCTATAAAGAGTAACAATTAGTTCACTAATACTGTCCATTACAGGATAGAAATCGCTTTCGCTCGAGTTTGAAAACATGGTTTTAATATCGCCCCCTGCTGAAAAGCCTCTTCCTTTTCCCGTTAGAACGACAATATCAATTTCATCCGACTCGCTAATTTCCTTCAGTTTACATACTAACCCCCTAATCATTTCTGTATCCATGGCATTTAATGACTCAGGTCTGTTCATTTCTATTGTCGCCACACGCCCTGTAACTTTTACATTCACCTTATTTGTTATAAAGTTTAACGACACGAGAAAACCCTCCCTCCAATTCAATCAATTCCATTATAAATGGAATTGAGGACATAAATATAGGTAAGTTTTTTAAAAATAGTGAATTTTCTATCCCATTAATTCAAAAAAAGACATCAACGGCCATTCACCGTTGATATCTTTTTTGGGCTATTTTTTAATAATATTCATCCTTCTTAAAAACTCAATTGGCTGTTGTTTTCTAAAGTGTTCTTTTACCATATAGGCAACACCTTGTTCGTTCTGTGACCGTGTCACCCAATCTGATGCTTTCTTCACTTCAAAATCCGCATTCCACATCGATACACCAAGGCCTGCAGCTTCAAGCAATGGAATATCATCAATCCCATCTCCAATATAGACGATTTCTTTTCTTTGAATCCCTAATTGGCTTGCAAGGTATGATAAACCCGATAATTTTGAAACACCGGTTGGGACAATATCCAAACGTAAAGCATCTAGTTGAATTAATTCAATCTCAGTATACATTTTTTGAAGTGCTTTTTTCGCATCCTGAAGGTCACTTTCTTCTTCAAAATAAACTTCTATCTTCGGAGGGCTCACTGGCTGGTCATGTAGATACTCTGTTAGTGACGACACGAATTGCTGCGAATAAAAAACAGGATCCCCTGAGGTAAAAACAGTTTTTGCCAACAAATTATTATTCAATTTTAATTTATTCGCTAATGAAAATTGTTCGTGGACAAGACGAATTTGACACGGCAGCGCCTCTAAAAAGCTGACTGTATCATAGGTAATTTGTTCACCAATCCTTTTCACATAGATTGGTTTGTCCTCAGAACTTGCAATAAATGCACCTTGATGGGTAATGAGAGGTGATTTTATTTTTAATGCTTTGGCTACTTTTCTTGTGGAAGGAAAGCTCCGCGATGTGACAAGCGTGACATAAATACCCTTTTGCTGAACATAATCAATAGCCTCTTTTGTGGATTTATGGATTTTTCCGTTTGTTTGAAGAAGTGTGCCATCAATATTTAAAGCAAGCAAGCGATAAATCATTCCGTTGCCCCCTGTTCTTGGTGAAATAGCCTTTATAACACTTTTATGATTTTTTAGGCATTTGTAGAACAGAGCTAAAAAAGAAAAAGCCTTCGGTTAATACCGTAGGCTCGTATTTCAATTTAAATTTTTCCGTATAGGTCTTCAAGAGGCTTCATAATTACTTTGTTTAACTCGCCAATAACCATGCTCATCCGTTGTTCTGCTTGCATTAACCTAGCAATTTTTTCATTTTGCTGTACTAGTCCTACAGTTGATTGTGCTTGCGCAATTTCTTGTTCAGAGATATTCTGCCCCATCATCTGTTTCTGTTGCAAGTCTAATTGGATTTTGCGAAACTGATCAAACATTTGTTTTGCAGCTGGGTCTCCGTTCACTTCTTTATAAGCTTGCTGTAGTTGTGTGTATTCATCACTTTGACGAATAGCTGTTTCTAACGCATAGGCGGAATCATATAGATTAACTGCCATTGGTATCCACTCCTTTTTATTCACGCTTTTCAATCCGAATCAACTATAACAAACTATTCACCAAAATGCGAGAATGTTAAAATCACCATCTCGAATAGTGTTACATACATTACTATATCAACTAATGCCCATAAGGAAAAAATGGTTCCAATATAGATAGAAATCGGGGAATGTCTATGCCTTTTCCATTAACTCAGGTTACCATAAAAGCAAGAACACCTAAAAATAAGAATGACAGCATAGTAAAAATATCCACCCACTTGTTTACTAGTTTGGGATTAAATAAGAAACTTCAATTAAATATTAAGTTAGGGAAAAAGTCGATCCAAACAGCAATCCAACCAATAGACCTGGACCCTAAAAATTTGATCCTTATTCCTGAAAATATTCTCAAGAATTTTTGCCTGCCCACCCAGAGTTATAAATTTCAAGCCATCTATCGGGATGAACTTCTAACACTCGAACTCGGACCTGTGATTGGACTAGTAACAGATTTCCCCTCCACTAAACAAGAAGAACCACATTTTCGTACTATTCATGCTTTTTGCGAGGAACTACATCATGGAATTACTGAAATAGGCGGCTTTTTTTATGTTTTTTCATATGAGGAATTTTTAAATCAAGGTTATTATCTTATCAATGGAAAATGGAGATCGTTTGAGCATCCAATACCGGATGTGATTTACAATCGTATCCATTCCCGTAAACTTGAACAATCTGTCCCATTTAAACAATTTCGTAAAAGACTTGAAACCATGATGATTCCTTTGTTTAATGAACGTTTCCTATCAAAATGGGAAGTATATAATCAAATATTTCAAGAAAAACACCTCCTGCACTTCTTACCTAAAACAAAAATTTACACAAAAGAGCATCTGTATGAACTTACCGACGAATGTGAAACAGTTTTTATAAAGCCGGTTCATGGCAGCCAAGGAAGAAATATTATCAAGTTAAAAAAAGAAGATAATAACCGCTGCACTTTACAAACCTCGATTGCAACACTTAACGACAACTCTAGCCATCAATACTCCTTAGACGAAATACACAACCTAATCAAGACTATTCTCCATAATCGTTTTTATATTATTCAACAAGGTATTGAATTATTGGCGTATGACTCATGTTCCATGGACTTTCGGGTACTATGTCACAAAAATCTGAACAACCATTGGCAAGTTACCTCAATTGTGGCAAGGATAGCTGCAAAAGATGAGTTCGTTTCAAATATTGCCAGGGGTGGAAAGATGCTTAGACCGTTAGATGTTCTGCGAACTTGTCTTGGGCCCAAGAACGCTTTAGAGATGCTTACACATATGAAAGAATTAGCAGTGGAAACAGCGTCGACTATTAGTAACTCACAAACAGGAATAACAGGTGAACTTGGCATCGATATTGGCATAGACCAAAACGGAAAGCCGTGGATTATTGAGGTAAACTCTAAACCCTCGAAAAACTTTGAAGATGGATTAGGAAAAATTAGACCATCTGCGAAAGCACTTATTCAATTTTGTACACTGCTTGCATTCGATACGACTTTTATAAAGGAGGACTCGTGATTTGATTGCCTTTGGAATAATGACCATACGTTTTGACAGTGAGCAGTCCTATATCAACGACATTGCAAACCTTGCAGAACCCTGTGGGATAGAATGCTATCGCTTCTCCCCCGCCAATATAAATCCACTTACATTAAAAGTAAAAGGAAAAAAATTCATTTCACAAACAAAATCCTGGGTAGATAAGGAGTTTCCCATTCCAACTATTATCTATGATCGTTGTTTTTACGGGGATGATGACTACTCCAAGCAGTGCATTCCGATTGTATCTTGGCTCAAGAACAGACCCGATATAACCTTTTTAGGATATGGACTTCCTAATAAACTGGAACTCTATGAGGTATTAAAAAGTACAGTTTTATCAGCTTATTTGCCCCCAACTCAGGCAGTTTCTAGTACTAACATCGTGTTAAATGAATTAATTTCCAAGAAAAGAATAATTTTAAAGCCAATTAATGGCTCTCAAGGAAATGGTATTTACTATTTGAAAAAAAACAACAAATCCTTTCATGTTAAAACAGAAAAAAACAAGAATATTATCTCAAGAATATTCCCAAATGAAACCAAACTTAATAAATGGCTGCAACCACTAATTAACAAGCGTCCCTACCTAATGCAGCCGTATTTAGAATTATCAAATAATGACCTGAAGCCATTTGACATTAGGATCCTCTTACAGAAAGGGATCGAGGGAAAATGGGGAGAAATGGGCAGAGGGGTTCGAGTCGGAAGTACCGGGGGAATCCTTTCCAATTTAAGTGCTGGTGGTTCAATTGTTCCTTATTTGGATTGGGCAACCTCTTTTTTACCTGCAAAAAAGGAATACATCCATCAGGAATTAGAGTACATTCTTTCTAATCTTCCACCTATACTTGAAAATGCTTTTTTACCATTATTTGAAATTGGCATCGATATCGGAATTGCAAAAGATGAATCAATTTGGATTCTGGATATCAATTCGAAGCCTGGTAGAAAGGTCATCCTTCATACACAACCAAACGTAAAGGAGACATTAACCCTTGCCCCTTTGCTTTATGGGAAGCAGCTAAGTCAAATGGATTTAAAAGAAAGGAAGAGCTATTATGAGAAAACATTATCTCATTGAAATTGCTCAAAATGATCAATTAGTAGTTTTCTGTCCTCCTGCAATACTAAGAGAAAAAGAGTTATCACGAATTGCCTTTGGTTCAAGATCAATAGAAGTTGATTTTATCCCACATCCTGATCAAGATGATCGGATTTCAATCAGCCGGGAAATTCAAAAAGCACTTCAATTTCCAAGTTTCAACATTCCACTTCATGTTTTTTTATCTAACCAAAGTCTAATTATCGGTCCACTTGTAGGTATTTTTACAGCAGGATTTACTTCCCTGCCATTTGAACCGATTGGCGATCGAACCCAGTTTTTCTCAACACTCCTATCGGTTAATAAAATGGTGGGCGCCTTACCATTTGTGTTTGGAGAACAGCATATTGATTGGGATCTTGGATGCATTGAAGGTTATTTTTTTCATAATAACGGTTGGGAAATGGTTGATATTCCCTTTCCGAATGTTATTTATGATCGACTTCCAAATCGAAGAAGTGAAAATAACCCAAGATTAATAAAAGTGAAAGAGCGATTGCAAAAAGAGTACCTTATCCCTTGGTATAATCCTGGATTTTTCAACAAACTCGAAATTCATGAAAGACTTATTCAAGATGAAACCGTGTCTAATCTCCTTCCAGATACATTACCATTTACATCCTTCTCCTCTATCGAAACGATGCTTTCAACCTATGGTCATGTTTTTATTAAACCTAAAAATGGCAGTCTCGGCTTAGGGGTTCACCAAATTATTTACGACAAACACACTGATGATTATTATTGTCGATACCAAGATAAAAGCAATGTAAACCGTCTGAGAAAATTCTCGAGTTTAGAAAGCTTGATGGGAAACGTATTTGCAAATCAATCTCTTGAAAAAATGCTAGTACAACAAGGGATTACTTTAATCCGCACTGAATCCCGCTCTATTGATTTTAGAGTCCACACCAATAAAGATGATATGGGAAATTGGCATGTATCTGCGATTGCAGCGAAGATAGCAGGACCTGGCAGCGTGACCACCCATTCAAGAAGCGGTGGAGATATTAAGACAATGGAAGAGATTTTTTCCAACGAGGAAAGTTCACTATATACAAAGAAACTCTCCAACGCCGCAATGCTTTTAAGCGGCTCAATCGATCGGCATGTAGAAGGAATAATTGGTGAGATTGGATTTGATTTAGGTATCGATCGAAATGGAGAAGTTTGGCTCTTCGAAGCAAATTCCAAGCCTGGAAGAACCATCTTTACTCATCCTGAATTAGAGGAATTTGATTTGCTAACCCGAAAATTATCAATGGCATTTGCCGTCTTTCTTACCGAACAATCCTTACTACATCCAGTGGAGTTAATCCAATGAGGACCAATTATCCAGGCCCTCTGGTTGGAATTATGACATCAAGAAAAGCGGATGGTTCTATCGCCGGTAATGGCCCGCTTTTTATTGCATTACAAAAAAAGCTTATTTCACACAAAGGAATAAGCTTTGTTTTTATACCAGAGGATGCAGGTATAAACCATATTACAGGCTATACCTTTTTACCTGAACAAAATCACTGGATAAAAGAAAAATTTCGCTACCCCGACATTGTATATAACCGGATCCCCTTCCGAAAGTCAGAACAAAACGAACAATGTCAACAATTTTTTTCTATTTTAAAGGAGAAGAATATCCCATATTTCAATCCATGTTTTATTGATAAATTTGAGCTCTATGAGGTGTTTAAAAAACATCCATTTCTGAAAACGTTCCTGCCAGAAACCATCCCTATCCGCGGAAAAATGGACTTATTCATATTTCAAAAGAAGCATAAGAGCATTTATTTAAAACCTTCCCAATCCTCCAAAGGTAAAGGAATTTTCCGCTCAAAGCTAACTAGTGCTGCTGGACTTCAATTAGACGGGATACACCAGCATGAACTTTTTAAATCCTTTGATCATTTTTGGGAAAAACACGGTGTGGCATTGTTGGCAAAAAATTACTTAGCTCAAGAGGAAATAAAATCAGCCAAGTACAAGGGGAATCGCTTCGATTTTCGTATCCTCGCCCACGGAGCAGACAGTGGGTACACTGTAACAGGAGTTGGAATTCGGCAATCACAGACACAGGATATTACAACCCATATTCCAGCCGGAGGCAGACTCCTGCCCTATGAAAATTTACAAACTAAGGAGCATGATCGGTTTATTGAAGCAATTGTTCCTGAAATCGGAATGGCACTGTCCGATCGATTTGGCTATTTCGGAGAGTTTTCAATTGATGCGGGAGTAAGTATGACTGGCCAGTACTATATTTACGAGGTAAATTCTAAACCAATGAGATTTGATGAAGAGGAAATTGAGGAAAAGAAAATCGAACAACTTTGCCGCATTTTCCTCCAACTCTCCAATTATAAAAACTGACAGAAAATTCATATTTAAATATTCTCCCAAACCAGTTAAGCTATAGGTAAGAATATTAAAGGGAGGATTTCGCGATGATCTTGCACTTTCAATTAAAACCATTATTTGAAAACAAAAATATACCCGGCTGGAATTTTTCCTTTTATCATAAAAAGCAGCGGGTGACGGGAGTTTATCACCAAACAGGGAAAATAGAATGGACTACAAATGTGCCTGAACAGGATGAGATTGAGGCATTATCAAGCCAAATCCATGAACTAATGCTTTACCATGTATATGAATAATCGATATTTTGAATGACCATCGTGCATGAAAACTTGTCTTTTCCGCAAAACTAAATATAGTTTTGGGAAAGGAATGATAAGGATGGACAAAGGAAAAAGCATGGGTACGGATGCAGGATCTGCATATGAGGGCAGAGATAAAGTGTTTATGGATGTTGACCGAATGATTAACGAAGGAATGTCCGGCGGGTCAGTGCATTCCCGCCAGGAGTCAACTAATATCGAAGAAGCCCGTGACCTTCAAGAAGAACAACCGCCCTATGAATGCGATTGATACCAACAACTAAAAGAACAGGCTAGCCGAATTAACCTTGGCTAGCCTTTATTATTTATTAGGTTAAGTAACTACTGATATAATGTTAGATGTCACTAAAAAATTTTAAAATGGGGAAATCAAAAATGCTAAGAAAATTATTGTCTATTTATGAAAATTCCATTTTGTTTCCCGATCAACCAATTACTCATTCAGAACAGTTGTATGTATTTTTCAGCGAGATGGAAAAAGAATGGATTGGCATTCCAAAATCTGAGGTAACTGAAAAGGAATTAACCCTTCTTCAGACGATTTATCAATTAGTTGAGAATCCATCAAGTGTCCAAAGTTCTGTTACCCAAGGATGGGATGCGTATTTATTAGAGGATGGTCCTCCCCCTTCTTATCATGCTGAAACAAACCTTAGGTTCATTCAATTTCAGATTAACGGAGATGATACGAATCAACTTGAGATCGAGTCCGCATTAAAGGGATTCTTTACTGAAGGAGTTATAATCATCTGGGAGAACAAAAGACGAGGAATTATTATTGAAGAGGCCACGATAGTCTCACTTACGGAAGAAGAATTGATTTCTATGTCAGAAACTTTAGAAAGTGACTTTTATGTCAAAATCGCTTTTTTTGTTGGAAAGTTTAATTCTTTTCACGACCAACTTCGGTCAAAGTTCCTGCTTGAGAAAGAATTTTTTTCCTTTGGCCTGATCAATCTTGTCTCCCTTATGAATATTTTTACATATGAACGGGTTCTTCCTGCATATGTGGCTTATCACTTGCCGATGGATTTAAAACCAAAGATCCATCAAGGAATATTCGAAGTTTTTAATGATGAGCCTGAGATGTATTCGACCATTAAAGTTTTTCTTGAAAATAATTTAAATGCCAGTTTAACGGCAAAAAAGTTATACATCCACCGAAATACACTCCAGTATCGAATTGATAAATTTATTGACAAGTCTGGAATCCAATTAAAGGATTTTTACGGGGCCTTTACAGTCTTTTTAGCTTGTCTTCTATTTGAACAAAGTCAAAAAAGGTAACAAAGTGCCCAAAAAAGCGTTTTCATTCTTTGTGCAGTCTGTCCATACCTATTTTCTTCTGCTGCTTGTAAACTATTCCTAACAAGATAAAGGGAGGAATTACAATGGCTGAGTTAAAATTAGATCATATTTATAAAATTTATGATAATAAAGTAACAGCTGTACAAGACTTCAATTTACATATTGAAGATAAGGAATTTATCGTGTTTGTTGGACCATCAGGGTGCGGGAAATCTACTACACTTCGAATGATTGCTGGTCTTGAAGATATTTCTAAAGGTGATTTCTACATTGATGGTAAAAGAGTAAACGATGTAGCTCCAAAAGATCGTGATATCGCGATGGTTTTCCAAAACTATGCCCTTTATCCACATATGACTGTTTATGATAACATGGCGTTTGGCTTAAAACTTCGCAAATTTCCAAAAGATGAAATTGATCGCCGTGTAAAAGACGCAGCAAAAATTCTTGGTTTAGAAGCTTACTTAACTCGTAAACCTAAGGCACTTTCAGGTGGACAACGCCAGCGTGTAGCATTAGGCCGTGCAATTGTACGTGATGCAAAAGTATTCTTAATGGATGAACCATTATCAAACCTTGATGCAAAGCTTCGTGTTCAAATGCGTGCAGAAATTGCTAAACTTCACCGCCGCTTAGATACTACTACAATCTATGTAACACATGACCAGACTGAAGCGATGACAATGGCAACACGTCTTGTCGTTATGAAAGATGGAATCATTCAGCAAGTTGGTTCACCTAAAGAAGTTTATGAAAAGCCAGAAAATGTTTTTGTTGGCGGCTTTATCGGATCCCCTGCGATGAATTTCTTTACCGGAAAACTAGAGGATGGAAAATTCGTCATTGGAAATTCTTCGCTTGCTGTTCCAGAAGGAAAAATGAAATATCTGCGCGAGCAAGGATATGTTGGAAAATCAATCATCCTAGGTACACGACCAGAAGATATTCATGATGAGCCAGTTTTCATTGATGCATCGGCTGGATCAAAAATTAAAGCTCAAGTAGATGTTGCCGAGTTAACTGGGGCAGAATTAATGATCTATTCCAGCATTGGCGGCCAAGATTTCGTAGCCCGCGTTGACTCTCGTGGAGATATTCATCCTGGCGATTCATTAGAACTAGCATTTGATATGAATAAGGCACATTTCTTTGATGAAGAAACAGAATCAAGAATCCGCCCGTAATATATAAAGTGGAAGCCCCGCTGGGCGCTTCATCTGGATTCAGAGAATATGGACAAGTAAGCCTCGCTTGGTAGCGAGGCTTATTCTTTTATAAAAAATACTTCCTCTAGATGACAAGCAGGACATCGATACACATGGGGGCACTTATGACCTGAATTTGTATCAGGATATCCATCTTCCATCTTCATTAGGTCTATCTCCATATATGGACTATAATCATCATAAAAATCCATTAGACGACCACTTTCCATCATAGGTTCACCGCAATTTGTACATAATAAATAGGCCTCACGAAAACCATTACATACTGGGCATTCAGACATTCCATTCACCCTTTTGTTTATTTGATAACCTTAGTTTGTGTTAACTTACATGCCCTATGTAACGGAATAAATTACCAATTAATTTCCCGAATAAGTCTTTCTGTTTTAATCATAATAAGTATTACAAAGCAAGCAACCATTCAACAACACGATGGATGAAACCAAGAAGGGTATTAGCCGGTGCAAGTCCGACTCATCCAGCCAAAACAAAAGTTTTATGAATGTATCTCCAATTTGTAGAAAGTTTATCAAAGTATTATTGATAACATGGGTTAGGCCTAGGCGGCGATGGTTTAATCTCCATTATGGTTCAACTCCATACTGACCCCAAATTTATTAAGAGGAGTGTTATTCAACTATGGCAAGTAACAACAACTCTAATCAACTTCTAGTACCAGGTGTCGAGCAAGCTCTTAGTCAAATGAAGTATGAAATTGCTTCAGAATTTGGTGTAAATCTTGGTGCAGACACTACTTCACGTGCCAACGGATCTGTTGGTGGAGAAATTACAAAACGTCTAGTAGCAATGGCTGAGTCTCAACTTGGCGGATTCCAACGCTAATATTTAGTAATCTGAGTAAATACAAATAAATATTATGGCTAAGCCCCTTCCACTTGGAAGGGGCTTTCAATTTTATATCATATTTTCTGGTTTAACCCATTGGGAAAACTGTTCTTCAGTAAGATGACCTAATTTTATTGCTGCTTCCTTTAAGGAACCATTTTCTTTGAAAGCTAATTTGGCAATTTCCGCTGCCTTTTCATAGCCAATATGAGGGTTTAATGCTGTAACAAGCATCAATGAGCGATTCAAATGTTCTTTAAGAATCTCTTCATTAGCCTGAAGACCTACAGCACAATTTTTATTAAAGGATCTTATACCATCTGAAAGAAGTCTAACCGATTGGATTAAATTATTAATAATAATTGGTTTAAAGACATTTAACTCGAAATTCCCTTGACTCGCTGCAAAAGCAATAGCGGCATCATTTCCAAAAACCTGACACGTTATCATTGTCAAGGCCTCACTTTGGGTTGGGTTGACCTTACCTGGCATAATGGAACTTCCGGGCTCATTCGCAGGAATGCTAAGTTCACCAATCCCACTGCGCGGTCCGCTTGCAAGCCAGCGGACATCATTAGCAATTTTCATTAAATCAGCAGCCAAAGCTTTAAGTGCACCATGTACATGCACAATCTCATCGTGACTGGTTAAAGCATGAAATTTATTTTCTGAGGACCGAAATGGATATCCTGTAAATATAGAAATTTGCTCAGCCACCATGTCACCAAATAATGGGGGTGCGTTGATTCCTGTTCCAACTGCCGTTCCTCCAATCGCCAAATCAAGCAGATATTGGCTTGCCTCTTTTATCATCTTTTCACATTTCTCTAGCATCCACCTCCATCCGCTAATCTCTTGTCCCAGTGTCAGTGGTGTTGCATCCTGTAAATGTGTTCTTCCGATTTTAATGATTTTAGAGAAATCCTTTTCCTTTTGCAGGAGTGTATGTTTAAGTTCTGATATTGCCGGAAGAAGTTCTTCTACGATTTTTTGATATGCAGCAATATGCATGGCTGTTGGGAAGGTATCGTTAGAGCTTTGCGACATATTGACATCATCATTTGGATGGATTTTTTCATGCCCAACACCTAGGTCCTTTAAATATTCATTTGCCCTGTTGGCTATCACTTCATTTACATTCATGTTGGATTGAGTCCCACTACCCGTCTGCCAGACCACTAATGGGAAATGTTCATCCATATCTCCTGCAAGAATAGAATCACATACTTTTTGAATCGCCTTCATTTTATTTTCACTTAGTTTTCCTAATTGGAAATTTACTTTGGCTGCTGCTTTTTTAATAAAAACCAAGCCATATATTAATTCCAACGGCATCTTCTCTGAGCTAATTTTAAAATTCTCCTTGCTCCGTTGTGTTTGCGCACCCCAATATTTCTCAATGGGCACACGAACCTCACCGAGCGTATCCTTTTCAATTCGATAATTCTCCACTTATCAACACACCTCACAAATTCATGTACTTCAATATATATACCCATTCCTATCTATTTTATTAAGGTAAGTAGGGATGTAATCAAAAAAAAACTGCAGACAGTTGTCTGCAGTTCTGAGTGTAGAGAAAAGGAATCGAATGAGGAATTAATTACTTTCATTCTCTTCTACTGGAACAAAATAGTGGCTTTTACGATAAACCAATGCTTCCATCGTAGCTAATAGTTCTCCATCACTTTCTACACGAATTTTATACCATGCCATACGGTTGTTTCGCTTTTCTTCTTCGGCTATAGCCCTTAGACGGGATCCTCTCCGGCCAGGAGACATAAAATTAACATTTGTTGACAATCCAACAGAAGTTTTCCCATAAGAATTACTCGCTGCTGCAAATACATAGTCAGCTAAAGAAAAGATGATAGCACCATGAACCGTGCCGTGTGAATTCAACATATGGTCATTTACATCTAACTCAGCCGTTGCAGTCCCCTCTCCCATCTCAATTAATTTCATACCGAGAAACTGGGCATAAGGCTCTTGTTCGAGTGTTTCAAAAATTTGCTTGTAATATTTTTGATGAACTTCCTGTTCAGTCATACTGGATTTCATATTGATTCCTCCTGTTTTTTTTTTGTATGTATGCTCCAAGGAAACCTTGTGAGATTAGACATCGTCTATTTTATTTCTCTATTATAACACACCGATAACGACATATTGATTTTCCGTTATACAAAAACCAAAAAAATTTTTAAAAATTTAAATATTTCATTTAATTACTTCAACTATTCGCTCATCCACAATGCGTACCGCTTTTCCTTCAGACCGAGGAATACTTCTTGGAGCTAGCACCCTTACCTTCATGCTCACTAAACAATTATTTTTCATCGAATGCTGTACTTTTTTCAAAATGAATTGAATATGTTCATGCTGCATGTCGCCATTTACATGTTGGTAAATCTCTTCACTAACTTCAACATGTAACTCGACCACATCTAAAGTGCCTTCGCGACGCAAGCGAACTTGGTAATGCGGTGCGAGTTCTTCGATCTGGATTAAGAAATGTTCAATCTCAGACGGGAAGACGTTAACTCCGCGTATAATAAGCATATCATCGATACGGCCCTTCACACGTGACATTCTTGCTGTTGTTCTGCCGCATTTGCACTTTTCTCTCGTAATAGAAGCGATGTCTCCTGTACGATAACGAATAACCGGAAATGCCTCTTTCGTTAAGCTAGTAAATACCAATTCACCTTCTTCACCATCGGCTGCAGGTTCAAGGGTATCCGGATTGATCACTTCTACGATAAAATGATCCTCCGCAATATGTAATCCGTCTTGCGCTTCGTGACATTCCATCGCTACTCCCGGCCCCATTACTTCACTCAGGCCATAAATATCACAGGCTTTAATACCGAATTTTTCCTCCAGAACTTTACGCATTTCTTCAGACCATGGCTCGGCCCCGAAAATCCCAAATTTTATAGAGCAGTTTCTAGGTTCTTTCCCCATTGCCTCCATTTCTTCAACAACTTTCAAAATATACGAAGGTGTTCCAGCAATCACTGTTGGCTTAAAGTCTTCAATGACAGTAATTTGGCGGTCTGTATTCCCTCCTGAGACCGGAACAGTTGCCATGCCGAGTCTTTCCGCTCCATAATGAACCCCTAATCCACCAGTAAATAATCCATATCCGTAAGCATTCTGGAATACCCCGCCAGGCTCCCCGCCTGCCAGTGCTATGGCAGGAGCAACCATATCAGCCCAATTATCAATATCGTTCTTACTATAACCCACTACAGTTGGCTTTCCGCTTGTGCCCGAAGAGGCATGAATACGAGTGATTTCTTTAATGTCAGATGCAAACATGTTGAATGGATAATTTTCACGCATGGCTTCTTTTTTTGTAAACGGCAGTTTACGCACATCCTCTAAAGTTTGAATATCCTCTACTTTTATATTAAGTTCATTAAATTTATCTCGATAAAAAGGTACTTTATCAGCTACTCTTCTTACTGTTTCCTTTAAGCGAGCCAGTTGTAGTGCTTCTAATTCCGTTCTTGAGTATGTTTCAACTTTATGAATGATCATTTCTCCATCCCCTTTATCCGATTTTCCACATTTAATCGCTTACAAAAGTTCCTATGCAGAAATTTATATAACTAACTTTTTGTTATAACTATCCTCCTAATAAAATCTCAAACTTCGCTGGGCGAAGTTTGAGATTTTATAATTATAAGTTTTCAACTGAACATATTCTTATATTCCATACCAATTCAAGCCTTCTTCACTCAAATCAATCCATACATTTTTTGTCTCAGTATACATATCCATCGCTTGAATACCTAGTTCTCTTCCAAATCCACTTTGTTTTCTACCACCAAATGGTGCAGCACTGTCCAACATACTAAATGTATTTACATAAACTGTACCTGCTTTTAACCCCTTTGCCATACGATGTGCTCGTTTTAAATCATTTGTCCATAATCCTGAAGCTAATCCATACAATGTATCATTTGCTTTTTTTAACGCGTCCTCTTCATCTTTAAAACGAATAACTGACAAAACAGGACCAAAGATCTCTTCACGGGCAATCGTCATTTCATTTGTCACATTTTCGAATACTGTTGGTGTAAAAAAGTATCCGTTCCCTGCGTCCTTATTTCTTTGTCCACCAATGACAAGATTAGCACCCTCTTCAATTCCGACAGACACATATTGTTGAATTCTTTCTAATTGCTGTAGTGAAACTTGAGGTCCCATTTGTGTCGTTGGATCTAAAGGATTTCCTACACGTATGGATCTTGCTTTCTTTACGAAAGAGTCCATAAACTTATCATAAATACCCTCTTGAACAAATAGCCTTGTACCAGATGCACAAACTTGACCTTGAGCAAAGAAGATACCGAACATCGATCCATTCACCGCATTTTCAATGTTTGCATCATCAAACACGATATTTGGAGATTTTCCACCTAATTCGAGACTAATTGGTTTTAGATTTTTACTCGCTGCTTGCATAATTAATCGACCAGTGTTTGTTGAGCCTGTAAATGCAATTTTATCTATATCTGGATGGGATGAAAGTGCATCACCTGCGGTTTTTCCGAAACCTGGTACAACGTTAATAACTCCATCGGGAATGCCTACTTCATGAAAGATTTTAACCAATTCAAGAATACTAACAGGGGTTTGTTCTGCTGGCTTGATGACAATTGTATTTCCGGCTGCTAAAGCAGGAGCCAGCTTCCACATTGTAAGCATAAGTGGAAAATTCCAAGGTACAATTGCACCAACAACACCAATTGGTTCTTTTAATGTGTAATTAAAGCGATTGTTAGGAGATGCTAAAGTACTGCCTTGGACTTTATTTGCAAGTCCTGCATAGAATTCTAAAACATCAATCATTGCAGGCATGGCAATAAATTTTGTTTCATTAATTGGCAGCCCATTATCCCGCGTTTCAACTTCAGCAAGCATGTCTGCTTTTTCCCAAAGAGCTTGGGCTACTTTATAAAGTAATCTACCTCTATCCCCTGGTGCCATATTAGCCCATGGACCGATTTCAAATGCTTTTCGCGCTGCTTCAACGGCTAAATTTACGTCTTCAGGGCCAGCCTCCGCAACTACTGCATTCACTTCACCTGTTGCAGGATTTAAAGACTCAAAAGTTTTCCCAGAAAGTGCATCAACCCATTTTCCGTTAATGAATAATTGATAATGTTTCATTTCTATTTCCTCCTTAATATTCGATTCTTATTATTTTTTTGGTAAATCCAATGTTGGTGTTCGATCAAAGAAATTCCAAGGTTTTAACATCGCATGGACCCATTCTGTTGGCATCATTGGCCATTCTTCAGCACGTGCTACATGAGTTGCCCCTGTTGTCATCCAAACTACATTGTCCTTATTTTCAATAGAACTATTGTCTTCAACAAAATGTTTCAAACCAGTATCTGTTTTACTTCGATTAGGATATTTACCTTCAGGGTATCGTTCATTTGGGTCATAATTCGTTACCCACAATTGTTTATCCATAAAGTTTACGCGGTTAAAAAGCCAATCATCTTTACTAAATAATGCACCTTTGGCAATAGGATGAGTTCCTCCAGCAAACGGTATAATTTGATAAGATACTGGATTTCCCACTTTATTTTCTTTATTGTAATTACTAAACAAGCGAATAGTTGAAGGATCAAACTTTTGAATAGCTTCCTGTTCAGTTGTTACCCTTTTTTGCTCAGTAACCATGACACTTTTTCGAGGTCCACCATCTTTATTTGCTTCTACTTTTGGATTGATTTCTGTTAACGTATTGTTCTCTCCATCAACATCTAAATCAAGTCTGAAGTTGTAAATATGCTGATGTGTTGTCCCAACAATGTTATTATCAAGTAACGTACCATATTTTGTATCATCTTTAGCTGTTTCATCATGCATTGTTTGTGTCTTTACACCCTTTACAGCTTCAATGCCTGATGCTCCTACATCAATTTTTATAGTTCCATTTTGTGATAATACCCAATCAAAAATATAATCATAGTTTCCTATTGTACTTACCCAACGTATAACTAATTCACGGCGTTCCCGACTTTGGTTTTCTTCTGTAAAAGTTGCAAGATCAGCATGCTTATATTCCGGACCAGCATACTGCTCAAATACGGCAATTGCATTTTTAATGATATAAGGCTTGCCTGAATTATCCGCAATTGTTGCATCAAGTAGTACAGCATTTTCAGGTACATCCGTACCTAATTCAAGTGGTGAAGTTAATTGCCCCATTCCATAGTCACCAGCATCTAAATAGGATTTGAAGTACCAGCCAACATCTGGATCCCCGTATGGAACAATCATTCCTCCTAGTGATCCCTCATACATAATTTTTCTCTTTTTACCCTGGTCATCATAAGTAACTGTTGATAATACAGGACCAACACGTGTATCCAAACGCAAGTGAAAATCCCATTCTTGCCAGCTAATTGTATTTCCTTTAATTTCATAGTTCTTATCTTCAGGTTCTTTAATATTAAGAGGTTTAACATCAACTTTATCTTTATAATCTCTGCCATCATAAGCATTTAATTGCATTGGAACCGGTATGACCCCTTCATCTTCCACTTTAATCACTTTCTTCTTTTCAAGGTCAACTGTAGCGACTAAGTTTTCAATTGGATGAGCCCAAAAATTCCCGTCTCCAGTATTTAAATAGGACACAACCTTTAGTAAACGCTTGTCATGCTCCAGACCATCTTCCCCATCAAAATACCCTACTGTTAATGGTGTTGATACAACTTTTTTCACGTCTTCAATGTCACGTTTTTTTAGCGCTTTTATAAACTCCATACTTGATTCGATGGCAGTTTGGACAGTAGCAAAATCATCGATTATAACCATTCCATGGACACCATCAATTGGATTCCAAGAGATTAATTTATTAGTTGATAGATCAACTTCCCCCTCAATGACTTGTTTTCCATCTAAGGCAATAAATTCTGCTATTCTGGTAAATGTTTGTTTCTCCTTATGATTAAAAGTCCATTCCCAAACTTTCTTTTTATCGGGCAATTTTAACGTTATTTCTGTAAAACGAAGACTTTCCTTATATTTCCCTTCCTTTTTCAATACGCTAACAGTTTCTTCAATTTCTTTTGATGTTAGTGGATCAAGTGGATGATTCACCTTTTCCAATTGGAAGGTTTGTTTAAGTTCCGGAAGAACTTCGTTAACAAAGTGATGGGATACATAAATCTTCCCCTTTTTTTCTTTTACCGCTGTTTCTAATTCAATTTCCTCTCCATTAACATTTGCCTTATTTGAATCAGGTTTTATTTTTATGACCGTATCATCTTTTTCGATGGTAATTGTATTTGTAAAAAAACTCCAAAAACTGGATTTAATAGTTGCACCAGTACCTTCTAATGCTGTGTCGAGCTTAATTAATTCCACTTCACCACCATGGGCATATGCTCTCTTATTGTCTAGTAATGAGAAAGGAACAAAAGCAATTAATAAAACAGTAGTGTAAATGATTGCGTGTTTTAGAAAGTTCTTTATCATCTTCGTTATGTAACCCCTTTCATTTTTGATAATTCGGAAAATTAATAATAGACTAATCTTTAAAAGCCATTCACAATTCGAATTGTCTTTTCTTCCCCCTTTAATATTTTATAGATAATAACATTTTCATTGTATCTAGGTTAGTTTATAAATTATTGGAAAAAGCGGAACATAAACTTAAATTAGAGAAGATTTTTTGAGAAAATGAAGAAAAGACCGAAATCAATTGAATTGATTTCGGTCTTTTCTTTATTTGTACATAAGAAAAATATTAATTTTCAATGGTTCTTCACTAACTGTTTCGGTGTTACTCCCCCAAATTTTTTAAATTCATTAATGATGTGTGCTTGATCATAATATCCACTTTGCTTAATCACATCCCATAAAGAATTATGGTTTAGCAGCATACTTAAAGAATACTGATATCTTGTTATTTGACTAAATAACTTTGGTGAAAGCCCAATTCGCTCTTCAAACAGCTTACGTAAATATCTTGGTGAATACCCTATATCTGCTGCTAGATTATTAATATTAATATTTCCTCTTGAAGAATAGATATTATTTATCGCATAACTAATAACTCTTTGTGATGAACAATCTGTAAGTATCTTATTTCCAATCAAGTCTTTATATAATTTAATTCTTTCATAAAAGTCTTTTTCATTTATCAATATTTCTATAATATTAGGATCTAATGGAAGTAAGTCATCTAAAAGTATGTCTCTATCGGCAATTTCTTTCATGGAATAATTAAAAGTTCTTGAATCTAGATTAGGAATAAATCTGATTCCAAAATATTCATAGCCAGCTTGAAAGATAATAGGGACTTTCTGTAGTCGGCTACCATACACAATTGCACGAGGGGAAATGTCATTACACCAAAACATGATATCAATACAACCATCTGGTTCAATCAAAATTGACTTGTTTAAATCTTTATTCAATCGAAATTGATAATACAGTATAGTTGTTTGGTTTATTATATCTATCTCTTTTTTTTCGAGATAGTAATCCGCGTTTTGTTCTAATTCGGGCTGTATGGGTATAAACAAGTTGTCTAATAACTTCAAACTCATTTCCCTACTCTCCTTTTCCATGAATTTTCCTTTTGTTTTTGGTCATTATCCACTAATTTTAATATTCAGAATACTGTATCACTTATTTAAGCCTTTTACAAGGTTAATAAAACTTAACTCTTTTGTTCCTTTATTTCAATAATCATAAAAAAAGACTGTCGATAAATTCGAATTTATCGACAGTCTATACTTCAGACACTTCTCTGAAGTTAATTTAATGTTTAATAATTGTATATCCGATATAATAAGAAAGGATTAAAAAACTACCGATCAATAGCACTACCGAATACTCTGACATATACTTCCCACCCCTATATAAGTAAATGCTAAAACATCTTTAAAATATCATAAGCGGAGGGTGCCGCAAGTGATGAATATTACACTTTATTAATTAAGAGGTGAATTTTTTGTGAACATTTGCCTTTTCGGAGCAACAGGCAGAGTGGGTTCGATTATTTTAGAAAATGCTTTAACCAATCAACATTCCGTCCGAGTACTGGTAAGAGACAGCAGTATACTAAACATTAAAAGAGATGGCCTTCTTGTTAAGGAAGGTAATGTACTAAATGAAACGGATATTGCAGGTAGCTTAACAGGATCGGATGTAGTGATTAGTTCTCTAAATACAGCAGGTACCACGGTACTGTCTGAATCGATGCCCTTTATCATTAAACATATGAAAGCGCTCGGAATACACCGAATTATTACAATTGGAACGGCTGGAATTCTCCAGGCTCGGTCTGCCCCCCATTTATATCGATTTCAATCGTCTGAATCAAAGCGGAAAAGCACACGTGATGCGGAAGAACATTTACGGGCCTTTTTATTATTAAAAGACTCAGGGCTGGATTGGACAATTGTTTGCCCCACTTATTTGCCTATTGGAGAGAGATTAGGATATTACAGATATGAAAAAGACTTTCTTCCTGATGATCCTTCGTCCATCTCTATTTACGATACAGCGGACTTTGCCTATGATCAGCTATTTAGCAATGAATTTATCGGTTCACGAGTAGGTCTAACCTATTAAAAACGCCCCTTAACATGTCATGTTAAGGGGCGAATTCTATCCAGCCAAATTTGTACCACCCTGTTGGAGTTGATACATTTGATAATATTTACCTTTCTTCTTCATTAATTCCTCATGTGTTCCCTTTTCAACAATCATCCCACGATCTAAAACAATGATCTGGTCAGCGTTACGGATTGTTGATAATCGGTGGGCAATAATAAAGGTGGTCCTCCCTTTTTTCAGAACTTCCATGGCCTCTTGAATCACAGTCTCCGTTTCTGTATCAATACTTGAGGTAGCTTCGTCAAGTATAAGTATAGCTGGATCGAAAGCCAGCGCTCGTGCAAAGGAAATAATCTGTCTCTGCCCACTTGAGAGGGTACTCCCTTTCTCTAGGACTGGCTGATCATAACCATTTTCTAAGTTCTTGAATACCTTGTCAGCCCCTACATCTTTTAATGCTTCCTCTACTTTTTCTTTGGTTATCGCCGGATCATTAAGACTTACATTTGAAGCTATTGTTCCTGTAAATAAATAGGGATCCTGCAAAACAATACCCATATGGTTACGAATAGATTGACGGGGGATCGTTGCAATATCTTTTCCATCAATGGTAATTTTCCCCTTTTGACAATCATAAAAACGGAAAAGTAAATTCATAATGGAACTTTTTCCAGATCCCGTGTGACCAACAAGAGCAACTGTTTCACCATGATTCGCTTCAAAATCAATATTCTTTAAAACGTATTCCCCGTCTTTATAACCAAATGATACATGATCAAAAGATACATTTCCTTTAAAACGGGCAATTCTCTCACCACTTACATTTTCACCTGGTTCATCCATCAATTTAAATACACGTTCTCCCGCCACTAGAGCAAGTTCTAGATTGGCCAATTGATTGACAATCCCCTGAACCGGTTGGAAAAGCCGGTTGATATAATCAACAAAAGCGTAGAGCATCCCTAGTGAAAGGATTGTAGAAGTATTGAGTGCCTGACCACCGAAATACCAAATAAATGCTACAAAAATAAGGTTTCTTAAGACACCGACCAGGTTGTGCGAGGTTAATGAATTGAGACTTAATAGTTTATTTTGGTACGTAAAATGTTCATGGTTAAGTTTCTCAAAATCAGCTTTTGTTTCTTTTTCACGACTAAACGCTTGGATGATACTCATCCCTTGGATTGACTCATTAATCATCGCATTTATTTCGCTGTTCCTCGACCGAATCACACGGTTATACTTTGAAGCATACTTCCGGTAAATCAACATCCATACATAAAGAATTGGTAATAACAATAAACAAATGGCTGCAAGCTTTCCATTTAAAATAAACAAAGCCACATAAATGCCTGTAATATAAATGGAACTTGTAAAAAAGGTGGCAAGAACCGTAACATATAACTCACGGATTGCCTCTGTATCATTCGTAATTCTTGCTACTACTTTCCCAGCAGGCAGGTTATCAAAATAATTTATTGGCAGGCGTTGAATCTGACCATACACATCTTCACGCATTTTTTGAATAATACGGTTGGAAGATTTTTGCAATAAGAAACGTTCACCGTACTGAAAAACAGCTGAAACAACCAAGAGTCCAAAATAAATGGTTAAAAGTTGAACGATTGGGAGAATCTCAGGCTGATAAAATGCTAGGATTTCAGAAAGACTAAGTTTTTTAGCATGATATTCTTCCTTTCTAACCCCATTTTTTATCTCCAATGTTCCGGCCTTTAAGGTCCTCTTTCCATCAAATTCAAGCTTTTTGTCGATGAAAACAAACTTGGATCCGACTTGCAAAATTTGGATTTGCTTTCCCCTTTGTTCACTACTAGATACATACTTAGCTCTTTTATAAAATTTCCCCTCATAATTTACTGCTTTTTCGCCGCTTGATGTTTCATACCAAACAGATTCAATTCCTAAAATATGCTGATCAATGATATTTTTAGCAATAAACGGGCCAGCGAGATCGGTTACGACAGAAATGGTCAGCATGACCAATGCTGCGAAAATAATTTTTTTATACGCCAATGCGTATTTAGCTAATCGTTTTCCTGTTGTCATGCTTGCACCTCTTCCTCTATCTTCCCTGCAATCTGCTGGCGAATAAATTGTTCTTTATACCACCCATCATGTTCAAGAAGCTGCTCATGTGTCCCTTCTTCTACAATTTTACCATCATCTAAAACAATAATATGGTCGGCATGTTGGACAGCGGACATTCGATGTGTGGTAATGATGGTGGTCTTGTCATTTCTTGCCTTTCTAATATTATCAATGATTCGCTTTTCTGTTTTGGCATCAACTGCCGATAAGGAATCATCGAGGATTAGGATTTCTGGATTTTTGATCAGCGCGCGCGCTATGGAGATCCGTTGTTTTTGCCCTCCTGATAAGGCCACACCCTTTTCTCCAACGAGCGTACTTAATCCTTCTGGAAGAAGGGCAAGATCTTTTCGAAATGCCGCTAAATCAATGGCCTCTTCTAATTCCTCTTCGCTTGCATCTTTCCTGCCAAAAAGGATATTGTCTTTCACACTGCGAGAAAACAGTACATGATCCTGAGGCACATAACCAATCCAGTCGCGAACTTGATTTATGGTTTGCTCCTCTAAAGATACCTCAGATATGGTTACCTCTCCATCGCCTAGTGGATATTGTCTTAATAACTGCTTAATAAAGGTGGTCTTTCCTGAGCCTGTTTTCCCAACAATACCCAATGTCTGCCCGTGTAACAGCATAACATCAACTTGGTTTAGGTTATCATTCTTAGAAGAGGGATAACGGAAAGTTACCTTTCGATAATCAATTCGATCAGCACGTTTTATGGAAACAGGGTCTAGAGGATTGACCACTTCCTCCTCATAGCTAAGTGTTTCATTAACGCGGTCAAGTGAAGCATTCCCCCTCTGCATCACATTGATTAACTCGCCAATTGCGAACATGGGCCAGATCATCATCCCTAGATATACATTAAACGACACAAGATTGCCCAATGTAATTGATTGATGGAATACTAAATAAGCACCATACCCGAGGCCAATTAGATAACTAATACCAACAAGCACCTTAATCGTTGGGTCGAATAATGCATCAATTTTTGCAACGTTAATATTCTTGTGATAGACATCCTCCGTAAGTTGATGAAAGCGCTTGCTATCTGCGGTTTCTTGAACAAAAGCACGGATAACTCTAACTCCTGCGACTGATTCAAGTACACGGTCATTCAGTTCACCAAACGCATCTTGGGCTTCCATGAAGCGAGTATGAATTCTTTTTCCATACATTTGCATTAAAATCGCCATAATTGGCAACGGAATAATTGCCGCCAGTGTTAACTTCCAACTAATTAAAATTCCCATTGTTAACAGTAATGTCAGCATCCATACACTTGAATCTACAAGTGTCAGAATCCCAAAACCTGCTGTGATTGAAATGGCCTTTAAATCATTGGTCGCACGCGCCATTAAATCTCCAGTCCGATTTTTTTCATAGAATATCGGAGTCATTTTTAGTAAGTGAGTAACGAACCGGGACCTAAGTTTCCTTTCTACAAGGAAGGCTCCTCCAAACAGTCGGTACATCCAGACATAGGTTATTGCATAAGATGAAACCATGATTGCCAATAGAATACCAAGATATTGTATTATTTTCTTATGACTTATACTGCCCACATGAATATCATCAATTGCCAATCCGATTAATTTAGGCGGAATCACATCCAATATACCCACTAAAATTAATAGTGTAACTGCAATGACATATCGCTGCCAATTTTCTTTAAAGAACCAACTTAATTTTTTTAAAACCGCAAACATAACTAACTTCCCCCTTATGTTATACTATCCGCCATCTATTACTCCTGCTGTATTTCCCTTCCAAGACCCTGCCAAATACCTCATCCATATTTCCTCCCTCAAATTTGTTTTGAACTATAAAAAAAGACATACCGCAACAGTGCAGTATGCCTCCTTTTTAAAAAAAGGGACAAAAAAACACACGTCACGTATTAAAGAAAACGTAACCTGTGTTTTTGTCATTAATCAATTTCTTCACATTGATAAATTAACAGGAAAATTCTTCAGGACAGGTTACATTCAAATATTTAATTGTTAAAGAAACGTGATTGAAATTAGTCATCTTTGTAACCCTCCCTTTCCTTTTTTCTTCCTTTGTAGGTTATCACCAGTTCTTTTAATTGTCAATTCCCATTTTTCTGAATTGTCTCAAATAGTTTTCTTTACCTAGAGGAATATTAATGCCCTCCCTTATCATTCCATTTTTTTCTCCATTTTTCCTTTTGTTTATTCCATTTCTCCTCCCATTTCTGAACCTCGTTAGTAAAATTCTCTTGAAAATTAAACCGATTCTTAGCAGCATCTTCCTGCTTTTTCTTTTCAATCAATGTGGAGATATGCGGGACATTAAAGCTTTCAGCAGGCGCATTCGCTAAGGCTTTCGTCATAACTTCCCGAAAAACAACTGCTGAACCTTTATTACTGACAGGCGTGATATAATGATCTTTGTCTGTTTTATCATAGCCAACCCAGATCGCCCCAACCAGCTGCGGGGTATACCCAACAAACCATTGATCCTTCAGGCCGTTTATCCCTTCTATTGGAACCTGAGTTGAACCAGTTTTTCCTGCCGTTTCTCTGCCAGGTATTTGTGCAGCCTTACCAGTACCTTGTTCTACTACACCAAGGAGCATGGTCGTCATATTATCGGTTACGGCCTTGGTTGTGACTCTTTCTTTTTTTGCCTTCCAGACAGCCACAACCTTTCCGTCAGCATCAATAATTTTTTTAATCGCATGGGCCTTCATTCTCACTCCGTTATTAGGAAAGACAGAAAAAGCTTCAGCCATGTTCAAAGGAGAGACACCTTTGTGTAAACCACCTAAGGCAAGGGATAAATTACGGTCATTTTTGTCCAATGAAATTCCGAACCGCTGAATGGAATCTAATCCTTTTTCAACCCCAAGTTCATTTAATAGCCAAACCGCGGAAACGTTTTTAGATTCTTTTACAGCTTCATACATGGGCACCTGACCGGAATATTGATCATCGTAATTACTTGGTTGATAACTCCCAAATGTCATTGGTTCATCTTTTAACATATCAGTCATCTTCCAACCTTCCTCCAATGCAGGTGTATAAACCGCTAATGGCTTAAAGGAGGAACCAGGCTGAGCCTTTAACTGCGAAGCTCGATTATAACCTCTAAACGTATGTTTTCCCCTGCCGCCAACAATTGCCTTAATCCCACCTGTCTTGGGGTCTAGGAGGATACCACCGCTTTGAACAAGGATATCTATTCCTTCTTGGAATAAAGAATCATTTTGATAAGTCTCTTCCATGGCTGTTTGCATTTCAGGTTCAAGCTCTGTAAAGATTTGATAGCCGCCTGTTAGTAATTCATCCTGTGATAATCCATATAAGTTTATAGCCTCTTCTAAAACCTGATCAACATAGTATGGAAACTTGCCTCGGAACGGGTCATCGCCTTTATCATTCAAAATTACTTCTTCATGTATGGCTTTTTCATACTGAGAATCGGAAATATATCCTTGTTTCTTCATTTGTACTAATACTAGATTTCGCCTTTCAGTCGCCTTTTCCATATGCTCATAAGGATTCAGGGTAGATGGTGCTTTAATTAGTCCTGCAAGTAATGCGGATTCACTGATTGAAAGGTCTTTAACCTCTTTGGCAAAATATTTGCTCGCAGCCTTTTTAATCCCCCATGCACCATTACCAAAATAAATTTGATTTAAATACATTTGCAAAATTTCTAGCTTTGAATATTCCCGCTCAATCTGTAGTGCTAAAAAAACTTCCTCCATTTTCCTATTTAAGGTTTTTTGTGAAGTGAGAAGTGTATTCTTAGTTAATTGTTGCGTTATCGTACTGCCTCCTTCAACCATTCCTCTAGCTTTTAAGTCACGGACGAGCGCCCTTGATGTCCCAATCAAATCCACACCGCTATGTTGATAAAATCGACGATCCTCAATCGCAACAATCGCATCTTTCATTGAGTTAGGAACCTGCTTAATAGAGACACCTTCATTTTTATTCGCCGACACTTTACTAGCTATATCCCCATTCACATCATAAAACACGGTAGCTTGTGGCAGTTCGTTCTTAAGTCCTGATATATCTGCATCCTTAGAAAAATAATAAAGTAGTCCAAAAAAACTTAAGATAATGATTAACATGGAAAGCACTATAATTTGGAGCAAGTGCCACTTTTTCAAGTTATTAAATATAGTCCTAATTTTCTCTTTTAATACCAATTGAAAAACATCCTTTATCAGTAATCTATCATTGGTTAATTTTCGTAGATAGGGAAAGTTTTTATGACAATATTTAGTATTCCAAAAAAAAGAAAAAAGATGGCGGATTCCCATCTTTTTTCTGTCGTTTATTCATTTTTCGTTAATTCTTTAAAACGGTGTTTTGACACCTTTTCATCAATACTGCTAAAGATCCGATAATTTTCTTCATCTAAAATCCGAAAATGTTTACTGAGAATATTTTGTTGAAGAATATACCCGTTTTTTTTCGATACAACTCTCCACCAAATCCGGCCGCCAAGCGTTTTTGACTTCCGAATATCTATCCCTTCGCGGGCAACCGTTTCTAACACCTCCAGCGGCTCATTCCCAAATAAAAATTGGACTGTTTCAGTTTCACGAAAAAGTGCACAAATCGAAACGACAGTAGACCAATTGGCTAAAACTCTACCTTTCTCAATTTGAACAAGTGTTTTCTTAGAAACACCAATAATGTCTGCCATTTTATCCTGTGTATAGCCAACTTCCGTCCGTATAAGGCGAAGCTTTTCAGAAACCTGCATTATAATTTCATCTCTGGTCAAGTTAAGCCCTTCCTTCAATTACAACTAGTGTAATTTTACACTAGTTTGTTTATATCTTCAAATCCTAACATCAAAAAACTGCTATCTTTTTAGATAACAGTTTCAATTATTTATAGGGATTTAGGTGGTATTTCGCAATTGCTAGAACATGAATTTTTCAAATCGCATGCCCCGCATTTTCCCTTTTTTGATTTATTAATAAACCTAACTAAAGCCCATGATGCATATCCAAAAATAGCTGCTCCAATTAATATATTGGCAATCATTTGCTCCACCTCTTTCTAGAATTAAACAAGTCCTAACAATTTGCCGCCTTGATAGATGATCAAAGAAAGCACATAAGCAATTGCAAATGCATAAATCATAGAAAAAGCTGTCCATTTTTTTGAATTTGTTTCTTTATAGATCGTTGCTACTGTCGCAAGGCATGGGATGTATAACAAAATGAAAACCATGAAACTATAGGCAGCAAGCGGAGTATAATAGTTCGCCAATAACCCTTGCAAACTTGCATCATTCGGAACAAAATAAATAATATTCATGGTAGATATAATGGCCTCTTTTGCCAAGAACCCTGTAATTAACGAGGCGGATGCCTGCCATGTTCCAAATCCAATTGGATCAAAAATCGGGGCAATCATATTCCCAATCGCGGCTAAATAACTATCATCCATGTCAACCTTTAAACCATTGGGGCCAGCATAAGATAATAACCAGATAAAGACAGAACCCGCAAAAATAAATGTTCCAGCTTTTCTAACAAACCCTTTTCCTTTATCCCAAGTACTCCTCCACAGTGATTGAAACTGGGGAAGACGGTAAGGGGGCAGTTCTATAACAAATAATGAAGTTTCCGATTTTAGTAATGTAGACGAAAAGATCTTAGCTAAGACCAATGCAACTACAATCCCAAGGACATATAGGCTTAGCACAACTAAAGCCTTATTTCCTGCAAAAAAAGCTCCAACAAATAACGCATACACGGGTAATCGTGCTGAACAAGACATTAAAGGGGTAAGCAATATGGTAACCAGCCTTTCCCGTGGTGTCTCTATTGTTCTGGCAGCCATTATTCCTGGTACATTACAACCGAAGCCAATCATCATAGGGATAAATGCCTTCCCATTTAACCCAACTGACTCCATAATTCGGTCCATTACCAATGCAACACGGGCCATGTACCCGGAATCTTCTAATAAAGAAATAAAGAAAAATAGGATAAAAATTTGCGGCACAAATACGAGTACGCCGCCTACCCCAGCAACTAAACCATCAATAATTAATGCATGAATAAAATTTGAAGCATGAATGGCGGTTAAAACCGACTCAAATCCTGACGTAATGGGCCCTGTTAAAAATCCGTCCAAAGCATCAGATAATGGTGTTCCGAGCCAATCAAAAGTCAGCATAAACATGACATACATAAGCAGTAAGAAAATAGGCATTCCTAAAAAGCGATTGGTAACGATCATATCAATTTTCTCAGAAAGCGGAATGTCAAAGTTACTTTTTACGGCCACTTCGACAACGATTTTTTCTATTGCTTCTCTTCTTTTTTGATAAATATAGATTGCTAATGATTTTACATTATAAAGTGTTTGTAAGATTGACTCCAAGTTAACAATTAGATCATTAAGCTTTTTCTCGCCAACAATAATATTTACATAGTTTCTAACATATTCATTACCTTCAAAATATTGAATAGCTAGAAATCGTCCAGAAAGGTTGGTTTTTCCATGAATCTCAGCCGTCAAAGCAACAATTGCAGCTTCTACCTCTTTACCATAGTAAACAAGATTCTTTTTAGCAGGCTGGATTGATTGAGTCGATATGACATCAACTAATTTATCACAGCCCTTTCCATTTCTCGCCACAACAGGAACAACCGGTACTCCGAGAAGCTCAGAAAGTTTAGATGTATCAATTTGAATTCCGCGTTTATTTGCTACATCGACCATATTAAGTCCAATAAATGCTGGTTTTTCAAACTCAAGCAATTGGAAGGTTAGATGTAAATTTCGTTCTAATTGTGAAGCATCTAATATATTTAGCAGGCGGTCCACTGATTCATTAAGAAAGAAGGATGTAACTACCCCTTCATCCTTCGATAAGGGATTAAGTGTATACACACCAGGTAAATCAGTCAAATGACCAATATTATTTTTAAAAACGCCAACTTTTTTTTCAACGGTGACACCGCTCCAATTACCAACATACTCATAGGAACCTGTAAGATTATTAAATAATGAAGTTTTCCCAGTATTAGGATTTCCAATAAGTGCGATGTCCATTATATTCTCTCCACTTTCATTCGAACTGCTTCTCTACGGCGAATACCCACACATTGTCCGCAAGATTCAATCATAATTGGACCGCCAAATGGCATGACACACTTTACACACACTTTAGAACCTTCAGTAATCCCTAAGTCAAGTAATCGTCTTTGTACCAGGTGACCTACAAGAGAAATATCAATAATTCTCCCTTTATCTCCTACTTTTAATGAACCAAACATGTATATCACCCTATCTCCACTAATTGAGAATGATTATCTTTCTTGTATTTTAACACTTTTTTTGAGTTAAAAAGCTTATAAATTTGTCAAAAGTTTGAAGAATTTTCTAGAATCAACTACAATCACTTTACAAAAAAAATAGAAAAGAGCTTGAAGCCCTTTTCCATTCGTATTACTTATAAATGTTATTTTGAAAATAATCTCTTTGGTACCGCACTCATTACAATGATGATAATGATTGCACTGATGATAAAGCTTGGCAGCATGAATGTTCCATTATATAGGAGTGAGTAAATGGCCACCGGCTGTCCCTTTGGCGCATATTCACCGAAGAACACGATGCCAGAAATAACATGGCAGATGTATCTTAAGGCACTTCCTAAGAATGCACCGATAATCACATATGTCATCCACTTACCTTTTTCATTTTTGGATATCGCCTCCTTCACCAGACCAGTAAAGACACCCGCTAACCCTACAACTGAAAAGGCAAGAAAATAATCAATAAATCCTTGTAAGAATGTGTATACTTGAGCGAATCCAAGGATAACCTGCAATAAACCTAGTAAAAATCCTGTTAACAAGCCGCCTTTTATCCCCCAACGATAAGCAATTAAGAAGATAGGTACCATGGCAATTGACACCGAACCTCCCTGTGGCCATATCTTTAAAGATAGAATTCCGGCTAGAAAATCCAATAAATAAGCTAAAGCAGAAAAAACTGCCACCTCAGCGATAAATAATGTGTTGCTTCTTTTTTGATTCACAACGTCTCCCCCAATTATCTTTTTGGACTCGTTAGAAGTCTTCCTATTACAAGATGTGCAATAAAATAAAGAACAAAAAAAGCAATGCACGACGATAAGGATTGTCTGCATTGCTTTCATAATCGGCAAACCACATCCCTACGCTAGTGTTAACTAACAGGTTCATAGGGTCAGAACGTAACCGTTCACTCTCAGCCGCAAGAATAGCAGCTCCCCCTGTGGAAGTATTCAATTGTTTCCATAGAAAAAAATATACTCTTCTTTATTCACATTTACAAGGTAAATATACTTTCTTGTCGTTATAATTACCTAATCGAATCAGTAATTAAGACTATATGAATAAAATTCAAGACTTTTATTTTAAAATAAAGGAGGAATTTCTATTTATGCCTCGAATAAGTACAGTAAGGAGTTTTTTGTCAATAACATAGGGGGAAGACGGCATGTTCACGGAAAACCAAACAGATTTAATTGATTTTTTCAATCAAAATAAACAGAAATTAATTCAAGATTGGGAAAATGCCATTGTTACCACTAATACGGATCCTTTTAAGTTAAAAATTCACGAAAACGGCGAGGCTCTTCTCGATGTTTTACTTAATATGCATAAAATGACGGAAAAAGACCTTTTAGACATAATTGAAAAACTTGCTATTGAAGTATCGGAAGAAAGAGTTTTGGCTGATATTAACCTTGGTGATTTTGTTTATAATGTTAATCTTGGCAGAACAGTTCTATACAGCCATTTAAGCATTACTGGGATTCCATGGGCAGCCATGCAGGAAGCATTAAACAATGTAAATTTTTGTTTTGATAAATTTTTATACTATGCTGTTTCCCATTACTCAGAAGCAAAAAACAAAATTATTGAAGAAAAAACAATGCACATTGATTCTACACATCAGGATCGATTAACATTGCTTGGGCAAATGACCTCAAGCTTTATTCATGAGTTTAGAAACCCCTTGACATCTGTTCAAGGATTTATCCAATTACTGAAAGCTGATCATCCGGAGATGAAATATTTAGATATCATTTCAAGTGAATTGGATCAACTTAATTTTCGTATATCACAATTTCTCCTTCTGTCAAAAAAGGAGTTAATTGGTAAAGAAAAGGATAACTTCAATTTAAATACATTAGTAGAGGAAGTCTTAAACTTCCTATATCCAAGCATACTTGATGGAAAAGTAAAAATAAGAAAAGAACTCAGTGAAGATATTACTCTTAATGGGTATGCAGATGAAATTAGACAGGTATTAATTAATATCATCTTTAATGCGATTGATGTTTTGAATCATGCTGAGAATCCGAATCCTACAATCGAGATCAATAGCAGTCTACAACATCAGTTCATCAAAATTAATATTTCCAACAATGGGCCTGTGATTCCTGCTGAACTTAGAAAATCTATTTTCGAACCATTTTTTACGACGAAAAAACTAGGTACAGGTCTCGGCTTGTTTGTTTGCAAGGAAATTATTGAAAAACATAAGGGAAATTTAGAATGTGAATCATCTCCAGATAAAACTACATTCTCGATTCTCTTACCGGTTGCAGCCCTAACCTAAACTTATATACAAGTAATTTTATACTAGAATAACCAATCCCACTTTATATAAAGCAGGGATTTTTTTATTTCTTAATATTAAGTCTTCCCGATAACAACCTGCTTTGCATATGATGAACTAAAAATTTTTTATCGGGAGATTTGACTAATGTTTACATTAAGGGTTGATAATGATATTGAACTCCAGCTATTTCAACAACATCACGCTTCAAGTCTTTATCAAATGGTGGAGGAAAACCGTGAACATCTGCGTGAATGGCTGCCATGGGTGGATAGCATGAAATCCCCATATCAGTTTGAATCCATTATTCCGATATGGCTAAATCAATTTGCAGAAAATAGTGGATTTAATGTGGGGATCGTCTATAAAGGTGAGTTGGTAGGCTCAATTAGTTTACAACAAATAGATTGGCACAACCGAATGACAAGTATCGGATATTACCTTTCAAAAAAGGCAGAAGGTCATGGAATAATGACTCGATCCGTTCAGTTCCTGCTTAACTATGCATTTTTCCAATTAGGTTTAAATCGTGTTGAAATCCGCTGTGGTATCAAAAACAAAAAAAGCCGTGCCATACCTGAAAGACTTGGTTTTATAAAAGAAGGTATCATTAGAGAAGGCGAACAATTATACGGCCGCTTTCATGACCTTTTTATTTACAGTATGCTTGCCCGGGACTGGAACAAACGAGTTCTTATTTAAATAAAAAACTGACTATCAGTTTCATGGATGTTGCCGAATTGGCAGCATTTTTTCTGTTCGATTTGCTAATAGATTTTTTTTTTGAAATAATGTTTAGAGACCAACGGAAGTGAGGTGGCATACCTTACACCTGTAAGGTGATAGATGATTTGGATGAATGTATTGATTATTGTTATCCTAATAGCCTTTACCGCCCTTTTTGTTGCTTCAGAATTTGCGATGGTAAAGGTTCGATCCACAAGAATTGATCAATTATTATCGGAAGGTAATCCAAAAGCAGAAGCAGCTAAGAAGGTAATTTCAAATTTGGATGGTTATTTATCCGCCACCCAGGTGGGCATTACAATTATCTCCCTTATTTTAGGCTGGCTCGGGGAGCCTACTATTCGGGAACTGTTAGATCCAGTTTTTGACCTAATTCACATCCCTTTATCACTTAAACACATTATTTCGTTTATCCTTGCTTTCATTGTCATCACTTTTTTCCATGTCGTCATTGGTGAATTATCACCCAAAACGATTGCGATTCAGAAAGCAGAAGAAATTCTCTTGTTTTTTTCTCGACCTTTAATTTTGTTTCATAAATTGATGTACCCGTTTATTTGGATACTAAATAGGTCAGCGCGGTTTGTTACTGGACTTTTCGGGGTACAGCCCGCATCCGAGCACGATATTGTCCTTTCTGAGGAAGAATTAAGATTAATTCTCTCACAAAGTTATGAAAGTGGTGAAATAAACCAATCTGAATATCGATATATGGACCGAATATTCGAATTTGATAATCGGGTTGCTAAAGAAATTATGGTTCCCAGAACTGAACTCGTAACACTTTCAAAAGATGCATCCATGGAAGAAATTATTGAAATCGTTAAGGAAGAAAAGTATACAAGATATCCACTTATTGATGGTGACAAGGATAATATTTTAGGGGTTATTAACATAAAAGAAGTCTTAACAGATTGTATCCAGCAAAAATGCACTGGAGACCGACCGTTGCTTCCCTATCTAAAACCCGTCATTCATGTCATTGAAACCATACCGATTCAGGAACTTCTGCTCAAACTGCAAAAAAATCGTTCCCATATGGCTGTTTTATCGGATGAATATGGCGGGACAGCAGGTATTGTCACGGTTGAAGACATACTCGAAGAAATTGTTGGTGAAATACGCGATGAATTTGACTTGGATGAGCTTCCTCTTATCCAGAAAAAAAATGATGGACATTTTATTTTAGATGGTAAAGTTTTAATTAGTGAAGTAAACGACCTTCTCGGTACCACACTGGATGAGGAAGATGTCGATACGATTGGCGGCTGGTTTTTAACACAAAAATTTGATGTACATAAAGGTGACTCCATTGAACATGAAGATTTTGTATTTCAAATTCAGGAGATTGAAGGACACCATATCTTGTACATTGAGGTTTTTAAAGCAGATTCAGATGAAAAACAAACAGATGCTGCTCTTGAGTAGGATCTGTTTGTTTTTCATCTGAATTTTTGTAATATTTCGTCTTTATTGTTCATATTCACTATGTTTCTCCATAAAATATAGTTATCAACTAATATACTAACCAGAACGTTTGACTGTATAGTTCAAATTCTTTATAATTATTGTTAATTTATTAAATTGTCGAGGTGGTATGATGACCATTAGACGAGATTAGGAGAAAACTAGAAATTAATTCAAGGAAATAAGAGCCAATTTTTTTATCAAACTGGGAGGTGACTCCTTACCTGTCTAAAAACAGGATAAGGGAACTTATTTGGACATATTTAACTTGGTTATTATAGCCATTTTAATTGCGTTAACTGCTTTTTTTGTTGCTTCAGAATTTGCAATTATCCGAATTAGGAGCTCAAGAATTGATCAGTTAATTGAAGAGGGAAATTCGAGTGCAGTGACATCTAAAAGAGTAATATCTAATCTGGATGAATACCTTTCGGCCTGTCAGCTGGGAATAACCATCACAGCCCTTGGTTTAGGTTGGCTAGGTGAATCAACTTTTGAAAAGATTCTCCATCCAATATTCGAAAGTCTGAATATTCCAGCAAGCTTTAACCAAGTATTATCTGTTGGCTTTGCATTTGCTGCAATTACCTTTTTACATGTAGTTGTAGGGGAACTTGCTCCTAAAACATTAGCAATTCAGAAGGCAGAATGGATTACTTTGTTGGTGGCACGTCCGCTTGTACTATTTTACAAGGTAATGTATCCCGTTATTTGGCTGCTTAATGGCTCTGCACGAATTACGACTAAATTTTTCGGTCTTAAGCCTGTATCAGAAAATGAAATTGCACATACAGAGGAAGAACTTCGAATTATCCTTTCTGAAAGCTACAAAAGTGGTGAAATTAACCAATCTGAGTTTAAGTATGTAAATAAAATTTTTGAATTTGATAACCGTATTGCCAAAGAAGTTATGGTTCCAAGAACAGAAATCGTATCCTTATCTAAAGAAGATACACTTGAAACCTTTCTTCAGGTATTACGCGAGGAAAAATTTACACGATATCCCATCATTGATGGGGATAAGGACCATATAATCGGGCTTATCAATATAAAAGAAGTAATGACAGATATAATTGGCAATGAAAAACTATCAGAGCGGACACTAGAAAACTATACTCGACCAATTATTAGAGTAATAGAGACGATTCCAATCCATGACCTATTAGTAAAAATGCAAAAAGACCGCGTTCACATGGCAATATTAATGGACGAATATGGTGGTACTTCGGGACTTGTAACAGTTGAAGATATCCTCGAAGAAATTGTTGGGGAAATTCGTGATGAATTCGATATGGACGAAATTCCAGAGGTACGTAAAATTAAAGAGCACCATTATATTATTGACTCTAAAGTTTTAGTTAGTGAGGTTAATGACCTTTTGGGAGTAGAAATTGACGATGAAGATGTGGATACAATTGGCGGCTGGATTCTAACCGAAAATTACGAAGCTAAAGAGGGCGATGTCCTCCTTCATGACACTTATTCCTTTAAAATTCTTGATATGGAAGAGCATCATATTCGTTATATTGAGGTCACGAAAAACGCCAGTAATGATGCCAGTAATGACGAGAATGTTAGTCAACAAGTTTCAATATCCAATTCAGAAGTGCTTTCTTAAAACATTCTACCAGACGGATTTTTACCCGTCTGGTTTTTTATATGATTCCACAGGACCTTAGACCCAGCAAACGTTTTCTAACTAAAAACAATGAGGACCAGATTTTTATCAATCTGATCCTTTAACCAACTTCCTGCAATGATTATCTAGATTTAAATATAATCATTTCCTCTTCTATTTTAGCAATTTTAACTAAATGAGAATCAAGCCGTCGGTTGATATGTTGAATTTCGTTACTATGTGTTTCTTCAATGCGTTGAAGCGATTCCTTGATATCAGAAAGGTCAATTTGATTTACTTCTACACGGTGTTCTATGCTATCCATTTTTTCAAGCCGGGATAACCGTCTTTCAATACTTTCTAATGTTTCATTTAAGGTACGGAATAAACTTTTTATGTCATTAACATTATCTGTTAGCTTATCGATTTCTTGTACCATCGGAGGTCCCCCCTTCGTTCTTGCCCTTATCTTATCATTATTTTCACTATAAATATGTTACAATATCAGCAACACTTGATTGAAGTGAACAATGATTTAAATTTTCCAAACCCTTAATACATATCCCCCGCATCCACACTTTTATCCATATATTCCTCCATTAAAGTACTATTTATTAGTTATTAAAACCTTTTTTGAAAAAAAAGTTGTGAATCTTTGCACACAAGTGAACGTTTTAAGAAAAATAAATGAACATTTTAAAAAATCTTAATATCGAAGGACCTGTCCGTGAATAAAATCACATGCAAAACTATATAAAAGTTATAATCTTTCATTATAGGGAAATGGAAACAGACGATACTAGCTTAAACCAAGACATCCATTTCTTTCCTTATTGGATCAATACTTAATAGGAAAAGGTTGGTGCTTTTAGATGTTCATTTCTATTGATGAAAGAGCTGCCACATGGTTTACAAATGAATTCGAATTTAACAAACCATTTTGTATTCGGATGTTCCCACAATACGCTGGGTTTGGAATAAAGCATAAAGGCTTTACCCTTGCTTTTTCAGCGGAATCCCCTGTTCATGTTGGATATTCTAAAGAAATTAATGGGATTACCTTCTTTGTTGAAGAAAATGATGTTTGGTTCTTTGAAGATACTAAAACATCCTTAACTATGGATAACCATCTAGATGAAATTATGGTCACATACCACAAACTCCCAAGCTTAGCGGTAAATTAAATCGATATTAAGACAATAAAAAACAAGCCAGCATTTATGGCTTGTTTTTTATCTATGAGTTTGGATTGGATATTAATTCACTTGTTTGTCGAGGCCTGGCGGAAGTAATTTTTCACTTTCAAATACTTTACCAAGTTTTTCCTCCCCTTGTGTGAAGGTTGCAGTAGCTGCATCAAAATTAGGGGTTTCCTTTTTTAATTCATCTGCTTTAGCTTGGTATGAAGCCGCAAAATCCTTAATCGCCGCATCAAGATCTGCTTTTTTATCTTTTAATGATGCAGGAATTTGATAAGTATTTAATTCGGCTGCAACCGAAGCTGCCGATTCACTTGCTTTAGCTCGATCTTCAGCATTCGGTAATTCCTCAGGTGTTGCATCTTCCTTAGTTGCCTTTGCAACATAAGCATTTAAATCAGCATCTTTTGCGTTAATTTTATTACCAAGATCCATATAAAATCTGACTAATTCCTTTTTAACATCTACTTTAGATGCAGTTTCTTCCGTAGTTTCCTTCTTGTCTGTTTTTGCTTCATCATTGCTTGAGCAGGCAGATAAGCCAATAGCCATCATAATCGCTGACACAAATAACAAGAACTTTTTCATTTCCATTACTCCCTAATTTGCTTTTTTGAAACCTTGTTCATTTTACAATATTTTATTATATTAAAAAAGCATTAAGTGTTTCCTTCATAAGATTTAGCAAATAATCCAATAATAAGTAATTTTTTTTGCTTTTTTTTTAGTAAAATTGAGATAATAGCAATAGACAATAATATTTCTCAAAAATGAGGGGTTTCAAAGATGGTAAAAAGTAAGAATAAAAAAACACAGCATTTAGCAACCATTTTCCTTGCTGTGATGGGGATCGGCTTTCTAGCCACAATTCCAATAAAAGAGTCAATCTGGGGAATTATCCTGCAGGGGGGATTTGAAGCGGGTCTAGTAGGTGGACTTGCCGATTGGTTTGCCGTAACAGCATTATTCAGGCATCCACTAGGTATTCCAATACCACATACAGCCCTGCTGCCAAAAAATCGGAATAGAATTATCGCTGGAATCATTTCCATGTTAGAAAATGATTGGCTCACCAAAGAGAGCATCCGTAGAAAAATTGAGACCATTAATTTTACTGATAAAATATTTGACATCATTGACAATGAATTACCTTCTCCAGCAGTCCAAAAGAATTTCATCACGATGGCTAAACATTTGCTAAAAATTTTTGATATATCAAGATTTGCTCCACTGCTAGAAGAAGAAATAAAAGATAGAATCCACGAAATCGATAGTAAGAATTTTCTTCCTTTGCTAATAGACCAAGTTAAGATCAGAAATTATGATGAAAAAGCTCTTGATTACTTACTTAAAGAAGTTGATGAATGGGCAAGAAAGGATAGTACAAAGTATAAACTCGGCGGGCTTGCGGTCGATGCTGTCGAAAATATTAAAGCGGATGGATTTATGCAATTCGCCTTAAAATCGTTTAGTAATTTGGTTAACGAAGAGAAATTAGGGAGTATAATCCAAAGCCTTATTTTAAAAGGGGTAGCTAGCTTCAAAGACCCGCTAAATCAAAATCGCCAAACATTAATGATTCATATTGACCATAAACTGCAATCGTTAAAAAATGATCAGAAGGTCTACGATGAACTTAATAATCTTAAAACACAACTGGTTGATAAATGGAATCTACAAGAACAAATTACTGGCTTATTAGCTCAGATAGAACAAAGAGCTTATGATTTTATTGATAAACCCAACTTTTATAATGACTTTCTCCTGCCAATTGTTAAAAATGGCTTAGATGGGATCAAATCAGATCCAGAAAAAATTCTTGCGATTGAAGCCTGGATTAAGAACCATATTTCTAGTTTTGTTGATAAAAATCATTCAAAAATTGGCATACTTGTCAAAGAAAATTTAGAAAAACTGGATGATAAAACACTTATTAAAATGGTTGAAACAAACGTTGGAAAAGACCTTCAATGGATCCGAGTAAATGGTGCGGTCTGTGGATTCTTAATAGGGCTTGTCTTAGTTGGTATTAAAGCGATTTTTTAATTCTCTACCAAAAAGCTGCAAAGTGTGCAGCTTTTTTTTATTAAATTCTTATTTTGTCCTCTTAAATCAAAGTTCTTTTTCAGAAAAATCCTACATATTTACTACTGTAGTCATACTTCTAACGTAAAAAGGAGGCTGAAAAATGGCAATTAGGTTAATTAAAATTTCTGTGGTGTATTTTGTCATTGGGGTTTGCATGGGTATGTATATGTCTATGAAGGAAAGTTTTGACTTCACCCCTGTTCATGCCCATATTAACCTATTAGGTTGGCTGACTATGGCTGTTGCTGGTCTCATCTACGTTGGTTTTCCAAGTGCTGCAGAAACAACACTCGCAAAGGTTCACTTCTGGATTCATAATATTTCTTTGCCTATTATGATGATAGGACTCTCGTTTTTAGTATCTGGGACCGAAAGTGCTGCGCCTGCAGTGGCTACTGGAGGTACATTGATGGTATTAGGAATCATTGTCTTTGCCATTAACATTCTTAAAAATGTAAGGAGTTAGCTGCTCTTTTAGTACTTTTCGATATTTTACAATGTACAACAAAAGACGCCATTTTTTTTTGGCGTCTTTTAATTTCTAGTGGTAAGTTTCTAATAATTTTCTTCTAAGTTTGTTTTTTTCTTCATCCGATATCTTGTAGTTATAGTTATAAATAGCCCCTTCCCAATCTCCATACATCGGGTTGGGAAAGAGGATTAGCTTTTTCCCGAATTCTTCCCTATACGTATCGACCATCTCATTTCTTTTTGTAAATGATAATTTATCAAATTCACTGAAGTCCCCGAGGTTATCACCAAATAATAAAAGAATTTCATGTGTTTTCGCCACTTGACGGCGGCGTGTTTCTTTGCCAACTTCACCAGGTTGAATTAATAATACATGATCAACATCCGCTTGTGGCGCACCCACACTTTGCAAATTCTTAATCGAAGCATCTTTTTGTGATTCATAACGGTTAGAAATGTAAAAAATCTCCACTCCTAACGATTTTGCATACTGCAAAAATTCAATGGCACCCGGCAGTGGTTTTGCTTCAGCCCGCTTAAACCATTCATTCCAATTAAAAGGTATTTTCCGTCCGGCCAACACATACCATGCTTGGTGGGGACTGTTATCTAGTAGGGTCTCATCGATATCAAGGACAATTGCTGGTTTCAAGGTATTCCTGCCCCTTCTTTCCCTCAGGATTTCGTCCAATCTCATTTTTCCAATGTTATAGCCTTGATAATATAATCCTTTTGCCTCCCCAGCTTTTTGAAACCAAAGCACCGACATCGTATTTTGTTCAGACAAACTAGTCATTGTTACTGCTTGCGCGCGAAAATTGGTTAAAGAAATAATAAAAAATGTTGCAGTGATAATTTTTAGAATTCTATTCAATACCAACACCTATCCCTCATTTAATTTTCAATATTAGTATGTGAAATAGGAATAATTCCAATCATCCATCGGGATTCTTCTTTTTTGCCACTTTACTTCTTTCTCCAGTTTCGATATATTTTACTTATCACCTGATAAGGTAATCATTATGAAAGGACCAAATTTAAATGAGCAAGATAAACATACAAGCGAAAGCAATAGATCCTAAGGAAACGTACCAATTGATTATTCATACTGCACGGAGCTTATTCATGGAGCTAGGTTATCGCGCCGTATCTACAAGACAAATTGCTCAAATTTGTGGTGTGACACAGCCGGCTATTTATCATCATTTTAAGAACAAGCAGTCACTGTATGTTGCTGTGATGCAGCAAACCCTTCATCAAACTGAACTTGACTTAAATGCACTCTTATCTCAGTTTACAACCTTTCAAGAAAGACTTACTCAAATGACAATCTATATGTCGGCGCATTTTGAAATGGATATGGGACAAATGTTTCACGATATTTCACATGAGCTGCATCCGAACGAACAACGGCATCTCTTTCAATCGTGGGCCAAGGCCTTTTTAACACCTTTTGAGCAAATGATAAATGACGGGGTTTCAACTGGAGAAATTAAAAAACCTGAATTGATGAATACAAATACTACTGAAATAGCCTATTTGATATTAAATATTATTAAATCCATTCTAGAGCCAGAAAATACTACTAGAATCTCTACAGAGGAACGACAAAAAAAGGCCGAGGAAAAAACCAAATTAATGGTTGAAATTTTTATTAATGGAATTAGAGCATAATTTTATATTTTTTTACCCATTCCTTATCAATCGATAAGGAAAAAAGATCGGAGTGAACAAATTGGAAAAACAATGGTTTAAGAAGTATGGTAATGCTGTTAGTGGGAAGAAAGGCAGATGGGTCGTTCTTATTACATGGCTGATTCTTGCAGCCGTTTTAAATACCACTTTGCCACAAGCAAATTCTCAAAAGAATGAGATGGCAAAAAATCTAGAATCAACCACACCTTCACAACAAGCGAAAATTGTTGCAGAGAAAGAATTCCCGACAAGTTCAGGTACTCCGGCCCTGTTAACTTGGTATAAATCAACAGGAATTTCGGAAGGTGATCTTTCACTTATTCAAAAGTATTCCAAGGAATTAGACAAAAATCCAGTAGATTCACAGGATTCTATTGTACCTTTTTATCAATTCCCACTCCCTGTACTTAAACAGCAGCTTTCAGAGGATGGTACTACCTTAATTTTACCTATTACGTTTAAAAAGGATTCAGACAAGGAGCAAATGGCTGATGGCATATTAACATTCAAAGAAAAAGCTGCTTCTATTTTTCCGGAGAATCCAAATAAAGCAAAAATGGGGGATAAAGATCAACTACTATTAAGAATTACTGGACCTGCAGGCGTTTCAACAGATGCAACAGCATTATTTAGTCAAGGAGACCTCTCCTTACTATTTGGAACAGTCGCTATTGTTCTCGTCTTATTACTACTAATTTATCGTTCACCGATTTTAGCTTTGATTCCATTATTAGGGGTTGGGATTGCCTATGGTGTCATAAGTCCCATTCTAGGTGGAATTGCAAAGGCTGGATGGATTGAAATGGACTCACAAGCCCTTTCGATCATGACGGTACTACTTTTTGGTGCAGGAACTGATTATTGTTTATTTCTCATTTCCAGATTTAGAAGTAATCTACTTGAGGAAAACAATAAGCTGACCGCTATGAAACTCTCATTAAAAGGCGCATCTGGTGCTATTGCAATGAGCGGGCTAACGGTTGTTTTCTCACTGCTAGTGTTATTACTATCTGAATACGGTGCGATCCACCGCTTCGCCATTCCATTTAGCTTATCTATACTAATCATGATGGCCGCTAGTCTAACGTTAATACCGGCACTCTTAAGTATTATTGGCAGAGCCTCCTTTTATCCGTTCATGCCGCTGACTAGATCTATGCAAGAAGAACGCGCCAAAAAGAAAGGAAAAACACTACCGCCTCAAAATAATAAAGAAGGATTTGGTGCACGACTAGGAAAACTTATCGTGAAAAAACCAATTGAGTTAATGGTAATTACGTTATTATTTCTAGGTATTTTTGCATTCTTTTCATCCAAAATTGTCTATACCTACGATACCTTATCTTCTTTTCCAAAAGATATGCCATCAAGAGAAGGGTTCAAGATCATTTCAGAACACTTTAATCCAGGTGAACTAGCACCTGTTCAAGTAATCGTGCAAACTGATGGGAAATCAAACGCTGTAAAAGAAGATTTAGAGAAACTAACTTTCGTTGAAATAGTTTCTGAAGGGGAACAGGGAGTAAAAAATAGCAATATAATTAGCTATAATGTAGAAATGAATGTTAACCCCTACTCAAATAAAGCAATGAGTCATATTCCAGACCTTCGCACAACAGTAGAGAACAGCTTAAAAAATGCTGGAATTGTGAAAACATCTGATCATGTTTGGATTGGGGGTCTAACGGCTGAACAGTATGATACCAAACAGACAACCAATCATGATAGCAGCATCATTATTCCGATCGTTATTAGTATCATCGCTGTATTACTGCTTGTTTATCTTCGTTCAATTACAGCCACAGCTTATTTAATTGGAACGGTTCTATTATCATACTTTAGTGCACTTGGACTCGGTTGGGTACTACTTCATTATATTTTTGGAGTTGAAGCGATCCAAGGATTTATTCCGCTTTATGCCTTTGTTTTTATCGTGGCATTAGGGGAAGATTATAATATCTTTATGATTTCGAGTATATGGAAAAAAAGCAGGCATTTGCCACTTCTTCAAGCCATTAAGGAAGGTGTCGCTGAATCTGGCTCAGTTATCACTTCTGCTGGTTTAATTCTAGCTGGAACATTTGCGATATTAACAACCTTACCTATTCAAGTCCTTGTACACTTTGGAACAATTACTGCAATCGGTGTTTTATTGGACACCTTCATTGTACGACCATTACTTGTTCCATCCATCACCGTTTTACTGGGAAAATGGGCCTTCTGGCCGTCCAAAAGGGCCATGGCAGCTGTAAAAGAAAATTCAACGAATTAATATTTGCCATAAATAAAGCAGTGGGGATCAAACTCTCCCACTGCTTTTTCTTATAGTAAACGATGATAATTTTTAGCTTACTCGTTCATCAACCTTATCCTGGTTTGAATTTCGTTTATGGAATCCTTTTGTATAGTAAACCGCGACCAAGAAAACTAAGAATAAAGGTCCAATAATTAGTGCAATCCGAGTATCTGGATTATACGCCATGAGACCAATGACGAAAGCTAAGAAGGCTAATGAAAGATAAGAAGTAAACGGAAACAATGGCATCTTATATTTTAAAACCTTTTCCTCAGCGGGCTTTAAAGTTTTACGATAGCGAATTTGCGATAAAAGAATAACTCCCCAAGTCCAAATCGCTCCAAAGGTTGCGATACTCGTTACCCAAGTAAAAACTTTTGCTGGGACAATATAATTTAAGACAACACCAATTAGTAATGCACCTGCAGAAGCTATGACTGCAACACCTGGAACACCACTTTTAGTTACTTTCGCGAAATTCTTAGGTGCCTCATCATGCTGTGCTAGATTAAATAACATCCGTGCCGTACTAAAAATTCCACTGTTACACGATGACAATGCTGCTGTAAGTACGACAAAGTTTATAATACCTGCTGCCCCCGGGATCCCAATTTGTTCAAAAGTAAGTACAAACGGACTGCCTTTTGTACCAATTTCCTCCCATGGATAGATGGACATGATCACGAATAGTGCACCTACGTAAAAAATAAGAATACGCCAGAATACCGAATCAATGGCTCTTGAAAGAGACTTTTCAGGGTTTTTAACTTCCCCAGCTGTAACACCAATCATTTCAATTCCTAAATAGGCAAACATAACCATTTGTAATGATAGCAAAACACCCTTAATTCCGTTCGGGAAAAGACCGCCATGTTCCCATAAATTCTTAATGCCGGTAGCGATTCCCCCGTTGCCAATTCCAAAGAAAATCATTCCAAGACCAATGGCAATCATCGCAATAATCGTAACAATCTTAATAAGCGCAAACCAAAATTCTAATTCACCATACGCTTTTACAGCTAGAAAGTTGACCCCTGCCATGATCACAAGTGCTGAGAGTGCCCAGATCCAACGTGGAACATCTGGGTACCAATACTCCATGTAAATTCCTACAGCCGTGATTTCAGCCATGCATGTTACAACCCATAAAAACCAATAATTCCAGCCTGTGATATACCCAGCAAGTGGACCTAAATAATCCCTAGCATATTTACTAAAAGAACCAGCAACCGGTTTTTGAATCGCCATTTCGCCCAATGCACGCATGATAAAAAACATAATTAGTCCAGCAACCGCGTATCCAACCAAAATACCTGGCCCCGCCATTTTTATTGCGGTTGCAGATCCAAGAAATAGTCCCACCCCGATGGCTGCCCCTAAAGACATCAAGGTGATATGCCTTTCTTCCAAACCACGATGAAGCTCTTTACCCTGAGTGTTCTTACTCATATAAATCCCCCTTATAAATACACTTTAACACTTTCTCATCCCATAGAAATAATTTCTTTGCTTTTTTACTATAGCAATCTTAGTCTTCACTTTTAAGTCTTTTATTACTTAATCCTCCTTATTACCTAATTGTTACCGCTTTCAAAAAGAGTAATTATGAAAATATTTTCTCTTTTTGAATTACTCGGAATCATTTTAACATTATAGCACATTATTTATTTTGTAAAAATAAATGAAATTATCATATTTTTTTTGTAAAATTAAACAAAGGGATTTTTTATATTTTAATCTGGGGGTAATCGTTCTGAATACTAGACTACCTGATCCATTTAAGACTGCCTTCGAAAGCTTAGATGAATTTGCTGACCTTATTAGTCAGGTACTAATGTGCCCTATTACAATTGAGGATGCAAATCACCGTCTACTTGCCTATAGTACACATGATGAACGAACGGATCCTGCGAGAATTTCTACTATCATTGGACGAAGGGTGCCGGAAAAGGTTATTAATCAATTATGGAAAGAAGGAACAATTCCTGCTTTACTAAAGACCCAAGAACCGATCCGTGTGAAAAATATAAGTGACATCGGTCTTAACAATAGAGTCGCCATTTCGATTTGGAAACAAGACGAAGTGATTGGATTTATTTGGGCAATTGAAATTGATAAGGTTTTAACAGAAGGGGATTTTATTCTTTTAAAGAAAGCCGCAGATTCCGCAAAAAATAAACTATTACAGCTTCAGACGAGAAAGAACAAAAAAGAAGAACGTTCACAAGAATTCTTTTGGAAACTTTTAACAGGTCATCTTAAAGTAAAAGAGGAGATTTTCGATCATTTCCACTCACTACAATTAACGCCACCCGCCTTTTTTGCAGTTCTTGTTTTTCAGTTTCAGGAAAATATCACGAACAAAGTAGAGCAATCGATATCATATCTGTTAAAAACCAATCAAAGAATAAAAATTATTCTTTACACAATAGACTGCAATCAACTCATTCTAATGGTATCCACCACGACTATTGAGAACCCTTTCAATGAACTGGAACAATTTGCAAAATCCTTTGTTCTTCAAATGAGTGAGAGATATGGAATCAAAGAAATCAAACCAAGCTATAGCAGTATTTATGAGGATTTTCTACAAACAAGCAAGGCCTATAAAGAAACATTAGCTGTTTTAACAATTAAAGAAAAGTTCCCATTAGAGACTAAGGATATTTTTACCTATCAAAAGCTTGGCATCTATCAAATAGTAGATCTTATTTTAGAAAAAAGACAAACTGATGCCTATGAAAATTATGCCTTAAAAAGGCTTCATGAATACGATCAGAAACACAATAGCAACTTGGTCGAAACATTAGAGGTTTTCTTAAATAAAGATAACAACATAAATGATGCAGCTAAGGAACTAAATGTCCATGCTAATACATTAAACTATCGGCTTAAACGTATCACGGAAATTGGGGATATAAATTTAAGAGATCCTAATCAAAAGATGATTCTTTTCATAGATTTAAAGCTGGAAAAATATCAGGGGATTTGAACGGTTTGTGAAAATCCCCAAAAAGAATGATTATCTTTCTCTTTTCTAAACAAAGAAATTCTCTAGGAAACATTCTATACTTTAGCCATAGCAAGACACTTATATGTAACTAGGGGAGGAAATTAAATTATGTTTATTGGGGTACCTAAAGAAATTAAAAATAATGAAAATCGTGTAGCACTAACTCCTGCGGGTGTTGTTTCATTCTTAAATGCTGGCCATAAAGTATTAGTGGAAAAGGACGCAGGAATTGGAAGCGGTTTCACCGACGAAGCTTATGCTAAAGCTGGTGCTGAAATCATAGATAGCGCTGAGCAAGTATGGACTAAATCTGATATGATTATGAAGGTAAAAGAGCCTCTTTCAAGTGAATATAAGTACTTCCGTCAAGGTTTAATATTATTTACTTACTTACACTTAGCAGCAGAGCCAGATTTGGCTCAAGCTCTTAAAGATAAAGGTGTCATCGCGATTGCCTATGAAACTGTATCTATGAACCGTACTCTTCCATTGCTTACCCCAATGAGTGAAGTGGCTGGTCGTATGGCTGCTCAAATTGGTGCGCAGTTCTTACAAAAGAATAATGGAGGCCTTGGCATTCTTCTTGCAGGTGTTCCAGGTGTTAACCGCGGAAAAGTTACTATTGTCGGCGGAGGAATTGTTGGAACCAATGCCGCAAAAATGGCTATCGGGTTAGGTGCAGACGTGACAATCATTGACTTAAGCGCAGATCGCCTTCGTCAATTAGATGATATTTTTGGAAATCAAATCAAAACATTAATGTCTAATCCTTTCAATATTGCCGAAGCAGTCGCAGAAGCTGACCTTCTTATCGGTGCTGTATTAATCCCTGGTGCCAAAGCACCTAAGCTTGTTACTGAAGAAATGGTTAAATCAATGAAACCTGGTTCAGTAATCGTCGATGTTGCAATTGACCAAGGTGGTATCGTTGAAACAATCGATCATGTAACAACACATGATAATCCAACATTTATCAAACATGGTGTTGTCCACTATTCAGTTGCAAATATGCCTGGGGCTGTACCTAGGACTTCAACAATGGCCCTTACAAATGTAACGGTACCATATGCATTACAGATCGCTAATAAAGGTGTTTTTAAAGCCATTTCTGAAAATGCTGCATTATATCTTGGGGTTAACGTGGCTAACGGTGAAATTACGTATGAAGCAGTGGCAAAAGATCTTGGCTATGATTATGTAACAGTAGAGAAGGCCTTAGAAAAAGAACTTGCTTCAATTTAATATTCGTATAAGAAGGCAGCTATTTAATCAGCTGCCTTCTTTTACTTTGGTTTTTCATAAACTGAGTTGCTGCGTTCAAATCCTGGTGGTCTTTGGACAGTTTTCATGATTTCAAAGGCAATCGTGTCCGAACTTCGGTCGCCTTCGGACTGCATTCGTGATTTCAAAGGCAAGTCCTGTCCGAACTTCGGTCGTCTTCGGACAGTTTTCATGATTTCAAAGGCAATCCTGTCCAAACATTGGTCGTCTTCGGACACCTTTCGGGATTTCAACGTCAATCCTGTCCGAACTTCGGTCGCCTTCGGACTGCATTCCGGATTTCAAAGGCAATCCTGTCCGAACTTCGGTCGTCTTCGGACAGTTTTCATGATTTCAAAGGCAATCCTGTCCAAACATTGGTCGTCTTAGGGAACCTCTCGTGTTTTCAAAGGCAAATCCTGTCCGAACTTTCGTCTTTGGACACCTTTCGGGATTTCAAAGACAATCCTGTCCGAACTTCGGTCGTCTTTGGACAGTTTTCATGATTTCAAAGGCAATCGTGTCCGAATTATATTTTATACCTTTTCTGTTATGATTCCCTCAAGTTCACTCCAATTTACAATTCGTGGTAAGTTCAAATGACGATTATAGGATTGATCGCGAAGAAAAAGTTTTATGGATTCGTTTAATAAGGTATCTAATATTTCAGGTTTATCATCAAAATAATAATCGAGATGTAACTTTTTAATGATTTCTACCTTTTCATGATCCTGCATTCCGTAAAAAAATCTTTCATCATTAACAGGAAAGCCGTTTTCTCTCATCCATTCCTTCGTTCGTTCACCATGTTCTTTAGGCCTTGCTGTTATATAGTATATTTCGTGCCCGTTCTTCTCCAGTTGTTGTAAAGTTTCAACTGCATCAGGAAAGGCAGGGCATGATGTATAATAAATTTCTTCTAATGAATTATTCCACATTTCTTTCCCTTGTAGATCAGTCAATCCAAAAGGTTCATGTATTTCAACTCTTTTTAAGTTTTGAAAAATTTCAATTGGAACATTCTGATTCAACCTTTTATTATAGATATTAAAAGCATGTTCTCGTAGATTGATTAATGTATCGTCAATATCAAAACCAAATCTCATCACATAATTCCCTCTTTTGAATAGCTTGGGTAGCCAATAAATTTATAGTCTTTTCCTATTTTAATGATTGAAGTATCCACTAAATCTATTGCATCAGCCATTTTCTCTATTCCAGTTCCTTCAAGGAAAGTAGGTGCTTGCTTTCCACCGATTAATTTAGGTGCAAAGTATAGGATTACTTTATCAATACATTTATTTTCTAGAAAAGCTGCATTTATGGTACCCCCTCCTTCAATTAATACAGAGGAGACTAAGTTCTCACCTAAAATTTGGACCACTTCATTAGGATCAACTTTTTGCAATCCATTAGTGACAAAAACTTTTATCCCTAAAGACTTTAATGTTTCTTCCTTAGCCTTGTCATAATTCTTGCTTGTAAAAATCCACGTTTCTGCAAGGTTATCAGTGACAACTTTAGACCCTAGAGGAATCTTTAAGGTTGAATCCAGAATTACTCGAATAGGATTTCTCCCATTTGGGATTCTCGTTGTTAATTCAGGGTTATCTTCTATTACCGTATTTACACCTACTAGTATAGCCATATTTTCATTGCGAAGATGATGAACATCGGTTCTTGATTCTCCAGAAGTAATCCATTTACTGTTTGATGCGTAAGTAGCAATTTTTCCATCTAAGGTAACCCCTGATTTCAAAGTGACAAACGGTCTTTTCTCAACAATAAACTTATTGAACACTTCATTCATCCGATGGGATTCCTCTTGTAGAACTCCAATGATCACTTCAATTCCAGCATCTTTAAGTATTTTTACACCATTACCTGCAACAACAGGATTAGGATCAAGTGTCGCGATCACTACTCTTTTTAATCCTGCTTCAACGATTGCTACAGCACAAGGGCCTGTCCTGCCATAATGGGAACACGGTTCCAATGTGACATAAATGGTACCTCCCTTGGCCGCTTCACCAGCCATACGTAGTGCGTGAATCTCGGCATGTGGCTCTCCTGCTTTTAAATGTGCACCGATACCGACTACACGGTTTTCATTCACTATAACGGCTCCAACAAGTGGATTGGGGTCGGTTTGGCCTTTCATTGCTTTGGCATTTTTTATAGCCAAATCCATATAGAACTCATGATTAGTCATTTGGACAAGTCTCCTTATCTCTTAAATGACCCGAACGTCTAATTTTTGTCTGAAGATACTTCTCGTTATATTCAGATACATCTCCCCACAAAGGCTGCCGGCCTGAGACCTCTAAACCAGAACTTTTTAATGCTTCTAACTTTTTCGGGTTGTTGGTCATTAGTGTTACAGGTTTTGAGCGTAATGCTTTAAGAACTAAAATCGCATCTCCATAATTTCTTGAATCATCTACAAAACCAAGTCCTTCATTCGCTTCAACCGTATCATAACCATTTTCTTGAAGAACATATGCCATTGCCTTGCTAAATAAACCAATTCCTCTGCCTTCATGGTTAGCTAAATAGAATAGTGCTCCTGTACCATGTTCTGAGATCATCTTCATTGACTTTTTTAATTGAAATCCGCAATCACACCGTTTGCTTCCAAAAATATCACCTGTATGGCAAATCGAATGGAATCTTATGATTGCATCGTCTCCGTATTCAAAATCACCGTATACTAAAACACTAGATTGTTGGAACTCCGCTAAATTCGCCGAAGATAGTTTTTCAATAATTCTTTCAAAATCCTCCGTTACTTCATCACAATTCAGCCAGCAGTACCACTTAAAAACGACCGTTTCACCATATAAATTAACGGGAAGCCGAATCGGACCGACTAAGTATATCGCTCCTTTTTGTGATTTTATTAATTTAATTTTGTCTTCTAAAACAGAAAGCACATTAGGGCTTAGCGTTTGTTTCATCAATTTTATCCCCTTTTTAACATAGTGTTCACTTAAATAAATAATATATATTCATGAAATGATATTCCTGTTTTCTATTATCCTAAATAAAAAATAGGCTACCTTGATAGTACAAGATAGCCTCAAGAAATTACAAATATTTGCGATGCACCCCTTTACCATCATAGGAGAACAACATTTTTCTTTCTTCGATCATCGATTCAATATGGACAGGTCTTCCCCAAAGCTGCTGGATGTATGGAAGTACTTTCTCGAGATATTTAACATCAAGTTCCACGCCTTCATACCAATGCTTTAAATAAAGTTCACCATTCTTTAAATAGTCTCCATCATTAACCGTAATATATGGGAATCCGCCATTTACGCGCATATTGACAAGCTGATCGCGAACCTGTTCCCATTGTTTATCAACTATTTTGTAGTCCCTGCCTTGTTTTTGGAAAAGATACATATCTTCGCGCATGACCAGGTCCTTATTTAAATAATTTCGCAAGAAGGAAATATCAGACTCCACTTCTCTTACTTCAAATATCTTTTCTCTTCCAGACCCTGGCATTACTCCCCTTCGTATCATCTCTTCTGTCGGATTATTGTACCGCTCTTCGATATCCTCAAAAATCTTGATTCCTAAGTAATATGGATTGATTCCCGTTTTGGAAGGCTGCACCACGCCAGCATTCAGTTTAGCAAATTCAATGGCTTCGCCGCTTGTTAGATCCATTTCTCGTAATATCCGTTGATGCCAAAAAGAAGCCCAGCCCTCGTTCATGATTTTTGTTTCAAGCTGTGGCCAGAAGTAAAGCATTTCCTCCCGCATCATTGTCAAGATGTCTCGCTGCCAATCTGTTAATTCTCGACTGTAGGTTTCAATAAATAATAATAAATCCTTCTCTGGTTTCGGAGGAAATTTCCGTTTCCTTGGTTGATTTGTTTCCTTTTTATCCCTTTCATCTAATCCCCATAGATCATCATAGGGCGTTGCCGCTTGAACTTCATGTTCATCGTCTGACTCGTCATCTCCAATTGACCAAGATAATTTAGGTCTCATCAATGATGGATCAATGTGTTCATCGATGGCCAATACCGCGTCAAGGAAAGTTTCTACCTCCTTTTTGCCGTATTGAATTTCATATTGATGAATCCTTTCAGCCGTAGCTGCCATACTTTCGACCATATCCCGCTTCGTATTTTGAAAACGAACATTATTCTTAAAGAAGTCACAATGTGCTAAAACATGGGCAACAATTAATTTATTTTGTATAAGGGTGTTAGAGTCAAGTAAGAAAGCATAGCATGGATTGGAATTGATAACCAATTCATAAATTTTACTAAGGCCTAAATCATAATGAAGTTTCATTTTGTGAAATTGCTTTCCAAAGCTCCAATGTGAAAATCGGGTTGGCATACCATAGGCCCCAAATGTATAAATAATTTCAGCAGGGCAGATTTCATAGCGCATTGGATAAAAATCCAATCCAAACCCGGTTGCGATTTCAGTAATTTCACTGATCGCATATTCCAGTGCATTACGTCCTTCCACATTCATTAGCCATTCCCCCTTTTCCTCTTACCACAATGTATGAAGTAAAAAGGAGAATGATGAAACAAGATAGAAAAAACAATGGGCAAGTATGGCTTTAATTTGATATTTTTTTAGCCTCTTTTGCAATTTTTAATCCTACATATTGATTTCGTTTCCATTCCTTTTGAAAAATTGATAGGGGTGGATTGGTTTCACCAACTAGGTAACTTATTTCGATTGTCATCGCCGGCCTATGATAAGTAGTGATAAACCAATCCGTGAACCCGCCACCCGTTGCGTTTTGATCCGGCACTGCTAATTTATACCCGGTTATCTTCGATATTTTTTTGGCAATCCGTTCATCCCGTTTTAAATTTTCGCCATTTTTATAATTCCAATAAATTTCTCTTCCTGCCGTGTGATATGCAATGGCAATCGTAGGGTTGATTTCCTTAATAAAATTTGTAAGGGATTTTACTTCTTTTGATTCCAGTGGTTTTTTCCCTTTATAGAATTTATACCACGGCGATGCTGGTTCTGGTTTGAGACTTTCCCATCCTGCCGGATATTGCCTGTTCAGGTCAATTCCTATGCCATTTGACTTCCATCGCTGAAAATCTCTTGAGCCATCATTCATCTTGACCAAAAGCTTCTGTTGTTTAGATGAAAAACCTTTCATATCATTCTGTTGGATGGTAACACCATCAGGATTTAACATAGGCACAAACCAGATGGAAACATCATTCAAAATTTGATTGGACTTGAAACCAAAAAAGGTTCTCTCATTATATGTCGATGCATAAGACTCAAGCATTTTCATTAGCATTAGGCTAGTCATCCATTCTCTGCCATGATGCGAACCAATTAAGACCACATTCTTCTTTCCCGTACCTAGCTTGATTGCCCAAATATCGCAGCCAAAGTGGGATGTACCGATTGATTGGACTTTTATTTTTTTTTTATATTTTTTGGTTAGTTTTGAAAGGTCATCTTCTAACATCTCAAAACTATAAGATTTATTGCCTTTAACAATTTTTGCGCTTGTCATATTTTCCTGTTGAACTGTAAAAAAGACGATGATACAGATTATGATTTTAGCCATATGACCTCCATTTGTTAAATTATGCAGGTAAATGTTGAAAACAGCGTAAATACTGAATGTCCAACATTTTCTGTGAAAGTTATCGTCAAAATATCACACAATAATCTCAACTCCTAATAAGGAGGAGATAAAAATAAATGAATAAAATGGATTATGATCGAGCGCTGTATTATACCCATCGTTCTGAGTGGGATAATTTACTGATTTTAATGGTACGAACAAAAGACCAATTCTTATCAAAACGAATTGAACAATTCCTGCATGCCTACAACTTTGAACGTGATTACACTGTTATTGAAACTAAACTGTATAATCTGCTGCGCTACATTGACCATGCAAATGAAACGGTAGAAGCGGACCCTAATGAGATACCGATGTATAGTCTTTCCTAATTTAGCAAGTGAATGCAAATGAAATTGAGAAACTTTTTACTAACCGGACCAAAGAATTCCACCACCAAAAAACACGGCTTCCCCAAGTGGGAAGCCGTGTTTTAAAACAGTCTTAAGATTTTAGTTACACAATCGGATATTGTTGTTAATTAAATTTCCTGAACCATTTTCATTTTATTGTTAACTAACGCCATAAAATCATTTTCAATGGTTTTTAGCTTTGCTTTGCTTTCTTCTAAGCTGTTACTATTGACACCAAAATAGAACTTCACCTTTGGTTCTGTACCAGATGGACGTAAACAAACCCATGAACCATCCTCAAATGTATACTTTAAAACATTCGATTTAGGTAAATCAATTGATTCTTTCCCTTTGTTCGTTACACGAGTACTTGTTAAATAATCCTCCGCAGTGGCTGCAGCTAATGTTCCAAGGCTGGTAATCGGCTCTGCACGGAAAGAAGCCAATAACTGTTGAATTGTCTCTGCGCCTTCCTTGCCTTTTAAGGTTAGGGAGCGTAAGCCTTCTTGGTAATATCCATACTTTTCAAATACCTGCATCAATCCTTCATAGAGGGACATGCCTTGTTTCTTATAAAAAGCACAAACTTCCGTTGCTAAGAGAGCAGCCTGTACCGCATCTTTATCACGAGCAAAATCACCAATTAAATATCCGTAAGACTCTTCATATCCAAATAAAAATTTACGATCGCCAGCTGCCTCATATTGATTGATTTTTTCAGCGATAAATTTAAAACCTGTTAACACATCAACTGTTTCTAATTGATTAGCCTCAGCAATCTTCCGGCCAATTTCAGATGTAACGATTGTTTTTAAAACCACTCCATTCTTTGGCAGTGTTCCTTTTTCCTTTTTCTGGGTAATAATGTAATCCAGTAACAAAGCACCCGTTTGGTTACCAGTGAGAACGACATATTCTCCCTCAGGATTTAATACAGCAATCCCTAAACGATCTGCATCAGGGTCTGTTCCAATTAAAAGATCTGCACCGATTCTTTTCCCATCACGAATCGCTAATTCAAAGGCAGCATGTTCTTCAGGGTTAGGACTTTTTACCGTTGAGAATTCTGGATCCGGAAGTTCTTGTTCTTTGACAATCGTTACATTCTTATATCCCAATGCTGATAGTGCAGCACGGACAGGCTTATTAGCGGTTCCATGGAGTGGCGTAAAGACGATTTTGATATCTGTTTCCTGAGCAAGAGTTGGATTCTCAGATATCGTTAATAGTTTCTCCGTATAAGCTTGGTCAATTTCCGAACCAATCGTTTTAATTAATCCTTCTGCTCTTAATTTTTCTTCACTATCAACCTCAATGAGTAATTCATTTTCAATCTCATTTACCTTTGCAATTACTTCATCTGCCGCTTCTAGTGGCAGTTGGCCACCATCCGATCCATATACTTTATAGCCGTTATATTCAGGTGGGTTATGGCTTGCAGTAACCACAATGCCTGAATAAGCATTTAAATATCTTAGAGCAAATGATAATTCAGGAGTGGGTCTTAATTCATCAAAGACATAGGTTTGAATACCCTTTGTGGCCAAAGTTCTTGCAGCCTCCAGCGCAAATTCTGGAGATTTATGGCGTGAATCATAAGCAATGACTACTCCGCGCTGTTTTGCTTCCATTCCATGGTTTTCTATGTATGCTGCTAGGCCAGCTGATGCTTTGCGGACAGTATAAAGGTTCATTCGGTTGGTACCAACCCCAATTTCTCCACGCATACCACCAGTACCAAATTCTAAATTTTTATAAAAGGCTTCCTCTAACTGCCTCTCATCCTTCATTAATTCATTTAATTGATTCTGCAATTCAGTATCCAATCCGTCAAATTCCATCCAACTCTTTGCTGTCTGTTTCCAATTCATGTCGATTCCCTCCAAATTTTGTCTACTGTTATTGTTTCTAATATCAACACTGTTACTCCTTTAAAAATCTTATCAAATTAAACGACAATTTTCGCAGAAGTAAATTTATTCAGTTCTTTTTCTATATTACCTCATATCCTACAATTTTTAGTAGAAAAAAATAAAAGCCTGCATGTGCAGACTTTTATTTAACTTATATTAGTAACTCATTATCAGCTTTAGAATAGATACTTAACATAGGAATTCTTATACTTTTTGCTTCTTCGAAATGTTCATATTTGAATGGAAACAGTAAACCAAACTCCGTTAATGTCTCCACATTCTTATTAAATAATGTTGCATACTGCTCATCAGGTTGAGAGGACTCTAGAATGGAGATTAATGTTTGAATACATGTCATTACCTGAAAGGCATCTTTTAATGTATTAAACTCTTCAGATGTATGAAGAACTTTTAATCGCTCAAAACGAAAAATCTCCTCATCAGTAAAGTAGAGCGGAAATATATTCGAATAAATGTACCTCACCAGTCCGTTAATTTCTTTTTCTTGACTTGGCGTCGAGGCAAATACAATTTTCACTTAAAACCCACCTTTGCCATCGCTTATTTCTGACGTATTGTATATGATAAGAATAACATAACTAAGTCAGTATTGACCGTGGTAATTATAACCTTAAGGAGAATTAAATGCTAAACACAATGCGAATGGGAGAATGGTTTCAAATAGTGGTCCCGTTAGAATGGAATGGAAAAACCATAGAGGAAATTTTTCGGAATGTCTGGGAAGCCCCTAAAAAATTAACCCACACCTTTAGAATGGAGGATAAGGTGAAAATTAATGGAGAACGCGCGAACTGGACTACGCCTCTTATCAAGGGTTCCAAATTGCAATTAAAACTATTTGAGGACGAAAGTATAGAAATTTTGCCCAAATTTATAGATATAGACATACTTTTTGAGGACGAACATGTTTTGGTTATTAACAAACCACCATTCATGAATAGCCATCCGAATAACCCACTAACAGATCAAGATACACTGGTTAATGCAGTACAATTTTATCTTCAAGCCAAAGGAGAAAATCGGAACATCCGTCAAGTTCACCGATTAGATCGAGATACATCAGGTGCCATTCTCCTTGCTAAACATTCACTAGCAGGGGCTATACTGGACCAGATGCTTTTTAAGAGAAATATTAAAAGAACCTACATTGCGTTAGTTCATGGGGTAGTTAAACAAAAAAGAGGCTCTATTAACGAACCGATTGGACGGGATCGCCATCATGCAACTAAAAGGAGAATTTCTCCAACGGGTCAATCTGCCCTTACCCATTACACGGTAGTAAAAGTGGACAAAGAGAAACAACTTTCATATATAAAATGTTGGCTCGATACTGGGAGAACACATCAAATCAGGGTTCATTTAAGTTACTTAGGGCATCCATTAGTTGGAGATACGTTGTATGGCGGAAAACCAATTGTGAATAGACAAGCACTGCATGCCGCAAAGATTGAATTCATTCATCCATTTACTCAGGAAAAGATTGTATGTCATGCTCCATTTGTGGATCGACCTGTAATTTTTAAGAATATTGATATCCTTTCATTATAAAGCACAAAAAAGCCTCCGAGCATTTCGGAGGCCTTCTCAAGTAAAGAGATATTATCTATCGGTTCTTCTAAAGGCTCGCAGAATGAAACTTACTAGCAAGACCAAAACAGCTGACCCAATAATTGCAGGAATTATTGCAAAATCAGCGACATGCGGCCCCCAATCACCTAAAACCGCAGTTCCAAGCCATGCCCCAACAAAACCTGCAATGATATTACCAATAATGCCACCCGGAATATCTCTTCCAACGATAAGACCGGCTAACCATCCAATAATCCCACCAATAATTAATGCCCAAATGAAACTCATTCAGTACACTCCTTTTTAGTAACCAATTATTTTGTCTCAGGCAGTTGGAAAAGTAACTTATTTTCATGCTACCTGTATTAATAAAGTACCCTATTTTCTTTTATATACTCAGAAAAGAAAAAAAAGATAAATTCTTAACACGGGAACTAAGTACATAAATACATAAATTTAGGCAAAAGTAAAAATATCTTTATTTCAGAACTAATTAACAACATATTAATGTAAAGATTTTGTTAACATACATAAAATTTGTTTCAATAAATTGAACGATTCAAAAGATTCTAATGTTAAGTTTTTGTAAATTTATAAAGAATTTGTTTCATTTTTCGACATTTTTCAGATAAAATTACTTGGGTCGGTATACGATTGTTTAATTGAAAATGGGGGTAATCACATGGCATTTAAAAAAGTAGATAAATTCTCAGCATTACTTAGTAATATTTCTGCAAACTTAAAGGAAAGTGCAAATTTCTTTACTGATTACAAATTGAAAAATGTGAGTGATTTAAAAATTTTCTCAGAGAAAATGAAGGAACTTGAAACAAAAGGTGATACATATGTGCATGAAGTAATTAAGGAATTGAATGATGCATTCATCACTCCGATTGAACGGGAAGACATCCTTCACCTAGCAATGAGTATGGATGATGTACTTGATGGGCTTGAAGGTTGTGCCGCATTATTTGAAATGTACTCTATTACAAATGCAGATGAATTCATGAAGAAATTTGTGGATGCGATTCAAGGTAGTGTCCATGAAATTGACAAAGCCGTTGAACTACTTTCCAATAAAAAGTTACAGCAAATAAGAGAACATGCCATTAAGATAAAGGATTTTGAATCCAACTGCGATAATGTCTTACGCCAGTCGATTAAAAATTTATTTACGGTCGAAAAAGACCCGATCCGAATTATCCAATACAAAGAAATTTATGAAAACCTTGAAGATATTGCCGACTATTGTCAAACAGTTGCCAATACACTTGAAACCATTATCATGAAAAATGCCTAAGGAGCAAACATATGAGCGTTGTATTAATTCTTACAATTTTAATTGTCATTGGTGCCCTTGCATTTGACTTTATTAATGGATTCCATGATACTGCAAATGCAATTGCTACATCTGTATCCACAAAAGCACTTAAACCACGCCAAGCAATTATTTTAGCAGCAATAATGAATTTTGTTGGAGCATTGACATTTACTGGGGTTGCCAAAACTATCTCTAAGGACATTGTTGATCCATTTTCACTTACAGGTGGTCATACAGGATCAATTGTTATTTTTGCAGCACTACTTTCTGCTATCATTTGGAATTTACTTACTTGGTATTATGGAATTCCAAGCAGTTCTTCACATGCGATTATCGGATCCATTGCTGGAGCTGCCATTGCGGCGAAGGGGTTTGATGTAATAAAGGCTGAAGGTTTTATTAAAATTCTTGAGGCGTTAATTCTATCACCTATTTTAGCTTTTACCGTTGGATACATTGTTTACAGTATTTTTAAGGTCGTTTTTAAGAACTTTAATTTAACTAAAACGAATCGATCATTTCGTTTAATTCAAATTGCAACGGCCGCGTTGCAATCCTATTCACACGGAACAAACGATGCACAAAAATCAATGGGGATTATTACCATGGCTCTTTTAGCTAACGGTTATCTTCATACAGATGAAGTTCCTTTTTGGGTTCAACTCTCTTGTGCGATTGCAATGGGACTAGGGACCTCGATTGGCGGATGGAAGATTATCAAAACTGTTGGTGGTAAAATTATGAAGATTCGGCCTATCAACGGTGTTGCAGCCGATTTAACAGGGGCAGCAATTATCTTCGGTGCTACTTATATTCATTTACCTGTTAGTACAACTCATGTTATCTCATCAGGAATCTTAGGTGTAGGTGCTTCTCATCGCTTAAAAGGAGTTAAATGGGGTACTGCCCAACGAATGTTAATAACATGGGTTATTACACTTCCAATCACAATCCTTTTAGCAAGTATTATCTACTTCATCCTTAATATCTTCTTTTAAAAAAGAAACCAGAAATATTTTCTGGTTTCTTTTTTGCTATATCACTTCTAAAAGTACCGAACGCTCATATTTTTATGATAGAGGACAAGTTTTGGGGTGATGGTTGATGAAAGAAAAACTAGCAGCAATGCTGCTCGGGAGTTTGCTCTTAAGCCTTGGAGTAAATGGATTTTTAGTTCCCTATCATTTACTTGATGGAGGAGTCATCGGGTTAGGACTAATCATTCATTATTTTTACGGATGGCCGGCTGGACTAAGTATTATTGTATTAAGTCTGCCTTTATATGTGTTGGCCTGGTTCTTTGAGAGGCGCTATTTCTACTACAGCCTCCATGGACTTATCATCTCTTCCTTTTGTATTGATTTTCTATCCTTTATTAATGGTAAAATTGAAATAGGGATATTACCAAGTACAATTATTGGCGGATTGCTTGTCGGAATTGGAATAGGTCTAATGCTTCGCTATGAAACCAGTACAGGCGGGACAGATTTGCTTGCCCAATTATTAACTAAATTTACTTCTGTTAATATTGGGATCATCATCTTCTTAATAGATGGTCTAGTCATCACAAGCGGTATTCAGGTTGTCGGGTTGGAGAAGTTCTTTTATTCTCTACTCACGATCATATGCGTCGGCGTTATGACGGCGTTAACAGTAAGAGGTAACAATAATCAACATTTTCCTTATTATTAAACAAAAGGAAGGACAGAGCTTGTCCTTTCCGTAATACTACTTTCCCAATATGTCCATTGTTCGATACGTTTCTTTCATAATTCCATAGGATCTCTTCAACCGTTCATTAAATGATGGTTCTTCCCACTTCTTCCAGCTATATATATATGCATCTGACTCGTGAATCCGATTCTTATTTGTTTTAGGTAATGTTTGAGTGACCTTCCCTAGTTCTGTTGTTACTAATGCGAGTCGAATTCCACTTGTTTCATCACTGCCAGATAAACCACTTTCCCAGACATCACCCATTACTTCCTTTAAACTAGGGTCTTTCACATTCAAGAGCTGCCATGGAATCCTTCCTTCGATCACTTTTCTATCATTACTAATGCTAACATCTGTTAATGAGTCGAATTCTTTACTATTTGGATTGGCGTTCCCAAACTTTAGTTTTCCTGTCTCGTAACTCGCAAATGGAATTACCTCTTTGGTAGTTGGAATTGTTAATTCCTTATTAAGAGCAAGCCTGATGGGATGAAATACACCATTATTCTTTTGATTGGCATACGGTTCCTCAGCAATCATCTTCAGAAGATGGGCCTACTGATAATAAAAGGCATCATAGTAACTATCGACCATGATACTTGAAGTCTCATGTCCTGTAAGACTTACTAAAAAATCAACTCCAAAGTCTGTTTTGATTGATATATGATCGTTTAATGGAATTTGGGTTTGGCCCTGTTGCTTAATAGAGTCAAGCAGAAGGAAGGTTCCTTGTCTGCGAAAATCAACTGGTCGATTATATTTTAACAGGAAATATAAATATCCATTGTCAGAGGTCAACCGAACTTCATTTAAAGTGGCCTTTTTATCTTTGCTAGGATGACTCTTCTTGACTCCCGATAATTCCCAATCCTTAGCATTTCCATCCACAATAATTTCTTTTTCTTTTTTCCCAGGTTCAAATTCTAATAAGCCAAAGTGCTGTTCATTTGTTTGCACGTTATTCCAAAATGGCCTTCGGTCGGGATTATCAAAATCCATGGTATTCCATGTTCGCTTAAACCATTCATCCTGCCAAGTGAAGACAAGCCCCCCCATATAGCCTTCTGATACAATTGATTCATATAAATGCTTATTTATATTTCCTTGTTCTTCTTCTGAATGAAATCCTTGGTTCATTCCATATGCATTTTTATGTGTTAACCCTCTTGAAGACGGAACACCAAATTCTGCAACAAGCACTGGCATTTGATGGACAGCACGCAGCTCATTTAAATAGCCAGCATAATTGTTTTTCTTCCCCGTTTCATCTACATAATTAAGGTATGACTTTTCATAGTTAAGAAAATCAGGATAATATGGATAGATATGATAGGAGGCAAATATTCCTGCAGAAAACTGTTTTGTTGCCTTAATATGATTTGGATTCACAGAAACCATATCTTCATTCTCCAGTGGTTCAGTGGGATGCTTCAACAAATCTGTTGTAACCCAGTTCGTAAAACTCATTGAATGCTGCCACTGGTAGTGTTTCACCTCATAATCAGCAGCATAATCCATTAAACCAGCGAGCCAAATTTCAAACGGATTAGCCCCTTCTGTTTTAAAGTATTTCCCTGTAAATTGACTAATTTTTGAATGCTTATCATTCGTGTTGGTGACCATGGCTGGATCCCATTCCGTGCCAACAATGATTCCCAGAATGTACTTCGAAATATCGTACTTATATTCACCTGACGCATGGCCTGGCCGGTCTGGAATGTTTGCTTTTCCATGGATTATATCTATCATATTTTTTATTTCCAGCTTCGCGTCGTCTAGATTTACTTTGGCAAAGGCATCTTGTGTGTGAATCAGATTCTCTTCATTAACCCATGTCCCATGGAATAAGAATAATGGCTTTTTTGCGATTTTGTTATATTCATGAAAGGCTTCATAAAATTGTGGTGGGTGGAGTGTGTAAATTCTTATCGCATTTGCGTTCATTTCACCAATTTCTTTAAACCATCGAAGGTATTCATCTTTGGTAACCGCCGTCTCCCCAGGAAAATAACCAGGTTTTCCTATCCCCATGTTTACACCCTTTATCAAAAGGTCTTCCCATTTCCCATCCTTCTGAATCTGAAGATAAGATTTCCCAGTTTTGCTGTTTGATTTAATACCATTCAGTTCGACAATGTCTACTTTTTCCTGTTGAGTTACCTGGTGTAATCCATACTTTAAAATATCCTTCATCATTGGTACATAAGTCCCCCAATAGAAAGAATCATTAGAACCAACATTCTTCTTCCAAGCATCCAAACCTTTGGTTTGATAAATTCCTGGAACATCAGCTTCATCTGCAAAATCCCCTGAAAAGTAATAGGAAGAATACCGAGCATTTTGATGATAAATCACGGCTGGGAAAGAAGTTGGAATCCCATATCCCTTCAATGTTTCTTTTGCTTCCTTAGTGATTGGCAGCTTATAGTCTGCCAATATTTCCTTATCATCTCTGGCATCAATAATATCGAACCAATAACTGTACTTTCCTTCTAACCTTTGTGTAAAATGTTTTTTTCCGTTTCTAGTCAATTCAAACAGAATACCATTGTTTTTAACGTCCTTTTCTCCAATTACAACGATATAATTGTTTTTACTGACAAATACAAATCCTTTTCCAGTAAATGACCACTTTTTATTTTGCTTCTCATAATTCTCTCTTACCCATTCTGGTACCTCTGTACTATTAAGGTTGGAAAAATAGCGACCGATCCAGCCTGACCATTCTACATTAAGCAAATTCGAGATCTTAGCCTTCGACGATTCTGATGTAGGACTTGCAAACGTATTAAATTCTGCTATTAATGTTTTCCCTTTCGATTGAATAAGTTCTTTTTTTATTTGATTAACTTCATCTGTTTCAAGTCCACCATAAATTTTTGTAGAGTGTCTTCCTGATGGATTTTGTCCGTAAAACTCCTCTTTATATACTCCATATTGATCCGTTAAATAAATCACATCGTATTGTTTTAAATCCTTGGGTAATGAAGTGATCGAATATTTCTTTCCTTCCTTTGGTTCAAATCCTTTATAATCCTCCGTAAATGAATAAGGTTTTTTTCCATTCTTAAAATATTTTGCATTATTTAATATCCAAACCAAGCCTTTATGTTCCCGATACGAAGGATTTGGAACCGTTTTATCAACAATCAACACATTTAATTGTTTCACAGGTTGAATTTGCCATAGCCAAAAGGGGCAGGTGATAATACTTAAAAAAAGAACGGTATACATAATTAAATTAATTGGTTTTTTCATTCGGAAACACCTTTTCTTTTCATTTCTCCCCAACTTCGATCACCGATTATCATCTGCCAAATTCCCTCACATCTCCAAAACACAGTCAACGGCCTATACCAAATGGTTTCTGTTAAGGAATATAAAAATAACTTCATGATATCTGATACTTTTGGATACTTTGTTAGACTCCATTCCTCCAATAGAACCGATGTCATTGAAAAAATAGAACCATATATACAGGAGAGAAGAAATAACAAAATGGCAAATTCTATATAGATCCCCCCAAGTAATAAACAAAGGATCATAAACAGGTATCCTAAACACTCAATGACTGGCCCGAAAAATTCGACAATCCAAAAGTAAGGGAAGGAAATCAAACCAATTGAACCGTATTTAGGGTTAAATGTGATTTTCCTATGTGTCCATAAGCTTTCCAGCAGTCCCCTATGCCATCGTCTCCTCTGCCTGCGAAGGAAGGTCACATCCTCTGGGACCTCCGTCCAACATACAGGATCTGGAACATAGACAATCTTTTTCTTTATTTTTTTTTCCCTTAAGAGTCGATGGATTCTAACAACTAATTCCATATCTTCCCCGACGGTATCTGTTTTATAACCTCCCGCTGCAATCACCCATTGCTTTGAAAAAACTCCAAATGCTCCTGAGATAATTAATAGAAGATTGTGCCGGCTCAAGCCAATTCTTCCCATTAAAAAGGCACGTAAATATTCGATGATTTGCATAACAACTAAAGGTTTATTCGATAAACCGATTTTTTGGATATGACCATTTTTGATTTGGCATCCGTTCGCAATTCGAACACTTCCACCCGAGGCAATCACTTCTTCATTTGAATCAATTATTGGTTTCATCACCTTTAAAAATGCATCCTGTTCAAGAACAGAATCGCCATCTAACGAACAAAAATAAGGGTAATGGGAAAAGTTAAGACCCACATTAAGGGCATCCGCCTTTCCCCCATTCTCCTTATCAATAAGAAACAAATTCGATAAAATAGCTGATTGATAAATCCTGCCTATTGGTTTTGTATCCACTTGCCTTCTTACTACTTTTTTTATTTCCTTCATATCATAGTGCTCGATTACTTTTGCAAGTGTTTGGTCGGTTGATCCATCGTTCACAACAATCACTTCAAATGTTGGATAATCTACACTTAATAAAGAACGCACACTTTGAATAATACCTGCTTCTTCATTGTAAGCAGGAACAATAATTGAAACAGGTTTGGTATAAAATTCATCCGCATAATCCTCATATGCCTGAACTCTGTCAAGTTGATATTCCTTCCGCAACTGAAAAAAAGAGATCATTAAGATAACAGAGTAAAATGAAATGACAATAACCATATATACAGCGATAAACCAAGCAAAAAGCGTTACAACATTTCCCCACTCTAAAATTGCCATTTTCTATACCCCTTTATGAAGCCATTCCCATGCCATATCCTTAGCAAATACATCCTTCGAAGTTTCTAACACTTCCTGTAAGATCTGGTGACCATTTGGAAATTGGCAGATAGCCTCTCCGGCCTGGGACCGAACCCACCACATTTGGTCATGCAAAAGCTCGATTAATCTTGATATCCCTCTTACTTCTTTTAATGAACCAATAAGTTTGGCAGCAATCATTCTTTCTTCCCATTTACTAGAATAGAGTAGTTCTAAGTAGGGGGCTGTATTTTTCACATTGCCCACATTCGATAATGCCTTTAAGGCTCGGAGCCTGATTTCACCTTTATAGACTGAAAAGATATTCTCAAGGAAAGGAAGATAATTTAATTCCTTTTTTATTGAAATTACCTCTAAGATGGCTTTTTGTAACGGCTGACTGCTCTTATGAAAATGAAGAATAAACTTTTCAAATTGCTTCTGCTCGAGGTGGACTAATATCGTACGGTATTCAAATTCAGAGAAATTCTGGTAACGGGTTATTAACAGGTCAAATAAAGATTCATGTTGAAATAATGCAAGGATTCTTAATGAATGAATGAGTTCTGCGTGGGAGAGCTTTTTTTTCTTTGTTAGCATGTAGATTTCATCGTTCAGGAGAGTTAATTTGAAATCTTCAATATGATAGAGAGTATTCATACGTTTACTCCACCTTTTACTATTCAGTTGCTTGCGATACCTCTCTAATAGATACATTGATGCAAGTTCTGTTAATCGTGACTTTTCCTCCTCACCCTCTAAAATTTTGCTGTACCTGCTTAAAAGTTCCTCGATGGCTTTCTGTTCAAGAACTGATTTCGGACTCAGCCCCCTAGAGTATCCGCCTTCTATAAGCATTGTAAAAAGTTTCGTATCATTATTTTCTATATATTGTTCAATTGCCTTCCGTTTTTTAATTTCTAGTGCTTTTCTTATCGTTAAGTATATTAATAAAACCAATAACAACCCTAGAATGGTTATCGTTAGAATTGTTAAGAAAAATAACTCATTCTTCATCATGCAATTTCATCCTCTTGATTAACCTTTCAATCCTAGCTTGAAGTTCTTTAATACTAAAAGGTTTCGTGATATAATCATCCGCTCCTAGCATTAATGCCCTTTCAATGTCCGTTTCCCTTTTTCTCCCAGTCAACATAAGGACATAGATATTTCTTCCACCATCTATTTTTTTTACTTTCTGCAAGATTTCGATACCATCCATAACAGGCATAATACCGTCAAGTATTAAAAAATGTATGCCCTTTTCTTCTAAACGTTTTGATTCAAAGAATTGTTGTCCATCTTCAAATGTTTCAATGTCTAATTCAAAATGATAAAAAGCCATTCCCTTAAGTATCCTTATTAACATGGTTCGAATAATCGCATCGTCATCAATGACCGAAACGAACAAGGTTTCTTTTTTATCTATATTATTTAAATCCATAACTACCTACTTCCTGACTGACGAGCCTTTAAGTATGTATGAAAACAGCCCTTTCCTGTTTTTGATTCATACAATTACTATTCCCTTATTTTCAACAGATTTTAAGTATTTAAAGTTTATAATTAATAATTCCATGTGTCACGCGAAAAACACAGAAAAAGTCGAAAAACAATAAAATTTGTCGAATTTCCTTGAAATCTAAACACAAAAAAGGACCCAAAAATTGGATCCTAAGTTCCCTATTTATAATAGGTTTTTAACTTTATTTGTACAATTGTCCATTGCTGTCATGATTGATCCCCGAAATTGCTTTTCCTCTAAGGTAACAACTGCTTCTATTGTTGCCCCTCCTGGTGTACACACATTATCTTTGAGTTCACCAGGATGTTTTCCGGTTTCAAGGACCATTTTTGCAGCCCCAAGAACAGCTTGAGCAGCTAGTCGATATGCTTTATTCCTTGGTATTCCTTGCCTTACTCCACCATCTGCCATAGCTTCAATAAGCATATACACATATGCCGGGGAGGAACCGCTGATAGCTGGAACGGCATCCATAAGCTTCTCTTCTAGCCTTTCGGTCTTTCCAAAGGTCTGGAACAAGTGCTCTACCTCAATAATTTCATTTTCAGTAAGGTAATCATTCGCACAGATTACACTCATGCCCTCCCCAACTAAAGATGGAGTATTAGGCATTGTTCTAATCGTCTTTATCTGAAAACCAAATGACTTCTCAATATCCATTAAGGTAATTCCAGCAGCAATCGTTACAATGATTACATTTTGTTTTATATCGTTTTTGATTTCCTCGATGATAGTTGCATATAGACCTGGTTTCACCGCAATAATAAGGATGTCAGCAAACCTTGCAACATCTCTATTATTTAATGTTGTGCATATATCAAACTTTTGTTTGATTACTTTTGTTGTATCTTCAGTGTTAGCACTAACAAAAATATTCTCTTTTGGAATCGTTAAAGATTTAACCATTCCTTCGATCATGGCCTGCGCCATTTTTCCTGCCCCAATAAAACCTATTTTCTTTTTCACTTGAATCTCCTCACCTATTTATACATCTCATTCTCCAATACAATGATGTTTTCTGCAAAAGTTGTTTTCCCTATTTCTTTTGTATTTTCCACCAACCTGTATATATTATCACAACATTGTTTAGCACCTATAACTAATAACGGTACTCCAATAAAATCAATTTTTAACCCCCTTGAGAACATTCCGCCCATAGTCATGGCAAAAGGAACAGTTGGTGAAGTATTGGAGAAGACAATTTTTTCATCAAATTTAAATTTTTCTTGTAACAATAAACTCATCTCTTTTAATGCAGGGACCACATATTTGTTTCTTTTGCGTCCAATCGTATAAACAGAGTTTCCATCTTCATCCATTCCATGGAAAATGATCTTACCAAAATCTGCTTTTGTTAATTTATTGAAATATTTCACATTTAAAATCTCTTCTTTTGTCAGTTTTCTTTCAGATTGTGGTAATTGTTTTAAATGGTAGGCCGCTGCTAAGGAAGTTGTATGAGTTCCGCCATAGTCATTATAGATATAAATCATGGAATCATCCTTTATTTTTGCTATGTATATTATGGTCTATTTTAATGTTTCCAATTCAAGGTAATTTTCGCACTAAAAAAGAAGTTTATCTCCATTGGATAAACTTCTCGAATACTTATTTATTTAAATCCTTTGGGGAAAAAGCTCCAGGGAGTAGATCTTTTACAAGGATTTTTTGAACATCACCTTTTAAATTTGTTAGCACAACTTCCATTTCTGCATCACAAAGTTCAGAAATAACCTGACGGCAAGCTCCACAAGGTGAAACCGGACCCTCAGTATCCGCCACAACTACGAGTGAAGCAAATTGTGTAATCCCTTCAGAATAAGCCTTAAACAAAGCAGTTCGCTCTGCACAGTTAGTCATACTATAAGCAGCATTTTCAATATTGCAGCCATGAAATACTTGGCCATCCTTTGATAATAAAGCGGCACCCACTTTGAAATTAGAGTAGGGTACATAAGCATGCTCTCTAGCTTTATTTGCTTCTGCAATTAAGTCTTTCTTTTCCATCATGTTCACACTCCGCCAAGGAATTTTATTGCTGAACTAATTTAGTAATCCACTCAAGAAGCACACCGCCAAAGTACACCCCGAAAACACCGACAACTGCTGAGAATACTGGGGGAGCAGGTATTGGAAGCTTTAAAAATTTAAACAACATACCAACTATTAAACCGGCAATTAAAGCCATTATTACGTCTCTCATCGAATTAACCTCACAATTGATTATTTAGTAATTGCTTAAGGATAGCTCACCTTTACTAATTGATACGCCAGAACTTGCACCAATTCTAGTCGCTCCTGCTTCAACCATTGCGAGTGCATCTTCACGGCTGCGAACCCCACCTGAAGCTTTCACACCAATTTCTGGACCCACGGTTTGACGCATCAAGCGAATATCCTCGACAGTGGCTCCGCCTGTTGAAAAACCTGTAGATGTTTTTACATAGTCTGCCCCAGCTTTTACAGAAATTTCGCATGCTCTAATTTTTTCTTCTTTTGTTAACAGGCAAGTTTCGATGATAACCTTCACCAATGCTTTCCCTTTAGCAGCCTCGACAACAGCAAGGATATCTCTTTCCACCAAGTCATCTTGCTTATCTTTTAAAGCACCAATATTAATTACCATATCGATTTCATCTGCTCCATTTTCAATCGCATTTTTTGTTTCAAATGCTTTAGTTTCAGGAGTAGCTGTTCCAAGAGGAAAACCAATGACGGTACATACTTTCACTTCAGGAGTGTCAGCAAGCATATCAGCTGCTGTTCGAACCCAAGTGGGATTCACACACACCGACGCAAATAAATATTCCTTTGCCTCTTCCACTAGCTTTACAATTTCTTCTTTTGTTGCATCAGCCTTTAATAATGTATGGTCAATCATTCCTACTAAATTCTGTGTCATATTCTTCGTCTCCCTTATCATGAAATTATATATAAATGTTTAAGTCAATTATCACAATGTAACTATATCAAACAATATGAACATTTGTAAATACATTTATGAACAAACGTAAAATTTTTTCCTTCTGTTTATATTTAGTTTTTATCTAGCAAGAATTGTGCTGTAAACTGGTCCGTAACAAGCACGTTTGCATACCCGCCTTTTAATGCCCCAAATATTCCCTCAATTTTATTGGGTCCTCCTGCTACAAGAATGGAATAATCCTTTTTCTTTAGATCATCTAAATTTACTCCAAGTGTTCTTTCATTTAGACTCTCGTTACAAACTTCCCCGTTTTCATCAAAGAAACGGGAGCAAATATCACCCACAGCTTTTCCATATAGGGACTCTAGGTCACTCTCTGTAAAATAGCCTAATTGAAATAGTAAGGAATCTGTTTTAATTGTTCCGATGGTAAATAGAGCAATATTCGCCTGACTACCTAGGTCAAGGATTTTTCGGATATGACGATCAGCCTCCATTGCCTGTTTTACAACGACATGGTCCACTATCGCTGGAAGAGGAAGATTGTGTGGTGTAGTATGAAATGCCTTTCCAAAAAGATATAAAATCTCTGATGCATACGTATTTGTTTCAGCGTGGCTGACACCACCCTTTAGTTGGACAACTTTTACCCCTTTAACAAATTTCTGTTTTAATTCAATGGCAATATGGTAGAGGGTGGTTCCCCATGTTACACCAATTATGTCATCATCCTTAACAATTTGATCTAGATAAATGGCGGCTTTTTCTCCTAGATAATTTTTTATAATATGGTCTTCATATTGTGGAATTGAAGCGACAACCGCCTTCTTCAGATTGAATTTTTTTTCAAGTTGTCCTGCAAGATTCTCAACATCTTCCGTCGGATCCATTATATTAATCTGGACAATTCCCTCACTTTTTGCCTGTTGGAGTAAACGCGACACAGTGGGACGGGAAACACCTAGTTTCTTAGCAATTTCGTTTTGATTATAATCCAACAGATAATAGAGCTTGGCTGCTTCAATAACTTTAGTTAACTTTTCACGATCCACTATTATCACCTTATCGTTTATTATTTTACTTTTATTGTAACAAAAAAATGAAACAATATCACTTTTATTTAACATTTGTAAAATACAACATGAATATTATTTCAATTATTCACACGAGGCTAAGCGAGGAACATGAATTTTCGGCCTCTTTAATGGGGAACAATTATTATGAGAGGTGGCGATATTGTGCAGAAATTAGGTGAACTTATTTACGAAAAGCGAAAATGGGTTCTGGTAAGTTGGAGTCTCATTATTTTACTATTAGGTTTGTTTGCATTAAAACTGCCAAGCGTTCTTAGTGGAAATGGTTTTGACTATAACGGAGAATATAATAAAACACGCAACCTTCTCGAGCAAGATTTTGGATATGCAAAATCCTCCATTATTCTTGTTTTTGAAAAAGACAAAGCCATTAGTGATGAAGATTTCAGACAATTTATTTTAAACAATTTTGAAAACTTAGCAGGCTTTGATGCTGCACAGCAAATTATTTCCCCTTTGGAACGAGAAGGAATGATGAAAACACAATATGCCTATGGTCTTCTTACTTTTAACAAAAAAGCTGAAAACCTTGGGGCAGAAATCAGCCAATTAAAGACTCTACTAGTAAATAAAAAGGGCCTAAAGGTCACAATGACTGGCGAACCTATTATTGTCCAAGACCTTAATACTGCAAGCCAAGAAGATTTAGCAAAAGCGGAAATGATCAGTCTGCCAATTGCGTTAGTGGTTCTTATTCTTGCTTTTGGAGGTCTTATTGCGGCATCACTCCCGATTGTTATTGGCGTAGTTTCTATATTATGTACAATGGGAACTGTTTACTTTTTTAGCTATCGTGCTGATTTAACAATCTTTATTTTAAATATTGTTCCGATGATCGGGTTAGCGTTAAGTATTGATTTTGCCTTGTTATTTATTAATCGATATAAAGAAGAAGTGAAAACAAAGTCTATAAAGGATGCTCTTGAGATAACAGTTTCTACTGCCGGTCGTTCGATTATCTTTTCTGGAATTTGTGTTTTTATTGGTCTATCTGCATTGTGGTTTATCAAAATCGATATTTTTCAGAATGTTGCGCTTGGTGGAATGACTGTTGTGTTCATTTCTGCGGTATGTGCCTTAACCTTTCTTCCTGCGCTGCTAGGTGTTTTGGGAACTAAAATTAATAAATTTAGTATTTTACCCGCTGTGGACAAGCAAACGAAAAGTTTTTGGCACCAGTTTGCTAAATTTGTCATGAAACGACCTATTCTTATGTCAGTAGCAGCCCTTGCAATTCTTTTAGCAGGATTGATTCCTGTTAAACAAATGGTTTTAGCGATCCCTGGTACAGAATCCCTGCCGCCAAATTACCCTTCAAGAACTGCCTTAGAGATCTATAAAGACCATTTTGTTGCTAAAGAAAAGCGAGATGAAAAAAAAGTCGTCGTGATCCTGGAATCAAGTGGTAACATTCTTGATTTGAATAACCTAAAAAAAGTGAATAACGTGATTAAAAACATTGAAAACGATGAACTGGTGAATACCGTTCATTCACCCTTTTCAGCAACTGGAATAAAGGATGTAAACCAGCTTTATCAAATACTCACCTCCGGGAAAACAACAATGGCATCTCCAATTATCGACTACTTTATAAGAGATAATAAAATGCTCTTAGAGGTATATTTAAAAACTGGTGAACATTCTGCTAAAGCAAGACAATGGGTAAGTGACTGGTCAAATAAGGATCTAGGTTTAAACGCTTCCTTCGGCGGATCGATAAAATTCGAGCAAGAAATTTTTTCTGAAATCTACCAAAAAGCACCAGACGGACTTTTATTGATTGTTCTTTCGACTTTTGTCATTTTAATGGCAGCATTCCGCTCCATTCTTATACCATTGAAAGCAATTGTAATGAATATCTTAAGCCTGAGCTGCACCTTTGGGATCCTAGTCTGGATTTTCCAGCAAGGGCATTTTGGTGTCACACCTGTAGATATTGCATTAATTTTACCTGTATTTGTTTTTACTCTTGTTTTTGGACTATCGATGGATTACGAAGTGTTCCTTATCTCAAGAATTCAAGAATTTTACTTAAAAACTGGAGATAATAGTGAAGCGACTATATCTGGTTTGACTTATACTAGTAAAATTATCACTTCAGCGGCTGCCATTATGATTGTCGTCACGGGTGCATTTGCCTTTACCGGCGTCATGCCTGTTAAGCAGCTAGGTGTAGGAATTGCTATAGCAATTTTTATAGATGCAACCATAGTGAGGATGGTGCTAGTTCCAGCTCTCATGAAACTACTTGGCGATTGGAACTGGTGGTTTTTTGGCGTCAAACATAAAAAACGGCATGTGACTAACAAAAAGCCAGCCTGATTTAAAATACAGGCTGACTTTTTTTGTATTTCACACTCTAACTAGCAGCTCTTAACATTGTTCCTCTTAGATGTTCTATTTCCATTGTAATTGAAAATGATTTTCAATTAAGTGAGCCTGATCCCATTTTATATTATGGTCCCTTTATCATAATTCTAGTTAGATAACGAATACTAAGAAAACCTTTAATGCAAGATTATGAAGGAGGTTTTCAAATTGAACAAAAAAATGCTTATTTTCCTTATCATTCTCTCACTTTTTGAGTTCTATCATCCTGCCTTATCGTTTAAGGCTGCTACTGTACATCCACCGCCAGGGGTAGTTGATTTACGTATCCTGGAAACTACTGATTTGCACGCATCTTTAGTCAACTATGACTATTACCAAACAAGAGTAGACAACCGAATTGGCCTCGTCAAAACAGCGACACTTATCAAGAAGGCAAGGAAGGAAGTACAAAATTCTTTATTATTTGACGATGGAGATCATCTGAAGGGAAATCCCCTTGGAGAATATTTAGCGAGAATTCGAGGAATACGTAAGGGAAAACTTCATCCGGTTTATCGTGCCTTTAATTATTTACATTATGATGCCGTTGCCATTGGTAATCATGAATTTAATTACGGGTTAGAATTCTTAAATGCCGCCGTGAAAGGCGCAAAGATGCCCGTTCTTAATGCCAATGTTTTCTCTGTTAAAAAGAAAAAGCCATACTTTACTCCGTATGTTATTTTGAAAAGAAAAGTGGTTGATCAGAATGGGAGAAAACATCATCTAAAAATTGGGGTAATAGCATTTATGCCGACACAAATCATGAAATGGGATAAGGCAAATCTTGAAGGTAAAGTTATGGCTAAACCCATGGTAGATACTGCAAAAGAATTTATCCCAATCATGAAATCAAAAGGAGCAGATATTATTGTCGCCCTTGCCCATACAGGAATCAGTTACGGAACATATAGCGCTGAGTCGGAAAATGCTGTTTATTATTTATCAAAAATCCCTGGCATCGATGTCATTTTGGCAGGGCATTCTCATAATGTCTTTCCAAGTTCTGTGTATAAAAACTCTCCTGACACTAACATCGAAACGGGACAAATTAATGGTAAACCTGTTGTAATGGCAGGGGCCTTTGGAAATCATCTTGGAATTATTGATCTCAGATTAAAAAAAACAAATGGCCAATGGGGCATATTAAAAGGGACTTCCTTCACAAGACCCATTGTTAATGATGCTGGGACATCCCTCGTTAAGAGAGATAAACGTCTTTATCAGTTAGTTAACCCAGAGCATCAGGAAACTGTTGATTTTATTAATAAATTAGGGCTTTAATAATTAAAACTTTCTTTACATTCAAAGTTTAGTTAATTAAAATAAAGTTAAAAATATAAATGGTGATTTTATTTGGGGGAGTCTGTCACACAGGCTCCTTTTTGTCATTTTTTAAATGGAACCATTTAAAAACTTGGGAGAAGAGGTTATTACATGTCAACTCAAGCATTAATCGCACTTGGTGTATTTTTAATTACCTATGCCTTTATCGTCACTGAAAAGATTCATCGAACGATCATTGCCATGTGCGGCGGAATTATGATGGTATTACTAGGAATTGTCGGGCAGGAAAAGGCGCTTCACCATATCGACTTCAATACACTCGGATTATTGACCGGTATGATGATCATTGTTGCGATCACTTCTGAGACTGGATTGTTCAAATACATAGCGATTTGGTCAGCAAAAAAAGTGAAAGGTGATCCATTAAAAATATTGTTGGTGCTCGGAATTATTACAGCCTTGGGGTCAGCCTTTTTAGATAATGTAACAACGGTACTATTAATGGTTCCAGTTACTTTCAGTATCACGAGACAATTACGGGTTAATCCGATTCCCTTTTTAATAACCGAAGTAATTGCCTCGAATATAGGCGGTACCTCTACACTGATTGGCGACCCTCCGAATATCATGCTCGGCAGCGCCGTAAAAGAACTTACCTTTATGGCCTTTATTAATAATCTAACAGCGATATCATTCTTTATTCTATTTGTTAATATTGCGATCCTAGCATTTATTTATCGGAAACAGCTTCGAACAACAGATGACTTAAAGGCCAATTTAATGGACCTAGATGAAAAGGAAGAAATAACAGATACCAAGTTACTAGTTAAATCGTTAACTGCTCTCTCGCTAACGATTTTGGGGTTTTTCCTGCATCAACTTTTTCATATTGAATCTGCTACCGTCGCGTTAGCTGGTGCTTTCCTCCTGCTTCTATTAACTGGAGAAAAGTATTTAGATAAAGCATTTTTAAAAGTAGAATGGACAACTATATTCTTCTTTATCGGCCTTTTTGTATTGGTATCAGGATTGATAGAGACAGGGGTAATTTCGTTATTAGCAGATTACTCTGTACACCTAACTGGAGGGGATGTTACATCCACATCAATATTAATTCTCTGGGTTAGCGCGATTGCCTCAGCTTTTATTGATAACATTCCGTTTGTTGCCACCATGATTCCAATGATCAAAGATATGGGGGAACTTGGCGTTACTAATTTAGAACCTCTTTGGTGGAGTTTATCTTTAGGGGCATGTCTAGGTGGAAATGGTACATTAATTGGTGCGAGTGCCAATGTGATTGTGGCGGGTCTTGCTGCGAAGGAAGGCTATCCGATTACATTTGGAAAATTCATGTTGATTGCTTTTCCATTAATGATTTTATCCATTATTATTTGTACGGTTTACATATATTTAAGATATCTCATTTAGGAGGGTTATGATGAAAGTAGAGTATAAATATAACGAACAGTTTCTCGAGCTAAAGGAAACCCCTAACGGCGAGGATTTTGAATTCACCCTTACTTTGGTTGATAACAAATGGAAGAAAAAAATCGAAGAAATTCGTGAGTATTTTGATACAAACAACATCCTAACTGATATCCATTTTTATATTCATCCGAATAATAGGTTTCAAATAATCGTTAGAAAAGACTTTTATAATGAATTTATCATTCAGTTGTTTAAGCAACAAATAGTGGAAAAGATTAAATGGGTTTAAAAAGGAGGCTGCCATTATTCTGAATGGCAGCCATTTTTATACTCCAAATCTATTATTAGCTACGAATCTTGCTTAATATGAGGTGAGACTTCGGGCTTATTCTTCTCTTCCCAAAGCCTTCCAAACCATTTCGTAAACCTTTTTCACGGGAATGTCATGAAGTCGTGCAATGCTTTTACATTCTTCAAACTCCGGAGCACATTGAACAATTTGTCCATTATACATTCCTTCTTTTACTGTCACAGGACCCCACATGGTAGTAACTTTCCTAAACTTTCTTTCTAACCGGTGTACGGTTAAAGGATAGTAGCGTATTCCTAGTGTGGTAGTTTCCTTAAAAAGAATTTCTTTCATTGTATTTATATGTTTCTCTGAACAAAGTAGTTGAAGTAATACGCCTGGTCTATTTTTTTTCATATATATCGGGGTATAGAAAACATCATTAGCGCCAGCCTCAAACAGCATGTCCATTACATAGCCAAGCCATTCTCCAGGAATATCATCGAGATTGACTTCCATTTTAACCATCTGATTATCAAGATGCTCATTACTGGGAGGAAGTTGAGAGACCATTAAATCATTTCCTTTCCTTTGGTAACGAAAAATAAATATAGAAAAAGGACGTCAGCTTAAAGTTTCCTTTTAGTCTTCTCCAATGACGACACGAAGCACATTGGGATGATTTTTAAAGGTCTTCGTTCCAGCACCATAACCAATGGATGTAACCTTCATGGATGGTATCGGGCAAAATTCATCTGCCAAGACAGCCACAATTGCTGCTCCCGTTGGAGTGGTGAGCTCGAAGCGAATGTCAGATTGTTCAATTGGTACACCTTTTAAAATTTCAAGAGTGGCCGGTGCAGGTACAGGATAAATACCATGATCAATATGGATACGACCTGTTCCCACAGGAATGGGCGAGGATTTAATAACATCTATTTCTAATTGATGAATTAAGATAGCTGCACCGATAATGTCAATAATCGAATCAACTGCCCCAACTTCATGAAAATGGACCTTCTCCAAGGGAATTCCATGGATATGTCCTTCCGCTTCACCAATTCTTTTAAAGATTTTTAATGCTGTATTTTTCACAGGCTCAACAAAACCTGCCCCCTCAATTAAAGCAACAATGTCTTTATAAGCCCGGTGTTCATGATCATGATGATGGCCATTTCCATGGCTATGATTATGGTGGTCATGATGATGCTCATCCTCGTGCGCATGGATGTGTTCGTGACTGTGTCCATGTTCGTGTTCATGGTCATGTACGTGACTGTGTTCATGTTCGTGTTCATGACTGTGTTCGTGATCATGTTCGTGTTCGTGATCATGGGCATGGATGTGTTCGTGATCATGTTCGTGTTCGTGATCATGGGCATGGTGATGGGAATGAACATTCTTCAACATCACATCAAATTTAGTACTTGTAATCCCATTTTTCACTAACTTTGTCCATTTCAACATATATTCATCATCAATATGAAGTTTTTTTAATTCTTCTACTAAACGATTCGGATCTGCGCCCGCATCAATCAAAGCTCCAATGACCATATCTCCGCTAATACCTGAAAAACAATCAAAATAAAGTGTTCTCACTATTTCCCGGCCCCTTTTTGTGCAAGTTGATCAATTAATACGGCATTATATCCCCCGCCAAACCCATTATCAATATTCACAACACTAATCCCTGATGCACATGAATTCAACATCGTTAATAAGGCAGATAATCCATTAAAATTTGCTCCATACCCCACACTCGTTGGCACAGCTATAACCGGATGTGAAACGAGTCCGCCAACTACACTTGGAAGTGCCCCTTCCATACCCGCAACAACAACAGAGACTGTGGCATTTTGAATTTCCTCAGCATGACTTAGCAAGCGATGAATTCCAGCAACACCTACATCATAGATACGATGTACTTTGCTGCCTAATACTTCGGCAGTAACCGCGGCTTCTTCGGCAACACGTAAGTCCGATGTACCTGCACAAATTACGGCAATATATCCTTGTGACTCTCCTTCAAACAATTTGTCCTCTTTCCAAAAAAGAATTTGTGCTACTTCTTTGTAAATAAATTCAGGGCAAGAACGTTGGACAATTTCTGCCTTTTCCTTGTTAATACGCGTGACGAGCACTTGGTTATTTCGAGCTCTTAACACTTGGATAATCGAAATAATTTGTTCAGTCGTTTTCCCTTCACCGTATACGACCTCTGGGAAGCCTTGACGTTTCTTACGATGATGGTCAACTTTAGCAAAACCCAAATTCTCAAATGTTGCTAGTTGCTCTTTTGCTTCTTTGACACTTAGGGTTCCTCTTTGAACCTGCTCTAAAATTTCTTCAAGCATTCATTTCCCCCCTATTTATATAAACTCAAAAATGTTTAGACATTCCACTTGCCAGCTTTTCATATTTCTCATAAATAAGTCTATATTTTTCACTATTCTCTTTATTAGGAACGATTGCCTTACCCATTGGGATATTCCTTTTAATCTCTTCAAAGGAATGAACTTTATCAATGGCCACTAATGCTGTCCAGGCTGCTCCCCATGCTGCGCTGTGGTGGCTCTCCGGCACATAAATTTCCGCCTCGAATACATCTGCCATCATTTGCAGCCACAATGGAGATCTGGATAAACCACCATTAACATAAATCTTTTGATGTTTCCCTGCTAAACTCTCTAAAGTTTTGCCAATTTGAAAGAGGTTAAAAGTAATCCCCTCTAGAACCGCTCGAATAAAATGTTCTCTTTTATGCGTAACAGATAATCCAAAGAAATTCCCTTTTGCCCGTTGATTCCAAAGTGGTGCTCTTTCGCCATTTAGATAGGGGTGAAAGATGATTCCATCGGCACCAAGCGGCACCTTTTCTGCATCTGCAAGGAAATCAGCAAAGTCTCTAGGATCATTCAAAAGGTCTTTTAACCATTGTAGTGCATTCCCGCCATTATTGGTAGGACCTCCAATGATAGAAAAATCCTTTGTAAAAGAATAACAAAAGGTTTCTTGATTTTCGCTCATTTTAACTCCACTTGTGAATTGCCGAATGGCCCCGCTAGTCCCAACTGAAACCGCCACTTCACCAGGGAGAATCGCTCCAATTCCCAAGTTAGCCAATTGGCCATCCGCAGCACCGATGACAAAAGGAAGGTCAGAATCAATCCCCATTTCATCGGCTTTTAGAGGATTAATCCCTGTTAAAATCTCGGTTGGGGGGACAATTCTAGAAAGCTGATTTTCATGAATACCCGTTAGAGATAATAATGTTTGATTCCACGTATGTGTGTCAGGATTAAATAACCCTGTCGCAGATGCCATTGAATAATCTATAACCCTTTGATTATACCAGCATTGAAGTAAATACTCCTTAATTGACATAAAGTATTTCGCTTGAACGTAAGGTTCATATTTCGTTTCTTTCATCCATAATAACTTAACAAATGGCGTCATGGGATGAACCGGTGTACCTGTGTCTGAATACACCTCATTTCCCATTGTTTCTATCACTGATTCTGCTTGTAGATAACTTCTTCCATCCGCCCAAATTAAGGCCGGAGATATAGGAGTGCCATTATTATCCACACAAATAAGGGAATGCATGGCGGAAGAAAATCCAATTGAAATCAAATCATTTTTCTCAATCTTGGCTTTCTCTATTGCCTCATGTATTGCTTGTACAGCTGATTGCTCAATCTCAATAGGGTTTTGTTCGACCCATCCTTGCTTTGGATAATGGAATGTGTTCATTCTCTCAGCTTCGGCGACTAATTTACCTTGGAGGTCAAATACGCATGCTTTAACACTTGTTGTTCCGATATCAAGTCCCATTACAACTTCTCTTGACATGTTCTCCTCTTCCTTTTCACATAACAATAAGTAATATTATTATTTATTGCTATTTTTATAATCGTTATATTAAAAGGCTCTGGATTATTCCAAAGCCTTTTTATTAAAAGTACTTTCCTAAAGCACATTTGCAAAGAAGAAAGCTCTATGACAGCACCTTATTCATGCTTCCACTCTGATATCCAATTAAATCTAACGTGATATATTTGTACCCATATCCTTGAAGTGCTTTCACGATTGCGTCATGATTTTCAAGAATCTTCTTCATTTCATTAGGTTCTACTTCGATCCTTGCAATCTCCTGATGTGTTCGCACCCGTACCTGATGGATAGCAAGTGACTTTAAATAAGCTTCGGCTTTTTCTACCTTCGTCAGCTTTTCTTTTGTAATATATTCCCCGTAGGCAATTCTTGATGAAAGACACGCTAATGATGGTTTATCCCAAGTTGGCAAATCAAATTCTCTCGAGAGTTCTCTGATTTCTTGTTTAAACAGATTAGCTTCTAGGAGTGGACCGCGTATCCCCTTCTCTTTAGCGGCCTGCATACCTGGTCGAAATTCATTCATATCATCTGCTATGACACCATAAACCACATTTTGAAAGCCCTTTTCATCCATGACTGGAATCAAATGATCAAATAAACTGCTTTTACAAAAATAGCATCGATTTCTATTGTTTTCCGCATATCCTGGAATAGCAAGTTCTGAGGTTTCAATCACTTGGTGCCTGACACCTATTTGATTTGCAAGAACTCTTGCCTCTTCTAGTTCACTAGAGGGGTAGCTTTCAGAGTCTGCTGTTACTGCGAGTACATGCTCAGCCCCTAGGGCATCCACAGCAGCCTTTAATAAAAAAGTACTGTCTACTCCTCCTGAAAATGCAACTACCACTGATTCCATATCTCGGAGAATAGACTTTAATTTTTTGTATTTCTCTGTTAGCATGGTCTGTTTCTCCCCCAATCCCATATCTAATTTAAGTCAGCCATTGTTAATTTATTTAATGGACTTTAGAATTATGTTCACCTTGGATTTATATTGTCATGCTGCCAAAGCCGCCATCTACTCTTATAAGCGTTCCTGTTACAAAACTCGACGCTTTTTCAGAAGCAAGCCAAACCGCAGCACCTTGTAACTCTTCCGCTTCACCAAAACGATTCATTGGAGTATGTCTCATGATTGATTCAATCCGCTCTTTATCTAAAATTTTTCGGTTTTGTTCCGCAGGGAAAAATCCTGGAATAATTGCATTGACACGAATCCCATTTGGTGCAAATTCACGTGCTAAAAATTGTGTAACGCTGTTAAGGCCAGCTTTTGATACGGAATACGTAAATACTCTTGATAATGGGGTTGTTGAAGAAACAGAAGAGATATTAATAATACTTCCTTTTCTTTCCTGCTCAATCATTTTCTTTGCAAAAATCTGACAGGTTAACACAATACCTTTTAAATTTATATCCATAATTTTGTCCCATTCGTCCATACCAAGTTCAAAGAAGGGTGTAGCACTATTTGTACCCGGGGCGTTTAATAGAATGTCCCATCCGCCGGACCATTGTTCAATTTCATTCGCAACGTTTTCTAAGGAATCTTTTGAACTAACATCTGCAGAAAATGCCTTGGCTTCCCCGCCACTCTCATTAATTTCCTTGGCAACTTCTTCTGCTTTTTCAAGATTACGTCCAACAATTGCAACTTTGGCGCCGTGGGAAGCCAAGCCTTTTGCCATTGCTGACCCCAAAACACCATTTCCACCAATTGCAACTGCAACTGTGCCACTTAAATCAAATAATTGTGCCATGATTACTCTCTCCCTTTTTCTATTAAAATAAATTTCCACTTTCATTGAAAGGAATGTCATAAAGATCAGAACATTGTTCCATATTAGGATGCTGCCTCACGTAATCTAGTAAAGGCTCCGATACTTCAATTTCACTTAATACTAATGTATTTTTTATGCGTACTAATTTAACGTTCGTAAAATCTAGAATGTTACATGTTTTAATTGCTGCTTGGAATGCTTGTTTATCATTTGGTAAGGTCGTAGCAATTTTAGTTGGAGCCACAACGGTTGAAGTTAAACCATTCGCATAGGTTCCTTCTTTATCCATCTTGTCTACAAGCCGTTGCGTCGTAAAGTCTGCCGTTCCTACCCCATTTGCATTTCCCTCGGATTGATGGGTTACATCGAGGACCACCATTTTGTTAACATCCGGTCCACCAGAAGCATATGGAGTTGGATAACGTCCGGTAATATTAGGATCCATTCCATCTCCACTAATGTTTTTGCCAATTTCATCAATGACAAGGACATCCAATTGATCAAAGAAAAGCTTTGGCAATAACTCTTTTGCTTGCTTTTGAAGTTCAGGTTCTTTATTTATAATCTCTTCTGTCGTAAGTACTTCAATAATAGCTACTTTATCAAATGCATTTTCAACGGATGCAACCCCAAACAGGAATGGGGTCTTTTCCATGATGATCTTCGCCATGGCAGGAACATTTTCTGCCATATACTTAAATCCCATTTGATGGCAAGCTTCTGCACCTTTTTGCTTTCCTAACCCAATACTGATCATCTTCATCATTCCACTTTCAACAGGACCACGAAAAGCTGTGTGTGGTTTGATACGGTTAATGACCACAATTCCATCTGCTTCTGAAGCAAATTTATCCACATAAATAGGCAATCCATTCGGCAGCTCACTAATTTTTACTACTTCCATTGAAGAGCGAATCTCACAGCCGACACTTTCTTCGGTTACCCCAAGATGTGCTAAAACTTCGCGCTGTCCCTCCGCTGTCGCGCCCCCGTGGCTCCCCATACTTGGCACTATGAAAGGTTTGGCCCCCAAATCTTTTAAAAATCTTACTGTTACTTCGGTCATTTCAACGAGGCGATCGAGCCCCCGGCTGCCAACAGCGATGGCAATTTCCATCCCAGGCTTAACCTTTTCCTGAATTTCTACTCGTTGTAATTGTGCCATCAGGGTTGAACCAAGGTCATCAATTTTTTTGTTATCAAAGTTCACTTTGACCTTTGCCATTTTAGGAACTGGAATATCTTTTAATAATTCTTGCAGGATACCCATAGTTGCTTCACTCCTTTTTTATACCTATTAAGTTTTCCTCTTTCGATCCTATTCCATGTACTTATGAAATTTTATAAATGATAATCCTCTTGTAATCCCTTACAAAAGAAGTATAAAAAAAGGTATTTTTATTTAATTTGTTTACCAAACAAACTAATTATCTGTATAATAACATTATGAACAATTTACGTCAATAAATATGAGATTTTTTCCTTTTAAAAAACTAAGGAGGTTCTTTATGCTCACAGGAGATGCAGCATTTATCAAAAAAATGAACAGATCGTTAATCTTAAGTAAAATTGTTGAGCATAAAATGATATCTAGAGCAGAGTTAGCAAAAATGACGGGATTAAATAAAGCTACAATCTCAGTACAGGTATCCGATTTGTTAGAAAAAAAATTAATTATTGAAACACAACAGGAACACAAAAGTTTAGGGAGAAGGCCAGTCATGCTCTCTGTTAACCGTGAGGCAGGTTTTGTCCTCGGAATCGATTTGGATAAAAATTCAATTACATTTACCATATCAGATTTAATCGGTACTTCCGTTCAGACCGAAATAATTGAACTGCAAGTATCAGCTTATGATGTCATTCTGGATTTATTAATTGAACAAATTAAAAGTTATACACAAAGGTTCGCTCCTTCTTATTACGGTATTGTTGGAATTGCGATTGGAATCCATGGAATTGTCAATAAAAATGAAATGGTTGATTATGTCCCCCAACATGGCTGGCAAAACAAAAACTTAAAAAAAGACTTAGAGAATGAAATTGGAGTCAAAGTTTACATCGAAAATAATGCCAACTTATGCTCGATTGCGGAAAAAGTGTACAAACACCATCAAAGTAGCAACTTATTATCGGTTAGTTTGTATTCTGGAATTGGAATTGGATTCATTATCAATGGTGTATTATTCAAAGGATACCACGGCTATGCAGGTGAGATTGGGCACATGATTGTCGTTCCAAATGGCCTGCCCTGCAGTTGCGGAAATTTAGGATGCTGGGAGCAATACGCCTCTGAAATGAGCCTATTTATCAAATTGGCTGAGAAACAAAAAGATTTGGCTTTCAACTTTGAGGATATCCAGCATCGGATTAAAGAACATGATTCTGCTTTCAATGAAGAGTTAGATCAATTTCTTTATTTTCTTTCGATTGGGTTAAATAATTTAATTAACCTTTATAATCCTGAAATCCTAGTGGTCAATAGTGAAGCACTTCGTTTATTTCCAGATACCGCCAATAAACTCAAAACCCATCTTTCTTCCTCAATTAGCCATTTTTCTGAATTGTATATCTCTGAATTTGGCAAAAAGGCATGTATTATGGGAGCCTGTGCTTTAGCCCTTCAAAACTTTTTAGGAGTTTCAGAGCTATGTTTAACTTTGAGCGAAGAAAGCTTTCCCCATAAATAGAAGAAGTAAAAAGTAACAATAATCTGAACCAATCAGAACCAATTCACGAAAATAAAATGTGAATTGGTTCTCTCTGGAAAATCATCTACCGTTAAGCCAAACAGCGGGGAGGCATTTTCAGCCCCTAATTCATGTGACTCATATTCTATGGTAGAGACAAAGGGTTCCTTGGCTACTAAAAATGTTTACCATCTATTAGTTTTTAATAATAGAAAACAACTGTTTATTTCTTATAACTAAATCATTTATATAGAAAGAATCTACTTAATTTATTTTATGTCATTAATTTTATCTTAATGCAAGAAAGGGCTGCTACCCGGCAGCCCTCACCATAATATTCATTTTAACAGTACACCGTTTCCTGACTTGTTCCCACTTAACCGCCGCTTACTGGCGGGATGAAGGCGATGACATCCCCAGCCTTGATGATTTCCTTATCCGGTGCGAATTCCTCGTTAATGGCAGTCATTACATTATCGATTTTGGTAAGCTTGTAGGTTTCCGTAACCACTTCCTTTAACTCGCGAACCGTTTTCCCTGCTGCATCCAGCATTTCTTCTTCTTGACCAACTTCATCACGAAGAAAGGCAAAAAACAATAACTTATTCATCTAAATCCCCCTGTTTAGGCCCCCCGGTGAGACACCTCACTGTTTCGAGTTGATTACAAATCCATTTTTTACCATTTTTCCAATGCTCTTTTTTCCAAATTGGGACAATTTGTTTGATTCGATGAATAACATAGCGATTGGCATCATATGCGTCAGCACGATGTGGAGTGGACACTGCAATTACAACTGCGACCTCAGTTATATCCAAGCGGCCGATACGGTGGGGGATGGCTACTTTTGCGCCGGGCCATCCCTCCTCGACTAAAAATAACGTTTTTTTACCATGTGTTAACTCTCGCACTGTCCCGATAAAGGTAGTAATTGCTCCGGCCTCGCGTTGTACCACTTTATCAATCACAGATTGAATATTGATTGGCTCTTTTGAAATTTCAAAGTTCATTAACTCGCACTTTCCTTTACCATTTTTTCTGTTCCTTTTACAAAAAAAACGTTTAAGGTGCCATTCACCTACCAATTGTTTCAGTTAAGTTAAGTGCATTAGTTCTCTTTCCGACCATCCCTTATAAAGTTATACTTTTTTTACTATCTTGAATCTATTAATTTTCGTTTATAAACAGTAAACAATGGTTACAGGAATGTGTAAATCACGTAGAGAACGATTTAACGTATCATATACTTTTATTGAGTTTTCTTGTATTGGTTTTCCTCACTCTTTGTTTCTAGAAGTTATTTTAACATTTATGAAATCCGCCATATCCAAGTTTAATGATGTCATTTTCCGCTATTTTTTCACCAGCTAGGATACGCGGCAGAAAAACATCAAATGACGTAAAAGGGTCGTGCATAACACAGCCAGGCAAGCCTAAAACAGGTGTTTCATTATAATAGGAAACTAGCATCATTGAGCCAGGCAACATTGGGATTCCATACCTAATAATATCAGCACCGATATTGTTAATCGCTGCAGGTGTACGGTCGTCAGGATCGACTGACATTCCGCCTGTCACTATCACCATGTCCAGATTCTGTTCTAGTAAATATCTTATTTTAGTTTCTATTACATCAGATTGATCGGGCACAAAACATTGATCAACAATCTCCGAACCAAAATATTCTACTTTCTTCTTGACTATAGGTCCAAATTTATCTTGGATTCTTCCTTCAAATACCTCGGTACCGGTAGTAACCATACCAATCTTTAACGAGCGGAACGGAATAACCTTCATAAGAAAAGAATGTTCTTTACAAATAGATTCAACTTTCCTAATTATGGACTCTTCCAAAATTAGCGGAATCTGTTTCACTCCAGCAACGGCTTCATCCTTTTTTACAGGGCGATTGGTAACTAGAGTAGAAAGAGAGATTCCTAGTTGTTCGTTGATTTTATGTACGGCTTTTTCATTGACTTTTAAAAGACCATCAATCTTGCTTTTAATCGTCATTTTTCCTTCCGAAGGCCCTACAGCGAATAAGTTTTCTCCAGTTATCGCACTGCTTAGACGAGCAGCTGCGTCATCCTCGTGGATGTAATTTTCCGGTATATCCAAAATGTATATGTGGTCTTTTCCTATATTTAATAATTTTGGGATATCCTCTTCTCTGATTATATGCCCCTTTTTAAACAATCTCCCTTTAAACTTTCCTGGTATAATCTGTGTAAGATCGTGAGCAAGCGCCATACCAACAGCCTTTTCCACTTTTATTTCCTTCATAAAAGCTTTCATCAATGGACTTACCTCCTATACTTTTTAAAGATACAAGGTCAAGATTTTTATGTAACTTTTTAAATAACATACATTTTGATCATTCCAAAGTTTTTACGTTTAATAAAAATTTGAATTAATCATTCTGGTAAATCTATTGTGCTGCATGCGGAGTATTTCACATGCAGTCCTTTGAATAAATATAGTTGTGACCGTCTAGTTAAGTGATACACTTAAATGGAAATTAGATTAAAACCAATATTCTTTGACATGACTTGCCTTATAATTGTATTGACAGTTGGCTATTCTTAATGCCTATTTTTCGGCGGTAAGCCTACTTAAAATTTTTTGAATGACGATAAAGGGATGCAAATATAAAAATAGCTTTCCTATAAAAGAAATATCACATATTTTAATAGCGAGTTTCTTCTAAGATGAAGAGACATTTATATCATGTTTTTTCATTTTGCGGATTAAAGTCGTATGTGAAACGCCCAATGCCTTGGCTGCTTTGCGAATACTCCCTTCCTGCTGGATCATGCTCTCAATTAGATTTATCTCCACAGACTCAAATAAATTTTTTGCAGTTTTCTCCTTTTTTAGAAGTTTTGATAGACTGACATCTGCATTTTGCTTTGCAATGGGCAGTTCATTAGTTTCTATTACATCGTTTTTGGTGGTTAGAACAAGCCTCTCTATAATGTTAGATAATTCTCTGATGTTACCTGGCCAGTGATATGCACAAAGTAAATCTATAGCGGCCTTAGAAAGCGATTTATTTTTTTCATATTCCTTATTAAAATTTCGAAGAAAATGACCGATTAACAATGGGATTTCGTCCTTTCGTTCCCTTAATGACGGAATTTGAATTGGGATGACATTCAATCGGTAATAAAGATCTTCCCGAAATTCCCCTCTGGAAACCATAGATTCCAAATCCCTATTGGTTGCTGTGATAATCCTCACATTGCCCTGAATCACCTTCGTTCCGCCGACTCGAGTAAACTGCTGATCTTGAAGGACCCTTAAAAGTTTCGCTTGAAGTTGCAGGGGTAACTCTCCGATTTCATCTAAAAACAATGTTCCTTGATTTGCCAGTTCAAATAACCCCGGCTTCCCTTCTTTCTTCGCCCCGGTAAAGGCACCGGTATCATATCCGAAGAATTCGGATTCCAAGAGATCCTTTGGTATGGCCCCACAGTTCACTTTAATAAAAGCTCCAGAATCTTTCCGTTTACTTGTCTCATGGATTTCCCTAGCCAAGACATCTTTACCTACCCCAGATTCGCCCAATAAAAGTATCATCGAGTCAGTCTGACCAATATAATGAATAAGCTCGATGATTTCCTCCATTTGCCTGTTAGCGGTGATAATTCCCCGTTTGGAATGGTGCTGTCGAAGTTCCAAAAGTTCCGTATAATATTTGGCGGAAAGCCTTTCAATTTCTTCTACCTTTTTCTTCATATTTATCAGCTCGGTAATATCATGGGTAATGGACAGCATCCGAATTAAACGGTTTTTATCATCAAACATGGGAATTGCTGTAACCAAGACATTAATTCCATTCTGATACTGTTGAAAGTCGGTTATCATTTGTTTTTCCTGTAAGGCTCTTAAGGTGACAGATGGTTTTTGAAAGATTCCACTATCTACAATATCCCGGATATTCCGCCCAGCATAGGCTTCTCGAGGCAGGTGACTTAATTTGAGCATTGCCTGATTGACCAATAAAATTCTTCCTTCCTGATCTATCACCAAAATTCCATCATGGAAATTTTCCACAATCGTCCGATATAATTCTAAGTCAGGCACCCTTGTAAGTCCCATGTCCCCCTCCTACAATCTAATAGTATACTATTATTGAAGAGAATATTTTTTGAATTGACTTTTTACATCATACAAGACGTTTATAAATTATGAGACTCTTGCTTTACGATAAGTTAAGCTTTAGTAGAAGTGCTTCCAAGGCTCATAATAAGCGAAATTCACCCCAAAATACTAATAGTCTGAAAAAATAATTCTAATCAAAGGAGTTATTGTTATCTTCCTTTAGCGTATCTTCTCAAGGGAAACCCCAAATTTTTTCAATTTATTAAGTACAGTTGTATGGGGTACTCCTATGGCCTTTCCGGTTTTTCGAACTGATCCGTATTTCTTAAGGGCTTGGATCAGCGCTTCCTTTTCCACGTGCTCGAACAGGTTATCTCTTTCTGCCGGATCGTTCCAAAACAGCTTAAGGATATCCAAGTCAGCCTTAGGTTCCTGTTGGATTATCGTATTTTCTTCCGCCTTGCTGCATTCGCTTACCTGCTTGGGAAGGTGGCGCGGTTCTAAGACTTCATCACGGCAGGTTAGCACGAGTCGTTCCACTATATTGGACAATTCCCTCACATTCCCAGGATAGTGGTACAATAACAATTGATCCACTATTTCTTTTGAAAAGCGTTTCGTATATTGATATTTCTCATTAAACTGCTTCAAAAAATAACCAAGCAGCGGGATGATATCATCCTTTCTTTCCCTTAGCGGCGGGATTCTGATTGGCACGATATTTAAGCGATAATAGAGATCCAGCCGGAACGTACCTTCCTCCACCATCTTTTCCAGGTTTCGATTAGTTGCAGCGATAATCCTTACATTAACCTTGATCGTTTGTGTCCCACCAACACGCATAATTTCCTGTTCCTGAAGAACACGCAGCAATTTTACCTGCATTTCCAAAGGCAACTCTCCGATTTCATCTAGAAAAAGGGTTCCGTTATTGACCAGCTCAAAAACACCTGGCTTTCCTCCTTTTTTCGCCCCAGTAAAAGCACCCTGTTCATATCCGAACAATTCGGATTCTAGCAAATTAGGGGGAATCGCTCCGCAGTTGACTTTCATGAATAAATTTTTTTTTACACGTAGGCTGTTTTCATGCAGCAACTTGGCAATGACTTCTTTCCCAACACCGGATTCTCCTAATAACAGCACAGTAGAATCGCATGATGCAACATGATAGACAAGGTCAAGAACCTCCTGTATTTCTTGGCTGTGGACAATCATTTCCCCTGACGCATTTATTTTCTCAAAGCGCAACTGTTTGAGTTCGGATTGAGTAAGGGATGACAACCTTTTGGATTCATCCATTTGTTCCTGAATTCTAGTTAATTCAGAGATATCCCTAACGTTTGCCAGAACCCGGATCAAATCTCCTTTTTGATCGCAAACGGGCGTGGCTGTAACTAAAGTATATAATCTAGTGTTTTTATACTTCTGGATGTTAGTATAAGACTTTCCTAATTCAAGTGTTTTCATCACAACAGAATCATTCAGAAAAAGTCCTTTGTCAACTAAATCGGTCATGTTCATCCCGATTATTGCCTCTTTGCTCAGCATAGCTATCTGTTCAAATGCTTTATTAATATGCAGGATACAGCCCTCTCCATCGGTAATCAGGATTCCATCGAAAGAATTATCTATGACCAGCATCAAATGATTCAATTCATCCTGAAGACAGCGGTAAATATTATCCGATCTAATAATGCCGCAGTAAATTCCGTCCTTTACTACAGGATGGAATTGATTGGTGAAGGATGACAAGCGATGAAACTCGGTCGTACAGTCGATTGTTACACATTTCTTATCGATGTACTCTTCGATAGAACTATCTGAATCTTTATTTAGTAAATCTCTCGCATGAATAATTCCTATGAAATTCTGATCAGACAAAACAGGAAGCATATCTAATTCTGCAATATTCATGTATTCAGACACTTTCCAGATAGGATCAGCACTCTGAACAACAGGAACAGTTTGTTCGATAATATCTGTCCATTTCATGGTACATCACCTTTTTGTCATATTTTTTGCAAGAATCGTATATTTTTGGAACATTACTAGATGAATTGATGAAAGGAAATCATTTTTTGTGCTATTTTAGTATTTATCCACTCTTTAATAGAAAATAAAGGTTTGAGAATCTAAAAAAAAATAGCTACACGAAATTTAATGATCGTTATTGGTATAAGAACAAAGTTGTCTTAGAAACGATAATTAACTTAAACATTGTTTTATTTAACAGCTTAGGTAAAAATCACGATCGATTATACCTTTACTTAAAATTATTTTGTTGAATCCTTTTACATAAATTTGACATGATTTCAGTCTCTCTAAAGTAAGTAATAAGCCATCGTATATTCATTTACGATGGCTTATTACTTACTTTAACTATTGTCAATAGAATAATAAAAAAATGTTTTAGTAATTAGGGTAAAAGTTCCTATACCATTTATCTCTTTATTGTCAAAATTGTAATACTCTTCTTATTAAACATTTATAGTGAACGCTTTCATAACTTAATATATAATAAACCCCTAACATGTATTTTTAAAATTTTATTTAGTTTATTTTAAAAATTTGATTAAGTTAATTTCAGCTAACATGGAACAAGACTCTTTTTTCTATGAAAAAAGTCTGATCAAAATCAGAAATATCAGTTGTTGGATTATCTTAATAAGGAATCAATCTAGAGGAAACAAGGAATCTATGTTTCTAGTGAGTGGTTTTTGTACCAGACCATTAATTCTGCTAGAAATCAGTAGGAGTCTCTCATCTATCAACATTCTTCGTATTTAAACCATCTAAAGTTTTGTTTTTTCATCTTAATAATTCCTCAATTGTTTCATACCAACGTTTGATAATAGTATCTGAATCTTTTAAGTTAATTTTGACACCTGACGTAATGTCCGCATATTTTGCTGTATCTTCTCGAACTGAGACAACTTCTGCTGAAAACCTTTCTCTTGTATGCTTAGCATTTGATAAGGGAGTAAGCCTCTGTAGGGAAAGCCTAATGTAATAAGCTTTTCCTGCGAAAAATACGACAAAAGTGGCTTGACTAGTTCGAAGGATATTATGAGTTGTAGTAGTATTCGGCCAAAGCGCCAATCTTAGCTTGGTACAATCCTTTGCTACAATCTCACCCACACTAATCATAGCTATATGAGGCCAAAGGTCTTCGGTCATAGTAAGCAACATCATAGCTTCGTGTTGTTTAGTATCCAGATCTTCCCCGTTTAAGAGTTTATATAACTCCTTTGAAATCTTCTGATTATCCATATTTACTCACCTTTTCCTATGACATCGACAAATGACTCCAGTTAAAGTTTAATTTTCTAATGTGGAGAGGAACTCCTTTAATAAATGATTAAACTCCTTCGGCTGATCCACATTAGCCAGATGACATGCCCTCGGAACAACCATTAGGTTTGAATCGGAAATACTTTCTGCAATCACTTGGGAGTAATGGAGTGGAGTTTTTTGATCATTCTCTCCTATCAATACCAGTGTTGGAATATTTATGTTCTTTAATCCGCTATCTAAGCTTGCTGAAAAACAGGTTTTCGCAGATTTCTGGTAGGCAACTGTCTCCATCTTTGCTATACTGTGCCGCATAGTTTCGCGAATGGATTGGGCTGTATTCGAAAATGATAGCGTTTGATCCAGGTATTGGTTTGCATACTTTTCCATCCCCAATTCCTTGGCAATTCCCGCCGTCAATCTGATTTTCTCAGGTACTGCTTCCGGTTCAATCCTTGCGAAGGTATCTGCCAGTACAAGACCACTAACACGTTCGGGATATCTTTGTGCAAAAGCAAGCGCCTGAACCCCCCCCATAGAAACACCGCAAATAATTATCCTTTGTAAACCTAAGAAATCTATTAACTGTAAAATGTCATTCACCCAAAGATCCAAGCTGATTCCTGTATACCTGGTAGATTTTCCATGTCCACGGGAATCGGGTGCGATCAATAACCTTCCTTTTCCATCTAAATCCTCTAATTGATATTTCCACATCTGATGATCTGTACCCAAACTATGAAGGAATACAATTCCCTCATGGGTTCCTGTGGTATTCAGATTCTCGGTCTGATTATGATAAAATAAACTTTCTTTATCGGTTTTCAAAAAAGGCATAAATTTCCCTCCAGTAAAAAAAACTTAGATGTCACAAATAATTATTTTGGTACCCAAGGCGCCCACCCGTCTATGGGTGACAAGCATAAGACGAGCCAGCTGTAGGGATGTTCTTTAACCTACTGGACGAATTGGCTTATGCCCTCGAGCCGATGGCGCCCTGACTAGATACGAAAACTAAGTATTAAAAACTTTCTTATCTTTTCCTGCTTTTTAAGTCTGCAGGGTTCAAGTATATAGCCAAAAAGTGGGAACCACACTCCCAAATCAGCGAAAAATAACAAAATAAGAAGAAAAGAATTCATTTCAGACTATCCTTTTTTATCCCTAAATATCTAAAAGAAAGACTAATAGAAAAAGCCGTATTTTAACGACCGTTTGAGTCAGCTTTTACTTTTCATAAGTTTTGACCTGTCTTACCGGTGTCTAACTTCTTCTAGATGAACGGATTGAATCGATTTATCACGATTGACATATTCATCAAGATTGCACTCATTATAACCCGGTATTTGAACACGCAAGTATTGCATCGGTTCACTGTTTAATGGAACTGTACAGTCCAATCCCATCTTCGAGCCCACTCCATCTCGGCTAGACGGATCAAGCTTTGAACTCTGGGCTTCATGAACCACAACTAAATCTCTGTCCGCTTGAAAGCGGGTAGCGATAGCCCATTCCACCTCTTCCATATTAAAAATATCAACCTCTTCATCAGTTACAACGACATGTTTAATATCAAAACTATTAGCAAGAGCAGCTAAAATTGCATTTTTCGCTTCGCCTTCATTCCGTTTTTTTATTGAAACAATCGCATGGTAGCGACATGTGCCACCAGGGCTCATATGCACCGCTCTTACTGACGGGACGGTCTGGCGAATGCTTTGGAATAGACTTGCCTCACGTGGAATCCCACCAAGCAAAAGATGTTCGTATCCCGCAGGAACAATCGTATAAAAAATCGGATTGTTTCGGTGAGTTACTGCTGTAATCTCAATGACCTCCTTGTCACTGCGCGGCCCATAATACTTCGGAAATTCCCCGAAAGGTCCTTCCGGCTCACGAACATGTGGAAGAATTTTTCCTTCTAATACAATTTCTGCATAAGCCGGGACATCTATATCAACCGTCTTACAACGAACCACTTCTAATGGTTCTCCACGGAGAGCACTTGAAATTTCAAGTTCATCTACTCCGAACGGAGTGCTAGCTTGCGACGCCAGTAAGGTCACCGGATCGACGCCAATGGCGATTGCACATTCCAGTGGTCTACCCGCCTCTTCAGCCTGCTTATACAAATGAAAAGTATGGCGAGGCAAAATTAAGGCCCCTATCTTATTTTTCCCAGAAATTTGGAGCCGATGAATCGAAACGTTCTGCTTCCGAGTAACTGGATCCCTAACAATAAACAATCCAGCGGTGATGTAATTACCCGAATCTTTCTCATGGTGAACCGGAATTGGAAACATCTTCATCAAATCGATATTTTCTAGAATAATATTTTCTTTAACAGGGGCTTCCTTTTCATTAACTAGAAGACATGCTTCTGGAGCGGATACCGCCTTTGTGAATTTTGTTATAACATTGTATTGATCCGTTTCCAAAGCTTCTGCAAAATCCTCACGTGTTGAACAAATTCCTGATACGACAGGAATCTCATAATCTTCTACGCTAGTAAAATAGGTAGCCCTTTTTCCATCTAATTTTTTCGCAATAGCAGCAACCTCATATTCTAAACTGACATTTTTATCAATTGTCGCTAAACGACCCGTTGTTTGCAGGTGTGTAAGCCATGTCCGAAACGTCTTTGATCTCATAAATTGAATCCTCCTGATTTTTTTAATAGTTATTATTATTTACTTCATTTTAGCTTCAATTATAGCGTTCAGCCCTATATGATTTCCGTCTTGACGACCTTAGGTTCGTTGTGCGAAACTCTATTATTCTTATTGATGAAATGATCAAACAACATGACAATTAATGGAGTAACTGCAGCGACATAGATATTATCCATCCCTAATGGATCACCGCGAAGATACCAGACAGTTGTCGTAATCACGGCAAAGACCATTCCCAATACTGCTCCTCGTCCACTACTAAAACGCGGGAAATAGAACATCAAAATGACAATAACGGCTAAGGTGGTTCTTAAAGCTCTAGCAAAAAAGACAGTGCTTAATATTTCTGGTGCAAAAATCGCAAATGGAATCGGAATCAGTCCCATAACAATTGTTGCAATTCGGGCAAACCGCAGCGATTTCGAGTCAGAAGCATCTTTATTAAAAATGGGATTGTAGAAATCTTTCAATAGAAGGGCAGCCGACCCAATAGTTGAAGCTGCAACTGTACCAAAGACAGCAGCAATTAATCCAGCTACAACTAGTCCCGCCAGAAACGGATTCATTAGCGTTGTCATCATAGGGAAAGCTTCTGCTGGCGCGATGTTCGGAAAAACAATTGAGGCAGTCATCCCAATCAAAGATGCAATGATACCAACGGGAATTACCAGGAAACCGGCATAAAAGCTCGCTTTCTTGGCCTTAGCATCATCTTGTGTTGAAGATATCGCCTGGATAATATATTGAGTTGAAAAAATGGAACCGATATTAGCTATTGTCCAAGCAATGATTGTTGACACGCCGATTCCCGTCCAGTCAAACATCTCAGACTCTAGATTCAAGGATAACCCGGAAAGTCCCCCCGCTGCCGCCAAACCAAATGCAAGCGCCAGTATCAACCCCAAGTACTTGATAAAGGCGTGAATTAAATTGGTATATGCAACTGCGAACATTCCACCTAATGAGACATATACTACGGTTATCACCCCAACAATTATTGCAGCCATTGCATGTGGGACATTAAGAATTGCTGATAATGTAGCCGCTCCGCCAGCGTACATTGAAACATTAACTACTGCCAGGGCATAGATCATAATTAGTGAGGTTATAACACGTGCACCTTTCCCATACGTTTTGGCAATGGCTCCCGAGATTGTATACTCTCCTCGTTCATGAAACTTTTTTGCCATAGTGTATGCAAATAACGCAAATGCCAATGCAAGTGTAATCAAATTCCATGCTGCCGAAATACCTGTGCTGTAAGCAGTTTGGGCTGTTCCGATCGTTGAGCCGGTACCAATAAACTCTGACATCATTAAAACTCCAATAATAAAAGGCCCAAACGCCTTTCCGCCTGTCATGTACTTATCGGAACTTTTCGAGAATTTTTTTGTAAATAAACCAAAGAAAGCAGTAAGCAAAATATAAACGACGACAATTCCTAAAATTATTATATTACCATTAGTCACAGTAACTCCCCCATTTTAATCTAGAAATGAATTTATGAATTTTTAATTTATTCATGTTAATCTAGTCCATTCCAACGTTCAAAGAGTCGGGCATCAATGCCAAACTGATCTAAAGCCTTTCCTACGCTTTGATTAACAATATCATCGATTGATTTTGGTTTATGATAAAAACTAGGTACAGGAGGGAGGATTATTGCACCACTCTCTGTTACGGATTGCATGAGCCGAAAATGTCCTAAATGAAAGGGCGTTTCACGAACCATTAATACCAATTTCCTTTGTTCTTTCAACGTTACATCGGCCGCCCTTTTGAGTAAATTATCATTAAAACTATTAGCAATTGATGATAGAGTTTTGATCGAACATGGGGGCAATAATCATCACTGTAAACTAATTTTGCGTTCAATTACCGTTAAACGGTCAGTCGTTTGAAGATGCCCGAGCCAGGTACGCAATGGCTATGCTTTCATAATAAAAGAATCCACATTAAACGGTAACTGATGCACCTAATATGTCTTTAAGTCTGCGTTCAAACATTTTGGTTACTCTTTCACGTCCCCGAACTTCAGGTGGAGTTGGATATTCCATACCATCTACAACAACCGGCTGATCATATCGGATCAATATAAGGGGAAGATATTCCTCGTACAATGCAAGAATTCGCTTGGCATGCTCTGGTTTACGGGCAAACAGTTTTAGCATACGAAGTCCGAAACCAACATGACGTCCTTCGTCTTCCTTAATCCGAGCATATCCTTCACCCAAACCAGGAAATAAACCTTTACTCCCGAATACCGCTTGGAATACATCATATCCAGTCATCGCTTGAACACCTTCTATTATCCCTTGGTAATGGGTTAGCCCTTCAACCAGTGCCTCTTCACGTTCCTCTTCTCCCTGGTCAAGAGCAGCCAGCATCTTTTTCACACGCTCATCGAGCTTCTGCTGAACCGCATTTTTCACTGAAGGAATTCGCTCACGACCAATTACTTCTTTAAAATAGCGCATAAAGAATTCTGTATGCTTAAATTCTTCGAGCAATTGAGTACTGAGGAATGCCTGTTGTTCTGTAGAAGAACCTAACATGATCCAGGGACAGAACTTTAATGCTACATTTTCTTCAGCATCGAGAAATCCTGTACAGAAATGAATAAGATATCCTTTTAGATCCTCATCAAGCGCTTCATAGTCTCTTTTGTCTTGGCTGAGGTCAATAGCAGCAGGATCCCAAGTTCCAAATCGAATGGCTTTTCGATATAAATCCCATGCTACTTCATCCGTCGTCTTATCAACACTAGGAATTAGCTCTTCAATCTTATTTACATTTTCAGTCATAATCATTTCCTCCTAAATATTTAATGTGAATTTAAACACTTTCTTCAAAAGCTTTATATTTTCTAAAAAAGTTGCTTGAGTAGCCCCAAAATCTCTTCTTCTGTCGCTCGTCGAGGATTAAACTTCCACATTCCACTTTTCACAGAATCATTTGCAATCGCCTTTAGCTGCTCTTCTTTAACCCCTACCTGTTGTAATTTCTGCGGTAGTCCAACATCGTCACGTAACCTCGTTACCTCTTCTATAAATTGGTCTGTAATCTCCCAATCAGGTAACGATAGGTCGATGTCTCGAAAAACGCTGGCCATTTCAACGTACTTATCCATTAAGGATATCGAATTATAACGAATAACTCCCGGTAACAGGAGACCTATCGCCACACCGTGACTAACATGGGCATGACCGCTTACTGCACTGCCGATCGCATGTGTCAAACCTAGGAAGGATTGATTGAAAGCCATTCCTGCTAAAAGACTAGCCTCTGCCATTTTGATCCGTGCCTCAACATCCTCCCCATTATAAACGGCCCGACGAAGGTATCTGCTGACAGTGCTCATCGCTGACAGTGCAAGCACATCACTGGCAGGCTGGGATATCCGTGACACAAAGGTCTCTGCCCCGTGTGCGAAAGCATCGAACCCTGATGCTGCTGTAATTTTCGGTGGCGCAGTCATCGTCATTTTAGGGTCAACAATACTTATATCCGGTGCAACAAATGGGCTCGTTACCGTAACCTTCCGATTCTCCTCACAATCCGACAAAACAGCAAAAATAGTTACTTCACTTCCAGTACCAGACGTTGTAGGTATCGCAATGAGAGGTATATTGGAGGCCTGTTTGATAAGATTGACTCCAGCATAATCACGAATACTTCCACCATTGCTAGCGATGACACGGACACCTTTTGCTGTATCTATCGGACTGCCCCCACCAATGGCGATTAAAGCATCTCCTTCTTCCTGTTGAAACACTTGAGCTACTTTGTCAACGGTTTCAACACTCGGGTCCGGTTCCACTTCATCATAAACAACATAAGAAATTTGGTTGTCTTTTAATATCTTTGTTACATGCTCAATTAGACCCGAATTTAACACACCTTTATCGGTAACGATAAATGCACGTTTTACTTTAAAGGGTAAATTGCCAAGTTGTTTGATCTTGTTATAGCCAAAATGAATTTTCGTGGGCAGATGAAACTCAAATGAAGGATACATAGTGAATTCTCCTTTATTCTTCAATTTCGATATTAATATGTTTGGTTTCGGTATATTCCAATAATCCTTCTATTCCCCTTGTGCGTCCTATTCCGCTTTCTTTATAGCCCCCAAATTCAGTTTGCGGGTAATTCTTGTTATAGGTGTTAATCCAAACAGTTCCCGCCTCCACTTTTTTTGCAATACGCATTGCTCTGTTGACATCTTTTGTCCAGACCCCGGCAGCTAACCCAAAAATAGTTCCGTTAGCGAGGGAGATCGCTTCTTCCTCATCCCTAAACACTTGTACGGCAAGCACGGGGCCAAAAATTTCTTCCTGTGCAATTCTTGATTCCATTGGTACGTAATCAAAAATTGTCGGCTCGATATAAAAACCTTTATCGAATTCGCCTCCGATTAGCCTATTTCCCCCTGTAACAAGCTTTGCATCTTGTCTACCAATCTCGCAATATTCCAAAACTTTATTCAGCTGTTCTTCCGAGATTACAGGCCCCATATCGGTAGATTCATTTAATCCGTTACCTATTTTCAGCTTTTCAGCTTCTTTACGTAACCCTAGTACCACTTCCTGATGTATCGATTCATGGACAATCACTCTTGAACCCGCGAAACACATTTGGCCGGCAGTAATAAATGCTGATTTTGCTACAGTTGGAATAGCCTTGTTTAGATTTGCATCAGCAAATAATATGTTTGGAGATTTCCCCCCAAGTTCAAGAGCTAGTTTCTTCACCTTTTCTGCTGCTTTTTTCATTAAATTTTTGCCGGTAGTCGTGTCACCTGTAAAGCTGATGGCGTTAACATCAGGATTTGTCGTCATTTCATCTCCGATAACCTTACCGGGGCCTGTCACGATATTAACAATTCCAGGTGGAAAATCATCAATTTTTTCGATTAATTTGACGATCGCAATGCTCACAAGCGGTGTTCGGCTTGCCGGTTTTAGAACTACTGCGTTTCCTGCAGCAAGTGCAGGAGCAATCTCGCGAATCATTAGCATTGCCGGCCAGTTCCAGGGTGAAATAATCCCTACAACTCCAATCGGCTCTTTGTCAATAATTCCATATGAAGTGGAGGAAAGATTAATTGACCTTCCGAATATGCTGCGAGCCATACCTGCAAAATATTTTAGGGTATCAATACAAGCGTCCAATTCTATACGTGACTCTTTGATTGGTTTTCCGTTCTCCAACGTTAGAATTCTAGCAATTTCTTCTCTTTTTTCCTTCAAATTATAGGCCCATTGCATTAAAGCATCAGAACGTCGCGAAGAATTTGAACGCCAATCTGATTTTTCAAATGCCGACTTCCCATCCTTAATGGCCAATTTAATATCTTCTAAGCCTGACTTTTGCGACTCTCCAATAATCTCAGCCGTAGCTGGATTGACAGATTCCATCGTTTCTCCAGTTTCAGCTTCCCGCCACTCGCCATTAATGTAATTTTTAGTAACCTCTATTTTGGTAAGCATTTTTTCCCTCCCTATTTATTTAAGATTGCCTCTTGTCTCCGGTACGATGAAGCTTCCAATGATGTAGACAAGAAAAATTCCAATTGCAAAATACATGAGTGTATTAGGTATGTTTTCAACCGTACCGCTCGCTAAGGTGACGAAAGTTGGCATCATACCTCCAAGTGCGAATCCCATGTTCCATGATAATCCGGTTCCTGTAGAGCGTATGGCTGTTGGAAAACGCTCATTAAGAAAAATTAGTACAGGTGCATATGCTGCATTTCCTAAAAATACAAGTCCCATAGCATTCAAATAAATCGAAAAAGTGGTAACAGAGTCTGCTAATGCTAGATAAAAATATGGAAGTCCGATAATATTTAAAACACCAACAAGTAAAAATGTTTTCTTTCTGCCAATCAATTCACTAATGTGACCAAATAGAAGAGCCGCAATGATTGTCACAATACTCGTGGAAATTAGTACCCCAGATAAGACTTCTGGCGATACCTTATTAACTACTTTCAGGAACGTTGGAATAAATCCAGACGTAAGGTAATAACCTGAACCGCCTCCAATAACGATCATAAGGTTCACAATCAAAACACGGGAGTATTTTTTAAAAAACATTTTAAGAGGTGATTGCTCCAATACAACCTCTTGATCTTTATTTTTCTTATCTTTCACTTTATTTTTTTCACGTAATTGTACCCATAGGGGTGACTCGTTAAGGGATCTAAATACAAAGAGTCCAGCTCCAGCACCAAGAATTCCTGTAAGGAACATCACCCGCCATCCCCATTCATTAAATGCCTCACCAGGAAAAATAGCGGAAACAATACTAAACGTCAATGAAGCGAACAAAGCCCCTAATCCCGCTCCTCCACCGCCAATTAGACCAGACATTAATCCACGCCATTTAGGAGACGCAGATTCTGTTCCAATTGTATGTGTAGATGCCACGACACCACCGACAAAAACCCCTTGAACTAAGCGTAAAATTAAAAAAATGATTGCTGCCAAAAAACCAATTTGTGGTACTGTAGGTAAAAGTCCGAAGGCAGCCGTACTTACACCAACCCCTACAACAGCGATGATCATCGCTTTCTTTCTCCCGTTTTTATCAGCATAAGATCCAAATATTGCGGATCCAAGCGGTCGCATAAGCAGCGTTACAGCAAAAGAAGCATACACAGCAGCTAAAGAAATCGTAGGACTGCTTGTCGGGAAAAACAATTCACTTATTGTGGGTGCGACAAAAAGAAGAAGAAAAAGGTCATAGAGATCAAAAGACCATCCTAATACTGACGCAACCATTGCAGACCTAAATTGACGTCCGGTAACTGTGACTTTTTCTTGTGTTAAATGAGTGGTTAAAACATTTGACATTAGAGTCCCCCCAGTTTTTTTAACATGTTCTGTAGTTCCTGTTGAACCATATAAAATAAAGTAGAGTTACCGAAAAAAATAGTAGAGTATAGGAAAATATCATTAACCCGCTTAATTATTTTGTTATTGATTCTTTTTCATTTAGTCCTAACCACCGTTCAAAGAGTTGAGCATCAATCCCAAATTGATCTAATGCCTTCCCGACACTTTGATTAACAATATCATCTAATGATTTTGGTTTATGGTAAAAACTAGGAACAGGAGGGAGGATAACTGCACCATTCTCTGTAACTGATTGCATGAGCCGCAAATGGCCTAAATGAAATGGTGTTTCACGTACCATTAGTACCAATTTCCTTTGTTCTTTCAAAGTTACATCGGCCGCCCTCGTGATTAAATTGTCATTAAAACTATTAGCAATTGATGATAGAGTTTTGATAGAACATGGGGCAATAATCATTCCATCCACATGAAATGAACCACTTGAAATGCTTGCCCCAATGTCTTGTAAGTCATATACAAAACTACACAGTGATTTTACTTGTTCCACCGAGTATTCTGTTTCATATTCAATCGTTTTTTCAGCCGAAGCACTAATAATGACATGACTCTCTATCTGCAGCTTGTTTAAAGTCTCAAGACACCTGATACCGTAAATTGATCCACTTGCTCCAGTTATACCTAAAACAATTTTTTTCATCTTTGTTGTCCTCCTGTACTTGAAATCGTTTTTCAGAAAAAGCACATTGTAATTTTTTAACGAGATGGCAATCATCAAGAACCTTTAAATGTTGATTAGAAGAGTTTTTGAAACGCTTACAAAAATATGGGTGAGAACTCTACCAGTAAGCCAAATTCATTAAAAAGAATTCATTGACGATAATACTTAGCTGTAGACTGGCCTGCTACGCTATAAAAAAATATTTCGGACAGTGTATTTAGCGCTCTTTCCTCCAGCTTTTGCATTATTATCTAATCTGTTTTTTCCAGTTTATTAGCTGTCAAAGTTAATCCCCCCTTAAAACTTTTCATTATATATACTTGCAAATTTTATGCCAATAATGAATTCGCTCAGAACCTAATTTTGTAAGCCCTTTGATCTTCAAACTGGAACGTATGTAGTTACAGGTGGAACCTCTGCAGTTCCGTAATTTAGATGGAAATCATAAAGGGGATGACTCAAAAGCAAAGTGCCTAGCACTAATGAGTCATCCCCTTCAATTGAAAAAGATATGTGACATAGAAAGTCACTTTTTTCATATTATTAAGTTTTTATTTTATGATCCTATATTATTCTTAGAATCTTTCAAAGATTGCTCTAATCTTTGATTTATTAATGTATATTTCATCTTGCTTAATACCCCACAGATGAACTGGAAAAAGAATATCCCTTCATCCCGATTATGAATAAAGATTGTTTGGCATCACAACCAACGATTTCAAGTTTATATCAATAATTTGATTAAATTGAAATCATTTATCTAAAATCATAAAATTAGCTCTTGCTGTTGCAATATGTTTCCCATCCTCATTAAACGCATCAGCATTTACAACCGTTATATGCTTTCCTCTTTTTACAATACTTGCTTTTGCAACCAACCGTTTTCCAAACATCGGACGAAGATAGCTAGTATGTAAATCAATCGTATTACTATATTTATTGCTTCCCAATGTTGTAGAGATTGCTGCAGCCATTGACATGTCAAGAAGAGTTCCAATTAAACCTCCATGCATCGAATTATAAGATTGTGTAAAATCTTCTTTTACCTCTATTTCTAATTCACATTCTCCATCATTTCCTTTCACCACTTCAGCACCCATCATTTTCCACACTTTTCCCTCTGCCATTGCTTTCACTCGTGAATGAATTTCCATGATCTATTCCCCTCATTTCTCAGATATTTGTTGGTCATTATAGTAAATTACTTCTGTAAGAATTTTGCAGCCTTGAAATTTCTTTAGACCTTCTCTTGCCTCTTTTTCTGTGTCAAATTCAAACATTCTAATATGTTCTTATGAATATACAGTGATTAACCGCATAAAAAAATCCTCCAATTAAAGACAATTTTCTACCCCTTTGCTCTTTGGTAATTCTAGAAAATAACAGCAGCTAATATCGAGATAGTTTTTCTAAAAGAGTATAATAATAGTATTTTAATTACTGATACAAACATTATTTTCTACTTTCCCTGGTCTGAGGAGACCTTCGCAGTTGTGCACAACCAACTTTAAATTTCTGGAGATTATACAAAAAAAGCTTGTAGAGAAAAAGAACACCCTCTTTCTCCACAAGCTGGCAAAGAACTTGTTCTCTATTCTTTCCTTTTGCTTGTTAGGACTTTTAGTTGTTTGTCAACAGCATAAAGTATCGATCTTACTTCCCTTTAAAAATAGGCTTTCTTTTCTCAACGAACGAATCTACGCCCTCTTTAAAGTCTTCTGTTGTGCGCAAGAGACCGTATGCTTTTCCTTCCATTTTCAAGCCAATACTTAGCGGACTTTCTTCTGATGCATTCAACACTTCTTTCGCGACACGCTGGGCAAGCGGTGAAAACTTAACAAGCTCCTCAACCAATGCATCGACCGTCTGCTGAAGTTCCTCTTTGGATACAACCTGTGTTAACAGACCCCATTGGTACGCTTCATCTGCCGGGATTTTTCTTGCACGCATAATCATGTCTTTCGCTCTTGTTAAGCCAACTACCTTTGCAATCCGCTGTGTACCGCCGCTCCCTGGAATCATTCCGAGGTTCATTTCCGGAAGGGCTAGCAGTGTATCTTCCCGTGCGATTCTGAAATCACAAGCCATCGCGAGCTCCAGTCCTACACCGAACGTATACCCTTGCAGCTGAGCGATGACAGGTTTTGGAGAACGCTCAGGAGCAGCAACGTTCTCTGCAAGATGGGAAAGTTTTTCTTGATGTGTCGCCAAAAATTCAGGAATGCTTCCTCCTGCACTGAAGCATACATCACCTGCTCCTTTGAGGATGATAACACGCACTTCATCGTCTTGATTTAAACCAGCAAAAATTTCTGTAAGCTGATCTCTGCCGAGCATACTGATATAATTCATTTTCTCTGGACGATCGAACACGATTGTTGCCGTTTGTTTTTCTACATTTTTCTCTACTCGAATGTGGTCATAGATTTGTTCTGTTATAGTCATATCTTTTTACCTCTTTCTACTTTAAGATGAAATCAGTGTTTTTTTATCTTCAATTGTTTTCTCAATTGCTTTAACGATACCGTCATACCCTGTGCAGCGGCATAAGTGTCCAGAAAGCATTTCTTTTATTTCTTTAGAAGAGGGATTTGGGTTTTTCTCAAGATAATCGGACGTAGACATTAAGATACCCGCTGTACAGAATCCACATTGCAGACCATGACACTCAATAAAGTTTTTCTGTAAATCTGTTAATTCACCCTTATCCGCTAACCCTTCAACTGTTCTAATGCTTTGCCCATCTGCTTGTACGGCAAACATAAGACAACTCCTCACTGCCGCGTCATTGACGTTTACGGTACAAGCACCGCAAACACCGTGTTCACATCCAACATGTGTACCTGTCAGTCCGCATACATCACGAATAAAATCACTTAACAGCATTCGAGATTCCACTTCTTCTTGGTAAATCTTCCCATTAATTGTTACTTCTATTTGGTGTCGTCTCATTTCGCTACCTCCTTGCTCTTTCATAGGCTTGAGTTAACGTACGCTTTGTTAGTATTTTAGCAAGATGTGTTCGATATTCTGCTGCAGCATGAAGATCAGATTCGGGCTCAACTGCCATTTCAACACTTTCTAATAACTTATCTATTAAAGAATCAGACAATATCTCTCCTACCAATATATCTTCTGCATCCTCAATTAATAAAGGAATTGCCTCAACTCCGCCGAGAGCTAATCTTACTGAAGAAATTTGGTTTTGATCATCAACTGTCATAAGACAAGACGCAGCAACTAACGCGAAGTCTCCATGACGCCTTGCGATTTCCTGAAATGAATATCCGCTTCTATCTTCGATAATCGGAATAGAAACCTCAGTTAAGATTTCTGTCGGCATAATATCTGTTGTCAAATAGGTAATAAAGAAATCTTCTGCATCGACGTTGCGAACCTCATCTTTTGAAGCAATTTGCACAGAACCGTTCATTGTTAGCAAAGCAAGCGGTAGTTCTGCACTTGGATCTGCATGAACGATACTTCCTCCAAACGTTCCTCTGTTCCTTGTTTGCACATGTCCAATTTGAGTAATTGCTTCTAATAAAAGACCACAGGCATTTGCAACGATCTCCGATTTTTCAACTTTGCTTTGTCTTGTCAAAGTGCCTATTTTAAGGACATTTCCTTCATGTTTAATATAATCAAGTTCATTTAAACCATTGATATCTATTATGCACTTTGGTGATGCAAGGCGCATATTCATAATCGGCACTAAACTTTGCCCCCCAGCAATGATTTTTCCATCATCACCGATTTCTTCTAAGAGATCCAATGCTTCATTAAGTGTAGTAGGTTTATAGTAATCAAACTTCGGTGGTTTCATTTTCTCCCTCCCCTTCAGTAATGGTCTTTAAGATTCATGTTTAATTTTCGCTTAAGGTGTTAGCATTTTCTCTTTTGCTTCACTAAGTAATTTCCAAATGCGGTTTGGACTTAATGGCAGTTCATCAATCACAATATCTAAATGTGCTAATGCATCAGTTACTGCATTAGCAATTGCTACTGGTGCACTCATTGTATTCCCTTCACCAAGCCCTTTAGCACCTAAAGGAGTAATAGGGGATGGCGATTCAGTATGTTTAATGGTTACTTTTGGGATTTCAGGTGCAGTCGGGCATAAGTAATCCATAAAAGATCCCGTCAAGAACTGACCATTTTTGTCATAAGCTAGTTCCTCGTATAAAGCTCCGCCTAAGCCATGTGCAAGACCACCCATAATTTGTCCATCTACAATCAACGGATTTAGTAGTTTCCCAGCATCATGAACAGTAAAATAATCAATTATTTTCACTTCGGCTGTATCTGGGTCAATTTCAACTGTAACCATATCAGCAACAAATCCATATGTGACAGAAGAATTGATTCGATCGTTTTCATCAGGAGCCTCTGCTACTTTTGCTTTATAATAATAAGTTTCATAGATTCCTGGTTCCATATCTTCAGGCAAGGAAAGCGGATTCCAGTGAGCAATGCCTGCTGCGCGTTTTATCGGAAACTTTTTAGAAGGATTATCCTTTACGTAAATGACACCATCCTCTTGATCGAGCTCTGATACCTCAACTCCAAGTTGAGAAGCTGCAATTAGATATAGCTTTTTTCGTACTTTATGTGCAGCATAATAAATCGCACTTGATCCTAATGAGGCAAAACGACTTGAATAGCTTCCTGATGCAATAGACCATGGACTCGTCGATGTATCAAGTTCTGCAATCACATTTATTTGTTCTCTCGGGATGCCTAAAACTTCAGATACAATTTGTGCCGCAACGGTTTCATGTCCTTGACCTGTTGGCGTTGTGCTAATTCTTACGTTAACACTCCCTAATGGATCCATTGAAACAGTAGCAGCTTCATTAGCTCCTGATTTCGGTAATGATTTCGCCCTCTCTTCTGGTGTTAAGGCAACAGTGATATATCCCATATTAGATCCTGATGGTTCGACAATACAGGCAAGGCCTACTCCTATAATTTTTCCTTTTTTACGTGCTTCTTCCTGTTTCTTTCTAAACGTCTCATATTTCCCAGTGATAAGCGCAAGTTCAAACGAATTCACATAATCCCCGCTGTCGTAAATACCTCCAGAAGCTGTTGTATATGGAAATTGTTCTTTTCTAATCAGATTTCTTCGAATAACATCTGCATGCTCCAGTTCAAGCTCTTTAGCGACTTGGTGCATGATTCGTTCTAATGAGAAGTAATGCTCCTGTCCACCGTAGCCACGAATTAAGCCTGTAGGTGACTTATTTGTCATGACAGCATACGCATCAATAGCTAAGTTTGGAATATCGTATGCCCCTGTTGAGTTTGCATGGTTACGATATAAGCTGGCTGGTTCTGGTGCTCGAATATATGCACCAACGTTGTCAATTAGTTTCATTCTTAATCCGGTAACCTTGCCATCACTTTTTACTGCTGCTTCAATGTAAGTCACGCGATCGGTTCCACTAGCACTTGAAGAAAGATGTTCTTGTCTGTCTTCAATCCACTTTACCGGACAACCAACAAGCTTACTTGTGATTGAACAAAGAACGATATATGGGAATATTCCTGCTTTTATTCCATAACTTCCACCGATATCCTTTGGAATAATAATTCTTAATTTGTTGCTTGGAATTTGTAATGATTGAGCCATAATAGAATGAATAACAAATGGTCCATGAAAATTTGCATTAACTGTATATTGATCATGAGCCGAATCATAATTCGCAACCACGCCGTATGTTTCTACAGGGGTAGCTGTATATTTTGGAAAGTTGTATTTATGCTTTACGATTCGATCGGCTTCCTCGAATGCCTTATCAACATCACCGTAATGAAATTGTCGATGATTTGCGATATTTGAACCAACATTTTCATGCAATACGGGTGCATCATCATTTAATGACTTTTCTATATCAACTATTGGTGGTAAGGATTGATAAGATACCTTAACTTTTTCAAGAGCGTCCTCCGCAATATAACGGTCCTTGGCAACTACGATGACAACAGGCTCTCCTACATACCTCACTTTATCGATTGCAAGAGGAAAATACTTAACAGGTGCAGTAACACCAACACTAAAAGGCTTTAAAAGATTTTTAATGTCTTGTCCTGTTACAATTCCTTTAACTCCCGGCATTTTTTCTGCTTCCGCTGTGTCAATGGATTTAATATTTGCATGAGGGTGAGGACTTCGCAAAATAGCCGCATGTCCTGTTTTTGGTGTCGTACCAAGATCATCTATATATGTCCCTTGTCCGGTTAGAAGCCGTTTGTCCTCTACTCTCGTCGCAGACTTACCAATTATCTTTGTCATTTTCAAACCTCCTCTTCTTTAATCAAGCGTTGATAATCTTCCAAAGTGTCAACATCAGGTATGTTCATCTCGTTCATTTCGGCATAAACAACCTCCCTAGTGAACTTTTGAACCACTGACTTTCCCCCACTATCTCCATCTATCTTTAAAAGATGAGGAAACAATTTCCGATTGAATAATACTGGATGACCTTTTTCGTTGTTCAAAAAGACAGACTGGACAATTGATGGCTTATGGTTTAAAAGGTAAGTCTCTACTACTTTGTTAATTGAATGTTCATATATTTCAGGCTGATCTCCCAAAAGAATAACTGCTGCCTCTACTTGTTGAGGTAATGAATGCAATCCTGCTTTAATAGAGGTTGACATGCCTAAATGTGAATCATTATTTTTGATGACTTCCTTTACTCCAGGAATTGAAACTTCCTTACATAACCCCATAACTTTTGGATTTATGACGACAACCACACCATCAAGAACTGAATTTAAAGACTTCTCAATAACATGGCGAACAAGGGATTTTTGCTGATAAGGCAAGAGCATTTTCGGGGTGCCCATTCTACTTGATAATCCTGAAGCTAAAACAATACCCCAGACTTCATTTTTCATATTTGCAATGAAAAATCACACCCCTCTGTTGAATTGGAAATGTTTAAAAGGCTGTTCCCCATTGTTTGTTTTAAGTGCACGGAATTGCCATCCCGATGAACATTGACCAATTCCGAAGCAATACTTAAAGCAATTTCTTCAGGATTTTTTGCACCGATATCAATCCCTACTGGACTATAAATCCGATCAAGTTTTAATTCGGCAATGGAATACTTGTTACATATCGGCTGCAGCAGTTGTTCTGTTCTTGTCACTGGCCCGAGCACTCCGATATAGGGAATGTTTGACTTTAAAAGCGTTTCTAAAACAATTTGGTCTTGGATAAATTGATGGCTCATTACAACGGCATATACATTCTCATGTAATCCAACTTCAGGACTTTCATCTCTTTGATAGCAAATTAACTCATCAGCTAATGGGAAATTAGTCTCACTCACAAAGCCTGGCCGATGATCAACTACCTTTACCAACCAACCTAAGTTTTTCACTGTCTTGACCAATGGCGCAGCATCTGGTCCAGCTCCAAAAACGCACAGTGTAGGCACGGGATCAATATAATCAAAGAATACCTCAGTGTTATTATTCAGTGAAGCAAGCATTGATTTCCCCTTTAATAATTTGGAGTAGGGATTGGTTTTTCCTTCAAACCGATTAATAGAAATAACTTCGTTTTTAACAGAAACAATCCATTTATCGCCGATTTCAAATTCGTTTTTAGATGCTGTAATCGTTGCAATTATTTCTGTTTTACTTGTTGTAAAAGCTGCTTTCATTAACTCGCATTTTTCAGGATGACCGATGGGATCATATAGTTCGAGAAAAATTTCTATCGCGCCGTTGCAACCTACTCCAAGCCCCCAAATTTGGTCTACTTCATCTCTGAAATCATAATAGATTTTTTTGGGCCTCCCAGTTTGTAAAACTTCTTTTCCGTGTTCAATAACATCGCTTTCAACACATCCCCCGCTTAACAAACCTATTAGCTCTCCATCCTCAGCAATAAAGCATTTTGCCCCTTCTTTCTGATATGCTGATCCTTCTACCCGAATGACGGTGGCCATGACGCCTCTTTTATTCTCTCGACCACACCTTTCCATCTCATTTGTTATCGTAAACACAACAACCCCTCCTGAAGTTTTAATATTTTGTCAACGTTACAATATTCATTTATATTTTTTCTGTCTGATCCCAGAAAAAATGCTCACGATACTGAGTTGGTGTTTTCCCTTCTATTTTTTTAAATGTTGTTGCAAAGTAACTAGAATTAGCAAAACCTACATTATTAGCAATAACGTCAATTGGTAGTGAAGTCATTCTTAACATATTTTTTGCCTTATGAACACGAATCCAAGATAGGTATTCGACAAAAGTCATCCCTATTTCTTCCTTAAATAATTTACTAAAGTACGATGGACTTAAATAAACTTTATCAGCAATATTTTTAAGAGTAAGACTTTCGTTGTAATGTAACTGAATATACTGCACTGCGCTTTGAATTGGCTTTCTTAAGTCAAAATTGATGCTGTCTTCATCATTCACTGTCTCATTTATTTCCTTTTTAATTACAGGTTTTAAAACACGATCGAATGTGTCCAAAAGTTGATTTTTCGTAAGCGGTTTCAATAAATAAGCTGAAAAACCTGCATTAATTGCTGATTGGACGATTTCAAACATTTTTAAACCGGTAATTACAATGATAGATAAATCCGGATAAAGCTGCAGTGCATTTTTTCCCAAAGTTATCCCATCTATATCAGGAAGTGAAACATCCAACAAAAGCGCACTTGGACGGGATTGTTTAAGCATCAACATTGCCCTTTGTGCGGAATTAGCTTCATAAATACGAAGAAAACTATAGGCGCTGTTTTCAACAATATGACGTATATCACTTATACTACTAGAGTCTGTATCAACAATTAAGAGTTCAGCCAAAAGATCCCCCCTTACTTATAAATCTTTTTATTAAACATATTATTTTGAACTTAATTATAAAAATTATCTAGATATAGCTGTTTTAATTTTTTAAGATATGTATTATAAAAATTTATTATATTTTCATTATTTTAAGTATTCAACCTTTCCAGCAACGACTTCCATAGAGATTTCTGCTTCTTACTTATTTTCTTCGACAAGCGCTAATTTCTTATTACCCATAATACATTTCATTAGTACTTCTGAATTTTATAACACGTATTCAAACTCCCTTTACCTTTCATTAATAATAAAATAATCGATAAACTTTTTTCTATATTCAAAATTTTGATCATTAAAATTACTATTTGACAACATACACTTATACCATATTGACTTTTATGCATCAGGAAAAAGGCGAGTAACGGTTAAACAATAAACTGGTCTCATGAAATCCCTCCGTTTATCACAACCTGTTATCCATCATTCCCCTTTGTCTATTTTTCAACAAAACGTTGTATGAGTGAGAAAAGTAAATAAATATTTAAAACACTTTAAAAAAGCTTTTAATAATTTTCTGTACACATAACAGATAAGTTTATATAGAAGAATTTTTGTAAAGGGGCCGATCCAATATGTCATGGAAGGAAAAAGCAGTAGGTGAGTTCGGTATATCTACGATAGTAGTTGATCAGGAAGTAACAGCACATAACTTGGGTAACGAGGGTGTCCATGTGTTAGCAACAGCAATTGTAGGGCTAATGGCGGAACCGGCTTTAAACGACGCACTTCTTCCACTAATACATGAAGGTCACGGTATTGTAGGAGTTCGTCAGCAAACTTACCACCGCGCACCTACATCAATTGGGACAAATGTAAAAGCTACAGTAAAAATCACAAAAGTTACTAGACACTTTGTATCTTATGAATTTCAAGTAGAGACTGACAAAGGAGAAGGACTAGGTGACGGTGATGGTGAAAGTGCGGTTATAGAAATGGCACGTTTCCAAAGACTGATGAACAATTAAATTAATAATTGGAAGCTATTAGGGATGGCTCAATCGTTGTTTATTTAGTAGGAGAAGTAGGATCGACTCTTTTTGGATTTTATAGATGATTTCATTTATAGTTGGCCTATCTCTTTGCTTATACTGATTGTTGGGGCCATTAATGGATACCCAGTAGCAGTAATTATGCCACGCCTCATAAAAGATCCAGTTCTTTAATTTGAAATTGTATGGATAATTATTATAGTCTAGCAATTGCTAGACTATTTGCAAAACACTAATAGCTTTTTCTGAATTAAGAAACTTTGTTTGATATTCTTAATAAAACTCATTGCTCTTTCTCCTCTCCCTTTTATAAGATAGATAAGATCTCAGGATTTTCAAGAATTCAAAAACTATAGATATCCATCGCTCACATCTTAAATATTAAGAGAAATACAAATCATGATTAAAGAAAATGATCCCAGTTTAATACTGAGATCACCTACTAGCAGCATATTCCCTTTTTAGAAAAACGTCTATTATAAAAGATACAGTCAAGGGCCGAATGCTGCTTTTTCAAATATGATTAAGCTATATATATTATGCACTCTTTGCTTTTTCATTTTCTGTAAGCATTTTACTTTTTGCTTTGCGATAGTCCTCTCGATCAAGTAATAATGAAACGACAAATCCAACCAATAGAGCCCAGAAAGCGGCACCAACTGAAAATACGGTAACATTAGAAATAGCTATAAGAAATGCTACCATGGCTCCATTTTTAAATTTCCCGTTGAAAGCTCCGGCAAAAGTGCTTATAAACACTCCAAATATAGCTAGACCGCCAAGCACTGAAAGTAATTGGCCAGGAACAACCGTTGAAACTGCAATAACCATCCCTGCTACTAAGCCAAAACAAATCCAGAGAAATCCATCAAAAGTTGCTGCTACATATCTTAAATTTTTATCCTCACCAGCTGCATCGCTAGAAACCATTGCAGTACTTGGTCCTGCTATAACAGTAGGATGTCCTCCAAAAAGAGAGTTAATGATCGTACCAATACCTGGAAGAGTAAACATCGCATTGATAGGCGGTTTATATCCTGTAGCGTAAAGCACCCCGACAGCTTGCATATTTTGAACACCGATAATAAGTATAATTAAGGGCAACGTGAGTTCTAAGGTTGCTTGAATACTAAAATGAGGTACTACAAATATAGGATGAGTAAATGAAGGTTCTATCGACCCCCAGTTTGTCTGGCCAAGTGCTGTAGCGAATACCCCTCCTATTATCATTGCACCTAGAATAGGTGGGAATTTCTTAGAGAACTTTTTCATTGATAACAAGAGAAAAAATGCTGCAAAGGAACTCCCAGCAACAGCTGGTGCCTCTACCACAGCCTGAATTGCTTTAATACCAAAAGAGAGAAGGACACCAGCAATCATACCTAACATGACAGGTAGAGGAATATACTCTATTACCCTCTTTATCAAACCTGATATTCCAAGAATTGTAACCACTATACCAGCAACAATAGATGCCCCAATTGCCTCTTGAAATGGTATATGATTTAAGGCATTACCTATAAGGATAGCACCAGGTATGGTATAAGCAACCACAATTGGTATACGATAGCGGAGTGACAAGAAAATTGTAGATATTCCGCCAGCTATATAAATAATGCATAACCAGGAAACTGCCTGCTCAACTGAAAGATTCCCTTCTTTAGCTGCATTCATTACAATTAAACCTGGCCCCATAATGCTAAACAATGCAGCAACCAGACCAGTTCCAAGAGCAGCGGGAGTTAAATTACCGAAAAAATCCTTAATATTTTTTCTAACGTCTGTACCTCTTTCGATACCCAAATTGTAAACCTCCTTTTTTATCACTCCATTGGAAAGAAAAAGATTCTTGTTCCTGGTCACACAGAACTAGGTCTAAGGCTAAAAGTCTACCTAAAACATCTGACCATTCCTCCTAGTAACTTTTGACCACAATAAGCTAACATGATAGATCGCGTTACGAGTTTCCAAGGAACAGAATTTAGTCCTTTTGAATCCAGATTGCAAGCGCCTCCTCCTTAAACCAATGGCGGCGATGACTTTTCCAGAAGATACGCTGCTTTCTTTTACCTACCATTATTCTATGTTTTTAATAATCTTCCAAATTTCAAAACAACATAGAAAACGTTTTCAAATATCGGTAAGTAAATAGGTATTCCAAAATGAAGTAGAATGAAAAAATAATCCCTAATAACAGAATAATCAATTATTTTACATTAGCCTTTTAAAATCTTATTTTTCTATTTTTAAATTTTTTCTTATTTCAAACTCTAAACTCTTTGTTTTATAATTTATGTCCTTTATAGGGGTATCGCTGATATCCATGGTAATACATTTGATAGACTTACTCCTTCTAGAAAATAATTTCAAGAATTCGGGAAACGTACCCCAAACCTGTAATAATTCATTCAGAATAGATTGCGTGCACAAAATACGAATTTCCGTCACACAAATACCTTTTGCTAATTGCAAGAGGTATTTATGTTCAGAGATAAAGAGAACAGAATAAAATAATAAATCATTCCTTATATTTTATATATGTAAATTCCATTATCCAATTCCTTTGTACATTCCCCTCTATTTAATAAATATTCTAGATGAGATATTGTTTCTCCGATTGCAAATCTCATTTCGTGAGAAGTAAAATTACGGCCAAATATTAGATTATTAATCTCATAAACAGAACGAGGGGAAACTAGTATTTCGAGTATTTTAGAAAGTCGCTCATAATGATGATTAATTATCTCATCAATTCTTTTATTTGCATTCCAAAATGGCTCACCGTGAGAAGGTATTACAAACTCCGCTTCAAGTTTTTTAAATTTATGAAGTGACTCTAGAAATTTTTCGAGTGGATTTCTTTCACCATGAAAATGATAGGAAATATTTGGTGTTATCTTAGGAAGGATATGATCTGTAGAAAATAAGACACTTTTCTCTTTATTATAAAGACAAATCAATCCGTCAGAATGCCCTGGAGCATTTAATACCTCATATTCATATTTACCAAAATAAAATTTATTGCCTTCTTGTAAAAAATAATCTACTTTGGGGTGTGGAGTTACTAGAGGTGTGAATCCTGCCTCATTATTGGCCATCTCATATGCTGTTTCTTTGGGTATCCCACATTTGTAGTAGTTCTCTCCTAAAGAGTCAATATTTTTTTCTCCCCAATTTCGTATGGCTGTATTTTTATCAATCTCGGTCATAAATACCTTCGCACCTGTCATTTCCTGCAGTCTACCAGCAAAGCCGTAATGATCTGGATGATAGTGAGTAATAATGATATTGGCAACTTTTTTGTTTTTAATAATAGGTTTCCATTTGTTGTAAGTTATTGAATTATGGAGTCCTGAATCGATTATTGTCCATCCATCTTCTCCTTTTGCCAAAAAACAATTGACATGGTTTAATCTGAAAGGCAAATCAATCGTTACATATGATACTTCTAAACTATTTAGCATACATTTCACCTCTGCACTTTTAATTTTGTCGCTCGGATATTTAATTTCCTCTCTAGTCTTTGGATTAGAGCATTTTTACGTTCCCTATTTTCATTTCTTATTGTTTAATACCTTGCATCAGATCAATTGATATTCATGTTATTATCCTCCACTGACAGGAGGAATCAGCGCAACAATGTCGCCTTCCTTAATTAAATCCTCATCAATCGCATATTCTTCGTTAATTGCGACCATCAAGGGCTGTCTTTGATCCCAACCAATTTCTTCTACTACTTTTTCTTTTAATTCTGCAACTGTTAATTCTACCTTATTGATTATCATCTTATCTGTTCCTAACTGTTCTTACAGATGCGCAAATAATAAAACGGTAATCATTTGTGTTCCTCCATTTCCGGTTTCCCTGAGTTGATTACCAATCCACATATCACCATCTTCCCAATACTCTTTTTTCCATATAGGAACAATTTGCTTAATGCGTTCTATAGCGTATTCGTTAGCATCATATGCGTCTTTGCGATGTGGAGTCGAAACAGCTATCACGACGGCAATATCAGAAATGTCCAGTTTTCCGATTCGATGGGTAATTGCCGCTTTCGCTTCAGGCCATTTCTCTTTAATTTCCGTCCCAATTTTTTCAAGTGTTTTTACTGCCATCGATAAATACACATGATACTCTAGATACAATGTCCGTTTTCCTTTTGTAATTTCCTAGACAGTCCCAATAAAAGTTGTCAGCGCTCCAGCTTCTCTTCTTACGACTTTATCAATCACTTTCTGAACATTGATGGGGTTCGTAATTACTTCATATAATAATTTATCCACTGCGTTTTTCATTCTTTCCATGAGCCATTGTATGCTAGAATTCGGCGAAAATTTATTAACGAATAATCTCACAATCTAACTCCCTAGTTAGAGATACGCTTTGCTTTTTTAAAAAGTTAAAGATTAGAAGTGAGAATAGATATTTTCCCTACCTTAACAGCAGTATACTGGTTTTTCCATAAATCAAAAGACACAAGTGTTTGCCTTAACGATTCTTCGTCTTCTACTAGTATTTTCAGCGCTTCTGACACTTGATAAGCTACAACCATTTGGACAACAGGACTGATAATTCCGACTGTATCACATGTCATTCCTCCAACAGGCACATGTTCAAGCAAGCAATGCAAACACGGCGTTTTTCCTGGTATAATCGTATAGCTTATGCTGAAACTTCCGACACAGGCCATAAATCCAAGGAATATTTTTCTTTTGAGAAAGGTCATTGAGTACCATTCTTGTATCAAAATTATCCGTTGCATCCGTCTTTTATCTTTTTCTGACCCTCTTTTCCAATCGGTGAAAAGAGCTCCTGTCTAGAATATCTGTCTTTCACTTTCACTCCTTCCTTCCTGCACGCCTGTTAATATTTCGGTACATTCATTTAGAAAACAATTTTTATTTTCAACGTTAAAAAGGACTTGATTAAAACTGTTGTTTACAATTTTTATCCCCCAATATAAGACATTTCAATTCGTTCTCGGTTTTTCACTGTCTCTTCTGTACGTTCATCAGAATAACGGTCTTTTCTGTTATTCCATACTTCCTTAACCGCCTTTGCTATCTCTTCGTTTGTTGCATCTGATCTGAGCTTTTCTCTTAAATCAAAGCCTTTTGCTGCAAATAAACACGTGTACAGTTTTCCTTCCGCTGAAATGCGTGCGCGTGTACAGCTTGAACAAAATGATTTCGAAACAGAGGTGATAAAGCCTACCTCCGTATTTGTACCTACGTAACAGTAACGTGTTGCTACCTCTCCAAAATAACTAGGTTCAATCGGCTCAAGCGGATAAACAGCTTGAATAATCTCGTATATTTCCTTTTTGGAAACAACTTGATCAAAATTCCAACCGTTCGTACTCCCAACGTCCATAAATTCAATGAATCGTAAAGTAATCCCCCGCTCCTTAAAATAAGAAACCATTGGAATAATTTCATGGTCATTCATCCCTTTTTTCACAACCATGTTCACTTTTACTTCAAGCCCTGCATTACGTGCTGCTTCAATTCCTTTTAAAACTGCTTTCGTGCTGACTCCGCTTCCATTTATTTTTTTGAATAACTCATCATCGATTGCATCGAGACTGACATTCACCCGCTTTAAACCAACCTTTTTAAGATCAGCAGCGTGCTTTACTAGATAAACGCCATTTGTCGTTAACCCTATGTCATCAATTCCATCAATCCTCATCAGATTCTGGACTAAAACAGTCAAATCTTTTCTTAATAAAGGCTCACCGCCTGTTAAACGAATTTTCTTCACCCCAAGCTGAACAAAAATTCTTGCCAACCGCTCAATTTCTTCAAATGTGAGAAGGTGTTCCTTTGGCATAAATACATAATCCTGATCGAAAATTTCTGCAGGCATACAGTACGTGCACCGGAAATTACAGCGGTCTGTAACGGAAATCCGCAAATCACGCAATGGACGGTTCAAATGATCATGTATTAATAAATGTTTCATGATTGTCACCTCAAATTCAACATTCTCCTATCAAGTGCAGGTACTTGAACTAGGCCATCATCCCAAACACTGAACCCTTACGGGGGATATGGTCTCATTCCCTCTATACGTTGAAAGCCCCAATGAAAGAAGTTTCACATTATTTTAAACAGGAGCTCATCCATAAAAAGAGGAAGGAAATGGCGATGGACACGGCCACCCATAGCCAAAGCTTTTGCATGTCACTAGTTTCATACGCCATATAAATAGCTACAGGAACAGTTGGGTTTTTCCAGGAAGATTGCCTGCAAACATCAAGGTTGCACCAAACTCACCAAAACTGCGTGTGAAACTTAAAATGATACCTGCTGCGAGCTGTTTTAAAGTAAGCGGTACTTCTACTTTCCAAAACACCTTCCACTCTCCTGCCCCATCGACGTAGGCAGCACCAAAGGAATCATCAATATTGTCTCTAGTACGATTTTCCCTCTAAATAACTTTCCAGATAACCATTTTCCCGCATAAGTTCCAAAAAACGCCGTAAAAATGAATGCTACGATAGATACTTTTACGGATAAAAAGAATGGAGACCAAAAGTCCTACATAACATCCACCTCTCTTTCCCCATAAATCTCCTACTAATTTTTTATTCTTTTCATAAGTGACATACAGTCTGTGTTCAACCATTCCCCCCATACTTCTAGAACCTGGGGAATGTTTATTATTTCACACTCCATGAGATACTTTAGAATCTGCACCTTTTACGTTTTGATGATCACGAGTGGCTTTAAAATCAGCTTTTTCAATGATCAGAGAAATAGCAACACCGCCTAATATCGCCCAGAATGGAGAGCTTACATCATAAAAATGGATTCCTGACATCGCAATGATGAGGGCAAAAAATGAACCAACCTGGAAGTGAGGTTTAGAAAACGCTTCCTGCAATGAACTTAAAAGAACTCCAATCATAGCCAGTCCAGCAACAGTACTGATTAATACTTTCGGCATTGCAGCTACAAAAGGTATGACTGAACCTGCATACAATCCAAATGTTGAAAATAACACACCACAAACAACGACTGCTGCATATCTTCCTTCCATTTGACCAGCTTCTTTTGATGCACAGATTGCTGTCATTGACCCCGCTATATTCGCATTATGTCCTCCAAAAAAAGACGTGATAACCCCGCCAATGCCGCTTAAAATGGTCATCTCATTAATCGGTGGTTTATATCCCTGTGTCATTAACACACCTGTAGCCTGAGCGTTTTCAGCACCAATTACTAATAGTGCAAGTGGGATACCGATTGAAATAATCGCATCAATGTTAAACGATGGTGTAACTAGCTGAGGTACGATAAAAACTGATTCCAAATCTCTCACTTGGAATTCTCCCATTGTTACCGATAAAACGATAGCAACTGCTAATGACATTAAAATGGGTGGAAAATTTTTTATATAACGGAATGAGAGAAGATACACGAGGATTGATGAACCTGCAATGACTGGTGCTTTTTCGAGTGATGCAATCATCTCTGTCCCAAAACTAATCATTGCTCCAACAATCATCGCCATAACAATTGGAACCGGAATCCAGTGCATCACTTTACCGATAACCCCTGTAATCCCCAAAATAAATACAATGATCCCTGCCGCTAAATAAGCACCTGCAGCTTCATTTAAAGAAAAGTTTGACAATGAACCGACAATAAGCACAGCGCCAGGAATTGAATAAGCGCCAGCAATCGGCTGTTTATTTCTCAGGGAGATAAGTATTCCTAAAACCCCACCAAAAAAATATATTGCAAATAACCAAGAAATCATCTGTGTTTGAGTTAATTCACCATTTGCTGCTCCGTTTATTATAATTAATGACGGACCAGTACAGCCAAAGATTGCTGCCATCGTTCCTGCACTAATAGTATTTACATTCAAATGACTTGAAAACCCTTTCTTGTTTTCCGAAACCTTGTTTAGCTGCATGCCAACACTCCTTCTACTATCTATGTTCTATTAACCCCCTTGAAGCATACATGAATTGTAATAGTAACTTTTTTTAACTCCCTTTATAAAGAGATAATCACCGGCATCCTCTGCCGGTGATTATCTCTTTATTACACTCCTGTAAAAACAGGTTTCCTCTTTTCAACGAACGAGTCTACGCCTTCTTTAAAGTCTTGTGTTGTACGCAAGAGACCGTATGCTTTCCCTTCCATTTTCAAGCCAACACTTAACGGACTTTCTTCAGAGGCGTTTAACACTTCTTTAGCGACACGCTGGGCAATCGGAGAAAATCGAACAAGCTCCTCAACTAGTGAATCTACTGTTTGTTGAAGGTCCTCTTTGGACACTACTTGTGTTAAAAGACCCCATTGATACGCTTCATCAGCAGGAATTTTTCTTGCACGCATAATCATGTCCTTTGCTCTTGTTAAGCCCACAACCTTTGCAATTCTCTGTGTACCTCCGCTCCCTGGGATCATTCCTAGGTTCATTTCTGGAAGGGCAAGCAGCGTATCTTCCCGTGCGATTCTGAAATCACATGCCATCGCAAGTTCTAGTCCTACACCAAACGTATACCCTTGGAGCTGAGCGATGACAGGTTTTGGAGAACGCTCAGGAGCAGCAACGTTCTCTGCAAGATGAGAAAGTTTTTCTTGATGTGTCGCCAAAAATTCAGGAATGCTTCCTCCTGCACTGAAGCATACATCACCGGCTCCTTTGAGGATGATGACACGCACTTCATCGTCTTGATTTAAACCAGCAAAAATTTCTGTAAGCTGATCTCTGCCGAGCATACTGATATAATTCATTTTCTCTGGACGATCGAACACGATTGTTGCCGTTTGTTTTTCTACATTTTTCTCTACTCGAATGTGGTCATAGGTTTGTTCTGTTATAGTCATTTGTTATTTCCCCTTTTCTATTTTAGGATTTTTATTTGCTGATAGTTTCGCTTTGATTGTGCAGCGCATCAAAATCACCTTCACGCAATTTTCGGCGAAGAATTTTTCCTACAGGACTTTTTGGAATTTCTTTTACAAACGTATACTTACGAGGTCTTTTGAAATTAGATAAACTGGGAAGATTCTTGCAAAATTCATCCAGTTCTTGCGCTGTAACTGATTCGTCTTTAGAAACAATATAGGCTGATACGATCTGTCCCCAGCGATCATCCTGCTCCCCAATAACGGAAGCTTCCAAAACTTTAGGATGTTGAGTCAGACAATCTTCAACTTCTAATGGATGAATGTTTTCTCCTCCAGAGATAATCATATCGTCAACCCGGCCAACAACGAATAAGTCGCCGTCTTCATCAATAAAACCAATATCCCCTGTAAAATACCAGCCCTCGCGAATCGCTTTATTAGTAGCATCAGGGCGATTCCAGTACCCCTTGAATGCTTCAATGGAATCCAGGTTTGCAATAATTTCACCAACTTCTTCTTTCCCAACAATATCATCAGGAGTAGAATGGCCATCTGGATCTGCTTTTACCAGACGAATATTTTGGTGTATACCAGGTTTACCAGCACTGCCTGGCTTTTCATGAACATTCGGGCAGATGGTAAACGTATAAACTTCCGTACTGCCGTAATGATTTACAAACAGTTTTGGTTTAAGTAAGCTCATACATTGATTTACTAATGTCGTTGTCATCGCTGCACCTGCATAACCGATTTTTTCAAGCTTAGAAAGGTCATACTTGTCAAAATCTGGGTGTGTTAGCATATCATGATAAAGCGTCGGCACTAAATAAAGGGAAGAAATTCCTTCTTTGTGTACAATTTCAAGCGCCTCACCAGCATCAAAGTCACATTCTGGTAAAAGGGCAAATTTCCCATTTAAAAAAGCTATTGAGAGCAGCGAACGAACTCCCATTGTATGATAAAGCGGCATTACTCCTAACGTGCTTTCCCATAAATGATACTGGTTTTGGACGATATGTGCCATTGCTGAGGCATATTCATTCCTATGGGTTCGTGGTACACCCTTTGGACGTCCTGTTGTTCCAGATGTGTAAAGCATAATAGAAATATCATTTTCATCTAAAGTTGGCTTTTGATAACTTCTTGGGCTTCTGTCTACTAGTTCAGGATAAGAAATATCTACACCATTGTAATTCTCAACACCAATCAAGATTGGCCTTCTAGCAAAGTTCGAACCTAACACAGCATTTTGACTTGCTAATTCATAGACGACCGCTTTCGCTTCAGCATCGTTTACACAATACTCGACCTCTTTAGTAGATAAGCGGTGATTTATTGGAGTATATATCGCACCGATCTTTTGTAATGCCCAGTAAACCATAACATTCTCATGTCTGTTCTTTAAGATTACGACAACACGGTCCTGCTTTTGAATGCCTAGACGCTGCAAAGAAGCAGCTACTTTTTCTACTTCATTTTGCAATTGGACATATGTATAAGATTTTAGTCCTTGAACTAGAGCGATATGGTTTGGATAGCGCTCAACCGCAAAATCCAATAATGTACCTAAATTCATAAAAAATCTCTCCCTTCTCCCCTTTATTTGATTAATTATTTAATTAACTGTGTACGTTTGCTTTTTTTAATTCTTTCCCAAATTTACTAAAGAAGTCTTTAATGACCAACTTGGCTACGCCACCTAGCATTCGTTGACCGACCATCGCAACTTTTCCTCCCACTTCTGCTTCAAAGGTGTAATGAAGAACAGTTGTGTTTTCATCTACTGATTCAAGGTTAATATCTGCGACAGCCTCAATACTTCCAGGACCGCCCTCACCTTTTACGATCATTCGATAAGATTTAGGTTTATCAATATTTGCTAATTCAATAGTAGAGGAGTAGTCACCTTTCACTGCTGCAACACCCATAGAAATATCAGCTTCATACTTATCTTCTTCTACAAGCACTAATTTTTTGCACCCCATAATACATCTTTTAAGCACCTCGGAATCTAATAACACATCCCAAGACTGTTCAATACCTGCTGGCAAATTCAACTTCCCTTTACCTTCCATCTTAACTCCTCCTATTCTATCTTTAAATAATTTTCTAAATTTAAAAAACTTTTAAGAAAGCGATTACAAACGTTAATGAAAAAAAGTTAAAAAAGAGTATTAAATATTAACGGAGTGTTTAGGTTGATTTCACCTTCCATTAATAACATAATAATCGATAAACTTACTTTCTGTTTTCAAAATCTTGTTTTAATCACTTAAAATATTTCTCATTATTTCAAATATTGAATGTTTTTGATCAGCGAGAAATGAAGCAATAGGAGCGCGAAAATGAACGGCTTCGTGCAGAAAATGCATTCTTAAAAAAATTGGAGGAACTAGAAAGGAGGCGTTTAAAGAAGCGTCTTTGAGCCACGTTCAGCTTATTATAAGTGGATTATCCGTTCCCCTTCAGAAAATGAGAGTTTTAATTAAGAAATCCTTAAGGAGATAAAGCTTCTATATAAAAAGGTAGATGGCATATATGGCTATCGTCGAATTACATTGAATCTCAGACGTACCTTATCAAAGGATATTAACCACAAGCGGGTGTATAGAATAATGAGGGGTGGGGGTATTCAATCGGTTATCCGACGGAAAGGAAAAAGTATAAGCCAAGCATTAAAACCTCTGATTTAGCTTTGGAAGCTACCCAGGAGCAAAACCCCTCCTTCATAGTGATCGAGGATTTCAATACACTTCTCCTGCATTTTAAAAGGAAAATTAATAAAGCAGAGATGGTTCAAAGTATGTCGAGGGTCGGAAGGTGTATCGATAATGGACCAATGGAGGCTTTTTGGGGAACATTGAAAAGTGAAAGTATTTATCTAAACAAGTACAGTACATTTGAAGAGTTGAAAAAAGACATTGAGGAATACATAAGATTTTATAATTATGAACGATTACAAAAAAGATTAAACGGCCTTAGTCCCTTAGAATACAGGGGTAACGCCGCTTAGTCTGTTTTATTTATTTTCGCTGTCTACTTGACGGGGGGGCACTTCATTCTAGTGCCTGACACCCATTTTATTTAAAACCATTCAGTAAATCCTAATTTTCTCAAATGTTTTGCTGAAATTTCTAAACAGTCGAATGGATCGCGGCCATATGTATCATCTTGTTCCACCAAGAAATATTGTGCGCCACTCTCTAGACCTGCTTCAGTAATTGCCTTGATATCAAGGTTACCTTCCCCAAGTTCCGCAAATTCAATCGTATTCGTAAAAATATGCATGAATTTTGCCATATCTTTAAAGTCTACTTCACTTAAATCCATTTGTCCGATTCGGTAATCTTTGAGGTGAATTAAAGAAATGCGGCCAGCGTATTGTTTAACAAACTCAACAGGGTTTACGCCTGCTCTTTGAATCCAGTGAACATCTAACTCAAAACCTAGTTTAGTTGTGTTGTTTTTAATGATATCCAATAAATATTCACCATCATATTTTTGGAATTCAAGGTGATGTGTATGATAATACAATTCAATTCCATGTTCAGCTAATCTATGGGCCATCGCTTCTGCTTTTTCAATAAAATCCATTATTCTATCTTTGTGACCCATACAAGTTAACGGCAGCATTCCGATTCGTAAAAAATTACAATCGAGCGTCTTACAATCATTTACGATTTTTTCAAAATCACTAGTTAATGTCTCACCAGGCGCTCCAGGAAGCATGGGCTCTAGTGCAGCTGAAAGAGCCGCTATTTTGATATCAAAGTCGTTACTAGCTCTCCTTAATTCCGCGACGTTCTCAGCTGTCATCGGGATCTGTGATACCTCTACAGCGTGATAGCCAAGTTCACTTACTTTTTTCATTGTTTCATAGGCACCAAGTTCTTCGACTTTGCCTTTAAGCATCATCATTTGCACGCCGATTTTACCCTTTTTCATGGTTACCCCTCCATCTTAATACTTTGTTTTGTCTCTGAAGATAGTCGAATTGCATCAATCATTTGAATAGATACAAGCGCATCCTTTGCATGAACATAATCATGATTGCCCTGTAAAATACAGTTATAGAATTGATTAATTGTTTTCGTATGGCTGGCACCATAATAGAATTTCGATCCAGGCAGCTTAGCATCTTCTATCAATTCTTCCTTTTTTCCCTCTTCATTTACCCTTGTGAGAATGCTGTCTTTAATGATGAATTTACCCTTTTCAAGATATACTTCTAGCTCTACACTAGAGTTCTCAGGATTTGCATTGGTTGAAAAATATAATCCTCTTGCACCGTTTTCGAAGAGTATATGTGCAGAAGCTGTATCTTCCACTTCAATCCCATAATCCAATAATTGGTCCACAGAACCTCTTATTGATTCTATTTTTCCGCCGACTAGCTGGATTAAATCCAGTGTGTGAAGGGATTGATTGATCATGGAACCGCCCCCGGCATACGCCATTTTTCCACGCCATGGTTTCACATCATAATAAGCTTTTGGCCTATACCAAGCCACCAGCCCTTTAACCCCTGTGACTTTGCCATATTCGCCGCCTTTGACAATCTCCATAAGCATTTCAAACGACTCATTATAACGGTTTTGTAAACAGACTCCGATTTTAACTTCACTATGGTCTTCCTCTAGTTTTACCAGTGCCCTTCCTTCCTCAGTGTTCAAGCCCAACGGCTTTTCTTGAAAAACATGAACTCCCGCATCTACACAATCTCTTGTTACAGGATAATGTAGATAGTGAGGAAGACAATTATGGACAACATCAAGGTTTTCTATTTCAAGCATCTCGTTATAATCCGTATAAAAATTTACCCCTGGTACGGTATCTTTTAATGATTCATTAATTTCACAAACTGCCACCAACTCGGCATTTGGGTTAGCTTGTATAGATGGAATATGAATTTTAGAAATATCTCCAAGTCCAATTACCGCTACTTTTAGCATTTGCTCCTCCCCTTTTTTGAAACGAACTCGGGAGCGTATTTTGCACCCGAGTTCGTTTCAAATGTTCGATTACTTTCTAACCGGGTATTTACCTTCTTCAGCAATCCGTTTATTTAATTCTTCTAGGAATAAATCTTCATCAAATGGTACTTCTATTTCCTTGCCTAACCAGCTTGATAGGTGCATCGCATTTGCAAGTCTAACACCATTAATTCCATCGCTGCCAGGAGCTAATAATGGGGTACCTTCTACAATTGCAGAAGCAAAGTCTTCTAATACAGCAATGTGCTGTTCGCCCCAAACATTACCAAAATCAAGTACTTCCTCAGTGAAAATGTCACCTGCACCGCCGCCCATAAACAGCTTCATAACATCTGACATATCCATGGAATTGCTCATTTCATTCTCAGATTGTTTCAGGCGCTTAATGGTTACTTTCTTACTATCGTCTACCACGATTTTTCCTTTATCTCCTAGGATTTCTAAACGGTCAGTTCCCATTACATCGTGTGTACGAGTTACGAATACACCAGTAGCACCATTTCCATAATCAAATACTGCAGTCACATCGTCCTCAACCACAATATCTCTTTGATAGCCATAATTTACTTTTGCATAAACCTTTTTCGGCATGCCGCAAATCCATTGAAGCAAGTCAATTTGGTGTGGTGCTTGGTTTACAAGGACACCACCGCCTTCACCACCCCAAGTTGCTCTCCATTCACTTTGATTGTAGTACCCTTGAGGTCTCCACCAGGTAGTAATAATCCAGTTGGTATTGCGGATGCTGCCAATCTCACCATTATCAATAAGTTCTTTTACTTTTTTATAAAGTGGATTTGTACGCTGGTTAAAGAAGATGGCAAACTTAAGTTCAGGCTTGGATGCTGCAAAATCGTTTAACTCTTTCACTTGTTTTGTATAAACACCAGCTGGTTTTTCCACTAATGCATGAATGTTTCTTTTTAGTGATTCAATTCCCATTTCAGGATGTAGATAATGTGGAACAGTTGTAACGACTGCATCAACATCACCACTTTCAAGCATATCGATATAATTATCGTAGAAAGGAACACCAGGATACTTCTCTTCCGCTACTTGTTTTTTAGCAGGATCATTATCACAAATCGCACCAATCACCATGTTTTTAACTTTTCCTTCAGAAATGAAATTTGCGTACATACCACCTTCTGCACCTAATCCAATAATCCCTAATCTTACATCTGCCATAATTAAATTCCCTCGCTTTCGATTTTTTTAAGAATGTCTAGAAGTGCTTCATATTGAAGCTTGTAGCCGCTGGCACCATCCAGCCCTTTGTTGTCCTTAATAACCTCCGCCGCATCCTCAAGCTCTAGATCTTTTAAGGAGTCAAAGAGAACTAGATGTGGTTCAAGTGTTAGAAAGCCTTTGTAACCACTGTTTATTACTTGGGATAGAATCTCAGGAATCTTACCTTCACCCGTGCCACATACTACGTTTTCATGATCGGTTGTAACTGCATCTTTAATATGGATATAAACTATTTCTTCCTTTAATAAATTGAAACACTCCTGTGTGTCCTCACCACATTGAACAAAGTTAGCAAAGTCAAAAATCCCCTTAAAGTGTGCTGAACCAACTTCTTTTAAAATCTCATAACATCTTCTCGCAATATCTCCATAGATGTCCTTTTCATTTTCATGTAATAAAATAACATTGTGCTTTTCCGCAATCGCCGAAAACTCTTTTAGTTTGCTAATCACTTCTTCTTTATATTGGTCGGGGACTTCACCTTTTGGAATATAAAAACTGAATATACGAATGTATTTACAATCTAATAAAATAGCAATTTGGCAAAGCGTGTCCAACATTAGCTTTTGCTTTGCAAATCCTTCTTCATCATTGATGAAGACTTTACCAATTGGTGAGCCGATAGAAGAAACACCGATTCCAGCTTTTTGAAGCCTTGGTTGAACATTTTCTTTAACTTCATCGACAGTAAAGTCACCTATATTTTTTCCATCAATACCACGCAATGAAATGTAACGCATACCTAACTTCGCTACAACTTCTATTTGAATATCAAAATCAGACGAAATTTCATCCGAAAAACCTGAAATCAATAAATCATTATTCACGTCAGACTGTTCCTCCTTATTTCTATAGGTTGTTAACAGACCTTTTGCTATCATCTACAAATCAGGATTTGATGATTTATGCTCTAATCATAAATGAAAACGTTTTTCTATTCTCGTAAAATTTTGCGAATAATAGTAAAATGTTTATAATAAATAAGAAAATTAAAGACAATCAGGAAGTGTTAGCATGTCCTATCAAGAACTTGAAAGATTATGCAAATTTGCGTTCAGTTTTTCCCATATTGATACCATTTTTATCGATCTCAAATCACAGATAATAAGTGAATTTGGCCACAATCAAGTACCTGAACCTTTAAAAGAGTACTATGGAAATTTTCATAGTTTATTGAATCTACACGATTTAGCGTCTGAACCAGATGTTCTATTCCATTCTAGTTCATACAAGATTAATTTTATCTCTGCAAAACTGTATAGACAGGAGGTTTACATAGGGAGTATTGTGGTGGGACCTTTTTTGTTTGAGGAACCTACTTCTCTAATGATTCATGACATACTCTTTACTAACAAATTCTCTATTTCACTTAGCCATATAATGGAACAATTTTATTTATCTCTTCCGTTAATTAGTACATACAAAGCACAAACCATCGCCGAATTTCTTGCTTATCTTTCCTCAAATTTTAACCGGAATAATTCTTCCACCCGAAAGATAACGATCGGTAAAATTAATTATTCGCTGCACTCTGAATACCCTATGATTTCCGATGCCGTAAAAATAAACGCTAGGCCATCTATTGCTACTATCGAAGAAAGATATCGTACTCAAAATGATCTCATGTCAGCTGTAGAAAGTGGAAATCGAGCAAAGTTAGATAAAGTATTAAACGAAGGTATGTTTCTCTTTGAGAAAATCCCAGATCGCATTCCGAATGACCCTTTACGATCCAGAAAGAATTTAGCTTTCGTAAACAATACAGTGTTAAGAATCTCAGCTGAAAGAGGCGGTCTTCATCCTGTATATATCGACAGCATTTCAGAAAAATTTGCTATCCAAATTGAAAAGACGTCTTCCATTCAGCAGCTCTCGGACCTTCAAATGCAAATGTACTATGAATATTGTGATGCTGTAAAAAAGCTCTCCTTAAAAAATTTCAATCGTTTAATTCGAAAAGCAATCGAGTATATTCGTTTAAATTTAGATCAAGATTTAAGACTGGATACCATATCCAATGCTATTCAATCTAATAGTTACGAACTTTCAAGACAATTTAAAAAAGAGACGGGTAAATCGATAACAGATTACATCAATAAACTCAGGATTAATGAAGCCATAAAAATTATGGAGAATGAAAGTCTGTCCATCACAGACATTGCTTTATTAGTAGGCTTTAACGACGTCAACTACTTTACAAAGGTATTTAAAAAGATCAATGGAATCACTCCTTCTGAATTCCGAAAAGGATTGAATGGTGTCAGGCACTAAGAAAAGTGGAAGTGCTATGTAAAAATAAAAGGGCTGCCCCAAGAGTGATTTATCACTTTTGAGACAGCCCTTTTGGCCATATATTCATTTCGGTAACTTGCTGTTATTATTCCATCCAGTTTGTATGGAAAATACCTTCTTTATCAATACGTTGGTACGTATGTGCACCAAAATAGTCACGTTGTGCTTGTAATAGATTTGCTGGAAGTGTTTCTGTACGATAGCTGTCATAATAAGCAATTGCACTTGCAAAGGATGGGACAGGGATTCCACGTTCGATCGCCACAGCAAGAACTTGACGTAATGGCTGCTGATAGTTCTCAACGATTTCTTTAAAATAAGGATCTAGTAATAGGTTTCTTAATTCAGGATCACGATCATAGGCATCTTTGATTTTTTGTAAGAATTGCGCACGAATGATACAGCCGCCGCGGAAAATCATTGCGATATCTCCGTAACGAAGATTCCAATCGTATTCTTCTGATGCAGCACGCATTTGTGCAAAACCTTGTGCATAAGAAACAATTTTACTCATATATAACGCCTTACGAACTGCTTCGATTAATTCTTCTTTATTGCCTTCAAAAGCCTTAACTTCTGGTCCATTAAGAACCTGACTTGCCTTAACACGCTCATCCTTCATTGCAGAAATAAAGCGGGCAAATACAGATTCAGTGATAATTGGAAGTGGAACACCTAAGTCTAAAGCATTTTGGCTTGTCCATTTACCAGTACCCTTTTGACCAGCTGTATCGAGGATTAAATCTACCATTGGTTTACCAGTTTCTTCATCCACTTTTGTAAAGATATCAGCCGTAATTTCAATCAAGTAGCTGTCTAATTCGCCTTTATTCCATTCAGCAAAGACCTCATGAAGCTCTTTTGCATCTAAACCAAGGACATTTTTCAAAATAAAATAAGCTTCACAGATTAACTGCATATCTCCATACTCAATTCCGTTATGAACCATTTTCACATAGTGACCCGCACCATTCGGACCAATATACGTACAGCAAGGATCGCCCTCTACTTTTGCAGAAATGGCTTCTAAGATAGGTTTAACAAGGTTATAAGCTTCTTCTTTACCGCCTGGCATGATAGAAGGACCTTTTAATGCGCCTTCTTCTCCACCTGAAACGCCAGTTCCGATGAAATGGAATCCTGCTGTCTCTAGTTCCTTATTACGTCTGATCGTATCTTGGAAGAATGTATTCCCACCATCAATTAGGATATCGCCTTCTTCAAGATATGGCTTCAAGGAGTCAATTGTCGCATCTGTTGCAGTACCTGCTTTAACCATTAATAAAATTTTGCGAGGCTTTTCTAAAGAATTAACGAATTCTTCAACGGTACGAGCACCTACAAAGTTTTTTCCTTCTGCCTCATTCTTTAAGAATTCTTCTGTTTTTTCATAAGAACGATTAAAAACAGCGACAGAATTACCGCGGCTTTCGATATTTAGGGCAAGGTTTTTACCCATAACGGCTAAACCAATTACACCAATTTGTTGTTTAGACATACAATCCCTCTTTCTTATTTAATAATCCTATTTAGATAAACATATTTCTGATAATAATACAAACAAAAAGTGCTTTTTGACTAAATATTCTTTATAATACACATCAATAGTTTTTCCAACCATGTAAAATAAATGTGGTCAATGAGAAGCCTTATTTAGCGTTCTAAAAAATATCTTTCAGCATTATTAAAGCAGATATTCCTTACCATTTGCTCCATATGCTTCATGTCATTTGGTACCGATCCTTTTTCCACCCAATCGCCAAGGATATTACACAGAATTCGGCGGAAGTAATCATGACGAGCATAAGATAAGAAGCTGCGCGAGTCTGTTAGCATACCGATAAAATGGCTGAGTAATCCAACATTTGCATAATCCTTCATTTGTCTCTCCATACCATCGATATGATCAACAAACCACCATCCTGAACCTAATTGAACCTTACCAGGAACACCTTCTTCATAGAAGTTCCCCATCATGCCAGCTAATGTTACGTTATCTTTTTGGTTCAAGTTAAATAATACTGTTCTTGGCAGTGCGTTTTCTTGATCTAAGGAATCAAGGAATCTCGACAAGCCTTCAGTCATATTAGCTTCTCCAACTGAATCAAATCCCACATCAGTCCCAAGCAATTCTTTCATTCTAGTGTTATTGTTTCGCAGCGCTCCCATGTGAAGCTGCATAACCCACTGCTTTTCAGCATACATTTTTCCAAGTTCTTTTAATAGGAAAATCCGATAGGCGATCAATTCCTCATCTGTAAGCTGTTCACCGCTTATACGTTTATTGAAGATCGCTTCTACTTTTTGTTTACTTGTTTCTACATATTCCATCTTTTGGATGTCATGATCAGACGCACGGCCGCCATTTTCATGAAAATACTCGACTCTTTGTTTTAAAGCTGATAAAAGGCCATCTAAGGAATCTGTTTTTATGCCGGAAACATCCGCCAATTTTTGAATCCAGCTTGCAAAAGTTGGGCGTTCAATAAACATCGCACCATCTGGTCGAAATGTTGGTGCAATCGTCGTTTCAAAGGTGTCATCATTTTTTAATAATTGATGGTATTCTAGTGTGGAGATTGGATCATCGGTCGTTCCGATAAACTTTACGTTTGACCTCTCAATTAAAGCCCTCGCACTGAATTCTGATGACTGTAATTTTTCATTACATTCATCCCAAATTTCACGAGCTGTTTCTGGACTTAATACTTTATTAATTCCGAAAAACATTTTTAATTCCAAGTGTGTCCAATGATAAACAGGATTTCCAAGTAAATGAGGGACTGTCTCTGCCCACTTTTCAAATTTTTCCCAATCACTAGCTTCACCTGTAATATAGCGTTCACCAACACCATTCATGCGCATCGTTCTCCACTTGTAATGGTCCCCACCAAGCCAAATTTGGGTAATATTTTCATATGACTTGTTTTCCCAAACTTCTTTCGGATCTAGGTGACAATGGAAATCAAAAATTGGTGAAGTTGCTGCTGCATTTTCATATAACTTTACTGCAGCTTCGGAATTTAGCAAAAAGTGTTGATCCATAAATTTTTTCATCTAATCCATCTCCTTATAATACAATTCATACGTAGATGCGCTTGCTGTAACCCCTTACAGTAATCTATAAATATTTGCTAACAGATAATTCTATTTTAATTTGTTTATTAAACAAATTAATTACATACATAATTTATCATGTTTAATATGTTTAGTCAATTAACTATTTAGGAATAAATAGAATATAAACGTCCAATTAATTAAAGAACTGATATAATAAGAATATACACAAAGTAATGCCCGAAATGGAGGATATTAATGGTTACCGGTGATGCGGCATATATAAAGAAAATTAATCGCTCTTTAATCATTAGAGAAATTGTGAAAGAAGGCATGATTTCAAGAGCAGATCTATCCAAAGCCACTAATTTGACAAGAGCAACGATCTCAGCGCAAGTTGCTGACTTATTAGAAGAAGGGCTAATTATAGAAACACACCTAGAGCATTATTCGGTTGGAAGAAAACCAATTATGCTCTCATTAAATGGAGATGCCGGCTATGCACTTGGTATTGACCTTGATTATGGTCAAATATCATTTACAATATCAGACCTTCTTGGTTGTCCCGTTTCTTCAAGTATTATCCAATTAAATACTACAAAATATGAGGAGATTCTCCCGATTCTAATTCAACAAGTCAAAAGGATCAAATCAGATTACACTTCCAGCCGCTATGGTATTGTCGGAATTGTTGTCGCCATACATGGTCTGGTTACAAAAGACGAAGAAATCCACTATGTTCCACGTTTTGATTGGCATGAAGTTAATCTTAAGAGTGATTTAGAGAGAGAAATAAATATCGCAATTTACATTGAAAATAATGCAAATCTAAGTTCTTTCGCCGAAAGGGTCTATGTGCACCATGAAACAGACAACCTGTTATGTGCCACCCTCTATTCGGGGATCGGCCTAGGCATGATGATGAAAAATGACTTTTTCCGTGGCCATGATGGATTTGCTGGTGAAATAGGTCATATGATTGTGGTACCAGAGGGGAAACCTTGCAATTGTGGAAATAAGGGCTGTTGGGAAAAATATGCTTCTGAATCGAGTATTTTTGAGTATTTATCTGAAAAACGCCAGATTAAAGATCTGACTTACGAACATATTCAAAAATGGCTTAATGAAGGCGACGAAGAAGTACACCAATTGATGGAAGATTTCCTTTTTTATCTGTCTATTGGATTGAATAATATGATTAACATGTATAACCCAGACGTGCTCGTACTTGATAGTGAATTGTTGCGAATTTATCCCGACTCGCTCCATAAAATTAGCAAAAATCTAAATTCCTCAATTAGTCATTATCGTGAATTAATGATTTCTACTATCGGAAAAAAATCATGTGTTCTTGGAGCATGTGCACTTGCTATCAAACAATTTCTAGATGTCCCGATGCTAAATTTGCCCTATGATCTAAAAGACAATGAAATTGAAAACGCGCTCTCAATTTAACTTTACAGTGAAAAATCCCCTTCTAGCAATTGCTAAAAGGGGATTTTTATTTGTAATTATTACGCGCTTTTTAAACCATTATTAGCTTTTTGTTTATTTTTAAGTTCATTAACAATCTTTTTATATAAGTCTTCTGTTAAATTATACAGAACAATTAAGATAATCGCTGCAATTAAGTTTAGTCCAGCTGGAACAAGAAACATTAACCCTTTTATACCAATGAGTGTGCTAGCAGTTTGCTCTGCATTTGGAACGTAACCAATTAACCCAAGTGCTACACCAGGAATAAATCCAGCAAGTGCCTGCGCTAGTTTACGGAAGAAACTATAACTTGAATATACAATCCCTTCTGTCCTTTGTCCTGTTTTCCATTCATGATAGTCCACTGCATCTGCAACCATTACCCATGGTAAACCAAGTGCAAAGCTAAGACCCAAACTTCCAATTGTAAGCAATATTAGGAAAGTCGGTATGTTTGCCGGTAACAGAAAGTTTGCAACATCCGCAGCAATTCCAATTAAAAGACCGATTATGAATGTTTTCTTTTTTCCTAATCTTTTAACAAGTGCTGGAATAAAAAATGAACCAATGACAGCGATTCCAATACTAGTAAAAGAAAGCAAAGACATAAGACCGGGATTATTTAAATTATACTGTAAGTAATATAACTGAACTGCCGTGCGCAGGTTACTTCCGGCAACCATAAACAAGCAAACGAAACAAAGGGCAATTAACGGTCTGTTACTAAGTAATAGTTTGAATAGTTTTGACATCGGAACCTTTTCTTTTTCTTTTTGAGGCTCTCTAATAATATTTTCAGTTGTGTTTCGGTAGCAAAAATAATGGAAGATTACCCCTACTAACGCCATCGAAGCGATCCCTACCATATATCCTAATTTTTCATTTGGAAAATATAGAACAATTGGGATTACGACCATACCCGAAATAAGCAGTGCAAATTGGCTGCCAATCGCTCGAAAGGAGCCAAGTGAGGCACGATCCACAGAATCTTGGGTCATGGATGCTGCAAGTGATCCGTAAGGGATATTGACAATGGAATAGGACAACCCAAAGGCCATATAAGTAATAAAAGCAAAGGCTATTTTTCCAGTGTCTGAAAACTCGGGTGCCATGAAAGAAATAACAGTCATAATGGCAAGCGGAATCGATCCAAATAAGATGAAGGGACGGAACTTACCTCTCTTACCTACTTTTCGCTTATCTACGAATGCACCAACGGCAGAATCCGCAAATGCATCAAAAATCTTCGATATTAAAAATACTAGCCCGCCCCAATAAGCAGAAATTCCTAAAACATCGGTATAAAATTTTAGCAAATAAATTTGCCCCATATCAAACATAAATCCATTACCAACATCACCTAAACCGTATGAAAATTTTTCTTTTAAGGTTAGTTTCTTTGAGACACTATTCTCCATTGCTTTCACTCTTCCCTTCCTATTTACTTAAAAGCGTTTACTTGGAACCCTTTTCAAAACTACCAAGAATGTATGGATGATATTTTGAGGTTTCAAAGCGTGTTAATTTAATTTAATTTGTTTAATAAACTAATTAATTGTCTGCACCGTTAGAATAACACCATCGACAAATTCCGTCAATACTAATTTGTAAGCGGATATATCAAGAAAGGAGCTAATGCGCTGGAGCTAGACAGTAATTCAGGTTCTAAAACTTATACATTCTTATCATTATAAAAAAAGAAGATAGCTAAGCTGATCTTAGCTATCTTCTCTCTTATGCTAATGAATTAGTGTTTTCCTTCTCTTTTTTCAGCTAAATCAGCCGCAAGTTGTGCCGTACGCTTTTTGTTTAATGGATAACAGAATACTATGATTAGGAACACAAGACCAATTCCAATTGCTGGTACTAGAGTTCCAATTGTATGGATTCCTTGAAGCGTATCAGCTGTCTGTGCTTTAAGATTTGAATTATAACCGACTGCTGCGATTGCTGCTCCGCCAACGCCGCCAGCAACTGCTTGACCAACTTTACGTGCCATAGAATAGATCGAGTAAACGGTTCCATCTTCACGTAAGCCAGTTAAATACTCATGATAATCAATAACGTCAGTAACGAAAGCCCAAATGACAAGGTTGAAAAGACCATAACCTAACATTCCAACCGTTAAAATTCCAATAAATTGTGTTGCTGTTAAGTTAGGAAGGAAATATAGAGCACCATATACAAGAGCAGCAAGTAATAAACCACCAGAAGCCACTTCTTTTTTACCAAATTTCGCAACTAATGGTTTAACAAATGGCATACCTACAAATACTGCAATAGATTGAAAAAGACCAACCATACTTAATGCTTTTGCATTTCCGAAGTAGTCCTTAAATAAATACACGTTTACTGCACCAATTAACATAAAGATAACCAGGAACAATAATGAAGCAATAAGGAACCAGATTAATGGTCTGTTTTTAACAAGACCTTTCATTGTTTGTCCAAAGTTCATCTGTGGTTTATTTGTTTCATCCATTACAATCCGTTCAACAGATAATTTATAACAAGCCATGTAACAAGCTAGTGCAAGTCCACCAAAAAGTAATGCAGCTAATAAGAAGTGATTAGCATCTGGTCGGTTGTTAACAAATAAAATCATTGGTCCAACCACGTTAATAATTAAACCAGCCAAATTTCCACCTAATGTTCTCCAGCTAGATAGTGCAGTACGTTCAACAGGATCGCCTGTGATAACTGACGCCATCGATCCGTAAGGGATATTAACTGTACTATATAGTGTTCCCCAAATAATATATGTTACGTAAGCATAAGCAAGATAAAATCCATCTGACATTCCTGGAATATGTACAAACATCAAAACACCAGAAATAACAAGCGGGAAAGACATTCTAAAAATCCAAGGCTTGAATTTGCCGTTTTTCCCTGCTTTTCTTGTATCTATAAAACGGCCCCATGAAACGTCGGCTATTGCATCCCACAAACGGGCAAGAAAGAATAATCCACCGACTGCAGCAGGATTAATATGAAAGACATCTGTATAGAAAACCATTAAGAATGCTGCAACTAGAATAAAGAAGAAATCATTCCCCCAGTCACCAAACATATATCCAATTTTGTCTTTCATTCCAAACTTTCTGAATCCATTTTCAGATACTGTTTCTACAGCGGATTTTTTAGCTACTTGACTCATTTCTACCCCTCCATTTACTTCCCTTATTTTTTGTAATTTACCCCAAACCTTAAAACCGTTTAAATCTCTTGAATCTTCAATATCTTGAAACCCTTTTCAAAATCCTTTAAAAAATAAAAAATAGCGCTGTTAATATTTTCTATTAATTAGTTTAGTGAACTAATTAATTAGTATAGATGTATATTATCATCGAGGATAAAATCAGTCAATAGATTTTGTAAGCGTTTAAATAAATAATTTTGCATATTATTAGACTCCTCATAATTAGAATTACCTCATACAAACCCGAATAATTAATAGCTTGACACGTAATGTTCATTAACGTCACGTAATGTTCATTAACGTCACCTAATGTTCAATATTGAACAATGATTTTTTTTTTATAATAAATTTAGTGAAAAATATGTTAGATAGGTTGTGTATAATATGGAAAAATTACTTTATATCGCTGCGAATCCGAAGGGACTGGAGAAATCAAAAGGGCTAAAAATTGGGGAGGCTTTTCTTGAGTCCTTTCACCAAGTTCGGCCAGAGGTAGAAATCAAGAAAGTTGATCTATTTTCATTAGATTTCCCGCAAATGGATGCAGATTTGGTATCTGCAAGAGGAAAACTAGCTGGTTACGGGTATTCCTTAGAACAACTATCAGACATAGAAAGAGAAAAAATACTACTTATGCATAATCTCGCTAATGAATTTATTAGTTTTGATTACTTTGTTTTTGTCTCCCCTATGTGGAATTTAAGCTCCCCAGCCATATTAAAAGCATATATCGATAATCTATTTATTGCAGGAAAAACGTTTGCCCATACAGTTAACGGACCAAAAGGGCTCTTAATGAATAAAAAAGCGATTCATCTCCAAACAAGAGGCGGCCAGTACACGGGGACTCCAATGGAGGCATTGGAGTCCGGTGATCGGTATTTAAAAATCGCACTGCGATTCTTAGGGATTGAGGTTGCTGATTCAGTTATTACAGAAGGTTTTGATATTAATCCACTAAAGGTACCCGAGATTCTTGAACAAGGACAAGAAAACGCCAGATTTGCAGCTAAAGAATTCGCAACTAAACTTGTTACCGTTTGAGATACAAGATAACTTTGGCTTCCCTTTAAAGGGAGGCCTCTATTATTATGTCTGCTCAATTAAGTTTGGAAGGATTGTAACAAACAAGCCTTCCATTTTCACCTTGGAAACACTATTTTATTTTTTCTAAATTATGCAAATATTGTTGTATAATGTGGAAAATACATGTAAAATTTCCCTAACAGCCTTATTTTGGATGGTGACGTTAATGGACATAACGAAACATCTTTTTTTAAACCTCTCAATTTTTATCATATTATTATTTCTCTGTTTAATTTTTTTCGATAATAAAAAAAAATTTACCCTTTCTAAATCCTCACTAATTATCATTTGTATTGCCATGCTATGGCTGTGTATTCAATTCTCTTACACTCCTGTTCCGTCTGCCCGATACGATTTAAGAATTATTCCGTTAGTGTTGGGGGCCCTTTATATCGGAATCGGACCAATTCTTATAGTTGCCACTATAGTTATAAGGAGCTTCTATGGATTGGATTTGGGCTTAATTCAAACAGCCGTACTATATGCACCCTTGGGAGTAATTTTCTGGCGAGTATATCCGTGGTTTTTAAGACAAGTTCCAGGACGGCGTATTTTCGTTACGGTATGTTTAGGTGTGGTTCTTGGTGTGATAACGGTTATTGGGATGAGTTTCGAAAATACCCATACCTATTGGCTGGATGCTTGGTTTGCATTCCTAATTATTCCCTCTCTTGGAATTGGCATTATCTCATATGGGATTGAATTTGTCAGACGAAATAACGAAATGCAGCAGGAGCTCATTAAAGCAGAAAAATTAAAAGCGGTGGAACAGATGGGAGCTGCTATCTCTCACGAAATCCGGAATCCACTAACGGCTGCCAGTGGGTTTGTCCAACTCCTTCAAGATGATTATCTTTCAAGGCATAAAAGAAAAGAATACCTCTCGATTGTTAAAGAGGAATTAATTTCTGCAGAACGTGTTATTCAAGATTACTTAACTTTTGCGAAGCCCTCCTTGGAAGTGCTTGAGGAGCTAAATGTAAAAAGTGAATTGAGGCAAATAATTAATATTCTTCAGCCTTTGGCCAATCAAAATTCAGTAGAAATTATTACTGATTTCTCAGTTATTGGTTTTATTGAGGGCGACGGACAGAAGTTTCGTCAATGTTTTGTGAATGTTATCAAAAATGCGATTGAAGCAATGCCAAATGGTGGATATTTAACCATTACCACTAAGTTCAGTAAAAATTATGTAACAATCAGTGTCAATGATACCGGTATTGGAATGACTAATGAGCAACTTGAGCGTTTAGGAGAACCGTTTTATTCAACAAAAGGAAAAAATGGAACAGGTTTAGGGATGATGGTAGTTTACAGCATTGCCCGTGCCATGGATGGAACAGTCTGGGCAGAGAGTGAAGTCGGAGCAGGGACCACTTTTCATTTTAAATTTCCAACCATTCCCTCGATTTTAAAAAGCGAATCCAATTAAAAGTAAACCGACAGGAAAATACCTGTCGGTTTACTTGACTTACTCCTTTATTTTCCGATAAACATTTGCGTCCAATGTTTGCCAGTCGCTTCATATCCAACCCCAATATGAGTAAAATTAGCACTAAGGATATTCTTACGATGGCCTTCACTATTCATCCAGGCAGTAACTACTTCCTGTGGTGTACGTTGCCCTTGGGCAATATTTTCACCCGCAGATTTATAGGTCACACCAAAGTCTCTCATCATGTCAAATGGAGATCCATATGTTGGGCTAGTATGTGAGAAATAATTCTTCTGCTGCATATCCAGCGATTTTTTCTGTGCCACTCCATTAAGCTGTGAGTCAGCTTTTAATGCTGGAAGACCATTCTTACTGCGTTGTGCATTCGTCAAGTCAATTACTTGTTGAACGTATTGACTAACATTTCCAGTGGTTGGCGCTGGTGCATTATTTTTTTGTGTAGTAGCTGGCTGTTTTGGCGCCGGTGCTGGCGCGTTTTGCTTCGGTGTTGGTGTTGTTTGCTTTGGCTGGTGAATAGGCGCTTGCGTCACTGACGGTGCCTGTCCAGTCGGTGTTTGCTGCTGGATATATGGTTGGATTTGCATCATTCCCCAATTTTTAGGGTCGATCGTAATATACTGATATTTTGCATCACGGATTAATACCGCTCTAGTATGCGGATATTGGTTACTGTTTAAGGATGTCTGATACGAAGAAATCATATCATCATCATTTTTGTAATAATTTTTCTTGTTTTTCCGTTTAGTATTGAAAAGATTTACATCAAGATCCGATTGACTGTTATTAGTGTTGGTGTAATCCTCAGTTAATGGACCATTGTGGTCAATCCCATCATCTCTGCCATTACGGACATCCATATATGGGGTGTTATTTCTTATATCATTGTTCATCCCAACATGTGTATCCTGATCATTTAAGTCATTATTATCATTGTTATTACAAGCAGCAAGTCCCATTGTTAAAACCGCTGTTAAAACTATCCCAAAAGATTTTTTTATCAATCGAAATACCTCCTTTGAAAAAATCATGTTACCCCTTTATTTTTCTTGTTTTTCAAAGAAAGTATTGGTGGAAAATAAACGCATTTTTAATTTCCCACAAAAAAACCAACCAGTATAACTGTCGGTTTCGTTTTTTGCATTCAATTTTCCAACATTGGAATTCGTTCTTTATACTTGTTAATCAACGCACGATTATGTTCTTCTGCACCGTCAGCATTGCCGCTTTTAAAAATTGGCGGTTCAAAATTATTACTGATCATTATACTTATCGCTTCCACCATGATTCCGTTAACGATTGCTGTCCCAATGACTGTTGACCCTGAACCAAAGCTAACTGCAATAGACTCGTGCTCCATTAGTGCATCACCCACCTTAATATGATTATCAATAGCAAGGTTAGCGGAATGATACAAATATTTACCATCTTTATGTCTTGATGTTACTGCCTTTATATAACTGTATGATGTGATTGCAATAACAAACGCACCATTATTTTTAGCAAACTCCGCTACATCTATGGGCACAGGGTTCCTTCCAGAGGTTGATGCAACAATAACCACATCCTGAGGTTGAATTTTCACTCTAGTTAGAAATTGTTTTGCTAAGTCATTTTCCTTTTCTAATTGAGATGAACGAACAGCCCCCTTATGAAGCATTAAGTCCTCAATTAAAATAGGGTTAATTGGCACTAGTCCACCTGCACGGTAAAAAAGTTCTTCTCCAAGGATATGTGAATGTCCGCACCCAAAGACATGAACAATTCCATCGTTTTGGATACATTCTGCGATCTTTTTAGCAGCTGTTTTGAGGCCATCAGTTTCATCCTTTTCAACTAAGCTTAATAATTCGTGAAGCTTTTGAAAATAATGATTGAACACGTTAAATAACCTCCATTACTATGTCTTCAGCGTTTCATTTGGATCATAAATTTATAGCGATCTGCACGATAGACCGATTTAACAAATTCAACAGGGGTATTGTCCTTTAGAAAAGTGTTTCTTTGGATTAACATAACTGGTGCACCCTTGCTAATCTTTAGTAAATCAGCTTCGTTTTGACTGGCAACAGATGATTCGATGATCTGTGAAGCACTATCAATTTTTAAGTCTAATTGCTCTTCAATGTATTTATACAGGGAATCATTTACAATTCCTTCTGTAAGTCCTTTAATAAGGTTTGCTGAAATATAGTTTGTTTCTAAAGCCATTGGGACATTATCGGCCAGACGAATTCTTTTGATTTCATATACAGGACCATGTTCAGAAATTAAAAGCTGCCCTGCTACTTGTCTAGTTGCAGGAATAATTTCAAAGTGAAGTAATTGGTTTCCAGGCACGAATCCTCTGGCCTTCATATCTTCTGTGAAGCTGGTTAATCCTTGAAGGGGCTGTTCAATTTTTCTTTCTGCAACAAAAGTACCTTTACCTTGCAATCGATATAACAATCCTTCATTTACTAACTGTGTAAATGCCTGTCTTACTGTCATCCGGCTAATCTGATATTTTTCCGCATATTCTCTTTCTGGCGGGAGTGCATCACCAGGCCGCAACTCACCATTTTCAATTAGTTCTTTAATATATTCTTCAATTTGGTAATAAATTGGAATCGGAGAATTCTTATTAATCATTTCCTCCAGCTGCATCCTTTCCTTATAACTGTCACGTTGTAACCTTTAAATCTGCTATTGCCGCTTTATCTGCAATAATTGTAACACATGGATGATTTTTCAACACAGATGCTGGAAAGTTTTCACTTATCTCCTCATTCAATAATCTAAAAAGTGCTTCACTTTTCTTCTCACCTGACACGAGAAGCAGAATTTCTTTGCTTTTCATAATGGTGGAAATTCCCATTGTAATGGCTTTAGTTGGAACTTCTTCGATTTTATTAAAAAATCTTGCGTTTGCTTGAATAGTTGAAGAAGCTAACTCTACAATATGCGTTTTGGAAGCAAAAGAAGTTCCTGGTTCATTAAAGCCAATATGTCCATTACTGCCAATCCCAAGGATTTGCAAATCAATACCGCCATGCTGATTTATTAAATCCTCATATCGATGGCACTCCTCTTGAAAATCTGCAGCAATACCGCTTGGAACATTTGTCTTGGCTTTATTGATATCAATATAATCAAAAAGCTGGTTGTTCATAAAATACCGGTAGCTATTTTTATTTTCACCCGGGAGCCCCACGTATTCATCTAAATTAAAAGTGGTTACCTTTTGATAAGTAGTCCCCTTTTTTTGATGGTCGTCAATTAAGCATTTATATGTCCCAACTGGAGTACCGCCTGTAGCCAAACCAAGTTTAATACTTGGATTCTGAATAACCTTTTTTATAATATATTCAGCTGCTTTATTACTCATTTGTTGATAATCTTTGACCTCAATAATCTTCATTTAGAATTTTCCTCCCTATTGTAAGCAAGAGCTCCCCTGCATAATGTCATATAAACTTCCATATTCTCATCTAAAATAACAATGTCCGCATCTTTTCCAACTGCAATACTCCCTTTTCGATCATAAAGGTTCAATTGTTTAGCTGGGTTCACTGATGCCATTTCAATTGCTTCCTTAAGTGAACAGTCCGCATATGAAATGATATTTTTTACCGCCTGCCCCAATTTCAAAATACTTCCTGCGAGAGTTCCATCCTCAAGTTCTGCTTTTCCATCCTTTACAAAAACCTCTTGGCCACCGAGATCATACTTCCCATTTTTCAAACATTTTGCCCGCATTGAATCAGTGATTAAAATCAATCCATCACTTCGTTTTTGCTTAAAGGCAAGTTTAACCATTTCTGGACGGCTATGCACCCCATCGACAATAATCTCAGCTTTTAATTCTTCTCTTAAAAAGGCCGCTCCCACAACTCCAGGTTCACGATGATGCAGCCCTCTCATTTGATTATAAAGATGAGTGACATGATTTGCTCCGGCTTCAATAGCTTCATTCACCTCGTCATAAGTAGCATCTGTATGACCAATCGATGCAATAATCCCCTTCTTCTTTAAATATCGGATCATCTCTAAACCATGCGGTCTTTCTGGAGCTAAAGTGACAAGTTTAATCGTCTCATTAGAGAGCTTTTGCCATTCTTCAAGTAAAGCAAGATCAGGATCAATTATATGTTGAATTGGCTGTGCCCCAGCCATTTTACTATTCACAAACGGTCCTTCTAGATGAATGCCGAGTATTTCAGATTTACCTGGATCGTGCTCCTCTTTAATGTAATTCCCGGCATTTATTAAGGCATTCTCAATTTGTTTCCCTTCCTGGGTCATCGTAGTAGCTAAAAAGCTAGTTGTACCTTCTTTAGGCAATGCTGCTGCCATTATATCCAGTGCTTCCTTGGTTGCATCCATTGTGTCGGCACCGGCTGCACCGTGGATATGAACGTCGATAAAGCCAGGAACTGCACTAAACTGGGCAGGAAGTTCAATCACCTTATAGTTTTCCTTAGACAACAACACAGATGATGAACCAATTTCAATGATTTTTTGATTCTTTATTTTAATATATCCATCTTCTATTATTTGTTCTTGTGAATAAACCCGTATACCCTTTAGCAAAATATGATTATCTTTTGGAATCATCTTTGATACTTCCTTTCAGGTTATATCTAAATCTTAGCATCACCATTATATAGTTGTCTATACCAATTTACTTTATAATAAAAATATGAATATAATACCATTTCAACACTAATATTGTTCTAACCCATAGGAAATAAAATTTCGCGAATTGGTATAGACATCTATAAACGTTTAGTGTTATATTAGAAACGGAAAAGCGCTTACACCCGCAATATTATTTTTATGAATTATTTTATAGTTATTTTTTAGATTCTATTAGGAGGTAATGTGATGAAGAAATATTTACAAAGAATTGGTCGTTCATTGATGTTACCTGTAGCTGTTTTACCAGCTGCAGCCATTTTGATGGGAATTGGTTATTGGATCGACCCTACGGGTTGGGGGGCGGATAGTCCTCTAGCGGCCTTCCTAATTAAAGCTGGTTCATCGATCATTGATAATATCCCCATCCTATTTGCTGTTGGGGTAGCACTTGGGATGGCGAAAGAGAAAGATGGTTCATCAGCGTTAAGTGGTTTGGTTGCCTACTTAGTTGTGACAACCCTGCTTTCACCAGGCTCAGTGGCATTGCTCGAAGGGATTAAACCAGAAGAGGTAGATCCTGCATTTGTGAAGATTGGAAATGCTTTTGTTGGTATTCTTTCAGGTATTGTTGCTTCTTCGATGTACAATCGATTTAGCCATGTTAAATTACCGGATGCTTTAGCATTTTTCTCTGGTAAGCGCCTTGTCCCAATCATGACTGCTGTATCTATGCTTGCTGTTTCTGCAGTACTATTCTTCTTATGGCCTGTCATCTTTACAGGACTTGTATCATTTGGTAAAGGCATTGCTCATTTAGGAGCTTTTGGCGCAGGTTTATATGGATTCTTTAACCGATTATTGATTCCAACTGGTCTGCACCATGCCTTAAACTCTGTATTCTGGTTTGACGTAGCTGGAATTAATGATATCGGTAATTTCTGGGCTGGGAAGGGAACTAAAGGCGTTACTGGTATGTATCAAGCCGGATTCTTCCCTGTCATGATGTTTGGTTTACCAGCAGCAGCTTTAGCAATGTACCATACTGCGAAGGACAAGAAGAAAAAGGCAGTGGCTTCTTTAATGTTGGCAGCAGGTTTCGCTGCATTCTTTACAGGTGTAACAGAACCAATTGAGTTTGCCTTTATGTTTGTTGCTCCAATGCTATATTTCGTCCATGCAATATTAACAGGTATTTCCTTAGCCATTGCAGCTGCATTCCATTGGACGGCTGGATTTGGTTTTAGTGCTGGTCTAGTTGACTTTATTCTAAGTTCTAGATTACCTTTAGCAAACCATCCTTACATGTTAATGGTTCAAGGCTTAGTGTTTGCAGTAATCTATTATTTCTTATTCAGATTCATCATCACGAAATTCAACTTGATGACTCCTGGACGTGAAGAGGATGATGAAGAATCTTCTGAAATCAATATTGCAACAGGTGAAAGTAAATTTACTGTTATGGCCGCACAGATTTATGAAGGATTAGGTGGAGATGCCAATGTTACCTCTGTTGACAATTGTGTAACTCGTCTAAGAATGGAAGTAAAAGACATGAACGCAGTCGACCAACAAAAAATTAAATCGACTGGTGTACCAGGAATTAATATCGTTGGAAAGCAAAGCATTCAAGTAATTGTTGGAACGAATGTACAATTCGTAGCAGATGAAATTTTAAAACTTCGTAATAATCCAAATGCAATGAAAAAAATTGATACAACCAAAAATAATGCTTATACTTCAGTGGAATCTAATGAACTCACTCCACTATCAGAAAGAGATTTTGTTATGCCAATCGAAGGGGATATTATCCCGATTACTGAAGTGCCCGATCAAGTCTTCTCACAAAAAATGATGGGTGATGGCTTTGCAATCGTACCATCTAAGGGATCAGTAGTTTCCCCTGTTGACGGTGAAGTCATGAACGTATTTCCTACGAAACATGCGATTGGTATCAAATCAAAGCAAGGATATGAAATTCTTATCCATGTCGGCATGGACACTGTGAATTTAAAGGGCGAAGGTTTTACAGTGCTTATTAAAGAGGGAGAAAAGATTACAAAAGGACAGGAAATTCTAAAATTTGATTTAGATTTCATTAAAAAGTCAGCACCATCAACAATTACTCCTATTATCTTTACAAATTTAACAAAACTAAATGTAATAAAACAGGGTCACTCATCCCAAGGTCAAGACGGAATCCTATCAATTGAATAACAATAAAAACGACTGGTGCCTGACACCAGTCGTTTTTGTTAGGCAAATAATTTCGATTCCTCTGCTTGGAAAAAACTCTTCATCGCATGAAAGACATCTGCTTTTTGCTTAAGAATATAGTAGCGGAATTGATCATCTTTAATGTTCTTATAGGCGGACATTAATGTTGAGTGGCGGTTATATTGATTTACTTCACCATAGCCAAACATATTAGATACCTTCATTAATTCTTCAACTAGCTTTACGCAACGAGCATTGTCCGAAGTAAGATTATCACCGTCTGAAAAATGGAATGGATAGATGTTGAACTTACGTGGATTATATTTGGCATCAATGATTTCAAGTGCTTTCCGGTATGCGGACGAACAAATCGTTCCGCCACTTTCCCCTTTTGAAAAGAAGTCTTCCTCTGAAACAACTTTAGCCTCCGTATGGTGGGCAATAAATTCAATTTCTACCGTTTCATATTTGGTTCTTAAAAATCGAGTCATCCAGAAGAAAAAGCTGCGCGCCATATACTTTTCCCAGATCCCCATCGAACCACTTGTATCCATCATGGCAATCACAACTGCTTTAGAATCGGGTTTTATTACTTCATTCCAGGTCTTAAATTTTAGATCGTCCTTGTAAATCGGGTGGAACGCTGGCTTTCCAGTCATCGCATTTCTTTTAAAAGCTGACATCATCGTCCGTTTCTTATCAATATTCCCCATCAGCCCTGTTTTGCGAATATCATTGAATTCAATGTTTTCAACTAGATGTTCTTGCTCTTCTTTTCTTTTCAAATTTGGAAGCTCCAATTGTTTAAATAATGCTTCCTCCAGCTCCATTAATGATACTTCCGCTTCAAAGTAATCTTCACCTGCTTGGTCCCCAGCTCCTTGGCCTTTTCCAGGTCCCTTCTGGCCGCTAGAACCATCACGTGCTACTACATCACCTACTTGACTGTCACCATCACCTTGGCCCACGTGTTTGTTTTTGTCATAATTATAACGGATTTTATATTCGTCCAATGAACGAATTGGAATTTTTACGACATCTCGACCGTTAGACATGATTATGCTTTCTTCAGTAATTAAGTCAGGAAGATTGTTTCGAATTGCCTCCTGCACTTTTTCCTGATGCCTTTGCTGGTCATCGTGGCCTTTACGGTGGAGGGACCAATCTTCTCTTGAAATGACAAATTGATGGTTGTTTGTTGACAATGTAAACCCCTCCTTATTAATTTAATAGGTTCCAAAATGCACACATTTTCATCCAATACATATGATAACGAGAGTGAAAAAATAAGATAAATATGGATTACTTTATCCTATGCAGAAATAAAGAATAATTTACAAATTATTTTGACAATTGTGCTTTCGCCTATGAATTTGGACAAAGTGTTACAGTGAGAGCATTACAGATGTTATCGTGAATTTGAGTAAGGAAAAAAATAGACTGACAGATTTCCTTCTGCCAGTCCCTACTATTTTAACCCCACCCTATTATCTATTTAATAGACTTCCTACATAACGAAGTAATTCATTCGCTGATTGTGAATTATAGCCATGTTCATCCACTAATCTTGCAACTACATTATTGATTTTCTTTAACTGCTGTTCATCAGGTGTTTTGGATGAAGTGGTAATTTTCACAACGTCTTTTAGATCAGCAAATAATTTCTTTTGAATGGCTTCACGGAGACGATCATGGGAATTATAATCGAATCGTTTCCCTTTTCTAGCAAAGGCTGAAATCCTAATGAGGACTTCCTCCCTAAAGGCCTTTTTCGCATTTTCAGAAATCCCAATTTGTTCTTCAATGGAGCGCATCAACTTCTCATCTGGATTGATCTCCTCGCCAGTGAGCGGATCACGCAGTTTCGATTTATTGCAATAGGCTTCCACATTATCAAGATAATTGTCCATTAAGGTTTTTGCTGATTCTTCATACGAATATACAAATGCCTTTTGGACTTCTTTCTTGGCAATATTATCATACTCTTTCCGGGCTAATGAAATATAATTCATATAACGTTCCCGTAACTCTGCGGTGATGGACGGATGCTGGTCGAGTCCATCTTTTAATGATCTTAATACATCAAGTGCGTTAATTGATGGTATTTCTTTACGAATGATTGTCGATGAAATTCTGTTAATTACGTAACGAGGGTCGATACCACTCATACCTTCATCAGGATATTCCTTCTTCAATTCATCCACATCGGCAGTATTAAAGCCTTCTACACTTTCCCCATCATATAGGCGCATTTTCTTAAGTAAATCAATATCGCCTTTTTTCGGTTCCTTTAAACGAGTAAGAATAGTAAACATTGCAGCTACTTTTAATGTATGTGGTGCAATGTGAACATCAGAAACATCACTTTCATTGATCATTTTTTCATAAATTCTTTCTTCTTGGGACACCTTTAAGTTATAAGGTATCGGCATAACAATAATCCTTGAATGTAATGCTTCATTCTTCTTATTGGAGATAAAGGATCGGTATTCCGTTTCATTCGTATGAGCAACGATCAACTCATCAGCACTAATGAGGGCAAAGCGGCCTGCTTTAAAATTCCCCTCCTGGGTGAGCGACAGTAAGTGCCACAAGAATTTTTCATCACACTTTAACATCTCCTGGAACTCCATCATTCCTCGGTTAGCCTTATTAAGTTCACCATCAAATCGATAGGCACGAGGATCTGATTCAGAACCATACTCCGCAATCGTTGAAAAATCAATACTACCTGTTAAATCGGCAATATCCTGTGATTTCGGATCGGATGGGCTGAATGTACCGATCCCTGTTCGCTTATCTTCAGAGAAGAAGATTCTTTCAACCAATACATCTTCGATCCTTCCACCATATTCCTGTTCAAGACGCATCATGTTCAGAGGTGAAAGGTTACCTTCAATGCGGATGCCATACTCATCAAAAAAATCCTTCCGCAAATGATGTGGAATTAAATGAAGTGGGTCCTCATGCATCGGGCATCCTTTAATCGCAAAAACAGAGCCTCGATCCGTGAGGGAGTATGCTTCAAGTCCACGTTTCAGCATGGTAACAAGCGTGGATTTCCCGCCGCTTACAGGACCCATTAATAATAAAATACGTTTTCTTACATCTAGTCTTTTGGCTGCTGGATGGAAGTACTCTTCAACAAGCCTCTCAAGTGATTCCTCTAACCCAAATAATTGATTACTAAAGAATTCGTACTTCTTCGTCCCTTTTTCTTCAGTAATTCCTGCATCCTTAAGCATATTATAAACTCGTGAATGTGCCGACTGTGCAACCCATGGCTTCTCTCTCAACAATTGCAAATAATCTGCGAATGACCCTTCCCAACGTAACTTTTCTTCTTCCTCACGATACATCTCGATTTTTTTTAGAATATCCATAAGGCCCTCCCCCGTAGGTTTATCAGAGACGATTAATATACTCTATGCTGATAAGCTTTTGAACATGCGTAACCATTGTGGTTAGCGTCTATCTTTTTTGTAACAATAAAAAGAATCTTCCTCTTTTCATTTTTATAAGATAGGCTATAATAAAACTATATGTGAGACAAGATAGAAAAATGTATGACGAAGGAGGATTACATAATTATGAACACTTTCATCGTTTGTTTAGTAATGGTCGCATTTTTAGCGGCAATCTTCACATCAGGTTATAATGACAAACCAGGTTCAACCAAATAAAAGCTGCCAATTGGCAGCTTTTTTTAGTGAAGATCCAGTTTATTTTTTTGAATAAATTCCTTCATATACATTCTACTCTTCCTATCAAGCATCCTTGCCATTTGTTCTGTCCAACGGTCTTTTCTTTTCCCGCCTGTCCGCTCTTCATAGTAATTAGAAATTAATTTATCATAATTCTGCAGCTGGCTAAGGTATGCCTCTGTATCTTGTTCATATTCGTCTTCATGATAAACATGTTCAAATGACAACCTCGGTTTTTTTTCATTTAGTTTAGTCGGAAACCCCATTGCTAGGCCAAACAAAGGAATAACCCGCTCTGGTGTTTTTAAAATCTTTGCTACCTCATCTAAATTATTTCGAATTCCACCTATGTAACAAATTCCTAACCCCATCGATTCTGCGGCAATCACTGCATTTTGTGCGGCTAAAGATGCATCGATGAGGGCTACCATAAACTTTTCCGTGCTTTCAAGCGAAGGGGCTACATTTACCTGTTCATTCTCCCCAATAATGGTATGGCGGTATAAATCCGCACAAAAGACAAAAAAGTGGCCATTTTTTTCAACATATTCCTGATTACCTGCAATCTCTGCTAATTTTTTCTTTATTTCTTTGTCTTTCACACCTATTATAGAGTAAGCCTGAATAAAGCTGGACGTGGATGCAGATTGAGCACAAGTAACAATTGTTTTAATTTGTTCGTCTGTTAGTTGCTTGTCCTCAAATTGGCGAATAGAGCGGTGGTTTAATATTGTTTGGATTAGTTCATTCATAACAATCTTCCTTTCCATTACATAAAAGGAGGCCCTTTAGGCCCCCTCGGATTATTGTAGATGCGCATAGTTTTGCTGTCTTAGCGCTTCATAGATAAGAATGGCGGCTGTATTGGACAGGTTTAGAGAACGAATATTTTCATTCATAGGAATCCGCAAGCTGACTTCTTTATTATTTTCAATGACGTCTTTCGGTAGTCCTGTTGTCTCACGCCCAAAGATAAAATAATAATCTTTGCCTGAATGACTGTAATCAAAACTGCTAAAAGCCTTCTGCCCAAATTTTGTAATATAAAAAAATTCACCGCCTGCATTCTTCTCATAAAAATCATCAAGAGAATCATAGTAGAAGATATTAACGTGTTCCCAATAATCGAGTCCTGCTCTTTTTAACATTTTGTCATCCGTAGAAAAGCCTAACGGACGGATTAGATGTAAATTTGTATCTGTCCCTGCACAAGTTCTTGCAATATTTCCTGTATTGGAAGGGATCTGCGGTTGAAATAAAACAACATTAATTGACATGGAAATCACCTCATGTAAAAACTCTACATGCAATTATACCATTATCATAGACCCTTTCAATAATTAAGCATCCTTAATCGATGATTGAAAAAAATCTATACTTTATATTCGGGGTATAGGCAGATGAATCTTCATATGCCCAATACCTCATCCGACTATTATACGTATGGGCATTAACTAACGGCATACCATTTGCGTCCTTACCAGTCACAATCGTATTATGATTAAACCGTCCATCCCCTTCAAAATCGTAACAAATTATATCGCCCAATAATAATTGATCCGGACTGTTCACTTCCCTTGCCCGTAAACCTATTTTCGAATTAGCGAAGTATCCCTTTAGAGAGTGTGCCACTGCCCAACTATAGCTATAATTGCTCTTTTGGAGCCACCAGCCTGCTGCCCGATTAGGATAGCCTCTCATAGGTGCACCGCCACTATGAAGGCATTGTGAAATGAAATTGGTGCAATCATTCTCAAACTTTTTATATGCAGGATTGTAGCTATTCCACCACCTTTCTGCATATTGGACAGCCTTTAATCTGTTATACTGATAGCTTAATCGTTCATCCTGATCCTTTACATCCAATTCTGTTGGAAACTGATAGGTTTCTTGCGCTCCATAAAGGCTGATTTCCTCGTCCATCACTAAAGCATTTTTATAAAACTTAGCTAATCTTTCTTCCACTTCTTCTTCCATATACAGTAATTCATTTTGCTTGATTAAATATTGATAATGGGCTTGATATTTTACTGTTTGAAATTCATCTTCTTTATCTATTTCAATTATTTTACCGGAAGTTTTTACTTTTACAATTTCAGCAGATCTTTTTGCAAAGGTGCTTTGCTTCATATCAGCCTTTGGAAAAAATACTTTAGGAGTAGTTCCTTTATCGCTAACAAATTGATTTGCTCTTTTTTCAAATAACTCTTGTATCAAATGAAGCATATTCTTCACCCCTTTCATTCATACATATGATAGTCAGTAGAATTTAATCAAAAAAATGAGCGAACCATTTTAGTTCGCTCATTTTTACCTATAAAAATGTAGTCCTTTTTCAATTTCTGTTTGTACTTCAAGATTTGTTTCTTGTTCTTGTGCCTTTTTTAATGCAGATAATGCTGTCTCACCGCCAATTTTCCCAAGGGCCCAAGCAGCTGTTCCTCTTGAAACGGGATTACCCTCTTTCTCTAGAATGTCTACTAAATCTGGAATAGCTGATTCATCTTTAAAATGTGCCAGGGCAATAATGGCATTCCGTTGAATTGGCTTTTTCCCTCTCCAAGCACCAGAAACATTTCCGAATTTGGCTTTAAACTCTCGATTACTTAATTTTAGAATCGGCTTTAATAAAGGTTTCGCAATTTCAGGTAGTGGTTCTAGTTCCTCATGAAAATGATAGTTCTTCCCTTTGTTAACAGGACATGCAGTCTGGCATGAATCACAACCATAGATGCGATTACCAATTTTATCTCTATACTCATCTGGAATAAACGTTTTTGTTTGTGTTAAAAAAGAAATACAGCGCTGTGCATTAATCTGTCCACCTTGGACCAGCGCCCCTGTGGGACAAGCGTCCAAGCACTTTGTACAGGACCCGCATTGATCTTCTATTGGAGTATCAGGTTCAAAAGGTATACTTGTGATCATTTCCCCTAAATACACATACGACCCAAACTCCGGTGTAATAATGGCGCAGTTTTTCCCACTCCAACCAATTCCAGCACGTTCAGCTACGGCTCGATCTGAGAGCTCTCCAGTATCGACCATCGATTTTAACCTCGCATCAGGTACCTTTTTGATGATAAAATCCTCTAACTTTTTAAGACGATCATTAAGCACATGATGATAATCAAGCCCCCATGAGGCCCTGCTGAAAATCCCTCTCCGTTCACCCTTTTTACTTTCGACACGGTGATTCATCTTAGAAGGATAAGCAATCGCAATAGAAATAATCGAACGCGGTTCCTCTAGTAATAGTGAAGGATTCACTCGTTTCTCTATATCTGGTTCTTCAAATCCTGATTGGTAGTTAAGTAACTGCTGCCTTATTAGGAGATTTTTTAATTCAGAAAACATGTCCGCTGTTGTGAAACCAATTTTATCGATACCTATTTCTTTACTATAGGCAATCAGTTCTTCTTTTAAGTCCTTGACTTTCATTTGGCCCCTCCTTCCTTTGAAATGATTTATTAAAATATTGGATAGTTAAATTATTAGTTACGCATCATTTTATGATAAACTATTTCCATTGATTTTTGGAGGTGGAATGGTTGGAAATTAATCTATCTGAGGAAGTAACCCAGCTAATACCTAGTTTTAAAGTGGGGGTAATTGAATATAAAAATATCAATGTCGATGAGTCGCCGCAAATGGTTAGAGGACGGCTTCAGCTCTTCCAAGAGTCTATTTTTTTTGATTTAGAAAATAAAAATGTTAGCGAACTCTCTGGTATTCAGGAATGGCGTTCGGTTTTTAAAAAGTATGGGAAAGACCCGAATCGATATCGTCCCTCAGTCGAAGCGTTATACAGAAGAGTTCAAAAACAAAATTATCTTTCATCTATTCAAAGTGCAATTGATATAAATAATTTTTTCTCCTTACAATATCAAGTACCTATTGGAATTTACGATCAGGATAATTTAAATGGACCCGTGAACATTCGATTGGGAACGGAGGGAGAAGAGTATACTGGGTTGAATGGACGAAAAAACTCTTTGCATCGCCTGATTGTATCATCAGATAATCTGGGGCCCTTTGGAAGTCCCTTCGTCGATTCTGATAGAGCACCAGTAACGTTAGCGACCAAAAATGCCCTGCAGATAATCTATTTGCAGCCGTCAACCAATGTTGAAAACTCGAGGAGACTAACAGAGTCATTGATGAACATGTTTACTCAAATACATGGAGGAGAAGCAACCTTCCAATTAGTCAGGTGTCCATAGGACATCTTTTTTCTTCATATAAAAAAACGCAATTCATCGTTCTCTTATGTAACGATAAACTGCGTTAGTTAATATGTATGGAGCGGGTGATGGGAATCGAACCCACTACATCAGCTTGGAAGGCTGAGGTTTTACCAGTAAACTACACCCGCATTTTTAACAGTTGATGAATCATTTATATCAGCAACTGACCCTTATTATATTACACACTATTTTTACTATAGTCAAGGGGAAAATGCAGATTTTGTCGAAAAAGATTACAAAGGGGGGTGCGTATGTTCACGTCCCTCACAATGACCGAAGAACGGACATATCTATTCGTTACCGTGAACTGTCTTTTTCTTTAATTAAGGGAACGATTAGGGTCTATTCGTTACCGTTAATTGCTTTTTTCTTTATTCAAGGGAACCATTAGGGTCGATAATCTTAGTCAAAAAAAAGTTGCCCATAATAATATGAGCAACTTTTTTTAAAACCATTTGATACCGGTGATCGGGGTCGAACCGATACTCCTCACGGAACACGATTTTGAGTCGTGCGCGTCTGCCAATTCCGCCACACCGGCGCGTATTAAAATGTTTTGATAAAGCAATGCCGAGGACCGGAATCGAACCGGTACGGTAGTCACCTACCGCAGGATTTTAAGTCCTGTGCGTCTGCCAGTTCCGCCACCCCGGCGAAAACTAATTACGTAGTCTTATATATACTTGGCAAATATTATGGAGGCGGCAACCGGATTCGAACCGGTGGTAAAGGTTTTGCAGACCTCTGCCTTACCACTTGGCTATGCCGCCATAAATATTGGAGCGGAAGACGGGATTCGAACCCGCGACCCCCACCTTGGCAAGGTGGTGTTCTACCACTGAACTACTTCCGCAAATTGGCTGGGCTAGCTGGATTTGAACCAACGCATGTCGCAGTCAAAGTGCGATGCCTTACCGCTTGGCTATAGCCCAATGTTTACTAATTTTGAATTTTAATATAATGGGGCGACTGATGGGAATCGAACCCACGAATGTCGGAACCACAATCCGATGCGTTAACCACTTCGCCACAATCGCCACAGTATAATTGGCAGGGGTAGTAGGAATCGAACCCACACCAAAGGTTTTGGAGACCTTCGTTCTACCTTTAAACTATACCCCTATAAATGGTGGAGGGGGACGGATTCGAACCGCCGAACCCGGAGGGAGCGGATTTACAGTCCGCCGCGTTTAGCCACTTCGCTACCCCTCCACATACTATTCATAACGCTCGCAACAAGTGCAAACAATAAAACTAAAGGTGGCTCAGGACGGAATCGAACCGCCGACACAAGGATTTTCAGTCCTTTGCTCTACCGACTGAGCTACTGAGCCACAAGTGGCGGTCTGGACGGGACTCGAACCCGCGACCTCCTGCGTGACAGGCAGGCATTCTAACCAACTGAACTACCAGACCAATTGCGGGGACAGGATTTGAACCTGCGACCTTCGGGTTATGAGCCCGACGAGCTACCAGACTGCTCCACCCCGCGACAATTATAAAGTAAATATGGTGGAGGATGACGGGATCGAACCGCCGACCCTCTGCTTGTAAGGCAGATGCTCTCCCAGCTGAGCTAATCCTCCAAATTAATGAAAATCATCTTCACTAGCGTAAAAAACTTTGGTGACCCCTACGGGACTCGAACCCGTGTTACCTCCGTGAAAGGGAGGTGTCTTAACCGCTTGACCAAGGGGCCATATCGTTTAAAAAGTTATGGCGGAGAGCAAGGGATTTGAACCCTTGAGACAGGGTTACCCGCCTACACGATTTCCAATCGTGCTCCTTCGGCCACTCGGACAGCTCTCCATATATGGCTCCGCAGGTAGGACTCGAACCTACGACCGATCGGTTAACAGCCGATAGCTCTACCACTGAGCTACTGCGGAATAATATAATTACAGCCTGGCAACGTCCTACTCTCACAGGGACGCGTGTCCCAACTACCATCGGCGCTGAGAAGCTTAACTTCCGTGTTCGGTATGGGAACGGGTGTGACCTTCTCGCCATAATTGCCAGACCATATATTCGACACTATTTTATTATAATGTCTTTTTCATATTTTTCAAGAGGAAAATTTAATTTTTTTCATTCCCTCAAAACTAGATAATGCAGAAGAAGTTTGTAAACTCAGAGTTCACCTTAAAATTGGTTAAGTCCTCGAACGATTAGTATCAGTCAGCTCCACATGTTACCACGCTTCCACCTCTGACCTATCAACCTGATCATCTTTCAGGGTTCTTACTAGCTTGCGCTATGGGAAATCTCATCTTGAGGGGGGCTTCATGCTTAGATGCTTTCAGCACTTATCCCGTCCGCACATAGCTACCCAGCGATGCTCTTGGCAGAACAACTGGTACACCAGCGGTGCGTCCATCCCGGTCCTCTCGTACTAAGGACAGCTCCTCTCAAATTTCCTGCGCCCACGACGGATAGGGACCGAACTGTCTCACGACGTTCTGAACCCAGCTCGCGTACCGCTTTAATGGGCGAACAGCCCAACCCTTGGGACCGACTACAGCCCCAGGATGCGATGAGCCGACATCGAGGTGCCAAACCTCCCCGTCGATGTGGACTCTTGGGGGAGATAAGCCTGTTATCCCCGGGGTAGCTTTTATCCGTTGAG
>NZ_CM184198.1:350000-1267500 GCF_059579525.1 Neobacillus sp. BP17 | reverse complement strand
ACATAATTGTAGGCATCTAAAAACTGATGACTTTCAAATAAAGCTTTTCCATCCACATAGCGTCGAATCAATTTTGCAAATTCTAAACCTATTTTTATTTTGCGCCCATTAAAAGGAAAATCACGCAATTCTGTTTTTAAATTGGCTACATATTCGTTCCGATCAAAAATGATTTTGGCCTCATAAAGCCATTCAAATATTTTCCGATTCGATCCTAATAAAATCCATTCATTCAACTGCTCTTCCGTGATGATATGCATGGCTGCCTTTTTATCGTGGTAGGTATAATGCTTAATAAATAGGGGCTGCTCTGCTTCTTTGACAAGGACTAACAAGATTACATCAAATGAATCTGTTATATGACTTAACTTTTGTTTTTTTTCTACCATCAATACTCCAAGAGTATTCAATTGGCTCGCCCGTTCTTGATAAATAGGCCGAAGGATATCTTCCATCTATTATTCCTCCATTTTTTTCAGGTAGCAATATAACTTCGACAATGATAACAAATCTCCTTCTTTCTTCGGAGACAAATTTCGACATTTCTCATCCTTGCTTTTTCCTTCTTACCATAATTATGGTATAGTTTCTCTAGGAGGGAGTAACATGGCAAGATATTCGAGTAAAATAAATAAAATTCGTACCTTTGCATTATCATTAATTTTTATAGGTTTCATTGTTATGTATGGCGGGATCTTTTTTCGAACTTCTCCACTTATTATGACCATTTTTATGATTTTGGGCCTTCTTTTTATTATCGCAAGTACTATTGTTTATTTTTGGATTGGTATGCTATCAACAAAAACTATCCAAGTAACATGCCCTAACTGCGGAAAGCATACGAAAATGCTTGGTCGAGTGGATATGTGTATGTATTGTCGTGAACCATTAACCCTTGATCCTAATCTAGTAGGCAAGGAATTTGACGAGTCATATAATAAAAAATAAGAAAATAAAAGAGGAAGACTAAACCATTTTGCTAAAAAGCTACTGTGGTTAAGTCTTCCTTCTTTATTCACAAAAATCTGCTACTTTAAGGTTAATGAACCTCTTTACTTGCACATTCCGGACAGGAACCATAGATTTCCATACGGTGGTTTTCAACTTTGAAACCTGTTACATGGGAAGCTAGGTGCTCCACTTCATCTAAGCCTGGATATAGAAAATCAACTATTTTTCCACACTTTTCACAGATGACATGATAATGATGAGATGTAACGAAATCAAATCGGCTTGAAGCATCCCCAAATGTCAGTTCCTTCACAAGACCTACTTCACGAAATACTCGCAAATTATTGTAAACCGTCGCCACACTCATATTCGGAAATTTTCCTTCAAGGGCTTTATAAATATCATCTGCAGTAGGATGTGACATCGAGTTTATTAAATATTCAAGTATCGCATGACGTTGTGGAGTAATGCGTACCCCTGTTTCCTTTAAGGTATCCAACGCTTCTTTTAACTGATTCATCGCCATGCACCTTCTTTCTAAAAAATATTCTTACTTTATAATTGTTATAATTAATTTTACTAAGTAAAATGTACTTTTGTCAATATTGTTATCTTATTAACAAATAATGTTTATTATCCTTTTCCATGTAATGTTTGTTCAGATGCACTTAATTGAAAATTTACATAGCGTGCAGTTACAAACAATAAGTCGGAAAGTCGATTTAAATAAGCTAATACAAGTGGATTAACCTCTTCACCTAATCCAACAGCGCATCTTTCTGCCCTCCTTGCTGTTGTTCGCGCCACATGGAAAGCAGCACCTGCAGGATGTCCCCCTGGCAAGATAAAATTTGTTAACACTGGAATTGCCTCATTCCATTCATCAATCTGTTTTTCCAATTCTTCAACATCTGATAAAGCAAGTGCCCACTTCACTTCCATTCCTTTTGGGGTGGCCAGTTCTGCACCTACATGAAAGAGATTTGTTTGTATTTTATGATATATAGTATCAATTATTTCTTTCCCTTGAAAATTTTCCTTATTTAAATAGCTAAGAGCAAGACCAATCATTGAATTGGTTTCATCACAAGTGCCATATGCTTCCACACGTAAATCGTTTTTCGCCACTCTTTTTCCGTATATTAGTGAAGTTGTTCCTTTATCACCAGTTTTAGTGTAAATTTTCATTTATTAAACCCCCTGTTAATAAGAGCGCCTACAAGGCATTATTATGCGAGCATTTTTTTCATCATAACACCTGTCACTATATTTAGAAAACTCAAAATATAAAAACCCTTTGTGTCTCCATAAAAAAAAGGGCCACTATGGACCCAAAATTTATCTGAGGAGGTATGCCCTAATAAAAGGATATTCAATCTGACGTAACTTGCATTGGACAAATGCCTTCCCATAACAAAATAGGCTTCTGTTAAGGAATTAGCTGAGCTGCTCCCTTATGTATGATAAAGCCTCATCAACATGACCCTTGACTTTGACATTTCTCCATTCTTTCACGAGCTTGCCTTCCTTATCAATAATAAATGTAGACCTTTCAATTCCCATATATTCTTTACCAAAGTTTTTCTTTAACTTCCACACTCCGAAATTTTCTGCTAATTGATGTTCTGTATCTGCTAGAAGAAGAAAAGGCAATCCATATTTCTCGACAAATTTTTGATGACGGTCAACTGGGTCTGGACTTACCCCCAAAATAACTGCATCCACTTCAGTAAATTTTTGAATTTGATCTCGAAAATCGCATGCTTCTGTAGTACATCCTGGCGTCATATCCTTTGGATAAAAATACAAAACGATATTTGTGCCTCGGAAATTTGATAGATTTACTGTCTCGCCATTATTGGCCTCTAACTCAAAATTTGGTACTTGCATTCCAATTTCAACCGTCATCATTTACCACTCCCATATAATAATTCCTTTAGGTAAGCGTAACAAAATTCACCCATATAAAACAACTATCCTGCATCACTTATAATGTTTCCCGGTCAAACATAACTCGAGCTACAAAAGCTGCCGGTAATGTATATCCAATCAACGCCTCTGTTACTGTAATAATCCTGCCTATCCCCTGTGGAATGACATCACCATTTCCGACTGAAAATAAGGTCATCGCACTAAAATAAAAACTAGTCTCAAAAATATTCCTGTTATCTTGATTATTAACTTCCATTAGTAAGGACATGCCAATTAACTCAAAAAGTAAATAAATAAGTCCAAAGCCAAGAATAACCGTCAAATAAACCGAGCCTAAATACAAAAAATTATCAATGGATACTAACTTATCTTTAACTGTATTAGGAATAAAAAGCGTTCTTAAACTCATGAAGATGCAAAAAATAACAATTGGAAGCAAGAAAAAAAACACAATAAACCACCTCAAAATTTTACTTTTTGTAGTTTATTTCTATGCTAGCTTGGACAATAAAATATCTGTTAAAACTAATTCCCTGCTCCTCTATATTTCTTTACACCTTGATTCCAAATCATTACAGCAATGAGGAAGAAAACAACACCAATAACAGGTGTTAAAAATGAATACCAAAACCATTCCTTTTTGCCAAGGAAAAAGGCAGCGGGGTAAACACCAACAAAGGCAAATGGCAGCACCCATGTTAAGACAAATCGAATGAGTTTATTGTAAATATTTACTGGGTACCTGCCATAATTGCTAATGTTGTACATCATGGGCATTAGCGACGTACGAGCGTCTGCCCAAAAACTAATGCAGGCAATCATGATGAAAACTCCTCCATAAACAAGTGCCCCACCAATGACAAAAAGGATAAATAGAAATGGATCAAACCAATGCAATGAAAGATCCAGTCGGTTTCCGGCATAAAACATCACAGCAATTCCTGTAAGAGCTCCTAATAAGGACTCTAGTTCAAGCCTCTCAAGGATGATTTGAAAGAGACTATGGATTGGTCTGGTTAAGATTCGATCCAATTCCCCCTTCACGATATACCGTTCATTAAAATCCCAAATGTTAAAAAATGCAGAAAAAACAGCAGATGGGACAAGAAAAAATCCATAAATAAAGATGATTTCATCCTTGCTCCAGCCATTGAGTAAATTGGTATGACCAAATACAACCAATATAAAAATTAAATTTATCGCTTGTGATAATAGATCTGAGAAAAATTCAACAAAAATATCGGCTCGATATTGAAGTCTCGTTTTTAAATACTGTGATAGGTATTGAAAAAACATCGAAATATAGAACAACTCTAACTCTTACCCCCCTTGAATAATTAGTTGTTTCTTTGCCAAGGACCAAAGAATTTGGATTGGAAAAAATAACAGTATTACCCAAACAAATTGTTGAGTGATTGCATCAATGGCCTGTGCTTGAGAAAAACCTTTGGTCACAATCATACTCGGAAAATAACTAATTCCTTGAAAGGGAAGATATTTCATCACAGCCTGGGCCCAGCCCGGAAAAAAACTAATCGGCAGTAACAACCCAGAGAACAAATCAATGACAACACGTTTGGCTCGAATCAGCCCAGAGTTATTATATATGAAGAAAGTAGTAATTCCTGTTAGTAAATTCAACTCCGTATTTATAAAGAAACTCAACAAAATGGAAATGGCAAACAATCCCCACACACTTAGATCCCACGTAAATTTAACTGGAAAGACAAAATAAACGATAATCAACCCCGGTGCCGAAAAAAAGAATAGCCTGAAAATCCCTTCCCCTAACCCTTGCATAACTTTCATCCCCAAGTAGTTGTAGGGCCTAATTAATTCAACTGCTACTTTACCCTCCATAATTTCCAGGGCCATTTCACGATCAAGGTTGTTAAAGTAAAAGGCACGGGCCATCCAGGAAACAGCAACATACGTGGTCATCTGCGTAACTGAAAGACCAACAATTTGCTCTTTATTCCCGTAAATCGCAGACCATAGAAAATAATAGGCACCAATATTAATACTATAGATTAGAATTCCCGTGTAATAATTGGTCCGGTATGCAAGCATCATTAAAAAGCGGATTCTAATCATCTCAAGGTATTTATCCACTTATACCGCACCCTTTTCATAAATATTTCGAATAATTTCTTCCGTCGACGTTTCATTTATTTTGATATCTTTTATTTTAATTGCAGCTACCAGCTTGGCAATGACTTGAGAAATAACTTCATCATTATCTTCCAGCGTAGCCGTAAAGATTTGCCCTTTTTCGTCCAGGTCCCACTTTACAGGAATTTCACTGGTGAGGTTATGCACAGCAGACAGTTCGACATGTTCAAGAAACTGAAATTGAATCTCTTTCCCTTCCCCCCATTTCTCCTGAAGATTCTTTAATGCCCCATCATATATGACCTTACCTTCATCTAACATGATTACTCGCTCACACAATGCCTCAATATCTGTTAAATCGTGTGTAGTTAAAAGGATCGTAGTCTGATATTTCTCGTTAATCTCTTTTAAAAATTCACGAATTTTTAGCTTTACAAGCACATCTAATCCAATCGTTGGTTCATCCAAAAATAATAATGGCGGATTGTGAATGAGCGCAGCAGCAAGTTCGCATCTCATTCTCTGACCTAGCGATAATTTTCTTACTGGTTTATCTAGCAGCGGTTCGATATCTAACGTGCGAATCACATGACTCATGTGGCTGTTATAATCTTCATCGGACACCTTGTACACTTTTTTCAAGAGGCGAAAGGATTCTTGAACGGCGATATCCCACCACAATTGAGACCGTTGTCCGAACACAACCCCAATTGTCTGGACAAATTTTTCTCGTTCTTTATGCGGGTTCATCCCGTTTACCACGATTTCTCCTGATGACGGAGTTAAAATTCCGGTCAGCATTTTAATGGTGGTTGATTTTCCTGCGCCATTCTCACCGATATAACCTACCATTTCACCTTTTTTCACAGAGAAATTAATATCATTAACGGCAGGAACAATTTTATAATTTCTTGTTAATAAATCCCTAAATGCTCCTTTTAAACCTGTTCGGCTGGAATATGCCTTAAATTCTTTTCGCAAATTATTAACTTCTATTACATTATTCATTTTCTCCCCCCAAAACAATGACCTAGAAATTTAGTTTAGCCAAATAAGATTGATAAAACAACAAGCACGCATTCATGAAATATCCGAATAGTTAAACAGACAAAAATTAGCTGAAAAAGTGCTAAAATGGGATAGAAGTAATTGAAGGAGGGAAATATATGAAATTTATTAATTCAGAAAGATTACATAATGAAGCACTTGAACATATTGTGGGCGGAGTAAACAGTCCATCACGTTCCTATAAAGCCGTAGGCGGCGGAGCACCCGTTGTAATGGAACGGGCTCAAGGGGCATACTTTTGGGATGTGGACGGAAACCAATATATTGACTATCTAGCTGCCTATGGGCCAATTATCACTGGTCATGCCCATCCCCACATTACTGAAGCAATCAAACACGCCGCAGAAAGTGGTGTATTATATGGAACACCCACACCACATGAAGTTAAATTTGCAAAAATGTTGAAAGAAGCCATTCCTTCGATGGAAAAAGTTCGGTTTGTAAACTCTGGGACAGAAGCTGTCATGACAACAATACGCGTTGCCCGTGCTTATACTGGAAGGGATAAAATCATTAAATTCGCAGGCTGTTATCATGGTCACTCTGACCTTGTCCTGGTTGCGGCAGGCTCCGGTCCATCTACATTAGGTACACCAGATTCTGCAGGTGTCCCAAAAAGTATTGCACAAGAAGTAATAACAGTACCTTTTAATGATATTGAACCATTTAAAGAAGCTTTAGAGAAATGGGGGGACCAAATTGCTGGTGTATTAGTGGAGCCCATCGTCGGAAACTTCGGGATCGTCGAACCAAAACCTGGATTTCTACAGCAGGTCAATGACTTAACCCATGAAGCAGGTGCGCTTGTGATTTATGATGAGGTCATTACAGCGTTTCGGTTTATGTACGGTGGTGCCCAAAATTTATTAGGAATCGAACCTGATTTAACCGTCCTTGGAAAAATAATTGGCGGCGGCCTGCCAATTGGCGCCTACGGTGGACGGAAAGAAATTATGGAAACAGTAGCCCCGCTTGGTCCTGCCTATCAAGCAGGAACTATGGCAGGAAATCCAGCATCCATTCTTTCGGGAATTGCCTGTCTCGAAGTCCTAAAACAAGAGGGAATTTACGATTACCTAGACCGTTTAGGTGCCATTCTTGAAGAGGGAATTTTAGAGGCTGCGAAAGAAAATAATATCGATATAACAATCAATCGTTTGAAAGGTGCTCTAACTGTTTATTTTACAAAGGAAAAAATTGAAAACTATGTTCAAGCAGAAAATACAGACGGAGAAACCTTTGCAAAGTTCTTTAAGCATATGCTCCATCAAGGAATAAATCTTGCTCCATCCAAATATGAGGCATGGTTTTTAACAATCGCTCATACAGATGAGGATATCGAGGCCACTTTACATGCAGTAAGAAATGCATTTTCTTTACTCTCGAACGAATAAATATACAATTTTTATGCACAAAAGGAAGTGGAAATCACTTCCTTTTATTCTTTTAAACCCTTTGAAAACGTTTACATTAACATATTCACTAATCAAATCAGTGCCTTTTATCCACTATTTTCTTATCCAAAATAATGTATATTTATTTGATTTCTGAAAATTCTTATGATACTATTAAATTACTAATTTTTTAATTTATCCTTTAACTATATACCCCGTTAAAGTGACAAACGAATACACAACCACGAATTTATACTTAAACTTTTAGTTTCATAGGAGGTGAATGGCCTTAGTAGATTACTGCTAAAGCCTAATATGATGACACAAAAATGGACCCCTTCCCTATTTAAAGATTTCCACAAACAAGAACATGATGCTTGCGGAATCGTTGCATGTCTTGAAAAATCTAAGCGTCCAACTAGAAAAAATATTTTTGATTGTATAGACGCGCTTGTGACCATGAATCATCGCGCTGGATTTATAAATGGTGAAGGCGACGGTGTCGGCATTCATACCGATATCCCAGTGGAGCTTTGGAAAGAAAAATTGCTTCAAGCAGGTCAAGAACCAACACTTGCTGAAAAAGATGAATTTGCTGTTGGGCATGTTTTTATTAGTCAAAAAGTAAACTGGAAAACTACCAAACAGGAATTACTTAATAAGCTAGAGAAATACGGCTTTGATGTAGTATTTGAATCAGATCAAGTAACGGATTCTTCTGCACTTGGCCCAATCGCCATCCAGGAAAATCCTATTTTCTGGCAATTTGCCTGTCTTTCTTCAATAACTGGCCAAGAATTAACCAAGAGCCTTTTCGAAGTATTAATTGATTTTGAATCGAATGATCAAGTTCATGTTGCTTCATTAAGTCACAACCATGTCGTATACAAGGTAATGGGTGCAGGAGATATTCTCCCACGTTTCTACCATGACCTTGCGAATCCACTTGTGGCTTCAACCATGACGCTTGGACATAATCGTTATTCTACAAATACTTTATCAAGCTTCTTCAGAGTACAGCCATTTAGTGTTCTTGGACATAATGGAGAAATTAATACCATTGCCAAACTTCGAGATGAAGCAAGAATGATTGGTGTACCCCTTGTCAAAGATGGCAGTGACTCTCAAGATTTAAGCAGGACAATGGAAACATTAATTTGCCGCGAAGGTTTTTCATTATTTGAAGCAATCGATGTTTTATTCCCGCCAATCATCAATGAAATTAAGGCATATCCTGAAAATCTTCAAGACTTATATACTTACCTAAGAGAAGCATGGGGGCATTTTGCTCAAGGTCCTGCAGGGATTATTTCAAGATATGGTGATGAAGCCGTATTTAGTGTTGATGCACTAGGACTCCGTCCGCTGTGGATGCTCGAGACAGAAAGCTCTTATTTATTTTCCTCTGAACCAGGAATCATTTCTTCGAGCGAATATGTTAACGAACCAAAGCCTTTAGCACCAGGTGAAAAGGTTGGCTTTAAATGGAATGGTGAAACGCTTGAGGTTTTTGAGCAAGATCGTTTTCAAACTGAAGTCTATTCCCGTTTTTCTGAAAAGTTAAATATTAGTGAAGTTAGGGCTCGTTTGCTGCCTCCTTCATTAGGAAAAACAGTTACGATGACATATCCTGACAAAATCCATAATGGACAATATAAAGCATTTGGCTGGGAACGAGATCATATTCAATTAATCGAACAAATGGCGGAAAAAGGTGTGGAACCAATTCGATCTCTTGGTCATGATGCACCACTAGCTGCACTTAACCCAGAAAGAAAAAATATTGCTGATTATTTTAAAGAAAGTGTTGCGGTTGTAACGAATCCTGCAATTGACCGGGACCGTGAGACTGAACATTTTTCAACACGTGTCATTATTGGAAAGCGTCCAACTCTATTCAATAAAGAAAATAGCGAAACAGTTATTGAATTAACTACCCCTTTATTATTGGAAGGGAAAGCAGGCTATGACTTATCTGAGAGTTTAAATCAACCAAGTTTTGATCAAGTTGTCTCTCATTTTCAGGCACGGAAGCTTGTAACTTTTATTTCTGCTACATTCAGTAAAGAAGAAAAATTAGAGCAAGCGTTAGAAAGACTTGCAAATGAAGCCGTTCAGGCAGTTCAAGCAGGAAAAACTTTACTTGTTCTTGATGATGCAAAAGCACATCAGGAAGATTCTTATTGGATTGATCCGCATTTAGTAACTTCAGTCATTGATCAGGCACTTGTTAAAGCAGAAATAAGAAGAGAATGTTCTTTAGTCCTACGTTCTGCTGCAATTCGTTCACTTCATGACATCATTACGGCATTCGGATTAGGTGCAGACTTAATCAGCCCTTACTATATGTTCCTAACGGTTCTTGACGAGACATCAAAACCTCTAATAAACCTTTATAGTGCACTTACTAAAGGGCTAGAAAAAGTAATTTCAACAATTGGTATTCATGAACTACGCGGATATGGCCGATTATTCTCAAGTATCGGCTTACATGAGGATATTGCCAATCTATTAAAAATTGTTAACTTTTTTGGTTCGAAAGAACTTGAAACTGATTTTGAAGCAATGAAACTTGATGCTTTATCAAGAGCCGAAGATTACCACAATGAAAAGGAAAGAGTCGGAAAGACTTTCCATCTCTTCCCACGGATTTGGAAGGCAATTGGTGAAGTAGCATCTACTGGAGATTACGATGTTTATCGTGATAAAATCACCGAACAAGAAACAGAGAATCCAACAACGATCCGTCATTTAATTCAGCTTAAACCAAGTAATAAACAGTTAGTACCAGAAGATGTCGACCTTCGTGTCGGTGACCATGATTTACCGTTCATTATTTCTTCAATGTCCTTTGGTTCTCAGAATGAAACAGCATTTAGAGCCTATGCCGAAGGTGCAGACCGTTTAAATATGGTTAGCTTAAATGGTGAAGGCGGAGAAATTAAAGATATGCTCGGTAAGTATCCAAAAACAAGAGGTCAGCAGATTGCCTCAGGAAGATTTGGTGTAAATGCTGAACTTCTTAACTCTTCTAACCTATTAGAAATTAAAATTGGTCAGGGGGCAAAGCCTGGTGAAGGTGGTCATCTTCCAGGTTCGAAGGTTACAGCAAAGGTTGCTGAAGCACGTAATGCAACCCTAGGTTCCGATTTGATCTCTCCATCTAACAATCACGATATCTACTCAATTGAAGACTTAGCGCAAATGATCTTAGAATTGAAGACGGCAAATGATCAAGCAAAAATTGCAGTTAAAGTCCCTGTTGTACCGAACATTGGAACAATTGCAGTTGGTATTGCAAAAGCAGGAGCAGATATTATCACTTTGAGCGGATTCGATGGCGGAACAGGTGCTGCAAGAATTCACGCACTACAGCATGTTGGATTACCAGTTGAAATTGGCGTAAAAGCTGCCCATAATGCCCTGCTTGAAAGCGGCCTTCGTCACAAAGTAGAACTTTGGGCTGACGGCGGTATGAAAAGTGCAATGGACGTTATGAAAATTATGCTCCTTGGTGCTAACCGTGTTGGCTTTGGGACATTATCTATGCTGGCAATTGGTTGTACGACCTGCCGTGGCTGCCATTTAGATACTTGTCACGTCGGTATTGCCACTCAAATTGAATCAGAAGCACAGGCAAAAGAACACGGTCTAAGACGTTTTGTTCCAAGACAATTAGATTTAGCTGTACAAGGAATAATGAATCTCTTTACTGCATTTGCAACAGAATTAAAGAGTCTATCGGCTTCAATTGGAGTTCGCAATCTACAAGATGCAGTTGGTCGTTCTGATTTATTAGCGCAAATGAAAGGCCAGGGTCAACTTAGCCTCTCTTATTTGCTAAAACCATTAGAAATCAGCCAATTTGCTAAAACAGAAGCGTCAAAATCAATTGAAGAGGTGCAAATGCAAGTAGCTGTCGGAGCAGAATACTTAGATGGCAGTGTGGACCAATTACACTCTTCTCGTGAATTCACTAGTGTTACATCCGAACAGCGAGTACTTGGAAGTCGTGTATCTTGTCACCGTGTCCGCGGAAGACTAGATGGTTCTTATAAGCAGTTACCATCGGTTCAGCTTAATTATAAAGACGGTTCCATTCCTGGAAATGGCTTAGGTGCCTATAATAGTGAAGGAATCGAAATCACTGTTAATGGCGGCGGTCAAGACGGCGTTGGAAAAACATCCTTTGGTGGGAATATCCAAATATTAAAATCAAAAGGTAAGAATGGTCAATACTATAATGGTTCGGTAGGAAAAGGGTTCGGCTATGGTGCTCAAAAGGGTCTTCTTATCGCGCAAGGAAATGCAGACGCAAGAGCTGGAATACGACTTTCTGGTGCAGATTTAATCATCGGTGGTACAGTTAAAAAGCCACTTCCGGAAAATGAAGGTGGGAATATCGGTTCTAATGCAAACATCAAAGGGTTTGCCTTTGAATATATGACAAATGGCCGCGGCCTTGTACTCGGTGACCCAGGTCCATGGATTTGCGCAGGAATGACAGGCGGGGTTGTTTATATTCGTCAGCAGCCAGAAATGGGATTAACCAAAGAAGCCATTCAGAGAAGAATTGCTAAAGGTGCAAAAGTTTCAATTGTTGATCTAAATGAAAAGGGCAAACAGGATATTAACGAACTTTTAGGTAAATATACTGACCTGCTCGAACAGAATGGTCAGACAGAGGAAGCACAGCAGCTTCGTGCACTACTAACGAATGTTGAAAATCACTTTGTGCAAGTACTTCCTGTCAAAGAACAAGCTGATCCATCTGTATCTACAGAATGATTTATAGAAACAAGTTTAAGGACGTCCGCTTTTTTAGCGGACGTTTTTTATTCCAACTTTTTTTTACAAATATCAAAAAAATTCATTTGATATCTCTTGATAATATGGGGTAATCCATGTATAGTAAAATTTTGCTTAAGAAAACCTTTTGAAAGGAAACCAATTAGAATGAAGTTAGGTGCCCGCATATTAAAAACGGGAATTGCTATTGTACTCTCACTTTACTTAGGTCAGTTGTTACACTCTCCCTCACCGGTATTCGCTGGCATTGCCGCCATTTTCGCGATTCAACCAACCATTTATCGTTCCTATTTAACAATTATTGAACAAATTCAAGGAAATCTTATTGGGGCATTACTCGCAGTCGCTTTTGTTCTTCTCTTAGGAAATCATATTATTGTCATTGGATTAGCAGCAATTATTGTCATTGCCATTAATTTAAAGCTTAAACTTGAAAATACAATTGGATTATCGCTTGTTACATTAATTTCGATAATGGAAACCCCGGGTGGAAATTTTATTCCATTTGCTGGAATCCGCTTTTCGACCATTATGATTGGTGTATTTTCTGCCTTTATAGTTAATCTTTTGTTTATGCCTCCAAGGTATGAAAACAAACTTTACTTCAAAATGACGAGCACGACTGAAGAAATCATTAGATGGATTCGGTTAAGCACACGTCATGACTTTGATCATAATCTACTAAAATCAGATATTGTAAAATTAAAAGAGAATATTATTCAAATGAATCAGTTTTACACGATGTATAGAGAAGAACGCAGCTATTTTAAGAAAAAGAGCCTAGAAAAATCACGTAAGCTTGTTATTTATAGACAAATGCATTCAGCTGCCAAGAAGGCACTGGATACATTAAAAAGGCTTCATCGTTTTGAGAATGAATTATTACATCTTCCAGCGTCATTTCAGCAAGCCATACAGGAACAATTGGATTGTCTCATTTACCATCATGAACAACTTATGCTTAGATTCATTGGTAAAATTCCAACCTCTCCCACTGATTCTGAAAATAATGTTTGCTTAAATAAAAAGCAATTATTTGATTTGTTTTTACTCCACCAACAAAAATTTACTGAGCATGACCAGCCGCATTTATTTCATACAATGCAAATCATAGCTTCGATTATCGATTATGGCGAACAGGTTGAACACTTAGATACTTTAATTACAAGTTTTCATTCATATCATCATAATGAAGTATCGATTGAAGAAGACATTCTATAAAAAGAAACCGAAGCAATTATTCTGCTTCGGTTTCTTTTTGTTCTAATTGTTGAACTTGAAAAAGTTTATAGTAATTTCCTTGTTTCGCCATTAACTCATCATGTGTCCCTATTTCTACGATTTGACCATGTTCAATCAGGACAATTCGATTGGCATGAGTTATGGTGGATAATCGGTGTGCAACGATAAAAGTGGTCCTATCCTTAGCTAATGCTTCTAGTGATTCTTGTATTGCATGCTCACTCTCCAGATCCAGAGCAGATGTTGCCTCGTCAAGTATTAAGATAGGCGGATTTTTTAAAAAGACTCGGGCAATCGCCACTCGTTGTTTCTGTCCTCCTGAAAGCTTAACTCCTCGTTCGCCGACCCTTGTATTGTACCCTTCAGAAAGGTTTAAGATAAACTCATCAGCATTAGCAGCTTTTGCAGCCATATAGACCTCTTCTTCAGATGCATCTGGCTTCGCCAATAAAATATTATCCATTACCGATTCACTAAACAAGAGATTATCCTGAAAAACGACACCAATTTTGTCCCGTAGAGATTGAACCTTAAAGTTTCTGATATCTATCCCGTCTAATGTGATTCTCCCACTTGTCACATCATAAAAACGGGGAATCAAACTAACTAGCGTTGACTTCCCCCCGCCGCTCATTCCTACCAGGGCAATCGTTTCCCCCTTTTTCACATGTAAAGTAATATCTTTCAAGACTCTCTCTTCGTTTGCTTCGTAGCTAAAAGACACATTTTCAAATGAAATATCACCGTGTACTTGATTACAAACTTGAGCATCTGGGGAATCAACGATATCATACTTCTCATCTAAAAATTCAAACACCCTGTCCATTGATGCAAATGATTGAGTAATTGTTGTAGAGGAATTCACTAATCTTCGCAATGGATTGTAGAGCTTATCAATATAGGCAAAAAATGCAACCATCGTCCCTAATGATAGCTGGTTCTGAATGACAAGATAAGCAGAATAGCCAATCACAATTAATGGGGCAATATCTGTAATGGTATTAACTGCAGAAAATGCCTTTGCATTCCAGCTGGTATGCTGTAAGGCCTTTTCCAAGAAATTCTTATTTTGCTTATCAAATTGACCCTGTTCAAAATCTTCTATCGCAAAGCTTTTAATTACCGGCATACCTTGAACACGCTCATGCAAATAACTTTGCACCTCCGCAAGTGCTTGTGAACGTTGCCGAGTCAGCTTACGTAGATTCCCAAAAAAATAACTAATCGAAAATGCGTAAAGTGGAAACAACAATATTGATACGAACGTTAGCTTAACACTCATTGAAAACATAAGAATAATGGCGATAATAATTGTGGCAATATCCAGCCAAAGATTCATTAATCCGGAAATGACAAACGTTTTCGTCTGTTCCACATCATTAATGACACGTGAGATTATTTCCCCCGCACGATTATTTGAAAAATATTTAAAACTTAACTTTTGAATGTGAGTATACATCGTATCACGAATATCATAAAGGATTTTACTTGAAGTCCACTGGGCAAAATATTGACGGTAATATTCAATCGGCGGTCGCAGGATGACAAAAACAACAAGCATAATAACCAGAATGAATAAGAGCTTTTCAAGCTTCTGGTCGTGAGAAAGAGTATGACTACCTACAATGTCATCCACAACATATTTAATCAATAGTGGTATCATAAGCGGAATAGAAAATTTAATTACCCCAATGATGATTGTCCCTATCACCTGGAACCGATAAGGTTTTACAAATTGCAGATACCTTAGAATACTGCTCAAAATAGCCCTCCTTTCAAAAAATAATAAGAAGCATGCTATACAATTACTTTTTTACAATAATAAAATCACATTGTTTGCTTCCTTTACACAAAAGCAAATAAAAACCTGTTGATTACATCAACAGGCGCGTAATATCCTCTTTACCCATCTAACGTCTGTATGTTAAATAACGTTCATACCAAATATCAATAAAATCTGGTGCAAATGGGCCATTCCGTTGCCGAATCCATTGAATCAGTTTTTCCACATTCCTTTTTAGGATTTGATCAATCGGATCTGGATAATTCATTTCACGGCGATGACGTTCATACTCATCTTCGTCTAGTAAATTAAAAGTCATATCTGGAAACACCTTAATATCTAGATCATAATCAATATACTTTAGTGCTTCGCCATCAAAAATAAAAGGGGAACTGATATTACAGTAGTAATAAATACCATCCTCACGAATCATTCCAATTACGTTAAACCAGTATTGTGAATGGAAATAACAAATGGCAGGTTCTCTTGTTATCCATGTTCTTCCATCTGATTCTGTCACTAGTGTTCGGTCATTGCCTCCAATAACCAAATTCTGTGTCCCCTTTAATACAGTTGTTTCTTCCCAGACGCGATGGATGTGCCCATTGTGCTTATAGCTATGTATTTGCATTGGTTCACCTTCGATGGGTACGCCCATGTTTCTCCCCTACCTTCATTCCTGAACGCTTTGCAACCCTATTTAAACCGTTAGATAAATAATGACAAAAGGTAACAAAGTACAATTCCTATTTATTACTATTATTATAACGGTTGAGAACAGATTTTAAAACAAAAGAGCCATATTTCGATGGCTCTTTGTAAAAATTTGCGAATTTTTTAGGGAATTATTTGCTTTTCCACCTAAAAGGAAGGTGTTAAGTTCATTTCCCGATAGGAATTGATTACTTCTTCTGTCTGCTTTTCAAAAGTGGACTGGATCCCTTTTAACTCATCTTTCATCAGCCGGATCTCTGATTGGATACTTTCAAGATCCGTTGACTTCTGTAACATTTGAAGCTCTGCTTCGATTTGTTGACAACGCTCAAGTTCTCCTTGAAGAAATAATAATTTCTCCATCGTTACCAATTGCTCGGAAACTAATCTGTTAAAATGATCCATTTCCCTCACCGCCTTCTTATTAGTTCCTAATATGTATTCTTGACCAAGTTGTATTCTCCTTTGAAAATTTATGTAGACATTAGAGAAGTTTTGTCGAAAATAGAAAAGCGGAGGCGCCTTGAACAGGGGCGACAGGCATAAGACGAGCCTGCTTGAAGGTTGCTTTTTAACCTTCAGGACGGATTGGCTTACGACCCCGAGCCCCTAGGCGCTGGAGATAGACAGTTTTCTAAGTAAAATGACCCAGAAAGAAGACACTCTATTCGAATCTAGAGTGTCTTCTTGGTTTTTAACTATTATTAGCTTTGACCGAATTGGCCATTGCCTTGGTTTTTACGGGCTTGAGATTGTTGGTTTTGTTGTCTTACTTCTTGAGCATTTGTTTGGCTTGCAAATTCAGTTCCAAATTGGCCGGATGAGCCCTGAGAACCCTGAGCAAAACCAGATTGAGATCTTTGAGCAGATTGTTGGTTTTGTTGTCTAACTTCTTGAGCATCTGTTTGACTTGCAAATTCAGTTCCAAATTGGCCGGATGAGCCTTGAGAACCCTGAGCAAAACCAGATTGAGATCTTTGAGCAGATTGTTGGTTTTGTTGTCTTACTTCAGCAGCATTTGTCTCGCTCGCAAATTCAGTTCCAAATGAGCCTTGGGACCCAGATTGAGATTGAGCGTTTTGTTGTCTTACTTCCTGGATGTTAGTTCCAGCTGAAGTTTTGTTTGGCTGTTGATTGAATTTTGCCAAGTTAATCACCTCCACGAATATAATGTAACCATGCTTCGTGGAGATTATCCGAAAAAAAATATTATTTAAAAATAATTAAACGAGTAATGAAATTCCACCATCGATAATGATGGTCTGCCCCCTAATCATGCTCGATTCCTCTGATAAAAGGAACATCACACAATTTACCATATCCTCAATTTCCACCATTCGTCCTGCAGGAGTTTTTTCTTTTGCCTCTTGAAGCAGTTCTTCACGATTTGGAAAATGCTTTAATGCTTCCGTATCGACTGCGCCTCCTGAAACAGCATTAACGACGATATTTTTAGGAGCTAATTCAACCGCCAAATATCTTGTAAGTGCTTCTAAGGCCGCCTTTGAAACGCCAACGACCGTATAATTTTCTAAATAGCGAATAGACCCCAGAGAACTAATGCTGACAATTTTACCACCGCCAGTTCGTTCCATTAATTTTGCAGCTTCCTGTGCACAAAACAGCAAAGCTTTGCTATTAATATTTAAAGTCCAATCCCAGTGATTTTCTTCAAGTTCCATTACCGGCCGTTGTACGCCAGAGGCTGCATTATTTACAAACACATCCAGACGTCCAAATTCTGCATCAATTTGGGTGAACATATCTCTTATTTTCGCCACGTCGCCGACGTTTGCTTTAACAACGAGTACTTTTCTGCCTAATGCCTCTATTTGCTCCGCTGTCTCTAGAGCTGATTTTTTGCTTCTAGCGTAATTTATGACAATATCGTATCCTGCTTCAGCTAATCGAAGAGCTGTCGCCTTACCGATACCCCTGCTGCTTCCAGTGATGAGTGCTACTTTTTGAGTCATCAAACTATTCCCTTCTGTATCAAGTAATGTTTTTATTTTATCTTTTCCACGAATAGAAGACAATTAATATTAAACAATAAGAGTAAATTACCTTGGAAAGGAAGAAGTGCTTATGTATGTTGGACGTGATATGACCGAACTGTCAATGATGGCCAAATCTGATTGGAAAAGCAGTGAACTTGCTTTTTTTCATCATTCTTTGCAGCAAATTGCTCCCTATTTAAATAGTGAGGGACAAACGATTCATCGTGAAATTATTGAGGAAATAGAAAGCAGGGGAGGCATTAATAGACAAGAGGCAGATTATACACATGGAACGAAAACAGTATATGATTGAAAAAACGCCGCATTTTGCGGCGTTCATTCCTTTTGGCGTTCTAGATAAAGCTTAAGCATTTTTTGATAGGATACAGGGAAGGCAAATTCTTTCATTTCTTCTAACGAAACAAACTTCCACTGGTCACTTTCCTGAAAATCAGATTGGAACACACCTGTATATACATTAATGTTCCACACCAAATGAGAAAAAACATGTTCAAGCCGCCCAATAATTTTTTCAAGTTTTACTTTTATATTTAGAGAATGCTCAAATAATTCACAAATCTGCTCCCGATCATTTTGTAAGGGATGATGAATTTCAACATTAGGGAACTCCCATAAATTTGCGAGCAAACCTGTTGCCGGCCGCTTGTGAATTAATACCTTTCCATCACCATTTAATAGGATCGCGGCAGCTAGTTGAACATCTCGTGTCTTAGTTTTTTTGGTCTTTATCGGAAGTTCATTTTGAACTCCCTCTTCGAACGCTTGGCAATGCTCTCGAACAGGACATAATAAGCACGAAGGAGAGGTTGGTGTACAGATTAACGCTCCTAATTCCATTAAAGCTTGGTTAAAAGAGGATGGGTCATCGTGTGAAATCAATTCTCGAACTGCTTTTTCAAATATTTTTCGTGAGGAGGATTTGGCAATGTCTTCCCATATGGAGAGAACTCTTGAAAACACCCTCATTACATTTCCGTCCACGGCAGGTTCAGGAATCCCGTAAGCGATACTTAATATGGCACCTGCAGTATAGGGGCCCACACCTTTCAGCCCAGCGATTTGTTCAGGACTATTTGGTACGATACCGCTATACTTCTCATTTACTTCCTTAACTGCTGATTGTAAGTTTCGTACCCTCGAATAATATCCGAGCCCTTCCCATGCCTTCAATACTTTATCTTCCTCCGCCTCTGCTAAATCTTCTATGGTAGGAAACCACTCGATAAAACGATTAAAATAGGGAATGACTGTATCCACTCTTGTTTGCTGCAGCATAATTTCTGATACCCATATTTTATAAGGGTCTTGGTCTTTTCGCCAAGGTAAATCACGTTGTTCGTGTTTAAACCAGGTAATTAAGTCTGATTGAAAAGCAGATTTGTTGATTTTCTCTATATTCTTTAGTTCAATAATCATAACTTTTGTTCCTCCAGATGTAGTTAAACTGTGTGAAAAAAGGCATTATAATAAGTAATATATTTGTTTTACGATAAATCACTGGAGCATGTTTGACAAGAATTATATTTGAAGGAGGATTTCCTTTTGGATACAGGAACACACGTTGTTATGGGTATTGCTATAGGTGGTTTGGCAACTCTTGATCCTGTTGTCGCTAGCAGCCATGCCGCCACGACTAGTGTCTTAATTGCTACGATTGCCGGATCGCAAATACCTGATATTGATACGGTTTTAAAGTTAAAGAATAATGCCATTTACATTCGCAATCATAGAGGCGTTACCCATTCCATTCCAGCTGTAATTTTATGGCCGCTTCTCATAGTTGCCATTATATATCCGTTTTTCACTGGAGCTAATCTATTTCATTTATGGGCATGGACATTTGCAGCGGTCTTTATTCATGTATTTGTTGATATATTTAATGCTTACGGAACACAAGCACTCAGACCCTTCTCTTCAAAATGGGTCGCCTTAGGAGTCATCAATACCTTTGACCCCGTTATCTTTGGAATTCATATTCTTGGAATCATTATTTGGGTATTAGGAGCTGATCCCGGCTATACCTTCTTAGTCATGTATGCCATCATTGTCGGATATTATATCATGCGCTTTAAGGCAAAACATCGTGTAATGGCCGAGATAATAAAAAAAATACCGGATGCAACAGAAATAATTATCGCTCCAACAATGAGGTTCCATCAATGGAGAATTGCTGCCATGAATACGAAACAGTTCTTTGTAGGAAAGGCTATAAATAATGAAGTCGAGATATTAGATTACTTTAACCGAATACCCGTCCCAAAGACTCCAGTAATTGAAGCAGCAAAGAAGGATAAGAATCTGTCAGCGTTTTTATCTTTTTCGCCAGTCTATCGGTGGGAAGTGGATGAATACACAGATTTTTACGAAGTGCGCTTTATTGATTTACGTTACCGGAGCAATGGCCATTATCCGTTTGTTGCTGTTGTTCAATTAGATTGTGACTTGAAACCGATTAGTTCCTATACTGGCTGGGTATTTAGTGAAAAGAAATTACGGAAAAAATTAAGCATCATTCCAAGTTAAAAAAGCGCAAGCGCCCTGGATAGCGGCTTATGGCCTCCTCGAAAGCGCCAGCATCTTATCAGTAAAAAAAGCGGTGACGAAAAGTCACTCGCTTTTTCTAGTTTAAGCTATTTTTTTCCTGCTTCAGAAAGTCCTTGTATTTTGGGTTGGTTGCCACAAATTCGTGTAGCTTTTCCCCATAGTTTTCAATCCATTGCTTAACAATTCTCTCAGTCATGTCACTACCCTTATATTCTCTGCCTGCCTTTGCGTAGGTGGTTTCAAAATCTTCCCAAAGCAGTTCCACCCATGTCCTTGCTTGGTTATAGCTTAGTTGGTTATTTTTACTTAATAGCAGATTTGCTAATTCGTCATGGTAACTGTTCATGTTCACACCTCATTGCCAATTTCTTTTAACATAACCTAAATTAATAAAGCAGATACTAATGGTACGTGGTAAGCAATGAGAATGCTTTGCTTTTCACGTGCTCTCATTCCATTTTGGAGGTATAGCATGAGAAATAAAGAAACTGGGTTCCCAAATCAAAATAACAATAAACTCGAGGGAGAACCTCGGGCTAAGGCAGAATATGCTTCAAAAAGAGCAGATGGCACGATTAATACTCATCCACAAGAGCGCATGCGTGCTTCTGGAGAGCGCGACGACGAATCGCCGCAAGTGTATAAATAGATAGCCATTAACATCGTTAAATAAAGACAAGCCAGAGATTTACTCTTTGGTTTGTCTTTTCATTTTTTCTACTTTTTTAACAAAGAGATTGGCAAGGCCTCTTCATGGCCATCCCCCTTAAGACGATACCCCCATGCAAACACACCATTTAGATAGTCAATTTTAAAATATTGGCCTGGACTACCCTCGATTTCATAAAGTTCTCCTGGTTTAAACTCATTTGGGTTCATTAGGTATGCTTTCGCCATTTGAACCTTTCGTTCTAGAACTGCAAACTCACTTACCATTCCCATTTGTTCTGCTTTTCGTGCTTGCTCCTGAAGTATGCCAATTTCCTGACGTAATTCATGTTCTGTCATTGTACTATAGCGTTTGTCCTGCTGCATTGTTCATTCACTCCCTATTAATCCCTTTATTTTAGTATAGTAACTTTTATATAATTAATAAAGTTTGAAATGAATGAAGGAGATTAGATATGAAAACAATCATAATTACTGGGGCTGGTTCTGGATTAGGAAAAGAATTGGCACACCTTTTTTCACAGAAAGGTTATCATCTACTTCTTACTGGGAGGACGGTTGAAAAGTTAACATCTGCTAGGGATGAAATTGTTGCTGATGGGGGAAAGGCTGATATTCTGCTCTTAGATATTCAAAACGGCGATGATGTATCAAAAAAAGTAAAAGGAATAAGTCATACATATACAATTTCCGGATTAGTCAATAATGCAGGTGTTGGGCATTTCGGTCCATTTGTCGAAATAAATGAACAAGACATGGTAGAAATGATTAATACAAATGTTTTGGGTACTCTTTTGATGACCAAAGAAATTTTACCTTATTTACTTCAAACGACTGATGGAAGAATAATGAATATTATTTCGACTGCAGGTTTGCGTGGAAAAGTAAATGAAGCCGTCTATGCAGCAAGTAAATTTGCTATTAGAGGCTTTACAGAAAGTTTGCAAAAGGAATATGAAGATCACAGCATTAAAATAAATGCCGTTTATATGGGCGGTATGGACACTCCATTTTGGGATCATACCGACCATGTCAAAGACCCTTCCCGTTTCCGTACTCCAAAAGAAGTTGCAGAGATGATTATGGAACAAATCGATCAGGACTCCATTATTATTGAAAGTAAAAAATCATGACTCTTCTTGGTCATGATTTTCCACTTCTGCAAGGTATGATTCAATCAGTTCCATTGGGAAGCCTTTTCGATATAAAGCTTGCTTCATCTTTTGTTGAAATTCAAAGCCGCTGAACTTACTATATTTTCGGAGTGCCTTCTCACCTTGAAATCTGATTGCCTTCATATCCTCATCAGCATCGTTGTTTACTGACGCTTCATTAACGGCAATATTAATGACATCGTATGAATAACCTTTTCTAAGCAACAGGTTCTCCAGCTTTTGTTTTTGGATTTTTAATGATTCTTTAGCGTTCTTTTCGTAAAACTTTCCGCTTATTTTTGCAGCTTTTTCAATTTGCTGCTCCAACGGATATTCCCCTAAGGCAAGCATGATTGTGCCTTCATCAATCCCTTTTTCCTTCAGTTCCATTTTGATGTTCGTTGGACCTTTGTCAGTAGTATTTGCTTGGGTTCGTACATAAGCAAAGGCAAATTCCTCGTCATTTATGTATTTCAATGCGGATAGTTTATGGATAATTTCATTAATGACAGGTTCTTCTATTTCCTTTAAAGCAAGGTAATCCTTGATTTCTTTTTCAGACCTCATCCTTCTTGATAAATAATGGATGGCTTTGTTATATGCTTTACGTATGTCGTCTTGATACTGAATTTCCATAAAGGAGAAATCGTCAAGTTCCATCCCTTTTTTTAATTGGAATTTGATCAGAACATCACTATCGACACTGAAGGCGAATTCCTCTCCCTTCCCCTTGCCGTAATCCATAAAAATATTAAAGCGATCCTGATTTTTTTGCTGAGTGGTGATCTTAGTAATCGTAGCCATGTCATTCACCTCAACATTACTTTACCATAATCCTCATAAAATATTGTAAGATAAACGTACTAAGGGGGCGGAAAAATTGAAAATTACCATTGCTGGTGGAACGGGCTTTGTAGGGAAAGCTCTGACGGAGCAATTGTTGAAAAACAATCATGAGGTAATCATTTTAACTAGAGGCAGAAAAAACACAAATGGAACTAATCGAATTCGTTTTATTCAATGGCAAAGTGAAAATTCAAGCCCCATACAAGAACTTGAGGGTACCGATATTTTTATTAATCTTGCTGGCGAATCGATCAATGGCGGGCGTTGGACACAGCAAAGAAAAGAAAAGATCTTAACCAGTCGCTTAAATTCTGTTAACGCACTGCTAGATATCATTTCTAAATTAAGGACTAAACCAAAGTCACTGATTAATGCAAGTGCTATAGGCATTTATGGAACATCTTTAGAGAAAATTTTTACGGAAAAAGAAAACCATGGGTTCGGGAATGATTTTTTGTCAAATACAGTGCAGCAATGGGAGAATGAGGCGAGCAAGGCCTCTCGGTTAGGAATACGCACCGTTTTTTGCAGATTTGGAATTATTCTGGATAAACACAATGGTGCCCTGCCTAAAATTGCCTTCCCTTACCACTCATTTTTTGGCGGGCCAATTGGGAATGGACGTCAATGGATGTCCTGGATCCATATTGAGGATGTGGTCAATGGTATAATTTTTATTATCGAAAATGAACAAATGGCTGGCCCCATTAATTTTACTGCACCCCATCCTGTAAAGATGTCTGAATTTGGAAAATCACTATCAAGTGTATTGCATCGTCCATACTGGCTGCCTGTCCCAAGTATTGCTCTACGACTGCTTCTTGGTGAAATGAGTACATTGGTTGTTGATGGACAAAAAGTACTCCCGGAAATGCTTTTAGACAATGGCTATCCATTTAAGTACTCAAATCTAAATTCGGCATTGAAAAATATATTTTCATAAAATCCGTATCATTCCTTTCTTAAAAGGTAAAAATGGAAATAAGTACATATAGTGCTTCTATTTTTTACCACATAGCTTGATGACGATTAACTAAAAAAATTGTTGAAAGGAATGAGCAAAATGGCGGAAAAGAAGAAAAAGGATAAGGATCGTGGAAAATACTCTCTAACGAGTATGCAAGAGGTATCTTATCAAAGAGAATTTAAAATGGCAGATCGTGCTGGCGGCTTTCACGACAAGAAAACGAGACTATAGCTATCGAAAGGTTCTGCTGAAGTATTTTCCATTCATGGTTCCCTTTTAAGTTGTAAATCATAGTAAAGGGAGCAATTCTGCTCCTTGGATGTTAACAATGAAAGGGGTTTTTAGTAATGGGTCGTATGCATAATGGAACTGGTAATAGTAATAAAAGTTCACTTCCACAAACACCTAAGAACCTAAAAATTACGGATGGAAATGACGTCGAATATTCTGCAGAATTTGCAGACCATGCAGACCTTGAGGCACAAGCACGAGCGAACGCAGCGAATCAGCGGGTACAATCAAAAAGAAATAAATAAATCTTTATGAAGATGAATTAAAAAAAGAAGCAGGGCATCCTGCTTCTTTTTCGATATATAAGGGGAAAAAGCTTTATATCGAGTTTTTCAAATCCTCATTTGACACTAATGTTTGGAAATCATCTGTAAAGGCGATTATTTCTCCCCATTCCATTAGTTCATTATCGGAAATCTTCCACGTATGTTTATCAGCGTCATTTCTGATAACCGCAAAATGAAATCGGTCAGTTGAAAAGACCTTAAATCCCTTCTCCTTACATTGTTCAATGAAAAAGAAATCCTCAGCTCGATTTACTTTTTCAAATGGAACTTGTTGACAGACATCTTTTCTAAACATTAATGTCGCTCCAGCAACAGTGTCTGTGATTGAATTCTCATTACCTGTTACATGGATCAGCGCTTTTTTATTTTTAAAATAGATAAATACGGAGTTTTTTCCGATAATAGAAATATCTTTATTTTTAAAAGCAGCCATCGAACTTTTAATGTAATCGGGCCCATAATAGTCGTCGTCATCAAATTTTGCAATAATATCATAATTTGATTTCATAATCCCAAAATTTAAACAGTCACCTAAAGTTGCCTTTTCGTGTAGTTGATAAATCTGGACATTGCGATATTTCCTAGCCTCAGTAATCCATCTATCCATATTCATAGAATCCTTATTTAGGATAATGATCAACTCTTTATTCTTCCAGGATTGCTGTTTATAATTTTTAAAAACATTATTGATATTCTCATCTCTTATTGTACAAGTAATAATGGAAACCACACTCTCACTCCTTTAACGCTGAGAATTATTTTATGAGTTCATGACCTTATCTAAAACGGTGGTTAAATTAGTAAACTTTTTAAGGGTTTTAATAGAATTAATTTCTTTTTTCAGCTCATTTATGTCGTCAGAGCCAAAGCCTGCGGCTCCTAAGATATTTATGTGACGGATGTCGATTTGAAGTAAAAGGACAATTGTTTCAAGTATGTGCATGAATTTTTCTTGGAATTTTTGAAATTCCCCTGGATAAGATTGAATGAGTAATTTATATTCTTTTAATAGCTTACTCATTATTAATAAATCAGCAAGACCTGAAATCTCTAATCCGAGTACAAGTACATCGATGTCATGATGCTTCGAAATAAACAGTCCAAGGTTGTTAATTGCTTCTTTCCATTTGCTTTTGCCTACAGGGTGTTCTTGATGATAGGTAATCAAATCATTTCCTGTAATATATGTCGCCCCCATTTTATATAAACGATATCCTAGTTCCCAATCTTCGTAACCGTACAGAACAAAGTCTTCATCGAACAATCCTGCCTGAGTAATAAACTCTTTTTGAATGGAAACATTCCCTGTAAGAAATGCCATCCATGGAAAGGAAAACCCTTCTAAGTCAGCAGCAAAGTTGTCGGTTATCGTTTGGAACCATGGGTATGTTACAACCCCAATATCCTTGAAGGCTTTTCTTGCAATATCACTTTTTTCCAACAACGGGTACGGTTGTTTAATTGAATCTTTATATTTATTAAACCTAGAATTAAGCAAATTATCTTTTTTTGTTAAAGTTGCAATCGTGCTAATTTTCTCTGGAGTAAATTCTGGAAAGATGCATGAATAGATGATTTTTGAATGCATTACCCCTGACAAAATATGCTTATTTTTTGATTGATGGAACTTATGATGTTTTTCAACAAAATCAGGTTCTGTTATCATTTCTGCATCAAGAAAAATAAGAGTGCTCCCTCTTGCTGTACGAATGCCCAAATTTCGTACGCTTGCTCTTCCTAGGTTCTTTTCATTTCGTACATATTTGAAATGATAGGGAGGCTTATAACCTTTTATCTTTTCTTCCGTTTGGTCAGTTGAAGCATCATCTATAAAAATAACTTCCATTTTTGAAGGATTGAACGTTTGATATTCTAGTGAGTAAAGAGTCAGGAGATTTAGTGGATATTTATTTAGGGAAGGAATAATAATACTTACTTCAATATCTTGGCTATTATTTACTGGGGTTTCTTTATTAAGTTTCTCTTTGGAGCTTGTGTCCTTGTTATTTGAGGACTTTTTGGTTTTTGGATTTACTTTCTGTGGTTCTTGTTCATTTACAGTTGGAATTGGCCAAACACCATATAGCCCTTTTTCGTTTCCTGTAAGCTTTTTATTCATAAAATCATTAAGATTTTGTTTTGTCCGGCTATGATCCCAAAGTCTAATTTCGATAATATCACCATTAAAGAACAGACCTGGCAGTCCACCAATCATCCCAGATGGGTAGATATAGTCTTTAGGGCTTCTATCACCTTTTTTTACAAACTTCCCATTAATAAATAGCTGCGGCTCTCTTTCATCATAGACAACCGCAATGTGAATTAGATCATTAATACTGGCTTCATGGACTAACACCGCATATATATTCTCATTCGTATGTTCATAAATCGTTATTCCATTTAGTCCAATTGAAACACTAACTCCCGCATCATTATCGGTCATCCCTTTTCCTGGCCCAATCACATAATTTGTTCCTGTACCATCCACTGACTTTTCCCGAGATTGCTTATCGATATGATGAACATTTTCGGGTAATACCCAAAACTCATAGGTAAATGTATTTTTCAGATTCGTTAATAAACGACCATTTAGGCTATTCCATAACATGACGCACCTCTTCAATTTACTTTTATAAATAACTAGTCCATTTGGGTTTTGCTTTTACACAATATGAATACAATTTGATTTTGACTAGACTTATCCCCATTTATAGGTTGCTTTGTATATATTTTTTTGCTTTTTGTCGATTCCCTCCAATTAGGAGCATAGAAATTCACAAAAAAAAGAGCTTATGCGCTCTTTTTACGGAATAATTGCTTATGATTTCATTCAAACTATATGGCGGCTAATGATACTTCTTTATCATTGCTTTCCATTTCATATTCCCCTAAAATTTGAAAGCAACACTTTATGTTTTGTTCACTCATTAACTGTTTAATTAACTCGGTATTTGTCCGGATGATTGCTGTCTCCTCACTAGTTTGAGTAATCCATGTGACCAATGGGTTTTTAAAATCCTTTGTGAGACCTTGAATTATCCATAATTCGTCTGCATGCTCTTTTTTATCTCCTAAATGAATTGCTGGCGTCTTTGTGAAATACTTATTTGTCCGCTTATTTTGACAGACATAAACTAAATCTTCAATTGCTGCACTTGCTGTTGGAAACATGCCGGCACCTGGTCCTTGTAATGTAATACTACCAACAAGATCTGTGTAAACATTAACGGCATTTTCTACCCCTTCAATAGAATAAAAAGGATGAGACTTTCCAACAAGGACTGGTCTAACAGCGGCTTTAATTTGATCACCTTTCTTACTAATACTTGCAATATGTTTAAACCTAAGTCCAAGTCTTTTTGCTGCCTCGATTAATTCACTTGTAATTGAAGTAATCCCTTCTCGTTCTACATCCTCCCAATTTGGTTCCTCACCAAATGCAATTCTGCTTAGAATCATTGTTTTATAAAAAGCATCAAAGCCCTCGACATCATTGGTTGGGTCTGCTTCAGCAAACCCCTTTGCCTGTGCTAAACTTAGGGCGTCAGCAAAGGACTGCTTCTTCTCACGCATTTCCGTTAAGATGAAATTCGATGTTCCATTAAGTATGCCTTGCACGTGATGAACACGGTTTACGTTTAATAGCTGCCTTAAGGTTTGAATAACAGGTATACCGCCCGCAACTGTCGCTTCGTAACCTACTGAAACATTATGAAGCTTTGCTAACTCGAGCAGGTCATTCCCGTGGTGTGCAAACATTTCTTTATTAGCTGTAATTATGTGACATCCTTTTTGAATCGCTTGTTTTAAAAATGTAAAAGTGGGTTCTTTATTGACGATTGCTTCGACAATAACATCAAGTTGAGGTAGACTTAAAATTTCATTGAAATCTGCAGTGACTAATACATCTTCATTAATATTTCTCTTTTTATGCATATTTCTAATTAGTACGGCTGCGACTTCGACCCTTTTTCCTAATACTCCCTCAAGTTCTTCTGCATGGGATTGTATCGTTCTATAAACACCTTCCCCGACTGTTCCGAAGCCTAGAATCGCTACTTTTATCACAGACATATTGATCCACCCTTCATTTATAATAGACATGGCTAAATAGAAAAAACCCTCTTCATAAGAAGAGGGTTAGTTTCCTCCTCTTATCTGTCAGGTAAATAACCTGCAGGAATTAGCACCTTTTCAAGATTTACCTTGATGGTTGCCGGGCTTCATCGGGCCTAGTCCCTCCGCCGCTCTGGATAAGAGTTTTATGTAATTGTTTGATTAAATTTCCAAGTTATAAAGAGAATTCTAGTTGAATCCATTGCTGTTGTCAATATTATTTGAAATTTCTTTTTTTACAAAGGTAACAGGGTTACTTCTCCCTTGTCTCCTAGACGGTCTATCATTTCTAACCATTCCTTCGGTTTGTTTGAAAGTATGGAGTAATAGATTGTTAGGAAATCCTTTACAAGATTAGTTGGGAGAGATTTAAGCTCATCGTCTAATGGCATGAAACATAAATCTAGCCCAGTTACGGCTTCCCCATTATTTTCCCAGGATGGATGAACATATGAGAAATCTAACCGCTTGTAACCCAAATGGGAAAGCACTTCACGTCGCACATAAGGGTCCATAACCTTTACGCCGCCAAATTCGTGATGTTCAACTCTGTAAGGATCGTATATTTCTGCAAACATTCCGTAAAGCTCTTTTCCATTTTCATTTGCTAATTGTTGTAAATCCTTTAACCGGTTCTGAGCTAAAAATCGACCAAGGCTTAGGCCAGGTTTACCTATAATCGTAAAATCTGTCATGGCAATATTCCAATCAGGATAATAACGGTATTCAGTTGCACCTAAGACTTTATCGCCATCGACTGCCACGAATACTCGAATACTCGGATCTTCTAATGGCTCTTTCCATAGCTCATATGCCAGGACTTCTTCTGGCGGGAAAATTTCTCCCATTAAGTTATGCAGTTTTCTAAAATTCGGATCATCTATACTTGTGATTCTAATATAATCCATAAATATACCCCCCATTTATTTAAAAGGATTTTTCCATTCCATTAATACAGCATTGTTACAGGATTCCTCATCCTCTAGATAGTTTTCAATAATTCCTACCGGGACACGGCCGCAGCGCAGCAAAAATGTAATGACAGGATCCTTTAAATCTCCCGTTATGATTGATGCTAAATATTGCTCCGGTGTCATGTTATCAGCTACTCTATAATAACCTGGCATTCTACCCCCGCCTAGTAAGCGCTCTAAACCTCTCTCAATAACAACATGGTACATAGCATGCATCATCAATTTTCCTAGCCCTAGTTTACGGTACCTGGGTCGGACACTGATATCAACAATGTACAAGGTATTCGCACTTGGATTATGGTTTCGGATGTATCCATGGTCAGTGATTTCTTCCCACGTATGGTTTTTATCGCTGGGATCAAAATCGATAATTAAGGCGGTTAACGAACCGGCTAATTCACCATCAACCTCAATACATAATGCACCTTCTGGAAACAGGTCCACATGATTGGTTAGTTGCTCTTTATTCCACCATAATTCTGATGGAAAAGGAGGTGGGAAGCACTCGGATTGAATCTTGATAAGATCGGCAAAATCCTGTTTGGTATAATTGCGAATGATAACCGGAACAGGCCGCTCTTGGTCAAAAACGTAAAATTCACTTCGATACATACTAAACCCACCCCTTCTGTTTACTTTTCCCAGTCTGTGTATAAATCAGTTCTGCGATCACGCCAGGTTGTAACCGATCCTCGTTCTCTTACTTCATATAACAAATTTAAATCCAGATCACCCGTTACAATCATTTCATTATTAATTTCACCTTCAACCAATATGCCCTTAGGAGGAAATGGAATATCATTTGGAGTAATAATGACCGCTTGACCAAAATTAGCACGCATAAAGTCAACCGTCGGCAGTGAACCCACTGTTCCTGTTAAAACCACATATACTTGATTCTCAATTGCCCGTGCATGGCTGGTATAGCGAACACGATGAAACCCATGACGATCATCTGTACAGGATGGACAGAAAATGACATCAGCACCCTTAGCCTTTGCCATCCGCACGATCTCTGGGAATTCAATATCATAACAAGTAAGCAGGGCGATTTTCCCTTTTTCTGTTTCAAAAATCTGAAAGGAATCCCCTGGTGCCATATTCCATTCATTGACTTCGGTCGGTGTAATATGAAGTTTGGCCTGCTCGCCAATCCTGCCATCTGGATAAAATAAATGAGCGGTATTATACAGCTTGCCATCCTTTTCAATCACATGCGTTCCCGCAATAATATGCATGTTTGTATTTTTTGCAAAATTAGAAAATAGTTCTCTATATTGTTCAGTAAATCTCGGGAGATCGTTGATGCTTAGACTTTGCCCTTGTCCATTCCCAATCGATAATAGCTGGGTAGTAAAGAACTCTGGAAAAAGGACAAACTCTGCCCCAAATTCTTCTGCAGTTTTTATGTAGTGTTCACATTGTGACGCAAACTCTTCAAAGGATTGAATCGTATGTAACTGGTATTGCACGACAGATACACGAATTTTCATTATTTTCCTCCACTCAATTGTAAAAATTTCTCATAAGGAGATTATCTAATATTTTCGTTATTATTACAATTTATTCAAACTAAAAGCCTGCCAAATGGCAGGCTTCTAGAATTTCATCTTTATCGCTGCAGTTTTCCCTCTGCAAGCTTGATTTGTTTCTCGACTTGCTCTGGTGATGTTCCACCAAAGCTATTTCTTACACTAACCACATGCTCTGGAGCCAATACCACATAAATATCTTCCTCAAATAAAGAACTGAAGCCTTGATATTCTTCAAAGCTCAAATCGAGCAAAAATTTATTATTCTGAATCGCATATAAAACGATTTTTCCAATTACTTCATGAGCATCACGGAAAGGCAGACCTTTTCTTACCAAATAATCAGCAATATCTGTAGCATTAGAAAAATCATTGTTGATCGCCTTCCGCATGATATCTTTATTAACGGTCATGGTTTCAATCATCGGTGCTAATAACATTAATGAACCTTCCAGCGTTTCAACGGTATCAAACATACCTTCCTTATCCTCTTGTAAATCCTTGTTATAAGCTAGAGGTAAGCCTTTAAGAACGGTCAGCAAGCCAATTAAATTGCCATAGGTACGGCCTGTTTTACCGCGGAGAAGCTCTGGTACATCTGGATTTTTCTTTTGCGGCATAATACTTGATCCTGTGCAGAACGAATCGTCCAGTTCAACAAACTGAAACTCCTGACTTGACCAAATGACAAGTTCTTCTGATAATCTGGAAATATGAGTCATGATAATCGAACCGATGGATAAAAATTCAAGAATAAAATCACGATCACTAACAGCATCCATACTGTTTGGATAAACCGTTTCAAACCCCAATAACTCAGCGACACGTTCACGGTTTATCGGAAAGGTTGTTCCTGCCAATGCCCCTGAACCAAGCGGGAGCCAATTGATGCGCTTCAAACTATCAATCAATCGCTCTTTATCACGTTCAAACATCCAAAAATACGCCATTAAATGATGAGCGAAGGAGACAGGCTGGGCTCTCTGCAGGTGTGTATATCCAGGTATTAAGGTTTGGACATTCTCTTTCGCTTGCTTAATTAATGCCTGTTGAACATCTTCAACTAACTTAATAAGTTCCGTCGTTTTTGTTCTTAAGTACAGATGCATGTCAGTAGCCACCTGATCATTACGGCTGCGCCCTGTATGAAGCTTCCCACCGACCGGACCAATTTTTTCAATTAATAGTTTTTCAATATTCATATGGATATCTTCGTCTTTTACTAAAAACTCAACCTCATGATTATCTACCAGGTTTTTTATAGAGAGAAGACCATCCTTAATTTTCTCGGCATCCTCTACGGGAATGATACCGCACTCTCCCAGCATTTGCACATGAGCGAGACTTCCTGCGATATCCTCCTTAGCTAGCTTTTGATCAAAAGATATTGAGGCTGTAAATTCCTCTACTAGCTTATTGGTTTCTTTTGTAAAACGACCGCCCCATAACTTCGACATGTAATGTTCCTCCCTACCCTAATAACAGAGCCCTCGAAAAGGACTCGAGGGCAATCCGAATTATTTTAAAATAGATTCCTTTTTATTCACTTCTGAATAGACTTTCGTCGGTAAGCCCCAAATCTTAATGAATCCTACGGCTGCATTATGATCAAACGCATCGCCTTTAGAATATGTTGCAAGTTCCTCATTGTATAAGCTGAATGGAGACTTTCTGCCAACAACTGTATGATTTCCTTTATGAAGCTTGACGCGAATGGTACCTGTCACTGTCTTTTGCGTTTCATTAATAAATGCATCAAGGGCTGGCTTAATAGGAGAATACCAAAGTCCTTCATAAATGATTTTAGCCATTTGCTGTTCCACTTGGGCCTTAAATTGAGATACCTCACGAGTTAATGTTAAAAACTCTAATTCTTTATGAGCATTGATTAAAATGAGTGCAGCAGGGTTTTCATAGACTTCACGAGATTTGATCCCTACTAATCTATTTTCAATATGGTCGATACGGCCAACACCATGTTTGCCGCCAAGCGCATTTAGCGTTTCAATTAATTGTACAAGCGGAAGTTTTTCACCGTTAAGAGCAACCGGTACCCCCTGTTCAAATTCGATTTCAACATATTCTGCTGTATCAGGAGTTAATTCAACTGGATTCGTCCAATCGAAGGCTGCTTCTGGTGCCTCAGCCCATGGATCTTCCAACACGCCTGCCTCACATGCACGGCCCCAAATATTGGCATCAATTGAGAATGGATTATCTAAATCAACGGGAATTGGAATACCGTTTTCCTCTGCATATTTGATTTCTTCGTCACGAGTCATTCCCCATTCACGAACTGGTGCAACGACCTTTAGGCTTGGGTTTAAAGCTTGAATAGAAACTTCAAAACGAACCTGGTCATTTCCTTTCCCTGTGCAGCCATGGGCTACAGCAGTTGCTCCCTCTTTTTCTGCTATCTCCACTAATAATTTAGAGATTAATGGACGAGAAAGAGCAGATGATAATGGATACTTTCCTTCATATAAGCAATTAGCTTTTAAGGCTGGTAAAATATATTCCTTCGCTAATAATTCTTTCGCATCGATCATATAGGCTTTTACTGCACCAACATTTAGTGCTTTATTTTTAATTGCTTCTAGGTCTTTACCTTCGCCAACATCCAGACCCAATGCAATCACATCGTAACCATATTTTTCTTGAATCCATTTTACTGATACGGATGTATCTAAACCGCCTGAATAGGCTAGAACGATTTTTTCTTTTGTCATTTTATAATTCTCCTCTTACTAAGTCTGTATTTTTATCCAACTGATAGAATTATTATACAACAAGTTTCATAGAAAAAGAAACTATTATTCTAGTAAAAGTTTTAAAATTGCTTTTTGAGCATGCAGGCGGTTCTCTGCTTCATCAAAAACAACTGAATGTGGACCGTCAATAACCTCTGCGGTTACTTCTTCACCACGGTGTGCTGGCAAACAATGTAAAAAGATAAAATCATCTTTTGCAAACTTGCACAGTTCATTATTTACTTGGAAGCCTTGGAATGCCTTCAATCTCTTTTCTGTTTCTTCTTCCTGACCCATGCTGGTCCACACATCTGTGACTACCACATCTGCGCCTTTAATCGCTTCTTGGGGATCATTTGTAATGATCAGTGAACATCCAGTTTGTTTTCCCACTTTAATGGCGTCCTCGGTTATTTTACCATTAGGCAAATAGCCTGGTGGACTAGCAATGCTAATATCCATGCCGACTTTCATGGCACCCTCCATTAACGAGTGGGCCATATTGTTATTACCGTCCCCGATATAACATAGCTTTAAGCCAGCTAATTTCCCTTTATGTTCTAGTATTGTTAATAGATCTGCCAACACTTGAGTTGGGTGTTGAAGATCGGTTAAGCCATTTATAACCGGTACTGTTGCATGTTCAGCTAATTCCTCTACTGAATCATGTGAAAATGTTCGAATCATTAATCCATCCACATAACGGGATAACACTTTAGCCGTATCTGATATGCTTTCTCCTCTTCCTAATTGGATATCCTTTGAACTAAGGAATATCGCATGTCCTCCGAGCTGTAACATTCCTACTTCAAATGATACTCTTGTACGGGTTGAGGATTTTTCAAAAATCATTCCTAAAACCTTACCGGCTAAATACGGATGTGGTTTGCCTTGTTTTTGGAGTTTCTTCATCTCTACTGCTTCATTTAATAGATAAAGGATTTGATCTGTACTGAAATCAGAAAGCTGTAGGAAGTCTTTTCCTTTCAGCTTCTGAATAGTTTTTTTACTTGTTTCAAATAAATTAATCGCCTCACCCATGAATAGCACCTCTCTCTTCTAACTTGTAATATTCATTCACAGATCGTACCCCAAAATCGGATCGTGGACCTTTTTCAAGATCGATAATCGCCTCAATTGTATCTAAGTGTGTAAATACAGGTACCTTGTAGCGAACAGCATGCTCGCGAATCTGGAATCCAAATTTAATTTTATTTCGACCTTGATTCGGTATATTAATAACAGCCTTCATGGACTGGTTTCGGAAAAGATCGAGGACCTCATCATCGCCCTTAATTACTTTTTCAACAGGAATTCCATTGTCTTGAAAATAGGCAGCTGTTCCTTCTGTTGCAGCAATCTTGTATTGTTTTTTTACAAGTTGTTGCATGATTGGAAGTGACGCTTGCTTATCCCGATCGGCAATAGAACAAAAAAGATAATTTTCCTCAGATTGACCACCTAGGGATGGAATAGATTTTTCAAGAGCCTCTTGATAGGTAACTCCCATACCAAGTGCTTCACCTGTAGACTTCATCTCAGGTCCGAGCACATGGTCGACACCTTTAAGTTTACTAGATGAAAACACCGGTGATTTAACCGAAAAATAATCTGGTTCATCCATTAGTCCTTTTGTTGAACATAAATCGCTGAGGGTTTCTCCTAATTGAACACGCGTCGCCCATTCGATCATCGGTATTCCTGTCACCTTGCTCATAATTGGGACCGTTCTGGATGAACGAGGATTGACTTCAAGTACATACACCTGTTCTTGATAGATGACAAATTGAATGTTCATTATTCCAATTACCGGTGCTGAGTTAGCTATTTTCCCAGCGTAATCAATTAATGTTTCTTTCACTTTTTCTGAAAGTGACACTGGCGGGAACACTGAGATACTGTCGCCTGAATGAACACCAGCTTTTTCTATATGTTCAAAAATCCCTGGTACGACGATATTTTTCCCATCACAGATGGCATCGATCTCGCATTCTAGTCCAGGTATATATTTATCTACTAATAAAGGCCACATGGAGGCTTGCGAATTTTTCTCAAGCTGCGCTATATATTGGTTCAATTCCGCTTCTGAAAATATCGTAAACATCGATTGGCCGCCTATGACATAGGACGGTCTTACTAAAACTGGATATCCTAACGCAGCCGCTGCTTTTTTCAGTTCTTCGGGGTGTGTTACGGTCTGCCCTTCAATATGTGGAATATTTAAATCCTCCAACAGCTGATAGAATTCTTTCCTATCTTCTAAACGATCGACATTTTCCACGGTCGTGCCTAAGATATTTACTCCCTCTTCTTTTAATGCATGGGCTATGTTAATTGCTGTTTGCCCGCCAAACTGGATCAATACACCATCGACCTTTTCTTTATCGATGACATGAAGCACATCCTCAGCGGCGAGTGGTTCAAAATATAGGCGGTCCGCAACAGAATAATCGGTACTAACTGTCTCAGGGTTATTATTAATAACCACTGCCTCGTATCCTTTTTTCTTAATTGCTTTTGCTGCATGTACCGAGCAGTAATCAAATTCAATTCCTTGCCCGATTCGAATCGGACCTGAACCAATAACAAGAATCTTTTTCTTGCTTGTTACCTCAACCTCGTCAAATCCATGCCAGGTAGAATAATAGTAAGGAGTGACGGCATCAAATTCTGCTGAACAAGTATCAACCATCTTATAGCCTGGTTTCCAGTTCAGTTCTTTCCATTTGCTTCTTACTTGTTTCTCTGGAATGGCATATATTTGAGATATTAGCTTATCGGCGATATTATTTCGTTTTGCCTGTTTAAGCAAGGAAACAGGCACATCACTCCAGTTATAGGACGCCAATTCCGCTTCTAACGTAACGATTGAGCTAATTTTGTGTAAAAACCATGAATCAATCTCGGTGATTTGTTGAACTTTTTCAAAAGAAATTCCTCTTCTAAAGGATTCTGCAATGATGAAAAGTCTCTGGTCATTTGCTTGTTCAAGAAGTCCAATTAAGTTCTTTTCATCCATTGTTTTATTTCCCTCAAGACAAAGCCCATAAACATTCATTTCCATCGAGCGAATTGCCTTGTTTAAGGCTCCTTCGAAGGTCCGATCAATCGCCATTACTTCCCCAGTCGCCTTCATTTGCGTTCCTAAAGTTCGATCTGCTTCAGGAAATTTGTCAAAAGGGAAGCGAGGTAGTTTCACCACAATATAATCAATCGCTGGCTCAAATGAGGCAAACGTATTACCTGTTATTGGGTTCACAATCTCATCCAAATGATACCCAATCGCACATTTCGCTGCCATCCGGGCAATTGGATAACCAGTTGCTTTAGATGCAAGTGCTGATGAACGGCTCACCCGTGGATTTACTTCGATAATGTAATACTGATTCGATGCTGGATGCAGTGCAAACTGGATGTTACAGCCGCCGATAATCTTTAATTCTTTAATTACTTTTATTGAAGAATCACGAAGCATTTGATACTGGACATCTGTTAATGTTTGCGATGGAGCGACGACAATCGAGTCACCTGTATGAACGCCAACTGGGTCCATATTTTCCATATTGCAAACAATGATGCACGTATCATTGGCATCTCTCATGACCTCATATTCAACTTCTTTCCAGCCTTTAATACTTCTTTCTACTAATACTTGATGAATAGGACTAGCTGCTAAGCCTTTTTTTAGAACAGTTTCAAATTCTTCTTCATTGTAAGCAAAGCCGCCGCCATCTCCTCCAAGTGTATATGCGGGACGAATAATGACTGGATATCCAATTTCTTTAACGAAAGATACCCCTTCCTCGAAGCTGTGAATAATAGCTGATTCAGGAATGGGCTCTCCAATTTCAAGCATCAAACTACGGAATTTCTCTCTATCCTCGCCATTTTTGATGGACTCGACAGATGTTCCTAATAATTCCACATTGTATTTACTTAAAATGTTTTGTTCGTAAAGTTCAACGGTTAGATTCAAGCCAGTCTGGCCGCCTAAGGTGCCAATAATTCCGTCTGGTTTTTCTTTCTTGATGATTTTTTCAATGGTCTCCACATTAAGCGGTTCAATATATACCTTATCGGCAACTGCTTCATCCGTCATGATGGTTGCCGGGTTATTATTAATTAAAACAACTTCTATTCCTTCTTCTTTCAAGGCAATACATGCTTGTGTGCCTGCATAATCAAATTCTGCGGCCTGCCCAATGACAATGGGGCCTGATCCAATCACTAATACTTTTTTTAAGGATTTATTTAATGGCATATACTGTCTCTCCCATTGATGCTATCTGACTTACGAAATCTTTTAAGATATACTCTGTATCACTTGGCCCCGGATGGGCTTCTGGGTGAAATTGTACAGTTTGAATTGGAAAATTCTTATGCTTCAAACCTTCAATCGAACGATCATTAACGTTTCTGTAGCTGATATCAAATACTTTGCTGTCAATACTTTCATCAACTACAACATATCCATGGTTTTGAGCAGTGATTTTCACTTTTCCAGTCATTAATTCCTTTACTGGATGATTGCCGCCGCGATGTCCATAGGCTAATTTAGTTGTTTTAGCCCCATATGCAAGGGCTATTAATTGATGCCCTAGACAAATTCCTAGTGTAGGATAATTTTGGCTTACCTTTTTTATTTCCGGAAACCACTTTTTCAATTCCATCGGGTCCCCAGGGCCGTTACTCAATAGGACACCATCTGGATTTAAAGCTTGGATTTTTTCATAAGGTGTATTGTATGGAACAATGGTAACTGCACAGTTCTCATCCAGCAGGGCGTTAAGAATTGACTTTTTGTATCCAAAATCCATTAGCACCACATGCGGACCGCTGTTTTTGAAATATTGAATTTTTTTGGTTGATACCTTCTCAACCCAAAATGAGTTAGTATCTGATTCTAAATTTTCATTATTCTTTGTTTTGCTTAAATACCCTTTAACCGTCCCGCGGCTGCGAATGGTTTTTACTAAAAGTCGAGTATCAACTCCCGCAATCCCGGGAACTCCTGCTTCTTTAAGATTTTCAGAAAATTTATTGATGGATTGATAATGGCTTGGTGTTTCACATAAATCACCAATGATAACCCCAGACAATGCTGGTGTGACACTTTCATTGTCCATTGCATTTATTCCATAATTTCCGATGATCGGATAACAGAATGTAATGATTTGTCCAGCGTATGATGGATCGGTGATAATCTCTTGATACCCAGTCATGCTAGTATTAAAAACCACTTCTCCGAGAGAGTCTTTTTCGGCACCAATTAATATTCCTTCAAAGACTTCGCCCGTTTCCAAAGTAAGGTATCCATTCTGCAAATTACTCACACGCCTTTCTCAATACTTTGGAAAGTTTTTTCCAATGCTTTAATAAATTCATTTATTTCTTCCGATGTAACAGTTAACGGTGGTAAAATCCTTACCACATTTGGACCGGCTGTAAGAATCAGAAGGTTGTTTTCGAGTGCTTTTTGAACAATTTCTAGAGCATTCGATTCAACAACAATTCCTTTTAACAGACCAAGTCCGCGGATGTCTTTTATCAATGAATACTGTTCCTTCAAGACATGCAGTTGTTTATCTAAGTATGTTGCCATTTCGTTTGCTTGATTTAATAGGTTCGTGTCATTTATATGTGTAACCGTTGCGACTCCAGCAGCTGTGGCTAATGGGTTCCCTCCGAAAGTACTGCCATGACTGCCTGGGTCGAAACCTTTGGCTGCTTCCTCATTAGCGATAATCGCTCCAATCGGAAAACCTGAGCCAAGCCCTTTGGCAATACTAATGATGTCGGGTTCAATTCCGTATTGTTCATAAGCAAAGAGGGTACCAGTTCTGCCAATCCCTGTTTGAATTTCGTCAACCATTAGGAGTATTTCTCTTTCCTTACAAATCTTCGCTAATTTTTTGACCCATTCTTGGTTTGCCGGGATGACTCCACCTTCACCTTGAACAAGTTCTAGGAGAACAGCTGCAGGCTCAATCGTATAGAGCAGCTCCAACGCTTCTTCATCATTAAATGGCAGATAACTAAACCCTGATACTAATGGAAAAAATCCCTGCTGAATTTTTTCTTGTCCTGTAGCCGATAAGGTTGCTAACGTTCTTCCATGAAAGGATTGCTGAAAGGTGACAATTTCAGGTGCTTCTTTTCCCTTCACTTTGTGGGCATATCTTCTAGCTAATTTAATCGCTGCCTCATTAGCTTCGGCTCCACTATTACAAAAGAAAACTTGGTCACCGCAGCTTTTACCCGTAAGAAGCGCTGCCAGCTTCTCCTGATTTGGAATATTATAGAGGTTTGAACAATGCCACAAGTTTTGCAATTGCTCCTCAAGTGCAGCTTTTACAACATCTGGGACATGCCCTAGGTTACAGGTTGCTATACCGGAAGTGAAATCTAGATATTGTGCTCCCTGTTCATCCCATACATAGCTCCCTTTCCCTTTAACTAGAGTGACAGGGAAGCGGCTGTATGTTGCCATCACTGGCGAGGTCAGGGAGGTGGAATTATTGATAGACATTACGCGATCCCCTCTTCTAAGACAATTTTTGTGCCGGTCATTTTACCGTTCGTATAATCTATTAAGCTGCTTTTTTCAGATCCATTGATAATACTAACTTCAGGAATTTTGTGGACAAGGCCATCAATGGCGGCTTTTACTTTAGGTATCATTCCACCATAAATGGTCTTATTATCGATCAGTTCCTCGATGGTTGCCTTTGAAACTTTATCAAGTTTTGTCTTGGCACCATTTTTTTCAACCAAGATTCCAGGTATATCACTAATGAAGCAAAGATTTGCACCCAATGCTTTGGCAATCGCTGAAGCAGCAATATCGCCATTAATGTTATATCGCTGCCCGCCAGCATCGATGCCGACCGGTGAAATGACTGGAACATTACCTTGGGCAATGATTCCTTCGATTACTTTATGGTTGACACCAATTACTTCACCAACGAATCCTAATGTATCTGCATTTTCAGTTGGTTCAGCTTGTAATAGTGAACCATCTACACCACTAATGCCAATCGCCTTGCCCCCAACTTCGATAAGGTTTCGGACAACTTGTTTGTTGACAGAGCCGCTCAATACCATTTCAACAATATCTAATACTTCGTGATTGGTTACTCTTAGACCATTCACAAAAGTGGTGTCAACGTTTAGATTTTTTAATAATGATGTAATTAGTGGACCCCCGCCATGGACGATGATGGGCGTCCATTCGCCTCCTTTATGAAGTGCGACAATATCTTCATAAAAGGACCTTGGGAGATTATCTAACACACTTCCGCCGCACTTAATGACTATATATTTCATTCTTTCGTCCCCCTCTTATGTGCGGTAGGATGCGTTGATCTTCACATAATCATAAGTTAAGTCGCATCCATAAGCTGTAGCGCTATATTCACCTTGGTTTAATTCAACACTCAATTTAACAATTTCGGATTCTAAGTATTCTTTTACTTCTTCTTCAACAAAGTGGCTTGGCAAACCATTTTCAAATACTGTGAAAGGTCCAATCGCCACTTTTACCGTGTTAGGTTCAACCGCTACACCACTGTAGCCAATAGCAGTAACTATTCTCCCCCAGTTTGGATCTGTTCCATAAATAGCAGTTTTAACAAGGTTTGAGGATATAATTGCTTTGCCGACTGCACTTGCTGCGTTTTGACTGTATGCGCCATTCACTTGAACTTCTACTAGTTTTGTAGCACCTTCACCATCTCTTGCAATTTTTTTAGCAAGTGACTCACAAACAATTTTTAATCCTTGTTTGAAAATTTGCCATTCTGGGTGATCTTTTGTTAGTTGAGAATTCTCAGCTAATCCATTCGCCATAACGAGGACCATGTCATTTGTACTCGTATCACCATCAACGGTAATCATATTGAATGTTTGATTCGTTACATCTCGAAGTGCTGCAAGCAGATCTTCTTGCGCAATGTTTGCATCTGTTGTAACAAATCCAAGCATGGTGGCCATGTTTGGATGGATCATTCCAGAACCTTTAGATGCTCCCCCAATGGAAACAGTTTTTCCATCAATTTTAAATTGAACTCCTATATGTTTGACACATGTGTCTGTTGTTAAGATCGCATTTTTAAAGTTATTTTCATCTTGATTCTCTGGATTTAAGAGTTGTTTTATACCTGTTAACACTTTATCCATCGGTAACAGTTCTCCGATAACACCAGTTGAAGTAACAGCTACGAGATGGTCTTGTAATCCCAACTCGTTTGCAAAACTTTTTTGCATCGCGAATGCATCCATTAATCCTTGTTCCCCTGTACATGCATTGGCATTTCCAGAGTTCACGATAATGGCTTGAACCTTGTTTTCCTTCGCGATACTTTCTTGGGTGACTAATAATGGAGCGGCTTGAAAGATGTTGGTTGTATATACTCCTGCAGCCGTAGCAGGAACCTCTGAAACGATATATCCTAAATCTAGTCGTTTTCTTTTAATTCCACAGTGCATTCCGCCCGCTTTGTATCCCTTTGGTAAGGTTACACTACCTTCTTCTATAACAACGATTTCGTTTGTAGATGTTGCTTGTGTCAATTTAATTTCCCCCTTCAAATTCCCTTCGTTCCCCAATTTAACAAGGTAGTATTTTCTTATGGATACATCGGAATGTCAGTGAGCCCCGTTCGCTCATCCCAGCCGTTCATCAAATTCACATTCTGGATGGCCTGCCCGGCGGCCCCTTTAACCAAATTATCGATAACTGATATGATTGTAAGTCGATTCGTTCTTTCGTCAACATGAAGACCAATATCGCAATAATTTGAACCGGATACTTCTTTTGTCGAAGGAATATTCCCTTCAGGCCGCACTCTTATAAAATGAGACTCTTGATAAAAATGTTTATATAAATCTATAACTTTTTTCGTTGAAATTTTTTCTTTAAGATTCACATACATCGTGCACATAATTCCCCTGGTCATTGGTACAAGATGTGTAGTGAATGAAATCGTTAGTTGATTTCCACTTTCATCTGAAAGTACTTGCTCTATTTCAGGAATATGTTGATGTGCACCTAGTTTATACGCTTTTAAGTTTTCATTGATTTCGGAGTAATGAGCTGTTAAAGAAAGTCCTCTTCCTGCTCCGGATACTCCCGATTTTGCATCAACGATGATCGATTTTTCATCTATTAGATTTGTTTGTAATGCTGGTATAAGGCCTAGAGTTGTGGCAGTTGGATAACAGCCAGGATTAGCTATTAAGTTAGCAGTCTTTATTTTTTCTGCATAAATTTCACTTAATCCGTAGGTTGCTTGTTGCAAATATTTATCCTCTGCTGGTGAATGCTTATACCATGATTCATATATATCACCCGACCTGAGCCGGAAATCTCCAGATAAATCAATACATTTAATTCCAGTCTCTAAGAGCTGTGGGACATACCTGCTACTGACTCCCGAAGGTGTAGCCAAAAATACAATTTCGTTCTTTTCAGACAATCTATCAACATCAAATTTTTCAAGTGGTTGATCAGTAACTTCAGATAGGTGAGGATAAATTTCACTAAAGCTAGACCCTGATTGTGAGTTGGAAACAATTGAACCAATCTCCAAAAAAGGATGTTTATTGATTAACCTCACTAATTCAATTGCTCCATAACCAGTACCACCAATAATTGCAGCCTTCAATTTATCCAACTCCTAAGTTGCTTTTATAATGAATTATTATACATATTTACATATAAATATTCAATGAAAAAATAGCTTAATTTTCTGTTTTAATTGAAAATTACCCTCTTTATTTTTGTAAACGCTTTCATTAATAGGAGTAAAATTATACATTTTTTATGCATTCTTATGTATATTAAAAAGACAGTGAACGGTTAAGTTCACTGTACTACTAAAACTGCATTAAAAATTAGCATTTATTTTTATTGAGACATTTTCCGTCGATGTTTATATTGGTTCCATTGGAAGTGGATGAAACATCCAACACAAAAACCTAAAATGGCTACAAACGCCGCGACAGTAACAAGAATAGTGAACACGTAACCTAGGGCAGTCCAACCAAGTAAGAAACTGATAAAGCCTATTCCAAGGCACGATACGGCCAACTTCTGATTAAATTGCTGCTGCTCCCAATCTTCTGGGATATAGGACTTCGAGTCTTTTCTTAAGAATAATTTAGCAACATACATTACCGGATTAAATCCAACTAGCAATCCAAGTAAACCCGAAATTAATGGTATCAATAATAACCACTTACTACCTGACAACCAAGTTAACACAACACTTATGACAATAACCCACTGGTTTGTTCTTACAAGTGGACGAGGTATGGAACGAGTATTTTCTGTCATGACCTTTCAATCCCCACTTTTCCTATTGGCTTTATATACTTAGAGTCATACTAACCTGAATGAATTCGATTGTAAAGTAATTTTTCCTCTCAGAACCTAAAAAAAACACTCAACTGAGTGTTTTTAAGATTTATAGGCTTTCATGCAGAAGATTTAATACGCTTCTTAATTCCTTAACTCCCACTTGTCCAGGGGCAGATGCTTTTTTCGCTGCTCCAAAAGTTAGAGCTGACCCAAATACTTCTCCGGCCAATCGACTAATGACTCCCTTACCTGCCATAGACATCGTTATAAACGGACGATTCGCATATTGCTCCTTCATTGTATTGGTTGCATCTAGGAGGGTGAGCACATCAGCTGTACAATTGGGCATCACAGCAATTTTCGGTAAATCACCACCTAATTCTTGCGCTTTTCTTAACCGAGTGATAATTTCTTCTTTTGATGGCGTTTTATGAAAATCGTGGTTTGAAATAATCACCAGGACATTTTCGGCATGAGCCATACCAATTAAGTCTTTTACTGCCTTTTCATCATTGAATAATTCAACATCTATGATATCAACCAGGCCAGTTTTTACAATAATCTTGTTTAATTCAAAGTAGAAAGAAGTCGAAATTTCCTTATTGCCGCCTTCCTTATGACTTCGAAAAGTAAAGAGGAGTGGTGTATTAGGAAGGATTGCGCGAATATCAATCAGTGCCTCTTTCACTTTCTCGGTATCTTCTACATACTCAAAAAAGTCGACACGCCACTCGACTAGATCTAAGTCGATATCTTTAAGTAAATTTGCTTCTTCCTTTAATTGTGCAGCGGTCTCTGCCACTATGGGCACACAGATTTTTGGGATTCCTTCCCCAATTGTAAGGTCTCTTACAGTAACAGTTTTAGGCATTTTCTCCGCTCCTTATTGATCTTTTGAAACTTCTAATAGTTTAGTCCACATAAGAAATTAATTCATTTACAATTAAGTCCGCAATTTCTTCCGAAGTTTTGTAATTGGTGGAAATCCTTAAATGATGGTTCTTGTAAATATCTTGTCTTTTATAATAAAGCTCTTCCATTTCTTTTATTGACTTTCCTTGTAAAACAGGGCGGCTGTCAATGATCAACTCAATTCTATCTTTCCAGGCTTCCAATGATAGTTCGAGAAAAATCACAATACAAGATGCTAAGCAAGTTTCTCTTATCTCTGTTTGGAGGAAGGACCCTCCACCAACAGAAATAACTTTTTGCTTTTGTTCCGCTAGACTCACAATTAAGCTTTTTTCTCTATCTCTAAATTCAGTCTCACCAAATTCAGTAAAAATCTGGGACACCGGCATGTTATACTCTTTTTCAATTCGTTCATCAATATCAATAAATTCACGATTGAGTTTTGTAGCAACCTTCTTGCCAATCGTAGTTTTCCCAACACCCATAAACCCAATAAACACAATACTCTTGTCACTCATCTCCAAATTACTCCAGACCTCCCGTTGCTTAAAACAAATTATTAAGCATAATTATAATGCTATTTTGAGATTTTAGACAATTTTTTAGGATTAATTTATCGGTGCCTGACACCAAAAGAAAGAGACCCGCACAGGGGTCTCTATATCTATTGTTTCATTTTCGGGTCTAGGATATCCCTTAGTCCATCACCCATTAGGTTAAAGCCAAGGACTGTCAGCATAATGGCTACCCCTGGGAAGAATAATGTCCAAGGTGCCTGCGTGATATAGTTTTTGGAATCAGCAAGCATTTTTCCCCATTCAGGTGTCGGAGCCTGTGCCCCCATTCCAAGGAAACCAAGAGCTGCTGCCTCTATAATAGCGGTGGCAATCGCCAAAGTAGCTTGGACGATTACTGGTGATATACTATTTGGTAAAATATGACGAAGTAGAATTCGTGTATCCTTCATTCCTACTGCACGGGCCGCCATAATATATTCTTCCTGTTTAACACTTAATACTTTAGAGCGAACGAGTCGTCCAAAGTTTGGGATATTAATAACCGCTATTGCGATCAGTGCATTTTGTAAGGATGGTCCCAAAATTGAAACAACCGCAATCGCCAAAAGAATACTTGGAAAGGCTAACATAATATCAAAAATGCGGGAGATAATTGCATCTACCCAGCGGCCGTAGTAACCAGCAACAATTCCAAGGAATGTCCCTGCCACAACAGACCCTAAGACGGAGAAAAAGCCCACCCACAAAGATATCCTAGCGCCATAAACAATCCGAGAAAAAATATCACGTCCAAAGTCGTCGGTCCCAAACCAGTGATCACTAGAAGGAGGGAGCATTCGATCAGTTAAGACTTGAGCTTTATAGCTATATGGAGCAATAATCGGGGCAATTATTGCAATAATGATAAAAAAGACAACAATCCCTAAACCAGCTAATGCCAGCCGGTTTTTATAAAATGAGATCCATGCTTCCTTCCAGGGAGGTGTCAGCTTTTCTTCAACAATTACCGTCGTTATATTTGCCGGTTTTTTTGCAAGTTCCGCCACTTTTCATTCCCCTCCTCTATTTCGTATATTTAATTCGTGGGTCAACAAATACATACAATAAATCCACGATTAAATTAATAAGAACAAAAATTGCCGCAATAATTAATATCCCTGACTGAATAACTGGATAATCACGGTAGCCGATTGCATCATATAGATATCTTCCAATTCCTGGCCAACCAAAGATAGTTTCCGTTAGAATTGCTCCTCCAAGTAAAAGGCCCGTTTGCAGCCCAATAATCGTAAGAACAGGGATGACAGCATTTTTTAAGGAATGCTTATATACGACCCAAAACATGCTCAGTCCTTTTGCTCTCGCTGTACGGACATAATCCGACTTCATCACCTCAAGCATGGTCGCCCGTGTCATTCTAGCAATAATCGCCATTGGAATGGTGGCAAGTGCAATGCTTGGCAAGACCAAATGCTTTAGGACCGTGATAAATTGATCGGTTCTTCCTTGTATTAAAGTATCTATTAAATAGAAATTAGTAATCGCTGAAACAGGGTCTCTTACATTCTCTCTTCCCGTCGTTGGCAGCCATCCTAATTCAATGGAAAATACCCATTGTTCCATTAAACCAAGCCAAAAAATCGGCAGTGACACTCCTATCAGTGCAAGCACCATCGCAACATAATCAAACCATGATTTTGAGAACCAGGCACTGACGATCCCTGCATTGACCCCAACAACGATGGCAATCAACATAGCTACAACAGTTAGCTCTGCTGTTGCTGCTAAGTAAGGCCATATTTCTTCGTTGATTGGCCCCCTTGTCCGTAGTGACTCACCTAAATCCCCATGAAGAAGGGCATTAATATAATCTACGTATTGTATGTACCAAGGCCTGTCTAGCCCTAATTCCTTCGTTAACGTGGCAATTGATTCTGCCGTTGCTCTTTGACCAAGAATTACCTGAGCGGGATTTCCTGGAATAGCATGGATAATAGCAAATACAACAAGCGTCATCCCTATTAATACAGGTATTAATGAAAACACCCGGCGAACTGTATATGTTAACAATTTATTTCACCTCACTGTATAGCATAAGCGCCTGGCTAGACGCTGCCACTCAACCTTTTTCTTCATTAATTATGAATATGCATAGCTAACAAAAGGGGAGGCTAAAATTCCTCCCCTTTCAGCCATGATTATTTAAATTCAACTTTAGTTAATGCTTCAGATCCAGTTGGGTGTGGTAAGTAATTGGCCACATCTTTCCCTGCTGCTAACAGCGGTGTAGAGTGAACAAGTGGTACCCATGGAGCATCATCATGGATAATCACTTGTGCTTCTTCGTAAAGTGCATTACGCTTTGCTTGATCTATTTCTGTTTGTGCTTTAATTAAGACTTCATGTAACTTGTCATTGCTGTATTGGGAATAGTTGTTACTTCCAATACTATCTTTATCAAGCAATGTGTATAAGAAGTTATCAGGGTCTCCATTATCACCTGTCCAGCCGAGCATGAACATATCAAATTCACCTTTTGCTGCTTTATCTAGGTAAGTAGCCCAGTCCACAGATTGGATTTTGGCTTTGACGTTGATTTTGCTAAGGCTCTCTTGAATAACTTCGGCTACTTTTTGTGCTTCTGGCATATAAGGACGAGCAACAGGCATTGCCCATAAGTCGATTTCAAATCCTTTTTCGTATCCAGCTTCTTTCAACAATGCTTTAGCTTTCTCTAGATCATATGGATATGGTTCAACTGATTTATTGTAGCCTTCGATGGAAGGAGGCATTGGATTGACAGCCTCTAGAGCCTTCCCGCCATAAAAAGCATCAATAATTGATTTTTTATCGACAGCATAGTTAATCGCTTGACGAACCAATTTGTTATCAAATGGTTTACGAGTAGTTGTTAAACCGATATAACCAACGTTCATAGAAGGACGTTCAATTACTTGGAGATTGGCATTTCCTTTAACCGTAGCTTCATCTGAATTATTTAGTCCATCCATTACGTCAATCTCACCATTGGCAAGAGCGTTCAGACGTGCAGTATTTTCAGGAATCACACGGAAAATAACTTTGTTTAACTTAGGCAGGCCTTTTTGCCAATAGTCATGGTTCTTTTCAAGTGTAATAGTATCGTTTTCTTTCCACTCAACAAATTTAAATGGACCCGTACCAACTGGATTTTGTCTAAACTTGTCACCGTATTTTTCAACAGCTGCAGGGCTTGCAATTCCAAACGGAGACATTGCTAGATTCTTTAAGAATGGAGCCTGTGGACGTTTTAGTACAAATTGAACCGTATTGGCATCTAGGGCTTTTACTTCTTTAATTACATGGCCCTCATCCTTTTTATAACCACCAAACATAGTGTAATAAGGATATTTATCGGCATCTCCATTCATCCAGCGATCAAAGTTAAAAACAACCGCATCTGCATTAAAATCAGTACCATCATGGAACTTAACGCCTTGACGAAGCTTGAAGGTGTAAGTTAAGCCATCAGGTGTCACTTCCCACGATTCAGCAAGACCTGGATTAATTGTGGTATCTTGATCACCATATTGGATTAATGTTTCAAAAATGTTTTCTGTTACTTTAAATGCTTCGCCTTCAGTTGTTGTAATTGGATCTAGTGATGTAGAATCTCCACCACGGCCATATACTAGAGTATCCTTTTTCGCTCCGCCACTTGTGGCAGGATCTTTCTTGCCGCCTGCTTCTTCATTCGTTTTGCTGCTGCAGCCAACTAAAAACATACTGATGGCTAGTAGAGAAATCAATAGCAGTTTAAAAGATTTCTTCTTCATAAGCTTTTTTAACCCCCTATATTTTTGTTTTCTTTATCATAAATGCAGCAAATCACTTGTTATATAAGTGACATGCGACAAAATGACCGTTCAGGTTTTGTTCCGCTGGTCTAGTATTTTTACAAATATCCATCACCTGTGAGCAGCGTGTATGAAAGGCACAGCCTGAAGGAGGATTTGCTGGACTGGGAAGTTCTCCTTCAATTAAAATAGTTTCCCTCTTAATATCTGGATCTGGTATTGGTACAGCTGAAAGTAGTGCTTTTGTATATGGATGCTTTGGATTCTCGTAAAGCTCCTCACTTTCAGCTAACTCTATTAATCTTCCTAAGTACATCACTCCTACGCGATCACTAATATGGCGTACAACTCCTAAATCATGAGCGATAAAAATGTATGTAAGCTGGAATTCTTTTTGAATATCCTTCATCAGATTGAGAACCTGGGCTTGAATGGACACATCGAGTGCTGACACAGGCTCATCTGCAATAATCAGTTTCGGTTTCGTCATTAACGCTTTTGCAATTCCAATCCGCTGACGCTGACCGCCACTGAATTGGTGGGGATATCTTTTGGCATGATAGCTGCTTAAGCCTACGACTTCAAGCATGTCTCTCACTTGCTTATTACGTTCCTCCTTTGTCCCAATTCCATGAACAATCAAAGGCTCTTCTAAAATCTGTTCGATAGAATGTCTTGGATTAAGCGATGCATAAGGATCCTGGAAAACCATTTGGATATCCCGGCGCGTTTTTCTTAATTCCGCTTTTGACATACTAGTAATCTCTTTATCTTCAAAGACAATCTTTCCGTCGCTAGCTTCAATCAAGCGCATAAGGAGCCGGCCCGTGGTAGATTTACCGCAGCCGCTTTCACCAACAATGCCCAATGTCTCTCCTTTTTTAACGTAAAAAGATACATCGTCAACCGCTTTGACCTCTCCTTGTTTCCTTCCAAACAGGCCGCCTGTAATCGGAAAGTACTTTTTTAAACCATTAACTTCAAGAAGTAATTCTGACATGGTTGTCACTCTCCCTCTTCAATGTATGTAGGAAACAGCGCACTTCATGTCCGTCTTTTTCCGTTTTAAATAAATCCGGTGTTTCTTCTTGGCATTTAGTGAATGTCTCTGTGCATCTTGCCGCGAATCGACATCCCTTATGAATCGTCCCTGGAGTTGGGACTGCACCCGGAATACTATACAGCCGTTCTGTTTTCCCTCTTAAATCGGGTACAGATTTTAACAGGCCCTTCGTATAAGGATGCTGTGGATTTTTGAGAATCGTTCGAACATCACCCTGCTCCACGATTTGCCCAGCATACATGACAATGACGCGTTCACAAATTTCAGCCACAACACCTAAATCATGGGTAATGAGAATGATCGTTGTATTTGTCTTCCTATTTAAATCCTTCATCAATGCTAGGATCTGCGCTTGAATTGTCACATCGAGTGCTGTTGTTGGCTCGTCCGCAATCAATACCCTTGGATTGCAGGCCATTGCCATGGCAATCATAACCCGCTGTCTCATTCCGCCCGAAAGCTGGTGAGGATGGTCTTTAATTATTCCTTCTGCCCGTGGGATTCCAACAAGCTTTAATAATTCAATACTTCGTGCCATTGCTTCTTTTTTTGAAAGGTCTGTATGTAAGCGAATCGCTTCAATTAATTGATTGCCAATCGTAAAGAGTGGATTTAATGATGTCATGGGTTCTTGGAAAATCATTGAAATCTGATTCCCGCGGATGTTGCGCCACTCTTTTTCAGATATATTTTTCAAGTCTTTTCCTTCGAAAATAATTTCGCCATTCTCGATTTTCCCGGGTGGTGTTGGAATCAGCCCCATGGCTGTTAGTGAAGTAACACTTTTACCACTACCAGATTCACCTACAATCCCTAGTATTTCGCCATCTCTTAAATCAAAGCTGATACCATCTACAGCTGGAACGAATTTCTTCCCTGATTGAAATGACACCTTTAAGTCTTTAATTCGAAGAATAGGATCCTTTTCCACATTTACACCTTCCTGTTCATTCGTATGTGTTTATGTATTCTTATTTATCAGAAGTATAACAATATAGTAAATTTTAAAATAATTATGACATATATAACTTTAGTGGTACGATCCATATTTGTCAATTACGTGAAAAAAGTTCAAAAAATTCCAGTTCTACAGAGCCGCGTTGATGCAATAAAGTAAATTTGGTTTTTTTTACCAAAACTCTAAATTTAAATACTAAAATACTAAAAGATCCTAAAATTAATAAAAAACCCTGCAAGACTATTGCTGTCTTACAGGGAATCTCAATACTGTTTTTAGTTTTTGTGCAACCGTCCTGCGCGGGTCAGATAGATAAATTTCCCGGTGGATTTTACTTGTTCGAATATAGCCATTTTCCTTGCAAAAGAACTCCATTTTGGTGAAACTTTCCTTTTCATTCTCAAAAGGTCCGATATGCATAATTTGGCAAGAAAGACCGTCTGTCAGCTCACCAAATATTGCTTTCTCAAGGTATGGATTTGGTTTTTTCTTTTTCGTTTGCTCCAAAAATTTTTCAAATAGATTCTCGGTTAGAAAATCAGGTTGTCTGATCATAATCGTATATTTGTAATTACTTTTGTCTTGTACAGGCTTTGACTTATCAATTAAATCCCAAATACCTTCAAGTGGAAAAACCGTATACTCATAGTAACCTTCAGGCACCTCATTACTTTTATAGGACATTTTTACAGCATAACTAAGACTGTATAATGCCTCAGTTGCTAGAGCAAATTCGTCTCCGTTTGGATCTCCTGTTCCACTTATCATAATATAAGACATCTTTGGTACATCAATAATTACAGGGACAGTTTTTGGCAGGTAAATGTGCTTAAACGTTTTCTTATACTCAACTTTTGTGCCCATAGTTTATTTAGCTCCTGTTTCTTTTATAAAAATTATTTTTTCTTACCGGTATAAATATGAATGGCATCTCTTAGAAACGCTGCCGTACCTGGCTGTTCTTTATCATAATAGGCGGTAAATCTTTCATCATCCACGTACATTTGTGCAAGACCTGCGTGAGCTTCCTTATTATATTCATTCCAATAGCAGCATAACCATTGTTTATGGAGATCAGCAGCTTTTTGAGCTAAATCCCCGGCAGGGTCTCCTGTTTTATAAGCCTCAGCTAGTGTTTCTGTTATCAATTCAGCTAACTTAGTAACCTCCTCATATTGCTCTTGTGTCATATTTTGAAGTTTTGCATTGGATTTATTTACAGTATCATCCCCATACTTTTCACGAATCTCTTTTCCATATCTTTCTTCATTTTCATCCACCATTTTTTTAATAAAGCCCTCAAACTTCTCTTTATTTGACATTTTCATTCTCCCTTCCGTTACTGCAATTGTCTTATCCACATTTGCGATTAACAATTCTAATTGTTCCTTTTTCTCAAGGAGTTTTTTTCGATGCTCTTTCAGTGCAGCTGCCCCGTCAAAAGAAGGAGCCGTTACGATTTCTTTGATGCTTTCTAAGCTAATTCCTAATTCCCTGTAGAATAAGATTTGCTGCAGGCGATCCACTTCTGCTTGCCCATAGATTCGATATCCTGATGAATTTATTCTTGCAGGCTTAAGAATCCCTATTTCATCATAATACCGTAGTGTTCTGGTGCTAACTCCTGCTAGACTCCCAAGCTTCTGTACAGTATATTCCATCCGCTTTCACCTCCTTGTAAAACTAACAATACACCTTTGCGCAACGTCAAAGTCAATCATAATATCGCCCATATTTTTAGAAAAAGGTGCCTGACACCAAAGATGGACATTTGTCCTTCTTTGGTGTCAGGCACCCAATTAATTTGGAGGATTTCTTCTCATTAGTATAGTTTGCACTTTTTTAACCAAAATTAAAGATAAAGGATTATCTATCACTCTAGTAGAGTGAAAAGTCCCTCTTCTCTGAATGTATTTACTATTTTAAAAAAACTTTCTTTTTCGATCTAAATTAGTTAAAATTCAGTATTATCAATGTTTACAACTTTCTTTTACTCCTTTTACTAAAAAATGTTTTTGACAATTCAAAACTTAAGAAAGTATTATAATATAATATAAAGGGAGGTAATAACATGTCAAACATCAATAGACAGAAAATTGTGGATAGTGTACCTCAAACAGGATTTTTCGGACATCCTAAAGGTCTATCTACCCTTTTCTTTACTGAATTCTGGGAGCGATTCTCGTACTATGGAATGAGAGCCATCCTTGTTTTCTATATGTATTACGAAGTTTCTAAAGGCGGATTGGGCATTGATCAAAATCTTGCACTTTCAATCATGTCCATATACGGATCACTTGTTTATATGTCCGGAATCATTGGCGGGTGGCTGGCTGACCGGATCTTCGGTTCTTCGAAAGCCGTGTTCTACGGTGGAGTCTTAATTATGTTTGGACATATAGCGCTTGCTGTTCCTGGCAGTGTTGCTATGTTCTTTGTATCCATGGTATTGATTGTCCTAGGTACTGGGATGCTTAAGCCGAATGTTTCTTCCGCTGTAGGTGAATTATATAGCGAAAAAGACGAACGTCGTGATGCAGGATTTACTATTTACTACATGAGTATTAACCTAGGTGCTTTCATATCTCCATTAATCGTTGGGTCGATAAGCAATTTCCACATCGGTTTTTCGATTGCAGCAGTAGGTATGTTCTTAGGATTAGTCGTGTTTAGTGTAACAAAGAAAAAAAATCTTGGCCTTGCTGGAACGATGGTGGCGAATCCACTGGCTCCTGCAGAAAAGAAAAAGGTTTTCACCATTATTGGACTAGCAGTAATTATTCTTGCTGTTCTATGTGCTGTATTAATTCCAAACGGTCTTTTAACTTTTGCTAGCTTTATTAATATTGTCACTTTCCTTGGAATCTTAATCCCAACGATTTATTTCGTTGTCATGTATCGCAGTCCTAAAACTACTACAGTTGAACGTTCAAGAATTATTGCCTATATTCCATTATTTATTGCAGCGGTTATGTTCTGGGCCATTCAAGAACAAGGCTCAACCATCCTTGCCAATTATGCGGATAAGCGGACTCAATTAGACTGGATGGGAATTAAGATTTCACCAGCATGGTTCCAATCTTTAAACCCATTATTCATTATCATCTTTGCACCAGTATTTGCTTGGATCTGGGTTAAATTAGGAAAGCGTCAGCCATCGATTCCACAAAAGTTCTCATTATCATTATTATTTGCTGGTTTGTCATTCCTAGTTATTCTTATCCCGGCTTATTTTGGAGGTACGGATTCTTTAGTAAGTCCACTATGGCTTGTTCTTAGTTATTTAATCGTTGTATTTGGTGAGTTATGTTTATCACCAGTAGGACTATCTGCAACAACTAAATTAGCACCTGCAGCATTCTCAGCACAAACAATGAGCTTATGGTTCCTAGCAAGTGCTGCTGCACAAGCATTGAATGCACAAGTTGTTAAATTCTACACCCCTGAAACAGAAATGACCTATTTTGGTGTGATTGGCGGAGCGTCCATCGCCCTAGGTATTATCCTATTAATGTTATCACCTAAGATTCAAGGTTTCATGAAAGGGATCAAGTAATAATAAAAAAGGTGCCAAACGGCACCTTTTTTATTTGTGATAAGATATATAGTGATAGGAGGTTATTGTATGTACTTAAAGGATAAAGTAAAACACCTTCCTTCTACCCCTGGTGTGTATTTAATGAAGGACTCCAATGGACAAATTATTTATGTGGGTAAGGCAAAAAATCTTAAAAATCGCGTGCGCTCATACTTCCAAAATTCAAAGGCCCATACACAAAAAATCATCAAGCTGAAAGCCAGCTTAAAGGATTTCGACTATATCCTTACTGATACAGAATTTGAAGCCTTTATGCTCGAATGTGAATTAATAAGGGAAATGAAGCCTATTTTTAATCGGATGATGAAAAATCCTCAATCCTATATCTACATCAGAATTGACAGGGATGGAGAATACCAAAGAATAGAAATTTGTAAAGACGCAGATAAGCCCGATAGTCTTTATTTTGGCCCATATAAAAGCAAAAATTTAGTAGAAAAGGCGCTTCTAGGGATGAAAGACTTCTATAAGGTGAATTGCAGCAGCCCTTCTAACAAGAATACTCCATGTTTAAACTATTCCTTAGGTTTATGTCTCGGGATGTGTATGGGAGGGGCAGCACTCATTGAGTACAATGAAAGAATGAACAAAATTATTGCTTTACTACAAGGATTTGATACAAGTCTAGTTAGCATTATGGAGCAAAAAATGATCGAAGCCTCTGAAAAATTTGATTTCGAAGCGGCGGGAAAGTATAGAGATACCTTGAATGCCATCCACTCACTTCTTAATAAAGAAAAAGTCATTGAATTTACGGGAAGTAATAAAAAGATTGCTGTTATTGCCCCATTAACAGACAGGACTTATAAACTATTCCTGATTCAGAAAAACAAAATTCTTTTCTCTGAAAAGTTTAACTGGTCCGATCCAGAATCTGTTCATAAAACCATTAAGAACAGTATATTAACTATTTTTAAAGCAACAGCAAATAATTTTTTTTATAAACTTAGCCGAGATGAAATTGATGCCGCTCAGATTATCTATAGCTATTTAAAAGGAAGCAACTGTACGTATATTATTATTTCAGAACATTTGCTTAAGCCCTCATATACCTCTAAATTAGATGGTCAAATATACAAGTTAATGCAAACCTATATGGTTAATCGATAGATTAAAAATCGCTCATTTGGGTTATGTTCATGAATGTAAGGAAGAATAATTTCTTTATTTAATTCAAACATGGTGTTATTTTCTAAATAATAAATATAATCCTCTGATGGATAATATAAAATAATTTCAACATCCCGTTTCTCCATTTCAACCGAAACTAAGATATTATTAATGATTTTCATAAAAATTTGAATGGAAAAAGGATTAAAAAAATAAAAACGATTATCTAAGGAATCAATTTGATACTCTTCCGCAAGACAACAATGAAAAAAAATATCATCATTAATAGAGTGAGTCATTTTTTGATATTTTTTTCGATTTTCAATTGCTTCCTGATAAAAATCCCTATTCATTTCAATTCCAATAACTGTTGCATGAAAATGATAATGGATAAAGAAGTTTAATCGTCCTTTGCCACACCCAAAGTCAATGATTCGGTCCTTACGGCTTACTTGATAGTGAGTAAATAATTCTTCTAGCGCACTATAAGGAGTGGGCTCATAACGATGGTAATGAAATGACTTATGAAATCCCTTTTGGTCCCCTCCCGTTTTTATCCCCATCAATTTATCATAATAAAATTCTTTCATCTGATACTCCTATTCAGGCAAGGTCATCCCCCACTTTTACGTGAGGGATTTCTTTTTACGCTACCTTTATTGCTTTCCCAAACGGAACTCTTGGCAATATAGAACCAGGTACAAGCCAAATCATTTCATAGCTAACATCTTCAATATCTTCAGAAATAAAGCCAGTTACATCCGTAATGTAAAACAGTGTATCAATATTCTCTTCTTTTGCCCACTCAAGTACCAAAGTATATGAAGATTTCCCATGTGTATGGTATTTAATTGTATCACTTTTAATGGGGGTGGTACTTCTAATTTTAAAATCTGCTTGGACTAATATGGTATCCGGTTTAACTTGTTCAAACAGTTTTACTATGTTATTGATTAAAATGCTTGGGGCTTCATTCGTGGAAGTGTCAACAGCCAGTGCTACCTTTTTATCCTGACGCTGTTGAATCATTGATAGTATCGTTTTGTGCCATTTCAACACAACCAACTCCTTTGGAATGAATAAGTGAACCATCTTATTTTGGTTTAATAACAAGGTGGTTATGATTGGATAATAGCGGTAATCAGTAAGAAGACTGCAGGATAAGCAAATGGCCTTCTTGGTCTGCCCTAGATGTGCTTATACTTATTTATCCTTGTTTTCATTTAGCTCATCAATCAGCTGCTTGGTTCGTTTTGCATTTCCTTCTGCGAAATTCTCGAGACGTTCCTTTAGCTCATCATCATCATGAATTCGCTCTGCGGTTATTAGATAGGTCCGCATTAAATCTTCTTCTGTTTCAATTGCCTCAACAAGAACGTCTTTTAGTACTTCCTTTTCTTCATTCTTACCATTTAACATATTAAACCCCATTTGAAAAACCTCCTTTTCCCCTTTATCGTTCTCCTTTCTATTTCGAGATATCCAACTGATAAATAATAACTTAAACTTGCCACACACAATTAAATCGTGTAAGATTAAATCGTAGGCGACATATTTTCAAACAAATGAATCCTAATATTAAGGGGGAAGCTAAATGACAACAGTTTATGACTTTAATGTAAAAATGACAAATGGTAAGGAAAAATCAATAATGGATTATGAGGGTAAACCATTACTGATTGTGAATACTGCTAGCAAATGTGGTTTGACACCCCAATTCAAAGGACTTCAGGAATTATATGAAAAATATAAAGAGGATGGTTTGGAGATTTTAGGCTTTCCATGTGACCAATTCAACAATCAAGAATTCGCCGACATTGAAGAAACAACCCAGTTTTGTCAACTAAATTACGGTGTGACGTTTCCAATATTTGCGAAAATTGATGTTAATGGCGCTAATGCCGATCCCCTATTTACTTATTTAAAAAACCAGAAGCCAGGTACACTTACTAAAAATATTAAATGGAATTTCACAAAATTTTTAGTCGATCCTAATGGTCAGGTAATTGAGCGCTATGCCCCTACGACTGAACCAAGCAAGATTGAGAAAGATATTAAAAAATTATTGTCATAATTATTTAAAGTAAGGTGATCAGCATGGAAGACTTCATGGTATTAAAAAACCAACTTTGCTTTGCTGTATACGAAACAGCAAGTGAATTCAATAAATTATATTCTAGTGCACTTCAGCCCTACGGCTTAACCTACCCTCAATACTTGGTTCTATTAGCATTATGGGAAAATGATGGGGTTTCGGTCAAAGACATAGGAGAAAAATTGAGTCTAGGGACTGGAACATTGACTCCAATGCTTACAAGAATGGAGGCAAATGGTTGGCTTCGAAAAGAACGTTCAACAGTAGATGAACGAAGGGTCTTTATTTACTTAGAAAAGAAAGCTTATGAAAAAAAGCAAGCTATAACAAATACAATCAGTGACAAAATACAATCCTGTCATATTGAACTCGAGGAATATAAACAATTGATGGAACGGCTGAATCAATTGCATAGTAAGTTGAAAATCGAGAACATTGCCAGTAATTAAAACCACATACAAAAAACAACACTCAATTTTAAAGTGTTGTTTTTTGTACTATTTCATCTGATTGAAGATATTTTCCGAAGGGATGTTCTTTCCCCTCCATCAAAAACTCAATTCTATTAATCTCTTTTTAGTGGGCCTTGAGTTTTACACTAAGACTGTTTTTGGCTTGTTTTTTGCAATTTCTGCTGCCACTTCAACAATCATATCCTCTTGACCGCCAACCACTTTACGCTTACCTAATTCTATTAAAATATCACGTGAATCAACACCAAATTTTGCTGCAGCCCGTTTTGCATGGAGCGCAAAGCTTGAGTATACACCCGCATATCCTAGAGTTAGGCTGTCCTTTGTAATTTCCTGTGGCACTTGTAAAATTGGAGCCACAATATCTTCGGCCAAGTCCATCATTTTATATAAATCTACTCCAGTTTTGATTCCCATCCGTTCACAAACTGCAACTAGTACTTCTGTTTGTGTATTTCCTGCACCAGCTCCTAAGCAGCGTACACTGCCGTCAATACGGGTAGCACCCTCTTCAATGGCCGCAAGTGTGTTAGCCATCGCAAGAGATAGATTGTTATGACCATGGAAACCAACATTCACGCCAATTGATTGTTTAAGAGCCCGAATACGTTCCCTGACTTGGTCAGGAAGTAAGTAACCTGCAGAGTCAACCACATAAACAGTATCTGCTCCATAGCTTTCCATAAGTTTTGCTTGTTCTACTAATTTAGCAACTGGCGCCATATGGTTCATCATTAAGAAACCAACTGTTTCCATTCCTAATTCTTTTGCATAGGCAATATGTTGTGGTGCTACATCGGCTTCTGTAACATGTGTTGCAATCCGTGCCATTTTAGCTCCTAAATTTGCGGCTTCTTTTAATTCATGCAGTGTACCGATTCCTGGCAAAAGAAGAACAGCAATTTTGGATTTATCTGCAACAGATACTGCAGCTTCGATTAATTCCATTTCGTTTGTACGAGAACGTCCATATTGTAACGAAGATCCTGCTAGTCCGTCACCATGTGATACTTCAATAAAAGGGACGTTTGCATTATTCAATGCTTTTGCAATATTAAGTACTTGATCAACTGTATATTGATGATTGATGGCATGGCTTCCATCGCGTAAGGCTACCTCTGTGATAAGAATATCTCTTTCATTTGTCATTATTATTTCCCCTTTCTACAGCTCAAACTGTTTCTTTCGTTAATAGTTTTTTTGCAAATGCTTCAGCAATTTTAACGCCTGCTGATGTCATGATATCTAAATTTCCTGCATATACAGGCAAGTAATCACCAGCACCTTCAACCTCTAGGAATATGGTAACCTTATTTCCCTCAAAAATAGGTTCCGTGCGAAGGCGATAACCAGGAACAAATGCTTGAACTACTTTTTCCATGTCAGCAATAGATTTTCTAATTGCCTCTTCATCCATTTTCCCTTCTTCTACAAGAGTGTAAACTGTATCACGCATCATAATTGGCGGTTCTGCAGGGTTTAAAATCATGATTGCCTTCCCTTTTTTGGCGCCGCCAACTTCTGCGATTGCACGAGAAGTTGTTTCTGTAAATTCATCGATATTGGCACGTGTTCCAGGGCCAGCACTTAAGCTTGCAATTGTCGCAACAATTTCTGCGTATTCTACTGGAGCTACGCGGTTTACTGCGTGAACCATTGGAATGGTGGCTTGACCGCCACAAGTAATCAAATTGATATTATCTTTATCTAAATGTTCATCAGTATTAACAGCAGCACATACATATGGGCCAACTGCAGCAGGAGTCATATCAATGACTTTTATACCAGCCTCTTTTAATACCTTTGCATTGTAGAGATGCGCTTTGGCAGATGTGGCATCAAATACGATGTCAGCTTTTAAAGTTGGATCTGCAAGGAATCCATCAATTCCTGTATCAACCCCTGCATAACCTAATTCCCTTGCACGGCGTAAACCGTCTGATTGCGGGTCAATTCCAATTACTGCTGTTAACTCTAAAAATTCCGAGCGTCCCAGTTTAATCATTAAATCTGTACCAATGTTTCCTGAGCCAAGTACGGCAACTTTTACTTTTGACAAATTAATTCTCCTCCTAAAAAATATTGTATAAATTATTTCTATCTAGTCTTTCTATAAGATGCTTTTACCTTGATAACCTAAACGATTCGAGATCTCAGCTGCAGCCCTTCTAATTCCAGCTATTACTTGTGGCAGCTTATGTTCATCAAGTCTCATTTTAGGTGCAGCACAGCTAATTGAAGCGATTACATTACCTTGATGATTAAAAATTGGAGCTGCAATACATTTCAACCCTAACTCAATTTCCTCATCATCAACCGCATAACCTTGCTCACGAATGGTATGTAACTGCTCTTTAATCTCATCGATATTTGTCATTGTGTGTTTCGTAAATGATTCCAAAGTGATTGATGATAAGATTCTATTTACCTCATTTTCGTTTAAATGAGCAAGGATTGACTTCCCTACCCCAGTACTATGGAAGGGAGCTCTTTTTCCAATTTGCGAATAAATAGTAAGGGCACTTTGTCCTTCTACCTTTTCAATGTAAATAATTTCATCTCGTTGTAAGGAAACTAAGTGAACGGTTTCATTTAGTTCATCGACTAACTCTCTAATTATTGGCTTTGCAACTTTCGCAATATCAAGATTTTTCCCGACAAAATTGCCAAGCTCAAATAGTTTGAGCCCCGGCTTGTACTTTGAATCTTCAGGATTTTGTTGAAGATAACCTCTATGTTCTAAGGTCTTGATGATTCCGTGAACTGTACTTTTTGATAAATTTAAATGCTCACTAATCTCTTTGATACTTAGTTCTGGTTTAGTTACCAAAAATAATTCAATGATATCAGCAGCTCTTTCAACAGATTGAATTAAGCGTTCTGACACGTCTACCCTCCCCTTGTTCGACATTATCGAATGCCGTTCGTATTTATTAAGGATAATTTAATAGTAACTCTCGTTCATTATTCTGTCAATCTTTTAAATATTTAGTTAAAGGGTTTCATTTACCTTTGACATATTAAAAAAAGAGCCGGATTTCTAATAGAAATCAGGCTCTTTTACAGAATATCAAATTGTTTAAAACCAGTGGTATCCGAGATATAATCTAATGTTTTATGATTGAAATAATGGCACTCAGCATTATCAATGATAAAATGGAGCCCATCCTTAGTAATTTCTGTATCATTAGACTGAATTGTTTCTTCCAATGTCACTTTTACTTTCATAAAACAACTTTTTCGCATTTGCAAGCGAATCAATTGATTTGAGCCAGCTACCGTTATTCTATCTTGTAGTTCGGCTTTTGCATTTTCAGTTAATCTAAACACGAAACCACCCCTGTCTTCATTAAAAAAAACAATGCTATCCATATAAAGGATAGCATTATCTTGTACTTCAAGTAAATTACACGATTGCTTAAGTACCACAATAGGTTCGGTAAGGCTGGTTTGATTGTTCCGGAAGTTTACAGTATTCGGCTTGTTCTGGGGAGTGAGCGTATGGGTTTGAAAGGACATCCAGCAGCTTCTCCATTACACTGTAGTCTTCTTGATCCACGGCAGCATCGAGTGCAGCTTCTACCCGGTGATTACGTGGTATTATAGCAGGATTGCTGTTACGCATTAACTGATGAGAATCAGCGGTTGATTCCTGCTGTCTGCCCAGCCGTGCCTGCCATTGCTTAAACCACTCTTTAAATTCTGGAGTCTCCACTAGGAGCGTTTCATCCAGTCTTTCAATGGTTAAGGCTCGGAAAGTGTTCGTATAGTCTGCCTGATTCTTCTCCATTATATTGAGGAGGTTTTCAACAATGGTTGCGTCCTCATCCTCTTCATTAAATATCCCTAATTTTGCTCTCATCCCAGAAAGCCAATTGCTTTGATACAAATCCATATATTTTGAAATCTCATCCTGTGCCAGTTTGACAGACTCTTCCTGATTATCATAAATTAGCGGCAGAAGGGTCTCTGCAAATCGGGCGAGATTCCAACCAGCAATATACGGCTGATTACCATAAGCATAGCGGCCTTGAGTATCAATGGAACTGAATACTGTTGCTGGGTCATACGTATCCATGAATGCACATGGCCCGTAATCGATTGTTTCTCCACTGATCGTCATGTTATCGGTATTCATGACACCATGGATGAAGCCTACTTGTTGCCATTTAGCAACTAACGCTGCCTGTTGTTTAATCACTTCCTGGAGCAAGGTAAGATATCGATTCTCATCCGTTTCAACATCTGGATAGTGGCGATTCAGTGCATAGTCAGCAAGAGCCCGAAGTTCTTCGATCGTTCCCCATTTCGCAGCAAATTGAAAAGTACCGACGCGAAGATGACTGGAGGCTATACGTGTCAAAACGGCACCAGGCAAGGTCCTTTCGCGGAATACTGGCTCTCCTGTTGTCACAACTGCTAGACTGCGCGTGGTCGGGATCCCGAGGGAATGCATGCTTTCGCTGATAATGTATTCGCGCAGCATCGGCCCGAGTGCCGCTCGACCATCACCGCCGCGGGAGTACGGTGTCCTTCCTGGACCCTTGAGCTGAATATCAAGTCGCTCACCCTTTGGCGTTATTTGTTCACCAAGTAAGATTGCCCGGCCATCTCCTAATTTCGTGAAATGCCCAAATTGATGTCCCGCATATGCTTGGGCAAGAGGCATTGCTCCGTCTGGTATCTGGTTGCCTGCAAACATGGCAACGCCAGCTTCGCTTTCCAGTGCCAGCGCCTTCAAACCTAAGTCAGCCGCCAGTGGACGGTTTAGAATAATCAACTCCGGTGATCGCACTGGTGTTGGTTCAGTCCTGGTAAAAAATATGTCAGGAAGCCGGGAATAACTGTTATCAAAGTTCCAGCCAATATCTACTTTTTCTGTTGCCATCGTATCCCCCTTTTTTGTTTCTAGTATGTAATTTAGGATTCCCTATATTTTAATGCTAATCCTTTTAAGAAATTCCGGGCAAATTTATCCCCGCACTCTTTATAATTTTTATGTCCCTCTTTTCTTAATAGAGCCCCAAGTTCACCTTTTGTTACAGTTATTCCTGCACTTTCGAATATTTCGAGAAGATCCTCAGTCGTTAATGCCAGTGCAATTTTTACTTTCTTCAGGAGGAGATTATTTATGTTTGCGCTTTTCTTAATTGTCGGTTCGGGGGTATCCGGTTGTCCTGGTTTGGGCTCTTGTTTTCCTCTTTTATAAATGATTAGACCGTTTAAAAATGAATCAAACATACTGTTATTACATTTTATTTGATCGTCATATTCAGCCTCATCGTCTGATTTTGTGAGAATCTTTATTACCTCAGGAACAGTTACTTCCACACCGCCAAGTTTAAATATTTCTGCCATCTCTTTATTTTTTAACTCAAGTGCATATCTCAATCGAATGAGTATATCATTGTTATCCATCTAAAATCCTCCTTTAAAGTTTGGTGTTCCTATTCAAACAGTCATTTTCCAACTTGATAATGCTAGCCAGTTCTCTCGCTCCTCATAATCGGGTATTATTTTACCAACAAGGCGCCAAAAGGAACGATCATGATTAAGATGGAACATATGGCACATTTCGTGAACAACTACATAATCAATTACCTGCTGTGGTGCCATCGCCAACTTCCAATTGAAGGTTAACTGCTTCCTTGAATCACAGGTCCCCCAATTGCTGTTATTATCTGAGATACGGATAGACCGTGGTTTGGTATTAAAATGTTTTTGATACGAACGAATACTCCGCTCTACTAACTTTTTACATTCTTGATAATAAAATCGTTTTAAAGCTTGTTTTATTTTTGCATCCTCTAGTTGTTTAACATATATTTTTAACATATCCTCTTCAAACACTACATAGTCTGGTATGGTATTTATATCTTGAGTGATCTTAATTGGATATTCTTTTCCCAAATAAAGAAAGATTTCACCATGATCATAAATCTTTACTTTTTGCCCCAGAAGCCTATCCTTCATTTCCTTGGATTTTTGCTGGATCCAATCCCATTTTTCCTCAATTAATTGAAGTATACGTTCATCAGTTGTTCCTCTAGGGGCCTGGACTTGAACATTGCCATATACATCTATAATAATGCCCAACGATTCACGTTTTTTATAAACTAACTCAAAACTCATGGTCTGACCTAAATAATTATGTATCATTTAATCACCTGCATTATGACAATAGGTAAAATCAACAGCAAAAAAATAAGAGTAGCAATAAAACCTTCCTACTCTAACTTTGATTTAGTGTATGCCAGATCGAGAGATTTGTCCATGAGAAGCCTCAATTCCAGGGAGAAGTTAAATTATTTATTTATTTTGTGTAAAATTACCCTTCAAGTATGGGACATTTTTCTTTTTTTAATGCAAAATCTCATCAATGGGCCAATTTTTAAGTCTAATGAGCGAATCTTGGGTTTTAATGGGCGAATTTTGACCTTTCATGGGCGAATCTAGTGTTTCAATGGGCGAATTTATGAAGTAAAAATCTTTAAGAAAAACTCGAAAATATAAGAACATAAATAAAGAAAGGCAGATGAATCCGCCTTTCTTCACTTGTTATTCAATTCATTCACCAATTCTATTTTGCATTTGCATCTGGTTGATGAATTCCGAATATATTTCCTTCAGTATCAATATAGTATCCTTGCCACGCCATTCCAGGCAGAGCATATTTAGGCAATGCAACTTTGCCGCCATTTTCAATAATTTTCGCTTCCGTGGAATCGTAGTTTTCCACTCCCATTGTGCATGCAAATCCATTTAGAGGTTGGTTTGGTACTGGTGGAGCGCTTTGACGCTGCATCAATGCACCATTGATTCCAGGCTCATCTTCATTGCCAGTCACAGCTCCAAAGTAAGGCATTCCTGCATAATCACTCCAATCCTGAAATGACCATCCGAATACCTCACCGTAAAACTTCTTGGCCCGTTCCATATCATCCACATGAATTTCGAAATGAACTAATCTCCCCATAATTACCTCCTAAGAGTCTTATATAACCTCTCTATTATAGGACAAGGTTGGAAAAATATTCAATTAATTAAAAAAACTTTTTCTTAGCTTGTGATTATAACACTACTTCTTTCTCCGAACTTAAGGCAGCTTCCTTTTTTCTAGAAAATAAATTTGCAAGAGCATCTGGAAGAGCCATCAATGCCGGTACAAAAATAGGAAGCAGTATAAAACAAAGGATGACCAGTCCTGAAATTACAGCTATAGCCAGTTCAGATAAAAGTACGATCCCTGCAGGCATTAGTGTTGCAAAGGTACCACCAAGAATAATAACAGCTGCTATAATGACACCGCCTATTTGCCTGGAAGCAAGCACGATTGCATCTTTAGCCTGCATATGAGGATATTCCTTAAATCGCATCATTAAGAATATACTATAGTCAACTCCTAGAGCTACAATAATAATAAAGGAGAAGAATGGCACAAAGGATGAAATACCTTCAAGTCCCTGCAAATCTATGAAAATATAATTTATGATGAACATGGCTGCATAGTAAGCCCCAACTAACGATGCAGTAATAAAAACGGGCGTCCAGAAAGATCTTATAACAAAGAATAGGACAAGCAATACGCCGATAATAACAATCGTTGTTGTTTTATTCAAATCTCTCGTCAGTACATTATTCATATCATTTGTAGTCGCACTTGGTCCGGATGTTCCACTCTTTGCATCAGAAAGAACAGTGCCTTTCAATCCATCAGAGACCGTTTGATTGATCTGTTCAACAGTCTTTAGAGCATTCTCAGAATATGGATCATCTTTCAAAACAACTAAGAATTTGGTGATTTTTCGATCTTTGGACATAAACGTATCAAATGATTTTTTAAAGTCCTTGTTTGTCAAAGCTTCCTTTGGAATAAAAAAGGTTTTATTTGTATTAAGCTGTGTTAAGTACCCATTTGTTTGCCCCAGACCATCCGAAATTTGCTCTAAACCGTTGTTGACATCTGACAGCTTTTCTCCAAAAACACTGAATCCATTAAGTCCGTCTGCCAACTGCTGCTGCCCTGATTTCATCTGGCCCAGTCCATCAGTGACACTGTTCATATTCTTTACGATTGTACCAATCCCTGAAGATGCTTGATCAAGTCCAGATTCAAGTTTTTTCAGTCCATCTGCCATTTGCGATAAACCGCTGCTTATGGCCGTTAGATTTTTATTGGCTTTTCCAAAACCAGCCGTAACGGCATTATAATTAGCATTTAATGTTTGAATTCCTTCAGGTGTAATTTGACCTAATGAAGATGATAATTGATTGATTGTTTGCTTCAATGCTAGATAATTAGGATCACTTTGAGAACCTGCATAACTACTGCCCAAGGCCGTTACCATGGATTCCGCTTGCGACAGAGCATTTTTCATCCCAAGAAGAGCTTGTGCTGCATCTTGATAGTGGGTTCCCATCTCTTTATACCCAGCCTGCATCTTCCCATAATTTTCAGCGAGCAATGCCACACCACTGCTCATCTTGGAGAGATTCGTTTCAATGGCAGCGATTCCGTTCGTGACCGTTTTTGAGTTCCTTGACCCATCATCTATTCCCGCTTGAATTTGCTTTAATCCATTTGTTAAGGCATCCATTCCCTCTTCAAGCTTTGCCGTGCCATCTACCATCTGACCTACTTTAGAAAAGTCAGCTGATCCAAATCCATCTTGTGCTTGTTTCAATCCATCATGGATTTGGTCTACACCGTCTTGAGTTTGGGATAAGCCATCCGTAACAGACCCCATTTGACTGTCCACGTAAAAATCGTCAATTGGCTTACCTTGAGGCTGTGTTATGGAAGAAACCTGCTTCACTCCCTTAATACTCTTCAATCTTACCGTTATATTATCAATGACTGAAAGAGATTCATTATTATCAAGTGGTTTACCAGTATCAATGACTACAGTTGCAGGCATGGCCTGACCTTTGCCAAAATGTTCCGCAACCAAATTAATAGCCTTTGATGAAGGATATTTATTTCCAAGTTCCCCTATGGTATCAAAGTTAAGCTTTTCCTGATGTAAAAATATCATTGGTCCTAATATTAATAGTATGATTACCGTGGATATTATTGGATGCTTTACAGCAAAGGAAGATGTTTTTCCCCAGAACTTGTTTTCCTTATGACCATTTACACTTTTGGATGGCCAGAATAGCTTTTTACCTAGGACCTTCATAACAAATGGTGTTAGGGTTAATATTTCAAGCAATAATATAGATACCCCAATGACAACCACTACACCAGATCGATAGATTGGAGATTCTGCAAAAATGAGAGCAAGAAACGCAATAAATACAGTGAGTATACTGTAAGCAATTGTTTTACCTGCAGTTTTGTATGTGTTTACGATTGATTCATCTATAGAGTGGCCATGTGATAGTTCTTCCTTAAATCGATTAAAAAGAAGGATGTTATAATCCGTACCAATCCCAAATAGGATTAGGACCAGAAGCATTTGGGTCAGACTGGTTATTGGAAATCCTGCTTTATCAATTAATTGAGCTGCAATTCCCATGGAACAAAGATAGGAAAAAGCTACAGCCACTAAGGAGATTAAAGGTGTAACAACTGACCTGAATGCCAGGATAAGGACGACCAAAATAAAGATAACTGTTAATGCAGCACTTTTTTCGACACCTGCTTGAGAAGCCTTCAGATAATCATTATTAATAAAGTCTTCACCGCTCAGATAGTATTCAACCGGTACTGTATCCAAGTTACTTTCAAACTGTTTTTCGATATCATCAATTTCTCGTCCTTTTTTATCAAGCTTAAAACTCACCATTAGTGTGGTTCCATCTTTAGATACTAATGAACTTTTTGCTTCGGGGATACTGAAGGGATCCATGATATCTGCAATTCCAAGCTCTTGGCTACTATTGGTAATGGATGTTACAGCCTCACCAATTTTTTTCAGTTCATTATCTGATATTTTATTTTTATCATAAAAAACGATAAGGTTATTAACCCCTTCTGTTGTATCCATCTTTTTCAAGATAGTATCTGCCATTACTGAAGGGCTGTCACTACTTGTTCCTTGCTGCCCCTTTTGCCGCAGTATGGCATTGATGTCTGGTTGAATGACTGTAAGCACGATTGTCGCAATCAGCCAAATTGAAAATATTGCCCAGCGGCCTTTAATAATCTTTCTCACCTTGAATCCTCCATCATTCTATTTAGTTTTTTCAGGAAAGTACAAAACATCAAAGAATTTATGATTATCCATTCCTTCAGCCTCCATTTTTTCCTTCACAGCTGATACCAATAATTCCATGCCTTTTTCAACCATTTTCTGTTCATCAGGGTTTAACAGACTTAATACATCTACCAATGACTTATTTGCGATTTCCGAAATGTTCTCATTAATCCCATTTGATAATTCGTTCGAAAGTGAAATTTCCACTGAACGTTTATCTTTAGGGTTAGGAGTTTTCACTAGAAATCCTTTGGAAGTAAGTCGATCAACAATATCTGAAACCGTACTTTGGGTCATCTTAAGATTTTGAGAAAGATGTTTAATAGTGATTTTTTTATGGGCAAACACTTCTCCAATTACCCTTGCTTGGGGAATTGTGACCCCCCGTTCTTCGGAATGTTTTTGCAGACTTTTCATTATATAACTTTGCAATAAATCAATAGATTCACGAATAAAATCGGCATTATCATCCATACACTAACCACCTTATAAAAAAATAGCACACGATACATCCCATAAGATACATCGTGTACTATTTATCGTAGATTCATATATCAAATTTGTCAACGGTAAGGTGTTCTTGCCAAAAACAACATAAAAAAAGCTTGCTAATTTTTTTGTTTCACTGATGTCCCAATTTTTTATAATTATTTCCATATAGAAATAACTCATATCTTGCCTCCAAGTTCGGTTGTATAATATACTTTTACCCATTGTTATACCCCATTCCATACCTTTATTTCATTAAGACGGGGACAGATTCAATTTAGCCCCAAAGATAGAATCACATTATTCACAAGAATAACAATCAAGATAGAAAAAACAGCTAAAGTCTAGTAAAATATCCACATGTGATATTAGATAAGGGGTTAGAAAAATGAGCGTATTAAACGTAAAAAATTTAAGTCACGGTTTCGGTGATCGTGCGATTTTTAATGATGTGTCTTTTCGACTTTTAAAAGGAGAGCACGTTGGACTAGTTGGGGCAAATGGTGAGGGTAAGTCTACTTTCATGAACATTGTTACTGGAAAGTTGCAACCCGACGAGGGAAAAGTTGAGTGGTCACGAAAAGTTCGTGTTGGTTATTTGGATCAGCATGCCGTACTTCAAAAAGGTACAACGATGCGTGATGCTTTGAGTACTGCTTTTCAATATCTTTTTGATGCTGAAGCAGAGATCAACGAACTTTATGCAAAAATGGGTGATGAAGGTGCTGATATCGATGCATTACTTGCAGAGGTTGGAGAGCTCCAAGAAACTTTAGATAGTAATGATTTCTATCAAATTAATTCAAAAGTTGAGGAAGTTGCCCGTGGTCTAGGATTAGATGATGTTGGACTCGATCGAGATGTTGATGATCTTAGCGGTGGGCAGCGTACGAAGGTTTTGCTAGCTAAGCTTTTGCTAGAAAAGCCTGAAATCCTATTACTAGACGAGCCTACGAACTATTTGGATGAACAGCATATCGAATGGTTGAAGCGTTATTTACAGGAATATGAGAATGCATTTATCTTGATTTCACATGATATTCCATTCTTGAATAATGTGGTTAACTTGATCTATCACATGGAAAACCAAGAGTTGAATCGCTATGTTGGTGACTATGATAACTTCTTAAAAATTCATGAAATGAAGAAGCAACAGCTAGAGTCTGCTTACAAGCGCCAACAACAAGAAATTGCTGATTTAAAGGATTTCGTTGCTCGTAACAAGGCAAGTGTTGCCACTCGTAATATGGCGATGTCTCGTCAGAAGAAGCTCGACAAAATGGAAGTTATTGAATTGGGGAGAGAGAAGCCGAAACCAGAGTTTAACTTCAAAGAAGCTCGTGCAGCTAGTCGTTATATTTTCACAGCTGAAGATCTTGTTATTGGTTACAATGAACCACTTTCTCGCCCTCTGAATTTGAAAATGGAACGCGGACAAAAAATTGCCTTCGTGGGTGCAAACGGTATTGGTAAGTCTACTCTTTTAAAAAGTATTCTTGGGTTGATTGATCCGCTGGAGGGTAAAGTGGAACGTGGTGAGTATCAACACATCGGCTACTTCGAGCAGGAAGTTAAACAGTCCAACTACAACACCTGTATTGAAGAGATTTGGAGCGAGTTCCCAAGTATGAATCAGGCTGAAGTCCGTGCTGCTCTTGCAAAATGTGGATTAACGACGAAACATATTGAAAGTAAAGTCGAAGTCCTTTCCGGTGGCGAAAAAGCCAAAGTTAGATTGTGTAAAATTATTAACACAGAAACGAATCTATTAATTCTAGACGAACCTACCAATCACTTGGATGTGGACGCAAAAGAAGAATTGAAGCGTGCTTTAAAGGCATATCGCGGAAGTATCTTGATGGTATCCCACGAACCAGATTTCTATCGTGAAATTGCGACCGATATTTGGAATTGTGAGGATTGGACTACAAAAGTGTTTTGAATAAAGCTTAAGGGGCACCCAATGAATAAAAATTCACTTGGGTGCCCCTTTTTATTGCTTTTTGTTCTGTTACCTAAAGATGTCCGAATAAAATTGATGTGCAGCGGCAAACACCATTCTGACTGACGTTGTGACAAAAATACATAAAAACCGATAAAAAATAGAAGCCTAACAGTTAAAGTACATTTCTGTAAAACTCGTTGGTTATTAGCATGAATTAGATTTTAAATCCTTTAAGAAAATTTTAGAATGTTTCCTCCTATACTTGGAACAATACCATTGTAGTAAAAAGGAGGTAATTAGAAATGGATAATCAAAAATTAGCCGATCATGAGTCATTGGATCTACATGAAATTATAAATTTTAAAACCCTTTGCTTAGCGAAATCAAAACTAATGCAAGGATTGGTATTTGATGATGATTTGAGAGCATTAATGCAAAAAGATGTTGAACAATCAATGCAAGCACTTAGAGAATTACAGGCAATTTATCAACGTGCACCTTTTGAAGCTCCTGTTCCTCAAAACCGGCCAACACCAATAATAAATTGAAAGGAAGGCTATTTCATTGAACAATGACTATTTAGACCCTATAAACTCGTTACACGTACCAGAGCTAGCAGATACCACATTTGCGATGGATTTCCTTCTTCGTGCCAAAGAAGGTGTGCGCAATATTGCGGTTGCATTAACGGAGTCCGCATCACCTGATGTTAGAACCCTCTTACGAAACCAGTTAATGCAAGGGATTGCCATGCACCAAGAAATTACAGAATTAATGATTAGTAAAAAATGGTTCCATCCATACGAATTAAGTGAACAATATCAATTAGACCAACTCTCTGCCAACAATACTTTGATGATTGGCAAAATGAATCTATTTCCTGTTGAGACCAATAGAAAAGGTATGTTTGACCGGACACCTGATGAACACTAACACTGGAGGCTGTAACCAATGAAGGCGGTAACGTATCAAGGTATTAAAAATGTTGTAGTCAAAGAAGTTCCAGATCCAAAGATTGAAAAACCAGATGACATGATTATTAAAGTAACGAGTACAGCTATATGTGGGTCTGATTTACATTTAATTCATGGCATGATTCCTAACCTCCAAGAAAATTATGTTATTGGCCATGAACCAATGGGAATCGTCGAGGAAGTTGGTCCAGGTGTGACTAAGCTAAAAAAGGGAGATCGAGTCATTATCCCCTTTAATATAGCATGCGGTGAATGCATTTACTGTAAAAACCATTTGGAAAGCCAATGTGATAATTCAAATGATAATGGTGATATGGGTGCCTATTTCGGATATTCTGGTACGACGGGTGGCTATCCAGGTGGGCAAGCTGAATATTTAAGAGTGCCATTTGCCAACTTTACTCATTTCAAAATTCCAGAGACTTGTGAAGAACCAGATGAAAAGTTAGCAGTTATTGCCGATGCGATGACTACTGGTTTTTGGAGTGCTGACAATGCAGGTGTAAAGGATGGAGATACAGTTATTGTTCTTGGCTGTGGTCCGGTTGGTCTTTTTGCTCAAAAATTCTGTTGGTTAAAAGGGGCAAAGCGAGTCATTGCCGTTGATTATGTCAATTATCGCCTGCAGCACGCAAAGCGCACCAACAAAGTAGAAATTGTTAACTTTGAGGACCATGAGAATGTAGGAAGTTACCTGAAGGAAATCACCAAAGGCGGCGCTGATGTTGTCATTGATGCAGTTGGTATGGACGGTAAAATGACTGATATGGAGTTCCTTGCAAGCGGAATGAAGCTTCAAGGCGGGGCATTAAGTGCGTTTATCATGGCTTCACAAGCAGTGCGGAAAGGCGGGACAATCCAAGTTACTGGTGTTTACGGTGGCAGATATAATGGTTTCCCTCTTGGAGATATTATGCAGCGAAATATCAATATCCGCTCCGGTCAAGCACCTGTCATCCACTATATGCCATATATGTTTGAATTAGTTACGACCGGAAAAATTGATCCAGGAGATGTGGTAAGTCATGTACTTCCACTTAGTGAAGCAAAGCGTGGCTATGAGATTTTTGACACAAAAATGGATGATTGTATAAAAGTCGTGTTGAAACCTTGAGGAAGGAGATATTAAAAATGAACTACGCCTTACATGAAGTTCTTGAGGTCCATGAGATGGCTGCATTTAAGACCACTTGTTTAACTAAATCCAAAACGATGAAAGCGTTAGTTACAGATCCGCTATTAAAAGATATTATGCAGCAAGACATTGATGTATCTACGAGACAATTACAAGAATATGCTTCTATCCTTTCCAACGCTAAGCAGTAAATTAGGAGATGAATGAACATGAATCCAATTATTGAAACTTTAACGGGGATGGACGGATTATCGGATCAAGTCGTTGCTATGGACCTACTCATTTCAGCTAAAAGTGGAATTAGAAATTATGCCATGGCAGCTACGGAGTCAGGAACACCGGAAATTAAAGAAGTGCTCACTCGCCATTTAGTAGAAGCTCTTGATATGCATGAACAAATATCCGCATATATGGTAGAAAAAGGATGGTACCATGCTTGGGATACAAACGAACAAATCAGGTTGGATTTAAGTAATATCGATACAGCATTAAACTTACCTACATTATAAAAATTTCCAGGAACAGTTTAATACAAAATAAACTGTTCCTATTAAACCATTTTGAGTTCACAAAATTCTAAGTCTTTTGCATTATTGAATTACTAACTTATTAATTAGCTTCTCTTTCGCCAGCCAAGCTCCTCCAATGACCCCTGCGTTATTGCCTAGTGTGGCATTAACAATCTCGACACCATGTGCAACTCTCGGAAAAGCGAATTGTATAAATTCCTCTTTCAGAGGTCTCAGCAATGTATCACCAGCTTTTGATACTCCGCCTCCAATAACGATTTTTTCAGGATTTAAGCCATTTGCTAAATTAGCAAGGGCCAATCCTAAATGGCAGGCAACCTCACCTATGACTCTGTTAGCGAGTTCATCCCCTTCATTTACAGCATCAAAAACATGCTTGGCACTCAGAGCCTGTCCATCATAAAAATTTCGTAATATACTAATCTCGTTGGTAGAAGCTAATTTCTCCATTGCCAAACGGACAACTCCTGTTGCTGATGCTACCGTTTCCAGACATCCTGATTTCCCACAATTACATAGGGCTCCATTTTTCGGTAAGGAAGTCATATGGCCAATTTCACCACCGGATCCATTTACCCCATGTACAACCTCACCATTAACGATAATTCCGCCACCAACACCTGTTCCTAAAGTAACACAAATTAAGTTTTTAGCCCCTTTGCCCGCACCTTTCCACATTTCACCGATTGCCGCTATATTTGCATCGTTGTCGACAACAACCGGCAGAGAGGTTTCCCTCTCAAGAATGGTTTGTAAAAGGAATCGATCCCAGCCTAGGTTAACCGCCACTTCAACAGAACCATCCTTCGAATTCACAGGACCCGGCGCACCGATTCCGATTCCAACTAATTGATTTTTTGTTTGATTTAATTCTACTAACTTTTGTTCAATCGCTCTTGCAATCGATCCAGGTATGTGTTTGCCCTTATTACTTAGATCAGTATCGATCTCCCAGCTATATATGATGTCACCCTGCAAACTGATAAAAGCCATTTTAACCGTGGTCCCACCTACATCAACACCAACTAACCATCTTTCTTCCATAACCATTCACTCATTTCCTTTAAGTTTTCCCACTCCGAAAAGCGCCATGTTTGCAAAAGAGGCTCCTCGATTGAGAAGCCTCTTGTTAAGTTTGAGAATTGTCTAGCTCCAACGCCCAGTGACTAATGGGCGCTTCTGCCTATCTCATTATTTTACAGCCGCAGCCGTTTTTTCAAGATTAACCCATTGACCTTTTTCAGCAGATTCAAGAATTGCATCTGCGATTAATTCTATCTGGTAGCCATCATTGAAGTTAGGTGAGAATTCAGTACCCTCACTGATCGCTTTAAAGAAATCATATGTTTCAATGATCTTTGTTTCACCATAACCAATTCCTAGAGCAGGGATTGGCCATAATCCTTCACCGTATGGAGTAGCTGGTCCTGAGTAAACAGTTCTGAAGCCTTTTGCATCACTTGGATCATCAGCAAAGCAAACTTGAAGCTCATCACGGCGCTCATAGTTAAAGTATAGAGAACCCTTTTCACCATGAATTTCAAAAGTTAGGAAGTTGTTGCGGCCATGTGCATTACGAGTTGCTTCAATTGTTCCAATTGCACCATTATCGAATTTGACCATGGTGATAAATTCATCGTCTACATCAACAGCTGCTTTTGGGACATCGTTGCCTCCAGCTTTCACTGTACCTAACTTGTCAATGCCGCCAGTTTGAATTGGTCTTTCAGGAATCCATGTTTTTGTAATGGCATTTACATCTGTAATTTCGCCCACAAGGTAACGAGCATAATCAACCACGTGTGTACCGATATCACCTAGAGCACCTGATCCAGCGATTTTCTTTTGGAAGCGCCATGATAATGGAGAATTCGGATCAGCAGACCAGTCTTGTAAGTATGTTCCACGGAAGCTTAGAACTTTACCAATTCTTCCTTCTTCAATATATTTTTTCGCAAGAGCAACAGCTGGTGTTCTTCTGTAATTGAAAGCAACTGCGTGTTTTACACCTGCAGCTTTTACTGCTTCTAACATTTCCTTCGCTTGTTCAGCGCCTAATGCTAATGGCTTTTCACAAATAATATGCTTGCCTGCTTTTGCTGCTGCAATCGCGATTTCAGCATGAGTATTGTTTGGAGTAACAATGTCGATGACATCGATTTCTGGGTTGTTAACAACATCTCTCCAGTCAGTCGCATAGTTGTCAAAGCCTAATCTTGCTGCCGCATCTTTAGCCAATCCTTCGTTTACGTCCACTACTGTATGGCGATGAGGAATTGCTGGTGCTGGCCAGAAAAACATTGGCATTCCTGCATATGCAAGTGAATGCGCTTTACCCATAAATCCTCCGCCGATCATACCTACGTTTAATTTTTTCATCTTAGTATCCTCCCACTATTTCCTTCTTATTTTTAAAAAGTTTGATATTCCTAATGGATGAAACGTTTATGCTTGATTTACTTTATCAAATTGCTTTAAATAACTGCGGCTGATTTTAGCCCCTTGCTTTGGATCTGGGTAGCTGTCTAACTCAACCGTAATCCAGCCATCATAGTTTGCCTCTTCTAATGCTTTAACCATTTCATCAAATTTTTGATGCCCTTCACCTAATGGTAAAAAATCTCCATTGGCATAATCTTTGAGGTGCACATACTTGATACGATCCACATATTTTCTGATGACAGCCACAGGATCTCCACCGCCTGCTTCGATATGAGCTGTGTCTGGGCAAAGATTAATTGTTGTTAATGGCATTAATTTATCTAGTTGTTCAGGAGCCTGAACATTGGTTCCTAAATGAGGATGATAACTTGCAACAAGATTATATTTTTCAGCAATTTCTACTACTTTATTAAGCGCATTACCAAGAGCGGTATAATCACTTTCAAGAATCCCGTTTGCACGTACTGCTCCGCCGCCGATCACAAGATGCTCCGCACCTACTTCTGATGCGAATGCCGCTACACTTTCGATTTTTATTAATTCTTCTTCTAAAATATCAGGAAAAATAAAGTTCCCGCCTGTATAAACACCAACCAAAGTTAAAGAATGCTCGTTCATCAATTTTAAAAACTCATCTTTTTTATCTTTGTATTCCATCAAATTGCCATCGAAGATTTCAAAGCCATCATAGCCAGCTTCCGCAATGTCCTTTAATGCTTCTTCCGTTGATCCATAGGCAAGGTAGTAATTATCCTTCACACAAGTCACACCTGCCGGATGACCAACTACGCCGCCCCAAGTATTTGTTTGATAACCTAATTTCATTTGATTACCTCCATATCTTTTGGAATTTAGTGTGCCATATTTCATCCTATAAAAACCAAAGCAACTCACCTTTGAATATAGTAATCGATTACATTTTCTTTTTAAAAATTTCTCTAAACTTTCAATAATATTAAGATTCAATCCATTATTTACGGTTTACTCAATGTAATCCATTACATTTTTACATGCAGATGAAGTGCTGTTTTTTAAAAGGAAGTAGTAAATTATCTCTATTTATTTCTAGTCAATACTATCATCAGACCAGAATAATAGATGTTGTATCGCTTACATGAATTATTGTAATCGATTACACCTAAATTTGCAACCTATAATTTTAGAGTGTCACAATTTGTTCACCATAAGCTTAGGAGGAAAGGAAATCGTAAAAGTTGTTCCCTTTACAACCTTCAATTGGTTACGAATTTAGTGAGCGGTACCTACCGCCAGCTTTTCAAGATGTTGACAATGATCCATAGTTAAAGCGTTTGTCTAATATTAATTTTTCGCTGAAGCCTCAAATAATTCTGCATGGATGGGTTCAGCAACTATGGGTTCAACAGCTTTTATGAATCTTTTAAAGTGAGGGGTTTCCTCATGAAGTTGAATCGCTTCTTCATCCTTCCATTTCTCAACAAAGATAAAGCTGTTCGCCTCTTCTGGATTTTCATAATATTGATAACTACTATTTCCTGACTCCGCTTGAGACGGTTTTGTTACAAGCCTTGCCTCTTCCAAAAATATTTCACGATAAGCTGCATTTACCTTTATGTTTGCATGAATGATAATCATGGTACATCCCCCTTAATTGTTGATGGTATTTCTCAAACTAACCTGCGTGTTTTTCTAATACAATTTCGTTTTTATTATTTTCTTCGGAAGGAATCTTCATAAACTTCATTAGATAAGCACCAAGGAAATACGTACCTGCGAAAATCCAAATAACCCCTTTTGCACCGATAAGTCCAATAAATAACCCAACGATTGCCGGTGCGATAAAGTAGGACATTCCAGCACCAAAGCTTACAATCGCCATCGCCGATCCTTTTTTCTCCGGAGCAAGCGAAGCTACTAGAGCTGAAAGTGGGACGAAACCACAAAGCACAATTCCCATAAAAACACCTGCTATATTCAAGGCCAAGAAACTGCTGCCAAATACTTCAGGCGTGTAAAGCAAGACAAGTAACATGACGCCCATACCGAAGCTTCCAAGCCATTGAATCGTTTTTTGCCAACCTAACCATTTATCACTGATGTAAGGAATGATTAAGTTAAAGATAATATTTGCAAACCACATCGTTCCCCACATTTGCAGAAACTGTTCTGTGGTAAATCCATAATTCGACTTTAAATACATCGGGAAAAAGATTGGCAGGGAACCGATCCCAGTAGAATTGATAATCCGGACCACGCCGCCGATCGCCACTTTCGGCTGTTCGATACAAATGGTGAATCCACTCATTAAGCTCTTGAGCTTTTCCTTTGGATCTCCCTTTTGTTCCTTTTTCACATCACCTTTTACTACAATAAGACCAACAATTCCTCCGACTAATACCCATGCTACTGCACTCCACAACAACCCGATATATCCAATCTTTGGAAGCATGTAAGCAGGGAAATAACTTCCTACAACATAAAGTCCGCCGCTCCACGCTGCCCAGAACAAGCCTACAGCTGTTGCCAGAATCCGCTCTGGACTGCGATAAGTAACCCACACTAAGAAAGAGTAGCAGAATAAAGGATAACCTAAACCACGAATCCCATAAGTCGGGAGCATAATAGCGTAATTGTTTAACTTTAAACCATATTCAATGAATAGTACCTGACCGATTAACCAAGTAACAAGACCGATAACCATTACCTTCCTTGGTCCCCACATCTCGGTGAGCACACCAGAAAAATAAGATGCGATAGCTAAGATCGCTCCATAAACCGCAAAAAGAGTAGCTGATTGTTGAACGGTCAATCCCTTTTCAATCAGATAGGGAGACAACCATGCGTGCTCGAGACCGTCACCGGCCATAAAAATTAACGTTGCAACAAATCCCCAAACGACTCCCATTGGAAGTCCGCCTAAAGTACGTTCTTGACCTACAAGCGTTTTCATTTTTAACACCTCTATTTTTATTAATTGGGTGCGGGGGGGCGGTTCTTATGCTCCGGAAACAGGAGAACCGTCCCTGTGCTTTTTCCTTAAGCCCACCACATTTCCGATACTTGCTCTTTAAACAACGTTCCTTTTAACAGTGTGATTGCTTTCATTAAGCCTTCATCGATAGACGCCAACATATCTTCATGTTCAATGGAAACCACGTAATCATACCCTACTGCACGAAGTGTACTGATCATATCTTTCCACATTTTTTCGTTATGGCCATAGCCCACTGAGCGGAAGGTCCATGAGCGATCCAATACTTGACTGTAATGCTTCGTATCGAGAACACCATTCACCTTGATATTAGCCTGGTCTAAATAGGTATCTTTTGCATGGAAATGGAAGATCGCATTTTCACGACCAAGTTTTTTAATTGCCTCAACTGGATCTATTCCTTGCCACACCAAATGACTTGGGTCAAAGTTAGCTCCGATGTTCGGTCCTGCATGTTCTCTTAGTTTTAGTAGTGTTTCCGGATTATAGACAACAAATCCCGGATGCATTTCGAAAGCAATTTGATGAATCCCGTGCATTTCAGCGAATTTCGCTTCTTCTTTCCAGTACGGAATAACGATATCATTCCATTGCCATTCTAAGACTTCTGCATATTCAGGAGGCCAAGAGCAGGTCACCCAATTTGGAAACTTGGCACCCGGATGATCCCCTGGACATCCAGCAAAACCATTGATAACTGGTACCTCTAACTGTTCAGCCAGTAAAACCGTTTTTCTCCATACATCATGCGCCTCTTTGGCAGCCTTTACATTAGGATGTAGAGGGTTGCCATGGCAGCTTAGTCCGCTGATGGTTAGTCCCCTGCTTTCAATCGCCCGTCGGAACGATTTGATTTTATCTGGATTCCCTAACAAGTCATCGGGATTACAATGACTATTCCCTGGATAGTTACCGGTTCCTAACTCAACGGCCTCTACTCCTATTTGGGCTAATTTATCTAACATGGCTTCGAAAGGAAGATTTTGATATAGAACTGTAAACACACCTAGTTTCACACTAAAACCTCCTTATTCGCCTGAACCTTCACCCATTTTTGCTGTTCATGGCTTTCTAAAATGGCATCGGTAATAGCCATCGAAATATGACCGTCTTCGAATGTAGCAAAATTAGCTTGATCCTTTAAAAGATCTTTACCATCACGAATGAACGTATAATAATTTAACATCATATTTTTCAGTGCATCTGGCCAGCCTTCGTTATGACCTCCTGGATGATGAATCGCTGATCTTGCTTCAGGTGCGAACAGTGCCGGATCGGCAAGAAGGATCTCATTCGGCTTATCCCTGTGCCCCATCCATAATTTTTCTGGCTCTTCTTGATTCCAGTAAGCAGAGCTCTTGCTGCCATCGATTTCAAAGCTTAAACGATTTTTTCGGCCTGCACTTACTTGTGAAACAGTGAAGACTCCTCTTGATCCATCTTCAAAACGAACTAGTACGGATGCATAGTCTTCTGTATTGATTGAAACATCCTCATATTCTACATCATCAGTACTTTGTGTACTGAAAGTGGCCACACTTCCAATTGCTTTCTTTCTAACTGGAATGACCGTTGCTAAATCAGCAAATACTTCTACAATCTTTTTACCGGTAACAAATTGAACGGTGTCACACCAATGAGACCCGATATCTGCTACTGCGCGAGATTTTCCGCCGACTTCCGGTGCTAAACGCCAGTTAAAATCCGTTTCATATAGTAACCAATCCTGCAAATAGCTTCCGTGAACCAAATTCACTTTCCCAAGGTCACCGTTAGCAATTTTAGCTCGCAGGTTTTGCACACTCGCATGCTGTCTGTAATTAAAGTTCACACCATGTACAACACCCTGTTTTTGAGCCAATACCAACAATTCCGCTGATTCTTCACTATTCATCGCAAGCGGTTTCTCTGAGATCACATGTTTACCTGCTAAAATAATTTCTTTATTAATCGCAAAGTGCACATGGTTTGGGGTACAATTATGAACTACCTGAATTTCACTGTCACGCAGCATTTCAAGGTAATCTCCGTATGCTTTCGGAATTCCAAGTTCAGCTGCCTTTCTTTCCGCTTGTTCTTGACTCGTCTCGGCTAATGCTACGACTTCCACAAATCCAAGTCTTCTGATTGCTTCAATATGTGTCGGGCCAATGAAACCTGTCCCGATGATTCCTACTTTTATTTTTTCCATTTGTTTTCCGTCCTCCAATCGAACTTTTCGATTCACCCAAGAATGGGTAGAAGAATTTGGTGTAATCGATTACACTACCTTGCAAAAAAATATGTGTTTTGTCCTATAAATAAATAATATACCTATGTTTCAAACCTCTATAAATGTAATGGATTACATTTATATCGAAAAAAATTTGATTTCATTTATACTTTTAAATTAAGAAATAACCTTTCAGAATAAAATACCTTTTCACTTAGCACTAAAATATTTTACTCTTTTTTTTCGACACCCTAATTGTAATCGATTACAGTATAGAATTCAATATTTTTTTTAAAACTTCCTTGATTCTTTTTTTATCAAAATGATTACAACTGTTCTGGAACCAATGGAATCGCTGGTCCCCTAATAATGATAAATAGGGAGTGAACCATTATTAAGTTCACTCCCCTTTTGTTTTTAATTATTTTAATTCTAACAGGAATAGCTAAACTACTCTTCAACGGTAAGTTCTTTGCAAGATTCACGGACAATGAGCTTATCAGGAAGAATAAATTGATCTTTCTCTATTTCTTCATCTTTAATTAATTTTAACAGTAAACGCATCGCTTTTTGACCCATATCAAACGTTGGTTGTGCCACGGTTGTTAGAGCAGGTTCAAAAATCGATGCAAATTGAATATCATCAAAGCCAACAACAGATAAATCTTCTGGAACTCTTAAACCTTTAGATTTAGCGGCTTTAATGGCACCCATAGCCATTTCATCATTACCGGCAAAAAGGGCTGTAGGAGGATTCTCTAGTGATAAAAATTTCATCATTAAATTAAAACCACTTTCAAAAGAGAATTCTCCTTCCTGTACCAAACTTGAATCCACAGACAGGCCATGTTGCGCCATTGCTTGATGAAACCCCCTGCATCGATCTCGTCCAACGACAATATTCAAGGGTCCGGAAATATGTCCAATTCTCTTGTGGTTTAAGCTAATTAAATATTCAGTTGCCTTTCTTGCACTGCTAACATTATCAATGGAGACCGTAGGCAGCTTGGAACCCTCATAGTATTCACACGCCAATACTACAGGGTAATCCCGGGATAAATCTTCTAATATTTTTTGATCGGTCCTTGCCGTTAATAATATCAACCCATCTGCTTTTTTCTGACCTAATATTGTTAAAAAACTAGTTTCGCTTTCGACATCGTTTCGCGCATCTCCTAGAAGTACTTGATATCCGTTTTCGATGGCAACGGATTCAATTCCGCGCAGCACCGCAGAAAAGAAAGTATTGGTTATATCAGGAACCACCACAAGAATTGTCTTGGTTTCAGATCTTCTTAATTGTCTTGCCAGCATATTAGGCTGGTAATTTAATTCTTTTATGGCTTCTAAAACTTTCTCAGCTGTTTCCTTTTTTACAGTCCCTGCATTACTTATGACTCGGGATACTGTGGCCGTTGAAACATTTGCCATTTTTGCAACATCCGCAATTCTGACCATATATTGCTTTCCCCTTCAGTGTTCGTTTACATTTATTGTAATCGATTACATGGATAAATACAATAACTTTACGTAAATGAAACAAGGGATATTGTAAACACTTGAAAATATTCCAATAAAAAACAGAATCATCCCTAATAAAAACGAACTCCTTTTAAAAAGAAGTTCGACAACCTTTTTCATTACCATTAATATGCAGATTCGAAACACAGATATTAATCCCTTTGAGAGGTTTGTCTGTACAAGATTTACCTTCGATATGACTAAAAGGGGGAATAAATATAAGGTCTCCTTCTTGTCCGATAAAAGGTTTTCCTTCATAGATGAATTCTCCGCACCCCTGTTGAATATACACAATCTCTGTATAATTAGGATCGGAATGTTTTTTAATCCAAAATGGACTGATTTCATTTATTCCTTTAATATTGATAAACTGGGGAGTATTTAAAAAAACAGAAGACTTTCCCACGCCGGTATGTCCCCTTTCATTATAAATAGCATTCTTAGTAATCCATTTTTGACTAGAGGTACACTCCGACTGCTTTATTTAATAAATAAGGAGCTTTTACAGTAAAAGAGGCTCTAGAAATCGAGCCTCTTTATTTTCACAGCTGGTTGTTTATTTTACGGCACCTTGAATAGATTTTTGGTGATTTTAATTACCATGTATCTAATACATTTTCTTTCGATACTAATAACGCAAGGACAGCTACTAAGAGTGAGGCACCTTTTATTTGGCTTGCAGCGAAAAGTTGTACTTGGATTGGTTCACTTAATAGTCCCGGGACGATATTAACGAAGTTTTGAAAATGAGCGGTCGCTTCGTGAACACCAATCGCCGCTTGATCCTTCCTTAATATCTTTTATGATAGTGTTTCAACAATTTCCTTCATATGTTTAATAGATTGCTTTGTGAAGTCATCAAAAACATTAGCTTCCCCTTGAAGGCCTGAAGCCACATAAGGATTTGACACGGCAGGCAGGAACTCCATCGTAATATAACCCTTATAACCAAGTTCTTTAAGCAGTGAAATAACTGGTGCAAAATTTGTTTGTCCTAGTCCCGCTGCCTCCCTTGTATTATCAGCGATGTGGACATGGGCAAGATAACGTGAAATCTTCATTATCGAATCCCTCATATCTCGTTCCTCTATGCTCATGTGGAACAGATCCGCCATAACCCCTACACCTTCTACATTCACTTCCTCCACAAAACGTAAGGCTAAGGTTAGGTTATTAACTAAGTAGGTTTCATAACGATTTAATGCTTCAATGGCTATGGTGATTCCTTGTTCCTTTGCATACAGCCCTACCTCTTTCACACTTTGAATGGCATTATTCCATTCTTCCTCAAGCGTCGTTTCTGGGCTAAGTTTACCAACACAAGTAGGAACGACAATTAGAGTTGATGCATGTAAAGTCTTCGCTAAATCAACCGATCTTTTCACATATTCGACTGCCTTTTTTCTAATTTCGTTGTTTGGTGAGGAAAGATCCCTTTCAGGGGTAAAAATTCCACAAATAGAACTGCATTCAAGTTCATACTTTGATAAAAGTTCTTTCGTTTCCTCAATATCAATGGTATACGGCTCGCCAGCGAGTTCGACACCTTGATAACCATATTTCTTCAGCCTTTTTATGCTATCTTCTAAACTTTCATTTCCATATATCCATTGTGTGGCACTATATTTGAACATTTGAATTCACCTCTTAGATTATGAAAAATTCAGAGTTCCCACATAAACCGAAGAGAACTCTGTCTACCTATATATTAATCTGAGATTTTAACTACTGTTTTAAGGATATCCTTATTATGCTCTGCCGTTTCAATTCCGTGTTTCACATCTGCAAATTCAAAATGATTTGTGAAGATTGGAGTTGGATCAAAACGCTTGTTTGCGATTAAATCAATCGCTTTAGAGAAGGTGTCATATGTTCCTGCATAGGAGGAAACAATGGTTAATTCACGGCTGTAAATTTCAAATGGACTTACAGGAATTGTTACATCTGCAGGAGCTGCACCAAAAACCAGTATTTTTCCGCCTTTTCTCACTAATTTAAACGTTTGCGCGTAAGTATAGGCAGAACCAACCGCTTCAATAACAACGTCAGCACCGCGTCCGTCTGTTAATCTTTTAACAGCCTCTATCGGGTCTTCTTCACCTGCATTGATAACATAATCAACACCAATATTTTTAGCTGATTCAATTCTCGCAGGATTTAGTTCGGAAAGGATTACTTTACTAGCACCTTTCAATTTTGCAAGTAAGGCATGAGCGATACCCATTGGACCTCCGCCAATAATCGCGACTGTTTCACCGTATTGGACATTAACTTTATCCTGACCGCTAATTGCACATGCTAATGGTTCAATATAGGCTCCATGGATCCAAGGCATAGAATCTGGTAACTTATGAATATTACTCTCTGGAACTCTTACAAATTCGGCAAATGCTCCGTTAATGTGTACCCCTAATTGAGTTATTTTTTCACAATGCAATTTTTGGCCATGGCGGCAATAATAGCATGTACCACAGCTAATATTGATATCTGCAGTTACACGATCACCTGGCTGTACAAAGCTCACTTTAGAACCAATCTTTGCCACTTCACCGGAAAATTCATGACCTAAGATCAGTGGAAGTTTTGCTGGAAAACGACCTTCATAAATATGAGGATCAGTACCACATACTGCGGTATATTTTACTTTTATCAATACATCCTTATCCCCAAGTTCAGGAACCGGTACTTCTTCTAATCTTAAATCCTCTTTACCATATAACACGGCAGCTTTCATTACTTTTTGATCAAAGCCAGCTTCTACATTTTCAATGTTGACTACTGTATCTTGTGCCATCTTATTTTTCCTCCTTAAAAAGGTTTTTTAGGAAATTAATTGACTCTTCAGTGTATTGATCATAAAACTCTTCACATCTAGTGCCATTAAAAGGATCGGCAAACGGAGGCAATAGCTCCATCGTTAAATAACCGCTATAATTAATATCACGTAAAGCCTGAGCGATTGGCTCAAAATCGATATGGCCGCGACCTGGTGCCGCTCGATTACTATCAGCGATGTGAAGGTGATATAATTTATCTCCAACCATTCTAATGGTGTCGGCAATATCGACTTCTTCAATATTCATATGATAGGTATCACCCATCACACCTACGCTTGGCAGATTTACACGATTGACCAGCTCAAGTGATTGCTCCAATCGATTGATTAAGTAGTTTTCATAGCGGTTCCATGCTTCTACTGTTAAACGAACCCCATGTTCTCCCGCATAAATACCAGCTTCCCGTATTCCTTCCTCAGCCCATTTTATTTCTGTTTCTCGATCCGCCTCTCCATAAATTTTCATACAAGCAGTTGGAGTGAGAGAGATTCCTTTTGCCCCGATTTTGCTGGCAAAATCAACGCAGCTTTTTAAATACTCGACTGCATTTCTTCTAATATTTTCTTTACTAGAAACTAAATCTCTTTCAGCGTTATAAATGGCACAAATAGTGGAAGCTTCAATATTATATTTTTCCAATAATCCTTTAATGCGGTCTGCATCCATTTGCTCTGGCTCGCCAACAAATTCTACACCGTCATAACCGTATTTAGCGAGTCTAGCAATACTAGTTTCAATATCTTCTCCTGCATATACTAGCGTGTTGTAAGAGTACTTAATCATTTGAACATCTCCTTATCACTATTTTGTCTATGTAACTTTCCTGGATTTCAAATTTTTTAAATAGTGGCCGCATATAAAAGCGGCCACTATTTCACTTTTTTCCTGAAAGTTTGTAATCTAGTTTTCTTACTGGTTAAGCGATGTTTATTTTGCTGCCTTTTGGATAACTTCTGGGGCATCCTGACGATAAGCCATTTTCCAAACCTTTAAGACGTTTTCCTTTGTAACTTTCATCGATGGAACAACATAGTATGGATCTAATTGTTTGCCAAGTAATGAATATCCGGCAACAAGAGCTTGCGCAGCTCCGTTTTCATATGGTAACTGTGCTCCAAGACCTTTTACGTTCCCTCCAGAAGCAATTTGAAGCGCCACATTCGTTCCTAAATCAACTGTAGTGATAACTAAATCATTTTTCCCTGCTGTACGAGCTGCAGCAAGTGTTCCTTCCGCTGGTACATCCCAAATCGCAAAAATTCCATCTAAATCTTTATTTTTTGTTAACATACCAGAGGCAACTTTTTCAGCATCGTTAGGAGTGATAATTCCACCATGGGCAACAATTTTAATTTTTGGATATTTTTCTTTAATGGTCTTCTCAAAAGCATCTTTACGCTGGTTATTTACAAAGAAATTAACATCGTGGAAAATGACACCGATCTTTCCTTTTCCTTTTAGTTCATCACCCATAATTTCGCCGGCAAAGATACCGTTTCCATAGTTATCTGATGAAACAACGCTTACATAATCTTTTCCTGCTTGAAAACCTTTTGGCACATTATCCATGAAGACTAGTTTTACGCCAGCTTCTGCTGCCTTTTTAAAAGCAGGAGCCGTAGCAACTGGATCAACGGGTAAAGCTACGATAACATCTGGCTTTTTAGCCATGATGGTTTCGATATCTGAAATTTGTTTTTCAGGCTTAAATTGTGCATCCGTAACGGCCACAACATCTATACCCATTTTTTCAAAAGTTTCTTTTACACCATTGATGATGGCAGTTGAAAAATCGTTTCCTGCATAGTGCATGGAAATAGCCGCTTTGAATTTACCCTCTTTAATTTTCTTTACATCCTCTTCAGATAATTGCAAAGTTGCTGCAGGTGTGGCTGTTTCTCCATTTGGACCTGTACTTAAAATTTTCTGATCGCTTGGTATTTCAGGGTTAATGGTAAGCGGATAAGTAATTTTTGCGGATTCTTCTTTTCCATTTTTTTGCTCACCTGAAGCAGTTGAACTTTGTTTTCCACACCCCATAAGCGCTAAACTACTGACTAAGAGTATCGTAATGATTAGTGAAGTAAGTTTTTTCATAGTAACCCCCAATAATAGATTTAGATAATAATAATGTTTTATTATTTAGCTGCCCCTTTGATAGACTTAGGTGCTTCTTGATGGTAAACAAGTTTCCATGCATCTAATACATTTTCTTTCGTTACATTTAACGCAGGAACAGCCACATAGGCAGGTGCTTCTTTACCAAGTAAGGAATAACCAGCTAAAACCGCTTCTGAAATTCCCTGGTCATATGGCAGCTGAGCACCTAGACCTTTAATCAAACCGTTTGATGCAATGTCTAAGGCAACGTTTGTCCCTAAATCAATAGTTGTAATGACAAAATCTTTCTTTCCTGCCGTACGGGCTGCTGCTAATGCACCTTCAGCTGGAACGTCCCAAACGACAAACATTCCATCAAGGTCACGATTTTTGGTAAGCATACCTGATGCTACTTTTTCCCCATCGTTAGGGCCAATGATTCCGCCTCGTTCAACGATTTTGATTTTCGGATATTTTTCTTTGATTGTTTTTTCAAAGGCTTCTGTACGCTGTTTGGTCACAAAGTAATCCGCATCATGATAGATAACACCGATTTTTCCTTTTTCACCAAGTTGTTTCGCCATGACCTCCGCTGCTTGAACACCATTTCCATAGTTGTCAGCAGAAACTACACTCACATAATCCTTGCCGGCTTCTAATCCGTTGGGTTTATTATCCATAAACACGACTTTTACTCCAGCATCTGCTGCTTTCTTAAAAGCGGATGCAGTTGAAACAGGATCTACTGGGATCCCAACAATAATATCTGGCTTTTTAGCTAAAACCGTTTCGATGTCTGATACTTGTTTTTCAGCTTTGAACTGGGCATCTGTTACGGCAACCACCTTAATTCCCATTTTTGCAAAGGTTGCTTTTAAGCCATTGATTTGTGCTGTTGCCCAGTCATTACCAGCATAGTGCATGACAATCGCCGCTGTGTATTTTCCTTCTTTAATCTTTTGTACTTCTTCTTCCGTCAGCTTCAATGTTTTTGCAGAAACGGCGGCTTCTCCACTCGGACCTTTACTTAAAATCTCTTGGTCTGGAATCTCTTGATTTATAGTGATTGGACCTGAACTAGCGGTTGTTTCTTCTGTTGTTGTGTTCTCTGTTTCTTTGCTACCGCTGCTAGTCGTGCTATCCTTGCCGCAGCCGACGAGTGCGATGCTAGTAATAAAAAGAATCATAGTGAAAATAGATAGTATCTTTTTCATAATTAGCCCCCTTTACGTGCTTTTTATTGATTAATCCTTTGAATAAAATACTCAAGCATTTGTACCGATTTTATGTATCACATCCTCTCCTGCCGTGTAACCGATTACATTTTTCTACTTTTTTGACTTTGAAGATGAAATAGACCTTTTAAATAGATTAATTGGGCGGACCAGTTGCAATTAAACTCCTTCATCCGCCCCGATTACTATTTTTCAATAAATTATTACTTACACCCAATTCCTTTTAACTTTTCTGTCAAGTAATCAATGGATGTTTTTGCATACCAATCAGGATCTGCTTTTCTAGTACCAAATCCAATCTCCATTGAGAGGTAGCCCTTGTAATCGATTTCCTTTAATGCTTTTAATACGGAATCCCAATTTACCGTTCCTTGTCCAGGTGGTAAACGATCGTCATCCGAAATATGAACATGATGCAACTTATCTTTCATTTTATAAACATAATCACTCGGTACTTCATTACGATATAGGGCATGGAATGTATCAAACATCACTTTCACATTGGATTCACCTGATTCTTCTGCCAACTGCAGGGCATCATCTGCCGACTCAATTAAATTACAATCAGCAGCTTGAGGTTCAACTACTAGTGTGATTCCAAGGTCTTTCGCATATTTTGCCACATCTTGCAAACCTTCGCGGCTATATTTCCATGCTTCTTGTTTGTTCATACCAAAACCAAACCAGCCGGCAAGCCACATCACAGTTGGGCATTCCCAGTCATGCGCTAATCGAATGACTTCTTTGTAATGATTGATTGTAAATTCACGCTCTTCTTTCAAAGCTGAACTTGGATTTATTCCAGGTCCTCCTCCAGGAGCGGGAAGCATAGCAGCAACATTAAGATTATTTCTTTGTAAATGCTGAAGAATTTCCTTACGTCTCTGCTTGGATAAATAATCAGGCCATGCATGCGGACTCGCACAACCGATTTCAATTCCATCATAACCAAATGCAGCAATTCGACTAATCACTTCTTCTAATGGATAAAATGGCAGCATGGATGGAAAAGAATTATAAACCCAAGTATTAAATGAAAGTTTCATTTTATTGATCCTCCTCAAAAATTAAGTACCAAAAGGTTTTATTATTTATTAACGTTTATTCCCAAACAAACACAGCTTTCTCAGTCCTTCTTTCGTCAAACATACGGAAAGCTGTTTCCGCTTCTTCCAATTTAAATTGGTGAGTAACCAACTTTTCTACTGGCAGATTCTTTCTTACAATAAACTCAGCAATCTCATCAAATTCTTGAATTGGGAAGTACCAAGAACCCATTACAGAAATCTGTTTTCGAATTAATTGCGCACTTGGTTTGATTGTTGTCTCTTTACTTTCGCCGATAAAAGCGACACGTCCATGTGCTCTCACGCAATCTAATGCATCATTTTCACCGTAAGGGCTTCCGGAACAATCAATTGCAGCATCTGCACCAAGACCCTTTGTAATACGAGCGATTTCTTCTTGAACATTCATTGTTTTACCATTGATGGTATAATCCGCACCCAATTCCTTCGCAAGCTCCAAGCGCTCATCCAGCATATCAACAGCAATAACCGTTGCTCCTAATCCTTTAGCGATCATCACACCAGCGCCGCCCATAGGTCCCATTCCAAAAATAACTAGGTAGTCTCTTCCTGAAATCCCTAATCTCTTTTGCGCGTGGTAAAGGGTTCCTACAGCGTCAGTTGAAACAGCTGCTGTTACAAAACTCATGCTATCTGGCAGTCTCATACAGTTTTCAGCTGGAACCACCATGTACTCTGCGTCACCGCCGTGAGAGTCAAAGCCGATACATTTAAATTCTTTACAGAACATTTTGTAGCCGCTCTTACAATGTGCACATTCACCACAGCCAAGAGCTAAGTAAATAGCAACTCGGTCACCCGCTTTGTAATTGGAAACGCCAGCTCCTACTTCTGTGATAACTCCTGCAGGTTCATGCCCTGGTACCGTGCATCCGCATTTTGTTCCTTCAAAAACGGAAGTTCCATAATATAAGCTCATATCGCTTCGGCAGATCGCTGATGCTTTTAACTGAACTAATACTTCCCCTTGTCCAGGCGTTGGAATTTCAACCTGGCGAATCTCTACCTTTTTACCTCCTGGAAAAAATACAGCATTCATTGTTGTCATTGTACTGCCTCCAATCATTCATCATTAATTTTGAAAAACAATTATCCTATCATATTTCCTTGAAATGAACTACGGGAGGGAACAGCCCCTCCCTTTGTAAGCAAGAGCACCGTCCCCATGCTTCCAAAAAATTAAGCCCACCACATCTCGGTAATTTTCTCTTTGAAAATGGCCCTTTTTAAGAGAGTAATCGCTTTGCTTAATCCCTCGTCCGTGGAAGCCAGCATATCTTCATGTTCAACGGAAACTACATAATCATATCCCACCGCTCTTAGGGCACTGATAATGTCTTTCCACATTTTTTCGTCCGAGCCGTATCCGACTGATCTAAATGTCCAAGAGCGGTCTAAAATTTGGCTATAATGCTTTGTATCTAAAACACCATTAATCTTGATATTTGCTTGATCTAAATAAGTGTCCTTCGCATGGAAATGGAAAATCGCATTTTCCCTGCCAAGCTTTTTGATGGCCTCGACCGGGTCAATTCCTTGCCAAACAAGGTGGCTCGGATCAAAGTTTGCTCCAATGTTTTCTCCTGCATGTTCCCTTAACTTCAGTAAGGTTTCAGGATTATAAACGACAAAACCTGGATGCATTTCAAAAGCAATTTGCTGAATGCCATGCTCTTTCGCGAATTTCGCTTCCTCTTTCCAATAAGGAATAACGACTTCGTTCCATTGCCAGTTCAGCACTTCTAAATATTCCGGAGGCCATGAGCATGTAACCCAGTTTGGATTTTTTGCACTTTTATGATCACCCGGACAGCCGGAGAAGCCATTGATAACAGGAACTTCCAAAAGTTCTGCAAGTAATACTGTTTTTCGCCAAACGTCATGTGATTCTTGAGCAATATTTACATTTGGATGAAGCGGGTTACCGTGGCAGCTTAAGCCGCTGATCGTTATTCCCCTAGTTTCAAGCGCTCTCAGGAATGATTTTCTTTTTTCAGGAGATTCAAGCAATTCATCCGGATTACAGTGATGATTGCCGGGATAATTCCCTGTCCCCAATTCAACGGCCTCCACACCCATGGCTGAGAGTTTATCCAACATTTCTTCAAAAGGCAGGTTCTGATACAAGGGGGTAAATACACCTAATTTCACGCAAGTACCTCCTTGCTAGCCTGAACCTTCACCCATTTCTTCTGCTGGTTACTTTCTAAGATTGCGTCTGTGATACACATCGAAAGGTGTCCATCTGCAAATGTCGCAAAATTTGGCTTGTCTGTTTTCAGGATTTTGCCATCGCGAACAAACGAGTAGAAATTCAACATCATATTTTTCAAAGCATCTGGCCAGCCTTCATTATGCCCTCCAGGATGATGAATAGCAGACCTTGCCTCCGGCGAAAACAACGCCGGATCCGCTAATAGAACTTCATTTGCTTTATCCCGGTGCCCGATCCATAGCTTCTCTGGTTCTTCCTGGTTCCAGAATATTGAAGCTTGACTTCCATTAATCTCAAAGCTCAATCTATTTTTCCGTCCCGCACTGACTTGAGATACAGTAAAGACTCCTCTAGATCCATCCTCAAACCGGACAAGAACAGATGCATAATCTTCTGTATTAATTGGTACATCTTCATATTTCATATCTTCCGCCGTCTTTGCCCCAAAAGTAGCTACGTTTCCTGTCGGTTTCTTTCTTACTGGAACAACAGTGGCTAAATCGGCAAAAACTTCTACAATCCTTTTGCCTGTTACAAATTGGACGGTATCACACCAATGGGAACCTATGTCCGCTACTGCGCGTGACTTTCCGCCTACTTCCGGCGCCAAACGCCAGTTGTAGTCTGTTTCATATAATAACCAGTCCTGCAAGTAGCTTCCGTGAACCAAGTTCACTTTCCCAAGATCACCTTCAGTGATTTTCGCTTTTAAGTTTTGTACACTCGCATGCTGTCTGTAATTAAAGTTCACCGCATGGATGACGCCTTGTTTTTCTGCTAACTCCAATAATTCTGCAGATTCATCACTGTTCATAGCCAGTGGTTTCTCTGAGACAACATGCTTTCCAGCTAAAATAATCTCTTTATTAATGGCAAAATGAAGGTGATTTGGTGTGCAATTGTGCACGACCTGGATTTCGCTGTCTTTCAGCATTTCTCGGTAATCACCAAAGGCCTTCGGAATTCCAAGCTCAGCTGCCTTTTTTTCAGCCATTTCTTGACTGGTTTCCGCCAAACCAGCTACTTCTACGAAACCAAGCCTTCTGATGGCTTCTATGTGAGTCGGCCCGATAAATCCAGTACCGATGATACCAACTTTAATCTTCTCCACCTTTCTTCCTCCTGTTCAAAAGTTGATCGTGTTGTTCAAGGATGCAAAATTGATAGACCTTATAGGGTCATTTTGCTTTTTTTGAAAAGAATACAGCCGCTTTTATCATTAATTCCGCCAATTTCCGAGGAAATTCCGCCAGTTTTCTCATTAATTTTGTCAATTTCCAAGGGAATTCCGCAGAATTCTGCTATTATTCCGCGGAAACCTCTATTAAAAATTACCTCTTCATCGCTTTCTTACCGAATGCCACAGCCAGGATAATGATAATTCCTTTGATAATCATTTGCTGGCTGACATCAAGACCCATGATAATCAAACCATTATTGATCGTACCAATCATTAGGGAACCAACAATCGTTCCGATGATTGTTCCTACACCGCCAAACAAGCTTGTCCCACCAAGGATAACCGCAGCAATAACAGAAAGCTCATCCCCTTCACCGAAGGAAAAACGTCCGGCATTCATACGGCCCGCATAAAGGAGACCAGCTAAACCAGCCATTAAACCAGTTGCAAGGAATACCATTAGCTTTATATTCATTGTCTTTACGCCAGAGAATCTTGCAGCATTTTCATTTCCTCCTGTTGCTAATACCTGACGGCCAAAGGATGTCTTACGAAGTAAGATATGGGCAATCACTGTAAATACTAGAGTCCAAATTAGTAAAACTGGAATTGGACCAATGTCCCCTGAACCAAAGATGAAATTGAAATTTGCGTCTACAATCGGAACTGGAGCAGTATCTGTAACCCACATCGCAGCACCTTTAATGGCTCCCATCGTTCCCAGTGTTACCAAGAAGGAAGGAATCGCTACTTTTGTTACAAGCAGACCATTGATTAATCCAACCACAAGACCTGTACCAACACCGCCGATAAGTCCACCAATGATGCCATAACCAGCTTGGATGGCTAATGCACCTACCAGAGAAGAAAGGGCAGCGATGGATCCGACAGAAAGGTCGATTTCTCCTGTACTAATAACAAATGTCATCGCTAACGCCATCAAAGAAATCGTCGCAGTTTGTCTAACAATGTTTAATAAGTTACCTGAAGTTAAAAACCCTTCATCACTTAAGCTGATAGAAAAATAGATTAATACGCCCACGAAGGCAAAATAGACAATATAATTACGCCACTCGAATCCTTTCAACGCAGGAGTTGCTGGCTTTTGAATACTAGAAACCTTGGATTGCATATTGTAATTCCTCCTCTGATTTAATCTCCCTGCGGGTCATTTCCTTTTTAATTTTCCCATCATGCATAACGATCACTCGGTCACTCAAAGCAAGCAGTTCTGGGAGCTCGGAGGAAACCACAAGGATCGCCTTGCCGTTTTCGGCCATAGCTCGAATAATTTCAACAATTTCCGTTTTTGCACCTATATCCACACCAATTGTTGGTTCATCCAACATCAAGACAGTAGGGTCGTTCGCCAGCCATTTGGCTAGAACAATTTTTTGCTGATTACCGCCCGATAACAACCCGGCCTTTTTAAAAATATTATCTGTTTTAATATTTAACTTCCTTACAAATTCATTACTAATCTCATTGGACTTCTTACTATCAATAAATGCTCCTTTTTTCACCTTCGAAAGTATTGGAAGAATCATATTATCCTTGACACTATGTTCAAGAACCAATCCTTGCATCCGGCGGTCCTCCGGAATCAGTGCAAGTCCGGCTTCTATCGCATTCTTTGGATTCTTAATGGATTGTTTTTGACCATTGATGTAGATGTCTCCACTCTTAATTGGGTCAATCCCAAAGAGATTTCGAAGTAATTCCGTCCGGCCGCTTCCCATTAACCCGGCAATTCCGACAATTTCACCCGGCTGAATTTTTAGATTAATATCTTGGACATGTTCAGCATTTAAGTTTCTTACTTCAAAAATCGGCGGCACGTCCGTTGCATAGAAACGTTCTTTCCATTCAAATGCTTGGTCAAATTGCATACCGACAATATGTGAAATTACAGTATCAAGATCGGTTTCACTGCAATTTTCTGTTGTTATATAACGGCCATCACGCATAATCGTGATTCGGTCACATATTTCAAAGATTTCATCCATCCGGTGAGAAATATAGATGATGGAATAACCTTTTGCTTTCAATTTGTTAATAAAACTAAAGAGTACTTCCGTTTCATTTTTGGTTAAGGACGAGGTTGGCTCATCCATAATCAGAATCTTTGCTTCTTGGGAAAGTGCTTTGGCAATTTCCGTCATCTGCCAGTAGCCAACCCCCAAATTTTGAACTACATCATTTGGTCTAATATCTACGCCTAATTCTTCTAGCAATTTTTCTGTTTTCTTCTCACAATCCTTATCATCGAGCAGCCCTAATGATGTTTTCTTCTCACGAGTAAGATAGATGTTTTGGGCGACGGTAAGGGTAGGAATTAAACTAAACTCTTGGAAAATCATCGATATATTATTCTTTTGAGCATCATCATAACTTTTAATGCTTACCGGTTTTCCTTCAATTAAAATCTCGCCGTTGTCTACAGAGTATACGCCTGTGAGGATTTTCATTAACGTCGATTTCCCGGCACCATTTCCCCCCATCAAGGCGTGAACTTCACCTTTTTTGACGGAAAAATGGACATCGTTTAAAACGGTAATCCCATTAAAAGCTTTATTAATACCTCTCATTTCGAGAATCGGTTGTTCCATCCAAGTCCACCTTCTTTTTATGTTAGAGGCTGCTTTCAAAAGCAGCCCCTATCCTTTTTTTAAAATTATTTCATCGCATTTTTTACTGTTTCAGGAGCGTCTGTTCCGTAGATTAACTTCCATTCATCTAAGACATTTTCTTTCGTAACTTTGATGGATGGTGAAGCGACATACGCTGGTGCTTCTTTTCCTAATAAGGCATAGCCGGCAAGGATTGCTTGAGCTACACCTTGGTCATATGGGAGCTGTGCTCCAAGACCTTTAACAATTCCATCTTGTGCAATGGAGATAGCTACGTTTGTACCTAAATCAACTGTTGTAACAACTAGATCATCCCTGCCAGCCGTTCTTGCTGCAGCCATAACACCTTCAGCCGGTACATCCCATGGAGCGAAGATACCATCAATATCATGGTGTCTTGTTAACATAGCAGATGCTACTTCTTCTGCCTGATTTGGACCAGTAATCCCACTTTTTGCGACAATCTCAATATTTGGATATTTTTCTTTGATTCTTTTTTCAAAAGCATCAGAACGGTTTTTGGTTACAAAGAAGTTTACATCGTGATACACAATGCCGACTTTACCCTTTCCGCCAAGTTTTTCAGCCATAATGTCTGCTGCGGTTGCTCCGTTACCCATGTTGTCACCAGACACAATACTGATGTAATCTTTACCTGCAACTAAACCTTGTGCAGCACCATCCATGAATACTAACTTTACGCCTTGGGCAACAGCCTTTTTATAAGCTGGTGCGGTAGATACGGCATCAACTGGAACAGAAATCATAATGTCCGGCTTTTTCGCTAAAACGGTTTCGATATCATTTACTTGCTTTTCCGCTTTGAACTGTGCATCTGTTACAGCAACGATCTTGATGCCCATCTTCTTAAATGTATCCTTCATCGCACCAACTGCGGCATTCATATAGTCAGTACCAGAGTAGTGCATAACAATCGCCGCTTTATATTTACCTTCTTTAATCTTCTTTAGCTCATCTTCCGTAAGCTGCAATGTCTTAGCTGAAACGGCCTGTTCTCCGTTCGGCCCTTTATCTTGTACCGCTAAATCAGGAATCTTTGGATTGATCGTTAATGGACCTGAAGCTGTTTCTGAGTAGTTTTCATTCTTCTCCGTGCTCGCTTGTTCAGATGTAGATTTTTTTCCCCCACACCCTGCAAGAAAAACACTTAAAACAAGTAACAGTAAAACTGTAAAAGAAAAACTCTTTTTCATTTAATTACCCCCACTATAGTAGTTATTTAGTTGAAGCTCTTTATTTGTCGGTACCACCTTACAATCTATAAGTGTGGCACCACCCCCTTTTTATAAATGTAAGCTTAATAGAATATTACTAGTAATGGATTACATTCATTTAAGTTATAAAACCAGGCTTCTATGGGCTTCAAAAAATGTAATAGATTACATTTTTTTCTAAAAAATTTTCGCATACTGCTGACAAGACTGTCTTACAATCAACTGGTTAGCTAAAAACATTTGCTCGTGTTTGATTTCCTCTTTGTTGATGAGCTTCAATAGTAATTCCGCCACTTTCTCACCAATTTCAAACGCGGGCTGGGCAATCGTTGTCAGACCTGGTTCGAATATGGACGAGAATTTCAGATTATCAAAACCGAGAACCGAAATATCCTCTGGCACCTTAAGTCCCTTAGATTTAATGGCTTTAATGACTCCCATTGCCATTTCATCATTGGCAGCGAAAATCGCAGATGGGAGTTGACCAATGGCAAAAAACTTCATCATAAGGTTAAAACCGCTTTCAAAAGAGAAATCACCTTCCTGGACTAACACAGGATCCACGATAAGGTTGTTGCTTGACATTGCTTGATAAAATCCTTTGAGACGGTCTCGGTTCAAGACACTATTAAGAGGTCCAATTATGCAGCCAATTCTTTCGTGTCCCAAATCAATTAAATATTCCGTTGCATTTCTGGCACCGCTTATGTTATCAATCGAAACAGTTGTGATGTTGGAACCTTCCATATACTCACACGCAAGGACCAACGGAAATTTTTGGGCCGCCTCTTTAACGGTTGCTGCATCCGTTTGGGCAGTTAATAAAGCGATTCCATCTGCTTTTTTTTGATCCAAAAGGTTTAAAAACCACTTTTCTCTTTCCAGATCATTGTCTGTATCGCCGAGTATAACTTGATATCCATTTGTAACCGCTACTGCTTCAATCCCCCTAAACACCTTTGAAAAAAAAGGATTTGTAATGTCAGGCACAACAACTAGAATGGTTTTAGCAGAATCAATTTCCTTCTTTGCTACATCTACAATCCCTACCATCTTTGTGATTTGTCCTTTCCTGTTTCTATATTTGAATTGTAATCGATTACAAAATTGTCGTCTAATCATCTTCCGACAAGGTTTTTTTCCAACTGAAGTCGTTTTCTATCCTTTTAGACACAATCATCGTTCATTCGAACAATAAAATCATAAATTTTTTAAAAAAACAAAAAAATTGAGGTCCGATAAACCCGGACCTCACAACGATTTATTTTTTTGTAATTCTGCTAACTTATTCTTGGAAACTTTTGCTGTCTCCTCATAATTTTTAAAATATGCTTTGTACGTTTGCCCTGTCGTTTCAATCCTCTTTAAATATTGCAAATTAATAATATAGGAACGATGGGAGGCTACAAAACGGGAATCAAGGAGTTCTTCAAGATTCGTTAGCGCCTCATTTACCTCTACTTTTTGATCAATTGTATGGATGACGGCCTTTCGGTCCGCTCGTTCAATAAAAATAATGTCATCTAACGGGATAAAAGAAAACTGATTGGACTGTTTAACCATTAAATCCTTCTTAACGGTTGGGCGCTCGCTTTCTGCTGGAGTCTTAGCAAGTGCAGCTGCTCGTCCTAATGCTACATAAAGACGGTCACGGTCAATAGGTTTGACAATGTAATCGATTGCATTTACACTAAAGGCTTCTAAGGCAAACTCATCATGCCCGGTGATAAAGATAACTTGCAATGACGGAACTACTTTTTTACAAGATTTCACCGCTTCCATCCCATTCAACAATGGCATATTAATATCTACCAAAATGATGTCTGGCTTTTCTATCGTCACCTTGCAAATTAAATCCTCACCATTAACGGCTTCTCCAACCATTTCATAACTCTGCAAAGGTTTAATGAGATGCTTCAATAGTTTTCTCGATGGTGCATGGTCCTCTGCAATTAAAACTCTCAAAAGATCACCTCATATTAAAAGCTTCTATTTAAGTGGAACATTAATATAAAAATTAATAGCTAACAAATTACTATTTGGAATCGCTGTCAAACTAACTACTCTCAGTATAAGGCAGTTTAAGCCGGATAGGAAGTATTTTACGATTAAATAGATATGGTGGTTTTTTGCAGTTTTAAAGAAGAATTACCGTGGACTATACTAAAGCTATGGCTTCAGGAAAATCCATGACTATTCTTTCGGAAGGCAGGGTATAACAATGGAAATCACCCCTAACGAAAATTTATATAAAGAAGTTTTACAAACCATGTCTGAATGCGTCATTATTCATAAAAAGTCGGGCAGAATCATTGCGCTTAATGAAAATGTTGAAAAAGTACTTGGTATTAAATCCGATTTATTAACGGAAGCAAATGTAAGCAAATTAGATTATGTAAAAGAAGACGGATCCTCCCTGCCCTATTCAGAATTGCCTGGAATCATCACCCTCGAACAGGGGATTCCTTTCCATGATTATGTCTTGGGAGTAAGCGATCGAAATAATGGGACTAAATGGCTTTCCATTACTTCAAAACCACTTAAATTACATAATGACGGGGAACAAGCAGCGCTTGTGACCATATCGGATATTACCGAACGAAAAAAGATGGAACAAACAATCATTCAGGCTAAAGAAGCGGCGGAAAAAGCAAACCTAACCAAATCAGACTTTCTTTCCAAAATGAGTCATGAACTCCGGACCCCTTTGAACGGAATCCTTGGTTTTGCCCAGCTATTAGAAATAGATGAAACCCTAAATGAGGAGCAGCAGGACTTTGTCCAAGAGATCTTAAGCGGAGGGAAGCATCTATTAAGCTTAATTAATGATATTTTAGATTTATCCAGAATCGATACAGGCCAATTAAAAGTTTCAATTGAAGAGGTAGATCTGCTGACCATTATCAATGAATGTATCCATATCGTGCTGCCGCTTGCCATGAAAAAAGGAATTACAATTCATAATCAAATGGACCATTCGGAAACAGTAACCGTTCTTGCCGATCCGATTCGCCTGAAACAAATCCTTCTTAATCTTCTCGATAATGCCATCAAATATAACCGGGAAGACGGCAAAGTCATGATTTTCTCTTATATGAAACAAAACGAGGCTGTTATTCATATCGCGGATACAGGAGTCGGGCTTTCAGTGGAAGAATATCAGAAAGTGTTTGTCCCATTCTATCGGATTGAAGGGACACAAGAGGAAGGTACGGGCATTGGATTGTCTTTAGTAAAGCAACTTGTCCAACTTATGAGTGGAAAAATTAGTGTAACGAGCCAAAAAGGAATCGGCAGCGATTTTCGCTTTAGCCTCCCCCTTCCCCATGATTTAACGACCGCGATGAAATGGGGGGAAGAAGTGATGGATTTACCAACAAAGAATCCTAAGTCAGATCACTATGGTTTGCTGTATGTGGAAGATAATGAATCTAACTTACACCTTGTGAAAAACATCCTGAAATCCCAGCCATCCTATACGATCTTAACTGCTCGTTCCGGAAAAGAAGGATTGGCACTGGCTAGGACTGAAAAAGTAGATTTAATTTTACTAGATCTTAACCTCCCAGATATGCATGGCTATGAGGTGTTTGACCTTATAAAACAGGATGAAAACACGAAGGATATAGCGATTATTGCTGTCAGTGCCAATGCCATGCCTCAGGACATCCAGCAGACATTAGGCAAGGGGTTTGATAATTATCTGACAAAACCTATTAATGTAAAGGAGTTCTTAACAACTATTTACGAAACTTTAACTAGTACAATTAATCAAAATATACCCGAACATAAAATTTTAAGTACCGGACCAAATGGAGAGGAAGCGGTATCTGCCAAGACATTGCAGTTGTCTATGAAAGATTTAAAAAAGCTAAGAGAAAAGAACTATACAGCTGCTATTGCCATGCACTATACCGGGAATAATTGGGCAAGAGCACAAATTGAAGGATTGAAGACAACTTTTAATAAAATGGGGATTAGGGTCGTGGCTGTAACTGATGCCGAACTGAACTGGGAAAAGCAAGTTGTAGACATTCAAGAGATATTAGCAAAAAAACCGGATATTATTGTTAGTCTTCCAATCGATCCGTTATCAACCGCGGGTGCCTTTCAAACCGCAGCTCAATCAGGTGTGAAGCTGGTTTTTATGGACAATACACCATACGGGTTGGAAGCGGGTAAGGATTATGTAAGCGTCGTTTCAGCCGACAATTATGGAAACGGGTCTTATGCAGCCGACATTATGGCAGAGAAAATAGGTTTTAAAGGCAAGATTGGGGTCATATACTACGATGCTGATTTTTTTGTAACGAAACAAAGATTAATGGCTTTTGAAAAAACGATTAGAGAAAGTTATCCTGACATTCAAATCGTAGTCCGCAGCGGTTTTACTAGTCCGAATGATGGGAAAGAGCTTACAGACGCTATGATTTCTCAACACCTCGATTTGAAGGGAATCTTTGTTGTATGGGATTTGGTAGCGGAAGGTGCTATGGCCTCAGCCCGTGCCCTAGGAAAACATGATTTAGTTATTACGACAATCGATTTGAGTACCAATACCGCTATAGAAATTGCTAAAGATGAACTTATCAAGGGCTCGGGTTCGCAGATGCCCTACCATCAAGGAGTGGCCGAGGCAATCCTGGCCGGTTATGCACTGCTCGGCAAACCAGCACCGGCTTATGTAGCTGTACCGGCACTAAAAGTAACAAAAGAAACTCTCCTTGAGGCATGGAAACTTGTGTATAACCAAGATCCCTCAGAATTAAATGGGTACTTAAATATTCTTTGATGACCGTGATATAAACAGGGAATGAGTATGCTAATTCATCGTTACACCTCTTTCCCTAATTTTTTTCTGTATAGTTTAAACAGTGATGAGGAAAGCCCATTCGATGAAAGAATATCTGATATTCCAATGTTTTTTTCATTATCCTTTTTCTAATTAACTCATTAATTGATATGATTCTTTTAAAAGAACTAAAAACTCTTGATTTAGTTCGTCTTCACTATGAAATCTAAAGTTATTGTGAAATCTGTTTTTTGAAACTTGTTCAATTTTAGTAATCTTCTCGTGTTCAATTTGATGGTTTGTTACTAAATTAAAATCTAACCATTTCTTTTTTGGATGAACTCCTCCGAAGGCAGATTTATTCAAAAGATGTATAGAAGTCTTTTTAAACTCAATTTCAAAAGGTCCAATTTCTTTCAATAAATCGAGTATTTTTGAATATATTTCATAAACATTAGATGCCTTATTTGAGAATAATTCATCTTCTGACATATCACCATCTCCTACTTTCACTTTAACATATTAAACTTTATTACCTTTATTTTGCCTCTTTTTAAATCCTTTTACCATTTCTTTATTCACTAACCTGCTCCGTTAGCTGAACAAGAAAGACCGCCGCAGCAATCTCATCTTGAACTCTTGCACCCAGTTACTTTAAGTGAATTGATTCGCAATCTTACTGGGTATTTACCTAAAAAAGCTGAATTACTTTAGATATAAAGGCTAAAGGAAAATAGAAGGATTTACTTTCCTCTTTCGTCCCTTAAAATACATAGTAGGAGGTTGAGCAGCATGTTATTGCATCAAATATTGAATGGAATGCTTCTTTCGATAAAAATAGGAACATGTAGAAGTATAATGGAAACATGTAGTTTTAGTTAAGGAGGGTTGATAAAGTTGGGGGAATTTCTAAATTTTTCATATAAGGGTTTTAGGTACAAACTTTATGTTCCGAGCGAATATCAAGCGGAAAAAGATACTCCTTTGATGGTGATGCTTCATGGATGTGAACAAGATCCGGATGATTTTGCTGCTGGAACAAATATGAACGAGCTTGCTGAAAAAGAAAACTTTCTCGTACTCTATCCTGACATGAATCACCTGTTTAATCCTTCGAATCCGGCTGCTTATAACCCTTTTGGCTGCTGGAACTGGTTTTTGGATAAAAATCAGCACCGTGGAGAGGGACATCCCAAGTTAATTAATGCGATCATTAATCAGATTAAAGGTACATACCGCATTGATTCAAGTAAGGTGTACGCAGTTGGTTTATCTGCAGGTGCGGCACTTGCTTGCATTCTTGGAGTTACCTATCCAGATGTATTTAGCGGTATCGGAGTGTGTGCGGGACTTCCCTATGATGCTGCGAATGTATTTTTTCTAACCGATCCAATGGCTAAGGCTGCTAAAGAAAGCATGCAAAAAGGCGTTTCGGACCCCTATGCATGTGGTAACAGCGCCTTTCAGGAAATGGGAAAGTTCAAGAAGAAAATGCCTGTTATTGTTTTCCATGGTATCTGCGATACAGTTGTACATCCCATTAATGGACAACAGGTTATCATACAGTGGGCACAAACTAATTTTCTTGTAGAAGGTGGTAGTGGAAGAGCTGATATTACACCTCACCAGGTCAAATCAGACCTTATCAATGGAAAAAGTTGTACTAAACATGTATACGGTGATGGGGGCGGTGAACTTTTAATGGAACTATGGATAATCGATCAAATGGGGCACGCATGGTCTGGCGGGAGCTTAAATGGTTCATATACCGACCCATTAGGGCCAAATGCAACAGAAATCATTTGGAATTTTTTCACCAAACATCATCAGCACACTGTTGATAATCTGGTTGATAATCTGGTCGAAACACCTAAAAAGAACTTTTTTCGTGACCTTTTTACAAAGCTTTTTAAGAAAAGAGGATAAAACTATTCATCTTATTCTCTTAAGTCCACCTACTCCAACCACATCCTCGAATGCCACCCGATTAAACTCGCAAGGCTTTACTGCTTCACGAAGTTGATGAGTAATTGGATCAACGTAATGAAATCAAACGTTGCATATCGAATGCTAAATGTAAAAAAGACGCATGTCTAGACAATCCAATCCATAGATCTAAGTATTGAGACTCTCTTCATTTTTTTCTGATAATCTGCCAACTTTAAGTATATTCGCTATACGGGATTAACAAATTATCTATAAATGTTTTTCCATTCATTTTTGAAAAAATATCATTATATTCATCCTTTAAGTTAGCTCCACCTTTACGCTTTTGTATGATCATCCGAATATGTTCAAAATGTACAATATTATGTATATAAATTTGCACCGTATTTGTGGTGCTTTTTGTTTAATAAAATAGCCTAGTTCCGTATGACTAAGCTACGAAGTGGTCTGGCACTCTAGGAGGCAGACCACTTTAGAAGGAAAGGAGAAGGATATAAAAACATTGCATATATAGAGAACTCAGAAAATAAGTCTCGCTACTATTTCTGTGAAGATATTTCGAAGATTCATCCTTTGTCTATTCATTTACCAATCGCCTCCAGGAGCTTAATTGAATTATTCTCCATTTCGCACATTGATTCAAGCGGGTACTCTAAATAACACTCGTCCGAGCACATAAATTCATGTGTTCTCCCCCAACAAATTACTCTCATCCAACATTTACTTTAGTATGTGCTGTGAACGATAGAGACCTGGGGTTGTTCCGATATTTTTCTTGAATACTTGATTAAAGTATTTTTGATTTTCGTAGCCTACCTGTTTACAAATCTCGGATACCTTTAAATTGGTGGTTCTTAACAGTTTTTTGGCATTATTTAATCTGACCTTTGTAATATATTCAAAGATGGTGCTGCCAACTGCCTTAGAAAACAAGTTACAAAGGTAGGCAGGGTTCTTATGGAATAGCTTGCCTAAATCATCTAAAACAATTGGTTCTTTATAATTAGCATTAATGAAACTTTTTAAATCGATGATTAATTTTTCATTATATGACACGTGATTTTCATTTAAATTAGCAGTGGATTGCCCAATAAATTGTTCTAGCCAAACTCTGATTTCTTCAAAAGACTGCAGTTGATTTAATTCTTGGTAAACTAAGTATCGTTCGCCGCCGCTTTTATTTATTTCATATTCACTTTCGATATATTCCAAGAAATGATTAACGATTTTAAAACAGACGTATTTTGTTTTTTCTGGGGGGAGGCTACTCTTTTGGCAATCGAGAAAAACTTGGTCCATGAAAAGATTCATGTTGCTAAGAAGGTCTGGGCCTTTTCCATTAAAAAATGTATCAATTTTTTCAATAATACGATTACCAAAGGAATGATTGAACGTTTCTAATTCTTTATAATAGGTTATTAACTGGTTTGAAAATATACCATTTTTCAACGCTTCTTTTGCTTCACTATAGGCTTTCTTTATGCCCGAAATAGTTACATAGATATTACTTACTCCAACCATCGGTCTTATGTTCATTTCATGAAAAAGCAATGACACAAGATTCTGAACCAAGTCATTCACTAGCTCTGAACCAGCGTTTGAAATCATGATGACGATTTCACTATCAATCGTATAGACAAAGTTCTGTATCTTCCTGTTTTCCAATAGGCTTTTTAAACACTCTAAGGAAGCTTGAATTTTTTCAGTGGCATTTGAATCATCCCAGTCACCCCCCCTCAATCCGATGTTTAAAAAAGAAAAACTTTGTAGCTTTTGGTCCTTTTCCGGCACAACAAATCTTTGGCCTAAAATGTAATCAAGGACACGCTTTTCTTCTAAAGCCATTTGATATTCATTAATCCGCTCAGTTGCTTGTTTTTCATTTTTTATTTTTTCTAGTTTTAAAATGGCATTTTTAATAGAATGAACAATTTCTTCTACTTCAATAGGTTTAACTAGATAGTCGATTGCCTCGAGTTGAATAGCCCTTTTGGCGTAATCAAACTTTGAATAACCGCTTATAATGATAAAAACAGCATCAAGATTAAGAGCCTTTGTTTCTTGAATTAAATCCAATCCATTTAATTTAGGCATTCTTATATCTACTAACACAATATCAGGCTTTTTATTCATGATTTCTTTAAGTGCTTCTTCTCCGTCTAAGGCAGATCCTACAATTTCAATGTGATGATCCTTCCAGTTAGTGGCTGATTTTAAGCCTTCAATTACAATTTTTTCATCATCAACAATTAAAAGTTTATACATAATTGATAACTCCTTAAAGATTGTTATGAGTAATTCCGTCGTTCTTTAGGCCAACCTTAAGATAAACGGTAGTTCCATTTCCTATTTCACTCTTAATCTTTAATCCATATTCTTTTCCATAATAAAGTTTCAATCGTTCATTAATATTTTTCAAAGCATAGCCCTTTTTGTTAATATCTACTTCATTCATGTCAAATCCTTTTCCTGTATCACGAATAATGAAAAGTAGACCATCTGCGACCTTAATGCCTTCAATCATGATGGTTCCGCTTTCCTGATGTTCTAACCCATGGTAAACAGAGTTTTCTACAATGGGCTGTAACAGCAATTTAATGATACTTTCTTCCATGATTTCAGGTTCAATCGTAATTGTGTAGTGGATTTTTTGGTCAAAACGAATATTTTGGATATCCATATAACTCTTTACTTGATCCATTTCATTCTTTACGGAGGTAATATGACTTCCATCATTTAAGGTAAGTCTAAAAATTTTTGACAAATTAATCGCAATTTTTGCTATTTGTTTCGCTTTTACTTTCTCTGCCATCCAATAAATAGTGTTCAATGTGTTATATAAAAAATGTGGATTAATGTGGCTTTGCAAGGCTAATAGCTCTGCTTCCTTTTCCTTAATCTGTGATTTATATAACCTTTTAGTTAAATCATTATTCCAATTATAAAGGTGAACAATCTTGTTCCCGATTTCTCCAAGTTCATCCTCATTATTAAAATGAATACCTACTACAGTCTCTCGTTTTTCCATTTTTTCAGTAACCATGCGCAGCAAACTTAACTGGTTTGTAATTCTCCTGGTAATAAATAAGGCAATAATTAAGGAGAACATTAATGCCATCACTAATAAAGAAATCGTTACTAATCGAAGTTGATTGACCTCACGAACAATTTTTTCATAGGGGATAATACTGACAACATCCCAATTTGTTTTTTTGTTTGTATGATAATTAAAGAAATATTGCGTTCCATTCATTACTTTTTTAATGGTTCCGCTTTTCTCACGACTTTGAATGATTTTGGCTACCTGAGATGAAGAGAAACTATGATTGCTAGAGAACAAAATTTTATCCCCATCCAGTATTAAAATATCGCCTGGAGGGTTACTATTTTTAAACATATTATCAAAATACGCTGGATCAAGATCAATCAGAACCAGCCCCATTTGTTCCTTCGTTCCAAGATCTCGAATATTTCTTCCGTATAGTAAAGATTGGTTAGCACCTTTAACAAGTTTTGTATTACTTCCATTTAACCATTCACCCTGCCATTCGCTATGGAGTAAACGCGGATAGATATTGGACTTTTTTATCGTTTGATAGATATCATTCTTCAAATTTTGTTCCCCGCGGTTTACTTTCAAAAAGCCGTGATTTTCATTCCCAACGTAGATGGCATTAATATAGGGATTGTTTACCACCGTTATATTATTCATGTTTTCTAGAGATGACGTCTCCAACCTGTATAACTTTGCATCTGTTTTTTTATAGAATAAATAGTCCTGAATTTCATCCGAAAGAAAAATGTCATTAGATAGATTCTCTACATTGCTTCCAAATGAGTTAATATTCCAATCGACAATAGTTAAGAAGTTATCAATCGTGGAAGATACTTTATTTTCTATTACTTTATTAAAATAAATGAACGTAAAAGGACCAATAACAAGTAAAGGGATTAGGGCTGAAAACAAAGCTAATAAGATAATTTTACGCTTAATTGGAGAGTCGATTAGTCTCATTAGGTTAGTCATTATGTTTCTCCAGCTTTAAGAATTTTGTCCATGGTTGTGCTTACTCTGGTGATAGCACTAGGAAGCACCTGGCGTGGGAGTGGCTCTGAATGCATTTACAGTCTTATCCATAACAACCTGAGCATCACTTCCCGAATCAAGAATCGTATTTTGAAGCGACTCTTTTTCTATCAATACTGTTGTTACGGTAAGCGGTTCTGATGCTTCGGTAGTTAACAAAGCTTCTACTTGCGCAGAGAAACAAGAATCACTTATCTTGGCATGAACCTCCGTGGCAACAACATGATTATTAGAAATATAATTTCCATTACCCGAAACAATACGTATGATTACAGGTGTTGCACCTACCGGCTTGATGTTCTGAGTATTAATTACTTCAGAAAAGTGATTAGCAATTACAGAATTATTATAGCCACTGATATAGAGGAGACCATACAAATCATCTAAACCATTGTCTATTCCCAGAAAAGGAGTCCAAGGTTCATGGTCACGTAAAAAGTGATTTGAAGAAACCAAATTTTCCGAACAATCCCCCCTGAATACCACCATTCCTGGATAAAATGAATGAAGTCTATTATTTGTGATACTAGAACGAGTCACACCATCAAAATAGATACTGCTCGCACCTCGTGGAAAAACATTATTCGCTGTAATCAAAAGTCCACCAAAATTTTGAGCGTAAATTGAATATCCTTTAAAACCGGCTCCTATCAAGTTATCGGTTATTTTTGAAGCCTGTCCCCAACCTCGCAGCTCTACACAGTTTCCACATTCAGCTATGAAATTATCATGTATAGTCAGTGCATCTGCATGATAAATAGTAATTCCATGCTCTAAATACACCAACCCCATGCCTGTAATCCGAAATGAGTCACAAGCACTTGCAACATAAATTCCCGTTTTCCCGTTGGTGTATGTGTTCTCCGGATTTGTTTCTCCTGAGCCATCTTCAATAAAATGCAAACCATCAATACAAAAGTCAGAAAACTCTACTGAACTTATTCGGGGATTTCCACTTCGTTCAACATAAAATGCAGCTCCTTTATATTCCTCGTCATTTACTTCAAGGGGAATATCTACGAGTATGCGACTTCCTCCCGGCCACAATTCATGCAAATCCGCCCATTCATTCTCAGAAGTATTAAAACGAATACTCGAAGATGTAAACCCGTGTCCAGAACCCATAATTTTAAGATAACTGATGTCTATAACTACTTGACTACTAAGATGATAATCTCCCGGTGGAATATAGATAACCGCACCCGGCTTTCCGCCTTTATTCAAATCAGCGTCCGATTGCCTACTTTTAATATCTGCTATAATGCTATTGATTACCTCACCAATATCCTCATAGGGATTACCGACAGGCCACTCTGTTACGTCGTAATAATTTTTACTAGCCATAAATAAATTCTCCTATCAATTTAGTTTAAGATTTTGTCCAGAGCCACGGGGACGGTTCTAGAGGATCTAAAGCTTTGGTTAGAGTGACCATCAGAACCGTCCCATGGACACATTACTTTAACCAATAGACATCCAGAGAGAGTAGCTTTACATTTCCGCCATTCGAAAACAACTCAATACCCTTACTAAATGAGTCAGGGAAGATCAGACTGGTCATGGCTATTTCTCCAATATTAGAAAAAACCTCAATCGTAGAACGGTCCACAAAGACATGAAATTTTATACGATGGTTTGGGGCTTTTACCGCTGCAAGATCGATAGATGAAAAGAATCTATTAAAAGAGGTTTCACCCGAGTTTCTTCGATATATACATTTCTTCTTTTTCAACATTATAACCTATCATCGTTTCTTTTTTAGTTGATTTAAACACTTTTATTCCAAATTCTTCCGATAATTTCACTATATCTGAATTCAGTAGTCCTTTTTTCATCATTTCCTTGACATGATAACTAGTATGGATTCCACAATCAATTAACACCTGCTCTAGGAAATGTCCAAAGGAATCGTTTCCTACCTTTCCGATAAACGCAGGCTTTCGATTAAATTTTGCCAATGCCGCCAGTACATTCGCTGGGGCTACGCCAGGATTCTGAACAAAAGAAACCGTCTCATCCTCAGGATTTCTAGTTTGAGTAAAATCAATTAATAACTCACCAATAGCTGTTACATCGAACATAAGTTTACTTCACTCCGCAAATTGCTTTTATTATCAAATTGTTATTCTTTCACTGCACCTAAAGTCATGCCACTTACAATATAGCGTTGTACGAAAAAGGAGAATATCATAACAGGCAGACTAAATGAGATGGCAGCAGCTGTCATTGGTCCTAAATCAAGATTATAAGCGGTTAAAAATTCTGAAATCCCTACTGTTGCCGTTTTGGCATTCGTACTGGTCATGAGTAGCGAGAACAAGAAATCATTCCATGCTAACATAAAAGTAAAGATAGCTGTCGTTGCCAGTCCAGGGAGTGACACCGGAAGAATAATTCTGATAAAGGCTCCAATCCAGCTGCATCCATCCACCCTGGCCGCTTCATCAAATTCTTTTGGAACTGAGTCAAAAAAACCAATCATTAACCAAATAGCAAACGGAACATTTAAGCTGGTATACACCAATATTAAGGCAAAATGGGTATCAATTAAGCCCATACTTTTTACAATCATATACATAGGAATTGCAATACTAATCATAGGTACCATTCTGATCACTAAGGTGAATAACAAAAAGTAGCTTCCTGTTATGGAAGAAAATCTAGAAATTCCATATGCAGCCATGGCCCCAAAAAACACACTTAAAATGGTGCTGGCACCCGCTGTAATTAAGCTATTTAGAAAATATTTTCCTATAGGCAAGTAATCAAACATTTTTATATAATTTTCCAGTGAAAATTGCGAGGGCCATAAAGTCGGCGGCACCGAAACTGCCTCTGCGGATGGTTTCAATGATGTTAATAATAGATAGATATACGGACCTAAGAATAATAAAGCCAGCAAGCAAGTGGTAAACAAAACAATCAGCGTCCATATTTTATGTTTAACATGTAAAGTTGCAAACCAAACTGGTTTTTCTGCAATCGTTTCTTTTAATGGTATATGGGCCATTTCTATTTCACCTCTCCTATCATCATGAATGTCTTCTCCTAGGTGACCACATTTTTGTAATAAAGAAAGAACTTAGGAATAATAAAATGATGATAAAGATGACTGCCATTGCGCTTGACTGCCCAACCTCTCCATAACGGGTCAATGTCTTATACATATATGTACTTAGCAATTCGGAAGAAAAACCTGGTCCCCCTTGCGTAAGCACCCAGACAATATCGAATGTTCTGGCAGCATCAATAATGCGAATTAATAATGCTACTGTTGCTACTGGGATAAGAGAAGGGAAAGTAATGTAACGGAACTTATGCCATTTATTGGCCCCATCCATTTCAGCAGATTCATATAAACTAATCGGGATTCCTTTAATACCTGCTAATAGAACGAGCATAATGAAAGGCGTTGTTAACCAAATGTCTGCAATAATCGTAGAATAGAGTGCAAAACGGGAGTCTGATAACCAGAGTATTTGATGCGGGTCAGAAAGTATTCCAAGTTTATAAAGCCCCCAGTTGATAATGCCGAATTGGTCATTAAGCATAAATTTCCAAATGATTCCTGTAACTAACGGTGCCAGCATAAGCGGGCTTAACAATAGTGTCCGAATAAATTGGCTTCCTTTAAAAGCATTGCTTAGAAGCAAAGCAAGGATAAGCCCGATGATAAACTCGAAACCCACCGCTACTCCTATATAAACGACTGTATTCCAAAGCGCTTTTAAAAATCGTTCGGAAGTCAACGAGTTTGTATAGTTTGCAAAACCAACAAATTCTCGCAATGAAGGATTAATGATATCAATCTTATAAAAACTGTCTCTAATTAAAAGAAAGATTGGATAGACCAGAAATACCAACATAAAGATCCCTGCAGGAAAGAAAAAGATCGTCGATAATGCCCCATTTTTCAGTCTCAAGAAAACCGCTCCTTTCTATCAATATATTTTTTAGAACCCCTTCATTGATTAGATATCTGTATGAAGAGGTTCTATTAAGTACGTTTCAGTTTATTGTGGCGGCAATAAATCTTTGATTACATCTGCTGCCCAATCTAGTGCTTCTTGAGGTGTTTTTTCTCCAGAAAGTGCATATTGCACGGCTGGGATGAGTGCTTCACTTTCGATTTCTTGCCATTCCTTAATAGCAGGTCGATTTTGCGTTTGTGGTCCGCTTAATGTCGTCATAAGCGGTTTCAAATGTTCATAGCCCTGCTGTGTACTATAACTTTCAAAAACGGATTTTCTCGCTGCTACCCCCAATGATTTCATAAATAGTTCATTCTTTTCATAGATGAAGTTGAGATACTCTTTGGCAATCTCTTGTTTTTTGGAGGAACTAGGGATAACCTGGTACCAAGGACCTGGGACAGCACCAATTCCTGCTCCGCCGCCAATCATTGGGGCACTTCCAACTTTTCCTGCTACCTTTGATTGTTTAGGGTCATTTGAAGGGACATAGAAGTGACCCCAAGCAAGCATCATGGCAGATTTTCCATTCCAAAATAGCTCAGAAGTTTCTGCAGATGCCATTTCTAGTGCACCTGATGGAACCGATTGATCTTTTTTCAAAAGGTCAACTAAAAATTGCAAGGAATCAACATACGGTTTTGTATTAACAAGAACTTTGCCATTATCACCAACAACCAATGGTTTCGCACCTGCTTGGGCTGCATGATCCAGCCAGCTGGCTACCGCATCCCCATTGTTCGCACCAAATACCGTAGTTCCGTACAAATCTACTTTTCTATCATTATCTGTATCTCTAGTAAAAAACTTGGCTACATCCCGATATTCATCCCATGTTGTTGGCGGATGTAAATCATATCCATACTTTGCTTTAAAATCGGCTTTATTCTTTTCATCTTCGAAAAGGTCTTTACGGTAGATTAAATTTTTGGCGTTCGTCCATACCGGCATTCCATAAACCTTATTCTGATAACTTCCGCCTTCTACTAATCCTGGGAATAAATCATTTTTAAGGTCATCTGTCATGAGATCTTCTAATGGCAGAAGTCCGCCAGCTAGAGCAGGAAACCAAAGTATATCGATGGTTGCAACATCGAAAGCCCCTGCCCGTGAAGCTACCTCTGCCTTAAGTTTGTCATAGACTCCTGTATATGGAACGGATTCAATTTTAACTTCGTAGCCTGTTTTCTGTTTAAATTCTGCGGCTGTTTCTTTTGCAACCTTAAAGGCCGGGCTTCCCCCTTCAACGAGGACCGTAATGGTTTTATTATCACCTTTTGTTTCTGAACTTCCTGTTTTTTCTCCCGAACAACCCGATAAAAAGATAGATAATACTAAAAGTAATGAAACTACCGTTAGGATTCCCTTTTTCTTCACCTTAACCAGCCTCCTTTATTTTTGACTGCATTCTTAATAAATGGTAATCCCCCTAATGGGCTATTAGGCTACCATACATTCATTGATAATTTCCCTCTAATGTTTCTATTCTTTTTCAAAAACTTGATAGCGGTTTCATTTCTTGAAGTAAAAATGATTATCTTTTATTTCCTTTTGCCCCCTCTAACGTTTTTGTAAACTCTCTTTACACTTTTATTGTAATAATTAAGGGGTTTTAATAAAATTCTAACTTTTTTAGAAAAGGTTATATATATTTAGAACTTTTTCAATAACAAACTTCCCAGGATAATTAGTAGTAGATTGTTCCACTTTTTTATGAGGTGACAGGCACAGGGCATAAGAGATAAAGGAAACACGAAGAGCAAAAGCAACCGAATGGCTGCCTGAGAGAAATATTGAAAAAAGCCCGGATTCGTATTGGAACAAACCCGGGTTGGTATGGAGTCAGGAAAATGTTTATTTTAGTTCGGAAGAGTTAATTTTTGGGTTACCTTTTTAAAACCAGCAGTGAACAGCACTCCACATGTGTGGACTGTAATTGGCAATACAAATAGACGTTGGTGGGTTTACCAGCTCTTTCAAAACAGTTACTAATTTTGATTATCCATTAGTTTCTTAATTTCTTCCATACAAGGCATGCTTAATATTGCACCTTTCCTTGTTGTGACAATTGCTCCAACTGCATTTCCAAATATAATAATTTCTTCCATATCATCCATGTTTAAATTAGCAATAGGTTTATTTTTTTCTAAATATTTATATAAAACGCCACTATAAAAGCCATCTCCCGCACCTGTTGTATCAACTGGATTCACTTTGAAGGATTTAAATTTCCCTACGTTCTCCCCTTTTCGATAAAAACAGCCTTCTGCTCCTAAAGTGACAAATATAAGTTCTGTGTTATACTGTTCAACGAGTTGTCTTGTTCCTTTTTCTAAATCTGCCTTTCCAGTAATGAATTCCAACTCTTCCTCCGAAAGCTTTACGATGTTTGCATATTTCAATCCCTCTTTAATCATTTTCTTTGCATGCTCTAGATTCTTCCAAAGCAAAGCCCTTAAATTAGGATCATAGGAAACAACTTTCCCTAGTTCTTTTGCTAATTGGACTGTCTTTAGAGTGGTAGTGGCAGCTGGTTCATTAGTGAGGGAAAGAGATCCAAAATGAAAAATTTTGGTTTGAGCTACGATATTTTCATTAATGTCATCCTCTGTTAACTTGGTATCCGCACCGGGATTTCTATAAAAGCTGAATGAGCGGTCACCAAATTCATCTAAATGAACAAATGCCAGTGTAGTATTTGCTTTTTGGGTAAAGGATAATCCTTCACAGCATATGTTTGTATCCATTAAAACTTGCTTTAAATAATGTCCAAATTGATCATCTCCTACCTTACCAATGAAACAAGTCTTCTTGCCTAATTTGGTTAAGCCCGCTAATACATTGGCAGGGGCACCACCAGGATTTCTTTCAAAGACAACTTTGCCAGGCTGAGAAGAGTTATAAGGAGTTAAATCAATTAATAACTCTCCAAGAGCTGTTACATCATACATTTGAACCTCTCCTAAATTCTATTAAGCCAGAAGACTACTCTTCTGGCTTTTTATTTGAAATGGAACTATTTAAGTTCTGCTTCGTAATCTATCAAGAAGCACGGCAATAACAATAACGATCCCTTTTACAACTTGTTGCCAGTAATAATCCACGTTAAGCAAAGTCATTCCATTCGTTAACACAGCCACAATCAAAACCCCAATGATAGTTCCTTGTATACGGCCACGTCCCCCTACAAAACTAGTACCACCTAGTACGACAGCTGCTATCGCATCTAGCTCAAATGCTATTCCTACCATGGGCTGCCCTGAGAACAAACGTCCTGCCATCACAACGCCACTAACACCGGCTAATAAGCCACTGATCGAATATACGTTAATCAGGGTGCGATTAACTTTAATCCCTGTAAGATGTGCGGCTTCTTCATTACCGCCAATAGCATAAACATGGCGCCCGAACATCGTATACTTTAAAACGATTAACATGATGATATAAACAATTGCCATCACATAAATAGGAGTAGGAATCCCTAGCATTTCACCTGCCCCAATAAACTTGAACTGCTTTGATGCCAAAACTACAGGATATCCTCCGGTTATAACATAAGCCAGCCCCCTCAGGTAGGTCATACTTCCAAGTGTCACGATAAAGGCCGGCAACTTAGGTACAGCTGTTAAAAATCCATTAATAGCCCCAGCAACATATCCTACAGCAACTCCTACTAACATAGCGATAACTGGTGGAGTTCCGGCATTTGATAGTAATACAGATATAACACCGCTCAATGCAAGGGTTGAGCCTACCGATAAATCAATTCCTCCTGTTAATATAACTACAGTCATCCCAGCTGCCAGAATGGCAGTGATTGAACTTTGCTTTAGTACGTTTAAGATATTACTTGATTCTGTGAAATTCGGTGCAAAAATAATCATTACTATGATTAATAAGGCAAGAATTATTACCATGCCCAGCTGATTAAAAATCTGTTTTGAGCGTTCCTTAAACGAAACTACGGATGAACTTGACATTTGTAAGTTTGTATTCATTGTTTAACCTCTCCTGTAGCATAGTACATAATTTTTTCTTGTGTAGCTTCATCACGAGATAGTTCAGCCCTTAGTTTCCCCTCATGAATCACTAAAATCCGATCACTAACTCCTAAGACTTCTGGTAATTCAGAAGAAATCATCAACACAGCAAGCCCTTGCTCTGCTAATTTACTTATGATTTTATGAATCTCAGTCTTTGCACCTATGTCTACACCACGGGTCGGTTCGTCAAGCAGCAGTATTTTAGGACCAATAGATAACCATTTAGCAATAACAACCTTTTGTTGATTTCCTCCGCTAAGGCCCATAACATTTTGTTCTTTTGATGCCGTTCTTACTCCAAGTTCTTTAATGTATCGATCCGCATCACGATTCATTTGCTTATACTGCAATAGTTTAAATTTACGATAGGTTGGTAATTGTGCCATCAGTATATTTTCTTTTACAGATAGATTTGGTAATAACCCCTGTTCCTTCCTGCTTTCAGGAACATGGGCAATGCCAAGTTTTATTGCATCAATAGGACTTTTTATATGAACCTGCTGGCCATCCAAAATTATTTGACCCTCTGACAGTTCGGATAGTCCAAAGATTGTTCTTACCAGCTCAGTCCGTCCCGCACCGACAAGGCCTGCTAATCCCACAATTTCACCAGGGTAGATTTTTAGTGATATTCCCTTTACAAACTTCTTGTCAGAGACATTTATTAACTCAAGGACTGGTTTTTGTTCAGACCTAACAATACTTTTAATTCTTTCTCTTACAAATAGCTCATTTAACTCTCTTCCTACCATAAGTTTTACTAGATTATCGGGATTGGTATCCGAAATTGGTCCACTTGTAACCCATTGGCCGTCTCTAAGAACTGTAAAGCGATTTGAAATTTTAAAAATCTCATCCATTCGATGAGAGATATAAACAATAGCTACGCCTTTTCTTCTTAATTCTTCAATGATGCCAAAAAGCTTTTCTATTTCTTTATCTGTCAGAGATGCCGTCGGTTCATCCATAATTAAAATCTCAGAATTAAGTGATAAAGCTCGAGCAATTTCTACCATTTGTTGTTGGGCCACACTTAAGGTGGAAACATCCGCTCGAGGATCCAAGGAAGATCCTATGGATTTTAAAACTTGGGCAGCATTTTCATAAATATCATTCCAATTTATTAAGCCCAGCCTATTTTTCTTAAAAGTTGTCCCCATCATAATATTCTCACCAATGGACAAATTCGGTGAAAGGCTTATTTCTTGGTGAATAACACTGATCCCTTTATTTCTTGCCTCCATTGGATTATTCCAATGTACTTCTTGACTTTTATATTCAATCGTTCCTTCATCAGGCTGATACACTCCAGCCATGATCTTCATTAAAGTAGATTTTCCTGCACCATTCTCCCCCATCAAGGCATGAACTTCCCCTTTATAGAGTTCGATATTAACGTTTTGCAACACCTTGACACCGGAAAATTTCTTCGTAACCGCCTTCATCCTAAGGATGGGTAACTGACTTTCTGGTAGACGACGATTTATTTGTTCTTGAACCTGAAATACTGCCATTAGTGCCACTCCCTAAGTCTCTTTTTAAGCCCTATTTTACTAGGATATAAATATAGTGCTCCTGATAGAGCACCATATTTTACCTCCACTAGAGGGAAATCAATTACCAGCCACTATAGGAATCAACATTATCTTTAGTGATAAATTTAGTTGGAATAAGAACTTTTGAGTCAACTTTTTTTCCATCAATGACTTTTAATGCTAAGGCAACACCATCAAGAACCATTTGATTCGGGAATTGTGCTGAAGTACCAGCAAAGCTTCCGCCTTTTTTCAGCGCATCAACCGCAGAAGGCGCACCGTCAACACTTACGACAAAGAATTCATTTTGTCTACTAGCTTGTTCTTGTGCAATTTGTACTCCAACAGCCTCTTCATCATTTATGGTAAATACTGCATCGATTTTTTTGTTTGCTGTTAGTGCACCTTCCATTACGGTAAGAGCCTTTTCACGATTACCCTCACCATTTTGTTTAGCAACAACCTTGATATCTGGATATTTTTTAATTACTTCGTTAAAACCTTTAATTCGATCTGTCACTGCTGAAACAGGAGGTCCATCAATAATAACAATATTACCTTTTCCATTAAGTTGTTTTACAAGATACTCCGCAGCTAATTTACCTGCTTGAACGTTATCAGACATAACCACAGTGTCAATGCCACCTTCTGCAAATCCATCAAGAGCAACAACCGGAATACCTGCTGCTTTTGCCTCACTAACTGCACCAGCAATACCAGCAGAATCAAATGGGCTTAATAATATTAAATCAACTTTTTTTGTGATAAAGTCTTCAATTTGTGCAGTTTGTTTAGCAAGATCTTGATCCGCACTTACAGTCGTTACTTCAGCATTATACTTAGAAGCAACTTCTTTAGCCCCTTTAGACATCGCTACAAAGAATGGATTACTTAAATTTGGAACTGTTAAACCAATCTTTAGCTTTTTTTCAGTATTAGACTTGTCATCTGTTTTACCTGTATTAGAAGCGCTTTCATTATTGCTGCATGCACCTAAAAAGCATAATGTTAAAATTAATAATACTATGTTAAAAATTTTAAAGTTTTTCATGGTTTGTAATTCCTCCTAAATATAGTTTTGTAAAGTAATAGATACTTCTAGCAAAACACATCCTTGTAAAAAAATCTGTAATACCGTAATATAAAAATGAGTGCTAAAATTAATATTAATTTTAGATATACTCAAGCAGGGTTATGATTTTGGGCTTTTTTCCATTTGGTCGTGGTTGCCCTTAATCGTAACCTTTTTTGTGATTCTTTCATTTTCTCACCCAAAGAACAAGTTAATTAAAACGATTAAAATCTCTTTTATTATTTTCATAACTCTATAAGCATCACCCCCTAAAAATGGTGTGGATATTTCTTAAAACGTTTTCATTTAAACGCCTTCATTTTTTGCTTTTTATCTGATAGTAGATCCTTACCTATGGGGGAAAAGTCAGACTACACGAACAGAAATTCCTGATTCCTCAATGCGGTTAAGTAAGGTCTTTTCTGCAGCACTATCGGTTATTAAATAATTTATCTCATGAATCTCCGCAAACTTCGCAAAACTTACTTGACCTATTTTGGTATGATCAGTGATGAGAATAACCTTTTCCGCGCAATCAATCATCTTCTTTTTTGTTGATGCCTCAATTAAATTTGGAGTAGTTAAGCCATTTTCTACATCAACGCCATTCGTAGCAATAAACGATTTGTCTACACAAATTTGATTAAAGCTGTTTTCAGCCAATGGACCTACCAACGCTAGTGTTTCTGAACGCAGAGAACCACCACATAATAAGACTTCAATTCCAGATGCATCCTTTAATTCGTTTGCACATAATATCGAATTGGTAACCACCTGTAAACTCGAAAAGTTTCTTAGTTCTTGAGCAAGATAATAAGTTGTCGTACCCGAATCGAGCAAGATACTTTCACCGTTCTCTATAAGCTTAGCCGCTTCCTTTGCAATAGCCCTTTTCTCTTTTTGAAACTGCACTTCTTTCTCAATGTAAGTCGGTTCGAAGGTCACACTATTGAACAAGACAGCCCCACCATGCGTTCTTTTTAACAATTGTGCTTCCTCTAGTTCCTTTAAGTCCCTACGAATTGTTGATTCAGACAAGTCGAAGTGTTGACTTAATTCTTGTACATCTACTCTAGCATTCTTGTTTAGTAACTCTAATATTGCCGACTTTCTTTCTATACCATACACAGAATCGTTTCCCTCCCATTCATTTGAAATACGCCACTTGACTGTTTTAGCTCAATTTTGAATGAATTTGATGTTTTATGCTCACTTTTGATTATATGTTCTATTTTACCAATTTACAATATGAATTTATGAATAATTGTGAAAATTTTAATATTAATAAATTAAAATAAAAAAACTATTGTTTTTCGAAGATCAGAATACGTTAGACTATCTTATTAGGGGAACACTCTGACTAAGTAAACCTTAGAAGTAAACACAAGTAAGGGCTTCGAATGGCATTGATTTGAAAGAAATGAAAGTAGTTTTGAAAAAGAAAAATTGAAGTATAAATTCTAAAATAAAACTAAATAGGAAAAAGGAGTTTCTCCATTTAGGGAGTAACTCCTAGTTTTCGGTCCCAAATTGAATAGAAGCAGGAAATCCCTTACTTGGTTCCTGCTTCTTCTTTTAAAATCATAGCCGAGACGCATTTGACGTGGGCGGTTTGTTAGAACTAAAGAATTTTTTATCATTATACAGCATTTTTTATAACCTACAGAAACGCACAAAAACTTGTGCAAGGTGGACACCAAGTGGACATTGCCCACCAAAAAAGGCAGCGGATTTTTCCACTGCCTTTTTCTTTATGTCATATGTTCTATTGAATGTGTTGATACTTCATAGGCAACGATATATTTGAAAAGGCTGTGAATAGTGATGTTGTCCACCAATGAATTTTTGTGTCCACCAAAATCAACGTGATTCAAAAATGGTGGACAAATGGTGGACAAAACCACTTTTTTCTTTGTCAAAAAACCTTGCAAACCCTTATTTTACAAGGCTTAATAGACATACAGTTTCAATATGGCTCGTATGCGGGAACATGTCCACTGGCTGGATATATTTTACTTCATATTTAGCACTTAACGTTTGAATGTCCTTCGCCAATGTTGAAGGATTACATGAGATGTAAATGAGCTTTTTTGGTTCTGCCTGAAGGATGGTTTGGATTAACTGCCCCTCAAGACCTGTTCTAGGTGGATCGACGACAATGACATCGGGCTTCCATCCCTTTTTGACCCATTTAGGAAGGACTTCTTCTGCCTTTCCAGGTACATATTTTGTATTAGTCAATCCATGCCGCTTTGCGTTTTTCTTTGCGTCCTCAATCGATTCTTGGATGACATCCATTCCACGAACTTCTCCTGCCTGATCGGCGAGCCATAACCCGATGGTTCCCACTCCACAATAGGCATCTACTACTTTTTCTTGACCAGTCAGCGCAGCTGCTTTTTTCACTTCATTATAAAGCTTAACCGTCTGAACAGGGTTTAATTGGAAGAAAGTCCTTGCAGAAAGCTCAAATTGAAGGTCTCCTAGTGTTTCTTGGATAAACTCTTCACCCGCTAACGGAAGTGTTTCCTCACCAAAAATAAGGGAGGTTTTTTGTCCATTGATGTTCTGAACAATTGATTTCACATTCGGGAGACGCTTTTGGATTTCCTGAATGATGATGTCCACTTTTGGTAATTCTTTTTGAGTTGTGATTAGGACTATTTGTAGTTCGCCTGTTTGAATGCCAACCCGAGTAACAATGGTTCGAACAATTCCTTTTCTGGACTTTTCATTATAAATAGGAATTTTTAATTCCTCTAAAATCCGTTTAACCGCAGATGTTGCTTCATTTGTTTGTGAGTGCTGCACAGCACATTCCTCAATATTAATCAATTGATGGGAATTAAGGCCATAAAGCCCCGCAAGGACCTTGCCATCCATTGCCTTCACTTGAAAACTGCTCTTGTTTCGATATCTCCATGGGTCTTCCATTCCAATCGTTTCTCGGATATCCAGTTTGCTAATGTCTACTTTGGTATGGCGCTCTAGTGATTGAATGACGATATCACGTTTTTCCTTTAACTGTTGATCATATTTCAAGTGCTGCAATTGACATCCTCCACATTGATCATAAACCGGACACAGCGGCAGAACACGATGCGGGGATTTAATACGAATTTTTTTGATTTTTGCTTCAGCAAATTTCGGGCTAATCTTCGTCGCCTCTACGACCACTTCTTCACCGGGAAGTGCACCGGGCACAAAAACAACCTGTTTTTTATAATAACCGACACCTTCCCCATTAATACCGAGCCGTTTAATCGTAAGCGGAAAGGTTTGCTTCAGTTCAATTTTAATATTTTGATCAGTTTTCATCTATTTCACTCCATAATATTCCATAAATTCATATAGATCGTTTCATTTTAATTTCCCCGTATTATAGCATGATTCACACAGAAAAACCGAATTCCAAAAAGAAATTCGGTTTCTGTGGGTGATATATCTATTTTTTCTTCGGAAAATCATCAAGGCTTTTGAATTTGTAGCCTTTTTTCTTTAGATCCTGAATTGCCTTTTCAAGAGCATCGGCGTTATCTTTTGAAACAGTGTGTAATAGTAAGATACAGCCCGGATGGACCTGCCTCATGATATTGTCGTAGGAATATTGCCAGCCTCTTTGCGAATTCACATTCCAATCGACGAAAGCGAGTGACCAGAATACATGTGTATAGCCCTCTTCATTAGCAATCTGCATTGTTCTTTCACTAAATACCCCCCGCGGCGGACGAAGGTATTTCATTTCTTTTTGCCCTGTTAATTCTTTGGTTTTGACCCTGACCTTTTCGAGCTCTTCACGAATCCTTTGATCACTTACGGTTGTCAGGTCCGGGTGATGCCACGAATGGTTCCCGACAATATGCCCTTCTTTGACCATCCTTTTCACTATATCCCCTGCCGAAAGCAAATAATGCCCTGTCACAAAAAAAGTCGCAGGTACCTTTTCCTTCTTTAAAATATCAAGAATCTGAGGGGTATATCCTTGTTCATAACCGTTATCGAAAGTTAAGTATAACGTCTTTGAGTCTGGGTTACTTTTATAAAAAGCACCGTATTTTTCAATTAACTGATCAAGCTCAGCTCCTGCTTCTGCCGGCTGTTCATTTACCCCTTTTTTAAAGCCCCAATGGATCGGCTGATTGGATACAGCCGCATATGTACTCTGCGGTATAAATAAGAGCAGCATACTAAGGATGCACAATAATCTTTTCATCCATGTTCCCCCTATTTTATTTTTTTTAGTGTTTGTTATTAGGTGGAAAAACATGATTGGTTAAAATAGGAATTGTTGGTTGGTGGTAGATTCGTCCTCTTTTTATACCTGTATAGGAAAGAGTTCTTTTAGGTATATTGGATGCGGTCGTTCTAGAGGAAGGCATGTTAAGAAATTTCCGTAATTCATGATTGGTAAATGAGGGTTTGATCAGAAGAAAGTAATCGTTAATACCATTAATGAAGGCATCTTTTGAAAATAATAAACATTTAGGACATATCCATTTCGACCTTATATAATCCATAGGAATGTTTAAACACCTTGGGCATTGGACTCCCGAGATAAGTTCGTCCTCTGAAACCTGAAAATAATTAAGGATATCAATTTTTTGAGGTGTGTGTTGCGATAATAAAAGATTAATGATTTGATAAACGGTCTTTTTATTTAGCTTTTTTCCTGTGTGGGCCTCTTCTAATTCATCTACTTTCCTTAATAAATCATAGGCCCTTATGACTTTTTGCTCTGCTTCTTCGTATTCTTGATTGATAATTATTTCTGTAGAGGGTTTACAAATAGTAACAAGGTTTGCAATAGGAATCTGAGGTACTTTATCATACTCAAATGAATGTCTTAATAATATTTCATGGCGGTTTACTTGCGCTACTGGATTCTCATAGATGTCCCTGTTGTCTGCATATTCATGAATCATTTGTTTTTTTTCAAATCGTAGCATTCCTGAGTGGTTTTTTGCATCAATTATTATTATTAATTTTTGGGAAAGGAGTAGAGCATCAATCTGGAAATAGGTATTTCCTATAGGAAGACGAAGACCGTAAAAAATATGGTACTTGTGTACCGGAATTTGATCCAGATAGTATTTTAATGTTTTTTCTCCATTATATCCGGACCTTAAAGTTCGTATTTTAGATTTTATTTCTGGCATTTTTCTATGATTTTCTGCTAGCCTTCTTTCTAAAGCCTCCACTTGAAGCAAGAAATTAGGGGGTGCGAGTTCCATTTCAATCAAGATAAATTCCTCCTTTGTATTTTTAGTATAACTTCAACAAGATATTTGATAATCCTAGTCTTTTTTTATACTTGTTATGAAACTTTTGTGTCTGGTGATTAAGCCCATATAATTGTGTAAAAAGAAAATGAGTCAAATTAATTCCTCATGGTTACAATGTTAACGGCTAATTAAACAATGTGGAGGAAGTAATTATGACTCAAGTACAGTTTAACCTAAATATCGATGATTTAAAAGATTCTGTTATGAACTCTAATATAGACGCTGTCATCAAAGCGTCCATCGTTTTGGTATTAAATTCTTTTATGGAAAAAGAACGTGATGAGTTCTTGCAAGCAGAATCCTATGAACGTTCTAACTTACGACGTGACTACCGCAATGGATATTATGAACGTGATCTAATTATTGGCATTGGAAAAATTACTCTTCGAGTACCACGTACTCGCAGTGGAGAATTTTCGACTACCGTGTTTGAACAATATGCTCGTTGTGACCAAGCTCTCGTATTAGCCATGCTTGAAATGGTTGTGAATGGAGTCTCTACAAGAAAAGTTTCAAAGATCGTGGAACAACTCTGTGGGCAAAAGGTGTCTAAATCATTTGTATCTACACTCACAGAAAAACTAGATCCTTTAGTGAATCAATGGGCAAGTCGACCTCTGAATACGATGTACTATCCCTATATCTTTGCCGATGCCATGTATATCAAAGTAAGAGAACATAATCGTGTTGTATCTAAAGCTGTATATATCGCAACGGCCGTTGACCAGAACAATAGACGTGAAATTCTAGGTTTAAGAGTAGATCATGGGGAGAGCACTGAAGCCTGGCAACGATTTTTCCAATACCTAAAGTCAAGAGGACTACAATCACCTAAGCTAGTTATATCTGACGCACATCAGGGGTTAAAGTCTGCCATTGGTACAGAGTTTGTTGGATCCTCTTGGCAAAGATGCACAGTGCATTTCAAAAAGAATATCATTACGCATATGCCCAAAAAAGGCATGGACGAAGTGAAAATGGGTTTAAAAAGAATATTTGAGGTAACGACCGTTGAAGAGGCAAGAAAATATAAAAATGAGTTCATTGGGCAAATGGGAGATAATCCAAAACTAGAAAAAGCGATAGAGATATTAGAAGAAGGCTTCGAAGATGCCATTCAATATTTAAATGAAAAACCAAAATACCATACGCATATTCGAAGTACGAACTCGTTAGAAAGAATCAATGAGGAAGTCCGGAGAAGAGAGAAGGTAATTAGAATATTTCCTAATACACAATCCGCATTCCGATTAATTGGTGCGGTTTTAATGGACTATGCTGAGGAAGTAAGAAGAAGAATAATTCGGGACCAAGAAGAGAAGAAATAGCAACCGCGAAGCGCGAATTTTTGGTGTACTGGAAGGGGGGTACCCCCCTTCCAGTACACCAAAAATAAATCAGCTGCTTAACATTGTTTTTCATCAGGAATGAATTTACACATAATAATGGGCTTGACTTGTCTGGTCGTCGCTTATGACATATTATCGGACTATTTTTATCTATTTTTCGAAACTTATGACATTTGCTGGATATTATTTGGAAATCAATTCAATATCCAGGTACTTATGACGTATTTTTCAGCACTTATGACATCTTATCGGACTCTTATCGCCCATTTTTCGAAACTTACGACATTTGCTGGATATTATTTGGAAATCAATTCAATATCCAGGTACTTATGACGTATTTTTCAGCACTTATGACATCTTATCGGACTCTTATCGCCCATTTTTCGAAACTTACGACATATGCTGGATATTATTTGGAAATCAATTCAATATCCAGGTACTTATGACGTATTTTTCAGCACTTATGACATCTTATCGGACTCTTATTGCCCATTTTTCGAAACTTACGACATTTGCTGGATATTATTTGAAAATCATCTCGTTTTTTTAGTTCATAAAAAAAATAAGCGCCCGCAACCCGAGCGCCTATCCCACAACTCTCTATTTAAAAACCGGCTCCTTAAACGCCGCTAACTTTTCTAATGAAGATTTATCTACGTCGGCGTGCAGGCTGTTTCCGTGTGAGTCCATTGTCACTACTGCTGTGAAGCCCTCTACACGAAGGTGCCACATTGCTTCTGGAATACCAAATTGCATTAAATCGACACCTTCAACTGATTTGATGCAATCTGCATAATATTGTGCAGCTCCGCCAATTGCATTTAGGTATACCCCGCCATGTTCTTCTAATGCAGCTAACGTCTTCGGTCCCATACCGCCTTTACCGATAACAGCTCGGATGCCGAATTTTTTCATGATATCACCTTGATAAGGTTCCTCACGAATGCTTGTTGTTGGACCTGCTGCCTTTACATGCCAAGCACCGGCTTCATCCTTCAACATAACCGGACCGCAATGATAAATCACTTGTCCATTTAAATCCACTGGTGCGTCATGATCGCTTAAATACTTATGAATTGCATCACGGCCAGTGTACATCATCCCATTAATCTGAACGACATCGCCTACTTTTAAAGAACGGATTTGTTCTTCAGATATTGGCGCCTCCAAGGAGATAACCCCTTCAGATGTAGCGGCTGTTTCCTGCACAGCTGCTTCTTTTTCAGCAAAATCAATGAATTCCCCGTCTTGATACATCCATTCGTTGATTTCACCAGTCTCCGCGTTTACACTCACACCTAAACGACGGAATGCCCAGCAATTGTAGGCAACAGATACATAGAAACTTGCAGGAATGCGGTTCATGACGCCCACTTTACAGCCTAAAAGGGTGGCTTCACCACCGAAGCCCATTGTGCCGATTCCTAATTTATTTGCATTCTCCATTACATACTCTTCTAACTTACGAAGGTCTTCATTTGGGTTCACATCTTCCACAGAACGGAATAACTGTTCTTTCGCTAAATCGTATCCAGAAGAACGGTCGCCGCCAATACCAACACCGATAAAGCCAGCGCTGCAGCCTTGACCTTGAGCCTGGTAGACGGAATGCATAACGCACTTACGGATTCCATCAAGGTCACGCCCTGCACGGCCTAATCCGTCTAATTCACATGGAAGGCTGTATTGAATGTTTTTATTTTCACAACCGCCGCCTTTTAAAATCAGACGAACGTCGATATAATCTTTTTCCCATTGGTCAAATTTGATAACAGGCACGCCTGCACCAAGATTGTCCCCACTGTTTTCACCAGTTAGGGAATCGACTGAGTTCGGGCGAAGCTTCCCTTCTTTCGTTGCCAACACAATGGCATTACGAATTGCTTCTTTAATTTCTAATTGATTCACACCTACTGGCGTTTTAATTTTAAAGGTTGGTAAACCTGTGTCCTGACAGATGGGTGACACTTGATCGTCTGCCATCTTGATATTATTTGTGATTGTTGCTAGGCTCATTGCAGCACTTGTTCCCGCATTTTCATTTTCCTTAGCCCGTTTAACAGCTCTGCGGACATCCTTAGGAAGTTTTGTTGATGTTTCAACGACTAGCTTATACATGCTTTCTTGAAATTTAGAAATATTCAATTCGAGTACCCCTCTCCCCATGTTCCCCATTAATATTTTTCAATTTTTGCACGTTTATATTATACTCCTATAACCTATAGAATTAAAGGATTAGCTTGCAACCGCTGCCAGGTTATTCGTGGAAATCCCCCATGTAAATATTGGATTCACTATTTAACCCATTAAAAAGAGCCTGTTGATTAAACAGACTCACTCACTTCACGATTATTAAATTCTCTGCATTTTGATTCCATATCATCTAACATTGAAATTAAGCGGTCAATATCTTCAAGATCTGTATCTTCCGGATCGATCGCATCAAGGACATCAATGAACATGTTTAAGCGTTGTTTTAAAAAATTCACTTGTGTATTTTTATCTTCAATCGGGCTTCCCAAGTTGTTTCACTCCTTTCGCTAACGTTCTCATCCTATCGAAAAATGGCTGCTTTGACAATCGATTAATAATATTTTGCCCAATTTTTCAAAAAAGAAAAGACTCCTGCAACCAGGAGTCTGCTTTTATCGTGGTCGTTCTGACGCTGCAAATCCAAAGGATACATAATCTTGAACTGGAATCCATGCGCCGATTCCTTGAGAGGTTACGTTTTTAATCACGATAAACTTTTTGCTGCCTTTTAGCATTAAATAGACTTCACCGTAGGTTACCTTACCTTTTTCATTCACACCTGGTGCATAGGCATATAAGTAGCCCAACCGGTTTGGAGGAATGTTATAAATATGATCGTTCTTCGTGCCGGCGCCAATAATCGTATCGAATGCCAGTGGAAGATGCGTTTTTTCCATTGCCTTTAAAAGCATCATTTTTTTCACGGCCTCAGCACTCGCGATTTTAGCGGTGAGCCCGCCTCTAATAATCTTCTGGGACTCCTGAACATATTTGATTTGATAGGGCACCTTGCCGCCGCGATTATCAAAATAATTGGTGTTAATCTTTTGGAACTCCCAGTTTGGGGAAGTTTCCGATGATTCGTAATTTAAGGGCCACTGACCTAAATAGACGATAGCACGATAGCCAATCGCAAAAGGTGTACTATTAATACTCGATTCATTTAGCATTCGAATTAGATCAGGGTTTTCGATTTTCACCTTTGATGAATTAATCAACTTTTTAGTTAATTCACTTGGTTGTAATAATGGCAGATCCTGTGTCGAATTTGGATAAGTATTCTCCTTGGTAATATTTCGGACCGAAGGTGGAACTTGATATTTAACCGAAACTTTTTGCGCTGGACCCTTATGTGCGAAGGCTGAGGGAATAAAAGTTAACATTAATAGCAGTGTCATCAAGATAGTGACATTTTTCTTCACGAGTTAAACTCCTTTCACTAATAGCATAATCAGTCTGCTAGTAGTTTTTTCGGAGTTGATTATTTTTATCCATCCTGTAAGTAATTTCAATATTTCGTCTGTAGACGCAACATTACTTTTTCAAAGTATGGAAAGAACAATTGGATCGCAGGTCCAACTGTGAATGTAATGATAATGGTACCGTATGAAATAGGTCCATGTAGTAAAAAGGCAGGAATCAATGCTGTAATCTCTCCAATGGTTTTCGCAGCCATTATATTTACTCGAAAGCGTTCTTTAATGGCTAACATAAAATTATCAATGGGACTTTGAGGGAATTTTGCTTGAATGTAGATAGCTGCACCAAATCCGATAATTAAGACTCCTACTAATAGCATGGCTATTTTAGTGATGAGATGATTGACTTGAAATAAATCAAATACAGTTCCCAGCCAAAAATCGACTAATGAACCGATGATTATAATCGTTAGAAGTGAAAGAAGATCAGGTCTTTTCTTTAATAAAAGTGAGACCACTATAATTAAAACAGCCCCATCAATCATTACCCATTTACCTACAGATAAACCTACCTTTTCTGTTAGGGCTACATTAAGAGCATCCCATGCACCCACACCAATATCTGCTACTTCAATGGTCATACAAACACCAAAAGTCATAATAATAAGTCCAAAAATAAAAAATAAAAACCGAATGAATAATCTCATTAGTCGCTCCTTAAAAAGTAACATAAATGTAATATTCAGAACATTTACAAAATTAAAATTTAATAATATAATATACTTAACTTATCAACAAAGGAGGGCTGTAATCAATCTGCTTCCATTACTTATTATCCATAAGGAGGTTGGGATTCCCGTCTTATATGAGATTCAACACTTGTGTTCATGTATCTAAATAAACATGAAGGTTGGTGATTGATGTCCCAAAGAAAAGCGATTGATTTTTACCCTACTAAATGGTTATTTTATCATAATAGCCCAAGCTTGACGATTTACCCAGTACATTGAAGAATGGAAATGAAACTTAAATTTAATAATAAAGACTCTATGCCATCGGGCTTAGAGTCTTTATTTTTTACATTACTAGAGTAAATAAAAGCCAATTCCCATAATTAAATAGGCAGCGAGCAGTGTTAACCCCTCAAACCAATTGGATTCCCCATCGTTGGAGATTACAACCATAAGGAGCACCGATGACACCATCGCAATTAACTCTTGCCAGCTAAATAGCAATGGCATGGTGGTATCAAAGAAAAGTGAGGCAAGTACTAGAACAGGTAATACGAACATGGCCACCTGCAATGTAGATCCAATCGCAATTTCAACGGCAATGTCCATTTTGTTTTTAAATGCCATGACAACGGCAGATGCATGTTCTGCTGCATTCCCTACTATAGCTACGATAATGATACCGATAAACAATTCAGACCAACCAAGTGTTTCTCCTACATATTCAAACGTATGGACTAGGTGCTCGGAGATGTATGCGACTGCAATTGTAGCAATGAAAAGAACAGCTATGGCTCTCCCTTTCCCCCATTCTGGTTCTTCTTCCTCATGAGCGATATTTTTTTCTGTACTTGGATGGTATACGCCTCGATGGGTAACCAATTTAAAAAATAAGGCAGCCAGATAAAGGATGATCAAAATAACTGAAATCCCAATACTTAAGGAAAGAGTTTTTGTCTCATTCATATTAATCGAAAAAACTTCAGGGATAACAAAAGCAATGATAACCGCAAACATCAACAGTCCTGAATTATGCCTAGCATCGTAGACGTTAAATGATTGACGCTTAAATTTTAAGCCCCCTATAAAGAACGAAAGTCCCGCCACAAGTAGTAAGTTTCCTAATACGGAACCTGTTAGTGAGGCGAGAACAATTCCAACAAGCCCGGCCTTCAACGAAAAGATTGAAATAATAAGTTCGACTGCATTTCCGAAGGTTGCATTTAACAGTCCGCCAATCCGCGGGCCTGCAACAATTGCTAGACTTTCAGTTGCCCTTCCCATATAACTGGCAAGTGCCACGATTGTTAAGCAGTAGATAATAAATAAAACAATATTTGACCAATGCATTAGTGAGCCAATAACGGACAGCGGCACTCCAATGAATGTCATAAGCATAAAAATCCTGTTCACCGTATTCCCTCCATATTCTTAATATCTAACGAGGATATTTTCTTTTAAACTTTTCCTTTTGTTCCTTAATTTACCTAAATTCACCTCGAATGTCTAGGTTCGTAACTTTCTCTTGCATATAGGCGGTTTTCTCGTTACCATCATTTAGGAACTATATAATTTATATTGAATCAAACTTGTAGAATTGAGGAAGTTCTATGAAAAAAACGAATCTGCGATTTTGGATCCTTGTGAGTATCGTTGCGATTTCTGGATTTTCGCAAGGAATGTTATTGCCTTTAATTGCTGTAATTTTTGAAAAAAATGGGGTTTCACCTTCATTAAATGGATTAAATGCGACAGCACTTTATATTGGAATTCTTCTTGTGTCTCCTTTTATGGAAATGCCTCTCAGGAAATATGGTTATAAACCAGTGATTATTTATGGTGGAGGTCTCGTAATTATTTCGCTTGCACTCTTTCCTCTTTGGGAGACATTTTGGTTTTGGTTTACCCTCCGGTTGCTGATTGGAATAGGCGATCATTCACTTCATTTTGCCACACAGACATGGATTACATCATCCTCCCCGGCAGATAAGCGGGGACGAAATATTTCTTTATATGGATTATTTTTTGGAATTGGCTTTGCCAGTGGGCCATTAATGACACCATTAGTAAACGTATATCAATCTCTGCCTTTTATTGTCTCCTCAATCCTTTGTTTTATTGGCTGGATTTTTGTATTTATGCTTAAAAACGAAAGACCTGAACAAGAAGTTGGTATCAATTCCTTCCTATCAACCATCAAACAGTTTAAAAAGGCTTTAAAATATGGATGGGTTGCTTTCCTTCCGCCATTTTCTTATGGATTTTTAGAATCCTCCTTAAACGGCAGTTTTCCTGTCTATGCATTAAGAATGGATATAAACGTCACCAATGTTTCCATGTTGTTGACTGCATTTGCCTCCGGCAGTATTATTACCTCACTACCTCTAGGAATTTTGAGTGATAAGTATGGTCGGCGTAATATTTTAATAACGATCCTTTTTCTTGGATTTTTTAGCTTTACTGCTGCAATCTTCCTTGAACACTCTTTTATTGGACTGTTTGTCGTTTTTCTTATTTCTGGAATGGTTGTTGGTTCAACTTTCTCTCTAGGTATCAGATACATGACAGATTTGCTTCCAAAAACTCTACTTCCGACTGGAAATTTGTTATGCGGAATATTTTTCAGTCTCGGCAGTTTAAGCGGACCCATCATTGGAGGCTTGTTTATTAAGTTCATTGAAAATGTAAGTTTCTTCTATATCATTAGTACGATGCTCTTAACCTTATCTATTATCATCTTCACATTTGGTAAGAAGACTAATTTTGTATTTGAGCAACCAAGTTCATAACAGGATAATTATGGAGCAAAATCATATCTTATGCATAAAATATGTGGTAAGATAAAATAAATAGAAACATTATAAAGACCGTGCTGTCATCACTTTGATGACAGCTTTCGTATTTTTTAAGGGTATTGACTTTGATTATTCTTATCAATTAGCAATTGGAAGGGGGAAGAACATTGAGTTCCGAAGCAAAGGCGCTAACAAAAAGTGTAAACAAATTAGGATTCTTCGAAAAAATTAAACCACATGCAGAATTAATTGCAGCAGGCCTAAGCGGTGGCTTTATTGCAGCTGGCTGGTTATTTGACAAGTATGGAAATGGTGCTGATTCCATTATTGCTTACCTGCTGGCGTTTGTAATTGGTGGTTTCGCCAAGGCAAAAGAAGGCATTGAGGCTACCTACGAAAATAAGGAATTAAACGTAGAAATGTTAATGATTTTTGCAGCAATTGGATCGGCCATAATTGGGTACTGGACAGAGGGTGCCATGTTAATTTTTATTTTTGCCGTAAGTGGTGCACTCGAAACGTATACAATGAATAAAAGCCATAAAGAAATCTCCTCTTTAATGAAACTGCAGCCAGAAGAGGCTTTGCTCATCTCAGACGGCAGTGAAAAGAGAGTTCCTGTTTCAATGCTCCATATCGGAGATCTGATTTTAATAAAGCCCGGTGAGCGGATTCCATCTGACGGGATGATTATTAAAGGACAAACCAATATTGACGAGGCTGCTATTACAGGTGAGTCTATGCCAGTATCCAAAGGTGATAAGGAAGAGGTTTTTGCAGGAACTGTAAACATGACAGGATCCATTACTGTTCAAGTGACAAAAGCGAGCCATGACACTCTTTTTCAAAAGATTATTCAGCTCGTACAATCGGCTCAAAGCGAAAAATCTCCTTCACAACTTTTTATTGAACGCTTCGAAGGAACCTATGTTAAACTGGTCCTTTCTGTTGTGTTTTTGATGTTTTTTCTCCCTCACTTTATTTTAGGTTGGAGTTGGCAAGAAGCCTTTTATCGAGCGATGATCTTATTGGTGGTTGCTTCACCATGTGCACTTGTTGCTTCCATCATGCCCGCAACATTATCGGCCATTTCCAATGGAGCGCGACGTGGAATCCTGGTAAAAGGCGGGGTTCACCTAGAGAATTTAAGCCATTTAGGTGCCATTGCATTTGATAAAACCGGTACATTGACAAAAGGCAACCCAGAAGTGACGGAAGTGATTGTAAAGGATGGACTTGATAAGGATGCCCTGATTTGGAAGGCAGCTTCGATTGAAAGCCATTCTAACCATCCACTGGCAACGGCAATTGTGAAATATGTAAAATCAAACCTTAACAAAGAACTCCTTCATCCGGACAGTCTTGAAGATATACCAGGATGGGGTGTTAAGGCTACCATAAACGGGGAGAATTGGAAGATTGGTAAAGCAGCCTTTGTAAACCAAGAACTAATTGAAAAGTTTGCGGATGGAAAGATTAAAGAACTTGCTGCTCATGGAAATACACTTGTATTTATTGAAATCGACGGCGAGTTATGTGCAGTAATTGCCATGAAAGACGTTGTTCGTGAGGAGACTAAACTTGCGATTGATCACCTGAAAAAGCAAGGGATCCGTACGGTTATGCTGACAGGTGATAGTGAAAAAACGGCACGCGCAATTGCCTCAGAAAGTCATGTGGATGAATTTTTTGCGGAATGCTTACCAGAGGTAAAAGTCGAAAAATTGAAGAAGTTAAGAACAAAATATGAAACCGTAGCAATGGTGGGTGACGGAATCAATGATGCACCTGCACTTGCTATTGCCAATGTTGGTATTGCCATGGGTGGTGGAACTGACGTTGCTCTTGAAACCGCGGATATTGTCCTAATGAAAAATGATTTGCCTCGAATTGCTGAGGCCATTGATCTTTCTAAACGAATGAATAAAATCATTAAACAGAATGTTATTTTCTCGATAACTGTTATCATGGTTTTGATTTCGTCAAACTTCTTCCAGATCCTTGATTTGCCATTTGGAGTCATTGGTCATGAAGGAAGTACAATCTTAGTTATTCTAAACAGCCTGCGATTACTTAAATAATACACAGCTGCTAGGCACTGGAGCAGGATTAAAAAACCGGATGAACATTCATCCGGTCTTTTTGTTTATATGAAGAAAAGCCCATTAGTGATAACCATTTGAACCGTTTGCTGAACCGGAAGTTTTATTTCCTTTGCTTCCTTTACCCTTTTGCTTTGTACCGCCATCTTTTTTTGTTTTCTTTGTCATAATAAGAACCTCCTTGGTGAAAGTAGCCTGCCTCTTTAGTTTGAACAGATAGGCAAGTTTCATGAAGGTAACTATTAGCAATTCTTACGATTTTTTTCACTATAAAAGGCATTGATTTCTCCACCTAAAATAATAATAAATGCCGAAATATACAACCAAATCATTAAAACAATGATTGCCCCAATACTGCCGTATGTCAGGGAATAATTACTGATATTTCCTACGTAAAATGTTAATCCGATTGAGGAAACAATCCAGCCGACTGTTGCAAACGCGGCACCTGGAAAGGCGCTTCGGCATTTTAATTTTACATTTGGCGCAATCCAATACAACCCTGTAAAAATAAGGAACAAAATAATCGCACTAACAAGCCAACTTAATGCATTCCAGAGCTTAATAAATTCTGTGGTGTAGCCCAATTGAGAGAATAAAAAAATACCTATTTCTCTGCCAAATACTGGGAGAACAATTGCAAGAATTAATACCAAGATCATCCCAAATGTTAATAAAATAGCCATTCCCCTTGAAACAATAAATGAACGGCTTTCCTTGACATTATATGCCTTATTAAATGCCTTAACGATCGCATTTATTCCGTTCGATGCCGACCAAATGGTGCCAATGATCCCGAACGAAAGCAAACTCCCATTCCGATGGTTCATGATATCATGAACATTTTTCTCAATTAAATCCATGGCCTCGCTTGGTGCAAAATCTCTTACTATTCCGAGCATATCCTGATGTGGAATTGGAAAATAAGGAAGAAGTGTAAATAAAACAATCAGGAGCGGAAATAAGGATAATAGAAAATAATAGGCCAACTGCGCACTTAAGCCTGGCAGGTCATCTTCATCGATCCTATGCCAAAGTAATCGTAGTAGAGACGAGCGGACATTTCCTCCCTTTTCCATCTACATCCTCCTTTTAATCAATTTTATCTTCCTCGACTGCCACTTCCTCTAACAAAAGCGCCTCGTCATCCTTCGAGAAAGTATCCTTCGTTTCTTTTATCATGTCAGATACCTGAGGTGTTAATTCGCGTAATTCTTCTACCTTATCTGTGATAAAGGAGATATCTTCATTAACCTGCTTTACGGTTGTCTTGACTTTTTCAGCTGTTTCCTTAACTTTCTCCGCAATTTCACCAGGATTTCTAAAAACATAGGTAAGTCTTGATGTATTTTTTTGTAAGTTTGCTTTCATCACTTCACGTGTTTGTTTATCTAAAAGGCTAATGGCCCCGCCAGCAATGGCCCCGATTATCATTCCGCGCCAAAATTGATTTTTCTGTGTCATGTTAACGTCTCCTTTAATCCTTATTAATATCAATAGTACCCCATGTAAAAAATACCAAAACCTGCATATTTTTATTTTCCTAGATAGACGGAGTGCATGCAAGTCCATATTCTCTTTTAATGATTTTTTTATTGACATATAATTTCTTACATGAAAAGATGAACATAATAATTATTCGGAAAGGATGACCGAAATGAATTTATCTGAAAAGTCGATTGAAAATGTTGAATTTATGATTGAACAAATAAAGGAAAAGTTAAAAGTCTTGAACCTTGGTGCGATTAAACCTTCACACTTTGATGAAGAAATGTACGAGGAACTGAAAGAGATTTATGATATGGTCCAAAGAAAAAATTCGTTTAGTCCTAATGAAATGCAAGCATTAGTAGAAGAGCTTGGTAGCCTTCGAAAGAAATAAAGTGAAAACCCGTTATGCACATAACGGGTTTGTTTGTTGTTAATCTTGTTCAGTTAAGATGACGGTCCCTTCTTTGGTAATGGCAAGGGTATGTTCGTATTGGGCTGAATACTTTCCATCAATAGTTCTTGCCGTCCAGCCATTGAGATCCATTTTTGTTTGATATCGTCCTACATTAACCATGGGCTCGATTGTAAAGACCATCCCTTCTTTGATTCTTGCCCCTTTGCCTGGCAGTCCATAATGAGGTACATCCGGTTTCTCATGAATTACTGCGCCAATTCCGTGGCCAATAAAATCTCTTACAACTGAAAACCCTTCGCTTTCAACATATTTTTGAATTGCGTGCCCAATGTCTCCGATTCGATTACCGACAACAGCCTGTTCAATCCCTTTATACAGTGCTTCCTTTGTTACTTTTAATAAACGCTCCGTTTCCTCTGACACGTCCCCAACTGCATAGGACCAGGCAGAATCAGCTAGCGCACCGTTGTAATTAACAACCATGTCTACCGTCACAATATCCCCTTCGCTTAAAGGTTCTTTCCGTGGAAAGCCGTGGCATATTTCGTCATTTATACTTGCACATGTCGCATATTCATAGCCCTTATAGCCTTTTTGTTCTGGAGTCGCACCTTTTTTCTTAAGAAATTCTTCCACAAAGGCATCAATTTCCCAAGTGGTAATACCTGGTTTAATCAATTTAGCTATTTCTTTATGACAGGCAGCTAGAATTTCCCCTGCCTTTTTCATTGCTTCTATTTCACGTTGTGATTTAAGGACAATCATTATTGTAGGGTCCCCTTCCTTTTTATTTATTTTTATGTATGCAAATCAAAATTGTTATTCGACTAAAAACATACCACTAATAAATTATAAAACATGCCGCAATAGGCAACACTTTTAATATAACTCTATCCTGATATTTTTTCAAAAATACTTTATCTATATTATTTCATAAAGTACATATTTTCCTTATTAATTTGTTCTTAATATGGTGCTTTCTTATTCTTTTTGATAGAATTAATGTAGAGTGAATAATAATTGGGTGTGAGACTAATGATTGGTGATCGCGTAAAAAAATTTCGCTTAGATAGAAAGATGTCACTTTCCGAACTTGCTGCTCAAGCAGGTGTGGCTAAATCTTATTTAAGTAACCTTGAAAATAACAAACAAGAGAATCCTTCTATAAAGTTTCTAGAAAAAATCGCTGTTGTTTTAAATATTCCTGTAGATCACTTGATACATGAAGAGATTAATAAAGAGGAACTAGATATTGATTGGATGAATCTAGTCAAGGACGCAATGAATTCGGGCGTTTCTAAGGAACAATTTCGAGATTTCCTTGAATTTAACAAATGGCGAATTAATCAAAATGATAAGTAGAAATAAAACAATCTTATTGAAAAAAAAAGCATTCTACAAAAAAGTTATTTTTGTGTAGAATGCTTTTTTTGTACTGCCATGTGTGTCTTATCATCTCTCTGTGACCAAGAAATCACGAACTGCTTCTATGGATAACCCTAAGTCCTTTGCTTCCAATATGAGTGCAATCCATTCCTGATCGATTACTTCAAATTCATTTTTCGTAATAACCACTTTACTCACTCCTAAAATACAGAATGTATTCCAGGTAGCCCGGCCATCCTAGCAAAAAACCTGCCTTAGACCCTCGGCTTTGCGTCCCTGCTTTTCAACAGGTTTGCCTTTTTCTGACATTTAATAAACCTTAAGTCACTGAATTCGATAGGACAATTTACTTAATCTTTATTGATATTATATCTAGTCCTATTTTAGTTGGTTGTTGTAATTTGTCGTATTGATTAAATTTTCACACAATTATTTATAACAAATTATACCATATTTCTACAAAAATATCCCAATTAAGACTTTTAATCTAAACACCATCTGTCAAAATAGTTAATTTTTGGAAAAAAGCTTGTTGTTTATTCCCTTCGTTAACCAAAACCAAAATACTTTTCCAACATATAACTTAAATATTTGTCTAAACCGTGAAAATTGGCATATAATGTAAACAATAAAATAATTTTCCGAATATTATTAATATTCTAGAGTAGGTGGTGATTTCATACAATGACCTTTATCCATGTGTTGAATTTTTCAATTCCGATTGCATTTATTGTGTTTGCAGGGTATTTTTTGGATCGCATATGCAAGCCAGACTCCACCAAACAAAAAGCTGGTGAAGATTGAATCTATTAAAAAGATTCCACTGTCATTCAGCTTTTTCTTTTTTGTGGAAGGAATTAAAAAAGTAATTATTTCACTCTGTTTCGGGAATGATACTTGCGTAGACGAAAGGAGTGTTGTAATTGGCACGTGGAGAACATTTTGAACATAAAAAGAAAAACCATCCAGGAAACTTCCCGGAAGGCAGTTTAACAGAAAAACATGCGAAAGAAGCAGTTGGTGACGAAGAATTCCTAGTTGTACGTGAAGCGTTTAAAAATCGTGTAGAAAACGAGGATGAGTATCGAGGAGATACTGCCCGCTTACTAAATGATCAGACAGAATAAAAGGCGTGAGCATCTCACGCCTTCTTTTTATGAAGAAATCATTTTTAGAATTGTCCCTTTTCAATCCTTAAGTTTCTAATAAATGGTGAAAAATCGATTGACTTAAGCCAATAAGCAGCTTTTTCAATATCCTTTGAGAATACCCTATCTTGTTTAATGGATGCTACCTGTTCGCGTGCCTTGTCGTAAAACAATCTAGTATTTGCAGCCATTTTATCAATCCCGCGAATCTCCACCGCCTGCATCGCACAAATCAGTTCAATTGCCACAACTCTTCGTGCATTCTGGATAATTTGATAGGCATGCCTTGATGCTATTGTACCCATACTTACATGGTCCTCCTGATTAGCAGAGGATGGGATGGAATCGACACTAGCTGGATGAGCAAGTGTTTTATTCTCTGATACCAGTGCTGCTGCCGCATATTGCATGATCATTGCCCCAGATTGCAAACCAGGTTGCGGACTAAGGAATGCTGGTAAATCATTCAACTGCGGATTAACCAATCTTTCAATCCGTCTTTCTGAAATATTCGCCAGTTCAGCCACGGCAATTTTCATAAAATCCATTGCAAAAGCAATCGGCTGTCCATGGAAATTTCCTCCAGAAATCACCTTTTCCCCATTATCAAAGATTAATGGATTATCCGTTGCCGCGTTCATTTCAATTTCTAATTTTTCTTTCACATAATCCAGAGCTTGCCACGATGCACCATGAACCTGTGGAATGCAGCGGAGAGAATAAGCATCTTGAACTCGTAACTCGCCCTGCTGTGTAGTTAATAAACTATCACTTAAATAAGCACGGATTCTTGCGGCTGTATCAATTTGTTGTTTATAACCCCTAGCAACATGAACTTCTTCCGCAAATGCATCAATAATTCCATTTAACCCTTCCATTGTCATAGCTGCAATTAGCTCACTTTCATGTGCTAGTTGTTCTGCCTCCAAATACCCGATCACACCCATAGCTGTCATCGCCTGTGTCCCGTTAATAAGGGCTAGACCTTCTTTGGCCTCCAAGGTTAAAGGCAAAATTCCCTCTTGTTGGAGTGCGTCAAAAGCCGCCATTTGCTTCCCTTTGTAAAATACCTCTCCCTCGCCAATTAAAACCAGTGCAAGATGAGAAAGCGGGGCTAAATCACCGCTTGCCCCCAGAGAGCCCTGCTGTGGGATAACAGGAATGATATCCAGATTTACTAACTCTAATAATTTTTCAATGACAACAGGTCTGACTCCTGAAAAACCCTTGAGGAGAGCGTTAGCTCGTAGAAGTACCATTGCTTTGGAAACTAATTCTGGAAAAGGTTCACCAACCCCGCATGCATGGGAGCGAATTAAATTAAGTTGGAGGTCCTGAACATCGTTTTTATCAATAAGGACGTCGCTGAACTTTCCAAATCCCGTCGTAATTCCATAAACTACTTTAGATTCAGAAACAATTCTTTCAACTGCTTCACGACTCTTCTTAACTGCTTCCATGCTCTCACTTGAAGCCATGATCTTTTGTTTTCGATATAAAACATCTTTCATCTGCTCTAATGTTAAACTTCCACCTGTCAGTGTTATCATATTGTCTCTCTCCTCTACCACTGTAGTATAATAAAGAAAGAGGCTGGATTCCGAATCTAATAGATTGGGAGTCCAGCCTCTTTTATGATGAATTGATTGAATTTTTTCAGATGCCTCATGGGTATCATTCCATTCTTTATTTAACTTAGTGATAATATTGTATGGGGTGCTAAGCATATTTGTCAATTTAATTTCCAGAATTTTACGACGATAATACTTTAGCGAGATAATAAATGAAAGGAAAAATGCTTAGGTTACAAAATATCTTGAGATTCCGTTATACTATATAAAGGTTAAAATGGATGTACCTGAAAGGAGTAACTATGAAATCTCTTGTACTTGCTGAAAAGCCAAGTGTGGCTAGGGAACTTGCCCGTGTACTTGGCTGCAATCAAAAACATAAAAGTTATATGGAAGGAAATCAATATATTGTCACATGGGCACTCGGCCATTTAATTGAATTAAAAATGCCAGAACACTATGACACAAAATATAAAACCTGGAATTTAGAGGATTTGCCGATTATTCCACAAAAAATGGGCTTAATGGTCATGAAGCAAACCAACCATCAATTCCGTGCGATTGAAGCCTTAGCAAAACGGAAAGACATTAACGATTGTATCATTGCCACAGATGCTGGTCGTGAAGGTGAACTAGTTGCGCGCTGGATTCTTGAAAAGATTCGCTGGAACAAACCCTTAAAAAGATTATGGATTTCTTCGCAAACAGATAAAGCCATTAAAGATGGGTTCAAGCAATTAAAGCCTGGTAAACAATTTGAAGACCTTTACCATTCGGCCGTTTGCCGGGCGGAAGCTGATTGGTTAATCGGATTGAATGTAACAAGAGCACTAACAACAAAATATAAAGACCCCCTATCGGCAGGACGGGTTCAGACCCCCACTCTTGCTCTAGTTTTGGAACGAGAACAGCAGATTCAATCCTTTGTTCCAAAAGAATATTGGACAATTCGAGCCGCTATTGGCCCACTTTCTACGGATTGGGAACGGGACAATGAAAAGCGCATCTTCGATAAAGCAAAAGCTGAAGCGATCCAATCAAAAGTAAACGGTAAGAAAGCTGTACTTGATAAAATTGATCGCAAGAAAAAAGCAGAGCCCCAGCCCCTGCCTTACGATTTAACTGAATTACAGCGGGATGCAAACAAGCGATTTGGTTTCTCTGCGAAAAAAACATCTTCTGTTTTACAACGTCTTTATGAGCAATACAAATTGGTCACATATCCTAGAACTGATTCACGCTATTTAACCACTGATATGATGAACACAATGATAGACCGCTTGCATGGTATGGCTTCTGGGTATAAAGAAGAAGTTCGTCCACTGCTAGCAAACAAGGGGATTGTGCTCGCCAAACGCGTCTTTAACAATGAAAAGGTAACAGACCATCATGCGATCATCCCAACGGAACAAAGACTTAATCTTAGTGAACTTGATTCAGATGAAAAAAAACTTTATGACATCATTGCAAGACGTTTCTTAGCACTGTTTTTACCTGCTTATGAATTTGAAACCATACAGGCAACATTTAAAGTGGAAGGCGAAACCTTTATCGCCAAAGAAACAAATGTAATTGAATTGGGCTTTAAAAAGGTGTTAGGAAGAGAAGGTGCGGAACAATTAACTGGGCTGCAAAAATTAGCTCAAGGTCACTCCTTTGCGGTAAAAGATTGTTCAATCAGCCAAAAATGGACGGAGCCGCCGCAACGCTATTCCGAAGCTGATGTTCTCTCACAAATGGAGAAATTCGGACTAGGGACACCAGCAACCAGAGCAGAAATTATTGAAAGACTTGTAGAAACGGAAGTCGTTGAGCGACAGAATGGACGCTTCCACTCAACTAAAAAAGGCAAGCAGCTCATTGATCTTGTTAATGATGAATTAAAGTCACCGGAACTAACGGCAAAATGGGAACAGGAACTTGAGAAAATCTCCCAGGGAAAGGCGGACCCGAAAGCCTTTTTACAAAAGATTCGCCGTCAAACGGAGCAGTTGGTTTCTGAAATTAAAAAAAGTGAGAAATCCTATCGTGCCCACAATTTAACCGGTTCAAGATGTCCTGAATGTAACGAATTCCTAAAGGAGCGGAATACAAAGGAAGGCAAAATTCTCGTTTGCTCGAGTCCAGAGTGTTCCTTCCGAAAACGTAAGGATCCAAAGCTCTCCAACCGACGGTGCCCGCAATGCCATAAAAAAATGGAAATTCATAATGGAAAAGCAGGTGCGTACTTCCAATGCCGCCGATGTAATGTCGTTGAAAAAGCAGAGGACAAGAAGAAAGCCGTCAATAAAAAAGAAGCACAAAAGCTCGTCCAGAAATATACCCAAAAAGAAGATTTCGGAACCAGCTTAGGTGATTTACTTAAACAAGCCTTAAACAATCAGGAATAATCATAAATGGTAAGCACTTAGGATGTGCTTACCATTTATGTTGTAAGTTTTTCGATTCGGCTAGTAGTATTATGGTTGGTCATAATTTTAGAAACGAGGACAATCTATGAGGATTAGAGATTGGGATCCTAATTTAAAAGTTCGCTTATTTAGCGAAGCAATGATGAATATCACATTTTGGATGTTTTTTCCGTTCTTAACGATTTACTTCGCAGAAGAGTTCGGTAAAAGTAAAGCAGGATTATTATTAGTTTTTTCACAGGTTTTTTCTGTACTTGCTAACCTTATGGGCGGATACTGCGCTGACCGTTTCGGGCGCAAACGAATGATGGTTCTATCAGCAATCGGTCAAGGCCTTTCGTTTATCGCATTTGGCTTCGCTAGCTCACCCTGGTTTGAATCCCCGTGGATGGGCTTTATCGCTTTCGCAGTAGCCGGTGTGTTCGGTTCCTTTTATTGGCCGGCAAGCCAAGCGATGGTTGCAGATGTAGTAGATGAAAAGGACAGAAGTAATGTGTTTGCCATTTTTTATACATCTATTAATATTGCGGTTGTGATTGGCCCGATTTTAGGAGCGATTTTTTATGTTCATTACCGTTTCCAACTATTACTTGTGGCTGGGTTAATTTGTATTTCCTTAGGACTTATTCTGGCCAAATGGACCCGTGAGACAGTCCCAGTTACACATAATTCTCTTTCGTCTGAAGGGAAATGGTATGACTTTTTAAAAAATCAACTAAAGGATTATTCTCTCATTGTTAAGGATAGAACTTTCCTGCTTTTTATTCTTGCAGGTGTATTAGCTGGACAAACATTTATGCAATTAGACTTGTTGATTCCAGTTTATATAAAGGATGTCTACCAAGCTCAAAGTCTATTTTCAATAGGAAATTGGTCATTTTCTGTCAATGGTGAGCAGGCTTTTGGTTTGGTGCTCGCAGAAAATGGCTTCCTTGTTGCTCTTCTGACAGTAATGGTCACAAAGTGGATGAGTAGTTATTATGAAAGAAATGTATTTGTTCTCTCGTCAGTCGTATACGCCATTTCAATGATTCTATTTAGCCAAACCACGTGGATATGGGGGTTAATAATCGCGATGTCGATTTTCACGTTTGCTGAGTTAATGGGAGCTGGACTCCAGCAAAGCTTTGTATCGCGACTTGCTCCTGAGAATATGCGCGGTCAATACTTCGCCGCTGCAAGCCTGCGATTTACCATAAGCCGAACCATTGCCCCACTTGCCATTCCAATGACAGTATTACTTGGCTATAGCTGGACGTTTTTCGTGTTGGTTTTCCTTGCCTTGTTAAGTGCTGGGATGTATTGGGTCATGTTCCATTCATTTGAAAAACAAAATATTAAATCACATATATAAATACTGGTCAATAATCTCTTAATATTTGTACTAAATTGTTCACATTTGCCCAATTTGTATTATAATTAACTTATAAAGATAATTAATATAAGGGCGGTGGAAACAATGGAATTATCCCAGTTCATGGCTCCAACATCATTATCAGGTATTATTACATTCTTAGTACTATTTTCCGCAGGTGTTTATTTTAATATAAAAGTATACGGCAGCAAAATGCAGTAAGGATGAAAATCTTTACTGTTTTTTTAGGTGCCCATTTGCTTAATTGGTAATAGTTTCTTTTTCAAATTAAAAACGCTACAATATAGGAAGATTCAGAAAAAAAGGAGACGTACATATGAGTGAATTTCAAAAAACACTTGAAAAATATGCTGAACTAGCTGTTAAGGTTGGGGTAAATGTTCAGAAAGGTCAAACTCTAGTCGTTAATGCTACATTAGATGCAGCGAATTTTGTTCGTCTAATTGTTAAAAAGGCCTACGAAACAGGTGCACAAAATGTCATCGTCAACTGGAACGACGATACTGTGACGAGAACAAAATATGACTTGGCTCCAGATGATGCATTCCTTGAGTATCCTGTTTGGCGTGCCAAAGAAATGGAAGACCTAGCAGCTAAGGGTGCAGCCTTTATGTCAGTTATTTCTACTAGCCCAGATTTGTTAAAAGGTGTGAATCCAGAACGAATTTCTAACTTTAATAAAGCTGCCGGAACAGCCTTGGCAAATTATCGGAAAGCCGTACAATCCGATAAGGTGAGTTGGACGGTTATCGCCGCTGCGTCCCCTGAATGGGCTGCAAAAGTATTCCCTGATGAGCCTGTTGAAAACCAAGTCAATAAGCTTTGGGATGCGATTTTTAAAGCAGTACGTGCAGATGTTGAAAATCCAGTAGAAGCTTGGAAGAAACATGATGAAACTCTTCATGAAAAAGTTCATTATTTAAATGAAAAACGATATCAAAAGCTTCATTACACAGCGCCTGGTACAGACTTAACGATTGAACTTCCTGAAAAACACATCTGGGTGGGCGCAGGCAGTGTTAACGAAAATGGCTTCGAGTTTATGGCAAACATGCCGACCGAGGAAGTGTTCACTGTACCTTATCGAACAGGTGTGAATGGTACAGTTGCCAGTACAAAACCTTTAAGCTATGGTGGCAATATTATTGACCGTTTTTCAATTACGTTTGAAAATGGAAAAATTGTTGGCGTAAAAGCAGAAGAAGGTGAAGAGATTCTTAAGCGCCTTGTTGATACCGATGAGGGCTCCCATTACCTTGGTGAGGTTGCACTTGTACCATATAATTCACCAATTTCCCTATCAAATGTCCTTTTCTTTAATACATTATTTGATGAGAATGCCTCAAACCATTTAGCAATCGGCAGTGCCTATGCCTTCTGTATCGAGGGCGGTAAGAAAATGTCTTCTGAAGAATTGAAAGAGCACGGTCTGAATGAAAGTATCACCCACGTCGATTTCATGATTGGCTCCACTGAGATGGACATCGATGGAATCACCGCAGATGGCAAAACAGAACCTGTGTTTAGAGGCGGAAATTGGGCTTTCTAATAAAAGCGTAAGCGCCCTGTTCAGCGGCGTATGGCCTGGAGCGCTCCAACTGAGATAAAGGAAACACGAAGAGCCGGAGGCGATTCGATGTTGACTTATCGTAGGGCGGAGAGCGAAGGACACTAGTCGCTAGGGCGCTGGAGCTAGACAGTAATCTAAGTTCAGAAAATTTAAGAGCAGGATCACCTGCTCTTTTTTTATATTATCCAATTGATTTAATTATTCGGACATATCGAGCTCGAAATTGCCATTATAGATGATTAAGAGTTAGAATAAATAATTAACAAATAAACTGGTAGGAGGACGATCTTATGTGGAATGAATTTAAACAATTTGCCATGAAAGGCAATGTTATTGATTTAGCTGTGGGTGTTATTATCGGCGGGGCGTTTGGAAAAATTGTCTCATCTCTTGTCGCCGATATTATTATGCCCTTAGTTGGATTAATCATCGGAGTAGTCGATTTTTCTAAGCTTGCCTATGGCACGTTAGCGTATGGAAAATTTATTCAAACAGTAGTCGATTTCTTAATTATCTCGTTTTCAATTTTCCTATTTGTGAAATTTATCAACCGCTTTAAAAAGAAAGAAGAACCAGCTGAAGTTGTTGTAAAAGCGGACCCAACTGTAGAATTATTAGCAGAGATTCGCGATCTTCTAAAAGAAGATAAAGATTTTTTCAGAAAAAATGAAACATCTTGACCCATTAATCGTATATCTTTAATAGGAAAGCGAAAGCGCCTTGGTCAGCCCCGACAAGCGCTGGAGGGCATGACGGTGAAGTCGTTCTTTGACTTCATCGGCAGGACCGAAGCGACCTCGAGGGGCTAGGCGCTGTAGCTATAGTAGTAACAAATAATTTTCGAGGTGAAAAAATTGTATTCACAAACATCTACTGAATTTTTACCTTCTGTTATACGAACTTTTGCCCTTTCCCTTGCGATTGCTTTCTTGGGCACAATGGCAGGTGTATTTGTACCAGATAGTTTATTTATGCCGCTAGCGATACTAGAATTTGTCATGCTCATGATTGCATTCTTTTTCAGACGTAAGAAGGCTATTTCTTATTCCTTCCTATATCTCTTTACGTTTATATCTGGAATTACGCTTTTCCCTATCGTAGCCTATTACACAGCTGCAGCAGGAGCAAATATTGTTGTCATGGCATTTGCTAGTACAACCGTAGTTTTTACTGGTGTTGCTATTTATGCAACAAAATCAAAACAGAACTTTTCCTTCTTAGGCGGATTCCTTCTTGCTGCTTTACTCGCCTTAGTGGTTATTTCCATTTATAATATTTTCTTCCCATTAGGCTCAACCGCAATGCTTGCATTCTCCATCATCGGAGTAATCGTATTTAGCGGGTATGTTCTGTTTGACTTCAATCGCATGAAGCATTATGGGGTCAGACCGGAAGAAGTACCATTGATGGCATTAAACTTATACTTGAACTTTATTAACCTATTTATAAGCATCCTGCGCATTTTTGGAATTCTTTCCAGCAAGGACTAAATAGAAAAGCGCAAGAGAGCTGGAGCTAGACAGCATAAGAAAGGAGCTTGGATTCCCAAGCTCCTTTTCCTTTAACTATTATTGATTAAAGTGAACCCGCGTTGAATCACCTGATTAACTGATTTTCCCCAATTTTTGTTTCCTAATAGTTCCGAAATAATTTTAACGTTAGGATGGCTGCTATTTTGCAACTTATAGATTTCGAGTATTTCGAGTCTCAATAACCACTCATTTGGATATTTTTGATCTAGGGTCTCTATTACTTTTTCCAATCTGGTCCAACACTGTTCATTCCATTCCGTTCCCTCACGGAGACTGCGGATTTCTGCATAAAGGCTTTCAAGTTCATTCAGTCGTTGAACTTCTGCATCTACCAGACTATCAGTATCATTTATTGGCCATTCAAAGAATTTATCTGGATCTGCTGCACCTGCATACACAGACGTTATTGCTGCGCCAACCGCCATATCATATGTCCCCCATGATGGCTCAAAAAGAATTTGCCCCTGATAAGTTACTTGACAATCCTGAAAAGAGATTAAGATAGGATTTCCTGCTGACATCAAAATTGACTTCACAATCCCCTTCACATTGACACCGCTTTCAAATTTCAACACGGCTTCGCTGCCCTCAATTATACCTAAATCCTTTAATTGAGACAGCGAACAATTCTCTAATGCTATCTTTCCTTCAAGACTGCCTATTGGTGTTCCAAAGCCTTTATGATGTGTATCTTTGCCATGACCATTTAATTCGTAATGGTCAAAAGATAGCGCAGTCGGCCCTTTGGTTCTGATATAAACAGCCTCTCCCTTGTCATCCTTCCATATTGTTGCCAAGGTACCAGTCACTTGCAAGCCAGAAGAGAAAACAAATGTTGCAAGATTATCAGATTGCAAGGCTTTATCAAGGCTTTCCGTCCCGCCTTTCTTAAAGGCCATCGTCGAAGCAAAATGATCAATTGCCGCTGCTAATTCATCAAAATCTTTACAGACAAATAATTGCGGCTGCGGCTTCGTGACATCATATGGTGTCTTAATGCATTCTTCAACTGAAAATGGAATCTTCTTCACGTCATCGGCTAGACAGCTTTGACTCTCACCAACAGATGAAAGCAAACCAGCTCCGTAGATCTTCGGATCGTTCAGGTCACCTACCAAGCCATATTCCACCGTCCACCAGAAAAGCCTTGAAACCATATCTGATTCAGATAGTCCCTTCACCTTTTTCCTTGCTTCTGCCACAAGCCTTTCTGCCTCTTTCACATTTTCAGGGGTTGAATGAGGATCTTCTGCAACAATCGTTAAATGGCGGACGGCTTTAAATACCTCCAGTTTTTCTTTACTAGCGAGTGCTTTTGCCCCCATCTCACCAATTTTCCTTACAAATTCCCGATAAGATTTATCCAATAAAATTGGCGCATGTCCGGCCGCCTCATGAATCATATCCGGTGCAGGGGTATAAGCAATGTTTTGGATATTTCTTATTTCTGTTGCAATCGGTAAAAGGCCACTTGCAAGAAAGCCATAAAAGACAGAACCAGGAATTAGTCCATCAATCGTTACAGCCCCCCATCCAACTTTGGCTAGGCTCCTATTCATATCATCGACCTTTGGAATAGATTCGGTTTTAATACCTGAATCTCTCAGGCCATTTACATAAGCGGGATGGGCAATATCCTTTAAAAAGTAATGATTTTGCTTCATGACAAACCGCCACACCGCATGATCAATGGGTGTATAGCGATGGTAATACTGTTTTGAAATATATGGCTGCAAGTGCGCCTGGCCTCTTTTTGCCCCTTTTCCAGTCATGATGAACATTCTCCTTCTCAAAGAATATTTTACTGGTATCATGCCAGTGACTGTATTTTTGGCCGGAGTCTTTCCTTCGCCCTTCTCATCCTTGTTTTAACCGTAGACATGGGAAGGTTACTTTTCTTCGCAATTTCGACGAGAGAAAAATCTTTATAGTAATATAAATAAATAGGATATCTATAGATTTCTGGTAAGAGGTTAACCTTTTCAGCCATTTGTGCTGCAGAGAATTTATGTAACACTTCCTCTTCCGGGATAACGGTTTGTTCGAGTGAGGCTGAATAGGAATAAACTTCTTCCCTCCAAAATTGCTTTGATTTATTTTCTTTCCGCCAATAGTCACGGCATTTATTGATGGCAATCGTAAATAACCATCCTTTAAATTTGGATTGTTCCTTTATTGAAGGATATGCTAAATATGCAGAGAGTAATACCTCCTGATAGATGTCCTCAGCAAGTTCTTTATGCTTCACCAATGATAAAATATATTTATAAATGGCTCTACCGTATTCCATGACCACTTTTTCAAATGATGGGGTACATTCATTTTTCATTTTCCTAAACCTCCATGTTGAAAAATAACTTTTCATATTAATAGACGGAGTGGAAAGTGGAACCCCCTACAGTTCTGAAGTAATTTTCTCTAAATTTATCTTTCAGTAGGATTTTGAATGAGCCTCTGCATAAATAAACTGATCCCGATTTTTTTACAAATGGTTATATAATGCATAAGCGCTAACAAAACAGCACCTGTATTCATGCCAATAATACCCCCGTTCATTCTCCATTCCGGCATGGCTGCAAGCAGGATAATGAGTGCAAAGGAGATGATGGTCGACCAAATGATATGAATAAAGGTCTCTTTAAGTAGATTAAGTCCAAATAAAAAGGCCTGCATTGGCATGATAAAGAAGTGAAATAAGAAAAATGGCCAGAGTAATTGTAAAAATACAGCTGGTGTTTCTGATTTAAAAAATAGCGAAGTTAACTCGGGGGCAAAAAAGTAGAAAATAGCTACAGCTGCGACCCCGTATACAAATGTGAGCTTCATCACCTGTCGAAGCATTTTTTGGAGCTTTTGATAATCACCCTGAGAGTAAGTCTTGGATACAGCCGGAATTAGAACAACCATAAGAGAATGGGCAATAAATGCAGGGAAAAAGCCAATTGACATGGCTACCCCCATCAGCAGCCCAAATTGCTCGGTCGCTACTGTTTCGCTCATGCCAGAACGAACCAACGCTGACTTAATGATAAAGGGCTGTATGGCACCAGTGAATGCTGAAAACAACCGAAGACCCGTGGTTGGAATCGATACTGCCATTAAATTCTTTTGGACTACCTTGCGCTTCATATTAGAAAACGGTTGTCGTTTCAATTGTTGGAATTGGATAATAAACATGTAAAATAAATATAGGAACACAACAATCTCGCTGCCAATAAATGTACCAATTGCGATTAACAATGACTCAGACGTATCAAAGGCAAACAAACGAAAGAGGAGAAACAACCCCGCGAGTTGAATAGTTTTCCTTAAAAAATTAGAGACTGCTATTTTCCCCATTTGTTGCTTGCCCATAAAATATCCCCTCGCGACAGACGTGAAGGAAATGATTGGAATTAAGATCAAAACGAGCCATCTAACATATGGGTGGTATTTATCAAACACAGGAATAAACGGAATGATCACTGTAGCTGCTAAAAAAAGGACAGCAGAGAATACAATCGTAATCGAAATAGCATGATGAAGGATATTACGGTGATAACGGTCTTCCCTTTCTGCAATAAATTTTGAAATTGATACAGGCAACTCAAAGCTTGCTAGTAATACAATGAAGAATATCGATGGCAAAATGGACATATACAGTCCTAGCCCGTGTGGTCCTAATTCTCGAGCAAGAATCATATTTACTAAAACTTCAATACCTTCCCCTAAAAAAGCAGCGGCAGCTAAAAAGAATATACCCTTATAATAAATCCTCAATTTTTTCTCCTCCATACTAATCTCACTTCTATAAACTTATGAGACAAGTTCTTTGATTAGTAGGAGAAAATTTTTAGAGTAACGAAAAAAGGACCTAAGGCCCTTTTAAATGTTAGTAATGACTGTTCTTTTTTTGATCATCCAAGTTAACCCCACAATGACGATGACTAATAATAACTGGGTAATTGTTGTTTCCAAAGTTGGATATAAACCAATCCAATCAATAAACGGAAGCTGTTGCACGGTGCTTGTTGACAACACATCCGAAATCTGCAGCGCATGGATACTAATACCGAGAATTTTAAAGGCTAAAATATAAATAAGAATAGTTGCTGCTTTAAAGAAAAAGCGAATCGGTATTTTTACACTGTAGTAAATAATGGCGAACCCAACAATGGCCAGGATTCCCACTGCCAGGATCACACCCAATAACAATTGCTGCATACTAATGTATGGGGTAATTCCTGTATAGAAAATGATGGTTTCTGCTCCTTCACGGAACACAGATAGAAAACTAATGAAAGCAAAAGAAACTAAACTCCCTTTGGCAATGGCTTGTTCCATTTGTTGATTGATGTATTTGTTCCAGTTCCCAATACTGGATTTATTATGGAGCCATGCTCCAACTGTTAACATCATGATCACAGCAACAACTCCAGTAATTCCCTCTATATATTCTCGGCTGGAAGCTGCAACGATACTTGAAAATACAATATTAATAATAATGGCTAATACTGCACTTGCTAGGATACCTGCGCCAACACCCGCCCAGATCCATTTCTGTTTTGCACCCTGACCCATTTTCTTTAAAAAGGCAAGCAATGTAGCGACGATTAATAGCCCTTCTAACCCTTCGCGCAGCAAAATTAATGCCGCATCCCATAAAGAATAATCAGTTTTACTAATTAACGGTGCAAGACGTGAATTTATTTCTTTTACAATCTCCTCTGCTTTTAGACCATCGACTTTAGCAGAACTTAAGAGACTAATAGCTGTAGGTATTTTGGTTTCAAGATCACTATACAGTTTACTATCCCTCGTCTGAACATCTCCTTCAACCATTGGCCATACGTTTAGGACTTCATTTAACTGGTCAGCAGCACTATTATAGTTTTTTTGTGAAATCTGTGATTCTGCCTTACTTAATAATGTAGAGAGATCCGATAGTGTATAATCACTTTGAACCTGTTTAGAAACCTTCCCTGCTAAGAAATTTTCCACTTCACTTGATAGCTTCTCGATATTTGTTTTCGCCTTGTCTAAATCGACCGGACTCTGGGTTATCGCGATTCGAATTAAAGCCATGTATTTCTCGATATTGCCGTAGGTAGCAATGCTCTCATCATGGACAATTTTTTCCGAACTATTCCATTTATTTAGCAAGGTTTGATATTGAGTTTTCAATACTGCTTGATTCCCGTCCTCAATCGATTTCTTTAATGCGGCGATGAGCGGTGTCATCTGTTTTACTTGTTCTTTTCCCTTTTCTTTATCTTGTGGATTTTGTTCTTGGTCATAGAGAACTACCGCACTTGAGAGAGACGAAAGACTTTTTGACAGAACGTCCTTTTCTAGATTCCCTTCGGTTAGTAAGCTTTGAACCTCTTGAAGTGCTTGATCAACCTTTTTAGCCTGTTCACTATCCGTGTTCTTAATCGCATTCCATTCGTTTGCAAACTGTTCCATATTGGTCGAAACGGTTGATTGGTCTCCATCCTTGGCTTTCATTAAACTATCACCAATAAGAACGAAAAGTTCATCATGATTTACTTCCGCTTTCGCTGGATGAACGGTTTGAAAAAAAACGAAGAGCAACATCAGAATTAATATAGATATACTTTTAGTTTTAAATCGTAACATGTGTCTCTCTCCTCTATAATAGGAAAAACTCTAGTTAAAAAGTGTTTCACCTATAAAGCCACCTGACTTCGTTCCTGGTAAACAAGCAAAGATGGCACTTCCTCTATGGGAAATATATTCATTTAATTTATCCATCATGGCCAACCTATTTTGTATCGGAATAAATTGTTTACTAGGAGCACGTTGGAAACATAAGAACAACAAGCCTGCATCAAAGCTGCCGGTCTTCAGGTCCATTCCATCTGAATAGGAATAGGCCCTGCGCAGAATTTGTTGTGAACCGTCCCCATGGGATACACGTGTATGCGAGTCCGCTGGGATACTATATTCGCCTTTTTCATTTTTTTGCTTCAAATCAAGTTTTTCAAATTCACTTTTTTGCCCAATTGGTGCACCATTTTCACGGTAGCGTCCAAAGGTATTCTCTTGATCTTTTAATGTGGTACGATCCCACACTTCAATAAACATTTGAATTCTTCGGACGACAAGATAACTTCCATTCGTCAACCAATTTGGGCCATCCCCAGGCTGAACCCAAACCTGTTGGTTCATCTGTTCTTCATTGTTTACATCAGGATTGGCTGTGCCATCTTTAAAGCCAAACAAGTTCCTTGGTGTTTCATTTTTTGGATCTGCTTGTTTCGTGCGTTGAAACCCTGTTTGCGCCCAGCGTAAGATCGCCTTTCCTCTTGCAATTCGAATCAAATTCCTCACTGCGTGAAAGGCAACTTGCAAATCATCCGCACAGGCTTGAATACACAGGTCCCCACCAGTCCATTCGTCTTCCAACGCATCAAGCGGAAATTTAGGCAGATCCACTAATTCTTTTGGCTGCTTATGTTTAAGGCCGAATCTGTCTTGATTGTCCTTTACAAACAAACTAGGACCAACTCCAAATGTAACCGTTAAATTAGAAGCAGATAACCCAGCAGCCTCCCCTGTATCTTTTGGCGGGAGAAACTCATTACTCGAAAGATCTCCGACTGCTTTTCCTTCAGTTAATAGGGCAGCAGCCTTTGTCCAATCCTTGAATAATTGAACCAGCTCTTCTTTTTTCGAGGTGGTTACATCCAAGGAAACAAAATACACATGGTTTTGCGTTTTAGTAGTGATTCCACTTTGATGTTTTCCATAAAAGGGAACGATATCGTGGGCTTCTTTAGTGGTAGCTTTGCTTTCCGAAATAGAAAGCAATCCTCCTAATCCAGATGCACCCAGTATCACTCCGACACCACCAACACCGGCAGTTTTAAGGATATCTCTTCGCGAAATCTTTTTTCCGATTACTGAAGATTCATCGATGATGTTTGTATTCTTTGCCAATTAAGACGCCTCCGTAACAAGTCCTATTTGTGAGAGTGGTTCTGCTAGTGCATCAATCGCCTGACTTAGTTCTTTTACTTGGTCCTTTGATAATTCTGTGTAGAGTTTGTAGCCATCTCCCTTTTTGTGCTGGTTCAATAAACTGTACACATCATCAAACCGGGCTTGAATTTCTTTTGAAACGTCCGCATCTTTTTTCGTTAATTCTGGATTAAGCAATTGATAAATCTTTTCTGCTCCCTCCACATTGGCAGCAAAATCATATAAATCAGTATGGGAATAACGATCCTCTTCGCCTGTAACTTTTGAAGTGGATACCTCATTTAATAGGTCAACAGCGCCAGTTATCAATAATTCTGGTGTCACTTCAACGGTATCTACCTTGGCACGCAGGAGATTAACATCTTTCATTAACTGCTCCGCGTACTGCTCATATCCTTTAGTGGTTTTATCGATCCAAAGACCTTTTTCAATCCGGTGGTATCCGCCCCATTCCCCTTCAGGAACATCGCCTTCTCGTGCGTCAATTTTCGGGTCAAGGTCACCGAACACTTCCGCAATTGGTTCAGCGCGCTCATAGTGCATCCGCGCTGGTCCATACAGAGCTTTCGCTTGTTCGATTTCTCCTTTTTTAACAGCGGCTGTAAAGGCATCTGTTGCCTTAACAAATTCTTCAATTTCCCCTATGGCATATGCCCTGTAATCATCAGTGACCCCAGAAAGCAAAGCCTCACTTGTAACAGCTTTTTCCTTTACCTTTTCTTTTGTTGAAGTTTCCTCTGTATTGTTTGAACATCCAAATAGTAGACTGCTAGATAAAATTAGGGTGCCTGACACTTTTAATAGTTTCATTTTTATATTATCCTCCGTTATCTATAATGATAATCATTTTCATTTGTATTTATATCATAACAATACATGAGAAAGATTTTCAATTATATTTTTGAATTTTTATAAAAAAAAAAGACCTCCCATTTCGGAAAGCCTTCGGGATTTATTTAATTAATGAATGCTTAAATGCATAGATGACTGCTTGCGTTCGATCCTGTACGTTGAGCTTGCTCAAAATATTGCTGACATGGGTTTTGACGGTTTTGAGGGCAATAAACAATTCATCCGCAATATCTTGGTTGGTTTTGCCTTCGGCCATTAATAATAATATTTCAATTTCACGAGAGGTAAGGTCTTCGTGTGGCAGATGGGTATTCTTTTGACGCATTTTCACCATCATTTTACCTGTAACTTCCGGTTCAAGGACCGATTGCCCGTGGTATGTAGCGCGGACTGCATTGGCTATTTCACCAGCTTTTGATGTCTTAAGCATATAGCTTGTGGCTCCAGCCTCTAGTGCAGGATATACTTTTTCATCATCCAAGAAACTGGTTACGATGATGATTTTTGCTTCAGGCCATTTTTCAATGATTCGCCTCGTTGCTTCAATCCCGTCCATTTCCTTCATAACTAAATCCATTAAGATAATATCAGGGCGAAGTTCTAGGGCAAGTTCTACACCTTTTGTTCCATCGTCCGCTTCTCCTACTACCTCAATATCTGGCTGTGCAGATAAATAAGAAGAAACCCCGATTCTTACCATCTCATGATCATCAACAAATACTACTCTAATCATTGGCACCATCTCCATTAATCATCACCGGAATCTTTACTTCCAGCCTTGTTCCTTGATTTTTTACACTAACTACCTTTAACGTACCGCCTACTTCAACAGCACGCTCATGCATATTTTGCATTCCATAGGAGCCTGCCTTCATCTCATTAACATCAAAACCAATTCCATCATCTACAATTCGTAGGATGACTAAATCATCCCTTTTAACCATTAGAACTTCGAGCGAGCTTGCTTTCGAATGTCTTAACGTATTTGATATAGATTCTTGCAGAATTCGGAAAAGATGATCTTCCACACCTTTATCTAAGGGAAAGGCCTCCGTTTTCCATTTAATATCCATTTCAACCTTTTGAGATAATTCGATTAACAGCTCTTCAATTCCTTCTTGGAGTGTTTTATTCTTTAAGGCAACAGGACGCAAATGTAAAAGAAGGGCACGCATTTCTAACTGTGATTGGTGAATCATTTCCTCTACAATTTTCAATTGCTTTGCTTCACGGTCATTTTCTAGTGGTGATTGCTGCTTGGTTTCGTTGATGGCTGACATCATCATCGAAGCAGCAAATAATTGCTGACTGACAGAATCGTGAAGCTCACGGGCTAGACGGTTCCGTTCTTGTTCAATTATTTCTTGTATTCTTCCTTCTAAGTCCTCTACCTTCTCGGTGGCTAAGCGCTGAGAAAGTTTAGCCTGCTCTGACATCTGTTTACCGATTTTGTCTATTCGGTTGGCAATCAGTTGCATTTCCGAGATCACTGGCTTCTCCTTCACTTCTATCTGTTTCCCTTCCTCCAATAAATGCAAGGAATGTTCAACCGAGAGAAACTGTTTTCTCCAATACATCCCAGAGAACGCACCTAAAAGTATTCCGACCGCAATACTAAAAGCAGGGATAAAGATAACAAAGGGAATATTCATGAACTGTTTACTCCACAATTCTGCCCAACTGCCCAATGGAAAAACAAAGATAAAAATGGCACCGATTATGATCGCAATAAAAAAGGAAAAGCCGACACTCCAGAAAATTTGGCGCTGGGTTGTGCTCATATCCGGCTCACCTCTAAATTTCCGGCAACGAGCGAGGTAAATATTTTTACTTTGTGCTCGGCTGCCTCATATCCAGGTGTCTTTACGTATAAGACCCGATTGAAAAGTTTCGAGTCATGGTGCTCGAAAACACTTGTTGAACCTACTATGCAAGAGTGGTGGATACTTACTTCAATATCATAAGGAACAAGGATTTGAATATTCCCGACGAGATTTCGTATAAAGATAACGGTTTCCCCTTTTGGAAGCATCGTAAAACTAAGATCAATGATGGTATCGCCAATTCCTGCCTGGATGTTTACATCATTCCATTTATAAGCACCAGAAGGGGTCTTCTGTTGACCAAGAACAATATTTTCAAATAATGGCTCTGTTTTAATCAGAGTTTCTTGTTCCGTGGTTTCTTCCTCCTGGATGATTTCCGGTGTAATCTTTTTAGGATGTTTTTTTGAATTAATAAACTGAATTAAAAAATGCAGTAATATGGCAAGCAAAAAGAACCTAAACGTTATCATGTGAAAGATACTAATTACAAAGAAGATAATTCCACCGATAAAAAGAAACTTTCCTCTTTTTTTCCCAGCACGCTTGCGGCCGAGAAAAACCATGCCGCCAGATATGATAAGGGAAAAAATAAGCCCGCTGTTGAAAAATAATATTTCCATGACTAGAATGATTGCACCAATGATGAACATCCAGCCTAAATAATCATTTTTGGTATTTTTAAACATGGCTCACCCTCCCTTATAAATATTTGGCTCATCATTTAATTTAATGTATGGACAAAAGGCGCAGAAAGCCTACGCCTTTTATCCTTGCGCCCATGTGCAGCGCACCTCCGCTTTTCTTTTAGCATACCATATTTGTAATTAAATGGACTTGCTTTCTTCTAATTTCATTTCTTTTTCTAACTGAGCGATCCGAGCATCAATGGTATTACGATAAAACGAACTATTCACTTGATGTTCCAAACGGTCAAGATAGTTCTCAATCTCTTTAAACTTTGAGTAGGATTTATCTGAATAAGTATTTGCATCAAGCACTTGGTTGATTTGGTGGTTCGCACGTGTCACATTTTCACGGCCCATTAATTCCATCCTTCTTAGGTGCATATCCTTGATTTTGTGCTTCATTTCTTCATATTTTCTTTCTAAGTCTGCTAGTTGCCCTTTTACTTGTTCAAGCGATACACTTAATCGCGTTGCACGGTCCGCATATTGCTCAAACTCTGAAGAGGCTAACTGATAAAGCTCTGTTTCCCCAGCCTTAGAAGCTACATCCGCCTGGTATTTTCTTTTTTCAGCTAACTGGACTGCCTGCTGGTATTCTCTCGTAAATTCATCCTTCAATGTATATTGACGTTCTAATAACTTTCTAACTTTCTCCGTTTCTTGTTCACATTGTCGCAGGTATTGATTCAATAATGCAATCGGATTTTTTTTATCTTTTTGATCAAGTGCCTCGTGTAAATCTGCTGTAATCGTATTTTTAATTCTTGTAAATAAGTTTGTCATTTGTATTCTCTCCTTTTAATCTTAATAATTTTTCAGTTCATTCCATTGTTTTTCAAAATTAACAAATGGGTCAGACTCTTCCTTCACGGCAGTGTCCTTATTTTGGTTCCATTTTTTATAAACAAGGTATAATACATAAGCTGCAGCCACTCCTATGAGGGCTGGGGCATTATGAAAAGAGGCCATTAGGACGATGAGGCCGATCATTCCAAGCCCGATTTTTCCACCTGTAGATTTTGCTTTTAAGAACTGTTTGAATATGAAGTAGAGGAGTACCAAGCTTACGAGTAACCCCAGCATTGGACCAATGGTTGAAAGCAAGATCACTGCTGAAATTCCACCTGCTAACAATAAACCAAATTTTTTCATTTTATTTTTCTCCTTTCTTTATCTTGATATCATCTTACCTCTTTTCTTTGTTTGTCATAATTGCGCCTTAGCTTGATTTTTATCTCGGTCCTAAGACGTAGAAAGGGTCAGTCCTTAAGCGAAATACTTAAGATACTGACCCTTTTAAGCTTATTTAGAGATAAACATCTGAACCCAATAGTGTCTTGATGAGCCGCCTTGAGCGTAGCCAACTCCAATATAGGTTGATTTCGTACTTAATATATTGGCTCTATGACCAGAGCTGTTCATCCATGCTTGGACAACTGATGCAGGTGTTGTTTGCCCTGCTGCAATGTTTTCAGCAGCTGAACGATAAGAAATCCCAAAGTTTTTCATCATATCAAATGGACTGCCATACGTTGGACTTGTATGACTGAAATAGTTCTTATCTCTCATATCATTGGCTTTGTAACGAGCCACCCTTGACAGTTCCCAATCTGGTGTTAACGCTTTTAAACCATTTTTCGAACGTTCCTGATTGGTTAACTGAATGACCTGATTTTCAATGCTCTTGACAGAATCGAAGCTAGGAATGGTTACCTTTTGACCTGGATAGATCAGATTCGGATTCGGAAATTGCCGATTGGCAGAAATAATCTCAGAAATCCCAACTTGATACCTGACTGCGATTTTCCAAAGTGTGTCACCCGGCTGAACAGTGTAGATTTGCTGGGCAAAAGACACACTTGGAATACAAAATAGCGATAATAAAAACAGTAAACTAAACCAAAAAGATTTTTTCATTTTTTCGCCTCCTCCGAATATATAATCTTGATTTGATGCTCAAAATATACAATGGATTAAAAAATTTTATTAACTTTGATTCATTTAAAATTTGGTCTACATTATGGAGGATTAAAAGTGAAGGAAATTTCATGGATGACATATATAATGTTAATTTTAGCGAGTTATCGTTTAACCCATTTAATTGTCTTTGATAAGATTACCGAATTTATCCGTAAACCTTTTGTTAAAAAAGTCAGGGTGGAAACAGATGCTGGTGTAGAAACAAAGGAAGTTCCGACATCGATGTTCGGTTATTTATTGAAATGTTATTGGTGTGCAGGTGTTTGGAGTGCCATTTTACTTGGGGGAGCCTATTTACTCTTTCCCCGGATTACCTTTGTGGTCATCTTAATTTTATCGATTGCCGGCGGCCAGTCGATTATTGAAACCTTTGTCGGTGTAAATATCAAAAAAGTGGACTATTATGCTTCACTTAAGAAAAAAGACTAAGTGAAATTCGTTGGAAAAATCCTCCCCCCTTTTGCATATATTTTTAGAAAAGCTTAAGACAATCATCTCTTTCGCTTTTCAAAGGGGGAATACAATGGCAGCAATTTGGTGGGTCACAACGATTGGTTTATTTATATTACTTGGTTGTATAGGAGGTACATTCTTCTACTTCCTTAGAAGTTCATTAAATACCGAAGACTCTACCCGAATTGATCCATTGGAATTTGACAAAGAGGAGTAGGAACCCTGCATACGCTGGGTTCTTTTTATGTAAAGAAAATCCTTCCTTGATTACATGTATTTTAACTCCTTTGGGAAAATTAATATTGATGTCATTTTTTAGGCTGGAGGAGTATATATATGAGTTCATCTGAAAAAATTCCACAATTCCCAAAAACGTATTGGCGTGAAATAGAATTACCAACTTTTAAGAATTTAACTGAAGATATATCTGTCGATGTGGCCATTGTTGGAGCGGGGATTACAGGGATTACAGCTGCTTATTTACTTGCAAAGGAAGGCGTCAAGGTCGCATTATTAGAGGCCGGCAGTGTTTTGAATGGTACAACTGGTCATACAACTGCAAAGATTACCGCCCAACATGATTTAATTTATGACGAATTTATTAACCATTTCGGAGAAGAAAAGGCCAGGCTATATTTCGAATCACATATGAACGCTATAAAATTTGTTGAAAATAACGTAAATGAAAAAGGAATTGATTGTGATTTTAGCAAACAAGATGCTTATATTTATGCGGTCACGGATGAATATAAAGAAAAGCTGGTCACGGAGTCGGAAGCATATAAACGTCTTGGTATTGATGGAGCATTAAAAGATACGATTCCATTCAATATCGAAGTGAAAGCAGCCTTGATGATGCAAAATCAGGCCCAGTTTCATCCACTAAAATATTTAAAAGTCCTCTTGGATGAAGCCGTGAAGGCCGGCTGTATGGTGTTTGAAAATACAACCGCTACTGACATTGAAGATGATGAACAACAGTCAAGGGTTGTTACCAAATCTGGTTTCAAGGTAAATTGCATTAAAGTGATTATTGCCTCTCATTTCCCATTTTACGATTTGCCAGGTCTTTATTTTGCACGAATGTATGCGGACCGGTCTTATGCGATTGGAATTAAAACCGACAAAGAATATCCTGGAGGCATGTATATTAGTGCGGACAGTCCATCCCGTTCGATTCGGTATACACCAGTTAATGGGGAAAACCTCATTATAATTGGCGGTGAAAACCATAAAACCGGCCAAGGTATTGACACGATTGCGCATTTTGAAAATCTTGAAGCATTTGCAGAAGAGGTTTTTGGGATTAAGGAATATGATTACCGCTGGTCTGCACAGGATTTAGTTACATTGGACAAGCTGCCATATATTGGTCCAATTACTTCTGAGCGGGAGCATATTTTAGTGGCTACGGGATTTAAAAAATGGGGGATGACAACAGGAACCATGGCTGGCCGTTTATTAGCCGATTATGTGTTAAACAACGAAAATCCGTACAAAGAGCTTTATTCACCGTCCCGATTCCATGCTGACCCGGATTTAAAAAGTATTGCCACCACTAATATCGACGTTGCCAAACATCTAATTAAGGGCAAGCTTGAAATTGTTCCAGGAGATCCGGACGATCTGTCGGATGGCGAAGGTTCTGTTGTGATGTATAACGGAAAAAGAGCGGGTGCCTATAAGGACGAAAAAGGTAAACTTTATATTGTTGATACTACCTGCACCCATCTTGGCTGTGAATGTGAATGGAACCATGCGGAAAAAACATGGGATTGTCCTTGTCACGGTTCACGGTATGCATATTCAGGCGACGTGATCGAGGGACCTGCGAAAAAAGCACTAAAATTACTTGCTGAAGAGTGAGTTTATCTAAGAAAGCACAAGCGCCCTGTACAGTGGCGTATGACCTGGAGCTAGATCTTAATCTAAGTTCAAAAACTTACACTTTCTTATCAAACAAAAAAGCGCCTCTCTTCTCATGTGAAGGAGGCGCCGTTTATTACTTACTATTTGGACGATTGTGTTTTACTTCTTCACCAGTTGTGAATTCAACCAGCTCTTCACTATCTCTCATTTGCTTTTTGCGATTATTATTTCGTTGTGCATTTTGATTACCTAGCTTCTGTCTTCCCATACTACCAGCTCCTTTTTGAGAAATACATTGATAGTATGAGTGAAACTAAATAGTCTTATTCTTTTTCAAGGATCGGCGCTTTTCTAAATTTAGTCATTTGTTCAAATGCATAAGCGACTTCGATTAAAAGAGGCTCACTGTAGGCCGTTCCTGCAAATGTAATCCCGACTGGCTCCCCTTCTGCTGTATAACCAGCTGGAACAGCAATGGATGGGTAACCCGCTTTTGCACTAATATGAGAGCCTTCTTCACTTGGGAAAACAATCACATCAAGGTTGGATGTTTCTAAGGCAAAATCAATTCCCTGGTTTTTCGAATGATAAAGGTCAAACTCCAATGCGTTAACATAAGCAGCTTCTGTTAACGAGCCGCTTGTTTCTTCAGACTCGATCAGGACTGCCTGACCGTATTTGAGCATTTTCTCCTCATTGTTCTTATTAAAATCAATAAGGTCTGTTATATTTCTAATAGGTATCAATGGATGGAGGCTGTTTAAATACGCATTAAGATCTGGTTTAAATTCATAGGTTAAAACATCATACTTCCAAGCGGCTTTGGCAGATGGAATTTCAATGTTATCAATCACGATAGCACCAGTGGTTTTTAATTTATCAACCGCTGCAAGAATCACCTTTTGTTTTTCTTCACTTAATAACTCGATAAAGCCTTCTAGGGCTATGCCTATTCTTTTCCCGCTTAGTCCATGCGTCAATAGATGATTGGAAAAGTCTTTTTGAGCAAATGGATTTGTTGTGGTAATGGGATCTTTCTTATCGCTTCCACATAGTGCCGTTAGAAGAATTGCAGCATCTTCCACTGTTCTAGCCATTGGACCAGCTGTGTCCTGGGAGTGTGCAATTGGAATAATCCCTCGTCTGCTGATAAGACCCACTGTAGGCTTGATTCCCACCAGGGAATTTTGACAAGCAGGATTTAAGATGGATCCAGATGTTTCCGTTCCAACCGCTACTGTGGCAAAGTTAGCGGCAACGGCTGCTCCTGAACCTGAGCTAGAACCACCCACATCAAACTTGCTTGGTCCATATGGATTTAAAACCTGTCCGCCTCGTGAACTATACCCGCTTTTCATCCCGATTGCCATGAAATTTGCCCATTCAGTCATATTTGTCTTACCAAGAATGACTGCTCCAGCTCTGCGTAATTGTTCTGTCACAAATGAATCATGGAGGGCAATTGAATCTTTTAAGGCAAGAGACCCCGCGCTTGTATGCATTTTATCGTGAGTATCAATGTTATCTTTTAGTAAGATCGGAAGTCCATGCAATCGACTGCGAGGTCCTTTTTCGTTTCGTTCGTTATCGAGCGCTTCGGCTATCTGCAAAGCATCAGGATTCACTTCAAGGATGGAATGCAAATGTTTGTCATACTTAGCGATTCTATCTAGATACATCAAGACAAGCTCTTTCGCTGTAAGCTCCCCTTGCGCAAATTTTTCTTGGATCTGTGTTATAGTTGCTTCTTCAAGCCACTCTTCAGCCATTTTTTTTAATTTCGAATTTTCCATGGTTGTTCTCCTCCGTTTCTTCTTCTTAACTATTCAAGCAATAGAATTGAAAGTCCTTTCTTATAAAAAAATGACAGTGGATTTTACTCCACTGTCATTGCCGTCTATCATCTTCTTAGTTTGTGTTCCCTTTGTCCCTCTTCAGCGATAAGTCCTTTGTAAAAAACTCTCTTATTAACCGGGACCTTTAATTCACGGCAATACTGTTTCAATTCTCGTTCTTCCCTCTCCGTAACAAGCGAGATAACAATTCCATTCGCACCCATTCTGCCTGTTCGTCCCGCTCGGTGCACATACTGTGAGATATCCTTTGGAGAATCGATATTAACCACGTGAGTAACTCCTTGGATATCAAGTCCTCTTGCCGCTACATCCGTTGCAATCAACATGCTCATTTTTCCATCACGGAAAGACTTTAATGCAGCTTGTCGTTCGAGCTTCTTCATGTCGCTATGCAAGATTCCAATTGATAGCTCTTTAAAATGTAATTTTTCTTTAAATACTTCAATTTCGCCAATATCATTAATAAAAGCAAGCGATTTACTATTTTCTAAACGTGTGATTTTTTCAAGAAGCTTGATCTTGTCTCTTGGCTCACAGGAAAAATAAATATGCTCCACTTCCCCGGAAGACGCAAGTTCATCCTTTTCAATGCGAAGAACTTCTGGGTCCTTCGTCATTTCTTTGGCTAATTTCTCTGTCGCCGGTTTCATTGTTGCTGAAAACAAGACCACTTGGCGGTCGCTCATAGTTGATTTCACAATATTTTGAACAGTATTAAGATGTTCGTGAATGAGTAATTGATCTCCCTCATCGAGAACGACTATTTTTACTTCATGCATTTTCACTTTTTTCTGTTTGATTAGTTCTAGTAAACGGCCAGGTGTAGCAAATATGACATGAGGGCGTTTCTTTAATTTCTCAAGCTGCCGTTTCATATTGGCTCCGCCAATGATGGAAGTGCCTCTGATTCCACTGCCTTCAGACCACTTTTGAAATTCTTGATAAACCTGCATCACCAACTCTTGTGAAGAAGCTAATACAATAGCTTGGAGGGATTGTAAACTAGGATCCATTTTATGTAATAATGGCAGAAGATAAGCAAGCGTCTTACCAGTACCTGTCGGTGACTCGGCAATTAAATCCTTGCCTTCGAGAATCATCGGAATGGCCGCTTCTTGAATGGAAGTCGGCTGTTGAAATCCTGACTTTTCCCATGCTGCCTGCAAGTATGGTTTTAAAGTATTTAACATAGTGTACTCCTTTATATAAAATCATTTTTCTTATTATTTGTCTTTACATATCGTATTGATACTAACGTAATAATCTCGGAGTGTCTAGTTAGGAATAGTGTAAAGTCATGATGCAGAATTAAAATAGAGGGCAATCCAAACCATATGATAAATCAGTACTGAGAAGTAAAGAACGCAAGTAGAAACCAAGAGCGTCCGAATCCAGCCTTTTAATGGGCGCAGGTAAAACAACCCAAGCAAGATTAGGGGCAAAAAGATTTTAATAATGTAGAAATAAGACCAGCTTTTTTCAATGACCAGTTTCATCATCGGGTTCCCTTCAGAAACGATACCTGAAGCAATCCCAACATGCGTCAGAACAGCATCCAATAGTCCCGCAATTAGCAGGAATATACAGAGTTTCATTATTACCACCTCATAAATTGTTCGATTAGTTTCCATTATTTTTGTAGTATCTATCCTGAAATCTATGAATTCTTTCATTTGTTCTCAAAAAAGAACATTTTACTCATATAAAAGAGCTGCATGCGTCGGCAGCTCAAGTTTTTTTTAGGATATTTAATTCACATATCTTCCACTCTTAGGACGGCCAATCTCATCAAAATGCTCCACTAAATACCAAAGGCTTTCTGCTAGTTCTTCACCGCCCATTGGAAGCCCATGACCGGTCACCACTACTTGAGGCTTGAGTGCCTCTAGCTTCTTCACGGATTCAAATGCCGCTTCCCAGTCAGTTGTGTAATATTTAGGCGGCCCGCTAATCTCCTGTGTTTGCGTCATTACTTTATAGAGTGATTCTTGTTTTACGGTCACAAACGCATCACCGGCAATGAGCACCCGATCATGTTCACGGAATAAACTGATATGTCCTGGTGTATGACCTGGTGTATGTACCCATTTCCAATTTGGCATATTTGGAATAGTCCCATCGGCAGGTAGGACATGAACATAGTCACTTATATTAATTCCATGGTTTGGGAACATCGGTGACAATTTTGCAACAAGTCCACTATCAACATTTGGGTCACCAGGTGGGTAGTCACATTGGCCAGTTAAAAAGGGAAGTTCTAGGTCATGAGCATAAACCGGAATCTTCCACTCTTCCAACAATTCAGCCACTGATCCGACATGATCAAAATGTCCATGTGTTAAAACGATCGCTTTTGGAATGGCCCGCTCACCAAAATGTTCTTGTATCATTTCCATTATTTTTTCTGCGGACTTAGGCATACCTGTATCAATGAGCACAAATTCCCCCGATTTATTCGGATCTCCAACAAGTACGAGGTTCACGATTTTGTCGGTATAACAATATACATCGGGTAAAACAGCCATCCCCACGCCATTGCCAACCGAGGTCATTGGAAGAAAAGTTTCTTCAAACTTACTATCCTGATTATGCTCCAAAAAAATCCCTCCCATTTTTGTTTATTATTTAACCTGGAAGAGAAAATTATTACCGTCGCTTATTCGAGTTCAGTCGTAACACATAAAACATTATAACGAACTTTATGTTCTTAATAAAGATGTAATATTCAAAAAAAAAACTGCCCACTATGAGCAGCCATTAATCAAATATTCGCAATGCCATTTTATAAAGATTCCGATTTATTTCCTCGGAGTGTATAAAGCTTTCATTAAAGTTTATTTGAATCTTCCCACTACCTGTTAGGATTTTAACTTTTTTAATTCCATATGTTCTTTGCATTTCTCTTTTAATTTTTCCGATACATCCTGAGCAGGCAACTTCATTTAATGCTAATTCCATGATACTCACTTAAATAGCACCCCTTCACTGCTTGTTTTACTTTGATTGTAATGCGAATCATTCTAGTTAACATTGATTTATATCAAGAAAAACAGAATTGATGTAAATCACTACAAAGAAGGTTCAAAGAAGATACTATAAAGTTATAAGAACTGCGGAGGAGTGACTTAAGAATGTGCTGTGACCATTGCTGCTCTCATGAATCATCATGCATTACATCCGTACCAGTTTTTAAAGGGATGAATGAAGAGGATCTTCAACAGCTACAAAAGGTAACCAGAAGCAAATGTTTTAGTAAGGGAGAATATATTTTTCGAGATGGCGAACATTCGGAGACATTATTCGTGGTGAATGAAGGACTGATCAAGTTAACAAAAATGTCCCCAGAGGGGAAAGAACAAATTATCAGATTGCATGGACGGGCGCCGACAAATACAGATTCTAGAGTTGGATCAACTAAAACAAGTATCAGGTATTAGTTAATCTCATCAAGCTTGATGGCCATTAGTCTAAAATGCATAGGCTCTACTTCATTAACAATTACATTTATGCCTAACGATTGTAAACTGGCGATTAGAGGCTCCCCTCGATGTGGCAAGTGAATTTCAAAAATGGTACCGACTGGTGCTTCTCTAACAAAATTCAATATTTCGCGGCGTGGATGTTCGCCCTTTGCAATACGTTCCCGAATATCCATTACTGCTTTCTTATCAACGATTTCAAACATAATTCTCGCTCCCCTTTGTTAAGAGTATAAGTTTATGCTTCAGTTTATCACCCTTCTCTTCATTTGAAATTGATTTATATCAAGTTTGGATTTGGAAGATTTCCGATGAGAAATAGCCCCCCGTGCACTGAGATTCCTATGTTTGGGAAGAATTTTTGTTAATTTTAAGAGGATTTAAATTTCGAAAGCTTTGTGAACTTTGCGGAAAAAGTGATATTTCCTGCAACTAACGATGATAGAATAAACAATAGAAAGATTACAATATAGCGGAGTTGAATATGATGTTTAATAAGATTGCTCTTATCACATCACTGTTGTTTTTTCTAGTAGGAACGATTGTCTTTGCCGATTCTCGAATAGAAGTTTCTTCTCCTCAAAATAATTCAGTAGTTAGCCAAACAGCTCAAATGGCTGCGTTAACCTCAGATAATAATAAAATTGTTTCAGCCAATAAAAGCACCGCAACAGAAAATGAACAGGCCAAATTGGCTCAAAAACAATTGGCGCCTGCCCAGCCAACATTAAAAAGTTATGTTGTTCCAGGTTTGGTGGGGTTACTTATTATCATTGGCTTTGGAGGTTATTGGTTAATTTATCGCCAAAAATATACAAGTCAGACAAAGGAACAGTGACTTTTCCTTAGTAAGATAAAAAAGCGTGAGTCCAATGGATTCACGCTTTTTGGTGCCTGACACCAAATTCTTCTACTTTCTCAGGACTGCTCGAACCGGACTTCCGTCTCCTTCTGATAGTGGTAATGGAAGGGCAATCAGTTCGTAATCTCCAGGTTCGATTTCATCAAGCATCAGTGACTCTAGGATGTGAATACCATGCTCATTCAAGCTATGATGGGCAGGCAGTTCTTTACTGTCAATTGGATCGACAGATGGGATATCCAAGCCGATCAGTTGAACTCCCTTACTTCCTAAAAAAGGAGCTAAGTTTGGCTCAATATGTGGAATCTTTTCAGGGAAAACATCAGAGTTTTCCCAGGAAAGGGTTCGGAATAGCACCCGTTTGCATCCATCAAGATTAATCTTTTCTAAATCAGCGGCACCAATGCTTTCCTTACCTTGCATATCAATAACTCTCGCCGGACCAATGTATAGGTCGAGGTTCAACTCGATGATTCGTTTTCCTTTGTTATCAAAATGAAAGGGAGCGTCCACATGTGTTCCTGTATGGGTGCTCAATTCAAGTTTACCCACATTAACGGATCCACTTTCCTCCATTGGCCATGCGACCTCGTAATGAAAGGCCGTATCCCCTGGCCAAACAGGCATCCCATTTATTAATTTTCTAGAAATATCATAAATCTTCATAGCCATGCACTCCTTCGATAATAATTTATCACTTACCACCATTATTTCATATTTCTATGTAGTTTTTCATTAGTTTACATAAACAAAAGACAGGATTAATTCCTGCCTTCCTTAGTGAAACGATTTCCAAAATTCGCTGTTCCTATTAATAAGCTCTTTTATGTCATCAAAAGGAATGATAAAGGTAGGAAAACCGGCTGCAAATGCCGCAATTTCATAGGGTTGAAAGTAGATATTCAGACCAGCCTCACTTATAAAAAATGGTTGATCTGCCTTTATCCCATGGTAATCATCAGGAAATAAGTAAGATGAGTATTGGTTATTACCTTTTATTTGTTCAAGAATCAGATTGCTAATTACTTTTACATAAGGGCTGTCAGGCTTAAAAAGGTCTTTCAATTGGTACATCGACCCAGTTTTTAGGTTAATATGAGCATATTTTTGCACCGGCATTCCGTGCGCCGCACAAAACGGGTAGTCGTAGCCCACAATCTTGATGACCAGCAAATTTTTCTTAAAATAAGGAATTTCATAATTACCCGTATAGTTCGATTCCAGTTGAGTGTGTGCTGGTACAGGTTTTACGCCCGCCATCTCCTTTAAAGTGCGATTTACACTTTCTGGATTTTCCATCCCTGCAATTTGTGGATAATAGACTAAATAATCCTTATTAGGTTTATATTTATGCTCCACCACCGAATATTGGTTATTTAGCGGGAGAATAGTGGCTTGCTTCCAGAGTAACTCTCCCGTTTGATTAAAATAGATAAGATGGTCGTCAATATGACCCTTAATTAGTGTTTTCTCAAAACTAAGCCAGCCTGAGCCACTAACCATTGGCAGATGTTCCTTTCGCCTTCCATGTTTATCAATAAAATAAGTATGCTGATCATCTGTGACGGACGCAAGACCATCCTCAAATTTCGTGATCACTGTAAAATGAAATCCTGTGAGGATATGACCATCCGAATCAGCTAAGGCATAGATGGATCTCATACAAGGCTGTTTCGGGTCAATCTCCTTTCCTATAGCAAAGCGACCTTCACCTAAATCTAAGATTTGATTAAAGTTTGGCTTAATTACAAAATGACCTTGCCGATCAATAACGCCAAAGTTTTCTCTATTATTCTCTGACAAACTGACAATTGCCCGGCCTTCATTAAATGACTCTCCATTCGAAAATTGCGGCTCTATGATTGTTTTCCCCAGTTCATTAATATAACCCAGCATCCCATCGTTCCTCTTCCGAAATGCAAGCAATCCTTGACCGTAGTTAGCGACGTATGCATAAGGATACGATTGTAAAACCTTTCCGGTAAGATCAATAAGTTGAAACCTACCTTCCTTAGTCTTAACAATTGCTTTCCCCTGTTCAAAATCACTTGCCATTTTATAAATTAATGGAATTACTTCTTTCCCTCTTTTATTGAGATACCCATATAAATACTCCCCATCCGCATCTATTTCAACAGCACGGACGCGACCCTCTTTATACTCTCCAACAATGATAGAATACGCCTTTTCCGTGATTTCTTTGCCATTCTCATTAATTACCTTGAATCCCTGGGCATCATTGACAACGGCCCGGCCTTCAGAAAAAGGGGTTATTGTATCGTATTTCGGACGCACGATATAATAACCGCTAGAATTTATGACACCTGATTTGTCCATTAAACCAACAATGGCCAAACCATTCTCCTGGAAATCCTCTGCATGATCGTAGTTTGCCGGAAGAACCCATTTACCTTTTGTATCCATATAGCCCCAACTGTTTCCGCCCATTTCCTTCCTCACAACAGGAAAAAGGTAAACGGCCCTTGACTCTCTGGAAATGGACAGCATTCGGATGACGTCTTGCTTCACCTCAGAGGGAAGCGGATAATAATATTTAAATTGACCAAAGTACTGCTTAAGAACAAATAAATAGGGCTGTCGGTTAAGACGGTATACCCCAAAGATTTCCTGGATTCCATCACCATCGATATCCATAGATTGAAGGATTGCTTGTTGATTTCGGTATTCCAACTCTGCTCCCATTGGGAGATATGGCAATACCCAAGTTATTAATTCTCTGTTATTACCAACCATCATAACTCACCCATTTTAGTTTTTTATATTTATATGATGAAAAGTGGGCTATGTGTTTAACACTCGAAACGAAAAAACACCACTATTGTGGATGACCCAAATAGCAATGTTTTTATAGTTTTATATATTACAACTGTTCATTAATCTTATATTTTTTGCTTCTCTTCCTTCTTTATTTTATGTTTTCTACTTCCGGGATTAGCTGTTTCCATTCCTCATAGGAAATGATGGTATCCCAGTGGCCGGTTATTTTAGCAATCGTAATAACCACGAAGAACAGCACAAAGAAGGTAACTGGAACAAACCATTTATTTACCTTTTTCCGCGCTACCGTCATGTTTAGCGTGTCTTTCACGGGACATGCCTCTACACAGGACAGACAGGCTGAACAATTAAGGGAATTTACTGTCTCAACTTTATGTACCTTTAATCTTTGCGGACAAACCTTTGTGCACATTTCGCAGTTTGTACACGTATCTTCATTTCTCTCAATCTTTGTAATTCTAAAGATACTGCCTAGTCCGATCAGTGCACCGTATGGACACAAGAAGCGGCACCAAAAGTTTCTAAAGAATAAGGACAGGGTAAAGATGACAATGATAAACTTCAAGGCAATGCCGCCAAGATTGATAAATAAAAGGAGCATTTTTACATCGGATACTTTATTATACGGTTCCTCAAGAAAACTTTTCGCCGTAAACACGGGCATTTGTACAACCATAAGGACAAAAAATAACATCAATAAGTATTTTATTGGTGTTAAAATCCAGGTCAACCATCGCGGAATTTCAAAATTCCTCTTAAAAATTTTCCTGCCCAGCCACCCAATCCACTCACTAACTGTTCCAACAGGACAAATCCAACTGCAGAATGATTTACGTAAAATAATTCCTGCACCTACAAAAAAGGCAAGCAAAACGAGGCCGGCCGGATGAATGACATCAAATTCGCCACTCGTAAGCCATACTTTTAAGGCGACCAAACCGCTGATTGGCAAAAAACCTTCAACCGCAGAGGGGCGGTCAACAAAAGGGGATTTTCCGAGTGTTTCAAAATGCAAATAGAATTGATAAAACTGCAGACCAACATATAGTAAAAACAACAAAAACAAACCCTGAACAGTATATCTTGTAATTTGGACAGGTTTACGTTTCAACTGTTTCTGGTACCAAGCTTTTGATTTCATAAGGTTTCCTCCCATCTTACTCCCTCAACTATAATGAACTTACAAAACATGGCATGTGATAAAAGTCATTGAGAATATTGAATTCATAAAGAATTCACATACCCCTTCATAAAATGTTAAATAAGCTTTTTTGGGGAAGATTACCTCATGAAATAAAGCCAGGAGAACGTATCCTCCTGGCCTTGTTTTATTTTTCTGCTGCAAATAAGATATTATTTTGTTTCCTAGCCTCTTCGGTAATTTGGAGTACGATTTCACTCCAATTTTTTAACCGCAAATATTCTTGATCATTTTTCGTCTCAATAATCTTAGCAATGTTTTCACATTCATATACCATATTTTCTTCTTCTTGGGTGACGCTAATGGTTTCTCTCTCTTTTCCTCGGTTGTCCACGAAGGTAATAGTTGAAATCGGGGCTGCATCTTCAAGGAAAAATGTTCCACTTTCCCCGTGAATTTCACACGGTAATTCGGAATGAGAAATTTTTGAACAAAGGATCGTACAAATAAAATCATCATACGTTAACACCAAGGTTCCACTTCCATCCACACCGCTCCGAAGAACCACTGGATGATAGTTGACCTGCTTAGGAGCACCAAACAATCCGACTGCTAAATAGAGCGGATAGACACCTAAATCAACAAGCGCGCCCCCAGAATATTGAGCCGAGAAAATATTGGGCTCCTCCCCTTGTAAAAATAAATCATAGCGAGAGGAATATTGGATATAAGGCAATATGGTACTACGAAGCTTCCCAGCCCGTTGGAGGTTGTCTTTTAGTATTTTAAAATTTGGGGTATGGATATTACGAATCGCTTCAAACAGATATACGCCATTTTCCTCAGCTGTCTGATAGGCTGTATGTAACTCCGCACTCGTTGAAAAAATCGGTTTTTCACAGATAACATGTTTCTTATTTTTCAAAAATGTAAGTGTTTGTTCAAAATGGACAGAATTCGGTGATGCAATATATACCGCTTGTATTTCTGAACTCTTTGCCATCTCCTCAATGTCAGTGTAAAAATATGGAGCGTTATATGTATCGGCTAATTGTTTCGCTTTATCCTCTGTTCTAGAATAGACACTTGTTAATTGCAATTGACCGCTGAGCTCTGCAGCTTTGATAAAGGATTCAGTGATCCATCCTGTTCCGACTGTTCCAAAGTTAATCAATTTGTAGTTCCCCTTCCTTTATATTACTTCAAGAAACTATTGTAGTCTTTTTCATACACACTTGCCAATTCCAGAATGCTTAAAAAATAAATAAATTTTCCATTTCCCGAGTGTTTTATACATGAATTGTTGGGAACAATGGAAAAATATCTGTATTTATGTTATTTATAATGTAGAGTTAAGAATGAAAGAGGTTGAAAAGGGTGGACAATAACACATCTAATTTTATTAAGGATATTATGATTAAAGATCTTGAATCTGGAAAGCACCATAAAATCGTCACTCGATTCCCGCCAGAGCCTAACGGTTATTTACATATTGGACATGCAAAATCGATTGTCATCAACTTCGGCTTAGCCGACGAGTTTAACGGGCTGACCAATTTACGCTTTGACGATACCAATCCGTTAAAAGAAGATATCGAATATGTAAACTCAATCAAAGAAGATGTAAAGTGGTTAGGCTTTGAATGGGATAACTTATTATTTGCTTCCAATTACTTTGAGGAAATGTATAAACGTGCGGTGCTATTGATTAATAAAGGATTAGCCTATGTTGATGACTTATCAGCTGACGAAATCCGCCAGTACCGTGGGACACTAACGGAACCTGGAAAGGATAGCCCTTACCGGACCCGTTCGATTGAGGAGAACCTTGAGTTATTTGAAAAGATGCGGGAAGGTGCCTATGAAAACGGCCAAAAGGTTCTTCGAGCAAAAATTGATATGTCATCACCGAATATAAACTTACGTGACCCTGTTATCTACCGGATTGCCCATGCATCCCATCATAATACCGGTGACAAATGGTGCATTTATCCGATGTATGCTTTTGCTCATCCACTTGAGGATGCAATTGAAGGAGTAACCCATTCCATTTGTACGATAGAATTTGAAGACCAACGGCCCCTCTATAATTGGGTTGTCGAACATTGTGAAATGGAGAGCACTCCACAGCAAATAGAATTCGGCCGCCTAAATGTAACGAATACGGTCATGAGTAAACGGAAGCTGAAGCAATTAGTAGATGAAGGATTTGTGGATGGCTGGGATGATCCTCGTATGCCAACCATTTCCGGGATGAGAAGAAAAGGATTCACGCCAGAATCGATTGTTTCGTTTGTCCGAGAAACTGGCATTCACAAAGGTTCTGGAGCAGTTGATTCACAAATGCTTGAACACTTCGTCCGTGAGGATTTAAAATTAAAAGCACCACGAACAATGGGTGTCATCGATCCCTTAAAGGTTGTTATTACGAATTATCCAGAAGGGCAAATTGAATTGCTAGATGCTGAAATCAATCCTGAGAATCCAGAAATGGGCACGAGAAAAATTCCATTCTCGCGGGAAATTTATATTGAACAAGACGACTTTATGGAAGAGCCGCCTAAAAAGTATTTCCGTCTGTTCCCCGGTAATGAGGTCCGTCTCAAAAATGCCTATTTCATTAAATGTGAAGAAGTGATAAAAGATTCAACCGGTAAAGTAGTTGAACTGCGCTGTACTTACGACCCAGAGACGAAAAGCGGCACAGGGTTTACGGGTAGAAAAGTGAAGGGAACAATCCATTGGGTGGAAGCAGCTCATGCCGTTCCTGCTGAATTCCGTCTTTATGAACCACTGATTTTGGACGAGACAGACGATAACAGCGGTACAGAAAAGACATTCTTGGACAATGTTAATCCAAATTCAATTCAGGTGTTACAAGGCTTTGTCGAGCCTAACATGAAGGAAAGCAGACCGCAGGAGAAATTCCAATTCTTTAGACATGGATACTTTAACGTCGACCCTAAACATACCACAGTCGATAAGCTCGTATTTAACCGCATTGTATCATTAAAGAGTTCATTTAAAATTTAGGCTGTGTTAAAGGTGAATGTTGATTGTAGCACTCTGTTGATTGGAGTGGAAGGCACGAAGACTCCTGCGGGAGTACGGGGCAGGGGAGACCCCGCAGGAGCAAAGCGACGAGGAGGCTCCCCGGCACGCCCGCGGAAAGCGAAGTGCCTGGAACGGAAATCAACAGACAAGTTTAATACAGCCAAAATTTAAAAGAAAGAACCAGGCGTCGCCTGGTTCTTTGCTATTCCACAATAGAACTCGGTACTTCTAAGATCAGTTTAGTCCCCTTCCCAGGTGAAGAGCTGATTAATAACTCTCCGCCCACCGAACGTGCTCGCTCATCCATACTAAACAAACCAACACCAAAGGTTTGATTCTTCACATCAAATCCCTTTCCTTTATCCTCAATCATCACTCGAATAACATCCTCTATTTCTCTAACAGAGACCGTCGCTTCATTAACTTCTGCATATTTCCGTATATTCGTGAGTGCTTCCTGAATAATCCGGTAAATCGTTAGTTCAATGCTGATGTCCAAGCGCCGATTTAACACGCATTCAAAATAGACATCAATATTGTAATGGTCAGAGTAACGGGATAGAAACGAACGAATAGCTGGCACTAATCCTAAATCATCAAGTACGGAGGGCCGAAGTTCCCATGAGATCTCGCGGATTTCTTCAATCAATTCGGTTGCTTCGGTTTGCATCTGCTGCAGTAGAGGATGGTCCATTTCGGCTAAGAGACGATTAATCGTAATCAAATGACTATAGAGGTTTTGTCCAATCCCATCGTGTAAATTACGTGACAAGCGTTTTCGTTCCTCTTCTTGAACATTAATGATAGTAGTCATCATTTTTTGAAGCTCTCGTTCGACTCGCTTTCGCTCGGTAATTTCATAACGAATCGCTAAGTATTGATACGGTTTTCCCTTTTCATTTAAAAAAGGAACAATCGTTGTATCCATCCAATAAAGGGTCCCATCTTTTGCCCTATTGCAGATTTCCCCCTTCCAAACCTCACCGGAACCGATTGTTTTCCACATTTTTCGAAAAAATTCTTTTGAATGGTACTGGGAATTGATAATTCGATGATCTTGCCCTAGGAGTTCCTCTCTGGAGTATTTCGAAATATGGCAAAATTGATCATTCACATATGTAATCATGCCCCGAGAATCGGTGATGGCTACAATTGAAGATTCATCAAGCGCAAACTTTATATCTACTAATTCCTGCATTGACTTTTTTAATTCTAACTCAAGATTCGCGAATTTTGCAGGCTGGTCCATTTCCTTGTCCATTAGCTCCTCCCTGAATCTATCAAAGTATCTGTTCCGTCAATATTTTTTCTAAGTCTTTAGCAGCTTTCATTACATACTGCTGATCCTTTTCTGTGTACGCTTTGATTTTCCGATTACCAATAAGTAATACCCCTTTAGGTACACTATGAAAAAATAAAGGGACAGCATATGTCGAAACAAGTTTTTCAGCAAGCATAATTGGATGATCCGTAACTTTTCCGATAATTCCGTTTGGAAAATCAGTGAGCATCATTGGACTTCCACTTGAGATTATTTTTCCTGCGATGCCTTTTCCGAAACGGACAGTTATTCTTTTGTATTTGTCATTTAAATTACCAGCAGCATAATGCCACTTAACATCCGGGCCCACTTCATTTTGCAGAGCCAAGGCAACAAATTCGCAATCAACTACTGTCAATAGACTGTCGCAAACCTCCATTACTACAGGACATTCCTTAATCTCTTTCATCTAAGAATTTCTCCTTAAATACCATAACCCAATAACCCTTTTCTTACGGCATATTCCACCAACTCAGGTCTGGTTTTCATCTGTAGTTTCTCCATCAACTTACTTTTATGGGTTTCGACGGTTTTAACACTAAGGACTAGTTGTTCAGCAATTTCCTTATTGGAATACCCTTTAGCAATAAGTGTCAGCACTTCTTTTTCCCGATCAGATAAAAGATTGTATGTATCATTCCCATCTTGTTTTACGCTGCTCAAATATTCTTCCATCAATCGCTTCTGTGCAGAGGGATGTAAATAGGCATCTCCTACCGCCACTGATTCGATCGCTGACATTAATTCAGCATGTGGGGCACTTTTTAAGATACAGCCAGATGCTCCCCCTTGAATGGCACGAAAAAGGTACTCCTCATCATCATGCATCGTTAGGATTAAGATATTCACTTGAGGCATTAACTTTTTCAATTCCATTGTAGCGGATAGACCGTCTTTTCCATGCGGCATGCTTAGATCCATAACCACAACATCAGGTTTTAACTTTAACGCTTGTTTAATTCCTTCATTTCCTTCCGATGCTTCACCAATTACCTCCATTTCTGGATTTGTGTTTAACAGCATCTTAAGTCCCATTCTAACCACTGCATGGTCATCGACCAAAAGGATTTTTATCACTCTTAACTCTCCTTTAATCCCGATTTAACGGAAGAGATATTTCTATGGAAGTTCCTTCCCCTATTTTAGAGGAAATCTTGCACTGACCGCCAGTCAGAAGCATTCGTTCTTTCATTGCGGCAAGCCCTGATAGTGGATTAAGGTTATTGTATTCCTCTGGTTGAAATCCTTTGCCAAAATCATAAATGGTAATGGTCAATTCTTCCTCCGTCCAATTAAAATGAATAGAGATGTTGGAAGTATCCGCATACTTGGCAATATTGGCAAGTGCCTCCTGGCAGACACGAAATACGGTAATACTATGTTTTTCAGGTATCCATTTTTCGTCACCCGTTGTTTCTAAATCTACCAGGATTCCAAACGTTGATGTATATAAGTTAATATAACTCCTCATGGCTGGAAGTAAACCAAGGGTTGTCAGTGTAGGCGGATGTAATTCAACAGATAGGAGCCTAATTTCTTGAATGGTCTTTTCAATTAACTCCGACATTTCGCGAACATAATGTTTCATTTGTGGTTCTTTAGCGCCTGATTCAATAAACTGTAAGCCTGTTAATATACTATAAAGATTTTGTCCGACACCTTCATGAAGTTCTAGGGCAATCCGTTTGATCTCTTCTTCTTGGGAATGAATTATATAAGAGCTAATCTGCTGTTTTGAATTTAATTCATCCATATTGCCCCTCCAATATTTTATTAATTTATATAAAGGCTCTGTAAACCTGGCCTGTTGATTTCCGCTCCAGGTGCTTCGCTTTCCGCGGGCGGTCCGGGGAGCCTCCTCGTCGCTGCGCGCCTGCGGGGTCTCCCCTGCCCCGTCCTCCCGCAGGATTCTTCGCGCCTTCCACTCCAATCAACAGGGTGCCAAAATCAAAAATAAGCCTTAACATAGACTATATAAAAAAGGCAGGTTCTTTTTAGAAAACCTGGACCTTTTTAATAGTATATGATAAGCCGCTTTCTGAATCAAAAGCCGTCCATTGCCCTTCTGACTCTTTTATTTGAGAAGAAATCGGTACGGCAAGAAAATAAAAATCATCAAAATAAAAGCGGATATGTGTTCCATCTGGACAAAACTGTACTTTTTTTACTACTTTCTTTACTGCGGATGCTTGGTCTCCACCTTCAGCATCTTGAATGGCTACCTCAACTGGTACGCCAACAAACTGGCTCATATCTTCTAACTTAATGAGTTCCACAGCTGTTACATCCTCTCTTCACAGGATAGATGAACATCTTATATCCTTGCAGATACTCCCAAAACTTCTCACCGGCGTGTTCTTCGATAAATTGAATCGTTTCATCTTCAGAACCCCAGTCACTCATTCCTTTGATTTCTGCAATAACCATCTCAGCCCCATCAAGGGTCTTTTCTTCAAGAAACCAATTTAGACGTTTTTTCGCAAACGTATTCTTTAACAATGAGTCAACTTCAGCTGTAAAATTCCCTGCTGACGGACGGACAAAACAAAAATCGATATACGTCTCACTAGTCATTGACATTCACACCTTTTTTATAGATAAGGAATGCGATTGGGAATAAAATCACGTTGATCACCGCGGCTATAATCGTATTGGTATAATTTTCATAAAAATATTGATGGACCATATATTGAGTAAAGATAATATTTAACATCAAAACCGCTAAAAGAAAGACGACAGGCAGGTAACTACGCTTCATAACGTTTCACCCCCACGGCGTAAACTGCACCGTTTTCCACTTTTACATATATTTCAGGAAGCGGTCGTCGCGGCGGCCCTGCGATTGGCGCACCCGTTTCTACATCGAATTTTCCGTGGTGGCAAGGGCAAAGCATTTCTCCTTCATCCTTTTTCCAAAATACAGGACATCTTAAGTGGGTACACGCATTTTGGTAGGCTACATATTTATTTTCAGATAATCGAATTAAGATTGCACTGTCATGTTCACCAGGAAAGGCAAAGTCAACTGCATCTCCTACAGGTAAAGAATTAACATTAGTAATTTTTTGCTTTGGATATTTTTTATCTCCCAAACCAGTTAATTCTTTTGCAGCTAATGCTCCCCATGGAAGAGAGGAAACAGCAAATACTCCTGCTGCTCCAACTAATGTTTTCATAAAGCCGCGCCGGTCTAGTTTTCTTTCATTGCTGCGGTTAATATTATGGGTATAATTATCTTCATTGAACGGGATTTTATTATTTTTTTCTGTCATGTTCATCCCTCCTAAAACAGTTTCGTGACGCCCTGCAGAATACCAGGCAGGTTCACTTTTACATTGGTTTCGCCTTCTAAATAAGGCATACTAGTAACCCATTTTCCGTTATCCAGGTTAAATTGCTTTTGTTTCGCTTCTATCTCTTCATCTGTCAGCCATTGTAATGTATTTGATGGACATACGCTCGCACACATTGGCGGAATGCCGTCCTTTGTCCGGTCAATACAAAGATCACACTTGTACATTAAATTTTGCTCTGTATCAAACTTCGGTATTCCATATGGACACGCAATGGTACAGTTCTGGCAGCCAATACACTTTTCCACAAGAGCCGATAGCACGGCACCTGTTTCATGTATTTGAATGGCTTGGGCTGGACAACTTCTAGCACAAGCCGGATTTACGCAGTGCAGGCACATAAGAGGCATGGTTTGACGGTTAACAAGCGGGTTCACATCGTAAACATAGTTACGGTTACGTTCTTCATGCCCGCCGCACTGTGTACAAGCCGCCAAACATGAACGGCACCCTATACAGTTTTCAAGTTCAAGATATAGCCTCTTTTTCATTTACTGCACCTTCTTCATTTCTAGTTTTTCAATCTGAGCGGCACACGCTTTAAATTCCGGCATCCGTGACATCGGGTCAAGCGCAGGAATGGTTAATAGGTTAATAGATTTCTCGTGGCCAAAATGGTACGGAACAAATACGGTATCCTTTCGAATCGCTTCTGTGATTTTCACTTTATAATCAGCCTCTCCTCTACGTGTAAAGAGGCGTACAAATTCTTCATGTTCAATCTTATATTTTGCAGCTGTTTCTGGATGTACTTCCACATAAGGCTCTGGGCACATATCCCGTAAAAACTGAATGCGGCGAGTTTGATTCCCAGAAAGATAATGGTAGACGACACGTCCGGTTGTTAAGCGTAATGGATACTCCGCGCACGGCTCTTCAGCTGGCGGACGGTATGGTAAGGCACAAATTTTTGCTTTTCCATCTGGATGATAGAATTTTTTATCTAGGAACATATGCGGTGTTCCTGGATCGTTTTCATCTTTACATGGCCAGAACACACCATCTTGCTTGTCGATCTTATCCCATGTTGCCCCGTAATAGTCGGCATAACCGCCCTTAGATGCAAGACGGAATTCATCAGCCACATCTCTCGCTGTTTTCAAGTGAGAGAAATACTTGCCTCTGCCAAGATACTCTGCTAACTCTGCTTGAATCTGCCAATCCGGCTTTGATTCACCAACTGGTTCTTGTGCTTTATTGATTTTAATAATCCGGCCTTCTAAATTAGTTACCGTTCCTTCATCCTCTGACCATGTAACGGTTGGAAGGATAACATCTGCAAATTCTGCGGATTCGGAAAGATAGAAGTCAGCACAAACCATAAAGTCTAAGCCTTTTAAAGCTTTGCGGACAAAGTTTAAGTTTGGTGCGGATACTGCTGGGTTGGAGCAGAGCAAATACAAACCTCTGATTGTTTTTTCCTCCATTAGTTCGAACATTTCATAGGCTGAAACACCAGGCTGCGGCATTTCTTCAGGGGTAATTCCCCAAACCTTGCATACTTCTTCTACATGCTTCGGATTGGTGATTTTACGATAACCTGGAAGCAAATCTGATTTTTGACCATGCTCACGTCCGCCTTGACCATTACCCTGCCCTGTAAATGTAGCTACTCCCGCTTTTGGGCGGCCAATTTTCCCTGTAACTAAGGCCATATTGGTGTAGGCTGATACATTATCAACACCTTTATGCTGCTGTTCAATACCACGTGCAAACATGACAATGGCATTTGGTGCTTTTCCGTAGATTTCAGCGGCGCGAATAATTTTTTCCGGTGCTACTCCCGTCAGTTCACTTGTATATTCTGGTGTAAATTCTTTCACCAATTCTTTGGTTTCTTCAAAACCATTTGTATGATTGTTAACGAATTCTTCATCTGCATACCCGTTTTGAATAAGTAAATTGAGAATACCATTTGCTAAGGCAAGGTCTGTTCCAGGACGTAAATCCAAGTGAACATCCGCTCTTCTTGCAATTGGGGTTTCTCGTGGGTCAGCTACAATTAAGTAACCTCCTCTTTCCTGAACAGCCCATATTCTGAACATGGAGGTTGGATGACACTCAGCCGTATTGCTTCCAGCGATGAACAAGCAATCTGTTTCATGGAGATCTGTCCATGGTAATGTGGAACCCCGGTCAACTCCAAAAGAGCGAAGGAATCCACCGGCTGCACTTGACATACAAAAGCGGCCGTTATAATCAATATAGCGTGTTTGCAATCCAACCCTAGCAAACTTCCCTGTCAAATAACACTTTTCATTTGTCATCGACACACCACTGAATACTGACAATGTATCTTTTCCGTATTTACTTTGAAGCTCCGCGAACTTCTTAGCAATTAAGCTGTAGGCTTCATCCCAGCTGGCTTCACGAAAGCCCTCTTTTGTACCCTTAAGTGATGCATCATCGCGGATTAATGGTTTTAAAATCCGATCATCATGGTTGGTTTGCTGGTAAGCTGTAACCCCTTTAGGGCACATTTTTCCGACGTTAACCGGCCAATCATACCGTGGTTCCACACCGATGATTTTATTTGTTTTTGTATTGACACGCAGGTTCATTCCACATTGCATCCCACAGTAGCTGCAGTGAGTTTTTACGAGCGTTTCATTTGGATGACGAAGATTTTCTATTTCTTTGAAAAATTTATCCCTTTGCATTCTGGTTTGCCTCCTTGACCTTAACTTGATGTGTTGCGAAGCCTGAGAATCTTGAGATTCTATATTTTCTGCGGCAAGGCAGACATAGTTCTGCAAGATTAAAACCATCCTGCATATTAAATTCCATTTCATTGACACCTAAAACTTGAATGACATCATTCGATTGTTCCACTGATACAAAATGGTCGCCGCATACTTTACATTCCTTCATATGCTGTTCTCCATAATGTTCACGGTAATTTCTTGCAAATACACTCATTGGACGGAAAGGAATATGAGCAAGTTTTCCGAATGGCAGGTAAATGAGTGTCACAATCACTGAAAATTGATGAATCAGTGACATTTGCGGCTGCATCCAGCCATGCAAGAATACGTTTTGAACTGTTAATAAAAGGCCAGTAACGGAAATAAACAATAATAGATAAAGCGGTAAGAAATCGTACATAAACTTCTGTTCGGCTCTGGCTTGCATGTTTTTTAAGCGGCGGTTTAGAGCCATGCTTACTCCTGCTGTAACCATGATTGCAGCAATATTAAGTGCATTATAGGATAACCAAGCGATGATTCCATCTGCTTTCACGTTCATTACATTCATTCCAAATAACACGATGGTATAGTAGCCATTGTCTTCCATTGTAAAATACATCCAGCTGAACACGAGCGGGAAAGTCACCAAGCACGCAAGGACACATCCCCAACCGATTAAAATGTGCTGCACCCAGCGGTACATTCCACGATTCCGGATGAAATCATAAATAGCCAAATGATTTACAGCAGTTTTAGGTGTACTTTTTCGAAATAATAGTTTTAAGCCTTTTTTGATAAAAATTTTGGTAGGCGGTCTTTCTCCCCAGGCAATAAAGCGGTAGAAAAATCCCCCGATAAATACAATGGTTCCTACCATATATCCATAAAGATTCAAGTCAACATGTGTAAACATTCTTGTACCGATAAACGTTAAGATCGCAAGTCCAACAACCGTCAGAAACATTGATTTAGCAAAATGAGATGCAAATGCATCATTGACCGATCTCTCTTGTTTTTTAGTCATTGAAATATTAGCTTCCATTGGAGTTCCTCCTAAATAAAAATAACACTGCCGTTTTTTCATACTCTAATTGTAAGAAAAACGGCAGTGTTATTTATATCAGGGATTCCCCCTATTATGGGGAAAAAAAACCCCTAGAAACGTTATTTTAGACAAATGTCTGTCACAATTGTCTTAATATCCTCGAAGATACTTTTTTCTCCAAGAATATAAGAGTACACCAAAACCTAAGGTTATTTGCAATGAGAAAAGTAAAGCATCCCAAAATGGAAAAGTGGCAGGGCCTTCTAAAAAACCAGGTAAAACCTTTTTAAAAGCAAACCATAATTGTGGAATATAGAAGATTGCATAGACAGCAAAAGTCAAAATTACTCCAATAAAATAGAAAATGGAATACAAAAGAATAGTCCTTTGCTCTCCCGGGAATACATCATTTTCTGATACATTTGATTTTACAAACCTTAACCTCTTGAATATCAAGTGCTGAGCATTCTCCATTAAGTTATAGCATCCTGATACATTTTCAAAAACATAATACAAATCAGTCTTCATATACACACATAATTGATAAAACAACCGGATAAATGTGTCCAATACAATAAGATTCATGATCCCCTGAAAAATCCCTAGCCCATCTGATACAAAAAGCTGACTAATCAAGGCAATAGAAAGGACCACTGTATCAAAACAAGTTCCCGCTAAAAATAAAACATTCCGATCTTTTGATGATAATTTCCAAACAGAGGACATATCCGTTTCAAGAACAACTAAAAATAAACGATGGCCTATCTCTAATTTAGTCGGGAGATTATGGGCTCTCATAGCTAAAATGTGTCCAAACTCATGAATTAACACTAAACAAAATGTTATACCAAGCCATGCGGGAATATTAAAAACCATATATTTAAAAATAAATAGGTCCTTATATTGAGGAACAAGGCTAGGATGAGATAATAAAAGGGTTAAATTGAGAATGAATACTCCTACATAGAAAAACAACGCGGCCTTATTAAAAAAGAATTTCCCCATCTTAGGTGAAATCCATAAATATCCTAATCTTTCTTTATTCATTTCTTTTGAAGAAACCACTTCACCATCAATTTCAGCAATCAAATTTAAATCTAGAAGCTGTTCAGCAAAAAGAATTAAATTAACTTCTTCATTAGGATATTTGTCTCTCAGTTGCCTTTCGATTACCTCTAATGACTCTCCATTGTTGAGAAGATGAATTGCAGCAACAGAAACCTCTGGCATCTCAAAAAACTCACCTGTAGTTTTATCTTCAATGATGTAATGTTTTTTATCCTTGCGAATAAAGATTGGAACCAATAATAGTCTTGAGGTGAGGGTAACACTCATTTGAACACCCTTAATCTTGTGAATTTTTATAAAAGAAGGATGCATAGTTTTCCACTAGCATCCCCACTCAATTCTAGATATTTATAAAAACCAGCACCACCAACAAGATCCGGTCGCTTTAACTTTTTTAAGTTTACGAATTTTCATCTTCGTGCCTCCTTTGTATTAGCTTAAAGCCTCATTTATTTTGATATGGCCTATTCCTAGGTCTTGGTTGGATGTATTATGAATTTCACTCCATTTAGGAAATACTTTTTGAAACTCTTTTACAAGGTCCGGATCAAACTGATTTCCTTTACCCTCCAAAATTCGCTTATAAGCTTCATCAATGGTCAATGCCGATCTGTAGGATCTAGTTGAGGTCATTGCATCAAATGCATCAGCTATTGCTGCTATTCTTGCAAGATATGGTATTTCTTCACCCTTTAGTTGATCAGGATACCCTCTACCATCCCACCTTTCATGATGAGAACGAATTACCTCAATACTGTTATCTAACCCAACTACTTTCGAGACTGCTTCTGCACCCACGTTTGTGTGAGACTTGATGATTTCATATTCTTCTTTTGTAAGACTTGTCGGCTTCATCAATATTTGGTCTGGGATATGAATTTTACCAATATCATGCAGTAAACAAGCATAGTTAAATGACTTTAACTCTTCGTCTCTAAATTTCCCTGTTTCTTTTGCCAGCACTAATGCATAACTTGCTACTCTTTCACTATGTCCTCGAGTATACGGATCCTTCAACTCAAGAGTAGCAATAACACCCTTAACTATACCTATTAACTGTTGATCATAAGAAGTCTTCACTGCTTTAACATATGATTTGAATCTGTATAGCAAGATAAAAGAAAAAATTGAAAGTATAGCTACCAAAACAATTCCTAATAATACAATAGGGGCTTTAATGATTAAACCTACAGCAACATATTTTATTATCAACCCTATTGAAACAACCTTTACAAATCTTGTGCTTACAAATATAGGTGATAATAAAAGCCAATAGATTTCAACTGCATTACCACTCTGATAATCATTCGGAATACCATAAAATGTAAAAACATCATTAAGAAATGTTAGTGTAGTATAACTAATAAAATAAATATATTTTATCAAATGTTGTTTTTGTTTTTTATTTAAATAAATCGCTGCTGGTATTAAAGCAAACATGAACAGATATACCCAGAAAAGGAATCTATCTGGCGTATCATTTTTTAATTCGGGAATATAACGCGCAATAGCTTTATAAATAATATCAAAGGAAATTGATATTATATAAAATAATATTAAAAACCATTTTAACGTTCGACTTTCTTCATTTCTTATATTAGGATCAACTAGTTGTTTTTTCATAATTTCTACCTCATACAAAGGATAAATAGCTTCTTTTTCGACAACATATTCGAAATTTTATAAAGGACCGCCAATTATTCCACAAAAAACATCATTTCTTTAATTATAAATCATTTAGTTTAATAGAAATAGATAAAAGAAGAATCATTTATGTATAAAAAAGAAATATTTTTGAAATAAAATGTTGAATGTGATTTACTTTCTTTGTCGATGGATTATTGGTAAAATCACTTCTACCCTAGTCCCTTTTCCTAGTTTACTACTGATATTAAGCTCACCTAAATGCTCGTTGATGATCTGATTGGTGACCATTAAACCTAGACCAGTTCCACTTGATTTCGTAGTAAAAAAAGGTTCGCCTATATTAAGGATGTTTTCATCAGGAATGCCACATCCTTCATCTTTAATTGAAACAGACATTTTTGTTTTTTCTAAAACATTAACTTTTATTTTTATCCTTCCACTTTCATGCATTGATTCAATGGCATTTTTAATTAGATTAATAAATACCTGCTTCAATTGTTTTTCATCGCAATCCAGAGGTGGGAGCGGCCCTGCCATTGTAGTTTCAACAATTACTCCTTGTCTCTCTGCTTGTTGTTGAGTAATAGATAATGTATATGCAATGATTTCCTCAATACTTGCTTTTTCAAAATGGATAACCCGTGGTTTCCCAATGTACATCAAGTCATTAACAATGGAATTAATCCGATCAATTTCCTGAATCATAATTGGGTAATAATCATTTGTGTTTGGGTACCGCTCTTGCTGTAATTGTGTAAATCCACGTAATGAAGATAAAGGATTACGAATTTCATGACCAATTGCTGCAGCCATTTGCCCAATGACAGCAAGCTTCTCTTTCTGACGAAGCTCATCGTAAACCTTTGTTAAAGAATTAATATAAGAATAAAAACGGATTAATAAAATATACGCTAATGCCGAGATAGTAATATAGATAAGGACTGGCATTAAAACATTTAGGTCTCCTAATATCAGCCCTAATAGTAAATCCTTACCAATCAAACCTATGGTAACTGTCCAAAAGTATTTTTTATTCACAAAAATTGGAGTAAAGAGAATTAATAAAACTTCGACTATATTTCCTGTTGCAAAATGTTCGGTAGACCCAATATACCTCACTAGATTGTCCATAATATCAATAATTAGAAAACTAATAATGTATAAATATTTTACAATATAGATGTTCCCTGCTTTTATATAATAAATAGCTAGAATTAAAACTCCTACTAAAAGTAAATAAACCCATATTCCTAGCCCACCCCTCAAATCATTAAGAGATGCTCCATTGAAATAAGGACGAAAATAATAATAGAATATATCCCAAGAAAAAAATATTAAATTAAACAACCATAAAAATAGAATAGTTGCCTTCTTTTCTTCAAAAATGAGCTTAGTAGTCTGGATGCCTTCTTTCATGTCGTTTCTCCTTAAATAAGTTCACATCTATTTTATCATCTTTCTATCACTTAATTGTCATCATTTTTGTAAAATCGATAAATTTCGACATATTTCGATAGGAACCTCATAAAAAAAGGACTTACTCTTGGTAAGCCCTTCTACTTTTTATCTTTAGCTAACTTTTTTCATTTGTTCTACAGTCTTATTCAAAGTTGAATGTTTACGTCCATATCCAAAATAGACGAATAATCCAATCACAAGCCATACTCCAAAACTAATCCACGTTGTTTTTGGTAACTGAAGCGCTAAGTATCCACAGAATACAAAGGCTAGAATCGGAATATATGGTACAAACGGAACACGGAATCCAGTTTTTGGTGCTTGCTTGTTTTTCCGGAGAAATAGAATTCCTACTGCCACCGTCATAAAGGCAAATAACGTTCCGATGTTTGTTAACTCTGCCAGTTTATTCAATGGAATGAATCCAGCAAAAATCGAAACTAGTAAACAAGTAATCCATGAATTCGCCATTGGTGTCTTCTTCTTCTTATCAACCTTAGAAAATACTTTTGGTAAGAGGCCATCACGGCTGATTGCATAAAATAAACGAGATTGTCCATAAAGCATAACCAATAATACAGTGGTGATACCTGCAATCGCACCTAATGAAATAAAACCTGCTACCCAATCCTGATGAATATAATTAAGGGCAAATGCTACAGGATTTTTCACACCTAATTCTTGATACGGAACAATACCAGTTAAAATTCCAGAAACAATGATATATAACACGGTACAAACTAGTAAGGATGCAATAATTCCGATTGGCATATTCTTTTGCGGATTTTTTACTTCTTCAGCTGCAGTCGCAACAGCATCAAAACCGATATAAGCAAAAAATACAGTTGCTGCACCAGCTGTCACACCTGAGAAACCAAATGGCATAAATGGTGTCCAGTTTGCAGGCTTTACATACCATGCACCTACACCAATAAACAATAACACTACTGCTAGTTTAATAATTACCATTATCGTATTAAATCGTGCGGATTTCTTAACACCCTGTGTAAGTAGTAATGTAAGAATTAGTACGATGAGGATGGCCGGGACATCGATAAATGTCCCGTTTGCCGGATCATACGCACTAGTTAATGCTTTAGGAAAATGAATACCAAACCCTTCGAGCAAACCTTGTAAATAGCCGGACCATCCACTGGCAACCGCAGAGCAAGCTAATCCATATTCTAAGATTAAATCCCATCCCAATATCCAGGCAATGATCTCACCAAATGTTGCATAACTATAGGTATATGCACTTCCCGATACTGGAACCGCAGAAGCAAATTCCGCATAACAAAGGGCGGCAAAGACACAAGCTAGTCCTGATAAGATAAAAGATAAAATAAGTGCTGGCCCTGCATGTTCTGCGGCAGCAACCCCTGTTAGTACAAATATTCCTGTTCCTATAATAGCCCCAATTCCAAGCATGGATAAATCAAATGCCCCTAAATCTTTCTTTAAGACTACATCTTTTTGTCCAGCTTCTTGAATGAGGTCCTGAATTGATTTTTTTCTAAATAAATTCATTAGCTAAACCTCCATATTTTATATCAGAATGTTCTGAAAAAATATTCCGCATAAGATGGTGTATCAAAATATAAAAATTATATATCGAAATAATATAATTAATTTTGTAAAAAAGCAATATTTTTTGAAAAATATAATTATTTGAAAATAATCCCATGTGAAACACAGCGATTCCTTCCCTATTTTTATATCAGAGCAAAAGCTTCTACTATACAGATATAATAAATTAAATTTTAAATTTCCTTCTACTTTATTTACACAAAGGCTGTGTTCAACTAGTCTGTTGATTTCCGTTCCAGGCACTTCGCTTTCCGCGGGCGAGCCGGCGAGCCTCCTCGTCGCTGCGCTCCTGCGGGGTCTCCCCTGCCCCGTACTCCCGCAGGAGTCTTCGTGCCTTCCACTACAATCAACAGGGGCCAAAATCAACATTAACCTTTAACATATCCTACAAAAAAAAAAAAAAAAAAACCGATGATTTCGTAATTTTACGAAATCATCGGTTTTGATTTTGTTTAAGCAATCTTACTTTCCAGCTTGGTTCGAGGTGAATTCCACATACTAATCCATTTCTTTATAGCCGTGACCATAATAATCATACCCAGCAATAACATAATGATTGACAATACCCCATTTAAAACACTATAACCAGCGGCTGCCTGATTGAGATAAACATTTTTCACCATCCAGTAACCAGCATAGTTTACAGTAACAAAGAGATACGCTAACGGGATTAAGCAAGTAAGCATATAACGGCGTTTATCTGCAATACTCAATATCACTGTCGCACCGACAATTAGACCAATCGATGCCATTAGTTGATTGGAAACACCAAATAATGCCCAAACAGAACCAATATCCCCTGAGAAAAGCAGGTATCCCCACATAAAACAGGCTAACGCACTAGCAAATATAGATCCGGGCAGCCAATCTGTCTTCTTCAGTGGCTTATAGAACTCCCCGAAAAAGTCTTGGATTAAATAACGAGCAACACGAGTTCCTGAGTCGATGGCAGTTAGAATAAATACCGCTTCAAACATAATAACAAACTGGAAGAAGTATGATGATAGTTTTGCAAACCACGGAATGCCAGTGAAGATATACGTCATACCTACCGCTAAGGTTACGGCACCACCTGTTCGGCCTTCAAGATTAATCCCAATTTCATCAGCAAGTTTTGGCAGTTCCTGTACCTGCATACCAAGTGTCTTAAATACTTCTGGTGTCGAGTTAATGGCAAAGTAATCTGCAGGCTGAAGGGCTGTTGCCGCAATCAAAGCCATAATACCAACCACACACTCTACTAGCATCGCACCAAAACCAACAACCTTAATATCAGACCAACGATCAAGCATTTTTGGTGTAGTTCCCGAACCTACGAAAGCATGGAAACCAGAGATCGCCCCACAAGCAATTGTGATGGAGATAAACGGCCAAACAGGTCCGCCTAGTACTGGTCCGCCGCCTGATGTAAATTTTGTGAAAGCAGGCATCTCAATTGCGGGATTAATAATAAATACCCCGATGATTAAGGCAATAAATACACCAATTTTCATAAAGCTGCTTAAGTAATCACGTGGTGCCAGTAATAACCATACTGGTAAGGCTGCTGCAAAAAACGCATAAATCGGTAGAATAATAGCTAATGTTTTTGTATCTAGTGTCAGCCAATCACCTAATACCGTACCTTGAATGGACGGACCAACAAATACCCCAACCATTACGAGAATAAATCCGACGGTGGATGTTAATTTTAAGTTGCCAGTTTTTTTATAAGCAATTCCTACCAACATCGCAATTGGAATGGTTATTCCCACTGAGAATGTTCCCCATGGATTGTGTTCAAGTGCATGAAGAACAACCATAGAAAGACCTGCCATTGTGATCGTAATGATAAAAAGCATCGCAAGACCCGTACAAAAACCCGCCACAGGCCCCAACTCGTCTTTGGCAACTTCTGATAAGGATTTTCCTTTTTTCCTCATCGATGCAAATAGGACAACGGCATCATGGACTGCTCCGCCAATCACTGCCCCAATTAAAAGCCATAATAAACCAGGCAAGTATCCAAATTGTGCTGCAAGGATGGGACCAACAAGTGGTCCTGCTGCCGCGATGGCGGCAAAGTGATGACCAAATGTTACCCACTTATTTGTTGGAACATAGTCCTTTCCGTCGTTTAATTCATGTGCCGGTGTCGGCTTTGAATCATCTAATTTTAATACCTTTGCTGCCATGAATGTTCCGTATAAGCGATAGGCAATCATTAAAATACAAATGGAGCCGATTACAATTGAAACCGCATTCATTTAATTTCATCCTCCTACATCCTTTTTCTCTTATCACCATCATACCGAAAGAAAACGTTAACATATGGTTTTCATCCTAAAATGCAAGTTTTTAAGGATGAAAAACAAGAATAATAGAATGAAATGCAAAAAACAGCTTCTTAAAAACCAAGAAGCTGCTTTAACTCTTTTGTATAGGTTCTGCTTACTGGAACCTTTTCTCCATCCTTCATAATTAAATTGTAGGTAGAATTAAACCATGGCTCAATCTCAACTATGGCATCGACATTAACTAAATAAGCGCGGTGGACACGAATGATGGATGAATGCTGCAACTTTCTTTCGAAAGTGACCAGCGAATCACTGACAGAGTATTTTGTATTCTCTATTGCAATGACTGTTTTCCCCTCATTTGTACCAATATAGTGTATGTCACTAATGTTTACGATTACAATTTTTTCATCAATTGTAATCGCAAGCTTTTCTGGCCTTTCGTTTCCAAAATTTTGTCTCTGAGTAAAAATAGGAATCGCTTGTTTGTGATTTTCTATTAGTTTATACAACTTCTCAATCGTTTGTAAGACTCTCTTTTCTTCAAAAGGTTTTAAGATATAGTCAACAGCATTTAATTCAAAAGCTCGAAGGGCATATTCGTCAAATGCCGTCGCAAAGACAATGAATGGAGGATGATCAAGTCTATTTATATGTTCAGCAATTTCGATACCACTTTCATCAGCGAGCTGGATATCTAAAAATATCACATCCAGGTCGAGGTTACTTATTTTTTCTAACGCGCTTTCAACACCATCTGATTCCCCAACGATCTCAATTTGTTTGCTTCGTTTGAGAAGATAGACCAATTCATCTCTTGCTAACGGTTCATCATCCACAACAAAGGCCTTTAACAACATCCTCACCCCTCTTTTTGTTTTGTTAACGGTAGTGTAATTGATACTCTCGTTCCTTTATTCAAGTTGCTTTCTATTTGAAAGGAAGCAGTTTGACCATAAATTTCTTCGATTCGTTTTTTGATATTCCAAAGTGCTGTTCCTGTTCCAGCCGAAGAATCTACTGTTTGGTTTCCAAGGGTACCAAGCAGTTCTGCTGAGATTCCTTTTCCATTATCTTCAGTAAGAAGGACCATGTTCTCCCCTTCCTGAAAGGCTCGGACCAGTACTGTCCCGTTCTTTGCTTTTGGAAATGCATAACGAATTGCATTTTCCACTAATGGCTGAAGGGTAAATGGTGGAACGAGCACCGTTTTTAATGCTGGTGCAATATCTAATTCAACATGATAACGGTCTGGAAAGCGTGCTTGTTCAATCGTTAGGTAGGCCTCAACATGTTCAAGTTCCTTTTCAAGCGGTATGAGCATTTGCCTAGCCCCCTGAAGATTACTTCGGAAGAAGGTACTAAGTTTGATTAATAAACTCCTGGCTTTATCCGCATCTGTTCGAATTAGGCTTGAAATGGTATTAATGGCGTTAAATAAGAAATGGGGATGGACTTGTGCTTGCAAAGCCTTAATTTCCGCATCTTTTAATAATCTTCTCTGTATTTCCAACTCAGCCATTTCTAATTGGACTGAAAATAGGTTGCTCAAACCCTCTGCCAGCTCTTGTTCAACCCGGTCAAGTTTACTAGAATCAGTGAAATACAACTTCAATGTCCCTACTGTTTTACCATGAACCTTTAGTGGTAAGACAATAGCAGCCTGCAAAGGGCAGTGTGGATCAAAACATTGAATTTCGTGCGCAGACTTTGCAATCGTGATTCTACCTTGTTCCAGCACCGTTTTAGTTAATTCCGTTGCCATGTTTCCTGAAGGAATATGATGATCTGAGCCTGTACCCACATGGGCAAGGACATGGGTCTGGTCTGTAATTGAAATGGCATCCGCATTGGTCCAATTAAGAATAATCTCGGCTGCCTTTGTACACGAATCCACGTTTAAGCCCTGTCTGAAGAAGGGCAGTGTTTGATTGGCAATATACAATGCTTTATGTGTTTGAAGTGCTCTCATTCGCTCTTGCTCTTGGAGAATCTCCTGTATAATTAATACAAAAAGAAGGGTCCCGAAGCCATTAATCGCAATCATTGGGAGGGCAATAACCTCAACTAGATTCACAGCCTCGTTAATGGGGCGTGCTATTAAAAGAATAATTCCCATTTGGGCACATTCCATGAATATTCCCATGATTACGGCCTTCCAGGGTGAATTTCCTTCTTGAATCTTAAAACGTTTGCTTAAAAAACCTGTGACAACTCCCGCCATAAGCGTAGATAAGGCACATGCCTCAGCTGTAAACCCTCCTAAGGTCAAACGATGGATGCCAGCAATTAAGCCGACCCCAATACCAACAATCGGTCCGCCAAGTAATCCACCAATTGTTACTCCCATAATTCTGGTATTAGCAATAGCACTTTCATTATCCATATTTGTCAGCCAGTCCTGGGAGGTAATCGTCCCATGTCCTATCTCTACACCCGTGTAGTTGCTTATGACTCCGAAGGCACCGAAAATTGCAATCATCGCTGCTTTAGCGGCAATTCCATCTTCATTATTTATAATTTGACGGAATGATTTCATCCGTGAGAGAAGAAACGCTACTATGATAAGAATACCAACACGTTCAAGCATGAGAGGCAATAATTCGATCATGGTACCTCACCTTTCATCAATACTTCTTTACTACTATAACAAAAAATAAACCAACCTTCTCTATCGTGTTTTCCCCGTAAAACTCCCATAATAAATATAACATTTTCGATCTTCATCGATCTCTCTTGAATCTAAGTTGAATTCCAACCATCTTCCATCTCTTTGGATGTAAATAAAATCGGAATGAAGAAGAGTCAGCACTTCTTCATGATTCCACACTTCCTTTTGCTCGATAAGAACGGACCCGGTTCTTTGAAGCTCCCTCACCTCAAAACCTATATGTGAATAATTTTTCTCCGTGACATCCGTATAGGCATTTTCTTTTTTTACATAAAGGACAGTCGTTCCATCAGGATCGATGGCAGTGGCTGTTACCAGATACGTTTCTCCTTCTTTCACAAAGTATTCACACGACATTCTTGCTACAGCTTCACTCACCGTCAAGTGTTGATAATTCCAAAGGGCAGGAAACTTTTGATATTCGTCATCCTTTCGGTATTCCAACCTCAAATTTCATCACGCTTTCTTTTTCTTTTCATTTTACCATTGTTTTCCCAAGGTTTGCTTTTATAATTAGATTATCAATTAAAAAGAGGAGCGTGAAAAAGTGAAGAAAACCCAATGGTTAGTGACCGGTGTCATCACTTCCCTCATAGCCGGCACCCTTTCTGGCTGCTCAAGCGATCGCCCGCCCAAGCCAGACGATAGCACTTGCCGAGACTGGGACTGGGACGATGATCAAGGAGTTTGGGAATGTGATGATACCCATTCGTCCCATTATGGTCATTATTTTTATGGAGGAAGTTATTTTCGCAATAAATCATCACTCTTGAAATCCTCTGCTTATAAGTCCTACAAATCCTCATCAAGCTTTAAAGGTGGTTTCGGAAGTGGTTCTAAGGGTGGATTTGGAGGATAAATATGTCGCAGTATTCACTGAAAAGAAGAAGTTTTTATTCGCATTTTCCTACCTTTTGGTCTGATTTATACGAAGGCGAGTACAGCTTATATCACATTTATTCTATTTCTGATGAGACCACGAAGCTTTTACATGAGGCGACGGAGCGAATGGGCCACGTTTTTTTCACAACAGCCCAACTATTACGGCGTCTAACAGATGAACAGCTCCTTGAATTTGGGTTTCCTCCGGCCAGTCTCCCATATTTGAGGTTAAAAAATCTCTATCCTGAAACGGTTATTGGCAGATTCGACTTTGTGTTGACCGAGGATGGCTTAAAATTATTGGAATTCAACAGTGATACACCGACGTTTATTGTCGAATGTTTTCATATGAACAGACATGTGTGCAAAGAATTTGGTTACTTAGAGCCAAATGGCGGCGGAGAGCGACTGCTTTCATCTGGAATTACACGTGCAGTGCTTGAAGCATCGAAAGGAAAACGAAACCCAAACATTGTGTTCACAGCCCATTCCGACCACATCGAGGACTGGAATACCATTCAATATTTAAGCAAATTATGTCAGGTTCCTAATCAGACTATACCATTGTCAGCGCTGCGGATAATGGATGGAATTCTTGTTGATGAGGAGGGGATTCCAATTGATGTGTTGTATCGCCAAACCTATCCACTTGAACATCTGGTTAACGATCGGGACCCAAGAACAGGAGATTCAGTTGGAATTGAATTGTTACAATTGGTAAAAGACGGGAAATTATCTTTATTAAATCCTGTTTCTGCCTTTTTGTTGCAGCCCAAGTCAATCCAATGCTTAATTTGGGGGCTAGCAGAACAGGGTGCCTATTTTACACCGGAAGAGCAGGCTTGGATTAAGGAATATATGCTTCCGACGTACTTTGAAGCAGAGGCATTTTTCGAGCAGAGCGCTTATGTTCAAAAACCGACGTTCGGCAGAGAAGGCGACACGGTAACGATATGGGACCAACATGCCAATGTTACTGCTCAAAACTCATTCCAAACCTATAAAGAGGAAGTTTCAGTTTTTCAACAATATGTCCCTCTCCCTACTGTTATATTGGAAACAGAAAAGGGAATCGAGGAACTTTCATTAGTATTCGGATCTTTTCTAATTGCTGGTAAAGCCAGTTGTATCGGTATTCGGGCTGGCGGAAAAATTACAGGAAATGAATCTTACTTTTTACCAGTAGGAATTCAAAAACAGGGGGGAATGTAAATGACAAATTTCTTATTATATTTAGCCGTCTCAATTGGTCTTTTATTCGTAGGACTGATTCTTATGGAAGTAACCACCAAGGTTAAGGAGTTTTCCTTAATGGCAAAAGGAAATAAGGCAGCGAGTTATGTCCTTGGTGGAAGGCTTCTTGGGCTTGCTATTGTCTTGTATTCTACTGCTGCTAATTCCATTTCACTTATGGATATGGCGGTATGGGGAGGAATCGGAATTCTGGCCCAGATTGTGGTCTTTTACTTGGCTGAATGGCTGACACCTCGATTTAATGTCAGTCAAAGCATCGAGGACGATAATCAGGCAGTTGGACTTTTCCTCATGCTCCTCTCTGTATCGATTGGTATCGTTATTGCTGGATGTCTAACCTATTAATAAAACGCATCTCGAAGATGCGTTTTTTGTTTTAAAGTGAATGATATGTATTCTTATCGCAGATCACAAACAACCGTGCTTCTTTGGGTATGGGTTCACTCCATTTTTTTAAAATATTTAAATCACTTCGATCGGCAATAAGCTGGGCACCCTTTTTCTTGAGGGACTCATAAGCATCTCCGTAAGTCTTCCAGTCGGATTTAACTTCCACTTCCCATAAATCACTTCCCCCCTCCCCATCCTTACGACTTAATAATTGTGTAAACAAATGGCTGGCTCCTTTTGTCTGCGCAGATTTTGCCATTAGATTGGACACCGATTCATGAGAAAGAATAAATTCATCAATTTTGACATGTTTGAAGTTGCCGACATGCTTTTCATTTAATATCTCTGCAATTGTATAAATATTTTTTTCTGTTCCTTCATCATAACGCTCGATCGAGGAGGCAGTTAATAGCGTTTTTCCATCGGCTAAATCCGCATTATTGATGCCATCTGGAGCAAAAAGCAGTACCGCTTTCGAACTTTCAATTTTCGCTCTTTTTAAGGTATCTTCATCCGTTGGACTCCCCTGAATATAGAGAAACCTTTCATGTTCATATGGTGTCTTCTCCAATTCATCAATTAACACGACTTCCGTTTTGTTATCACCAATAAAAAGTTCATTGATCGTGTTCTTGCTTTTGGCGGTCCAGCCGACTACAACATAATGATTTTCCCCCTTAAAAGTCATTCTTCCTTCCTCCTTCATCCGTTTGTACTGTGACACAGCATCCACGACCATCCCAATAACAACACCGAAAAGCCCAATTCCTGCTGTATAAACGATGACCATCGCCCAAATTCTGCCTAATTGTGTCGTAGGGTATACGTCTCCGTAGCCTACTGTGGTCATTGTCGTTAGAATCCACCAAACGGCATGGAAGGTGCTTTGAAATGTTGTAGGTTCAAGTACTTTCATAACCACGGCATTTGTAAAAATATAAAATATTGTTACTAATAACACTGTCCGGTACCGATATTTAGATGCCGTGAGAAACAATCTTCGAAAAAATATCATCGCTAACCCCCCCTTTCCACTTGTTATAGAATACTACTTCTACTATTTCGCTTGATATTCCTTTTAACAAAAATAGTTGACAACAACTACATATTACTGTAATATAAATATTTGTGCTTCACATTTATGTAACTTGTAATTTATTTGATAACGCAAAGTAAGAATTTTTTTCTGGCATTCTGCTTATGTTTTTAAATAAAAACTTATTCACACTGGATCGGCTTCGGAGCCGTTAGGATGTAAGAGAGGTAGGGCTTACGTCGTTTAGGTATAAAACCTTCAGGTGGAAAAATAACCGCGGCAAACTTGTTTTTATAAACAATGATTATTATATAAGTTTTTACTTGCGATGTTGACAACATGAAGTGCAACCAATCACAAGTTACGATAAGAATTCTTTAATGAATTCAACAAAGAAGGCAGAGGGATATTCATTCCTCTGCCTTCGACCATTTTAATAAAAAGTCCATGAAAAAAGACCTAATTCCAGATCAGGCCCTTATTTTTTGATAACAATCGCTTGTTTCCCCATTTGCTCCCAAGCTTTTATAAAACTCGTTCGATTTAATTTCTGATTTTTTTCCCCATACGGATTGTTAATATAGATATAGTTTTCATCGTAACCGGTAATGACAACACTATGCTCACTAAAAGTAATATTGATTTTTCCCTGCGGAGTATTCCATGCTTGAAAAACTGACACAGGCGCAAAGCTTGATGTCGTGATAATCCAGACAGGAAGTCCTTGACCTACTTCTTCTAAAACTTCATCAAATGAATGATTTGTTAAATTAACTGCCCGATTACCGACGTATTTTTGTGCCAGTTCGAATACAGGACCATTATAAACCCCAAGTCCTGGCCCATTCGCCATATCGCCTACAAACCCTGCATTCGGATTTCCCTTTTTCCCGTTACTATAAGTTAATGGGACAGTTGTAACCTTGTTAGCTAATTCATTTTTTGTCACTTTTATTCCATGATAGTTAAAAATCATCGCCAGGCTGGTTATTTCACAGCCATTGTAGAGTTTGGGTGCGTCCATTTGATTGATTAACGGCACATCCAGTTTGATACTATCAGGCACTTTCGGAGCCTCTTTGGCAAAGAGTGCTAGTGTCCTCGTTTTTAATGATGCAGCCTGGGTAACTTGTGCTATTGCTGGACGGTCAAACTTTACCTTAAATATCGTTATGCCACTAATCACTATGATGCAGACAACGATCAAAGAAATTACAATTTTTTTCATAAATGAATGTACCATTCCTTGTATTAGTCTTTGCTGGTGATTCTTGTAATATACTATTATATTACCTACTAAAATAGTTCAACGCAAGAAAGGAAAACATTTTCCAATTTATGATATCCATTGAATCTTAATTTTTTCTTAAATAAAATCCCCTTTAGTTTATTACTAAAAGGGAATTTTATTAGGCTTTCACCCTATGCTGTCTAAATTTTTTCGTTATTTGATTAATTACCTCAGAGAAAACTAATCCGAAGGCGATTGCCCCTGCAAGCATGAAAACTTTTGCAGCCAATGTAATCGCTGAGTAATAATCATTCTCCACAAAATTCCGCATCGCATCATAGGCCAGACCTCCAGGTACGAGCGGAATAATTCCAGCTACACTAAAAATGATTACTGGCGTTTTATAAAACTTTGCTAATTCCTGACTGAGTACAGCTATAAAAATAGTCGCAGCTAATGTAGCTAAAATGGCGTTATCTGAGTAGTCTTCTAGAAGAAAATAAATTAACCATCCACCCATTCCGATCAGCCCGCACTTGATTAGTGATTCCTTCGGGGCATTAAAAAGAATCCCAAAGGCGCCTGTTGCAATAAAACTGGTGATTGCTTGTGCAAGAACAGCCATGGTAAATTCACCTCACTTCACAAAAAAGATAATACGACGGCAATCCCTGCTCCAATAGCAAACGCGGTCAGAAATGCTTCCGCACCCTTTGATAACCCCGAAACTAGATGACCCGCCATTAAATCTCGGATGGCATTGGTAACTAGGAGACCTGGAACTAATGACATCACAGAGCCGATAATGATTTTATCTAATTGTTGACCAACTCCCAATTGGACAAACAAAAAAGAAAGTAAGCCAATCACAAACGATGCTAAAAACTCCGAGAAGAACTTGATCGGGACAAATCGATGAAAATTGACGAAACTAAGGTAACCCATTCCTCCTGAAATCATCGAAGGAATAAAATCATTCCACCCGCCTTCAAACATGATCATAAAACAACCGCTTGCTAATGAGGCGGCAGCCACTTGAATCATAAATGGAAAGGTTACATTGAGAGAATCAACTTCCCTTAACTGCTCCCAAGCTTCTTTCAAATTGATTTCACCACTGCTAATTCTTCTTGATATGCTATTTACTATCGAGACTTTTTTTAAGTCTGTTGACCGCTCAGAGATTCGAATCAACTTGGTTTTCGTCGGTTCAGCCCCCTCTGCTGAAAAAATGATTCCCGTTGGGGTTACATAACTATGCGTATGTTCAATACCAAAGGCAGCCGCCATTCGCATCATAGTATCCTCGACACGATAAGTTTCGGCGCCGCTTTGGAGCATGATTTTCCCCGCCAGTAAACAGACCTCCATAATTTCATATGTTTGTTCTATCTGATTTCCCATTTCCACCACACACACTTTTACATTTTTACTTAGTTTAAATGAAAATAATCGTTTAATCAAAATCTATTGGATATTAGTCCATTGCCGCTTTTGGATTTTATTTGCCACTAACCCGGGTTTTTCAAAAAACAAACCTATCCACCAAGTGAACAGGTCTCAAACTTTTCTCTCTTATTTTTGCTTATAATAAGTAATCGCTAGTGCAAAGGCCAAGACGGTTCCTTTTACAATGTCCATCGCATAATACGGGACCGACATCATGACGAGTCCATTTTGCAGGATTCCAATCAGGACTGCTCCTACAAATGTTCCAAACGCATTGGCCTTCCCAGCTCCTAAGACAGAAAAGCCGATATATGCGGCAGCCACTGAGTCCATTAAGTAAGGAGCACCAGAGTTGATTTCTGATGTCAACACCCTTGAGGCCAGTACAATCCCGCCAATAGCCGCAAACAAAGCCGAAAGTAAATACGCAGCCACTTTATATTTATTGACTGGAATCCCTGATAATCTGGCCGCTTCTTTATTTCCACCAATCACATACATATAGCGGCCATGCTTTGTATAATTCAAAAAGATATGCACAAGAATCACAGTAACAGCCATAATAATGATAATCCATGGAACTTCGCCGATTTTTGTAAAAAATGGACTGATTAGACCTGCCGCCATCGAACCATCAGGCATAACCATATTTTGTGAAACAGTTGCTCCTTTTGTATAGGTCAGTGCCGTCCCTTGGATGATGAACATAGTTGCCAGCGTCATCAGCATGTCTGGAACTCTTAACTTCACAATCATAAATGAGTTTAATGCACCTACAACTAAGGATGCCGCAATTGCAGATATGATTGCTACCAGTGTGTTTTGCGAAAACCAAACAAACATCGAAATAACAATCGCATTTGATAAGGAGGCGACCGATCCTACTGATAAATCAAAACCATCGACTGACAAAGAAATTGTAATCCCGATGGCGATGATCGTTACAATCGAGATGGAACGCAGGATATTGATTATATTGCTGCCTTGAATAAAGGTAGGATTGGCAGCCGAAAAGATAATAATAAGTGCAAGAATCGTAATAATCGTTCCATACTTATATAAAAATTGAAATATCTCAAATACTTTTTTGGCAGGGGCTTCCTGCTTCTTTGCTGCGATATTTGCTTCCATTCTATCTGCCCCCTGTTGAATAAAATAATAATTCTTCTTCGTTAGTTAGACTTGTTTCAACTTCCTTAACAGACCTGCCATTATATAAAACATAGACTCGATCGGTAATCCCAATAATCTCTGAAAGTTCGGATGAAGCATAAATAATCGCTTTGCCTCGATGGGCCAACTCATTAATTAACTCAAAGATATCCTTCTTTGCTCCCACATCGACACCTTTAGTGGGTTCATCAAAAATATATACATCAGCTTCCGCTACAAGCCATTTTCCAATCGCTACTTTCTGCTGGTTTCCTCCAGAAAGGTTCTGCACTTTTGTTTCTTCTGATGGTGTTTTAATCCCGAGACGGCGGACCAAGTGCTTAGCGGTCTCTTTTTCCTTTTTTCGATTTAAAAAGCTAAACACCCTTGTGAAATCCCCTAAATTGGCTGCCGTTAAATTGGTTTCAACAGATTCCAATACAAGTATTCCTTCTTTTCTCCGTTCTTCCGGAACTAGAGCAATTCCCTTCTTGACTGCATCATAAGGGCTTTTTAATTTTACTGTGTGCCCATTAAGTATAATCGCTCCTGCCGTTAGCTTCTCGGAACCAAATAACGCTTTGCATAATTCTGTTTTTCCAGCACCTACCAGGCCCGCAATGCCAATGATTTCTCCCGCTTTTACATGAATATGCAAATCCTTTATTTTTCCATGGTCAGATAAGCCTTTTACTTCTAGGATCGTGTTTCCAATCTGATTGTTCTTAACTGGGAACTGTTCATCCAATTTTTGTCCCAACATATACTCCACCACTTTATCAGAGGTGGTATCTACAATCTTCTTTTTTGCAACCAATTCACCGTTCCTCATGACGGTCACTTCATCACAGATTTCAAAAATCTCTGGCAAGCGATGGGAAATAAAGATCACACCAACATCTTTTTCCTTTAAATCTCGAACAATCCTAAATAATTCGGTCGTTTCGGTATGACTCAAGGGTGCAGTGGGTTCATCTAGGATGAGAAACTTACATTGATTTGAAACAGCCCTTGCGATTAATATCATTTGTTTTTCCGCTAGTGATAACTCACTGACAAGAGTCTGCGTTGAAAGGGAAATATTCATACTCGCTAATATTTCCGCTGCTTTTTGATGAAGGTTCTTCCATTTCATCCATTGCTTTTTCCCCATGTTGTGGACGGTATCGAGCAGTAAAATATTTTCAGCAACTGTTAAATAAGGAATGAGTGCAGTATCTACCTCTTGATAAACGATTTGTATTCCCGCGTCCTGTGCATTTTTCGGAGAACGAATCTTTAGATCTCGCCCATCTAATTGGACCTCACCAGTATAGTGGTCATATGCACCGGAGAGAACCTTCATTAATGTTGATTTCCCTGCGCCATTTGCTCCAATCAAGGCTTGGATTTCTCCAGTTTTCATTGAAAAATCAACTTGATTCAGTGCCTTCACTCCCGGAAATTCTATCGAGATGTTCTTCATCTCCAATGTTGCGCTCATTAAATTCCACCTCCGTAAGCAAACACTCTCTTCATCTATTGAAAAAGAGAGTGTGTCTAGTTGTTAACCGAGAATTATTTATAATGGTTCTTTAAAGTCTTAATCCAATCCTCTTCAAATGCAGTCGATTGCCCCCAGCCTGGGATAATTTTTGCAAGGTTTACCATGTTTACAGGATCTTTAGACTTTTGAAGGGTATCTTGTGAAACTAGTGATGCTTCTAAGTCAAAGGTCTGAGGTGTTTCTTCACCTGCAAGTTTCTTCGCAAGGATTCTCATATCCACAGCACCAATTAGTTTAGGATCGACCGCTGCTGTACTGGTCCATGCACTGCCTTTTCTTTGTATTTCTTGAAGATCCGCATTCGAAACATCAATTCCATAGATTTTTACCTCTTCACGGCCAGCTTCTTTCAGCGCACGCGCTGCACCAATTGCGAAAGCATCCCACGTAGCAAAAATGGCATCCAGTTTTCCTTTAGGATATTTATTTAACATCGCTGCAACCGCATTCTGCGTTTGAACACTAGTATCTGCAGCTGCTACACCAAAGCGTTCCACTTCTTTAATTCCAGGGTTTTTTGAAAGCACATCTTGATAAACCTTGTTACGTCTAACCATTGCAGGAAAACCGTCAACCCATAGGTAAGCAATATTCGCTTTGCCATTTGTATTCTTTACGAGTTGGTCGAGGGCTAATGTTGCTAACGCTTCATCATCCTGGGAAGTAAGTGTCACTCCGTCGACATTCGCTATATTTGGATTGGAGTCAAATGTAACAACACTTTTTCCTTTTTCAGCTATCTTTTTTACATCATTAACAGTCGCCTCATCATCACCATGAGAAATAATAAATCCATCATAATCTTGGTTTAACGCTTGATTAATGGCATCATGGAACTTAGCTGTGTCACCATTTGCTGTAAACACGTCTACTTTAAACCCTAGGGCTTCTCCCTCTTCTTTTGCACCGGCTAAGAATTGAGCAGTATGATCGTCTCCGCCAATTTTACGAATAACCTTAATTTTCAGTTGGTCCCCATTCGTGAATTTTTCTGGTACACCTTCAAGTGTAACTTTTTTGCCGCTAGCTTGTTTGGTTTCTTCCCCTGATGCACAGCCAGTAAGTAAAAGTGTGGCTGCCAATGCTGATACAAGCGTACTTTTAAAGATATTTCTTTTCATGTTAAAAACTCCCCCTGTTTGATTCTTATTAATATTCCATTACTCCTATTGGAGAAGTTGGTTTTTATTAAAATAAAGGCTGTGTTAACTTGTCTGTTGATTTCCGTTCCAGGCACGAAGGTCAAAATAGTGCTAAAAATCAACATTAACCTTTAACACAGCCAAAATAAAAAACCTCTCCAGAAAAGAGAGGTTTCATCACAAGTTAAGGGACTACTCCTCTCTTATCTTTCAAAACAAAAAATTGTTTTGCAGGATTTAGCACCAATTCCAATTGGAACGGTTGCTGGGCGTCATCGGGCCAGTCCCTCTGCCACTCTTGATAAGAGAACGTAATATTCTGTTAAGTAATAAATTAGATTTTAGTCCCCTATTAACAAGTTGTCAATAGTGTTTTGAATATTTCTAATAAAGTTATTTTTCTCTATCTGGCAAGGTCACTGAATATTAGCTATGACTTTTCCCAACTTTATTGATAGGATAACCCTTTAAAATTATCAGAAATTTCGGTATGATAATATTTAGAAAACCGAAATATATTTCAGAAAGAAGTGTTATTTTTAATGACTCACCAGAAACGTGCAAAACGTAATTTAATCATCATGTGGTTTGCGAACTTCTTTGTCGCTGGAAGTATGACGATGGTTATGCCGTTTATCTCGTTGTACATTGAGACATTTGGAGACTTCTCGGAAAAATATGTCCAACATTGGTCTGGAATCACATTTGGAATTACGTTTGTTTCCGCCTTCGCCTTCTCGCCGATTTGGGGTCGAATTGGCGATCGTTATGGACGAAAAAAAATCCTTATAATATCCGGTTTAGGGATGGGATTATCCATTTTTCTCATGGGGTATGTCCATTCTGTTTGGCAGCTATTGCTCCTCCGTTTTTGCATGGGGTTCTTTTCGGGATTTATTCCGATGTCGCAGGCATTTATTTCAACGCAAACACCACAGGATATCGCTGGGCGCGTGCTTGGAACCTTACAAACAGGCAGTATTACAGGATCCCTATTAGGACCTATGCTGGGTGGAATCCTTGCAGATTCACTTGGCTATTCTACCACCTTTAAATGGACGTCCATTTCTATTTTCATTTCTGCCCTGCTTGTCATCACCACAAAGGAATTTATGATTGAAGCCAAAAAAGGAACAAAAGCCCATTATTCAAGCAGAGAAGTGGTTAGACATATTGTCCGCAATCCAGTTTTATTAACCGTGCTGCTCATCTCTTCCCTTGTCCAGGTCGCGCATTTCAGCATCCAGCCAATTTTATCATTATTCGTTAGCGACCTACATGGACCGGCAAATGTTGCCTTTTATTCAGGAATTGCCTTTTCTGCTGCCGGACTTGGCAATTTATTAATGTCACGAAATTGGGGAAAGATTGCCGATAAGTATGGTTATATTAAAATCTTAATCATTCTTCTTTTCCTAGCAGGGATCGTCTACCTGCCAGGTGCAGCGGTCACTAATTTTTGGCAGCTGGTTATCATCCGCATTGCTCTTGGAGTCACAATTGGTGGAATCATTCCTGTCAGAGTTGCCTACATTCGCCAAGAGGCACCGCTTACCATGCAAGGGGAAGTTCTCGGCTACAATACGAGTTTAAGGTTTCTAGGAAATATTATCGGACCTATGCTGGGTGGATTTATCTCCGGATACTTTGGATTCTCGGCCGTTTTTATCTGCACTAGTGCATTATTAATCCTAAGTGGAATCATCTTGTTTGTCTCCATGCATCGTCATCCGAACCTAGTTAAACACACCATTTAAAACTATAGCTACAAAAGGCCCGTATAAAGGGCCTTTTTTGTTACAACATGCGCTCATAAACTTTTAAATTAGCATAGATTGCTTCTAATACAGGAACAACAATTCCTTTGTTACGAGCAATTTCTAGTAAATGTCCTTGCAAATGATCGGCCTCAACCAAGAGGTTTTTTTCCATGTCTCTCTGCATGGAAGATTTCATTTGATAGCCCAAATTGTCAATCTGTTTCAATTGAATGGTTTCAATTTCATCAGCAATTGGCGCATTTATTCTTTTCATGATAGACACTAACTCTTTTAGCAGCTGGGAAATGACAGTACGTCCATTTTCATTATCCCGAATAGGACCAATTGGCGCTCTCATTAATGTCGTAATTCCCGACATCGTCGAGATAAATAAATATTTATGCCATAGCTCTTGATTAATATTAACGCTTAACCTAATGTCTGCTTTCGTTCCAGAAAAGCAATCTTCTATTTTTAATATTCGCTCGGATCTTTCTCCAGATCGTTCACCATACAATAACCTATGTGCTTGACTTGACTGAATAACACGTCCATCACGGTCCAATGTGGATTCAATAAAACACAAACCACCAATGATTTTCTCTTCACCAAACTCTTCTGCTAATTTATTAAAATGAACAATTCCATTTAACAATGGCAGTATGAGTGTTTCACTGCCAACGTATTGACGGAAACTATCTATCGCTCCCTCCAAATGATAGGCTTTTGTTGAAAGCAGGATGACATCAAAGGGTCCGGCTACTTCACCTGTTGTAATTGTTTTCGGCTGAAGGGTTACGTTACCATGAATGCTTTCAATTACAAGTCCCATTTCTTCTAGTTGCTTCTTTCTTCCTTCTCGAACTAGAAACGTAACATCCTCACCCTTTTCTAATAGCCTTCCACCAAAATACCCTCCTACTGCACCAGCACCAACTACTAAAATTTTCATGAAAATCCCCCCAAATGCAAATATCAATAAATTTAGTATAAGGGAAATTTTAATGGAATAAAATTACTTTTAATAGATTTATCAATGAAAAAAAAAGAACCGTAAAGGCAAATGACTTTACAATTCTTTTTTTAGTTTCTTATATTTTATTTTTTTGAATGGTGAAGTCTACCTCTTGATAATAACTATTCTTCACCAAAATATTGGGACCAAGACATTTGACCGCTGGGCAATGACAACTTAATTCCTTGGCTAAAGAGGATTCTTGCCATACTTGATAAGCATTTAATAGATTCGTAGTTTGGATATTGCCTAATGGCGGGGTATCACCGAAATCTGTCACAATAATATCACCGTTAAAAATATTCACATTCAATCGCGAACGACCATCCGGGTCATTTCTGACGGTAACATTTTTACTTTTATACAAACGTTGTAAAAGAGCTTGATCCTCTTGAATATCGCTGCAAGCATAAAATGGAAGCGTCCCAAACAACATCCAGACCTTCTCATCTCTTACATCCAGTAAGTGATGTATTGCTTCTCGAATTTCACTTAGTGATAAGGTTTCAAGATTGCTAGCAAAGTCACTTGGGTACATAGGATGAATTTCATGTCGCTGACAAAGCATTTCATCGACAATCTGACGATGGATTTTCTCTAAGTAAGGTAGTGTCCGCTTGTTTAGCATTGTTTCTGCAGAAACCATTACCCCTGCTTTTACCAGCTCTCGGCTATTTTCTATCATTCTTTTAAAATATTTTTCCCGTTGTTCGTATTCTGGCTTCCGTTCCATTCGGGCAAAACCACCCTCAACAAAATCATCCACCGTCCCCCAGTTATGTGAGATATGTAAAACATCTAAATACGGAACAATTAATTCATAACGGTCTAGTTCCAGTGTCAAATTGGAATTAATCTGGGTCCGAACGCCGCGCTCATGAGCATATTTTAAAATCGGTACCACATAATTTTTAACAGAGGATAAGGACAGCATCGGTTCCCCTCCGGTAATACTAAGCGAGCGTAATGTTGGGATTTCATCTAACCTTTGAATTAATAGTTCAAGAGGAAGTGCCTGTGGATCCTTAGTTTGAAGTGTATAGCCCACAGCACAATGCTCACAGCGCATATTACAAAGCGTTGTGGTGGTAAATTCGATATTGGTAAGCTGAGGCTTACCGTATTGCTCCATATCTAAATAGGCTTCCCATGGATCATATGAAGGGGTAATTTTTTTCAATGTCGACATAATATCTCCTTAAAATCAGTCTTCAAAAAACCTCTCTATTATAGCTGATTTCCGGATGTTTTTGCTATTTTCAACCATTACAAAAGTTTATGAATAAAAAAATATAATTATTCTAAGCTTGTTTGATGAAAAATTTCCCTATAAATACATAACTCCCCCCTTTTCGATAAAAAATAAACGGATATTATTTAATCGGATTGGTGGGAATATCAATATGGAAATGCAGCCTTTAGGAGAAGCAGAGAAACTTGCCCTTAAAAAGATGAAAATCTTTCGGCAAAGCATACTTCGCTATATTTTACGTGCGATGCTTGCAAGTATGTTTATTGGTTTTGGTGTCATTGTAGCCTTTAAAACAGGAAACTTCTTCTATATTGTTGATAACCCTCTCGCTTATCCGATGGCAGCACTAACCTTTGGGGCAGCGATCATTTTAATTGCCTATGGCGGTGGAGATTTGTTTACAGGAAATACCTTTTATTACACCTATGCCGCGCTTCGTAAGAAGATGAACTGGACAGATGTCTTTAAGCTTTGGTTTTGCAGTTACGGAGGAAATATTCTTGGAGCTGCCGTGTTTGCTTTCATTATTTTTACAACAGGACTTTATGAAAGTTCAGAAGTTAACGGCTTTTTACTTCATGTTGTCGAGATAAAAATGCAGGTCCCAACGACGGAGTTATTTTTTCGGGCAATTCTCTGTAATTGGCTTGTCTGTATGGCCTTCTTTCTGCCTATGGGCTTGAAGGGGGATGGACCGAAGATGTTTACGATGATGCTGTTTGTCTTTTGTTTCTTTATTTCTGGATATGAACACAGCATCGCTAATATGTGTACGTTTGCAATTGCCTTAGTTTTAAATCATCCTGGAACTATTTCTTGGGGCGGTGTCATCCACAATTTAGTACCTGTCACGATTGGAAATATGATTGGAGGCGCTGTTTTTATGGCCATGATGTACTATTATGCAAACAAGCCATTTTTAGATGATTACGACAAAGAACAGGGCAGCTAAGCTTCAATAAGCCCTGTTCGCTTTATTTTAAGATGGATATCGACAAATTCCCGGGGAAATATCAACAAGATCAGAGAGTAATCGACAACTATTATGAATATTCTAAAAATAAAAATAATTGTAATCCAGCACATTTAAAAAGCACACATCAGGTGAAATTCATTGATGTGTGCCTTTTCTTATTTCTTTTTGCTAATAAAATATACATAGGCTTTAATCATAAAATAACTTACTTCCTCTGGAAGCAGGTCCTTGATCGGTTTTAAGCGTTCTCGGCCGGCTTCTGCCAATGCCTTTTCCAAAAGCGGCATATATTCGGGAGGTATATACTTCGTAAAATCAACCTCTAAACCATGTTGTGCACTTTGAAGCAGGTGATTTTCTACCGTGCTTACCGCTAAATCACGCTTCTCGGCAATCTCCTCAATTGATAAATTTTCCTGATGCAGTTTTAATGTTTCCAAATGCGAATCAGTTACCCCAGTTTTCTTGGCAGGTTTCTTTGGGGCTTTTTCAACATGTGCCAATTCACTCTGATAGTCTGAATTGGTTTCGGAGAAGGACCGGATCGCTTGAATAAATTCTAGACCATATTTTTTTAACTTCAGTTCCCCTACGCCGCTCACCTGTAAAAATTCTTCCGTCGTTTTTGGCAGCCTCGCACACATATCCTTTAAGGAAGCATCAGAAAAAATCACGAACGGCGGTACTTTCTCAGTTTCCGCAATTTGCTTCCGTACCTCTCTTAATACCTCAAATAATGGGTCATCTTTGGCTACCTGTTTCACTTGAACAGTTTCGCGGCGATGGACCTGCTGCTTACCTAAGAGGATATCTTTTCCTTTTGGTGAGACGAACAAGGTTGGAAATTGCCCTTGTTCGATTGCTATTAACTCCTGTGATATCAAAAATTCAATGAAGTCACTGACATCCTTTGAGCTTCTATCCTTCATGATTCCATAGGTTGGCAGCCTGTCGAAATTCATCTCAGTTACCTTTTTATTTTTCGACCCCGTTAATACTTGGGCCGTGATTGTCTTTCCAAAACGCTGCCCCATACGAATCACGCAGGACATCACCATTTGTGCTTCCTTCGTTACATCGATGCTTGTCCTAGTATCTAGGCAGTTTCCGCATCTGCCGCAAGGCTCTGTCTCTGTTTCACCAAAGTACTTTAAAATAAATTCCTGCAGGCAGTTTTCTGTATGGCAATAATCAACCATTAGCTGAAGTTTTTCTAATTCTTGAGTCATTCGTCTTCGATCACTGGACTGATCAATCAAAAAACGTTGTATTTGCACATCTTGTGAGGAATGGAGAAGAATACATTCGCTCTTCAATCCATCCCTGCCGGCACGGCCTGCTTCTTGATAATAACTCTCCATGTTTTTGGGCTGCTGGAAGTGGATCACATAGCGGATATTGGATTTGTCGATCCCCATACCAAATGCAGAGGTCGCAACCATCACCGTTGCATCATCTGCTAAGAAACGTTCCTGCTCCCGGTTCCGCTCCACATCACCCATCCCAGCATGATAACGTGCAGCTTTTATATTCGCTTTTATAAGTCGTTCATAGAGTTGATCGACATTCTTGCGGGTGGCTGCATAGATAATGCCTGCTTCTTTATCATTCCTTTTTAGATAGTCTTTAATAAACTTATCCCGATCTTGACCCTTAATAACCGTAAAAGATAAATTTTCCCGCTCAAATCCTGTAATAATCGTATTCTCTTCATTAATGCCTAATAAATCGCAAATATCTTCTCGAACCTTTGGTGTGGCTGTAGCAGTAAGAGCTAATACTATGGGTCTTTGTGGAAGGCTATTAATTAACTCTTGAATATGGCGGTAGCTTGGACGGAAATCATGGCCCCATTGCGAGATACAGTGGGCCTCGTCCACTGCAACCAATGGTATATCCATGCTGTATAGGTCTTCAAGGAAATCATGTGATTCCAATCGTTCAGGTGCGAGATATAATAGCTTGTATCTTCCTTGAACGGCTTCTTGCATGCGCTTATTTGCTTCTCCGTAACTTAAAGAGCTATTGATAAATGTCGCGGGAATACCAACTTGAATGAGGGCATCTACCTGGTCCTTCATTAAAGAAATTAGTGGGGAAATAACAATCGTGGTACCCGGTAAAACAAGTGCAGGAATCTGATAACAAATGGATTTCCCACCACCGGTTGGCATGACAGTAATTGTATTATTGCCAGATAAAACGGACCGAATGGCCTGCTCTTGGCCTGTCCTAAAGGAGCTATAACCGAAGTGGGACTCTAGTAAGGGCAGTGCTTTTTCAAACAAACTTGTTCCTCCTTTCATTTATTAATCTAACTCTATTATACTGCTAGCGATTCGATTTTCAAAAAGCAATTATCCATAAAAATAACGCTTAGGTTTCTAAGCGCATTTTTTATGGTTGGTTTATTTTTCAGTCTTACCCTCTTTTATGGCATCTATCAATAAATCCAACTTCTCATTTCTTTGTTGGTCTAATTTAGTTTTTTCATTCATGAACCTTATTGTTCGGATAATGAAATAAATACTAAAGCCCAGAATAGCTAAATACAATAAAATTGGAATTATAGCAAACAGTCCAAAAAAATTCGTACCTTCCATCACGTAAATCTCCCCCTACTAATTATATTTATACCATTATTATACATTTCTATTTTTATATTGTATTGACTATTACCACTATTAACAAGAAAGACTGCCAAAATTCCCCTTGGCAGTCAATTTTTATTTTTAAATTAAGATATTCCTCAAGATTTCGTCCTTATGTTCGTTCTTTTGCGGAGGCGGGGCAATGGATTCCTGCTCTAGGTCACTGTGCATCTTTACCTGATAGTCTCCCCAGGATGAAGCAAAGACGAGTTCTTTTTCTTGGAAGTAGGGGTTAGTGCTTAATTCCCCTATTTCAAGAACAGGGGTCATGCAGCAGTCGACCTTTTGGGAGAATTCAATCCACTCATAGAAGGTTTTCCTTTTAAATAGCTGAGTGAGTTCCTGAAAAACAGGGTTACCATCTTCTGCGGCAGAAAAATGTTCTCCAATCCATTCTTCACGACCATGGGCCCGGCAAAAATTAGACCAAAACTTTGGTTCGAGCGCGCCAATGCTCATAAACCTCTCATCACTTGTTTCATATAATGCATAAGAAACAATGCTTCCGTTAAGAACATTAATGCCTGTTTCTGCCCCAGTTTCTTTTTCAACCATCACATGGTTCCCTAATAACGACACAAGTTGGTCTGTAATAGAGATAGAATGATAGCTTCCTTTTCCGGTTAAAGTTCTCGAAACAAGTCCGGCTAAAATCCGTTCATTGGCAGCATAACCGCCTAAATAATCTCCTAAAGTGATCGATGGATGGACAGGTTTGCCGGCTTTGTCCTTGAACTGGGACAATACTCCACTTAACGCCATATAATTGATGTCATGATTACCCAGTTTACTTAATAACCCTCTCTGTCCATAGCCAGATATCGAGCAGTAGATAATATCCGGCTTTACTTTTTGAACCGCCTCATATCCTAAACCAAGCTTCTCCATTACCCCTGGTCTGAAGCTTTCGATGACGACATCGGCTTGAGAGATTAATTTACAAGCGGTGTCGTATCCCTCTTTTTCCTTTAAGTTTAGGATGATACTTTTCTTCTGACGGTTGTTAGCTAGAAAAACGAAGCCGTCCCGCTGTTTTGGAATCCCTGTATGCCGTGCAGGATCCCCTTCGGGCGGCTCCACTTTAATGATATCTGCACCCAGTTCAGCAAGACGTAATGTGGCGAAAGGACCTGGCAAGTAGTTCGTAAAATCAATAACTTTAATACCTTTTAACATAGTAAGGACCCTCTTTTACGAATTTGTAGTGCCTGGAGTATAAAGCTCCTCCAATTGTTTTCTTAAAACGAATTTCATTATCTTACCACTGGCATTTCTTTGCAAAGCCTCACAAAATACATATTTTCGCGGACGTTTATAATTCGCGAGCTGGTCTGAGTTTTTGCAGTATTCATCCAGTTCCTGCTCCGTAACCTTTGGATCTTTTTTGACAACAAACGCCGTAACCGTCTCGCCCCAGCGGTCATTCGGCTGGCCAACAATTGCCACATCCAGGACACCAGTGTGGGCATGTAAAACGTCCTCCACTTCCCTTGGATAAATATTTTCACCGCCGCTTATAATCATGTCATCGACACGGTCATTGACATAAAGATACCCCTCGTCATCAAGATAACCGATATCTCCGGAATGGTACCATCCTTTATACAATGCTTTCTCCGTCGCTTCTTCCTTGTTAAAATACCCCGCCATCATACATGGTCCTTGCACAATAATCTCACCGGTTTCACCGACTGGTACAACATCATCAGGATCGGATGGACCGTCTTCTCTTGTTCGAACTACCCGAATATCATGGCTTAAAGCTGCTTGCCCTGCTGAACCTGCTTTCCTCAGTTGATCAGTCTCCGATAGGAAGGTGATAGCGGGGCCCATTTCAGTCATTCCATAGGCCTGAATCAATGAGATTCCTAGATTGTCATGGAGCGCATGAACAAGTGCTGGTGCCATGGGTGCTGCACCATATAATCCAAGCTGGAGACTGGACAGGTCATACTGACTTAGGTCCTCTTGAAGGAGCATATTCCACATGGTTGGTGCTGCAAAGAATTTTGTGATTTTTTCTCTTTCAATTAATGGAAGGATTGCTTTTGGATTGAATTGATGCAGAATGACATTGCTTGCTCCTGCATGAATCCTTGGCAGAAAGGCACAATGTAGTTCAGCACAGTGGAACATCGGTGCAGTAACAAGACCTACATCTTCTGCTCTAAGTTTGCATGATGCAATACAGAATACACTTTGATCGACCATATTACGGTGGGTATGCATGACTCCTTTTGGCCTTCCCGTTGTCCCGCTCGTATAAATAAAGGCATAAAGATCGGTTTCTTTCACGTCCGCATGAATGTCTTCGGATGAAGAGGCGGCCAGTTTTTCCTGGTAGCTTTGTGCGTACTTTGGTGCTTGTTCATCAATAAACCAAAAGGAGGTTTTCTCAAAGCGATTGGCAATCGCTGATATGACAGGCTCTAAGGCCTTTTCAAAAATAACGGCCTTTGGAGTAGCATCTGAAAGAATATAGGCAACTTCTTCTGACGGTAAGCGGAAATTAATCGGATTGAAGATAGCACCGATTTTTGCACAAGCGAAAAAAGCTGTCCCTAATTCTTCGGTATTAAACATGAAGGTAGAGACACGGTCGCCTTTTTGCACCCCTTCTTTTAAGAGGGCATTCGCGAGTCGATTCACCTGCTCGCTCCATTCCCTATACGTATAGCGGACATTTTTCCTAACATCGTAAATAGCTTGTTTGTTCGGATACTTTTTCACCGTCAAATCAAAGATTTTACCAATCGTTGTCGTCATTGAATTGCCTCCGTTACCGAATTTATTTTGGTTTTTCAGCTATTTTACTGGTCAATCGGCGAATTTTCCTCTCCAATCGGCGAATTCCCCTGTTCTATCAGCGAATCTGCATAATGCTTAAACTAAACGCTCAATAATCGTGGCATTGGCCATCCCATGACCTTCACACATAGTTTGCAATCCGTAGCGCCCGCCAGTTCGCTCCAATTCATGCATCATCGTCACCATTAGACGTGCACCGCTACCTCCTAATGGATGTCCGAGGGCTATCGCACCGCCATTGGGATTTAGTTTCGCAGGGTCTGCACCTGTCTCTTTCAGCCAAGCAAGTGGAACAGGGGCGAAAGCTTCATTAACTTCAAACACATCAATATCATCAATGGATAAGCCGGACTTTTCTAGTGCCTTTTGTGTAGCTGGAATCGGTCCTGTCAGCATCAAAGTGGGATCTGAACCGACCACCACGCGTGTGTGAACACGAAAGCGCGGTTTCAATCCAAGTTCGTCTGCTTTCTCACGGGACATGAGCAGGACCGCCGCTGCCCCGTCACTTATTTGGCTTGAATTACCGGCATGAATCACGCCATCTTCTTTAAAAGAGGTACGAAGTCCAGCCAATGCCTCTAAAGATGTTCCTTTTCTCGGACCAGAATCATCCTTGATAACGGTGGAGGTTCCATCTGGAAGCTTTACCTCAATCGGGAAAATCTCCCTTGAAAAATGCCCTTCTTCCTGTGCCTTTAGTGCTTTTTGATGGCTTTCGAGGGAAAATCGATCAAGTACCTCACGGGTAAACCCATATTTTTCTGATATCCGCTCGGCTGATAGTCCTTGATGGATCATTTCATACTTCGACCTTAAATTAGGACTAAAAGGCTCCTCAGCCCCTTTGTAGTTGGAACCCATTGGAACACGCGACATGCTTTCCACACCCCCGGCTATTACCACGTCCATATCACCGGCCAAGATTGCTTGTGCAGCAAAATGTACGGCCTGTTGACTTGAGCCACATTGGCGGTCAATGGTTGTTCCCGGGACTTCAATCGGGAAGCCGGCGATTAACGCAGCCACTCTGGCAATGTCACCTGCTTGCTCACCCGCTTGGGTCACACATCCCCAAATGACATCATCTACAAGAGCCGGGTCGATCCCCGCTCGATTAACTAGTTCCTTTAACGTTAACCCGGATAAATCATCCGGACGGATATCTTTTAGGACGCCATTTCTTCTTCCAACTGGTGTACGGACACCTTCCACAATTACTACTTCACGCATCTTAATCTTCCTCTCTATAATCCTAGATTTTTGGCAATAATGGTTTTCATTATTTCGTTAGTTCCAGCGTAAATGCTAGAAACGGGTATATCACGGAATCTTCTCGCAATCTCGTATTCTTCCATATATCCATAACCGCCATGAAGCTGCATGCATTCTGCGGCAACTCTTTTTGCGGTTTCGGTTAGTTTCCATTTAGCCATTGAGACTTTGGTAACAACGTTTTTCCCTCCAATATGCTCTGCTATTAACTGATCCAAAAAGGCTCTGCCCATTTCAATTTCTGTAGCCATTTCCACAATTTTAAATTGGGTGTTTTGGAATTGGCTGACCGGTTTTCCAAACGCTTCCCTGCTTTTTACATAGTCAATCGTCATTTTCAGCATTACTTCCGACGCCGTTTGCGCTCCAATCGCGACAAGGAGTCTTTCCTGTTGGAGTTTTTCCATTAAATAAAGAAATCCTTTGCCTTCCTCTCCGAGAAGGTTTTCCTTCGGGACACGGCAATCTTCAAAGATTAATTCCGCTGTATCCTGGGAATGGAGGCCGACTTTGTTTAACTTTCTCCCTCGTGAAAATCCGGGTGCACCTCTTTCAATGACGAGGAGACTAACCCCTTTATGCATTGGCACTGCATTTAGGTCCGTTTTAACGGCGACAACAATTAGATCAGATTGGATTCCATTGGTAATGAACGTCTTTTGGCCATTCACAATATAATGGTCACCGTCAAGTTTGGCCGTTGTTTTGATGTTTGCTAGATCAGAGCCTGTGCCTGGTTCCGTCATGGCAATCGCGGTAATGACTTCACCTGTCACACATTTCGGGAGCCAGCGCTGCTTTTGTTCTTCTGTCCCATAAGAAGTAATGTAGGGGACGACAATATCATTATGGAGTCCTATTCCAACTAACCCTGATCCCACCCGTTCCAGCTCTTCATTAATGACCACCGCGAATCCCCAGTCGACCTCACTGCCGCCGTACTTTTCATCGATATCAGGGCAAAGAAACCCCTGTTCGCCCATCTTCTTCCAGAAAGAGCGCGGAATCATCCGGTCCTCCTCCCACTTCTGATACATGGGATATGCTTCTTTGTCCAAAAACTTTCGCAATGACTTACGAAATATTTCATGATCTTCATTTAAGTAGGGATGTTTCATATAAAAATACCTCTCTTTCCGATTGATAGCGTTTACATTTTTATAAAAAGTACTCCGGGTTTTTTGAGGAAATTACAATATTTTTACGTAAACTTAGACTTTTTTACATAATTATGCTTTATTAGACGTAAACTCGGGGTTATTTTACAAATCACGGATGAATTTATACAATAATTGGAATAATTTTCCTCTTATACCTCTAAATCGTTACATTTCTCATCCTCTCACGCAGTTGATATTTTAGGACTTTCCCAGACGCGTTCCGCGGCAGCTCCTTTTCGATAAAGATCCGCCTAGGAACCTTATAGCCTGCTAATTTTTGACGGCAGAAACTCTTTAATTCCAGTTCATCAATTTCTGTACCTTCCTTCGGAACAATAATGGCACAGACTGCCTCCCCCCATACCTCATCAGGCAAGCCTATAATGGCAGCGTCGAGGACATTTGGATGTTCAAAAAGAACCGATTCCACTTCAACAGAGTATACATTTTCACCACCTGAGATAATCATGTCTTTTTTACGATCGACTAACGTGATATACCCTTCTTCATCAATCGTCGCTAAGTCTCCGGTATAGAGCCAGCCATTTTTCAACGTACTCTTCGTTTCCTCCGTTTTTTTATAATACTCCTTCATCACCATGTCACTGCGAACGATAAATTCGCCAATCACTCCAGGCAATACATCCTTGCCTTCTTCATTGATAACCCTTGTTTCTGTTAAGAAAATGGGTTTCCCACCTTTACCAAGATGGAGTTTGTGACCTTCCGGATCGAGGAGAATTCCGCCTGGACCCGCCTCTGTCAAGCCGCACAAGTTATAAAACTGCTCGGTTTTAAAGAGTTGAATACTCTTTTTGACCAGTTCCGGTGCCATTGGCGCGGCCCCGTAGCCGACTCTCTTTATAGAAGATAAATCATAATCCGCTGCATTGGGTACTTGAAGAAGAAAATTATACATAGCTGGAACGGCAAAAAGGTGGGTGATTTTATGTTCTTGAATCGCTTGGAGTGTTTTGACTGGATGAAAATCTCGATGGATAATATGTGTGGCACCAAGTGCTACACCTGAAATAAGAAATAGGTTTAATTGGGCTGAGTGAAAAAGTGGAGCGAGATGGAGAATTCGTTCATGTTGCCTAATCCCCATGTTGATAACGACAGCAATTCCTACTTTAAAAATTTGACTATGATCAAACAGGGCACCTTTCGGACGTCCTGTTGTCCCCGAAGTGTACAAGATTTCTAAATCGTCTTGCTCAGAAACTTCCACATCCGGTTCCATGTCGTTTTCCGATAAAATTCCTTGATAAGAATAGTTGCCTGTTATTTCTGGTTCCCCGACCGTAATGACTAACCGCACATCCGTGTCTTGTTTTGCCGCCGCAATGATAGGTTCGAACTCCTTATCACACACAACTAAAGACGTATCGGATTGGTCTAAAATGTATTGAACCTCAGAAGCAGTGAGGCGGAAGTTAATCGGGACGGCAATGGCACCAATTTTTGCAGCAGCAAAAAAGGTAAATACAAAGTGATCCGAATTCTTCATCATCAATGCTAGTTTATCTCCTTTATTGACCCCCTGCTTCAATAGGCCGTTAGCAAGTTGATTTACTTCCTCATTAAATTGGCGATATGTATAACTTCGCCCCTCACATTCAATCGCTAGTAATTCAGGGAACTTGCGGGCATTTTGGGCTAGTAAGCTTCCGATATTCATAAATGAATCCCCCTTTTAAATGACTACTCTAGTATTTATGCAATATTTATGCCAATATACTAGAAATCATGTTGTAGTTCTGTAGTCCTGAACAAGCGTCAAATTCCCATAACGAGATGGGTATCTTCCAAACACAGTGGACAATTTACCGTCCATTTTCTGGACACTCTTCTTCCTATGTTGGCAGTTTATATTTTTTTATTTTTTCATATAAACCAGATCGGCTAATTCCTAGTAATCTGGCGGCTTGAACCTTATTTCCTTGGACCTGGACGAGTGCCATTTTAATTGCTTCAAGTTCAGCGTTTTCAACTAATGATATATTTTGAGAAGGATCTATCATAGAGACCTGCTTCACTAAATAATCAGGAAGATCCTCTAGCATGATTTTCCCATTTTCAGCAAAGGTCATAGCCCGTTCCATCACGTTCCGTAGTTCGCGAACATTTCCTGGCCACGGATAACTTAGCATTGCTTCTCTTGCCCTGTAATCCATTCCCGTAATGCTGGTGCCTAAAATTTGATTTAATTCAATCATAAACCGCTCAATTAAATGATCTGTATCATACAGTCGATCGCGAAGTGGCGGGACAAATAATGAAATGACATTGAGACGATAATATAAATCCTCTCGAAACAGGCCCTCTTTGACCATTTCTTCCAGGTTCCGATTGGTGGCAGCAATGATACGGACATCCACTTGAATTCTTACCGTTCCACCAACCCGATAGAATTCACGTTCTTGAAGCACGCGGAGCAGTTTGGCTTGTAATGAGAGAGACATATCGCCAACCTCATCAAGAAATAAGGTTCCCCCATTAGCCAAATCAAACTTTCCAAGTTTGCCTTTTTGCCTTGCACCTGTAAAGGCACCTTGGTCATAACCAAAAAACTCCGATTCTAACAATTCTTCTGGAATTGCTGCACAATTTACGACAATAAACTTTCCTGTACTTCTTGCACTACTATTATGAATCGCTTGTGCAAACAACTCTTTACCCGTGCCACTTTCTCCACGAATAAGAATAGTAGACCTGCCCTTTGCTGCTTTGGCCGCACTTTTCTTCAGCTTTTCCATATAGGGATCAACTGTTAAAAGGTGCTCCCAGGTATATCTAGCAGACTCCGACTTTTGAAATTGCTGATGGTAAAAGCTCGCCTTATTTTCCGCTTTCTGTAGCTTTTTAAATAATTCACTGACCTCTTTTAATTGTCTGAATACTATTTTCCCAATCGCTCCTATGACTTTTCCATCCTCTAAGATAGGTATTCGATGGACCATATATTTAATGCCATTAACCTCTAGAAATCCACTGACTTCAGCTGTTTCAGTTTGATAGACATTGTCGAGATGAAGTGCCGGCAATACTTTGGCAACTGATTTGTAGAGAACGGATTCAAGTTTAAGATTAAATAATTCGAGTAGAGGAGGACTGACCATCTGGATGTTTTTCTTTTCATCCGTCATGACAATTCCGTCGTAAGCATGGTCTAAAGCAGTTTCTAATGTCCTTTTTAAGGTTTTTACTGTGTTTAATTCTTGTGAGGTTTGCAGCAGGGACATGACCATATCTGTTTTTGTGAGGATTCCTACAACATGGTTCTGATGATCCACAACTACTCCGGTGCCCACCTGGCTGTTTTTTACGATTTTTTCGATACTTTCATAGGGAGTGTCAATTGGCAGTGTTTCAACTTGTTCTTTAATATAAGTTTTGATAGGGGTGGATAGGGGCACCTCTTCTAGAACCATTTGAAATAATCCGCTTCGCGTAAAGACGCCAGCTAGTTTTCCATTCGTGTCTATAACTGGAAGCAAGTTCCACTTCTTGTTATTCATTAAACGGATAGCTTCACATAGTGTTGTATCCTCGGTAACCATGCAGTCGACAGACGTAATCAACTCGTTAAATTGGACCATGTCATCCCCCCTTTTCTTCATATCTTTATTGTAACAAAAGCAAGAGATATTTTTGAATATTTAAATAATATCTATTTTTAATGGAAACTTTTAGGCTCGTGAGTCGTAAATAAATAAGAGGAATTTATTTGAGGAGTGAGATTATGAGCCAAAAAGGCTGTATTAAATGTGGCAGCAAAGATACTGGAACAAAAGATGTAGCCATGACAGGGACGGGTCTATCAAAGATGTTTGATCTCCAACACAATACATTTACGGTTGTCTTTTGCAAGAACTGTGGATACTCAGAGTTTTACAACAAAAAAACATCCACTGCTTCAAATATCATTGACCTATTCTTTGGAGGTTGATGAATGAAAGGGGATTCCGATTGGAATTCCCCTCGTTACCAACATTTATTTGGGCTGCATTCTTATTGCCCCATCCAGCCGGATTGTTTCTCCATTTAACATCGGATTTTCGACGATGCTTTGAACGAGCTGCGCGTATTCACTTGGATATCCTAACCTTGATGGGAATGGCACCATTTTTCCGAGCGAATCTTTCGCTTCTTCCGGCAGGGTATCAAACATCGGTGTGTGGAATAAACCAGGAGCAATCGTCATGACTCGAATCCCATAGCGAGCCAGCTCTCTTGCGATTGGCAGGGTCATTCCGACAATTCCACCTTTAGAAGCACTGTAAGCTGCCTGGCCAATTTGCCCGTCAAAGGCGGCAATGGATGCAGTATTAATAATCACACCTCTTTCACCTTGTTCATTCACCTCATTACCGGCCATTACTTCCGCCGCAATCCGAATTACATTAAATGAACCGATTAAATTTACATGAATGACTTTTGAAAAAAGTGAAAGATTATGTACACCATTTCTGCCAATCACCTTCTCCGCCATACCAATTCCAGCACAGTTCACCACAGTATTTACACTGCCCATATAATCCGCTGCTTGATGAACAGCCTCTTGAATGTCCTCTTCTTTCGTGACATCAGCCTTTATAAACAATACGGCTTCCCCTAATTCATTTTGGAGCCGTACACCATTTTCCTCAGATTGATCAAAAATAACTGCCTTTCCTCCATTTTGAACAATTTTTCGAATCGTCGCCTCTCCCAGCCCTGAAGCCCCTCCTGTAACGATGGCCCGACATGTATTGATTTGCATATAGTACCCCCCTAAAAAGAATAATATTTTATTATTTTGCAAGTATTGTGCCAAAGCGGGTTTCTAGCCACATGTGCAAAAGTTAACCGCATTAATGTTTGTTGTTTGGACAGATACGCCTGCAAAGTGTGCAAATCCTGTACATGTACTACTTTATTTAGAAGAAAAGAGAATCTATAAAAATAATAAAAGGTCAGTCCTCATTAAAATGAGGCCCTGACCTTTTTCTTTGCCACAACGTCTGCTCGTAAGCCAGATTGCTTCTTTCTTTCCATGAATATAACTAAGACGATGGCCGCTAGGAGAAAAAGACTCGCAATCCGAAAAATGGATGCTGTACTAACAAATTGGGCTGCCACACCAAAAATAATCCCGCTTAAACCCAAGCCCAAATCAATGGATGAGAAAATCATCCCGTTCGCCACACCTCGTCGATGAGATGGGGTCATGAGTAATGCCCAAGATTGCAGTGTAGGTATCAAGCAGCCAAATCCTAAACCAAATAAGGCACCCGAGATGGCGATAAGCAAGTTGGAATGGGCAAATGAAAGGACCCACATCCCAACAAACGTAGAGAATGTACAGAACAAAACAAGACCGATGGGACCTTTTTCATCAAACCATCTTCCGGCAAATGGTCTTCCCAATGTTGCCAATATCGCGTTGAAAATATAAAACAAAAAGATTTGTTCAATGCCGCGCTCTACACCAAAAATAACAATAAAAGTTACAACTGAACCATATCCTAAATTGATAATAATGGTGATAAAGGCTGGAAACAAGCTTGATTTTTCAACTGAAGAACCGATATATGAAAACTTCAAATCTTCTTTACGTGTATTTATCACTGCTTGAGGAGTTTGATAGCGTACAGCTGTAAGCAGGATAATTGAAACAGCCCCTAATATCGCCGATATAAAAATAAGATTTCCAAAAGTAGTCAGATTGTAAATGAAGATTCCTAGACTAGGAGCAATAATGTATGCAATGGTCATGGAGAGCCCGAAGTAACCCATCCCTTCCCCCAGCCGCGAATTGGGGATTGCATCTACCGCTGCGGTTCCATTAACTGTTGTTGACCACCCCCATGCAAGACCATGGACGAAGCGGAATAACAGAAAAACCACAACAATCTGTGAAATAGGATAAAGAATTGTGACCAGGAAGAGCATCAATGCTCCTATTATAACAAGCGACTTTCTTGGCTTATATTCAAGCAAAAAGCCGATAAATGGCCGGCTTATCACCGCGCCAATTGAAAATAATCCTGTCACTAAGCCAATCTCTAGCCCTGAAGCCCCTATTGATTTTATATATGGCGGCAGAGTAGGAATGAGCATTTGAAATGACAAAAATACAAAAAGATTTCCCACCATGAGCATGATAAACGACTTCGTCCACAAACGCTCTTTCAAACCGTCCCCTCCCTTCATCCCAACAAGTTAATTCACATAATTATATTTACTTCGCATTACTAAATAATAGCACAGATACTGGAAAAAGAATACGAGCTTTCTGGAAAAACATTGAAACAAAAATCTTATCATTTATTTTGATTTCCGTTATCATTAACTAGAGTAAACATTGTCGAAATGGAGGTATTCTCATTGATGAAAAAAATGGTTATCACTCGTAATATTGATTCAGCTCATATTTCGCAAATCAAAGATATCATTCCAGATTGGGAATTGATTGTTGGCAAGGATAAGCAAATTTGGCAGGAACATGTTAAAGATGCGGAAATTATCGCTGGCTGGAGTAAGGGGTTGGATGAATACTGTCTGGACACACAATCAAAACTTAAGTGGCTGCAATCATGGAGTGCTGGTATTGATTATTTACCTCTTGAAGAATTAAATTCTAGAAATTTCTTCTTAACTAGTGCCAATGGCGTTCATGCCTATCCCATCTCCGAAACAATTTTTGCATTGATGCTGGGATTAACACGCAAAATCCATACATACGTCAAAAATCAACAGATAAAAACTTGGCATCATGCAAATATGGGCCAAGAAATCCACGGAAAAACAATCGGGATCATTGGAGTAGGAACCATTGGGGGAGAAACAGCAAAAATAGCGAAAGCCTTCGGCATGAAGGTACTTGGTGTCAGGCACTCGGGAATGCCTGCTCGCAATGTCGATGAAATGTATACTCCAAATCAATTAGGTGAATTGCTTCCTGCTTGTGATTATGTAGTGGTTACGTCGCCGCTCACAAAGGATACTTATCAAATGTTTGGTAGGGAACAATTTAAGCAAATGAAGGCTTCAGCATTTTTTATTAATATCGGCCGGGGTGAGATTGTGGTAGAAAATGACCTGATTCAAGCTCTAACTGAAGGAACAATTGCAGGAGCTGGACTTGATGTGTTTGAAGCGGAACCATTAAGCAATGAAAGTCCATTATGGGAGATGGAAAATGTGATTATTACCCCACACACATCTGGTTCAACCGAACATTATAATCAGCGGGTGATTGAAAATATCCTAATTCCTAACTTAAAGGCCTATCTTTCTGGTAAGGTTCCACCAATTAATCTTGTAGATTTTTCGAAAGGTTATTAACATGTAAAGACTCCTTTTTCCCGCATTATCCATTTAAAAAATTAGGGTGCCTCAACCTTGAGGCACCCTTTCTTGTTCCATTATTTTTTATATTTTCCAGGTGTATACTTTTCACTGGCTTTAAAGTTATAGATGGGTTTAATAAAGCCGGCTATCTCCACGGTTTCTTCAACCTTTTCTAAAATTTCATTCATGGGCTTATAGGCCATTGGCGCCTCATCTAAGGTTTCCTCTGAAACAGACGTTGTCCAGACGCCCTCCATGGTTTTATGAAAATCATCCATATTGAGAGTTTTCATCGCTTTTGTCCGGCTCAAAACGCGGCCTGCTCCATGCGGTGCCGAGCAATTCCAGTCATCATTCCCTTTACCAACTGCCAAAATCGACCCGTCTCTCATATTAATTGGAATGATAAGACGCTCCCCTTTTTGTGCAGAAACTGCCCCTTTTCGTAAAATTAGGTTCTCGGTGTCAATATAATTGTGTACGGTATCGAAACGGTCCTGTTCCTCAAATCCCATGTTCTCCGTAATCGCTCTCGCAATCTCTTCGCGGTTTGCTTTTGCAAAAGCCTGCGCTAGCTTCATGTCATGCATATAGTTATGAAAATCCTCACCTTCCAAATACGCTAAATCATTTGGAATAACTGGATTCTTTTCTTTATAACCCTGGATCATGGCTTGGATTTCTTTTTGACGTCCTTCCGCCTTTAATTGGTCAATAAGTCCCGAAAGATCCTGTTGACGAAGTTTTGAGATAGCTACCTTTTGATAGTAGGTGGCTATCTTCGATCCTACATAACGGCTTCCAGTATGAATCGTTAAATAGTGGTATCCATCGGCATCAACAGAAACTTCTATAAAATGATTGCCGCCCCCTAGTGTCCCTAAGCTATAACGGCTTCGATTTTCACTTAAGATGTGCTCTGCACGGAATTCTTGAATGGCGGGAAAACTCGTGTTAATAAACCCGACAGTTTCATCTGAATGAATCTCCTGTCCACTTGGGACAAAGGTGCGGATTACTTGATCTAGTCTATTAAAATCCATCTTTTTATCCTGAAGCTTGACGGTTAATACGCCGCAGCCGACATCCACACCAACTAGATTAGGAACAACCTTATCCTTTAGTTGAATGGTCGTTCCAATGACACAGCCTTTTCCCGCATGATAATCTGGCATAATACTAATCTTTGTATCCTTTAAAAACACTTGATTACAAAGTTCTTGGATTTGCTCTAGGGCTGTTTCTTGGGGATAGTTTGAAAATACCTTTGCTTCTGTTTGTGTACCGGTTACCTTAATCACTTGTTTTCCCTCCTTTAAAGCAGATTACCAATAGGCTACCATCTAATGGGCGTTCGGGCAACCGATTTTCGTCCGACATTTTTTTCTATATAAATAAAGGAAGATGCCCTTTGACATCTTCCTTCTTTAAATTATTAATAAACAGTTTGCATGCCTTTTCCGGCAACGGTCATCCACTCAAACTGACGCAATCTAACCTCAAACAGGGTTAATGGATCACGGAACATCTCTGGGTTAGCATTCATATTCGAAAGCATTTCTTGGTTCGCCTGTATTCCAGCTTGCGCCTCTTCTGCTGATTGACTTAACAACTGCATTGGACTTTTGAAAAACAGGGTTACATCGCGCTCAAGTGACTTTTCAAACAGTTCAAATTGCTGGAAAAATTGTTGATTCACTGCAGAGATAGCTTCAACATAATCTTCATTTTCCACAAATGCTTTGTACTTATTAAAAAGCAGCGCTTTATTTTGTGATATCGCCCCAAATAATTTCCCAGCGCTTTTCAGTATAAATTGCGATGGGGTTCTGCGCAGCAGGATGTTAACAGTTTCCAACTGAAAGCGGCTTGTCATCCGGTCGGTGTCGCGGTGCCAATCGTCAATTACCTTAAAATCACAATCAAGCACGAGACGGTCTTCTCCATACATACGATTAAAACTTTCGCCAATTTCATTTAGAAAATCCTGACTCTGCACAAACTCCTCTTTGCACTCATCAATCCATTCTTGCAATAAGCGGTAATATTTAGGCAGCACTGTCTGGTCTAAATACTCTTCTAGTTTCTTGTTCATCACTTCATTAAGCTCGATATGAATCTTGCTAAAATTACTATCTTCTTTGATGAAGGCAGAACACTCTTGAAGCATTTTAGGAACCGCCTCTGAAATGTCTTTTGCAACCGTATTTTTGATGGAACGGTAAGACTGTACCACAGCTTTTGATTTTTGAACTTCTGTATCCTTCAGTTGATTGATTGCACCCGTTAATTTCTGGAGCATTTCTTCATTCCAGCGGACTGATTCGATCAATTGATTTTCGACATCCACCCGTTTTTGCATCAGGCTGGCAATTGTTGTGCGAATATAGAACAATAGCTTTGCCAAACGTTTATCTTCCATATTTCTTGTATTTTTAATAGAATGGATAAACTCTTGTAAGTCCTTTAACTGCTTGTGATTCTCATATTGCGATGAAAAGGCAAACACGGATGCATCCGGAATATACGATTGAATCCTCGCCCTTGTTTCATCAAAGACACTGATTGCATCTTGCTCATTTGCAATCGCGTCCATCTTACTGAGCAGAAAATGCACGGGAATGTCAGGTGCTAACTCTTGAATTTTTGCAAGAACAGACCGTTCTTTATCTGTAAACGGTGCATTTGCATCAAGTACGAAGAGAACCGTATCAGCCAATTGCAGATTCTTCAACACCTCATAAGAATCATTATAGTTTCCTTTTAATCCTGGAGTATCGATAAGTGTGACCTTATTTTCCTTCAGGAAAGCATTTGGACGCTTAAATTCAATGATAGATTCCATCGCGTTACGGCGGCGATCCATTCGTTCTTTGAAATCAGAAAGGCCGGATAAACTAGTAATCTCTCGATCCGTAATTTCTGTGATTTCTTCATCTTCGGAGTCTTTAAACAAAACCAGTGAAGAAGTCGGGCTATCCTGCAGGTCTTCACCAAGAATTGCATTAACAAACGTCGATTTTCCGCTCCCGCTTAACCCGGTAATAAGAAGATGCTGTGTGTCAAAATTCACTAATTGCTGAACAATCCATTTTACCCGATTATTCTCACCCATCTCATTGGCTTGGGCCCAATTCGTAATAGCATCAAAGAGTGTCAGGCACTCTTCAAGTTCATCCATATCTGTTTCGGTAATACTAATTAGTTTCTCAGCCTCATTAACAATTGACATACTTAAACTCGCCGGAAACAGTTCATTCCAAGAGAGAACGGCTGCCGCTGAAAGGACGACATTCTTAGTGTCAGCGAGACGAAGCCAATTCGTTAGAAAATCTGGAATAAAATCCTGGAGACTTTTTATAAAATACCTGCCATCGATAAAGCTGAAAAACGCTTCTTTATGAAGGCCTGAAAGCTCGGCCAAGTTGTCATCTCGATGAATATCAAGGCTTAATAACAAATGATTCATTTCCCTAATCCAAGTAAAATAGGTTTCTTCATTGTCATAGCTGTCCCAAAGAGTGGAAATAAGCTGCTCGAATTTTCGTTGATCTAGACTAAACAGAAAATGGACAGCTTGGGAAAAATAACTCGGCGCATGATTTCGAGTTACACCCTTCTCCACATACGAAATGATCGTATCAAACCACTCTAATGACCCGGTCCGAATGGCCTCGTTTACGGCCAGCTCAATGGCATGATTCCAATCTCGCTGTTCTTCAAAAAAGTTACGAGCTATTTCCGTCACGTTTGGATAATCTGGATTTGTATCAATGGTTTTTTTTATCACTGCTAGTGCGAGGTCTAACTTATCTCGCTCGATATACAACGAAAATAACTGTAAGGCAACTTCAGTCGTTAACGTAAGATTATCACTTGTGATCGCACAATAAAGATCTTCTGCAGTTGATAACAGGCCTAACTGATAGTAAGCATCAGCTGTATTTTTCTTTGCCCATGGTTCTAGCTCATTGATAATATTTTCCCATTTAAAAATGGCTGCTTCATAATCTTTGTGATGAAAATACACTTCTCCCTGAGCAAAGCGAATCGATGATAGATTCGGTAAATCCTTAGATGCTTCCTCTTGAAACAGTTCACCAAGGACCTCAATCGGATGAATATTTTCATGTTCATTGATGAACATTTTATAATACGTTTTCAGTTTTAATTGCGTCTCTAATGTCATATCTTTCCCTCCAATTACAACACTCTCTGTCATTCATATGGAAAAGAGCCATAATTATTCTCTATACTATTCGACGGATTATCTGATTTTAAGTCTCAATTATTACGATTCTACCAAAGCAATTTATTAAAAGGATTTCAGTTGTGTTTCATTTTGGAGACAAAGTAGAACTTATTACATATTTTTCAGGACATACCGACCTTAACTGGATAATAATTGAAAATCGCGAAAATTTCATGATACTTATTACATATTTTTAGGAAGTTATTACATATTTCTGGACTTTTATTACATATTTTACCAAATTTACGACATTTACTGGATAATAATAGGAGACAACCAGATAAATGAAGCAAAAAATAAGCCTGCCAAAGATGAATGGCAAGCTTACTAGAAGTCATTCTCATCCAACAGACACAGTCTTCTCACTCTTTGCATTCAAGACAATCTCAGAAAAATAATTCACTGTTTTCATTTCTGCATTGAACAAGTAAGAGGATTTCCATGTTTCCTCTAGAAAAATCTCCATTACCTTGACTGAGCGCGGATGACCGCTTGCTGCCTGCTCAAGCGCCACGATACTTTCAAAAATTTTCACCATAAGTTCGGCCGCCTTTTTCGAATGAAAAGTCTTTTGATCAGCCGATGCCGTCCGTAAAGATTTTGATAAGTTCTGTAACTGAATCAACTTATTTTCTACTAAATACGTCCATTCAGAAGGCAAATGGGCGACACCCCGTAAACGCTGATTCATCTCATCTAAAAACAGTTCATCCGCTTTGAACTTCTCCATTAAACGCAGGACCTCTAACCCGAGAATATTGGCCGTCCCTTCCCAGACAGTTAGGACTTGGGCATCTCGTAACAATCTTGGAGTCACAAAATCTTCGATATAGCCATTGCCTCCGTGCATTTCGATTGCTTCATGCGAAAAGTGAATCGCTTGTTCTGCCGTTTCTTTTTTCAATAAAGCAATATAGAGGCGATGAAGAATGGCTTCTTTCTGACTAGCTTGACTGTTCAGGACCCGTTCAAATAATGGAAGATACGTGAAAACGGTGCGTGTTTCAATTTCCAACTTTACAGCGAGCCTTGTCAGTGTATCCTTGACCATTGGATAGTTAGAGAGTTTACTGCCGAACGCATCCCTTCTAAGGGCATATTCCTTAGCTTCATGATAGGCCCTCCTCATAATTCCTAATGAGGCAACGGCATTGCACACTCTTGAGAGATTAAGAGCTTCCATCATATAGTAGAAACCCTTCGAAGGATCTCCCACCACAAAAGCATTGGCACCATCGAATTCCACTTCAGCCGAAGGGACAGCTCTGACTCCGAGTTTATCCTTTAAGCGGCGAATCCGGATTCCATTTAGCCTGCCATCTTGATCCCGCCATGGTACGGCAAATAAAGTCAGCCCTTTCGTCCCAGATGGCGCGCCTTCTTTCCGTGCTAAGACCATCGCCACTCCGCACATACCGGCATTGGAGGCAAAGTACTTTTCACCATAAAGCTTGAAATGCTCTCCATGTTCCACAGCTCTCGTCTCATTCGCTCCGACATCTGAGCCCCCCTGACGCTCTGTAAGGAATGTCGCTCCCTCATAGAGTGGAACTTCTCCTGTTGAGAGGACATGCGGCAAAAACCGTTCCTTCATTTCTTCAGATGCATACTGGTTTAGTAAATAAGCGGTGGCCATTGACAATGTGACTGGACAGTAAAACCCTGGTTCTGTTTGTGAGAGCAGATAGCCTTGGGCATAGGAGTAAATATAATTCCCCTTCTCACCGAGCGATGGGATTTCTTTATGAACATAGCCGACAATTCCGGTATTATAGGTATCTTCCACCGTTCTACGATAACCTTCATTCACCCATACTTCAGAAATATCTTCACCATAAGCATCGTATTTATTTAAGCGCGGCTGTCCTTCCCGGTCCGTAAACCTAGCCCGTGAATCAATATCCGTGGCACATTTCTCACCGAAGGCAGTCAACTCCTTGTCTGCATACTCGAAAAAGGATGGATCGAGTAACTCTTTAAGCAAGACTTGAAACGCCAAATCCTCTTTATAAAAATTCAACTTTGATAACACCCTCCTTTTTTCAGAATAATCAATAAATTTAGTATATCACTTTCTTATCCGGATAAAAATAAATTTTGGTTATTTTTAGACGTCTTTCCTTTTTATCTAAATACAACGTATAATTAGTTCAAATACATTAAGGGGAAATCTTCATTGGAAAAAGAACAAGCAAGACTGTTAGCTGACTTTATGGAGAACTCAGCTTCCGCAGTCTATGAAATACAAAAACTTGAAACTTCGGGCGGCCGTTTGCTGAAGTTTCATCAATGGACAAACGGGAAGCCTACACTCGCCGCTTTTGAGATTACAAAGCCGGATAGTGATACTGGCTATTACTTTGTATTCATTGATTGGCATCAAAATGACAACTATTATTTAGTCGTTTATGCACATGATCGTTCAACGACCTGTGCAGAGATACGGCAAATTCAAGAAATAGACGGAGCACCACATCTCATCTGGACATATAAGCCTTTTAAACGGGACGGAAAAAATGATCAAAGAAAAGCTTATTTCAAGCAAATGTTTGGCTCAACAACCATACAAATTAAACTGCCATCCTCGGCCCTTGAGGTGGAAAAATTTCTAGGACAAGTATTTAAACTGTGTCAAAACCGGCTAATGGCGGACCGGATTGTTGAAAAATTTAAGCTTGAATAAACGAAGAAAAAGGAGGCCTCAGCCTCCTTTTATGTTATAAAACTTTACTTAAAAAAGCCTTTGTCCGTTCTTCTTTCGGATGATCAAATAATTCACTTGGAATATTCTCTTCGATAACTAACCCGCCATCCATAAAAATAACGCGGTCGCCCACTTCTTTCGCGAAGCCCATTTCATGAGTCACGACTACCATCGTCATCCCTTCTTTTGCAAGGTCCTTCATAACCTCTAGTACCTCACCGACCATTTCAGGGTCCAGCGCTGACGTCGGTTCATCAAAAAGCATGATTTTCGGCTCCATTGCCAGCGCCCTTGCAATCGCAACCCGCTGTTTTTGTCCGCCTGATAAGGAATCAGGAAAGGCTTCTGCCTTATCCTCTAAACCGACTTTACGTAAAAGCTCTAACCCCTTAGCTTTGGCCTTATCCTTAGGAATATTTCTTACTTTCATCGGTGCAAGCATAATATTTTCAATCACGGTTTTATGTGGGAATAGATTGAATTGCTGAAAAACCATTCCCACTTCTGTCCGTACTTTATTTATATCGGTATTCTTGTCAGTCAAGTCGACACCTTCAATATAAACATGCCCCCCAGTAATGGTTTCTAGCATGTTAATGCAGCGAAGGAACGTCGATTTCCCGGAACCTGAAGGACCAATGACAACCACTACCTCTTTATTTTTAACTGTAACGTTAATGTCCTTGAGAACCTCATTTTTACCAAAGGATTTTTTTAAATTCTTTACCTGGATCATTCAGTCGCCAACCTCCGTTCAAGACGAGTAAGCAGGAAGCTTAAAGAAAGTGTTAACACGAGATAAATAACTGCTGCCGCAAGATACGGTTCCCATACACGGAAATATTGTCCTTGCATAGCTCGTCCCCAATACATTAATTCAGGGGCTGCAATGAGAGCCGCTAATGATGACTCTTTAATTAGAACGATAAATTCATTGCCAAGCGGCGGAATCATTCGCTTAAACGCTTGCGGCAGAATGACAAAACGCATGGATTGTACATGGTTCATCCCTAATGAACGGGCAGCCTCCATTTGCCCGCGATCAATCGATTGAATCCCCGCACGAAAGATTTCAGCTATATAGGCGGCAGCATTTAATGATAGAGTAAGAATAGCAGCTAAAACGGGACTGGTTTCATCAAGAAAAAGAGGAACAACAGCAAAATGGATTAATAATATCTGAACAAGTAAAGGTGTCCCGCGAAAAAAAGTAATGTATATCGTAAACGGCCAAGCGAGGAGCCTATTTTTCATCATTTTTCCTAATCCGATAAATAAGCCAAGAACAGTACCAATCAAAATACTTGCGATGGAAAGCCCAATAGTTAGAAGTGTTCCTTTTAGGAAAAATGGAGCGTATTCAACTAATATATCCCAACGAAAATCCATAAAATAAATCCCCCTATTAAACGACAAGCTAATTATTCTAATCTAACTAGCAAAAATTGCGTAACTGCTTGGTTAAGAGTTACGCAATTCATTCAGCGATGTTTACTTCTGTTGATCTTTTAAGATTTGTGTATCCGGTTCTACTTTAAACCACTTTTTGTATACTTCTGAATAGGTCCCGTTATCAATTACTGCTTTTACTGCCTTATCAAAGTCTGCTTTAATCTTGCTGCCTTTAGGGAACATAAGTCCATAAAATTCTTTTGCAAATGCGGCTGAATCTTCAATAACAACAAAATTATCTTTAGGATTGTTTTTTGCATATTCTTCGATAACTGTGTTATCTGCGACTACAGCATCTGCCCCACCGCTTTTCAATTCCAAAATTGCTAGATTATTATTTTCAAATTTTTTGATTTTATCACTATTTTTTCCTAATAGACCTTCAACTGCTTCTTGTCCAGTTGTAGCATTCTGAACGGCAATCGTTTTATTATTCTTTAGATCAGCTGCGCTCTTAATGTCACTATCTTTTGGAACGAGGATTTTGTTGGTTGATAAAAAGTATGGCACTGAAAAATCATAGGATTGTTTTCTTTCATCATTAATCGTGATGGCAGAAATACCAATGTCAGCAATTTTTTTATCTAATTCAACAAAGATTGGATCCCAGCCGACATGTTCAACCTTCACTTTATAGCCTGCTTCTTTTGCCACTGCATTGATAAAATCGATATCAAAACCGACAACTTCTCCCTTATCCTGATATTCAAACGGTGCATAGGCAGCATCTGTTACCACGCGCAGTGTTTTCTTTTCAGTGTCTCCTCCTTCTTTTGTTCCCGTGCTTGTACTTTTACTAGTACCACAAGCTGACAAAACTAAAAGAAGTGCAACCATTAAAAATGTTGAAAATAATTTAAAATTCTTCATTTTTTCAGACCCCCAATGTTTTTTTTGAAAAGTATTTTTTAAAAATTTTAATAATATTTTGAATATAAATGATTATAACCCGATTTTATTATATATTCAATATTTAAATAATTTACTATTTTAATACTGTAATTAACTAAAGTATTAACATTGTAGAATAATTTCTTTGGTTGATTTCCGACTTAATCGTTGTATGATTTTGAGATGACTAAGGTTATCTCATTTTTATTTCATAGGGCTAAATATCTAAAATGACATTCCCTGTCTATGGGCATTCGCCGTTACTCCTTACCCATACCTACATAATCTATAGGGTATTTACAACATAAGGAGAGATGCCTAAATGAATCCGTATGGTCTTTATCAAACCCCTCAAATGCCGATGGAATATAATACCTATGTTCAACCTGAACCAATGAATTACTATGTACAACCAGAACAAGTGAATTACTATGAACAACCAGAACCATTTAATCCCTATCTACCAGAACAATATGACCCGGCAAGACAGCCACAACAAGTTGAGCGCAGACTGAATCAATTGGAGCGGCAAAATGAACGGCAAGAAAGAGAGATCAATCAACTACAACGTCAAGTAGCACAACTCGACCGCAGACTTCAACGAGTAAATCAACGTCTTCGTGCTGTTGAAAGAAGATTCAACTTCCCATTCACTCCATTTGATGGAGAATATTAAAAAGACTTTCACAGAACCGGGCACATGTCCGGTTCTTTTACATACTGAAGGAAAAATTGGAAGGTTTTTTACCAATTTGAAGGACGATGTTAAAATCCTGTTAGGATATCTTACAAATCCACTGACAGGGAGCGGAAATTCAGTTAACTTTTCTATATAAACCTCAAGAGAAAGGAAGATTTCAAATGTATCGAAGAAATGATATTAAGCTCGCTGAAAGAATCCTTCAATTAGATAAATTAAGGGATGAGTTGTACGAAGAACTCATGAAAACAATGGGCTCCCAAGCGAACGAACTTTTAAGGAGATTACAAAATTACTAATTTCTATTTGAAAAGGGGGAAGAAGGTTGACAACACGCTTAAGGAAAGGACTCGAGCGCCTTAGACAGTTTTATCTAAGAAAGTTGCTAGAATCAGGAACCACTGATTTTACACATCAAGAACTACACTCCCTTACCTTCTCAGAATTAGAAAGATTGTACAACAAAACATTCTCCTCAGCTGATTTAAAATAATTTTCATTATTACTTATTTTGACAAACAAGCAAAATAGTATGATAACCTAGTCCTATGTCAGAAAATATAACATAATATAATACTATGAAAAGGGATTTATAACTAATTGTATACAATAGGGTGTGGTGAGCGACAAAAATGGGAAAAGAAATCTCTTATAAAGATAAAAAAGTAATAACTATAGGCATCGTCAGAGATCTCACTGGTCTATCCGAACGGCAAATCCGATACTATGAAGAACGAAAGTTAATTTTCCCCGAAAGATCTGCGGGTGGAAGCCGTAAGTTTTCTTTTTCAGACGTGGAATTGTTGATGGAGATTGCTAATAAAATCGAAGATGGCATTCAAACACACGATATTAGGAAGGAAATGCTTCGTGAACAAAAGAAACACAACGAAGAACAGATTCGCAGGCAAATGATCCAAGGGCAACTAAATGCCCAATTCGGTTTACGAAAAAAGTCATGAAGAAACGATTATGATCCCATTCCTTCAATAAAGGAGTGGGATTTTTCATCCTTTCTCGGTACATCAATCTGTCTATAACTTAAGGTAAATGACCATTTTTTAAAATCCATGTTAGATAATCTCCCAAACTTATAGAAACCATTCTAAAATCATGTAAGAATACTAACATACCAAATGTTAAGAATATTAACATCATTTTAAAGGGGGAGAAAAAATGGATACTACATTCTTAATGAATAGCCTTTGGGTAATGGTGGGAGCAGTACTTGTTATCTTAATGATCGGAGGTTTTATCCTCTTAGAAACAGGGTCAACTCGAATGAAAAATGCAGGACATATTGCAGGGAAAACAATTCTAACCTTCGGAATTGGCTCGATCGTATTTTGGGCAGTAGGATATGGACTAATTTTCGGTAAAGGTAATCCGCTGATTGGTTTCTCCGATTTCTTTTATTCAGGCTATGACGTTGATGGATTGCCACTTTCTGGTGCCGTATTCTTTTTATTCCAATTAGCTTTTTCAGGGATTTCGTTAACGATTGCGTTCGGCGGTTTTGCAGAACGAGCTAAATTAGGTGCATACCTTGTATTTGCTTTACTTTTCTCAGTCATTGTCTATCCGCCAATTGCTCACTGGATTTGGGGCGGCGGCTGGTTAGCAGAGCACGGGAAACAAGATTTCGCCGGTTCTACTGTGGTTCACTTAACAGGAGCCATGGCAGCTTTTGCAGCTACGATTCTATTAAAACCACGTATTGGGAAATTCAACAAAGATGGCTCAGCTAATAATCTAGCTGGTCATAACCAAGTATTCACAGCACTAAGCGTATTGCTATTATGGGTTGGCTGGTTTGGTTTTAACGCAGGCAGTACATTATCTGTTGATAAAGCGTTCTTTGGATTTGTTGCTGTTAATACGAACTTAGCCGCAGCGGCCGGAACGGTAGCAGCGATGATTGTCTCTTGGATAGTACTTGGAAAAGCTGATGTTCCAATGATGTTAAACGGAGCCTTGGCAGGGCTAGTTGCTATTACTGCTTCTTGTGCTTTTGTAGATACATGGGCCGCCGTCTTAATTGGTTTTATCGCAGGAATTCTTGTTTTTTACAGCATTCGCTTTTTTGAAAACAGAGGCATTGATGATCCTATCGCTGCTCTTTCAGTACATGGTACTGCCGGCGTCTGGGGAACGTTATCGACTGGTTTCTTCGCTACAAAAGAATTAGCAACAGTCGGAAAGCCAGGATTATTTTACGGGGGCGGTTTACACCAGCTAGGTATTCAAGCACTCGGAGTATTCACATGTGCCGCATTTGCCTTTATTGTCTCCTACATCCTCCTTGCCCTTATGAAAAAGTTTATGAATGGCTTGCGTGTTACAGAAGAAGAAGAGATTATTGGATTAGATATGAGTGAACACGGAAGCTATGGTTATCCAGAATTAGTGAAGGCAGAACAAACAAAAGCTTTTTAAATATTTATGAAAAGTGCAAGTCCTTTCTGGCTTGCACCTTTCTACACTTTTTAAGTGGAGGTGAACAAACATGAAGTGCGATACCTATTCTGCGATTGCTGAATACAAGAATACCCAGATGAAAGAAGCTGCCAAGGATCACTTCCAATTGAACCAGCTTCACGACAACATAATCAAAAAGGTCTTAGAAATCTCAATGAAGGAAATTCAAATACGGAATGGACCTCTTCCATGCCCCTTCTCGTTCTTTGTCATGGGGAGCGCCGGCCGCTTTGAACAATCGGTTTGGAGTGACCAAGACCACGGCATTATTTACCTTGATTCATCCTCAGATGCAAAAGCATATTTTTTGTCATTAGGAAAGGAAATATCAAAAGGTCTGTATCAGGCTGGTTATCCTTATTGCGATGGCGGTGTGATGTCAGGCAATCCATTCTGGTGCAAATCACAAGCTGAATGGGAAAAACAAATTCTGAACTGGGCCGCCGACGCGTCATGGGAATCGTTACGGTATCTATTAATTTTTATCGACGGACGCTCTATTTATGGTCACCATCGCCTAATAGAACAACTAAAATCATATACTTATTTAACCGTTCAAAAAGAACAGATTCTTCCAAGGTTTTATCATAATACTCTTCATTTTAAAAAAGGAATTGGTGTCTTAGGACAGCTTTTAGTGGAGACTCACGGAATTCATGCCGGATCCTTAAATATAAAGGAAACTGCCTTCTTCCCTTACATCAATGCAGCCCGTCTATTGGCAATGAAAGATCATGTCTTAGAAACCTCTACCCTCTCAAGACTCGACAAACTCCGAATTCATGACAAGAAGATCTATCAAGACATGTTTTTAAAATTGTTAACCTATCGCCTTCAATTTTCTACCCATTCTGACTATGAATCTGGACACTATGTACCGGTTGATAAACTAAGAAAAGATCAAAAAAATGAACTAAAAGAAATCATCAAGAATGGTGTCGCACTGAACCAACACGCCGGAAAACTTATCGAAAAGGAGGGATAAAATGAAAATCAATGATTTAGCACAATACCTTAGACAAATTTCCGGCAGGGTTAGTTCCAATATCTATGCAGGCATTCAAGGACAAGCCAATCCACAACAGCTTTCCTTTGTCCGACAACTTCAAAAAGAAATGAAAGAAAAAAATAACTTGTCCACTCCCCTTAATGAATTAGAAGTGGTCGTATTCGATTTAGAAACGACGGGGTTCTATCCAGAAAAGGGTGATTATGTCCTTTCAATCGGAGCAGTGAAAATGGTCGGTCCTCATATAAGGAATCATGATACTTTTTATTCGCTCATCAAATCAGACCTTCCTTTATCCGATGAAATTTCAACTTTAACAAAGATTCAGGAGGGGCAATTACGCGATGCTCCCATTGCCAGAGATGTCTTACTCCAATTTTTCAACTATTCACAAAGTCATATTCTTGTCGCACACCACTCCAACCATGAAAAGTCCTTTATGCAGAAAATGACTTGGGATCTCTTAAAGACACGATTTGAACATCGAATCATCGATACATCCTTCTTAATACGACTTTCGGACCCATCTATTAAATCTCTACCGCTTGAAGATGTATGTGATCGATGTGGGATTGCCATAAAAGATCGTCACCACGCACTTGGCGATGCCCTAATGACTGCGCAAATTTGGGGGAGCTATTTACACCAAGCTCAAATAAAGGGATATAGTAATTTACAGGAAGTGTATGAACATCTCGCAAAGCTTTAAGCCCAAAAACACTATTTCAAACTAGTGTTTTTTTGTAAATTTCTAAAAGTTTACAACGTGAAATCCTCTCAACTTTGCAACACCTCTATCTTACTTACCTCTGATTATCTCCCCATTTACAATCCTTAGCTCCGACAAAATAACTTAAAAATAAAAAAATTTTAAAAAACTTTTCTTTGCTGTTTTCCTTATTAGAACAATAATGTAAACGCTAACAATATTTTTGATTTATTTGAATTGTCAGATTTTTATGTTGACCATGTTTTCGATTGGTTGTATGATTATCGAAAATAATCATTCAATTCATTAAGTGCCATCGCTCCCCATCATTTGGAGAAGGGTATGGTAATTCTTTTTTAAAAATTTTTTAGTCATTTAAAGCGGTCTATCACAAAAGAGGAGTGGTTAAGTTGGGGAGTCAATGGATTTTCCTTGACGGTGAGTTCGTCAAGAAAGAGGATGCTGTAGTATCAGTTTTTGATCATGGTTTTTTATATGGTGATGGAGTATTTGAAGGCATTCGAGTTTATAGCGGTAACGTCTTCCGACTCGATGCACACCTAAAGAGACTATTTGAATCAGCACAATCCATTATGCTGAATATTCCTTACACACAAGAGGAAATGACGCAATTAATCGTCGATACAATCAGAAAAAATCAGCTAGAGAGCGCCTATATTCGTGTCGTTGTTTCTCGTGGAAAAGGGAATCTCGGCCTAGACCCTAAATCCTGCTCAAAGCCAAGTGTCATCATTATTGCTGAAGAATTGAGAATGTACCCTAAAGAGTATTACGAACGCGGGATTAAAATTGCATCGGTTGCGAGTCGAAGAAATCGCCCAGATGTTCTAAGTCCACAAGTTAAATCATTAAACTACTTAAATAATATTCTTGTTAAATTAGAGGCGAATCAAGCTGGGGTTGAGGAAGCATTAATGCTGAATGATCAAGGTTATGTGACCGAAGGCTCCGCTGACAATATCTTTATTGTGAAAAACGGTGTCATCTTTACCCCTCCTGTTTATTTAGGAGCACTAGAGGGAATTACCCGGAACGCCATCCTTGATGTCGCAATGGCTAAAGGTTATGAGGTTAAAGAATCTCCGTTCACTAGACACGATGTCTATGTAGCAGATGAGGTATTCTTAACTGGAACAGCCGTAGAGGTTATTGCTGTTATCGATGTGGATGGCCGTCAGATTAGTGATGGAAAACCCGGTGAGGTTACAAAAGACCTCTTAGAAGAATTTAGAAAAATTGTAACAACAGACGGTGTGGCTTGTTATCCAGAAGGTGCAAACCACGCAATCGTTAGTTAGGAGATAAAAACATGCGTAGCGATATGATTAAAAAGGGAATTGATCGGGCACCCCACCGCAGCCTATTATATGCAACCGGGGTCAAAACGAGTGACCTTGAAAAACCGTTTATCGGAGTTTGTAACTCGTTCATTGAAATTATCCCAGGACACAAACACCTTAATCATTTCGGTGAGATTGTAAAAGAGGCTATTCGCGAAGCAGGCGGTATTCCTTTCGAGTTTAATACAATCGGTGTAGATGATGGGATTGCAATGGGACATATTGGGATGCGCTATTCCCTCCCGAGTCGCGAATTGATCGCCGATAGTGCCGAAACCGTAATTAATGCACATTGGTTCGATGGTGTCTTCTACATTCCCAACTGTGACAAGATTACACCAGGTATGCTAATGGCAGCAGCAAGAACCAATGTCCCTTCTGTCTTTGTCTCAGGCGGGCCGATGGAAGCAGGTGTTTCACCATCGACTGGAAAGAACCTTTCCCTCACTTCTGTTTTTGAAGGTGTTGGGGCTTACCATAACGGTACGATTAGTCAGCAGCAGCTGCTAGACATTGAAACAAATGCTTGCCCTACTTGCGGCTCATGTTCCGGGATGTTTACAGCCAATTCAATGAACTGCCTAATGGAAGTATTAGGAATGACTGTTCCTGGAAATGGAACCATTGTGGCAACTTCTGAAGAAAGACATGAACTTATTCGTCAAGCCGCCAGGTATTTAGTAGAACTAGTGAAAAAAGATATCCGCCCTCGTGACATTATTACTAGAGAGGCAATTGATAATGCCTTTGCCCTAGATATGGCCATGGGTGGTTCAACAAATACCGTGCTTCATACATTGGCAATTGCCCATGAAGCTGGGATTGATTATGACTTACGTGAGATTAACAAAATTGCTGAAAGAGTTCCTTATCTAGCAAAAATTATGCCAGCATCTGATTATTCAATGGATGACATTCATCGTGCAGGCGGTGTTAGTGCCATTATTAATGAACTTTATAAAGTGGAAGGCGCCTTGCATGATAACTGTATTACCATTACTGGAAAGACTCTTGCAGAAAATGTGAAGGAAGCAACAATCACGAATGAAACGGTCATCCGGACCAAAGACAATCCATATAGCCCAGTTGGAGGACTATCCATCCTTTATGGAAACATTGCTCCTAACGGCAGTGTCATCAAGGTTGGTGCTGTAGATCCTTCCATTAAAACATTCTTAGGTGAAGCAATCGTTTTTGATTCCCAGGATGAGGCACAAGAAAATATTAATAACGGTACGGTTCAAGCAGGACACGTGGTCGTTATCCGTTATGAAGGTCCAAAAGGCGGACCAGGAATGCCTGAAATGCTTGCACCTACTTCCGCGATCATGGGCCGTGGATTAGGGAAAGAAGTTGCCCTAATTACGGATGGTCGCTTCTCAGGTGCAAGCCGCGGAATTTCCATCGGTCATATTTCACCAGAAGCAGCAGAAGGTGGACCAATTGCTCTTGTTGAAAATGGTGATAAAATCCTAATCGATTTAGAAGCACGCTCTATTGAACTTCTTGTTGATGATGAAGTTTTAGCTGAACGACAGAAGGCATTTGTGAAACCAGAGCCAAAAATTAAAACTGGTTATCTTGCAAGATATGCAGCACTTGTTACATCTGCCAATACTGGCGGGATTATGAAAATATAAAACTTTAGAACATTGGGAACTCATTAGTACCCCTCCCCTTCCTAAAGGAAGTTAAGGTGCTAAAGCGGTAAAGAAAATCATTTGACAAAAAAATATCCATAAATCGATGACGGGAATAAAGGAATAAGAATTCGTATTTTCAGAGAGCTGGGGTTGCTGGAAGCCCAGTAATACAACTTATTCTGACATCATCCCTGAGTGTTAAGCCGAACAATCATAACTTAAGTAGGCTTAATCGGGTGTCCATCTTGAACACCTGTTACCAAAAGAAGCGTTCCTCAATATTTTAGATGTCGCTTCATAAGGCAGTATTCGTAAGAATACTGTAAAAACGGGTGGTACCGAGAAAATGAAAGGTCTTTTCTCCCCGATTATTCTGCTTTTGATGTTCTTGACTGCAGTCTATTCAGGGAGAATAGGGCCTTTTTTACTATGTTTCTAATAATACCGAAGTTTCAAACAATTTTTTAAAATTCAATCATCCGCAAGGAGGGATTACGACGTGAAAGTAGAAGCAAAAAAGCTTGAGGTCCAAACAACTACAGAGCCGAGAACCGGTGCAGACCTTCTCATCGACTTACTAAAAAAAGAAGGTGTAGAAACACTGTTTGGATATCCGGGAGGTGCCGTGCTTCCAATATACGATGCCATTTATCGCGCCCAGGGTACCATCAAGCATGTTCTTTTCCGACATGAACAAGGAATGATCCATGCAGCTGAAGGATATGCGCGAGTTACCGGAAAACCTGGAGTCGTTATTGCTACCTCAGGACCTGGGGCAACCAACCTTGTGACCGGGATAACAGATGCGATGATGGACTCCCTGCCACTTGTTGTCTTCACAGGGCAGGTAGCAAGAAGTGTCATCGGAACAGACGCCTTCCAAGAAGCGGATGTTATGGCGATCACAACACCAATCACCAAACATAACTATCAGGTACAATCTATCGAGGACTTACCACGTATCGTGAAGGAAGCATTTCATATCGCTTCTACCGGACGGCCAGGGCCAGTCTTAGTCGATGTCCCTAAAGATATTTCCGCCGGATTTCTAACGGAAGAACCTGAAGAAGCAAGCATTAATTTACCTGGATACCAGCCAACAACAAAGCCGAATCCATTTCAAATAAAGAAACTTGCTGATTCGATTTCAAAGGCTTCCAAGCCGGTAATTCTTTCAGGCGCAGGTGTTCTCCATGGAAAAGCATCAGCCGAGCTCACTGCTTTTGCAGAAAAACATCAGATCCCGGTCGTTACTACTTTACTTGGACTTGGTACTTTTCCGGCAGATCATTCCCTCTCACTAGGAATGGGAGGAATGCACGGAACGTATGCAGCGAACATGGCCATTTACGAAAGTGATCTACTTATTAACTTTGGTGCCCGCTTCGATGACAGACTAACAGGCAATCTTAAGCACTTTGCTCCATTTGCGAAAGTCGCCCATATTGACATCGATCCAGCCGAAATTGGAAAAAATGTGCCAACACATCTGCCAATCGTTTCTGATACCAAAGAGGCTTTAAGTGAGCTGCTTGTTCAAGAAATAGAATCACCAGCAACCGCTGAATGGCTGCAAAAATTGAGTCAAAACAAACAGGAATATCCGCTTTGGTATAAACATGATCCAAACGGCATGTGTCCGCAATGGGTTATCGAAGCAGTCCATAAAGTAACAAACGGTGACGCTATTGTCGCAACCGATGTAGGGCAGCACCAAATGTGGGCAGCGCAGTATTACACCTTTAAACAGCCGCACCGCTGGATTACTTCAGGTGGACTTGGAACAATGGGCTTTGGGTTCCCTGCAGCGATTGGTGCACAAATTGCCGAGCCAGATAGTACAGTCGTTGCGATTGTTGGGGATGGCGGTTTTCAAATGACACTTCAGGAATTATCGATTATTTATGAACGAAACCTTCCAGTAAAGATCATTATTGTCAACAACGGAGCATTAGGAATGGTTCGCCAATGGCAGGAACTTTTACACGGAAACCGTATTTCGGAATCGATTCTTCATACACAACCTGATTTTGTCAAACTTGCTGACAGTTATTCGATTAAGGGTTACCGGGTTAACAACCAGGAAGAACTGATTACCGTGTTGCCAGAGGTATTTGCTCATAATGGCCCAGTATTAGTTGATTGCCGTGTACTTCAGCAAGAAAAAGTATTCCCAATGATTGCCCCTGGTAAAGGAATTCATGAAATGATTGGGGTGAAACCATGAAACGGATCATCACAGCAACCGTCCAAGACCGCAGCGGAGTCCTAAACCGTGTCACCGGACTTTTGCAGCGACGCCAGTTCAATATTGAAAGTATTTCAGTTGGTCCATCTGAAACCGAAGGGATTTCAAAAATGACACTAGTCGTCGAGGTTGAAGATGAACAGCGCCTGGAACAGGTGACGAAACAATTAAATAAGCAAATTGATGTTTTAAAAGTTTCAGATATTACGGATAAAGCAATTGTCGCCCGTGAACTGGCCCTAATTAAAGTAGCCTCAAGCAGTCAATTGCGCAGTGAAATTCACGGGATTATCGATCCGTTCCGCGCCCTAATTATTGATGTAAGCAAAGACAGTCTCGCCGTCCAAATTACAGGACGTCCTGATAAAATCGATGCCTTGATCGAAATGCTCAGACCTTATGGCATTAAGGAAATTGCAAGAACTGGTTTGACTGCCCTCCAGCGTGGGCACCAACCGCAAGGAAGCGACCTAGCAACATACTCACTATTAAAATAACAATATATTTGAGAGGATGATTCATAATGGTAAAGGTACTTTATAACGGAGATATTCAAGAAGAGGTTTTACAAGGAAAGAAAATCGCAGTAATCGGATATGGCTCTCAAGGTCATGCACATGCCCTTAACTTAAAAGAAAGCGGCTTTGATGTAGTAGTTGGTTTACGTGGAGGAAAATCATGGGATAAAGCAGTCGAAGATGGGTTAGACGTTCGTACTGTTGCAGAAGCAACTGCAGCTGCAGAGGTAGTAATGGTTCTTCTTCCAGATGAAATGCAGCCAAAAGTATATGAAGAAAGCATCAAAGCAAACCTTGAAGCAGGAAATGCTCTAGTTTTCGCTCATGGCTTCAACATTCATTTTAGCCAAATCGTCCCTCCTGCCGATGTTGACGTATTCTTAGTAGCGCCAAAAGGCCCAGGACATTTAGTACGCCGTACTTATACAGAAGGTGCCGGAGTTCCTGCTCTATATGCAGTTTACCAAGACTACACTGGTCAAGCACGCGATGTTGCTCTTGCTTATGCAAAAGGAATCGGTTCTGCTCGTGCGGGAGTATTAGAAACTTCTTTCCAAGAAGAAACAGAAACAGATTTATTCGGAGAACAAGCGGTTCTTTGCGGCGGTACTACTGCCCTAATCAAAGCTGGCTTCGAAACACTAGTAGAAGCAGGTTATCAGCCTGAAGTTGCATACTTCGAGTGTTTACATGAATTGAAATTAATCGTTGACCTTTTATATGAAGGTGGCTTAGAAAACATGCGTTATTCAATCTCTGACACTGCACAATGGGGAGATTTCGTTTCTGGACCACGTGTAGTGAACGAAGATACAAAAGCTCGCATGAAAGAAGTATTAAAAGATATCCAAACTGGTAAATTTGCTCAGGGCTGGATCTTAGAGAATCAAACAAACCGCCCTCAATTCAATGCGATTAATCGTGCTGAAAACAATCACCAAATTGAACAAGTTGGCCGTGAGCTTCGTGCATTAATGCCGTTTATTAAAAACAAACCAGTAAATGCAAAGAAGGAAGTGGTGGTAAATGGTTCACGTTAACATCTTCGATACGACATTACGCGATGGTGAACAGTCCCCTGGTGTGAATTTAAACCAGCTGGAAAAATTGGAAATCGCAAGACAACTTGAACGGTTTGGGGTTGATATTATGGAGGCCGGCTTTCCGGCTTCCTCCCAAGGCGATTTTGAAGCAGTAAGAGCAATCGCCCGGAATATAAAAAATGTATCAGTCACAGGCTTGGCAAGAGCGACGAAATCGGACATTGACATTGCGTGGGATGCGTTAAAAGATGCAGCAGAACCAAGGTTGCATGTATTCCTTGCCACCTCCCCAATCCATATGCAGTATAAATTGATGAAAACACCTGAGGAAGTTACACAAATTGCTGTAGACATGGTGTCTTATGCGAAAAAGAACTTCCCGCATATTGAATGGTCAGCGGAAGATGCATCCCGTTCTGATTTAGATTTCCTTGTTCAAATTATTACCAAGGTCATTGATGCCGGTGCTACAGTTATTAATCTTCCTGATACAGTCGGTTATACCACACCGGAAGAATATGGACGCATGTTCCGTTACATCCGAGAAAACGTTCCAAATATTCATAAAGCAGCATTATCTTGCCATTGTCATGATGATTTAGGAATGGCGGTTGCGAATTCATTAGCTGCAATCGAAAACGGTGTAACCCAAGTTGAAGGTACGATCAATGGAATTGGAGAACGTGCTGGGAATGCTTCTTTAGAGGAAGTTGCTGTTGCTTTAAACATTCGCAAAGATAAGTATCCTTATACAACCAATTTAGTATTAAAAGAAATTAAACGCACGAGTGATCTTGTCAGCCGCTTTACAGGTATGATCGTTCCGCCTAATAAAGCCGTGGTTGGAAAGAATGCTTTCGCCCATGAATCGGGAATCCATCAGGATGGCGTCTTAAAAAATACATTAACTTATGAGATTATTACTCCTGAGTTAGTCGGGGTCAAATCTAATGATTTAGTTCTAGGCAAACACTCCGGCCGCCATGCCTTCAAAGATAAAATTGAACAGATGGGCTTTGAACTACCGGATGGAAAATTGATTGAGGCCTTTACTGCTTTTAAACAGTTAACCGACCGTAAAAAAGAAGTAACGGATGAAGATCTTTTTGCTATTTTAACCGATATTCAAACAACCGCTGTTGATATCAAAAAATATGAACTTGTTGCTTTCCAAGTCCATTACGGCTCAGCCAACTTGCCGACAGCGACGGTAGCATTAACCACTCCAGAAGGTATTCGAGTCGAAACAGCCCGTACAGGTTCTGGTAGTGTTGAAGCTTTAATGAACACATTGGAAGCACTAATTAAAGAAGAAATCCATCTTACAGATTTTAGATTAAGTTCGATTGGTCAAGGACGGGACGCACTTGCTGAGGTCCATGTCAAAATGACCGTGAACGGAACCCCTGTAACTGGACGCGGTTCAGCACAAGACGTACTGGAAGCTTCTGCAAAATCATTCTTAAACGCTGTTAATCGTGTATTTTTCAACCAAAATGCAGCTGTAAAAGAAACGGTAGTCTAATAAATCAAAAACAATAAATGAGGAGGTTGCTTCTAATGAAAAAACGTATTGTCTTACTTCCCGGTGATGGCATTGGCAAGGAAGTTATTAACTCAGCAAAAGATGTATTAAATGCAATCGCTGAAGAATACAATCATACTTTTAGCTTTGAAACCCATGAAATCGGAGGAGCAGCCATAGACCTTTACGGCACTCCCCTTCCGGAATCAACCGTTGATGCTTGCAAACAAGCGGATGCGGTATTGCTCGGTGCTGTTGGCGGGCCAAAATGGGATAACAATCCCTCCCATTTACGTCCTGAACGAGGCCTGCTAGGAATCCGCAAGGCACTTGATTTATATGCAAACTTAAGGCCGATTAAAGGATTTAAAAACCTTCTTCATGCCTCTCCTTTAAAGGAAGAAGTAGTATCTGGAAGCGACCTCCTTATCGTACGTGAGTTAACCGGAGGCCTTTATTTCGGAACACCAAGTGAACGTCGTGATAACGGAAACTCCGTTGTAGACACGCTTGTCTATTCCCGTCAAGAGATTGAGAGAATTGTCGATAAAGGTTTTCAGGCAGCCCAGCAAAGGCGTGGTCATCTTACTTCGGTTGATAAAGCAAATGTACTCGAGTCTAGCAAACTATGGCGCGAAATCGTTGAAGAGAAGAAAGCTCAATATCCAGATGTAGCTGTGGAACATGTATTAGTTGATGCTGCCGCTATGAAACTAATCACGAACCCTAGCCAGTTTGATGTCATCGTTACAGAGAATCTATTCGGCGACATCTTAAGTGATGAGGCCTCAGTTATTACCGGATCACTTGGGATGCTCCCTTCTGCCAGCTTAAATGAAAATGGAGTCGGCCTATATGAACCTGTTCACGGCTCCGCTCCTGACATCGCTGGTAAAGGCGTAGCCAATCCAGTTGCTATGATTTTGTCGGCCGCAATGATGCTTAGATACTCATTCCAATTGAATGACGAAGCTAACATCATTGAAGATGCAGTCCAATCGGTATTAGATGCCGGCTTCCACACTGGCGACCTTCAGGTTCATGATGGACGTCTTGTTGGAACAGCAGAAATGACAAAACGGATTGCAGATTACATCAAATCACAAAATGCTTCGAAGTGCATCGCTAGTTGTTATTTTTAAAAATTTCATTGGGTAAACCGTCTTGGCGGCGGTTTACCCCTAAATTTATCTAAAGAATTAAAATTCATTTACGTGAGGAAGGACGCTATGCAAACACCAAAAAATATTATCCAAAAGATTTGGGAAAAGCATGTAGTACACCAAGAAGACGGAAAACCCGATTTATTATATATCGACCTACACCTTGTTCACGAAGTAACCTCTCCTCAGGCATTCGAGGGTTTACGAATGAATGGTCGTAAAGTTCGCCGCCCTGATCTTACCTTTGCGACGATGGATCATAATGTGCCAACCCGCCAACGCCTTGTCATCAATGATCCTGTTTCAAAGAAACAAATTGATACCTTACAACAAAATTGTCAGGATTTCGGGGTTTCACTTGCTGATATTCATCACCCAGATAACGGAATTGTCCATGTCATCGGCCCTGAACTTGGACTTACGCAGCCTGGAAAAACCATTGTGTGCGGTGATAGTCATACCTCTACACACGGAGCATTTGGTGCGCTCGCTTTTGGAATTGGTACAAGCGAAGTTGAACATGTACTTGCAACCCAAACCCTTTGGCAAGCACCGCCTAAAACCTTAAATGTCAAGGTCAATGGAAAGCTAGGTACGGGTGTTACAGCTAAAGACTTAATTCTTGCCATCATCGGTAAATTCGGTGTCCAATTTGGAACAGGTTATGTGATGGAATACACAGGCGAAGCCATCCGTTCGCTCTCCATGGAAGAACGAATGACAGTTTGTAACATGTCGATTGAAGCGGGTGCAAGAGCTGGTCTTATCACTCCAGATGAAACGACTTTTGAATATTTACGCGGCCGTCGTCATGTACCGCAAGGAGAAGCGTTTGAACAAGCTGTTGCTGAGTGGAAGGCTCTAGCTTCAGATGAAGGGGCAGCCTATGACTTGGTTGTTGAGATTGAAGCAGCCGAAGTTGAGCCACAAGTAACCTGGGGAACAAATCCAGGAATGTGTATTCCGATTACTGCAAATGTTCCAAATCCAGACGAAACCGAGAAACCTAGTGAAAAGGACGAAATCCAGCGTGCGCTTGAGTACATGGGCCTTGAAGCAGGTCAGCCAATCTCAAATGTGAAAATTGACCATGTTTTCATCGGTTCTTGCACGAATTCCCGTTTAAGCGACTTACGAAGTGCAGCAGAAGTAATCCGGGGCAAGAAGGTTAGCCCTTCTGTAACTGCCATCGTTGTTCCTGGTTCATTTAGTGTTAAACTTGCTGCCGAAAAAGAAGGTTTGGATAAGGTCTTTACAGATGCAGGATTTGAGTGGCGTGAAGCCGGCTGCAGTATGTGCCTGGCCATGAACGATGACATTGTTCCACCAGGTGAACGCTGTGCCTCCACTTCAAACCGAAATTTTGAAGGCCGCCAAGGAAACGGAGCCAGAACACATCTTGTCAGCCCTGAAATGGCAGCCGCCGCCGCTATTGCAGGTCACTTCGTAGATGTTCGACATTTTGCTGCTGCACAGGAGGTTAGATAGAATATGGAACCATTAAAAATTCATCAAGGCCTTGTTTATCCATTAAACCGATCGAATATTGATACAGACCAAATTATCCCGAAGCAGTTTTTAAAGCGGATTGAACGCAGTGGTTTTGGTCAATTCCTTTTTTATCATTGGCGTTTTGATGATGAAGGAAATCTTCGACCAGATTTCTCATTAAATGATCCGAAATATAAGGACGCTTCAATTTTAGTTGCCGGTGAAAACTTTGGCTGCGGATCTTCACGTGAGCATGCTCCGTGGGCGGTTCAAGATTTTGGCTTTAAAATTGTCATCGCCCCAAGTTTTGCAGATATTTTTAAAAATAATTGTGTCAAAAATGGGATTCTCCCGATTCAAATTAGTAATGAACAAGTTCAGTCCATCATTAAAAAGGCTGAATCCGAAGAATACCAATTAACGGTTGACCTTGAAAATCAAGTAGTTTATGACAATGAAGGTTTCAAGGCTTCATTCGATATTGCCCCATACCCTAAAGTCATGCTACTTAATGGCTGGGATGAGATTGGTGTCACTTTATCGTATGAGGATAAAATTGAGCAATATGAACTTGCTCGTAAATAAACATCAAAAATGAGCCTGGAATCCCAGGCTCATTTATTATTGGTTGTCATAGCTCGTTTAAAATATTTCTATTCTCAGATTCTTCGTTAAAGGTCAATACCTCTTCAACCGGCTCGTATGATTCACCGTAAAAATGATGATCTTTATAAGTGTGAATCATATCATATGTTTTTCTCATGGATTCAAAAATCATTTCTTCTGATTCTTCATTAGGCGCCCAGTAGAGGATTTCCATCCTATTAACCTCGTTTGTCGCTAATGATTTTCTCTCATAGCCGATAGAAGCGGCATGCTCAAATTTTTCACGTTTATAAAAGTGAAGCCGTTTTTCGGTATCGCTATCTTCATAGTTGACTGGTTCTACTTCAAGGATAATAGGCTTTCCTTTTCGTTTTAACTTTTCTAAAAGTTTATGGCCAAGTCCCTCGCCACGTGCATTTTTTGAAACAAATAGATAATCAATAAACACAAAATTGTCTAATTCCGCATACATCAAAACATGATTTGGCCCCTCGTCTTTATGATAGATGTTTGAACGTTCTTTCAGTAAGGTTTCCATGTGATCCCTTGATTTCATTTCTTCAACAGGAAAATACTGATTCAACTTTTCATACCAATGCATGGTAATACTCCTTTATATTCTGCTTAGTTTTTTCATTAAAACTCAGGTAATTGATCAAGATTATTTTCTTTGATGCCGTCTGGTTCACTGCGGATAATGTCTCGTCCATATTTATGGAATACGTCCACATGAGCAATCATTCCAGCTTTTGCTTCATTTAATGCAGTAATATAATCTAACTCTCGGCCCGTGCTTGTTTTAAACGCGATAATGTCTCCATCATCGTTTTTCCTAACCGATACGAACTCCTCTTTGCCATCAGGATTACTCTGCCCTGCTTCCAGTTGAGCTTGCTGCTGACTGGCCTGCTTGTACTCATCATAAATTCTTTCAAAATCTTTCTGTTCCAAATCTTCCACCTCCGAACATTTGTTAGTATTTTTCTTTTTTTAAATATTATCCACACTTACCTAAGTGTCAAAGAATCCTTGGCCCTTTAGAAGATCTTTATACCTGTTAATATGCTCATTACACAACTCTTCAGAAACTAAACTTCTAGGAAATGTTTGATGATTCCAACATTTATAAAGTTATGCCTGCTGCACTAACGGGGATAATAGAATAAGAAATTTATGGGAATAAACTAATTCCAAATTTCAGGAAAATCTCAAATAACGGATATTACTACAGTATGCTTTCCTTATTTTGAAGCATACTATACAAATCACTGTGATTTAATAAAGTTTAAGATAAAAAAGGGATGGTGTAAGATGAAAAAGCAGCTTCCACCTGGCCAATTTGAAACAGAAAAATGGCCAATACTGTTCAAAGGGGATGTTCCCGAGTTTAATGAAATCACATGGAATTTCAGACTTTTTGGTGAAGTGAAGGATGAAAAGTCCTTATCCTATAAAGAAATCATGGAGCTTCCAAAGACCATATCAAGCATTAACATGCATTGTGTTACCACCTGGTCTAAATTTGATACAACTTTTGAAGGAATTGCACTTAGAGAGTTATTGAAATTTGTTGAAATTAATGAAGGTGTAAAATACATTAAAATTTACGGTTACTACAATGGGGACAGATTTGGTTATTCTGCAAACCTGCCGCTAGAGCCTTTATTAGGGGACGATTCTTTGTTTGTATACCGTTGGAAGGATAAAAATCATGATTGGCAGGATATTGATCAAAAACATGGTTATCCACTAAGGTTTATTCCACCAGAAATATTTTATCTATGGAAAGGCTCAAAGTGGGTTTCAGGGATTAAGTTTATGAAAGCAGACAAGGCTGGTTTTTGGGAAGAGCTTGGCTATTCGATGACAGCAAATCCATTTAAAGAAGAGCGATACCGTTAACACAGGCTAAGAAACAAAAAGGAAGGTAAGAAATACATAAACTTAGTTATTCGAAAAAAGGTTAAGTAAGGAAGATTTGGCAAATCCTAAGTAGAGGGAGGATTTGAAATGAAATTTACTATCCGTATTTTCTTCAGGGAAAACTTTAATAATTCAATATTTGAAAGAGAGCTAAAAAAATCCTTAGAGGAAATTAGTATATCTGTTACAAGTATTAATTTTAATCAATTTGAAGAAAAATACATACATAATAAAAGGAATATTATTGAGATAAATGTTGAAGTTAAAGGGGACTATATCGATTACAGAACCGTTTTTGGTTGTGTATTTTTAGTATTAGATGAACTTTCTTTAAATTTATCTGGATTAGATATAAATGAATAATAACAGAAGTAAAAAAAGCAAAAATACTCATGTATGAATAAAAACTTAGAAGTTTTGTAATTTAGAAATTGATTGGTGGCCCAATTTCAAAAGAACAAAAACCACCGGAGCTGAAAGTAGCTCCTTCAGCTCAATCAAAGATACTGCAATTAACACCTTTATTAATTGAAAAATACATTTGTTAGGCAAAAAGAACAGGCTTCTAGGCTTGTTTTTTTTGTTTATTTATAATTATTTAATTGACCTACTAGTTAATGGTGGTTCATTAAACCAACCTTTTTTAACCAATAGTTTAAACCCTTTTTCTGAAAAACTTTTGACCTGTTCAATTAATTCATTTAGAATTTTGACATGATTCTTCTTATAACTAGATACAGCTGCATTTTGTAAATTTATTATTCCAATAGGATTTAAAAACATTATTAGGTTCGACATTAACTTATCTGAAAATGGAGATTCATGGACCCTATGAACGAAGCTCTCTAGTCCAGTTGTTGTACTAACTCCGTTTTCCCTGAAAATATCCGATAAAGTAGCAGCTTGATGAAATGCTAATTTCTTGCCTTCATTAAATAATTGCTTTGACTCTTCATCTTTTACAACATCAGCAAAAGCTGCGCATAGAGCAACACCAACATTATTGCATTGGAGTGGACTGTACATATGTCCCAATTCTACCGCATTAAGTGGTCTCAATTGTGTAGATACAACCTTAAACAGTTTACTCTCTCTTTCATGTGCTTTCATATATAAAAATGGACTGTTTTGTAACAAGTTCTTTTCTTTTAATAAACCTAAAAGAGATTCATCAATTTGAATAAGCTTAGTGAGGACTTCACTAAAGAATTTCTTTACATTCATATCCGCTAGTTCTGAATATTGAGAAGCGAGGACCCGCATCCCATTTCCTGTAATATGCTTAAGGATTTCAATGACTAATTGATCGGTAAAAAGCTTTACTGAGGAGTTATATAAATCAACATCACTGAAAAATGGCGTTTCATTATAACCGCTGTCATTTAATATCTTTGTAGCCTCTTTTTCTTGAAATGTAGATAATGAATTGATTTCATCTAGAACAGTTCTCAAATCATTATCCTCAGCAGTGTCAATAAGATTTTTTAAAATAATATTAACCATATTCGAACTTGATTGTAGATACCAAAGAAAGCCGAACTCATTTACGTTCATACAAAAGGCTCCTTCATTATTTATTTTCTCTTAATTAGAATGACAAAAATATTGGTAATTATTCAGGGTATATTTCTAATTAATAATTTCGTCTCAATCTCAAACTTTATTAATTAGTATAATTTATATAATTTAATTAGAGTTTCTCTTAATAGAATACTAATTAAATTCACTGGCTCTCAGGTTTCTCAATAGCTTATTTAATGATTTTCATTAGTAATTCCTGGTATCACGCACAAAATTGGTAACCATATTGGACCAAATAAAAGTCCGAATATCTTGAAAGTTGATGAATATATACAACCCACTGTTACAAAGAAAGCACAAAAAACGAATGGTAAATAAGAAAATTTTCTATTTCCTCCACCAGCATCTTTATAAGCATCCCACATAGCAAAAAAGTATAAACAAGGGTAAAACATTAGCCATAGGTAATCAGTTTGAGCAATGGCTTTTTCGATTTCTCCATGAAAACTAGAAATTATAACAACATTAAAATTTGCATTTACATTTATAAGGAATTCTAAAAATACAAAAACAATACCTTTTATTAGTTTGCCATTTAAAAATTGACCAAATCCAGGAAGAGCAACACTCCATAGTAATACTTCTTTTGGGTTAGCCACCTAATTCAAGCTCCTTATTAAGTTTCTTATAGTGTGATTATGTCATATGTAAAAAAGGCAATCGCACTAATCATTATTCATTAAAAACTTAATTAGTTTTTTATTGTACTTTCACAATGTTTACAATTAGAGTTTGTCGGACTTTTAAAGAGATTAGATAAATTAAAGGGTAACCTAAATAATTAGGGCTTCCAACTCTGACAGCTTTTCTTAGTAAAGTAACGTGGAGTGGAACAAGAGAGTTAACAATCCAGTCCTATCTTTTATAGCACTTGACTGAAATCGTGGATTTAACATAATACATTGGGTAGTCTAACTACCCCTTTTTATTCATGAATTTTAGTTTTAAAAAACCAGTTGTGAAAAGCTTGTGTTATGTAATCAGTTATCCAAATTGTTATAAAACTCCAATACCAAGTCCATTTTTTATATTTAATTAATTTTGTATATTTCACTGCAATTATTTCAAAGATGACTATTACAGAAGTACTAATAAAGCAATGCAGGGTTTTTAAAAGGGTAGATTTATTTTTTGGATAGTACAAACTAAATAAAGCGCATAGTCCAGGATATATAAAGTATTCAAATGAGAAAGTAGCTTTATTTGCTTTTTTGAAAAATAAGCGATATGGATAGGAAATTAAGTTTCTTTCTACCACTAGTAATCCAAAAATCCATGTTAGTGCTTGTTTAAATAAAAATACAACTAATGATTCACGAATTTTATTTTTTGGTGTAAATTTTATTAATAATAATGACACAATTATCCAGGATGAAATTTCGATAGTTTTCTCTGCTTTGTATTTCATTTACTCTCCTCCTTTTATAAATAGTTTTTACTTTTAGAACTGATTAATTCTATTTTTGTTAAAGGTAAAATTATAATAAGAAGATAATATGTAATAAAACAGTAAGGGATATTAAGCTAAGCGTTGATTCAAGAAGGATTAACGATCTTATTGAACAGTCCCCCTCTGTTTGCAAAACCAATTTTTTACATCCATTTGGAAATTTGAATGGCAAATGTAATAATAACTGTGTCCTTTTGGGGTGTGAAATGATTGCTTTATTTAGAGAAAAACCATGATCCAAGAAGGAACGCCGCAATCCTTGCCGAAATTAACAACCAATTTGATTTAACAAAGGCCATTCAAGAAACTGAGCAGCTTTTTAATAAAACCCGAATGAGTAAAACCTCTCAACATAGAAAGAATGTAAAGCATTCTACAGGATCTCTTTCGCAAAAACTGGCTGGAATATTTTTTCGCCTTTTATCCACCAAGTCAACTACTGTTTCTCGAGGAAAGGTTATAGTAGATAAGGCTGAAGGCGTTATACCCGATTGGAAAGATCTGTTGGACAATGAGTTGGTTCATCTAGAAAATAATATAAAGAAAGTAGTTAATGTAGTGGATTATGGGGCTGTTGGCGATGGAAAAACGGATAACACCCTTGCATTTAAAAAAGCGATTGGCAACGGAAACGTGAAGGTCATTGTACCGGCTGGCGTCTTTATCACAAAGGGAATCCAACTCCCTTCCTTTACTCTGCTTGTCGGGGCAGGCAAAGGTGTGACGACCATTAAACTTCATGATTCAGCCAAAAAAGGCACAAGGCTGATTACAAACGCTGATCATTGGAAGGGTAATCACCATCTTTTCGTTGGAGCACTTAGTTTGGACTGGAATGTGGAAAGGCTTGGCAATGTGGCTAAAACAAGCACTTGGGGGAACCACTCAAGCTGTTTAACGTATGCAAATGTTACCTATGGCTGGGTTAAGGACATTGAAGCCATGAATCCAGGCCTGCATTGCTTTGATATTTCATCGACTTTGTACAATTATGCTGGCGACAGTTTTCGCGCACGCGGCGGAAGCAAGTATGTCTGGCTCGATAACTTAAACGGCTATGGCTTCGGTGATGATGGTATAACCACTCATCATAGTGAGTATATCTTCATCTCACGCTGCCACATGTGTGATCCGAGCGGCCGGGCCCACAAGAAGGGCTTTTCTAATTCTAATGGATTTGAGATCGATGATGGTTCAAGAAATGTCGTATTAGTTAATAATTCTTCATCCAGATGCTTTGGCGGGGTAGAAATTAAAGCTCACGAAAATTCGTCAGCAGCTTCAAATGTCCATATTGTCGGACATATTTCCGTCAATGATAACCGCTCGTTTAATTTCCGGCATATTGGACATCACAAAAGTACCGATGCTGAATCAAAAACGGCCTATAATATTTGTGCTGCGAATCTCGTAGCGACCGCGCCAGTTTTTACTGAGTTATATACAGGCTCAACACCGCGTGGGATGGTGATCTCCGCTTATAAAAATGTCGTGATTAACCATTTTACTTTGATTGGTGATCCAACTTATGACTACAAAGGCCACCCAGTTATTGCTGTCCAGTATCGGGCCAGAAATGTCCTATTAAAGCATATTAAGGTCAAGAATTTTAAACATGCCGGAAGCGATATTAAAGTATTCGGTGGTGAAAATCGTGCGGATTCTATCCAAATTTGTAATGTTGCGAGCCAAGATTCTGCACCTAAAGTAATTGAGATTGGACCAGATATCGAAGATGTTACAATTGAAAATCCAGAAAGCGTCCACAACTATTTGTGACGCTTTTCTCCTTTTTCAATAGTCATGTCATCGACCAGTTTTTCGGCTGCCTTGCGATATAAATTACTCATATGAACAAGGGAAGAAATCATTAATACTTGCTCAAGATCCTGCGATTTTCCTTGATTAGCTTCTATTATTTCTTTTTCAACTTCCTTTCCCCTTTCCTCAATGTCTACTTTGAAATCATCAACATTTTGGCGGGTTAAATTCAGATAACTGGTATAAAAAGAATCAAGTTCGATTTCCTCATTGATAATTTTTTGATTGATTCCAGCAAGGGTTGCTTTAATATCATTGATTGATAGGGCCCCTTTTAGTTGGTATATCAAACTCATCAGGATGAGATGTTCTTTTGAATATTTCTTATTATGGATTGGAAAAATGAGTTTTCCTTTCGCGTAGTTGTTGATCATCGTTTTGGTAAGGACTTTGTCGTCTGCATTCCGCTTTGTCCCCGAGAATTTATTCTCAAATAACTGGATTACCTGATCCATATATAAATCGATCTGTGGTATTTCCTCTAAGGTTAAACTTGCTTCTAGGCCGAGCTGTTCAATAATTTGATTGAAATTCTTCAATTTAAAAACCCCGTTCATTTGCTTTATATTTTTTATTATACCTAAACAGATATACATTGACTAGATGATAGTATATAAGTATTATTATAAGTAGTTATTAAAACTACATGTTGTAATAGGAGGCATTACAAATGAACAATTACATTCGCGAACCTATTAATGGACTGACTCATTTAGCGGGTGCCATACTAGCCTTTGCCGGGCTCCTTGCGATGGTTATTAAAGCGGCTGCAACTACCAGTTCACCGACTGCCATTACTGCGGTCATTATTTTCGGCGTTAGTATGATTCTGCTTTACTCGGCATCAGCCACTTATCACATGGTAATTGCCCGCGATAAAGTCATAGCCTTTTTACGCCGGCTCGATCATTCGATGATTTTCATTTTAATTGCTGGTACGTATACTCCTTTTTGTTTTATTAGCCTGGACGGAAAAATAGGGGCGATTCTATTTTCTATTATTGCAGGTATTGCCATAAGCGGGGTTGTTTTTAAAATGGTCTGGTTTAATTGCCCGCGCTGGATTTCTACCGCTTTGTATTTAGCGATGGGCTGGATGATTGTGTTTGTATTTTCGCCGCTTATGGGAAGCTTAAACCCCAATGGTTTATTTTTGCTCATCCTCGGGGGAATTTTTTATACGATTGGCGGAGTGATCTACGGTGCGAAACCTAAATTCTTGCAATCAAAATACATGGGCTTCCATGAAATTTTTCATATTTTCATTTTGCTTGGAAGTCTATCGCACTTTTTAACCGTGTTCCTATACGTTATTTAAATATGTGAGACTTCAAAACGCCCTCGACGGATGGCGTTTTTTGTTTTTGAAATAAACTTTTTAAATGTGGCACAAAATAACTTTAATAATGCACCACACACAGATAGAGGTGTTCTTAGTTGGTAAGATTAATTTTTCAAATAGTTGTGATTGGACTTTGTTCAATACTTTTTGGATTTGCCTTTAACACATTTCTTATTCCCCATCAACTGACCTCAGGCGGCGTGACAGGCATCGCTTTTTTTATTCACCATTTTTTAAACATCAATACTGGCTGGATTATTTTGCTGATCAATATCCCGCTATTTTTCTTAGGATTAAAATATTTAGGAAAAAAATTTATTTTGCTGACAGGATATTCCGTCTTTGTTTTATCAATGAGTATGAAATTTATTCCGATTCATTCTATTAGCAACGATATTCTTCTTTCTTGCATTATAGGGGGAGCACTTTATGGAATAGCCGTTGGTCTGATTATTCGGATTGGGGGTTCAACTGGAGGTACGGACATTGTTAGTCTTACGCTTGCGAAGAAAAAGAACTTGCAGGTGGGCTTTTTAAATATTTGTATGAACCTTTTAGTCGTGGGGATTTCTGGATTGATTTTTGGATGGGGTATCACACTGTATACGATTATTGCTATTTATGTGTCTGGCCGGGCAGTTGATATGGTTTACACCAATCAAAATAAATTAACGGTAACGATTGTGACGGATAAATATGAAGAATTGACGGATGCACTCATCCAATTGCATGCCCGTGGCGTGACGGTAACGGACGCAGAAGGAGCGTACACCCACAAGCCCAAGAAGGTGCTGACCACAGTGATTACCAAGTACGAATTAAATGAGACTAAACATGCGATTAGAAAGGTGGATGCGAAGGCGTTCGTAAATATCATGCAAACGATGGAAGTAATGGGGCGTTTTCGGAGGGATTGATGGGGTGGGATGATGCCCTTTAAGGTAATTTTTTGGTTGCAGGGATAATCTCCGTGTTATGGTTACCATTGGATGTTTTTTAACCTTTTTCGGGCATCATTGGGGGCCTTTGGGTACCGGTGCCTCGTTTTTTTTACCTTCTCGGGCATCATACCTGGCCCTTGGTTACTGCTGAGCCAATTTTCTAGCCTCGACAGGCATCAGAAAATCGAGTCCCTTTCTCTTTCTTCAATCCCCCTCAGCTAATCTTCCAAGTTCCTCCATTAATACTCTAGCGTGATTATAGACCGGGTCCTTCGCTCCATATAGGAGCGTGACTGGGCCTCGGGCTGCCATTTCAAAGATTTGCCGGATATATTCCTGCTTTTGTCCATCTGTGCGAAGTTCCTCAAGGTATCTGTTTCGGAATTCTTCAAAAAGCTCAGGCTTATGACAAAACCATTTCCGTAACTCGTTGCTTGGAGCCAAATCTTTAAACCAATTCGACAGCTTTGCCGTATCTTTAGAAATCCCCCTAGGCCAAAGTCGGTCAATCAAAATCCTAAATCCATCCATTTCCTCAACAGGCTCATAGACCCTTTTCATCAAGATCTTATCCATACTTCACCTCCAATTAGTGTCAGGCACCCATAAACCAAAATGTACGCTTCGTATGGACAAACTTCGTAGTTTGTCCACGAATGGTGTCAGGCACCATTATTAATACACCAATATCAAACCACCAATATTAATCTTCGTCTTTTACGTCGATGCTTTCTGGGATGGGTTCGTTTAGGATTTCTTCGATTAGTTGTTTGTATTTTTCCATTTGTTTTAGGTGGGTGTTGAATTGTTCTTTGTAGATCAGGTATCCTTCCCCATCAAAGAGGGCGCGGATTTTCTTTTGCTGAATGAGGCTTTTGACGGTTGCCTCTGGAACTGATAAATATTCTGCCGTCTCTTTTATTGTAAGGTACAATTTGATTACTCCTCTTTAAGAAATTTGATTTGGTTAACTACCCTTCCGGCTCTTCCCTTTGTTGTTTCCGCTTGTGATAAAGAATTAAGAATGGCTTCCTCTGTTGCTTCCGCCGCGGCAGTAAAAAGCTGATTCATGATAGGATGGTCTTCACGAAGTTGGCTGCGAGTTTCAATCCTCTCCTCCGAATAGTGAGCCATTTTGTGCGCCGTCGAAAAAGCAATGACAATATCACCGCTGCCATGACTAAAATGACTGCCAGTTCGACCCAGTCCAATGCCGCAGCGTTTCGCTAACCGCTGTAATTGCCGGTCACTTAACGGGGCATCGGTGGCCAGAACGATGATAATCGAACCATCGGATGTCTCTGACAAGCCTTCCACCTCTGAATAACGAAACGCTCGTAATTCTTCCTTTTTCCCAAAATTGCTAAGAACTAAACATCCGACCGTATAGTCTTCAACGATTCGGGAGGACGAGCCTATCCCGCCTTTATAACCAAAGCAAACCATGCCTTTTCCTGCTCCAACCGCCCCTTCTACAGCCTGATGGTCTGATGCATTCTTAATTGCTTCAACTGCATGCTCTGGTTTTACAGGAAATAGACGAATTGAATTCAAATAACTATCATTACATTCCCCAACGACTACATTAATCGTGCCAGTCGTTTCGCCAATTTCCTGGTTCTCATCGAGCATGTATTGCAGCACTCCCTGTGTGACAGCTGGAACCGCGAAGGTATTTGTTAACATAATCGGCGATTCAAGCACACCTAATTCATTTAACTGCACAAGACCCGTTGTTTTTCCAAATCCGTTAATCACATAGCTCGCCGCAATTACTTTTTCTTTAAACAAATTGCCTTTATGAGGAAGAATCGCTGTTACTCCTGTACAGGAATACTCCTCTCCTGACTCATCAAGCGGATAGTCCAGTGTGACATGGCCAACCAACACATCTGCCACATCGGTTAGACAGTTTTTCCTTCCCGTTGGCAGGTTTCCGACAATGATACCTTTTTCTCTAATCTTCATCGAAGAATCCCTGGCCGATGGTCGAGAAAGTTTTGATAAGCAAAGCCGCGAACAACATCTTCACTGTAGTATTTTAATAATTCATTAATAAGATTCTGGCTTTTCGAGGCATCCTCTAGGCTTGTAATAAAAGTTGAAATCCCATCAAAATCCGAGCCGAATCCGATTTGATTGACACCGCCCAATGAGCAAAAATGATCAATATGTCTCACAAGGTCTGAAATTGTTACTTCACCTGATTCCTTAACAAAAGGGGGATAAAAAACAACATGAATCAAGCCGCCCTTGGCAAACATCGCCTTCGCCTGTTCATCTGTTAAATTGCGCAAATGGTTGCAAAGTGCTCGTGCATTCGAGTGGCTTGCTATCGGATACTTGGCTAATTCAATGACTTCCCAAATGCCCATGTCACTCAAATGAGAAACATCAGTCAGGATTTGATGCTCATTATTAAACTCGACAATCTCTTTTCCGAGCACTGTAAGCCCCGCGCCGCGCGGTTCTCCGGCTCCATCTGCAGCGAGATTTGCTTGGTTCCATGTTAAACCAACCGACCGAACCCCGAGTTGATAAAGAATATGGAGTTTCGCTAAATCGTTGCCAATCGGATCTACGCCTTCAAGCGTTAACATCGCGCCAATTTGACCAATTTTCAAGCGATCAAAATCAGACCATTCTTTGATATGGACCATGTCCGGATTTTTCCCGAGTACTTCCTTGTAAAAATAATCAATTTGCTCGAGAGCCACTTGAAATTTCTGATCACCCTTGATTTCAGGTTCAATAAATATCGCGAAGCATTGAACTTTGATTTGTCCTTGCTGTAATCGTGTTTTATTTGTATGTAATTCCGGAGCATCCGCGAACCGTAGTTTCCCTTGCGTTTCTTGAAGTTTCATCAGGGCATCACAATGCAGGTCAATGATATTCATTCAGCATACACTCCTTTTTATTAGGCTGTGTTAAACTGGTCTGTTGATTTCCGTTCCAGGCACTTTGCTTTCCGCGGGCGTGCCGGGGAGCCTCCTCGTCGCTTTGCTCCTGCGGGGTCTCCCCTGCCCCGTACTCCCGCAGGAGTCTTCGTGCCTTCCTCTCCAATCAACAGAGTGTCAATATCAACATAACCTTTAACACAGCCATTTATTAAAAATTTTATCACAACAAAAGGGGCTAGGTTGGTAAATACCTAGCCCGGCAAAAATTTAATATAATAGTTAGTTTGATTCTGCCATCTTTTTAATGCTAGGCAGTTTTTTTCCTCTCCTACAATTATGGACCAAAATGAAAAAAAACTCACCGACTGGCGAGCCTGAAACTAATTTTAATATTTTCTTAGAAATACGGCCTCCTTCTCCATCAATTGATTGCGAATGCATTCATGACAAAAAGAGAGGATTTTTTCTATCTCCTGCGTTGTATTTGCCAGGACCCTGAGGGCAAACCCTGGCACAGCCAGCATCGTGAGGCCAATTCGCGCTTCTAAAACCGATTCAAAATAGTTATGGAGTTCTTCTAAAAAAAGCTGGTTTACCCGATCATCAATAACAATCATCGACCCAAAATGGGTATATCCCTCCATCAAACCAATCCCCTTGATATCCCTATCTGGTTGAAGTTTTACATGATCAAATACTATTAATCTCTCATCTCGGTATACTTCCATTTTGGCTTGCAATAAACCATATTGAAATAATGTGCCATCTGGGGCCCAGCCTGGAGTAAATATTTCTGAACAAATAAGAGAGGACCCGCTCTCCATTCGAACTACAGTCCGTTGTTTATAGCATCCATACTGGTAAGCGATAACGGGATCGGGCAGATATTCAAAAACACTGCCTCTTTTTAAATGGATCGTCATCTCTTGAACAGCCGGCTGGACTTGAGTTTTATAGATTTTGGTGGATGACTGCGTCGTGATAATCGCATGGGCTTCTTCTTCCAAACAAATATTAATTTTATAGGAGTCCCCCTCCACATAACCGCCGCCAGGATTCATAATATAAAAACAGGCTTCACCGCTATTTGTTAGATAAACGGGTCTAGTAATTTTAAAAGCACCCTCAGTATAGGAATCTTTTAAAATTGTTTTCTTCCCCTTTCGCGAAGCGGTTAGTCGCAAGTATCCTGTCCAGTTTTCCACCTACCCTAACCCTACCAGTAATGCATTTGATTTGAGCCAATCAATAACCGCGTTCACTCCGACATCCTCTTTTAAGTTCGTAAAAATATAGGGTTTCTTGCCTCTGGCCGCCTTTGTATCTGCTTCCATGACTTCCAGGCTTGCTCCAACATATGGGGCTAAATCAATCTTGTTGATAATAAACAGGTCCGATTTAATCATCCCTTGACCGCCTTTACGTGGAATTTTTTCCCCTTGGGCGACATCGATAATATAAATAGAAAAGTCCACAAGTTCAGGACTAAAGGTAGCAGCTAAGTTATCGCCGCCGCTCTCGACAAAAATCAGCGCGAGGTCCGGATGTTTCTCTTTTAATTCATCAATCGCAGCAAAATTCATGGATGCATCTTCCCGAATCGCTGTATGGGGGCATCCTCCGGTCTCCACACCAATAATTCGTTCCTCTGGGAGCACACTGTTTTTAATTAAAAACTGTGCATCTTCCTTTGTGTAGATGTCATTGGTTACAACTGCCATTTTATATTCTTGATGGAGGTGCCTCGTTAATCGCTCTACTAGCAGCGTCTTCCCTGCTCCAACTGGTCCACCCACACCTATACGAATTGGTTCCATCGTCTCTCCTTCTTTCATGGTTATTTAGGACATAAACAATCGGGTATGTAGTCTTTCGTGGCGCATTTGTGCAATTTCAAGGCCAGGAGCGACAACTCCAAAATCATCAACATCGATACGGTCAATTTCTTCTGTTGTTTTCAGTAAAAAAGGCTGCAGTTCTAATAGAATACGCTGACCAGCCGTCTGCCCAAGCGGTATTCCGCGCACGCCATTCTGAATAAGAGTCACCATACTTGAATAAAGGAAAGTCAAGATCCCCTGGCTTTTCTCAATACCTAAGTAGTGACAGATGATCGAAAAAGCAATTCCAGGGTGGCCAAACGCCTCCTTGGCTCGGATTTTCTTAAGATACACTTCTAATAATGGAATGGAATATAAATCAATCCCCATTCGAATCAATCGTTCCCCTATCCGCCGGTTTGCCTCCCGTGTTTCTTTGGGGATATTCTGTATGAACAGTTTCTGATCAAGCAACCAGAGCTCTTCCATATCATTTTGAAGTAAGGTTTCATACGTTATGCGGCAGGCAAGTCCATCCGTATAGGCCAATTGTTTTTCTAAGTAAATGCGAATCCATGAAAAAAAGGTCTCCTTACTATAGACGGTTTCTTCCTGGATATACGTCTCCAATCCAAATGAATGGGAAAATGCTCCTGATGGAAAATTCGAATCGCCAATTTGCAGTAAAGCCAAAAGTTGTTTATCCATGCGAGTGTCCGATATGGCGGAAAGCCCTTTTAACCTTTCTCTCTTCTCTTGAGTACGGAACACCCAATTGGTCGAGCAGTTCCTGAACGAGATAATCATATTGGACGAGCATAACCTCACCTTCAAATTGCGCTGGTAAATGGCGGTTGCCCAACTGATGAGCAATTTCCCCCATTTGCTTGATACTTGTCGGCTGAATCACAATCAAGTCGTCGCTGGTGACACTGATGACAATCATATTTCGGTCATCCATGAATAAGATATCGCCATCAATCAAGTCTTTTGGTTCCTTTAAGCGGATCCCAACTTCTTTTCCATGGTCTGTTGTCACCCGTTGAATTCGCTTCACTAAGTCATCACTAGCCAGATATACTCTTTCGATATGGCGTCCAGTCGTTGAGATTTCCTCCATATTGCCAATTACTTTTTCAATAATCATTCTCTCACTCCTAAAATAAGAAATAGCGCTGGGCCATCGGCAATACGTCTGCTGGTTCACAGGTAATTAGTTTTCCATCGACGATAACCTCATAGGTCTGTGGATCGACTTCAATGGTTGGCATTTCAGCATTGTGCTTCATATCCTTTTTTGATAGCTGGCGGATTCCCTGTACCGGTTTGATTTGTTTTTTTAGTCCTAACTTTTCAGGCACCCCAAGTTCAATCGCTGCTTTTGACATGAAAGTAATCGACGTGGTGTACTTAGCTTTTCCAAAGGAAGCAAACATCGGCCGATACAGAACAGCCTGGGGAGTAGGAATGGAGGCATTGGGATCTCCCATCAGACTATGCGCGATCATGCCGCCTTTGATGACGATCTCAGGTTTAACACCAAAAAATGCCGGATCCCAAATCACAAGATCTGCCAATTTCCCCACCTCCACCGACCCAACTTCCTCTGCAATCCCGTGTGTAATCGCAGGATTAATTGTATATTTGGCAATGTATCGCTTAGCACGGAAGTTGTCGCTTGCCCCTTTATCTTCCGGCAGCTTGCCGCGCTGCTTCCGCATTTTATCAGCTGTTTGCCAGGTACGAGTGATCACTTCGCCTACTCGGCCCATCGCCTGGGAATCGGAACTAATCATGCTGAATACGCCTAAATCGTGGAGAATGTCTTCTGCTGCAATCGTTTCTTTTCTGATGCGCGAATCAGCAAAAGCAATATCTTCAGGCACCTCGGGGTCTAAGTGATGACAAACCATTAGCATATCTAAATGCTCATCTAAGGTATTTTTGGTGTAGGGTCGTGTTGGATTGGTGGATGACGGAAGGATATACGGGAAACTCGCGACCTTAATAATATCAGGAGCATGACCGCCGCCTGCCCCTTCCGTATGGTATGTATGGATGACCCGGCCATTAATTGCTGCCAGAGTATCCTCGACAAACCCGCCTTCATTTAAGGTATCGGTATGAATGGCAACTTGTATATCATACTGGTCCGCGACTCTGAGGCAGTGGTCAATAGCTGAGGCGGTCGTCCCCCAATCTTCATGCAATTTAAGACCAATCACACCCGCATTGATCTGTTCAATTAACGGATCCTCAGCAGACGAATTACCCTTCCCTAAGAATCCCAGGTTCATAGGGAACTCTTCCGCCGCCTCCAGCATCCGGTGAATATTCCATTCACCCGGCGTACAAGTGGTTGCATTTGTTCCTGTTGCAGGACCCGTGCCGCCGCCAATCATGGTGGTTATCCCTGATGACAGAGCTGTTTCGATTTGCTGGGGACTAATAAAATGAATATGGGCATCAATCCCTCCGGCGGTTACAATCATTCCTTCACCTGCAATGACTTCTGTGGAAGCGCCGATGATGAGATCTACGCCTTCCATTAAGAGAGGATTGCCACTTTTTCCAATTCCAGTGATTCTTCCATCACGAATTCCAATATCAGCTTTATAGATCCCGCTATAATCCAAAATAACGGCATTGGTAATGACGGTATCCAGTGCTCCTTGTGCTCGTGTCACAAGCGGGTGCTGCCCCATCCCATCACGGATTACTTTTCCACCTCCAAATTTCACTTCATCCCCATAAACGGTAAAATCCTTTTCTATTTCAATAAATAAATCGGTGTCCGCAAGCCGGATGGCGTCGCCTGCTGTAGGACCAAACATGTCTGCATATTGTTTTCTCGACATTCGAAAGCTCATAACGGGTTCTTCCTTCCTTGGTCCAATGGGCCATCCGTTTTATTATTCAGGCCATAAACTTCACGCTGACCAGCGAAGGGGACGAGATCTATTTCTTTCGCATCGCCAGGTTCAAAGCGGACAGCCGTGCCAGCAGGGATATTTAGATGCTTGCCAAATGCTTGGTCTCGGTCAAACTTGAGCGCACTATTTACTTCATAAAAATGAAAATGGGAGCCGATTTGAATCGGCCGGTCGCCCTGATTGAGGACCATGACCGTAACAGCTGTTCTCCCTTTGTTACAGATAATCGGCTCTTGTCTTAATCGATATTCTCCTGGAATCATTTCTTCTCCTCCCCAACCAAACCACTCTAAATCTAGCGAATCGGTTCATGTACAGTGACAAGCTTGGTTCCATCTGGAAACGTTGCCTCTACCTGAATATCGTGAATCATCTCCGCGATTCCATCCATCACATCCTCACTTGATAATATTTTTGCCCCCTCACTCATCAGTTCTGCCACCGATTTTCCATCTCTAGCCCCTTCGATAATTTCGTAGGTGATCAGGGCAACCGCCTCAGGATAGTTTAATTTTAAGCCTCGGTCTTTGCGGCGCCTTGCCAGGTCTGCAGCAACAACAATCATTAATTTTTCCTGTTCACGCTGAGTTAATTTCATCGCTTTCCTCCCCCAGTAAATCATAAAGTGTGCAGGCAATAATCTTCGCAGCATCAATCAAATCTTCGATGCGAATATGTTCATCGGCCCGGTGCCCGTTGGCCTCTTCTAACACTTTAGGTCCAACACCAAACATGATCGTTGGGATCCCTTTTTCATAAAAATGACGGGCATCTGCATAAATCGGTACTCCTTTAATGGCTAATTCACCCTTGCCCTTCATAATGGACTGCCAATTCGAAGACAGAGCAGAAATCAATGGGGAATCTTCCGGAACAGGTCCGAAACTTTCCGCATGGAGAATTTTCCGAATCTCAATTTTTATTCCCGGGACCGTCTTTACAGCTTCTTCCACCACACCTCTAAATTCCGCTTCCGCTTGTGCGCCGTCCTCGCCAGGAATCAATCTCCGGTCGACTCTAATCGTACATTCATCAGGGACAACATTCGTGTTAATGCCTCCCGAAATGAGACCAACAACTAAGGTAGGATGGTCAATACCGGGTACAGTAGATTTTTTCGCAGCGAGAGTCTTTCGGTATTCATATAAACGCTTCAAAATCTCAGTCGTCGCCTCAAGCGCATCAATTCCTGTATGAGGCAAAGCAGCATGGGCAGACTTTCCCACGATTTTTACTTCAAAATGCAAACAGCCATTGTGGGCATTCACCGCTGAATAGGTAAAGCCCGCGGCGATCGCTTGGTCTGGTTTAATATCCCCTTGGTCAAGCAGCCTTTTCGGTCCTAATTCGCCGCCCGTCTCTTCATCAAAAGTAAAGGCAAGGTTGACTTCCCCGTGCAGCTGCTGGCTGATTTTTGCCTGTTTCAAGGCCAAAACAGCATAGGAATAGGCCGCAATATCCGATTTGGAGACAGCCACACCCCGGCCATACATCATACCGTTAATGATCTCCCCTCCATAGGGGTCAACACTCCAGCCCAACCCTGGCGGCACAACATCACCATGTGCATTTAAGGCTATATTTGTTCCCTCTCCATTTCCAAACTTCGTGCGGCTGAGAACATTGGCCAGACTGATCATTCCAGCCGCTTTCACTGCCTCTTCCTCCACATCTATAAGGGAAACATCCTCAAATCCGAGTTCCTGAAGCTGATGATATAAAAAGGACGCAATTGGATAGCAGTCGCCTGCAGGATTATCCGAAGGAACTTGCACGATCTTTTGTAGAAAATCAATCAGTTCTACTTGGTGTTCCTCGACCCATTGGACTAACCGTTCCTTATCCTGATTCATCAAATTCCTCCCCTCTATTAAAGACAAACACCAAACTTCCCTTTACTCACCCCTAATTGGTCATCATAAATGACTTTCCCTCGTAAAATTGTTTTTTTCACTTTGAGTAAAAACTCCTTATCCTCATAGGGTGAATAAGCATTTCTAAAGGCCAATGACTGTTTATCAACAACCGTTGATTCATCCAAACGGATCAACACTAAGTCCGCATCGGAGCCGGGCCGAATCCTCCCTTTTCGTTCAGCAATTCCAAACCTCTCTGCCACATTCGACGTCCCTAATGGCAAAATTTGTTTGAGGCTGATTTTCCGTTTAAGGGCTTCATCAAGCAGTGAAAGCCATGTAAATTGAACGCCCTGAATTCCTCCCCACGCATCCCAAATGGAATCCGTTGCTTTCATCGAATAAAGACATGGCGAATGATCGGACCCTATTGTGTCAATCCACCCTCTTTCAAGGCATTCCCAAAGCCCCTCTACTTCTTCACGCGGTCTTAATGGCGGCGCACATTTAAGGATGGCACCACTTTTTAGAAAATCCTCCTCATCAAAAATTAAATAATGCGGGCAGGTTTCAACGGTGACGTCTATTCCGCTTCTTTTGGCCTGCTCGATCATTCCGATTACTTTCGCCGAACTAATATGCACAAAATGAAGGGCAGTTCCATATTTGGCAGCAAGTTCTAGCGCATAATTAACGGCTTTTTCTTCTGCTGATACAGGTCTGCTCGCGAGAAAGGCCCTTCGTTCATTCATTCCCACTCTTTGTTTATAAAAATCTGTCAACTTATGAATCTCCTCATTCCACTCTGCATGGAGGGCAAGAATTTTGTTATGTTCTTTTGCTGTCTGCATGGCTTGTTTCAACCCATCTGGAGATATGAATGGGAAATCTTCAATCCCGCTCTCACTCATAAATGCCTTCCAAGCAATAATCCCCGCACTCATTTGAGAGAGCTCTTTTCGGTCAGTGATGTTCGTTTCTGTTAATCCCCCCCACAGTGCATAATCAACATATGACTTAGAAGTTAAGTAGTCCTTTTTATCTTGTAAATTCTTACTATTAATGATGGAGGGGGCACAATTTAACGGCATATCAAAAATCGTCGTAGTACCACCGATTGCTGCAGCATGGCTGCCTGTCTCGATCCCTTCCCAATCCGTTCTTCCCGGATCATTGAAATGGACATGGGCATCAATAAAGCCAGGAACAACTAGACAGCCGCCTGCATCGATCACCGTATCCGCTTCCTCTTTCAATGGTTCTGCTTCACTTTTTACAAAAGAATCAATCTGCCCATTAACCACTCGAATGTTTACCTCTCGAAAGCCCTCCTCGATAAAAACAAGCCCATTCTTCACCCAAATTTCTCTCATCTTAGGCCCCCTTAACTCCCTCGATACGTACTGTAGCCGCCAGGTGATATCAGCAATGGAACATGATAGTGGGATTCGGGATCAGAAATGCCAAAGCGAACGGGAACGCAATCTAGGAATGAAGGGTCTCCGAGTAAGGTACCGCGACTACGGAAATAATCTTCCACATGAAAACGAAGTTCATAGATTCCTCTTTTCATATTTTTCCCTTCGAGGAGAGGTTGGTTAACCCGCCCATCCTCATTTGTGTTGCATGTCAAAATGAATTGAAATCGGTTATCTGAATCAACTTGCCATAACTCCACTACCACTCCATTTGCTGGCTTACCAATACTTAAATCCAGAACGTGAGTAGTTAACTTTCCTGTCATTTCGGTAGATCCCCTGGATTTTCTAAATCATCACGTGTCATTGAGAAACATTGAAACCCGTATGGAGGACGAGGTTCGGTAAATACCTTTCCATCTTGTGAGGCTGGAATTTCATCTAAAACGGTTTCCCACGTCCGATTGTTGGATTCAAAGCGAACCTCAACTAACTGTGGAAAACGCTCTAATACACGAAAGCCAATGCGATAGATAAGATTTTGTATGGAGGGAGAATTTTCTTCATGAAAAACCGTATAAGCAATATCCCTTACCTGCTCAGCGGCGACATATCCATTTGCTTTAGTGCCCTTCGCTTCTTCAAAATCGTTATACCGCCACCCAATATTCAAAAAGATAAACAGCGGTCGATCAAAGGATTCTGGAAGTGTTGTATATTCATCTTGCACAAATCCATAAAAGGAACTGCCGCGTACCTTTAAAAGCTTAAGACCCTTTAAACTGCTGAGATGGTCAGTTGTGATAATTCCTTCTCCAGAGCGTTTCACTTCCACTTGCGCCAAAGACTGCTCATTTAATGAATAGCGGAATACTAATGGACTCGGCTCAAAACTATCCTTCGTCGGCACTGGAAGTTCGTCAAATGGGATTTGTTCACTTGAAATATCGACTGCACTCATATGTGAATACGTTTCAAGGAAACGACGGGCGACAAATTCTAGGAACCCTTCTTGGGTGGAACCTTTATAATCGCCAGCATGTTTTAGAATAAAATTTTTCATCGAATCAGTTGCGACCACTAATGAATTATCGCCATCTTTAAATGATGATAAGAAAGCATCACCCTCAACTGCCACCTTCACGTTCATTCCAAACAAAATATTGCTTCGGCCCGTAAAGGCTGATTCAGGAATCGGACGGACGGCTGTAAGCGGGGCTGCGTAAGTACGATAAACCCAAACATCTGCTTTTCCATAACGCATCGTTCTTTGCATAGCATCATCCCCTTTATTCAATAAGATCAGTTAAGCGGAAACCAACAATTTTATAGACCTCGTTTAAGGCTGTCAGGAATTCTTGCTCATAGGCATTAGCAACACGTACTTTCATTGCTGCAAGGATGGTATCCTTGTTTTGGCTCTTCACCGCCATGATAAACGGAAAGCCAAATTGTTCGACATACCTTTGATTTAGTGACATAAACTCCTTATATTCGTCCTTAGTTAACCGGTCTAGCCCGACGCCTGCTTGCTCCTTTTGTGAAACCTCTGAAATGATCAATTTAGTCCCGAGATCCGGATGGGCCCGTAGCAGTGCCAATTGCACAGCTTCTTCTGCATTTTTTACAACCGTCACCATTCTTTGTAAAAGTTCCTCACGAGAATTGCAGGGCAGACTTTCCCATGCCACCCTTGCCACCCATGGAGAGTGCTCAAACACCCATCCTACTACACTAACAAACTCTTCTTTGTTCATTTGATTTACGTCGTCGATTGAAAGCCGCGGCTTGTTATTCACTACTCATGCCCACCCCCTTCAGAATTTCATAGTCCTGACAGACTGCGATGACCCCGTTATCTTTCAAAGGTAATCGCCTTTTGCTTCCTCTTACTCCGTTGCTTTTGTATTAGTTCAGCAACGATACTGACAGCAATCTCCTCCGCCCCCTCTGCTCCAATAGAAAGACCGGCAGGACTGTTAATTTCCTGAGGGATTGTCAGTCCCTCAAGAAGACGTTGTGTTCTTATCCTTGGTCCAAGAACGCCTAAATACATTAAGTCCTTCCCTTTTAAATGATCCAATATCTCCTGATCCTTTTGAAATTGATGCGTAAGGACCAAGACTGAATCAGAACGAGTCAAATGAAGCAGTGGAATCGTCTCATGAGGATTTCCTACTAGCCATCCATCCGCATCTGGAAAGTAATCTACATTACACAAAGCAGAACGCCAATCGGAAACAATTACTGAAAATCCTGTCTGCGAGGCCACTTTTACCAATGGCACGGCATCAGCGCCAGCACCAAAAACAACTAGTCGAGGTTTCGGTTCAAACGAATGAATATAAACATTTGATGATAGTTCCGCAAAATATCTGATCCCGCTTTTCGGAAAGTTTTGATGAATTTCGTTTAATAGACTTTTAGCCTCATTTAGTACCCTTCCATGCCATTTTCCAAAATAATGTTGATCATCTGACAAAAATAAATAGTCGGAAACCGAATTTTCCTCGATCATTTTTTTAATCATCGTGACTCGATGGCCATTGTCCAAATGGAACTTTAGCTTATAAAGGTGGTCACGTAGAAAGGCATCGACAGGTTCAAGAAGCACATGGATGATCCCGTTACAGCCTGCACCCTGGCCCCACGATAAATCGTCCTCCTCCCGCATATCATAAATGACAGATTTTACTTTCCCTTCATCCCTTGCTTCTTGAGCGCGATAGGATAAGTCTGTTTCTAAACAACCAGCACTTAACATACCAACCTTTGTCCCGTCACTTCGTAACAACATGGATGTACCTTCTTTACGATAGGCGGATCCTTTTACATGAATGATGGTTGCTAAACAATCGCCTTCATGATAAGAATCAGAAAATAAGGCGTTTAAGATTTCATGAATCCCTTCCATCTTGGCCCCCTATTCTTTCCTAGTTTCTAACACTATATATATTGATAGACCTCCCAAAATACACCCATGTTCTTTTTCAATTTTCTACTGACCAGGTAGTTTTATGTAGATTGCCGAACATAAAGAACAAAGTCCATGTCATCTTTTTTCACCATAATATCCAAAAGGGGATCTAGTATCTACACTGATGTTATAAAATCTCACATGGAAATTTTATGGTTTGTGCATCACATTATTTAAAAATCATGTCAGAAATCCTTTCAACAATGGAGCATTTGTGAGCACCATAGTGAATAATGTATGTTAAGTAAATTCACTCATTTCACAGTTAACATTTTAGTACTCGCAACTTCCTCCTAATCTCCCGGTAATGCATCACATGTGGAAGTAATTTAATAGACCAATTGAAAAATAGAATGGAGTGTTAGTATGACGGATACTCTCTTTATGGAAAAGGCGATTGAGCTCGCCTTAAATAATGTATTGACGAAACAAGGGGGTCCATTCGGGGCGGTCGTCGTCAAGGATGGAAAGATTGTTGGTGTGGGCCGAAATCAAGTGACTGGGACAAATGACCCTACTGCCCATGCAGAAGTACAAGCGATTCGAGATGCCTGCCGTAATTTAAATGACTTTCAGTTGAACGACTGTGAGATTTATACCAGCTGTGAGCCTTGTCCGATGTGTATCGGTGCCATATACTGGGCTAGGCCTAAGGCTGTTTATTATGCCTGCACGAAACAAGAGGCAGCAAAGATTGGATTTGATGATCAATTTATTTATGAACAGCTATCCATGCCCGTCGAAAATCGAAAAATACCGATGATAAAAATCTTTCCAACAGATGGAGACTTACCTTTTAGAACATGGGAGAATGCACAAGATAAAGTGGAATATTAATTTGACAAAAAGGATGTTGTCCTATGGAGAGAAAACAATTAATTAAACGAATCTCTGTATCCTCCAAAAGAGAGCCAGCTGATACTGTTATTAAAAACGGAAAAATTATTGACGTTTTTACAGGGGAGATTATTGAAGGGGACCTTGCGATCGTGGATGGATATTTTGCTGGAATCGGTGAATATGAGGGAAAAGAAATGATTGATGCGAAGGGGCTATATATTTCCCCTGCTTTTATCGATGGTCATGTACACATTGAATCCTCAATGATCACGCCAAAGGAGTTTGCAAAGGTTCTCCTTCCGCACGGGGTGACTACAGTTGTTGCCGACCCCCATGAAATTGCCAACGTATTAGGAACGGACGGAATAGAGTACATGCTTGATTCCTCGGAACATCTACCGTTTGACTTTTTCTTTATGCTTCCTTCCTGTGTTCCAGCAACAGAATTTGAAAATTCCGGTGCTACTCTCAATGCCGCGGACCTTAAACCGTTTTATCTCGAGCCGCGCGTACTAGGACTAGCTGAAGTCATGAATTTCCCGGCAGTCTTAAAGGCAGAACAGGAAATGCTTGAAAAAATCTTACAAGCTAAACAATTCGGTAAAAAAATTGACGGTCATGCGGCAGGCTTATCAGCCAATGATATTAATGTTTATATGGCTGCTGGGATTCGAACCGATCATGAAAGTACAACAGCCACGGAAGCAAAAGAACGTCTCCAAAGAGGAATGTATTTAATGATTCGCGAAGGGACAGTGGCTAAGGACTTGCAACAATTGATAACAATCGTCAATGAGCGTAATGCCAGAAGATGCTTATTTGTCACCGATGATAAACATTTAGACGATCTTGTTCATGATGGAAGCATCGATTACAACGTGAGACTTGCTATCGCCACAGGCCTCTCACCTATTACCGCCTTTCAAATGGCCACCATCAATGCAGCCGAATGCTTTGGACTCGAAAATAAAGGAGCGATTGCCCCCGGATACAAAGCTGATTTCTTCCTGTTTGATGACATGAATAAAATTAATATTAGAACTGTTTTTAAAGATGGGAAGGCTGTTGTCAATAATGGTCAACTGACTATGGATTTAAACACCCAAACTTTCGTTGAAACAGAGCGATTGAGAAATTCAGTTCGTTACCATGAGCTAACAGAAAAGCATTTCCATATTCCTTTAAGAACGAACAAAGCAAATATCATTGAAATTATTCCAAATAGTCTAGTAACTCGTCATCTGATTGAAAAGGTTGAAAAGAATGATGGCGGGTTCTTTCAAACTTCTATAACCAATGACCAATTAAAGCTAGCCGTAATTGAACGCCATCACCTAAAAAATCAAATCGGTTTAGGTATTGTTAAAGGATTGGGGCTAAAATCCGGTGCCATTGCCACAACCATCGCCCATGATTCTCATAATCTTATTATTGCAGGAACGACAGATGATGATATGGTAATGGCCACAAAGGCGATCAAAGAAATGCAAGGCGGTCTGGTCGTTGTCAACCAAGGAGAGGTCATTGCTTCCTTGGAACTATCCATTGCGGGTTTAATGTCCGATCGGCCATATCAAGAGGTGTATTCTGGTCTTAAAGAAATCAATCTTGCTCTTCAAAAACTGGGAGCAAATCATCACTTTAACCCGTTTCTAACCTTATCTTTTTTAGCACTCCCGGTCATACCAGAATTAAAACTTACAGATAAGGGGTTGTTTCTAGTCAGTAAATTTAAACATATCGATCTTGATGCAAATGAAGAGTAAAAAAAAACATCCTCTTGCCATTTCGGCTGAGAGGATGTTTTGGTGTATTTGCCCTTATAAAGCAACAGAATCATGATTTTCAATTTTTCTATTATAATACCTATTGAGAAAGTGACCATTTAAGGAAGCAAGGATCTGCTGAAATAGCATGCCGACAACCACTGGCACCGCTACTGCGGCTGGAAAGTAGGAAACAGCGATCACTGCACCTGCACTAATATTTCTCATTCCGCCAGTGAAAGTTAGCGAAATAATGTTGGCGCGTCCACCTTTAAAAAATTTCCCTATTAAAAACGAAAACAAGTATCCAGTCAATGCAATCAAAAAGACGGTCAACGTAATGCTAACTAATTTAAGATTAATATTTTTTAAGTATGGTGCTACAACTGCTCCATTAAGCATGACCACAAAACCCAGGCATATTTTTGAAAAGGGAGCAAGGCGTGTTCCCAATTGATCTTTAATTTTCCCCTTGGTCACTTGGTTTAAATACATACCTATCAGCGAGGGGATAACGACCATTCCCAATAGTCCCTTCATAATACTGATATAGTCCATCTCAATGGTTTCACCCATAAATAACGATAGCGAATAAGGAACAATAATGGGTGAAAGCAAGGTATCGATTAAAATAATCGATAAGACCAGCGGAATATTCCCTTTGTAAATGGCCACCCAAATGAAGCTTGTGACCCCTGTCGGGATTACCATTCCTAAAATTAGTCCTGTAATCGTATATATATCACCAGAAAAAACGACATGACCTACACTCCAAGCCCATATCGGCATAAGAATATGGAGGATTAACATCGCAATAAAAATGGGGAATGGATGAATAATTACCTCTTTTAACGAATGGAAATTGGAACTTAAACTTCCTGCGAAGGTCATAAATGCAAAAATCCATGGAATTAAGTAAGATAAGTCCTTTAGATAGATACTGAATATTACTCCAGTCAATACACTAACCGGAGTGATTAATGGCATAATTCTTTCTAGTTGTTTATTTATCTTTTGCAACATGTTGAGAGTCTCCCTATTTATTTGTGAAGCAACTTACATTTGCCTTCCAAGCAGTAAGTCCCTCTAGAACAGTTACTATATAATTATAAAGAATACCACAATTTCTCTTCATCCTAAATCAAGTTGTCTTAAATTCTTTCGAAATACGAAAAAATATACATGTCAAATATCTACTAAAGATGTATAATAATTGCAATCTATTTACATTGTAATTGAAATGAGAAAGAAGTGAAACAGTTGGCAAAAGCGCAAAAATATCAGATATACATGCTATTAGTATTTGTAATGGCCACATGGGGGCTGAATGTCATTGCGACGAAAATCATTGTTACGGCCTTCATGCCGGAGACCATTACTGCACTAAGGGTATTCACAGCGGGCATCTGTGTATTTATCATCCTTGGTTTTCTAAAGAAAGTCAGGCTGCCCTCCAGAAAAGAGTTTCGGTATATTTTTTTCGCATGCCTTTTTAACGTGGTATGCCACCATTTCTTTTTGTCACTTGGGTTATTAAAGACTTCTGCAACAAACGGGGGTCTTATTTTAGGACTTGGTCCCTTGCTCACGACAATTGTTGCCTTTTTCTTATTAGGAACTAGGATCACGCTGATTCGATTGTTGGGAATCATAATGGGTTTTATGGGTGTTACGTTTATTGTGTTATTTGGAAATGATGAAGTAAGTACAGTTTCCAGTGGAGATATTTATGTGTTCTTGGCAATATTCGCTCAAGCATTTAGTTTTAGTTTAATTAAAAAATGTTCCGAAACTCTGGATCCACGTTTGATGACAGGTTATATGCTAGTGATTGGTTCCGTTATCTTATTTATCATTAGCCGTTTTACAGAACCAAATGGGCTGAAAGAAATTTCTCATGGTTCTGTCAGCGTTTGGATGATATTTTTTGCTTCCGCTATTATTGCCACGGCTCTTGGTCATATGATTTACAATAATGCCATCGGTAAAGTGGGTGTAGCTGAATCGGCTATTTTTATCAATTTCAACCCGTTCTTCGCCTTGATTGGTGCCGTTATTTTTCTCGACGAGCAGATTACAGCATCGCAAATATTTGGTTTTATCTTCATACTTGCAGGTGTTTTATTTGGATCTGGTGCGTTTGAGGAGTTCCTATCTCAATCCAAGCACAAAAAGAATCAATTATATTTGAATAAAGTAAAGGACTTGCATTAATGTGGCTCAAGCTTGAGTCACTTTTTTTGCCCTCAAAAAGCTCAATCCCAATACATCTCAAGTCTTAGACATAAATAAATCTCTGGTTCATTGAGGATAGCGAGAGAATTTCTTATTCTTAACTAGAAGAAGTAAGAAAAGGGGATGGAAAAAATGAAAAGAATTGTCATTCTGTTATTAGTCATCACTGGATTATATATTATCTACAATCAATCAGCTACATTCGATTGGTTTAGTAATTCAGGGAAGAATACTACCCAAGCAACAGTGACAGAGGATATTGATGTCATTGAAGTGAATATTTCCAGTGTAAGTACCACAATTATTCCAGAGGATCGGAAAGATGTGAAAGCCATCTACAACGGCAAAGATAAACTAACCGTTCGAGAGCACGGCGACGCCATTGAGGTTTCAGTTAAACATAAGGGATTTGGTTGGTTTGATTGGTCTCCTTTCTCAAAAAGGAAGAAATTAACAATCTATATCCCAGAAGATTATCACCGTGACATGCACATCAGTTTAGGTTCGGGTAATGTAAGTTTTTCAGGGAAATCCAAAAATAACCCGATTAATCTTGATGAATTAACGGTTGATATTGGTTCAGGCAATATGGACCTAAAGAACATGAACATCAACCATTTTGAACAAAATGTAGGGTCAGGAAATGTTGATATTAAATCACTACAAACAGAAACTGGCTCGTTTGATGTAAGTTCTGGCAGCCTTGATGTGAAGGAATACACTGGTGCTATTCATGCAAATGTTTCCTCAGGGGAACTTGATTTTCAAGTAGATCAACTGACAGATTCGATTGAAATTGATGTAAGTTCTGGAGATGTAAAACTAGACCTTCCTAACAATGCGGATTTCACATTAGACGGAGATGTATCCAGTGGAGATATCATTTGTGAACTCCCATTGACATCAAAAAATATTAAGAAAAGAAGCATCGAAGGCATTCATGGATCTGGTAAATACAAAATAGACCTAGATGTGTCCAGCGGAGATATTACAATCCGTTAAGTTTTAAAAGCGCGTGGATGTGCTAATCCAGCGTTTTTTTATTTTATTCCTTAATGGAACCATAATCCAAAAAGAATCATATTTTATCCTGGCTTGCGTTTTAAATATGGAAGGAGAATTACCATGTATTACTATCCATGCCAATATCCAGTCTACCCTCCATTGTCTGCCTATCCACCTCACATCGTATTCCAACCGTATCCAAGGAGTTATCCGCCCGTAGATGTAAAAATTTTCGAGGGCTCTATAAAGTCTTTTCGGCTATTAATGGACCAGGGGAGTATTTTGTTAGATCGTTTAGCCGATGTTGGCTTTGCTCGGAAAATGATGAGTGCAGCTCAACAAGGGAAAAAAGCAGAAGTTGACCGTTTAATTCGTTCCCTTGGATTAAAAGTACCTGTCGAAACTAACTTTACACCATCTGGCGTCCAATTCGAACTCTACACTTCACCGCACCCAAACAATCCTGAGAGCTGCTGCACATTAAAAGTGTCAATGAAATGGGGGAAGTAAAGAAATATTTATTAAAAAAGTGGTATCCCCAGCACACGCGGATACCACTAATTTTTTCATATCTAGAAAAAAGATATCTTTACTTATTTCCTTGGATCCACAAATTCAGGATAATCCGTAATAATTCCATCTACATCCATAGTTAAGAGAAATTCTGCTGCTTCAAGACTGCGCACAGTCCAGGATTGAATTTTCATGCCGTTTGCGTGTACTTGCTTGACTAATTCTTTCGTTACAATTCCGTAGCTTGGGTTAAAGTAATCAGCATATGCAGCAAATTTCTTTAATGATTGGTCCGATGTGTCCGCTCTATTCGATGTAAGGACACCAATCGGTACTTTAGGCAACAGACTATTTGTTTTTTTCATAGATTCAAAATTAAATGATTGAATAATGATTTTTTCATTTTGCGGTTTATCCAGGTTACGTTCCTTTAATTCTTGGGCCACCATTTCTTCAATTCCAGGATAAAGCTCAGGTGACTTTAATTCTATTAAAATACCAATCTTCCCATGATATCGGTCAAGAATTTCATCGAAAGTAGGAATCTTTTCTCCTTTAAATTGTTCCCCTTTCCAGCTGCCAGCATCAAGACTTCGGATCTGGTCAAATGTTAAATCTTTAACATACCCTGTACCATCTGTTGTTCTATCAACCTTTGTGTCATGAATGATGACCAATTTCCCATCCTTGCTTCTTTGAACATCAATTTCAATATAATCTGCTTTCATGTCTACCCCTTTATCAAAAGCAGCAATGGTGTTTTCAGGCGCATATCCTGATGCTCCGCGATGGGCAACGGTATCCATTTGCCGCAGCTCCCCAGTTGTTTCTGCAGCAAATGCCTGTTGAAACGGACTAAATAATAAAGTAAAAGCAAGGCCCGTCCCCAATAAAATAGATTTTTTCATTTTTCCTCATCTCCCTTTTATATGTGTACTACATAGAAAATTGTATGAGAAAAATGTTAAGTCACTATGGTATTCACATATAGACATTATTAATATTATGTAAAAATGTATAGGTCCTTGCTCATTCCATATTTTACAAAAAAGCCATTCTATTTCCTTTTGCCAAAATTAAAAAAGCAGAAACCGGATATCGGCCCTGCTCCATTCTAGTATAAATACGCTGTTCAATATACATTCAAGGGTGGCAAGCAGCCTTTTCCCCTCTAATCCGTTACTTCAATAAATATATTCTTGTTTCATAGGGTTTAAGAGTGAAATTTTTCCGTAATTTCTTATCCACACCATCATAATTATGAAGAACAAGTTCAGACGATGAATACGATAAACTTCCCGGGATACGATATCTGGTCGTTTTTTCACTGAAATTGTTAATAACAATCGCTTGTTGATTTCCTAATTTGCGTGTGTACACAAATAACTTCGGATGATTCGCTGCCAATAGTTCGTAGGTACCATAAACAAATACTGGATTCTCTTTTCTTACGCGAATCAATTTTTTATAAAAAGAAAGAATTGAGTTAGGGTCATTCACTTGTGCCTCGACGTTAATCTTTGTGTAATTCGGATTGACCCCAAGCCACGATTGCTCCGCCGTTGTAAATCCACCTTTGTTGGTTGCATCCCATTGCATCGGTGTCCGCGCATTATCCCGTCCCTTTTCCCAAATAACTTTCATAATTTCTTCATGGGAACGTCCTTTTGCCGTTTCAACATGATAGTAGTTAATCATGCCAACATCGTTGTATTCTTCAATGGAAGGGAATTGGACATTCGTCATCCCAATTTCCTGGCCTTGGTAAATAAACGGGGTACCCTTCATTAGAAAATAAAGGGCTCCAAGCATTTTGGCACTCTCTTTCCAATACTCCTTGTCATTTCCCCAGCTAGAAACCCGTCGCGGCTGATCATGGTTTTCAATAAATAGGGCATTCCAGCCTCTGCCTTCCAAACCAGTCTGCCATTTGGTTAAAACCTTTTTCAACTTACGAACGTCAATCGACCCTTCCGCATCCTTATCCCACAGATCTAAAAATTCGAATTGAAATATCATATTAAAATAGCCGTTTTCTTCGCCTACCCATTGATCTGCCTCATTTAGTCCAACACCATTTGCTTCCCCAACGGTCATGATGTCATAGTTTTTTATGGTTTTTTGTGAGAATTCTGTGAGGAACTCATCAATTCCATCCACATTCATCATTTTAGGAAAACAAGGTACAAAATCTAAGTTGTTGGGATTTGGCATATCAGGGAATCCTGGTTCTTTTTTTATATGTGAGATGGCATCGACACGGAAGCCGTCAATCCCTTTTTCCAGCCACCAGTTTACCATTTCGTATAAAGCATCCCTTACCTCAGGGTTTTCCCAATTCAAATCAGGCTGACGTGCGGAGAAGATGTGCATGAAGTATTGTTCTGTTTCTTTATCATATCTCCAAGCGGGCCCACTGAAAATCGACTCCCAATTGTTCGGCGCCTTTCCATCTTTACCATCACTCCAAATGTACCAATCACGTTTAGGGTTGTCTTTTGAGGAGCGTGACTCGATAAACCATGGATGTTCGTCGCTCGTATGATTGATGACCAAATCTAGGATTAATTTCATCCCACGCTGATGAACGCCTTCAAGCAGTTCGTCAAAATCAGCCATCGTCCCGAATTCATCCATAATATCCTGGTAATCGGAAATATCATAACCATTGTCGTCATTTGGTGATTTGTACATCGGAGAGAGCCAAATGACATCAACGCCCAACTCTTGTAGGTAATCTAGTTTGGTAGTCACACCTTTTAGATCACCAATCCCATCGCCATTACTATCCATAAAACTACGGGGATACACTTGATAAGCGACACTTTCTTTCCACCATTTTTTGTTCACCTGTACACCTCAGTTCTAGACCTAATTCATTTAATAGCTTAAAAATTCTTGTATGCCTCTCAATCTAAACCCACCACATTTGCGAAACCGATTCCTCAATTAAGACCGATTTCAAATTGGTTACTGCCCGATTGAAACCTTCATTAATCGACATAATTGGATCCTCATGTTCGATACTGACCACATAATCATATCCGTAGGTTCGGAGCGCACTCATCATATCAGACCATTCTTTTAGGCTATGTCCACAGCCAACTGAACGGAACGACCATGCCCTCGTTTTCACTTCTCCATAAGGCTGCATATCCGTTAATCCATACATATTCACATTTTCCTGATCAATGTACGTGTCTTTGGCATGGAAATGATGAATCGCATTTTCCTTTGCCAAAATTTTAATCGCTGCCACCGGGTCAATGCCTTGCCACCATAAGTGACTTGGGTCTAAATTAGCGCCAATGGCATCACAGGTCTCCTCACGAAGCTTTAAAAGTGTATATGGAGTGTGAACTAAAAATCCTCCGTGAAGTTCAAGCCCTATTTTTACATTGTGGTCTTTAGCAAATTGACCAACTTCCTTCCAATAAGGAATCAGTTTTTCTTCCCATTGCCACTTTAATACATCGCCATACTCATTCGGCCAAGGCGTAACTGGCCAGTTTGGATATTTAGCTCCTTCATGGTCGCCTGCTGTACCAGAAAAACAGTTAACAACCGGAACTTTCAGCAATGAAGCAAGTTGAATTGTTTTTACGAGTGTTTCGTGCGAGTTTTTAGCAAATTCTTTTTCAGGAGAAATTGGATTTCCATGGCAGCTGAAGGCACTAATCGTTAGTCCACGCTCTTCTACTTTTTGAATATACTCTTGGCGCGCCGCTTCACTCTCCAATAACGTGTCTAAATCACAATGGCTATTACCAGGATAGCATCCAGTTCCGATTTCAACCGCATGTAGTCCTGCACCTTTAACTGTATCAAGCATTTCCTCGAATGATTTTTCAGCAAATAAAACGGTAAAAACGCCTAGTTTCATAATGAATTTCCCTCACTCTCATAAATACGATCAATGATTTGTGAAACTTGAAGTGCCTCTTCAGGCTTTACCACTAGTTCTGCAATTCCAAGACAGGCATCGATAAAATTTTTCGCCTGCGGCACACCCGGATCTTCCTTGCCAGGAAGCCAGGCGGCCTCACTATTTAAAAGCATTCCGTTTTTCGTTGTAAAAAGTTCAAATGGAAAGACGCTTAAACCGCCGTCCGCTCCGGAAATGCTGACATTCGCCTGGTCGTCCTTGATATTCGCCGCCCAAGAAGTTTCAAATAGCATCGATGCGCCATTTTCAAATTTCATATAGGCGGTGACATGATCATCGACATTAAAGGTTTCATGATCAAACCTACCCCATTGGTTCACCTGATTCGGCTGTTTACTTAATGTGTTATATGTGGTGCCTGACACCGCGGTATGTTTTGGATTTCCCATCAGCCAAAGCGCTAAGTCGAGAAGGTGACAGCCAAAATCAATCAGGCTGCCCCCTCCTTGAAGGTCTTTATTGGTAAAAACCCCCCAGCCTGGTACCTTGCGGCGCCTTAATGCTTGGACTCTCACGACTAGCGGCAACCCTACTTCATCCATTGCCTTCTTAGCGGCCTGTGCTTCTTTCATAAAACGGTAATGGTAGGCGATCGCCAGAACTTTGTCCGCTTGTTTGGAAGCAGCGACCATCGCCTCGCATTCTTCGAAGCTAAGAGCCATCGGCTTCTCACATAGAACATGAACCCCAGCATTAAATGCGGCGATGGTAATCTCAGCGTGAAATTTATTTGGCGTACAAATACATACCGCATCCACTTCTGGAAAAAGATCTAGATAATCCTCAAACGCATTAGGGATGTTATACTTCTCAGCTGTCTCTCTCGCTCGGTCGATATTCACATCGCTTAAGGCCGTTATTTCACAAATATCACTTAACTGTAAAAAAGCCGGGATATGGCGGCCCTGTGCAATACCGCCAACCCCGATAATTCCTATGCGAAGTTTTATCATTGTTCTCTCACTCTTACAATTTGTTTTGTTTCATTTGACTCAAGCGCTGCTAAAATAACCTCTAGTGATTTCATCCCTTCTTCACCGGGTACAAGTGGCTCCTGATCGTGAAGCACAGAATCTACAAAATGATTGATAACATGAGAGGTTCTTTGTCCACCCGCGTCATTGGACTGGATTTTCCCTAGCTGATAATTAACCACTTCTCCGTTCGAATATTGAACAACAAGTGAATTGGTTGGATCATCCTCTAATCGTAAGATCGCTTTTTCACCATATATAATAGTAGAATTATCTTCTTTACTTACATAAGCCCAGCTTGCAGCAAGTGTTCCGATTATCCCGCTTTCTGTTTTTAACACACAAACGGCATTGTCATCAACATCGGCAAATTCCTTAGCGCTCGTTTCAACAAAAGCACCTACTTCAACAATTTCTTCTCCTAGCACATAGCGAAGCAAATCGGTCTTATGAACACCTAAATCGCCCATCGCCCCAACGAATGCTTTTTCCTTTTGGAAAAACCATCCTTCTTTGCCTTCGACACTCCAGCCTTCTGGGCCGCCATGTCCGAATGCCGTACGGAAGCTATAAATTTTGCCAATTTCCCCGCTTGCTATTAACTGACGTGCTTTTTGATGAGACGGAACGAAACGTTGATTATGGGCAATCATTAACTTTTTGCCGCTCTCTTTCGCTGCGGCAATCATCGCTTTTGCTTCTTGCTTCGAAGTCGCCATTGGTTTTTCACAAAGAACATGTACACCTGCATTTAATGCCGCAATCGAGATTGGCGCATGAAGATAGTTCGGTGTACAGACGCTGACGACGTCCACTTCAGCATTTTTCAATAACTCTTCATAGCTTGTATATGCTGCTGCTCCGAATTTTTCAGCTACTTGATTTGCCCGCTCTTCGTTAATATCACAAACAGCTAAAAGCTCTACCTGTTTATTTGCTTTATATTCTAGTAAATGACGGTGCTGAGCAATACTGCCGCATCCGATTACTCCGACTCTTAATTTTCCCATTGTTATTTGCCTCCTTTAATTGCTTCTAGCGGTTTTGCATTTCCATAAACTGGACGCTCACGTTTTACTGGCTGCGCCCATTTCACCGCATTGATAATGACGCGTTGAATGTGTTCGTTATGATAGGTTGGATAGGTTTCATGTCCAGGTCTGAAGTAAAACACTTTTCCATTCCCGCGTTTGTATGTACAGCCACTCCGGAAAACTTCGCCGCCTTCAAACCAGCTTGTAAAAATCAACTCATCAGGCTGAGGGATATCAAAATGCTCGCCATACATTTCTTCTTTTTCTAACTCAATATATTCAGAGATTCCTTCTGTAATCGGGTGGCTTGGACTTACAACCCAAAGACGCTCTTTTTCATCCGCTTCACGCCACTTTAAATCACAGCTTGTTCCCATTAATGTTTTAAAGATCTTCGAAAAATGGCCGGAGTGAAGAACAATTAGTCCCATTCCATCAAGGACACGCTGCTGAACTTTCTGCACAATTTCATCTTTTACTTCACCATGTGCCAGATGTCCCCACCATACTAATACATCAGTATTCGCTAGTACTTCATCCGTTAAGCCATGCTCCGGCTCATCAAGAGTAGCTGTTCCTGCTTGGATACCTTCAATCTGAAGGAAATCAGCGATTGTCCCGTGGATGCCGTTCGGATATATATCCCTTACAACCGGATTTTTTTGCTCGTGACGGTTTTCATTCCATACAGTTACTTTCAACATGATCAACCTACTCCTTTTTATCTTTTATTTACCTTTAATTTTAGAGAATAAAGAAATTAATGAAACGGCTTACATTGACAGATAGGGTGGAAAATATTGAACTCCATCGTTATCTATTTGAAATCTGTCTTTTTATAGTTTTCAAGTAATTGATGCTGATTTCAATGCTTTCAAATGGCGTGCGGCGGCTCATGTCCTGCTCAACGACCCACCACTGAACACAAGCTTCTTCGCCCATATTAAGCACGGCTTCTATATCAACGCCGCCTGTTCCTAGCTCTGAAAAAAATTGTTCTCCATCTGTCGTCATGTCTTTTAAATGAATGAGCGGTGTTCTCTTTTGATAACGCTTGATCCACTCCACCGGCTTTTCGCCTGCTTTTGTCAGCCAATACACATCCAGCTCTGTTTGCAGATTGTCTGCCTTAGTATCATCAAAAATGGCTTCGAGCGCCCTGCGTCCATCTGTCAAACGATCAAGTTCAAAATCGTGATTATGATAACAAAGAGTGATGCCCTCCTGACGGCAAGTCCCACCAATTTTATCTAATAAAGAGATAAGAGCTTTGTAATCATCCTCGCTGCGTCGATCGGGCATTAAGTAAGGGCAGACAACATATTTGCTGCCCAGCGCTTTTTGATCTTCAATAACTTGTGCTAAATTGTTCTCCAATTGTTCAAGCGGTACGTGGCTCGCTGCTGCCTGTAGGCCAAGCTCATCTAATAATGCTTTAACTTCCTTTGGCGTCAATCCGCCATACCCGGCAAATTCAACACCATTGAAGCCAAGCTCTGCCACCTTTTTCAAAGTACCGGCAAAATCTTTGGCGCTTTCTTCTCGCAAAGTATACATTTGTACAGCTACTGGAATTTTCGTCATCTTAATCCCCCAATTCTATAACATTACTTATTTGATTCCATCTTAAACTTTGTCTCTACAAATAAACATAGATGATATAATTGAAACATCTACTATTTTGCTATTTTATTTTTTCTGAAGGTGGGCATATGATGACAAATATATTATTCTGCGGCTATTCCTTTCACACAAATGGATATCATGCCCAACATAAATCCGGATACCCTGCGTATCTTTTTCGCCTGCAATCAGAAGGTGTCTGTGAAGTAGTGGTGAAGGGAAGAAAAATGGAACTCGAGAAAGGAGACCTTCTCCTCATTAAACCAGGGGATCACTATGAACTGCTGGTTAAAGCGGGACAAAACAGCGGGGATTATCACATAATCTGTGAAGGAGCTTGGGTGGACGAGTGGTGGAGCCGTTCCGCTAAGCCGCCTGTCTCCCGAATCGATCTTGATGAAAAACTGCTCTCCTTATGGCGTCAAATCATAAACGAAAAACGCCGTCCATCCTCGAGCCAAAACGAAGAACTCACCGATTATTTGCTGCAAGCACTCTGTTTATACCTGGAACGAGGTGTCAACGAAACGGTTCCTACCTTCAATCACCCGTATACCGTCACCCGGATAATGAGGTACATTGAAGAGCATGCCCTAACACCATTTAAAGTGGAGGATGTGGCACGCCATGCTGGTCTTAGCGTTTCGCGTTCCGTTCATCTTTTTAAAAACAGTGTCGGGAAAACGATGATCGAATATGCCTTAGAAATCCGTTTATCCGCTGCAGTCGAGCGAATGAAATACACATCCATGACACTTGAACAAATTGCCGAAGATTGCGGCTTCGGGAGCTATCCATATTTTCACAGGGTATTTCATAAGAAATATGGCATGGCCCCTGGGGCATATAGGCGTCTGGAATACTAGAATTCAAGAACAGGAAATAGTAATTGAATGAGTTATTAAAAGCAGACGGTATAGCGGGAATCTTTTATAGATTCTCGTTACCATCTGCATTTTGTTCATCTATTGTTATAGGAATTTGGTGACTGCACGATTGACGTTCAACCAATTTATGTGGAATGATAATGCGCTTGGTCGGTTCTGTTCTATTTTCGATTTTTTGAATTAAACTCCTGGATGCTTGATATCCTAGTTCAAAAATATTAATATCAATGGAAGTTAAGGGTGGTTTTGACATTTCTGATAAAAGGACATTATTAAAGCTAACGACAGAGATTTCTTCTGGAACCCTGATTCCCAGCTCATCTAATGTGCTCAGTACACCTAGTGCCATTAAGTCGTCAACCACTGCGAGCGAAGTGGGGCGTTGTTCAAGCGCCATTAATTCACTCACCGCTTCTTGACCGCCTTCCCGAAGAAATTCTTCATGAAGGATGTATTCATTTTTTATGGGAATGTTTTCCTTTTTTAAAGCCTGCTTATACCCATTCAAACGGTCAACTGTAACCATTAGCTCTAGACTTCCGCCAATAAAAGCGATTTTCCGATGTCCATGGTCAATTAAGTATTCAGTAGCCTCTCTCATTGCACGAACATTATCATTATCAACATGTGTAATTTCTTCTGCATCTTTAGAAGGTTTTCCAATTACAACAAAAGGAAAATCCCTTTCTCTTAAATACGAAATGGCTTTATCCTCCACCTTGGAATTAAGAAGAATCATTCCATCTACTCGTTTTCCCTGAACCATGTGGATGACTGCTTCAAATATTTCCTCGTCTGATTTTCCAGTTGTCATATGCATGGCATATTTTTTATTATGGGCACTTTCACTGATTCCCTGTAACACCATTGAAAAAAAAGGATTCTGAAACACCACATCACCAGAGCTCGGCATGACAAGCCCGATTGTTTGGGTAGATTGAATGGCAAGGCTTCTGGCATTTTGGTTAGGATGATAACCTAGCTGCTCCATTGCCTTTTTAACTTTTCGTTTCGTCGCTTCGCTGATTCGCGAATTATTGGCAATTACCCTTGAAACAGTTGATGGGGCGACATCTGCAAGCTTTGCCACATCCTTAATGGTAACAGCCATTTTCTTCTCCCCTCTCATTCTAAGTTCATTGATTCTTACTACTAATTTTAGAATAATAGAAACGCTTATTTTTGCATATTCCAACATTTGCGAAAACGATTGCACATTCCACTCTTTATTATAAAGGCTTTATAATCAGTTAAACAGCTAAAAAATAAAAGACCTCTCGATTTCAATAACCATATATCAGAAAATTAAGACTTTATTTCCAATTTTCTATTGAATTGCGCTGAGAAATAGATATAATTAGTTTTGAAAACGATTGCGCAAACGTTTGCACAATAAAACAGCCTCCTAAGCATTTTACATACGATTTTTTGTGCAATTTTCATGCAAACGGTTTCCTAGATTAATAGGTAAGGGAAAGGAGATTTTTCATGAAGAGAAAGCAGAAATCACTTCTGTCACTTGTTACAGTAGTTGGACTAATTCTTCAATTATTTTCTGGACTTGTGACAAGTCAAACAGCCAAAGCGGCAGAAACAGAACCAAAACAGGTTGTACTTGTTGGCAGTCTGCAGGCAGTTTTAGGGAATTCAGGAGATTGGGATCCATCCTCTTCCAAAACGCAAATGGCTTACCAAGGAAATGGTTTGTATAGCTTTACCGGCACACTGCCGGCAGGAGCATACGAGTACAAAATCGCCATTGGAGGAAGTTGGAATGAAAATTACGGAGACGGCGGCGCGCCTGGCGGAAACAACATTAAACTAACTCTGACCGAACAAAAAGAAGTCACCTTCTACTACAATGACAATACCCATGCCATTGCTGATAGTACCCATTATACACTTTTGGCAGAAGACAAGATGCCTCGTTTAGTTGGAAGCATTCAACCTGCCATTAAGGCAGGGTCTGCCTGGAGTCCGGCAGACTCAACAGCGTTAATGGAGGACAACCGTTTTGACAACATCTATTCCTTTACTGCAAAGGTACCTAGAGGCAGCTACGAATACAAGATTGTATTGGGCAAGGACTGGACGGAATCCTACCCTGCTTCAAATGAGAAGCTGAATGTACTCTCTGATACGACAATCACATTTTTCTATAACAACCAAACAAAAGAAGTTTATTCAGATTATAAAACTATTGGATCTGATGGCATGATAGATAAGAATGCTCTTTATCATGATTCATGGGACCAAGTATACCGGACGCCGTTTGGGGCAATTCCTGCAGGGAAACCCGTCACATTACGGGTATCGGCAAAAAAGGGTGACCTAACAAGTGCCAGCCTGTATGTGAAAAACTATAATACAGGCACAATAAAGGTGCTTTCAATGAAAAATGCAGGCTGGACAGACACAAAGGACAAAGGTGCCATTGAGTTCTGGGAAGCCACCTTTACACCGTCTGACAAAGGAGTTCACGGCTATAAATTCATTGTCGGGGATCAGGATACAACAGTGGAATACGGAGAAGACACACAGGATGGGCATACCGGTAAAGCGGAGGATAAAAATGCAGGTCTCTTCCAATTGACCGTTTTCGACCCGGGCTATCAAACACCGGATTGGATGAAGGAAGCTGTTGTTTATCAAATCTATCCTGATCGTTTTTATAACGGCAACAAAGCAAATGACAATGTAAAGGATCAGATTGGAGCCCGAGGCAGCCAGCCAATAGAACATCCCGACTCCTGGTCATCCTTGCCTGATAATCCATATGAACAAGGCACTGGCTCCTACACAGGGGATGGTGAATTTACAAACGACTTCTTTGGCGGCGACATTGCTGGTATTAAGGCGAAGCTTGATTACCTTCAATCACTTGGCGTCAATACCCTATATTTAAACCCTATTGCACTTGCACCGTCCAACCATAAATATGATGCAACAGACTATAAACAGGTGGATCCGATGTTTGGCTCGGAAAAAGAATTCGAGGATTTCTCCAAGGAATTGTCTAAACGGAACATGCACCTGATTTTAGACGGGGTATTTAATCATGTGGCTGATGATTCCATCTATTTTGACCGCTACCACAAATATAAAACAGTGGGTGCCTATGAATACTGGTCTCGTATTTACGATTTAATGAATGACGAAAAATTGTCTGAAACTGCAGCTAAGGATAAGGCCAAACAACAACTCATGGCTGAAGGACAAACCTTTAGCCCATACGGCTTTGAAAACTGGTTCCATATTGAAAATGTTAAAGTTCCAAATGAAAAAGTCAACGGTGTTTCGACGGGGGAGCATTATAAGTATGAAGGCTGGTGGGGATACGACAGTCTTCCTGTATTCGAATCCGTTAATGGCACAAAGGTTGAACATCCAAGTGAACTTAACAACACAGCATTGGCTAATTATATTTTTTATGACAAGGACTCAGTAGGAAAAACTTGGATTAATCGAGGTTCATCTGGCTGGCGCCTGGATGTAGCTAATGAAGTGGACAGTTCCTTCTGGCAGGAATTCCGCAAACAAATGAAGTCCAAGACTATGATAGGAGCTGGAAAAACACTTCAAAAAGAAGAAGAGCCACTTATTCTAGGTGAAATTTGGGATGATGCATCCAAGTACTTCTTAGGGGATCAATATGACTCAGTCATGAACTATCGTTTCCGCGGAGCCATTTTGGATTACTTAAAGAACGGTAATGCCGCTAATGCACAAAACACACTTCTCGCTATACAGGAGGACTATCCAAAGGAAGCTTTTTATGCCCTCATGAACCTGATGGGATCCCATGATACAGCTCGGGCAATCTTCCTGTTAGGCAATGGAACGGATACGTATTTCAGAGCGGAACAAGATCCGAACTACAAATACGATGAAGGTGTGAAGCGATTGAAGCTGGCTTCTATCCTGCAAATGGGTTACCCTGGAGCACCAACCATTTATTACGGAGATGAAGCGGGTCAAACAGGATCTAAAGACCCAGATGACAGACGCACATATCCGTGGGGGAACGAAAACAAAGACCTCATTGCACACTATCAAAAGATTGGTCAAATCCGCAAGGAAAATGCTGACCTATTCGCTCATGGCGATCTGCACCATATATACGCAAAGGGTGATGTGTTAGCCTATGTCCGGACAAAAGAAACAAAATCTGGACTTGTCATTATTAACAGAGGGAAAACCACACAAACGGTTGATATCGATACAAAAGTGCTGCTCGCGAATGGTCTTCGTTTTGTGGACCAATTGGACCCTAAATATGTGACTACAACGAAGGATGGCAAGCTGTCATTAACAGTTCCAGCTGAGTCCGGAAGAATGTTAATAACGGTTAATGATGTTAAACAACCACAGCCTGTTAAAGAAGTTACCGGCACAGCTGGTTCTAAGGAGGTTACTTTAAGCTGGACAGGAACAGGTACAAAATACAATGTCTATCAATCTACAGTTTCAGGTGGATTATGGACAAAAGTGAAGGAAACTACAGGTACATCTGTGAACATTTCCGATTTAAATAATGGTCGTACCTACTATTTTACTGTAACGGCCGTAAATGAAAGTGGTAATGAATCTGTACCTGCAGCCCCATCCGGCCTTGTGCCTCATTACGATGCTGCAAAGGCTAGTATTAAGGACCTGACTACATTAGATAACGGGGAACTGAATCTGGCACAGACCTCCAATGTTAAAGCAGCTTTTTACCTGCCAGGCGCGACAGAAACTGGTGCAGCAGAAGGAATCACGGCCGTTCTCCAAGTAAGAATGAAAGGCCAAACCGCTTGGACATCTTACCAAGCTTTGTATAATGGCCAGGCTCAGGGAGACCAGGCAAATGAGTTTCAGGGAGGCTTTACAGCGTATGAGGCGGGCAAATATGAGTACCGAATGGCCTTTACGCCGGATTTAGGGAATACATGGGTTTACTCAATTACTGGTGAAGTGACCTTTTCACACAGCACGTCTGATACTACCCCGCCTGCTAATGATGTAACTTTGGACACTCCGATCAAGGAATCCGGTCAGGTCAACTTGAATTGGAAACTCACGCAGCCGGATCAGCCATTTAAAACGGTCATTTACCGTGACGGCCAAATTCTTTCAACATTGGACGGCAGCGCCGCCACCTTCCGTGATTATCAGGTGGCAAATGGAACTGCCTACCAATATCAAGTGCGTGTCTATGACCAGGCTGGAAACCATGTAGAATCTAACAAGGTAAGTGTGACCCCTGAAATTGTTATGGTACAAGTAACCTTTAAGGTTCATGCACCGGATTATACAGCTTTAGCAGCGCAGGTAAATATACCTGGCAGCTTGAATGGTTGGAATACTAGTGCCTGGTCTATGAGCCGTAATGGCGCTGTGACACCTGATTGGGAATACACAGTGGAGCTTGAAGAAGGAACTGAGCTAACGTATAAATATACGAGGGATAATACTTGGGATCATGAAGGGTTAGCAGATCATACGCCATCAGATCATTCGGATGACGATATCAGTAAATACGGCTATGGTGCCGAAGGAACCGATATGAAAATTGTGGTCACCAACCAAGGGAACAACAAAATGGTTGTACAGGATACCATTCTGCGCTGGATTGATATGCCGCTGGCAGTCAGCCAAATCGATGTCAATGGATCAACTTTGACTCTAAAGGGGAATGCGATTAAGGGAGCTGACCTCACTATCAATGGGGAAAAAGTGACAGTCGGAAATGATATGAATTTCACTCAATCCTTTACCCTTCAAGCTGGACAGACACAAGTACCTGTTCACATTGAACCAAATGATACAACCAAGTCCAACATCTTTAAAGGAGACGGCGGTTCCATCAACAAGAACACAAAGAACTATGTCATCGATGTCCTAACAAAAACGATAAGCGAGACCAAGTAAGTGGTCATCGAAAAGGTCTGCCGGGATCATGGCAGACCTTTTTGGCTGAAAGTTAAGAAAAGCGACTTGGTATTGAGATCAGGTTTCACATCTGTTGTTTCCGCATAAAGCTCGATTATAGAATCTTTGAATATGCATGGAAATATACATTAACTCTGCATCTGGATATTTTATCCGGTATTTCCCTTCCAAAAATTGGCCAACCTCTCGTGCACAGGCATATGTCACTTTAAAATTTTCCTTGATCATCGAAGCCATTTTTTCATCATAGTCATGGTTCGTCCCATTTGCTAATAGGCTTTTGAGCGAAAAGCGCAAATGAGTAATTAATCGTTCATAGGACATCGTATCTTCCACAATATTGATATTTAAACAACTTTCAATGATTCTCGTAATTTCCTGAATCGTTGTAGTAATGTCTATCGTTTCCTGCATATCTCCTCTATTCATCCTGGCCGTATGAATATGCATCGCAATATTGCCTACTTCATCTTCAGGAATTTCTACTCCGAGTTTCTCTTTTATTAACTCCTTTGCCCAAAGTCCGATTTGAAATTCCTTTACATAAAGAATTTTTATTTGCTCCAGCAGGGCATTTTTAATGGCAATGCCATTTGTTAATCGCTCAATGGCAAACGATAGGTGATCCGAAAAAGCGACATGGATATGTTCATTTACCGTAACGCCCAATTCCCTTTCCGCATAAGAGATAATCTCTTCTGCTAGTTGTATATGTTCTTCTGGCAATAATTGCAGTATTTCTTCGAATTTTTTATGCTCATTTGCATCCCTCATAACAAACACTTTATCAATTTTAGCTTGATTTACAGGATCATTCTTTCGTTTCTGGAATCCTATTCCTTCACCCATTACGATCTTTTCTCCGTCGATGTCTTTCACTACAACCGCACTATTATTTAGTATTTTTTTAATTCTCATTTCTTTCACCTTCCCTCTTTTGCTCTTGCATTAGCTGTAAAATCAAAACTACTCAGTTTCTTCCTTCACCCACAGAATGAAAGTGGCTATGAACGCGGCTATGACAGAGATTCCAAGACCAATAAGGTAATGCATTAAATTCGAAATCCCTATTGGGGCTACAATAGCGATCATGGGAATTCCTGTTAAGCCATAAGAGTTTGCTACTACATGAGTAAGAACTACATACGCCCCTCCAAAAGCACCACCTATGGCTGCACCTATAAATGGTCGGAACAATCTGATATTCATCCCAAACATAACCGGCTCAATAATGCCTAAAAATGCTGAAAAAGCTGAAGGGATAGCAATTTTTTTCAGTCTCTTATTCTTTGTTTTAAAAAATACGGCTAACCCCGCTCCTCCTTGGGCCATGTTGGCCATGGACCAAATTGGCAACAAAAAGTTAACACCTATCTTTGGATTTGCAAGCAATTCCATTTCAACAGCATGTAAAGTATGATGCAGCCCCGTTACCACAATGAGAGAATATAATCCGCCAAATAAAAATCCGGCTATAACTCCCCCAGATTTATAAATAAGCTCAAACGTATTGGTCATCATTTCACCGATGAATAACGAGATCGGGCCAATAATTAAAAGTGAGATAAAACCAATCGAAATAATCAATAGAAATGGGATTAAGAACAAATCCAATGAACTCGGTATTATTTTCCTCAGGCGCACTTCGAGCTTACTCATAAAAAAGACAGAAAGTAAGATTGGTATCACTGTTCCCTGATACCCTATTAAAGGAATATCAACTCCCAGAACCTCGATATATTCCGGTACATTATATCCAAGCTCGGCAGGATTTAATAGCGAAGGGTGAGTTAATATCCCGCCTATCACTGCACCCAGGATGGGATTGCCGCCAAATTCCTTGGCAGCACTAAAACCAATCAATATCGGCAAAATAATAAAGGCGGCACTTGAAAAGATATCAAGCATTCGCATTAATGAGCTTTCAGGCGGTGCCCACTGAAACACCTTGATCATTCCAATCAGTCCCATTAGTAAACCACTGGCAACAATAGCTGGAATAATCGGAACAAAAATATTGGACAAAGTCCTCGCAAATCCAATAAAAGGATTCATTCTCGCCTTTGGCGGTTCTGCAGAAGAGATGCCGCTAACAGGAGTCAGTTTTGTTTCAATTAAGGCCCTGTATACTTTATTGACCAGCCCGGGACCTATAATAATTTGGAAAAGTCCCATTCGGGAAAAGGTTCCATGTACACCGTTCAGTTTATCGATTCCAACTTTATTAACCTTGCTTTCATCTAAAAGTTCAAAACGCAAACGAGTCGTGCAATGGGTCATATTCATAATATTTTCTTTCCCGCCTAATAGCGGTAATAATTCTTGCACAAAATCTTTTGCTTCTTTCGGCTCGTCTTGAATGTTCATCTTCCACCTTGAATTTATAAATTGAATTGTATGTTCCTCATCATAAAGTAGATTTCCCTTCAGGTAAATAAAGACAAATCTTTTCATATGCACAGTGGCGTTCAGCAGAAAACTGAACGCCACAACTGTATCTTATTTAAAAACCCCTTGCTGCTTTTCATGAAGAACCTTGGTTTCATCACGTGTGATCGATATTTTTAAAGACGGTGCAAGCATTCCACCGAAATGCTCCATTTGATACTCTGATGATTGCTCGCCAACCTCAACCATATCTTTACCGTCCACATTAACATAATTCACAAAACTTGTGACAGTGCCATTTGGCATTACCATCCAAGAATATGCTTGATACGGATTATCCGTAGTATTTGCAATGACAAGCCCACTATCATTTAACGGTTGATAGCCTCCAAAAAGAGAGTCTGAAGTAAATCCATATAATCCTTCCGGTGCGTCAAGACCAGATGCAAATTTCTCCGTATGTGTTTTTGCAAAAAGATAGTAGCTGTTTCCTTTGACGATGACACTAGGCCGCTCCAGTTCGTCATTGACATAATTTGCTTCTAATAGAGGCGGCAGCAATTCAAATTTGGATAAATCTTTATTGGTTGCTTTGGCAATACCAATGCTGCCATTAAAAGCTTTTGAACTTTCAGGGGTTACATGGTTCTGACGGAATTCCTCCGAACCAATAAATTCATTATTATATGGACGGTCTGCAAGCTTTCCTGCAGTGTTTGCTTCAAATAATAGATATTGCTCCCCAGTTTTTGGATCCTGGAAAAAATACGGATCGCGGAATGAATAGGAAGATTCCTCCTCCCCTGTCTGTTCCTTTGTTTGATAGTATTTCCCATCGGCCTCAAGAATTATTTGATGTTTGGACCAATTCTTAAAGGACACACCGGTGTTTGTTGTACGAACATCAGCCGTTGCAGTTGCCAGCCGCTGATCATAGCTTAGCCCGGCTTCGTTTTTTTGCCCCGTTGCTGTGTAAAAGATTTGCAATTTCCCATCTTTATTAACGATGGAACTGCCAGCCCATTGCCTGGACCCCAATGCTTCTCCTGCTTTAAAAACGGGGCCGCCAGACTCCCAGCTCTTTCCGTCTTTTGAATAGAAATATTGAATTTGAGCTAGATCATGGCGTTTTCCAGGAAGGACATCCTTCTGTACCGATAGGGCGAAAATAATTTTAAAACCATTTACTACAGCGGGATGACCGTTCAAATCTTGCAATGGCCATGCATCCCAAATATAATAGTCTGATGAAAGTTTAACAAGCTCATCTTTATTAAATGTCGGGGCAATATTTTGATCATTGATTGTTAGATTGCTAACATTTTCTCTGGTCCAGTTGAATGTATCTGCATTTTCTTGGGCAGAAACGGTTGAACCAACAATGGGTATGAAGATAATAAAAAGTCCGATAATAGCTGCTATGATAGATTTGTTTTTTTTAACTTTGTTCCATTTCATGAAAAGTGTTCCTCCAAATGCCTTCTTACTTTTGGCTTTGTTAAAAACTTTGTTGATTAACCATAAATTTTAAGAGACCGATAAGAGCTCAGGAACCGGTACCATGGGCTCTTATATGGATTCTTAGTGACCAATTCACACCATAGGAACCGGTTCCACTAGCGCTTATACGGTCTCTTAGTGAGCGATTAGAGCGCGGGAACCGTTCAAATCATTTCCTTATTGTTTTATCCAGCCAGGTGATAACTCTTTTACGATTTTTGTTGCATCACCTTTGATTGATAGCTGTATCGTAGGAGCCAACGTGCCTCCAAAATGGCTAAATTGGAATTCTGGTGATTGGTTTCCAACATCACCAATTGACATGTCGCCTAAATCGCCAAAATGAGCAAATCCTACGACATTCAAATTAGGAAGGACAAGCCATGAATACGCTTGGTATGGGTTTCCTGGAGGATTCGCTAAAACCAAACCACTCTTATTCAGTGGCTGATAACCACCAATTAAGGTATCGGAAACAAATCCATACATCCCTTCAGGTCCTTTCAGCCCTTCAGCATATTTATTGATATGGCTGTCAGTAAAGAGATAATATTTTTTATCTTTTACTACAATATGCGGGCGTTCCAATTCTTCGTTGACATAATTTGCTTCCAAAAGAGGAGGCAGCATTTTTAGATTGGAAGGATCACCATCCACTACCTCTGCGATACCAATGTTCGCATTGGCATGAACAGCTCCCGCAGGTACCGGGTTATTGCTTGTATACTCGGAACTTCCGGCATATTCTTGTTTAAATGTGCGCTCCCCTACGGTACCGCCTGAATTTCCTTCAAATAAAATATATTCCTTATCCGTTTTTGGGTCTTTAAACCACATCGGATCACGGAAAGCATATCCGCCGCCTTCGCCTTGCTGAGCTTGTTCCTTCGTCTGATAATACTTACCGTCCGGCTCTAAAATGATCTTGTGTTTGCCCCAATTTTCAAAATGAACTCCATTACTATCAGCAATAATATCACCGGATGCCTCAGCAATACGCTGCTCAAATGTCAATCGCTCTTCCCCTCTATGGCCAGTTGCCGTATAGAAGGCATGAATTTTCCCATTATCGACCATGGCAGATCCAGCCCATTCACGGGAACCTAATGAAGCTCCTTCTGGGAAAAGTGTCCCGCCAAGAGTCCAATCCTTACCATTTTTCGAGTAAAAATAGCGGATGGTTGCAATGTCATGTACTTTTCCAGGCAGCACATCATTTGGAGCAGATAAGGCAAACATCACTTTCCAGCCTTTTACGGAAGCGATATTTCCATCACGATCCAACAGGGGCCATGTGTCCCAAATATGGTAATCAGGTGATAATTTCTCTAGCATACTTATATTTGTATAAGGTAAGGTATTATCTTGATTAAGTTCGATTTTTGACACCTGTTCTCGTGTCCAATTTGTCGTTAGCCCTGTTTCTTCTGCTTTTACAGAAAGTCCTGAAAAAGTTGAGGCAACAACACTTGCCGCTAAAACAATCGCAGAAACTGCTTTCTTACTCATAACGGTCATCCTTCTTTCTCCTTTTCGAGTTATCATTATCGATTTGCCCCAAATGGTTTAATTTCGCCCGCTTTACCTTCTTTTACAACTTCAGATGTTTCTCCATTCAGCTTTACTTTTAGAGTTGGGGCGAATGTACCGCCAAATTTCACATTGCCGTTCTCATCTTTCGGCTCGTTAATAAAGCTGATTACCTGCTGGTCTGGAAGAACCATCCAAGAATAGGCTTGATAAGGGTTCTCCTTCGGATTCGCAATAACAAGACCACTTTCGTTCATTGGTTTATAGCCGCCGAACAGCCCTTTGCCAACAAAACCATAAACACCATCAGGACCAGTCAGGCCAGGAGCATAAGTAAAGGTATGGCTGATGGTAAATAGATAATAATCATCTCCGTTTACTACCATGTGCGGACGTTCCATCTGGTGATTGGTTCCAACCGACTCAAGCAATGGCGGAAGAAGCTTCAATTTGGTTACGTCCTTATCAAGTACTTCGGCAATCCCGATATTACCGTTATACAATTCGGCTCCGCCAGGAACGGAATGGGTTTTGCGGTATTCTTCATCACCGATATTTTCCGGTTTGATAAAGTCTCTATCGCTTCCAGCTTGTCCTTCGAAGATAATATAGTCTTTGCCTGTATTCGGATCCTGGAAGAAGAATGGATCACGGAATGCTGTAATGATTGGACTATTCGCTTGTGCAAGTGTCTCGTAATATTTTCCATCTGCTTCAAGAATGACTTGGTGTTTCCCTTCATTCGTCAGATGAACTCCGTCTTTATCCGTTTGAATATCAAAGGTTGTTTTGGCAATACGCTGTACGGCTCTTTTATCCCATCCATTGTTATCCCAATTTGTTTTTTCACCGGTTGCCGTATAGAATAAATGCACTTTTCCATTGTCATCCAGCATTGCTGTACCGGCCCATTGCATATGACCCAGGGCTTTATTATAGTCATAAGGGATTCCTGCGTACGTCCAATCTTTGCCATTTTTGGAGTAGAACATGCCAATTCTTGCTTCTGTATGGCGCTCTCCCCATCCTAAAGAGCGCGGTGCAACCAATGCAAAAGCCACTCGGTAGCCATTGACAATCGCCATTGAACCATCTCTATTTTGTAATGGCCATGTATCCCATACCCATTGATCCGGTGCTACAAGATCAAAATTAAGATCAATTTTCGGTGCTGTTGTTTTGTCTGTTGGCTCTACTTTTTCTGCTTGCTGACGTGACCAGATGGATGTGTAATCTGTACTAATTTCCGCTGCGAATGCAGTTGATACTGACAGGCAATTGGCAGCAACAACGGCTGTCAATACCAGCTTTTTCAATTTCGATTTTTTTCGATTTTTTCTTTCCATTTCCCCATATTCCTCCATTTTCCGCGGTTAACTGTGTCTTTTAGGAATTTTCCGACTTGTCAATCTAGTTAAAATCTTCTTTAAGAGAACAAAAAAAGACCTAAAATGTACAAGGAGATGTCTACCAAAAAAGGTACACTTCGCCTTCATACACTTTAGGTCTTGCCTGCTTTACCAGTCACAATCCCGCATAATTTTGTTTACAGGGAACATTATATTCTGTTCGATAATTTCCTACAATAGGATAATTTACTCTTAATTCCTTCTGGATTTACTAGTTATATTTTCATATGTGCTGATTCAAAACTCATTAGAACAAGTAATACAGCAGGGCTAATCTTTCTCTCCTTCGATTGCCGTATCCATACTCCATGCCTTCATCGAGCGGACAAACGGCTCTCCATCCACTCCAAATACTTCGAGTCCTTTCGATTGATCCATTATTGGAAATACACGGGACGAAATACTTATTTCATTATTGACGTATGCTTCCACAATCGATTTATCAACAAAAAGGCGTACCCTTAAGATATCGTCTTCAAGGTTTAGTGCCCCTCCTTGAATCCCCTTTTCAATATCAGGATTTATACTTGACCGCTGACGGTCAATCTGAATGGTTTTCCGTTCCTTATCATAAAAAATAGTCGTTTCTTCCTGTTCATTTGGGGCTTTTAATAGTTTTAACCCGGCAGCTTTCGTATTGGAAACATCGATTTCCAACTCGATTTCGAATTGATCGCTTTTGATTTTTCGAAGTTGTTTATTTGCTTCACCCATTGTAACATTTTGGGCGGATGCCAGTTCTTCTCTTCGAAGTGACTGCACCTCTTCAATCGGACGAATTCCAAGAGTTTGCTTATCATTTAAATAGATTTCAAGCGGCAGTCCGGCCCCATGTGCCCACCCTGATTGGTATTTTTCCCTTTCCGAACGTCTGTCTTGCAAAATGCTTGTTACAATGGTGCGGCCTTGCCCATCTATAAAACCTTGTGCTCCAGTAAAATGTTCACCATAATCAAACAGTTTAGGCTCCTCGTGGTCAGGAATAAATTCCAGCCTTCCTGGGTCCCATGTCCCAATCCAATAAAACGTATTGCGGGCAGCATCCGGACTAGGGGACATAAAATAAGGACTAATCATGAAAACATATTTTTGTTCACCCGTCTCCTTGTTTTTAATCGGTACTAAAGATGGCAATTCCCATACATCTCCCGTACGCGGATATTTCACTTTATCACCAATCATCAATGGTTTTTCATACTTCCAGTCTTCAAGGTCTTCTGAGGTATAGAGTAAAGCGGTCCCGCCTGCCTCGTTTATCCCCGAGCCGACAAGCTGGTACCATTTGTCTCCCTCTTTCCATACATATGGATCACGAAATTGGCCAAAGATCACCTTTCCTTTTGGTGTTTCGATATTTTCAGCTTGTACGGTTACAGGGGCTGGATTCATGTTCCAATGATTTAAGTTGACATCAGTTGCATCTTTTGGCCGTGCCATACCAGTCATTTGATTCGGATTCATTTCGTCGTTCCCCGCTGTGAAAAATAGCACTGGCACCCCATTTTTGTCATAGGTTGCACTACCGGACCACACTCCATCCCTGGCTGCCGTTCCCTCTGTTGGACTTAACGCAATGGGGCGATCTTCCCAATGAATCATGTCTGTACTTGTGGCATGTCCCCAATGAATCTGATGCCAGAGAGGACCAGCCGGATTAAACTGATAAAATAAATGGTATTTCCCGTTATAATAAATTGGTGCATGCGGTTCATTCATCCAATGCTGGGGAGCAGTAAAATGATAATTCGGGCGGTAGCGGTCTCCTTTATAAACCGTCCGATCGAATGACGTATCCGGTATCGGCAGTTTATGGTTCCAGCTGTTAAGGACTTTTTCATAATGCCGTTTAATCGATTCATGACTAAATGTTTTACTGTATAGGGAAACATTGTCCATTAATCCATTAAACATATTAGACTGGAATATATCGGACACAGCGGCTGCCTGATTATGTTTTCCAACAAGTAACGGCGTATGAGCTGCTGGTGTAAACTCACTATTCGGAGGTACTGCTTTTTCTTGAATGAGTACACCGTTTAAATAAAGTGAGACTTTAGTTGTTTCTTTATCAAATTGTGCAACAACATGAGACCATTGATCTTTCGGCAAAATGTTCCCTTCTGGCGACCAAATTTCCTGCCATTCCCCGTTTATGGCAAGCTGAAACGTGATATATCCATGCCGTCCCATTCCGAGCATAAATCCCTGTTTATTTCCTTTATCCTGTTGATTGATAATCACGGAGGGCTGTCCATTGTCGCCCCATTCATAGGCTCTCGGGGCAACCCATGCTTCAATGGAAAAAGACCCAGCTGGGTTATAAACCTTTTCTGAAGGAATTTCCAGCCAATTGGAATATCCATCAAATAATAATGCTTTACCGCTAATGCCGGTTTTCCATTCCGGATCTGATGTTAATGCATAATGAATAACAGACGACACAGATTGAGAATGATCACGAGTGACGTTACCATCCCCTTCATCAAATCCCCACTGATGAAGAGCACGATTACTAAGCACCAGGTCTAAAGGTTGACCCTTCTTTTGATTGATATTGGTTGTTTCTAATCTGGTATTCACCTGTTTTTTGATTAAAACTCCTGTAATCGTCAGGAAGCATACTGCTAAAACAAGCAGCCGCATCCATATAATCCTCTTCTTTTTCATCTTAAAAACTCCTTATCTAGTACAGTGTATTCAACCTTAATAACAAAAAAAGACCTAAAATGGGTAAGGACATATACACAAAGGTACCTTTTGTCCTTCACTCATTTTAGGTCTTGCCTGCCAACCAGTCGCAATCCTGCCTATTTTGAAATTCACATGATCATTCTAGGTTAATTGCTCCTATCTATCAAGATACGATTTACTTATTTATCGCCACAGGTACATTGACATCATCCACATTAATATGTCCCCATCCGCCCGTTTCATAGTCTACAACTTTGATGTATAACTCCTTGCCTATATAATCCGAAGCATCCCAGTTAACTCTTCGATAGGCTTCCCAGTTACCACCCGTTTCCTTCATTAACTCTTTGCCGTCTGAAGCTCTTACCAGCGCTAGATATAGTCTGTCGATATTAGCTCCGCCTCCAATAAGGAAATCGATTTTTCCGTTTCCACCTAACACAAAGTTCTCCGATTTTAACACTCCTGTCAATGAATCCCCGCCTTTTTCTCCATTAAAACCCCATAAATGGTATCGTTCCGGGTCGATTCGGTCTGAGGCTTGGTTAAAAGGTCCGCCCCATCCCCAATCGTTTGCCTTGGAAACGTGTTCATTACTAAAAGCTTTCCCTTCTACAACAGTCCATCCTGTTAAATCGCCGGTTTGGAAATCATGGTTTGGCAATCCTGTACTTTCTGGAATAGGATCTCCTCCGCCATTCAAATCAGGCCAATAGGCAGGAACCGTTTCCCCGTATGCGGAACCCATTTCCCATACTTTCATCGATACTACTTTCGCCTTTCCGCCACTACTCCATAACTCAAGGCCCAGTGCATCGGAAAGCGTTGGATATACACGTGATGTGATACTTTTTTTGCCATTCGCATAGGCTTCTATCATGGACCGGTCCAGATAAATATGAAGCTTGAGGTTCTCTTTTCCAATCTTAAGCTCTCCGCCCTGTATCCCTTTTTGGATATCCGGATCAAGACTCGATTTGTTTCGATCAATGTTTAGTGATTGTTTTTCAACATCAAAGAATAGTAATGTTTCTTCCTCGCCATTTGCTGACTTTCTAGCTTTTAGCCCCACTTGTTTTGCAGAGGCTGGATTGATTTCCAGTTGAATTTCCAACAGATCACCTTTAACATTTGTTAATAATTCATTGGCTTTATCTGTATTTTCATTCTTGATTGAAACAAGTTCCTTTTTCCTTAAGGAATCTAATTCGGAAATTGGTTTAATCCCTAATCCACCTTCTGAAGTTAATGAAAGCTCAAGCGGCAGCCCTGCATTATGAGCCCAGCCAGCATCGTAATGCTGCTGCTCTGTCCGGCGATCTTGTGCAATACTAAAGAGAATCGAACGTCCCTTTCCATCAACCATTCCGCTTGGTCCTGTAAAGTGTTCACCATAATCAAATTGTTTCGGTTCCTCGTGGTCAGGAACAAACTCTAATTTTTCTTTATCCCATGTTCCAATCCAATACCAAACATATTTGACATTGTGTGGACTGTACCCATCAAACCAAGGATTGAAAAAGAAGACATATTTTTCAACGCCTTTTGCATCTTTACCTAATGGCAAGAACACTGGCAACTCCCAAACCTGGCCTGTTTTCGGGTTTTGCTTATAATTGCCGACAATCAGCGGCTTTTTGTATTCCCAATCTTTCAGGTTCTTAGAGGTATAAAGAAGTGCCGTTCCCCCTGCACCTTTAATACCTGAACCAACAAGCTGGTACCATGTATCTCCATCTTTCCAAACGTACGGATCACGGAATTGCCCGTACCATACCTCCCCTTCTTTTGCCGTCAGGTTTGGCGCTTGAACCGTAACTGGTTTCTCGTACATGGACCATTCTTTCAAATCCGGGTCTTCAGGATCGTTACTCGTTGCCAGACCCGTCATTTGATTTGGAACCTTTTTATCATCCCCGGCTGTAAAAAATAACACCGGATTCCCATTAGCATCAACTGTTGATCCGCCTGACCATACACCATCAGGCGCAACGGAGTTCCCATCAGGTGCAAGAGCTATCGGTTCATCCTTCCAATGAACCATATCCTCGCTTACAGAATGCCCCCAATGAATTTGATGCCAATATGGGCCTTGCGGATTATTTTGATAGAATAGATGATATTTCCCATTATAGTAGAACGGTGCATGAGGCTCGTTCATCCAATGCTCTGGTGCAATAAAATGATATTGCGGCCGGTACCGGTCGCCATCATATCTGCTCCGATCTGGTGCCAAATCAGGTATTGGAAGTTTATGATTCTCAAAACTACTTAAATACGAATCATAATTTTCTTTAATTTTTTCCCCTGATAGCGAAAGGTTATGCATTTTTAATTCGTCCATCATTCCATTAAACATATTGGCAGTGAAAGCTCCATTAACCAAAGCAGCACTGTTATGTTTTCCGATTAATAAATCATTTGAAGATGGTGTGATGGTCCCTTTTGGTGTGACGCTCTCCCCGACTAATTCACCATTCAAATAAAGCTTCATTTTTTGCTCTGCCTTATCAAAGGTGGCAACAATATACGACCATTTATTTTTTTCAAGAGGTTTGTTTTCGGCAGCCCAAACTTCCTTCCACTCACCGTTAATACTTGCCTGAAACGACCATTTCCCCTGTCGACCCATACCAAGGATATAGCCTTCGCTTGCAGCTTTATTGTGTTGATTTACGATCGCTGACAATTGGCCGAGATCGCCCCACTCATAAGATCTTGGTGCGACCCATGCTTCAATTGTGAGGGCATCCGTCGGCTTAATCACCTGGTCAGAAGGCCTCGTAATCCATGTAGAATATCCGTCGAACAGTAAAGCTTTATTACGAATCCCATCTCTCCATAAAGGATCGGTCGATGGCTTGTATAAAGCTTTCGTAAACACATAGGAAATAGGGTCTGCCATTCCTGTTACGCTGTCTTTTGTCATGGTTCCACGACCTTCATCCAATGACCAGCTGGCTATTTGAATGCCGCCAGTCATCACCGGCTCTTGATTAAAAACGTGAAAATCATCGACATTGATGTGACCGAATCCGCCAGAATGATAGTCAACAACTTTCATATACAATGCCTCTCCGATATATTCTGATGCATCCCAACTGACTCTTCGATAGGCTTCTGTATTGGATCCCGTTGCTTTAAAAAGCTCTTTTCCATCCGAAGCACGAACCAAGGAAACATATAGTTTCGTAATATCCTGGCCCCCGCCAACAAGGAAATCAATCTTTCCATTCCCGCCCAGTTTGAATGCAGTTGATTTCATTACACCCGTACGGAAATCAGAGTTTGCATCATTCGCTGCGCCGGCAAATCCCCAAACATGGTACGTTCTTTGCTGCTGAAAAGGACCGCCCCAAAAACTAGTAACATCCGATACTGGACGATCAAATGCAGAGCCTGCCTCTGTCCATCCTGATAAATCTCCAGTCTCAAAATCCGGATTTTCAATTTCATTTGGCAGACTGCCTCCATCAACGGCCACTTGATCTATTTTTGAAACAAAGGTTGCGCTGTCCAAATCATATACTTTTAATGATTTTAGGGATACTTCTCCACCGGTTGTGTAAAGTGCAAGAGATTGATTGTTAGTATTAGGGAAGAATTGATCCGTCATCACAACACGGCCATCTTGACCAAATACTTCAACAGATGCCTTGTCAACAATCAGATGGAGTTTAAGGGTTTGATTACTGGCATTTAACGGTGCTTCATGTTTTGCAGCAAAATTGCCATAGAAACTTGATTCACCAGCATTGGAACGGTCAACAAACAAGTTTTTATTGCCAATATCGTAACCAATCTTTGTTTCCCCGCTATCGCCCTTTCGAACTTTAAAACCAAACTCCGTTGCTGTCACCGAATTCAAATCAAATTCCGCCATAATCTCAAAGGTATCTCCTGATACGTTCGAAAGCAGATTTTCTCCCGGAGTTAGCACTTTATTTTCAAATACTTGTGGCGTTCCCCTCAGACTTTCTAACTCTTTTACAGATTTCTGTGTAAGGCGAATTCCTTCCCCATCAACAGTTGATAAGCCAAGTTCACGCGGAATCGACATCGTTCCTCTGAATGAGGATGTTGGAATGTCCTGCCCATATTTCCAATTATTCATCCACCCGAGCCATAAACGGCGTCCATCAGGGACATCACTCCATGAAACAGCTGCATAAAAATCAGCCCCATAATCGGCCCAGAGGACTTTACTAGGATCATTGGAATTGGTGAAGGTTTTCCCATCAAAATCACCAATAAAATACTGCATCCCCGAACCGCCGGCAGGGGCCCCTTCACTGATACTGACAGCTAATACCCACTTCTTCTTAGTTGGATCTCCATCAACCGGAAGGGCAAATAAATCCGGACATTCCCATGTTCCCTTATGGGAGCCGTCTTGGTTTCCAAATTCACTTACTTTCGTCCATTTTTTTAAATCTGGCGATTGATAAAAATAAACCCGGTCACCAGCTGAAATTACCATAATCCACTTTTTTGTTTCATCATGCCAAAATACCTTTGGGTCCCGGAAAACATCAATCCCCTCTGGCATAGGGATAATTGGATTGCCATCATACTTCGTCCAAGTACGGCCCTTATCGTTGCTGTAAGCTAAACTTTGAACTTGATGACCACCTTTTTCCTGAGTAAATACAGCAACCATCGGCGGTTTAGAGTCTTTTCCAAATCCAGTCGTATTGTTCCAATCCACAACTGCACTCCCTGACCAGATAAAACCTGTTTCATCTGGATAAAGACCGATCGGCAGGTATTCCCAATTGACCAAGTCTTTACTTACCGCATGTCCCCAATACATCGGTCCCCACTTTGATTCAGCAGGATTATGCTGATAAAACAGATGATACTCCCCATCGTAATACACCATGCCGTTGGGATCATTCATCCAGTTTTTTTCCGGAGAAAAATGAAATTTGGACCGATATGGTTCATTTTCGCCATCAACAGCCGAAATCGATGTTTCACCTGTTTCGGCTTTACTAGAAACAGTGGGCATAAATATTGAAATAATTAAAGAAAAAATGACCACTACCGATATTCCTTGATTTTTTAATCTTTGCTTCAACCCTGTTCCCCTCCAACATTTATTTATCACTACTATCCAAGCAATTAGAAGGCGCTTACAAATCAACTTATAAGAATGGGTGCTAATATGTATTGTTTAAGTGCACCCTAGAATAATTTTTAATCTTCAGTTTGTTCCCTTCATGTTTAGCAACTGGTTAAACCATAATTGACATAAGTAATAAACTGCATATGCTGCGAGACTGCCTATGATGAAAATCGTAGCTGGATAAAAGTAGAAAAGAGCAGTACCCGCCCCAACAATTATCAATAAAAGAATCGTTAAGACCGGGTTCATAAGGGAAAAGAGAAAGGCATTTCGAATAACGTGCTTGAAGCTTAGTTCAAAATGGACCATAATCGGAAATAGATAAATGGAGATCGAACTAAACAACAAAATGCCAATGACTAAGATGATATACAGAACGAGGTGACCAACAGAACTGCTTGGATCTATAAGCCTATAATCAAAATATAAGAAACAGGCAAGTACCGACCAAATAATCGAGATAATAAAGCTTTGTTTGAAATTTCCTTTAAAAATTTTTAAAAAGCTTTTAAAAATACTTTCTGTTTCCTGTTGTAAAATGCGTTTGCGGACAACGCCAAACATGGCTGCTGTTGCAGGAAAAAAGGTTATTAAGGGGAGCGAAGTAATGACCCATAGTAAATTTAAAAGAAATAAATCTACCATTGTATCCAAGGTATTAAATAATCTGTTGTTTAAACCATTCATTAATTTCATTCCCCCTATTACCTTTTTACTACATTATCGCCAAGTAGATTTTAACGAATAAAGCTCTAACGAGTGTAACTTAATTTCTCCATGTTTTACATAGAGCTCCAATTGCTTATTTTCTTGATTTGGGAAGATTAAGTCCGTTATGACGGACTTTCCATTATTTCCAAACAATTCTACAGACGACTGGTCAACAAAAACATGTAGAGTGATCTTATTATTTTCTGGTTGTAGATAGCACTCATGTTTTCCTGCGAAGGCCTCATGGAAAGCAGCCTCTCCTGAATTAGTTCGATCAATAAATAATGTTTGGTTTTCTACATCAAATCCAATAATTGTTTCTTCATTGGCACCCTTACAAACTTTGAACCCAAATTCCGTTGCGGTTCCAATTTCAAACTCCGCAATGATTTCGAATGTGTTACTATTCACATTTTCTAAAAGATTTTTACCGGGTACAACCACTTCATTTTGAATTAATATTTTTTCATCACGAATACCTTGTAACTCACGAACTGGTTTTTGTACAAGCCGAATCCCTTCGTCGGTTTTCTTTAGCTCAAGTACTCTAGGAATCGTCATCGCACTTCGCCATTCTTTTGTAGGAGTAACATTTGCATATTGCCAGTTGCTCATCCAGCCAATATAAATCCTTCTTCCGTCCTCAGCTGGAACATCGGACCAGCTAACGCCCGCATAATTATCGCGTCCGTGATCAATCCAAAGAGTCGTTTCTGGTTTGTAATCATTGAAAAATGTTTTACCATCAAAATCGCCAATAAAATATTGCGTTCTGGATCCCTCTTCAAATTTTGGATCATTGCCAATGCTGACAAATAGCACCCATTTTTTCTGATTGGAATCCCCATCAACAGTTAATTCAAAAAGGTCGGGACACTCCCAGACACCCTGATGTGAGCCATGTCCTTCTCCAAATTCACTGGCAAACTCCCATGATAGTAAATTTTTCGAAGTGTATATTCTAACGGTTTGACCTGCGGCTAATACCATGATCCATTGATTTGTTTCACGGTGCCAGAACACTTTTGGATCACGAAAATCTGTTATACTTTCTTCTTGCAGAACAGGGTTCCCCTTATATTTTATCCATGTACGCCCATTGTCTTTGCTATAGGCAAGACTCTGCCTTTGTCGTGGACGATTAGAATCAGGGTATGTATCCGCATGGGTGAAAATTGCCACTAACCCTGATTTCCCTTCAAAGAAACCGCTTGTGTCGTTCCAATCTACGACTGCACTACCTGAGAAAATCGTTCCATGCTCATCTGGTACCAAACCAATCGGGAGGTGTTCCCAGTGAACAAGATCTTTACTTACCGCATGTCCCCAATGCATGGGACCCCATGTTGTTCCATTGGGATGATATTGATAGAATAAGTGATATTCCCCGTTATAAAACACCATCCCATTTGGGTCATTCATCCATTGGCGCTCCGGTGAGAAGTGATACTGCGGACGGTACTTTTCTGTATAATACTGTTTTTTTTCCAAGACGTTATTATTCATTTCTTACACTCTTCCTTTCCCAGGAATCCTTTTTTTACGCTTTGTTAAGGTTTGCTGTTGATTATTTCAGTTAAACTATTAGGCTCAATCTTGTTTTCATCATAATAAAGAGTCTTTGCTGTTGATAAAGATTGAGAATGGTATATGATGTTTTGCAACATGATGATTTTTCCATCTAATTGCTGACTAATTTTTATTACACGTGGATCAGAAATGCCCTTCTTCTTTGCTAATTCGTACATACTCTGGCGAAATTCATCTATAGTCTCCCGTAAAGCTGATACAGTCCCCATTGATTTTATTTCCTTTCCACAGTTTATCGAATATTGTTAATATATAAAAACTAATCTATCTATATATAACCAGCACAGACTTTTACCCTCCGCCCAAAATCAAAACTTTCCTTTAACAAAGCCTTTTTTTAAAAACCTTTCAACTTGCTCGATAGTTGGAATACTAGGAATTCCACCTTTTCCTTCTGTCGTTAGGGCACCAACTGCATTAGCAAAAGTGACCATTTCTTCAAATTCTGATGCAGTTAAATGAGCTAACGGTTTTTTCCTTTCAAGGATTTGATATAATACACCGCCAACAAAGGCATCTCCCGCTCCCGTTGTATCGACAACGTTTACTTGATACCCTTTTATACTGGCATATCCTTGTATGCTTCGGTAAAAACAGCCTTCTGGCCCTAACGTGACAAATATTACAGCTGTACCAAATTGTTCCTGTAAAACTTCCGTGCCCTTTATGACATCACGATAGCCGGTTAAAAATTCCAGTTCCTCCTCTGAAATTTTAACGATGTCAGCATATTCAAATCCCTTTAAAATCTGCCGCTTTGCTTCATCAAGTGACCTCCACAAAGGAGTTCGCAAATTCGGATCATAGGAAATCGTTACTTTATGCTTTTTGGCATATTCCAATGCAGTAAAAGTGGCTGACGCTGCCGGTTCATCTGTTAACGATAAGGAACCAAAATGAAAGATGCGCGATTGTTTAATTGTATCTTCATTAATTTCAGTTTCCTCCAGCATGATATCGGCACCTGGATTTCGATAAAAGCTAAAAGAACGATCCCCTTTTTCATCTAAATGAACAAAGGCCAAGGTTGTATTGACAGTTTTCGAGAATAAAAGATTGGTTGTATCAATCTTTTGGTCTACTAAGACACCCTTAAGCATCTGGCCAAATTGATCATGGCCCACTTTTCCGATAAACGCGGTTTTCTTATTTAATCTTGAAAGTGCCACAAGGACATTGGCCGGCGCTCCGCCAGGGTTTGTTTCAAATAAACCATTCCCCTTTTCCGAATGACCGGACGGAGTAAAATCAATTAATAACTCTCCTAAAGCCGTGACATCAAACATGTACATCATCCCATTTTGTTTTTTAATAGAAAAGCCAGACAACAACGGGGTCTGGCTTTATGTCAGAATTATTGGTTGTTATAGCGGTCTAATCCTTTTTGGTAAATTTTCATTAATTTATCAAGACCCATATCATTTAATTGCTTCACATACCCATCCCAGTCCTTCTGAATTCCTCCCTCGATCAACCATTGAGCTTCTTTTTGCTTCACAAAGGCTTTAATTTCAGGCTCAATCGTATTAATCACTTCAAGCTCTTCAGGGCTAAAGAAGATAGCTGGATAGCTTTCTTGTACCATATGTGGTTTATAATACTGGTCAAGAATTTGTAATCTTTCCTTTGCTCTTGGCTCCATGTCTACAACTTTACCAAAATGCTCCTTTAAGACTACAAACGGACCGCCAGGAGCAACCTTTTGACGTAATTCACCCATTGCTACGCCTGCTGGAAGCTCTTTATTCACTAACATGCCATTCGCATCTTCCTCGTAAATTTCACCAATTGGGCCCCAGTTAATTTGTGCTGACATTTTTGGCTCATATAATTGGTCAACCCAGCGCATCGTAATCTCAGGGTTCTTGTTTGCTGAGGTAATCACAAAGGCATCTCTTCCATACTCAGAATAGTTTGATCGCCCAATGACAACTTTGCCATCTTTCCCTTTTAATGGAGGTAATACCACGTAATCTTTCACTCGATCTGGTCCAACTACTTCCGTATTTTCCCACCAAATGAAAGAGCCAAGTGTTGGATTCTGCGTTTTCCCTTTTGCAAAAAGCTGCTCTGTCTTTTGGGTGACAACCTCAGGATCAATTAAACCTTCTTTTACCCAGCCGTTATAATACTTAATGGCTTCCTTAAATTCCGGCTGAACCGCTGCATAAATAACTTTTCCATCTCTGACGATACGGTGATCGGCTTCAAATGGAGCATCCGGCAGCCCGAATAATCCAATTAAATCTCCTTCATTCCCGCACCAGCCGTTATACCAGAAAGTCAGCCCAATTTCATCTTTCTTACCGTTTCCGTTTGCATCCTTTTCGACAAATGCCTTTAACACATCATGATATTCTTCTAATGTCGTTGGCATTTGCAGACCCAGTTTATCTAACCATGTTTTATTAATGAACATAATGTTAGGCATTCCGATTAAATCCATTTCTTCTGCACGCGGCAGGGAATAAATATGTCCATCCGGTGCTGTTACAACTTTTTTCAAGTCTGGTCTTTGTTCAAATAACTTTTTTAAATTCGGGGCATATTCGTCAATTAAATCCTCTAATGGGATAATGGTGCCATTCTGCCCATTTTGCACAAGATCATTATCTGAAAAGCCTGACGCATAGAACGCATCTGGCAGGTCGCCACTTGCCAGCATTAAGTTTTTCTTTTCTTGATATCCATCGCCAGGGATATTATTCCATTTAATTTGAACGTTTGTTGCTTTTTGAAGTCGGTCAAAAATCACCATTTTGGAATAGTCGGGTGCGAGAGCTGCCTTTGGTGAAACAATGTTTAGCGTTACTTGTTTGTCGACAATCGGTAACCCTGTTTTATGAAAGGCGGCATCTGCTTTTTTTTCGGAACTAGCTGAATCATTGTTTGAGCAGCCAGTTAATGCTAATGAAGCACTTAATCCTAAAACCAACGCCATTGCCATGCTCTTTTTCTTGTTTTTCTGAACATTTTTCCTGATTGATCGAATCATTTGTTTTTCCCCCTCTAGGATATTAATTGGATGGTAAACAATCAATTACGTCTACCATCACCCCCTTAATGCAGATCATTACTATTAACCTTTAATTCCGCCAATCATAACACCTTTTACAAAGTACTTCTGAACAAATGGGTAGACGATTAAAAGCGGAATGGAAGCTACAATAATCACACCGTACTTAATTAGCTCAGACACTCTTTGTTTTGCTGCTAAGGAGTCCAAATCACTGATCATCATCGTCGAGGCCTGATTTTGAATTAAGATATTTCGTAAAATTAATTGCAAAGGATATAAGTTTTCATTATTCAAATAGATTAACGCATCAAAATAGGAGTTCCAGTGCCCCACTGCATAAAATAGGACCATAACAGCCACAATCGGTTTTGATAAAGGAAGGACAATCTTCCAGAAAAATTTCACATCCGAGCATCCATCTATTCGTGCTGCTTCTAATAACTCATTAGGAATAGAGGACTCAAAAAACGTTTTGGCCACGATGACGTTCCATACCGCAACAGCTTTTGGAAGGATTAGCGCCCACATAGTGTTAAGCAAACCAAGATTCTTAACAACCAGGTATGTAGGAATTAATCCGCCTGAGAAAAACATCGTCATGAGGAATAAAAACATAATCACATTTCTTCCATATAAATCTTTTCTTGATAATGCATAGGCAGCCATTAAGGTAAAAGAAACGTTTACAATCGTACCAACCACCGTATAGATGATGGAGTTCTTATAGCCCAGCCAAATCTTGCTGTCTCCAAAGATTCTCTGATACCCTTCAAGGGTCAGCTCTTTTGGCAATAGCCATACCTTTCCTTCGTAAATCATGTTTGGGTCACTGATAGAGGCAATTATAATAAAGTACAATGGATAGACTACCAATAGTAAGATGATCGCGACCAGAAAAAAGTTAATAATATCAAAGACCTTATCTTCCTTCGATTTTCTTGTCATCCTCTTATTCTTTAAAGCTAATATACTCATTTATGCTGCACCTCCCGTTACCATAATCCTGTTCCGGATAATTTTTTTGCAAACTTATTTACTGAGACTAATAAAACTAAGTTAATCACTGAATTAAACAATCCTACTGCGGCAGCAAAACTATATTGCGCCTGCTGTAACCCCATCTTATAAACATAGGTTGGGATAATCTCTGCTGCAGGCTGGTTCATTGGTGTTTGTAACAGGTAAGCCTTTTCAAAGCCAATATTCATAATGTTACCAACGTTTAGAATTAATAGAATAACAGCCGTTGGCATAATGGCCGGAATATCAACATGAAAAATACGCTGCCACTTATTTGCTCCATCCATTACCGCAGCCTCATGCAGTTCAGGGCTGACTCCTGCAAGCGCTGCTAGATATATAATCGCAGCCCATCCGGTTTCTTGCCAAACGCCTGAGGCAATATATAATGGTTTAAACCAATCAGGTTTTGCCATAAACGAAATCGGATCACCGCCAAAAATCAGGATTAAGTTATTAATAAGACCATTGTTTGAAAAGAAGACATAAATCATACCCGCTAAAACAACTACTGATATAAAATGCGGCGCATAAACAACGGTTTGAACAAAACGTTTGTACTTATCACTTCTAATTTGGTTCATCATGAGAGCTAGGAAAATTGGAAGCGGAAAACCAACGATTAGTTGTATAACGCTAAGACCAAGAGTATTTTTAATCAGGCTCCAAAATTGATAGGAGTCGAAAAATCGCTCAAAATGTTTAAATCCAACCCACGGACTTCCCATAATTCCTTTTGTTGCAACAAAATCTTTAAAAGCAATTAATATTCCATACATCGGGACATAATGGAAAACAATAAAATAAACTAAAGCGGGTAAAAGAAATAAATAGAGCTGATAATTACTCAAGATTTTTTTTAGTTTTGATGCTTTTCTTACTTGAATGGGTGAATCGATGATCGGATTTGCCTTCCTTGCCACTTCCATATTCTTGCCTCACTTTCAACAATGTTTTTTTGTTTTGTCTAACATTCCAATTGAAACGTTTCCAACAATAGCTAAAAAATTTTGTGTTATCTAAACCGTTTCTTCCTTTCTTTACATCATAGGTATTTCGATATATCTCTTACTTGAATTCTTCATTGAAACGTTTCCAAAGGGAGTTAAAAAAAATTATATTTCTAAGGTTCCTCCCTCTCTGTAACGAGAGGCATTTGATAAACCCTTATTCTCCAACTTTTTAATTGAAACGTTTCCAATGAAGAGTTAAAAAAATTGCAAATAATAGCTAAGTTGTTTCGCCCTCTCTGTACATGACAGGGATTCGATAAATCTCTTGCTCCAGTGCTTCACCTTCAATCTTTCTTAAGAGAAGCTTTACAGACATTCTTGCCATTTCCTCAACTGGCTGCCGGATTGTTGATAGAATTGGATGAAACAGCTTATTATCCTGAATTCCATCATATCCGATTACTTTTACATCCTCTGGAGTCCGCAAGCCATATTGTTTAGCTTTATCGATATAATTGGCGGCAAGTAGATCGGTATTGGCAAATATCCCGTCCACATCCTGATGTTCTTTCATTTTAAAGAAATTTTCGAAATATTTTTCATTATTAAAAACAGCACCAAGCTCCTCGTAGATGATATATTCGATACCTTGAGCCTCTGCTTCATCGATAAATCCCTTTTTCCGAAGTTCAACCTCACTATAAACATCACTATAGGTTGCAAGATATGCGGCTTTTTTAGTTCCCACTTTCACAAGCTCTCTTACGGCAATGCGGCCGCCAGTGTAGTTATCCGAGGTTACGCATGTGATTTTTTTTCCAAAATGGCGGTCAATGCTGATAATCGGAATATCAGTACTCACACTATCTTCGATGTCATTGTAAGTGATTCCAATAATGCCTGCTACTTTATTCTGATTGAGCATATCTAAATAATAAAGCTCTTTGTCAGGTCTTCCCCCACTGTTGCAAAGCATCAATTTATACCCTTCTCGGTCAAGCTCATCTTCGATATAATAGGCGAGCTCTGAGAAAAATGGATGCCATACACTCGGAATCACCAGCGCAACCATTGTTGATTTTTGCATTTTAAAATTTCTTGCCACTTCGTTTGGAATATAATTTAATTGTTTGATCGCTGCATTCACTTTCTCCCGGGTTTCAGGCTTTACAGTTGGATGATTGTTTATGACTCGTGAAACAGTGCCAACCCCAACTCCTGCCAGTTCTGCAACATCTTTAATGCTTGGCACTACCACTACCTCCAGTAATAAAGCGATAATATTATCGCTTTGGAAACGTTTCATCGTTCCATACACCTATAATATCACCATCTTGGAAACGTTTCAATGCTTTTTTATAAAAAAATTCTGATTTCTTTTTTCAAGCTAGAATGTATTTTTTAATGCCTCTGCTACACCGTCCTCATCATTGGAAAGTGTGATATCATTAGTACACCAGAACCATAAATAAAGATCCGTCTCAAAACGGAGTCTTTACATGTTGGCTGCCTCTTCATTTTAATCTTTCATTTCTGGTGTCTTGATGCTAAGCCCTGTGCGGACGATCGAAACATGAGGATGTATACTCACCTCGAGATTTGGAAATTCTTCCATCCACTGGATTTTAAACTGTTCTTTCCATACTTTCGGATAGGTGCGGTAAAGAGCATTGCCAAACCCAAATATATCGGAATGAAGCTGTTTTTGCCCCTTATCAAGAGCTAATTGGCATTTTTTCTTTACATCCTTTTCCAGCAAGGTTTGAACATATTGCAACTCTTTAGGGTTGCCTAAATCTAATTTCGAACCATTTTCAAAGAGTTCAACTTCCGCATCAATATTCACTTTCATCTTAACCTTGCGCTGCTCAAGAATGGGTTTCACTTTTGACTGTCCTTTCATAAGCTGAACACTGATTTTTCCCCCTCCCTTTTCCTTCGGTACCGTCACCGTGAGGTTAGCTTTTTCTATCTCATTACGAATCCACAGTACCCCTTTTGTATCCTGATCATTCATCCATCCTGCCAATTTATCTCCATGAAAAACTGCCGTTCCAACGATGGCGGGAGTCTGCTTGGAATTTTTCTCTTCCTTTTCTTCAGGTAAAATGGCGACTTGAGCCCCAAGAGGGGAAATCCCTTCAGTTGTAAGCATATCAATAAAATCCTTTATCCTAATCCTGACTACCATCCCCAATTTCTCCTCCTCCCTAATGGTTTCTGAAGTATATCGCTCCATGGAAGGAGGCAGTTTCAAAAGAGGTGCTGCTTCTCCCTTTGTAAACAATATAAAACTACGGATACGTGCTTCCCTAACTCTCGAAACGAAATCTAGAATCGGAAAAATCCCATCCCTCGCAGCCCTTTCCCCAATGATTAGATTCCGATTATGAGAAAAGAAAATACGACGAGGCAATTTTACTTGAAGTCTCTGGATGGCGTCCATCACCGATTCTCCTGTCTCCGAAATAAGAACGGTTGTTACATTTCCACCTCCAGAACCACCGGCACCAACAGGTCCAAGCTGCTTTGGGATCGCTACCTGAACCGAGACACGGTATTTCCCGTTATTCATCTTATCGATGGCTGTAGCCATTACGATTGAAAGATCATTGACCTCAATTCTGCTCCAACAGCCAGTCAGTATGACTATTAAGATGTAGTTGATAATCAGGACTCCTCGTTTTCTCATAGCGTTTCCCTCCAACCAAGACTCTTCTAGTTCTTTCGATGGGGCGGCCGTGGACGCATGGAATGATTCATCCGTTCTTGATTCTTGTTCCCGGTTTGATCGGAACGCTTGATCATTCCCCACCATGGTGCTCGAATATAAATATCTTTCAGACTGGTTAAATTCAAAGGTGCTACTGGTGACAAATAAGGGACACCGAAAGAGCGAAGCCGTACCATATGGATCAAAAGAATCAAAGTTGCCACTAAGATTCCATACAAACCCAAAGTCGCTGCACAGATCATCATGGGAAATCGAAGTATACGAATGGCAATCCCTTGACTGAAGGCAGGAAAAATAAAGGAAGATATACCAGTAATCGAAACAATAATGACCATCGATGCAGATACAATTCCGGCTTGCACGGCCGCCTGCCCAATCACAAGGGCTCCAACAATACTGACTGCCTGTCCAACGGGCCGTGGCAGACGAACACCAGCTTCCCGCAAACCCTCAAAGGATATTTCCATAATTAAGGCTTCGACAAAGGCTGGGAAAGGAACCGTTTCCCTCCCGGAAGAGACACTTAGTAATAAGGTAGTTGGAAGCATTTCCTGATGAAAGGCGGTTATCGCAATATAAAGAGAGGGCAAAAGCAAGGCGCTTGCCAACATAAAAAAGCGAAGCCATCGGATTACCGTCGAAACCATAAAATGCTGATAGTAATCCTCACTCGATTGGAGCATTTCATAAAACGAAACAGGTACAAGGAGAGCAAAGGGCGTATTATCAACCAGAATGCCTATTTTCCCTTCCAATAAATAAGCCGCTACTTTATCCGGTCGTTCGGTATTGTTCACTTGGGGGAAAACAGAATAGGGGTTGTCCTGAATGAGTTCTTCGATATAATTACTTTCTAAAATGGCATCGATGTCAATTTGCCCTATCCTTTCCTTTACCTCTGCAACAAGAGCTTGCTCTGCAATTCCCTCTAGATAAGTAATTGCGATTTTGGTATTAGATAACCGTCCGACAGTCATCTCTTCCATTTTAAGCTGAGGGGTTTTTAACCTTCTGCGAATTAAACTGGTGTTGGTTCTAAGGTTCTCTGTAAATCCTTCTCTAGGACCGCGGATCACCGCTTCCGTAGAGGGTTCTTCAACTGATCTCATTTCCCATGCTTGGGCGCTAATAAATAGGGCTTGCTCTACTCCCTCCAATAATAAAACCGTTCCCCCATTCAAAATATGATCCACGACTTCCTTCATCGTCTGTCCTATACTCACCTGTGAAACATAGATGACTTGATCCCGCAGAAAAGTCTCCATTTCTTTTAGGGGGATTGTTGTGGAAAGAGATGTCCTCTTCCCTAAATCCAAAAGGGGTTTCATCACGTCAGAATCAATCGTCTGGATATCCACCATGCCATCTAAAAAAATAAGCCCTCCTTTTTGTATCCCGCCTAACTTAAATTCACGGTACACAATATCGGAAGATCGTTCAAAAATCATTTTCAATTGCTTTAATTCATCCTGAAAATGACCTTTAAGCTGATTGGATTGTAAATCATCCGCCTGGTAAAATAACCGATGATCATAATTTTGATTCGTTTTTAAGACCTTCTTATCTAACCATCGCAATATCTTCATCTCTTCACCCCCCTTTACTAAAAATTTTTTTCTTATTTTAACCAGTTATTAAATAAATTACTAAATTTTGTTTATGGTAATACTAGATAGAAACTAGCTGAATGGCGAGACCTAAAAGCGAAGACAGGGGCGTAGTTTCATTTATGCCTGATAGGACAGTTATACTTTCTATTAAAAAAAATGGGTCAGGGGGTGGCAAAACCATGGAGAGAATCTCAACGGGCCAATTATTTATGCTTACCTTATTGTTTCAAATTGGTACTTCGGTGATATTTGGATTTGCATCAGCCGCTGGAAGAGATGCTTGGCTGTCTTCCTTGATATCTACTGGAATCGGGACATGTCTCATCTTAATGTATCTGATCTTAATGCGTCTTCAGCCAGGGTTGACTCTAGTTGAATGGTTTCCTGCCCAGTTTGGATTTTGGCTGGGAACCCCCATTGCTTGGTTTTACTGCCTTCATTTTTTATATAACGCGGGTCGTACGCTGGGTGATATAAAGGATCTCATCCCAACGACCATTTTGCCTGGTACGCCTAATTGGGTCATACTAGGCATATTTATGATTGCCATCACATATGCGTTGTTTAGTGGAATTGAGGTTCTAGCCCGGCTGGCAGAAATAATATTACCCGTCATTTTAGTGTTGTTTTTGATTGAGATCATCTTAATATATGCCTCTGATATAACCGATATCAAGCGATTGCAGCCCGTTTTGGGGGAAGGATGGGGGCGTATTTGGAAAGCAGTATGGCCTAGCGGTATCCAACAATCATTTGGGGAGACCATTGAGTTTGCGATGATCTGGACATTATGTTCACCTTCAAAACGCATAATTAAAACGACTCTTTTAGCATCCATTATATACGGAATTCTCCTTTCCTGTTTCGACGCACTGGCGATTCTTGTCTTTGGCGAAGGCACTTTTTCAACGAGCAGGTACCCCTTATACCGATTAGTCAAAGTCATCTCTATTGCGGACTTTCTCGAAAACCTGGATGCATTAGGAATTTTGTATTTTATGGGAACCGCCTTTTTTAAAGTGACACTACAAATGTATGGAGCCATTCGGGGAATACAGCAATTGTTGTCCCTTCGCGACAACAGATTACTCGTTTTTCCTATTGGAGCCGTTGTCTTCTTATTAGGCTTAACAATGTCCAGAAGTACATCAGAACATTGGTTTTCTTCAACATACCTTGGGAATCCTGGATTAATACTTTATCTGATCCTTCCTGGTGTGCTATTGATCCTAGTACTGGTTCGCAAGAAAATATCTAACACTAAAATGGAGAAAAGTGGATAATAGTATGAATAGGAGTTGAATTTGAAAATGGAAAAATTTCTTTGGCCTTGGCAGTCCGAAGTAATCGTTGAATATCCTTGGATACTCTACATATTCCTTTTTTCTCTGTCTATTATTTTATGTATCATTACATGGGTAAGAAAGAAAAGTAGATAGATCAAACCAATATATATTTTTGGCTCACCCTGCTTCATAGAAAATTGTATTAGAAAAATGTTAAGTCACTATGTAAATAGCATATAGACATTATTAAAGTAATGTAAAAAAGCATAGGTGAATGAGCATTACTTAATTTACAAAAATGTCGTTCTTTTTGCTTTTTCCAAAAGAAAAACACCTCCAAATTTTAGACTGTGTCTAAAATTTGGGGTGCAGTTCAAAGCCGGATTTTCGGCACTGATCATTTCTGTTTCAGATAGGCTTCACGGTATTCATTCGGGGTAATCCCCTCAACCTTTTTAAATACTTTTCGAAAATATTTGTCGTCTTGGTAGCCGATCATATTCGCTATTTCATAGATTTTTAGCTGGCTGTTTTTTAATAACGATTTCGCCTTTTTCATTCGAAATTTAACAATATAATCGGAGATATTCACATTAAATTCTTGTTTGAATTTTCTCGAGATATACTCTCGGCTAATATAAAAATGATCGGAAATCTCTTGCAGTTTTACCTCGCGATCGAAGTTTGCCTGCAGGTATTTTTCAATTTCATAAATGATGTTGCTATTTTTATGAAGGGTGCTTTTATTAACCTTTTTCAAAAAGATAGCAATCTCTCGTTTCTTTCTCTTAATGTATTCTTCTAACATGAAGGAACCGTTTTCATCGAAAAATAAATCCAGCCGTTTTTGGATATCCTCTATTGCTACATTAGGAAGATGATAATGTTTAAACCATCTATTGCTGATGACTAAATATTCATTTTCAACATGGAGCAGCTGTTTTATGGATAAATAGTTTTTTGCCGTAATATCCGTAGTTATTTGATGAATTACTTCATCAAATGCCTCCATTTTACCGACTTGTACAGCCAAATCGATGCTGGCAGAATAGTCCATAAGATTCCTTAATGCATGGTTAGCCGGGGTTTCGTTCACATAGATTCGATTTGCCACTTTATCTAAAATATTTGAATAAGAAAATATCTGTTTGGCATGAAGATAGGAATCCATTAATCTGGCGTTCTTACTCACTAGTTTCCCTAAAGTAATCGGACAAGAGATATTCATCGTACTTTTAAGAGTCTTATAGATTCGATTTAATATTTTTCCAATTTCCGCAAACTTTTTCCAGAAGATAATTATCACTTCGCCTTTACTGGATAAATATCGAAATCCAATTCCTGATTCATTTTCCAGCATGATTTCATTTATGACATTGAGAATCGTATAGTACGCTAAATCACGATCTCCTTGAAATACCTCCATGGTCTTGCCATTAATCCGGACAAGAGCCACTTGATAGTTATCAGACGGTTGAATTCCGAAGCTCTCATATAAATCGCCATTCAGATTATCACTATTCATCAGTTTGGTAAGCTTTCGGTCTCGATAAACAGGCTTCATTTCATTGATTAATTGTGTGCTGCTCTCTTTTCGGGCACGCTCTAAGGCTTCTTTTTTCCATTCATGCACGGCGGTTTCCAAGGTATGATTTAAGATTTCGGGATCAATCGGCTTTAGGAGGTAGTCAGAACTGCCGAAATGAATCGCTTTACGCATGTAATGATAATCATCATAACCTGTCACAACGATGGTTTTGCTGGTAGACTGATTTTCTTTGATCCATTCTAGCAGCAAGACGCCATCCATTTTTGGCATTTTCATATCTGAAAAAATAATCTCTGGCTTATATTTTTGGATGAGATGAATGGCTTCCTCACCATTTCCTGCTTCATAAATTTCACTAATCCCATTTTGTTCCCACTCACCTAGTATCTTAATTCCTTCACGAACGTGCTTTTCATCATCAACGATTAATGCTTTCATGAATGCTCCACCTCTTTTTGGATAGCCTTTGGAAATTGAACGGTAACCGTAAATCCGTATCCTTCAATACTATGAATCGACATATGTGCTTGATTATTGTAATAAATTTGTAAGCGGTCATAAATATTTTTTAACCCAATCGTTTCTCTTTGTTCACTTTCTCTTATTGCACCATTTAATAATTCCTGCCTGATTCGTTCCAACTGTTGACCGCTTACGCCTATTCCATTATCTCTGACCGTAATGCAAACCATCCCGTCCTCTTGCAGCTGACCGTCAATTTGAATGGATGCGTTATCGATTTGCTGGTCAAATCCATGCTTAAAGGAATTTTCTACAATAGGCTGCAAGATCATTTTCGGAATGTGTATTTCTTGGACTTCCTTTGAAATAGTTAAATCAAATTCAAACTGCTCATCAAAACGTTGTTTTTGTAATAATAAATATGCTTTTACATGCATTACCTCCGAATGAACCGGGACAATATCTTCCTTCATATCCATGCTGTATCGCATGATTTTCGATAATGAAGTGAGTAATGAATAAACAGGAGCAGCCTTAGATTTTAACGCTAAGGTCCCAATCGATTGAAGGGCATTATATAAGAAATGCGGGTTAATCTGCGAACGTAATACTCTCAGTTGTGATTCGTTGTTTTCAATCGCGAGTTTATATTCTCTCTCGATTAAATCATTGATTTTAGCGATCATTAATTTGAAATGTCTTCCCAACATCCCCATTTCATCGTTACCTAACGAGTCAAAGTCCGCCTCAAATATACCTTGTTCAACCTTTTTCATGTTATCTATTAATACTTTAATCGGTGCTGTAATCTTAAAAGAAACAAACATCGTAGCGATGAATACAAATACGAGCGTCACAATCCCAATGACAATATTAATTAGCGCTGTTTCCCTAGCACTTTGATAGAGAACACGGTAGGGAATCCGTTTAACAATATACCAATTCTTATAAGGAGCGGAGAACTTATCATAGACAATCACACCATTGAATTGCTGATCCTTCCATTCCGTACTTTTACTAGAGACAGGCTCCTTCTTTACAAACTCAAACCACTTTTCCTTATTTTCCTTGCCAATCATCGTTTCATTGGAGGAATAGATAATCGCCCCATTTTCATCCATAATATACAAGTCTTCCATATTCTTTGTAAATAATCGACCAGCAATCGCACTTATTTTTGAAAGATTAATATCAATCGACAAAAATCCTAACATCTTATCAGAAGGAACGTCACGAAGGATGTTATGAAAGCTAAGGACATTTTTCTTTTCCGAGTTTGGTATGACGGAAATATTGTTATAGCTGTACATTTCATGTGGTGGTTCGATGAGTGAAAAGCCGTCATAGCGAGTTAGCTTGGAATAATAGGGATGCGACAAAATACTTTCATATTTACCTCTTCCGCTTATTCTTGAATGATAATTCGTATACGAATCTTTTCCTATATCAATATAGAGATGCATTTGTTCAATCTCTGGCCGGGTATTAAATAAATAAGCAAGAGCACGGCGAACTTCTTCCTGTTTGTTATTTAAATTCTCTGAAAGACCATCCCTCATCACATTCATAAAGGGTGTATATCGATAAAGTACGGACGACATCTGAGCGACATCTTCTAGATAGACCGTAAGTTCTTCCTCCCCTTTGACAATTAGGTCATGATTGGTCGAAACAAAACGTTTATTGAGAGAGGTTGTTGTTTGATAATATGTAATCGCGATTGAGCTTCCAAAAGGCAGGACTGTTACAAGCATTAAAAATATAATCAACTTTTTACGGATACCCCATTGCATAGACATCTTGGTTAGTTACCAATGAACCAACCTTCCTCCACTTAATGAATTTTCTCTATTGTAACAACATTCCCTATCCATTCCTATGGCATTTATTGACTTGTCATCTATTTGGACTGTTCAATATATTCCACCCTACTGGTCAATGTAAGCCGTTTCATAATTTTCTAGATTCTCTAAAATGTAATTATGGAGGTGCAGGTTATGAATAGCCAAAGTAAGTTGGAAAAAGTAGAAACCCCCGTCTTAGAAGTTCACAGAAGCGCAGCGGTTTCGAAGTCAGTTTCCTTAAATAAACACAAGAAACTGAAAGATGCAGGATTATTTGCACTATTTGTGGGACCAGTTTTGCTAGCTTTTACCCTGATTGTTCTGATTCCTTTTTTTACAGGTATTTATTATGCCTTTACAGACTGGAACGGGATCACGGGAGCGGTCAAATGGGTGGGCTTGGACAACTTTAAGTACATCTTTACCGAGGACAAGCAATTCCAAGATTCCTTCAAACTTACCACGAAATATACGGTTGTTGCGATCCTTTTAACAAATGTAATTGGGTTTGGATTAGCATTACTTGTCACACAAATGCTAAAAACAAGAAATATCTTACGAACCGTTTTCTTCATGCCAAACTTGATCGGCGGCCTTTTATTAGGCTTTATCTGGCAGTTCATTTTTGTAAAGGGTTTTGCATCGATTGGACAGTTAACAAAGATTCCCCTTTTTGAAATGGCTTGGTTAGGAGATGCGAATACCGCGTTCTGGGGAATTGTGATTGTCAGTGTTTGGCAAGGTGCAGGCTATATTATGATTATCTATATCGCTGCACTGCAAAACGTTCCTCAAGAATTAATTGAAGCAGCGAAAATAGACGGAGCTAATAGATGGCAGATTCTTCGCCACATAACCATGCCACTCGTTGCACCGGCGGTTACTATCTGTTTATTTTTAACTACTGCATCATCCTTTAAAGTCTTTGATGCAAACCTGTCATTGACAAATGGCGGTCCTTTTAAGTCTACTGAAATGTTAGCACTAAACATTTATACAGAAGCCTTTGTGAATAACCGTTACGGAATTGGCGAGGCAAAAGCACTGATATTCTTCCTTGTCGTCGCAGCCATTTCCATCATTCAAGTGACGTATTCGAAGAAAAAGGAGGTCGAGTCCTAATGGGAAACAGGTATACAGGAAAAACTTTTATAATGGAGATTCTTGCCATCCTGCTTGGTCTAGCCTTTTTAGTCCCTTTCTATTATGTGATTTCAAACTCCTTGAAACCTTTCGCAGATATTTTATCTAACACCTCAGCCTTGCCGAAGGTTCTGGAGCTTCAGAACTATGTGAGTGCTTTCGAAAAATTGAACTATCTTAAAGTATTTTCAAACTCTTTAATTGTTACTGTTGTCAGTAATATAGTTCTTGTCATCTTTTGTTCGATGGCAGCCTATATGCTGGTTCGAACAAGGAAGAAAATTAGCCATGTGATTTTCATGATATTTGTGGCAGCGATGATCATTCCGTTTCAATCGATCATGATTCCGCTTATCAAAACAGCCAGTACTTTTGGACTTTTAAATAGCGTATGGGGCCTTGTCATCATGTATCTAGGCTTTGGCTCAGGGATGACCATTTTCTTGTATCACGGATTTATTAAAGGGATTCCAGTTGAACTGGAAGAGGCAGCTATCATCGATGGCTGTTCAAGGTTTGGCGTATTTTGGAGAATTGTCTTTCCATTATTAAAACCAATTACAGTGACCATTGTGATTTTAAATAGCTTATGGATTTGGAATGACTTCTTATTACCATCACTTGTGCTTCAGGATCCGGAATTAAAAACGATTCCTTTAGCAACGTTCTCCTTCTTTGGACAGTATACAAAGCAATGGGATTTGGCATTAGCTGCCTTAGTCATGGGCATTATTCCATTATTAATCTTCTTTTTTGCGATGCAAAAACACATTATTAAAGGAATTACTAGTGGCTCTATCAAGTAGAAAATTTACCATAGGAACAACCTCTGCTGTCTGCATGACAGATAGCAGAGACAAATATAAAATAGATTTATATACCAGGAGGGAATTTTAATGGGGATCAAAAAGTATTCTTTACTTGCAGGTGTTCTATCCGCTTCACTACTATTAGCAACAGCTTGTTCTAGCGACAGTGCATCTACTGATAAAAAAAGTGGCGGGAAAGACGGCAAAGTAGTGGTCGATCTTTTTAATGGAAAGGTTGAAATTGCCGACCAATTGAAAGCGTTAACAGATCAATATTCAAAAGAACATCCCGACGTTACTTTTAATATTGAAACCGTCGGTGGCGGTGCAGATGGATCTGCAGCATTAAAAGCTAAGTTTGCTTCCAACAAGGCTCCTGATATCTTTGGCAATGGCGGTTATCAAGAGGCTCAAACATGGAAAGATAAATTCGAGGATTTATCCGATCAGCCGTGGGTAAAAGATGCCTATGAAAATGCCTTAAAGCCAATGACAATCGATGGAAAAATCTACGGACAGCCAGTTAATATGGAAGGCTATGGCTTTGCTTACAATAAGAAACTATTTGCAAAAGCCGGCATTACAGAACTGCCAAAAACATTTACGGAATTAGAAGCAGCATCGAAAAAATTAAAAGCTGCCGGTATTACTCCTTTCTCTGTCGGCTATGCGGAATGGTGGGTTTTAGCAAACCATGGTCTAAACGTACCATTTGCTTACCAACAAGCAGATGACGAGAACTACATCCAAGGTTTAAACGAAGGGTCAGCGAAAATCGAAGGCAATAAATACTTCAATGACTACTTCAAGCTTGTTGACTTAACGATCAAATATGGCAACAAAAATCCTTTAACAACAGACTACAACACGGAAGTAACCCAATTTGCCAACGGTGAAACGGCAATGATTCAGCAAGGTAACTGGATTCAACCAATGCTTGATAAACTAAATCCAGGCATGGAAGTTGGCTTTATTCCATTGGCACTTACGGATGATGCTGCACAGGCAGATAAATTAATGGTTGACGTTCCAACGAACTGGGTAGTTCATAACAAAGCTCCTGAAGCGGATAAAAAAGCAGCAAAAGATTTCTTAAACTGGATGGTTACCTCTGAAGAAGGGAAAACAGCTCTAGTTAAGGAGTTCAAGTACATCCCTGCTTTTAAAACAATTGAAGCAAAAGCGGAAGATATTGGACCTCTAGGTGCAGAACTTCAAAAATATTCACAAGAAGGCAAAACCTACTCTTGGCAGTTCATGAAATATCCGGATGGTGCAGGCCAAGAATTTGGAGCTACTCTTCAAGCGTATGTTGGCGGCCAAAAATCGAAAGCCGAAACAGAAAAAGCTTTAGATGCAACTTGGGCTAAGTTAAAGAAATAGAATTTCATTCAAAAGGCTCCTCTCTATCTGAGAAGAGCCTTTTGATTATTCACGATCCGGGCTATTGACCATAATTCCAGCCACTTGCGTTAACCGGTCATAAAACGCAAGCCCGGCAGGTTGTTGATCAAGTCCAATTTCTTCAAATGCTTCTTTCATGCAGCGAAGCCAGCATTTTGCCCTTCTAGGCGTTACTTCAAATGGCAGATGTCGATGTCTCATGGCAGGCGGTCCAAATTCCTGACTATAAAGGGCAGGACCCCCTAAGAATTGCGGCAAAAACATCCGCTGTTTACGCTTTATTTCTTCCATATCCCCTTCAAACAATGGTCTTAGTTCTGGGTCGGCATATACACGCGGATAAAAAGCATTGACCAATTTATCTATTGTTTCTTGCCCGCCTATTTCATCATAGATCGACTTAAAATTGTAATCCACTTTTCGTCACCATCCACTATTAATTTTCCCTCTGTTTTTGATTATTATAATGTTAAAAGGGATGGTGTTTTGTGATGTAAATCACTATAAATAGCGAAATACAAAAGTTTCCAATCTTAATGTAGAAGGGTCAGACCGAAACTGCTAGAATGGAGCGACCAATTCCACTTTAATTCGATCTGGATCTTCGAAAAAAACAGCGTAATGAGTATCTCCACCGGCAAATGGATGTTTATCCTGATAAAGAATATGGACCCCTTTTTCTTTTAATTGCATTGTTATTTGATCGACTTGTTTTCTTGATTCCGCATGAAAAGCTAAATGATTGAGCCCAACTCGTGAACGATGGTACGAGACATCCAAAAATCGTTCTTCAGCTTGTACAAAAACAAGATAGGTTTCTCCATCTTTCCAGCTGATACCCGACTCCCATTTTTGATATGGTTGATATCCTAACTCCGTGAAAAACCACTGCCAAAATTCGATCGTTTTGCTTAGATTGGAAACATTAATTTCTATATGGTGCAGCATTGTTTCAATCTCCTTGTCGGCTTATCTAATTTTCCCTAGCTCCTCTATGAACGCAGGCCGGCGCATATACTTTTCTCTTAATTCCCCAATTAGCTTATGCGACTGAATCGTTCCACAGGCATTTTTGTAGGTTTTTATGATGGAACAAACCTTACGATATTTTTTTCGATCCGTAGCCTCTTCAGCTTCATTCTCAATGTACTTAATAAACAAGGCAATTACTTCTTCTAAATAATCCTTAATTATATATGGATACAGTTCTGTAATAGTTCGAATATTTTTTTGGCAATAAATTAAAAGTTCATCAGTCAATTTCTCCTCTTGTAAAATAGAAAGGTATGCTGAGGGCTGATAATCCATTTTTTTAAATTCAGCGACAGTTTTTTTCAAAACGCCCTCCCATTCACTTGTTGTATATAGTTCTTTTAGTTTTATGTAATATGTAAATTCACCTTTGAATAACAGTTTGCTCGCCAATTGTTTTTGTTGTTCAATATCTCCAAGCAATTCATAGGCTTGGTATCGGTATTCCCGCCACTTATGGACAAGTCCTCGATATTCTTTATCCGCTTCTTCTCCATCCAAACAAAGTTGAATTACTTTTTTGAAATCACCTTTTCCTAGTTCATTAACAATTGCCTTTTCACGGAATTCGCTAGATTTTATATTTTTATAGATAAATTCTCCCGCAGCGGCTGCCCCATCACATCGTTCAATGATTTCAAGCTGAAGTAATTTTATTTGTGTTTTTTCATATCTGTCACTCCAAGAAGCTTCAGTCTTCTCAAGGAGGGTTTCCAACTGTTTTTCTAACTTTTTTCTCAAATCTTTCATAGGAGAATAGTAGGTGCAAATTTTCAATAATGCATATCGCCAATCACTCCAGCCATCATAATGTACTTTTCCGGCTTCTTTCATGATCGCCTCAAAAAGACCTTTCTTCTCTTTTTCATTCAACACGGGCAGACTGGCAATCACCACATCGTCAATTGTTCGAATCGCCCAATTCATAACATCACCGATCGAACCATTTGAATCATCAGCAAAATTGAGCATTTTTACAACTGGCTGCATGACAACAAGTGATAATAAAATCGCACTCTCGTATTCACCGTTTTCTACTTTATGCCGCGCTTTTTGGAGGCTCAATTCTGCACCTTGTAATGCAGGACCAACATGACGCCAATCGATAAACCCTTTTCTTTTTGCCCCATTAATTGATGCAGAAATAAGTTTTTTCGCGGATGAAATTTCGTCTTTATGAGGAGTGTATTTAAATAGTAACTGTTTTTCAATTTCGGGATAATCTTCTGACAGGACAAGAATAATCTTAATTAGTTCTTCTTTGTTTTGATTTGATAGGACGGTAATTAAATCGATTTCGCTCGACTGTGAGGTAGTGTTCGGATTAGATGGACTCATGATTTCCCCCCCATGATAATAATTTATTCTAATTGTAACATTTTTCGGTTTGGCGGGCCGATAACATCGCTTCTACTGAGGTCCACTTTTGTTTATAATCGGTCAGAATTTTCCCCTTTGCTATGATTCAATTAAAAAGACATAGCATAACGAGAAAAGGAAACACCATATGAAAACAGCATCTACCCACTGTTTCCCATGGTGTCTCCTATGAGAATATTCTTTGAAGAAGAGATTTAGGTTTTTTACGCAATCTAGTCACCGTGCTCTGAAGTCCGTACATGAGCACTGATTTACTCATAAACAAAAGTACCATTTGGTAGGGTCTTAGTCTTATAAGAGAGGCAATTCCTAGTCTTTTTAAAATGTACATCCCTGGATAAGCAAAAAGAGTATCAAAAATTAAATTTAAAAATAGGTATCGAATAAAATTACCAAAAGTCCATTTTAAAATCCATAATGAACCGACAAAAAATGGCCCCAGCATGAATGGCAATTCGCCAATTACCCTAGGATTTATCCTTTCATAAATCCGCCACCACATTCTTTTTTTGGCGAGAATACTTTCAACAGCTACCCAGATGAACATAAATATAGCCCCTGGAAATAAATGCTTAATTGTTCGTTTTCCCATGAACGGCATCGATAACCAAGGCAGGATCATGATAACGAGTAAAATCATTTTATTTTTTCTCATCTATGTGTGCCAATCCTTTTTCTTTTTAGAATGCACAAATTTGGAAAAAACTATTTATGATTTTATAAAAATATTTTTTTCTTTAAATTGGAATTTCATATAGTAGCTATTTTTTTGTATAAAAAGCAAGTACGAACAGATTTAACGCACTATTTACGATTTATGGTAAAATTATGTATGATGATTATCCGAAAATTCAATTTTGTCATTAGAATTAGGAGGGAGAAATTGAAAATGTTACAACGCCCACTAGTAAATGAGTACCCAGAATATTATAAACCGTATGTAACTCTAGTTCCTGATGGTGATCTATTATTACTTTTGAAGGAGCATTTGGTCAAAACAATCGAACTTTTCGAGTCACTATCCGAGGGGGTTGGCCACTTTCGTTATGCTGAAAATAAATGGAGCATCAAAGAAGTACTGTGCCATATGGCGGATACAGAAAGAATTATGAGTTATCGACTTCTCCGCGTTGGACGTGGGGACCAGACCTCTTTGGCGGGTTTTAATGAGAATGATTATGTTCAAGGCTCGCAAATTCATAAATTACCCATAAAAACTATTCTCGAAGACTTTATTGCCACTAGAAAAGCTACCCTTACTTTAATTCAAAATATGCCGGAAGAGGCCTGGACAAACATTGGATTTGCCAATAACACAGAAGTCACTGCCCGTGCCATCGCCTACATTATCGCAGGCCACGCTCTCCATCATTTGAATATTATTAGTGACCGATACCTGCCGTTATTAAAATAGACCAATATCGAGTCCGTGGGAAAATTTATCCTGCGGACTCAATTTTCGCTAATTTTATTGTTGCGAACATAAGTTCCCCGTTTTATAATAGAATTATCGGTAATAATAAGAAGTGGAACTTTTAAATCAAAATGTCCACAACAGCTATTATCGGATAGAGGTTCTCGAAAAAATAATTTTTTAACTGAGGAGAGGTTAATTATGACATTACGTTTGATTCCCTATTTTGTGATGGATGGAAATGCGAAGGAAGCCATACAATTCTATGAAAACGCTTTAGATGCACAAGTTCTTTTTTCACAATCTTTCGGAGAAATGCCAGAAAATCCTGATTTTCCACTACCAGCTGAAGCGAAAGACCGTATAAGTCATGCTACGATTAAAGTGGGCGAAACAGAATTAATGTTTTCCGACACTTTCCCTGGCCAACCACATCAAAGCGGTAATCAAGTGACCATCTGTATTTCAACGAACGATGCAGACCAAGCGCATAAATTCTTTGAAGCCCTGCAACAAGGCGGCCAAGTAACTATGCCTCTTCAAGAAACATTTTTCAGCCCGGCATATGGCAGTGTAATCGATAAATTTGGTATAACCTTCCAAATCTTCACTGAGGGAAGACAATAAATTCATACATACAAGTTGTATTAAGATGAACCCGGTCCAATATGTGACCGGGTTTTTTTGCCATTCTAACAAAAAAACTAATCAAGCGTGATTAGTTTTTTTAACCCATTTTCGATCGTGAAAATGCTGGCTGATATTTTCTCATTGGGGACTTTTCTAGCACTTCTTGAAGATAATAGTTTCCATTTGGACTTGTTTTCTTAAGCAGCTCCAACAAGTATGTAATATCATCTAATGCTCTATGTGTTTGGTAGTCTGTAATGTTGTGTGCTTGTAATAGCGTGAGTAATTTCCCATTGGGAAATCCGTAATTTTTCCAAGGGATATTTCTCATTGTACAGTACCATTTCAGATCGTTAACTTCTGGATACATATGATAAAGAAAGCTTCGGTCGAAGGAGGCATTATGAGCAAACACGGAATCGGCACGATGGAAGTATGTTTTTATTTTTACATCATAAAAGCTTTTCCCTTGAACCATTTCATATGGGATTCCATGAACTCGGTACGCTGAGTCATAATTATTCCTTGCTGTACGGGAGAGCGGCTCACGTAAAAAGGAATCTTCTTCGATAATATCGATTACCTCGCCAGTGTCGGCTCGATAAGAAAATAACTTTAAGGCAAGTTCGATTACTTCATCTTTGGTTGGCCCTAAACCGGTAGTCTCAACATCTAATACTAATCCCAATTTTTCTGATCTCATTTACATGATCATCCCTTAATACTAAACTTTAACCCATTATACCAAAGGTCAATGGAGAACTGCTATCTCCAAAATGTACCTTCATGAGTATACTCAAGGGAAGAGGCGCTCCAGAGTGCCCACGACAGGTATTTTCTATGTCTTTGGGCACAATGAACCTTCCTATCGACATTAATTAATTCCCTCTTCCATCCCCGCAAGAAATGCCTTGATAATAATCATTAGACTTTCGTTCAAATCCAACGACATCTTGAACCCGCCCTTTTGCTCTAAGGATGAAAATCCATGTAAAATACTGCGCAAGCCCCTCACAGCATGCAGGGCACGCTCCCCTTCTAAATGATATGCCTGCAAAATCCGAACAGAAAGGTCAACGATTTTCACCCCTGCTTGCTGCACATCCACATCTTCCGGATTCGGTGCAAGTAAAGTAGCCTCATAAATTCCTGGATGCCTACGGGCAAAATCTACATAAGCCTGACTTACCGTGAGGACAGCTTCGGTGCCTGACACCCCAATTGCTGCATCTGCCATCACTTTATAAAGCATATTGATTCCATAGATCGCCAATTTCTTTCGTAATCCTGGAAGTCCGTCGAAATGGTTATATAAAGAAGGCGAGCGGATACCTAGTTTCTTCGCTAGGTTTGCTAAGGTAACTTCCTGGATTCCCTGCTGGTCGGCAAGTTCTCCTGCCGCTTCAATAATAAAAGATAATTCGAGACCGATTTTTGGTCTTGGTGACATAGTCATGACTCCCTATCCAATTTTTCGTTCAAGATGTTTGATTGCCTGTTCCATTTCTTTCCTAGGATTCATCACCATCTCCCCATGGCCGACCGCAAGTAACTCTGGTTGGTAACTCACTAATTTCCGTGCGCTAATCATGGCTGTTTCTTTACTCCAAGTACCAAAGGCTGGGAATGGAAACCATGGGACTATATCCCCTGCTACCGCCATTCCACCCCGTGTCTGCAAGGCGTCCCCAGCAATCAACGCCTTTGTACGTAAATCTAAAAATGACATCGAGCCGGGTGTATGTCCTGGCGTTTCAATCGCGGTTAACGAACCAATCAAGTCGCCTTCCTTCAATAAAATACTAGGTCTCGTTTTTAATTTTTTCGGTACACCGCCTTTAATCGCGGTTTGCGCCTCATGAGGGTCAAGCGAACGATCACCATTCATTAGCCTATTGTCGCGAACCGAAATATACACCGGTACTACTGGCAGCATTTCTTTTATTGAATCCAGCGCACCGACATGATCTTCATGAGCATGTGTCAGTACTATTTTGGTAATTGGCTTTCCAATCGATTCCGCGGCCTTCATAATTCCCTTCGTGCAAAAACCTAGTGCCGCATCAATTAACGTTAACCCATCCTCTTCCTCCACCAAATAGCAGTTGACTGGAAAAACTCTTGCCATGAAAGTGACTTGATATAAATATCCATTTTTAATCATCCTCACTGGCATATCCCCTTTAACTAATATCGTTAGTTTTATAATAACTAATACTATTAGTTTTATCAAGCCCTTTTTTGGTAAAAATTTCAACCCTTACTTTAAAGCTATATTCATCCCCTATACCAAAAAATACTAACGAAGCACTCCCTGAAAAAGGATTGTTTGTTCAAAATTTGTTCAAAACTTTTTTACGAATATGTGAAATAGTGAACAATTTACCCTAATTTCGAAATAAGTTTGTTATAGTAACAATATAGAAAACAAATAAAAAACTTATTAAACAAGGAGTGTTTCACATGGTAGTAAATTGGTTAAGAGAAAACAAAGTTGCCGCAGGAATTTTAACAGTCCTCCGCCTATATATCGGTTATTCTTGGTTAACAGCTGGGTACCACAAATTAGCAGGTGGTTTCGATGCTTCTGGATTCTTAAAAGGAGCCATTGCTAATCCCGTAAAAGGACCTGACGGCAGCGTAGTTTATGGCTGGTATGTTGATTTCTTACAACACTTTGCATTACCAAACGTTGATATTTTTAACACAATCGTTCCACTTGGCGAGTTTTTAGTTGGACTTGGACTAATTCTTGGATGCTTAACAACTGCTGCAATGTTCTTTGGTCTTGTGATGAACTTCTCTTTCTTCTTAGCAGGAACTGTATCTCATATTCCAACTGACCTTTTCATTGGAGCAATTATTCTTTTCGCTGGTTATAATGCCGGCCGCATCGGTCTTGATCGTTGGGTAATTCCATTCATTCGTAAAACAGCTATTGGAGGTAATAAATTCGTAAAACACAACGTTTAAACCAAACAAAAAGCGACGCCAATCTTGGGCATTATGCCAGATTGCGTCGCTTTATTATTAATAGCTATTATCCTCTTCTAAACTTTCCTTGTTCACGTACCAATTGGTTACTTGTGTAAGAATAGCAAAGACGAAAAAGAAATTCATAGCCCAGACATTTATGAATGGAGCTATGCCGCCAAACTCAATGGTCTCAAGGCCTTTGAGATTCATGACAATCATCGATTCGATAAAAATAAGCACAAAACCCACTACACCAGCAATAGCCGCCCTAATCATATGTCTTCCCCCTGAAAAATTATTTTGTATGTAAATTCGATAAATGTATTTTGACAATTTTGTGAACACCTTACTTTTATTATATTGCAAAAAAAGGGAATAACAACACCCGGTAAGAAAAAAATTTATCCACCAACAAACGGCGCAATTTTTATAAATATTCGCTAGTTTAATAGTATCGAGTAAAAATATGGGGAGAAATTTAGATTTCAAATTTTTATAAGTATATGCCATCTTAACTACATTGCACATATAAAATCTTCACAACTTCCACACAAGTTCCACCTAAATTCTACATAAGTTTTTCATATGATTAACTCAAGTTAATACGGAAATGGTTTGAAGAACTCATTTCTTAAAACTTCCCATTATTGGATTGGTGCCTGACACCAATCCTTTTTTTTGCTCAAAGAAAAAGTCAGCCATCCCCTTTTATGATGGCTGACCTCTTTCTTTTCTTAGTTTACTCCTACTTGTGTCCAAGCGGATTTAACGGCATTGTATTGTGTGCTGCCTGATCCATAAAGGTCAGCTGTTGCAGCAAGGAGCGCTGCACGTGCCCCACTAAAATTACTTGTTGGAGTCAAATAAACTGTAAGTGCACGATAGTAGATTTTTTCAGCCACAGCTGTCCCTAGACTTGAAATCGTTAAATAGGCTGCTTTATTCGGAATTCCGCTGTTTGTGTGAACGCCGCCATTATCAGATGTTGTATTTACGTATCCGCTCATATTATCTGGCTGTCCATAAAGTTTAGGATTGGACAGGCTGCGAAGTGCATCACCAGCTGTATTCGGCGTGTAAACATCTTCCCCCATTAAATAATCACCTTTATCAAGAAACACCCCGAATGTGTCAGAAATGGACTCATTTAAGGCACCCGATTGATATTGGTACTGTAACCCAGCTGTTCTTTCCGTAACCGCATGGGTTAATTCATGGGCTACAACATCAAGAGCACCTGACAGCGAACGGAAGGTTTTTCCATCCCCATCTCCATAAACCATTTGTGATCCATTCCAGAAGGCGTTGTTGTAATTTCTACCATAGTGGACAGTGGAGCGAAGAGTGGCTCCATTATTATCAAAACTATTTCTATTAAATGTATTCTTATAATAATCATAAACAACACCAGCATAGTAGTGTGCATCTACATCGGCTCGCTGTCCGGTAGCGTTGAAATTATTATCAGCATCCACTGTATAATTACCAGGTAATCGGGATTGATTTGCTGCCGTTCTTGTTTCAATGACACCCGTCATCGGCTTAGTAATATCATATAAATAGTAAGTTCCGCTTGAGTAGTAGGTGTTTATTGTTTTCGTATCCCCAAGGACACCTACTCCTGTTCCATCAGCCACCGCATTATAGGACTTTAAGATATTCCCGTTGACAGCATCCACATAAACAACCCAATTAGCAGGGTATGGCTGAATAAATTGGAGATTTGTTTTGTAAGCCAGATTAAATTGATCGCCATTCTTATAAACTACTAATTCAGCCTTTTCAACGGTATCCTCTACCTTTTTACCGGTAGGACCATCCTCGGCATTGGTTAGGGTTTCTGCTTTTGTTACTGTAATAGATTTCCAAGACTTATCGAGAGCAGCATCCTTCGATAGCTGAGCTTTTAATGCGCCCTTGAAATAGGAAGATGCTTCTGGAAATACATCTCCATTCACTGCCGTAACGATTCCATTTTTATCGGTATGGACCTTAAACTGTGCTCCATCCACCGGAATCCCCTGAACCGATTGAACAAAATTATAGTGCTTGCTGCCAAGTTCGTCCGTCTGAACATCTAGTAAAGTTAAATCTTTAGCTGTATCTAATTGATATAGCTCTTTATTTTCTTTTAAAAATTGCTTAATGGCATCTTTATCTTTATATGCTTTGGTAGATAACTTTCCATGAACAAAGGATGGTACCTTTTGACCTTGTTTCCAATGAACCTTTGCATCCTTACCAAACTGCATAGCATCTTTCTGAACCGTAACATTATACGGTACAGTTTTTGCTGCAGCCGTTATTGGCAGAGCAGACCCCACTGTTAATCCCAATGCTAATACTAGTGATGTTCTCTTTTTCATCGCCAAACGCCTCCTAATTTCTCTTTGTGTAGAATTTTCAAAATAATCATAACACGATGAATCTATTAGGATAATTGGGAAAAAATAGGGGACATGGTGTCAGGCACTAACGAAAGTACTAACGAAAAATAACCTATTCTATTAAAAATCCCAACGCTAGGATCTCAAAAGCGTTGGGAAAATTTTATTATTTATTTTTTCGGGGGTCTAAACTTTATTTTATTTTTTGTACCTTTTTATATAGCGATTAAACATTAATTTAAGTTACTCTTTTCATAATATGAATTGATAATAATAATCCATTCGGTATTAGAATCCACTAAATAAAAACATACTATTACCAATAATAAACAGCAAAATGTATTTTCGAGTGCTAAAAAAAATAGTAGAATAATCCTATACAACATTGAGGAGTAGATTACACTTGGTTTTCATTCGCGTTCTATCGTCAATTCTAAAAAATAAATTTCTACTTTATCTACTTCTCACTTTGATTCCCGCTTTAGCCGCTAGTTCGGTGTTAGCCCAACACCAAGTAAAAATTTTGGAAGCACAAAATAAAAATAAAGCCGCACGATATGCCACCTTCCACACAATGAATATAGAAAATTTATTTAACGAAACGGTTGGCCGATTAGAAATGCTCGCAACTTCACTTAAGTATCAGAACACCAACCTATCTAATTTGGAAACAGTGCTTCGAGAAACAAAAGGGAAGGATCCTCGTCTATCTGGTTTCTTTTGGACAAATAGCCAAGGTGACTTATTAATTAGTACGAATACAAATTCTAAAAATGTGAATGTAAACGATCAACCTTATTTTCAACATGCCATCCAGACAGAGAAAACAAGTTTTTCGGACGTACATATTGGCCGGGTTACAGGCAGGCAAATCATCACAATTGCTACTCCGATTGTCGATCATGGAAAAGTGCAGGGTGTGCTTGTTGCCAGTTTACGGACAGATAAAATTGAAGCAGCCATTAAAAACCTGGTTAATGGCGAAATGGTCATTATCACCGATGATTCAAACAAGATTTTATTTAAAGCGGGTTCCCTACCTGAAAAGGACTCGGTAAAATCCAGTATGAAAATAGCCAATGTTAATTGGAAAATATCCGTCTTTGTCCAATCGGAAAATGAAGTAGCTTTTTGGAAATCGTTTGTTAAATATTTGATGATTTTTTTAACCATTTCCAATATCGTCTTTTTATGGGCTCAATACTTTCTTTTGAAAAAGAAAGTGCAAAGGGAAAATGCGCAAACGGAACATCATAAACTAGAATTAATCGGGAAACTTGCGGCAAGCACAGCTCATGAAATCCGGAATCCATTAACCGGAATAAAAGGATTAATAAAACTTTTAAGCGAGGAATATCACGATCAGAAAGCCCAATCCTATTTCAAAGTAATTCAAACAGAAATCGATCGAATCAATGGTATTGTTAGTGAATTGCTTGTACTAGGAAAACCCACTGCTCATACGCTTAAAATTGATAATGTTAATACCATTCTGACAGAAATCGAGCCGATCATTCATTCCGAGGCTAATTTTATGAATGTGGAGTTAATCATTAATTACTCTAAGGAAAATCTACCCGTTTCTTGTGTCAAAGATCAGTTAAAGCAAGTCATTCTTAATTTAACAAAGAACTCGTTGCAAGCCATGCCTTTTGGAGGAAAACTTTCTATCATTCTTGAGAAACAGGCAGAACACTGTTTAATTACCGTCACCGATAACGGAGTGGGAATGCAGCAAGATCAAATCAACCAAGCATTTAACCCATTCTTTACACTCAAGAAGGATGGATCTGGCTTAGGATTAACTGTTTGCAAACGGATTATCGACTCCTATGGCGGGAAGATTTCAATCCACAGTATTCCAAATGAAGGAACACAAGTCATCATTACACTCCCATTGGTATTCAACCAATAGGCGTAAAAAAGCTGCCCTCGAAAACAGGGCAGCTTTAAAAATAAACAAAATGGGTGTCAGGCACCATGTGCATTCTTTTATACTTCCTCACTCTTGTTCAAAAGATTAACGGAATTCTTGAAGAGTGGAATGAGAATAATTACCCCCACGATAAATAGCAGGGCCGATAATTCGTACATGGTTACCAAAGAAGTGGTTTTCTTCAGCCATCCGCTCGCTGTCATGGTAATAACCATTGTCCCCATAAACATAGGGTTTAATATGCCATTGACTCGACCGATAAAAGCTTCTTCTGTGTTTTTCAATATCATTGTATTAATCCCAATGTGAATACAAGGCATAAACAAACCGCTAATGAATTGCGCGGTCAATGTCAGCCACAATTGTTCTGATAGCCCCATCGCGAAAAATCCTAGTGCCGAAGCGCTCATTCCAATGGCAAGCAAGATTTGTGGAGGAGTCTTTTTGGCTAACCCCATCGTGAGTCCACCACCTAAAATCATCCCCGCTCCAAAAGCTGCCATCAACCACTGCAAATCCTCTTTTGGTAAACCAAGTCTTTCTGTAATAAGGAAAACAGATAGTGGCTGCGTCAGTCCCAGCCCTAGACCTGCTGCCGCAAAACAGCCACCTAGTAAGGTTAGCGCTCGACTGTTCCAAACATAACGGAATCCTGCCTTCATTTCGTCCATAAGTGTCGTTTTAACAGGGCCTTCCTCAATTTCTCTGTCAGGTGGAAGCATAAATAGAGTCGCTGCCGAAAGCATAAAGGCAATACCCATAATCGCAATCGCTGCATTTATACCGTAATGCTGATACACAAAAGTTCCAATAATCGGACCTAAAATCATAAAGAGCGCAAACACCGTTTGGTACATCGACATCCCCATTTGAATTAGTTCTTCTTTTACATGAAGCTTAAAAAGTTTCATTCCAGAAGGCTGTGAAAACTGTGAAAGGATCGATGACACGAGAGTTGCAAAGAAAATGACCTTCCAGCCCCCAAATACCAGTGTTAACAAAACAATAAAGATAGACACCGCACTGAGGAAATCGCACCAAATCATCGTCCGTCTCGGCCGCCACCTATCAGCAAAAGTCCCTCCAATAAAGGAAAAAAGAAAGATTGGTGCGAATTCTGCAACTGAAATCAGTGAGACTGCAACGGGATCTTCATTTGTCTTCTCAATCACAAATAATAAAATGGAGTAGTTACGTACCCAAATACCGATTTGCAAGAATAACGTAGAAAGCAAGATTGTGCGTATGACACGATTCCTAAATAAGTCCCCCATGGTAATGTTTGATTTTGTTTCTTCCATAAAAAAAACCTCCTCATCCAATTATCTGGACAGGAGGTACTTATGTAGCAAAAGGGCACAGTACACCAAGTACCTTTTACTCCCTTTTGTCTATAAAAGCCCGCACTAACCCTATCCAGAAATATGTTCGTTTAATTATCCGAATTTTTTTCTTTTAATAGGTTTAGTGAATCATTGGCCTTATGGTCACCCTTTCAATTATCGTATTCTCCATACTACTCGATTCAACTCGAAGAATCAATAGCGAAGTTTGTCAAACGGTGTATACCAATGAAAATCACCTGAACCCCTTATTAGTTTAGGTAAATCCAAGATATTCTAAACTAATAGGATCAATAAAATTAATATACCTATAGATACCTTTTAGTCTTCAAGTCTTGTTATTTGATTATATCTAACTCCTTCTTAATCATACTTTGTCGCAGTTTCGAATATAGTTCAACGAATCCGATGAAAATTATGGTAAATTTTAAATAGAAAAAAAATGAAAGTAGGCGGCTATGGTGTTAGAAAAATTCCCTGTTTATATGAGCTCTTTTAAACAAGAACGACTGATTAGAGTATACCTGCCTAGTAGTTACAGAGAGGAAAATAAAAGATTCCCAGTCTTATATATGCATGACGGACAAAATGTTTTTGAAGATGAAGGGGCCATCAAAGGGGTATCTTTAGGAATGAAAGATTACTTGGATAAGCATGGGCTTGAGATCATTGTCGTTGCGATTGATCTAAATCCTGAGGGGGAGGAACGAGTCAATGAATACTGTCCATGGGGTCATGGAGAGGTAAGCAAACAAATCTTAGGATACGCCAGTCCATCTGGCGGCCGCGGTGAAGAATATATTGATTTTATTGTGAACGAGCTGAAACCGTTAATTGATGAGAAGTACCGTACCATTCAAAATCATACATCGATGGCTGGAATATCATTGGGTGGATTAATCTCCACCTATGCAGCCTGCCGTTATCCGCATATTTTTAAAAGAATCGCAGCTTTATCACCTGGATTTTATCGAAATCAAGAGGAAATTGAAAACCTGTTAAGAACATCAGACTTATCTAAAATCGAAAAGTTTTATATGGATTTTGGCACAAGAGAAGTTGGTGCAGATGAAGAAATGAATCAAGTTTTCCTTGACCTTACCAATCGTGTATACGAAATATTGAATGAAAAAATACACGATTTTCACTTTCAGCTTGTCGAGGATGCGGAACATGCTTATCCATTCTTTAGAAAAAGAATTCCGGCCGTACTCTCCTACATATTTTCAGATTAATACGAAGAAGTACGAAAAGAAGGGTGTCAGGCACCATGTGAAAAATTCACATAGTGCCTGACACCCAATATAACCCAATTAGAATGGTTTTAAGATCATCAAGCTGATGATGATTAAAAAGATGATATTTTCCAGGTTTTCAAATTGGAAGAGTATTTTTGATAAACGCCAATATTCCGCTGGGATTTCTTCGCCTTTATGAGATTCTAAAAGTGCTTTTACTGGTTTTGACCTAGGTGATAGGACAAGCGGACCAATGGCAAGGGCTGCCAAAAAAAGAATCAGACTTGTTACATACCACCCCATCTTAAATAGGCTTGGGTTAAGGAGCCCCATACTTAACCCTGTAATTAATAAAAGCGTGCCGCCAATCATAACAAAAATGTGCAACTTATGTCTAATCTTATAGGAATGTCTTAATTCGGTCATGTTTTTTCCAGATTTAACCACGGTTGTTAATATGAATCCCGGCCCCATCCCTAGGATGGCTGAAAAAATATGTATGAAAACAAGGATTTTATAGATAGTAATCAATTGCTGCCAACCTCCATTCACTCCATCCCCATTTTATCATATTCTTAATTAATATATTAAAGTGAAATATAGTAGTTTTTGTGGCTCCTTTTGAATAAACAAATTTTTAAAGTTAACCCTATTTACAAAAAGAATATATAAAGGAGCTTTTCTGTGAAACAACCTTATGAAATTTTTAATATGATTGTTGATGAAGAGGCATACGATCAAGAAGAAGTAACCGCTGATTTTACCTACCAGGAGCAAGATTATAGTATTACTTTTAGAAAAGGAGACCTTGAAGTTGTGAATGCTTGGGTCTTTAAGAACGGAGTGTCATTGCCGGCTAATTTATCCGAGAATATCATCGAATCAATTAGAGCAGATGTGAAGAATAGAATTTAGTTTATTGATGAAAAAGTATAACAAACACGTAAGGCCATCAGAAATCTCTCTGATGACCTTTTCTTGTGCACCCAGTTTTGATGAGATAGGACATCATCCAGTTTCTTGATTACTTGTTAATTGAGTAAGTACCTTTTGATAGGCGGCTGCTTCTTGAATCATCCCTTTTGATTGATACATCTTACTGATTTTCCGTACAGGAGCAGGATTTTGCGGATCGAGTTCCATTTCCCAAAAGAAACAATCGATCGCTTGATCAAATTGTTTGAACTCCGCATAATAATCACCTAATTCCATCATCCGATCAGGATTCTCTAATAATTCAACCATTTCACTTATCTTTTTTATCACTTCCAGTCCCGGGATTACCATTTGTATAGGGCTGAGTTGTTCAAACACGGTTTTAAGGTCATGCTCTTTAAGGAGGAATTCAGCACATTGGAACACCTTTTGTTCAAAGCGCCTAGTTTTTTCTGAATGTGGCAAGTGCTGCAACAATTTAATAAATTCATCAAAATGTTCTATGACAAATGTCGGGTCAGAATGATCCCAAATTATTAGGAGATTGGCATTGAAGGAGGCTGGCAGGTCATCGATAAATCTGAATAAGCATAGGGCAGTTTTCTCATAATTACCAGCTTGAAGCATTTTTTTGATGACAGATTCTGAATCAGGAAGCACTCGAAAGGCATTGATATTCAGTTGTGCCAAAATCAGCATCCATTCTTCCATCGTCACAAAGCGTAAGGCTCTGCCTGTATACTTCTCGATCGATTTAGTCTCTATAAGTTTCTCTGTATTTTCTAACCATAGCAATAACTCAACTAAACCGTCTTGTTTATTCACTATTTCTTCTAAACATTTTTGTTCTTCTGGATTGGTTCGATTTTTGAAGCAATTCAATTCTACATATAGGGGGTCCTTGGATAGGATTGCAGGTAAACTTGAGGAATGGTAAAAATGGTGGTATGAACTAAATTCTTGGGCGGTCAAACGTTCTTGTGCTGATTTGAATTTCGGTGCGAAATCAGCTAACATCTGAAGGATTTGAAAGGATTTTAGAAATTTACCGTTTCTTCTAAAGTGGAAGAAAACCTTATCAATAGCCTTGATTAGTTGCTCTTTTTCGAAAAAAGAGTCAAGTGTGGTTAGAATATAGACCATTTCCTGTGGTGAGTAATCGAGTTGAAGTCGAGAAAAAAGGTTACTTTTATTGGGAATAGTTACGGTTTCTTCGGGGATTAATGCACGTAAGATTGGATGCGGAAATTCAATAGTAATACCTTCTTGAGTCGCTTTATATATAAATGTTCCTTTCTCGACTTGGTCGAGCTTTCCACCAAAAATAAGGGCATTATTATAGTAAATAAGATAATATCTTTCTTGATCTACCGTACTAAGTTCGATTACCTTACTCCTTGCATATACGGCGGCCCTTATTACATTTCCTTTTACCATATGTTTTTTATTTTTTATCGAAATTTCGGTTGGCATTATTTGATTGTTATCCATTCTGCATCTGCCCCCTATCGTAATATACAGCTATTAAAAATTTTACCTTCATGACTTTATTATATCATAAACGCAAAAAGAGGTCCTTTAACCGGGACCTCCCTTTTTAGCCTCCTAATCATTCGGGTTAATAATTGCCAATACCTGATGATCTTCCCATTTTCCGTTTATCTTCACATTTTTCACAGCTAATCCTTCTTTATGGAAACCGGATTTCTCTAATACACGAATGGAACCAATATTGTGCGGCATGACGCCGGCCTCTATCCTGTGTAATTCCAATTCCTTAAATGCATAATCCACCAGCAATTTAACCGCCTCTGTTGTAAAGCCTCGCCCATTATGCTTTTCATCTAAAAAATATCCGATAAACGCACTATGAAGTGAGCCTCTAAGAACGTGAAATAAATTTATCGTTCCAATTAAGCAGCCCTCATTTGTAAAAATTCCAAATACATAGCTCTGATCCATGCTGCACTCTTCTTGATACGTCTGGATTCGCTTCAGCTGCGCCTCAACTGTATAGAAGTCCTCACTGCGTTCCATCGAAAATTTTTCAAAAAAGTGACGATTGTCTTTATTTAATTGAAGGAGTGGCACGGCATCTTCTTTAGAGAACGGTCTAATATAGATATTATCACCTTTAAAGACAGACTTTTCATCTACTGCTCTCAAATGCAATACCATATGTTCATCATTATAATCGATTCCATTAACTTTGAAGGCATTTTCCTCGAATCCATATACTTGAAAACCTAATTTACGATAAAGTTGTTTTGCTTTATCATTGCTTGCCATCACAGATAAATTTATTTTTTCAATCGCTGGAATCGATTTGGCTTTATTTATGGCCTCAGTCATTAATGCTTTCCCCACACCCATACCTTGCTTCTTAGGGGTAACATACATCGCAAAAATATTGGCCCGATGCTGAATTTTTTCAGCATTCTCATGCAATAAAGTGACAACTCCAATTAGATTCTTTTGTTCAAATGCACCAAATGTATAATTCCCTTCAGCATTAAAGTTACGGACAACTTGGTCAATCGGATTTTCTCTTTTTAAAGCATCTTCGTAACTCGTTAAGAACGCTTCCGGATTCTGCTTTAGTGCTTCCAACCTTAGCGCCCAATAGCCTTCTGCATCAGAAGCAGTTAGTAATTTAAACTCCATAATAATCCCCTCCGCAAATCTAACAGCCAAGAACTCGACCACATCCTGGCTCAGTACTTTTCTGTTGAAATTTAACAAATAGTGCTTAATAAAATTCTACATAAGTTATTATCTAAAAAGAAATGATAAGAGCAAAAACAAAGAAGGTTATATCATGAAAAAAGTTTTAATTAGTTTATTTATTTCTATCCTCTGCTTCTCCGGAAGTATAAGTCCACTGACAGCCATAAATAGAGTATCTGCGCAACAAAAACCGATTCCTCCATATGCAAAGTGGGGTACATTGGCGTTGAAGGAAACCCATAAAAAGTATCCGCAAGCCAAGATCATTGATTATCTTCACATTGGAAGAACAAGCGGACCGCAAACCTCCACCGAAAAGTTTAAGCTTTGGTTAAAAGATAAGAATAAAGAATTCGGTGTCTTCGTTAATATAGAATTTAATAAAGTGACGGAAAAAGTCATCAAGGTAACTTTTCAGGAAACCTCGAGATAGTCCTTTTTCAAAAAAAATGATGGCCCTGGTCGCCAATGATACAATTATTCTTAGCAAACTGATAATTAACATGAAGAATATTTATATTGTGATTCAAAAACATGCCAGACGTTGGGTCGTATATCCAAGGCCTGGCAGCATAATACAAATACTTTTATTCAGTTCCTCATGATGAATCAATGAATACGGAATGCTTGAAAATTCATTCCTAACGACTAGTCCTTCTTTCAATTGATACAATCCTCTTCACCTCGTTGATATCTCCAAAAACTCCTCACTTAAAAATCCGCTTAAATGACCTCCTTAAATTCATTTATAAAAAATTCGAGAAGATGACTCAACTTACCTTCCTACATTTAGAATTTATGGCTGGACGGGGGTGTACCTAAAACGACTCGTAAGACAAGATACTACAGGAATTTGGACGGTTGTTGGGTTTGACCGGGCTAATCATTAATATTGAATCAAGAACAGAAAACCACTAAGAGTGCTCATTTCCTCTTAGTGGTTTTTTACTTGTTGGCACAAATTGCATAGATTCCAATTCTTAGGAACAAACTAAATTAACCAGTTAATCGGAGTGAATGTTATGCATAACTCATATTGGTATTATGCTTTACTTGTTCTAAGCATCAGTTTATTTAGTTTTATACTATTCAAAAAAAGAAACACTCAATCACTATACTTATTATTAACAAATATAGGTGGGGCTTTTCTGATTGAGACTGTCATCTATAATTTCTTAGCCTGTTACAATTATAATCCGAATTTTATCAAGGCTAATGAATTCTATGACAACAATTTGGGCGCGTTTGTTTCAAATGCCTTTGCTTTACCGGTTGTGGCCACCTTAATTGCTGTTTTTCATTTAAATTGGATATGGATTATTTTTTTCTCTGGATTATTTGTAGGAATTGAGTGGTTGTTTTTAAAGCTACATATTTACTCCCATAATTGGTGGAGATTAGCCTATACAGGACTGGGGCTCCCATTCTATTTTGCTGCGGCCAAGATTTATTATCATTGGATTTTGCGTCCTTCCAAGGGATTCCAACATTATTGGATCCTTTATTTAATAACTGGCGCGCTCTCTGCAAGCGCACATGTTTTGCCCATCATTTTTTTCTCGAATCGAATATACTCCCCTGGTTGGTTTGAAAATTCTGGTCGTGATTCCATTGCTTTGGGTGCCATTTTCTATCTATGTGACAGTTTGTATTATTGTCTAATGACGAAACTTAACTTAAACAGGAATTGGATTAAATATATTATCACTGGTTTCCTTATGTATGTCGTGAATCTAATGCTCATTAATACTGGAATTCTTTGTAGCCTCGTCTGGTGGGACATGCCCTATTATGTCACTTTATCGATTCTTCTCCTGCTGCTAACAGGTATTATTGATAAAAGATTGTCTAAACTGACATACTTACGGTAGCCAAGGGCACTTTTGGGCTACCGTTTCCCACCCCATTCATAAGGTCCAAATTCCCTGCTGAGAATATCTGGATCTTCAATCATGAAAAATACTCATTTTTAATTTCCTCCTAAAAAAAGAATTGCCAATATCTTCATCTATCCTAACCTTACCTTTTCTTCATGAGCCTTTATTTATTAGACCTTTTTGACATTATTTTTATTATATTCGTTAAGAATAATAATGCACCTTTCATCGATTCCCATTTGAGTATAAAAAAAGCGCTTGCATTTTTTCAAATTCGACCTATAATACTTGTATACAAGTGTACTCGTATTCAATAAAGAAGGTGTAGCGATGATAGAATCAAAGGATTTATTATATCCGACCAAATGGCTCACGAAAGCTTCAGTCGGAGATCGGGTAACATATGAGCTAAGGATGCAGATTATTTCTGGTCTAATTGAAAGCGGCACCATCCTATCAGAAAATAAATTAGCCGCTGATTTTAATGTGAGTCGATCACCGATTCGCGAAGCATTAAAAACCCTTGCTTCTGAAAATTTAATCCGTTTAGAGCGAATGGGTGCGGTTGTCATTGGATTAACCAGCAAAGAAATAGTTGAAATTTATGATGTCCGATTACTGATTGAATCGTTTGTATATGAACGTCTTGTAAAATTAGACACTACATCATTAGTTAAGGAACTGAGTAAAATACTCGAGATGATGAAAATAGCCATCAAATATCACGATGCAGATGAGTTTGCCTATCAAGATGTCCTATTCCACGAAACAATTATTCGGGCAATCAATCATTCTTACATCACGATGATCTGGAATAATGCCAAACCAGTAATGGAGGCTTTCATCCTTTTATCGATGCGGTCCCGGTTCAAGGAAAAATACGAAGACTTTCCGCGCATTGTGGAAAATCATCAATTATATATTGATGCGATTGATGCAAAAAATAGAGACCTCATGATTCTATCCTTACATCAAAATTTCGATGATGTTCAAGGAAAAGTAGAAGACCTGTGGCGGTCTCAACAAATGCTTTCTAAAGGAGTCGAGCAAGAATAATGACAAACTATATGTTGGGGTTAGACATCGGCACGACTAGCACAAAAGCCGTTTTATTTAGTGAAAAAGGTGAAGTCATCCAACAAGAGAATATTGGTTACCCACTCTATACACCTGATATTTCAACAGCTGAGCAGGACCCAGAAGAGATTTTTGCGGCTGTAGTAAAAGCGATTTCAAATATTATGAAGCATCACCCACAAAAAGAAATTTCCTTTATTTCTTTTAGCAGCGCCATGCATAGTCTCATTGCTATAGATGAAAATGATCAACCGCTGACACCGTGCATCACATGGGCAGATAATCGCAGTGAGGCCTGGAGCCATAAAATAAAAGAGGAATTAAATGGACATGAGGTCTACAAACGGACAGGAACGCCGATTCACCCGATGTCGCCATTAAGCAAAATTACTTGGATTGTGAATGATCGTCCAGAAATAGCTAAAAAAGCGAAAAAATATATCGGGATAAAGGAATATATCTTTAAAAAGTTTTTTGACCAATACGTTGTCGATCATTCACTAGCTTCAGCCATGTGCATGATGGATCTGAAAAAACTAGATTGGGACCAGGAAGCATTAAAAATCGCTGGAATTTCACGTGAACAGTTATCTAGGCTTGTCTCAACAACTGAGATTTTTACCAACTGTGACCCTGAATTAGCACACCAAATGGGGATAGATCCTCAAACACCTTTTGTGATTGGTGCCAGTGATGGAGTCCTTTCCAACCTTGGGGTTAATGCGATTCGAAAGGGTGAGATTGCGGTCACTATAGGGACAAGCGGTGCAATTCGGACTATTATTGATCAGCCGCATACCGATGAGAAGGGTCGCATTTTTTGCTACGCATTAACGGAAAAACATTGGGTTATTGGCGGACCTGTAAATAATGGCGGGATGATCTTCCGCTGGATTCGGGATGAATTTGCCGCTTCTGAGGTAGAAACCGCAAAAAGACTAGGCATTGATCCATATGAAGTACTAACAAAAATCGCAGAAGGTGTAAGGCCGGGAGCAGATGGATTGATATTCCATCCATATCTAGCAGGTGAACGGGCTCCATTATGGAATCCTGATGTACGCGGATCTTTTTTCGGCTTAACGATGGCGCACAAGAAAGAACATATGATTCGAGCTGCCCTTGAGGGAGTTATTTACAATTTATATACAGTATTTCTAGCATTAATTGAATGCATGGAAGGTTCTGTGACACGAATCCAAGCAACAGGAGGGTTTGCGAGGTCAGAGGTTTGGCGTCAAATGATGTCCGATATTTTCGACCTCGAAGTAGTTGTTCCAGAAAGCTACGAAAGTTCATGTCTGGGTGCTTGTATCTTAGGTTTATATGCTACGGGAAAAATCGATTCGTTTGATGTTGTTTCTGAAATGGTTGGAAGTACACACAAACATACGCCTAAAGAAGAGGCAGCAAGAGAGTATAGAGAATTACTGCCAATCTTTATAAACTTATCGAGGGTTTTAGAAGAAGATTATACACGAATTGCAAATTATCAAAGAGGATTAATTAATAGAAATAAATAAATTTTGGGGGAATTTTCATGCCATTAATTATAGTTGCAATTGGGATAATAGCATTACTGATTTTAATCATGGGCTTTAAATTAAACACCTTTGTTTCACTTATCATTGTCTCATTCGGTGTGGCCATTGCACTTGGAATGAAATTAGATGAAATCATCGCAACAATTGAAGCTGGGCTAGGCGGAACACTTGGACATATAGCACTCATTTTCGGGCTTGGTGCAATGCTTGGTAAATTAGTTGCAGATTCAGGAGGAGCGCAGCGGATTGCGATGACTCTTGTTAATAAATTTGGTGAAAAGAATATTCAGTGGGCTGTAGTGGTCGCATCATTCATTATCGGAATTGCTTTATTCTTTGAAGTAGGATTAGTTTTATTAATTCCAATCGTATTTGCGATTTCTAAACAATTAAAGGTTTCTATTCTATTTCTTGGTATTCCAATGGCAGCAGCTTTATCTGTAACACACGGATTTTTACCTCCACATCCTGGACCAACAACCATCGCAGGTGAATATGGTGCAGATATTGGGGAAGTATTACTTTACGGCTTTATTATTTCCATTCCAACTGTCTTTATTGCTGGACCTTTGTTTACAAAGATAGCGAAAAGATTGGTTCCTGCATCCTTTACAAGAACTGGAGATATCGCCTCTTTAGGTGAGCAAAAAACATTCAAAATGGAAGACACACCTGGATTTGGAATCAGTGTATTTACTGCAATGCTTCCTGTAATTCTAATGTCGATCGCTACAATTATTACTTTGCTTCAAAAAACAATGGGATTTGCAGATAACACTTTACTTGCCATTATCCGTTTTGTCGGCGGTGCATCTCCTGCCATGGTGATCTCGTTATTGTTTGCTATTTATACAATGGGGTTAGCAAGAAATATTCCTATTAAAACAGTGATGGATTCTTGTTCAACAGCCATCTCACATATTGGGATGATGCTATTAATTATCGGTGGCGGCGGTGCCTTCAAACAAGTATTAATTAATGGTCATGTAGGAGACTATGTAGCTGAATTATTTAAAGGTACTTCATTATCACCAATTATTCTAGCATGGATCATCGCAGCTATTTTACGTATTGCCTTAGGATCTGCCACAGTTGCTGCTTTAACCACTGCTGGGTTAGTGATTCCAATGTTAGGTCAAACAGACGTGAACCTTGCCTTAGTCGTCCTAGCCACTGGAGCGGGTAGTTTAATTGCCTCGCACGTTAACGATGCCGGTTTCTGGATGTTTAAAGAGTATTTTGGTTTAACCATGAAAGAAACATTTGCAACCTGGACATTACTTGAGACAATCATTTCCGTTTGTGGTTTAGGTTTTATTTTAATACTAAGTTTATTTGTTTAAGATAAAGCCAATAGTGGGGGATTTATGTTCCCCACTATTGGCAGTTTAAAGGAGAAGAAAGTGAAATGGACAATACAATTGGAGTTATTGGATTAGGTGTAATGGGCAGCAATATTGCCTTAAATATGGCAAACAAAGGTGAAAAAGTAGCGGTCTATAATTACACGAGGGATCTCACAGATAAACTTTTACATAGAATTGACGGTGAAACGATCGCCCCGTATTACGACGTACAAAGTTTTGTTCAATCCTTGGAAACCCCTAGGAAAATCTTCCTTATGGTGACCGCTGGGGCAGCCATCGATTCAGTGATTTCATCGTTAGTTCCTTTTCTTGAGCCTGGGGACATTATTATGGACGGCGGGAACTCCCATTATGAAGATACGGCCAGAAGATATGAGGATCTGAAGTCAAAAGAAATTGAGTATTTAGGGATTGGCATTTCTGGTGGAGAGGTTGGCGCTTTATATGGTCCTTCGATTATGCCTGGCGGGGAGAAAGATGCTTATGAAAAAGTAGCGCCCATCCTCACCAAAATAGCTGCCCAAGTGGATGGTACCCCATGTTGTACATATATTGGTCCAAAAGGTGCAGGGCATTTTGTGAAAATGGTCCACAATGGCATCGAATATGCTGATATGCAATTGATCGCTGAAGCCTATACCTTTTTAAGGGAAAGATTACAATTATCTGTGAATGAAATTGCCGATATCTTTGAAAAATGGAATCAGGGTGAACTGAAAAGCTACCTCATTGAAATCACAGCCGAAATTTTAAAGAAGAAGGATGAAAAAACAGGCCTGCCATTGATTGATGTCATTCTTGATAAAGTAGGGCAAAAAGGGACGGGTAAATGGACAAGTATGCAAGCTATCGATAATGGGATTCCCTTATCCATCATTACGGAGTCATTATTCTCCCGTTATGTATCATCTTTAAAGGAAGAACGTGTTTTTGCAGAAGAAATTTTAGCTGGACCGGAAGTGGCACTGTCAATAGAAGATAAAGATTTGTGGATTGAGCATATTAGACAGGCTTTATATATGGGTAAAGTTTGTGCCTATGCGCAAGGGTTTACACAATATAAAATGACTTCTGACCTCTATGACTGGAACTTACCATTAGAGGAAATTGCACTTATTTTCCGCGGCGGGTGCATCATTCGTGCTGAGTTCTTAAACGTAATAAGTGAAGCCTATCAAACACAAGCAAATTTGAAGAATTTATTAATTGCTCCTTTTTTCGCTGAAAAAGTAAAAGAGTATCAATCAGGTTTAAGGAAAATCGTATGTGAGGGAATTAATTCTGGAATCCCCTTTCCTTGCTTAAGTGCTTCCCTTTCATATTTGGATAGTTATCGAAGAGGCCATTCCAATGCCAGCCTTTTACAGGCTCAACGGGATTATTTCGGTGCCCATACTTATGAGCGAATCGATATGGATGGTGTTTTTCACACTGACTGGAACTAATCTTTAATCAATCACAAAGTCCTATACTCGTTATTGAGTATAGGACTTTGTTCTATTTTTAGATAGAGTGTGAATAGAATGAAACGAAAGGATTATGGAAAGAAAAACCAACTAATTATGGGAGGGATTTTATGTCAACATCAAGAATACTGAAATGGGTTTCAGGTGGGCTTGAAGCATTACTAGGAATTCCTGTACTTGGAGGTACGATCGTTATCAGTCTTGTATGGACCCCTCTAGCAATTATGTTAATATTACATATTGTTACGTTGGTGATTACCAAAAAAGAGGGCAGCGGGTCCATTACAGGTAGTGTCCTTGGAATCATAACTTCATGTATAGGCTGGATTCCGTTTGTAGGAATGGTTATGCATATTATCTCTGCAGTTATTCTAATGGTTGATGCGGCTAAGGCAGAAGGCAATCAAGCAGGAAGCTAATCTTCCTGCTTGATCGCCTCACGATTTATTTAGCTCAATCGTCAGTTGTTTAATAGCTTCCATCACTTCTTGGAGATTTTCATCATGATTCATTTCATTTCTAGCATGGAGCAAAACAGGCCGCACCGATTCAACAGACCGGCCAAATTGGTACATCCACTCATAGCGCGGGACCATCCAGATGTGGAAATGGTGGGTGGTATCTTCATTATAAAAATAATACACATGCTCTATCCCAAGGACTTCTCTTTGGGCTTTTCTAATTTTCGTAAGAATATTTATGTAATCTGTCTTTTCGGCCTCCGTTAATTCATCTAGGCATGTAATATGCCGTTTGGAGGCGACGATTATTAAACCCTTAATCGGGTAGGCGACATCTTGATGGGCATGGAAATATTCTGTTTCATACACGACCCCTCCGTCAGGGACGATTAAACCACTTGTTAAGGCGCAGCTTAAACATTCCACCTCGACTGTATGTCCATTGGATAAGGTAATTTTTCTCAAATCTACTCCCCCAGTAAAAATCAGATACGAATACTAACAGTAATCTTATCTGATTTTTACTGATTAAACTATACTATTAAATGGAATAATCTTGGGGGATAAAGACTTTTAGTTGTTGCGGCTTTACAAACACTTCTTCGCCTGTCTTTAGATTGAGGCTGCGAAATTGCTCCTTTCTTAATTCCACTTCTAGGTAGTCCCCATTATCCTTTCGAATCAGTTCAAGTTGGACAGCTGCCCCAACTAAATGAATATAATTAATTTTGGCAGAAACTGAATCCTGGCTAGCTTCCCTTTCGATACTAATATCATGCGGACGAACATAACCAACTGCCTCGGTATTCTCTATCTCCGAAAATTCTGGAGCATCGACTTCAAAATGCCCATTCCGTAATTTCCCGTTATGCAGACGGCCTTTAAACAAATTCACATTTCCTAAAAAGTGATAAACAAAAGGACTGTTTGGATTTTCATAAACCTCTTCTGGTGTTCCAATTTGCTCAATCTTCCCTTCATTCATCACGACCACACGATCGGCAACATCCAGCGCCTCCTCTTGGTCATGGGTCACAAATATACTGGTAATTTGATAATCATCATGAAGTTTTCTTAACCATCTGCGAAGATCTTTCCGTACCTTAGCATCTAAGGCTCCAAATGGTTCATCTAACAATAGCACCTTGGGCTCCACCGCTAATGCCCGTGCTAATGCGACCCTCTGCCGTTGACCCCCAGACAAATTGGATGGATATCGATCGGCAAAGGCCTCTAGTTTTACTAACTTTAGTAATTCCATGACCTTTTCTCTTATTTCGTTTTTGGAAGGTCGTAATTTTCTGGGCCGCACTTTTAATCCATAAGCAACATTATCAAAAACAGTCATATGGCGAAACAAAGCATAATGCTGAAAGACAAATCCTACTTTTCGTTCCTTTGTACTGATATGCGTAATGTCTTCTTCCCCAAACAGAATCGCACCTTGATTGGCTGCTTCTAAGCCCGCGATAATCCTCAGCAGCGATGTTTTTCCAGAACCGGACGGACCAAGCAGTGCAACGAGCTCCCCCGTTTGAATATCAAGATTTATTTGATCAAGAGCTTGGAAATTTCCAAATGATTTTGAGATATTTTGGATTTGAATACTCATCTTAATGCGCTCCTTCTTCTGATTCAAATGACTTTCTAGCTTTCCACTCAATGAAATTTTTTACAATCAGTGTAATGATGGCAAACAATGACATTAAGGAAGCCACCGCAAAGGCAGCGGAAAATTGATACTCATTGTATAAAATTTCGATATGAAGCGGCATCGTATTGGTCAGGCCCCGGATATGTCCCGAAACAACCGATACTGCCCCAAACTCTCCAATAGCCCGGGCACTGCAGAGAATAACCCCATATAGTAGTCCCCATTTAATATTAGGCAAAGTTACTAAAAAGAATGTTTTCCAGCCGCTCGCCCCCAGCGTCAGAGAAGCTTCTTCATCGGCGGTTCCCTGCGTTTGCATTAATGGGATCAGCTCCCTGGCGACGAATGGCAGTGTCACCAAAAGCGTGGCCAGCGCAATTCCTGGTACCGCAAAGATGATTTTGATATTATGATCAATTAACCATTGTCCAAATAAACCATGTGCACTAAATAATAAAACAAACACCAATCCCGCAATCACTGGGGAAATGGCAAATGGAAGATCAATAATCGTAATCAATAGACTTTTTCCCTTAAAATTGAACTTGGTAACCGCCCAGGCCGCAGCGACTCCAAAGATGGCATTTAGGGGAACAGTAATTAAGGTAATTATCAGTGTTAGCTTAATAGCCGATAATGCGTCTGGATTGCTAATAGCCTCTAGAAAAACTGCCGCCCCTTTATCAAAGGCTTTGATAAAAATAGCAACCAGTGGCAGCACCAAAAACAACCCTAAGAATGCTAATGCGAGTGTGATGAGTATCCAGCGTACAAGGCGTGGTTCAGAGTTGATGGACGAAGCTTGGACCGGTGCTGTTGAATACTGCAATGAGACATTTCCTGCCATAAGGACCTCCTTCTAGACCTGTTCTTTTTCATCTGTAGTTTGTTATTTTTAGATTCGCTGATAGAACCGATGAATTCGCTGATAGAATCAGTAAATTCGCTGATAGAATCAGTAAATTCGCCGATAGAACCGGTAAATTAGCCGATAGACCTTATAGAGTCGCTGATTAGGTGTAATTTTACACCTGAAACAATAACCTTTTACCGTAAATAAGTGAAAATACACGGTTTCGTCAAGGGTTATTTACGGAAATACCAAGTTTATTTGCAGAACCAGGTGATTTATTTACCGAAACTCCCCAAGTAATTTAAAAAACAAACAATTCTCCTCAAAATCAATTAAAATACTAAATAAATTTCCGATTCGTCCACCACTGCAATACGTTAATAATAAGTAAGGTCGTGAAAGAAAAGATCAACATCACGGCCGCAATTGCTGTCGCACCTGCATAATCATACTGTTCTAATTTCGTCATGATTAAAAGTGGGGTAATCTCTGTCCGCATCGGCATATTTCCTGCAATAAAAACTACCGAACCGTATTCCCCCAGGGCCCGAGCGAAGGCGAGCGCGAAACCAGTCAATGCAGCCGGCATTATTTCTGGAAATATTACTTTTACAAATGTTTGCGAACGGTTTGCCCCTAAGCTTGCCGATGCTTCTTCTATTTCTTTCTCCAAGCTTTGCAGGACCGGCTGGACGGTACGTACCACAAAGGGCAGACCAATAAAGGTTAATGCCAGTGTAATGCCGAGCGGAGTAAACGCCACCTTAAAACCTAAAAACTGTCCAATCCAGCCATTCTCTGTATACAATGTCGTTAAGGCAATTCCAGCAATTGCTGTTGGCAGGGCAAACGGCAAATCAACTAGTCCATCAATAATTCGTCGGCCCGGAAATGGATAACGGACTAGCACCCATGCGATTAATACGCCAAAAATAACATTAATAAACGCGGCGGAAAAAGCAGCACCAAAGCTCAATTTATAGGAGGCAACCACCCTCGGATCTGAAATCGTCCCCCAAATTTTTGACCACTCAACTGTCACTGAATTAATAAAAATCATTGATAATGGCAGAATAACAAGAATGCTTATATAAAACATCGTAAACCCTAACGACAGGCCGAATCCCGGCAGAACACTTTTTCTTTTCATTTTCATACTTGCTAATCGAGCCATGAGGTTGACCCCTTCCAAATAATATACATGTAGGGCGCCCCCCATCACACTTGATAGAGGACACCCGTCTCACTTAACAACATTTACGGCTGGTAAATCTGATCAAACGTTCCGCCATCACTAAAGTGCGTCTCTTGTGCTTTTTTCCATCCCCCAAAATCATCGTCAATTGTCACTAGATTAATTTTTGGAAAGACATCTGCATATTTATCAAGAATCGTTTGATTGCGAGGACGATAATAGTTCTTCGCGATAATTTCCTGTCCCACATCACTGTATAGATAGTTCAAATAGGCTTCAGCTACCTCTTTTGTTCCCTTTTTCTCGACGTTCTTATCAACAACAGCAACTGGTGGTTCGGCAAGAATACTGATAGATGGGACGACAATCTCAAACTTGTCTTTTCCTAATTCATTTAGGGTCAAGAAGGCTTCGTTCTCCCAGGCAACCAAGACATCACCAATTCCTCGCTCCACGAACGTCGTAGTTGCGCCGCGGGCTCCAGAATCTAAAACTTCAACATTTTTATATAGTTGGCTCATAAATTTCTTAATTTTCGTTTCATCACCATTAAATTTATCTTTTGCATAGGCCCAAGCAGCCAAGTAATTCCAGCGGGCACCACCTGACGTCTTTGGATTCGGGGTGATGACGGAAGTACCTTTTTTCGTTAAATCGTCCCAATCCTTAATTCCCTTAGGATTTCCCTTTCTAACTAGAAACACAATCGTCGACGTATATGGTGTGGAGTTATCCTTTAGGTTCTTCTGCCAATCCTTAGAGAGTAAGCCTCCTAGATTAGCAATTTCGTCGATGTCATAGGCTAAAGCTAATGTCACCACATCTGCCTCAAGCCCATCGATAACGGCACGGCCTTGCTTCCCAGAACCGCCATGTGATTGTTGAATCGTCACTTTTTGCCCTTTTTCTTTTTCCCAGTACTTAGTGAATTCTCCGTTAAATTCTTCATAAAGTTCTCGGGTTGGGTCATATGAGACATTCAATAATTGGACAGGTTCCTTCGTTTTTGCAGCTTCTTGTTTGGTTCCTCCATCCTTTTTCTCAGAACTTTGGTTGCTTGCCTGTGTACCGCATCCGGCCAAAATAAGAGCGATTAGAATGAGTACAGTTGTGAATTTGTAAGTTATTTTCATTAGTAATTTCCCCCTTTTTTTAAACAAAAGGCTGTGTTAAACTGGTCTGTTGATTTCCGTTCCAGACACTTCGCTTTCCGCGGGCGTGCCGGGGAGCCTCCTGATATGAACGAAACTGTCAAGGCTCCCCACTTAAACTCGGTTTTGGTTTATTTTTGACCAACTCTAAGAAGAGAAGCTATTTCTCGCTTCTTCGCTTACTTGGTTAGATAGTTAGCCGTTTAGGCTAGGGTAGCTCCTTCTTTAGCTTACAGACCATTTCTCATCTCTTTGAATGGCTGTCAAGTGCTCTCCTTGACAGCCATTCAAAGAGATGAGACACTTTATTAAGCTAAAGTTGGAATAATCTTCCTTCCTTCATCCTTCTTGGAATAGATGTTAAGGACACGGCACGAAGGCAAAAACTTCTACTGCGGTTAGCGCTCTGATATCCGTGGGTTTTCACATTTTATCTTTCCGTATAAAGGCCTTATCCACTAACTCGTGACGTGCGTTAATCTAATTAGATATAGCACAGAGGAGGCACGTGGGTTTTCCTTTCCGGTTTTTCTCTTTGCCTTCGAGCCCTATTCTCATCCATCTATTTTATTTCTAATGTACTAATGTCATAGAGAATCGTACTTCTTTAAGCTGCTGGTACTACTTCGTCTAATTCCTGCGTGATTGCCCAAATAAAACCTGCTAGCTCTCTTGCTACTGCCGTGATGGCTTTACCACTTTCTTTTCCTCTTGATAATAATCGAAAATATTTCTTATGAAGTCGGTTTTGTGCTTTCCAGGATATTGCTAGAACAGTCGGCGACTGTCCATCTTGTCTTTTTTGTAATTCACCTTTAACAGACGGTTTATATCTATAACTCCACGCCGATTCCACGAGTAGTCGCCGGACATGCCGATTTCCTGTTTTGGTGATCTTACCTTGTCTTCTACTTTCACCACTCGAAAATTCACTAGGTACTAACCCCAAATACGCCATAAACTGTCTAGCGGTAGAAAAGCGCTTAAAAGAACCTATTTCCGCCGCAATACTTGTCGCTGTTATTAGCGCAACGCCTCTTAAAGCTTGTAAAGCTTGAATGATTGGGGCATGAATACTGTTCGTTGCTTGTATTCTGATTTCTTCTTCTAGTCTCAAGACTCGTTGTTGTATCTCTTTAATTTGATGGTAGTACTCTTGAAAAACCACTTGTAGTTTTGAGTTTTCAAACTTTACCGTGTCCAACCATCTATAATACCTAACGGTCCATTTTTTTCCCTTTGATGGAGGTTGGATATCATAACGTAGTAAAAATTTACTTAACCGGTGTTTAGCCCTTAATTCGTCTTCTTTTGCATCCTCTCGACATCTAACAAGATCTCGTAAAGCCTCATCCTCTGGAGTAGGAACGTAAACAGAAGTTAATTCTCCAGCTCGATATAATTGAGCCAGTCGAACGGAATCTCTACGATCCGTTTTAATACGCTCACCAGGTTTTTGAGGAATTAAAGATGGCGCTATAACCATACAGTGAATATTTAGAGTAAGGAATAACCTATACAATGCATATCCGGTAGGACCTGCTTCGTAACACACTCGTAAGTTCTCGCTGTTTCCTAACTTTTTCATCAATTTCTTAACTGCTTCTGGTGTATTCGAAATCATGCCCCAATATCTAGGCTCATCTCGACCCTCATCTGCAATCGCAACAGCTATTTTTTCTTTTGATACGTCTAAACCTACGTATTTTATGGTATCCTTCATAATAACTAGCTCCTTCCGTAATGTAGCTCTGATTTGGTTATGTTTTTTTCAGTAAACATTCTAACCAAATTAACCTACGATGTTACGAGTAAGGAGCTAGTTTCGTTCATGATAACTCGTCGCTTTGCTCCTGCGGGGTCTCCCCTGCCCCGTACTCCCGCAGGAGTCTTCGTGCCTTCCTCTCCAATCAACAGAGTGCTAAAATCAACATTAACCTTTAACCAAACAAAAAAGACAACCTATCTCTAGACCATTCCTATTAGAATGAGTTTCTGCGTTTCGGCCTTGGTAAAAGACCTGTCAGAAATGGTCATCCTTCGGATAGTCTAGAGAATAAGTAGCCTTCAGTGGTCTGATCGGCTATATTTTTAAAATGAACGAAATAATAAGTGTTGTTACTTTTGTTCTTTCTGGATGTACTTTTTTTGTTGTGCAAATCTAGTTTTCTCTGTTTTATCAATTTGGGTAATGCTGCCATCATGTACTGTTATCACCACAGATCCATACTCCAGCCCTTTAAGTATCGACAGTATATAATTTGCTTTTGCTTGATCCACGTATGCCATCATATCATCCTCTCTTATTCTACCAATTTCATATAAGAATACTTGGTTTTATTGTAATAAAAAAACGATCCAATGACATACAACAATGTGGACTGCACTTACTTATTGGAAAATTCATGATCAGTCACCTTCCTAACAAAAGAGGCCTATACCCCTTTATTATTTCTAAGAGTATAAGCCTTTGGTTTTCCAATCAGCTTAATTTCATGTTTACGATTTATTTGAATTATTTACATTTTATTCTGACTTTTCCTACCTGTCAAGTAGGTTTTTAAAAACCATTTGAATTATTTAAAAATAAGTCGAAAAGCTTTTACGATAATACCATCATTGGCAGGTTCAAAGTCGTATTGGGGTAACCGCTCGAAACCCATTCGTTCATATAGCTTCATCGCACTTACCATAAAATCCGCTGTGTGCAGGCCAATCGCTGGATATCCCTGTGCTTTTGCACGCTTCATACATTCTGAGATTAAGGCAGCTGCTACTCCTTTTCCTCGAGCGTGCGGTGTGACTGCGAGCATCCGGATCTCGGGATAATCCAACTCATCCACCAATCCTTCATAAGCATCAGTTTTGGCTGGAAATAAGGCAACACTCCCTACGATACTCCCATCCAACTCCGCAACAATCCGTTCCACATTTTCCTGCAAATCTGCTTCTGACGAAATGGCTTGTTTAAGAGCCTGCCAGTGCTCTTGTGGGATGTTATGGGAATGTTCTTCATAGGAGTGAACTCTTTGCTCACGAATAAATGGGAATTCATCCGCTGCAGCATCACGTATATTCATTTTTCCACCTGCTTTTAATCAAATTTTTTTCTCAGTCTATTAAGAATTTCTCAGCGTTTTTACTTAAAGCTTCTCGATGATGTTCCGATGTCAAACCAGATAGATCAGGGCCTTTCGGCAAAATAGTATATCCCTTTTGATCATTACTCGCGATATGGTTTGACAAATGGTAGTGCCGTTTAATCGCATCAAAATCTGTCGTATCACCAAACCCAGGAGTCTGATAAAGATCCCTTAAATAGCCCCATAGATTAGGAAAATCGACTATCCGATTTCGATTGGCCTTGAAGGCAGAATAATAGGCAGCATCGAAGCGAATTAACGTAGCATACAACCGAACATCAGAATCCGTAATAAAATCACCAAATAAGAACCGCTGTTTCGACAAACGCTCCTCCAGCTCATCCAATCTTGCAAATAAAGTGTCATATGCCTGTTCGTAGGCCTCTTGTGATTGGGCGAATCCACATTTATAGACGCCATTGTTGACCTCATGGAAAATGAGATCATTTATTGCATCAATTTCCGCACGTAAATGTTCCGGATACAAATCAGGTGCATGCTCTTTGTGAAAAGGAGCCCAGGCAGTTTCGAGATAGTTCGTCAGTTTAAAATAATCATTATTAACGACCTTTTGCTCCTTAACATCCACGATTACCGGCACTGTCGGCCTGCCAGTATAATCTGCAGCTGTTTTTAAATAAATTTCACTCATATACCTTATTCCTAATACTGGGTCAATGTCGTCCTCATCTAAAGAAAACTCCCAATCCACGTGGGGAAGATTCGGCCGCATAGGACTAGCTGTCCCTAAACTGATTACTTCCTCTAACCCGAGAACACTACGGACAATAACCGACCGATGGGCCCATGGGCAGACAGCAGACCATAATAATCGGTAACGCCCGGCTTCAACTGGCAGCTCTCCAGCGTTTTGACCGAAAGGCGTAGTAAATCTATTTTTTTGACGATTAAACGAACCATCTGCAGTAATCTCTTTTGGACTTTTATTAATTCCCTGATCATCTCGTGACATAAATGAATCCCCTCTAATAAATATTTAAATCTAAGTAATTCTATCGGTTTTATTAATTTTAGTATGATTAATCAATCTGTATAAGTCAATAATATTATCTGACTACATTTAATATTCAGAATCTATACTCCCAAAGCGATCCACTTCAAACGAAAAAGGACATCTCCATGTTGAAGATGTCCTTTCTCCGCTATTAAGCTGCTTTTTGTTCTTGATAAGGTTTAAGCTTGTGGCCTTCCCATCTAGTAATAACAATGGCAGCCAAAGAGTTTCCGACAATATTAACACAAGTTCGTGCCATATCAAGGATCCTATCAATCCCGGCAATAAACGCTAACCCTTCTACAGGAATTCCTACGCTTCCTAATGTAGCAAGAAGAACTACAAATGATACGCCTGGTACCCCCGCAATTCCTTTCGAGGTTAACATCAATACAAGTACTAAGGTGATCTGATGGCCAATACTCATATGAATACCATACATCTGCGCAATAAACAGCGCTGCGATCGCTTGGTAAAGGGTAGATCCATCAAGATTGAATGAATATCCTGTTGGAATAACAAAAGATGTAATCGCCTTAGGACAGCCAAGTTTCTCCATTTTTTCCATGATTTTCGGAAGAACTGCTTCCGAACTTGCTGTTGAGTAGCCTAAAATTAATTCATCTTTTAGATACTTAATGAGATGGATAATGTTAAATCCAACAAGTTTTGCTGTTAAACCTAGGACAACTAAAATGAAGAAAAACATAGCTCCGTATACAACAAGAACTAGTTTACCCAATGGTATTAATGAAGCAACCCCAAATTTTGATACAGTCACACCAATTAATGCGAACACACCGAATGGCGCTAACTTCATGATCTGGTTGGTAACATAGAACATCGCATCGGCAGTTCCTCTAAAGAAATTAATGATTGGAATGCCTTTCTCCCCAATTGCCGCAACTCCAAGCCCGAACATAACGGAGAAGAAAATGATTGGCAGCATTTCCCCGTTTGCGAGAGACTGAATGATATTTGTAGGAACAATGTTTACAACAGTATCAATCATTGAATGAGATTCTGTTTGTTCCGCTGTGCTTACATAGCTGTTTATATCTGTTTTCGCAAGTTTCGATTTATCTACACCTGCACCTGGTTGGAATACGTTTGCAAATAGAAGTCCTAAAATAATCGCAATCGTAGTGATCACTTCAAAATAAAGAAGGGTTTTACCACCAAGTTTCCCCAATGACTTCATATCTCCAGTACCAGCAACACCCACGATTAAACTAGAAATAACAATGGGAACAACAATCATTTTAATTAAACGAATAAATATATCGCCAATCGGCTGCAGGTAACTTGCCACATGTGGATTACCATAAAAAACCGCACCGACAATGACACCGAGAATGAGCCCAATGAAAATCTGCCACGCTAAACTAATCTTCTTCATTTGCATTTCTCCTTTTCAATATAATAAAAGTTGATTACTATAATGAATCAACTCTGACTTATAAAATGAAATATTATTTTCTCTATTCAGTTATACTTAGTTTATATTATATAAATTCTCCTCATATAACAACAATTTTCTTCATGGAAATTACTCCTATTTGTAATATCAGAATAACAATATCCCTTATTTACCAAGACTTTTTTCCTAATATAATCGAAAAATTCCTATCTGAAGAGTATAAGAATAATGGAAATTAACAACCTGTACGAGGAGGTTCCCTACGTATTAGCCTAGCTATTGATGAATAGCCTAGTTGTAGATGGTTTTCCATACTTTTATATAGGAGGGGTCAAAATGGGGTATTATGTAAAGGTTGCCACTCAAGTCAACATTTATGTAGAAGATATTAATCCCAAGAGCCATAAGACCGTCCTCTTTGTCCATGGCTGGCCTGCAAATCATAATTTATTTGAATATCAGTTTAATGTCCTTCCTTCCATGGGATATCGATGTATTGGGATTGACCTTAGAGGATTTGGCAAATCAGATAAACCATGGAACGGCTACTCTTACGACAGAATGGCTGATGATATTCGCCAAGTTGTGAAAGCGCTTCGTTTACAGCGTTTCACACTCGCTGGCCATTCAGTAGGTGGAGCGATTGTAATTAGATATATGGAGCGTCATAGCGGCTATGGGGTTTCGAAATTAGCCCTATTCGGTGCGGCTGCCCCTAGTTTTACCAAGCGGCCCGGCTTCCCTTTTGGGTTAGAAGCGAAGGATGTCAATACATTACTGGGACAAATTTATAACGATCGTCCGAAAATGCTCGCAGACTTCACGAACATGTTCTTCCATCAGGCAATCACCAAACCATTTTCAGACTGGTTTTTTCAATTAGGACTCCAAGCTGCAGGTCATTCCACGGCAGGTTTACTTAATTCCTTAAGAGATGAAACCTTATTCGATGATATCAAAAGGATTCAAGTGCCTACATTGATTCTTCATGGGAAACATGATCAAATTTGCCTGCCGCCGCTGGCTTCCGTCCTTCACCAAGGTATACAGAATTCTAAACTGGTTTGGTTTGAACATAGTGGACATGGGTTGTTCTGGGAAGAGCAGAAGAAGTTTACCCAGGAATTGGCTAATTTCATTGGCTAGAATAAAAAAACGCTTCCTACTTTAAAAGTGGGAAGCGTTTCATTATTATTGTTGGGGATATGCCTTTTGTAAAAATTGGATTGACTCGGTAATGAGCGATTTTAATACAGAAACATCAATATCTGCAACTTTATTGATATAAACACAGGCTTTCCCAGTTGTATATTTCCCAAAGTTTTTAAGTAATTCCTCACGCTTCGGCTCACCAGGTGCAAAATACAAACTAATTTTTGCCTTACGTGGTGAAAAGCCAACCAAAGGGGCATCTCCCTCATGACCAGATTCATATTTATAGTGATAAGAACCAAAACCAATGATACTTGGCCCCCACATTTTTGCCTCATAACCTGTCGTTTCAGTAAAGATATCAATTAATTTATACGCATCTTCACGTTTTTTCGGATTGTCTACCTGTTCAATAAACTCAATAACACTGTGCTCAGTTTCTTTTGTTTTTTGTTGATAACTCAATTGGTTCACTCCTTTTGTTATATTTTAGTGAATATTGGTAAGAAGGACAAATAACAGACTTTTGTATTAATTAATACTCTTTCAATCCTTCCTTTCCTGCTATTTTGTTGCTTTTTCTCCAAATAAAAAAGGAGAGCAGCTCTACTCTCCTTCTTCTACAACTATGATATATCCATGTTGCTGCGGGCCTTCCTCGTATACTTCACGAGAAACTATGTAATAGTTTTCCTTATTTTCGTCACTGATGACTAATTCACTTGGACTTTTGTCCACCGCTGCTGCTTCTAAGCTAAAATATGGCAATCCAAGTGTTGAACTATCAAATGGCATGGTTATCCCTCATTTCTATCTATTAAGATGTACATTCCCTTTGTAAAGTATAACAAATTTTTCCCCTTTGTTGTCCTAATGATTTTTCTTTACTTTCAAGTTATGGTACTCTCTTAAAAGAAAAATGAAAACGTTTCGGAAACGGGGGATTATTATGAACGTATTATGGGATTTTGACGGAACTCTTTTTGACACCTATCCAGCACTTGTCTCTGGATTCATCCGCTTAAGCCAACAAGATTTGGACCGTGATGAGGTTCTTAAATGGCTTAAAATTGATTCCAAGACTGCCTTTAAGCATTATGGAATCGGTGAGGAACAGAGACTTGAATACCAAACTTTACATAATTATTATTCAAAGACAGAAAGCAAGCCATTTGAACACTTAAAGGAAGCTTTATCCTCTGTGGAGAATAATATTATTGTGACACATCGTGATAAGGAATCCACTGTATTTCTGCTTGAGAAATATCAATTAAAAGACTATTTTAAAGACATTGTTTCCGTGGAGGAACAAGGATTTACACGAAAACCACACAGCTCCTCTTATGAATATGTATTAAAAAGTTACCAAATTGATTTGGTTGTCGGTGACCGTGAGTTAGACTTAATTCCCGCTCGCAAATTAAAGATTAAAACATGTGCCTTTCAGAATCAAAACATTGAAGCGGATTTTCATATTGACAGCTATGCCGATTTTATTCCTGAAGTTCTAAACCGCCTTTAGGTTTTTATAAAAATCTTGAAACTTTATTGAATTTCAATCGTACAAGTATATATAGGTAAGATGAATGGCAGAATAAAAAAAATTATGATAGAACGGAAGATCGATATTGGGCTCTAATATTTTACTTATTGGACATTATGTTTTTGAGGCTTATTATTGGTTAATTTTAATATCCATTTTTGGTTCTTGGTTTCCTAAGTTTCAAGAAACCAAACTTGGGATCTGGATTGGCAAGTTGGTCGAACCTTATTTAGGCTTGTTCAGAAGGTTTATTCCACCACTTGGTCCTATTGATTTTTCACCAATTATTGCATTATTTGCCTTTCAATTTATCCGGAGATTTGCAATCGAAGGTCTTCGCCAATCATTGAATGTTATTGGTGTATAAGGCAAAAAAAGGAGCTGCGCTGCAGCTCCTTTTTTCTATATCATCAATATTTCCCTTATATCCTCTTCAGTAAGGGTAGACATGACTTTCTCATCCGAATCAATAATTTCTTCGATAAGGTGTCTCTTTTTTTCTTGCAGTTCATTCATTTTTTCCTCAATCGTTCCGCGTGTTACCAGCTTGATGACCTGGACGACATTTTTCTGACCCATTCGATGGGCCCGGTCGGCGGCCTGTTCCTCAACAGCAGGATTCCACCATGTATCATATAAAATGACGGTATCTGCACTCATTAAATTCAAGCCGGTTCCTCCTGCTTTCAAGGAAATGAGGAACAAATCACGTTCCCCTCGATTAAATCGCTCGCAGATGTTAACTCGTTCTTCTGATGGGGTCTGTCCATCCAGATAAAAGTAGTTCAGCCCTTTTACCGTTAACTCCCGGCCGATAAGTTCGAGCATCTTCGTAAATTGAGAAAAAATTAACACACGTCTTCCAGAGAACTTTGATTCTTCGACAATCTGCAAGAGCTGTTCAAATTTCGCCGAATTTCCTTGATAACCATCTACAAACAAACCAGGATGACAACAAATCTGCCGCAGCCGCGTCAAACCTGCCAATATTCTGATTCGATTTTTGCGAATCGTATCTTTGTCAAGATGCTTTAACGTGTCGTGCCTTAGTTTCGCCAAATAGGCGGCATACAATTTCTTTTGTTCTGGGAAAAGTTCAACCGATTCCAAAGACTCCATTTTTCCAGGAAGTTCAGCGAGGACATCTTCTTTTAACCTGCGCAGTAAAAAAGGACGGATTCTCCGCGCAATCGTTTTTCTTGAAAGCTTACTATATTCCTTTAACCCAAGAAATAGTTCTGGAAAAACAACATGAAAAATCGACCACAACTCCTCTAAGGCATTTTCCACTGGTGTACCTGTTAGCGCAAAGCGATGCTGGGACTGCAGTTTTTTTACTGCTCGGGCAGTTTGGGTCAACGGGTTTTTAAAAGCTTGTGCTTCATCGAAAAACACAGTATGAAACATTTGTTTCTCAAACCAGATGATCTCGCGACGCAGCAATGGGTAGGAGATTATCATAACATCAACATTTGCCCGTTCTTTCAGGAGTTGGGTCCGCTCTGCTTTAGTTCCATCAATAACAATGGCGTTCAATTGAGGAGCGAATTTCCTGCATTCACTCAGCCAGTTATAGGTTAACGATGATGGACAAACAACAAGGGCCGGCTGCCTATTTTTTCGAATATCAGACTGGACCGACACAATATACGCGATGCTTTGAATCGTTTTTCCAAGTCCCATATCATCCGCCAATATTCCTCCGAATTCATAGTAAGCCAGAGTTTTCATCCATTTAAACCCGTGCTTTTGATACTCTTTGAGAATAGGATCTACACTTGAAGGCACCTCGAACTCTAACTTGCCTGGATGGTGAAGGTGATCCAGAAACTGCCGAAAGGAGTCTTCTAGTTTGAAGGCGTCACTAATCTCAACCGTATCAAGAATTTGAAGACTTTGCTCGATTGGTAAATCTAATCCACTGGCAAGATCCCTACTTCTGGCTAGTGGTGAATAAAGAAAACGTTGGATTTCTTCAAATTCTCTTGTCTGAAGCGAGAGCAGCGACCCGTTTGGCAGACGATAATATTTCCGCTTTTCCTCTAAAGCCGCCAAAACTTCACGTATTTGTCTCTCAGGAATACCGTCCATTTCAAATTTGAATTCAAGCCAGTTGGTCCGTTCCCTTTTGACCCTTACCCTTACCTGCGGACGAAAATTCTCTCTCGAAATCCGATTTCGAACAGCTGTCGTTGCGTAAATCCGGACAAGGTTTTGGAGTTTGGGGACGACGTACGTTAAAAAATCATATTCCAGTTCTTCATTATGAAGAAAATATCCCCCGTCCGTCCTGGCAAACGAGCTATCCTCAAAAATCTGCAGGATTTCCTCTTCCTTTTCCACATCACGGATCACTAACGATCCTGTCGGGAGATCTCTATTTTCTAAAGGATTAATGATTGTATTTTCATAATGAAATTCGAGCCCAGCAAGCAGGCGGTTTTTCACACGATCCAAGTAGAGTTTGGCTACTAGAGGTGTGGTCATCCATTGCTTCATGATTGCTTCGGCGATCGTAACTTGGCCTAATCTTTTTAATCCAGGCGCCACCTTTTCTAAAAAAAACTGGATTTGCGCTTCAGGAATCGGTATTTGACTCATTCCCGAGGCATCAAGCATCCTTTTCAGGTCGAAAAGACGTTTAAAGTCCTGCTCTACCAGTTGTTTTATTTTCCCTTCAAATAAAACAGAATGATAAGCTTCAAAGAAAATCATTCGCTGCAGGTTTTTGACTTTCAGCTGATAGCCATTCCCATCCGCTCTAACAAAATCAAACTGTAAAGGCAGCCCTTCGTCAGACACATGCAGCCCCTGATAGCTTCGACCCTCATACTCCACCAGCACATTAGTTATCTTTCGGAGGAAAGAAAGCAGGCGTCCCCATGCGGATGATGGAATAATTAGCATTTGCTGTGTATTAATATTGTTATTGGTGTCAGGCACCGCATCCATATAAACTTTTTCATCAAGGACTACTTGGCAGAGTTGCTCGAGTACGTCATTGTATTCTTTTTGAAAGCAGTGCTGATTTGGGTCAAAATTAAATGAATTGGAAAGTTTGAAGGACTTTCCTGCTCCCATCTGTTCCAGAAAGACACGGATGTTTTGTACTATGACGGATTCGAGTGTAACTTCAATCGTAAATAAATGGCTTCCATTGCCTATATCAACGGGTTTCAAGATAAACCCAATATCCAGCACGGTTCTTTTTTCAAAATGCAGTTGATGACTGCTAGACCGGACCGGCCGGTCGGTAAAAATATTCAATAACCCTTCAGTGAGTTCCTGATTGGTTGAATGAGCGGCGCTCGTGCTAGGGATCGTTCCTTTTTGTTGGTGCTCGTAAATGGCTAATAAAACGGCAGCAATATGCTGACAATCCTTCGAAAAAGAAGCCAGCTTCGGACAGCTGCATTCCGTTCGAAGATCATCACCTGGACCAATCTCGATGGTTACATGAAAATCTTCATCACCTCTCACGGTTGCTTGACAGCGATGTGGGAGATATTGATGAAATATAACTTTATTCGTTTGATAAAAATACTCTCCCCGTTTGAAGGAGACAGTGCCACACATTTCTTTTATCCGTTTATGAGATAATGTTACGTTCAAGTGTCCTGCTCCCTCCTGAGGTTTGGGCTCTGGTGTCCGTTAAGATATACAACATTATAGCATAGGTGAAATTTTTTCTTATCATAGAAAAAACGCCTGCCCCTATAGAACGGAGGGCAGACTCTTAATTATGAAAATCTATTCTTCAAAACCAACTCTCATTGTATCTGGATGAGAACCTGCGCGGCTATCTTGATTTAATCCATCGATTTTTTCCATATCCTCAGCGGATAATTCAAAATCAAAAAGATCGGCATTTTCGATAATGCGATGTTCTTTGATCGATTTTGGTATAGTCACTACACCATGCTGCAGATCCCAGCGCAAGATCACTTGAGCAACAGATTTATTATATTTATGGGCAAGGTCTTCCAGAACTGGTTCATTTAGAAGCTGCCCTTGTTTTAACGGGGACCATGCTTCCATTTGAATGCCTTCCTTTTTACAGTAAGCAAGCAATTCTTTTTGGGTTAAATGCGGATGGAATTCTACCTGGTTTACCATTGGTTTAATCTCTGCGGTACTGATTAAATCTTCTAGATGATGAACAAGGAAGTTACTTACACCAATGGCGCGGACACGGCCATCTTTATAGAGTTTTTCCAATGCCTTCCATGTATCTTTATACTTATTTTTTCCAGGCCAGTGGATTAAATACAGATCCAAATATTCAAGTCCGAGCTTGTTAAGACTAGTTTCAAAGGCTGCTAACGTCGATTCATAGCCTTGATCAGAATTCCATACCTTAGAGGTGATAAATAATTCTTCACGCGGCACGCCTGATTCTTTAATGGCCTGACCTACGCCTTCTTCATTTTTATAAATAGCGGCAGTATCAATACTAATATAGCCATTCTTAATGGCTGCTTTAACGGATTGAACGACCTCTTCTCCTTCATTCACTTTGAATACACCTAACCCCACCCATGGCATTTTTACACCATTATGTAATGTAGTAGTGTCTTTTAAATTTGTTGGCATCAACTATTCCTCCTTTTTATTATGGCTGTGTAAAATTGTCTGTTGATTTCCGTTCCAGGCACAAGCGGTTCGCGGGCGTGCCGGGGAGCCTCCTCGTCGCTTTGCTCCTGCGGGGTCTCCCCTGCCCCGTACTCCCGCAGGAGTCTTCGTACCTTCCACTCCAATCAACAGAGTGCAAAAATCAACATTAACCTTTAACACAACCTTTATTAAAAATCGAAAAAAAGACGAAGGGTCTTTGTTTCGATACTAGAAAACAGCTCTATGGGTTACAGTTTATCTTCCTCTAGCGGCTTGAACTTTTTCAATATACTGTTTTGCATACTCAGTAATTTTGTTAAAATCCCCTGTTTTTGCTGGTGCCAATAGATTACCGCCTACTCCAACGGCTACGCACCCATTCTTAATCCACTGTTCAACATTGTCTAAGCTGACTCCACCAGTTGGCATAATATTTATTTGTGGAAGCGGCGCTTTTACTGCTTTAACAAAATCTGGACCAAAGGCACTGCCAGGGAATAGTTTCACAATATCAACTCCCGCTTCTAATGCACGTTTCATTTCGGTGAGGGTCATACAGCCAGGCATATATGGAACTTGATAAAGATTACATAATGTTGCCGTTTCCTGGTCAAAGGCTGGACTCACTACAAACTGTGCCCCCGCTAAAATGGCAATCCGAGCTGTCGCTGCGTCAAGTACGGTTCCTGCGCCAATCACTACATCATTATTATCTTGATAAAGGGCTGCTAATTCTTTAATCACTTCATCTGCGCCTTGGACGGTGAAGGTAACCTCAATCCCTTGAATACCGCCTTCTACACAGGCTTCTGAAATGTTAACAGCCTCTTCTTTTGAGTCTGCCCTTACAACCGCAACCACACCACATTCCGCAATTTTCGTTAAGATATTGATTTTTTTCATCATCGGAATCACATTCTTTCTACTTATTTTCTTTTCAAAAAAGTATTTTCAAATAGTTTTCATTATTCTTATTTAAATTTACAAAATCACACTCTTATCGTATCATATAATAGAACAGCGTTCCAAAAATATGAACTGAAAAACATTTAAAAGAGGTAGAAATCATGTCTAATGTTCAATCCCTTGAAAGAGCACTTACCATATTAAACAAGCTTTCTGAATATCCCGACGGCATCCAGATTACACGGCTAGCGGAGCAGGTTGGACTGACAAAAGGTACTCTTCATCGATTGTTATCTACATTATCGAATATGAATTATGTTGTTAAAGATGAAGAGACCGACAAATATAAACTTGGCTTACAAATCCTCTTTCTTTCTAGAAACCTTTTAAACAACTCAAATATTGTCACGATTGCTAAACCATTTTTAGAAAAATTATCACAAGAAGTGAATGAAACCGTTCATTTATGCATTGAAGACCGCGGCGAAGTGATTTATATTGATAAAATTGAAAGCAATCAAACCATTCGAATGTATTCGCGCATTGGCAGCAGAGCTCCTATGTACTGTACCGCTGTCGGAAAAATATTACTTTCTGATATGAATCAGGACAAATTTGAAGAACTCGTTTCAAACATTACCTTCATTCCTAAGACACCAACAACAATCACATCAAAAGAAGAATTGATTAAAGAAATCGAAACGGTGAAGGCCAAAGGTTATGCATTAGATAATGCCGAGAATGAAGAAGTATTAAGATGTATTGCCTCGCCTATTTACGACCATAAAGGCAAGATAATTGCCAGTTTTAGTATTTCAGGTCCTAATAATCGAGTAACGATGGATTTAATTAACGATACATTAATAGACAAAATGAAACAGTATAGTATCGCCATTTCAAGAAACCTTGGGTATACAGGTTCTTAAACAAGATAATTTAAAGGTAAAGAAAATCCGATTTTTCTGGTTTTCTTTACCTTTTTTCATCTCTTCTATTAAAGCTTCTCCAAGGATTCTTCAATAAAGGCTTCTAAGTTATCTCGATTCGGTAATCCATCGTTATCCCCAGGGGACATTACCGCAAGCGCACCGATAGCTGCTCCGCGTTTTACCGCTTCCTTCAAAGGCAAACATTCTAATATCCCGCTGACCACTCCAACGGCAAATCCGTCACCAGCACCTACCGTATCAACGACTTTCTTTACCGGAAAACCCTCGGTGTAGAATTGCTCACCTTGTGAACTGGTGAAAGCCCCTGCGGCCCCGAGCTTAATCACGACAGTTTTTACACCGGCGGCGTGATAATAAGCTGCTATCTCATGAACGTCTTCTTTTCCCGTTAACAGTTTCCCTTCCTCAATGCCTGGAAGAACAATGTCTGAACGGCAGGCCAAGTCGTTAATGACCCGAACCATTTCTTGTTTGTCTGCCCAAAGGCCAGGACGCAAGTTAGGATCATACGAAATCTGCACACCGCGCTCACGAGCCACCTTCAAGAGCTCATAGACCATCTCTCTACACCCTGCTGATAATGCGGGGGGAATACCCGTTAAATGAATATGGTCAAATCCGTCCCAATTCAAATGAGCGATTGTTTCCAAGTTCATATGCGAAGCTGCTGAATTCTTTCGGGCTGAAAACACTTCTGGGTCACCGCTCACTACCTTTTCCTTCCACTGCATTCCTGTTAAATAGTCTGCATGATACGTCACATATGTGGTATCAATCGCATTCTGCTTCAGAAATGTTTCAATATTTTTGCCAAACGGGTCCAGCCCTAGTTGGGTAATATAGGTGACTTCATGCCCCAAGCGTGACATCCCAATCGAAAAGTTAACCTCTGCACCTGCCACAAAACGATCAAATCGATCAACAGTTTCTAGGGAACCCTCTTGGTCTGCTACAAATAGTGCCATCGGTTCTCCAACAGTCATAATTCTGCTCATACGATCCTCCCCTTAATTGAAAGAAAGACATACGCTGAATAATAGTCTCCCTTGATTTACTTATCAAGCCGTGGCTTTATTTCCGCCCGGCACAACTGGTTCATTTTTTTTCTTTTTCATGTGTTGCGACCAATAGGCCGTTAAAATTGGAACTAATATCGACGTTACGATAACAGACGCTGCACACAATGCCGTTGCCGATTGTGCAACTGGCAGAAATTCAGGTTTCATCGTAGCAATGATCATTGGATTGGCCACTGCAGCACCTGCTGTACTTGATGCCGCAAGTCCTGCCGTACCGTTTCCGCCACCGATAAACTTATCAGCAAGCATTAATGGAATGCCTGTGATAACGATTACAAGAAGACCCAATAAAATTCCTGCCAGACCTGTCTTCGCAATTACCGTCAAATCAATCGAGTTACCTAGAGCAAAACCAAAGAATGGAATCATGGTATGTGTCGCTTTACTGAAAAATTCACGGAAATCTTTATCCAAGTTACCAAGAATAAACCCTACTAAGAAAGGTAAGACAGCGCCTACAAATGCTTGTGGTTGGAATGCCGCCAACCCAGTTGAACCCAGAATTAACATGGTCACTAGTGGACCTGATTCAAGTGACATTAGGACAAACGCTCCGGCTTCTTCTTTACTGCCATACTGCTGCATAATGGAAGCATATAAGCCTCCGTTTGTCATATCCATGCACGCGATTAAAGCAAGAACAGAGAATCCTGCAAAAAAGCCAGTTTGAATCCCGCCATCTGGGATAAACATAGCAGCAACGATGGCAACGATCCATGCAACCGCTATCTTTGTTAACACAAGTGTTCCTGATTTCCGTAAAACCGTACCTGTTGCCTTAATATTGATTCCTGCACCCATGCAGAAAAACCAAACAGCTAGAATTGGTACAGTACCGGTCATTAACCCATTCGTAAATGAACCAAAATACTCACCAGACTTTGGTGCAAGCGTATGAATAATTGCACCTAAAAATAATGGAACCAGCATAAGACCACCAGGAATTTTTTCAATCGTCTTCATAATTTTCATAATGGCATACCATACCTTTCGGTTTATAATGGGTAATTTTTTTAGTAAAAAAGTGTCGAGACATGCTTGTTTTGTTCCTGAAACAAATCATGACAATCAAAGGCGGCTGGATTTAAACGATATTGACTTTGAACCGCCTCTGTCTTTAAATCACTAATTCCTTTTCCCGACTTAACGGGCTAACCAACCACCGTCAACTGCTAGAATATGTCCATTCATATAATCGGAGGCTTTACTAGATAAGAAGACAACTACACCCATAAGATCTGACGGGTCAGCCCATCTTCCAGCTGGAATACGAGAGAGTATTTCTGCATTCCGACCCTCATCTGCACGAATTGGCGCTGTATTGGCTGTAGCAATATATCCTGGTGCAATCGCATTGATTTGGATATTGTAATGTCCTAATTCGTTAGCGAATGCCTTTGTAAGACCCGCAACCCCATGCTTACTTGCTGTGTATGGAGGAATAAATTTACCACCTTGGAAGGACAGCATTGAACCAATGTTGATAATTTTTCCGCTTTCTTGCTTAGCCATCACTCTAGCAACCTCTTGACTTAGAAAATAGACTGCGTTCAGGTTAATATCCATAACCGCATCCCAATCCTCTTGTTTGTAATCTAGTAATGGCGTACGACGGATGGTTCCTGCATTATTTACGAGAATATCTATTTTCCCATAGACGTTCAGACACTCATCTACGATATTTTTAATATTTTCTCTTACCGTTAAGTCTGCTTGATGAAAATGAACTGTGCGTCCAGTCTCTTCGATTAGAGCTCTAGTTTCATCCCAGTCTGTATTGTGGGAAACAACAAATAAATCTGCTCCCGCTTTCGCTAATGCAATCGCATAGCCTTGACCAAGTCCGGTATTTCCTCCTGTCACAATCGCAACCTTACCTGTTAATGAAAAAAAGTCTAGTGAAAAATCTCTTAAACTCATTAGTTAGCACCTCTTCTTTTTTGTCTTCTCATTGGCAGTTACAAGTTATCTCAGTTGATCCATGGTGACTTGATCCATATCGTTATAGGTTTTATTTTCTCCGGCCATTGCCCAGATAAAGATATAGTTACTTGTTGCACTGCCGCAATGAATCGACCATGGCGGTGAAATAACCGCTTGTTCGTTCTTCATTACCAGATGACGTGTTTCGGTTGGTTCCCCCATCATATGGAACATTCTTGCATTTTCGTCCAAATCAATATATAGATAGACTTCCATTCTGCGGTCATGTGTATGTGTTGGCATCGAATTCCATACGCTTCCCGTATTTAATTGCGTCAAGCCCATCACAACCTGGCAGCTTTGGATTCCTTCATTATGTATCATGCGGCGAATCACTCGATCGTTTGCATTTTCTAGTGACCCTAATCGGTCGCCTTCAATATTTTTAAAGGCTGCGTGTTGGACGGGATACTCTTTATGAGCTGGTGCAGAGAATAAATAATACTTCGCTGGGCTTACAGTGGATTCACTCGTGAACAGTAACTCTTTCTTTCCTAATCCAACATATAAGCAATCTTTGTTGTCCATTTGATATGTTTCGCCATCCACAGTGATCTTCCCGCTTCCACCGACATTGAAAATACCCACTTCTCTGCGCTCCAAGAAGTAATCAGCTTTGATTTGGTCATACCCCTCTAAAGAAATCGTCTCTCCCATCGGTGTGATGCCCCCAACGATGGCGCGGTCTTCCATCGTATATACAAGTTTGATTTCGCCTGGCACAAATAATTCTTCAATTAGATAGTGTTTGCGAAGTTCCTCGGTCGTAAATGTTTTTGCATGGTCTGGGTGTGTTGAGTACCTTGTTTCCACAATATCCACTTCCTTATATTTAATAGGTTTTCTCTTGAGTATTTTTTGTTCCACATCGTGGTACGATGTTTCATAATTTAATTATAGCGTTTTCATTTGCAAATGGCTAGTAGTAATTTGTCAAAATTGTGAATTTTATATTTTAATGATTATTACCAGAACTTTTGGTAAAATCATGTAAAAGTATTTTTGGAGGATTTTTATTATGATTAACTACCCGCATTTAAAAAAGGGAGCTGCCATTGGAGTAACTGCACCGTCTTCAGGTGTGCCCGCACCACTACATGAAGTCATTAAACAAGCATGCAGCCGGATGGAGCAAAGAGGATTCAAGGTGGTTTGTGGAGAAACAACTTGGACTCAAGACAAAGCTAAATCAGCTCCAGCATTAATCCGTGCAGCTGAATTTAACTTAATGATGCAAAACAGTGATATTGACATTATCATTCCACCCTGGGGCGGAGAATTATTAATCGAGATTCTCGAACATATAGACTTTGAAAATATTAAAAACAAGTGGGTACTGGGCTATTCCGATGTAAGTGTGCTTTTGCTTGCGATTACCTTGAAAACAGGTATCGCTACCGCTCATGGGACAAATCTCGTAGATTTAAGAGGAGAATTGATGGATGAAACGACCGCCATATGGGAGTCTGTTTTATCAACGAACATAGGTGAATCAATTACTCAGTTTTCCTCTGACCATTATCAGAAAGAATGGCAGCATGCTAATCCCTCACCCTGTGTCTTTCATTTAACCGAACAGACGGTTTGGAAAGTTGTCGGGAACCAACCTGTTAAGATCGAAGGGCGCTTGCTCGGCGGGTGTGTTGACATTATTAGGCATCTTATCGGGACACCATTCGGTGATGTAGAAGCTTTTAGAAAAAAACATATAAGCGGAGAGCCTGTTATTTGGTATTTAGAGAATTGTGAAATGAATACTGCTGATTTGCGGAGATCCTTAGTCCAAATGAAATTAGCTGGTTGGTTTGAAAACTGTTCAGGCCTAATGTTTGGACGGAGTGAAGCCAATAAGCCCGTTGAAAGCTATACGGTGGAAGATGTTTATCAAGACCTTGCTAATGAGCTTAAAATACCAATTATTTATGATATTGACTGCGGGCATCTCCCACCACAAATCACCTTCATTAATGGGGCTTATGCTGAAGTGGAAGTTGCCGCAGGTAATGGTGCCGTTTTACAATTTTTCCGGCCGTAATTACAACAGTTGTCAGCATGACATTCGGACAGCCTTTTCCGATTTTTCGCTTCTCCTGTCCGAGTAACTGAAATACCTACTTTCTAATCAAATCGAATAGTTCATATTTGTTGGAATCATTGACTTTATAATAATCAAGCAACCCTCCGCCGATCGTGAAATCAAACAAGGTAGAGCTTGCGAATCCCCACACTAAAAATAAAATGGTAATCGATGTAGGTAATTTTTTCGGAAATAGGAAAAATGCCAAATAGGCAACAGCCAGCATAATTAAGATATAGATCTCATTTTTCAGCAAAATGGGATAGGTTGAATCATTACAGCGGGCACGCAAAACACATCCCTAAACTGAAATCATATAATCGCCTGGCCATACAGGGTACATTGAAAGGAACGGAACCTATGAAATATAAGATTATTGAAAGAGATCGTTTTAAAGTTGTTGGAATCAAGCGCGAATTATCATGTGAGAATGGTGAGAACTTAACGGAGATCCCCAAAATGTGGGCTGATGTTCATACCGATGGAACGAACGATTTATTAATCAAGGTGAATAATGGGGAAATTAATGGCGTCCTTGGTGTATGTGCTGAAAAACGAGGCACTCAGGTGCAATTAATGGATTACTGGATTGCTACGGAACATACTGGTGAAACGCCTGAAGGTTTATTGAATCTTGAGATACCTGCTTCTAAATGGGCCGTATTTGAAGTTCACGGCGCAATGCCCGATGCTATACAAAAAGTGTGGCAACAAATATATAGCGAATGGTTCCCTTCCAGTCATTACAAGCATGCTGGCACACCTGATTTAGAAGTCTATTCCGCCGGAGATCCTTGGAGCCCTGATTACTACTCTGAAATCTGGATTCCTATAAAATAAAAAATATGTTTCTGATTAAACGTTTGGTTAGCTCTCCAAGCCAGGTATACCATGGATTCCGGCGATTTGATCAGACGTTTGATTAGTCTTTAACCAAAAATTAACTAATGATTAATATTTAGTTCATATTTTATTAATAATAATGAGATATAGTACTTATTAGAGGGGATAGCACGCGTGGCTATCATGGTATTAGGCGTAGGCGGAGCCGATACCTTAGGAAGAGCTCCAGCTTAACAGTTGCTCCCTTAAATATGTAGTCTATTACTTCCTTATTTGTAAATACGAAAACTCAACGGGAGTGCACCTCTTCATAGAAGGAGGTGTGTTCTTTTTTATTGGCAAAGAAGAAGTTTATTCCATCAAACGTTTGATTAGTTAGTTCACCCCTACATAATGGATGACCACGTTTTAATCAAACGTTTGATCAAAATGGCTCCGTTTGTTTGAATGAAACAAACATTCGTTGCCTGTTAACTCTTTTCCTGAACGTCAGTGGGTTTTTCCCACAGTTCAATCCATCTGCCTTCAGGATCAGAAATCCAAATAAATGTTCCAAATTCACTTTGCTCCGGCTCCTTCAAAAGAGGAACCCCGCATTGGTTAAGATGCTCAAGACACTCAGCCATATTGTCAATTTGAAAATTCAACATAACAGATTGCTCTTGAGGAAAATATTCGTTATCCTCTGTAAAAAATGAAAAGGCTGTTTTATTCTCTGCTCCAGGAGTAATGATTGTCATATTCCAATCATTGTCCATAGGGATACCTAGAACGTCGTTATACCATTTTTTTAAAGTTTCTATATTTTTTGATCTCCAAAAGATGCCGCCAAATCCTAATACTTTCATTTTTCCACCCCTTAAATTTAAATACTATACCTTTTAATTTACCCCTTTAATAATTCAAGATTCATTCAACTAATTCCTGTCACTAAATGATTTTTATAGTTTAATACAAAAAAAGCTTGAGGATCATAATCCCCAAGCTCTCATATTCACTATTTACCAATAAACTCCTGTGTCCAATAGTTCCCCTGCGCGACATAACCTACACCAATATAATTGTAGTTCGGGCTGAGAATATTCTTACGGTGTCCTTCACTATTCATCCAAGCTTTGACTACTTCTTCAGGAGTTCGCTGGCCCTTGGCAATATTTTCACCTGCATAACGATAGGTAATCCCATACTTCTTCATCATATCAAATGGTGAACCGTATGTTGGGCTTGTATGGCTAAAGTAACCATTTGCAGACATATCACGTGATTTTTCATGAGCCATTTTGCTAAGTGTTACATCCACTTTAAGGGCCGGTAAGCCATTTTTAGCCCTTTCTTGATTCGTTAAATCAACTACTTTTTGCTCATAAGCACTTAAGGTACTTGTAGTTTGTGTAGTAGCTGTCTCAGTTGCCGGTTGTTGCTGCACAGACTGTGGAGCAGTTTGAGCAGGCTCCTTTGTTTCGACCGTTTGATTCGGTTGAGTTTGAGTTGGCTGCTTTTCGGTATTTTGTGAAATAGTAAATCCTAAACTAGCAAGATATTTCTCAATCACACTATTAATCTCATTCATATTTGACCCTTGGTATACATAGACCTTTTCCTGTACCGACGGGCTATTTGTGGCCGCATGGGCTTTATTTAAGACCGGATTTGACATCATTAATGCCGCTGCAGCTGCAACAGTAAGAATTGCTTTTTTCTTCATCATTGATTCTTCCTCCTATTTCGACAATTTGCCGTTTTTCCACAAATTCATCGTAACATATGATTTTTGTCATATTTGAGGAAGGATTTTACAACAGAATGTATGATCCATTCTAGTAGAAACTTTATCTCAAGCTAACTCCTTATTCTTTAAGTCTCTTTCTCTATCAAGGTAAAACAGTTCTTTTTACACTTTTTCCAAATTAAGGAATAACTTCTAATAATTATAGTGAGAATTAATATTGACACCTCTTGCAAAGAGCATCGTTCTTAACAAATATTTCAAAAAAGTATCGTGTTTTACATTTATTTATTAAGAATAACCGGAGTAAGTGCTTCACTACCTGTTAAAACACCCAGCATATTGTCCGCTGCCAAATGAGCCATCTTCATTCTAGTTTTTACACTTGCACTTCCAATGTGAGGCAGGGTTACCACATTCGGCAGCGTTAATAATGGATGATCCGTTGGTACGGGCTCTTGTTCAAACACATCCAGTCCGGCGCCCCAAATCTCTCCATTTTTCAATGAATGATATAATGCTTCTTCATCAACGATCCCCCCTCTTGCGGTATTGATCAAAATGGCTTCTTTTTTCATAAGCGACAATTCTTCTTTACCGATTAAGTGGTGGACTTCAGGACTGTATGGCAGCAGCAGGCACACAAAATCAGATTGCTGCAACAAGTCCTTCATTTCTCGGTAGTGAATCCCGAGCTTTTCCTCCGTTTCCCGTTTCCGTGTCCGATTATGATAAAGAATGTTCATATCAAAACCTTGTGCCCGCTTAACGAGAGCTTCGCCAATTCTGCCTAATCCAATAATTCCCAGGGTAGCACCATAAATATCCTGTCCAGTCATTTGCATAAGGGACCAGGCGCCCCATTCCCCACTGCGTAAGTATTCAGATCCCTCGACGACTCTTCGTGCTGAAGCCATTAATAGGGCAAACGTTAAATCAGCGGTCGTTTCTGTTAAAACACCAGGCGTGTTGGTAACGACAATTCCCCTCTCCGTTGAGGCTTGAATATCGATATTATTATAGCCAACCGCAATGTTACTAATGACTTGTAACTGTTTTGCTTGATTTAGCACCTCTACGTCAATCTTTTCTGTTAATAGACAGATCAGCCCGTCTACTTCTTCAATTTCTTTTAATAACACCTCCCGAGGAACCGGAACATTTTCTTCATGCCACATCTTCACATGAAATTGACTTGAGAGTTTATCAATAATTTCCCCGGGGAGTTTTCTCGTAATATAAATCGTTTTTTTCAACAATACCTCCACCTTTCAGCATACACATGATTTAAGCTGTAAACATTTCTAAGAAATGTTCAATAACAAGCGAAGACATCCCTAGTGCGGGAGCATTTTTTCCTAAGGAAGAGAGAACTAGTTCCTGATTGTTGCTTAACATGTCATTACTCCTTGAGGAAATAGAGTTTCTAATCGAGTTCATAACCATAGGCAGGGCTTCAACAATGTCATTCCGGATAATAACTGCTTTCGGGTTAAATGTATTTATAATACTTGTTAATCCAATTCCAAGGTAGAAACCGAAATTTTGTAATCCCATTAATATATCTGGATCATTTTGGTTAGCGCGATTAATTAGGTCCTGGCTGGAAGTGAAGCGATTATTTTGTTGAAAAGGCTGCAGTAATGCTTTTTCGGAGGCGTATAATTCCCAGCACCCTTTGTTGCCGCAACTGCATTTGAGTCCGTTATAGTCGATGGTTAGATGTCCCATTTCACCAGCGAATCCATTAACCCCTCGATATATATCATGATTAATGACAATACCAATTCCGATTCCCGTCCCGATGCTCACATAGATTAAGTTCTCGTAATTTTTAGCTGCCCCAAAGACTTTTTCTCCATAGGCACCGGCATTCGCTTCATTTTCAATAAAAACAGGTACTTGAAATTCCTTTTCGATATCAGCTTTTAAGTCTAGTTGATAATTCCAATCGATATTCGGTGTGAAAATAACCTTTTGCTCTGTACTGACTAGACCAGGTACGCATACCCCTATACCAATCAAACCATAAGGAGATTCTGGGATTTGATTGCTAAGTTCCTTAATCATTGAAAATAATAAATCTTTGTTGGAATCAAGAGAAGGTTCCTTTAGATGATGGAATTGATTTACGACGATGTTTCCTTTTAAATCTGTTAGAATTCCATTGATAGATTCAACGCCGATATCAATTCCGATGGAATAACCGGCATTTTTATTAAAAACAAGCATCACAGGCTTTCTTCCGCCGCTGGATTGCCCTTGTCCAATTTCAAAAATCAGCTTCTTTTCTATTAATGTATTTACTTGGGAAGATACGGTCGATTTATTTAATCCTGTTTTTTCAGATAATCTAGCTCTCGAGATTGGAGAATTAGAAACAATTTCATTCAGTAATACCTTCTGGTTCATTTTTTTTACTAATATTTGATCAGCGATCATCAATTGTTTGCACCCCATTTGTATAATGCGTAAATTAAGTATCAATTATTTTAGTATTATTATTCCATTATAAATCAACTTTCTGGGGAATTATACTTAAATAGTTCGAAATAAACGATTGATTAAAGCCATTTGTTTTTTTGAGACACACTAAAATATCAGTTCCTTTATTCGAACAACAAACAAATTATCTGTTACTCTTTCTCACTAAAAAAGGGCTGAATATCCAGCCCTCGTTGTTTGTTTTATTATTAGAGATTGAAATTAGTCTTAAAAATTCGAGAAGAAAGGCAGGATGATTAAGCAAAGACAAAGAAAAAATATGGCCATTGCACCTATTTTTTCTTTGTCCTTCCACACGGAAACACCGAATCCTATGGTATAAAGAATAATTAAAAATAAACTCATGTAAATAAATATTTTCAACTATGCCCCCACCCTTGGAGGTTTTTTTGTTCTTTTACCATAATCAATAATTTTAACATCTACTTTCACATGAATGTCCGCTTTCTGATATGATTTTCCCCAATTGAATTTTTTATATTCCTGAATCGTCCCAAAGTATTTTCGGGCATACATGGATAATGGAAATGGTACACCTTTAAATTTTGTTTGTGTTTTTTTTAACAATTTTTCATTCAGTGTTTCTATATGAGCGGCTATTTGTTTCTTTACGATTTGTTGATTTTTTTTCTCCGTATAGTTAACCATAGATGGGTTTGATATAATTTCTATCTTTAAAGGAATGGTTATAAAAATCTTTGGCCTTTGACCCTTTAAGTCCATCTTCACTTTATTATTTTCTGTTTTCATGATTCTTGCTGCAAACTGCAACTTGTCTTTTGAAAAAGGATCAGGTATATCAACCAAAATATCTTGGATACTTGTTGAATCATCTAGAATATTAATATTCCGTGTTTCTTGACCGGTTAGCTTATCAATCATCACGCCATTTTTGAAGACAGCTGACCCAATAAACTGTGCAGCTCCCACTTCGCCCGTAGCATTCAATTGCCCTGCCATGTATTCATCTTCACTTCTTACCTCAGGATTCTTTTCCTTATTGGCTGTTGTGTACATCGCCAAATAGTAATCTGTCCCTCTTTCCAATGTTTTAAAAAAACGAAAGAGGGTGGAATCTGGGATGAACCCATTTTCAATGCCGTGGTCGATCATGAATTGAAAATATTTATGTGGTCTTGTTTCCATTTTCGGCCGATTCCTAATAAAATACTCACTTGCCTTTTCTTTAGATATGGCTAAATAACAATCCAAGCGAATGTCTTTATCCTTTAAGATGTCGTAAAACTTCTTAATAAAATCTTTGTCATGTGCATATTCCTCGGAGACAACAATAATCTTTAATAGTTCATAACTAATATCCCGGGAGATAACGGAATTGCCAGTAGCCTTCGCCGCAATGAAATCATTGGCATCAAACGTGACAATTTCCCGAGGCTTTTCGGTTGACCCGCCACCGCCTTGAATACTGCCTACTTCCGCATTGGCTAATAACATGGTGACTTTGATTTTCCCTTCAATTTTGGAGCGATCTAATCCTAGTCCGATCACATAGGCTTTGTCTTCAATTTCTTGACGATCCCAACAACCTGTTAATAAACAAACAATGAGGAAAAACAACAAAATTCTACATACTGCCTCTGTTTTTTTCATGTTTAAATTCTCCCTTTAGCAGTGCCGCCAGCCATAAAGTGATCGAAACAACCAAAAATGTAGGACCAATAACACTTCTTAATATCGGTTTCAGTTGGAGACTGAGGTCATAAGGTGATTCCGGAATGGATCCAATCAAAAAATAAATTGCTGCCAGTGCTGGAATGAGGAATTCAAAATTTTTAATTTTAAATAGTTGACCGAACATAAGTGCATTTATGTACAAAAATACGGCAAAACGAATAAATGCCGCCATTAACCAAGTGACGAAAAATACAATTTCGATATTCGGAAAAAAAGTCCCAATTGAAATAAAACGAATCACTGTGTGGAATGGATAACCAACTCCTCTTAAGGATACATCAAACATACAGATGAAAATGATAATACCCACACTTAATTGGATGCTGACGTAAACTAAGGCTATCCACGTGCCTTTTCGAAAATCTTTGTATGAGGTGATAGACGGTATAATCAAGGCAAACAGAAAAAACTCAGAAAAAAGGGATAGATTTAGGGTGCTTTGCTTCAATAATTCAAGTTTTCCAGGACCCCAAATGGGGAATAGGGATTGAATACTGCTATCTTGAGTACTTAATACGAACGAAAGGAACAAGAAAACGACTGCATAGTAAACAACCAGATAGGCAACTGATCCGATATGCTGAATTCCCTTTTTCGCACCATATACACAAACGCCCATTAAGATGGCATAGATGATGACAATCGGTGTCCTATTAAAATAAAACGTCCTTATGATCGTTGTATACGTTCTTGAATCGAACGAAATGGAAAATACATTGATGATAAATATTAGAAAACAGACAAAAAACCCCAGATATTTTCCGAGTAATTTTTGAATAACAGCAAATAGATTTTTGTTTTGATACAACGACATGGTCTTTAGTAATAAAAAGAGCGGGATAAAAGAGATTGCGGCCGTTATGATTGGGATCATCCATGCTGCGTTTTGGACCTTTTGAAACAGAGCAGTCGGTGTGTCTTCAGTTACTTTGGCACCAACCATTAAAATGGCGATGGACAGATATTCACGGATCCCAATTTTTCCAGGTTGATGCTTCATAGGTTTTTTTATCCCTTTCTTTGTTTGACAGTATCCTTTGGATTTAAATACCCTGGGCGAAACCTTTCTTTCATGGGAACATGACGAATAATTAAGTCTTTTGAAGAAATAAAATGCGGCGTCATGGGTGCAAAGTAAGGAATTCCAAATGATGTTAATGAAGCTAAATAAAAAAGTCCCGGTATAAATAGAGCGACTGCGCCATAAATCCCCATAAAGGTTGCCGCCAAAATAAATAAAAAGCGCGATATGCGAATAGCAAAATTCATGCTCACATCACTGATAATAAATGAGCTTAAGCCACTTAAGGCAATAACAATGATGACAATCGGACTAATAATATTCGCTTGAACAGCAGCCTGTCCTAAAATTAATGCACCGACAATCCCAATCGTTGGACCAATAGGGGTTGGTACACGTAGTCCCGCTTCTCGAATGAGTTCAAAGGCGATTTCCATCATTAATATTTCAACGGTCGACGGAAAAGGGACACGTTCCCTTGTCCCGGCAATGGCCATTAATAAATCAGGCGGGATCATCCCTACATGATAATTTGTAATTGCAATATATAAGGGCGATGCAAACATGGCAACAAACAACGCTTGAAACCGCAAAAACCTGATGAAATTCCCATAGGGTGTACGTAGGTAATTATCTTCCGGCGAATGAAACATTGACCAAAAGGTAGCAGGCAGTATCAGACAACTTGGAGAATTTGTCATTAATAAAACGATATGGCCTTCCTCGATGAAGGAGGTGGCCCGGTCCGGACGTTCTGTATATAATATGGACGGAAACAATGACCTTGGCCGTTCTTCTAGATATTGCTCTAAAATACTTAGATCAAGAATTCTATCCGTATCGAGAGAAGCTAACTTGTCTTTTATCGTTTGAAGCAATTCATCATTTACTAGGTCTTTTTCATAAACCAAAAATACATCGTTTCTGGATCGTTTCGAAATAACCTTTGCCTCAACAATAAGATTTTCATTTCTTATCTTTTTGCGAAGTAAGGAAATATTATCCATTACCTTTTCATTAAAAGCTTCCTTTGCCCCTTTTACAATCACTTCATTTTCGGATTTCTCTATGGAACGGCCTGTAATTTTCGTCGTTTCAAATAAGTAGCATTGTGTATCGCCATCCACAAAGAGTGCAGTGACTCCACCTGTAATAAATTCCGTAATTTCCCTAATATTTGTTGCGGTTCTTTCACTTGGGTAGGAAGTGATATTTTGAATCTTACCTGACGGCTGAATATTACCAATTAATTTTTCCATGATGCCCTCTTGAATGCTTTGTGCGTCGACCATCGTAGTTATGTAAATGATAAAAGCACGGAGGTTAAGTGAACCGATGGTAAACTCACGTACCTTAACATCGATATTCATAGGCATACTGAAAATGGATTTAAATGTCACTAAATTTTGATCGTAACTACTGCTAATATCTTGTTTTTTTAATTCAATTTCCTGTGTATTGGACTGTTCACTAAATTGTGGTTCTGGATTGAGCTTCTTAAAAAACTGCTTTAAGATTTTTTTCTGCAAAATGAACCACCCCCTAATTTTTATATTGTTTTCCATTTTTAAGGGTATTTATGTACAGATTAGTAAGGATTCGGGCATATTTAATGGTTGATTTTTATTTGTTTCCAGTTATACCATAGTAAGATGATGTCGCTGCTGTAAAAAGCAGTTATGTAATCATTCATATGGATTTAAGAACAGGGGTGGATCTATTATGAAAGGAAAAATCAGACTTGTTTTGACGATGCTCATTTTTGGGAGCATCGGGGTTTTTGTAAGAAAGATTGACCTGTCTTCAAGTGAAATTGCCTTCTTACGGGGTGTCATCGGATGTCTGTTTCTGCTTATTGCTAGTTTCCTGGTCAAACATAAGCCATCTTTTCAATCACTTAAAGAAAATGCGCTTCTGCTTCTATTATCAGGTGCAGCAATTGGATTAAATTGGATTTTTCTTTTTGAGTCCTATCGCTATACGACTATATCCAATGCCACGATAAGCTATTACTTCGCACCGATTTTTGTGATGATCTTAGCCCCATGGATTCTTAAAGAAAAATTGACGAGCGTGAAGATTATATGCATTGCTTCGGCAATGATTGGTTTGTTTTTAATCGTTAATCCTGGTGCTGGCGGCACGAGCGGTTCACAGAATCATACGTTAGGGATTTTTTACGGCCTTTTAGCGGCAGCATTTTATGCTAGTGTGATCCTAATGAATAAATTCATCAAAAATTTATCAGGTTTTGAAACAACGGTAGTGCAATTAATGGCAGGAGCTCTGGTTCTGTTTCCATATGTACTCTGGCAGGGTAATTTAAACCTGGGTAGTTTAGACACAACCTCCATTATTTTCATCTTAATTCTAGGGATTGTACATACTGGTTTTGCTTATTTTTTATACTTTACTTCTCTCCAAGAACTAAAGGGGCAGACGATTGCGGTACTCAGCTATATCGATCCGATATCAGCCGTGATTATTGCCGCGATTTTCTTAAACGAAGGCATGTCACTAATTCAAATGATAGGCGGTGCTCTTGTCTTAGGCTCCACGTTCTTGAGCGAAAAGCTGGAATTAAAAATCTCCAAAAAAGGTCAGACTCCCACTACTTCACCGTAATGGAAGGCTGACCCTTTTTTATCCTATTATTCTCCTATACTTTAAGACTCCATTTCATTAGAAGAGCTTTCTTGCCCGTGTTGCGCCTCACAACTTTAATTGTGTTATACTTTAGAAAGTTTGTTCTACAGTGGAGGTTTAAGTAGTGGAGTTACTAAAATCAAATACCTATTCGAAATCGACTTACATCATATGGCTCATTATTGGGATTGTACTAATTGCCTTTAATTTGCGTCCTGCGATTACATCAGTAGGACCGTTAGTTGGAATGATTCAGAAAGATGTGGGGCTAGCCCATTGGAGCGCGGGCTTATTAATGAGTTTGCCTTTAATTGTTTTTGCCATTATGTCACCAATTGTACCAAAGCTCGCCAACCGTTTAACGAATGAGACAGCTTTAGTAGTTGGTTTGATCTCTCTTTTAATAGGCATTGTCATTCGATCTATTCCCATGGCGTTTTTTCTTTTCACAGGGACTTTGTTTATTGGGGTCGGGATAGCGATTGGAAATGTCTTATTACCTGCGATTGCAAAGGACAAATTCCCAGACCAATTTGGGCTGATGACAAGTGTTTATTCAACATCCATGGGATTAGTTGCCTCCTTAGCATCCGGAGTTAGTGTTCCGTTAGCAGTGGGAATGAACCTTGGATGGAAGGGTGCCTTAAACGTTTGGGGGATTCCCGCTGTCGCAGCGATTTTGGTGTGGATATTCCTTTCTAAATTTAATCAAGGAAATCAAAAGGAGATTAGAAAAGTCACTCCGAGCTCGAATCATGTCTGGCGTTCGCCGCTTGCCTGGCAAATCGCTATATTTATGGGGTTTCAATCTTTTTTATTTTACGTAACGATTTCCTGGTTACCTGAAATCTTACATAGCCATGGATTGAGTATGGAAACAGCAGGCTGGCTCTTGTCATTTAGTCAAATTGTCGGACTACCGGCTAGTTTCTTCATCCCTGTAATTGCTGGACGGTATCGTTCGCAAGTATGGATATCTTTTGTGTTAGGCATATGCTCTATCATTGGTTACGGAGGATTACTGTTAGGCTCTTCTTATCCGATTTTAATCGTAAGTATTATCATTATTGGAATCGCATTGGGAGGAACTTTTCCACTAGCTCTAAGTTATATTGGCCTCCGCTCTAAGAGTGCCGGCGAGGCAGCCGATTTATCTGGGATGGCACAATCAACGGGTTATATCTTAGCTGCAGTAGGTCCCTTGTTTATTGGATTTTTGTATGATTTCACCCATATGTGGATGATTCCGCTAATTACCTTAATCATAATCTCTTTCATCGTTATGCTGTTCGGGATGATGTCGGGCCGAGACAAATATGTGTAGTAGTGGGGAATACTAGATTAAATACTTGGCGCACGGTGACAGTCACTGTGCGCCATCATTTTATATTTTCTTCTTCCATTTAATGGACCCGCTATCACTGTGAGGATGACTATTCGACTTTAATCGTTTGTATTCATGTTCTAATTCTGTTAAAGAAAACTTCGAAAGCTGTTCCTCATTTTCAAATACTTTAAAGGTAAGCAATATATTTATTAATGTTTTCCTTCTTTGTTCTACAGCATTCCGAAGGATATTCTCCATACCATCCTCTCCTTTATTTGTTTCCCCTAAAGAATTACTTAGCAATCCAATCATTCAAATCAAAGTCTTTTTTGGCAAATTTCCCTTCCACTAGAAATGTTTTCGTACCATCCAATAACTTGAGTCCTTCAGTGGACAATGCATCGGATTTCAAATTATTAAGCGGCAAAGAATCTTTCATTACTTCGACTGGATAACCGACTTGCTCTGATTGAAATTGATAAAAATCCTCCGGTTTCTTTAATAAATCCGCTAATGATTGTTTACGGGCTTCATTCCAAATCGATAGAAAATCTGGATTCTTCGCTAAATAATCCTCAGTAATAACGGTGACCGTGCTTCCTAGTAACTCTGGATGATCCTTTGCCTCATCAATGACTGGATATCCTTTCGACTTGATTAGCGGACCTGAGTTTGTCGGAAACGCATAAGCAGCAATGTCATTTCGTTCTAATGCTGCTTCCGCATCACTAGAAAGCATGCTAACAATCTTTACATCCTTATCCAAGCCCTTTTCTTTAAGTACTCCGGTTAGGTAGCGATACATGTAGGATCCAAACTGAGTGGCAACTGTTTTCCCTTTTAAATCTTCGATAGTCTTCACTCCGTTTTTAGGAGTAATTAACCAGACATTGCTGTTAATGGCCGCTTGGTTAATCAAACGTGTTTTCAGCCCGTTCGATCTGCCGACAATTGCTGGGGTATCTCCTAAAATACCAATATCTAATTCTCCTGCAGCAATCGCTTCATTTAGAGGTGGACCATTTGGAAAAGCATGAAATTCAAATTTTTCCACACCTATTTTTTTCAATTTTTCCTGAAGTAATTGATGTTGAATCCCCCAGCCATCCACTCCTGTTGGAATATTATCTTTCGTTGATCCAATATAACCAATCCGTAAGGTCTTTGACTGGGAGTTATTAGATTCCTTTGAGTTGGTTGAAGAAGCGTTGTTTGAGCACCCTGCAACTACTATCAAAATAATAGTTGCAAACAGAAAGCCTACTAAGCCCCTTAATAATGGTTTTTGCTCATTGCTAATACTCATGAAAATCCTCCTACTGGATCATTAATGTCCTGGTAATTTACTCATCATCTGAAACATTTTATAAGAAGCATCTGAAGCGGCACTTGGGCTCTGACCTTTTCCCCAGCCAATTTCTCTTCGATAACTTCCCAAAACTCCGCTTTGGACCAGTTCTTCCTCATTTACTGTCACTTCATCTACATTTGGAGATACATACATAGCATCTACAGGGCAATAAACTTCACACATAAAGCAAGTCTGGCAATCATCTTTCCTAGCAATCACAGGAACTTTCCCTTTTTCCTGGTCAAATACGCCAGTAGGACACACGGAAACACATAAACCGCAGCTTACACATTTTGATGGACTAATAAATTCAATCATCTTCTCATTCCTTCCTGTTGATGCAAAGTTTTATCAGGTTTTACCCAAATCTCATCCAATCCCCCAGTAAGAATTCGATAATGGAAATTGGAGTCTTGTTCCTTATAATCTAACCGTTTATGCATCCCCCTTGTCTCCCTCCGCTCTATAGCCGAAGAATACATCCATCGAGCGGTAGCCGTCATAGCAGCGGCTTCTCTTACTCTCACAACATTCGATTCGTTTGCTAGGAGACCTAATCGAAGTTCCTCCCAAATCAGGTCAAGACGTTGTAAAGACGACTGAAGCGTCTTTTCTGTTCTAAATAAGTTAATTTCAGTAGGCGTTACTTCTGCTTGGACGCTTTCCGTAACTTCATATAATACCGAACCTTTTTTGTTTGATTTGCTCCACCCCGCTGCAATGGGTGTAGTAGAAATCCCTTTTACATCCCGTTTCGAGGCATTTGAACCTTGCTTTAAGGCATACTCACCTGCTGCTTCACCGGCCCAAGAACCCGATGACATTGCCCAGGCAGCATTATGGCTGCCTCCACCCGTAAATCCTCCGCAAATTAATTCTCGGGTTGCGGCATCTCCAGCTGCATATAATCCAGGTACCTTCGTTTCACAATTCTCATTGATAAGATGGATGCCGCCCGTCCCACGAACGGTCCCTTCTAATCTTAAAGTCACTGGAAATCGGTCCGTGAATGGATTAATACTCAACCTGTTAAAAGGAACGAAGAAATTCGGCTGTGCTTTTCGCATCCATTTTTGCATTTCTTCATCTGCTTTATCGAGCCTTGCATACACGGGCTGTGTTTGCAGTGTCTTCGCGATCACGGACCGACCTCTTTGAGAACCTGCTCCTTCAATGACTGAACCATCCTGATAGTAAAATGTTGCCCATGTATACAATGCTGTTTTTGTTACCGATGAAAAAGCTGGAGCAATGGCATAAGCATTTGAAAATTCCATCCCAGACAGATTGGCCCCTGCTTCAGCGGCAAGTAAATACCCGTCACCGGTTAAAACATTGGTTCCCAATGCCCTGCTTAGAAAGGCACATCCCCCAGAAGCGATAACAACGGCTACAGCCTTTACTTTCCAGCGTTCCCCTGTTTCACTAAAAACACCGGCTGCCCCACCCACACCGTGTTCATCTGCCAGAAGCTCAAGTGCAGGGCTATGATCCCAAATTTTCACCCCTGCTTTTTTCACCTGTTTCCGCATCAACCGCATATAATCTGGCCCCTGCAAACTCCTCCGATGCTTAAATCCGTTATCATCTAGTGGGAAAGGATATCCCCATGTATCTAATTGGTGGATATTGCTATACGTTCGGTTTAATACGTTTTTCATCCATTTTCGATCCTGTAAATATCCCCCAAGCGCTTCTCTACTCTTCATTGCCTTTTCTTGCTCCTCCGGGGTTGGATTCACAAACCAAACTCCTGTCCCTGATGGCGCCGTCGCACCACTTGTTCCACAGTACCCTTTATCGACAAGAATGACCCTTGCTCCTTTGGAAGCGGCATTAATCGCTGCCCATGTCCCTGATGGTCCACCACCAATTACTAATACATCCGTTTCTACTTCTCGTTCTCCCTTTTGTTGTAATCCTAATTGTTTACTCATGAATACGAACCTCCTTTAGTAGCTAATAATTTTAAACCCCTAAACATCAGATGGTATGAACTTTTTTCGGCAGCGGTTCCTGTTCGTGAGACGCTTTTCTTCCCAACACACGATCAAGAATGAGCCTCTCAAAATAGACAAATTTGCTATCCTTTATGCGAGGACGGTCGAGTGTAATCGCAATATTCATCGTTACTTCTCCCTCTTCTATCAAAAGTACACGGTCAGCTAAAGAAATAGCCTCACTCACATCATGGGTAACCAGAATAGTCGTGAACTTTTGTTCTAACCACAATTTTTCTATCAATTGCTGCATTTCGATTCTAGTTAGTGCATCTAGGGCACCAAGTGGTTCATCCAGCAGCAGTAACCGAGGTTCACCCGCTAAAGCTCGTGCTAATGCAATTCGCTGCCTTTGTCCTCCCGAGAGAACAACCGGCCAGTCTCCTGCGCGATGTTCGAGACCAACTAACGACAAAGCTGCATTGGCTCCTTCTTTGGAACGAGATTTCGTCCCGATTTGTACATTGGTCAGGACACTTTTCCATGGCAGTAAACGTGCATCCTGAAACATGATTCTAGAATCAGGATGATTCCGTATAACGACATCTTCATCCGCATGAATAAACCCATTACTGACTGGTTCCAATCCAGCTATTAGTCTGAGTAATGTACTTTTTCCACATCCGCTTTTTCCAACGATGGCTACAAATTCACCTGGCTTGATAGAAAGATTCACCTCTTTCAATACCTTGTTATGACCAAATGATTTTTCAACGTTTGTGAGTTCCAAACTTAATCCATTCTGGGTCTGGACCATTTTGTTCACTCTCACTTTCCTTGTAAATTCTTGTTTTCGTAAATAGTGTTGTTAGCACTCGATAATTGTGAAAAATTACACTCTATATTTTGGGTTTTTATCGACTTTTCCTATCAATGAGCGAATTTTTGAGTTTTACGAGCGAATTCTGGGGTCTAATGAGCGAATTATTAGCATCAATGAGCGAATTGAGTGTATTAATGAGCGAATTCAAAATCAACAATCTTTTAACCAAAAAAGAAGCCCTAACTATTTTTCACACTGTTATAATTAGGGTGCCATCGCAACCATTTCTTCTCTAAAAACTTAGCAACGGAATCAGAAAACTTTCCAAGAAAGGCATAAAGTAAAATACTGACAACGACGATATCCATATGCATAAACTCTCTTGCATTCATTGCCATATAGCCAATCCCTGAGTCTGCTGAGATCGTTTCGGCCACAATGAGTGATAACCACATGATCCCAAGGGCATAGCGGAGACCTACCAAAATGGATGGTAACGCGCCAGGTAGAATCACCAGCACAATTAAATGGAGCGATTGAAGGCCATACACTTTCCCCATTTCAATGAGTCCCTTATCAACAGACTTGATTCCATGAAAGGTATTAAGATAGATTGGAAACGCCACACCAAGTGCGACTAGAAATAATTTTGACGATTCGCCAATCCCAAACCACAAAATAACAATCGGGATGAGGGCTAGGTGAGGAATGGTTCTCACCATTTGAATCGAACTATCTAATAATTTTTCTGAAGTTCTTGATAGCCCATTTACCATGCCTAGGATAAAACCAATACTGCCGCCAATTATAAATCCAATTAATGCCCTCTTAGCACTTACCCCCATGTTCTCCCATAAAACACCTTCCTTACTTAATTGAATTAATGCCTGTAAAACCTCCAGCGGTGTGGGTAAAATATCTTGACCAATTAGCCCAATTTGTCCTAACACTTGCCAGGTAACCAGGATAAGAATCGGGACCACCCATGTTGACCACTGTTGCCCAATTGATTTTCTTAATCGTCTCAATAAAAATCAGCTCCTTTAATTTGGATAAAAAAAGAGACTTCTCAAAGTACGAGAAGTCTCTATCGGAATAGTCGACTAGTGTTGGAATCTTATATAAATAAAAAGGAGACACAGTAAATTGTGTCTCCAGTTGTCTGGTAACGATTATTATTTTATTAACTAGTTAAAAGCATTTTATTTGATTGCTTTTAATTCCGACAATACTCATCTGAATACTTAATAGAATATTAACATCCTCCGATTGATCCTGTCAATGACTTATTTAAAAATTTAAAGATAAGCGCATTAGCAAAAAAAGCAGAATGATGATTAGTCATTCTGCTTTGTAGATCCCTATGAAAGTTAAACTAATTTTATTTTTAAAACCGCCCCACGATGCTACCATTACTCCACCGAGTGTCATCCCGACAGCATAAGAAATCTCATTTGCGGTTAAGCGCCAAACATCATCGCCAAAGCTTCGGGCCACGAGTAAAGGTGTTAAAAAGGCAGCCGGTGCAATCAGGATAAAGAAAATGCTGTAAAACATAAAAAACTGCTTCACAAATTGGTGATGTTTGATATAAGTGTAACCCTGTTTCATATCATCGAAATAGCTGGTCGTTTGCTTTTGTAATGCTTTCTCATGAACAGGAATATCCAAGAAAACTAGTAAAGTAATTATCGCTATGGCCGCGGTCAATACATCGACAAAGAAAATACTTTCAATCGATGCCATGGACAAGAGCGCACCACTGACCATTGGTGCCACGAGAAAAACCATCGCTTGAATACTTCCGTTGATTCCATTTACCTTGGTCAACTTATCTTCAGGCACTAGTTGTGGAAGAATCGCTCCAACTGCAGGAGTTTGAATTCCAGTCCCTATCGCACGAACGGCCGAGATCACAAACAACAGCCAGAGTGCATCGTAACCGATTAAAAACAAGATGGCCAAGACAAGTGTGGCGATGGCAATCATCGCATCTGATAACATGATCAACAGCTTCCGATTATAGCGATCTGCCAAGACCCCAGCAAAAGGAGAAAGTAAAAATGTAGGCACGAATCCACAAATGATCGATATCGTCATCATCATACCTGACTGGGTGTTTAACGTGATATACCACGTAATCGCATACTGGACCAAAGCTGATCCAAAGAGCGATATATTCTGGCTTCCTAAATAAAGAAATATGTTCCTTTTCCAATTTTCAGTTTGTTGTTTCATTTCATTACATCCTTTTCTAAGTTTTGTTATTGATGGTTTTCATTCAACTTCAGCAACTTAGAACCGTTTCTTTAAAACACAAAAAAACACATGCAATCTGCCTGTGTTTTAGAAGTAAATGGGCCAGTCAAAAGAAACCAGAAGCAGCTGATGTTTCTCCGATATAGCTATGGCCAGCAAAAAGAAGAGGATATTCTCCATAGGGCTATACGAACAAACGAACGTTCTTCTTTTGGTTCATTTTTTAACAGCAAAAAAAGGGTAGACTCGCTCCCTCTTTTTTACCTAATCGTAAAATAAAGGTTTCCTAATAATAAACAGACCAATCCCATTTACTCTGCACACATATCCAGAGTCTTTGAACGTATTAAATTAACGGTTCAAAGAGTGGTAACGTAGTCTGATAGAATGCATTAGGAAAACCTCCATTTCTTAAAAGTTACTAGTATCTTAACATATTAAAAGATCGATTTCCAGTACAGTTCTCAGCACATTTTAGCTTTCTCTCTGTTGAAATTCAGATACTTTATTCCCTTTCGAAAATGGCCAAGCAAACACTTTTTGGGGCTCACTGCTGCCGCCAAATTTAAAAACAACAATTCCGCCGACGATGACCAGCACTCCCATCAACTGATTGAGAGTAAACGGGACCTTATTGAGACCTAACCAGCCTAGTGAGTCCCCGAGTAAGGCAAATAACAACTGTGATGTTAACGCAATCGCAATGGCATAGGTTGGTCCGAGCCTCTTAATTCCTTGAACAAGACAAACTACCACACCTACGCCAATCATCCCGCTGAACCAGTACCACGTTTTCATATTTTCCAAATGGAATAACTGTCCACCCTCAAAGATAAGTCCGAACGTCAGTGAAGCAAGAAATCCCATCCCTAATACTAAGGTCGTTGTTGCCCATGACCCTGCCCGTTCATTGACTTTACTGTTGAAAATATTTTGCAAGGCTACCAGCGATCCGGCAATAATTGCGAATAATAATCCTAGAATCATCCATTTTCTCTCCCTTGTATTGATTTTTTTCAAACTTATTCGTAAATATTATCGCCTGCGAGGCCTTTCAATCCATTCCTGTCCTTAACTAAAATGGAACCTCTATTCCGTTCAATCAGACCCTCTTCACAAAATTGTGTGATGACTCGATTCAAATGACGATAACTCGTTCCGATTAAATTGGCCGCATCCTTAATGCTGATACTCAGTTGATATTTATCGTGTGAATCAGCTTCATCAAAGGAAACCGACAAAAGGTAACTAGCCAAACGAACTTCGACCGGGTACATAATATTAAAGGTCATTAAATTGTTTTTTAGCTGAAACTTCCTGGTGATAATATCTAATAAAAATTGCAGAAATGGCGCGTGGTCACTTCCATATTGCTTCAACCAGCGATAATGAATTCCAATCATCCATACCGGCGATACCGCCTCCACCGTGTTAATAATATCAATGCCGCGGACATACTCAATATCCCCGATCACTTCAATCGGTTTCTTAAAAGAGAGAATGAGTGTTTTACCTTCCGGCGAACTAGTATAGATTTTGACCTTTCCTTTAACCAGAACATACAAATACTGTGAAGCTTCCCCCTGGGAGCAGATTAGTTCCCCTTGGTCAAAACTGTACAGCGACAAATGAGGAATCAATGGTTCATGAAATATCGAATCTAATTGGTATGTTTGGATATAGGCGAGCAATTGCTCCTGATTCTTTTGTTCCCTCACTCGGTTCCACCTCTGTTTTTAACTGCATCATGCGAGACTTAAGACCTTAGGATGACCACACCAGCGATCATCATCCCGATACCAATAAACTGTGGCAGTTTCATCTTCTGCTTTTCCAAGCCGAACCATCCGCTGCTATCGATAATAAAAGTTAATGTTAGCTGCGAAATCAGGATGGCCGATATACTAAGGGTTACACCGATTTCCTCAATAGATTTCACATTACTGAAGATAACAATTGCCGCAAAGGCACCACCCATCAGATATAGTGGTTTCACTTGTTTGAATCCTTGCCATTGGCGTTCTCGAACGCACAGTAAGATAATGAAGGCCATTATGAATCCTGTAAACTGGGTAATGGTTGCAGCTTGCCATGTACCTATATCTTGACTAATTCGTGTATTAGCAATTCCTTGCAAGGTAATAAATGCCCCGCCTAAAAACGCAAAGATAATTCCCTTCATTCTCTCTTCTCCCCTAATTTTTATTTCTGTCTATATTAAAAGGTATCACATGCTTGTTTGAATAGGACATATGTCCTCAACTATAAAATTGTGTTAAATGCCTAATATAAAAAGACCGCCAAAATGACGATCTTTTACAGTCCATAACTTATTTCGGCTTTTTTTGGGCTTGTCTAACTACCTTTTCAAGTCCATTTTCTCCTGCAAACTCTTGATCATTTGGTTGAGCATTTTTATTGTTCTTCAATTGGTTATTCTTATTTTTAGCCATACCTTCACCACCCTTGTCGTTTCCTAATTCAAGATGCCAATTAATAAATCGACACCCGCCATTTTAGTTTGCTAACTTTTTTGCGGGCTATGCGATTTGATTCACGAATTTTCTCAACAAACAAAAGGATTGTTTATAGCAGCCATAGGGGTTAAATAAATAGCTATTGACTACCTTGTTGCCCCATTTTTATTATTCCCAGTCGTCAATAAGCCCTATTGGCTAACCTGGTGCCTCATTTTTATGATTTCCAGTCGTCAATCAGCTCTATTGGCTACCCTGTCTCCTCATTTTTATGATTTTCAGGCGTCAATCAGCCTGATTCTTTTAATTTCCGGCCGGCTCTGTTCATGCTTTTAAATAGCTTACAAAAAAAACAGGCAACCTTGGCCAAGGTTGCCTAATAATCATTTATTCCATGGTCAGCCAGGTTTGTGACCATTTTTCAAGTTCTTGTATGATTGGTTTTAAAGAGAGTCCCTTTTCTGTAAGAGAATACTCAATTCGGACAGGTGTTTCCGGAAACACCTCTCGTTTCACAATCCCCTGACCTTCTAAATCCTTGAGCCGCTCGGAAAGGACTCTTCCGCTAATCCCCATTGAAGATTCCAAGCTGCAGAAGCGTTTTGGGCCTGATAGCAGTTGATAAATAACTAATCCTGTCCAACGCTGGCTTAACATCCCCATCGCTTTTTCAAATCGAGGACAAATGACTGACTCATCCATTGACCTTTCCCCCTCTTCGCAATTAGCAACATAATTACCTTGCAAAATATATTTATTTGACACAATCGATTTTTAAAAATATAATTACTTACATAAAGTAACTTACTAACGAATAATTATTAACTATGAATATTTTACTTTAACCATTTATGGTTCGTCAATACATCAGATATAATAAGGTGGTTTTCAAACATGAACCTTGAGGCAGATGTTTGTATTGTAGGTGCAGGTCCCGGAGGCGCGTTACTAGGATATTTGCTTGCCAAAAAAGGAATTTCAACGATTGTACTCGAACGCCACAAAGGGATTGATAAAGAATTCCGTGGTGAACATCTCAATCAGGACGGAGAACGAGTATTAAAAAAATATAATCTTTATGACCAAGTAGAAGCTGCTGGGTTATTATTAATGGAACGAGTGGAATATTGGCAGGACGGAAAGGCAATAAAGACCATCACACCTGGTGCTGGGGAGCAGCATGTCGGCATCCATGTCCCGCAAAAGAATTTGTTAAGCGTGCTAATTCAGGCATCTGAACCTTATCAGAATTTCAAACTGATGATGGGGACAAAGGTGACGGAATTAATGTTTAATGATATGAGTTATGTAACTGGTTTAAAAGCGCTATATGGCGAGCAAGAAGTAACAATAAACAGCAAGATTGTTGTCGGTGCTGATGGTAGGTTCTCAACTGTAAGGAAACTGTCTGAGATGCCTTTTACAAAGAAAACACATGGATACGATTTGTTATGGGCGAAAATTCAAAGCCCAGCTAATTGGGAGCCAACTATTAAAAACACTTTAGTGAATGGAAATCAGCTGGCTTTGTTTACCCAGGCAGGCGGGTTCATTCAAATAGGCTGGAATATTGAAGAAGATTCGTATCCATCTTTAAAAAAGCAATCATGTGAACCTTTTATCAAACAAGTGATAGATGCATTTCCAGAGTTAACCGAAACCATCCGTACCCAGATTCAATCCTGGGACGATTTTATTTTATTAAAAGTGCAAAGCTCACATTCTCCAACATGGGTGAAAGACGGGTTGGTGATCATGGGCGATGCCGCACATACGATGAGTCCAACTGGTGCATTTGGGATCAATTGTGCACTATTAGATGCAGATGTATTAGCTGATGTACTGAGCGAAGCACTCGACAAACAGAACCATAGTGCGGCACAATTAAAAAGATTCGAACACGAACGACGGGATCATACAGAAAAGCTGCAACAACAGCAACGAGAGAAAGAAAAAAACTATCGGGATAATTTTGCCGTGCCAGTCCTTTCTTGACAGAAATGGCAGCAGGAATCTATGAAAATATGGATTGGGGGAATTCATAGTGGAACAAATTCAATTAAAAGCAGATACTCTCTCTTTTTTAGAGGATAAAATAAAGTTAGTTAAAAAAGGTGAGGAAGCGATTTACCTAGTGGGACCGATCAAGCTTCCAGTCAATTTATATGGTGAAACGGTAGAATTTAAATGGTACAGCTGGCTGAAGAGTGAACATGTAACAGAAGATTTCCAGCAAGTCATTGATCAATTAGCTTCTGGGAATTTAGCGGAATACCAACAATCAAGTGTCCTCGTTTATGGAGATTTTGAATACGGAGAGGATGCATTAATCAGATTGCATTCTATTTGTCATACAGGAGATATCTTTGGCAGCAAGCGCTGCGATTGCGGTTTTCAACTAAAGCAATCGATGAAAATGATTGCCGAGCATGGAACCGGAGCGTTATTTTATTTAGCCAATCATGAAGGCCGAGGAATAGGCTTATTTAGCAAGGCAATGGCCTATATTCTGCAAGAAAATGGCTACGACACAGTCGAGGCAAATGAAGGACTTGGATTTCCAGATGATACACGAAATTACGAGGATGCGATTGAAGTGCTTAAAGCGCTAAGAAGCAAACCTGTCACCCTCATCACGAACAATCCGAGAAAGCTTAAGGCCTTAAAAGCAGCAGGTGCAACAGTTTCTGGACGAACTCCTCTTTGGGGCGATATCTCCGAGTACAACGAAAAATACTTACAGACGAAAGTAAAAAAATCTGGTCATATGGCGTAGGAAAATAAAACAATTGACATTTCATGACAATTGTTTTAAAGTAACAAAGGCAATAATTAAATAACAAAATTCATTTGTTTGTGGACTTTTCTAGAGAAATATCTCTATTTTCGCCACACAGTTCTCACGTGAGAGCTGTGTGGCTTTTTTGTTGTTTGGAAACTGGATCGAAGGATTAAAAAAATCAAAAAGGGGTTGAAAAAATGAAAACTTGGCACTATGCATTGATTGTTTTTTTAGGAGGATGCTGTTACGGTGTTTTATCGACCTTTGTTAAGCTTGCTTACTCTGCTGGGTTTACGGTAAAAGAGGTTACTGGGAGTCAATTCATACTCGGGACCTTACTCATCTGGATCGTCGCACTGTTTTCAAAGAAGGCAAAACTTACCCTGCTGAACATAGGTAAATTGCTTTTAGAAGGAATTCCAGTTGGGTTGACGGGCATATTTTATTATCAATCCCTGCAGACCCTTGATGCTTCACTTGCGATTATCTTTTTATTTCAATTTGTATGGATTGGCACTTTTATTGAATGGATGGTTTATAAAAAGATACCTAGTATGGGGAAAATGGCTTCGATTGGGGTTCTAATCATTGGCTCGATTCTTGCTGCTGGCATTATTACTGAAGGCGGCGTAGATCTAACCTTGCAGGGAACAGTGTGGGGACTGCTTTCCGCGATTTCATATACTGCTTTTATTTTTCTCAGCAGTTCTGTGGGAGAGGGTACACCGCCAGTACAGAAAAGTGCACTCATGTCCACTGGCGGATTAATCACAGTTTTATTAATTTTTCAGCCAACAAATTTACTTCATTTACCCGTAATGATGGGAGTGGCTCCTTATGGATTGTTCCTAGGATTACTAGGCGTCGCCTTGCCGCCGCTTTTATTTTCTATTGGAATGAAGCATGTCGGACCAAGCCTCGGAACCATCTTAACAGCCTCTGAGCTTCCGATTGCTGTTATCTTGTCTGCTATCGTTCTAGCCGAGAATGTTAACTTGTCACAATGGCTTGGAGTTGTCCTTATTTTAGGGGGGATTATGGCCGCGAACGTTAAATGGCCTAAGCCTCAAATGAAGTCAGCATCTTTGGAAAGTAAATCGGTGTTATAAGATTTGCGGGGCCGTCATGATGGCCCCCATTTTTATTGATAAGATGGTCTTTTTAAAGAGCATTTACTTGCTGCATCATGTAAATTCGGAGCGAAGAAGCTTAGCTTTTTTATAAAGTAACAGGTTTCTGGAAAATGATGCTCTAAAAATCGTAAGGTTGTTTTATTAAGCAATTTATTTTCCTTATATTTAATCACCATGTTGTAGACAAATTGGCTCATCTCTAGAGTTGTTTTTCCCACTTCATTTGCAAATTCAGTTTGACGGGCGAAGCCAGGCTCTTTGAACCGCAAATAACCCTTTAAGTGGTGATTTTGAACGATATAAACTTGAAATTTGTTGATATACATCTCCGCTTGAGTACTGGCCATGATTTCAATGGGGTCAATAATATTCTTAAACAGAACGGCGTGTCCCAGTTGATCTTCAAGCCATAAATCCATTAGGTCTGCTAATGGAAGAGGTACAGGTTCTTTTCCATAGACCAACAGACTTAGAAATCGCAGATATTCTTGATTTTCAGCTAACGTTCCGTTCAGGTAGGTTGGCGATAAATTTAAATTCACCTTATTATCAATTCTAAGCGCTTGCAATTTCCCTTCAAATTCAAAATATCCTTTTGCAACGGGCCATGCTCTTTGGGAAAAATAAATCATGGCTTCGTCTGTATAGTTACTTGAACGTGGAATGTTGTCTAATGATGCAATTAAATCCCCAAATAAATGAATATACTGTTGCGCAGTGTTAACGTATTCAGCTTCTCTAACAGAAAGATTGTCTCTCACAAAATACGCATGATCCTGTAAAACTTCTAACCAAAATAAATGTTCGTCCCATAAAGAAATCACATTTCTTTGCAATGCTCTCCCCCCTCTACCCCATTTATATGGATGAGAGGACTATGAAAGAATAAATTCACACACATTCTTATGTGTTTATAACAAAAGAAAAAAGACCGATTTGGTCTTTTTTATGTCATCTTCAACTATGCAGCCAATCGCTTAGCAGCAAATAAATTACCCGCTATTTCTCCCAAAGCTCGACCAGCCGACCTTCAGGATCTTTAATCGCTGGGAGGTCCTGTTTTTAAATGGAATCTCTCTCGCATACCTCCTTACCTCTCAAACAAGTTAATATTATTATATTACAAATTTACCCTTTTTTTACAATGATTTATTAATAATAGCTTAGTCCTCAATAAGAAAAATTCAATAGCATTCATCAATCCAATTTTTAATGGTAATACTAAAATATATTCGAAAAGTAAAATAGGTAAGGAATGGTAAACGATGCCACGAAAAGCTTCACTAAATAACGAGGTGCCTGACACCGATGAGAATGTTGTATCGCAAACTAACCAAAAAAAAGAGGATGATATCGATAAACTTTCACGTATGTTAGGTGCTGTAATGAGTTATCTATCGGATGATGAATTAGAGGAACTTGACATCGAATACCTTTTAGATGATACAGAAGGGTTACGGGATTGGTGGGATCAATATCGAGAAAGTAATAAAAAACAATTGGAGGAAGAAATTAAAGAATCTCTAGGTGAACTGTCATTAAAAGAACTGGAAGAAATCCGTGAAAAGATCAAGGAAAAGCAAAATTGAAAACTCACTAATTCATTAAAATCGTTATACACGTTTTTTTAAAATAGACCTCCTAAATTTTAGAAATATCTATTTTAAATTAGTACAAATATAGTTAGAATAGATTTTATATGACTTTAAGTAAAGAAGGAAAATCTATTGACTACAGAAAACAATAAGTACCAGGACCAATCATTATTTAGCATCACGTGGCCTCTTTTTATCGAAATATCGCTCCATATGAGTATGGGAATTGTTGCTACGTTAATTTTAAGCGGATATTCTGATAACGCAGTGGCAGGAGTTGGCGTAGCCAATCAGATTATTAATATATTTATTTTAGTATTTAATGTCACAGCTATCGGTGCAACCATCTTGATCGGTCAAAATTTGGGGGCGAACCGATTAGACCGGGCACGACGCCTTGCAAGATCTGCATTTGGGGTGAACTTCTGGATTGGTGTAGTGATGACTATCGTTGTAGTTGCATTTGGCGGTGTATTTTTAAACTTTTACGGACTGAGCGGGGAGGTTTACGATTTTGCTTACACCTTCCTTTCTATTATAGGTCTGTCTCTTTTCCTTGAAGCCATCGCATTAGCATTAAGTGCTGTTTTGCGCAGCTACGGACACACAAAAGAAACTATGGTTGTTACGGTTATCATGAATGTGATTAGTATGGTCGGTTCCTTTATTGCCATTAAAGGATGGTTCGGCCTTCCTGTAACAGGTGTTGCCGGGGTTGCCTATGCCATGTTTGCTGCTCGAATTTTTATTATTGCAGCACTTTTTTATTTTGTTTATAGGCGACTAGCTTTAAAGTTTCATATGGAAGATTTGTTTAGAATTAATAAAATGGATGTTAAGGGGCTACTTTCGATTGGGATCCCATCTGCTGGAGAAAACCTCTCTTATCAATTTTCACAAGTGGTGATTACAAGCTTTGTAGCACTAACCGGGGATGCTGCGTTAGCAGCACGGGTGTATATTTTAAATATATCCATGGTTTGCTTCCTATTTACATTTGCCATTGGCCAAGGGACACAACTGTTGATTGCCCGTTATATCGGAGCCAAGCAATATGACCGGGCCCTAAAAAGGGGCCTGAAGACTTTAAAAATTGCCGTGATTATTTCGGCATCGGTATCACTTGCGGTTGCTTTAATCGGTAAGCCAATTTTAACTATATTTACAAGCGATGCAGACATAATCGCTATCGCTCTGCCAGTATTATGGGCGATTGTGTTCATTGAACCGGGCCGGGCCATGAATATCGTTCTCATGGGTTCTTTAAAATCAGTCGGTGATGTACGCTTCCCTGTTGTCATCGGTATCATCAGTATGTGGGGAATTGCCGTCGTCTTAAGTTACTTTTTCGGAATTACACTTGGTTTGGGACTGTTAGGAATTTGGCTTGCCCAAGGATTGGATGAATGTATCCGAGGTTTTTTTGCCCTAAAGCGCTGGGTCTCCAAACCATGGTTAAAGAAGAAAGTGGTCGAACAAAACTTATCATCAAGTTTGTCTTAAATGACTTGGTAACTCTCATTAACATGGCTGCCGAAAGGGCGGCCATGTTCTATTTTTACGAAATTGACTGAAAGTGGATGGTGTGTTTTTAATCCAATTGGATGGTTAATGATTCATCCAGTTGAGCTATTATTAACCTATTAACCTATTAATCTTTAATGGAGATGATGAAAATGACCTGGGCTGTGGTTTCGATAATTATCGTAAGTACGATTAAAATATTAATGACTTGTCTTCCAACCGGGCCAGTGGAATGGCTTATACGGAAATTTGAAATTCACTCAAAACTAAATGAAACAGACGCCACCATAACCATTGACGGAAAAAACTTAACAGGTGAAGACAAACTTCAATTGATTCATTACTTTAACGAAGCTGTCTTTTTAAAGCAGCATTATATCTATCCAGGGACGGAGGAATTATTTTTACATCCTGAAAATAGTCAGCCTCCAGTGGTTATTGATACGAAAAGCGGCAAAAAAGAGGTTCGATTATTTGTTTACAGTTACAACGATCGCATTGATGTCGTCAAACAGTACAAGAAGAAGGTCATCGCGTATAGTCTATCTTCCGAACCTCTTCAAAAAAGTACTTTGGAAGTCCAATACTAATTATGAAAATGAACACGGAAGCCTAGTCCCGTGTTCATTTTTATTTCTATTGATTTTTTAATTCCTCAGTTATTCTGGTTAAATCCTTTCGGCGATAGACGCTTAAGACAATTCCAACTAAAATAGCATTTAGCAGCGTTGGCATTAGTCCATAGCTGATAAATGGCAAGGATATCGAAATTAAAGGAAAAATACCTAATGTCATTCCGATATTAGTAGCTAGCTGGACGGTATAAAGAGAAACGGCACCGATTAGCAGAAGTTTGCCGTACGGATCTTTCATCCTGCTTGTGATGACCATCATTCTGGCGATAAATAGGCCAAGGATTACCACTAATACAAGAGCTAATAGCCATCCATAGTAATAGGTAAAGCTGACAAAGACTAAATTGGTGTGGGCCAAGGGAATAAATTCTTTGTCCATGGAGTGGCCAAACCAGCCTGCTTTTAACAGAAATTCTTTCACATGCAAGATCATATACCCTGGTCCATCCGCGTATTCTTCTGGGTTTAAGTAAGCCAACAATCGATCTTTTTGGTATATACTTAAAAACTTCCAAGAAATGAAACTCACAATCAAGAATAAACTAACGGAAACTCCCCAGATGGAAAGAACAGTTTTTCGACTAAACCTGCTCCACCAAATCATCGAAAAGACCATGACGGTGTAAATATATGTGGAAGAAATACTTGGTGCAGTTAAGAGTAAAAAGAATGGCAGAGAGAAAAGCAGAATAAACTGCCAGACCTTCAACCTCTCAAGATCCAATATGGAAGCCCAGGCAAGGAAGAAGAATGGGAGCGACATGATCGTTTCAATCGTTAACGGTCCAATCCTAAAAAGCGGAAGTCCATTGATTGTGGTGTTTGAAAATAGTCTTAACACCAGAAGAATCATTACCCCAATGGAATAAAATAACCAGCCTTGCGTTTTGAACTTCCGATAATCCATCAGCATGATTCCTAGAACGGATGCGCTCCCGATAAAAGTAATAATGACTTTAGACGGTAACAAATATTCTCCTATACTGATTGAAAACATTGGTAAAAATCCGAGCCCGAAAATGGTCACTAAAAGAACCACAAGAATCCAATCTACTTTTGGTCGATGGAGTTTATTGAGCTGCTTCCCTAATTGAACCGGGCTTCCCATTTGTTCTACTGCTTTTTCTTCAGCTTCTACTTCCGGAAGTCCCTTCTCTATCCAAATATTTTTCGCTTCCTTTACATGATAATTCAATTCATCTATCACATATTTCTTTGCATCCTTCGATTTGATTTGAGCGATGACCTCATTTAAAAAGACTTGCTTTTTATTCACTAATTCCTCACCTCTCAAATAATTCTTTCCATGCCACTTGGCTTTTTATTTGTTTTTTATCGGCTTTCCGTAACACTTTTCGTCCCTTATCTGTTAACTGATAATACTTTGCCTTTGCTTCAGTCCAGCACGATTGGATACATCCGGACTGTTCGAGTCGATGTAAAAGAGTGTATAAAAATCCTTCATTGTCTTCAAACTTTTTAATGCCTCTTCCCCGCAAAAGCTTCGTTAATTCAAAGCCTGTTTTTTCATGAACAAGCAGCTGCATTACCGCTACTAAAATGTCCTCGTCAGTTTCGGGTGGTTGATTAATTTTTCCAAGGATATTCCTGCGATGCTTCTCTGTAAAGTTCAATTGAGAAAACGCCTGTCGATCCATGGCTTTTTTTAAGTTCTTTAATCGGTCCTCCATCACCATTCCTCCAATCGTTCTTTCAAAAGTTCCTTTGCCCGTCTAAGCCTGGTTTTCACAGTATTCGCCCCTACTTCCGTTACTACGGCAATCTCCTTAATAGGCAATTCCTCATAATAAAAGAGATAAATGACTTCCCGATATTTAATAGGAAGGAGCATGATCGCAGCAATCAATTGATCATCCTCTTGTCTTTGGATGACTGTTTGCTCAATCATTTCCTTTTTCGTCGTGTTGTTTAACGGCTCCTCTTCAGTAATTACGACGTTCTTGTTGTACCAGCTTTTTAGAAAATCTTTGCAATGATTGATGGCAATCCTCCATAACCAAGTTCGCAACTTGGATTTTCCTCTATATGTATGGAGTCCTTTATAACACTTAACAAAAATGTCCTGAGTCAAGTCTTCCGCGATGGTGCGATTATTCACATATGAAAAGACCAGCTGAAGAACGTCCTGTCCATACCTGTTCATAATTTCATCTATAAGTAATTCTTTATCTTCTGTCTCTATTACTTCCAACGTCAGTTCTTCCACGTCTTCCCCTCCTTCCTAAACTATAGACGATAGACTCCTATATAAAGTTTTTTATAATAAACACCGAAGGCAGGGATAGCACAAATATATACCATAATAGGCGGCTGGCTTCAGGCTGCTGGTAATACTTCAAATGCAGTTGGTGCAGATATTGAAATATCCGGTTCAGAAGAGGAAGGAACAGTGATAGATGCCCTTGGCAGCGGAATACAAGGCCTTGGTGCAGCTTTTGAGGAAACAAAAAGAACCTTCAATCCAAAGTTAGATTAAAGGTTCGGTATTTTATTACCTTGGTTTCTACTTCAAAGAATTAACTAAAGACCAGCTCTTTTTCTCTTAGTCCAAGTGTCTGCTCTGTGGTAGTATGAATTTCATGCAGAAGGTTTGGATTTTCCATTAATGACATGCCATAAGAAGGGATCATTTCTTTGATTTTCGATTCCCACTCTTTGATATGTTCTGGGAAGCATTTTTTGATGACCTCAAGCATGACGTGAACGGCAGTAGAAGCACCCGGTGAAGCACCTAGCAACGCTGCAATTGAGCCATCAGCAGCAGTAATCACTTCCGTACCAAATTGCAGTGTTCCTTTGCCGCCTGCTTCGGTATCTTTGATTACTTGTACACGTTGGCCGGCTACTACTATATCCCAATCCTCTGTTTTAGCATTCGGGATAAACTCTCGTAACTCTTCCATACGCTGTTCTTTCGTTAACATTACTTGTTGAATCAGGTATTTTGTTAGTGCCATCTCTTTTGCGCCTGCAGATAACATAGTCAAAACATTATTAGGTTTGACAGAAGTAATTAAATCCATATTTGAACCAGTTTTTAAGAACTTTGGTGTGAAACCGGCAAATGGTCCAAATAGCAGCGATTTTTTATTATCGATAAATCTCGTGTCAAGATGCGGAACAGACATTGGCGGAGCACCAACCTTAGCTTTGCCGTATACTTTTGCATGATGCTGTTCTACAACTTCTGGATTGTTACATACCATGAATAGTCCGCTTACCGGGAATCCTCCGACATGTTTTCCTTCTGGAATGCCCGATTTTTGCAGCAAATGCAGGCTTCCTCCGCCGCCACCGATAAAGACGAATTTTGCGGTATGGCGTTTGACTGTACCACTAAATTGATTCTGAACTTTCAATTCCCATTGGCCGTCGTTAGTACGCTTGATACCGTTAACATTATGATTATAGTTTATCTGGACATTTTTAGTTTCTAAGTGGTCAAACAACATGCGTGTTAATGCACCAAAGTTGACATCTGTTCCAGAGTCAATTTTTGTTGCAGCAATCGGTTCATTCAATTTACGGCCTTCCATGATCAGCGGAATCCATTCAATCAGTTTTTCATGATCTTCAGAGAACTCCATTCCTTGAAATAAAGGATTTTTTGACAGCGCTTCAAAACGTTTCTTCAAAAAAGCTAGATTTTCTTCCCCTTGTACTAAACTCATATGTGGCAAGCGTCTAATAAAGTCCTGTGGATTATCAATTAGATTGTTTTTTACTAGATAGGACCAAAATTGCATGGAAACCTGAAACTGTTCATTAATTCTTATCGCTTTACTAATATCTAAAGATCCATCTGGTTTTTCAACTGTGTAATTAAGTTCACAAAGTGCCGCATGCCCTGTTCCTGCATTATTCCATTCGTTAGAGCTTTCCTCACCTGCGTTCTCGAGTTTCTCATACACTGTAATTTCCCATTCTGGTACTAATTCTTTCAAGAGTGTCCCAATAGTCGCACTCATGATTCCGGCACCAATTAAAATGACGTCTGTTTTTGTTTCCCCGTTGTTCATTTTAACCCACCTTATCCCCTGAAATTTGGCAAAAAAGATGTAGGTGTTACACCAAGGTAATGCGCGACCTAATCACACACCTTTTCTGTCTCAAAAGTATTCCAAACTCATAATCTATAAAAGTATTTAATATTAATATATCTACTATTATTATATGACAATTTTAAATTATTTAAAAGGTATTGAAAAGCGAGAAGTCTTTCCATATGGTTTTTAATGATATTTTTTCCCAAGTGGATACCAAGGGGACGGTTCTGTCATATGTATCTCTACTTACAACGATCCCTATATTTTTCCAAAGAATGCCGTAAAATAAATCGTATGTTTCCTGAATTATATTATGAATCTCTTAAATAGGTCATATAAATCCCCAATTTGAAGTGATTTCAAATGATTATCCAGCAAATATCTAAAATAAAGGAAGAAAAACCCGACTTTCCTTAGTGGTAGGAAAATCGGGCTTTTTCTTTAGTAAAATAGTGTTCTACTCTTTTTCGAAGAGATATTGTGTTTAATAAAAATTTATACCGTTTGAAGTTCTTTTTCACCATAAAATGCCGGTCTTTCTTGAAGTTCAATAGATTCTTTCTCACCTGTTTGCTGGGCTTTGACACACGCATCAGATGTTACTGCTGCTATGTAGCCATCCCATGAGGTTGGTCCTTGCGGCTGACCTTTTTTAGTAATTGAATCAATAAAGTCCTGGATTTCAACATCGTATGCGTCCATAAAACGGTATTTCCAATCAGTTAAGATCGCTGTGCTTAATTTTGCATCTTTGCGCATAACAACACTTGGAACTTCCGGCAATTTCGCGATTCCATCTTCACCAATAACTTCACATTGAATGTCGTAGCCATATCTGCAATTCACAAATACCTCCACATTCATTACAATGCCCCCAATTGTTTCAATTGTAAATAATTGCGGATCTTGTAATTTTTCATGTGAATATTTGGTTTTCTTTGGAAAAACCACTTGAACGGATTTATAGTCGTCATTAACCAACCAGTGAAGAACATCAATTTCATGGATTAATGTATCTTGAACGGCCATTTCAGTCACATAGTTTTCATCAACTGCCGGGTTACGGTGTACAGCACGAATCATTAATGGTTCACCAATTTCATTGTTGTCAATCACTTGTTTTAATTGAACATATCCGCTATCATAACGGCGCATGAAACCAACTTGAACCAACTTCTTACCCTGCTTCATTTCTGCTTCTACAATTCTCATACAGCCTGCAGCAGTAGTAGCTAATGGTTTTTCACAAAATACATATTTACCAGCCTCAACAGCTGCTACTACTGTTGCTTCGTGTGCAGGACCCCAGCTTGTAACCAGGATGGCATCCACATTCTCATCCGCAATTAGCGCTTTGTCATCAGGATAGACGACTGCATCTAATTGATAGGCCTCAACTGTTTGTTTAGCAGATTCTTGATTGACATCTGTTACAGCAACAATTTTTCCACCTGATAATTTATTAGTAATTCTATCAATATGTTCTCTTCCAATTGCACCTGTTCCTACTACACCAAATCTTAAAGTCATGTTGATACTCTCCTTTATGTTTACGTAATTAATGTATTACAACTAGACAACGTTTACATATTCCACTTAAGTCATCATTCAATCACTGTTTGATACGATTATTGATTGGAAGCTTGTTGATGACTTTCTTGTCCATAGTTTCGGAAATAACTTTCTAACTGCTCAAGTGACTTTCCTCTTGTCTCTGGCAAAATTTTATTCACAAATATTATGGCGGCAATTCCACACACAGCGAAAAGGAAGAAGGTGATCGATAAGCCCACTGCACTTAGTAATATTGGGAAAAATAGCCCAACAAGGAAGTTTGTGATCCATAAGCAGAAAACCGTAACACCCATTCCAAGTCCGCGTAATTTTTGCGGGAAGATTTCCGATAACATGAGCCAGGTGACCGGAGAAATAGCTCCCTGTTGGAATGCAAGGAAGGTAACAGTCAAGGCGAGAACAACAAATGGAAGTGTTGGGGATCCCTTAAGTACTAACGAGAATACTCCAATTAAGGCAAGTGCTGCTGTTGTTCCCGTCAATCCAGCAATAAGCATCGGACGTCGACCAATTTTTCCTAATAGCCAGATCCCGACAATAGTGGCTACTACAGAGATGACACCATTAGCAATATTTCCGATCAGTGCTGCATTTGTTGAAAAACCTGATTTTTGAAGAATTTGAGTACCATAATACATGATGGAATTAACACCAGTTATTTGTTGGACAATCGCAATACCAATTCCAATCCCGATAATCCGGCGGACCCACGGTACATTTAAATCCTTAAATGTTGCATGCTGAGTCCCTGACTCTTGAGCAATATTATTTTTAATTTCATCAAGTTCCGATTGGGCACGGTTTGCATCACGTATTTCTTTAAGGACTCTAAGCGCATCGCCCAGTTTTCCTTTTGACGCCAGCCAGCGCGGGCTCTCTGGAACCGCTAACATTCCAAACCATAAGACCACAGCCGGAAGGGACGCAATCACTAACATATAACGCCAAACATGTGAAACCCCTTCACCAACTGTATTTCCAAGAATGGCATTAAATACAAACGCTAACAATTGACCGGAAACGATCATTAATTCGTTCTGGGTAACCATTCTTCCCCGCATCTCGGCCGGAGACATTTCAGCTAAAAAGGATGGTACCATGACGGATGCAGCCCCTACCGCTAAACCCAGTAAGAATCGGAAGACAATCATCACACCAGCAGACGGTGAAAGGGTACATCCTATTGCTGCTATAAAAAATAGTAATGCAAGATTAAGAATCATTTTGCGGCGTCCAAAACGGTCTGATAAGCGCCCGCCAAATACTGATCCAAGTGCTGCGCCGAAAAGAAGTGAACTTGTAACAAGACCTTCAGTAGCAGGGGTTAGATTTAACTGGTCCGATTTTGCCATAAATGGTAATGCACCGTTGATAACACCTGTGTCATATCCGAAGAGTAGTCCTCCGAAAGTGGATATAACTGTAATCTTCTTTAAAGCCTTTTTGTAATCACGTGGTCTTTCAATCGCCTGATTACTCATAATTTCCCTCCCCAGGGTTCGTTTTTTTAACCTTTGATTAATGAACTATTTTCTAATGGAAGTAACTCTTCATTAATGTAATTACGGGCTTTCAACGCATACTCCAACGGATGTGCAACTGAGGGGTCTTGTTCTGCTTCAATGACAATCCAGCCTGAATAATTTGTTTCCAAAAGCTGATTGTATACTTCTGTAAAATCGATGCAGCCATCACCAGGAACGGTAAACATTCCTGCCAGAAAGGATTGTAAGAAAGACTTTCCTTCTTTTTCACATTGTTCTTTTACGGCTGGACGCACATCTTTAAAATGAACGTGTTGAATACGATTGATATGGCTAGTTAATAAAGTCATATAATCAGCATCGGATACAAAGATATGGCCGGTATCATACAGCAAATGAACGTGATTCGGATCCGTGTTTTCCATCAGACGATCAATTTCGGCTAATGTTTGTACGCCCGTCCCCATATGATGGTGAAAAACTAGCTTCAAACCATAGCCTTCAGCAATTTTTCCTAATTCATTGAGTCCCTTGCATAACTGATCCCATTCTTTATCTGTGAAGCATGGTTTTTCTTTAAACACATTTTTCTCTGTACCTTGAATACTATAGGTTTGTTCTGATACAACAGCAACAGCTGCGTTAACCGCTTTCAAATATTCGCAATGTTTATGGAAAGCTTGCGATGCTGCTTCCACGCCGTCGCGAATAATAAAACTACTAAACCACTGTCCGGCAATTTTTAAGTTGCGGAGTTGAAGTTCTTTGTTCAATACTTTCGGTTCTGGAAAAAAGCCGCCAACTTCTGTTCCTTCAAATCCTGCCACTACAATATCACTAAGTAAGTGGGACAAGGTATTCTCTGCGCCAATTTCCGGAATATCATCATTTCGCCATCCAATTGGAGCGATCCCCCATGTGATTTTTTTATTTTCCATCGTTTAACCCTCTTCCTTTTTAAAGTAGGACTGTTTAACCGGTTGACCTTATTTTATAAATTATGAAGAATCGATGTATTATATAAAATTGCTATCAAATTATCATTTCTTGCTAAATTACTTAAATAGTATCAATATTTAATAAAAAGATACCCAAATAATAGGGTATCTTTTTATAATATTTAATTAAAAACAAAGTTTTCTAAACTTTCCAGGAGTAATACCTCCAGTTGATTGGGAGAATACCTTAATAAAATGACCAATACTATTAAACCCACATTCCATGCTTATTTGCTCAACTGAAAGATTGGTTTCCACCAATTGATTCTTAGCCTGGATCAATCTGTAGTTTAGTACATATTGGTGGGGGCTGGTTCCTATATACTTTTTAAACGTACGACAAAAATGATAGGTACTCAAATTTGATATTTCACTCAGCTGCTCGACGCTAATTTTAGATGAGTAATTCTCACTTATATAAGTCAAGACGGCTTGCATTTCGTTTGGTACTGCTTTTGCCACATTTGCATCTCTGTTTTCAAACGTATTCCGGGTACTTTCTACTAAATTACCCAGCAGTTCATAAATTTCTAATGATATTTTAAAATCAATTTCCTGTTTCGACTCTATTAGGGATAAAATAGTGGGAATATTATTTTTTTCAGCAGGCAGTCTATAAATACAACCCTTTCTTTTGTATAACTCGTTATACATAGCTTGCGTTTGACTACCTGTAAAGTGAATAAATTGGAAGGTTGTTTCTTCCAGTGCATAGTAATTATTTTTTTCTTTACAATCTAGAAGAACAATATCATCTTTCGAGGCTACAAATGCTTGGTCAAGATAGTGGAATTGCATCGATCCTTTTTTTATATAAAAAAAGAGAAAGGCATTCATGTAATCACGCTGAATGCTGTAGGGAACATCTACTATATATTCCCCTCCCCAGAGGACATAATGATATAATTCTTTCGTCAAAGCGGAAGGTTCATAAAAATATAATCCCTTTTTTGACTTGATGCCAGGTTCTACTTTTGGAATATAGAAGTTCACTTTTTCACCTCTCACTAATTGTAAACACTAATTAACATAAATACCTATAGTATATTTTATACTGACTCAAAGGATAATGGTCTATTTTTTAGAACTATTCGAATACTTTATAGAATAGCACAGAGAATATTCTCTGAATATCCCGAAGCGTCTATAATAAACTACCAATATTTTCAAAACGGATTAAAAAATAGCACCAAAACACAATTTTAAAGCAAGATTATATAGAGTAAACAAGGAAAATTTCCATTAAACTGAAATCGCATACATAAGTTATTAAATGGAGGTTTACCTATGAAATTATCATTTAATGAAGGAACAACATTCGAAAGTGCTTCTCTTCAACAGAATTTAGAGTTTTGTGAAAAACACGGTTACGACTTTATTGAAATTCGCTCCATTGATCAGTTAAAAGATTATCTTAAAGAATATACATTAGATGATTTAAAGGCCTATTTTGATACCCACCATATTAAACCACTTTCTTTGAACGCATTATGCTTTTTTAATAACCGTACGAAAGAGGATGAAGAGAAAATTCTCGAAGAGTTCAAGGAATACTTAGAGATTTGTAAAAAGATAGATTGTCCATATATTTGCGTGGTCCCTTCTAATATCGATGTGACGGAAAAAGGAAAAACATTGACAGAAGAAGTAAATGCAAGTTGTATTCGAGTTTTAACCCACCTATCTGATTTAGCCGAACCATACGGAGTAAAGATTGCGATTGAGTTTATCGGAATTCAGGAAAATACAGTGAACACATTCGCACAAGCATACAGTATTGTAAAAGCGGTTGATCGAAATAATGTGGGTCTTGTGTATGATACATTCCAATTTACTGGAATGGGGTCAAGATTAGAAGATGTAACAGATGAAACAGCAGATAAATTGTTTATCTTCCATATCAATGATGTGGAGGGTTATCCAATTGGCCAAATGCGTGATAGTGATAGAGTATGGCCTGGTCACGGTGTGATTGATTTAGAAGCACATTTAAAACGATTAAAAGAATTGAATTATGATTTTGTCGCATCCGTTGAGTTATTCCGACCAGAATATTATCAAATGGATCCGGAAGAAGTCATCAAAAAAGCAAAAGAAACGACCTTGGTAGTATTGGAAAAGTACTATCATAATCAAGCTGTTCATAATTGATCGTAAGGCATAAAGGATTTTTTGTAGAAAAAGTCCTTTATGCCTTTTTTATTACTTAGGCTTGGAATGGGAGTTATTCTATATGCACATGGATATACTCGATCGTGATCGTGAACATTAAACAAATAAGCCGCAATTATGCGGCTTACTTTTGATGACAATGCATCTCGGTGATGCATATTTATTTTACAGTTATTTTTTTAACCTCTGACATATTCCCATTATAATCTTCCAATGTAATACCTATAATGGATCCCTCTTTAGGTACTGGAAGTCCATTAAAATCATGATATCCCCTTATAAAGTAATCAGTTGCCACGCCGTTATACTTTTTTATAGGTTGTACTACCTCGCCGTTGATTGTAATGTACATATGCCACCAATCTTTTGAAGAAGGTACATCAATCCCTAATTTATTTCCATCGATATAGTAGCCACCGTCGAATGGTTCGGAATATATATCTTTCATTTTGCCTGTGTAACTGACGGTGTCGATGGCTTTACCATTCGAATCCAAGGTAGATATTTTTAAAAGGTATCGATCATCGTCTTTCATAGGTACTTCAAATTTAGTAGAAGCCAATTTTTTATCTACCGTCTTGATGTACGTATCTTTTCTTCCATCGGTAAAGCTTAGGTCCAATCGGATCTTATTGCCTTTGTTTTCTTTACCCCAGCTAATATCAAATCCTTCTGTATCTTCATTAACCCTCACATTTGAGATGAAGTTCTTATGGTTCAGAGATATAATAGCTGGTTTACTCTCGGAATGATCGGACCCAACAGCAGTCAGTTTAAGGGCCACGACATGTTTATCTAAGTTCTTTATATAAAAGTTGTCGCCATATAAACCGCCCAAAAATTCCTCCTTGCCATTATTAAGCTGTGCGTAGAGATGGTATTGTTTTACCTTGTTATAATCTTCACGATCCCATCCGACATTGAGTTCATTGGTATGAAACCTATTATTAATTTCAAATCCTGTAGGTGTACTTGGTGTGTAATCCTGCCCATCTGTGATTTTAAGCTCACCTATATTGACCTGGTAATCTTGAACAGTGTTACCCTTTGGATCAAAGGAAAGTCCCAGAGCAGCAATTTCACGATTGGCGTAAGCACTTAAATCCAATTCCGTTGTAACATATCCTTTCGTTCTCTTCTCGCTATGTGGTACAGAGATATATTCAACTTGATCAGGAGAATCCTTAAAGATAACTCCTAACTGGATCTCAGAACGATCATTAGCTGACGTTTTGTTATACGTAATTGAAGCTGTTGTTGTACTCTTAACATCTAGATCTGTCTTATATAGGCGCAGGAAATTCTTCGCATCTAAAGTTCCATTCACGACTAGGGAGCTTCCGCCCTTATATCCGCCAATCGGCTGGTAGGTGAATTTATCGCCATTCTCAACAGAGTTTCCATAATCAAAATCCGCTTGCAGCTTGGTTCCTTCTGTATCGATCCACCATTGCCACGTTGGAAGGATATCTTGTAAATTGATGTTTGACCATTCTTCATCATCCGAAACTTTGCTATTCATATAATATTTCATGCCGTGCCCAGTATTAAAGTTTGTAACAAAGGTACTTCCATCAACGATTGAACGCTCTGTGATGTACCTGGATATCCCTGTCCATTCTGATGCGTCTTTCACACCAACATCCGGTCTTGCATACCCCTTCTGTTCATCTGTATCTGTTGGATCAATCTTAACGCCGGTATACCACATACGCTCCCGCTCAGCGATCATCCACTGATGATCGTCATCTGCTCGAAGATTCTTGCTTGGATCTCCAAGGTCTTCGTCTAGCGCATGTTGTACAAAGTTTCCTCCCAATGTTGCAAGTGCTGTCAGAGGATTCCCTGTATCTTGATCTAGAATAACATCCAGATTACGAGTCGAGTTATGAGCTCCCCCGAAGCCTCCCATTCCTGCTTCAACACCGGAGAAGACTGTTTTGACAGGATCAATTCCTCTTCGTTTAGCTTCTTCTACGGATTTTTTAATATAAACTTGATTCGTACTATCTCCGTTATTCCAGCCGTCCGGTGAGTTCCAGTTATAGTTCATAAAGATGGAGTTATTAACAGTTCCTCCCATTTCATCATCTCGAACGAAAGAGCTGTGGGAAGGAATAAGCGAAGGCTGGTAGCTCAGTTTACCCTTTTCATCGTCCACCGTGTCATACCACTGTGTATACACACCCGCATCTATTAATGTTTTGGTGAATGCCTTATATTTCTTAATATGCTCAGGTTTAATCGAGCTTTCCTGATTAATGAAATACCCATCAAAGCCGAAGTATTCCTTCATTTCAATGAGCTTCTCAGCTACCGGAAACGTCCCGTCTTCTCGTTGTTTGAGAATAAGATCATAAGGTTGTCCTGAGCGCGGTATAAAAATAGTTCCTACGGATTTCACACCATTTTTATGGGCCGCATTCGTATAGGCCGGATTAGGTAAATCTACGATACCGAATTCAAATGCTCTTCTTTCCCAGGATTCTGCAGGATCATATAAGGTCGGTGGCACATCCTCTGTTGCTGTCCCATGCCACCCGCCATAGTAATCGGTATACTGCCAGAAGTTAAATAAATAGTTTGAGAACTCGTTATTATAAGGAGTTGCGCCAAAGAAATAATTATCATAATCCCCTGTCAAGTTAAAAAACTCGGTCTCTGGACTAAGTTTTGGATTCGCTTGCGTTGCAGCAAACGCTTCGTTTCTTGCTTGTAAAGGCACAAAGGCTCTTAAGCGCTCCGCATTCGGATCTGTTTCTGGAGACCAATGCTCAATGTCCATAGCTCTATATCCGTGAGTCACCGGTTGATTCTTCCCGAAGACAGCATCCCCTGTAGGGGGCATGGCGTCTCCAGCAAATGCGTGTAGTGAAGGTGTTGAGAGTGTCATCATTAATGCTGTTGCAATTGCTAGTTTGGCTTTTTTCACTGATCTTTCCTCCTAGTTTGGTAGTGTTGCCAGCAGCATTCTGAAGGCAAATGGGGGAGGTGCTACAGTCTGACAGTTCCATCATTTGACGAGTGAAAATGGTTTCATAATTTTAGTATGATTCAAACCACTCCTCTTTGTCATAGTCTGCAGAAAGACTAAGGACCTCCGCTTTATTTGTCAATTTTGGAATCGCTTGTGTTGGTGAGAAAGGTTCTATTCGTTTTCAAGTGGTACTCTTGAACGGAAATATTCCGCATAAGGATCTGTTTCTGGACTCCAATTTTTAATTTCTTTGCATTATAACCGTACATATAAGGCTGGTGGGGTCCTCTTGGTGTTTCAAAGAATGATCATTCTCTGTCTGGTTTTGCGCTGATAAAGGGAGTTATGTAAACGTTAACAAAGAAATGGTTGAAAAAATAACTAATTTTTTCATCGTTTTTTCAAATAAACCTTTCGCATCTTGAAACCTCCATTATTAGAAATTAATTTAGAATCCGCCCCTTCCTTCAATTAACAGTAAATTACCATTCTATAGTAATAAAATTATGTACCCAGGAAAACTAAAATAATATTAGAATTACTGTATTTAATTAAGAAATGTATAAATAAGGGTAAGTAGTTTTTTGATATCTTTTAGAAATTATTTTTGTCCATGGAAAAAAAGAGAGATATTGAGACTTGATATTTACACTCTTTCATTCATATTGTTAGCGTTTTTTTCATACATGTTTTCGTTTACATCATGATTGTTAAAGAGACTCCCAAGGTACAAAATTAAATTAACCAAATTATTCCCAGGGAGGAATCATGATGAAAAGAATAATGGAATTCATTCAACATACAATGCAATCTTTTAACCATTCAATGGATCAATATGGTGAAGCACGTATCATTTTTTATGAAAGTATGACTGCTTTAAGCGAAATAATCTCATCTAACAAAGCCTATACAAAAAAACGCGGAGCGATCCTTTAGACCATCTCCGCGTTTCAATTATTCATTTATTTTTATCTATGCTCTCATTTTAAAATTATCCTCTATTTGTTCTAAAGATAACCCTCTTGTCTCAGGCAAGTTTTTCGCTACAAACACGATCCCAATGAATCCAAACACAGCAAATAAGAAAAATGTTCCTGAAAGTCCGAGTGTGCTTAAAAGAGTAGGGAAGAATAGACCTACTATAAAATTACAAAGCCATAAGAATAATGTAGCAATTCCCATACCAACACCACGTAAGCGAGCAGGGGAAATTTCAGCAATAATCAGCCAGCCTAAAGGGCCAATCGCCCCTTGGAAGAAGGCTAAATATAGGACTGTCAGTGATAATACTACAAATGGCAAGGCAGGTGAACCAGCAAGTGCGAAAGTAGAAATACCGATCGTAATAAGAACAACTGTTACACCAGTTAAACCTGTAAGCAGCATTGTTCGTCTATTCACTTTGTGCATGATGGACATACCAACTATAACAGCAATAACTGCGATTAATCCATTTGCGACGTTTGCAATCAAAGCCGTTTTTGTTCCAAAACCGGAATTTTCAAGAATTTGTGTTCCATAATACATAATAGAGTTTATACCGACTAACTGCGAGACTGACCCAATTACAACCCCTATTAATACCATCTTTCGAATCCAAGGGATCCTTAAATCTTTAAGTGTTGCTTTTTCCATTTTTTGCTCTGCTTGTATACGCGCTTTTATTTCATTTAATTCTTGTTGTGCTGTACTCTCATTACGAATCATTTGAAGCACCTTTAGTGCTTCGGCCATTCTTCCTTTTGATGCTAACCAGCGAGGACTTTCTGGTAAAATAACCACTCCAATCCATAAAGCTACAGCAGGTAATGTTGCAATGACTAACATATATCGCCAAACATGTCCTGTATCACCAAAGGCATTTCCGATGACTGCATTAAATATATAAGCTAGAAACTGCCCAGTTACAATCATCAATTCATTTCGAGTAACCATCATGCCCCGCCGGTCCGAAGGAGACATTTCTGCAAGATACGATGGTATGATCACGGAAGAACCACCGACAGCAAGACCAAGCAAAAATCGGAATATAATCATGATGGATGCATTCGGTGCAAGAACGCAGCCTATTGTTGAAAATAAAAATAAGATTGCTAGATACATGATTAAGCTTCTGCGCCCTTTTTTATCAGATAACCGACCTCCGGTTATTGAACCAAAAGCCGCACCTAGGATTAATGAACTCGCTACTAACCCTTCTGTAAAAGCAGTAAGATTTAATTGGTCTGGTTTAGCCATAAATGGAAGTGCCCCATTAATGACTCCTGTATCATATCCAAATAATAGCCCCCCGAATGTTGATACAGTCGTAATTAATTTTAAGAACTTTTTTGGGTTCTTTTTCTCATCAAGTTCCAGTTGAACTGGAACATCAGATGCTTTGAGATTTTGCATATTAAATTTCCCCTTTGTTTAATTGTTTTATAACAATTTCTTCTGCTAGATTCCTTGATTAAGTCAGATTGGAATAATAGACTCCCATAAGATCCTTGCTTATTCGGGATTAATTTAAACGCTTTCATTTTGCTCTCCGGTTAGATAAAAAATATATTTTATCTAACCGGGGAGCAAACTACAGTAATTGCCCCCCGGCCTTTATCGTATCCTTTTTTATACTAGCTGTGGTTTTTTGCTCTCATATTCTACCCAAACCGATCCGTTGTCTGCGGAGCGAACGCAGTTTTCAATCCAGCGAATACCTTCAATACCAGCATTAATATCAGGGTATACTAGATTTTTCAATGTTTCCTCATCACCGCGATTTTTTGCATCAATGGCAATGGCAAATTTCAGATAAATATTTGCCCAAGATTCGGTTAAACCTTCTTGATGCAATGCTCCCAAACGCTCATCAGCATTACATGTTTCATCCAAGTATGGCATTGCACGAATTAACGTTTGAATCGGTTCTCCCTGTACCTCGTATCTTAGTTCATTTGGTTTGCTATCCCACCATTCCAGGCTTGCCTTCGATCCGACAATGCGAATTCGGTGGCCGTCCATACATCCTGCATTGATAGAAGAGGTCCATAGTCTACCTACTGCTCCGTTTTCATATTGCATCAGAACGAAAGCATTATCCTCTAGAGGGTAACGGCTTCCAACAAAGCTCTGTCGATCACATAATAATTTTTTTATTTTCATATGCGGCATAATTAACTCAGACATATAATAAGTGTGTGTGGAGAGATCTCCCAAAACAAAGCTTGGGCCGGCCACCTTAGGATCCACACGCCATTTTTGGGCAGCATTTGTTTTATCACCTTGTTCGGTTGAACTAAAACCATGTGTGTACTGTAACTCAACCACACGAATATCACCAATCTTGCCCTGTTCAATCATTGCTCGCATCTGAAGCAGCAACTGATTCCCAGAAAAACCATACGTCACTCCGACAATTTTTCCTTGTTTCTCTGCCAGAGCTTTAATCTCCTCACCCTCTGCTACGGTAAAGAACAAAGGTTTTTCACAAATAACATGTAATCCAGCTTCCAGTGCTGCTTTTGTAATTTCATAGTGAGTTCCGTTAGGAGTGGCAATGGATACAACCTCAATACCATCCGCACGTTTAGCTTCTTCCATAAACAATGTTTTATAATCAGGGTAACAGCGGTTTTCATCTACCCCAATATTGACACCAAAGTCTTTTCCTCTTTCTGCATCAATATCAAATGCACCCGCGACTAATTGATAAGCTGTATTATCCCTTAATGCACCAATGCGGTGTTTATAACCAACCTGGCCAGTTCGTCCGCCTCCAATCATAGCCCAGCGTAGTGGTCTTACAATCTTTTTCTCTCCATTTAACATCGTAAAAACTCCTCTCAATTGAATAATTTTTAATATTTTTTCTGAAATTTCTGTTAAATTAAAAGCTAAGGGTTTGTTTTAAAGCATCAATCGATGTTCTTATACCTGCCTCAACGGACATTGTTAAATCTTCCATTTCTAGTGACACTTCACCGTTATATCCCATCATGCGAACAACAGAGAAGAATTCTTTCCACCATTGCAAATCTTGACCGCAGCCGACAGCCACGTAATTCCATGCTCTATTGGCTGTATCCGTAACCTCTTTTGTTTCCAATACACCATTAACAGCTGATAAATGTCTTTCAATTCTTACATCTTTACCATGCACATGGTGAATCGCTGCTCCCAATTCTCTGGCTGACAAAATTGGATCTGCCCCCATCCAGATTAAATGGCTTGGGTCTAAATTCAAACCAACCATTGGTCCAACTGCATTCCGTAATCTAAATAATGTTTCCGGATTATAAACCAACATCGAACTGAAATTTTCAAGGGCAATTTTTTCAACACCGCATGCTTCCGCCTTTTTCACTAACTCTTTCCAATACGGAATGGCTACTTCATTCCATTGATAATCCAAAATATCTTTTAATACAGGGGGCCAGCTGACTGTATAAGTAATCCAGTTAGGGATTTTATCTTCTGGGCTTCCTGCGGGCAGGCCACTCATCATAATGACCTTCTTAACACCAAGTAAACCAGCTAATTCCATTGTTTTTTCTGTTACTTTTCTGTGCTCTTTACCAAGTTCACCTGGATCTAAAGGATTCCCGGAACAATTCAATGCGCAAAGCTTAATATTCCGCTTTTCTAATTCCCCTAGAAATTCACTTCTTTTTGCTTCACTTTCCAGCAATTCATTTAAACGCAAATGTGGAGCCGGTGACCAACCTCCTGTTGTCATCTCAATGGTATCAATCCCCATTTCGGCCACCGTATCCAGCATTTTTTCAAATGGCAAGTGACCTAAGCTATCTGTTACATATGATAATTTCATAGAATTCTTTCCTCCTCGTTTTCACCGCTGTGTATTTCTGAATCCTTTATTGCATAAAAGTGTTTGGTTTTTACATTTAAGGACATCTTGCAAATCAACCTGTTTTTGGGGAATTCGCTTTCATTTTCCCATGTCTGTACTTTCCAATGTATCACCTTCTATAATCCTGTCATGACCTTGTTTACATAGCTAATTATATAAAAGGAATTCAGAATAGTAATTAAATTATAGAGACATGTTTTTATACTTTAAGGACATCTTTTTTCCAAATGATTATATTTTCATAGTAAAAAACACCCCCAACATAGGCGGTGGGGGTGTCAGTTATGCGAAAATGTAGTTGTATTTTGGTCTATAAACAGAGAGCGAAACCTTCCTGGTGATATTTGCATCATAGAAGTAAACACACGGGTAAAATATTGAACATTCATAAAACCCGTTTCCTCAGCAATTTCTTTTAACGATAAATTCGATTTTTTAAGTAAAATCATAGCTTTTTTTATTCGTTCGTCTTGCACGTACTTTGAAAAACTTACTCCTAATTCAGATACAAAAACTCTAGACAAATGTCTTCCGGAAATGTGTAAATGTTTAGCTACTTCCGTAAGTTTCAAGGAATTTGATAGATTGTCATGAATATATAACTGCGCCTGCGTAAGGAGGACGGAATGCTGTTCAGGATTATGTTTATGATTACTCTTATTCAAAGCAGGGACAAAATCTTGCAAGATGGAGAGAATAAGAGAATAAGCAATATTGGAAAGCATTTCTTCAAAAAACTCATTCTGCCGCTTTGTGGCCTGAATAAGCAGCGATTTCCATAATAAGGCAGTTTCTATTACATCTTCTTCATATAAAATTACTCCGGAGCATTGTTTGGCCGTTTCCATGATTCTAATCCAGCTTTCACTGGACTCCGATTCAAGTAAATCAAAGGCAAGGTATAAGAGAGACAGCCCCTTCTCGCTTTTTATTTGATGGAGTATTTCAGGTCTCGATAAAAAAAGTGTATTCTCTTGGAGAGTAAAGGTATTTTGATCATCTTGATAAGTTCCTTCTCCGTCCACTACATAACACACTTCGAAAAATGAATGTTTATGTAATTGATTATCATAATGCCGTGGCATGACTCCCCAATAATGAATTTGAAAAGAAGCGCCATTTTGGTTTAAACGATGGACATAATCATTCAAAGAAGTTTTTCCAAATAGGTATTTATTTAAATCCACTTTAAGCACTCCTTTTCCAAACAACTGCCCTTTTTAATCTTTCATTCAAGCAAAATATTTAATAATTTGATTTCTGTCATTATAAGAGAAAACGGTTGCAATAACAAGATTAACAGGATTTCTAGAAAAACACACGCCCACTCTCATTACTTTTATTTATTGCTTTATACTTTTTCATTTTCTTATAATAAGAGTACATATACATTAAGCGATATTACAAAATACTTAAACAAATTGCTTTTATTAATTAAAGGAGATCCCTATGAAGATTATTGAAAAAGGTGTGTTGCAACAATCTGAGATTTTTTTTCATATTCCTAGTGAATTTGCTAAAAAGGCACTTTACTGTTTACATGATTCTGGCCTTTTCTACTGTGATGATAGATATATCGTGGAAAGAAATCATTACAACAACTATCTCATCATGTTAATTAGGAAGGGATCCATGACCATTAGATATAGAGATCAGGAATATCAAGCTAGAAAAAACACTCTCGTATTTCTCAATTGCCATGAACCTCATACCTACTTGGCAAATGAAAATGTATTCTTTGAATGGTTTCATTTTTCAGGCATGGCAAGTCAACCTTATTTTGATTTTCTCTATGAGAAAAGTGGATGTATTTTTTCAATCGACAATAATTTTGTCATTCCAGAATGCATGGATCAAATTCTACATATGGCCGAAAAGGGTAATATCAATGAGCATTTTATTTCGATGAACATTCATAAAATTATGTATGAGTTGAATGAGATTTCAAATGAATCAACCGATATTCAAGAAAAAATTATCCTCCAAGCGATTGCCTATATTGAAAACCACTTTAATACGGAAATTAATCTTAAAGAGCTAGCTCAATACGTCAATTTAACTCCATTTCACTTTTCTCGTGTATTTAAAAAATATACTGGATACTCGCCATATGAATACGTCCTTAACTTTCGCATAAACCATGCGAAACAATTGCTTCAAAACACGAATCTATCAATTAAGAAGATTTCTATTACAGCAGGATTCAATAGTGATACCCACTTTATTACAACATTTAAAAAGCATACAAACCTAACACCAAAGCAGTTTAGAGAATTACAATTCTAGGATCGAGATTAGACGTCCAATAAAAAATCACTTCAAATATTGAAGTGATTTTTTATCGTGAGCCGATCTTTCTTTCCTATAAGGCTTTAAAATTATCTTCTATTTGTTCTAATGACAACCCTTTTGTTTCAGGCAGGTACTTTGCTATAAAAAGGACACCCAAGGCACCAAATACGGCGAATATGAAAAATGTTGATGAAAGTCCAATTCCATTTAAAAGCACAGGAAAGAACATACCTACTAAGAAATTGCAAATCCATAAAAACAAAACGGCGATTCCCATCCCCATACCCCGTAAACGGGCTGGAAAAATTTCTGATAATGTCAGCCATGTCATCGGACCGATAGCTCCTTGAAAGAAAGCTAAATATAATACGGTCATTGACAATACTACGTATGGCAGCATGGGCGAACCAGCAAGGGTTAGAGTTGCTATCCCAATTGATATAAGCGCAACGGTTGCACCGATTAAACCGGTAAGAAACATGGTCCGTCTATTCACCTTATGCATGATGGACATTCCAACAATAACTGCAATCACAGAAATCAAGCCATTGGCTACGTTCCCGATCAATGCTGCTTTTGTCCCAAAACCTGAATTTTGTAAAATTTGTGTACCGTAATACATGATCGAGTTTATGCCTACTAATTGCGATATAGCTCCAATCCCCATACCAAGAAGGACAATACGTCGAACCCAAGGGATCCCCAAATCTTTGAATGTTACTTTTTTTGTTTTTTTCTGTTCTAAGATATGGGCCTTAATTTCATTTAATTCTATTTCAGCGACATTCTCACGGCGAATCTGTTTAAGTATTCTTAGTGCGTCCCCCACTCTTCCTTTCGAAGCTAACCAACGAGGACTTTCAGGTAAAATAATGACCCCTATCCATAGCGCCACTGCTGGTAATGTAGCAACCACTAACATGTAGCGCCATACATGTCCTGTATCTCCAAAAGCATTGCCAATGACTGCATTAAATACGTACGCAAGAAACTGTCCGGTAACAATCATTAATTCATTTTGAGTTACTAACCTGCCACGGCGCTCTGAAGGTGACATTTCGGCAAGATATGAAGGAACAACTACTGAAGCACCGCCTACCGCTAGTCCTAATATAAAACGGAAAATAACCATAACAGTTGTATTGGGGGCGATGACACAGCCTAAAGCAGAAAACAAAAATAAAATGGCAAGATACATGATGGCCTTGCGACGCCCCTTATGATCCGATAAACGCCCGCCAAATAATGAACCAAAAGCAGCACCTAATACTAAAGAACTGGCGACTAGCCCCTCCGTGAAAGGAGTTAAGTTTAATTGATCGGGTTTAGCCATAAATGGAAGGGCACCATTAATCACTCCTGTATCATAGCCAAATAATAGTCCCCCAAATGTTGATACAATGGTAACTAACTTCAAAAACTTTTCTGGGTCCTTTTTCTTTGCATGTTCCAGTTGAACTGATTCTTCAGTCACTCGGATACTTTCCATGTTAAATTTCCCCTTTGCATTAGTTTACATGTTAGTCCAGTTACTTTATGTATTTTAGCAATATAGAAGTCTATCTGATTCTCCAATCACCTTAAAATAGATTGTAATCGCTTACTATTACTACTAAAAAATAACCCATTTTAGAGTAGTATAGTAGTGTTGTCCTATTCTGAAAAGGTATTATCTTATCATTTTAGAAGCACGAGAGCCTGTTAACCAGGCTCTCCAGCATCAGCTCATACCCCAATTGTTGTTAGGTATTTTCTGGTTCTTTTTGCGATTGGGAATGGTTTCTCAAAAGGTGCAGGATACATATCCTGCTCAACGATTGCCCAACCAGTAAAGTCAATTTCCTCTAATACTTGCACGAATGCTTTCATATCAACAACACCAAGTTCTGGCTCACACATGATATCCTCACTCACTGCCTTTGCGAAGGACCAGCCCTCTACTTGCATTTTTTCTCTAACGCTTAGATCACAGCTTTTTATGTGAAGATAAGGAATACGAGCGTGATACTTCCGCATAAAAGCAACTGGATCCCCATCCGCGTACGCATGATGGCCTGTGTCCAAGCAGAGATTTATATCCGTGTCATTCAAGAGTCTTTCAATTTGCTCTTCCGTTTCAACATGGCTTTGGGCATGAGGATGAAAAACCACTTCCAAACCGTAATTTACTTTCGCATGGTCACGGATTTTTAAAATGTTGGTAATAAACTTGTCCCAGTCTGCACCGTTTAAATCTCGCGGTCTTACCAATTCACCGGTAAAAAGATCGGTATAACAATCATCAATCAATACCACATATTTTGCACTCTCAAATTTCAGTTGAAGCTGGGCCATTTCATCCAGCGAGGTAATCAGTTCCTCCGTTTTGCGATCGGATGTAAGATCTCCCACTAGGGTTGTTGCGGTCAATTCAAGATTTCTTTTCTCAAGTTCTTCTTTTAATCGATCGTATTCATTCGGAAGGTATCCCCATGGTCCCAGTTCAATCCCTGCATATCCGGCTTCAGCCATTTCATTCATACATCTTTCCCATGGTGTCTGTTTTTCATTTTCAGGAAACCATACTCCCCAAGAATCTGGTGCTGTTCCAATTTTGATGTTCATGTTTCTCTCCTCCTCTTAAATAACTTCTGCAACTTGCTTTTCTACTTCTACCCATTTTCTTTCTGCAGCAGATTCTAAAATAGCGCTTACTGTTCTATCAATCTTATAACCAAATTCAAAATCACACGCGTATGGCCTGCCTTCTGTAATAGCAGAAAGCAGTTCATGTGCCTCTAAAACCTTCATATCATTGTATCCAATCGCAATCCCGGATGCAGGATAGAAGGCATTGTATCCTTTATGATCAGGACCAAGGAATACATTTCTGAAACCTCGATCGGCACTACTGTCAGACGTGAAGTACACATTCACTTCGTTCATTCTTTCTAGTGAATAGTAGACCGAACCCTCGGTTCCTTGAATTTCAAATGAAAGATAGTTTTTGCGCCCAGTTGCCACACGACTTGCCCCAATTGTGCCAATTGCTCCGTTTTCATATTCTGCAAGAATATTAATCAAGTCATCATTTTCTACATCTGCAAGTTCCGATGAACCGGCTTGTACTGGTCTTTTCGGAATAACGATTTTCGATATGGCATTTACACTTTTGATATCCCCAAGGATAAACTGAGAAACACTGAGCAGGTGTGAGCCAAGATCACCAAGGGCACCGCTGCCAGAATGTTTGTTGATGTGACGCCATGTAATTGGCAAGGTTGGATCCAATAGTCCATCCTGGTCGTAAGTTCCTGAGAATCTCATAATTTTGCCTAGTTTACCAGAAGAAACAAGTTCCTTAATATAAGCGTTTGCAGGATTCATCACATTGTTGTAACCCACATAATTAACGACTCCCTTTTGCTTAGCAAGTTCGGATAATTCTTTCGATTGCTCTGCTGTCAGAGTTAATGGTTTTTCACAGTAAACGTGTTTTCCGTTTTCCAAAGCTGCTTTTGCCACCTCATAATGGAAGGCATTTGGGGTAGCAATATCAACCACATCCACATTTTGATCCGTAACAACCTCTTTCCAGCTTTCAACCCATCTTGAATATCCAAGTTTCTCGCACGCTGCCTTAGCTGCCTCAATACTTACATCTGCTACCACTTCAAAAACCGGTTTCCCGGAGTCCGGTCCAAATAACATTAAAGCATTTAAAAATGAATTCGTGTGAGCCTTCCCCATCCACCCTGCACCAACAAGTCCTATTCTGATCTCCTTCATATGTTTCTCTCCCTCTCGAATGACTATTATTTATTGCTTTCTACATTTCTAATTTTAGTACAATAAATACACAATTACATTAAGCGATATTGCTCACTTGCTTAAATATCTTGCTCTTTGTAAGGGTGTTCAAAGCTATGAAATGTTTTAAATGAGATATCCACATAAAAAGCAAAAAATGAGGCTTGAACATAACTAGCTTTTAATAATAAAAAAGGTGAATTTGAGCGCACTCAAATTCACCTTTTTCTATTATTTTTGCGTGTAAATCTTCTATTACCTTAGTTGGTGGCAGTGAATTTTCATAAAATTACTGCCATTAACGCGAGTCCTATTTTGTTTTCTACCCTCGATTTTCCTCGTACAGAAAATCGAGTAAAACACAAATTAGCCTTCAAGAATCCAAAAACTAGCTCCACATCGATTTTACGTTTTCGATAGAATCATTCTTTACGATGAAAATTTTGTGTGATAACTTTATTTTATCAGAAGTGGTCCTTAATTTTATTAAAAAAATAATCAAAGCCTGTGAAATTTTACTCCTCGTAAAATTCACAGGCTTTTTAGATTCTAGAGGGGGTTTTGTCCCAGCCTCATTGATTTCATTCTCAAAATGATCAATTGTGCTATTGCAAATTTGGCAAATGATAGTTCCCATTAGAAAACTCTTGGAAGCTACTTTTTGACAAGGTTGTCACTTTAGGATTTATTTTGCACTACAACTTTAAAACCCAGCTACCTTCACATGAGAAGATTAGCTGGGTTTCTTAATTATTTACATCCAATTATTATAGAACTATTCGGATCCGTCTAGTAAGCCACTGCTCTTTGTTCAGCAATGGCGCCCGTTTCTTGAACAAGGAAAGTGATACTCTTGTTTTTCAAGCATCGCACCTGTAAATTTAATTAACAGCAAATAAAATTTTAATAGTTAGAAATTTCTACTAGATCACAATCTGGATCCCTAGTATAAATAGAAGCTATTGATCCTAATGCTTAAAGCTACACTTTGCAACTTTCATCGCTTCTTTAATATATTCCGCTGATTGATGAAGCCATTCAAGTTCTTGGGAGTCGAGAGCAATTTCTAATTGTTTTTCTATGCCATTTCTCCCGATGACACATGGCATACTTAATGCAACATCTCCATCGTATCCATATTGTCCGTGTAAGGTTGTAGACACCGGATAAACACTACGTTCATCCAGCATAATCGCTTTTGCTAGAGTAACAGCAGCTTGGGCAACCCCTGCATTTGTCCACCCCTTCCCATTTAACACATCAAAGGCTGCCTTAACAACTTGTTTTTTAATACCTTCCCGGTTTAATGATTCTTTTCCTTGAAAAACTTGGTCTAATTCTTTTTCACTAAACCCCTGCACACTTAAACGGCTTAATACCGGGAAAGCGGTATGGCCGTGTTCGCCCATCATATAAGCTGTTACACTTTTTGGATCGATGTCATAATTAGCAGCAATTATTTTGCGAAGACGTGCAGAATCAAGCATCGTTCCGGTTCCGAATATTCGTCCTTTTGGATAGCCAAATTCATTTTCTGCTATGTAGACCATGGTATCTAATGGATTTGTTATGAGAATAATGATTGCGTCTTTTGTGTATTTCGTAATTCCCGTCATGACTTCACGAATTACCTCTGAATTGACAACAGCTAATTGTGCCCTGTCCGGCATCGCATCTTCATCACTTTTTACCATGCTGGGACCGGCAGCACAGATGATTACATCTGCATTTGCGCATTCGGAATAATCTCCGGCGTATACCGTTGTATTTGACATATATGTCAGAGCGGTTGCATGTTCTTGGTCAAGAGCTTCGCCATAAGCAACCTCCTTATCAATATCAATGACAGCTATTTCGGCAAATAGTCCCAATTTCAAGGCATCCGCCAGAACATAAGAGCCCACATGTCCTACTCCCACAACTACTAACTTATTTCTTTTCATCGTTTCCCCCCCCAATCATAATATATAAATTTTAACACAATTTAGAAAATACTATTAATTTTTAATTAATTGGTGCAGTTACACCAAAAGAACTTTTTCAGGTCCTATAGCAGTAATGGAATATCTTGTGCGTTACACACATCGTATTGCCATTTCAAATAATAGAATAGTTTCTGCCTTTTTGGGCGCAAAACTTCCGATTGTCTCCTGAAAGAACCGTCTCTGTAGTTTTTTACTATTCCGCAAAAATTCTAAAAATTAAGTTGAAAACGTTTACTTTGTAATATAATTGTTATTTAATATAAATATATTTTAAATTTTCAAAAAACTAGGAGGTAGAGCAATGAGGAAGATTGTAAAAAAGTCATTTCTATTGATTTCTGTACTATTACTTGTGGCTTTAGCAGCTTGTGGTAAAAGTACAGAAACTTCAGGAAAGGATTCAGCGAAAGACGGGGGACAGGCTAAAAAGGGTATGAAAGCAAAAATAGGAGTTATCACGTATTTAAGCGGTCCAGGTGCAGCTTATGGTGAAGCAATTACGAGTGGTTTTAAGTTAGCACAAAAAGAAATTAACGCAAAGGGCGATGTAAACATTGAACTTGTGATTGAAGACTCCGCGGGTAAGCAGGAACAAGCTTTAGCAGCAGCTCAAAAACTAATGAGTGATGATGACATTGTTGCCCTTTTAGGACCTACTTTAAGTACGGAAATGAACGTTGTTGGGCCTGAGGCGGATTTAAACGGAATTCCAATTATGGGTACATCAACAACTGCTGTGGGAATTCCACAGATTGGCGACTATGTTTTCCGAAATTCAATACCTGAATCACTTGCCATTCCGGCATCGATTAAAAAAGCAGTCGATAAATACGGCGCGAAAAAGGTTGCCATTCTTTATGGTAATGACGATGTATTTACAAAATCAGGCTTTGATACGATGAAAAAAGAAGCAGAAAAGATGGGGCTTGATGTTTTAACGATTGAAACCTTCCAAAAAGGACAGTCCGACTATAATGCTCAATTAACAAAAATCAAGGGCCTTAATCCAGACTTGATTTTATGCTCGGCTCTGTATAATGAAGGTGCGGTTATCATGGATCAGGCAAGAAAAATGGGGATTAATGTACCTTTTGTAGGAGGAAATGGCTTTAACTCTCCGCAGGTTATTGATATTGCAGGAAAAGCTTCTGAGGGATTAATTGTTGCCACTCCATGGTTTGCGGAAAAGGATGATCCGAAAGTAAAGGACTTTGTTCAAAAATTTGAAAAAGAGTACGGCAAGAAACCTGACCAATTTGCTGCTCAAGCCTATGATGCTCTGTATATTTATGCGGAAGCGTTGAAGAATGCAGGTGAAGCTGACAGAGATGCATTTCGCGATGCACTTGCTGAAATCAAAGATTTAGACGGTGTACTTGGTAAATTCTCCTTTGATAAAGAGGGAGACGTTGTCATGGACCCAACCGTACTCATCATCAAAGACGGCAAGTTCCAACTGTTTGAATAAAAAAGTAGTAAAGGGTGAGATGTCTTGTTTTTAGAGCAGCTAATTAACGGAATTACACTAGGAAGCATCTACGCCATCGTTGCTCTTGGGTTCACACTGGTTTTTGGGGTTCTGGGCATCATTAATATGGCACATGGTGAAATATTTATGTTTGGGGCTTTTATAGGAGTTATCGTTACGAGTACGCTTGGGCTGCCGCTTTGGGTGGCCTTTGCCGCTGCGATCCTTGTAACGGTCATTTTGGGCTATTTGCTTGAGCGCTTTGCACTAAGACCACTCCGTGGGAAGCAAGGCGTCTCACACCTTGCTCCATTAATCAGTACGATCGGCGTGTCGATTTTACTTGAAAATCTTTCGCATCACTTATTCGGAGCAGGAAATCATCCTTTCAGTAATGCGTTTGCTGAGATTCGTTTCCAGATTGGCTCCATCACCATTTATGCAGTTCAAATCTTAATTTTTGTCATTTCGATTGTTTTAATGATGGCTCTTTCGTATTGGCTTTCCAAAACGAAGGCTGGAAAAGCGCTCCGGGCAACAGCAGAAAATTTGGAAACGGCTAGTATCCTGGGGGTCAATACAAAACGAATCATTACGCTAACGGTGATTATTGCATCAGCAATGGGAGGTATTGCTGGGATTTTAGTCGGTATGGCCTTCAACTCCGTTAACCCGCAAATGGGATTATCAATGGGGCTTAAGGGGCTTGCCATTATCATTTTAGGCGGAATGGGAAATGTGAAAGGTGCCATGGCAGGAGGATTGATTCTTGGATTGTCCGAGACGCTGGTTGTGGCGTACGGAGATTCAGGATATCGTGACGCAATTGCCTTTATCACCATCATCATCATTCTTTTATTAAGACCTCAAGGGCTTTTTGGGCAAAAGACGGCTGGAGCGGGGAGGCCATGATATGCTTGGAGAACTAATCAATCCCTACTACCTACAAGTCGGTTCCTTTATTTTGATCAATATTATTCTTGGCTTAAGCATATACGTTACTCTTTCTTCCGGACAGCTCTCTTTAGGAAATGCTGGGTTTATGGGAATCGGAGCCTATACATCTGCTATATTGACTATCCATTATGATGTTCCCATCATTCTTGGTATCATTGCAGGTGCTGTCGTTGCCGGGATCGTCGGCATTTTGATTGGAATACCGTCTCTTAGGTTAACAGGTGTTTACTTGGCGATTGCCACTTTGGGATTTGGAGAGGTCATCCGAGTATTCTTTGTAAACTGGGAATCTGTTACGAATGGAGCCATCGGAATTTCCGGTATTCCGCAAATCGGCAGAGAGTTATTCCGGATTTTTCGAGAGGCTGGATTTGACCCGAGTACCCTCGGCTTAAGAAATAATCAATTTGTTTATTTACTTGTCCTCACCATTTTGTTAGTTATTAACCTTTTCCTTATTTGGTTTTTGATCAGACAAAATAAATCCCGTGTGGGACGGGCCTTCGCATCGATCAAAATGGATGAAAAAGCTGCCGAAGCCATGGGAATCAATATTACCTATTATAAAGTTTTATCCTTTGCACAAGGTGCTGTTCTGTCAGGCTTTGCCGGAGCGTTATTTGCTCATGTCATGGGATTCATCAGTCCAGCTGACTTCTCCTATCACCGCGCTGTGGAAATCCTGATTTTTGCCATATTTGGCGGCAGTGACGTCATTTGGGGAGCCGTATTTGGAGCGACTTTTATGACAATCATGCCTGAGGCGCTAAGATTTATTAGCGAGTACCGGTATATCATTTATGGTCTTATCCTGATTTTCATGATGGCATTCCGTCCGCAAGGATTGATTGATGTATCCACTATGCAATGGTTTAAAAAGTCAAAAAAGGGGGCCGCTCATGGTACTGGAAATCAAAAACATATCTAAAAACTTTGGCGGCATCTCCGCTTTAACCGATGTTACTTTTTCCATTCAGGAAGGAGAAATCTATGGGCTCATTGGTCCAAACGGCGCTGGGAAAACAACGATGTTTAATGTGATTACCAACATGTTTCCCCCTTCTTCTGGAGAGATTAGCTTTATTGGTGAAAGTATAACAGGGCTCAAACCCTACAAAATTACCGATAAGGGGATTTGCCGCACCTTTCAAAATATCCGCCTTTTCTCGCAAATGACCGCTTTAGAAAATGTATTGGTTGGCGGGCATTCCCGCAGTAAGTCAGGAGTATTGAGCGGCGTCTTTCAGACAAAGTCTCAGCGGCTGGAAGAAGAAAGGCTGCATCAAACTGCAAAGGAACTTCTGGAGCTGGTAGGTTTATCCCCTTATAAAGATGTGGATGCTGAAAACCTAGCCTATGGTCAGCAAAGAAGACTTGAGATTGCTAGAGCGTTAGCAAGTCATCCGAAGCTATTATTGTTGGATGAGCCAGCTGCAGGAATGAATGAAACCGAAACAGAGGAGTTATTTGATTTAATTAAAAAAGTCCAACAAAGAGGGATTACTGTTCTTTTAATTGAACATGACATGCCTCTTGTCATGAAGCTGTGCGACCGAATTACCGTTTTAAACTTTGGGAAGAAACTAGCTGAGGGCACACCTGAGGAAATTCAAAACAATCAAGCTGTTATTGAAGCCTACCTCGGAAAAGAGGAGGAAGACGATATTGCTTAAAGTATCAGGAATTGAGACCTTTTATGGAAAAATTCAGGCACTAAAAGGAGTCAGTCTTGAAGTGGAACAAGGCAAGATTGTAACCATTCTTGGTGCCAATGGAGCAGGAAAAACAACGACCATGAAAACCATCGCCGGTTTATTAAAGCCAAAGAATGGATCCGTGGAGTTTTTAGGAGAAGATGTGACAGGTTTTAGGCCAGACCAGCTTCTTAGAAAGGGGATTGCGCTTGTACCGGAGGGACGAGCGATCCTATCGAGTATGACGGTGATGGAAAACCTGGAAATGGGAGCTTACCATCGAAACGATAAAGAGATTGGAAAAGATATTGAAGATGTCATGAAACACTTTCCGATATTAAAAGAAAGACAGAACCAGTTGGGAGGTACCCTTTCAGGCGGGCAGCAGCAGATGCTGGCGATCGCAAGGGCACTACTTTCACGGCCAAAACTATTACTTTTAGATGAGCCATCTATGGGACTTGCTCCTTTAATTGTAGCGGATATATTTAAGATTATAAGAGAAATAAAAGATGCTGGCACAACCGTGCTCCTCGTTGAACAAAACGCCAAGCAAGCTCTGAGAGTCGCTGACTATGGTTACGTATTGGAAACAGGAAAAGTAATTATCAGCGGAAAAGCAGAAACTTTACTAGAAGATCCTCGAATTGTGGAAGCCTATCTTGGAAAAAGATCGGGTTAGGGACCTGGGGACGGTTCTTACAGGGGACAATCGGAAGTTTTGCGCACAAAAAGGCACAACTAGTGGATTTTTAGCTAGTTGTGCCTTTAATCTTTCTTATGGCGTTCCCTTTGAAGAGTCTGTCCTTTTTTGAAAAGGGGAAGCTCTTTTTCCAAAGATTAACTAGGCACGAGCCTTACTTTTTTCAATAGATTTTTCTATTGCCATTTCAGCATGATCTTTCCCCCATATGATGATGAGGAGCGTAGCAAATAATCCAAGTATCCCAACAAAATAAAATCCTGCTTTAATTCCCATAAGCGAATTAAAGATACCTGCAAAAAACGGCCCTGCAAAGATGCCGACAGCATAAATCGCCTGGTAGGCACCCATCGCCGTCGCCCTTTTTTCGGGTGCTATTTTTTCAATGGCCAATCCCAACAGCAGCGGGAAAATTAAGCCCAGTGAAAATCCGCTAAAAATCTGTACGGTCAATAATAATCCTTTACTTTGAACGAACGGAATCAGTATCGTAAAAACAGATGCAAGGAAAAAGGCCGTCTTTAGGGCATTCCATTCACCAAAAAGTGGAACCAATACTCTCCCCATAAAAAGAGTCGCGATGGCATGAGGGATCATAAACGCAAACACGATCCAAGTTAGCTCACTTTCTGTAAAGCCAATATGGAGAGCATAGTTGGATGTAAAGCCAAACATTGTTGAAAAAATAATACTATGTGCCAAAATCGATAAGAGAGCCACCTTCAACAATGAAGGTTCTTTGATAACAGCTGCTAATTCCTTCACCTTTAGCGGCTCTCTCTCGATTCCTTCTTTTGATTCATAGATAAACAGGGATAGAATTACACCGAGAATGCTGAAAGATACAGCCAACCAAAATGGAGCTTTCCAACCCCATTCACTTACAATTGACCCACTGAAACTCATGCCTAAAAACTGGGCAAGTACGATAATGAATGAAATACTCCCCATCGCCCGATGTACTTCATGATCTGCAAAATAACTTGGATATAAGACGGTAAATGCAACCCACGTAGCTGCTGAAATCCCTGCAAGTGCGCGGGCTGCGAGAATCCAGCCTAAACTATCTGTTAGCAAAAAAATTCCACAACTTAACACGCTTACCAACATGCCAAAAATGATAAATGGCTTCCTGACTTTCTTTACATCAGAAAAGATCCCAATCGGCATTCGGCATAAAAGCTGCATGATTCCGTAGCTGCTCAATACGATTCCAATGAAAGTATACTTTCCGCCCAATGATTCCAGATAAGGTGAAAAAATAGGAACATAGAGAAATTGCGGAAACCACAATAGAAAGGAAACAACAATAAAAAGATATTTGTTTCTTTTTGATCGTAATGTACTCAGGCATACCACCTCCAAGTTAATAAAGTTTAAGAAAAAGACTGAAGACTATGAAAAGGATTCCACTGGATGGCAAGTAGACCCTATTGAAGACCGAAAGCTACCAAAATGATTCATCTGGGTAGCCAATAGACTCTTTTGACTCTTGGTAGACAATAGTCCCTATTAACGACCGAAGGCTACCAAAATGACTCAACTGGGTAGTCAATTTCCATGTTATACCCCAATAAAAAATGACTATCAAATTAGCATACATTTTGATAGTCATTTTTTATTGTTTGTGATAGTTAACCGAACCCGTTACAAGCACCGCCCGGTTAAAAAAATTATGCTTTATTGCTTGATCTAAACTCTCTAATTTTCTCTTTGACTGTTTCTTTCACAGCTTCCTTACCCGGTGTAAGGATTGCCCTGGCGTCATACACTTCTTTATCGTTCTCTAGTATATTTCGGACAGCTCTCGTCCATGCCTGTAAGCATTCTGTATTCACATTAATTTTGGCATGCCCCAGTTCAATAGCTTGATGGATTTGGTGTAATGGGATGCCTGAACCGCCATGTAATACAAGCGGCACATTGGTTAATTCTGAAATCTCTTTCATCTCAGCGAACCCTAATTTTGGTTCTCCTTGGTAGGGGCCATGTACAGAGCCAAGGGCCGCTGCCAGTGCATCAACTTCTGTTTCTTGTACAAGCCGTAAACATTCCTGAGGATCTGCGTAATTAATACCGCCGATGAGACCATCTTCGTTACCGCCCACGGTCCCGACCTCCGCTTCAACTGTAACACCATGAAGTCGGGCATAGTCTGTCACTTGCTTTGTCATGGCAATGTTTTCTTCAATGGAATAGTGCGAACCGTCAATCATCACGGAAGTATATCCAGCATCAATGGCTTCTTTACATCTTTCCACACTTTTCCCATGATCAAGATGCAGGGCAACTGGTACCGTAATCTTCTTTTCCTCTACAATTCTATTTACCATCGTAGCAATCGTCTTAAATCCGCCTAAATAATCTACTAGTCTATCGGATGAGGCCACAATGATAGGAGACCGTTCCTCCTCTGCTGCTTCCAGCATCGCTTCTGCCCATTGAAAGCTGTTGATATTAAATTGCCCTACTGCATATTTTTCTTGTTTCGCCTTCTCAAGCATTTCTTTCATCGGAACTAACCTTGATGTTGCGATCATTTCCATCCCACCTCTCTTGTCTGAATTTTCAAATTTATTAACGCGGATCAAATTCAAGTGAATTTGATCCAACCTCATGTTGTTTTAAGCTTTTTAGTATTGTTTTGCCGTTTCTAATTTGTGCTTCCTTAACTCAAATGCCTTTTGGATGCTTTCTTTATCGGATACTTCTGCCACACCGACATTCCACCAGCTATCATAGCCATCTGTCATTGTTTTTGGAAGGACTTTAATATCGATTAGTGTAGAGACTTCCTGCTTCTTGGCATCTTCTAGCGCAGCCTTCAATTCTTCGACTGTATTGACACGATATGTTTTTGCACCATATCCTTCAGCCACTTTTGCATAATCAATATTTAAGATTTTATTATCATGGGTTCTAAATTCACAGAAATAACTGCCTCCACCATGATCCATTTGTAAATTATTGATACATCCAAATCCTGAATTATCAAAGAGGACAACATTGATTTTTTGTCCGTATTGAATAGACGTGATTAATTCAGAATGCAGCAATAGGAAGCTGCCATCACCAACAAGGGAATACACTTCTTTCGTTGGCTCCGCCAATTTTACCCCTAATGCACCGGAGACTTCATACCCCATGCAAGAGTATCCGTACTCGACATTGTACGTATTTGGTTCAGACGTATTCCAAATCCGCTGTACGTCACCTGGAAGGGACCCAGCTGCGGTGATGATCACGCTATCAGGTGAAATCGTCTCATTCACAGCTAGTAATGCGGTTGTCTGAGCGAGCTCTGTGTTAAGTGCGTCCGCATATTCATTTAGTACTTCTTGCGAAAAATGATTTTTTACTTCCGGAAGGAAATTTTCACGTTTGAATGTTACTTGACTCAAACGGTCGCGTTCGGCATTCCATTCCGCTTTCAGGTCAGCAATTTCACTGCCAAAATCACTTTCATATCCTTCTAATAATGGAGCCAATTGCTCTAATGTTGTTTTTGCATCTGCGACAACTTCGAAGGCATCCATTTTATATGCTTGCAGACGGCTGACATTGATGTTTAAAAACTTGGTTTGGTCAAAGTCAAAGGCCGTTTTGGAAGAAGTCGCAAAATCGGTATATCGTGTGCCAATTCCAATAAATAGATCGGCTTGACGTGCTGCTTTATTGGCTGCCAGTGTACCAGTAATCCCCATTCCACCTAGATTATTTTTGAAATCAGATTCTATTGTGGCTTTACCAGCTTGTGTTTCTACTAATGGGATATTATGTTTTTCCGAAAGCGAGACCAAAATCTCACGTGCTTGGGAATATTTTGCGCCACCGCCAACTAAAATGACCGGTTTTTTGCTTGCACGAATCCGTTCGGCAGCTCCCTTAAGTTCTCGCTCAACTGGTGCTTTACGATCCACATAATGGACGCGTTTTTCAAAGAATTTTTCATCATAGTCAAACGCTTCCCCTTCTACATCTTGCGCAATACAAATCGTTGCCGGACCTGCTTTTCCCTGGTCGGTCATCACTTCAAAGGCACGAAGCAAACTTGGCATTAACTGTTCAGGCCGTGTAATCCGATCCCAATATCTAGAAACTGGTTTTAATGCATCATTTGTCGTTACAGCTAAGCTGTATTCCTGTTCTACTTGTTGTAAAACGGGATCAGGCTGTCTGGATGCAAAGGTATCACCCGGGATAAACAATACAGGGATGTTATTGGCCAAAGCTGTTCCAGCCGCTGCGGCCAAGTTCGCTGACCCTGGCCCAACAGAAGTTGTTACGGCATAAATTTTTTGTCGAAGCATTTGTTTACTGTAGGCGATGGCTGCGTGTGCCATTCCCTGTTCATTTTTGCCTTGAATCACTTTTAAATGGCCTGAGTATTGCTCAAGTGCCTGCCCTATTCCTAAAACATTTCCATGTCCAAATACATTAAAGATTCCTTCAACAAATGGAAATTCTTTTCCGTCCACATGGATATATTGTTGATTTAAAAATTTAATTAATGCTTGCGCCGTTGTTAATCTAATTTTCCCCATGGCTATTCTCACCTCAAACTGTTTGTTCAGCTTTTTCAGATCTTTCCGCAATCAACTGTTCAATTTCAGATACGGTTGGCATCGCTTCTGAAGAACTGTGTTTACTTACCACAATGGCTGCAGAGGCACTGCCGAATTTAAGAGCGGTTTCAATATCCTTGCCTGTGATTAAAGCGTATAAGAAGGCAGATGCGTAAGAGTCGCCTGCACCAAACGTTTTTAAAACTTTTGTTAAGTAAGCGCGGCCTCTAAATGTTTCTCCTGACTTTGCATAGGCATAGGAACCTTCTACACCATGTTTGATCACAACTAATTCTGGAGAATGCTTAAACAACTGTTCGATGGTTGCTGCGTTGCTGCCTTCAGTCACATTTTCCATGACATCAAATTCATCGCGTGTACCAACAACAACATCTGACTGCTGTGCTACTAATGTATAATAAACAGATGTTTCTTCAAGAGATGTCCATGTATATCCGCGATAGTCTAATTCGAATACTACTTTTGCATCATTTTTCTTTGCTAGCTGAATCGCTTTTAACACCGCTTCACGAGAAGGGCTTTTGGCAAGAGCAGTTCCGGAAACAAGCAGAACTTTTGCTCTTTTAATATAATTTTCATCTACCTCTGAAGGCTGTAAATAAAGATCAGCAACTTCATCACGGTACATGAGAATGCTGCACTCTTCCGGACTTTTAATCTCTGTAAAAGCCAGGCCTGTCTTATGACCTTCTTGATCCACCACCATGTTGGATGTATCCACACCCACACCGCTCATATATTGCTCAATAAACCGGCCATGCTGATCATCGGCAAGTTTCCCAATGAATCCTGCTTTTAATCCAAGCTTTGATGAACCGATGGCGATATTTGCCGGTGAACCACCTACATACTTTTTAAATGTCATCGTTTCTTCCATTGGACGGTTGTATTCCACTGCGTTCAAGTCCATGCAAGCACGGCCGATGGCAATAAGATCAAACTCTCTATCAGAATGAAATTGAATTTTCATGATTAAAGCCACTCCTTTATTTTCGGTTTAGAATCCATTCATGGGCTGGTTCGTTGTAGAATTTCCAGATACGTGTTGGTCCTGCCATTACATTTAAATAATAGGACTCATAACCATCAGGCACACCAACTGGATGGTATCCAGCCGGTACTAATACGACATCACCATTCTCTACTGCCATGGTTTCATCAAGTGAACGGTCATCTGTATAGACGCGTTGGAAGACAAATCCTTGCCGCGGGTTCATTTCATGATAGTAGCTTTCTTCTAAAAAAGATTCATCCGGCAAATTATCTTGATCATGCTTATGCGGCGGATAGCTTGACCAGTTTCCGCTTTCTGTGAATACCTCTACAACTAACAAGCTATTTGCAGACGGGTCTGAATCAGGTAAGATATTATGCACTAAACGCTTATTGCTGTATTTTCCTCTATTTTCAATTCCATTCTCTTCAGCCTTTATTAACTTTGTTGGGAGTTGATTGTTCGAAGGAGAGTAGCAAAGAGCCACACGAGCTTGTGTAACACCCTCTACCTCAAAAGAACGATCATTTGAAACATAGACACTATCGGTTGGTCTCTTTTCGAAAACGCTTTCCCTTGTGCCAATATTCTCAAATACTTCTCCGTCAGCCGACACATTTATTTTTCCTGTTAGGGCAACGATGCAGCATTCCACTTTGCTTAAGTCTTCTGTATACTTAGCACCTGGTGCTAAATCTACTACTTTAAAACCAACATATTCTAACGGGGAGTTTTCACTAGTTACTTCCTGAATGATGGTAACTCCTGGTGACGTTTCGTTTTGTTTGGGCTTTCGGAGCAATTTACTCAACTTGTAATCCTCTCCTATCTATGTAATAGCTATTATCCTGACCGTAGAGGACAGGATAATAGCATTTTATGTTGCTATCACTTATTCGAATTTTGGTGTTTTATAATTAGCCGTAACAACTTTTTTATGTGTATAGAATTCAACCCCGTCTTTTCCGTTGGCAGGTAATGTTCCATAGAAGGAAGATTTCCATCCTGAGAACGGGAAGAAAGCGATTGGAGCTGGAACACCTAAGTTAACGCCCAGCATTCCTGCATCGATATTTTCACGGAAGTAACGAATCGAAGATGCATTTGAAGTATAGATACATGCACCATTTGCAAACTCAGATTTATTGGCTGTTTCAACCGCTTCTTTTAGATGTTTAACACGAACGATTGAAAGGACTGGTGCGAAAATTTCATCTTTCCAGATGGTCATATCAGTTGTCACATCGTCGAAAATCGTTGGTCCGACAAAATATCCTTCTTCAGGGGCATTTTCACGGCCATCACATACAAGTTTAGCACCTTCATCAATACCTGTTTGAATATATCCTAATGTACGCTGCTGATTTTGTTCGCGAATAACTGGTCCTAAGAATACACCCTCATCAAGGCCATGTCCGATTTTGACCGCTTTTGCTTTCTCGACTAATTTCTCAAGAAATTCATCTGCAATTCCTTCTTCAACTGTTACAACAGCGCAAGCCATGCAACGTTCGCCAGCAGAACCAAACGCTGAAGCGATAACGTTAGTTGTGGCAAGTTCTAAATCTGCATCGTTTAATACGATGGAATGGTTTTTCGCACCTGTTAAGGCTTGAACACGTTTTAAATTTTGGCTTCCGCGCTTATAAACATATTCTCCAACTGGCTTTGAACCTACGAATGAAATAGCTTTTACTTCTGGGTGGTCTAACAGTCCGTTTACTACATCATGTGCACCATGAACCACATTAAATACGCCCTTAGGAAGACCAGCTTCTTCTAATAGTTCTGCTAATCTATTAGCCAATAATGGTGTTCTTTCAGATGGTTTAAGAACAAAGGTATTTCCAACGGCAATGGCGGTTGGGAACATCCAGCATGGTACCATCATTGGGAAGTTAAATGGTGTAATTCCGCCAACAACACCGATTGGATAACGATAATTTGTGACCTCCACATCTGTTGCAATTGTTGAAAGTGAATCTCCCATCATCAGTGTAGGAGCACCTGATGCAAATTCTACATTTTCAATTCCGCGCCCTACTTCCCCAAGTGCTTCTGTAAGATTCTTACCATTTTCTATTGTAATGATTTTAGCCAATTCTTGCTTGTTTTTTTCTAATAGTTGCTGGAAGTTGAACAGGACTTTCGTACGTTTTAGAACAGGTACATTTTTCCAGCTTTCAAATGCTTTTGCTGCTACCTCTATGGCATAATCAATTTCTTCTTTTGTTGAAAGGGGAACCTGGGCAATGACTACTTTTTTCGCAGGATCGTACACATCTTCGAATTGAGTCGCTTTACTTTCAACCCATTCACCATTTATGTAATTTTTTAGTTTCTTTACCTGTGTTAATACTTTAGACATCTTTTTTCCTCCTTAAGAAAAACTTCTTATCATTTTTTGAGTAATTTTTAATTTCGAAACGATTAAGACTCTAGTTAACTGGTAAGATACTTTTAATTATTTGTTACTTGTTGGTTATGTTTTGGTCATCTTTGATTACATCTTAATACTATAAACGCTTTCAGTCAACTATTTTTTAATATTTTTTTAGTATCGAGTTAACATCATTTCGGCCCTAGGCTCCTTACAATTTACCAGTTAAAAACTGTGCTTCTCCAAATCCAAAGCTCCAGTCAGACGCCCCATTGGTAACAATAGAAACCATAATATCATTTGGGGCAATTCCACAGCTTTCACCAAGCTCTTGTACCAAGAGTTTATAAAAGGATTTCTTTTGCTTGTCACTTCTTTGGGTACTTGTTACACTCACAATGACTAAATCATGGCTCCTCTCGAATCCTAATCCAGTATCTTCAATGATTAATTCATTGACAGGATGTTGATTTATTATTTGGTAACGATCTCTTTCAGGTACGCCAAAGGCCTTTACAACGGCTCGGTGGGAAGCATCTAATAATTGTTTTAAAGCTTTATCATCCCGGCCCTGTATTAAATCAAAGCGAATTAACGGCATATTTCTCTCCCCCTATTAAAAGTAGTATTTCAACCAATTTATCAACTCACTATTAAATATTGAGTATATTTTGGTTAAGTTATGATTATATCATAGTATTTATTCAGGCTGCCGTCAATACTTATTCTTCCATTTGGATGTAAAGTTTTTGGAACTACGAGAATTCATTGACAAGCTTTAGGAATTTACTAAAAGAGATAGAATCTAAAAAAGCCTTTCCTCATCAAACACTGAGGAAAGGCTTTAATTTATGAGATTTTCCGACCCAGAAAAGAGTTTCTACACACGATTAAATATATAATCCCTCTTTAATGGATTTCAACGTAACTTCATTGGACCACTCTGGTTTATCAGGAAACGCGAATACTGAATTTGTTACAATTCCATCAAATTTCATTTCTCTTAATTTCCGATATAATGCATCGAAGTTTACTTCCCCTTGGCCAGGATTCAAATGTTGATGGATGGTTACGTTTGCATCAGGCGGATTAATGATATAACGTAATCCAAATGCCGCTTTATGATTAAGCGTATCAGCAATTAGGACATGTGCGAGTAAATCTCCTGCTTCATCTAAGTGTTTGGCTACATCACCAATACCATCATCATAAAAGAAAGCATGTGCTACTGAATATACCAACTTAATCCAATCTTTATCAAGTGCACGAATCATTTGAATTGCCTCCGTGTTCAACTCAATAAAATCATGGGGATGAGATTGTAAATTTAGTTTAATACCTTCTTGTTCAAAGATCGGCATTAACTCGTCCATTGATTTTACAAAAGCAGCTTCACTTTCAACTGGACGGCTTTTGTCACCGGCAAATTCGCTGTTCATTAAATCAACTCCTAATTCAGAAGTGATTTCAATACAACGTTTCCAATTCCTTACTGCAGCCTGGCGTACTTCTTCGTTTGGCGAAGACCATTGCTGAACAGGAAGCACGGAAGAGATTTGAACGCCGGCATCTGAACAATATCTTTTTAAATCTTTTATCAGCTGCTTATCAACCTTTGGATATTGATTAAACCAAATAAAATCTTTACGCGGAGATAACTCCACCCATTCATACCCTAATCTGGCAACTGCATCGATAGTATCTTTTAAATTTGTGTTGTCACGATAATGTGACGGATCGTAAGCTAAACGCATTCTCATTTTCCCCTTTCTTTTGTAAGCAACAACATGTCAATTATGTTTTGTATTACTATTAAAAAGTAAATACTCTTTATTACTCTTAATATGTAATGTAATTCTCTACTCATTCCAAAATATTTTTTAGCCGCATATAAATCCCAAATCGATTTCATGATTGATAACCTTCATATACCCAAAGTTTTTATTATATGTTGGGTAACTCTTGGTTATCTATATGTACATATTAATACGAAACGTACCTACAATCAATATTTTTTTATTATTTTTTTATGAGAATATGTGAGAGCCATAAATATTTACAAAAAATCCCCTTCTTTCGTGGCGTTAGCCACAATTGAAGGGGATTTTGAAAGATTCCACTAGTCAGCCATAACAAGTTGTATGCCATTTTTCTTAGCATATTCTTGATAGGTTTCATTCGGAAGCGCGTCGGTAACAATATAGTCAATTTCATCAAAACCGCAATAGGTCATTAAACCATATTTATCAAATTTATCCTGGTCTACCAATAAATAGACCTCTGCACTTCTATTCACAACGATCTTTTTCAATTCACTCTCTAGGGGGGATGCGTTGGTTACACCATTTGTTAAGGAAATCCCCGTGGAAGCCATAAAGGCTTTCTTAATATTATAATCTTTTAGCAAATCCATATTTCGCGGGTTTACAAATGATTTGGTTTTACGTTCAAGCATACCACCGATTGTGATAACATTTATTTTTTCATATGGAAGTGAATCAACAATAAAATCAATGTTATTTGTAAAAACAGTCACTTGTTTGTCCTTTAAATATTCAAGCATTTCAATTGTAGTCGTGCCTGAATCAATAAAAATAAAATCCCCATCTTCCACGTAACTTGCTGCCTTTTTTGCAATTAATTCTTTCCGATCCTGGTTACGCACTTGTCTTACTTGGAAAGATTCGAGCTTACTTTGAACGACGGATACCCCGCCATAAACTTTTTTAAGTTCCCCGCGGTCCACCAATTCTTGGACATCGCGTCTTATCGTATTTTTAGATACATTAAAAACTGTAACTAATTCGTCTAATGACGCTGATTGATGCTCATTAACATATTCTTGAATCTTTTTTAAACGTTTCTCTTTAATCATATCCGTTTCACCCTAGTTTTCTGCATCATAAATTGTTATCGTTTACAATTATAACATATATATTACCAACAACTAACCAAAACCTTGGTTATATTTTTAAAAAATGTAAAGTCATTTATTGGGTTTTTTAATTGGCTATGATTAGTTGTATGGCATTATTCCTAGCGTATTCCTGATAGGAATTACTTGGGAGCTTATCGGTTACTAGATAATCGATCTCAGCTAAACTGCAATAGGTCATTAATCCATATTTATCAAACTTGTCATGGTCTACCAATAAATAAACCTCGGAACTTCTGTCAACAATTGTCTTTTTCAATTCACTTTCTAGAGGAGATGCATTCGTTACACCGTTTGCTAATGAGATACCAGTAGATGCCATAAACGCTTTCTTAATATTGTAATCTTTTAGTAAGTCCAAACTTCGTGGGTTACTAAACGAATTGGTTTTAGGATCAAGCATTCCTCCGATTGAGATGACATTCAAATGTTCAAATGGAATGGCACGAAGAATAAAATCAATACTATTCGTAAATATGGTCAGCTGTCTTTCCTTTAAAAATTCAAACAATCCGATTGTCGTGGTTCCTGAATCAATGAAAATAATATCGCCATCTTCCACATAACTTGAGGCTCTTTTCACAATTGATTCTTTTTGCCCTTTGTTACGTATCTTTCTATCTTGAAAGGATTCAAGTCTTTTACGAACGGTAGTAACCCCGCCATAAACTTTCTTCAGTTCTCCACGGTCAACTAATTCTTGAATATCTCGTCTAATGGTATTTTTAGAAACCTCAAAAACTGTAATCAGTTCGTCTAATGACACTGATTGATGTTCAATAACATATTCCTGAATTTTTTTGATACGCTTCTCTTTCATCATTTTAGTTCACCCTAGTTCTGGCTTAATAATACCCATATATCCATTTATTATATAATATAACACAAACATCACCAATACTTAACCAATACTTTATTAATTTTTCCAAGAAAGTTTGTTATTCTACAAATCGGAATTTAATCGTTCAGGTATATTTTCCCATTTTGTTAATCTACCTAAAAATCAAAAATTCCCCTTCATAATAAAAAAGGGGAATTTCTTTTGGTTCACTTATTAAGTATTAGACCGGATAATTTGTAATATTTCACTACGGGCTCTATAACGATGGATTGTAACATGAATCGTGCAGCATCCGGTTCAGCGGAATGCATAACAGCAACAATGGCCTTCAATTCGGAGTAAAAAAGATTGGCGCTTCATCAACATTCTTCAGCCATATATACTCTTTACAATTTAAACCGTCCTTCACCCAGACATCACCTTTAGATCCAACTCCCGGCTTGCGAACCCAAGTAAGATAGGTACCAACAACTTGAGGTACTTCATCAAGTTCATTATTGTTTGGAAATGAGATTTGCTTTTGTTCTTTTGTTTTAATATTAATCTCATACAGTGTGGTGAACATCGTTGGAACGGGCCCTTCTTTCCACACCTTGTTCTCTTTTGCGCGAGCGACAATCACCTTTTCCGGTGAGAACCATTCCAAATCAAGGTCTACAAAACCTTTAGGTGTGTATTCCTTTTGCGGCTTGTAAGTTGGCATATCAGCAATCGTCGTTTTCTTATTTTCAACAAAAAATCTTCCTTCTCCTGAAATATAGGCTAGTTGGTTGGCTGATGGAGCCCACTTGAACCAGTTTTTGAAACCTAACATTTTACCTACCGCTTGAAAGTGTTCTCCTTTGGAGGTTAAAACACATAAAGTATTGCTATCCATCGACCAAGAGGCGGTTGGAGTTGCTAAAAAGCTAACCCACTTCCCGTCCGCACTCCACTTAAAATAATCAGCATCAATCGCAAACAGCTCAGGTTCTTTTGTTTTTATGGTATAAAAATGCCTCATTTTTTCTTTCGCGAGATTGGCATCTACTGGTATTCGATAAAGCGGAATGGGCCCCCATCCCGTTGGACGTAACTTAGATTGTGAGGCAACGATAAATTCCTTCCCATTCGGAAACCATTCAAAACCGCTAACCCCAAGTGAGACATTTTCAAAACCTTCCGGACGGCCATTCTTTGTTTTCGTAATGTTCAAAATGCCTTGATCATTGTAGGCTAATTGATTTTTGGTTGGAGACCATTTAAAGTCAGATGTTTCGACCCTTACGTAAGGCTGGTAGGTTTCCCTTTCCTTTGTATCATAAATAAATAGATTAGATTTTTCACCCTTTTCATCCCCATCAATAAAACCAATAAACCTACCATCATATGACCATTTCTGAGAATACACATATCGATTTTTAGTGATTTGTATTTCTTGTTCTCCCTTTTTGATCCAGAGCTGATGGTCACGGATAAAAGCAGCAGTGAGCGGAGTTTCTGCACTGACAACCAACGAAAAATTAAGACTGAATAAAATTATTAATAATACAATCCGAAATCCCAAGAGTATCCCTCCTGTTTATATTGTGCCCTGATAGGAACTTGGGATGCTCCTAACTAACAATCGTGAAATGGTCCAATTTGGAGGATATCTTCCAATTTTAAGTACCCGATCTGATAAATAACCGGAGAAATTCCGCTTAATTCTTAATTATCATTAAAAAGGGCTCAAATAGACGGAGAAATTCCGCCTATTGACTCGAAAAACATGAAAATGGAAGATTTTTCTTTGCATAAGCGGAAAATCTCCCCTTATTTCCCCCAAAACAAGCCCCATTCTGCATATAACCGGAAAATCTCCGCTTACTTTCGCTGGTTACTCGATTAAGGAAAAGACGTTTTAGTTTAAAAAAACTGATTTTCGAATGATTACCCACTGCCTCGGGAATAATTTATTTATATTTAAAGAAGGTGGGATCCTTTTGATTTTAACAAATCCGATAAGCTCTTCAGAGGTAGGAACCCTTTGGCTTACATACCAAGAAAAAACTCTTATTATGAGAGTTTTAGAATATTTCATGAAAAAAGCGGATGACGAGGAAGCCAGGAATATTTTAGGGGGCTTATGGCAGGAGTTAAATTACTATGTTATAGAAATTGAGAAAATATTTATCCAGCAAGGGGTCGTTATTCCGATTGGTTTTAGGAAAGAAGATGTTAATTTAGAAGCGCCCAAATTATTTGACAATGGATTTGACGTGATGTTTTTACGAGTATTAAAAGAAGTAAGCATGGGTATGTACACCATTAACATGAATATGGCATATAACGATGATGTAATAAAGATTTATGAAGGACTTACCACTGTTACCCACAAAATTTATAAGTTAGCCACCCTATATTTACTGGAAAAAGGAATCTTGACCCTTCCACCAAAGGTGACAATGCCAAAAACAACAGAATTTATTAAGAGTAAGGATTATATGAACGGCTTTCACCCATTTAATTCTAAACGGGCATTAAACGACATTGAACTTGGTGTACTCCATCATGGAATAGAGACTAATAACATTGGGGTGCAGCTTATTACAGGATTTGCTCAATGCGCGCAGAGCAAAGAAGTTAGAAAATATTTTGAAAAAGGGAAAGAACTTGCAAAAAAACAAGTTAAAATATTCCAAGGAATTCTTTTGGAAAATGATATACCGTTTTCGGCCCATTCAGGGGGTACGGTAACAACGTCAACCATTGCCCCATTTTCAGACAAACTAATGATGCATTGTATCACCTTTCTAAATGGATTTTGCATCGTAGGAAATAGCTTTGGTACATTTTTTACATTAAGAAATGATATCTCCTTAAAATTAGCCCTCCTAGCCAAAGATATCTATTTTTATGGTCAAGAAGGGATTGAAATTATGATCAAGCATAGATGGTTTGAGGAACCACCTCAATCAGAAGACAGAAATCAAATCATAAATAACTCATGAAGTTTTGCCAATTCAAATAAAGAGCGTTGCAAATTCTTGCATCGCCCTTTTCACTTCTATACTAGTCTTTTCCTTGCTAGTAAATACCCAAAACCAATAACAAAGACTGTAATTGCTGTAGGAATCAATAACTGTAAATCACGAGTGAGAAATGATACAAATTCGGGTTCCTCGACAATCATTTCTCCTGCAGTCCAAGATAAGATTCCTGAACCTGCATAGGAGATAATCGGGTACTTCTCCATTGCTATTAAAATTAACTGGCTTCCAAAGACAACAATTGGAACACTTACAATCACACCGATCACAATACCGCCCAAATTCCCACCAACTGCCCCCGCAATAGCTAGGACATTATCAAGAGACATGACAGCATCTGCAATGATAATTGTTTTGACAGCGGAAAATAAACTTGACCCGCCCTCTTTCAGATGTTCCTCCTCCTCACCAATTAATAACTTAATGGCAATATACACGAGCAGAAGGCCGCCAATAAAGGTAACGAACGGTACGTCAAGCAGGTTAACAATGACTACTGCAAATAGTAACCGTAAAATAATCGCTCCAAAGGTTCCCCAAAAGATGGCTTTCTTTTGCTGTTTCTTTGGAACATTTCGTGACGCCATTGCAATCACAACTGCATTATCTCCACTTAATACAATATTGATTACTATAACTTTCAATAATACTGCAAATGACAAACCAAAAATCTCCAAAATATTCACCTCTGGACAAGTTTAACTTTGTCATTATATTCATTTGATATAAAGAATAGAACTCCTAATGTCGATAATAGAATATTTTATCTCTTATCTAATTGAGTATAGCTCTCCATCTTTGTAACTGTATAAGCGACATAGTAAAGAGTTAAAAAAATAATAAAATCATATAAAGTGGACCAATTTTTAGGGTTATAAAAGTCGATTGCATCAAAGAAATTCATTCCTCCAAAAGCACTAATTGCAGCGAATACGACTCCTTTTAACAAGGGATTCATTTTTGGCTTTATTTGTAGAGCAAGCATGATCCCAACTGGTGCTAAAGAGAAGTGATAAGGTAAAAACAGAAAGGGGGCTAGTGGAATGATTACCATTGGATAAGACCACAACCCTAGAGATAAGGCAGCAAGATCTATTGTAAGTGACAATATAATGGTCATTAAGCCTGCTAAAAGAAGGCGTCCTGTGCTATCTTTTTTCCTAAATATAATCCAAACAATCCATGGAATAATAAATAGGGCCACTCCAAACCACCATTGCCATGTTGAGAGAAAATCTTCTTTCAATGTTTTAGCAAATAAAGAACAAACCTCAGTGAGCTGGTTGTAAGCTTTTTCTGATTGAGCGAGCCCTTCCTCAAATGCCATTCATATTACATCTCCTTAAAACATAGTTATTACATTTTTTCTCTTAAACAATCTTTTATTCACTTAGCCTTTTAAAGAATTTTCATAACCTAAAATTAAAAAGTTCATTAAAAATAACTTATCAATTTCCATTTGTTCTCACCTCTTCCGTATTTTTTACTGACATAGAAATAGATATGCATTTCTTAGGACTTAAACCTTTTAAGGGAAATTGACAAAAATGAGCTAATAAAATGAGGATGGTACATTAGTATGGTTAGAGTTAACAGAAGTAGAAGGTGATTCAGGCTACAATTCACTCCTTGAAAGAATTGACACTGTTGTAATGGGAAAAGGAAATAATTTTCATTATCTTCCGGCAGACACTTATATTCGGCATAAGCGCCAAAACTCGTCAGAGATGCGGCAAAAAGCGGGAGGAACTCCGAGACCAAATATCTGCAACTGTCACGGTTGTCGCTTTTACTTTTACCAATATTCCATTATCTTTAGGAATCGGTTTTTCCACCTCACTTAGTTGAGGAACTTCGGGTGATAACCTATAACAAATTGGAGGAGAAAAAATGAAAACAATCGTGTACAGAAAGTACGGTACAAAAAAAGAATAGATAGGGATACATTTTGGGCAGTAAAAAAGGCATTATTTTAAATTTGTTGGACTAACCTTTATTGAAGTAGTGTTCATTGAGAAGTCCATTGTGGAGGGGATTTTCATGGAGATTGAAAAAATATATGGTGATCTACCAATCTTAGAAACTGAACGTCTTATCCTAAGAAAAGTTACTTTAGAAGATGTTGCAGATATGTATTTATACGGATCTAGTGAAAAGGTATCAAGGTATGTTACTTGGAATACTCACAACACATTATCAGATACTAAAGATTTTATTGAGTTTGTCTTGAACAAATATGAAAACAAACAGGTGGCACCGTGGGGTATCGAATATAGGGAAAATAGAAAATTAATCGGAACGATCGATTTTGTGTGGTGGCAAACACATCACAAAATTGCTGAAATCGGATATGTTCTTTCTCAAGACTATTGGGGAAAAGGCTTAACTACGGAAGCAGCAAAGGAAGTAGTAAAATTCGGTTTTGAAAAAATGGATTTAGTGCGTATTCAAGCCAGATGTTTTGTAGAAAACCTTGGTTCTCAAAGAGTAATGGAGAAAATGGGAATGAGCTTCGAGGGGATTCTAAGGAAAGGAATCTTCATAAAAGGGAAACATCGAGATTTAAAAATGTACTCTATATTAAAAGAAGAACTTCAATCAACTCCTTAAACAATCGTTTGATTAGTTTTTAAAGTGGTGCCTGACCCACTGGACTTGTACGATAGTAATTAAATTCAATTAACTCAAAATTTTTACATTGATTGTTCGGTCTCAGTAGGAAAAAGGAGAATAGGGCATTAAAATCTTTTTGGTACATACTTTACTCGTTCGGCAACTAAAGATTTTTATTCAGATGATTCAATCTAACAATTTTAATAGTGTGGAACACTTTAAGCAAGAACTAGAAAAGTATATAAAATACTATAATAACAAACGAATCAAGGCAAAATTAAAAGGCATGAGTCCAGTTCAATACCAGCTCATGCCCAACAAGCTGCTCAACGAAATATTGTGTCTAATTTAAGGAGATCACTTCAAAAGAAAGATCAAAGGCACAACTAGCTAAAAATCCACTAGTTGTGCCTTTTTGCGTGCAAGACTTCCGATTGCCCCCTGTAAGAACCGATTCCGTGTTTCATTTATGGTGTGACAGTAACCAATAAAGGTGCTGGCTCTCCTTCGCCCCCGGCAGTTTTTAAGGCTAAGTCCACCTGATCTAACCCATAATTATGGGAATTTAGTTTGCTGAGCGGAAACTTCCCTGCTGAGATGAGCTCAGTAGCCATTTGAACAGATTCATAGCTATGGCCTCTTACACCTTTCAGGGTCAGGGTTTTTTTGATAACTGTATCGATATCCACTTCCGGAATAGCTTGATATTTGTAGGCTCCAAGCAGTACAGTTCCACCTTTTTTTGCAATTTGAATAGAGTTTGTTATTGGAGCTGCCCCGCCGGATGTTACATCCAGCACAACATCTGCCATCTGGCCGTCCGTTATTTGTACAATACTAGAATATAAATCATCTGTAGTCGTATTAATAATGTAATCCATTCCTAATTCGCGGGCTAATGTTAAGCGGTGCAGGCTGGAGCTTCGCCCAATCATAATCACAGTTGCTCCTGCAGCCTTAGCCGCCAGCCCGCAGGCTAATCCCTGCTGCCCTGGTCCGTAAATGGCAACTACCTGACCTGTTCTCACTTTTCCCTCCATACTCATCCATTCAAATCCGTTAGCTAGCGGTAACGTCAGTGCTGCTTCTACAGCAGGTACATGGTCCGCCATTTTATGTAGCACGGAATTGGGATGGAGATACATATATTGGCAGAATCCTCCCCATAAAGAAGGCTTCTTCGAAACGGGAACAGTTCCATAGCGGATTCCTCCCGAACGCGGGTCGGTAAAGGTACATGAACGGTAGGAGCCAGTCCGGCAGGCTTTGCACTGACCGCATGGAATGTACTCCTCCATCGCAACGCGATCGCCCTCTTTTACTCCCCATTTCTTAGCAGCAAGTTCACCGATTTTTTCAATATAGCCCACAACATGATGACCTAAAATTTTAGGCTCCTGAAAGTGACTGTAATAAGAAACATCGGTTCCACAGATTCCCACAATTTCGATGCGGAGTATTCCTTCCTCAGCTGAGATATCCGGTATATCAAATTCATGAAGAGCTGTTTCCTTTTGACCTACTGCTACCGCTGCTAAAACTTTTTTAGCCATTTGTTTGCCTCCTTTTGTTATAATGTGTATTTTTCTAAAGTAGATTTGGCAAACAAATCTTCTATCTTTAATTGGTTCTTGATCATTCCCTGTTCATAGGAATAGGCTACAGCCGCTTCTAAGGTCTTGCGGTTATTTTCTAATCCGTATGGCCAGAAATCCTCTCCCATTAATTCTCTCGTATTCTCCCATTCGGAAGTGAACCATGGAAGTGTTACTTTTAATGCGGCCGTTTGCTTGAAACCCTCATATACCTTTTGTTTTGCCTGCTCAAAAGCCTTGTATAAATTTTGAGCAACCCATGGATGTTCTGCTAAAATTTCATCTTTTATCGCTACTACATGCATAATAGGAAAAATCCCGGTACGCTTGTAATATTCCTTTTCAACAGCTGGATAATCAGGAAAAAGACGCTGAACATTTGGCGACCCTTCAAGAAAACAAGACGGTGCACGTGGTGCGATAAAAGCATCTATTTCTCCAGATTCGAGCATTTGATTTAAAGTTTGGTTATCATCGATTTGCCTGATGTTAATATTCCAAGGTAGGTCAAGCTTAATCTTCTCGATTCGGCCTGCTGTTTCTTGTCCTCCAATATACCAATTCATGTCGGCTGGATGAACTCCGTAATCATGTTGGAGTATACCACGAATCCAAAGGCAGGCGGTTAACTGATATTCTGGAATCCCAACTCGTTTTCCTTTTAGATCTTCCGGTTTTTTTATACCAGAATTCTTATTGATATAAATGCCGGAATGGCGGAAGAATCGGGACATAAAAACGGGAATCGCCGTGAAATTAGGATAACCGCGATCCTTAGCAACTAAATAAGATGATAAGGATAATTCTGCTACATCAAATTCTTGGTGACGCATCATTCTCCAAAAGGTTTCCTCAACCGGCATATTCAGCCAATTAAGATCAATTCCTTCTACTTGAACGGAACCATTAGTTAGAGCATGGATCCGATCGTAATCCCAGCAGGCAAAGCTTAATGATAGTTTAGACATATAGCAACTTCCTCTCTCAATTACTTTATAAAAAATTATATCTTTCATAATGCCTTATGGATGCATGTGTTGGAAACAGGCTGTCCCTTTATACGGCACACTGTTTGCGGAATTATTTGAAAAAATAGTTATTTATCGTTAAAATAATAATAATAAAAATATTATGAAAATAAAAAGTGAGGGACGAAAAATGTTGTCTTCAGTACATAATGCAATCAGAATTTTACAGACGTTTTCGAAGACAGAGACGGAATTAGGAATAACTGAATTGAGTATTCGATTAGGGCTGGCAAAGAGTACAGTTTTCCGGCTTATGAAAACATTAAATGAATCAAATTTAGTCGAAAAAAATCAGGAAACCCAAAAATATCAATTAGGTATCGCTGCATTCGAGCTCGGCTTCACCGTCTATCATTCAATGGAACTACGCAGAGTTTCAGTCACTATCCTTGAAAAGCTAGCAAAGTCTATTAACCGCGTTGTACGGCTTGGTGTATATGATAATGGTGGAGTGGTATACCTTGTTAAGCGAAGTCCCGATGGGGATAATGGAACGAAATCGAAGATCGGTGACCGGATTCCTACACACTGCACTGCAATTGGTAAAATGCTGTTAGCTCACCAAAATGACAAAGAAGTTGAAAGGGTAATTGAAGATGGTTTGACTCAATATACAAATAAAACAATTGTTTCTGCAAACGAATTGAGAGAAAATTTAAACGAAATTAGAAAGAAAGATTTTGCTTTAACAATGGAAGAGTTGAGGAATGGAATCTCCTCTGTAGCAGTACCTGTAAAAAATGACTTAGGAAAAGTGGTAGGCGCGATAAGCATTACCGGTTCTAGATCATTTTTTTATTTAAATCAGATCGAGCAATACGTGCGTGAACTCAGACATTGCAGCAGCCTGATTACAGAACGAATGGGAATGGACTACTATTAATTAATAATAGAATGATAGAAATAATTACATACTTAATTTTCGAGAAATGATTAGTCTAACTAATCATTCTTTCTTTTTATATAGGGTTAATTGCAAGTTTTCATTTTTATTTTAGTAAAATGTGTAGGAGTAAATTGATGAAAAACGTTCATTATTAATATTTACAAGTTAACAATAGTGAAAATTTTTTTAGGCTCGTTCCATATACGAGAACATAGCAAATTACATGCTTATTTTTTTATGAGAATATATTTAATGTAATATTTAGAATATTATTTAAAAGATAACGTAGACATTCCGAATTTTTTTCATCCGGAGTGAAAGCGTTTCCTTGATGAGGAGGAGATAAGTGTTAGAAGGAATCGTTCAATAAAACTGTAAATATTATTTCTTGTACTAATAAAACAAATCTAGGGGGGCTAAATGATGAAAAAATCAGTAAATGGATTTTCACCAAAACTATTCGTCGTACCAATCTTGATACTAGCTTTGATACTTAGTGCTTGTGGAAAAACGGAGAATACTCAATCAAATGTAAAAGCTGGAGACGGTACAAGTAAAGATGGAAAAACGAGCATTAGCATGGCATTTCCTTCCTATAATGCTAGCTATCTGCCAGTATTCGTTGCTGAAAAGAATAAGCTGTTTGAGAAGAACAATCTTGAAGTTTCTATTACAAAGGTACAGGGCGGAGTCATTGCGCTTAGAGGACTTCAGACAAATGAGTTTCAGATTATTTCCAGTCTTCCAGAATCAGTCATAAATGGCATCGCATCTGGCGCGAATATCAAGGTAATTGGGACATTTGACGATCAATCCATGTATAGTATTTACGCAACATCAGATATCAAAAAACCGGAAGATCTTAAAGGACAAGCTGTGGCAACGAATCGGACAGGAAATGGCACAGACATTCAGCTCCGCTGGTGGTTACAGCACAATGGATTGGTGCCAGATAAGGATGTCCGTATTGTAGAAGCCGGTGAAAACTCAACTCGTCTTCAAGCATTAGTAACCGGTCAAGCGAAGTTAACCATTCTAAGTCAGCCAACAGATTTAAAAGCAGAAGCTGCCGGAATGCATAAATTATCTCTTATGAGGGATGACCTGAAAACGTATAATCACAACATGTTAATTGCCAATGGCGAGTTTTTAAAGAACAATCCGGAAGCAGCAAAAGGCTTTATGGCTGCTATTGCTGAAGCAACCGAGTATGCAAAAAAGCCAGAAAATAAAGAGGAAATGGTTCAAATCATAATGGAAAAATTAGAAATGAGTAAGGGAGACGCTGAAAAATCGGTTGATTTCGTGTTGCCTGCTTTAGCAGATAAAGGTAAAGCTAACATTGACGGGCTTGAATGGGCTGTTAAAACGGCGAAAGAAGCCGGGATGTTAACAGGTGATATAACAATCGAGCAATTATATGATGATTCTTATATTGGAGATTAAACAAGTACATTCTTAAGTAAAATCTATCTAAAGAGGTGATCGCCATGACTAAAACATTCGTAAAAACAAAGACCCCTATTTTAAAATTTGATAATCTGAACGTTATTTATAATGAAGGTCAGCCGAATCAAGTACATGCATTAAAAGATGTGTCCGGAGAAATACATGAGGGAGAATTTATTTCGATCATTGGACCGAGCGGATGTGGAAAAAGTACCCTTCTTCACACATTAGATGGGCTGCTTAAGCCTACCTCTGGTACTATTTTGATAAATGGATCAGAAGTTCATGGACCTGATGAAAATAGAGCAATGGTATTCCAGGATTTTGCCTTAATGCCATGGCAAACAGTCTATGATAATGTTGCTTTTGGATTACGGATGGCAGGAAAGAAAAACAAGGAGATTCGTGATAAAGTCTTGCATTATATCAAAATGGTTGGCTTGGAAGGTTTTGAACATAAATACCCTCATCAGCTATCCGGAGGAATGAAACAAAGGGTTGGAATCGCCCGTGGTTTTGCAGTAGAGCCAAAGGTTTTACTGATGGACGAGCCATTCTCTGCGATAGATGAACAAACACGGGAAATCATGCAGGAAGAAGTCTTGAAAATCATGTTAAATGAGAAGAAAACGGTCATTTTCATCACCCACTCGATTGATGAAGCGGTTTTTCTCTCCAGCAGAATTATCTTAATGTCCGTGCGGCCCGGACAAATAGTGGATGAAATTAAAATAGATATCCCTTATCCTAGAACGCTTGAAACGAAGGTGTTACCCGAATACCAGGAATATAAGCAGTCGATTTGGGATCATCTAAAAGGGGAAGTAAGAAGGCAATATAAGAAGGGGGAAGCATAAATGCAAGAAGTAGGAGTTACTAAAAGTCTCCCATCTACTTTGAAAAAGAGTACATGGAAGATACCTAAAGGTGTCCTCTATCCTTCTGTGACACTGCTCATTATTTTAATTATTTGGGAGTCATGCGGTCGCTTAAATCTCATAGATCCGTTTATGTTTAGCTGGCCAAGCAAAATTTTCACCGAAGCCATTGTCTTTTTCGTCTCTGCAGAGGTTTTTACACATCTTGCTGTCAGCGGGATGGAGGTTGGCATTGGATTTGCTATGGCGTTAATCGGGATTCCAATCGGATTAGCAATGGGATATTGGAAAAATCTTGAATTAGCTTTTGATCCCTTTGTAACAGCACTCTATACAACACCAATGATCGCATTGACACCATTATTTGTGTTATGGTTCGGTTTAGATACCCTTTCCAAGGTTATGATGGTGTTTGCCCTATCCATTTTCCCAATTTTGATTAACACAATGTCAGGTGTCAAAATGACGGACCCGTCTTTAATTAAGGCTGCCCGCTCCTATGGGGCAAGCAAAGGACAAATGTTTAAAGAGGTTATTTTGCCTTCAGCCTTCCCATTTATTATTACTGGAATCCGCTTAGCACTTGGGCGAGCATTAATTGCAGTAGTTGTTGCAGAAATGCTCGCAGGTAATAAGGGAATTGGGTATGCGATCAGGCATGCATCAGAGCTGTTCCAAACTGCCCAATATTTAGCCTATGTGGCAGTATTAATGGTAGTAGCTGTTTTACTAACAGAGCTTTTAAAGATATTTGAAAAGAAAATTGCTCCTTGGCGGAATTTATAGGGAGAAAAAATTATAGTTTGAGCTGTTTTAAGGTTAAAAACGGAAAAACTCACCGAAATCGGTGAGTTTTTCCCTTCCTTCTCCTTATTATTGGATGGAGTTAAGAGTTACTAAAGGATTATTTAGGTTTTATCTTTTGATTTTGATTTAATATAAATGATGTCCTGCTCTCCCGTAGATTCACCTTTTTTGACGAGTTTCTTCTATTTTAAAGAATGTAATCCCGAGGTTTTTTTTTGTGTGTTTGTTATATTATTTAAAATAGTGGAAAATTTTAAAAAAAGTGAAATCTGTTGCGTATATAGCAACAACATAGTTGTATGCGGAACAATTAGTCGATAAAATGATATTAGAAAATATTAAAGATTGCCATTTCAAAGGAGGGTTTTTTAACGATGCAAGTCGAAACGAAAACGGTAGTAGAACCTATTGTAAAACCATTTGATTGTTTAAATTATATTGACGGGAAATTTGTTGAATCTGTAGATGGAAAAACATTTAAAAACGTGAACCCTGTTACCGAAGAAGTTTACGGTACAGTTGCAGAAGGAAGCGCTGCAGATATTGATTTAGCTGTTAAAGCTGCTAAACGTGCTTTTGAAGAAGGACCTTGGGGAAAAATGAGTGTTCAAGCGCGTTCAAAAATTATCCGCAAAGTTGGGGATATTCTTGAAGCAAGACAAGAAGAAATCGCTCAATTAGAATCATTAGATACTGGTAAACATCTTAAATTCTCACGTCACGTTGATGCTCCTCGTGCAGCAGCAAACTTCCATTTCTTTGCTGACTATATGCTTTCCGTCGGGACAGAGGCATACCAGGATGAAGTTCATCATGCACTTAACTATGGTTACCGCCGCCCCATCGGAGTAGTTGGATTAATCCAGCCATGGAACCTTCCATTATTCTTATTAACTTGGAAATTAGCTCCAGCTTTAGCTGCAGGCTGTACAGTCGTTATTAAACCATCTGAATTAACTCCAATGACAGCAACAAAATTAATGGAAATTCTTAAAGAAGCTGGCGTGCCAGACGGAGTTGTAAACTTGGTTCACGGTTTTGGACCTGGCGCGGGCAGTGCAATCAACAAACACCCTGACATTGCAGGTATTGGCTTTATCGGACAAGTAAGTACAGGTGCTCGGATCATGGCGGAAGCTGCCCCAACATTGAAAAAACTCTCTTTCGAATTAGGAGGTAAAAACCCGAACATCATCTTTGCAGATGTGGATATTGATGAAGTAGTCGCAACAACTGTTAGATCAAGTTTCACAAACCAAGGGGAAGTTTGCGTTTGCGGTTCAAGAATTTATGTTGAACGCCCAATTTTTGACGAATTCGTAGAAAAATTTGCAGCAAAAACAAGAGAATTAAAAGTTGGCGATCCATTTGATCTGTCCAACGATCAAGGCGCATTAGTTGCTAAGGTACACTATGATAAAGTAATGAGTTACCTGAAAATTGCTGAAGAAGAAGGCGGTACTTTCGTTACAGGAGGTAAGCGTCCTGAAGGTTTGGATAAAGGATATTTCATCGAACCAACTATTATTACTGGTTTAGATGACAGCTCTCGATGTGTTCGTGAAGAAATCTTTGGACCAGTTGTTACCGTTATTCCATTCGACTCTGAAGAAGAAGTGATTGCGGCAGCAAACGATACTCGGATGGGCTTAAGTAACACAATCTGGACAAACGATATCCGTCGTGCCCACCGTGTAGCACAAAAAATTGAATCAGGTTTATCTTATATCAACTGCTGGTTTGTACGTGATTTAAGAACTCCATTCGGCGGAACGAAGGATAGTGGAATAGGTCGTGTTGGTGGAGTTCACAGCTGGGAATTCTACACTGAACTAACTAATATTTGTGTTAAACTATAATTCTTTTTAGGCTGTGTCAGATGTCATTGTTGATTTGAGCAGAATACGTGAGACTCTTTAAATAAATAGAAAGGATGTATTCAATTGACTAGTAAAATTGAAAAGTTTTCAGCTCAATTATTAGAAGCTGAAAGGAAACACGTTGGAATTGACCCTATAACAACAGTTGATCCAGAAATTACGGTTGATGAAGCCTACTATATTCAATTGGAAAATATCAAAAAGAAATTAAATGAAGGACAAAAAATTGTCGGCAAAAAAATCGGTCTAACCTCCGTTGCAGTTCAAAAAATGTTGGGAGTTGACGAGCCTGACTATGGACATCTATTAGATAGCATGGTGGTTGAAAATGGAGGTACGATTTTTTGCGAAAAAATGCTCCAGCCAAAAATTGAAGGTGAAATCGCCTTTGTTTTGAAAAAAGATTTAAAAGGTCCAAATGTTACTGCTCTTGATGTATTACAAGCAACAGATTATGTTGTTCCTGCCCTAGAAATTGTTGACAGTCGGGTGCAAGATTGGAAAATTAAACTGCAGGACACAGTTGCTGATAATGCTTCTTCTGGATTGTTTGTTTTAGGAGGCACGCCGACAAAAATTGAAGATATTAATCTTGAATTAATTGGTATGGTTTTATACCAAAATGGTGAAGTGGTGAATACCGGGGTAGGTGCAGCTGCACTTGGAAATCCTGCGACTTGTGTCGCATGGCTTGCCAACCGTTTAGCCGAATACGATATTACCCTAAAAGCCGGTGAAGTCATCCTGTCAGGGGCATTATCTGGCATGGTAGTTGCAAATCCTGGAGACAATTTTACAGCAAGGTTTGCTCATCTTGGACAAGTAAGTGTTAACTTTAAATAATAACTTAATAGACTAATTAAAGTGACGAAAGAGGAGAAAAAATGGCTAGTGAGATTATTAGGCAAATTGCTGATTACTTAATTGCTGCAGAAGTAGATAAACGTGAGGTTGTAAAGGTTACTTCAAAAATTAAACCAGATTTAACAGTCGAAGAGGCTTATGAAGCACAAGAATTACTTGTTCAGAAAAAATTGGATGAGGGCAAGAGAATTGTTGGGCCTAAAATGGGATTAACAAGTAAAGCAAAATGGGATCAAATGGGTGTTTCGGAACCAATTTACGGATATGTGTTCGATTATATGCTGATTGATAACGGAGGTGCACTTCCTTATTCTGAACTAATTCACCCAAAAGTAGAAGCAGAAATTGCTTTCGTAATCGGCGAGGATATTGAAGGACCTGGGATTACAAGCGCTCAGGTACTGGCAAAAACAGAGTATGTTTTACCTGCACTTGAAATTATCGACAGCCGCTATGAAAATTTTAACTTTACACATACAGATGTTATTGCCGATAATACGTCTGCTTCCAGAGTAGTATTTGGAAATACGCTTAAAAAACCTAGTGAGTTTGACTTGGAATTAGTAGGCTCAACATTATCGATTAATGGAAAAATTAGAGAACTAGGTACGGGTGCAGCCGTTTTAGGACATCCTGCCAATGCAATTGCTGTATTAGCCAATATGCTTGCAAGAAAAGGTGAAAAAATTTTGAAAGGTGACATCATTTTATCCGGAGCGATAACAAGTGCAGTACTGTTAAACGTAGGGGATTTTGTTTCTGCTAAATTTGATGGTCTCGGGGAAGTTACTTTCACTGTTACAGAATAATTTAATATATCTTAATTTCATACTTGAAAGTATAATAAAAAAACAGATGTTTCAAGAAGAACGATTCTTCAAACATCTGTTTTTTTGTAATTTTGATAGATTCTATTACTATTCATATACTTGGAAACATACTACTTTAAACTTGAAACCTTGTTTTTCGAAAACGTAATAAGGGGATTCCAGCTTCCCGATGATTGTCCGTCTGCATAATAAACTGGAGTACAATCTATGTCGATGACTCCCAAAAGCATCGCTACATGTCGGCCGCCTGATTCTACTTTAGCTATACTTGAAAATTGTGGCAGCATTTGATAGGCAGCATTATAATTTTTATTCATAATTAAATCTAAAAACTCTTTATTAAGGGCATGTTCAGAAAGAGTTGGCATATTGTGTCTTCCACGTACTAAGTTATGGGATAAAGCACCGCTTGAAACGAAAACAACCTTCTCCTTCGTATCTTCTAAAACCTTAGCGATGACTTGGCCCCATTTATAGGTTTCTTCGATATTAGCAGCTAGCGTAACAGATAGGTTGATAACAGGTATATCTTCTTTTGGGACGAGATACCGTAAAGGTACAACCGTACCATAATCCCACTCGAAATGCCCCCCGTATACCCCTTCGACTGGAATATTGGCCGCTTTTCCGGCTTCTACTAATTTTTTTCCCAAGTTTTCGTCACCAGAGTAATTATATGGAACGTCTGTAATCATATCTGGAGCTTCCTGTGCAGTCAGCAGCCCTTTATGAACTGGATTACAGTCAACATAATGTGCAAAAGTAGATGGCCAGTGACAAGAAACTAAAACAATCACATCCGGTTTGATTTGGGCAATTTCCTTTGCAACTTCTTTCAAACCTGCAACTATGTTTTGCTGAAAATCCGGTGCTTTATCCTCGTGGCAAAGACTTGGAGCGTGTGGTACAAGCATGCTTAACTCAATTGACATGAATAATTCCTCCTAGATTATTTTTTGTATATAGTTTGAATTATTTTTATATTAAAAAAATTTAACCACTATGTTAATAGTGGCGTATTCCTTTTTCTCCTACAAGGATGTTATTCTTCTATATGGAACAAAATGGAGATTTTCGTAAGTTTATTTAATTCGCATAGTCTAGTAAAGAATAAAGCCCCTTTATCACTCATTTTTGTTGGAGGCCTTACTGCAGTTTTATTTTCTTTATGCCAGTCCAATACATCAACAGGAATGAAATGTGTGTGAAAGTCATACATGGATGTTCACCTCTTACCAGACCTGGGCAACTTGGGAAATTTCTGTTGCCTCCCAAACTGGCAGCACTATAAATCCATCTTGTTCTGCTAACTCCCAATTTTCATCTCCGATCCTAAGGCCAATAACAACGTCTATTCCATGATCTCTTAGAAAAAAAGCACGTTCTTGTCCTCCGTTTTCTTGATATCCAAGAATGGCAACAGTTTTGCCTCTGTAACACTTTAGAATCATTTGTTTAAGTTCATGGTCAGTCATAATATTCCCTCTTTTAAAAAATTTAGATTTTTATGCTATTATAAATATTAAGCTATTAATTCAATTTAATTATTTTAATTAAAAGGTTTAAAAAAGTTGATAGGAGAATAATGTTTTAAAAGTTTATTTGTGGTTCTTTTCAAGCTTCAAAAAGCCCCTTTGCAAAAAGGAGCTTTATGAAGTTTTGTTTTAAATTTTACATCCACGGTGAGACGGTAACTAATAACCGGGATGAGTCAATCTCTCCTGCAGCTGTTCTTAAAGCCAGGTCGGTCTCACTTAATTTATAATTATGTGAATTCATGATACCGAGTGGAAATTTACCGGAAGATATAAGCTCTACAGCCATTTGTACCGATTTATAACTATGTCCGCGAACTCCTTTAATTGTTAACGATTTGTTATAGATGATATCAAGATCAAAATCATTGAAGCGTTGGTGTTTTAATGCTCCTAATAACACAGTACCTCTTGTTTTTACCACTTCTAATGATGAGATGACAGGGTCCGTTCCTCCACTCGTTACATCAATAACCAAATCAGCCATTTTTCCATTCGTTATTTCAGAAACCTTTTCGATCAAATCCTCTGAACTTACATTAACCGTATAATCAGCACCAAGTTCCAGAGCCAGCTTCAGACGTTCAGCACTACTATTTCGTCCAGTCATAATTACCGTTTCAGCTCCGGCTGCTTTTGCAGCTAAAGCACATGCCAGTCCTTGCTGGCCTGGACCTTGAATAACTACAACATCCCCGGGGCCGACTTGCCCGATGATTCGCATCCATTCAAATCCGTTAGATAATGGTAATGTCAATGCTGCCTCATCAGCTGGAACATGAGCTGGAATTTTGTGGATTACAGCATTGGGATGCAGGTATAAATATTGACTGAAACCTCCGTAAAGCGATGGTTCAATAGCCATTGGTGTAGCTCCATATCTTATTCCATTCGCTTTTGGATTCGTGCTTACACATAAACGATATAAACCGGTTCGACAAAATTCACATTGACCGCAAGGAATATACTCTTCCATGACAATCCGGTCGCCTTCTTTAACTCCCCAGCGCTTCGAAGCTAATTCACCAATTTTGTAAATATGACCTACTACATGGTGCCCTAAAATCATAGGTTCTTTTAAATTATTATAATAAGAAACATCCGTACCACAGACCCCTACAATTTCTACTTTTAAAATACCTGTATCTTTATCTATATCTGGTAATTGAACTTCTTTAATCTCTGTATGTTTGGTACTCGTTGCTACTGCAGATAATGCTGTTTCTCCCATGAATACCCTCCTCTAAGAATCCTTATTTAGGTCCCTTACCCCGTTTTATTTTCAATATTAAATATGTTTTTATTACCCCTGTTTAAAACCATGAAAACTATTGTAGGATTAAGATATTGTCCAAATAAATTCAAATTCCAGTAATCTATTATACAGCCTCAAAATCCTTTTCTCTTAGTTCCAAAGCTTCCTTTGCTCCTTCCTGGAATGGAACACCTTTTGGAAGTAAAACAGATGCAGAACGGATTCTATGTGTACTCGGATCAAGAGCTGGCAGCTTTTCTCCATTTTCTAAAGCCTTGACGGCTTTTAACAAACATTGGCGTGCCTTTATAATCGCTGTATCACTCGTTCCCAACTTTTCTTGGGATCGATCAACAACCGGACCCGCACTTACTTGAACGGCATGGTCTTCCATTCCTACCCCAAATATTCCCGCAAAAGATTCTCCTCGTTTTTGCATTTCTCGGTCAATCAGATAATTATTGTCTTTATTCGCTACCGGCCGGAATGTACCAGGGATCAATAACGGGTGAATTCCTGCTCCAGACTTCATCTGCTCAATTTCTTCCTCCGTAAGTTCACGGCCCGGCGTCCAGCTCCAGCTCCAAACCCAGCAATTTTCATCATCCATTGGCACCCATGCATGACCTCCACGCGGTGCTCCTCCAAATGGTGGAATCATCGTAAAGAAAGGCATTAGAAATTGGGTAATCCTCCAATAGAAGTTGTCCTCATCAGCCTTTCTTCTTGCACCGATTAATAATCCATATTCGGCTTCGGCAACTTCAAAGCGGGGCGATGTATCCTTCGTTAATAAGGTAGGACTGTTACTATTTTTCGAAACTCCCAAGCCTCCAACAGAACCGGAATGAAGAATAGATACATGACTGGAATCAATTCCGCCCTCTAATGCTTGGAAATAATTGCATTCTTCTATTTTCTTAGAAATATATCTCTGCTTATCAGAAACGAGCATCCATTCTTGTTCTGGTAATGGGGGCATCGATTCAGGATCTCCCATATAGGTCCAAATCACTCCCCCGCGTTCTTCACAAGGATATGACTTTATTGTTATTTTATCCTTAAACTTACTTTCCGGCGGTTCGGAAGGTAAGTCTACACATTTTCCGTTTGTGTCGAATTTCCAGCCATGATAGGCGCATCTTAGCCCACATTCCTCATTTCGGCCATAGAATAAAGATACTTTACGGTGTGGACAATATTCATCCACCATCCCCAGCTTTCCGTTTGTATCGCGAAATGCGATTAGTTCTTCCCCTAAAAGCTTTACTCTCACAGGTGGACAATCAGGATGTGGAAGTTCCTCCGTCATTAGTGCCGGAATCCAATAACTTCTTAGTACCTTTCCCATTTTTGTTTCAGGACCAGTTCTTGTTAATAGCTCATTATCTTTGCGAGATAGCATTTTTCATTTCCCCTTTTATTTATTTTCTAGTTTTATTTTCTTACAAAAAAATAGCGTTTTCAAATTGATTCTTTTTATTCTAAATATAGAAAACATTAATAGCTTGTTAATAAGAGCAACTGTATTTCGGTATTAATAGCCAAATCGCCTTAGAGTGATGCAACCTTGTTACAGGTCTTTTAAGAGATCAAATTCTATTTTTTCCTATTCGTAATTTTCAGAAATTAAAACAGACAGTTTAATATTTCTCGTTTATATCACTAATAAGGAAAGTAGCTTTTTAATACTCCTGCCCCTGCCTAGCAATTCAGATCAACTGTTGCTTTTCGATCAATGTATCTTCATCAGTAATTTGCTTATGGACAGCTGCCTTTTTCTCTAATTTAATAAATAAGAATACTAGTCCTCCTATGAATGGTGCAACAGCCATTGCAGCGAAACAATAAAAGTAACTGCCTGTCTTATCAATGACGGCACCTACAGCCAATGGCGAGATCATCGCACCTAGTTGCCAAATCATATTAACTAAACCGGATGCCGTTCCCAATAGTCTTTTTTCTACCGATTGGCCAATTACCGTATTCAAAACAGGGTAAAATGCATAACCTAAAATACCCATCAATGGAATTAACAAATAGACTAATGGAAGATTTTTGTTTAGTCCGAACAAGATTAACACTGGACCTAATAAAACCAAAATCCAAATCGTAAGAGCTTTTCGATTAACGTAATCTGATAAAATCCCTGTAATTGGTTTACCCAACAATGCTGCAAATCCAAAGATCGACATGAGAAAACCAGCTTGGACTAAACTAAGATGCAACGATTTATTTAAATACGAATTAGTCCACGTTGCAATTGCCGTTGTAGCCCATTGCCCGCCAAAACCTGCAATCCCTACTAACATTAGATTCTTATTTTTAAGCAGTGACAGCATATCACTGCCAGAAACTTTATTAATTTGACCTTCTTTTTTCTTTTGAGAAACCGGAGTGAATTCTTTAAGAACAAAGAATCCGATCACTAACGCGATTAACGGAAGAATACCCCCAATGTAAAACGCATATCTCCAACCAAGACCATTAGCAACGGTAGGGACATAAAGGTTTACCAAGGAAACGGCTAATGAAGTAGATGTCATAAAAAGTCCATTCGCCAGTCCGCGCTTATTTTCAGGAAACCAATCATTAATTAACACAATACCTGCTGAAAAAATAGCCCCTGCACCCATTCCGGTTAATACCCTTGTGACCATTCCCAATTCAAAATTTGGTGCAATTCCAGTAAGTAAAGTAAATATACCCAGCATTGAAAAACATGAAAGGAAGACCTTACGATAACCATATTTATCAACAAGAAAACCGCCAGGAATCTGTGTAATAACATAGCCAATGTAAAAAGCTGTCATATAGCTTCCAGCTTGAGCAGCGTTAATACCCAAGTCTTTTGAAGCCACAGGAATAATTGGAGACCAGGACATTCTACTTACATATGAAAGTAAATAGGCTAACCAAGCAATGGATAAGGCTACAAAAGCCAATTTCAACTTATTGTTCATTTTTTCTTATTCCCCCTATAAATTTTTTTAAGAATCGAATAACTTCTTAGTACCTTTCCAATTGGTGTTTCAGGGACAGTTCTCGTAAGTACAAAATTATCTTTCTTAGATAGTATTTTTTATTCCCCCTTTGTTTTTTAAACTTTTCAAGTTGTATTTTCTTACAGAAATAAAGCGTTTTCAAATTGATTCTTTTTATCAGGTATATTAAAAAGTTTAATACCTTATTAATAGTGTTAATATATTAATATATTTTATAGGATCATTACGGAAAATACATCTGCAAATATAAGGATAACGAGGAAGTTACAAATAAAAGTAACAAAGCAAATATTAAATTATGTTTAACAACATTCATTGGGCTTTCATTAATTGTTACGGCTATGATGTTTGCATTCATTGTGAATGGACTTGACGCTGATCCTGCTAAAGCACCACCAAGAATTGCTAACGCTAACCATTCGGGAGATACATTCATAACATGTAAATTTAGTGTCTCGGTTATTAAATAAACAACTAATTGAGGAATGATCCCCATCCACGTTAAAATGAAAACAATTAAACTAATAAACAATAAAAAAAATGGTCCTATTGATAAACTTATTAACCTCACACCATGATTTATCGATTGACTAACATAAGAATGATCAATAATATTGATTAATATAGAAATGGCGATAAAAATGGCTACCTGAGGGTAAACCCGCGGAACATGATCAAGCATTCGAACTTTAAGTTCTTTAAAATATTGTTTTCCTTTTTTTAATGTCAATGACCAAATAAAGGAGTATGGAATAATGGTCATAATCACCGCATCGAGGATGGAATAAGCCATCCAATGACTTAGAAACATAATTAATCCAATAAAAATGGAAAAACTGAAAAGAAAGTAAAGTAAATTTATTTTTTCTTTCTTTGTAATGAAAAGATTTCGATCGGACTCATCAACGATAAATTGTTTATGAGCCTCCCCTTTTAATCGGAAATAACAGGTTGAAATATCAACAAACATAAATAGAACGGCTAAGACAAAAGTAATTGGCAAAATAACTGAAGCCTTTGCTCCTGTTCCCGATATTGCAATTGCAGGCGCCGCCGCAATTGGGGTCCAAAATAAGGTCATAATAAATGGCCTGACAAACGTAATAGATTGAAATTTATTTGCAAATGAAGGAGAGAGTCTTTGTAAAAAATTAGATAATGTTGTCTGAATAGTAGGGATAGCCGACGCAGACATAACGGAACATACAATAAAAGTAACGACAGAAAATGTTGCATACATCCCTTTAAATGAAGTTACTTTTGTTTTGCAAAGATTATAAATATTTTGTGGATATCCACCCAATAGAACAGGGATGGCAAACAGCGGAGCATACGCTAAGAGAACCAGGATATTTGTCATCCCCGAAAAATAAGTAATTGCCTTCCATGAAAACATGTGATTTAAATACATTAAACTTAAAGAAAAAGAAACTGCAATAACGATGATTAATTGATAAAAAAATTGGAGGCCTGGTAATGAAATTAATAAAGCAAAAAAACTGCAAATGCTTAAAATAAATCCAGATTGATGAAAAGGCAAAAATAGATGAACAATATAAACTAAAAATAGTAGATTAAAAATAATCGACCTTGCTAGTCTTAATAATTTTGCGCGATTCTTCCTTTCTTCGTATTCCTTTCCCGCCAAAACAATAACCCCCTTATCGCAATGAATGATCTATTTTGCATATTTAATAATCATTCTCAATTATCACTAGTGTATTGATAAATTTTTCCTTTATCAAATTGAAATTATTGATAATCGTCATTTAACTTTTCTATACAAACAAATATTTCAAAAACTTTGATCTTCTGGTTTTACATAAACGAAAAATAGCCCCCATCTATATACAGATGAAGACTATCTGACGTTAACTTTATTTTTTAATGTTGCATAAAAATATTTTTAGAAGTTTTTATAATCGTATCCTTTATTTTTTGAGGGATTTTAGAATGTATAAACAAGTAAATAGAGGTCGATGGCAGGGATTTTTTAAGAGGAATTTTTTTAAGAGTTCCGTTCTTTAGTTCTTCCTTTACAATCGTTTCTTGGAGAAAAGCAATCCCTAATCCCTTACGAACCATCATTTTCAACCATCCTATATTACTTATTTCCACGTCTTTATATTCCCTTAAATGATTTTTCTCTAAAAACTCACTAATAAATTTTGTCGTAATAAACTCGCGATTGTATACAATAATTCGTTCTTTCTCCAAATCCGCTGGGACAACCTTATCTAAATTTGTTAGCCGATGTTCCGGTGCACACACCAGAATATTTTTCTCATTTGAAATCTTAATGAACGAAAGATCCTGATGTTTTTCTTTCGGATTTAAGTAAGCAAATCCTATATCAATTTTCCCAGTTTCAATATCCTCTGTGATTTGCTCGGTAGATCTAATGTCGATGGGGAAATCAATACCAGGAAAGGATTCATATAACATTTTTAATATTTCCGGCAGGATCTCTACTCCCATATGATGGGTACAAAAAATTTTTATTTGCTTAGGTGTATCCATCTTTTCCTCTAGACTGGCTTCCCCCTTTTTAATAAGTTGAAAAGCCTCATAGAAAAACGGATAAACAATTTTACCAGAAGATGTTAATTCTGTTTTTTTTCCATTTTCTCTTACAAATAATGTAGTATTTAAGTCTTTTTCGATTTGTTGAATTCGAACGCTAATAGTAGGCTGGCTAATATAAAGTGCATTGGCGGCAGCAGAAAAACTGCCCTTTTCTACTACCTGAAGAAAAGCTTCAATATTCTTTAATTCCATCTCCTTTTTCCCCCTCTATATTTTTCAGTTTATATTATTTCAGACTGTAGTCATTTAATGTAATTAATTACAAACTGATTAAAATTAATCGCGGCGGTTGATAGAAAATGACCATTTCCCCTTATCATTAATTTCAATAAATGAATTTATATTAAATTATTATACTTTTATTTTTATTATATTAATAGAATTAAAATTTAATCAATTATAAATAATTTAATTATTTCTAGCTTTATCAATTTCAAGGTTAATAAAATAATATCAGGTTGATAATGTTTCCACTTAAATAAATTTTCCTTTCCATACTGACCACATCCATTTTTAACATGCAATTTCTTAAAGTTTTTGCACCAGAACCAATTTTTTATATCATTTTTTGTTTTTTGTTGCTCATAAAAGAACGCTGGTCTTGTATAAGGTTTTTTTATACTCTATCATTAACTCAAACAAGAGAATAGTGTGAAAATTCGATAAAGTATTTCTTTTGACGTAATTTCATGTTGTTTTAAAGAGGAGTAAAAGATGATGAACAAAACAATCACGCCTTTTAAGAAAATATTAGTCGCGAATCGAGGGGAAATTGCCATCCGCATTTTTCGGGCTTGCACAGAGCTGGGAATTCGTACCGTTGCAGTTTACTCTGAGGAAGATAACATTTCTTTACACCGTTTCAAAGCTGATGAATCTTATCTAATTGGCAAAGAAAAAGGACCAATTGAAGCTTATCTTGACATCGAAAGTATTTTAGAAGTTGCTCATCGTAATCATGTGGATGCCATTCATCCAGGATATGGATTTCTGGCCGAAAATGCAGAGTTTGCTCAAAGGTGTGAAGAGGAAGGGATTGTATTTATCGGTCCGTCACCCGAACATATTAAGATGTTCGGAGATAAAGTAGATGCTAGAGAAATTGCGTTAAAGGCTGAAATTCCTGTTATTCCAGGTACACCCAAGCCGATTGAAACGTTGCAAGATGCCCTGCACTTTGTTCAAGAACACGGTTATCCTATTATCATCAAAGCGTCATCAGGGGGTGGCGGCCGTGGGATGCGTATTGTTCGAAGTGACGAGGAATTACAAGAATCACTAGAGAGGGCACGCTCAGAAGCCCAATCTTCATTTGGTAATGCATCCGTATATATTGAAAAATATCTTGAAAATCCAAAACATATTGAAGTTCAAATTTTAGCGGATCGTTATGGGAAGATCGTTCATTTATTTGAACGAGACTGTTCGATCCAAAGACGTCATCAGAAAGTGGTAGAAGTGGCACCAAGTGTTTCTTTACCCTCTCATGTATGTCATCAAATCCATGCTGCTGCTTTAAATTTAATGAAAGCATCGGAGTATGTTAATGCAGGCACAGTTGAATTTCTTGTGACCGAAGATCACAAGTTTTATTTCATTGAGGTAAATCCTCGTGTTCAAGTAGAACACACGATCACTGAGATGATTACCGGGATTGACATCGTACAGTCCCAAATTCGAATTGCTGAAGGATTTGCTCTTGAAGATCCGGAAATTTCGATACCTGATCAGAACGAAATAATGACTCGTGGATATGCTATCCAATGTCGTGTAACAACCGAAGATCCAGAGCAAAACTTTCTTCCGGATACAGGTCGATTACTTGCTTACCGATCGGGTGGTGGTTTTGGAATTCGTTTAGATTCTGGAAACGGAAGCCCAGGAGCCATCATTAGCCCACACTATGATTCTTTATTAGTGAAAGTTTCGTCTTACTCAATGAAATATGAACAAGCTGCTGCTAAAATGTTGCGAGCCTTAAAAGAGTTCCGAATACGTGGAGTAAAAACCAATATTCCGTTTCTCGAGAATGTCATCCAGCATCCAAATTTTTTAAATGGCGAATACAATACATCTTTTATTGAAAGCACGCCTGAATTATTTGAATTTCCCAAGCGCAAAGACCGAGGTACTAAGTTATTGAACTATATTGGTCAAACTATTGTGAATGGTCACCCAGGTTTGCCATCTGGAAAGAAGCCGACCTTCGAGTCACCGAGAATTCCGTTCACGCTGTTTAAACAGGAATATCCAGCAGGTACAAAACAAATTTTAGATGAACGAGGTATAAACGGGCTACAGGAATGGATTCTATCTAATAAACAATTGTTAGTAACAGATACGACCTTTCGAGATGCCCATCAATCCTTGTTTGCAACAAGAGTTCGTACGCATGATTTACTAAATATTTCTGAAGCAATAGGCAAGTTAGCTCCTAATCTATTTTCATTAGAGATGTGGGGAGGAGCAACGTTTGATACCAGTATGCGGTTCCTGAATGAAGACCCATGGGAAAGACTTCGTCTCCTTAGAGAACGCATTCCCAACATCTTATTTCAAATGCTTTTTAGAGGCGCCAATGCTGTAGGATACACCAATTATTCAGATAATGTCATCCAAAAATTTATTAAACTTGCAGCAGAATCGGGAATTGATATCTTTAGAATATTTGACAGTTTAAATTGGGCAGAAAATATGAAGTATGCGATTTATCATGTTCGGGAATCGGATAAAGTGGCTGAAGCAGCCATCTGTTATACAGGAGATATCTTGGATCCCAATCGGGATAAATATTCTTTGAAATATTACGTTGATTTAGCGAAGGATTTAGAAAAGTCGGGAGCAAATATTCTTGCGATAAAAGATATGGCAGGGATTCTTAAACCTTTTGCTGCTTATAAATTAATCAAAGCTTTGAAAGAGGAAATTGGTATACCTATTCATCTTCATACCCATGATACAAGCGGAAATCAAATGGCAACGTTAATCAAAGCCTGTGAAGCAGGAGTAGATATCGTGGACACAGCCATAAGCTCCATGTCGGGATTCACTTCCCAGCCAAGCTTAAATGGGTTGGTCGCTTCCCTCCGAGGTCAAGAATGGGAAACAGGCCTCGAACCAGTAAATCTACAAAAGCTTTCCGATTATTGGGGGGATATTCGTCCATACTATGCTCCTTTTGAAAGTGGAATGAATGCTCCTAATTCTGAAATTTATACTCATGAAATGCCAGGGGGTCAATATACCAATCTCCATCAACAAGCTAAGGCATTAGGATTGTTAGATCGCTGGGAGGAAGTGAAAGAAACTTATTCTATTGTTAATCACATGCTTGGGGATATTGTGAAAGTAACTCCATCCTCTAAGGTTGTCGGGGACATGGCTTTATTTATGGTACAAAACCATTTATCCGAGTCAGATATTTATGAAAGGGGTCACCGCCTTGATTTTCCAGAATCCGTAATAAATTTCTTCCAGGGTTATCTTGGACAACCTTCGGGCGGATTTCCAGAAAAACTCCGCGACATTATTCTAAGAGAACGTGAGTATTTTACCTGCCGACCAGGAGAATTACTTCCACCCGTAGATTTTGATAAAGTTCAGACTGAACTGGAAGAGAAAATTGGTCGTCCAGTAAGTGAATATGATGTCATATCTTATATCATGTACCCAAAGGTATTTTTGGATAGAGAGAAATTAGTAGTTGAATTTGGTGAATTATCTGTTCTTGATACTCCAACCTTTTTCTATGGTCTTCGCCTTGGGGAGGAAATATCTGTCGAGATTGAACAAGGTAAAACATTAATCATAAAGCTCTGCGCAATTGGTCCTTTGTCACCAAATGGTACTAAAACCATTTATTTTGAGCTCAATGGTTATCCTCGTGAACTAGTGATCCGTGATCAATCTGCTAAAGTTACAGCAGATATACGACGCAAAGTAGACGTAGCGAACCCAAGTGAAATTGGGGCATCTATGCGGGGGAATGTACTTAAAGTGATTGTCGAACCAGGAGATAAGGTAAAAAAAGGAGAACACCTCATCGTAACTGAGGCGATGAAAATGGAAACAACCATACAGGCCCCAGTGGATGCCGTTGTGAAAGCGATCCACGTAAAAGCAGGAGATCTTATTGATACGGGTGATCTCTTGATTGAACTTGACATACTAAATAAAGGAGCTAAAAAACAGGGAGTTTTTTGAATGAGTTATTGTGATGAAGAAAAAAAACTTCATTAAATAATATTAGGAGGTATTTGATATGTCAAAGTACACAATCGTAGATAAAGAAACTTGTATTGCATGCGGAGCATGTGGGGCTGCAGCACCTGACATTTATGACTATGATGATGAAGGGATTGCTTTTGTCACATTAGATAACAATCAGGGAATCGTAGAAATTCCCAGCGCATTGCTCGATGAGGCAGAGGATGCCTGCGAAGGTTGCCCTACTGAATCTATAAAAATAGCTAATGAACCCTTCAATAGTTATGTAACCAAATAAATTTAAATCAAAAATCATTTTGCTGCTGTCAGTGATTGACGGCAAAGCAAGGGGACGTTTCTTCTGCTTCCATGGAAGAAAGAAGAAACGTCCCCCTTGCTTTTAATTTTTAAGTTTACTAAGGTGGTAATCCCATACCTTTTGAATATTTTTTGGCTGCCAAATAAATTTTGACATACTAACGATTTCCTCATCCTCTAATGAATGAGCATAGCCTAATTGACTTCCCATATATTGTCGCTGTGCGTTCTCTTCTAAAAACACACTACGCACAAATGTTTCGATAATGGATTGACCGGTGATGACGGCACCATGTGCCTTTAAAAGAGCAATATGATGATCTTCTATTTTTTTTGCCAATTCATCGGCAATTTCAACGTTACTTATTGAATGAGATTTAGAGAAAACTGGAATCGTTCCCAGCACTGCTCCTTGTATAATGACTGGACGCAGCGGCATCTTCGCTATTGTAAAGAGCGTTGACCACCTTGGATGGGTATGACAGATCGCCTGAACATCTGGTCTACGCTTGTAAATTTGTGTATGAAGAGGATATTCATTTGGCGGCATACCCCTTCCTTCAACAAGGTTTCCCGTCATATCAATGGTAATGATATTATCTACAGTTAAAGAACTTCTGCTTACTTCAGCCGAGTTTATCAAAATCAATTCGGTTTTAGGAATCCGAACACTGGAATGACCATTAAAATCGATATGTCCGATATTCTCCAACATCCGAATCCCCTCTACCAGCTGTTTTTTTAACTCTTCAAGATGATAAACGTTCAAATAGTTACCTCCCACCACTAACATAATCGCCTAACCAATTACGATAAAACCTGCTCCGATCATAGCAATAATAGCTGACAAATAAACAGTTTTAGTTGTTCCCTCATGAGTTTTAAAAATAAAAGCTGACAATATAAGTGTAAAAATAACATCGGTTGACGTAATAATCGCTACTCTGGATACATCACTAAACATTAATGCTGAAAAATATAGAATTTGCCCTAATGAAGTGGCTATTCCTGCGGCAAATAACCAAGGTTGAAAATATGTAAAAGTCGGCACGATCGATTGTTGGAATGTCTTTTTTAGCAAAGAGATAATGAGGAATATCAGGATCCCTACAAGCGCTCCGATCATGGTGCCGAAAAATGGATCAGGAATTTCGGACAACCCCTCTTTTCTCACCACATAACCGATCGAATACGCTAAGGCAGATACCACGCCATACATATATCCTAAACTAGTAATTAATTTAAATCGTTTGATCCAAAGCATACTTTTATTCACATTTTTTTTTGAGTTTACTACTGTAGTTTCGTTCGCTGCAGCAGTCTCATTTTTTTGTAATCTTCTATTTGAAATAATCGTTTCATACATCAAGAACGATGAACTAGCAAAGATCATGATCATTCCACTGAAAACCATAAGGTTCATCGATTCATGAAGGAACATCACACCAATCAGGACAGTAAAAAGTGAATTTAAACGTTTAAGTGTAGAAGCCCGTACTGAACCTAAGTGCTGGATAGATGTAAATAGAAAACTTCTCCCGATGTAAGCTGTTAAGATACCAGCTAAAACATACCATGCTATCCCTTTTGTTGTATATTGCGGCCAATCCTGAAATAGCCCCTTGGCCAGGGTGATGATGCCCGCAAGTCCGAAGGTTATCAGGACAGAGAGAAAAGCTCCGTTATTTTTTGAAATAGGGGATACCCCTTTTTTCACCATGACATTGGCACAGCCAAAAGAAAAGGCAGCCACTAAAGCTAAAATTTCTCCTATCATTCCACAGCTACCAAACTTGAATGATATCCGCTGATTCTACTGCATCCCAAAGGTTTTTCACATGAAACCCATCCCGTTCTGCTTCTGTCCATAAATCATCAACTGGTCTAAGCCCAATCACGACTGAGATATCATGATCCCGTAACATTTTTGCAAAATCCATTCCTTCTCGGCTATATCCTAGTATCGCAATGGATTTACCATATAAATAATCTGGTATAACCAATTGTTCTGCTAATGCCATACGATTCACCCCTTAAAGTAAAAGCCTGTACGATAGAAAAATTCACAACTATTCTATCGTACATGGATTTCATCTAAATCTGAAATTCTAGTTAATTGCTATTAATTTGTTTTAATAAGCTGATATTTTGCTGTCATATTTTCCTTCAAACCTTTTCTCCAATCAACTCCCTTAGGAAGGAAGGCATCACAAGCCCTTACATCACGGTAGGTTTCTGGATGAATCCCTTTTGGAGCCTTACCACTTTCCACCTCTCTTACCGCTTCTAACAATAGCTGTCTTGCTGCAATAATTGCTAAATCGGCAGTTCCAAGACGTTCTTTTGTACGGTCAGGAAACGGTTTTTCCATGGTTTCCTGCAAAGCATAGTCCTGAGTGTTAATTCCCTCTATTCCAGTAAATGTTTTCGTGCGCTGAACTTCTCGATCAATGAGATAATCATTGGAAGGATTTCGTTTTAATCGATAACCTGGCAGTACATCATCAGGACCTCTTCCAAAGGCAATCTCCTGCTGTAAGGAAAATTCCGGATCTAAAGGAATGGAAGGTTCAGAAGTATATTTAAAATTCCAGACCCACACACTTTCATCATCAATTGGTACCCATATGTGACCGCGAATGGTTGGATATTCCTCTTGGCTGCCATCGTGCCACTTCAACATCTGACCACGCATTTGCTGGGACGGCATGATAAACTGATAGGCACGAATATAGTTGCCATCATCTTTTAAATCGCGGATCCCCGCATAACGAAAACCGTAATCCGTTTTATCCACTTCGAGCTTTGGATTTGTTGCACGGTTGCGTAAGGAATTTTTATCTTGGATATTGTTGTTATGAGCAAACGATGAATGGGATGTATCAATTCCGCCTTCAAGAGCTTGCAGCCAATTGCAGCCTTCATAGGTTTTCGACACTTGGAAATGAGTTTCAGGTGCCCTCAACCATTCATAATCCGGAAAGCTTGGCTGTTTTTCTTTAGGTCCCATATAGGTCCAAACGATCCCGTTTTTCTCCCAAGTCGGATAAGATGTCAGATGAACCTTTTGCTTAAAGTTGCTTTCACTCGGTTCATTTGGCATATCTACACATTCACCGTCTCGATTAAACTTCCATCCGTGATATGTGCAGCGAATCCCGCATTCTTCATTCCTACCCCAGAATAAATGCGCCCGGCGATGTGGACAATACGCGTCTAAAATCGCTACCTTCCCCTCTGAATCACGGAAAGCAACCAAATCTTCCCCTAATATTCTCAATCTAATTTGCGGACTATCTGGTTTAGGTACTTCTTCTGAAAGAATTGCCGGGACCCAGTATCTTCTGAATACCTCCCCCATTGGGGTTCCTTTGTTCGTTAGACATAATTTTTCATTATCCTCTTTTTTTAACATAAAGCTCTCTCCTTTTTAAGATTATTTTGAATTTATTGATCATTTATAAGAAAATTATACGATGATAAAAGGGAGTATTATAGGGAGGGTTCTTGCATATGAAACAAAATGAAAAAAATAATCAACCTTTTTAATAATTATTTATCTGCAACCATAAAAGAAACAGGTTGTTGCGATAGTTTATTTTCTTTTTCAGCGAAAAGGGACAGGTTACTACTGTAATCATACGAGGTAGAGATTACTTGCAGGGATAGAGGCTATGCACATGATCAAAAAAGGACAGACTCTCCAAAGGGAGAAGTCTGTCCAAAATCAAAAAGAATTCATCCATCAACTGTTTAGACTAGTTGCTTAAGACCAGGGGTCACTAGAAATCTTTTGCTTTTTTATATTTTCTTCAAGTATTTGCATCAGAACATGATTCCTATTTTATTTCGCCTCTACGATATATGAGGGATTCTGATGATTAAGGTTTGAATGTTGAGGCTCAAAAGTCATGAGCACATTTCCACTGCCCGAAGATTGACCATAGCCATAATAATCACTTTTCTTACTCTCTTCCAGCACACCTAGCAGCGCTGCCAGGTGACGGCCACCTGATTCTACACCCGCATTTCTCGCATACTGAGAAAGCATGTTCCTCGCAGATGAAAGGTCATTGTTTTGCAAATATTCTAGGAATTGACGGTCAAGAGCCTGCTCAGACAAGGATGGCATTGCCTCCGGTCCCCTTACAAGGTTATGGGAAAGAGCACCGCTACTGATAAACATGACATGTTTATCGCTTTCCCGTAACACTTTTCCTATTTGTTGTCCCCAAGCATACGTTTCTTCTAAACTAGCAGCCCATGTCACTGAAAGATCAATGACAGGGATATCCTCTTTTGGAACAAGATAGCGAAGAGGGACGATTGTACCGTAATCCCATACATATGTTGGATCGTCTACCGCTATGACAGGAAAACCTGCCTCTATCCCTGCCGCTACTAATTGGTTGGCTAGCTCTGTATCTCCGGGATAGTAGTAGGGAACATCGGAAATAAGTTCAGGACACTCGAATGCCGTTAAAATCCCCCTGTGTTCAGGCGTAACATCCACAAAATGCTTAAAACTGGACAACCAATGACAAGAAATCATCACGAGCACATCAGGCTTTGCTTCTTCAATAACCTTTGCCACTTGATGCATTCCCTCCACGATCTCGTTCAAAAATTCCGGAGCTTGATCCTCATGACACATGCGAGGTGTATGAGGTGTAAGTATTCCTAGTTCAAGCGTCATTTGCACTTCTCTCCCTTCCATTTACGTTTATCTATTTGGCATGTCTGATACAGATATACCCCCGATTCCCCAGTGAGTTTTTGGCACTTCTGATACAAGAATACGAACGTTTTCTTTCGGAGCACCAAGCGTAGTGCTCACGGTTTCTGTCACATTATGAATGAGTTCCTTCACTTTCTCTTCGGGTCTTCCTTCCAAAATCTGAATGTTTACAATCGGCATAGCCTAATCACCTCCTCTAACATGAAGAAATGTTCTATTCTGCCATCTTAAAAGACATTTCTCCTAAACCGTCAAGTTTAGCTAAAACCTTATTTCCAGACGCTCAGCGAATGCATCCGTTTTTCAACCTTTGACTTCTTGTTATTTATAGTAACGGGATGTTGTTCATTATACAACAAACTCATTCTTCTATATGGAACTAAAAAGAAAGATTTTTAAATTTTTTAGAATATTGCACTTGTTATGAGGTTTAAGTTAAAATAAGTTGTACATCATAAGAGATTAATGTTCTTATATAAGCATCAATTAGAAAGGAGAATGTTTATGGAGACTAAGAACAATCAAGATTACCTGCTTTCTTCAGTAAAAAATGCTCTTCGTCTATTACGAAGCTTTTCGATAGATGAACCTGAGAAAAAGGTAACTGACTTGGCTTCTTCATTGGGACTGGGCAAAAGCACAGTTAGTCGTTTATTAGCGACTCTCGCAAGTGAAGGGTTTGTGTATAAAGACCCTGAGACGCAAAAATATCGTTTAGGTCTCACCATTCTTAATTTAAATACCATAGTCACTTCAAACCTTGAAATTAACCGTGAATCACAACCTGTTCTCCAAAAGCTGGTCAATGAGGTTGGAGAAACAGCTCATATTGCTGTATTGGAAAATATGGGTGTTGTTTATTTAAATAGGGTAGAGTGCAAACATCCCGTACAAATTTTATCTCATATCGGAAGAAGAAACCCTCTTCACTGTACGAGTTCAGGAAAAGTGATCCTTGCCCACCAGAAGGAGGAAATAATTGAACAATTCTTCGAAGAAGGCCTTCAAAAATATACGATGAATACAATAGCCGATCCTGATGACCTTCGCAACATATTAAAAACTGTCAAGGAACAAAGATATGCGGTAAGTGTTGAAGAACTTCGCGAAGGAGTTGCATCGGTTGCAGCCCCAATATGGGATTACACCGGAAAAGTCATGTATGCTGTAAGTGTTGTTGGACCGGTCCACCGTATGAATCCTCATAACCCTGCACTCATTAATAAAGTGAAAAGTGCAGCTAAAGAAATATCTGAGAGGCTGGGTTACTGGAAACATTAATTTATTCAAAATAGAAAAAGGAGCGTGATTACTTTGTTTGATATGCATACTCACTTCATTCCGCCAGATGTCTTGCTTTGGCTTAAGGATAACCAGAATTTGGTTCAAGCAAGATGGGAGAAAAAATCACCAGATCAAGCTGACTTTCTTACAGTAAATAATAAATGGGGATTTGAGCTCAAAGAGTCATTTATCAATCCTGGATTATATCTGCAGGAACAAGAAAAAGCTGGCGTTTCTCATTCCCTTGTCTCACCTATTCCCCAGCTTTTTATGTATGATTTTCCTGAATATATTACAAGTGAGCTTTCAACAGTCTACAATCGTTCACTAGGTAATTGGATTCATGACAACAATGAGCGATTATCGGCACTAGCTACCATTCCATTAAACAATCCTGTTCATGCAGCAAACGAATTAAAGCATGCGATGAATTTAGGATTAAAAGGAGCCATAATTGGGCCCGGGCTATCAAATGTCATGTTAACAGACGAATTTTTCACTCCTTTTTGGGAGGAAGCCAATTATCAAAAAGCCATCATTTTTATTCATCCTCTGCTTTGTGAGGATCCGCGACTTCAGAAAAGGATGATGCCTAATCTAATTGGGGTACCGTGGGAAACAACCATTTGTGCTGCAGATTTATTGTTAAGTGGTATGCTGGACAAATATCCAAATGTAAGAATTTTGCTAGCTCATGGCGGCGGCTTACTTCCCTACCAGATTGGGCGTTTAAATAAAGGATATCAAAAATGGATAGGGGTTTCCTCTTCATTGCAAGCTCCTCCAGAAGAGTACTTGCGTCGCTTTTGGTTTGATAACGTACTTTGGAACAATACAAGCTTGAATTTTCTCGTAGAAATGGTTGGATCCGATAGAGTAGTTCCTGGATCGGATTTTCCTTTCGACCTATGTGCTTGGCCTCCTATAGCAAATAATGAGAGTGGAGTTAAATCTCTCCTATCTATCTAAAGGAGTTATAGTAGAACGACAAGTAGTCAAGGCTTTATGAAAGCGCTTGACTGCTTGTGTATCACTTCTATAAATTAATTACCTCTGCCACACAAAGTTGACAGAGGCGGTTATTGCCCTTGAAGATTTCATCTTTCCAAAAATGGGAATTAAAATGCCCAGTTCCCATTTCGGATCATAAGCTCTTTTTGTTATTAATTTTACAAACTCATAACTTTCAATTGAAGCCGATATAAATAAAATTTGTCCCTTTTGAACATTTGCTCCGATTTCAAATTTTCTTGCAAATACAGATGGATAATTACCTACTATTCTTAGACGGAATAATATGAATTTGGTTTCTTGTTTCATCAAAAGAGTTCACACATCTATTATTCAAGGGGTCTAATGAAAATAACCCCTCTCATCATTTGAGAGGGGTTTCAGACTGTCGACAAATCCGAAGGTTTTCGGGTTTTAAATTGACAGTCTTTTTTGTTTGGCTACATTAAACTAGTCTGTTGATTTCCGTTCCAGGCGGCTTCGCTTTCCGCGGGCGGTTCGGGGAGCCTCCTCAACGCTTTCAGCGTCTGCGAGGTCTCCCCTGTCCCGTACTCCCGCAGGAGTCTTCGCCGCCTGGAACGAAGGTCAACAGGGTTATAAAATCATTAATGACCTTTACATCTTCCCTTTGTATAATTAAGATACCGCCATATGATGAAATGCTAATTACGAGCAAAAAAACCATAAGAAGGTATTCGATTAAGCTCATCGAATGCCTTTTGTCTACAATCTGAGCCTAGTTTTTTAAGCTAGGTTATTTATGTACCTGCAGTATTTATTAAAATCATATCAATTTTAAAAATCTATTTCTCCAGTCCTCTGCAAGAGCATCAACCGTCAATATTTTTTCAACGGATGTTTTATCTTGTTGTTGATGAAAAAGAATTTGTGTAGCAAAGGAAACGGAAATTTCTTTTGAGTGTTTTTCAATAAGAGTGATTTCCGAATCGAAATTAATCGTCCCCTCTTCCAATACCCGAAAAAAGTAACCAGTTAGGGTTGTTTCAACCACTTTCTTTAAAAATTGGTTCTCCTGATTATATTTGGAGATAGTTGCACAAGGTACTCTCCCTTGTGTTACTTGAACAATGGTTTCCCCTATTTTAAATATATCGCCAATACAAACTTGTTCTTCCACCATTCCTGTTGCAGTAATATTTTCCCCAAAAGCAGGTAGAATTAGTTTTTTTTGAAATATCTCTTCCCAATAAGAGTAATGCTCAAATGCATATAAACATACTGCACGATCTGGGCCACCGTGAAACTTATGGTTTTGAACATCATCACCAACAAAGCCAGATTTCTTCAACTCAACAGCTTGTACAGATGACTTTCCGATTGCGGAAAGTTCTTTTTTATTGTTCCAATTAAATTCCTTCGGTTTTCCAACAGCTAAATTAATAATTTTTCGATTCAATTTGAATTTACCTCACTTTTACAAAACTCTTTATTCAATATGCAAATCCGCACCCTGGCCAAATGAAGGAGGAGCTAATCATGTATATTCCTAAACATTTTAACAAAAAAGGCAGTACCTACTTGGAATTATGTGTCTATTCATATAAAGATAATATACAAGTGCATCCCTTATGAAGAAAAATCTACAAAAATAATAGTTTTTTTCATCTGTTTTGTAGCGCTAACGTGCCTTATTTAGCAGGATTGTCATAACGAATTTTGTTTTTATCTTTCGACATTTTTCCGCAATCTAGGAAGGGTAAAAAAATACATTTGAGAGTAGAATCATATAAAGTTTATTGATTTTATTGACTTTTATTGTCATTACCTTTACTAGAAGGGATAGAAATTTTTGGTAAGTCGAGATTTTGTCAAATCTTGACCTTTTTTTTAGCTTTATTCAATTTCATTTTATTTGTAAAATATAAAAAAGTTAGAAAACATTTATAGAAATACCTAAATGCAATTGGATTTATTAGAGAAGTGCACGAACCAAAAAGTTAGAATTAAATAAAGGAGATAGAACAAAATGTACAAGTATACAATCTATGTAACGCATAATGGCAAAGTCTATCAAACTAACGTAATAGCTACCAAAAACCAAACAGAAGAAGAAGTTTATCGTATAGCACAAGAACAAGTTCTTAAACAATGGGCAAATTAAATACGGGATCTTGGGATTAAAATGGAACTTCCACTTGAAAAGTAGATTTTGGATTGCTTCCTTTACTAGAAATCTAGCTGCCAATGGTGGCTTTTTTTGTTTAACAAAAGGACGGGTTAGTGAAAGGGAAGAGAAAAAGAGCCTTCTTGCAAATACAAATAAATAAAGGTCATTTAAGATGGATAAATACCTACTATTCTTAGACGGAATAATATGAATTTGGTTTCTTCTTTCATCAAAAGAGTTCACACATCTTTTATTCAAGGGGTCTAATGAAAATAGCCCCTCTCATCATTTGAGAGGGGTTTTATCTATGGTAAAAAAACATTAAATAGAATTCAAAAAGGATTGAATAAATGGGATAGCAGCACCTACAGGTACCCCATTAACGGATGAACGGCTTATGTGAATAAAAGGCTCGCTGCTCGGAAATGCAGATTTTTCATTAATTTTTTCATGAAGAATGTCAATGTCTTCTTCTATTAAGTATGGAGATAGATGTCCACCTAGTATAAATTCTCTGTTAAGGACAAGATTGATATTGTTGATTGAAAATGCCAGTTGATCTAAAAAGGAATTCCACCTCTCAGCATACGAAGGGATACCCATACGAACCTGTTGGAAGAAAAAATCTAATGACTCATCTTCATCCAGAAGGGCATTAATAGAGCTATACGTTTCCATGCATCCTTTTTTTCCGCAGTAGCAGGAAGGCCCGTTAGGATCAATCGTCATATGCTCGATTGTTCCGCTATGTCCGTGTTTTCCCATATAAATTTGATCATTGATAATAATGGCTCCGCCAAGATGGGGACCAATCGAGAGATATACAGCATCTCCAATATCATTTCTTACCCACAACTCCGTTGTTGCTGCACACTTTGCATCATGTAAAAACCTACATGGATAATGGAGAAATTGTGAAAAAACCCCAATCTCTAATCCTGTTGGGATTAATATTTTTCCATACGTTATTTTTTCACCGTCATTTGATGTCAATCCTTGTACAGCAAAACCAATCCCGAGAATCTCTTCCACATGAAGAGATGTGATGAAAGACTGTACAGCATAGCTTAGCTCTTTATAATACCTCTCCACATTGGAGTAATCCATCGCAAGTCTCTGTTGCTGAAAAGCATAGCCGCGTAAATCAATGGCTATAATTTGGACGGTCCTTTTCTGAATTTCTATTCCAATGCTGATACGAGCCTTAGGACATATTGCATAAGCGGTGGCACGCCTGCCTACCGAAGATTCAAACTGCCCACTCTTTTCAATCAATTTTTCTTTTTCCAAGCGAACGAGATTTTGGGTCACAGTTGGTAAACTTAAATTTAGTTGGTTCGCAATTTCTTGTTTAGAAAGTTTCTGATTTTGATATATGAGATGATAAATCGAGGAGTAATTACCTCTTTTTATATCTTTAAATGTGATGCCATTTTCCATGTTATACCTCATTTTGAAAACTAATTTTATAAAAATCCTTTTTTAAATTTAGCATAAATATACCACACAAATTCATACAATCACAACTTTGTCATGAAGTGTCTGCCATTTTAATATTTTGTCCTTATTGACTTCGTTAAGAAAACGTTTTATTATGTAAATACATTTTATAAAATGATTTTACAAAATTAATTTCATAAAAAGTGAATGGGGGAAAAAACATGGGTATTATTGAAAAAATGAGACTAGACGGAAAGAAAATTTTTGTCACTGGTGGTGCAAGGGGAATTGGGAAAAGTGTTGCGACCGCTTTTGCTGAAGCAGGAGCAGATATAGCCATCGTTGACCTGGATATCGAGGAAGCAAGCAAGACAGCAAAAGAACTAGCAGAAAATAATGGGATTCAATCCATTGCCATCAAGGCAGATGTTACAAACCCAGAAGATGTAAATGCCATGATTGAAGAAGTACTGGATGCTTTCGGCCGTTTAGATGTTGCCTTCTGTAATGCCGGAATCTGTATGAATGTTCCCGCAGAGGAAATGACGTATGAACAGTGGAAGAAAGTAATTGATATTAATCTCTCCGGCGTATTTCTAACAGCGCAGGCAGCTGGTAAAGTCATGTTAAAACAAGGCGGCGGTTCTATTATAAATACGGCATCGATGTCAGGGCATATTGTGAATGTGCCACAACCGCAAAGCTCCTACAATGCCTCAAAAGCCGGGGTCATCCAATTGACTAAATCCCTCGCGGTGGAATGGGCGACAAGAAATGTCCGCGTCAATTCTATTAGTCCTGGATATATTGGAACCGAACTGACATTAAATTCTCCAAGCTTACAGCCATTGATTCAACAGTGGAATGAAATGGCACCGCTTCACAGAATGGGAAGACCAGAAGAACTTCAGTCCATCTGTGTCTATCTTGCAGGAGATACCAGCAGCTTCACTACGGGATCTGACTTTGTCATCGATGGTGCCTTTACTTGTATTTAATAGACTAAAAGATTCTTAGGAGGAGTAACTATGAAGTACTTACTTGGTACAGATATCGGAACATCCGGCACCAAAACCATCCTAATGGACACAGAAGGCAATTTAATTGCTCAAGATTTACAAGAATACGATGTTTTGACCCCAAAGCCTTTATGGGCAGAGCAGTGGCCAGATGTATGGCTTGATGCAGCAAGAACATCCATTAGAAACACGGTACATAAGTCAGGAATTCCAGCGGAGAACATAAAGGGTATCGCTATTAGCGGTCTATACGGGGGTTCAGGAATTCCCTTGGACGAAAACATGGAACCGGTTAGGCCATGCATGATTTGGATGGATCGAAGAGCAGAAGCCGAAACAAAATGGGTAATCGATACGATCGGAGAAGAAAAACTACTCGACATTACCCATAATGGGGCCGACCCTTATTATGGCTTTACCAAAATGTTATGGATGAAAAATCATGAACCGGAAAATTGGAATAAAACCAAGCTTTTTCTCCCGCCAAATGATTATGTCATTTATAAGCTGACTGGAGAAATTGCTATTGATTATTCTTCTGCAGGAAATATCGGAGGGATTTTTGATATGAATAACAGGACCTGGTCCAAAGAGTTGATGAATACGATGGGAATTCCGCTGTCGATGATGCCAGAAAAGATCGTGGAATCAACTGATATTGTAGGTGGATTGACAAAAGAAGCCGCAGCCGAGTTGGGACTTTCTGAAGGAATGCCAGTGATCGCCAGTGGCATTGACTGTGGCGCTGCCAATATCGGTCTCGGTGTATTTGAATCTGGGATTTATGCTGCAGCCATTGGAACTTCTATGTGCGCGGCCTTCATTTCCGATAAACCAGTGAAAGGAAAAGATTTGATTGTCTGGCCGTACTTATTTGATGCCAAAAGGCTTTCCTATAATTTTGCTGGTGGAGCGACAGCTGGAGCGATCGTGAAATGGTTCCGTCAAACGATGTGCCAATATGAATTGGAAGCAGAGAAAGCAGGCGGGAAAAATGCCTATGATCTATTGAACGAACAAGCTGCAGGAATTCCAGTTGGAAGCGATGGGTTGATTGTCCTTCCATACTTTATGGGAGAAAGAAGTCCAATTTGGGATTCCGATGCAAAAGGGACAATCGTGGGACTCTCATTGGCGCATACCAAAGCGCATATTTATCGTGCCTTTCTGGAAGCGGTTGCGTTCTCTTTACGGGATGCAATGGAAGCGACAGGAGAAAACCTTGGAGAATATATCCTGCTTGCCGGCGGAGTCACCAAATCAAAATTATGGAGACAAATCTTTGCTGATGTCACGGGTTATCCAGTGGTCTGTCCTATTCATGATGTAGAAGCGAATATGGGTGATGTCATGCTGGCTGGAATTGGCACAGGTCTTCTCTCTTATGAAGATGTGAAGAAATGGCAGGTTCTAGACCAGAAGATCATGCCTAATAAAGGGAATCATCAGAAATATACTGAGTATTACCAAGTTTATAAATCTATCTATCAAAATTTAAAAGCTGATATGAAAACGTTGACAAGGCTTTCTGCAAGATAATTTGAGCATAAGCAAAATAAAGGATGGTTGATGCAGATGAATAGATGGAAGAAAAGAATTGGATACGGGGCTGGCGACTTCGCCTGCAACCTCGTATTTAGTACGATGGCGTCTTATTTGTTGTTTTTTTATACCGATGTCTTTGGAATCACCGCAACCGTTGCCGGTACTTTAATGTTAGTAACCAAAATCATCGATGCTTTTGCCGATACGGGGATGGGATTATTGGTCGATCGGACTCGTACAAGATGGGGACAAGGAAGACCTTACTTCATAATCGGGGCGATTCCGTTTGCTGTTTTTACCATCATGACCTTTATTGTTCCGGATTTCAGTATGTCTGGAAAGATTCTCTGGGCTTATATCACTTATTGCTTGTTAAACATTGCTTATACAGTGGTCAATATCCCATTAAATACGATTGTACCAAGGTTAACGTCTGATAACCATGAGCGGAACTGGTTAGTATCGACAAGGATGATTTGTGCATTAATTGGAACCGCTTTAGTTATGACGATTACATCGCCGCTTGTCACTTTCTTTGGTCAAGGTGATACCCAAAAAGGCTATTTGATTACAATGACCATTTATGGCATCGCCGCCGTGTTCGTGTTTGTGTTTACCTTTATGAACACAAAAGAGGTGGTTCCGCCTACTGTTCAACCTGGGAAGTCCTCTTTTAAAGACGATTTTAAGGGATTAACAGGCCCGGCTGTTATTTTCTTTATCTTGAACTTTCTTTATTTTGGTCTTTTTGTCATACGAAATACAACCGTGATCTACTATTTCACCTATAATCTAGGACGTACGGATTGGCTGACGTTTGTCGGACTATTCGGCATTCTTTCTGGGCTGCCAATGCTGCTGCTCTTGCCTTGGCTTCAAAAGAAAATGCCGAAGAAAAATGTATTGCTTTTAAGTACGGTCATTTATATTGTCGGAGATTTAGTGATTTATTTCGGAAAGTCATCACCTGTCTTACTGATTGCCGGTTTGACGATTACCGGCCTGGGGATTTATGGAATCTTCGGAACTACCTTTGCGATTCAGCCAGATGTTATTGATTATTCAGAGTACAAAAACAACAGAAGTATTGCAGGAATGATTGCAGCCTTTCAAGGTTTTTCTGTTAAAGTAAGCTTGGGGCTTGGGAGTGCACTCGTTGGTGTTATTTTGAAAATGGGCGGCTATGTTCCGAATAGCACACAAACTGCCAAAGCTTTATCCTATATTGAAATCAGTTTTATCTGGGTGCCACTCGCCATTTGTTTACTGATTGGAATTACGATATGGTTCTATAAACTTGACGATAAACGGGCCGAAATGGATGTAGAACTCGACCGCCGACGTGCATTGGTAAACCAAAAGGTTGAAAGCCAAAATATTGTAAACCTCTAATAAATTGGAGCCTTTCTGAATAGAGAGGCTCTTTTCTTCTGTTCCATCTATGTTTTATTCTTCCTCTATATGCCTGAACACCACAGGAGGCAGATGAACAAGTTTGACAAAAAAATTAAATATACCTAATATAATTATTAATCTCTTAATTCAAATAGGAAGCAGGTGTTTGCATGCAGTATAGTATTGGTGTTGAATATGGCCTGCATTGCCTTGTTTATTTAATTGATATTCCTCCAGATTCAAGCATAGGAATAAAGGATCTTTCTGCCTTTCAAGGCATTTCAGAGACATATCTCTCAAAAATTTTTGCCAAATTAGCCAAGGCAGGTATCGTAAATTCAGTACCTGGGGTTAAGGGCGGCTATAGATTAGCGAGGTCCCCAGAAGAAATTTCTTTTTGGGATGTAATCGAAGCAATTGAAGGGAAAAAGCCCATTTTTCAATGCAAAAACATAAAAGATAATGGCCTTCTGGTTCGAGATAATCAAAACTCCAGCTGCTGCTCCGAAACTTCCGCTTGCACCATTAACCTAGTTATGCTTGAGGCAGAAGAAAATATGCGAAATTTTTTACGTAAAAAGACCCTATCATGGCTGAATGAAGAGCTGGATCATGTTTTATCGAAACAAACACGTCAAGATACACGTGAATATTTTGAGAAGAGCAACAGTTAATCAAGACACCCCTTTCCCCTCTATCCCGCAAGTTAAGGGGGTCTTTACCCGTTCACCCATAGATTTCAGAAAAACGGCTCCAAAAACAAACATTCTATCCCGATTCATTTCCCCTACAAAACCAAATTCTCTTATCTTTTGATAATCCCTATATTACAAATCAAGCGCTAATCCCTTTTGAGGTTAGCGCTCGATTAATGTATAGAGATAAAAATTCTATTTTGCCGCAGTGGCGAAATTTCCCATTGAAATCGAGATTCGATTCCAACTATTAATTTGATTGATCAAAATAACAAGATCTACATAATCCTTTTCACTAAAATGAGCACGGACTCGATCATAAAGCTCATCGGGCACTCGCTTAGTTGGTATTAATGTCACATGTTCAGTTAATTCTAATGCTGCTTTTTCAGCATCCGTGTAGAAGTCACAATCTTCCCATGCGCTAACGCAGTATAAACGCTGTTCCGTTTCACCCATTTTTCGAGCATCAGCGGTATGCATATTAATACAATAAGCACAGCCATTAATTTGAGAAGCACGGATTTTAATTAGTTCACGGAGCTTACGGTCAATTCCAGTAGTTTTCGTATACTTCTCCATTTCCATCATTATTTTAAGTGCTTCAGGTGCTATATCATAGTAATTAATACGTAGTTCCATTTTTATTCCCCCCACAATTATAGATACAGTTAATCGACGATTAACTGTATCTATAATTTACACCTTTAATTAGCTTTTGTCAAACCAAGATTATGGTTCTACTTAAAATAGGACTTTAAAAACTAAGCCTAGATAAATGGTCCACAGGGACGATTCCTTAAAGTGAAAATCGGAAGCTTCTACGTTTAAAAAATGGCGAGCTTCATAATAGAATAGAAAAAAAGCATCAATTATAATGATGATTAGGCTACAAAATATTCTGAAAGAGAGTAGGCTTATTATATGTTATTTTATGTAATCGCTATCCTCGTTATTGTGATGGACCAGCTTTCTAAATATCTCATTCGGGCCAACATTCATATCAATGAAACATTTACATTGTGGGGAATACCACTCACACATATCGAGAATAGCGGGATGGCAGGAGGTTTATTTCAAGGCTATGCATGGCTCTTCGGCGTTTTGGCTGTGGTTTTCGTAATATGTGTTTTATATTTTCGCAGGACTGGAGAAATGAAGGGGGCTCTCATCGATTGTAGTTTTGGATTCCTAGTCGGAGGAGCCATTGGAAATGGTATCGATCGACTCTTGTTTGGACAGGTGACAGATTTTATCATTCGCTCTGGCGGAATTCTTAACCTAGCCGACCATGCTATCGAGATTGGCGGGTTATTGCTTATTATTTTTGGCGTTGTTAGATGGTTGAAAAATAAGCACTAGATTCTCCTTTAAATACTTTGGCGATGATACAATCTATAAAAGGCATATAATTAGCGTTCCCTATTCAATCCTAATAAAAATAACCCGGAGTTTTCTCCGAGTAATCAGTACTTGGGTAATATTACTAATCAGATTCCAAAATCATCTGGAAAATAACCGATAGGTCCCTGGCGAAACCCTTTCCAAAACACGATATTCATCACTCACATTAGAGGAATTATTCCCTCCTAACGACTTCGGGGCCATATCAGCAAGTGCCGTGCACACACTTTTTCAAGTATTAGGATACTTGACCTTGATCCAATCATCCACTTCCTTGATTGTCCCTTCCCCTCCTAATTCATCCAATGCTAAAATGATCGCTTCGTAATGATTCATTTATTTTACTTCCTTTCCTTTGTAAAATTTCCTCCGACCTTTTACCCGGTCCAATCTGCTTTTAATTCTGTGGTTTTTACTATCCGTCTTGATTTCAGATTAACAATATTAGTTATTTGTACGATACAAGCATTTGCCAACACATCTGAAAGTATATTAGCCGTTCTCAATAATACTTAAATCCAACCCTTCAGGGGTATTGCTTCTCATAGCATTCCAACTATTTTGAGGCAACGTTTTGAGAGGTGCTTCGTTTAAGCTTTCTATCATAGCCTGAATTAATTTTTCCGTAATTTTAATTCCACGACAATAGTTAAATATTTTAAAATAATTCATGAAATGATTGAAGCACATCTTGGAGAAATTTTAGCCCAAATAAATAGTCATAAAAATTTAGTAAGAACTGCTGCACCTTTAAGCAGGACAAATGTATTTGAAAAAAAGTAGAAAATGTCTTAGAATCAATAATAAGTCGTCAACTAGGCTGGTATGTTTCCTCTACAACAATGTCTTCAGATAGCTGTTATGAATGTGGAGATGCTATTATTCATATTGACGCAAAAACTAGGACAACCGCACCTCGTTCAAATGGTGACGCAATTCAAAACAAAATTACTGTGGAAAAAAATGAAACAACATATGACTCTGATACTACTTTAACTTACGATGGGGCCACATGGAATGCCAACTTAGAACATTATGTTAGGCATAATATCTGCGGAAAGATTCCTAATTTAACGTATTTTTTTGTAATGGATTACAATATAAACTTTGATATTTAAAGACTTGCTTTTATATGTTTACCACATGAACAGTTACGTCCTAATTTTCCTTCACCTAATGACCCAAATACCATATTAGGTGCTTGAAGAGGTATATCTGCCGGAGCAAGAAAGAATATTAGATTTCTTATAGATAGAATTACAAATGTTCCAGACCATGATTGGCGAGAAAAAATCAGTTTTATTAGACATTAATGTAATTAAAAGTAAGTTTTTTCCAAGCAAAAAGTAATAACAATTCATTTTTAGCAATTATAACAATAAGTGGAACACTGTATTTGCATCATGAATATTTTAATGTAGATTTAATACACATCAGTTATGTTTAGTTTGGGTGGGCTAGTCATTTAAAAAGCATTGTTGAAAATACAATGCTTTTTTTATACAAAAAATTAATTATTGTCTTATATTTGGATTAATTTCATATATATGGAAACCATATAAATAAAATATAAAAAGGTGGTACATAATATGGAACATCCAATACAAGGTCTAATGCAAACAGCAATGGAAAATTTAACATCCATGATTGACGTCAATACAATAGTTGGTGATCCTATAGAGACTCCCGATGGAAGTGTTATTATGACGGTCTCCCGATTAGGATTCGGATTTGCTGCTGGAGGCAGTGAATTTAATACGGACTCAGCACCTAAAGATCAAGGACTCCCCTTTGGAGGAGGTAGTGGCGGAGGTGTTTCCATTACACCAATAGCTTTCTTAATTGTAAATTCTTCAGGTGTAAAGTTGGTACATCTCGATGAAAAGACATCTCTTATAGAACGACTAATAGAATTTGCTCCACAAGGAATTGATAAAATCCAATCAATGTTCAACCAAAAAAGCAATAACAAACAACAAAATTCAGAGAGCCCAAATATTCAGCCGCATTATAAACCAAAGGAAAGAAGCGATAGTCAAGGTGAGGCATCTGACATTTTACCTTAATAAAAAGAGTATGACTTCATGGTCATACTCTTTTAAACCGTTAATTTTAAGACTCCTTCTTTTACTGTTTGTTGCTAATAAATTTTTCTGCCAAAAGAAATATTATTTTCCAAATTCACCCCAATAAAACTTCAATTCTCTTTTAAGATTATCTCCCATTAAATTATACTAAATAAACAGTGTCATATAAAAAAAAGCATTAGTTCTAAGCTAAGGCTTTTACTTGATGAGAGTCATAATCTGTAACTTTTATACTCTGCTGTAATGATTTTCTTATGCACTCAGCTACCTTAGTTGCCAATAATACTGGAACTGCATTTCCAACTTGTGTATACATAGCATTTAAGCTGCCTTTAAAGACAAAATCATCAGGAAAAGTTTGAAGTATTGCACATTCCCTAACTGAAAGTCTTCTTTTTTTATTTACATGAATCTCCGGCTGCGAAGCAGTAATTGTGTCACTTGGCCTATCCCAGTTTGTAATCCTTAAGGACTGTTCAAACTTTATCTCTTTCTCGACAAACTCCGTCACGTGTTTATCATACTTACTATCAAAATTTAATAGCTTCTTAAGTTCCCACCAATCTTCAGGTTTTGGAATACTACCAGAATTATTATCCTTCCTAAACCAATGACCAGCTGTATGGCGATATCCAAAATGTTTATCAATATTTTTAACAGAGATCCCAGCTTTTTTCCTCCACTCTTTTAAATAGTCACAAATATCTGCTTGGTTTACATCATGTTTCCTACCCCAAAATTTGTCACTGACATTTTCAGCTGCAACATGATTGTAAATATTCTTATCATTTATTTTAAATGATTCATCACGTGTTCTCACATCACAAAGATATCCGATTGATTCCTCAACTGTAATATATGGATGCAAACCAATTTCTTTGCCATTTACCTCATCAGTAAATTCAAATATTTCCATTTGTTTCTCTATATCATTATTTATTGGACCATGAGTGACTTTAGGAAAAATATTTTCTATTCCTAATCGATTTCCAATTATTATTATCCTCTCTCTGGATTGAGGAACACCATAATCAGCTGCGTTTAAGACCTTATAGTCTACTTTATAACCTATTTTTTCAAAATCAGATTTTATCATTTCGATTACTTTACCTTTATTCATAGATAATAAACCTTTTACGTTCTCAGCTATGAAAAATTTTGGTTTTTTATCCTGTACTACTCGAAGCAACTCCAAATAAAGAAAGTTCCTTTCATCTTCCATATTTCTTTTTGTATTTGCTACCGAAAATCCCTGGCATGGAAAACCCCCAATTACTACATCAATATTATCTGGCATGTTTTGACTGGGTATCTGAGTAATATCCCCTAAAATTATATGATTTCCAATATTATGTCTATAAGTCTCCACTGCATCCTTATTAAAATCATTTGCCCAAACGATTTCAAAATTCTCATTCTTAAACCCTAGATCCATTCCACCAGCGCCAGAAAATAGAGAAATAACTCGGAATTTGCTAGACATAATTAGCCACCTCATTCACATAATTTCTTTAGTTACATTATATACGAACATAAGCTCTTGTTGCAAGAATTTTAAATTTATTATTTCTCATATAAATAGTATAAATAACAAAAAGAGTCTTAAGGATAGGCCTTAAGACTCTTTTTTATTTACTTCCAATAAGTTCTTTATTTTCTTTATTCTCTTTTCCCTCTTTTTGAACGGATGCTGCATGATTAATAGAAGTTTTTATACAGTGTGCGATTTTCTCTGCGAGCATTACTGGAACTGCATTACCCACTTGGGTATACATAGCATTCAGGCTACCCATAAATACAAAATCATCTGGAAATGTTTGTAGAATTGCACATTCTCTGACAGAAAGTCTTCTTTTTCTATTTACATGAATTTCTGGTTGAGATGCTGTAATAGTGTCACTTGGTCTATCCCAATTTGTAATTCTTAGAGATTGCTCAAATTTTATTTCTTTTTCAACGAATTCTGTTACTTGTTTATCATATTTATCATCAAAACCTAATAGTTTTTTTAACTCCCACCAATCTTCAGGCTTTGGAATACTTCCAGAATTATTATCTTTCCTAAACCAGTGCCCAGCGGTGTGACGATATCCAAAATGCTTATCAATACTTGGAACTGATATACCTGCTTTTTTTCTCCATTCCCTTAAATAATCACAGATATCTTCTTGATTTACATCATGTTTTCTTCCCCAAAATTTATCACTGACATTTTCTGACGCGACATGATTATAAATAGTTTTATTCTCAAAAACAAATGGCTCATTTCTTGTTCTAACTTCACTTAAATACCCAATTGCTTCTTCAGCAGTTACATATGGAATTTTATCTAATTTTTCTTTTTGATCTTCAGATAATTCAAATATATCCAATTGATCATCTATTTCTTCATTAACTTTAGGACCATGTGTTCTTTCTGGGTATTTATTTTCTAAGCCTAAGCGATTACCTATAATTATGACTCTTTCTCTAGCTTGTGGAACTCCATAATCTGCTGCATTTAATACTTTATAATCTACTTTGTACCCGATTTTTTCAAAATCATTTTTAATCATCTCGATGACTTTTCCCCTACTCATCGAAAGTAATCCTTTTACATTTTCAGCTATAAAGAATTTTGGCTCTTTATCCCTAACAACTCGTAATAACTCAAGGTAAAGAAAATTTCTTTTATCTTCCATATTTCTTTTGGTGTTAGCTACAGAAAATCCCTGACATGGGAATCCACCTATTACCACATCTATATCGTCAGGAATCTCTGAACTAGGTATTTTTGTTATGTCACCTAGTATGATGTGATCACCAAGATTATATTTATATGTTTCAAAAGCGTATTTATTAAAGTCATTTGCCCATACAATATCAAAGCCAGCTTTTCTAAAACCTAAGTCCATTCCGCCAGCTCCACCAAAAAGCGAAACTACACGCAGAGGTTTTGTCAATTTACATCACCTTCATCGTTGCAAGTTTTATCTAAAAAAAAATATTTCCTGAAAGAATTAGTAGATTTAATTATTATACTTTATTTCTGCCATTATAGTAAATGGATTAAAGACTGTTAAAAAATAGGATAAAGATATCGATATAAAGGATTATTGTGAAATGCTTTAGATTCTTCAAGTTGGTTTTAGGAATATCTATTAGAGTTTAAGATTATTTTATATATTTGATAATAAACCAGTTTTTATCACTGTTTAATTTAACTAATTAATGGGTAATTATATTAATAATTAGCAAATCATTAGAGGGCGAAGTAAAAAATGACTGATAAATTTTCAAAAGATCAGAGAAGCAAGATTATGAAAGCTTTAAATTCACAATCCTCACTTGAAAATCAAGTATCAAAGTATTGTGGAAAGAAGGTTTCCGTTTCAGAAAAAATGTTCTCGGAAAGCCAGATATTGCTTTCAAGAAATATAAAATTGCCATTTTCATTGACTCTTTTTTTTGCACTTTTGCCCAATTCACGGAAATGTCCCCCAATCCAACATTGAATATTGGCAAAAGAAACTGAAAAGAAACATTAGCAGAGACTAGAAGCAAACAAATATTATGAAGCAAATGATTGGAATATTCTAAGAGTTTGGGAACATGAATTCAAAAATAGCTTGGATGAAGCAATAGAAAAGATCGTTGAATTTGTATGTAATAATATATTTGATCCACGTAAATAGTTACCGATTAAGTATACGTTGCCTGAAAACAGTCTAAGGTGATACCAATCAATTTACCATAATTGTAAACACATAAGTGAAAAATAACCTGGTATAATCCAGGTTATTTTTTATAGAGGTTTCGGCAATTGTATTTCAGCATACCCATTCCAAGAAGTTCCTTTTGAATCATATCTATCTTTCAAAATAGCATTACTAAATCGAACACTCGAACCTGATTTAACAGCCCTGATTACCGGCTTATTATTTTGAGATGTTTTCCACCAAATTGTACGGGTCTCCGGATCATAATACGCTGTTTTTAACCCAGCAACCCTTGTTTTGTGAAAGTTTCTTTCCGTAATACAGACTCTATCCATAAATTGTTCAATATCTGTACTGGTTTTCAGTGATGTTGGGATAGGCATTGATTCAAATTTAGTCCCATCTTTTTTTGAATAATAATCATAGGTTTTAAAATTATCAATAATATTATAATCAAATAACTTGGATATCTCACCGTTCGGAATACAGACAAGTACTATAGACGGATACTTATCTCTAGATAATTTAAAACTATAATTATCGTCAGTGTATATTATTTTTACTGCAAACGTTAACACCGGCAATCGAGAATAATGATCTATTGAATTTAAATTAGATACTGTTGGGATATATGGATAATTTTTGTTTGAAAATGAAGTTTGATTCTTTTCAACACTGGTGGACCTGATATCCCCACTATTTCCAACAGTGTCTAATGTTTTTACGTCAACACATATTACAGCATCTTCCATTCGTATTCCTACATCAGAACTAACAGGCGATGGATATATTCCCTTGATATCATCATGCCACTGAGTGTATATATGATGTCGAACAATTCTTTCAGCCGGCACTTTAATTTTATTCTTTAAGTCCCAAATATCCCTAAATACAGGATAATTGTCCTTAATTTCTTTTTCTATTAGCAGCAAATCATTAGTAAATCCCTCTGAATGAATAACTTTATTAAGTTTTTCAAAATATTTCTTTTCCATGTCTAAAATTTTATTTTCAAAAGTATTCCTTGTGACACTATTATTTTGATGTCCCATTACAATTTTCTCCTTTCTGACCGTTCAATAGAAAAGAAAAACTTTAAATGTTTTTAATTTCCTACAATAATTAATGCAAGTTAAACAACATATTCTTATTGATTTGACTTTAATACTTATGGGATGATGTATATAGATATTTTCAGGATGGATTATCTTTGAAATTACATACGTAATTATAATTATTAACATTAATATTATATTCGAAGCTATAAAGTACATAATTTATTTTAACCAAAAATTGATATGGTATGTATTTTCAAGTTATTAACCAACAATAATTGATAATAATCTTCAATAAACATCATTTAAACTTCATTTTAACCTGATAAGATTGCGCTTTTCTTCTAAACTCTAAAAAAGAGATACACTTGTTTTCAACTTCTTTGTAACGTTTTGGTAAATGTAGCATGCAAAACCTCTTCCGATTTGAAATTCTTTTCTTACATAAAATGATTCCTACAAAAACTAAGCCCAGCGATTTTCATCACTGGCCCTATGTATTTTTGATAATTACCTTGATTTCATCCATAGAGGATAGGAATAGTTAATATTCATACTTCTAAAGAATTTATTATTAATTTTGATTGTCAAAAATATTTTTGAAATAATCTAATTTCCTTCTATATCTAATATCCATATCATTCTTAAAGTAAATTACTTTAACCCTTCTTTGTTGAGGGTCCAATAGTTCAAAATTGGTAACATTTGAAAATCGAAATCTTGTTTTATCGATATTTTTCCCTGCAGAAAGTACTTTTTCTTTATAATGACTTTCTAGCTCCCCATTCGGCATACATACAATACACATTACAAGAGTATCTAGCGTATCCTTGTCATAAAGTATTGTAATAAAGTATGTTAAGCAAATCTTCTGATTTTCTTTTCCTTTGTTATAAAAAGTTGGCAATGAGGCGAAATAGTCTCTACTTGTTTCGTTTCTTCTTCCTACATTCACCAACATTTTACCGGTATAACTATTTTGATTTCTCCCAACGAAAATTGTTGATTTATAGTCACCAATATTATTTGCCCAAGCTCCTTGTGGGTGATTTTTACTTCTTGGGTTCAAAGTAGCACCGACTGTTTTTAAATCAATATTAATAAAAGCATCACCTACTTCAAAAAATAAATCTGATCCAACTGGGCTTGAATTAGGTTGACCAATTCCTTTCCCATTAAGCATTGAATATACAATTCTTTCAGCTCCAACAGCAAAATCTGAAATTCCAGATTTATATTTATCAAGCCAGTCATCTTTTATAATTTCTTTTGTCTTAAACCCTTCTAATATCTCGTCTTCTGCAAACTTTAAGAAATAATAATATTTTTCTAGGTACTTCAATTCTACTCTTTCAATATCCGCTAAGTTCATAAATACCTCCAGTTGTTAAAGTGGTCTATTTTTTCTTAAAGAAATTTCTTTAATTGTATACATATTTCGTCATCAATATTATCGTTAAAGAGTTGGTTGAGATACTGGTAATTACTGCCCGTTTTAAACATAATACAAAGTATACCCTACAAGCATTTATGACTGGCTGACTAAACTTTGATGATAAAAGAGAAACATCCCTTCTGTTATTTGTCTAGGTTGATTAAAACTTTATTCTCCGTTTCCGGAGTCCAGTATATTTTTAATTTTTCCTTCGCCCTAGATATAGCAGTGGAAAATATATTGTGTGTAATCATTCCTTCAATTTCATCTGTAATAACGATTTAACCGAATTATATTCCAGCCCCTGTGCTTTAAGCATAAGCAACCTGGAATGGTAGCACAGCATTAGAGGATAAGTCTTCATCTTCATCAGTGCTATTATACTTGTTGACAAAAAAGCAAATTATTAAATTTCCATTATCAGAATTACCCCGCAATTGAAAATCATATTCCTCAGAATCCAACTGATTTTATCACCATTTCAAGTTCAATATCGAATTGTATTTTATCTTTAAACGTTTCTATTCCAACTATTTTTCCTTTTATATTTTTATAAATTAAGGGAGTGAACTTTTCTGATTCATTAAACAATAAAGTATCAGCGACCTAATAAGTCTGGATTTCCCATTGAACAACCTTATTTTTATTGCTACTTTGTAAAAATCTATTAATATTGTTTATTCCATAAAGCCCATAATAATTTAAGCATAGAATTATTTCCATTATCTACAGAATGATCAAAAATTGACTCGTTCAACTTATTAGATAATTTTACCAGGACTTTATGAATTCCCCCACCTTCAGCACTTCTACGATATCCGGGTTTGCCGGCTTAAAGCGAACTTCCTTTTTTCAATTTTGAGGGCATTTTTAGAACAAAACATCAAAAAACGCTTCCAAAAATATTTTTGAAGGTTATGTGAAGGTGAAATTACTTTATGTGCTTAAAAAGCCTCTAAAATCTCCGAAATTAATTGTAATTTTTTATCTTTTTTTAAAGAAAAATGAAATATTATAGTGATTTCGCAAGGAATGTCCTTTTTACTCGAATGTGATAATAGAAGATAGAATTAATCCTAGAATCTAACTTTTTGATAGGAAATTATTTGTTATTGTTAATTTTTGAGATACTATAGATTATCCTACTTATTAAGTTAAATATGGCAGCAATTTCATAATAATAAATAGGTTCGATAGTATTTAGCGAATTTTACTGGAATTTCTAAGATTTTGTAGAATGATTTTTATTTACTATAATTACCAAAATTGGAATAATAGTAGAGTATCACTTTTTCAAAGGGGGAGTTTCATGTTTCGTCGTAAATCGATTATCTCAGTTCTCGCAGCAAGCATGCTTCTATCATCAGGGGTGGTGTATGCCCAGGCAAATAGTGCCCAAAATGGACAATCAGACACAGCTTTTGACAACAAGGTTATCAAAAAAATCAGTTCAGAGAATATGTACAATACGATAAAGTATCTATCGGCAGTGCCTAGGGAAGCGGGCACCGAGGGAGAGGTTCGCGGGGTTGAGTACATAGAAAGCCAGTTTAAGAGCTTAGGACTCGAAACTAGAAGAATACCTTTCCCAATTTATGATTATAAGACACACAAACAACAGGCTATTACAAATGGAGTCGATTTAAATGGGCGGGCATTTAGCGGAAGTGGAAGCGGGAAGGTGACAGCAGACCTTGTCAATGTAGGTTTAGCAAAGGATGTACAAGTTGATTTGACTGGTAAAATAGCCTTGGTGGAACGGGGCGATATTACATTTGTTGAAAAGGTACAAAATGTGGTAGCTAAAGGCGCGGTTGGGGTACTTATGTACAACACTGGTTCCGGAAATAACTTCGGCCAAGCAGAGGGACAAGTTCCTGCTGTAGCCATTACACGTACACAAGGTCTTGAATTGGTAGAAAAATTAAAGAACGGTCCTGTAACGGTCACTCTAGATGTTGATATCGAAAAAATCGAGAAAACCTCCTATGTGGTAGAGGCTAAATTAAAGCCTAAAAAGAACAAAGATACCGGTCAAATTGTCACAATAGGTTCACACCATGACTCCGTCCCTAATGGACCTGGTGCAAATGACGATGCTTCCGGGGTATCCGCCGTACTCGAGCTGGCAAGAATTTTTGTGAATACTCCGATTGATACAGAAGTCCGCTTCCTTACATTCGGTTCTGAAGAAAGAGGGATGGTGGGCTCGTCATTCTACGTTTCGCAGCTACAACAAAGTGATATAGACCGCATGGTTGCCCACTTCCAAATGGATATGATTGGCGGGGCGGAAGCAGGTGAAGATCATCCATTAGGCGGGCTGATCATGTATACCATTGATGGTAAGAAGAATCTTGTTACCGACTTAGGAGCGTCATCCACATCGAGATTGTATGATGTTGCAATACCGTATGGACAGTTAGGAAGAAGTGACCATCAGCCATTCCATGACGTTGGCATTCCTTCTGCTTTATTTATTCATTCACCTGTTGAACCTCAGTATCACAAGCCAACAGATACGATTGAGCATATCAGCAAGGAAAAGCTGCAACAAGCTGCATCAATCGTTGGTGCATCAGCCTATCAAATTGTTCGCCCGGATACACCAGCCCTCGATCGAGCGCATGTGGCTCCTGCAACAGTAGACTATGATTTCGAAAACCGACCAGTAGATTAATAAAAAAATAGAAAAAATGCTTGAATCAAAAAGGATTCAAGCATTTTTTCTATAGACACTATTATTAAAGAGCTTCTAATTTTCGTGAAAGTATTCTAGTAACAAAGGCTGGATGAGCTGTTGAAAGAGTGATACCGGAAATCGGTATTATAGAGGTTGCATTCTCAAATCCAACTTTTCTTACAAATGTAAAACAAGATACAAATATTCAATCAGCTGGAAGGGAACTTCAGGCATACCTAGAAACTGATCCAGATGACAAGCTTAATTTTACACCTGGAACTCCTAATGGAGGGAAAGTTACTTTGGATCCAACTGGCGGTGCACAACATTCATGGATTACTAATTCCATTGTTGCAGCAGCAAATGATGTTCTTGAAGGCTAATTTGCGTTTCACTCGGTTTTCTGTACGTGGGAAATCGAAAGTTGATAACGAAATGGGACTAGTGTTAATGGCCGTGAATTTACGAAAATCCACGGCTAACAGCTAAGAATAACCTACAATTATACGTAAAAACAGAGAAAGGTGAAATTGAGTACGCTCAATTTCACCTTTCTCACTATTTGAAGCTAGTTATGTCCCAGCCTCTTTTATTATGCAAATCCCTCATCCGTACTCAATCAACGATAAAAATAGAACTCAATAAATCACCGATTGAACCCGAAGATTGTACACATGTAAATAATATGTCCCTATTACCAGGAACTCTAAAATACGGTTGAAAGTTTAGCAGCAGGCAGAGCATTAGCGATCAATCCCTCTATTTCTTCCAAAAGAGCTTGTATAGCTTCAATTTGTTCAGGGTTAGGCTGGACAAAAGGTTTTTGGCAGAATCCCTGTAATTGAATACCTCTGAGGACCATGGCCTTTTTCGTAATTGGAATAAATGGAGTGCCAATATCATATAGCTCCATCATTTTATCAACAACCCTCTGGATATCAGAAACTTTTTCAAGTTCATTAGCGTTGATCGCCTTCACCCACTCCGAAAACACTTCAGGATACAAGTTGGAAAGTCCTCCGATACAGCCATTTCCCCCGCTAAGTACATTATGGGCAAAATTTTCATCAAATCCGGAGTAGACAATAAAGTCTGGAAATTCATTCTGTACCGTTTTAAGTAATTTTCTAGTATGAGCCATTTCCGTGACCGTGTCTTTATATCCTTTAATATTTTTATGCCTTCTTAAAAGGTTAAGGGTTACTTCTGGAGACAAGTCGTGACCGGTACGGGCAGGGAAATTATATAAGTAAATATTGCCTTTCACCGATTCTGCTACTCTATCATAGTAGAATTCAATGCTTTCATCCGATAGCGCAAAATAATAAGGACTAATAATCATTACACCATCCGCACCAGCATGAACGGCATAGTTGGAAAGTTCAATGGTATCTTCGACTGTCATACACGCAGTTCCAATATACACTTTCGTTCTATGATTCACATGCTTGACGACAAGGTCGATTAATTCTTTCTTTTGGGCAACCTGCATAGCAAAGAATTCTCCGGTACTGCCCATAATGACTAAACCGTCTACTCCACCATTAATTAAAAAATCATAAATATTTTTGTTAGCTTGTTGATCCACATTGCCCTCAGCGTCGAAAGCTGTGACAACAGGTGTTAAAAATTGTGCCTTTTTCATCAAACTCTCTCCTCAAAATTGAATTATAGGGCAGCTTCCTGGCTTAGCGAGCCTGCTCCTCTATATATAAGTTTTTTTATACTCTATTAAACTACTAAGCTTAATAATAGAATAAGTGTTAATCCTACTACGGAGGTAATCGTTGATAGGACGGTCCATGTACCAAAGGTTTCTTTCATGCTCAGTCCAAAATATTCTTTGATCATCCAGAAACCTGCATCATTTACATGGGAGCATATTGAACTTCCTGCTCCAGTTGCCAAAACCACGAGAGCCAAATTTACGTCATATTGACCTAGCAATGGAATGACCAAGCCCGCCGTTGATAGCGCTGCCACAGTTGCTGACCCTAAAGAGACACGCAAGATTGCAGCCACAATCCATGCCAAGATTAACGGTGACATATGTGATCCTTTGAAGATATCCGCTACATAACTACCGACACCGCCATCAATCAGCACCTGTTTGAAAGCACCGCCTCCGCCAATGATGAGCAGCATCATACCGATATGACTTATCGATACAGCACAGGAGTTCATGATTGTTTTAACCGAGATCTTTCTAGCAATACCCATGGTATAGAATGCAAGCACTAACGAAATGATCATCGCTGGGGAAGCACTACCTAAAAAACGAACAACTGAGAAGAAAGTGTTATCTTTCATCCCTGAAGACGTTTGAATCATGTTAATAATGGTAGCAATCGACATTAAAATAACAGGAAACATAGAGGTTAAAACACTAATTCCAAAACCAGGTGTTTCTTCAAGTTTAAATGTTTTTTGCTCTCCTAAAGAATCAATATTACCTGTCTTCTTAAAAGCGCTAGGTACTATTTTTTTAGCCAGTTTTGTATACAACGGACCAGCGATAATAACGGTTGGAATAGCGACAATAATTCCGTAAAGTAAAACCATACCAATATCGGCACCATATTCCCCAGCAATCGCCGTCGGACCAGGGTGAGGAGGCAAGAAGCCGTGTGTTGCTAATAAGGCAGCTGCCATCGGGATTCCTAAATAGACAATGGAAACTTTTAATTGTTTAGCAATCGTAAAGACGATAGGAATTAGAAGAACGACTCCAACTTCAAAAAATAACGCAATTCCGACGATAAAAGAAGCGAGCATAACAGCCCATTGAATTCTCTTTTCACCGAACCTTTCGATTAATGTCATCGCAATCCGCTGTGCACCGCCGGCATCAGCAATCAATTTACCCAGCATAGCACCAAGTCCAAAGATTAACGCGATATGACCAAGTGTACCGCCTAATCCACCTTCGATGGTAGCAACTATTTTATCAAGAGGCATCCCAAGAGCTAACGCTACCCCAAAGGAGACAATGATTAACGATACAAACGTGTTTAATTTAAAGCCAGTAATTAAAATGAGTAATACGATAATTCCGAGTGCGACAATTAACAGTGGCATAATAATCCTCCAAAAATACAATTTTAGTTATCTTAATGAGTTCCTCGGATAATGCATACTTTTTGACTTATAATCTGACTGACTAGGTGAAGACAGCTTGTGATGTATCTATTGAAAACGAATGCCACAAGCTGCCTTTTTTTTATAATGTGATTAATTCTGCTTCTTTCTCTTTCGCTAATGCTTTTACCCCTGCATTTAATACCTCAATAATGCGATCGACATCATAAACGCTTCCCCGCCATGTGCCGCCGCTGACGGATTGAAGCGCAGCCCATAAACGTGTATCATCCGGTAACCCAGGCTCTGGCTTAAGGTCTGGATGTGCTTCACGCTCTTCTAATACTCTAGTTGCCTCGTCTATTGGTAATCTATTATTGCTTGTTCCAATGAAGTTTACGGAACCAATTAAATGGTTGCGGTCAACTTCGATTTCAATTAAATCCCCATCACGCAATTTACCAATCGGTCCCCCTGCTAACGCTTCCGGTCCGACATGGCCAATACATGCCCCTGTCGATACACCTGAAAAGCGCGCGTCCGTGATCAGCGATACATGTTTTCCATAAGATAAATGTTTTAAGGAAGAGGTTAATTGATAGGTTTCTTCCATACCTGTTCCTAACGGTCCTCCGCCCATGACAACCATAATGTCGCCCGCTTGGATACCACCTGTTTTGATTGCCTTAATCGCAAGCTTTTCAGATGTAAAGACTTTGGCAGCACCGGTATGACGATAAACGCCATCTTCGCCGACTACAGACGGATCAATGGAAGTTGATTTGATGACTGAACCCTCAGGTGCTAGGTTTCCTTTCGGGAACGTAACCGTTGAAGTTAAGCCGCGTTCTTGTGCTTGAGTTGGGCTCATGATTACCTCGTCTGGTTGGATTCCATCCCTTTCCACCAATAGCTGTCTGAACTTTGCACGACGTTCTGATTTTTCCCACCAGTCAAGGTTTTCGCCAAGCGTTTCCCCTGTCACGGTAAGAACATCCTCATGCAGCAGCCCCAACTTTCTAAGGTGAAGCATGGCTTCAGGGACTCCTCCGGCTAAAAAAGCACGAACAGTTGGATGGTTAACCGGCCCGTTTGGAAGCACGCTGACTAAACGAGGGACTAATTTGTTAATTCTTTCCCAATCATCCACTGTTGGTACTTTACAGCCAGCTGCATGAGCCACAGCAGGAAGATGTAGCAGCAAGTTGGTTGATCCGCCAAATGCAGCATGTACGACCATCGCATTTTCAATCGCTTTATCCGTAATAATATCCTTCGTAGTAACGCCTTTCTTCTCAAGCTCTAATGCAGCACGAGCAGACTGTTTAGCGATTTCTTCCCAAACTGGCTGCCCGGATGGTGCCAAAGAGGAATGCGGCAGTGCCAATCCCAGAGCTTCCACTACGACTTGGGAGGTTCCGGCTGTTCCTAAAAACTGACATCCCCCGCCGGCAGAGGCACATGCCACGCAGCCAAGTCTTGCGGCATCCTCTAATGCCAGTTCGTTATTAGCAAATCTAGCTCCAATCGTTTGCACCTTACCTGCGTCTTCCCCTTCGGTTGGCGGCAGTGTAGAACCACCTGGAATAAGAACTGTTGTATGATTATGCATTGAAGCCAGTGCAATCATCGTAGCCGGCAAACCTTTATCACAAGTCGCTACTCCGATCACGGCTTTTCCATTTGGAAGCGAGCGAATTAAACGTCTCATAACCAAAGCTGCATCGTTTCGATATGGAAGCGAATCAAACATCCCTGGTGTTCCTTGAGAGCGTCCATCACATGGATCGCTCACATAGGATGCATAAGGAACTCCGCCTAACTTGGCCACTTCTTCAGCTGCCGCTTTGATTTGCAATCCTAGTTCATAATTTCCGGTATGGTAGCCTAATGCAATCGGGGTTCCGTCTTGGCCACGCATACCGGCCAAAGTACCAAGGATTAGTACTTCTTTTCCCAATAGTTTGGATGGCTCCCAGCCCATACCAGCATTTAGCGTCATCCCAAAAATATCGCCGCTTGGCTGTTCTCTTAACATCTCTGTAGTCAATGGAAGTGAACCTTCTGGTCCGGCGGCATGTGTCTGTATATTGTAGATCGTTTCGTTTTCTTCACCAAAGATTGAGTTGATGGACATAGTGAAAACCTCCTAGGTTTATTAGATATTGTGAAGTCTATTGCTGCTCCTTCATCAACATTGCCTTATTATTGAACCACTGCCGCAACTGGTGAATCCTCGTACGCCTTCATGTAAATTGCCATAATGTCTTCCTTCGTAACAGGTTTTGGGTTTGCTCCTGTACAAGCATCATTTAAAGCCTGCTGGGCTAATTTTTCTACATCCTCTACTCGGAATGCGGATTCACGAAGCGGCGGGATACCAACAGCTTTTGAAATCCGACGGACTTCTTCAATCGCCATTTTGGCTGCTTCTTCTATTGATGCAGCCGCTGATGTATCTACGTTTAAAGCACGGGCGATATCAGCAAATTTTTGCGGACAAGCATCCATATTAAACTCCATGATGTATGGGAGAAGCATTGCATTGGCAACACCGTGAGGCAGGTCATACTCACCGCCTAATTGATGGGCCATGCTATGGACAATTCCGAGTCCGGCATTGGAGTAGCAAAGACCGGCGATAAAGGAGCCCCAGCCCATACCTGAACGGGCTTCTAAATCGGAACCATTTTCTACTGCTTTTTCTATGTACCTTCCGATTAATTCTATTGATTTGCATGCAATCGCATCTGAAAGCTCAAACGCTCCGTTTGCGGTATAACCCTCAATCGCATGAGTAAGTGCATCTAAACCAGTAGCCGCCGTTAATCCTTTGGGCTTTTTGATCATTAACTCAGGATCGTTAACCGCAATAGTCGGCAGTGCGTTCGGGTCGACCATAATCATTTTCAATTTACGTGCTTCATCCGTAATTACATAGTTGATGGTCACTTCCGCTGCAGTTCCCGCCGTTGTACTAATCGCAACAATCGGAACAGCTTTGTTTTTGGACTTGCCGATGCCTTCATAATCGGCAATATTACCACCGTTTGTCGCCAAAATTCCGATTGCTGAACCAGTGTCTTGCGGAGAGCCGCCGCCAACGGTAATGATAAAATTACATTCTTCTTTTTGGAAAACAGCCAAGCCATCATGGACATTGGCAGTAGTTGGATTAGGCTTTACATCATCAAAAATGGTGTAAAGAACGCCATCTTGATCAAGTGCATCGGTGATTTGTTGTACCACACCATTTTCTTGTAAGACTTTATCTGTTACTAGTAAGGCTTTCGTTAAGTTCAATTTCTTTACTTCTTCTCCTACAAACTTCACGCTTCCAGGACCCACAAGATTAATAGCTGGCCAGTAAATTTTTCTTGGTGTTAACATCATTATCTCTCCTAACATAGTTTTATTGAATGTGAAAATCTTCACATAATTAATGACTATTAAGTGAAGTAAAATGCTTAACCCTTTGTTTGTTGCTTCTCCTCATTTTAAGCTGAGGCTTAATCACTTCCATCCTTATAAAACGCATCATCCTTCAAATGTGTTTTATATTATAAAACCAAGTTTTACTATTTTTTATCTGACACCTTGATTATAGCAAAACTTACCTAATGTAAACGGGAACATTGTGTCTATTCCGTTACAAAGTTTGATATCAATTAAAAAGTATATTAGTAATATAGTTCTGAGAGGTTAGTTTTGTTTTATATATTAATGTATAATTTTACATTATAAAACACATGAAGTGTAACAGATGCCAATTATTCAATCGGTAGTACGCGCTCTAAAGATATTAAATTTATTTGATGAGCATACAACCGAACTAAAAATTACCGAAATAAGTGAGAAAATGGGACTCCATAAAAGTACGGTTCATTCCCTATTAAAAACCTTACAAGAATATGAGAATTCAACTCTTGCTGCACGATTTCTTTGGATACATCTAATAACGATTAAGACTTTTAGTTTGTTGTGCAAGAAGGCTCCCCGCGATATTTCTCCAAATAAAAGACGGCTCGGATACCCGAACCGTCTTTTATTGTTGTTTATTATTTAAGCACTGGCTTTTGCTTTTTCGTTGCCAGTACCTTTTTTGCTTGTTTTTGTGATGAACGGAACGACCCAGCGGTCTAAACCAATTCTTCCGGCGTTATAACCAGCTGTTAGGATGATAAAGCCTAGGAAAATGTCTCTTGGGTTATGAGATACCGTACCTGCTAAGAAGAAGCTGAAGTTCATCACTAGACCAAAGAACATTGCAGTAGTTGTTAAGCAGCCTAAAATTAAACCTAAGCCGATTAGAGTTTCGCCCCAAGGGACGATTACGTTAAACACATCCACATTTGGAAGTGCGAAGTGTTTTAAGAAGTCTACATACCAGCCAAATACCACGGCGCCATCTGGACCTTTTACTGGGTTGGCGATCGCTCCTTTTAAAAATCCTGCAGCATCAAAGCCGCCACTTGTTAATTTTCCGAAACCTGCTGTGAACCAAGAATAGCCAAGGTATAAACGTAAGACCGTTAAGATCGCCGCTGCAATTTTATTTTCTCTTAGAAATTTATTAAACATAAATGATTCCGCCTTTCACGTTTTGTTTGTTCTTTATGACTACACTATAATCCCTTTTTCCATTAAACAACATGGGTATAGTGATAAGTTCACAGTTTGTTTGAAAAGGTTTGACTAACTTTTGAACAGAGAAAAACGCTTTTGAAGAAGCTCATTCATCTCAATCATTGGAGCATTAGCCTATCAAATTGTTCGCCCGGATACACCAGCTCTCGATCGAGCACATGTGGCTCCAACATCAGTAAACTATGATTTCAAAAACCGCCCAGTAGATTAATATAAAAATTTATAAACGCTTGAATCAAAAAAAAGAATCAAGCTTTTTTTCTATGGGCGTAAAACAGCTTTTCAGATTTTTATCCAAGATTTCTTAATTGAAATTTTTTACATAGAGGCGTATTCTATTAAAGTTCGTTTTTTATAGAAAAATAGATGTTAGGCTCAATAATCTAAGGTCTATGAGCCAGCAGTTAGTTCTATTAAACTGAGGGAGAAGAGATCTAATGAAATTAAAATGGTTTTTAATGATGGCAGGCTTAATTATAATTTGGAGTGTTTCTTGGCCAATTTATAAAGTTGCATTAGACTATACACCTCCTTTGCTTTTTGCCGGGATGAGGTGTTTGTTTGGCGGCGTACTCCTAGGTGCTGTCATTTGGAAAACACGTGACCGGATCCATTGGCGAAAGAATTGGAAAATATATGTCGTCACCGGCACTTTAAATATCGCTTTGTTCTATGGGCTGCAAACCGTGGGGCTTAAATTAGTACCATCAGGCTTATTCTCAGTCATTGTCTATTTTCAACCTATTTTAGTTGGTCTGCTTGCATGGCTATGGTTAGGCGAATCGATGACCCTCCCTAAGGTATTGGGACTTATTCTAGGGTTCCTTGGAGTCATTTCTGTAAGCGCAGAAGGATTTTCCGGCCATGTTTCCATTTTAGGTATTATACTCGGCATATTATCCGCGCTTTCCTGGGCATTAGGTACAGTGTACACCAAAAAAAATTCTCACTCTGTTGATTCTCTTTGGATGGTGGCATTCCAGTGTTTAATTGGGGGATGTGTTCTGATGATAGCCGGACTTTCTTCTGAGAATTGGTCCAGTATTGTTTGGAATGATACATTTATATGGGGGCTTTCCTTTGGTACGATTCTAGGGATTGCGTTATCATGGATTCTCTACGTTATACTTGTGAAAACAGGAGATGCCAGTGTTGTCGCAACATTTACATTCTTGGTTCCAATGCTCGCAGTTATCATCGGAACTGTATTATTAAATGAACCCTTTACGAAACTTTTATTCCTAGGAATTGTCCTGATCGTGGCCAGTATCTATCTTGTAAATAAGAAGCAAAAGCAGGCGTCGGAACAGATTGTCATTCAAGGGAAAATGGGAGTTTAATGCTTATAAAGAAGATACATTCACTTTTTAGTCAAAAAAAAAAGGATAGTGGAGCAGAATAAATGCTCTATCTATCCTTTTTTTGTACATTTCATGTAACAATCTTCCAGACATGACAAACCACCCAAGGTCAAATCAGATATTCCTTCAAAGCAGAGTTTTCCATCCCTATTAAATAAAAATAGAGTTTGTTTCATAATTGAACAAATTGTGCACATCATCTTTATTAAAAAAAATCTCATGTACCTTCGTTTTCATGTTACCACCTCGAATAGGACCGCTACTCCAATTCCTCCACCACTTCCAATGGCAGCCAATACATATTTGATACCCTTTCGTCTTTGAACTTCATAGAAAAGCCTCGTGATTATGATACTTCCTGAAGCTCCATAAGGATGTCCTAGCGTTAAAGCTCCACCGCAAACGTTCAACTTGTCATAAGCAATGGAAAGTTCTTTTATACAGGCGACAATCTTGGAAGAGAAAGCTTCGTTTATTTCAATTAGGTTTATGTCCGCAATGGTTAATTCGTTTCTTTTTAATAAATCTTGAATCGCTGGAATAGGGGCAGCCCCTGGGTAATTAGGATGTACACCTGTGACTTCACTATCCAAAAATCGTAATATGGGTTGGAATCCATTATTTAATGCCATGTTTTCTTCCATGACAAGTACAGCCGATGCCCCGTCATGTATCCCACAACTGTTGGCTGCGGTAACGGTACCGATCTTTTTAAATATAGGCTTCGCCCTATTTAAAAGTACTTCCATCTTTCTTTTCCTAAAAAGTTCTTCATCTTGGTGAAAATCACCAATTTGAATGATCTCTTGATTAAAATATCCTTTATCATAAGCTTCCCAGCTACGTTTATAACTTAATAGAGCATATTCATCCTGCATTTCCTTTGAAATGGCGTATTTTTCTGCCACATATTCTGCTGCAACGCCCATATCTGGGTCGCCAATTTTTTCAGGAGAAAATCTCGCTCTAGATGGAAACGGAGAGGTACTCGTACTTTCTACACCACCAGCAATGTAACAACGGCCAGCACCGCCTTGGACAAAGTAACATGCCATCCGAATTGCTTCCAACCCTGCACTACATTGACGGTCAATGGTGATTCCGGTTAATGAAAGAGGAAGTCCTCCTTCTAACGCAGCAACTCGAGCTACGTTTCCACCTGGTCCAACTACATTTCCCAAAATGATGTCATCTATCCTATCTTCCAATCCTTTCGCTAAATGTTGGAGGAGAGGAGCCGCAAGCTTATGTGGCTGAATGTCTCGTAACATTCCACCCATTTTTCCAATTGGTGTTCGTTTCGCTTTGACAATTACTGCCCTTTTAATCACTGCTCACCTTACTTTCCATTTGTTTTATAAGCTCAGCACGAGCTATCTTACCACTCGTTGTATAAGGCATTTCAGATAGAAAAAACCATTTACGAGGAATTTTAAAGGAAGATAAATGCATCTTACAAACTTTTTTTAAATCTGATGGGCTAGCCTTTCCTTTTACTACTGCAGCCACAATTTGACCCCAGTATGAATCTGATAGGCCTATTACAGCAACTTCCTCGACATCTTGATGCAAGGCAATTACTTTTTCAATTTCTTCAGGAAAAATATTAATTCCCCCATATAAAATCATATTTTGTTCACGGCCGATAATATATAAAAAGCCATCCTCGTCAAAATAGCCCATATCATGGACCGTGGCCCACCCCTCTTCATCATGAATGGAATGAATGGTACTTCCCTCATAATCAAAGTACCCATTTATCACAAATTTGCTTCTTACATATATTTTTCCGGTCTCATTTAGCTTTGCTAATTTCTGATCTGGACGCCGTATTTCTACCTCAACTCCATAACAAGGCTTTCCGACAGATGTTGCTTTCTGAATACCTTCTCTATCAGAAAGTACCGTAATGAAGCTCAATTCACTAGCTCCATAAAACTCGTACATGGTCCTATTAGGAAACATATGACGGATTTCTAGTTTTGATCTTTCAGACCATTTTGCACCAGATGAAAGAATTTTTATAGTCTTATCGATTTGGATTCCTTTTTTCAGGAATGCTTCTACCATAGTCGGAACAACATAAATGGTTGTAATGGGTAAGGACTGTATCCATGTAAGTGCTTCAATAGGAGAAAACTTTTCTAAAAGAAATACAGTTCCACCTAAATACAAGGTGCTAATAGCTCCATACAGAAAATGAGAATGAATTAGGGCACCAGGAATAAGAACTTGATCGGATTCATCTAATCCGAAATCAAAACGATTGCAATCAAAGCTAGCCACCCATGAATCTTGAGAGCGAACAAAAGCTTTTGGGTTACCTGTCGTACCAGAAGTAAATCCAATGTAAAAAGGCATATTTTCTTCTGTTTTTCTTACAGTTGCAGGATCAAATTGAGAGATTTCCTGTAAACAATCATCCAAAATCGTTACATTAGGAATGATTTGCTTGATTTGAGAGTAAATTTCTCTAGTTGTGACAATGATAGAAGGGCGGGAAAGGATGACCCTTTTTTCTAATTCGGATATATTCCATTTCAAATCATATGGAACAGCAATCCAGCCAGCCTTAGATGCTCCTGCAAAGAGTTGTAGGAAAGGGATACCGTTTGGCAAAAGGATTCCTATTGTTTTATTTTCTGAATGAAGTGAGTGAAGCCAGTTCGCTGTTTGATTAATCAATTTATACCAATATTGATAACTAATTTGCTGATGATTTGTATGGATCGCTATTCGGTTGGGGGATAATTTTGCGAAAGTCTTATATGAATCTGTAATATTTCCCATGATATATCTCCTTTAAAAAAGAGACACATCAAGGTGTCTCTTAAGATTTAGATATTTTTAGTTAAGTTATTAGAATAACTTGTTGCTAATGAGCGTGAAAAAAACGGGTGCTTTCTTAGTCTGTAAACTAAAATAGAAGCTAAAATAGCTTTTAACACATCCCCTGGTATATAAATTAAACTTAATTTAACGGCTTCTAAAACAGGAATGTCCATTATAAATGCTTGCGCAGGAATTCCAATTAAATAGATTAATAGAATTCCAACTGTCAAATTAATCATTAAAACATGTTGTAATTTTAAATTTTGAAAACGTGATAGTAAATACCCAATACAAAAAGCCGTAATTGGCCATGAAATTAAATAACCAACACTTGGTCCGACAAATACACTTAGTCCACCTCGTCCTCCAGATAGAAAAGGCATTCCAGCAGCAACAAGTAATAAAAAGATGGTTTGGCTCATCGCCCCTAATCTTGCTCCCAATACTCCTCCTGTAAGAAGCACACCTAGAGTTTGTAATGTAATAGGAACAGGAGTAAAAGAAAGCATAATAGGCGGAACTACGCCTAGAGCGCCCATGACGGCAGCAAACACTGCAACAGATGTCATTTCTTTAATTTTCATTTTTAATTCTCCCAAATGATGAATTTGTAATATTTACAACCATCATAATAATGAATCTCACATTAAATGTCAACTAGATTTTTAATGCAGTTAACAATTGAGTTTCATTATTCAAAGTATCAGTATTATCAAGACCTTTCGAATGTACAGCTTCCTTTAAGCAAGAATATAAAAAAGGCTCGGAAACATTCCAAGCCAAATGTCGATTAGATGATCATCCCCATGCAATAATGCCTCTTCCAAAACCCCCACACCTTTTCAAAAAAATCCCAAACCATACTTTTATTAGTATAAATTTTTTAACAGTCTACCTCTACTGAATTTTCTCTATCTATTTTTAATCCAAATTGGCTTTTTGAAAAAATTTCTATCAGTTTTTTTAATTCACGTTTCTATTTTCTTCAACTATAATAACCATAGTGGCAGCTCAGCCATTTTAGTTAAAAATACATACCAGATGGGGGTGGAAGCCTGTGGCATTATTGATGATCATATTGCCTCCTTTTTTCATTTTTTTCACCGGGTATCTTGGTCAAAAATTAATTGGCTTTGATATCAAATCGATTTCAATGGCCGCCCTATATCTCATGTCTCCTTTTTTGGCATTCCGAACTTTTTACACGAATGAATTAACAATGGAATACTTTTATATCTTTTTATTTTGTGTTCTTCTTTGTTTTCTGCTAGTTTTAGTCGTGGCAGTGGGCAGTTATTTCTCTCATGCTTCCAAGCAGCAAATGTCCGCGATGATGCTCGGAGGTGCCTTTATGAACGCTGGTAATTATGGTGCCCCTGTTGTTCTCTTTGCTTTCGGTTCGGCTGGCTTTGATTACGCGGTCGTTATGATGGTTTTTCAATCCTTTCTTATGAATACTGTTGGTCTCTTTTTTGCATCGCTTGGCGGTGAAGAGGGAGCTTCTATAGGCGATTCCTTTAAACGTGTGATTCGGATGCCGGTTCTTCACGGAGCAATAGTGGGTGTTAGTCTACAACTGTTTTCTATAAACCTACCAGAAACTTTTATGGAAGCATTTAATATGATAGCCAATGCTTCCATTCCGACTGTTATGCTTGTCCTCGGAATGCAATTGGCAGTAATCGCAAGAAAACGAGTGGCCTATCAATTTGTATCCGCCATTACACTTATACGAATGTTTATTTCTCCAGCATTAGCGGTTTTGATAGTATCGTTTATGCCGATTGATACTCTACTAAAAAATGTCCTAATATTACTAGCAGCAATGCCGGCTGCAGCAAATACAACCATGTTTGCCGTCCAATTTGGCACAGAACCCGACCTCGTTTCATTTACAACCTTGGTCACTACGATTTTAAGCATTGTGACTATTCCACTCGTGCTTCTATATTTAGGTGTATAAATACTCACTTAAAGATAAAAAGCTTGTAGGTAATCAAATCTCCCTACAAGCTCCATACTATTCCCATTTATTGCATCGGATTTTTAAAATTATTAACCAAAATCTGCACTTCATCATTTTCGTGAATGATTCCAGGACTTTCTACTGCACATACAATCCCCCTTCTTTTATAACCTGCACGTACAAAACGGATGGATAACTTCTCATGATCATCAAAGTGCTTTTGGATTTCATCACCAGGTAAGGTACAAGGCTGGTTTTCACCCATACATATTAATCCTGCTCCACTTTTGAAAAGGATACGTGAACCCATGGGGAGTTTTGTCAATTCTGGATATCCCGTTATCAAGAGATTAGCCCCTAACCACTCTGGCAGAACAGCTTCAACACCTAATTCTTCTGCGATCCTGTCTAATTCTTCTACTGACACAATCGTTATTTGGCGGCGGTTTAGAATCTCTGTTCCTCTTGGATACATCGGCTGCCTCGAATCCGCCTTACTGGTAATACCAAAGTGGCGGTCACCACGAATCCCGCCAAACTCAAGATTTGTTTCTGGTATTCTTCTAGTTACGAATGTCTTTGGATCATCTGCAATTAATACTGCATTTATGTTTGCCCATACTTTTTCCATAAGAAAGCTCCTTTTATTCTTACAAATACTACCTCACAACACCGGTCGAATTGGAAATACCTGTGCACTTAATTACAAACTAATTGAAAGGATAGTTAAATTCATTTTATCAATCAATTACATCCAATACAAAGCAGGTGGTTACGCGTGTATATATTCAACCGATCTTCCTTATACTAAACCATTACTATTTAAGCCGCTTATTGTTAGATGTTTTAAGGATTTTTTCTTAAATATTTTAGAAAGTTTTAAGGATTACGTGATATATTTGCAAACAGTATCTTCCATGCAAGAACAAGCAATAATGGTGAACTTCTATTAAAGAATGAGCAAGAGATAGACACTGGAGTGAATATGATGTCAATTAAAATGAGGTTTCTGCTGTCCTACGTTGGGGTAATCCTTATTTCTATCCTTTTATTTTTAGCAGCTGGGTTCTTACTTATTTTTGCGATAACTGGTGATGTGAAATCTATCGAGTATTTTTACAAAAAATCTTATGTTCAAAAACCATTAACACCAGTAGAGGAAAGTGCGTTTCTAGACTTAAAGCTGTTGGCTAAACATAATCCTAAGCAACTTCTAAACCAAAACGAACTTAAAAAAATTGAACAACAAGATATCAAGATTGTCTTAAGAAAGAATAGAAACATAGAGTATGCTTCTCCCACTCTTAATAAGCAAACATTACTAAAGTCCCTTCCAGGGTTTGAAGAAACGAATATTAACACACGAGATACGATTAAAGTGGAGGATTCCTTTTTCACGTATGTGAAGTTTGATTTCTATTTTCCGGATAATAGTAAAGGAAGTATCTTTGTTTTAAGAAAGGTAAGCTCCTATGCCGAATTAACCAGGGAGTTGTTTCCAATTTTATTCGGCCTATTGCTGGTTCTGTTTATTATGATTATTGGACTTTTGAACTATCTAGTTTCACGAAGCATCATCAAGCCTATTTCCATTCTTAGAGAAGGTGCAGAGAGAATAAAATCAGGAGATCTAAATTTTGAAATCAAAGCCGCTTCGAATGATGAAATCGGACAATTAAATAAAACGTTTGAGGATATGAGAATTAAATTAAAAGAGTCGGTAAATCTCCAAATTCAGTATGAGGAAAATCGAAAAGAACTATTGTCTAATATTTCGCATGATTTGAAGACTCCTATTACTTCAATAATTGGATATGTTGAGGGGATAAAAGATGGCGTAGCTAATACTCCACAGAAGATGGACAAATACTTATCAACTGTGTACCAAAAAGCCAGATATATGGATTCATTGATAGATGAACTGTTCTTATTTTCCAAGCTGGATCTAAAAAAAGAGCCCTTTTTTTTTGAAACCGTGGAATTGGATAAATATATGAGAGACTATGTAGAAGACCTTTATCTTGATTTACTTCAACAAGGGATCCAAATTGACCTTAATCTTATGGACAAACCAATCAATGTACTAGCAGATAGGGAGAAATTAAAACGCGTATTGGCGAACCTAATTAGCAATTGTGTAAAATATATGAATAAGGACCAAAAGAACATTACCATTTCTCTAAATGAAGGAATTTATGACGTAACTGTTCAAGTAAAAGATAATGGACAAGGGATAGAGCCTTCTGCTTTACCTTACATTTTTGATCGTTTTTACCGGGCAGAACAATCTAGGAATTCTCAGACAGGCGGAAGTGGCTTAGGACTTGCGATTTCAAAACATATCATTCAAGAGCATGGAGGGGAAATGTGGGCTAAAAGCAAGCTAGGTAAAGGTACAAGTATCTTCTTTTCCCTAAAGAAGAAAGGAGATGTATGGTGAAAAAGATATTGCTTATTGAAGACGATGTTAGTATTTCAGAATTGCAAAGAGACTATCTAGAAATTAATCATTTTAATGTTGAAATTCAACATGATGGTGATTCAGGCCTCCTACTAGCTCTTCAAAATCATTATGATTTAATTATTTTGGATGTCATGCTCCCAGCTGTAAATGGGTTTGAGATATGTAAGCAAATACGCGCTGTCAAAAATATTCCTATTTTGTTTGTATCCGCTAAAAAAGACGAAATCGATAAAATTCGAGGTCTCGGTTTAGGGGCAGACGATTATATTACCAAACCCTTTAGTCCAAGTGAACTGGTAGCTAGGGTGAAAGCACATTTAGAGCGTTTTGAACGGTTAGCAGGAAATCAAGCTAAATCAAATACCATTTTCGTTCATGGCATATCCATTGATAAGTCAGCGCGCAAAGTTCATATGAACGGAGAAGAAATTCCGTTCACAACAAAAGAATTCGATTTACTTGTGTTTCTTGTCATGCATCCGAATCAAGTATTAAGCAAAGAACAGCTATATGAAAATATATGGGAGCTAGAATCGGCAGCAGATGTTTCAACAGTGACAGTTCATATCAGGAAAATACGAGGGAAAATTGAAAGGGATCCTTCACATCCGAAATTCTTGGAAACGGTTTGGGGAGCTGGGTATCGATTTAATGTGTAAATGAAATAATTTGATTTAGTAACCGTCACAAAGGTGGCGGTATTTTTTTTGGATATTAAGAAATTTTCTTAAAAAGTTTATCTTTTTTTAAGAAATTATTTAGAGGGAGTTTAAGATTGAGCATTAACATAACTTAAGTAAAGATTAACGATAGGCTGGTGAGCTTATGATGTGGAGGTAGCTGACAATATTCATTGGATGTAATTACACTACAATAATGTAAGAAGGAGACTACAAAATGAACAAAAAAGTAAAAACATTATCCTCAATACTACTCGGATTCACATTATTACTAACAGGTTGTAACACCATTGCACAAGCCAATCAAAGTGAACAGAAGCACGAACAACAAGCTAAAGACAATAAAAAAGAAAGTAAGGTAACCAAAGGGCAGAAATTGGCTAGGATACTAAGCAATACAAATTGGCAAGGAACAAAAGTATATGATAAAGATAATCATGACTTAACAAAATATAATGCAAACTTTATTGGTCTTGCGAAATATGACGTTGAAACATCGAGATATGAATTTTTTGATAAAACCACCAAAGAAAGTCGTGGCGATAAAGGAACTTTCTTTATCTCCAACGATGGGAAGGTAAGAGTACTAATTTCAGAATCGATGGGATACCAGGCTGTTGTCAAAATAACAGAGCTAAATAAAGATATGTTTACCTATAAAAGAATGGGTAAAGATGCTAATGGTAACGATGTAGAGGTATTTGTCGATCATATCCCTTATAAAGAAACAGAACTTTCCTTTACTGATCCGGATAAGAAGTTGGAAACAACTACAGGAGAAGTAGTGACAAACATGGATGGGGATAAAATTTTAGCAGGCACCCTATGGCAAGGAACCGTGGCATTAGACGAAAATGGCAAAGATGTATCCAGTTATAATTCTAATTATTTAGGTCTTGCCAAATACGATGACAAGACAAATAAATATGAATTTTATGATGATAAGACTGGTGAAAGCCGCGGTGATTACGGCTATTTCGATGTCGTACATGGAAATAAGATAAGAGCACATGTTTCTCTAGGGATGAAGTATGGTGCCGTTCTTGAATTAACAGAGCTTAATGAAAATAAATTCACCTATAAAAGAAAAGGTAAAGATAAAGATGGTAAAGATATAACCATAACTGTTGAGCATATACCTTATCATGGTGATATTAAACTAAAATTCTCTAAGTAATTAAGTACTTTAAGCAGGAATCAGCATGTAGTTAAAAGGGGAATCGTTTTCTCCGTTAAAAGGATGCTCTCAAGCATCCTTTTTTTATTGAAGTTACTTATCAAATCGAATACCTACTGAACTTACAATTAAGGAAGAACTAATAGAGAAGTATGGTGAAAAGTACAAGAAACTATTAGAATATTATGCCAATGAGAAGGGTTGGAATATATAAAAATAAAGCTCACTACGGGAACACCCATTAATAAATAGCCTTCACTCACAGTGAGTAAAGGCTATTTTTGACGAATACAAATCATCTTGAATTAAAATCCTCTTTCAATATCGTTAAATAATCTCCTATCATTCTTGAATTATGTTTTTTACTGGACCTAATCCAAACAAATTGAATTTTTACCGCATCGTAATCGATTATATCTAATAACGTAACATCATCACTAAAATTATAAGTAACTCCATGACTATCCGGTACAAATGAAACACCTAAGTTTTCATCGACTGCTTTCTTTAATGTATCAATATTTGTAGATGAAAATAATTCATTCATAACACCAAACTTTTTATAAAAATTATTTTTAAACCATTGAATGTATGCCCCGTTATAAGCAATCAGTGTTTCCTTTACGATTTGTTGTGGTGTAACAAATGTTTTTTCAGCTAATGGAGACTTTTTACTAACCAATAATTTCATTTTACCTTCAAATAAATTTTGATAAATTAGACGATCATTATTTTCCAGTATATGTTTAATTAGCGGTAGTACACCTATATCACTTCTGCCCTCTACTATATCTTCAACAATATCCTGTCCAGGTTTTTGGAAAATTTCAATATCCATTTTTGGATATTTATCCTTAATAGCTGAAATTGGACTTAAAAGTGGTGCTGTAAATCCGGGCACGGTAGATATTTTCAAGTTACCAGTCACATTATTATTGATGTATTGTACTTTCTCGATTAGTTCTTGATATTTTAATAATATCTCATTCGCAATTGTAATAATCTCTTCTCCTTCAATCGTAGGAATGGCGCTATTACCTCTTGACCGTTCAAATAATTTTACCCCTAGTCGCTTTTCAATACTGACAATCGATTGACTAATAGCGGATTGACTCACAAATAGATTTTGTGATGCAATCGAGAAGGAACCTGTTTTTGCAACTTCAATTAGATACTCTAATTTATCAATATTCATACTCTTCTCCTTCTAACAACGTTATCAGTATACAACAAATTATATCTTCTCTATTAGAGTATTTATGATTAACAAAATTTGGCTTCGAGGATAAAAGAACCTGTTCTCAAGTATAGAGAACAGGCTTACAGTTTGATGATAAAGTCACAAATATATTCCTTCTATTATTGCATTCCTAATTGACTCTTAACTCGTTAAAAAACGGAGTAACCTAAACAACTCTGAAGCTGTTTAGGTTACTAGTTAAATTAATTTAAACCTAATTCTACGATGATGCTGTCTAACTTTTGACCTTGATAAATTTTCTTAGCTTTTGGATTTGGATTTGTTGGGTTACCCATTCCAAAGTAGTAGTACACAAAAGCAAAGTCATTTACATCAGTTGTGCCATCAAAGTTGATATCTGTGTTACGGTTGTTTGTTCCCCAATACTTTTGCATTTCAATTGCATCCATGATGTCGATTACGTTGTCCTTGTTCACATCACCACCAACTGCTGTGTAAACATCAGAACCAATGTAACCAGCTACTCCGTAATCTTCGCCATCTACATTTTCGTATAAACCATGGAAATCAGTGTATGTTGTAAAGTGTCCAGGAACATCAAATACAATTGCCATATCGTCATGAGTAAGTGGTAGTCCATTTACAAGGTATTGACCATCCTTAGCGATTGTGCCAGGATATAACTTTCGGTCTTTATCTTGAACGTACGCCTTTAATCCTTCTTTTGTATAGTCTCTAGTTGGAGTACTGTCAAATTCCCCATTCTTGAATAACCCTTCTGCATATACATATCCACCCATTAGAAGAGAACTTCGGTAAGATAACAATTGTTGCCATAACACCATAAGGTTTTGATACGACACCATCAACATTTGTAATTTGCGGTGAACCTTCAAACTTTAAACTTGAGTTTCGTGTAACTTTTTGGATATCTTGAATTTTAAAAGTTACATCAACCATTGCGATATCACCTGTTACTTCTTCTTGAGAACCATTAAATGCAACCGTCGCATTCGTTTGAACCTTTGTACCAGTTGTAGTTGTAGTTGTAGTTGTAGATAGAACTCCTCCTAAAGCCTCAGCTGCAGGATTTAACTTAACGCTAACAATGCTTGTATCAAGTGTATCTGCAGAAAAACTGTAAAGAGCTGATTTTACTTTATTTACATTATTAGCAGTTAGAGTAACTGTTCTTGTATCCCCAGCATGTGTAATCATTTGGTTGTATCGAGTCGGACCTTGTGGTTCGCCGTATACGTATGAGTAATCTTCTTGAACAAGGTAATGTGTCTTTTGAGCATTTGCATTAGTCGCTTGGTCTCCACCAACAAATATTATTTGAGTGATTGGTGAAGTTACTGCAATTCGGTCCGCACCATTTCCGTTTTCATCTAATTTTAGAGTTCCAGTGATTTTATTGCTGTTCCAAGAATAAGGGATTCCATTTGTACCTTGATTAATGTTAATTCCGGCTGCTTTCATTTGATCAACCATTTGATCGTGGATAGAAGCTGTAACTGGAATTGATGTTTCACCTTTCTTGTATTCCACGAAAGGACTTCCTTCTTTTTCCCCTTGTACTTTCACATCAAACTTATCAGGAGAAGTATTATCGATGAACAGATCTTGTGAATTAACAAATTCTTTACCAGCATCATTTACACCAACGATTTTCAGTTTGTAATGACCTTCTCTAGGTAAAGTTGCCACTCTCTTTATATTTTGGTGAGTACTATCTGTATACGGATAGTAGAATCCTGAGAATGGAACGATATCGAATGATTTACCTTCTTCGAAATACATACCATCGAATGAGTTCGCCAGACCTAAATCTTCACCAGTTTTTGCATCAGTAAGGATTGAGTATACGTATCTCATATGAGAATTTAACGTCATTGACGCATTAATAGATGGGTTCATAATCATGCTTGTTAATCCATTTCGGTCATTCGTGATTGAGTGACGAGAAAGAGTAACTTCTTTAATTCCTTCTTCGACATAATGAACTCCGAATGGAACACGATATGTTTCAGCTGGATCATCCTGGTTTGAGTAAGTTACATATCCTTCGTAAATACCTTTTTCAGCTCTCGTTGGGATTGAAAGGTCTACTTTTCTTGTTACATTACTATTTACAGGAACCTTTACAGTTTTGTCTGTAGTAACTGTAACTCCATTCTTTTCTGCATCCTTTGAACCCCTTACGTTTGTTTGATAAGAAACTTTCACATCAAACGTTTTAGATTTAGAACCATTGTTCTCAAATGTTAAAGAACGAGATTCAACTAAATCCTTACCAGTGAAAGCTACGTTACCAAAACTTAGTGCACTTGTAATTTCTTTGATATCATTTATTTCTCCATTAACAACAACTGGTGTTGTATCTTTTACCTTAATCTCAATTGAAGAATGTAAAGCTTGGAAAGGATCAACTCGCCCTGCACCCACTTCGTATACAGAATAAGTCTGGCTTAATGGGTCAGCTGTATTCATTAAGATTGCTTTGATATCTTCAGGTTTTAAATTATGGTTTGCTTGTTTTAGTAATGCCGCAACACCAGCTACAAATGGAGTTGCCATTGAAGTTCCTGATTGATGGTCATATGCATATTCGTAATCAGTTGGATCATTTGGGCTATGAATAAATCCAGGAACAGTTGATAACACACTTTCACCTGGTGCTGTAATTTCTGGTTTGATATCGTAAGTTACTCGAGATGGTCCACGTGAACTGAATGATGCTAACTCATCACCTTTAGTTGTGAATTGAGCTAAGTCGCTAAAAGTAAAGTCACTTTTACCACTTAGAATTTGTTGTTTTAATGCAAGACCAGCTGCATTTGTTAAGTTAAATGATGGGATAAAATCTGCACCTTTTGCTAAATAGAATGGCATGTATCCATCAGGCACGTTGTTGTAAATAAGGATTCCTGCCGCGCCTTTTAATTTAGCTTGTAAGATTTTATCGTTGATTGTGCTTGTGCCTCGAGCAACTAGAACTACTTTGCCAGTAACATTTAAGTTGTTATAATTGTATGATGCGCCTGCTCCAGGAATATTAACAATTTGATACGTTGTATTTGTTAATGTTGAAATGTCATCATCGTATCCTCTTGCTAATAATTGCATATCAATATCCACGCCGTTATCATGACCTTCCATTGTCGGAATCGTTGTTGGTACATCACTTGCACCAACTGTTAACGCTAGAGCAGCATTTCCAGGATTTCCAACAGTGTACATTGCATCTCCGGCGTTACCTGCAGCAACGATGGCTGTTACACCACTTAATACTGCATAGTTAAGTGCCATACTTTGAGGTGTTAATGGATCATTGTAAGTTGCACCTAGAGATAGATTGATAACATCCATACCATCTGATACAGCTTTGTCAATACCAGCGATAATGCCTCCATATGAACCGCCACCGCCTGGACCAAGTACACGATATGCATAGATATCTGCATCAGGAGCAACACCTAGAGTTGCTAAGTTATTATCAGCTTTTCCGCGACCAGCAATTGTACCAGCAACGTGAGTACCGTGTTCAGTATAATAAGGCTTTTCGCCACCGTCGATAAGCGGTTTACCAGCTTTTACCCAATCAGCATAAGTTGTTTCCATTGGGTCGTTGTCATTGTCAACTAAGTCATAGCCGCCTTTGTAAGCATCTTTTAAGTCAGGGTGATTGTAATCAATCCCTGTATCAAGGATACCTACTTTAATGCCTTTACCCGTAAACCCTTCTTTGTGTAGTTGGTCTATTTTAAGGTAAGAACGCTCTGCTCCCATCCCTTGACCATGTGCTTCAGCAGAAAGAGGTTGTGACTTAGGCTCATCTAATTGAACAGTTTGGTTGCTATAAATTGCTTTAACGGCTCCTGATTGAACTATCTCTTGTAGTTTGTTTGCAGGAACTTGCAATACTACTCCATTGAATGCAGTTTTGAATGTACGAGATACTTTGTACGTTCCTTCTGATTTTGTTTTGAATACATTTTCTAAATCAGCTTTAAATGTTACATGGTCAGCATCTGCATTGCTTTGTGCTTTGTCAGCAGATAGGGCTTGTCCTTTAGCAGTTGCTTCAAGTACAGCAACTTTCTTTGGTTTATTTTTGAACTCAACAATAACTGATACAGTTTTTGAACTATTTAAATCCACGTCGTCTGTTAAATGAAGACCTCTTGCATTGAACTTATCCATATTCTTAAGTGCTTGACGTTGTTCTTCAGTTAGATTCAATTTGCTTTCTACGTTAGTTTTAAGTTTTTCCACAGCGCCAGATAATTGCGATGGGCTTTGTGCAAATACATTGAGCATTTGTGCTTGTGAAAATGCGATAGTTGCAGATAGTACGCCTACTAGCAGTTTGCTTGTGTGCTTTTTCTTCATTCTCCAGTTCTCCTCATCCATGTCCGGTTTTTAAGTCCTTGTTAAAACCAAAACTTATTCTTTATTTTTCCAGTCATCCCGCAAACGTGATCTTTAATTTTTGATAGTTATTTTTATTCCGCTCTCCTTCTCCTTTATTAATTTCATTATACGAAATCAGAATTTTCTTATAAAATTAGAAATATTAATATAATAATTAGAGAATCTTATATTCACTAAACTTTACAATCAATTAAAAAAAGCATCTTCCCTGTTTGGACATAAAAAAGGTGCCTGCCCCCGCTGTGTTAAAACTTTAACGCAGCGGGGGCAGGCACCCTAGACAAAACTGTAATTCTTACATATTCCTTTTGTATTTAGGCTTATACCGGAAATTCACAAAATGAATGCTTATTCCTACTAGCAGCATCCCGATAATCAGTGGATATGTTACCTTTTCTCCTAAGAAAAGCACTCCGAGAATAACAGCCACAATCGGGACGAGAAACGTATAGGAACCCACTTTGCTTGCCTTACCGGCATTAACAAGACTGTAGTAAAGGATGTATGCCAATGGTATGCCAATAGTTGCACCAAAGCCGAGGCCAGATATGTAAAATCCATTCCATTCGATGGCAGACCAACTTTCGAACACTGATCCGATACTTAGGAGGAAAATGCCGCCGATGATACATTGAAGCGCCACCATCCAAAACGAATCTACGTCTCTACTTACTTTCTTAACGTAGATTACTCCGAACGCCCAACTTATTGCAGTTAGTAACCCGAGTATTACTCCGATTGGTGAGATATGGACTGTCAGACCATCCACACTAACGACCGCTATCCCTACAAATCCTAGAAGCAGACCAAGTATTTGGACTGGCGATAAATATTCACCAAGTAACAGCCAAGCGAAAAGGCCCAGTAAAATCGGCTGAAAATAGACAAGAACGGAAAACAATCCACCCGGTAAATAGAGCAATCCTGCTGTCTGAAGCCCGAAAAAAAGGATGGTGTTAAAGAAAGCCGCTATAAAGTACTTCTGCAAGTTCTTCCGCCAATTTATCGCCTTCCGTGTCTTCCAAATAATAGCTGTCAGCAGGATTCCTCCTAAAAGTGCACGCAGTCCCGCATAAAGCAATGGGGGTGAATAGGGTACTGCTAATTTATTGATTGGCCAGCTTGCTCCCCAGATCAAAATGAGGACGAGAAGCGCAGCAGTTGATTTTGTAAACACCATCTACATCCCCTTTTCAACGACAAAAAGCATGTCGCAATTGTAACTGCAAAGTTCGAAGAGACGATGCACTAGTGCATCGCCTCACTTTAGTAAGATAATTTATACATCCTACTATTAGAATTTCATTTCTATTTTACTATAAAATTATGATTACAAATACGTCTTATAAAACACTCAATTCTTCATCTTTTATATCACTGATGAACATACATCCTGGTGCATGAGTAATCATGATCGAGGGCTTACTTTCCATCGCAACCGCTTGAGGAGTTACACCACAAGCCCAAAATACCGGAATCTCCCCTTGTTTAAATGAGACAGCATCTCCAAAATCAGGTTTTGAAATATCCATGATGCCAATTTGGCTAGGATCCCCGATATGGATTGGCGCACCGTGTACTGCTGGAAAACGTGATGTAATTTGAACGGCACGGATTGCATCTTCTGGTGTCATCGGCCGCATACTGACGACTGTCGGACCCTCAAACATGCCTGCTTTTTGGCACTTAATATTCGTTTTGTACATCGGAACGTTACAGTTTTCTTCGATATGTCTGATTGGAATACCGCCCTCTAGGAGTGGTGTTTCAAATGTAAAGCTGCAGCCTAACAAGAAGCCGACCATATCGTCTTCCCAGTACTCAGTAATATCTGCGACTTCTTCTGTAAAAACACCGTCTCGGTAAATACGATATTTCGGGATGTCTTTACGGATATCTGCACTTTTTGCAATCATAGCAGGAACATATGAGCCAGGCTCCGTCACATCCAATAAAGGACATGGCTTCGGATTCCGCTGGCAAAAAAGTAAAAAGTCAAAGGCATGCTCTTTTTTTAAGATAACCAAGTTGGCTTGGGTATTCCCTTTTGACATTCCTGCCGTCGGTCCAGTAATCTCTTGTTTCCGAATCAACTCTCTTATTTCTTGCGGCTCCAACGTTTCATATTTCCCCATAAAGCTACCTCCCAAATTGACTTTTTATAGAATTACTTAAAAACCAATGGCAATTGCTCGATCAATGTCACTATACTTAAATAGCCCATAATCACTACCACAAAGCCGCCCGTAATCGTCAACCAAAGCGGATGCTTATACTCACCAACAATACTTTTCTTATATGCAGCAACTAATAATGTACCTAAACCTATTGGCAAAATAAGTGCGTTCAATGCTCCAACAATAAGCAAGATTGTTACTGGTTTTCCAACAACAGCAAACGTGGCAGTTGAAATAACGATAAATGCAATAATGACCCAATTTTGGTTTTTCTCAATAGCAGGATGAAATGTACGGATAAATGAAACCGACGTATACGCCGCTCCAACAACAGATGTTACCGCCGCAGCCCACATAATTACACCAAACATCCGATATCCCACGTCACCTGCAGCCAGTTGGAACACTGAAGCTGGCGGATTCGCTGGATCAATCGCGAGTCCTTTTGTTACAACCCCAAGAACAGCCAAGAATAATGCCACCCGCATAACACCGGTAACAAGAATCCCTGTAACAGAGCTTTTCGTAACGGCTGGCAATGCTTCAACACCTTTGATACCCGCATCTAATAAACGGTGTCCACCTGCAAACGTAATATATCCCCCAACCGTTCCACCAACAAGCGTAACGATCGCGAACATGCTAATCTTTTCCGGCATTACCGTATTCACAATCGCCTCTCCAACCGGCGGTGATGTCGTAAATGCCACGTACAGCATGAGGAGGATCATTACAAACCCTGCTGCTTGAGCGAATTTGTCCATTGCTTTCCCTGCTTCTTTCACGACAAAAATAAAGATCGCTAACAGCGCACTAATCACAGCACCTGTAACTGGATCCCAGCCAAGCATGGCATTCAGACCCAATCCAGCACCGGCAACGTTTCCGATATTAAATGCCAAACCCCCAATGACGATAAGGATGGCCAAAACCACTCCGAGTCCAGGGAACACTTTATTGGCAATTTCTTGTCCACGCAGCCCGGAAACGGCAATAATTCTCCAAATGTTCATTTGTGAAAAGATATCTAATAATAATGAAATTAAAATAACAAATGCAAAGCTTGCAGCCAATTGCTGTGTAAATACAGTCGTTTGTGTCAAAAATCCAGGTCCAATCGATGATGTCGCCATTAAAAAGGCGGCACCGAGTAATACGCTTCTACTTACCTTCATTTTCCCTGTCGCTTTGGCATTTTCCTGTATAACATCAAATTTAGGATTTTCCATATTAAACCTCCAAGTTAGAGATTGCAGTTACAGTAATATTCTTCTTTTCTAACGTTTCATTTATATATTTTGCAAAGGCTAAGGCGTGTGCACCATCTCCATGAATACAAATGGTATCTGCACGAAGCGAAACTTCTGTTTTCTGCTGGGAAACTACTTTTCCTTCGGTCACCATTTTCACAATTTGCGTAACCGATTGTTCTTGATCTGTAATCATCGCATTCTCTTGTGAGCGGGAAGTCAGAGACCCGTCCGCTTGATACGTGCGGTCTGCAAACACCTCATGTGCTGTTCGTAAACCGATCTTTTCGCCGGCCTTTGTTAATTCACTGCCCGCAAGGCCGAATAATATCAATGACGGGGATATGTCATAGACCGCTTGTGCAATGGCTTCAGCAAGTTTTCGATCCTTTGCCGCCATATTGTACAAAGCACCATGGGGTTTTACATGCTGCATCTTTTCATTAAAAGTCATTAAAAACCCTTGCAATGCCCCAATTTGGTACACAACCATGTCATATCCTTCTTGAGGTGTAATCGCCATCTCTCTTCGCCCGAAGCCGTTTAAATCTGGCAAACCGGGATGAGCTCCAATTTTGACACCATGAGAAATAGCCATCTTCACCGTTTCTCTCATCACACTGGGATCTCCACCATGAAAGCCACAAGCAATATTTGCAGATGTGACGTATTTCAAAATTTCTTCCTGTTCCCCAAGCTTGTAACGGCCAAAACTCTCCCCTAAATCACAATTCAAATCGACTTGAAACATATTTCTCCCCTCCATTGATCACTCGTCTACTAATGCAATAAGCGCTCTCATTTGTTCCACATTTCGGAACTTAGGTTTTGAAACTTAAACCCATTCTAGCATAATTATTTTCAATTGAATATATTGTTTGCAAAATTATATGAAAATTATAAATATCATAATATTCTATATTTCAAGACTTGTATTTTAATTTGAATGTAAACTATAATGTTTGTAATATCCGTTTGACAGAACTTAGTTACCGAAATTCGAAACCTAGAGGAGCTGTTTAGAATGGCCCATCAGAAAAATAAAGCGAACATAAGGCCTTTAGGGGATTCTGCACTAGTCATTCAATTAGGCGATGGAATCAGCCCCGCCACCCATGAGAGAGTGAAAAATCTTTCCCACTTATTAGAAAAAGAGCCGTTTACAGGATTGATTGAATCTGTGCCGTCTTATAATAGCTTGACTATTTATTACAATCCTGTTGCCGTCTATTATTCCAGCTCAGACAAAGAACTATCAAGTCCTTACAAAAAAGTCAGCGCTTTCATTTTAGCGTTGCTCGATAAATTAGGAACAAGCGAAATATCCGAACAACGGCTGATAACAATCCCCGTCCTGTACGGAGGAAAGTTTGGTCCAGATTTGGAATATGTAGCAAATTATCACGGCATTTCTATTGAAGAAGTAATTCAAATTCATTCGTCAAATGATTACTTAGTCTATATGATTGGCTTTGCACCAGGGTTTCCGTTTATGGGCGGAATGGACGAAAGAATTGCCACACCACGAAAGGATTCACCCCGACTTGCCATCACTCCGGGATCTGTTGGAATTGCTGGTAAACAAACAGGCATCTACCCGCTGGAAACACCGGGTGGATGGCAAATTATCGGCCGTACTCCGCTTGATTTGTTTCTTCCAGAACTTTCACCGCCAACCTTATTACAGTCTGGAGATAGAATCCGCTATGTACCGATAACACTTGAAGAGTATGCTGCCTATAAGGAGATGAAACAATGAGCATTAAAGTGCTTCATCCAGGATTATTGACTACGATTCAAGATTTAGGGAGATTCGGCTCACAAAAATTTGGGGTCATCGTCAGTGGAGCAATGGATCCCATTTCTCTTAGAGTTGCAAATTTACTTGTCGGAAATGACGAAGGCGAAGGAGCACTTGAAATAACACTTTTTGGGACCACTCTCCAATTTGAAACTGATGAATTAGTTGCCATTACGGGAGGAGACCTGCAGCCCACGATTGATGGAGAAAAAGCACCCATGTGGCGGCCGGTTTTGATTCGGAAAGGATCTATTTTAAAATTTAAATCCGCCATGCATGGGTGCAGGGCCTACGTGGCATTCGCCGGCGGAATAGTGGTTCCTGAAGTTATGGGAAGTAAAAGCACTTATCTTCGTGCAGGGATCGGAGGGTTTCACGGCAGAGCATTACAAAAAGGCGATGTATTGGAATGTGGAGATTTCAATCCACTCAGCCAGGCATTCGTTCATCAACTAGAAAGAATGCCTACTCATTTTAATTGGTCTGTCAACTATACAGAATTTTTGACGTTCAATAAAACACAAACGATTAGGGTTTTACAAGGGGCTGAGTTCGAACGTTTCGATTCGGCCAGTCAACAAGCGTTTTTTTCAAAGCACTATAGATTAACAACTCAAGCTGATCGGATGGGCTATCGGTTAGAAGGCGAATCACTCAGCTTATCAGAGAAATTTGAGTTATTATCGGAAGGAGTCACGTACGGTACCATTCAAGTCCCTTCAAACGGACAACCCATTATTTTAATGGTTGATCGACAAACAACTGGAGGATATCCAAAAATCGGTCAAGTCATTTCCACTGATCTACCTTGTTTAGCACAGATGCAGCCAAACGCACACATTCAATTCAAGGAAGTGTCACTTGAACAAGCAGAAGTAGAATTAACCAAGCAAGAGCAGTTGCTGCGTAAAATATCGATGGGCATTCATTTTAAAGCATTTCATGAATGAGAGGACATAAGCGGATGAAAATCGACAACTGATTGCTGATATGGCACTGCCACATCCCCCTCTAGAAGTTGCCGGTACTACCGTAAATTTCTATGCACGTCCAACCAACAAAAGTAAAATAAGCGGAGATTTTCCGGTTAAATGTAGAATGTAGCTCGTTTCGGGGTAAATAAGGGAAGATTTTCCGCTTATGCAAAGAAAAATCTCCCCATTTCATGTTTTTCGAGTAAATAGGCGGAATCTCTCCGTCTATTTACTCCTTTTTTAATAATAATTACGATTTAAGCGGAATTTTTCCGTCTATTTATCAACTCGGGGGCTTAAGCTGATCCCCCAACCGATAAGTGCGAACCATTGATGCAGAGACCGCCCCGTTCTTTTTATTCCGTATAGCCTAAACGCGTTGAAATTTCCTTTGCAACGCTTTTTACTTTTTTTGCATATCTCTCAATGTTCTCACCCTGATAATTTGCTTCGATACCTGCGATACTTATACCCGCAACAACTTCTCCTTTGTGATTGAAAATCGGAGCGGCAATGGCAGATGTATGGTTTTCCAATTCAGAATGGCTGATTGTAAATCCATCTATTCTCGCCTGTTTTATCGCTTCATAAATTTTATCTTTGTCAGTAATTGTACCAATTGCAAATGATTTTGGCTCAATGGATTCGAGGTATGACTGCACTTCCGAATCAGGTAAAAAGGACAAGATCGCACGTGGACAGGCACCAGCATAAAGCGGGCTTTTCCTTCCTATCGCAGTATACAGACGAACCTTTTGTTTGGTGTCAATCTTCTCAATATAGATTGCTTCATTACCATCTCTAACAATCAAGTTAATTGCTTCCTTTACATCATTATGCAATTCATTCATAAACGGATAAGCAATCTTACGTAAATCAATCCTGCCCAAAACCAAATGACCAAATTTGAGAAACAAGAGTCCAAGTCGGTATTTCGAATCACTTCCTTTTTCCAAGAACTCCATTTCCTCTAACGACCTGAGCATTCGATAGACTGAAGTTTTCGGAATCCCCGATAGATTAATAATTTCTTGAAAGGATAATTCGGTATGCTCTATAAATAAATTTAATACATCCATCGAACGGACAACCGTTTTGTTTTTGTTGTTCATAATCGTAGCCTCCTTCCCATTCACCATTTCGGATCGTAGTTACTCCTGTGATGAACTTTCTAGTATTCCATAAGCTTTTCTACCATTCCACTTTAATATACTCCTAACGTATTCTATACAAAAATTATTCTACATGAAAATTCAAGTTTGAACAGGTTATTGGAAAAAGATGATTATATTTAGTAAATTCAAATGAAGATTCTCTCCTAAAAGTGCCATCCGAAAAAAGCACTGACTAAAGGTGTAAAAAAATATCCCTTTTTTTCCCATATCGATTTTTCTTATAAGTAAGTATAATTTTCTTTAATTTCAATTATTCAGATAATTGTATTATCCTTATCCGTAAAGCATCTGAAGTTTTTAAAACACACAGGAATATTTTTAAAATTATGGGAGCAAAAAATTCTCGGAGCGTTCGCAATATAGTTCTATATGGTTGGATAAGTAGGGGGAGAATTTAATGGAAGCAAAATTTTGTAAAGAGTCCAGAGTTATACGAACAAGTCGTGTATTCCCAAATGACGTAAACAATCACAATACATTATTTGGCGGACGATTAATGAGTGACGTGGACCAGGTAGCGTCCATTTCCGCAGCTCGTCATAGTCGCACAGAATGTGTAACAGCCTCAACCGATTCAGTAGACTTTTTATGTCCTATTCATACATCAGATTCGGTTTGTTTTGAATCCTATGTGACATGGACAGGTACATCATCCATGGAGGTTTTTGTAAAGATTATTGCTGAAGATTTAAAAAGTGGTGAGCGTAGAATTGCAGCTACTGCTCTATTAACGTTTGTTGCACTTGATCAGCATAAACGTCCAGCACATGTTCCACAGGTCATTCCTGAAACTGAAGAAGAAAAAAAATTGCATGAATCTGCACCGGACCGAGCAATAATGCGCAAGGAACGAAAACAAAAGAGCAAAGCATTAGCTGCATTCTTAACACACTAATAGAAGTTCGATTTCTATGAAAAATTCGAGCAAAAGCAAGGAAATGGCCTTCATCATGGGATGAAGGCCATTATTTGCGCAAATAAAACTAGCAGAACTATCCGCTTGAACTATGCCTTATAAATTAAAACATACTCACCTGGTCCAATGAGCGCCACCCCAAGGACTACAGCGATCAAAATAAAGTTATATTCATAACCGCCTTCAGTCAGCCAAAAGCCATTCCTGCCATGGACGGTGAAGATGGCGTCAATCATAACGATTGTGATAAGTATGGCACCCAGCCAGGTGAACAGGCCCGCTGAAAACAGCAGTCCGCCAGCCAATTCAAATATTCCTGCTAAAATTGCCCATGTCTTGCCGCCTGTCTTGATTCCAATCGACCCTAAATATTCACCAAATTTGACTACTCCTGGACCGCCAAACCAGCCGAATAATTTTTGACATCCATGCCCCGCGAACGTCATTCCAACAGCCAACCGAATAATCAAGAGCCCTAAATTTATCATTCCTACCCCTTCTTTCAAAGACGATAGCCCAACATTATTAAAGCCGGACAACTAATATTCCATTTAACTTACTACTTTTTACTGTTGATTTACTCGGGACCGTTTGATGAAGAACGATAGAACTAATGCTACAAATGCGATTCCGGTTGCAACAATAAAGGCATCATTAATCCCTTCAATCGTAGCTTGCTGCATGGTTTGACCGTAAATTAAATAGGTGGAAAGCTCTTTTCCGGTTGCAGCCGGCAGGTTCGTGAAAGCTGACAAACCTTGAGCTAGCTGCGATAAACTGCTGGTTATAAAAGAATTGGAACTTGAGATGGCATCCCCATACTCACTATAATGAAATCCTTGTCTTGTCGTCATGACTGTAACTAGGAAGGCGGTCCCTATACTTCCAGCGACTTGCCTTGCGGTATTCGAGGCAGCCGTCCCATGAGCGCCAAGGTGACGTGGTAACTGATTCAGTCCTTCTGTCATGACGGTCATCATGATAAAGGACATTCCAAACATCCGCATCACGTATAAAAACAGAATATGGCCATAACTGGTTGTCATACTTAGGCTGGTAAATCCCCATGTGGTAAGTACAGTAATCGCCAAACCAGTAACGGCTAGCCATCTTGCCCCGATTCTATCAAAAAGGGCTCCTGAGATAGGGGACATTATGCCCATCACGATGGCACCCGGAAGCATCAACAGACCTGATTGTAATGCTGTATACCCTCGAATGTTTTGCAAATAAATCGGAAGTAAGATCATGGCGCCAAACATAGCCATGTTAACAATCATACTGATAACGGTTGTTAAGGCGAAAATGTCATATTTAAAGACCCGTAAATCAAGCATTGGCTTTTCTGCCGTCAGTTCCCGCCAAACAAAACAGATTAAAGAAATTATTCCAATGATTAAGGAGATAACCACCGTTTTGCTGGACCAGCCATCATTACCCGCTTCACTGAATCCGTATAACAAGAACCCAAAACCTAGGGTTGAAAATAAAAATCCTGAGAAATCAAATTTAGGATTTGTGACTTTAGTAACGTCCTTCATCCACATGAAGCTAAGAATCAAATCAAGTACACCGATTGGGATAACAATATCAAACAATAACCGCCATGAAAAATGGCCAATGAGCCAACCGGATAATGTTGGACCAATCGCAGGAGCAAATATCATAACAATCCCCATAATCCCCATAGCCTTGCCGCGCTTTTCCGGAGGAAATAAGGCAAAAAACACAGTCATTAACAGGGGCATAATAATACCTGCACCGCAAGCCTGAATGACCCTTCCAATCATGAGCATACTAAAGTTTGCTGACACTGAACAAACTACTGAACCCAATGTAAATAGAAAAATGGCGCTAATGAACAGTTTTCTGGTTCCAAACTTCTCTATTAAATAGGCCGTTATAGGAATCGCAATTCCGTTTACTAACATATATCCTGTGGAGAGCCATTGTACGGTATTGGCTGAAATCCCCAAATCATTCATAATATGAGGAATCGCTACATTTAGCAAGGTTTGATTCAGAATAGCAACAAACGCACCTAGCATTAAAGCCACAAGAACTTTTCCGTTTCCTGAATCTTTCTCAGAATCGGAAGCAGATAGTTCTTTCTGCTTTTTCATGCTTTCTTTCGGCTGAACATCCTCCTCTGCATCTTCCAATTCTGCTTCCAGATGAGCGGAATCTTTCAACACTTCCTGCGAGGAAATCTCCTCAGCCGTTATGTCCTTGATTTCAATCTGAGGTATATTTTCCTTAATCTCCTCTTCATAAGTCTCAGGGAAAGCGGCCTTCTCGATTACCTCTTCATTCATCTTTTTTGTTTGTGCTTTGTTTAATCTCTTTTTATTGAATATTCTTAAATTTATTAAGAGTAACAGCAATAGGCCTAAGACAACATAAACAGTGATATAAATTAGCATGTTATCACCTACTTATGAATCCGTACTGTTACGTTCATACCGGGAACGATGGCTACACCTTTATTATCATCAATGGAAATTTTCACTGGAATCACTTGAGTCACTTTGGTGTAGTTCCCTGTATTATTCGAACTTGGTAACAAAGAGAATGTTCCAGCCGTCGCTAAACCAATTTGCTGTACTTTTCCTTTTAAAGTGTTATTTGGAAAGGCATCCACATAGATATCGACATCCTGCCCGATTGTCACTTCATCAATTTTGGTTTCCTCAATATTTGCTGTAACCCAAAGATTATTAAAATCATATTCTTTCGCTAATGGTGTTCCTGCAGCCACAAATGAATTTTGAACTCCACTATTCTGAACGATCGTCCCGTCTGTTGGCATTGTCACTTTCATGTCTATAGGTTTACCTTTTTCATCCGTTGTTGCAATGGCTCCAACTTTAGAATCCTTTGAAAAATGATCACCAAGATTGACTTCCCAATTGGTCAATTTGCCATTGGCCGGAGCAGCAATCGTTACTTGTTGTCCTGCTATTTGGGCATTATCCGTCGATAAATAATTTACTGCTCCATTATAATAAGCATATCCTCCAACACCACCACCCACTAATATAAGTAGAATAATAACGTTCAATAACAGCAATTTTTTAGTGCTCATTCCTTTTTTCCTCCCTTAATGGATGAATAGTTTAAAGCGTACGGTTTCGTGCTCTCCCTTCCTTTGCTTTCCTTACTTAATAACGTATAGAATGAATTATAAATAATCTATTTTTGAGCGTCAATAAACAAAATGACATATTGTCATTCGGAATATTGACAAATAAATATAGGAATATTATCATATTTTTAATTCTATTATGACATGTTATCACTTCAAAAAGGGAGATCGACCATGCCAAAACAAACCTTTTTTAATTTATCAAACGAAAAACAAAGATCATTAATGAATGCTGCTAAGAAGGAGTTTTCGAGGGCCCCTTTACATGAGGCTTCCATTTCGAATGTGATCAAGGATGCTGGAATACCAAGGGGAAGTTTCTATCAATATTTTGAAGACCTAGAAGATTTATTCTACTATTTATTACATGAGCATTCGCAACGAAATTATGAGCGATTTATCGCAATCATCAAAATGAACAATGGAGATTTATTTGAGTCTATTATGGATTGGTTTAAAGGCATTCTTATTATTTTTGAAGAACCAGAAAATCGACAATATTTTAAAAATGCCTTTTTAAATATGAATTATAAATTTGAAAAAACATTTACTCAGAATATGTATGGGGAAAGAAGAAAAAGCAAATTTTTTGAAATTATCCACTTAATTAACCCGGAGAATATAAACATATCGAATGAGGAAGATCTCTACCACATCTTTAAAATGCTGATGGCTGTTTCGTTTCAAAATCTCGCTCATGCATTCGGGAAAGAGATGCAAATTAAAGATGTTATAAAGACCTTCTCGTTGGAGATTGAATTACTTAAAAAAGGATTTTATAAGGATCCTAAATAAACTTAGAGATGGTTAGTATTCAAACCCCGTTTTAGCGGCTTATGGACTGGAGAGCTGTTCTTTTATTTGAATATGTTAGTAAAAGGAGGGAATGGTAAGAAGTAGAAAGGGTGTTTTTCCGGTGAATATGGAAAGATGGATAGTGGCAGGTTCCTTATTGTTAAGTATTATTTCGCTAAAAAAATTGGTACCAAGAGAGAAATGGAGAGATGCGTGGATATTATTTCTATTTCTTCAAGTAATTACTTGGCCAGCAGGATTATTTGCTGTTGAAATGGGCTGGATTGAGTATCCTACACAATTACTCCCGCAGGCGAATAAGTACAATAAGACAAGTTTCTCATTTGAATTCTTCATATTTCCAATAGTAGCTATTTTTTTCAGCTTATATTACCCCTATAAAATCAAAAGATTGAAGGCTCTGTTATATTACCTGTGTTTTGCGGGTTTCTTTACATTATTAGAAGTACTTCTTGAAAAATATACTACTTTGGTGGAATATCACGATTGGAAGTGGTATTGGACATTATTAACTGTGATGATTTCTTTATTTATTAATCATAAATATTATTTCTGGTTTAGAAAACGATTGATCAAGGTAAAAAGTTTATGAACAAAGAAATTCTTATATTATTATTCTCTTGGATAATATCAATACTATTACTGTTTAAATATATACCAGTAAATCGGAAACGAACGGCTCATTTAACATTTGTATTTGTCCAGGCAATCGCTTGGATATTCCAATATTTTCAATTATTATTTGGATTAGTGGAATTTCCTTATAGAGAATTTGACTATGCCACACGGATGAGTTTTTCTTTACATTATCTAACTTATCCTACATTCGGTGTATTATTTATTATGTTATATCCTTTAAATAAAGGGAGAATTAGAATAATCTTGCATTTTTTAATCTTTGCTCTAGCAATATCAACATATACATTTTTGATTGAAAAGTATAGTTCTCTTTTCGAATTTAAGAAATGGAATATTTATATTGGCATTCTAAGTAATATGATTATTTTATACATAGTTAAAAAATTTGTTTTTTGGTATCAAAAAGGGTTAGTTTAATTAATTATTGTGTTAACAATATTAATTATGAGCAATAAATAGGGAGTTCCTGTTTAATGGAACTCCCCAATTTTTATAGTATTCTAATATTTTATCAAAATGTGAAATCTATGACCTTAAACAAATACATCTAAAATTAAAACTAGAATAAAGGCGACAAAAGAAAGTATCGTTTCCATGACTGTCCATGTCTTGAATGTTTCTTTAACCGTTAAACCCATATATTCTTTTACCAACCAGAAGCCGGCATCATTTACATGTGAGAGCATTAGTGAACCTGCACCCGTAGCAATAACTAATAATTCCAGGTTAACACCTGACATATGTTCCACTACTGGAGAAACAATTCCGGCAGCGGTTGTTAATGCTACTGTTGCTGAACCAGTAGCGACTCGGATTAATCCAGCAACCAGGAAGGCAAGGACAATCGGTGACAAGGACATCTGCTCGGACATTGCTGCAATAGCGTTTCCGACACCGCTTTCAATTAGAATTTGCTTGAACGCTCCACCTGCCCCAATAATGAGAATAATCGAAGCTAACGGCAATAAACATTCTTCCGTTAATTTTTTGATTAACGTCCTGTCCATGCCCTGTCGGTAGCCCAGGAAGAAATAGGCTGTAAAACAGGCGATTAGTAAAGAAATAACCGGGCTGCCAATAAGTAATAGGAATTTTTCAATCGCACCTGGCAGTGATAGATATGGAGCAATTACTGTTAACATGATTAATAAAACAGGCAATAAGATAATGAAAAACGAAATAGATGTACTTGGTAATCCGCTTGACTTTGTCACAACTCGGATTAATTCAGGTTCACCATCAGGAGTTACCCGTTTTTGAATCCATTTTGAAAATAAAGGACCGGCAATGATAGCAGTTGGAAAAGCAATAATTAATGAATAAAGCATTACATGTCCTAAGTTTGCATTATATATGCCAATCGCAGTCATCGCACCCGGATGCGGAGGAACTAATCCGTGTACAATCGACAATCCGGCAAGCACCGGGATACCTATTAATAGGATATTTTGTTTCGTAGATTTGCGAATCGAAATAACCAAAGGCAGCAAGATTACTAGACCAACCTCAAAAAATACAGGAATCCCGATAATAAATCCAGAAAGAAGCATCGCCCATGGCAGGTATTTCACACCAAATCTCTTGATAAAGAAATCGGCTACTTGCATGCCCGCACCTGAGTCCGACATCATTTTACCTAAGATGGTTCCCAAGGCTAAAATTCCAATTAGATGTCCAAGGACAGCGCCCACTCCCGTTTCATAGGCAGTAACAATCTTGTCCATTGGTACGCCAGAAAAAACAGCGAGAAACAGGCCTGCTACCGTTAAACTGATAAATGCATGCCATTTCCACCAGGATACTCCTAAAATAACGATTACAATGGCTGCCAATGTAATACCTATTAAATATAAACTCATCTTTTCTCACTCTCCCCAAGGTAATCGCTTACATTAAATACAGAAAATCGGGTTACTGAATGGAATCATTATACGTAACAATATAATTTTGTTTAGCTGTATTATAGTAACCCTCGCTATATTCCACTACATTTCCTTCATCGTCACTGGAACGACGAATTCTTTTTAATACAGCTGTGTCTGTTTCTAAATTTAGTCTTTCACTAACATGACTAGGTGCGATCGAAACCGCAAATTCGTCACGGAATGATTCCAGTCGAATATTTTTCTCTTCTAAAAAGCGGTATAACGATCCGATATTGACATCCTTTACTTCAGCCTCACTCATGTCCAATAAGATGTAATGAGTAAAATGAATATATGGCTCATTGTCCAATATGTAGAGTCGTTCAATTTGAATACAATGTTCCCCAAATAATGAATAAAGTTCTGAATCCTGAACCAATTCAAGCCTTTTTATACTTAATATCTTTTTGGTAATGTGGTGGCCATCTTCTACTAATAATTCCGTAAAGCGTTTCCCTTTTGAAAGCTTGGCAATCGAAACGTTCGCAATGACCCTTGTTCCTTTGCCGCTTTTTTTCTCCAGATATCCTTCTTGAACCAGTTCTTTAATGGCATTACGTATGGTAATTTTGCTTACATTAAATTCTTCTTCTAATTGAGGCTCAGAGGGAATGTTCGTGTGAATCGAATAAACACCATGTAAAATACGATCCTTCAAAATTTCTTTAATTTGTAAATACAATGGTCCCTTTTTTCGCTTCACATTCATTCCCTATTCGCTCCTTCATCTTCTTATATCATCAATGGTTCCAGTCATGCCGGACAAAATGTCAGCTTCCGTCGACATCGGAGTATCGCCAACGATGGTGCAGGCAAGCATTCCCGCTGCCGCTGCAAACTGGACTGTTTTCTCATGTGAAAATCCAGCCAGCTCACCATGTAGAATCCCGCTAGTATACGCATCTCCGGCTCCAATTCGATCATATACGGAAAAAGAAATCTTTTCTGAGAAGTGAAACTGCCCATCTTTATACATATATCCCTGTAAAGAATGGGTATTATCACTATTAATCCCTCTGTGTGTTCCCGCAATCGTTTGAATATCGAAGTGTTTTGCCACCTTAGGAATGATGTCTTTCAGCTGTTCCTTCCGGGACGTTTCTGCTGTTTCCATTCCTAAAATATACAGCGCATCTTTTTCATTCATCATGACGATATCAGCCAAGTCTAGCATGTCTTCATAATGGGGTTTCGCCTCGCTGTAGCCTCCCTCCCATAAGGAAGGGCGGTAATTACAGTCGAAACAAACCAATCCGCCTTTTTCTTTTACCTTTTTAGCCAGTACTTTCATACTATCACGGACCCCATCGGTCATGGCAAGCGTTATACCGCAAAAGTGAATAATATCTGCCTGATCTGCAATCAAGTCCAGATCGTAATCCGAACCATAGGCAGTATTAAAGCTGCTCTCTAGACGATTCGTATAGGTAACCCTGCTCGTCCGCTGCCCAAAACCATTTTCTAAAAAATACAATCCAAGATTTTTTCCGCCTCTAGAAATGAATCTTTGATTGATGCCCAATCGCTGTAAGAAAGAAATTGCCGCATCACCTAAAGGATTATCTGGTAATTTTGTCACAAGATAGCCATCATGGCCTAACTTAGTCATCGCAGAAGCAACGTTTACCCCCGTGCCTGAAAAAGAGTATTGTAATGTGTTAGCCTGAGTCAGTAATTCGTATCCCGGCACCTGCAAACGCATCATGACTTCCCCGAAAGCAACAATTTGTTTAGGCATATTTCTCAACCAATTTTTTCGTAATGGCAAGTAGTAATCTCACATCATCCGGATTTGTTTTTCCTGTTTCTTTATTAATAATAGAGGAATATACGTGAGGAATAATTTTAGGCACTTTTGCTTCCAAAGCTATATCTAAAATGGTCTCAAAATTATCTAAATCAATTCCACCAGTTGGCTCTAACGCAAACCCTTCTTCACCGCAAGCTTTCGCAACTGCACGGAACTCATCCTCATGCTTTAAGCCTTTCATTGGAAAGTATTTCAAAGCATTTCCACCCATATCCCGCACCAACGCAATCGCCGCCTTGATAGGAACAATGGCTGTTTCATCCGCTGCAGCACTTACAGGACCAGTCGAAATATTCACATACCCTACTTTTCCTGTTGGAGATACGAGAGAATTAATCCAGCTATCATTCTCACCTAAATTGGCACGTGTTGCCCCCACCGTAGGAAACACTTGATTGATATGACTTCCCGAATAGGATTTTGCGATTTCCGCGACCACTGCTGCTTGTTTATTATCACCCGCACCAAGGCCAATTGATACGGCTTCATCAATCGCTGCCCCATATTCCTTCATCGCAGTTACAGCAGCCTCTACCGTAGGATAATCCTTTGAAAGCACCCCAACTAGTACATGTCCTTCCGCCGCTTCAAAAACTTCGACGGCATTTTCAATGCTATTAGCTAGAACATTCAAGGCAACGCGGTTGTGATAAAAACGTTTTTCAATGTTTGTCATTGTTTGTTTCCTCCTAAAATTGCTCTTAATTGGTCTTCAATTACGTAAATGTCGTCACCCTGTAATGGTCGTGGGTCCAGATCGAAAAAGCCCTGTCGGATTCCGTAATCACGGGTATAGATCGCAATTTCACCATTTCTTAGCTTGTCATTTACTTCCTTCGCAGTTGTTTTCGTCACAGCCGGATCAATGTGAATTCGAGCTCTGAAAATGGCACGGCCTGCTTCATCCTGTACAATCGTAACTTTTACACCGTCAATGGATTCAAGTGATTTAAGAACTTCTAGGCTGGCTTTTTCCTTTACGCTATTGTCGGTTTTGACAAAATACTCATCTAATGCCTGCAATAATCCAAAGGTTGTTTCTTTGCCGACCTTCATGCTTCTGCCTATGCAATGCAATTGAACCTTTACCCAATCGATATATTTTTGTTTTCCGGCAACTATTCCGGACGTTGGACCTTCAATCGCTTTCGAGCCGCTATAAATTGCTAAATCAGAAACTTGTACATATTTTTTTAAATCTTCCTCCGCAGCTGCATCGACAATCAATGGAACATGATTCGCTTGCGCTACTTCAAAAGCTTCTTCAACAGAAATCATATTTTTTTGAACAGCGTGGTGGGATTTGACGAAAAGAATCGCCGCCGTATTTTCAGTTATGGCATCGGCAATGTGCTCCGCTTTACCCTCATTGGCATATCCAACTTCCACTAATTTTCCGCCTCCGAGGAAAACCATTGTTTCCACCGGAGCCCCGTATTGAACGTTATGGCCCTTCAACATGATGATTTCATTTTTTTGAATAGTTTCTTGATGAAGTCTTTCACTTCTTCGCCGGTTTCCTTCCGTCACGATTGCCGCAACAGATAAAGCGATTCCACTCGATGCCGAATTCACGACTACAGCTGCCTCTGAATAAATCAGATCAGCGATATGCTGTCCTGCCTTATCAACTAAATCAGCGATTTCAACATAATTTTGTCCACCTATTTTCATAGCTTCCATTACGGTGTCTGTTGGAGCTGAAACACCTAAAATACTCATCCTGCCGCTTGCATTGATAACCCTCTTCAAGCCATATTTAGCATTCAATGTATTCTCCATTAATAACCACTCCTTTTACGACAATTTTCTGCTCTGCTGTTCGTTCATCTCCTTCGGAATCCATCAGCTTAGTCACTCCATCCTCTATAGAAAATAAAGTGAGGTTGGCTAAATCTCCCGCAGAAATCCTACCTAGTTCCGGCTTATTCAACCAGTCTGCCGCTTTAACTGTAACGGAATCTATGACCTCTTTTAAGGGATAGCCTAAATACAAAAATTTAGATAATACACTGGCCATACTATACACCGGGCCGTGCAAGCGATTTTTCCGATAGATATCCGTGCTGATGGTATCAAAGTGAATACCATACTCTTTCGCCTGCTCTGCCGTTTGGAAAGAAAAACTTGCATTCCCATGGCCAACATCCAAATGTACTCCTCGTTTCATAGCATCCAGCAGCTTACGAAGAGGTTTTCCTGCTTTATCAAATAAATTATTGTCTTTCCCATTTAAGTAATGGGTGATAATGTCCTTTTTCTCAAGCAAATCAAGGACATCATTAATATTCGGCGGTCCTGAACCAATATGAACCATCAACGGCAACTCAGTGTCCTTAGAAAATTTTCTGGCCACTTTTAGTGGTTCTACTCCATTTGGCCCCACGACACTTTTACTAATCCTCGCTTTCAGTCCAACAATAAAATCTTTGTGTTCGGCTATGGCCACTTTTAACGCATCCTCATCGAGCCACGAAAGGTCGGATAATTCATCGATACGCTTAAGGCCAATTCGTGAGATATTTATAAAGGCAAAAACATTCGTTTTCGACTTTTTACAGCTGTAAACCAAGTCAGGCAAACGATCAGCGCCCGTACTGCCGGCATCTACAATCGTTGTTACCCCTGTTTTGTAGCCAATCTCATCTACATCATCACCATATGGATCAAATTCTGGAAAGGCATGGACATGCATATCAATCCAGCCGCTGGAAACCACCACTTGATGTTTAAAGTTCATTACATTTCCGCCATTTCCAGTACCTGCCGGAACAATGTTTTGGATTTTTTTATTTTCTACGATGATGTCTACAGAATTTCCAGTGATCAGTTTTACATTCTGCAATACAAAACAATCTTTCATTTCCCTCATCCTTTTCGGTAAACCTAATAAAGTGGGTACTTGTATGCGGTTTTATCTACCTCGTTTGTTTTACTTACAGGATTAGGTTACCACGTATTTTCACCTCAGTCAATATAACGTTATAATGTTTAGAGATTATATTTAGCTTCTAAAAAATCTCTTCAATTTTATTATTCCTAGAAAAAGCAAATGCAGGCACAAAAATGCCTTTCACTTCATCCAATGATTTAAATTTCCTTGAAATTGCTTGGTGAATTTAATTACAAACTACTCGAATGGTGTGGTAAAATTCAATTTATCAATCTATTAAATCCAATACAAAGCAGGTGGTTACGCGTGTCCTCTGAAAAAGAAGTGAAGCTTTATTTTGTTCGGCATGGAGAGACCCTTTTTAATGTAGAGAAACGATTACAAGGATTTTGTGATTCACCTCTTACGGATAAAGGAATTGAACAGGCGAAATCTGTAGGAATTGGTTTATCTGATATCGAATTTAAAGCAGTATACGCAAGCGAAAGCCAGAGAGTAGTAGATACGGCTAGGTATGCCATTGGCCATCGAAACATCCCCATCATAACTGATCCACGTCTAAAGGAAATGAACTTTGGTGCTTTGGAATCCCTATTACAATCGGAAATTCTAGCTCAATATGGGAATATCCTAGAAACATTATTTAGCATTAGCGATTTAAATCTGTCAGCACCTGAAGGAGAATCCTACTTACAGCTTTTTTCACGGACAAACACTGCTATCAATGAGATTGTTCATAAACATAAACATGACGGTGGCAATGTTCTAGTATTTTCACACGGGGTTACAATCGGCAACTATTTAATGCAATTAGCAAAAATGAGCAGTTATATTCACCATGATAATTGCAGTGTTTCTGTAATCAGCTATTTGAACGGTGAATTTTATGTAGACAGGATTGCTGACACTTCTTTTAGAGATAATACAAAATAAGATATTTAGATAAACTAATATAAGTACTAATCAGCCATATAGTTTGAAATTCTTCCCAAAAGAATATCCCAAAATTTCAATAAAAAAGGCTCTGACGTCTCCCCTGAACTGTGACCCATAAAGTGGACAGTTTAAAAAAAGACCTTTTTACGCAGCTAGTAGATGACTCCGGCCCAATACCGAAAAAAATGGATCTCAAGTGCTAAATACCATTTTGAAATCTGCGTATGTAAGAACTATCGAAGAACAAAAAAGACGGTTTCCACCTGCTAATAAGACTCAATTAGAATACTATTTCACTTATACAACAGGAGGAACGATTGATTTCGTACGAAAATGGAGCATTAATGATATGAAAATTCCACCTGAAGAAGTTGTCCGCATCTTAGAAACTATGTATATGACCTAATCTCAAAAACATTATTTTTATTAATGAATGATTATACACATTTTATTGAAGGCCCGGTATTATAAAAATTTTTTTGAATTTTAGCCGTAAAAATAAGATTTTTTTGATTAGAATTTAACATTATTAAAATCTATAATTAATGAAAGCGCATTAATACAAGCGTCCGGAATGCTTATATTGATATTATAATATAAAAGGAGCTCATTTTTTCAAAAAAGGAAGTGATGTAATGGATGATGAACAACTCTTAACCTTCATTACTGTTCTTGAGTTAAATAATTATTCGCGTACAGCAGACCACTTGAATTTAACACAGCCCGCGGTAACGGCAAGAATTCAAAAATTAGAAAATGAACTGGACTGTAAATTATTTTACCGCGACGGAAAAAGAATCCTATTGACTAAGGAAGGAACTGCCCTGTATCCATATGCACGTAAAATATTAAACTATGTAAAAGAAGCAAGACAGGTGATTGAAGGTATTAAAACTCCAATGATTACCATTGGATTATCACCTGCTATCTCTGTTTCGATTGTCTTAGAGGTTTTATCACTGCTGCGCAATACAAGTGAGTTTTCGTTTGAACTTGTGGATGCAGCGGACTCTGTAGAAGTTTCTAAAATGATTGAAGATGGGTCAATCGATATAGGGCTGGTAAGAGATGTAATCCCATTTATAAATCTGGAATCTGAATATATTTTTCATGAAAAGCTTGTTTTTATTGTTGGAAAAGACCATCCATTAGTTGGAAAAGCTGAAATTTCCAAAGACGATCTTATTGACCATACGATGATTTGCTATCGTAGGGAAACAGCCTTATGGCGAAAAATTGATGAAAGATTAATCGGAGTAAGAAATCTAAAACGAATTGAAGTTGGCGGGTTCGAAATGGTATTATCGATGATTAAAAATAACTGGGGTTTTAGTGTCGTACCAGAACTAATTCTAGCTAATGACACAAATACACACAATAAAGATTTATGTACCGTCCCTTTTGCTGAATTTAAAGATCTCACTTATAATGTTGCTGGAATATATAAAAAGGATTCTCCAAAATTAGAAAGGCTTCTTCTGTTTCTTCATACTTTTGAAACTACTTTAAAAAATTTAAAAACTATTTAAATATGTATACGCTATCATCAGCAATAACAAAGGACATTCCATATAAACAGAAATGTCCTTTGTTATAAATCTATACCGTTTCTTTAATAAAACTTGCTTTATTTAACCCTAGAAACTCGATAGCATTTCCTCCAAGCATTTTTTATCTTTTCCTCATCCAAAACATTTTCTAGCATTTCGACTACATTTCCTAGTAGTGCTTCTTGCAGCAAAAATGTCTAGTCAGTACCCATGATGATGGGATCAGCCCCCAATTTTTCAATCACTAAAATATCATTCTCAATTATTAATGGTTTTTCTACAAAATTAATCTTTTTCATTATTTTTTGTATTACTTTCGGAAAAAAGTAAGCTCCAAAAAAAGCACAAATAAAAGCATGTGACCAAGTTTTTAACCATGCATGTAAAAATGTTCCATCATAACCCTTATTTATTAAGACTAATATTAATGAAATAAAAAAGGACATACTACAAGCCATTAAAAGTGCAAAAATGATATTTTTTATTTAATACTAATATTTATTATTACTCATCTCCTCATCATTTAATTTATCTACATTTTTATCTTCGAATACCTTCATACATATTGTTTCAAATAAGAACAGAACAAATAACAGATATTTCCTGATCTATAGAACCTATAGGTCAAGATAAAAGAACATTCCTATTAAAATGGAATGTTCTTTTATTTGGCCTATTCCGATGCTTTAATAAAACTCTCTTTATTTAATCCTAGAAACTTAATCGCATTTTCTCCAAGCATTTGTTTCTTTTCCACATCCGAAACATTTTCCAACATTTCAACTATTTTCCCCGGCGGTGCTTCGCGCAACATAAATGGATAATCTGTACCCATGATAATATGATCAGCACCAAATTTTCCAAGCATAAATTGGAGATTGCACGGATCGTAAACGAGCGTATCGTAATAGAGTTTCTTCGCATAATAGCTTGGTGGCCGTTCCGTTGTGCGAATATGCGGCCATACTTCCCAGGCTTGGTCGATTCTCGGTAATAAATACGGCAGGGACCCTCCGCCATGGGCAAAGCAGATTTTTAATTTTGGAAATTTATCAAGAATACCACTGAAGATTAGGCTTCCTGCCGCAAGAGCTGTTTCGGACGGCATTCCGATCGAATACATAAAGTTATGGTTTGGCATTCTCTCTACTCCGACCGTGGCCCATGGATGAACTAAAATGGGTACATCCAATTTTGCCGCTGCCTCCAGAAATCTTTGAATCTCTGGATCATCGAGGTTTTTTCCATTTGCGTTGCTGCCAATTTCAATCCCGATCAGCCCCAGCTCGTTAACTGCTCTTTCCATTTCTGCAATCGCCAAATCCGAATTCTGCAATGGTACCGTTCCAAGGCCGACAAAACGATCAGGATATTGGGCTACTACCGAAGCTATAAAATCATTTTGTGCTTTCGACAGCTCTAAACACTTTTCTACATCTGCCCAATATGTAAACGTAACCGGAATCGGAGATAAAACTTGGACATTGACACCTTCTGCATCCATTTCAGCGAGGCGCTTTTCAGGATTCCAGGCATTCTCGTCGACTTTTCGGAATGACTTTCCATCCTTGTAAATTTCAGCTCCACAGCTGCACGTATGCTTTAAAATCGGAAAACGATCATCTGCATATTTTTCCGCAAAATCAGGAAAATTCTCAGGAATAATATGGGTGTGAAAGTCAACCCGGAAATTTTCACCTTTTGACACGATGCTGCCTCCTTAAAGGTTAATTGTTGATTGATTATTGATTATTGATTAACTTTTTCCAGGTCTTCCTTTATCAATTTACCAACTTTTCCCCATCCTGGTTTAGGTTTTCCTCCCCATTCATCAAGGGTATGCATGGTTGGTTCTAGACGGCGAGGCTCTCTTGGATTTTCCTCCGGAAATTCTTCCATTCCTTGACTATACTCAATCGTCAAGCCGTCAGGATCCGCAAAATATAGGAAAATGCTACCCGATGGGTGATGTTTTCCTGGCCCAAAAAGAATCGGAACATTGTTATCCTTTAATCTATTAACTTGAATCCCCACATCATCTACACGTTGAGCTTGATAAGCAAGGTGATTCAATTTATTTTCTTTTCCTTTTGTCAGGGCAAAATTATGATGAAATGGAGTTCCAGCTGCCCTTAACCAGGCCCATCCCGTTTCCCTTCCTTGGATATCTGAAATATTGAAGTTCAAAACATTCGTAAAGAAATCAAATAATTCGTCAAATTTATTAGTTTCATAAACGACATGAAGAAGTCTCGTAATTCTGGCCTTCTTAGGAACAAATGGTGTACCCATTTGCATAATTTGCACATAAAATTCATACGTTACGCCTAAATATGGATCTTTAAAACGCAATGTTCTACCTTGGGCCAAATTTTGGCACTCCTCTGCGCTTAATTCGACAGGATTTACACCTTGTTTCGTTAAATGGTCAAACACTGCTTGAAATTGGTCTGCCTTTTCAAGCTCAAATGCTACTCTTTTTAACCCAGGTTCTTCTCCTTGTTCAAGGATTAAATTGTGATGGTCACCGCTGCATCGAAGGTATGCAGCATCAAGAACCCGTTCAACAAATTCCATACCAACAATATTTTCATAAAAATCTACCGATTTATTAAGATCAGTCACGCTTAACACAACATATCCCAACTTTTTATAACGAATCATTCTAAAACCTCCTATATTTGAGGATCTGGCCCTCATAGCTTAACCGCGTTAATGGTTAATTCGTATGAACCCCAATCAAAATCTGACTTCATATTATAAAATGATACTTACTTTTCCGTGCGGGCGGAGACTGTCCAATTTGAGAATGACTTTCTTGGATTGAATCTTTAATTTTCCATTTTCTTTTACCAAAATGTATTCGTTGACCCCGACATAATTGTCCAGTACTTCACGTTTCGTACGGTAGGTAGAGAAATTGCATCTGACTTTTACGGCATCCCCTTCATTATTAACGATTCTTACATTCGTCACATTGTGAAGAGTAGTGGAGTGTGGGTATTCTACATGGGCTTCTCTTTTCAGTAATCGTAACGCCCGCTGTTCTAAACGGGCACGATCATCATGAACAAAGAAAAGCGATTTTTTAAAATCCGCATCAGGATTTCCGATGGGCGGAATCACATACGTTCCATTGCTTGAGAATAATGCAGCCCACTCCTTTAACTTAAACTCATCAAGAAGCTCCCCCTCATGGAATAAAAAATCTTCAATTTCCTGACGTGTTATGTTCATACTTCCACCTTCCCAGCTTCTTCTTTTTTGCTTTCCGCTGCTGTCATCCGTTTATCCCATTCACGCCAAAATGCACGCATTTGTTCTTCATCCGTCGCTTGGGGAATTTCCCTGTTCATTCCTTTGGAAATATCATTCCATCCGACTTTTTTAGTATTTAAAAAGCCTTCCTGGCATAGTTCAAGTGCTTCATTATCATCCGGAGTCGCAAAACCGCCTGGCCCTAAAAACTCTAAGTAGCTGTCATTCCGGACCACCCTGAAACCGTCTGTTTCATTTATAGGAGATAAAGCATAGGCGGTTACTTGCATATAACCCGGTTCAATAGGATAAAAGGTTCTGATTGCAATCGCCATGATATCATTGATGACTAGGTTAGGGAAAATTAAAATATTGCGGTTCTTTTTCGAAATGCGGTGGGCTCTTTCTTCGCCAAATTTTTCTACTAAGCGAGCATTGTTTTTGTCGATAATTTCTTTCGCCTCTTCACCGTAACCTTCAATCCATTTTCCGATTGGTCTTGGCCACGGGGCATAATATTCCATTACGGCATGTCCATTCCCCAGAGCGCGTGCTTCCCCTGCAAGGCTGTCTTTTTCCATTATTCCCCCGCGGGTCGCAACAATATCAAAATAGGTTTTATGGGTTGGTACCCCGTGGTATAAATCAAAACTATTTTCACAAAGTAATTTCCAGTTCGCTCGTACGCTATATTCTTGGGAATCCTGCAAAACTTCCATTCCAACTTCTGTTTGATCTGCCACCAAGTCGAGATACTCTTTGGCACCTGCCAGGTATTCCTCTAATGATATAGCGTTGTCATCAAAGTTAACGAATACGAAACCGCGGTAACTTTCAAGTCGTTTGACAGCCAGCATATTTTTAGATCCATCGCAGTTATGGTCTTCCAAGAAACCAAATTTATCAGGTAATCCGACTAATTCCCCTTGCGTATTAAAGCTCCACGCATGATAGAAGCAGCGGAATACTTTTGAGTTTCCTTTTCCTTCACGGCATACGAGCGCCCCCCGGTGTGGACAGGAGTTATATAATGCCCTTATTACCCCATCATTGCCGCGGGTAAATAAAAGGTTTCGTCCACCAACTTTTCTTCTATGAAAATCGCCTTTATTCGGTACTTCTGATTCATGCCCAATATATAACCAGCATTTATCAAAAATTTCATTGCGTTCGATTTCTAAAATTTCCGGATCAATAAAAACTTCACGATTTACTTTGAATAAACACCTCTGTTGATCATCCTTAAGATAATTGCTCATTGGCTCTCCCCCTAAATAAGTTTTTTTGTAAACCTGCTCATCATCTATGTCAGTTCTGAAAGAGGTTTTAGAAAACCTTAAAATCATTTTTATTACATCGTGCTTCCGTCATTTACACTAATCACTTGGCCCGTAATAAAAGTCGCCTTATCGGAAGCAAGGAATACGACGGCATCCGCCACTTCTTCCGGATTGGTCCCTGTAACCAATACAGTCGCACCTACTTGTGATAAACCAATTGCAACCGCTTTCCCAATTCCTTGTGAAGAACCTGTTACATGTCTACTCTCCCTTCCAAAAGATAGGCTTGTGATTGACTCTACGACTCGACATGCTAATATCACCTCTTTTCCTTGTAATCTCTTTTTTGGTTTGTGAAGAAAATAGTCTGTTTCCTTTTTGTCGTGACAATCAAATACACAAAAACTAACATCGTTCCGGATACCTCAACTAAATGTAATCGCATCCAAAACATAACTCAGTGTGCTTAGGTAAACAGCGTTTAATGCATTTTTCCAGATAATATCTGAACATATTGACATTTAAAATTTCAGAATATTATCTTAATTGGTTTAATTTTAAATCTTTTTTTTGTGAAAATCTAATCGAAATATTCTTACCTTTATTGACTAAATTCAAGATTTTATTTATATATAAACATTATGAATACTCTGTTAACCCCTGTGCAAAGAGATGATTTAAAAGGAATAATAATAGATTTCGTTTGTCCTGAGTAAATTTTAAAGACATTTAAATAGTCATGACATAATAAAAAAAGGTAAGGGGAGCTCGAAATTATAAAAGGAATAAACTAAAAGAATCTTTATATTTGTTTAAAATCACTTGAAAAATTTACCATATCAAAAACCCCCTTAAGAAGGATTATTAGTCCAACTTAAGGGGGTAACTTCATTAAGTTACCTTTTTCTAATGACTAAAATATTGTTTATTACAGTGTTATTTACTGCTAAAAAAGTTTCCTCCCCTCCGAAAAGAGAACCCGTTACTTTTCCTCCTGGCTCCTATTTGTTGAAACTGGATGAATTACATAATAGAATCCTAAAATATTTTCAATTTCTCCTATGTCTAAATATTCATCTGATAAATCTTTAAGCACTATCTGTGCATCTTGAATATCCAATTTCTCTAGTTTTTCAATGAGTTCAGATACTGTCATTTCTTATTTTCCTCCATTAAAATGAAAAGCTTCCTTTGGAAATTTGCTGACAATTGGGGATTCTAGCATGATTGGAACTCAAGTTATTATCCACCCTGCCGGGATTTCCGGATTCATTCGGCTTGCGGGGGTCCCGCTTCCATTTGTCAGCTACGGGTAAATTTTCTCTAAGTGCGAAACCAATTAAGCAATTCCCACTTGGTTCTATTTCATATTTGTAAAATCTTTTAAAGAAACCTTTACCGATGTCTGCAATGTTTTTATAATGAGTTTGCACCTGGAAGATTGACCTGAAAACAATGGATTATTATGATAAAAAAATTCGTTAATGTAACGAATAAAATCAGACAGATATAAAAAATACCAATTCAACAAGATGAATGGGTATGCCTTTAAATCTATTTCTACTATGGCTAATAACAACAATATGAGTGAATAACAAGAAGAGGTGTAGCGAACCTCCCTTAAGGGGATGTCAGTACCTCAGGTTTATCGACAAACCCGAATATTTTCGAATTTGTCGACAGTCTGAACTCCCTTTCAAAAAATATAGGGAGTTTTAATTTTTTATTTCTAAGGTTGTGAAAAATTTCCTTTATAAAAACAACTAATAGTTTGTCATTTTTCTAGAATACAGTTACTAGACTCATGCTTATTCGTTTATTTTCTATCAGAAACCGGTACACCGGCAACTCCCCAATGAGTTTTTGGCATTTCATTTACCAATACTCGAACGCCAGTTTTTGGTACAACTAATGTTTCAACAACAGTATCAGTAATATTTTCAATTAATGCTTTTATTTTTTCAGGTGGTCTGCCTTCCATAATATTTACTTGAATAAGTGGCATGGTAATTCCCCTTTCATAAATTATATTTTCCTATTGTAATATGTTTTAAAATTGCTGATTTATTTACCAACAGAGAAAGTTACTTCGCCCAAGCCATCAAATTTACCTGAAACAACGTCGCCAACTTTTAACAATATTGCACTTGTTAAGGCTCCCGATAATATGATTTCGCCTTTTTTAATTTTATCTCCTTTTCTGGCGAGCATGTTTGCCAATACTGCAATGGCATTGGCAGGATGTCCTAAAACGGCAGCCCCAGCGCCCAATTCTTTAGTTTGGCCATTAATGGATAAAGTCGCCCCTACTAATTCAAGTTCAAAGTCATTTGGTTTTCGAAGTGTGTTACCAAATACGACCCTTGAAGTAGATGCATTATCAGCAATTACATCTGTGTGGGTAAAGTTAAAATTTTCATAGCGGCTATCAATAATTTCAAGTGCAGGTAAAACATACTCTGTTTTAGCTAACACTTGTGAGCCGGTAATTCCAGGTCCTTTAATATCTTCGCCAATCAAAAACGCAATTTCTGCTTCCACTTTTGGATGGATCAGATCAGAAAATGGAAGAACACCACCGTTATCGATCAACATATAATCAAACACATATCCGTAAATTGGCTCAGTAACGCCCATTTGTTCCCACTTCGCCTTGCTTGTTAATCCCATCTTAGGGCCAATGATTCTTCGGCCCTCGTCTAATTTTTTTTGAACAAGCAGTTCCTGTGCCTGATAAGCTTCCTCAACTGTTAAATCAGGTTTAAACGTCTTAGTTACCTTTACAACTTCACGTTTTTCTACTTCCGCAGCAACTAAGTAATCAGCAATTTGTTTAATAATTTCACTTGCCATACCTTTTCCTCCTTTGATCCAGATTCAGTATCTATTTATGCCAATTATTTAAAGTTAACGCTTACTTGACCAAGATGAGCAAATCTTGCTGTAAAATTGTCGCCCGGATTAACGACAACCATGCCGGAAAGTGCACCCGAAAGGATTACTTCACCTGCTTTAAGAGTAATATCATAATCTGCTAAACGATTCGCCAGCCATGCAACACAAGTTGCCGGATTTCCAAGTGCAGCGGCTCCAACACCTGTATTGACAACTTCACCATTTTGCAAAAGTACCATGCCTATTAATTCCAAATTAATATCTTGAATTTTTGTAGGCTTGCCACCCAATACAAATAATCCGGATGAAGCATTATCAGCGACCGTGTCTGGTAGCTTAATTTTCCAATCTTGTATCCGACTATCTACAATTTCTAAAGCAGGAACAACATAATCTGTTGCTTGTAGCACATCAAGAACAGTTACACTCGGACCTTTTAAATCTTTCTTTAAAATAAATGCAATTTCACCTTCTACTTTCGGCTGAAGCATGTTTTCACAAAAAATAGTACCTCCATTTTCAACGACCATGCTGTCTAATAGATGTCCATAGTCAGGCTCATCAACACCCAACATTTTTTGTACGGCAACAGAGGTTAATCCAATTTTTTTGCCAACAATTTTCTGTCCTTCAGCTAGCTTCTTTTTAATATTTTCCAATTGAATATAATATGCCTTATCTACAGTAATTTCTGGATCTACCACAGTTAGCGGATTAATTCCAACGCGTTTTTTTTCAGCTTCTAATAATTTAGCAGCAAAGTTTTCAATTTTACTAGTCAATTGAATATATCCTTTCTATTATAAATGTATTTTGACACTGTTTAGTATAAGCTGAGAAACATTCAAAAAAGTTGCACGGTATATCTTATTTAAACCGTGCAATATATCCATGTTAAAAAATAAAATTAAAGTTTAACACAAATATTAGATATTTCAGTGTAGAATTCCCAACTGTGACTACCGCCAACACGACCTAGTCCACTGTCTTTCGTACCTCCGAATGGAGTTCTAAGATCACGTACAAACCAGCAGTTGATGTAAGATAAACCTGATACAATTTTTTGGGCTACACGGTGTGCACGACGGATATCGTTAGTCCAGATTGTGTTACTTAAGCCCATCCGAGTGTCGTTTGCTGCCGAAATCACTTCTTCTTCTGTGTCAAATGGAATAACTGTAACAACCGGTCCAAAGATTTCTTCACGAACACAACGAGATCTGTCATCTAGACCAGTAATGATGGTTGGTTCTATGAAATATCCTTTATCCAAACCATCAGGGCGCTTACCTCCTGTAACGAAAGTACCGCCTTCTTCTTCAGCAATTTTCAGGTAGCTCATTACTTTATCATAGTGTACTTTGGCGACTAATGCGCCTTGATCATTGCTCATATCAAATGGATCGCCAACTTTTAATTCTCTTGTTTTAGATGCAAATCTTTCTACGAATTCATCAAAAATTGGACGTTCAACATAGATTCTTGAACCGCAGACACAAACTTCCCCTTGATTTGTAAAACTTGATCTAATGGTTGTTGCCACTACTTCATCAATATCGACATCTGCAAAGATAATGTTAGGGTTTTTACCGCCTAATTCGAAAGAAAGCTTTTTTAGTGTAGGCGCAGCTTCTTCCATGATTTTAGAACCTGTAGATACTTGCCCGATAAAACCGATACCAGCAATGTCAGGGTGTTTGTTGATTGCACTTCCAGCACCAGGTCCAAAACCGTGAACCAAGTTTACAACTCCATCCGGAACACCAGCTTCTTTAAGAATTTCCATTAATCTTGTTGCAGTCATCGGGGTTATTTCAGATGGCTTAATCACTACTGTACATCCTGCAGCCAAAGCTGGAGCTAATTTCCATGTTAATAAGAATAATGGAAGATTCCATGGCTGGATTAATCCAACTACTCCAATCGGGCGGCGATATCCGTAGTTAAGCGCATAGTGAGTTTCATCTTGGTATGCCTCTGTTCCTATAGAAATCATGTAATCAGCAAAAAAATGGAAGTTTGCTGCTGCACGAGGAGCATCAACGTGACGTGAGAATTTAAGGTGCTTACCAGTATCTAATGATTCTAATTGTGCGATTTCTTCTTGTCTTGCTTCAAGAATGTCACCAACTTTGCGGATAATTCTTGAACGTTCATTTACAGTCATTTTTCCCCATGGGCCCTCTTCAAAAGCACGTTTAGCAGCTTTAACAGCTAAATCAATATCTGCCGCGTTTCCTTCTGCAACTGTACCATAAACTTCCTCAGTTACAGGATTCACGTTATTAAACGTTTTTCCATCTACAGATTCAACAAATTTACCGTCGATATAATGTAAACAATCAAATGGGTTTACGATAGGTTCAACTACTGTTTTAGTTTCGACTTGCGCCATTCATAATTCCTCCTTGGTTTTGATTTTAATATTTTCTAAATATAGCGTTAATGCTTACATGTTTTATGTTAATGCTTATTTGTTAATGGAACTTTCCACTTCACTTAAAAGATTTAAAAAAGTGTGCGTCTTACCCAACCTAAATTATAAGATAATGCTTACTTGTCCGTGCGGAAGGAGGCTGTCTAGTTTTAGGATGACTTTCTTGGATTGAATCTTTAATTCTTCTTTTTCTTCTACCAAGATGTATTCGTTGACTCCGACGTAATTGTCGAGCACTTCACGTTTTGTGGGATAGGTTGAGTATATGCAGCTTACCTTACGGCATCCCCTTCATTACTAACGATTCTTACATTCGTGATATTGTGAAGAGTAGTTGAATGCGGATATTCTACCCGGACCTCTTTTTCAATAATCGTAACGCTCCTGTTTTTGACGGGCTCGATTTTCATGAACGAAGAAATTTTTAAAAGTCCGCATCAGAATTTCCGATGGTCGGAATCACATACGTTCCATTGCTTGCGAATAATGTAGCCCACTCCTTTAGCTTAAACTCATCATGAGGTTTCGCCTCATGGACTAAAAGATCCTCAATTTCCTGACGTGTTATGTTCATACTTTCACCTTCCCAGCTTCTTCATTTTTGCTTTCCGCTGCTGTCCTCCGTTTATCCCATTCAAGCCAAAAGGAACGCATTTGTTCCCATCCGTCGCTTGGAGAATTTCCCTGTTCATTCCTTCTTGTCGTGACTATCAAATGCACGAAAACTAGCATCGAACCCGGGCACCTCAGCCAAATGTAATCGCATCCAAAAGTTAAAGCCAATGTGCTAAGGTAATCAGCGTTTATTGTATATTTCAGATAATATCAATATCTAAAAATGTTAATATTTAAATATATCTGAATATTATCTTGATTAACTTAATTTTAAATATTTTCCCCATGTAATTCTAATCGAAATAATCTTTCTTCTAGAGCCAAAATTCAAGATTTTTTTAATATATAAACACAATAAATACATTGTTAATTCTAATGCAAGGAAATGTTTTAATAGGAATAATGAATAGACTTCGTTGTCCTGAGTGAGTTCTAAAAAACGTTTAATTAAAAAAGGGTAAGCGGAGTTGGAAATAAAAATAAAACTACAAATAAATAAAAAGACATCTTTCTATTTAAATCATTCCAAATTTATTTTTTTCCAAAAAAAAAAAAGCCGTTCTCCCTATAAAATGTACCCTAATAGAGTACTTAAAAAAGTCTACCTAAAAAGAGAAGGGCAAATTCGCAAGAGACATTTTGTTGCTGTTTGTACCATCTTGTTTTCTCCTCCTAATATGGCGCTGATTTTCTAAATAAGAATTATTAATTAATACAGTAATATTTTCACCTTATAGATCCCGTTATTGACTTACAACTATAAAAAATATTTTTAAAAAACCGCCTTTTTATAAATTATATTCTATTAGATATTTCAATAGCTATTTATTACAATATAAACATTCGGAAAATTCCCAAATATTTAAAATATTTATTTTCTGAATGCTTAAGACAAGGGAATTCTTTAAGTTATTGGAAGACTTAGGGTTATATAAAAAAGGGGGGCAATGACACAATAATCAATGGAATGAAAGCGTTTAATTTGAAGCCCGTGATTAAAATAATTAGTAGAATAACACTCCAAGTGCAACCATTAATAATGGCATATGAAGAAAATATAATACGAAATGAGGTTTTTAAATGAAGATCATCACAGTACTTGGAGCAGGTATAATGGGTCATGGCGTTGCTCAATTACTTGCACAAGCAGGATATATTGTACGTATTCAAGCTAGACGCAAGACATCATTGGAAACAGCAAAAAAAATGATTACGAACAGCTTGAAAATTATGGTTGATAAAGGCATGCTGTCACAAGAAAAAATGGCGCAGACTTTGGATAATATTAAATATACAACAGATTTACTTGAAGCGATCCAGGATACTGATTTTATTCTAGAATCTATTCCAGAAGTGCTTGAGACAAAATTAGATACTTACGAGATTATTGAAAGCATTGTCTCTGAAAAAACGATTATTGCATCTAATACATCTACTTTCCCATTAAAAGAATTAACACAAAGAGCAAAACATCCGGGAAGATTTATCATTACACACTACTTTAACCCTCCACAACTTGTACCAATTGTAGAAATTGCTAAATTTGAGAAGACAGATGAAAATGTCATAAAAGTAACTTATGACCTAATGAAAGAAATCGGTAAAACTCCAGTAGTACTGAAAAAAGAGATTACCGGCTTTATCGTTAACCGCATACAAGTAGCCTTTCTACGGGAATGCTTCAACTTAATTGAATTGGGAGTATGTACGGCAGAAGATATTGATATCGCTGTCAGAGGAAGCATGGGCTTTAAATGGGCTTTCTGCGGACCAATGGAAAGTCAGGATTTAGCAGGTCTGCAAACAACACAAGCTATGGTATACAACATCGAGCAGGATTTATCGAATACAAGAGAAGTTCCTAAATTCTTAAAAGAAATGGTCGAAAAAAGTGAATATGGTATTCGTTCAAATAAAGGTTTCTATGAATACGATGATAATGGGGCAAAAGCAATTTATACACGTGATGATAATTTCCTAGATCTTCTAAAATTAATTCAAGACAAAGAAGGAAAAAACAGCATCAGCAGTTAAATAAGCAATGTGACAGTTTAAAAATAATAAGATAGAAGTTGGTTTAGCCGGCTTCTTTTTTTTTGCTCCGTACAGCGTCTCCGCTATATACCAACAAAAAAAGCCTATCAAATAATATAATTTGATAGACATTTCACCTTACATGTTATTTGTTTGTAATATGTAATGGAGCCCTTTAATATTTTTCTACTTATTTTTTGAATGGATAAATTCTTTTTCAACAGAAAGTTGTAAGCTGGATACCATGTTGTTAACTGCACTAAACAGAGCTTTTACTGAGGAGGTCATAATATCCGTATCAATTCCGCATCCCCAATATACAGCACCATTCTTTGCGGTAATTCCTACATAAGATACAGCGTTTGATCCTGAACCTATCTCCAGCGCATGCTGCTTATAGACCAAATCTTTATAATCGATACCCAGTTGGGTTTGAAGAGCATTGCTGACAGCATCAAGTCTTCCATTTCCCACACCAGTAAATTTATGTTCTTCATTATTCATCCGGATCGATACAATCGTTTCGTAATAACCATTTTGAGTGTATTTATAACTGATGAATTCGATAGGGGTGTTAATATTTACATATTCATTGATGAAAATATCATAGATTTCATTGGGCATAAGTTCCTTGTGCTTATGATCTGAAACATTTTTCACACAATATCCAAAGCTCTCACGCATTTCGGTAGGTAGGTCAATTCCATACTTTCGCTTAAGGATATAACCGATTCCTCCCTTACCGGATTGACTGTTAATTCGGATGATGTCTCCTTCATATTCTCTTCCTATATCCATCGGATCAATTAATAGATAAGGTACAGTCCAATACTGACGTTCTGCTTCCTCTCGCCATTTCATACCTTTGGCAATGGCATCTTGATGGGAACCTGAAAATGCAGTAAAGACAAGTTCACCGCCATATGGGTGTCTTTCGTGAACCTTCATTCTTGTTAATTTTTCATATTTGGAAATAATAGTAGGGATATCTTCAAAATTCAGCTTGGGATCTACCCCATGGGAATACATGTTTAATGCAAGCGTTACGATGTCCACGTTCCCTGTTCTTTCTCCATTTCCGAACAATGTTCCTTCGACTCTTTGCGCTCCGGCAAGCATTCCTAGCTCAGCATCTGCTACCCCAGTTCCTCTGTCATTGTGCGGATGAAGTGATAGGATTACATTATCTCGGTAGCTCAGATTGTCACTCATATACTCAATTTGACTTGCGTAAACGTGAGGCATGGACATTGATACCGTAGCTGGTAGATTGATAATTACATTGTTACCAGCTGTCGGCTGCCAAATATCAAGTACCTTGTTGCAAATTTCAAGTGCAAACTCCACTTCTGTACCCGTGAAGCTTTCAGGAGAATACTGAAATTGGAAATTCCCTTCGGTTTCAGCAGCATATTTCTTTAGTATCTTTGCTCCAGTTACAGCAATATTAATAATTTCTTCCTTAGATTTTCTAAATACTTGCTCACGCTGTGCTATAGATGTGGAATTGTACAAGTGCACCACTGCTTTATTCGCACCCTGTAACGCTTCAAATGTTTTTTTGATAATATGTTCTCTTGACTGTGTTAAAACTTGAATTTTCACATCATCCGGAATCAAATTTTCTTCAATTAATGTACGTAAAAAAGCAAATTCAGTTTCCGAGGCAGCTGGAAAGCCTACTTCAATTTCCTTGAAACCTACTTGTAAAAGCAACTGAAAATATTCTAACTTTTCCTCTAGACTCATTGGGACGACCAAAGCCTGATTCCCATCACGTAGATCAACACTACACCAGGTAGGAGCTTCTGTAATATACTCCTTCTCTGTCCATTTCAAGCATTGCACTGGGGGCATAAAGTAACCCCTAGAATATTTATCGATATTTTTCATCCCGACTCCCACCTTTTCAATTGTAATTGTTAATTTATTTAAAATAAAAAAGCCTCGTCTCTATAAAAATATAGAGACGAGACATTGCTCGCGGTACCACTCTAATTGATTAATCATAATAATATTAACCCACTCATTTTCAGTGGCAATCACCACCTATCTACATAACGGTAGAAAACCGACATCCCCTACTGATTAAATTCAGGGAGTAGCTCTTGGATGAGTTCAAAGGCAATAACTACCGATTCTCACCAACCATCGGCTCTCTAACAAGTTTATAATTCCTTTTACTATTTCCAATCTTTGCTTAATATTTAATTAAATCCGATAATATATCGATAAACTCGAGTTGTCAATATCAAATTTACTGAAAATAAAGATTAATATGAATTAATATCACTTCTTTAAAAGAAAACCCCTATATTAATACCTTCCTTTAGTACTTCTAATTTTTACTTTTGCTTTCATTTGTGCCATTTGATCACACCTGTTTCAAAGTATTAATAGAATCAATATGGACAGGAAGATTCGACCTTAAAAACACATTATTTATCAGAGATGACTATTTGAAAAAGGACTATTCAAGTTGATCCAATTAGTAGGAAGCACCATTGTTTTATAACTTTTGTCTGAAGTTCCTTACATCCTAGATTTGTAAAATATCTGACAACTTCCAACTAAGAAAAAATATTATAAAAATCTTTGATTGACCTTTTGCTGGACCTGGGATACCCCCTCTTTTTTTTAACTAGTCATATAGTCATTTAGTCTTGTCTATAAATATCTAATAATATCATCTCCGTGAGCAAGTTGTGACCAAAGGTGTGACCATTTTTCTTAGTTAATTAATGGTATTAAACTAGTTATTGAAGAGGTGGATACAAACCTCCTCTTCTATTTTAGTAGGACTTAATCCTGAATTACAAGATAGCCAAAATATGTTGGAATGAGAAGAAGTTTCAAAAGAAAAAGAAATTCTTAACCTTGGTCAGAGCCTTTTCTTGTCCTGCTATTGCTTTTACTGTCCGCTGTTTATCCCCGGTAATCAAGATTACTTCTATTCCTATACCTTTAAGGCGGCTTATGGCTGATTTCGAGGTTTCTTATAACAAACTATCAATATCTGATTAACTACAATTTATTACAAACTTATTACATTATTTTTACGATTTCGACAAATTATAGCAAATTATTCAATTGATATGTAAACTAAAATTAATAAATGAAACGATTACTAAGGGGATACACATGAAAAAGAAAATTATAGCATTCGTTACAGCTACCGTATTCGGGACTTCCCTATATAGTACGTCAGCCATGGCTGCAACAATCAAAGTTAAAAGTGGGGATACTTTATCAAAGTATTCAAAGCAATATAAAATATCAGTTTCAGAGATTAAGAAAGCTAATAAATTATCAAGCGATAGAATCAAAATAGGTCAAAGTATATACATACCTGAAAAAGGCAAGGTCGTGACTAAAACAAACACCAGTCCATCTTCATCGGTATACACGGTAAAATCCGGTGATAGCTTGTCATCAATCGCAAAGAAGTATCGGACAACTGTAACACAACTAAAAGCAGGGAATCGATTGAAATCGAATCTAATTAAAATAGGTCAAAAATTAAAAATTAGTAGTGGTACTGTAACATCACCTGTTGCTCCGGCTCCCGCAGCAAATAAACCTGCAGTGTCTACCATTAATAAAAACAAGTTGATTCAAAACGCTAAAACTGTGGTTGGCAGCCCTTACAAATGGGGAGGAACTACTCCAAGCGGATTTGATTGCAGTGGATTTATTTACTATGTGATCAACAAACAAAAATCCGTATCTCGTCAGACTGTTGCTGGATATTGGAACAAGATGAAACCTGTGTCTACTTTATCCGTCGGCGTTTTTGTCTATTACGAAACGTATAAAAAAGGTCCGTCACATATGGGAATCTACGTAGGAAATGGTCAGTTCGTTCATTCTGGGTCCCATGGAGTTGAAATTTCCAATATGAATATTTCTTACTGGAAATCTCGCTATCTTGGAGCAAGACAACTCTAGTTTCAAAAGTCCTTATGTATCGATAAGGGCTTTTTTTATTTATCTAACTAAATGATTCTATCGCAAATGTCCAATTAAGGTCATTCCCGAAAGTAAATGCGATGCTTACTTTAGCATCGCACCCGTTTTTTAATAACATGTTGGTTATAAAAAGGAATGAATTATAAATAGAATTGCGAAACTAACTCCAGAACACAAATGCCACTTCCTGTCCATCCTCTGATATCGAAATAATCCGGATATAGGGACTGGCAGAAGGACTAGCAAGGAAAGCAATCCACTTATATTATTAAAATCAAATTTAAAGCCGTGCATAAAGACAGCTACCGTATGCACGATAATAAAAGCGATGGCGATAATCGCTGCTGGAGTATGCCATTTTCGGGTAAAGCGCAGCAATATGGCCAACCATTTTTTTACCTCTACTTGTCCTTTCAGCATACGAAGCCTCATCACACGTAGAAGCACATAATACGCAAGTACAAAAAATAATGCAATTCTAGCAATGGAGCCAAAATCTTTAAATGTATGTTCGAACTGCCTGCTGTGCAAAGTGGTTAATGGAAGCTGTAGTAGCCCCTTAAGTTCCCAAAACACTATCAAAGCAGCGATAATTAACGCAATGATTAACCATATTCGTTCCTTTTTAGGAACCCATCCTTGTTTTTGAACCCTGATTTCCCGAGTATTCACTGATTTGTCCTCCTAAATAAAAGTAAGAACCTTTTATTCAGTTTCCTCATTCCATTATTCAAATAAACTAAATATGACATATAAATGAAATGCCCCCATTTTTTATCACTTAAAGTTAAAATAACCTTCAATTTTATTTAAATACAATTTAACACATTAAATGAACGCATTTTATATATTAATGAATTATTAATTATAAATTAATTGAAAAAATAGATTCATATTATTGATTGATCTTTATAAGCTGGTCGATAAAAAAGCTGCTGATTCCCGCATCTAGGAACAGAGGGTACGCACTTATCGGGTGGGGAATTAGGTTAAGCCCCGAGCTGATAAATAGACGGAGAAATTCCGCTTAATTAATAATTATTATTAAAAAAGGGATTAAGCCCATATAATTGTGTAAAAAGAAAATGAGTCAAATTAATTCCTCATGGTTACAATGTTAACGGCTAATTAAACAATGTGGAGGAAGTAATTATGACTCAAGTACAGTTTAACCTAAATATCGATGATTTAAAAGATTCTGTTATGAACTCTAATATAGACGCTGTCATCAAAGCGTCCATCGTTTTGGTATTAAATTCTTTTATGGAAAAAGAACGTGATGAGTTCTTGCAAGCAGAATCCTATGAACGTTCTAACTTACGACGTGACTACCGCAATGGATATTATGAACGTGATCTAATTATTGGCATTGGAAAAATTACTCTTCGAGTACCACGTACTCGCAGTGGAGAATTTTCGACTACCGTGTTTGAACAATATGCTCGTTGTGACCAAGCTCTCGTATTAGCCATGCTTGAAATGGTTGTGAATGGAGTCTCTACAAGAAAAGTTTCAAAGATCGTGGAACAACTCTGTGGGCAAAAGGTGTCTAAATCATTTGTATCTACACTCACAGAAAAACTAGATCCTTTAGTGAATCAATGGGCAAGTCGACCTCTGAATACGATGTACTATCCCTATATCTTTGCCGATGCCATGTATATCAAAGTAAGAGAACATAATCGTGTTGTATCTAAAGCTGTATATATCGCAACGGCCGTTGACCAGAACAATAGACGTGAAATTCTAGGTTTAAGAGTAGATCATGGGGAGAGCACTGAAGCCTGGCAACGATTTTTCCAATACCTAAAGTCAAGAGGACTACAATCACCTAAGCTAGTTATATCTGACGCACATCAGGGGTTAAAGTCTGCCATTGGTACAGAGTTTGTTGGATCCTCTTGGCAAAGATGCACAGTGCATTTCAAAAAGAATATCATTACGCATATGCCCAAAAAAGGCATGGACGAAGTGAAAATGGGTTTAAAAAGAATATTTGAGGTAACGACCGTTGAAGAGGCAAGAAAATATAAAAATGAGTTCATTGGGCAAATGGGAGATAATCCAAAACTAGAAAAAGCGATAGAGATATTAGAAGAAGGCTTCGAAGATGCCATTCAATATTTAAATGAAAAACCAAAATACCATACGCATATTCGAAGTACGAACTCGTTAGAAAGAATCAATGAGGAAGTCCGGAGAAGAGAGAAGGTAATTAGAATATTTCCTAATACACAATCCGCATTCCGATTAATTGGTGCGGTTTTAATGGACTATGCTGAGGAAGTAAGAAGAAGAATAATTCGGGACCAAGAAGAGAAGAAATAGCAACCGCGAAGCGCGAATTTTTGGTGTACTGGAAGGGGGGTACCCCCCTTCCAGTACACCAAAAATAAATCAGCTGCTTAACATTGTTTTTCATCAGGAATGAATTTACACATAATAATGGGCTTGACTAAAAAAGGCTTAAATAGACGGAGAGATTCCGCCTATTTACTCAAAAAACGTGAAAATAGGGGATTTTTCTTTGCATAAACGGAAATTCTCCGCTTATTTACCCCGAAACGAGCTCCATTCTGCATTTAACCGGAAATTCTCCGCTTATTTTACTTTTGCTGGTTACAGAGTAAACTTCCCCATTAATATAAAAATAAAAAGCTGCCAAAATGACAGCTCTGTTCTTCATAGTATTGCATTAATTCTATATGCCGAGTTTATTTCAACGAAATCTTCACAACATCTTCCAAATATTTCGTTGCACTATATCCAAAAATCTCCAGCTTTTTAGGAACCACTTTCTCACCAGTGCCGTTACCGTCCAACTTCATGCTTTGAACGGTTACGAAATAACGAGGCTGCTCGATTTCATCAAAAGGGACTGGGAATTCATTCGTATCGTATTCCGTCCCATTTTTATCAACGAGCACTCCATCCGTATTCATCTCCGTAGTAATCGGCTCGTTTTCATCTTCTCCCACAATATTGAAGTTAATCGCCTCATACGCTCGATTCTTCACTTCATGATCGCTTATGACAATAATGGAGGGCTGTCCAACTTCCAGTTTGTCGATAGAGATTGTACTGCCTGCATATTCAAAAGTTTGAGGATATTGCTTAGCAGCATCCAGTTCGATGGTTTTTGGGTCTTGAAACGTTAAATTAATAGATGCGAGTTGAACGTGAACCTCTTTTGGCTTTTCTCCGAAAAGGGGTTCAAAGTTTGTTTGAAAAGTCGTCCAATTCATGTCTTGCTGTGAATTCATAAAAGTGCTGCCATACAGATCAGTTTTTACAATTTTATTGTTCACTTCCAGATTATCAATATTAAGAACATCAATCATCTTCTCTGGCTTTTCATTATTAATACCATATTGCAGAATTGTTGCTGTTGGCGCAATGGTTAGTTTATCAAATCGAACCGGGATCCCCTCGACTTCTGTTTCTTGATTCAAGGCATATTCAACAGAAGGCTGTTTTGTCACAGGAATCTCGAAATTCCACTCCCCAGTTTCATATCCAGGGTACAGGGGAGTGCTAATAACTTTCTGGTCAGAGGAATCACGAATCAATTTCAAGAGCCTTGTGATTTTTAGTTTGATCGTTCCATTCTCCTTATTGAGTGGCAGCAGACTAATTTTTCCTTGATACACATTCTTCTCTTTTTTATTGCCATCTGATTTAAGGTCAGGGGGATTGTACCTAGGATGACCTTCCGTATTCATGAGTTCAAGTTCATTCTCCACAATAACCCCATCATCATAATTCATCATATATTGATTTTCTTCATTTGTATCTTCAATTTCATAAAAGACAAGCGTCTGAACATCATCAGCAATCACACTTCTGATCTTAATTTTCACCCCATCGCTTTCCGCTTCCAGGTTCATCCTTTCACCAAGGTCCTGTTGCAGAAAGGGACGTAATTCCTGATCTTTTTCTGTCCAAGTATAGTAGAGGCTAGTAAAACTCCCTGTAAAAACTTCTATCCCTATTAATAATGCTATAAAACTTGCAAATACAATGCCCATTCTTAAATGTTTCTTGTTCTTTTGTTGTCTGTCCTTTTCCTTTTCTACCAGCCTTGCTTTGACGTTCTCCATGAAACCGGATGGTATATGCAAATCTTTCATCCCATCGGTTAGATCTATCATGGTTAACATGACATCTTGAAAGCCAGCCAAATCCACCTGACATTCTTGACAATGATAAATATGTATCTCTAAATCAATCTTTTTCGGGCGATTTAGAGTTCTTTCTAAATAATCGATGTAATCCTTATAATATTCCTTACAGCCATTAAAGGATGAACCGTACCCCATTTCCAACCTAAGTGACTGAATTCCGGAAAACAAAAGCTCTTTCAGCTTTTCCACTGATATTTGGAGAAGCTGTGCCGCCTCCACATGTGAGAGCCCTTTTACATAGGTAAGGACCATCGCTTCTTTCTCGATGTCTTTCAATTGATCAAGTGCTTTAAATATACTCTGACGTGGTTCACCTTCCCCAGAAGCTTGTATACCTCTATCAATAGAAAGCTCACGACAAATATGTATGAAAATGGATGTAACCCATGTTTCGAATGATGTTTCACTTTTAAAGCGAGGCAATTCCTTGTGTACTTTTAAAATGGACCGGTAAAAAAGCTCTTCCATTTCCTTCTGGTTACTAAGATAGGACCAACCAAGCGTATAGAACGCCTGTTTATGCTGATCCAACCAATCGAAGATGGATTCCACGCTTTTTTTGCTTATTGAAGTGATTGAAGTAGAATCTATCTTTGCTGGGATCATTCATGCGTTCCCCCCTTTTCGTTCTCTATATGGTATTTATACTTTGAATTATCTTCCTATTATAATAGATTTCATTTAAAATTGGTCTATATTTCCTTTTCTTAACAAAAGTATCCTGCCACTATCTGCTATATTTTCCAAGCATTTTAATTAATAAAATCCCGGATTTCAATCTGAAGGAACCGATGCAGGAAGAAACCTTGTTACTTGATGTGTATTAAGTTCTGTGAAGTGTTAATAATTGTTAGAGATAAGTGAAAAAGGAGCGAGGGAAATGACCTATATAGTTGATTTTAAAAATGTGTCTACAGTTGGCTTAGAGTCCTCACCTATAGCAGAAGCGCTTGCTGGTTTACGCGCGAATGAAGCCCGTTATTTTATGAATAAATACAAGCATGAGTTTACGGTTGAACCAGCTGACGAAAGCCAGGAGACCATTGATTATGTGAACCGGATTTTGAAAGAAGAACGTGATATAGAGTTTGCGGCCAAACCTTTAGAAACTTCGCATTTCAAGTGGAAAATATCAATTGGGCTTACGTCTTTTATGAGGATGGTCTTGAGGTCAACGTCTTGTATACGTTAGACGGCCCAAAGCCGAAACGTGCCGTTGGTTTTAAGCTTTCGGAGGGGATGGAGGTGCCCAAGGAGTTAGAAGGGAAGTTTAAGTTTGCTAGACAGAAATCTAAACTAGCTGGAACAATTCGGGGCTCGTTTTTTGTAATTAAACGAGAATATTAAAGTAAGGAAAAGGGAAAGTCAAGGAATCCTGCTATTTTTCATATTCCATGCCGCGTGAATTAAAATAATGCAGCAACTTCCTTTAAGTAACCAGCAAAAATAAGCGGAGTTTTTCCGGTTAAATGTGGAACGGAGCTTGTTTCGGGGTAAATAAGGGAAGTTTTTCCGACTATTCAGCGCAAAATCCCCCATTTTCAATTTTTACGAGTAGATAGGCGGAATTTCTCCGTCTATTTATGCTATTTTTAATGATAATTACAAATTAAGCGGAATTTTTCCGTTTATTTATCTGATTGGGTGCTTAACATGCCACCTCCGATATGAGCGGATTCACATGATCCCAGATTCCCCCCTATCCTTTCATAGATTCCTATAAAATAAAGCTGCCTGGAATGACCGGCAGCTTTTTAAAGGAGTTATACTAAATAATCAATCAGTTTTTCTTTCGGATGGCCAAAGATTTCTGCTTCTAGCCTCCGTCCGGTCGGAGTAGCCGCCAACCCGCCTTCGGCTGTTTCCCTTAACGCTGAAGGCATTGACTGTCCAATCGCATACATGGCTCCAATAACTTCGTCACATGGAATCCTGCTGGTTATCCCAGCAAGTGCCATATCAGCAGCTGTCAAAGCATTGGATGCACCCATTGCATTCCGTTTCACGCAAGGCACTTCAACGAGACCAGCAACCGGATCGCAAACAAGGCCCAGCATATTTTTTAAGGTAATGGCCATCGCTTCGGCTGATTGCTTAGGCGTACCTCCAGCCATTTCAACAATTGCAGCTGCTGCCATCCCTGAAGCCGAACCTACTTCTGCCTGACAACCGCCTGCAGCCCCTGAAATGGATGCATTGTTTGCAACGACAAATCCAAACGCCCCTGCCGTAAATAAAAATTCAATCATTTCCTGCCTAGTTGGATTGAGTTTATCCTTTACTGCAAATAATGTACCTGGAACGACTCCCGCCGAACCTGCCGTTGGCGTGGCACAAATGATGCCCATTGCTGCATTGACTTCATTCGTGGCAACCGCCTTGCTCACCGCATCCAACAGCAATGTGCCGGTAAGAGATTTCCCGCTTTGAATATAGTTTTGCAGCAATACTGCATCGCCGCCTGTGAGTCCTGTGCGTGATTTTACTCCTTTTATGCCCCGTTCGATCGCCCGTTCCATTACGGTCAGGTTTTGATCCATTTTGGCAAGCACTTCTTCACGGGAAAGGCCAGAAACTTCTATTTCCTGCCGAATCATAATTTCGGCTATTTTAACCTGATGTTGTTCCGCCAGCGAAACAAGTTCAGCTACATTACGAAACATAGCATTTCCCCCTGAATCTACTAATCATTTATGTTTAATGCCTGAAATTCTATCATTCAACAATACGGATGACACTTACAACGTTGTCCAGCTTTTGCAGATCGCTTACCAACTGATTATTTATCTTTTCATCGGATTCAATGACCATGATGGCCATGTCGCCTTTATCTTTCCTGGCCACTTCCATATGACCGATGTTTATTTTATTTTGCGAAAAAATGCTTGTTACCGAGCTGATGACTCCAAAACGGTCATTATGAATGACGAGGATTGCAGGGTCACCCGATAATTTTAGTTTGAAGGAGTTGATTTCTGTTATTTCAATGGCTCCTCCGCCGATGGAGATGCCAATGATCTCCAGCTCTTTATCTTCCGCAAAAAGATTAATCTTTACTGTATTTGGATGTTCTGTAACGGCTTCTTCCTCTTGAAAGATAACCTCCATGCCCAGTTGTTCTGCTATTTCCATAGCCTCGGGGATCCGCTGGTCAAATGTATCAAAATCCAGTAATCCCGCAACAAGAGCTAAGTCAGTACCATGTCCTTTATACGTCTTTGCAAATGAGCCGTACAGCGAGAGGACGGCCCTCTTCGGCTGGCACTCGAACAGGGTTCTGGCCACGCGGCCAATTCGGACTGCACCAGCAGTATGTGAACTGGAAGGTCCAATCATAATCGGACCAATGATTTCAAATGCTGATCGATATTTCATTGTTTTCACCCGTTCCTATACTTATGATTCTTTATATTAATGTTCCTTTTGCATCCAGCCTTTAAGGAAAAATAGGGACAAGTTATAAAAACTGTCCCTATTCTGTATTAAAATTTACACTGCTTTCTTATCTGTCCGATCTTCTGTTTGAAGTTCCGCAGGTACACGCTTGTTGATTCCGAAAGCATAAAAGCTGATTGCCACAATAGCCAGGAAGACGATACCCGCAATTAGTGAAATACGAGTGTCTTCGTTGAACCACATACCAACAAGCACCGCTGTCAGATAGGCAATTGTCACATAGTTAGTAACAGGTGCAAAAGGCATTTTGAATGGATGGCTGGCCATTTTATCAGCATGAACCTTTCTGAACTTGATTTGGCTGATCAAGATGACAAACCAAGGAACCATACCTGGAAGAACACTTGAAGCATAGACGTACACAAACAATTTTTCTGGTGCAATATAACTTAACACTACACCAACGCCAAGGCCGATTAGAACGCCAATTGTACCGAATAAAGGCACTCCGTTACTCGAAACCTTCGCAAACGCTTTGGGAGCTTGCCCATTAACACCAAGAGTATAAAGCATGCGCCCTGCGCTGTAGATACCGCTGTTACATCCAGACATCGCAGCAGTGATAACAACAAAGTTAATGATTCCGGCTGCCGCTGTAATACCGATTTTTGCGAAAGTTGCTACGAACGGGCTTCCTAAAGAAGACAATTGATCCCAAGGATAAACTGTGACAATAACAAAGATTGCGCCAATATAAAATACGAGGATACGCCAAATTGTACTTTGAATCGCGTTCCTTATTGTTTTCTGAGGATCTTTCGCTTCACCAGCTGTAATACCGATAAGCTCTACACCTTGATACGCACCAACAACGAGTGATAGGGCAAAGAGGAATCCTTTAAGACCGCCAGTAAAGAAGCCGCCATTTTTCCAGAGGTTTGATAGGCCGGTCGCTTCCCCTCCGTTGCCAAGACCGAAGAAAATTAGGCCAAAACCTGCAACAATCATCAATACAATCGTAACTACTTTAATCAACGCAAACCAAAATTCGAATTCACCAAATGATTTAACAGAAATAAAGTTCGCTGCCCCAAGGATAACCATTGCGATTAGGCCTGGGATCCACGCTGGAAGATCTGGAAACCAATACTGCATATATGTGCCGATTGCGATAACTTCCGCCATACCAACAACTACCCACTGGAACCAGTTACTCCAGGCAGTCATATATCCTGCTATTGGATGGATATACTTATATCCAAATGTTGCAAATGAACCTGTACTTGGTTCCAAGTAGAGCATTTCGCCCATGGCGCGCATTATCAAATATAGAAAAATTCCTGTAATTCCATATGCTAACATAACGGATGGACCCGTCCAGCCTATTGTGCTGGATGATCCCATAAATAGACCTACCCCAATCGTTCCACCCAAAGCAATCATTTGAATATGGCGCGAACTTAAGCCCCTACTCAATTCCTTGTTTGCCATTTCGTTTCCTCCCCTGTACGCTTATTGTCAAAATTCAAGCAAGATTCACATAACCCCATGTTCATATTTATTATTTCAGGATAACTTAAGATAACATAATCACCAGAGAGTAGTCCACCCGAAAAATACAATTGTCTTTTTTCTTGAGATAGATTATAATAGACTGGTAGACGGAAGTTTGTACAGTTTGCAGAAATTAATAGGCTAATGCAAGTTCTCTAAAAGGAATGCCTAATTTCTCTGATAAATTTTCCAACATGTCTTTTGTCATACGATCCAAGTCGTATTGTGGATTAAAATCCCATTCTTCACGTGCGGCAGAGGCATCAATACTATTTGGCCATGAGTTTGCAATGCCTTGGCGTACAGGATCAACATTGTATGACATTTCAAATTCAGGAATGAATTTCTTTATTGATGCAGCAATTTGTTCTGGCTCAAAGCTCATCGCAGTGATGTTAAATGCATTGCGGTGCTTCAATCGTGAAGGATCAGCCTCCATCAATTGAATGATTGCTTCGATTGCATCTGGCATATACATCATATCCATAAAAGTCCCTTTACCAATGAAAGATGTATATTTCTTGTTTTTCAGCGCTTCGTAGTAAATGTCAACTGCATAATCGGTTGTTCCGCCACCTGGAAGAGTCTTGTAAGAAATCAGACCAGGGAACCTTACTCCGCGTACGTCTACACCGAATTTGGAGAAATAGTAGTCACAGAGCAATTCTCCGGCTACCTTAGTAACACCGTACATTGTGGTAGGCCTTTGAACTGTATCCTGAGGTGTCATATCTGCCGGTGTTTCCGGTCCGAAAGCTGCGATGGAGCTCGGTATAAAGAGTTTTAGGTTTAATTCACGGGAAACTTCAAGTGCGTTCATAAGACCGCCCATATTTAGATCCCATGCGAATTTTGGTTTTGTTTCACCTACCGCCGACAGCAGCGCAGCAAGATGGATGAGAGTGTCGACTTTATATGTTTTGCAAAGGTCAAGCATTGCTTTAAAATCCATCACATCAAGGATTTCAAATGTACCTCTTTCGATGACTGGATTGCCTTCAATACGGCGGATGTCTGTTGCGATAACGTTTTCTGTTCCGTACACTTCTCTGAGACGGTGTGTCAATTCAGAACCGATTTGTCCAAGACTGCCAGTTATAAGAATTTTTTTCATAAGACTTTACCTCCTAAGGTTTCTACTATAAATTTTTCAATTGATTCTAGTATTCTGTTATTCTTTGTAAAATTTTAAATGATTAGATAATAGACAACTCTTTGCCAATTTTTTCATAAACTGCCAGAACCTCATCGATCATTTCCTTGGTATGTGCAGCTGTAGGCATATTTCTAACCCTGCCTGTACCTCTAGGAACCGTTGGGAAGGTAATCGATTTTGCATACACGCCTTCTTCCATCAGCCTTCGAGAAAATAATTGGGTAAGATCTTCTTTTCCAATAATGCATGGAGTAATTGGAGTTTCGGAATGGCCAATATCGAAACCAAGTTTCTTTAAGCCTTCTTTTAGATATCTTCCGTTTTCCCAAAGCTTTTCAACCTTTTCTGTCGATTCAGTCATAATATTGATCGCTTCAATACAACCGGCAGCATCCCCAGGAGTCAATGAAGTTGAAAACAGGAACGGACGTGCCCGGACTTTCAGCCAGTCAATCAATTGCTCTGACCCTGCTACATATCCGCCAACGACGCCAATCGCTTTTGAAAGGGTCCCAATCTGCAGATCAATTCGGTCTGAGAGGCCAAAATGCTTGACTGTACCAGCACCGTTACCCATTACACCTGAGCCATGAGCATCATCTACATATGTGATTAACCCAAACTCTTCAGCAATTTCAACGATTTCCGGAAGTTTTGCTACATCACCGTCCATTGAGAAAACTCCGTCCGTAATGTACATGACTTTTTCGTATAAACCGCTTTCGATCGTCTCTTTCGCAACTCGGCGTAAATCGTCCATGTCCTGGTGTTTGACGCGGATAATTTTCGCTCCAGATAATCTGCATCCATCAATGATCGATGCATGGTTTAATTCATCCGAGAGAATAGCATCCTTCTTAGTCATAAGAGCTGAAATAGCACCCATGTTGCAATTGAACCCTGACTGGAAGGCAATTGCCGCTTCGGTATGTTTGAACTTGGCAATTGTTTTCTCTAATTCATTATGAATGCTCAATGTACCATTGATTGTACGGACTGCACCTGCTCCCAACCCATACTTATCGATTGCTTCATGCGCCTTTTGCTTCATTCTTTCATTATTGGCAAGGCCAAGATAGTTATTGGATGACATATTGATTAGTGATTTGCCATTGATGGTAACTATAGGGCCATTGGGTCCTTCTACAGTATCAATAACATTGTAAAGACCATTTTCCCTCAACTCGTTCAGTTGGGGTGTTAAGAAGTCCTTTAAAACCATTTTCGCCAAAATAATTCCTCCTCTTAAATTACCTTACTAAGGGTTCTTCACATAACAACTACTCGTGTTTTTCATCGGGAACATCATTTTAATACCGCTTTACTTGAAAGCGATTTCAGATGCCTCCCAAAAAAAAGCAATTAGTTTTCAATAAATAATTACTCCCTAAATTTTCAAATCGTACTTTTTGACCGAATGATGTTATGCTATTGAATTGGATTTGTCATAATAAACTTGTTTAGTTGATTCATATGTTCAGTGCTATTCTATAATTATGTCGGAAAAGTGTCAATACTGTTAGAAAAAGACGAATCATTCAGACTAATGCCTCTATTAAAGAAAGATAGAGAAATAAAGGGTTCATTAAGGCTGGCTAGAAATCATTTTTTGCTTTTGGAAAATCTATTGAGCAGCAACAAATTCACATTAATCCTGAAACAGGACAAACAACCTTTATACCGAACGGGACAAAGGTCGTTTGTAAATATATTTACTTACCATTTAATACACATCACGCTGATAACGCCCTTGCTTCTGCATATCTTTCAGATACGCTTCTGCTTCATCGCGGCTCATGGAACCCTCTTTCTCAATTATGTTAATAAGTGTTTCATGGACGTCCTTCGCCATGTATTCCTTATCTCCACACACATAGAAATAAGCACCTGTTTGCAGCCACTCGAATATTTCTTTACTGTGTTCTTGCATTTTATGTTGAACATATACTTTTTGAGCGCCATCGCGAGAGAAGGCCGTATCTAACTTAGAAAGTACTCCCTCTTGCAGATATTGTTCCAACTCATCTTTATAAAGGAAATCAGAAGCTGCATGCTGGTCCCCAAAAAATAGCCAAGAGCGGCCTGTTCCTCTATTCACTGTACGTTCCTGAATGAAAGAACGGAATGGTGCAATACCTGTCCCAGGTCCAACCATAATAATATCAGTATCTTGAGACTCTGGCAGATGAAAATGTTTATTTGCTTGTATAAAAACTGGAAGCGTATCTCCTTCATTCACACGTTCCGCACATAATACAGAGCAAACCCCTTTACGGTCGCGTCCATGAGCTGTGTAGCGTACAGCACCGATAGTTAAATGAACTTCCTCTGGATTCGCTGCAATGCTGCTCGCAATCGAGTAGAGCCGTGCCGTCATTTTTCTTAATATAGAGACAAATTCTTGAGCAGTTGCTTTCCAAGGACCGAATTCACGTACCATATCAAGTAAATCCCGCCCATAGCAATATTCCTTCAATTGGGCTGCATTTTCAATCTGGATGAGCTTTTGTAACTCTTCGTTTTCTGTAAAGGCAGCTGCCTGCTGTAAAACCTTTTTAGATAGCAGTGTAATTTCAAAATAGGTAGTTAACGCTTCCATTAGTGGAAGTGTTTCACCTTGCTTATTGATTGTTACAGGCGTTGCTTCATCCCAGTGCATCTCCTCAAGCAGGGAAGCAACAAGTTCTGGATCATTTGAAGGAATAATACCAAGGGCATCACCTGGCACATAAGAAAGCCCCGACCCTTCTAGTGATAACTCAATATGCCTTGTTTCTTTACTAGAGCCTGCACCATTTATATTAATATTTTTAAGAATTTTTGCTTGAAACGGATTTGTTCGTGAAAATGTTGTTGGAACTTGTTTGTCTTTTTGGTCAGTCTTTGTGTTATCCAATGTTTTTTGCATGGTTCTTAACCTCCAAAAGTAATATATACATTTTAACATTAATTTTGGAAATTCGATGTATATTTTTTCACAATTTTCTTTCCAATTCCAAATAAATTTACCAATTAAAGTTAAAATGGGTACGAGCTTTTATTTCAAGGTTTTTAAAATAAAGTTAACAAATATATATATAATTACAACATGATAAAATCGATAGATTGGAGATAATAGCAATGGTAAGGATATATTTGCTCCAGCGATTGTACTTGCCTTATTAATGATTATATCAGGTAATTGAATATTGCTAAAATTTTAAACGATAGATTTAGTTATTTTTTTTAGAAATAGCTTGTTTAAAAAGCCTCCTAAATTGCTCCCGATCTTCTGCCGTAAACGGCTTTGGTCCCTTTGTCCGCTTTCCGCCTTTTCGAGCCATTGCACTTAAGTATCGTGTTTGTAATAATTGATCAATGTTTTCATTGGTATACCTAAACCCTTTATGGTGTAGGACGATACAGCCTTTTGGTAAGCCTAGCGATGCAAGTCCATAATCTTGCGTGACAATGATATCACCTGATTCGGCTAACTTCATAATCCGATAATCGGCAGCATCCGCTCCAGAATCAACATAAATAATATCCACTCCTGAAGGTTGTTCCGCATTAGAAAAGTGCGAAAAACTCGTAACAAGGATAACAGGAATTCCTGCTTTTCCTCCTTCCGATATAATAATATCTTTTACCGGGCAAGCATCCGCATCTACATAAATTTTCATCTTTATCTCTCCTATAAAGAAGTTCGAATTACTTGTGATACTATTGGTAAATTACGCTTTTGTCAAACTATGGAATCAGAAGTACGGTGCTTTGCTTTGTATAGTACCTAACCTCCAGTATGTTTAGAAATTACCAACCAATTAGAAAAATCCTAATTAACATTAATTTAGTTAATCAGGATTTATTAAAACGAATTAATGCTTCTTTCTCAACAGTAGTAACTTCATACCTTATAAACTTAGATTGGCCCTGGGGTATATCCTAAAAAGGAATCGTGGGCTGAAAAAATACCTTCTTGTTGTAAAGGTTTAAATACCCGAAACTTACGGAGTTGTTTTCCATAAACATGGATGGTTACTGCCGTTTGATCGCCCTGGGTTTCAAGGATATGACAATCCGCTGGGGGCAGGAGTTTGCCAGTCATTTGCTGATTTACAATCAATGTATCCGTTTGCCTGAGCTTTACTACACTTTCTGAAATCTCATCCACTCGAAGATAGTTCGTCACCTTGATCTGTCCAGCCACAACCCCTTCGGCTCCCCAAGTACCATCGTGATCATGGAGTAACGTTTTCTGCCCCGGCTTCCAGACAAGTGCAATGATCTCAAAACGATCCCGCGGATCGCAATATAGGGAATGGCGGGCATAACCTTCCGAGCTGGGCTTGCACTTTTCGGGCGAGAGCCAGGATGTGGTACGAAGCAGCTCACCGAGCAAACGCTCTGCCTCTGCCACCCGAACGGCCTCACTCTCATTTCTCTCTATGATCCATGTCATATCTCGAATAAAGTCAACCAGGGTATATTCCGTCGTTTGATTTGTCATGATACATTGTCCTCCTATGAAGGATAATTTCTTATTGAAAATTATGGGATAAACCTTTCCATAACCACTATCGATATCTTTGTTAATTCTTTAATATGAGAAATCTTTATCTCAGGTCTGAAAAACATTTCCGATAATACCAAGGAAGAAAAAGGACCTTATGTAAGGGTCTCTATTACACTATGGATTCTAATTCTTTACATGACCGATAAATAAGTTCAAAAAGCAGGTCCAAATCAGTTAATTCAACACAGGAAAATGCGATTCGAAGATCCGTTTTGGCTAGGGAGATTGTCCCCACTCCGTACCGCTTGAGCAAATGGATCCGCAGCGTTTCTGCATCGGAATGCTTGATTCGAAGACACACGAAATACCCTGAATTGAATGGATAGGGTTCGAATGCATCCGCATATCTCCCGTCTGCTAAAATCTCTTTGACTCGCTTCGCCCTAGCTTCCATTACCTTATTTCTCTGTCTGCGCTGCACTTCAAATTCGGGATTTAACAAGGCATCCAAAATGATTGTTTGAGAAAGGTGGGGGCTGCAAGAAATGGTACTACGAATGGAACCCATCGTCTTTTTCTCCAGCGCTTCCAACACCAAAGCATCTTGGATTCCAAATGTGAGAAACCCAACACGAAAGCCCCAAGCATATTCTTCTTTGGTTGCCCCATCAATTTTAATGGGGAGGACACGCGGGTGTAACCCTACTAAACGAGCAAATATAGATTCTTTGATTGAATCTTCATAATATAATCCAAAATAAGCGTCATCAATAACAGCAACAATGTTAATCCCCAGATCTGCTGCCTGCTTGATGGCATGAAGGATTTCCTCCACTTCTTTTTCCAACGGAGTATAGCCTGTTGGATTATGAGGGAAATTAAGGACCAGGATGACTTTTCCATTCTTACAGGATAAAAGGGCCTCCAGCAAACCTTTTCCATTAAATAGGTTTGCTTTGGTGAATAATGGATAGGTCACTGTATGGCTGCCGCGGCGGACGTTGAATGTTATATGATAATTATCCCAATACTTATCTGGTAGTAAAATAGGATCCCCCTTTTCGACAAACAGGTCGGATACGATACTAAATCCATGGGTCAGCGCGTTCGTCACGATCGGAGTGCCAAATTCCTTTCCTTCAAGGGAAGGATTATCTTTAAGAAGCTTCTTTCTCCAAACTTCACGCAACTCTGGTTTTCCTGCCGTTGGTGCATATGGATACAGGTCTATCGGATCGTAGGAGGAGAGGTTCTTGTGGATGACATCTAAATACATTGGTTGTCCACCCTCTGAAGCCATCCCGATTGTTGCATTGAATCGGTCTGCTTTTCCCTTTGCCTCTCCAGCCTGGCTGACAATCCCTTTTGGAAAATACAATGATTTTCCCAACAATGACAACATCTCATATACTGGTTTATTGCGTTCTTCAATGACTTGATTTAATTCTAAAGCCAATGGGTTTAGCACTTTATTCGCCTTCCTTTTATTAGCAATTGTCTGGCTTCATTTAATTCGTTCTTTTCTTTAATCCTGGATATCTAATTTCCATTAATTTGTTAAGTAATACATCTAAGTCTTGACTATATTTAATGGTTCTTGTATCACACAGTCCATACATGAATCCTGATTTCTCCATATTGACTTTTAGATGATTGTATTCCTTCACATATTTCATAAGTTCCATTTTTTATTCCCCCTAAATGTACATTAGATATGGTGATTCTAGCCCTAAAGTCAAAATAGTGCCAATACAAAAAACAAGTCAATACAATCGATAATTTCGAATATATTGCCAATAAATATTGAGTGACTACTCAATATTTATTGGCTTCAGATTAATGCATTCTTATTTTCTACTTTCCTCTAAGATCTGGTTGAGAAACTGTTCAACCTCTTCCTGGCTTTTTCCGAGTTTACTAACAAAGCGATTAAGTTCCTTCCCGCCTTGAAAAACAATAAAGCTTGGGATTCCGTACACATCTAGCTTTTCTAGTAGTTCCGGAAAATGTTCTCGATTTACTGCGATCATATCTACTTTTTCTTTATACGCTTCTTCCAAAATCGGCATGAATAAATCAGTATGCTGACAGTCTGGGCAATATTCAGCATAAAATTTGGCCATTACTGGTTTTGTTGATAAAATCGCCTCATTAAACTCTTGTTTTGTTTTGATCTCTTTCATAATTAAAATCCTCCCTATATTTTATTTTCAAATGTTATATTGATAGTTTCCACTACTAAAACGCAATTGTATCAAGGTATCTTTCGCAATCCAGCGCAGCCATACAACCACTTCCTGCAGCAGTAATGGCCTGGCGGTATTTATGATCTTGAACATCCCCGCAGGCAAATACGCCAGGAATATTTGTTTCTGTTGTACCAGGATTCACAATGATATATCCCATATCGTCCGTTTTGATTTGATTGTCTAAAAAAGATGTGTTCGGTTTATGGCCGATTGCCATGAAAATACCATCAGATTCCAGAAATTCGTTTTTTCCAGTTTCACGGTTTTTTACTTTCAAGCCAGTAACGTGTCGTTCTCCTGCCATCACTTCTTCAGGAATGTAATCTAAACTCCAAGTAATTTTTGGATTATTTTTGGCACGGTATTGCATAATTTGGGAAGCGCGAAGCTCCTTTCTGCGGTGCACGATACGAACCTCCGAAGCAAACTTCGTTAAAAAATTTGCTTCTTCCATAGCCGAATCTCCGCCACCGACAACGATAACTTTCTTTCCTCTAAAGAAAAATCCATCACACGTTGCACAGGTACTTACCCCACGGCCAATATTTTCCCTTTCCCCTGGAATATCCAAAAGTTTCGCAGAAGCTCCCGTTGAGATGATTAATGATTGCGTTTTGAGCTCCCCTATTCCTTCCAGCGTTAAGGTAAAAGGGTTATTTGAAAAGTCGACCTTTTTTACCCACCCCCTTTTAAACCTTGCTCCAAAATGCTCAGCTTGCCTTCGCATGTTCTGCATCAACTCTCGTCCCATAATCCCTTCTGGAAAACCAGGGAAATTCTCAACATCTGTTGTCAATGTCAATTGCCCCCCTGGTTCAGGTCCTTCGATGACTAAAGGACTTAGGTTAGCACGTGCTAGATAGATTGCTGCAGTCAGCCCAGCAGGGCCAGTTCCTAAAATAACGGTTTTATACATCACTTACCTCCTCGTTGTGCTAATCTCTTAGTCATAAATATTTATTTGCAATTTTTATGCCAACTTTCCATCACTGTAATAACGCTATTTTTACAACCGATCTATAGATCAATCAGTCCCACTTCCTATCACGATTGAGAAAAATATTTTCAAGATTAAGAAAAACATCTCCAGACAATTTTCCGAAAATATTAATTTAGCTGAAATAGCGTCCAATACGAGATAGGAAGAATAGTTTAGCAATGATAATGTCTAAATACTCAAAGAACTGAGTTAAAAAAAAGCAAACAGAGCGACTTCTGTTTGCTTTTATCATTATTTAAATTCATTGTTAAACCGTTTTACGAACAAAGCTTATTTAAAAATTGTAATGTACGTGCATGCTCTGTATTTTCAAAAATCTGTTGTGGTGTTCCTTCTTCGACAATCACACCATTATCAATGAATACTACCTTATCCGCTGCCTCACGAGCAAAGTTCATTTCATGGGTGACAACAACCATAGTCATTCCTTCTTTAGCCAGTTCTTTCATAACCTTTAGAACTTCGCCTACTAACTCAGGATCTAACGCGGAAGTAGGTTCATCAAAAAGGAGGACTTCAGGTTCCATTGCCATCGCTCGGGCGATTCCTACGCGTTGTTGTTGTCCCCCGGATAGCTGAGATGGGTAGTGGTTTGCCCGTTCCTTTAATCCTACCTTTTCTAGCAAGTGAAGAGCTTTCGTACGTGAAAGTTCCTTGTCTTGCTTACGAACGATGAAGAGACCTTCCATAACATTTTCAAGTGCAGTCATATGAGGGAACAAATTATAACCTTGGAAAACCATACCTGTTTGTTGACGGAACTTAATAATCCTATCTTTTGGAACTTGTTTTTTATCCCGAAAATCCAAAGAATATTTTCCAAGCTTGATAGTTCCTTTTGTAGGCATTTCCAGTAAATTCAAACAGCGTAACAAAGTTGTTTTGCCTGATCCCGAAGGCCCAATAATACAAACCGTATTGCCTTCCTCTATTTTCAAATCGATTCCCTTTAAAACCTCTGTTTGCCCAAACTTCTTATGCAGGTTCTTTATCTCAATCACTTGAATATCCCCCTATCAAGTCAGCCCGCTACATATCGATCAAGTCGTTTTTCCATACGTCCTTGAGCGTTAGAAAGAACTGTACTGAAAATCAAATAAATAAATCCTGCTAGACAATATAGTACCAATGGTTCATAGGTTGTTGCTGTAATTTGCTGCGCGATTCTAAACATTTCGGTCACTGTTATGGTAGCAGCCAATGATGTATCCTTCACCAAGCTAATAAAACTGTTTGACATGGGTGGGACAGACACCCTTGTTGCCTGCGGAAGAATAATCCTTTTTAATGCTTGACGATAGCTCATCCCAATTGAGTAAGCGGCCTCCCATTGACCCTTGGGAATTGAAAGTATAGCTGCGCGAATAATCTCTGAGTTATAGGCGCCAACACTAATAGTGAAACCGATAATAGCCGATGGCAGCGGACCAATTGTAATCCCAACACTTGGAAGACCATAGAAAATAATAAACAATTGAACCAGCAGAGGCGTTCCCCTAATTACCCATACATAAAATCTTGCAGCAGCGTCGAGAGCCCGAATTCCCGAGATTCGAGCCAGTGCTGTAAGCAAAGCAAGAATGAGTCCCAGAAAAAAAGATATAAGTGTCAATGGTACGGTAAAAGCGATCCCTGCTTTTAACATCGGTAAAAATGAGTTTACAATGATGTCAATAATTCGCAGCATTCTTTCATCAGCAAACATTGGAACACTCCTTATTTTGAAACATCGGTTTCAAAGTATTTTTGTGAGATGCTTAAATAGGTACCATCTTTCTTCATATCGGAAAGTGCTTTATTTATGGCCTCTGCCAATTCTTTATTCCCTTTCCTAAGCATAATTCCCATTTGTGCCGGTTCATCTAGCTCTGCTACAGCTTTAATAGGTGCATCAGGCTTTTGTTTTTTGAAATCGAGATAGGACAATCCATCATTTACAGTCGCATCAGCGCGTTTTGAAAGTATTAAATCAACGGATTGATTAAATCCTTCGACCCCCACAATCTCAGCACCGTTGGATAGTGCTATATCCTTAAAATTACTAGTTAGTGTCTGAGCTGCTTTTTTTCCTTTCAAATCTGCAAATGATTTAATAGTTTCATTGTCTTTGTGAACAATCAAGAAGGGTTTTGACACAATATACGACTCAGAAAAATCGTATTTTTCCTGTCGGTCAGGACGTATTCCAACTTGATTAACAATGATATCGAATCGCTTCGAATCAAGTCCTGCAAATATACCGTCCCATGGGGTTTCAATAAATTCTGGTTTCACACCAAGTCTGTTCGCTACTTCCTCAGCGATTTCAATATCAAAACCAGTTAATTTTCCTGAAGCATCATGGTAGCTAAACGGTGCATACGTTCCTTCTGTTCCAATTTTAATTTTTCTATCTGCTTTAATTTGCTTTAGCAGATTCTTACTCCCAGCTGCCTGATTATCCGGTTGAGTGGTTGCTTGATTTTGAGTTTTTCCACATGCAGTTAACATAAGTGAAACGAGTAACGAAAAAGCGACTATTTTTAAACTCTTTTTCATAAAAATATCCCCCTTTGTAATGCGTTCAAATGTTCTCCTGGAAAACTCAGTTGCAATTCCCTCTTAAACATCAATAAAAGAGCGAAGTATTGGCGTATAACGCTGAGGCTCCGCCAGAATGTATAAACAGGATGTTATCGTCCGGCTTAAAGGTGCCTTTTTGTATTAAATCAATGAGTCCCGCTGCTGCTTTACCTGTATATACCGGATCCAGCAAAATTCCTTCTGTTCTTGCCATGAGCTTGACCGCTTCCACCATTTCAGGCGTAGGTAAAGCATAGCCTGGTCCGACATATTCATCAAAACACGTAATAGCCTCACTAGGGATTGAATTTGGAATGCCGATATGTGCTGAAGTTTCTTTAACAAGTTGAAAAACTTTCTCTTCCTGTTCCACTTTTCCTCTGCTTACGTTCATTCCGATTACCGGTATTTTACTTTGGTTTCCATAAAAGCCAGTCACCAAACCCGCATGCATTCCTCCGCTGCCGCTTACACAAACAACAGCATTCATATTGACTCCTTGATCAAAGGACTGTGCCAAAATCTCCTGAGCGCAAGCAGCATATCCCGTTGCCCCAATACCATTCGATCCCCCAACCGGAATGATATAAGGTTTACCTCCCTCATTCGTTACCTCTTTTGCTACTTCCAGCATTTCTTTCATCAAGTCTGTCCCATTAGGTACAACCTTGACTTTTTCAGCGCCCAGTAAATGATACAGAAAATAGTTACCATTAAAATCCGGCTCAGAATTTGTTAAAAGCCCCTCTTCCAATACGAGAACACACTTCATTTTCTCTTTAACGGCAGCGGCAAGCGTTAAACGGCAATGATTTGATTGAATGCCTCCACATGTAATTAACGTATCCGCGCCTTTTTCCAATGCATCGGCCACGAGGAACTCTAGTTTTCTTGTTTTATTTCCACCGGCCGTCAGCCCCAGTAAATCATCTCGTTTAATATAAACCGAAGGGCCGCCCAGAACTTCAGAAAAATGATGTAATTTCTCAATGGGTGTATATGTTGGTGTATATCGTTGTCTAGAAAATTGTGCTAAATTCATATTAATCTCCTCCTGGATCCTCTATTTACAGCCATATATAAATTAAGAAAAGAGAGTATCAATCTGACGTTCTCTTTTCAATTATTATGATTAAGTCATAGCAACTGCTTCGATTTCAATCAAAGCATCTTTTGGTAAACGAGCAACTTCAATCGCGCTTCTAGCCGGATAATTCCCGGAAAAAAATTCACCATATACTTGATTCATCGTGGCAAAATGATTCATATCGCTTAAAAAAACCGTTGTTTTTATTACCTGCTGTAAGCTTGCTCCCGCTGCTTCTATAACCTGCTTGAGATTTTCGAGCGACATCCTTGTTTGTTCCTCAATATTATCAGGCATTTCTCCGGTTTCCGGATGTATCGGGAGCTGCCCTGACGTATACACTACATTTCCTGCTTTAATACCTTGTGAATAAGGACCGATAGCCTTGGGAGCTTGTTTGGTCATGATTGTTTCTTTAATCATAAAAACCACCTCTTTTTTTTTATGTAATCCTATTAAACGGAATTGTGTTTAATATTCCTCTGAAAATATGCGCTGTACATTCCATGCAGCATTCCCTACTATTCTTTGCGTTCAAAATCACACTCCATAAGTGGAACAACTTTTGTTTTCTTAATAAATTTATAACCAAGCCAGAGAAGCAAGAAAATAGGAAGACCAATATATGTCGCGAGAAGTTCTGCCCAGCTTACTTGATGTCCGGAAAAAAGATGCTGCCCAAGAATGAAAACCACAAAAAATAACAGCGTGATAACCGGACCCAGCGGGTACCATTTGGCTTTAAACGGTAATTCATTTAAATCTCTTCCTTGTGCCACATATGCCTTACGAAAACGATAATGACTTACAGCAATTCCTAACCACTTGATAAATCCGGTAAGAGCTGAAGCATTTACCAGCCAAATAAAAACCGAACCATTTCCAAAAAGGGAAGCCAAAAAGGAGATAAGGCCTAAAATCGCCGTCGTACACAGAGCCAACATGGGAATTCCCCTCCGGTTAAGCCGTCCAAAGATTCGTGGTGCCTTTCCTTCTTTCGCCAATGCCCATAGCATACGTGAAGACGCATACATTGCTGAATTAGCTGCCGATAAAACAGACGTAAGGAGCACGGCATTCATAACTGAGGCCGCAAATGCCAGACCAGCTCTTTGAAGAACGAGCGTGAAGGGACTGATAGATACATTTTTAACTCCGGATTTAAGTAGGTTCGGATCTGTATAGGGAATAATCAAGCCAATTACAAAAATCGTTAATACGTAGAAGATAAGGATTCGCCAAAAGATTGAACGAATCGCTTTTGGTACGTTTTTCGAAGGATTATCGGTTTCACCAGCAGCCGTCGCAATTACTTCGGTTCCCTGAAATGCAAAACCAGCGACGAGCATTACACTAAAGATAGATATAAGCCCTCCATGAAAAGGAGCATCTCCTTGGGTAAAGTTACTGAATCCGACCGCTTGTCCTCCCATAATTCCAAAAATCATAGCAACCCCAATAACGAGAAACACGATGATCGAGATGACCTTAATACCGGCAAACCAGTATTCAGATTCCCCAAATGCCTTGACTGATAAAATATTTAAGATTAGCAGCAACCCCAGAAATAGTGCGCTCCACCAGAGAGAAGGTACGTGTGGGAACCAATACTTCATTATAAGGGTAGAGGCCACCAAATCAGCAGGAACCGTAATCGCGGTTGTATACCAATAGTTCCAACCTAACGCAAAGCCAAACGCAGGATCAACATACTTTGAGGCATAAATGTCAAAGGCACCTGGAACCGGTAAAAAGGCCGATAGCTCTCCCAAACTATTCATGACAAAATAGACCATAATGCCAACCAGAATGTATGCAGCAAGCGCTCCTCCCGGCCCTGCAGTGCTAATCGTTGATCCGCTGGATACAAACAATCCCGTTCCAATAGCGCCCCCAATAGCCATCATCGTTAAATGTCTAGATTTCAGCTTCCGTTGTAATGATCCTTTTGAATTTCGCTCTTCTATTACATTACTTAGCTCTGCTTCTAATTTCGCCATAGCATGTCCCCCTATTTACTCATAGTTCAAATGCAAATTGTATTGTCTCCTCTGACTGTTAATCTCTCATGAGTCTTTTTAGAAATTTCAGTTATTTTAAAACATAGCTTTACCTGATTCCTTTGACCTCACCCCTCTCTAAAAATCCAGGCGGGAAAATGATCGAAGACTCTCCCGCTTTCAAATTCAATTACCATTTGAATGAAGTTAACATAAATTATATTTTTCCAATTTACGATAAAGAGTAGACAGGCTAATCTGTAGTTCCCGGGCGATTTGTTCTTTATCATATTTTTCAGCTAAGAAGTAGCTCTGGATTACATCTCTTTCATATTCTGAAATCATTTGTTCTAAACTCATTCCTCTACTCTCGACAGAGAGACGATCCTGTTGAAGTATATAATCAGGTACATCATGGAAGCCGATCATATCTGATTCAGCCATATTGACCATATATTCTACGGCGTTTTCCAACTGCCTTATATTCCCCGGCCAATCATAACGTATAAGCCATCGCTCAAGCATAGGGTCAAGAGTCAGTGGAGACCTTCGCATGATCCTGCAATGTTTTTGAATGAAATGGTCGAGATACAAGGCAATATCATCACGCCGCTCTTGTAAGGATTTAGTATGGAGGGGAATGACATTGAGACGATAGTACAAATCCTCGCGAAAAGTGCCCTTCTGCACCATTTCTTCCAAGTTTCGGTGAGTAGCCGCAATCACCCGTACATTAATCCCGATTGCTTTTTTTCCACCGATTCTTTCAATCTCTCTTTCTTGTAAAACCCGTAATAATTTAGGTTGCAAGAATAGAGGCATATCCCCAATTTCATCAAGAAAAATGGTTCCATTGTCCGCTAATTCGAATTTTCCTATTTTCCCATTCCGGTTTGAACCGGTAAATGATCCCCCCTCATAACCAAACAACTCACTTTCCAATAGGCTTTCAGGTATGGCGGCGCAATTGACTGCTACAAATGGATACGCCCGGCGCTTGCTTTCATAATGAATCGCTTTGGATAATAATTCCTTCCCCGTACCGCTATCTCCCCTTATCAGGACAGTGGATGGGCTGTTTATAATCCTTCTTGCTTTTTTAATCACATCTTGAAGCCCTGAATCTTTACCAAGAATGTTTTCAAAAGAAATGGTATTGGGGGGGACCGGGATATCCTCTTGAATTTTACATCCCTTTTCTTTACCAAGGTCCAGCATCGCTAATTTATTGCCTAATAATGTACTACCATTGCTTAAAAAACGTATCAGCTTCTCTGATTCAATAATCATTTTTTCCTTTTGTTTATGAGAAAAACCAATCATGCCGATGACGCCAACTAATTTATCTTGCTTTACAATAGGAAATCCAATGGTGGCCAGTTCTTTGCATTGATTAACGAATTGACACTTCATACATTGGGATTCATCCTTTTTTACATTGTAGATTACTCCAGGCTCTCCAGTTTCCAATATCATTTTGAAAAAGGAGCCTTCCGGAGCCGCTTTGCCAATGAGCTCCTTATAATAGCCGGTCCCGCTAATGCGAACGCCCTTTTCATCAAGTACAGTTATATCCAAACCAAGGATTTCTGCCGTGTTCTCCGTGTAGTCTTGAATAAACTGCTGTATGCCAATAAAGCCTGTCATATGATCCTCCTCTCCTATAGCGTTCTTCATTTAGAATATTAAACATCATCACAAAATAACTTAATGAACCTTGCATAAAGAAGCGACAGCATTTTCTATTCCACCCAGCGCATTTTTTAACATCGAACGCGGACAAGCAATATTTAGCCTCATAAAACCTTCACCTTCCCTACCGAAAATGTGACCTCCATTCATTGCAACTCTTGCTCTCTGTAACATAAATTCATCCAATTCTTTAACTGAAAAACACAATTCTCGGCAATCCAGCCATACAAGGTATGTGCCTTCTGGCTGGATGACGTTGATTTGCGGGATGTTGTTGCGGAAGTAATTTAGAGTGTACTCCAGATTCTCCTGCAAATATTCTAGGAGCTGATCCAGCCATTCTTCTCCATAGCGGTAAGCAGCCTCTAACGCAACAACGCCAAATATGTTTGGCGAGCCAATGGATAATGTATGAAGTTCCTGATTATACCTATCGCGCAGTTGCTGATTTGGAATAATAATACTCGACGTCTGCACACCCATTAGGTTAAAAGTTTTGCTTGGCGCAATGCAGGAAAGAGAATGATTCGCAAACTCTTCTGAAATAGAAGCAAAAGGAATGTGAGTATGTGTCTTAAAGACAAAATCAAAATGAATTTCATCCGCAATAATGAGAATGTTGTGCTTTATACAAAGCTGTCCCAACTTCGTCAATTCTTCTTTACTCCATACCCTTCCGATGGGGTTATGGGGACTACACAGAATTAACATTTTTACCTTTGCATCTATCTTTGCCTCTAAGTCCTCGAAATCCATGGAATAATGCCCATTTTCAAGCATAAGCGGATTGCTGACAATTTCACGGCCGGCCGCTTGGATCACACGGGCAAAATGATGGTATACAGGCGGTTGGATAATAATTTTATCTCCTGGCTTCGTAAAGGACTGAATCGCAAGCGATAAGGCCGGAATTACACCTGGGCTGTGGGTAATCCATTCTTTCTCAACGGACCATCGATGTCTTCTTTTTATCCAGTCAACAATGGATTCCATATACGAGTCTGATCTAAGCCCGTAGCCATAAACACCGTGCTCCGCCCGCTGTTTTAACGCTTCGATGACAGGTTGGGGAGACTGGAAATCCATATCGGCCACCCACATCGGAATAACATCCTTTACGCCAAATTGATTTTTAAGATGATCCCATTTTTCACAATCAGTGCCCCGGCGAAAGATCTCTTGGTCAAAATTATATTTCATGAAGTATCTCTCCTTTTCATGTTTGCTTATGCATAAAACTCATTACGTTATTTATACAAGCAATTTTCATGCCAACTTATTTCCCTTATAAAATCGCCTTATTTTTATAGAATTTTTGACTGAATTCCGAATACTACGAATGTTAGTTTAATAAACGTTTTCATAATAGGCATGGCAAGTTTGCAAACATGGTAAATATTTCGCATAGATGATAACATTCAAAGATTTCAATTAAACATCTCTAGTGGTTCGCAGCTTTTCTTGTTTTCTCCATTCCTCATAACCACCCACAAGACTTTGTACGTCTTTAAAGCCATGAGCTTGCAGAAGGCTTGCAGCGATAGCAGATCTTCCGCCAGTTTTGCAATAAACTAAAATGGGTTTATCATGCCCAATGGAGTGTGCCTGTTCCTGCAGATGACCGAGCATCACGTGCTTCGCCTGCGGAATATGGCCGTCTTCCCACTCGCCCTTACTTCGGACATCAAGTACATATATGCCTTCAGTTTGAATTACGCCCTCTACCTGATTCCATGTCACTTCTTCATATTTCATTCCACGCGAATCAGATTCACCTAGCAGGTCCATCACACATGGATCCATTGTGGCAACGATACGATCCAATCCAATGGACTGGAGATCCATCACGATATCTGCCACATCTGTATTGGCTGCTAGAAGATAGATTTGCTGATCATAATTTAGTAACCATCCCGCCCAAGTTACAAATGATTTATTATACGGAATATTCAACACGCTTCGTATATGCTTGGCGGCAAAATCACTGGCTGGACGCGTATCAACGACCATTCCTTGTTGCACCCATTCCTGCACAATATCGACCGAAGCCTCCATACGAAGCGGTACTGCCGTCCTTTGAATTTGCTGTGCCCCCTCTTTATTCAACCGCTTCATCATTGAAAAATAAGGAGGTGCCTCCGGCTGTCCAGCCAACAGCGCTTCTATAAAACGATTCTCGTTCTCATATTGCAATGCCCAATTTGTCCGTTTTTCATAGCCGATGGTTGAAGAAGGTACTGCTCCTAACGCTTTCCCACAGGCACTGCCTGCTCCATGTCCTGGCCATACTTGCAGATAGTCAGGAAGCTTTTTAAACTGCTTTAGTGACCGATACATCATGCTTGCCATTTTTTCTGAGGAACCTCGTACCCCCACGGCTTCTTCCAATAAATCGGGACGCCCCACGTCACCAACAAACACAAAATCTCCGGTAAATATGCCGATTGGGCCTTTGATAGATGCACCGCCATCTGTTACAAGCAGCGAAATATGTTCAGGTGTGTGTCCTGGTGTATGCATCACCTCAAATTTGATATTTCCAATGGCAAAAACATCTCCATTTCTAAGATAAAAGTGTTCATACCCAGTTGCGTACTCATATTTCCAGTCCGGTCCTCCTTCATCAGAAAAATACAATGTGGCTCCCAGTCTGGAAGCTAGCTCCTGCGAACCAGACAAAAAATCCGCGTGAATATGTGTTTCCGTTGCCCCCATAATCCGAACACCATGTTCTCTTGCTGTTTCTATGTAAGGCTCTATATTGCGTGATGGATCAACAATGATCGCTTCTCCGGTCTCCTGACATCCGACCAGGTATGAAGCTTGAGCCAGTTTCTCATCATAAAAGTATTTGAGTAACATCAGTCATCCTCCTTTTAAGCGCTTGCTTTTGTTTTGTAATGACCATCAGAAACATGATTACATCCTACCTTTGAGCATTCCCTTCCAATACATAACGGGAAGGAAGTTTTTCTTCAATACATACATGCTGTACCTCTCGCGTGCCTGATTGATCGGGAAGGTTTCTTGCGGCTGTAAATCATAATTGAATTCAGCCAGAATAAGCCGTCCATATCCAGTAACAAGCGGGCATGATGTATAACCGTCATATTGATGAACCAATGGTTTGGCCCCCATCTGATCAAGTAAATTTTTCACAAGAACGGGTGCTTGTTTACGAATCGCAGCCCCCGTTTTCGACGTAGGCAGGTTGGTGCAGTCCCCTATGCCAAAAACATTGTCAAAGCATTGATGCTTCAGCGTATATTTGTCTACATTCAGCCAACCATTACTTGCCGCAAGCGGGCTATTCTTAATAAAGTCAGGGGGGCTCATTGGTGGTACCACATGAATCATGTCATATTGGATATTTACACGTTCTTGTGTGTTCAGATTTTCGAATGTCGCCTGCTTTTTTTCACCATCGATTTCAATGAGATTGTGCATAAACCATGTCTCGATTTCTTTTCGTTCTATTATTTTGTTAAGTGCCTGTTCATATTTTTTCACATTGAATATGCTTGGGCTTCCTGAAGCAAAAATAACTGAAGAGTGTGGCCGCACTCCTGACTTTCTGAAATAATCATCCGCCAAATACATGATTTTTTGAGGGGCTCCACCACACTTCACCGGAGTATTTGGATTCGTAAAGATGGAAGTACCTCCTTTGAAGTTGCGAATCGTTTCCCACGTGCTATCAACATAGTCATAAGAGTAATTACTACATACCCCATTCTTTCCCATACTTTCTTTTAACCCCTTGATTTTATGCCAATCAATTTGAATCCCTGCAGCAACAACTAGATACTCATAGTGCAGTTTCTTTCCAGATGCTGTTACAACCGCATTTTCATTTGGTTGAAATTCTGTAACCGCCTCTTGCACCCACACGGCTCCACTCGGAATAACGGAGGCTTCTTCCCTTTGTGTCACCGTTTTATCCGCTTCGCCAGCTCCGGCAAGCGTCCATAATGGCTGATAATAATGTTTTGTTGCGGGTTCAACGATGGCAATATTTCCACTTAGGCTGCGTGATTCACGCAGGAGACGGGCTGCAACCGTAATTCCAGCACTCCCTCCACCTATAATCAAAATTTTGTAATGTGTCTCATTCTTCACCTTTGGCATTTTTATTTCCTCATCTCCATTTTAGTAAAGCAGCTCACAAATCTAAGGCTTCCGCATTAATAATCAGCATGTAAATGGCGACGAACATAACGACGCCGGAAAATATATAATGGAGTGTGCGCCGCTGCTTACTTAAGCGTCCCGCAAGCCTTGCCCCCACCAATCCACCGCCAACTCCGCCTCCAACAAACGCCAACATCACCCACCAGTTTATGAGGCCGGAAAAACTGTAATTCACCGCGGTTGTAAGTCCGAATGTACCGACTGATACCAAAGAAGTTCCAATTGCCGCAATCATTGGCATTCTTGCCGCAAAAATCAACCCAGGAACAATCAAAAATCCTCCGCCAATCCCGAAAAATCCGGATAACAATCCCACCAAGATCGCCGTGGTGATCAACTGTGGCATTTTGATTTGATTTTTAACATTGTCTGCTTGACTACTCTCCTCTTTTTTTGGCAAAACCATTTTTACAGCCATAACAATCATCAGAATGGCAAAAAGAAACAACAACTGTTTCCCAGGTACCAACTTTCCAATCATTGATCCTGTATATGCACTCAGGGCACCAGGGATGGCGAAAACAATTGCTGCCTTCCACTGCACATTACCGGCACGTGAGTGTGGAATAAGGTTTACGTAGGCATTTATCGCTACAGCTAATGCTGTCGTGCCAATGACCACATGAGGATCTTTCATACCGACAACGTAAAGCAAAAGAGGAACGGCAAGAATAGATCCACCTCCACCAAGTAAACCAAGTACGAATCCAACAATCGTTCCAGAAAAAATGGAAAGGAATACTTGAATTGTTGTCATTCTTTTCTGAGACTCTCACAGAGCAGCTGGTAATTCATCTCCTCCCTCCCTTCTCTATTTACTTATCATTTATAATGCAAGAACCATGCCAACTGATTTCTTCTGTAAAACTGCTTGATTTGCGCACCCCGATCTTTGAAAATTCTCAATTTTGAATCATTCATTTTAAAAAATCCTTTACCATCAAGCTCAGCTTCTTCCTAGGACTAGGAACCCGTTTTGCAACTGTGATAAACCTTTTTTAGATTTCGAATAACTGAAATACATGAACATGTTATTGTGTTACCTCTGATAGGGATAGCACCATTTACCGATCAAGTTAATTAACTAGAAATAAAAAAAGCTTGAGAAAAATTTTTGTCCTCAAGCCTTTTACATTATCAATATTAAAGCTAACTGGCCCTAAATTCCCCTATACAATAAAGTAAGCTAGAATGGAAAGACAGATAGATGTAATCCCCATCGCGATTAACGGTTTTAATGCTTTCGTACGAAGATCCCGAAGACTTACATTTAATCCAAGTCCAACCATTGCTGCTGTTAAATACCAGGTAGTAAGCTTGGAAATACCATTCATAAATTCACTTGATACTGGAATAGTTGTACCAAGAACATAACTTCCAATAATGCTCATGATAATGAACCCTATTAAAAACCATGGAAATTCAACCTTCGTTTCAGAACATTCGTCCCTAGAGCTTTTCCTTTTCATGATGTACATCAAAAGAAAGCACAGTGGAACAAGTAAAAACACTCGACCTAATTTTGCAAGTAAACCAATAGCCAGCGCATCTTGTCCCCCTGGTGCTGCAGCTAAGGCTACGTGCGCAATTTCATGTAAGCTAATTCCTGACCAAATGCCATAATCTATGTCTGACAACGCTAGAAAGGGCCGTAATATCGTATAAGAAATCGCAAAAATCGTCCCAACTAAAGCTATGATACCAACACCCATTGCGGTATCTTCATCTTTTGATTTAATAATTGGTGCTATCGCAGCTATGGCTGCCGCACCACACACCCCTGTACCTACTCCAAGTAGAAGTGATATATTTTTATCTGCTTTCAACATTCGAGCTAGCCATACTGTTACCAAGATAGCAAAGATAATAACCCCAGTATCTCGAACAAGTAATCCTAAACCATCCTGTAAAACCATACCTATATTAAGCTTAAGTCCATACAAAATAATCGCAAACCGTAATAATCTTTTTGAAGAAAATCCTATACCTGAACGGAGGAGTTCAGGGTAACCAAAAAATTGCCGATACATGACTGCGATCACAATCGCGGATGCTAGTTGACCAACATGATCAAATCCAGGCGTTTTTGCCAATAAGTAGCCCAGTAAGGCAATCATAAAGGTAAAGCCAATTCCACCGATCCATTGGCCCAAAGACGAGGTTTTTTTTAGGGGCTGGATAGGCTCTTTATTTACTCTAGTGTATTGCGCTTCCATACCATCACCACCTATATTTATTTACAATCTCAGACTAAACCTTTTCCATGCATAAGAAAAATAATTATTTATGATACTTATCATAAGTAAAACTATATAATAAAAAATAAACTGTAAAAGGGGGATAAAAATGGATCAACAGTTACAAGTCTTCGTAACGGTAGTTGAGATGGAAAACTTTTCACGTGCAGCAGAGGAATTACATATGACTCAACCTGCAGTAAGCCAATATATTCAATCTTTTGAGCGTACCATGGGGACAAAATTGTTAGAGCGCAGTAATAAATTTGTACGCTTAAATAAAGCTGGGGAAATTGTCTATCATCATGCAAAAGAGATATTAGGTCTCTATACAAAAATGCATTACTTAATAGATGATCTAACCAACAAGTCGAGTGGACCTCTTTCAATTGGTGCCAGTTATACATATGGGGAATACGTTTTGCCGCATGTTATTGCAAAAATGCACAGGAAATATCCATTAATCACTCCAACCATTACGATCGGGAATACAAAAGAGATAGCAAAATTAGTTTTGGAGCACCAATTAGATGTGGGAATTGTCGAAGGGGATTTCAAAGATAAAAATTTAGTAATCGAACCTTTTGCAGAAGATTCCATGTATCTGGTGGCATCGCCAAAACATAGCTTGGCACAAAAAAATGGTGAAATTAACATATCAGAATTAGAGGAAGAAACGTGGATTGTCAGGGAAAATGGTTCTGGAACTAGAGAAGTGACTGAGAAAATGTTCAGATTATGTGAAGTCATTCCGAAAAAAACATTGGAGTTTGGAAGTACACAACTAATTAAGGAATCTGTAGAAGCAGGTCTTGGTGTTAGTCTACTTTCTTACTGGGCGATTCGTAAGGAATGTTCAATGGGCTCTTTACATGTCATAAACGTAAAACAACTTCCAATTAAACGGAAATTTTCAATTGTCTTACGATCCCCATTCCAGACTAAAGCGTTAAAGGTATTTTTAGAACTCATAAGAGAAAGTAATAAGGCCATACCTGATTTATGAAGTGGTTGCAGGTTGGGTTCATTATCAGGTTAAGTACCCGATCTATTAAATAGACGGAAAGATTCCTCTTAATTAGTAAAAACTATTAAAAAACGCTTAAATAGTCGGAGAGATTCCGCCTATTGGCCTGAAAAGTTCGCAAATGGGAGATTCTGCTTTGCATAACCGGAAAACCTCCGCTTATTTACCCCGAAAACGAGCTCCATACTGCACTTAACCGGAAAATCTTCGCTTATTTTACTTTTTTGCTTGTTACTCGAGAGACAAGACATCTCATTTAATATGAAGTGAGTTGTTTTCATGCATTAAGGTGAGGTTTTATTTAAATAAGGTTTTGGTATTCCAAATAAAGAAACTCGCCAATTAATTAATATGGCGAGTTTTACTTTTTATATACCAATACAACTGTTATTTCAGCACGTATTTTAAGAAAAGCGCCTCAAAACGAACCCTTCCCCTTTGTTCCAACTATTACCCTTTTACAGATCCTGCAGCAATCCCCTCTACAATACGGTCACTTAAAATAAAGTACGCAATCAATACTGGGATAATACTGATCATTAGCGTTGCACCAATCGCACCCCAGTCAGTCAAATATTGCCCTACGAAGTTGTTTACCCCAACAGTGATGGTTTTCCATTTATCAGAGCTTAGGAATGTGTTAACAAATACGAATTCATTCCAGTTGTAAATCATGTTGATAATGACAGTAGTAGAGAGAACAGGTACTGTCATTGGAAGTGTAATTTGGAAGAAGATTCGGTGGATCGAACAGCCGTCCACAACCGCTGCCTCTTCTATCTCTCTTGGGATTGTCCTGTAAAATCCTGATAGAATCATAATCGTAATCGGCAAGTTAAAGGCTACATACGATAGGATCACGGACATTGGATTATCAATCATATTGGCCCTTTTAAAGAAATTAAATAATGGAATTAAGGTTGAATGAAGTGGAATCATATATCCGGCCATAAACAAACCTAGAACTAATCCACTTAATTTCCATTCCATTCTTGTGATCGCGAACGTTACAAAGCTCGCAAGAATCACCGTAAGTACAACCGCGGCCACCGTGTACAACACACTGTTAAAGAAATAAACATCGATGTGACCCGCTGTCCAAGCCTTTGCATAGTTGCCCCATTGCGGAGCATGTGGCAGCGCAAACGGTGACATTCCAAAAACTTCTTGATTGGTCTTTAAGGAAAACAGGAATAGCCATACCAGCGGATACACCTGAATAATCGCAATGACTGCCAGGGCAAAGTACAAGCTTCCGTATCCTATTTTGTTTCTGAATGATTTACTGGTTCTATAAGAAGCTGATAGGGTCGTTTTTTGTATTTCAACTGCAACCTTACTCATCCTTTTCACTCCCCTTTTTAATAGTCAACATCTTTTGTATTAAGTAATTTTTGAATTATCCATGTAACCACAAGACAGATGATTAATAATCCGAATCCAATTGCGCTTCCGTAACCGAAGTTATATTTACTAAATGCTTCTGTATACATGTAAGATGCCATTACCTCACTCGCTCCGTTAGGACCGCCTCCGGTTAAGACGAAAATCAAGTCAAAGTATTTTAACGAACCGACAATGGCTAGGATCACCATGACTTTTATGACACCTGCAATAAGAGGAACCTTAATTTTATAAGCAATTTGAATCGGAGTTGCCCCATCTATTTTTGCCGCTTCGATCAGTTCTTCGGGAACATTTTTTAATGCTGCATAGAAAATAATGATGTAAAAACCTGCAAATTGCCAAACGATTGGAAGGAATAGCGCAAATAATACTATTTTAGAATCCGCTAGCCAAAGCGGAGGATTTTCAACGCCAACCAACACTAGCAATCTGTTAAGCATACCGTTCGTTGGGTCAAAAATCTTCGCCCAAAGCTGTCCGATTGCTACTGAAGATAATAACATCGGGATTAAGTAGATTTTTCTTAAAAAGTTAGCACCTTTGATTTTACTTGCTAAAATCAAGGATAAAATTAAATAACCCACCAAGCTTAAAGTTGAAAAAAGACCGAGTAACAGGGAATGCCATGCACTTTGCCAAAACTTTGTGTCCTTTGTTAATTCAATGTAATTTTCTAAACCAATAAACTTCATCTTCCCGATGCCGTTCCAGTCCATCAAACCATAATATCCAGTCAAGACAATTGGGATATAGATTAATAAGAGAATAAGAATTAAGGCAGGAAGTACATACAGGCTGATTACCCATTTATTTGACATTACACTTCTCATCTGAATACTCCTTTCTTATTTGAAAGGCTGTGTTAAACTTATCTGTTGATTTCCGTTCCAGGCACAAGCGGTTCGCGGGCGTGCCGTGGAGCCTCCTCGGCGCTTTTAGCGCCTGCGGGGTCTCCCCTGCCCCGTACTCCCGCAGGAGTCTTCGTGCCTTCCACTCCAATCAACAGAGTGCAAAAATCAACATTAATCCTTTAACACAGCCATTTGAAAAGAAGTTAAAATGATAGGGGGCATAACCTGTATGCCCCCTTCATTTAGATTTATTAGGCCAATTTTTACTTTTTCTCTTTAGCAAGTTCATCCGCATGCTGTTTAACAAATTCCTTCGGTGTCACTTGTTTTCCGAATAGTGCTGTCATTAAGTCGTGGTGTAATTCTGCTACAGCCGGGCTTGATTGAGTATCAAAATATGTTGTTACGTTTGATGCTTCACTTAAATCTTTCAAGATATCAATGTACATTGGTGCAAGGTCCAGCTTAGATGTGTCTACTTTCGTTGCAGGAATAACACCAGCATCGGTAACTGATTTTTCTCCCCATCTCTTCACAAGATAGCCCACAAAATCTTTTGCTTCCTTTTGAACTTTAGAATCTTTAGCTACGAATAGACCAACTCCAGGGCCGCCTACATAGCTGTTGATGCTTGTCCCTTTTCCGCCTTCATAAGTTGGGAACTTGAAATAGCCAATCTTATCTTTAAATTCTTGCTTAACATCTGGGCTTGTTGTATAGTTCGGCAACTCCCATGTAGCTGTTAAGAACATCGCTGCTTGTTCGTTCATGAAATATCCTTTAGCATCGTCATTTGATAATGCGCTCGCTCCTTTAACAAAACTGCCCATATCAACTAGGTTTTGTACCTCTTCAGCTGCTTTTACGATAGCCGGATCATCCATTTTTGCTTTCCCTTTTATTACATCTGTTAGAATGGTAGATCCGCCAATCCGGTCAGCTAGATACATAAACCAGAAAGATGCTGGCCAGCCGTCTTTTGCACCAACCGTCGCAGGAATCACACCATTATCTGCTAAAGTTTTCACAACATGTTTATACTCGGAGAAAGTCTTTGGAACTTCGAGATTATATTTTTTGAAAATTTCTTTGTTGTAGAACACGTAGGAAATATTTAATTCTAGTGGAAGACCATATGTTTTTCCGTTCACTGCATATGATTCTTTAACACCTGGGATAAATGCATCTTTAAGATCTGCATCTCCGCTTACGATATCATCTAGCGGTGCTAACATATTACCTTCTACATAAGGCTTAATGAACCCATCTGACCAAGTCATCCCAATATCAGGAAGCTCATTAGATGAAGCTAACACCTTAAGCTTTTCTCTGTATTGATCAGGATTTAAAATTTCTGTTTCAATTTTTACATTATGATCTTTTTCATATTCACTAATGATGTCTTTTACTATGGAGAATTGAGCATTCGAGCTGCCTTCCGGCCATAAATGCATGAATTTAATAACTTTTTTGCCATCTGAACTGCTTTCCTTGGATGAACTTGAGGAAGAGCAACCCGCAAGCACTAGAGAGACAAGCATGATTACAGACATAAATATTGCAACCGTTTTCTTTTTTAACAATGTGATTCCCCCCTATGACCTTTTCTAGATATTCCTTACACTTATAGTCTACATTCAGACAGTTCTGAAAAATAGGTCACAACGATTAGGAAAAATACTACTATTTTTAGAAAGCCTTTTCATTATTATCCTTTCGGTATGCACTTGGTGTCATTCCCTCTAGTTCTTTAAAGATCTTAATAAAATATTTAGCCGTTTTATACCCGGATTCTTCTGCAATATCGTTAATGGGAAGATTAGTAGATACCAATAGTTCCTTTGCTCGCTGGATTCTTCGCCGGGTTACATATTCACTGAAGGTTAATTTGACATGTTCTTTAAATAGGACACTTAAATAACTCGGATTTAAATGAACATGATCGGCTACTTCCTTTTGGGATAGCTCATTTTTTAAATGGTTGTTGATATAATCTATCGCTTCCCTGACAGGTTCACGATTAGAAGGAATTTGGGCATTCGCATCAACGAGTTTCGTATCCACCACTTTCTCAATCAATCCTGCCCGTTCCTTTTTCTCCACCGTTTGAACCGCTTCCTCCACGGCCTCTATTAACGCTTTTTTACTAATGGGTTTTAGTAAATAGTTAATAACACCTAAACGAAGGGCTTCCTGGGCATATTCAAACTCAGAATATGCCGAAATCACAATGATGACAGGGGATATATTTTGTTCTTTGGCGATTTTTAATAATTGTAAACCCGTTATTTCGGGCATGTGGATATCTGTGATGAGAATATGCACTTTATGTTGCTTCATCAGTTCAATAGCTTCATCTCCATTCGAAGCTGTATTTATTTTATATTGTCCATTTGCCCAAGTATCCAATGTTTTCTTTAATCCTTGGCGGGTTCTTGGTTCATCATCTACGATCAAAATTGCCTTTGAATTCAACATGGTCTTCCTCCCCCTTTACCGGTATGACAAATGAAACCGTTGTTCCAATGTTTACTTCACTCATAATGGCAAGTCCACTTTTTAGACGATCAGGATAGTATAATTCTAAACGTTTGTGTACATTGGAAATCGCCATTCCGTTACCGTTTTTAGAGATGATCCCGCCTGATTGAATAGCCTGTTTAATAGAGTCTAATTTTTCTTGATTAATACCTGGGCCGTCATCCACTACAAGTATTTGCAAATAATCTTGATCCGCCGTTGGTTGTATGGTAACCGATATCGTACATGGTTTCATCGTATTTCCTGCTCCATGGAGAACTGCATTTTCAACTAACGGCTGAATCAACAGTTTTGGAATTTTCACGTGCCCTGTTTCAACAGGCATGTGTAAATTCCATTTTAAGTGATCTCCGAAACGCATCTTCATAATTTCCATATAGTCTTCAATATGTTGGATTTCGTCCTTTATAGAAACCCAATCTCCATCGTTTTGCTTGGTGATCGTATAACGGAATAAATTGGACATGGCAACGACAAACTCTGCCAGTTCTTCCTCATCTTTATCCTCTAGCGTCCACTTAAGGGCGTCCAATGTATTAAACAGAAAATGAGGATTAATTTGCGCTTGTAATGCTTTTAATTCACTCCGACTTCGGGTAATTTCCTTTTGATACACCATTTTAATCAGATGATTGGTTTCTTTCACCAGTTGGTTATAAGTACTATTTAATTCATTAATTTCGTTTACCGTGGTAACGCTTGGGTTCATCGTTAATGAACCTGCGCTTGCCTGCTGCATCGTTTTCGTTAATTTAATAATCGGCCTTGTAATAAAAGTGGATAAAAAGAGCGAACTAATCAAAAAGATAACGAAGCCAATAATCCCAGATATAACTATTCCCGAACGTAATACACTTATTCCTTTTGTAAGAGCCTTAACAGGGGTTAAGATGACCATTGTCCACCCGGTTTGATAAGACGTTTGTTTTGTCATCATATACTCCTGATTATTCAGTGAAAGAGTCGGAGCTTCATTGTTTAAAATTGGTTTAAGAGATTTTTGGTAGTTTGATAGAATCGGCTTTGAATTTTGATCTAATAATATCGAGTACTGGTTTTCAATATTGGTTTCGTCTTGGTCCACAAACTGTAGATAATTTCGATAAATACTAATGAGCAGATATCCGCCATTTGCGTAGTCATGCCCCATTAAATTCACGCGTCTTAAAGCGAGGATGTTATCTGAGTTACGCGGATCATCACCAATCCAAACCAGTCGTCCATTCTCGCTATCGGCCTGCTGGATCCACTTCCCGTCAATCCTAGTGACTAGATTCGTATCATCTAGTGGAATTAAACGGTCCATCGTATTGGTATAAAGTTCAAAGGAAAAAATCCCCTCTGTATTTGCTTGTATGGTATTCACAATTCCTTTTAATTGCTGGCGCTCGGTAAAAGAAATAGGGTTTCCTCCATATGCCTTGGTTAAGGTTCTTTGAGTCGTATCATTCGTCATGACCAGTTTTGAGGCCGTACTAATTTGTTTATATAAAGATTCTAATCTTCCATTTGCCTCGACTGCTGTCTGCTGAATTTGTTTTTCGGCATTATTTTTCAGCAAAGTTGACACTCTATTAAAAGTTAACAATCCAACAATTAATAAGACAATCAGCATAACGACTAAATATACGATGAGAATTTGATTTCGTAATGTGTTCCATTTTTGTAATCTTGAGAACATATAATCACCCTTCTAGGATGGTTTTGAGACTACTATACCGCAATTTGTCGAATTCTGTAATATTATTTTGATAAATCAAAAATCTGCTAATTTTTTTAAAAGTTAGTCATGTTCAATCCAGGTTCAATCGTCTATAATTATATAAAACTAAGCACCATAAAGAAGGGGAATTTTTATGAATAAGCTATCGATGAGTGGTCTATATACCCTGACCGAGTGGATCACTAAGTTTGCCTATGTTAATTTATTATGGATTGGCTGCTCTCTCCTTGGACTCGGGTTGTTTGGAATTAGCCCTGCAACCACTGCGATGTTTACGGTTATTCGGAAATGGATCATGGGTGAAAGTGATATCCCAGTGTTTCAAACCTTTTGGAGCACCTATAAAAAAGAGTTTCTTAGAAGTAATGGATTAGGATTGGCTCTCACTATATTAGCCAGTATTATTTATATTGATTTGAACTATATCAAAATCGGTACAAGCATTCAAATTCCTTTATACTTAATTATTTTCGCGATGGTCATGACAGTTTTGTATATATTCCCCGTTTACGTTCACTATGAAGTGAAATTTAGCCAGATGTTTAAAAACGCTTTCTTCATCATGATAGTGAATCCGGTTCCTAACATGATGATGATCATTGGATTTATCGCTGCAATCTTTGTCATGAGGTTTATACCCGCACTATGGTTTATCTTTGGCGGGAGCATTACGGCGGGAATCATCATGGCATCCTGTTATCTAGCCTTTCAAAAAATCGAAAAGAAAAAAGGGCAGGCCGCAGCTTAACACTCATACTATTAGAAACTGAAGTAGCAAGAGGAAGCACAAACTCTTAATGTGCTTCCTCTTTTTATGCCAATTTTAATAGTTCACTCACTGTTACAAGTTGATAGCCTTGTAATGTCAACTCGGTAACTAGCATTCGAACTGCTTCTATCGTTTCTGAACGGTCCCCATAGCCATCATGAAAAATGAAAATACTGCCATTTTTGATCCCTTCTCTTGATTTTTCCAGGATATGCATCACACCGGGTTGTTCCCAGTCCTGTGCCTCTAAATTTATTGCACCAATCATCGGATATCCCTTCTGCATGAGTAATGAAACTGTGTCCTGATTATAATCGAGGTAAGGAGGCCGGAAGACAACTGGCTTTCGTCCGGTCAGCTCCTTTATTAATACCTCATTTTGTTCGATTTCCTCTAAACATTCGGCAGTGCTTAACAGAGATAATTTCGGGTGGGTAAACGTATGATTTCCGATTTCATGTCCTAGGGCAGCCACTTGTTTTACCACCTCAGGATTTTTCTTCATTTGATCACCAATCATAAAGAAAGTAGCTTTCCCAGCTGCCTCCGAAAATATCTCTAATACTTGAGGTGTGTAGATGGGATTGGGCCCATCATCAAACGTAATCGCCACTGCCTTACGCGATGTAGGAACAGCGTGAATCATTATGAACAACCCCTCAATACGGACCTCTAATATGACCCTTTACTTTTTCCTGATAGAAACGTTCAATCTCTTGCATTTCATCTTCTGAATAAGGTTTTGTCTCAAGTGCTGAGAGATTGTCCTCGACCTGTTTCACATTTTTAAACCCAGGAATAATACAAGTAATTTCTTTTTGGTCTAAAATCCAGCGTAGTGCCGCACTTGCCATCGATTTCCTGCCTTCGCCAATCCACCTTAACTGATCAGCTAATTCTACTCCCTTTCGGAATCCAAGGCCTGCAAAGGTTTCTCCTACATTAAAAGCCTCCCCATTTTCATTAAAATGGCGGTGGTCATCAGCTTCAAAAACATGCTCGGCCGTAAACTTACCAGTAAGTAGACCGCTGGCAAGCGGTAATCTAACAAGAAGCCCTGCCCCTTTTTGATAAGCCTCCGGGATTAATTTCTCTAATGGCTTTTGGCGGAACATATTAAAGATTATTTGCAGGCTCTTAACATTTGGATATTCCAAACAAATTAACCCTTCTTCAACGGTTTCCACACTAACTCCATATTGACGGATTTTTCCTTCCTGCTTTAGCCGATCCAATACTTCAAAAACACTGCCATCTTTTAAAATCTCCGTTGCCGGGCAGTGAATTTGATACAAATCAATCGCCTCTCTATTCAAACGGCGAAGGCTATCTTCACAATAGGCACTAACTTTTTCATAGCTATAATTTTTTGGATCATGAATATCACCCTGACGGCAGAACTTTGTTGCGACATAAATCTGGTCTTCCCTGCCTTTTGTGGCTTTGGCCAGTAACTCTTCACTATGACCGTCCCCATATACATCGGCCGTATCAAAAAAATTAACCCCCTGATCAATGGCATATTCCAAAGATTTCAGTGCTTCTGTGTCATTTGTTTTCCCCCAAGCACCACCGATTGCCCATGTGCCAAAACTAACCTCACTAATCATGATTCCTGTATTACCTAGTTCACGATAATTCATTTTTTAATCACTCCTTTATAAAGAGAGCTGACCTAGGCCAGCTCTCCGTTACTTTCTAAACTCTCTTAATTGCTCATTCAATTCCTTTGTTTGTGGATAAACATGTTGATAAATGGTAAATAGCTTTTTATATGCTTCCACATTTTCTTGAATCGGAGTATAGGTTTTTGAAGTTTGAATAAATTCTTGCGCACATTCTTTTAGGGAAGGATACCAGCCGCAGCCGTAAGCAGCTAACATCGCTGCCCCCATTCCAGGACCTTGCTCACTTGTAAGTTTTTCAATTTTTGCGTTAAAAATATCTGCCTGCATTTGCAGCCATGTGTCATTTTTCGCTCCGCCGCCAATAGAAATAATAGAATCAACCGTCTTACCGCTGCTTCTAAAAATCTCAATCGATTCATGCAAGGAGAAGGTAATTCCTTCAAGCACTGCACGGGCAAAGTGCTTACGCTCATGGAAAGCATCGACACCTATAAAACTGCCGCGAATGGTTGAATCCGCATGCGGTGTTCTTTCGCCTACAAGATAAGGAGTAAATAATAAACCGTTGCTTCCTGCCGGTACTTCATCCACACCTGCTAATAACTGTTCAAATGCCTCTTCCTTAGCAAACGTATCTTTAAACCAGCTTAAACTATAGCCGGCTGCGAGCGTTACTCCCATCGTATAGTAAGCATTTTCTTCACCGTGATTAAAATAATGAACCTTCCCCTCAAAATCGAGGTCATTTCGTTCTTCATAGGAAAGAACAACGCCCGAAGTACCGATACTGCATAAGGTTTTACCTTCCGCCAAAATCCCTGAACCAATTGCACCGCAGGCATTGTCCGCTCCACCTGCGAAAACTTTTACCGCATCAGACAATCCCGTTTCTTGGGCAAATTCAGCTTTAACCGTACCCACAAATGCATGTGATTCTACCAGTGGAGGGCAGAAATCAGCAGTTAAACCGAACGTTTCAATTAATTCATTGCTCCAATTACGATTGGCTACATTTAACAATAAAGTCCCTGCGGCATCAGAGTACTCCATATGGATATTTCCAGTCATTCGGTAACGCAAATAATCCTTTGGAAGCAAGAATACGCTGGCCCGTTCAAATACTTCAGGTTCGTTTTCTTTTACCCAGAGGATTTTAGGTAAAGTAAAGCCCTCAAGCGCAGGGTTTTTCGTTACTTCTAATAAACGCTGACTGCCAACAACGTCGTAAATCTCCTGGCATTGTTTACTCGTCCTTGTGTCATTCCACAGAATGGCATTTCTTAGTACTTGGTTGTTTTCATCTAATAAAACAAGGCCATGCATCTGCCCAGAGAAAGAGATGCCCTCGATATCATTTATGTCTCCATCGAATTGTTCAATGAGCTCTGCTAATCCTGCCGAGGTTTTGTCTACCCATTCTTCCGGGTCTTGTTCGCTATAGCCTGATTTTTCAATAATAAGAGGATATGATTTAGACACTTCTTTGCAAACTTCACCATGTTGATTGACAAGTAATATCTTTACGGCACTCGTTCCAAGATCAACACCAATTACGTATTTCATCCGTATCATCCTTTCCTATAAAAATGTGCTGGAGTAATAACTGCCAGCACATTTTTGATGATTATATTAAGTAGTTATTAAACAGTTACACTTGAAAGTGTTTCTAGTAGATATTGATTAATTAAAGCTTTTAGGCGCTCTGTTCTGCCTGAGATGTTTTTAATTTCTGTTAATTGAAGAGCATATGCTTCAAGTTCACGGAAGTTTGTTTTTCCTTCTACGATGTCTAAGCCAATTCCATTTGTATAGCTGCTGTAACGCTCTTCAATAAAGCTATCAAGAACTTTATCTTCGATTAACTTGTTAGCAACTTTTAGGCCAATCGCAAATGCGTCCATACCTGCAATGTGTGCGTGGAATAGGTCTTCTGCTTCGAATGAACCTCTTCTTACTTTTGCATCGAAGTTTAAGCCGCCTTTTCCTAAGCCGCCATTCTTCAAAATTTCGTACATAGCTAATGTATTTGTATATAAGTCAGTTGGAAATTCATCTGTATCCCATCCAAGCAGTGTATCCCCTTGGTTAGCATCGACAGAACCAAGCATTCCGTTAATACGAGCTGTTCTTAATTCATGCTCGAACGTGTGACCAGCCAAAGTAGCATGGTTTGCTTCAATATTAAACTTGAAGTAGTCTGTTAAATCATATTTTTGCAAGAATGCTAGACCAGTAGCCACATCGAAATCATATTGATGTTTAGTAGGCTCTTTTGGTTTTGGCTCAATTAGGAATGGAACGTTTAAACCAATTTCTTTCGAATAATCTACTGCCATATGAAAGAAGCGTGCTAAGTTATCTTGTTCTAGCTTCATGTCTGTATTGAGAAGTGTTTCGTACCCTTCACGGCCGCCCCAGAATACATAGTTTTCTGCTCCAAGCTCTTTTGCTACTTCTAACGCTTTTTTCACTTTCGCTGCAGAGTAAGCAAACACATCTGCATTCGGAGCAGTAGCCGCACCATGAACATATCTAGGGTTAGTAAACATGTTTGCCGTGTTCCACAATAATTTTGTCTTGCTGGTTTTCATGTATTCTTTTATCATTGCAACGATTACATCTTGGTTCTCGTTTGTTTCTTGCAACGTGCTTCCTTCAGGAGCAATATCAACGTCATGGAAAGCAAAGAAAGGAACATTTAATTTTTCAAAAAGTTCAAATGCAGCTTCCACACGTGCTTTCGCTAAATCTAATCCTTTCAGGTGATCCCACGAACGGATTGCTGTACCTACACCAAATGGATCGGTACCATCTGCAGTAAATGTGTGCCAATATGCTACGGAGAAACGAAGAATTTCTTCCATTGTCTTGCCATTTATTTTTTCTTCTGGATTATAATACTTAAATGCTAATGGATTTTTAGATGCTGCACCTTCAAATTGAATTTTATTAATTGTTTCGAAATAAGCCATGAGATTATTCCTCCTAGAGTTTTATGGGTTCAGAATAACTTTGCAAATGCTTTCACTTTATAATCAGATTATAGCACCTTAAACTTAGTTTGTCTATTAGATAAACTAAGTTTAAGAAAGTATTTTTTACATGAGCTTCATCTGCCATAATTCCTTTTTTTTCATCCCCATTTATTTATACACTATATACATTAATCTGATCGCATTTTCAGATGTTTTTTCAAGGTTATCAAATGCTCTATTTTTTAGTTGATGCGAAGAAGAAATCTCTTAATTTTGCTGGACTGGACACTCTTCATTTACCGCTTAATCCCCATTTCCCTTCACTTGGGAAATGGGGACACTCTTCATTTACCGCTTATCCCCTTTTTTCCTTCACTTGGGAAATGGAGACACTCTTCATTTACCGCTTAGCCCCTTTTTTCCTTCACTCGGGAAATGGAGACACTTTTCATTTACCGCTTAGCCCCTTTTTTCCTTCATTTGGGAAATGGAGACACTCTTCATTTACCGCTTAATCCTCATTTCCATTCACTTGGGAAATGGAGACACTCTTCATTTACCGCTTAGCCCCTTTTTCCCTTCTCTCGGGAAATGGGGACACTCTTTATTTACCGCTTAGTCCCCTTTTTCCTTCACTTAGGAAATGGAGACACGCTTTATTTACCGCTTAATCCCCATTTCCCTTCACTCGGGAAATGGGGACGCTTTTCATTTACTGCTTAGCCCTATTTTTCCTTCACTTGGGAAATGGGGACACTCTTCATTTACCGCTAATTATTTTCTACCTCAACTTTTTCATATGTGTGTTTTTTCAATACCTCGAGCAAGCCTTCGTTAACTTTACAGTTTTTAAAGGAGAACGACTGCATGATCAGGTCAATTTCTTCCTCAGAAAGTTCTTTAAAAATCTTTGCGTACTCTGGCTGGATTAGTGCGCCGGCATAGACAGTCAGAATGACTTGAGAAAGGCTGGAAAGATTATACGCGTGAGACATTTCCGGATTGACCACCTCTTCCAAATGGTTAGCTAATTCCTCAACAGATTGTCTTGCCTTAAAGCCTGGCAGCCAAATCATCCAATCGTCTGTGTTTAATGCATGTTTCATTTTAAAAATGGAAGAAAGCTTCTGCATGTATTCCGATTCTGGATCAAGGGTCACTAATCCCATTACACCGACATCTTTATACGTCCAAGTGGTCCAATGTGCTCCAAATTCTTCAAAGATACTAAGTTGGTCATCCATCGCACCCAGGCGATCCCTAATTTCATTTTCTGGTCCATTATAAACGGAACCGAACTCCCCAACCCATAAAGGCACATTATATTTTTGTACAAACTTTGTACCTTGATGATCATAAAATACTTCCTCTTGGACAGCCTTATCCCAATACTTTCCACTTTCTACACGGGCTGTCTTCGCATCAGCTACTCCTGGGTAAGCCCCAGGTCCGAAACCGGCTGCTGTATAGTTATGGCTGCTGTATACAAGATTTTTTGCAAAGGGAGCATCTAAACCAGCAAACAGCTTTGAATAGTTATCCCCTTCTAGGAAAATAATGTGGTCGGGGTCGATTGCGCGAATTGCTTCAACGACACGTCGATAAATACGATTCATCCTGTTCCAGTCCGGTTGATAATTGCCAAAGAATGTATGTGGGAAATCGCCATGCGGTGTATTCACACATGGTTCATTCATAACATTATACCCAGCAATAACTCCTCTTCCTTTGTAACGTCGAGCAAACTCTTCCCATAAAGAGACAAATCTGTCTTGATAGGTTTTATCATGCCAGAAAAAACTATGACGTACATCATTATCGGAATGCCAGTGAGTATTTTGGAAGCCCTGCACAGCATGAAGGTCAAGTATAACGTAAAGCCCATACTTTTCGCATAAATCAATGATCTTGTCTAAGCGTTTAAATCCTGATTCTTTGTAAGTAAAGGGTGCCTCATCATCCTCAAAATGACGATAATTTAAAGGAATGCGTATGGTAGTTGCTCCCCAGCTTTTAATAAACTGAATATCATCTTCACCGAAGAAGTAATGCAGCATCCGGTCAAATAAAAATTCAGCTTTTTCTTTACCAATCACTTCTGCAACAGTATGACGAAGAGCGTGCTCCGTCCCGGTATAGCCATTAATAAAGTCTTCCATATTCATCCATCCGCCAATACATGTGCCTCTTAGTTGAATGGTGTTACCAGTAGAATCAGTAATTTTTTCATTTTTTACTTGAAGCAAGTCCATAACTATTCCCTTCCCTTCAATGCAATGTACTAAATTTCTTTATATGAAAAATAGTCAAAATCAGCAGGTTGACTTGTTCCGCTTGTATCTTGACAATGCATACCAACAAATGCTCCCGTAAATCCATTAAGTCGGACATATTCGTCCGATAGTTTATAAGATTCAAAGGTGACAGGTATATCCGTCCAAGTTTCGTTATCAAAAGAATAAGCGAATTGAAAGGTATGTTTTTTGACTTTAGCTTTTAAATGAACATACTCAACCGATTCTGGAACTTGAATTTCTGACCCTTGAAGCGGTTGTGAGAAAGCAAAATTATCACAAGTCATGATATCAATGATCCGGCCCTTTTCTTCATTCCAGGTAATTTGAACAGATGTCCAATTTTCTGTATTATAATAGCAAACCAAGCCTGCAGCCTGTTGGAATGTATTTGGCTGGAAGGAAACCGCTGTACCAGCTTCAAAATGGAATGACTGCCAGCGACGGGCAACCAAGGCTTGCGTAAAGCATGACGTTAATGACTCTTTTCCATAAAGGCGTAAATTCCCCAGTCTGTCAGTTAAGGACATAATATCATCTGTTAATGGAATCCTTAAGGACTGATAATGATGGTTCAATGTTGGGCTGTCAAAGTGATCAACTTCGTCATAATCTCTTTCCCATTTAACTTCTTCCATCTTTGGTGCTTCTACTTCAACAGAGCCTTGTTTTCCTCCCACAACGTATGGCCAGCCGTCTCGCCATTCAAGTTTTTGAATGGCCGTCTCTCTCCCCAGTGGACAAAAACCTCGATAATCAAGTACCGGTTTATCATCTTTAGGCAGCGGTCTGCCAGTGAGATGCGCTAAATACCATTCATCTGTATGTGTTTGAACAATAGAGGCATGTCCGCATCTTTGCAAAGGATTTCTAGGATCATGCCAGGAAGTAAGGAATGGATGATCTGGGTGCAACTCATAAGGTCCTTCAATATTTTTTGATCTTGCTAGTGTTGCTGCATGAGCATATCTCGTTCCACCCTCTGCTGTCAGCAGATAGTAATAACCATTGATATGATATAAATGCGGTCCTTCAGTCAGTCTAATGTCGGTTCCTTCAAAAATCACTTTGGGCTTTCCAATTAAACGACCTTCCTGATGAGAATATTCTTGTAAGACAATTCCCCCAAAAGAGTGTTTATACGTTCTTTGGTCCCAAAGCATATTGATGATGTATTTTCTCCCATCCACATCATGGAATAAGGAAGGATCGAAACCTGAACTATTCAAATAGATCGGGTCGCTCCAATCACCATCGATCGTTTCACAAGTAGTCAAGTAATTATGAGTGTCCTTCCACGCACCCGAATGTTGTTTCACATCGGAATAAATCAACCAGAATTTGTCATCAGCATAGGTTAAGCATGGTGCCCACACTCCGCCGGAATTGGGGTTCCCTTTCATATCAATAAGGGAAACCCGGTTTAATGGACGTGATACAAGATGCCAGTTTACTAGATCCTTAGAATGATGGATTTGTACCCCAGGGAACCATTCAAAGGTAGATACCGCGATATAATAATCATCCCCGACCCTGCAAATGCTAGGGTCTGGATTAAAACCTTTTAATACAGGATTTTGGATTTTCATTGTGATCATCCTCTCGTTTTTAATACATTAAGAATTCGTTTATGTTCCTTTTCATCCAATTTATATAAGAAGATGGCAACTAGCTCGATGATAACAAATACGGCCGGAATGACAGTCATGGTAATCAAAATACCATTCAATGCTTCTGGAGTTTGCGCTTGATTAGCAACATAACCGAATTTGGCCAAAATTAATCCTGGAACAATTCCTCCGATTGCCATACCAAACTTGAAGAAGAATCCAACCAACGCATAAATGACACCGCTTGCACGTTTACCAGTCTTATATTCGCCAAAATCGATGGTTTCAGGGATTAACGCCCATGTAAATGCACCTGCAGTTATTGTACCTAGTGCTGCAATTAAACGTCCTGCAAATACAAATGGAACCATGGTCGGCGGAATAAGGAAAAGAGCTATTAAGCCGATTGCCTTTAATGATAAAGCTGTAAATAATAGCTTTTTCTTACCCATCCATTTGTACAATAATGGCATTAATGGCATAAGGATAAGTGCAGGAAGCGTTCCCATTAAACCATACCATTTTACTAATTCCGGTCTGGCAACGTTATATGTGACATAATAAATTCCAACAGAGTTAACAATGGAGTTTACACCAAAATTAAGTATAAAGAAAAAGCAAACGATTAATAGTGGACGATTTGTTTTTAATTGAATCCAGATATCTTTAAAGTTAATCTCTGCTTCTTTTGAATGATTAAGCGGAACACGTTCCTTTGTGTTATAAAAGCTGTATATCAACAAAAATGCTCCTAAAATCCCCATGATAGTCATGGTGATTTGCCATCCGGAGCCTGTTTCTCCAGTCATATTTGTGAAGATTCCAGCTAAAAGGGGCACACCGAAGGAGACGATCAATCCACCAGTGTTTCCGAACAGCATCCGTACTGAAGTCAAGCTAACGACTTCTTTGTTATCTTGAGTTATGGCTGAAGTAAGCGCTGCATAAGGAATGTTAATCACTGAATACGTAATCGATAATAAAATATAAGTTACATATGCATACACAAGTTTCATAGGATCAGAAAATCCTGGAGTTGTAAAACAGAGAATCGCTACACCCGCAAATGGAAAGGCACCGTATAAAAGATAGGGACGAAATCTTCCGTATTTTGTTTTGGTCTTATCTATAACTGCTCCAATAAATGGATCGAGAACCGCATCAATCAACCGAACAACTAAGAACATTAATCCAGCAGCTGCTGCCGTGATTCCAAAAACGTCAGTATAGAAAAATAATAGATAGCTACTTACCGTTTGATAAATGAAGTTACAGGCCAAATCACCCGTACCATAGCCAATCTTTTCCTTCATTTTGATCTTTTCGGGTTGAACTACTGTCAATTGCTGAGCAACACTTGTATTCATTCTGATTCCCCTTTTAATTATTATTTACAAACACTTAGTTTGTTGGTCCTATAAACAAAGTTATGATAATATTATTATCCAATCTACCAAACTGGATAAAAACCTTTATGGATTTCCTTCCATGGCATTTTCACGCCACAATGCAGGACCGTTGTGCTTTGTATCCCTTGTACCTTCCACTTCACTCCTTTTACTCTATTTATGTGTGCCTGCACTGGCTAAGAAAGGGCTTTCTGCCAGTGCAATATGAATAGAACACAAAATAGTTTTATATTATAAAATACAATTTTATAATATAACCTTATTTAGCTAGATTATAACACCTTACACCAAGGAAATCTATTCCTACTTAGGACATATTTTCTAACCTATTATTTACGAATTTAAACTAAAACCCCGTTATAATTAGGAATAACTTGAACAATCAATGCATCTAATTCTTGCAAAAGCAGATTGATGGACTCTATTTGTTTGTCATTTGGCGGGATAAGCGGTTTTTGACAATATCCCTCTAATTCAATCCCTTGAAGAACCATCGCTTGCTTCATAATCGGGATAAACGGAGTCCCAATATCGTATAGCCCCATCATTTTATCGACAATCTTTTGGATTTCAGCCACTTTTTCCAGGTCACGCAAGTTGATGGCCTTTACCCACTCAGAAAATACTGCTGGATATAAGTTGGAGAGCCCCCCAATACAGCCATTACCACCACAAAGTATATTATGGGCAAAGTTTTCATCAAATCCGGAGTAGACAATAAATTCAGGGAATTCGTCCCGCACCGTTTGAATCAATTCTCTTGTATGCGTCATTTCCGTGACAGTATCTTTATATCCTTTAATATTCTTATGTTTCCTCAAGAGATTGAGAGTCACTTGCGGAGACAAGTCATGGCCTGTCCTTGCAGGGAAATTATACAAATAAATATCACCATTTACCCAATCGGCAACCTGATCGTAATAATACTCAACACTTTCATCCGAAAGTGAAAAATAATATGGACTGATAATCATAACACCATCCGCACCGGCATCAATTGCATAGTTGGAAAGCTGTATCGTATCTTCGACCGTCATGCACGAAGTCCCAATATACACTTTGGTCCGATGATTCACATGGTTAACCACAAGGTCGATCAATTCTTTCTTCTCGGCATCATTCATGGCGAAAAACTCTCCAGTACTGCCCATAATGACTAAACCGTCTACTCCCCCATTAATTAAAAAATCATAGATATTTTTGTTAGCCTGATGGTCCAATTTGCCCTCAGCAGTAAAAGCAGTAACAACCGGCGTTAGAAATTGTGCTTTTTTCAATGAATCTCTCTCCTTGGATACCCAGCAGGCTCTAATTTTACCTGAGCCCGCCGGGATAATAATATTTGTTTAATGAGCTATAATACATCCAATGAAATTTTTTACTCTCTTAAAAATTACTTAGTCAAACTTTTTTCCTTCTTTTCATTCGCTAATGCTTTCATGCCTGCATTCAATACTTCAATGATTCGATCAGTATCATAAACACTACCTCGCCAAGTTCCTCCACTCGCGGATTGAAGTGCAGCCCATAATCGAGTATCATCCGGTAAGCCAGGATCTGGCTTAACGCCTTGATGTGTCCCACGTTCATCTAATACTCTAGTTGCCTCTTCAATCGACAATCTATTGTCCTTTGTCCCGATAAAGTTAACAGTACCGACCAATTGTTCTCTGTCAATAATAATTTCAATTACATCTCCATCACGTAATTTACCAATTGGTCCCCCTGCCAACGCTTCTGGCCCAATATGTCCGATACATGCCCCAGTTGAAACGCCTGAAAAACGTGCATCTGTAAGTAAGGAAACATGTTTCCCATAAGATAAGTGTTTTAATGCAGAAGTTAATTGATACGTTTCCTCCATTCCTGTCCCCAATGGTCCTCCACCCATAACAACCATGATGTCACCTGCTTCGATTCCGCCTGTTTTAATCGCCCTGATCGCTGCTTTTTCAGAAGTAAAAATCTTTGCTTCACCAGTATGACGATAAACACCGTCTTCTCCGACCACGGAAGGATCAATGCTAGTTGATTTTATGACAGAACCTTCAGGTGCAATGTTACCTTTCGGAAACGTAACTGTTGAGGTTAATCCTCGTTGTTTTGATTGAATTGGACTCATGATGATCTCATCTGGTTGAATTCCATCATGTTCCACCAATAGTTGTCTAAATTTCGCACGTCTTTCTGAGGTTTCCCACCAATCAAGGTTTGCTCCTAGAGTTTCCCCTGTCACCGTAAGAACATCTTCATGTAACAGGCCTAATTTCCTTAGATGAAGCATAACTTCAGGTACTCCTCCAGCTAAGAAAGCACGAACGGTTGGATGATTATCCGGACCATTTGGCAATACATTTACTAAGCGAGGCACCAATTTATTAATTCTTTCCCAATCATCTACAGTAGGAATTTTGCAGCCAGCAGCATGTGCAACAGCAGGAAGATGCAAAAGCAAGTTGGTTGAACCGCCAAATGCTGCATGAAGGACCATTGCATTTTCAATTGCTTTATCTGTAATAATATCCTTAGTAGTAATGTTTCTCTTTTCCAATTCCAACGCTGCCCGTGCTGACTGTTTCGCGACTTCTTCCCAAACAGGCTGGCCAGACGGTGATAAAGCAGAATGCGGCAGTGCCAATCCCAGTGCTTCGACAACCACTTGTGAGGTTCCAGCAGTTCCTAAGAACTGACAACCACCACCGGATGAGCCACATGCCACACAACCAAGTCTTGCGGCATCCTCCAATGAAAGCTCACCATTTGAAAACCTTGCACCAATCGTTTGAACCTTGCCCGCATCTTCCCCATCTGTAGGCGGAAGTGTTGCTCCTCCCGGAACGAGGACGGTTGGAAGATTATGCATGGATGCCAGGGCAATCATCACGGCCGGGAGACCCTTATCACAGGTGGCAACACCTATAACGGCTCGTCTTGTCGGGATGGACCGGATTAGGCGTCTCATCACAAGTGCTGCATCATTCCTATATGGAAGGGAGTCAAACATGCCTGTTGTCCCTTGAGAGCGGCCATCACATGGATCACTTACAAAACTGGCAAATGGGACGCCTCCTTGCTTAGTAATTTCTTCAGCAGCAGCCCTCATTTGCAATCCTAATTCATAGTTTCCAGTATGATATCCTAATGCAATGGGAGTGCCATCATGATCCCGAATTCCTGCCAATGTTCCGATAATCAGCACCTGTTTTCCAAGGAGCTTGGAAGGTTCCCAGCCCATTCCGGCATTTTGGGTCATACCAAAAATATCACCGCTTGGAAGTTCTCTTAACATTTCGGGCGTCAGTGGAAGTGAACCTTCCGGCCCTGCGCCATGAGTCTTTATGCTATAAAGGGATTGATTTCCTTCGTCAAATATTGAATTTAATGACATAGTAACCTCCGATGAATTTATTTACTACCAAGTAATGATTTTATGTATATTTATAGTTTTATAATATAAAACTAAGTTTTATTATTTGGTTGTGATTTGATTATAGCATATCTTTATTTATTGTGCCTATTCCATTACAACCTAAAAATTGTTTTTTCAAAATTTTTTATCCACATTTATTAATCCATAATGTTTGTTATAATAAGATATAATTTTACAATATAAAACCAAAGGAGTTATTTATGCCTATTATTCAATCTGTTGAACGGGCTCTGAAAATTCTAGATTTATTTGATGAGCATAAGTCGGAGCTAAAAATTACCGAAATTAGTGAAAAGATGGGGTTGCATAAAAGTACTGTACACTCCCTATTAAAAACACTTCATGAGTATTCCTATATCGATCAAAATCCGGATAATGGTAAATATAGATTAGGATTGAAACTAGCTGAACGAGGGAATTTAGTCATCAGCAATATGGATATAAGAAAAACTGCAAAAAAATACCTTCTCGATCTTTCTGCCAAAACGGGGCAAACAGTGCACCTGGGGATATTGGACGGTCGGGAAGGCGTGTATATAGATAAAGTAGAAGGGGAACAATCAATTATTCGTTATTCACGTATTGGCCGAAGACTCCCCCTCCACTCTACTGCGATTGGAAAAGTCCTTTTAGCCTATCAACCCCCTAATGAATTGGAGCACTTATTAAAAAATTATAACTACCAGTATCAAACTGCAAATACGATCATCAATGAAGCGGTTTTTCGAAAAGAAATTGAAAAAGTCAAGGAGCAGGGCTATGCAGTAGATGAACAAGAAAACGAGCAAGGTGTTCGTTGTGCTGCTGTACCCATATTCAACGGGAAGGGCCGGGTCCTGGCTGCAATTAGTATCTCCACTTTAATTTCTCGTGTGAACGATCCGGAGCTGCAGATATTTATTGATCTTCTCAAAACATCCTGTAATGAACTCTCGGAACAAATGAAATATGGATATGAATGATTTTTCCTTAATAGTTAACAACTAATAAAAAACATAGGCTATTAAAAAAGTTAGTTGTTTGGATATACAAAGTCATCTAACTTCGGATATAATAACATGGTATGTTTCTAAATTATTTGATGGGGAGATATGATGATGAAAAACTCAAAGCCCAATGAACCATTAGTTACGCATATTTTTACAGCAGATCCTTCCGCACATGTCTTTGAAGGTAAGCTTTATATTTATCCTTCTCATGACCTTGATCACGATGAGCCATCTAATGATAATGGTGACCAATATAAGATGGAAGATTACCATATTTTATCCATGGATGACGCAGGTGCACCATGTGTAGACCACGGAGAAGCTCTTCATTTAAGAGATATCCCTTGGGCAAGTAAACAGCTTTGGGCACCAGACGCTGCTTACAAAAATAACACCTATTATTTATTTTTCCCTGCAAGAGATAAAGAGGGTATTTTCAGAATTGGCGTTGCAACTAGCCCTAATCCGGCTGGACCTTTTACACCAGAAGAAAATTATATACCTGGTAGCTTCAGCATTGATCCCGCTGTCTTGGTGGATGAAGATGACAAAGCATATGTTTATTTCGGCGGGCTTTGGGGAGGACAATTAGAAAAATGGCAGACAGGAACTTTTATCCCAGATGCTGAAGGTCCAGCCGCTGCAGAACCTGCTTTAGGACCAAGAGTAGCTGAACTAAGCGACGATATGCTTACTTTTAAAAGCGAACCAAAAGAAATTTCCATTGTCGATGAAAACGGTAATCCAATTCTTGCAAGTGATGAGGACCGAAGATATTTTGAAGGACCATGGGTTCATAAATACAATGGTCTTTACTATCTATCCTATTCTACTGGTACCACGCATAAAATTGTTTATGCTGTAAGTGATAATCCACAGGGTCCATTTGTGTTCAAAGGGACAATTCTTACACCTGTAATTGGCTGGACCACACATCATTCGATTGTCCAGTTTAATGATAAATGGTATCTGTTCTATCATGATTGCTCGTTATCAGATGGCGTGAATCATAAGCGTTCTGTGAAATACACGGAACTAAAATATAACGAGGATGGAACGATTCAAACGATTGACCCTTATGGAAATAAATAATTAGATTGACCACTGACCCTCATAAAGGGGTCAGTTTTTTTGATCTTTGGGAGTTTTTTATATCACCTGCCACTATTTAATGGCCCAATAACCATGCACTGGTTTCCCTACTAATATTTTCCGACATTTTTTTTGAATTTTTTATTGCCATTTATAATAGTTGCTGATATTATTGAAGGTGCGTAAATTGGAAAGCTGTTATTCAATATGTCTGGATCTTTCCAAGCAGATAATTTTTGACCACTTCCTTCAAGAAGTTAAGGCCATACGGACAGCCGGGTCAAATGCCGAATGGCAACTTTAGTTGCCTTATTGATTGAGTTAAAAGCTCAAATTTTATAAGTTGGTTACTTTACAACCAGTGCATATGCACACAACTTGTGAAACGGTCAATAAGAGTAGTAAAAGTAATTATTTGCTATATAGACTCTGATCCTAATAAGATATATTTTGAATATTATAGAGCTTCCTTACTGATTTTATAAGGACCTTTATCGTAGTGGTATGATTTCTATTACGGTATACGTATGCTTTTTTAATATTGATGATTATATCTAAAGCAAGTGTTGTGCGCGGTTATGCGTTATGATTCACTTGCTTTTTTTGTTGTGAAATTTTAAGAGGAATTCAATTTCTCTCTGCATTAAAAAAAATTAACCAGTTAGGAGATTAAGAGAATGGGAAAAGCACTTATTATTGGCGCCGGCGGCGTGGCATCAGTAGCAATTCATAAATGTGTACAAAACAGTGAAGTATTTGAAGAGATTTGCATCGCGAGTCGTACAAAATCGAAATGTGATGAATTAAAAGCGAAATTAGATGGCGGTAAAACAAAAATCACGACTGCACAAGTAGATGCTGACAATGTAGATGAATTAATTGCCTTAATCAATGAAGTAAAACCAGATATCGTAATGAACCTAGCTTTACCATACCAGGACTTAACAATTATGGATGCTTGTCTTGCAACAAAGACACACTATATGGACACAGCAAACTATGAGCCAGAAGACACCGCTAAATTTGAATATAAATGGCAGTGGGAATACCGTGAGCGTTTTGAAAAAGCTGGAATCACAGCTCTTTTAGGCAGCGGCTTTGACCCTGGTGTAACAGGTGTATTCTCCGCTTACGCTCTTAAGCATTATTTTGATGAAATCGAATATATCGACATTCTTGACTGCAATGGCGGCGACCATGGCTATCCATTTGCAACAAACTTTAATCCTGAAATCAATATCCGTGAGGTTTCTGCTAACGGAAGATACTGGGAAAACGGTGAATGGGTTGAAACCGAGCCAATGGAAATTAAACGCGAATATAACTTCGCTGAAGTTGGTCAAAAGGATATGTATTTGCTATATCATGAAGAGCTTGAATCTCTTGCGCAAAATATCCCAGGGATTAAGCGTATCCGTTTCTTCATGACGTTTGGCCAAAGTTATATTACACACTTAAAAGCCCTTGAAAATGTGGGAATGACTTCTATCGAGCCAATTGAATTCGAAGGACAACAAATCATTCCACTTCAATTCTTGAAGGCTGTATTACCAGACCCAGCTTCCCTTGGTCCACGTACAGTTGGTAAAACCAACATCGGCTGTATCTTCAAAGGGAAAAAAGACGGAAAAGATAAGACCTATTATGTATACAATGTTTGTGACCACCAAGAGTGCTATAGAGAAGTCGGCTCTCAAGCCATCTCTTATACAACAGGTGTTCCTGCAATGATTGGTGCTGCAATGATTATGACTGGCAAATGGAATAAACCAGGCGTATTCAATATTGAAGAATTTGATCCAGATCCATTCATGGAAGAGTTAAACAAATGGGGCCTTCCATGGGTAGAAGATTTTAATCCTGTGCTTGTTGATGCATTGCCTGAAGAAGCAAAAGAGTTGGAGCTTGTTCGTTAAGATGCGGTTTGAAGAATTACCAACACCGTGTTATGTCGTTGATGAAGGCCTTGTGGAAAAAAATCTCAAAATCCTAAACGGTGTCATGAAACGCACAGGTGCTAAGATTGTTTTAGCGCAAAAGGCATTTTCGATGACAAAATTCTACCCTCTTATTGGGGAGTATCTAAGTGGAACAACCGCAAGCGGTTTGTACGAAGCACGACTAGGTTACGAGGAAATGGGCAAAGAGAATCATGTCTTTGCCCCTGCCTACCGTGCAGATGAAATCGATGAGATTATCTCAATTTGCGATCATATTATTTTCAATTCTTTCTCACAATTGGAGAAATTTAAAGATAAAGCACTTCAAGCTGGCAGAAAAGTTGGCTTGCGCATCAATCCGCAATGTTCTACTCAAGTAGGACATGATATCTATGACCCTTGTTCACCAGGTTCAAGGTTCGGTGTCACGATAGAACACTTTCGTCCCGATTTGCTGGATGGTGTTTCAGGGCTGCATTTTCATACCCTTTGTCAGCAAAACTCTGATGACTTAGAAACGACACTTAATGCAGTCGAAGAAAAGTTTGGTGAGTTTCTTCCGCAAATGGAATGGATCAACTTTGGCGGTGGTCATCATATCACAAGAGAAGATTATGACATTCCGCGGCTGGAAGCGTGCATTAAAAGAATGCAGGATAAATACGGTTTAGAGGTTTATCTTGAGCCAGGAGAAGCAATTGCTCTTAATGCTGGGTACTTAATTACCTCCGTACTTGATTTACATCAAAACGGATTAGAGATTGCGATTCTTGACACTTCTGCTACCTGCCATATGCCTGATGTCTTGGAAATGCCTTACCGTCCTCCTCTTTTTGGATCAGGAGAAGCTGGAGAAAAGCCATATACATATCGTCTTGGCGGGCAAACCTGTCTTACAGGAGATGTGATCGGCGATTATTCTTTTGACCAGCCATTAGAGAGCGGTGATCGCTTAGTTTTCGGTGATATGGCGATCTATACGATGGTCAAAAACACCACGTTTAACGGGATGCCATTACCTGCCATCGCTGTTCAAGATAAAGATGGGGATTGTCAGGTTGTGCAGCAATTTGGCTATCAAGATTTTAAAATGAGACTAGCTTAATAGAATAGTAGAAAAAGGGAGCAGTGCGAGTAATGCACTTCTCCCTTTAATTTTGCCCAGCATTGCCCAAGCACATCAGCATTCTCTTAAAAGTCCCCTATTACATTGTTGAATGGTTTTGCTCTTCATTTTTTACCAATGGTAATGTCATCTGGTTTGTCAGCTCACCAAGTTTTTCTATCCTAATGGTTATTTCATCTCCTTCTGTCAGCCAATCCTGTTCATACTCCGGTAGACCAAGGATGACTCCTTCAGGTGTTCCAGTGATTATCAAATCACCTGGCTCTAGGGTTATATAGTTGGAAATATAACTAATAATCTCATCGCAATAAAAAATCATGTCCGCTGTATTGGAAGATTGTCTAATCTTACCATTAACAATCGTTTCAATTTTCAACTGATTTGGATTGCCGACTTCCTCAGCAGTCACAAGATACGGCCCAACCGGACAAAACCCATCAATTGCTTTTCCTAAGAGCCATTGATTTGTGCGGAATTGGAGGTCTCTTGCGGATAAATCATTGGCATTGCAATACCCTGCCACATAATCCAAAGCACGTTCCTTTGATACTTTTTTGGCAATTTTTCCAATTACGATGCCAAGTTCTGCTTCAAAATCAACTTGCTTCGCATCTGCGGGAATCTCAACTTTGTCTCCATGACCAGCTAGGGAATTGCCATACTTGTTAAAAAGTACAGGCGTTTTAGGCGGTTCCATATTTGATTCTTCTGCATGCTTCCGATAATTTAGGCCCACACAAATGATTTTTGCACTTTTCGGTACACATGGTCCATATTGAACCTGATTCTCTGCCAGGGTGAAAGCGCTGAAATCCTTGTTTGAGTGAACGAAATCTTGAAAAAGTTTTTTAGAGTTCTTATCCGCTTGCAACCACTCCTCTAAAGTAAGAGGAATTGAATAGGATTCATTAGCAGCTTTCCAAGCCTTGGCAATGTCGACAATGCCGGAATCTGTCTTCACACCAAATTTAGATGGATCATTCGAATTCACTTTATAATTTACTAGTTTCATATTGATTTAGTTTCCTTTCCATATTTCCCCTTTTACATTAGAATTATAAGGGTAAACTCCGTATTTCCATACATTTACTATATCATGGAGATTTTTGGCGAGCAAGGCTAGTGTTTTGAATTTTCAGACATATAAAATTTCACCCTTAGACAAAATGTGACAAAGTTCACACTATAAAATCTAGTAGAATAGTATTAAAATTTAAGTATAATATAATATATTGAAGTTTGGATGCAGAACCAAAGGCTTAAAAGTCGAAGGACGTCGAAAGCTGGGTTGTTAGGTAATTTGGGGGGAATATTTGTGGAAAATGTGGCAAAAGAATCAGTAGGAGAAATAGGTCAACGCCAGTCGAAATCAACGAAATGGTATAAGAACTGGAAGTTTATCACAACCGGTATAATCGTTATCATCGCAATCATATTTTCGGCAATCAGCTATTATCAGGCAAATTACTTTAATTCACATATTGAAATTAATGGCACGAATGTCGGAGGATTAACTCCTGATGAAGCACTCAACAAATTAAAATCGTCTGTCTTAACAAATAAGGTCTACGTTGGACAACAACAAATTTTAGATGGAAAAGATACGAAGATGGAATTTACAGAGGAAGATCTGCCAGGTGTTAAAAAGTTATTAAAAAGCCAGTGGTCAATTTTTCCCTCTTCAAAGGCGAAAGAATATTCCTTATTGCCGAGTAACATCGATCAGTATCGAAGCCAAGAAATGAAGAAACAAGTTGAAGAGAAGCTCGTAAAAATGAATAAGAGCTTAACTCCGCCTAAAGATGCAAAGGCCATTTTGAAAGAAGGTACAGTCATCATCTCAAAAAGTAAGAATGGTGAGCAGTATGATGTTGCCAGTCTTTTAAAAGACTTTGATAAGCATGGATATACTAGTGAAATCCATTTGAGCCCTGTATACATCCAGCCAATTAAAGAAGACAGTCAGATTGTCAAAAATGAAGAGAAAAAGCTGCAGGAACTTCTTCAACAAACCGTTGAGTACAAAGTCCAGGACAAGGTTTATTCTTTAAAAGGCAGCGAATTAATTAAAAACGCGACGGTTTCAAAAGACATGAAGGTTAAGATTGACAAAGGGGATCTTAAAAAGAAAATCGAAGAAATTAATGAGTCTCAATCCACATTAAATAAAAATTTTAAATTTAAAACCCATTCAGGTTCAGTCATTTCAGTTAAAGGACAAGGTTATGGCTGGGCATTAGACGTGGCTAAAGAAACCAAACAGGTAAAGTCCGCTTTTGAAAAAGGAACGACCTCCGTTTCTGCATCTAATACGGTCGGACATGGCTGGAGTGGTGAAGGCTACGGATACGATACCACAACAAACAATGGCATCGGTGATACATATGCGGAAGTTTCGATTGCCGAACAGCGTATTTGGATTTACAAAAAGGGTAAATTAGTCATCACAACGAATGTCGTGACTGGTAAACACAGCACTGGTAATGATACATCAAAAGGAGTGTGGTATATCCTCTATAAACGAACACCTGCCACACTAACAGGCAGAGAGCTCGGAGGAAAACCGAGTTATGAAGTACAAGTTGATTATTGGGCACCTTTTACGAATGATGGACAAGGATTTCATGATGCCGGCTTTCGATCAAACTGGGCAAGTAATGCCTACTTAAATGCAGGATCGCATGGCTGCGTTAATACACCGCCAAGTGCTATGAGTACCGTATATAATAACCTCAGTACTTACGAGCCGGTGGTCATCTATTAATAACCAACCAACTTAGAATCAGGAAATCACAAATGATTTCCTGATTTTTTTATTCAATCTTTTTCGTATGTTTATTCGTTGAAGGTTGATAGTTTAAAAATGAGGCTTTCCATGTTAGGAATGTGCTTGAAATTTTTTTCGTAAACTCCCTACCAGCCATAGTAAAAGAGGGATTCCTACCATATTGATCGGAAGAGCAAAATTGATCCAATACTTATTCAAATAAATGAGGCTATACGTTGGGTTGGGAAAGATGACCGATATCCCAAAAAAGGCAGGCACGGTAAACCAGAGCATTTTTCGCCAGTTTTTGATATGGAATAATTGTGCCGTTCCATAATTGGCTAAAAAAAAGTAAAGCGATAATTTAATAAAAATACTAAGGATCCAAACTAGAACAGCCAGGATTTCTAAGTTTTGAATAAAATCCATCACTGTAACATAGCTGACCGTATCAAATGCAGGGTGACGTAGCTTTGATGCAATTTCTGGTCCCAATATCAGCAATACTCCAATTACGACTGAACTAACAAGCCCTGAAGCTACAGCAATTCCCAAAACTGCGCTTTTTAAGCCCTTTTGTGGATGGTCCACAAATGAAAGGAGCATTAACATCATGACAGACTCTCCAAGAAAAGAGAGCGGAGTTAAGGTTCCTTTCATAATTGGAAGGAGTCCCGTCTCTGAAAAGATGGGCAGAAAATTGTGGTAATTAAAAATGGATACGGATAAAAACAACATAATGAGAACGGATAGGAATACGATGGGACCAAACACTTCGCTGCACCGTCCAATCCCTTCAATCCCTCCACTGTAAGTTACATAGATTAGTGTCAAAAGCATGGTTAACACTATTATCCACAATGGTGTAGTTGGAAGTAGTATGGTAATGGTAAAGTCTGCAAATTCCCTTAAGATATCACCAATTACAGAAAACCATTGAATAAGATAAACAGATACAATAAGCAATCCGAACCACTTGCCAAAAATAAGCTGACTATATTCAACAAGTGTTTTTCCTGGATAGAGAAGGGCAGCCTTTGAGGACACGTATACAATCATAATACCTAACATTCCGGCCAGGCAATAGCATATCCAGGCATCTTGCTTAGCAACCTGAAAACTTGGGGAAATGGTAATCAGTATCATATTTCCCGTTTCGAAAGTGAACATCAGCCAAAAAATTTGCAGTGCTGAGAGTTTCATTTTTTGACCTCACTTTCTTTATACATCAATGAGGACCCATTCATTCCAATGTCCGTAATCTTAACGTCGGCTTTTACTATAATCTTAGCCTCTGAAAATTTCTTATCCCATTCATTTTTCAAAGATTTCCACATTTTTGGTTTCTTTCGATGGATCACTTCGCCAAATCCAAAGATATCTAAGCCGTACTCATTTTGTACTTTTTTTATCGTTTGTTGAACTTGTTTTTGGGCATAAGTTTCGAATTCCTTTTCGCGCTGTTTAAGATTATAGTGATACTGAACATCCAAATTTGAATTATTTTCCGTTAGGGTCCCCTCGCCCTTCAATGTGACTATGAACTTAATTTGATTATGATGACTAATATGCGGTTTAATTTTACTGCTAATTCGGTTTAATTGGAGACTTGCATTACTATCCTTATTTGCAATACTGATCGTAAACTTTTTCAGAATTCCCATTACCCACAGCATATGTTTGTTTTCTTCCATATTTAAAAGTCCCCGCATTTTTAGGTTTTGATCGAATATTGCCACTCCGGCAACCCGTAGTAGAGGTGGATTAGCTGATCCCACTTTCCCTGCTTTATTTCCATTCTGAGAACTGCTGAACTCAAGAACAGGCATTGTGGAGCGTAAACCGTCACTATTAGATGCCGTCATAAAATTTAAGTAAGTGGTGTTCCCTCTTCCTCCCGATTTTTCATGTATACTTAAAGCCGCAGTAGCCGGTGGCTTTTCTAAAGGATTGGTTAGAGAAAGTGCTTCTTTAGCCGTCGCACCCTTGATGACAAATATATCCGTTCTTAAACTAACCTCGGGACTCCTTTGATTTGCATCCAGCATTTTCTTTAGTCCACGACGTGCAAATTGCTCGCCAAGAATAATGACACGTCGCTGACCGGCAAACAACTCCCTTGGAAGTTTTAACTGTATGTTATCCAAACAGTCGCTTGGATTTTTTCCCTTCGCAGAAATAGTAAAAAAACCCTTTTCTCCTCCTGTACCGCCTTGGGTTTGCATATTAGATGGAATGACAATTTGACCGCTTATTTCTACTCCATTATTTTTTGCACTATCATAGCCTGAAGCCAGCCATATCGCTCGTTCATTTAACTCTTTGCTATCCCAGCATCCAGAAATGAAAAAGAGGGAGAAACATAATACTAAATGAAGAATGTACTCTTTCTTCAATCATCTCTTCCCCCTTTTTTCGGACTTGGCTTTTGTCCAGGAGGAATTCGTGATTTATTGCTGCCGAAGGTAAAAATCGGACCAAACTGCATAGCCCATCGGGGTGACCTGAAAAATGCGCTCTTTAAATCCCGGGGAATCTGTGGGGCCACAGGTGTAAAATACGGAACCCCAAAAGAGCGGAGATTGACAAGATGAATGGTCAGCATAATAAAGCCCAGTGTGATACCGTATAAACCAAAGATTCCAGCTAAAATCAGCATGGCAAATCGAACGAGCCTCAGCGCAGTTCCAAGATTGTAACGTGGAATTGAAAACGAGGCAATTCCGGTTGTAGCTACGACAATGACCATGGGGGCAGAGACGATACCTGCTTGTACAGCTGCCTGTCCGACGACAAGAGCTCCAACAATACTGACCGCTGAACCGACCGCTCTTGGCAAGCGTATCCCAGCCTCCCGTAACCCTTCAAACACAAATTCCATAATCAAGGCTTCAATGATCGCTGGGAATGGGACACCCTCTCGAGCTGACGCTATACTAATAAGGAGTTTAGTGGGTATTAGTTTTGGATGATAGGTTGAAAGCGCGACATATAAAGATGGTAAAAAGAGAGTCATATTAAACAAAACATAACGAACAAACCGGATGAAATTGGTATAGAAAAAACGTTCATAGTAATCCTCAACCGACTGAAGTCCATCCCAAAATGTCATTGGAGCAATGAGGGCAAACGGAGTATTATCGACGAGAATCGCGACTTTTCCTTCCAGTAAGTTGGCCACAACAATATCTGGCCTTTCTGTATTTTGAATTTGCGGGAATGGTGAAAATGGCATGTCCTCAATAAATTCCTCTATGTACTCAGATTCCAGTATCGCGTCAATTTTAATACGACCCAACCTTTTACGTACCTCTTCCAATAGTGAATCCTGAGTAATTCCCTCAATGTAAGCAATAACAACATCGGTTTGAGAAAGTTCGCCAATCGAGAGGGACTCCAATTTCAGTCTAGTGCTTCGGATTCTTCTGCGAAGAAGAGTAGTATTTGTCCGGATTAATTCTGTAAATCCATCTCTCGGGCCTCTAATGGTGATTTCTGTTGCCGGTTCTTCCACATTCCGCATTTCAAATTCTGTTAAATTGACAAGTAAAGCTTGTGATTCACCTTCTAATAATATTCCGACATTCGCCTTCAAGACCCCATTAACCAGTTCATTCATCTGTGAAACAGTTTTAACAGGAGTGACAGATAATAGCTGTTTCTCCATGATTTGTACTATCGATCGAATTTCAACGCTATCATTGGGAAGCCCCTCAAATACCATCGGTTTGAACAGCATACTCTCCAGAGTTTTTGTGTCAGTTAATCCATCTAAATAAGCTAGAAGAATTTTAGGTTTGTCTGTTATATATATAGGACGAATGATAAAGTCAGCGCAATTTTGAAACATTTCTTTTAAAATTTGCTCGTTTTCCGAAAGATTCGTACTGAATGGTTCGATAGTTTCTTCTCCACGGGATAGTGAAATGATTTTCTTCAATTTATCTACCTTTTCTCGTTTACGGAACCGAACCATTCTTGTGCCCCCCCCTTTAATTCACTGTGTATTATTTTTCCAATGAGAGAGGTTTCTATACACTTTTGCTAAGGATAAGATGCAATATTTTACAATCATAAAAAAGTTGCTCACTACTCAAATTTGCCCTTAAATCTCACTACTTTGTGAAAGCATGTTTTTGCTAAGAACGGAATAAAATCAAAAAAAGGACAATTCACTGGAAAGGTGATCATAGTGGAAGAAATTACCTTTAAAGCATTTGCCGTGACTCATGAAATTGACTTGAACAAAATTGCGATCCATTGCGGAATTCCTAAAAAATTCACCTGGGAACAACCGTTAATCCTCAGAGGCGCTATTCTAGAATCAATTCTCCATAACCATGTTGACGATTCGCAAATGGTCCTGATCTTTTCCTTTGGAAGTATTGTCTTCATTAATCATTTATGTGTTGATGAGATCGAGAGTTTATTGCATTACATCCATTCCTTCGAACTAGATTTTGACATTAAACAAGCGGACAGATATAGCGACGATTACTGCCTTCATATTACAGAAACCGAGAACCTGGAGTTGACTGATGAATATGTAGTCGTCCCTGAATATGAGGAATTTTACCCTGAATTGATTTCTACAGTAATAGCAAAGTCCGTGGCGCTTGAAAAGACAGAGGAACAACTTGGGCAAATCCATGACAAACTCGAAACCATGATCGACAGACTAGAGAAAGGCAACCTGCGAATTGGCAACAAGGAGCTGGCCCGGACTACGGCAAAAATCGTCCGTCACGAGTACAATACCCTTGCGTATATCATGATTTTGGATAAGCCTGATATTACCTGGACGAGCAGCGCGGCCAGCGGTTTTTACGACAGAATGGTGGAGTTTTTTGAATTGAACGATCGCTATAAAATATTGAAGAGCAAAACGGAGATTTTATATAACATCATGGACGGTTTTTCCACCATCAGCCATTCAATTCGAGGATTATTCGTGGAATGGATCATCGTCACTCTTATTGTCATTGAGATTGTCCTGACGGTTTTGGAAATTGGCGGCTGGCTATAAATAAAAGGTGACACCCGGTGACTTCGGACCGGGTGCCTCTTTCCTTTGATTTAGTATTAGTATAAACCTCTAATTTAAGCTCGCTTTCATTTCTTCTACGGATTCTACCTCAAATCCTAAATCAAGTAACATTTTGTGATCTTCGGATTCTTCTTGTCCAGTGGTCGTTAAGTAATCACCGACAAAGATGGAATTGGCTGCGTAAAGACCCAATGCTTGTAACGAACGTAGGTTGACTTCTCTTCCACCTGAGATCCGAATTTCCTTTGTTGGATTGATAAAACGAAATAAAGCCAATACCCTTAAACAATATAGCGGGCTCAATTCTTTTACTCCTTCTAATGGAGTGCCATTAATCGCATGTAAGAAATTAACTGGAATGGAATCCGCATCAAGAGCTTTTAAGCTTTTAGCCATATCAACTACATCTTGCTTTGTCTCCCTCATCCCAACAATGACACCTGAACATGGAGACATTCCGGATTCCTTTACTGTTTCCACCGTATTAACTCGATCATCGTATGTATGGGAAGTTGTGATGTTTGCATGGTTGCTCGCTGATGTATTGATATTATGATTGTAACGATCTACTCCGGCTTCTTTCAGCTGCTTCGCTTGTTCTGGTTTTAACAGTCCAAGACAGGCACAAACTTTCAATCCATATGTTTCCTTTATTTCTTTAACTGCCTCCACTACGTGTGCAACATCTTTATTAGTTGGCCCTCTGCCACTAGCCACAATACAGTACGTCCCTATATTTAAATCATGTGCACGTTTTGCGCCTTCAAGTATCGTATCCTTATCTACCATTCTGTAAGAATTAATCGGTGCTGTCGAAATAGATGATTGAGAGCAATAGCCACAATTCTCGGGACAGAGTCCAGATTTCGCATTCAAGATCATATTAAGTTTTACCTTTTTTCCATAATATCGCTTTCTGATTTGAAAAGCAGCGTGCATTAGCAGAAGAACGTCATCATCTGGACATTCTAATATGGAAAGTGCCTCCTGATTGGTTATATCCATCCCATCTAACACTCGATCTGCAAGATTCATCCATTTATTCATCTTTATCCCTCCATTTTAAAATAAATACTATATATTCTTTTATTGTAAACTATAATAATAAATAGGTTAACAATAAAACGAAATAATCGTAAATAAAATTAGATTCACTCATTGAAACACTAGATTCGCTCGATGCAGTCTAAAATTCGCCCATTGGAACCCCATATTCGCCCATTAACCTGAAAAATCCGCCCGTTGATTGGACAAATCGGTGACAAGGCGCAAAAAAAAGCGGGAATATCTCCGCTTTTTTCGAGATTTATTGATACTATAGTCTGGTTTAACCTTACCCATAATGGTTATGCCTAACTGCTCTAACGGTTTCACTTCGTATGAAATGTCCGGCGATATAGCAATAATTCCTGAAATGCTGTCACTATAATCCAAGGCATAATCAAGAGTAATCAAGCCCCCAAGGCTATGCCCCACAATATACAAAGGCCTTTCAGGCTGATCTAGCGCAACAAGGTTTCGAAACTCATGTAAATCTCCTCTAAATTCATCCCATGATTGGATAAATCCCCTTTTACCAGAGCTTTTTCCATGACCGCATAAATCAAACGTATAAACTATATACCCACTTTTAACCAGTCTTTTGAATAGATTTTGCATTCCGCCGCTATGGTCGCCATGTCCATGAACTAAAATAACTGCTGCTTTTGGAGCTGTTAATGGTTCGATTACTCGAAAGAATAGTTCTGTTCCACCGACACCATTAAATGTCCCTGCTGTAATCATCTTTGATAATCCTCCTGTTGCAAACACGATTAAAAAATGGATTTGACCATAGAAAACTTATTAAATCCATTTTAGTATAAAACAAGGCAAAAGCAATTATATTCAGGTGCATTATAATACCTTTTATAAAAAGAAAAAAATAGACACCCCATCACTTCGGTAAGGGTGTCTGTTAAAGCTTTCATGGAATCATGCTTTTACATTCAAATTCCTAATCCTATTGCCAAGGTGGAATACTATCTCAATACTAGCCAGTTCTTAATTAAGAAAGCATTTCTTCTTTTTCTTTTCCGTATTTATTATTCCCCTTTTTCTCCTTTTCCTTTAAAACATAGCTGAGTAAGTCTAGTACAATACGGGCTGCTACTTGTCCGGTCATGCCTGTTGGATCATATGGCGGGGCAACTTCTACTAAATCAAAACCGATGACTTCTCCTCTTTTGGAAATTCCTTCAAGCAATTCATTAACCTCATCATAAAGGAGGCCCCCTGGAGAAGGTGTACCTGTTCCAGGAGCAATTGACGGATCGATTCCGTCAATATCAATTGTTACATAATATTTTTCTCCTGCAGGAATTAGCTCCAGCACTTCCTTAAGTCCCTTCTTTCTCATCTGACGAGGTGATAGGATCACACTGCCATACGCTCTTGCTGCTTCGACGTCTTCTTTTTTGCTGCTGCTAATCCCGCGAATGCCAAACTGAAATATCTTCTGAACGTAATCCAGCTCAGATAAGCGGCGAATGCAGTTTCCGTGACCATATCGCATTCCCGAGCGATGATCCGCCCAGTCTAAATGGGCATCAATTTGAATCACATGAAACGGACCTATGTCTTCTAGTCCTTTTCCGACTGCTGCTGTGATGGAATGATCGCCGCCTAGTACAACCGGCATAGCACCTTTGGAAATAATTTTTCGGATTGCTTCTTCTGTATTCTCATGGCACTGCATAATATCTCCGTGTACCATGTCTACATCACCGCAGTCGACTACTTTCCATTCAGGTCCTAGGTACATAATATCGTTTTCAATATCATAAGCACCCTCCAAACCGAAACTATATAATGTAGAGCCTTCGCGGATTCCTCTAGGGCCCATTCTTGCTCCTGATTTCCATTGTGTACCCATGTCATTAGGCACCCCAATGACCGCCACATCAGCGTCAAGCTGGTTCAGGTCCGCACATATTGGGTATTTCCCAAAAGTACAAATTCCTGTAAAAGGTAAATTTAAAAACTGTTTTTCATTACGATTAGACATTCATACTGCCTCCTTCTAGATTTTCATCCTCGCTTTTTGCTAATGCAAGGTTTTCTGCCAGCGGGCCAGTCTTAATAAAGGATTTTAAATTTTGCTCTATACTTTTTATACAATTAATTTTCAATTAAAGTAGTGGTTTTCACCTCATAAGTCTTTTGAAATAAGTTTAGATAGTCCTCTTTTGTCAGATCTCTTGAATTCGCCTGAGTACATAAATGTTTAAAGGCTCCTTCCACTAGAAAAGGGAAGTCTTCGGGATTTACATTGCCTAAATCTCGGAAGCTAGGAATCCCGATGTTATTTGCCAGCTTTTTTAACAGCACAACACCTTCGTACGCCGTTTCCTCAACTGTTTTTCCTTCAGGATTTGCCCCAAGCTTGATTGCTACCTGGGCGTGCTTTTCTGGATTTGAAGGAATATTAAATTCAAATACATGTGGAAGAAAAATTGAATTCGCCACTCCATGTGGAGTATCATAGAGTCCTCCAAGTGGTTCGGCCATCGCATGTACAGCCCCAAGATCCGTGTTATCAAAGGCGATGCCTGCAACTAAACTGCCCAAAAGCAAATTTTTCCTAGCCTCTAAATCATGACCATTTTCTACTGCTAATGGAAGGTATTTGGCTATTAATTCAATAGCATATAGCCCCAAAGCATCTGAAAGTGGTTGAGCAACTTTGCAGGTATAAGCTTCAATTGCATGTGTAAGTGCATCCATTCCTGTAGCTGCTGTAATCGATTTAGGCAAGGTTAACGTCAATTCAGGATCAACAAGTGCCAGTTTAGGAGCGATTTTCAAATCTAGTATCGCCTCCTTCTGTTTCGTCACGGTATCCGTAATGACAGACCCTCTTGTCACTTCACTACCGGTACCTGAAGTTGTCGGAATACAAATTAGTGGCGGGATTTCCCGTTCCAGTAAATTTACCCCGTAACGTTCTCTTAGCTCTCCTCCATGTGTAAGAAGTGTCCCAATTGCTTTAGCTGTATCCATTGAGCTTCCGCCGCCAAGACCAATTAAGAGATCGATATTCTGATTTTTAAACTGTTGATAAGCACTCTCGCAATCTACATCTTTTGGATTAGGTGATATTTCATCATAAACAATATAATTGACACCTTCTTGATCTAATGACTGTGTGATTTTTTCCAAAATTCCTGTTTGCGCAAGTCCTTTATCTGTAATAATAAGCGCTTTATTTCCACCTAATTCTTTAGCCCTTTTCCCAATATTCTTTACTTTCCCATTCCCAAACTCTATAGAAGTAGGCAGATTAAAATGAAAATCCCATAACATAATAAATTCCTCCTCTGTTTTTTGAATATTCCGAATTTAAATTTTATATTTTTAATTAATTGCTAAACCATTCAGTTGGCTTAACATCTAAATTAATATTGATTTGCTTTACCTCAGTAAACGTATCCAAGCCAAAGGTTCCTAACCCGCGGCCAATCCCGCTCTGCTTGTAACCTCCCCACGGTGCTTCATTATAGGCGAGGTTATAAGCATTAACATAAGTAATTCCGGCTCTTACTTTTTTAATAACCCTCAAAGCTTTGGCGCCATCTTGTGAAAAAACACCAGCTGCAAGCCCGTATGAAGTATCATTTGCCAGCTGGATTGCTTCCGCCTCATCTTTAAACTTTTGAACGACAAGAACTGGACCAAAGATTTCTTCCTGAACAATTCTCATGTCAGGTTTGGTGTCAACAAATATTGTTGGTTCAATGAAATAACCATTTTCAAGCCCGTTGCTTGTGATACGGTTGCCACCGCAAGCTAATGCAGCCCCTTCGTCTAAGCCAATTTGAATATATTCAAGGATCTTCTTCATATGGTCTTCACTTACAAGCGGGCCCATCTCGGTAGAGGAATCATCCCCAGGGCCAACCTGAATCTTTTTCGCTCTTTCTACCAATCTAGCAATGAACTTATCATGAATGCTCTCTTCTAACAGTAAACGGGATCCCGCATTACATACTTGGCCGGCATTGGTAAAAATTCCGTTCAAAGCATAATCGATGGCTGTCTCAAAATCTGCATCAGCGAAAACAATATTTGGCGACTTGCCGCCTAGTTCGAGTGAAATGTTTTTAATATTTCCTGTTGCTGAATTCATAATTTTTCTACCCGTTGCTGTACTACCTGTAAAAGAAATCAGATCCACCTTTTGGCTTTCTGCTATTTCATTTCCTACTGTTGAACCACCTCCCAAAACTAAGTTTGCAACACCAGCTGGTACCCCCACTTCTTCCATGATCTCAAATAATTTGTAAGTGGTGACTGGAGTGATTTCAGCTGGTTTAAATACAAGCGTATTTCCCGCAGCAAGCGCAGGGGCTATTTTCCAAGCTCCCGTCAACAATGGAAAATTCCATGCAGCGATAAGTCCGCATACACCGACAGGTTCCCGAATAACCATGGCTTGCACAGGATCGGCAACAGAATACGTTTGACCATTTGGCTTTGTCACTAACCCAGCATAGTATCGAAAGCAATTCACGGTATCAGCAATATCAAACTCGGATTCTTTAAGAGGTTTTCCCGTATTCTCTGTTTCAAGTTGGCTAAGCTCGTCTGCCTTTTCTTCAATCTTATCCGCTATTTTAAATAAGTAGGTTGCACGTTCAGATGCCGGTAAGTCTGACCAAATTCCAGAATCAAAAGCTGTTCGTGCTGCATTAATCGCCATTTGGGCTTCTTCTCTACTTCCCTGCGGGGCCTCAGCCATGATATTACCGTTTGCAGGATTCACAACATTACTCTTAGCTCCTCTTAATGAATCCATCCATTCACCATTAATAAACATTTTCAACTTCAGCATTTTTACAAACCTCCAGTATATTATTTTCACCTTACCTGTTGAGGGATAACCTCTCGATCAATGTCATGGACATTTTGTGGAATCAATTCTTTATCAAAATGAAACTCAGGAAGTGGTTGGCGGAACCATTTCGTCAAATAAATAAGATAAATCAAGCCGCATGCCATCCAGATGCCCCCGAGAATCAACGCATCCCTTTCTAAATGCGACCACAACCATACCGTAAACCCTGCGCCAACGAGTGGTAATAATAGGTACCGAATGCAATCCTTAAAAGAACGCTTATGATTTCTGATAAAATAATGGGCGATAACAGACAGATTTACAGATGTAAAGGCAATTAACGCTCCAAAATTGATAAACTTAATAACTTGTTCTAGGGTTAATGGAATTGCGAGTAAAGAAACTACGCCAATCACAATGATGCCAAGTGACGGTGTTTTAAATTTAGGATGAATGTATCCAAATATATTTTGGGGTAATACGGAATCTCGTCCCATCGCATATAACACTCGCGATGCACTTGTGATTGAAGCGATTCCTGAAGAAAAATTTCCAATAATCACTGCTGTAATAAAAATGGACTTAAATAAATTTCCTCCGATCAGCACTGCAATTTCAAGGGCTGCAGAATCAGCATGTTTGAATGAAATGCCAGGATGCACCAATTGTGCTAAGTAAGAAGAGCCAATATACAAAACTCCGATAAACAATAGCATGATGATAATGGCTCTTGGGATTGTTTTTTCGGGATTGATTGTTTCCTCTGATAAAGTAGTGAGTGAGTCAAAACCAAGAAAACTAAAGCAAAGAATGGTAGCTCCTGCCAAAATAACGGACATGGAAACATCTGCATCAAACAATGGCTTAATGGAGAAAAGACTACCCGCCCCTACTCCTTCTGATAAACTTTTGAAGGATAATATCCAAAAAAGGCAAACAAAAATGACTTGAGCAATAACAAAAATTTTACTCGTTATTGCTGAGATCTCCACACCCAGTATGCTAGGAAATACGATGCTTGCAGTCAACACAATTACCCACACATAATGCGGGATTCCAGGAAATACAGCACTTAAAAAGACAGTGGACATCAAGCAGGTGACCATAGGCGTTAATATATAATCAAGCATAATCGTCCAACCTACAATGAACCCAACCTCAGAATTAATAGATTTTTGCGTAAAGGAATAGGCTGACCCTGAGATCGGGTAGGCTTTCGCCATCTTGCCATAGCTGAGAGCTGTAAAAAGTATTGCTAGAAAAGCAATACTGTATGCAGTCGTAATAACACCTCTTGAGGTAACGGCAGCAATTCCATAGGTATTAAAAAACACCATGGGGTTATTCCATGCAATCCCTAAAAAAACAACCTGTGACAAAGTAAGTGTTCTCGCAAGCGCTTTCTGTTTCATAACTCAACTCCCTCCGTATTAGTAAATTTAATTCTTAGATGATTTAGAAGATTTCGTATTTTTATTGTAAACCTTGTTGTTACACAAAGGTCAATAGATGTATTATATTTTTTAGGGGGGTGAATTCCTTGAAAATAAAGGAAAAATTAACCATTGGTGAAATGGCGAGATTAAGAGGGGTAACAACGGAGACTTTACGCCACTATGATCGAATTGACCTATTCAAACCTCAATATGTAGATCCCGATTCGGGGTATCGCTACTATTCTATTTTTCAATATGAAGTTTTAGGGACCATTAAAGAGTTGCGGCAACTTGGGATGAGTACGGACGAAATAAAGGATTATTTTAATGAACGCAATTTTAATAAGTCCTTGGACATTCTGAAAACCAAGCATACGGAACTTGTGTCAAAGCTGAACGAGCTACATGACTTGGAGGAAAATATTCGGGGTAAAATTGGATACTTAGAGCATGTAGCGAAAGAAAAAGAACTTCAATCGGTGTTCTTCCGCGAAATAGGAAGAAGGAAGTTAATTACCTTAAATGAAAAAATAAATAATAATTTGGAACTCAGTTATGGTGTTATAAGGTTAGAAAATATGCTCACCGAGAAGACACCCATTCTAGCTAGTAATAGACTAGGCATTATCATCCAGGAAGCGGATCTTCGAGCGAAACGATTTGAAGAACCATCCATTATTTTTGTAGTGGCAAAAAATAAGGAAAAAATACCTAAACAGTGTCAGATGACGGTTCCTGCTGGGTTATTTGCGTGTATTCGTTATAACGGAGAATTATTATGGAATCGCAGCGAAAGCTTGAGTAAGATATTGGAATATCTTGATGAAACCGGATATCATATAACCGGCGATGCGCTGCAAATTATGCACGTCGATATTACAATCACCGATAAACCAAATGAGATTACATTCGAAATTCAAGTTCCCGTTCAAATAAAAAATTTTTCCCAATAAAAACACAGGGGTCAACTAACCCCTGTGTTGAATTACTTTTGATTGTCTAACGATAAATTCAATCCTTTTTGATAATATTGCTTCATCATTTCTTCAGGAACCATATTTCCACCAGTCCCCCAGATAATATGTGTAGCTTTACTCATTTTTTCCGTTAAATTATGCTTCAGTAAATAATTCGTTCCATCTTTAGATAATTTAATTGGTCCTATCATGCCTGCTAGTGCTGAAGGTTCTAAACGAATCCCCTCTGTATCAACTAGTTCCTTTAATAGCTTATACAACTGTTCATCGCTAACCGTATAATTACCACTTAGAAACGGTTCTATAGTTTTACCTACAAATCCAGATGGTCTTCCTACAGCAAGTCCATCAGCGTCTGTTACATTATCAAGACCAATATCTTGCACAGAAATTTTATCATGAAGTCCAGTCATTAAACCAAGTAACATACATGGAGAGTGGCTAGGTTCTGCAAAGAAACAGTGAACATGGTCTTGATATACTAACTTCAAACCAAAAGCTATTCCGCCAGGACCACCGCCTACTCCACATGGAAGGTAAACAAACAAAGGATGATTTTCATCAATTGTTATCTCTAACTCTTCTAATTGTTTTTGTAATCGAGATGCTGCTACTGCGTATCCTAAAAATAGGTCATAAGAATTTTCATCATCTACAAAATAACATGTAGGATCCCCATCTGCTTGGAGTCGACCTTCCTCTACTGCTTTACTATAATCCGATTCATATTCTATTACATTAACATTTTTGCTTCGAAGTAAGTCTTTTTTCCATTGTTTTGCATCAGCCGACATATGAACGGTCACATTAAAACCTAACTTTGCACTTATGATGCCTATACTAAGTCCTAAATTTCCAGTCGAGCCTACTGCGATTGAATATTGGGAGAAGAAGGCTCGAAACCTATCACTATCTAAAATGGAATAGTTATCTTCAATTGTCAACAATTGATGTTGAAGAGCTAATTCTTCGGCATGTTTGAGAACTTCATAAATCCCGCCTCTTGCTTTTATAGACCCTGATATAGGAAGGTGACTATCACACTTAAGCAATAATTCACCCAATATAGGTTGTTGATAATTCTGCTCTAAGGATTGTTTCATGGAAGGAATTCTCACCAATGGAGATTCTATTATCCCATTCTTCTTTTTTGTTTCTGGGAAAACTTTGGAAATATATGGAGCAAAACGTTTCAATCTTTCCTCTGCATCCTTTACATCGTCTTGAGTAAGGGGGGATTTTTTAATTCCTGTTTTAAACTTTTCAATTTTAGGATTTAACCACAATATTTCATTCAACGAAATGAGTTTGTTTAGTAAAGGATAGTTTTCTTTCCATGTTTGTAGATCACCGAATTCAATCTCTTTCACTTTGATAGTCCTCCTCATTAACTTGATTATAGTCATCAAAACATTGTAAAATATAATTTAACAAATGTTAAATGCAGTTTAACATAGATATTTTTGGTTGTTAAGTATTATTTAAAAACGTTAAATTTAAGTTAACGATTAATCAAGGAGTGCATAGTAATGGAAGATATAGATATTGGTAAGAAGGTTGAAAAATATAGAAAAGCTAAAGACTTAAGCATTAGAGAATTAGCAAAGTTAGCTGAAATAACGCCTTCAATGTTGAGTCAAATCGAACGCGGCTTAGCAAACCCTTCTATTCAGACTCTTAAAGTTTTAGCGAAATCCCTAGACGTTCCTACATTTAGTTTTTTCATTGAAGAAACAAACACGGCTGATTTAGTTGTTAGGTCTAGTCATCGAAAGAAAATGATCATTGAAAACTTATCCTATGAGCTAGTTTCACCTGATTTTACTGGAAACCTTGCAACAGCCATTATGAATTTTCCACCGAACACTGCTTCATCTAAGAAACAGTTGGAGCATAAAGGAGAAGAAGTTGCTTTTGTATTAGAAGGGAAAATTAAAGTGTTTTTAGATGATGAAGAATACATATTGGAATCTGGTGATAGTGTAAAAATACCAGCACAAATGAAGCATAAATGGGAAAATAATTTTAATGAACATGCTGCCATACTTTTTTCGGTGACTCCACCAATTTTTTAATTTTCTTATTAACAAACGGTCACAGAATACTTTTCCATTTAGGATTTGGAGCTCTTTTAAAAAGCATCTTTTTCAATTAGAAACGGGGCAGCATTCCAGTAAGAAATAAAGGCGAAAAAAAGGATTTGAAGAAATACACTTTAACAAGGGGATGCAGTGCAAACTGTGTCCCCTAATCATTTGCTGCACGCAGTATAGTCCGTTGTAGGTTTAGCTACAAAATAATCCGGGATTGAGTGGTTAAAGATTTATCGATTTAAATCTAAACGTCTTTAGTTATATCATACTTTAACAATTGTTGATGCATATAAAACTTCTCGAAAATAATACCCATTAAATAGAAAAATAACAAACCAAAAAAAATGTGAATGAGTGTAAATTTAACTCCAAATGAAGCAAATTCATATACAATAACCGGTAATTTTGCAGTTGTCCAAACTCCTAAAAAAAATACAATATAGCGTATGCTTGCTCCTTTTTTTAATAATAGTGCCGCAATTGGAAAAGCTACGTAGAGGGGACCAGCTGCAATTACTCCTAATAATAGAGAAAACAAAATTCCATAGATGCCGGATTTTTCTCCCATATATCTTATAAGTGTTTCTTTCTGCACCCATTTGTCAATCAAACCTACGAATATTAAGACAGGAGGGAGTAGAAACAGCATATCTAGAATGCTTTTTCCTGTTAATTGAAATGCGTTCCACCCCACCGATCGGTTTATAAAGGTAAGGATAATGAGCCCAATTAATAAAATGAAAAAGAAACAATACCTTTTTAATTCATTCATCCCATCACCACCCAAATAATATATGAAAATATTAGAGACATTACCACTGCAGATACGTTGCGAGAATAGGCAAAACTTCTCCCAAATATCTTTTGTTCCATAGGTAAAGTTGTGATTCCTACGGACATTAATGTAGACATTAATACTGCTACTTGAGGAAGTCCTGCACCATTTTGAACTAATGTGTGTCCAAGAGGAAATACAACAAAGCTTGGAACTAGTGCAATAGAACCAATTAATGCTGAATAAACAATACCTGTCAATCCAGATTTTTCTCCAATGATTGAAGAAATTAAGGAAGGAGTTAATATAGATAGGGATAGCCCAACGAAAAGCATAATTGATAAAATGTCAGGAATAATATTACGAAAGCTTTTCCATGACTTTAATAGAGCATCTGTTGTTTTATTTCGATCTTTTATAAAAGAAATACTGAGAAGAATGATAGCCATAGCGTAAAGTATAGCACCATTAATCATGATTAGACTCCTTCCATTCTTTGTATTTATTTAAGAAAAATGATAAGTTCTTCATTTTTTCTTCTATATCTATTTGAAAATCTTCTAATTTACTTTTTCCAACTGTAGTAATTTTGTACATTTTTATCAGCTTATCTTGATTAGATGTGTCCAAATAAGACTCAACAGCACCTTCTTTCTCTAATGTTTTTAATGTGCGATAAAGAATGGCACTATCAATTGGGTTGATGGGAAGCTCTTCTTCACATTTCTGCAGGAGTTTCCCTCCATAGCTATCTCCCTCTGTTAAAAACAGCAGAAGAAATGCACCTGTATGTCTCCCTGTATGTTTCATGAAATATATAACCTCCTAATTTAAATGTAAAATTTGTTTGGCAATAAATTACTGTTAATAACAGTATACTGTTATTAACAGTAATATGTCACTGACAGTATGTCCTTTTTAAAAAATTTTTTGTTCAATTTTTCTGTCAGCTTTCGCAGGGTTAGTTGGATGGTAGCTTAAGAATGGAATTACAGTTTCATCTCGTGTGATGGCAGAACAAGCGGGGATATTGTTTAAGAGAAATCCATAGTTATCACCTATGACTCCCTTATAACTTAGGAACCCTTAAAATATGAAAAGACGTGATTCTGATAAATCACGTCTGTAGCCGAGTAAAATTTGCACAATCTATTTAGCAATAAAAATTCCTATTTGTCTTTGTATTCCCAAATACCCAAGTGGCCCTTCGCCGGAATGTATTCCTCAAGTTTCTTCATATCCTCAACTTCCCAAGCGAAGCCTCCCACACGATAGTCACCTAAGAAATAGTCATTGCCTGAAACGATTCGTCCATCTTCAAGGACTGCCCATGTTTGGTTGTTCTCTATGACTTTCAAACAATTCACAAGTTGGCAGACGGCGATAATCATCCCAGTCGGAAGGTCCTCTTTTATGTATCCATGCTTACCAAGCAGCTTTTGGATGGCGATATGATTGCAGACCGCCTTATCTATTTTTTTGCTCGTGTGAATTGCCAACGGTCCTCGATATTTTGTTCTCCATGTTCTTGTTTCAAACTTGGCCTCTCTCAGGACAAAAAGGCTTGCCCATGGCTGAATCATTGATAGAACTTTCATACATACAGCCTCCAACTTTTATAAAGTTAATTTAACAACCAATTATAGGTATTTTTTTATTATGTGTATTTTCTTGGTATAATAGATAATGTTTTTAAAATTACATGTATGGTGATTAGCTGATTTAGAGTCAATTCACTATTTATATAGTAGGTAAAGATAAATTTTAGTAAGTTTTATCGTTACGAAAAGAGGAGGAACATATGAATAAACAGAGTATATACGGATTAACGATCGATCAATTAGCCGCCTGGCTTGAGGCCCACGGCGAGAAGAAGTCGAGAGCACAGAAAGTTTGGGAGTACCTTTATCGAAAGCGTGTCACAGCATTCTCGGAGATGACGGAAGTTAATCCAGAGTGTGTTCAACTATTAGCAGACAACTTCGTGATCCAAACCTTACAGGAACACATTAAACAAGAATCCGCTGATGGCACGATTAAGTTTTTGTTTAAATTGCAGGATGGCAATTTAATCGAAACGGTTTTAATGAGGCAGAAATACGGCCTTTCAGTTTGCGTGACAACACAAGTTGGCTGTAACATCGGCTGCAGCTTTTGTGCAAGTGGGTTATTAGCGAAAAGCCGCGATTTATCCAGTGGGGAAATTGTTGAGCAAATTATGAATGTGCAGCTGCATCTGGACAAAAAAGGCCTGGGAGAAACCGTCAGCCATGTGGTTGTGATGGGCATTGGGGAACCTTTTGATAATTTTGAAAACCTATTAGATTTTATCAAGGTAATAAAAGATGATAAAGGACTAGCCATCGCGGCTAGACGTATCACCGTCTCCACAAGCGGTCTTGCGGACAAGCTGATTGAGTTCACGGATAAAGGGCTGCAGGTAAACCTGGCAGTGTCATTACATGCGCCAAATAATGAACTTCGTACGCGTATTATGAAAATAAACCGGGCCATTCCGATTGAAAAATTAATGAAGGCTATGGAGTATTATGTAGACAAAACAAATCGACGGATTACGATTGAATATATTCTGCTGCGAGATGTAAATGACCATAAACAAGAAGCTGAGGAGCTTGTCGACCTGCTTCGTCCACTCGGGCAGAAAGTCTATGTAAACTTAATTCCATATAACCCGGTTGATGAACACAGTCAATATCAACGAAGTGAACAGGAATCGGTATTGTCCTTTTATGATACGTTGAAAAAGGGCGGGGTTAATTGTAAGATCCGCCAAGAGCATGGCACAGACATTGATGCCGCGTGCGGTCAATTACGGAGCAAACAAATAAGAAATGCTTAAGCATAGTTTTTTAATAAGAAAAGCGCAAGCGCCCTGGTCAGCGGCGTATGGCCTCCTCGAAAGAGCTAACGCTCTTTCTTCGTGCGATGCTTATGCTGCCGAAGCCTTCCTTGTGGAGCACTCCAACTGAGATAAAGGAAACACGAAGAGCCGGAGGCGCATTCGTGCTTGACTTATCGTAGGGCGGAGAGCGAAGGACACTAGCCGCTAGGGTGCTGGAGCTAGACAGTAATCTTATAAGACCGGGTAGCGATACCCGGTCTTTTTTTGTCGATGCGGATTTCGACACTTTCCCCTCCATTTCCCGGGAAAAAATTCAGTTGATACAAGTGTTTATACTAAAACTAATCAAACGTTTGGTTAGTTTTATTTTTGTCGGAAATAGTCCAAACCCATAGAAAAAAGGTATCTAAATAATCTTTAGACACCTTCTTTTTTTGCTATTCGCTATCGTTACTCGGTAAACTTTTTAAAAATTAATGTAGCATTATGTCCGCCGAATCCTAATGAGTTGGATAAAACAACTTGAACATCTTTCTTCTTTGCCTCATTTGGGACATAATCTAAATCCAGTTCTTCATCCGGCGTTTCATAGTTGATGGTTGGCGGAATGATTCCCTCATTGATGGCTAAAACAGAGAATATCGCTTCAATTGCGCCAGTGGCACCCAATAAGTGACCAGTCATTGATTTCGTGGAACTAACCGATAAATGGTAGGCATGTTCTTTGAAAACTTCTTTAATGGCTAACGTTTCATACAAATCATTATAATTAGTGGATGTCCCATGTGCATTAATATAGTCAACTTGTTCAGGGGAAATATCCGCATCGTCTAATGCCAATTTCATTGCCCTGCCAGCCCCTTCTCCGTCTGGTGCAGGCGTGGTAATATGATGGGCATCACCGGTTGCGCCATAGCCGATTAATTCTCCATAAATCTTAGCACCACGGGCAATTGCGTGTTCTAGTTCTTCTAGGACCACAACTCCTGCGCCTTCCCCAATTACAAAACCATCGCGATTCTTATCAAAAGGCCGACTTGCTGTGTTCGGATCAGGATTTTTAGAAAGAGCGGTCATATTCGAAAATCCAGCTACGGTCATTTCAGTAATCGTCGCTTCTGTTCCACCCGCAATCATCATCTCCACATCCCCTTTTTGAATGACGCGGAATGCATCACCGATGGAATTGGCCCCGGATGCACATGCAGTCACCGAACAATTGTTGATTCCTTTAGCACCCAGCGCAATGGAAACTTGTCCAGCTGCCATGTCTGGGATAAACATCGGAATGGTAAACGGGTTGACTCTTCTTTGTCCTTTTTCAATAAACTTCCTATGTTGTTCCTCGAATTCACCTAGTCCGCCAATTCCTGAACCAATCCAGACACCGACCCGTTCTGCTGGAATGTCTTCTCCGATCTGAATCCCCGAATCCTTTACGGCCATTTGACTTGCTGCTACCGCAAACTGGCTATAACGCCCCATCCTTCTTGCTTCCCTTTTATCCATAAACTCTTCTGGTGCAAAGCCTTTTACTTCCGCAGCAATTTTAATATCGACCTTTTCTACATCAAAGATAGTGGCTGGGCCAATACCCGATACACCATTTTTAATATTTTCCCATGTTGTTTGAGCATCATTCCCCAAAGGAGTGACTGCTCCAATACCTGTAATCACTACTCTTTTACTCATAATAATGCTCTCTCCCACCCAGTTATAAGTTACCTACACTCTATAGTGTATCGAATTCAGAGAGGATGGACAAATTGATTGCAAACGATTTTAGGATTTAGTTTATTCAGATGTAACCAACTGTTTTAGCAATATAAGAACTATTTCGGACAGAAGGTTGTTTTCAGTTTCATGAACATATACATTAATCGTGCATTTCTACCTTTTTGCGTATGAGGATTCATTTTTGTGCTGAGGCATTTTATGAATAGTTTGTCACAATAACATGAGGAATTCCCTTGGCTTAAACAGCGATCATGATGGTAACAGCAGTTATCTACATCATTAATGGGTCTTCCCGGCCCGCTGCATCCTGGACCGCACCAGCGATAATTTGGAAAAATACAGAGGGGCAGGCTGTTTTTTCTCCGTGTCAATATCTCCACCTCCTAGAAATTGATTACTATATTAATATGAAAAAATAAAAAACCTGATTAGACTCGTTTTATAAAAAGATGTTAATCACAGCTGCAGCCCACATTCCAATAGAAATTTATTTTTGCTTGCAGGTACATGGTTCTCTAACAAGCTATGTTGGAATATAAATAAACATATATATAAACTTCACTTGAAAGGGGAATCAATTCTTATGGATTTTTGTATTTCTTGTGGGAGTGAATTATCCAAGTATGAAAGGAATCGAAGTGAATGCTGGGAGTGCATGGATACCACCACGGAAGCTTATACAGAAGAGGAATAACAATTAAAGCATAAACGGCCCCTAGTCCAATAAGGATAGGGGCCATTGTATTTTTTCTAAAGTGATCATGTACTCAATTAAGGGTATTCTAACGCTCTCGCTTTGTTACCGATAATTCTTTTATTTTCTCAACCCAATCCTTGAACGTTCCAAATTCACTTGCATCGAATCCAAAGTGCCTCTTAATAATATGGACAAATTCGCTTTCATGATCGTGAAAAACTCCATCAGAATAAATAAGCTGAAAGATTTCGGTTAAGACGATATATTTAGAGCGTTCACTTTTAAATTCGGTTAAAATTTCTTCTATAGAGAGCCCCTCGAGCTCATAATCGTCCAGCTCCATTTCCCTTTGATACTTTTTTAGCAAGGAATTTTCATATATGGATAATTTGCCATCAATTCTGGCAATCATTGCAGCCAATTCAAGAAATGCGATTTTTTCCCTTTTCTCTAGTTCTTCTAAAAACATTACACGTACCTCTCCTTTTAACCTTTGTTATATTTATACGAACAAATCCCCATAAGGTTTCATCGCACTTTTGTATATGATTCCCTAATTAATTATTAATATAGAAAGATCCTTCTACCTATTTCAAAAAAACCCAAGAAGACAAGAGCAGTTCTGCCCTTGTCTTAACTTTAACATTTGATTATTATGCCTTATTCTGCAAGTTCCAGTTCAATTCCATTGGAAGTGAAAAAATAACTTATTTCTTCAGAAACAGGTTCATCCGTAATAAAAATGTCGATTTCATTAGGACGCGCAAACGTTGCAATGGAACTTTTGTCAACTTTACTATGATCCAGCAATCCAATGACTTTATTCGCAACGGAAACCATGACCTTTTTTAATTCTACTTCATATAAGCTAAAATCAGAGAGGCCATCGCGAATATTAAAAGCGTGGGCAGATGTGAATAAAATATCAATATTAATTTTCCGTAATAGCTCCTCCCCTAATAACCCTTCGATGGAATTAGAATTGTTCCTAACAATTCCGCCAATGATAATGACGGTTAAATATGGATTCTCTTTTAACATCGCCGCTGTTGCAATTCCACTTGTAACAACTGTTAATCTCTTTTTTGTGTCACACAAAAATTTGGCTAGTTCGAAACAGGTTGTACTCGCATCTAAAAGAATACATTGCCCCTCTTGTATATACTTAAGCGCACTCTTACCGATCCTTTGTTTTTCCGCGCGGAATTTCTTTTCGCGAATTTCATAGTTTTTTTCAAGTTGATCCGATTCTTTATTAGTTTCTTCCGCTTTCAGCATCGCCCCGCCATGTGTACGTAAAAGCAAGCCTTGTTTCTCCATTTGGTTTAAATCCGATCGTATGGTGGCTGCAGAAATATTAAGCAAACCGGTCAAATCATTTACAGTTACGACTCCCTTTTCTGTCAGTAATTCAATTATTAAATTTCTGCGTTGATCTGCGAACATAGTTCCACCCTTTCATTTATTTTCGAAAGTTTACTAAACATTCTACCGAAATAATATATTTACTCATATTATATAGCTAAATGGCTAAAAAGTCCTGTTTAATCACCGAATATGCTAAAATATTTATTTTTTTCATTTAAATCTACTTTCACTTTATTTTGTTTTATTTTGCTTTACCGCGGTAATTAAATATATTTGAAAATAAAGGAAAACAAAATTTCATACTTCTTAGTAAAATAACCAATAAAATCGGAAAAAAAAGTCCCCTCCGAAGTAGAGAGAAGACTTCGCTTCTCTTCCTACTAAAGAGGAGATTCAATCATAGGACTTGACTTGCTTCACTGTCTAGATGTAATTCAAGTTGCTTTAGAATGACTTGGAAACTGTCGATGTTCCAAGCAGCTCTGCCAATAAAGAGTCCATTCACATTTTCTAAATCGATATATTCAAGAAAATTATCATGATTCACACTGCCACCATACAAAATCGGTATTTCACGGCCAACTTCTTCAAAAAGCCCTTCTAATGTATGTCGAAGAAAGTCATGGATTTCAGAAACATACCCGGCATCTGCAGGAACGCCTTGCTCGCCAATCGCCCAGACAGGTTCATAAGCGACCAGAACCTCCTTTGCCTGTTCCCTGGATACTCCCTGCAGGCAAACCTTGAGCTGTGCTGCCAATGTTTCTTTCGAAATCTGCTGTTTCTTCTGCTCTATGTTTTCTCCAATGCAAATCAGAGGCTTCATTGAATAGCGTAAGGCAGCATGAACTTTTTTATTAATCGCTGCATCCGTTTCATTAAAATATTGTCTGCGTTCCGAATGGCCAAGCTCAATCATATCAATGCCAATTTCAGTTAGCATTCGCGGAGAAATCTCTCCTGTAAATGCACCACTATCTTCCCAATGCATGTTTTGGGCCCCCAAATAAATATCGGAACCAGCGGTTATCTCTTTAATAGGAAGAAGGGATGTATGAGAAGGAATAATAAATAATTGGAGATTCGAAGTGATCGCTTTTGAAATCTGTCTAAGTCCTTTCGTAAAGTCGATTCCTTCTGCGATGGTCTTTGTCATCTTCCAATTAGTCCCGATCCAAATCTTATTCATCTAGAAACCTACCTCCCTCGTCCAATCTTTTCTTGTTGATTCTATCATTATCTACTGGCTACTAAATTTAATGCTTTTTCTAAAATTGACCGGATGATTGTTTCATTCTCTTGGTAATTGTCCTTATCTTTCCCTCTTACTTCCACAGCGACACGGAGCCCATGTTCGGATTGGAGACTTAGTTCGTCAGCTTTTCTTAAAATATCACTGATTTTCTCAATAGTTAAGAAGCCTGGTTCTCCAATAGGCATATGGAAATCCCCATATAATTCACTGTTCGGATCGACCACCGCATTGGAAAAATGAATCTGATGAATCTGTGCTTTTGCTAGTTCTAATGCCTCCGAAATGTCTTCCTTATTTAAGGCAGCATGCGCGGTATCAAAAGCTAAACCAATATTGCTGTGCTTTTTAGCCACACTTGAAAGCAATTCAACTGTATCACTCATTGGACCAATCAGACGTTTTTTATGGGCAAAGCGATCCAAATGTTCGACCAACACATTCATTCGATATTTGCTGGCTTCCTCGCAAATATCACATAAAGCTTCATAAAAGCCTTCCATCGCTTCAAGTCGACGCTCTGGGCCTGGATCTGGACCTGGAACAAAGGCAATATTGCTTGCCCCGCACTCTGCAGCCAAATAGATATTCTCTTTAATCTGACGAACGGATTCAGAGCGCAATTGTGAATCCAACGAGGAAACATCCAGCTTGTTTTTATCTATTAAAAAGGTTAACCATTGTGTTAGTTGAAAGTTGTATTGTTCCTTTAAGGCCAGAATACGTTTTCTCTCTTGGTGGTTTTGCCCGTCTGCTATTTCATACGAACGATAAAAACCATCAACAGCCATTTTTTCTAGCAAATTGACAGTGAAATCCTTTTCTTGCTGCATTGGAAAATAAATCTCAGGGACAAGCAGGGATGGAATAAACCGGGTACTCATTTTACATTTCTCCTTTATCGATAGGTTATCAAATGCTTCACTTGTTATTCCTAGCAATCAGTTAAATGACTTAGCCATCCTATGTTTTAGGCTTGCAGCAGAGCAAAGCTAGATTGATAGCTTTGGTAAGCATCTGCGGGCGTTCCATTTTGATGAATAATTTTATTTAACCCCGCCACGACACCAATTGGATTTTCATCCAGGGTAATATTCCGACCAACAGCCACACCTTTTGCGCCAACATCCATACAATGTTTTACATAATTGAAGTAATCAAGGATATTCTCCGTTTTTGGTCCCCCTAACACAAGAATGGGACGTTTGGCGGCTTCGATGATTTTCACATCAGCAGGGTCTCCAGTTAATCTAGTCTTAATAATATCTGCCCCCAGCTCTGTCCCGATCCGTGCTGCTGCGGCAATCGTCTCGATTTGATTGGATTCAGGGCTTGTCACATGATAGCTATACGGCAGCGTCTCACACATATATGGAACATTCCAATTATCTGCCGCTTTGGCAAGTTCCCAGGCCATTTTGTGTGAGGCCGTTTCACCATCCGCACCGGGGAAAGTCATCGAAATAACACTGTCTGCCCCAAGCTTTAGTGCATCTTCAACCGAAAGAATGTCTGTAGTCTGGGGAATCCGAGCATCAAATACGCTGGTAGATAAGTCAGCACGGACAACCAACCCAACGTCCTTAAAGGACTCAGCGTATAATTTTGCCATTCCATATGTAACAATGACAGCATCAAGCCCGTTCTCAATCAGCTGTGGCAAAAGGGCAATCGTTTGATCAATTCCTGCTGTCTTGGTGGAGAAATAGTATCCATCCAATGCCAGCGTAATTGATTTACCATCATTTGAAAAAATGCGTGACATCCTTCTTGTTTTGGACATAACCGGCTCCCTTTCTTTGTTCACATCTCTAAACCTTGTAAAAAAGATCCCACGGTGGAGATCTTTTCTTCTAAATTATTTAACTGGTGCACTTTCTAATAGGTCAGCTTGAACGAGAATCTTTTTAAGCTCCTCAATCTTTTCAGCACTTAATGACCTTGCTGGTGCTAGAACGTTCGTGGAAATATCCAATCCCCTCAATTTCATGGCTTCCTTTACCACACTTACAAACGGTGAATCAAGTTTGTACATAGTTGGCAATACGGCCATTCGTTGGTGGAATGATACTGCTTCATCAATACGGTTCTCTTTGAACCCCTTGTAAACACCAAGCGCTAATTCCGGAGCGAAATTAACAGAAGCACTAATCGCACCATCACCGCCAAGAGTCAAGGTTTGTAGGAAATGATCGTCAAAACCAGAGAACACCACAAAATCCGGATGTTTCCCTTTCACGGTTAAAATCATGTCGCGAATATGTGAAACACTTTCAACTGTTTCCTTGATTCCAACGATATTCTCATGTGCATCAACCAATTTAAGGACAAATTCCGGAGTTAAATCCTGTCCTGTCATGGTTGGGAAATTGTAAAGTAAAATCGGTAAGTTAACAGAATTGGCAATTTCACTATAATGAGCAAATAAGTTTTCTTCAGTTAAATTCCAAAAGTAAGGGTTGATGACCACTACCGCATCTGCTCCTACTGATTCGGCATGTTGACTGAGCAGCACGACTTCACGTGTATTCGTGCTTCCTGTACCAATTAAAACTGGCACCCTGCCGTTTACATATTCGGTTGTGAACGAAGCTACTTCTTTGCGTTCTTCCACAGACATTTGTGAAAATTCGCCGCCTGTTCCTAAAAAGAACAGACCATCCACACCAGCTTTAATTAAGAAATCAATAACAGTTGCCATTCCTTTTTTATCAAGTCTGCCTTGTTCATCAACAATAATTGATACTGGTGGAATAACTCCCTGGAATTTTTTCGTTGTCATGACAACTCCTCCTGTTTATTCAACTCTGTTATACATGCCTGTTGATTTCCGTTCCAGGCACTTCGCTTTCCGCGGGCGGTCCGGGGAGCCTGTCCAGCTACAGCGCCTAGCCCCTCGAGGTCGCTTCGGTCCTGCCGCTGAAGTCAAAGAACGACTTCAACGTCAGGCCCTCCAGCGCTTGTCGGGGCTTAACAAGGCGCTTCCGCATTTCTTTCTCCTCGTCGCTGCGCTCCTGCGGGGTCTCCCCTGCCCCGTCCTCCCGCAGGAGTCTTCGTGCCTGGAACGAAGGTCACCAGGGTGCCAAAATTAACAATAAGCTTTAACACAGGCTTTTTATTAATACCAACTTTATTGTTGAACGGCGGCTTTCTCGACCCATTCTCTCATTGATTTGAACATGATCCAGACGGTTGTTGCTCCGGCATCTTGGTGACCGATTGCTCGTTCGCCAAGTGATTTTGCCCTGCCAAACTTCGCGACATATTGCTTCGACTTTTCTACACCGCCTGCTGCATGTTTTTCAGCAAGGGCAAGTCCTTCTAGTAAACTATGATTTGCTTCCACACTTAGTTTAAGTCCGTCCACGGCAGGCTCTAGTGCGTCAATCATCGTTTTATCTCCTAATTCAGCCTTCCCGCGTTCTTTAATAGATTTCACGGATCCTTCAAGAATTTGCGCTAATAGCGGCAGGGACAGTTCCTCTTGTGGTTCAAGACCTTTCACACCGCCAGTAAACAATGTTCCAAAAATAACACCAGAAGCCCCGCCCATATTCGCAATCATCGACATACCTATTGTTTTAAAGACGTCATTGATAGTTGTAAACTCTTTTTTGGTCAAATTTTCTTCTGCCTTTGTAAATCCAACTGCCATGCCAATTCCATGATCTCCATCACCAATAGCGCTATCAATTTTGGTTAAAAACGGTTTGTTCTCAATTACTTGCTCACCAACATACAAGAACATATTCTTAACTTGTTCAGCATTCAACTTAACCTCTTGGACACTATTTGGCATAAACGTTCCCTCCGATTTTTGCAGGTATTAATCCTTTTTTGTAATACGGTGAATCTGCAGGTGCATTATATAAATCTTTTAATTCATCATCCAACTTCAGTAAAGTGATTGAGAATCCAGCCATTTCTTGTGTTGTACAATAGCTATTTACATCCATGTCATACGCTTTAATCTCTTTTTCTTCTAAAATTTGTGCCACTCTGCGGTTTATGATTAATAGTTCCATTAGTGTTGTGGACCCGAGGCCATTCACTAATACAGCCACTTCATCGCCAGCCTCAATATTGCTTTCCTCAAGAAGCTTTGCCAATAACTTATCTGTTAACTCATCAGCAGGCATCATTTTCGTGCGTTCCATTCCCGGCTCCCCGTGGATGCCCATGCCAATCTCAATTTCATCGTCACCTAGTGTGTATGGCAGCTCTACCGCACCGGGAATCGATCCTGGAGCTAAGGCAACACCAATGGAGAACGTATGGTCATTCGCTTTCTGGGTTACTTGTGTAACTTCTTCTAATGACAATCCTTTTTCTGCCGCAGCCCCAGCAATCTTAACGACGAAAATATCTCCGGCAATCCCCCGGCGATCTCCTTTTCGTTCAACAGGAGCGGATGCTACGTCATCGGTTACGAGGACTGTCTTTGTCTGAATATCTTCCATTTCTAGTAATTCTTCTGCCATGCCGAAGTTTAATACATCGCCAGAATAGTTTCCGTAGATAAATAGAACTCCCTTGCCAGAATCCACTGCCTTCGCTACTTCAAATACATTCGTTGGCGGCGGAGCTGCAAAAACATTCCCCAATGTGACCCCATCAGCTAGTCCTTCTCCCATCAGCCCCAAAAACAATGGTTCGTGGCCGCTGCCGCCACCAGTAACGATCGCCACTTTATCCTTGAGATTCCGGCGAATGATTCCGTTTACATTTTCAACTTTTTGATAAGTACTTTTATAAGCTGCTAAAAATCCCTCAATTGTTTCTTCAACTACGCGTTCGGGTTGGTTAATAATCTTCTTCAAACTAAACTCCCCTTTCTATTAAAAACAAAACTTATTATATTTTCGTTTATTTTTATTTGTTTTCATTTATAATCATAACTCTCTATTTTTATTGTGTCAATTTTCATTTTATTAAAAATAGGTTAAATTTTCTATCTTATTTCGACAAAAATCCACATTTCTTCAAAGAATAAGAGGGCCACGGATTAGCAGCCCTCTTATTTTTCATCTATTATGCAGCCTTGGCTGGTTTAATTGGCTCTTTTACAACAAACCAATAGAAGAAGGCTGCAAATCCAGCTATAACCCCACCGGAAATAAAGGCTATGGAATAAGAACCTGTTGCATCTAAAATGATACCTGTTACTAATGGCGCAAATGCTCCACCGAAGTATCCACCGAAGTTCTGGATCGCACCGACAGATCCAACCATGGCAGGAGGTGCTACGTCACCAGACAATGCCCATGCACTGCCAGTAATCGCTGAAACCACACAAAGTGCTAAAGTCATCAAAGTAATCGTGATCCCTAACCCATGTACAAATGGAAGTGCAATAACAAACGCAGCAGCTAAAAGTGCACTGATCGCAATCAGACCACGTTTCGCGTTAATTGGAGAACAAATTCCTTTATCCGCTAACACCTTTGTGATGTAACCGCCGCCTAAGTTTCCGACAATCCCTCCGAAATATGGAATAGCCGCATAAATACCGAGTTCTTTAAAGGTAATATCTTGTGTTTTTAATAGATATAAAGGTAAGAACGTAAGGAAAATATTCCAAATCCAAATCGTACAGAAGAAGCCGCCGATCATTCCCCAGACACTTCTATACTTAAATAACTCTCTCCATTTGATATTGGTTGATTCAACGGTATCATTGCTTGCGCCGCCTTCAGCCTTAATATAATCATATTCCTCTTTAGAAAGAAGCTTACTCTTATCAGGTGTTTTGTAGAATTTCATAAATAAAAGGACAAAGACAATACCAACTGCACCAGTAATGAAGAATAATGCACGCCAGCCAAATGCAACCTGAATAGCCACTAAAATAGGTGGTGCAATAGCAGGACCAACCTTTGATGAGGCATCCCAAAACCCAGTTGCTAATCCCCGTTCACTCTTAGGGAACCATTGGGCAGTAATCTTAGCATTAGAAGGCATACATGGCGCTTCCCCGACTCCAAGTAAGAACCTTGCTCCAACTAAGGTAAGCAGCTTGTTACATGCTCCTGTTAAAGCAGTTGCAATACTCCACCATAGAACAGCAATCGAGTAAATTCGCTTTGCTCCGAATTTATCAATTAACCAGCCAGAAGGAAGCTGCATACAAGCATATGTCCAAGAAAAGATCGTTCCTAATAGACCGATATGCGTCATATTTAGGTTTAAATCTTCAACCATCGCCGGTGCTGCAATGGAAAGATTGGTTCGGTCTAAATAGTTAATAATTCCACCGATTAATAGCCAAATAACAACGGTCCAACGGAAATTCTTTTTTGGTTTCGCTGCCTTGACCGGGAAATCCGTCTGAAGCGCTTGTTCTGTTTTCATGTTATTCCTCCTATACCTATTTTTATTAGTGTTTATAAATAACTATAGATAGCGCTTACATAGATGGCTAAAAAATCTACCCCGTTCTTATCAGGAAGAAAGGGTAGTGATGCTAAAATAATACTTGCGGAGGGTCTTCATAAAAGTTTATTTACTTCCGACTAAGTTAATCGCACTCTCCAATGCGGCCCGGATCGTTCTCTCATTCGCAAAATAATCAATCTTATCTCTGCCTTGCACTTCTATTGCTACAGGTAAACCTTTTTCTGCCTGGATACCTAGTTCATCGGCTTTTTGCAAGATGCGCGACATCTTTTCAATCGTAAGAAAACCTGGTTCACCGATTGGCATATGGTTATCTCCATATAAAGGGCTTTCTGGGTCTAGGACGACATTCGCAAAATGCAGACGATCCATGGTTGTTTTTGCCAATTCTAATGAGGTAAAAATATCTTCACGATTAAGCGCCACATGGGCTGTATCAAAGACGAGACCCACATTCGAGTATTTTTCCCTCACCTTTGAAATGATAGGAACAGCTTCACTGGTAAGACCTAATACTCGCTTTTTATGTACTTCGCGATCCATCGCTTCTATCGAAACATGCATATTAAACGTGGCCGCTTCCTCGCAGATTTCACATAGACTTTCATAAAAAGCCTCTAGTCCCTGCTTGCGGAACTGAACACCTGGATCTGGACCAGGGACAAATGCAACCGTAGAAACACCGCACTCCGCTGCCAAATATAGGCTTTCTTTTATCTTTTTAACGGTTTTTTCTCTTAAGCTAGTATCTAGGGAGGACACATTGAGATCTGTCTGATATGTCAAGAATGTTAACCACTGCAAGATTGATAAGTTATTTTGTTCCTTAGCCCGCAAAATTCTTTTTCGATCCTCTTGGTCATAGCCATAACCAATTTCAAACGAACGATAGAAGCCTTGAGAACCTAGGTTTTCAACTACATTTGCAGCGAAACCTTTTTCATCTTTTACCGGGAAAAACACTTCCGTGACGAGCAGCGATGGGATAATTCGGTTACTCATTAAATTCTTACTCCGTTAACAATAGGCTTTAATTTTTCATCTACATATTTACTAATATCATAGATGCATTGATCAGCATTTGTTTTCGTTTCTTCTGTTTCTTCCTCAACCATAATCCAGCCGTCATATCCATAATCAACTAATGATTGAACAATGGCAGGAAAGTCGATATCACCGGTGCCCATCTTTTTCCACTCAAAGCTTTTTGAACAATCTTTAAAATGAACATGTTTGATAATTGGTAAATACTTTTTAACCACTTCGACTGGGTCCATTCCTCCAGCTGCAATGTGGCCAACATCTGGTGTGTACGCTACATATCTTGTATCTAATTCCTCAAAAAGAAGGTTGTAATCGCTTTCTGTTCTGAAATAAGAAGTTGCCGGAGAATGTGGATGAAACACCGCAACGATGCCATTTTCTACCGCACGTTTACTTACTGCATTCACACAGCTTATAATATCTCGTTGACGTTTTAATAGATTGTCGCGATTTGGCCCCACTCGTGCAGGTAAATTTAATTTTGCATTCGGGAAGTGTTTTAGATAGTTAATATAATAATCGGCCCGCTGCTTTTCTTCTTCCGATTCTGTGTCACTTTCCCAGCTGAACGGCAAGGTAATTGCTACTAATTCAAGATCCAAGCTATCTAGTTTTTCTTTTAGTTTTTCAGGTGCTTCATTATATTTCCCCAATAAAGCATATTGAACGTCAATCCCCTTGAATCCAGCTTTCTTCACTGTATCAATCATATGATCCAAGCAATCTACTTTTTCATCATAATCTAGTACCCATGTTGATCCGTGACATCCAAACTTAATCGTCATTTTCGATTTCCCCCTTAATTAAAATTAAACTACTTCATACTGCGAAATTTTTCATAACTCAGCAAATGTTTGCAAAAGGTAATAAGCAAACAAGTTGTTTGTCTATTTAGAATATTATCATTTGTTTTTGTTTTGTCAATTGTTTTTATAAAAATATTTTTTATTTGAAAACAAACGAAAGAAAAAATCTAAAAAAGTAGTAAAAATCCAACTAACTCCTGTTTATTTCATTTCTTTCATATAATACACCGATTTAGTAATCTGTCATGAAAGTAATTAACACAATCATTTGTTTTCATTATTTTTCGATTACCAAGAAAAACATTGACACAAACGAAAATAAATGAAAGAATATGACTAATAAATTAAATTGGAGTGATAATTATGAAAATTGGAATTGGTTCAGATCACAATGCTTTTCAAATGAAAGAAGAAATAAAGTCATATATTAGTAGTTTAGGGCATGAGGTTGTCGATTATGGATGCTATTCAGAAGATGAAGTCGATTATCCTGGCGTAGCCTTTAAGGTAGCAACTGATATCAAAGCCAACCAACTAGAACGAGGCATTCTCTTCTGTGGAACCGGGATTGGAATGTCCATTGCAGCTAATAAAGTTCCGGGAATTCGCTCTGCCCAATGCCATGATGTTTACTCAGCAGAACGCGCACAGCTTAGCAACAACGCACAAATCATGACCATCGGAGCAAAGGTTATCGGTGTAGAACTTGCTAAAAAAGTGGTCTCAGCTTACCTAAGTGTTTCCTTTCAAGGTGGTAATTCCGCAAGAAAAATTGATCAAATCATGGACCAAGAAAAGGAATACCTACTTAACGGTTCATGCAGCTAAGCTAGCTTCTCTTAGACTTGTGGACTCACTTATTACTAAGAGGAGGAAAACACGATGCAGACAAAAAGTCAGCCCTGTACGATTGGGCTAGTGATGGATTTCCTTGCAGTCTCACAACAAGCAGCGATTGCTGCATACCCTTGGATCGGTAAAAGGAATAAAATCATTGCGGATGGAGCTGGGACAACTGCAATGCGAGACCGCATGAACCTAATTGATATGCAAGGAACCATTGTTATCGGTGAAGGTGAAATGGATGAAGCCCCTATGTTATACATTGATGAAAAACTCGGAACTGGAACGGGGCCATTTGTTGATATCGCTGTCGATCCTATCGAGGGAACAACATTCCTGGCAAAGGGGCAAGAAAATTCACTTGCAGTCATTGCTGTTGCTAAGCGAGGAAGTCTGCTGCATGCCCCGGATATGTACATGAAAAAGATCGCTGTTGGTCCGAAAGCAAAAGGCTGCATTGATATCGAGTTACCGCTAACAGAAAATATCAAAGCTGTGGCGAACGCACTTGGAAAGGATGTAAAGGAATTAACTGTCATGATTCAGGACCGGCCGCGGCATGAAGAACTAATGAATGAAGTCATATCAGCTGGTGCCCGATTGAAGTTATTTTCAGATGTGGATATTACAGGGGCCATTGGAACCGCTTTAGATGAAGTTGATGTTGACCTATTAGTAGGAACGGGCGGTGCGCCAGAGGGAGTCATTGCTGCCACTGCCTTAAAATGCCTTGGAGGTGACTTCCAAGCGAAACTTCTTCCCCAAGATAAGGCTGAATGGAATCGATGTATGAATATGGGAATTTTACATCCCGAAAAGCCCTTAACCATAGATGAGATTGTCAAAACGGATGACTGTTTCTTCGTCGCCACAGGAATCACCAATGGGGTTCTGCTGAACGGGGTAAAGAAAAAGGATAACGGGACAATGCTCACCCACTCACTAGTTACCATTGGCGGTGAAACGAGAAACTCCCAATATATCAATGCGGCTTTTTATTAATGTGCACTAATTATCTTCAATAGAATTATGAAGATACATTCTCCAGCAGCTTATACATGAAAAATTATAGCTTTATTTTTTGATGGAATTTTTTAATGGATAAGTTAATAAGTATATTACGACAGTAGTATATTTATTAGGAGGGTCGTAATGCATAGTGGTGAAGGCTTACATCCTGATACAGGTGTTACATCCAGATTATTTGTTGAGCGATCATTAAATGAAATACGTTTTTGGGCCAGGATTATGAAAGAGCACTCTTTATTTCTTCGATTAGGTTTTAGAGCAGACGACACACAACTAATCCAGGAGGCCAATCAATTCTACCGAATATTTGAAAACATCGAACAAAGAGCACATTCCTTTAACAATCAAACCGATCCTGAACAAATAAGACGATTTAATACAGAAGTCCAGCAAGCGGCAGGCAATATTTTTGTATTTAAACGAAAGATCCTAGGATTAATTCTCACATGTAAAATGCCAGGAGCAAATAATTTCCCTCTATTAGTTGATCATACCAGTCGGGAAGCAAATTATTTTAGAAAGCGCTTAATTGAATTAAATGAAGGGAAATTACAATCGCTTCCAGATGCAATTATTAAAGAAAATGTTTTCTTCTTAAGGATTATGGCAGACCATGCCAAATTTATTGGTCATCTCCTTGATCCGTCAGAAAGGAAACTAGTTGATGTAGCGCGTGATTTCAGTAATGATTTTGATCAATTGCTGTATCAAGCAAGAGACTTAGATTCTATGAAGCCACAATCTCAAACCGTTCCTATGTTAGATCAATTCCTTGATCAAAATCGTGTGTCGGTTTCCTCTCTAAGGGACTTCAAGAAAACCGCTCGTGATTTAATTGAACAATGTAAAATAAAGAGTATCATTCATCCGCTATTAGCAGATCATGTTTACCGTGAAGCTGATAGATTCTTAGAAATAATTGATATGTTTGATGCTCATCTAACAAGCGTCAGAGGATAGAATAGAAGTGAATCATTTGGCCATTTTATTAGCCATTAATATTAATTAATATTTTATAAAAAAACAGTGCTAATTCATTGCGAATTTGCACTGTTTTTTCGCTTCAAAACTATTAAGTTCTAAAACACAATGTTTACAGATTTCCAAATACAACTTTTCCATTAAAAATAACTGCTTCGCGCTCGGGTGTTCTTGCAACGGCTTCAGCTGAACATGAGGCATTTACAAGAACAAGATTTGCTTTATCACCTGCCAGCGGCCAAGCTACTTCACCGTCTTTCGTTAATGGAGTAGGTCCCCCAGTAGCATACTTTAGTGTCTGAGCTAATGAACGTTCATCACTTTTCCGGTACAACTCACTATATCGAGTTACCTTTTCTAAAACATCCCCTGTACCATATGGCCCCCAGGAGTCATAAAAACCATCACATCCTAAATAAACATTAACTCCATTTTGATCGAGTAACTCAATTGGCGGCAAAGTACTTGTAATTGGAATCGTAGACATAAGCGACATTCCTAACTTGCTCATTTTTGCTGCGATTTCTTCTTGTTGTGGGACTGTCACTTCTCCTAGACTAAATGCATGGCTTACAGCCACGCGGTTGTGCCATTTCGCTGCATCTACCATTTCTGCCAATTTGTCTACTGTATAAAAGCCCACATTCCCTCTGTCATGTAAATGGATATCAATATCTGCATCAAATTCTGTCGCTAGATTCATTACCTCATAGAGTGATTTTTCGATATTACGATCAATTCCAGCTGGGTCTAACCCACCAACTAATTGAGCACCTGTTCTCATTGCCTCTTTCATGAGTGGAATAACATTTTCTGTTAATAAGCCATGCTGCGGGAAGGCAACAATTTCGTAGGTTAGCTTATCCGAGTAATCCTCCAACGCTGATTTTACACCCTCTAAGTTTTTCAAACCAATATAAGGGTCAATATTTACATGTGTCCGAATGTGTGTAGATCCACGTGAAAGCAGTAAGTCAATCATGGCACTAGCACGCTGTTTGGTTGTTGGCGCTAATTCCTCCAGCTCCATAGCCTCCATACGTAATCGGTCCTTCAAGTTTTTTGCAGGGATCGGAGACTTCCAATCAAGTGTAAGATAGGTTTTATCCAAATGATTGTGCATTTCTTTAAAAGCAGGTATTGCCAAACTACATTTACCGTCAACAGTATTCTCACCAGATGGAATGCTGAAACTCTGCGGTTGTTTTTCAATAATTTCCCCACCCTGAATTTTCAAATGGAAAAGTTCTGTCTTTGTTTCATAAACTCCTTTTTCATCCTGAATATAGCCAGTCTCTAACCGAATATTCGTCAACCAATATGAGGTAGTCATTCTTTCTCCTCCTTTATAAGTTTAAACACGCACTAGGTCTGTATCTTCTAGTTTACTCTCAACCTTTTTCCCTTTGAAAAACAATGCTTCTACCGTTGCCCTTCTTGCGACTGCTTCTGCTGAACAAGTTGCCTTTACCAGCATCATCGTTGCATCATCACCAACCTTTGGCCAGACACGCTCACCTTTTTCATTCAGTGGTGTTACACCGCCTGTTCCGTACTTAAGTGCAGTAGTTAAAGAATATTCGTCACTCAAGCGGAACCTTTCAGCAAGAACCCCAAGCTTTTGAATCGTGTTTCCAGTTCCAAAGGGAGACCAATGGTCTGTAATACTGTCATGTCCAACAGATACTCGAATTCCTTGTTTATCAAGAGTTGGTATCGGAATTGTCGCCCGATTTATAGGAACAGTAGTGGTAACATCCATTTCTTGCTCTTTTAGAATTGCAGTAATTTCATTAAGCTCCACACCATCCAGGTCACCTAATGCAATCCCATGGCTAATCGTTGCTCTACCCTTAAGTCCAGATTCCTTTGTATAATAAGCCATGCGTTCAAATGTAAATGCCCCTAATGTATTCGGATCGTGTAAATGAATATCTACACCCTTATTGTTTTCAACCGCAATATCAAAAATAGTGTTTAAGGATTTTTCAATGTTCCGATCCACCGTCGCAGGGTCGACACCTCCAACTAATGTCGCGCCATTCTTCATCGCATCACGAATGAGCTGAACTGAGTCACTTTTCAATAAACCATGCTGTGGAAAAGCAACAATCTCATAGGTAAGAACATCCTCATATTTCTTCAAGGCATTGACGGTTACCTCAAGATTTTTAAGTCCTATCACAGGGTCAACATTACAATGAGTGCGAATATGTGTGTGGCCGTTTTTAATCAATAATTCAATCATTTTCTCTGCGCGCTCCTGGGCAGTCGGCAGGAGCTTGGGCAACAATTCTTTTTCTTCTTCTAATCTAGTAAAAATACCTTTTGTGAGAGGAGTACATGCTTTCCATGGTCCGCCATAATAGGTTTTATCGATATGAATATGCATATCTCTTAAGGATGGCAGGAGTAGCTGACCATGAGCATCGTACTGATTAGCAATTGTATTTGGAATTTCATTTGTAATTTCAGTAATTTTATCTCCTTCAATTTTCAAGTGGCAAATTTCTGTCTCGGTTGCGACAATTCGATCCTTTTCATAAATGAAACCTTTTTCTAAACGGACATTTGTTAACCAATAAATTGTCATTCCTATTCCCTCCTAAGTTGAACTAGGAAAAGTACTTTTTATCAAAAGTACTTTTCCCCCATGAACTTTATTCATAAAGTTCCTTATTCAATTACCACATCATCAATCATTAGATAGTTGGCAGCATTTAACCAAAAACCACTTACATTTTTACTATAGGCAGCCAAATGTTCATAATTTCGAATGGGAACATATACGGCATCGTCAATCTCTTTTTGCATTACTTCTTCATATAGTTTTAATCGTTTTTGCTCATCTGTTTCTTTTCGTGCCGATTCAATCATTTTATCTACATCTGGATTACTATAGTAGAAATGGTTCCCTGCAGCTCCCTGTGATGCTGAATGGAATAAGTTATACTGGTTGTAATCCCCGTCGCCTGTTGCATTTCCCCATCCACCAATAGCCATATCGTGCTCACCTTTTTCAATCATGTCAATGTACGCACCATATTCCATTACCTGGATTTTTACATTTATTCCAATCCCTTTTAATTGTGATTGCATCACTTCAGCCATGTTAATCCGTTCTTTTCGGTCACTGGTTAATAAAGTGATATTTAATCCTTTTTCATAGCCAGCTTCTTTTAACAATTTCTTTGCTTCATTTAAATCATAATCATAGGCTTTAACCTTATCACTGTATCCAAGCACCTTTGGACTCATCGCCACATTAGCAAGAGTTCCAACGTTATTATAAACACCTTTAATAATGGCTTCTCTTTCAATGCCGTGGCTGATTGCCTTACGGACTCTTACATCATCAAACGGTTTTTTCTTTGTGTTAAATCCAAGATATTCAACGGCTAGTCCTTCTGTACGATAGAGTCCCATTTTGTCGGATGCTTCAATACGCTCAATCTCAGTTACAGGAACTTGATCATTAATATGTGCCTCACCTGTTTCAATCATCGCTAGGCGGGTTGCATCTTCAGGAACAACTTTGAATACTACCCTATCAATATTAGGTTTCTTCCCCCAGTAGTTTTCATTTCTCTTCAATGAAATTTCTTGTCCAGTCTTCCATGATTCAAATACGAATGGACCTGTACCAACTGGATGTTGTGATAAAGATTCCGGGTTTTCTTTAAGTGCTTTTGGACTAATAATACTACCTTCTTGGCTGGCCAAAATAGAAAGCAGTGGAGCATAAGGATACTCAAGTAATAATTGAACGGTATAATCATCGACAACTTTTATTTCCTTAATCATTGAGAACTTCTCGCGTTGCGGTGATTCCGTTTTCGGATCTAATATACGATCAAATGTGGTTTTAACAGCTTCAGCATTGAATGGTGCTCCATCATGGAATTTAATGCCTTCTTCTAATTTAAATTCCCATGTTGTGTCATTTAAGATATTCCATTCTTTCGCTAGCTGTGGCTGAATTTTGAAGTCCTTATCTGGCGCAATGAGTGTCTGATAAACTTTTTGATAAACGATATTCGCTGAAGGAATATCCGTAATAAAAGCTGGATCCAGTTTTGTAGCATCAGAAAGCCTTACAACGGTTAATTTACCGCCTCGTTTGGCTGCTTCCTTTTTGCTTGCTGAATCATTTGAAGAAGTTGATTTTGTTGAACAAGCTTGAGCAAATATTATCATTAAGCCGATTAGAATAAAAAGTAGACTCTTATTAATACTGCGTGCTTTTCTCTCCATTTTTACATGCTCCCCCATTATGTTATTTTGTAAATTCTGACCTTTCAATCGATTATCCACCATCCTTCCGCTGGTACATATCTGCATTATAAAAGACAATTCACAATAATATTTACAGAATATTTACTTAAATTTTAATTATATTGACACATTATTTAAAAAATATTTACTTTTTACTAAATTTTGATAATTTGTACATAATCTATAAAAAGTTTGAAAGTTTAGAAGGGGGTCCACATCTACCAGAAATGACAGCTTATCTTTCAAAAAAATTAAAATAAGGAGGGTTTTACATGTCAGTTGAAGTGAACACTGAAAATCCAATCGTAATTACACAAACAATTAATCTGCCGAAACAATCTAAATTGAAAGATTTCCTTTCTATTTTAATGGGTAATAAAGCTGCGATGGTCGGTGCAATTATTATTCTTTTTTACATTTTTATCGGATTAGTTGCACCGCTCCTAGCTCCATACGATCCCTATAAAATTATATTAGAAGATAAATTACTGCCGCCTAGTAGTGAACACTGGATGGGAACCGATGATAAAGGTAGAGATATTTTAAGCCGCATCCTATTTGGCTCAAGACTCTCGATGGGAGTGGGTTTTGCTGCTGTAGCTTTTGGCGCATTTTTCGGAATTATTTTCGGATTAGTTGCCGGATATTATGGGAAATGGGTTGATTCGTTCATTATGCGATTGATGGACGTCTTGCTCGCCTTCCCTGGAATCTTACTAGCTTTAGCCATCATCAGTGCACTAGGACCTGGCCTGATTAATGTTACGATTGCGGTTGGAGCATTTTCAGTTCCTCTATTTGCCAGAATTGTCCGCGGTTCTACGTTAGAAGTGAAACGTCTCGAATATATTGACGCCATTCGGTCGCTTGGCGCAAATGATTTTACCATTATTTTTAGACATATTTTACCAAATATTCTTTCTCCAATTATTGTCCAAGGAACTTTACGACTTGCGACGGCGATTTTATCAGCTGCCGGATTATCGTTCCTAGGTCTTGGTGCACAGCCCCCTTCTCCGGAGTGGGGAACGATGCTAAGTAATGGAAGGGATTTCTTATTCTCTGCACCATACATTGCGATTTTCCCAGGTTTAGCGATTTCTATCCTCGTTTTAGGTTTTAATATCTTTGGTGATGGATTACGCGATGCTTTTGACCCAAGAATGAAAAAGTAACCTTTAAAGGAGGTAAGTAGACAATGTTGATGTTTGTTTTGCGCCGTTTAATCCAAACGATCCCAGTCGTAATTGGGGTAACTTTTGTCGTATTTTTTATCATGCAATTAGTTCCTGGTGATCCTGCTGTTTTGCTTGCAGGGGAAGGAGCATCAAAAGAAACAGTTAATGCCATTCGCGAGCAATTAGGATTAAACCGACCATTAATGGTGCAATATTTTGACTACCTTTTGAATGTTTTTCAAGGAGACTTGGGAAGTTCACTTAAGAATAGCCAGCCCGTACTTGATGAAATAATGGTTAGACTGCCCATTACAATGGAGTTAGCGTTTTTTAGTATCCTTATCACCATCGTTTTAGGAATGGCAGCGGGAATAATTTCAGCGATTAAACCTTATTCACTTACAGATACAAGTGTTATGTTAGTTGCCCTACTTGGAATTTCCTTGCCGAGCTTTTGGTTTGGTTTAATGATGATGTATTTCTTCTCCGTAAAACTACAAATTCTTCCGGTTGCAGGCTGGGATAGTATCCTTCACGTCATCCTCCCTGCTCTAACATTAGGAGCAGGTGGTGCAGCAATAGTTGCTCGGATGACTCGTTCTAGTATGCTTGAAGTCATTAGGCAGGATTATATCCGTACTGCACGAGCAAAAGGACTCCGTGAACATGTCATTATATATAAGCACGCATTACGAAATGCCTTAATTCCAGTCATTACGGTTGTTGGACTACAGTTTGGTGCTCTTCTTGGCGGAACCGTATTAGTTGAATCCATCTTTGCGATTAATGGACTTGGCAGAATGATTGTTGATGCGATCCGCATGCGGGATTTACCAGTGGTTCAAGGGGGAGTTTTAGCCGCCTCACTTATCTTTGTGATTGTGAACTTATTCGTGGACGTATTCTACCGATTCTTTAATAAACGAATTGAACTAAATTAACGGGGGTGAATAATGATGAGCGAGAAAAATAGTCCAATTTTAGAGGTTAAGGGATTAAAAACACATTTCTCTACAAAACATGGTATTAGTAAAGCCGTTGACGGGATTGACTTTACCCTTCAAAAGGGAGAGACGTTAGGAATCGTCGGAGAATCGGGCTGTGGAAAAAGCATGACATCGCTTTCCATATTACGACTAATCCCCTCTCCTCCGGGGAAAATTGCCGGTGGGCAGGTTCTTTATAAAGGGAAAGATTTAGTCACACTTCCAGAGGATGAAATGCGGAAAATCCGCGGAAACGAAATCTCGATGATTTTTCAAGAGCCGATGACATCATTAAATCCTGTCATTCCTGTTGGAGAACAAATTGCTGAAGCATTAAGATTGCATCAAACAATGAGAAAAAAGGAAGCGTGGAATAAGGCAGTTGAAATGCTTAAACTTGTGGGAATACCTTCTCCTGAAAAAAGGGCAAAACAAGAACCTTTTCAATTAAGCGGCGGTATGCGCCAGCGTGTAATGATTGCGATGGCACTTGCCTGTACTCCGGAAGTGTTAATTGCCGATGAACCAACAACAGCCTTAGATGTAACCATTCAAGCTCAAATATTAGAGCTAATTAAAAATTTACAAAAAAAGATAGGTATGGGCGTTATTATGATTACACATGATTTAGGGGTTGTTTCTGAAACATGTGATAAGGTTGCCGTTATGTATGCCGGCAATATCATTGAACATGCGCCAACTGAAAAGATTTTTACAGATCCAAAGCATCCTTATACACAAGGATTGTTAAATTCTTTACCGAAGATCCATGAGGACCAAGAACAATTGCAAACGATCGAAGGGAGTGTACCAAGTCCGTATAATTTACCGGCAGGCTGCCGTTTTGCTTCAAGGTGCCCCTATCAAAAACCTTTGTGTCACTTGCAGAAGCCTGATTTAATAGAACAAAATGATGGGGTTAAAGTTCGTTGTTGGATGTACACTGACGAATGGACCAACCATGTGGAAAAAGAGGGGGTTGTTAACTAATGGTTATTGGTACTGAAAAAAAAGTATTGTTAAAAGTGGACCATTTGAAACAATACTTCCCTGTTAAATCAGACTCCATTTTTAAACCTAAAGCATTTGTAAAAGCAGTTGATGACGTTTCTTTTTACCTTTACGAAGGAGAAACACTAAGTATTGTTGGGGAATCAGGCTGCGGTAAATCAACTACAGGACGAGCGATTTTACGGCTCGATGAACCAACAGACGGGAATGTATATTACTCCGGCAAAGACATTCTAAGCCTCAATAATAAAGAGTTGCGAAAGCTAAGAGGAGACTTGCAAGTGATTTTCCAAGATCCCTTTGCCTCCCTTAACCCCCGGCAAACGGTAAAGCAGCTTCTAAATGAAGCAATGGCCATTCAAAATGTTGTCGAAACACCGAAAAGGATGGAAAGAATGCTGGAATTATTGGGATATGTCGGTTTACCGCAAGAAGCACTTGATCGCTATCCCCATGAATTTAGCGGAGGGCAGCGTCAGCGAATTGGGATTGCCCGTGCGCTTGCAGTCAATCCAAAATTAATTATTTGTGACGAAGCAGTTTCTGCATTGGATGTTTCCATCCAAGCCCAAATTCTTAATCTATTAAAAAAATTACAAAATCAGTTTGAGCTTACCTTTCTATTCATCTCACATGATTTGAGTGTAGTAAGGCATATCTCCGACCGAGTAATGGTTATGTATTTAGGAAAGATCGTTGAGATTGCTGACAAAAAGGAGCTATTCGATTCACCGCTTCATCCATATACAAAGGCATTGTTATCATCAATTCCGGTACCTAATCCAGTCCTAAAAAGGGAACGTATCATTTTAAAAGGAGATGTGCCTTCCCCTATTGACCCTCCCAGCGGATGTCGTTTCCATACCCGCTGTCCGTTTGCGACGGAGAAGTGTAAATTAGAGGAACCTGCCTTAAGAGAATTAGCAGTGAATCATTTTGTCAGCTGCCATTTTGCAGAGCAACTTTCGCAATAAAGTTATAATAGAAATAAAAAACTTTATAGAATATCATATTAATAAAGGGAGTATTTCTAGACTCCCTTTTTCCACATCTAAAGGAGAATCTCGTCTAATGCTTACTATTGAAGCTTTCTCCATCTACATTATGTTATGTGTCTTAGCTCCATTACTAGGTGCATTTACTTTGCTGTTTTTGTTTATATTTGAAAAACGAATTGATCTTTTAGAAAAGCAAACACGAGAAATTGCTCTTGAGAAAGAACTGCAAACAGCCCTTTATAATCAATTAAATCAGGAAATCCAACCGCATTTCCTCTTTAATACATTAAATTCCATTTTAAGCCTAGCAAGATTAGAAAGAAAAACAGAATTAATTCACTCGATTGAGACCCTTTCACGATTGCTTAAGTTTAAATATAAGACAAATACACCTTTAATAACTATTAATGATGAATTATCCTATGTTAATTATTATTTGGAAATACAAAAAATAAGGTTTCGAGACAGACTTCATTACGAAATATCCATGGATCCAACAGTAGGACAGGCTGTAATCATCCCTTTTTTAATTCAAACGCTTGTCGAGAACGCCTTTAAGCATGCATTTGACAGACATATTGGTGATGCTCTTTTAAAAATAATCATTGAAAAGAACGAGAAGGAAGTGTATGTAACTGTCTGGAACAATGCCTTAGAAGGACAGATGGTCCAATCTCATAAAGATGGACTTGGTTTGGATAATATCGCCAAAAGACTTGATCTTCTCTTTCCAGGAGATCAGACTTCAGTAAACTTAATACCTTCAGAAGACGGCACCAGTGTTTTAGCTGTTTTCCCATTTGTACTAGGATAGGAGGTCCCTCCAAATGAATATTCTTTTAGTTGATGATGAACCACTTGAATTAGAACTGCTCGAATACTTAATTCAAAAAAAGTTTCCAAACTGGAAGTTTTTTAAGGCTCTAGATGCTTCGCAAGCCATTCAAATCGTCAAACAACATGATATCTTTCTAGCATTTCTTGATATCCAACTTCCAGGTAAATCAGGTTTGGAATTAGCGATGGAACTCACTCGCTCTTATTCAATGGATATTATCATGGTTACTGCTTTTCAGAACTTTGAATATGCTCAAAGCTCGATAAGAATTGGGGTAGTTGATTATATTACGAAGCCTGTCATTGAAGAAGAGCTTTTGAACGTATTAAGCAGGTATGAGCGGTTGGGACGATATACGGAGCAAATCGTAAACGCCTTACAAATTATACATCAGGAATATAGTGAAAAATTAACATTAAATTATTTAGCTTCAAAGATTCACATTAACCCTGCCTATTTAAGCAGAAAATTTCACGAAGAAGTAGGGATGGGCTTCTCTGAATATTTAAATGATTATCGTTTAAAGGAAGCTCAAAAAATGTTAATTAATCATCCTGATTTAAGCATTAGCACGATTTCAGAAAGATGTGGATTCAATAGCCAGCATTACTTTAGTCAAATCTTTCGGAAATTGACTGGACAATCACCGAGTGACTATCGATTAAAGGAGACATACCGTTGAATAGAAGTTCTTATCAGTTATATATAAGCGGTGCGATTAAATTGGGGGTAAGCTTTGGGGTTGTTAGTCTATTAGCGAGGTGGATAACTGGCAATACGATCCTCTCTTCTCCAGAAACATTAATCAAATACGGATTAACTGGTGGAATTGGCTATTCTTTAATGGGGGCTTTGGCGCTCATCTTGTTTGGGTTTTTAGCCAAATTCATTAGAGAAAAATATCCTGATGAGCAAACGATTGGAGATGTACTGAGAAAAAAATTATCACCAAGCGGCTACTGGTATGTCATTACAATTCTTCTCATTACCAGCCTGCATTCCTTATTTATCCAAGCAATGGGAGCGGGAATCCTCATTCATATTCTGTTCCCTTTGCCTGTGTTTATAGGAATGCTATTGTTTTTAGGCTTTTGTTTTTTTGTAGGCGGTGTTGGCGGCATGCAGCGGCTGCACCAGTTATCAGGTGTGAATGTCTCATTGATCTTCGGCGCTGTTTTAGTCATTCCTGTCTATTTTTATATTCAGGAAGGTGTCCATCCTGTATATGAAGGGCTTAAACTGTTTCATCCTTATATTTTATTCTATAAAAATACAGATTCGATTTGGTTTATTTCCACAGCGATTTTGATTGGCTTTGGACAGGTCATAATTGATCGAGCAACATGGCAGAGATTATTTATCATCAAAAAGGAAAAAGTTCAAATGACCTTTACTCTAGCAGGAGTAATATGGGCTACAATCCCACTAGCTCTAACCTCCCTGCTAATGATTATTATGTTTGGCAGAAGCTATAAAGATATTTATTCGTTACTGTTTGAACTTGTTGATAAAATACAATCTACCATGCTAATTGTTTTATTTGTTTTATTTTGCTTTAGTGCGATTTCGTCGGCAATTAGTGCAGAACTTCATGCGACGACTACCTTGGTTGTAAAAAATATTATCGAATTATTTCGTCCTTTATCTGACCATGAAAGATGGAAATTCACTTATATTTTTTCAGGAAGTATTTGTATAGGTTTACTAATAATCGTGAGTATTTTTAAACCTGCTCCGCTACAATTATTGTTTTTCTCTGGGAATATTTATGCTGCCATCATTGTACCGATGTTATTTACGGTTCTAAGTAACAAATCGATTCCATCAATCATCCCCTTTTCCTCTTTGATTGGTGCCTTGGGGGGCTATATATTTATTCCGATGAATAATAACTTAACGATCATCTGGTTAAGCTTCATTATTTCTAGTGTTGTTTGTCTATTGGTTTTTATTTTCCAAACAGTATCCACTAGGATCATGCATTAATAGAAGATTGGAGGAAAACAGCATTGGGAGAAAAGCAAGTCATCCTTGATGATTCATTCTCGGATAACACAGATTTATTACCAACAAAGCTGGAAGCTAGAACATGGAAGTTTAGCCATTACTTCTCCATTTGGATAGGTTCGGTTCATAATGTTCCATCCTATGTTACCATTGGCGGTTTCTTTGCATTAGGATTATCCATATGGCAGGTATTTTGTATCATTATGATTTCATCGATAATACTCGCCGGAATGATGGCATTGAATGGTCATGCAGGGGGGAAATATGGAATCCCTTTCTCCATCTTGCTCCGAACCAGTTTTGGTCGCAAAGGAGCAATTATACCAGGGGTATTAAGGGGGATCATCGCAGCCATTATGTGGTTCGGTCTGCAAACCTATGCTGGAAGCCTTGCCGTAACTATTTTAATTGCAGAATTTTGGGAGCCCTATCCAACGTTAGGAGCAGATTGGAGTTTTTTAGGATTATCTTTAGCCAACCTTATATCCCTTCTCCTCTTTTGGATGATTCATGTCTTTTTTATTTTTGCAGGGGTAGATGCATTAGGAAAGTTAACAAAGCTACTCTCTCCATTGGTATTTGTTGTTTTTGGCGGAATGTCCATTTGGGCAATTAATTTAGCAGGCGGAATTATCCCAATCTTAAACTATAGCGGGAAAGGTGTAGAAGGAAATAGTATTTTGATCATCCTAAGCTGTATTTCAGCGATATTAGCAACATGGGTGGCACAAATACTAAGCGTTTCTGATGTTACCAGGTATTCGTGCACCAATAGAGGCCAGTCATGTGGTCAAGTTGTTGGACTTCTACTTACCTATTTATTGTTTGCTGTTGCAAGTATTACCATCATCGTTGGGTCTGAAATTGCTTTCGGAGTTCCAATCTGGAATGTTCTTGAAGTGATTAATCGATTTGATAGCAAATTTGCCATTGTCCTTTCCCTGCTTACTATTTGTTTAACGACATTATCTGTAAACATTGTAGGTAACATTATTCCTGCAGGGTATCAACTGGCCTCCTTATCCCCGAAAAGATTAAACTTTAAATCTGGTGCCTTCATTGGTACCATTATTGGATTACTCATTATGCCTTGGAAGCTGATGGAGAGTCCTACAAGCATTTTTACTTTTTTAAATATGGTCGGTGGAATGTTAAGCCCTGTAATTGGTGTGATGCTTGCGGATTATTTTATTATTAAGAAAAGAGAAATCAATTTACAAGAATTATACTTTCCAAATGGTAAGGGCTGTTTCTCAAACGGAGTAAACTGGCCTGCGCTGCTTACCACTCTATTCGCTGGGGGTATTAGCCTGATTGGTAGATTTATTGATATCCTTGAACCGATTTATAATATTTCGTGGTTTACGGGGATCATCGTTTCAGTCGTCCTATATTTACTATTTATTTATTTGAATAAACTGATACTCGCCAGTAGAACAAATAAGGATTTGGCAAGTATAGCAAAAGGGAGATGATGTTTTCATCCCCCTTTTCTATTAATATCTAGCTAATGGAACCTGAAACCAAGGTACCTTGATAAAAGACTGCCTTTCGGTTTGAACGTCTGGCAACGACTTCGGCAGAACAACTTGCTTCTACTAAAATCATATTGGCAGCATCCCCTTCTTTTGGCCATTGCTTTCTGCCATCTCTGTCTAAAGGCGTCAAACCACCAGAAATATATTTTAATGCTTGCGAGAGAGAAACTTCATCTGTCCATCGACTCCGTTCAATTAGTCGGCCTAGCCTTTCAAGAACGTCTCCATTTCCAGTCGGCCACCATGAATCAAAAATATTATCATTTCCAATGGCCACATTAACACCACATTCTGAGAGCAGGCTTACTGGAGGAATGTTTCTGCCAATTGGGAGGCTCGTCACAATCGAAATACCTGCCTCCCTTAATAATTCAGCCATATCTACGGCTTCTTCCCTCGATACATCTCCAAGTCCAAAGGCATGACTGATTGCTACTCTTCCTTCCCAGCCAGCTTGTTTCGTTAAATATGCAAGACGTTTCATCGTGAAAGTACCTAAGTGACCAGGATCATGTAAATGCAAATCAATATCGGCATCACCTTCAACTGCTAAATCCATTAACTGTACCAATGATGCTTCAATATTATTGTCGACCGTTGCTGGATCAACAGCTCCGACTATCCCTGCCCCCTTTCTCAAAGCTTCTCTTACAAGCTCTACTGTTCCTGGACGGAGCAAGCCATGCTGGGCAAACGCAACAATTTCAGAGCTTATTTTATTGGAATAAGCTTCTAGAGCTTGTTGAACACCTTCTAAGTTTTGCAATCTCACCTCAGGATATATATCAACATGTGTTCTGACATGGGTGGATCCGTATGATAGTAATACTTCAAGCAAGGATTCAGCACGTTTTTGTGTGCTAGATGCGATAGAAGCCAGGATATTCTTTTCAATATCACAGCGTTCAATTACACCTGAAGCAGGGATACAAGCACGCCATTGATCACCCATATAGGTTTTATCAAGGTGTACATGCTTTTCGATGAAAGAAGGAAGCAAAAGCATTCCTTTTGCATCAATTACAGGTAACCCAAATTCAAATGGCTCCGAAGGTTTTATTATTTTTGAAATTTTCCCATCCTCTATTAATAAATGACACCTCTCAGTCATAGTTCCTACAACTCTACCATTTTCTTCATTATACCCTGTTTCTATATGTGCATTCTTTAACCAATACTTGCTATTCATTTCCATTCATCCTTTCATTGTTAACTACCACGATAAAAGAGGTTACCTAAAATGGATATCCCTCTTTCAAGATGCATCTTAGTGAATTGACACATCATTTATTTCTAAATAGCCCGATGGACTAATAGAAAAACCTTTTACGCCTTTTCCAACAGCCGCTAAATTTTCAATCACTCGAACAGGAATATAAACAGCCTCTTTCATTTCTATTTCTTGTGACTTCGCGTATAGTTCTTTTCGTTTTTCTTGGTCTTTTTCACTGCGTGCAGCCTCTATTAAACGATCGACCTGTTTATTACTGTAAAAGAAGGTATTCCCCGCTCCACCCTGCGAGCTTGTATGGAAAAGGTTATACTGATTATAATCCGCATCACCTGTAGCATTTCTCCAGCTAAGGATAAACATTTCAGAGTCCCCCTTATTTACTTGGTCAACAAACGTACCGTATTCCAACACCTGAATTTTTAAATTGACACCAATACCTTTTAACTGTGATTGCAGAACTTCAGCCATGTTCACTCTTTCTTTGCTATCCATCGTTTTAAGTGTAACTTCAAAACCATTTGGATAACCTGCTTCAGCTAGTAATCTCTTTGCTTCATTTAAGTTATATTTATACGATTCCATATTAGGATGGTAACCGAAAACCTTTGAGCCTAATAAGGAATTAGCCCTTTTTCCCACATTATTATAGACACCTTTAATAATGGAATCCATTTCAACCGCATGGGCGATGGCCATTCGAACCTTTTCATTATTAAATGGTTTCTTTTGAACATTAAAGCCAATATACTCTGTTCCATATCCTTCACTACGGTAAACATCGATTGCTTGTGAAGCCTTTACGGTGTCCATCATTGGTACAGAAAGGGGTTCAGCTATTTGAGCTTCACCTGTTTCTAGCATGGAGATTCTAGTTGTTTCCTCGGGTACAACCTTAAATACGACTTTATCGATCTTCGCCTTATCTCCCCAATATCTATTGTTTTTTGTTAATTCAATTTCTTGTCCAGGTGTCCATGATTTGAATACAAATGGACCTGTCCCATTTGGTTCTTTAATAATGTTTTTCCCGTATTTCTCGATAGTTTTTGGACTAATAATCCCGCCTTCATGACTGGCCAAAATAGAGAGTAATGGAGCAAACGGCTCTGTTAATATAAATTGAACGGTGTAGTCATCAATTACCTTTACTTCTTTTACCATTTTAAAAACAATAGCTCTAGGTGATGCCACCTTTGGATCTAAAAGTCGATCAAAGGTAGCTTTTACAGCATTGGCATTAAAAGCGGACCCGTCATGAAATTGAACACCTTCTCGTAATTTAAACTCCCATCTCGTATCATCTAGTTGCTCCCATTTTTCCGCCAGCAATGGCTGGATTTCACCATTATGATCACGGCCAACTAACCCCTCATAGATTTTGCGATGGGTAACACTTGCAGCATTGATTGTTGACATAAACTGTTGATCTAGATTTTCAGCGTCTGACAATCGGGCAATAACTAATGTACCGCCATCCTTAGATTCTGTGCTTTTACCATTGTTTTTTGTGCTAGCATCTTTACTTGTCGAACAGCCGGTAATGACAAACACCGTCAATATTACTAAAAATAATCTTCCAAGCCCCTGCCTAGCTTTCATAATCACTACCCCCTGAATATTTTTATAAATTTTACATCCGTTTGTCTAATTATAAAAAATATTCAGATAATTTTATTTTGAAAATCTTTACTTTATTTATCAATTTCTTTACTTCTTTTTTTAAAATCAGATGGAATCCACTATTTTGAAGGAGGGGGGAAACAATTCTCTTTCAGTCAATTGCTGATAATCTCTTTCGAAATATCCTTTTCTCATTTTGTTAAAATATTGTTGTCCCTTGGTTTTCATTTCTTCTAAATCAAGATTAGGTATTTTTTGGTCCTTCATTACAATCCTTCCGTTTATTATGGACAGTTTCACATCTCTTCCTGTTCCGCTTACAATCATCGTTCGGATTGGGTCATCGAGAACTCCTAAATGATATCCATTTAAGTCAATGGCAATAATATCTGCTTTCGCCCCAACAGCTAAACGGCCAAGGTCATTTCTTCCAAGGAACGCAGCTGCTCCAAGTGTGGCCGCCCGAAAGAAATCGGCGTACGTGGAACCCTCGACTTCCTTTTCTATGAATCGGGAAAACATGCTGCCTGTTCGAATGTTTTGAAACATATCTGGCGGAAATGTATCTGTTCCTAGTGCTAAATTGATACCTGCCCGTTTATATCTAGCAAATGATTCTAATGCCGAAGTATGCCTGCCAATGATTAAAGGACAATGAATAACCGTTGTATTCGTTTCTTTCAGAAGGGCTAAATCATTACCCTCACCAAATTTCGCTTCACTATAACCAGCAATAAAGTGGGCATGCGGGATTCCTGTTTTTGGTCCTAAAAAACCAAGGTCATATAAATAACGAATAGGGGTTACACCGTGTTTTTCAACGATGGTATGATATTCAAAGTCTCCTTGTGCTGCATGAAGTTTAATTGGAACTCCTAATTTATCACTATAGTATTTTGTTTGTGTCAAACTTTCTGAGGTCTGACACTCAATTCGTTCGGGTGCCAGCATCCCTCTAACTAATCCATCATAAGCTCCGTCAAATTCTTCTACAAACCTTACAGCATCATATAATCCAGCCTTTCCTGCTTCTTCATCCCAGTACAGTTGGATCGTACCATCAGGTTTTACCATCCTGATTCCAGATTGGTAGCTTGGCCCAAGATAGATTCTTAATCCCAAACTTCCAGCATGGTCTGCTGCGGCAGTAAGCTCCTCGTACGTTTCTGCCCATTTTTTATAAAGTACCGATGTAATTGGCATCGCAGTAGTAACCCCATGGAGAATCAGTTGTGAGTAGGCATAAAGGGATTTGAAATCTTCTTCCTCAGCTGTCATAACTTCATGGTTTCCATTTTTTATATACTGCTCCGACCAAAGCAGGTTATTCTGTCTGTTTGTTCTTGCCTCTAAATGTAAAATATCATGGTCAATATCACCCAATGCATTTAAATCGATAAACCCCGGACTAATGATGGCTTTCCCCATATCGATTACCTTGTCCACTTTGCCAAGATAATTTTTGCCGACAAAGATGATCTTATCATTTTCAAAAACAACTTCTGCATTTTCAATTAAGACGTGGTCTACTCCATCGTAACCAATAACGTACCTTCCCATTAGTTTGGTTTTCAATACAATTAGCTCCTTTCATTAAGCAGAAGAAGGCTTATTTAGACTTCCATTAGTATCATTATAAAAAAATCTACTATTTTATTTTTTCGAAATCATTACCCTTTTTTATAATATTTCTACCTATTTCTAATCAGTTTCCTACAAAGAAGAAAAAGTAAATCAAAAAGGCAGACAGTGGGACTGTCCGCCTTTTTTGTTTACTTTTAGTGAAACTATGTTTTACCTATTTTTCACTGTACTCTTACGGTGCAGTACATGCTTTACAGCACCCACATACTCAGCAACGGCACGCTGACTAATAGAAGCGTTCGGATTTAGTCCTTCAAATCCATGATAACATCCAGGATAAAGGTGGAATTCCACATCAACGCCAGCCTGGCTGAGCTTTGTTACATAAGTAAGTGTCTCGTCACGGAATGGATCTAATTGCCCTACGCACGTATAGGTATATGGGAGCCCCGTCAGGTCGGTTGCTCGCGCCGGCGCCGCATATTCCGAAACATTTTCTGTACGATTTTCCCCATTGAGGTACATGGACCAGCCTTTTTCATTGAGGTCATGGTTCCAAATCATATTTCCAGTTATCTCCAAACTAGATGGAGAATTATTGTGATCATCAATCATCGGATATAGCGGCATTTGGAAACATAATTTAGGACCTTTTCGATCGCGGGCCAATAGTGCGAGTGCTGCCGTTAAGCCTCCGCCTGCACTAGCCCCCGCTGCTCCAATGCGGGACGAATCAATACTTAAGTCATCAGCATTTTCAGAAACCCATTTTAGGGCAGCATAGCAATCTTCCAAGCCTGCTGGAAATGGATCCTCAGGAGCTAATCGATAATCGACAGAAATGACCACACAATTCGCATCAATGACAAATTGTTGGCATAAAACATCATTTTCCTCAGGTGTTCCAAGGACATATCCGCCGCCGTGAATCCACAAAAGAGCAGGCAATCTCTCATCTTTTTCTTTTGGTTCATAAATTCGTACCCTAACTTCAAGGTTAGCCTCTGGACCAGGAATCCTCCGGTCATAAATAGCAACATGCTCGTCTATTGGTATTTCGATAGAATCTGCCGCCTCCGCCATAAACTGTCTAAATTCTTTTAGGTTGTCCAAATCAAGCGGTGGAAATAATTCGAGCGTCTCTCTCAATTCAGGGTCAATTCTATTCTTCATCGATAATCCCCTTTACTAGCAATCTTATTTTAGAAACTTCAACAATAATTTATACGCTTACAAAATAGTGGGTATGACTTTTTTTGAATAACTTTCAGTTATTCAGATATTAAAACTTACGGATACTCCCCCTTGTTTCACAACAATATAGAAAAATTCAGGGTTTAGGTTCTAGAATTCTATAAAACACTTGAAATTTTCCAATTATTTCGTTACCTTTTGAAAATAAGGGGGAGTTGCCGTGATTAGAAAACTTACGGACCAAGACCATCAACGGGTTTTTGCTTTTTTAAGTGAGGAACCATCTATAAATCTATTTATCATCGGGGATATTGAGGCATTCGGTTATTCTTCGGAGTCCCAAGAACTCTGGGCCGAATTTAATGAAGAGAATATAATAATAGCCGTACTTCTAAGGTTCCATCAATCTTTTATAGCTTATGCAAAAGAAGATTTCGATACAAGCGGCTTTGTATCGATTATGAAAAACTACAGCCAGCCCATTCTCTTATCTGGAAAATCGGATATTGTAGCAAAATTTGAAGCATATGATGAGCTTCAGCTTGGTAAAAAACAAGTGACTTATTTTGCCGAGTGTCGTACCAATAAATTCCTGTCTCCTGACGATATCGTATATAAAAAGGCTAGCATCGAAGACGTTGATCAAATTTTAGAACTCCGCAAATCTATTGAAGAATTTTATGTTAGAGATGATGCCCGGGATGTTTTGGTACAATCCATTGAGGCGAATACATCAAGAACCTATTTTACAGAGGAAAATGGGGTTATGACCGCTTGTGTTTCAACCGCAGCGGAAAATTCAATGTCTGCAATGATTGTAGGTGTCTGCACCAGAAAAGAGTATCGCCGAAAAGGCTTAGCCACTTCTATTATGAAAAAAGTGGTTCAGGATGTCCTAAATGAAGGCAAAACCCTTTGCCTATTTTATGATAATCCTGAAGCAGGCCGGATTTATAAGCGGCTGGGCTTTAAGGATATTGGAATGTGGACCATGCACCGCTGATCGTTCTGTTCAATGGCTCGAACACCAAAAGAGACTGATCATCGCTCATTGGGAAATTACTTCGAAGAGATTGGTTTCATTTTCACCTTAACTACTAACTGTTTAACATTTTCAATTTACCGATGAATTTAAACAAGACAGAGAGCATTTTGCCCACTGTCCTCTTTTCTGCTAACTATATGGACGTAACCATCCCGCCATCTACAAGTACAGAACTACCGGTTATATATGTACTTGCATCTGATACAAGAAAGGTTACAACTCTGGCGAATTCTTCGGGTGTGCCATACCTTCCTAAAGGTATGGCTCTTTTAGACTGAATCTCTGCTTCTTCTAAGGAAATCCCCTGCTTTTCAGCATTCAGTTGATCAAGATGAGTAGTCCTGTCTGTTTGGATTCTGCCTGGAGCAACTGTATTAACTAAGATATTATAAGGTGCAAGTTCTTCAGCAAGTGTTTTAGTCAGCCCTACAATTCCTAGACGGAATGTATTAGAAAGAATGAGGCCTGGAATTGGCTGTTTAATTGATGTGGAAGCAATATTAATAATTCTTCCTCCACCCTGCTTCATGTCAGGCAGCACTTCACGAATAATTCTAATGTAGCTAAAGAGATTCAATTCGAATGCTTTTTGCCAATCTTCATTAGAAATCTGTTCAAACGTCCCTCCAGGAGGACCCCCCGCATTGTTAATCAAAATATCGATTTTTCCAAACGTTTCGCGGGTGAACTGTACCAATGAATGGATATCATCTAGATTCGTAATATCGGCACGATGATAGGCGACCCTGCCTTTCCCGAGCTGATGTAATTCCTCCTGTACTTTTTGCAGCTTTCTCTCATCACGACTCGAAATCACCACGTTTACTCCTTCTTCTACTAATTGTGCGGCGATGGCTTTTCCAAGGCCCTGACTCGAGGCGATTACAATAGCGTTTTTCCCTTGTAAATTTAAATTCATATGTAAGCTCTCCTTATTTTTCATTTTTCAATTATCATTTTCAGCCCAGACTTTATGCAACGATTTATGGCGTCACCAAAGCTCATCCGGATACTTGATAAATAGAAGTCCCTCGTAAAAAAACGAGGGACTTCCTATTAACTTATGATTATGCTTTTACAAACACCGTTTTAATAGAAGTAAAGAACTCGATCGCAGCCTGCCCTTGTTCCCGCGAATGAGAACTGGACTGCTTCATTCCGCCAAATGGAGCTTGGAGTTCAACACCTGCTGTTTCCGCATTTACTCTTACAAGTCCCGCTTCCATTTCGTTAATGAAAGAGAACATGTTACTGATGTTTTTCGTATAAATAGATGCGCTCAAGCCAAACTCTGTATCATTTGATTGTTCTAATGCTTCCTCTAGGGTATCGACTTTAATTAATGCAAGAACCGGACCAAAAATCTCTTCACGTGCGATAATCATGTCATTTGTGACATTTTCGAACACCGTAGGCTGTACGAAGAAACCGTTTTCCGTTCCGTTTTCTGCTGGTCTTTCGCCGCCATAAAGGAGGGTCGCTCCTTCTTCCTTCCCTTTTTGAATGTATGATAGGACCGTATTTAATTGATTCTCACTAGCGCACGGTCCCATCCACGTTTCCCCTTGCATTCCGCATCCAACTTTTAGTGCACTAACCTTTTCCAAGAGCTTTTCCTTAAACTCATCATACACGTCAGTCTGTACGAAAACGCGGCTTGTTGCCGTACATTTCTGTCCGGTCGACCTTAGGCCCCCGCTAATCGTGCCTTCCACAGCAAGATCAAGATCCGCATCATTTGCAATAATAACAGGATTCTTACCACCCATTTCAAGCTGGTATTTTGCTCCGCGCGCAAGAGCTCCTTGTCCCACCATTTTACCTACAGTGTTGGAGCCTGTAAAAGTGATGCCATTTATATCAGGATGTTCAATAATCCTCTGACCAATAACGCTTCCCTGACCTGTGACCAAATTTACAACCCCTGCTGGGATACCTGCTTCGGCAAAACACTCGATTACTTTAGCAGCGGTAACAGCAGTCTCCTGAGCTGGTTTCAGCACAACCGTGTTTCCATAGATTAGAGCCGGGGCCATCTTCCAAATCGGAATAGCTACAGGAAAGTTCCAAGGTGAAATAACACCGACCACACCGAGAGGTACACGTGTGGTAAACATGAGCGCTTCACTATCCGTAGATGGAATAACGTCACCGATTTTTCTCATCCCCTCGCCAGCATAATAGCGAAGAATAGCTATCCCGCGTGCCGTTTCCCCTTTTGCCTCTGCGAATGTTTTTCCCATTTCTTTTGTCATTGTTTCTGCAATATCACTAAGACGTTCTTCCATTATATTGGCTGCTTTATATAAATAGTCGGCTCTTGCAGCTCCAGAAAGTTTTCGCCATGCTTTTTTCGCCTGCTTAGCCGCTGCTACTGCTGCATCCACATCCTCTTGAGAGGAAGACTGCACGTAGCCAACGATTTCATTTTTGTTTGCCGGGTTGATGCTGCCAGTCACTTTGTTTGCTGATGACTCAGTCCAATCTCCATTAATAAAGTTTTTATAGGTTAATACACTGTTTTCAACAATACTCACCATTATTAATCTCCTTCTCCTCGTTAATCGATTTGTACATCAGTTTGCCAAAAGTTAAATGTATCGACGGATTTTATAATCCTTATGCCAAAATTAATGTTTCTTCCTTATTATATATATCTTTTTGAAACTCTTCTAAATTACCATAGTAAGCATTTTCAATGATCTGTTTAATATCAGCAGGCCTTGTCAGTCTAGGGTTAATAAGAACGTTTCCGCTCCTCATTGAATCTTCTACTAATTTAGACAAATATTCCAATGAGACTCCCAACTCCTTAATATTTAAAGGAATTTTCATGGCTTGATTCATTTCAATAACAGATTCTATTGCTTTTCCAGCAGCCTCCTGTATGGATAATCCGCGAACATCCTTTCCTAAAGCGATCGCGATATCTTTATATTTATCGGCACATGCTGGTAAGTTAAATTTCATAACAAAAGGCAATAGCGCTGCATTTGCGATACCGTGCGGAATGTTAAAGACTCCGCCAAAGGTATGAGAGATAGCGTGAACATTCCCTAAGCGTGACTGGGAAAACGCAACGCCAGCCATCATAGAGGCTACCAGCATTTTTTCCCTGCTTTCGATATCAGTTCCTACGAAGTATGATTTGGTTAAATTTTCGCCAATCATTTTAATCGCCTGCATCGCGAATCCCTGGCTCACTGGGCTCGCTGCTTTGGATGTATAGGATTCTATTGCATGGGTTAAAGCATCCATACCCGTCGCGGCTGTGATTTCTTGTGGAAGATTCAAAGTAAGAGTCGGATCCAGTATGGCCAGAGTTGGAAACAACATCGGGCTAAGGACTGCTAATTTAAAGTGAGTTTCTCTGTTGGTTACAATAGTGGAATTCGTAGTTTCGCTCCCTGTTCCTGCCGTAGTCGGTATTGCGATAATTGGAAGTGGCGGCCTTTTAATTTTGCCCACCCCTTCATACTCCAAGATATGGCCGGGGTTGGTAGCCATCGCTGCTATTCCCTTTGCAGTGTCTATGCTGCTTCCACCACCTATAGCTAACACAGCACCATGATTAAGTTGCTTGAGATAATCAGTTCCTCTATGTATTGTTTCAGCTGATGGGTTTGGTTCTACTTCATCGTAAATGTCATAGCGCAAGTTCGCAGCCAGGAGCGATTTCTCAATTCCTTCTAAAAGATTCGCTGCCCTAACCCCTTTATCTGTAACGATTAGAACGCTAGTAACACCTAATTCCTTTACCATTTCTCCTGTTTTTTCTGATATCCCTTTACCGCACTCCACTCGGGTTGGCATAAAATACTTATAACTCATTGACATGTCCAGTTAACTTCCTCTCTACTTTTAGATTTAAGCCCATTTTGACAGTAATCAAGTGAATCATCCCATTTGGGAATAGAACTAACTTTGTACTAGCTTACTCATTGTTCGACGTGATGCAGCAAGGAAAGGACCTCACAAAAGTAAAAATGTTAAAAAATATTAATAATTCTTGCAATTTAGTGTTTACGCTTACAAATAGCATACAAGAAATGATATAATCGGTCTACACGAATATTCTGATTATTATCATCATTAAAACCGATTTAGGAGGTAGCCATGGAACTAAAACAGTTAATGATTTTTCAAACTGCAGCCCAAGAACTGAATTTTACACGTACCGCGGAAATTCTTTGTTTTGCCCAATCAAGCATCACTGCACAAATTAAGTCACTGGAAGACGAGCTTGGTGTTCCACTGTTCGAACGATTAGGAAAAAGGGTAATCTTAAGTCAAGCAGGTCACCGTTTTAAGTTATATGCGGATAAGATTCTTGGGGTTGCTGAAGAGGCAAAGATGATTATCGGGGAAAATGTTGAGCCAAGCGGGACACTGACCATATGTGCTTCGGAAACACAGTGCACATATCGTTTACCCTCATTGTTGAGACAATTTCAAAATAGTTTCCCTAAAGTACAACTTGTTTTTCGTCCTGGAATATCTGAAGCGGACTTCGGTGGCCTTCTTGCTAAGGGTGCTTTAGATGCAGTGTTAATATCTATGACTCCTATTGTTGCGGATAACCTAATTGTTGAACCGCTAGTTGCAGAGCCTATTGTGATTGTAAGTCATCCAGATCACTTTTTAGCCCAGAAGCAGAAAGTAACTGCTTTAGACTTAAATGGTCAGCCACTACTTGTGACAGAGGAATGCGATTACCGTCGTTTATTTGAAGATTCACTGACGGAGGCTGGTGTACAACCATTAAGCAAACTTGAACTTGGTGATGTAGAAGCCATTAAAAAATGTGTTATGGCAGGTATCGGAATAGCAGCTCTGCCGAAGATTGCAGTGGAGACAGAAGTGGCTCAGGGGCGACTTGCGGAACTCAAATGGGTTGGATCTGACTTTCCGATCGTCACTCAATTAGTTTGGCACAAAGACAAATGGATGTCACCCGCTTTAAGCGCATTTTTGGAAGTGACACGAGAGAACATACGAAAAGAGAATATCACCTTCCAATAAAAAAATTAAATATTGGCTGAAAACGACCATGTTGTAGGACAATTTCCCTTTTGGAAGTTGTCCTTTTTTCATAATTTGTATAGGTCATAACCCCTGCTACAATGGCATTTGTACAGTCTTTACTTTGAAAACTCCCATCGGGTAGTTATGCAAATAATCACAAATCTCAGAAAATACACTTGATTTTTTATTTTTTTTAATTTACGATTTACCCAGTGGAAAATGGGTAACGCCATTCACTAAAATAATTGTCGAGGAGGTGATATATGTGACGGAAAACAAGCGTGCATCCTATGGAAATGTTTCCCACGCATTAGATATCTTAATGTTTTTTATAAGACACGAGGATTGTAGTTTGGGAGAAATGGCTGAGAGACTTGACCTCAAAAAAAGTTATTTATCCAAATTGTTAGATGCTTTAAAAGACAAAGGGTTTATTGCTCAGGATAGCGATACAGGAAAGTATAAGCTAGGGTTATCCTGTTTAGAGTTGGCCACTGCATTTGAAAACAGACTGGATATTCGGAAAATAGCCCATCCACATCTTGTTGAATTATCATCTACCACTAAAGAACTGGTTCACTTAGGGGTAATGGATTCAAATGTTGTTGTTCTATTGGAACGAATCATGAATCAAGAGTCTGGCTTGAGATTGCAATTCCATTTATCTTTAACCTCACCTCCTCATTCGACAGGATTAGGTAAAGTGTTATTAGCTTACAGTGACCAAACAATGGTTGAAAACTATCTATCAACCGCAAAATTGGAACCTTCTTCTCCTCATACAACGGTTGATCCAAACAAAATTCGTGAGGAATTGGAACAGGTAAGGCTTAAAGGTTATTATTTGTCGTATGAAACATTTGAAAGTGGTGTATCGTGTGTAGCTGCTCCTGTTTTTTCGCGTCAGGGCAAAATTATTGCTGCCATTAGTATATGTGGACCAACAGTTAGGATTTTGTCTAAACAGAAAGAGTTGGTAAAACATCTACTTGCCACTACCTCTAGAGTAAATAGTGCATTAGGATACGACCTTCAACTTTCCCAATAGGCTATACATAATAGAATGTTGCTGGGTCAAAAAAGGCAGGAATGCCTTTGATTAGAATGTGAACGCTTACTTTTGTCTGATAAAACCTTTTAATCATGCGATTCTATTAAATTATTATTTAATAATAGGGAACACGACCATCATGACATTCCTCCAAGAGATTATTAATTACTACTTTTTTTCAGAGGGGAAGTTCTTTTCCTTTCAACACGAAAAAATATACGAAATATTTGTAGCTATCATGTCCTTTAACTATTTAACACTATTTTCATTGTAAAAATGTTAACAACATTTATAGAGGAGGAATGTACATGTCACAAGCTCGTGCGACCGAGGTTGTTCAGAGAGAAATTTCTAAAAAAGAAGTTTCTAAAAAGGGAACAAACAGAGCTTTATTAGCCAGTATGGTGGGAAGTTCAATTGAGTGGTTTGACTTTTTTCTTTATGGTTCAATGGCTTCTCTGGTATTTAATAAACTATTTTTTCCGAGTCACGATCCGGTAGTTGGGTTAATGCTTTCCTATCTATCGTTTGGCCTTTCATTTTTCATTCGCCCATTAGGTGGAGTTATTTTTAGCCATATTGGCGATAAAATTGGGAGAAAGAAAACGCTGATACTAACTTTATCCTTGATGGGTGGAGCTACCTTTTTGATTGGTTTATTACCAAATTACAATACTATTGGGATTTGGGCCCCAATTTTACTTATTACTCTGCGCTTGTGCCAAGGGCTTGGAATTGGCGGGGAGTGGGGCGGTTCTGTACTATTGGCGGTTGAATATTCAAAAAAAGGAAACCGCGGGTTTTATGGCAGTATCCCACAACTCGGAGTACCAGTCGGAATGCTGCTTGGAGTAATGTCCATCTCATTGCTAAATAAGCTGCCAGAAGAACAATTTCTAGCATGGGGATGGCGCCTGCCGTTTCTCCTAAGTACTATATTGATTTTCATTGGCCTTTGGATTCGTAACGGTATAGATGAAACGCCGAGTTTTAAAAAGGCAAAAGAAAGCGGTAACATTGCTAAACTCCCAATCGTGGATACTTTCCGTTATCATTGGAAGGCTGTGTTAATTACTGTAGGGGCTAAATTTGTAGAAACAGGACCATATTACATCTTCGCAACATTTATTATCGCTTACGCAACTGGATATCTTGGTTATGAAACGTCGACAGTGCTGAATGCAGTTGCAATTGCTAATTTAGTAACGATTTTCATGGTCCCTTTGATGGGGAAATTGTCAGACAAAGTGGGAAGAAAAGCTGTATATATGGGTGGAACAATTGGGTTGATTGTATTTGCCTTCCCGTACTATTATCTGTTAACTCTTAAGTCTGCCCTATGGTTAACGGTTGCCACCGTTATTGCGATCGGAATTATATGGGCTCCGATTGAGGCCGTAATGGGAACAATGTTCTCGGAAGTCTTTAGTACAAATGTACGTATGACTGGTATTTCTGTCGGAAATCAGATTGGTGCAGCTGTGTTTGGAGGTACCGCTCCTATGGTTGCACTTGCATTGTTAAATGTTTTTAACGATTCTTGGGTTCCTATAGCGTTTTATCTAGTGATTGCGGGTGTTATTTCTCTCATTTCTCTTTTCGCAATGCGCGATGGCAGAAATATAGAGTTGTAACAAGGATTATCGATAACCAATGAACGTTTTGGTAACAACTATCCTTCAATTAAATCTCTTATAATTATTGGTACAGGATTAGTCATTTTTGATTTGCACCGAATGCACGGGGGCATATCAGGTCGATTGGTCCAGAAATGAGACCGATCGAGCCATTATGATCCTGTGTAATTTGCTTGAATTTTTTCTTCATTCGGATATGAAATTTCGATAGTTGATGATCCCAAAAACAACTTATGGGGAAAGCAATTTCACGGTAACACCTTAACTTGCCGGAAGTCTATAAAATAAATGGAGGTAATGAAAGTATGGAGACAACTATGAAAAAGAGGTCATCCAAACCGGGCGTTGATTACGGAATTATTGATTGTGATGTCCATCAAACATTACACAGCTATGAGGATTTAAAGCCTTATATGCCTAGAGTATGGTGGGATCGACTAAAGGAGCCAGGCGGTACATTTCCATCACTTGTTTGGAGACCAATCCCTTTGGGACGCAGAGATGCATCACCTGGAAATGGAATGACTCCAGGGTCAGACCCAGAATATGCAAAAAAGGACTTCCTTGATCGATATAACATTACAAAAGGTATATTAACTGGTAGTCTTCTAACCATTTCCACACATAATAACCCGGATTATGCTGCTGCGATAGCTACAGCTTTTAATGATTGGACCATGGATAATTGGATCGCTAATGATGATCGCTGGTTAGCATCTATTGTTATCGCAACACAAGACCCGTTATTGGCAGCAAAAGAAATCGATCGCCTCGGATCGCACCCAAAAGTTTGTCAAGTAGTGATTAGTCCAGCATCAAGCCAGCCTTATGGTCAAAGATGGTTCTACCCTATATTCGAGGCAGCTGTACGAAATAATTTGGTAATCGCTCTCCATAGTGGAGGAGAGGGCGAAGGGATTAATACTCCGCCTATCTCAGCGGTAGGACAGCCGACAACAAATTTAGAGCGACACAACATATTGCCGATTCATCAAATGTCACAATTAAACAGTATTGTTTGTGAAGGTGTTTTTGAAAGATTCCCGACGTTGAAAGTGGTTGCAGTAGAAGGTGGATTAGGATGGTTACCTCATCTAATGTGGCGGATGGATAAGAACTATATTGCCATGCGAAAAGAGGTTCCTTGGTTGAAGCGTAAACCAAGTGAATATATCATGGATCATTACCGTTTTACGACACAGCCTATTGAAGAGCCGGAAAACTTTCAAGAAATGATCCAGATGCTTCAGTTAATGCGAGCTGAAAAAACAGTCATGTTTGCAACAGATTATCCGCATTGGGACAATGATGATCCAAAATTTGTACTTAATAAACTACCAGAAGAGATGCGTAGACGAGTAGCATACGAAAACGCAGCTGAATTGTATCATATTAATGCCAAATAAAGTGAACAGGGAGGTCAATCGACATGACGGAAGCTCTTCAAAAAGTAAAGCCTAAATATGTAGTAGCAGAAGTTGGGGATATTGAAGTTGGCAGTTGTAAAATTGTGACGGTTAATGGACGCAGTATTGGAATTTATTATGATGGCAGCGACTATCACGCCATTCGTAATGTATGTCCCCATGAACAAGCTGAATTATGCAAAGGTACATTTTCAGGAACGACATTGCCTTCAAAACCACATGAATACCTTTACGGCATGGAAGGTGAGGTATTACTCTGCCCTTGGCATGGATGGGAGTTTAACATCCATAATGGTGAATGTCTTGGGGATCCAAGGTACAAGGTAAAAATCTACCAAGTATCCGTTGAAAATGATAAAATTATGGTACAAATGTAGGCTGAGGAAGGTAATTTTCTCGGGTATGGTTCAATGTCTGGACATCCATTAATTCTTTTAAGCTGTTGGGTTGTTTTTCCTTAACAGCTTGTTTTTATGTTTGGAAAAATAATGAAATGGAGTAGTAGAAGAGAAAATCAGTAGAATCTAATAAAATATTCATACAATCTTGCCTGTATATAACCAGGAAAGGTAAAGGAGAATTCCATGACTTCAAAAGGCAACATCACTAAAAAACGCGCTTCCCTTCCCCTGGGAATTTGGGTACTCATCTTAGGAATCATATTTGCAGGTGCTAACCTTAGGGCTCCTCTTACAAGTGTAGGACCTATCATTGAAACGATTCGCCAAGATACAGGAATGTCTCATACATTAGCAGGTATGTTGACTACTTTACCATTGCTTGCGTTTGCTCTTTTTTCACCCCTTGCTCCAAAAATTTCTCGTCGTGTTGGATTAGAATATACACTATTTGGAGCCTTGCTTTTGCTAGTAGCAGGGATAATCATACGCTCTATACCTTACATAACTGCATTGTTTATCGGTACTGCAGTGCTTGGTATAGCAATCGCATTATGCAATGTGCTTTTACCCAGTTTGATTAAACGAGAGTTTCCCAATAAAGTCGGTATCATGACAGGTATATACGCCGTGTCTATGAATTTGTGGGCAGCTGTTGCCTCAGGAATTACTATACCCATCACCGAAGGGGTAGAATTTGGATGGCGAGGTGCTCTTGCTTGTTGGGTCCTTCTTTCTGTCGTTTCAATTGTTTTCTGGATTCCTCAAATACGTGTTCACCACCAGACAACAAGTTCTCTTGATACAGGAGGATCTTTATGGCATTCTCGTCTTGCATGGAACGTCACTTTGTTCATGGGTTTACAATCTACAGCCTTTTATGTTGTGGTAACTTGGCTCCCTTCGATTCTTCAACAACAAGGGATTAGCCCATCTGGAGCAGGATGGCTCCTATCATTAACACAATTTGCAAGCCTTCCAGCCACATTAATTGTGTCAATTCTTGCTGGTCGCTTTTCTAATCAACGATGGCTGGTGGGGCTCTCAGTAATCTTTTTACTCTTAGGTTACGCCGGACTTTTTAGTGGGATTACTTCTTTAGCACCGTTGTCCGTCATTTTAATTGGCGTTGGAATAGGGTCAGCGTTTGGTCTGGCTACTCTATTTTTTGTACTACGTACACATAACGCACATCAAGCTGCCGAATTATCAGGTATGGCTCAATCAGTTGGTTATTTATTAGCAGCAATAGGTCCGACTCTTTTTGGATTTATACACGATGTAACTCACAATTGGACTATCCTTCTTCTAATTTTGGGTTTTGGAGCCTGTCTTCTCTTTATTGTTGGTATGGAAGCCGGAAGTAGTAATTTTGTAACCACACATCAGGGCAATTACAGAGCCAGTACGATAAAAAAGAAGGCATAGCGAGTAAAAAAAATGGTATTGAAATGCCCTCGAGCTCAAATCAACTGGCAAGTTGGGACAGAGATTAAGTTTCAATTAATATTTACACGAGCAAGAGCTTTTTAGCTCACTCTCTCTATATTAGATAACAAGTCGATAAACAACAGATTCCGCTTTGAATAATTAAATTAATGCTACATATACTACTCTTTAGATTTAGGGGGGTGAGTATATGCCAAATCAACAAAACAACCAGCAAAAAGGGAAAACCAATCCTAATCAACAAGGGGCCGGGTCTCAGTATCACGAGGAGCATGCGAGTAATGTTCCGGATTATGGAGCAAACACGGTCGACCCCAATGCTTTTACAAATGCCGCTGAAAACAATGAACAATCTTGATTTTTTTAGACGCCCATTTGTGGCGTTTTTTTGCGGCAACTGTTAGGACTCAAGAATCTGTTTAATATTTTTTAAATCTTTCATGTTTGCTCGTTTCATCATCGGAGCCATAAACGGTGCAAATACTTTTGAAAAACCGGCTGGATTCCCTTTATTCCTTAACGTCATCCGTGTGCGATTTCCCTCGATAGATTCCCAAGTATAGATGGTCTCCATTGGAAACGGCCCCTGGGTTGTTTTCATCACTAGCTTTTTTTCTGGTATAAATTCAGTGATTTCATAGATATAGGCAAGTTCCCTTCCAAGAAAATGGGCTTTAAACGCCACTCTTGTACCCAACCTCAATGGTTTTTCCGTTTGCCATTCGGCAGATTGAATATTTACATACCATTTCGGGGCGTTGTCAGGATTAGCTGCATAGTTTGATACTTCTCCCACCAGTCGCTCGATTATTATCTCTGTAAAAACATCTACCATTGTTTATCCTCCACAGCCATAACTTTTATGAGTTATTTTTTTCTAGATAATTTTTCAATAACGTGCCAAGCAAGTACCCTTAAGTATGGGATGATTCCCAGTCATCCTGAAGGATACCTGACGCCGTATGAGAAAGTTGCAGCAAAGTGGCCCCATCTTTGTCAATTAATCGGTAGGTATACGCGCTGTTTACGGCTCCTTTCATCCCTAAGTGACCGTGGAGGCGAATAATTGTAGCTTAAAGCTAAGGACCTCAACTACTAATGAAATGAATGACCATGACCATGATACTATGTACCAAAATACCCTGACCCCTTTTACTCTCCATTTATCATAAAAATAAACAAAGGCATAGCCAAAGAGCAGGTAAAGAAACCAAGTAATAAAATCGAACCATTCATATTTTTCTATATCATTGATATCGTATAAAATCAAATTTTGTTCCGGCTAATATATAATCAATGACTTGGGCATATACCATGCTAAATAGAAGATTAAAATTGTTACGGAGAGTGGGAATCGCTTAGGAAGAATAAAAATAAATGTATATGTAACTACTATGGAGATGGTAAGAACCACTCATTGGTATCAAATTTCTCCGGTAAGACAAACATTATGACTAACATTATTGGTTCAACTCTTTCAAAACTAATTGCTATCAAGAAAAACGATAAGGAGCGTAATTAAAGCTATTTCAAGCGCATTTAAATTTTTAGGCATTACGGCAAAATAAATGACCACAAGGGAACATATCGTTGAAAAAATCACCAATGACATCTGTGTATCTTCCTTATTTGTTGTTTCCTATCTAGATATTAAATTCTAGTTTCTTCACATATCTGGGTAATTATGTTTGTATCCTAAAAATATATTTTTGGAATTATTCGATTTTTTAATCAAGAGAATGGCAGGAGGTGCTGTTTAAGTGTTATAGTTAGATAATTAAGTTCATTTCAATTTTAAATTTCTATAGTGCAAAAGCCTACTAATCAACAAGATAAAGTAGAGAATCGACAAGAGGTGTTAACCATGAAACAAGAAATTGGATTTATTCAAAGAGAAGTGTTAAAAGAAAAGCCTGATTTTGCATCACTTGGTTTTGGAAAGTATTTTAGTGATTATATGTTTGTCATGGATTATCAACATGAAGTCGGCTGGTATGATCCGAGAATTACTCCTTATGAACCCTTAACGCTAGAGCCGTCTGCCATGGTTTTTCACTATGGACAAGCCATCTTCGAGGGAATGAAAGCCTATAAGACGGCTGATGGCGCCATCCAGCTTTTCCGTCCAGAGAAAAACATGAAACGTTTGAATGAATCATGCGAAAGACTATGCATTCCGCAAATTGATGAGGAATTTCTATTAAAAGCCATTAAACAATTAGTTTTAACCGAAAAAGATTGGGTTCCTGATGGTGAAGGTACTTCTCTTTACATTCGTCCTTTTATATTCTCAACGGAACCATATCTTGGCGTCCGTCCTGCGAAACAATATAAATTGCTTGTGATTCTTTCTCCATCTGGAGCTTATTATGGAGACCAATTAAGCCCTGTTAGAATTTATGTAGAAGAACATTATGTTCGCGCGGTAATTGGCGGAGTGGGTCATGTGAAAACTGCTGGAAACTATGCAGCCAGTCTGAAAGCGCAAGAAAAAGCAGATGAAAATGGATTTGCTCAAATTCTCTGGCTTGATGCGAAAGAGAATAAGTATGTCGAAGAAGTTGGCAGCATGAATATCTTCTTCAAAATTAATGGCGAAGTGGTCACACCACGATTAAACGGAAGTATTTTACCAGGAGTAACACGTGATTCTGTGATTGAATTACTAAAATATTGGAATATTCCTGTACGGGAAGAGAAAATTTCCATTGAAGAGGTATTTGCAGCACATGCACGCGGAGAGCTTGAAGAAGTGTTTGGTGCAGGAACAGCTGCTGTTATTTCCCCTGTTGGCGAATTAACTTGGAATGACCAGGCGATTACCATAAATGACCGTCAAATCGGAGAACTCTCTCAGAGGATTTATGATGAAGTGACCGGCATTCAACTTGGTAAAAAAGAAGATCCGTTCAACTGGACAGTGAAGGTTGAACAGGTGGAAGTGTAAAAGGAATAACGAACCGGCAAATTGCTAACGGTTTCCTTTTCCTATCGCAAAATGTGAATTTACAGCTTAATTTTTAAGCTAAAAAAGCAAAACAAAAAGCACCGTATTTGCGGTGTTTTTTGTTTATGGCTGTGTTAAACTTTTTCTAATATTCCCTCACTGAAAAGTAACTTCCACTTTCCCTAACTCACTGAACTCAGCAGTAAACACATCCCCTTTTTGTGCAATTACTGCAGCGGATAAAGCACCAGATAAAATCACTTCTCCAGCTTTTAAATGGACATTATATTCAGATAATTTGTTCGCTAACCAGGCTACACATGTGGCCGGATGCCCTAATACATCTGCCCCTGTCCCTTTGTTCATAAGCTCGCCATTTTTATAAAGATTCATTTTGATTTTAGTCAGATCTAAACCATTGACAGTGAATTTTTCGTCTCCTAATACATAAAGCCCGCAGGAAGCATTATCGGCAATAGTGTCTTGGAGCTTGATTTTCCAATTCACAATTCGACTGTCCACAATCTCTAATGAAGGAATGATGAACTCTGTTGCAGCTAAAACATCTTCCGCTGTCACATTTGGACCTTTAAGATCCTTATTGAGAACAAATCCGATCTCCCCTTCAACCTTTGGTTCGAAAAGGGAGTCAACAGCAATGCTTCCTTTATTTGTAACACTCATGCTGTCCAATAAGTGACCGTAATCCGGCTGGTCGACTCCTAAAAGCTCTTGCATAGCAAAGGAAGTTAACCCAATCTTTTTCCCAACGATTTTCTGTCCAGCCTTGACCTTCTGATCAATCGCCTTTAACTGGACTTGATACGCTTCGTGAACAGTCAGGCTTGGGTACAGATCTGTTAAGGGAGTAACGGATTTTTTCGTCTGTTCTGCATGGAGCAAATGCTCGTATGCATCTTTTATTACAGATGTTTCTTGTATGCTCAAAGAAAAAACCTCTTTCTTTTATATAATAAAAAAACTTTGATAGGACAGGTTTCTACACTCGCACTATCAAAGTTGGGTGGAAATATCAAAACTTATTTCACGGGAATTTTACAAAAGAAGTCAATAATGACCTTGTTAAATTCTTCTGCCTTTTCCCATTGCGGCCAATGTCCAGCATCGTTAATGACGGTTAATTCACTGCCAGGAATCATCTCTTGGATAGGTTTTGCTTCTTCGACTGTAGAGGTTGGGTCATGATCCGTCCATGCTAATAAGGTTGGAACATCAATCTTTCCACACCAAGAAGGATCCCAGCTATAATGTTGTCGATATTCAATGTCTTGAAGGGCAACAATGTGCTGAACAGCTTCTTGGTAGGATGGCTGTGTATAAATTTTGTAACGGGCTTCAATAAGCTCATCTGTAACTTGACTCTTATCGTACATTAACCATTCAAGTCTGGTTTTTACATTTTCATAGTTTGCTTCCAGAACGGCTTTAACAGTGGACTCCTTCAGCTTTTTCATAACTTCAGCTTTGTTGTTAACATTTCCAGGAGTATTTAAAACTAATGCTTTAGCAATCCCAGGATGATGGGCAGCGAACCATGCTGCGACCCAACCGCCTAGGGATTCACCAGATAGATAGACCTCTTTCAAGTCTAAAGCTTGGATGACCCATAATAGATGATCACTATAGGAATCGATTCCGTAAGGCCGATCCGGTTTTTCTGTGTAACCATGCCCAAGCATATCAATGCAGATTACACGGAAATACTCACTCAATCCTCTAATGTTCCGGGCGTAAGCCTCAATATGACCGCCAGTACCATGAAGCAAAATAAGCGGTTCCCCAGTTCCTGCTTCTAGTACTCTCGTTTTGATTCCATTTGCATCCACATAATAATTCCTAAACTCTAAATCTGCTAAATCTGTCCAAACTGTCATCTCGTTCTCCTCCTCCGTTTTTTGAAAGTCTTATACTTTATGAAACTTGACAACGCCCATCCCCGTCACCCATTCTGGGATTGGCTCATAATAAGCCACCTCTGGTTCAAGCCCCTGAAGAATTCCTAGCAACACAAGCCAGTTATGAATTTCCTGACCGCCATTGCCGCCATTTTCCTCGATAAAATCAGGGCTCCATTGTCTTAGTGCCTGATAGTCTTTTTCTGTAATCAATCGTAAAAATTCGCGATCCCATTCTTCATTGACCGGTCCGGATTTCAAACTTGTCACACGTGTTTTGCGCGTGTTCAAATATTCGTCAAGCTGCCCAATTTCTTGACGGCCATTTGTAAGAACTTTAATTAGCTCCTGATCTTCAGGCTTTTCACTATCGATCTTTGGAATCGGAACCCAGTGAGAGATTCCTCCTGAAGCAACAATCGCTACTTTTTTATCGCTTTCCCATGATTCAATTGCTTTGCGGACGACCTCTCCAACTTGGAAACAGCGATCCATTGTAGGCAGCGGTGGTGCTGCTGTGTTCACAGCAATCGGCACTACTGGTAATTTTAAATCAGGGTTTAAAAAGTGGACGGCTTGAGTGTGGCCATGATCCACTTTCATTCTCATTGAAAAGGCAAAATCCACATTGTTCGCTAACCCTGTATCAAGAACATGCTTCGCTAATTCCTGCTCAACAGGAATTTTATATTCAGGAATATGCCAATCTCCCCATCCTTCACATCGATCAATCCCAATCGTGAACGAAGGCATATGATCATAAAAATAACTATTGAAATGATCATCCGAAATTAAGATGATTACATCTGCTCCAATATCCTCCAGCCATTTTTTCATGCCGGCCACTGTCTTTAGAAAGCGCTGCCCTTTTTCTCCACCGCCAGCTTGATTGGTCATGATCATTGGACTATGTGACATTGCTATTCCTGCTGCAATTTCAGCCATATCTTCCACCCCTCTATTTTGAATATATTTTTACAATTTTGGCGGGGATTACCCCGTTCTAATCTATTTATCAAAAATTCAAAGCCAAATGGTGTATTATTCACTACATTTTCAGGTCGCCCAGAATAATACCCGCTTGCAGTGCCAAGAAAAGCTGACTACTTGTCTGCAGATCATTGATATCAGCATCTAAAATTTCAGATATTTTTTGCAATCGATATCGTAATCCACCAATCGATAAATTCATTATTCTTGCCGCTTTACAGATATTCTGGCCACTTTTAATGTAATAATATAGAGTTTTGGTTAACTCTGATTCTTTCCCTCGATCGTATTCAAGTAATCTCGAAAGCATTTTGTTGCAGAAATGCCGGATATCTTCCATTTTTCCTGCTCGAAATAAAATCCCCACTGCTCCTAAATCATCAAAGTACATTATTTCTTTTTGCTGAGAGTTCATGTTCAATAAAATGAGAGCTTCATTGTATAGAATTGGTATATCTTCAAGTGACGTTGATCTTGAACTCATCCCGATTTTAAAAGGTATATTAGGGTATTTTTCTTTCAGAAAACAAAGTAATTTTCTGATAAATTCATCGACATTTATAAAGTATTTCGTAAGCAAATCAACAGGCAGCAACGCAGCTATAGTTTGAGAGTCTTCTGAGATTAAGATATTCAAATTTCGCTCCATAAAATATCTTGAAAAAACTTCAATCAAAGTCATACCGCCGATTGGATCTTTTTCATTTTGATTAAATTTTGGATCCCCTTTTAAAACTAAAAATTGATACTCTTTGCCCAAATCCACTCCAATATGTCTGGCCCTTTTGAATAATACGACTGGGTTTAAACGATTATGGATCATATCTTCTAACAATCCGCCTTTGAGGTTTAACTTCAGTTCTGTATCAAGGATTGTTTCGTTGTTATAATTACTCACAGATCCGATGAGACACATTTGTTTCATTTTCAACCAATCAACTGCAGAAAAAGAAGTGTTAATAAAGGAACAGTAACCTACAATCTTGCCTCGGGATACCATCGGAGCAATTAATCTCTTATGTTCATCTGATTGGTCCAGTTCGACAATTTGCTGCTTCTCAATAAGTTCAGTCAGTTTGACGTGATTATCTCCATCGAGATTATTTTTAGCAATTTCCTTTAAGTTACTGCTATATTGCCTAGCCAGTTCCGGATTTAAACCTATTGAATAAAGGTAGTTAAAGCCTAGATCCTCAAGTATGATGGGAATGTTTGTAAGCTGATAGCATACGTCAGCCAGTCTTGTTTCCCCAATGCCATTTAGAAACTGCCCAATGGCTTGGTTATTTAAATCCATAGCAGCCTGCAAGTTATTTTTTTCAGTTAAAACCGTATCAAGGCAGTTCAGAAGCATTTGTGGCAGTCCCGATTCGAACTCCTTCTCCGTGAAGTTATAGTTTCCAAAATGCGACGACATTTGAACAAACATTTCCATTGCCTTAGGATATTTGATCTTATTTTGCAATATATTCACCCACTTAAGAAAGGTACAAGCTTACTAGCTCCCCCTGAAAATTTGCATTTTAAGATTATTCTACTTCTCCTAAGTGTGCTTGTCGACTCGGTGCGGACATATCCTTCATGTTTCCAATTGCCATGATAGTTCATCTTTACCGAAACTACTCTAATTGGTGAAATGGAATTAATAGTAATTTTTCAATCTCTAATTCCTAATTTATCCAGCAATCCCTGACTTCCCGTTTTTCTGCGAAGACCCCGAATACCCCAGCCTCCATCGAAATTCAATACCGTACCTGTAGCTGGAATATTGTCATTTCGTGACGCAAAGAATACGTAAGATCCAGCATAATCTTCTCCGTACAATATCCGTCCGATCGGAGAGGCTGACTCTACATTCTCCTTACCAGGTTCCAAGTCGTCGTCCTTGTACCATTCTTGATACATGCTCGTTATAGACCGATTGTCCATTTCCAGTGCGGCCGGTCCCCTTAAATCCGTCATTGCCCCGCCAATGGCAATGCCGTTCACTCGGATATAAGGTGCTAATTCAAATGCCAATTGGCGAACCAAACCAACAACGGCGTGCTTGGTGGATGTGTAAAGCGGTCCGCCCCCGTTTGGGTAAAAGCCTGCATTAGAAACTGTAAAGATCATATTCCCCCGAGTTTCCGCCAATTGCGGCAGACACGCCTTGGCCGCAAGCAAGTAACCCTTGACATTGATTTGGAACAACTCATCAAATGCTTGGTCAATCTTGTCATCCGGAAGATCTACCAGCGACATGTTGTAATCCCAAATACCGACATTTGCAATCAACGTGTCAATTTTTCCAAAATGTTCGGTACACCGGCTAACCGCCGACTTGAGGTCACTGTACCGACGTACGTCTCCAACTATTCCAATGGCATTTTCACCATACTCTTGTACAAGCTGATGCAGACGATCTGCTGACTTGTCAAAAACTGCAACTTTGGCACCTTCAGCCACAAACCGTTCTACAATGGAACGGCCGACGCCGGATGCACCGCCTGTAATAAAAACCACTTCATTGGTCAATTTCATCATTGTACCTCCCCACTCGTATGATTTGTTACATGTAATATGATCATGGGAATGGGGTGGCTACTCTTTTTTTTCAAAGAATCCGTCTTCAAAAGCCACATATACATCGTCTCCATCAACCTGTACCGGATACTTTTTCAAAGGTTTAAAAGGGGGGGCCATCTTAACCGCTCCCGTATGTGCACAAAACTTTCCCATATGCAATGAGCACACGATGACATCTCCGTCTAGATAACCGCCTTCAGATAACGACCATTTGGCGTGAGAACATCGGTCTTGTGTTGCCAATACTTCTCCATTAACGTTAAACACCGCTACTGCCGTATCTCCTTCTACTACCTTTAACCCCTCATCAGTTGGTAGATCAGACAACGTGCAAACCTTTGTAAACTTCATAAGGCACTTCCTTTCAGCTGTAGTAATGATTAGAAAAAGACAGACAAGTTATTTGACAATATCGTACTTTGATCAATCAAAATGGTTCTGCGGGCAATTTTAAAGCCCAATCCTCCCTCTGAACGCCGTAATATATCCCGACGCTCGCCAGGAAAAATATCAGACTGACGCTCCGAACGGTTGCGATACACGATAAATGACGATGCCACCTCATACGTGTTCGGTTCCTCCAATTCCCGAATCATGACGTTGGAAATCAGGTGCCGTGTACGTGACACCGGATTCTCCGCCCAGTTCACTCCGGATACTCTCGCTCGAATACGTCCTCGCATCGTTTCATAGGTATCGTCGTAGTGCGATCCTTTTCCTTGAGCCGCATACTCTTGTGATACTTCTCTACCTACTCGGTTCATGCGAATCGGCATCCAATAATGAATATCCTTGTCCATCAGCTCGAACCACGCTTCAAACTCCGAGTGGTCTAACAGCTGCGCTTCCTTGTAGTAAAATTGCTCAATTTCATGTTGCAGCTCCAGACTTGAGCTACTTTCTTCCCATTTAAACGGTTTGATTAACTCCATTACTTCCATACCCTTTATCACCCCTTGTTTTAATCCTAAATCGTATGACATCCGATCCTTCATAAGTGTAGGCAACGTCCCCAAGCTTTAAGATTGGGGTTTCAATGTATCCCAACTTGGTTCGGACATCATGCGGGCCCAGTGGGAATAAAACCCTCTAGCTGCTTCTTCCGAAAATACATAGGAGGTTTTTCCTGGAAAATCCGGATTGTTTTTCCCCTGAACATTCAGCCCCATTTGCATGGCAAGGGGTGCCGTTCTGGATTTGTACCCACGAAGAGCGCTCTGAATTTCAACCCAGTTTTCCCCGTCATCCTGCTCGAACACCCCACTGGCACTGAACGTACGGACATTCTGTCGAGCCAGCTCATCCTTGATTTCCTGCGGTGCATCCTTATCAACGACGACGAAGGCCCACACCTCAATCTGATTCGGTCCCTTTGGATGCCACGTCCTTACTGTGTTCATCCCATACGGTAAGAATGAGCAATTAGGGAAGATTGTCATGTGGCTTGTCGCCATTCTGTCGTACGGTAAAAGAGGAGTCAAACGTTCTTTTGCCTTTTCATAAGCCGGGCCTTCACTATAATATTTGTCGACTATTGGTCCTACACGTACCGAACCTCTTGCTGTATCAATATAAAAGCCGCATCCATGACCGCCCCATTCAGATCGGAACTGATGTCCTTTCATATGCGGCTCATAATTGGACAAATCTTGCTCGGGCGGCAACCCTGCAACTACAGCAGCCAAATGAGATGACAAGGCATGGTACATGTCACTGGCAAATTGCTCCGCAGCAAACTTCCAGTTACAGTCAATCACCCACTTTTGCATGGCCCCGATGGCTTCTGTCCCTGCCTCGGAACGATCCAACATGGTGTCCATGTAAGGGGTTGCATCACTCAAATAAGTCAACAAATCCGGCGCTTCCGGATCCCAGTTGGCAAATACTAACCCCTTGTATATTTCCACCCTAGCCTGAATCGGTCCCCAATCTTCTTTCTTGAATCCGGAGAATGCTTCTTCTTCAAACGGTACATTGACTAGATCGCCTGCTGTGTTATACGCCCATCCATGGTAGGTACACGTGAACGCCTTGGCATTCCCGCAATCCGCCCGGCAAATCTTCATCCCGCGATGCCGGCATTGGTTATGGAACACCTTAATGCTCCCATTTCTCTGCCGTACCATCACAACAGGATCTTCTCCCATATAGGTGGTCAAATAATCTCCCGGTTTAGGAACGTGGCTCTCATGGCCAAGAAGCAGCCATGAACGACCAAAAACCCTCTCCAATTCCAACTCATAAAGTTCCTGATCCGTATAAATACGTGGATCTAACGCTCCATTTTCCGCATCTATAAGTGCACGAATTGTTTCCGGTGTCCATTTTTCTGAATTAAGGCTCATAGATTAAAACCTTCCTTTCTATTTAAACGTCGATTGAAATCGCTTTCTTGTTTAAATTTTAAATTTTTTTACAATTAAAAAATACAACAAAAAGTGCTTTTTATTTCAGTATTTTCTAAACATTCAATATAAATAATGTGTCAAAAATTACCATTTTATCAAACTCAGATTCCTGAAAATTCTCCTCTCTAATGAGTGAAAAAAATCTCGTTACACAAAATACTTAAGAGAGGAGACCTGCAATGGAATTTTTTCTGCTTATCCTTTTATTACTTGCTGTCATTGGATTATCTAGTTTCATCCATCACTTTTTTCCATACATACCAGTGCCGCTGGTTCAAATTGCATTTGGGGTGTTACTCGCTTCGCTGCCGTTAGGCATTCATATCCCCATGGAGCCGGAGTTGTTTTTCGTATTGTTTATCGCTCCCCTGCTTTTTCATGATGGAAAAAATGTTTCACGGCACGCACTATGGAAATTACGAAAACCGATCCTCCTACTTGCCCTCGGTCTAGTATTTGTTACCGTATTTACGATTGGATATTTAATTTATTGGCTGATTCCGTCCATTCCACTGCCAGCTGCTTTTGCTTTGGCTGCGATTCTCTCTCCGACCGATGTCGTTGCTGTGAGTGCCATTTCGAGCCGGGTGAAGATACCGGAAACAATTATGCATATCCTTGAAGGGGAGGGACTAATGAACGATGCCTCTGGATTGGTTGCATTTAAATTTGCGGTTGCTGCAACGGTTACAGGTGTTTTCTCATTAGCTCAGGCAAGCGGGAGTTTTATCGTAATTGCAATTGGCGGTCTAGCAGGCGGTGCACTTCTTGCCATTCTAATCATTCAACTGAAAATCTTTATTCGCCGGATGGGGATGGAGGATGTGACCATCCACATGTTGATTCAACTGCTTACCCCTTTCGTGATTTTCTATCTTGTGGAGCATGTTCATCTCTCGGGTATTTTATCTGTGGTTGCGGCAGGGATTGTACATACCATCTACCGCGAACGTGATCAATCTCCTGCGATGAAATTACAATTGGTTTCACAAAACACGTGGATGGTGCTTATCTATATCTTGAACGGATTGGTGTTCCTTCTATTAGGTCTGCAAGTTCCAAGTGTTATCAGTGAAATTTTCAAAGACCCGTTGTTTAATAATTGGGAAGTGAGTAAGTATATTTTCGTCCTATCCGCCGCCCTTCTCTTCTTGCGCTTTTTATGGATTGGTGCGGCATGGAAGTGGGAGTGGCTCAAAAAGGAAATCGAAATGCCTTCAATGAGAGCGATTGGCATTATCACTATTTCCGGTGTCAGAGGGGCGGTCACTCTAGCCGGAGCATTCACCATTCCCTATGTCCTAGCCGATGGAGCCCCCTTTCCTCAACGTTCTTTAATTATTTTTATAGCTGCTGGTGTTATTCTGGTCACACTCCTAACGGCCAGTATCTTCTTGCCAATTCTTGCTAGGACAGAAAAAGGAAACGCTAATGAACAGCGGGAAGTAATGGCACGAGAGGCGAAGCTGCGGACAATTGATTCCGCTATTCGGTCGATTCGTGAATTGATGAACGATGAGAATCGCGGGGCTGCGGTTTCGATTATTGCCTCATACAATCAAATTAGAAATCAGCTGAACATGGAGAATAATAAAAACCCCGAGCACTTAAAACTACTGGAAACTGAAGTTCGGATGATGGCCTTGGAAGCTGAAGCCCTTTATATTGAAACATTAAAATTAGAGGGGAAAATCGACCGAGAAACGTATTATTTGTCTGATGAACATATTCAGAGGATGAGGCTTGCTGTGACCAATCGGATGCGCTTTAGAAGATTATTTATTGGAACACTTGCTAAAAGAAGTGTCTTCAAACTAATTCAGTTAATCATTCCGAAAAGCCAGCAACAGCTTGAAACCCGCAAGGCACAATTGAAGAAAATGATTCAGTTAAAAGTGAATATGGCGAAAGCTGCCATTAAGTATTTAAATAACCAGATGACACCTGAAAATGAGCATGTGTATTTAGTGATTATCGGAGAATATAGCGAAATGCTCACGAAATTTAAATTGGCGAAAAAGAGGGCCGACTCTGCTCATTACAGGCATTTACAAAGAGAATTGCTCGTAAAGGCATTCCAGGCCGAACGAGATGAAATTCAGAAATTGTACGAAGAAGGAGAAATCACTGCCGATATCATCCGGAAAATTCGCAAGCAGATCAATATTCGGGAGGCCTATTGGATGGAAGAAAGCAGTCTCCATACTCATTAGTATTCCACCGCACAATCGTACAGAGAAGTGACAGCCGGGACAGACCATATGCGTCTTTTTCTTCTTTTCATGACATAGTTTATTTGCTCCAGTACATCCTAAAAAGAAGAACTCTGTGACGGAGGAGAAAATACATTGAACATTGATGATATCATCGTAGCGCGTGAGAAAATGAAGGGAATTGTTCATACCACTCCCCTCGATTATTCGAAGACTTTTAGTCAGCTCGCTCATAATGAAATTTTTTTAAAGCTGGAAAATCTCCAAAAAACAGGCTCCTTTAAAGTAAGGGGCTCTTACAATAAGCTAAATTCGCTCTCACAGGAAGAACTTTCAAAAGGTGTTGTCGCAGCATCTGCTGGAAACCATGCGCAAGGAGTAGCGTATTCGAGTCAAATGCTTGGCGTACCGTGCAAAATTGTAATGCCTAAAGGAGCTCCACTTAGTAAAATTCTAGCCACAAAACAATATGGTGCAGAAGTAATTTTAGAGGGTGCCACATTCGATGATGCTCTCTCCTATGCATTAAAACTTAAAGAGCAACTCGATGCCACCTTTATTCATGCTTTTGACGATGAGGCAATCATGACAGGGCAAGGTACGGTCGGGTTAGAAATCTTTGACCAGCTTCCTGATGTGGAGGCGGTTGTTTGTCCAATTGGCGGCGGCGGGTTGATTGCTGGTGTGGCCATGGCAATTAAGGAAAAAAATCCCGATATATCGGTTTACGGTATTCAAGCACTAGCTTGCCCAAGTATGAAGCAGTCCTTGTTTGAAAGTAAACCTGTGATGGTTGACTCCACTCCTACAATGGCGGATGGAATTGCCGTTAAAAAACCTGGGTTGAAGCCCTTTGAAATTGTTCAAAAATACGTGGATGATGTTTTTTGCGTCGATGAAATGGAAATTGCCAGGACCATGCTCATGTTGATGGAAAGAAATAAACTATTAGTGGAAGGATCAGGTGCCGTATCACTTGCTTCCCTACTTTATGAAAAGTTGAATATTAGGGATAAAAAAGTGGTGGCTGTTTTAAGCGGCGGCAACGTGGATATGAATTTTATTTCAAGAATTATAGAACGCGGTTTGGTTGAATCTGGAAGGTATGCGATTTTTACCATTACCTTAAAAGACAAACCAGGTGAACTGCAACGAGTCTTAAGCTCGATTACAGATTTGGATGCGAACGTTCAATCTGTTAATCTCCATCGAATTGGCAAAGATATTTATCCCGGCTATGCCCAAATTGAGATTTCAGTCGAGACAAAAAACCACGATCATATTGACCAGCTGCATAAAGTTCTTATCGAGAAAAACTATCGCGTGGAAATGGGTCATTGTTAGAGTTATTTAGAGCTTGGGCGTCCAAGCTCTTTAACATATTTATACTAGGTGCCCAATAATCTCCTCGTTTGTACATTGTAGAAAATCTGGGAGATCCTCACGATTGGAAGTAAGTTGAAAATAATATGTAACATCTTTGTCCTGATAAGATTGATAGCGTAATATGTTCTTTTCACAAGCAAGTTTACTTATGACCTGTTCATAAAATTGCCCCTGCGTCATACAATCCTTCGTGCCTAAATGAATGACCCCCTTTAGTTGATTTTCAATGATGAAGCGTAGTTGCTTTGCTAATTGAACATCCAAAAGATTGTTACACACCAAATTGTTATAGACATCGATTGTTTTATTATCTTTTATGCTTTCTTTTATTAAATGCAATCTAGGGGAATTCTTCCCCCAGATTGCAGGGATTCGGCTAACAATCACTCGCTCAGCCAAAATTTCTTTAAGTATATTTTCACATGCGATTTTGAACTTCCCATAATCTGATTCAGCATTAGGTATATCTGTTTCTGTGTGGGGCTTTGAAAAGTCGCCATCAAATACATTTGTGGTAGAAAAGTAATACACCTGGCTACTAGTATTTTGTAATGTCAGCGCCAATTCTTTATGAAACTTGAGCTGTTGGTCAAAATCTCCTCTTAGGCAAGAAATCACAATGTCAGGTTTAATGGATTGGATAATTTCCTTCAACTTGTCGATTTGATGAACTTCTAATTGAAACTGCTTCTCCTCAGGAAGACTCGTAACCGATGTGGAATAGGTTCCGTATAGATCAAATCCATCTTTTAATTCATCGAGTATCGCTCTTCCTACAAGTCCGCTTGCACCAAGAATAAGTACTTTTCCCATCACAATTCCCCACCCCTGCAACATTAGAATTTTTTTCTATGTAAAAAGCTAGGCATGCTACCTAGCTCTTTGATTCTACAACTTCTTTACAAATTCAGATTTTAAACTCATTGCTCCAAAACCATCAATTTTGCAATCAATATTGTGGTCTCCATCCACCAAACGGATGTTTTTAACCTTCGTACCTGCTTTTAAGACTGATGAGCTTCCTTTAACTTTCAGGTCTTTAATAACGGTGATCGAGTCCCCATCATTTAAGACATTTCCATTGGAATCCTTCACTACTTTTAGATCTTCTTGTTCTGCTTCTGATTCTAAATTCCATTCATGAGCGCATTCAGGACAAACAAAAAGACTTCCATCCTCGTACGTATATTCAGAATTACATTTTGGGCAGTTCGGTAAATTAGACATTTGTACAATACCTCCATTCATCCCTGTTATTCTAATACATCCGATGGGTTCTAGTCTATATCTGTTTAAGAGTGCAAAATATATTCAAAAATGGCCACACCCTCCACTTGCTTAAAACCTTCCTTAATGTATAAAGCTTGTGCCCGCTGACAGTGGCCTTATTAAATGGGTTTCAATGATGTTACCGGAACATGTAAAATTACTAAGGGAATACAATGAAAATTTAGATCAAGCTGAAAAACCGGTTTTGGATGAACAAAAATATGAAGAATTGAATGAAGTTATCCCTGGGGCTATGGAAGAGAACATAAAAAACACGCTACTTTCCAAATTTAGAACTTGTTGAAAAACTTCTTTTAGGAATAAACCAGATTGTAAGAAAGGGAATCCATTTAATTGGTTTCCCTCTTTCATTTTAAAAGAAGTTGATTGAAATGAATATGCGTTATATTTGTCCAAGCATATTAAATTTTTTTTCATATTTTAAAGGACAACTAGCGTAAAGGGGAAAAAAATGTAAGGAACAGAACAAGTGGCATTTTCATGCAAATACGATTGCCCCGGTAAGGGTTTAATCGGTAACAACATTTCTGGCACCAACAGACAAATGTCTTTATGACTAAATAGAGGTGATATTTTACAAGATGTTAGAAGAAAATTTAAAAAAGTTAAGTTTACCAATTCAACCGGAAGATGAAGCAAATCCAGCCATAATTGTTGAGCAAGCAATCAATTCTACAGATATACAATTATCAACAAATCCAAGACCTGATAACGAACCTACTGTGGCAGCCAACCCGAATAACCCCATGTCCATCGTAGCAGCTTCACACGCATACGGGTTGCCTAATGGATTTGCCCAATTTGGTGTATATCGTTCAACTAATGGAGGAAACACATTCACTTCGTCTTTACTTCCAGTACCGGCAGGATTTGACTTTACTTCAGATCCTGTAATAGACGCCGATTTACACAATCGATATTTATTAGCTGGTATAGCTGTTAAACAGGTAAACCCAGAAGAGGCGTCCATCATTGTGTATCGATCTGTGGACGATGGCCAAACTTTTTCGAATGCCATTATTGTTTCTGACTTAGTTGGGAATGGCATCTTTGATGACAAGGAATTTCTTGCTTTCGACAATACCCCGACAAGCCCATTTGAGGGGAATGCCTATATTAGCTATACCAGGTTTACCAATAATGAAAATAATTCACAGATATTGCTTCAAAGATCCACAGACGGAGGACTAACATGGTCAAACCCAGCAGTTCCTATTACACCGGTACTAGCAGGGCTTCCTTTTGTGCAGGGGTCAAATGTTCAGGTAGGTCCGAATGGAGAAGTGTATGTTGCTTGGGTTGAGGGGGATTTCAATAATGCTTTATTCCGAATTCGCCGGTCAGTTGATGGAGGTGTGACATTTGGGCCTACTGTTACTGTCAGTCCGATAGTTCGAGTTCCATTTTTTCTAACACCAAAAGTCCCGCAATGGGCCTTCCGTATTCCTACCTTTGCATTTCTTGCGGTAGATACTTCAGGATGTTTTGGTTCTGCAAATTTTGCAAGAGTATATGCTGTATGGCAGGATTTTCGTACTTCGAATGCTCATATCCTTATGTCTTTTTCCGATGATGGCGGAGTGACTTGGTCGAATCCTAGTCGTGTTGACGACAGTCCGGAGAATACCCAAAATTTTTTCCCATTTGTTACGGTTTCCGCGTGTAGTGGCACCTGCAGCGTGATTTACTATACAAACCGGGTATCAAGTCCGCTTTTGGATGTTTTTGCTGCAGTATCAAATGATGGAGGAACCACCTTTACAAATTCGCGAATAACAGACGTTTCATCCAATCCTAATGGTACTTTTGGTAATCCTGCCACTTTTATTGGTGACTATATCTTTGCAGCCATGATTCCACCGAGTTTGCCGACACCTGAAAAGCTAGTCTCTGTTTGGACCGACTTTCGAACTGGAAATCAGGATATATTTGCGAACATCAGTGATCTCACCCGCACTTCTCCTACCATTATCTGTACTGGAGATATTACAGTTGGCAATACTCCGGGACAATGTGGGGCTGTCGTTAACTATCCTCCCCCCCAAGTAGTGGACAGCTGTCCGGGTGCTATTGTTTCATGCTCACCACCATCTGGTTCTTTCTTTCCGGTAGGAGCTACAACGGTCACTTGCACGGCTACAGACCCGTGTGGAGGGGGATCGGCAATATGCTCGTTTACTGTAACTGTAAACGATATAGAACCACCGACAATCAGCTGTCCTACTAACATTACCGCTGCAAATGATCCAGGGCAATGCGGGGCTGTCGTGAATTATCCGCCACTCACTGTCAGTGACAACTGTCCCGGCGTTACGTCTTCTTGTTTACCAGCATCTGGTTCCTTTTTCCCTGTTGGAAGTACAACCGTTACATGCACTGCGACCGATGCTGCCGGAAATACTAGTACGTGTTCGTTTACTGTAACAGTAAACGATACTGAGGCACCAGTGATTCATTGTCCCGCCGATATCATAGTTGGTAATGATCCAGGTACAGATGGGGCAATCGTTCACTTTACTCCTACCGTAAGTGATAACTGTCCAAATCCTACATTTTTCTGTACCCCTTCATCCGGTTCCTTTTTTCCACTTGGGACAACACCCGTCACGTGTACTGCAACAGATGCTTCTGGAAATACTAGCACTTGTTCGTTCAAAGTCACAGTCATCACCGGACATCACGGAAGCAGCGGCAGTCATGGTAGCAGTGGCAGTCACGGAAGCAGTGGAAAGCCTAAACGTCCTGGAAAGGGAAAAAAAGGGAAAGGGAAACCTGGGAAGGGCGGTCGTTTTTAAAGACCATTCTTCTTAAGTAAAATCTGCTCCTTGCAGCAACAAGGAATTGAAACCAGGATTTTTTGGATTAAATCCATTACCTGTAGAAATCGAACCTTTTAAACTAAAAAAATAAATGACTCTATTCGGAGTTTTTTTGCTCAGTAGTATAATTTTTTATCAGATTGTCCAATCCCTTTCAAAATCAGCATAGTATGAAATAACATTAAAACTAAGAAGTGACCTTTATGATCCTGTTTTCATTGTGACAGATCAATTAGATGTTTTCGAGAAAATCATCTCCAATATTTCGGAAAAATAAAGCTGCCTATAAAAATGGGCAACTGTACTGACTGTCTTTTACGATAGTCACCGATCGTAACCTCAATATCTTCTGAAGCTCTTGCTCCTGTTTCAAATAATAATCGTGCTATAAGCTGGTCTCTTAACTTCCAATTGATTTTTTTCCACCATTCATAACCTGAGCTGGTAAGGAAATATCATCAATTATTTCAGGGACCCAATTATGCCTGCAATTTTGTAATAAGAATCAGTCGTTTTCCTGTACTTTCTAGGTTCTTCAGTACCTGCAATATCTGGCATCCTAGTACGTTTATTGAGTTGTAATTCAACTGATGATTCTAACTCTGTGTTTAACCTAATACTTGGGTCAATAAGTGGGTTCGGGAAACCATACATTTCTTTTAATATCATAGAATTATAAAACGATTTTAGTGCCGATAAAAAATGCCGTACTGTACTAGGGCTTTTATGAGTTAACTGAACCAACATTGAAACCACCTCCTTATTGGAATTTCTGTAACGAACAATCATATCGACCTAAACTGGAAACAGTTATGAAGATAAAAAAAGCTCTAAAACAACTTGGTAAAAATGTCCTCGATGATTATTTTGGAATGTGAGGCTTTTTGTAAATGAAATACTTGAGGCGAAATTAACAATTGGTAGAATTAAGGTCAAATGATTGACTTTGGGGGGAAATTGATTGCAGATGACTGATCCGAAAAGGAATATTCAATAAAAAGGTTCCTCACAATTGTGAAATATATATCGAAGAAAATGAAGTAAGGGTAAAGGAGATAACCGTTACCATACAAAATAACCTAATTTAGTTTTTTATGATAAAAATGGTGACTAGATTTTGGTGTTTACAACACCTGCGACCAATTTCAGGATTGGTTACTTTTTTTTGCATATAAAAAGCGCCTGACAGTAGCCACGACTACTCCTGTTACCTGGGCTTGATAATCATTTACCTAAGAAACTAACCCGTAACAAAAAAAATACATTTTTCGATTAGATTTTCCTAAATAGCTCGTTAATCAAACGTATGATTAGTTTCCCTGCGAATTCATTTAAATTTCTTCTATGGCATGTTGCCAACTTGGGTAGTAATACAGCACTCCGCATTAAATCAGGATAAAGTTGTTTTACCTCTTTTTTACGTAGAGAATTACCTTGGTTGTGTAACTTCTGGATCTGAGTAATGACTTCCATTGATGTGAATGGAACATCCATTTTTCATTTCTCCCTTTCCAAGTTATCTTTACTATTTTTCCCTTTGGCCAACAAAAGAATCATCTACCTCATTCCGATGTTTCTTACAATACTCAATAAAGCCAATCACCTTATCTGGTTTCAAAATCTCTACCCTCATTTAGACATAACCCCCGATTAAAAATACATTTTCAACTTATATATTCTTGAAAACCGCCTCGATTCCTTGTTTTCACTCTCTTACAAAAAAAGAGTGCCTGACACCAATTCGGTGAATACCGAATTGGTGTCAGGCACCATACATTTTTCCTATTCTAAATTGCTATGTCGGCCAAAAGCTAGTGTGTGGTCTACTTCATTGAGTTTGCTGTAAAGCAAACATAGGGTATCAAATAAAATGTGTGCACATTGGTCGAATAATGAACCTAGCGGCTGGATTGTTTTCAATTCGTTCTCACGTCGATACTTTGTTGCTGCTGGTACATGGAGAATTTCCGATGCCGCGGCTGCTAATGGGGACTCAGGATTGGTCGTCACAGCCATTACCGGACAGCCAAGTGAGTTCGTTTTTTCAGCAGTCCAAACCACATTTTTCGTTGTACCCGAACCTGAAATGGCCACTAAAAGGTCACCTTCTGCAATCGATGGTGTAATCGTTTCCCCTACAACATACACTGTTGCTCCCAGGTGCATTAAGCGCATCGCAAATGATTTTGCCATTAATCCGGAACGACCTTCACCGATGACAAAAATCCGTTTTGCCTTTTGCAATTGAACCGCTAACTCCTGAAGCTGAGCCTCTTCCACTTGGCTAAGAACCGTTTCTACTTCTTTTAAAATAGTAGGAATTACTAACATGTCGTTTTTTCCTCCGTTTGTGAAATAACTTGTTTAAATTGTGCCGCTGCCACGGATGGGTTTTCCGCTTTTGTAATCGCTGAACCGATAATGACCACCGCTGGATGTATTGATTTGATGAGATCCTCTATCGAATCCAGCTTAATCCCGCCTGCTGCTGCCACCTGAAACCCTGAGAAATCACTAGGCTTAGTTCCTTGATTTTGACTGCCTAATTCCTCTTGTTGATCCTTACTCACATGCTCGCAAAAAATGGCATCATTGTATTTCCGTAATGCTTGTTTTTGTTCATCCGATGTATTTAATAAATCAATCATGACTTTTTTTTGATAACGATTGGCCACTTCCATACATGTATCAATGGTCACTAGCGGAGAAACTCCCATGACTGTTGCCACATCTGCTCCCGCTTCAAAACAAAGTTCAAATTCATAACGGGCATTATCAATCGTTTTAATATCTGCAACAATTTGTTTATTTGGAAAGGCTTGTTTTATCTCTTTAATACTCTTTACGCCGAATTCCTTAATGAGCGAAGTCCCAACCTCAATCCAATCAATGGAATCCTCCACTTTTTTCGTTAATTCGATTGCTTCAGCTATATCCATTCGATCCAAAGCCAGTTGTATATTCATAATCAAACTCCTTTATATGGGTTTGTTGATAAACCGATTTACTAAATCGGTTTATGAAAAGATTATACTTCATTTGTAAGCGTTTTTCAATATGTGCCTGAACCTTTGTCATGGTGTCAGGCACCACTAAATCTTTTTACATCATTCTACTTTGAAAGACAAACACTTCGGGGTGTATGTTGCTTTTGTTAATCTGTTCAAATAATAGTTCAGCGGCCTTTTTTCCCATTTCCTTTGCTGGCTGTACGATGAAGGAAATCGGCGCCTCTAGCAAATGTGCAAATGGAATATTATCAAATACGACCAATTCAAGTTCTTTTCCAAGCTTAATACCCTTTTCCTTTAGAAATTCTAAGACCGCCAGTAAGACTCGATCATTTGCTGCAAAGATGGCCGTTGGCTTAACATCTAAAGAAAAAAGTTGTTCAATTTTGCTTTTCAATTCAGGGATACTCGCTTTAATAATGTAATCGGGATTTACCTCCATACCGGCATCGGCGACAGCCTTTGTATATCCTGCCAACCGATCGATACGGGTACTAACTGTCAGCGGCTGGACCACAAATGCAATATTCTGGTGACCCTTCTCAATCAAATGCTGCACAGCCTTATACGTAGAATCCGTATTATCGGTAATGATGGAAAACACATCAAGATTCTCTACTTTTCTATCAACAAAAACAACGGGATAGCCCTGTTTGACCATCCGTTTGTATAAATCATTATTTTTCCCTGTCGGAAAAATGATCAAACCATCTACCTGCTTAGCCCGTAACATTTCAATATATTTCTTTTCCTTTTCAGGATCATCATCGGCATTACAGACGATGGCGTGCAAATCATGTTTATGACAAAAATCCTCAATAGCACGGCTGATTTCCGTTGAAAAATAATGCGTAATATTAGCGACAATGATTCCCACCATCGAGGTTCGTTTTTGTTTCAAGCTTCTAGCAATAAAATTCGGCTGATAGCCAAGTTCTTCAATTGCTTCTTTAATTTTTAGTTTCGTTTTTTCCCCCATATATTCAAACCGATTATTTAAGTATTGAGAAACGGTACTTTTTGATACACCGGCTGCTTTTGCGACGTCGGCCATTGTTACTTTTTCCATGCCTATCTTCCTCTTTCCTCTTGGTCACTGACTTCATTTTAGCGGCAAATCTACTAACTTTCCAGTTATGACGAACGGATTGTTCTTAAAGATGAGAACCTCTATAAATAAGAAACAGCCTTGGAAAGATTCCAAAGCTGCTTCCACTTTTTTAAGCACTCATTTTAACACCTTTTGGCTTGCTTTTATCCTTTTTTGCCGATTTTACCGCTAAGATGGTTAAAATTGCAGAAAGGAATAGAGAACCTGCCATAAAGATATATGAAGTACCGAATCCACCAGTAGCATCATTTAAATATCCTACGATATAAGCACCAACAAATGAGCCTAACGCACCCATACTGTTAATAAGGGCCATCGCACCGCCAGCAACATTACGCGGAAGGATTTCAGGAATGATGGCAAAGAATGGACCGTATGGAGCATACATGGCACCGCCAGCAATCACGAGTAAGACAAATGAAATCCAGAAATGTTCTGTTCCAATCGCATAAGAAGCATAGAAAGCGATTGCACCAATCAATAGGAATGGCCAAACAAATGCGTTTCGATTCAATGTTTTATCAGAGAAATAAGAAGCCACAAACATAAGGATAATAGCTAAAATATAAGGAACTGAAGATAACCAGCCTGTTTCTACAATATCCATATTTGGTGCGGCTTTAATAATCGATGGAAGCCACATAACAAAACCATATACCCCGATGCTCCATAAGAAGTATTGTGCACTTAACAAAATAACTGGTTTTGATTTAAAGGCTTCGCTGTAATTTTTTACAGGCTTAATTCCTTCTTGCTCTTTTGCTAATTGTTGTTCAAAATCATGCTTTTCTTGTTCAGTTAACCATTTCGCATCTCTCGGTTTGTCATTGACAACTCTCCACCAAATAAATGCCCAAATCACAGCCGGAAGACCCTCAGCGATGAACATCCATCTCCAGCCCACAGAGTTAACTAAATAACCAGAAACAATTGACATCCATAATACCGTTGCAGGATTTCCTAAAATAAGGAATGTATTTGCACGAGAACGTTCTGCTTTCGTAAACCAGTTACTTAAGAGTACCAGCATGGACGGCATAACCGCACTTTCCACAACTCCAAGTAAAAAACGAATCACAAATAACAATTTAATATTCGAGATCATACCTGTAAAGGAAGCTAATAAACCCCATGCAATCAATGACCAGAAAATGAGAACCTTCGCACTCTTTTTCTCGGCAAATGCCGCACCAGGTACTTGGAAAAAGAAATACCCTAAGAAGAATAGAGAACCAAGTAAAGAAGAAGTACCAGCAGTAATGTGAAGATCCTCCGCTAATCCTGAAGCCGCACCGAATCCATAGTTGGCACGGTCAAGATAAGCTAAACTGTACGTGATAAAGGCAATTGGAATAAGACGTAACCATCGTTGTTTTGCAATCGTTTGTTTCATGTTATTTCACTCCCTCTAATTGATTTTCTATATATTTTTCTAACACTGCTTTGGTTGGATAGCCATCATTATCACCAGGTGATTGAACCGCTAACGCACCAATCGCATTGCCTCTTAAAACCGCATCCTGAACGTTTAAACCTTCGAGTAATCCACTGATCACCCCAACCGCAAAACCATCGCCGGCCCCAACGGTATCAACCACTTTTTCCACATTAAAGCCGCGAACGGTGCCTTCTTCTGTAGCTGTTTTATAAAAAGCTCCCTCAGCCCCAAGCTTAATGACTACCAGCTCTACGCCCTTTTCTAAATAGAAGGAAGCGATTTCACGGGGTTCCTTAAAGCCTGTTAAGATTTCACCTTCAGTAATACCAGGTAACACATAATCTGCTTGGAACGCCACCTCATTGATTTCCCTTACCATTTCTTCTTGTGATGCCCAGAGTGTTGGTCTTAAATTCGGGTCAAAGGAAACCTTTTTACCGTTCTTTTTCATAAAGGTTAGAGCGTGTTTTGCAAAGGCTCTTGTACTTTCCGAGAGGGCTAATGGAATCCCCGTCATATGCATGTGCTTTGCATGCTGAAAGTACTCTTCATTGAAATCATTGCAGTTTAAATGGCTTGCCGCAGATCCTTTGCGAAAATATTGAACCTCTGGGTCGCCCTCTAAAACCATCGATTTCAACTGGAACCCAGTCGGATAGTGTGGGTCAATCAAAACATGCCCAGTGTCAACGTTTTCATTTTTGATCCGTTCGATGACAAACTTTCCAAACGCATCGTTTCCGACTTTACTCGCCCAACCTGAGCGCAAGCCCAATCTAGCAAGTCCAATGGCCACATTTGTTTCTGCTCCAGCAAGTTCACGGGTAAATTGGCTGACTTCGTGTAAGGAACCTGGATGATTGGCCATAAACATTGCCATTGCTTCACCAAAAGTAATTGTATCTAAATGTTGCATGATATAACCTCACTTTCCATAATCATCTGAACAAACTCTCGTGTTCTCTCCTTCGGTTCAATGGGAAACTCAAGCGCCTTCACCATTTCAGCGGGAAAATGATTCATGACCTTCTCCCAACTGTGACTTTCATCTTTTTGCAGCGGCACCGTGATAAACTCTCCATTATCATCTTCTACCTGTTTTAAATGCAAATACATGACATATGGTGCAAGCTTGCTGACGGCTTCGTCTACTTCTTGACCAGAATAATACCAGTTTCCGGCATCAAAAGTCATTTTAACTGGTGTACTCTGTTCGGAGGCGCTTTCAAAAAAGGATGATAAATGATGGATATTCCCTCCATGAAGCGTTTGATCATTTTCAACCAACAATTGAACTTCCTGATGCTGATCCAAAAAGGTATTCAGTTCGATAAGATCAGATTGGCCTTTTTGAAAATAGCCAAGTGACACTTTAATCCATTTAGCACCGAGATCTTTTCCTTCTTCAAAAATCTCAATTAATTCCTTCTTGTTCAATTGGTGGTCCACTTTCCATAACTCAATCGGAGCCGAATATACTGTGAATAATTGATATTGTTCAATTTCTTGTTTAATTTGATGTAGTGGTGGATCTTCGACCGACAATAATTCGCGTCGAATCTCAATTCCAAAAGCACCTGAATCTGCAATGAGACTAATAAATGAAGTTTGCCCTTTCTTCAAGACTTCAAATCTATCAAATGCGTTTATCGGGACAATTACATTATTCATAACAAAATCCCCTTTTAAATAAATACTTGTGATTATAGGATAAACCGTTTTAGTAAATCGGTTTAGTAAATCGATTTATACATATTATAAACCTATTGAAAGCGCTTTTGCAATAAAAAATTAAATTTTTTTCTTTATCATGTATTTGGTGCCTTTTTTGGTGCCTGACACCAAGGATGACTCCAAAAGAAGAACCCCCAAAATTATGGAGGCTCCGTAAGTTTATATGAATGCTATGGTATTAATAATATTTTCCCTGTGCTTTGCCGGCTTTCTAAATAATGGTGTGCCTCTTGTCCATCGCTTAGTGCAAAGATAGTTGGTTCAGATACTTTAACCCTTCCTTCCGACATCCACCCGAACAGTTCGGTTGAACGAGCTATTCGTTCCTCTCGGTTGGTAAGGACATTCCATAAGTCTCCACCCGTCAATGTTTTGGACGTATCCATTAACATTCTTGGATCCACCAAAGCTGGGTCCCCTCCTGCCATTCCGTAAAATACTACCGTCCCGCCGATGCGAGTGACATCAAAACTGTCTTGAAGCGTTGAACCTACTGATTCATAAACCACATTGACACCTTTCCCATTTGTAGCTTCAAGTATTTGCCTTTTCCAATCATCCTTATACAAGAACACTTTATCCGCTCCTGCTTCCTCTGCCGCCTTCGCTTTTTCCAGGGACGAAGTTAAACCTATTACCGTTCCGCCCAGTAGTTTGACAATTTGAACCAGAAGCTGCCCGACCCCTCCCGCTGCCGCATGAACTAGTACGATATCATTCTTTTTTACGGAATAACTATCCTTTGTTAAATAATGAGCCGTTAATCCTTGTAATAGGACAGAAGCGCCTTCCGCAAACGAAATTGTTTCAGGCAGAGGGATCGCCTTTTCTACAGGGACTGCCACGAACTCTGCATTAGCATGTGGTACATCGGCAAAGGCAATAGGATCGCCAATGCGGATGCCTTGAACATTTGCTCCGACCTTTGCGACCATTCCTGCCCCTTCATATCCTAAAATAAATGGAGGCTCCCCCTCGAGATGGTAGTTACCTTTTCTTCTATATATATCAGCAAAATTTAGGCCAATTGCTTTCATATTAAGGAGTATTTCATCCGGACCAATAGCAGGTTCGTTGATTTCTGAATACTTCAGTACCTCTGGCCCGCCAAACGTATTAAACACTAATGCTCTCATATCGATAACCTCATTCAAACTAATTTTTGCACTACACTTTTATTAAATAGAATTATGCTGGGGATTGCAACTCGCTTAACTGGCAGGCCTCCCCCATGAAGAAGAACCTATCTCTCCTGCTCAGAATTACTTTTGATAAATTTCAATCCCTTACATTTTAACTTGCTTCACATCGCCGGGTAAGATACGCTTCATAAAGACCACATGAACAAGGAGATATAAATATATGGATAGAAATAAATTTTCAGCAATTGCCCACCGCGACCATGCCTTTAGTAATCCAATCAGTGAAGACAAGATCATGAAGATGCTTGGTATTATCTCTCCCAATGCAAAAGATAAAGTAATTGATATAGGAGCAGGAAAGTGCGAACTGTTAATCCGCTTGGTGGAAAATTACCAAGCAGACGCTACAGCTATCGAATTGTATGAAGGGTCCATCGAGGAAGCAAAGCAAAAGGCACACGGCAGAATTCCTGAAGGCAGCATCGAGTTTATTGTGGAAGATGCCGCCTCAGCAGTCGAAGGATGCGAGGAAGATGGGTATGATTTGGGGATTTGTATTGGTTCAACCCACGCATTAGGTGGATTGGAACCCACCTTACAGACATTAAAACGTCTAGTTAAGCACAATGGTTACATTCTGATTGGCGAGGGATATTGGAAACAGACTCCAAGTCCTGCGTATTTAGAAGCGCTCGGAGGCGCTGATGAGTCGGAATGTAAAACCCATGTGGATACTGTTAAGGCTGGCGACGAATTAGGATTAATCCCGCTTTGGTCTTATGTTGCCAACGATGATGATTGGGATGATTACGAGTGGCTGTATTCGATGTCCGTCGAGAACTATTGTCTTGAGAATCCAGATGATCCAGATTGTGATGCGATGTTGGAGCGGATTCGAACTTGGCGCCGGACCTATTTGACCTGGGGCAGGGATACGTTGGGATTCGGCCTGTATTTGTATCGGAATAACAAAAACAAATAATACCTTACAAGCCTTATATACCAAGGCTTCACCCCTATTTAATCAAACGTTTGATTAGTTTTTCAGCGGTATTTTCCGACCTTTTTTAATCAAACGTTTGATTAGTTTTTCCTCAAAAAAATTTCTCACACCAGAAAAACCCTTCAATACTAAGGCCTCGCCCCCATTTAATCAATCGTTTGATTAGTTTTTTCAAAAATACACAATACCCTCATAAATCTATATTTCTCAAGGCTTCAGCCCTTTTTAATCAAACGTTTGATTAGTAACCACAATTAGACTTATAAAACCACATCTGTTACACTAATATAGTTACCCAAGGTAATTATTACTCTAGCTAACTATTCGACTTATTCGAGGTGATTTAAATAAAGACTTCACAAAAATTCTTTCATCAATTATTGATGCTTTACCGTCCGTTTGAAAATAAATTGAATTTCCATTTGGCTGAGCATCAACTTCACAGAGCTCAATGGTCTATTTTTCACTGCTTATCCAATAATGGACCTGCTACACTTGTGGATCTTTCTCATTATTTATATGTAGAAAAACCCACAGTTACTAGGACTATTAATCGTTTAGAGGAACTGGGCTATGTCGAACAGGTTCCTAGCCATGATAAACGTGAAAAGCGGATACAGCTGACCGAACTAGGAAAAAAAGTATATATGGAAGTTCGTGTCACAATTGATCAGTTTGAAAATGACATCTTAAAAGGTATCTCAGAACACGAACAGCTTGAAACCATCCAGATTATGGGGATCATTCGAGATAATATTATTAAGTAAGGGGTTAAATAACGTGAATCAACCAAGAGCTAAACTTTGGACTAAAGATTTTACGATTGTTTCCGGGGTCAATTTTTTCGTCACTTTAGTCTTTTATTTATTAATTGTCATCATTGGTGTTTATGCAGTAGACGAATTTCATGCTTCCACAAGTCAAGCTGGTCTTGCCACAGGAATCTTTATTGTTGGTTCATTAATTGGCAGGTTTTTAATCGGTAGATTTATTGAGTCTATTGGAAGGAAGAGAACATTAATCATTGGTGCCATCCTTTTTATTTTCACCCTTCTTTTATATTTTCTGAATTTCGGGATTACCTTCCTGCTTATAACACGACTACTCCATGGGATTGCAGCCGGAATGGTTGGTACAGCAACAGGAACGATCGTGGCCCAGATTATCCCTGCTTCACGGAAAGCTGAAGGAATTGGCTATTTCAGCATGAGCGCAACATTGGCTACCGCAATTGGCCCATTCATTGGCCTATACATGACCCAGCATACGGACTTTCAAATGATATTTATTTTCTCCCTTGTAATAGGGATCATTAGTTTAGTCACAGCGTTCTTTGTAAATGTGCCTCAATTAGAAGGAACACCCCAACCAACTGAAACAAAAGGATTTAAACTTTCTAATTATATTGAGCCCAATGCATTGCCAATTGCAGTTATTACATTAGTAGTAGCTTTTTGTTATTCCAGCGTTCTTTCATTTATTAACTTCTATGCAATAGAAATTGACCTAGTAAGCGCGGCAAGTTTCTTTTTCTTAGTTTATTCTATTGCCGTATTGTTATCACGCCCCCTTACCGGCCGTATAATGGATTTAAAAGGGGCAAACTATATTATGTATCCATGTATTATTGCCTTTGCCGTTGGTTTGTTTCTGCTTAGCACCGCAAGCATCAGCATTATTTTATTAGCAGCAGGAGTATTAATCGGCCTTGGTTTCGGTAACTTGCAATCAAGTACCCAAGCCATAGCAGTAAAACTAACTCCTCCCCATCGGATGGGATTGGCCACTTCCACTTTCTTTATCTTTCTTGATGCGGGTCTGGGGTTCGGTCCATACATCCTCGGGTTTATTATACCGTTAACAGGCTATCGTACTTTGTATGTCATTTTAGGTGCAGTCGTTCTCGCATCAATGGTTCTTTACCACTTCCTGCACGGTAAGAAAGAACTTCCAAGAAGAACCAGGGTGAATGAACCAACACCTGGCACTCATTGATTTCTAGCACCACCCTTTAGGCGGCAGACATAAAACCCGTCTTAAGCAAATATGATTAACATAAGAATCCTAAATAAAGGGGTCGGTAAATTTGATGATTTTTAATAAAATTGCATTATCCTTCGTAGTTTTCTTTTCCATCAGTATGATCATAAATACTTATTTAGGAGAAAAGGAACAGATTCAATCGGATGTTATTTATTTTGTGATGAACGGGTTTGCATATATTGTATCTGCATTAGAAGTAGAAAAAGAAGAACAGGGGTTAGAAACTGCATAAACTTTACAAATATAGTTCCTTTTCCCCCTTGAAACAAAAGGAATATTCTGATATATTTACTATTAATTATATATTTTTCTTACTTCAATACTTTTGAAGTGAGGATAGAGGTGCAAAGACCATTAGTACACAACTGGAGGATAATGAGGTCCAACGATGGTTGTAGAAAGGGGAATTTGCCGAAGTTTCATTGATTCTCATTATCATGAAGCTGGTTCTGCTATTGAATAAATACAGAACTGTCATATAGGAGACTATATGGAGGGCTATCTTACGCACGGGAACTTAGTTTTATTTATGTTTCTACTGCAACAGTGAACCCTCACTGTTGCTTTTTTGCGTTGAATTTTGAATGGCCTTGCCCACCTCTAAATTTTATAAAAATTTATTAAAAGGGTGAGAAAAAATGAATTTTGGCCAAGTTTTAACCGCAATGGTTACACCATTTGATCAAAATGGCGAGGTTGATTTTAACGCAGTAAGAAGATTAGTAGATTATTTAATTGAAAATGGGACGGACGGTCTCGTCGTTGCTGGTACAACCGGTGAATCTCCAACTTTAACGACGGATGAAAAAATCGCTTTATTTAAAGCTGTTGTCGTCGCAGCGAGAGGAAGAGTCCCAGTTATCGCTGGCACTGGCTCGAATAATACACGGGCATCTATCAGTTTAACAAAGCAAGCCGAAGAAACAGGTGTAGACGGGATCATGCTCGTTGCTCCATACTATAACAAACCTTCCCAAGAAGGTATGTATCAACATTTCAAAGCAATCGCTGAATCTACATCATTACCGGTTATGCTTTATAATATCCCTGGTCGAAGTGTGGTCAATCTATCCGCAGAGACCATTGTTCGCCTATCCCAAATCGAGAATATTGTTGCTGTTAAGGAAGCAAGCGGCAACCTGGATGACATGGCTTCTATTATTAGCCAAGCCCCTAGTGATTTTACCCTTTATAGTGGGGATGACAGCTTAACATTGCCGGTTTTAGCGATTGGCGGTGCTGGAGTTGTATCTGTTGCTTCCCATGTAATTGGCAATGAAATGCAAGAAATGATAAATCATTTTAAAAATGGACGCGTCCAAGAAGCGGCTCACTCTCATCGCCAACTGCTTCCTCTTATGAAGGCATTATTTACGGCTCCTAATCCGGCCCCAGTAAAAGCAGCCCTGAACATGAGCGGGGTGCAGGTTGGTGGACTTCGATTACCATTGCTGCCTTTGAGTCACGATGAAGAAATGGCATTGCAAGTGGTTTTACCTGGACACCAAGTCAAAACATTAATTTAAATGCTGGTAGGCTGTCAACACATAGGGAATTTTGAATTCCGTACTGTTGACAGCCTTTTATTTTTCGGACCCTGACTGAAATTTTTCACTTTCCCTTTCCAATAAAGTCCAGTCAAAAGGGCATACTATTCATATTTACATGGAATAGGGAGGATATTTACTTGCAAACCAATAATCAGCAATTATCCATTTTTGCTTTAGGCGGTATCAATGAAATCGGAAAAAACATGTATGTGGTTCAATATGCAGACGATATTTTTATTATTGACTGCGGCGGGAAGTTTCCAGATGAGAGTTTATTAGGAATTGATTTAATTATCCCTGATATTACCTATTTGGTAGAAAATCAGGAGAAAATCCGTGCTTTGATTGTCACTCATGGACATGAGGACCATATTGGCGGGATTCCGTATATATTAAGAAAATTGAACGTTCCTATTTACGCTACCCGCTTTACTTTGGGCCTGATTGAATTAAAAATTGACGAACACAGGTTGAATGGCAACACGAAACTAGTGACGATTGATTCAGATTCCAAGCTTGAGTTTGGAGAAACAACCGTTTCCTTCTTCAGAGTAAGTCACAGTATCCCAGATTGTCTCGGCATTGTTTTTCATACTCCTGAGGGGAATGTCGTTCATACTGGGGACTTCAAATTTGATTTAACACCGGTGAATAATCAACATTCTGATATTCATAAGATGGCTGATATTGGTGAGCAAGGTGTCTTAGTTTTAATATCAGAAAGTACCAATGCCGAGCGTAAAGGGCTAACGCCATCCGAGCAAATGATTGGTGGCACTTTAGATGAAGCCTTCATGAAAGCAGAAGGAAAAATCTTTATATCTACGTTTGCCTCGAATGTAAATCGTGTCCAGCAGGTCGTCGCCTCTGCCATAAAATCTAATCGAAAGATCGCCCTGCTTGGCCGTAGTATGGTAAATGTCGTTTCTGTTGCGATAGAGCGCGGGTATTTAAACATGCCAGAGGGAATGCTTATCGAAGCACGGGATGTTGACCAACTGGCGCCGGAAAAGGTTGCCATCCTATGTACTGGAAGTCAGGGGGAACCTATGGCCGCCCTTGCGCGACTGGCAAGCGGAAACTACCGGGATGTTTCCATTTATCCTGGGGATACAGTTATCTTAGCTGCCTCCCCCATACCGGGCAATGAAAAATATGTGTCGAGAATCATCGACAACTTATTTCAACTAGGCGCTAAAGTGATCTATGGCTCGGGTAGTTCAACGGGCATGCACGTTTCAGGGCACGGTTATCAGGAAGATTTAAAGCTCATGCTTACCTTAATGAAACCAACCTATTTTATTCCGATTCATGGTGAATATCGAATGCTGCATCATCACCAGATGTTAGCAGAGTCTGTGGGCGTAGAAAAGGGAAATACATTTATTATTAAAAATGGTGATGTGGTTGATATCGAAAATTCAGTTGCACGTCAGACCCGGTCCATTCCAGCTGGGGATACGTATGTTGACGGGATGGGCGTTGGCGATGTTGGGGACATTGTGCTCAGGGACCGGAGGCAGCTTTCTGAAGATGGAATGCTCGTAATTGTGATTACCATTAGTAAAGGAGACCGGAAGATCATTTCTGGGCCTGACACGATTACCCGCGGGTTCGTCTATGCCCGTGACTCAGACCAGCTCCTCAAAGAGATTAACCGCCTTACTAAGAAAACCATTAATGACCTCCAAACTGAAAATATCCGCCAATGGAATGTCATGAAACAAAACATCAAGAAAAGCGTCGGACAATACGTATTCGCCCAAACAAAAAGAAAACCGATGATTCTCCCTATTATAATTGAAATATGAAAAAGGGTGTCAGGCACCATGTGAAAAAATTTCACATGGTGCCTGACACCCAATGTTTTAATTGTTTTAATTACCTTCATTTTTAACCTGTTGGTAATTTTATTTTATCTAGTATAGTGGTGAGATAGTTTTTGACTGTGTTGATTTTTGTATGTTCTTTGAGGTGGTGTTGGCGGATTACTTCCATATCTTGTTTTTGGTCAATGGAGTCTTCATCAATTAGTTCGGCGTTATAAATTTTATCCCCGTTATAAATGCTGCGAATGGAATTGGCTAGTTCATCACTAGGGCTATCCTTCAATAAAAACCCACTTACCTCCGCCCGTAATGCACGACGATAATATCCACTTCGCGCAAAGGTAGTTAGGATAATCACCTTGCAGCCAAATGACTTTAATGCTTCTGCTGCCTCTAGCCCACTCATTTCAGGCATCTCTATATCCATAATACAAACATCAGGCTGAAGTTGATGCACTAGTGAAAGCGCCTCTTCCCCATTGCTCGCCTGACCGACCACTTCCATATCTTCTTCCAAATTCAAGAGAGAACCCATTGCTCCAAGCAGCAGTTCCTGATCCTCTGCAATAACGATTCGAATCATGTAAGCTCTCTCCTTATCCGGCAGTTGTTATGTAAATAACAACTCCCCTTAATGAAAGGGAGCTAGCCTGTTATAATGGGACCCTTAGTTGTTAAATTTCCGGTTTCACTTGTTGGACAGTGAACTTTTTCTTTGCTAAAACTCTAACTTCTTTAAAGGTTACAAAGTTTTTTTGTTCTTCATCCCATAAACGGAAGCGAAGAGACTTTAAGCTTGTAGCAAGGGTAATTGTTGGAACCTTTTGTAATGGAGGCGTGTTTTTATGTGCCTCTTCCAATTTATAGTTAGGTACTCTTGGGCTTAAATGGTGCACATGATGAAAGCCAATATTTCCAGTTAACCATTGCAATACTTTTGGAAGTTTATAGAATGAACTTCCTTCTACTGCCGCTTTCACATATTCCCACTCTTTATCTTCTTCAAAGTAAGAATCCTCAAACGTATGCTGTACGTAGAACAGCCATACACCTAATGCGCCTGAAATCATGAAAATTGAGCCTTCAACTAAGAGAAATGACTGCCATCCGATAGCCAAACAAAGCAAACTGATTAAGGCTACAATGAGAATATTGATTAAATATGTGTTATTACGTTCTTTTCTTTTTGCACCTTTACGATTAAAACGATTCTTAAGAAGGAACACATAAATCGGACCCAACCCAAGCATTACCAAGGGATTGCGATAAAAGCGATAAGCCAAACGAAGTTTTAGTGGTGCTGCTAAATATTCATCTACTGTTAATGTCCAAATATCTCCTGTACCTCGTTTATCCAAGTTCCCACTTGTAGCGTGGTGAACGGCATGTTCATATCCCCATTTATCGAACGGGAAGATCGTTAGTACCCCCATCATCGTGCCAACGATTCGATTCGTGCGCCGGCTTTTAAAAAAGGAATAATGGGTGCAATCATGAAAGATGATAAATATCCTTGTGAGAAATCCTGCAGCAAGGATGATTGGTACGAGTGCTAACCAATAGGAAACGGATAGGCTCAAATAGCCAAGGTACCATAAGGCAATAAATGGTACGACCGTATTAATAATCTGCCATACGCTTTCTTTTGTCGTTGATTTTTCAAAGGGAGCCACTTGTTTTTTTAGAGTCTTCGTATTTTGTAAGGTCATTTTTTGAATTCCCTTCCTTCTTCGTGTCGTTATATCAAAGTATAGAGAAACAAGTTTGTCCTTGTTAGTAGCAGGTGTCATGTGCAGGATATGACAAATGTCACATTACAATAATATTTTTCAGCAAATTGGTGCCTGACACCAGATATACCAACACTTCTGGTGTCAGGCACTTTTTTTGAAATAATTTTAAAAATTATTTTGGTTGAATGGTGTATATCCAGTATAATGGAGCGTATTCAGTTTATGCATATGATATTTCTTCGCGAGAAATCCTAAAGGTAAGCCGGATAATACTAATAAATGAGGTTAATACATGAGTAAAGTAAGTTTTGCGGATTATCATTTAAGTGACGAAATCACAAGAGCACTGACCATTTTAAAATATGACACACCTACCGAGGTCCAAACCGAGGTCATTCCCTTGGCATTGAAGAATCAAGATCTGGTTGTAAAATCGCAAACGGGCAGCGGTAAGACGGCTTCCTTCGCGATCCCTGTTTGCAACATGATTAACTGGGAAGAAAGAAAGCCACAAGCATTAATTCTTACCCCAACGAGAGAACTTGCGGTTCAAGTACGCGAGGATATCACGAATATTGGCAGGTTTAAACGGATTAAGGCCATGGCCGTTTATGGGAAAGAACCATTTTCAAAGCAAAAAGAAGAACTGCAGCAGAAAACGCATGTCGTCGTCGGAACACCCGGACGTGTCATGGATCATATTGACAGAGAAACACTCATTTTAGACGATATTAAGTATCTAATTATCGATGAAGCAGATGAAATGCTTAATATGGGCTTTATTGACGAAGTCGAAGCGATCATAAAAGAACTTCCTTCCAACCGAGTCACCATGGTCTTCTCGGCTACCTTACCGGAGGATATTGAAAACCTCTGCCATAAATATATGAAAAATCCATTTAATATCGAAATTGCATCAACCGGGGTCACGACAGATACGATTGAACATCTGTTAATCGAGGTTAAAGAAGAAGACAAACTTTCTCTGCTAAAAGATGTAACAGTTGTCGAAAATCCAGATAGCTGTCTTATCTTTTGCAGGACAAAGGAACATGTCGATACCGTTTATTCCGAATTGGAAGAATCGAATTATTCTTGCGAACGACTTCATGGCGGATTAGAACAACAAGATCGATTTGCGGTAATGGATGGCTTCAAGATGGGAAATTTCCGCTACCTCATCGCCACAGATGTGGCCGCACGCGGAATTGATATTGATAATGTCACCCTCGTCATCAACTATGACGTCCCAATGGAAAAAGAAAGCTATGTCCACCGCACTGGAAGAACCGGTCGAGCCGGCAATAAAGGAAAAGCGATTACTTTTGCCACACCATTTGAAGGGAAATTTGTTCGGGCGATTGAGCGCTATATTGGCTTTGAGATTCCGAAAGTTGAGGCTCCAAAACCAACTGAAGTTGCAAAAGGAAGAGACGCATTTGTAGAAAAAAGCGGCGGCCGCCGTGTCGTCAGAAATAATAAAACGGCTCGGATTAACCAAGGTATCATGAAGCTTCATTTCAACGGTGGAAAAAAGAAGAAGATGCGCGCAGTCGATTTTGTTGGGACGATCGCAAAAATCCCTGGTGTCACAGCCGAGGATATTGGCATTATCACCATCCAGGATCAAATGACCTATGTTGATATTTTGAATGGCAAAGGCGCACTCGTCTTACAAGCAATGGAGAATGCCACCATTAAGGGTAAGAAAATTAAAGTTAGCAAAGCCCTAAAATAACATTTTACTTAGAGCGATTATCCATGATAATCGTTCTTTTCATTTGTACCCTAACATAAAATGCCCTCTGTTCTGGTATGCAGTAGTTGCTCCTAATTTAGTTGTTACTGGCTCTGTTGCGAGACAATATGATCGTATTTCTAGTAATTTGGATACCGCTATCGGACGGTATTCTTTTTCTCATCTTACATAAAAGGATAATTTTTGAAGAAAATAACGGTATTACTGTTCTTAGGAGGCAATATTTTGCTAGAAAAAGCTTTCATTAAGACACGGCTGATTTTTATTGTACTTTTTGTTGTATTCATCACCACTAGTGAACAAAGTAATGACGTATTAGCATTTACAAGTCAAGTGCTCCAAAGGGGTTCATCAGGAGAAGATGTTATTGAGTTGCAGTCACGACTCAAATATAACGGCTTTTATACAAGTAATATTGATGGTGTATTTGGCTGGAATACCTATTGGGCCGTACGGAATTTTCAAGACCAATTTGGTCTTCCAGTAGATGGAGTTGTAGGAGCTAAAACAAAGGCAGCAATTGTGAAAGCAACAAAGTATGAAAAAACTAATTCATCAGGTAACAATTCTGCTAATGTCACAGGTAATTTCTCACAAAATGATATTCAATTGATGTCAAATGCTGTTTACGGGGAATCACGTGGCGAGGAATACACAGGGCAAGTCGCTGTTGCAGCAGTTATCCTAAATCGGGTCAGCCACTCATCGTTTCCAGATACAGTTGCAGGTGTCATCTATCAACCAGGAGCGTTTACTGCCGTGGCAGATGGACAAATTAATTTAACACCCAATGAGACTGCGAAAAAAGCAGTTATGGATGCCATCAACGGCTGGGATCCTAGTGGCGGAGCCATATATTATTTTAATCCTGATACCGCGACAAGTGGTTGGATATGGAGTCGGCCACAAATCAAAAGGATTGGTAAACATATTTTTTGTAAATAGTGAATGTAAAAAAAACGACTTAGAAGTTGTAAGAAACTTCTAAGTCGTTTTTTTTGATGGGCCTAAATGGACTCGAACCATCGACCTCACGCTTATCAGGCGTGCGCTCTAACCAGCTGAGCTATAGGCCCATATTGGAGCGGGTGATGAGAATCGAACTCACAACATCAGCTTGGAAGGCTGAGGTTTTACCACTAAACTACACCCGCATTATCAAAAATAAGAAAAATGGCTGGGCTAGCTGGATTTGAACCAACGCATGTCGCAGTCAAAGTGCGATGCCTTACCGCTTGGCTATAGCCCAATATTATAAAATCAATGGGGCGACTGATGGGAATCGAACCCACGAATGTCGGAACCACAATCCGATGCGTTAACCACTTCGCCACAATCGCCAAAATAATCTATATATTAATAGTAGGAAACCTACTAGAAAAAAATGGCGGTCTGGACGGGACTCGAACCCGCGACCTCCTGCGTGACAGGCAGGCATTCTAACCAACTGAACTACCAGACCAGAGTTTTTTCAAGCAATGCTTGAAAATAACTTAATTGCGGGGACAGGATTTGAACCTGCGACCTTCGGGTTATGAGCCCGACGAGCTACCGGACTGCTCCACCCCGCGACGATAATATATTAAAAATAATGGAGGAGGAAGAGGGATTCGAACCCCCGCGCGGTATGACCCGCCTGTCGGTTTTCAAGACCGATCCCTTCAGCCAAACTTGGGTATTCCTCCAGATATTAATAAATAATTGATTGGTAGCGGCGGAGGGGATCGAACCCCCGACCTTACGGGTATGAACCGTACGCTCTAGCCAGCTGAGCTACACCGCCAAAGAACAAACATAATCATGGTGGAGGATGACGGGATCGAACCGCCGACCCTCTGCTTGTAAGGCAGATGCTCTCCCAGCTGAGCTAATCCTCTAAAATAATGAAAGTTATTTTCACTAGCATGAAAAACTTTGGTGACCCCTACGGGATTCGAACCCGTGTTACCTCCGTGAAAGGGAGGTGTCTTAACCACTTGACCAAGGGGCCATATTAAATATTGACGAAAAAAATAACCCAAAAGGGCTAGCCTGGCAACGTCCTACTCTCACAGGGACGCGTGTCCCAACTACCATCGGCGCTGAGAAGCTTAACTTCCGTGTTCGGTATGGGAACGGGTGTGACCTTCTCGCCATTACTGCCAGACTATATGAGGTTTTATTCCCTCAAAACTAGATAATTGACAATCATCATATATACTTTGTATTGTCCAGCTACGGCTCCTAACTTCTCGGCCGTTTCGATCTGTCCCTACAAATCCAAAACCGAGATTTGCAGTGCCAGTTCTCCAACGTCTGTCGAAGTTGAACAGTCGCCTTCGCTTTTCGTATTGGTTAAGTCCTCGAACGATTAGTATCAGTCAGCTCCACATGTTACCACGCTTCCACCTCTGACCTATCAACCTGATCATCTTTCAGGGTTCTTACTAGCTTGCGCTATGGGAAATCTCATCTTGAGGGGGGCTTCATGCTTAGATGCTTTCAGCACTTATCCCGTCCGCACATAGCTACCCAGCGATGCTCTTGGCAGAACAACTGGTACACCAGCGGTACGTCCATCCCGGTCCTCTCGTACTAAGGACAGCTCCTCTCAAATTTCCTGCGCCCACGACGGATAGGGACCGAACTGTCTCACGACGTTCTGAACCCAGCTCGCGTACCGCTTTAATGGGCGAACAGCCCAACCCTTGGGACCGACTACAGCCCCAGGATGCGATGAGCCGACATCGAGGTGCCAAACCTCCCCGTCGATGTGGACTCTTGGGGGAGATAAGCCTGTTATCCCCGGGGTAGCTTTTATCCGTTGAGCGATGGCCCTTCCATGCGGAACCACCGGATCACTAAGCCCGACTTTCGTCCCTGCTCGACTTGTAGGTCTCGCAGTCAAGCTCCCTTGTGCCTTTACACTCTGCGAATGATTTCCAACCATTCTGAGGGAACCTTTGGGCGCCTCCGTTACTTTTTAGGAGGCGACCGCCCCAGTCAAACTGCCCACCTGACACTGTCTCCCACCCCGATGAGGGGTGCGGGTTAGAATTTCAATACAGCCAGGGTAGTATCCCACCGACGCCTCCACCGAAGCTAGCGCTCCGGCTTCTCAGGCTCCTACCTATCCTGTACAAGCTGTACCAAAATTCAATATCAGGCTACAGTAAAGCTCCACGGGGTCTTTCCGTCCTGTCGCGGGTAACCTGCATCTTCACAGGTACTATAATTTCACCGAGTCTCTCGTTGAGACAGTGCCCAGATCGTTACGCCTTTCGTGCGGGTCGGAACTTACCCGACAAGGAATTTCGCTACCTTAGGACCGTTATAGTTACGGCCGCCGTTTACTGGGGCTTCGATTCAGAGCTTCGCGTGAGCTAACCCCTCCTCTTAACCTTCCAGCACCGGGCAGGCGTCAGCCCCTATACTTCGCCTTGCGGCTTCGCAGAGACCTGTGTTTTTGCTAAACAGTCGCCTGGGCCTATTCACTGCGGCTCTTCGAGGCTATTCACCTCAAAAAGCACCCCTTCTCCCGAAGTTACGGGGTCATTTTGCCGAGTTCCTTAACGAGAGTTCTCTCGCTCACCTTAGGATTCTCTCCTCGCCTACCTGTGTCGGTTTGCGGTACGGGCACCTTTTATCTCGCTAGAGGCTTTTCTTGGCAGTGTGGAATCAGGAACTTCGGTACTAAATTTCCCTCGCTGTCACAGCTCAGCCTTATATGAGAGGCGGATTTGCCTGCCTCTCAGCCTAACTGCTTAGACGCGCATATCCAACAGCGCGCTTACCCTATCCTCCTGCGTCCCCCCATTGCTCAAACGATAAAGAGGTGGTACAGGAATATCAACCTGTTATCCATCGCCTACGCCTTTCGGCCTCGGCTTAGGTCCCGACTAACCCTGAGCGGACGAGCCTTCCTCAGGAAACCTTAGGCATTCGGTGGATGAGATTCTCACTCATCTTTCGCTACTCATACCGGCATTCTCACTTCTAAGCGCTCCACCAGTCCTTACGGTCTAGCTTCAACGCCCTTAGAACGCTCTCCTACCACTGACATCATAGATGTCAATCCACAGCTTCGGTGATACGTTTAGCCCCGGTACATTTTCGGCGCAGAGTCACTCGACCAGTGAGCTATTACGCACTCTTTAAATGGTGGCTGCTTCTAAGCCAACATCCTGGTTGTCTAAGCAACTCCACATCCTTTTCCACTTAACGTATACTTTGGGACCTTAGCTGGTGGTCTGGGCTGTTTCCCTTTTGACTACGGATCTTATCACTCGCAGTCTGACTCCCACGGATAAGTCTTTGGCATTCGGAGTTTGTCTGAATTCGGTAACCCGATGAGGGCCCCTAGTCCAAACAGTGCTCTACCTCCAAGACTCTTACTACGTGAGGCTAGCCCTAAAGCTATTTCGGAGAGAACCAGCTATCTCCAAGTTCGATTGGAATTTCTCCGCTACCCACACCTCATCCCCGCACTTTTCAACGTGCGTGGGTTCGGGCCTCCATCCAGTGTTACCTGGACTTCACCCTGGACATGGGTAGATCACCTGGTTTCGGGTCTACGACCACATACTCATACGCCCTATTCAGACTCGCTTTCGCTGCGGCTCCGTCTCTTCAACTTAACCTTGCATGGGATCGTAACTCGCCGGTTCATTCTACAAAAGGCACGCCATCACCCATGAACGGGCTCTGACTACTTGTAGGCACACGGTTTCAGGAACTATTTCACTCCCCTTCCGGGGTGCTTTTCACCTTTCCCTCACGGTACTGGTTCACTATCGGTCACTAGGGAGTATTTAGCCTTGGGAGATGGTCCTCCCTGCTTCCGACCGGATTTCACGTGTCCGGCCGTACTCAGGATCCACTCAGGAGGGAACGAAGTTTCGACTACAGGGTTTTTACCTTCTCTGACGGACCTTTCCAGGTCGCTTCATCTACCCCGTTCCTTTGTAACTCCATGTTGAGTGTCCTACAACCCCAAGAGGCAAGCCTCTTGGTTTGGGCTATGTCCCGTTTCGCTCGCCGCTACTCAGGGAATCGCGTTTGCTTTCTCTTCCTCCGGGTACTTAGATGTTTCAGTTCCCCGGGTATGCCTTCCATACCCTATGTATTCAGGTAAAGATACTGTTCCATTACGAACAGTGGGTTTCCCCATTCGGAAATCTCCGGATCAAAGCTTACTTACAGCTCCCCGAAGCATATCGGTGTTAGTCCCGTCCTTCATCGGCTCCTAGTGCCAAGGCATTCACCGTGCGCCCTTTCTAACTTAACCTAAGTTAATATCAGAAGAACTTACTTGTTTATATGATGTCTTGTCAATTATTATCTAGTTTTCAAGGAACAAGTTTCGAGAGATAATTCTCTCAAAACTAAACAAATGCAGAAACGTCCTTTAATGAAGTATTTAGTACTTCATATTATCCTTAGAAAGGAGGTGATCCAGCCGCACCTTCCGATACGGCTACCTTGTTACGACTTCACCCCAATCATCTGTCCCACCTTAGGCGGCTGGCTCCTTACGGTTACCCCACCGACTTCGGGTGTTACAAACTCTCGTGGTGTGACGGGCGGTGTGTACAAGGCCCGGGAACGTATTCACCGCGGCATGCTGATCCGCGATTACTAGCGATTCCGGCTTCATGCAGGCGAGTTGCAGCCTGCAATCCGAACTGAGAATGGTTTTATGGGATTGGCTAAACCTCGCGGTCTTGCAGCCCTTTGTACCATCCATTGTAGCACGTGTGTAGCCCAGGTCATAAGGGGCATGATGATTTGACGTCATCCCCACCTTCCTCCGGTTTGTCACCGGCAGTCACCTTAGAGTGCCCAACTGAATGCTGGCAACTAAGATCAAGGGTTGCGCTCGTTGCGGGACTTAACCCAACATCTCACGACACGAGCTGACGACAACCATGCACCACCTGTCACTCTGTCCCCCGAAGGGGAAAGTCCTATCTCTAGGAGTGTCAGAGGATGTCAAGACCTGGTAAGGTTCTTCGCGTTGCTTCGAATTAAACCACATGCTCCACCGCTTGTGCGGGCCCCCGTCAATTCCTTTGAGTTTCAGCCTTGCGGCCGTACTCCCCAGGCGGAGTGCTTAATGCGTTAGCTGCAGCACTAAAGGGCGGAAACCCTCTAACACTTAGCACTCATCGTTTACGGCGTGGACTACCAGGGTATCTAATCCTGTTTGCTCCCCACGCTTTCGCGCCTCAGCGTCAGTTACAGACCAGAAAGCCGCCTTCGCCACTGGTGTTCCTCCACATCTCTACGCATTTCACCGCTACACGTGGAATTCCGCTTTCCTCTTCTGCACTCAAGTCCCCCAGTTTCCAATGACCCTCCACGGTTGAGCCGTGGGCTTTCACATCAGACTTAAAGGACCGCCTGCGCGCGCTTTACGCCCAATAATTCCGGACAACGCTTGCCACCTACGTATTACCGCGGCTGCTGGCACGTAGTTAGCCGTGGCTTTCTGGTTAGGTACCGTCAAGGTACCGGCAGTTACTCCGGTACTTGTTCTTCCCTAACAACAGAGCTTTACGACCCGAAGGCCTTCATCGCTCACGCGGCGTTGCTCCATCAGACTTTCGTCCATTGTGGAAGATTCCCTACTGCTGCCTCCCGTAGGAGTCTGGGCCGTGTCTCAGTCCCAGTGTGGCCGATCACCCTCTCAGGTCGGCTACGCATCGTCGCCTTGGTGAGCCGTTACCTCACCAACTAGCTAATGCGCCGCGGGCCCATCTGTAAGTGTCAGCCGAAACCGACTTTCAGCTTTTCCTCATGAGAGGAAAAGGATTATCCGGTATTAGCACCGGTTTCCCGGTGTTATCCCAGTCTTACAGGCAGGTTGCCCACGTGTTACTCACCCGTCCGCCGCTAGACTCCGAAGAGTCTCGCTCGACTTGCATGTATTAGGCACGCCGCCAGCGTTCGTCCTGAGCCAGGATCAAACTCTCCAAGAAAGTTGATTAGCTCAATTGTTACGTTGGCTTAGCTTCACTTTTTTTGAAAGATTCACTAATAAAATTTTGTTGACGTTTCTGCTTTGTTTAGTTTTCAAAGAACTATTTTGTGACAGGTTTATAGTTTATCATCTCATCACCAGAAAGTCAAACATTATTTTTAAATAATATTTTTTCTGAATCAGCGAGATCTATCATATCAACCACATTAACTTTTGTCAACTGGTGAAGGATTATATTTCTAAGAAACATCTAAGTTTCATATACTGTTCCCTCATCAGATTTACTATATTACTATCATGTATCTTTAAAGTCAACTATTATTCTACAAAATATATTATTTTCTTTTATAAGATAACTATTCCATCATTAAAACATTGACTCAGCTCTAGTGCACCGCTGATTCTTTAATACACTTCGGTTATAATATAACATTATAAATTGAACAGAAAACGCGGGATCGCCATGCAGTTTACATGGTGTCAGGCACCGCTTAGGAAGGTAATGGAATGACAAATATTAAAGATTTGGCAAAGATGGCAGGCGTTTCTGTAACCACTGTTTCTCGAGTGTTGAATAATCATCCTTATGTAAGTGACGAAAAAAGGAATGCCGTTTTAGAGGCGATTAGGCGTAGTAATTACCAACAAAATATTAATGCCGTCCATTTAAGTACGGGCAAGACTTTTCTTGTAGGTGTGGTAGTTCCTTTTATCGATCACCTTTACTTTGCCCTATTAATGAAAGGAATCGCAAACGAAGCGTTAAAGCACAATTACAATTTGGTTATATTTCAGACTAACTACGTGGAAAGCCGAGAATTAGATGCATTACAAACGTTAAAACAAAAGCAGATTGATGCGTTAATTATTTGCTCGAGAATATCCACATGGAGCCAAATTGAAACGTATTTGCCTTTTGGACCAATCATTTTATGCGAGGATACCAGAGGAAAAAAAGTATCCTCCACATTTGTGGATCACTATAAAAGTTTCCTATTTGCATTAGATTACCTCTATCAAAAAGGTCACGAAAAAATTGGTTATTGCATTGGGCGTAAATCAGGTACTAATAGTAAAAACAGAGAATTAGCGTATAAGGATTTTTTAGAAACCAATCGTTTATCCTATAATCCTTCCTATATTTTTGAGGATTGTCTCCAATTCGAGGATGGAGAAAAGGTAGTGGAGCAGATTAGAAAGATGCCCCATCCACCAACAGCCTTATTGGTGACAAGCGATGATGTTGCAGCTGGGATTGTTACCTGTGCACAAAATCTAGGTGTTACTATACCAGATAATCTTGCACTTATCGGGTTCAACAATCAACCTATCGCAAAAACGATGAGTATCACAACGATTGAAATTCCACTTGAGGAGATGGGCAGGAAACTATTTTTACAAGGAATCCACAAATATGAGGAGATTTCCCAAGACGAAATCCCCGTAACATTAATTGAACGGAATACCGTTTGATTCTCGCGAATTGATTGTTTCTATCTTCTTCACTCTCCGTACCTAATTAAAAAAAATAGAAATTATTTTTTCAATCCCCTTGACCTGAAACGCGTTTCATAAACTATTCTGTTTTTGCAAGAACTCACAACATTAGGTCGGCGTTATCAGTATTTTCTGAGCGTAACGACCTGTTGTGATTAAATGGAGGGATAGAAAATGAAACAACCTATGGTGTTTTTTGATATTGACGGTACATTACTTAACGAGGATAAAGTGATTCCTGATTCCACAAAAAAAGCCGTTCGTTTACTTCAGGAAAAAGGAGTGCACACGGTAATTGCCACTGGTCGTGTTCCGAAGATGTTTTCTTGGATTCAAAAAGAATTGAATATTAGTTCTTTCATTTCCATGAACGGACAATATGTTGTATATGAAGGACAAGAAATTTATGCCAATCCAATTAATCCTGAGCTGCTTCAGTCGATTTCCACTTTGACAGCAAACAAAGGCCATGCCCTTGCCTACTGCAGCCACGATGATTTTAAAGTCAGCAAAGAAAACCATCCCTTTATTGAATCGAGTTTCGATTCATTAATGATGCCTTATCCTATAGTTGACGATTCATTTTATATAAATCGGCCAATATTTCAGGGACATCTTTACTGCAACCACGAGGACAAATATCAATACGACGACCATTTTCCTGATTTAGACTTCGTCAAGTGGCATGATTATGCTTATGATTTCCTGCCAAAGGGGGCCTCAAAAGCGGTTGGTATTCGCAAACTGCTTGAATTCGTAGATATTAATCACGAGAACTGTTTTGCATTCGGCGACGGTTTAAATGATTCGGAGATGTTATCCATGATTGGTACGGGGATCGCTATGGGCAATGGGGTTCCTGAAGCAAAGGCCGCAGCCGATCTAATTACCACAACATCTTCTAAACATGGGATTCTCAATGGTCTCATCCAGGTCGGCCTTTTAGAAAAAGACGCAGCCGCGGAATATGTAAACGAAGCAATATAACCATTGAAGAAGGATGGTTCTTAAAATGTTAGACCTTCATTTAATCAACGTCTGTCAGACGCAAATCGTCCTCTACTAATAAAATTTTCATTCTATTATCTCCTTCACGATTGATTTTATAAGAATTAAAATCATCTCTAGGAACCCAATCTAGCATCACAATCTTAAAGTTTACTTAAAAAAGACAAAAAGGGTGTCAGGCACCATGTGAACATGGTGCCTGACACCCTTCATTCTACTTTTCATCCAGTTATATACTTCTTCAGCATTTCTTTTGTTTCGTAGTCGGCAAAGCTTGCTTCCACACTAGTTAGGTAAATTTGCTTATAGTCATTTTCGCTTATATTAAATTCTTTAAATATTATGTCAGATTCATTTGCCATGGTAGTATCTGAAACGGTTCGGTTGTCTGTATTAACAGTTACCTTGACTCCATCTTTATGAAATTGATAGATGGGATGATCGCTAAACTGGTTTACCGCTTTTGTTTGCACATTACTTGTTGGACACATTTCGAGCACAACTTGCTTTTCTTTCACGATGTTATACGCCTCATCACAGTCCTTTATAAATACACCATGGCCAATTCTCTCTGCTCCCAAAAGTTCAACTGCTTCTAATACGTTTTTCCCTACGCCCGTTTCACCTGCATGGATGGTTACTCGATAACCATATTCTCTAGCTAAGGCAATCGGTTCTACGAATTTCCCACAAAACCCTTCCTCTTCCGATGCACATAAATCAATGGCAACTACACCTTCGCCAAGGAATCTCCTTCCCTTCTCTACAACCTCAAAAGCACTGGAAGCAGACATTGTCCTCATGCAGGAAAGAATCAAGTTCCCCTTTATCTCATATTGCTTTTCAGCCTCCTTTATTCCAGTTAAGACCGCTTGGATGATCTCTTCAACGTCTAATCCCCCTGCTGTATGAAGTAATGGAGCAAATCTTACCTCCATGTATTTCACATTTTCGCGGGCCGCATCCTCAAAAAGTTCAAAGGTGATTCTTCTAAGATTTTCCACTGACTGCATAACTAAATTAGGTATAGAAAATTTCTCTAAATATTCATCAAGGGATTCGCATTCTAATGGAGCGATGAGTTCTTTTAGAATATCGTCCCTATTCATCGAAGGCAGACTGATTCCATCTCTCTTTGCAATATCAAGGATGGTTTCCGGTCTAAGACTGCCATCCAAATGGCAGTGAAGTTCTATTTTAGGTAAAGTTGCAAAATTCATTGATAATTACCTCCTAATTGTTATGAAAATAAAAAAAATTCCTGATTACGAAGAAAATACAAATTCATGTATCTTCTTCGTAATCAGGAATTTATAGGTTCCTGGTAGAGACCTCCAAACCATATCATTGGAGTTATACGAAAGTATTTATTAAATTACTATTGCTAAAGAATAATAAATTCTATTTTTATTGTCAACCCTTTATACCTTTGATTGAACTGGATATATTTTCCTTTCTATTCGGACGTACCTTATTTATTTTTATAAAAACGATCTCGTACTTTTTTCAACCGGGCGTGGTAATTTAAAATGTCCAGTCTAGCTTTTTCTGCTTCTGGTGCAATCGGTCTTAATTTTTCCAACTCCCAATAATCAACAATCACATCTAGAACTTGATCAAAATATTCCAATGGGCCGTAGTTTGCCTCTTTTGCAATAATCGCCATGCGATCTTCGAAATCAGGCATTACTGTACCAGGCATTTGAAAGTTCTTAATAACATGTCCTAAATGATAACAGTAATTAGGTTCCAATTGGAGATGAAATTTAATCACATCTCGATAAAAGGCATAATGCAACGTTTCATCCTTTGCAAGCCGGCGGAGCAGACTAGCTAAATCTTTATCATGTGAACCAGCTACTTTCGCAACGTTATAATAAAAAACCATCGTTGCCAGTTCTTGTAACGAGGTATATACCATGGTTTCAAAAGGCGTGTGATAATCGGGGTTCCAGCCATTCTCAACGGTTTGTTTGTGTAAGTGGTGGAGCCGCTTCGGGTCTACATTACGAGTAATTAATAAATACGTTTCAATCAGGTTTGAATGCTGGTCTTCCTCTGCTGTCCAAGTATGGACAAAATCTTTTATAACCGATAATGAACCCTTAAATGTTTGATCTAGATGCGAAGTAAACCACGGCAAGTTTACTTCGGTTAAAAGGGCGGTTTCAACCGCAGTTATAATCGACGCGGGCAGTGTGACCTGACTTTCATCCCAGGGAACACGCCTGAAATCCATTGCCTTATCCCACGGTAAGTAGTCATGATAACCCCAATCTATTTTTTCAGATCGCTTTTTATGTTCTTCATATAAATCTATAAGTTTAGGCTCCAATCGAAAGTCTAAATCATTTGTTAACATCATAATCCTCCGTAATTGTAAATTTCGTTAGTTTCCCATACAAACATTCTTAAAAGGCGAAAATGGTCCATTTATGCCCTTTTTAAAATTCACGAATTATTTGGCCGTCTATTAATGAATACCTGATATTAGCACCTGATGCTAAGTCAATTGTATCACAACTATTCTGAATCTAACCAATAAATAAAAAAAGTGAAACAGAAGGGATCGTCCTTCCATTTCACTTTTTGGTCTTACGGATTTACTTTTGTGTTAAATACTTGTTTACCATCTTTATATTCTAAGACAGTTGCTGATTTAACTGGATTGTGGTCTTTATCAATCGTAATCGTACCAGTAATCCTAGATAAATCTTTTGTTTTCTCTAATGCTTCTTTAATCTTAGTTGTATCTGTACCACCCGCACGCTCGATCGCATCAGCTAATAGATAGACAGTATCATAGCCAAGTGCATTAAATGCATTAGGAGATTCTCCATTGAACTTTTCTTTATATGTCGTTACAAACTTTTGGATTGTTTCATCTGGATCTCCAGATGTGTAATGGTTTGTGATAAATGTATTATTTAACGCGTCAGCTCCAGCTAACTCAACTAACTTCGGTGAATCCCAGCCATCTGCACCCATTAACGGAACAGTGATTCCTAATTCACGAGCTTGTTTTACAATTAATCCAACTTCTTCATAGTATCCAGGAATAAAGATGAATTGTGGATTTTTAGCCTTAATACGAGTTAATGTAGCACGGAAGTCTGTATCTTTTGCAACATAAGCTTCCTCAGCAACAACCTTGCCGCCTGCCTTTTCGTAAGTTTCTTTAAATGACGCTGCTAAACCTTTAGCATAATCGCTGGCACTATCTGCAAATATTGCCGCATTATTTAATTTCAATTCCTTTGAAGCAAAATTAGCAGCTACAATTCCTTGGAATGGATCAATAAATGATGTACGGAAAACGTATTCGTTTAATTTTCCATTATCCGCTACAGTTACGTTCGGGCTTGTCCCTGATGGAGTTAATAGAATTGTTTTCGTATCATTTGCGATTTGTGCCTGTGCTACGGTGTTACCGCTTGTTGCTGCACCAATAATCGCTGTTACTTTGTCTTGGCTCGTTAACTTAATCGCGCCGTTTGTAGCTTCAGCAGCCTCTGACTTGTTATCTACTTTAACAAGCTCAATCTTCTTGCCCTTTACTCCGCCCTTTTTGTTGATTTCATCAACTGCAATATCAATTCCGTTTTCAAGTGACTCCCCGTAAGAAGCAACCCCACCGGATAACTCTAGGTTTACACCAACTTTAATGGTTTTACTATCGCCGCCTGAATTTGAACTTTCTTTTGCTCCAGAACACCCTGCAAGCACTCCCGCCAATAAAGTGGAGGCCATAAACATTTTTGCCCAATTCTTTTTCATCATAAGGACCCCTTTTTTCTATTTTTTCTGACAAATCACATCGTAGATTGATAGATTATCTAACATGAACAACGATTGGATTGTCTAGGTGATTTATTAAATATTATTTTAGTACAATTAATCTCTTTCGTCTAGTATATTATTCTATTTATTTAAATATTTCTGAAACTTACGACTTATCAGATTATATGGTAACGCTTACAATACTGATTCTATGATATATCTATTTAAAAGAGCCATCTAATTATTGAAAGAATTATATTAAAAAAGAAAAGAGAATACCTCCCTAATTTCATTACAAAAACATTTTTTTCCTGGAAAATTATTTAAATCAGAGGATTTTCTAATCATTACAAATCCTTTACACTCATTTAACATTAAATTAAGAAAAAATCTTATCATTCCCATATACAATTAAGTAAAGCAAATGATTGGTTGATAATGAATACTTTATAAAGGGGAATGGGCATTGATGAGAATATTACAATTGTTTTATGGCTTCAAATGCCGATTATTTCAGCAGGTGAATCGTCATTTTGATAAAAGTGTATTAAATCTTTTTTTCCGCATGGTGACGCACCTTGGTGGGGCAAGATTTACGATTGCTGCAACTTTACTTCTCATCATGTTTTCGCCGCGGGAGGCTAGGTTGATTGCCATAGCCAGTGCACTTGCTTTATCCGCAAGTCACATACCTGTACACTTTGTAAAACTGCTGTTTCCCCGAAAAAGACCCTATTTAATCATAGAAAAAACAAAGGTCCCTGAAAATCCATTACAAGATCATTCTTTTCCATCGGGACATACCACTGCCATTTTTTCCGTTATCATTCCATATGTCTTATTCATACCTCACCTTTCCTTTACCTTGATCCCTTTAGGGCTTTTTGGGGCATATCCAGAATTTACTTAGGCCTTCACTATCCTTCTGATGTAATTGCTGGGGGGATACTCGGTTCACTTACGGGGAGCCTTTGCTTCTGTTTATTGTGGTTATGAGGATTACGATAAGGAGGGATTTTATGAAAATTGCCATTTTCACAGATACCTTTCATCCTGATATCAACGGGGTTGCCAGGACACTTAAACGGTTAACTAATTATTTAGAGGCCCAAGGCATTGCCTTTAAGATTTTTGCACCTCGCTCATATTCCAATGAATATCATTCTACTAATATCCATCTTTTTAAAAGCCTATCTTTTTTCTTATACCCAGAATGCCGCTTGGCTTTTCCAAACCTTCTTCATATTCAATCGGAATTAAAAGCTTTCTCTCCAGATCTAATTCATGTTGCCACTCCTTTTAATATCGGCCTTTGTGGTGTTTATTTTGCAAAGAAATTAAACATACCGCTTGTCGGTTCCTATCACACCAATTTTGAAGATTATTTACACCATTATCACCTTCATTTTCTTTCAAAGATTCATTGGAATTACATGCACTGGTTTCATCAAACCTGTAAAAAACTCTTCGTTCCCTCACTTGAAACCCACCTACAATTAAAGCACCATGGATTTTCAAATTTAGAAATTTGGCCAAGAGGCGTAGATTGTCAGCTTTTTCACCCTCATTATGATAAAAATGCAGTTCGTAACCTTTACTCTATAGAAGAAAGATATCTGCTTACATATGTAGGCAGATTAGCCCCTGAAAAGGATATAAGGACACTATTAACTATCGCTAAATCACTCCCAGCTGAAATAAAAGAGAAAATACATTGGTTAATTGTTGGGGACGGTCCATTACGAAAGGAATTGGAAGCACAAGCTGCAGGAAATATGACCTTTACTGGATTCTTAACTGGGAGATGCTTGGCAGAAGTCTATTCAGCATCTGATTTATTCGTTTTCCCTTCACCCACAGAGACATTTGGAAATGTTGTTTTAGAGTCCCTTGCTAGTGGAACACCTGTTATAGGTGCGAAAGCTGGGGGTGTTAAGAATATCATTAAAGCCGGAGTTACGGGGTATTTATGTAGACCTGGTAATGCACTGGAATTTAGCGATGCGATTATTAAGCTTTTGAGGAATGACGGACTACGTGAACAAATGGGAAGCGCAGGAAGGGATTATGCATTGACACAGAGATGGGATCAGATTTTTGAAGATCTTATTTGGCATTACACAAATGTTATCGATGAACAAAATCGACAGGAATTTATCTCATGAGAAAATCTCATACCAAGTTCTTATTACCAACGTAAAAAAATAAAATGGATTAAGATGTGCTAATTTTGAGTTTTGGAGGTGTTTCTGCTGAAAATATCACGGCTTGGGCATGCCATGTATGTTTTAAAAAGTAAAACAGAAAAAAAGTATCTCATTGATCCTTTTTTTGATTTAAATCCCGGCTTTCCACCGCATTTAGATACGGCTGATTTCTACCAATCCATTGATTGTGTATTTCTAACCCACGGCCATTTCGATCATACTAGCGGACTTACGAAGTTGGTTGAGCACAAACCCGATGTTATGATTGTGGCCCAATATGAGTTAGCACTTATCCTTCTGAAGCAAGGAATGAAGAATGTGCTTCCTATTAATCTGGGAGGTTCCGTTTCCTTTGAAGATGTATCTGTCACGATGGTCCAGGCGAAACATACCTCTTCCTATGGAGAAACCCAAGGTCCTCCCGTCTATGCCGGTGAGGCGGCAGGTTATATTTTTGATTTTAAGGATGATTATACGGTTTACCATTCAGGCGATACGGCATTGATGTACGATATGAAATTAATTCAAGATGTGTATGAGCCTGACATTGCAATCCTCTCCTCATCTGGCCATTTTACAATGGGGCCGAGAGAAGCATCATACGCTGTTAAAAAACTATTGAATGTTAAATATGTGATTCCTAGTCATACCTTTCCAACAAATGAAACAGCAGCCTCTCCTGAATCATTAACTCAATTGTTAAAGGCTTTTCCAGTTGTAGACTTTATGATTGATAAAGATAAGGAATTAAAAGAACTATTAAAGGATTATTCAAAAACAACCGTGATTACACTGGCATATGGAGAGGAAAAAGTTTTCGATCAGAGTCTTTGGTCTGAAGTCTTAGTGGATAAGGAATTCTCATGAGAAAGGCACCGTTTAAAACGGTGCCTTTCTACGGTGCCTGACACCCAATTTTACAATTTCACCATAAATTTCTGTTCACTTATACCCTCCATAGAGAAGACTCGCTCCACGTAGTGAATTTCTTTGTCCGACATCAACATGACGGTTGAACTCCTGGTCCCGTAGTTCTCACTTTTTATAAACAATGGCGAAAGCCTTCTTTCCCATTCTAATGAAACTCCAGTGTGTGGAAGAAGTTCGTCCGGTGCCTGGTCTGAATTTTGAAGCATATTCAAAAGTTCCGCTACTAGTCCATCCTCTTCTCCATTGATAATTTTGGCCAATCCTTCCTTTCCTTTTTGAACCTTTGGCCAGTCAGTATTTAGTAAGTGATTGCTGACACCATAAATCCCAGGAACAATCTTTTTCAGTTCATGCCCTTTATTTGAAAAATAAAATAGTTCATTTCCATCACCAGCCAATAAGTTATAGCCTGGATACAGGTCCTTTCGTCCTCCAAGGTCTTCCATATAAGCCTCTAGATTTCCCTTGTGTTTCAAGGCTTCAGTAACCAATTCACCCCGTGAGCGCTTTCCATCCGTTGCTTCCTTTGGGTCACGATAATTGGTCAACGCCGCAAACCGCCCACCTGTTGTAACCCCCATCCAGGTACCCATTTTTTCTAAATCCCTTCCAGCCAGGATGTCAGGCGGGTCTTCCCATAAATGTACCGGGGAAGTAGGTCTCCCAAGGAATTCATCTCGGTTTGCTGCCACAATGAGCTTGTAGATTGGATGGACTTGATAAGCAAAAAGTATTAAACACATTAGAAATCACAGCCTTCTATTCAATTATCCACGGCTTTTTTCAGCGATTACGTTTATTGAGCATTTTTCTGATCAGACGAATCTGGCCTCTATGACTCAGTTCATCTTCAAACACATGGAACCATTTAAAGAAATTATTCGCATGGCGATCATGCCAAAACGGCGTTTGTTCATATAACCATTCATCAGGAAGCGTTTTAAACATTTCGATGGTTGCATTCCGTGCTTCGCCCATTTGCTCCAAGTAATGATCAATGCTATTGCCTTTAATCATTTCTCTCCCAAGACTTCCTAAGTCTAGCGCGGGAAGTAAAATGCTTAGCTCTTTCTCATTTAGATCACGATTTTCAAACGTTTCAACTTGATAAGCCTTTTCGACCGCAGCCAAATGAGCCAACAGCATTCCGATTGAATTTGCCTCCTCATCAAAAAGGAAGTCTAACTCTTCCACAGTAAGTCCCTTTACCGTTTCAATCGTAGTGTACCTTGTATAATTCATCATCGACACCAATTTACTGAACTCCAACCCTAAACTATCTTTTTGATCGATTATATATAATGTATCCAAATCCATGTTATTACCTCCGTATAGGAAAATAAACCACTCATTCTAATTCGCCATCTTCTTAGTAATTCCTTTTAGCATAGAGGCAATCCTTTAATAGGCTGAAATTGCTAAAAAGAAAATGATCCTACTCACGAAGGTTATTCACAACTCTGGAAATAATAATAGCTAGAACCAAATACATTTGGAGGTATTGTTCTCATGTCTGAATTAGAACCATTCGAATACGAAACAGGGACAGCGATTCGCGAATATGACATTATTGAAATAACTCAAAACGCCTTAGGATATGAAGTACTCCTGGATATCGAACTAGACAGCGGCTATTCCTTAGTAAGAACAAAGTTAGAAGTAACCCATGAAGACTTAGCGGGATATGAAACAAGCAATATTGAAGAAGGAATTAAATACGCCTTAGGATTTTTCACTCATTAACAAACGAATATTTCAAGGGGAAATCTCGGGTGAACTGTGTTAAACTTGTTAATCTAACCAACACGGTTGGATGTACGTACATGAGTAATGGAGTGGTTAAATGGGTAGTGCAAAAGGGAAAGGCGGGACCGGTCGAGGAACCGGCAAAAAGGGCTGGACTCGTTGGCAGGCTGGAGTCAAAAAAGCCAAAAGCGCCAAACCATATGTCAGCAAGGGCGTAAAAAGAGCCAAAGAAGCAGACGAAAAACAGTAACAATAAATGGGTGTCAGGCACCACTCGTGGACAAATGTCCACGGGTGGTGCCTGACACCCATTACTGTTTTATAATATTAAACGGATTTGGTTTCCTGCAGGATCTTCGGTTACATAGTATTCGGCTTCTTTCGTAATTGGAGCACCTATTTGTTTTAGTTGGTTCAAGGCTTTCTCTCTTGCTGTCGTATCAGGGAAAACGAGCGTGTACCAATTTAACCCTACACTGTTTTTCGGGGAAGTGGCAGCACCTTCTCCTTGCCAAGTATTGATGGCAATATGATGATGGTATCTACCCGTTGATAGGAATGCCGCTTGTGGATAGTAACTAACTATCTCAAAACCCAGCCCTTTTGTATAAAACTCCTCGGCTTTTTGCAAATTGCTGACATGCAGGTGAATGTGACCCATGAGTGTACCTGCTGGTAAACCGCTCCATTCAGCCTCACTTTCTGCAATAATTCCATTGCCATCAAGCTCTTCGGTGGCCATTTCGACTAAACCGTTGTTCCATTTCCATTCTGAAGAAGGGCGGTCCCGGTACACTTCAATCCCATTGCCGTCAGGGTCATTAAGGTATAACGCCTCACTTACATAATGGTCTGCGGCACCGAGCGGATATCCAGTTTGGACCATGTGTCGTAAAAAGACTGCTAAATCTGCTCGTGATGGCAGTAAAATGGCAAAGTGATACAGGCCTGACGTACGACCTGTTTTCGCCACAACCTCCTTTGGCTGCTCTAGCGTTAGTAATGGCTTTTTTCCATCGGTCGTTAAGACCGCTTTCCGCTCTGATTTTTCCAACACTTGAAACCCCATAATATTTTGATAAAAAATAAGTGAGTAATCGAGATTTTTCACCTTAATATTGACCTCTCCGACATATATATTTGGAGCTTGATGAAATTGATCCATTTTCTCCTCATCCTTTCGTCAATCAGTTGTATAAGAAATTTCCTTTTATTTAAGTATGGTTATCATACATACCATTCATTCGAATCCAATCACCTATGATTACAGTGTACTTTGAATTTATCTTGAATTCAAGTATTTTAAATTAAAAATAAAGTGAAAACCAGTCCATTTCTATGCTACAAAAAAAGGACTCTTCCGCTATGCGAAAAAGCCCTAAAACCCGTTTTTTATGCTTCTACAATGTCCGGCTGTTTATAGACTTCGTTTTCAAATTCACCTGTTGCTTTACTCGTTAATATACCAGATGTCATTGCTCCGCTAACGTTTAATGCTGTCCTTCCCATGTCAATAAGCGGTTCCACTGAGATGAGCAAACCAACAATCGCAATTGGAAGGTTCATGACAGATAAAACGATTAATGCGGCGAAGGTGGCACCGCCGCCTACACCAGCAACACCAAAGGAACTAATCGCGACCACAAGTATGAGAGTTAAGATAAAGGATATACTCGTTGGATCCACTCCAGCGGCCGGTGCAACCATCACAGCTAACATTGCTGGATAAACACCTGCACATCCGTTTTGACCAATGGTCAGTCCAAACGAGCCAGCAAAGTTTGCAATCCCTTCTGACACACCAAAGTCTTTCGTTTGCGTTTTAATGGTCATTGGCAAAGTTCCTGCACTAGTCCGTGACGTAAAGGCAAAGGTCAAGGTCGGCAGTCCTTTTTTCACATAATTTACAGGACTTAGTTTTGCAAAGGATAATAGTAGTAAATGAACAATGAACACCAAAATGAGCGCCACATAGGAGGCAATCACAAACTTACCTAATTTCGCAATCGCCGCATAGTCACTTGTTGCTGTTACCCTTGTGATGATGGCAAGAATTCCATATGGCGTTAGACGTAAGATTAGTGTGACTACCCTCATGACAACGGAATAGATCGTATCAATGATTTTAGCAAAAAATTCTCCTGTTTCTGGGTCTTTGCGTTTAACTCCAAGATAAGCGATACCAATAAACACAGCAAAAATAACAACCGCAATCGTCGATGTCGCGCGCGCTCCCGTTAAATCCTGGAATGGATTGCTTGGGATTAACTCAATGATTTGTTGTGGGAGAGTCATATTTTCTATTCCAGTAACTCGTTCCTCTAACTGGGCATTACGAGCTGCTTCCGCTTCTCCTTCAGTTAACTGCACACCATCAAGACCAAATCCCAATGCAGAGCCAATTCCAATCGCCGCTGAAACGGCAGTCGTTGCAAGCAGGATGCCGATGACAAGGAAGCTAATTTTTCCAATATTTTTCGTTAACTTTAACTTTGTAAAGGCTCCGACAATGGAGACAAAGATTAGTGGCATAACTACCATTTGTAGAAGTTTCACATAGCCATTCCCGACAATGTTAAACCAATCGATGGAACCTGTCGTTACTTCATGTGTCGTGCCATAAATAAGATGAATGAGAAAACCAAAGATAATACCTAAACCTAACGCACTAAAAACACGCTTGGAAAAAGAAACATGCTTCTTTTGCATCGTAAATAATCCAAACATGAGTAATAACAGAACAGCTACATTGACGAGGATCAGCAAGAAATTCATACTATCCATCCTCCTTCAAATTCGGAAAAATTGTAATCCTAATATTCCAATGAATTAAGTCGGAATTATGGTCGTCACCATATACCTGCCACGAAATATAACAATCAAACGTTTGATATGGTAAATAATATGATAGGACTTTTCCTTATATTCCAAGCCCGTCACTTATTTAATCAAACGTTTGATTAGTTTTTCAATCCTCCAAAAATTAGGTTAACATCGGGAATGCACTGCGAGAATAACTCACATCATTCATTCGGAATCGGATGGATCGCATCCTTTAAGGCTGTTTCTAATTCTTCCTTGAATCGGGTCTTCTCCTCCACCGTCCATCCAAGCGCATCTTCCATATAGTCCAGAATGGCATCTTTCCATTCTACTACCCAGTGAATATCAAAAAATAAAGCTCCTGTTCGACGGATAAAAAAGTCGACTGGTTTTACTGTCATTTCATCCTCTAACGAATAAACAATTTGAACAAACACCTCAAGCGGCAAACCAAACTTGTTATTGGGGTCATACCTTTTCGCAATGTCAAAAATCCGATCAATATTGGAACCATAGCGATGAACTAATTTGCGATATTGTTCCTTTGTAAATCCTCTTAACTCCCCATCTTTTTCCTTTTTTTCAACAAAGGAAGCAAAGTTACTAGCCCCATCAACATGACCGCCGGATATAGGTAAATGTTTCGTTTGGCAAGCTTGAAAATGGCCGCTCTGTTTTGCGATCAAGTCCACCACTGTTTCCGCCATTTTTCTGTATCCCGTCAGCTTCCCGCCTGCGATGGTAATCAGCCCGGAATTCGAAACCCATATTTCATCTTTTCGCGAAATTTCAGAGGGATCCTTGCCTTCTTCATAAATAAGCGGTCTTACCCCTGCCCAGCTAGATTCAATATCCTCTGCCTTAATGGAAACGGTTGGAAACATATAATGAATGGCATTAAGAATGTAATCTCTGTCAGCTTCCGTCATTTTTGGATAAATCGGATCGTTGCCATAATAGGTGTCTGTTGTCCCCACATACGTTTTCCCATCCCTTGGAATGGCAAAAACCATGCGGCCATCAGCTGTATCAAAATACACAGCTTGTTTTAGGGGAAATCTCGACTGATCAATTACCAAATGGACCCCTTTGGTCAGCCGCAGTTTTTTTCCAGCTAACGACTTATCTTTGTCGCGGAGGGAATCAACCCAAGGGCCAGTGGCATTTATGATGCGTTTTGCGTAAATATCATGAACGGTACCAGTTAATAGATCCTCAACTTTAGCACCAATCACCTTACCATTTTGATAAATAAACTCGATTACTTTTGAATAATTTACTGCTTTGGCACCATGCTCCACCGCTTCTTTTATAACTTCGATGGTTAACCGGGCGTCATCAGTACGATATTCCACATAATAACCGCCGCCTTTTAAGCCCTCTCTTTTAATCAGCGGCTCTTTCTGAATGGTATCATCCGGAGATAGCATTTTTCTTCGTTCACTTTTTTTTACGTCTGCTAAAAAGTCATAGACTCGTAGTCCAATTGATGTACTGAATTTCCCAAACGTTCCACCTTTATGCATTGGCAGGAGCATCCATTCTGGTGTCGTTACATGCGGGCCATTTTCATAAACAATCGCCCGTTCCTTCCCCACTTCCGCGACCATCTTCACTTCGAATTGTTTTAAATACCTGAGACCACCGTGAACAAGTTTCGTTGATCGGCTAGATGTCCCAGCAGCAAAATCTTGCATTTCTACTAATGCCGTTTTCATACCCCTTGTTACGGCATCTAATGCGATTCCAGCGCCTGTTATTCCACCACCGATGACAAGTACATCAAATTCTTCTGCGGCCATTTCCTTTAGAATTGTGTTTCTATTTGAACTTGAAAATTTTAACATTTGCACAATGATTACCTCCAATGGGGATAAAAAAAAGAGGCCACAACAATCACAATGGTATTAAATCCATTGCTTTGTTGTGGCCTCTCGAGTTTCTCCCGCCAAAATATTAACTTAAGTATAGCTTACCATACATTACGATTATTTAAAAGCCCTAGCTGCGTTTACAGCCTTTTTCCAACCTGTATATAAATTGTTTCGATCCTCTTCAGCCATATCTGGTGTAAATGCTTTATCCATATTCCATTGAGCAGCGATTTCTTCTTGGCTTTCCCAATAACCCACCGCTAATCCTGCTAAATAAGCAGCTCCTAATGCTGTAGTTTCTCTTACTTCTGGACGCTCCACTGGTACATCTAATACATCGCTTTGGAATTGCATTAAGAAGTTATTGGCAACAGCGCCGCCGTCTACACGCAAAGTTTTAAGCGAAATACCTGAATCCGCCTCCATTGAAGTTAAGACATCCTTTGTTTGATAAGCAAGGGATTCTATCGTTGCGCGAACAAAGTGTTCTTTGGTGGTACCACGAGTTAAGCCAAAAACCGAACCACGTACATCACTATCCCAATAAGGTGTTCCCAACCCAACAAAGGCTGGAACTACATATACACCATCTGTTGATTTTACGCTCGCAGCAAATTTTTCGCTCTCTTCAGCATTTCTAAACATACGGAGCCCATCACGAAGCCATTGGATGGCGGACCCAGCAACAAAGATACTTCCTTCAAGTGCATATTCTACTTTTCCGTTAATACCCCATGCAATTGTTGTTAACAGACCGTTCTCTGATTTTACTGCTTGTTCTCCGGTATTCATTAACATAAAGCAGCCAGTTCCATAAGTATTTTTCGCCATTCCTTTATCATAGCATGCTTGACCGAATAACGCTGCTTGCTGGTCACCCGCAACTCCGGCAATTGGCACATTACAGCCAAAGAAATGGTAATCAACTGTTTCAGCGTATACTTCTGAAGATGGGCGTACTTCCGGAAGCATTGAAGCAGGAACTGACAAAATTTCTAATAACTCTTCATCCCATTTAAGGTCATGAATATTGTACATCAATGTTCTCGATGCATTGGAGTAATCTGTTACATGGGCTTTTCCACCAGATAGTTTCCAAATAAGCCATGTATCAATCGTTCCAAATAGCAGTTCTCCACGCTCTGCTTTTTCTCTTGCACCTTCTACATTTTCAAGAATCCATTTCACTTTTGTTCCAGAGAAATAAGCATCAATTAAAAGGCCTGTTTTATCCCTGAATAATTGATCATATCCTTTTGCTTTCAATTCTTCACAAATCGCTGCTGTTTGGCGGGATTGCCAAACAATGGCATGATATATCGGCTGGCCAGTTTTTTTATCCCAGACAACTGCTGTTTCCCGTTGGTTTGTAATACCGATTCCAGCCACTTGTTCTGGTTTTACATTAGCCCCGGCCAAACAAGAAGCCATTACCGCTAGAATCGAACCCCAAATTTCAATTGCATTATGTTCTACCCAGCCTGGTTGAGGGAAGAATTGTTGAAATTCCTGCTGAGCGACTTGGACAATCTTTCCTTCTTTATTAAAAAGAATAGCACGTGAACTTGTTGTACCTTGATCTAAGGATAAAATGTATTTTTCCATATATAAACTCTCCCTTTAATTAAAATTATGCACTGACTTTTTCTACTCGGACCGTTTCCTGAGGTTTCTTTCCCATTACAGAAGCGATTGCAAGAACAACTACAATTGCCCCTATTATAAACCAAAGACTCATTTCTGTTTTACCGAGAAAGGCAGCTTTATAAAATAATCCTCCCAAACTTCCTCCAAGGATTGGGCCTACAATGGGTATCCATGAATATCCCCAATTAGAACTTCCTTTTCCCGGAATTGGAAGAAGGGCATGTGCTAACCTTGGACCAAAGTCACGGGCGGGATTGATCGCATATCCTGTTGTTCCCCCAAGACTCAAACCGATACTAACAATAAGGAAGCCTACCACGAGTGGATTTAGTCCATCTGCAAATTTATTTGCACCGATTGCTAAGATTCCTAAAACAAGAATAAATGTACCAATAATTTCACTAATTAAGTTTGCAAAAGTATGAGGAATAGCAGGACCTGTTGCAAATGTTCCTAATTTTGCCCCTTGATCTTCTGTCACTTTCCAATGTGGAAGATATTGAAAATAAATAATTGTTGCTCCAATTATTGCTCCAATCACTTGACCGAAAATATAAGTTGGTACCTCTTTCCACGGAAGATCCCCGGTAAATGCTAACGCAACTGTTAATGCAGGATTTAGATTTGCACCACTAAATTTACCCACTGAGTAGGCAGCAACTGCTACCGCAAACCCCCATCCAAAGGTAATAACAATCCAACCACTGCCATTAGAGAGCGTTTTCTTCAGATTCACTCCTGCGCACACGCCAGCGCCTAATGTAATTAAAATTGCCGTGCCAATTAATTCACCCCAAAAAGCTGTCATAATTAACCTCCTCTTTTTAAAAAAACATCTTTACCTTGGAACTTGTTGTGAATAAAACGAAAAAAGACGCACAGAAAATCCCCCGTAAAAATGGGGTATTTCCGTGAGTCTCTAAAATCTTCTTCACATATTATCAACTTAGTTAATATTATAAAGGTAGATTGAAAGCGTTGTCAACTAGATTCATAAACAATACACATCTTTCTAGCATCCAGTATTTTTTTCATTCTTACCTTGATGACAATCAACAATCAAACTACTTAAAAAAACGTAAAGGCATACAAATAATGTCTTTACGCTTTTAAGCTTTATTTCTATGAATATACTAGGGCCAGTGAAACTGTTAGTTTCATCCTAATTTTTCGGTTCGAAATATTTCCATAATTCTTTATTGGATGTTGTTATCGTAATTGCTCCCGCTTCATAGGCTTGTTCTACTTCTTCAATGGTATCTATTAATCCTCCAGCAAAAACTTCTTTATTCGTACGATTCCGGATATCTTTAATTATTTTTGGCATAATTCCCGGTAAAACTTCTATATAATCCGGATTTGTCCGTTCGATTAACGCAAAACTCTTTTCGATCGAGCTAGTATCTAGTAGAAACATACGCTGAATCGATTTTACACCTTTTTGTCTCGCTTTAAGAATCACGCTTCCTTTAGTAGAAATCAGGCCAAATGGTTTAAATTCCTGACAGATATATTCTGTTGAGTATTCATCACTCTTCAATCCATGAACTAAATCCATGTGAATGATTAACTTTTTATGGTTGGCCTGAGCCATTTGAAAAATGGGTTTCAGTCTGGAAACATGTATGTCTAAAATTACAATATATTCATAGTTCCTTGACATCATTTTTTCGAAATCTTCTATTTTTCGAATTGCCGGTAACACCTTTTGTCCAAAAAAACTCATCCCATTGTTCACCTCTCACCTTCAGTCTCTTCTCACCATTTTATAATACTTTTTTACTTCTATACTAGTCTTTACAGAAAATACTAATCTAGACCCTCCCAGACTTCATTCTCAAGGGTTTAGTCATGCAAACAAAAAAGCCATAAAAACGCATAGGAATAGTAATGTATCATTCCCATTTGTTTTTATGGCTTTCTCCAAGTCTCTAAGCCTGGCTATGATATTTTCTATATTAAGCATACCAAATATATTCTTTTCCACAGGTATATAGATTGTCAAACTTGTTAATTTTAATTGAAATATGGACCTAAAAAGCTCGTATTTTTTATTTGATTACTTTTCAAACGCTTCAATGTGGTAAACACTCGAATAAAAATCTCTATTTATCAGTGGCAGCTGTAAGCCAATTTTCATTAACTCATCGCCCGCATATTCCTGTTCTCCCCTATTTACTCTATAAATCTCACACGGACGTAGCCCGCGCAACTTCAGCCGGAAAAATGGCGGATTTGGTGTTGCCAAAGTTTTATAGTAAAAAACTACAGCCCTTTCCTGGTTCGGTGACACATACATCCAAGCTGTATCCATTCCATCAAACGGACTTAACAGCCTGTATAAGTCCCCAAAACAGACAATATCCTTGATTTGATGATATCGTTTGATTTGCTCCATTACAACCTTCTTATCATCATTACTTAGTTTGTCGATATTTAATTCGAAGCCCAAATTTGCCGCCATTGCCACATGGCATCTCATTAAAAGCGGTGTAATTCTTCCCACTTGATGATTCGGCACATCTGATACATGTGCCCCCATGGTAATCGCAGGATAAATGAGGCTTGTTCCGTATTGAATCTTAAGCCGTTCAACAGCATCTGTATCATCACTCGTCCAGGTTTGCGGCATGAAACCATCCATCATCTAACACAAACAATTCGATACCCAACTCTTTTGCTGCATCCGCAAGGTCGAAAAGTTTTTTTTCATTAAAGTTGAAATAAGTGGCTTCCCAGTTATTAATGAGAACTGGACGTGTTTTGTCACGGTATACGCCACGGCAAACTCTTTCCCTCAGTATTTTATGAAAAGTCCTGGACATTCCTCCAAGCCCTTCCGAGGAATACACCATTAGAGCTTCAGGAGTCTGAAACGTTTCCCCCGGCTCCAGCACCCATGTAAAATCAAAAGGGTTTATGCCGATGCTGAGTCTAGAAGTTTGAAATGGATCGACTTCGATGGAAGCTTGAAAATTCCCGCTATAGACCAAACTGATCCCATACACATCTCCTTGCTCTTCGTTGGTGTCTTTTGAAAGGAGCGCAACAAACGGATTATGCTGATGGCTGCTTGCACCTCGAGCTGATGAAATCATTTGAATCCCGTGGTTAAGCGGCCGCCTTTCGATGTGACACTCACGCCCCCATGTTCCATAAAGGTGCAGCCAATCCCAATCTGACTGATGAATGTCCACTGACATACTCATACATTTATGTATTTCCACATCATGGGTCCCAAGGTGCTCAAAGGAGACCGACCTCGTTATCACATCAAAATCACTGTAAATTGTATAATGAAGATTCATCCCGACCCCAAGCATGGCATCTACCATTGTCAGCACTAATGTTTCAGCTTCAGATTTATCCTCGACATACGCAGCAGGCAATCCCTTAAGTGGATGTTTTCCTTGAAAAATTTCATGAGAATCATAGACAAATTCCGTTACTGTAGTCCCGTCAGCTGAGCGGATTTGATAAGCCGGAGAACGAAAATCCCCGTTCCCAAAAGCAGGGTATTCCTGTGGCAGCGTATCAAGTGAAAATTGCGGAAAATCAGGTTCCGTCGTCGGCGAAAAAGGCCTGCGTTTAAATGCTAGAATGGAAGACGGCTGGAGCGCATGAACCCTCTTGCCCCAATACAAATGGGCAGGATATTTACCGTGAACAATTTGAATCAAATAACTAATCTTGTTATTGTACAAATGAAAAATTTCAGCCTTTTCATCCCAATCAATTGGCACCCGCGCTCACTCCTCCATATTCGCTGAATAGCCAAAATTACTTATCTTACAATAAATATGATTTGCCATATGCCTAACAGAACAATTTATGAAAAAGAGATAGAAAAAAAGGTGTCAGGCACCGTTCGTGGACATTTGTCCACGAGCGGTGCCTGACACCCATTACTAACACTCATTACTAACACCCATTACTAACACCCATTATTAACACCCATTATTAACACTCATTATAATGTAATTGTAAAGGTGGTTCCCTTCCCCTCTTCGCTTTCAACAAAGATGGTTCCTTCGTGCATTTCGATGATTTTTTTGACGATGGAGAGCCCTAATCCACTGCCTCCTTTTGACCGGTCTCTTGCCTTATCGGCTTTGTAGAATCGTTCAAATACATGAATCTGGTCTTTTTTCGAGATGCCAATCCCCGTATCTGATATTTTCACGATCGTTTTGTCATCCACTTTTTCGAGATGAACACGAATCATCCCCTGGCTCGGTGTAAATTTAATACTATTGTGAAAGAGATTCGTCCAAACCTGGCTCATCAAATCTTCATCTGCAATGATGGCGGCCTTCTCCATTGAAACATCCAATTCCAGACCCTTTTCCAGCCAAAGCGGTTCACAGGCTAAAATAATCGTCCGTATTTGCTGATCTAATCGATAGCTATGACGATCAAAGGGATGATGCTTGGATTCTAACGAAGTTAATTTCATGAGATTATCGCTTAATTTCGAGAGCCTTCTACTTTCCGTTTCAATGATACTGAGATAATGGTTTCTCTCTTCTTTTGTTAGCTGATCGTATTGGAGGACTTGGGCAAAGCCCATTATTGACGTCAACGGTGACTGAATTTCATGAGAGACATTGGAAATAAACTCCTGCCGCATCACTTCCAACTGTTTTAATTGCTTAGCCATATGATTGATATGGTCAATCAGTTTGGTAAATTGATTTTCTCTTCCAACCTTTAAATCAAGGTATACATTAAAATCACCTTTGGCAATCCTGCTTAAGGCATCAAGTATTTCATGAAAGAGATTGTGACGCCTGGAGTTCGTGAATAAACCAATAAGAAGCCCCACAAACGCCATCGTTAATAAACTACTGACAACCTCCGCCATATGACGAAGATAATCGGATGTATGCAGATGGAATAAGCGATAGATTCCGGAGACTATGAAATAACCTGCGGAAAAGCCCAACGAAACAAATACAATGAAGAAACAGACCCCGAATAAATGCTGGAAAAACCGTTTGACCTTCATGGTTTTACCTCAAACCGGTAACCTAATCCCCGAATCGTCTGAATTCGAAACGGGAATTCTTCTTCTGAGAACCTCTCCCTTATCCTTTTAATATGCACATCGACCGTTCGCTCGTCTCCCTCATAGTCGTAACCCCAAATATCTTCAATTAATACCTCTCTTGAAAAGGTCTTTCCAGGATAGCTCGCTAATTTAAACAACAGTTCAAATTCTTTCAACGGAATGGTAATTTCTTTATTCTTAAAAGAAATTTCATGTGTTTTGCGATTCAGCATAAAGTCATTAATAGTTATCGTTTGTGAGACCGTTATTTTATACCGCTTCAATACAGCTTTGACTCGGGCCGTTAATTCGGCTGGATCAAAAGGTTTCACTAGATAATCATCGGCCCCAAGTTCAAATCCCTTTACCTTTTGTGAGGTTTCACCTTTGGCGGTTAACATTAAGATTGGAATATCACTAAACTCCCGAATCTCTCGGCACAATTCCCAGCCATCCATATTCGGCATCATAATATCAATGATCGCTAAATCAATTTTTAATTTTCCCATCAACTCTAACGCCTTCATCCCATCTGATGCTTCGTACAGTTCGAATCCCTCTTTTTTCAAAAAAAGAAGCACAAGTTCGCGAATATTAGCGTCATCGTCGACAATTAATAATTTTGTCATCGCTCCTCATCCTTTCCATCTATTGAGCAGGTTCGCTGATTCGTAATTGCTGTTCGGCAAATTCACGATATAAGGAGTGAGTTTGGACTAGTTGTTCATGCGTGCCGCTGCCGGTTATTTTCCCTTTATCCAAAAAGATAATTTGATCAGAGTCAATAACGGTCGACAAACGATGAGCAATCACGAGTGTAGTTCGTCCCTTCATTAAATTCTGTAATGCTTGTTGTACTACTTGTTCAGATTTGCTATCAAGACTAGAGGTCGCTTCATCTAACATCAATAGTTTCGGGTCCCTTAGAAAGGCTCGTGCAATCGCAATTCTCTGCCGTTGTCCTCCCGATAATTTGATCCCTCTTTCTCCTACTTCGGTGTCATATCCATTTGGCAGCTCGGCAATAAATTGATCGGCATAGGCCATTTTTGCAACCCTTATTAAATCATCCTCTTCCACTTGTTTATCCATTCCGTAACAAATATTATCACGAATGGTTCCTGCAACAATCGGGCTTTCCTGTGATACATAACCAATTTGGCTTCTCCAAGAAAACAGTGAGAATTCATTTATTGGCTCCTCCCCAAGTCGAATTGTTCCTTGCTGTGGTTGATAATACCGCTCCAATAATGAAAACAGTGTCGTTTTCCCGCTGCCACTTGGACCAACTATTGCGGTTACCTTGCCTGCCTCTACGGAAAAACTGATATTATTTAGTACGGATTCCCCATTATTATATGAATAATGCAGCCGCTCCACCGTTATGGGTTGATTCATATTTTGGACATCCCGCTTGGAATCATCTTGTTCCTCATTCATATCAATAATCGCGATAATTCGCTCGGTCGCACCGGTTGCCTTTTGAAATTGGGTAAAGAAGGCGGCTAATTGCCCCATCGGCATGACGATTTGAAAAAGATACATGATAAAAGCAACTAAATCACCCGCCATTAATGCACCTGAAGATACTCTCATTCCACCAAATCCTAGAATGACGACTAGTAATACCATGATTACTAAACCAATCAACGGAGAAATCAGTGCTTGAATTCTTGCTTCTTTCAACCCATATTGAAACAACTTCGTAATACCATTTTTACCATGCTGATATTCGACTTCCTCCGCATTCGAAGCTTTGACTAGGCGTATTTCAGATAATACTTGCTGAATGACGGAGGTAAACTGTGCTGTTTCGGTTTGCATCCCTTTGGACACCTGATGCATTCTTCTGCCAAGTGTCATTAAAATAACCGCCGCAAGCGGCAGGGCAATAAACATTAACAAAGCCATTTTCCAATCCAAGAGCAGTAAGACAATAATCGAACCAATGATGGAAATGGTCCCTGATAGAAAATTGGCGAGATGGTCGGTAATTAATCCTTTTACCACTGCTGTATCATTCGTCATTCGGCTGACCGTGTCTCCTGTTTGATTTTCATCATAAAATGGTATTGGTAAGAGGAGCAGTTTCTTCCATAAGCGGTCTCGAATCCCTGCCACAACCGATTGTCCGATTTGATTTAATATATAGATGGATATCCCGCTCGCAACGGCTTGAATGACGAGAGCGCAAACGAGAAGAATGATTCTTCCAGTGCTTAATGAGCTAAGAGAAAAATCATTGATAAGATTTTTAGTGAACAATGGGACAAACAGCCCCACCAAGGTGGTTCCTACACTTAATATAAGTGCGATACCCAAGAGCAATTTAGATGGCTTGGTATGTTGAACCAATCGAATAAACTGACGCCATCCCCTCTCGTTCTTCACATCTGACATATTTCTTTACATCCCCTCTATCGATCACATACTTCCTCTTTCATTCACTATTACAAACTAAATTATACAAAAATTATATGAATTGAATATGAACATTAAAAAGGTGTCAGGCACCACTCGTGGACATTTGTCCACAGGTGGTGCCTGACACCCCATTAACACCCCATGACACCCCATTCTTAACACCCAATTGTCTCAACTGGCCGACGGAAATTTTATTTCAACGTTGGTTCCTGCTTTTTCTTTACTGCTAAATGTAATGCTGCCATGGTGTTGTTTAATGATTTTATGGCTAATCATTAGGCCAAGGCCAGTTCCTTTTTCTTTTAATGTATAAAATGGTTCTCCTAATCGAGGAAGTAATTCTTCAGGGATCCCGCATCCCTGATCCTGAATAGAAATAATACATTCATCATCTGGCCCCTTGCGAAGGCGGACGAGAATTTCTCCCCCTTCCTTCATTGCTTCCATAGCATTCTTTAAGATATTTAGGAAGACCTGCTTTAATTGATTTTTCTCACAGGTAATATAGTAGGATGGTTCTTCAAAATCCAGCTTTATCTGGATATTACTCATCAATGCCTCAGGGGCTAGAAGTTCAAGCGTCTCTTTAATTAATTCAAGAATATTCGTCCGGTCTAATTGAACTGCTTGCGGTTTTCCTAAAGTTAGCAGTTGGCTGGTAATGGTTTCAATCCGATTTAATTCACTAAGAAGCAAATCATCAATCGAACTGCCCCCTCTTTTATAAAGTTGCATGAAGCCTTTTATGGTAGTAAGCGGATTTCTTATTTCATGGGCGACCCCTGCCGCTAACTCCCCGACAATCGATAGTTTCTCCGAGCGCAGTAGTATTTCTTCTGCCTGTTTACGTTCCGAAATATCTCTGCTTATAATGACGATATTTTCAACTGCTCCATCTTCTCCCAAGACGGGCACACAGCGTGACTCAACTTCAATCCATCTTCCATCCTTGTGCCTCATTCGAAATTCAATGGATTGGATCTCTTTATTATCCAACATCCATTTTATTGTATTTTTAAATAATTCAACTTCGTCCCTATGGATTAAATGGTACTTTTCCAATCTTTCTATCTCCCAGCCCTGATATCCTAAAACACTTTCATGTGAAGGAGACAAGTAAATCACTGACTGTTCATCATTCAAAACTAGGATAAGGTCTGATGTATTCTCAGCAATAAGACGGTACTTTGATTCACTTGCCTCTACTAGTTTATACATATCTGTTAACCTATTATTTAATCTATGCAGCTTTTCATAAGACTCAATGAGTAAAGCGCCAATGATCACCCCTAACATCACAAATAACAGATATTGTAAATGAAAGATAGGGTTATCAATAAATATCTTAAAAGTAAAGACCGTAATCCCATAAATCACACAATAGCCAGCAAAAAATATGATGATTTTTTTGATAACCGTGAAGTATTTAGTATAGAAGTATATAATTGAGAAACCCAACATCAACAATCCCCAGCCAGTTAGAACTGGATCCCATTGTCCGCCTGTCCACAGCCTTGCAAGTAATGAAAACAGTCCAGTTAATAATCCTGCGAGTGGCCCGAGATACACAAACATGAGTATAACAGGGGCATATCTGATATCGTATGAATAGCCTTGCTGCTGGAATGACAGTATAACGAGAAGTACGGAAACCACCCCCGCATATACAGACGTCCAGAAGCGAGCAAGTTTAAATGATTTATGCTTAAAGAATGAGGAAATGACTAAAGGTGTACTAACCAGAAGTGAAAAAATTGCAAGATTAAAAATATAGTCTAACAGGATCATTAAGCTTCCACCCAATCTAACTATTTTCGAATAATCCCTTTTATCTTAAACTAATATTATGACTATTACCATAGTAATAATACGCTTTCAAAAAAAGGGAATAATATCCTGTTTTTAACAGAGGATTTGATACTATTTAATAGCATACAATTTGCACTTTTCATAAAAACTAGTTTTTCCAATTTCAAGTAGTTTAGCAGCTTCTTGTTTATTGCCATTCGTTACGTTTAATGCATTGATCATTGCAGCCTTTTCCGCAACCGCAAGGGTTTCTCTTAATGAGGAAATCGGTAATGCTGATTTCCTAGCTGGCTGATTATTCTCGTCTGTAATATCATGATGTGTCTCCAACTCCATGTCACGCAAGTATAAAGGCAGATGGGCCACTTCAATTGTTTTTCCATCTAAGACATTGATCGACCGTTCCAATACATTCTCAAGTTCCCGGATGTTTCCTGGCCACGAATGCTGCATTAGTCTATCCTTTACGGAAGCAGACAACTCGATCCCTTTACGATAAAATTTTCCTTCTAATTTTTTCAATAAACTTTGGGAAATAAGCGGAATATCCTCTTTTCGTTCTCTTAGAGGTGGAATGTCTATTTTGATGACATTTAATCGATAGTATAAATCCTGACGAAAGGTTCCTTCCTCCACCAACTTCTCTAAATCACGGTGTGTAGCTGCGATAATACGAACATCTACAACTATCGACTTTTGACCACCCACCCGCTGCACCTCTTTTTCCTGCAAGACTCTTAAAAGCTTACTTTGCATCGAGAGTGGCATGTCTCCAATTTCATCTAGAAACAGTGTCCCATTATTAGCAATTTCAAACTTACCCTTCTTGCCGCCTTTCTTTGCCCCTGTAAATGCACCATCTTCATATCCAAACAGCTCCGATTCTAGTAAATTTTCTGGTATTGACGCACAATTAATTGCAATAAAAGGCAGGGAGACACGCATGCTGCTATTATGAATGGCATGTGCAAATAATTCCTTTCCAGTACCTGACTCTCCAATCAATAAAACGGATGAGTTGCTTTCAGAAATTCTTTCTGCTAGTTTTTTAGTTGCTGTAAAAGCAGCACTATTTCCAATTAAATGGTTGAAACGGTATTTACTTGTTAGCTCTTTTTCAGCTTTTGTTTTATAATATTTTAATTCTTCAACAAGTCCCTGTATTTTCGTTTTATACATTCGCCATTCTTCCGGGGTGCGAAACATGACCGTTCCGACCGCGCCGACTACTTTTCCAGCCTCAATTATAGGAAGACGATTAGCAATCATTTCACTGCCATTGATGGGATGAAGTGCAGCAAGTTCTTTTTGCCCTGTCTTGGCGACGATGTGCATTCGCGAGTTTTGAATGACATCCTGTACAGGCCGGTGGACGGCTTCTTTCACGGTTGTTCCTAAAAACTCGCAATATGCCTCATTTATATAAAGAATAATCCCTTCGTGATCTACCACGACAATTCGTTCCGCTATTAGATTAATAATTTGCTCGTACCAATTATTAGGAATCCCCTCAAAACCAGGATACATTCTTTCCCCACCTTTACCGTTTTGATAAAACCATTATACCAAACGGATTCTTCACTTTAGAGACTAGATTTTTTTCCCATATAATATGAAAATCCTATTCGAATATCCGAATAGGATTCTTCCATACCTTATTGAGCCGTGTAGCCTCCATCGAGAATGACCGCTTGGCCAGTAACACCTCTTCCTTTATCGCTTGCTAGAAAGACAGCATAGTCAGCAATTTCTGATACTGATAATAATCTCCTTTGTGGAACTAGCGGGAAGAGTACTTCCTCAATGACACGATCTAAGCTGACATTTCTAGTTTTAGCCAAATCCCCTAGTTGGTTTCTGACTAGCGGTGTATCGACATAACCAGGGCATAAAGCATTTACTGTGATTCCATTGGCTGCGCCTTCCAATGCAGCAACCTTTGTTAAACCAATGACACCGTGCTTGGCACTATTGTAGGCCGCCTTACCAGCAAACCCAATGACACCATTAATAGAAGCCATATTGATGACTCTTCCAAAGCCCTGTTTCTTCATGATTGGGAACACATGTTTAATCCCGATGAAGGGGGCCGTTAACATGATTTTGACCAGTAATTCAAATTTTTCTGTAGGAAACTCTTCAATGGGTGAAACATATTGCATCCCTGCATTATTGACTAAAATATCAATGCTTCCGAAAGTTTGATAAGCAGACTCAAGACTATTTTTAAATGCCTCTTCATCGGTTACATCACATGGGGCTGCTAGTGCTTCAAATCCTTGCTTCCTTAGTTCGGAAGCCACTTCTTCACTTTTACTAGCATTTAAATCAGAGATGACTACTTTTGCTCCTTCCACTGCAAAGGTTTTTGCAATCTCTAATCCAATCCCACTAGCGGACCCGGTAATAAATGCTGTTTTTCCTTTTAATGCCTTGCTCATTCGAGCATCCTCCTTAATAACAGAAAACTATGCTTCTAAATTTGATTCCTCATTAAATAATCCCAAATAAAGTGTAGAGACCAATAACAAAGAATACAGCCACGGTTTTTATGATCGTAACAGCGAAAATGTCGCGATATGATTGCTTGTGTGTTAATCCAGTAACAGCCAGTAATGTAATAACAGCACCGTTGTGTGGAAGTGTATCCATCCCGCCTGATGCCATGGCAACAACACGGTGCATTACTTCTGGCGGAATATTTGCCGCTGCAATTGCCTGATTGTATTTATCAGCCATCGCACCTAATGCTATTCCCATACCACCAGAGGCAGAACCAGTAATCCCTGCAAGGGAACTAGTTGTTACCGCACCGTTAACAAGCGGATTTGTAAAGGTACTGGAAATTCCATCACTGATTTTTGTAAATCCAGGAAGAGCAGCAATAACCCCTCCAAAACCGTATTCAGCACCTGTGTTCATGGTTGCAAGCAATGCACCAGCAATACTTAGGTTTAATCCTTCTTTAAAGTTTACCTTTACTCGCTTCCAATCAAAAGCAAGTGATGTAATAATCCCAACGACTAGAGCCATTTCAATTGCCCAAATCGCGGCAACAGTAGGAACATCTACTACATACGCTTTTAGACCAATGGCGGAAAAATCAAAACCGTTCGGATACCATTTTGGAATGTATGTGATGAACAATTTATTGGTAACCCCTACTAATATAAGCGGTACAAACGCCATTATTTGTTTTAAAACAGATTGCTGAGAAGTTAAATCTGGAACCGCGGTTTCCTTCTGATTGGCTTCAGCCAATGCTGCCGCATTCTCTGTTCCGAACCCAAAGTAACCTTCTCCTGCTTTTGCAGCCTTCTTCCTGCGTGTTTCAAGATATAAGAGCCCTAGACCTAAGACAAAAATAGCACCAATAATTCCAAGAGTTGGAGCGGCATAAATATTTGTTTTAAAGAATTGAATAGGGATTACGTTTTGAATTTGCGGTGTTCCCGGCAGAGCATCCATGGTAAATGTGAAAGCACCAAGCGCGATTGTCCCTGGGATTAAGCGCTTAGGGATATTCGCTTCCCTGAACATTTGAGCAGCAAACGGGTAAATAGCGAAAACAGCTACAAATAAACTGACACCGCTATATGTTAAAATGGCACCTAATAATACGATGGTTAGCATCGCACGTTTTGCACCAAGCCAGCGGACAATTGTCTTAGCGATGGATTCAGCAATCCCTGACATTTCAACCACTTTACCAAAAATCGCTCCTAATAAGAAGACCGGGAAGTAAGATTTAATAAATCCGACCATTTTTTCCATGAAGACGCCGGAAAAGAACGGTAATACATGGCTGGGGTCCACAAGTAAAACAGCTAAAAGTGCACAGATGGGAGCAAATAAGATAACAGAAAAACCCCGATAGGCAACAAACATTAATAGTCCAAGCGATAAAAGAATAATCAATAATTGCATTTAAATCCCCCTTTTTAAGTTTGAATTGAGCTTCAGCCCCTTTTAGTAAGCGCTTGCAAACTGAAGTTCACTTTAATATTTGCAAGTTCCATGCCAATTCTATTTGTTAATTTTTAAAAATATAAATTTTCAGTATTATCACACTATGATTATATTAAATTTAAACCGTGCTCTCAATAATCCACCATTGTACCAATTTCATATTCCGTAATTCCGGAAATTATTTACGCTTTCGATTCCGGAAAAGCGGATTTTTTCCGCATTTCTGGAATTTATTTTAAAACTCAATAACTGTGCAGCCAAAAACGTTTAAAGAAAACTGGAAATGGTAGTTACTAAAAAAGTACATTTATTCTCCCTTTTTACACTAAACTCCTACATAAAAAGACCCTTCCGCATTGCAAAAGGGTCTTCCTTAAAATCTATGATTTGTCATTTCTTATTTCGACAGCATGGTCAAAACTGTATCCAATAAAACATTAATCCCCTTTTCACAGTCTTCCCACGTCGTTAATTCCTCTTCACAATGGCTCTTGCCATTAATGCTTGGAACAAAGAGCATCGCAGTAGGCACGAAGCTGGCAATGAACTGGGCATCATGTCCTGCACCTGAAACCATTTTTCGGTTAGAATATCCGAGTGATTGTGCGGACTCTTCAAATAGTTGACAGATCTCTGGTTGGAACCAGACTGTGTCACGCTCCCATAATTTTGTTGTTTTTACCTCACAGCCTTCATGAAGTGAAGTTAAACTCGGAAGTGATTCGATAAAGTTTTTAACCGTACGGACAATTTCCATATCTTTATGGCGCGCTTCTAGAGTAAAGACAACCTTGTTCGGAATGACCGTATGAATGCTTGGGTACACACTCACCCTGCCAATCGTGAAGACTAAATCTTCATCCAATCCCCCTAACCGCCTGCGGATTTCATTGATTAAGTTATTGGCAGCAAACAGGGCATCCTTTCTCATATTCATTGGTGTAGTACCGGCATGGTCGGATTCTCCCGTTACTTCAATCTCATAGCAGGCCATTCCCACCACACATTCTACAACACCAATCGAGAGATCCTCTTTTTCAAGAATCGGGCCTTGTTCTATATGGAGCTCCAAAAGGGCCGTTGCCTCTTTCAACCGATTCCCTACTTCGCCTTCGTACCCGCTTGCCTTTAAAGCCTCACCAAAGGTAACTCCCTCTGAATCTACCTTTTTCAGCATTACTTCCTTATCAAATTTACCAGAGAGCACCCCTGATGCCATCATCGATGGTTCGAACCTTGCCCCTTCTTCGTTTGTAAAATTAACAATGGTAATTGGGATTTGTGGTTTTATTTGATTCTCGACCAACGTTCTGACTACTTCTAACCCAGCGACAACCCCCAGCACACCATCAAATCGGCCGCCTTTTTTTACCGAATCCAAGTGGGAGCCAATCAGAATGGGCGGCTTATCTTCAGTCCCAGCTAATGTCGCATACATACAGCCCATATCATCTACCGTGACTGTCAGCCCTAACTCCTCGCAGCAAGAACGAAAATAATCTCTTACCCGAATATCTTCTTTTGATAACGAAAGCCTTGTGACTCCATTGTTTTCTGTCCGGCCAAAGTTTGCAAATTGTTCTAATGTCGTTTTTAGTCTTTCTCCATTAATCAATAACTTTTGTCGTTGCATGATTAAACACTCCCTTTTTTTTTGAGTGAGATTACGAGAATGATTCATTGGTTAATAAATCTCATGGAGGATTAAAACGGAATTTTGCGGAATATGAACATTATGCAGCTCTTGGACCTAAATTTTGCTCATCTGAAGGCTGTGTTAAACTTGTCTGTTGATTTCCGTTCCAGGCACTTCTCTTTCCGCGGGCGTGCCGGGGAGCCTCCTCGTCGCTTTGCTCCTGCGGGGTCTCCCCTGCCCCGTACTCCCGCAGGAGTCTTCGTGCCTTCCACTCCAATCAACAGAGTGCTAAAATCAACATTAACCTTTAACACAGCCTAACTCTAAAATTTATGTAAATATTCAGTCAATACCTTTATTATACACCACGGCCAAGTCCTGTCATTAGACAAAACATCAAATACCACCTACAAAATATTTGATAGTTTGTATAAAAAAAGGTGTCAGGCACCGCTCGTGGACAACTGTCCACGAACGGTGCCTGACACCAAAACTGACGCCAAAACATTAAATTTATTTTTTCTTTGCGTGTTTGCGCATGTCGAAGGCTACTGCTACGACGATGATTAGTCCTTTTACGATGAATTGGATGTATGGACTTACGCCAAGGAAGGCTAGACCGTAGTTGATGATTTGGAATATTAATACCCCGGTTACTACGCCTGGTACCGATCCGATACCACCTGATAGTGAAACCCCACCGACTACGCAGGCTGCGATGGCATCTAATTCGTACATGTTTCCAGTATTGTTTGTCGCACTGCCCACACGCCCAGCTTCAAGTGTACCTGAGAAGCCATATAATAGGCCGGCAATCATATAGATAATAATCAGGTTTTTTGCAACATTAACACCTGAAACCTTTGCTGCTTCAGGGTTACCCCCGATTGCATACATGTTTTTACCTAATTGTGTCTTATTCCAAATTACCCAGATAACTGCAGTGGTTATAATTGCATAAATAACTAGATAAGGAAGTTCATAGGATCCAATTGGAATCCCGCGTTGGGCAAAGGTTGTAAATTTTTCACTTAATCCACCGATTGGCTGTGCACCATAAGGCGGGCGGTCAAAGTAAATCGAAGTGATCCCGTAAACACCGATCATCATACCTAATGTTGCGATAAACGGCGGTACATGTAACTTGGCAACAATCACACCATTTAGTGTAGAAATTAAACCCGTTGCAATCATAGCAATTAAGATTGGTACGATTAACGGTAATTCTGGAAGGTTCGGATACATTTTATAAGCATAATCACCAGCTTGCAGCATAGATGCAGACACAACAGCAGCGAGTCCGACCATCCGTCCTGCGGATAAGTCTGTTCCAGCGGTAATCAGAATTCCGGCCATCCCTAGGGCAATAATAATCCGGGAAGAAGACTGACTAAGGATATTGATAAGATTTGTTACTGATAGAAAGTCAGGAGAAGCGATTACGATTCCAATGACTAGCAGGATTAAAAATACATATATCACATTATCAAAGAGCAACTTGGTTATACTGCCTTTTTGTGCGGCTGATTTATTCATTTGCATCTCCTCCTAATACAAAGCTGCTAAGCTCATGATTTCTTCTTGGGATGTTGTTGCCGTTTCGACAATCCCAGCTGCTTTACCATTACTCATAACCAAAATTCGGTCAGAAACGCCCAGAAGCTCTGGCATTTCTGAAGAAATCATGATAATTCCTTTTCCTTCAGCAGCTAACTCATTAATTAACTGGTAAATTTCGAACTTCGCCCCAACGTCAATTCCACGTGTCGGTTCATCGAGCAATAAAATTTCCGGTTTGGTTAACAGCCAGCGTCCAATAATGACCTTTTGCTGGTTACCACCTGAAAGACTGCCGATAGATGTCTTTTGTGATGGGGTTTTTACTTTCATCGAATCAATCACCCATTGCGTATCGTCAGCAACTTTGCGGTCGGATAGGAACCCGCTTTTAGTTTTATATTGCTTCATGTTTGAAATGATCGAGTTAAAACTGATACTCAAATCAGGGAAGATCCCTGTTGATCTTCTTTCTTCCGTCACAAGGGCAAAGCCGTTTTTGATAGCATGCTGCGGCGAATGATTTTTGACCACCTTGCCATTTAATTCAATCGATCCTGATGTGATCGCCCTTATCCCAAACAGTGCTTCAACAACCTCTGTCCGCTTGGATCCAACTAAGCCGGCAATCCCTAATATTTCGCCTTTTCTTAGCTCAAAACTTACATTAGAAAAAGAAGGTTGTGTTTCTGCCGTCAGATCTGAGACTTTCAATATGACCTCCCCAGGCTTGTTAGCCTTAGCAGGGAAGCGCTGTGATAAGTCACGGCCAACCATTAGTTTGATGATTTCGTCTGTGGTGAGGTCTTTGGCACTTTTGGTTGCAATATACTGACCGTCACGCATGATGGTTACTTCATCAGAAATCTTCAAGATTTCCTCCATTTTGTGAGAAATATAGATAATCGCTACATTCTCACTTTGCAGTCTTTTAATGATTCTAAAAAGATGATTTACTTCGGTTTCTGTTAAGGATGAGGTAGGTTCGTCCATTACAATAATCTTTGAATGATAAGAAACCGCCTTTGCAATCTCTACCATCTGCATTTCGGAAACGGATAGCGTACTCACCTTACTGCGCGGATCAATATTGATGTCTAAACTTTTAAATATCGCTGCTGTATCTTCATACATTTTCTTTTCATCTATGAAAATACCTTTTTTCGGATACCGGCCGAGCCAGATATTATCCATAACATTCTGTTGACGGACCTGATTTAGTTCTTGGTGCACCATCGATACGCCATTTTCAAGTGCCTGCTTTGAATTGGCAAAGGAAACCTCTTTTCCATCAAAAAGGATTTTCCCTTCATCCATCGAATAAATCCCAAATAGGCATTTCATTAGTGTTGATTTTCCAGCACCATTTTCGCCCATTAAAGCATGGACCGATCCGGGCTTTACTTTAAGGGACACATTATTTAAAGCTAGCACCCCAGGGAATCGTTTCGTTATGTTTAGCATTTCAAGTAGATTGGTAGTTCTGGATTCTGACATGAGCGAACCTCCTTGTTAAACCATTTGAAGATATAAGACACTCATTAGGTGCCTTATATGAATTTTTTATTTAAATACGGTGTCCAGTTCCAATTTCGAAGGAGTCTTACTCCGAACGAAAGAAAAGCGTACCCTTTTCCTTCGTTCGAAGAGCGCCTTGGGGCTGTTTCAGCCCCTGGGGAAAAATGAACCCTTTTTTCCTGGACAAGGCGCTTCGACTGGATTTAGTTCTTATTTGTATGCGTCTTTACCCACTTGGATATTATCTTTTGTAATTTCAATGTAAGGAACACGTACGGCTTTATTATCATCAAGCTTCCATTCTGTTCCGTCTAATACGTCTTTACCGTTTGCTGCATTAGTTGCAAGCTCAATTGTTGCTTTACCTTGGTTTTTAGCATCGTTTAAAACAGTACCCACCATTTTGCCCTTTTCAATCATTTCAAGTGCTTCTGGAATCGCGTCAACACCTACTACTGGCATGAATTTATCGCCAGAGAAATAGCCTGCTTTTTCAAGAGAAGCAACTGCACCTAACGCCATGCCATCGTTGTTAGCAATAACAAACTCAATCTTGTCACTATACTTAGCTAACCAAGCATCCATTTTTTCAGTAGCTTTTGTTGCATCCCACATCGCAGTATCCATTGCTAATTCTTCTACTTGGATACCTTTTTCTTTTACAGTATCTACTGCAAATTTTGTACGTGCTTCTGCATCTGGGTGCCCTGGCTCACCTTTTAATAGCACGTATTGAAGTTTTCCATCTTTGTTTTTATCATATTTATCTTTGTTAGCTTCCCAAGCTTTAGCAATCAGTTGACCTTGAAGAACACCTGATTCTGAAGAGGTCGTTCCAACATAGTAAGCTTTATCATAGCCCTTTAGTACGCTTGCATCTGGCTCTTTGTTGAAGAAGATAACTGGAATATTTTTTGGCTTCGCTTTATCGATAATCGTTTGAGCCGCTTTTGGATCAACTAAGTTGATTGCTAGAGACTTAGCTCCTTTGGCAATAAGTGTATCCACTTGCTCAATTTGTTTTGCTTGGTCGTTTTGAGAGTCATTCAACATCAGCATTGCTTTGCCATCTGCGGAAGTCTCCATTGCTCGACGAACGTAGGACATAAAGTTGTCATCAAATTTGTAAATGGTTGCACCAACAGCTGGAAGACTGTTGTCCTTGCCTGATCCAGAATCCTTACCACTTGTCGAATCACTGCAGCCTGTTGCTAATAGAATACTAGATGCAACTGTTAAAGATAGAATTAACCCCTTTTTCTTTTTAAACATGTTGTCATTCTCCTTTTACTATTTAGTAAGACCCTGGTAAGCAGCACATCGCTTCGCTAACCTTAGTGTAAGCCCTTACACATATGTTAGCATGGAGGGATTCCCCTCAATAGGTCAAAAGTCTAGCACTAATTTGCGATTATCTAGACTTTTTTGCAAACGCTTTATTATAAAAAATTTCTTCTTTCCACTAAAAATTGACCAATCCACGAATGCAGATTGGTCTCATAAGCAAGAAATATTAGCCTACTGTTACTTTGCGAAATTCAGTTGGCGATAAGCCAGTGTGTTTCTTAAACACTCGGCTAAAATAGTTTGGGTCCTTATAGCCGATGGAGTAGCATATTTCCTTCAAGCTTTTTCCCGGATCAACCATTTCAGCCTTAGCATGTTTAATTCTTATTTCCGTTAAATAATCAATAAAGGTCATTCCGAACCGATCCTTAAATAATTTACTAAAATAGAAAGGACTAAGTTCCACATATTCCGCTACCTGTTCCAATGTAAGAGAATCAGCATAGTGAATTTCGATATATTCCTTTGCTTTATGCAGCATTCCCTTGGCATGATCATTTCTCCAAATCTGAACCTGATGAACCACCGCCAATAAATGGGCTTTCCCTTTTTCGAAAATCGCCATAATATCTTCAGACTCTTCTATTGCAGGTGTTCGTTCATAGCTAATCCCTAAATCATGAAGCATTCGTGAAACGAGAATAAACATCTCGTCAAAGGCTTTTTTTACTGAGGATCCTTTTATATTCTTATCCTCAGCCAGCATCTCTGCGAACGATTCAAAAATGAACAATACTTGATTGACGTCTCCCTGTCTGACAGCCTCTAATAGCTTTTTCTCAATCTCTAATACTTCTGAAGAGGAGGACAGTTCAGCCGAGCCTTGTTTCACTGCAAATAAATACTTACGCTCGGGGGTCTTTGCCATCTGCTGCAAAGCCATAAGTGCTTCAAGATAGGACTTATTTAGCTCATGGGCATGATTATATGGAAGTCCGACTCCAATCCTTAGCTCAGCATGATAACTCTTTTTTTCAAAAAGTCGGTTCAGGTTATCGATGACAGCCAGTGCATTAGTTTTAAAATGGACCTTTTCCGTTGCTTTTTTACAAAGGAATAAAACAGGTACTTGTGAATTTGTTAGCGGGCCAACCATCACTTCCTGTTTCATCATGACAGAATTCAGGGTATCCTTAAGCCATAAATACCAGTTCTGCTTTTGATCTGCGGATAATTCAGTCATTCCTTTCGGCCGCAGCGAGAAAAGCATAATATACCCTGAAGTAATTTCTACCCCCAAGAGCTGGCCCCATTCATCAAAAGTGATATCCTGAACTTGATTTACTAAAACCGTCGATACCCATTCTTTTTGCGCGATGGATACTGCACGATCCAGGTTATCTCGTAAACTTTGTTGTTCTTCTCGCTGTTTGCTTTCTTCAAGGATTTCAGCACAAACTCGCTCTAATGCCGCAAGTATATCTTGCTTTCTGCTTGGTTTTAAGATGTATTCCTTAACCCCCTGTTGCATTACTTCTTTCGCATATTCAAATGTATTAAAGGCGGAAACCATAATAAATCGAATCGAGGGATTGATTTTTTTTATAGCTTTGACCGCCTGTACACCATCAATCCCTGGCATTTTTATATCCATAAAAATAATATCTGGTCGGTGTTCCGTGGCCATTTCAATTGCGATTCTTCCATTGGGGGCTTCTCCAATGACCATTACGTCCTCCGAAGATCGGTTAATGATTTTCGTTAATGCCGTTCGCTCCAAAATTTCATCATCCACTATAAGTATTTTTAACAAGTACACTTCCCCCTTTGGCGACGCCCGGAATTGTTAGTCTAAAATTTGTTCCGTACAGAGGCTTGGATTCAATTTCTACTATGTCATTTCGCTTATAAAAGAGTTGCAGCCTTCTGATCACATTTTTTACACCAATACCATTTGATTGACCTTTTGATTTATCCGGCTCGAACCCCTCTTCCAGTTCAGTACCTTCTACGTAAGTAAGCAATCTTTTTTTAGTGCTCTCATCCATCCCTGCCCCATTATCAATGACCTCCACATGGATCCGATCATTATGTTGGTAAATACGGAGCCTGATTACCCCATTCTCTTCGTAGGATTCTACTCCATGCATGAAGGCGTTTTCTACTAATGGCTGCAGAATTAAACTAGGGATTTCAATATCCAGACAATCATCCTCGATCTCCGTTATAAATGAAATCCGTTCCCCGAACCGGGTTTGTTGGATATAAAAATACTCTTGGACAATTCTTACTTCTTCTCTTAATGTTGATGCTTTATCGAAATCAGTTAAGTTATACCGGAGTATCGCAGCCACGGCTTCTATTAATCTCGAAGTCTGTTCTGCTTCTTCCAAATACGCCATCTTTGAAACCGTATTCAACGTATTGAACAAAAAATGAGGATTAATTTGGTTTTGGAGGCTCCGTAACTCCAATTCTTTAAGAAGCTTATCCAATTCAGACTTTTGTTTAATTTCAGTGACTAGCTGACGTAAATTGGTTCTCATTTGATTGAAGGTTTCTGTTAAAGGCTTTAATTCATCTTTTGTCGTAACCTTAATATCCTCACCTGATAAATTCCCCTTTGAAATTTGCTTTGCAGCCGCAGATAACAGACTAATTGGTTTTGTAATCCCGCCAGAAATCCAGAGGGCAAGCAAGGTACTAAGGAAAAAAGCTGCTGCAAATAGTGAGATGGACAATAGTTTATAGTAATGGTTCTGCTTCTCCATTTGAGCATAAAATTTTTGATAGTCAGTCAGTTTATTATTTAATAGTGCCAGCGTTCTCTCTTGGAGAAAGGAGGCGATTTTCAAAACTCCATTAAAATGATTGGAATAACTGTTTATATCATCCTTCTCGAAAGCACCTACTGTTGCATCGCATTCATCTAAAAAGCTATCAATCATGTTTTTATAATTAATATATGTAATATCATGATTGTCCATTTCTTCATTAAGCCGCTTTTGGTCAGTAATTAACTTGAGCTTTTCCTTCTTATAATCACTTAGATAAGAAGTTTCCTTATCTAAAAGATAGCCACGCAGATTTTCGGTAATCAAATTTGTTCTCTTTGAGATATCATTGAGAAGCAGAAATCGTTCAAAACTATCGTCATATTCCATAACTAACTTCTCACTGCTTTTATAGAAAAAGAAGCCGACAGATGTTAACAACACTACTAGGACAATGAAGTATAGGAGTAATTTCGAGCGAATTTTAAATAATCTCATTTTCTCTCTCCCCTTCGGTCCAGATGACTTAAGGGCAAATCCCCAACTCTCAGAATCTTCGTATTCGTATGGACGATAGGGTTAACGGATTTTCCTTCAATATGATCGATCATCATTTTTACAGCCCGATACCCCATTTCATAGGGCTCCTGCACTACAGTTGCGTTTATGGTTCCTCTGCGGATGTATTCCAATGTTTCTGGCAAGGTATCGAATCCAACAATATACATTTTTCCAGGTTTAACGAATTTATCGACTACTTGGGCAATCCCAATACCGTCTAATGCACTTGTCCCGAAAAAGGCATTGACCTCTGGATGGTCCTTAATAATCTGATATGCCTTTTCTGCCGCTTGGACTCTGCTAATTTCGGATTCTACTACATCGATAATATGAATGCCTTTTTCCCCTTTAACCGCATCTTGAAAGCCTTTTACCCGCTGTTTCTGATGGTTCGCATAAAATCTTCCAGTAATAATTGCGACATTAGCCTTTCCTTTTGTATCTTGAATCAATGCCTTTCCAGCGAGAAATCCTGAATAATAATTATCCGTGCCAATATATGCAAGTCGTTTACTATTCGCAGCATCTGTATCGACAGTGATGACTGGAATCCCGCTAGAAACTACTCGGTTAATTAGTGGAGTAAATTGTTCATCACTTAATCCTTGTGTTAAGATTCCATCCACCTTAGAGGCCGCTGACATTTCAATCGTCTTTAAATGGTCTTCAATATTCCCTTGCTTAGGCCCTGCATATTCCAACAGGACACCATATTTATCTGCAGCCGCTTTTGCACCTTGCTCTACAAGTCTCCAATATTCATTATCTAGCTCTTCAGGGACTAGAACAAAATGATAGTTATACTCTTTAGATTGCTTTTTCTCTGCAGGCAAATCATGCGTAAGGACCTTCGACCCATAAAAAACCGCAAATGAGCAGCTTACCACGAAGAATACAGCTCCAAAAATATATGCCAGCACCGATAACCTGCTCATGAATCCGCTCCCATTCCTGTACCTATCTAGTTACAAACATTATACGGAACATCCTATATTTCGACAATGGCAAAAAAACTCATCAAATTTTTTGATGAGTTCTCTTCTTTAAAAACTGCTATTCCTAATAATCAACTCTGTGGCAATAATTATTTTCTTGACTGTTTTTCTGCCTGCTATTCTCTCCAAAAGGGTGTCAACAGCGGTTTCACCCATAATTTCAGTATATACCTTCACTGTGCTTAAGGATGGGAAGACATATTTAGAGATGCTGATATCATTGACACCTATGATGTTCACACGATCCGGAACGGAAATCCCTTCCTCCAACAGTGCCCTTAATGCGCCAACCGCTAGTGAGTCATTACCCGCAAAAAATGCGGTGGGTAATTGATCCCCTGGATGTTCATGTATCGCCTTCTTCATCAACGCATGACCATCATCAGCAGTGAAGTTACCTACAAACATATAATCTTCATTGGGCATTCCTTTTTCTGAAAAAAAGCGCTTGAAGGTCAATTCTCTAGGGTCCTCAATAAAAGAGGTTTTATCCTTAAAGACTTCTCTGCCGCCGATATACCCGATTCTCTCATGACCCTTTTGAATAAAATAATCAAGCACTTTTTTAGTGGCTCGTTCAAAATCAATAACAATGGAATCAAACATATCTTCATCTGGTGAGGTATCCACAAAGACAATATTTTTGGTAATCTTAACGAGATCATTCACTTGCTTCCTGCTAAATTTTCCAATCGCAATCAGCCCTTGAATATCATCTTCCTTCAAATCCCCATAGTTGTCTTGAAAATACTTATCCACTTGAATCCCATGCTGCCGGCATTGGTTTTCAACACCCAGCCGGATGGACATGTAATATAAATCGTCAAGTTCTTCCTTTTCGGTATACCATTGCAAAAGAGCAATTTTACCCGCCTCTTGCTTGCGCGCAGTCTTCTTTTTATAAGATAGCTCCTCTGCCACTTCGAATATCCTTTTCTTCGTTTCATCACTGACAGAAAGAGTGGTGTCATAATTTAAAACACGGGATACCGTTGCAATCGATACCCCTGCAATATGTGCAATATCTTTGATGGTAGCCATAAATCAGTCTCCTAATGTATTAGCAAAAAAACGATACACTGTTCTGGATTGGTATACTTCCTCTGGATTTAAAATGACAGAAGGAAACTCTGGATGATGGATGGCATCAGGAAATCCTTGCGTTTCCAGGCAAACACCCAAATAATTCTCCGCTCTGACACCTGAAATAGAATAAGGACCTTCTAGAAAATTCCCTGTATAAAGGACGACACATGGCTGATCGGTCGTAATAAGGAGCGAGCGGCCGCTTTCTTCGTCGCTTAGAATCATCCTATTTTCTCCCTCTTGTCTAAAAACAAGTGGGTGGTCGTAACCTTTTCCGACAAGTACGTTTTGCGGATAAGATGAATTCAGCCCAGAACTCAACCTTCTGCCATACTTAAAATCAAAGGGGGTATTTTTAGAATCAATCAACTTACCAGTAGGGATAAGATCGTCTCTCAACTCTAAAAATCGATCACTATCTACCTTAAGAATGTGTTCCGAACAATCTCTTTTTATATTCCCACTTAAATTAAAATACGAGTGATTCGTTAAGTTGACTAACGTTTTTTGATCAGTTTTACTTTCGTAAGAAATATCGAGTTCATTTTTATTATTTAGAATGTACGTAACAGTGGTGTCTAGATTGCCAGGATAGCCTTCTTCTCCATCTGGACTGTGATAGAAAAACTTCAGCCCGACAGCATTTTCTTTCTCAATAATTTCAGTTTTCCAAATCACAGAGTTAAAACCCTTCTTGCCTCCGTGCAGATGATTGGGGTAGTTATTGTCTGCAAGCTGATATTCTTTCCCGTCCAATTCGAAACTTGCACCGCCAATTCTGCCGGCAACCCGTCCGCAAACTGCACCGAAATAAGGTGACCATTCTGTGTAATCTTCGAAGTTATCAAAACCAAGTACTACATTTTCAAAGTTTCCATGGCGGTCAGGGACGATGATTTTCGTAATGACACAACCAAAATTCAGACAAGAGACCTCCATGCCATAATCGTTGACTAAAGTATATTCTGTAACGGACTCTCCCTCGTAACTGCCGAATATTCTATCTAATATTTTCATCGATATCACTCCATATTTTTCAGAAAGTAGTTAATTACAGTTTCCCCTACACTAAAATCCCCAAATTCGATTCATTCTTTTATAAAGAAGTGATAAAACGCTGGAATCCTGCGGTCCCTGCCTCATCCCGCTTAAACACACCTGCGTCTTCCAAGACTCTTAAGAATTTCTTTCCTACTTCTTCTCTTACAAGGCGTTCGATATTCGCTTTATTAGCAATAACTTGATAGCGTGCTTTTAGCGCTTCTGCCCAGGCTAAATGGTAATCTGCTACATCTGATGCTTTACTTAGGATATAATTTTCTACTTCTCCGAGTTCAGCCTTTAATCGTGCAGGTAAAACAGCCAGCCCCATTACTTCAATTAGGCCGATATTTTCCTTTTTAATATGATGGACATCGGCATGAGGGTGGAAAATACCCAGCGGATGCTCCTCACTTGTTCGATTATTACGAAGCACCAAGTCCAGTTCAAAAACACCTCCATTTTTCCGGGCAATCGGTGTCACTGTATTATGCGGCGTCTCTCCGGTCCTCGCCAAAATTTCAAGCGTCGCATCACTGTAATTTTTCCATTGCTCAAAAATATGTGAACCCGCTTCAACAAGCGCGCTTATTTCAGGAGAACGAAGGCGAATAACTGACATCGGCCATTTAACCACGGAACAATCTACGTCTGGATAACCAGCCATATTAAATGTCCAGTCATCATCGGCTTTCGCCATCGCAAATTGATAATTCCCACCTTGATAATGATCATGGGTTAAAATCGAACCGCCGACAATTGGCAGGTCCGCATTTGAGCCCACAAAGTAATGCGGAAATTGTTCAACAAAGCTCAATAACCGTAAAAAAGACGAGGCACTAACGACCATATCGGTATGTTTTTCTGATAGGACAATACAATGCTCATTGTAATACACATAGGGTGAATATTGGAAGTACCACGGCTGATCTAATAGATTGATGCGAATCATTCGGTGGTTGGAGCGGGCCGGGTGACCAACTCTGCCTGCGTATCCCTCATTTTCAACACAGAGCAGACATTTCGGATAATCCGTTTTTTGCACTGACAGCTCGAGTGCAATACTTCTAGGATCCTTTTCAGGCTTTGATAAATTAATCGTAATATCAAGTTCACCATATTCTGTGGCGGTTTTATACTCGATATTGTTACGAATACGCTTCATTTGAATGTAATTGTTATTTTTACTTAACTCATAAAAATACTCGGTTGCTTCCTTTGGATCTTGCGTATATTTTTCATAAAACACTTGATTGATAGTGGATGGGCGTGCAGTAAAACAGTTCATTATTTTACTTGAAAAAATCTCTTTTTCATCAAATAAATCTTCAATGACCCCTTGATTGCAGGCATAGTCCACGATTAATTCAAGTAAATCCGGGATTTCAAAGTGATTGCTCTCCGCTAGTTCCTCTTCCTTAAACTCGGTTAGCTTAAGCAATGCCAAAATTTGATTGCGCGCATAGATTTCATCTTCCCGCTCGATTAATTGAGTGGTAATAGCTTGATTAATTAATTGTTGTAAAAGTTGATAAATCATTATGATCCCCTCTATTTCTGATATCCATTAGGGTGATGCTGGTGCCAGTTCCAGGCATTACTGATAATTTGTTGAATCGATGTTCTTGAAGGATTCCACCCCAACACCTTTTGTGCTTTTTCCGAAGAGGCAATTAACGTACTCGGGTCACCCGATCGACGCTCACCGATTCTCACAGGAATATCAATACCCGTCACTTCTTTAGCTGTCTCAACAATTTCTTTTACCGAGAATCCTTTGCTTGAGCCAAGATTGAAAACATTACTCTGACCGCCATTTTGTAAATAACGGAGGGCTAATATGTGGGCATCAATTAAGTCCTCGACATGAATATAATCTCGGACACAAGTGCCATCTGCCGTATCATAATCCTCACCGAATATCGTCACTGCTGGTCTTTTCCCAAGTGCTGCCTCCAGAATAACTGGAATCAGGTGAGTTTCCGGGTTATGGTCCTCCCCAATTTGTCCGTCACTTCTTGCTGATGCCACGTTAAAATAGCGAAGCGAAACATAGTTAAGGTCAAAAGCCTTTTCACACCAAGCCATCATTTTCTCCATAGCTAGTTTGGTTTCGCCATACGTATTCGTTGGAACGGTTGCAGCCTCCTCTGTAATCGGGACAACTTTTTGCTCTCCATAAACCGCGGCTGTTGATGAAAAAACGATATGCTTAATGCCAAACTCTTTCATCATTTCAAGCACGATTTGTGTTCCGTAGACATTGTTATCAAAGTATTTTAACGGTTCAACCATCGACTCTCCGACAAGGGAATTCGCGGCGAAGTGCAAAATTGCTTCAATACTTTCTTTTTCAAAAACAGAACGCATAGACTCGCGGCTGCGGATATCTCCTCTATAAAAATTAGCCTTTGGATGAACTGCCTCCTCATGGCCCGTTTGCAAATTATCGATGACAACGACTGAATACCCTTGATCAATTAACTGGTATACAGCGTGTGAACCGACATAGCCTGCACCGCCTAACACAAGAATACTCATTTAAATTGTCTCCTCCAGTCGAATTTCCTTCGCCCCATCACCAATGCTTGCTGCATAAAATTCTGCCTCGTAGCCAATCTTGTCCAGATAAGCAGCTCCTACGTTCTCAATAAAGTTATTAACTTCCCCATTTCTAACAATCGCAATTGCACAGCCGCCGAATCCTGCACCGGTCATTCGCGCACCAAGCACACCTGTCTGTTTCCATGCCGCTTCAACTAAAGTGTCCAATTCCACTCCTGTCACTTCATAGTCATCTCTTAGTGATACATGTGATTGGTTAACTAATTGTCCAAATGCTTCTAGATTTCCTAATTTAAGCTCTTCAAGTGCCTTAATTGTTCTCATGTTTTCGTAAACAGCATGCTTGGCCCGTTTGCGAACTGTTTCATTGGTAATCAGATATTGATTTTCATCAAACTCCGCTTCCGATAATTGACCAAGTGCCTCAATTGGCAGCTTTTGCTGTAGCTGCGCAAGTGCCTCTTCACATTCTCCTCTTCTTTCATTGTATTTCGAATCAGCTAATTCCCTGCGTTTGTTCGTATTCATGATTAATATTTTGTAATCTTCAAGGTGAATCGGTGCATACTCATATTTCAACGTTTGGCAATCTAGTAAGATACCTGCATCTTTCTTTCCCATGCCAATCGCAAACTGATCCATGATTCCGCTGTTCACGCCAATAAATTCATTTTCTACCCTCTTGCCTATCTTGATGAGATCAAGGCGCGGAATTTCTAAATTAAATAGTCCATTTACGAGCACTCCGGTTAAAAGTTCAATGGATGCTGACGAAGAAAGTCCTGCACCATTGGGTATATTACCTTGAATTACGCAATCAAATCCGGCTGGAATTTCATATCCTGCCTCGAGAATATAACGGACCATGCCTTTTGGATAATTAGCCCAATTATGTTCCTTCTCATAGTCTAGTTCGCTTAAAGTAAATTCAATGATTCCTTTTTCAGGAAAATTGGTAGAGTGGAGGCGAATCACTTTGTCTTCCCGCTTCCTTGCTACAGCGTAGGTACCGTAGGTGATGGCACATGGAAACACATGACCTCCATTGTAATCTGTATGTTCGCCTATTAAATTAATCCTTCCAGGTGCAAAAAAGGCTTGCTTTGGCAATACTTGAAACATATCTAAAAATACTTTATTAAGTGTGATTACATTCATTTTAAATTCCTCCAGCAGTCTTGGTCTTGTTAGTTACCTTTTTATTATTAACATAATTTTACTACCCCTAGTAAAATCCTTCAAGTATTTTACTAAAATTTTTACTTAAATTTTATAAACAAACCATGAATAGAATCTTGCAGGAGGTATTTTTAACTTGGTATTTGTGTTAAAATTAGTAGGAATAAATAATACCTTTTTAAACAAATCCTTAAGGGTACTAATGATAATAAAGGCGTGATGTCATTTGAGTTTCGACCCCAAAACTGGAAGCTTCGAAAAAATGAAGTTACTTAATCAATCAACGGTTTTAAACATGATTCGATTAAAAGAGCCGATTTCAAGAGCGGAAATTGCCAAGTTAACAAAATTAACCCCGCCCACCATAAGTTCATTGGTTGCTGAGTTAATTGAGAAAAATCTTTTAATAGAGGAGCAATCAACAAGCGCAACGTCAGGCGGTAGAAAGCCAATTCTCCTCCGTATTAATTACTCCGCTTATTATATTATCGGAGTCTATGCCGCAGCGGAGGTTATACGCGTTATTCTTACCACAATGGACGGAAAGATTGTAACCGATTTCAGTAAAGATATTATTAAATTGCCAACTAAAACCGAATTTATGAATATGATGATCGAGTGCATTCATAATGTCCTTCAATCTAAACATTTCGAAAGAGAGTTAATCCTTGGAATCGGTATTGCCATGCATGGACTTGTTGATTCTGAACAAGGCTTGGCCATTTTTTCTCCACACTTACATTTGGAAAATATCCCTCTGAAGGAACGAATAGAAGAAGAATTTAATATCCCTGTTATTGTCGAGAATGATGTACGAGCATTAGCGATTGCTGAAAGCTGGTTTGGGCAAGGGAAAGGGGTCTCCGATTTTATCTGTCTTAGTGTGGGACGGGGGATTGGTTCTGGAATCTTTATAAATAGTGAAATTTATAAAAGCACGTTCTATACAGCAGGAGAAGTCGGACATACAATTTTAGATGTGAATGGTCCCCTATGCGAATGCGGTAATAATGGATGTTTAGAGGCCTATGCCTCAGAAATTGCTATCTTAAAAAAAGCGAAGGAAGAGATTAAACATCATCAGGATACCATTCTCACAGAGTGGTTGAAAGAAGGCAGTACTGAACTTTCCTTAAATATGGTCTATACAGCTGCTAAGCAAGGGGACCCATTTGCTATAACACTCTTAGAAAAGGCTGGTCAATCCCTTGGACTAGCCGCAGCAAATATGATTAACATTCTAAAGCCTTCGAAAATAATCCTAGAAGGGAGTATTTTCAAGGTAGGAGATTTTGTTTTGTCTCAACTAAAAAAAAGAATAGAGAAATATACTTTTAAAAGTTCACATGAAGAAATTAAAGTGGTTTGTTCGGAATTAGGAAAAACTGGTATGGTATTGGGAGCTGTAACATTAGTTTTAAAGAAATTATTTAAAACATAAGGAACATAAAAAGAGTTGGATCATAAGATTCAACTCTTTTTTTGTTCAATTTGTAAATATGTATTTAGTAACGGAATAGTATCCCTGATCCTTTTCTAAAATGGCTGATGGGAAATGCGGATGATTGAGCGAGTCTGGAAGACCCTGTGTTTCTAAACATAAACCAAGGTATTTTCTGGAGTTGATACCTCGAATAGAAAAATCATCAGCTAGTTGGTTACCCGTATAAAGAACCACGGCAGGCTGATTTGTTTCAATGATTAATCCTCTTCCGCTCTCATCATCAAACAGATAGATTTCCTTATTGTGATTATCCGTTAATAGTAAAGGATGATCATATCCATTTCCTGCAATTATATTTTGTCTGTCATTTGTGTCTGTTCCTTCAATAATCTTCCGGCCGGACCGAAAGTCAAATGATGTATTCTCTACAGGAAGAATCTCCCCTGTCGGTATTAATTCTTCATCCAACTCAAGGAATCGATTAGTTTTTAGGGTCAACTTATGATTAAGAACGTCTCTTTTTAAATTGCCGCTTAAATTAAAATAAGAATGATTGGTAACATTAACCACCGTTTTTTGATCAGACACACCTTCATAGGATATTTGAAGCTCATTATCGTTATTTAAGGTATAGGATATTTTCATCTTTAAATTTCCAGGATACCCTTCTTCTCCATCCTTACTTAAATAAGTGAATACAAGGGTCAAAGAATCTTTTTCTTCTACTACCTCTGTATTCCAGATCACCTTATCGAGGCCTTTTATCCCGCCATGGAGGTGATTGCCATTGTTATTTTTTGCGAGATGGTACGTGGTACCTTCTAAGGTAAATTCCGCATTAGCAATTCTACCCGCATGCCTGCCGACTACAGCACCGAAATAGGGGGAATGCTGCTGATATTCTTCGATTGTATCAAAGCCTAAAACTACATTTTCAAGGGTTCCGTTGCGGTCAGGAACGACAATCCTGGTAATCGTGCATCCATAATCGATGGTACTTACTTCCATGCCCTGATCATTAACCATTGTAAAAGTAGTTATTGTCTGCCCATCAAGTTCTGCAAATTTTTCTTGTAACAACTTCATTATATGACTCCCTCCGGTCTACAGTTATATAAGAAAACTCGCCGACTGGCGAGCCCTCTTGTAATAATATGGTTGTGTTAAACTTGTCTGTTGACTTCCGTTCCAGGCACTTCGCTTCACAGCCAATTTTATAAAAGCAAGCAGAATAACCTAACTTAAGATTTTACAATATTGGAATGCCACATGTCATTTATTTCCTTTATTTTTGCTAATTCACATTTTGGTTTTCTGTTATAAGATACTAATCCGTTGATTTCCTGCTCTACGTCTGTTAACTGTGTGTAACAATATCCATGTAGACCCTTTGAAGCATAGACCGCTTCCATTACTCTGCGGTAATCTGCAATAAATTCGTGCTCATCCTTCACAGATGTATAGCCCCAGCCACTGTCTTCACCGACTTTGAAACCAATTCCTCCAAATTCTGTCAACAAGATAGGTTCACCTTTATGTTCAAATCCATCTGCATAAATTCCTCGGCCAGCTGGTTTTGAGCTTAAGAGATTTTCTTTTGTGAGTAAGGATTCTTTAAAGTTTTCATATTTTGCCTTTTCATCGCTGGATCCATGATTATAATTGTGAATCGCACAGATATCGGTTTCTGTAAGTTCCCAGCCATCATTTGAGATGACTAATCGTGTTGTATCTAATGAATGAATAAGGTGGTACATCGCTAAAGAATGGTGCTGCTGTTGTTTGTTCGCTTTAATAAAAGGCACTCCCCAGCTTTCATTGACAGGCACCCAGGCGACGATGGACGGATGATTATAATCCCGTTCAATGATTTCAATCCACTCTTTGGTTAATCGAGATGCAGCGTCCTCACTATAGGACGGGAAGGCTGCACATTCTCCCCATACCAAGAATCCTAATTTGTCTGCCCAGTAAAGGAAGCGAGGATCCTCCACTTTTTGATGCTTTCTGCAGCCATTAAAGCCCATTTCTAAGGCTATTTCAATATCCCTTTTTAAAGCCTCATCTGTAGGAGCGGTTAACAACCCTTCCGGCCAGTAGCCCTGATCGAGAACTAATTTTTGATAATAAGGCTTGTTATTTAAATAAACCATGCCATTTTCAATATGGACCTTTCTCATACCAAAATAGGATTCTATCTCATCTAAAATCGCCTGATTATCCCCATCTTTTAATGTGAATTTGATATCAAATAAATTAGGGTTTTCTGGTGACCAATTCCATCCAGTATGGTGGAAGGCAGTTCTGAAGATTTGGCGATTATATAAATTAACCGAACGCTTATTATACGGTTCAAATACCTCAATCGTATCCTTTGCTACCTTTTCACCCTGAAAACTAATTTCGATGTCTGCTTGTTTGTTAATACATTCACCAGAGACCTCAAATTCTACAATTATATCTCCACGGTCAACGTCGGGTGTTAATCTTAATTTAGAAACATGGACAGGATGAACCGGTTCCAGCCAAACGGTTTGCCATATCCCAGTCGTTCTTGTGTACCAGATGGAATCCGATTGTTCAATCCAGAATTGCTTTCCTCTGGGAATCGTTTCATCTGTGGATGGATCTTCGACTCTGACAACCACCTTTTCATTGCCCCAAGTTAAATGATCAGTAATATCGAACGAAAAGGAAACATTGCCGCCTTCATGGAAACCAACATACTCCCCATTTACATAAATCCATGCACGGTAATCTACTGCCCCAAAATGCAGGATGATCCGCTGATTATTCCAATCCTTAGATACAGTGAATTCTCGTGAATACCATACAAAATCATGGAATGAAGGTTCATTAATACCACTTAGTTGGGTCTGATAAGCAAAGGGAACATTAATTTTCCGATCAAGGGCGTCCCCATTTTGAAACCACTTTTCCTTTAAACCAACATTATTATCATCAAAAGCGAAGTCCCATTCGCCATTTAAATTAACCCATTCTTTTCTGACCAATTGCGGTCTTGGATACTCATTACGAGGTATTGACATGTTGTTCTCCATCCTTCCTGAAAAAATAATCCTATTTAATACCCGATTGATTCACGCCTTTAATAAAGGAACGTTGACCAATGATAAACAATAATACAGCAGGTATGGTTGCAATCGATGTTAAAGCCATTAACCTGCCCGGTGATGAAACAAAGCTTCCCTGCTGCATGATGGCAATACCTGTTGTAATAGTTCTCATTTCTGGAGAATTTGTCGTTACAAGCGGCCATAAGAAATCATTATATATACCCATAAATGTAAAAATAGCTAATGTCCAAATAACAGGTCGTGCTGATGGCAGAACGATTTTTACAAAAACTTGCCATTTATTTGCACCATCTAGAAATGCTGCTTCTTCCAGTTCTTTTGGAAAGCTGCGAAAATATTGATATAGAAGAAAGACACCAAATGCATTTGAAGAATATGGAAGAATCAATACTGCATAAGTATCTAATAGACCAAACTTATTAAACTCCATATATAGTGGTAAAAACGTAATTACCCAAGGAATCGTCATCGACCCAATAAAGATGCTAATTAACAATTTTTTAAATGGGACATCCAAACGGGCTAGACCATATGCTGCAAGTGTGTCAACAACTAGAACAATTAATGTCCCAATAATCCCAACAAAAAGGGAGTTGCCCATCCATTGTAGGACTGGAGTATCTGAATTTCCTGCTAGGCTATACTGATAATTTTCAAGAGTAAAGACTTTCGGAATCCACTTTAGCCCTGCTGTGAAGGCTTCCTGATCCGTTTTAAAAGAAGTAGCCAGCATCCATAAAATTGGAACGATAAAAATCAGGCCAACAATAATCGCAAGAATAACTATGAAAACTTTAAACGGTGTTTTTTGCACGCTGACCTACTCCTTTCGATTTGTGATTCGGAATTGCAAGATTGAGATAACGATCATAATCAAAGCCATAAGTAATGACATGGCAGCTGCATTCCCTAATTGACGCTGCTTAAAGGCTTCATCAACAATATTCATTAATAAAACCTTTGTTGAAGTCCCTGGACCTCCACGTGTCATTAAATAAGGCTGCCCGTAAATATTAAATGAGGCAATCGTTGATGTAATAACAACAAAAAGCATTGTAGGTTTAATACTAGGGATCGTGATATGAATAAACTGCTGCCAGCGGTTGGCGCCATCAAGAGAACCGGCTTCATATAGTTCTTCAGAAACATCATTTAGTGCGTTGATAAAAATAACCATGTTAAAACCAATTGTCCACCATAAAGTCGCGATAGAAAGTGAAATCCAGGCCCAAGGCATGTCTGTTAACCATGGAATTAATGGCAGATTCATCTTTTGTAAATATTGATTAATTAACCCGCTGTTTGTATCTAGGATCCATAACCAAATAATTGCAACCACTGAAACAGAAACAGAATAGGGAATAAAGTAAACTGTACGAAAAAAACCTTTGAATTTACCAGGTAGAGCATTTACTAACAATGCTAAACATAATCCAACCACAACCAATAAAGGAACACTATATACAACGAATTGGAAGGTGTTTTTAAGACCCTCGAAAAACAGTTCATTAAGGTAAGAATCAGTGTCAAAGATCTTTGTATAGTTCTTAAATCCTACAAATTCATGGACAGGGTTTAATAGATCCCAGTTATGCAAGCTTATCCATGCCCCATATCCAATTGGAATTAAAAGAAAAATAACAAATAAAATCAAGTAAGGGAGTACAAAAAGACTTGAAGTCAATTGTGATTTCCAGCTTGTACTTCTCATTTACCTTCCTCCTTTCGGTTTCCTACTAGTGGAAAAACAAGAGACGAACGGGTTTCAACCTCCGTCCGCCTCCTTTAATGATTACTTATTCAAAACTTGTTCCGCCTTTTTATTGGCATCATCTAATGCTTTTTGCGGATCCTTCTTGCCTAAAAGAGCAAGGTTCACTTCAGCCCATAGCGGGTCAGACAATTGACCCCAGTTGGCAACGGCAGGAGCAAACTTAGCATATTTAAATTCTGAAGCTACGATTGGCTGTTGCTTCATCTTTTTAAATTCTTCACTTTGTTCATAAATTGCCTTTGAAGCTGGTGCTTGTCCTGATTTAGCCCACTCCATTGTGTTTCCAGCAACATATTTTAAGAAATCAGTAATACCATTTAATTTTTTTGAATCTGTAACAGTAGCAGGTACCACGAAATTGTGCCCATTTGCATAAACTGCTTGTTGTTTTGTTCCTAATTGCGGCACTGGAGCAACTCCATAGTTAATTCCGGCTTTATCCCATTGTTCCATCATCCATGGACCATTTAGATGCATCGCGTTTTTACCTTGTAAGAATAATGTTACTTCACCATCTTGTTGAACATTTTCAGGTGACACCTTTTCTTTATGAATCAAATCACGATAGAACGTTAACGCTTCAACCGCTTCTGGGCTATTGTAGTTTGGCTTACCATCCTTCATTAATTCGCCGCCATTTTGGAATAAAATAGTTGGGAAAATGAATTGGTTTGGCCAAAGAGTTGGTACTACAAAACCATATTGATTCTTACTAGAGTCTGTTAGTTTTTTAGCAGCGGCTAGGAACTCCTCACGATTTGTCGGTGCCTTTTCTGGATCTAAACCGGCCGCTTTAAATAAATCTTTATTATAGTACATAATTAATGGATGAATATCTAAAGGAATGGTATAGTGCTTACCGCCAATATCGCCGGCCTTCCAAGCAGTTTCAGCATAATCTTCTGCTTTAACGCCTGCTTTTTCGACAGTGTCAGTTAAATCCTTTAATAAATTCTTATCTGCATAATTTTTCAGCTGATCAGTATGCATAATTAATAAATCTGGAGCATTTTTTTGACCAGAAAAAGCAAGGTCAACCGTCTTATAATAGTCAGACTGGGGAACAACTTGGAAATCTACTTGATACTTAGATTGTGACTTATTGTAGTTTTCAACAATCGTCTTCATACGCGGACCATCTGCGCCAGAGAATGGCGCCCAATAAGTAATTTTCTCCCCATTTCCGCCTTCTGAAGTATCTTTGTCCTTCGCACTTGAGCATCCCGCTAAAGATCCGAGAGCTAGCGCAGCAGTTAAAGCTATACCAAGCCATTTCTTTTTCTTAGCCATTTTTATCCCCCTTATTTAGGTAAAAATTTTGTCTTCTTCTAGCATGAGGAAATATTTATAAACTATTCGTTCCTCATTAGTTAATTAAATTAATTTACTTTCTGGTATTATCATAATCTTGGAAGCGCTTTTTGTCAAAACATATTTATTATTTTGTGAATAAAATTAAAATGGCCTCGGTACAGTCCGAGGCCATCTAGCAATTCACCCTGTTAAATTTATTTATCGTCTGTACTTTTTAAATAAAAGACTTGTGATTGGAAGTCTCCCCCGCGTTCAAAATTGCCGCCATTGACACCATTAAACTCTGTGGGAAGCTGCAATCCCACAGACATTAGCTCATCACCATAATAAGTTCTCTCGATCCCGGCAATCCTGTAGTCTTTTGACACGTCTAATCCACTAAGTCGCAGCATTTGCTGTTTCTTAGGATTCGGAGTCGCTAATACTTTATACCAGCCAACTAATGCCTCCGACTGATCTTGGCTTACCACCATCCATGCCGTTTCGTTATTTGAAAATGGATTCAACAAGCGATAAAATTGACCATCACGAATCAACTGTCGATGCGCTTTATAGAAGGCAACCTGTTGTTTAATTTCCTCACGTTCTTCTTCGGTCAATTTGAGTGGGTCCAATTCATATCCAAATGTTCCAAAGTAGGCCGTGTTTGCCCTTGTTTGTAATGGTGTGGACCGTAATGTCTGATGATTCGGAACATCCGAAACATGAGATCCCATACTATAAACTGGATAGGCAAAGGATGTACCATACTGGATTTTAAGCCTTTCAATCGCATCTGTATCATCACTCGTCCAAGCCTGCGGTGCATAATACAACATCCCAGGGTCAAACCGTCCGCCCCCGCCCGCACACGATTCAAACAACACTTGTGGGAACTCGCTTGTTAATCGCTCATAGAGATTATAAACTCCTAAAATATAACGGTGGAAAAATTCACCCTGCTGATGAACGGGTAGGTTATTCGAAAAAGCTTCGGTGATGTTTCGATTCATGTCCCATTTAATATAGGCCAGCTTTGTTTGTTTAATAATCGTGGACATTTTATCATATAAATAATCCACGATTTCCTGTCTTGAAAAATCTAGGACCAGCTGATTACGTCCCAATGTATAGTGCTGACCTGGGATACCTACGGCCCAATCTGGATGCTCGTTAAATAATTCACTATTCGGACTGATCATTTCTGGTTCAAACCAAAGTCCAAACTTCATTCCGGTCTCATTAATTTTCTTTGAAAGGCTCTCCAGTCCATTGGGAAGCTTATTTAAGTCAACATGCCAATCACCAAGGGAGGAGGTATCATCGTTCCGTTTTCCAAACCAGCCGTCATCAAGGACAAGCAATTCTATTCCTAGTTCACTTGCAGATTTAGCAATATTCACTAGTTTTTCCTCATCGAAATCAAAGTAAGTGGCTTCCCAGTTATTAATTAGAATGGGACGTACGGCCTTCTTCCATTGACCTTGAATCAAATGCTCACGGTAAAGAGAATGGAAAGCCTGACTCATCCCGTTTAATCCGTGATCAGAATAAACCATGATGACTTCTGGGGTTTGAAATGAAGCTTGCGGTCTTAAATTCCACTTGAAGCCAAACGGATGAATCCCAACCGTAAGTCTTGCCATATCGTAATGGTCGACTTCTACTTGCATCAAGAAATTACTGCTATAGATAAAATTAAAGCCATATACTTCGCCTGTATGCTCCGTTGCCTCAGGACGCTTTAGTGCCAAGAACGGATTATGGTGATGAGAACTGGCCCCACGCAGACTGGAAATAGACTGAATGCCTGTTTCGAGTCTTCTTTCCTTTACATGCCGTTCACGTGACCATGTCCCTGCTAAATGAGTTAATACAAAATCTTTATCCGGAAGGTCGAGCGATGCCCCCATGAATCGATCAATAACCAGCTCTTCGGAACCCGCATTTCTTATCGAAGCACTTCTCGTGATGACAGGTTTGTCACGGAAAATAGTATAATTTAACTGCAATTCCGCTTGCAGGAACTCATCTTTTAAGAAAATTTGAAGTGTACTTGCATCTTGGTTGTCCTCTGTATAAGTTGCTGGGAGACCGGCAAGACGAGGTTTTCCTTCAAGGATCTGATACGATTCATATGTGAAATTTGGAATATGATTAGCCGTAGTTTTACTAACGCCGATTGCTGGTTCACGAAAATCTGAATTTCCGTAGGCAGGGAATTCCTGACGCAGCGTCTCTAATCCAAATGCTGAGTCGTCAGCATATACATGCGTGGTTGCTCCTGTTGGAATATCATACACTTGCAGATGGGAAAAATCGTCTCTGTGGCGTAACGCCTTACCGTAGTAAAGATGGCCTAATTGCCCATTTTTCATGACGTGAAAAATATAACTTACTTGGCCATTTGTTAAATGAAACTGCTTGTCCTCTTGATTCACATGAATAAGCATAACCTTCTCCTTCTGTTAAACATAGTAGTTGATTTCCGCTCCAGGCACTTCGCTTTCCGCGGGCGGTCCGGGGAGCCTCCTCGGTGCTTTCAGCGCTTGCGGGGTCTCCCCTGCCCCGTCCTCCCGCAGGAGTCTACGTGCCTTCCGCTACAATCAACTTGGCTATAAAATTTTCAATACTTACTTATAAGGAAAGAGCCTGTCAATATCAGGCTCTTTTCTTATTTGATTTATTCATAATTAAATTCTATTGATCACAAACTCAAATTCTATGTCTTTGTCAGCATGGATCAGATGTTCATCATGTACTGGTGCACCCCAGCTGTCGTCTCCGCCGACGCCCATCTGTTTGCCGGCGACCGTCACAACGGTGTAATGAACATTTGGCAACTCATAATGATGTTGAGCATTCTCAAGTTCAAAGGCTGTATATGGCGAAAAATTGCACTCTAATGGTTCAGCCGCTGCTGATATTCTGATCCCCTGTCCCTGCTTATTCGTTACATTAACCCGGCGGACCCCTGTTCGGTTGCCCGACTCTTGCGGCATCACGTATCCGGATAAATTATCTGATACTTTGTTCTTAAAAATACCCAGTCTTGCCCCCATAGCACGGTCCGAATAATTTTCTTCCGGTCCCATCGCATACCATTCTAATTGGTCATAATCGGCAGGAACCTTAAAGGAAAGGGCAAAAATCGGCAGTTGCGGAAGATTTTCTGCCCCATGATAAACTGACTTCACTCGGACACTGCCATCGGCAAGAACGGTATAACTTACTTTCACATCTACTTCTGCACTTATTGCTAGTTTATAAGTAAACGCGATCGATACCTGACCTTTGCCTTCTTCGACCTCTATCCCCGCACATTTGCGTGTTAGACTAGCCGCATACCAAAGACCCGAATGAAACCCTTGTGAATAACCGCGGTCATTATCTGTGGTCGCGCGCCAGAATAACGGGGCCGGTGGAAGAGCAATCATTTCTTTCCACGCATAGTTAAGCGAGACAAGACTGCCCACTTGCTTAGAGAAGATGATGGTAAAGTCACGGCCGTGAACACCGATATTAACGTCGCCAGTGACAACCCTTAATTCCCCGTTTACCTGAACCGGTTCCTCAGAAGATTCCACCTGATACACAAATTGTCCAAACGCGACCTCATAGCCTGCGTCCGCCCAAAGCTTATTTTCCTTCAGCCTAAAAGCAGTTTGAATACAATACTCGCCAGCAGCGCTTTTGTTTTCGGCCGGTAAGTTAAATTCAACGCGCCCTTCACTCTGAGGTGCCACCATCACTTCAAGTTGATTTCGATACACTTCCTTACCTTCATGGTAGAGAACATATTCCAAATGATAATCGGACGTATCTTCGAAAAGACCTTCATTGTGAATGGTCACTCCGGATTGATCCGGTACCAATTTGATGTTTTGATATATATACTTTACTTCCTGCATCTTCGGTGAAAGTTCCCGATTGGCGTACACAATCCCATTGGTACAGAAACCGTAATCAGTAGGACGGTCATCAAAATCGCCGCCGTAGGCTAAGAATTCTTTTCCATAACGGTCCTTTTTGATAATGGATTGATCAATATAATCCCAGATAAAACCGCCTTGATACATTGGATACTTCTTCTCTAAATCTGTATATTTGTACATTCCGCCAAGTGAATTTCCCATAGCATGCATATACTCACAGCTAATGTATGGCTTCTCGGGATTTGCATTCAAATACTCCTCAATATCAGCCGGCTTGGCATACATGCGGCTCTCCATATCACTAGTATCATTATATTCGCGGGCATGAAATACACCTTCGTAATGAACCAAGCGGCTTGGGTCCACTTTTTTGAAATATTTAGACACGTTAAGAATGACTTCACCTGCATAGGATTCATTCCCACACGACCATATCAGGATGGACGGATGATTTTTATCCCGTTCAACCATAGAAACAGCCCGATCCATTACAATATTCTCCCATTCCGGCTTATTCCCGGGAATGTTCCAGGACGGCTCGACTGCCCCCATCTTTTGCCATGATCCGTGCGTTTCCAGGTTCATTTCATCGATAACATAGACACCGTATTCATCACATAAATCGTACCAAAAACTCTGATTCGGATAATGAGACGTACGGACTGCGTTAATGTTATTTTGTTTCAGTGTTTTAATGTCCCAGAGCATGTCTTCCTTGGTAATCGCACGGCCGGTCCGGCAATTAAATTCATGGCGATTTACACCCTTGAATACAATCCGTTCACCGTTAAGGTGCATAATTTTATCGATAAGTTCAAATCTACGGAAGCCCACTTTCTGTGGAATTACTTCTACTAAATTGCCTTTTTCGTTATAAACCTGTATATAAAGCTTGTATAAATTCGGTCTTTCTGCGCTCCATAATTTTGGACCCTCAACATCCATTGCTGTTGACCATTTTCCGTCACCAGATTCAATCGTACAAGTAGATACTAGGCTGCCTTCTCGATCGTACAACTCTGTTACAATTTTTGAAGGTGAAGAGCTGCCAGACAATAGCTTGAGGTCTACTTTAAGCGTCCCTTTCGTAAAAGCTGCATTCAATTCTGCACGAACATCTGCATCAAAAACATGAATCTCTGGTACGGTATAAAGATAGACATCACGGAATATTCCTGAAAAACGCCAGAAATCTTGATCTTCCAGCCAGCTTCCTGTGCTTCGCTGGTAAACTTCGACCGCTAATTTATTTTCACCTTTAGTTACAAATGGGGTAAGGTCAAACTCAGCTGGCGTGAAGGAGTCCTCGCTATAGCCGACGAACTTTCCGTTTAGCCACACATAAAACGCTGATTCTACTCCCTGAAAAGAAATATACACCGGCTTATTGTTCATGTTTTCTGGTACAGTAAACATCTTCACATAACTGCCCACCGGATTATGGTCTTGTGGAATTTCTGGCGGACGAATCTCGTTTAGGCCGTCCCATGGGTACATGGTATTCACATATTGAGGTTTTCCATACCCCTGAAGCTGGATATGCCCAGGAACGGTGATGTCCCCCCAGCCAGAGCAATTAAAGTTCTCCTGGTAAAAATTCGCCGGACGATTGTTCGGATTAACGCTATAGCTAAATTTCCAATTTCCGTTTAGGTCATAGCGCAAAGCCATTGGACCTTCAAGTTTTGCTTGTTCCAGCGTTTCGTAATATATGTGATCGGAATGTGCAGGCAGTCGATTCACAGCAAACACATTCACATCCGTAAGCCAATCTAGTTTTGGAATTGTTGACATCATGATCACTCTTTTCTATTTCTATTTTTCCAAGTACCTACTATTTAACAGATCCCATCATACCGGCAACGAAATGCTTTTGCATGATAAAGAAGATTAGTGCTGCTGGTAAGGTTGCTATTACAATTGCTGTCATAATCATTCCAAAGTCAGGTGAGTAGCTTGAACCTAAGTTTGAAATTAATAGTGGGATCGTCTGGTTTTCAGGTGACTGCAATACAACCAGCGGCCATAAATAACTGTTCCAGCTTGCCATAAAGGTTATGATCGCCGCAGCAGCGTAAGTGGTTTTCATGGTAGGAACATAAATCTTAAAGAAACATCCTAATTCCGAGAGGCCATCAATTCTTCCAGCTTCAAGAATTTCTTTTGGAAACATTTTCGTGCTTTGTCTAAAGAAAAAGATCAGGTAGGCGGTTGTAACGGTCGGCAAAATGACAGCTGCGATTGTATCAATCCCAATGATCGAGAAGGATTGTGAGATGGAAGCAAACATTCTAAAGAGCGGTACCATCAAAGCCGCAAAAGGAATCATCATTGAAACTAGTAATATATTAAACACAAAATCCTTTGATTTACTTTTATAAATTTCAAATCCATATCCCGCCAAAGATGCAATCAGCATCGCAAGGATGGTTGTTAATACCGAGATTTTAGTTGAATTGATTAATGCAGGCACAAGATCAACAGTGTCCAGAAGATTGCGAAGGTTCTCCATAAAGTGACTGCCGGGAAGCATCCTTCCTTGCGTTACATCAACAGACTTGTTTGTCGAGCTTACAATCATCCATAAAAATGGAAACACAGAGACAATCGCTGCGATGGCTAGAACGGTATAACTGAATGTATTTTTTAGCTTACTCATTTTTATCACCTGCCGCTTTAAACTGAATGATCGAGAAGATAACAATCATAATTACGATTGCATAAGAGACGGTGGCTGCATACCCAAAGTCCGGAGTATATTTAAACGATAAGTTATAGATATACTGAGAAATAGTCATTGTTGCATTACCCGGACCACCCTTAGTAATATTCATGACCTCGTCAAATAACTGCAGTGTACCAATCGTTGAAGTGATTGATGTAAATAGAATAATCGGCTTCAACATTGGAATGGTTATTTTGAAAAACTGTTGAACTGGCGAAGCGCCATCGATTCTAGCTGCTTCATAGATGGACTCATCAACGTTTTGAAGAGCAGATAAATAGAAAATCATGTTGTAACCGGTCCAACGCCAAGTAATCGCCACAATAATCGCGATTTTCGCCCAAAAAGGATCGGTAAGCCATTGGATAGGTTCTGAAATGATTGCAACTTTCATTAACATCATATTAATAATTCCATCTTGTCCAAACAAATATTTAAAGATGACCGAATAGGCAACAAGTGAGGTTACACATGGTAAGAAGATGGCTGTACGAAAAAAGCCCTTAAACTTTAACGCTTTATTATTTAGTAGAACCGAAAGAAATAAAGCTAGTAAAATCATAACCGGTACTTGAATGATTAGATAAATGACTGTATTTTTTACCGTGGTTAGGAATGTTGGGTCTTTAAATAACCGCGTATAATTATCGATACCTGTAAAGGTTAGATTTGCACCAACACCTGTTTGAAAGGATAAAATAAGAGCCTGAATCATTGGGTAGAAGTAAAATAAAAGAATCATTACGGCAGCGATAATAACAAATGACCAGCCAATGATATTATTTTTCAGCCGAGTTTTGCGGCCGCCGGAATTTGATTTTAGAAGGGCTTGAGTGTGGTTTTCTTTCGCTGTTATCAATTCTAGTCAACTCCTTACATTGTGAGTTCAAGAAAAGAAAACGCCTCAGAAAGTCGCCTGATGGATCAGTTAGCTCCAATACATGAAAGGCAGAGCCGGCGAAATTCTAAGGCATAATCTCTTTAAAAGTAGATTGTTACTTTCTAGCTTGTGTGTTATTTAATTTGTTCTTCTGCTTGCTTTTGAGCATCCTCTAATACTTTATCTAGATCTTTACCTTTAAGGTAATCTTGCATTCCAACAGCTAAAATGTCTTCAATGGCATATGTGTGCATACCATAGTTAACTTGAGGAATTTTCTCTGTCCAAGCAGCAAAGTCAGAAACTACTTTTTGTCCTCCGAAGAAATCATCCGCAGCTTTATAAGCTTCGCCTTCAGCAGCTGGCTTGTAAGTACCAATAGCGCCCATTTCTTTATTTAATGTCTGATAAAAATCAGCATTAGATCCAAATGTTTTTCCTAAGAAGCCCGCAGCCTTTTCTTTACCATCGATGTTTAACACGTACCAAGAGCTTCCGCCTAAGTTAGAAGCATTCACGGAAGTTGCAATTCCAGATTGCTTTGGCATCGGAAGAACTGCCCATTTGCCGGCTTGTGATGCTTCAGCCTTGATGGATGGAGTAATCCAGTTACCAGTTGGAACAGTTGCCACGTCACCGCTGTTAAATCCTGCAACAAATTGACCCCAATCAGAAACCGGTTTTACTAAATCTGCGTCTAAGATCGCTTTATATGTTTGGAATGCTTCCTTTAAAGCTGCGTTTCCTGCTAAGTCAGGTGTAACGCCGTCGTTCTTTAAGTACCAAGAACCGCTTGTTTGAATCATCATACGAATAAGACCAAGGTCTTTTGGATCCTGTGTAAGCATTGCTTTCCCAGTTGATTCTTTAACCTTCTTACCTACTTCAATGTATTTATTCCAGTCCATGTTTTGTAAATCTGCGACTTTGTATCCCGCTTTTTCCAAATAGTCAGTTCTTACATATAGTCCCGTTACACCTGTATCAAATGGAAGGCCATAATTTTTGCCATCCAAGCTGGTAGGGGCAATTTTATACTGTGCGAAATCATCCGCTTTAAAAGAACCCGTTAACTCATGGAACATATCTGGATACGCTTTAAGGAAGCTTTGCGCCCGATAATCTTCAATTAATACAATATTCGGTAATCCCTTTGTAGTCCCAGAACTTAAGCTGGTATTCAACTTTTGAATAATGTCATCTTGCGCATGTTCAATTACTTTAATGTTTACATCTGGATTCTCAGACTTATAAGCTTCTTTTGCTATATTCATTGCTTTAATGTTGAAATTTGGATCCCATGCCCAAACCGTTACTTCATTTGTATCTTTGCCTTTGTCGGAAGTCTCTTTATTTGATCCCGAAGAACAAGCAGTTAGCATCAGTATACTAACTAAAAAGAGTGCTAGTACTTTTTTCATTGATATTCCCCCAACATCCTATTTTATGTAAGCGTTATCTCACTTACAAATATAATGTTATCACCTAAAAGGACTAAATCGTTAGGACGATATTTTTATTGGATGGTAATATTTTTGTAACATGAACACGCTTCCATTTAATTTATTTGGATTATTTTTAGATTTTATGACTATTTTTACTTTATGGAAATCGGAAGCTCCAGTCGTACCTTTGTCCCTTCACCTAATTCGCTGGATATCGTGACCCCATACTGTTCCCCGTAAATAAGTTGGATCCGCTCATGAACATTCCGGACGCCAATTCCGGAAAACATTTGTTGTTTGCGCTTCGTATTAGGGAGTTTATTTTCAGAAGAAACCTCCATACCATCTCCATTATCAACAACTTCACAGATTAATACTTTTCCCTCCTGCCAGACAAGAACATTGATGTACCCGCCAGGCTTATGATTGAAGCCGTGGAAGAATGAATTTTCCATAAAAGGCTGCAAAATCAGCTTGGGTACATGATACTCTATACAATCTGGCGCGATAAAATAGTTCACTTTAATCCGATTACCGTACCGTTTTTGATTAATTAGGACATAATTTTTTAAATTATCAACTTCTTGTCCAATCGTATTTGTCTCACTGACATTGCCAATTGTATTTTGAAGCAAAGAGATCAATGCATTAATGGTCGCTTCGGTTTCTTCTTTACTACCCTGCTGCACCATAAATTTTATGGAAGTCAGCGTATTGTACAAAAAATGTGGATTGATTTGCTGTTGCAGTGCTGCTAATTCCGCATTACGCTTCTGCTTTTGAGATTCTACCAGCTGGTCGACATACTGATGAAGCTCATCCAGCATGGAATTAAAGGCATTGCCAATTTTCATGGTTTCATAGGTGCCGCTTGCAGAGACATATTGATGGAAATTATGTTTTGAGGCATCTTCAATCTGCTTCACCAGACTCGATAATGAATTGGTCAATCTCCTTGTGGCGAGCAGGACAATGATTAATGCCACAAAGACAATTCCCATCGAAATGAGCACAATAGCTTTTTTATCAATTAGGTCTCCGACTGCTTTTTTCTTGTCAATGATATTAAACAAGTACATATCAAAAGAAGGAAGGTACTCCATTGAGATAATTTGATCCTTTCCCATAAAGGAATCAATAATATAACGATCGGAGCTCTTTTCAATTTTAGTTGCATAGCTCAGAAATCCCTTTGGTGCTTGTCCAATGAGCTTTGACAGATTGCTCGACACAATGACACCCTGCTTGTCTACAACAAACACATTATTGCCGGGACCTGTATAGCTTGTGTAGAACCTTCTAAATTCACGTTCATCAAACGCAAAAAACATTGAACCATAAACCGTACCGTTGATTCGCTCCATTAGCACCTTTGATGCGACAATGAACTGGCGATTCGTTCCATCATTCCGCATGTCCAATTGGTAGATCAGCTTCTTCGGCTGCTTAAACGTATTACTAGTAAGGACACTAGTCCTTAACTCTTCATCCGTAATGGGCCAGTACGTACGATCCGTTGCAAAGCTGAACCCGTTTCGGCCCATAACAAAAATGCTTTCCTCATAAGCATCTAAATTGGTTTCGATCCGCTTTAACTGTTGACCTGTATTAAAATAGGCATTTAACTTCTCTTTATTGCTGAATTCCTCCGACATCAGAACTTTTTTAATTGTAGTGCTTTGAAGGAGATTGTTCGATGCAAGAACGACTGAATAATTAAAGGATTCGAAGCTCTCCTTTACCTGATTCATTACTTTTGAGTTCGTCACGCTAAACTTTTTAATAAAAAATTGCTCCGACATCCGAATTGTTGTCCATGTAATCGTGATCGAAACTGTGATAATCATCAAAACAGTAATGAAAAACATAACGATAAATAAACCGTTATGTTTAAAACGTTCGGGAATCAATCTCATAATTCACCATCTCTTATCTTAGTTTTTGCTGTCTTTTGTATTGGCTTGGAGACAATCCCTTGATTTTCTTAAAAACTTTACAGAAATAGCTATGATCCGAGTAACCTACCATTCCACTAATTTCGGAGATCGATTCGGTTCCCTCCATAAGCAGCTTCGTCGCTTCCTCAATCCGGATTCGATTTAGATATTCGATGAATCCTTCCCTGCTATGTGTTGAAAAATAGTTAGAAAGGTATGATGGATTAAAATGAAAATGCTTTGCCACGCCTGTTAAGGTAAGCGGCTCGGCATAGTGTTCTCCAATATACTCCATTAATTTTTTCATATTGATATCTTCCGGCTCGCTTTGCACCGAAAAAATGCATTTTTTCGCTTCTTCAATAAAATGATTCATTAATTCAACTGTAGCCGTTGCTGAAGGCGCTTCATCAATAGATCGAAAATAGGAATACTTCGCATTTTCCAGATCTGATACATCATATTTCATATTACTTAGGAGAATGGTAATGTTGAAAATAATGTTGCCAAAGAAAGCTTTATATTCAAGGACGTCCATCGTATAACAAGAAGACATGACTTGGATATGTTCTTGTAAATACTGAAAGGCTGAGTCAAAATGTTTTCGCTTTAACTCCTCGGTAAACCAATCCAAATTAAATTTTTCAGGTTTAGAAGGCAGGTTAGGGAGATCCTGCACCATTAACAATGGTTGATTGAAAAAATAAAAGCGATAATCTAACAATTTTATAAGACTTTCCTTGTACATGTTCCCTACTAATGAAAGGTCGGTAAACGCCTCCGTCAAAACAAGACTAATTCCCGGAATGTTTTGATCAAGTTGGCGTGCCATTTTAATGACCTCGGGAAAATTCTCTATATTCATATTCATTAAGTATCCAATGATGTTTTCTTCCAAACTTAAGGGCTCGAGAACAGCTTGGCTTTTGTTATGCTGAAATGCCTCTTCGATTTCCCTCTTGATACTAGTTTTGAATTCTGTACTTTTTTTAGATTGATGGTGGTTTCTTAAATCTACTCCGATTAAACAAAAGTGGCTAAACGGAAAAGCCTGAGATACTAAATCTGGATTATAATTTACTTCATAACCTGAAATAAGTTTATCGATAATCTGCCCAATCGGGAGATTTCCTGTTAATCTTTGGTCCATTTTTTGAAAGGCAGGAATTCGATTAGCGGCCGTTTTCAGTGCCTTTAAAAGGCCTTCTGCGTTAAGCTTCGGCTTTAATATATAATCAACAACACCGCTTTGAAAGGTGGAACGGACATAATCGAATTCGCCAAAACTGCTTAAAATAATGATTTCTTTATGAGGATATCTTTCCTTCACAATTCTGGTTAATTCCTCCCCATCCATGATGGGCATCACGATATCTGTAATGATAATATGCGGATCGGTAGCTTCGATTAATTCAAGGGCCTCTTGACCGTTCGAAGCCTCGCCAACAATCATAAAACCCTCTTGTTCCCAATTGATATAGTGCTTAATCCCTTGTCTGATTAACATTTCATCGTCTACAATAAGTGTTCGGCATAGTTCCCCGACTGTCAACGGAATCCCCCCAGAAGATGACCTGTACAATTCGATTTCAATATTTTAATTATACTATAAACAAACTCAATCCCTTTTCATAAAAATTGAACCAATTAGTTGCACTTTAATTAAACGTTTGATTAGTTTACAACAAAAAAAGATAGCCTAAACGGCTACCCAATTTACTCTACAAACTGAATATTCACTTCAGATTGGCTATTCAATTCCAGATCTTTCGGAATTCGCAAATAGAGAATGCTTTGACCCTCATAAAAACTAGATTGATGTTGAAATAACGAAGGCTCACCCGTAAATTGGGTAACCGGAAAGATCTGATTAAAGATGGAGAAATTAAGTTTAGCTTTCTTTGAATTGTGTAAAGTTAATATATCCCCTGCTAATGTCAGACGGATTGGGTTTATCACCTTACTGATATCCATGTCATTTACACTTGATCTCGTTCTATAGTACACAGCTTCAATCTTATCATCATTCGTTTTCTTTCTTTCTACAAAAATCTGTGTCGCGAAAAACTCTTCGGTTCCAACTGATAGATTAAGTTTTGGCTCACGATACTCGAAATCCCATTTTTTCTCTATGGAGTTTCTATCGATGGTATTAATTTTTCCTGCAGCAGCTGCATCGAATAAAGTCGTCCCTTCTTTTTCTATAGCGTCGATAGGTGCTTTTTTTAAATCAGCCATATCTTTTCCGTTGATAAACGGAACCACAATTGTACAAATGAGTAATAGTGATATATATCCTCCAAAAATCCTTCGGGCCCAAGAGCTGGAAACAGACTTCCCCTTGTTATTGACTGTCCTCCTTATACCTTTGGCTGTGAAGATGGAGATAATAACGAGAATAAATAAAATGGGTAATAGACTCCCTATGTTCATCATGGTTATTGTTTAACCTCCAATCGGGTTGACAATACAAGGGCACTGGCAAAGACCAGCGTGCAACTAATAATGATTTTGGTCATAAATAATAGGATAGAAGATTCTGTAAAGATAAATCCGAAGAAGTTGCTCACGATCCTTGTATTCCCGCTAACCCCGCCAAGAAACAGGGCACCGAAAAATAACGCCGGCACTAGGACAACGAATACTTTATGAATCTGGACAAGCGTTCCGATCAAATATCCGAGCGCACAAAATAGGAAAATATAAAGGCTTGTTGTGCAGATGCCTAATATAAATTCATTAAGTGAACCCGCTGGACTTGTACTAGCAACCATAAGTTGACGATCAAAGATATACATTATCACCTTCAGTAAATTGGGTGACAGCATGGCTGTCAGCCCGCCAATGATGCTTGCTGTCAGCAAAAACAGTATATTAGAAAGGTTATGGCTTAGTCGGTTAGTGACAAAGGTGAAGTCATCATTCCGATACGCTTTTGTCGTAATGATGATCGCTATGATAAACCCCCATAGCATTGTGAAGAAAGCCACCAAATCAGCCGAATAATAATGAACCTCCACCTCAAGTGTTTCACTGCTTGCTCCCGACATGCCCACGCCGTTTAGTGAAAAAAGGATTGCCAGCAGTTGGAGAAAAACAAGGTTCCAAAATACCTGAACATAGGCTTTCAGTTTATAGGAATATTGTTTTTTCACAATAGAAGTTAGACTAACCGTGGTTAAAGACATCATCAATTCCCCCTTCGGTTTTACTAGTTAGATAGACACACAAGTCACTAGCAGAAACTGGTGAAAGCTCAATCCCAGCGATACGAGCCCTCTGTACTTCTTGCCCAGAAAACTGATTCCTCACGACAACATACGATTGGTCAAGACCGATGGACTTTGTGTGAATGATTTCTTTATCTACTGTCCATTCATTGATGATAGCTGTCTTTCCTTGCATTCCAATCGACCACTCCTTAAAGTCTTCTGACGGGAGATGAAGATGCTCTTTTCCTTCTTTAATTAAAAGGATATCTTCAAGTAAATCCTCAACTTCATTTAAATGATGGCTTGAAATAATAATAGAGCGTGGATAGGAGATATAGTCTTTGAGCATAGCACGGTAAAAATCATGTCTGACTCCTGCATCCATCCCTGTGGTCGGTTCATCAAAAAGTGTTAATGGGCACCGGGCAGACAATCCTAAGATGCTATTGAAGGTACTTTTCATTCCCTTTGAGAGGTCTTGATAATAGTGTGATGGGTTAAAAGAGAAATAGTCAAAAAGACGATTAGCTAACTCTGAATTCCAATTTTCATAAAAGTTTGCCGCGACAACTAGGATTTCCTTAAGATTTAATGCTGCAGGCAGATTCATTTGGTCATGAGTAAAGATAATGTTGGCCGAAACCATTAGATTATTAAATGGCTTTTCGGAGAACACCTTTATCTCGCCAGATGTCTCCTTTAGATGGCCTGCAATGATTTTTAGAAGTGTTGTTTTCCCTGATCCATTTCTTCCAATCAGACCGGTAATTTTATTTTCTTCGATACTAAATGACAGGTTATTTAATGCTTTATTTCTTCCGTACTTTTTGGTCAATCCATTGCATGTAATAACACTCATTTCTCTTCCCCCCTTAAGTCTGCCGCTTTAATCATTTCAATTAATTCTCCTTTACTTACGCTTAATCGTTCCGCTTCAAGAACAATTTCCTGAACTAACTTTTTTAACGTTTCATTCTTCCGTTTGGTCAGGATCATTTCTTTGGCAGCGCTGGTTACAAACATGCCCAAACCGCGTTTTTTATAAAGGATATTTTCATCTGCTAATATGTTGAGCCCTTTTGCAGCGGTCGCTGGATTAATATTAAAAATTTCTGCCAGTTGGTATTGAGAGTATATCTTTTGATCACTTTCAAAATTACCATTCAGAATCTCACGCTCAAGCCACTCCGATATCTGTAGATAAATCGGCTTCGTCCCATCCAAATTAAGATTCAAGCTATCACCCCTCTCCCAACATAGTGCATTAGTGTTGTAATGTAGTATATAATAATTGGAAATAAAAAACAATGGGCTAATTACCAATATTTTCATTTAGTGTAATCATTTAGTGTAATCATTTGGTGTCATCATTTGGTGTCAGGCACCATAAAAAGACATTTGTCAATGAGTGGTGCCTGACACCCTTTTCTGTTACTATTTTTGATAGTATTATATTTTCAGATTGTACGATTTGAGTAGAGGATTGAGGGAAACTGTGTATGTTACGGAATAAGAATGTTTGGATTTTGTTAACAGGGGAATTTATTGCTGGTCTTGGTTTGTGGCTCGGTGTGATTGGTAATTTGGAATTTATGCAAGAGAAGCTCCCATCAGACTTCTTAAAATCGCTTCTTCTTGCTGCAGGCTTGCTTGCCGGTGTTGCGTTTGGCCCCTATGCAGGCAGACTTACCGACCAAGTAAGTAAGAAAACGGTTATGCTTCTGGCTGGATTTGTAAGGGCTGTCAGTGTTGTCTTCATGTTAATTGCGATTGCAACAGGTTCGATCTGGTGGATGGTTGTGTTTCTCGTCTTGCTGCAAATTTCTGCAGCATTTTATTTTCCAGCACTACAAGCAGCCCTGCCGCTTATCGTGTCCGAAAAGGATTTGCTTCAACTAAACGGTATCCATATGAATGTTTCAACACTTTCCCGTATTATCGGCACAGCGGTAGCTGGAATTTTGTTGGTTATTCTGCCTTTATCGATGCTTTATGTTGGTTCTCTGGTAGGGTATATTGGTTTATTTATCCTAACTTGGTTCTTAAATATTGATGAATCAAAGGAACTTCTGATAGCAAAGAAAAGCAGCACTGAAAAAACAAGCTTTAAAGATGTTTTTCCAATTATTAAAGGTCTGCCAATTGTCTTGATGACGCTTATCATGACTCTAGTCCCCGTCCTCTTTCTTGGTGGATTTAACCTTGTGGTTATTAACATTAGTGAACTCCAAGACAGTTCAGCCATAAAAGGCTGGATTTACACAACAGAGGGAATCTCTTTTATGCTTGGCGCTTTTCTCATTAAGTTGATAAGCTTCCGGACATCCCCCTACATCATCTTATTTGCCTGTTCGTTTTTGATTGGGGGTTCCCAGCTGCTTCTCTATTTAGCTGATGTACCGGTATTATCTGTCGTGGCTTTTGCCTTTTTTGGATTTTCTGTCGGCTGTTTTTTCCCGACAGCTGCGACCATTTTTCAAACAAAGATACCAAAAGAGTTCCATGGCCGCTTTTTTTCATTTAGAAACATGCTAGACCGTGTTACCTTTCAGATTGTCCTGCTCATTAGCGGCTTTCTCCTAGACCTAATCGGCCTACAGCTTATGTGCGTACTGTTTGGCGGCATATCTATAATCATGACCACACTCTTTTATACCAGGCATAAATACCTTCAATCCCGCCCAGTCAAACAAAACACATAACAACAAACAGGCAACATCCGACATATTGGATGTTGCCTGCTTTATAGCTAAACATCCTCCCTGAGAGGACAAATGTCCACGCGTGGTGCCTGACACCACTAATGTAACACCACTAATGACTCCACTAATGACTCCACTTATATCAGCCGTTTAAAAATGGGTGGTGGAATAGATGGGCTTTAGTTCTTTTTCGGGTTCTATGTATGCTTTCGCGCTATTGACGGCGGTGGGGCCTTCAGAGAATCCGCCCGCTATCAGGTGTAGTTTGTTTTGGTAGTTTGCGACGTCTCCAGCTGCAAAAATACCCTCGATATTGGTTTGCATCCTACTGTCCACCTTGATGTTTCCGTATTCGAATTCTAATCCCCATCCCTTGATAGGGCCTAGGTCAATACAGAAACCATGATTGACGAGAACTTCGTCCACGTCAATGATCTGAGTGTTGTTTGTTTCAATATCCTTTACGGTAACACTCTCAATTCGACCGTCCTCCCCATGTAACGCATCCAAAACATGCGGTGTCAAGATGGTCGCAGTTGATTTCCGCAAGTTACTGATGTTTCTCTCAAGTCCAGAAAACTCATGCCTTCGATGCACCACGGTAATATGACGTGCAATCGGGAGCAGCTCGTTCGCCCAATCAACAGCCGAATTACCACCACCAGAAATAAGCACATGTTTGTCTTTGTAGTCATTGAGCTTTTCGACTGCATAACGCAGGTTACGTCCTTCATATTGATCAGCATGTTCTACGTCAAGTTTGGCACTTTTTAATGTACCGAATCCAGTCGCTAAGATAATAGACCTGGTATGGTGTTTCTCACCATTGTGACCCTGTTAAGAGGAACGTCCCATCTGCTAACCTTTCTAACCCGACTACTTGTTGATTTAAAACAATTGTCGGATCAAAGGTTTGCGCCTGTTCTACTAGCTGTTTAATTAAGTTTTCTCCTGAAACAGCCGGTATCCCGCCAATATCGCGGATCACCTTTTCTGGATAGAAGTAGGAAACCTTTCCCCCTAAGTATGGGAGAAACTCAATTATTTTTGTTTCCATCTCTCTCATTCCACAATAAAAAGCGGTAAATAAGCCAACTGGGCCACCACCGATAATGGTAACATCGTATAATTTCATTTCATCCCCCATCCCATCTATCCCATTTCACTAGAAATTCATGATTTTTCGATTGTCTAACTCCGGCGCTTTTTCAATTAAATCATAGCAAAGACAGACTGGTTTCTTCGTCCGTGGATCTTTAACAATTTCAGCATCGATTTGAAAGACCATTTTTAATACATCAGGTGTCATGACTTCGTCTGCGGTTCCCTCTTTGATAATTGTTCCCTTACTTAATGCAACCATATGATGGGAAAACCGTGACGCATGGTTCAAATCGTGAATGACCATTACAATTGTCCGGCTTTGTTCCTTATTTAATTTTTCTAGCAGCTGTAAAATCTCTAGCTGGTGCGCCATATCAAGGTAAGTGGTTGGCTCATCAAGCAGCAAGAGATCCGTTTCTTGGGCAATGGCCATGGCGATCCAAGCGCGCTGCCGCTGGCCGCCGGAAAGAGCATCAACTGGATGGTCAGCAAATTGACCAAGTCCGGTAACCTCTAGCGCCCATTCAATCACCTGTCTGTCGTTATCTGTTAGTCTGCCAAATCCACTTTGATGTGGGGAACGTCCAAATGAAATCAATTCATAGACTGTTAATCCATTAGGTGCCTCAGGGCTTTGCGGAAGAACAGCCATTTTCCTAGCGATTTCTTTTGTTGGGACCTTGTGAATCATCTTTCCATCTAAATAGACGATTCCAGATTTGGCTGCATGGACACGTGCTAATGTTTTTAATATGGTAGATTTCCCACAGCCATTGGCGCCAATAATCGTGGTAATCTCCCCTTTTTTTATGTGTAAATTCAAGTTTTCAACGATTATCTTGTCTCCATAACCAATCTGAAGATTCTCGGTAGAAAGTGAAACCACAATCCGTTCCCCCTTTTTTTATTTGGCTTTCATAAGTAAGAAAATAAAATATGGTGCACTAAATATTGCCACTACAATTCCAACCGGTATTTGGGTTGGGGCAAGCAGGTTTTTGCCTATGGTGTCTGCCAATAAAAGCACAAACGACCCTAAAACGGCAGTAAGCGGCAAAAATAACTGGTGCTTTGGCCCAATTAATCGTTTCGCAATATGCGGAGCAACTAAGCCTAGAAAAGCAATTCCTCCCCCAGCCGCGACACTAAATCCTGCTAGCGCCACTGCTGCTAGAAGCAAGATTCTTCTTTCTTTTTCTACATGAATGCCTAAGCCCGTCGCGACCTGGTCACCTAAATTCATAATATTTAGGATGTGTGCTTTATATAAAGAAAAAGGAATAAGCAGCAAAATTAACGGAGCGAGAATGGCGACAAATTTCCAATTCGTTCCCCAAATATCACCAGAAAGCCAGACAGCTGCCTGCATGAAGTCTTGTGGATTCATTTTGAGCTGAAAAATTACAATGGCAGCACCAAATCCTGAATTCACACCAATTCCGACTAAAATTAACCGAACGGGATCAATTCCCTTTTTCCATGCCAATACGTAAATTAGAAAAGCCGCAAGTACGGCTCCTGCTAAGGCGAACAATGGCATTAAGAAAATGCCGAGTGTGCTCACACTGTTCATAGAGCCTTGAAAAAAGTAGATAAATAAGATGACCATGAATCCGGCTCCTGTATTTATCCCTAATATTCCAGGATCCGCCAGTTCATTTTTGGTCACACCTTGTAAAATAGCGCCAGAGACTGCTAGTCCTGCACCAATTAATAGAGCCAAAACCATTCTAGGTAACCTAAAATCAATTAAAACGAGTTGGTCACGGGCCGTTCCCTGCCCCATTAATGTCTTGAAAACATCGATGGGTGCAATCCGTACGACTCCAAGGTTTAAACTTATGATAAAAGTGATAATAGTTAAGATAAATAAAAGACTAATTAGGACGATAAATTTTTTCTGTTTTGCTTTCGATTGGTGCATTACAGCCCTCTCCTTTCCCCACGAGCCAGGTATAAGAAGAAAGGAACACCGATGATCGCCGTTACGGCTCCTACTGGAGTCTCAAACGGGGCATTCACCATTCTTGCTGCAATATCCGCAAGAACAAGTAACAATCCTCCAAGTACAGCGGAAATCGGAATAATCCAACGGTAATCTGAACCAATAATGAATCGGGTAATGTGTGGAATCACCAGTCCGATAAAACCTATAGCACCGGCTATCGATACAGCAGCACCGGTTAGTATTAATACAACAATCACGCCAAGTGATTTTACTAAAAGTGTATCTTGTCCAAGCCCTTTAGAAACTTCTTCTCCTAGGCTTAGGATGGTGATTGATCTTGAGATATAAAGGGCGAGTAATAATCCAAATCCTCCTGTGATCAATAGAATCTTAACGGATTCCCAAGTAACCGTTGTTAATCCTCCTGCATACCAAAAGCTCATGTCCTTTGCCACTTGTGTATGGAGAGCAATGGCGCTTGAGAATGCACTTAGCATCGAACCCACTGCCACCCCGGCCAGGGCGAGTTTTACTGGGGTCAATCCTCCCTTTGAAAAAGCTCCAATCGTAAAAACGAGGATTACGCCAAGACCTGCCCCTACAAAGGATGAAAAGGTCAACCCCATCATTGTGGCAGTTGGAATAAAGGCAAGGGTGATGACCAATGCAAAAGCTGCCCCATCTGTCACACCCATGATGGAAGGAGAGGCGAGAGGATTACGTGTTAAACCTTGCATTACCGCACCCGAAACAGCAAGGAATGCCCCAACTAATACAGCACCGATCGCTCTTGGCATCCGAATTTCTTGAATAATTTGATGTGTGGTCATGTCAGGATTAAAATGGGAGACAGCCTCCCAAACAGTAGCCATTTTTATATCCGCTGCACCGTAAGCAATAGATAATCCCATTGAAATTAGGATTAGTATCATTCCGGCGATTAATACGAAGGTCCCTTTAATGGATGTTCTTAAACTTTTATGATGAAGAGCTAACGAATCGCCTTCGTGCTGCTTTGCTTTTCCAGTCAAAAACTAACACCTCTATCTGATAAAAAACGAAAAATTGGGTATATTATTAAATCGGTAATAAAAATAGCAAAAGAATTGATAATCATTATCATTAAGTATAGAGAGTAACCACTTATTTTTCAATACGTTTACAGTATAAAAGCAACTCCCAGATTTATCCTTCAAACATTTTTCACAAATTTACCTATATTAAAGAGGTTTGTTGATTGACACTTCAAATGAAAATGATTATCATTACCATTATAATAGGTATTCACGATCATAGGAGGTTTATTCATGCTTAAAAAGCGCTTTTATTTATCTTTTACGCTATTACTGATGTTAATTTTGGTAAGTGCTTGCAGTAATTCTGATAATACAAAAACAGAAAAGACTACAGAAAAGGGAAATGCAGAGGTGACATTAACGGATGCGAAGGGTGAAGTGACAATCCCTGCTAATCCAAAACGAATCATCGCTCCTTATTTAGAGGATTCACTCGTGGCATTAGGGGTAAGACCTGCTGCACAATGGTCAATAGGTGATACGGTCTTAGATTATTTACAGCCAGAGTTAAAGGAAGTGCCCAAAATCGGCTGGGATCTCCCTCTAGAACAAGTAATCAACTACAACCCAGATTTAATTATCTTCAGTTCTCCAACTGCCATTCAAAAAGGACAATATGAAGAGTATAAAAAAATCGCTCCAACCTACGTGTATAAAGACGAGGTAAATGCTGATTGGCGTAAACAACTCACGCAAATGGGTGAAATTCTAAGTAAACAGAAAGAAGCAAAGGAGGCTTTAGCCAATTACGATACGAAAGTAGCAGATGCGAAAACAAAAGTTCATGATGCTATTGGCGATGAATCAGCCGCTATCCTTTGGGTTATGGCCGATAAGTTTTATTTAATGGAAAACAATCGTTTCAGTGCCAATGTCCTTTATGGGGATTTAGGCATTAAACAACCTGCATTCGTTAAAAGTCTTGGCGGAGCTGCTATCCAGTGGGATCCAATTGCTCTGGAAAAATTACCAGAAATCAAAGCAGACCACATCTTCCTTCTCAGTAAAAAAGGCGAAGCTGGTTTAGATATTTTAGCAAAAAGTTCCATTTGGAACGGCCTTGATGCCGTAAAAAATGGACATGTATATGAAATGAATGACCCTAGCAACTGGACTATCAACGGTCTAAAAGCAAGTGAAAAAACGATTGATGAAGTAGTAAATGCCCTTAAAAAGTAATAGTCAAAATGCCAGAAAGGCGTCATCCAATGTTAGGATGACGCCTTTTACCTTCTATCAATCCTCCAATACATTGAGCTTCATCAATGACAACGGAACGAAAATCCAAATCCAAAGCAGCTGAAATTTAACCCTGAGTATTTCAGCGGGTGTCAGGCACCACAAAAATACAAACGTCCACACTTGGTGGACGTTTGTGAATTGGGCCAATGCATCTTAGGAAACATGCTTTAAATGTTTAAATTGCCCTTTGGATAATACTGATTTTTCGAGCCGGTGAGCCATGATTCCTGCTAAGACTGCTAAGATGATGTCCTTTGGCAGAGGCACTATCATCCATAACCAAGCCATTTTGTAAGTAAATCCTTCTGGTGCAGCTGCCCACAGCTTGTAGGCAAAATACATCCAATTGGTACCGAAGAGGTAGTTCACAGCCATTCCGATTAGGGACGCAATAATAAAGGCTGGCACAGTTTTCTTCTTTTCAACGATTTTACCAATAATAAACGCTGTGAAAATATACGATAAAATAAAGCCGAAGGTGGGACTGAAAAATGTGGAAGGTCCTGCACCAAATCTAGAAAAAACAGGAACGCCCACAAGTCCTACTAGCATATAAACAATCATAGCTATTGATCCTAAGCGGCTCCCCAAAATAGCACCTGCTAAAATAGCAAAGAAAGTTTGCAGTGTAATTGGAACTCCGCCCACCACCATAAAGGGGACCAAAGAGGTGATGTTAGCCCCTATTGCCATAAGCGCCACAAACATTCCCACTAGCGTTAAATCCAACGCTCTTAATTTACGATTCATACTCCCACCCCAATAAATTGTTATAACTTTAAAATAAAGGGTGACGCCCTATATTGTCAACTGTTTTTAATTTAGGGTTAACAATAAAAAGTGTCAGGCACCAAAGAGGCTCCCTATCCTCTCCACACGGACAAAATGTTAGATTTGTCCACGCATGGTGCCTGACACCCACTTCCAACACTTATTTACTTCGTTGTAATATCCTTCAGGATGGCGTAGCCATTGTTTACTTTTAGTTTCGCAAGTATTTCTCCTTTTGCTGAGGCTTTTTCCCATTCTGTGCCTGTGTTGTCCTCAAGGTAGTAGTTATCCAAACCGTATCGGATAATGGCAATTTCTTGGCCTTGGTTGTCTTTATCGATATAGCTGATCGTTCCATTGAGGAACTCTCCCTTATTCGGTTTAGTAAGGGTGACTTTAATAGGTGTGTGGACCCCATTCTTTTTCTTCATTAGAACGTATACCTCAAACTCTCCACCACGGTCCTGCAATCTTGTGAGCACTGGTTGTTCCACCAATTTTATCGGCACCTCTTCTGCTTCATACCTTAGAGTCACATAATCGCCTCTAAATACATCAGATGGATCCAACGGTTTCGTTTGAAGAATCATTTCTTCACCCGTTAACAGGGTATAAAGGGGCTTGACGCACATGCCTAAAAGAATGAGCACAGGCACGCAACAAGCTAATACTAACTGTTTTGCCCGCTTATTCATGCACATTCACCCCTTTTTTCCTTTGTTTTTCAAAATAAAATCCGAAACCTAGCAACAGGATTCCTCCAATGATAAAGACAAACGATTTTGGTAAAAACTCAAGGGATAAATCAAGGTAAAAACGGAAAATCATTACGCAAAGTATGATGATACTGAGCAGGCTTCCTCTATTGATTAAATACAATACATAAATCAGGTAGAGGATAGAAAAAGGAATATACAGCCAATCGAGCGGCCAGCTATCTTCAAAAGATAACAACAGTGCGGCCGCACCATGGACGAGGTATCCTAATACAACGTAAGTATCTTTAACTTTCCCTTTCGAAAGGACAAGTGCGACTCCAATGATCAAATAGATTAGACCGTACACGTAGGCAAAATCATCATAATTATCATACGGATTGATAAAGTAACTAATAATCGTGCCGATAAGTGCCAGCGACAGTAAGCCATTGACAAAACCAGTCAACTTTGAAAAACCTATTTTTTCATTAAGTATATATATTGCAGCAATCCACAGCAGTGCCCAATAAGGAATATTTATACCTTGAAGATATTGCCCATCAAGCATGTATTTGAGGACGAAAAGGGAAGATGCTAGAAGAATCCATTTATCCCGCAGTACCCATGACAATGGCAAGATCCCCAGCGACCACCATAAAAAGGCATTTTGAGAATTGGTTCCGAGATGAAACATTTGCTCGACAAGAAAAATTCCCGCACCAAATACCAGACAGCCTAAATAATAAAGGCTCCTTGACGTCTTTGGAAAGTTCTTCTCCATCTTATAACCTGCAAGATTACTGGCCGCAAACAAAACGATAATTAAAAGAAGTTTCACTGTTCTTCCTATTTCATCCCAATTGCTTGCGATAAAACTGAGCACTCCAGCTCCAATTAAAACCGTTCCGACATACAAAAGCGTTTTCGTAAATGAAAGTTTATGAACCTCGTAAATTTCTTCTATCTCATGGGCCTTGCTTGCTGGCAGAATCTCTGAATCTTCTAGGTACTTAAGCTCACGCTTTAAAAAATTCAACTCATTTTGTTTTATAATACGCTTCGTCAACCATCCCACCCCTTTTCTCGTCCATTAAAGATCCCACTCACATCCACTTCTAACTAGATGCTTTTCAGTTAAGTTTATTCGACAAATAGAACGAATATCCTTTTAATTAAATAGTTCATAACACCCACATCCCTCCTAGGATTTGAAAGTAAAAAGGGATGCTGCCTTTGACGTTAGAAAAAGGTGTCAGGCACCCCAAAAAGACAAATGTCCACGAGTGGTGCCTGACACCATTAGTTTGTTAATATTTTTTATCACGGCAAAATTTGCAAACTTTGATGGTTTGGTTTGTTTCTGTTTGATGTGGATATAGTAGTTTGATTCTAGTTCTTTCACATATCGGGCATGTTCCGCGCCCATTTGAAGGCAGGTAGCTTATTGTTTTTCCTCTGTTTCTCTTTGCCATCTCCATCCATCCCTATTCTTAATAGATTCTTTTCTTTATCTAATGATGGACTGGCATAAATATTGTTAGGCATATAATTGTTTTTAGAAAAAAGATTGTTCGAATATTCTTTTTGGTAAAAGTAAGGCTTTTGTCCACGAGCGGTGCCTGACACCCTTACAAGACACCCCTACATCACTAAAAGAATCCACCAAATTGAATCATTCTATATCATTGCTCACTGACGCCTTAGACAACCATTAGGCATTTTTACTTGCCTTTCTACATACATTTCTAAGAAGATCATTTATTTCAATGGCTGCACGACTATGTAACACTTTCCATAAGATAGGAATAAGAGGCGGGACTAAACTTTTTCAAATGGAAAGGAAAGATGTGGTGCTTCAATATGAAAAAAAACGGAGCTTATCACGATTCGTTTCAAAATCTCCAAGAAAATGGGATGTCATTCGAGCAGGTTTTTGAACGAATTGTATCATTCATGAAGGTAGATCCTAATGGAAACTATAAACTAATGGTCGGCACAGATTCTCAAGTCCATAGATCTACGACTGTCTTTATTACCGGGATTGTCATTCAGAATAAGGGGAAAGGTGTTTGGGCGTGCATAAGGAAGGTAGTCATCCCAAGAAAAATGACACACTTGCATGAGCGGATATCTCTTGAACTATCGTTAACCGAGGAAATTGTTACAATGTTTACCGATGAAAGGAAAAATGAGTTAATCAATCTTGTCCTTCCCTATATATACCAAGGAGCAACCTTCACCATGGAGGGGCATATTGATATTGGTGAAGGAAAGCGGAACAAGACGAGTGAGTTTGTGAAAGAAATGGTCACCAGAATCGAATCGATGGGCGTTGAACCAAAAATCAAACCAAACGCCTTTGTTGCTTCCAGCTACGCAAATCGATACACAAAATAAGGGTATCAGACATCACAAAACAATGTGGTGCCTGACACCCTTTTTTATTTATATTTTTAATAACATTCCAGTTCTACTTTCACTGTCGTGCCTTTGCCTATTTTACTTTCGATATTCATGGTACCATTATGTTCCTGGATGATTTTATTGCTAACGGTTAGGCCCAGTCCGATTCCCTTGTCCTTTGTGGTATAGAACGGTGTTCCCAAAAAGCGCATAAGTTCGTTATCAATTCCAATCCCTTCATCTGAAAAGCGTATCTGCACACGATTGTCTGCAACTTTTTGGACTTGGATATTAACATTCCCTCCAAATGGCATCGATTCAATCGCATTCTTTAAAAAATTAACAAAAACCTGTTTTAATTGATTGGGATTACAATTTGAAAAAATATCCTTTTTCAGGTAATTGTTTTTTATCTGAACATTATGCAACAATGCTTGTGGATGTAAAATATTTACGGTACTCTCTAAGATCGTATGTAGACATTCTTTTTCAAACTGAATCGCCTGTGGCTTCGCCAACGACATAAATTCATTAACGATGATATCAATACGATCTAGTTCGTTCATGATGATTGATAAATATTCATCTTGTTTAGTTTTTGTGATGGTCTCTTTCAACAGCTTTGAAAATCCCTTTAATGAAGTCAAAGGATTCCGGATTTCATGAGCAACTCCTGCAGCTAATTGGCCGATAATTGAAAGCCGATCTAAATTTCGAAGGGCATCATCATTTTTAACTCGGTCCGTAATATTTCTTCCAACCGTGACATACGAATCAACTTCTCCTTCTTCATTAAAGATGGGAGAAATCATTGTCTCTGAATAGATTACGTCATTATCACCAGTTCGGACCTGCGTTTGAAGCAATTGAGGTTCCTTTGTTTCTATCAGGCGCTGACACACTTTTGCAAAATGGTCAATTTCCTCTGGTACGATAAGGTCATAGACGTTTTTACCTAATAATTGGTCAGGAGTGTACCCAATCCCTTTTTCATGGGATGGAGAGGCATATATGACCTTTCCTTCTATTGTATACACCTTTATCATATCCGTAGTATTTTCAGTAATTAACTTGTACAACTCACGTGTTCTTTTTAATTGTCTTTCAATATTAATATGCTCCGTAATATCCCGAAAGATTGCCAGGACGGCAATAATTTCCCCACAACGATTTCGAAAGGGAGAATACGAAACGGCGATATCAAGAATGGTTCCGTCTTTATGGTATTGTTGAGTAACCATATCGGAAAATGCTTCACCACGCTTAACTAGCTCTATCGTTTCATTCACTATGTCCGGATTAGGAAATTCATCAATTTTCCTACCTATTACGTCATCCTCTGTATAGCCAAATATTTTCGTATATACATGGTTCACACGAATAAACCGATTCTCCATATCAACCATACAAATCCCGTCTGCCGTACACTCTAAAAATAAGTCAATTAAATCATCCGGATTATACACCACAGAATCCTTCTCATTCCTAAAAATCGGGAAAAACTTTGACATAGAGATCTCTCCAAACACATCAATTATACTCTTAATCTCCATTTTACAGAGTTTTTCAATAAAGAAAAGAAGAATTTTTTGGTGTCATTTATGGTGTCAGGCACTATCAAAAGACACTTTGTTCATTTCGTCCTCCAGACATGGACAACTACAAGGAGGTGGTGATACACAAAAGAACGCTTGGCCCACTGGGGGGTGGTAGTGTCTTTTACTTTTTATGAAAGACTGTTTTGAATTGGATTAATCGACTGGGCGGTCCCCAAATTCATAGTCAAATATCTAAGCAAGCCGGTCTTGCATGCCCACAATTCGCTTATTTCCGAGGAAACTATACATATTTCGCATTACTCTTTCCAAAGATCGGATAAATCCTCATTATTTTACGTAAAATGACAAAATCCTAACAAAGAATAAGCACACAGTTTAGACAGATTTTTCTATCTATCAAACTGCGTGCTTACATTCTATTAGCTTTCTTTCAAAACAATTATAAGGCACTCTCGATTTCTTTAGCCATAGATTTGACAGATTTTAAGCCTCCACCGCTTAGGTACCAGGTGTCTGCATCAAGATAGACAATCTTATCATTCTTAAAGGCCGTTGTTTTTTTAACTAATTCATTTTCAATAATTTGTTTTGCACCAATTTCACCGCCAACTGCTGTCGCACGGTCGATCACAAATAATACGTCAGGATTCTTCTCCATAATGTACTCAAATGTAATGCTCTGTCCATGTGTGGATACCTCGATATCTTTATCGGCTGCTCCAAACCCAAAGACGTCGTGGACTACGCCGAAACGAGAACTTGGTCCGTATGCACTGACTTTGCCTTCATTTGCTAGCAGAATAAGACCTTTCTTATTAGAAGCCGAAGCTTGTTGATTTAACTTTTCTATACTAGTACTAATATCTTTTAATTCGCTTGCTACCTTGTCTTCTTTCCCAAATAACTCACCAATGAGATTCATGTTTTTCTCAAAGGATTCCATGTAATTGGCATAATCGATGCCAACATAGACTGTTGGTGCAATCTCAGCAAACTGATCGTATAATTCTGCTTGGCGTCCTGAAATAAAAATGACATCTGGCTGCATCTCATGAATAGCTTCGAAGTCCGGCTCTTTTAAACTGCCGACATTCGTATATTTCTTATCCTCATATTTTTTCAAATACCCTGGAATCGCAGTTTGTGGTACTCCTGTGACATCGATACCTAACTCACCTAGGGTATCTAGGACACCAAAATCAAACACGACTACTTTTTCAGGGTCCTTCTTCACTTCTGCCTCTCCATATTGATGCTTAATCGTTATTTTCTCTGCTGGTCCCTTGCTGGCAGATGCCGTTTCAGTTTGCCCCTTTTCCTTTGATCCACCACATGCTGCTAACACAAGAATCATTGCAAACACTAGCGTAAATAAACTCCATTTTTTCATTTTTAAAACTCTCCTTTATTATGAATTAAAATAAACACAGATTCTGCAGTTATTCATTTCCTGAATCGGAATTTCCATATCGTAAATCTCACTTAATGCCTGTGATTGAATAATCTCCTCGGTTGGCCCATCCTTCACGACCATACCATCCTTCATGGCGACAATCCGGTCAGAATAGACCGATGCAAAGTTTATATCATGGAGAACAATAACGACGGTTTTGCCAAGTTCATCGACCAATCTCCGTAAGATTTTCATAATCTGAACAGAGTGCTTCATATCCAAATTATTTAACGGCTCATCGAGAAGAATATACTCTGTATCTTGGGCAATCACCATCGCAATAAAGGCACGCTGGCGCTGACCACCAGATAATTCATCTAAAAAGCTATCCTGCATTTCAGTTAAATGCATATACTCAAGCGATTGGTTGACAATTCGTTCATCGTCCTCCGTTAACCTCCCCTTTGAATAAGGGAATCTTCCAAAGGAAACAAGTTCTCTGATCGTGAGGCGGACGTTCATGTAATTCGACTGCTTTAAAATTGAGACCCGCTTGGCAAAATCACTCGATTTCATCCGGCGAACATCGGATTGATCAATCAGCACTTCACCCGTATCGGCATCGAGCAAACGGCTGACCATCGACAAGAGTGTGGATTTCCCCGCGCCATTAGGACCAATAAATGATGTTATTTTTCCAGGTTGAATATTGATCGTTACATCTTTTACCACCGGTTTTTTGCCGTAAAACTTTGACAATGACCTCACTGTTATCATGCAGTTTTCCTCTCCTTTAGCAGTAAATAGATAAAATAGACACCACCGATAAAGTTGATAATGACACTTAACGTCGTCGAAAAAGTAAAGACCCGTTCAACAAACCACTGTCCCCCGACAAGTGCGATGATACTCATGAGAACCGCACCGCTTATCAAAGTTTTGTGCTTGTATGTATGAAAAAGTTGATAGGACAAGTTGGCAACAATTAATCCAAAAAATGTTATCGGTCCCACTAATGCGGTCGAGATTGAAATAAAGATGGCAACAATCACAAGCATTTGTTTCACAAGGGAATCATAGGGAACCCCTAGATTAATTGCCGTCTCCCGCCCCAGTGATAAAACATCGAGATACTTCATATACCGCCATGCATAAATCAGCACAAGTACTACGATAACAATCGCCAGCCACACTAAGTCTGAGTTGATATTATTGAAACTAGCAAACATCCGATCTTGGACAATCTGAAACTCATTCGGATCAATCAGCACTTGTAAAAATGTGGAGATACTCGAAAAGAATGTCCCAACAATAATTCCAATCAGCAATAAAAAGTAGATTGGCTGGCTGCCCTTTTTAAACAAGAAACGATATAAGAAAAGGGCAAACACAATCATCACGGCAACGGAAAGTAAAAAGTTTATTTGTTTATTGACGACAATCAGATGGGATGAACCAAGGAAGAAAATAATCACCGTTTGTAATAATAGGTACAAGGCATCTAGTCCCATGATGCTCGGTGTTAAAATTCGGTTATGTGTAATTGTTTGAAAAACCACGGTGGCATAGGCGATGGTAAAGCCCGTTAACAGCATTGCAAGAACTTTTGTTACCCTCCTTGGCAGCGCATAATCAAAACTTCCATTTAAATCATGAATTAGGTATATGGCACAGCATCCCGCAGCAATCAATACGAGACAGGCCATTCTCAACGGATTACGCATAGGCCTTCCTCCGAGATAGCAGATATAAGAATGTGCCGCTGCCGATCACACCAACCATGAGACTGATTGAAATCTCATATGGATAAATGAGCAACCGGCCTAAAATATCACAAACTAGAAGGAAAATCGCCCCTAGAATGGCTGTATGCGGCAGCGTTTTTTGTAAATGGTCTCCTTTAAAAATAGAGATGATATTAGGAATAATTAAGCCGAGAAATGGAATTATCCCAACGGTCAGGACAACGGAAGCTGTAATTAGAGCAACGAGTATCAGCCCGATATTTACTACACTTCGGTAGGCAAGGCCTAGATTTTTCGAAAAGTCTTCACCCATACCGGCCACGGTAAAGCGGTTGGCATAAAAATAGGCAATGACTAAAATTGGGATACTTATGTAGAGGAGCTCATATCGACCTTTCATAATCATTGAAAAATCCCCTTGGAGCCAGGCCGACATATTTTGAATAACGTCTGCTCGGTAAGCAAAAAATGTGGTAACCGAAGACAAAATATTACCGAACATTAAGCCAATCAGCGGAATATAAATCGCATCTTTAAACTTGATTCGGTCGAGAATCTGCATAAATAAAAAGGTTCCCCCAAGTGCAAAGACAAAGGCTACTGCCATTTTTTCCAGCATAGTAGCATTTGCAAATAACAACATAGAGACAAGAATTCCAAGTCGAGTTGCATCCAAGGTTCCAGCTGTGGTCGGTGAAACAAATTTGTTTCGACTCAACTGCTGCATAATTAATCCAGCTATACTCATTCCTGCCCCCGCGAGTAGGATTGCAGCGAGTCTCGGCACCCTGCTCACCAAGAAAATTTGCGTCTCCTCTGTTTGAAAGTCCAGCAGGTCTAATGGCGATAGACTGCTCACACCAACAAATAGCGAGATTGCGGATAAGATTATTAATGCTAATAATAAATATCGTTTCTTCATAACTATCCCCATCATTTCTATCATTCTAGCGATCTCTCGTTAACTACAATGATAATGAAAATCATTATCACCTATTCTTGAAGTTGATTATAACATTCAGAAATTTTAAGTCAACACTAATTGAGAACTTTTTTCAATTAAAATGCCAAAATCATACATTGTCCCAGATTTTAATTCCTAAACCTTCATACCTACCGAATAATAAAATTATCGGTTCCATACTCATATTGGACTTCCTGACCCTCATAAATTGGGCATTAGGAGGTGAGTGAAGTGAAAAAATGGCTGGTGGCAATATTTTTGCCCATTTTGATTCTTTTGTCTGGATGTTCCAGCGATCCTGTTCAGGATGATTTACTTAATTATGTAAATAAAGAAATGAAGGAAGCGGCGAAATTAGAAAAAACTGCCGTTTCGGCCTATGAAGGGGTTTCGGGTACAAACTATCAGGATGACCAGACCATGTACGATGTCTTAAATCGTGATGTCATTCCCAATTACAACGAATTTATTAAAGAATTAGAGTCTGTTAAGATTGAGACCGATGAGGTAAGAGAAATTCATGAAATATATATTGAAGGGGCAGATATACAATTTAATGCCTTTGCTATCATTAAACAGGCGATAGAAGAACAGGATGCTAACCTGATTCAAAAAGCTAATGACATGTTGGCGGATGCACGAAAACATCTTCGAGAATATCAAACTAAATTGAATAAATTAGCTAAGGAGCATGATGTAGAAATTGGAAAATAACCATCCTCTCCGATATATTCCATAAACAAAAATAAGGGCAGTCCTTTAGCATTTATTCAACACTAGAGGACTGACCTATTCTGATGACGGAACTTTTCGCATGAGAGGTAATTCGAAATAAGTTAAAAAGCGCCATACCCATTCCAATGGCCCGAATCTAAAGAACCGAAGCCACATTGTACTAAAAATAAGCTGGACGACATAAATCGCCACACATAGATAGAGAGATTGGATATACGTCACTTGATTGGATAACTCAAAAACTTCACCTGCGAGCAAGATTAATGCTGTTTGTGATACATAATTGGTCAGTGCCATCCGTCCGTAACTTTTTAAGGGTGAGAGAATCGACTGGATGACGGGAAAGTTCAGAAGAACAAGCAACAGTCCAACATAAAAGGCAGATACAATCGGACCGATCATGATTCCAATCCTTAAGAACTGCTGCGTTTCTTGTGACTCACCACCTGTTCCGACGGGATGCGGTCCAAGCTGATATTGATAAATAAGCACTGCCACACTTAAAACAAACATCACTCCTGTAAAAAAAGTGGTCGCTTTCCAGTGATTTGTCATCCGTTCAAATAAACGAAACTGCCCTGCAGCAATTCCCAGCATCATCAACGGAACTACCATAAATATTTTTTCACCATACAAACTTATGACGAGCAACATAGCCAGTCCAAAAACAAGGTTCACAACCTTGTTCACTCTATAAAAAGGTAAAATAATCAGTCCGCACACAGCATAGATCGCTAATGCTTCCCCAGGCTGGAAATGCAAATGGACGGCACCTAGTAAAAATAACACGACCATTCTTCGCAAAAACAACACATACCCATTTTTCCCCTTCGCCATTGCTCTCGAGATAAAAATATAGAACCCCACACCAAACAAAAAAGTAAAAATCGTATAAAAGCGCCCTTCCACAAATAAGTATAAAAACCTCCAATACGTTGCATCGCTGGCACTGAAAAGGGGTAATCTCACTGACAATAGTGGAATAATATTAACCAACATAATTCCCATGAGGGCAAAGCCACGTAAATAATCAAGTGCATCAATCCGCTGGTTGATTTCCTTCGAATTCATCTATATCAACTCCACCATCATTATAACTGTTTATCCTCCTTTCACCTATTGAAATTAGATAAAGGCTGACACAAAACAATGTGTCAGCCTTACTATTTTTCGCATGTTGACTTTATTTTATTTTACTCCCACCCAAATAACCTATACCAAACATATTCCTTTTTCATACCTTAATAAATAAGCAGAAAATGTTAGAAAGGAAACTGGAGGTATACAGAGTTATGTTGGAGCTAAGGCAATCTCAACATGGGCGAGGGATTTTTGCTACACGTGATATCAAGAAAGATGAGTTATTAGAGGTATCACCTGTTATCATTTTCCCGAAGGAAGAGTTTAAGTATTTAGAGAAAACAACTTTAATCGACTATGTCTTCTGGTGGGGGAAAGATTTTGATGAATGTGCATTAGCACTTGGAATTGGTTCGCTTTTTAACCATTCCAGCCAACCGAACGCTATCTTTAAAAGAAAGCTAAAAAAAAGCACCATTAACTTTTATGCCTACACCGACATAGCAGCTGGCGAGGAGATTCGCATTAATTACAATGGTGACCCGGAAGACAAAACGCGATTATGGTTTGAGGAAAAATAAAACACACTTTTCAGATATCGAGAGCGAGTCCAGTTCCTAATTAAAAAAGGGATTGGACTCATTTATTTAGGACATATTTCCCCCTTTTAAATTGACATTCATTTTGAATTATATTATTCTAGTAAAGCTATTTATATAAAACCTATAAAAATACTAGGAGATGTAAGAAACATGAAGAAATTCGCACTACTTTTTTTAGCCCTCCTTCTTACCGTTGCTTTAGGCGCTTGTAGCAGCAAAGAGGAAAAGGTAAGTTCTGCTAAGAGTAAAAACCTTTATGAGCAGATTAAAGCAAAAGGTGAAATTACGATTGGCACAGAAGGTACGTATGCTCCTTTTACTTTTCATGATGACTCTCAAAAGCTAACAGGCTTTGATATAGAAATTGCTGAAGAAGTATTTAAAAGATTAGATATTAAACCCGTTTTCGTTGAAACAAAGTGGGATGGCATGATCGCTGGTCTTGATGCTAAGCGTTATGACATGGTTGCAAATGAAGTGGCTGTTCGTCCTGACCGTTTAGAGAAATACGATATGTCAGAACCGTATATTGTCTCAAAAGCTGTTCTTGTTGTTCATGAGAACAATAACGATATTAAGACACTTGATGACTTAAAGGGTAAAAAAGTTGGACAATCATTAGACAGTAACTACCGTAAAATTGCTGAAGCACATGGTGCAACCAATACAGTTGTTGAAGGATTTAATCAATCCATCGACCTAATCACTTCAAAACGTATTGATGCAACAATTAACGATAGCCTTTCATACCTAGACTTAAAGAAACAGCGTCCAGATCTTCCTATTAAAAAGGTTTATGAAGAAGCTGACGCAACAAGCAATGCCTTTCTTTTCCGTAAAGGAAATAAAGAACTAGTTGATGCGATAAATGGCGCTCTTGCAGATATGAAAAAAGATGGTACGTACCTAGCAATCTCTAAAAAATGGTTTAATGAGGACGTATCTAAGTAAAGGAATGGAACAATATGTTTGCAGACCAAGAACGAATAGATCGAATTATAGGAATCCTTAGTGATTCCTTTTTTCCTATTTTAAAAGCGGGAATTCAGTTTACGATACCATTAACAATTATCACCTTTATTCTAGGGCTGATTTTAGCCTTTTTTATTGCACTTGCACGGCTATCCAATCTAAAAGGCTTAAACGCTGTCGCCAAATTTTATGTTTGGATCTTTCGCGGTACTCCTTTACTCGTACAAATCTTTATTCTATTTTACGGATTACCTAGTATGGGAATAACACTTGATCCATTTCCGGCTGCAGTCATTGCTTTTACGTTAAATAAAGGTGCTTACAGTTCAGAAATTATCCGGGCAGCGATACTTTCCATTCCAAAGGGGCAATGGGAAGCCGCTTTTTCAATTGGAATGACCAAATCTCAGGCGATGAGACGAATTATTATTCCTCAGGCCATTCGTGTATCATTGCCGCCGCTCGGTAACTCTTTTATTAGTTTAGTAAAAGACACCTCCTTAGCAGCAACCATTACGGTTACTGAACTATTCCAAAAAGGTCAACAAATCGCGGCTGCTACCTATGAACCACTGTGGATTTACATTGAAGTTGCCTTTATCTATTTGATCTTCAGTACCGTTCTTTCTTATTTCCAGACTAAGATGGAGATTAGATTTGAGCGAAGTGTCGCTAAATAATGGAGGTGTTCCAATGATTCACATAGACAATTTGCATAAAAGTTTTGGTCAGCTTGAGGTATTAAAAGGGATTGATTTGACCATCCCAACAGGAAAAACAGCCGTGATTATTGGTCCTTCCGGTTCTGGAAAAACAACGTTACTGCGTTGCCTTAACCTGTTGGAAGTGCCTAATCAAGGTTCGATTAAACTTGGGGAACAATCGATAAATTTTGAGCAAAACCACAAAATGAAGGCAAAGGAACTTGTTTCTTTTCGTAAAAATACGGGTATGGTCTTTCAAAACTACAATCTTTTTCCACATTTGACCGCTCTTGAAAATGTAATGGAAGGTCAGACCACTGTTCTTAAAAGGTCAAAAGCAGAAGCAGAAACGAAAGCAAGAACCCTTCTGGATAAAGTTGGTCTGAAAGAACGTGCCGAGATGTATCCTCATCAATTATCTGGCGGACAGCAACAACGTGTGGGGATCGCCAGAGCTATGGCTATGGAACCTAAAGTTCTGCTTTTTGATGAACCTACTTCTGCATTAGATCCAGAGTTAGTTGGTGAAGTTTTAAAGGTTATGAAAGATTTATCCAAGGAAAATATGACAATGGTCATTGTAACCCATGAAATGAACTTTGCTAAAGATGTGGCCGACCAAGTCATTTTCATGGACCAGGGAGTTATCGTAGAAAAAGGAACTCCTGAAGAGGTATTTGAGAACACCCAAAATCAACGGACTTTACAGTTCTTGAATAAGGTCGCTTCACGATCATAGCAGAAATACGGTTGCTAATCCTTTACACAAGAGGCTCTCCCTAATGAAAATTAGGAAGAGCCTTTTTATTTACATATCCTTATGATCCAAGCATGAAGGCCATTAATGATTTATCTGCTTTAAAATTCCAATCAATAAAGATGTCTCGTACTGATTTTTTAAAAATGTCCTCAAATCTGCCTTCACGGTGGAAATATACTTTTTCTAACTCATCTTTTGTGAATCTAAGTTCTTTTTCAAACCCTTTTTCAATAAGTGCCTTTTCAATAGGGACAAGTATACCGCTTCTTTCAACTAAATAAACGGTTGGTGAAATGGGATAGGTATGGATATGATCAGGTACTTTTTCAACTAAGCAGCTTAGCCGCCCAACCTCCGATTCTAACCTTTGCATATCTATATCCGCTTGACTAACCTGACCTATCATTTCTTCTAATACAAAAATAAGAATGCCCGTATTATTTGGGAAGTTCCAATCATGATAGTATTCTTCTACATTGACTTCCAGAGTCACTTTTACTACCCCTGTTATTTCATCCAAGACATGGTTAATAATAGCTGCTCTTATATCGTCAACATACCTATTCTGTCCCTGTTGTAACAAGATTTCTTCCATTGGGGTTAAAAACCCGCGAATATACGTGACGAGGTGATTTTTAGACAGGGTGGTCCGACACGTCTGCGGGCCTTTTCCAAAATTTTTTCTTAACAACTTACTAATATAACTACTAATAAATTCTTCCTTGTTTTGGTTAATCATCCATTTCTACTCCTTAAGCAGATACAAATCAATTCATCATTTATTATGTACCAAGGCTCAACTTGTTAAAAAAAAACATGCGGCAAGCAGGAAAATCCTTTTGCCACATGTTTTCGATTCATTGATATTCTTTGTAAAAAACAAAAATGAGATAGTTTCGGTTCTTTTCATAATCCCAAACAATGAATATATCTTCAATGATGCGATTAAACAGATCCTCAAATATACTCTTATTTTTCAAATAACCGCTTTTGATTTCCCTTGCTTGATGAAGCAGCAGATCGAGATTTCCTTGTTCATATGCTAAGCTCTCTAGTTGCAAGAGGACATCTCTCGCTTCAATCGCACAAATATTTTGTGTAAACTTTACTACCTTTAAACCAACCGGTCGTTTATGATAACGGGTCCCTACAAAATCAATCAAGTTAAACAGAGTCTTCTCAAAGTCTTCTTCCATTTTAACTTCATCACTAGATGGAACATTTTCTAACAGAATAATTCCTGTATTCGAATCATAATTCCAATCATGGAAAAAATGATCAATTCCCCCTCCAAATACTTTCGAAACTTCATGTTTAAACTCATTGATGACCGCATTGATTACGGCTGAACGAAAATTATGGACCAACATCAACTGATCATTTTCCAACAAGACTTCCTCTGCCGGCGTAATAAAGTTTCGCATGTATATATATAATCGGTTTCCTTTTGACATCATCGTACAAGTTTCTGGACCCTTACCAAATCTGCGCTTGAGGAGCTTACTAAATGTACTGCTAAGATATAGCAAATTCTCTTGTGTAGATTTACTCATTAACTTCTCCTTTCAGGAAAATAAAAAGACCTAACTTCTAGGAAAAGAAGTTAGGTCACGGCTAAGACGACTATTTTTATAGTTTCTTCCATTTACCATACAAGTGATTAGGATATATTTGTGCTGGTTATATATAACTGCCATAACTAATGACTGCAAGACATTAGACCCTAACATTTTAACACGATATTTCCCCAACTAGCAATCATTTAATTTAAGACAACATTGGTAAACTTACTTCGATACAGGTTCCCTTATTGCTGCTGGTAATATGAATTTTCCCCTTATGCTCCTCAATAATTTGAAAACTTACCGGCATTCCGAGCCCCGTCCCATGTTCCTTCGTTGTATAAAATGGTTCATTTATTCGGTTAATCATTTCGGGAGGGATGCCGCATCCTTGGTCGATGATTCGAATCTGAACACGCTTCCCCTTGGTAATGGACCCTTCTATTAAAATCCTGCCGCCATCTGGCATAGCCTCAATTGCATTCTTAATATAATTGATAAATACTTGTTTTAATTGATTTCCATCCCCTAAAATGGATTCTTCGAGGAAGCAGAACTTTTTTTCAACTTGAATATTATTTAATAACATTTGTGATTCCATTAATGATAGGACTTGATCCAATAAGGACTTAATCGGCAATTTTTCATACTTTTTTTTGATCGGTGTTGCCAGTACCATTAGTTCCTTGAGAATTACTTCAATACGCGTAACCTCTGACTCTACAATATCAAAATACATAGACTCCCCATGATAATCCCTAGCCATTAAATGTAAAAATCCTTTTATCGCTGTGATCGGATTTCGTATCTCGTGGGCAATTCCTGCCGCTAATTGGCCTGCAACCGCTTGCTTTTCCGATAGTAATTGTCTTTCTTTTTTAATTAGAGTGATATCTTTTAAAACCACATAAGACCCCACCACTTCCTTATTAAAGAGGATTGGAAATGTAGTAACATTTACATCCATTAATAATTCGGGTCTCATATTAATCTTTGCATCAAAATTTGTTAGTTTTTCCCGGCTCTTTTCGAAGAAGAACGTTTGTGATTCATTCAAACATTTGGAGAGGAATATATGACTCAACCTCATCTGTAATAATTCAGGTATGGAGCAACCTAAGAGAGTTTCGCAAACATCATTCACATACACCAATCGCCCATCCATATTTAGTATAAAGAATGGGTCTGCATTTTTTGATAAAACAGAGAAATCCTTATCCACATTGACATCGATATATATTTGAAGCAGAAAGTTTAGACGTTTTATCTCATCCCTCTCCATTTTCCCCCACCTCTCTTTAATTCTCATATAAAAAATCAAAAAGCCAAAATAAGCGTATAGTTTCTACGGCTTATTTTGGCTTAAATTCTAGCATCAATAGGTCTAGAGATTCATTGCCTATAAAAAGAGTTCACTGACCTTTTTCTAACACTCACAAGTAGACTAGAGCATATATCCCTATATCCACCTTTAATACTATACCCATTTGTAAAAATATTCAATTAATTTTTTCTGTTTAGTCTATTTGCTTTTTTATTAACCCAAATATTTATGGTATAGAGCCTTTGCTTTGGAAATATCCTTCGTTCCATGCACTAAAACCCTTCCGTCTCTAAAAACTACTAATCGGTGAGGATTCACAGTATACGATAAAAGGTAGGGATTTCTCTCCACGGCTCCTCCTCGAATCGCAAATAATTTTTCTAAAGCCTCCAAATCACGAACCATTGGAATCGCAGGACGAATCTGAACTGAATCTCTTCCACATAGGACGGCTGTCTTTGTTTGATTTTCGAATGATAAATAAGGGTAAGTACGTTCTTCCCCGCAAGAAGGACAATCCCTCTTTTTCAACTTATCTACTTGTATGGAACTATATTGGTTTTTCCATAAATCAAAAGAAACAAGTTTATTTCGCAATGAATCCAAGTCACTCACCAAGATTTTCAATGCTTCACTTATTTGAAAAGAAACGACCATGTTCACAGCTGGACTAATAATTCCAGCTGTATCACAGGTTAATCCTCCTAGAGGAACGGTCTCTACTAAACAAGAAAGGCAAGGTGTTTTCTCAGGAATGATCGTGTAGGAGATTCCATAACTTCCAACGCAAGCACCGTAAATCCAGGGGACACCATACATTTGGGATACATCGTTAATGATCATTCTTGTTTCGAAATTATCCGTTGCATCCATAATAAGATCAACGTTTTTGGCCCAGTCTTCCAGCTCTGACACAGAGGCATCTGCAATGATTGCCTCTATTTTCACAGAAGAGTTAATCGCTGTTAAGCGGTTTTTGGCCGCTATTACTTTAGGAACTCGATTTTTGGCATCTTCCTCTGTATATAACTGCTGCCGCTGTAAATTGGACCATTCTACATAATCACGATCAACAATGGTTAGTTTACCAATCCCAGCGCGGGCAAGTGCTTCGGCACATGCTGATCCGAGTGCTCCCATTCCAATTATGAGTACATGTTTATCGGAAATTCGCTGCTGCCCGTCTTTTCCAATGGGTGAAAAAAGTTCTTGTCGTGAGTACCGATTAATCACCCGATACTCATTCCTTCCTTTGGACTGCTTGCTGAAGCATATCTCTTTTTCTCGATTCGGCCAGCCTCATAGCCTAAACGTCCAGCTTCAATTGCTAGTCTCATTGCTTTTGCCATTTTTACCGGATCCTTAGCCGCTGACACAGCCGTATTTAATAAGACGCCGTCGGCTCCTAATTCCATCGCTAAAGCCGCATCGGCTGGTGAGCCAATCCCAGCATCCACAATAACAGGAACGACAGCCTGTTCGATAATAAAGCTAAGGTTTACGGGATTGATGATACCTTGACCAGATCCAATTGGCGAGGCCCCTGGCATGACAGCATGACAGCCTGCTTCTTGAAGTTTCCTAGCTAAAACAACATCATCTGAGGTATAAGGGAGGACAATAAATCCTTCCTTTACTAATTCTTCTGTCGCCTTTAGGGTTTCAATCGGGTCAGGAAGTAATGTTTGATCACAGCCAATCACTTCCACCTTAATCATATCGCAGAGGCCAGATGCTTTTGCTAATTTTGCGATACGGACGGCCTCTGCCGCTGTTTTCGCACCTGCTGTATTTGGCAGCAGCGTATATTTATTGGTGTCTAGCTGTTCTAAAAAATTGGGCTGACTTGATTCAAAAATATTCATTCGTCTTACCGCGAACGTGAGGATTTCTGCTTTGGAAACTTCCACTGCTTCCTTTTGGATGTCGTAGCTTGGATACTTTCCTGTTCCTAGAAACAAACGAGATTGAAAGGATAATGAACCTATTTTTAACATGTCAACCGCCTCCTACAAAATGGACTATTTCAATTCGATCTTTATCTGCTAATCTAGTACTTTGGTGATCTATTTTGGTTAAGATTTCACCATTTACTTCCACAACAATGACCTTATCCTGGATTTCATAATGTTTGAGAACATCTGAAACAAATTCAACTTCATCTGGCAATTGGATTAACTCGCCATTTAATACTACCTCCATGTTTGACCTCCTAACCTACCGTTTCTTTGTGTCTTTCTAGGTGAAATGCTGAAAGAAGAGTCGTATCTAGCGGTCTGTCAGCTAACAGGTCAGCTACTAGCTTCCCTGTAATAGGGCTTAATAAAATCCCATTTCGAAAATGCCCTGCTGCAACGAACAATCTCTTCCATCTTGGATGCTCGCCAATATAAGGGATTCCATCGCCTGTCTGCGGTCTGAATCCTGACCACACCCGCTCCCATGCTGCTTCCTTAATCTGAGGGACTAGTTGAGTCGCTCTTTCTATTAATGAAGCAATCCCTTCGGGGGTAACCTTGTTATCAAAGGTATTTTCAATCATGGTAGCACCAATATAAATTTCCCCATTGCGTTTTGGTACCAGATAACAGCGTTTGTCGGAAAAAATAGTCGTGTTAATAATCGGCTCCTCCGTTCGAACGGAAAAGCATTCTCCTTTAACAGGATACACGCTAATGTCCAGCCCCGATTCACGCATTAATTTCGCTGCCCAAGCTCCGGTGGCCACGACAACTTGTTCACTATGTATGACACCATTGGTCGTTTTAACCCCTTTAACCTGACCGTTTTCAAAAATAAATGAAAGAACCTCCGTATTTTGACGAATTTCCGCTCCGAAATAAACAGCCGCATTTGCAAACGCTTTTGTTAACTTTGCTGGCTGCACATGTCCATCGTTAGGGAGATACATACCTCCAACAACACTTGGTGCCAAATACGGTTCCATTTCTAGTAATTCCGTTGAATCCAGCCATTTTATCATTGGATCCCAATTCCTTTGATAGTTGACCTGTTTTTTTACTTCTATTGCTATTTCTTCCGTTTCTGCAATCTTCAGCATTCCTTTATTCACAAACTCGATATCAATTCCTGTATATTCATATAACTCACTTGATAGTGTAGAAAACATTGCTTGACTCTTTAATGCCAATTGGAATAAAGGACCATCTTGTTCAATCTCCGCTTGTGCTGCCAGCATACCAGCCGCCGCACTGGAAGCTTGGCAAGCCAATCTATCCTTCTCAATTATGATTACTTTTTTGCCCATTTTTGATAGTTGATAGGCAATAGAGGATCCGTTAATCCCCCCTCCGATAATGGCAACATCAAATGAATTTCCCACTTGTTCCATCTCCATCTCTTAATACATTTAAATAAGCCTTTACTGCTACTAATGGATCGCGAGCTTCTAATACTCCTGACATGACAGCGATTCCTTTTGCCCCAGCATCTAGTACCCGCCCTGTATTCTCGGGAGTTATGCCTCCAATGGCAATAACCGGAACCTCTAATTGTGTAATCCTTGATAATTCATCAAGACCTCTAGGGGGCATTCCTGGTTTTGATTGCGAAGGGAAGACATGACCGAAAAGGACGTAATCAGCACCCTTTTCTTTTGCTTTTTGTCCCTCCACGTAGGAATGGATGGAACTTCCTACCCTAAGCTGAGGAAAATTCCCTTTGACAATGGCTGCATCTAAACTATGAAAAGCTAATTGAACCCCGCCAGCCTTTGTAACTAAGGCAACATCCACACGATCATTGATGATAATCTTTAATAACGGCAGGTTTGTCATTGTTAGAAGTTCCACTGCTTGAAAAAGTTCCCTCGCTGTTTTTTGTTTTTCGCGTAAGTGAATCGCGGTTACATACGGATGAATATCCATGACAATTTCACATAGCTGCTCGATCGGCATTTGACCATTGGATATAATATGTAACTCTTTAACACTAGTTAAAATACAAGTCACCCCCTATAATCCAGAATCTGAAGCTCAATGAAATAAAGTGAAAAACAAAAAACCACTTCCTTTTGATAAGAAAGTGGTTGATAATTTGAAATATAAACATGATCCTTCAAATATCCATGTTTCCACTTCCCTACGCTGGTATAACCCAGATCAGGTTCATAGAGTCCCGAAGTATCACTTCAATCTCAGCCCTTTAAAAAGGCACCTCTAGCGGATTGTTATCTATTCATTTTTAAAAATTCCCTTGCATGGATAATGTTAACACGTCGATTAGAAATGTCAAATAAATTCTTTTTATACCTTTCATATATTCTGATCTCTCACCTATGCATGGAAAAGGATTATTTTACTATGGTTAGTTTTTGGCCAATGTAGATTGGTTGATTAGGATCGAGGTTATTGGCTTTAACGATGGAGTCAATCGTAACCCCATTCTTCTGGGCAATCTTCCAGAGAGAATCGCCCGCAACAACGGTGTAAACAACAGTTGATACCGTTGGGAGGGTTACAGTAAATTTTGCTACATACCCAGAATCCAAAGTACTGCTGTCTTTCTTGTATTCGATTGAATACCAGTCTCCGATTGCGGAATAAATTTTTATATCTGTATTCATCGGAAGCACAATCTTTGTATCATACTGAGTTCCAGGATTGGTTCTAACATTGACGTTTGTCCTTGTCCTCGCCTTTTCGATTGCTTGAATCTCCTGATTGGATGGAACTTTAATTAATGGTTTGGAGACATATCCTTTCAGAACCGCACTGATAATCCTGTACTCAATTTGATACCAATCACCCGTTTCTCCAGTTATCACCACTTCTGAACCAGCAGGGATTGTTGTTAGGATGGTGCTTTGAGTGGTGGCTGCCGAGCGTAAGTTGGAATTTTTCAAGGTTAAACCGAAACCTTCTGTAATCAGAATGGATTTGTCACGTGCTGTATATTCATTCTTATTCCCAGCAAGATCGGTGAGTTTTACAATTGGATAGTAATTTCCACGGATTACATTAAAGCCACGGCTGTTTTTTCCATCCCAATAAAAATTCGCTGTCCCCTTCAAGTAGCGTCCTAACCAAGTCTGAACTACCCAGCCGCTTTCATCAACAATGGTTACCTCCATATCTGCCGTTTCACTTATGGTGATGGGAATTTTAATTTGGTTCTTTCCATCCTGCATAGAAAGCTGACTGACTGCTGGCAAATCGATCGTTGCCGTTGGCTTTTCTGTATCTAACTGGGATGTTTTTGGCACAGCGTACGTATATAGAAATTGATTCGTCTCTGTTACAAAAATGGTGTCCTTGATGACGCCGATTGGGCGCAAGCCAGACGCGCCTGTAGTAGGTGTTAGTTGAAGAGTGGAATAAATAAGCTGACCATTTGCGCTATTAAAGAATTTAATTTTGTTGTAATTTCCCAAAATAATTCTATCGGAGGCTACGACCATTCCACTTGCCCCTTTAATGGTCTGAAGTCCACCAGCAACAAATTGTTCTGCATACAAGGTCTTCCATTTCTGTACTCCGGTATTTTTGTCTACCGCGATAATATTGGCCTCATCAAGAACAATTAAGGAATCACTCACTACAGAAAGAGGCTGTGTAAACATACCCGTAGGGCTAAACTTCCATAATGTTCTTCCACTTGCAGCATCTAATGCCCAAATATTTCTTGTTGCCGCCGGTTTCGTTTCGAAGTAAAGCTTTCCATCTTTATAGACTGGGGCCCCATAAATAGGGAGGCTTGAATCCAGATCAAATGTCCAAAGCACCGTGCCCGTCGATGCATCGAATGCATACATTTTGGATGTCATTTGAACTGGATTCCGTATATTTGCAAACAGTCGATTATCACCAGCAGCGAAAACCCCTTCCAACCGCTCTTGGAATTTAAGGGGATAACTCCATCTCTTTTTACCCGTAGTTACATCTACCGTACCAATTGCATCGAAACCTTCGGTAGTTCTCGTTAAATAATATAAGGTATTCTGGTCAATTAAGAGACGATTCGCAAAGCTATCAACGGTCCAAAGTGTCTGTGGAGAGGTACCGTTATCCTGTATCGCATAAATTTTAGTCATCGTTGAAGTGTAAATCACTCCGTCTCTTGCTATCAAGTCAAGAAACCCATTCTGCTCTTCTATTGAAAAATTCCATCTCTCTTTATAGGTATCTAAGTCAGTGGCAGAGAGTACTTTTTTTGAAATCCGTTCCGCCGAATACAGCTGATTGCGATTTACACTAAACAACGCAGAAGCGTTATTAAAGGGATCTTTCTTTAACGTCAATAACGTCAAATCAGCAGGCAAGGCGGCACTAGAATAATTGGTATTTCCTTGGTCAGCTAAATGCATTTCCCAGTTTTGGTCATCTGCCCTTAGGTTCTGATTCCTTAGAAGTCCCTTTAATTCTTTTATTCTTTTTCTTAATTGTTCATTTTGAGCCTGTAATTGCTTGTATTGTCTATAAATATCTGAAGAATTATTTCTATAATCATGATGGAACATCATTTGGGAACATCACACCTCCATTATTGTGCTTGCATCATTTTATGCACATTTGCCTAGGTGGTGATGTTTAATTAAACAACCCAAAGAGCCTTTCCCAAAAATGGAAAAGGCACTTACAGTTTAAATCGTTTGACACTGCTGTTGGCGGAGTTTCCGGGCTGCTGTCACCAAATTTTTAAGCGATGCAATGGTTTCTTCTTCATGACGTGTTTTTAAACCACAATCAGGATTCACCCAGAACTGTTCTTTTGAAATAACCTCGACACTATCTTTTAATATCGCACTAATCTCTTCTACACTGGGCACTCGTGGACTATGAATATCGTACACTCCTAAACCAATCCCAAGTTCGTATGGATTATGCTTAAGAGATTGAATCAACTCTCCATGACTTCTAGACGTTTCGATGGAAATAACATCTGCATCAAGGGCACGAATAGGCTCAATAAAGTCATTAAACTCGCAATAACACATATGGGTATGAATTTGCGTTTCATTTTTCACACTGGAGGTGGCTAACTTAAAGGCATTAACCGCCCACGCCAAATATTCCGACCATTTTTCTTTACGTAATGGCAATCCTTCACGCAATGCAGGTTCATCTACTTGAATTATCGCAATGCCTGCATCTTCTAACGCTTGAATCTCTTCTCTCAGCGCTAAGGCGAGTTGGCTGGCTACTTGTTCACGTGAAATATCATCACGGACAAAAGACCAATTTAAGATGGTGACAGGACCTGTTAACATCCCTTTCACATACTTAGACGTTAATTGCTGGGCCGCTTCTACCTCCTTCACGGTCATTGGAGCGACCCACTCGACATCACCAAAAATAATTGGTGGTTTTACGCAGCGTGAACCATAGGATACCACCCATGCCTTTTCTGTAAAAGCAAACCCTTCTAGTTTTTCTCCAAAATATCCAACCATATCCGTTCGCTCAAATTCACCATGGACGAAAACATCCAGTCCAATCTCTTCTTGAATTTGAATCCAACGAGCTGTTTCACCCTTCAAGAACGCTGCGTATTCAGCGTCGGTGAGTTCCTTTTTCCGCCAGGTTGTGCGTGTACGTTTTACTTGATCCGACTGAGGGAAACTGCCAATCGTTGTGGTTGGAAAATCTGGTAAATTTAATGCCACCTTCTGTAGAGGCTGGCGTTCATTAAATGTCAATGGACGGGCAAAATGTTCGGGTTTTACTTGTAATTCAAGCCCCTTCACCCGTGCATTTTTCCTCGCCTCATGCTGCACTAATGCTTGGGTTGCTTTCATACTTTGTGACACACTCTTATTTCCTGCCCACGCCTCGTCACACACATAGGCTGTTAACTGTGTCAGCTCTACAATTTTCTCATCAGCAAATGATAGAGCATTTTTTAAAGTGGCATCTAAGCGAGTTTCTGCCTTCGTTGTCACAGGTACATGCTGTAAACTACATGAAGACTGAATCCAAGCTTCTTTTACACCGCTTAATAATAAAATAGCTTTTATATTAAATGCTTTTTCAGCCAAATTCGCCCGCCAAATATCCCGTCCATTTACGATGCCAATTCCTAATACTTTGTCTTGTGGGAAGCCGTGTTTTCGAAGTGAAGCCATATTCTCTTCAGAACCATGGATGAAATCAAGTCCAATCCCCGCAACCGGTAAATGAGATAGCTCTTCATACACTGATAGTCCTTCAAAATAGGTTTGTAACATGATTCGGGCAGCTGGTACTTGTTCTGCTAATTGTTTGTAAATCTCCTGGACTAGTTTTACATCATCTGCTGTAAGTGAAAGGACCAAAGCGGGTTCTTCCACTTGAATCCACTGAGCACCTGCATTTACAAGTTGCTGCAATACTTGTGCATAGAGCGGCAGGAGTTTTAAAATAAACAATGCTTTCGATTTGGCATCGTATCCTTTCGCTAATTTCACAAAAGTAAAAGGACCGATTAAAGTAGGCTTTGTCATTAGACCTAATTCCTGTTTGGCTTCTAAGAAATAATCTAAGATGTAATTCTTCGTTAATCTTAATGACTGGCCTTCATACTCAGGAACGATGTAGTGATAGTTGGTGTTAAACCACTTTGTCATTTCACATGCTACTACATTCTTTCCCCCGCGTGCCATTGCGTAATAGGTTGATAGATTTACTTCATTGCCTGTCCACTGATAACGATTTGGAACCATTCCGAACATTGCCGCATGGTCTAGCATCCGGTCATAAAAGCTAAAATCCCCAACAGTTAGTAAATCCAAGCCTAATGAATGCTGTCGCTTCAAATTATTTAAGCGGATTGTTTTCATCTCTAAGCTAAATTGCTCCTCTGAGATCGCAGACTTCCAATAAGATTCTACACACCGTTTCCATTCCCGGTTATCACCAATGTATGGGTAACCAATTGCTGTACTGACTAAATTCATTTTCCTTCCTCCTTTTTATAGTTACAAAATTCCCAAATACAAAAAAGCCATCTCCGCAAAATGGAAATGGCTCTACAATCAAGTTAAAGTTATGTTTAAAAGACATGCAAAAACATTGATACTCATAACTCGCTTGTCGTACAAATGAAGGTCACCACCTATTTCCACGTAGGTATTTGGTGTGTACTGGAATTTGGCAGGTCTCCTGGCTTATCATCATCGTTCCTCACACCTTCCCGTCGTACAGACAGTGGTATTTGTGATTCACTCCGATTTACAGTTGCGGGACAGCGACGGAATTACACCGTTCTTCCCTTTTAAGCCAAGCCTTAGCTTGGCACCAATTCTTACACGATATGGAATTTTCACTTACTATAACATATTAATAATTTGAAGTACATAATTTTCCGAAAAATAACCAATATGATGCTATTTAAGAAAACTCTATATCTTCCTTTAATAGAGCTCGGTCCTATAATCTTCTTGAAGTACCTTTTCCAAATCCTTTTCTGACATATCGGGAATTTTGGTATGGTCTAAGAGGATTTTGGCTGCATTTGGAAGTGAATCCTTTTCACTCCATGTTTCTGGTTCCCAAAGGCCTGAACGTTTCATCGCTTTTGCACAATGAATAAAGCATTCCTCCACTTCAATGCAGATCCCTACTAAAGGTTTCTTCCCATGATGTGCCATTCGTTCAAGGAGGATGTCATCTTTCACCAGATACGCTTTTCCATTCACTCTTAACGTCTCTCCTAATCCAGGTATTAAAAAAAGAAGACCTGCCCTTGGATTGGATAAAATGTTACGCATTGTATCTATTCTTTTATTCCCTGGTCTTTCTGGAATAACGATATGCTTATCATCAAGTACAAGTGCAAACCCAGGCATGTCTCCACGAGGAGAAACATCACAATATCCGGAAGCATCAGAAGTAGAAATGACTAGAAAAGGTGAACGTGAAATAAAATCCTTACAATGATTGTCTATATAGGAAATCACCTTTTTTCTAACTAGTTCACTAGGTGCCCCCATAATTGAACGTAATTCATCCTCTGTTTCAATTTTATCTTTATGTGTAAGCATAGGTAGCGGCATTACTACACTCCCCTCTATCATTTTAGGTCTTTTACAGACAATACAACAAGGTTCTTCCGTGTTTATCTTTATCGATTTTCACGAATATAATTTGCCACTATTAGTCCGCTCTCCACCTGTATTCGCACAAGCTTTTGAATCGGAATCGCTGTATAATCAAGCTCATATTCAAGGTTTTCACAATATTCATTTAAAAATTGCTCACCTTTCTCGTAAGTTTCCATAAGTTTGCTCATTGCTGTCTTATCACTATTTTTTTGCCGGCCAAGCTGCTCGATTTCATATTCACAAGTCCGAACTGTCAACCCTAAGTACAAGCCATTGTAAAACTTGGCAACTTGTAAATTATCAAAAATCTCTGCAATGGAAGCCATTTTTTCAAATTCAGGATTACTTTCAGCCCAATTAATCTTGGCTTCACTGCCTTCTCTAATATACTGAATCACTTCTTCTACAAATTTTACAAATGGATTCTGTTCACTAATATAAGGGCGAACCTCAGTTAACAACTTATCTAAGTAAGTAAAATGAGTTTGTGATTGTTTTACATTCTGGAAAATGGCCTCTTTCCGTGTGATATCCCCCTCACTCAAATCCTCAATCCTCGAATCAAAGAAATAAGGCAGTTCAGTCAGAAGAGTTACACAGTCCGATACGCTTGAAGCATAGTCTGAACTTGAAGTGCCATTTTTTATTTTTGGCTTTTCTCCACTAAATTTTTCAATGAAATCATACGCTTCAGCAATTGTCATATTTTTAAAGACAGCCGGAGAAAATTTCGTTATGAAAGGTTCCTCTGGCTCTCCTAAGTTCAATGGAATGCCTTGTTTTAAAGCTGAATTCCTCAAGCCTTCATACAGCTCTGGCAGATCATGTGTGATGTACCAATAAGCTCCCCCAAATCCTGCATTATGGAGCGAATACATAAACTCCGGCTTGATCTCTTGTATTAATTTCATTAAAGCTTGGGTTTCAGGAAGCGGATTATGAAAATGCAGTTCTTTGTAGTCAATCGGAAAAGTCCATTCTACCTGTTCATAGCCGATTGGCCGATAATAGTTTTTCGTGTAGGTATAGACATTAAACGGTCCTTTGAACCAGTTTTCATTTAGATGAACACCATCTGGATCGATACATTTAATCATGTACCATGTAAAGCCTAACCCTTCTCGTAACTCATCACTCTCAGCCAAAGCACGAGAAAAGTACTCTAGTGTCATGGCTCCAATCGGTTCATTAGGGTGAGGACAGGCAAAGCATAAAGCGTTCTTTGGTCCATCCCCAATTTTCAAACATAAAATGGAATGTCCCTTTCGTGATTTTCCAATTTCAAAAACAGTAACGATATCAGGAAACTCATTAGCAAGCTTCCTGCAGCTGTCATCCATTTCATCAACCGTCAGAAAAGCTTTGTAATCAGGAACATTTGCAACAACAGATTGAAAATTCATGGAAACGTTTCCTCTCAGTAAAGTTTTGTGGAGATCTTTATTTATTCATAAGCTGTGCTTCCAATAATCTTCTTTATATTATATCATTTTTATAATACAAAAAATTTAGATAATTCCCATAAAAAAAACATCTACAATTTTTTGTAGATGCCATAAATTTAACGTTTCATTTCAGCGCGAAATTGGAAAATTTAGCGAACAGACTTAAAGCATTAGCCAAAATACACTTTTACACTACCTTCTATTTTTGCTGTTGCTAAACAATTTTGGATAAAATTCAAGATTTGTTTTTGGTCCCATGGCAGGGAATCACTTTCTGACAGGGACTCACCAGTGTTAAAAAATTGCTTGTAGGCATTCACAACCTTTACTATTTGTTGTTTCGAGAAGGTAGAACTGCCCCCTGACCCGCTAACTCCCGCATAGTACTTATATGCATCAAGTAAATCATACAAAATGATAGCATTATAATTCCCCATGCTAAAACGAGCATAAGCAATTTCTTGCCCTGCTTTATTGTATCCTGATATATCGTGACCCATTAAATTATCCTCCTTCAGATAACATTTACGTACCAGAAATCATAGTCTAGGAATCTTTTAAATGATATATGTTTACAAAACAGACCTATCCCTTCAGGTCTATTTTTATAAAACAAATTATCCGAAAAAATATGAAAAGAATGGATGTTAAAGCAGAAAAAAGTGTGGATTCAATATGTGGTTATTAGAAAACGTTTGCAAAATTTACTAGTTGGATGTATTCTTCGAGGTTTTCTTAAAATCATTGTTATGATGGGGAAAGTGATAGAGGACATAAACGTCCAAATGAAAAAGTAATTATTTTTTTGTCATGCTTCCATTTTGTTACCTCCTACAGATAAAATAATATCACATTAGAAGTCATATAAATTTACTCTTTTCAAAAGCTTTTCTACAATTATGTGAACAAATTTGTCAATCATTAAAAAACCTTGGAAAGGCAATTCCCAAAGGGTTAGTTGCCTGAATAAGTCCCCAAAGTCCTTAGAAATTCATCTTGAAATTTCTCCTATTTTCCCCCAATTATAAACCTTAACTTTTTCGTATTGTATTTGAGCTGCATTAATCATGGCATTGGCAATTTCTCTCCCTTTAAATTTCTTCATTTTCCTAATAAACAATGGGTTAATTATTCTTATTGATAATATTCTGCTTTAACGTAAGGATTTACCAATTAGTTTCTCAAATAGTCTTTCAATAAAACCCATTTTTCACACTGCCTATATAAAAAGTTTATTTATCTGTTTCTCTTCTTTCGCATTCTCCTTTTCTAATTTTATTTATCATCTGCAATTTGCCCAAAACTTGAAAAAACATGGTTGAAAAATTTTTAAAATGATATATAATACAAAACAGAACGTATCGTTTTATAATTAAAATGTGCGTTATTATACTTCATATAAAGAAAGGGATAGATTATGAAAAATATAAAATTAGATACAAGTATTGGTTCACTTCAATGGTTTATTTTTTTAATAGCTAATTCGCTTACGATTCCTATTATCATAGGCCAGGTCTTTCAACTCTCTCCATTAGAGATTTCTGGATTGATGCAAAGAACCTTTTTAGTTGTTGGGGTATCATCTTTATTATCGGGCTGGTTAGGACACCGTTTGCCTATACCTGACGGCCCAGCTGGAATATGGCTTGGGGTATTTACATTAATGGGCCAAATGGCTGTCGTACAAGGGGTAGACAAAGCTGGCGGATCACTACAATTATTGGAAGGTGCCATGCTTTTAACGGGGGTTTTTCTCATTATCGTTGGTGTAACAGGATGGATGAACAAATTACTGAAACTGTTTACCCCACTTGTTAACGGAGTTTACTTGACCATTCTCGGCTTTCAGTTAAGCGGAATGTTCCTTAAAGGAATGATTGGGGTCAGTGATAAGTCAACGAAGATTCAGCCTGGAATTGTCATTCTTTCTTTTGCAATCTTCATTCTTGTACTTGCTCTTTCTGTTTGGGGAAAGGGTTGGTTAAAAAGTTATGCAGTTCTTATTGGTATGGTTGTAGGTTCAATCGCTTTTATTCTATTTTTCGGTTCACAACCTATGCCTAAAACGTCCTCTTTTATTTCATTACCTGATGTTTTCGCATGGGGGATGCCTAAGCTTGATGCGGGTATGTTTGTTTCATCCATTATGGTGACATTTGTATTAATTTCCAGCATTATTGCCAGTGTAGCGGCCATGAAACAAGTGTTCAGTGAAAAAGCAAATGAAAGTACTCACGACAATGCATTGCGAAAAGAGGGTTCACTTAAGAGTTCTGGTATTATCAGTGGAATAGGTACAATTTTGTCCTCTGTCTTCTCGACAGTCGGAGTTGTTCCATTTTCTGTGGCGGCAGGGTTTGTACGGATGACGGGTCAAAGCCGTCTGCTGCCATTCTTTATCGCCAGTATATCTCTAGCAGTTATTTCCTTTTTCCCAAAGGTGTATTCGCTTTTTGCTATGCTCCCAGGTCCGATTGCCTATGCCGCTATGCTTGCCTCATTTACTTCAATGGCAGGAATAGGTATTAGTTCTGTTCTTAAAGAACCTCTTGACCAAAGACGGTTGACCATTCTTAGTACTGCTCTTTCACTAGGAACAGGGGTTATGTTCTTACCAAATGCTGTCTTTTCAGCCTTACCAACTGTCTTGCAATATGTGTTTAGCAATGGTGTAATGGTCGGAATGTTAGTGGCTCTAATATTTGAGCAAATTTGGCGTCCAAAGAAAGTAGAAATGAAGATAAAAAATAAGGACAATGAAATTGCTGTGTAACGGTTTATTTTCCTTGGATAAATGTTGTTAAATTGATTAAAATCATGATATGCGAATATCACTATTACACCTACACCGATTTAAGTGAGGAATGAACATGTCAGAAAAAAAACAATCTAAACAACACTCAGTAGGAAGACCTCGAAGTGAGGCATCTAAAACTGCTATTCTTAACGCGACCATTGAATTACTAGAGGAATCTGGGTATTCAACATTGACCATTGAAGCCATTGCTGCTCGTGCAGGTGTCGGAAAAGCCACCATCTATCGTTGGTGGCCTAACAAATCAATTCTCGTGCTTGATGCCTTTCTTATGTCAACTGAATCCCGTTTGTATTTCCAAGAAAACACTTCGATTCGTGAAAATTTCTGTCAACAGCTTCACACTCTTGCAAATGTTTTTAACAGTATCCTTGGAAGAACGGTGGTAGCCCTTGTTGCAGAAAGCGGAGAGGATTCGGAGATAGCAAAAGCCTTCTACACCAATTATCTTAAACCTCGCCGCGAGGATGCTATATTAATTCTTGAGCGTGCCATTGCTCAGGGTGAAATTCAAGCAGGAATTAATTTAGATGTTGTGTCAGATATGTTATACGGCCCTATATACTTTCGTATCCTTATATATAAGAAAAAGGTAGACTTAAAATTTATTGATACATTAGTAGGTCAGGTAATGAAGGGGATTGGTGCTCCTTAATTTAGGATTATGAATGATAATATGCAGCTATAAAGAAGAAACAACTAAGTAATCTCAAACCAAGAAACGTAAAAAGGCAACACCCAAACGGGTTAGTTGCCTTACTTTAAAATAAGTTGAGCTACACACTCGACGTGTGTGGACATAGGAAACATATCAACTGGCTGCACTTCCACCGTTTTGTATCCTCCGTCCTCCAAAATCCGCAAATCCCTTGCTAGGGTAGCTGGATTACAAGATACATAAACGACTTTTTTCGGTTTCATCTCGATGATTGTTTGAAGCAAAGCTTCATCGCAGCCTTTACGCGGAGGATCAACGACCAAGACATCCGCGGCATTTCCTTCTTTATACCACTTTGGAATCACAACCTCGGCTTCCCCAGCAGCAAACTCGGTATTTTCCATTCCGTTTAATGCGGCATTCCGCTTCGCATCCTCAATCGCCTCTGGAACTACCTCTACACCAAATACCTTCCGTGCTTTTTGTGCTAAAAATAAAGAAATCGTTCCGATCCCACAGTAGGCATCAATCACGCTTTCTTCTCCGCTAAGGTCCGCGTATTCAAGCGCCTTATCATATAAAACCTTTGTTTGAACAGGATTAACCTGATAAAAGGACAGGGCGGAAATTGCAAATTTCACATCGCCAATATAGTCATAAATGACTTCGTTGCCCCATAAAACGTTCGTTGTCGCCCCCATAATCACGTTCGTCCGTTTGGAATTCACATTATGGATAATCGACTTGATCTTTGGGAGCCGCGCAACGATTTGCTCCACTAGCTTGTCTTTTTGGGGAAGGTCTGTCGTCCTTGTGATAATGACCACCATGAGTTCGCCTGTTTGCTGACCATAACGGGCCATAATATGTCTGAGTACACCTTTATGTGATTCCTCATGATAGGCAGGAATCCCTAACTCACTGCAAATTTCCTTCACCGTCTGAACTGCTTCATTTATTTCAGGCAGTTGAATGACACTTTCGTTCGTATCAACAATTTCATGGCTCCTTGGTTTAAAAAAGCCCGCAATCAATTTACCATCCTTTTCCCCCACCGGCACCTGTGCCTTGTTGCGGTAATGAAAGGGCTGATCCATTCCTAATATGGGATGTACAACGACATCCTCTAATTTACCAATCCGTGTAAGTACCTGACGAACTTGGTTTACCTTATACCTTAGCTGACCTTCATAACTAAGGTGCTCGAGCTGACAGCCTCCATATTTATGGAAATCTCGGCTGTCAATCTCGACTCGATCAGGGCTTTTTTCATAAAACTCCACCAACCGACCAAAGCCATACCCTTTGCCCGTCTTAATAACCTTCACTTTTGCCTTTTCGCCCGGCAGTCCGTTGGGAACAAATAACGGGTACCCATCAACCTTGGCCACACCCGCCCCATCATGGGTTAGATCTTCAAACACTACATCTATAAAATCATTTTTATTAACCGGTAAGATTCTGCTCATTCGTTTCTTCCTTTTCACATTTTGACTGCTAAGATTGTAACACAAAGCATGGTTGATTGCGAAACTTGGCCGTGGCAAGCGCCTTTTTTTCAAAAAAACCAAGAAAATTGTCAGAATGTTTTTATTTTCAAATATAATAAAAGTGTATATGATTAAAACAATCTCATTATTGGAAGGAGTGGATATTGATGAAGATGAAAAATAACCTTACCATTCCGTTGCTCCTTGCCTTCCTTGCTTTCACCTTTCTTCACTTTTCATATTCACTTTCCCACTCTCATACCCATTTCAAGGCCATCATCAACATAGATGATGCCAAGGTGAAAGGGCAATGGGACGATGACAAGAAGCTGCCCATGGACTTACCCATTCTTCTTGTCCTGCCGGTCATCCTAGCTGCAGTTGCCGCTCCCCTTGTTTATCTATCCATCATTTTTATCAGAAGCTTTATTTTTCTAATACCGAAATTTCATCAATCTAACTATGTGATCTATGCTCCCGAATCATTTTGATATCAATCAATGATAAGGGAGGAAATTATAATGTGGATTCGCTTTATTATTATTGGCCTTTTTTCCATATCAGCCGCAAGCATGCTTACCTACCAAGGGATTGAAATTTTTCATGCCTTTACGGATTTCTTTAAGCAAAAATAACTAAAGGGCAGACTCCAGCGGGGATTCATTAATCCCCCTTGGGAGTCTGCCCTTCTTAATTTTATTTAAAAGCTCTCTTCTTGATCGCCTTTCATGGCCGCAACTTTATCTTTGACCTCTTCTATATTCCTCATTTTGTTATCCCAGCATTTTTGACTTAAGTCAACTGGATACTCTGCCGGATTGGTAATCCGCTTATACTCGTCCCAAAGGGCAACGAGGTTTTGCTTTAAATAATCACGGGATTCTTCCAAGCAAGGTACTTCATAAACAAGTTCCCCATCAGAAAAAATTCTCACATGTAATTCTTTGGCAGTAAAGTTGGTCACCACTTTGTTCATGAACGTATGGGTTGGATGGAACATTCGCAACCTTTTTTCAGGGAGCTTTTCATCGGCTAGTGCAATATAATCCCCTTCGGCGTGGTTGTTTGTATTATTGATAATTCGATAAATCCTCTTTAATCCCGGTGTTGTCACCTTTTCTGGATTGGATGAGATTTTAATCGTATCTTCCATTTTTCCGTTATTGTCCTCAATGGATACAATTTTATAAACCGCCCCGAGCGCAGCTTGATCGTAAGCTGTAATCAGTTTGGTCCCTACCCCCCAGCTGTCAATTTTGGCACCCTGTGATTTCAAACTCATAATCGTATACTCATCTAAATCACTGGAGGCAACAATCTTTGCATCAGTAAATCCAGCCTCATCGAGCAATTTGCGTGCTTCTTTCGAAAGGTAGGCAAGGTCACCGCTGTCAAGGCGGATTCCGATAAAATTAATTTTATCTCCAAGCTCCTTAGCCACTTTGATTGCATTTGGAACACCGAGACGGAGTGTATCATATGTATCTACTAGAAAGACACAATCCTTATGTGTTTGGGCATATTTAATGAAGGCCGTATATTCATCTTTATATGCTTGGACCATCGAATGGGCATGTGTTCCCGATACAGGAATACCGAACAGCTTTCCCGCTCTGACATTACTTGTTGATTCAAAACCGGCAAGATAGGCTGCTCGGGTTCCCCAAATCGCCGCATCCATTTCCTGTGCCCGTCTTGTGCCAAATTCCGCCGCTACTTCATCGCCTACAACTTGCTTGATACGCGATGCCTTGGTCGCAATTAATGTTTGGTAATTCACAATATTAAGCAAGGCTGTTTCAATCAATTGAGCTTCTGCAAGGGGGGCTTCCACCCTGATGATCGGCTCATTGCCGAAAACAAGCTCGCCTTCTTCCATGGCACATATAGTTCCTGTAAATCGGATATCTTTAAGATATTGAATGAAATCCTCCTGATAACCTACTTCATTTTTCAAATATTCAAGATCTTCCTCGCTAAAGCGGAAGCCTTTAATAAACTGAATCACTTTCTCCAATCCAGCAAATACAGCATAACCGTTCCCGAACGGAAGCTTACGGAAAAATAGTTCGAAGACCGCTCGTTTATTATGTATTCCATCTCTCCAATACGTTTCCACCATATTGATCTGATATAGATCCGTATGCAGAGTTAAACTATCATCTTGGTAAAAGTGTTTCATCATCTGACCTCCGAAGTACTATTTCAGCTTTTTCATCATTATAACCAATAATGCACCTGGAAGTCTATTTAACTTGGGCTCCTAGCGATTGTTCAAAATGTCCGAGCGTCCATGAACTGCCTGATTTTTTTGGATTAGATTCACAATCCCATACGAGAAAAGGACCAGTAAATTTTTTAATTTACTAATCCTCTTTTCGCTTTTTTTATTTATTAATGAATCAATCTTCAGAAATTGAGGGAAGTACTAGCGAAACTATCCCCAACCGATATAAGGGAATTTTCGATTTATAAGTGGAAAGTATTTCCTGCCCCTGCTTTCCTTTCCTCTATATTCCTCTTACCTTTTGAATTACTTTCTTTTAATTTCTCCTCCCAAAAATCAGCACCTTTAATGCCGAGTTTAACAGGATCGAAGACTGGTTCAATTCCCGCTTTCCTTTGTTTTTCATAATCTTTAAATACTTTTAAGGCCGTTTTCGTTAGCATTAAAATAGCCACTAAGTTTAGCCAAGCCATGCTTCCGAAGCCAAAGTCACCAAGTCCCCATAATAGGGATGCGTTTTCGACACTTCCAATATAGATCATTCCTAAGAAAAGAATCATTAAGCCTGCTTTAAACCCTTTTAAATTTCTATTTCTTCCAAGGTAAAAGAGGGTTGTTTCAGAAATATAGTAGTAAGCCATTAGCGTTGTAAAGGCAAAGAAGAAGATCGCAATCGCAACAAACAATCCACCAAATCCAGGGATAACGCTTTCTACAGCAGCTTGTGTCCACATCGGACCAGCCTCCACACCTGGGATGTTGTCAACAATCGAAGACTGTCCTTCTGGAGTAATGTTGTACATGCCGGTGATTAAAATCATAAGTGCTGTAGCTGTACAAACAACGATCGTATCAATATAAACAGAGAATGCTTGAACAAGGCCTTGTTTTGCCGGATGAGATACAGCAGCGGCGGCTGAACTATAAGTTCCTTCCCCTACACCAGCAACGTTGGAAAATACAGCTCTCTTAACACCCCATGCAATCGCTGCACCGAACATACCGCCAAACATTTCATTTGCTCCAAATGCACTTGAAATGATTAATCCAAACATTGCTGGAATTTCTGATGCATTAGCAATTAAAAGAACGAACGTGACAATCACATATCCTAAAGCCATGAAAGGTACAACTTTATCTGCAACAGACGCGATTCGCTTAACACCGCCAAAAATAATGATGCCAAGTAATGCCACAAGAATGATACCAGTGATGCTTTTATTGAGACCGATTGTGTTCTCAAATCCAACAGCAATCGTGTTAGCCTGAATACCTGGAACTAATATTCCGTAACACAGTGTAACAACAATCGCAACCAACACCCCGAACCACTTCATTTTTAAACCTTTTTCAATAAAATAAGGAGTTCCGCCTCGGTATTGGTTACCATCTTTTACTTTATAGACCTGAGCAAGAGTAGATTCAACAAAAGCACTTGCTCCTCCCAATAAAGCCATGATCCACATCCAGAAAACTGCTCCCGGACCGCCAAATGCAATCGCAGTAGCAACTCCAGCGATATTTCCAATACCGACCCGACCAGCTAAAGCCATACAAAACGCCTGGAAAGAGGACACACCAGATTCCGGTTCACCCTTATCAAAAAGAAGCTTAATCATTTCCTTAAAATATCTAATTTGCACAAAACGCGTAATAATAGAAAAGAATAATCCAGCACCAAGTGCAAATGCTACCAACCCCAGACTCCAAACCATACCCGACGCTTTATTCACCAATTCTTCCATCTTACCCCTCCTATGTAAGCGATTCAAAAAAATAGTTGTATTACTTTTTAGTTTTTATAACATTAATAATTTTCAGACAGAAAAAGTTGTGGAAATGGACATGGGACAGACTTGCTGTCCCGCTCCCATTCATTTATACACTTGTCCCATTGTTTCTTAAATTGATCCATCCTGTTTGATGCTAACAAATACACTTTTCACTTCTGTATAGTTTTGTAAGCCATACTCTCCACCCATTTCGCGGCCGATTCCTGATTGTTTGTAGCCACCGAAAGGCATAGTTTCCCATTCAAGACCAAAATCATTAATCCAGACTGTTCCTGATTGCAGCTTGTTTGCAATATAATGGCCCTTTTTCATACTTTCTGTCCAGACACTTGCAGCTAAGCCATAGTCACTATCGTTTGCCCGTTTAATTACCTCTTCAATCGTGTCGAAAACGAAAATTGACATGACTGGACCAAAGATTTCTTCACGAGCAATCACCATATGATCTTCCACATCAGCGAAAATGGTTGGCTGTACAAAATATCCTTTTTCAAAAACTTTTTCACCGCCAGCCACAAGGCGCGCCCCTTCTTTTTTCCCTTGTTCAATATAATTAAGAACGGTTTTTTGCTGTTTAGCTGAAACGAGCGGCCCCATTTCTGTTTCAGGATCCATACCTGGTCCAATCTTCAGGGATTTTGCTCGCTCTGATAAAGCTTCTACAACACGATCATAAATGTTTCGCTGTACAAATACTCGTGTACAAGCACTGCAGTTTTGCCCATGATTGTACATCGTTCCGTTAAATGCCCCTTCAATCGCTTCCTCAAGATTGGCATCTTCTAAAATAATCGCTGGGGATTTACCGCCAAGCTCAAGTGTAACGCCTTTAATTTGATCCGCAGCCTTTTTCATAACTTCTCTTCCGACAGCCGTTGAACCAGTGAAGGCTACTTTATTGACATCTTTATGTGTGATAATCGCTTCTCCCGCAATTCTTCCTGATCCAGGCACAATATTCACAACACCATCCGGAAAACCAGCCTCTTTAAATAACTTTCCTACGTATAGAAGAGATAGCGGTGTTTCACTTGCTGGCTTAATAACAACCGTACAGCCTACAGCCAGTGCGGATCCAAGCTTCCAAGCAGCCATAGCAAGCGGGAAGTTCCATGGAATAATTTGGCCTACAACCCCAACCGGCTCATGTACAGTATAGGTTACATAATCCTTTGAAATAGGAGTTGTCTTACCTAATAGTTTCGTTGCCCAGCCGGCATAATATCTAAAATGCTGGATCGTTCCGTCGACGTCATCTGACAGAGCGACTGTATATGGTTTTCCGTTATCCAATGATTCTAGCTGTGCAAGCTCTTCACGGTTTTCTTCTAAGAGATCCGCAAATTTATAGATTAGATGAGAGCGTTCCGCGGCATCCATTTTTGTCCATTCGCCTTCATCAAAGGCATGTCTTGCTGCAGCCACCGCTACATTAATATCTTCCTCTTGCGCTTCACTTACTTGTGCAATAACCTCTTCACTGGCAGGATTAACAACGGAGAACGTTTTACCACTAATTGCCGGTACATATTCACCGTTAATATATAATCCTTTCACACCTTCCAAGAATTCTTGAACTTTCAGTTTCAAATTGTAGTTTGTCGCTTGCATATTCTCTCTCCTTTTCTGTTTTAGATATTTACTGTTTCTAAATTGGCAAGTAGTTCTTTTAGCAGTTGATCTTCCTCAGGTAATAGACCTAAACGAGGGTAACGTGCAGGACCTCCAGCTTGTCCATTTAATTCCATCGCCCGCTTCACTATTTGCACGTACTTTCCAGATCCTTCAAGGAATGCACAAAACGGCAAAATACGATCATTGATTGCCCACGCTTGTTCAAGCTCCCCGTTTTGGAAATGGTTATACATATCTGTAACAAGCTTTGGTACGATGTTTCCAGCAACAGAAATCCAGCCAGTTGCACCAACTAAGTAAGACTCCATCACAAGTTCTTCAGCACCACAGAATACTTCAAAGTCTCCCTTGCCTTTTCTTGCAAGATCTCTTACCTTGCCAATTTCACCGCTGGATTCCTTAATGTGAGTGACATTTTCACATTCCTTACCAATCTGTAACATTAAATCTGTACTCATATTAACGCCAGAAGTAAATGGATTGTTATAAAGCATGATTGGTAGATTAACAGCACGAGATACTTCTTTGAAATGATAGTAGATTTCATTTTCCTTCGGCTTCATGTAATATGGATTAATGATGAGAGCAGCATCCGCTCCGTGAGCTTCAGCCTGCTTTGTATTCTCGATTGTCTCTTTTGTTGTTTCACCTGAAGTACCCACAATTACAGGGATGCGTCCGTTTACTTCCTTCATTACCGTTTCGACCATTTGATATTTTTCTTCTTTTGATAGACTGACAAATTCCCCAGTACTTCCATTGATGACAATACCTGCCACATCTTGATCGATGAAGTAATTAACATTATTCTTTACTCCGCCCCAATCGATTTCTTGCTCCTTTGTCATTGGTGTAATTAATACTGGAAAAGCTCCTCTAATTTTAGTCATTTAATTTTCCTCCTAATTAGTTAATAGTTTTTTATTTTAATAAAAACCCTGCGAATAATGGATCTGTCGGGTCTAATACATATGTCTGCATACCCGAAATAAATCCACGGGCTGAAAACCTAAACTTGTAACCGGTTTCAATTCGTTCTGAGAGTTCTGCTGTCAATTTTCCATTAAAAATGCTTTCATTTTCAATTGGGTTATCTGCAGATATATCGCCATTTCCTAATAAATAGGTGCTGCAGGCAGCTACAGTGCCAAATCCTGGCGAACGCACAATATAACGATCCGGACGGAATGTGACCGTTTTGATTTTGCCTTCACTTTTTTGCGAATGATCCAGCAGGATCACCCGGCTGACAGCATGTTGGTCTTCTAAGGCTTTAATCGCCTTTTGTCCCCATTGATTAATGTCAGTAAGGTTCTCCATTTCAATCGTAAAAGGCAGCTCTGCTTTATCAAAAATCGCATAAAGCTGATCAGCTTGAACAAGAGCAACTTCTGTCTGTAAATCTAAATAAGACACTGCCAAATGGGTCTGTACAACCTGGCATGGCTCGCTTTTTAACTCAACTAATTTCACTTCATCATCTTTCAAAACAGCAGTAACAGTAACAACACCACAGGCTGTTTCAATACTGTATTCATTTGAAGGCTTTGCCTTTAATTGGCCGCACTCCAGCAATGTAGTTATGACAGCAACAATTCCACCATATTGCATGGGAACGGTTCCGTTATGATCGAAAAAGACAACCGCTGCATCGGCACCGCTTTTAAAAGGCGGAACGACCAAACAACCATTCAAGCCTGCAAATCCGCGGGGCTCATTTAATAGAAGTTTAATTTCTTCCTCATAGACGAGCGGAAATTGCTCATTCAACTCTTGTAAACTTTGATAATGAACAAATGGCGCATCCTTAATAATTCTAAAAGCCTCGCCCGCTACATGTACATCAGTTGCTGTGTAAGCCTTTTGAATATTCATTTCACATCCTCCATTTCATGCTCCATTGGGGGAATGAGTAAAAAGCCTTCTTTAAGCGGATCTTCCTCGTTATAAAAGAACCGGTGCATTCCCATTAACCATGCTGAACCAGCGATTCTAGTTATGACAGCCTCCACACCCTGAACATCTGTTGTTTCAAGGACTCTTCCACGGAATAAGGAGCCGACAATACTTTCATGCACAAATTCCTCGTCGATGCTGATCTCCTTTTTGGAATAAAGTAAAGATAATTTGGCGGATGTACCTGTACCGCATGGTGAACGATCGATCCCGCCTGGAGGAACGATCACTGCATTTTTCACATCTGCTTCCTCATGAGTTGGCTCAGTAAAAAACTCAATATGAGTCAAGCCTCGTATAAATGGATACTGTGGATGAACGATATCCGTTGTTTCGTTAATCGTATTTCTAATTTTGATGGCTTTTTCAATGATTTTTGACGCATTCTCCGGAATCAGCTCTAATCCAACAGATGCAGCATTAATAATTCCATAGAAATTACCGCCATAGGCAATGTCTGCTTCAACGATTCCAATTCCCTCGACCTTAACTGACACATTCTTTAACAGGAAGGCAGGGACATTACAGAAGGAAACTTCTTTTGCCTTTCCGTTCTCTACCTTAATCTCAGCCTCCACAAGGCCTGCTGGTGTATCAAGTTTGATTGAAGTCACTGGTTCTTGAACAGGGATTAGTCCCGCTTCAACTAATGCTGTACAGACACCGATCGTGTCATGACCGCACATTGGCAAGTATCCACCTGTTTCGATATAGATCACACCGATATCTGCTTCCGGGTGACATGGATCTGTCAACAACGCACCTGACATCACATCATGTCCTCTTGGTTCATTCATCAGCAGCTTACGAATCCAGTCATATTCCATTTGCATATGTAGCATTTTTTCGGACATTGTTGCTCCTTTTAGCTCTGGGAGTCCACTAATTAATGTCCTTGTCGGATTTCCACCCGTGTGTGTATCAATCGTTGTAAAAACTCGTTTTGCTTTCATCAGCTCAGCACCCTTTCCTTAAATCGGGAAAATTTTAGCGGTTCAATTGGGATGCAAGTCTCCTTTTTATTCAGCATTTCCTCTATGACTTTACCAGTTACAGCAGCAAGACTAATTCCGTCTCCTTCATGACCGGCTGCAATGTAATAATTTGGAACCCCTTCAACTTCTGACACAATCGGTAAATGATCCTCCGTCCAGGGGCGTAAACCTGCATAGGACCGTATAACCATCATGTCAGCCATTTTCGGATAAAATCGTATGGCACGATTGGCAATGCATTTAATAATTTCATTGTTGACTTTTGTATTAAATCCAACAAATTCACGGCTGCTTCCAATCAAGAAGTTTTGACTTTCTGTTGGTTCGAAAACAAGGGCCACGCCATATTTTTCAGTAATCGGATCCACCTGGCGCTTACCGCCAAATTTTGATATTAAATAGCCAAATTCCATCACTTTTCTTGGCCCGACAAATTCCTGGCGTGATGCGACAATGATGTGGCCTTTTCTTGGTTTAATTGGAATGGACAGATCCAGCATCTCGCCAATATATGGAGCCCATACACCTGCAGCATTAATAACATGGTTAGCGGTAAAAACTCCATTAGATGTTTCGACAGTAAATGTACCGTCCGGCTCCCTTCTCATTCCAGTAACCTCAGTTTGTTTATGGGCTTTAGCACCCATTTTCTTTGCACCATCTAGAAGGTTAAAGGCAAGAAGATATGGGTTAACTGTTGAATCTGTTGCACACTCTAAACCGCCTAATAAATCATCAGCAAAATACTTTGAATCTTGGCGGATGTCCTGACGATCCAACATCCTGAACGGCAAACCGGCCTCTTTCTGACGGTCAACCCATTTTTGCGCGGCTTCCATTTCTTCTTCTGTTTCACAGACAAGGATGCTTCCAGGCGCGCGGTAATCAAAAGGTTGTTTCAATTCTCTGCTTAATTCATCTACTAATTTCTGGCTGACAAGTGACATTTGACTGTCAAACCCAGGATCTTTATCAATTGCTAAAATATTTCCATCACAGCGGGATGAAGTCCCACTGACAAATTCTCCTTTTTCTATAACGGTTACATCTCGTCCAGATTTAGAAGTATAATAGGCAATTGCACAGCCAATGATTCCCCCGCCTATAACCAGAACATCACAATGATGTCTCACAATACCAACCTCCCTTCGTCTCTATACATGATTTTATTAATGCAAATTGCGTGCCAACTTTTGTAAATGTTTAAAAACAACAAAACCCAAGCTGTTTTTACAATTATTCGGAATATTTACTTTGTATCCGTTTGCAAATGTCAAATTTATTGATAAACTAGTGTATAAAATATTAAACAGTGTAAAAATATTTTTACACTTCAAGGAGACTGCTATGTTTGAATTACCGTCAGTCAAAGAAATAATTGAAAATCATTTTATCCATCTAAACCAAACAGATAATGAAGACGCCTTAGCGGCGGTTTATTTAAATGATCCCTTCGCTGTATTAGTTGAGGCATTCAAGCAATATCCGGCTGTTGCCGTCAAGGACTCATACGGTCAAACGCTTGGCTGTATCACAAGTGAACAAATCATTGGTTTTTTGCATGATTCCTACAATCAATTAAAGGCTTTCTATGAAACGGTGATTGACACGATGGATGCTTCTGTCACAGTGGTTGATGCTGATGAACGTGTCCGCACATGGACACAAGGAGCAGAAAAAATTTTCTCTGTTAAAAAAGATGAGATTATGGGCAAACCAATCATAGAATTCTTTGAACATAAAAATCTAGAAATCTTGGAATCCTTACACAAGGGGAAAAGAATTCGGGGAAAGTACCACCAGGCAAGATCTAATCTATTTGTTCTTATAAATGCAAACCCTGTTTACTTTAATGAAAGTATTATTGGGGCAGTTGTTTCCGAAACCGATGTGACAAGCCAAGTTGTTCTAAATGAAAAATTGTTTAATATGTCAACAGAAGTTCGCCGATTAGAACAGGAGATGGCGAAATACAAGCCTTCAGATCCCTTTAATAGCATTAAAGGGAAAAGTACTGTGATGGAGAAAACGGTGCAACTGGCGAAAAAGGTGTGCACAGTTCGGTCAACTGTATTGATCTTAGGAGAAAGCGGGGTCGGTAAGGAGGTCTTTGCTAAAGCTATTCATGAGACAACCGAAGGGGCTAACGCACCATTTATTTCTATCAACTGCGGAGCTATTCCTGAAACGTTATTTGAAAGCGAATTATTCGGCTATGAACGCGGTGCCTTTTCCGGTGCTGATCATAGAGGAAAAAAAGGAAAAATTGAACTCGCAAAAGGCGGCACTCTATTTCTTGATGAAGTTGGCGAAATGCCTTTAGACATGCAGGTCAAAATGCTTCGAGTGCTTCAGGAAAGAAAGTATTACAAAGTTGGCGGCGAAAAGGAACTGGAAGCTGATTTCCGGGTCATTGCCGCAACCAATAGGGATTTAAAGGAATCAATAAAAGAAGGTCAATTTCGCGAGGATTTATATTATCGGCTCAATGTTGTCAGCTTAAAGCTTCCTCCATTAAGAGAACGCAACGAGGATATCGTTGAACTGATTCATTATTTTTTAAAAGATTTTTCACTGCGCTATCAGCGCCCTATACATCAGTTTCCACAGGAAGTGATGAAGGAATTGTTTCAATATGATTGGCCAGGCAATGTCCGGGAGCTGCGTAATGTCGTAGAACGTCTTGTTGTTTTTGCTACAGATGGCGTCATTCGAAAAGAATATTTACCATTTCATTCGGGATTGATCCACTCGGCTGGGGCTGATAAGGACACTCAGGAAAACTCTATGGAAATGGACACAGAGATTTTGCCGCTTCAGGAGGAAATGGACCAGTATGAGAAGCAGGTGCTTGAAAAAGCATTGACATTAACCCATGGCAACAAATTAGAATGCGCGAAAAAACTGAGAATCACCCGAGCGACCCTCTACAATCGTCTAAAACGCCTCGGCTTAGGCTAATTTTAAATAAGAGCTTCAAAGTTGGTACGATTCTTGCATTATATTTTTACATATAATTAAAGAGGGGGATTTTCCAAATGACTAACAAAGAAGCACTTGTGATCTGTCGTTGTGAAGAAGTTACCTATGGTCAGCTTTTCGCAACAGCGGATGAATATCAATGCACAGCCAGGGAACTAAAGCTTAGAACAAGAGCAGGAATGGGTTTCTGCGGAGGACGTACTTGCCGAGTAACGGTCGATCGGATCATTGATAGTGTCGTACCGGATAAAAAAGAAGCCGAAATCCCACTTAAATATCAGCCTCCAATTCGCCCTGTAACTTTTGGAACAGTAGGTGAAAATAATGACTAGAATTATAGATCATCCTATTTTAGGAAAATTAGACGATAGAAAAAAGATTCCTTTATCATTTGATGGAAAAGAATATGAAGCACATGAAAATGAAACAATCGCAGCAGCCATGCTGGCAAACGGTGTGAGAACACTGCGTGTTCATGAGGAAGGCGGAACACCAAGAGGGTTCTACTGCAATATCGGTCATTGCATGGAATGCCGTGTAAATGTAAACGGTCAGGCCAATGTAAGAGCTTGTTTAACTGTTGTGAAGGAAAATATGGTTATTAACAGTGGGAAACAGCATCCTAATATTGTTAAAAGGATGGTGGAGAAGCAATGATAGATGTAATCGTAATAGGAGCTGGACCAGCTGGTTTAGCTGGTGCCATATCCTGTGCTGAAAATGGCTTAAAAGTAACCGTCATTGATGAATTTGTTAGACCAGGTGGCAGATTACTCGGCCAATTACACCAGGAACCGTCTGGTGAATGGTGGAATGGAATAAAAGAATCAGAGCGTCTGCACAATGAAGCTCAAAAACTATCAGTAGATATCCGCTGCTGCGTTTCTGTATACAACCTAGAAAAAGATGAGGTTTCATGGAATGTTCATACCAATATAGGAACACTAACAGCTCCTTATGTGCTAGTGGCAACTGGTGCAGCTGAGTTTCCAATTCCTGTGCCAGGTTGGACTCTGCCAGGCGTTATGTCCATTGGCGCTGCACAGGTCATGACCAATGTACATCGTGTCGAGGTCGGAAAAAAAGGCATCATCATTGGTGCAAACATTCTAGCATTTGCGATTTTAAACGAGCTGCAATTAGCTGGAATTAATGTGGAACGCATTGTTTTACCTGAAAAGAGCCCGCTAAGCAAAAATGCCGGAGAACCAGAGGAAGTCATGAAGTCGCTTCTAAATGCAGCCCATCTTGCTCCGTCAGCAATGTTGCGTTTTGGCAGCGGCTTTATGAAGAATGAAGGATTCCGCAAATTAGCAATGAAGTTTTTCCCTAAGAGCGGTGTTAAGGTAAATGGCACACCATTGCAACTTAGAAAAGCAGCTCTTGAAATTCTTGGCAATGAGCACGTAGAAGGCGTCCTCACTGCAGATATTGATGAGAATGGAAATGTAATCAAAGGTACAGAAAAAGTATATGAAGCCGATTTCGTATGTATCGCAGGCGGCTTGTACCCATTAGCAGAGCTTACAGCGGTTGCGGGTTGCCCATTCGAATACATTCCGGAACTAGGTGGACATGTTCCGCATCATTCTGAAAAAATGGAAACTCCACTCGAAGGATTATTTGTTGCTGGAAATATCACTGGTATCGAAAGCGGGAAAATCGCCATGGCCCAAGGAACAACAGCCGGCATTTCGATTGCTAAACACGCTGGAAAAGGTAGCACTGTTATCAACGAAAAGCTTGAACAGGCAATGAAGAACGTTCATACTGTCCGTCAAAACGCTGCCATCCAATTTAATCCTGAAATTGCAAAAGGACGCAGGAAAATCTATGAGCTTTGGGACGATCTTTATAGGAATGAACAGGATTCCTTACAGGAGATCGGATGAATAAAGTGATTCTGGAATTACGAGCATATACTTACCATTGCTTCTCTCCTGCCCGCTGACAAAACAATCTAACCGACATAGTTAAAATTAACAGAACCCACCACGCCTCTTAACAATGCGGACAAAGGTGGGTCATTTTGTTTTTAGAAGAATGTACAAGAGGATGTCTTTCTCTAATAAAACTTAAGTTCTTTTGTAGTTGTTAGTTTGATTGGGTATCTTACAGCTAATTTTTTGTATTCATCTTCTGTAACTTCTTCAAAACCTGCTATGGACGATGTACAATCTTCTAAAACATAAATTATATAATCATTGTGATTGACCTTCTCAAACTCTTCTACAATCTGTTTAACCGTCTCTAGAACACAGTGAGACTTTGCCTCCCCACCAATAACTATCCTTTTATAATTCTGCAATTGACTTAGCAAATTTTTGTCTGTTAAATCTGTTTTTGAATATTCGGGTTTCACTATTCCATACATTTCGGATATAGGATTTAACCCTTTTGTCACGTAGTGTACATCCCTCTCTTTGTATAAAGAAAAAGCAAATAACATATTAGATAATTGCGTTTCAATTGCAGCACCAAATGTACCTTGGAGACAATGGTAACTCCAAATGATTAAGGATTTCTTTCCAGTTGCCTCAAGTTCACGTAGATACTCTATACTTTCTTTTTCTTGGTAAAGGGGGCTCCAATTACCTTCCAACACATCTTGATAGGTAATAACAGTAAAGGGCTCTGGGTTCTGTCCTTTATCATTCACCCACCAAGCAGGATGAAATATTTGCTTCGGCTGATGAATATCTAAGCTCATAAATATGTCATCAATCACATCAATATATTCATAAACAAACTTGGCAAAGTTTCTTACGTCTTGATAAGAGTTTGCAACACCTAAATTCCCTTCTTCCAAGAAATCATTTTGAAAATCAATACCTATTACAGCCACTTCTTTATTAATTGTTGGATGAGACTTTAAACGTGCTAAATTCGGTTTATTTGTATTCGCTTTCCCTACTAGGTTAACATCAAATATTTCTTCAAATAAAATATTCAATTAGTTCACTCTCCTTAAAAACCCAATGTTATTAACTTCTTCACTTTGCGCCGCCCTTCAACAAATTTTTTGCCCATGATACAAAATATTCTAGGGCTCTTACACTTTTTCCTTTTTTAAAAAGCTTTGTTATAACTGTTTGTTGATTGCAATATTATAGCGTCCTTTTAAAAGAAAAAGCCCGTCCCAATGGAACGAACTTTCTTAACTATATCTTTTCCCTGCTTCCCAATCTGTTGGGCGGTCATTCGGGCGAATATCTTCAAGTGGCACAAACACCTCTAGGTGGCGATAGAGGTTTTCAAACTCAGCCGGTAACAATCCGCCAAATTCCCCATCCAAGTTTAACTGAACTTTTTCCGTCGCATGAACTTTAATCCGGTTTGCCTGTGTATAAATGACATTTGGATCATGAATATGCTCCCCTCGAAGAGCTAAGGTCGCTATCCGAATAAATTCAGCAAGATTTGTCTTCTTCAAGATCAGAAGCGAAAATAATCCATCGTTAATGGAGGCATCGGGTGCTAGTTTTTCAAAGCCGCCAATGGAATTGGTCAGCCCGACAAGAAACAGCATCGCTTCGCCTTCAAATAACTTCCCATCATACTCAATCGACACCTTCGACGGTTTAATGGAAGGAAGCATTTCCATCCCTTTTAAATAATAAGCCAATTGACCGAGCATTGTTTTTAATTTACTTGGTACTTCGTATGTAATCTCGGTGATTCTACCGCCGCCAGCAATATTAATAAAATACCGATCATTGATGCGCCCAATATCGACTGGAATCATTTCCCCTTTAGTAATGATATCTACTGCCGCTCCAATTTCTCTTGGAATTTGCAGAGCACGGGCAAAATCATTCGTCGTTCCTGCAGGAATAATCCCTAATTTTGGACGATATTCCTGCTCAGCGAGACCGTTAACCACTTCATGAATAGTTCCGTCACCGCCAGCTGCAATAACAATATCATACTTTCGCTCAACAGCTATCCGTGCTGCTTCCGTCGCATCCCCTGCACCTGTAGTCGCGTGACATGATGCTTCATATCCAGCCATTTCTAGCTTTTGAAGAATCTCTGGAAGATTCCGCTTTAGAATTTCACGTCCTGAGGTAGGATTGTAAATCAGTCTTGCTCTTTTCATCGTTTCATCATCCTATTTTTGAAATCAACATCGGTAATAGCTATCCGCTCACTTCAATATTCTACCAATTATTATTCTTACTTACAAACTTCAAGACATGCGTATATACTAAATTACCTTCAAACATCCATCTTATATCATAACGTTTTTTTATAAATTTGCAAAAATAGACTCAAGATTTTTTTACTGATTCGTTTGCAGACTAATATCATAGGCATCCGTAATACTGATGTGGTACTTTCCTTCGCCAGACTGATAAACAGCATCTTTCCGGCCGTTATCTATTCCATCAGCCGTCTTCACCTCTGACACTTTCCAGTCTCCATCTTTCCCTCTTACCTCACCCACACCCACTGCAGCAATCTTTAAATTACTTTTTGCGGGTACATCAATCGCAAGGGATGAAGCTCTCTCGATACTCCAATCGTTCACAAGAGAGCGTGGTTTTAAGATAAGTGAATTATCACTGCCGATCACTTCAAGCTTCACATCATTTGGAATCAACAGCGTCGCCGCAACCTCTCCATTTGCATGGAATGGACCAATTTCGTTAGGAAGTGACTTCATGCTTAAATAAAGTGTATCCCCCTTTTGATTAGCGGAAACCATATCCTCTGCATTTTTTAAAAGTTCTCCTTTTTTGGAGGTTTGCACCCGATAGGTGCCGAACATCGAAACCTGTTTTTCATTAGTGGACTCGACCGTCATCTGATGGTCAACCGTCCTAACCACCACTCGTTTGATACTATCATTCATTTGATAGGAAAAAGCAGGCAATTCAAACGAGCGCTCTTCCCTTGCCATCACTTCTTCTGCTTTATCCAAGATGCCTGTCGTACTGACGATAGCAAATGCAATTCCCGCCATTCCGATGACACCTACAAAGAAGATACTAAGGAAATCATACTTTAGCACCGGCTTTTCCTGTCGCGACAAAAATAGGTAAAGGAGAATCTCTATCCCGAGCACGACCAATAATAGCGGCCACCAAGCCGTCATCACTTGGACAAGTTCTAATCCCAAAAACTTTGAAAAGAAGAGAAAGAGGCCAAGAAATACAAGCGAGGCCCCCATTGAAAATGTCCCAACACGCCAAGTTCTCATGCTTCAATCCCACCCTTTCTTTTTCTAAAAAGGAACCCAATCCCCAATCCGATGATTGCTGCGCCAGCAATGGCTTTTCCCCACTTACTCATGCTTTTTTGCCTCCCGTTTTTGTTTGCTCCCAGATAAAAGCTTAATTCCCCCGCCAATCAACAAGATACAAACAAGCCCTGATTGAAGATATCCTTGTACCCAATACATTACATCGATTTTTACCAGCCTGTTAAGGAAGGATGAAAAGGCAGGCAGCAAGACGTTCATCACTAGATAGTAAAGCCCCATTAAGACTAGGCCAATCCCAACCCATTTTTGATGATTAATGAAATACGCAATAATTGGGACATCTTCAATCGTTTCTTCGCCGTACCTTGATACCTTTTGCATCGCATCAAAAAAACTATAAAACCAGATAATCGGAATTAAAAATAAGAAGATCCCAAGTCGTAACGTATCTAAAATATAAATAGAAAACAGAAACGCGGCCATTAATTGGATTCCGCGGCGCTGTAAGCCAAGATACAAATGTCCTGCTCCTGGAAAAATGGCAAGAAAGGTGGCAATCGATTTGCTCTTTTTACCATCTTCACGGCGCATCTCAAAGTCTTCAAATATTGTACGGTCAACAAGTTCCTCTCCGCGTTGTTTTTTGTTTACCTGCTGGACGGCATCAAAAAATCCATACACCCAGATAATTGGGAGAGCGGCCAGAAAGACCATAAATTCAGCTCGGTTGGATAAGGCTGTCACAAATATGACCATGACTCCTAATCCTAGGAATGTCGCCAAAAGCGTTAATCCCCTGGTCATTAATCCAATTTGGAAGTGGCCTAAGCCCGGTATAAATGATAGAACAATCGTATAAAACCGTTCTGAATCTTGGGTAGCCTGGTTCGGCTGCCCTTCTAGATTAACTGACTTCAGAGCCTTCTTATGCTTGGAAACCTGCACCCCCATATCAATAAAACTGACAAGATAAAGGAATATTCCTAACATAAAGGTCACGATAGCAACTTCCTCGTTATTTGTTAATAACCCAATAACAGTGACGAACGCCAAGCCAATCACAGTCAATAGATAAAGTACGCCGCGAAACATATTACCGAAATAAATATGGCCTAGACCCGGAAATAGGGACAAGGTCAATGCCTTTGTCGGATTTTTCATTTCTTATTTGCCTCCTTTTTTTCTAGTGAATCCATCCATGCAAAAGTTTTATTAATAACGCCCTCCGTCACCGAAGGCTTCTTTTCCTGAATTTGCGGCTTATCAATCGAATTCGCATACGCCGCTAGCGACTGAAAGACCCCTGAAAAAGTTAATAATAATGTCGCAGCCGCGGCCAATAAATAATGAAACACCGCTTGCTGATAAAAAGGTTTTTCCTTCATTTTGGTGTCAGGCACCGAAGGAACTATTGAGATAGTGTTTAGGTTTCTAACGGTGTCAGGCACCATAGTTTTCTGCTTCGAAACCTCTGCCATGACCAATTCGGTAAAGCCACTGCTGTCTGAGAGAGTTGGAAGGGATGGTTCACCGGCTTCTACAGCTAGTAAATATTGGGTAAGGCATTGATCACACGTGTATAAATGGTTTTCTAAGTCCTCTTTGGTCTTCTCATTGACTTCGTCATTAACGTATTGCAACCACTCTTCAAAACTGTAATGCTTCATGAAAAATCATCCTCCTTCCAATTCTTTCTCATCCAATGACGGGCCCGGTACAGCTTCGTTTCAATTGTTTTCACCTGTACATTTTGTTCGTCAGCCATTTGCTGATAGCTCTTTTCAGCGATGTAAAATCCGTATATCACATCACGGTAATTTTCGGGCAGTTCATCAAGCTTTTTCCTAACGAGCCTTCTCCGGTCTAGTTCGAAAATCTCTTTCTCCACACTGTCTTTCGGCGACCCTGCTGACTGCTGCTCGAGGTCTTCTGCCACTTCCTCTCGTCTTCTCACCTGTTTTCGTTTTACATCTATCGCATGATTAACCGCAATTCGCGTTATCCACGTTTTAAATCCTTGATTTTGGTATTGGGGGAGAGAAGTATAGATTTTCATAAATACTTCCTGTGCAGCATCTTCTGCTTCCTTTTGGTCACGAAGCACAGCAAAGATGGTCCGGAACACATCGTTGCTGTATTTCTCAACCAAAAGTCGAAAAGCCTGGTCACTGCCGTCCAGCACATTTTCTATTAAGGCTGTATCATTAATCGTTCTCTCCCCCTTTCTTTTTTTTGTTTCTACATAATAGACGAGAGGATCGAAACCTACCCCTACACTATTTTTAAAAAAATTTTTTTCAATTCTCTTCATCATACCATGAGATTGAACCTAAAAACCGTGCGGGCAGCGCCCGCACGGTGTTATCAAATATAAAAGGAGATTACTCCTTAATTTCCAATCCTAACAGCCTCGCAAATCCTATCGCCTGATCGGCAGAAACTTTGCAACCGGCAACACTATCCAGTGATAGATTTAAACGGTTAAACGTACAAGTACTCAGGTCCACACCAGACAATGTCGTTCCAGTAAAATTCACATCATCTAGATCGCAATCTTTAAAGTCAAGTTTATTAAATTTAGCTTCGTAGAAATCTGCACTGCGAAGGGAGCAATTCTCAAACTTCATTTCCTTCAAGTCGGCATAACCAAACGAACCCATATTCAGATTGCAGTTTTCAAACAAGACATTTCTAAGGGTAGCATCTGCAAGATTTAATCCTAATAGTTTGCAGTCACGAAACTCGACCCGATGGATGATTCCATCCGTAAAATCCACATTGGATAGATCGCATCGTTCAAAAATCACATCGGTTAATTGAACAAAGCGAAACGATCCATCGAGGAAGGTCACATTTTTAAATACCACCTCTTCGAATCTCACTTTTTCAACCTCCTCTTGGGAGATCGAACAGTCGCTAATGATCGCCATGTTAATATATGAATCTTCTCTATCGTTATAATCAAATGGAGTTAAATTGGAGGGCATTTTCGGTTTTTGAATTTTTAGCTTCTGACTCAAATCGATCATCCTTTTCATGGGTATTAAAGGTATTTCATCTCAATAGAAGAACTAGACGGCCCATTAAGGCCACCGGAATATCTGCTCAAGAACTTGCATAAGTATTAGCAACTTGGCCGAAATAAATCTATACCATCTCTCAAATGCTCCCTTTTCTTTACAGAAACTGAGAATTCAACAAAATACTACCACTGATATATGATAAAATCTATTAATAATGCAATTTTACTAAAATAATAGCCAAGGGAATGATGCATATGTTGTGGTTGTTGCTTTTGGCTTCCTATTTAATCGGAAGCGTTCCCACAGCTTTGATTGTGGGCAAGTTGATCTTTGGAGTGGATATCCGCGAACATGGCAGTAAAAATCCAGGGGCCACCAATACCCTAAGGGTTCTTGGTAAGAAATCTGCCATTTTCGTCCTGATTATTGATATTGCAAAAGGGGCTTTGGCAGCATCACTGCCCATGTACTTTAACTTAGACGCAAATCCCCTTTATTTTGGTCTAACAGCTGTTGTTGGTCATTGCTTTCCAATTTTTGCAGGCTTCAAAGGAGGAAAGGCAATCGCAACCACCGCCGGGGCTTTGTTAATCGCCAATGTCTATCTCCTGATCATCGCGTATGTTGCTTTCTTTTTAGTTATCTTTATAACTAAGTATGTATTCTTTGGCTCCATTACGGTTGGCATTAGTCTTCTCATCTATTCTTTAGTATCTTCTAAGATCGAAATGGAACTTATCTTTATATTTTTCTCGCTATTCTTGATTTATTTGCATCGCTCCAACATCCGCAATTTTATTTTGGGCATCGAGCCCAAAATAAATGATAAAAATTTGATCAATGACCGCATCCCGCCAAAGGGCGGCGGCTTTAAAATGTAATTAAAAAGATCCCCTCGAGTCAAGATACAATGACCAGGGGATCCTCTTTTTTATTTTAAAAGTGTCGCCAGGATACTATTGGCAACGGTTTGCCAAATGGAGGCATCTCTTTGATAGGTTGCTCTAAGGCTCTTAAACAATTCTGTTTGTTTCGCTTGAAAATCCTCTGCGTCCTTTTCTGGCAAGGCAGCACGCTTTTCCATTACGAAAGCCTGCAACTCAGGTGCTCTTGGCCCCCAGACACCAACCTCATTTCCTTCTTCATTAATAAAAATAAAAATAGGAATGGCTCTCGACGTGCCATTGGTTAAGTATTGGTCCATTAACTCCAAATTCGAGTCGCGGAGCACAAAACGAACTTCTATCCCAGCCGCTTCAGCTATTTTCAGCAAAATGGGGTTATTCAGCATCGCATCGCCGCACCAATCTTCTGATAGAACAATCGCACGTAAGTTTTGCGGCCTTAATGCCTCGAGCCGATTCTTATCCTCTTCCGTTAAGGTGAAGCCCTCATAGATCGTAAGCATTTCCTCTTTATTGGTAGTCATAGCATTTATGTACCCATCAACAGTCAATCCTTTTTGAAACCATTGGTTTAAATCCATTTTTTCTGCACCTCTCTCATTTTCTCCTATGATAGTCGTTTTAAGAACTTGTTACAATAGAACTGCTTATGGAAAACACCATTGTTATACTACAAGCATTTTTTCCTATTTCAAAAAAACTATATTTTTACACTAGTAATAGAAATTTATAGTTGATAGAATATTTTATATATAGGAAATATTATTATAAATATTTTCTACGATAAGACAATCAAGGAGGAAACCTATGTCTAATGAATCACTACAACTACTTTCGATTGGAATCTATATTGCCGCTATGCTTTTTATCGGTTGGTACTCTTATCGAAAGACTAGCAATCTTACAGACTACATGCTTGGGGGGCGGTCTTTAGGACCCGCTGTAACTGCTTTAAGTGCAGGGGCAGCTGATATGAGCGGATGGCTTCTAATGGGATTACCCGGTGGAATTTATGTAACCGGTTTAGCAGATGCGTGGATTGCCGTTGGCTTAACAATTGGAGCTTATCTTAACTGGCTATTGGTGGCACCTCGCTTGCGTTCTTACACACAAGTGGCCAATGATTCAATCACGATTCCAAGCTACCTAGAGAACCGTTTTAAAGACAACACAAAACTACTCCGTATTGTTTCAGGTATTGTTATTCTTATTTTCTTTACTTTCTATGTTTCATCAGGAATGGTTTCTGGAGCTGTCTTTTTTGAAAGTTCATTTGGGACAAGCTACCATACCGGACTTCTTATTGTTGGCGGTGTTACGGTTGCCTACACCTTATTTGGTGGATTCTTGGCGGTAAGCTATACAGACTTTATTCAAGGTTTAATGATGTTGATCGCCCTTGCTCTTGTTCCAGCAATTGGTATCTTCCACACAGGAGGCCCTGCTGAAACGATGGAAACGATTCGCGCGATAGACCCAACAAAACTTGATTTATTAAAAGGGACAACCTTTTTAGGCATTATTTCAGCAATGGCCTGGGGGCTTGGCTATTTTGGACAGCCTCACATCATTGTCCGCTTTATGGCAATCAAAACAATTAAAGAAACAAAAAGCGCCCGCCGGATTGGAATGGGCTGGATGATTATCTCGCTTATTGGTACGATCTTTACAGGATTTATTGGTATTGCCTTTTTCCATAATAATCCTGAGCATGTCTTAAAGAATCCAGAAGCAGTTTTCATTGAATTAAGCCAAATTTTATTCCACCCTCTATTCGCAGGATTTGCTTTAGCTGCCATTCTTGCAGCGATTATGAGTACGATTTCTTCCCAATTAATCGTCACTTCCAGTGCACTGGTAGAAGATTTATACAAAATGGTCATGAACAAAAATGCAAAAGACAAGCAACTGGTCTTCTTAGGAAGAATGGCCGTCCTTCTCGTTTCAGTCATTGCTGCGGCACTAGCATTCAAGCAAAATAGCACTATTTTAGATCTTGTCGCATATGCATGGGCAGGCTTTGGTGCTTCCTTCGGACCAGTGATCTTGCTAAGTTTATTCTGGAAAAAGATCACGAATTGGGGTGCCCTTTTCGGGATGATCGTCGGAGCGCTTACCGTTATCATTTGGAAGAATGTCGGCCTTGGTGACACGCTTTATGAAATTGTCCCTGGCTTTGTTTTCAACCTTATTGTCGCTTACATTGTGAGTTTACTGACGTATCGAAAAAATGATGAGATTGAAAAGGAATTTACGGAAAGTGTTCGCTTGTTAAAAAGCGAAAAATAATAATACGCTCGGATCCCATTGATCCGAGCGTATTTATTTTTCTATCATAGATGATAGTTTGATGACGGTTTTCCAGTTACGCACTGTCGCCGGAACCTGTAGTTTTGGGAGCTGCGCTGCTAGTTTTGAATCTAGAATACTCTGCCTTAGGTACAGATAAACTTCCCTTCCGTTAATAAAACATTCGTCCGGTTCACTTTTGAAACTTCGTAAATTATCTATTTTCTCTTGGGAAGGCTCGTCTGCCAAAAAAGCAAGTTGGATACTCTCTCCTTCTTTCAATGATTCCATAGAGTAGGGACAATCACGGATAATTTGCTCATATTCCTCAGCTGTTCTTAAAATAACAGGGACCGGAAAACCAAACTTCTTACTTATTTCCTCCTCTAATCGCTGACTAAGTCGAGCGGAATCGTCACGTGCTTCAAACAAAACATTGCCACTTTGAATATATGTTTTTACTTTTTCTAAACCAAGTGTATCTAATAGAATTTTTAAATCAGCCATTTTGATCCGATTATTCTTGCCGACATTAATACCTCTCAGCAGTGCAATATAAATCGTCATCCGTGTACCTCACCTTTTTAGATATTCTCTTTCCTAAAATCTTACCATTTATTCGTTGCTTTAAACTATCTCCTAAACGCTGATTTTGAAGGATATTTTGAGTCATTGGGAGAAAATTAGATAAATAATCTTTTTTATGGAGGGATTTATTCATGGTTCCACAAAGAGTTAGTTTGCTTACAATCGGCGCATATGATTTGCCTGTACTTAGGAAATTTTATCAAACGTTGGGATGGGAGGAAACGGAAATAAGCTCGGACCAATTTGCTGTATTTAAAACGGCGGGCGTCCTGCTTTCGTTATACCCGATTGCCGAGTTAGCAAAGGATGCCGGCATTGAATTTACACGATCTCCTGAGAGCTTTCATGGTGTGACCTTTTCCATTAACGTAGATCAGCAGGAACAAGTTGATGCAACGATAGAAACCATTCGCTCAGCAGGGGCAAAAATACTGCGGGAGCCAAGTGATGTCTTCTGGGGCGGACGAATAGCCTATTTCGCTGACCCCGAAAATAACCTCTGGGAAGTTGCTTGGAACCCTACAGCCATTTTTGATGAGCGCGGTGCGATGATTTCTTTTTAATTTCTATCATTCTACAAACTTTTCAGCGTTTATTTTGAAAAAACCCCATTATACCGGGGTTAATAGCAAAGTTAATCAAACGTTTGATTAGTAACATTCTAAACTAACCAAACGTTTGATTAGATACAGGATAAACCCTTTTAACATATAGGCTTTTTCCCGGGAAATCGAGAAAAGAATGTCGAATTCCGCTCTACATAAAAAAACTGGCAGATTGCATTCTGCCAGCTTTCGAATTAACGCTTTTGTAGTTCTTGCTGTAATAACTTATTAACAATTTGTGGGTTGGCCTGACCCTTCGTTGCTTTCATTAACTGACCTACTAAGAAGCCAACAGCTTTATTTTTCCCATTCTTAAAGTCTTCAATGGATTGCGGATTCGCATCCAGCACCTCTGAAATAACTTTAAGAAGGGTGCCTTCATCGGAAATCTGGACAAGGCCTTTGTCCTTCACAATTTGCTCTGCATCGCCGCCGTTTTCAATTAATTCTTTAAAAACAGTTTTAGCAATTTTCGAAGAAATTGTTCCGTTCTCGATCAACTTAATCATGCTTGCTAGACCTTCTGGAGTTAAAGCTACTTGGTGAAGTTCCTTTTGCTCCGCGTTCAAGTAGGCAGAAACATCTCCCATGATCCAGTTCGAAGCAAGCTTTGCATCCGCTCCGCCATTAACCGTCGCTTCAAAGAAGTCGGCCATTTCTTTTGTAACGGTCAGCACTTTTGCGTCGTAAACAGGAAGTCCAAGTTCGTCTATATAACGCTTTTGACGTTGATCCGGCAGCTCTGGAATTTCCGCACGAATGCGGGCTTTCCAGTCCTCATCAATGTACAAATCCATTAAATCCGGCTCAGGGAAGTAACGATAATCATCCGAACCTTCTTTAACCCTCATCAACAGAGTAGCCCCCGTTGCTTCATCAAAACGGCGTGTTTCCTGCTCGATCGTCCCACCTGCAGAAACTACTTCTCGTTGACGCTTCTCTTCAAATTCAAGACCTTTGCGGACAAAATTGAAGGAGTTAAGGTTTTTCAGTTCTGTTTTCGTTCCGAATTCTTTTTGTCCCACGGGACGAATCGAAATATTCGCATCACAGCGGAGTGAACCCTCTTCCATTTTACAATCGGAAACACCTGTATATTGAATAATCGATTTTAATTTTTCAAGATACGCATAAGCTTCATCAGGTGTGCGGATATCCGGTTCGGAAACAATCTCTACAAGCGGAGTGCCCTGACGGTTGTAATCACATAGTGAATATCCTTTGCCATGGTTCAGCTTCCCGGCATCTTCTTCCAAGTGGATGCGCGTAATGCCAATTCGTTTGGTATAGCCATTTACCTCGATATCAATATAGCCATGTTCCCCAATTGGCTTATCAAATTGGGAAATCTGATAGGCTTTAGGATTGTCCGGATAAAAGTAGTTCTTCCGGTCAAACTTCGTATGAGTAGCAACCTCGCAATTAATCGCCATCGCTGCTTTGATCCCGAACTCTACGGCTTTTTTATTAAGGACTGGTAATACACCAGGGTAGCCAAGGTCGATCACGCTTGTATTTGTATTCGGTTCAGCCCCAAAATGATTTGGGCTCGCCGAGAAAATCTTAGATTCTGTTTTTAACTCTACATGGACCTCAAGTCCAATCACTGTTTCAAATTCCATTTTCTTCACCCCCTATAATTCCGGCTTTTCTTTATGAAAGTCTGTTGCCTGTTCAAATGCATGTGCTGTACGATAAATCGTTGTTTCATCAAAATACTTGCCGATGATTTGTAATCCTAGCGGTAACCCGCCATCAAAGCCGCATGGAACTGATATTCCCGGTAAGCCTGCAAGATTAAGAGGAATGGTTAAAATATCATTAATGTACATCGTTAATGGGTCTTCAATATTTTCACCAATTTTAAAAGCAGGTGTTGGTGTCGTAGGTCCGACGATCACATCATATTTTGCAAAGATATTTTCAAAGTCTTGCTTGATCAATGTCCGTACCTGCTGTGCTTTTTTGTAATAAGCATCATAGTACCCTGAGCTTAATGCAAATGTACCAAGCATAATCCGGCGTTTTACTTCATCACCAAAGCCTTCTGCACGGGATTTTTTATATAAATCGATTAATGTTTCAGCATCCTTTGAGCGGTAGCCGTAACGGACTCCGTCGAAACGAGCAAGGTTGGCTGATGCTTCTGAGGAAGACAGCAAATAGTAAGCAGCCAGTGCATACTTCGAGTGCGGCAAGGAAACCTCTTCCCATGTTGCACCAAGACCCTCGAGTACTTTTAAGGCATTTAAGACGGACTGTTTTACTGATTCGCTGACACCTTCACCAAGATACTCTTTTGGTACAGCAATTTTGAGGCCCTTCACATCACCAGTTAAACCACTCGCAAAGTTTGGTACATCCACATTTGCAGAGGTCGAATCCATCGGATCAAGGCCGGAAATGGCTTGAAGCAGGTAGGCATTGTCCTCCACAGTTCTAGTAATTGGTCCAATTTGATCAAGGGATGAAGCAAAGGCAACGAGACCAAACCGGGAAACACGTCCATAGGTTGGTTTCAATCCTACGACACCACAAAAAGAAGCTGGCTGACGGATCGAACCGCCCGTATCAGAACCAAGCGAAAATAGGACCTCTCCTGCTGCTACAGCTGCCGCTGAACCGCCTGAAGAGCCGCCTGGAACTGTCTCAAGATTCCATGGATTACGTGTCGTTTGGTAATGGGAATTTTCGTTGGAAGACCCCATGGCAAACTCATCCATATTTAACTTCCCAATCGTTACTGTTTCTGCTTGTTGCAGTTTCTGAACAACGGTCGCATCATAAATCGGATCAAAGTTTTCAAGGATTTTACTCGCACAAGTTGTCCGAAGTCCCTTTGTAACTAAGTTATCTTTTAAGCCAATCGGCATCCCAAATAGCAAACCTTTGGCAGCCTCACTATTGATTTTCTCATCTAATGCTTTCGCTGATAGACGTGCCCGCTCTTCATCTAATGTTAAAAACGCCTGAACTTTATCTTCAACTTGTCCAATTCTCTTATAGGATTCATCGACAAGATCGGAAACTTTTAGTTCCTTCTTTGTAAAAAGTTCATGTAGATCTGAAACTTTATAATCAAATAAACTCACCTTTTAATCCTCCTTCCCCATAATCGATGGTACTTTAATTTGTCCGTCCTGATGCAGAGGTGCATTTTTTAGTACCTCTTCACGTGATAATCCAGGTTTGGATTTATCTTCACGCAAGACATTTTTCATATCCAGCACATGGTATGTAGGCTCCACATTTTCCGTGTCCAATTCATTTAACTGCTCAGCAAAGGTAATAATCGCATCCAGTTGCTTCGTAAACATGTCTGTTTCTTCTTCGGTTATGGCCAATCGTGCCAGATTGGCTACATGCTTTACCTGATCCTTTGAAATTCGTGACATAGTATAACCCCCTATCCCTTCAATCTTGTCATATCAATACTAATGATGATACCAAACTTTTCCGCTTCACCGCAATGATTCCTTCATCAGTATGGGCAAGGGAATGAATTTTTGTTCATAATTCTTGAAATTTCAGTCTATTTTTCTCTTAATAATGCAAATTTTTTCTAAAAAGTTTATCACAGACTTTCTTGGCAACTTCCCTTATAATGGTCATGTGGGAGGGCTTCTGAATGAAAAAACGTAAACGAAAGAAATTCAAAACCTTTTTTGTGCTGTTCATCCTTTTTTGCGCGTTAGCTTGGTTCCAAAATTATTTTCAACAACAAGGCTCCCTTGATATAGTGAATAACGATCCATTTGCTGATGTAAAAAAATATCAACCCCTCATACATGATGAATTAGCGAAATATCATCTCGAAAATCATACAACAGTTGTTGTCGCTCTAATGCAGCAGGAAAGCCGCGGCAAAGGCGGGGACCCTATGCAGGCGTCCGAATCGGCAGGGTTGGCAAGAAATACAATAACAGATCCGCAAAAAAGTATTCAGGTTGGTGTGAAACATTTTCAGCGCGTCCTCAGTTATGGGAATAAGAAAAAAGTAGATTTCCAGGCCATTATCCAGTCCTATAACATGGGAATTGGCTACATTGACTTTGTAGCCCAGCATGGAGGGAAGCATAGTGAGACGTTAGCGAAGGAATTTTCTCTCCAGCAGGTAAAAGAAAAGCCGACCATTTATACATGTGGCGGCAATAAAAATAATTTCCGCTACCCGTACTGTTATGGTGATTTCACCTATAGCACAAAGGTAACCAAAAATATTCAACTGTTAGCAGACAGCATTCCTGTTACGGGTGAAGAAAAAACCACGGGTGAATCGTTTTAAGGATTCATCAGTGGTTTTTTAATTGATATTTTCGGTCATATTCTTCTTTTTAAAGCGGCTGAACAGAAGAACAAGTTTAATTGGAAAAAGCCCTAGGATTCCACCTAGTGTATTTAATATTAAATCGTCTACATCAAAGCTGCCGAATTCAAATATCAGCTGCAGGAGTTCAAATGCCAGACTTAAGCCGAAGGTGGCAAGCATGACGGCGCTAAGTTTTTGAAACCTCTTCGCCAGCAATGGTAGGATAAATCCAAACGGCATAAAACCAATGATATTCCCTGCCAGGTTTTCAATCCGAATAATTAAATTGATGTCCGCTAAGAAAAGGTAAAAATTAATCGTTTTAAAAGGGACGAAATTATTCGACCGCCAATGATATTCATCATAAGTAAAGTTGAAATGATTTATAATCTCAGATAACGGTATGTATTTAAACAAAATTAATTTCGAAAGAATCGCTAAATATAAACAAAGAATTAGGAAAAGGGTCATTTTATAAATAATTTTCATTCATCACTGCTCCATTTATTACATATCAAAAATAACCTTACCATATTTTTTATGCGTCGTGGGGTCAAAACTGGAATTGGAGGAATTTAGAATGGCAGAGCATATATTTCACTTAAAGGCGAACTGGCCAGGTTTACGGAACGATGTTGGAGAGATTGAGGCAGGGAATTTGGTCACAAAGATTTCCATACCGCCAGAAATGGATGGACCTGGTATTGGCACAAATCCAGATGAGATGCTGCTGGGGGCTGCCGCGACCTGCTATATTATCACCCTTGCTGCGATGCTGGAACGGAGCAGTTTAATGAAGGAAAGCCTAACAATGGAGTCGGAGGGCATCGTCGATGTTACCAAGGGGGTTTTTACCTACAAAAAGATTATTCATCGTCCGTATCTTGTCCTGAAATCAGGTGCAGCGAAGAAAGATGTCGAGATGGCTGTGAGGCTCGCCAAAAAGGCGGAGACATCCTGCATGATCAGCCGCGCGATTCAGGGGAATGTGGAGATTGAGCTGCAGGCTGCGGTGGATGTGGCAGTTGAGTGAAAAAAGTGAAGTGATAAAAATAGTTTGTTCTCTAGGACGTGGCTTTTGGTCCCCATGACTACCACATGAGGACCATCGTTTCAGCGGTTAAATAATTTTGAAAAGAATCCCTTGCTCTTTTTACCTTCATCCTTGATTATTTTTGGTTCCTTGTTAGTAATATATATATCTTCCTTATCAATCGCGTGGTCCATGGCTAATACTAAGCCGATTTCCGAGTCGTGGTCTTTATTGGTCACCAGAGTATGTTCAACTTTATATTTTGTGGCTAGCTTTACGTATTTCGAAAGGGTTTCATAGCTCATATTTCCATTTAAGAAAAGGCGGGACTGCGGTTTTTCCTTCATCTGCTTCTCAACTTGGGGATATACGTTTGCTTCTGCTACTTGGCTTTTTGTCAGAGCTAAGACAATCCGCTCTCGGAGTGTACCTAAGAATTTCCGCCGCTCATCTGGTTTTGTTTGTAGCGGTCCATAGATTCCCTGCTGTAAAACCTCGTCAACGGTTGGCTTTTTCAAATAAATCAACTCCATATAAATACTATTATTAACTATGATGATACCCTAAAAAACGTTCCATACCAAAAAGGGGGGGTTCGAGGCAGGCGAATTAGTCTATTCGAGAGTAAACTTGGCTTATCCGACAGTAAACCCACCCCATCCGCTAGTAAACTTGGCTTATCCGACAGTAAACCGAACCCATCCGACAGTAAACTTGGCTTATCCGACAGTAAACCCACCTTATCCGACAGTAAACCGACCCCATCCGCTAGTAACCACTCCTTATCCGACAGTAAGCTCATCCATCCCCGCTAAAGTGAACCCAGCAAAAAATCCTTCCCCCCCAAAAAGGAGAGAAGGATCGACTCTTAGTTTTTGCCCGTAAACTGTTCGGCTTCCGTTGAGCCTTTTAATGCGGTTGTTGATGAAGTCCCGCCTGTAATAACCATGGAAACTTGGTCAAAGTATCCTGTACCTACCTCACGTTGGTGACGTGTGGCCGTGTAGCCGTATTTTTCGCTGTCAAATTCAGCTTGCTGCAATTCGGAGTATGCTGCCATGCCGCGCTCTTTATAACCGCGGGCCAACTCAAACATGCCGTGGTTTAGAGCATGGAAGCCGGCAAGAGTAACGAACTGGAACTTGTAGCCCATTTTACCAAGCTCGACTTGGAATTTTGCAATTGTTTCTTGATCGAGTTTCTTTTTCCAGTTGAAGGATGGTGAACAGTTATATGCCAGCAGCTTACCTGGGAACTGTTCATGAATGGCTTCTGCAAATTGTCTTGCTTCCTCAAGATTCGGCTCTGACGTTTCGCACCAAACAAGATCTGCATATGGCGCATAAGCCAGCCCACGGGAGATCGCTTGGTCAATCCCCGCTTTCACGCGGAAAAAACCTTCGCCTGTACGTTCACCCGTAATAAACGGAGCATCATTCATATCAATATCACTGGTGATTAAGTCGGCTGCGTTAGCGTCTGTCCGGGCAACGAGTACGGTCGGAACCCCCATAACATCAGCAGCGAGACGAGCGGCAATCAGGTTGCGAACCGCTGTTTGTGTTGGCAGCAATACCTTACCGCCTAAGTGACCACATTTTTTCTCAGAAGAAAGCTGGTCTTCAAAATGGACGCCTGATGCACCTGCTTCAATCATGCCTTTCATTAACTCGAAACAGTTTAATTGGCCCCCAAAACCTGCTTCTGCATCAGCGACAATCGGGGCGAACCAATCGACTGAGTGATCGCCTTCTGCATGGTGGATTTGATCTGCACGCTGCAAGGCCTGGTTAATTTTTTTGACCACATTTGGTACACTGTTGGCTGGGTATAAGCTTTGGTCAGGGTACATGTGTCCAGAGAGATTGGCATCAGCAGCTACCTGCCAGCCGCTTAAGTAGATGGCTTTTAGCCCAGCTTTTACTTGCTGAACCGCTTGATTACCGGTTAACGCACCTAGGGCATTTACATAGTCTTCCTCATTTAATAGCTTCCAAAGCTTTTCGGACCCTTTTCGAGCCAATGTGTGCTCAATATCAATCGACCCTCTGAGTTTGATAACATCCTCAGCAGTGTAAGGCCTCGTAATCCCTTTCCACCGGCTATCCATTTCCCAGCTTTCTTGTAATTGCGCAGCTCTTGAATTTGTCATTTTCATATTCCCCCTATTAATCTATTAAGTATATTTTTAAAACTAGATAAGCTTATACCCAGACAAAGTTAAAAATTCAGCAAACTCCTCATTCAGAATCAACCGATCAAACAATTCAACAGCTTCGTCGAATCGGCCGGCCTCAAATGCCGGTTCACCCATTTCCTGTTTAATTTTTTCTAATTCCTCCAGTTTATATTTCTCATACATTTCCACTGTGACTTTCCGTCCGTCGTTCAGAATCCCTTTGGCGTGGCGAATCCACTGCCACAGCTGGGCCCTTGAAATCTCAGCGGTTGCGGCATCCTCCATCAAGTTGTGAATCGGGGCTGCACCATTGCCTCTAAGCCACGAAGCTACATATTGAATCCCGACATTGATGTTCAAACGAACTCCCTCTTCTGTAATCGTCCCGCCTGGTGACTCAAGCAAATCTTGAGCGGTCACGGTAATCTTCTGTTGTTTACTCGTATGGATTTGGTTGGCCATCGGCATTTCGCGGTTAAATACCTCCAGAGCAACTGGGACCAGGCCTGGATGCGCAACCCATGTACCATCATGACCGTCACGGGCTTCGCGCTCTTTATCAGCACGAACCTTAGCAAAGGCTTCTTCATTAGCAGCCGGGTTATTGCGAATTGGAATTTGGGCAGCCATCCCGCCAATTGCTGGTGCATTGCGGCGGTGACAGGTTTGAATCGTTAGTAACGAATACGAACGCATAAACGGGACGGTCATCGTTACCTGTGAGCGATCGGGTAAAATAATATCCTTGTGTTGACGCAGTTTTTTCAGGTAACTGAAAATATAATCCCATCTTCCGCAATTCAAGCCTGCGGAGTGGTCTTTTAGCTCAAATAAAATCTCATTCATCTCAAAGGCACCCATGATGGTTTCTAGTAATACTGTTGCTTTAATGGTTCCATTCGGAATCCCCAGTTTCTCTTGTGCAAAAACAAATACATCATTCCAGAGCTTTGCTTCCAAGTGACTTTCCAGCTTTGGCAGGTAAAAATACGGACCTGTTCCCCTCGCAAGCAGTTGGTTCACATTATGGAAAAAGTACATGCCAAAATCGAAGAAACTTCCTGAAATGGGCTTGCTATCTAGCAAAATATGTTTTTCTTCTAAATGAAGGCCGCGTGGTCTCACAAACAGTACGGCTGTCTCGCCCTTTAGTTCATACTTCTTGCCATTGGCATTTTCAAAAGATATCGTCCGATTTACTGCATCTCTTAAGTTGATTTGTCCTTCGACGATGTTTTCCCAGGTTGGTGAAGTAGCGTCCTCACAATCGGCCATAAATACTTTTGCGCCGGAGTTCAAAGCGTTGATTACCATTTTCCGTTCGGTCGGTCCGGTAATTTCTACCCGGCGATCTTGGAGATCATCAGGCAAAGGAGCAATCGTCCAGTCCCCGTTTCGTATATGCTTCGTTTCCGGGAGGAAATCAGGCAATGTTCCATTATTTATTTCCGCTTGGCGTTTTTGCCTGTACTGTAACAGTTCAACTCTTCGTCCGCCAAACTTTCGCTCCAACTCTTCAATAAAATTTAATGCCTCAGCTGTTAAAATCTCTTCGTACTGGGCTTTCATTGCCCCTACCACTTCAATACCTGTTGTTTGCGTCGACATGAACTACATCACCTCTTTGTTATAATACAGAAACAATCTACGTTTTGTATTATATAACACAACTTTCAAAAATGGAACTACTTTTCTGATAATTTTTATAAAAATAGGTAAAAACTACCTAAGGCTTGTACCAAAAGGATAAAAGCCTATAAAAAAAAAGAACGTCCGCAGACATTCTTTTAATTGCTATTATGCGTTTCTTTACAACATGCTTCATATAATCGGATAAAATCCTCTTCCCGATGAACACTAGTTAAGAACTCCGGGCTCACTATAGATTTTAAGAGCTCTCTCTTCAAAGATGGATTAGCTACTTCCTTCAAAATCCATTTTCGTTTCGAGGCGAGAAAGTCAAGATAGCCCTCATAGGAAGCATCAAACTGCTGCTCGAGCTGGTCTCGAATTTGGCTCGCCAGGGTTGGACTCGCCCCGCCTGTTGAGATAGCAATGCTCAAAGACCCTCGTTGAACGTGTGCGGGGACATGAAAATTGGAGCCAGCTGGATCATCAGCAATAGTTACCAATTGATGGGTACCTGCTGACTCCTGAATCGACTGATTGATCTCCCGACTATTTGTTGCCGCAAAAATTAGGAAGGCATTGGCAATGTCACTGGCCGAGAAGGTCTTTTGTTTCCATATGATTCTTCCCTCATGACTAAGCCTTTGGATTTCATCTGTTGCATCCGGGCTGATAACAACCACTTCAGCACCTGTTCCTAGCAGGCCAACCACTTTCCGTTCGGCTACTTTCCCGCCTCCTGCCACCACTACGCTTTTCCCTTCTAATCTTAAGATCACTGGATAGCCTGTTTTCACCATTTACACTTCCCCAACAGGTCGTTCGGCTAAATATTCAACCAAAGCTTCCTTCGTTGCGAATGCCGGCATGCCGTGTGAAGGAAGGCCTGAACTGACAACGGCTTTTTCCGTTTGTCTTCCCATACTGACCACCTGCAGCCCTTTCAATAGTTCAAAGGCTTTCAAATCACACTCTCGTAACGCGTTTATAAACAATTCAACCGAGGCACTGCTCGGGAATATCATCGTATTCAACTCTGCTTCATCTAACATTCTTTTAAAAAGAGGCAAAAACTGCTCATCTAGCTCTTTTTTGCTAGTCACCATGACGTCTCTCGCATCCGTCTTTTTTTTCAAAATGCTATCATCTCCGACAATAAGCAATGAGCTGGATTCTTGCATCTCCTCTGCATGGGCGGCTATAAAGCCATGCTTCTTAAGTGCATTTTTCGATTTAAGAGAAGCTCCATAGAAGTCCGCACGAATGGTTCGGATATCAACTCCATGATTGACTACCGCAGTAAAAAATTCATCGACACTTTCTGGAGAAGTGAAGAGAATTTTTTCGTAAGAAGCCACCTTGGTTAAATCAACCGGCAGCACGGTTTTTTTCCATTTTGGAAACTCTATTACATCAGCTCCACCATCCATTAATGCTTTTGCTAATTCACTAGAGCCCTCACTTGTACGGGCCAGCAGAATTTGCCTGCCATACAGGGGCAATTTTTCAAACCAACTGATTTTTTCACGGAGGGATATGACTTCACCTACCAGAATAATCGACGGATTACTAAACTTAGCCTCTACGACCTTTTCAGAAATATCAGCCAGCGTCCCTTGCAATGTTTTTTGCCGGCCAAATGTACCCCATTGAATCAAAATAACAGGGGTCGACGATGGTTTCCCGTACGTGATGAGATTTTCGCAAATAAATGGTAAGTTGCCGACGCCCATATAAAATGCGATCGTATCGACACCACGGGCCAGTCCTTCCCAGTCGAGCACTGGTTTTCCCTCTTTCGATTTATCATGGGCAGTGACGACTGCAAATGATTCCGCATATTCACGGTGGGTAACAGGAATGCCTGCATAAAGAGGGGCAGCAATCCCCGATGTAATACCAGGAATGATTTCAAAAGGAATCTCATGTTGGGCCAGGGCAGCTGCTTCTTCGCCCACTCTGCCAAACACACCAGGGTCTCCGCCTTTTAAGCGGACCACCCGCTTTCCTTCCAGCGCCTTCTCCACCAATAGTTCATTGATATTTCCTTGGCGGATAATATGGCGATTCGGTAATTTTCCGCAGTAAATCAGTTCGCAATCGGCTGGAGCATATTCCAACAATTTTGGATTGGCAAGCCGATCATATAATATGACCTCTGCTTGTTTAATGGCCTCCATGCCTTTTAAAGTGATTAAACGTACGTCCCCTGGCCCTGCTCCTACTAAAAATACTTTTCCTGTCTTCATCCTGCAGCAATCCTTCCCATTTCCTTCTTATCTGACAATAAACACGATATCGTCCTCTAATTCTACCTTAAATGTCCGCACTTGACCTTCATCCGGTGCCTGTACTTTACCATCTTTTAAAGAAATTTTCCAATCATACACGGGGCAATATACATATTCGCCGCTAATAAGCCCTTCTGAAAGAACGCCGCCTTTCGGATGTGGACTGCGATTTTCAATCGCATATACTTCTCCGCTCGTTACTTTAAAAAGCGCAATATTGGTTTCATCGATTTTAAGTGTATAGCCTGACCGAACTTTTAAATTTGAATAGTTTGCTACTGGAATCCGAGTAATTGTTTGAAGCATAATGAATCACTCCCCCACCTTGATTGTATGTTGTGCATAATATTTATCTTGGATTTCCTCACTTTGAATCGCTTCATTCCAAGGCTCAATATATTTTTTCAATGTTTTATCCATGCGCTCGTTTAAAGCCCTTCGCGTTTCTTCGTTAGCGAGCACTTCTCTGACATGTTCTAAACCAACACGTTCTACCCATTTTGACGTACGCTCCAAGTAATTGGCCGTTTCACGGTAATATTGAATATAAGCACCTGTCATTTCCATCACTTCGTCCTGTGTTTTCACCGTACATAACAGGTCACCTGCACGGAGGTCGACGCCGCCGTTACCTGCCACATAAATCTCCCAGCCGCCGTCAATACCGACAAAACCAATGTCTTTAATGCCTGCTTCGGAGCAGTTTCGCGGACAGGCAGATACGCCCATTTTAACTTTATGCGGGGTATCAAGGCGCTCAAATTTCTTTTCTAATTCAATTCCAAGGGCCATCGAATCTTGTGTGCCATAGCGGCAGAATTGTGCACCAACACACGTTTTCACCGTACGAAGTGTTTTACCATAGGCATAACCTGATGGCATGTCCAACTCTTCCCACATGGCTGGCAGGTCTTCTTTTTTCACCCCGAACAAGCCAATTCGCTGCCCGCCTGTCAATTTCACGAGTGGTACTTCATACTTTTCGGCAATCTCAGCAATTTTCTTCAAATCAGCTGCCGTTGTTACCCCGCCATACATCCTTGGGACAACAGAATAAGTTCCATCTTTTTGGATGTTAGCATGCATTTTTTCATTGACGAGACGAGAGTCACGATCATCTTTGTATTCATCCATATGAATCATACCTAAGTAGTAGTTAATGGCAGGACGGCATTTGGTACAGCCCTCCTCATTGTTCCACTCAAGTACGTGCATGACTTCCTTCACACTTGTTAAGCCTTTTTCTTTGATTTCAGCCAACAATTCTTCACGGCTTATTGTAGTGCAGCCACAGATACTTGTTTTTTGAGCTGCCGCTGCATCAAATTGATCTCCAAGTGTGTATGCGAGAATACTGCTAACCATTGGCTTACAGCGACCGCAAGAACGGCCGGCATTCGTGCAATGGCTCACTTGGTCTAAAGTAGTTAATCCCTGTGTTTTAATCGCTTCAACAATGGCACCTTTTGTGACTCCGTTACAGCCACAAACCAATTCGTCATTTGGCATAGAGGCCACATCATCAGTCCCGCCTTCACCAGTGCATTCGGTATGGAATATTGATACACCGCTGATGTCCTCTTTTTTAGTCAGCATTCGATATAATCTAGTACTGTCTTTTGTGTCACCATATAGGACGATCCCTACAATCAAGTTGTTTCTAGTAAGCACTCGTTTATAGAGACCTTCGTACTCATTGTAGATCATGATCGATTTGGTTGTACCATCCTCAAAGATTTCTCCAGCAGAGAAAAGATCAACGCCCGCTACCTTTAACTGAGTACCTGTAACAGAGCCTTCATATGGGTTCGTTTCGGTACCACAAATGCGGCTGGCAAGGATTTTTCCTTGTTCATATAAAGGCGCAACCAAACCATAAACAATTTCCCGATGCTCCGCACATTCTCCGACTGCATACACATGTGGGACACTCGTTTCCATAAAGTCATTGACGACAATGCCGCGATTTACATAGATGCCGCTGTTTTTTGCCACTTCCGTATTCGACTTAATTCCAATCGCCATGACAACCAAGTCTGCTTCCACTTGTGAGCCATCCTTAAAGCGGAGGCCAGTAACACGCTCGTCACCGAGAATTTCCACCGTTTCCTTTTCCATTAAGAAATTCATGCCTTGTCCTTCAAGTTCCGCCTTAAGTAGTGAGGATGCAACTGGGTCCAACTGGCGCTCCATTAGATGCGGCATTAGATGAACTACATCAACGGTCATTCCTAAGTTCAGCAAGCCTCTTGCAGCTTCTAGTCCGAGTAGTCCTCCGCCGATGACGACAGCCTTTTTATATTGCTGCGCTGCTTTGATCATCATTTCGCAATCATGGATATCACGAAACCCTGTCACACCTTGTTTGTCTGCGCCTGCAATTGGCAGAATAAAAGAATTCGAGCCAGTAGCAATGATCAAATCATCATACTCGACTTTCCGGCCAAGATGACTATTTACTCGTTTTGTGTCCACATCAATGCTAACAATGGATTCGCCAGTGTATAATTGAATATTATTTTCTTTATACCAATCTATTGGATTAATAATGATATCTTCAAAGTTTATATCCCCTTGAAGGATATTTGATAGTTTGATCCGATTATAGTTTGGATACGGCTCTTGGCCAAAAATTGTGATCTCTAAGGGTTCAGCAGATACTTTTAGAATCTCCTCAATTGTTCTAACTCCTGCCATCCCGTTCCCGATCATCACTAGTTTTTTCATTTTTGGATCGCTCCTTATATGTTAAATCTATATTTTTAAATATTATAAGATTTTCTTTATAGTTACATTGTAAAGGCTAGTGTTGATAAAAATTGTGAAGTACGTCACATTCTAACTTTAACTTGTGAATAAATTCACATAACTGTCAAAATCTCGCTGTAAACAAAAAAAAATAGCACACATTGTATGCTATTTTGGTTAAACAACTTTTTTCTCTGTTTTTTGTAAAGGGTATGGTTTAACCCATAAATTTATTGATGGTACCAGTACTCCAATGACAGCGACCGGAACAAGTTCCCATAATTCCAGCGGCGGTGTGATGAGTATTCCTGAGATATGAATCAGATACAGGGCGATAAAGTAAGCGATGCTGCCCACAACCCCGGCTAATCGAGAGTATTTTCTAATTAATAAGAAGCTTAATGGAATGAATAATAGCGTGATTGGAACATAGGAGGTAGGGTAACCAACGGAGTAAAAAATGGCTTTTCCGACAAATCGAAATAAGATATATAGTGCTGTCGCCATAACTGGGATCGTATAATCCCGGCAAAAGCGAATAATTAAAATCGTTAGGAGAGCAACCATTAGGATGGAATAGATCGGATATACCCATTCTGGAATGCCGCCAAAAATCTGGGAGGCCGGGTCTGAGATTAATTCAAGGATTTCTTTTGAAGCAATTGACCTTCCATGAATGTATTGATCATAGGAGATCGCACCATTTTCCTGCTGCATATTCGGAAACATTAAGCATTCAAGGAGATACATCGCAAACCAAGTATGAAGGGACTTCCATGACGGTTGAATTTCTCTCGTATGGATAAAATACCCGCGCCATACGCTGATGATCATCATACTCGTTCCGATATAATAAATAAAATGAGTCGGACTCCAGGTAGTTAAATCAATTCCATACGCAATATGGTACGTAAAATCTAAGGGAATGCCAATTAGAAATAAAACATATCCAATTGTAATAAGATTCCTTGAAAATCGGTCCATAAAGTGTGGACTCCGCCACTCTTGTAATAACAAAAAGGCCCCTAAGATAAATCCAATCGTATTGACAATATGGGGAATAGAGTATTCCTCAAATAAATATCTAAAATGATAGGAAGCATCCCATGCAGATCCTATGAATTTCAATAGAAAGGCAAGTACCCACAAACGGTAATATTTCAATGATAACATCTCCCCTCTTTCCCTCATCCAAGCAGGTCGAATATATCCCCAAAGATGGCAATTAGGATATAATTGATGGCTAAAGCAATTGCAAACGTTATTCCCGAGGCTCGAACAGGCTTCTGTCGAAATAATTTATAAATAAATACAATCCCTGCTGTAACAACAAAAACATTACAGAGTAAAAAGGTCCACAGTAAACTTTCACTGTGTTCGACGGTTGTGACGTGAAATAGATACAATGGAATCAATTCTATAATCCCCCATACTTTACTTCCTTTTGCCTACTCCTATTTTATCATTATTTATATGCTAAGGAACTTACTAATTACATAAAATTCTTGCAATGGTTGAATTAGGTAATGTATTTTATAGAAAGTAAGTTTGTTTATGAATGGAGGAATTCCAACTGAAAAAGTCCATAATCGTTATTTCCCTTTTGTACATGGCACTTTTATCTGCTTGTAATCCGATTAGAGTCCCGAAGTCGTCGGGGATGGACCATGGAATGAGTGCCACTCCAACTGATGTCATTCCCACAAAGTCTGAATGGAAAATCGAGGATCATCCCAACGCAAACAAGGAAATACCCATTTCAGTGTTCATTAAGGATGAATCAAATAAACCAATTCAATCGTTTGATACGGTTCATGAGAAAAAAATGCATCTCTTTATTTTTAGTAAGGATTTAGCTTATTTTTCTCACATCCATCCAAATTATAAGGGGAAAGGCGAATTTGCTTTTACCACAAAGTTCCCTGCCGGCGGAGATTATATGCTTCTGTCTGAATTTACTCCTAAGGGTGGAGGGGACCCTAGCGTAGAAAGTCATTGGGTCGAAATTGAGGGGAAGACCACAAAAGAGCAGCCCCTCGTCCCGGATCAGAAGCTGACCAAAGTCGTCGATGGAAAAAAAGTGGCGCTTTCCTTTGACCATTTGATGGCAGGAATGACGGTTCACATGAATTTTACAATAAGTGACGCTGCCAGCGGCCAACCGATTAAAAACTTACAGCCTTATTTAGGCGCCTTGGGGCATGCCGTTGCCATAAGTGATGATGTGGAAAAATATTTGCACATCCATCCGATGACAACGGAAGGAAACGGTCCAAAGGTCACCTTTATGACCGTGTTTCCTGAAAAGGGGATCTATAAGGTGTGGGGCCAGTTTCAACAGGATGGGAAAGTATTTACCGTTCCGTTTGTGATAGATGTGGCAAAGTAAAAACAAACCCCTTCTCGTTCTCGAGAAGGGGTTTCACTTTTATTATTAATACATTTCAGAAGTTGTTTTTGCCTGCATATGAAGCAATAAGTAGTCAGGACCGCCTGCTTTGGAGTCAGTTCCGGACATATTAAAGCCGCCAAATGGCTGATAACCAACAATCGCTCCAGTACAAGAACGGTTGAAGTAAAGATTACCAACATGGAAGTCTTCACGAGCTTGTTCTAGGTGTTCACGATTCGTCGTGATTACCGCACCCGTTAAGCCATACTCTGTGTTGTTGGCAATTTCAATAGCATGAGTGAAATCTTTCGCTTTTGTAAATCCAACAACTGGACCAAAGATTTCTTCCTGCATGATGCGCGCATCTGGAGCAAGGTCAGCAATTACAGTTGGCTTGATGAAGTAACCCTTAGAATTATCTCCTTCGCCTCCAGCCATTAACTTACCTTCTTGCTTGCCGATTTCAACGTATTCCATGATTTTTTTGAACGCATTATTGTCGTTTACTGGACCCATGTATGTTCCTTGTTCTGCAGGGTCACCCACCGTTAATTGGTTCGTTAATTCAACCACGCGGTTTAAGACTGTATCATAAACATCCTCAACGATGACTGCCCGTGAACATGCTGAACATTTTTGACCTGAGAAGCCAAATGCACCGGCAACAATAGATTGTGCTGCAAGTTCAAGATCTGCCTCACTGTCAACGACAATCGTATCTTTTCCGCCCATTTCAGCGATTAAACGCTTCATCCATACTTGACCTGGGTTCACTTTTGAAGAACGTTCGAAAATGCGAAGTCCAACATCACGTGAACCAGTAAAGCTGATAAAGCGAGTATCTTTGTGGTCAACTAAATAATCGCCCACTTCAGCACCACTGCCTGGTACAAAGTTTAAGACGCCCTTAGGAAGACCCGCCTCTTCCATAACTTCCACAAACTTCGCTGCAACTACTGGAGTTGTAGAAGCTGGTTTTAATAGAACCGTGTTCCCAGCTACAATCGCTGCCACAGTCGTACCAGCCATAATCGCTAATGGGAAGTTCCAAGGTGAAATGATAATTCCCACGCCTAGCGGAATATAATTGTAACGGTTAAATTCGTTTGGACGGCTATTTACTGGCACACCATCTTTAATGGCCAGCATTTGGCGTCCATAATATTCAAGGAAGTCAATCGCTTCTGCTGTATCTGCATCAGCTTCTCTCCATGGCTTACCTGCTTCTTTTGTTAAAAGAGCAGAAAACTCATGCTTGCGGCGGCGAATGATCGTTGCTGCTTTAAAAAGTACATCAGCACGAACTTCTGCCTTTGTTTTTTTCCAAGTTTTAAATGCTTCAACGGCTGCTTGCATCGCTTTTTCAGCTAGATCTTGGCTGGCTTTTGACACGCTGCCAATGATTTCTTGCGTATTGGAAGGGTTATAGGAAACGATTTTATCTTCAGTTTTAATTCTTTCTCCGCCAATAACTAGATCGTAATCCTGACCTAAATAACTTTCAACTGTTTCTAATCCTTTTAGATAGGCCTGGCGGTTTTCCTCAATTGTAAAATCTGTAAAGGGTTCGTGTTTGTAAGGTTGGACCATTTCTTAAACCTCCTATGTATTAAAAACGTTTACAATCCACTTTTCATTCTAACATGTTTCTTTTCTTTGTAGCAATTGATAGTCAATTCTAAAAATAGAAGGCTTTCCTTGCACAAAAGGCAGTGGATTTTCCTCAAATTTTGTTATTTTTCCATGTACATCTCCTTCTAATTACTCTGAAATTGTAGAGAAATAGGTTCTATCGGCGAATTTCTGTATTCAATCAGCGAATATTTAGGTTTAATCAGCGAATTTCCATGTTCAATCAGCGAATCGAAATTGGTGCCTCAATTATTGGGGTTGGTGCTAAAAAAATCAGCTGTACCATGGCCCCATGTACATTTAATCAATCGTTTGATTAGTTTCTTTATCATGCTTGGAAATAAAAAAAAGAACCAGCATAATGCCGGATCTTATTGATAAATATGGACAAATGGTTCGGTTTCATTCGCCTTGCGTACAATCAAGGCTTCTGGTCCGTCTACTGATGTAACACTTACCGTAACGGATAAATACTTAGGAAAATGTTCCATGACAAGTCCGGTGACATATTGAGCAAAGCCAATCCCTTCCGTTTTTCCATAGAATTGAATCGGGATATTAATATTCAAATCCTGCAGTTGATCTCCGATATAAAAGGCCCTTCCGATTACGCCATTATAATTAGGAAAGTACTCTTCCACATCCTGCTTAAAGTTTAAAAATGCAGTCAGGTCATCACGGTGTGCATTCTTTGCTTCGTTGGAGGGAAAAAGAAAGTACTTTTCATTTACCTTTTCCCAGCTGTTTAAGGTCGCACTGCCTTCGTCGATAGTGGCATAAGTAATGAAGTTACCAGGAACAACAGATGATTTGCTTGCCTGTTCAAACAGGGCAATCGTAATCGGAACATTCTTTAAGTTTTTCATGTTCCTCATGCGCTTTACTACTTCTGCTGCAATTTTCTTTCCTTCCCTGACGAGTTCTGAATGAGGAATTTTTTGCTCAAAGGTATCCCCGTCTGCTGTTTTTTTATAATAATAAACGGAATTTAAGGCAAGACCAATCGTAACACCACCGAGCGTTACATTCCCTTTATCATTTTTTATTAAATAGTCGTGCTCTAATATATGAGCTAAATAAATCGGCGAGCTCGGTTCACCTTTTTTACCTGTGTCAACAGGGTTTAGGCCGGTATTTTTGGCCTCTTTAATTTTCTTGTCTGTTAACTGTGCTTTTGTATATTTACGGTTTAACCAACGTCGTATTTCATCTTCCTTGATTTCCTGTCCTTCTCGAAATAAATATTTTTCCGTATCAAACGAATTTTGGGCAATTCGCATGAGGCCCATTTCAAACTCGTTTAAGTCATATCTTGTATTTATATTATTTACGACCAATCCGCGCGCTTCCCCTGGTTCAAACGGCAATATTGTCCGATAATAGCTGTCTGAAATATTATATTTTGGAATAATTGCCTTCCCTTCCACTTTCTCCTTTGTTTGCACCGTTTCATTTTGCTTCTCAAAATTTGGTGCACAGGCACTCAGAAAAAAGACAAGGGAGAGAGCGAGCAATGAGAATTTTCTCACGTTGATACACCTCTTATTTATTTAATTCAGCTAGGAGTTTCTCCTCGTCCCACACTTCAATTCCTAGTTCTTGTGCTTTGGTTAATTTAGATCCTGCATCCTCACCTGCAATAACCAGATGTGTCTTTTTGCTGACACTGCCAGCCACATTTCCACCAAGCGCTTCGATTTTATCCTTCGCTTCATTTCTGGATAATTGTTCGAGCTTTCCAGTGAGAACCACTGTCTTACCTGCAAAAATGGAATCAGACTCATCCGCAGCAACGGGCCTTGCACCCTTATATTCCATATTGACACCGGCTGCGGCTAATTCGTTGATTAACTCGACTGCTTCTTCTTTTTCAAAATAGGCAACAATCGAATCCGCCATTTTATCACCGATTTCATTAATGGCCAGTAAATCATCTTTAGATGCCTGTGCAAGTTTGTCCATTGTACCAAATTGCTGCGCGAGCGTCTTTGCAGCTTTGGCCCCTACATGACGAATCCCTAATCCAAATAAAAGTTTTTCTAGTGAATTTGCTTTTGAAATTTCGATCGCTTTGATTAGATTCGTTGCAGATTTCTCCCCCATTCTTTCAAGGGCTAACAGCTGTTCACGGGTCAGTTTATAAATGTCAGCAACATCTTCAACTAATTTTTCGGCAAAAAGCTGGCTAATTACTTTTTCACCAAGGCCATCGATGTTCATAGCGACTCTTGAAACAAAATGAATTAAGCCTTCCCGAAGTTGTGCCGGGCACTTAGGATTGATACAACGCAAGGCTACTTCGCCTTCCAAACGGACCAGTTCACTTTCACACTCCGGACAATGCGTTGGCATGTGGAATTCCACTTCTTCGCCCGTACGCTGATCTGCCAAAACATTGACCACCTCTGGTATAATATCGCCTGCTTTTTTAACAACGACTTTGTCACCTAGTTTAATATCTTTTTCACGGATTAAATCTTCGTTATGCAGAGAGGCACGTTGAACGGTTGTTCCTGCCACTTTAACAGGCTCAAGAATCGCCGTTGGAGTAATCACACCGGTTCTGCCTACACTTAACTCGATATTTAAAAGGGTGGTGACCACTTCTTCTGCAGGGAATTTATATGCAATTGCCCAACGCGGGCTTTTTGCAGTCGTTCCGAGTGCTGTTTGATGGGCATAGGAATCTACTTTAATAACAATCCCGTCTATTTCATAAGCAAGATGCGGACGCTTCTCCACCCAGCTGTTTACATATTCAATGACTTCATCAATGGAAGCACATTTTTTTCGCTCTTGATTGGTTTTAAACCCGAGACGATCTAGGTAATCTAGACCTTCGCTATGTGAATCGATTCCACTGCTTTCACTAATATTACCGATTCCATATAAAAAGACATCCAGCCTTCTAGATGCTGCTATTTTAGGATCCAGTTGTCTCAGCGACCCTGCCGCTGCGTTCCTTGGATTCGCAAACAACTCCTCACCGCGTTCTGCTCGCGCCTGATTCAAGGCCTCAAACGAACGTTTTGGCATAAAGGCTTCCCCGCGTACTTCCATGGACACATTTTCACGCAAACGCAGCGGGACAGACTTAATCGTTTTTATATTAGCCGTGATATCTTCACCAATGGTCCCATCTCCACGGGTTGCACCTTGGATAAAGAGCCCATCCTCATACCGTAAAGAGACAGCAAGACCGTCTATTTTCAACTCACATACATAGGAAGAATCCTCACCGACCGCTTGACGTGTACGGCGGTCAAAATCCTTTAAGTCTTGTTCATTAAAGGCATTGCCGAGACTAAGCATCGGGGTACGGTGCTCGACTTTTTCAAACAAATCGAGTACGGCACCGCCAACCCGTACTGACGGGGAATCAGCTGTTTTTAATTGTGGGAACTTTTCCTCAAGCTCCAATAACTCTTGCATTAATTGGTCATATTCAGCATCTGGTACGGAAGGTTTGTCTAACACATAATATTCATAGCCATAGTGGTTTAGCAGGCTGCTTATTTCTGCAATTCTCTTTTCTGCAGTTTGAAGGTCCATATATCCAGTCCTTTCTAAAAGGATTTTCATGAGCAGCTCCCGAGCGGCTCATGAAATTTTTCTCTAGGTATTTATGCTTTCGTAATCGGAGCAAATTTAGCTAACAGACGTTTGATTCCAACCGGACTCGGAAAAGCAATATCGAGCTCCGTTCCCTCCCCTTGTCCTTTTACACTGACAACGGTTCCTGTGCCCCATTTTCCGTGCTGGGCTTTATCGCCCACCTTCCAGCCGAGTTCCTCTCCTCCAGCAGACGCAGCGGAAACAGGCCGCATAACTGGTTTTCTTGCCGAAGCCGGTGTACTAAATGAGGTCTTCGGCATTCCGAATGAGGCGCTTCGCGCAGAACCAAATGATTTACCAGTTGATCCAAATGGCGAACTCAGCTTTTTCTCTGCCGGTTCAACTCCCTCTATCAGGTCCGCAGGGATTTCCTTAATAAAGCGGGAAGGCGGGTTCATATTGGTCCGTCCAAATAATGTCCGCATTTGGGCATTGGTCAGGAACAGTGTTTGCTCCGCTCTAGTGATTCCTACATAGGCAAGACGGCGCTCCTCTTCCATTTCTACTTCTTCCATCAACGAACGGCTATGCGGGAAGACTCCTTCTTCCATTCCGATTAAGAAGACTACTGGGAATTCAAGACCTTTTGCCGAGTGAAGGGTCATCAGCGTAATCGAATCAACCTTTTCTTGGGTATCTTCATCAAGGGCATCAATATCAGCAACAAGGGCCAAATCAGTTAAAAAGGCGACTAGACTCTTGTCTTCACTTGCATCTTCAAAGCTTTTTGTTACTGACAATAATTCCTCAAGGTTTTCAAGACGGCTTTGTGCTTCCAGCGATTTTTCCGCCTTCAGCATTTCACGGTACCCTGTTTTATCTAGAACTTCTTCAACGAGTTCTGTAACAGAAAGATACTCTTGCATGTTCGTATAATTACCAATTAAATCACGAAATTCCCGTGCTGCCTTCGTGATTTTCGGGCTTAGTCCTAACAATTCAACAGATTCAAGTGCTTGATAAATGGATATATCATGCATATCAGCAAAATTGGCGATTTTATCGAGTGAGCTTGATCCTATTCCGCGTTTTGGCACATTGATAATTCTGCGTAAACTGATATCATCATCAGGATTCGAAATTAACCGTAAATAAGCAAGCATGTCCTTAATTTCTTTTCTGTCATAGAACTTTGTTCCGCCGACGATGGAGTATTCGATATTTGATTTAAGCAGTACTTCCTCCATCACACGGGACTGAGCATTCGTACGATAAAGAATGGCAATGTCGGTTAATTTGTGCTCATTATTCCGAGTTAATTCTTTAATTTTCCCAGCAACAAATTGCGCTTCACTCTGCTCGCTGTCGGCTCGGTAATAAACCAGCTTATTCCCTTCAGGGTTTTCGGTCCAAAGATTCTTCGCTTTTCGGTTCAGGTTGTTTTCGATCACTTTGTTGGCAGCTAGAAGGATTCTTTTTGTAGAGCGATAGTTTTGCTCTAGTAAAATAACTGTGGCATTCGGGTAGTCTTTTTCGAAAGAAAGGATATTGGCAATATCCGCCCCGCGCCAACGGTAAATGGATTGGTCTGAATCCCCGACCACGCATAAATTTTTAAAACGGCTTGCCAGCTGCTTTACGAGCAGATACTGGGCTTTGTTGGTATCTTGATACTCATCGACATGGATATATTGAAACTTGCGCTGATAGTATTCGAGAACATCTGGAACGCGTTTGAATAATTGAATGGTCATCATAATGAGGTCATCAAAGTCGAGTGCCTGATTTTTTCGCAATCTCTTTTGGTATTCTTCGTACACCTTAGCGACGACATCCTCAAAATAGCCTCCGCCTGCTTTCTTATATTCTTCCGGGTCAATCAACTCATTTTTAGCTGAACTGATTGATCCTAGAATCGCACGGGGATCAAATTTCTTCGGATCAATATTTTTTTCCTTTAGGATTGTCTTCACCACGGATTGCTGATCGGTAGAATCAAGAATCGTAAAATTCCGGTTGAAACCAATTCGGTCGATATCCCTGCGTAAAATTCTTACACACATCGAGTGAAAAGTGGAAATCCATATTTCTTCGGCAGCTCCGCCCATCATTTTTCCAATCCGTTCTCTCATCTCTCGAGCGGCTTTATTTGTAAATGTAATTGCCAAAATATTATAAGGATTCACCCGTTTTTCTACGATTAAATATCCAATTCGATGAGTAAGCACCCTAGTCTTGCCACTTCCGGCTCCAGCCATTAGTAACAGCGGCCCATCGGTTGTTTTCACAGCACTTTGCTGTTCTGGATTCAGTCCGTTTAATAGCTTATCACTTAAATATTGCATATTATCCACCACCAATACAAACATTTGTTCTTATTTTTATCATAACTTTTTTCAGCTATATAAGCAATGATCTATCGATTGACCTTTACGGTTTCTAGCGCTAGATCAAAATTTTCATAAATTACATTACCCACGACAATCACGTCTGCATGTTTGGCCATTTCTGCAGCCTGTTCAATCGTTGTTATTCCGCCTCCATAAAAAAGAACCGTCTTTTCAAGCGACTTTTTCACGTCAGCAATCAAGTTAACATCCCCATATTTGCCGCTATATTCGATATAAAAAATGGGCAGATGAAACATTTTTTCTGCCATAATGGCGTAGGCATTTACCTCTTCATTAGTTAAGTTGGCATTCGCATTTGTCAGTTTTGCAGCTTTGCAGTCATCGTTCAATATGCAATAACCTTCCATGACAATTTCTTCCCAATCCATAATCTCACCAAATTCACTAACTGCTTGATGGTGTAGTCCCGTAATCCATTTAGCATCCCTGCTATTTAATATGGTTGGAATAAAATAAAGGTCGAACCCTGGTGTAACTGTCTCAATTGTTGAAACCTCAAGGACACACGGCACTGAATATCTACGAATTCTCGCCATTAAATCGAGGACATTTTCAAGTGTAATCCCATCTGTCCCCCCTACAATTATTGCGTCCGTTCCAGACTCACAGATGATTTCTAGATGATCATCCGATAGTTCTTTATTTGGGTCGAGTTTGAACACATGCCGCCACTCGCGAAAATCATACATCAAAAAAATCCTCCCACACTCATCAATTCCATTACACCATTATAGCACTAGCCGAATCGATAAAAAAACAATACATTAAATCTAAATTTAACCAAATTAAAAAGCGGAAGCGCCTTGACCAGGGGCTTATGACCCGAGCCCCTGGCGCTGTAGCTAGATTCCAAAAAAGAAAAACCGAAGAGCATTCTCTCCGGCTTGTTTATTCTTGTTCAGTTTGTACTTTTTCATTTTTCACACGTTCTAGCACCATTTCGTAGGTATCATTTCCATAGTTTAAACACCGCTTTACCCTAGAAATGGTAGCTGTGCTTGCTCCAGTTTCTGTTTCAATTTTATGATACGTATTCCCTTCGCGAAGCATTCTTGCCACATCCAGACGCTGTGCTAATGATTGTATTTCATTTATCGTGCACAAATCATCAAAAAAACGATAGCATTCTTCTAGATCTTTTAATGAAAGAACTGCCTGAAATAACTGGTCAAGTTCTTTTCCACGTAATTTATTAATTTGCATTTTATTACTCCTTTAGTTGTTGACTGTGTTTTAAATGTCTGTTGATTTTCACTCCAGGAGCTTCGCTTTTCGCAAAAATCAACATGTTTATAAAATTAGAAAAGTTCTTATATTTAGTTCTAATCAAGCGAGATGCTTTTCTCTAGACCTGGATTGGTTGGAATTACGTTGATCCATGTTTTTCCTTGTACCAGTGGAACATCTGCGCCATTTTTGACGGGAACAATTTCTCCGTTCTTATTCTTCCATTCCACTTGGTTAACCTTCCCCTTTTGCAGCAGATAGGCTTTGCCGCCAGACTCAAGATCAATTTCCCTACGCCCATACGAATCGATAAATCGATGCTTAGCTTCAACAATAAAGATATTATCCACTAACACAGGCTCTTTTGTTTCTAAATCGATCGTTTGCTCATCTCCTGAAAACCGCTTATATTTGCCAGTGGCTGCATCAAATTCAAACTTGGAGTTAGAAATGCCGCCATTTGAATATTTAATTTTCACAGATTTTGCATCGGAACCTGTGATATTCTTCAATTCATCCTCTGTCAAAAAAGTAAATGGGGCTGGACCTTTTTCCATGGAATATTTCTTCTGCTTTGCACCTTTTAAAATATTTTCATACGTAATATAGGAATTATGAGGTGCTTTACGGGTCTTCGAACGTTTAAAGAGCGTACCGTCATAGACGATTCCATTTAGGTTATCAATATAGTTCCTATTAAGGAGTTTCTTTGCCTCCGGGCTATATCCATGAGCAATGTAGAGAGCGTTAAGTCCCTTGGCCAAGAAAATATAATAGTCCCTCGCACTCCTTACAGGACCGATATTCTTAGGTTTTTCACTCTGAAAGACGGCTAGGAAGCGTGTAATATCCCCTTCTGCAAGAATTTCATAAATGAGATCTGCTTTGGTTAGACCTGATTGCGGTCTTGCTTTTGGGTGATTATTAATCATAACAGCTACAGCTCTTGTATCAGTACTTGTTTCAGATCCTACCCCGGTTAATGGATAGGAATAGGGGGCAACTGGTTTCTCTTCTGGCTGCTCTTTCTCTGTTTCTGTTTGTGTCACTGTTTTTTCCTTCTCAACAGGTTTCTTTTCCTTTTCCTTGTTACTACATCCAGAAAGTAGTAACAGGAAAACTAACATGAAAACAGTCCATTTTTTCATTTTCATGAACACCCCTATTTACTTTCTTTTCACTTTCACACTTTAACCCTTTACTCACTTACAGTTTAACGCATTATTGACGGAAAGAGTACTGTTTTATTCATTACATCGTACATTCCCTGTGGAGTAATCCGAATGTACGGCAAATGTGTCGCAGAAAAGAAGGCAAGACTATAAATAGGATCAGAAAATCCATAGCCCCGCTCTCTTAACTCAATCAGCAGCTGCTTTTCTTGGCAGATTAGCTCTTCAATCGGAACGTTTGACATAATTCCATGTAAAGTTAATGGCAGCTCGCAAACTACGTGACTATTCTCAACCATCACAATACCGCCGCCTAATTCTTTTATTCTATTAAAAGCATGAAGCATATCTTGTTTATTTTTACCTATTAAAATAATATCCCCTGTGTTGGAATAGGAACTTGCCAAAGCCGATAAATTGTTAGCAAATCCTTTTAATAAAGTATTAATTCTCCACTTCCCATTTCGGTCCATCAAGGTAAAATAGCATTCATCATGATTCGATGATAATTCATCTCCTGAAGCATCGATTGAAATCGAATAGGGCTTTGTGATGACCGCATTTTCCATCTTGATTCCAAAGGGCATTGAAAATTGCAAATCATCTAACGTCAAGTCCCAATCCACTTCCAATGGTTTTAGTCCATATTCGTCCCATGTAATTGGAGGATAGGCATCCAAAATTGAATTTCCATCCCTTTTCACCCATTTCCCTTTTGCGAGAACGGATTTAGGTGTTGGATCCTCAATACTCGTTAAAAAGTTAATATTGGCTACCCGGCCAGTCGCAATTGTACCATGGAGATGCTCAATCTTGTAATATCGAGCAATATTAACCGTGGCCATATTATAGGCATCAATGACTGGAACACCTTTTTCAATGGCAATACGAATCGTCATATCGGTGACTCCCTGCTCGTAAAAAGTCGAGGAAGCACCGTCTGTATTTAGCATTAATCGATCATAAGCATCAATACCCATACGCTTCATATCGTCTAATATATTTGGTAAATCCGGTCGAATCGAGGAATGCCTTAAGGACACCATATACCCCTGCATTAAGCGATTGTATACCTCTTCACCCGTCATCGCTTCGTGGTCACTGTCTGCCCCAAGCAGCATCATTTTTGCCAATGTTTTTTCCGAAGCTCCAGGGAAATGTCCTTCAATTTGCTTGCGCATCCGTTTCGCTTCTTGAATCCAATGGAGCATCATATCATCGCCATCAAGCAGTTTCGGCCAGCCTGTCAATTCCCCGCCCTGCAGGACCGCATCGTGCTCGAGCCATGATTTAACATTACTATGTGAAAAGATTTCTTCTTCATTCAAAATTTCAGTTTGAGAATCAAAACGGCTCCACCAAAACATCGTTGTTGGAATTGAACGAAGATCCTTCAGTAATGAAAACGCTTTCGTTTTATTTAAATGTAAAATAAGAGCCATATTATCATTGATTAATGTTGTCGTCCCAAACTGGGATGCATATGCTGCAAGCGTTAGGGGATTATATAATTGAAACGGATGAGCGTGTGGTTCGATATAACCGGGAACAAGAATCTCATTGGTACAATCAATGATTTCACAGTTATCAAGTTGAGCTGGTAAGTTTTCGCCCACATAAATAATCCGATCTTCATATATCCAAATATTCGCTCTCAACCACTTTCGAAACGTCTGATTTAAGTACAAGGCGTTTTTCAATAAAATGGTTGGAGACGCTTTTCCATCTAAAATGGAAACTTGCATGCGTAAGTGTTTATTTTTCCAGCGGTAGCGTTGTTCTAGCATACGTCTTCCTCCCTTTTCAAAAAACTTTCTAATCTATATAAGAATAAGTTGAATTAACACTAAAGAAAGCCCTTACAAAAAATTCTTTAGATACTATACTATCATATTTTGCTGTTTAACGCATTAAAGAATTGCTAAGAATGGTAAATATTTTGTGAAGGAGTGAACAAAATGAATGTGAGACCAAATATTAGTATTATTAATGCTTTAATTCGTATCACCCTTGGATTAACAATTCTTTCTTGGACTACCTCCAAGCTTGTCAAACACCCTTGGCGCGATTCTTATTTATTTGTTGCTATGTGCGGGGCTATGAAGGTGGCGGAAGGAATTGTCCGTTTTTGTCCCCTTATTGCCTTATTTGAAAAATGCCAATGCATGATTTCTGAGCATGATCAGGCAATGGATTCAATGGATGGGATGGAAGGATTAACTAGCCAAAATGGCGATGAAATGTTGCCTTATAATCCAACTTAAAGTGAATTAGCGGTTATTCTAAAGGGCTGACCCTCAGTGGTCAGCCCTTCATAGGAGTTGAGTATTCATGTTTTGGGAGTATCTAACGGATATGTCGTTCGTTTTAATTGCCATAATTGGCAGCATCGTGGCACTTCTTTATACATTTATCCGGCGAACTAGTAAAAGACGAGCTCGTTAACTCTTCACGGGGTGAATTGCTTTTGCCCCGATATCTTTTCTATAAAAAACATCCTGTGACGTTAACTTTTCAAGTTCATGATACACTTTTTCACGTGCTTCCACTAAGCTTTCAGCCTTAGCCCCAACTAGAAGCACCCTGCCTCCTGCAGTTACAAACTCACCTTCTTCATTTCTGGCGGTTCCAGCATGAAAAGTAAACACCTCAGCGGAATTGAAATCAGTCAATCCAGTTAGCACTGCCCCTTTTTCATAAGCCTCAGGGTACCCTTTTGCAGCAACTACTGTACCAATCATTGTTTGCTCATCCCATTCTAAAACCGGTGTTTTACCAGCTAATAATTCTAAGATGACTTGAACAAGATCCGATTTTAATCTAGGTAAAACAACTTGTGTTTCTGGGTCACCAAAACGAGCATTAAATTCAATTACCTTTGGCCCAGATGTAGTTTTGATCAAGCCGGCATAAAGGACTCCACAAAAACTTCTTCCTTCTTCGACCATCGCTTTAGCTGCGGGAAGAAGGACCGTTTCAACCGCCGTTTGAATCGTTTCCGCACCTATCTGAGGAACAGGGGAATAGGCTCCCATTCCGCCTGTATTTGGACCAAGGTCCCCATCATAGGCCCGTTTGTGGTCCTGAGCAATTTCAAGTGGAACGACTACTTCTCCATTTACAAATGCCATCAATGAAAATTCTTCACCTGCTAAAAACTCTTCAATTACCACCCGAGAAGAGGCAGCCCCAAATTTTGCATCAACGAGCATTTCTTCTATGCTGGAAAGCGCTTCTTCTTTCGTAAGCGCAACCGTGACACCTTTTCCCGCTGCCAATCCGTCTGCCTTAATGACAATCGGTGCCCCTTTTTCTTCGATATAGTTACGGGCTTCCTCATAGTTAGTGAACACAGCATAGTCAGCGGTAGGAATTTGATATTTCTCCATTAGTTCTTTTGCAAATGACTTACTGCCTTCAATCTCGGCTGCGTTAGCACGCGGACCGAATACAGCCAAACCAGCTGCTTCAAATTTGTCCGCCAAACCTTCAAGCAAAGGAACTTCAGGTCCAATGATCGTCAAGCCGACACGGTTTTCCTTGGCAAATTGAAGCAGTAATTCATGTGCTGACTCTTCAATTGAGACAAGCTCCGCTACATCGGTCATTCCGACATTCCCCGGTGCAACAAATACTTTTTCTACATTCACACTTTCACTTACTTTTCGGCAAATTGCATGTTCTCTACCGCCGCGGCCGATAATCAGTACGTTCATTCGAAAGCCCTCCAACCGATTAATGTTTGAAATGTCTTACGCCCGTAAATACCATGGCGATTCCATATTCATCTGCTTTTTTAATTGAATCTGCATCACGGATTGATCCGCCTGGTTGAATAATTGCTGTAATACCAGCTTTTGCTGCTGCTTCAACGGTATCGTCCATTGGGAAAAAGGCGTCGGATGCAAGGGCTGCTCCCTCTGCTTTTGAACCGGCTTGCTTAAGGGCAATTTCCGCTGCTCCTACTCGGTTCATTTGCCCTGCGCCAATCCCAATTGTCATATCCTCTGCCGTCACAACAATAGCATTGGATTTCACATGTTTAACAACCTTCCAGCCAAGTTTTAATGCTGCCCATTCCGCATCTGTTGGTTGTCGTTTTGTTGCGATCGTAACATTCGCGTCTTCCAACGTGTAACGGTCCTGCTCTTGAACAAGCAATCCGCCTTCTATTGTAGTCATTTTAAACTCAGGTTTTTTGGCATCATTAAATGGAATAGTTAACAGGCGAAGGTTCTTTTTCGCTGTTAAAATCGTTAACGCTTCTTCCGAGAAAGATGGTGCAATAATAATTTCTAGGAAAATTTCATGAAGCTTTGCAGCTGTTTCGGCATCCACTTCCCGGTTAAAGGCAATAATTCCGCCAAAAATTGAAACAGGATCGGCCTCAAATGCTTTTGTGAATGCTTCAAATCCAGTTTCACCTGTTCCGACACCGCATGGATTCATATGCTTTACAGCTACTGCAGCTGGGTCTGAAAACTCTTTAACAATCTGCAGAGCTGCATCCGCATCATTAATATTGTTATAGGAAAGTTCTTTTCCATGAAGCTGAACCGCATTGGCGATCGAGAACGTCGAACCAAGTGGCTTCTTGTAAAAAGCAGCTTTTTGATGTGGATTTTCTCCGTAACGGAGTGTCTGCTTAAGGTCATAAGTAACCGTTAAGGTTTCAGGTGTCTCTTCTTGTGCTAGGTTTGTCATGTATTCAGCAATCAATGCATCATAAGCGGCTGTATGACGGAATACCTTAGCTGCCAGCTTTCTTCTTGTTTCTAGTGTGGTTGCACCATCTGCTTTTAACTCCTCAATAACCGTTGCATAATCGGCAGGATCAACGACAACTGTTAAATATTGATGGTTTTTAGCTGAAGCGCGCAGCATTGATGGGCCGCCAATATCAATGTTCTCAATCGCATCTGCTTCCGTTACATCTGGTTTAGCGATGGTTTGCTGGAAAGGATAAAGATTGACGCAAACTAGCTGTATAGGCTGAATTCCGTGCTCGTCCAGTTGTTTTAAATGATCAGGATTGTCATGCTTAGAAAGCAGGCCGCCATGGATAAATGGATTTAACGTTTTTACACGGCCTTCTAAAATTTCCGGAAAACCTGTTACATCACTAACACTCATTACAGGAATTCCCTGCTCTTGAAGAGCTTTTTTTGTACCACCGGTTGAGATTAGTTCAAACCCTAGGCTGACTAGTTCTCTCGCAAAGTCAGTAATTCCATTTTTATCAGAAACACTAATTAACGCGCGCTTTTGTGTCATTGATTACATCTCCTTGTGTCAATAGCATTTGAAGTATGGATGGATAAAGCTTATGTTCGCTTTTCTGGATTTTCTGCTGCAGACTCTCTCTTGTCTCATTTTCTTCAATACGAACCCGTTCCTGAATGATAATGGGGCCTGTATCCATTCCCTCGTCAACAAAATGGATAGTAATTCCGCTCCACTTCACTTGAGCTGCCAATGCCTGCCCGATTGCATCCTTCCCTGGAAAGGATGGAAGCAAGGATGGGTGGACATTGACGATTCTTCCCTTAAACTCGGCTAACAATTTAGGACCAATCAAACGCATGTATCCGGCTAGGACAATGAATTCTACACCATAGGACTTTAATTGAGCTAAAATTTCTTCTTCATAATGTTCTTTACTAGGATAATCCTTTGCGCTAAAAATAAAACTTGGAATTTTCGCTGTTTTGGCTCTTTCGATTGCATAAGCGCCCGGTTTGTCACAAACTAAAAGAGAAATGTCTGCATCAAGGTCGCCCGACTGGACTACATCAATAATCGCTTGAAAATTACTTCCGCTCCCTGATGCAAACACCGCGATCTTTTTCATAGGCGGCCACCCTGAGCTTTGATGCTGATTCCTTGATTACTGGTAACAATGCCAATTTCGCAGGCAGTTTCCCCAGATTGTCTAAAGTGTTCTAACACTTCAGCTGCATCTTCACGATTTACAGCAATTACCATACCAATACCCATGTTAAAAATATTATACATCTCTTGGTAATCAATTTGTCCATGGGAAGAGATTAGTTTAAAAATGGGTGGAATCTCCCAGCTTTTTTCATACAGCTCGGCTCCTAGACCTTCTGGTAACATCCGAGGAATATTTTCAATAAACCCGCCGCCTGTAATATGAGCCATTCCCTTTAACTGGAACTTTTTCAATGCGGACAAAATCGGTTTTACATAAATTTTTGTAGGCTTGAGTAACTCTTCTCCTAATGTACAGCCAAGCTCATCGACGAAATCTAATAACGACCAGTCATTAAACACTTTTCGTACCAATGAATAACCGTTGCTGTGAATGCCGCTTGAGGCTAAGCCAATCAGGACATCACCTTCTTGAATAGTTTCACCCGTGATAAGCTGTGATTTCTCACTAGCACCAACCGTAAATCCGGCAAGGTCATACTCATTTTCACTATATAATCCAGGCATTTCCGCTGTTTCACCGCCAATGAGTGCACAACCAGCCTGCTCACATCCGTCCGCAATCCCTTTAACGATTGCCTCAATTTTTTCAGGCTGTGCTTTACCACAGGCAATATAATCTAGAAAGAACAAAGGCTCAGCGCCTTGAACGACAATATCATTGACACACATGGCGACCGCATCAATCCCAATCGTATCATGCTGATCCATCCAAAAAGCAATCATTAGTTTCGTGCCCACCCCATCGGTGCCTGACACCAAAACAGGTTCTTTTAATTGCAGTGCGGATAAGTCAAACATACCGCCAAATCCGCCTAGGCTGCCAAGGACGCCAGCCCGGGCTGTTTTTTGAACATGCTTTTTCATTCTCTCTACCGCTTCATAGCCGGCTTCGATATTAACTCCTGCTTGTTTATATGCATTTGCCACGCTGCTCGCTCCTTCCTACTTCTGATAATAATATTGGAGTGTATCTGGATAAATTTCCGTTGGATAATTCCCTGTGAAACAGCCTAGGCAATAGCCATTCGTGCCTTCTTGGCCTAAGGCATGCATCATGCCCTCCACACTAATAAAGGTTAATGAATCCGCACCAATAAGTTCTCGTATTTCCTCGACACTTTTATCAGAGGCAATTAATTCTTCTTTTGTTGATGTATCTATCCCATAAAAACATGGATTCTTAATAGGCGGGGAGCTGATAACCACATGTACTTCTGTCGCCCCTGCTTCTTTCAAAAGATTAACAATTCTTCTACTCGTTGTCCCGCGTACGATTGAGTCATCAACCATGATAACTCGTTTCCCTTCCACAACTCCACGAACAGCTGAGAGTTTCATCTTAACCCCTTGCTCCCGTAACGATTGAGAAGGTTGAATGAAGGTTCTACCGACATAACGGTTTTTGATTAAGCCCATTTCATAAGGAATTCCTGCTTCTTCAGCATAGCCAATCGCGGCTGAAATACTTGAATCAGGAACACCCGTAACAACATCGGCTTCGATTGGTACTTCTATTGCTAATCTTTTACCCATATTTTTGCGGGCGGTGTGGACATTGATTCCTTGAATATTGCTGTCCGGTCTTGAGAAATAAATATATTCCATCGTACAAATCGCTTTTGTTGAACTTACCGCAAATTGTTCAGACACTAGCCCCTGATCATTGATTATTAATAGTTCTCCTGGTCGAATATCGCGAATATATTCCGCACCCACGACATCAAAGGCACAGGTTTCCGAAGCAACAACATAGGCATCACCTAGGGAACCAAGTGAAAGAGGTCTTAATCCGTGCGGATCTAATGCCACCATTAATTCGTTTTCAGTCATAATTAGGTATGCATAGGCGCCTTTTAACATAGAAAGCGCGTTTTTAGCACGGTCTTTTGAATCAGTGTAGCCGCTTCTTTTCATTAGATGTGCTAAAACCTCGGTATCTGAGCTTGTTTGAAAAATGCTCCCTTGAGCTTCCAACTGATGTTTTAATGAATTAACATTCACTAAGTTTCCATTATGGGCAAGCGCAAGGCTGCCAGTTTGTGAATGGAACAAGAGCGGCTGAACATTCTCATAACCGCCGCCTCCTGCCGTTGCATAACGAACGTGACCGATGGCTGATGTGCCTGTCAGTTCCTTCATCGCTTCCGTGGTAAAGATCTCAGCAACTAACCCTTCACCTTTTACCCCTTTAAGCTGTTTGCCATCTGAGACCACAATTCCGGTCCCTTCCTGGCCGCGATGCTGCAGGCTGTGAAGTCCGTAATAGGTTAACTGGGCTGCATCCTGGTGCCCCCAGACACCAAAGATGCCACACTCTTCATTTAATCCCTTGATTTCAGGTAACATGGGATCGCCCCTTTCCAGGCCGCTTTTAATTCTTCAATCGAAGCTTCAAGTACAGTTGACTCACCATTTGTAATCTGCAGTTTTGCTGTCTCGTTCACTGTTCCAATTTGTACTGCATCTACTAAACTTTCAAACTCATCTTTATGTTCAGGTTTAACAGTCAATAAGAAACGAGATTGTGTTTCACTGAATAAAGCTGAAACTGAATTTCCAGCGATGGTTACTTCTGCACCAAGTTGTTCATTTGTGAATAGACATTCAGCTACCGCAACGGCTAAACCGCCTTCTGATAAATCATGCGCGGATTCTACTACTCCAGCACGAATCGCAGCAAGAACCTGGTTTTGTCTCTCTTTTTCGATTGTTACATTTAATTCAGGGGCTTTACCGAATACTTTTCCGTTCAGAAGCTTTTGCAGCTCACTGCCGCCAAATTCGTCCTTCGTTTCCCCTACTAAATAAATAAGGTCACCGTTCTGTTTGAAGTGCTGTGTTGTAATATGATCAAGATCCGTTACTAAACCAACCATTCCTACTACAGGTGTTGGATAGATCGCTGTGCCGCTAGTTTCGTTATATAAAGAAACGTTTCCGCCGATAACTGGTGTCTCAAGGACGCGGCAGGCTTCGCTCATGCCATCGGCAGCTTTTTCAATCTGCCAGAACACCTCAGGCTTTTCTGGGTTACCGAAATTTAGGTTATCTGTAATCGCTAAAGGCTCTGCACCAGAACATACAATATTACGCGCAGCTTCAGCTACGGCGATTTTCCCGCCTACTTCAGGATCCAAATAGACATAACGTGAATTACAATCCGTTGTCATTGCCAGTGCTTTTCGTGTGCCGCGGATTCTTACAACCGCTGCATCAGAACCTGGTGAAACGACCGTGTTTGTACGCACCATATAGTCATACTGCTCATAAACCCATTCCTTGCTCGCCACCGTTGACTGGCTTAACAGACTTACTAACGTTCCTTTTAAATCGTCCACCTGAGGAACTTCATTTTCCATCGCTTGGAATTCAGCGTAATAGCTTGGTTCTTTTGATGGCTTATGGTAAACTGGTGCTTCTTCCGCTAGGGCATCAGCTGGAACATCCGCCACGATTTCTCCTTTATGGAAAAGGCGCATCTGTTTATCGCTAGTAACCGTTCCAATCCCTACAGCCTCAAGACCGTATTTTTCAAAAAGCTCAACGATTTCTTGTTCTCTACCCTTTTTAACAACGATAAGCATCCGTTCTTGGGACTCAGACAGCATCATTTCGTAGGCAGTCATGCCTGTTTCACGCTGTGGCACCAAGTCCAAATTCATCTCAATACCCATTCCAGCTTTGCTGGCCATTTCTGCAGATGAACTAATAAGTCCGGCTGCACCCATATCTTGAATACCAACGAGGGCATCACAATGAATCAGTTCTAAGCAAGCTTCTAACAACAGCTTCTCCATGAATGGATCGCCAACCTGAACCGCTGGACGGTCTTCGCTTGATTGCTCTGTCAATTCTTCAGAAGCGAATGTTGCACCATGGATACCGTCACGGCCGGTTTTTGCCCCCACATACATCACCGTATTTCCTTCACCATGTGCCTGCCCTTTTTTGATGTCTTTATGGTCTATTAACCCAACGCACATCGCATTAACTAGAGGATTTCCATCATAGCAAGGATCGAACTGGATTTCGCCGCCAACCGTCGGAATACCAATACAGTTTCCATAGCCGGCGATACCAGCAACAACCTCTTTGAATAAATAGCGTACGCGGGCAGAATCTAGTTCACCGAAACGCAGTGAGTTCAACATGGCAATTGGACGTGCTCCCATCGAGAAAACATCACGGATAATTCCGCCTACACCTGTTGCTGCGCCTTGATAAGGCTCAATTGCGGATGGATGGTTATGACTCTCAATTTTAAAAACAACCGCCTGCTCATCACCGATATCAACGATACCAGCACCTTCCCCTGGCCCTTGAAGAACCTTTTCACCTGTAATCGGGAATTTTTTTAGGATAGGCTTTGAATTTTTATAGCTGCAGTGTTCCGACCACATAACCGAGAAAAGACCTGTTTCGGTATAGTTTGGTGTGCGGCCAAGAATGTTTTCAATCATTGCAAATTCTTCATCGGACAAACCCATTTGCTGATATATTTTTTCTGCTTTGATCTGAGTAGGATTTGGTTCAAGCGTTGACAACATGTGCTTCCCTCCAAGCTTTTACAATCGATTGGAACATCTTTAAACCATCGGCGCTGCCTAGTAATTCATCTACGGCTCTTTCCGGGTGTGGCATCATTCCAAGGACATTTCCTTTTTCATTGGTAATTCCTGCGATATCTGCAAGACTTCCGTTCGGGTTCTGGTTATAAGTAAAGACAATTTGATTATTTTGTTTCAGCTTCGCAAGAGTTTCCTCGTCACAATAGTAATTTCCTTCACCATGGGCGACAGGGATGACAATTGATTCGCCTTTGCTGTATTCAGTCGTAAACATCGACTGATTGTTTTCTACCTTCAACTCCACTGGCTTGCAAATAAACGATAGGCTTTCATTTCGTCTCATTGCACCTGGCAGTAAGCCTGCTTCGAGCAGAATTTGAAATCCGTTACAAACGCCAAGAACCGGCTTTCCTGCTTCTGCTGCTTTAATGACTTCCTTCATGACATTACTAAATCTAGCAATAGCCCCCGTACGCAAATAGTCACCATAGGAGAAACCGCCTGGAAGCAGAATTCCATCAAATTCTTCTAAACTCTCAGAATCATGCCAAACATATTCAACCTGCTCTCCGAGTTCATCTTGAATGGCATGGAACATATCAATGTCACAATTCGATCCAGGGAAGACGATTACTGCAAATTTCACAGTGTAACACACTCCTCTACTTCGTAACGGTAGTCTTCGATAACCGGATTAGCTAAAAGGTTTGAACAGATCTCATTGATCACTTCATTAATATCGCGCTCGGATTTTTCAATTGTTAATTCCATATATTTACCGATTCGGACATCGGCTACTTCCTTATAGTTCAAAGAGTGTAAAGAGTTGGTTACAGCTTTTCCTTGCGGGTCTAAAACACTTTCTCTTAATGTGACAAATACCTTTACTTTATACATGCTGACGTCCTCCCAATCTCGCTAAAATATTTTCATAAGCATCTGTTAAGCTTCCTAAATCACGTCGGAATACATCCTTGTCGAGCTTTTCATTTGTTTCTTTATCCCACAGCCTGCAGGTGTCAGGCGAGATTTCATCGGCTAATAATATTGTGCCTTCAGCGTCTTTACCAAACTCAAGTTTGAAATCGATGAGACGTATGCCAAGGTCATTGAAAAAGCTTGATAAAACTGTATTAATTTGGAGTGCCTTTTCTCGTAAAATTGCTGTCTCCTGAGTAGTTGCCACTTGCAATTCAAGGATGTGATCAATTGTTAGGAGTGGATCACCTAGTTCGTCGTTTTTCAGGTAAAACTCGACGATTGGAGTTGATAACTGACGTCCCTCTTCAATTCCCAATCGCTTTGCAAGGCTTCCTGCCGCAATATTTCGTACAACTACTTCAAGTGGAATGATCGATACTTTTTTCACTAGTTGTTCCGTTTCAGAAACACGCTCGATAAAGTGAGACTCAATTCCCTGTTCTTTAAGTTTTAAAAATAACAAACTAGTAATCTCGTTATTTAAACGCCCTTTTCCAGTTATATCAGCCTTCTTTTCTCCGTTAAAGGCCGTTGCTGAATCCTTATACTCAACCAAAACAATCTGTTCATCGTCTGTTGCGTAAATTCGTTTTGCTTTTCCTTCGTATAAAGGTTTTTTCATGGGAAACGCCTCCTATTTTGCAATATTGGGAATCTTCAGGATAGTTAAGGTGTCAGAAGCCCTAAATAAGTGAACTATTTTTTTGAGAATGACTATTGGCTTTCTAACTGATCCATTATTATCGAGTTTGGCAGCCAATAACCCTTATTGGCCACCATAACTCTGCCTTTTTTGCTTGCTCGGTCGTCAATAGACCTTATTCATTCAACCCTAAGCGATCAAAAATCGTATCTACATGTTGCAGATGGTAGTTATAATTAAAGCAATCAGCAATTTCAGCTTCTGACAGCAGTGAAGTAATCTTTTCCTCTGCTTCAATCAAGCTGCGGAAAGGAACTTGCTTTTCCCATGCTTCCATCGCTTTTGGCTGAACAGTATCATACGCTTCTTCACGAGATAAACCTTTATCAATTAACGCAAGTAATACACGTTGAGAATAAATTAAGCCAAGTGTCCGGTCCATATTACGCTTCATATTCTCTGGGTAAACCGTCAAGTTCTTCACGATATTACCAAAACGATTCAGCATATAATTCAAACCAATCGTTGCATCAGGCAGGATGATCCGTTCCGCTGATGAATGTGAAATATCGCGCTCATGCCAAAGCGGTACATTTTCATAGGCAGTAAGCATATATCCTCGGATTACACGTGCAATTCCCGTCATATTCTCGGAACCAATCGGATTCCGCTTATGAGGCATTGCTGAGGATCCTTTCTGACCTTTTGCAAAGAATTCCTCTACTTCACGTGTTTCACTCTTCTGCAGCCCGCGAACCTCCACTGCAAACTTCTCAATGGAAGTAGCAATCAACGCAATCGTTGACATATAGTGGGCATGACGGTCACGCTGTAAAGTCTGCGTAGAGATTGGTGCTCTTTGCAGTCCTAATTTTTCACAAACATACTGTTCCACAAACGGATTAATATTTGCATAAGTTCCGACCGCACCAGAGATTTTTCCAAACTCGATTCCTTCTGCTGCCTGCTTAAATCGCTCTAGGTTCCGTTTCATTTCTTCATACCATAGAGCAAGCTTTAAGCCAAAAGTTGTCGGCTCAGCATGGACCCCATGCGTCCGTCCCATCATGACAGTAAGCTTATGTTCAATTGCTTTATTTCTTAAAATCTCAATGAAGTTTTCCAAGTCCTTTTGTAAAATTGCATTGGCTTGCTTTAGGATATAAGATAGGGCCGTATCAACAACATCCGTTGACGTTAAACCGTAATGCACCCACTTCTTCTCTTCTCCTAATGTTTCAGATACCGCGCGGGTAAAAGCAACTACATCGTGCCGTGTTTCTTCTTCAATCTCTTTAATGCGGTCAATATTGAAGGAAGCATTTTCACGTAATTTCTTCACATCTTCCTTTGGGATGTCACCTAGTTCTGCCCATGCTTCACAGGCTAGTATTTCAACCTCAAGCCAAGCATTAAAACGGTTTTCCTCTGTCCAAATTGCTCCCATTTCCGGTCGTGTATAACGATCAATCATGTTTTATCCCCCGATCTTTTCTTTTACTGGTTTCCAGATGCTGCTCTCGTTCATTTCTGCAAGGGCCGCCTCAACACTTTCGCGCAAAATAGTCACATGGCCCATTTTCCGCTTGATTTTCGCCTCTTTTTTTCCATATAAATGAATCTTCCAGTCATTCAAGGACGGAATTTCCTTATACAGTTGTTCAAGATGCTCTCCTAATAGGTTGACCATAACAGCCGGTTTTAATAGCCCCGTTCTTCCTAACGGCCAATTACAAATGGCTCGGATATGCTGCTCGAACTGTGACGTTTCGCAAGCCTCGATGGAGAAGTGCCCAGAATTATGCGGTCGTGGTGCTAATTCATTAATATAAATGGTTCCATTACTAGTCAAGAACATCTCAACAGCCAGCGTCCCGACTAATTGTAACGAATCAGCCAGCCTATTTGCCAGTTGAACAGCTTCACTTTGTAAAACTTCTGAAATTCTAGCTGGAACAATCGTTGTATCTAAAATATTATCTTTATGAATGTTTTCAGCCACTGGTAAAAATGTTGTTTCACCATCAAGCTTCCGTGTTACAATCACTGAAATTTCTTTTTCAAAAGGAATCCACTTTTCTAATACACAGGCACCGTGTTTTAAAAGGGGTTCACCCTTAGATAAATCCTGCTGGTCCCGAATCACAAGTTGACCTTTTCCATCATATCCACCTCTTGCCGTTTTCAAGACAGCCGGATATCCGATGGTATTTATCTTTAATAATAATTCCTCAATGTTATTAATCACTTCATATGGAGCAACCTCCACACCCGCTTGTTGGATTGCTGCCTTTTCCTTAATCCTGTCCTGTGTGATGGTTAATAACCGTGGACCTTGCGGGACATTTGCTTGATTACATAGCCACTCCAGTGTATCTGCATCAATGTTTTCAAATTCATAGGTTATGACATCACTAACTTCCGCTAATTTACTAATAGCTTGGCGATCATCATAGGCACCAATGACCTCAATATCGGCAACCTGTCCACACGGAGAGTCTGTCGTTGGTTCTAATACCGCAATCCGAAAGCCTTGAGCCTTTGCTGCTAGAGCCATCATTCTGCCAAGTTGACCGCCGCCGATAATTCCAATCGTTGATCCTGGTAAAATCGTTTGGTTAGACAAGTTGATCACTACTTTCTAGTACTTCTTGTTTAGTGGCTTCTCTTCTTGCTGCTAATTTTCCAGCTAATTCAGTGTCACCCGTTGCTAAGATTTGTGCTGCTAGTAAACCAGCATTCGTTGCACCTGCTTTGCCTATTGCCACAGTTGCTACGGGAACACCACCCGGCATTTGGACGATAGACAGCAATGAGTCTAACCCCTTTAAGGCCTGTGTTTGGACAGGAACCCCGATTACTGGCAAAGTGGTTTGGGCTGCTACCATCCCAGGAAGATGGGCCGCTCCTCCAGCTCCGGCAATAATCACCTTTAAGCCTCTTTCTCTGGCCTCCTTTGCATATGTAAACATCAAATCAGGTGTCCGATGAGCAGATACCACCTTTTTTTCATAAGCAATTTCAAACTGGTCGAGAACCTCACACGTATGTTTCATTGTTTCCCAATCCGATTTACTTCCCATGATTACTCCAACAAGAATGGACATCGCAAATCCCCCTTTTTTTCCCAAATAAAAAACCCGAAACAAATAGCTTCTCATGTAAGAGAAAGCCATTTGTTCGGGCATAGTGGCAGTGGATACCAAATTAAGGGCCCTGCCCTTAATTATACC
>NZ_CM184198.1:232500-345000 GCF_059579525.1 Neobacillus sp. BP17 | reverse complement strand
GTGACGGGCGGTGTGTACAAGGCCCGGGAACGTATTCACCGCGGCATGCTGATCCGCGATTACTAGCGATTCCGGCTTCATGCAGGCGAGTTGCAGCCTGCAATCCGAACTGAGAATGGTTTTATGGGATTGGCTAAACCTCGCGGTCTTGCAGCCCTTTGTACCATCCATTGTAGCACGTGTGTAGCCCAGGTCATAAGGGGCATGATGATTTGACGTCATCCCCACCTTCCTCCGGTTTGTCACCGGCAGTCACCTTAGAGTGCCCAACTAAATGCTGGCAACTAAGATCAAGGGTTGCGCTCGTTGCGGGACTTAACCCAACATCTCACGACACGAGCTGACGACAACCATGCACCACCTGTCACTCTGTCCCCCGAAGGGGAAAATCCTATCTCTAGGAGTGTCAGAGGATGTCAAGACCTGGTAAGGTTCTTCGCGTTGCTTCGAATTAAACCACATGCTCCACCGCTTGTGCGGGCCCCCGTCAATTCCTTTGAGTTTCAGCCTTGCGGCCGTACTCCCCAGGCGGAGTGCTTAATGCGTTAGCTGCAGCACTAAAGGGCGGAAACCCTCTAACACTTAGCACTCATCGTTTACGGCGTGGACTACCAGGGTATCTAATCCTGTTTGCTCCCCACGCTTTCGCGCCTCAGCGTCAGTTACAGACCAGAAAGCCGCCTTCGCCACTGGTGTTCCTCCACATCTCTACGCATTTCACCGCTACACGTGGAATTCCGCTTTCCTCTTCTGCACTCAAGTCCCCCAGTTTCCAATGACCCTCCACGGTTGAGCCGTGGGCTTTCACATCAGACTTAAAGGACCGCCTGCGCGCGCTTTACGCCCAATAATTCCGGACAACGCTTGCCACCTACGTATTACCGCGGCTGCTGGCACGTAGTTAGCCGTGGCTTTCTGGTTAGGTACCGTCAAGGTACCGGCAGTTACTCCGGTACTTGTTCTTCCCTAACAACAGAGCTTTACGACCCGAAGGCCTTCATCGCTCACGCGGCGTTGCTCCATCAGACTTTCGTCCATTGTGGAAGATTCCCTACTGCTGCCTCCCGTAGGAGTCTGGGCCGTGTCTCAGTCCCAGTGTGGCCGATCACCCTCTCAGGTCGGCTACGCATCGTCGCCTTGGTGAGCCGTTACCTCACCAACTAGCTAATGCGCCGCGGGCCCATCTGTAAGTGACAGCCGAAACCGTCTTTCAGCTTTCCCTCATGAGAGGAAAAGGATTATCCGGTATTAGCACCGGTTTCCCGGTGTTATCCCAGTCTTACAGGCAGGTTGCCCACGTGTTACTCACCCGTCCGCCGCTAGACTCCGAAGAGTCTCGCTCGACTTGCATGTATTAGGCACGCCGCCAGCGTTCGTCCTGAGCCAGGATCAAACTCTCCAAGAAAGTTGATTAGCTCATTTGTTACGTTGGCTCATGTTCTAACTATATATAATAGAAGAAACACGATTAATATTATTTGTTTGCACGATTTTGTTTGTTTAGTTTTCAAAGAACAAGCTCATTACTCCGTTAGAAGCAACTTTATTACTATATCATTTCAGCGAATCGTTGTCAATGTTTTTTATCAATATTTTAAACACCAACAAGTTGTTAACTTGTCATTAACGACTGCTTTAATATAATACCACCACGCCTATGCCGCGTCAACAAAAACCTAGAATTATTTTTCCATTACTGACTTTCTTCTATAATATAAGTAGAAAAGCCGGCCCAGTTACCAGGGCCAGCTTCCTTTTACTTTGTAATCTTAACGATTCCTTCTTGCTTCAATTCCACTTGACCCTGGTTATTAAGTACAACTTTTTCACCTTCGGCTAAGTTCGTGAAAACAATCGGAGTTATTGTAGATGTTGCATGTTCTTTAATGTAATTTAAATCAACTTTTAATAACGGCTGCCCCTGTTCAATGATGTCATCTTCAGAAACTAACGTCTCAAAACCTTGACCTTTTAAATTAACAGTATCAATACCAACATGAATCAGGATTTCACGCCCTGTATCAGATAAGATACCAATGGCATGTTTAGTTGGGAATAGGTTGACGATTTTTCCATTTACCGGTGAAACCACCGTTCCTTCAGCTGGTACTATCGCAAAGCCATCGCCCATCATTTTTCCAGCAAACACCTGATCAGGCACTTCAGTAATTGGCTTTATTTCCCCTTTAAGCGGTGCTGCAAACACTTCATTCTCACGCGCTTTTTGAATTGCATCTGAATTCACATTACTTTGTTCCGGACTTTTTTCCGCTGTATCAACAGAAGTGGTACGAGGTCTCTTACCGGACATAATATCTTTCATTTGACCCTTAATGGTTTCAGAACGTGGTCCGAAAATTGCTTGAATGTTATTTCCTACTTCTAAGACTCCAGCTGCACCAAGTTTTTTCAATTCAGCTTTGTCCACATTTTTAATATCATTAACCGATACACGAAGACGTGTAATACACGCATCTAAATGAGCAATATTATCTTTTCCACCCATTGCATCTAAAATATTAGCTGCTAAATCACCTGAACCTGATTTTCCTGTTGCCGCTTGATCTTCTTCTTCCTCAAGTTCACGACCTGGAGTTTTTAAATCAAACTTGCGAATCGCAAAACGGAAACCGAAGTAATAAATAACCGCAAAGACAAGACCTACTGGAATAACGATCCAAGCATTTGTTTGTGGGTTGATTAATCCAAATAAAATATAGTCAATTAGTCCACCTGAAAAGGTCATCCCGATTTTTACATTTAACAAGTGCATAGTCATAAATGATAATCCAGCAAAGATAGCGTGGATACCAAATAATACTGGAGCAACGAATAAGAACGAGAATTCAATTGGTTCGGTAATACCAGTAAGGAAAGAAGTTAACGCCGCAGAAGCCATTAAGCCTCCCACAAACACTTTCTTTTCTGGACGAGCTTCATGATAAATAGCTAATGCAGCAGCAGGAAGTCCAAACATCATGAATGGGTATTTACCTGTTGTGAACGTACCTGCAGTTAAATTTTGAACACCATCTTTAATTTGTTCCATGAAAATACGTTGGTCACCACGAACAAGGTCACCAGCAGCGTTTGTATAGCTTCCAAATTCATACCAGAATGGCGCATAGAAAATATGATGCAATCCAAATGGAATTAATGAACGTTCAATCACCCCAAAGATAAAGGCAGCAATCGTTTTGTTCGCATCAACCATATTCGTAGAGAACGCATTTAAGCCTGATTGAATTGGCGGCCAGATAAGGATCATTAACAATCCTAAAAGAACAGTACTTGCAGCAGTTACAATCGGAACGAAACGCTTACCAGCAAAGAAACCTAGATATGATGGTAATTCAATTTCAAAGAATTTATTATACATATAAGCGGCAATTAGACCGACGATGATACCTCCGAAAACACCCGTTTGCAGTGTAGGTATTCCTAGTACAGAAGCATAACTTTGAGGATGCTTCGCAAGTGCATCTGCATCAATGCCCAATGCAGTTCCCATTGTTGCATTCATAATAAGGAAACCGACAATCGCAGCAAGCCCTGCTACACCTTCTCCCCCTGCTAGTCCAATCGCAACCCCAACAGCAAATAATAATGATAGGTTTCCGAATATGACACTACCAGCTTGTTCCATAATCTTTGCAACCATCGCAATCCCGCTATTATCTAAGAATGGGGCGATGTCAATTAGTGTTGGGTTTTGAAGTGCATTACCAATAGCCAGTAAGATCCCAGCAGCTGGCAGAATCGCAACTGGTAACATTAATGCTTTACCGACTTTCTGTAAAACACCAAAAGCATTTTTAAACATATAAAGTCCCTCCTATTTTTTATTTAGCTCATAAAGCGGTTACATATTTGTTAGAAGTAACAACAAAAAAGGCATGAGTAAAGGTCCAATTGAATAAAGCTATGGGTATAGATTACCCCAATAACTTGAGTTCAATTAAACTTTTTACTCATGCCTGATCGAATCAGTAACACGTAAAAGAATAAGTGCTATTTATATTTTTTTTGAAGTCGTTGTAAATGCATCGTTAGATATACTGCTTCTGCATCAAAGACTTTTAATTTCAAGGTTTGTTGCATCACTTTTATGAGCTTCCATGAAAGATTATAGCATATAGGATATTCATCTTTCAATAGGGAAGAAATTTTTTCTGGCTCATCCACTTTTTCACCGTTTACAACTCGTTCAATCGCAAAACGGAGATGGCGAACAAGTCTCATATAATCGATTCCTTCTTTATCTATTACTAGCTCCAACTGTTCTTCAACCATATCGACCAGTCTGCTGACAAGTTGGGAATGTTGGTTTACATCAGATAGGTCTTTATTGGTTATTGCACTGTGAATATGCAAGGCGATAAAGCCAACTTCGCCGATTGGAAAGCTAATTCCGGTGTTATCCTTAATAAGTTGGACAACTTCTTTAGCCACTTCATACTCATGACGATATAGCGCTTTTGTCTCCACTAAGAAGGGATTTTTCATTTCCATCCCCTGGGAAGCCCGTGTTAAGGCAAACATTAAATGATCAGTTAAGGCAACATGAATATGTTCATTTAACATCGAATTTGTTCGTTGCTTGATTAACTCAATCGATGCGATGATCACCTCTAAGAAATCGTTATCAATAAAAGGGAGCAATTTAAGATAATTTTGTTGCTCCTTTTCATTTTTTAAGACAAAGAGCTTTTCAGCAGAGTCCTTCTCAATTAAATCACCATGTTTGCGATTAAAGCCGATCCCCTTACCAATCAAAACTACTTCACCATAGGAAGGGTGTTCAGCAATCAATACATTATTATTTAAAACCTTTTCAATTTTCAGCTGCGCCATTCCCTTTTTCCCCATTTCTCCCATTTTACCTTTGTAATTACAGAATAAAAGACAGAAAACAGGAAGTCAACGACAAAGTTCGACAACATTATGTCCTACCTAGTTGGTAAATTATTCGAACGATAATTTTTGACAAAATAAAAGGAACTGTGGTGCGCCCACAGTTCCCTTTAACATTATTTTAAGAAAATAAAATATAGAACAAAGATTACAAAGAAAAAGTACATAACTGGGTGAATTTCTTTTGTACGACCCTTGATAATCATTGTAATTGGGTAAAAGATAAAGCCAACCGCAATACCTGTTGCAATGCTGTAAGTCAGCGGCATAGCAATCATTGTTAAGAATGCAGGAACAGCAATTTCAAAACGCTGCCAATCAATTTTCCCTAGTGAAGATACCATTAACACTCCAACAATAATTAACGCAGGTGCTGTTACAGGTGCAGTAACCACTGATAATAACGGAAAGAAGAACAGCGATAAGATAAAGAATCCAGCTGTTACTAAGGCTGCAAATCCAGTTCTAGCACCAGAGGCAACCCCTGCAGAGGACTCGATGTAAGATGTTGTAGTTGATGTACCTAATACAGCACCAACAGTTGTTGCAATCGAATCCGAAATTAGCGCGCGTCCAGCTCGAGGCAGCTTATTGTCTTTCATAATTCCCGCTTGGTTTGCTACTGCAACAAGGGTACCTGCATTGTCAAAGAAATCAACAAACAAGAAGGTAAGAACAATTCCAAGCATGGCAGTTGTATAAAAAGAGCTATCTCCGAACGAAGAGAATGCTGCACCAAACGTCGGTGATAAGCTTGGAACAGAATCAACTACTTTAGTCGGCATATCAATTAAGTTAAAGATCATTCCTACGATTACTGTGATGACCATACCATAAAATACGGCTCCGTTAATACCTCTAGTCATCATAATTACTGTTACGACGATACCAAAAATAGCAAGTAGTGTAGGCCCGGCTGTCAAATCGCCTAATCCAACTAGTGTTGCATCATTATTGACTACAATCCCAGCATTTTGTAATCCAATAAAAGTAATGAACAAGCCAATCCCTGCACCAACAGCATGTTTTAAATCAACTGGAATCGCGTTAATGATTTTTTCGCGCAGTCCAGTAAGAGTCAATAAGAAGAAAAATACACCTGAGATAAGAACTGCTCCAAGGGCGTGCTGCCAAGGAATTCCGCTCCCTAATACCACCGTATAAGCAAAGAACGCATTCAAGCCCATTCCTGGAGCTAATGCCAGCGGATACTTCCCAAGGAGTCCCATGACAATTGATCCTAGTGCAGATGCAAGAGCTGTTGCCACAAATACTGCACCATAGTCCATTCTTAAGGCATCAGGATAGTCCTTTATGGATGCTAATGATAATGTTAATGGATTAACAACTAGTATATAAGCCATTGCTAAGAAGGTCGTTAGTCCCCCAATAAACTCACGGCGATAATTTGTCCCATGTTTCTCAAATTCAAAATACTTATGCATTCTTTTGCCCCCTAAGGTTCTTTCTTTATTGTTTATGCAAAAAAGCTCCGGTTTATTCTACCGGAGCTGACGTAAGGCAAGTGCAATAAATAGAGGAAAAGAAAACATACCTCTTATATTAAACACTGCCTCGTAGTCAAGCCATTTACGGTGGCTCGGTAGAAACTTTTGGGCCATATCCCCAAGATTATACGATGCAATTATTATTACCTTCTCTTAACACGTTTTTTATTTTAGCAGGAAAGAAACCTCTTGTAAACAAAAAATACGAACGATATTAAAATAAATTTTAACATCGTTCGTGAATATGGATGTTCCTGATAAAATTAGTCGCCTTTTCCAAAAATAAATAAGAACTGGAACCAATAATCGGTTCCAGTTCTTTGCTTTTCTTATTGTCAGCGCCTAGGCGCTTCCGCTTTTCTTATTCCCACTCAATCGTTGCTGGCGGCTTACTTGTAATATCGTAAACCACCCGGTTGACATGCGCCACTTCGTTAACAATTCTTGTTGAAATGACTTCTAAGACATCCCAAGGGATCCTTGCCCAATCGGACGTCATTCCATCAATGGAGGTCACAGCACGAATTCCAATCGTGTAATCGTATGTTCTTGCATCCCCCATTACACCGACGCTGCGAATGTCCGGTAGTACAGTGAAATATTGCCAAATTTCTCGGTCGAGACCGGCCTTTTTAATTTCCTCGCGAAGAATCCAATCCGATTCACGAACAATCTCCAGTTTATCCTCTGAAATGGCCCCAAGCACACGAATGCCAAGACCTGGTCCAGGGAATGGCTGTCTCCAGACGATATCATCCGGAATGCCTAGCTCAGTTCCAAGTGCCCGGACTTCATCCTTAAATAAGGTGTTTAGCGGTTCGATTAGTTTAAATTGCATATCTTCCGGTAATCCGCCTACATTGTGATGGGACTTAATGGTTTGTGCAGTCGCCGTACCACTTTCAATAATATCGGTATAAAGCGTACCTTGGGCCAAGAACTCAATACCTTCCAGTTTTGTCGCTTCATCATCAAATACATAAATAAATTCATTACCAATAATTTTTCGTTTTTTCTCAGGGTCAGAAACACCTTCTAACTTCGATAAGAAACGGTCTTTGGCATCAATTTTGATAACATTCATGTGGAAGCCTTCTGAAAAAGTCTTCATCACGCTGTCAGCCTCATTTTTCCGAAGCAAGCCATGATCGACAAAAATACAAGTAAGTTGATCACCGATTGCCTTATGAATCAGCACAGCAACAACGGATGAATCCACCCCGCCGCTTAAAGCACAAAGAACTTTTTTATCGCCAACCTGCTCACGAATCTTTGCCATTTCCATTTCAATGAAATTACCCATTGACCAATCGCCAGTGCACTCACACACGTTAAAAACAAAATTTCTTAGCAACTCATTCCCATAAACGGAATGACGTACTTCCGGGTGGAACTGAACAGCATAAAGTTTTTGCTCTTCATTACTCATTGCTGAAATTGGACAGGTTGGATTTGTGCCATCAACAGTAAAACCTGCAGGAGCTTCGACAACAAGATCACCGTGACTCATCCACACGGTTTGCTCATTTGGCAGTCCGGCAAATAACGCTGATGGATTCTGTACCGTCATCGTTGCTTTTCCGTATTCACGTTCTTTCGCTTTTTCAACTTTCCCATTAAAATGGACGGTCATTAATTGCATCCCGTAGCAAATACCAAGGATCGGCAGACCCATTTCAAAAATGGCTTCATCACAGCGGAAAGAATTTTCATCGTAAACACTATTTGGCCCGCCGGAGAAAATAATCCCTTTTGGGTTTAACTTGCGGATTTCTTCAGCTGTAATCGTATGCGGATGTAATTCACTGTATACTCCGAATTCACGGATCCTGCGGGTTATTAACTGGTTATATTGACTTCCAAAATCTAATACAATAATCATCTCATTCTTGCCTGGCAAAGCATCCACCTCAATTTTCTCAAGTTATAGTTATTATGAACCTTTACAGCAAAGGATATAAAAAAAACTAGAATTCTCCCCTCCAAAAAATATCAGGAAGGCAGAATTCTAGTTTTCTCGTAAAAAGACCACAGAAAAATCCTGCCTTCATAGTCAGGTCATTATACGGTGACCCGGTAGAGACTCTCGAACCAAATTTTCGAGGATATATGAAGGAATCGTACTATATTTTGAATAGTACAAGCATCTTTTTAGGCAAGTGCTTGCGCTAAACATGAATTAGTACATATTGTAACAATAGGTGGTTTTTCCGGTCAAGCAATTGTCTTTTTGATTAAATTTTCCCATAATTCATGCGATTCTTTCCAAGTGCCCTTTGGCAATTGCTGATGATACAGATAATTTTCATAAATAGCCGTTAGTTTTGACATTTCTCTTGTCGAAAAGAAGGAATCAATGTAACAGGCATAGTTTCGTAGGGTTTGGTTTTCCTTCCGCTTTAATCCGTAGCGTTCAAACTGTTCCAACAAAGCTAAGTAGGCAGCACTGATGTTTTCGTCCTTTTTCTTAAATCGGTATATGACTAACAGTCCATATGGAAACCACTTACCGCGACTGCGGTAAAGAATACCAACTACTGCAGCCACTATTATGATTATGAAAACCATCCGCTTCCAATTGTTTTTCACAAACAATTGGGTCTCTTCCCAGACCCTTTTAACATCAAAGAAAGATTTCGAATCATTTGCTTTATTAGGATCCTTAATCTCTTTCTGCTGAGGCTTCTTCACTGGAGCTGGACTGGCTTCTTGATTATTGGATGATGTTGGGCCATTCGTTTCGTAATTGATGATAATTTCATTTGAAAAGCCCTTGGTTGGCTCAAATGGAACCCAGCCTTGTTTCGGAAAATAGACCTCAACCCAAGAATGGGCATTATTATTTGTTACCTCATACACTTGAGTCCCTGAAGTCTCATCACTATATTGGAGGAAATCTCCGCCTGTGAACCCTTTTACCCAGCGCGTTGGAATCCCGAGTGTTCTCAGCATCACCGCCATCGAAGAGGAGAAATTGTCACAATAACCCCTTTTTGTCTCAAACAAAAATTGATCCACATAGTCATCTTCGGTGTCAGGCACCGCAACATTTTTCTGGTCATAAGTGAACGCAGATTTTCCAAAATAACTTTCGATCGCTTTTGCTTTATCAAACCAATTGGTTTTTGTGGCCGTAATCTCTGCTGCTAATTCTTTCACTCGTGGCGGAAGATTCTCCGGCAGGAGTGTATATTTTTGATAAAATTTCTCGTTGATGATAGTTGGGTCATAGCTCGTTGTTTGGACTAAGTCTGAAGCTTTATACTTTGGTTTTTTATATTCAACAGTAAAGGCCTGCGGTACAGCAGGGACATTGTCATTAGCTAATAGGCTGATTCGCTCATTCGTCGTATCGATTTCATATTGACTGCCCTCTGGAAGCAGCTTTAACACTTTGCTAATTCCGGCTGGATACATAAGAAAATTGAAATTATAATCTGGACTTGTCACCACCCGCGAAGTCTCTATAATGGTCTCTACGGTGTCAGGCACCGAAAAGACAGGCACAAGGTCTTCCCGACGGAATGAAATAGGTGTGGTGCCAGAGGTCAGCCAGCCTTTTCCTGTATAGACGTCCTTCGTTTCCATCTTCCAATAATTTTTTCCGTTCCCTTCATACTGAAAGACTCGGTTGTTATCCCCTATAAAAGGACCGCCTAGTTCCGCATCATTGGTTCCATAACCGATACGATTGACACTTCTGGCCTTGTCTTCAGGAACCTTATCGTTATTGGCTGTTAGATATGGAACTGGGTCCGGCCAAATCGGCGCAGCTTTCGGTGCAGCTATGCCAACTAACACACTAAATGAAATCATAACCGCCAGCGGCACCATCCACCTGCGCAGAAACGTAGGTTCGGCGCTGACATTTTCTTTTTGAAGGATTCGGTAGTATGTCAGCATACCCATTACTGCAAAACCAGCCACCACCGTTCTGACAATGGCATATTTAGCAACATACGGTGTAAATGTATCTAAAACCGTAATATAGACTAAGGTCATAAAGAAAAATATAAAGATTCTCTTTCGGTTTAAGATCCAATAATTGATTAAGTACACCATTAGCCACAGCAAGATAAAGAATAACAAAGTCCTGAACTCATTGGATAAGTCATTCCAGTTCCTTGCTGCAAGCACACTAAGGTTATCAAAGATATCTTTAAAGAAGGCCGTAAACCACGTTGAATCAAAAAACCCTTCTTCATAATGAAGCTGGTTAATGGCAAAGAAAATAAAGATCATTTTGAAACTATAGTTCCAAATCCATTTCAAATGAAAGTAAGATACAGCAAACGAAATCACGATAAAGATAAAAAACATCTCAATATGATTGGTTTCTGTTAATTGTTCAATCGGACGCAGCCATTCACTTAATAATAAAAAACTAAAGGCATATAACAAAAAGGATGAAAAATCTCTTTTGATCAACGGAAGTTCACCTCCGAAAAGGCTGCCGTGAATTCGCCTTCCTGAACCAAGACAACCCGTACTCCACGGGCATTGGCAATTGCCATCAGCGAGCGTTCCTCATCCATCGGCGCTTCTTTCTCCCCTTTAATCAGAAAAAGCGTAATCGTTCCACCTTTTCGCTGCCCAAGGAAGCTTGCTTTTTCAATCAAAGGTTTCGTAATTTGCGCAGTGATTAGCATAAACGAAACCGTTTGCTGGATGCGAAGGCCATCGGTATCTAACACCTTTTCAAATGGTAAGGTACATTTCGCCTCTATTTTTGCCAGATGAAAAAAAAGCTGCTGGAGATGCTGTTCTCCGCCGCGAATCGGGAAAGAGGCTCGCTCGTTGCTAATTGTTAACAGACTGGTCTGGGCACCCTTTTTCAAAATAGCCCGCAATAACGAGGCTGTAAAGGAGACAACTGGTTCAAACTGCTTCGTGGGTACACAGTCCATGACCACAAAGACATCATGTGATTGCCGCTGTTCGAATTCCTTTGTCATGAGGATATTTCGTTTGGCGGATGCTTTCCAGTTGATCCAAGAAAAGCGATCACCCGGCTGGTAATCCCTCACCCCAGTCGCCATGGATGTATCGCGCTGGACACGTTCCCTTGAAGCCGTCAGACCCGAATCATAATGATTTTCAAAAGACCGGTATAATAGCTCTGAATACGCCGGATAGACAATGATCTTGCCCTCCTTGGAAGCCTTTTTTTCCTTTTCAAATAATCCGAGCGGATCTCCAATTCGCAAGGTAAAGGATTCGAAAAAATGTTCTCCGCGCGGCAGCTCATCAATGATATATTCATAGGAAAATTCCTTTTTTAAGCCCGGAAGAAGCAGGGCTTTCGCTCTCTTTTGCTGAGGAGCAAATTTCAACGCTTCATCTAACTGATCCTCAATTAATAAATAAAAAAGCGGAAATGATTTCGCTCTTTTTACTGTAACAATTACCTTTAAAGGCTCTCCGGCATTAAATTCTGTTTTTGGCAATATTCTTGTTACTTCAAGTTCATTTAAAGAGTAAAAAGAGATGGCCGCACCATAAATGGCAAAGGGAAGAAAGCTATAAAATAAAAACCAACTTACAAATCCTCCTTGAAACATGGCATAGGAGAAAGCTAATAAAATCAAAAAAAGCAGCAGAATAAACTTCCAAACTTTTTTCAATATCATCCTTGTTTTTTTCATTTATTTCACTAACCTTTGAACTGGAACAGGGACTCTGGCAACCACCTGGTTCACTAAATCTTCAGCCGAAATCCCTTCAAATTTTGCCTCCGACTTTAAAATAATCCGGTGGGATAAGACAAAGCGGGCTAAATATTGAATATCATCCGGGAGAACATAATCGCGGCCATACATGTACGCATAAGCCTGCGCTACTTTCATCAAGGCAATTGATCCCCTTGGACTAGCCCCAAGGTAGACACTGCCGTGGCCCCTTGTGCGGTTAACGATATCAACGATATAGCGCTTCATCGTATCATCGACAAACACATCTTTGATTTCTTTTTGTAAATCAAGAAGGCCTTCGAGGTCAATGACAGGAGTTAACTCCTCAATCGGCGGGACCTTTTGTGCTCTGTTCAACACTTCCATTTCCTCTTGTAAGTCTGGATAACCCATTCTCATTTTTAATAAAAAACGGTCCAATTGGGCCTCGGGAAGCGGATAGGTCCCTTCGTATTCAATCGGATTTTGCGTCGCCATAACAAAGAATGGCTTGTTCAGTTGATGGGTCACACCATCAATGGTGACACTTGCTTCCTCCATCCCTTCTAAAAGGGCAGACTGGGTTTTCGGGGAGGTCCGGTTAATCTCATCGGCAAGTATGATATTCCCCATTAACGGGCCGGGGCGAAATTGAAATTCCATTTCTTTTGGATTATATATAGAGACTCCGGTTACATCGGATGGCAGAAGATCCGGAGTGAATTGAATTCTACGGAAATTGGCATTCACTGACTTGGCCAACGCACGGACCATCATCGTCTTCCCAACACCTGGTACGTCTTCTAAGAGGACATGGCCCCCAGCTAAAAGGGCAACCAAGCTAAGTTCAGCAACGTCCCTTTTTCCAATCATAACCTTTTCTATGTTTACTAGTATCTTTTCTATCGTGGGATTCTTTTGATCAACAGACAAGGTGACTCCTCCTCGGACGGGTTATACCTATTTTGGGCCATTCCATTTATGTATTCTATAGATTCCTAAAATATTCCTTTATAGCAGACGAACAATATTCAAAACTAGTTAAAAATTAGACGGAGATACTAAAAAATGTTTCTCTAAGCAAAAAAGCCTCCTTCAGCAAATGAAGCAGACTAAACAATTTTAAGATTGGGCAGGTTATATCATGAATTTCACTTCTGTTTTACATCATAATTCTCCTGAATAAACTCCATTTCTTCCTCAGGTGAAGCTTTGCCGTTGGCTTTTCCAACCGTGCCGCCCTGCAGCTCCCAAATGGCATTGTGATTCATAACCACGTAATCGAAATTGCCTTTATCCCAAGATTTTAATATAGTTAAATAAACATCAGCATTCTCATATTCTTTTTTATTGGCTTCGACCACTTGTAGTAATCTTTTCACCCGCTCAGGCGTTAAAGGCAGTGCGCCCCACTTTTTGTCAGCTAATACCTTTTGGTGTGACATATTATGTATGGCTTGCTGAACATCGTTTTCACTCATGCTAAACGGAAATCCACGTTCAACCTTTTTAGTTTGTTCATGGACTTGAACTACCTTTTCACCCTTCGGTGCAGTTCCTACGCTAACAGAGACATTTTCCTTATCAAAATATAAATAACCCCCTATCAAAACACACGCAAGTATAACTGGTATCCATATTTTTTTAGGTATTTTTTTCATCGTTTCCCCTGCTCCTCAAAATGAGAGGTTTGGAGCATCCCTCCGCACCTCCAAGATAGGCTTAGATTTAATAATTCCACATTTCCCCTATATTTCCCTTTAAAACCTCTTGAAAAATGGTAATCTATCATAAAAAAGCCTACTCTATAAAAAGAGTAGACTTATCGTTACATTCCTTCTCTTAAATTGGATTATCTGGAAATTCATTATAATATTTATCGATTAACTTTTTATCATGTTCATCATCAGGTACTTCTCCTAAGTACTTATTTTTCCAAATAATCATTTGGTCACTAAAACTATATTCTGTATTAAACCAATTTGTATAATCATAATGCATCTTAAATTTCCCATTACTCTCAAGAGATAACGTAAATGAATACCAAAGTTCCTGCTGATTTTCTTTAAAAATATTTCTCAATTCATCGCTCAATGCAAACAGCTTTCTTTTATTCTTTTTAAATTCTTCTTTATTAATAGCATAGTTAAATGGGATTTTCACACTATAATGAAAGGATTGTTTACTTTCTGGTGTATTATAAAAAAAATAAGTTCCCCCTCCAGATTCTGATATTTGAGCATAAAAGTAAAATTTCTCCCATTCTTCCGGAATCATTTCATTAACTGTTTCGGCTATTTCTCTATATAACTTATTCATTTCTTTTTCCACTTCGAATCAACTCCCCGCACCATTTCTAATCATCTTCTCAAATATCCCTTTTCCTTCTATTTCATAGACTATCTCAAAAAAACTTGGTCTTAGTGAACTTCCTGAATAAACCGGCTCAATTTTTACAGATACTTTTTTCGGTGGAATTTCTTTCAAAGCTTTTGCCCATTCCTTCTCCACTTTATACCACTCTCCACCCGAGCGATTGATTTGTCTATTCTGAGCAATTAAATTGTCAATATCTCCAGATCCATGGAATTGGGTTCCTATCAAGTGCCCGCCATCGTCATCCAATAGCCTGTCTTCTCGGCCCGCTGCCACTTGCATTCCAGGTTTTCGTGTTCCTTTTAGAAGTATTAATTCTTCCGCCTCAACATCTACTATTCTACCAAGTTCATCTGTTGTATATTTATACTCCTCCTCAGTAATGTAGCGTACGTTAGGTAAAAGTTCTTTCCTTCCATTTTTCCCTTTTATAATATGTTTCCCAAAATCATTCTCTTTTATTTCAGTTATCTTATTAAACTCACTAACTTGATCCGAGCCCTTAGAAACACCTTTAATATTAACACCGTCAATCCTGCTAAGCACATCTTTTAACTTTATCTCCAATGAATGAGTATTCTCAGCCGGCAAACGTACCTTCCCAATATCACCTAAACCTTCTATCGCCAAGCCCATTCTCCGCGGCGGGGTCAAGTTTTTCGCTTGGGTGATTGCTGAGTCTACTACTCTTCCTGCTTCCAATGTATCTTTTGTCAGCTTATTGTTGAGTATATTCGTTCCATCTTTTATTGCTGCCGAAGCACTTTTCAAACGTGTAACTGTTAGCTGACCAGCAGTTTTTACCATGTGATCGATATGAGTCATTCCTTGATGGATACTCCCTTTAACTCCTGTCCGCAATCCGATTGTTCCGATACTCTCCCCAAGATGGGCGAGACGGACCGTGCTTGAGAATTTCGTTAACCCGCTGACACCGGGAACAATATCTAATGGAGCCAATAGTCCGCGGAACCACCTCTCCGATGTCCCTAGCTCTCGGCCTGACACCCAGTCCTTGCCGGAAACAGCTGAACTAATTTCCATCGCACCATAGGCTGCCCCTAAGGCCATACCTGCCGGAGGACAGATGAGTGTCGTCCCTACAATGACAACTAACGCCCCAATTTGCACCCAAAATTCTTTGTTTTCTTGCTGGTTCCGAATCGATTCATACTCATAGGCACGTGTATTTAAAACGGCTTGTTGATATTCTTCTTGCGAGAAATCCTGGTCTGAATTAAGTTCTTTCCATGCATCGTATTCAAGCTTCATTTGATTAGCATAGTAATTATCAACGCTAAACAAATCATCCAAGCTAACTTCCGTTTTAGGAACTTCAAACGATTGAGCAGGTCCGTAACCTGCATAGACATGCTGAGTCTCTGTCATTCCAACTCGATTAGTAGTCGTATAGTTGGAAATCGTTAAATCCCGCATCGCTTCAACAAATGCATCCATATCTTCGTAGAACGGCTGATCAATTGTTCGATCGACAATCTCCCCAACCTTCCCGGTAAAGCTATGTAATACCTCAAAATCTTCAAACAATCCTTGGTACTTGCTTTTTTGACTGTTGTGCTGAAAGGAGATGACCCCTTCAATATCATATTTCGCGATATCAGACACAGCATCCTCTAAATTATCACTTAGATCTTTCAGCGTATCAATCATCCCTTTACCCCAGCGACGCAGGCTGATTAAATCGCCAATCCCGTCTTTCATCTTATCCCAATCAGACGGGATATATTTTACATCCATTTGATCATACCCCCGTTTGAATTAGACCCTCTCTCGCTAACTCATAAAAGAGTTATTTATTTTAATCTTTCATGTATGCCTACTAGGTTATAAAGTTTATCATAAGCAGTATTTTCATCTTCTGCTTTAAAAATAATCGATTTAAAGCTTCTCTCACCGGTTTCATATACTTTCCAAATTCTATCCTCACCGTCATAATAACATCCGAGGACAAAGGAAGCTTCTGTATTGCAATCCTCAATCTGATATGCACCAATATTAGGATTTTCATTTGAAATCTTATTTAAAAATTCATTTTTTGTCATAATTCTATTCACTCTCTTATTTAATGGTATAATATTTTTTCAGTTCTCAATCTTTTAATAAAATTGTCAAGCGCATCACTTTGGGAGCTCCCGCGGAAATAGAAATCAAACGCGACGGTAAGCATGTTCACTTTATTATGACTGGGGAAAAAATTGCGCTATTGATTGGAAAAAAAGTAAATCCCTCACCACAATATTTATAAATCTTCTGGATTAATAGCTGTTTTTTCTTCCATGAGTTTTACCTTACTTTTAGACACCCATCCAAGCCATGTATCACGATCTACTCTTGGTAGATTTAAATCATTTCCAATAAGTAAAGAGAATGCCGCCACTTGGTACTCATTTCCTTTTTTCTGTAAAATTTGGACTTTCTCCCCTTGGATAATTCCATAAAGGGCAATACTCACACAATCCACTAATTCGCTTGGATCTACTATTTTTGAATATACCCCAGTATTATAAAGATCTTCAAATGTACTATCAATTTTTCCCTTTTCTTCAGTTATAATCTTAATATTATTGTCCATATCCACAGTTATTTCATACTCAGTTCCTCTGTACTTACCATATATTCCTGACTTCAACATTACATTCACCTCTATCTGAGCTTTTCTCGATTCATCCCTTTATTCAAATCCACTTATTCATACTTCTCGTTATCTATTACGTATGACTCCTCCAATGTCACTTCTTTTCTAGTATTTGTTTTCCTCAAATAATTCTCTTTAACATAAATAAGTTGATAATCATCATTCGGGCCAAGTCTTTTCGTAAAAAGATCTCTATCTTGATAGTCCAGATTACATTCTCTTCCTATATTAGAATCGACTGTAACAATTTCTATCTCTTTACTATCCTTGAAATGACCAACAACATAGAATTCATAATTCTTATATCGGGCCATAAAATACTCACGAAATAGCTCTGTTACATCTTCCATACTTACTTCTCTTACATATAAATCTTTAGTATATGCCGACATCGCGGGCCTAAAATCTATTTCTTTTCGGTGTGAAAATAATTTAATTTTTCTTACTTCCCCTGCAACTCTATTAATGGAAGCTTGATATTTTTTATTTTTATAAATAGCAACCTCTCTATTCACATACCCACTCCAATTTTAATAGTTATAAAAAAACTGCTACTTTTTGGCAGATTCTCCAAGTTATCTCATTGAAATTATAAAAAGGATTCAAAGCTCATTTGACTTTGAATCCTGGATTTATATCTTGTATCTTCCTAAACGATACGAAAAACCATAGCCTCTTAAAATTATGTTTTTATATTAGACTACGTTTCCTTCTACTTTCTGTAATACTATACATTAAATCAAATATTTCTTCTTCTGATCCTCGTTGAACGATATCCAAATCTTGTCGTTCACCTATCATATATATTTCCCAAAAATCCCCTTCTCTAAAACATCCTATTGTATAAGGTACATTTGAAACCATACCTATAACAATTTGCAATTCATTTAAATTTATGTTTTCTTTTTCGACTCTTTTTTCGTATTCTTCATTAGTCACTTTTTAACCCCTATAAAAAAAGAATAATAAATTTATTGAAACAATATTTTTTCCGTTCTCAATCTTTTAATAAAATTTTCAAGCGCATCACTTTCATTATCAAATACAGTTATGGAACCTTGGACAACACTAGCTCTCTCATCGGTTACATATACTTCCCAATTATTATTATTACCACTTATCCCTACTTCATTTTCTCTTAAAGGATGATCATTATACCAATTAAAACGTTGCAGCCCTTCATTTTTTATTATTTCCTTTGCTTCTTCATTCGTCATATCATGTCCTCCTTAGGATAACTTTAAGGTTAGTTAAATTATAGTTTATAAATTATTAGTAATTACTATAGCAATGGATTCCTTACCTTAAATTAGTATCACTTAACTTCCTTTAACAGTCCCAATTCTTCTAACCATCCTACAGGTAATGGAAGTTCATATTGTATTCCTCCACCTGACGACCCAAAACCTTCTGCAATTCCCCCTTGATGTGTAACTAATTTACTGTAATCCCCATTATAATATCTTAGTACCTGAGCTTCTATTTTTAATTTCAGTTGAGGATTGTTACACTTAGCAACATATTCCTCTAGCTTTGAAAAATCGCCCGTTACTTCATATTGATGATATTTTGAGAGGTCTTCTAAATATGGTAATGATCTTTGGTCATAAGTGAATGGAGTACCTTCTGGTACAGGTGAAGTGTATCTGCCATTTGCAGGTCCATATCTATCAAGGGTTTCAGCAGGTTTGGGCACATATACTTCTTTAATTGCATTCCCATCAGCATCAAGTACATAGCCTCCATTTGGAACCTCAGACCATTTGATTGAACCGTCCTCATTTAAAACTCCTGGATTCTTAGGTATTTGTATATCTTCCGGCCATTTTCCAGTTTTTAAATATTCCTCGGCATAGTTTGTATTAGAGTAACTATCATTATTCTTTAAATATTTATATAAATCTTCCTGTGAACAAGTAGTTTCTGTTAATAAGGTATCAACAGTTTTAATACCTTCCTTAGGACTACTCTTACCGAGATTAACACCATCAATCTTGCTCAACACATCTTTCAGCTTATTCTCAACCGCATGAGTATTCTCAACAGGGATTCGAACCTTTCCAACATCGCCAGCATCGTCAATTGACAAGCCCATCCGCCGCGACGGGGTAATGTTTTTCGCCTTTGTTATAGCAGAATCCACGAATCTTCCTGCTTCCAGTGTATCTTTTGCCAGTTTATTTTTCACCACATTGGTTGTATCTATTATTGCCGATGACGCACTCTTCAAACGTGTGACCGATTGCTGGCCAGCGGTTTTTACCATGTTATCGATATGATTCATGCCTTGCTGGATACTCTCTTTAACTCCTGTCCGCAATCCGATCGTTCCGATATTCTCCCCTAGATGGGCAAGACGGACCGTGCTTGAGAATTTTGTTAACCCACTCACACCAGGAACAATATCCAATGGAGCTAACAGTCCACGAAACCAGCGCTCCCCTGTCCCCAGCTCCCGACCTGACACCCAGTCCTTACCTGACACAGCTGTACTCAATTCCAGCGCCCCATAAGCAGCCCCTAATGCCAAGCCTGCTGGAGGACAAATAATCGTCGCCCCCACAATAACGGCCAACACCCCGATTTGAACCCAAAATTCCTTGTCTTCTTGTTGGTTACGAATCGATTCATACTCAAAGGCACGCGTATTTAGAACACCTTGTTGATATTCTTCTTGCGAGAAATCCTGGTCTGGATTAAGTTCTTTCCAGGCATCGTATTCAAGTTTCATTTGTTCTGCATAATAATTATCTCCACTAAACAAGTCATCCAAGCTTACTTCCGTTTTAGGAACTTCAAACGATTGAGCAGGACCGTAACCTGCATAGACATACTGAGTCTCTGTCGCCCCGACTCGATTCGTCGTCGTATAGCTGGAAATCGTTAAATCCCGCATCGCCTCGACAAAGGCATCCATATCTTCATAGAAAGGCTGATCAATTGTGCGGTCAACAATCTCTCCGACCTTCCCGGTAAAGTTGTGTAAAATCTCGAAGTCTTCAAATAATCCCTGGTACTTGCTTTTTTGACTGGTGTGATGAAAGGTTATGACCCCGTCACTATCATAGTTCGCGATATCAGACTCAGCATCCTCTAAATTATCACTTAGATCCTTTAGGGTATCAATCATGCCTTTGCCCCAGCGGCCAAGGCCAATTAAATCGCCAATGCCGTCTTTCATCTTTTCCCAGTCTGGTGGGATATATTTTACATCCATTCAATTATACCCCCAGTTTCGCAATGATTTGCTCAGCAATCGCTTCGTCTGCCTGCATCATCGTATTTAGGATATCAATCACCAACGCAGCCGCTCGGGAGTAGTTGTCATATAAATCCATTACTTTCTGATTCGCCTCCGCATATACTTCCATGGCTTTTTTTGCTTTTCCTTCTGTGTAATAATCAAGACTTCCGAGCTTTTCAATATTCGGGGCGGCATTAGTCTCCAGTTCCGTAATAATTGCTTGTAATAAGGTGAAAATTGTTGTCATCTCATCAGGATTTACATTGATGAGCAGGCTGGAACCGCCCCCATCAGCTTTAAGCATATGACTTCTCCTCCTTATAAGGGAAATCTATTTCGTCAAATAGGACCTTCAAAAACCAATATTGACTAGCATGGTAATATTTTTTATTTACCGTATCGACCATGATTAACTTTTCGTCTTTCGTAAAGATGAGCCACTGCTGATAATAGTGCCAATTAAATCGGTCTTTATGTTCTTCCTTAAGATGGAAGAATTCTAAATTCATAAACATCTCTTCCGGCTCAAAACACTCTGTCTCGCGTCTTTCTTGATTGGATAATTCTTTTTTTAGGAACGCTTTTTCCATTTCAACCGGTTCTCTTACAATCACCGGAAATTGTTCACTTAACATTTTTAGAAGTGTTGCTTTAGAGGTGATACGTAACTGATAAGACCCTTGTCTCTCCAACTCTACCAGCACAATAACCTCGTCTCTTTCACGTTCACGGAAGGCAAAGAGAAGATTATTGATACGAACGTATTTCTGACTTTGATGATAAAATTCTATGGTTTGGATAATTAGTGCACCTGATCTTGTTATCTTTCCCTCCGGTGTGATGATTTTCTTCTCAATCAGCCGGTCATGGGCCTCTTTAAAGACTTCTTCGCCTTTTAATTGGTAAACTTCTTTCTCAGGTAAACCAAAAAGAACATTCCCACCAAAAGCTGCCGCTAATAGGTATAATTCAGCCACTGAAAACGTATCTGTTGAACGTTCCATCATAAATTCTTCACTTCCCTTACTGAGCCGTCTTTAAGGAAATCATCGAAGTAGCCATCAAGGTTGTTTAACGCTGTTGTTTGTTTTGCGACGGCAGATTTTAGATCATGATGATATTTCTGAATGATTTCTAGATAACTTAAGAAGGAATCTCTAGATTTCCCGCTCCATTTAGCCGAATGCAGGTAAGAAATTAGTTGTTCACAAGATTCATAGGTTTGTTCAATCGATTGCTCTAACGCCTTCGCCGCAGCCTTCGCTTCATTTACCTTATCCCCATCAATTCTAACGGTCCCCACTGATCAATCGCTCCAATCTCTCTTGTAGCTCTTTCAATTCCTTTTCTCTTTTTACTCTTTCCGCTTCCGCCTCTTTAATGGCCAAATCCTTATAATGAACATATCGTTCATATGCCTTATTTTTCGCTGAAACTAGTGAACTCCGCTTTTCTTGATCTGCTTGAAAATACTGTTTTAACTTTTCCGTTACTTCTTCCCTGCTGGTTTCAAAATCATTTGAAGGTATATCTGAATGAGATAGATACGGAATCGTACCTAGATAGGAACTGTACGCTTGATTTGCTTCTGAAACCTTATGATCGTGTTCCGAAATGGCACTCTTGAGCTTTTCATATAGCTCATAATAATCATCTCTTTTTTTCTCCGTATCACTTTTAAACCAATCAAACATGGACATTCACTTCCTCTCTATTTACGTAAGGAGCCGCAATTTTGATTTTCTCTGCCTTGCCTTGTCTAATGTAGTAAGCTTCATAAGGAAGTAGGTTTTGCTCTTTATAAGGACGACTCAAGACCTCAAGGATGCTCTGATCCGTAATTCTTCCAATTAATATTCCCGCCTTTTGTTTCTTCACTGTTGTGGCGATATCGTCATATTGTCTTTCTAATGCGCCATGGGAAGCTCCGATCACAAAGTAAATTCCTGTTCTCGCACCCGTATCAATCAGATTAGCCAGCATCGATTGGCTCGTAAACGACATCGATTCGATGATGAATGAGACATCCGTGATAAAGACAATCATTGGGCGAATTTCCTTAAGGAAATCATTCCTTGTCGCCCGGCCGTCAGTAGCTGTTTGCACTTGACGGAAGGCATCTTCCCTGGTTTCAAATAATTGTTGGAGCCGTTCTACAAAGACATCCATTGTTTCTGCATGATCCGCGTAAAGATTCACATTTTCCTTATAAACTCTAAATCTCGAAGAAACATTATCGATTAATCCCACATCAATGTGCTGATTAATCGAGATACTGGAAATCAGTGTTAGATATGTTTGTTCAACAGCGTCCATGCGATCGCTTAAGATTAATGTGTTTTGATCTTCAATGACAGATAACTCCATTGGCTCTACATTTTCAAAATCGACAGCAAACGGGATACCGCCATTGTTTACGATCGCTTTCGTCTCTTGTTTTTCAATAAAAGAAGTAAACTCAATAACATCTGGAACCATAGGAATTGGTAATGGCAGTTCCCCATGCCAGGCATTCCGCATCTCTTTACTCTCTTCTTGTATCCGATTAATAATCGAGAGCGTGTCGTCACCTTTGACAGGTAATGCCGTTTGAAATAATGTTGGCTGTTCTAATTTAACCAAGCCTCTTCCAGGAACTTCTTCAATTTGTAAATCCGTTCTTCCCACAATATTACGAGACTCCATTCCATCAATCATAAATAAAGAGATTTGATGTTTAATATTGGCAAGAACAGGGGCTCTCAGCACACTCTGACGTCCCGCACTAATAGCCATATGAATTCCTACACTAACACCTTCCCTGGCAATCTGCGCAGCCATTTTTTCAAAATCATCACGATAGGCAGCATCACTAATGGAATCGAACGTATCAATAATTAAAAGAATAACTGGAACCTCTTCACCACTTACTTGTTCATACATTTGAATATTAGCGACACCATATTTACTTAATCGTTGCTTACGTTCTTTCAATTCCTGCTGCAGGCGGCGGAAAAGCTTTCCTAACTTTATCTCTTCATCCCCCATAATCGTGTCTGCTGTATGCGGAAGTTCCCTCAATGGCAGCAACCCATTCGTTCCGAGATCAATCAAATAGAAGTGGACTCGTTTAGGACTATGTTGTCTAGCAATATTCATGGCTACAGTTTGCAAAAAGGTTGACTTCCCATACCCTGGACTAGAAAAGACAGCCATATGACCATCCTTCGTAAGATTTAAGGTAAGTGGTTTTTGGGCCTGCATTTCCGGGAGATCTACAAAGCCAAAGGTCACCTCCAACGGTTTCTTGTCGCCATACCATGCCTCTTTGTAGTTCATCTCAGCAAAATCAGAAAGGAAAATCCGCTCTTCTAACGGCGGCAGCCATGGTCTAGGCAGATCCGCGATACGATTTTCCGCTGCATAGGCATGGATATAATCCACAACTGCATCCAGTTCGGTTGGAACCTTTGTTATCTCCTTCTTATTCGATAGACCACTTAAGTCATCCGAGAGGATGTCGTATTGTCCAAGCTCATTAATGGCATAAATGGTCGTATCCAGTAAGTCTTGTTCATTTTTATTCGGGATATAATCGGCACCGCTCCACGCACTTTGAAAAAGTTCATAGATTTCATTGTTCCCTACTTGTAAATAAGAACGGCCAGGCAGTGTAATATTCGCAGCATCCGGCGTTTTTAAGATTTCCATCGAATCACTGGCGTTTTGTACTTTGAGTGCAAGTTTAAATTTAGAGTTGGACCATATTTGGTCATCCACAACACCACTGGGTTTCTGGGTAGCCAGAATCAAATGAATTCCAAGTGAGCGGCCAATACGGGCTGTGGAAACCAGTTCTTTCATGAATTCAGGCTGCTCGGATTTGAGTTCGGCGAATTCATCTGAGATTAAGAATAAATGGGGCATTGGTTCACTTGCCTCACCTGATTTATAGAGCTTTTGATATTGATTAATGTGGTTGACATCATGCTCGCCAAATACACGCTGGCGCTTTTGTAATTCTGCTTTAATCGAAGCAAGTGCACGCATCGATTGCGTACCGTCTAAATTTGTAATCGTTCCTAATAAATGCGGGAGATCTTTAAATAAATTGGCCATTCCTCCGCCTTTGTAATCAATGAGCAAAAACGCAGCTTCATGCGGATGAAAGTTTACCGCAAGCGAAAGAATATACGACTGAATGATTTCTGATTTCCCAGAACCCGTTGTTCCCGCGATTAAACCATGCGGTCCATGTGCTTTTTCATGGAGGTTCAAATTGACAAGATCTTCTTTCCCCCGCAATCCTAGTGGAACAGCCAAGCTTTTATAGGTTTCATTTTTAGGCCAACGCCACTCAATACCGAGCTCCTCCACTTTCTCTACACCGTACATTTCGAGAAAAGTCACGCTTTCTGGTATTGAATTCTTTAGACTTTGCAGATGATTAAGCGATGCCAGCGCGCGAGAGAAATCTTCTTTATTAAAATCTTCCGGAAATTGATCCGGTGCGAATCTCCGATTGACCAATTCACCCTTCTCAAGAATCATCACTCCAGTTGAGGCATCACGAATATCAATGACCGTTTTCACATGTTCAGGAAGAGACTGCATAACATCTTGGACGAACACAAGTGAAACGCCTAATTCACTTGGGTCTTCATTAAAATATTCCATCACAGAATGATCCAAGATCATCTTTTCATCTGTGATCAGCACCACAAAGTGAGGAGTAAAATGCATTTTTTCACTCTTATTACTTTTCTCACTAATCGCGAGCTTGCGCGCTTTTAAGATCTGATAAAGTGAGTTAAGCACTTGATCACGGGATCTTTCGTGATAAACAAATCCCCTTACGTTTAGCTCTCGTAAACTAGCATGCGGGAGCCAGCGCATCCATTCCCATTTTCCCTTTTCTTCTTCCGGAAAGATCGTGACAAACTGCACATCATGGTAACTATGAAATAAAGACGTCTGCATCACCAGCATTTGTAGCTGTTCAAGCACGAGCGAACGCTGCCCGATGTATCCAACAGGTCCGTTTATAAGTGACGTCGCTGCCGGGACCTCCTCTAATGTGAGGTACTGAGCTCGAAGCTGGCGGGCTGCATCTACCAATTCATCCTTTACAAGGGTAAACTCCTCGATATTAAACTCAATCTCGAAGCTCGAATCAATCCGGCCCAATCCAAGACGATACATAAGAAAGTCATGATGTAAGCTGGTCTTTTCATACACGCGGGAATTCACTTTCATGGCCATATCCCGTAACTGCTGCACGTCTGGAAAATGATAATGGAGTGCATGCCGCTGCTCTTCACTTACCTGATATAATTGCTGTGTTTTTTGTTTCAAGTACTCTCGGTAGCTTGTATCCCGCTCTTTAATATCCATACTGTATTTCTTCAAACTTTTTAGATAGGATGTGATGGAAAAAATGACCGTGGTTACTGTCATGGCAAGCATAATGATGATATAAAACCCATTTGACATAAATAATGAAACCAATATCATTGCTGCAATCATCACCAGCGGCGGAACGATCACCCGTGCCAGTTGTTCACTCGGTTTTCCAGGCTTATTAGAGGGGTTAGCAATTTTTTGTTTTTCCTCAGGCTCACGGTAGATAATCCTTGGTGAACGATGATAATCAGGGTAATGACTGCCGAATTTCTGGTCAATGTCAAATAAACGAATTAATTTAGTTCCGATGATTGATTCTGCTCCGAGAATTTCAAGTTCGTCCTGGCCAAGCTTCATCATCATTCCTTCAAAAAAAAGCTGGTCTCCTGGTTCTAGCTGAACTACACCCTTTGTTCGAATATAATTGTGGTAAACCTCACCTTCAAAGACTTCAAGTTTAAAAGGATCTCCTAACTTCTCACGAATAAGTACAAAATCCAGTGTTTGGCTCTCGATTCTTACATCATCGTAATCATTAGCACCAAATGTAATACTAAAGTTTTGTGTTGTATCGTATACACACCTCTCAGTCTCTTCCATCAAATACATCCGGATGGCATCATTATGAGTGTTAAATGTAAGGCGTTCGTTTACCCGGAGCTGTTGTTTACCGATTGTGCACGCAACACCATCCCACATAATGGACAATCCTGGATGTAAATCGATAAATGTCATCGTATTGGAAAGATCATTTCCAACTGTTATTGTTTTTGGTTCATTTATCGTTAAATGGCATTTATGCAAATGATCTTTATAACTCAGAAGTAATAATCGTTGTGTCATCTTTCTCTCCCTCAGTTCTGCGGGTTTAGTATGGATTCCAGACCATATTTGTCAGCATATGTATCATATTGGTCTTGATATTTTTGAACTTTCTTTTCACGTGCTGTCCCACTTAAATCAGGGTCATTTTTTGCCTGCTCTATTTGCTTAATCAGTCCATACATAATTAATTGGGGATCATCAATATACTTTGCAAGATCGATAGACCTAGCAAAATCACCCCGGCCATTGTAAATCCAATACAATAAATAGTTAGGATCACTTTTTATACTAATATTTTTCAAGATTACCTCTTTCTGATCATCAGAAAGCTTTTCTGTTTTAATGAAGGAATACGCAAGAACATACTTACTCGTATCTGGTAATTTTTCTGGTGTTTGATCTTCTAAATCATTAATGACATTCCCATAATCTATAGATAAAAAATGACGATCTGCTTCGAGAAGATCTTTCTGGAAAGGTGTTTTTACAAAACTAAAATAGACGAGCGGCACAGACAATATAGCGACCAGTGCAATCATGCTAAAGGTTAATTGTTTATAAAGGCGAAACTTCCTTTTCGGTACATTTACTATGTTTTTTTCTAACTCCTGCTTTTCCTTAGTGTACTGTTCTTCCAAAAATTTGACTAAAGAAGTGAATTCCTGAAGTTCACCCACTTGACGTTCAAACGCAGAATCCTTGGCATTTGCTAATGAACCAGAATAGAGGTCATCGTAGGTATACTTTTTTGAAAATAATGCGATAATGATACATTTATATTGGAGAAAAAGTTTATCTTCGTTCAGTTCAAATGGGGGAATTAACTCCCGGATACCGCGAAACACGATTGATGGTAAAAGATTCTCATCAAAAATCAGATTGTCGGGATGTAAGAAGAAGGTCATGCGCGTGGTTAGGATTGTTCTGAATCGAGCAAGATTACACAAAAGGCGTAGTTTTTCTTTTCTGCTTAGCTTTTGTATGTCATCCCATGTGTGAGCCCGTGGATCGACTTCAAATGAGAAGGTAAACTTGTCGTCTCCTTCTTCAACGATTGCAGGAACGAATAAATCTGAGTCATGGTTAATTAAAGCCAATTGGCGTACATCTTTGACTCGTGTTTGGGATTTCGGCAAGTCGAGCTGCCATTTATTATTAAGAATGAGAAACTTGTATGTCATGGACTCCAATTGGATGCTTTTTTCATTCATGGGTTCTAACTCCTTTTAAGAAACAGGCGCTATCTTCCCATCAGATAGGCCTGTTTCTTTATACTTATAAGACTAGTAAAAGGTCTCCATTGGTTACCGGGTAATCGATAAGCCGGTCGTCATCTGCCAATAAGAGTTCCTTATTAGAGAGCTTTACTGCAAATAGAGGTGCTCTAGCAAGATCCAGATTTAAGGATTCGACCAAGTTCACCAGCAGTTGTTTTATCGGTTGATGAGCAGGGATTCTTACGTCATATTGCCCTTGGCCCCATCTGCTAAAATCAACGGTCACGTTAACATGTGTTTGACTAGGCATGATGTTCCCTCCTTTAACCGTGCATTTTTCTCATCATTGTCAAAAAACCGCCGCAGCCAATCACGACCATTCCTAAAAATGCCGTGATTGTTTTAGTGTTTAGAAAACCATCATGTTGATCATCCAGCTCGTTCTGGGCGGAAGCTGTATTATATTGAACGGAATAATCACTTGAAAACAATGCTGATTCGGTTTGCTTCAAGGTAATATCAGACTTACTCGGCGTAACAAAAAGCCCTTGTTGTAAATCGGAAGTAGATTGTTCCAGTTCGATTTGTTTCGTTTTAAAGGCAGTCTGAGTTTGTTCTTTGAACAGGTCAGGTGCCAATCTTTCCAATTCTGTTTCTTGATAATCCTGAGTGTCTAATGTCTTCCTATCAACTGCATCTTGGCCAATCCGATCCGTTTGTAATCGGATTTTCCCGCTATGGTCAAGGGTTTCATCTGCTAAAGGCTGGAGTGAGAACATCATTAGAAAGCCTGCAAGAACAGCGATAACGCTAAAGAGCTTCACTAATTCCTTCATGATGAACCTCCTCGCTTTTAACGGACCGATTAGTGACAAACAAATGACCAACTATGCTGACAACAGTTAAGGCTGCTAAGCCAAAAATAATCCACTTCGTTTCAGCTGTTCCACTTCCAAAGTTCATTAATAACGTCTCAATGTATTGCAAAGGTGAGTAGTCTCTTAATGCCGCAGCGGCAGAGAATTGATCAAAGTGACGCCCGAGCGCCTCTGTTAGGAATAAATAGAGGCTCAAAATCACCAAAAGGATAAACATACCGGCCATTTTCAACTGCCGTAATAAATATGATGCTACCAAGAGCTGTGTGACCATAATTAACGTGATTAAACTGGTCCATTGCAGGAACTCCCCTTCACTCATTTGCAGCATATAGGCAGACAGCAGCCCCATTACGATTCCCTCGATGAGACCAATACTTACCGTTATAATGGTAAGCGGTATATTATTGACGACTACAGATTTTTCACCTGCAAATGTATCATCTTGTTGACGTTTTCGCTCATGATTAGAGAGAACATAAGCGGTAAATAACGCGACAATAAAACAAATCAAAACAACAAAGTAGGGTGTAAAGGTATCACCTGCAGCGATGACTCCAGCATTCTTGGTTTCGACCGGATTTGAAAGAAAGCTTAACAACTCTTCATTCGGACGGTCACCTATGCGGCTATTGGCCAGCACTCCTGCGAAATTGCCAGCAAAGTTTTGATCCTCTGCCAATTTAGTTGTTAAATTATTCGAAAGGTCCCCGGCCTGTTTTACTAAATTCGTACCACTGGCTTGAATTTCCTTCGCTTGTCGATCGATCGTATCGAAGGTTCGATACACCGAATCAGCGGAAGCTAAATTAGACTTTGACTGATCCGCAAGGGATTGACTTGCAGCAATCAGCGAGTTAAATTCATTTCCTATCGATAAAACGATCTGTTGTTCTTCATCCCCATTCAGTAAAACCTTTGCTTGCTCCGTTTGTAAATTAAGACTAGCTTCACGCCATGCTCCCAAATCTTTTAACGTCTCTGAAAGATTCGTATTTAAAGTTTCTGCTTGTGCCGTTGTTTCCTTTATCTTTTCCGACATTTGCGCTGCATTTTGATTGGCATTATCAACTAGCAGCATATATTCATCTATTTTGCCTTTTACATCTTCTGTTTGACCGCGAATTTCCTCTGTAATTTGTTCAGCAACATAAGCGGCTAATACATCCACAATGTCTTGCTTATTAAATAAATAATAAAGAGAATCTACTGTTGCCATTTCGGTAAGATTGGTTTGATTCAAATCATTTACTAGGTCCGGACGATTAAATAACTCCATGCCCATGCCAAAGTATAAATTATACAGCGTCATTAACTTATGGAAATCACTGACGGTATCACTGGAAGCATTGATTAGAACATTGGTTGAGTCCCCAGTGAGAGGTGACATCACTTGGTGGGTAATATGATTATTTAAAATTTCCAATCTCTCAATAATACTTTCGTTATCATTGTCATTTGATTGAGTCACGTTTTGTGTATCGACCGGCTTTTCATCACTTGTACCTTCGCTCGGCTCTTCAGCTGCGACTGTCAATTCACTTTCTTCGGACGGTACGGATGGATTTGATTCTTTTTCAAGTTTAGCTGAATTTGCCTGTGTTGTTTGCGGTTGTTCTGGCTGTTCTGGTTGATCTGGCTCTTCTGGTTGATCTACATCGGTAATATCTTTCTGATAAAGTTCCCAACTCCATGTAATCGGCTGGAATACATCAAGGATTGCATCCATATTATGAAGTGCCACATTAACTTTCACAGTAAATTGCCCTTTATCTGTTGAAGGCAGTTTAATTTTATCTTTATGGAGAAATGGCTCAGTATAATCCATTTCCTCGCTATTTGGTAATGTTAATAACACTCTCTTAATCTCAAATTCTTTTGGAATCGAAAGGGTAAATTCCTGCCCGTTCTTTTTATTTTTATCCAAGTGTACGGTATCTGACAGAGTTACCCCCTTTGTCATTAAATCACTTTTTAATTGTTCTACCGTTTTTGACAAAGGTATCCCATTTGCAACGCGATTGGGAGTATAACCAAACTCTTGATTGTATTTATTGGTTACAGCTATGACATTTTTCAGCTGTGTAATCGTTTGATTACTTAAGCCTAAGCCGTCTAAATCCTTACTATCCATTGTCGGCAATTGATCGATTTGCTTCTGTAATGTTTCCCGAGCATTTTTATCTGGAGCCGCAAACATATGATTTAAGGATACATTTTGCTCCTTACCGGAACTATTTTTTATCTCGCTTTTAAGCTTGTCGGTAATTGCTTGCTGCATATCTGATGCCAATGTTTCCGACAGCTCTGTATTCATTTGATCCATTTTATCCTTCGTGTTCTTTAAGTATGTTTGAAGGGCAACTGATTCAGTTAATATTGTCGCGGATTGATCATCATTTTTGTGAAACTGATCGTTAATCGCCTTATTGGCTGACGTTAAATAATCTAATTGCTGCATGACATCGCCATGATTCATTTCACGATCTAACATATTAAGCCGACCGGAGAACTCTTTAGTTAAAAGGCCATTTGCTGCTTTAAATTTCGTAAAATCCACTAGGCTGGATTGGTAGGTATGACTCGCGGTTACATCCTCACCCAAACTAGTTGAGAACCCTTTTAATAGATCCTGTAAGCCCGTAAAACTCTCTTTCGATATCACTGTGTTACTCTCAACTGCTCCAAACTGATTGGTGTAACCGGCTAAGGGATGATGGATGGATTGATTATAGAAGTTCGTATATACTTGCTCCTTATTTACCAATGTACCAATATTGTCCTGAGCATCATGTAAATTGCCGATGACACTGGCAAAATAGACATCAATAATTTGGCGGTTAAAATCTCCTAAGATAGTGCTCGCCGTTTTCTCGGCTTTTGCTTTTATATTGCTGTTTTCCGAAGCATTAATTTTGTAGTTCAATACCACCTGTTCTGGCGATTTCGAATCAATTGATAATGCCTTTTCTGTAAAATCATTCGGAATGACAATTATCATGTTGTAGACATTCCGCGCAAGGCCGCTTTCAGCGACTCCACGGCTGACAACATACCAGTCATGTGTATCATCTTTCTCAATGTTCTTGATGAATTCAGCACCGAATTCATAGTTCTTATCATTAAATTGAGCACCTTGATCCTCATTAACCAATGCTACAGTCATTTTCTGCTCATCAGTACTGGCTTTGCTATTTGAAACTTGATTCAATGCCAGATAAGAGATGCCCGAAGATAATGCAAGGATTAGAACTATAAATAACAAGGCACCCCGCTCAATCCTTTTCATTTACTCAACCCCTGAAATTTTTAATAGTAATAAAGAAATGATTTCTATTTTTATATAAAAACAAATTAATATGTTGGGAATTTTTTAAATTTGCATTTTACGACAAATAAAGAATAAAAGCCACACAACGATTGTCGCGTGGCTTTTGATTTATTGGGAACTAGTCCCGAATGACTTATTCCACTGATCCAATGTTAATCTTCCAGATGTCAGGCAATCGGATTAATTAAGCCCAAAATTTTGTGATAATTGCTCATCTTGTTGAGCAACTGCATCCGCTGTCTTGTTCAATTGTGTGTTGATTTCTTGCATCAATTGAGCAAAATTTTGTACCTTTGGCTTCAATTGGTTAAACTGATCATCGAATCTTTGGAAGGCACGGCCTTCCCATTCACCACGAAGTTCATTTTGTAAATTTGTTAAGTCTCTTAAAATTTGCTCAATTTGTTGTGAACTTTGCCCATAGCGAGTTGCTTTAGCTTTTAACTCTGCTGGGGTCATACGAATTTGTCCAGCCACTTGTTCTCCATCTCCTCTACCTATAGTTTGCCCTAGAATCGATTTATCACTTTTTCCAGACCAATATCACTACGTTGGAAGTATATTCCTATCTATTTTTTATCATAGGTTCATACAACATTCAAATCACCCCGGATTGGAGTAGGCTTTTTTCTAGTACTTTCTTTCTATTTATTTTTGAAATTAGGGATTTTTAGGAGGAACATGTGAAAAATATAATTCTTTCTCATCAAGACAATGGGTTGGTTTTTAAGCGAAAATTAAGGGAATATAAAAAATCGTAGAACTTTTTGCCTGTTTTCGGGAATGAGTTGGGTTCCTTGTCCAGTTCCAAATACACAAACTTTACTTGACAAGAAAACGTAATAGATTGGCATTTTGATGTTAAGAAGTGAAAAAAGAGGCTTCTCAAAAATTGTATTAATGAGAGGCCTCTCTATGTTTTTCATGTGAACACCGATGGGTTTATTTCCGGATCCCAGTCGTCTTAGCTAATTGCGTATATTTTTCTGTTTCCTCTTTGACAGCTTTCGTAAAGTCTTTAGAGTTTAAGTAAGATGGCTCCAGTTTAATTTTCTCTATTTCTTTTAAGAATTGCTCATCCTTTTCCATTTTTGCTATAGCAGAATCCCACTTTTTCACAATGTCATCAGGAGTGCCCGCGGCAAAGGATAATCCGGCCCACCATTTCACTGTCAATCCTTTATATCCTTCCTCCTCCACTGTGGGAACCTCTGGGAAAATTGGACTCCGTTCTGACGATTGAACTGCTAGTAGTTTAATTTTTCCTGACTCTGCAAGAGAATACAATTCTCCCACCGTGTGTACAGCTAAAACGACGTGACCCCCTGCTACTTTTGCTGCTGAGTCACTCGCACCTTCGGATGAAACCATATTCGTTTTTTTATAATCTACACCAATAGAATCAAGCCATTCGGCAACACCAAAGGCTGAAAAACCTGCTGGTCCTACGCTTGCCCACGTTAATTTTTCAGGATTTTTCTTAACCCACTCTGTAAATTCTTTAAAACTCTTCCACTGGGCATCTGATTTTACAGCATAAGCTAATGTTCCTTCCGCAACCCGGGAAGTAAATTTATTATCTTTTGCTGTTAATATTGGATTTGAATTTCCTGCTTCATACATGGTTGTTGCAGAGTTATTATTCACTAGCACAGTATAACCATCCGCTTTAGCTTCTTTTAGTGCATATTGAGCCCCAATTATTCCGCCGCCGCCTGGCTTGTTGGTAACTACAACAGGTTGCCCCCATTCTTTGCTCAAATGTTCGGCTACGGCTCTAGCTGCTAAATCCACACCGCCACCTGCTGCAAATGGAACAACCAGTTCGATTTGTCTTGTTGGATAGGAATCCGCCTTCTTTTCACTAACCGATGCAGTTTTAGTATCGTTAGAGCAGCCCGTCAAAAATACCATTAAGAGCAATAAAGTAGAAAAAATGGCAGAATAAAACTTCTTCATATTAGTACCTCTCATTCTATATTATTAAAATTCCATCTGGCCGCCTGTCTCCTGCATGATACGCTTTTTTGTCCGTTTCATTAAAAAGATAGAGATGATCATTAATACCCCTGCTAATAGAAGTAATGTTAATGAAATGGGCCTTTGGAAAAAGATCAACAAATTTCCTGATGATATTTCAAGCGATTGAATAAATGAACTTTCCATTTTTGGACCTAAGACTAAACATAAAACAAAAGGGATAATGGGCCACTGATATTTATGAAACAGATATCCTAGTATTCCAAAAATTATTGCTACAATCACATCAAACATACTGTTTCGAACAGAGTAAGCGCCTAATACACTAACCATCAAAATCAAAGGACCTAAAATCCCAAAGGGCACCTCTGTAAGTTTTGCCCATAGGCCAATCAATGGGAGATTTAAGATAAGTAGAATAATATTTCCAACGAACATACTAGCAATAACCGTCCACACCAGCTGGCTATTTTGTTCAAAAAGAACTGGTCCTGGCGTTAATCCATAGATCATTAATGCCGCTAATAAAATAGCTAGAGGTGGTGATGCCGGAATACCTAGTGCTAACAAGGGGATGAAACCTCCAGAACTTGTTGCATTATTGGCGGATTCTGGACCTGCGACCCCTTCGATCGCACCTTTGCCAAATTTTTCTGGGTTCTTTGAAACCTTTTTTTCCAAGTCATAGGAAAGGAAAGAAGTAATTGTTGCCGATACTCCTGGTAAAATTCCTAGAATAAAACCAAGCAGGCTTCCTCTTAGGATAGGAAATAAACTCGTTTTCATATCCGCCTTATTTGGATAGGCATTTTTTATTTTTTCATGTTTTATGCTAACCCGTTTTTCCTCAAGTCCTTTTAACACTTCTGTTATGGCAAATAATCCAATAATCACGCTAATCATTTCGAATCCGCCAGTCAGAGCACCCACCCCAAAATTAAATCTTGGCATACCACTTGAAATGCCAATCCCGACCAACGAGATTAAAAACCCAAACAAGCCCATAATCATTGACTTCGCAAAAGAGTAGCCAGTTAAATTGAATAAAATCAATAAGGCAATGAGCATTAAGGTAAAGTACTCCGGCGGTCCAAACTTTAACGCTTGATCTGCCAAGATAGGAGCAAATAAAACAAGACCAATTAGTCCAATTATTCCTGCAATGAAGGAGCCTATGGCAGCAACACCAAGTGCCGCTCCCCCTCTCCCCAATTTTGCCATTGGGTATCCATCCAAGGTGGTGGGTACGGAAGAGGCTTCGCCAGGTATGTTCATTAAAATGGCCGTCGTAGATCCCCCATACATGGATCCATAATATATTCCTGCCATCATCATAATTCCTTGTGCAGGATCAAGAATAGTTGTCATTGGCAAAAGGATGGCAATTGCTGATGTTGGTCCAAGTCCTGGAAGAACTCCGACAAGTGTTCCAAGCAGCGAACCCAATACTACAATCAATAGATTGAAAGGGGTAAGGACTTCAGTCAGTCCATGTAAAAGATACATGATGGATTCCATTTCTATACTTCCCCCTTCTAAAAAGGTAAATTGTTACTCGGAAAGGGTGTTTTCAACAAGACAATAAATAATAAGTACAAAGCAGTAGTAAGGACTACCGAGATAAGTATTGAGAAAATCCACCGATAATTTCCGATTATTTTAATCATGTATATAAACGTAATCATTGTACTGAAAAAATAACCAATGTATTCGATTAAAAGACAATAAATAAATAAGCTGCCGATAGATACAATCATTATAAAAGCGGTTCTTCCTCTAGGCAGGACAGGTTTAGTCTTCTCTTTGCTCGTTCGTTCAAATAGAAGGATTCCTCCAGCGATAACAAGGAGAACACCTATTAATCCGGGAAAAGTGTGGTCCCCAGTCAGTATTTTGTTTCCATAGGGATAAAGTCTAATAGATTCAACGATGGACAAACACCCTAAAATGATTGAGATAATGGCACCAATTCTGTCCGGAGAAATAAACTTTATTTGCATTAGATCTCTCCTTCCTGTGTTCCAACTTTTAACGTCTGTTCAACACTTTCTAAATGTTTCTCCATATACTCTCTTGCTTTTTCAGCATTACGTGCTTTTATCATTTCTGCTATTTTTACATGTTCATTCCAAGAATATTGGATACGTTCTGGTATTTTAGCTGTTTCCTTTCTCATAGATCGGAGCTGCCCAGTAAGATTTATCATCATGCGAAGTGCTAATGCATTATGTGAAAGTTTTAGGATTATTAAATGGAATTCCTGGTCTCTTTTTGACAAACTTGACCTTTCTACTTTATCCGCCTTTATCAGCTGGATAGTGTCTACCACATACTGATATAATTCATTTACCTGCTTATCAGATGCTCTCTCGACTGCCCATACCACCGCTTGTGTTTCAATAAGTTTTCTAATTTCAAACAAATCCGCAAATTGGTCGGTCCTAACAAACAAATGATCGGTCAATGAATGCAAATTACTATTTTCATTCATTACGAAAGCACCTTGTCCGTGCTTGATCTCGATTAATCCCAATGTCGAGAGAATTTTATAGGATTCTCTTATTGTGTTTCTGCTTACATTAAGCCATTGTGACAGCTCCCTTTCAGCTGGCAATTTTTCTCCCAGCTTTAATTCTCCACTTTTGATGAGACGCTTAAATTCCTCCACAATCTTACTTGGAACAGTTGAACGATCAAACTTTAGTTGCTTAAACATCAAATCCACCGGGAATATCCAATTTGAACTTTTCTGCAAGGGCCTTTAATTCTTTTCTAACTTCAGCGGATAAAATAATGCCTGACTCCAATCTTTCATTGTACGACTTTTCCCTGCGTTCTCCTGGATAAAGAATCGACTCGACTCCTTCTTTTTTAGGACTATCCTTGATTTGAGATAACATGGTTTTCAACGTTTCTGAAAAATTATGGAGCGGAAGGAACTTTTCAATGTCAATCAAGAGAAAGAAATGGCCAACGTTTGCTATGTCTTGCGAATCTTCATATATACTGTTTACAGTTGGACCATATGCTGCTCGTGTTAAAATTCCTGAAAGAATCTCAACAGCAAGAGCCCAGCCGTATCCTTTTACTCCTCCGGAAGGAAGTACAGCCCCAAGTAAAGCCGCCTTTGGATCTTCGGTATCCTCCCCATGTTGATCGATGGCCCAGCCTTTTGGAATGGAGTTTCCTTCTTTAGCCGCAGAGATAATTTTTCCTCTTGCCACTACACTTGCAGACATATCGATGATACAATCGGGTTGATTATTTACAGGAAAGCCAAAAGCAATTGGGTTGGTGCCAAAAAATGCTTCTTTTCCTCCCCAAGGCGGTATTCCTGGTGGAGAATTGGTCATAACAATGGTTGCCAGACCTTCTTTACAGCCTAATTGACAGTAATAAGAAGCAGTGCCAAAGTGATTGCTATTTCTGACTCCAATGGCAGCGATTCCTGTTTCTTTTGCAAGAGCTATACCTTCTTTTAAAGCGTGATAAGCAACTGCCTGTCCCAGACCATTGTCACCATCTACAGATAAGACCGATAACGCCTTTTTCTGAATCGAAATGGAAGGGGTCGGATTAATCCGTCCTTCCTCCATTCTTTTAGAATAAATAGCCAACCTGCTAATGCCATGGCTGCTGACCCCTTCCAGGTCTGCTCTCACTAAAGAGTCTGCCACAACACCTGCATCGGCCTGATTCACATGTTGACTTTTTAATACATTTACTATAAATTCTTTTAAATGCTCCGGTTGGTATATCACCAATGCCATCACTGCCTTTTAATTAACGATTATTTTACAACCATCAGGGAATCTACCCCTTTAAGAACTTTTACTACTTCCTCACAGATCATATTAGTAACTCTCTCTTGTGATTCCATTGTTAACCCGGCGATATGCGGAGTGATGATAATACGTTTATTGTTTAATAAAAAATGGTCAGGTTCCACAGGTTCTTTATCTAAAACATCTAAATAGGCTCCTGCAATTTCCCCTGATTCAACTGCTTCTAATAGAGCATGTTCGTTTACAATCCCGCCTCGAGATGTATTAATAAGAAAGGCCTCTTTTTTCATTAAATTAAATTCTGACGAACTAAACATCGAACGTGTATCTAGTGTTAATGGAGTGTGTATGCTAATGAAATCGGACTCGATAAGTAATTGATGAAATGGAATCTTTTCGATTCCTGTTTCGACAAACGGGAAACTTAAATCATGTAAATAGGGATCATAACCAACTACCTTCATACCAAATGCTAAGGCACGCTTCGCAAGCCTATGACCTATATCGCCAGTTCCAACTAAACCTAACGTTTTTCCGTATATCTCATTTCCAGTAAATCGTTGTCTGTTCCAATTCCCAATACTTACGTCTTCAGCCGCTCTAGAAAGTGACCGATTAGCATTCAAAATTGCGGACATTACGTACTCAGCAACAGAAATGGAGTTGGCATTTAGGGCAGAAATAATTTTAACTTTTCGCTGGTTCGCTGCTTGAAGATCAATATTATCAAGTCCCACTCCCAATCTACCAATTACCTTCAGCTTCTTTGCAGCAGAGATCACTGTTTGGTCAACGTTGGTTTGATTTCTGACTATTAAAGCATCAGCATCTATTATTTCATTAATTAACTTCTCTTTATTTGCCCATAAATCTGGGATCTCTATTACTTGTCCCATGATGTTTAGCAGAGAAATACCGGAAGAAGACATCTTTTCTGAAATAATTATTTTCATTTTCGCCTCACTTAAGCACTACGATAAAGTTTAGTAAGGACAAATTCTCTATGTCCGAGACTTTCAGCAGCGGTTAAACGTCCGTTAATGGTTCTAATTAACATTTGTAATAATTGATCCCCAGCTTGTTGAAGGTTATATTCCCGATTTAACAAACCGGTCACATCCACATCAATATGCTCTGACATCGTCTCAACCGTAATTGGATTCGCTGAGATTTTTATTACAGGTACGATTGGATTACCAATAATATTCCCTTGGCCTGTTGGGAAGAAATGGACAACTGCTCCTCCGGCTGCCATTAAAGTTATGCACTCGGCGGCAGCAGATGAAGTATCCATAAAATTCAAGCCGGTTTTTGTCGGTGCTTCTGCAGGACCTAATGCATCGACTACTTTTTTCGTGCCTGTTTTTTCAATATTACCAAGGGCTTTTTCTTCAATAGTGGTAAGTCCCCCCCTAATATTCCCTTCTGTAGGCTGACTTCCTAGCAGGTCAACACCTTTTGATTCAATTTCTTCTATATAATTATTGTAAATGTCTAAGAACTTATCTTTTACTTCAGGTGTCTCACAACGATCAACGATTAAATGTTCTCCCCCGGTTAATTCCGAAGTCTCACCAAAAAATACCGTTCCTCCTCCATCGACTAACCGGTCTACTACATTTCCTACCGTTGGGCACGACCCCAATCCTGTCGTCGTATCTGACTCGCCGCATTTGATACTTACTAGAATTTCAGAAAGCTCAACAGGTTCTCTTTGGATTTCAGAAGCCTGTTGGAGGAATTTTTGGGCTGTTCTTGCTGCCCTCTCAATTGTGGAAAAATCACCATATCGCTCGATAGAATAACCCGCTACAGGTTTTCCTGTCTTCTTAATTCCTTCTACAATTCGCTCGGTCCACTTTGGCTCAATCCCAATTACGACAACGGCCGCCACGTTTGGATTCGCCCCATTGCCAATCATTGTATTAAAAAATAAATCAAGATCAGGTCCATATTGCAATCTGCCGTATGCATGCGGGATTGCTAATGTCCCAGGCACAATTCTACCTACTGCTTCTGCTGCAGCATTGGAGATATCATCCACAGGCAGGATCACTACATGATTTCGAATACCAACTCTTCCATTTTCTCTACGGTAACCCCAAATAATATTTTCCATTTTTACCACCTCGCCGTTTTTAGGTTATGTGTATGTACATAACTTCCTTGTTTAATTTCTTCAGTTGCAATGCCGATTGGCACGCGGTACTCAATCACCTTACTGTTCTTAGTAATATCTTCTAGCGCAATCTTATGTCCTAGAGGAATATCATGTTTGGAGTTTATTAGAATGGTAGAATCATCCTCTAAATAAACTCCCTGTACAGCCTCGTCTGCAGAAATGTCCGCAATGGCAACTCCAACGGAATCACCGATGTGATGAATTAAGAATTTGTGTGACAATTTACACCATCTCCTTTATTGAATTTTAATGCTGGTTGAACGTCCAGTGGTCCAACCAATTAAGGCATGAGCGACACTTAAAAATGATCGAAATGAAATGATAATTCCTTTTTTTAGGCTGTGTTAAACTCGTCTGTTGATTTCCGTGCCGGGGAGCCTCCTCGTCGCTGTGCTCCTGCGGGGTCTCCCCTGCCCCGTACTCCCGCAGGAGTCTTCGTGCCTTCCACTCCAATGAACAGAGTGCTAAAATCAACATTAACCTTTAACACAGCCTTTTTTAACAAAAAAGGCCTTGCACGCTTTAGAAGCGAAGCAAGGCCTACAGTTGTCTGTACGGCATATACATTATTCCGATTGGTTAACTATGTTTTAAAATTTATCATCGGATAAAGAGAATGTCAATATAATTATAAAAATTTTTTCAATAATGAAATATCTTTATAAAAAAAGCTCCCGGAAAAAAACCTGCCATGTTTATGGCAGGTTACAGATAATCGCAGGGTCTTATTCTCCTACTATTCTTGCGTCCTTAAGCATCTCCTCTGTTAAGGTAATTCCTTCTTCCTGAGCTGCTTTTTTGTTAATGAATAGCTCAAGGTTTTCCGGGAAGCCAACAGGAATTTCGCTTGGTTTTTTTCCTTTGAGAATTTCCACTGCCATTTTACCGGTAGTGTAGCCTAAATCGTGATAGTCAAATCCATAAGATGCGAATGTTCCGCGTTTTACAGAATCACCTTCACCAACAAAGGTTGGGATATCCTTGGCATTGGCAACAGTTATAACTGACTCAAGGGCAGCAACAACGGTATTATCCTTTGGAATGTATAATACGTCCGCACGACCTACCATTGACTCGGCCGCCTGCTTTACTTCAGAACTAGCTGTTATCGTGGTTTCAACTGACTCCAGTCCGGCTGCCTCTATTGCTGTCTTCGCGTGTTTTACATTTACAACAGAGTTGGGTTCTCCATTGTTATATATGATGCCTACTTTCTTGGCATCAGGAATAAAGGTTTTAATTGCGGCAATCGTGTTCTTTATCGCGTCAGGATGTGTATCAGATGTACCTGTCACATTCCCGCCTGGCTTTTCTAAGCTTTGGACAAGCTCGGCTCCCACTGGATCGGTAATCGCAGTAAATAAGGTTGGAATATCCTTCGTCTGATTGACCACCGCCTGAGCACTAGCTGTGGCAATAGCCAAAATAAGGTCATTCTTGTCTGCGACTAAATTTTGGGCAATGGACGTATTATTGTTCATGTCCCCCTGAGCATTTTGATAATCAAGCTTCAGATTCTTTCCTTCTTCATAGCCGGCATCCTTCAGTGCTGCGATAAAACCCTCACGAGCTGCATCAAGAGACGGATGTTCAACAATTTGCGTAATTCCTATTTTTACAACTTTCTCTTTTTCCTCTCCTCCTGTTTCCTTACTTCCCCCACTGCACGCGGAAAGTAACAATAATAATCCACACAATACTAATGCTAAACTCTTTCTCATCTGTAATCCTCCCCAAAATATTCCACTATTTATGTAGTTTCTCGATGAACAATTAAGAAAGCGATTTCCTTTATCGATATAACTTTTGAAAATTTATAATATTCAGATTCTATCATGTCCACCAGTCTAAGACAATAGTAAATTTCATATCTAGAAAGCAGCACTGAGAAAATAAATAAAGCTCTTATAGTAAACGTTGTTGCTGTATTTGATTTGTGGCCCATTCGGACAGTTTTCATAGTTTCAAAGGCACTCATGTCCAAACATCGGTCAGCTTCGGACAGCTTTCATAGTTTCAAAGGCACTCGTGTCCGAACATCGGTCGTCTTCGGACAGCTTTCATAGTTTCAAAGGGAGTCGTGTCCGAACATCGGGCGTCTTCGGACAGCTTTCGTGATTTCAAGGGCACTCGTGTCCGAACATCGGTCGTCTTCGGACAGTTTTCATAGTTTTAAAGGGAGTCATGTCCAAACATCGGGCGTCTTCAGACAGCTTCCGTGATTTCAAAGGCACTCGTGTCCAAACATCGGGCGTCTTCGGACAGTTTTCATAGTTTTAAAGGGAGTCATGTCCAAACATCGGGCGTCTTCAGACAGCTTCCGTGATTTCAAAGGCACTCGTGTCCAAACATTGGTCGTCTTCGGACAGCTTTCATAGTTTCAAAGGCACTCGTGTCCAAACATTGGTCGTCTTCGGACAGTTTCCATAGTTTCAAATGCACTCGTGTCCTAACATCGGGCGTCTTCGGACAGTTTCCATAGTTTCAAAGGAAGTCGTGTCCTAACATCGGTCGTCTTCGGACAGCTTTCATAGTTTCAAATGCACTCGTGTCCGAACATCGGGCGTCTTCGGACAGCTTTCATAGTTTCAAAGGGAGTCATGTCCGAACATCAATCGTCTTCGGACAGCTTTCATAGTTTCAAAGGCACTCATGTCCTAACATCGGGCGTCTTCGGACAGCTTTCATAGTTTCAATGGCACTCATGTCCTAACATCGGTCAGCTTCGGACAGCTTTCGTGATTTCAATGGCACTCGTGTCCGAACATCGATGCCGATAACAGCATAAATAAAAAAAGCACTAAACCTGATTAAGTAAGGTTCAATGCTTTTTCGAGAAATAATGATATTACATTATGCCTTCCATTCATCTAGAAATATAGATTAAATAATAGCTTCTAACTTTGTCGATATATACTTCAGAATTTGTAGATATTTCCCGGGAATTTGTTGAAATTTGAAAAATAGTGAAATTTTAATTGAATGAGGTCGTGGGGTGAAATTTTATTTGTATCGGGTATCGCAACGGTTTCTTCTAGTCCTTTTTTATGTTGGTACCCAAGGCCTTTAGTATATCGCCTAGCGATACGAAACAAACAGCATATCGCCCCGCGATACAAAAGACATTAGAGCAGCCTAAAAGGACACTTTATTTTCTAAATATCGATAAAAGTCCTCCCCATTTTACTCTAGGTTTCTCAATCGCCTCTTCTAAACGTTTATTAAAATCATTTTGTGAACGCCATTCTTTTTCCAGTTCGTCCCGTATATTTTGTATCTCTTTTTGTAAGGATTCACTTTTTTGTATTTCTTGTAGCAGCAATGTTTCGTAATGGGTATTTTGTTGTTCAATTAATTTTTCAATTTTAGTATTCGTTTTTTGCGCTGAATTTGCAATACTGGAACTGATAACATGGTGATCTTGCTGAAGTCGGGAAACCGAGGTCTTCAGCTGTGACATATCGTTTGTCAATTGAACATTCATTTCACGTGCAGCTGCAAGTTCATTGACTACAAACATTAAGACCTCTTTTAATTGCTTGGGGTCTTGGGGTAAATTCCCAAATATTTCCTGCGCTACAATCTCTGTTTCACTGGATCCTTCTAATCTTTCTTTTTGTTGATACACAATATCTTTAGCTGTATCGTCCAGGGGCTTGTCCGTATCGCGTAACGCTATAAGCGCTCCTATATCGGATTGAACAAAGATACGTCGATCGCCATCCTTCAAAAACTCATATCCATTCCGCTCTAAGATTTGGCCATATTTTCGAACAGTGGGCGTTGCAATCCCTACTTCTTCTGCCGCTTCTTTGGAAGAGAACGCACGTTCATTCGGTTGTATATCACGTCGCATATCGAACCTCCTTTTCTATTAAATATGAAGGATTTATGACTTATTTGCAAGAGTTATATCGCCCAGCGATACGAAACATAATTAAGAACAGGTCGGCTTTCTTGGATGCTGGCACGTGTGTTTATATAAAAGAATAACCCGCCTTATAGAAGGCAGGTTACAGAAAAAAATAAATTTTATTCCACTATCTTTAATTTTTCTTTGATCCAATCATTCCGTAATCCTTTATCGTAATCGATACATCATAAGTAATGGGAAGCTCACTAAATTTTTCATCCCAATTCCCCTTTACGCTTTTCCAGACATTGGGGTATTTTATTCGTAATTGATTGCCAAATCCCCCCACATCCACTCCCAATTCCTTTTGCATTTTTTTGGTGGTATTCACTACTAAGCGCCTCACTTCCTTCTCAGTCGCACTTTCGATTTGTTTAATCGTTTTGTCCTTAAAAGCAGGTTTAAAGTGAGGATTCCAATATTCAGCAATTCTTCCCTCGGACTCAATTTTTACATCAAACGAAATTCTACCACCAATAACATGCGGCTTAATTTTGCTTTTCATTGACTGAATCTGATAATATGTGGGTTTATCCGAATCTTTTTGGTAGGCTTTTACCGCTCCGCTTTTACCCTCTCCTGTTATCCAATTTATGCCTTCAATTTCTTCCTTATTAAGAATCCCAATCATCTTGTTGGTTCTTCCTTTGATTACCGCCGCTCCATCAAGTTCGATTTCTCCCTTTTTTATATCTATCAGTTGTAAAAGGAAGCTGGTCTGTGAGTTCGATTTCCCCCATATTTTCATTAATGAGATGTGCCTCAAAGCTTTCGTTGTAAGTTCCTGTTCTGCAATTTCTACCAAGCGTATAGCAGGAATGACTTCTGGTTCCTTTGATTCTAGTGTTCGTGCGGCTGCTCCTTTAGAAATAAAAACTAAGGTACTTCCTCTAATATCGATATCCCGAAAGAACAAATCTGTTATTTCTCTAATTGGCTCTTCACGAGCAAGATTTTGTCCAATAATCACTGCCTTTTCATGTGCCCCTGAAATAAACCCTTCCCTTCGTAAGGTCGTTTCCCAGCCAATTGGTTCTAGTGAATTTCCTGTCGCAGAGACATTAATATAAGGTTTTTGTTGTGGCAATTTGTTATTTGAATTACCGATTGCATTTGGTATTACATATTGAAGAGTTGATCGTATTTTTCCATCTTTTGATTTATCTACTGCTGTGCCGACAGCGATATTTAAATCTTCAATGGACTTGCTGCTCCAACAGCCTGGCAGCAGAAAAAGCAAAAGAATCGAGACAAATGAATTTCTTAGTATAGGTTTACATTTTTTCATATTTTCTTTCCTTCACCTTGGAGATAGCGAAAAGGAACAGCGGCATAATAAAAAATAAATAAAGGGCGAATTTACCAATCACATCTGACATTTTAAATACCTCATTTATATTTTTAGGAATCATAGAAACTAAATAAATGAGCGGCATTAAACTATAAATAAACGCGGAACTATTTTTCGAAAAAATCTGATTCAATCCTAGAGTAGCAATAAATAATGCAATGACATACGTAGAGAATATTTGCATAATCCAAATGACAAGAATGAGGGAATCGAATCGTTCAAATAAAAGGCCTTTGATTTCAAAGCTTCGAATAAATGTAAGTACAGGCCATGTTTGTGTCACCACCGCTTCTACTGACATGGTACCTACTACGATTACCACGGTAATGGTATAAAAGATAAAGGGTATTCCAACTCCAAGTAATGGAACTTTTGTTACCTTGGTCTTTTCCTTCATAAACATATAAATAAAGAGGAGAATTTCGAAGCCTGCAAAGGAAAGAGAGGAAGTTGTTAACCCCTTCAAGACAGGTTTAACCCCCGATCCTAGCACCGGACGTAAGTTATCCACCTCAAATAATTCGATGCCTAAAAACATGACCATAAGGAGAAACAGGACCGTAATTGGAAAAATAATTTCTAATAACCGCGCAATGGCATTTACCCCGCCCTGAACTAAGTAAAGACCGATCCACAAAAAGGGCATCATGATAGCCCATGTTGGTGTCCCCTGAAGTAGGAATAATCGGGTAGTTTCAGCCATAGTTCGAACCTCATAGGCGGACAACGCAATATAGTAGCAGATAACTGTTAAACTTAGCAGCGATCCTATCCATTTTCCAAGAAGTTTTTGATTAAATTGATAGAAAGTTTCATTTGGGTATCGTTGGCATAATTTTAATATGATTATTGCTACAAGAGTAATAATTACTCCACTAACAATTATGGCGATCCAAGAATCGGGAGTTTTGATTTTCTCTGTCGTGGTTCTGGGCAGCGTTAATATCCCTGCACCGAAAATAAAATTTGTGATAAACATTACTGCTTGATGAGAAGTTATTCGATCTAAAGGACTGGAGGTCATAATTGGTCAACTCCTTTCAAACCGTTACCTTTTTCTTACTGAATCTTTTGGATGCAACAGTTTTGGACGGCGTTTCATCAGGAATAGGGGGACCCGTATCATGAAGTCCTTCCAATCCGACAATCGAAATGATACAGCAGGGCTCAAATATGGAATGCCAAAACTTTTAAGCCTGACCAAATGGCTGCATATCAATAGGAAGAATAGTATGACTCCATATAATCCAAACACACTAGCAAATAGCATTGACGCAAAGCGAAGAATTCTTAATGCAATCCCTACATTATATTGCGGTAACGTGAATGAAGATATGGCCGTGACAGCAACAACGATGACCATGATTGGACTTACTATTCCTGCTTGCACTGCTGCTTCTCCAATGACTAAACCGCCGACAATCCCTATCGATTGTCCAATAGGTTTCGGTAAACGAAGCCCGGCTTCTCTTAATACTTCTATTGATACTTCCATTATGAGTGCCTCAATTAAAGGGGGAAAAGGAACTCCCTCTCTGGTGGCTGCAATGGAGAAAATGAGCTTTGTTGGAATTAACCCTGGATGAAAGGAAATAAAAGCAATATATAAAGAAGGAACAAATAAAGCAATAAAGGCTGAAAAATAACGTAATATACGAATTAATGTCGCAGCCATCCATCTTTCGTAATAGTCCTCAGGAGACTGTAGCAGCATATGGAAGGTAACAGGAACAATTAAGGCAAAAGGTGAGCCGTCCAACAGTATAGCTACCCTTCCTTCCATCAAAGCCCCCATAACACGATCAGGTCGTTCTGTACTTTGCACTTGCGGGAATGGACTTAAAAAATTATCTTCGATTAATTGTTCAATATAGCTAGAGTCATGGACATCATCAATTTTTATTTTGTTAATCCGTTGCTTAACCTCTTCTAATAAATGAGGGTCTACAATATCTTTCATGTAGATAATGACTAGTTCCTTTTTGGAGCGCTCTCCCACCTGAGAGCTGATGATAGATAGGTTTTGATCTTTGCCATGCCGCCGGAGAAGAGCTGTATTATCCTTTAAATTTTCAATAAAGCCTACCCTGGGTCCATGTACTAATGCCTCAGTAGGCGGCTCATCAATATTTCTTGTTTTAGCATTAGAAACGCCAGCCAGGAAAACGTCTTCTAGACCATCGACTAAAATCGCAATTGACCCAAACATTATTCCGGAGGTTATATCCTTAAGAGCACGAGCTTCACTTAAACCGCATACAGAAAGGGCTTGATTTTTAATATACTCCTTTAAGGAGGAATTTTTTAGAGGATGGCCGGTATCTTTTGGTGAAGCCCACATGAGATCAACCAAAATATGATTATTAATTACATCCGTATCTGCCAACCCATCTATAAAAATAATAGCAATACGTATGCCCGTTGTTCCCATTTGAAACTCACGAAATTTCACATCTGAATTATGCCCAATCTCTTGGCGAATTAAATTTAGATCTTCCGTAAGATTGCCAGTCATTTCATTAATAGATTCTTGAAATGGCTGTTTATCCTGTTTTGCATTTTTTGCAGATTTTTCAATTTTCATCCGGTTTTTGTTTAGCCTCCGCCATCTCATTAATCATCACTCTTCTCTAATGAATGAACCCATTTGAAAAATTTAAAAAATCCAAGTGGAACTATAAATGTAATAAATGCTTGTACGAAAATGATATAGTCCGGTATGATAGCAAGGATTTTCTTGAACATTAAAATCTCTCCTATAAATGCTCAAAAGTATTTTCGTTAGAACGTTTTAGAATACACGATTGTATTGTTTACCTTTTATGTTAAAATTAACCGATTATTGGAATAGTAATTTACTTTGATAAAAACATGGATAAATTTTAACAGCACAAAAAGCCACTCCCTAATTTTTATAGGAAGTGGTTTTTGCTATTGATGCCAATATAAAAGTAAGCCTAACTATACATTGTCCCTTGCAGACTACATGCGTATCACTAGCCTATAAGCTCCTCAACTTCCCCCTTAGTTGGAAGGGCGGAAATTGCTCCTTTTCCTGTTGTAGTGAGAGCCCCGCTTGCATTGGCAAATCGCAATATCTCTGTTTGATTGCCCCGTAATACTTCCTCGAGATTAGCCAGGGTTGCTTTCAACTCTAGCAATTGATATAAAAATCCGCCCATGAATGCGTCACCCGCTCCTGTAGTGTCCACAGGTTTAACTGAGTATCCTCTCGATTCAATCTTTTCATCCTTTAAAAACAAATCTGCGCCAGCAGCTCCCTTTGTGTAGATAACTGCCTTCACGTTTCCAACGAACAGCGATTGCATCGCAACGGACTCCTCTTTTATTCCCGTAATAAAATTTAGCTCTTCATCAGAAACCTTTACGATATCCACAGTCGGTAAGAATTCGAGAATCGCCTTACGACAGTCATCTGGATTTTTCCAAAGCGGCAGCCGCACATTGGGGTCAAAACTGACCAGGCCATCCGCCTCTGACACAGCTCTAATTGCCTTTTTATGAGCCTGTTTCATTGGGCTTTCCACAAGATCAACCGAGCAAAAATGGAGTATATCCCCAGCTTGGAACCACGCTGGCTCGATCTCCTCCTCTCTTAACAGCAAATCAGCAGAAGGATTACGGTAAAATGAAAAATCACGTTCCCCATTTTCTTTTAACGAGACAAAAGCCAAAGCCGTATTCGCTTCACCAGTCCGGTATACTTTGTCCATCTCAACCCCAGCCTCGACAAGCTGCTCGACTAAAAAGTCACCAAACGCATCGTTTCCTAATTTAGAAATCATCGCTGCTTTCTGCCCATATTTAGAAACGGCCGCAGCCACATTTGCCGGCGCGCCCCCTGGAGCTCTCTCAAAAGAAAAAACATCCTTTAAGGCCACCCCTTTTTGAAGTGGAATAAAATCAATTAATATCTCTCCAATCGAAAATAGCTTTCCCATTCTTTCACCTCAAGTAAGTCTAAAAAGTCTATATGATATCCCATTTAGCAGCCTTTACTTTCGTTTGACCACCACGAGCAAACACGCGAATTCCATTACTATTTTCACCAGGAAAAATCCTTGCGGTAAATACTTCTTCCCCATTATTTACAAACACTTCAACAGAGGAGACATCAACAAAGATTCGGAACGAAATCTTTTCAGCATCCAACATACACTTCCGAACGGTACCAAACTCCTCAGCAAAGGATTCACCCGACCCAGTCCGGTCAAATACAACCTTTTTCGCAACCGCATCATATTTAATCACGGTTTTATCTATTTCTCCGACCCGGAGTTCCAAACCAAACTCCTCTGCTGTACTATCAGAGAATTCCACAAGAAGCTCATACACGTCTCCCTCGAAATGATCCAAACTAACATTTTCATTCTCAACTGTTTGACTCGCTTCCACCTTTTCTCCGCGAAGCAATACTAGCTCAGGCACTGGCTGCTGAACCAGCTTACCGTCTTTAACCGATAGCTCACGAGGGAGTGTTAAGCAGTGTGCCCACCCATTTTTATCAGTAGGATAGTCAATCTCCGGTAATCCCATCCAGCCGACTAAAATACGTCTCCCTTGATGATCCACCGTCGATTGTGGTGCGTAAAAATCAAACCCGCGATCCAACTCATGAAATGCACCATGCTTTAACTCGATATTCTCTAAATCTATTGGACTTCCAAGTACATACCCTGATTGATAAATGTTTTGATAGTGGTCGCCTTCCGCTTTTAACCCTTGTGGGGAGAAAAGGAACACACCTTGCTCGTCCAGCTCAAAATAATCCGGACATTCCCACATATAACCGAATTCTCCACCTAAACCAGTCTTCAATTCACCCGCAAACTGCCAATCTTTTAGATCAATAGAGCGATATAAAACGACACTTCCTGTCTCATTCTCCCTTTGAGCACCAATCACCGCGTAGAAGTGCTCCCCTTGTTGCCAAACCTTAGGATCGCGAAAGTGATCGGAATAGCCACTTGGAATAGCAGCAATCACCGGTGCATCCATTTTCACAATGCTTCCATCCGGACTCATTACGGCTAAACATTGATACGGGTGTCGATTCCAATATTCATCGCGCGTGTTGCCAGTGTATATTAAATATAATTTCCCATCATGCTCAATTCCGCTCCCGGAATATGCCCCATGACTATCAAATTCATTCGACGGCTCAATGCCCATTCCAACATTTTCCCAATGAACAAGGTCTTTAGACTTTGTATGATACCAATGCTTCAACCCATGAACCGGCCCAAGCGGAAACCATTGATAGAATAAATGATATTCCCCATTAAAATAACTAAAGCCATTCGGGTCATTTAACAATCCTGTCAGCGGCTGAATATGAAAAGACTGCCGCCATGGACATTGATTCACTAGGTTGGCTAACCCTTGAATTTCCTCTTCGGTCACGTCGTCCATGCTTCTGTATCGTTGTTCGGTTGTCCATTCCATGCTGATTCACTCCTAATACAGAAAGGAGAATCACAGGATTCCCCTTTTCATTCTTTTATTATGCTGCTTGACCAGATGATCTTTTAACTGCTATTTTCTCTTCTCTTTTTGCTAAAACAATCGTAACGATAAATGCCACGGCAAACGCAATGGCCATACCGATTACATATGAAATAATTGTATCTGGACGAATCGAGATAATTCCTGGTATACCAGCTGCCCCTAACGCCGTTGCTTTAACTTTGAACACTGTAACAAAGCCAGATCCGACAGCAGAACCAATAATGGCACCGATAAATGGATAGCGTAATTTCAAGTTAACCCCAAACATCGCTGGTTCCGTAATTCCTAATAAGGCAGAGATTCCAGCTGCTGAAGCGGTTCCTTTGATTTTGGCATTTTTCGTCGTCTTTAGCACAGCAAGTGTCGCTGCTCCTTGTGCAATGTTTGACATTGCCGCAATGACAAAGATAAACGATCCACCCGTTTTCACAACATCAGCAAGCAATTGCGTTTCTACCGCAATAAAGCTATGGTGCATACCTGTAATAACGATTGGCGCATAAAGTAAACCGAAGATGATTCCGCCAATGACACCTGTTGTGTCATATAGCCAGACAATTCCATCTGTTAATAGATTACCAGCTGAGCGTGTAAGCGGTCCTACCAATGTGAACGTTAAAACTCCGGTAATAAAGATAGACAATAACGGTGTTAATAGATTGTCTAAAGCAGAGGGAACAACCTTCCGTAAAGATGATTCAATTTTTGCTAGAATAAAAGACGCGGCAAGAACAGGAAGTACGGTTCCCTGATAACCTACTTTTTCAATCTCTAACCCAAAAAGATTCCAAACCGGGACTTCATTTTTCAGTAACGCGGCACCGTAACCGTACCCATTTAATAAGTCCGGATGAACCATTAGCATTCCAAGTGTGGCCCCAAGGAAAGGATTCCCTCCAAACCGTTTCGTTGCTGAAAAACCAATTAAAATCGGTAAAAAGACAAAGGCTGCATTGGCAAATGTATTGATAAGTGCTGCTAAATCCGCCATTTCTGGATTGGCATCCACTAAGGATTTTCCTTCAATAAACAAGTCTGGAGCCGTTAAGATATTGTTGATTCCCATTAGTAAACCACCAGCGACGATCGCTGGGATAATTGGAACAAAAATGTCTGATAGCATTTTGACGAATCGCTGAATCGGATTCAGTTTCTTCGCCGCCGCGTCTTTCACATCACTCGTTGACATTTCCGTTTGACCAGACATCTCTGCCAAGTGCTTGTAGACCTCGTTCACCGTTCCAGATCCTAAGATAATTTGAAATTGACCTCCTGTTGCAAAGGTCCCTTTCACGACATCCATGTTATCCAATTCTGACTGATTAACAATTGATTCATCATGTAAAACTAGACGTAAGCGTGTGGCGCAATGCGCTGCAGCTGATACGTTTTCCTGACCACCAATGGCATTAAGAACTTCTCGCGCAATTTTTTTATGATCCATCTTAATCCCTCTCTTTTCCTTTGATTTGATCTAGGAACCGGTTCCATTTTCGAGTAAAAATAAATCCCGTCCGGAACCGGTTCCAAAGTGTGCTAAAAAAAATAAATAATTAAAAGAGAAACCGAATTCAATTGTTACCAAGTGAAAAGGTTCTCTTGATTGGAACCGGTTTCGCTGTTTTTATTATAGTGGACGATTAAAGAAATTGTCAACGCTTTCCCGCTCAATAATTTCAAATTTAGAAATAGTTACTCTTTCGACAGGGCGTTCATTGACTAACTCTACGATATGTTTTGCAGCCGTTTCCCCCGCTTCTTTATAAAAAAACTTCGCTGTCGTTAAGCCTGGATGCATGATCTCTGTCACATCATATCCGCCAAAACCCGTTAATGCTATATCTTTAGGAATCGTTAGCCCCTCTAAATACGCAGCCTTCATCACCCCAAGGGCAATATTATCGGTCGCACAAACAATGATCGAAGGCTGGAATTCATGGATGATTTCCATTGCACTAGCTTGCGCTGCTGGAATCTTGAACAATGTCTCATAGAATCGAACTTCACAATCCTCTACTTCTTGAACCGCCTTTTTAAAGCCTTGTTTTCGCTTCACCCCTACTGAAATATCCCGTTCCGTTACACCTAGATATGCAATTTTCCGATATCCTTTTTCAAGAACATACCGCCCCATTTCATAACCAGCACAAAAATCATCATGAATTAGACTATAAAAATCCTCATGCTCTTGTCCTATTAGCAGAACAGGAACTTTAACGGTTTCAAATGCCTCGATATGCTGCCTCGTGATTTCGGTAGCAAGCAAAATAATTCCCGCCATCTTTTGATTGGCAAAGCTATAAATGCTTTCAATCTCTCGCTCTAGATTTTGACTTGTATTAGAAATCATCATTTGATAATTCAGCTGTTTTAATTGCTCATCAATACCAATTAACGTTTGCGAAGAAGCGTAGGAATCAAGCCGCGGGACAATCGTGCCAATAATATTCGTTTTCTTCGCTTTCAAGCTCTGTGCAAATGGATTCGGCGTATACCCGGTGTCCTTTATCGCTTGTTCAATTTTTTTCTTCGTCGCTTCCCCAACAGAGCCGCCATTCAAAAACCGAGAAACCGTACTCTTCGCCACACCCGCAAGCTTGGCAATATCTAAAATTGTACTCATGATTCTCAACCTCATTACATATCAAATTCATATACTCATTATAGTATCATGAAAAGTCAACCGCATTAAATTTTAAAGCCAGGATCTTGATGATTTAAGCGCGTAAATAAAACATAAAACAGATGCTGAGCACCTGTTTTATGTTTTGTTAATCTTGATATTAATTAATCTAAAAACTAAGGTCTTCACCGTTAGTTGCAATCACTTTCTTATACCAATCAAATGATTTTTTCTTTGTTCTTTTTAATGTTCCATTTCCTTCGTCATCCATATCTACATAAATAAAACCATATCGTTTTTTCATCTCTCCAGTTCCTGCTGAAACTAAATCAATGCAGCCCCATGGTGTATAGCCCATTAAGTCAACACCGTCTAAAGTAACCGCCTTTTTCATTTCTGCAATATGATCCCGGAAGTATTGGATCCGATAATCATCCTCCACATATCCAATCTCATCCGCTTTATCAATGGTTCCCATTCCGTTTTCAACAATAAAGAGAGGTTTTTGATATCGGTCATAAAGTTCAGATAAAGTGTATCTTAGCCCAATTGGGTCAATCGCCCAACCCCACTCCGTTTTTTCTACGAAAGGATTTACATCTCCCATTTGTCCGCCTGTATCGGTATTCTGAACAATTTCAGTATGGTATACACTGCTGCGGTAATAACTAAATGATAAAAAATCGGAAGGATGCGCCTTGATTATTTCATCATCCCCTGGTTCCTTTTTTATAGTTACCCCCATTTCTTCAAAAAGACGGCCAGCGTACGATGGGTAATACCCTCTCATCATGATATCGGAATAGATCAGAGCTCCTCTTCGATAATCCAAAGCTCCAAATACATTTTCCGGCTTACAATCTTTCGGGTAAATGCAGCTTAATGCAACCATACAGCCAATCTTTGCATCCGGAATAATCTCGTGACAAAGCTTATTGGCACGTGCACTCGCTACAAACATATGATGCTTTGCTTGATAACGTACCTGCGCAGCAGCCTCCCTGGTTCCCATAAAGGCATAACCATTTAATACATTAATTTCATTAATGGTGATCCAGTACTTAACTAAATCTTTATACCTTGTAAAAACTTCTGTACACATTCTTAAAAAACAATCAATCGTCTCACGTCCGCCCCATCCATTAAAATGTTCAGCCAAATAAGCAGGAGTTTCAAAATGATAAAGAGTGACTAATGGTTCGATATTATATTTTTTGCATTCTTTAAAAATATCTTCGTAAAATTTTAGCCCCTCCTCATTTGGTTGTTCCCCTTCAATTCCACCTTTTGGGAAGATACGGGACCAACTAAGAGATAGCCGGAAACACTTAAACCCCATTTCTCCCAAAAGAGCAATATCTTCTTTGTAATGGTGGTAAAAATCTACCGCTTTATGGCTTGGATAATAAACATTTTCATCAATATAGCCTGATGCACCTTCTGGTATCGTATCTACTTTCGGGTCCCCGGTAGGTCGTCGGTTTACCATTGTTTTTGTGCCATCATTTAACTGGATTGTAATTTTTCTTGGACGGTCTGCAGAACCATTTGTTATGAAGTCACTTGTTGCAAGCCCTCTTCCGCCTTCATTGTATCCACCTTCATATTGGTTTGCAGCAGTAGCTCCACCCCATAAAAAATTTTCTGGGAATGTTTTTTTCATTTAATTTCATTTCCTTTCTAAGAACGAGTAAGCCAAATAATCTTTAATAAAAAAAGCCCAGTATTGGGCAATTAAAAAATGACATACCTTTTGCAAAGTTACCAACAATGTTTAACTTTTGTATGCCCTCCTGAAAGATGATCTTGTTTTAAGCCTTTTTGATAAGTTTATGCAATTCAATGATTTCTCTCGCTAAATCTTTTAGAGTCAATGAGTTCATCAAATGATCTTGTGCATGAATCATAATAAGAGGAAGATTAAAGTCATCTCCGCCTGCTTCCTTTTGGATTAAATCAGTTTGGACATGATGTGCTTCATTAAATGCAGAATCTGCTTCGGTTAGTTTTCCTTCCGCTTCATCGAAATTTCCCTCTTTAGCTGCATACATCGCTTCCATTGCTAAGCTTTTTGCATTTCCTGAATGAAGGATTAGTTGAAATGCATGATTGTAAAGTTCCTCTTTATTCATGATTAACAGCCTTTCATATGATTTACTAGGAGAGGAACAATATCCTCTCCTGTCAATTTTGGATCCCCGAACTAATACCCAGTCTTTTTTCTTAGGCGATACTTTCCTTTGTTTCACCTTTGTTCATTGCATCTTCTTCTCTCTTTTTCGCTTTATCATATATTCTGAAGAATGGAAGATAAATGACAAAAGAAATAGCAATGTTAACTAAGTTCATGATAGCACCTGAAATATGTCCGCCAGAAGCAAGATATCCTGAGATAATTGGCGGCATGGTCCAAGGCACTGCAATACCGGATGGTTTTGCGACTAATCCCATATCCATTCCTAGGAAGGTGACAATAACAGTAACGATTGAAGTAAGGACGAATGGAATGATCATGATTGGGTTTAACACGATTGGCATACCAAATATTAATGGCTCGTTAATGTTAAAGATACTTGGAGCAAGCGCCAAACGACCAAGACTTTTCATTTGTTGAGATTTAGCAAACATAACCATGGATAGAACCAAACCAAATGTTACACCTGTTCCACCGATGTGAACAAAGTTATCCCAGAATTGTTGTGTAACAATATGAGGTAGAGGCTGGCCAGCTTGATAGGCCGTCATATTGTCACCCATCGCACCAAACCAAATTGGTTCCATTACACTTTTAACAATGTTTGTACCGTGTAATCCAGTAGCCCATAATAAAGTTACGAATAATTCAGCAACAATGGTTCCACCTAGAGTAAGACCTACCAACTTTAATGGGTCACCTAAAAGGGTCGTAACTAAACCGTTGATACTTTGATAAGGAGTCATTTCAACAAGTAAACGGATTACCCAAACCACAAGAAGGACAAAAAATCCTGGAATTAATGCTGCAAATGATTTACCAACACTAGGCGGTACACCCGCTGGCATTTTAATAACAATATCTTTTTTGACAACCCAACGATAAATTTCTGTTGATATAATGGCAAACAGTAACGCAACAAACAAACCTTTACTGCTCAAGAAAGCTTTTGAAATTGCACCAGTTACCAAAACTCCTTCTTCAGCTCCAGTTGGAGTAAATAAGAAACTAAATGGTGTTGTCAACATGAAAGCAGCAACTGAAATTGCACCCGCACTCATCGCGTCAAGCTTATAGCCTTCTGCTAGTCGGTAAGCCACGGCGAACGCTGCAATAAGTGACATGATATTGAAAGTTGCATCTACTGGATAACTTAATTTAGCAGCCCATGTTGGGCCAAAAATAGAAGTCATCCAATCAGCATAACCTGGAATCGGTAAATTAGCCACGATCAAGAAAAATGAACCAATGACAATGAATGGCATGGTCGCAATAAGACCATCACGAAGAGCCAATAAGTGTCTTTGCGCACCAATTTTTCCTGCAACTGGCATGACTTTCTCTTCTAGAAAGCTGTTGAATTTACTCATTTTCTTTTCTCCCTTTATTATTTATTATTGGCTAGATTTATAGCTGTTTTTAAAACTTCTGCACCGTTACATGTACCATAGTGGATGGGATTGATGGCATCCACTGGTATGCCCTTTTCTTCACCTAACTTTTTCATATTTGAAAGAAGGTATCTAACTTGAGGTCCTAAAAGAAGGACATCCGCATTGTCAATATGTTGATTGACTGAGTTAGCTGCAACTGCCCAGATTTTCCCTTCCAACCCTTGTTCTTGGGCTGCTTTTTCCATCTTGGTTACTAATAAACTTGTACTCATTCCTGCTGCACAACATAATAAAATATTCATTGATTTATTCCTCCTATTATTCATAAAAGTTATTTTGAAAAATAATCTAAAGTGTTTTAACCTCTTTATGTTTTATAGTTTACGTTGAAAGCGTTTAATTTTACAGAAAGGTTTTTTCCGTTAGGTAACGGAAATATAATAAAAATTGGCTGTGTAACTAGTCTGTTGATTTCCGTTCCGGGCACAAGCGGTTCGCGGGCGTGCCGGGGAGCCTCCTCGTCGCTGCGCTTCTGCGGGGTCTCCCCTGCCCCGTACTCCCGCAGGAGTCTTCGTGCCCTCCACTCCAATCAACAGGGTGCCAAAATCAACATTTTCCTTTAACACAGCCTAAAAATTATGATGAAGTTACTGTCATGTAAATTTTAGACCCAATATAAAAAAGGGAATTCCTTTTGGAATACCCTCGTTCTTTCCTATGGCATAAGTTAAGATTCGTTTAATATCTTTATAATTTCTTCAGCTGATTCACTTTTAATAACTTTTTGGACCGTTGTACTGTTTTCAACTAGAGCAATGAGCCTTTTATACATACTATCCAGATCACTCTCAGGTACTTTTCTTATGTTCAACAAGCAAATAAATTGAACCCTATGTTTGTCTGTCCATTCGATTGGCCTCTTTAATGTGCACACGGTCCAAAATGTTTCATCTGTTTCCGGCGTAAGTGGATGAGGGATGGCCACCAGATTCCCAAAGCTGGTGGGAGCAACCGCCTCCCTTTCCAACACCAAATTCACATAATCTTTGGAGACGAGTTTTTGTTTGTATAATTCATCACACATAAAACGGATAACACTTTCTTTATCCTTCAAGTCTTTATGAATAAACACTTTGGATCTATCTAAATAGCTCTGACACTCTTTTCCAGACGATACTCCCTTCCGAATATTGGCAATATCTCCTTCCCCTAAAAAGGTATTAACGACTAGTACTGGAACGCCTATCTCTTCTTTTACAGGGATCGTACTAATAATAAAATCAATAGACGATAGATCGTATTCTTTTAATTGATAATAATTGGTTGTAGCCACAATATCGAGTTCATCATTGAATTCATTTCGTAAGCGATAAAACAAAAGCCTTGCACTGCCCACACCAGACGCACATACCACGAGTACCCGTTTTGCTTTTTTCTGCCTTGTCTTCATTCTTTCTAATGCTACCCCTATATGTAAGGCAATATATGCAATTTCGTGTTCTCCTACCTCTCTCTCCAAATAATCGTCGATGCATCTGCTCGCAATGGCTGCCCCCTCAAAGGCACTAGGATATTTTCGTTTAATTTCCTCTAATAATGGATTCCGAATGTTCATGTTATAGCGTAACCTGTTCATTGCTGGCCGAATGTGTAAAGTCAGTGCTTGAATGAATTCGGAATCTTCTTGGAAATTCCAATTTAATTCAGTTTTCAATCTTTCCAACATGCATTGAATGATGGTGCCTAGTTCATCAAATTTACTAAATTCATTCAACGTATTCTTATGAATTAATTTTGTCCCCAACAAATGGACAATAATATAGTCAATCTCAGATTTGGGAAATTCCAAACCCGTAAAATCCTCTACCTCTTTGACAATTTCATTTGCCACTATTTTTTCAAATGGATATTTTCCTATTAAATCTTGTTCAAGGTTTTCAATGACAAATCCTTTTTCAATTCTATTGCATCCAATTGTGATATGGGTTGCCAAATTTTCGAGTGCAATGTCAGATACCTCAATTTTATATTCATTCACTTTTTTTATAATCGTTTCCTTTATCTTTTCAAACAGATTTTGATCCAAAAGTTGAAAGGAATGACTGTCAATGTTTAAGTTGCTATTTCGCCGTAAAATATAATTTGAAAAACATAGCCGCTTCATATATTCATCGCCTTCTGCCTGCGAACCATGATGCGGTCTTGTAACTAACTTTAGATGATAACTTTCCAATAATTCACGGACGATTTTTAAGTCATTTTGAAGCTTTGGCTTGGAAACGAATAGCTCTTCTTCAAGACTTTCTAATTTTATAGGTCCCTTTTCTAATAAAAATCGTTTTAATATATACAAAACCCGATTTTCCTGTTCGGAAAAATCAGATTGGCTTTCATTTATTGCATCATTCGCATTAGAAATAAACTCCTGCTCAAACACTTCATAATCCTTTATATCTAATAGGTAACCTTTTCCTCGAACCGATTCAATCATGATTCCTAGCGAAGTGGATTGTGACTGAAGTTCCTTGATCTCGGTACGAATGGTTCTATCACTCACACCGAGCTCTTTTGCTATCCATTCGGCTGTAACAGGTTCTTTCTCCTTCATTAAAGACAACACGATGTCTTTTTGTCGTTTCGACACCATTTATTTATCTACTACCTTTCTTCATAAGTTGATAAATATATTATTCATAGGTTATTTTGCGTTTTTGTGTCATGGTTACTCCTTCACCTCACGAGGGGTGACAGGCACCGACTGAACCCCCTGAATGAATTCAGTCGGGGCACAGCCCATGTATTTATTAAATACCGAATTGTATTGTTTGTAGTCACTAAAGCCTACTTTTTCGGCTATTTCATACATCATATATTTTTTGGATAGCAATAATGGAATCGAGGCTTGAATTCTTTGTTGATTAAGGAAATGGTGGAAGGTCCGGTTGGTATCCTTTTTGAACACTCGGCTTAAATAACTGGAACTCACACACAGTTCCTTTGCTAAATCATCAAGATTAATCTTTTCGGCATAACGTGACTGAAGACTTTCGATTACTTTCTGTGTATAGGCGTTATAGGATTGCAAGTTTTCATTTTCCGGAAAAAGTAACTCCATCGAAGAAATACCGATTTTATTCTGGAGAAGTTCTTGCTTCTTTTTCTCTTTTATTTTCTTCACCAAGGATTCCATCATTGTTCTTAAGATCTCTTCATCAATGGGTTTAAGTAGATAGTCAAAAACCTTTAATTGGATACACTTCTTTGTATACTCAAAATCACTAAAACTAGTGAGTATGACGGTTTCAAAATCATGAAAACGAGAAGCCTCCTGAACCATTTCGATACCGTTCAATATTGGCATTTTGATATCCGTAATCACAATATCCGGTTGTAACTCGATTATTTTCTTCAGACCTTCTTGACCATTGGCTGCTTCGCCGATAATTTCTGTCTGCATTGCTTTCCAGTCAATCGTATACATCATCCCTTTACGGATAATTTGTTCGTCCTCTACGATAATAGCCTTGATCACCCTAACTTCCCTCCTTTATGATTGGCAGCCTTACTATAACAAGGGTTCCAATCCCCTCTTCACTAAAGATCCGTAAGCTATAACGCTTGCCATATAACAATTGAATCCGACGATTTACATTATGGATACCGATATGATTGGTTTCGTTTTCTTCCACTAGGAGCGAATCTTTCAACTCTTTTAATCTTTCTTTTTCAATTCCTTCTCCATTATCACGAATAATTACGTACATCGCCTTTTTGTTGCTCTTAATGACAATGTCAATCTTTAAGTCCGCTTTTGACTGAAAACCATATTTAATGGAATTTTCTACAAGCGGCTGGATAATAAGCTTAGGAAGAAGATATCTTTCTGTCCCTTCTTGAACACTAATGCTATAGTCTAAAGCATCGCCAAACCGAATTTGCTGCAGGGTTAAATAATCTCTTAAATAATTTATATCCGCTTCAATTCGGTTGAATTGCATCCCATTGTTAATACTATACCGTAATAAATTTGATAAAATCACGATCAAACGTTCTGCCTTAACAGGATCGGTTTTCGTTATATATCTAATATTCTCTAATGTGTTAAATAAAAAATGGGGATCAATTTGAGTTTCTAATTGTTTCAGCTCTGCTTGAGCACTTCTTTTAATCGACTCATTATTTTCCTTCATTAATCGTACAATATCCTGAAGAAGCTGTTGAACATACTCTCCAATAACTTGAAATTCATCCTCTTTTTCAAACTTCACTTTCTGATTAAAATGACCTCTTTTGGCCCTTGTGATAATTTTTAATAACTGATCAATCGATTGCATCTTTTTTCTTGTTGAGTGGTTTGCAAAAAAGATAGTTCCGATGGTAATCAGTAAAAACATACTGATTAATGTAACCAAGCCAATTTTATAAATCTTTGTTAATAAGCCTATATACAAAATTGCATGGACTTCAATGGTTTCATTCAGGATCTTGATTTGCTTGGTAATATAACTGTGCTCATCCACAGCCCTCAATTTCCCAGCCTGCGTTAACAGCATCTCATTCGAGGTTAAAATACTGTTTTCAAACTGATCACTAATCACGATATCTGTGTAATGAACATTGTTCATTTGCTGCCTAAATTTATTCTCCAATAAATTAAAAATAATATATCCCGTTACCTGCCCTTGCTCATCATAAATGGCATTTGCAATATTATAAAAGACGCGGTCGTTTTTTAACAGCTGACGATTGGGATACATTAAGCTTCCAGATGGATTTCCTTTTTTCAAGCGTTTATTCAAATACCAAATTGCATTCTTATGGGTATCGTCTTGTTCCTCAATCCAGTTTGTTGCGATCACATCTCCCTCTGCATCAATTACAGAGAACAAGCTGTTTAGTTTTTGTTCATTAACGGCATTGTACAATTTTCCATACATTTCTTGCCGATAGGAGCTATTAAACTCCAATTTATTGATATCTATCTCTTTCGCTAATTTCACACTCTGGGCCGAGATTTGCGAGAACTTCAACAGAAGTTCATCGCCTACTTTTTTCCCCTCATTGTACGTATTCTCGTTCAAAATTTGATAGCTGATCACGAAAAATAGATTATAAAAAAGAAGCAAAATGATGGCTACCGGAATAATACCAAACCCAATTAATGATCGCTTTAACTCTTTTCGATAGAGACTTGATACCTTCATTGTCTGTTCCATAAATGCTCCCCTATTCACAGAGAAATAGTATCTAATGCAGAAAAAGACAACCCCTTTCCGTAGAGTTGCCTTTTCCATATCAAGTTATAAGCTTACTTCTTTTGAGCCTGTCATCCGGAAGAAAATTAGCAACGAGACCACGGTTGTGACCGTTAAAATTGTCGATAGTGCAGCTGCCGTTCCGTAGCTGGCTCTGATGACTTCCGAATAAATGGCTACAGACATCGTCCTGGTATTCCCCGTAAACAAGATAATTGAGGAACTCAACTCATTTATTACGGTAATCCAACTTAGTAGTGCCCCGGCTAAAACACCAGGCATCATTAATCGTGCTGTCACATTAATAAATGTTCTCATTGGTGAATATCCCAGACTAATCGAGGCCTCTTCCATACTAGGGCTGAGCTGGTAAATAATCGCAGCACTAGACCGCATTGTATATGGAAGTCGACGAATGATAAACGATATAATTAAAATACTTGCCGTTCCACTTAATAAAAGCGGTGATTTATTAAAGGCGAGCAATAAGGTAATCCCCAACACCGAGCCTGGCACGATATAAGGAAACATGGCAATCGTGTCAATGAACGAAGTAAAGAAATTCTTTCTTCTTACAGACGCATAGGAAATCAGCATCCCCAAAATAATAATAATTACTAAAGCGATAATACCATATACATACGTATTTAAAATGGAATCACCCATCCGTTCGAGCACTCTTTTGTAACTATCTAGTGTAAATCCTTCAATGAACATGGCACCTCTAGTCTTTAAGAAGGAGGTGTAGATCACCGTTACTTGAGGAATAATCGCTAATCCTACAATAACATAAATGAATAAATGAGCAAAAAAGTTTTTTATTCCCGTTGCCTTAACAGGCTGGATTGGTCTAAGAGAACTCATTTCATAGGATTTCTTATTAACCACATATTTCTGCGCAATAAAAATAATCGTGGTGATTAGAATCATAATAGTAGATAGGGCCGCAGCAAAATGGGCATTCCCGCCTACCTCGCTAATAAACTCAGAGTAGATGAGAACAGGCATGGTTGAATAGCCTTCACCAATTAACATTGGTGTACCAAAATCCGCCAGTGAGTTCATAAATACGAGCATTGCTCCTGCTAATACTGTAGGCAGCACAAGAGGTAAGACGAGTGTGGTCATTTTCTTAATCCCGGTCACGCCTAAACTTTCCGCCGCTTCCATTAGTGAGGAATCCATCTTTTTTAATGCACCAGAAACATACAAATAAATATAAGGAAATAATTTCAAGGTAAACACTAACAAAATACCGCCAAATCCATAAATACTCGGCACGGTAATATCAAAATGCTCCATGAAGAATTTCGACACAACTCCGCTTCTGCCTAGTAACAGGATCCATGAATAAGCCCCAATAAAGGGTGGTGAAAGGACCGAAATAATAATAAAGATTTCAATAATCCCTTTTCCGCGAATTTTCAAGGTAGACATTAAATAAGCAAGTGGCACTCCTATAGCAATTGCCAAAATTGTCACACAGATCGTAACAGCAAAACTATGCATCAACGATTGATAGTAATATTTTTTTTCGAAGAAGGTTTGGAAATGCTCCAAAGTAAAAGACCCATCATTGCCTTGAAAGCTTCCTAATAGTAAAGCTCCTAATGGGTAAATTAAAAATACCGCAAAGAATACAATTAAGGTAATGGTCGTTAGGTTCCAAAAGTCGAGTTGTTTCTTTAGTTTATTCAACATATCGGGTCACTCCCGAAATGAGGCTTTTCTCACCATCTGCGGTATAAACGTTGATTTTTTCAGTAATTGCCTCTAGATAAACCATCCCGCCTACCTCAAGGAAGCGGTTCCTTAGATTCGTATCTTGAGTAAATTCAATGCTCTGACCATCTTCGAGAATAAGCTCATAATTTATATATTTTCCAAGAAAGTTGCGGTGCTTTACGTTTGCACGTATGCCCTCTTGTTTCTCAGATAGCGCAAATTCTTCTGGGCGAATCGCAATCATTACATTTTGCTTATCTTGAACCTCATTTATGAGAGTATCAATGGCAACGCGGTAATCCTTTGTAACACGAACGTACGTCACTCCATTCTCCTTTTCAATCGCACCCTGGAATAGATTCGAATGCCCGATGAAAGTAGCAACAAACGTATTAAATGGCCTTAAATAAATGGTATCAGGATAGCCGACTTGTTGGATAAATCCGTCCTTCATTACCGCAATCCGATCTGATATCGCCAGTGCCTCTTCTTGGTCATGTGTAACATAAACAGTAGTGATATCAATAGACTTTTGAATTTCACTAATGGCCCGTCGCATATCAATTCTTAATTTTGCATCTAGATTTGATAACGGTTCGTCCATTAGGAGCACTTTAGGATGAATAACAATCGCTCTAGCCAAGGCGACACGTTGCTGCTGTCCTCCTGACAATCGGTTCGGAAGACGGTCTTTGTATTCTGTAATCTTTACAGTCTCAATAATATCATCCAGACGATTAATCATTTCTTCCTTGCTGATTTTTCTATTCTTAAGACCATATTTTACATTGTTGTATACCGTCATATGAGGAAAAATCGCATAGTTTTGAAAAACCATTCCGATATTACGTTTATGGGCCGGAATATCATTAATAGATAGTTCATCGAAAGAAATAGAGCCACCATCAATACTGTGGAACCCGGCAATCATCCGAAGCAACGTTGTTTTTCCGCACCCTGAAGGTCCTAATAATGTAAATAATTCCCCCGGTTTAATTACTAAATTAAGATTAGAAATAACGGTGTTTTTTCCATAATCTTTTCGTACCTGTTCAAACTTAATCGTTGTACTCACGATCTGTCTCCTCCTTGTGATCCTCTCATATTTACCCGTAATTTTTAAAAGAGTATGAGTCAAATTCAACTCATACTCTTTACTTTCATGGTTTAGTTACTTGTAAAGATGTCTTTAAATTGATCGAGAATGGCTTCTTTGTTTTTATTGGACCATTCTTGGTCATCCTCAATTAACTCGATGTCTTTTAAAGGCTTCATTCCATTGTCATCCTTGATTTTTACTGTAGATAAAATCGGACGACGGTTTAATTCGTTGGCCACCAATGTTTGCGATTCCTCGTTGGTAATGAAATCAATGAATTTTTTAGCATTCTCAAGATTCTTGGCACCTTTAATAATTACAACTCCATCCGGTTTTACAATGGTTCCTTCTTTAGGGTAGACAATGTCTACAGGTGCTCCATCATTCATGTAATTCACAACTGGCTCTTCAAATGTGAGTCCAACAGAATATTCTCCGTCTGCCACACCTTTATAAACTGCGGAGGATCCACTTAATAATTTCTGATCTAAATTGCCAATGAGTTTGGTAACATAATTCCAGCCCTTTTCAGGATCGCCTTTTCCCATGGCATATAATTGGTTGATAACCTGTTCAAATGAGGAAGAGGATTTCGCTGGATCTGCGAAAGCAATCTTTCCTTTTAATTGCTTATCTAAAAGGTCTTCATATCCATCAATTTTCATGTCACCGACAAGATTTTTATTAACCATAATGACACTTGGGACTAAAGAAAATCTTGTAATATAGCCATCTTCATTTTTAAAATCCTCTATTACCTTGTCCTCATTTTGGGATTGATACTTTTCAAAATGGTCGGTAAATGGTTCAAGCGAGGATAGGGATCCGCCCCACATCACATCACCTAATGGATTTTCACCTTCCGATTCAATACGTTTAAGAAGCTCTCCTGCTCCTGCTGATATCACTTCAACCTTAATTCCCGTCTCATCTTCGAACTCTTTTACAAGCGGCTCATTAAATTCAATCGGATTCGGTGAATACACTACAAGCTCTTTACTTTCAGCTTTGCCCGCTGTCTTGTCTGATTTGCCCTCTGAAGAACAACCAGCTAATATCCCTGATACCCCTAAAGCTGCGACTAACGCTACTGATAATAACCTTCTTTTTTTCATTGCTTAATCTCCCCCGTTCCCTTTTTAAACGCTTCCATTTCTCTACACTCCAAATATTAAACGCTTTCATACTGGTCAACAATCCAAAAAAGTGACGTAAATATCTGAAAAAATGAACAAGAAAAAATTGCCCCTTTAAACCTATGGAACTAAATTTTAAAGAAACTTATAAACGAGTTACCATTTGTACATTTTAAAAGAGAAAGGAGGGGGCTTTTATATTGGTATGGATTTTTGGACTCTATTTATTAAATACTATTTTTATGATCATTATGGCGGTCCGCGAGGTAAGGCGACCAGCAGTGGCATTAAATTGGATAACCATTAGTTTTATCTTCCCTGTGATTGGTTTTGGGCTCTATCTTATTACATCAAATCCGATACGTATGAATCGAAGTAAAAAGCCAGCGATTATTTCTTCTGAATCAGACATGCTTCCTGATTCTTTTGGCAGCTCAGCTCAGCAAATAGCGAAAGCATTGAAACATTTAACCGGGAATGGAGTAAAGTCAGGTCAAGTACAAGTACTTATAAATGGGATGAATACTTATGAAAAACTTATGGAATCTATACAGAACGCCCAAAAAACGATTGACCTTGAATATTACATCTATAGAGACGACGAAATCGGAAGGTACATGACGGACTTACTGATTGAACGGTCATTGGAAGGTGTACATATCCGGTTTATAAGAGACGGTTGGGGGAGCAGGAAATTATCCAAAAATCAGGTTTTTCGGATGATGGATGCTGGAATAGAATGCCGGACTATTTTTCCTTTACGTCCCCCTTGGATATTTTCAACATTGAATAACCGGGATCATTGTAAGATTGCCCTAATCGACGGCAAAGAAGCGTTTACCGGCGGGATTAATATTGGGGAAGAATATACTGGATTAAAGCCAAATGTAGGCCACTGGCGTGACACTCATGTAAAAATTGTTGGGGAAGCTTCAGCTGATTTGAAAATGGTTTTCGAGAACCATTGGAAGATTGCCTCACCAGAATACATTAAGGGGAATTCTGGAATGAAAACAATAAAGGATGGACCCTCAATCATTCCTAAAACCAGCAAGTTAAAACCATTTACCATGATGACAGAATGGAGCACAGAGCTGGGCACGGTTGAACGAACAAAGACGAATAAAGTTCCGGCAAATGAGAAAATGCACCAAGCCTATGTTCAGACAGTAGAAGGGAATCCAAGTATTCCTACACCTTTTATTAGGCAAGCTTACTTTATAGGGTTAATACAAGCCACAAAGACTGTTGATATCACCACACCCTACTTTGTACCAGATCAGGATATTATTATGGGGCTTAAGACGGCTGTGCAACGTGGAGTACGTGTAAGATTGCTGGTTCCCCATCAAGGGGACCAAAAAATGGTGGAACGTGCAAGCTTTACTTATTATGGAGAGTTATTGGAAGCAGGAGTCCAAATCTACTTATATAACAAAGGAATGCTTCATGCGAAGACGATGGTTATCGATGGGGAAGTAGCAGAAGTGGGAGCAGCAAACTACGATATGAGAAGTTTTCGTTTGAATTACGAAGTGAGTGAATTTTTTTACAGTAAGGATGTGGCGAAAGATCTTACAGAACAGTTTGAGCAAGACCTTTGTGATTCTGTCCCATTGCGAATGGATGATTTATTGCAACTCTCGCCTTCACAGCGGTTAATGCAGCAAGGGGCCCGCCTACTTTTTCCGCTGTTATAGCTATTAACTTTTATTTTGAAGATAATCATAATAATACATTCCATAAGCCCTCAGACGATTCAAATCTGAGGGCCTTTTTGAAAATTAAATTAGAACCCCGGGAAGAAATACAAACGAACAGATCAGTTTGGATTTTATTATGAAAAGGTCGGGGCAGGAAATTCATCAATTTTGATACGGAGTAAACTATATGGTTTCTGTCGTAAGTCTTTTCCATAATGAAATCTAGGCTGTCGATGTAATTGGTTCACAATGACATACAAATATTGATCTGGACCAATTGAAAATGTATCCGGCCACAAAATTCTCGGATCATGTGCGATAGTTTCCATTATCCCATTTGCCAATATCTTACGGATACTGTTGTTTTCATAATCTCCAGCGTAAACAGTTCCCTTTGCATCGGTGATCATTCCATCAGACGCACCTTTTTCTCCCCAATACTCCACATGATAAGGTAAATCCATGTCCGGTATATTTCTGTCTCTAAGGGCTTCTGTTGTGATCGAGAACAGATGACGACTGGTTAGTGGACAAAAAAATAATACGCTTCCATCAGGAGAAATCGCAATACCGTCAGACGCCAGTCTAAATGGAGAAGTACTGCCATCTTTATTTCGATTCATTAACACCTTTCCTTCTACTTTTGGGATAAAATAGGGATCGGGTGAAGTTGAATTTGCCCCATTTAACCGTCTAACCGCTTTTCCATTTGATAAATCTACGACAATAATAGCTCCTGGTCCTCTTGAAGAAGAATCTGTTATATAGGCATAACCAGCTTTTCCAACACGAAAATCAAAACGGACATCATTCAGATAAGTTGTTGGCAAGACAACATCATCTGTAAAGGTATATACTTTTCTTATTGTATTGGTTTCTAAATCAACAGCGACTAATTTTGCCCCCCCTTTAATAGGTTCAGAAAAGTTGGGTGCCGCTGTATCTAATACCCAAAGCGTTCCCCTTCCATCAGCAACTACACTTTGGACACTGATGAAAGTCATTGTGATATTCTCGGGATTAACCAAATTGGTTTGTAAATTAGGATAAGGCTGCAATTTATCCTCAACAATTTCCCCCACCGTAAATTTAACATCGTCTCCCCATTTCGGAAAGCAAATGAAAATACGACCGGTTTCTGAAACAGTAACACCTGTAGGCATAGCCCCATAAAATGCATAAACTAGTTCTAAATTACCGAAATATTTTTCACTAGGTAACATAGGTTTCATAATATCCTCCTCAAACGGGATATCACCTATATATGATTTATATTTTTTCTAGTGCATGTTCCTTAATAAGTTTTTCAAACGGCAGGTACCAGTTCAATCTGGTGCTCTTGGTATTTTTGTTCAGCTGCTTTTAACAATCTGGACGAGGAAGCCTTTTTAGTTTGAAGATGTGAAGGCATTTCCCTTTTTAAAACGAGCCATCCTTCAACTCTGGTAAATACGGTGGTATTGGTACATTTATGGTTGATGCCGGTATCTCAAGTATCTTTCCCATTTGAATATCGTAGGGCGAAATGAATGCGTTGGCTTTTTGTAGATTATCAACGGATATACCATATTGATTAGCCAGCGATTGCAAAGTATCTTCTTCAGTAACGATATGCTGGGTCCGCAACTTTTCGATTTTACATGCTGATTGCTTAAATGTTGGCTGTTTGGATAGTGGATCGGTAAAATCCGCTGTTAACTCATTTGCAGCTTCCCGTCTTTCCCAACCGCCAAAATGAAATGGAACAAATACTAGTCCTTTTTGTACCACATTTCCAATTCTTGCAGGAACCTTAATCCATCCACGTGGGGACGAAATACGTATAAGTTCTCCGGGAAGAAGAGAAAGTAACTCTGCATCTGCCTCATTGATTTCCACATATCCTTGGGGAGAAGCAACATGCAAAAGAGGTGAGCGGGCGGTCTTTGTCCTGGTATGCCAATGCCAAACAAGTCGTCCTGTTGTCAGCCACATTGGATACTCTTTTGTTGGCTGTTCAGCAGGTGGCAAATAGGTGATTGGATAAAGGATTGCCCGGCCATTTGGATTTTTCCTTTCATATTCCAATTGGAGGTGCAGTTTTTACACTGTCTTATTTTCCTGCTTGATTCATTGCTTTATGAATCATTTCAACCACAAAGGGATCTCGATTTTCCAAATCATGTAGTTTTACAGATCCATTCATTAAACTGTCGCAAATCTCATTTATATCTTCTTGAACTGATACAGGAACTAGGTTCCAGGTTATCATTTGTTGAAGTTCATTTGCTACTTTTGTTTCTTGATCCAAGAAAAACACAGCCTTTCCGAAGTTATTCAATTTAGTGTTGGTTTTTCAATGTTTTTTATTCAATAGGGGTGGAAATTCTTCTGGCTAGGATGGTGAAGAATTTTACTTACTATCAGGGGCTTTATCATAATTTAAATCGATTAGGCACCTTTCTATTGTGATGTATTTATCGGTAACCTAACTTCAACCGTGGTACCATGGCTTTCCTTACTTTTTACTATTATGCTCCCATTATGCTGCCGAACAATTTTATAACATAACATCAAACCCAGACCAGTGCCTTTTTCTTTATTGCTGAAGTACGGTTCACCTAATCGTTTAATACGTTCTTTATTTATACCAATTCCATTATCAATAATTTTCATTAGGAGATTTCCATCTTCTACAGTACCCTCAATTTTCACAAATCCTCCATTAGGAATTGCTTCAATGCTATTTTTTATAATATTAACGAAAACTTGTTTAATTTGGTTCCTATCGCACAAAACTTGTGGAAGATTTGGTTGAAATTCTTGAGAAATCTCTACGTTTCTCAAATTTGCTTCGGAATTAAGTAATATAGTAACGTCATTAAAAATAGTTTGAATATTAACCTTTTCCAACTGAATCTCCTGTGGTTTTGCAAGAGTTAAAAATTCTTTTAGAATTCCCTCAATCTGATCAAATTCTTTAAAAATGATTTCAAAATATTCTTTGTTATTGCTTCCTTGCTCAAGAAGCTTAATAAACCCTTTTATCGAAGTTAGAGGGTTTCTAACCTCATGTGCCACTCCTGCTGCAAGTTGACCAACAATAGATAGTTTTTCAGCTTTGGAGAGCTTTTCTTCTGTGATCCTTTTTTCGGTAATATCTCTTCCAACCACAATAAAATATTCTGGTTCTCCATTTTTCCCAAGTACCGGTGTACCAACACCTTCAAATAACACGGAATTTCCACTGCCTGTCAAAAAATGAGCTTCCATCCTAGCTGGTGTTTTCGTGTCTATTACTTGTTGAAACTCCATTATTACGCTTTGTTTGTCTTCGGGATGTATTAAATCAAATGAACTTTCACCTACAAATGATCTTAAAGGGTCACCGATTATATTTGCTAAGGATGGTGATGAATATAATATTTTTCCATGGATGTCCAATAACATTATTATGTCGGTCATATTATCAGCAATAAGGCGATATTTACACTCACTCTCTTTTAAAGCTTGCTCTGCTTTTTTTCGTGCAGTAATATCAATACAGGACCCAATAACTTCAACCACTTCTCCTCCCTTTTTTAATGGGCGTAAATGGGCTAAATAACAAATTCCATTTAACTCGTCCTCATAAGTAACAAATTCTTCTCCATCCCAAGATCTATTGTAGAAAGAAGTTTTTTCGATAGCACTTTGTTGAGGCAGAAACTCCTCTAAACTTTTGCCAATAACTTGAGAAGGAATCATTCCAAATCGGTAGAGTAAGTCCCCATCGCAGAGTGTATGAATAAATCGATCATTAATTTTTTTAAACTTGAAAATCATACCTTGTTGTAATCGAACAGTATCTTGTAACTCTCTTTTAGCTTTTTCATAAAATTCTTTCATCCACAAATTTTCTTTTAGATCCCCAGGGATCCCTTGGTCTCCAACAATTTGTTCAATTCCAAAACGTTTTTGTTCTAATTCATTAGCTAGTAACGGCTTACTTAAGAAATAACCTTGCCCTTCGTCGCATAAATGGTGCTGCAGAAAAACAAGTTGCTCCTTTGTTTCAATTCCTTCTGCGACTACTTTCAAATTTAAATTATGTGCCATTGAAATGATTGTTTTAACAATTGTTTCATCGTTAGGATTGTTGTGAAGTTTTCTAACAAATGATTGGTCAATCTTTAAGGTGTCTACAGGGAAATATTTTAAATAGCTAAGAGAACTGAATCCAGCTCCAAAATCATCAATACTTATATGAATACCAATCTTTTTTAGTTGCTGTAACATTAAAATTGTACTGTCAATATCAGCAGTTATGCTTTCCGTAAGTTCAACTTCTAAAAAATGTGGTTCAAGTCCTGTTTTTTGAAGAATAGTTTCGATTGTATCAATTAAATTTGATTGATTAAATTGAATCGCTGACAAATTAACAGAAACAACTGTATTAAATCCTTGTTCTTGCCATAATTTGTTTTGTTTACAAGCAGCTTTCAAAGCCCATTCACCTATAGGTATAATTAATCCTGTTTCTTCAGCTATTGGAATAAATGTCCGAGGTGAAACTACTCCCCACTCTGGATGTTCCCAACGAATTAACGCTTCTACACCTACTATTTTCCCTGTTTTTAAATTTATTTTAGGTTGATAGTGGAGGAATAACTGATCTCGATCTATAGCTTTATAAAGCTCCACTTCCAGCTTTAATGGGTCAATACTTCCTTCTCCCTCATTAATGGAGTAATTAGCTAGATAATTCATTTTTTGATACTCTTGTTTTTGCTCAGTAATATCTCTAAAAAATACGGACAAACCTTCAGCAGATGGGAAAGCCCTTATTTCATACAATCTATTGTTAAAATACTCTTTAAATTCTACCGTATTTTGTTTTAATAAAGCCCTTTTGTATCGGTTTACAAAATTCTGTATATCACTGTGTGGTAATACATTATATATATATTGTCCAATCGCCTTTTCACGGTTAATTTGTAAGAGGCTTTCGGTTACATTATTTATGTATTCAAATTTTAAATCTTTATCTAACGAGTAAAAAGCATCGGAAATTCTTTCCAAGATAATCTCAGTATTTCTTGTCTTGCTCAAACTCCTAAACTCCTTTCCATTAGAGTATTGATTATTCGTCCCCAACATAACATAGTTACAATTAAATTTCCCGCTTCGTTAGCTCCATAAGAAAAAAAGCCACCAAGTGGCTCCAACTAACCCATCAATTGATATGATTGTTTTAAAAGAATACATTAGGTACCTTTTTTAAGAATAATTCATCTTCTAACATATTCCCATTACCTTTATTCAACCTGCACTGTAGCAGGAACATGACTGAACAAACCATTACCATAAGTGCTAAATTTAAAAACTGATAAAATGTAATTTGCTACATTCTTACTTAATTTTTTTACATAAGTTAATAATGATTTCCACATACTACTTTCGAAATTTAAAATCATACGAAAGAAGGATTAACCAATGACAGTTGGAAAACAAGTTCAACAAGCACTTGCAGGTTTAAAAAGTGCACAAGCGAGCTTTGAAGGCTTCGCCCTAGCAACCGATAACCAAAATGCCAAGCAGCTTTATCAACAGGCAGCACAACAAACACAACAGGTTCTTGATAGTCTTGAACCACGTCTTCAAGAAATTCAAAGTGAAGAACCTCAGTACAAACAGCAATAAATTGTAAACGTTTTTCTTAAATATGATAATCAACCCTGATTCATTATCTGAAGATTATAATATAATATTATATGAAAAATTAAATCCATTTTCCTCAACCATCCATAATAGGATGGTTTTGTTTTTAAATAAACCATCCTTTTTTTCATAAGCGTTTTACAATAGCACATCCGAAAAAAAAGAAAATTAGTTTTATATGTATTAAGCACGAGTGCTGTTTTTCCAAATTTAGATTATTTCATTTAGACATATTTACCGTAGCTTATTTACTTTTTCTAGATAAACATCTACACGACTAATTATTTACAGCGGTTGCCTAAATGTTGTCCATTCCTATTATTATATAGAAAAAAATATCAGTCAGCACATACTAAATCTTTCTAATGATAGTATATGATGACTGAATGATAAGCCTGTTCACTGATGCAATAGAGAATTGTGATGAGTAAATTTATTTATCTGTTCACTTCAGAGCGTTAAGGGCTACCTTGGCGGCTTCTGCGATAAGCGCATTGTCATAGGTGGCATTCTGTGTATCGCGCTTGGATAGAACTGCAATGACAATGGGAGCTCTATTCGGCGGCCAAACAACAGCAATGTCATTCCGCGTTCCATAGCTACCTGCCCCGCTCTTATCACCGACTTCCCAGCCTGTTGGTGCACCAGCACGGATCAATGCATCTCCAGTGGTATTTCCCCGCATCCAATCTGTCAGGGTTGTACGTTTTTCAGCAGGGAGCAAGTCACTGACAGCGAAGGCCTTGAGGCTGGTAGCAAGTGCTTTTGGTGTGCTTGTGTCACGTGTATCTCCAGGAACAGCTGAGTTCAAATCCGTCTCGTAGCGATCAACTTGGGTAATGTTATCGCCAATCTGCCTCAGTGCTGTTTCAAATCCCTCAGGACCTCCCAGTTTCTTTAATAAAAGGTTCCCTGCGGTGTTGTCGCTATATCGAACAGCTGCCTCAATCACTTCCCCAAGAGTCATCCCGGTATCTACGTGAAGCTGTGTAACAGGTGAATATGAAACGATGTCCTCGCTGTTGTATGTGACTAACTCGTCTAGTTGATCTATTGAGTAATGCTGCAGCAATGCACCTGCTGCTAAAGCTTTGTATGTAGATGCGTAAGCGAACCGCTCCTGAGGCCGATAGGAGACGGTACGATTTGTACCTGTATCAATAGCGTAGACCCCGAGCCGGGCGTCAAATTTGCTCTCGAGTTCTGCAAACTCACGGTGTATATGGGGTACTGATGTTTTCTTGACTGCCTTTCCGTGCTGATCAGAAAGGTTATGGGTGGTCATTGACCAACCGGCGAGGGGTACAATGGCAACCACTAGCACAAGCAGGGCCAATATAAAATTATTAATGCTGTAAATATCATGTGTTTTCCTCAAGATCTTAACCTCTTTTCTCCAATTTGATTACATGCGTAATATTAGATAACGCACATAATACTACATATGTAGTATTTAATTACGTTTGTAATACTACACGTGTAATAAAAAGATGTCAATATCATTTTGTAGTTGGCCCCGTTTGGCATCCGGTACGTTTCCCGGTAGGTTTCTGCTTCAAAATACATCAGCCCTTTCATACTGGGAAGTTTGTGTACAAGGTAGCTATAAATATTACAACTGTAGTATTTGGTACCAGAAAGTCCCAAAAAGGAAGGGTAATCCTTTCTGGGGTTAATTATAATATATCTTTTTATGATGCAGGATCTGCTTGGCAATCTCCGCTGCCTTACTTCCTTGAGCTTGACCATCCTTATTTTGAATATTAACGGCAAAATAAAAACGATCATCACCTTTATCGACAAAGCCAATAAACCAGCCATTTACATTCTTTCCATTAATCATACCGGTTCCCGTTTTACCATACAACCGCCCATTCTTTTGCCCATCTATTAAAATTGCCTTTTTTACCGCTTTGATATTTTCCCCTTTAAAACCCCATTGATTTTCTTCTAATTGGTATAATAATTGGACTTGTTCAATAGGTGATATTTTTAAGGAAGATTCCATCCAGTAACTATCCAAATTCCCTGAAAGATCCTCATTTCCGTATTTTATCTTGTGAAAATAATCTTGCAGCGGCTTTCTCCCTACCTCTCGATCGGTATTCTGGAAATACCAATTCACGGAACGGCTTAAGGCAGTCGCTAAATTTTGATTTTGATTCCATTCTGGATAAGGATAAATCTTCCCATCCCAAACCTGTTTATTGGTATTCGTGGAAATCACATTGGATTCCAATGCAAATAAGGCAGAATATATTTTATAGGTGCTATCAGGAGAATTTCTCTGTTCACTCATCTCTCGATTATAAATTTGATATTGGTTTTTAGAGGGATCATATAAAACAAAGCTGCCCTTGTAGCCCTTAAAATAGGAGCTTAGATCTTCATAGACCGCATTCTTCCCGCTAAACTGATACACATCATCTGGGCTGGCAATGACGGTGGTAATCGGAGCAAGGAATAGCACAACAATTCCTAAAACAGAACAGATGACCTTGCTTTTCCATTTCAATACTAGAGAATCACTAGAGAAGCTTGCAATGCACTGGATTCTTTGTTTGATTTGTTTTTTTGTCCCACCTATACCTGGAGCAAGCTGTTCAAGGGTACGATCATATTTTTTATCTGCAAAACGAATGATGGTATGCCCATATTCGATATATCCACTCTCATCCAAGAGATTTAAAACGGATGCATCACAGGCTAATTCCCGATCCATTCGAATCCTTTTTAAGGCATACCAGACGAACGGGTTAAACCAATAAATAATACGAAACATCCACATGACGTAATTCACGAACAAATCTTTGCTTTTATGATGGTGCAGCTCGTGCAAAAACACGTATTTTAATTCATTTAACGAGAATGCTTCTCGTGTTTTGCTTGGTAAAAAAATAAAGGGCTGAAAAATCCCGAACGTGATCGGCGAGGAAATAAGAGAGGTCTCCCGCAACCTTATGTTTCTTTTCACCCCAACCATCTCTTTACACGCTTCTAATAGTTTAATTAGCTTTTGGTTATGAACAGCTGCAGCCGACTTTTTAATTTGATAGAGTTGATAGTTTGAATAAACAGCAGCCCCAACAAAAAGAACCACTCCAATGATCCAAACTGTAAAAAATGTATGGTAGACGAAATCGGGCGTTGACTTATTTACCGATACCGTGAAATCATGTAATAAATCGCTGTTTGGCGCCTGAGAGGCATCCACTCCATTAATCCTTTCACTCTTCGATGGCGTTTCTCTATGGAAAAAAAGTAAGCTTTTAAAAAAGCGAGTTCCTTCTCTAAGGCGAAAATAATTCCAAGGTAAAAAGGCAGCAAGGATTGGAATGCAAAGAAAATACCAAATATGATAATGTGCTTTCACTGTCATATGATTGTTTAATAGCTTTTTGATTAACAGAATTATGAAAATAAGGAGGGATACCACGATTGTACTTACTAAAATCCGCAGCAGCATGGTATCCATTATTTTTCACCTTTCTTATCTCTCATGGATAATATTTTCTTTAATTCCGAAATATCGTCATTCGATAACTTATCATTTTCAATAAAATTTAATATCATTGAATTTAACGTGCCGCCGAAAAACTGCTGCAGAAAGGATTTACTTTTTTGCTCAACATATTCGTGCTTTTCAACCAGTGAAGTATAAATAAACACGCGGCCATCTTTTCTTGCGTGCAAAGCCTTTTTCTTAACTAGGCGCGCCAGCATGGTGTGAATGGTATTTGGCTTCCAATCACTCTTATTCGATAATTTCTCCACTACCTCAGGAGTCGAAATCGGCTCATAGTTCCATATAACCTTCATCACTTCATATTCTGCTTCTGATATTTGTGGAATCTCCTTCATGATAACCCTCCTACTTTTACAACTGTAGTATTTATTATAGCAAGACGGTTCAAATACATAAAGAATATTCGTCCACTCACTAAAAAACGCAAGGAGATATCTAAAGGTGCTTTAAAACACAAAGACAGCTTGGAAATACGGATATTAATACGACAATGAATATCTATGCTCATATAACCTCTAAAATGGAAGAAAAGGCATCCCAACAGTTTAGCAAACTGATGAAAGACCTTCTCCTATAGTTAGCTTTTTAGTCATGGGCTGCCCTGTTTTTTATAAAACGAGAACAAGAAAAGCATTATATCATTTTATACAAAATGAAACAATCCACTCTAGGAATAAATGGATAATTCACAACAATTAATTAGTGTTTTTTAATCCTTTGCGCTTGATCAAAGAAAACAAACGAATCCGGTTTATGGCGTGATTGAGTGAACTCAAACATGATTCCCTTAGCATTAAATGTATAGTTGTTGATTACCGCTACACAATTATAACCATTCAACCCAATGTACTTCTCATCATTTACATTGGCTTTTTCAACTGTCATAAATCGTTTGGTAGTTACGATGTTTTCGCCGAGTTCATTTTCTATATATTCATATATTGAGCCCTTGGCTATCTCTTCCGTTAGATGCTTTACAACATCTCTCCTAAAATAGTTATGATCAATGATTAATACTTTTTCGTCCAGCAGCCTTAGTCGCTGGATATAATAGATTTCTGTTCCTTCAGGAATGGATGTCATTTTATTTATTTCTTTATCTACTATCAATTCTTGAAAACAAACGACCTTTGTTCCATACACTTTCTTGTTCCTGATAGAAGATTCCTTGAAGGTCTCTACCCCTCCAAGTATATATTCAGCTTGTTGATATGGATCATAAATAACACGTACACCCTTGCCATGGAGACTTTGTACATATCCCTCTGAAACAAGGTTTGCTATCGCCCTGCGGATTGTGTTCCGAGAGCATTCATATTGTTCGACCAACGTATACTCTGAAGGTAATAAATCCTGATAAGCATAAACTTTATTTTCAATTTTATCCTTCAGATCTCTATAGATTTTATCGTATTTTGTTCTTGTCATTCTTCACGCACCTAATTATTCAATTTTATCCATCTCATTTTATCATAAAGGTTATTACTAGAAAAATTTAAAAAAATTGCACATGGAAAACCCATGTGCAACATTGACCTATTCGTTTTTAAGAAAAGTAAGGGATTCATATGGTTTCAAAATCAAACGATTACTAGGGTCCCTACTTTCATAATTGGATAGGATACATTGGTATCCTTCCATGTTCTCTTCCAGTTCAACCTCTGTTTCTGTTCCGTAGAAATTATTGATAACAATCAAGGTTTGACTATCATATGTTCTCTTGTAGGAAAAAACTGACTCATGGTCAAGAAGGATTGGAATATAGGATCCTTCAGAGATAACCTTGTATTCCTTTCTTAGTCTGACCAACTTCTTGTAATAGTCCAAAATGGAATCTGGTTCAACAGCACTGTTTTTTACATTAATTTCCTTGTAATTTCCAGTAACTTCGATCCAAGGTTTATTTTCGCTGAAGCCTGCATAAGGTGAATCATCCCACTGCATAGGGGTTCTTGAGTTATCTCTTGAACGCTCCTGAAGAATGCGGTAAATATCCTCTTCCTTTTTACCTTCCTTCTTCAGGATTTTGAAATAGTTAATGCTTTCAACATCCCGGTACTGCTCAATATGTTCAAAATACGCATTGGTCATACCGATTTCTTCCCCTTGGTAAATATAAGGTGTTCCGCGCAAAAAATGTATCATACTTGCAAGCATTTTTGCTGATTCTTTATGATATTGTTTGTCATCACCAAAACGAGACACAATTCTTGGCTGATCATGATTGCACCAGAATAATGCGTTCCATCCGTTGCCCTCTTGCAATCCAAGTTGCCAATCGTTTAGCAATTTTTTCAGCGCCATGAAATCACAATTCCGCAGAATCCACTTTTGTTGATCTTTATAGTCCACCTTCAGATGATGAAAATTAAAGCACATCGACAGTTCTTTTTCTTCCGGATTTGAATAACGAATGCAGTTATCGATGGTAGTTGAAGACATCTCCCCAACCGTCACCATCCCATCATCATTCAGTCCACTTTCATGGCATAGTTCCTTCAAGTAGTCATGAACTTTAGGGCCATCTGTATAAAATCTTCGTCCATCGCCTTCGTGGTCATCAGCATATTTTTCAGGTTTCGATATGAGATTCACCACATCAAAACGGAACCCTTTAACACCTTTATCCATCCAGAATTTTAGTACATTGACAAGCTCTTTTCTCACATTTTTGTTTTCCCAGTTCAAATCTGCCTGTGTCTTATCAAATAAATGCAAGTAATATTGATTAAAAGCTGATACATATTCCCATGCACTTCCACCAAACTTGGATACCCAATTGGTTGGTGGAGTGCCTGGTTTGCCATCCTTGAAAATGTAAAAATCCTTATAATATTGGTCTCCCGCCAGCGCTTTTTGGAACCACTCATGTTCCGTCGAGGTATGATTGAACACCATATCCAGCATGATACCTATTCCTCTGCGCTTCGCTTCTTCCACCAATTCTTCAAAGTCCTTCATCGTTCCAAAGAGAGTGTCAATATTCCTGTAATCCGCAACATCATATCCATTATCTTTCTGTGGCGATGTAAAAAATGGTGTGATCCAAAGGTATTCAATTCCTAGCGATTGAAGATAGTCTAATTTTTCTGTAATTCCTTTTAGATCTCCAATCCCATCTCCATTGGAGTCATGGAAAGATTTTGGGTAAATTTGATAAATTGTTCTTGCCTTAAAATCACTCATAATAAACTCCTATCAGTTCAAATTATTCCTTCCACTGTTAATTGTCTTTCGAGTGAAAGATTTTAAAGCGATAAAATATAAGTGTTAAACCAACGGTCATCGCAAACGCAATTCCCTCTCCGATAAAATAGGAAACCCAATGTTCAGGGAATACAGAAAGGAAAGACAAGACGCCTCCCACGCCGACAGAAGTTGCCTTAACATTTTGATAGGCAAGGAAAGCACTCCCTACCGCACTTCCTATCATGACTGCAACGAACGGATAACGGAATCTTAAGTTAATCCCGTAAATAGCCGGCTCAGTGATTCCCATCCATGCGGATGCAGTCGAAGTGAGCGCGACTCCTCTTAACTTCTTGTTATTCTTAAGAAGGAAAAACATAGTTAATGCAGCTGCACCTTGAGCCATTGTTACCGTTTCTCCAATCGGCCAAAGTGTTACATAACCAAGTGATCCGGCCATTTGAAGATTGACTCCCAAAAATAAATGATGCATTCCTGTAATGACTAAAGGCGGGGAAATTAAACCATAGATAGCTCCCGCTAATACTGGTGCTGAATGAAATAGGGAAACAATGCTGTCTGTAATCAAGTTGGCACCAGCCATCGTAATAGGACCGATCACTGCGAAAGTAATAAATCCCGTCACCAAAAGAGCGATTGGTGAAACTAATATCAACTGAATGGATTCAGGTATGATTTTTTTCAATTTCAATTCACAAAAAGATAGGATATATGCTGCAAAGATGACTGGAATAACCTGTCCCTGATATCCAACTTTCGGTATGTGTATTCCAAAAAGAGACCAATTTTCTGCTTTACTTGGATCGGCAGCAAATTCATAGGCAGACATCAAAGAAGGATGAACCAGTACTAGCCCTAACACAATCCCGAGAACAGGGTTGCCGCCAAATTTTTTTACGGCAGACCAGCCTATCAGAGCCGGCAGGAAAGTGAACGCTGTATTTGCAATGACATTGATGATGCCGGCTGCACCATCCCAAGAGCTATAAACATCTAAAAAGGACTTATCCTTAAAGAAAATTCCCGGGTTAGCCAGGACATTATTTAACCCCATTAACAATCCAGCAGCGACGATAGCCGGCAGGATTGGAATGAAGATATCTGCCAAAGTCCGAACGGCTTTTTGGATAGGATTATTCTTTTGATTAACCATTTCTTTTATTTCTTCCTTGGAGTTTTCCGAAATCCCAGTTTGAGAGATAAATTCTCCATATACCTTTTCTACCAGCCCAGGGCCTATAATCACCTGGAATTGACCGCTTGCTTCAAAACTTCCTTTTACTATATCAATCTCTTCTAGCTTTTTACCATCAACTAAGCTTTGGTCATTTAAAATCAATCTTAATCTTGTGACACAGTGTGTACCACTTTGGACATTATCTGCCCCGCCGACGCTTTCAATAATCTGCTCAACACTCTGTTTCAAATCCTGCATTTGATTTCAACCTCTCCATTGAACTCCTATTCGATTAGACGAAAGGGTTGGTCTATTAGAATGAATTTACGACAACTTGTTTGAACAAGTTTTAATGCCTTCATCTTAACTTGTTTGAACAAGTTTTAATGCCTTCATCTTAACTTGTTTAAACAAGATTTGTCAACCATCATTTTTGCGCTTTCATTTGGGTTATATCAATTATGTGAGTGTTTTACTGAAATCCCTTACATATTCAACATTTTTTTAAAATTAATGCAAAAGACTAAAGGTGTGTAATTACAACTAAAAGATTCGAACCGAGAAATTTCATCCCATAATTTAGCATTTTATCTTCTTGACTAGGGATATTTTATATTTATAATGAGGAGTAGTAAAACTTGTTTAAACAAGCTAAAAGAAGGGAGTTTTCACTCATGAACCTAGCCCACACACCATTCAGCTACTTCGGATCCTATCTATCGCTTTCTTACCAAGAAAGTGAAAACGATTCCGAAAATGGCCTTTTTTTACGTTCCTTACACGGTAAATCAAAACCTCACATGAATTCACTTAAATTAATACCATTAAAAAATGGAATACCTGTAGACTATAGCTACACAGCTGATTACAACCTCATTACTCTTACATTTGAAGGAGGAGATATTTCTATCTGTTTTGATGGAGAATCGAAGCTGCTGGTAAAAGGTACCGGAGAAAAGATAGGATTCCGGCTCGACACTCAGCCCCTCTATAATTTCGAATATAATTACTTGCTTGGCAAGGATGATAGGAAATTTTGCATCGTCAACAGCTATAAAAACTTAACTAAATATCTTATTTTTTGCTCCAAGGGTTCAGTGGATCTTAAGCAGAACATCCACATCGATGAAACCGGGAGCATGAACAAGGCTGACAACATATCTATTATTGAAGTGTCATCCATTAAGGATGAATTTCTATGCGTTATTCAGGACATCCCGACCCATGTGTTGAAACCAGACTGGAAAGAATATGATTTCGAGCAATCGCTGGAAAAAAGCCGGGAGAACTTCCAGAGCTTTTGCGATAAGCAGCTGGCAGTTCCTGCAGCCTATCAAGCAGCTCTTAAACCAGCGGCTTATATTACATGGTCATCGATCGTAAGACCCGAAGGATACTTAAAAAGGTATACGATGTACGCTTCGAATCATCATTTTCCTGGAGCATGGAGCTGGGATCACTGCTTTAATGCTGTAGCTTTGGCGGGAGTCGATAATGATTTGGCATGGGATCAAATGGCCGTATTGTTCGATCATCAAGACGAACTTGGGCAAATTCCGGGATCCGTTTCTGATTCGACCATACGCTGGAACTTTACGAAACCGCCGGTACAGGGGTTGTTTTTCTCTAAAATGATGAAAAAAATGGATTTTTCCCCTGAACAATTAGAACAGGTTTATCACTATGTAAGCAAACAGGTGAATTTCTATTCATCCTACAAGGACTCAAATGAGGATGGGATTTGTGAATATCATCACGGTAACGATTCAGGACAGGACAACAGCACGGTATTTAATTCGCCCATTGTTGTTGATTCTCCTGATCTGACGGCATTTCTCATAAAAGCAATGGATATGCTGTCTGAAGTTGCCAGCAAATTGGGCATGGGCTCTGAGCAGACAAAATGGCAAGAAAAGGCCGATCATTTAACGAGAGCCTTCTGTGCCTATTTTATTAAAGACAACTTACCAGTTGCTAGAATTACAGCAAACGGAGAAATAATAGAAAGCTACAGTATCCTTCCTCTCATCTCAATCATTTTGGAGAATAGGCTTCCTGAAGAGATTAAGGAAAACATTATCGAACTGCTTTCCAGTGAGCGTTATTTAACACAATGGGGTATCGCTACTGAAGCGATTGATAGTCCATTGTATGAGAATGATGCATACTGGCGCGGAGCTATTTGGGGCCCGACTACCCTTCTCGTAGTGGATGCTTTGGAGGGTTGTGGAAAACGAGGGCTGGCTATGGAAATTGCAGACCGATACTGCCGACTGACATCCAAGAGCGGATTTCCAGAAAACTTCAATGCCATTACAGGAGAACCATTGAGAGACCGTTCATTTGCCTGGACAGCTAGTACCTTTCTTTACTTAGGAGCTAAATTAGTCAAGTAAATGAATAATAAAACGAGTGTAAATTAAGCCATGTAACATTTTTGTTAAGCCTTCCTGAGTAAACCAACAACTGGAAGGCTTTTTGCATAGCTATCTAATTTGTTTCATTATAAATTTCAACTAACATAGTACCACTGTGTATTTTTACATCCATGAACAATTATTCTTTGATAACTTTGAACTTATAGAATTGCCTCCATCATTGTGGTTCCCAAACCCTCGAACAGTTAAGGCAAGAAACTACACTCCGAAACTTACTTTCCTATAATCCATCTAGGCGCCCACCAATTCGCAGGACCTAGCAGCTTCATTAATGCAGGAACCAGGATAATCCGAATAAGGGTAGCGTCAATGAAAATAGCACAAAATAAACCTACACCCAGTGCCTTTGTAATTTCAATGTTTGTAAAAATGAACGATCCAACGACAACTAGTAGAATTAATGCAGCACTACTAATTAGACGACCAGTTTTTTGTAGCCCTATAGCGGTACTTTTTACGTTATCACCTAACTTATCATATTCTTCCTTAATCCTTGAAATTAAAAATACTTCATAATCCATTGATATACCAAACACAATACAAAAGATTGTAACGGGCATAATGACACTAACATATCCAGTTGAGGTAATATTTAGAAAATCAGCCAGCCACCCATATTGAAAAACAATTACCACAATGCCCAGGCTTGCTCCAAGGCTTAAGACGTTCATAATAACGGCTTTAAGCGGAATTAGAACAGACTTGAAAGCCGACAGTAATATGGAATAAGTCACGATGATAATAAACAACATCATCAGGGGTAATCCTGAATTTATTCGATCGATTAGGTCTACACGCAAAGCTGTTTGCCCAGTAACATACGTTTCTAATTGACTCATTGATTTATTTCTTATCCGATTAACAAGATCAGAAGATTCTGCTGAATCCGGCTTCGACCTTGGCACTACTGTCAGCAAGGCAAAATTTCCTCTTAATAAATTTTCGTTTTGCATTCGGTCATGTGTACCTTTTAACTCTAATAGATGTGAGGTTTCTTCTGGTGTTCGATTTCCAAGTATGTCTATATAACTTTGTACCTCCAACACACCATGAATTTGGCGAATTTTTTCCTCCAATTTTTTAATCTTCCTAATAGATGCTACTTCTGTGACATTTTCCTTTGCCTTCACAATAATGTAAAGTGGACTTGATTTCCGTACGTCATAATTTCCTTTCAATAATTCCGCCCCTTTCCTAGATTCATAAGCAGGGGGGAGTACTTCCGTAGTAGGAACCCCTACTTTCATCCGAAAAATTGGCAGCATAAGTGATATTAGTAAAGTGCTTATCAAGATAGCTAATATCGCTGGTTTTTTCATTACAGAATTGGCGATTCGCTCCCACATAATTGAATTTTCCAGTTTCTTTTGAGTACCAGGAAACACTTGAAGAGAATTTATATGATGTCCAAAAATACCCAATAAAGAAGGTAAAAGTGTGCATGAAAGGATCATTGCTGAAAAGACCACTAGCACTCCACCCAGACATAACGAATAAATTATAGGCAGTTTTATAAATAACATGCCAAACATACCAATCAAAACAGCAAATCCTGAAAAGATAACAGATTGTCCTGCTGTTTGTGTAGCCATGGCTACAGCGTCCCCTACTGACTGTTGCCTCTTTAATTCCTCCCTAAAACGGCTGACAAGAAAAAGAGCATAATCAACTCCAATCGCAAGTCCCAGCATCATCACTATATTAGGAAGAAAATTCGAAAGCGAATAATAACCAGTAAGATAATACGTAATACCCATTGTCAGAGATACACTCATCAACCCAACCAGCAGAGGTAGAATAGCTGCCCATAAAGTCCCAAATATAAATAAAAGAACAATTAAGGCAATAGGAAGGCCAATCTTTTCTGATTTTGCCATATCATGTTTTGTCGCCAACTGAACTTCATGAATTGTAGCTATTTCTCCATCAACATATGTATCCATTCCCTGGGGCTTCCTTATTAGCCTTTTCATCTCTGGAAAATTGTTGAGGGCCTCTTCATTATTTAGTTTTAGTTCAACCACAACAGACTGAATTCCCTTATCTACTATTAAACGCGGTGTTTTGTTTATTTGAATTTTTTCAACATATTTCTGCTTTTTTAATTTATCTAACGATTCTATTATGTCCCTCATTGCTTTTTCACTAGTTAAGTCCAACTTACGACTAGTATAAACAATAGTGATCGTTGACGGGGAGGATCTTAATTCCTTTTTCATTAATGATACACCGATGTCCGACTCACTCCCCCTTGGATTTAAACCACTATCATTTAGCCTATCAGGCAGCCGTTGGGCAAAAAATGCTGAAAGGATGAATAACAATATCCAAAAAATTGCTATTGCCCAGCGAAATTTGTACATCTTTATTCCCCAATGCCAGAATAGTCCTTTTTTATTAATTTCTCTCATCTATTCCTTCCCCCCCTTTTGTTTCCACTGAGAATAGGATTACTCATTTCTCACTTTTTTATCATAAAGAAAGAACGTCACTAGAATTAGTGCTTATTTATAAAGATTTAGGAATTATTTGCATTTCTAATTAGTTTCAAAAAGGTAAAAATATTATTGCACCAAATTATAAGGAGGATACCAATGGTCTATATAAAAGCAATGTTAATGTGCATGCTTACTATCCCATTCCTGTTCAATGTTCCTTCGGCTCAAGCTGCTCCTTCTGAAAATGAATTAAATCAATATTTAACCGAAATCGGATGGACAAAACAGGATTTAATGGATTATCTAGACTACTACGAAATCCCTTTAGATGATTTTAGTACAGTGGAAGAGCTAAAAGAAATTATGGGTACCCCTATTAACTCAAAAAATTTACAGGAGTTATTAACTAAATATGGTCTGACTGAGAAAGAATTAAATGAGTTAATGGATCATTTTGGTGATAACTTGAATGAATATAAATTTATTGAGGATTTGGATGCGACAGTTGAATTTTACGCCAACTATGACAAATATATGGCTGAAATCGAAAGTGGTTTAAAGGAATTTGGCATAACAGAAGAAGAAGCAGAGAGATTTTTCACCTATTTAACTGAAGTAGAAGAAAAAAATAAAGACCAATTGGACCAAATAGCAACAAACGATACACTTTGGGAAAAAGTTGCGAATGTTGAAGATCCTTCCCAATTAAGCGATGAAGACCTGGATGAAATGGTTAGAATATTAGAGCAAACCATTGCATTGTATGAAGTTAAAATGAATTTTAAGGTTAATGGCCAAGCTGTGACGTTAAAGGATTTATTGAAAATGGAAGAACCTCCAGCAGGTAATTTGTCTGGTAGTATCTACAGTACTTCAGGGGAACTTCTAATCGATTTTAATATCCCTAAAGAGTATTTTGAATCACTGGAAGTAGTTGATGAAGGTGAAGACATACTTCATTTGGGTGAGATTTCCGATGATTATGTAGATCATATGCATGAAGAAAAATATGAAGATGGACGGAAAGGTTTAAAATAAAACTGTAATTGTTGTTAGGCTCTTCCGTTGGGAAGGGCTTATTTTTTGATTGGACTTCCTCAATTAAAGCACCCGTTTGTTTAAGTATATTACTTCACATAATTGTGTACAATATGTCCTGTCAATAAAGCAAGTAGCCGTAAATTAATACCTATAAAAGCTAGCTAATAAAAAAGTGCAAAATAAATTGGTTATTATCAGGCTTTGATAGGGTTATAAAAATTATTTTGGAGGCATAGCAGTGATAAAAAAAATCGTAGAACTGGATGTATCGAATCTTTGGACCCCCTATCTCACCAACTCGATGGCACGGTGCGTTAATTCCTATGCATTAAAAACCATTATGGATTCCGACATCTATTCCATTTTTGATAAAGCACAACAACTGTCCAATCATCTCCTTCAAATGATCACTGAGATTTTTCAAAAAGAACAGTTTCCGATTCCGCATGGATTTACGGAGAAAGATGTCCATCTTGATGCCCCTCGCTTATTTTCTGATGAATTTTGGCTGTTTTATCTTCACGGAATGACTACCCATGGATTAACCGCTTATTCACTCGGAATGACCATATCTCACAGGCTGGACGTACGAAGATTTTATTTAGAAGCATTCAAAGGCGCTTCTGAGATATATGATACGACCTTAGACATGTTAAAATCTAAGGGACTATTGGATCGGGTTCCTACCATCACCTTGCCAGAAGAAGTGGAATTTGCTAAAAAACAAAGTTTTCTTGCCGGGTGGTTAGGGGACCATCGACCCTTGAACGTTATTGAAATCAGCAGTCTTTATTTTAATTTACAGAAGAGTACACTCGCAAAAGATTTAATCTTAGGTTTTAGCCAAACTGCGGAGTCGAAAGAAATTCGGACATTTTTCCAACGGGTGGTGGAACAGACAGAAGAGCATCTTACGATTTTTCGTTCAATCCTGCATGAGGACTTTATCAGTTCGTCGATTTCCTGGGATACCCATATCACCGATTCCGAGACAGCACCTTTTTCCGATAAATTAATGATTTTCCATTGTGCCTTTCTTATTCAATCTGCCATGGCATATTATGGAACTGCCTTATCCGGTTCCATGCGGCGCGATCTAGGACTCAGATATGCTTCTGCAATTAAAAATGATGTCAAACTCGCGGAAGACTGTGCGGAAATCATGATTGCTAATGAATGGTTCGAGAAACCACCTCATTCGGTTGATCGTAGAGAATTCTCTAATTGATAAATTTACCGAATTCTGCAAGATGAACATGGTGATTCTGTCAATCATATTGTACAAAACATGACTGGAATGGGCGGTATGACTGACCAAGTCAGCAACAAATACAGCGTTGAATCTTGCACAGCAATAATAAAAAGGAGAACAATTTCTCCAAGGCAAATATATGTATATTTCAAGCTTTATGGCAGTTCTTATTATGAAAGGCTACTTGCGAATCGCAAGTAGCCTGTAGCCATATTATTTTATTCATACATTTTAAGGTTTAGAAAAGTGTTAACACATCAATACTGTTAACGAGAAGTATTTCCTGAACCACCAAACTGACCTGCTAATTGAGATTGAGCTGTTGCAACTAGACGTTTTGTGATCTCACCACCAACTGAACCGTTAGCACGAGATACTGTGTCTGCGCCTAATTGTACACCAAATTCAGAAGCAATTTCATACTTCATTTGATCAATCGCTTGTTCAGCACCTTGAACTAATTTTTGACGATTTCCACCGCTACGTGACATTTGTCTTCACCTCCTATAAAATTTAATATTCCTCATATTATATTAATAATACTTTGTAAATTTTGGATGAAATAATAATAGATGTGATGAATTGATCGTGCCGTTATGTAATTTAATTTATGGTAAAATTTATCAGCTATATTATATATGGTTTAAAATCATAATAAGTATTGTTTAGAAGAGTAATTGCCTATTCAGAGGAATCTCTCTCTAATCTCCTTGTGAAAAAATTTGTCTTGCCATGTGTAAAAGGGATTATGACGTAGTCATAATCCCTTTATCAATAACTTCAGTTTTAATATCCCTTTTAAATCAAGCTGTTCCTGCTTATTTAATAGAACTTTAATCATGCAGTTGAGCTAGGACTTATTAAAATTAATCCCACGGAAAATACCCAATTACCAAAATATCAAGTGTGGTTGAGGAGATTGAAAGCCAACAGGAGGAAATAAAGTTTTTAGAAAAAGAAGAGCTTACCCACAATTAAGAAAAGTAATTGAAACTGGGCTAATATGACCGCCAATATGGAAGAAAAGGCCTCCCAACAGTTTAGCAAACTGATGAAAGACCTTCTCCTATAGTTAGCTTTTTAGTCATAGGCTGCCCTGTCTTTTTAAAACGAGGACAAATCCGAGGACAAGAAAAGCAAATTATCTTTTTAGACGTTGATATAACAAGGTTTTAAAACCCCTAATTACATCATGCCGCCCATGCCGCCCATGCCGCCCATGTCAGGCATACCCATGCCTTGGCCAGCTGGTTCTGGTTTGTCAGCAACAACTGCTTCAGTTGTTAAGAACATAGCTGCTACAGATGCAGCATTTTGTAATGCAGAACGAGTTACTTTAGTTGGGTCAACGATACCAGCTTGAATCATGTTTACCCATTCGCCGTTTGCAGCGTTGAAACCAGTGCCGATTTCTTCGCGCTTTAAGCGGTCAACGATAACAGATCCTTCAAGGCCAGCGTTGTGAGCGATTGTGCGGACAGGCTCTTCCATCGCACGTAATACGATGTTTATACCAGTTGCTACGTCGCCTTCAGCTTGGATTTCAGCTACTTTGCTGTATACGTTAAGAAGGGCTACACCACCACCGGATACGATACCTTCTTCAACTGCAGCACGAGTTGAGTTTAAAGCATCTTCGATACGAAGTTTGCGCTCTTTTAATTCAGTTTCAGTTGCAGCACCAACTTTAATAACTGCTACACCGCCAGCTAATTTAGCTAAACGCTCTTGTAATTTTTCACGGTCAAATTCAGAAGTAGTTTCTTCTAATTGAACACGGATTTGGTTCACACGAGCTGCGATTTCAGCAGAATCTCCTGCACCTTCAACGATTGTTGTATTTTCTTTTGTAACAACAACTTTAGCCGCACGGCCTAAAGAGCTGATTTGAGTAGTTTTAAGTTCACGGCCTAACTCTTCAGTGATCACTTCCCCGCCAGTTAATGCAGCGATATCTTCAAGCATTGCTTTACGACGATCACCAAAGCCAGGAGCTTTAACAGCAACCGCATTGAATGTTCCGCGAAGTTTGTTCACTACTAAAGTAGAAAGTGCTTCACCTTCAACATCTTCAGCAACTAACAATAATGGCTTGCCTTGTTGTACAACTTGCTCAAGAACTGGAAGGATTTCTTGAATGCTAGAAATCTTCTTATCAGTGATTAAGATATATGGATTTTCTAAAACAGCTTCCATTTTGTCTGTATTAGTTACCATGTAAGCAGAAGTATAACCACGGTCAAATTGCATACCTTCTACTACATCTAATTCAGTTGTGAAACCTTTAGATTCTTCAATTGTGATAACGCCATCGTTGCCAACGCGCTCCATTGCTTCAGCAATTAATTGTCCAACTTCTTCGTCAGCAGCAGAGATAGCAGCAACTTGTGCGATTGACTCTTTGTTTTCGATTGGTTTAGAAATTGCTTTTAATTCTTGTACAGCAGTTGCAACAGCTTTTTCGATCCCTTTACGGATACCCATTGGGTTCGCACCAGCAGTTACGTTCTTTAAGCCTTCACGAATCATCGCTTGAGCTAGAACAGTTGCAGTTGTTGTACCGTCACCAGCAACATCGTTAGTTTTGCTTGCTACTTCAGCAACAAGTTTTGCACCCATGTTTTCGAATGCATCTTCTAATTCGATTTCTTTTGCAATCGTTACACCGTCATTTGTGATTAATGGTGAACCAAATTTTTTCTCAAGAACCACGTTGCGTCCTTTAGGTCCAAGAGTAACTTTTACTGCATTTGCAAGGGCATCAACACCACTTAGCATTTTGCGGCGTGCATCTTCACTAAACATAATCTCTTTAGCCATTGTTTGAAAACCTCCTCATATTGTTTAACTGTTTATGGTAAACTTATCTATTTGTCAGGCTCGAGCGCCCTCGTACTAGTAATTTAAGGACGCTGCACTTTTTCTAATTAAGCACCAACGACTGCAAGAATATCAGATTCGCGCAGGATTAAGTATTCAGTACCTTGATATTTAACTTCTGTACCGCCGTATTTTGAGAAGATGATACGATCACCTACAGAAACTTCAAGTGCTACACGCTCTCCGCTTTCAAGTACGCGGCCAGTACCAACGGCAACAACTTTTCCTTCTTGAGGCTTTTCTTTCGCTGAATCCGGTAATACGATCCCGCTTGCAGTTTTTTCTTCTGATTCAACAAGCTCAATGATAATACGATCACCTAATGGTCTTAACAAATCAAACAACCTCCTCAAAGATATATGTAATTCTGACTTATTAGCACTCTCGTTTAATGAGTGCTAACACAATTATTATAATAATGAATCTCAAAATCTTTTGCAAGTATGAAGCATAAAATTTTACAAAAAAAATAGAAAAGCGGAAGCGTTTAACCATTCCTTCAGACAACCTTATAAAGTATGGGAAAAACACGATATTCTATACCTATTTTTTAAAAGTATTTCTAAATTGAAACAATCCTGGTTTTAAGAGTAGAATTAAGAATAGTATAGATTAAGGTATGAGCGATTTTGGCATCTTTGAAAATGAATGATTATAAATAACCTAATCGGCAAAATTATTAAAATGGAATCTAAAGGGGACTAGATATTTGAAACGAGAATATTGGATAATCTTAGTTGTTTACATCGCAATGCAATTTTCAAGTTTAATCGGTGTACCACTCTTTTTGTATGGCTTTAAATACTTGGGGATTAACCAAAGCCTTGCGGTTCCGTCATGGCTCCTCGCAAGTTTTACGATTGCCTTATTAATTATTGTTTTTATGCTTCGAAAGGAAATGAACGATCGCAGCTATAGAAAGAATGGTGGTTCATTCGGTATTTCGGTGGTATGGGCCATTGCTGGCATTTTCCTTGCCCTATTTTCCCAATACGTTGCGGCATTCATTGAGAACCTATTAGGGGTGGAAATGGGCTCTGAAAATACACAAGATATTCTAAAGATTATCGAGGCCTTTCCTTTGGCGATCATTGTTACGAGTATCATTGGCCCCATCTTAGAAGAAATTGTTTTTCGTAAAATCATTTTCGGATCGCTTCACAATCGATATAACTTTTTTATCTCTGCACTCATTAGTTCGGTCATTTTTGCTGCAGCACATATGGAATTTCAGCACATTTTGCTTTATTCGGCCATGGGCTTTACGTTTGCTTTTCTTTATGTTATTACTAAATCCATTTTTGTGCCAATATTTGCCCATGTTGCGATGAATACCATGGTTGTCTTGGTTCAATCTATATTTAAAGACGATATTGAACGACTGCAAAGACAAGCGGAGGCCGTTCAAAACTTTATCGGAGGATTTCTATGAGACGTTCACCCTTGTTTTCAGGATTGATTTACTTTCTCCTTGGCGGCTTATTTACTTACTTCGCCATTGATGATGTACAAAGTAACGGCTGGGGGTTTTTCAGCTACCTCCTCATTTTATTAGCCACCTTTGACTTTGGCTCAGGCCTAAAAATGGTCATCTTTCACATCAAATACAAAGATCAGTTAAAGAAAAAGAAGCAGAGAAAAAACTAAGGTGTCAGGCACCATGTGAATTGAAGTGACACCCGTCAAGTAGACAGTGGAAATAAATAAATGACACTAAGCGGCTTGAGCCCTGTATTCTAAGGGGCTTAGGCCGTTTAGTTTTTTTTGTAATCGTTCATAATTATAAAATTTTATGTACTCCTCAATGTCTTTCTTCAGCTCTTCAAAGGTGCTGTACTTGTTCAGATAATACTTTTCACTTTTCAATGTTCCCCAAAAAGCTTCCATTGGTCCATTATCGATACACCTTCCGACCCTCGACATACTCTGAACCAGCTCTGCCTTATCAATTTTCCTTTTAAAAGTAGGGGAAGTGTATTGAAATCCTCGATCACTATGGAGGATAGGTTTTGCTCCTGGGTTAGTTTCCAAAGCTAAATCGAGGGTTTTAAATACCAATGGATTATTATTTGAATTGCCTAATACATAACTGACAATGGATCCATCGTACAAATCTAAAATCGCACTTAAATAAGCTTTTTGTGAGACTCCATACTTCAATTCAGTTACATCTGTTAACCATTTTTCATTTTGCTTCTCTGCGTGGAACTCTCTGTTCAAGATGTTCTCAGCTACATGTTGTGGAGTGCTTGGCTTATACTTTTTCCTTTTGCGTCTAATAACGGATTGTATTCCAGCTATTCTCATTAATCGATACACTCGTTTATGATTAATGGACTTTGGTAAGGTACGATTTAGGTTCATCGTAATGCGGCGGTATCCATATATACCGTCCACTTTCTTATATAGACGTTTTATCTCCTCCAGGATTTCCTCATTCATCTTTTCATTCTCAGGAGGGGTGCGATTAAGCCATTTATAATAAGAAGAGCGTTGAATTCTCGCAATTTCACATAATAGCACAATGGAGAATTTCTCTTTCTCATGAAGTTCTTGAATAGCTGTATATTTATCGGCCAAACGGACCTGGCTTATCTCTTTAACCGCCTCCTTTCGAGTTCCTCCAACTTTTTTAAGAATGCATTCTCCGCCCGAAGGCGTTCATTTTCCTGCTCTAACCGCTTCATTTCGCGCTGTATTTTCTCTTCAGGGGTTAACTCTGATTCCGTTTTACGCTTCCCCCTCTTATCTTCTAGACCGTCCGGTCCTTCCTTCTCAAACTTCTTTATCCATTGATACACCTGTTGATAGGAAACATTAAAGTGATCAGATGTTTGTTGATAGTTTTTCCCGTTCTGTATGCAATACATAACAATCTCAAATCGTTCCTCTAATGTCGTGGATCGGCCTTTAATCATAGAGTTCTTCTCCCTTTTCGTCTCTTCTATTTCTCTATGATCATTATAAATCCTAATCCATCCTTGTAACACTGAACGACTTGATATTTCATACTTACGTACAATCTCAACTTGAGAGAATTGACCCGAAAGAAAGTCATTAACCGCAGCTGTTTTTACTTTCTTCGAATACCGCTTCCATTCCCCCGAACCCTGAAGCCATTCAGTTCCATATGTCTGAAATTGATAAATCCAATCATTCAGAGTTCTAGAAGATATGTGGTGTTGTTTACAAAAGTCTGAAACTGAGATTTTTCTGTTTTCATAAGCCGTTATTATCTCAAATTTTTCTTGTGATGAATATTTCCCCATAGAAAAAGCCCCCAAAAAAGTAAACAGATTTTTATTATTTCATCTGTCTACTTTATCGGGAGCATATCAAATTCTTTTTTCACATGGTGCCTGACACCTTTTTACAATTCGCTGATTGGAAGTCCAAATTCGCCGATTAACCTCTCCTATTCGCTGATTAGACAAGGAAATTCGCCGATAGAACCAATGACAACACGAAAACCCCATAAAAGAACAAGCAAAAACTTTACTAATATCCAGGACCAATGCTCATAAGTAAGTCTCAAACCTCAAATAGTTTGTTTATTACGAAAAAACTGACTCGAATAGGCTTTTTTCACCTAATTTGAATCAGTTACTTTTTCAAACAATTATTTCGACACTTGCCCCTTATTAATAACCATCCGCTCTTTCCCAAGGATAAAGATAAATAGGAAAGCAAGGCCGGCTGGGACGAGAGCCCATGTGAATGTGTGGACGATCGAACTTGAGAGCGCCTCCGTGATTTTATCGAGAATTGGTGCAGGAATTAATTTTCTTGCTTCCTCCGATAATAAGGCACGTGAATCCCCGAAACTTTGCCCCTTAGGCATCTGCCCCATTCCCGCAAAAGCATTTTCCAACCCTTCTTTAAAGTCACTTCGTTGAATCGTACCAAAAACGGTGATCCCAATCGTCATTCCTAAGGAACGGATAAAGTTACTTGTCGAGGTGGCAGAGCCCCTTTGTTCCATTCCAAACGGATGAATCGCAGCCATGCTTAACACCGAAAAGGAGAAGCCGACCCCCAAACCAATAATTATCATGTAAAGCGTCAACACGGCTCTCTTTGTATCCGGTGAAATCGTGCTCAACAACAATAAGCCGCCAATCAAAATTACTCCGGATATAAACATGATGTTTCTGTAACTCATCTTCGTCGTTAAGAAACCTCCTGCTTGTGCAGTAACGACCGAACCAAGCATCATAGGCAATAAAATTAATCCTGAATTAGTGGCTGTTCCGCCATACACCCCTTGCACAAAAATCGGGATGTACACCGTGGCAGCCATAAATGCCGCACCATAAAATAAGCCAACAATCGTACTGCCTGCAAACAAGCGGTTCCTAAACATCGAAAAGGATATAATCGGATCCTTCGCTTTCGTCTCCACATATAAAAAGATCAAAAACAGAAGCCCGAATCCACCAAACAAGCTCATGATCACCGTAGAATCCCATTCATATTTTTGTCCCCCAAGTTCAAGCGCAAACATTAAACAAACAACTGCTCCAACCAAGGTAACGGCTCCCGACCAATCAATAATTTGCTTTTTGTGAATGGGGGATTCCTTATAGGCAATGGTAATAAAAATCAGCGAAAGAATCCCTAGAGGCATGTTAATATAAAAAATCCAATGCCAGCTGATATAGTCTGTGATATACGCCCCAAGCAATGGCCCAAAAATACTCGATAAGCCAAAAACCGCTCCGAACAGTCCACCCATTTTTCCACGCTTTTCAGGAGGAAACAGGTCAAACATAATCGTAAAGGCAATCGGTACCAACGCTCCGCCGCCAATTCCCTGGATCGCCCGATAAATGCTTAATTGCGTGATCGTTTCAGCTGTTCCACACAATGCAGAACCTGCCATAAACAAGATCAATCCAAAAATATAGAATCTTTTTCGCCCATACATATCCGATAATTTACCGAAAATCGGCATCCCTGCCATCTCAGCGACCATATAGGCGGAAACAACCCAGACAAAGCTTTCTAGTCCGCCAAGATCGCCTACAATTGTTCCCATCGCTGTAACGACAATTGTATTATCCATCGAGGCCATCAAAATACCTAGCAATAGCCCCGCAACCACTAGTCCTAACTTACTTTCCTTCGTCACCATCCACATTTCTCCCTTATATCTTTGTCGTAATTTTTACCGTTGCCTTTGAATCATGTGTGAAATCGTCCCTGTATTCCACCACTCCGATTTGGCAGCCAGGGCCAATTTTCACTTTGTTACCTCGGACAATTTCGGCTTTTGTATTTTCAAGATAAATGTCATCCCCTTCAATAACTTTCGCACTAAGGGACCCGATCTCCTTTCCAAAGGGCAGCAGTGTGTTACTCCTTTTTTTCACAGTGATTTTCCCGCCGCCGATTTCCTCGGCACTGCTTTGCCCGAAACGAAGACCCACCTTAATGGTATCCGCCGTTAGTAAGCCTTTAATCTCAAAACCGCCGCTCGAGTCAAACGTCTCATACTCCACATCACCATTCACCGCAATACTACCTTTAATGTTTGCCTCATCTCCCGTAAGACCTTCGCCGACTTCCAGCAATCCTAAAATCTTGATTTTTTTCATGTGAGCATTGCCGCCGACCATCATCGTCCCCATCACAAGTGTATCCTCGGCTTCCATATTCCTTTTGACTTCTGCTTCGCCAAAAACTTTTACCGAGCCTGTTTTAACATTTTCAGCGGCTTCACTTGTACCATATACATTGAAAGCCGAACATTCCACATCAGTCATAATGGTCCCTTCGCCGCGGATACTGATTTTTTCGTAACGGCCGCCAGGGTAGCTTCCCGATCCATTAATAATAAGATTTCCGTTCTTTTCCATCATCACTCTTTTCCCTCCTATTAAACCCGTCTGTTTTCAGTAACCACGGCCTTTTTATCCATCGAAAATTCCTCTGTATATTCAACGAGACCAATCTGACAATTGGGACCAATTGATACCTGGTTTCCACGTACGATTTTGGCAGTAGTATTTTCGAGTTCAATTTTGTCCCCTTCGATTAATTCCACTTCCAGCTGTGGTTTATAAAAGGGCTTAAGCAAATGACCGACTAAGGATGATCCCTTCTGCTTTACTGTGATCGTTTGCCCGCCAATTTCTTTTGCTTTACATTCTCCAAACATCTTTATGTCGATATGGTCAGCATTTAGAAGTCCGCCAATCGTAAACTGCGATTCTGCTTTAAAGATTTCCGCTTCACAATCCTCCCCGGCCGTAAAGGTGCCATGGATTTTGATTTCCTCACATTTAACCCTGCCGCCAACGGTGCTTTTACCATTCACCTTTAATTTTTCCACCGATAGGTTTTTGTCGATCCGTGCAGATCCATCAATCGATAGGTTTTGAGCTTCAAGATTCCCTCTGAACCTCCCATTCCCGTTCACCTTTACTTTCTCAGCAATAACATTGCCATTCAGGATACCTGAACCATTACAATCAAGTTCCATACATTCTAAATCGCTGTTAATCGTTCCTCTGCCATTTAATGTAACAACGCGGAACTGCCCCCCGTTGGATGCACCGAAGCCATTAATCACCAAGTCTCCTCTGCTTTTCGTATCCATCGTCAGTCTCCTTTATAATAATTTCGCTTTAATCTCTTCCATGCACTTCATCAGTGAAAGGACAGTGACTACCTTGGTACCACGTTCAAAGTGAAATTCTTCTGCATTTACGAGTAATAGACATGATGACATTCCCAACTTTCGGGTAATCACTAACTCACAGCTTTTTTGCTTAATTAATGCTGTATGGTCCTTTAACACCTGCAAGACCATTTTCCCTTCCTCTAGGTTTATTTCTCCCGATTGAAGCAATTTGTCTAAAACAAACACTTCAAGCATCCTTGTAAAATTAAATTCCAAACTACCGTTTTCCTGTTCTAAGTAAAAATCGACAACGGCTGTCGAAACAATGTTACGTTTTATTAAGTCATCCTTGTTATAATTTAAGTTTGCTACATTAGGTGAGAACATGTCTGCTAGTTCATCTAAGGATAAGTTTTCCTTCATTGTTTGGATTTTTTCGATTCTTTCAAGGATCTTCTCCTTAGGAAAAAATGTTTCTTGACCTGTAAACGTAGACTTGCGCACAAACCATTCTTCCGGGATTAAGTCCTTTCGTTTCCATCTATATAGCTGTCCATAGGATATTCCTGCTAATTCTAATAGGTCTTTCTTTGAGATTAACTCCTCACTCATACTAAAAACCCCTTTCCATAAACAATGTAACATAACACTGTTACGCATGTAAAGTGCAAATGTAAATATTAGGCTGTCCTAATTATTTTCACCAAAAAAAGGCCCTTCACGTTGATTAACGTGAAAGACCTTATTAAACTTATTCTCTTCTAACACCCACCAATGGGTTGAATTGGATTTCTAAATGATTTCTACTAGTTTTTTGCTACTCATTCCTTTTCTAGCTACTCCCTCTTCAATGGCTGCGTTCGAAACGGCGGCGGCAACTCTTTCCCCTACACGTGAATCCAAGGCGTTTGGAATGATATACTGCGGTGAAAGTTCTTCATCCGATACAAGTCTTGAAATGGCGTAGGCGGCGGCAAGCTTCATCTCCTCTGTGATATCTGTTGCCCTTACATCAAGTGCTCCGCGGAAGATCCCTGGAAAAGCGAGTACATTATTTACCTGATTAGGATAATCAGAACGGCCTGTTCCAACTACTGCTGCACCGGCTGCTATAGCCTCCTCAGGATAGATTTCTGGCACCGGGTTTGCCATTGCAAAAACGATTGAATCTTTATTCATTGTTCTGAACATTTCTCCAGTTAAAGCCTTTGGCCCTGAGACTCCGATAAAAATATCCGTATTTTTAATGGCATCTTGTAAGGTGCCCTGTATCCCTCGCAGGTTTGTTTTCACTGCTATTTCTGCCTGCCGATCGTTCATCCACATTTCACCTGGGCAAACAATCCCTTCCAAGCTTACTAACGTAATATCCTTAAAACCGGCAGTTAATAAAAGCTTGGCAATCGCAATCCCAGCAGAACCTGCGCCATTGATGACTACCTTTACCCTATAGATACTTTTCTTAACAATTCTAAGTGCATTTAAAAGGCCAGCCAGTACGACAATTGCTGTCCCATGCTGGTCATCATGAAACACAGGAATGTTTAATTCCTTTTTTAAGCGTTCTTCAATTTCAAAGCATCTTGGAGCAGCGATATCCTCCAAATTGATTCCGCCGAACGTTGGCTCTAATGCTTTGATGATATTGACTATTTCATCGACATTTTTTGTTCCCAAGCAGAGCGGATAAGCATCAATCCCTGCGAATTGTTTAAATAAAACTGCCTTCCCCTCCATTACCGGCATTGCTGCTTCGGGACCAATATCTCCTAACCCTAAGACCGCTGTTCCATCTGTGACAACAGCTACTAAATTACCACGCCCTGTATGCTCAAAAGAAGCCTCACTATTTTTGGCAATAATCTTACATGGCTCCGCTACACCTGGTGTATAGGCTAAACTTAAATCATCTGCATTGTTAACTTCTACCTTACTGACAATACTAATTTTCCCGGCAAGCTTTTTGTGAAGCAGCACGGCCTCTTCTTTGATCATTCTTTCATTCATTCCAACCTTCTCCTTTTGCTCCAACCTAAGTCTAGATGTTAATCTGGGTGACGAAAATCAAATCTATTATTTAAAAAGTCGAGCCGTGACAGATAGCCACAGCCCTTTTGAGGAATTACTAACTTAATAATTTCAGTAAAAGAATAGCCAATATAACGGTTGAGGCGCCGCCAATTCTTGTGGAAACTTGGGCAAATGGCATTAATGACATCCGATTAGATGCCGAAAGAATCGCGACATCCCCCGTACCTCCTAAACCACTATGACAGCCTGTAACAATTGCTGAGTCAACAGGATACATCTTCATCAATTTTCCTACAAAGTAACCCGTAGTAATCATTGCGACTACAACAGAAGCACAAACAACCGCATATCCAGGTGTTACGATCTTAACTACATCCTTAAGCGGAATATAAAGCATCCCTAAACCAACCATTAATGGCCATGTTAAACTTGATGATACAAATTTATATAAGTGATACGCACCTTGTTCCATTTTAGCTGGCATTATCTTAATACTTTTTACTACTGCTGCTGCAATAATCATTAACACTGGTCCAGGAATTCCAAGAAATTTATTTCCAAGTCCACCTAAGATAAAGAAACTGCATGCTATTAACAATCCTGCACCCATAAGTGGGAAATCAACCGGCTTATCAATCGTTGCGGCTTCTGTGATTCCGTCGCCGCCTTTTGTTTTCACTAATACACCATTACCCGTAAGGTGTTTCTTTTTCTCACCTATGCGAGACAAAATACCAGCACAAACGATAGCGACAATATTCCCAATTACAGCGGCGGGGATCAACTGACCAACAAATGTTTCTGAAGATTTTCCGAGAACCTCTGCATAGCCTAATGAAAGAGGCAAAATTCCTTCTCCGATGCCGCCACCGATTATTGGTACAACAATATAGAAAAGTGTGTGTTTCATATCATATCCAAAAAGCAAACCAACAAGGACCCCTACGATAACTGAAGCAATGGTCCCTAAAATAAGCGGGATAAACATTCGTGTGAAACCTTGAATTAAGACTCTGCGATTCATCCCAAGAATACTTCCGACTACTAAAACAGAGATATATAGATAAAGGAAATTTGATGTTTTCATTAATTGCGTAACCGCATTCATTCCAGTTGTGTTAATCACACTAAAATAGACTAATATAGATGGGACCAACAGTGCTAGAATTGCCGGACCCCCAATATCCTTCAAGACCGGAATCTTCATACCAAGGTCACCAAGTAAAATACCCATAACAATAATGATGGCAAATCCGCCAATCATGTCAGCTGGAAGCAATTTATAGACAGCTGAAAAGTAGACAACAGCTGCGATAACGATATAAAGCGGCAGTGGAATAACCCCTATCTTCATACTGCCAATTTTACCTAAAAAACCTTTCTTTTCTTCCTTTTCCCCTGAAACAACCGTAAGCGGTTGCAATTTTCTAACTGGTTCCATAAATTCATCCCCCTATGAAATTTATGTCTATATCATATTCTTGATTGAAACGCTTTCATAGTTTATGTAAATTTAATAAGATTTTTGTAAATAAAAAAAGTAAGCAGTTTTCGGCTGCTTACAAAAAGGCTTTGATTAGATGTTCTTTCATTTGATTATATTCATGCTGGTATACAGGTCTGCCGACAGTACCGTAAATTACCTTCACATCAAGAATTCCGATTTCCTTTAAAAAGTTTAAATACTTACGGACCGATACCCGAGAAATGCCGACCACCTTTACAACGTCCTCTGTTGAAAACGGAGCATTTTTTAATTCCTGAATGGCTTCCCAAATTTGTTTTAAGGTGTCTTTTGTCAGTCCTTTCGGGAGGTCTTCGATAAGAGACTTTTCCTCTCGGTGCAGGATCTGCTGGTCCAGCACGTCTTGATTAATTACATGTTGTGTCTGAATAATCTTTGTTTGGTTCTTATAGTCAACTAACGCTCTGCTAAATCGGTCAAATTCAAAAGGTTTAATTAAATAATCTACAGCTCCGTACCTCAAAGCCTTTTTAATCCGCTCCATGTCTGACGCTGCTGAAATAATAATTACATCGGTCTCTTTCTCATTTTCGCGGAGGTAGGTTAACAGCTCTAAACCTAGTTTCCCCGGCATAAATATATCAAGCAAGATAAGATCGATTTCTAGCTTTTCCAATTTCATAATCGCCTCATCTACAGATGCAGCCATTGCCATCAATTTAAATCCGGGGACCTGCTCAAGATAGCGTTTATTGAATTCAGCCACCATTGGATCGTCATCAACGATCATCACTCGGATCATTTCTGTCCCCCTCCCCATCATATGGTATATACACGGCGAAAACGGTCCCTTTTTCAGGCTTTGATGATAGAATTAAATCCCCGTCCAACTTTTTAACCGCCTGCGAAACGAGATACAATCCTAATCCTCTATTTTCACCTTTTGTGGAGAACCCTTTGTTGAAAATTTGGTTTTGTATTTCTTCACTCATCCCTTTTCCGGTATCTTTTACTTCAATTGTTAAAATATCATCTGCATAATCAAGGGAAACTGTTACTTTTTTGAGTGGACAACCGCTCACAGCCATAATCGCATTATCAATTAAATTACCTAAAATCGTAATCAGTTCATGTGTTATATCAGAATCCTCGGGTTGAGGAATTGGTTGTTCACACAAAACTGATAACTCTGTCCCCGATTCCCTTGCATAACTTAACTTTCCAATTAAAAAGCCTGCTAATACAGGGTCCTTTATTTTTTTGGTCACAAAGCCAATTTCGTTATTGCGATGATTAACCGTTTCATTGATGTATTCAACAACTTTTTCATAATACCCTGTATGGACCATCCCTAAAATAACATGAAGCTTATTCATATATTCATGTGCCTGGGCTCGAAGTGCATCGGCGTAAGTTCTCACTCCAGTCAGTTCTTCGGCGAGTACTTGTATTTCTGTTTTATCGCGAAAAGTTGCAATGGCCCCTACGACCTTATTCCCAACAATAACAGGGACTCGATTAGTTAAAATAGTCATTCCATTTAAATTCTGTTCTTCATCCAATTCAGCTTTACCCGTTTGTAAGAGATCTTTTAAGCGCGTGGTAGACAAATACCTTTCTATATTTACCCCCTTCGGATTATCCGGCAGTCCTGCCTTGTGAAACATCTTTAAAGCAGCTCGGTTGACAAGTGTTATCTTTGACTCTTGATCAACCGCGACTATTCCTTCTCTGACGGATTGAAGCATAGCGCTTCTTTCTTCTAATAATTTTGCGATCGCAAACGGCTCAAGCCCAAGTAAGATTTTTTTGATATATCTAGCTAAAATAACAGCCCCAAGAACACCGATTAATAGGCCGATCAGGGTTCCAATATAGATCCCAGTTCGGCTCTTTTTGACGGCCTTTTCCACATTATCCAGCGAAATCCCAACGGCCACTGCCCCGATTTGTTTCCCTTTTTCGTCCTTAATGGGTGTAAAAGAGCGTAATGAAGGTCCCAGCGATCCCTTTGATATTGACGCATGCTCTCTTCCTTTTAAAACAGGCCCTTCATCTCCACCCCTGAATGGCAACCCTATTTTTTTACTGTCGGGGTGGGATTTTCGAATGGCATTCATATCCATCACGACAATAAAGTAAACATTTGTAACTTTCCTCATTTCATTTGCATAGCTTTGAATGTCCTTTTCATCGCGTTTCCCACTCATCGCCTCAATCACAAGCGGACTATGTGCAACCATGCGAGCTACACTTCTTGCTTGCTCCGCCTGATTCTTTTCCGTCTCTGAAGCAATTCTGGAACTTATAAGTAAATCCGTTATCAACAGCGAAAAAGTAACCACTACACAAACGAAGACAATAATCACTGATTTTAAACTCCATCTGCCCCTTCTCATATTTCCCTCCAGCTGTACCGGGTGTCAGGCACCATCTTGATGCACCCCTTGATGACAATGTAATCATTCAGGTAAGTAAAGTAAACGCAAAAAAGCTGCAAAGCTTGCTATGACAGAACTTTGCAGCCTTGGAAGCTTTCTTTAGCTTATCAGTAATATAGCTCCTGCTAAAATAGGGGTCAGGACCATCGCACTTTTTAAAACGGGCTGAGGTGCAAAGTCCGTAAACTTAGCCCCGACATAAGAACCAATCATGGTTCCTGCCACCACTTCAAATAACAATGGGAAGTTCAAGTATCCTTGAAAATAATAGCCAGCTCCCCCTGCTAAAGCGATGGGCAGAATAACAAGCATGGTTGTACCCACAGATTGTTTAAGCGTAAGTCCCAAGATTAAAAGCAGTCCGATTTGAATGAACGGTGCAGCACCAATCCCAAATGTCCCAGACAACAACCCGGTAACCAAACCGACTAGCGCTGCTTTCTTAATGAGAAGAAGGTTGCTCGGTTCGTCTTTTTTATAGTTTGCCTTAATTTTTTGAACGATAAACAATCGTACGACCAAGATCATAGCTGATAGAAACAACATCCCTGCGGTTAACCAATGCAAGGAATGGATGGGAATCAAACCAGCAAGCTTTGAACCAATAAAGGAAGCAATCGACCCAAAGCCTCCGACAATTAGACCCGTTTTAATCGAAATATTTCCTTGTCGAAAATGACTGTACGCACCTGACAAGGTAGTAAACACCATGGCAGCTAAAGATGTCCCTAACGCTACATGGATGGGAACTCCAAAACCCACTGTTAAAATGGCAATAATAAAGCCAGAACCTCCTGCTCCGACAAATCCTAATAATACCCCAAGTACAAACATAGTCAGCACGATCGCCAACTTCATCCCCTCCAATTGCAAAAACCCTAGATGTCACTCTAGGGAATGTGTGATCTATAATCCCGATAGTAATCGCTTGCAAATAAACTACCTACATCTTAGTCCAGCCCTCAGTATTTTGATAGATTATGTAATTAAAAAAAGCAAGCATACAAAAGAGCTCTCCACAAATATTGTGAAAAGCTCTTAACTAAATTACTATTCTTCTTCCTCTAATTCCACCGTCGGATAATGCTTTAAAAAATAAACAAGCGATTGCAGTTCCACTGCTAAGTCAATATGATGGACTCTAATTTGCGGGGGAACATTTAAGCGTGCTGGCGTAAAGTTTAATATTCCCTTTATATTTGCACTCACAAGTCGATCAGTAATCATCTGTGCAACTGGGGCTGGAACCGTTAATATCGCAACGGATATACCTCCCTCAGATAAAACCTTCTCCAATTCATCCATATGATAAACCGGGACCTCGCGAATTTTTGTTCCCATTTTTTCTGGATCCACATCAAAGGCACATTCTATTTTCGTGTTATTATTCTTTAAAAAATTATAGTTTAAAAATGCCGTGCCCAGATTTCCTACCCCTATTAAAGCAACCTTTGTTAATTCATCCTGGTCCAAGGTTTTACGAAAGAAGGAAATCAAATAATTGACATTATACCCATAACCTTTTTTTCCTAATGCTCCGAAATAAGAAAAATCGCGGCGAATCGTGGCTGAGTCGACCTTTACGGCTTCACTTAGTTCGGCTGATGAAACCCTTTGCTTACCGGAAGAATGCAGGTTTTTAAGAAATCGGTAATAAAGGGGCAGCCGTTTGGCTGTCGCCTGTGGTATTTTCATTGTTTCATTACTCATAATCTCCCACACCCCATGGATAATTTAGTTAAAAATCATTTAACTTTTTCGTTTCTCTTAAAATCACCATTTTTACCGCCTGTTTTTTCGACAAGATATGTAGGGCCAATCACCATACCTTTATCAACTGCTTTACACATATCATAAACCGTTAAAGCGCATGCTGACGCAGCTGTTAACGCTTCCATTTCTACACCTGTATTCCCCTTGGTTTTAACGGCTGCCGATATATTTAAGCGATAATTCTCTTCTGTGTCCTGCTCCCAGGAAAAAGATATATTAACCCCCGTTAAGGGAATCGGATGACACATCGGAATCAAATCCCACGTCTTCTTTGCTGCCATGACCGCAGCTACCTGTGCCACTGCTAAGACATCACCTTTTTTTATCGCGTGATTCGTAATTCTATCGTAAATTTCTTTCCTAACTGTAATACTGGAATGAGCAAGTGCCGTCCGTGCTGTTTCTGGCTTATCACTGACATCGACCATTTTTGCTCGGCCTTCTTCATTAAAATGCGTTAATTCTGCCATATAAATAATCCTCCCTTCAAATCATACACTATTTTTCCTTATCTGTCTGTGAAACTTTGAACGAAATTCAAGGTTTTTGCCGATTTAACACCTTCATCCACCTAATCTGCGCCTCAGTTTATTGCCGATATACGGGGAATAAGGTACACTAAACCTATGTAATAGAGGTGAAAAAGAATGATTTTGTTACAGGTTAATCAACTACAAAAATATTATGGTGCTGACCTAATTTTATCGAATATTAAATTAGAATTACAAACTCGAGACCGTGTGGCTCTAGTTGGTCGCAACGGGGCAGGAAAATCAACATTATTGAAGATTATTGCTGGCCACTTGTCACATGATGGCGGTGAAATCATCAAACCAAAAGAAGTAATGATTGGCTATTTAGCCCAAAATACTGGTTTAGAGTCCACTTTGTCGATATGGGACGAGATGTTGACTGTATTTGAACCGCTGCGTTTAATGGAAAAGTCACTTCGGGCCCTTGAAGAGCAAATGGCCGATCCTAATGTATTTGATGATACTGGAAGATACGAGAGAATCCTAAAAGAGTACGACCATCTTCAAGTGAAATTTAAGGAGCAGGGTGGATATCAATACGAGGCAGAGCTCCGTTCTGTACTCCATGGGTTAAATTTCCCTGATAAATCCTTGATGATATCAAGTTTAAGCGGCGGACAGAAAACGCGTCTTGCCCTTGGTAAACTGCTATTAACTAAGCCCGATATCTTAATATTGGACGAGCCGACCAACCATCTTGATATTGATACCCTGTCCTGGCTGGAGCAATATTTACAAAGTTATCACGGGGCCATTTTGATTGTTTCCCATGACCGCTATTTTTTAGATAAGGTGGTTACGCAGGTATATGAAGTGTCCCGTAAGCAAATCCAACGATTCACAGGCAACTATAGTTCCTACCTAGATCAAAAAGCGGCCAATTATGAGCGTGATTTAAAGCTTTTTGAAAAGCAACAGCAAGAGGTGGCAGATCTTCAGGATTTTATCAACCGGAATTTGGCACGTGCATCAACGACCAAACGAGCCCAAAGCCGCCGCAAAAAGTTAGAGAAGATGGAACTGATGGACCGCCCCTTAGGAGATGAAAAATCGGCAAACTTCTCGTTTGAAATTGAAAAACAAAGCGGCAATGACGTGTTAACGGTCGATTCCCTTGCTGTCGGTTATCAGGGCGAAAAGGTCTCAGAAGCCATTTCTTTTCGTGCCTATAAAGGAGAAAGCATTGCCTTAGTTGGCCCAAATGGAATTGGTAAATCAACCTTATTAAAAACAATTATTAAAAAGCTTCCTGCCCTAGACGGAACCATTCTCTATGGAACAAACCTTTCCATCGGATATTACGATCAGGAACAGGCTGAATTAACTTCCAATAAGCGTGTTTTGAATGAACTCTGGGATGATTACCCGTTAAAAAACGAAAAAGAGATTCGAACGGTTCTTGGTAATTTCTTATTTTCCGGTGATGATGTCTTAAAAATTGTCTCCACTTTAAGCGGCGGGGAGAAAGCTCGACTTGCTTTAGCTAAGCTGATGTTGGAAAAAGCCAATGTTCTAATTTTAGATGAGCCCACCAACCATTTGGATTTAGATAGCAAGGAAGTTCTTGAGAATGCATTAATCGATTACCCTGGCACAATTCTTTTTGTCTCCCATGACAGGTATTTTATTAACCGAATTGCCACAAAGGTCTTGGAACTGAGCCGCCATGGCAGTACAGAGTATTTAGGGGATTATGATTATTATGTAGAGAAGAAATTGGAGCAGGAGGAGCTTGCTGCCCTGGCGCTGGCGGATCTTCAAAAAGGGTCTGCGCAAATGGAAGCATTTGAGAAAAATACTTATCAACAGGATAAGGAAAGCAAGAAACAAGAGCGTCAGCGAAAACGAAAATTAGAAGAAGTGGAACAAAGAATTGAAGAACTGGAAGAGCAAATTCAGGAATTCGAACAGCAGTTATGTGATCCAGATATCTTTCAAAATCATGAAAGAGTATTAGAAATCAACCTAAAAAATGAAAAAGCCAAGGCTGAACTCGAGCAACTAATGGAAGCATGGGCGGAATTGGCAGAGTAAAAACCGAGCAGTGCTCGGTTTTTTCTTTTTAATAAGACATATATCGACAACATTCGATATAAACACTTTTTTAAAAAATTATTCACTTTTCCACAAGCTTATTCACATTGTAAACAGAGTATTCCCAATGATTTTTTTAGTTTTCCACAATATCCACAATAATTACCCCACTTATCCACATTATACACAGAAAACAATCCACTTATCCACATTTAAGATTATTTTGATGGAAGTTCAAAAATTCTTATCAACAAAAAAACTCTTCTTATCCAGAAGAGTTTCTAATTATATAATTCAATATCTAATCCAGGATTGGCGTTTAACGTCAAATTTGCTCGAATTCCCTTTTCAAACATCACACTTCCAGCAGCAGCGATCATTGCTGCATTATCTGTACATAGTGATAATGGCGGGATGACTAATTCAATCCCAGGTTTCTTTGAAAAAACCTTCTCTAACGCCTGTCTAAGTCCTTTATTCGCTGCAACCCCGCCCGCTACCAATACTTGCTCTACGCCGTATTCTGTGACCGCTCTTTCTGTTTTTGTGACTAAAACTTCAATGACGCTTTCTTGAAAACTTGCAGCTAGGTCTTCAGGGGCAATCACCTCACCGCGTTGCTCCGCATTATGGACCGTATTAATAACTGCGGATTTTAAACCACTAAAACTAAAATCATAGGAGCCTTCCTCCAGCCATGCCCGAGGTAAGTTAATCGTCGGATTTCCAGACTGAGCCAGGCGGTCAATATGAGGGCCGCCAGGGTACGGCATATTTAATGTGCGGGCTACCTTATCGTAGGCTTCCCCTGCAGCATCATCTCTAGTTTCCCCAATCACTTCAAAATGGCCATGTTCCTTCATATACACCAGTTCTGTATGCCCGCCAGAAACGACAAGAGCGAGGAGCGGGAATTTCATTTCGGTTACCAGCCGATTTGCATAAATATGGCCGGCAATATGGTGAACAGGAACGAGTGGTTTGTTCTCAGCAAAAGCTAATGCTTTCGCGGCATTTACCCCAATTAAAAGGGCACCGACCAGTCCAGGGCCCTCTGTGACAGCAATCGCATCAATCTCAGCAAACAAAATATTAGCTTGCTTTAAGGCTTCCTCGGTAACAATAGTGATTTGTTCAACATGGTGGCGGGAAGCAATCTCTGGCACAACACCACCAAAACGTTTATGACTTTCAATTTGAGATGCCACAACATTTGCCACAATCTCACGGCCGTTTTTAATGATTGCGACAGCCGTTTCATCACAACTTGTTTCAATTCCCATAATCCATTGATCTTTTATCATAAATTTACCCACATCACTAAACCATCTTCCTGATTATCTGAATAATAATTTTTACGGATTCCTCCATTTTGAAAGCCTAGCTTTCGATAAAGAGACTGTGCCACATGATTGGTCACACGTACTTCAAGTGTCATGGTCTTTGCTCCCATCTCCCGGGCTACTGACATCATTTTTTGCAATATAGCTTCCCCCAGCTTCCGGCCCCTATATTCAGGCAAGATTGCTACATTCGTCACATGGGCCTCGTCAATGACAATCCACGCTCCGCAGTATCCAAGAATTTTATTATTTTCTTCTAAAACGATATAAACAGCAAATCGATTATTGTGCAATTCATTATAGAAAGCTTCACGACTCCATGGGGTCGTAAAAGATGCATGCTCTACTTCCAAGATCTGATCAATATCCTCTTCCCTCATATTACGAAAAACAAATGAATCTACCATAACTCTCTATTCCTATCCATTTCATATTTTTCCTTTCGCTTCTAACCATTTCGCTTCAGCCTCAGCTAAACGAATATAATTTGGGACAAAAGAATGTATGTCCTCTCCAGGTTTATCCTTGCCAAGAAGGGCGAGCTCTGATGGACGAGGATTATGTTCTGTGATCGCTGCAAAAACGGCCTGTGATTCCAAATGGTCAGCGATTGTTGCTTGATGGAGTAATAAATCATTTCCGATAAATAATATAGATTTACCGGCTCCTTTTAGAGACTCTGCCCAATCGGCTAACATGACCAAGCGATCCTCTTTAACTGTTAAGAATTCACTGCCATGATTTTGGTATAATCCCGTATACACTTGTCCCCTTCTAGCATCAAAGAGAGGCGAAACATAGCCATCAAAATAACGGCTAACACCTGATGCTAGAATTTCAAGGCTGGAAATACCGACAAGTGGAATGTTTAGGGTCCATGCTAACGTTTTAGCAATGGTTACCCCAATTCTAACTCCTGTATAAGAGCCTGGTCCCTTGGCTACGACAATCTTCGTTAAATCTGCAGGCACCCGCTCACAATCCTTCATCAGTGTTTGAATAGCAGGCATAATCCGAACAGAATGGTTCTTTTTTAAATTGGTTATATATTCTCCAAGTACTTGATTCTCTTCAATAAGCGCTACTCCTAAGGCATAGTTAGAAGTATCAATCGCTAATATCGTCATGAAAAAATCTCCTTACATAATTGCTCATATCTTTTTCCTCTCGGGGCGAAAACCATTCTTCTTTGATCCCCTTCTTCACGATACAAGTAGATGGTCAGTCTTTCCTCGGGAAGCTGCTCCTCAATTAAATGTGCCCATTCTACTACCGTTACTCCATCTCCTTCGAAGTACTCATCAAACCCCAGGTCTTCAAATGCATCTGCCACCCGGTAGACATCCATATGATATAATGGCAGGTTTCCTTTATATTCTTTAATAATGGTAAATGTCGGGCTATTAACGGTTTTCTTAATTTCTAAGCCTTTAGCCAACCCCTTTGTGAAAGTTGTTTTTCCTGCACCTAAATCACCTTCCAGTGCAATGACATCTCCCGGTTTTAAGAGTCCAGCCAATCTTTCGGCAAACTGAGAAGTATCCTCAGAATCCGTTGTAATACGTTCATATTGTTTCATTCGATCACCTTTTTATTTTAACATCGTAGCACATATCTTCATTTTACCTTATTTATCTGCAAAAAAACCTTAGGATTTCTCCTAAGGTGCCTATTTCATATGTAGTTTACCTGATTTTTTACAATTGAGCAAAAAAAGGCATAAAAAAAGACGAAACTTTGTTTCGTACTCATTTTACAATATAAATGGCGGTCCGGACGGGACTCGAACCCGCGACCTCCTGCGTGACAGGCAGGCATTCTAACCAACTGAACTACCGGACCAGAGTTTTTTCAAGCAATGCTTGAAAATAACTTATTGCGGGGACAGGATTTGAACCTGCGACCTTCGGGTTATGAGCCCGACGAGCTACCAGACTGCTCCACCCCGCGACGATAAATATAAATTACTGCACCATAATATTATCTCACTTCAAGAAAATAAATATGTATGGTTTTTAAAGTAATTTTAGCCTGGCAACGTCCTACTCTCACAGGGACGCGTGTCCCAACTACCATCGGCGCTGAGAAGCTTAACTTCCGTGTTCGGTATGGGAACGGGTGTGACCTTCTCGCCATAATTGCCAGACCATATATTCGACACTATTTTATTATAATGTCTTTTTCATATTTTTCAAGAGGAAAATTAATTTTTTTCATTCCCTCAAAACTAGATAATGCAGAAGAAGATTGTAAACTCAGAGATCACCTTAAAATTGGTTAAGTCCTCGAACGATTAGTATCAGTCAGCTCCACATGTTACCACGCTTCCACCTCTGACCTATCAACCTGATCATCTTTCAGGGTTCTTACTAGCTTGCGCTATGGGAAATCTCATCTTGAGGGGGGCTTCATGCTTAGATGCTTTCAGCACTTATCCCGTCCGCACATAGCTACCCAGCGATGCTCTTGGCAGAACAACTGGTACACCAGCGGTGCGTCCATCCCGGTCCTCTCGTACTAAGGACAGCTCCTCTCAAATTTCCTGCGCCCACGACGGATAGGGACCGAACTGTCTCACGACGTTCTGAACCCAGCTCGCGTACCGCTTTAATGGGCGAACAGCCCAACCCTTGGGACCGACTACAGCCCCAGGATGCGATGAGCCGACATCGAGGTGCCAAACCTCCCCGTCGATGTGGACTCTTGGGGGAGATAAGCCTGTTATCCCCGGGGTAGCTTTTATCC
>NZ_CM184198.1:97500-227500 GCF_059579525.1 Neobacillus sp. BP17 | reverse complement strand
TCAAGGTCACTCCCCGTCCCAAATGACCCCTACGGGACTCGAACCCGTGTTACCTCCGTGAAAGGGAGGTGTCTTAACCGCTTGACCAAGGGGCCTAAAATTCCTATGGCGGAGAAGGAGGGATTTGAACCCTCGCGCCGGTCACCCGACCTACACCCTTAGCAGGGGCGCCTCTTCAGCCTCTTGAGTACTTCCCCATATGGCTCCGCAGGTAGGACTCGAACCTACGACCGATCGGTTAACAGCCGATAGCTCTACCACTGAGCTACTGCGGAATAACTTCTTTCAACAAGTCGATTACCTTATCGACTCTTTACATTATAATGACGATACAATAGAAAGTCAACAAAATTATGAAGAAATTTTTTTCGTATTTCTACTTTACCCTAAGGTTATTTCTTTTACTTTCATCAATTTCCCTTTGCACTTTCCACACACATATCTACTAGTATCAATGCTTCTTTTCCGTCTGTATAATTGCTGACATTTCGTACATTGATACAGAAGGATCTTATTAGATTTTCGCGTTACTTTCATATCTGGAAGTTGTGCACAAAATCGCGGTGCACCAACCATTTTTAATAATTGCTTAAAGTCTTGGTCCTTATGCTGATACCCCTTCCCTTCCAGGTGAAGGTGATAATGACAAAGTTCATGTTTAATAATCCCTACCAGTTCTTTTTCGCCAAGCTGGTCGTAGTACTTTCTATTGATTTCAATATTATGTGTGCTAAGAAGGTATCTGCCGCCCGTTGATCTTAGTCTTGGATTGAAGAATGCCTGATGCAAAAACAGCTTCCCAAATGACTCAACAGATATCTTTTCAACCAGTAATTGAAGTTGTTGTTGTTCCATTTTGGGTCCCTCTCTTTCTATGCGAACATGACAACCTATTATAGCATATATTGTATATACCCTTAGTACTTTTCGGGAGGTTTTATTATGCCAACTTGGTTGCAAAACCAAATGAAAAGAGCTTTCTATGAGAAGGATCGCTATCAGATCAAGATGCTAAACCAGTGCTGGTTCTTTTACAGAAAAAAACACTTCTCTTAAGATATGGAGAAAAATTTAAAGTGCAGAGCAGCCTTTGGTTTTGCGCTTTTTTGTTTTTTGCTCTGTTAAAACTAAATGTTGTTTTAACTGCGTTTGGAAAATAAAGAAAGTATTTTCACCGCTACTAAAATCAAAGACCAAATCGCTAGGCGAGATGGTCTTCTATCAGCCATGATAATCCTCTTTGGTCAGCAATAAACCTGGTACCCACTACTATTTCGATGGCGCCAGCATCGTTAACGCAACCCGGCCTTTTTTCATATCAACCGAATCTACCCATACGGTGACAACATCCCCTACTGATACAATGTCCAAAGGATGCTTTACAAAACGATTGCTAAGTTTAGAAATATGAACAAGCCCATCCTGCTTCACACCGATATCGACAAACGCACCGAAATCAACCACATTCCGAACTGTACCTTGCAATTCCATTCCAGCGCTAAGGTCCTCAAGTTTTAAAACATCTTTTTTCAATAGAGGGCGAGGTAATTCATCACGTGGGTCACGTTCCGGTCTTACCAAAGCATCAATAATGTCTTTTAGGGTCAACTGACCAATAGCAAGTTCCTCTGAAACAGATGTTAAATCGAGACCATTTAGGGCTGTTTTCAGCTCTTCCGAACCAAGGTCATCGGTTGTAAATCCAAGACTCGCTAATAGTTTCTTTACTTCATCATAATTTTCCGGATGAATCCCTGTCCGATCAAGCGGCTGTTTACCATCCAATACACGCAAGAAGCCAATCGCCTGCTCATAGGTTTTCGCCCCAAGACGCGGAACTTTCTTTAATTGAACCCTACTCGTAAATTTCCCTTCCTCTTCTCGCTTTTTAACAATATTATTTGCGGCTGTTTTGTTCAGTCCAGCTACATATTGTAAAAGTGATGGAGAGGCAGTATTAACATTCACACCGACCTGGTTAACTGCCGTTTCAACCACAAAGTGTAATGATTCTGATAATCGTTTCTGGGAAACATCGTGCTGGTATTGACCAACGCCAACAGATTTCGGATCGATTTTCACTAATTCTGCTAATGGATCCTGCAAACGACGAGCAATGGATGCCGCACTTCTTTCTTCTACCTGCAGATTCGGAAACTCTTCTCTAGCTAGTTCAGATGCAGAGTATACACTTGCTCCCGCTTCATTGACGATTAAGTAGAAAATCTCCTCATCCATTTCTTTTAAAATATCGGCAACAAACTGTTCTGTTTCCCTTGAAGCTGTCCCGTTTCCGATCGCAGCCATTTCTACTTTATAGTCACGGAGGATGTTAATAAATTTTTCGCGGGCTTCTTTTGTTTTTGAAACAGGTGGATGTGGATAGATCACATCAATTTTCAAAACTTTGCCTGTTTCATCCACCACTGCTAGTTTACAGCCCGTCCGATAAGCAGGATCAACTCCAATAACCACTTTACCTTTTAACGGTGGCTGCAATAGTAAGTTCCGAAGATTTTCAGAGAATATATGTATGGCTTGCTCTTCACCTTTATCCGTTAATTCATTCCTAATTTCGCGCTCAATCGAAGGTTGAATCAGTCGTTTGTAACTATCTTCCAGTGCCTCTAGTACAACAGGTGCTGCCGGTGAGTGCTGGGCACGAATCCACTTTCTCGACAAATATGTTAAAATTAAATCGGCATTCATTTTTAAGGATACTCGCAAAATATCTTCCTTTTCCCCGCGGTTTAGCGCGAGAGTCCGGTGTGGGACAATTTTATTGATTGGTTCCTCATATTCATAGTACATTTCATAGACGTTTTTCTCGTCTTTTTCCGCATCTTTCACTACCGATACAACAGAACCAGACTTAAACGTTTCCTTACGAATCCATTTTCGGCTTTCAGCATCATCCGAAACCCGTTCAGCAATAATATCTTTGGCTCCTGAAATGGCATCTTCCACAGTAGAAACTTCTTTTTCCTCTGATAAGAATTGTTTTGCTTTTTCCTCAATCGATTCTTTTGAGCATGTCAGCAGCCATTCAGCCAATGGTTCAAGCCCTTTTTCCTTTGCAATCGTTGCTTTAGTCCGTCTTTTTTGTTTATAAGGTCTGTATAAATCTTCAACCTCTTGAAGCTTCTCAGCCTTAGTGATGGCAGAGCTTAGTTCGTCAGTTAATTTTCCTTGCTCTGAAATAATGCGGATAACCTCTTCTTTTCTTTGCTCGAGGTTTTGGACATATTGCCAGCGGTCTAAAATATTTCTAATTTGGACTTCATCAAGTGCTCCTGTCATTTCTTTACGATAGCGAGCTATAAAAGGAACTGTATTGCCTTCATCTAATAATGAAATTACACTCTTTACTTGTTTAAAAGATACTGCTAACTCAGCAGCAATTTTCTTTAACAACTGATCATCTTTTACGATTGTATTATTCACAAAACTTGCCCTCCATTCCTTTTATTCTATTGTAGCAGAATAAACTTTCCGTTTCATTAAACGGCCATCCTCACATTTTTTTCAAAAAAAATAGGCAAGCGTAATGCTTGCCTTAGCAAATTTAAGAATGAGGACAGGATATGTATGAAAAAACGCTCTTTCTAAAAAGAGCGTGCTTTAAATTAAAATTCGATGAGACCCAGGCTTACCTGCAAGGCTTCATCCACTTTCTCCATCATTTCGTCATCGAGATGGGTGATTTTATCGGTTAACCGCTGCTTATCAATTGTGCGAATTTGCTCTAACAGAATGACCGAATCTCGTTCAAATCCGTAGCGCTTCGCATCAATTTCTACATGAGTAGGAAGCTTGGCTTTTTGAATTTGAGCTGTAATCGCTGCAACAATCACTGTGGGACTAAACCGATTCCCGATGTCGTTTTGGATGACAAGTACAGGTCGGACGCCGCCTTGTTCAGAACCAACAACTGGGGATAGGTCCGCGAAATAAACGTCACCACGTTTGACTATCAAAGGATTATCCTCCGCTTACAAGACGTTCAACTGTGTGTTCTGCCTCATATTCTGCTAAAAATGCTTCTGATGCAATCCCTAGATTAATCTTGGCCATTTCCATGTATCCACGTCTCATCGACTCGCGAATTTGTCTCTTTTTACGTTCGCGTAAATACATTTTTGTTGCCTGGTAGATAAACTCGCTGCGGTTTACATTCTCTTGTTTCACAAAACCATCTAATTCAGTTAAAAGATGTTGCGGTAACTTCACTAAGATTTCCGTAGTTGCGCCGGATTCAGACACAAACATACACCTCCACCATCACTACACACCATTTTTATCTAACCAGAATTCCTTCTGATGCATAAACGCCACTACACATGATGAATCGCCTTTTTAGCCTGTTTCACACAGTGAGTTTCATTTATTATCTGTACCATATTTAATAATAACATTAATCGAACCTATTGCATAGACTAATTATAATACTACTGTATTATAATCCAATAAAAGACCCTTTTATGCACAAATCACCGCAATATCATAAATATGATGTAAAAACTTTATTTAGGCCTATAATTTTCGAGAAGATAATTTTTTAAATCGACAACTTTCCCTCCCTTTTTATAAAGACGCGGAACCCGACTGGCAATGATACAGGGGACCTCATAATTAATGGTTTCTAGTTTTTTGGCAATTTCATTGATTGAAATAAACTGGTTCTCCTGAGCGCCTATTAATGTGACAGGTGTCCCAATTGGAACATGATATGGCAGGCGGACCATACATTGATCCATACAAATTCTACCGACAATTGGTGTCCTCTTCCCTTCTACAAGCACTTCTTGCCCTTGCAGTTTGCGTATCCAGCCGTCCGCATATCCAATTGGGATTGTCCCAATCCACTCTTCATCATCAGTTTCATAGGTTGCCCCGTAACTCAATTTTTCACCCTTTGGCATTTTCTTAACATGAACAAGTCGAGTTCGAAGGGAAAAAGCCTCCTTTAGCTGGAAGGGAATTTTATCTTCCATCTCCAATGAAGGGGTTAATCCATACATCGCAATCCCAACCCGGACTGCATTAAAATATGTCTTTGGAAAGCGCAAAGTTGCTGCACTATTGCTAGAATGAACATATTTTGGTTTTTGTTTTAGTGCGGAAACCATACTTTCGAATAAAGCTAATTGCTGGTACATATAAGTTTCATCTAGTTCATCCGCCGTCGCAAAATGAGTAAAAATCCCTTCTAGTTGAAATGGGCTATGTTCAGAAATCATTTGTTCGACGGTAATTAATTCCGATACACTCCGCACGCCTATTCTCCCCATGCCTGTATCTACTTTGATATGAAATGAAATTCGATCTTCCGCCTTTACATATTTCAATGCCTTTTCTAGCCATTCCTTCTGAAAAACAGTAAGGGTGATATCAAATTTTGCTGCCACTTGGATATCTTCAGGACGAGATGCCCCCAAAACGAGGATAGGCGCTGTTATTCCTTTATTCCTTAGAGCGATTGCCTCATCCATAAATGCAACAGCAAGATAGGCAGCCCCTGCTTCTAGTGCTGTTTTTGCCACCTGAACATCACCATGCCCGTATGCATTAGCTTTCACAACCGCAATCACCTTTACTTGTTGAGGCAATTGTTTCTTAATGGAGGTAACATTGGCAGATATACAATCTAAATCGACTTCAGCCCATGTATCACGATAGAAAAAACCTTGTTCTTCCATGTTCCCACTTCCTAATAGCTTAATTAATTATTTCCTTATTATCACAAAATTATCATACTACTGTTGTGAAGTACAAACAAATAAGAAAAGTGCAAGCGCCCTGGCGCTGGAGCTAGACATCAAAAAAACAGGCCCAATATGAGCCTGCTAGCTAAATGATTTATTTTACGGCTTCACCTTGGACAGATGCAGCCACCTCAATTAACTCTTCTTTCGTTAAGTTCTTTGAAGCAATCATGTAATCTACACCATTATGCGACCATGAGATCGAGTGGTCCGAAACAGCCCCAATGGTCATCCCTAAGTCGACTATATCTCCTTCAACATAGGTTGGATTGGCGGAAGCCGCTTTGGCCGTAACTTTTTCCTGAACAAGAGTAAATGATTTTTTACCATCGTAGGTAAGGACTACTCTTTTCCCATCTTCAAGCGATACATCTTTTTCCTCAATTAATTTCGTTCCTTTTAATTCCACGGTTGGATACATAACTGTAAAGGCATCATCGCCGCCGTCCGCCATGGCTGGCAAATTGAGCTGTGCACGTGTCATATTCTTCTTCATATCAAAATCGTCCTTGTCAAAGCTCGCATTAAATTTCACTTTAGAAAACTCTACCGTTACAAGGGCATTTCGATCCGGATCCATTACTTTTACCACCGCAGGAGATAAGTCACTTTTATTTAGTTTAATCTCTTGGAAAGGCAGCATTGTATTGTTTTGATAACGGGTTTTCGTTTCAAATACATAATATTGTTTTGTGGTAGTGAATTTTGCGCTTTTATCGGCAACAATGTCCTTAATCAGTGATTCATACAAGTAGGCCTGGCTGCTGTTTTGCGGCCAATCGCTTTGGAAACGGAAGCTCTTATTCAGTGCAGGTGTCAGAACAAATACGCCTTGATTATTCCTTAGTATCATCTGACTTTGGTCCTTTTGGGCATTTTTCAAATTCACTCGATAAAAGGTAGGATCCTTGTGCCAAATTTCCACTTTATAAACTTGTGAATCTGAACCCATTTTCAATGTCATTTTTGCATTTACTTTGTAGCCACTTAAGTCATCCAGTTTCCCAGTTAGCTCTTTGACTACATCACCTTGTGATTTAGAGCCACAGGCAGCTAGTACAAAAATGACCATTAGCCCCGTAATTAGCAGCAACAACTTTTTCCTCATTCCTTCAACCCCTTCTTGTCTCATTTCATATGATTATGGAGAAGAGAAAGGCAGGGGTCAGGCACTGGAGTTTGCTTATCCAAAATGACCATGGCTGACCTTGTCTCTCCTGTTTCCCTATGAATATATGAGACAACCTTTGGGTTTATGATAAGGAAGTTGCCGAGCTATTTATTTTTTAGGTTGCTTTAACTAGTCTGTTGATTTCCGTTCCAGGCACAAGCGGTTCGCGGGCGTGCCGGGGAGCCTGTCCAGCTACAGCGCCTAGCCCCTCGAGGTCGCTTCGGTCCTGACGCTGAAGTCAAAGAACGACTTCAACGTCAGGACCTCCAGCGCTTGTCGGGGCTGAACAAGGCGCTTCCGCTTTTCCTTCTCCTCGTCGCTTTGCTCCTGCGGGGTCTCCTCTGCCCCGTACTCCCGCAGGAGTCTTCGTGCCTTCCACTACAATCAACAGAGTGCAAATATCAATTTCACCTTAAAAATTAATTCCTACTCTTCTTCAATTGTTACTTGCGCTACGGCATATTCTTTACTATGTGAAATGGATAGATGGGCCCGGACTTCAGGCTTTGCAATATATGGTTTTCCTGAGCTGTCATTGTCAATTTCAATATCTTGAAAGGATAATTCCTCACCAATCCCCGTTCCGTTTGCTTTTGAAAAGGCTTCTTTTGCTGCAAATCGTCCTGCTAAAAATTCTACTTTCCTTACAGACGATAACTCCGCAAATTTCTGCTGTTCTTTTGGGGTTAACACGCGGTCGACAAACTTCTTTTGCCTGATAAGGATGGTCTGAATCCTAGAAAGTTCAATTATATCGATTCCAATCCCTTTAATCATTCTTCATCTTCCTTCTATTTGTTATATGATTAGCATAAGTAATAGTGTACAAGAATGGAAATTCGTCAATAAATAGTATGAACTCAGGAGGTGTAAGTGATGTTTACGAGAACGGAGAGCTTTCGCGATTTTATCCGCCTTTACCCAATTGTTTCAATTATTGTTACCATTCATTTAGGATTATATCTGTTAACTAGTTTACCAATCTTCCCAAACAATTGGTTCTTTGAACATCTTTCTGGAGTAAATCTTTACATTATGGAAGGGGAATATTGGCGGCTGATTACACCGACCTTTATGCATAGCGGGTTCTCCCACACGCTTTTTAACAGCTTTTCACTCATACTCTTTGGACCAGCACTTGAGCGCATGCTTGGCAGCGGGCGATTTTTATTTATTTATCTTCTCTCAGGATTCATTGCCAATGTTGCTACATTACTGCTCGAGCCGCTCACTTACACACATGTTGGCTCAAGTGGAGCCATTTTTGGACTGTTTGGCTATTATCTTGCGATTATTATGTTCCGGAAACATATGCTTTCCAAACAGAATTCACAAATTATCCTTACCCTTTGTGTCGTTAGTTTGATTATGACCTTCCTGCAGCCGAACATTAATATTACCGCCCATCTATTTGGCTTACTTGGCGGCTTCTTGCTAGGAGCCTTTCCCTATTTTAATAAAAAGGAGCTTTCAGATTCGATTAAAGGTACCGCAAACTGGGCCAGCAACAGGAAGAAAAGCATTTCATACCAATCCCCTTGGAAGGTTCTCATCTGGGCCGCCATTATTATCATTGCCATTATTGGTTTACTTGCGCAAAAATAACAGGGATTTGCAGTCGAATGATCTTTCACTGCGATCCCTATTTCTTTGCCCAACTTCCCCTGCCGCCCCTTTATTCCATCATAAAACTCGATTGGTCAATCCACATAATTCCGTCTCTTCCTTGTAAATCCTCTGCAAGTTGGAAAAGCGCCGCATCTTTATGCTTCGCCTCAATCATACAGTGAATTTCAGGAACGGTCCCTTTAATTTGCCGTAAAAACCTCAGAAACATTTGGGAGTCAATTGTATCCGCATGTGCTCGAAAATCCTTTTCGGAGCGCGGACTGGAAATATGCATCTTGATTGGCAGCGGAGACTGGGTCCAGGTTGAAACAATCCTCCCCCAGTCCGCCGCCCATTCTTCTTCCTCATGGTGTGCAAGGTGATGATGGTAATCAAACACCATTGGAATGCCTAACTTTTCACATAGATAAAGGGTGTCTCTCACCGTAAACGTCGTATCATCGTTTTCGAGCATAATCATCTGCTGGATGGATGGGGAAATATAGGCCCAATTATGAATAAACTGCTCGAGAGCTTTCTCCTTATCGTTATAACCACCACCAACATGAAGTACACACCGATGTTCGGGATCAATCTCCATTCCTTTTAGCAAGGCTTTATGCATGGCGAGCGTTTTTAAGGAATTTTTTAATATATCCTTATCCGGTGTATTAAGAACGACGAAATGGTCCGGATGGAAATCAATCCGAGCTGGGTGTTCCTTTATATAAACAGCTAGCTTCTTGAGTGTATCCTTTAAAGGACTGATATAGTCCCAATCCAGTAATTCCTCATGATTAGCAAGCGGAATGAGTCGTGAGCTGAACCTAAAAAAGTGAATTTGATTGCCTGCATTATGTTTTAAAAGACGCAGACAATTTTCTAAGTTTGAAATCGCAATTCTCTCTATTTTACGAATTGCTGCGTCCCGGTCTTTTATTTTTTCAAATTGAGCAAATGTCATCGTTTGCGAAGGGGAAGCATTCTGAAGCTCCACACTCATTGCCACATAACCGAGTCGTACCAACGTCATCATCATCACTCCAGCGGATTGTGTTTATGTTTACTATTCCCTTTTAAGCATAGAAAAAAGCATGAACGAAATCGTTCATGCTTCACGTTTTTTAGTGATTAAATGTTCTTGGCTTTGATGATGGTTTACCGCCGCCGCCAGTTCTTTTTTCACCACTGCGTGGTCTTGCAGGCGCTTTTTTGCGATTATTATCGCCACGGTATGAACCTGAACCTCTAGAATCATCTCTTCTTCTACGGTCACGGTCGTTATACGGCTTTCTTTCTCTTCTTTGTGGAAGCTGTTCTTCTGTTAACTTAATTGGTGTTGTATCCGGCTCTTTCGTTAACATTTTCAATACAGCTGCGATAACGGTTGATGCATCATTTTCTTCCAGCAATTCTTGCGCTGCCGCTTTATAATAATGTAAATTGTTTGATTCAATCGTTTGGACGATCTTTTCTACAACCGCTTTTTGTTGGCCTTCTAACGCCTCATCAAGGGTAGGAGCCTTCATTTTATCCATTTTGCGTTTTGTAGTTTTTTCCACAACCGCAAGATAGGATTTTTCACGTGGTGTAATAAAAGTCATCGCTACACCTGTTTTACCAGCACGGCCCGTACGTCCTATACGGTGAACATAGCTTTCTGGATCCTGTGGAATGTCAAAGTTGTATACATGGGTAACTCCAGAAATATCTAGACCCCTTGCAGCCACGTCAGTAGCAACAAGAACATCAATCGTACCTTCTTTAAACTTGCGAAGGACAGAAATCCGTTTTGCCTGACTTAAATCTCCGTGAATACCTTCCGCTGTATAACCTCTTAAAGTTAAAGCTTCTGATAATTCATCAACACGGCGCTTTGTCCGGCCAAACACAATCGCAAGCTCTGGTGATTGTATATCTAAAAGTCTTGTTAACACATCAAATTTATTTCTTTCTTGAACCTCAAGGTAATATTGTTCAATGGAAGGTACAGTCATTTCTTTTGTTTTCACACGAACAATTTGCGGTTCCTTCATGAACTTTTCAGCCATTCTTTGAATTGGCCCAGGCATGGTTGCTGAGAAAAGTAAAGTTTGGCGTTCTTCTGGTGTTGCAGCAAGGATGGATTCAATGTCTTCAATGAATCCCATGTTTAACATTTCATCCGCTTCATCAAGGATGACGGTGTTAACTGTATCAAGACGCATTGTTTTTCTGTTGATATGATCCAATACACGTCCTGGTGTACCAACAATGATATGTGGTGCTTTCTTTAATGAGCGGATCTGGCGGCTGATATCTTGCCCGCCATAAATTGGCAGTACACGCACCCGTTTGCCCGAACCAAGTTTATAAAGTTCTTCAGACACTTGAATCGCAAGTTCACGAGTCGGCGCAATAATAATCCCTTGAATAGCATCTGCTTTAGTATCAATTTTTTCAACCAATGGAATTCCAAATGCAGCTGTTTTCCCTGTTCCTGTTTGAGCTTGCCCGATCAAATCAATTCCTTTTAGCCCCAACGGAATAGTTTCCGACTGAATTGGTGTTGCTTCCTCAAAACCCATTTTAAGGACAGCTTGTAAAGTAGCCTGACTTAGGCCTAATTCTTCAAACTTTGTCAATGTTTTCATTCTCCTTCATCTATGTGAAAATATTTTTGAGAGCTGAATATTTTCGCCTAATACTCAGAAAAGCGGTAGCGCCTGCTCGGATTGAGGCGAAAAGCGCTGGAGGGCCTTAAGGTGAAGTCCGTTATGGATTCATCAAGAATGGATTCCTTGATGAAAAAGGATATAGATCATCTAAGATGAAATAGGTTTTTATTTCATCGGGATGGAAGTGGATAGTTTATCTTCATCTTAGGCAGGACCGAAACGAATCAGGTCCCCATGGCGCTTGAGCTGACACGCATCAAAATGCCGTAAATAGGTAACATCTTTATTTTACCAAAAAAAAACATCCTCCCTCAAGGAGTATGCCCTTTAATCATCGTTCTTTAGACACGTTGATGAACATCATACCACTCTTGCTAGTATTTTGCAATCAAGACAAGTTTGTTACATTCCCAAACCAATCTTATTACCTCATCAAAAAGTCTAATGCAAAAATGAAAGGGCACCTTCTCACACAAAGGGGTTCTTTTTTATTTTTCATTTCCCAGCTTGAAATCATTCATGATCTTATCAGTTTTAATTTCCTTAATTTACCTGTAAGGCAGTGACAATTTCTTCTAATTTCATTCCTCTTGATGCTTTGATAAGAACTAACGTTTGATGGTCTACATGTTGCCTTAATTCCTGAATGAGTGCTTCTTTTTCTGTAAAAGCAAAGACTCTTTCTTGCCCTAAAACCATTCTAGCCTTATTTGCAATATGTATCCCTAAAGTCCCATAAGTGAACAGGAGATCTACTTTTTCATTGTTTAAGGCTTCTCCTATTTGCTGATGATATTGTTCTTCTTGTGGGCCAAGTTCTAGCATATCCCCTAGGACAAGGATTTTTCGTGCATAGCCTTGAAGATTCGATACTAATTCAATGGCAGCCATCATTGAGGTCGGGCTGGCATTATACGCATCGTTAATTATCTTTTCGCCCTGTTTACCTTCAACTAGTTCCATCCGCATATTGGTCAGCTGAATATTTTCCAGCCCCTCATTCATTTTTTCAAAAGGAATCGAAAAATAATTAGCGATTAGCATCGAAGCAAGTGCATTTAAAATATTATGTGTTCCGAGTACTGGAAGTTCAAACGCAGTCTCTGACATGTTAATTCTAAACCTATTTCCATTCTCTAGCTGCTTAATTTCAGTGGGATATAAATCATTTGTATCGTTTCTCCCAAAAGTCTTCACCTGGATATTTCCTTTGTGCTCTTGAATTCTTTCCATAAGCAGCGGCTCATCACCATGGAGAACGGCTAGTCCCCCTTCTTTTAGCCCCTGTAGAATTTCAAGCTTTGCCTCTGCAATTCCTTCTCTGGAACCTAGGTCAAGTAGATGCGATTCGCCAATATTGGTAATTACGACAGCATCCGGACAGGCAAGATTTGTTAGAAACTCAATTTCTCCCCGGCCGCTCATGCCCATTTCGAGGACGGCAATTTCAGTGTCCTCGTTTAATCCTAAAACAGTTAACGGAAGACCGATATGATTATTATAATTGCCTTCTGTCTTTAGGACCTTGTATTGTGTTGATAGAATACCCGCTGTCATGTCCTTAGTTGTTGTTTTCCCGTTGCTTCCTGTAATGCCGACTACTTTTACCGCTAATTGTTTCCGGTAGCTTCTTGCTAATTCCTGTAAGGCAACAAGGCAATTTTCTACGATCACTATCGGCAAGTGTAATGGAGGATTGGGCACATCCTTTTGCCAAAGAGCCGCTTCTGCTCCTTTACGGATCGACTCTTCGACATATTTATGTCCATCGGCATGTTCTCCCTTAAAAGGGATAAATAAGTTCCCTTTTTCAATTTTACGTGAATCAATACATACACCCGAGATTATTGTATCAGCAAACGAAATGATAACGTCCTTGGCAGGAATCATCTCAGCAATCTGTTTTAACGATCGTTTTATCATGGATATCCTCCTTCTTTGACTTTGAATAGGTTTTAAATACAAACGGACACGGCATTACAGCCGTGTCTCTGTTTTTTAGAAAGTAAACTTAATCTGTTGCTTCTCAGCATGCCTTTCTTTAGCAAGTTGAACTAGCCGCTCGATCAATTGCGGGTATTCTAACCCCGTGTGCTTCCATAAGAGCGGGAACATACTAAACGGCGTGAAGCCAGGCATTGTGTTTACTTCATTAATCAACGCTTTCCCATCTTTAGTCAAAAAGAAATCCGCACGAACTAAACCAGAACAATCTAAAGATTTAAAGGCTTTAATCGCCATTTCTTTTAGCTGCGCGTATTCCTCGTCAGTAATGTCAGCTGGAATGATTAGTGCGGTATCTCCGCTTTCATATTTTGCTTTGTAATCGTAGAAGTCCTTCTTCGGAACAATTTCACCGGCTACTGAACATTCAGGTTCATCATTTCCAAGCACCGCCACCTCAATTTCACGGGCAACAACGCCTTCTTCAATAATGACTTTGCGGTCAAATTGAAAGGCTTCAGCAAAGGCTGCTTCTAATTCAGCGCGATTGGTACATTTGCTGATACCGACACTTGAACCTAGGTTCGCCGGCTTCACAAAGCAAGGGTAGCCAAGTTCTGTTTCGACCTTGCTATAAGCCTCAGCTTTAGCTTTCTCCCACTCACTCTTAATAAAAGCTACATAGTTCACTTGGGCAAGCCCTGCTTGCGCAAACACATTTTTCATCATGACTTTATCCATACCCGCAGCCGAAGCAAGCACTCCATTGCCAACGTATGGAAGGTTTAGCAATTCCAATAAGCCTTGGACGGTTCCATCTTCCCCATTCGGACCATGTAACAACGGGAATATCACATCTAATGTTTCCTGCTTTTCCGCTTGGAAAAGTGTTGGGGCTAATGATAAAGGTGATAACTGATTCCCCTCTGAGAATTCGAGCGCCTTTACGTTTTCTACCGGCTCACTTAATTGCGGTCCTTTAATCCAGTTTCCTTGGGTATTTATGTAAATAGGATGAATGTCAAATTTCTCATGATCTAACGCCCGAATGACAGCTAATGCCGTTTGCAGGGAAACTTGATGTTCTGCTGATTTTCCTCCATATAATAAACCTAATTTTGTTTTCATACGAAACCTCCATTTTCTCATTCACGGTTATATTTTAACACTTATTTTAAAAAGAAAGGAAATGTAGTCATTCGAGTTTTTAAGTTTTTTCCTACCAAAATATTTTATGATTGCTACAGCTTGCTTAAAAACTCATGCTGGCAAATTTGGCAATTTTCTATACTTATTTTATTTATCCTGTATAATTGTGTTGAAACTTTTTTTGGAGGCGAGCTGATGACGGGAACACTTTTGTCGATATTATTATTAGGCTTTTTGCTAGGAATTAAGCATGCGATCGAGCCTGACCATGTTATTGCAGTATCCACGATCGTGAGCGAATCAAAAAATATAAAGCGCTCCGTCTTTGCAGGTGTCTATTGGGGGATTGGGCACACTGCTACGCTCTTCCTTTTCGGAATGATATTGATTGTCGCCAAAAATACAATCACAGATACCGTCGCCTTGAGCCTGGAATTTATCGTAGGGATCATGCTCGTTAGTCTCGGCCTTAGTAGTCTTTTATCTTTTATGAAACATCGTCATCCACATCCCCATCATACCCCAGACAAAGAAACAAAAGGCCGTACCCATCTTAAATCCTTTTTCGTCGGTCTCATTCATGGGCTTGCAGGCAGTGCAGCTATGGTTTTATTAACAATGAGTACCGTTTCGACTGCATGGCAAGGTGCTTTATACATCCTTATCTTTGGTTGTGGCACGATTGTTGGAATGCTTGCCTTTTCAACGGTTATCGGAATCCCATTTGTGTTAACATCAGGGAAGCAAGTGAATAGATATTTGAACAGTCTCGCAGGCATTGTCAGCATATTATTCGGAATTTATTATATGTATAACTTAGGTGTGAACGAAGGATTATTTAGCATGTGGTTCTCATAACAAACAGTCCCACCCAAATGGAGTGGGACTTATTTTTAAAGCCTAAAGATTTAGACAACGTTTAACTTCCATTCTTTTGTTTTTTTATCAAAAATGATTTTTGCATGACACGGTTTCGATGAGACTTGCTCATATTCCTCCACCATATCATCCATATTGGCGAAATCGCCAATCACCCAAATAGGAATTTCAATACGCGTCCGTTGATGGTCGGAATCTCGTAACGAAATACAAATCCCTTCCTTAATGAACGGCGTTAGGGACAGAAGGATTTCTTTATTTACTTGTGGATAGGTCTTTTTCTTTCGAAAGCCAAGAATGGACTTTTCAACTTTAAGATCCCCTAGTTTCCCTGCAATCACTTCACTTAAAACATGGAAGAAATCCTTGAAGCTTCGGTAATAGGTTTTGTTAAACCAGCCATCATCTTGAGCCAAATAAACAAAACGGTTACCTAGTTTATTATAAAAAGGTAATTTCAAATGGTGCTTTAGATGACCTAAGTATAATAGTTCAGCGATTTCCTGACCTGTCAGTTCATTCAACACATCTTCCTCAATAAAGTCAATCCAACAGAAATTTCCGTAACTATAGACATCTTCCCCTGCCAATTTATTAATTCTATCATCTGGACAATATTCAAGTTGGGTATGCATATTAAAATCAGCATCATCAAAGCGGTGCGCAAGTAATAGCAAGGGATTTAATGAACCTGAAAAAGCAGCAGCGAATTCAGCAAATTCGATGCCGGAAGACATTACATACTGGTCTGTTTGGTTTAAATGGACATAGATGAGATCCTGTATGTCTTGATGATGCTTTTTCAATGCAAAACTCCTCCGTTCAACACATGAAATGATTTAGTCAATACTTCCTTATTTTATCAAATAATAGTCCAAATAGCTTATTTCAATTCTTTTACAAATAATAAGATTGATTAACACATACTAGATTTATGATTATTGGATTATTATTTGTTAACTTTCCTTTTTCATCTATATTTCTTTTGTAAATTAGAATTTATGCATTAGCAAGATAAGGAGCTGGTTTCATCCATGATTAAGGATATGACTCAAGATGAATTAAGTCTTTATATCATAAAAACATTAAAGGAAAACAGAAAAACGGAATTTGAAAATATACTTGATGAACTCCAGCCCTATGATATCGCTAAGATTTACGAGGATTTACCTGAAAAACATAAAGGGAGATTTCTCCTATTTTTAAAATTTGATGTTCTTGCTGATTTAATGGAAGAACTTGAAAAGGAAGATCAGCTTGGCTTATTAAATATTTTAGGAATTGAAAAGTCTAGTAAGGTCCTTGATTTAATGGATAATGATGACCTGGCGTCATTACTGCATGAATTATCGCCCGAGAAAAAAGATTCCCTTCTTTCAGGAATGAAGGCCGAGGAGTCTAATGCTGTTCAAGATATTATGAAATATCCACCAGAGACGGCCGGCAGAATCATGACGAATCGGTTTGTTTGGATTCGCAGCTCTTATACGGTTAGGGAAGCGGTTGACAAGTTTAAGGTGTTCGCTGAATTTGCCGAATCCATTAACTATCTATACGTTATTGATGAAGACCGGAAATTGGTTGGCGTCGTTTCTTATCGTGATCTACTCTTAGCAGAGCTAGATGAAAAAATAAGGACCATTATGTATGAACGGATCATTTCTGTTACAGTCGTGACAGACCAAGAGGTTGTAGCGCAAATCGTGGAGCGCTATGATTTCCTAGCCATCCCCGTCGTCGATGAGAATAATGTCCTCGTCGGGATTGTCACTGTGGATGACATTATTGACATCGTAATAAAGGAAGCCAATGAAGATATTGAAAAATTATCGGCATCTGGAAAATCCATTGACTTTGAAACAAAGACTTTAGTTGCAGCCGCAAGAAGGCTTCCATGGCTCATCTTGCTTTTATTTATCGGTGTGGTTTCAGGAAGAATTATCAGCAGTTTTGAAGATACGCTAAAGCAAGTAGTCGCGCTGGCCTTTTTTATGCCGATGATTGCCGGCATGACTGGAAACACAGGGACACAATCGCTGGCAGTTGTAGTAAGAGGATTGATTTCGTACGATATTGATAAAGGTGTGATTGCACGATTAATTGCAAGGGAATTGGGTGTTGGGATTACCATTGGTATGACTTGCTCAATTTTGATTGCAGTGATTGCATATATTTGGCAGGGAAGTCTCATTTTAGGGGCAGTAGTCGGCAGTTCTCTATTTTTCACGCTCATCATTGGAACACTTGCAGGGACAGTTATTCCGCTTATTCTCTTTCGTTTAAAAATTGATCCTGCTGTTGCCTCAGGACCCCTAATTACCACTTTGAATGATATATTTTCACTGCTTACCTACTTCGGGATTGCCACCATGTTTTTAAAATATCTCATGTAGAAAAAAATCAGTGAATTGTTTTTTGATTTTTTAGGAATGTCCTAAAGAAAGGGACCATATTTATTTCTTAAATAGACAATCTGGTTTACACTAGGAAAGGAGATACTAACATATAGTTAAGCGAAGGTGAATTATGACAGATTTTATTAGTTCGATCTTGGAGTTTTTATCACAATTGGGCTATTTCGGCATTGCGATAGGATTAATGATAGAGATTATCCCGAGTGAAATTGTTTTAGGCTATGGCGGTTATATGATTTCGCAGGGACATCTTAATTTTATTGGATCCGTCATTGCCGGGACCATAGGCGGAACACTTGCACAGTTATTTTTATATTGGGCCGGTTATTACGGCGGCAGACCTTTTTTAGAAAAGTACGGAAAATATGTGCTAATTAAAAAGCATCATATCGATATAGCTGAACAATGGTTTGAAAAATATGGAGCCGGTGTTATTTTTTCAGCACGCTTCATTCCTGTTGTCCGGCATGCGATTTCCATCCCAGCAGGTATTGCTAAAATGTCAGCAGCCAAATTTACGCTATTCACGGTGGCAGCTATTATTCCGTGGACGATTCTATTCCTCTACTTAGGTAAAGTCTTAGGCAGTAACTGGGCACATATTAAAGAGTATGCACAACCCTACGTAATGCCCGCCATTATCGGAGCAGTTATTCTAGGAGCCATTTATTTTTTAGTCAAAAAGACAAAGAAAACCACCGACTAAATACCGGTGGTTTTGCTTTGCTTAAAATTTTCTTTGCGCCTCAGTAAAGCGCCTGGAGCAGAGATCAAAATCCCAAATTAAAATGTGCTATTTTTTGAAATGAAATGGGAGTGTTGACACAATAACCCTCTTTTTAAAAATAAGATAGGTACGAATCAATAAACTTGATTGGTTGTGCAAAATATTGTGCCAGTTTTTCTTTGTTATAAATTGCGGAATCAATACGGTCACCCGATATTGGTTTTCACTTGCTTTATGTTCTACCGTATCGATAAACTTCGATAGAGGAATCAGTACACTTCGGTAATGCGACTGTAGCGTAACGAGCCTTACATCCGGCTGCCATTGCTTCCATTTTTCTTCGAAACGCTTTTCGTCCTCACGATCAAACGACACATACACCGCAAAGATTTGATTCGTTAACGATTTGGCATAATTGATTGAGTTTTCAACAACCTTAGTAATCCCGGCGACAGGGACAATAATAACATTTCCCTCAATCGGAGGCGCAGGATCACCTGGATGGATTCTTAATTGCTCGCCAACTGCTTCATAATGATGATTTATCCGTTTGAAGGCAAACACGATGATGGGTAAAAAGATAACCACAAACCATACTTGGCTAAATTTAGTTAAAAAGAAAATGATTAATACAGCTAAGGTAATCAGGGCACCGATTAGATTGGCAGCGAGTTTTGCCACCCATCCAGCCGGCCTTTCTCGTAACCACTTTATGATCATCCCCGATTGCGACAAAGTGAAGGGGATAAATACGCCCACTGCATAAAGTGGAATTAAGTGCTCTGTTTGACCTCTAGAAAAAATAATCAGCAAGATGGAGCCTACTCCTAAGGAAACAATCCCGTTAGAATACCCCAGTCTGTCTCCCCTAATGGTAAACATTCTTGGCATATATTTATCCTTGGCAAGCGCATATGCTAATAACGGAAACGCAGAGTATCCAGTATTAGCCGCCAGAACTAATATAAGTGCGGTCGTACCTTGGACAAAGAAATATAGGTAATTACGTCCAAAAGTCTCTTTTGCTATTTGTGAGACGACCGTTTCGTCATGCTTTGGTGAAATTCCGTAATAATAAGCCAGGAAAGTAATACCCGTAAATAACAAGGCGAGCAATGTCCCCATTAAAATTAATGTTTTGGCCGCATTCTTTGGTGCTGGGTCTTTAAAACTTGGAATGGCATTCGAAATGGCTTCCACCCCTGTTAACGCTGAGCATCCTGATGCAAAAGCACGAAGCAGCAAGAACAGTGTTATTCCTTGAACCGGCGTCCCGATGGCTGCCTGTTCAACAGTTGGTGAGACATCGCCTGTCATAATTTTAAAAAGACCCACACCAATTAAAATAAACAGCGCTACAACAAACAAATAGACAGGATAAGCTAAGATTGATGCTGACTCCGTTATTCCACGCAGATTGAGAATGGTAATAAAGACTACCAGAACGCAAGCGATTCCAACGGTATGCTGGTGTAAAATTGGGAAAGCCGACGTGATCGCATCCGTACCAGCAGATATACTTACCGCTACCGTTAATATGTAATCAACTAAAAGGGATCCCCCTGCAATCAATCCTGCTTTCTCACCAATATTCTCTTTCGAAACAATATAGGCCCCGCCGCCCTGGGGATAGGAATAAATAATTTGTCGGTAGGAAAGGATTAACGCAGCTAATAGAAATAATACTCCAACAGCAATCGGAACTGAGTACCAGTAAGCAATAACACTAACCGTTGCTAACACAATCAGAATTTGTTCAGTCCCGTAGGCCACAGATGATAGGGCATCGGAGGATAGTATCGCTAAAGCCTTTAGGATATTTAATTTTTGTTCGCCTAGTTCCGTTGATTTTAACGGCCGGCCGATTAAGAATCTCTTAAAAGAAGAGAGCACTGGATTCACCCACCACATTTGAAGTAAAATTACCGATTGATTTTAACACAACACCATTTTTATATGAAGTGTTTTATTTTTGACAGATATCCGAATTTCCACAAAAATATCAATGTATCACTACATAGTCTTTTCCTAATCATTCCGATTAATGAAGAAAATTATCCGGTAAAGGTAAAAAAAGCATGGAACCCTTATTAGGACCCCATGCCTTCACACTAATATTTTTACAAACTAATTTACGTTCGCTTTAATGATTCGCTTCATTGCCTGCATTTGTCCTAAATGAATCCCCTCATGGAAAAGCGCAAAATTGGCTAGTTCACCAAAGGTTTCTTGACCAAGGAATGGGGTTTTTAGTCTTTGATTAAAACTCTCCACTGGAATTTCTTTGATTCGCGCTAATTGGTCTTGCAACTGAATGATTAATTCCTGAACGGAGGGAACATCCCCTTCCCAGGCAGCCGGACTCGTTCCTGTGGCAAATAACTGCATATAGCTCGCTGGCAGCTGAGTTGATTTTTTCGGAAAGCCAAACATAAATTGCTCGGCTACTGTGAGAACATGACCCACATGCCAATGGAGCGTATTATTAAATCCATTGGGCTGAATGCCGGCGATCCCTTCTTCTAGATCCCCTACAAAGTTAACAAATTTTCCTCGTGTAAGCTCAAAATGCTTAAATAATAATTCACTCATCTTTTTGCCTCCCTTTCAATTGCTTAGCTGAAGCTCAAATTGATTATCCTACATTTCATCAGGGGCTTCCAATCCTAACAACCGTAACCCCTCTTTTAAAACTTCCGTTACCGCAAAGACTAGCGCTAACCGGCCCTGCTGCTCTGCGCTGTCCTCGAGGATTTTTACTTCCGCATAATATTTATTGAACGCTTGTGCCAGATCAATAATGTATTTTGCCACTTGGGACGGATCGAAGTTGGTACAGGCTCTTTGAACCGCAGGAGCGAATTCCATTAAGAGGCTGGTTACCTTCCATTCCTTCTCCCATGAGTTGGTGTAGGTTGCAGCCTTATACTCAGTCTTCACAGTGGCTTTTCGTAAAATGGAACATGCCCGTGCATAAGTATATTGGACATAAGGACCTGTTTCACCTTCAAAGCGAAGCATCTCTTCTAACGAAAATTCAATATCGTTCATTCGGTTATTCTTTAAGTCATGGAAAATAACCGCGCCAACTCCCACTTGTTTAGCTACCTTATCTTTGTTAGCAAGATTAGGATTTTTCTCTTCAATATTATGTCGAGCCATTGCAATCGATTCATTTAAAACTTCTTCTAATAAAACAACCTTCCCTTTTCTCGTCGACATTTTCTTTCCGTCTTTTAGCATCATGCCAAAGGGAATATGGTGCATTAGTTTCGACCAATCATAACCCATCTTTGATAACACTGCGATTAACTGTTTAAAATGAAGACTTTGTTCATGGCCTACGACATATAAGGATTGAACAAATTGATACTCCTCCTGTCGATAAAGAGCCGCAGCTAAATCACGGGTCGCATACAAGGTGGCCCCATCCGACTTTTTAATAAGGCATGGCGGAAGTTGTTCTTCATTTAGTTCGACCACTTGTGCCTGCTCGGACTCAACGAGTAAATGCTTTTCCTCTAGAAGTTGAACGACGCGATCCATTTTGTCGTTATAAAAGGCCTCACCTGCATATGAATCAAATTCAACGTTCATTAGCTCATATATTCTGGAAAACTCTTTTAATGACTCATCACGGAACCATTTCCAAAGCTCTAATGCTTGCGCGTCTCCGTCTTCCAGTTTCTTAAACCAACTCCGTCCTTGATCTTCAAGAGAAGGGTTGCTCTCGGCTTCTTCATGAAATTTAATATAAAGGGACAATAATTCCTTAATCGGATTTGCTTTAACCTTGTCGGCATCTCCCCATAATTGATAGGCCGTGATTAACTTCCCGAACTGCGTCCCCCAGTCACCCAGATGATTAATTTTAAGGGGTTTATAACCGCATTTCTCTACAATTAGTGCGAGTGAATTGCCGATTACAGTTGAACGCAAGTGCCCCATTGAGAAGGGTTTTGCAATATTAGGAGAGGACATGTCAATCGTGACAGCCCCGCCGTTCCCAAACGTCAGCGCACCATACTTCCCCTTTTGTGTGAGGATATCTTCTACAACTTTTTCGGAAGCTGTCTTTTTGTTTAAAAAGAAATTAAGATATGCCCCAACCACAGTCACTTTTTCAAAAATGGGGGATTGAATTTTTTCACATAATTCTTCGGCAATCAGATTGGGGGATTTTCTTCTTAGCTTCGCTAACGTAAAGCAAGGAAAAGCTAAATCCCCGTGCTCCTGGTTTTTGGGCTTTTCGATCATCAGTTCCAAGTCTTTCAGTGTCATCTCTTGGCCAAGCAAATCAAGTAAGATAGATGCCAGCTCTTGTTTAAAATTCATTTGATTTGACCTCCTATTTTCTTTATAAAAAACAAAAAACTCCCGTCTCTACTAAAAGAGACGAGAGTTTAGAATCCCGCGGTACCACTCTAATTGTTCAATTAAGAACCAGCTTTCCTTTGTAACGGAGGATCCTCCGGCATACCCTACTTTACCTTCAAGCATGCATCTCAAAAGTGCGCTTCATTATCTATTCTGTTTCAGGCTCACACCACCCCTGAATCGCTGGACCATCATAGATAACTACTCTCTTTTTCATTGATTTTTTCCGAATTTATTATCAGTTATTATACTGGATTAATATGGGTTTTTCCAGTGATTATTGATTATTTTTTACATTCGGGAAATCCTAACGTAAAGGAGGGATTTTAATGGCGAGAAGAAGAAATAAAATCCTTGTTCCAGAGGCGCGAACTGGCTTAGATGCGTTGAAGGCGAAAGTCGCAAATACCGGTAACCCGGAGGATGCGAAATTTGAAGCAGCACAAGAGGTGGGGGTTCCATTGAAAAAAGGTTATAACGGCCAACTCACCTCAGAGCAGGCAGGGAAAGTAGGCGGCCGGCTGGGCGGCAGCATGGTCCGCGAATTGGTAAAGATGGCACAAGAAAACCTAGCAAAGAAATAATGCCCGGGGTCAAATTTATTTGGCCCCTTTTCCAATCTGAGTGTCTAATACAGAAGTCAATACACAAAATTTAAAAAATAAAATTTTCAAAAAAAGTTTGACAATTCTGTGACAATTGATAGAATATTCTTACAGGGAGTTGATGATGATGCAGGAAAAACACTTAAAGAGTATTTTTACATTTAAGAAAACAGCTATCTTCGGAAGCAGTTTAGGAATCATTCTCATTTTGTTCGGTCAATTTGTAAACGGTTACAACACTGCGTATTTTTTAACCGCACTTGGATTTGGAATCCTCGCTGGTTCCGTAGTCAATTACCTTTTCGGAACTTTTTTAAGTTTAATGGAAGAATTCACTGGCAACCGTAAGAATGCACCAAAAATGGCCGCTGCTTCAAAGAATCTTTATCTTATAAAATAAGTATACGGAGCGCCACACTAGTGACGCCCCATAGCTAAAGACTTGTATGGATACAGACAAGTCTTTTTTATGTGGACAGACCTTTTACTAAAAACACCTTCATAATTTCCGCAATTTGTTCAGAGCTTAACGGCTGATGATGCTTCTCCCAGTCTGAAACTAAAGCAATATACATTTTTAACAACAGAAAGCTAGTGATTTCAGTATTGGCTGCCGGGATGGCCCCTTTCATGATGGCCGCATCGATTTTCAGCTTTAAGTAAGCAATAATTTCATCCTCCACATGCTGCAGCATTTCTGAAACCGCTAAAGTCCCCATTTCCGTTTCCTCTTGCACCATCTTGATCATCAATTGGTGCTGGGAGCGAAATTCTAATAAACGATAAAGCGCCCGATGCACGTTTTCAGTAAAGGGTAAATCTGGTTGGATAACTGATTCTGCTTCCGCAATCATTTCCTTTACCAAAGTGGAAATAATCTCTTCGAATAATTCTTCTTTATTTTTAAAAAAGGTGTAAATCGTCCCTTTCCCTACATTGGCCAACTTTGCGACTTGATCCATTGTTGTTGCTTTATAGCCAAACAAGGAGAAGGATTTCGTTGCTGCTTCTACAATCAGCTTTCTTCGATCGGTTGCCATGTCAACCTCCACTGACCATTTTAGTTTTTCGGTCATTTTCTTCAAATATACCATAAGTTCCATTCTACTTCAATCTCTCCATTAACATGCAGACAGACTCCTAAATCAGGAAATTGCGGATCGATTAAATATAGAAAATTTCCCTTATTCATTATAGAATAAATAGATCGAATTATATTTAACAAAACCCATCTAATTTATAGAATCAGATGGGTTTTGTTCTAAATTAATGATTTTTTCAGGTTCCGTAAATATCGGTAGCGAATCAAAAAGAAATAAATGAATTGTGCCAGTAAGAAACCAGCTAGAACGATAATCATGTCTTTTGCGATCGATAATTTATAAAAGCTTTGTAATGCCATAAAGGCGAACCCACTATGAACAAAGGCTACTACAATTGGCACGAAAAAAAGCAAGGCCAGCTGCTGAGTAACAATTTTATTTAGTTCACGATCGGTTAATCCTACCTTTGTAATGGTCAGATATTGGCGCCTGTCGTAATCCAAATCTGCATAAAGCCTGAAATATAGAAAGCTTCCTGCCGCGATAAAGAATACTGCACCAATTAATAAAGCAACGAATAACATCATCTTATACATACCCATTTGTAGTTCGTATAAAGTTCCGCTGACCGTGATCGAGTAAGGAACATGTTCTAACGACATAGAGGTACCGTTCCTGACTAGATTTTCTGCCATCCCTGTTGTTTTTTTTAGTTCCTTTGTGTAAAAGCCCGTAAAGGTTTCGGTATTCACGGGTGTAAGCCTGTCAAACAACCCATCACCGACCACGATCCCCTGACCATGAAGCAACTGGTTGGGAAAAACGATGTGTTTAGTGGGCTGGTCATGAGTAAGTCTTATCTGATCCTGTTTTAAGGTATGGGTTACTTCTTCCAAGTTACTAAAAATCGATGTACGCATTTCTAGCGTTTCATTTCCGACAAGCCGCTTTTCATCAAATTCGTAACCAGCTGCTGCTGCAATTTTTTTATAATCCGAGAAAGAAACGACCGGGATTTTTTCTCGTGCATATTTATCTGTTGAAGAAGCAACAGCTACGTATTTAATCAGGATCTGATTCGTTGTGTAATTGATATTCTTTTCCTTTAATTCCGCTTCAATTTGCTGTAAATTTTGCTGGTGAACTGGTTGATCATCTTTTGCAAGATAACTAATTTCAGCGGGAAATTCTACGTCGAGTTGTTTAATCATTACATTCATCGAGGCAAGCGTCCCTACCGCACAAAATGCCACCGTTGAAACAATCGTTACCATGAAAAACATCCGTGCATTATCCTTCAAACGATAGGCCAGACTGGAGAACGTCACTAAATTCGTTTTTTTCCAATACAAGAAACGATTTTTTTGAAGTAGTTTTGTAACCCATACCGATAGCTGAGTATAGAAAAAGTAGGTGCCAACAATTGTCATTCCAATTACAGGCAGAACTCTGAAAATTAATGTCAGCATGGTTGCTGTTGCGGCTAAATAATAACTGACTATGAGCAAAATTGCTGAGAAAATTGATAAGAAGACCGATACCTTGGGTTCTTTTTTCGGCTTTTCCCCTGCCTGAAATAAATCAATTAATTTATTTACTCTGACAAGAATGGTTGTAAATAACGATATACAAAGGAAAAGGATTAAAAAGGCGCCGACAGTGAGCAAGAGTGCTTTTTCAGAAAAATAAAATGACAAGGGGGGAATTCCAATCATTTTGGAGCCAATCATAAGAAAGAGTTTCCCCGTAATCATTCCAGCCCCAATTCCTATAATAATCGCTCCAACCCCAATTATCATATTCTCTAAAAACACCATAAGATTTAACTGGCCCTTTGTCATGCCATGCATCATTAAAATTCCAAATTCACGTTTCCGTGATTTTAGAAACGTGCTGACAGAGTATAGTACAAACAGGAAGGAAAACACGTACATAATTACTTCAGCAGCCGTCATTAATTCAACAGCAAGCGCCGAAGTTACACCCTTTTTAATATCTGGATGAAAGATATATAGGGCGTAAATAAAAAAGATCATGACCGAAAAAGCACTGCTTAAGAAGTAGGCTGCGTAGGTCCGTTTATTACGGACCACATTTCTATAAACGAACTGTGGAAAGGTCACGGCTGTCCCCTCCTAACAACGCAAGCATATCAATAATCTTTTGGAAGAATGCCTGGCGGTTATCACCGCGGTAGATTTCGTTATATAGTTGTCCATCCTTAATAAAAATGACACGGTGACAATAGCTTGCGGCGACAGCATCGTGTGTGACCATTAATGTGGTAGCGCCATCTTCCTTGTTGATTGCAGTCAGTGTCTCCATGACATCCTTTGCTGATTTTGAATCCAGGTTCCCTGTTGGTTCATCCGCCAAAATAAGCGCTGGCTGATGAATGATGGCACGGGCGATGGCCGTCCGCTGCATTTGACCGCCTGAAATTTCATAGGTGCGTTTTTTCAGGATTGGGTCAATCCCTAATTTCTTTGCTACCTGATTGAGTTTTTGGTCCATTTCCTTCACACTTTCACCATCAAGTGTGAGCGGTAGAACGATATTTTCCTCTACAGTTAACGTATCTAGTAAATTAAAATGCTGAAAAACAAACCCTAGCTCATGGCGTCTAAATAGCGCAGTTTCCTTTCGATTGAGCACATGGGGGTTTTTCCCATTTATAAAGATGTCCCCGGCAGTTGGCCGGTCGATTGTGGCAATAAGGTTCAAGAGTGTGGTTTTCCCACTACCAGACGGCCCCATGATTCCAACAAATTCACCCTTTTCAACCGTAAAATTTATATTTTCAATGGCTTTATGCGCCACTTTCCCCTCATAAATCTTTTCTAAATGTCTCACATCTAAAATCGACATCCAATTTCACTCCCTGTTTTATTCGTACCCTCATTTTACCTAGATATCAGCCCCCGCTTCCATGTCGTAAACTTACAACTATCTTACACAATTGTAAGGTTGAAAAAATTGTGCAGTAAGATAGATAACCATCCATCCGAGCGTCCGCCCCAAAAGGACAAAACAGGAAAGTGTCCACAGACGGTGCCTGACACCATAAATGACACCATAAATTGAATCCATAAATTGATACCATTAATGGCATCAAAAAAAAACGCCATTAGAAAATAATGCGCACGGTGGTTCCTTGATTGACGATGGATTCGATTTCGATGTAATGACCGAGTTTTTCACAGATTTGCTTGGTGAGATGGAGGCCCATTCCGGTCGATTCTTGAAAGTTGCGGCCATTTTCACCTGTAAAGTAGGGATCAAAGACACGGGGTAAGTCGCTTTGGGGAATCCCGACTCCTTCATCACGGATTTCTAAAACAGTATTTATTCCACGCTTATAGCCATGAAAGTATATTTTACGATTCTCCTCAACGGTATAGCGCAGGGCATTGGTCATCAACTGGGTAATGGCAAAGGACAACCATTTTTCATCTGATGCCACTTGAAGACCCCCATCGATTTCTATCACTGGGAACACTCGCTTCCGAATAAATAAGCGTTTCTGGCTGGATGTCACAGATCTGGCAACGGTTTGCAAATTTAGGGTCTCCACATAAAAGTCGCGTTCAAAAGTATCTAAACGTGCTGTGTATAAAACCATATCCAACCCCTTTTTAAGACGATCCAACTCATCCCTAATTGCGCTGGAACGGGAATCATCCTCATCCTGGACAATTAAATGAATAACAGACAAAGGGGTCTTCATTTGATGCACCCATTGATTGATAAACTGAATATGCCCCTCCAGTTTGTATTTATAATTATGAATGTCTGTTTTATAGTGACGGAATTGGCTTTTCAAAAGCTGTTGTAAGCCCTCCGCCAGTGGGCTTTGCTGTACATTGCTTGTAAAATCCTCCATGGAGGTCAGCTGTTTTTCCATCCGCTGGTAGAACGAGCGATTCGTGATGTATCGAAAAAAGAGATAACCAATTAGAAGGCATGTACTTAGGAATGCCGCATAAAGACTTATCGATAAATGACGATAGCCGTCAAGCCAATAAATGCCCGTTATCACGACTAATTGAAGAAAATAAAAGAGAATCAATGCCAGCTGTTCCCGAAAAAAAAGCCTCATCACACATGCCTCCAATTCGGAACGAGCCGATACCCTTGACCGCGGATCGTTTGAAGGGCATCATCAATAGACAATGCAGCTAATTTTTTCCGAACACGTGTTACGTACACATTCAAAGTATTATCATCCACAAAAGCTTGATCGTCCCAAATTTTTTCTAAAAGCCTGTCACGGCTGACGACACGTTCTACTTTTTTCATTAGTTCATTTAAAATTTTTGCTTCCGTATGGCTCAGGTCAATTTCCTGTTTATTTAAAGTTAGCCGCAGCCGTTCCACATCCAAGATTAATCCTTCCACTGAGGTCGTCCGCTCATTATTCGCACTAGCATAAGTTCCATAAGCTCTTCGCAGGTGACTATTTATTTTCGCCGTAACAATTTCATAATCAAAAGGTTTCGTGATATAATCATCCGCTCCATTTTCTAGTGCCATCACTTGGTCCATCTTTCCTTCTCGAGCAGAAATAAAGAGAATTGGACAAGTTGAAACACTGCGAATTTGCCGGCACCAATAGTAACCATCATATTTTTGCAAATTCACATCCAATAAAACGAGGTGTGGTTCAAATTTCTCAAATTCCCCACGGACCGCATCAAACTTTTCAACGGACTTTGTATCATACCCGAATTTATGTAAATGCTCTTTCAGCAAGTTCACCAATTGTTTGTCATCTTCAATTATAAAAATTTTAAACATGATAATACTCCTTCCCTATACTCCTCCTTGATTGTATCAAATGGCCGCAAAAAAATGGAAATAACAGCAAAAAACACCGCTAGGGAGCTCAGAGCGGTGCTTGGCAAATCATAACTATTTACTCACAACGAGATGAGCAAAATGAAAATGCTCAAAGGCATGTAATCCATCTTCTCTTCCCTTAAAATACATCTCCTCAATATTAGCTGGAGAGAGATTTTCATAGAGTAACATCTGGCAGTCCTGGAGCTCCAAGTCCAGTTCAAACGGATCGTAGCCGGTAATCATCGGTTCACCCGTTTGGGCGGTAATTTGTCTCATTCGGGTTAGTTTCTTAGAGGCTAGTCTTTCATTAAAAGCAGTATCATCGAGGTAGTCAAAGATAAATGAACTCCCGTTTGCGGACATTTCCGCCACAGAAGATAGTAATTGGCAGAACTCCTTTTTAGCTAGGTACATGACCACGCCCAGCAGGCTAAAATAAGTATATTGTTGTTCATCAAAGCCGCTTTTCTTCAGTTCTGCACGAAGAGAATCACTTTTAAAATCTACAGGGATGAATCTAACATTTCTGGGAATATCCATACCGATTTCCTGGAGACGTTTTATCTTAAAATCTTGGGTTGCAGGATGATCAACCTCATAAATAATAAAATCCTCTGGAAGCTTTTCTTGCCTTAAAGCAAAGGTATCGAAACCCGCTCCGAGAATGACATACTGTTTAAACCCACGTTCGATTGCAGACCTAAGTCCATCTTCTGCATATCTTGACCGGCTGACTAATTGGGGAATGGTCTGGTTGTTCATCACCCACATTAGCTTTTCATCAAAGGTTTCCAATGTTTCGCTTTTTTCTTGATCAAAGAAGGCAATTGCGTTAGCCCAGTTGGTGGCGATCAACTGTTTTTCTTCTTCATTTAAGAGTGAATGAGCAATAAAGTCATTAAAAATCGGATCTATGCTGGTAGATGCATGATAACCCCTGGCAAAGCAACTAACTATTGCGGTCAAGCTTTCCTTCCTAGTTTGCAAACAGGTTCCCCCTTCATAATCCCTTATTAACGCAGAAAAACTCCTAACAGAGCTCTGCTAGGAGTTTATTTTATGATAGAGACATACCTATTGTCAATAAATTAATATTATACCACAAATCAATTGATTTGTCAACTAAAATTTAACCTGAATAATAAAAAACATCCGGTCCGCAACTTTTCATTCGACCACCGTGATTACCCCTATTATTCAATTACCTTTTGATTTCCCTTTAATTTATCCAATATTTTCAGTAATCCAACAAAACCTCTAATTGTAAACAATGTAAAATTTACACTGCCAAAAGTATGGAAGACTGTCCATTTTCTCCATTTAAATAGCTTTGTATTCCTTTCCATATACCATTGACCAATACTCATAGGAACACTAAAAATCAAACTTTTCAATAGTATTTTCCAAAATTTATCTTTGTAAGAAATCTTGACCCAGATCACACTTAAAATCGGGAAAAATAGTATGTCATAAATAATGTTCGTTTTAAAAATCTTCGGAAATGGACGAACTGGATATGCAACTCTTTTTGTTCCAACTACATACGCATCAATAAGAGTAGCTAATACTCCTTTTGAGAAAAAAATGACGAGAGTTTCTCTCATTTTTGATCCTTTAAATAGAAATGGCAAGGAAATAAAGCATAAAGATGTAAGTAAATTTAAGAGTTTTTTCTCCATATTAAGCATCCTTCCAAAGAAATTATGATTGACTATATTAAAATATCCTATTTTGATTAATATTATCCTTTGAAAAAATTTAAATAATTACCTGTAAGTAATTATGACTTATTGGGCAGCATTTTTTTATCTTAATTTTGTCTGTAATATCATAAAAAAAAGGCTCAATCCCGTTAAGTTCTCTGGATTGAGTCTCGGATTTAAAATTATTAATGCTGTTCCTTCTATCACTTCATCAGTTTACAGGGAATATAAGCATTGCACCTGCACACAGTACAATAATACGGATTAGGTACATAGGTACGGAGAACAACCAGAACTGCGGAAGTTTATATTTACCCATGCCTAAAATCATCGCGGGCATACCATCGATTGGCATGTATCCGCCGTTCCATCCAGATACGACAACGGTAACTGCGGCAGCAACAGGATTAAGTCCCAAACTAAGGCTGGTTGCAATAGCGATTGGCGCAAAGATGAAGACAGAACCCATATTTGAACCAGTAAATGTAGCACAGGTACTGGTAAGAAGTGCGAAAATTAAGATAAGAATGAATGGACTGATATTAGTACCTAATGAATCTGCCACAACTTTTCCGATCATAGCTGTAAATCCAGAGTTAGCCAGAGCGTCCGCAACGCCGATCACACCAGCCATCATTAGGATTACAGGTGCACCCATATTGTCGCGAGCTTCCTTGAAGTCAAGTACATTCATAAATAGTAAGATTGCTCCTGCAAGACCAGGGATTACAAATGAAGCATTACCTAATTGGTTCATTAGCATCATACCAATAACACTAAGGACAAATAGAACGATGGTAGTGTATTCTTTCCATGCAGGCAAAGCCGCAAACTCAGCCGTAGCAGCTGCCTCATCCATGACGGAATCTTCGGAAATTGGATGATCTGGCAGAAGACGATAAGCAATCAAACTCCATACCAAGAAACCAAGAGCCAGGATGAAATTCACTACAGCGAATTTCGTCATAGAAAGCCCGCCATGATAACCTGCCGTTTCCAGTACGCTGACAGTAACACCATAGAAAAGTGCTACATTGAAAGGAATCAAAGGGTGGTTTGTCGCAAACCCCAAAGGCATCATCAGTTTAGACGTAGGCATTTTTTTATTGTAAGGGATCGTAGATATTAAGGATAAAATGAGTACATAGTAACCAGTGGCACCGGCACCTGGTAAGCTGGCACCAAGCATAACGACCACAAGCAATAGAGCATAGCTCTTATAACCGCCCTTATTTACCAAAGCAAGCATAGAGGCCTGAACCTTACCAATCAGGCTAGTCTTCATTAATGCCGCCATCACAACCATAAAGCCGGCAATCATGATAACACTTGGGTTCACGAAGCCTGCGAAGGCCTCTTGGACAGTAGACAAACCGGTGGCTACTAGCAGAAGGCAGGCTAGGATTGGTGGTGCACCGAAGGCCATCTTGTCTGACATAATCAATCCAATCATCAGGATCAAGATACCAAGGGCAAGAATCATGTGCAATGTCATATCTTATTTCTCCTCTCTTAATAACCAAGTAAACTGATATTTTGTTAAATTGGTTTTATCCCCAAGCGTTCCGGTGGTAACTTACGATCTAGCTGATTTCTCCAGATGTAGGATTGTAAACCCCTTCATTTTCACGTTTTTCACCATAGATATCTTCAACTGAAAAACTATTATATTTTACACATATTCTATTCTTATATGCGTACACTAAATGCAATCGTCTTTCCTCATCTTGATAAATAGTAGGATATTCAAATTGTGAATTATTCGTTTTATTCTCTGCCCCAATGAAACCTTCTGCGTGTTCAATAATCCGGCCGATTGGCCAAGTATGTCCGCCATCTTCTGACACTGAAACCACTACCGGATTTCTCAATCCAGGCCATGCTACTTTCCCTTTTTCAGGATTATTTGCAGCGTTTGCATTATAGGCAATGGCAATGGCACCGTTATCCAATTTGATTGCACTTATACTAGCATTATTATTTGGTAAGGTTGTTGGTTCAGGCGCTGTCCATGAGTCTCCATTATCTGTTGACTCGCTTCTATAGATATAATCCGCAAATCTACTTCTCATAAATGCTACTAAATGACCATCCTCTAATTCGACCACATTGGCATGCACTCGTCCGTTACTATCAGGCATGCGAACTTCTTTCCATGTCAGTCCTTCATCATCTGATACTTGAAATACGGTAGGATCGTTTGTCAGACCTAATTCTGAATCTTCACAGATCCATGTGCTAAAGATCCATCTGCCATTACTTAATACTTGAATCGCTTGTCGAACAAATGTACCAGGCTGGCTAAATAATACTTCCGGTTCTGTCCAAGTTTCACCATTGTCGTATGTTTTCTGATATTTAATAATAGACGTAAACTGCATATTATCTTTACCTGGTTGTCTACCCTCCTGAGAAGTATAGATTAACCAAATGGATTTATCAGGAGCTTGGAAGAATGATGGGTTTTGCTCACTGCGCGTATCATCCTGCGAGACAATTTTCGGTTCATTCCACTCTAGGGTTTCATGGTTAAATTTCGATAAGACAATAGAAATATCGGGACTGCCTTCAAATGAACCTGCAAACCATGCACATAATAAATCTCCGTCGTCTAACTTAATAATCGTTGGTGCATGTGCGGTTGAAAAAGGACCAGATGGAATTAATGAAAAATCAATATTTGTATAATCATCATGAACTAATTTACCGTTTGGAATCGACCTGTTAATGACTAATGTATTGTTACCCATACGAATCACCCTATCTTTCTATTAAATTTCTATCTAATTGCCGCTTCTTTATTTGCATTATTTGCTAGCTGGACCGCGTAATCAATAGCATTTTCAAGACTAAGTTCACTCGCCGTCATCTTACCTGCTTGGTCGAATGCTGTTCCATGATCCACTGAGGTTCGGATAATTGGCAATCCTAATGTAATATTTACTCCAGAAACCTCTTTCCATTTGTTTTCTTCTTTATCAAATACAAACCCTAAAAGTTTTAATGGGATATGTCCTTGGTCATGGTACATGGTTACAACGATATCATACATTCCACCACGAGCTTTTGAGAATACGGTATCTGCTGGTAAAGGTCCGAATACATTAACCCCTTCACTTTTAGCTGCTTCAATCGCAGGGATGATTTCGTCAATTTCTTCCGTACCAAACAATCCATTTTCTCCACAATGTGGATTTAAACCCGCCACAGCAATCCTTGGATTTTCGATCCCCAAGTTTACACAAGCATGATGAGCAATGTTTATTACATCTAACACTCTCTCTTTTTTAACTAAATCGCAGGCTTGTCTCAAAGAAACATGCGTTGAAACGTGAACCACTCTTAAATCACCATCAGCTAACATCATAGAAAATTTATTCGTATTTGTAAGCTGTCCATAAATTTCAGTATGACCGGCAAAGTGATGTCCCGCTAAGTTTAACGCTTCTTTATTTAATGGATTCGTAACGGTCGCATCTACTTTCCCTTCAAGGGCTAATTCAATGACTTTTTCCACATAGAGATAGGCTGCATTTCCTGCCTCTTTAGACACCTCACCAATCTGTAATTCATTTGCATCGACAGAAGCTAAGTCAATGACATCGATTGTTCCCCATTCATACAATCCATCTTCCGGTGTAGTTATAGCATTTACTTTCAACTGAATCTCCGGGAATTTCTCTAAATAGCTCTCGACAATACTTTTATCTCCAACTAGTAAGGGGTTACATTTTTCATATAAGCCTTTCTTTTGAAAAGCTTTGATTGAAATTTCAGGTCCGATACCTGCAGGATCACCCATTGTTACTCCGATAATTTTTTTCATAATGCCCTCCTAACTACTTCATTCCCAATTCGATATTTTCATTTAATACTGATTTTAATGCTGTAATTCCTTCATCAGACACTTGGTTGAATGGTGCACGGCACTTCCCAACCGGATAGCCTAGCAGTTCAACAGCCGTTTTAACCACAGTATTGGGATTTGCAAATTTAAAACAATCTCTGAAACTTCTGATAGAATCCTGGTATTTACGCGCTTCTTCGATATTCCCATTGACAAATTGTTCGTATATTTGTGCCATAGTAAACGGATAAACATTCGAACATCCTGCAATACCGCCAGTTCCACCGGCAAGTAACGTCCATAATATTAATGAATCATTACCTGATAGCACCGAAAAGTCTTCTCTATTTCTTGTTCTTTCAATATATTGAAGGATATTATCAAAGTTGCCGCTGCTATCTTTGACACCCACAATATTGTCAATCTGACTTAGTTTTTCAACAGTCGCAGGTTGGATAGAATTACCCGTTCTAGCTGGAATATTGTATAAAACAATGGGCATATCAACGGCTTCAGCAACTGTTTTAAAATGATGATAGATCTCTTCTTGAGTGGCTGTTGCAAAATAGGGTGTAATGATGGATAAGTAGTCTACACCAACACGCTTAGCCTCTAGCGATAAGCGAATGGTATCTTGTGTTCCAACTAATCCTGTGGATGCATAGACAGGGACCCTTCCTGCAACAGTTTTAACTACTGTTTCCATGACTTTCACTTTTTCTTCTTCACTTAAAATATACCCTTCACCATTTGTACCAAATGTAAAAATACCATGAACCCCACTCTCAATAACTCTATTCACCTGATTTACGAGCTCTTCATAGTTAACTTCTTCATTGTCATACATGGGTGTAACAATGGGTGAAATAATTCCTTGTAATTTGTTTTTCACATGAATCACTCCTACATAATTTCTAGATAAATTTTACGAGCATCTTCTGGTGTTACTTCTCTCCTATTATTCACAAGCAATCGTTGAACTTCCATTCCAGCCTCAACCAATCCTTCAAGATCTTCCTCCGGCACATTGAAAGCTTTTAAGCTAGTTGGAATTTCAAGTGTTTTCACGATGTTTTCGATGGAATCAATGATAAATTTTGACTTTTCATTTACCGTCAATTCTTCATTTTTTTCCTTTACCACTCGATCATACGCTTTCGCTAAGAGGTCAATAATAACCGGCTCATTAAACTTCATAACTGGTGTTAGCAGAATGGCGTTAGAAACACCATGAGCAATATGATATTTTCCACCTAAAGGATAGGACAAGGCATGAACCGCAGTAGTCCCTGAAGATGTAATCGCTACCCCAGCATAGAACGAACCTAATAACATGTTACGCTTCGCTTCAAGTGCATCTGGGTTTGTGCAAGCTTCAATAATGTTATTCATAATTAAATCTAATGCCTCTAATGCAAAGGTATCACTGATTGGGTTCGCCTTTTTTGAAGTAAAGCATTCGATCGCATGTGCTAGAGCATCAATGCCTGTGGCAGCAGCAATCGGTTTAGGTAAATTTTTTATCATGTTGCTATCTAAAATAACGTGATCAGCAATTAATTCACCATTGACAATACCAACTTTTAAATTCTTTTCAGGTACACCTACAATGCTATTAGGGGTTGCTTCAGACCCTGTACCAGCTGTGGTAGGAATCATTAATGATGTCACTTGTTTTTTAGCTGCTAACGGATCCTCTAGTAAATCTTTTACCGTATAATCATCAGTAGATAAAACGGATGCTAATTTAGCGATATCCATCACACTTCCGCCGCCAACTGCAATGATAAAATCAGCGTTCAATGCTTTAAAATGCTCAACAACCTCTTGGGCCTCTGTGTAAGATGGCTCTGTTGGTATATCCGATAAGATTTCGTACTCGATATGATTCTTTTCGATAATACTGATGACTTCGTCTAGCAATCCAACTTTAAGGATGCCTTTATCTGTAAAGATCGCGATTTTTGTCACGCCGTCTTTGATAAGGGTATGGAGGTTTTGCATAGCATCTGAACCTGCAAACACATTTGTTGGCATTTTTAAATTATAATTATTTAACATAATACACATCTCCTTTTTCACTAATCAATGCATGTAATTTAACAAATAGATCTTCATCACCAAACCCGCCAGATTTAGTAATGACATAATGTTTTTCATCCTTAAAATCAATACTTCCATAAACAATTCCAGGGAATAATTCTTTCAGAGGTTTAATTTCAGTAATCCCGAATACCTTCATCGATTGATATAATGTATCTCCGCCTGTAAATAAGATTGTTCTTTTCATACCATTTGACATAAGCTTCTTTACTAAGTATCCGAGTGACTGTCCAATCCGAAATCTTAGTTCATTTCCTTGATCGGGCAGTTGATTGATTTCATCTGTCGATACCTTCCCAAATGTTTCAAACATGAGAGGTTGTTCCATGTTTAAATATTGAAGGATATTTTTTTGCCCGTTTACTGTATCCCAATATTGTTTATCCCAAAGCTGCTCTAGCGTTAACGATATTCGTTCGAATCCATTTACTTCCGCAAATGCAATTTGCTTTTTAGTTACTGGATTCACACTTCCACTAACAATGAATAATGGTAGTTCCATACTGTTTTGTGTGGTGTCCCTATTTTTATAGATGATCTTGGCTAATGCTTTAGCAAACCCGGCACACCCCACCGTGATCTTTAATGCATCATTCAGTAATAGCTCATACCCTTGAGATAACATCTCCACATCCGAGTGACTTTCTATTAACATAATTCTTTCTTTTTTGGGAGGAATGTCATATTTTTTTGTAATATACGTTTTTAAGTCTGCTTCTTTCAGTAGAAGAGATGGGATGTGGCTTTCCGTTACCGGTTCGTACGGATCTTGTCCAAAAACGCTTTCATTTACTGGAATGGAATCAATAAGTAATATTCCTTCACAACTAAAGCGATTTTGTTCTGGATACGCCGGAAGAAAAGGAATACATACATCCTCGAAAACATCACTCAACGCTCTTAACTCAGAAGCCACATTTCCTCTTAAGGCGGAATCCACTTTTTTAAATATATATGGAATATTTTCCTCTTTGGCTTTTAAGGCGATCTTCTTAATCACTTCATATGCTTCAGATTTATTCAAATATCTTGTTTCAGTATTGAAGACAAGTACTTCTAACTGATCTGTAGATTCACCAAATTCAAACTCTAAGTCAGAGGTCACTACAGTTTTCACACCATAATTAGAGAACTGAACTCCAGTATCAAGTGCCCCCGTAAAATCGTCAGCCATTATAAGTACCCTAATCATATGTTCACCACCTACTTTATAATTGAATTATAGATTTATAAGCTGTCTAAAAAAATATGATAACGATTAATATTGTTACATTTTGAAACTTTTATAGTGAAAACGTTACCAGTTTTCAAAGATTCGTGATAAACTGTTTAAAAATGAAACGCACAAGGGGAATATACATGCAAAATATAACAAAAATCCTTGGTATCGCACCTTACGAAGAGTTAAGAAAATCAATGGAAAATGTAGGATCTACTTTCTCTAACATTTTGCTAAATACGTATACTGGTGATTTACAAGAAGGAAAAAATCTAGCCCTGGAGGTGATTCATAACGATTACGATATTGTCATATCAAGAGGAGGAACAGCTGAGTTAATTAGGAAGAATATATCTATACCGGTTATAGATGTTTCAATATCTGTATATGACATTCTAGGTGCGATCAAACTAGCAAATAACTACACTTCTAAATTCGCGATTGTAGGCTATTCAAGTATTACGGAAACGGCACATTTAATTTGTGACATATTAGACTACTCTGTGGAAATATACACGATAGATGATTCAAGTGATAAATTAGGTCTGCTAAAATCACTGGGGAAAAAGGGGATTAAATTAGTTCTTTGTGATGCCATAACGAATAAACTAGCACTAGAAATTTCTTTAAATACCATCCTTATTACATCAGGAAGTGAAAGTATTAGACGTACATTCGAACAAGCAATAGAGTTAAATACGCATCTTCAAAAATTAAAATTAAAAAATAACTTACTCACAGAAGCTATTGAACATTTTAAAACGGACTGTTTAATTTTATCCAGTCAGTTTGAATTGATTTACTCCAGTTTAAATACAGAAATTAATGACTCCATCTATAATTATTTGCTTTATAAAAAAGAGACTGCTCCATTTAATGAATCACAAACCTTTTATCATTCAGTAAACAACACTCTATATAACTTAAAAGTAAATAGTTCAAATAAGGCAAATGATATTTTTTATATTGTCACTGTCCAAAAATCTGTCACACCTGTCATGAATTCTAAATTCGGTGTCACCTATGAAGATAAGTCAGAAGTGGAACAACAATTAAATAATAACTTATATAAAAATCCTATTATCACCGATGAGATTAAGGATAAAATTAAACAAATGGATTCAAATAATTCGCCTATTATATTACTAGGAGAAAGAGGCACAGGAAAATATATAGTCTCGCAAAGCCTATTCACCAGTCAAAATAATAACAATCATACAATGGTAACGATTAATTCTAACTTACTAAATGATACAATGTGGAAACATCTTTTAAACACTAGTAACGGCCCTTTCCTTGAAGTCGGCAATACCATCCAGTTTAATCACTTTGATAAAATTTCAAATGAAAACTTTGAAAAGTTAATGACTATTATTGAATCTACTAACTTACACATAAATAATCGTCTGATCTTTATTTGCGAAAAAACATCTGAGGGTATTACATCAGAGTCCTATAAAGAATTAATGAATCGAATGAATTCGATAAGTTTTCTTCTACCTACCTTACGAGAAAGAAAAAATGAAATATCAGCTATATTGACGATGTTTTTAAATAAGGTAAATATTGAAAACAATACGGATATTATCGGGTACGAACCTAGTGCTCTGGCTACTCTTTCGCAATACAATTGGCCAGGTAATTTCATACAATTAAAACATGTTCTAACCGAATTAGTTTACCTATCTAAGTCGCTCTATATAACTAGTAATAATGTTAATAGTATTTTGGGTACACAAAAAATGGTTGAAACGATTTCTTACTCAGAAGATGGGATGAATGTTCCATTTAACAGCAGTAAAACATTACATGAATTTAGTCTGGATATCATCAAGCAAGTACTTGACCAGCATAACGGCAACCAAACCTTAACAGCTGAGCAGCTTGGCATCAGTCGAACAACGTTATGGAGATACTTAAATAAATAAAAAAGCCTCTTATAGATGGATGAACCATGCTAGCAAAACTAGCATGGTTTTTTCTAATATCCTTCGGCCATTGAACTATCCTCACCCATTTTTCAGCAAATTTCTATGTCAACCAAACGTTTGATTAAAACAGCTATATCCCTTGATACATATGCCTCTATCCCTCATAGTCCAAAAATAATTTGTAGAAAAATAAAAAAAAATAAGTCGTATCTTAGCGAAAAGTCAAGATGCGACATCCTTTCGACGAAATAACAAAAAGGCTATACTAATCAAACGTTTGATTAGTATAGCCTTAAGAACTGATATATTAGAATTATTCCTACAAAGTGACCGCAAAGATTGTCGATAGGAATGAATTAATTCCGCAGGAAATAATCTACTTTTCTACAAGATTTGATGAGATTTCCCAAAACCTACAAGGGTTTTAGTCATCCTCCGCTGCTTTAATGCAGTGGAGGACTGACCCTTGTCTTAATTCTTGAGCAAATTGTACTGGTTAATTATCTCAATAGAGATTTCACTATTTTCATCCAACCCGCATACTTCATTCAGAACAGTCGGTAGTCCTTTGTCCTGAATCATCGCTTGCAGTTTCACCGCTTCTTGATCTTCCTGATAGTCGAAATGTAAAGCAGAAGCAATCACCGTTGCAAGATTTTTGAAAGAAATGCCTGCTTTCGCGGCTTCCACAGCCGGTTTAACTAAACGATCATTTGGTCCCAGTTTACGGAGAGGCCCACGCGCTACCCTTGTCACGGCATCATTTAAATGCGCATTTTTAAAGCGATGAATGATCTTATCAATATATTGCTGATGTTCATTAGGATTTAAACCATATTGTTTAATTAAATAATCGCCTGTCTCTCCAAGAGTAGCTCGAACTTGATTCAGAATGTCTTCATCTGCTAATGCTTGATCAATTGTTTCTTTATTTCCTAGATAGCCAAGATAGGCAATGGTGGCATGGCCCGTATTCACGGTAAAAAGCTTTCTTTCAATAAATGGAGCAAGATCATCGACAATTTTCATCCCTTCAACAGGTGGAATACTCTCACTTGTTTCCACAACCCATTCATAATAGGTCTCAACCAGCACATCGAGTGAGCCCTGATTGTTCTGAATCGGTACAATCCGGTCAACGGCTGAATTAAAGAAATAGACTTTTCCAGCTAAATTTTCCTTTGTTTCTTCATCTAAATGATCAAATATATAGCCTTTTAACAAGTCGGTCGCTGAAATTTGATTTTCACAAGCAATCACATATAACTTTTCATTGTTCGATTTTACTCGTTTGGCTATTCCTTTCGCCATTAAAGGGGCAATATGCGGCAAAATATTCGGCCCAATCGCTGTCGTAAGATAAGTAGCCTTGCTGATTGCGTCCACTACCTCTTCTTCCTGTGTCAAATTATTCAATCCGGAAACATTTTCAACCATCATACTTTCTTGTTGATCGGTTGCCAATTTTACTTGATATTGCTTTTCTTTGTTTAACTGATTAATGATTTGGTCGGCGATATCAACAAAGGTAACATGATAGCCGGACTGTGAAAAAAGTGCGCCAATAAATCCTCTTCCAATATTTCCTGCTCCAAAATGGACTGCTAATTTCATTTTTATCATTCCTTAATAATATTTGTATGAAGATAGTCCAAAAAGACCGCTTCTAATCTCTCCCGGATCATCTCTTCATTCGCTGATGAAAATATCTGGATTGCTTCATTATTTTCAATTAAACTTGTACTTATCAAACTTACTATTTCCTGCTCTCTAACCGCTAATTCCTCAGGGGCAAGCATTAGAAGCAAATTTTTAATAAACATGTCCTTACCATCCATTCCTTTTACAAGCAATGGATGCTCCAAATGCGCAATCTGAAAAATAAGCTCCTGAACATGTTTATTCCTGCAGTGGAACAGGGCCATCCCTGTTTCTGGTATTCCGAGTCCGCCTTTACTTTCTCGCTCTTTTAATGAGGTCAGTACATCTTCTCCGTTTGTTAACAGTTTTTCCTTCTCAGCCTCATGTACCATTCTTTCAATAATCTTTTCATGGTCATTTACTTCAGGCATCTGATTGACACGAAAATTAGTTAGGACAGCCTCAATGCTTTTTTGGACATCTTTTAACTGTTGCAAGACTTCGGTAATGTCTGCCTTTTTTCCTCGGTCAGCTGAAAAGGATTCCTTTGGTGAAAATCCTAGATATCGTTTTTTCTCCGTTAGTACATCAATATTTTGGCGCAAGAATTCCCGAATCGTCTCTATATTTTCCTCAGTTAAAAGGGGAGAAACTAAAATATAATCTATGTCAATAAACGGTAGGTTCACAGTTGAAATAATCAAATCATAGTCTTCTAATTGATCTTTTTGCTGGATTTCTTTGATGGATTTGATTTCTATCTGTTCAATCCTGGGAATCTCCTTTTTCACTCTGCTTGCGAGCATTTTAGAAGTTCCGATACCAGTCGGACATACCACCAATGCATGGATTGGTAATTTTTCCTCCCTTAACACAAGCGCTGATCCGAAATGCATGACAATAAAGGCGATTTCATCATCAGGAAAGGAATCAATCTTTCTTAATTGCTTTTCTACACTATTTTTTACCGCGAGAAACAATAACGGATACTTCCGCATTATTTCCTCTTTTAAAGGGTTAAATAAACCCATTTGTTGTTTGATTCGATAAAGAGAAGGTTCCATATGAGCCAGCAGTCCTTGATACAATGAAAAGTCATTCGTTAAATCAACATGCAGTTGGGAGGAGACATCCTGTATAAGAGCTCTAACCAATTTGCTAAGACCGATACTGTCATAGGGAGCCTCATCCGCTGCTTGAAGTTTGGACCCCTTTAGGATTACGGCTAAATAGATGAAATCCTCTTTAGAGAACTTGACCGAGAAGATCGCTTCAAGTTCCTTACATATTTCCACTATTAGCCGATACTCATTTGTTAAATCATCGGAAAATTCTACATCCTCCTTTAATAAAAAGAAGTCTTCCGTCCTTTGCATGGTAATACATATATGTACGATAAGCCCAATATAATCACTATCGGCAAGACGCAGCTGCGAATTACTAAAAGTAGTATTTACTAACCGCTCTATCGCAAGAAGGTAGTCCGGAAGAAAGTAATGTAAAATATTTCTATGATCATACTTACCATTTTCCAACAAAAATAATCTCTCTATCAGTTCTTCATGAAAATGAAGCAGAATATAACTTGCTAGGGCTTTTCGCTTAGATGACTCCGAGCCGATCATATCGACCCCCACACCTCGTTTTCTTGTTAATTGCACATTAAAACGACCAAGCCAATCCTTCAATTCATCTAAATAAGTTGTCAAAGTTGCAATACTAACACCAATGTTACTTGATAAGACTTGAATCTTATAGGATTCCTCTTGAACCAAAGTTATTAATAACTGTAGTTTTTTTTCTTGCGGGGTTTGATCGATTGAATGATTCCCCATTAAAAATTGGAATAGGCGAAAAATTTGTTCGTTCTTCCCTTCAATCGCAAGTCCCTTCTCCATATTACGTATTAATCGGAGATCAAATGAATCAATAATTTTCTCTACCGCTTTTAAATCCCGGTGGATTGTTCGCCCGCTCACATTTAAGTATGCTGCTATCGACGAAACGGTATGTTTACCTGATGTTTTAACGATTAATTCAATGATTGCTTTTTCCCTAGAAGTTATATACATGCAATCAACTCGTTTCTGATAAAAAGTACACGAGGAAAAAGTGAATAGAAAAGCGGCAATATGCTGCTTTTCTATTCGTTAATTGAGAACTATTTATTATTTATCATTTAAAATATCCATGATTTCTGTTGCTGACTTGGCCTCAACCAGTCTTTCTATATTGGCCATATCTGAACAAGTAACAGCAATTCCAGATAAAATTTCAAGGTGTGTACCATCTTTCCCGGCAATGCCGAAAATCAGTCTTACCTTTTGCCCATCAAAATCCACACCATTTGGTACCTGTAATACCGTAAACCCAGAATTTAGAACATCTTTTTTCGCTTCTTCGGTACCGTGTGGAATCGCAACATCATTACCCATATACGTAGAAGTCATTTCGTCACGGGCAATCATGGCATCAATATAGCTTTCCTTCACATATCCCGCCTTAACTAGTGCCCGACCCGCAAAACGAATCGCCTCTTCCTTTGACGCAAATTCCTGATTGAGAAAGATATTTTCTTCACGCAGCAAAGCATCATCTGTATGTGGGTCACCACTTGGAACAACGGCTTCAGCGTCCTCGACGATTTCCTGCAGCTCAGCTGTTTCAGGATTTTTTAAACGATTAATTAATTTATCATATTCTGGGCTTGATAAGAAATTATCAACTGAAATATGATAAGCATGTGGTACTTGTTTCTGAGCTCTAGGTGTCAGTTCCTCCTGCGTTATAACAATTTGGGCATCAGAAGGCAGGTTACTAATCGCCATATTAGTCACTGAAATATTCATATCAGCTTCCTTAACCTTTTTCCGAAGAAGTGAAGCCCCCATTGCACTTGATCCCATTCCAGCATCACAAGCGAAGATAATTCTGCTTACATTTTCAGGAAGTTCTCCGTCATTAACAGCAAAAGCATTGGCAACGGAGCTCTTCTTGCCTTTCATTTCTTGCATTTTTCTTGCTGCTTCTTCAAGATCCGCATCTTGCTGCTTACCTGTCTTTAAAATAAATGATGAAAAAACAAAGGATACGACTCCAGCTACGAGGACTCCAGCAATGTTTGCTAAATAAGTACTTGCATGCGGCGGAGTAACGGCCATAATGGCAAGAATACTACCTGGCGATGCCGGAGCTGATAATCCCCCGCCTAACAGCCTTAAGGTAAATACACCGCTCATTCCACCCAAGATGACGGCAAAGAACAACATCGGACGCATTAAAATGTATGGGAAGTAAATTTCATGAATCCCGCCAAAAAACTGAATGATGGCAGCGCCTGGTGCTGACCTTTTTGCATTCCCTTTTCCAAAGATACAATAGGCCAAGAGAACACCAATCCCCGGACCAGGGTTTGCTTCAAGCAGAAACAGTATGGATTTTCCTGTTGTTTTTGCCTGTTCCAAACCGATTGGTGAAAGTACACCATGATTGATCGCATTATTTAAAAACAATACTTTTGCCGGTTCGATAATGATACTTGTCAATGGCAAAAGTCCTGTTGCTAACAGCCAATCTACACCCGTAACAAGCCAGCCGGTAAACGTGGTAACAGCCGGACCAACAGCTAAAAAGGCTAAGATAGCTAAGAATCCGCCCAATATCCCTGCTGAGAAATTATTTACTAGCATTTCAAAACCAGCTTTGACTTTACCCTCAATCAGCTGATCGAATTTCTTAATGACATAACCGCCGAGCGGCCCCATGATCATAGCACCAAGGAACATTGGGATATCTGCGCCCACAATGACACCCATTGTCACAATCGCCCCAACGACACCCCCGCGTTGATCGTGTACAAGTTTCCCGCCTGTATAACCAATTAATAGCGGAAGCAAGTAGGTAACCATTGGTCCTACTAATCTGGAAAGGTTTTCATTTGGGAAAAACCCTGTAGGAATAAATAGTGCAGTAATTAAACCCCAAGCTATGAATGCCGATATATTCGGCATAACCATCGAGCTTAAGAAGTTACCGAACTTCTGAACAGCTACTTTTATATTAGATTGAGCCATATGCCCTCATCCCTTCATTATGATGTTACCTTATTCATGGTAAAGGACAAACCGACTGCATTCAATAAAGAGGAAAACTAACTTTGTCATTATATAAGTGACAAAGTTAGTTTTTCTCAAAGGACAAATAGTTATGCCGCTTGGAAACCCATAAAACATGCATGGTAAGTCCTTGTTCTTCAAGGAATCCTTATTGCAAAATAAAAGACTCAATCCATTTCGGATTGAGTCTTACTAGAATAGATTTTTCATTCAACAGTTTCTTAGGACAGACTTATTACTCTACCGTTACTGATTTCGCAAGGTTACGCGGTTTATCCACGTCACAATCACGGTGCAGAGCGGCGTAGTAAGCAATTAACTGCATTGGTATAACAGAGATAAGTGGTGTTAATAATTCATGGACTTCTGGGATGACGAAGCTATCTTCGTCCATATTTAATCCCTTCATTGAAATGATACAAGTGCTTGCTCCACGTGCAGCAACCTCTTTCACATTTCCACGGATGCTTAAGTTTACACTTTCTTGGGTGGCAAGAGCGATTACTGGTGTGCCCTCTTCGATTAAGGCAATCGTTCCGTGCTTTAATTCTCCACCTGCAAAGCCCTCAGCTTGGATATACGAAATTTCCTTCAGCTTCAAGGCACCTTCTAAACCTACATAATAGTCAACACCGCGGCCGATGAAGAAAGCATTCCTTGTTACTGATAAGAATTCTCTTGAAATATGCTCAATCAACTCTTTAGAGTCACATAGCACTTCCATTGCATTTGCGATAATTCCTAGTTCATGGACTAAATCCATCTCAACGTCGATGTTTTGGCTCTTAGCTGTTACCTCAGCCAAAATGGCAAGTACAGCAAGTTGTGCAGTGTATGCTTTCGAAGAAGCAACGGCAATTTCAGGACCTGCATGAAGCAAAAGTGTATAATCCGCTTCACGAGAAAGTGTTGAGCCTGGGACATTTGTAATTGTTAAAGTTGGGTAACCTAATTCTTTTACTTTAACAAGCACTGCACGGCTGTCGGCCGTTTCTCCACTTTGTGAAATGAAAATAAACAAAGGCTTTTCTGTAAGAAGCGGCATATTGTAAACAAATTCACTAGCAATATGCACTTCGACAGGAATTTTAGCAATGTTTTCAATGAACTGCTTACCGACAAGTCCTGCATGGTAAGAGGTTCCTGCTGCTACAATATAAATCCGGTCTGATTTATTCACGGCCGCAATGATCTCATCATCAATGGTTAATTCACCCTGAGTATTTTGGTACGTTTGGATAATCTTACGCATCACAAGCGGCTGCTCATCAATCTCTTTTAACATATAGTGCGGGTACGTACCCTTTTCGATGTCACTTGCATCCAGTTCCGCTGTATATGGCTTTCGGCTGATAATTTCACCGTTAAGATTTTGAATGGTCACTTCATCCTTCGAAACAAGGACAACTTCTTTGTCCATTAATTCCAGGTATTGATTCGTAACTTGAATCATTGCCATTGCGTCGCTGGCAATCACATTAAAGTCTTTTCCTAATCCGACAAGAAGGGGACTTTTGTTTTTTGCCACATAAATGGTTTCGGCGTCTTCTGCATCTAATAACGCAAGCGCATATGAACCGTGTAACAGCTCTAGGGTTTTACGGAATGACTCTAAAACCTCTGACCCTTGGCTGACAAATAATTCAATCAGCTGAACAATAACTTCTGTATCTGTTTCGCTCGTGAACGAGACATCTGCTAAATATTCACGCTTTAAAAGGTCATAGTTCTCAATTACCCCGTTATGAACTAAGGTAAACCGACCTGAAGCACTTTGATGTGGATGAGAATTTACCTTACTCGGCACACCATGTGTTGCCCAACGGGTATGACCAATTCCCACATTTGCCGCAATATTTTCATCAACGATTTGACGTAAATCAGCTATACGACCTTTTTCCTTAAAAACATGAACTCCATTTTTGTTCATAACTGCTATGCCTGCTGAATCATAACCTCTATACTCAAGCTTTTCTAAGCCTTTTAATAAAATTTCTTTTGTATCATTATTTCCGATATATCCTACGATTCCACACATTTTCTAGTTCCTCCCTGATATAGGGGGCAAGAATGCTTTGGAGGCTAATGCTTGCCCCCTTATCTCTGTTTTTAAGGTATCTGTCTATACCCTTTTAGCATTACTGTTAGTATGCGCATTTTCTTCTCTTTGTGCACAAAGTTGCCTCTGTGTTTTAAAGAAGAAATTTTTCGGTTGTGCGTCTTCAACCGGGAGGTATCCGCCGAACATTCGATACTCCTCCTCCTCGTCAACTAACCCACCACATTAGGTTAGTCCAGGCGCTTTTTTTTTAATAGTAACTCTTATATTCTCACTCCCCACCTTTCGTTGAAATTATGCAGTATTTTGCTTTAAGAAACAAAGCAAATTAATACTACTATGATTACGTGTCCCCGTCAACCAAAAACAGGAATTCGTCATCATTCATACATAATAAAATATGCATAAAGGAAGGAGACCGTTCCCTTATGCATATTATATGGGTTCTATTCTTCTTTTAATTCCATTTCTTCCTTGACTACTGCTACAATTCGGTTTACATAGGATTCACATAATTCCTCTGTTGGTGCTTCTGCCATAACACGGACAAGTGGTTCTGTTCCAGATGGCCGCACGAGAATTCTACCGTCTCCGGCCATTTCAGCTTCAACCTGCTCAATAACCGCTTTTACTTGTGCATTATCGGTTACATGGTGTTTGTCGGTTACTCTCACATTGACAAGCTTCTGAGGGAATTTCTTCATTTCACCAGCCAGTTCAGATAACTTCTTCCCCGTAACCTTCATAATGTTAACTAACTGCAATCCAGATAATAAGCCATCCCCAGTGGTGTTATAATCTAGGAAGATAATATGGCCGGATTGTTCTCCGCCAAGATTAAATCCATTTTTCTTCATTTCTTCGACAACATAACGGTCACCCACAGCTGTCGGTACACTATGGATTCCATGAGCTTCTAGTGCTTTATAGAAGCCGAGATTGCTCATAACAGTTGAAACAATGGTTCCATGTTTTAGTCGACCTTGTTCTTTTAGATATTTACCACAAATATACATGATTTGGTCGCCATCCACGATTGATCCATTTTCATCAATGGCAATTAAACGGTCACCATCACCGTCAAAAGAAAGACCCACATCTGCACCTTTTTCTTTCACTAAAGCGGCTAATGCTTCAGGGTGTGTGGAACCGACACCCGCATTGATATTTAACCCATTCGGAGAAGCTCCCATGGTGGAGAGATCTGCATCCAAATCAGCAAATAAATGTGCGGCTAACGAAGATGTCGCCCCATGCGCACAATCTAAAGCAATATGGATCCCAGAAAAATCTTCATCGACACTATTTTTCAAGTATTGCAGGTATTTTTGACCGCCTTCGAAATAATCCATGACTTGCCCAAGTTCTGAACCGACTGGTCGAGGCAGCTGATCCTCTGGCATATCAATAAGTTTTTCAATTTCTAACTCCTGCTCATCAGAAAGTTTAAAGCCATCCGGACCAAAAAATTTAATTCCATTATCGGCGACTGGATTATGGGAAGCAGAAATCATAACACCTGCTTGTGCACCTAAGGCTTTTGTTAAATATGAAACACCTGGAGTAGAAATAACCCCCAAACGCATAACTTCCGCTCCAATAGATAGTAACCCCGCTACCAGTGCTCCTTCTAACATATGCCCAGATATACGAGTATCACGTCCGATGAGGACTTTAGGACGATCCTTGTCCTTTGTTAAAACATATCCGCCAAATCGTCCTAATTTAAAAGCAAGTTCCGGTGTTAATTCACTATTTGCTACTCCACGTACCCCATCGGTACCGAAATATTTTCCCATTTTAAAAATCTCTCCTTCAACATGTGTATTGCTGGATTTTATGCATTAATTTTATGGATCGTAATTTTCGCTGATGATTTAGCTGGTTTCCATTCTACTGCAGAAGGACCGTCAACATGAATGTCTACTTCATGATCCCCTTCTTCAAGGTTAGACACATCGATAAAGACATTAAAGTCTTCAGCCTTAACGCGAGTAACTTTTGAAGCGGGGCCGTTAACTAGTATATCAATCAACTGATTTTCAGGATCATTAATGGTAGCCTCATATTCATCGGATAATCCTTTAATGGTTACAGGTACATCCGAAAGGGTTTTTTCTTCTTCCTTTTTGACTACAACCGTTGCTTTTACCAATTGCGGTGTCACCTTGGTAATTCCATTTGAAATGATGACAGGCAATGTCAATGTGGTATTATCGGTAATTTTGCTAAGATCTACTTCCACGCGGACTCTTTCAGTATTATTTAGAACACTTTCACTCCCGTAGACGGTTGCTTCTTTTTTATCGATTTCAATCGACTCAATTGTCACTCCCTCTGGGGCGGTTCCATTTCTAACAATATTGATTGGCACAGTCTTTGTGTTGCTTTTCACTGGAATTGTAATTTTAACCGTATTAGGTTCCACTTGAACATTTAACTTATTTAGATCTTTATCAAGTACCTGGATGTCAGCTTCATCAGTAATCGTATCTTTTAGTTTATTTCTTGTTTCTAGAGTTGCCTTAACATAGCTAATCCGATCAACGATATTTTTTGCGCCTGTAATCTTTACCTTATTAGGTTCAACCACAGGGATACCTGCTGAATACCCCTCATCAATTTGATTCTTATTAAATTCTGCCTCTACCTTAAATTCCTTGGTAATCTTCTCTTGGACAGAAACAGTCACACTACTTGGTTTCACCGTTGCCGTCAATTTATCTGATAGATTTCTAACCTTTACTTTCACCTTCTGTTTTCCAACTTTGGCCTTTGTTAAATCTACATACACTTCAAAGTTTTTTAAGGCCTTTGCCGTCTGGATGTGCGTCAGTGGACCCTTTAAGGTGATTTCAACATTGCTTGGAATCCCAGACACGACTAAATTTTCAGTATCATAATAAACATTAACAGGAATATTAGTGATCGTGGCCGTGGATTGTTCTCCTGGAACATTGACGTCTGTTATCTTTTTCCCTGTATGTGGGACAGAGGAATAGAGAAGAACAGCTAATAGCAAAGCTAGGATTTTTATAAACCAGGGATTATCCATCCATTTATCCATTATTTTTTCCCCTCCAGTTCCAACGAGCTGAAGAAGCTTGTTTCGGTTTGATGTTAATTAGCAATTCACTCGTAAGTAATTCCTTTAATTCATCAAGATTGATTGAACGGTGAAGTTCCCCATTCTTTGTAAGCGAAATATTACCGGTCTCTTCCGATACAACGACAGTTAAACTATCTGTGACTTCGCTGATACCTAATGCTGCACGGTGCCTCGTCCCAAGCTCCTTCGATATAAATGGGCTTTCGGATAAAGGAAGATAGCAGGCGGCTGCAGCGACATTATTTTTCTGAATAATAACCGCACCATCATGAAGCGGTGTATTCGGGATAAAGATATTAATGAGCAATTCTGAGGAAATATTTGAATTTAACTGGATACCAGTTTCTATGTAATCGCCCATTCCTGTTTCTCTTTCAATAGAGATTAACGCTCCAATACGGCGCTTTGCCATATAATCGGTTGCCTTGACAATCGCTTCAACTGCCTTTTCCGGACCTTCATCATCCAAAGTACTGCTTCTCGAGAAGAACTTCCCCCTGCCTAATTGCTCAAGGGCTCTCCTGAGTTCAGGTTGAAAAATGATAATAATCGCAAGAAACCCGTATGTTATCGCCTGTTCCATCATCCAGCTTAACGTTTGGAAGCCTAGAAACTCGCTGACAACTCTGCCTAAAAGAATAACGAGAATGCCCTTTAGTAATTGGACGGCCTTCGTTCCTCTAATCACATTGATCAACTTGTAAATGACATACCATACGAGGACAATATCAACAATACTAGCTAAATACTTCCATATTTCGAAATCAGCAAACGGCATTGTTCTTCCTCCGTAATTTTCTTTATCACATATAAAATACAATCTATTTATTATATCATAAATACCACTTGTACCTATTATATGTATCTTCCTAAAAAAACAAATCACTCAGACAGAGTGATTTGTTTTTTATTTAGTTTCTGGTTGGTTCTCAAAAATTTGAACAACATCATGTGTAGTCTTTTTAATATGGTACCAAATCCAATCAAACACTTCATTAACTTCATCAATTTGCCCCGTTACATGTCCTGCCGAAGCCAAATACTTTTCACCATTTATGACGGTTACATCCCCTTGGACTTCGCCTTCAATTTTCAATTTGCCATTCCGGACGATGACATCGCCTTTGACTGTTTCACCTTTAGGAACGATGACCGTATTATTTTGAACCACTAAATTTTTTTGCTTTGTAACCGAAAATTCGCGATCTTCATTCCATGTCGAAAAGAGACTGCCCATCATTAATACGAGAAATAATGAGGCAGCTGCAAGCATGGGATGGTTTTTTATCCAGCGCTGCATTCCAATCTTTCTCTTCTCTTTTGGTAAACGTGCCAATACATTAGCGGTAAAATTATCAGGCGCTTGCATATATGAGACGCTTTTTACAAAAGCAATCGTCTTTTTTAATTCATTAAATACTGCTTCACAATCTTTACAACTTTGGAGGTGTTCTCTTAGGGTTCGTTCATGTTCGGGTGTAATTTCCTCATCTAAGTATTCATGCATTAGCTCGATGATTTGCTCTGGACACATTGACAGTTTCACCTCTCATCATACATATCTTAATTGTTGTCTAAGTGCTTCTCGTCCCCGGTGAATTCTTGTTTTAACCGTCCCCAGGGGTAATTCAAGAATTTCACTAATTTCATTTAAGGAGAGCTCTTCCATATATTTCAAAACAATGGCTGACCGATATTTGTCAGGCAGTTTTAAGATCTCATTTTGGACGGTTTCTTGCAGTTCTAAACTTTCTAACTCCGTCTCAGGCAGCGGTGTGTTGGAAGGGATCTGTGAGTACATGGTTAAGCCGTCTGTCCCTGCAACTTCAGCATCTAGATAATGATCGGGTTTCTTTTTACGCATTCGGTCAATACACAGATTGGTAGCAATCCGGAACAGCCAGGTTGAAAATTTCAAATCTTGATTAAAGGATTTGATATTAACAAAGGCACGGATAAAAGCTTCCTGTGCAATATCCTCTGCTTCATGGCGATTACCAAGCATGCGAAAACAAAGTTGATAAATACTGTTTTTATATAATTCAACAATTTCACCAAAGGCATCCTGGTCTCCCTTGATTACTTGCTTTATTCTCTTTTTTACTATTGCATCCATTAAGTTACCTCAGCTCCATTGCTGCTAACCGATAATACGTATCGATAACAGAAAAGTTTCGTTTAAAAACGAAAAAATTTACAACACCTTTAATATTAACAAAAATATCCTAAAAGGTTTAATAATAAGCTAAAAATAAAAAAACAGCAGCACAGATGATGTGCAGCTGTCTGATTTTGGGTGCTTTCTTATTAGATGACGGGGTGCACTTTTCGGTTGGGGGGATTAGGTAAAGCGGGCGAGGTGAGAAATAGACGGAAAAATTCCGCCTAATTTGAAATGAGTATAAAAAAATGAGTAAATAGCCGGAGAAATTCCGTCTATTTACTCAAAAAATGCAAAAGTGGGGAATTTTTCTTTGCTTAACCGGAAAAACTCCGCTTATTTACCACGAAATGAGCTCCATTCTGCTTTTAACCGGAAAAACTCCGCTTATTTTACTTTTGTTTGTTAACTCGACTAAGCTGTTTTTATTTATAATAATTTTTCCCCGAATAATGAACCCATCAACTCAACAGCAACTTTAGCTGTTTTATTTTTTTCATCTAAAATAGGGTTTACTTCAACAAATTCTGCGGAGGTAATAATTTTTGCCTCTTCTAACATCTCCATGGCAAGATGACTTTCACGGTAACTGATTCCACCAATAACTGGTGTACCAACTCCTGGCGCATCATTTGGATCTAAACCATCGAGATCAAGTGATAAATGAACACCATCTGTTTTATCCTTAAGGTAGGCAATTGTTTCCTCCATTACTGCAGCCATCCCCATTCGGTCTATTTCATGCATAGTATAAACCTTGATACCTATTTCTTTAATTAATTCTTTTTCTCCATCATCCAGCGCCCTTGCACCAATAATGACTACATTCTCTGGTTTTACTTTTGGACCATATCCGCCTATATCGGTTAACTTGCTGTGACCTAACCCGATACTGACGGCTAGAGGCATTCCGTGGATATTACCTGTGGGACTTGTTTCAGCTGTATTTAAATCACCATGGGCATCATACCAAATTACTCCAAGGTTTTTATAATGTTTAGATACACCTGCTAAAGTACCAATTGCGATACTATGATCACCGCCAAGAACGAGTGGAAATGCACCAGACTCCACAGCAGTATCTACTTTTTCAGCAAGTAAAGCACTTTTTTCCGCAACTAAATCTAAATTTCGTAAATTGGATTCTTTATCAACTACTACTTCAGGTCTTCCAATTGGAATATCCCCTAAATCATGTATTTCATCAAATAGTGGCTTTAGGCGTTCAACTACCCCCGCATAACGGATCGCACTTGGCCCCATGTCCACCCCACGTCTCATTTGTCCTAAATCCATCGGCATTCCAATAATCGAAAGCTTGTTCATAATAATTCCTCCTACCCCAATATAATTCTATTTTAACCGCTTTCATACCGATGACTCAACTCGACAAAATAATGTATGAATATACGTAAGAAAAGCAAAAAAAACTTTGGAATTTTATCCAAAGTTTTTTGCTTTTCCTATATGAGCCATGAAGGACTCGAACCTTCGACCCTCTGATTAAAAGTCAGATGCTCTACCAACTGAGCTAATGGCTCTCTGGCTGGGCTAGCTGGATTTGAACCAACGCATGTCGCAGTCAAAGTGCGATGCCTTACCGCTTGGCTATAGCCCAATAATGATGTGATAATATCTAGTATGACCAACTTTTTTAAAAATATAATGGTGGAGGGGGACGGATTCGAACCGCCGAACCCGGAGGGAGCGGATTTACAGTCCGCCGCGTTTAGCCACTTCGCTACCCCTCCATATTAAATTTAAAAAAATGGTGCCGGCGAGAGGACTTGAACCCCCAACCTACTGATTACAAGTCAGTTGCTCTACCAATTGAGCTACCCCGGCATAGGTTTACATAATAAAATTATGGTGGAGGATGACGGGATCGAACCGCCGACCCTCTGCTTGTAAGGCAGATGCTCTCCCAGCTGAGCTAATCCTCCAAATAAATGAAAGTTATTTTCACTAGCGTGAAAAAGTTATGGTGACCCCTACGGGACTCGAACCCGTGTTACCTCCGTGAAAGGGAGGTGTCTTAACCGCTTGACCAAGGGGCCATACTATTATTAAAATAGGTAAGCTTCCAAGCGGGCTCGAACCGCTGACCTCTTCCTTACCATGGAAGTGCTCTACCTACTGAGCTATGGAAGCACAGCTAAACTTAGTTTACATAAAAATGGCTCCGCAGGTAGGACTCGAACCTACGACCGATCGGTTAACAGCCGATAGCTCTACCACTGAGCTACTGCGGAACAATAATATTACAGCCTGGCAATGTCCTACTCTCACAGGGACGCGTGTCCCAACTACCATCGGCGCTGAGAAGCTTAACTTCCGTGTTCGGTATGGGAACGGGTGTGACCTTCTCGCCATAATTGCCAGACCATATATTCGACACTATTTTATTATAATGTCTTTTTTATTTTTTTCAAGAGGAAAATTAATTTTTTTCATTCCCTCAAAACTAGATAATACAGAAGAAGTTTGTAAACTTGAGTTCACCTTAAAATATGGTTAAGTCCTCGAACGATTAGTATCAGTCAGCTCCACATGTTACCACGCTTCCACCTCTGACCTATCAACCTGATCATCTTTCAGGGTTCTTACTAGCTTGCGCTATGGGAAATCTCATCTTGAGGGGGGCTTCATGCTTAGATGCTTTCAGCACTTATCCCGTCCGCACATAGCTACCCAGCGATGCTCTTGGCAGAACAACTGGTACACCAGCGGTGCGTCCATCCCGGTCCTCTCGTACTAAGGACAGCTCCTCTCAAATTTCCTGCGCCCACGACGGATAGGGACCGAACTGTCTCACGACGTTCTGAACCCAGCTCGCGTACCGCTTTAATGGGCGAACAGCCCAACCCTTGGGACCGACTACAGCCCCAGGATGCGATGAGCCGACATCGAGGTGCCAAACCTCCCCGTCGATGTGGACTCTTGGGGGAGATAAGCCTGTTATCCCCGGGGTAGCTTTTATCCGTTGAGCGATGGCCCTTCCATGCGGAACCACCGGATCACTAAGCCCGACTTTCGTCCCTGCTCGACTTGTAGGTCTCGCAGTCAAGCTCCCTTGTGCCTTTACACTCTGCGAATGATTTCCAACCATTCTGAGGGAACCTTTGGGCGCCTCCGTTACTTTTTAGGAGGCGACCGCCCCAGTCAAACTGCCCACCTGACACTGTCTCCCACCCCGATCAGGGGTGCGGGTTAGAATTTCAATACAGCCAGGGTAGTATCCCACCGACGCCTCCACCGAAGCTAGCGCTCCGGCTTCTCAGGCTCCTACCTATCCTGTACAAGCTGTACCAAAATTCAATATCAGGCTACAGTAAAGCTCCACGGGGTCTTTCCGTCCTGTCGCGGGTAACCTGCATCTTCACAGGTACTATAATTTCACCGAGTCTCTCGTTGAGACAGTGCCCAGATCGTTACGCCTTTCGTGCGGGTCGGAACTTACCCGACAAGGAATTTCGCTACCTTAGGACCGTTATAGTTACGGCCGCCGTTTACTGGGGCTTCGATTCAGAGCTTCGCTTGCGCTAACCCCTCCTCTTAACCTTCCAGCACCGGGCAGGCGTCAGCCCCTATACTTCGCCTTGCGGCTTCGCAGAGACCTGTGTTTTTGCTAAACAGTCGCCTGGGCCTATTCACTGCGGCTCTTCGAGGCTATTCACCTCAAAAAGCACCCCTTCTCCCGAAGTTACGGGGTCATTTTGCCGAGTTCCTTAACGAGAGTTCTCTCGCTCACCTTAGGATTCTCTCCTCGCCTACCTGTGTCGGTTTGCGGTACGGGCACCTTTTATCTCGCTAGAGGCTTTTCTTGGCAGTGTGGAATCAGGAACTTCGGTACTAAATTTCCCTCGCTGTCACAGCTCAGCCTTATGTGAGAGGCGGATTTGCCTACCTCTCAGCCTAACTGCTTAGACGCGCATATCCAACAGCGCGCTTACCCTATCCTCCTGCGTCCCCCCATTGCTCAAACGATAAAGAGGTGGTACAGGAATATCAACCTGTTATCCATCGCCTACGCCTTTCGGCCTCGGCTTAGGTCCCGACTAACCCTGAGCGGACGAGCCTTCCTCAGGAAACCTTAGGCATTCGGTGGATGAGATTCTCACTCATCTTTCGCTACTCATACCGGCATTCTCACTTCTAAGCGCTCCACCAGTCCTTACGGTCTAGCTTCAACGCCCTTAGAACGCTCTCCTACCACTGACATCGTAGATGTCAATCCACAGCTTCGGTGATACGTTTAGCCCCGGTACATTTTCGGCGCAGAGTCACTCGACCAGTGAGCTATTACGCACTCTTTAAATGGTGGCTGCTTCTAAGCCAACATCCTGGTTGTCTAAGCAACTCCACATCCTTTTCCACTTAACGTATACTTTGGGACCTTAGCTGGTGGTCTGGGCTGTTTCCCTTTTGACTACGGATCTTATCACTCGCAGTCTGACTCCCACGGATAAGTCTTTGGCATTCGGAGTTTGTCTGAATTCGGTAACCCGATGAGGGCCCCTAGTCCAAACAGTGCTCTACCTCCAAGACTCTTACTACGTGAGGCTAGCCCTAAAGCTATTTCGGAGAGAACCAGCTATCTCCAAGTTCGATTGGAATTTCTCCGCTACCCACACCTCATCCCCGCACTTTTCAACGTGCGTGGGTTCGGGCCTCCATCCAGTGTTACCTGGACTTCACCCTGGACATGGGTAGATCACCTGGTTTCGGGTCTACGACCACATACTCAATTCGCCCTATTCAGACTCGCTTTCGCTGCGGCTCCGTCTCTTCAACTTAACCTTGCATGGGATCGTAACTCGCCGGTTCATTCTACAAAAGGCACGCCATCACCCATGAACGGGCTCTGACTACTTGTAGGCACACGGTTTCAGGAACTATTTCACTCCCCTTCCGGGGTGCTTTTCACCTTTCCCTCACGGTACTGGTTCACTATCGGTCACTAGGGAGTATTTAGCCTTGGGAGATGGTCCTCCCTGCTTCCGACCGGATTTCACGTGTCCGGCCGTACTCAGGATCCACTCAGGAGGGAACGAAGTTTCGACTACAGGGTTTTTACCTTCTCTGACGGACCTTTCCAGGTCGCTTCATCTACCCCGTTCCTTTGTAACTCCATGTTGAGTGTCCTACAACCCCAAGAGGCAAGCCTCTTGGTTTGGGCTATGTCCCGTTTCGCTCGCCGCTACTCAGGGAATCGCGTTTGCTTTCTCTTCCTCCGGGTACTTAGATGTTTCAGTTCCCCGGGTATGCCTTCCATACCCTATGTATTCAGGTAAAGATACTGTTCCATTACGAACAGTGGGTTCCCCCATTCGGAAATCTCCGGATCAAAGCTTACTTACAGCTCCCCGAAGCATATCGGTGTTAGTCCCGTCCTTCATCGGCTCCTAGTGCCAAGGCATTCACCGTGCGCCCTTTCTAACTTAACCTAAAAGGTTATTCTCTTAACTTAATTAAGAGAGAAAACTAAAATGGCGATTACTCGATGTTTACTTTGCTTCTTCATTACGATTATCTAGTTTTCAAAGAACGAATTAGTTTGAGAGAATTGCACTCTCAAAACTAAACAAACAAGAATCAATGCACAAACTGTTTTGTCTGGCTCACAAGTCCAGCTTTATCCTTAGAAAGGAGGTGATCCAGCCGCACCTTCCGATACGGCTACCTTGTTACGACTTCACCCCAATCATCTGTCCCACCTTAGGCGGCTGGCTCCTTACGGTTACCCCACCGACTTCGGGTGTTACAAACTCTCGTGGTGTGACGGGCGGTGTGTACAAGGCCCGGGAACGTATTCACCGCGGCATGCTGATCCGCGATTACTAGCGATTCCGGCTTCATGCAGGCGAGTTGCAGCCTGCAATCCGAACTGAGAATGGTTTTATGGGATTGGCTAAACCTCGCGGTCTTGCAGCCCTTTGTACCATCCATTGTAGCACGTGTGTAGCCCAGGTCATAAGGGGCATGATGATTTGACGTCATCCCCACCTTCCTCCGGTTTGTCACCGGCAGTCACCTTAGAGTGCCCAACTAAATGCTGGCAACTAAGATCAAGGGTTGCGCTCGTTGCGGGACTTAACCCAACATCTCACGACACGAGCTGACGACAACCATGCACCACCTGTCACTCTGTCCCCCGAAGGGGAAAATCCTATCTCTAGGAGTGTCAGAGGATGTCAAGACCTGGTAAGGTTCTTCGCGTTGCTTCGAATTAAACCACATGCTCCACCGCTTGTGCGGGCCCCCGTCAATTCCTTTGAGTTTCAGCCTTGCGGCCGTACTCCCCAGGCGGAGTGCTTAATGCGTTAGCTGCAGCACTAAAGGGCGGAAACCCTCTAACACTTAGCACTCATCGTTTACGGCGTGGACTACCAGGGTATCTAATCCTGTTTGCTCCCCACGCTTTCGCGCCTCAGCGTCAGTTACAGACCAGAAAGCCGCCTTCGCCACTGGTGTTCCTCCACATCTCTACGCATTTCACCGCTACACGTGGAATTCCGCTTTCCTCTTCTGCACTCAAGTCCCCCAGTTTCCAATGACCCTCCACGGTTGAGCCGTGGGCTTTCACATCAGACTTAAAGGACCGCCTGCGCGCGCTTTACGCCCAATAATTCCGGACAACGCTTGCCACCTACGTATTACCGCGGCTGCTGGCACGTAGTTAGCCGTGGCTTTCTGGTTAGGTACCGTCAAGGTACCGGCAGTTACTCCGGTACTTGTTCTTCCCTAACAACAGAGCTTTACGACCCGAAGGCCTTCATCGCTCACGCGGCGTTGCTCCATCAGACTTTCGTCCATTGTGGAAGATTCCCTACTGCTGCCTCCCGTAGGAGTCTGGGCCGTGTCTCAGTCCCAGTGTGGCCGATCACCCTCTCAGGTCGGCTACGCATCGTCGCCTTGGTGAGCCGTTACCTCACCAACTAGCTAATGCGCCGCGGGCCCATCTGTAAGTGACAGCCGAAACCGTCTTTCAACTTTCCCTCATGAGAGGAAAAGGATTATCCGGTATTAGCACCGGTTTCCCGGTGTTATCCCAGTCTTACAGGCAGGTTGCCCACGTGTTACTCACCCGTCCGCCGCTAGACTCCGAAGAGTCTCGCTCGACTTGCATGTATTAGGCACGCCGCCAGCGTTCGTCCTGAGCCAGGATCAAACTCTCCAAGAAAGTTGATTAGCTCATTTGTTACGTTGGCTTAGTTTCATTTCTGAAACTAAAAGTTATTGTTTGTTTGCACGATTTTGTTTGTTTAGTTTTCAAAGAGCAATTTGTTGTATCGCTCAAAAGCGACTTTATTAATATATCACCTGCAAAACATAATGTCAACAACTTTTTTGAAGTTTTATTTATGTCAGCAGCGACGTTTATTAATATACCAAGATACTTATTTATTGTCAACGGTTCTTGCATAAAAAAAGAATCTTTTTTTATCCCTTTTTCCTATCCTTCTTTCCTCTCCTCATATACTTTAGACAATCATGTGGTGAAGCTACTCTTCGAAAAAGGGTAAATAATACTTTATATCTTTCTTCCATCGCTCTCTTTACTATGTGATCTATACGATCATCTCTTAAATCAAAAAGAATTTCATCCATTTCTCTTTTAATAAGGTATTCCATTTCTTTTACTTCCTTATCATTTATTAGAAGTCCAAACATTGAATAACCTCCAGCGTAATATCTAGTAATTGTAGTCTTTTCCAATTTTTGAGATTTTATTATAAGATTTTCTATTCATATTTTAAAAAAAGTCCGCATAGGTTGAGACAAGGACAGTATTGGACGAGGTGGGGACGATGAAATTTTTTGTAGTTAACGGGAAGTCTTTGAAGAACATTTCACTTATTTTAATTGCAGCGTTTTTTACGGCATGGTTTCTCTACATAGAGAACCTTACACAAATTCCTGTCTTTTCAACAAAGGATGGTCCGAAAGCAATTTATAGAGGGGAAAAGGGTCTTGCTCTTACTTTTAATATCGGTTGGGGTGATGAAAAGGCAGAGCCTATTTTAGATACCTTAAAGAGGGAAAATGTAAAAGCAGCTACTTTCTTCTTAGCTGGTTCGTGGGCCGAGCGACACCCAGACATTGTTAATCGAATCATAAAGGATGGTTATGAAATCGGTATTCTTGGCTACGAATACAAAGACTATCGGGACTTGGAAGATGTAAAAATCGGCCAAGATATCTCAAAAGCACAAGAAGCCTTCAGAAAACTAAATGTGAAGGATATTAAGTTGCTCCGAGCTCCAACCGGTCATTTCGATGAGCGGACTTTAAAAATTGCCAAAAGATATGGATATACAGTAGTCCATTGGAGTGTCGATTCAAAGGACTGGAATAATCCAGGGATTCCAGCCATTGTCAAGAACGTTGGTAAAGCAGACAAAGGCGATATCGTTTTGCTTCACGCTTCCGATTCAGCAAAGCAAACAGCCAAAGCATTGCCATTGATTTTAAAGGAAATTCGCCAAAAAGGATTTAAACTTGTTTCCGTATCAGAATTAATAGCTAACGGTGAGGCCAGTTCAAAAGAAATAAGATAAACACAAAAAAACCGTCCAACTTTTTAAATGGACGGTTTTTTTGTCTTTTTCTTAGTTACGGGTTTGTTACTTTGGGCTTGGTTTGCCCTCTTTTGTCTTTCCTGCTGTGATTGAATGTTTAATTTATGCAAAATCAAAAGTTGATAAGCATTACACGCCATTAATGCAAACATCATGAGGTAAAGCCAGCTATGTTCATTTACGCGAAGGACTGGTACCCACTCAACTAAAGTAACCACAATCATAAAAAATACGGCAGGAATAAACGCATCCCGATTGGTCTGTTTTACTTTATACCATGCTGCCGCTAACGCAACTATTAACAGGATGATAGCGGGACCAAAGTATGGGAGAACAGAATCACCTGGGTCAGCAAAATTGTCGTACCGCAAATAAACTAAATCAAATAAACCAAATAGAATAAGAACAATTTGTACAGCATTCCACAAGGAAACAGATTTAAAGATCCCTAAACCGAAACGGTGAACCGTTAAATATGCAAAAAAGCCCATTTGGCTAATAACACTAAACAAAAAGCCCATGACAATTAACCAAATCAAGGTCGACAAAATATCAATGAGTTTAAATTCAGTAAAATAGGGCTCAAACTCATTCCAGCGAACAATAAAGCCCACAATAGCCGTTGTGATACCGCCCACTAATAATGTGTTTAAAAATAATTTTACCCAATTACGGCTTGTCACACTATAAACCTCCAGAATACAAAAATAATCAACATTATGATTGTACCAAGTCAAATTTGAAAAATCCATAATTTATGATTCTGTACGAATAATCTTTCACAAGTTACAACATGCTAAACTTAAGGATTTTTATGTGAAAGGGGCTTATTAATGAAAGCAAAAAGCATATTGTGCCTCCTGCCCATCTTGGTGTTCTTGACAAGCTGTTCAGCCAATGAATCCAGCGGCGGAGGACAAGTTGATTACGAACAAACGAAAAAGATGGTTGTTGATATTCTTAAAACGGATGATGGGAAAAAAGCACTCCAAGAAGTAATGTCCAGTGATGGCATGAAGGAAAAGCTGGTAATGGATCAAAAAGTTGTCTCTGATACGATCCAGCAAACTCTCACATCGGATAAGGCAAAAGATTATTGGAAAAAAACGTTTAGTGATCCTAAATTCGCACAAAGCGTTTCAAAAAACTTGAAGTCTGAAAACAAAAAATTACTGAAGGAATTAATGAATGACCCCGAATATAGAGGAATGATGATTGAGGTTTTTAAAGAGCCGGAAATCCAAAAAGAGATGGCAGATGCATTAAAAAGCAAAGAGTACCGAGCACATCTACAAAAAGTCATAACAGAAACAATAGATAGCCCCTTGTTTAAAGCAAAAATACAAGAATTGCTCTTAAAGGCAGCAGAAGAAGCGGCTAGTAAATCCGCTGGTAAAAGCCAAAGTTCCGACAGCGGCAGTAAGACCGATACAGGAAGCTGAGGTGAATTTATTATCTTGACCCATACTATCTAATGAAGAGAAGCCTTTTCCAGGAGGAAAGGGCTTCTCTTTTTGCATCTTTTTATTTTTTAAGTAAGGCAGTTACTTTTTCAGCAATTTCTAAATAAATTTTTCCAGTCTGATGGTCTTCTTGATAAATTGATGGTGCAAAGTCTTCGTCGTTCCAATCGGGCTGGTTAAGCGGCAAACGGCCAAGAACTTCGGTATTCAATTCCTCCGCTAATTTATCTCCCCCGCCTTGTCCAAATACATATTCCTTTTCACCAGTCAGCTTACTTTCAAAGTAGGCCATGTTCTCAATGACACCAAGAACTTCATGGTCAGTTTTCAGTGCCATTGCACCCGCACGCGCTGCAACAAACGCAGCAGTTGGATGTGGAGTAGTAACGATAATTTCTTTACATGCCGGCAGCATGGTATGAACATCTAAAGCCACGTCCCCAGTACCTGGCGGCAAATCTAATAATAGATAATCGATATCGCCCCACTCTACTTCACTAAAGAAGCTGTTTAACATTTTTCCTAACATGGGTCCACGCCAAATAATTGGTGAATTGTCTTCCACAAAAAAGCCCATGGAGATAACTTGGACACCGAAACGTTCGACAGGGATGATCTTTTCTCCCCTAACTACAGGTCTCTGGGTAATTCCCATCATATCAGGTACACTAAAGCCATAAATATCGGCGTCAATTAATCCAACCTTTTTGCCTAGACGCGCCAGCGCGACAGCAAGGTTCACCGACACCGTTGATTTACCAACGCCGCCCTTTCCACTGGCAATGGCAATGAAAGTGGTTTTATTTGAATGAAGCAAATTTGTCTCATTATTTTCTGGTTCCGCATGGCGATTTGCTGCTAATACTTCTTCAGGTAGTTCGCTAAAGCGGATTCCCACCGTTGCCGCCCCAGCTTCTTTTAACAAATTAACAATTTGTGTTTGTAATTGGAGCTGCTCCGCTGTACCAGTTTTTGCGATTGCCACTTTTACGCTTACATGGTTTTTTTCTTCTTTGATCTTTATTTCCACAATAGCATTTAATTCAGCTAATGTTTTATGTAAAAATGGTTCCTTCAGGCTGCCTAGAACCTCATAGATTCTTTCCTCTGTTAACATAAAAAGCACCTCACATTTTGAATTCGTTTCCATCTCTCAGTATATCATATCCAAGTTAAGAAACAGTTAAATGAATCACAGGTATTTTTACTGCTAGCTGCTTTTTTTCCAAAAAAATAGAAGGTGTTTTTCCACCTTCAATACTCTGGCTCGACGAGTTCTTTTTCATTCGTATAATATCGAGTGATACCTTGATAGATGGAAACGGCAACTTTCTCCTGGTAGGAATCCTTTTTTAACTTTTCCTTTTCTGCAGGGTTGGACAAAAAGCCAACTTCCACTAAAACGCCAGGTTTCTTCGCGTTTTTTAAGATATAGACATTATTAATAGGTTTCGCTCTACGTGTGGTGTTCTTTAAATTTGTCCGCAGCTCGTCTTGGATAAACTTGGCCGCCTCTGCATTTTCTTTATATTGTGGTGCATAGAAGGTTTGAGCTCCGCTCCATCTGGAAGATGGAATGGCATTTAAATGAATACTGACAAAAAAGTCATTATCACCGTCGTTAATCATCTTCAGTCTAGTTTTTAAATCTTCCACTTTTCTTCGACTGTAGCCTCTTGTATCAGATGCTGCTAAATCGGTATCTGTTTCTCTGGTCATAATGACAAGGGCACCTTGCATTTGCAAGTAATCCCGAACTTTTTTGGTAATCTCTAAGGCAATGTCTTTTTCTAAGGTTTGACCCGTTCCTGCGCCGCCATCTGGTCCGCCGTGGCCCGGGTCAAGCAAAATGATTTTTCCTGACAACGGAAGATTCCAAGCATTCAATGAGTCATCTTCAGCAAAGTCATATTGTAAAACGAAAAATAAGACAAATAAGCCTACAATAAAACTAATTATTTTCAGTCTTCGTTTTGACACCCCAATCATTCCTTCCCGCTCGTCCCTATTCTCTAAACTATATGGGACAAAGGGGGGAATTAGAACAGGAAGAAATGCCAGACCTTAGTGCAGACGGAGCTTGTGGCGTCTTTGTCCTTTTTCATAGCCCTCTCTCCACCAGATATGGATATACTGCTCACATAGATAGTAAAGTGATTCACTCATGGCGCCTTCTTCACCGCTCCCCCAATAAAGGAAAAAGTTATATAACGTATCAATAAGATGTTTTTCTTCTCGGTAGCAGCGTTTTCGAACATCATCAAAGGTTTCACCATGATAACCAAATTTGCTATATTTTGCCCCCAATAAAAAAGCTTCAAGTGCGATATCATAACATGCTTCTTCAATTCCTGTATTCATGATGAGGCTGGAAACAATTTTGGTGGAGCCAAAGTATTGTTGGACTCGTTCTTTTAATGTATTGATCGATAATTCCCGAAGGACTGATCGTTCATATTTTATTTGTTTTTCCCGTTTTTTTTCCTTAAAGGTCGTAATGACTGTCACTTCTTTTCACCTCTTAGAACTATTCTTTATCTGGGGTTCAGAAGAAATGCAAAGAATTAAGTTGCCAATTTTTATCGGGTGTGACTCTAAATTGTTAACAAAGAATTCAAACCAACGAAGTAAGTTGCTCCTTCGTCCATTACTTAAAGATCTTGGCTTTCACTCACCTATTGAAGGTGACGTAACCTTTGTACACCCCAATTTCACCTTATACCAAGCCCCATTAAAAGAGCCAATTATTCACCCCACTCAGTTAAACAGTCTAATGAAAAAATTAAACGAGATTCCTTCAAAACTAACGAACCGCCACAAAATACTTGCTGATCAACTAATCTCATTGCACCAAACGGACAATCCTTTTACCCGTTATCCCGCTAATAACTTTGATCACCTGAAAAAGGGGGTTATTTGTGGAAAATGCCACTTGTTGATCATTCCTGATGAAGGGAAGATGATTGTCTGTAGTAAATGCGGGCACATAGAAACAATCGATTCTGCTGTATTACGGTGTGTGGAGGAATTAGTGTTGCTTTTTCCTGGCATCAAAATTACAACGAATCTGGTTTTTGAGTGGTGTGGGGTTGGGTCTAAGAAGCAAATACGTCGAATCCTTAAACAAAACTATACTTTGATGGGGTTTGGGCAATGGACTTATTATGAATAGATTTACCAAGGCAACTCTTTTTCGTTCATAAGGGTAGGAACGATTGACTGATTGAATACCCTGGGACTCTTTCTCCCCCTTGCTCGGTCGTCAATCGCTCCTATTGGCTACCCTGGCGACTCTTTTTTTCCCTTGCTCGGTCGTCAAATGCTCCTATTGGCTACCCTGGCGACTCTTTTTTCACCTTGCTCGGTCGTCAATGACATCTATTCACTCGCTATTTCTTCAATTCCTCATCCTAAAGTTGTAGATAAACTTCAAGCTTTTTTCCGAATGATGATTTTACAAAAACCTTTATGCTTAAGACATCAAGAAACAAAGGGGAGAGACGATATGAATAATAAAGTTGTGATGATTACTGGCGCGTCTAAGGGGCTGGGCAGAGCGTTGACACTGGCTTTTGCAAAGGAAGGAGCTAAACTGGCCATCTGCTCAAGAACATCAGAAAAACTCTTAAAAGTGAAAGAAGAAATTCAAAAATTAGGTGCGGAAGTTCTCGCAGTTACCGCGGATATTTCCAAATCACGCGATGTAGAACGATTCATTGCGATGACTGAGGAGGCATTTGGCCACATTGATGTCTTAATTAATAATGCCTCGATCCTTGGCCCCAGTCCAATGCCTCTACTGCTCGATTACCCAGAGGAAGACTTTGCGGAAGTACTGCGAGTAAATGCAGTTTCGCCCTTTCTTGTGACAAGAAGGGTCATTCCAGGGATGCTCGAGCGGAACGAAGGTTCAATCATCAATGTTACATCGGAAGCTGGCCATACGGGTTATGCAGGATGGGGTGCATACGGAATTTCTAAGTTCGCCGTGGAAGGACTCACCCAGACTTGGGCAGACGAATTAAAGGAGACGAATATTCGGGTAAACATGGTCGATCCCGGTGAAATGGACACAGATATGCATCAATTAGCAGTCCCAAATTGCAATTACCCATTAGCTAAGCCAGAAGATGTCATCGAAATCTTTCTTTATCTAGCATCAGATAAGGCAGCCGCAATAAATGGCCAGCGCTTTGAGGCTCAAGCAGAGGAGGAATTGTGATGGCAACAAGAGCATTAGATTTTTACCTGCCTAATGAATTAAATGCGTCCCTCCCCCCTGAAAAGCGCGGTGTGCGAAGGGATCATGTCCGGATGATGGTTCTCGACCGGGCAACAGGAGACATCAAGCATGATCATTTTTTCCAGCTTGCAGATTATCTCGAGCCCGGCGACCTGCTTATTGCCAATAACAGTCGAACTATCCCCGCGGTTTTACACGCCAATTGTATTCGAGGCACAGAACCCATCATACCCCATGTTGAAGTGCGTTTGGCCAGACGATGCCAGGAAGAACTATGGGAGGCATTAATCGTTGCCGCTCCCGTAAAACCAGGTGACATACTCGAGTTTTCATCAGAATTGTCTGCAATCGTAATTGCAGACAAGGGAAATTCTCCATTAAAAATCATTGAATTTACGAAACAAGGTACGGAACTATTTAATAGTATTTATACCCTTGGAGAGCCGATTCGTTATGAATATATCGAGAAGCCATGGGATCTTGATTACTATCAAACCATTTTTGCCAGTCATCCCGGTTCTGTGGAAATGCCCTCAGCAGGCAGAGCGTTCAGCTGGGAGCTAATTTTCAAATTAAAGCAATTGAACATCCATTTTGACTTTATCCAACTGCATACAGGACTAAGTTATTTAATCGACGATACCTATCAGCAGTCACCTGAAGAAAATATCGAAGAGTACCAAATCTCTGAACAAACCATGGATCGGATTCGCCAGACAAAAGCCGCTGGCAAACGAGTCATTGCGGTTGGCACCACCGTGGTTCGCGCTCTTGAAAGTGCAGCCAAAAGCGGAGTCCGATCGGGCGCAACCAATCTCTATATCGATCAGCAATATCCTTTAAAAATAGCCGACGGAATCATTACTGGTTTTCATGAACCCCAAGCGAGCCACCTTGATATGCTGTCCGCCTTTGTATCAGAGCAGCATTTGCTGCAAGCATACAATCATGCCATCGTCGAAGGTTATTTATGGCACGAGTTTGGCGATATGAATTTAATCTTATAATCCAAGGTTTTACCAAACGTGCGTTTCCATCATTATGGTTTTAAAGTTGATAATCTCGAGGAGTCGATTGATTACAAGCTAAGCCTGCTCCATAACGTTCAAAGTCAAGTTTTTAACGTCAACCTTCCATCCATTAAGTTATAATTACAGTAAATGCGGACAGTGGAGGAGAATAGAATGTCTGAGAAGAATAATGATATTGGGATTTTAAAAGAAATCGCTGAGTTATTGAATGAAGGAACGGATACAAACAATGTGCTGTCCGGCGTATTGAAAAGACTTCTCCAAGTAACTGGTCTACAGACTGGATGGATTTTTTTAATGGATGAGCAAGGGACGCATCACCTCGCAGCCGACGAATCACTGCCCCCTGCTTTGGCAGCTAACCAAAAAGAACGAATGTGCCAGGGCGGGTGTTGGTGCGTCAATAAATACAATAATAAAAAATTAACTAAAGCTACGAATATTATGGAATGTAAACGAATTGAGGAAGCGATCGAAGAACATGCTGGTGAAACTTGCGGACTGACCCATCATGCCACCGTTCCGCTAGGAGCTGGAGATGAACGATTTGGAATCTTAAATGTTGGATCGCCTTATAAGACACATTTCAACAAAAATGAACTTGCATTACTTGAAGCTGTTGCCTATCAAATCGGCACGGCGCTAAAACGCATAAAACTTACCCAAAGGGAACAAGAAACCGCACTTGTTGCGGAACGCAATCGGCTGGCAAGAGATCTTCATGATTCCGTTAATCAACTGTTATTTTCCCTCAGCTTAACAGCAAGGGCAGGAGTGGAAATGACTGAGCAAGAAGAAGTGAAACATACATTCGTCTATATTAAGGACTTAGCTCAGGAAGCGCTTGGAGAGATGCGAGCATTGATTTGGCAGCTGCGCCCGCTTGGTCTAGAGAATGGCATCGTTAGCGCCTTGAGAAGTTATGCTGAAATGCTTGGCCTATCCATCGATACCGAGATTACAGGAGCAGCGAGCGTTCCTGGAAAAGTCGAGGAAGCATTGTGGCGCATCGGTCAGGAGGCGTTAGCCAATTGTAAGAAGCATTCCCAGACCACCGATGTGACCTTGATGTTTCATGCCGCTAAGGACCTCGTTGTGATGACCATTAAGGATCAAGGATGCGGCTTCCATTACGGAGAAAATGTTGAAATTCTCTCATTAGGGTTAAAAAACATAAGAACACGGACAGAATCGCTTAACGGACAATTTTTCATAAAGAGTAGACCAGGTAGCGGGACAGTGATAGAGGTCCGCATACCTTTTTAGAGAGGAGAATTCACATGTGTATACGCATCCTAATAGCTGACGACCATCATGTCGTCAGAAGAGGCCTGGTCTTTTTCCTTCGAACACAAAAAGGCCTTGAAATTATCGGGGAAGCCGCCAATGGCAAAGAAGCCGTTCAACAGGCCCAGTTGTTAAAGCCAGATATTATTTTAATGGACCTCGTCATGCCGGAAATGGACGGAATCCAGGCAACAAAGATCATAAAAGAAAAGCAGCCCGAAATTAAAATTATGATGCTGACGAGTTTTTCGGACCAAGATCAGGTCATTCCCGCGCTCGAAGCTGGTGCTTCCGGGTTCCAATTAAAAGACATTCAGCCTGATGAGCTGGTCACATCGATTAAAAAAATCATCAGCGGGGAAAATCAGCTTCACCCAAAAGCTACCTCACATTTACTCGCCAATTTGTCCAATAAAAGCAAGCAGGAAAAGAATTTACTAGAGGAATTAACCAAGCGGGAGGTAGATGTGTTAAAAGAAATCGCGAAAGGAAAAAGCAATAAGGAAATTGCTGCCGCATTATTTATTACCGAAAAGACGGTTAAAACTCATGTATCGAACCTTTTAGCAAAGCTTGAACTGGCGGACCGGACACAGGCCGCCCTGTATGCAGTTAAAAACCAACTAGTCAACTAAGGGCGGATGCGGGGAGAAACTACATCTGCTTTGTTTGAAAATTAAATTGCAAGGAATTGAGCAATTTCTTGAGCATTTTATACACGCCTTTAATAGGATGAATTAAGCTTATTAAGGATGTGTTTTTTATGGAACAAATACCCTACCAAATTCCATCATATTTTTTAGAAATAAAAAAAGCGGATCTAAAAGATCTTAGGAATGATATTTGGAGCGATGACCCTGTTCCTGCCTGTTTACAGGTGGGTGATACCCGCTATAATGTTGATATTTGCTACCGAGGTTCCTATACCCGGGAATTCCGTAAAAAATCATATATGATCAAGTTCATAGAACCAAAAACCGTTTCGGATGCACATGTCATTCACCTTAATGCAGAATACAGAGATCCCTCACTCCTCCGCAACAAACTTTCTCTCGACTTTTTTCAAGACATTGGTGTCTTATCGCCGGAAAGTAAGCATGTTAATTTAATAAGAAATGGCTCTTTAAAAGGGGTGTATCTACAATTAGAATCCGTGGATGAAATGTTCTTGAGAAGAAGAGGACTCCCTTTAGGGCCGATTTTATATGCTGTAGGTAATGGCGCCAACTTTTCACTGTACAAAAAGGGCAAACAGAAGAAGTCTCTTACTTCAGGCTACCAAAAAGCATTTGGGAATGAATCCGATTATAAATACCTCATCGAACTAGTAGAAAAAGTCAATAGTATCCAACTCTCCGACTTCCCCCGGATCATTTTCAAACTCATTGACATAAATAAATACGCACAGTGGCTGGCATGCGCGGTTTGCACCATGAATAATGATGGATTCACCCATAACTATGCCCTTTATCGTAACAGCCAAACAGGGTTGTTTGAATTCATTCCTTGGGATTATGATGGCACCTGGGGCCGGAAAATTAGCGGGGGTATTATGAAGTACGATTATGTTCCTATTGGAGGTAGAAATACCAACCATCTTTCAATTCTTCTCCTGCAAGTACCTGAGTTTCGCACGCTTTACAGAAACATATTAGAAGAAATCTTAGAAACTCAGTTCACAGTTCCTTATTTAGAAAATAAAGTTACTTCTATGCATCAAGCTTTACGGCCGCATATCCTGCAAGATCCGTTTAAAAAGAAGGATATCGAATTATTTGATGGGGAACCGGAAGTGATTTTTCAATTCATTCGTGATAGATCTGCCTATTTAAAAAAAAGACTCAAGTATTTAGACTCCTAGCAAAGTTAGGCAAAAAAAGACCCCCAACCAATATGGTTGGGGGCCTTTGAAAGTACCAATAATAGTTGGAACCATGCTGCTATCCCAGGTTCCTATTTACATTCTAATACCCCTCATCTACCAGCTGTTTTGCTTCAAAATACAACACCTGAATAAACTTCTTGGCATTAATCCGCGTATGCGTTGATGAAATTAAAGATGCTTGTTTCAATTCCGTCATTCGTTGACGCACTGTTGTAAAATCAAAAAACTTCGACGCGTAATTCTCAAATTTCTGATTCGCAAAATCAGCGAGGCCAAGCGAGGCCAAATGGTTCAATGATTGGTAAATTGCTCGGCGAACACGCTGTTCGGACGCTTTTCTCTCCCTGTCAACCTCATCTTGCGAAGCGGCCGTTCCTAATTTTTTTAAGCTGATATGGGTGAAGATATCCTTTAAAATAGGAAATCCCGTCTCAAATGCTAGTTTTTTCTCATAATGGTATAAATAATCGATGATTTCCAGCAAGTCCTTGCTTCCATTTTCACCGGCTATGCCGAGTTCGGATAAAAGAACTTGCCCCCAATCTGTAATTTTCTTTTCCTCGGAGGCAGACTTTTGTTCCTTGGCGGAATTCCAATCAAATACATTGCTGAGTGATTTTTGAATGTCTTGTATAGACTGCTCCAAACGAATGCGTTCCATGACCTTCTGTACAACCGATAATACTTCATTTCTGTTCAGCGGCTTCGTGATGTAATATTCGATTCCAAGTGAATAAGCCTCCCCGATCAGTTCTTTAGACTCTACTTGGGAAATCATAATGATTTTCCCTTTAAATGACTGCGCAATGCCACGAATGGTTTCAATTCCGTCCCGGATCGGCATCAGTAAATCAATGAATAAAATATCGACATGCTTCATTGCCAGTGTATGTGCATCTAGTAATGAACCATCATCCGCTTCTCCTACAACGTCACCCAATTCTTCATCCTCTATAATTTGTGACAGCATAGATCGAAAGACTTCATCATCATCCGTAATATAAAAAAACATAAACTCACCCTTTCTCGGCAAGACAGAGGATCGGCAGCCGGATAATGAAAATGCATCCTTTCCCACTCGTTTGGAGTGTTACCTCTCCTCCCAATTCCTCTGACATTTCTTTTACAAAAGATAGACCGATTCCCGTGGACGGTGTTCCATCTTCTCCATATCTAGAAGTAAACCCCGGTTTAAAAATGAGATGTTTATATTTAGAAGGAACGCCCGGACCGTCGTCAATCACTTTACACTCGAGCCAATTATCCTCTTTATCTATTGAAATGGTGATTGTGCCTGTATTTTCAATCGCTTCTACTGCGTTCGCGACTAAATTGTTGATAAAAGACAGCATAAGGTAAATGTGATAATTTGGATGCTCTCCCCTAATCTGCGAAATAAATTTGATTTTCTTCCCTAACAGCTCTGCATATTTCTGATTGATTCGAACTATTATGTACGCTAATTCATGTACATTCATATATTCCGGCAGACTTTCGCTTGATATGAGCTTTGAAAGTCCCGCAAAGATTCTTTGGTTATCCTTTTTTATTTCATGCACCTCTCCGGCTATCCGTAAAGCTTTTTTCCCCCAATTTTCAATGGGAAGTCCTTGGTCTTGTTTAAAATCAATCATGTTTCGATATAGATTGTAGGATTCTTTTGTGATGGTTTCTGCATTTTGCAGCGTCTTTTTCAAATAAACAGACTCTACATACAAATTGGAAAGGTGCATGAGCATATTCTCATTCTCCCTCCGAGTTTGCGATTCTTTCAGTCGTAGTTCGTACAGTTTCATCATATTGATGAAGGCCAAAACAAAGAAGCTTCGAAACACTGCGATAATAATGATTTTATTCAATGCCCCTATCGTCACAGCCGTTCCCAATACAAAAAGATGAAAAAGCATTAGTTCAATAAGACTGGATGTGATTTCAATTGTAATACCGAAACATCCAATCAGCAAAGGATGTTGAAAACGATTCACCCTCATCAAATAAAACAGGAAGGCATATGTAAAATAGTAGAAAAACGTCGGATAACGTTCGGTAAGAGATACTGCCAGGCTAAAGTCTGCCGACGCCATCCAATCCAATAAAACCCGGAACGCCGATACTGACATTCCTACTAGCAGCCCCATGACTACAGGTGAAATTTTACGAAAGAACAATAAAGAAAAGAAGAAAATAGGTGTTCCGAAACTGACACGAAATACATTATCGAATGGATGAAAGTTCAATTCACCCGCGATTGGTACTATAACCATAAGAGCAATAACGATCCAGGTATCTTTGCTTTGCAGTTGATCCGTTCTCAAATCTGCCACTTCCTGATTTTTGCTACTAACAAACCGCCGCCTTGTAGTTATAAACACAATTGACCCCCATACACTACTAGTTATATAAGAAAATACAGCTTGTTTATCAAAACAAGCTGTATTTTCGCCCATTATACCATAACTGTTTCTTTCGCCGCTTTTATAGGCCGATACACCGGTTCCCACATTGAATTTCGAACTGCTTGCTTAATATCGTCATGTTTTATTCGTGCCACACCATCGGCAACAGCCGCCTTTGCCACTTCTATCGCGACAATTTCTGAAATGGCACGAAGATTCTCAATCTGCGGAAGTAAAGGCGCACCTGGATTGCTTACATCGATCATTCCCGCCACAGCTTCTGCTGCTGCAGCAAACATGCCGTCAGTGATGATACTGGCACGGGAGACGTTTGTTCCAAGTCCAAGCCCCGGGAAAATAAGAGCGTTATTGGATTGTCCGATTTCATATACTGTTCCGTTATATGTAACAGGAGAAAACGGACTTCCTGTTGCTACGAGTGCTCTTCCCTCTGTCCAATGGATTAGATCAGCAGGCTTTGCTTCCGCAAGCGGAGTCGGATTGGACATAGGTAATATTACCGGTCTTTCAACGTGCGCTGCCATGTCTTTCACAATATCCTCAGTGAATGCCCCCGCAACCGTTGAAGTTCCGATCAAAATAGTTGGATGTACTTGATGAACGACTTCAGCTAAGCCTGATCCTGCATTTTTTTCCTCAGCAGGACGCGCATATGGGCGCTGGAAGTCGTACAATTCGTCCATATCATCTGCCAGTAAACCATTCCGGTCAATGCACCAAAATCTTCGGTTCGCCGATTCCCATGAAAGCCCCTCCCGTACCATGGCATCACGAACCTGATCAGCAATTCCAATACCGGCTGTACCCGCCCCGAATACGACTACACGATGCCCACTGAGCGGAATACCGGAAGCGCGCACTGCCGCCAGCACAGCAGCAAGCGATACGGCCCCTGTTCCTTGTATATCATCATTGAATGTACACACTTTATCTCGATACGTTTCTAAAATGCTTCGCGCATTTTGGGAACTGAAATCCTCCCAATGCAGCAAAGCATTAGGAAACATTCTCGCCACCGTACTTACAAACTGCTCAATGAATTCATCATACCGCCCATACCGAACACGGGGATGGCAATTACCGATGTAGAACGGGTTGTTCAGAAGCTCTTCACGATCTGTGCCCACATCTAAGATTACAGGCATGACACGTGCGGGATCGATTCCTGCTGCGGCTGTATAAACAGCTAATTTACCAATCGCGATATTAATACCGCCAACCCCCCAGTCACCGATCCCTAAAATGCCTTCCCCATCGGTAATAACGATTAAATCGATATCTTCCGCACTCGCCCCGAAGTTTTCAAATGCTTGTTCAATGCCGCTTGCATCATTAATAGATAAATACACCCCGCGCGGCCGGCGGTATTCGATGCTGTAACGCTGGATTGCTAACCCGACTGTCGGTGTATATATGATTGGAAGCATTTCTGGTAAATGGTCCGTCAGCACCCGGTAAAACAATACCTCGTTTCGGTCATGCAGTGCCGATAACGCAACATTTTTATGCAAATCGTTCGGCTGCGAGCAGAATTGTTCATAAGCGCGGCGTGCCTGCTCATCGAGCGTTAGTACTGCCGGCGGCAATAATCCTGTTAAATTCAGCTCCTGTCTCTCCTCCTCCGTGAAGGCAACCCCCTTATTCAACAACGGTATAGCCATTAATTCCGCACCTTGTAAGGCAGTTTCCACATCCCCATTCGGACCAACCTTGAATTTATACATATAATCCCTTCCTTTTCCAATCAACCTCTGCTATTGATTCTCAATAAAAATAAGGCAGCCTCGAAGTTCTATCCCTTATGTCAAACAAAAAAGGGCCGCTCCGCCCTCCTTTGCTTGCCATGTACAAGTTTACTGTCTATTTAAAAGAACTGCACCTGCGATACCAGGGTGAGTCATTTCATAAGGGTCTAAAATTAGATCAAGCTCTTCTTTTGATAATACGTCATATTTCAAGCATAATTCGCGAATCGGCTGACCGGTTAAAATCGCTTCTCTCGCTATACGTGCAGCAACCTCATAGCCTATATGCGGATTTACCGCCGTAATAATCCCGGCACTCTTTTCTACATATTCCTTCATTCTTTCTTCATTTGCTTCAATTCCCTTTAAACAATAGTCTGTAAATGCACGAAATGCATTATTCATAATACTGATGGATTGAAGTAAATTAAATACGAGAACAGGCTCCATAACATTCAGTTCCAGCTGCCCTGCTTCAGATGCAAGACAAATCGTATGGTCGTTTCCAATAACTTGAAACGCCACTTGATTAATGACCTCAGCCATTACAGGGTTGACTTTCCCCGGCATAATGGAAGAACCAGGCTGACGGGAAGGCAATGTTATCTCGCCTAATCCCGCGCGAGGACCGGAGGCCATCAATCTCAAATCATTGGCAATTTTGGACATGTTCATCATGCATACTTTAAGTGCTGCCGATACTTCCGTGTAAACATCTGTGTTTTGGGTTGCATCCACAAGGTGCTCAGCACCCACGAGCGATAAGCCGCTAATATCGGCAAGATGCTCCACTACACGCTCAATATAGCGAGGGTCTGCGTTCAAGCCCGTTCCCACTGCCGTAGCGCCCATGTTCACCTCATATAAATGCTGGCGTGATTGTTTGATGCGCTTGATATCGCGGGCAATTACGCGGGAGTATGCTTCAAACTCTTGACCTAATCGAATCGGTACAGCATCCTGCAGATGAGTACGGCCCATTTTGATGACCCGGTCAAATTCCTTTGCTTTTTGCTCGAATACGCCATGCATAGATTCCATTGTGTCTAATAATTTTTCTAACATATTCAATGTTGCGATGTGAATCGCAGTCGGAAAAGCATCATTCGTAGACTGAGCCATATTCACATGGCTGTTCGGACTAATATGGAAGTAGTCTCCTCTTTCTTTCCCAATTAATTCAAGCGCACGATTGGCAATGACCTCATTCGCATTCATGTTCATTGATGTACCTGCGCCGCCTTGAATCGGGTCGACAATGAAATGATCATGCCACTTGCCGTCGATGATTTCTTGAGCGGCCTCTATTATGGCTTTGCCCACCCCTTCATACAGGCGCTTTGTTTCCATATTGGCAAGAGCCGCCGCTTTCTTGACAACGGCCAAAGCTTTAATTAGTTCTTCATGAATTGTATATCCTGTAATAGGGAAGTTCTCGACAGCGCGCAATGTTTGGATGCCGTAATAGGCATTTACAGGCACCTCTTTTTCCCCTAAAAAATCCTTTTCAATCCGAACATTTCCTTTTATTTCAGTTACTGTCATTACATTTCTCCTCCTATCCCTTTATGCAGCCTTTGTTTCTTTAACAGAATCCAAATAGTCCTGAGCTTTTTCTTTATCAAATTCGCCCTCCCATTTCGCCATTGAGATGGCAGCCAATGAGTTTCCTAAAACGTTTACAGCTGAGCGAATCATATCTAAAATACGATCGATTCCAGCAATCAAAGCAATTCCCTCTAACGGTAATCCCATAGATCCGAGTGTCGCCAGTACAACGACAAACGATGCACCTGGGACCCCGGCCATACCTTTTGAAGTCATCATAAGTACAAATAACAATGTGATTTGCTCCATCAATGACATGTGTACGTTATACATTTGCGCAACAAACAGCGAAGCAAGGGCCTGATAAATAGCTGATCCTGTCAGATTGAATGTGTATCCTGTCGGAATGACGAAAGAAACAATCGCCTTAGGACAACCGAATTGCTCCATCTTTTTCATGATGTTCGGGAGAACTGCCTCAGAACTCGCTGTTGTAAAAGAAATGATAAGTTCTTCCTTTAAAATCTTAATAAGTGTAAAAATATTTGTTCCTGTCATTTTCGCGTTTATACCTAAAATCACAATAGCGAAAAACAATACTGTTACATACACAGCCAATACAAGTTTTCCAAGCGGAAGCAATGTGCTCACTCCAAAATGGGCCACCGTCACTGCAATAAGAGCGAATACTCCGAACGGAGCAGCCTTCATTACTTGATTTGTTACCCAAAACATTGCTTCTAATACACCTTCAAAGAAATGAAGCACCGGCTTTCCTTTGTCACCGATTGCCGCAACCCCTAGACCGAATAGAACACTGAAGAAAATAATCGGCAATAGATCCCCTTGCGCCATTGATTCAAACACATTTTTTGGAACGATGTGAACAATTGTTTCCGCAAAGCCTTTGTTTTGTGTAGCGCTTGCTGTTTGTTCGTATGCTGAGATATCTCCTTTTGCCAGATGGCTCATATCTACACCAGAACCTGGATGGAACACATTTGCAGCCAGCAATCCAATCCCCAGCGCAATCGTTGTAATGATTTCAAAATAAAGTATCGTCTTGCCGCCAAGCTTACCTAATTTTTTTATATCACCTACACCCGCCACCGCAACAACAAGTGCGGCTATTACAATCGGCATAACGATCATTTTAATTAAATGAATGAAAATATCACCGATTGGTGCAATGTAGGCAATTGCTGTGTTGTTCCCATAAGTAGCAGCCCCAACCACTATACCTAAAATAAGTGCAATAAAAATTTGCGCAGCTAATCCAAATTTTTTCATGTCCATCCCCCTTGTTACCGCTTCCAATTTTGAATACTTAAATAATTTTAAAAGTAAAACAACAAAACCCTACAAAAATCTACAAAACGATTAAAAAAAAATTTAAAAGAACAAACTGCTGCGAGAATCCATAATTTCCTATACAAAAAAAGACCCCCAACCAATTCGGTTGAGAGTCTTTGAAACGTAAAAATTAACGTTTTGAGAACTGAGGCGCACGACGAGCACCTTTAAGACCGTATTTCTTACGTTCTTTCATACGTGGATCACGAGTTAATAATCCAGCGCGTTTTAATGTTGGGCGGAATTCAGGGTCAGCTTGTAATAATGCACGAGCAACACCATGACGGATTGCTCCAGCTTGACCAGTGTATCCACCACCGCTTACGTTTACAAGAACATCGTAGCTTCCAACAGTTTCAGTAGCTACTAATGGTTGTCTTACAACAACACGTAATGCTTCAAATGGGATATAATCTTCGATTTCACGACCATTAACAATAATTTTACCTGTGCCTGGTACTAAACGCACACGTGCGACAGAACTCTTACGGCGACCTGTACCGATATATTGAACTTGTGCCAAGTTAATTCCCTCCCTCTTTATTAACCGCGAAGTTCGTAAACTTCAGGTTGTTGTGCTTGGTGCGGATGTTCGCTGCCAGCATATACGTGTAATTTTTTGATGATTTGACGGCCAAGAGAATTCTTTGGAAGCATACCTTTAACAGCAAGCTCGATCATTTTCTCAGCATAGTTAGTACGCATTTCTAGGGCAGTTCTTTGTTTTAAACCACCTGGGTGATTTGTGTGACGGTAGTAAATTTTGTCAGTTAATTTCTTACCAGTAAGTTCTACTTTAGAAGCGTTAAGAATGATTACATTATCACCAGTGTCAACATGTGGTGTAAAAGTTGGTTTGTTTTTACCACGTAAAATTGATGCTACTTCAGAAGCAAGACGTCCAAGAGTTTTGCCCTCAGCATCAATTACGTACCATTTACGCTCGATAGTGTTGGCATTTGCCATAAACGTTGTACGCATGAGTTTCCCTCCTAATTTAAATCCAAAAAGATTATTGTCTTCGCACTTTTAAAGCAATTAATGTTCAATTCTGTTCCGGGAATGAACATCTACTACCCTTGTGCGGTTAAGTTTGTATTCATATATTTTCAATCACGATGAAGACTTTCCGGGGCTTTATCGTGGGATTAAAAACACGCACATATAATATAATAAATACTTCAGGGCTATATGTCAAGAAAATGTTACACCAGGTTGTGTTGTATTAAAAATTATTTACTCATAATATACTTCCCAAAGGTATAAACCGTGGCCAGGGGCTGTTTTTCCAGACAAAGTCCGATCATTCTGAGCCAATATATTCGGGATCTCTTCTGGGCTTCGATCACCAGATCCAACTTCTAATAATGTTCCTACTAAAATACGGACCATATTATATAAAAAGCCATTTCCAACAAAACGGATGGTTAACATCTCATTCTCGCGTGAAAAATCAATCGCTTTAATCGTTCGCACTTTGTCTTCCACTTCTGTCTTCGCAGCACAGAAGCTAGAAAAGTCATGTGTACCTAGGAAAAAATTACTTGCCTGTTCCATTGCATTCAAATCGAGACGATATGGATATTGGTAAGCAAATTTCCGCAAAAAAGGATCCCTATTTGAAGATAAATGGAGCTTATAGCGGTATTCCTTCCCTTTAGCATCAAAGCGGGCATGAAACGAATCGTCGACCGTCACAGCAGAAAGGACAGAAATATCGCCTGGAAGCATTGAATTCAACGCTCTTCCCCACTTTTCTTCCGGAATATGGAGCGGCGAATCAAAATGAATGACTTGTCCTTTTGCATGTACGCCGGCATCCGTTCGTCCAGAAGCGAATACCTTCACCGGTTCACCCTTATGCATTTTTGTTAATACAGCTTCTAAAACAGATTGAACGGTCCGCTTATTAGGCTGAACCTGATAACCTGAAAATCCAGAACCATCATAAGAAATGATACATTTATACCTTGGCATAGCTTCGCTCCATTATGAACGTAATAAGAATAATAAGATCGTTACAAGAACTAAAAGAACCATCTGAAAGGAATCAGCTTTTTTCCAAGATAACTCCCGATACTTTGTTCTGCCTTCTCCGCCTCGGTAACCCCTTGCTTCCATCGCGACGGCTAATTCTTCTGCCCGTTTAAATGAACTGACAAACAAAGGGATTAGCAGTGGAATGACGGCTTTAATGCGTTCCTTAAACGGTCCGCTCGCAAACTCTACGCCCCTGGCGATTTGCGCCTTCATAATTTTATCCGTTTCCTGCATAAGCGTGGGAATAAATCGCAGTGAAATGGACATCATTAACGCCATCTCATGGACAGGAAAACGAACCTTATTTAAAGGATGTAAAAGTGTTTCCAAACCATCCGTAATTTCAATCGGAGTGGTTGTCAGTGTCAACAAAGACGTCATTAGAATTAGGAAGAAGAATCGTAACGAAATAAAAATCCCTTGTCTTAACCCTTCCTCATAAATCTTAACTGGCCCTAGTTCATATAAAAGGGCACCTTCTTTAGTAAAAAACAACTGTAGAATAAATGTAAAAAGGACGAGCCAAATAACCGGCTTCAAGCCGCCATACAAAAAGCGCACGGGGACTCGCGACAATCCGAGCATAAAAAAAGTATAAATACCAATAAGTGCATAAGTCACCACATTATTTGCCAGAAAAATAATACAGACAAAAAGAAAGATAATCAATATTTTAGAGCGAGGGTCCATCTTATGAAGAACCGAATCGGCCGGAACATAGCGCCCAAAAATCATTTTATCCATCATAAGCGAACACCTCTACTTAACACCTTAGTGACAGCAGCAGACAGTTCATCAATGGTTAGGAACATTTTCTCTAATTTAATCCCTAATTTGTCCTCAAGTTTCAGTTGAAAACGAACCACTTCGGGTACATCCAGTCCCATTTCAACAAGTTCACCCGGTGCTGAGAAAATCTCTTCCGGTGTCCCTCTTTGAACAACCTTCCCTTGCTGCATTATGACAATTTGGTCTGCATATCTTGCAGCATCCTCCATACTATGTGTGACAAGTATGGTAGAAAGCTTTCTTTCTTTATGAAGATCGTAAAACATATCCATGACCTCTTTACGGCCTCTAGGGTCTAACCCTGCAGTAGGCTCGTCCAGGACAATAACATCAGGTTCCATAGCGAGGACACCTGCAATAGCCACGCGGCGCATTTGGCCCCCAGAGAGATCAAATGGGGATTTTTGAAGGACTTCTTCGCCTAAGCCCACTTGATGTAAGGCAATCCGTGCCCGTTCCTTTGCATCACTCTCAGAAACGTCAAAATTCATGGGCCCGAACATAATATCCTTTTCAACGGTTTCTTCAAACAATTGATGTTCAGGGAATTGAAAAACGATCCCAACTTTTTGACGGATCTTCTTCAAATTTTTATTTTTCAGTCCAGCCTTAATTTCTTGATCACCAATCGAAACTGATCCTTTTGTTGGCTGCAAAAGTGCGTTTAAATGTTGGAGAACGGTGGACTTTCCTGAGCCAGTATGGCCAATTATAGCCAAATACACCCCTGTCGGAATATCAATCGAAACGTCCGCAATGGCCAATCGTTCAAAAGGAGTATTTGCTTGATATCGATAATCTACATGTTTGAGCGAGATGTCCATAGCTCTGTCACCAACTCTTCTTCCGATAAATAATGTCTCGATAGTTGAACACCCTTGTCCCGAAATGATTTCGCCATTTTTACTGAAAAGGGAATATCCAAACCCAGTTGAACTAATTGTTCATCCATAGAGAAAATTTCTTCAGGTGTCCCTTCACGAAAAACTTCTCCTTTGTTCATCACAATAATCCGATCCGCTTTGGCTGCTTCATCTAAGTCATGAGTAATAGATATAACAGTTAAAGATTTCTCTTCTTTTAATAAACGAACCGTCTCCAATACCTCTTCCCGGCCTTTGGGATCAAGCATTGATGTTGCCTCATCTAATATGATAATTGACGGCCTTAGCGCAAGAACACCTGCTATTGCCACACGCTGCTTTTGGCCTCCAGATAGATGGTGGGGCTCTTGATGTAGAAACTTATCCATCTTGACCCTCTTTAACGAATCCTCGACTCTTTTGACCATTTCCTCTCTAGGAATGCCATTATTTTCTAAACCAAAAGCCACATCATCCTGTACAGTTGTACCGACAAATTGATTATCAGGATTTTGAAAAACCATCCCAATTTTTTTTCGGATATCCCATATTGATTCTTCATCAAGTTTAATACCACAAACCTGTAGTTCACCTGATTGAGGAAATTGAAGCCCATTTAGTAGTTTGGCCATTGTCGACTTCCCAGAACCATTATGACCGACGATCGCCAGCCATTCCCCCTCATATATATCAAAAGATACATTATTCAGAGCATAGCGTTCTTGTGTATCGTATTGAAAAGAAATTCCATCAAGAGTCACAATTGGATTTTTCATCAGGATATGCCTCCTCTCAGCTAGACTATTCTCTGCTCAGATGTTTTTACATATAAAAAAAAGCCTGCACCTCGTCCCTATGCAGTTACGTCTTAACTGCAAAAAAGGAATTTCATCAAAGAAATGGGAGGAGGTGCATGAGCTAGACGAGTCGTAATTCAAATCACACATCCATAGATGCGGCAGAAAAAAGCTTATTTAAAACAGTCCACAAAAAGAGGACAATTAAACTTTTTAATTCTCCAACTAATTGGAGTTACGCTCATCATAACACTCTTTTGGGCTTGGGTCTAACATGATATAGAGTTCATTTACAGAAAAAGGGCAAAGAACAAGTTTGTTACAAAACTGTCCAGCGCCCTTGTTGTCTGTTGATAGCTATTAAACTAACTCGATAATAACCATTGGTGCACCGTCACCGCGGCGTGGTCCAATTTTCATAATACGAGTATATCCACCTTGACGCTCAGTATAACGTGGAGCGATATCAGCGAAAAGTTTTTGTAATGCACTTGTATTGTTTTCAGCATCAGCAACTTCGTTACGTACATATGAAGCAGCTTGACGACGAGCATGTAAATCACCGCGTTTACCTAAAGTGATCATTTTTTCAACAGTCACACGAATTTCTTTCGCACGAGTTTCTGTTGTTTCAATGCGCTCGTTGATAATTAAATCTGTAGTTAAATCACGTAGCATAGCTTTACGCTGTGCACTTGTGCGTCCTAACTTTCTGTATGCCATGAAGGGTTCCCTCCTTTGTTGAAGTCATAAGTAGGAATAATTGCTTAACGAAAGACTAGTCGTCTTTACGTAAGCCTAATCCAAGCTCTTCTAGTTTTGCCTTCACTTCTTCAAGTGATTTACGGCCTAAGTTACGAACTTTCATCATATCTTCTTCAGTCTTATTTGCTAATTCCTGAACAGTGTTGATTCCAGCACGTTTTAAGCAGTTATAAGAACGAACAGAAAGATCGAGTTCCTCAATAGTCATTTCAAGAACTTTTTCCTTTTGGTCTTCTTCTTTTTCGATCATAATTTCAGCATTTTGAGCTTCATCAGTTAAACCAACGAAAATATTCAAATGCTCAGTCAAAATTTTCGAACCAAGAGCTATTGCTTCTTTTGGTCCAGTGCTTCCATCTGTCCACACATCAAGTGTCAATTTATCAAAATTGGACATTTGACCAACACGTGTATTTTCTACGTGGAACATTACACGTGAAACTGGTGTAAAGATAGAATCAATTGGAATCACACCAATTGGCTGGTCTTCTCTTTTGTTTTGAACAGCTGGAGTGTAACCACGTCCACGTTTCGCCGTTAAACGCATGCGAAGATGACCATTTGACGCTAAAGTTGCAATATGAAGATCTGGATTTAACACTTCAACATCACTATCATGAGTGATATTGCCAGCTAAAACAGGTCCCTCACCTTGCACATCAAATTCTAGCGTCTTCTCTTCATCAGAGTAGATTTTTAAAGCTAGTTTTTTAATGTTTAAAATGATGGATGTTACATCCTCCACGACGCCTTCAATTGTTGAGAACTCATGAAGTACCCCATCGATTTGAATCGATGTAACCGCGGCACCTGGGAGTGAAGATAATAGGATACGACGTAAGGAGTTACCCAAAGTGGTACCATATCCACGCTCAAGTGGCTCTACGATAAATTTGCCGTACTTGGCATCGTCGTTGATCTCAATCGTTTCGATTTTTGGTTTTTCTATTTCGATCATCAAATAACCCTCCTTCAAAACGTCGAAACTTCAAATTAGCTTGTAAACTAATTAAAGTCCCCATGTATATGTTCCCGTTTTGTGCACAACAACTGGAATAAATCTTCTGTAAGAGTGCAAAAAATTAATATCATATCCCATTATAGACATATGATACAAAATCTATACAGAAAAATTAAACACGACGACGTTTTGGTGGACGGCATCCATTATGAGGAACAGGTGTAACGTCTTTGATAGCAGTTACTTCAAGACCAGCAGCTTGAAGAGCACGGATTGCAGCTTCACGTCCTGCACCCGGTCCTTTAACAGTAACTTCAAGAGTTTTCATCCCATGTTCAATAGAAGTCTTAGCTGCTGTTTCAGCCGCCATTTGTGCTGCAAATGGTGTAGATTTACGAGAACCTCTAAATCCAAGCGCACCTGCACTTGACCATGAAATTGCATTACCATGAACATCAGTAATAGTTACAATCGTATTGTTAAAAGTTGAACGAATATGAGCAATACCAGATTCAATATTCTTTTTAACACGACGTTTACGTGTATTTGTTTTACGTGCCATTTAAATTACCTCCTTTGCCGATTACTTCTTCTTGTTCGCTACAGTCTTACGAGGACCTTTGCGAGTACGAGCGTTGTTTTTCGTATTTTGTCCACGAACTGGTAAACCACGACGATGACGTAATCCGCGGTAGCAGCCGATTTCCATTAAACGCTTAATGTTAAGAGAAATTTCACGGCGAAGGTCACCTTCAACTTTTAACTTGTCGATGATGTCACGGATTTTGTTTAATTCGTCTTCTGTTAAATCACGTACACGTGTATCTTCAGAAACACCAGCTTCTGCTAATACTTTTTGTGCAGTGTTTTTACCAATTCCATAAATGTATGTTAAAGAGATAACTACACGTTTTTCACGTGGAATATCTACACCAGCAATACGTGCCATAGAAAATGCGCACCTCCTTCAAAATTAACCTTGTTTTTGTTTATGTTTAGGGTTTTCACAGATAACCATAACTTTGCCGCGTCTACGGATAACTTTACACTTTTCGCAGATGGGTTTAACAGATGGTCTTACTTTCATTATTATCCTAACCTCCTTAGTAGTACGGAGTGCAAGCATTATTTAAAGCGGTAAGTAATTCTTCCGCGTGTTAAGTCATATGGAGAAAGCTCAACAGTCACTTTGTCACCCGGAAGGATCCGAATGAAATGCATTCGTATTTTACCAGAAACATGCGCTAGCACGGTATGACCATTTTCTAATTCTACCTTAAACATTGCATTTGGCAATGTTTCAATGACTTTACCTTCAATTTCAATTACATCATCTTTGGCCATCGATCTCGTCTCCCTTCTCAATTCAAAAATTGTGAATACAAAACAATATAACTCTTCTTATTCGTACACAAATAGCAACCTTATAATAGTAACATATTGTTCTTCTTCTGTCCGCAAGTAAATACTACATATTTAGGAATAAATTAGTTCCACATGTAAGTCTTACCCAACTCTCGGTCCTACATACTCCGTACAATAGAAAAGCGATATGCTTTCACATATTTTTGAATCAAAATGAAGAGATGGTCGAGAGCCGTTCGTACGGATTTACTTACGGTCATTAATGTAAGTCCCCAAGTAAATGCTCGATATCAGCGAATACCTTATTAATATCCTGCTGTCCATCGATTGTACGAAGATATCCTTTAGTTTCATAAAAAGTTAATAATGGTTCTTGTTGTTTAATATTTACGTCTAAACGATTTTGAACTGTTTCTTCATTATCATCCGCTCTTTGGTATAACTCACCGCCGCAGCGATCGCATACACCCTCTTGTTTAGGAGGATTAAACTCTAAATGATACGTAGATCCACATTCTTTACAGATACGACGTCCAGTCAAACGGGCCATTAATAATTCTTTATCTACATTAATATTAATTACATAGTTGATTTTTTTATTTAAATCAACTAATAGATTTTCCAACGCATCTGCTTGAGGTACAGTTCTAGGGAAGCCATCTAAAAGGAATCCTTTTTGACAATCTTCCTTGCTTAATCGCTCACGAACAATGCCGATTGTTACTTCATCAGGAACAAGTTCGCCTTTATCCATGAATGATTTCGCTTGTAAACCTAGTTCTGTTCCTTCTTTCATCGCTGCACGGAACATATCGCCAGTAGAGATATGAGGGATGCCGTATTGCTCGACGATTCTTTCAGCTTGAGTACCTTTACCGGCACCTGGTAGCCCCATTAATACTAAATTCACACGTGTTCCCCCCTCGTGCTATAAATGGGTTTTAGGGAGCTATGGCCCCTAAAACCATTACTTAATAAATCCTTTATAATGACGTTTAACTAGTTGCGCTTCAAGTTGTTTCATCGTATCAAGTGCAACACCGACAACGATTAACAAACTTGTTCCACCAATTTGCGCTGATTGCGGAAGGTTAGCTATTGAAATAAATAACATTGGCAATACCGCAATAACAGCAAGGAAGATCGCACCAACAAAAGTTAAACGATATAAGACACGCGTTAAGTATTCTTGCGTACTCTTTCCTGGTCGAATACCAGGAATATAGCCGCTTTGCTTTTGTAGGTTCTCCGCTGCTTGTTCAGGGTTAACTTGAATAAAAGCATAGAAATAAGTGAACGCGATAATTAATGCTGCATATAAAGTCATCCCGATTGGATGAGAATAGTCAAAGACCTTAGTAATCCAAAGAGTTACATCATTCGTTGGGAAGAATGACGCAACTGTTCTAGGCGTTACAATAAATGAAACGGCAAAGATAACAGGAATAACACCCGCAGCATTAACTTTTAATGGCATGTGAGTAGATTGTCCTCCAACTGGATTACGTCCAGCAACAACGCGCTTTGCATATTGAATAGGTATCTTACGATTTGCCTGTTGGATAAAGATAACACCAACTACGATAGCAACAACCGCAAGTGCGATTAGAATTACCGTAACAATACGTAAGAATAATGCTTCCCCAGCATTCTCAAATTGTTGAACATAAATTTGATTAATAGTGGATGGCATACCAGCCACGATCCCGGCAAAGATGATAATAGAAATTCCATTACCAACACCTTTTTCGGTAATCTGTTCCCCTAACCACATTAAAAATGCTGTTCCAGCGGTTAATACAACCGCAATCAATAAATAAGTACCAATTCCAGGATTTTCAATCAACTGGCCGCTAGCTAAGTTATTAAAACCGTAGGACATTCCTAATGCCTGGATAAATCCAAGCACGATTGTAAAATAACGAGTAAATTGGGCAATCTTACGACGGCCTGATTCACCTTGCTTAGACCATTCTGTAAACTTCGGTACAACATCCATTTGAAGGAGTTGAATAATGATAGAGGCTGTAATGTACGGCATGATACCCATTGCAAAGATGGAGAATTGTTTTAATGCTCCACCGCCAAAAGTATTTAATATACCGAAAACACTGAGCTTATCTTGGTTTGCTAGAACATCAGCATTTACATTGGGTACTGGGATAAATGTACCTAATCGGAATACGACTAACATTAAAAGGGTGAATATGATCTTACGTCTTATCTCACCCACGCGCATAAAATTGGAGAATGTCTGGAACATTAGATCACCTCAGTGTTTCCACCAGCAGCTTCGATAGCTTCCTTAGCAGCAGAGGAGAATTTGTGAGCTTTTACAGTCAACTTTTTCTCTAGTGTCCCTTTTGCAAGAACCTTGATTCCTGCTTTTTCGTTACTTACTACGCCTGATTCGATAAGAAGTTCTGGAGTAACTTCTGTACCTTCAACAAAGCGATTTAACGTATCAAGATTTACAATTGCATATTCCTTACGGCTGATGTTTGTAAATCCACGTTTTGGTAAACGACGGTATAAAGGTGTTTGACCACCTTCAAAACCTAGACGTACACCGCCACCAGAACGAGCATTTTGACCTTTGTGACCTTTACCAGCAGTTTTACCTTGACCAGATCCGATACCACGACCTAAACGCTTGCGCTCTTTACGAGAACCTTCAGCAGGTTTTAATTCATGAAGTTTCATATTGGCACCTCCTTATGAAAGAAAACAATCAATTATTGTTCTTTTACTGTAACAAGGTGAGCAACTTTGGTAATCATACCGCGAATAGCAGCGTTATCTGGGTGCTCAACTGTTTGATTTAATTTACGTAATCCAAGAGCTTTAACTGTTTCACGTTGATCGCCTGGACGGCCAATCAAACTGCGAGTGAGGGTAACTGATAGTTTATTTGCCATTTTATTTCCCCCCGTATCCTAACAGTTCTTCTACTGATTTACCACGTAGTTTTGCTACGTCTTCAGCACGTTTTAATTGTTTTAAACCGTCAATTGTAGCACGTACCATGTTAATTGGAGTGTTAGTTCCTAATGATTTAGAAAGAATGTCAGCAACTCCGCCTAATTCTAGTACGGCACGAACTGGTCCACCAGCGATAACTCCTGTACCTTCAGAAGCAGGTTTTAGAAGGATTTCACCAGCACCAAAGCGTCCAATTACTTGGTGTGGAATAGACGTTCCAACCATTGGTACCTCGACTAAGTTTTTCTTTGCATCTTCGATGGCTTTACGAATAGCATCAGGTACTTCTTGAGCTTTACCAGTACCGAAACCAACGTGGCCGTTTTTATCGCCTACAACAACAAGGGCTGTAAAGCGGAAACGACGTCCACCTTTCACAACTTTCGCAACACGGTTAACCGTGACTACGCGTTCTTCTAGTTCAAGTTTGTTTGGATCAATACGACGCATCTTTTTGTGTCCCTCCTTTGTCTATTAGAATTGTAAGCCGTTTTCACGGGCAGCATCAGCTAATGCTTGAATACGTCCATGGTATAGGTATCCGCCACGGTCAAAGACAATAGAAGTGATACCTTTTTCTACAGCACGTTTAGCGACTAATTCTCCGACCTTTTGCGCAGCTTCAACGTTGTTTGTAGATTCTAAACCAAAGTCTTTATCTAAAGTAGAAGCACTTGCTAAAGTTACTCCGTTAATGTCATCAATTACTTGAGCATAAATATGTTTGTTAGAACGAAACACATTTAGACGTGGACGAGCAGAAGTACCGCTAAGTTTCGCACGAACACGAGCATGTCTTTTCTTGCGAGTAGCGTTTTTATCTTGCTTCGTAATCATTTACGTCACTCCTTTCGTTTACCTATGCGGCATTACTTACCGGTTTTACCCTCTTTACGACGAACAAATTCACCTTCGTAACGAATTCCTTTGCCTTTATACGGCTCTGGAGGACGAACTCCGCGAATATTCGCTGCTAATGCACCAACACGTTCTTTGTCAGTACCTTTAATAACGATTTTTGTGTTTGCAGGAACTTCGATTTCAAGTCCCTCTTCAGCTTCGATCTCAACTGGATGAGAGTATCCAACGTTTAATACAAGTTTGTTACCTTGCTTTTGAGCACGATATCCAACCCCGATTAACTCTAGGCCTCTAGAGAACCCAGTAGATACACCTTCAACCATGTTCGCAAGAACGGCACGAGTTGTACCATGTAATGCGCGGTGTTCTTTCACATCAGAAGGACGTGTGATTGTTACAAGATTCTCTTCCACACTGATAGTGATATCTGAGTGGAAAGTACGAGTAAGTTCACCTTTAGGTCCTTTAACTGTAACAGTGTTGTTATTTAAAGTTACTGTTACTCCTGCTGGAATAACAATTGGTTTTTTTCCTACGCGAGACATTTAGTGCACCTCCATTCATTCAAAAGCTCAATTACCAAACGTAAGCTAAAATTTCTCCGCCGATTTGTTTTGCACGAGCTTCTTTATCTGTAATAACACCTTGTGATGTTGATACTAATGCGATACCAAGACCGTTAAGAACACGTGGTACCTCAGTTGATTTTGCGTAAACTCTAAGTCCAGGCTTGCTTATGCGCTTAAGACCAGTAATAACACGTTCGTTACTAGCACCGTATTTTAAGAAGATACGGATGATACCTTGTTTGTTGTCTTCAATAAATTCGACGTCACGTACGAAACCTTCGCGCTTTAAAATTTCAGCAATTTCTTTTTTCATATTAGAAGCAGGCACTTCTAACTTTTCGTGACGCACCATGTTCGCATTACGAATGCGAGTAAGCAAATCAGCAATTGGATCTGTCATGACCATTATTTTTACCTCCTTCCCAGACTTGGGTTTTACCAGCTAGCTTTTTTGACACCAGGAATTTGTCCTTTGTATGCTAATTCACGGAAACAAATACGGCAAAGCTTAAATTTACGATATACAGAGTGTGGACGACCACAACGTTCGCAGCGTGTATACTCTTGTACTTTGAATTTAGGCGTGCGTTGTTGTTTCGCAATCATTGACTTTTTAGCCACGTTTTCGCCTCCCTTATTTAAGGATTACTTTTGGAATGGCATTCCAAATTGAGTTAAAAGTTCACGAGATTCTTCATCAGTTTTTGCAGTTGTTACGATAACGATATCCATACCACGAACTTTGCTTACTTTATCGTAATCAATTTCAGGGAAGATTAATTGTTCTTTAACACCTAGAGTGTAGTTACCACGACCGTCGAATGCTTTTTTAGAAATACCACGGAAGTCACGTACACGAGGTAATGAAACGGAAACTAATTTATCCAAGAATTCGTACATGCGTTCACCGCGAAGAGTAACCTTAGCACCGATTGGCATACCTTCACGAAGACGGAAGCCAGCGATAGATTTTTTCGCACGTGTAACGACAGGTTTTTGACCTGTGATAGTTGAAAGTTCTTCAACTGCATTATCGAGTGCCTTTGCGTTTGCAACTGCGTCACCAACGCCCATATTCACAACGATTTTCTCAAGTTTAGGAACTTCCATAACTGATTTATAGTTGAACTTGCTCATAAGAGCAGGAGTAACTTCTTTTACAAATTTTTCTTTTAGGCGGTTCACTTATTGTACCTCCCTTCTAAATTTTAAACTATTTATCTAAAACTTCACCGGATTTTGCTACGCGTACTTTCTTGCCATCAACCGTTGTGGAACCTACACGAGTTGGGTTACCAGTTTTAGGATCGATAGGCATAACGTTTGATACATGGATAGGAGCCTCAAAGCTGATAATTCCGCCTTGTGGATTCACTTGAGAAGGTTTAGAGTGTTTTTTCACAATGTTTACACCTTCAACTAGTACACGGCTGTCTTTAGGATAAGCAGCTAGGATCACACCTGTTTTGCCTTTATCCTTGCCAGAAATAACTCTGACGTTATCACCTTTTTTTACATGCATCAGTAAGCACCTCCTTAAAGGCAATTAATTTTAAAATTATAATACTTCTGGAGCAAGAGAAACAATCTTCATAAAGTTGTTGTCGCGAAGTTCACGGGCAACAGGTCCGAAAATACGAGTTCCACGTGGGCTCTTATCATCTTTGATAATTACACATGCGTTTTCATCAAAACGAATGTATGAACCGTCTGGACGACGAGCACCGCTCTTTGTACGAACGATAACTGCTTTAACAACGTCACCTTTTTTAACAACGCCACCTGGTGTTGCTTGTTTTACTGTACAAACGATAACATCACCAATACCAGCAAATTTGCGACCTGAACCACCAAGAACTTTAATCGTTAGTACCTCACGTGCACCAGAGTTGTCAGCAACTTTTAAACGTGATTCTTGTTGAATCATGTGTGTAACCTCCCTTCGGAATGAAGCTTAATCCGAACAATTAAATAATAACTGCTTTTTCTACAACTTCAACTAAACGGAAACGCTTAGTAGCTGAAAGCGGACGAGTTTCCATAATACGAACTACATCGCCGATTTTTGCTTCGTTTTGCTCATCATGAGCTTTATACTTTTTAGAGTACTTAACGCGTTTACCATATAAAGGATGCTTTTTTTGAGTTTCAACAAGAACTGTTACGGTTTTATCCATCTTGTCAGAAACAACGCGTCCTGTGTAAACTTTACGTTGGTTACGTTCACTCATTGTGTGAACCTCCCTTCAATAATCACTTGTTAACGTTGATTTCTCTTTCACGAACAACTGTTTTCATACGAGCGATCGCTTTACGTACTTCACGTATGCGAGCAGTGTTTTCAAGTTGTCCTGTCGCCAATTGAAAGCGAAGGTTGAAAAGTTCTTCTTTTAAGGATTTTACTTTTTGTTCAATTTCAGCAGTGGTAAGGTCACGAAGTTCATTAGCTTTCATTTGATTCACCACCAATTTCTTCTCGTTTTACAAACTTACACTTAACAGGAAGTTTGTGCATTGCAAGTCGAAGTGCTTCACGAGCGATTTCTTCAGAAACGCCAGCGATTTCGAACATGATTTTTCCAGGCTTAACAACAGCTACCCAGCCTTCAGGTGCCCCTTTACCGGAACCCATCCGTACTTCTAGAGGTTTAGCAGTGTAAGGCTTGTGAGGGAAAATTTTAATCCAAACTTTACCGCCACGTTTCATGTAACGTGTCATCGCAATACGTGCTGCTTCGATTTGGCGGTTCGTAATCCATGAAGCTTCTAAAGCTTGTAGGCCGAATTCACCGAATGTCACTTCTGTACCGCCTTTTGCGTTACCACGCATGTTACCACGATGTTGACGGCGATATTTTACGCGTTTTGGCAATAACATATTATTTGCCTCCTTCCACAGATTTCTTCTTAGTAGGAAGGACTTCTCCCTTATAGATCCATACTTTTACGCCAAGCTTACCATAAGTAGTATCGGCTTCAGCAGTAGCATAGTCGATATCAGCGCGAAGTGTATGAAGTGGAACAGTTCCTTCGCTGTAATGTTCAGCACGAGCGATATCTGCACCGCCAAGACGACCAGATACTTGTGTTTTGATACCTTTTGAACCAGCGCGCATAGCACGTTGAATTGCTTGCTTTTGTGCACGACGGAAAGATACACGGTTTTCTAATTGACGAGCAATATTTTCAGCAACTAATTTCGCATCAACGTCAGCTCTCTTGATTTCAAGGATGTTGATGTGAACTCGTTTGCCAGTTAATTGATTTAATGCTTTACGAAGTGCTTCAACTTCAGTACCGCCTTTACCAATAACCATACCAGGCTTAGCAGTATGAACAGTTACATTCACACGGTTTGCCGCACGTTCGATTTCAACTTTAGAAACAGAAGCATCCTTCAAACGCTTCGTGATGTACTCACGAATTTTAAGGTCTTCGTGTAAAAGAGTAGCGAAGTCTTTACCTGCGTACCACTTAGATTCCCAATCTTTGATGATTCCGATACGCAAACCGACTGGATTTACTTTTTGACCCACAGATTATCCCTCCTTCTTTTCTGATAGAACGATTGTGATGTGGCTAGTGCGTTTGTTGATTTGGCTTGCACGGCCCATAGCGCGAGGACGGAAACGTTTTAAAGTTGGTCCTTCGTCAACAAATGCTTGTGCAACAACTAGATTATTAACGTCCATTTCATAGTTGTGCTCAGCGTTTGCCATAGCTGATTTTAATACTTTTTCTACGATTGGAGAAGCAGCCTTAGGAGTGAGATTTAAAATCGCCACAGCTTCACCAACTTGCTTACCTCGGATTAAATCAACGACTAAACGTGCTTTACGAGGAGCAATACGAACTGTTCTTGCAACAGCTTTAGCTTGCATTTGGATGCCCTCCTCTCTTAACGTCTTGTTTTCTTGTCATCATTACCATGGCCCTTGTAAGCACGAGTTGGAGCGAACTCTCCAAGCTTGTGTCCTACCATGTCTTCTGTAACATATACAGGCACATGTTTGCGACCATCATATACTGCGATAGTGTGGCCAATAAATTGTGGGAAGATTGTAGAACGGCGTGACCAAGTTTTAATAACTTGTTTGCTATCAGTCTCGTTCAACTTTTCTACCTTAACCATTAAATGATCATCAACAAATGGTCCTTTTTTTAAGCTGCGACCCATGAAGGAACCTCCCTTCGTGACTGTTCTACGGTTCTTTCTTTGAACCGTAGGAATATCACGTTATTTTTTACGACGACGTACGATAAATTTATCTGATTTGTTTTTCTTCTTACGAGTTTTGTATCCAAGAGTTGGTTTACCCCATGGAGACATTGGTGATTTACGTCCGATTGGTGAACGTCCTTCACCACCACCGTGTGGGTGATCGTTAGGGTTCATTACAGATCCACGAACTGTTGGACGTTTACCTAACCAACGAGAACGACCTGCTTTACCAATGTTGATTAATTCGTGTTGTTCATTACCTACTTGACCAACTGTAGCGCGGCATTCAGCAAGAATCATACGAACTTCACCAGAATTTAAACGTACTAATACGTATTTACCTTCTTTACCTAGTACTTGTGCGCTTGTTCCAGCAGAACGAACTAACTGGCCGCCTTTTCCTGGTTTTAATTCGATGTTGTGTACTACAGTACCAACAGGAATGTTTGCTAATGGAAGTGCGTTACCCACTTTAATATCTGCCTCTGGACCAGACATTACTTCCATGCCAACTACTAGATTTTTAGGAGCTAAGATATAACGCTTTTCTCCATCCACGTAATTGATTAATGCGATATTTGCAGAACGGTTTGGATCATACTCGATTGTAGCAACGCGTCCTGGAATGCCATCTTTGTTACGTTTAAAGTCAATTATACGATATTGACGTTTATGACCGCCACCTTGATGACGAACAGTTAACTTACCTTGGTTATTACGGCCGCCTTTTCTCTTAACTGGAGCTAAAAGAGATTTTTCTGGAGTACTAGTTGTGATTTCTGCGAAATCAGAAGTAGTCATTCCGCGACGACCATTGGAGGTAGGTTTGTACTTTTTAATCGCCATTTTATTTCCCTCCTCTTCTTGATAGGTTCTTATGCTTCAAAGAATTCGATTTCTTTGCTATCAGCAGTTAATTTTACAATTGCTTTACGACGTTTATTTGTGTAACCACCGAATTTTCCCATACGCTTGAATTTACCTTTGTAGTTCATGATGTTTACTTTCTCAACATCTACACTAAAGATTTCTTCGATAGCATCTTTAACTTGTGTCTTGTTAGCTCTAACATCTACTTCAAAAGTATATTTTTTCTCAGCCATTAGGTCAGTAGAACGTTCAGTGATAACGGGGCGCTTAATGATATCGCGTGAATCCATTATGCAAGCACCTCCTCTACTTTTTCAACCGCTGCTTTAGTCATGATTAATTTCTCATGATTAACAACATCTAATACGTTAATTCCATCAGCAGTTACTACTGTAACGCCAGGAATGTTGCGTGCAGATAATGCTACGTTTTCGTCAAGATCTGCTGTAACGATTAACGCTTTTTTCTCTACAGAAAGACCATTTAGAACAGTCTTGAATTCTTTTGTTTTCGGAGCATCGAAAGTTAATAAATCTAACACTAAGATGTTCTCTTCTAATACTTTAGAAGAAAGCGCAGATTTGATTGCTAAACGACGAACCTTTTTCGGTAATTTGTAAGCGTAGCTGCGTGGTGTTGGACCGAATACAGTACCACCTCCGCGCCATTGTGGAGAACGGATAGACCCTTGACGAGCACGTCCAGTTCCTTTTTGACGCCATGGCTTACGACCACCGCCGCGTACTTCAGAACGAATTTTAGTTTTATGAGTTCCTTGACGTAATGAAGCTCTTTGCATAACAATTGCTTCAAATAATACGTGTTGGTTTGGCTCAATACCAAATACAGAATCATTAAGTTCGATATCTCCAACTTGAGATCCAGCTTGGTTTAATAATGCTACTTTAGGCATTCTTTGTTCCTCCTTTCTAAAAGGGTGACTATGCTTTAATTGCACCTTTGATTTTTAATAATGCTTTTTTAGCGCCTGGAACGTTACCTTTGATTAAAAGTAAGTTACGCTCTGTATCAACCTTAATGATTTCAAGGTTTTGTACAGTGATTTGTTCTCCACCCATACGTCCTGGTAATAATTTACCTTTGAAAACGCGGTTTGGAGCAACAGGTCCCATTGAACCCGGGCGACGGTGATAACGAGATCCGTGAGCCATTGGTCCGCGTGATTGTCCGTGGCGTTTAATTACACCTTGGAAACCTTTACCTTTTGAGATTCCTGTTACATCTACGATATCTCCAGCAGTGAAAATATCAACTTTGACTTCTTGACCAACTTCATAGCTTGCTAAGTCATCCCCGCGGAATTCGCGAACGAAGCGCTTAGGAGCAGTATTAGCTTTAGCAACATGCCCTTTTTCTGGTTTGTTAGCTAACTTTTCACGTTTGTCTTCAAAACCAACTTGAACTGCAACATAACCGTCGCTTTCAACTGATTTCTTTTGAAGTACTACGTTTGGAGCTACCTCAACTACAGTTACAGGAATTAAGTTACCATTGCTAGCAAATACTTGAGTCATACCAATCTTTCTTCCTAAGATTCCTTTGGTCATTTAAGTCACACCTCCTAATATATTTGTGATTTATTTTGATTAAAGTTTAATTTCGATATCAACACCAGATGGTAAGTCTAAACGCATTAACGCATCAACAGTTTGTGGAGTTGGGTTAACGATGTCGATTAGACGCTTATGTGTCCGTTGTTCGAATTGCTCACGAGAATCTTTGTACTTATGAACCGCACGAAGGATTGTGTAAACAGTCTTTTCAGTTGGTAACGGAATTGGACCCGATACTGACGCACCTGAACGTTTTGCTGTTTCAACGATTTTTTCTGCAGATTGATCAAGGATTCTGTGATCATACGCTTTTAAACGGATACGGATTTTTTGTTTTGCCATTATTTTCCCTCCTTTATTCGCCTATTTTCTAAATAGACATTCTCAGTGAAAATTTCCCTCACACACTCGCCATGGCAAAGCGGCCGGGTGTGTCAGCAACCTTTCACATCATCGCAGTCAAAGACCAACATTGTCTATTATACATAAAACATAAAGCAAAAGCAACACCTATTGTGAAGTTTTTTTTATGTTTCTGTTTCGAACACTTTTCCTATTATAGCGGCTGATATTCACTTTTTCAACAGTTATTATTAATCTCCAGAAATATCCTAATGGATGACGCTGCAAAGCTTTGAACAAAACCCAATTATACAATTGCAATATGGGCCGTCTATTTTTCTGAAAGTTCGTAAATTAATGTTCTATGTTTATATAGAAGAAACTCGGATATTATATATTCCAATTTCAATTATTGAGCAACAAAAAAGCAGATGGATCGTCATCCATCTGCTTTCATATCTTTGATCATTATCGACTCAGCGCCATAGGAGCTGCAGTTTCAAATTACTCAGTGATTGTAGTGATTGAACCTGAACCTACTGTACGTCCACCTTCACGAATTGAGAACTTAGTTCCTTCTTCGATCGCGATTGGAGCGATAAGTTCAACAGTCATTTCAATGTGGTCCCCAGGCATTACCATTTCAGTACCTTCTGGTAACATACAAATACCAGTAATATCAGAAGTACGGAAATAGAATTGTGGACGGTAGTTAGAGAAGAATGGAGTATGACGTCCACCTTCTTCTTTTGATAAAACGTAAACTTGTGCCTTGAACTTTGTGTGTGGAGTGATTGACTTTGGTTTAGCCAATACTTGACCACGTTCGATATCTTCACGAGCTACACCACGAAGAAGGGCACCGATGTTGTCTCCAGCTTCAGCGAAGTCAAGAAGTTTACGGAACATTTCTACTCCTGTTACAGTAGTAGATTTTGGCTCTTCAGTGAAACCAACGATTTCAACTACGTCACCAACTTTAACTACACCACGCTCAACACGTCCTGTAGCAACAGTTCCACGACCAGTGATTGAGAATACATCCTCAACTGGCATCATGAATGGCTTATCAGTGTCACGAGTTGGAGTTGGGATGAACTCATCAACAGCGCTCATAAGTTCGAAGATTTTTTCTTCCCAAGCAGCTTCGCCTTCTAAAGCTTTTAGAGCAGAACCTTTGATAACTGGAGTGTCATCGCCAGGGAAATCGTATTCAGTTAATAGATCACGAATTTCCATTTCTACTAATTCAAGAAGCTCTTCGTCGTCAACCATATCACACTTGTTCATGAATACAACAAGGTAAGGTACGCCTACCTGACGAGAAAGAAGGATGTGCTCACGAGTTTGTGGCATTGGGCCATCAGTTGCAGATACTACAAGGATACCGCCGTCCATTTGCGCAGCACCAGTGATCATGTTTTTAACATAGTCAGCGTGTCCTGGGCAGTCAACGTGTGCATAGTGACGGTTATCAGTTTCATACTCAACGTGTGCAGTAGAGATTGTGATACCACGTTCTTTTTCTTCTGGTGCACCATCGATTTGATCGTATGCACGAGCTTCTGCTTTACCAGATTTAGCAAGTACAGAAGTGATTGCAGCTGTTAAAGTTGTTTTACCATGGTCAACGTGTCCGATTGTACCAATGTTAACGTGTGGCTTTGAACGGTCGAATTTAGCTTTACCCATTAGGAAATCCTCCTCTAAATTAGAAAAATTTAATTATTATTATTTTATGTAAGCCGTGAGTAAGGTTGTCCCAAACCCACGACTTCCACTTCTTACATAGTAGTTATACTTTAACAAAGGATGAAAATCAATTATTCACCTTTATTTTTTTTGATGATTTCTTCAGAAACTGATTTTGGTACTTCCTCATAGTGGTCGAAGTGCATGGAGAATACTCCACGTCCTTGTGTACTTGAACGAAGTGCAGTCGCGTAACCAAACATTTCTGAAAGTGGAACCATTGAACGAACTACTTGTGCATTACCACGTGCTTCCATACCTTCAACACGTCCACGGCGAGCAGTGATTTGTCCCATGATATCACCAAGATATTCTTCTGGGATAACTACTTCTACTCTCATCATCGGTTCAAGGATAACAGGACTACACTTAGAAGCAGCATTTTTAAGTGCCATAGATGCGGCAATTTTAAACGCCATTTCAGAGGAGTCAACATCATGGTATGAACCATCAAATAGTCTTGCTTTAATATCAACTAGTGGATATCCAGCAAGAACACCGCGTTGTAATGCATCTTCAAGACCAGCTTGAACTGGAGCGATGTATTCACGAGGAACAACACCACCGACAATACCGTTTTCGAATTCGAATCCTTTACCTTCTTCGTTAGGAGAGAATTCGATCCAAACGTGTCCGTATTGTCCACGACCACCAGATTGACGTGCGAATTTACCTTCAACTTGTGCAGATGCACGGAAAGTTTCTCGGTACGCAACCTGAGGCGCACCTACATTAGCTTCAACTTTAAATTCACGACGCATACGGTCAACGATGATATCAAGGTGAAGTTCACCCATACCAGCGATGATAACCTGTCCAGTTTCCTGGTCAGTGTGTGCACGGAAAGTTGGATCTTCTTCTTGAAGCTTTTGTAGTGCAGTTGTCATCTTGTCTTGATCTGCTTTTGATTTTGGTTCAACAGAAAGTTGAATTACTGGTTCAGGGAATTGCATAGACTCTAAGATAACAAGGTTTTTCTCGTCACATAAAGTATCACCAGTAGTTGTATCTTTCAAACCTACAGCAGCAGCAATGTCACCAGCATAAACCTTTGAGATTTCTTGACGGCTGTTCGCATGCATTTGCAGGATACGTCCGATACGTTCACGCTTGCCTTTTGTTGAGTTTTGGACATATGATCCAGACTCTAGAGTACCAGAGTAAACGCGGAAGAACGTTAATTTACCAACATAAGGGTCAGTCATAACTTTAAATGCAAGAGCAGCAAACGGCTCTTCATCACTTGAATGACGCTCAATAACTTCATTCTCATCATCAATAGCGTGACCTTTGATTGCAGGTACATCTAATGGAGATGGAAGGTAGTCAATAACTGCATCAAGCATTAACTGAACACCTTTGTTTTTGAATGCTGATCCACAGATTACTGGATAAAATTCTACATTAACAGTACCTTTACGAATTGCTGCTTTAAGCTCTTCTTTAGAGATTTCTTCTCCACCAAGGTATTTTTCCATTAATTCTTCATCTAACTCAGCAACTGCTTCTACTAACTTCTCACGGTATTCTTCAGCTTGAGCCATGTATTCTTCTGGAATCTCACGAACTTCAATGTCAGTTCCTAAGTCATTCCCGTAAAATACTGCATTCATTTCCACTAGGTCAATGATTGCTTCAAACTGATCTTCAGCACCGATTGGTAACTGAATTGGATGTGCATTCGCTTGAAGACGGTCATGGATTGTTCCTACAGAATATAAGAAGTCAGCTCCAATTTTGTCCATCTTGTTTACGAATACAACACGCGGTACACCGTAAGTTGTTGCTTGGCGCCATACAGTTTCAGTTTGAGGCTCAACACCAGATTGAGCATCAAGTACAGCTACTGCACCATCAAGTACACGTAATGAACGTTCAACTTCAACTGTGAAGTCTACGTGTCCTGGTGTATCAATGATGTTTACACGATGGCCATGCCATTGTGCAGTTGTTGCTGCGGAAGTAATTGTGATTCCGCGTTCTTGTTCTTGTTCCATCCAGTCCATCTGAGACGCACCTTCATGTGTTTCACCGATCTTATGGATACGGCCAGTGTAATAAAGAACACGCTCAGTGGTAGTCGTTTTACCGGCATCAATGTGAGCCATGATACCGATATTACGAGTATTTGCTAAGGAGAACTCTCTTGCCATTGGGTCTTTCTCCTTCCTAGTTTGAAAGTTTTTATATTGAAGGTTAGATTACCAACGATAGTGAGCAAACGCTTTGTTTGCTTCAGCCATTTTGTGTGTATCTTCACGCTTTTTAACAGATGCACCTGTGTTGTTTGCTGCATCCATGATTTCATTAGCTAAACGCTCTTCCATTGTTTTCTCTCCACGGTTACGTGAATAGTTCACTAACCAACGAAGACCAAGAGTTGTACGGCGGTCAGGACGCACCTCAACTGGTACTTGGTAGTTCGCTCCACCTACACGGCGAGCTCTAACTTCTAGTACAGGCATGATATTTTTCATAGCTGCTTCAAATACTTCCATTGGTTCTTTACCAGAACGCTCACGGATTGTATTGAATGCAGAGTAAAGAATTTCTTGAGATTTCCCTCTTTTACCGTCAACCATCATTTTGTTGATTAAACGAGTAACTAATTTTGAATTGTAAAGTGGATCTGGTAACACGTCTCTCTTTGCTACAGGACCTTTACGTGGCATATTTTTTCCTCCTTTCAACGAAGCTTCTATTTAAGTTGTAATTATTTTTTAGCTGCTTTTGGTCTCTTCGTACCGTATTTAGAACGACCTTGCATACGGTTGTTTACACCAGCAGTATCAAGCGCTCCACGTACGATGTGATAACGTACCCCTGGTAAGTCTTTTACACGTCCTCCACGAATAAGAACAACGCTGTGCTCTTGTAGATTGTGTCCAATACCAGGAATGTATGCTGTCACCTCGATACCATTTGTCAAACGTACACGAGCATATTTACGTAACGCTGAGTTTGGTTTCTTTGGAGTCATTGTACCAACACGAGTACATACACCGCGTTTTTGTGGTGAAGATACATTAGTTTGTGATTTTTTGAAGCTGTTATAACCTTTGTTAAGTGCTGGTGATTTTGACTTTTCCTCTTTTGATTGACGAGGTTTACGCACTAATTGGTTAATAGTAGGCATTTATGTTTCCTCCCTTCATTATTTGTAAGCCCACACATCCAGGTGGTTCATTTTTTTGCAAAAACAAAGTTTTTGCAGACTTTCTATCTACAAAAACGCTTTTAGCTGATAATTGCAACAGTTGAAGCACCAACTTCAATCCCACATGCTTTTCCGAGTTTTCTCATCGAATCCACATAAAGGATAGGAACATTTATTTCAAGAGCTTCATCAACCACTTTTGACGTTAACTTTGGATCAGCGTCGTTAGCGATAATTAACTCTTTCACATTACCTTCTTTAAGTGCCTTTACTGTTTGTTTTGTTCCTATAACGAACTTTTGTGCCTGTAATACTTTTTCATAAGACATCGTTCATATCCTCCAAAGTATCAGGTGAATAGGAGCACCTTTGATATAGTACCATCTTAACAATTAGATGTCAACACGACTTTTAATATTTTCTTAAAATAAGGAATCTGCTAGTTAGCAGATCCCTTACTTTTATTAATCAATTGTAACTGTTTCTTCGGAGGTTGTATCGCGAAGGACAGGCTCTGCTTTGCGGTAACGCTGCATTCCTGTTCCAGCTGGTACAAGCTTACCAATGATAACATTTTCTTTTAAGCCAAGTAATTCATCGCGTTTGCCTTTAATGGCAGCATCTGTAAGAACCCTTGTGGTTTCTTGGAAGGATGCAGCAGAAAGGAATGAATCAGTTTCAAGCGACGCTTTTGTAATACCAAGTAAGACTGGACGTCCTGTTGCAGGCATTTTTCCTGATAACAAAGCCTTTTCGTTCGCATCAGTAAACTGGTGAATATCCAGAAGTGTACCCGGTAGTACATCTGTTTCACCCGCATCACCAACACGTACTTTACGCAACATTTGACGAACCATTACTTCTACGTGCTTATCGCCAATTTCTACCCCTTGCATACGATAAACCTTTTGAACTTCTCGTAATAAGTACTCTTGGACAGATGTAACGTCTTTAACTCTAATTAATTCTTTCGGATCAATAGAACCTTCCGTTAATTCTTCCCCACGAGCCACATTATCATTTACAGCCACTTTTAAGCGGGCAGTATATGGTGCATTGTATGTTCTGGATTCAACTTCACCCTGAATAACAATTTCATGCTGGCGGTCACGGCCTTCGTTAATACCAACGACAACCCCATCAATTTCAGAAATAACCGCTTGCCCTTTAGGGTTACGCGCTTCAAAAATTTCCTGGATACGTGGTAAACCTTGTGTAATATCGTCACCGGCCACCCCGCCTGTATGGAATGTACGCATTGTTAACTGTGTACCTGGTTCACCGATAGATTGGGCAGCAATAATACCAACTGCTTCCCCAACTTCAACCTCTTGACCTGTTGCCAGGTTGCGGCCATAACATTTTTTACAAACACCATGACGGGTATTACATGTAAATGCAGAACGGATTTTTACAGTTTCAATGCCAGCATTCACAATTGCTTCAGCTAAATCTTCTGTAATTAAACCATTTTCAGGAACGAAGACTTCTCCTGTTTCAGGATGTTTAATGGCCTTACGTGCATATCGGCCAATTAAACGTTCGTCTAAGCCTTCAATGATTTCTGTGCCATCTTTAAGGGCGCTTATTGTGAAGCCGCGGTCTGTGCCACAATCGTCTTCACGAACAATAACATCCTGAGCAACGTCAACAAGTCGACGTGTTAAGTAACCAGAGTCCGCCGTCTTAAGTGCTGTATCAGCAAGACCTTTACGGGCTCCGTGTGTCGAGATAAAGTACTCTAATACCGTTAACCCTTCACGGAAACTTGATTTAATTGGTAACTCAATGATCCGTCCAGCCGGGTTGGCCATCAGACCACGCATACCAGCAAGCTGCGTAAAGTTCGATGCGTTACCACGGGCTCCGGAATCACTCATCATAAAGATTGGATTCGATTTATTCAATGATTGCATTAGTTTACCTTGAATGGTATCTTTTGCAGCACTCCAGATGGCAATTACGCGGTCATAACGCTCATCTTCGGTAATGAGACCACGTCTGAATTGCTTCATAACGCTATCTACTTTAACCTGTGCCTCATGAAGAATTTCCTGCTTCTCAGGAAGTACGACAATGTCAGCAACACCAACAGTAAGACCTGCTTTAGTTGAATGTCTAAATCCTAAATCCTTCATGCGGTCAAGCATTTTAGACGTTTCTGTAATCTTGAAACGCTTGAACACTTCAGCAATGATATTTCCAAGGATTTTCTTCTTAAACGGATCAATCAATGGCATCGACTGAATTTTTGCCTTAATATCTTCGCCTTTTTCAACGAAATATTTTACAGGTGTTTCAACTTCTAGATTCTGTCTAGTCGGTTCATTAATGTATGGGAAGGATTTCGGCAGAATTTCATTGAAAATAAGCTTACCAACTGTAGTAATTAATAGCTTATTGTTTTGTTCTTCTGTGAAAGTTTCATTTCCTAATGAACCTGCATGCACTCCTACACGTGTATGCAAATGAACGTAGCCATTTTGATATGCGAGAATCGCTTCACTTGTATCTTTAAAAACCATACCCTCGCCGACTGCGCCTTCTCTTTCAAGAGTCAAGTAATAGTTTCCTAAAACCATGTCCTGGGAAGGAGTAACTACTGGCTTACCATCTTTAGGGTTCAAGATATTTTGTGCTGCAAGCATTAAAAGTCTTGCTTCTGCTTGGGCTTCTGATGATAACGGTACGTGTACCGCCATTTGGTCACCGTCAAAATCGGCATTGTATGCAGTACATACAAGCGGATGCAGACGGATGGCCCGGCCTTCAACTAGAGTTGGTTCAAAGGCTTGAATCCCAAGTCTATGAAGTGTAGGGGCACGGTTTAATAATACTGGATGCTCTTTAATGACATCTTCGAGTACATCCCAAACATCTGGGGATACTCTTTCTATTTTACGTTTTGCAGATTTAATGTTATGCGCTAACCCTTTTTCAACTAATTCCTTCATAACGAAAGGTTTGAATAGTTCTAGTGCCATTTCTTTTGGAAGTCCACATTGGAACATTTTCAAGTTTGGCCCTACAACGATAACCGAACGCCCTGAATAGTCAACACGCTTACCAAGCAAGTTTTGACGGAAACGGCCTTGTTTACCTTTTAACATATGAGAAAGTGATTTCAACGGACGGTTACCCGGTCCTGTAACAGGACGTCCACGGCGGCCGTTATCAATCAAGGCATCAACAGCTTCTTGAAGCATACGTTTTTCATTCTGAACAATAATGCTTGGTGCACCTAAATCTAATAAGCGTTTTAAACGGTTATTACGGTTAATAACACGGCGGTATAAATCATTTAAGTCAGATGTTGCAAATCTACCGCCATCCAATTGAACCATTGGACGAAGTTCAGGAGGGATTACAGGTAGAACATCAAGAATCATCCAAGATGGCTCATTTCCAGAACCGCGGAATGCTTCTAACACTTCAAGGCGTTTGATTGCACGAGTACGACGCTGACCTTGTGCGCTTTTTAATTCCTCTTTTAATCCGTCTACTTCCTTGTCTAAATCGATATCGAAAAGAAGTTTTTTAATTGCTTCTGCACCCATGGCAGCTTGGAATTTGTTTCCGTACTTTTCACGATATGCACGATATTCTTTTTCAGATAATAGCTGCTTCTTATCAAGAGCTGTATCTCCTGATTCCGTTACAACATAGGAAGCAAAGTAAATAATCTCCTCCAAAGCTCTTGGAGACATATCTAATACAAGACCCATCCGGCTTGGAATTCCTTTAAAGTACCATATATGTGAAACTGGCGCAGCAAGCTCAATATGCCCCATACGTTCACGACGAACCTTTGCTCGTGTGACTTCCACACCACAGCGATCACAAACGACACCTTTATAACGGACACGCTTATACTTTCCACAATGACATTCCCAATCCTTTGTTGGACCAAAAATACGTTCGCAGAATAAGCCGTCTTTTTCAGGCTTTAATGTACGATAGTTAATCGTTTCTGGTTTTTTAACTTCTCCGAAGGACCATGAACGGATCTTATCCGGTGAAGCAAGACCAATCTTCATAAACTCAAAATTATTAACATCCAGCAAGGGGCCTACCTCCCTTTTGATATCCAGGTTTTACCCTTATGACGTACAAAAGTGGGAGCGCATAGTGCGCTCCTACTCATATATAGTTACTCTTTTGAACCGACTTTTTCTGATTCAAATGCTTGTTCAGGAACAATGTTTAACGTATCGACTTGTTGTAAGTCTTCGTCATCTTCCGTATCGCGCATTTCAATTTCTTCTTCGTCACCTGAAAGAATTTTTACATCCATTCCTAGACTCTGAAGTTCTTTAATTAATACTTTGAATGATTCTGGAACACCTGGTTCCGGAACATTTTCACCTTTGACAATCGCTTCGTACGTTTTTACACGACCAACCACGTCATCGGATTTAACCGTAAGGATCTCTTGAAGTGTGTATGCTGCACCGTATGCTTCAAGTGCCCAAACCTCCATCTCACCAAAGCGCTGACCACCAAATTGAGCCTTACCGCCCAATGGCTGCTGCGTAACTAATGAGTATGGTCCAGTTGAACGGGCGTGGAGTTTATCATCAACCATGTGTGCAAGTTTAATCATATACATGACACCTACAGAGACACGGTTATCAAATGGTTCCCCAGAACGGCCATCATAAAGGACCGTTTTCGCATCACGAGCCATACCTGCTTCTTCAATTGTTCCCCAAACATCTTCTTCACGCGCTCCGTCAAATACTGGAGATGCAACATGAATACCTAGGTAACGGGCTGCCATTCCAAGATGGAGTTCAAGCACCTGTCCAATGTTCATCCGTGATGGTACCCCTAGTGGATTTAACATGATATCCACTGGTGTTCCGTCTGGTAAAAACGGCATATCTTCTTCCGGTAAAATTCTTGAGATAACCCCTTTGTTACCGTGACGTCCCGCCATTTTATCACCTTCAGAAATCTTACGTTTCTGAACGATGTAGACACGGACAAGTTGATTCACGCCTGGTGGCAGTTCATCACCATCTTCACGATTAAAGACTTTAACATCAAGGACAATCCCGCCGCCGCCATGTGGCACACGTAGAGAAGTATCACGAACTTCACGAGCTTTTTCACCGAAAATTGCATGTAAAAGACGTTCTTCTGCTGTTAATTCTGTAACTCCTTTTGGTGTTACTTTACCAACTAACAAGTCACCATCTTTCACTTCAGCACCAGTACGAATGATACCGCGCTCATCCAAATTACGAAGTGCATCTTCCCCGACGTTCGGAATATCACGTGTAATTTCTTCAGGCCCTAGTTTAGTATCACGGGATTCTGACTCATATTCTTCAATATGAATCGAAGTGTATACATCGTCTTTTACAAGACGTTGATTCATAATAATCGCATCTTCATAGTTATAACCATCCCATGTCATAAAGGCAACAAGGACGTTACGGCCTAGGGCTAATTCTCCTAATTCCATGGATGGACCATCAGCAAGAATTTCACCTTTAGTTACACGGTTACCCACTGCAACGATCGGACGTTGGTTATAACATGTTCCTTGGTTAGAACGGATGAATTTTAACATGCGGTATTTATCAAGATTTCCTTTTACCTCTTGACCGTCAACCACATTAATACGACGCACCCATACCTCACGTGCTTCCACGTGTTCAACAATACCTTCGTGCTTACAGATCACCGCTGCACCCGAGTCTTTACCAGATACATATTCCATACCTGTTCCAACACGAGGGGCTTCTGGCTGCATGAGCGGTACGGCTTGACGCTGCATGTTCGCACCCATTAGGGCACGGTTGGAGTCATCATTTTCAAGGAACGGAATACATGCTGTTGCCGCAGACACGACTTGCTTTGGCGATACATCCATATAGTCAATACGTTCACGTTTAACAACCGTATTTTCACCACGGAAACGAGCAACAACTTCCTCATCCAAGAAAGATCCGTCTTCATCTAAGCGAGAGTTCGCTTGGGCTACTACATAGTTATCTTCTTCGTCAGCTGTTAAGTAATCGATCCGAGCAGTTACCTTACCAGTATCAGGGTCAACCCTGCGGTATGGTGTTTCGATAAATCCAAATCGGTTAACTTTCGCATATGAAGAAAGCGAGTTAATCAAACCAATGTTTGGACCCTCTGGTGTTTCAATCGGACACATCCGGCCATAGTGGGAGTAGTGAACGTCACGAACTTCCATTCCAGCACGTTCACGTGTTAAACCACCAGGTCCTAATGCAGAGAGACGACGCTTATGCGTTAATTCAGCAAGCGGGTTGGTTTGGTCCATGAACTGTGATAATTGCGAGCTGCCAAAGAATTCTTTAATAGACGCAATGACTGGACGAATGTTAATCAATTGCTGTGGAGTAATTGTCGCTGTGTCTTGAATGGACATTCTTTCACGAACCACACGCTCCATACGGGATAACCCAATCCGGAATTGATTCTGAAGCAATTCTCCCACAGAACGAAGACGTCTGTTACCTAAGTGATCGATATCATCCGTGTCACCGACACCGTGCAATAGATTAAAGAAGTAGCTAATCGATGCAATGATATCAGCTGGTGTAATATTTTTAATTGGTTCTTCCACATAGGCATTACCTAAGACATTAATTACCTTTTCATTATCATCACCAGGAGCATAAATCTTAATGTCCTGAAGTGTAATCTCGTCCTCTACAACACCGCCATATGGATTAAAGCCTTTGAAATTAATATTCTTTTCAAGAGCAGGGAGAATTCTATCCAGATTTCTTCTATCTAGAACTAATCCTTTCTCGGCAATAATTTCACCAGTTTCAGGATCCGCTAGGGACTCTGCTAAGCGTTGGTTGAATAAACGATTTTTGATATGAAGTTTTTTATTAATTTTATAACGGCCTACATTAGCAAGGTCATAGCGCTTAGGGTCAAAGAAACGTGACACTAATAAGCTCTTTGCATTTTCAACGGTAGGTGGTTCACCTGGACGAAGACGCTCATAAATTTCTAAAAGGGCCTTTTCGACACCTTCCGTATTGTCTTTCTCAAGTGTATTGCGGATGTATTCGTTATCCCCAATCAATTCAATGATTTCTTGATCAGAGCCGAAACCAAGTGCACGCAAAAGAACCGTAACGGGCAGTTTCCGAGTACGATCTATTCTCACATAAACGACATCTTTAGCATCTGTTTCATATTCAAGCCAAGCGCCGCGGTTCGGAATGACAGTAGCAGAAAAGCCCCGCTTTCCATTTTTATCGAACTTCCCACTATAGTAAACACTCGGAGAGCGCACTAATTGTGAAACAATAACACGTTCTGCCCCATTAATGACAAACGTACCAGTTTCAGTCATAAGTGGAAAGTCACCCATAAATACATCTTGATCTTTTACTTCACCTGTTTCTTTGTTCACAAGACGTACTTTTACACGCAATGGAGCAGAATATGTAACGTCCCGTTCTTTTGATTCCTCTACTGAATACTTTGGATCGCCAAGACTGTAATCAATAAATTCTAGTGATAGGTTACCAGTAAAGTCCTCGATTGGTGAAATATCCTGGAACATTTCACGCAAACCCTCATCAAGAAACCATTGATAAGAAGAGGTTTGGATTTCAATAAGATTTGGTAATTCTAAAACTTCACTGATTCGTGCGTAACTTCTTCGTTGGCGGTGTCGTCCATACTGAACTAGTTGACCTGTCAACTGATTCACCCCTCAAATCAAGCGTTATTATTAAAATCTATTAACGTTTATGGAATAGAAAATGACTTCTCTTCCAGTAAACAAAAAGAAAAAGGGTTTTTAGTTAAAAACCACATTTTCACATTTAGACTATTATTTTGTCATCATTTCCTTAATATCCCTTTTTTATACAAGATAATCAAGTATTTATAGGAATAATTCGGAAATTATTATGATGGCATTTTATAATGCTATCATAGTGACATTTTCAAGTCAACTTTTTTGTGCCCTTATGACAAAATAACCTTTGGATTTGTCAATAGTTTCGACGTGGTTAAATAAATTATTTAATTTTTCAATCGCGGATGGTGCACCTTGTTTCTTTTGAATGACAACCCAGAGCTCCCCCTGTGACACGAGATGATCAAAGCTTTGTTCAAAAATGTCATGAACTGTTTTCTTTCCTGCTCTAATCGGCGGATTTGTTAAAATTGCTGCAAATGTGTTTTCCTTCACATTCAACAACCGGTCACTCTCATAGATTTTAACATTCTGGATCCGATTTAATTCTGCATTTTCCTTTGCCAATTCAATTGCCCGCTCATTAACATCAACCATATGAATCATACGTTCATGATAATATTTTGCAAGCGACAGACCTATTGGCCCATAGCCGCAGCCAACATCCAGGAGGAATCCGTCTGCATTTGGCATTTCAAAAGACTCAATTAATAAACGTGAGCCGAAATCTACTTCTCTTTTTGAAAACACACCGTTGTCCGTTTTAAAACGAAAAGAGTTATTTTTTAAAGTGTAGTCCCAAAATTTCGGGTCACTTTCGACCTTTTGTGTTCGAGAATAGTAGTGTTCAGACAACTGACTCACCTCCGAGGAAGATTAATAATTGAAGATAGACGAGGAAAAGAAACTAAAAATCTAAATTCTATTAAGCCAAAAAAAGCCCGCTTATACAGCGAGCTCGTTTTTGAGATTATTACTTAACTTCAACGTTTGCTCCAACTTCATCAAGCTTAGCTTTGATTGCTTCAGCTTCATCTTTAGAAACGCCTTCTTTAACTGGCTTTGGAGTGTTGTCAACAAGGTCTTTTGCTTCTTTAAGACCAAGACCAGTGATTTCACGTACAACTTTGATAACTTTGATTTTTTGATCGCCAGCGCCAGCTAGGATTACATCAAATTCAGTTTTTTCTTCAACAGCAGCAGCACCAGCGCCGCCAGCCATTGCTACTGGAGCAGCAGCAGTTACGCCGAATTCTTCTTCGATTGCTTTTACTAGATCGTTAAGTTCTAAAACAGTCATAGTTTTAACTGCTTCAATGATTTGTTCTTTAGTCATGATTAATTTCCTCCTTAGTTTTCGTTCGAATTTATTAGTTTAACGCTTTAGAGTGTCTAGCTTAGCTAGACTGCTAACTTACGCGCCTTGTTCTTCTTTTTGTTCTGCAACTGCTTTTGTAACAAGAGCAAGGTTGCGGATTGGAGCTTGTAGTACGCTGAGTAACATAGATAGTAAACCTTCGCGAGATGGTAGGTCAGCAAGAGCTTTAATTTCTTCAGCTGTTGCAACGTTCCCTTCAATTACACCTGCTTTAAGTTCAAGTGCTTCATGCTTTTTCGCAAAGTCGTTCAAGATTTTAGCTGGTGCTACTACATCTTCAGTACTGAACGCAATTGCGTTTGGACCTGTTAATGCAGCGTTTAAATCAGCAAGACCAGCTGCTTCAGCCGCACGGCGTGTCATAGAGTTTTTGTAAACTTTGAATTCCACACCTGCTTCACGAAGTTGTTTACGAAGTTCAGTTACTTCTGAAACAGAAAGACCACGGTAATCAACAACAACGGTTGATACGCTGCTCTTTAATTTATCAGAAATTTCGCTAACGATTTGTTGCTTTAATTCGATTGCACTGCTCATCTTTACACCTCCTGTAGAATTTCTACATTTATACCAGGCAAATAAACGCCTCCATATCGAACGGTGACATGGAGGCAGGATAACAACCGATCTCTCAGTTATTTATATCGCATTACCTCGGCAGGAAATTAAGTGCACTTGGCACACCTGCTGTCTACAGTACAAATGTTATTATTTTAAACAACAAAATAGATTATATAAAATCTATTTTATATTGTCAATTGGTAAAATTTATTTAACAGCTACTGATGAAGGATCAACTTTAACGCCAGGTCCCATTGTAGAAGCAACAGTTACGTTCTTCATGTAAGTACCTTTTGCAGCAGAAGGCTTCACTTTTAGCAAAGTTTCAAATACAGTGTTAAAGTTTTCAACAAGCTTTTCGTTTTCGAAAGAAGCTTTACCGATTGGCACGTGGATGTTACCAGACTTGTCAACGCGGTATTCAACTTTACCTGCTTTAATTTCATTGATTGCACGAGTTACATCAAATGTAACTGTACCAGTTTTAGGGTTTGGCATTAAGCCTTTAGGTCCTAATACACGACCTAATTTACCAACTTCACCCATCATGTCAGGAGTTGCTACGATTACATCAAATTCAAACCAACCTTGTTGGATTTTGTTGATGTATTCAGCATCGCCCACATAATCAGCGCCAGCTGCTTCTGCTTCTTTAACTTTTTCCCCTTTAGCGAAAACTAGAACGCGTTGCGTTTTACCAGTTCCGTTTGGAAGCACTACTGCACCACGGATTTGTTGGTCAGCTTTCTTAGGGTCAACGCCTAAACGGAATGCTGCTTCAACAGTTGCATCAAATTTAGCGAAGTTTGTTTGTTTTGTAAGATCAATTGCTTCAGCAATTGGATATGCTTTTAGGCGATCTACAAGCTTTGAAGCTTCTAAATACTTCTTACCTTTTTTAGCCATTTTAATTTCCTCCTAGAATTGTGGTTTTAGCGAATAATTCTCCCACGGCAAAAGCGGAGGCGCCTTGAACAGGCACCGCAGCTAGCCCACGAAAAAGGTTGCGAGTGTTTATAACGTCGCAACCCCTTCATTTTACAAAAAACAATCAGTTACATGGATTAGTCTTCGATGACGATACCCATGCTGCGAGCAGTACCTTCAACCATACGCATTGCTGCTTCAACGCTAGCTGCGTTTAGGTCAGGCATTTTCTGTTCCGCAATCTCGCGTACTGTATTACGCTTAACTGTTGCTACTTTATTACGGTTAGGTTCACCAGAACCTGACTGAATTCCAGCTGCTACTTTCAAAAGAACGGCAGCAGGAGGAGTTTTCGTAATAAATGTAAATGAACGGTCTTCAAATACCGTAATTTCAACAGGGATGATCAAACCAGCTTGATCTGCTGTACGAGCGTTAAATTCTTTACAGAATCCCATGATGTTAACACCGGCTTGACCTAGTGCAGGACCAACTGGTGGCGCAGGGTTTGCTTTCCCAGCAGGAATTTGTAATTTAACGACTTTAATTACTTTTTTAGCCACGAGACACACCTCCTTAAAGTCCGTGATGTGGTAATAGGGTTTTTTAGGAACCCTCCCACTCAGGCATCTGTCTTTATCTATTGATCATAAAGAACTCGACATAAGTCTTGTCTCATATAGAGACATACTGACCTATGAAATATTACCACTTTTTCAAAATGATTTCAAGTTTTTTTATATTAAAGTTTTTCAATCTGAGTAAAATCAAGTTCTACAGGGGTATCACGGCCGAACATATTAACAAGAACTTTCAGTTTCGCCTTGTCTTTATCCATCTCTTCTACTGATCCTGTAAAGTTAGCAAATGGACCTTCTTTGACGCGAACCGTTTCGCCAATTTCATAATCAGCATCGACACGAGTTTCGGTAACACCCATTCGTTTTAATATAACGACAACTTCTTCTGGAAGTAATGGAGTCGGTTTAGAACCTGATCCTGATGAGCCAACAAAACCTGTTACTCCAGGTGTATTACGCACCACATACCATGAATCATCTGTCATCACAATTTCCACTAGTACATAACCAGGGAACACTTTGCGCTTTACTACTTTTTTCTTGCCGTTTTTTAGTTCGGTTTCTTCTTCTTCAGGGACAACTACTCGAAATATCTTATCTTGCATCCCCATTGATTCGACCCGTTTTTCTAAATTTGCTTTTACTTTATTTTCATAACCCGAGTAAGTATGTAACACATACCAATTTTTTTCCATTTAAGAGGACTAGAACGTCCGTCCCTCCCTATTTATTAGTCATAGACTATTTTTTAAACAAATAAAAAACCCGTTATACGGGCTTTTAGATAAAAATTCCTTTATTATTCACCATTATACCATGAAAGATGATTTATTATTCAAGAATTAAACGAATCAATTTTGAAATTCCTAAATCAAGAACTGCAAAGAACGCTGCAAAAAAGACAACAGTCGTTAATACAGTAATCGTCGAGCGTGTTAGTTCTCCTCGTTTCGGCCAGCTAACTTTCCTCATCTCACGGAATATATCACTGAAGAACTTTGTTATGCGCTGCATGTTAAGTAACCCCCAAAATAAAATAACTATAAGAATATAGGATGACTATTTTGTTTCTCTATGAATGGTATGGGTGGTGCACGTTTTGCAGAATTTTTTTAATTCTAATCGCTCTGTTTGTGTCTGCTTGCTGATTGTCGAATAGTTTCGAGAACCGCAGACAGCACATGCAAGGATAACTTTTTTACTCATTTTCGACACCTTTACCCAATTTTCTATTATATCCTTAAAAATGTACCATGTACCCTAATTATTGTCAATATCCCTTGAAAACGGTTCAAATTTATGCCATTAAGGTAGGTTATTACAGCGAAAACTCGCGAAGTTCGAGATATCGTTCCAATTTTCTTTTCACTCGCTGCAGAGCATTATCAATGGATTTCACATGACGATTGAGTTCTTCTGAAATTTCTTGATAGGATTGACCATCTAAGTAGAGGGCCAATACCTTTCTTTCTAAGTCACTTAATAATTCAGTCATTTTAAATTCAATATGGTCAAATTCTTCTTGATTAATGATTAGCTCTTCAGGGTCAAGTACCTTTGCCCCTGACAAAACATCCATTAATGTTCGATCGGACTCTTCATCATAAATCGGCTTGTCCAAAGAAACATAAGAATTTAACGGAATATGCTTTTGCCGTGTTGCGGTTTTAATGGCTGTTATAATTTGACGAGTAATGCATAGCTCGGCAAATGCCTTAAAGGATGTCAGCTTGTCCTCTCTGAAGTCACGAATGGCTTTGTACAGTCCAATCATCCCTTCTTGGACAATATCTTCTTTATCAGCACCAATTAAAAAATAGGACCTTGCTTTTGCACGCACAAAATTACGATACTTGTGGATTAAATAATCCAATGCTTCACTGTCACCGTGGTGTACCAAATAAACAATTTCTTCATCTTCCATTACGAGAAACTGCTGGTTGACCTTTGTTCCGAAGTCCGTACTCAAAGTAGATCCCCTCCACCGAACAAGCATAGTTAGTAATAGTATACATGACAATTTTTCTAGTGTCCACGCTCACTTTTGACCCCTGCGCCACTTTTCGAAAATTTCTGCCATTTCATCACTCATATTGATTTTCGAGACAGGTTTTTTTTCTTGAATCTTTTTCACTTTCTGTTCGATGCCCCTTTCAATGGAGGACATTTCAATGAGCAGCTCCCGAGCGGATTTTCTTAATGCTCCTTGTCCAAAGATCGCCCATTGCTCTGTATAATCGGAGGTGGCGACATGTATTTGCGTTCTCCGATTACTAAGGCTTATGGCCAATTTTTCTATCCGCTCATCTGCTGTTTCATTTTCTTTCGTAAAGATGACTTCTACTTGATGGTTTTTATATTTTTTCTCTGTTCCTTGCACATAGTAGGCATCAAAGACAACAATCACACGATATCCGGAATAGGCTTGATACTCCGCCATTCTTTCTACAAGACGATCTCTTGCTGCTGGCAGATCTCGATCTTTTAATGTCCTAAGTTCCGGCCAGGCCCCAATAATGTTATATCCGTCGACAAGCAGGATATCCATATGTTACCCCTCAAGCGGGTGTCGTTTTCGATATACCTCATACATGAGTAAAGATGCCGCAACAGAAGCATTTAACGAAGTAACTTTTCCGACCATTGGCAGGTGAATAAGAAAATCACACTTATCGCGGATTAGTCTACCCATTCCTTTTCCTTCACTGCCAATGACTAAGCCAAGCGGCAGGGTCCCATCTAACCTGCGGTAGTCATCTTTTCCTTTGGCATCTGTTCCAGCAATCCAAATGCCCCGTTCCTTTAATTCATCGATTGTTCTCGACATATTTGTCACACGCGCGACTGGAATATACTCAATGGCACCTGTTGAGGCTTTAGCCACTGTCGCGGTTAAGCCCACAGCCCGCCGTTTCGGAATAATGATGCCATGTGCCCCCACAGAATCCGCCGTTCTCATGATTGAACCGAGATTATGAGGATCTTCAATCTCATCAAGCAATAAAAAGAAAGGTGGTTCATTTTTCTTCTCAGCAGCTGCAAACAAATCATCGATTTCCGCATATTGGTAAGCGGCGACATAGGCTAGAACTCCTTGATGATTTTCACCGGATATTTGATCAATTTTTTTCTTTGGCACAAATTGAACAATTACATGTGCTTCCTTTGCTAACTGCGTAATTTGCTGCATTTGGCCGCGCTGTGATCCTTCAGCAATTAAGATCTTATTAATATCCCTTTCTGATTTCAGCGCTTCAATAACTGGATTTTTGCCAACAATATATTCTTGTTCCATCCTAGCGTTCCTCCTTTCTTTCATCCACATATTTAAATGCCAGATTAATCAATTCTTCCATCCGCTCTATTTTACCCGATAAATATAAATAACCCATCAACGCTTCGAATGCTGTACTGTAATGGTAGGTCTGGACATCTGTATTTTTAGGAACAGAGCCTGACTTCGCATTTCGACCGCGCATAATCACCGCTAACTCTTCCTCGTCGAGAAGATGATCATCCATCATTTGAAAAAGTATTTTGCACTGTGCTTTTGCTGAAACGTAAGTTGTTCCCGTCCGGTGTAAATGATTGGGTCTTACCTTCCCGCTATAGAGGAGGTGGCGCCTTACATACGTTTCATAAATGGCGTCACCCATATAGGCAAGAGCTAGACTATTCAATTGTTTGGCATCGACGGTATTTTCATATTCAAGCATGAATTAACCTCTTTTCCACCTTGTACCTTGCGGGGTATCTTCTAAAATAATATTCATTTCCTTCAGCTGATCTCGGATTTGGTCAGACAATTGGAAATTGCGGTCCTTTCGAGCCTGGATTCGCTTTTCAATTAGTGCATCAATTTCTTCATCCAGCATTTCTTCTTTTTCAATCGTCAGCCCTAAGACATGGAATAAGTCTTCAAACTGTTTGGTAAAAGCATCGATTACCGCTACAGCTGTATTTTTTTCTAACAGATAATAATTCGCCAGTTTTGAGAGGTCAAATAAGACAGAAATGGCCTTCGCTGTGTTAAAATCATCATCCATCGCCTCAATAAACTGTTCCTGGGAGCTTGCAATTTTATCAAGCCATTCCTGATTATTATCGGTTAAATCTGTGCTTGCTTCTTTACGATGCTTTAAATTTTGATAGGAGGTGATCAAGCGCTCAAATGCAGCTTTTGTACTTTCCAGTAATTCCTCACTGTAATTGATCGGATTGCGATAATGAACCGATAACATGAAAAAGCGTAACACTTGTGGATTGTGTTTCTTGATAATGTCGTGAACTAATACAAAGTTTCCTAGCGACTTCGACATTTTTTCATTGTCAATATTGATATAGCCGTTGTGCATCCAGTAGCGGGAAAATAGTTTTCCTGATAGTGCTTCTGACTGGGCAATTTCATTTTCATGGTGCGGGAAAGTTAAATCCTGTCCACCCGCATGAATATCAATCGTTTCACCCAGATACTTTTTCGCCATTGCCGAGCACTCAATATGCCAGCCTGGACGTCCAAGTCCCCATGGGCTCTCCCAGAAGATTTCCCCTTCCTTCGCAGCTTTCCAAAGGGCAAAATCTAAGTCATCTTGTTTCCTATCGCCAACTTCAATTCTTGCGCCTACCTGGAGATCATCAATCGATTGATGCGACAGTTTACCATAGCCATCGAATTTTCTTGTCCGAAAATACACATCTCCAGCCGATTCATAAGCAAAACCTTTATCAATTAATTCACTAATAAATTCAATAATAATGTCCATGTTCTCCATTACCCGTGGATGAACATCCGCTTTTTGGCAGCCTAGTGCAGACACATCTTCAAAATAGGCATTGATAAAACGGTCAGCAATAGCTGGTACGTCTTCTCCTAATTGATTGGCAGCTCGGATTAATTTATCATCAACATCAGTAAAATTAGAAACATATTTAACATCGTATCCGCGGTATTCTAAATAGCGTCGAACTGTATCAAAAACGATGGCCGGACGAGCATTACCAATATGAATATAATTATAGACAGTCGGACCGCAAACATACATTTTGACCTTGCCCTCTTCGAGCGGTACGAAAGTTTCCTTTTTACGTGTAAGTGTATTATAAAGTTGAATGGCCATTGACTTCTATCCTTTCTCCTTTTAATTCTTCGAGTTCATACATTAACTTATCCAAGTCGTTTTGCATTTCTCTTAAGCGGTCGGCAACAGGGTCTGGCAAATCACAATGGTTTAAGTCTTTTGTAATTTTTCTTCCATCTTGCATGACTACCCTGCCTGGAATTCCCACCACCGTTGAGTTAGGAGGAACCTCTTTCAATACAACCGAGCCGCCGCCAATTTTGGAATTTTCTCCAACTGTGATTGATCCGAGTACCTTAGCCCCTGTAGAAATTAGAACATTATCCTTAATGGTTGGATGCCGTTTCCCTTTTTCTTTCCCTGTTCCACCAAGTGTTACCCCTTGATATATAGTTACATTATCCCCAATTTCACAGGTTTCCCCAATAACCACGCCCATACCATGGTCAATAAAAAATCTTCTGCCTATTTTTGCCCCAGGATGAATCTCAATACCGGTAAAAAATCGGCTTACCTGCGAAATAACCCTGGCTAGAAAAAATAATTTCCGATTAAAAAGTGCATGTGCAAGACGGTGTGACCAAATGGCATGCAAGCCTGAATAGGTTAAGATGACTTCCAAATGGCTCCTTGCCGCAGGATCTTGCTCGAAAATAACCTCTACATCCTCCCTCAACTTCTTAAACATTACCATTTTCCCCCTATTGTTTGGTAAATAAAAAAGTAAATAAAAAACGCCTCTGTCATGACGACAGAGGCGCTTAACGCGCGGTTCCACTCTGATTAGACCGGAAAGCTAGGATGGTAACAATAGCTCAAAACTTGGTCTCACTCTACCTGTTAACGGATCGGTTCCGCCCATCTCTACTTAGAGTTGACTCTTTTCGAAACAGGGCTCAGAGGTGCATTTCAAAAAACGAGAGGCCTAAACCACTTTCAGCCGGTGATGGTTTTCTCTTTGAAGCATCCTTTTTTTACTTATCCTCTTCTACACTTTCAGAACTATATAATTGTTTACTCTACTATATTACATTTTATTGTCGATGTTAACTAATAATTTTATTAATTCTTGTTTGAACCTTATTTTTTCCTAAAAGTTCAATGGCCTGTGGCAGGTCTGGCCCGTGTGTTTGGCCAGTTACTGCAGCACGAATTGGCATAAATAGGTTTTTCCCCTTTTGGCCAGTCGACTTTTGAACTGCCTTCATTGCAGCCTTTATCCCGTCAGCCCGGAAGTGCTCTAACTGATCCAGTTCATGTGAAAATGCCTTTAACACTTCCGGAACCGTCTCACCTGCTAGAATCTCCTTCGCCTCTTCTTCGTAGTCCACTTCCTCTTTAAAGAACATCTCGGATAATTCCACGATTTCAGCACCAAAGCTCATTTTTTCCTGCAGAAGTTCGATTAACCCTTGGACCCATTGATACTGCTCATCCGTTTGACTTTCACTTAAACGGCCTGCTTTCACTAAGTGAGGTAAAGCCAGTTCAACTACACGATCAATCTCAATCTTCTTCATGTATTGGTTATTCATCCATAGCAGTTTCTGCTTATCAAATAAGGCAGGGGATTTAGATAAGCGATTCGCATCAAATATCTCAATAAACTCATTCTTAGAGTAAATTTCTTCTTCACCTGAAGGCGACCAGCCGAGGAGCGTAATAAAGTTAAATAACGCTTCTGGGAGATACCCTAACTCTTCATATTGTTCGATAAACTGAATGATTGATTCATCGCGCTTACTTAACTTTTTACGGCTTTCATTGACAATCAATGTCATATGGCCGAAAATCGGCGGCTCCCAGCCTAATGCTTCATAGACCATGAGTTGTTTAGGTGTGTTAGAAATATGATCATCGCCACGGAGCACGTGAGAGATTTTCATTAAATAATCATCAATTGTAACCGCAAAATTATAGGTTGGGGTGCCATCCTTTTTAATGATGACCCAGTCGCCCATCCCTTCAGATTCAAAGGACACGCTCCCCTTTACCATATCATCAAAGGTATAGGTTTTCCCTTCAGGTACGATAATCCGAATGCTTGGCTGACGGCCTTCGCTTTCTAATTCACGGCGTTGTTCATCGGTTAAATGACGGCATTTACCCGAATAATGCGGCGTTTCTCCCCTTTCAGCCTGGGCTTCACGCTCTGCCTCAATTTCAGCTTCGGTACAGTAACACTTATAAGCATGACCTTCCGCTAATAATTGGTTATAGTAAATTTTATATATATCATTTCGCTCGGATTGACGATATGGTCCGTATTCGCCGCCGACGTCAACCCCCTCATCCCAATCCATGCCAAGCCATTTTAAGTATTTCAACTGGCTTTCTTCTCCGCCGGCAATATTCCGCTTTTTATCGGTATCTTCAATACGAATGATAAATTTCCCGCCCTGATTACGTGCGAATAAGTAATTAAATAATGCCGTACGAGCGTTTCCAATATGTAAATGCCCTGTTGGACTTGGAGCATATCTTACACGAACTTCATTTGACATCTCAATGCCTCCATTTAGAAAAGCGTAAGTGCCTAGGCGCTGAAGCTAGACAGCTTTCCCAAGAATTTATATGTTTCAACTGATTATTTTATCATTGTCTATGATTTCAAGAAAGACTATTCATGAACCTTTCTTAATAAAACAACCGCTTGAGAGGCGATTCCTTCCCCTCTGCCTGTGAAGCCCAATTTCTCTGTGGTGGTTGCCTTCACATTGATTTGCTCAGGTTCCGCCTCTAGTAATCCGGCAATTCTCACACGCATTTGCTCAATATAGGGTGACATTTTCGGCTTCTGAGCTATGATTGTACAATCCGCGTTTACCAGCTCGTACCCCTTATTTTTCACCAATTCCCACACATGCTCCATTAACTTTGCAGAGTCTGCATCTTTAAAATTGGGATCGGTATCAGGAAAATGTTTGCCAATATCCCCTTCTCCAATTGCACCAAGGCAAGCATCAGAAACCGTATGTAATAAAACATCTGCATCTGAATGACCTAGCAGCCCTTTTTCATATGGTATGTTGATTCCACCGATAATCAACGGTCGCCCTTCCGTTAGTTGATGAACATCAAACCCTTGACCAATTCGAAACATTATGAAAAACTCCTTTTTTTCCTATTGTCTAGCTGCAACGCCTAGTCAAGGCGCTTCCGCTTTTCTAGTATCGCTTCCGCAAAATAAATATCTTCTGGTGTTGTTAATTTGATATTATCGTAGTCGCCTTCAACCATCGCAATAGGATGGCCGATCCTCTCCACTAGACTGGCGTCATCTGTTCCTAGGAAAGAATCCCTTTCTGCTTTCTCATAGGCCTTCTTCAGAAGAGAAATGCGAAAAGCTTGTGGGGTTTGGACCGCCCACAAGCTTGAACGTTCGACAGTTTCCACCACCAAACCATCTTGTACCTTTTTGATGGTGTCCTTTGCCGGTACTCCCAAAATGGCCGCACCTGTATCCATAGCCACTTTTGTCAAACGGTAGATATGTTCATTACTGACAAAAGGACGTGCCGCATCATGAACAAGAATAACCCCGTCTGTTTCCACTGTTTTCAGCGCATTAAAAATGCTATCCTGTCGTTCCTTACCCCCATGCACTAAATGGATTGCTTTGGCAATATTATACTTGGTAAATAAGGCTTTAAATTCCCCTTCATCTTGTGGATGAATCGCTACAATAATTTTGCTGCAGGCATTATCCTGTTCAAACACTTTTAATGTATGGATTAATACAGGTACATGATTAAGCTCTAATAGAAGCTTATTTTTCCCTGCTCCCATTCTTTTTCCCTGGCCTGCTGCCGGGAGAATGACTTGGTAAGTCATATGAAAACCCCACTCTATAATGCTTTTTCTAATAGCTTTGGTTTAGCAAATATCATTCTTCCAGCCGATGTTTGGAGAACACTTGTGACGAGAACCTCAATTCGTTTTCCAATATATTCTCTTCCTTCTTCGACAACGATCATGGTCCCGTCATCCAAGTAAGCAACGCCCTGATGATATTCCTTGCCATCCTTAATCACCTGTACCGTTAATTCTTCTCCTGGAAGAACAACAGGTTTGACGGCATTTGCTAAATCATTGATGTTTAACACTGAAACATTCTGTAATTCGCAAACCTTATTCAGATTGAAATCATTTGTGACTAAGATGCCATTTGTGATTTTTGCCAGTTTCACAAGTTTTGAATCCACTTCACTAATTTCCTCGAAATCACCTTCATAGATTTCGACTTTAATGGCAAGTTCCTTTTGAATTCGATTTAAAATATCTAGACCTCTGCGGCCGCGATTTCGTTTTAATACATCGGATGAATCAGCAATATGCTGTAATTCCTCGAGGACAAACTGTGGAATGACAATCGTTCCTTCTAAAAATCCCGTCTGACAAATATCAGCTATACGTCCATCAATAATCACACTAGTATCTAGTATTTTTAAAGATTGATTCGCTTCTTTTTCATTCTCGTCTTCACTGGATTTTTTCTTATTACTCCGATTTCCAAATAGACCTAGTAGTTCGTCCCTTTTCTTAAAACCTACCTGAAAGCCAAGATAGCCAAATAAAATGGTCAGTATGATTGGGACGACAGCATTTAGAATTGGCACCTGTACCGCATTTAAGGCAAAGCCAATTAAAAAGGCCACCAACAACCCAAATATGAGACCCACACTACCAAAAAGGACATCGGTTACAGGGATTTTGACTAATGAATCTTCAGTCCATTTAACAAAGTTAAAAACATAATCTACTGCCCAAAAGGTAATAAGATAAAAAATAATAGCACCTAAAACAGCAGTGATATACGAGTTGTTAATTAAGGGAATGTCATTAATATGAAGTAGATTGAACAATTCCGGCAATAACAAAATACCAAGCGTACCACCCATAATGAGGAAGCAAGCCTGCACAATACGTTTTAACATTCCTTCACCTCCTCTACTCATTATAAACATATTCATAAAAATGAAACCTTAATTTACTGATTATTTTTCACTTAAAGATTCTTGTTAAAGAGTAGTTCCCGTGAATTATTAATAGATGATTTCTCCATAGGGTAGCATTGGAAAATTCCCATGTCAAACAATTGGATTTTTTTTACTTTTCCATTGTTTTTAAAGGTGACGATCGGTATATAACCGTTCTTTTATTAATTTAAAACCCTCTTTAATTTTTTTAGCCCGGACTTCCCCAATTCCTTCCACATCATCGAGATCTTCCACAGATGCTGAAATAATTTTTGCAAGCTCGCCAAAATGGCTAATTAAGTTTTCAATAATGATTGATGGGAGTCTTGGAATTTTATTAAGAATCCGGTAGCCGCGCGGATTTTTATTTTCCTCGAGATGCACATAGCCCAGATAGCCCATTAATTTTAATAACACCATATCTTCTATTGTTCCATTTGAAGTCATTGACTGCATTCGGGCTAAAACATCTCTTGCCTTGATATCTCTATCAAAGGCATAGTCTTTGATTATGAGCATTGTTTCCTCTTCCAAGTCAGTTAAGATTTCATTCAGTTGTAAACGAATGAGACGCCCCTCAGTCCCTAATTCATGTAAATAGGTTAGTAGTTCGTTTTTAATCTTTAAGACCATTTCAAACCGATGCAGAACCAGTAAAAAGTCATTATAGGTGACAGACTCTTCAAACTCTAAAATACTCAAATTGGTAATACTTTGTTCCAGAACCGTCTTATACTTTTCAAGTGTCTGAATAGCTTGATTGGCCTTTGTTAAAATCACTGCAATATCTTTTAAGGCATAGCGGAAGTTCCCTTGATACAGAGTAATTACATTTCTCCTTTGGGAGATAGCAATGACTAAGGCTTTTGTTTGTTTCGCCGTTCTCTCAGCTGTCCGGTGCCGCATTCCTGTTTCTGTAGAGGGGATATCAGAGTCAGGGGCCAGCTGGGCATTGGCAAACAGAATTTTATTTCCTAATTCATTAAGGATAATCGCCCCATCCATTTTGGCCAATTCATATAAAAAGCTTGGCGAAAAAGGACAATTAATTTCAAAGCCGCCATCAACGATACTTTTTACTTTTTCGTTAAAACCAATGACAATAAGGCCCCCTGTATTGGCTCGAAGGACATTGTCAATCCCCTCACGAATGGGCGTCCCAGGAGCAAGGAATTGTAATATCTCACTTACGGAATGTTCACCTAGCTTTTTATTCTCCATCTGCTACCCTCCCAAAGCTGCTTTCAAAGCTTCACTTACATTCGTTACCCCAATAAGTTCGATTCCCCTCGGTCCCTTCCAACCGCCAAGATTATTAGCAGGCAGAATCACTCGCTCAAAACCAAGCTTGGCCGCTTCCTGGACACGCTGCTCAATTCTCGATACCCTTCTTACTTCCCCAGTCAAACCAACTTCACCGATAATGCAGTCCGTCGGCCTTGTCGGCTTATCTCTAAAGCTCGAAGCAATACTGACAGCAACAGCCAAATCAATGGCTGGCTCATCCAACTTTACACCGCCGGCAACTTTTAAATAGGCATCTTGATTCTGGAGAAGCATCCCCACTCGCTTTTCTAATACTGCCATCAAAAGCGGCACACGGTTATGGTCAATTCCAGTGGCCATTCTTCTGGGATTCCCAAAACTGGTAGGGGAAATTAAAGCCTGGATTTCGACAAGGACTGGTCTTGTCCCTTCCATCGATGCAACTACCGTCGATCCAGCTGCGCCCCGTGAACGCTCTTCTAAGAAGATCTCAGAAGGATTGGCTACTTCTTCGAGGCCCAATTCCTTCATTTCAAAAATACCCATTTCATTCGTTGAACCAAAGCGGTTTTTGACTGCACGCAGAATCCGATAGGTATGGTGTCTTTCTCCTTCAAAATAGAGAACCGTATCCACCATATGCTCTAACAGCCTTGGACCTGCAATGGACCCTTCTTTTGTTACATGTCCAACAATAAAGATCGCAATTCCTTTCGTTTTCCCAATTCTCATTAATTCCGAGGTACACTCACGTACTTGTGAGACACTTCCTGGTGCGCTTGTTACATCGGGGTGAAAGACCGTTTGGATTGAATCGATGATGACAAAGCTAGGATTGGTACTATCGATGGTCCGGTTGATTTCTTCAAGATTCGTTTCAGAATAAACGAGGAGATTTTCAGAAGATATACCTAATCGTTCCGCCCGAAGTTTAGTTTGTCGTAACGATTCCTCACCAGATATGTATAAAACCTGATTTCCTTTATTCGCAAGTTGTGATGAAACCTGCAAGAGCAGCGTTGACTTCCCAATTCCAGGGTCTCCGCCTATCAGCACTAAAGATCCCTTTACCACGCCACCGCCAAGGACACGGTTTAATTCGTTTAAATCCGTTAGAATCCGTGGTTCATTTTCCATTTCAATTGAATTGATCGGCATGGGTTTGGATAACAGTCCTGATCCGCCCTGGGAATGGGCAAATGCACCTCTTCTCGCGGAACCTGTTACTTCAACTTCCTCCACCATCTTATTCCATTCACCGCAGCCAGGACATTTTCCCATCCACTTGGGCGATTCATATCCGCACGCCTGACACATAAACTTCGTCTTTCGTTTTGCCATTATCGTCTACCCTTTCTTAACTAAAAAGAACAAAAGGCGCACGCACCAGATAGCGAAATACGCTGGGTGCAGGAGCCAAATTTTGCTAACTATTTACAGGTTACCATACCTTTTTTATTTTTTCATTTGAAAAAATCGATAGAAAAAGAGGTACACGATTTAACTTTATTTACGTGTACCTCTTCATAGATATTACGACATAGTCCTATTTTACTAAACTCGTTTTCTCAGCCATACGAACAATAAATTCTCCATTATCAACATCAATAATCGCATGCTGTCCGGTTAATAATGTTCCCTTTAATAGTTCTTCCGAAAGTCTGTCTTCAATATGCTTTTGAATCGCACGGCGTAATGGTCGTGCTCCATATTCAGGATCATAGCCTTCCTGAGAAATTTTCTCTTTTGCCGCAGCTGTTAATTCTAAAGAAATATGCTGCTCTTTTAAACGCTTAATTAACTGCTCTGATAATAAAGTCACAATTTCTTCAAGATGCTTCCGCTCTAACGCATGGAAAACAATAATTTCATCGATACGGTTAAGGAATTCAGGACGGAATGCTTTCTTTAATTCTCCCATCACTTTCCCTTTCATATCTTTATAGTCTTGTTCACCATCCTGGATATTAAATCCGACATATTTATTCCGTTTTAGTGCTTCAGCACCAACATTGGATGTCATAATAAGGACTGTATTCCGGAAGTCAACTGTTCTGCCTTTAGAATCAGTCAATCGACCGTCCTCAAGGACTTGCAGCAGGATATTAAATACGTCAGGATGTGCTTTTTCAATTTCATCTAATAGCACAACAGAATATGGCTTTCTGCGAACCTTTTCTGTTAATTGGCCGCCTTCCTCATAACCTACATATCCTGGCGGTGAACCAACTAGACGAGAAGTCGAGTGTTTTTCCATATACTCGGACATATCAATCCGTATCATCGCATCCTCATCACCAAACATCGCTTCAGCAAGAGCACGGGCTAATTCGGTTTTCCCAACACCTGTTGGTCCAAGGAAGACAAAAGAACCGATTGGTCGTTTTGGATCTTTTAATCCAGCACGAGCACGACGGACTGCCTTCGATACAGCTTTTACCGCTTCCTCCTGGCCAATTACGCGAGAATGAAGAACTTCTTCTAAATTAAGAAGCTTCGCCATTTCTGTTTCCGCCAGCTTGGAAACAGGAACCCCGGTCCAACTGGAAACAACACTTGCAATATCTTCAACGGTTACTTCATTATTTTCTTTCCCTTGTTTTTCTTTCCAATTCTTCTTTGTCTCTTCAAGTTGTTCACGTAAACGCTGTTCTGTATCTCTTAAGGATGCAGCCTTTTCAAACTCTTGACTCTGAACAGCAGAATCTTTTTCCTTACGCACTTCTTCCAATTTCACTTCTAATTCTTTTAAATTAGGTGGAGTGGTAAAGGAACGAAGCCTTACCTTAGAACCCGCTTCATCGATTAAGTCAATCGCTTTATCCGGCAGGAAGCGGTCTGAGATATAACGGTCCGAAAGTTTCACAGCCGCTTGAATTGCTTCATCTGTAATTGAAACACGGTGATGTGCCTCATAACGGTCGCGGAGCCCTTCTAAAATCTGAATTGATTCTTCAAGTGTTGGTTCATCTACACGAATTGGCTGGAAACGTCGTTCTAATGCAGCATCTTTTTCGATATATTTACGATACTCATCAAGAGTTGTTGCTCCAATACATTGGAGTTCACCGCGCGCAAGAGATGGCTTTAAGATATTAGATGCATCAATCGCCCCTTCCGCACCTCCAGCACCAATTAAGGTATGCAGCTCATCAATGAAAAGAATAATATTCCCAGCTTGGCGAATTTCATCCATAACCTTTTTTAAACGATCTTCAAATTCTCCTCGATATTTCGTCCCAGCTACCACTGTTCCCATATCGAGAGTCATCACCCGTTTATCACGAAGGATTTCAGGCACTTCGTTATTTACAATTTGCTGGGCAAGACCTTCTGCAATCGCAGTTTTACCGACACCCGGCTCCCCAATTAATACAGGGTTGTTTTTTGTCCGACGGCTTAATACTTCAATGACACGTTGAATTTCTTTGCCGCGTCCAATTACCGGGTCAAGACTGCCCTCACGTGCGATCGAAGTTAGATCCCGTGCAAGGCTGTCAAGTGTTGGGGTGTTCGCACTGGCAGATGCACCGCCTTGATGCCCGCCTGACTCATTGCTTCCTAAAAGTTGAAGGACTTGCTGTCTTGCCTTATTTAAGCTTACACCAAGATTATTAAGGACTCGTGCGGCGACCCCTTCCCCTTCACGGATTAAGCCAAGGAGAATATGTTCAGTGCCTACATAGGAATGTCCTAACTTGCGTGCCTCATCCATCGATAGTTCGATGACCTTTTTAGCCCGTGGAGTATAGTGAATCGTTTGAGAAGCTTCCTGTCCTTTGCCAATTAAGTTTTCTACTTCTTTTTGGATTTTTTCAGAACCTAAGCCTAGCCCATAAAGAGCTTTTGCTGCAATCCCTTCTCCTTCACGAGTTAATCCTAATAAAATGTGCTCTGTTCCAATATTGTTATGTCCAAGACGAATCGCTTCCTCTTGTGCTAATGCTAGAACTTTCTGCGCTCTTTCAGTAAAACGGCCGAACATCATATTCTCTTCCTCCTCACCTATTTTTCTTGCTCCATTTTTATTCGTTCCCTAATTAATGCTGCCCGACGGATATCTCTTTCATGTGGTCTTAATGAACCGCCAGCATATTGCTGCAGGAAACCTGGCTGGGTCAGGATCATTAATTCATTTAATATCGTCTTAGGCATATTTTCAATATAACCCATATCTATTCCAAGCCGAACATCGGATAAGCATCTTGCTGCTTCTTTTGATTCAATAATTCGGCTATTAGATAACACACCCATTGAACGGAACACCCTGTCTTCTAATTGTATGTTTGAAGTTTTCCGTAATGCTTCACGTGCTGACCTTTCTTGTGAAATTAACTGGCTGACAACTCCCTTGAGATCCCGGCAAATGTCCTCTTCCGATTTTCCAAGGGTAATCTGATTAGAAATTTGAAATATATTACCTAAAGCTTCGCTGCCTTCACCATAAATTCCTCTAACAACTAGACCTAATTGATTGATTGCGGGAATAATTCGATTAATTTGCTGTGTTAAGATTAATCCTGGCAGATGCATCATAACCGAAGCACGAAGACCGGTACCCACATTTGTAGGACAACTGGTTAAATAACCATGCTTCTCATCAAATGCATATTGAATATTACTTTCAAGCCAATCGTCAATTTCATTAGCTGCATCTAAGGCTTCAGATAATTGCAACCCAGGAAACAAACATTGAATACGAATATGATCCTCTTCATTAATCATAATACTAACTTCTTCATTTTCGGTTAATAAAACAGCACCATGTGGTGAATCCTCTGCTAGGTTTGGACTGATTAAATGTTTTTCTACCAAAACTCTTTTCTGCAGGGGCTGAAGTTCATTAATTTTCAACAATTCCATTTGGCCAAACTTTTGAATGTCTGACTGTTTTAATATTTCCTCCATTTTTTCAATAATCATCTTTGCTTCTTCGTGTGAAAAAAGTGTTGGAAATTTATATGCCTCAAAGTTACGAGCCAAACGAATA
>NZ_CM184198.1:12500-92500 GCF_059579525.1 Neobacillus sp. BP17 | reverse complement strand
TCATCCCCACCTTCCTCCGGTTTGTCACCGGCAGTCACCTTAGAGTGCCCAACTGAATGCTGGCAACTAAGATCAAGGGTTGCGCTCGTTGCGGGACTTAACCCAACATCTCACGACACGAGCTGACGACAACCATGCACCACCTGTCACTCTGTCCCCCGAAGGGGAAAATCCTATCTCTAGGAGTGTCAGAGGATGTCAAGACCTGGTAAGGTTCTTCGCGTTGCTTCGAATTAAACCACATGCTCCACCGCTTGTGCGGGCCCCCGTCAATTCCTTTGAGTTTCAGCCTTGCGGCCGTACTCCCCAGGCGGAGTGCTTAATGCGTTAGCTGCAGCACTAAAGGGCGGAAACCCTCTAACACTTAGCACTCATCGTTTACGGCGTGGACTACCAGGGTATCTAATCCTGTTTGCTCCCCACGCTTTCGCGCCTCAGCGTCAGTTACAGACCAGAAAGCCGCCTTCGCCACTGGTGTTCCTCCACATCTCTACGCATTTCACCGCTACACGTGGAATTCCGCTTTCCTCTTCTGCACTCAAGTCCCCCAGTTTCCAATGACCCTCCACGGTTGAGCCGTGGGCTTTCACATCAGACTTAAAGGACCGCCTGCGCGCGCTTTACGCCCAATAATTCCGGACAACGCTTGCCACCTACGTATTACCGCGGCTGCTGGCACGTAGTTAGCCGTGGCTTTCTGGTTAGGTACCGTCAAGGTACCGGCAGTTACTCCGGTACTTGTTCTTCCCTAACAACAGAGCTTTACGACCCGAAGGCCTTCATCGCTCACGCGGCGTTGCTCCATCAGACTTTCGTCCATTGTGGAAGATTCCCTACTGCTGCCTCCCGTAGGAGTCTGGGCCGTGTCTCAGTCCCAGTGTGGCCGATCACCCTCTCAGGTCGGCTACGCATCGTCGCCTTGGTGAGCCGTTACCTCACCAACTAGCTAATGCGCCGCGGGCCCATCTGTAAGTGTCAGCCGAAACCGACTTTCAGCTTTTCCTCATGAGAGGAAAAGGATTATCCGGTATTAGCACCGGTTTCCCGGTGTTATCCCAGTCTTACAGGCAGGTTGCCCACGTGTTACTCACCCGTCCGCCGCTAGACCCCGAAGAGTCTCGCTCGACTTGCATGTATTAGGCACGCCGCCAGCGTTCGTCCTGAGCCAGGATCAAACTCTCCAAGAAAGTTGATTAGCTCATTTGTTACGTTGGCTTAGCTTCATTTCTGAAACTAAAATTTATTGTTTGTTTCACGTCTTGTTTGTTTAGTTTTCAAAGAACAATGTCTTTGTCGCTTGTGCGACTTTTCTATATTAACAGAGCTTTGATGCTGTGTCAATATCATAATTAAATATTTTTTGGTGGAGTCTAGGGGGATCGAACCCCTGACCTCCTGCGTGCAAAGCAGGCGCTCTCCCAGCTGAGCTAAGACCCCATATAATATTAGGAATGGTCGGGAAGACAGGATTCGAACCTGCGACCCCTTGGTCCCAAACCAAGTGCTCTACCAAGCTGAGCTACTTCCCGTTAAGTGCGCCCTGAGAGATTCGAACTCCCGACCTTTTGATTCGTAGTCAAACACTCTATCCAGCTGAGCTAAGGGCGCATATGAATTTAATTAATCTTAAAGTGGTGCCGAGGACCGGAATCGAACCGGTACGGTAGTCACCTACCGCAGGATTTTAAGTCCTGTGCGTCTGCCAGTTCCGCCACCCCGGCAAAAATAGAGAGCGGAAGACGGGATTCGAACCCGCGACCCCCACCTTGGCAAGGTGGTGTTCTACCACTGAACTACTTCCGCATATCATGGTAAGTTATTTTGCTATTGCAAACAACTTTGTTTATTTTACTTCGTAAAAAAACTTGGTGCGGGTGAAGGGAGTCGAACCCCCACGCCTTGCGGCGCCAGATCCTAAGTCTGGTGCGTCTGCCAATTCCGCCACACCCGCATTATTGAAAGTTATTTTGCTTTTCGCAAAAAACTCTGGTGAGCCATGAAGGACTCGAACCTTCGACCCTCTGATTAAAAGTCAGATGCTCTACCAACTGAGCTAATGGCTCGTACTAAAGGTGCCGGCGAGAGGACTTGAACCCCCAACCTACTGATTACAAGTCAGTTGCTCTACCAATTGAGCTACCCCGGCGTAATGTTTGAAAGATAAATATGGTGGAGGATGACGGGATCGAACCGCCGACCCTCTGCTTGTAAGGCAGATGCTCTCCCAGCTGAGCTAATCCTCCATATATTCAGCCTGGCAACGTCCTACTCTCACAGGGACGCGTGTCCCAACTACCATCGGCGCTGAGAAGCTTAACTTCCGTGTTCGGTATGGGAACGGGTGTGACCTTCTCGCCATTGCTGCCAGACTATTTTGTTTGAGGCTTCATTCCCTCAAAACTAGATAATGCTGAAGAAGTTTGTAAACTTGAGTTCACCTTAAAATATGGTTAAGTCCTCGAACGATTAGTATCAGTCAGCTCCACGTGTTACCACGCTTCCACCTCTGACCTATCAACCTGATCATCTTTCAGGGTTCTTACTAGCTTGCGCTATGGGAAATCTCATCTTGAGGGGGGCTTCATGCTTAGATGCTTTCAGCACTTATCCCGTCCGCACATAGCTACCCAGCGATGCTCTTGGCAGAACAACTGGTACACCAGCGGTGCGTCCATCCCGGTCCTCTCGTACTAAGGACAGCTCCTCTCAAATTTCCTGCGCCCACGACGGATAGGGACCGAACTGTCTCACGACGTTCTGAACCCAGCTCGCGTACCGCTTTAATGGGCGAACAGCCCAACCCTTGGGACCGACTACAGCCCCAGGATGCGATGAGCCGACATCGAGGTGCCAAACCTCCCCGTCGATGTGGACTCTTGGGGGAGATAAGCCTGTTATCCCCGGGGTAGCTTTTATCCGTTGAGCGATGGCCCTTCCATGCGGAACCACCGGATCACTAAGCCCGACTTTCGTCCCTGCTCGACTTGTAGGTCTCGCAGTCAAGCTCCCTTGTGCCTTTACACTCTGCGAATGATTTCCAACCATTCTGAGGGAACCTTTGGGCGCCTCCGTTACTTTTTAGGAGGCGACCGCCCCAGTCAAACTGCCCACCTGACACTGTCTCCCACCCCGATCAGGGGTGCGGGTTAGAATTTCAATACAGCCAGGGTAGTATCCCACCGACGCCTCCACCGAAGCTAGCGCTCCGGCTTCTCAGGCTCCTACCTATCCTGTACAAGCTGTACCAAAATTCAATATCAGGCTACAGTAAAGCTCCACGGGGTCTTTCCGTCCTGTCGCGGGTAACCTGCATCTTCACAGGTACTATAATTTCACCGAGTCTCTCGTTGAGACAGTGCCCAGATCGTTACGCCTTTCGTGCGGGTCGGAACTTACCCGACAAGGAATTTCGCTACCTTAGGACCGTTATAGTTACGGCCGCCGTTTACTGGGGCTTCGATTCAGAGCTTCGCTTGCGCTAACCCCTCCTCTTAACCTTCCAGCACCGGGCAGGCGTCAGCCCCTATACTTCGCCTTGCGGCTTCGCAGAGACCTGTGTTTTTGCTAAACAGTCGCCTGGGCCTATTCACTGCGGCTCTTCGAGGCTATTCACCTCAAAAAGCACCCCTTCTCCCGAAGTTACGGGGTCATTTTGCCGAGTTCCTTAACGAGAGTTCTCTCGCTCACCTTAGGATTCTCTCCTCGCCTACCTGTGTCGGTTTGCGGTACGGGCACCTTTTATCTCGCTAGAGGCTTTTCTTGGCAGTGTGGAATCAGGAACTTCGGTACTAAATTTCCCTCGCTATCACAGCTCAGCCTTATGTGAGAGGCGGATTTGCCTACCTCTCAGCCTAACTGCTTAGACGCGCATATCCAACAGCGCGCTTACCCTATCCTCCTGCGTCCCCCCATTGCTCAAACGATAAAGAGGTGGTACAGGAATATCAACCTGTTATCCATCGCCTACGCCTTTCGGCCTCGGCTTAGGTCCCGACTAACCCTGAGCGGACGAGCCTTCCTCAGGAAACCTTAGGCATTCGGTGGATGAGATTCTCACTCATCTTTCGCTACTCATACCGGCATTCTCACTTCTAAGCGCTCCACCAGTCCTTACGGTCTAGCTTCAACGCCCTTAGAACGCTCTCCTACCACTGACATCGTAGATGTCAATCCACAGCTTCGGTGATACGTTTAGCCCCGGTACATTTTCGGCGCAGAGTCACTCGACCAGTGAGCTATTACGCACTCTTTAAATGGTGGCTGCTTCTAAGCCAACATCCTGGTTGTCTAAGCAACTCCACATCCTTTTCCACTTAACGTATACTTTGGGACCTTAGCTGGTGGTCTGGGCTGTTTCCCTTTTGACTACGGATCTTATCACTCGCAGTCTGACTCCCACGGATAAGTCTTTGGCATTCGGAGTTTGTCTGAATTCGGTAACCCGATGAGGGCCCCTAGTCCAAACAGTGCTCTACCTCCAAGACTCTTACTACGTGAGGCTAGCCCTAAAGCTATTTCGGAGAGAACCAGCTATCTCCAAGTTCGATTGGAATTTCTCCGCTACCCACACCTCATCCCCGCACTTTTCAACGTGCGTGGGTTCGGGCCTCCATCCAGTGTTACCTGGACTTCACCCTGGACATGGGTAGATCACCTGGTTTCGGGTCTACGACCACATACTCATACGCCCTATTCAGACTCGCTTTCGCTGCGGCTCCGTCTCTTCAACTTAACCTTGCATGGGATCGTAACTCGCCGGTTCATTCTACAAAAGGCACGCCATCACCCATGAACGGGCTCTGACTACTTGTAGGCACACGGTTTCAGGAACTATTTCACTCCCCTTCCGGGGTGCTTTTCACCTTTCCCTCACGGTACTGGTTCACTATCGGTCACTAGGGAGTATTTAGCCTTGGGAGATGGTCCTCCCTGCTTCCGACCGGATTTCACGTGTCCGGCCGTACTCAGGATCCACTCAGGAGGGAACGAAGTTTCGACTACAGGGTTTTTACCTTCTCTGACGGACCTTTCCAGGTCGCTTCATCTACCCCGTTCCTTTGTAACTCCATGTTGAGTGTCCTACAACCCCAAGAGGCAAGCCTCTTGGTTTGGGCTATGTCCCGTTTCGCTCGCCGCTACTCAGGGAATCGCGTTTGCTTTCTCTTCCTCCGGGTACTTAGATGTTTCAGTTCCCCGGGTATGCCTTCCATACCCTATGTATTCAGGTAAAGATACTGTTCCATTACGAACAGTGGGTTCCCCCATTCGGAAATCTCCGGATCAAAGCTTACTTACAGCTCCCCGAAGCATATCGGTGTTAGTCCCGTCCTTCATCGGCTCCTAGTGCCAAGGCATTCACCGTGCGCCCTTTCTAACTTAACCTAAAAGGTTATTCTCTTAACTTCATAAGAGAGAAAACTAAAATGGCGATTACTCGATGTTTACTTTGCTTCTTCATTACGATTATCTAGTTTTCAAAGAACGATTAAAAAAAGCTTTGAGAGAATTGCTCCCTCAAAACTAAACAAACAAAGATCGTGTACAAACTGTTTTGTCTGGCTCACAAGTCCAGCTTTATCCTTAGAAAGGAGGTGATCCAGCCGCACCTTCCGATACGGCTACCTTGTTACGACTTCACCCCAATCATCTGTCCCACCTTAGGCGGCTGGCTCCTTACGGTTACCCCACCGACTTCGGGTGTTACAAACTCTCGTGGTGTGACGGGCGGTGTGTACAAGGCCCGGGAACGTATTCACCGCGGCATGCTGATCCGCGATTACTAGCGATTCCGGCTTCATGCAGGCGAGTTGCAGCCTGCAATCCGAACTGAGAATGGTTTTATGGGATTGGCTAAACCTCGCGGTCTTGCAGCCCTTTGTACCATCCATTGTAGCACGTGTGTAGCCCAGGTCATAAGGGGCATGATGATTTGACGTCATCCCCACCTTCCTCCGGTTTGTCACCGGCAGTCACCTTAGAGTGCCCAACTGAATGCTGGCAACTAAGATCAAGGGTTGCGCTCGTTGCGGGACTTAACCCAACATCTCACGACACGAGCTGACGACAACCATGCACCACCTGTCACTCTGTCCCCCGAAGGGGAAAATCCTATCTCTAGGAGTGTCAGAGGATGTCAAGACCTGGTAAGGTTCTTCGCGTTGCTTCGAATTAAACCACATGCTCCACCGCTTGTGCGGGCCCCCGTCAATTCCTTTGAGTTTCAGCCTTGCGGCCGTACTCCCCAGGCGGAGTGCTTAATGCGTTAGCTGCAGCACTAAAGGGCGGAAACCCTCTAACACTTAGCACTCATCGTTTACGGCGTGGACTACCAGGGTATCTAATCCTGTTTGCTCCCCACGCTTTCGCGCCTCAGCGTCAGTTACAGACCAGAAAGCCGCCTTCGCCACTGGTGTTCCTCCACATCTCTACGCATTTCACCGCTACACGTGGAATTCCGCTTTCCTCTTCTGCACTCAAGTCCCCCAGTTTCCAATGACCCTCCACGGTTGAGCCGTGGGCTTTCACATCAGACTTAAAGGACCGCCTGCGCGCGCTTTACGCCCAATAATTCCGGACAACGCTTGCCACCTACGTATTACCGCGGCTGCTGGCACGTAGTTAGCCGTGGCTTTCTGGTTAGGTACCGTCAAGGTACCGGCAGTTACTCCGGTACTTGTTCTTCCCTAACAACAGAGCTTTACGACCCGAAGGCCTTCATCGCTCACGCGGCGTTGCTCCATCAGACTTTCGTCCATTGTGGAAGATTCCCTACTGCTGCCTCCCGTAGGAGTCTGGGCCGTGTCTCAGTCCCAGTGTGGCCGATCACCCTCTCAGGTCGGCTACGCATCGTCGCCTTGGTGAGCCGTTACCTCACCAACTAGCTAATGCGCCGCGGGCCCATCTGTAAGTGTCAGCCGAAACCGACTTTCAGCTTTTCCTCATGAGAGGAAAAGGATTATCCGGTATTAGCACCGGTTTCCCGGTGTTATCCCAGTCTTACAGGCAGGTTGCCCACGTGTTACTCACCCGTCCGCCGCTAGACTCCGAAGAGTCTCGCTCGACTTGCATGTATTAGGCACGCCGCCAGCGTTCGTCCTGAGCCAGGATCAAACTCTCCAAGAAAGTTGATTAGCTCATTTGTTACGTTGGCTTAGCTTCTTAAAAGAAGCTAAAATAAATTGTTTGTTTGCACGATTTTGTTTGTTTAGTTTTCAAGGATCAATTACCCAATCGCCTTAAGGCGACTTTATAATCTTATCAAGTTATTCACTGAAAGTCAACAACTTTTTTAATTTATTTTTCTCACTGCGTCTGTCTCGCAGCAACAGATATTAATATACCACCATTCGAGAACAGGTGCAATAGTATTTTACGATTTTCCCTTAAAAATATCCAAAGTAATAATATTCTTACTCTTCCTCGTTATAAATATAAAAAAAGTGCCAGTAACATGGCACTTTTTTACGTATTATTTATGACGCATAAGCGGGAATAATAGTACGTCACGGATGGATGGAGAATTAGTAAGCAGCATAACTAAACGGTCAATTCCAATTCCTAATCCTCCCGTTGGCGGCATACCATATTCTAACGCTTCAACGAAGTCGTCGTCCATCATGTGAGCTTCGTCGTTTCCTTGTTCACGTTCTTTTAATTGCGCTTCAAACCGTTCTCTTTGATCAATCGGATCATTCAGCTCTGTAAATGCATTCGCATGTTCACGAGCAACAATGAACAATTCAAAACGGTCTGTGAAGCGTGGGTCCTCATCATTTTTCTTCGCAAGTGGTGAGATTTCGACAGGATGTCCGTAAATAAAAGTAGGCTGGATTAATTTCTCCTCTACCTTTTGTTCGAAGAATTCATTAACAATATGGCCATAAAGCATGTTGTTATTAATTTCAACCCCGTGTTCTTTCGCAAGGTCACGAGCTTCTTCTACACTCATCTCTTTCCAAAAGTCTGCACCAGTGTATTCTTTGATGGCATCTACCATGTGAAGTCTTTTCCACTCAGGTTTAAGGTCTACCTCATAATCGCCATATTGAACCGTAGTTGAGCCAACTACTTCTTGGGCAATATGAGCAATTAGATTCTCTGTCAGACTCATGATATCACGGTAATCCGCATAAGCCTCATAGAGTTCAATCATTGTAAATTCAGGATTGTGACGAGTCGAGACACCTTCGTTCCGGAAAACACGGCCAATTTCATATACCTTTTCCAAACCGCCCACAATCAATCGTTTTAAGTGCAGTTCAATCGCAATCCTCATAAATAATGGCATATCCAAAGCATTGTGATGTGTTATGAATGGACGTGCAGATGCACCGCCAGCAATGGAATGCATCATTGGTGTTTCAACTTCTAAATAGCCGTGGTCATCTAAATACCGACGCATTGATTGAATAATACGGCTTCTTGAAATAAATGTAGCCTTACTTTCTTGACTCATAATTAAGTCTAAATACCGTTGACGGTAGCGCTGTTCAACATCCTTAAGTCCATGAAATTTATCAGGAAGCGGGCGTAACGCCTTTGTTAAAAACACAAAGTTTTCCACTTTAACTGATAATTCGCCTACTTTTGTTTTAAATAGTGTTCCGGATACACCAATTATGTCTCCTAGGTCTGAAGAATCGAATAGTTTATAATTCTCCTCACCGACTGCATCTTGACGAACATAGACTTGAATTTGACCTGTTAAATCTTGAAGGTGCGCAAAGCCTGCTTTTCCTTTTCCACGCTTCGTCATAATCCGACCTGCTAAAGAAACGGAAACATTTTTGGCTTCGATCTCTTCTTTTTCTAATTCTGCATATTGCTCAACTAATTCCTTTGTGTTGTGTGAGCGGTCAAAACGTTTCCCGAATGGATCAAGACCATTTTCACGCATGGTATTCATTTTTTCACGTCTGACCATTAATTGGTCATTCAAATCTTCCTGACTCATAAAATCAACTCCAATAATCTTTTATTATGTAAAATGCTATTAATAAGGCGATCCCATTTTTCTACATACTTTATTATTTTACACAAACTTATACTTTCAGACATCAAAAAAGATGTTATTAAAATAAAAACTGCCAGTTTTTTCACTGGCAGCATCCAATTTAGTATAGAAAGACACTTTAAGTGACAGGTTTATCCTACAATTAACTGACTTTGTTCTTTTGCTTCGACTTCTGTGACCAATTCGTTTAGTAGTGTTACTAATTGATTCCTAGTATCACATTCATTGATCGCATTACGAACCGTGGCGTTACCGGGCACCCCTTTTAAATACCAAGCAGCATGCTTACGCATTTCACGAACAGCAACATATTCACTTTTAAGCGCGATTAAGCGGTCTAGATGAAGGATGCATACATCAATCTTTTCTCTAACAGATGGTTGAGGCATCAAGATACCAGTTTCTAAATACTGAACCGTACGGTAGATCATCCAAGGATCACCTAAAGCCGCTCTTCCGATCATTACCCCGTCTGCACCAGTTTCTTCAAGCATACGTTTGGCATCTTCCGGTGTATGAACATCACCATTACCAATCAACGGAATATTTAGGTTTCGCTTAACTTCACGAATGATGTCCCAGTTAGCACTGCCCTCATACATCTGAACACGTGTTCGTCCATGCAGGGATACCGCCTTCCCTCCAGCACGTTCAACAGCTTGGGCATTTTTCACAGCAAAAATATGCTCATCATCCCAGCCCATCCTCATTTTTACAGTTACAGGTTTTTCAACCTCTGCGACCACAGCTGAAACCATCTCGTAAATTTTATTAGGGTCAAGCAGCCACTTTGCCCCGGCATCACATTTGGTGATTTTAGGAACAGGGCAACCCATATTAATATCAATAATGTCTGCATTAGTATTCTGATCAACGAATTTAGCTGCTTCGACAAGCGTTTTTTTCTCTCCGCCAAAGATTTGCAAGCTTAATGGCTTTTCACGCTCATCGATATAAAGCATATTCATTGTTTTTTCATTTTTATGAATGATGCCTTTATCACTCACCATCTCTGCGCAAACTAATCCAGCGCCAAACTCCTTTACCGTTAAACGGAATGCCGAGTTACATACCCCAGCCATCGGAGCAAGGACAACTGGATTCTTCAATTCTATATCGCCAATTTTCAACATGAAACTACCTCCCCTCCTTCTTTCAATTATTCTTAGAATTGAACTTATCATACGATCTATGCAGCGCCTGTTTATTAATCTTTTGGCGTTAAGTCATCTATGGTGATTTTTAAAGAATCCGCAATCCTTTCCAGTAAATCACTGGCAGGAAGTCGATTCCCTCTTTCAATTTCGCCTAGGATTGATACAGATACACCTAGTTCCTTCGAAAAACCCTCTTGTGTAAAGCCCTTTAACTTCCGATAGGCTCGAATACGTCTTCCCCATTTTTCCGCTTCCATATTCGGACTCCTTCTTTATTTGGTAATTCTTCTAATGATGATTCAAGTAACTGATTTATCTCCGACCATTTCTTGTCCTGATAGATTTCTAAAAGTGGAATAATTACAAACGCTCGTTCTAACATCCTGGGATGTGGAAGGATGAGCTTCTCGCTTTGAATATTTTCTTGGTTATAGGTAAGAATGTCAAGGTCTATTGTTCGCGGACCCCACCTTATTTCCCTTTTTCTACCAAGTTCTAGTTCGATTTCTAAACATAAATCTAATAGATCCATGGAGGAAAAAGCGGTCTGAATCTCAATTACCATATTCAAAAATAAATCTTGTTCCTCATAGCCAATGGGATCTGTCTCATAAATAGAGGAGTAATTTACCAAATGAATTCCAGAATTACTGGTTAATCTTTTAATGGCACTCGTTATATTATCATAACGGTTTCCTATATTCGAGCCAAGGGCAATAAATGCTGTGTTTTCCACTTTTATCTTCTCCTTGTAATTTCTACTGCAACAGACCGGTAGTGACCCGGAATCGGTGGGTCTGGTTTAATCACCGTAACAGTTACTTCTGATATAAGCGGAAAGCCTGTCAGTACGCCTGCTGCAATTCGCTCTGCCACCGCCTCGACTAATTTAAAAGGAGGACCCTCCACGATTGTCTTGCAAACTTGGTAGAGTTCTGCATAATTCACTGAGTATTCCAGTTCATCGGTTTCTCCCGCTTTTTTTAAGTCAATAGAAACGGATAAATCCACTGCAAAACGCTGCCCTAACTGAGTCTCTTCTGAAAACACACCATGGTAGCCGTAAAACTCCATTCTATTGACATAAATTTTATCCAATGGTTTCACCCTTCCCCATTAGGGCATCCATCATTTTAGCCATTCTGCTCATTTCTTTCACATCGTGAACACGGACTATATGGCAGCCTTTTTGAATTCCGAAACAAACGGTTGCTCCTGTACCTTCCATTCTTTCATGGACAGGGAGATCTAATGCTTGTCCAATCATCGACTTTCTAGAAGTCCCTAATAATACTGGATAACCTAAATTAACAATCGTATCTAAATTCTGCATGGTTAGCAGATTTTCTTGATAATTCCTCGCAAAGCCAATACCCGGGTCAAGGATAATCTGTTCATCCTTCACCCCTGCCTTTTTTACAATGGCTATACTTTCATAAAGATCATTGATGACATCTCTCATAAATACCTTGTAATTTCGTTCTTTACGATTATGCATGAGCACAATCGGAACACCGTAGTCTGCCGCCACTTGTCCCATCTTTTCATCCGCTTTTGCCCCCCATACATCATTGATGATTTGAGCACCAGCTTCTATTGCTTGTTTGGCCACTTCTGCTTTATAGGTATCAATCGAAATCGGCACTTGAATTTGTTCAGAGATTGCCTGAATAATCGGGATCACCCGCTTGAGTTCCTCCTCTGCAGGAACAGCTGCAAAGCCTGGCCGTGTTGATTCGCCGCCGATATCAATAATATCCGCACCATTTGCTACCATTTCTTTTGCCCGATTAACAGCCATTTCAACCTGGTTGAATTTACCTCCATCCGAAAAGGAATCTGGAGTAGCATTTAAAATGCCCATAATAATGGTCTTTCTACTACTATCCAAGGTATAGGGTCCACATTGGATTAGTTCATGAGATGTTTTCATACCTTTCCTCCTTATCCAGCCTTTTTATACTTCTATTATCATACATGAAATCTTTATTAGAATACAAAAAAAGAAGCATCGGCAAAGCCGACGCCTCTTAGCTATTTTTATTCAGCATCGTATTGGTAAAGTACGGTACTTAAATAACGCTCGCCATTATCAGGAATAATTGCTAATACCTTTTTACCTTTACCTAATTTCTTAGCAACTTCTAAGGCTGCGTAAATCGCTGCGCCTGAAGAAATCCCGCCAAGAATCCCCTCTTCTCTGGCTGCACGTCTTGACGCTGCAAATGCTTCCTCCGTACCAACTTGGATTACTTCATCATAAATGTCAGTATTTAAAGTTTCAGGAACAAATCCTGCACCAAGACCTTGAAGTTTATGTGGACCTGGAGCTCCACCTGAAAGAACTGGTGAATCTGTTGGTTCTATCGCATAAATTTTAATTTCAGGGAAGTTTTCGCGCAGAACACTTCCTGCACCTGAAATGGTTCCTCCTGTACCGATTCCAGAAACAAATGCATCTAATTGATCCATTTGTTCAACAATTTCTTTACCTGTTGTTCTTTTATGAACTTCAGGATTTGCTTGGTTTTTAAATTGCTGCGGCAAGAAATAACCATGTTCCTTAACAAGCTCCTCTGCCTTAGCAATTGCACCCTTCATACCAGCTGGACCAGGTGTTAATACAAGTTCTGCTCCATATGCACGAAGGAGGTTCCGTCTTTCCAAACTCATCGTTTCAGGCATAACAAACACGGCTTTGTAACCTTTTGCTGCAGCAATCATTGCAAGTCCAATACCAGTATTTCCACTTGTAGGCTCAATAATGGTATCTATACCTGGTTTGATTAACCCTTGCTCTTCTGCCGCTTCAATCATAGATAAAGCGATACGATCTTTTACACTGCTGCCTGGGTTAAAATATTCTAGTTTTAAATAAACCTCAGCACTATTTTCATCTACTAATCTGTTTAATTTAACAATTGGCGTTTGGCCGACTAATTCGGCAACTGAATTTGCAACACGAACCATTAAGAGCACCCCTATTCCGAGTAAATTGATTGGATTTATATTATTAAATTTACCAGTTCTATACCGAGTTTGTCAATCGTTTTGTTTGCGTATTTTTACAATATTTAAACATTTATACTCTTGATATATAAGAAAAAGCACAGATTAATACCCTGTGCTTTAGTTCTCTTTATGACCATAGAACCATTCGACCTTTGCATCATCCCAAAAAGTTGAAGCAGATGCGGGCGATTTCATTTGTTCCAGAGCAATTTGCCTGCGGATTTGTTCTCTTACATCTGCAAATGAATATTTCTTCCCACTGATCTCTCCGTTTAGCTTAAGGATCGCATAGCCTTCTTCCACCTTAACAGGCATACTATAGGAACCTGTCTTCAGTTCCTTAGCTACTTCAATATATTGCCCGGGATAACGCTCATCCCCTTTACTAATATACCCAATATCGCCGCCATTATTTGCAGAAAACTCTTCAATGGAACGTTCCATGGCTAAGGTTGAAAAATCAGATCCTTGATTCAACTCTTGCACCGCTTTATCTGCCTCTTCCTGTGTAGGGAGAACAATATGTGATAAATGGAATGCAGGCGGTACATCAAATAGCTCTTTATTTTCTTGATAATATCTTTCTAGTTCGCTGCTTGAAACTTTAACATCTTTTGTTAATAATTCTTCTAATAGTAGATTGCTGCGAATTTGTTCCTTCCAGCCTTTTTCATCCTTACTATTCTGCTGAGTAAATGAATTCGTAGTGGATTGCAGCATTCTAAATTCGCGGTCGACATCCTGGTTAGATACGTTGATATGGTATTTCGCAGCCATTTCCTCAATGACCTTTTGATCGACCATTTCCTTTAATACATCTTTTCCATATCTAGATTCAAGCTCATGAAGCCAATCTTGCCGCAGAATCGACTTTTTCCCAATTGTAGCTACTGTCTCGTCATTTCCTAGGGTCCCACCAGCCGTATTTGCCTTTGAAAGAGAAAAAGCGATCGTTAGGCAATTCACCAATATTAGGACCCCAATCACCATCCAAAGCTGCTTCTTTCCCAACCTCTCTCCCCCAATCAGAAAAGAGCAAAGATCTGTTATTTTGCTTCTTTTTTAAGCTCTTCTAATTCTTCACTTGTAAAAAGGTATTTTTCATTGCAAAAATGACAATGTGCCTCAGCCTGACCATCTTCTTCAATCATCGCCGTAATCTCTGCTGCTCCTAAGCCGACAATAGCATTCGCAAATCGTTCCTTAGAGCAATTACAAACAAACCCTACCGGCATCGTTTCTAACACCTTTACCTGATCTTTTCCAAAAAGCTCTTCGAGAATTTGCTCTGGTGTTAGTCCACGTTCAATTAATTTAGAAATCGGCTCAATTGTTTTTAACCGTTCCTCCATTTTTGAAATAATCGGCTCCGGTGTGCCAGGCATTAATTGAAAAATAAATCCGCCTGCTGCAAGAATCGTATCATCTGGATTCACTAAAACACCAACACCAACGGAAGACGGAACCTGCTCAGAAGTAGCAAAATAATAAGTAAAATCCTCGCCTAATTCACCGGATACAAGCGGAACTTGTCCAGAAAAAAAGTCACGCAGCCCGATATCTTTTACAACTGCTAACATCCCATCTGTCCCGACCGCACGACGAACATCAAGCTTCCCATGTTCATTCGATTCAAAATCCACCTCTGGGTTTGTTACATATCCTCGAACTTCCCCTTTGGCATTACTATCAACAACAATCGGTCCTAGCGGGCCGCCCCCATTAATTTTTATCGTTAATTTATCCTCACCCTTGAGCATAGCCCCCATCATGACTCCTGCAGTCAACGTCCTGCCCAATGCAGCAGAAGCTGTCCGCCATGTCTGATGGCGTCTTTGTGCCTCGGTCACAGTTTCTGTCGTCCGAACGGCAAAAGCGCGAATATTACCATCATACGCAAGTGCTTTAACAAGATAATCCTTCATTGATAAACCCCTTTCTAGCTGTTATTCCTTAGGTTGTCCTATGTTTCTTTTATAGATAAGCTGTAAACCTTTTAAAGTTAAAAATGGATCAACAATATCAATAATGGTGGACTCTTGAGCAATTAAATTCGCTAAACCGCCTGTTGCAATAACGGTAGGCTTTTTCTCACCTTGTTCCATCATCCGCTTGACAATCCCCTCTACTTGACCCACATACCCATAGACAATTCCTGCTTGCATTGCCGCTACTGTATTCTTACCGATTACCCCTTCAGGTCTGGCAATCTCTATCCTAGGCAGTTTTGACGCACGTGAATACAACGCCTCAGTTGAAATACCCACTCCTGGAGCTATTGCACCACCCATATATTGACGTTCCTCATTCACATAACAATAGGTCGTCGCTGTTCCAAAGTCGACGATAATCAGCGGACTGCCATACTCATGAATGGCAGCTACAGCATTGACGATTCGGTCAGCTCCGACTTCCCTTGGGTTATCATATTTAATATTCAGACCCGTTTTGATTCCAGGTCCCACAACAAACGGCTTAATGTGAAAATACTTTTGGCACATTCTTTCGAGCGCAAACATGATTGGTGGAACGACTGAAGAAATAATGATGCCGTCAATATCTGAAAAAGAGAGTCCTGCATGATCGAACAAAGCTTTAATGTTCATTCCAAACTCATCTTCTGTGCGGTTTCGATTGGTTTCAACACGCCAATGATATCTAAGCTCCTCACCATCGTAAACTCCTAAAACAATGTTAGTATTCCCTACATCAAATACGAAAATCAAATCTATCACTCACTTTTCAGATTATTCTCTTCTTTACTGAAAACATAATACCATAGATTTGATTAATCATGAAAAAAAAGAGTGCTTCAGCGAAGCTCTCAGTTGTTGAAGAAAGCAATTTTATTTAGTAATTGTCACTGCTAATCGGCCTGTTGATTTCCGCTCCGGGCACTCGCTTTCCGCGGGGAGGCTCCCCGGCACGCCCGCGAACCGCACGCACCTGGAGCGCAAATCAACAGACTTATAGCAAAGCACTAATATTAATAATATTACAAGGAATTAACACGGTGAATTAATATAGTGGATAGTAAAAAAAGAGGCTATCGAATTTTTTCGACAGCCTCTATGCTTCTCACGAAGCACTCATTATTGTTTATCTAATTCATCAGAAGGATTCTCTGGCTCGAGTTCATCCTTTTTCTTATTAATATTAACCTTCACATCATCTGTTTTTTTCGGGCCAATTTTCACAGCTTCTAATGCTTGATTAGGCTCTGGCATATGGCCATGGTCAACCAAGTATTTAATCTGTTCAGCCACAAGTGTTTCCACTTCAAGCAATGTTTTCGCAATGAGGTCAAGTTTATCACGATTTTCAGTAAGAATGACTCTGGCTCTTTCATAACATTCTTTAATAATGCGTTGAACTTCCAAGTCGATTTCGTACGCAATCGCATCTGAATAATTTTGCTCATTATGAATGTCACGGCCTAAGAATACTTGACCACCTGAACCTTGACCAAACTGAAGTGGTCCAAGTTTATCACTCATACCATATTCGGTTACCATCTTACGAGCGATACTAGTTGCACGTTGGAAGTCATTATGCGCCCCTGTACTTACTTCACCAAAGACAATCTCTTCAGCGACACGGCCGCCTAATAAACCAACAATTTTATCGAGTAATTCCGGCTTCGTCATAAAGTAACGGTCTTCTCTAGGAAGCATGACAGCATATCCGCCTGCTTGACCACGAGGTACAATTGTAACCTTGTGGACCATGTCAGCCTCATCGAGCACTAAACCAATCACTGTATGGCCGCCCTCATGGAAGGCAACAATATTACGTTCTTTTTCAGAGATCACTCTGCTCTTTTTAGCTGGTCCAGCAATAACACGGTCTGTTGCTTCATCAATATCTTCCATATCGATTTTCTTCTTACTGCTTCGGGCTGCAACTAATGCTGCCTCATTCAATAAGTTTTCTAAATCTGCACCAGAGAATCCTGGTGTACGCATCGCAATATTTTTCAAGTTAACAGAGTCATCTAATGGCTTATTACGTGCGTGGACTTTAAGGACTGCTTCACGACCAACAACATCCGGACGGTCAACAGTAATTTGCCGGTCAAAACGACCTGGACGTAATAACGCAGGATCTAGAATATCAGCACGGTTGGTAGCAGCAATAATGATAATTCCTTCATTTGCCCCAAATCCGTCCATTTCAACAAGCAATTGGTTCAAAGTTTGTTCACGTTCATCATGTCCGCCGCCTAGGCCTGCGCCACGCTGACGTCCAACGGCATCAATTTCATCAATAAAGATAATACATGGTGCATTTTTCTTTGCATTTTCGAATAAATCACGGACACGGGAAGCCCCGACCCCGACAAACATTTCAACGAAATCAGAACCACTAATCGAGAAGAACGGTACGCCTGCTTCACCCGCAGTAGCACGAGCAAGCAATGTTTTACCAGTACCTGGAGGTCCGACAAGGAGAACCCCTTTTGGAATGCGGGCTCCTAATTCAGCAAATTTTCGTGGATCCTTTAAAAATTCAACCACTTCCACCAATTCTGCCTTTTCTTCATCAGCACCAGCTACATCTCTAAAACGCACTTTTTTCTTATCATCGTTATAAAGCTTCGCTTTGGATTTACCAAAGTTCATAACACGGCTGCCGCCGCCTTGAGCTTGGTTTAATAAGAAGAAGAATAAAATAAAAATAATCACAAACGGAATAATTGATGTAAAGAAAGTCACCCATCCGCTTGTTTCCTTCGCAGGCATTACTTCCACTTTTGAATCAGCTTTATTAATTTTGTTAATTATTTCTTCACTGTTTGGTACATACGTTATGAATTTTTTCTTCGAATCTAACTCACCACGGACTTCATAAACTCCGCGTTCAGGCTGCATTGAGAACGATTTTACATCGCCGCTTTCTAGTTGGGCAACAAACTTATCATATGAAATATGATTTGTCGACTCGTTACTTCCATTAAAGAAACTTACCACACCAATAATGACTAAAAATATCAATAAATAAAAGATGGTATTACGGAAAATCCGATTCATCTCTTACCTCCTCCCGCGATAGACAAACTATAGTAAATGGTATCATAGAAAATCTTACAAATTCAAGAAATTACACTTTGATAGGGCTTACTACCTCCAAGTTAACGGTAAGGATGCTTAGAGATCATTTGTGTATACTTCAGGTTTTAATACGCCAATGTATGGAAGGTTTCGATATTTTTCTATATAATCCAAGCCATAACCGACAACAAATTCATCTGGCACTATAAAACCTACATAATCCGCTTGAATTGCGCTTTTTCTGCCTGTTGGTTTATCAAGCAGTGTGACAATCTTAATGGATTTTGCTTTCCGATATTTAAACAAATCAACCAAATAGCTAAGCGTTAAACCGCTATCGATAATATCTTCGATAATAAGGATGTCTCTTCCTTCTACAGATGTATCTAAATCCTTAATAATTTTCACTTCACCTGAAGAAACAAGTCCGGTTCCGTAGCTCGATACATCCATAAAATCCATTTCTAGATAGCAATCCATCCGTTTTAATAAATCACCCATAAACGGCATCGCACCTTTTAACACCCCAATAGCAAGCGGGAATTTATCATGGTACTCTTCCGTTAATTGTGCAGCTAGATTCCTGATTTTATCTTGAATCTCTTCCTCTGATACTAATACTTTTTCAATGTCCTGTTTCATCTAAATGTGCCTCCTAGAAGATCCCTACTTTTGATATGTGAATAGTATATATTGTTTAGCTTTGCAATCTATACCATCAAATGAAGACTTTTTTAAACCTGGCAGCCAAATAATATTACCTTCTTTGTCAGTTAATACTGGCCACATATTTCGTTCCTGCATTGGTACTTTTTGATCAATAAATATGGACTTTAATTTTTTAGAACCATTCAATCCCTTGATCGTCATTCGATCGCCAATTTTTCTAGAACGAATAATAACTGGCCATTTTATCGTGCCGACACTAAACAAAGCCGTGTTTACATCTGCATCCAGAATTTTCTCCGTTACATATCTGCAATTAATTTCCCCGCCATTCGGCAAGTTAATCACACCCGGTTCTCTCAATTCAAAATGATATGATGGTACCTCATTCGATTGAAATTGGAATGTAAGGGAGTAATAGGAACGGATAACTTTTAAACCATTAGGAAAATCAAGCTTACCTGATGGCAGAGGATGCTGAATTAACAAAAATACTTGATCGATATGTACAGCGGATAAAGATGTTGGTTTTTCTTTGTAAAGATAGTTTAATATTAGTTGAATCCCTCTCCTTTGTAAAGGTAAAGGCACTTCACGAAACCGGCGAATGTCAATGGTAATTTTGCACTCTTCCTTTTTTGTCATTACTGTATTCATTTGTTGAACAGTTAATTCCTGAAGGAAGATTTCATCGGTGGTTAATTCTTCACTAAACCGTTGAAAATGTTCATGGACATGCGGGTTTTCCTTTTTTAAAAAGGGAATCACTTCTTTACGAAACCGATTTCTGCTATAAATTCCTTTTTCATTACTTGGATCTATTCTTGGGCTAAGATGATGCCTTTGACAGTAATCCTCTATGTCAGCTCTTTCCAACCCTAAGAACGGACGAAAAATGGTGCCGCTGTAAAATGGGCGGATAAATGGAATGCCTGCACGAGCAAGCCCCGTACTGCCCCTTGTTACTCTCATTAACATTGTTTCCATTTGATCATCGCCGTGATGTGCCAGCGCTAAAAATGGATACTGATACTTTTCCATAATTTCTAAAAAAAACTCATATCTCGCATCGCGTGCCGCAATTTGCGAACTTTTACCCGTTAATTCGATGATTTTCGGAACATTGACCCGAGTCATTTCAAAAGGCAGGCTATTTTGTTCACAAAATTTTTGAACAAAAATCGCATCCTCATAGGACTCTTGACCACGAAACATATGGTCTACATGGGCAACAACAAGGAGCATATTTTGCTTCTCCTTTTCCGAAAGCAAATAGTGCAGCAGCGCTAACGAATCCGGACCTCCTGAAACACCAATGACAATTTTTTTTGATGTTAAACTAAATGCCTGGTGATGAAGAAAGGTCTTGACCTTTGTTTCCAACATAATATTGCACTCTTCCTTAAAACAATGTTTAGAACTTTAAATAGTAAGAATAACCTTAGTCTACCACTTTTAAGAATAAAGTATCAAAGCATTGATATTACAAATAGCCTAGAAATATTTCCTATTCATTTATGGAAATTTTCATGTATTAAATGTTATACGAATGAATCCATAATAAGTTTCAAACATTTATAGTAATTTATTAAATGTATACCATGCATATAAAAGGCCTAACACAATGGCAATTAACCAGAATTCCATCCAACTGCTTTTTTTCTTTTTTTTGCGGTAGTGCTGCCTAGTCATCGATTTACTTCCCATCGAACCCGGCTGTGGTTGTTGTTTTGATGCTAATTTGCTCGTCCCGCCTGTCTTTTTGGGAACTGGATCGGGATTTTTTTTATCAATCATCAGATCTAATAGGTCTGCTCTCATTTGCTTCGCGCTACTATATTGGCCTTGAAGTGCTTTTAAAATGACTTTTTCCCAAGCTATTAACTCTGTCTTCTGACGTATCGCTTCCTTTAACTGCACAATCCCCCCTGTTGTTTTCGTTAATCGTTTGGGATAGGCTGTGTTAATCATAATCATGGCCACTGCAAACAAGTCATACGAAGGTTCGGCCTTCCTTGAACCCAGCCCCCAATAGCCGCGATCATAAAACTCAGTAAACTCCTTAATGGCTCTCCCCTGTATGGTCGTACCGCCCACATCAATACACCTTATTTTGGGAGGTGGTCCTGTGACAATTAAATTTTCTGGCTTAAGATCGCCAAATACCCAGCCATTTTCATGTAGCTTGTCTAAATCATTTAACAGCTGCAAAAATAACACACTCGTCCACGACTTTCCCTTTTGTTGTAAAAAGGATAAGAAGTCTGGGCCGTCGATGTATTCCATGACATAAAATGAAACCCGTCCTTGATTACTTTGCCAATCATCAACATCAAGCAAAGAAGGCCCAAGGGTTGGGGTTCCCTGGACCTTTGCTAAGGATTTTAATACATTTACTTCTGAAGTAATCGACATCCCATTATCACTCATTTTCAGCGCTACTTGAGTGTTATTATGTTTGGCAAGATAGACCACCCCGTTTGCTCCAAATCCAAGTTCCCTTATAATCGTGTACTTGTTCAAATGCCATTTCCCTGAAATAACCGTTCCTGGGCTTACCTTACATTGACTCTTCAAAGTATGATTCATCATCACGTGAAAGAAGGCTCCTTAAGGATTGTTTTTGATCAAACGAGGATAGCGCTGTCCGTAGCGCTGGTCCTGTCGGGGTTATTCCTCCCGTAGACAATTGGGAAAATACACTTGTCAATGTTTGCAGCTTCGGTGTCCAATCCAGCAGCATTTCGACATCTTTCTTTTTCCCGGGAAATACATAAACTGAAAATTGATTATCACCTGTACGGGCATTCAAGCTTAGAGAGAGGTCTAGGAGTGCTTCTTTTACTGTCGGCAGTTTGTGTTTCATACTGGCACTTGTATCGACAAGAATCAACACTTCTAATTCGACAGTTTCTCCTAATTCATCCACAACCTCCATAACTTCGCCTCGTTTTTCAGGCGGGAGATCTTCCATCGTTTGTGACCGTCCCAAAATTTGCTGCAATTCTCTGTTTACCACTCCTTGAATCGTCTGATTCATGGCTTTGCGGGTAACCATTTGTACGGTCTGCGATAATTGCTGGGCATAGACAATCTGACTGACTCCTCCGCCTGACATGGCAATCCCTTCAATTTCGGTCATCCCTTTTTCATCAATGGTATCCTGCTCCATCACTCCAATAACATTAACAGTGATTCCCTGTTCTCTAGCGAGTGCAGCCATGGCAATTGGATCGTCTCCTTGATTGGAACATCCATCGGTAATAAGTAAAATTTGGCGAATTTTCCCTGTATACATAACCTTCTCCCTTCACTACATGTATTGGTACCATTTTCGACGGGAAGAAGGTGATTTATACATATTTAACATAGAAGCTGCATAAAATAACTTGTTCATGCTTGGCGCTTTAATTTTTGAACAGGAATGGACGCCCATTTTGGTGTATTATGGTTTATTTTTGCAACCGTTACTGTCATATCATCATGGATAATCTCAGAGCGCGAGCGTATCACTTCCTCTAGGATTAAATCAGCTACTTCTTGTGGGTCGTTTGTCTCTAATCCTTGTAGTTTCCGTTTCATCCATAAATCATAGTTCTCTACATGCAAGGGTCCTTCAAATACCCCATCACTCATCATGATGAGTAAATCTCCGGCCTTCAATTGCTCACTTACCACGTCCACTTCAAATTCCTGAATCATTCCAATTGGCAAATTGCTGGCTTGGATTTTAATAATCTTATTTCCTCTCTTTATAAAACTAGGTGTGGATCCAATCTTAAGGAACTTCGCTGATGCATTTTGCAGGTCAATCATGGCTAAGTCTAACGTAGAAAAAATTTCATCCGTTGTCCGAAGTGAAAGGATGGAATTAACTGATTTTATCGCCACCTTTTCCTCAATGCCCGATTGCAGGATTTTTTGTAAAAGAAGCAAGGTTTCTTTACTTTCGTAATGTGCTCTTTCTCCATTTCCCATCCCATCGCTGATGGCAATCGCATACTTACCAAATCCTAGTTCAATCGTCGAATAGCTATCGCCTGAAACAAGTCCGCCATCCTTTGCTGCATGAGCTACACCTGTTTCCACCGTATACGCCTTTGACGACCTGAATGTCACATGACAAAAGTCAGTCGGAACGGTTGCACATTCTTCCAGTTTTACAACGATCGTCTCACCAAGAATATCTGATAACATCGGGGCAATTAATTTTTCACATTCACCATGGCCATTGCAAAATGGCAAGGACATTTCAATATCGACATTTCCTTGTTCAAGGCTATAAATTTCCACCTGCTCAATGTGAATACCGAACGATTGCATCGCCTCCATAATTTGCTCTTCCTGTTTGTGGTGATTTTCCCTTTCCCGTTGAATCTCCTTTGCGAAATTCTCCATTACCTCTGATACACCTAACAATTGATCAGCAACCAACTTACGACTCTCTTGAACCTGTCTCTTCAGCTTTTGGTTGGCTTGGAAAAAGGTTAATTCCTGGCCAATTGATTCATAGACTTTTTTGGAACGTGTACAAATTCTTTCCCAATCCCTTGCTAGTTTAGAAGAAATATTCCCACCGTTTTGATCCATTTCATGAATAATCTCTTCCATATAAGCATAGGTTGTATTAAAATTACTTGCCCAACATTGATCTTTCTTAAAGCAGGTTTGGCAGGTCTTTTCAGTCACGTTACTCATAAAGTAATCCATTTCCCGCTCATTTTCATCTTCCCGCGGTTGAACCTCCATCTGTGAAAAGCTTTTGGACAAGGCATGGAAGACATTCGAGAATTGTGACACTCGCTGCGCGGTGACGTCGCGCATCTTCCGCATATATTTTTGCTGTTCAGCTGTGTATTCCGGCGTACCAGGGATATACTTCGCTAATCTTGAGGTTAATACTTGAGGTGTCAGCAGGAATAAGAAAACAGCTGCCGAGGTTTCCAAAACGGTCATCAGAATCGAACCATCCCCACCTTCTCCATACATGCCAATGAGGAGCGTGGCAATAAATAAACCAATCGAAACACCTATTTTCTTCCCTTCCTTCATGAGGCCGCCCAGAACACCTGAAAAAGCTAGTAGACTCATATGATAAAAACTTGAAACACTCGCAAGGCTGAAAATCAACCCCGTAACCACCCCAACAGTAGAGCCGACAGTTGCCCCAGCAATAAATGAAAACACTAACACTAAGTATCTCGACAAGATATGTTCCACTGATAAATCATATACCTTCCAGCCGATCGTCCCTGTCATGATGGAAGCAAGCATGATAATTAAACAGACGATTTCTTCCGTCTTTAATAATTGTCTCCGTTTGTTAAAGGTTAACAAGGGAATACTTTGTAAAAAGATAAGCGTCAATATAAAAGCTAGACTTGTTTGTACCCCTACCATCATGAAATCATATAGTGTCAATTGTGTTGAAAGGATAAATGCCTCAGCTAGTTTCCCCAGTCCAAGCACAATGGCGACAAAAAACGGCGCTGCCTTCAACTCATTTCTTAGCCATTTCTTGCTAATACGAAAAACAACGATAAAGCAAAGGGTAATGATAAAGGTACTGGCAGCATTTGATAAGGAAATGGTCACTGCCCCGATAACCAGTCCGATCAAGGCAAGCGGTGCCCGATCTCGCTTAATTAAATAAACAGAAGCAAAAAAGGGAAGGCAAAAAGGGGTCAGCTTCGCCAAAATCAAGGCCCGTCCAAGCAAAAAACCAACCAATAATAGTAAGAACCCTTTTTTTATGAAAAAGGACTCCAGCATTAGTTGAATTTTTTTCAATCCACTCTGCAAAGCCCATTTGGATGGCTGAAGATTAACTTCACTGACCGGTTCTATGAAACTAGCATTTGTCTTTTCCATAAATCACACTCCCTATTCTTTCATTGTTCAGATAATTATAAAATTAATAGACACAGAAGTTTGTCAAATTAGTGAACTAGCAAAAAAAATCGTTCGACTGTTTTCACTATTATCATTCAAATAATATTAATTAGTGTCGAAACAAAATAGGTGTCAGGCACCATGTGAATAAATTCACATGGTGCCTGACACCTATTTTCCATTTAAAGTACAAAAAAGACAGGTCATTTTCGACCTGTCTTTACCTATAGATATGAAGTGAATCCACTCTTTATCCTATTAAAAGTTTAGCAGCAAGTTACCCCCGCTTAGCTCCTCTTCCTCCACGTTTGGACTCTGTGTTCCTTTTTAAGGAAGATAAACGATCTTCACTATCTTTTAAAAATTTGGCCATTTTGGTTTCAAAATTTTCCGGCTTAAAATTATTACGATCGTTGTTTCTACCCTGACGAGGTCGTTGTGAGTGTGAGTTTGAGTGGGATCTTTGCTGTGACTCAGGGCGATCCTTTGCCTTTTTAATCGACAGCCCAATCTTCCCATCCTTCTCAACATTAATGACTTTTACCTCTACTTGGTCGCCAACCTTCAAATGGTCATTAATATCTTTCACATAATTGTCTGCGACCTCACTGATGTGTACGAGTCCTGTTGAGCCCTCCGGCAGCTCCACAAACGCTCCAAAATTAGTAATCCCGGTTACCTTTCCTTGTAACTTGCTGCCTACTTCAATTGACATAAAAAGAATGTTCCTCCTTAAAAGTATAAAGTGAAACTTCAATCAGTGGGGGGTTTTTCCATCTCCCACTGATTGTTAGTTGAACCAATCGGGCATTTATGGGCAGTTGACCCCCACCAATCCTTTTTGTCCCATCAAAGTCTTGAAGTGTGGGTCTTACTGCCCGTTGATGCGGGATAAAAAATCAATCTTACTCTATATTATACAAAAAGAAAAAAATCAGTGTCAATATGACTATAAAATGGTTCATTTACCCTTCTTTTCATCTGGAATATTAAAAATGATTTCACCTTTACTGGAGAAAAAGTACTCTTTTCTTGCCAACTTTGCAATATAATCATCATCATTTAATTTAATAATATTTTCATTTAGAATATCTTGCTGCCCTTTTAATTGCCTTAACTCATGATCCAGCTGCTTCTTCTGTGCAATCTTAGCATTGAGCTTTGCCGTTTGGGAAATGTTACTGGAAATCATCAAGTAAGAGAGAATGCTCGCAAATACCAGAAACATTGTCAGCCTTCTTGCTAATAACTTCTTTTTCCTAGCTGAAGCAATTTCTGCATATTCTTGCTGCTTTACAAAGGTTGTCTGAATCTTTGATACACTACTCTTTTGTTCTGCTCCCATTTCCCTCACCGCCTTACTCATTTCGTTTTTTCCATCTATCTATAAACTTAGTAATATAATTCCTGATTCTCTGAAAATTTCCTGCCGTTTTATTATATAACTTCTCGACGGATTTTTTAATACTTTTCGGCAAAAGTTTCCAAAAGAGCAACAGGATTTTTTGCATCGGAACGACAATAATTTTGACTATTAATAATAAAACCTTACCAATAAATTTTACAAGGGTGAAAAGGCCCCTGCCAATCGCAATGATAATGATGATAATAAACTGAACAAGACCAACAATTGGTTTATAGATCAATAGCTGAAAGGTCTTTTTTAAGAAGCGGCTGATCGCAATCACAGATTTTATCACAAATTCGAGCAAGCGAAGATAGATCCCTTTAAATAGACTCTGGTAAGCAGCAAATCCACAAATAAGAGCGAGGAAGATATAAAATCTAAGCTCGCCATTATTGACTAAAAATAGGGTATAGAAAATAATCACTGCTTGGATAATCCAAAAGAGTAAATCATTAAAAAAGACTATCCATTGCTTTCGTTTCGGCCGTTTTAAAAACCGTTGATAAGTATCGAACATGGCACCAAACAAGGTGCCCATTCCAATCATCGAAAGCAGGGTGAAAAATTGAGTCGAGAGGCTCATCGGAATAACTTACTAAAGAATCCTTTAGCTTTCTCCCCGTGCTGTTCATCAAGATAAACTAGATCAAAGATCTTCCCCTTGATCGAAACAAGCCCCTTTTCTACATCTAAGTTTTTCATTTGCAGGTTCTGCCCTTTGATAGCTAAAAACCCCATGGTGGTCTCGAGTAAAAACTCCTCATTATCAAAACTTTCAACTTGTTTAACCCCAGTAATATCAAGCAGCCTTCTGCCCCTCATGATGACATCATGTTCTGGAACGGTGCTCTTTGATGGATTATTCTCATAAAATTGGCTCATTAACATCCCTCACAATCTTTGTACAACCTTTTTGATACATATTTATGTGAGGGATGAAAAAATTAGAACCCGGTTACTAAAAGGGCGATTCGGTGGAGCCAATTCTTTCTTCATTGATGATAGTATACATTTCTGCTGCATCTTCCTTGCGTGTGGTATCTTGAATTCGGTCAATCCTCGCTGTTACCTTCCTCTGCCCTAAACGAATGGTTAATTCATCGCCGACTTTTACCGTTGAGCTGGCCTTAGCCTCTTTCCCATTAATTTCAATTCGTCCCTGATCCGATACTTCTTTTGCTAAGGTCCTTCTTTTAATTAAACGAGATACTTTCAAAAATTTATCAAGACGCATGTAGTTGTCCTCCTCTTTTATAATCCCTTAACTTTTGCCTCATCCCAATATTTGTCAAGTTGTTCAAGTGTATGTTCCTCAAATGTCCTGCTGCTTTCCTTTACCCTTTCTTCGACAAACTGAAACCGGCGTGTAAACTTCTCATTGGTTTCAAACAAAGCTTCTTCCGGATGAATCTTTAAGAATCTGGCGACATTTACAAACGCAAATAATAAATCACCGAATTCCCCTTTCGCACGTTTCATCCCTTCTTCCGTTCCATCAAGTTCCTGCACAAATTCTTCGAGTTCTTCTTTCACTTTCTCCAAAGCAGGGGTAATTTCCTGCCAATCAAAGCCAACCTTGGCTGCTTTCTTTTGCAGTTCATAGGCTCTTAACAGATTGGGTAAGGCCAATGACACCCCCTCAAGTAATGAGTTGGGTGCTTCTTCCCCCTTTTCCTGTCTCTTAATCTCCTGCCAATTTCGAACGACTTCATCCGCATTCTCTGCCTCAACATTTCCGAACACATGGGGATGGCGTCGAATCATTTTTGCTGATAATCCCTCAATAATGTCATCTATCGAAAAATAACCATCATCCTCACCAATTTGTGCATGGAGCATGACCTGCAGCAGTACATCGCCAAGTTCCTCAATTAAATGATCAATATCTCCACTATTTATTGCATCAATCACTTCAAAGGTTTCTTCAATTAAGTATTTCTTTAAGGATTCATGTGTTTGCTCCCGGTCCCATGGACAGCCCGTCGGACTCCTGAGTTCGGCAATAATTTCCCTGAGTTTTGAAAAATTCTTCAAAAGAATTTGTTCTTCTTTAACTGGAGGGATATAAACGGACGTTAAATTGTTGATTGATACATTTCGATCCAACTCATACAAAGGTACTTTCTCGATAATCTCAGCGCTGCTTCCTGCGGCCGTTACAATATACACCAAATAATCATCAGGTAACTTTTCCATTAACGTTAGTTTCACGTTCGAAGCAACAAATTGATCGTAAACTTGGCCAATGATCATATGTTGTTCAATCTGCAGCTGCTCTTTGCTTAGTGATGTCCCATCAAGCAATTGGAATCCATCAATGGGGTCAATTTTTAACGACGTAAATAAGGCGTCAATAAAACTTTGACCGCCGCCAATCGTAATCTCAATCTCTTGCTTTGGACCATACTCTAAAAGGAGCTGTACGGTCTGCTCCGCCACTAGCGGGTGTCCGGGGACCGCATAAACCACCGCCTCGCGGCCGGCCTTATCTAATAGTGTCTGAGCAATTTCTTCATACACATCCTCAAATTGATCATGTTTTTCATAAATCGCATCAAACGAAAGATAAGTAAATCCTTCTTTCTCTAACTCAGCGACGACAGGGTGCTCCTTCGTCCGTAAAAATACCTCTCCTGCATTCATTAATTTCTTATACACTCCAACGGGAAGCTGCGCTAAATCCCCTGCACCTAAACCAAGAATCTCAATCTTTTTCACCATTTATTCCTATCCTTTCGTGCCATTAATTTTATTAATTTACTTCCAAATGGAAATAATGATAGTTCTTCTTCAAGAAACACTCTCCCCCGAATCATCACCAATAAGAAGAGGAATCCACCTAATATAGCGGAACTTAGCGATTGAAAGACGGACTCGATTCGTCCAACATCATCTGTGCCCCATAAATATAAATAAACTTTTAAAAAGGCAACCATAGTTACTGTCGCCATGACCACCGTCCACGAAAAGCGCAGAGAAAATAGCGAAATCCTGGTGATCTTTTTAAATTGAACGAATAACAGAACTGTGACGAGAAATAGTGAAAGCAGTGAAGAAATGGCTGCCCCCATTGTTCCATATAAGGGAACGAACACACCATTTAGTATATATTTTACTGGAAAGGCAAGGGCTGCCGCGAGGGCAGGAAAAAGCATGACACCAAGCCCTTGCATAATGGCAATAATCGTTGATGTAATCGATGTAAATAGAATCATAAAGCCAAGCACACCAATGACCTCAGATCCTGCGTTATTTTCAAACAGCATCGTATTGGTTGGTTCAATAATTGCCCATAGTCCTGCCGATGCCCCGACACCAATGATCACACTTACCTTAAGAGCTACTTGAATTTTGTGTTGCAAAAATTCCGGTTTGGCTGATAAACGCTCTCTTGTAATTAAAGGAACCAGTGTTAATGACATCGAGGTCGCAGCAATGGTACCTAATTGAATAAGCGGCTGCCCCCGATCAAATATCCCCTTAAGGCCCTTGGCCATGTCTTTTTCCACACCACTTGAGACAAGCAGGGAGAAGAGACTTAACGAATCCCCTAACTGGATAAAAATCATCAGCATCCCGCTGATACAAATCGTTAGACCTTGGAAGATCAGTGCCTTTAGGATCTTTTTGGCCTCGCCAGTATAGTTTCGAAACATACCTGGACTGGGTGCTATTACCTTCCATTCTTTACGAATCCACAAAAACATAAACAAGATGATTCCTGAGACCATACTGCCTGTAATCGAGCCAAACATGGCCCCTCCGCCAACAAGATACTGTGAATAGCCCTTTTCCATAAAAAGATATGCTAGAAAGAGGATCGTTACCACCCTGGTTGATTGTTCACCCACCTGGGATAAGGCGGTAGGAACCATGTTGCCGCTGCCTTGGTAATACCCGCGTAGGATTGATATCAGTGGAAACATCAAAAACACGATCGAGACAACCCGTAAAAGAATCGCTAGGTGCGGGTCATCCATCCAAACCGCGATGCTGCCCGCCCCAAAATAAAGAACCAAGAAACAAAGAAAACCAAATAATTGCAAATAAATAAAGGAGAAAAATAACAAGAGACGAGATTTGATATCGTCACCTTTTAGTTTCTGCTCCGCATACAGCTTAGAAATAACCACCGGAAAGCCCGTCGTCGACAGGACGATGGCCATTCCATAAAACGGGTACACCTGTTGGTATATGTAAAAACCGATATCACCGACAATATTTTGAAAAGGAATTCGGTAAAAGGCACTTAAAATTTTTGTAACCAGTGCCGCCAGCATTAAAATAAAAGCCCCCCTAAACAGAGCCCTAGACTGATTCACAGACTTCATTCATTCACCTACTAAAAAGAAAAGCGCAAGCGCCCGTTTAGCGGCGTATGGACTGGAGCACTTTGACTGAGATAAAGGAAACACGGAGAGCGGAGCGCATCCGTGCTTGACTTATCGACAGGAAAAGGGCGAAGTACACTAGCCGCTGGGCGCTGGAGCTAGACATTATAATACAAACTCGAAGGTTATTATAGCACACGCACAGCCGTTTTTAAGCTAAATAAAAAAGACAGCTGTCGCTGCCTTTTTTATGATTCCATTTGTCGAGCGAGGAACCCAGCTGCGGTTTCAACCGCCTTTTGTTCAACCTCGCCAAGAGTTCCTTCTTTAGAAAAAATAATGACTGCTCCGATTGGGTCACCATTTGCAATAATAGGTCCAATCGTATAGGAAGTTACTGCTTCCTCATTTCCATCCACTAAGGCAATATCGCCCTTTTGCGTATTCAAGATTGAATTTCGCTCTTCCATGGACTTTTCAATGACATCACTAATATTTTTATTTAAGTATTCCTTCTTAGAACCGCCGGCCATTGCGATAACAGAGTCTCTATCACAAATTAATACAGGGTTTCCAAGGCTATCAAAAAGCGCTTCAGCATATTCTTTGGCAAAATCACCCAATTCACTAATAGGTGAATATTTTTTCAAGATGACTTCTCCGTCTCGATCCACAAAGATCTCTAACGGATCCCCTTCGCGTATACGCAAAGTTCTGCGTATTTCTTTGGGAATGACAACACGACCCAAATCATCGATTCGACGAACTATTCCAGTTGCTTTCATCCAATGTTGCCTCACTTTCATCTGATGATTATTCAACTTGGTAATGATCCTTGAGAGGTAAGAAATAGACTAGCTTTTTCAAATTAGATAATTGTCTAGCTCCAGCTCCCAGCGACTAGTGTACTATCCCTCTCCTCCCTACGACAAGTCAACATCGACTCGCAAAAAGCGCGATTCGTGTTTCCTTTATCTTGTTCGGAGCGGTCTAGTCCATACGTCGCTAACCGGTCGCTTCCGCCTTTCTTGCCAATCATCACCAACTTTGAACTTAGTATCTTTCATCTGGAAAGTTATATACATAAACGTAATTTTTTTTCAAATATCTTAGAATTATCCCAAATTGGATAATGCTTCATTTCTTTGGAATGATTCGCTCAAACGGATTAACTTGGTTAGAGTAACTCTGTGTTGGTCAATTCCTCTTAATTCACGGGATTTTCATGACCCTTTTTGGCTTTGGATACACCCTTAACCATTTCAAAGGTAATATTCAACCATTCTGAAACAGAATAATCCTTGATTTTAATAACAATTTTCAGTCGAGGACCTTCCATTCCTGGAGAAACATTTCGCCCAAACTGACTTCCAATTTGGAAAATCTTACTTCCATCAATGGTGTTGGTCACCTCTTCATTTATTAAAATGGTTACTTCTTGTTTCGATTGTTTAATTTGGTCCACGCCATTTAATAGAGCATAAACTTTCATTTCAGCAATCTGAAATAAAGAGGCAACCTCTTCCGGATACTCCCCAAAACGGTCGAGCATTTCTGATTCAAGTTCCTCAATATCATCGAGAGACTCAGCACCCCTGAACCGTTTATACATCTCTATCTTTTGATGCCCATCCTTAATATATGTATCAGGAATATAAGCATCTATTTCAAGGTCAATTTCGACTGATTTCTTTACAGCTGTTCCAGGTACGCCGATGCTTACCTTTCGCTCTTCAATCGCCTCTTTTAACATCTGGGAATAAAGGTCAAAACCAACAGAGTCAATAAAGCCATGCTGTTGGGCACCTAATAAATTACCCGCTCCCCTGATCGATAAATCACGCATGGCAATTTTAAAACCAGAACCTAACTCGGTAAATTCCTTAATAGCTTGAAGACGCTTTTCTGCGACCTCCGTTAAGACTTTATCTTTTCGATAAGTGAAATAGGCATAGGCGACACGATTTGAACGACCGACGCGGCCGCGGAGCTGATAAAGCTGAGACAGCCCCATTCGATCCGCATCATAAACGATTAAGGTATTTACATTCGGTATGTCCACACCGGTTTCAATGATGGTGGTACTGACAAGAACATCATATTCACCCGCTAAAAAGCCGATCATCACCGTTTCTAATTCATTTTCTGTCATCTGACCATGAGCACATACCACGCGTGCATCCGGCACAAGCATCGATATCTCTTCCGCTTTTCGCTCAATATCTTCCACCCTGTTATATAAATAATAAACTTGTCCGTCTCGGGCTAGTTCCCTTTCGATCGCTTCCCGCACCAATGATCCATTATATTCCATTACATACGTTTGGACAGGGAATCGGTTTTCAGGCGGCGTCTCGATGACCGATAAATCTCTGACACCAAGCATAGACATATGCAGCGTTCGAGGGATTGGCGTTGCCGTTAAGGTTAAGACATCAACATTTGTTTTTAGTTTCTTGATCTTTTCCTTATGGGTCACTCCAAAACGTTGCTCTTCATCAATTATCAACAGGCCTAAATCACGGTATACAATATCTTTGGATAGCAGGCGGTGTGTTCCTACGACAATATCGATCGTCCCTGCCTTTAATCCTTTAATTGTTTCTGTTTGTTGTTTTTTCGAACGGAAACGGTTTAACAGGCCAATATTAATGGGATAATCCTGAAACCTTTCCCGTAATGTTTCATGATGCTGCTGGGCCAAGATGGTAGTTGGAACCAGAAAAGCTACCTGCTTGCCGTCAGCGATGGCCTTGAAGGCGGCACGAATGGCTACCTCTGTTTTTCCATAGCCAACATCCCCGCAAAGAAGACGATCCATCGGACGCGGTCTTTCCATGTCTTTTTTAATCTCATGAATAGAGCGCAATTGATCATCAGTTTCTTGGTAAGCAAAAGACGTTTCAAAATCTTTCTGCAAATCTCCATCAGGTGAATAGGCATAGCCAACCGCTGCTTCCCGCTCTGCATATAATTTAATTAGATCGTCAGCAATATCTTGAACAGAAGATTGAACCTTCTTCTTGACCTTTTTCCAATCCGTTCCGCCCAGCTTATAGATCTTTGGCTCTTTGCCTTCCGAACCAACATACTTCATGACTAGGTCAATCTGTTCGACAGGGACATATAGTTTGTCTGTTCCTTGATAACGGATATGGAGATAATCCTTATGAATTCCGTTAATGACAAGCGTTTCAATCCCTAGATATTTACCGATTCCATGATTGACGTGAACTACAAGATCACCGATTTTTAGCTCAGAGTAACTTTTAATTCTTTCAGCATTTGATAGTTTTTGGCGATTAGTAGATTTTTTGACACGTTTATTAAATAGTTCTTCCTCAGTAATCACCGCTATTTTCTGAATGGACAGTTCAAAACCTGTTTGCAGATTCCCATGCATAATTTGAACTTTACCAGGCATCAGCTGTTGTCCGCTTTTGATTACACTCGCACTGATCTCATAATCCTCGAGGACACGCTCTAGCTTTTTAACCCGTTCTTCATCAGGTCCTAAAAATAAAATAGAATAATTGCTTTTTTTCCAACGGTCCACCTCTGCTTTTAACAAATGCATCTGACCGTGGAAGTTTTGCATTTGCTTGCAGGATATATTAATAATATTTTGCGGGCTGGTATTTGCCACATGCCGCAAAAATAAGGACATATAAACGATTGGCCATTCCTTTTTATGCAAAAGTACAGTTAGGTCATGGGAAATATGTAAATCATGGATAATCTGACCAGTGCCAAGTAAACTTGTATACCATTCTGCCTCTTCTTTTACTAATGAATCATTCATTTCTTGAACTCGGCTTATTTCATCAACAAATACAAGTCCATTTCTTGGCAGGTAGTCTAGTAGACTACTAGCACGATCGTACGCTAGTGATAGGTATTTAAATACTTGGTCAGGCTTCTGTCCATTTTTTAATTGCTCTAATTCAAAACTGATATTCTGTGACAGTTGCATTTTGGCCTTATCATCCTTCAGCTTTCGAAGGCTATTCCCTAACCCTGCTTCAAGCTTCTCAACAATTTGGCTATAATTCTCTGCTTCCAGTACTACCTCTGTTGCAGGTCCAATCTGAATCTCTGAAACCTTTTCCTTCGAACGTTGGTCTTCTAAAGAGAAGGAACGAATCGAGTCGATTTCTGTATCGAATAATTCAATTCGGAGCGGATTTGACTCCGTTAGCGGATAAATATCAATAATCCCGCCTCTTACACTAAATTCCCCTGGTGTTGTTACCATTTCTGCTCGAACATACCCCATTTTGATAAATGTGTTTAAGGTTTGGTCAATATTTATATCTTCTCCTAATTTTAATGAGAGCTGGTATTTCTCCCAGATTGACTTAGGTGGGACAATTTTCTTTAACCCTGCAACAGGAACAATTAATATTCCCTTTTTATGTTTACTCCAGTAATTCAAGGCTTCTATTCTTTGTGCCTTTAATTCAGGACTGGCAATACTCATTTCGGCAGCAATTAACTCATTCGCAGGAAAAAGAAAAACTTCCTTTTCGCTTAATAGATTGACAATATCATCATAAAGTTTTTGTGCTTGTAGTAGATTATGTGTGACGAGCATGATCGGCCTTTGCATTTGTTCGTAAATAGATGCGGCTAACACGGTTCTAGACGATCCTGATAACCCAGCAATCAGCTGTTCCTTTAGGCCCTCTTCCACTCCAGCAATCACGGAATGGACATCTTCCTGCTTGAGGAATAACGATGTTAAAGCATTCAAGATTTCTCCTCCCTCCTTCTTCCATCAAAAATCATATGATTTTCATTCTTATATTAGTAAATTATAAATAGAAAAACGCTTTGGACGGAGCTCCAAAGCTGGTTAATGAATAAGGAAATCGTATTGGTGGTAATCTGGTGTTCGTTCTAAAGCTTCTTGACAGTCTTCACAAATGGCTGTGATGTGAATATCGCCAGATGAGTCATACGCAACCATTTCCAGTCTTTCTTGATCAGATAATTTATGAAGACCGAGTGCTTCGCTGTGTATGGATGCTTTTTCAATCGACCCAAGGTTCGTACCACAATGACGACAATGGTAATGGATGGCCACGCCTGTCCCTCCCTAATCTAGGATTCCTTCATAGTATGAACCTTTTGGGAGGAACTTATTCAATTAGAAACCGCTATCATCACGACCCATCGTATCTTTTTATTGCTTTTATTGTATGAAACAAATAGTTAATTCATGAATCATCACGACTGATTAAATTCATTCATGACCTGCAAGAAAGGCTTTTCAAGCCACGCTGAGCAAGCTTCTGCACTTTTTTTGACAGCCTCTTCCATTGGCCCCTTTTCTTCTGGGCGAAAACGGCCAAGGACATAGTCAGGGACGCTCATTCCTGCTTGAGGGCGATCAATCCCAATTCTAATTCGATTAAACACCTGTGTACCAAGATGAGCAACGGTTGACTTAATTCCGTTATGTCCGCCCGGGCTCCCTTTTTGCCTTAGTCTAATCTTTCCGACAGGCAAGTCAAGATCATCATAGATTACAAGGAGATCTTCTTCAGCAACTTCATAATAATCGATGACAGCTCTGATTGATTCCCCGGATAGATTCATATAGGTTAGCGGCTTTAACAAAATGACCTTTTCGCCATTATAAAAGCCCATTCCATACAATCCTTTAAATTTTGACTGGTTAAGTGGAATTGAAAAAGTACTTGATAGTGCATCAATGACTTCGAATCCAATATTATGTCTTGTATGTTCGTATTGTTTTCCAGGATTACCTAAACCAACTATTAATTTCATTCTGGGTCCCACCAATCCGTTTTAGCCAACCTTTTAAATATTTTTCGAAACATCTTTATTCTCCCATGAGAGTGTAATGAGGTAAAAGACGTAACCTTGTAAAGATTACGCCTTGTTGCTACTCTTTAATTTAACAGTGAACAGTGAAGATTGTCTAGCCTAAGATACAGGTCTTTTTATTCTGGAGTGGTCTCTCGGCCTTCTTCATTATCAGGATGTCCGCCATCTTGCTGTTCTCCTGCATTAATTTCTTCTTCTTGTTGCGGAGGAAGAATGGAAGCGATCACTTCATCATTTTCATGGTTAATTTGGAAAGTAGATCCTTGATTGAGAATGTCTGCAACGGTTAGCGTTTCACCTACCTGCAGATTCGTCACATCGACCTCAATTTGTGGTGGGATATTATCCGGTGTCGACGTAATCGATAATTGATGGAGCGGTTGCTGTAAGACACCGCCATCTTTTACACCTGCTGCATCCCCAGCTAAAACAAGTCTTACATCTACATTAATCTTCGAGGATTTATCGACTGCTAAGAAATCCACATGAATGATTTCTCTTTTAATCATATTCTCTTGATAATCGGTTAAGATTACATCTTGCTTGCTCCCATCAACATCCAAGGAGATGACTCCATTTCTGCCCACTTGACGAATTGTTTTTGTTAAGTCCGCCGCACTAACATACACTGGCTTACTATCAACTTTTGACCCATAAATGATGGCTGGTATATTTCCACCCGTTCTAATTTGTTTTAGTGCTGAGTGGCGCAATTCCTTCCGTTCCTTTGCTTGTAAAACTGTACTCATGATTAACACCCTCCTATTTTATCAAAAACCGTCTATATAAAAATGCCCCAAAACAGGGAGGTCTAAACATTTAAATTTGATCGTCTATCCAAAACAGGAGAATGCCGATAACAGAAATAGGATCCAGCCTTACTGGCCAGATCCTTAAACTTTTGATCAATCAAACAACGTACTTACAGATTGCTCTTCGTGAACCCGAATAATTGCTTCACCAAGAAGCGGGGCAACGGATAGGTTAATAATTTTATCAATCTTTTTCTCTTCTGGAAGTGAAATCGAATTAGTAATAACTAATTCTTTGATTTTCGAATTTTGAATCCGTTCAATTGCAGGTCCAGAGAGTACAGGATGGGTACAGCAGGCATATACTTCAGATGCCCCGTTTTCGATTAAGGCATTTGCAGCTAATGTAATTGTACCAGCTGTATCAATGATATCATCAATTAAAATGGCTATTTTACCTTCGATGTTACCAACAATATTCATTACTTCTGCTACATTTGGTCTTGGACGACGTTTATCAATAATCGCAATTGGAGCTTTTAAACGTTCAGCCAACTTTCGAGCTCTTGTCACACCGCCATGGTCCGGAGAAACAATGACAATCTCCCCTTCGAATTCTCTCGCTTTAAAATAATCTGATAAGATCGGTACACCCATTAAATGATCGGTAGGAATATCAAAGAATCCTTGAATTTGTGGTGCATGCAGATCAAGACAAATCACACGGGTTGCTCCCGCCGTTTCAAGCAGAGTAGCCACTAATTTAGCTGTAATTGGCTCACGGGCACGGGCCTTACGATCCTGACGTGCATAACCATAATAAGGCATAACAATATTAATGGTCTTAGCCGAAGCTCTCTTTAACGCATCAATCATGATCAATAATTCCATGATATTTTCATTCACTGGCTGGCTAGTAGACTGGATGACATAAACATCACCGCCACGGATACTTTCCTCGATATTAATTTGAATTTCTCCATCACTAAATCTTGTAACCGAACATTTACCTAATTCAACACCGATGAATTTCGCAATTTCTCTTGCAAGCGGTAGATTTGAATTCAAACTAAACACCTTAAGATTTGGGTCTAAATATTGATTCGACATGATAGCCTCCTAAAATCATTCACTTATTTCTTTAGATTCAGCTTTTGGACGTAATTTTCCTTATTTACTTGCTGTGCCCGGGCAATTGATAAGGCATCGCCTGGTACATCTTTTGTAATCGTCGAACCGGCCGCCACATACGCACCCTTGCCAACGGTAACAGGGGCAACTAGATTTGAATTGCAGCCAATAAAGACTCCATCTTCAATCTTGGTTAAAAATTTATTTTTACCATCGTAATTAACCGTGATTGAGCCGCAGCCGATATTCACATCTGCACCTACCTCTGCGTCACCAATATAACTTAGATGGGAGGCTTTGCTTCCTTTTCCAAAGACGGCTTTTTTAATTTCAACGAAGTTGCCTATTTTCACTTCATCCTTAATAGTTGAGTCTGGGCGAATATGAGCAAATGGCCCAATATTAACGTGAGCACCGATAGAACTATTATGTGCAACGGATTGACGGACAACCGTTTCCGCACCAATTTCACACGAAGCAATTTCGGAGTTTGGCCCAATCTGACAATCTGAGGCAATCACGGTTTTGCCTTTGATCATTGTTCCTGGATAGATCACCGTGTCCTGTCCGATTTCGACATCCGTTTCTATATAAGTGTTAGCAGGGTCAATGATGGTTACCCCGTTTCTCATATGAGCCGCATTCGTGCGAGCGCGCATAATCCGCTCTGCTTCTGCAAGAGCGACACGATCATTCACACCTAGTGTTTCTTCAAAATCATCTGTTTGGAAAGCTGTGACCACTTCCCCTTGCTTCTTTAAAATTTCAATGACATCGGGTAAATAATATTCACCTTGTACATTTTCATTCGAAACATTCTTCAATGCTTCAAATAAGGCTGTATTATCAAAACAATATGTCCCTGTATTGATTTCATTTATTTTTCTCTCGTCTTCAGAGGCATCTTTGTGTTCAACGATTTTTTCTACCAATCCGTCTGCATTCCGAATGATTCGGCCGTATCCAGTCGGATCTCCAATTTTTGCTGTAAGAATCGTCGCTTTAGCCCCTAATTCCTCATGGTGTTTAAATAAAGCTTCCATTGTTTCGGCTCTGATTAAGGGGGTATCACCGCAAACAACAATTGTTACTCCAGCTTTGCCTTCAAGGATGCTCTGTGCTTGGCTTACAGCATGGGCGGTTCCTAACTGCTGATCCTGTAGAGCATATTGACTGCTGTCACCCAATTGGGCTTGAACCATTTCTGCCCCATGACCAATAATTGTGACAATTTCTTTTATATTAAGCTTCATTACTTGGTCAACCACGTGCTGTACCATTGGTTTCCCACATACAGGGTGTAATACTTTATATAACTTAGATTTCATCCGCGTTCCTTGTCCCGCGGCTAAAATCACAGCATAACGATTAGACATGGACAGTCCTCCAATTAACCTTTTTATCCATTAAAAATATTAACGTAATTGTGCGCTCTTTTCAAGGTATGTGAGGGAAGTGTCTATTTTTGTAATAATGAGTTAATTTATAATGGAGAGTTAAGTAGGAGGCTGTTGAGAGGAACATTTATAGCTTTCATATGATGTTCTGTCCTTTGCACAGTAAAAAGAGCCTTCATAGAAGAAAGGCCCTAGTTGTAAAAAATCCTTAGGAAGCTCCGGCTTCTTCAAATTCTACTTCCAATTCACCTAAACGGTGGTACTCAGCCAAAACAGCTTCTTGGATTTTACCGCGTGTACCTGAATTGATTGGATGCGCAATGTCACGAAATTCTCCATCAGGAGTACGTTTGCTTGGCATAGCTACAAATAAACCGTTGTTACCATCGATAACACGAATGTCATGAACGACAAACTCATTGTCCAAAGTGATGGATGCAATCGCTCTCATTCTCCCATCAGTGCTAACGCGGCGTAATCTTACGTCAGTTACTTCCATGTGCTCACACCCTTTTCTAATAGATAAAAAGCTAAGTAAATAAATTCAACAATTTTTTCAAAAATCCTTCTTTATTTTCAAAATATTTTTGAAAAATTGAGGCAAATTCGTGAACACTATGGAATGGAAAATCTAATTTCCTATTTAACGAGTGCGACTACTTCGATTTCCACTAATACATCTTTTGGCAAACGAGCAACCTCGACACACGAACGAGCAGGTTTATGTGTGGAGAAGTATTCACCATAGACCTCATTTAATGCTGCGAAATCATCCATATTTTTAATAAATACGGTGGTCTTTACCACTGTTTCAAATGATGCACCTGCAGCAGTTAATACCGCCTGCAAATTTTGGAATACTTGGTGCGCCTGTTCTTTAATATCGCCTGTTATTAAAGTTCCTTCCGCTGTTAATGGGATTTGTCCAGAACTGTAGAACAGATTATTAACAATAATTCCTTGTGAATATGGGCCGATTGCAGCCGGTGCTTGATTTGTTTGAACTACTTTCATATGTATTCCCTCCATCTATTTTTTAAAATAATTGCCAGCTTGAACATTAATCTTCTTTTCTTTCAAATCCACATTAGATAATTGCACGAGTGAAGTATATTCATCGACGAGCCGCTCTTGTATTCTTTCTGCCTCTACTAAAACAGCAATTCCCGCCAGATGACCATTGAATTCCTCAAGCAGACTGATCATTCCCATAACCGTTCCGCCGGCCTTCATGAAATCATCGACTACAAGGACGCGGGAACCTTCTTTCATACTTCGTTTTGAAAGGAGCATGGTTTGAATTCTTTTCGTTGAACCAGAAACATAATTAATGCTTACGGTTGGTCCCTCTGTCACTTTACTATCCCTTCTAACAATCACAACAGGAACATTTAACTGACTTGCTACTGCATATGCAAGTGGAATTCCTTTTGTGGCAACGGTCATGACCACATCAATTTTTGCTTCGGTATAGGCAGAGGCAATAATTCGTCCGGCCTTTTGGACCACCTGCGGATCGCCCAAAATATCCGTTAAATATAAATATCCTCCAGGTAGGAGCCTGTCAGGATTAGCAATTAAATCACATAATTCATTGATAAACGGTGCTGCTTCTTCATGGCTTACTTTTACAAAGAATTTAACCCCGCCAGATGCCCCTGGCACGGTTTGGATCGTCCCAATTCCTCTATTTTCGAACGTCTCTTTGATGATTGCTAAATCTTCACTTATCGAAGATTTCGCAGACGCATAACGTTCAGCAAAAAAAGTGAGCGGAACTAATTGTCGAGGATGATCCAGTAAGTAATTTGTCATATCAATCAAGCGTTCACTGCGGCGAAATTTCATAACAATCCCCCAAAAACACGAATATTCTAACTTAAGGATACCATTTTCGTACGTCTTCAATCAAGTGAGTGTCGTTCTCCTAACATGCGAACGGCAAAGACTTGATCACAGAATCCTCTTAATCCGTTATAAATTCTATGCATTCTTGAATCGTGCTGAACTATTCCAAACACTGTCGGCCCGCTCCCGCTCATTAAGACTGCATCCGCACCAAAACGTTTCATTTGTTCTTTAATTAGCGCAACTTCGGGATGGAGGTTTAAGGTCACCTCTTCTAAAACATTCCCCACGTTGACGCATACCTCTTGGTAATCATGTGCATTGATTGCTTCAATCATACCAGCTATATTAGGATGGACTGTTTCAGCAATATTCAGCCTGCGATATACTTCAGCTGTTGACACCCCTATAAAAGGCTTTGCCAGGATGACCCAGCATGTTGGCGGGGCAGGGATTTGTGTAATAATTTCTCCTCGCCCTTTTGCCAAGGCTGTCCCTCCATAGACACAAAAAGAAACATCCGACCCAATTTCGCTGCCCAGTTCGGCCAATTCATCCATTGATAATCCAAGATTCCAAAGTTTATTTAACCCTCTTAAAGTAGCCGCAGCATCACTGCTTCCCCCCGCAAGTCCTGCTGCAACCGGAATGGTTTTTTCAATCGAAATCTTCACACCCTGTTTGACATGAAATCGATCTTTTAAAAGCTGAGCAGCTTGAAAAGCTAAATTCCGCTGGTCATCAGGAACATAGCGATTGTGAGAAAGAATATGTATTTTATCTTCATGTAATAACTCTAACTCTACCCGATCCGCCAAATCAATCGTGGTCATAATCATTTCCACCTCATGAAAGCCATCGGGGCGCTTGTGTAGAACATCTAATGCTAAATTTATTTTGGCCGGTGCTTTTACTAAAAGCTTCACTACGTCCACCTACTTCTATATTGTCCAGATCAGCGCTACGGGCGCTTCAAATTTCTTGTCCAGTTTCAGCGCTAAACGAGCGCTGCCACTTTTCTTTTTCCGAAAAATCCACATTTTGTCCTATTTTACCACAAAATGATAAAAGTAAGACGTGAGATATGCGAAAACCTCTCAAATTTCATAATTTATTATATGTTTTATATAAATAAGGTTAAATTTTGGAGAAAAAAGACCAAAGGAATATATTCCTCTGGTCTTGCTGCAGTAAGTGATTGATTATAATAATAAGCGGAACTCCTTTATTAAAAGTTAACCTCTTGGACTTCGATTGGCTAATTGTCCTTGTGCAAGTTCAACCGCACGTTTGACCATATTCCCCGCATCTTTGGCTTTGATGCCGCCCCATCCTTCTTTTTGAACAACATCATAAAATCCAAGTTCCTTTGCTAACTCTTCTTTAAAGTGACTGGACATGATTCCTCTTCTTCTGCCCATCTAAACAACCCCTTTCATGCTACAGCATTCTTAGTATGGGAAAGATATTGGTATTTATGATGGATTGCATAGATCCGCTCTCTATTTCCAGCAGCTCATTACTTCCGCTTAATAAATAGCAAAAAGCAGTAAACATTTGTTCACTGCTGTAGATTGCTTATATACTAATTTAAGGCTAAATGTCCTGATGCATCTTCGTAGAAAGTGATTTGAACTGTTTCTGTTAACACATCCGCATAGCTGTAAGAAACACGTTCGAATGAGTTTTCATCCTGATCTAGTTCAATAACAAAAACAGATGGATAAGTTTCCGCTAAAACACCGGAACGTTCAATGGTTTTTCTACGTCCACCATTGGCTTTAAGCAGTAATCTTTTCCCTAAATTTGTGTCAAGAGCCTTTTTAATATCGGCTAAGGTTTTTGGCATTCGGTCCACCTCACTGTGTAAAGTATAACACACTGACATAGTTATGTCAAACAAAAACATAAATTATATCAGTCAAACAAAAAGATTGTCAATATGTTTTGTTCTACTTTTTCTTCTAAATTTCAACATTTTTATCTTACCTTAAATCGCGGGGGATTATGTACCAGCCATTAAAATAAAAAAATAAGCCTTTTCGTTTTGGAAAGGCTTATTCATCTTCTTCTTCTTCCTGGATTGGCCGATAAGGCATCCCTGTCCTTAACACTCCCTTTGTTTCGATCCCGCCAAGTCCCTTTTCCCCTGTTAAAGTATTCCGTAATACATCCCATACATTGATCCGTTCCATGAATGGTGTAAAGCTAATTTTAGCAACAATATACACTGGGTCCAGAGCATGAATGTTAATCCTTTCTGGTGAACTAGCAAAATTTGCCCCAGCGTGAATCAATGATTCAAAATGTGATTGACATGCACCAGCAAAGATGACGAGCTGGTCCAAGTGGGGGATTTTTTTCCGTGCTTCCTTAACCGTTTGAACAAAATGCTTTGAGTGCCGGTAAGCGTTAATATCTGTCATCTTCCCTTTTACTTTTGAATATGCATCATGTCCAGTGATAACGAGTATGTCAGGACGATACGTGTCAATCAGATTACCAATTCGATCAGGCATTTCCCTTTCATTACAGTGTAAGCCCATAACAGGGATACCCACTTTTTCATATACCGTCATACATTTCTTTAAATAGGATGGATCACCGTCTAGATGGAGAACCTTCCCTGGCATTTGAAAATAATTACTTGGTTTTACATAGCCTCCAGTTGCCGCGTATTCCTGCCGGTGCTTAATTAATTCCACATCTTGAGTAAACAGCCGAAATGACTGCTCCTCCAATGTCCGGTATTCATTCTTCAGCTTTGCTCTTTGATTATGGTCAATTACAACCAAATCCTCGTATGGAGCATCTGCTACGAGCCGAAAATCCTCTCCATATAGGACTGCAAACTTCTGGTCGTTCATTTTTCGGACATCAATTATTCGAAAGAGAATATCACAGTTATACGAGCGCCTGCCGACAATATCATTTATTTTTATATCCACTGTCGTCACTCCAATAAGACCAGCAAATAGGCCTAAATAAGGTTTCTCTCATAGGCTATGCAACTACCTAACTTTTTGTGAAAAGGTCTATTTAAATTCGTTTGTTAATTGGCGTTCCAGTCATGTACGGTTCGTGGGAGTGACGGGGTGGCTTCCGCTCCAATCAATAGTGTGCCGAAGGCGAACGATGTTCGGACACGATTGCCTTTGAAATCACCATTGCTGTCCGAAGGCGAACGATGTTCGGACACTTAAAAATCACCATTGCTGTCTGAAGACGATCGATGTTCAGACACGATTGACTTGAAAATCACCATCGCTGTCCGAAGAGGAACGATGTTCGGACACGATTGTTTTTGAAATCACGAAAGTAGTCCGAATAAGACACGAATCGAATACAGCAACAAACGAAAGAGCCTAAAAAAATAGACCCTTAGTGAGGGTCTATTGGAAAAACGGATATAATTCTTCGCTTAAGCGGCCAAATTCTTCTAAGGAAAGGGTCTCGCCTCTTCGGGTAGGATCAATCCCACTAGCACTTAGGGCTTGAAGGATTTCCTCCTTTTTTTGTTTCCCATCTGGCAGCTGACTTGTTAGATTATTAAGCAGGGTTTTCCGACGCTGAGCAAAACTTGCCCTTGTCACTTGGAAAAAGAACGCTTCATCAGTCACTTTTACTGCTGACTGTTCCCTCTTTGTCAAACGAATTACAGCTGAATCAACATTTGGCTGCGGGACAAACACTGTTTTCGGGACAATCATGACGGTCTCAGCCTCTGTGTAATACTGAACAGCGATGGAAAGAGATCCATAATCTTTCGTCCCAGGCTTTGCTGAAATACGGTCTGCCACCTCTTTTTGTAGCATACAAACGATCCCGCGGATTGGCAAATGCTCTTCAAGAAGTTTCATAATGATTGGCGTAGTTACATAATACGGTAAATTCGCAACAACCATGATATCGCTCGTTTCAGAAAATTCTTCAGTGATGACTTCGGCAACGTCTGCCTCTAGCACATCATTATGAATGACATTTACATTTGGATAGGGAGATAACGTGTCCTTTAGGATTGGTAATAACCGTTGATCGATTTCAAACGCAACCACTTTTTTACTCGTCCGGGCAAGCTGCTCAGTTAGCGCGCCAATACCTGGTCCGATTTCAATCGCACCAGAGTCTTCTGTTAAATCCGCAAAACTAACTATCTTTTTTAAAATATTTGTATCGATTAAAAAGTTTTGACCGAGGCTCTTCTTAAATGAAAAACCATATTTATTTAGAATTTCTTTTGTCCTTACCGGGGTAGCAATATCTTTATTATTCATGTAGTTCCTCCTGACGTACAACCCTTAGTGCTTCTGAAAATTCTTGTTTACTGATTTGGAACATCATTAAGCGCTTATGGAGCTGTTTCCCATTTGTATATCCTATTTTTAAAAATTCACCCAGGATGATTCTTCTCTCTTTCGCCCCTTCGCCGCCAATAAGTCCAGCGGTAAGTAAGTCCTCTTGAGTTATTTCTTCTTTATATGTCTCACTCATAACCTGGGCATCCTTTAGTGCCTCTTGGATTGCCTCTGGACTGGCATGCTCCACACCAAGGCTTTCGCCGGCTTTTCCCATCGCTGCTTCCTTTGTTAAAAAAGCATGTTTACAACCAGGGACAGCTTCAGCAATGGTCTTCCTAATTTTTTCACCTGGAAAATCAGGATCGGTAAAGATAATTACGCCTCTTGCCTCTTGCGCACGCCGTACCTTTTCGATGGTCGTCCCATTTACAGCAGACCCATTGGTTTCAATTGTATCAGCATTTACTGCTCGTTTAATCGCTGTTGTATCATCCTTGCCCTCAACAACAATAATTTCTTTAATCTTCATTTTGTGAATGCAGGCCTCCGTAATAAAAAAATAAAAAATTGAAAAAAACTTGAAACATTTTTGTAATGTCAATCGTCTATATTATTGAACGATTTCATATAATAAGTGTAAGGAACAGATGAAATGATATGTATTCGTTGTTAGTATAAAGAAATTTACGAAAAAAGCAAAATGCAGAGGATAGGACCCTCTGCATAAAGGAAATTAATCTAATACTTTAATCTTTACTTTTTTCCGCCCCCAGCGGTATGCATCACTTTTTGATGGCATGAATAAATCAATGATATATCCCTTAATAGCACCGCCTGTGTCACCCGCCACGGCGTAACCATAACCATCAACATATACCTTTGATCCGAGTGGAATGATTCTCGGGTCAACCGCGATTACCTTCATGTTCGGATTCGCCCGGAGATTAAGTCCTGTTGCTGTTCTTCCTGAACACCCATTGCAATACGCAGTATAGGCAGTTGCAGTCACATAAAACTCTTTTCCCGACTCATTAGCAGCACCACGGGAAACTTGTAATGATAAATCCTTCGTTCCGACAGCCACAACTTGATCTTGTTTCTCTGCAATCTTTTGCTCACTTAATAATTTTCTCGATACTTCTTTGCCATTTTCAAGCCAGACTTCATATTGTTTAGAAACGCGGCCTTTTTTACCTTTGGTGATGGTTTTCTCCTTGCCTTTTTCTAAACTTTCATCTTTTTTGGTTACCACAGCAAATTGAACAGGTTCTTCCACTACATCGGTGACTTTTTCTACCCGAATGACGTTAACAACACCATTCTTAGCAATGGTTTCTGTTAATGACGGTTCAACTCGGTCTAATTTGTTTAGCTTAATGCCCTGTTGTGATAAAAAGTCAGCGACCGTAGCCGAAGTGGCCCAAACTTGTTGCTTTTTACCGCCGTCAACATATGTAAGATGAAACGCCTTCTTTATTCCAACTTCCATCTTATCTTTAATTGCTGTTTGCGGACTAGGTGAGATTTCATCATGCTTGCTCAAAACAATTTTCTGCTCTTTTAGGAGTCCAGCCAATGTATCAGCTGTCGTCCAGATCGTTTTCTTCTCGTTGTCCTTGACAATGTGAACCTGTTTAGCTTGCTTCCATACGACCATTAGGTGGTCCTTCACCTTTGAATTCGCTTTTGGCTGCAAATAATCTTGTGAGCGGATGGATACATCCATTTCATCCAATAATTCATTGACTGTATCCGCATGTGTCTTTACGACCTTTTGCTGATTGTTAAGAGTGATGGCAACAGTTTTCTTTGACCCTTCATAAAAAAGAATTCCAAGAGATGTCAACAAAACTACGAAACTAGCAAAAGCAATGGTCAATGTCTTCCGGCTCAAAGACTTGGGAAACAGGTTTTTCATGTTTTTGAATACGATGAAAAACGCCTCCTTCTCTTAGAGAGATTAATGAACCATGCTGTCGGCTGTCTATCCTTGCATACTCTGCGAGGGTATTTTTAATTATGCACAAAGTTAGAATATTTGCAAAGAGAAACTTCTCGACACGGTTATCCTATGTAGAAAAGGAGACATGTAGAACTTTTAGTTTTCATTAAATTTTAAGACAAGCTTCCGCTGCTTTCGACAAATTCCCCTATCATTTTATGGCGAATAATTTTTTAGCATTTCGTGTCGTTGCTTCTGCTACTTCTTCAAATGTCAACCCTTTTATTTCGGCAATTTGTTCAGCAACTAATTTTACATAACTAGGCTCATTTCTTTTCCCACGGTATGGATGAGGAGCTAAATACGGACAATCTGTTTCGATTAACAGCATCTCTAAAGGCACTTCAGCTGCTACTTCCTTCGGCTTTTTGGCATTTTTAAAGGTCACCGGTCCACCTAGCGAAATATAGAAGTTCATTTCCACACATTGTTTCGCCACTTCAGGACTGCCGCTAAAGCAGTGCATAATCCCGCCTACCTCTTCTGCTCCTTCCTCCTTTAAAATTCCCACGATATCGGCGGTTGCCTCCCGATTATGAATGACGATGGGCAGCTTCACCTTTTTAGCCAGCCTAATTTGTTTCCGAAAGACTTCCTTTTGGATATCCTTTGGTGATTTGTCCCAATGATAATCCAAGCCCATCTCACCAATGGCAACAACCTTTGGATGGGCGGTTAATTCCTCTATCCACACTAAGTCTTCTTCCGTCATGTCAATCGCATCAACTGGATGCCAGCCAATACAGGCATAAATAAACTCATAGGATTCGGCTAATTCCATAGCCCGTTTTATGGTTGGACGATCAAATCCGACAACCACCATATGTGTGACTCCCTCTCGTTTCGCCCTTCCAATCACTTCTTCTAGGTCTTCGTTGTACTGTGTATCATTTAAGTGTGCATGTGTGTCGAATAGCATAGTAAGTAAGAACCTCGTTTCCTTATTTTTCTCTAAATTGTGCACTTACGGCCATCTAATGTCAAAAAATCGAATAAAAAAAGGGAATGTCCCGATAAAATGTTTCACGTGGAACATCTAAAAGCGGAAGCGCCTTGATCAGGGGCTTATGACCCCGAGCCACTAGGCGCTTGCAGCTGGATATAACCAAAAGTAAAAGCGCCCTTATCAGGCGCCTTAACCTTAATTATTATTTTACTTTAGCACCATTTGCTAATGTCTGATCAACTGTTGCGAGGGAAAGTTGGCCATTTTTTGAGCCGGCTAAGATCATCCCCTGTGACAATTCGCCGCGCAGTTTGACTGGTTTTAGATTCGTAATACAAATCACCTTGCGGCCGACTAATTCTTCAGGCTTATAATATTGAGCAATTCCCGAAACAACCTGACGCTTTTCATAGCCTAAATCAAGTTGAAGTTTAAGGAGTTTATCTGCTTTTTTTATTGGCTCTGCTTGAATGACCTCCGCCACACGCAAATCTATTTTCATGAAATCATCAATCGCAATTTCAGCGATTTCTTCTGGTTGTTCTTCCGGCTTTTCTTCTTTCTTTTCTTCCTCTGCTGGCGCTGAGCCTTGCATTTTCGTCTTAATAAAGTCTACTTCTTCAACAATTTCAAGCCTTGGGAAGATTGGCGCAGCCTTCTCGACCTTTGTTCCATTTGGTATCAAGCCAAAATCAGCAAGACTTTCCCATGCTTTTAGCGATTCCTCTTGAATACCCAACTGTGTAAAGATTGCATTCGGCGTACGGGTTAGAAAAGGCTGTAATAAAATTGCTATCCGTCGTAATGATTCAGCCAAATGGACCATTACACTAGCAAGATCCTCACGATTCGCCTCATCTTTCGCTAATGTCCATGGCTTTGTTTCATCAATATATTTATTGGTTCGGCTGACTAACTGCCAAATCGCTGTTAACGCTACAGAGAATTCCATCTTCTCCATCGCTTCCTCATATTTTTGAACGGTTTCTTGATTCACTTGCAGCAGTGACGCATCAAATTCCCTAACAGAGCCAGTGTAATCAGGAATCACCCCGTTAAAATACTTCTCGATCATTGCAACGGTACGATTAAGCAGATTTCCTAAATCATTGGCTAAATCAAAGTTGATTCTTTCAACAAATCCTTCTGGTGTAAAGACGCCATCCGCTCCAAATGGAACTTCTCTTAATAAGTAATAACGAAGAGCATCGAGACCATAACGGTCAATGAGAGTAACAGGGTCAACCACATTCCCCTTTGATTTGGACATTTTTCCATCTTTCATTAACAACCAGCCGTGGGCAAAAACCTTCTTCGGAAGTGGAAGGTCTAAAGCCATGAGCATAATTGGCCAATAGATGGTATGGAAACGGACAATTTCCTTCCCAACAAGATGTACATCAGCTGGCCAATAGTTTTTGTATTTGGCATCATTTTCTGTCCCAAACCCCAGCGCTGTAATATAATTGGATAAAGCGTCAATCCAAACATAAATAACATGCTTTGGATTTCCCGGCACCTTAATTCCCCAATCAAACGTAGTCCTCGATACCGCTAAGTCTTCTAAACCTGGCTTGATAAAGTTATTAATCATCTCATTCTTACGAGATTCAGGCTGGATGAAATCAGGATTTTCCTCATAATATTGCAGGAGACGATCTACATATTTACTCATTCTAAAAAAGTAGGATTCTTCTTTCACTTTTTCAACTGGTCTTCCACAATCTGGACAATTCCCATCCACTAATTGCCTGTCAGTAAAAAAGGATTCACACGGTGTACAATACCAGCCTTCATACTGATCGAGATAAATATCGCCTTGTTCAAGGAGTCTTGCGAAGATTTTTTCGACAACCTGTTTATGCCTTTCCTGGGTTGTTCGTATAAAATCATCATAGGAAATATCAAGTTTATTCCATAACTCTTGAATACCATCAACAATATCATCAACATACTGCTGCGGAGTAATCCCCGACTCTTCTGCCTTTCGTTGAATTTTTTGTCCATGCTCATCCGTCCCAGTTAAGTACATAACATCATAGCCGCGCATCCGCTTATAACGTGCCATTGCATCACCTGCAACGGTAGTATAGGCATGCCCAATATGTAAATTTCCGCTAGGATAGTAAATTGGTGTTGTCAGGTAAAAAGTCTTTAATTTATTCTCCATTTGTATACCTCCAATAGTTGGCTAGCGCACAACCCTATTAAACCATTATTGCCTGTTTTTTCCCGTCTCTATCATCAAAATATACCTAAAAATCAACTTTTGTGCAAGGAGACACGCTGTCGTTCACTTCCGGTTTTATAAAATTATTACCGCTTACACCCATAATCGCTTTACTACCTTCGAAGTATTTGTAGTTCAATAGTATCAAAATATGCAGGAATTTGTCGAATAACATCAGGATGAACAAACGATTCCTCAAAGGCCAATTATACTATTTATTGGTATAATTTAGATAACTCCCAGATAAAACGTCGTCACATCAACACTTTTCTAGCCTAAAAAATACCAGTATTATTTTTCAAGATTTAGTAATTGACGGATATGGGAATATCTTGTATTATAAGGTTATGAAAATTTTGTCGAATATTGACGAATAAATAGATAGAGAAAAATATGTTCATAATATGAGAGGAGCTACAAAAATGAAATCTACAGGTATCGTTCGTAAAGTTGATGAGTTAGGCCGTGTGGTAATTCCAATCGAATTAAGACGTACTCTTGGTATCGCAGAAAAAGATGCTCTTGAAATTTATGTGGATGACGAGCGTATCATCTTAAAGAAATACAAGCCAAATATGACTTGCCAAGTAACAGGAGAAGTATCAGATGATAATCTATCTCTTGCTGGCGGTAAATTGATTCTAAGCCGCGAAGGTGCAGAACAATTAATTAAAGAAATCCAAAACAACTTTGAATTAGTAAAATAAGAACAGGCTCCAGCATATTTGCTGGAGCTTTTATACTTTTCATATGATGATTTAATTATTCGACATGATAGGCCTGATACACATCTCTCTTATTCATTTCACGGTCTTTTGCCGTTAACTTAATCGCTTCCTTCGAAGGTATATTTTTTTCAGAAATATAATGATTTACATGTTCTTCAAGCGTTAAGGTTTGCCACCAACTTGGTGCTTCCTCCTGCTGCTGGTCTGTCCCTTCAACAATCAAACAAAACTCCCCGCGGATTTCATCCTGTTGAGTCCAAGCGATTACTTCATTGATTGTTCCTCGAATAAATTCCTCATACTTTTTCGTTAATTCCCTGCATATGGCCATATTCCGGTTTCCCAGTACATCTGCCATAATGGATAAGGTTTCTTTTAACCGATGCGGAGATTCATAGAAGATTAACGTTGCCGACTGCCACTTTAAAGCTTCTAATTCCAAACGCTTCTCCTTCTTATTTCGATTTAAAAATCCAAAAAAGTAAAAGGGCTGACACGACAAACCTGAAGCAATTAATGAGGTTAATGCAGCGTTTGCACCTGGCAAAGGAACGACTGTTACCTTTTCCCGTGTAGCAGCTAGTACCAACTCATAACCAGGGTCAGAAATTGCAGGCATACCCGCATCACTTACAAGGGCTATTTTTAACCCTTCCTTTACCTTTTGAATCAATTTATCACCGCTTGTTTCTTTATTATGCTCATGATAACTGACCACAGGTGTTCCAATTTCAAAGTAATTACAGAGTTTCTTTGTATTTCTTGTATCTTCAGCAGCAATTAGATCTGCCTCTTTTAATAATCGAATTGCTCGGAAACTCATATCTTCTAAATTTCCTATCGGGGTAGGAATTAAATATAAGATCCCCTTTGTTGCTTCATTTTCAAAGCTCTTTTGCTGCCACATCATAATCACCCTTTTCGCGACTTAAAAACTCATCTTTTTTCTTTCTTGTTAGCCGCTTAAAATTATATTCTGCCCGGAGCGCATCCCCTTTATTTTCAAAACATTGATAGTATGTAAGTTCGACTGGGCCTCGGCCCCGTGTATACTTTGCGCCTTTTCCTTCATTATGCATCTTGATCCGCTTTTCCAGATTATTCGTATATCCACCATACAAACTACCGTCCTTACAGGTAAGCACATAAAAAAAATGTTCATTTTTCTCCATATAGAATCTCTTTTATTTCTGAAGTATATTCATTAGTTTCATTATAGACAAATAACGGTGGGAGAATTTTCAAATCTGGACTGCCATCCTTGATTGCCTCAATCAAAAGAGTATTTGCCTCTTTTCCTCTCTTCGGATAGACAAATTGAATCCGTTTTGGTTCAAGCCGGTATTCTCTCATCAGTGTAATGATGTCCAACAGTCGTCCAGGCCGGTGGACAAAGGCGACCTTTCCGCCTTGTTTCACTAATTGACTCGAGGCTTTAACCGCGTCTTCTAATGTGCAAAGAATTTCATGGCGAGCAATGGCTAGATGTTCATTCGGGTTCATTTCTTCCTTAGAAGGTGTAGGAAAATAGGGTGGATTACATGTAACAACATCAAATTTGCCATACCCCAGTTGCTTAGGAATCTCCTTAATATCACCATGAATCATTTTCAGTTGACTCTCCAGCTGATTATATTCAATACTTCGAACGGCCATATCGTACAATCGTTCCTGTATTTCGACACCGGTTATTTGCCCTTTCGTACGTGCACTTAAAAATAAAGGGATCACACCATTTCCACTGCATAGATCAATTAAGTTACCTTTCTGAATCGGAACATAGACAAATCGTGCAAGTAAAACAGCATCAAGGGAAAAGGCAAAAACGGATGGACTTTGAATAATCCGTAAGTTTTCTGCTAACAAATAATCTAACCGTTCATCTTCCTTTAAGATAACCAAGGTTTCCATCCTCCAACAAAGTGTATGAAAATAGAGGCTGATTATTTTCAGCCTCTTAAAGTTATTTCTTATTTAAAAAGGAAAGGCAGAATAAGCAATCGCCTTCTTTGCGTAAACTTCCAAAATGAAGGTTACAAATATGAAAACCTTCATGATATAGACGGGCAAGGTTATCATATCCTTCCCCTACATCAAATGGCTTTACACCAGAAGTCTCGGGCACAGAGGACCCTTTTTTATTCTCTGCTTCTTTCTTTTCCTCTTCGGTTGTTACATCTAAACGGCGTCTCAAATGTTCATTTTCTAGCTTTAAATAATGATTCTCTTCTAGTATCTCGGCTAAATGCTGCTTTAATTCTCCTAGCTTTTGGTAAAGATGGCCAATTTGTGTTTCCATATTACTTACTGATTCAAATATTTCTTTTTTATCCACGTCTTCCACCTCATTAATCTGTGGATTGTATAGAAAAGGCACCTTCTTTATTGATTTCCTCCAAGGTATACTCCAGAACACGTTCCTGTTCCTTTAGTTCCACCTGTAGTACCCGCTCTAATATATTTAATCCTACTACTTTTCCTTTACCTTGCGGTGTTTCAATGATTTCCCCTAAATCCGGCAGCAATGCTTTTGCAGATTCATATTCATCATTTTCATATTTTAAACAGCACATTAATCTGCCGCATAATCCGGATATTTTTGTAGGATTTAATGACAGGTTTTGGTCCTTTGCCATTTTGATCGAAACAGGATCGAAATCCCCTAAGAAGGTGGAACAGCATAACATTCTGCCACATGGACCAATACCGCCAAGCATTTTCGCTTCATCCCGAACACCAATCTGGCGTAATTCAATTCTCGTCCGGAAGATAGCTGCTAAATCCTTTACAAGCTCACGGAAATCAACTCTTCCATCAGCAGTAAAATAGAAAATCACTTTGTTTCGATCAAATGTATATTCAACATCAACTAGTTTCATATCCAGCTGATGCTCATTCACTTTTTCATTACAAACCTCATAAGCTTCTTTGGCGGCTTGCTTATTCTCTTCAACGATCATCTTATCCTTCGGGTCGGCAATTCTAACCACTTTTTTGAGTGGAAGGACAACATCATGCTCCTCAACCTGTTTGCGAGCAATTACTGCTTTGCCATATTCCACTCCACGAACTGTCTCGACAATGACAAAGTCGTCTTTTTCAATGGAGAGTTCTCCTGGATCAAAATAATAGATTTTCCCCGCTTTTTTAAAGCGTACTCCTACAACATCATACAAATGAAGATCCCTCCTGCAATTTTAACACAAGCTGTTCCATCATCAGCTGAGGATTCATATTCCTCTCCAGCTTCCTCTTTGCATCAAGGATAGCTGACATTTGATCCGATATGCGCCGTCCAGATGTATGCAGGGCAAATTGTCGCAGCCGTTCACTTTCCTCTCGAAAAACAATTTGCTCCTGCCTATCTAATTGTATATATAGTAAATCCTTAAAAATAAGAAGTAAAAGGTCTAAACCACGATGTATCTGTTCTTTCTCTTTAAAGTGTGAGAACCAGTCAGCCTGAAGCGTTACCATTGCCTCTAGCGGATTTTTTTTCAACACCTCATATAATTTTACCACTATTTTTTGGGCTTGTGCAAACCATTCATCGACATTTAAATTTTGGGCTTCTTCCAAACTGTTGGTCAATTGTGCTAACAATGGGGCCTTTTGCGGTTCTACGCCGTTTTCCACCAATTGTTTAATCATCACTTGTGGTGATAAGGGATGAAATGTAAGTATTTGGCACCTCGAAAGGATGGTTGGTAATATTTTTTGCGGCTGTTCTGTTAAGAGAAAGGCAACCGTCCCGGGATTAGGTTCCTCTAAGAATTTTAGTAAACTATTGGACGCACTAACACTCATTTTATCGGCATGGACAAGTAAATAAACCTTTTTCAGAGATTCTAATCCCTTTTTAGAAAACTCTACCTGTAGGTTTCTAATTTGGTCAACCTTAATGGATAACCCCTCTGGTTCGACAATATGTACGTCGGGATGGTTCCCATGGTTGATGCGCCGGCAATTGCTGCATTCCTCGCATGGCCGGTACTGATCAATGATTGCTTCGCAAAATAGCGATTTTGTCAGTAACAACGCGATTTCTCGCTTCCCGGTCCCTCTGATGCCCTCAAGAAGGTATGCATGGGCCACTCGATTTTTCACTAAACTGTTTTTTAGCATTTTTAACACAGTTGGCTGAAGCTCTTCTAGTTGCTCCCATGATTTTCCCAAGTTCATCACTCACTAACCTTATTATAATAACGGATCTATTGTTTATTTTAAAAATGCATGTATTGTTCGATTGGCAGGACGAATACGGTGGCTCCGCCTACTTCCACTTCTACTGGATAAGGAACATAGGAGTCAGCGTTCCCGCCCATGGGCGATACTGGGGCAACTAATTGCTCTCTAGCCCTGCAGTTATCCTTAATAATCTGGAGGGCCCGGTCCACGCGGATATCCTCTGTACCAATCATAAAGGTCGTATTACCTGACTTAAGAAATCCACCTGTACTAGCTAATTTGGTTGCTCTAAAATTATTATCTACTAGTGCCTTTGATAATCGATTACTATCCTGGTCCTGTACGACAGCTATGATCATTTTCATCCGAACCACCCTCTCCTTTTATTACTAGTTTCGTTTCTTATATTATAACAGGTAACAGAGCTCCTTACATTCGTAATGACAGATTCTTTAGGATAAAAAAAAGCCCTACAGTGAAGGCTTCCTTGTTGTTAGTGTTTCTTCAATGACCTTTATCGTTTGCTGAAAAACTTCTTCCACCGTACCCGAAGCATCAATGCATCGTATTCTCTCTGGAAAACGGTCAATTAATAGATGATATCCTTCACTTACCTTTTTATGGAACTCCAAGTTTTCCAAATCTAAACGATTGATTTCCCGGCCTTTATTCTTATTGATCCGCTGCAGACCCAACTCTGGCTCGATATCAAAGTAGATAGTTAACTCTGGCATCAAATTTTTAATGGCAAATTGATTGATCGCAAACACCTCATCAATCCCTAATCCGCGTGCATGACCTTGATATGCTAAAGAACTGTCAACGAACCGGTCGCACAAAACGATTCTCCCTTCATCTAGTGCCGGTTTTACCTTTTCTATTAAATGCTGTCTTCTAGCAGCAGCATAGAGTAACGCTTCCGTCCGAGGGTCCATGGCCGTATTCTCTTTTGCTAATATGACCGTTCGAATCTGTTCTGCGATATCAATACCACCTGGTTCACGGGTAAGAAGGACATCCCCAAGCTGATTTGCTACCATATCAATAATCGTAGACTTACCTGCACCATCCGGTCCCTCAAATGTAATAAATAATCCATTGTTCATTTATATAATCCTCCAAAACTGTATCTTGCTCTTTTAAGCTGTGCAATAAATCTTTATGTAACCTTCTTTTAACGAAGATTCTCCTTGAAACCTTGCCCCGGTTTGTATTAGGAGGCTAAGCTGACTGAGCCTTTCTTTTGTGACTCTTTCTCCCTTTAATAGCAAAGGGATACCTGGCGGGTATGGAATAATGGTTTCGGCACATACCTCTCCTAGCGCTTTAGTTATTGGTAGTTCCTTTATCTCTAAATTCTCCATTTCTTTAAAGGGAATGGCTAAAGTGGAGATTTTCTGCCTGACTGTTTCAAATATCTCATGAGGAGTATGTACTGGCAAGCCAGCCAGTACCTTTTTTATTTTCAAAAGTGTTTCTTCAAAAGGGAACCTTTGCCCCTCTTTAAGTAAAGGTAAAATAAGGAGCACATTATTCGGGTCAGCTAATTCTGTAAAAATCGCTGCCTCTTCCAGCCTCCGTTGAAGTTCAAATCCATTTAAATGGCACCGGGACTGAATCGTTATTTTTAGAGGGTCGCCGCTCTCGTTAGGATAGTCAAGCACCCTAATGGCCGGAATTTTCACCAACTCGTCCCTAAAACGTCTAATTTCCGTTAAAAGAAAGGTTACATCTTCATGCATATAGGCACTTAAATAATTCCTGGCCAAATCCAGAGATGCCATAATTGGATAGGACGGGCTGCTTGATTGGAACATAGCGAGGTATTCCTCCAGCTTATTGCGATTAACTAAATCACTATTAATATGTAAGTAGGAGCCCATTGTCATTGCTGGGAGAATCTTATGCGCGGATTGAACCACAATATCTGCACCTAATTGAAGAGCGGAAGACGGGAAGGGATCGCCAAGGATGAAATGCGGCCCGTGAGCCTCATCCACTAGTACCAAGATATTGTGCCGATGCGCTTCATCTATTATTTCTTGTAATGCATATCCCAAACCATAGTAGTTGGGATAGGTCAGAATGAGTGCCTTCGCATCAGGATATAGACTGATAGATTCTTTGACTGTTTCTAAACTGATTCCAGAGGGAATTTTCCACTCTTGGTTATATTCAGGCTCTAGAAAAATAGGATTGGCCTTCGCCAAACTTAGACCATTCAGAACAGACTTATGACAATTCCTTTGGACGAGAACTTTTGCCCCTTCCTCACATGCTGCCATAATCATTGCTAGATTTCCGACAGTTGAACCATTCACAAGAAAATAACTTCTTCTCGTCTGATAGAGGTCCGCTAATAGCACTTCTGCCTCTAGAATCGCCCCTTCGGGTGAGTGCAAGTCATCTAATCCCGATAATTCAGTCGCATCTATTTCTAGGATATTCTGAAAATAGCGGTGAGCTTTGGGTTGAAGCACTTCCCCATATTTATGTCCAGGAACATGAAAGGAAACTGGTCTTTTATTTATGTGTTGACTCAAAGCATCATATAATGGTGTTTTTGATTGATTATTCATTCATTTACTTCCTTCTTAGTGTCTAATTTATTCTAACAAAAAAACGATCCCCTTTCTCATTTGACTTAAAAAAAATAAGCCCATAATGGACTTTTATGAAAAAATTTCTGGCGTGGTTATTTTTTTCAGCTGTTTAAGAAAATATTTATATTTTGGATCCTTTGTATCTGTTTGTATTAAATCATTTTCACATTCTGTACAAATAAATGAAGTATATAGATGTATGCCTTTTGGTTTTAAATTCTCACATATAACACACATTTCCTGATGATATTTCTGTGCTAAAAATGAACTCAATCCCTCCACCTCCATACATCCATTCTGCCCGGAAAATTTTAATTGTATGCAATTTTTCGAATAATCTTTTCGCGCCATCTTAATTAATATAGTATGTAACAGTTCACGATTGGGTGTATGTCTATTCGTAATTTCTTTAAAAACACTTCGTACTTTTTACTATTGTTATTGTCCTTATTAAGAAAACACAAAAAACAACCTTTTCAGGTTGTCTTTGATATGCCTGGCAACGTCCTACTCTCACAGGGACGCGTGTCCCAACTACCATCGGCGCTGAGAAGCTTAACTTCCGTGTTCGGTATGGGAACGGGTGTGACCTTCTCGCCATTGCTGCCAGACTATTTTGTTTGAGGCTTCATTCCCTCAAAACTAGATAATGCTGAAGAAGTTTTTGTAAACTCAGAGTTCACCCTAAAATATGGTTAAGTCCTCGAACGATTAGTATCAGTCAGCTCCACATGTTACCACGCTTCCACCTCTGACCTATCAACCTGATCATCTTTCAGGGTTCTTACTAGCTTGCGCTATGGGAAATCTCATCTTGAGGGGGGCTTCATGCTTAGATGCTTTCAGCACTTATCCCGTCCGCACATAGCTACCCAGCGATGCTCTTGGCAGAACAACTGGTACACCAGCGGTGCGTCCATCCCGGTCCTCTCGTACTAAGGACAGCTCCTCTCAAATTTCCTGCGCCCACGACGGATAGGGACCGAACTGTCTCACGACGTTCTGAACCCAGCTCGCGTACCGCTTTAATGGGCGAACAGCCCAACCCTTGGGACCGACTACAGCCCCAGGATGCGATGAGCCGACATCGAGGTGCCAAACCTCCCCGTCGATGTGGACTCTTGGGGGAGATAAGCCTGTTATCCCCGGGGTAGCTTTTATCCGTTGAGCGATGGCCCTTCCATGCGGAACCACCGGATCACTAAGCCCGACTTTCGTCCCTGCTCGACTTGTAGGTCTCGCAGTCAAGCTCCCTTGTGCCTTTACACTCTGCGAATGATTTCCAACCATTCTGAGGGAACCTTTGGGCGCCTCCGTTACTTTTTAGGAGGCGACCGCCCCAGTCAAACTGCCCACCTGACACTGTCTCCCACCCCGATCAGGGGTGCGGGTTAGAATTTCAATACAGCCAGGGTAGTATCCCACCGACGCCTCCACGCAAGCTAGCGCTCACGTATCTCAGGCTCCTACCTATCCTGTACAAGCTGTACCAAAATTCAATATCAGGCTACAGTAAAGCTCCACGGGGTCTTTCCGTCCTGTCGCGGGTAACCTGCATCTTCACAGGTACTATAATTTCACCGAGTCTCTCGTTGAGACAGTGCCCAGATCGTTACGCCTTTCGTGCGGGTCGGAACTTACCCGACAAGGAATTTCGCTACCTTAGGACCGTTATAGTTACGGCCGCCGTTTACTGGGGCTTCGATTCAGAGCTTCGCGTGAGCTAACCCCTCCTCTTAACCTTCCAGCACCGGGCAGGCGTCAGCCCCTATACTTCGCCTTGCGGCTTCGCAGAGACCTGTGTTTTTGCTAAACAGTCGCCTGGGCCTATTCACTGCGGCTCTTCGAGGCTATTCACCTCAAAAAGCACCCCTTCTCCCGAAGTTACGGGGTCATTTTGCCGAGTTCCTTAACGAGAGTTCTCTCGCTCACCTTAGGATTCTCTCCTCGCCTACCTGTGTCGGTTTGCGGTACGGGCACCTTTTATCTCGCTAGAGGCTTTTCTTGGCAGTGTGGAATCAGGAACTTCGGTACTAAATTTCCCTCGCTGTCACAGCTCAGCCTATGTGAGAGGCGGATTTGCCTACCTCTCAGCCTAACTGCTTAGACGCGCATATCCAACAGCGCGCTTACCCTATCCTCCTGCGTCCCCCCATTGCTCAAACGATAAAGAGGTGGTACAGGAATATCAACCTGTTATCCATCGCCTACGCCTTTCGGCCTCGGCTTAGGTCCCGACTAACCCTGAGCGGACGAGCCTTCCTCAGGAAACCTTAGGCATTCGGTGGATGAGATTCTCACTCATCTTTCGCTACTCATACCGGCATTCTCACTTCTAAGCGCTCCACCAGTCCTTACGGTCTAGCTTCAACGCCCTTAGAACGCTCTCCTACCACTGACACCAACGGTGTCAATCCACAGCTTCGGTGATACGTTTAGCCCCGGTACATTTTCGGCGCAGAGTCACTCGACCAGTGAGCTATTACGCACTCTTTAAATGGTGGCTGCTTCTAAGCCAACATCCTGGTTGTCTAAGCAACTCCACATCCTTTTCCACTTAACGTATACTTTGGGACCTTAGCTGGTGGTCTGGGCTGTTTCCCTTTTGACTACGGATCTTATCACTCGCAGTCTGACTCCCACGGATAAGTCTTTGGCATTCGGAGTTTGTCTGAATTCGGTAACCCGATGAGGGCCCCTAGTCCAAACAGTGCTCTACCTCCAAGACTCTTACTACGTGAGGCTAGCCCTAAAGCTATTTCGGAGAGAACCAGCTATCTCCAAGTTCGATTGGAATTTCTCCGCTACCCACACCTCATCCCCGCACTTTTCAACGTGCGTGGGTTCGGGCCTCCATCCAGTGTTACCTGGACTTCACCCTGGACATGGGTAGATCACCTGGTTTCGGGTCTACGACCACATACTCAATTCGCCCTATTCAGACTCGCTTTCGCTGCGGCTCCGTCTCTTCAACTTAACCTTGCATGGGATCGTAACTCGCCGGTTCATTCTACAAAAGGCACGCCATCACCCATGAACGGGCTCTGACTACTTGTAGGCACACGGTTTCAGGAACTATTTCACTCCCCTTCCGGGGTGCTTTTCACCTTTCCCTCACGGTACTGGTTCACTATCGGTCACTAGGGAGTATTTAGCCTTGGGAGATGGTCCTCCCTGCTTCCGACCGGATTTCACGTGTCCGGCCGTACTCAGGATCCACTCAGGAGGGAACGAAGTTTCGACTACAGGGTTTTTACCTTCTCTGACGGACCTTTCCAGGTCGCTTCATCTACCTCGTTCCTTTGTAACTCCATGTTGAGTGTCCTACAACCCCAAGAGGCAAGCCTCTTGGTTTGGGCTATGTCCCGTTTCGCTCGCCGCTACTCAGGGAATCGCGTTTGCTTTCTCTTCCTCCGGGTACTTAGATGTTTCAGTTCCCCGGGTATGCCTTCCATACCCTATGTATTCAGGTAAAGATACTGTTCCATTACGAACAGTGGGTTCCCCCATTCGGAAATCTCCGGATCAAAGCTTACTTACAGCTCCCCGAAGCATATCGGTGTTAGTCCCGTCCTTCATCGGCTCCTAGTGCCAAGGCATTCACCGTGCGCCCTTTCTAACTTAACCTAAAAGGTTTATAACTCTTACTCACATAAGAGAGAAAATCTAAAATGGCGATTACTCGATGTTTACTTTGCTTCTTCATTACGATTATCTAGTTTTCAAAGAACGAATGAGTTGAAAGTTATTTGCTTTCACAAAAAACTTTGGTGGAGTCTAGGGGGATCGAACCCCTGACCTCCTGCGTGCAAAGCAGGCGCTCTCCCAGCTGAGCTAAGACCCCATTATGAAAGTGAAAGTATGGTGGGCCTAAATGGACTCGAACCATCGACCTCACGCTTATCAGGCGTGCGCTCTAACCAGCTGAGCTATAGGCCCCCACTTCAAAAATATGAGAGAGATTGCACTCTCAAAACTAAACAAACAAAAATCGCAAACAAACTATTTTGTCTGGCTCACATGTCCAGCTTATATCCTTAGAAAGGAGGTGATCCAGCCGCACCTTCCGATACGGCTACCTTGTTACGACTTCACCCCAATCATCTGTCCCACCTTAGGCGGCTGGCTCCTTACGGTTACCCCACCGACTTCGGGTGTTACAAACTCTCGTGGTGTGACGGGCGGTGTGTACAAGGCCCGGGAACGTATTCACCGCGGCATGCTGATCCGCGATTACTAGCGATTCCGGCTTCATGCAGGCGAGTTGCAGCCTGCAATCCGAACTGAGAATGGTTTTATGGGATTGGCTAAACCTCGCGGTCTTGCAGCCCTTTGTACCATCCATTGTAGCACGTGTGTAGCCCAGGTCATAAGGGGCATGATGATTTGACGTCATCCCCACCTTCCTCCGGTTTGTCACCGGCAGTCACCTTAGAGTGCCCAACTAAATGCTGGCAACTAAGATCAAGGGTTGCGCTCGTTGCGGGACTTAACCCAACATCTCACGACACGAGCTGACGACAACCATGCACCACCTGTCACTCTGTCCCCCGAAGGGGAAAATCCTATCTCTAGGAGTGTCAGAGGATGTCAAGACCTGGTAAGGTTCTTCGCGTTGCTTCGAATTAAACCACATGCTCCACCGCTTGTGCGGGCCCCCGTCAATTCCTTTGAGTTTCAGCCTTGCGGCCGTACTCCCCAGGCGGAGTGCTTAATGCGTTAGCTGCAGCACTAAAGGGCGGAAACCCTCTAACACTTAGCACTCATCGTTTACGGCGTGGACTACCAGGGTATCTAATCCTGTTTGCTCCCCACGCTTTCGCGCCTCAGCGTCAGTTACAGACCAGAAAGCCGCCTTCGCCACTGGTGTTCCTCCACATCTCTACGCATTTCACCGCTACACGTGGAATTCCGCTTTCCTCTTCTGCACTCAAGTCCCCCAGTTTCCAATGACCCTCCACGGTTGAGCCGTGGGCTTTCACATCAGACTTAAAGGACCGCCTGCGCGCGCTTTACGCCCAATAATTCCGGACAACGCTTGCCACCTACGTATTACCGCGGCTGCTGGCACGTAGTTAGCCGTGGCTTTCTGGTTAGGTACCGTCAAGGTACCGGCAGTTACTCCGGTACTTGTTCTTCCCTAACAACAGAGCTTTACGACCCGAAGGCCTTCATCGCTCACGCGGCGTTGCTCCATCAGACTTTCGTCCATTGTGGAAGATTCCCTACTGCTGCCTCCCGTAGGAGTCTGGGCCGTGTCTCAGTCCCAGTGTGGCCGATCACCCTCTCAGGTCGGCTACGCATCGTCGCCTTGGTGAGCCGTTACCTCACCAACTAGCTAATGCGCCGCGGGCCCATCTGTAAGTGTCAGCCGAAACCGACTTTCAGCTTTTCCTCATGAGAGGAAAAGGATTATCCGGTATTAGCACCGGTTTCCCGGTGTTATCCCAGTCTTACAGGCAGGTTGCCCACGTGTTACTCACCCGTCCGCCGCTAGACTCCGAAGAGTCTCGCTCGACTTGCATGTATTAGGCACGCCGCCAGCGTTCGTCCTGAGCCAGGATCAAACTCTCCAAGAAAGTTGATTAGCTCATTTGTTACGTTGGCTTAGCTTCTTAAAGGAAGCTAAAATTTATTGTTTGTTTACACGATTTTGTTTGTTTAGTTTTCAAAGAACAATTTCTCCGCCGCCCAAAAGCGACTTTATTATCTTACCAAGTTATCAACCAGAAGTCAACAACTTTTTTCTTTCGTTTTGCATCGCCTCAGTGACGACTTTTCATATATTACAGCATATAAAAGCATTGGTCAATACTTTTTTTGAAATTGATTTTTATATTTTTTCAAAAAGAAAAACCGCTTTTTTTCAGCGGTTTTCGATCTAGAGTACCCAATGTTGAATAGCAGCTAATGCAATCAGACCCGGTATTCCTAAAAAGCCTGAGATGGCGGAGGTGGCCACATTAATCGGTACATGTATACCATAACGGTTTCCTGCTGCATTTAGGAAGAATAAAAATAGCGCCCCAATGACTAACTTGATTGCGGCTTGACCAACAAATCGAGCAGGCTTAAAGGGAGCTCCCGTAAATAATAGGATAATCACTAAACCGCCTAGGATAGATATTACGATAATTGGTTCCAAAAAAGCTATCCCCCTTCTTAAGTCATTTTATTTACAACTTATGTACAAGCTGCCAAGAATAGACCTAAAAAAGGAAATAGCTTATTTATGATTTTATTAAATTCACGTTCCGCTGCTTTGCCTCTCTTAAGAGAAAGATATATTTTGCCTCAGCTATTTTCGTTTGACAAATTACTTCGTCAGAAGGATCGAAACTTTTCTCTAACAGCAGTTTTTCTTGCTGCCAATGCTCTTTAAATCGATTCAACTGCACTAAAAGCTTTTCATTATACTCTTTACGAAGCCGCCCTTTACGCTGAAAAAACATCATTGATTCCTCCGCGTCTTCTTAAAATTCTCTTCGGCCCTCAATCGCTTTGGATAAAGTAACCTCATCTGCATATTCGAGATCCCCGCCGACTGGAAGTCCATGAGCAATCCTTGTGGTTTTAATTCCCGATGGTTTTAACAAACGGGAAATGTACATGGCTGTTGCTTCCCCCTCGATATTAGGGTTTGTCGCTAAGATTACTTCAATTATATTTTCATCTTGAAGACGCTTTAGGAGGCTTGGAATATTAATATCCTCTGGTCCGATCCCATCCATAGGGGAAATGGCCCCATGAAGGACATGGTATAATCCATTGAATTCCTTCATTTTTTCCATCGCAATCACATCTTTTGGATCTTGGACGACACAGATGATACTCTTATCGCGGCGCGCGTCTTCACAAATGTAGCAAGGGTCTTGATCTGTGATATGACCGCAGACAGAACAATACGTTAAATTCCGTTTGGCGTTAACAAGTGCTTTAGCAAAATCAAGCACCGTATCTTCTTTCATACTTAAGACGAAAAAAGCCAGACGACCGGCCGTTTTAGGACCGATACCTGGCAGCTTCATAAAGCTGTCAATCAGCTTTGAAATTGGTTCTGGATAATGCATCTTTGGCTATTCCTCTCCTAAAAAGGAAGGTTCATTCCTTTTGTAAATTGCCCCATCGTACTGTTTGTTAACTCTTCTGCTTTTTTAAGAGCATCGTTTGTAGCAGCTAAAACAAGGTCTTGAAGCATTTCTACATCATCTGGATCAACAGCCTCAGGTTTAATAATTACATCAACTACTTCCTTATGTCCTGTAACAATCACAGTAACCATGCCACCGCCAGCAGTTCCTTCAATCTTTTTTTCACCTAATTCTTCTTGTGCCTCTGCCATTTTCTTTTGCATCTTTTGCATTTGTTTCATCATATTTTGCATATTTCCCATTCCGCCACCACGCATCATTGTTCATCTACCTCCAATTAGTTAGTTATTAATCAATAATCTCCACAAATTCTTCGCCAAATATTTTTTTCGCCTCGGCAATATGTGGTTCTTCTTCCTTTGGTACTTCACTGGTTTCTCCTTCAGCACCTTCATGACTATTCAAAAAGCTTTCGCGAATTGGCAGCCACTGGTCTTCCGGAACACCTAAGATTGTAAATCGTTTGCCTGTTAATTTATATAAAGCGGCGATCACTGCATCCAGAAAATCTGTTCGACTCATCGCCATCTGGCAAATCATTTCATGCTTAAATTTTATGATAAAAGCAGCTGCTGATGCGGCGATAGGCTCGGCATCGTTCAATAGGGCAGCTTGTGATTTTAACAGACTTGCACGCAATTCTGCCCAATTCGATTTAATCAGATTCAAATCGCTTTTTGTTGCCTGCTTTAATACTTCATTTATTTTTCCGACCGCCGGCTGGAATGCCTTTTTCGCCGATCTTTGGGCTGGCTTTTGTGTTTGCTGCACTGCCTCTTGCGGAGAAGCTGTTACACCATTCGCTTTTAAATGCTCGAGCTCCATCTCCAATTGGCCGATTCTTGTTAACAGCTGGTCAATTTGAGCAGGCTGTGCCTGTGATGTCTGCTTTACTTCCATTTGACATAGCTTCACAATCGCCACCTCAAGAAAAATTCTTGGATGATTGGTCCAACGCATTTCTTGTTGTGTTTTATTCAAGAGATCGATCAGTTGGTAAATCTGATCTGTTGATATCGTTTCAGCAATGTTTCGAAAATCATCATCCAACATCACTCGTTCCAGCGATTCTTCAAGGTTTGGTGCCGTTTTATATAGAAGCATGTCACGATAGAACAAGATTAGATCCTCAATAAAACGCATCGGGTCTTTTCCATGAAATAAAAGCTCATCCAACGCTGCTAAGCCGTTTGCGACATCCTTTTCCCGGAATGCCAAAGCAAGTCTATTTAAAAATCCCTGCGAAACCGATCCTGTAACCGTTAATGCATCTTCAATGGCAACATGGTCCTGGCTATACGATATCGCTTGATCCAATAGACTAAGTGCATCGCGCATCCCGCCATCTGCTGCCCGAGCAATCAATTGAAGGGCACGTTCATCACAATCAATTCCAGATTCCTCGACAATTAACTTCATCCGATTGACAATTGCCCCAGCTGTAATGCGTCTAAAATCAAAGCGTTGACATCTTGAAATAATTGTTAAGGGGATTTTATGAGGTTCTGTTGTAGCTAATATAAAAATGACATGCTTAGGCGGTTCTTCCAGCGTTTTTAGCAAGGCATTAAAGGCGCTAATGGATAGCATATGCACTTCATCGATGATATAGACTTTGTAATTCACAGCTGTCGGTGCAAATCTTACCTTATCTAGGACGTCCCGCATTTCCTCCACACGTGAGTTCGAAGCCGCATCAAATTCTAATACATCTGAAATCGTTCCATCGGTGATTCCACGGCAGGCTGCACACTCATTACAAGGTTCGGAAACAGGTGATCTCTCACAGTTAATTGCTTTTGCTAATATTTTAGCTGCACTTGTTTTCCCTGTTCCTCTCGGGCCGGAAAAAAGATACGCATGTGATATCTTTTGCTGAAGCAGGGCGTTTTGCAATGTCTTGGTTACATGTTCTTGTCCTACTACATCGAGAAATGTTTGAGGACGCCAAACACGATATAAAGCTTGATACGCCAATTGACACACGCCCCCTTCAAAATTTTCATTCCCTTTTATTATACCTTAATCATTTTGCTTTTTACAAAATGAATCTATTTAATGTGCAAAAAAACTCATCCCAAGTCTGAGATGAGTTAATTTATGTAATATAACTGCCGTGCACCTTCCGTCGACTAACGCCCATAAGCGTTACTTAAGCAGTTAGCTCGGCCCAGGCCACCCTGCGGCACATGGGAGCGTCCACTTAATGCTGCTTCCTTCCGGACCTGACATGGTTCATGGATTCCCATTGCGCAGGACCCGGGCGTCAACACCACTTACTTAAGGCAGACCCTACAGGTCGTTAGCCTCGGGAAGGGATTCAGTCCCGCTAGAGCGGATTGCGGGTACAGGGCACCGCTACCTCCCCACCTAGCACGGCAAAGTTGATACCAAAGTTTAATGCGTCACTATGACGCTTTCTTAGTATACAAATATTTTCGTAAAAAAGCAATCTTTATTCATTGTCATTTTTTGTAAGGTTGTCTTCCTTCATTCTCTTTGCTAACTTTTTTCGCTCTCTTATTTTTCGAAAAAAGTCGGAGAGCAGCTGTCCGCACTCTCTTTCCAAAACACCACTAGTAACGTCACTTTGATGATTAAAGCGGTTATCTTCTAATAGGTTCATCAGTGTCCCCGCACAACCGGCCTTAGGGTCAGCCGCACCATATACCACCCTTTTCACTCGAGATAAAATAATTGCTCCTGCACACATTGGACATGGCTCCAATGTGACATATAATGTAGATTCCTCAAGACGCCATGTACCTGTCTCTCTACAGGCTTGATCAATCGCGATTAGCTCAGCGTGTGCAATAGCAGTTTGGTCGGTCTCCCGTAAATTGTGGGCCCGAGCGACTATTTTTCCGTCCATGACGAGCACTGCACCAATCGGTACCTCATCTATCGCTTCAGCCCTTTTGGCTTCCTTCATCGCTTCCTTCATAAAATATTCATCAATTGACTGATCTCCTGTCATGCTAATTCCCCTTTACTGTTCCCTTGGTCCCATTATTACCAAATTGGAGTTTTAATTGCTTCAGATGAAATTTATAAGCATTATATCATTTATCAGTTTCCTCGCTCATAAAATAGTTGCAACGCATATTTGCTTAGGAGGGGTTAGGATGCAAATCCATGTGGTAAGAGGTAATGAAACCTTAACAACGATTGCAAGGACTTATCAAACAACCGTCCAGGACATAGTAGAGGCTAACGATTTACCAAATCCAAATAATCTTGTGATTGGACAGTCGCTTGTCATTCCAATCATTGGGCAATTTTATTTCGTGCAGCCAGGCGATACTTTATTCACCATCTCAAGAAAGTTCGGCGTCCCTTACCAAGAGCTTGCCTCTATCAACCGAATCAACCCGAATCAGCCGCTTAATATAGGTTTTCGTCTCTACATTCCCCAAGGCAAAAAAAGAGATGCTGAATTTAACGCCTACGTTGAACCCCGCGGCACTACCGTAGCCCCAGTCTTAGAAACCAGCGCCCGCGAGGCAGCACCCTATCTGACCTATTTGGCTCCCTTTAGCTTTCAAGCCCGCCGTGATGGGACACTAAAAGAACCGCTGTTGAACAACTTTCCTGCTATCGCCAGGGCCAACCGCAATGTGTTAATGATGGTAATAACCAACCAAGAAAATGATCAATTCAGTGACGAACTCGGAAGAATTTTATTAAATGATATGGCCATTCAAGATAAATTTCTAAATAATATTGTTTCTACTGCTAATAAATATGGATTCCGTGATATTCATTTTGATTTTGAGTTTTTACGTCCGGCCGACCGTGAGGCCTATAATCGCTTTTTACGTAAGGCAAAACATCTATTCGGCAGTAAAGGCTGGCTCATGTCAACCGCACTGGCGCCAAAGACCAGTGCCTCTCAGAAAGGGAAATGGTATGAAGCACATGACTATAAGGCACACGGAGAAATCGTTGACTTTGTCGTGATTATGACTTATGAATGGGGATATAGCGGTGGCCCCGCAATGGCTGTGTCACCCATCGATCAAGTAAGAAGAGTGTTGGAATACGCTGTTACAGATATCCCGGCAAGAAAGATTATGATGGGGCAAAACTTGTACGGCTATGATTGGACACTTCCCTTCGTGCAAGGAACGGTTGCCAAGGCAGTGAGTCCACAGCAGGCCATACAGCTCGCCGCAAGGCACAATGTCCCGATTCAATATGACATCAAGGCGCAGGCACCACATTTTAGATATACAGAAGCGGGCAAACAGCATGAGGTTTGGTTTGAGGACGCCCGCTCGATTCAAGCCAAGTTTGATTTAATTAAAGAGTTAAATATTAGGGGAATGAGTTACTGGAAGCTCGGTCTTGCCTTCCCGCAAAATTGGCTGTTAATCGTCGACAACTTCAATGTCACTAAACGTGCAACCTAAATAATTTTATTTCTACAAAAACTGCCGGGATTCGGCAGTTTTTTCATATATTTGACATAAAACAACTTTCTACTAAATTTTCCTTATCCCTTCCTGAGTAAGATTATGATAAAATAAATCTTGCGTGTTTTTTGTGACTAAATAACCAGAGGATCTGGTGAAACATAGAGTGAAGGTAGCTTTCGAAGGAGGACTTGCAATGGGGGATACACCCTTTATTACCGTTGAAGGGCCGATTGGTGTTGGAAAAACATCGCTTGCAAAAGCCATTTCAGCGCAATTTAAATTTGCATTACTTAAAGAGATTGTTGATGAAAATCCATTTCTAGGGAAATTCTATGAAAATATTGAAGAATGGAGTTTTCAAACGGAAATGTTTTTCCTCTGCAATCGTTTTAAGCAATTAGGGGATATCAATACCCATTACTTAACTCAAAATCAATCCGTTGTAGCGGATTATCATATCTTTAAAAATTTAATATTTGCAAAGCGTTCCTTAAATGCAGATGAGTATCAAAAATATGATAAAATTTATCAAATTCTAACCGAAGATATGCCGAAGCCTAATGTTATTATTTATTTGAATGCCAGCCTCGATACACTTCTAAAACGAATTAAAATAAGAGGGCGTGAAGTGGAAAAGAATATCAGCCCCTTATATTTAGAACAGTTATCACTCGATTATGAAGAATCAATGACGCTCTTTGAAAAGGAACATCCAGAAATACCCGTTCTTCGCTTTAGCGGAGACGAATTGGATTTTGTCAAAAATGAACAAGATTTAAACCATATTTTTGAACAATTATCCTTAGCATTAAAAAAAAGCATCTGGATAAAGTGAAACTCAAAAAAACATTATAGATCAGGGGGATGTTAGTGAGTATCGTTATTGGTGGTATGATTGGTCTCGGTAAAACAAGTGTGGCAGACACATTGAATGCACACTTTCAAAATAAGGGAATTGAGAGTAAGGTGTTTTATGAAACGGTGGATGATAACCCGATTCTCCCGCTCTATTATGAACTGACACCTGAAGAATTAGATGCCAAAAGGATCCCTTTCCTGCTTCAATTATTCTTTTTGAATAAACGTTTTAAAACCGTTAAGGAATGCGTTAGCTGGAGAGAGCCTATTTATACAATTCAAGACCGTTCCATTTATGAAGATTGGTATTTTGCCTATGTGAATAAATCGTTAGGCAGGATTTCTGATTTGGAATTTAAAATATATGAAGAATTAGTGGAAAACATGCTGGAAGAACTGAATGAACTTCCAAAAAAGGCACCAGATTTAATGGTGTACTTAAAAGGGTCATTTGATACAGTGATTGACCGGATTATGGCCCGCGGCCGAAGCTTTGAAATAAATCCTGAACTGAAGGAATATTACTTCGAAGTGTGGAAGGGTTATGATGAGTGGGTGATGAACCAGTACTCAGCAAGTGAAGTATTAGTGATTGATATGGATACAACAGACGTTGTCAAAAGTGCAGAAGATGCCACTAGAATTTGCCTTGAAGTGGAAGAAAAGTTGAAAGAAATTCTAAATATAAGAAAAGCGCATATTGGATAATCCAATATGTGCTTTTTTATTTATAGGATTGATGCGATGGAGAAACTTCTGAATTTTGCTAGACCGGACCCTCTTCATTTACCGTTTAGCCTATTTTTTTCCTTCACCCGGGAAATGGAGATACTCTTCTTTTCCGCTTAGCACCCTTTTTCCTTCAGCAATCTTCTAACCATAGGCAAATATCCAGCTATTGCTCTCAGTTTAACAGTGCAGCTAAAAATGTCCATAAAAAAAGTCCGTTACATATGATGTAACGAACCTTTATCTCCAGTTTTTATGCGCGATTAGTAAATATTATGGAGGAGGAAGAGGGATTCGAACCCCCGCGCGGTATGACCCGCCTGTCGGTTTTCAAGACCGATCCCTTCAGCCAAACTTGGGTATTCCTCCGTATCAACAGAATCTAATTTACCATATTCATTTTTCTATGTCAACATACTAAATCAAAAAACTGGACAAATTTTTATCTGTCCAGTTTTTTTCTATGTTACAAATGCCTGTTGATTTCCACTCCAGGCACTTCGCTTTCCGCGGGCGGTCCGGGGAGCCTCCTCGTCGCTGCGCTCCTGCGGGGTCTCCCCTGCCCCGTCCTCCCGCAGGAGTCTTCGTGCCTTCCGCTCCAATCAACAGGGTGCCAACTATATGCTTTAACTTAGACTAAAATTACATTGGTGATATGACTTCACGGTTGCCCATATATGGACGCAGTACGGTTGGAATCACGACACTGCCATCGGCTTGTTGGTAATTCTCTAAGATGGCGGCGACCGTACGGCCAATCGCAAGGCCAGAACCATTGAGGGTGTGAACGTGCTCCGGCTTTGCCTTTGGTTCGCGGCGGAAACGAATGTTTGCCCGTCTTGCCTGGAAGGCTTCGAAGTTACTGCAAGAAGAAATTTCGCGATACGTTCCATAGCTTGGAATCCAAACTTCAATATCATACTTCTTCGCAGCGGTAAAGCCGAGGTCACCCGTGCACATGCTTAGCACACGGTATGGCAGCTCAAGTAATTGTAATACCTTTTCTGCATCTCGTGTCAGCTTTTCAAGCTCATCGTAAGAATCCTCAGGCTTAACAAACTTCACAAGTTCTACCTTATTAAATTGATGCTGACGAATCAAACCGCGTGTATCACGGCCCGCAGAGCCAGCCTCAGAACGGAAACATGCACTGTAAGCAGCAAAGCGGATCGGCAGGGCTTCAGCACTTAATATTTCATCGCGATGAAGATTAGTTACAGGAACTTCAGCTGTCGGAATCAAGAAGTAATCTTCGTTTTCAATCAAAAACGCATCTTCTTCAAACTTAGGAAGCTGGCCTGTTCCAGTCATACTCGCCCGGTTGACTAAATACGGCGGCAATATTTCTGTATAGCCATGCTCATCGACATGAAGATCTAACATAAAGCTCATTAACGCACGCTCTAAACGAGCACCTAGTCCTTTATAAAAGACAAAGCGGCTACCTGTTACCTTCCCGGCTCTTTCAAAATCAAGAATTCCTAGTTGATCGGCAACGTCCCAATGCGGTTTGGCTTCAAATTCAAACTCGCGCACCTTGCCCCATTGTCGTATTTCGATATTATCATCCTCAGTTTCGCCCACTGGAACACTTTCATGCGGGATATTCGGGATGCTCAACATCAAAAGTTCTAATGACTCTTCTACTACACGTAATTCATCATCAAACGTTTTAATCTTGTCACCCACCTCGCGCATTTCCTTGATCAAATGGTCAGCATCCTGCTTTTCTCGCTTTAAAGATGCAACCTGCTGTGATACCTCATTGCGGCGGCTTTTTAATTTTTCTGTTTCGACAATCAATTCGCGTCTTCTTTGGTCTAGTTCTTCAAATTGATCGAGAGCAGATAAATCTTCCCCCCGCTTTTGAAGTTTTTCTTTTACTTCTGCAAAATCAGCTCGTAACACTTTAATATCTAACATAAATATGGCACTCCTTTTTACTCATTTTATTATTTTAGACCATGCCGTGCGGTTCGCATTACCACATAAAAAACAAAAAACTCCCGCCCCTAAAACAGGGACGAGAGTTACTCGCGATACCACCCTGGTTGACAGAATAAACTGTCCACCTCAAAAAACGTTAACGGTTTCTACCGAAAGTACTTACTGATCTCAGGATGAGATGTTCCGCACCTTGCTCGAGGAGGGATTCACAAGTTTCATCCACCGGTTCACACCAGCCACCGGCTCTCTTGTAGAATGAGTCTCTTGTTACTAGTTCCTCTCATTGCTTTGATCATTATTTATGATTTTGTATTTATTAATTTACTATATATATTATCCAAAAGCAACCAATTTAAACAAATTGTTTTTGCTTAGCTTTCGTTAAAATATAAATTAAAACCATCCCTTAACAGTAGAGGAAATCCCATGAAAAACATCTCCAAAAAAGTTACCAATGCCTTTCATCATTAACACAAACCAGTTTGATTTTTCTACATCTTGTGCAGCGATCACATCAACCTTAATCGATTGTTGACCCTCTGAAGTTAAGAAACTAACCTTTTCACCATTTTTTGGTGCGATGGTTACATAACCAACTTTTTCACCCTTCTTAATTGGTGCTGTTAGCTTACCATCTTTCGTCAATTTCTTTTTATCAAGGACTAAGACTGGTTTGTAGTCTTGCTTGCTGCCATTTGGAATCATCATGCTAATGGCTGATTTTGTATAGATTTTAACCTGGTCTTCTTTTCCTTTTGTAACAGGAACCGTTTTTTGACCTTTTACTTGGTAATGCTTAGGAGTAATTTCTTCCTTTGCATAATTTGTAAAAGCATAATCTAGCATTTTTTTCGTTTCACCGAAACGCGCTTTATAACCATCATTTTTTCCGCTATCATCTTTTGCATTTTGGACAACGGTAATAAATCGTTTTCCATCTCTGCTCGCTGTCCCTGTAAAGCAGTATCCTGCAAAATCAGTTGTACCGGTTTTGAGCCCATCCATACCTTCATATCCATATACTAATGTTGGCAGCATCCAGTTCCAGTTTTGCATTACAATTCTATCATCTGTACCTTCACGAAATACCTTTTTAGGCGTGCTTGCTGTTTTTAGAACATCTGGATAATCATTAATGAGATGATAGGCTAATGTAGCCACGTCGCGAGGAGACATCACATTTTCTTCTTCAGCACCAGTTCCTTCTGGTTGCTCACCATTATAATCCTTATTATTTAAGCCAGTAGAATTCACAAATTTACTATTTTTCAATCCAAGTTTCTTTGCTTTTTCATTCATCAACTTGACAAAATTCGTTTCCGAACCGGCAATGACTTCAGCAAGTGCAATGGTTGTCCCATTAGCAGAATAAATAGCCATCGCTTCATATAATTCTCGAACATTATATTTTTCACCAAGGCGTAAAGGGACATTCGATAAACCCGTTGGCTGTGAAATCTTATAAACTAGTTCACTTACCGTATATTCCTGATCCCATTTGACCTTACCGTGCTTCACGGCATCTAGTAAAAGATACTCCGTCATCATCTTTGTCATACTGGCAATCCCTAATGGACTGTCAGCATTCTTTGCATATAAAACCTTACCTGTTTGTCCATCAACTAAAATAGCTCCGTCTGCATTCACATTTAATGCTGCATCCGCCTTCGCTATATCAACACCAGCAAATAGTCCAAAAAATAAAATAAGTGCCAGCGCACTGGCCATACATTTCTGATAAAAATGTTTGTTCACTTTAACGCCCTCCATGAATTTATACACCTTGGTTATTTTAACATAAGTCAATAGCAAATCATAGACGGAGCTATGAACCATCTTATGGCTATTTTTTTCAGTTTCTAGGTATTTTTACATAAAAAACAGAGAAGTCATCGCTTCTCTGTCTTGTTGTTATAGAGAGTAATTCGGAGCCTCTTTTGTGATTTGAACATCATGTGGATGACTCTCTCTTAATCCCGCACCTGTCATTTTAATAAATTGTGCTTTTGTTCTTAATTCCTCTAGATCTTTGGTTCCGCAATAACCCATTCCGGATCTGAGTCCGCCGATAAGTTGATATACAGTCTCTGCTAAAGGCCCTTTATAAGGAATCCGTCCTTCAATTCCTTCTGGTACGAACTTTTTATTATCTTCTTGGAAATAACGGTCTTTTGATCCTTTTTCCATCGCAGCCACTGAACCCATCCCGCGATACACTTTAAAGCGGCGTCCTTGGAAAATTTCTGTCTCTCCTGGACTCTCGGTTACCCCCGCTAATAAGCTGCCCAGCATAACGGCATATCCGCCTGCTGCAAGAGCTTTGACGATATCCCCAGAGTATTTGATGCCGCCATCGGCAATGATTGTCTTGCCATGCTTCATCGCTTCTCCTGCACAATCATAAACGGCTGTAATTTGTGGAACACCTACACCGGCAACGACCCTTGTTGTACAGATCGAACCAGGTCCAATTCCTACTTTGACCACATCGGCACCAGCTTCTATTAAGGCTTTGGTTCCTTCAGCTGTTGCCACGTTCCCAGCAATAATCGTGAGATTTGGATGAGCAGCTCTAATTTCCTTTACCATATCGAGGACACCTTTGGAATGTCCATGGGCTGTATCAAGCACAATTACATCGACATTGGCTTTTACAAGAGCTTCTACTCGTTTCATCGTATCGCTCGTTACTCCAACCGCAGCTCCAGCCAATAAACGTCCTTGACTGTCTTTCGCAGAGTTTGGAAATTCAATCACCTTTTCGATATCCTTAATTGTGATTAATCCTTTTAACTCACCCTGCTCATTAACAAGCGGTAGTTTTTCTATCTTGTAACGCTGCAGAATTTTCTCTGCCTCTTTTAATGTCGTTCCAACTGGGGCCGTCACAAGATTCTCCTTAGTCATAACGTCGGAAATTTTAAATGAATAATCTTGGATAAAGCGAAGATCCCTATTGGTGATAATCCCGATAAGCTTTTGTTCCTCTAAGTTATTAACAATTGGTACGCCGGAAATACGATATTTTCCCATTAAATGCTCCGCATCATACACTTGATGCTCAGGAGTTAGGAAAAATGGATCAGTAATAACTCCGCTTTCTGATCTCTTTACCTTCTCCACTTGCTCTGCTTGCTGCTCAATCGTCATATTCTTATGAATAATCCCTAAGCCGCCTTGCCGAGCCATTGATATGGCCATTTCAGATTCTGTTACTGTGTCCATCCCAGCACTTATGATAGGAATATTTAGCTTTACACTTGGCGATAGTTCTACTTGCAGATTTACATCTCTAGGCAATACTTCTGATTTACCAGGAATTAATAAAACATCATCAAACGTTAAACCTTCTTTTACAAACTTACTTTCCCACATTTTTCAGGCCCCCAGGAAAAAAAATATTATTTGTAGGTTATCAATTGGATAAAATACTGTCAAGGAATAAATATTAGTCTGATTCTTCTGAAAAAGGTGATATAGTCTTGGGTATTCAATATAAAGATTGGAAAAGCTTCTCTTGTTTCTTTTCGGCAGAATATTGCCAGCAATTTTTAAAAAGTTGTTATCAAAAACGGAATATCGAGAATCCAGAGCAAAAAAGCTATGAAAACTGTTATCCATTTTTATATTATCTGGAACATGGGCAAATTTATTATCAACAAGCCAGCAGTTCTCCACTTATTATTAAACCAATTTTACTTTTTTATGGTCTTGTCCATTTAATTAAGGCATGTATATTAACAATAGATCCTGCTTATCCCGAAACAACGGCTGTTTTGGCTCATGGTGTCTCAACAAGGAAAAGAAAGAAACAAAATTATCAATTCTTCCAGGATGAAGTGAAACTTCAAAAAAATGGACTTTTCCCCTTCATCTCTGAAAAATTGTTTCACATGAAACAATTGGAAGGGGAAAAAGTCATAATGGAGGAATTACTTAAGCTTATACCAGAGCTTGATGAATTATTCTTTTTACTTGAGGGGAAAAGGACATTCATTAAGGTAGAGTCCGACCATCAACAATTTCATGTGCCCGAAACCATCTTAGATCAATTCCATATGACTGAAAATCGGTTTAAGGAATTCTTGGCCTCCAAGTTTGAAAAGGGTGTGGAGTTTTCTGAGGAAGGCTTGTCTTTTCGGGTGAACCCGGCATCCTCTGTTGGAAGCTCGCCTTTGAAGTTTCATTTCGAGGAAAATTATTATGCGCTGCCCCTGAACAAGGACCATTATTTTAATTTTCCTGAGCTGCTCATTCATTATTTATTACTTTACAATTTAAGTATGATTGCTCGATATGAAACAGAGTGGTGGAGTGAGTTGACAAAAATGATGCCAAACCAGGATTATCCATTCATTTGCTCATTTCTGGATGTCACGTTACAAAAGGGGCCATACTTGGTTTATCAGTATTTAATGGAAAAATCAAATTGACAATTTTTAGTTACCGTGGAAGGATTCTTCATCCTCTTCGGTAACTTATTTATTTTCACACGCAAAAAAAAACAACCTTTTCAGGTTGTCTTTGCTATGCCTGGCAACGTCCTACTCTCACAGGGACGCGTGTCCCAACTACCATCGGCGCTGAGAAGCTTAACTTCCGTGTTCGGTATGGGAACGGGTGTGACCTTCTCGCCATTGCTGCCAGACTATAAAATTTGAGGCTTCATTCCCTCAAAACTAGATAATGTAGAAGAAGTTTGTAAACTCAGAGTTCACCTTAAAATTAGGATAAGTCCTCGAACGATTAGTATCAGTCAGCTCCACATGTTACCACGCTTCCACCTCTGACCTATCAACCTGATCATCTTTCAGGGTTCTTACTAGCTTGCGCTATGGGAAATCTCATCTTGAGGGGGGCTTCATGCTTAGATGCTTTCAGCACTTATCCCGTCCGCACATAGCTACCCAGCGATGCTCTTGGCAGAACAACTGGTACACCAGCGGTGCGTCCATCCCGGTCCTCTCGTACTAAGGACAGCTCCTCTCAAATTTCCTGCGCCCACGACGGATAGGGACCGAACTGTCTCACGACGTTCTGAACCCAGCTCGCGTACCGCTTTAATGGGCGAACAGCCCAACCCTTGGGACCGACTACAGCCCCAGGATGCGATGAGCCGACATCGAGGTGCCAAACCTCCCCGTCGATGTGGACTCTTGGGGGAGATAAGCCTGTTATCCCCGGGGTAGCTTTTATCCGTTGAGCGATGGCCCTTCCATGCGGAACCACCGGATCACTAAGCCCGACTTTCGTCCCTGCTCGACTTGTAGGTCTCGCAGTCAAGCTCCCTTGTGCCTTTACACTCTGCGAATGATTTCCAACCATTCTGAGGGAACCTTTGGGCGCCTCCGTTACTTTTTAGGAGGCGACCGCCCCAGTCAAACTGCCCACCTGACACTGTCTCCCACCCCGATCAGGGGTGCGGGTTAGAATTTCAATACAGCCAGGGTAGTATCCCACCGACGCCTCCACGCAAGCTAGCGCTCACGTATCTCAGGCTCCTACCTATCCTGTACAAGCTGTACCAAAATTCAATATCAGGCTACAGTAAAGCTCCACGGGGTCTTTCCGTCCTGTCGCGGGTAACCTGCATCTTCACAGGTACTATAATTTCACCGAGTCTCTCGTTGAGACAGTGCCCAGATCGTTACGCCTTTCGTGCGGGTCGGAACTTACCCGACAAGGAATTTCGCTACCTTAGGACCGTTATAGTTACGGCCGCCGTTTACTGGGGCTTCGATTCAGAGCCTCGCGTGAGCTAACCCCTCCTCTTAACCTTCCAGCACCGGGCAGGCGTCAGCCCCTATACTTCGCCTTGCGGCTTCGCAGAGACCTGTGTTTTTGCTAAACAGTCGCCTGGGCCTATTCACTGCGGCTCTTCGAGGCTATTCACCTCAAAAAGCACCCCTTCTCCCGAAGTTACGGGGTCATTTTGCCGAGTTCCTTAACGAGAGTTCTCTCGCTCACCTTAGGATTCTCTCCTCGCCTACCTGTGTCGGTTTGCGGTACGGGCACCTTTTATCTCGCTAGAGGCTTTTCTTGGCAGTGTGGAATCAGGAACTTCGGTACTAAATTTCCCTCGCTATCACAGCTCAGCCTTATATGAGAGGCGGATTTGCCTGCCTCTCAGCCTAACTGCTTAGACGCGCATATCCAACAGCGCGCTTACCCTATCCTCCTGCGTCCCCCCATTGCTCAAACGATAAAGAGGTGGTACAGGAATATCAACCTGTTATCCATCGCCTACGCCTTTCGGCCTCGGCTTAGGTCCCGACTAACCCTGAGCGGACGAGCCTTCCTCAGGAAACCTTAGGCATTCGGTGGATGAGATTCTCACTCATCTTTCGCTACTCATACCGGCATTCTCACTTCTAAGCGCTCCACCAGTCCT
>NZ_CM184198.1:0-7500 GCF_059579525.1 Neobacillus sp. BP17 | reverse complement strand
CCATTAACTAGGGCAAGTGTGTTAATTCCGAAGCTAGTTTGTAATGCTGTATGTTTATATAAATTATTTAACAGGACGTTGGCATTCGCATCTTTACGAACTTCAATAACAATCCGCATACCTTTTCGGTCGGATTCGTCTCTCAGGTCAGTAATACCTTCGATTTTTTTATCACGGGCTAGTTCAGCGATTTTTTCAACTAATCTCGCCTTATTCACTTGATAAGGTAATTCATTAACAATGATAACTTCTTTACCATTTGCCTTTTGCTCAATGACTACCTTAGCACGAACTGTAATGGATCCTCTGCCTGTTTCGTAGGCTTTACGAATACCGCTTCGGCCTATGATAATACCTCCGGTAGGAAAGTCTGGACCAGGAATAATTTCCATGAGCTCTTGTGTAGTAATTTCAGGGTCACGACTAAGCGCTAAAACTCCATCGATTACCTCTCCAAGTTGGTGCGGCGGAATATTGGTTGCCATTCCAACAGCAATTCCTGTTGTTCCGTTAACTAAAAGGTTAGGGAACCTGGCTGGTAGAACAACCGGCTCTCTTTCCTCCCCATCATAGTTATCTTGATAATCAATCGTATCCTTGTTTATATCTCGTAATAATTCCATTGAGATTTTCGACATTCTTGATTCTGTATAACGCATGGCAGCAGCCGAGTCGCCATCGACAGAACCGAAGTTTCCATGTCCATCGACAAGCATATAACGATAGTTAAAGTCCTGGGCCATCCGAACCATTGTTTCATATACTGCAGAGTCACCATGTGGATGATATTTACCGATTACATCCCCAACGATACGAGCTGATTTTTTATAGGGTTTGTCTGAATGCATTCCAAGATCATGCATAGCATATAGAATACGGCGATGAACTGGTTTCAATCCATCCCGAACATCTGGAAGGGCCCGAGAAACGATAACGCTCATCGCATAGTCAAGAAAGGAAGATTTCATCTCCTTACTGATATTAATCTCTGTTACTTGAGAATTTGGTGTGTCAGCCATACTTGTTACCTCCTTTCACCGTTGCTTTATATATCTAAATTCTTCACGTATTGGGCATTCGCCTCAATGAAATTACGACGCGGTTCTACCTTCTCACCCATTAACATATCAAAGGTTTCATCCGCCTCAATCGCATCTTCAAGGCTAACCTGAAGCATACTTCTTCTCGCTGGATCCATTGTGGTTTCCCATAATTGTTCAGGATTCATCTCGCCTAGTCCTTTATATCGCTGAATATTCGGTTTTGGTGTCGCTGGAAGCACGGCAAAAATCTTTTCAAGTTCTTTATCATTATAGGCGTACTCAATCCGTTTACCTTGCTGTACTTTATAGAGAGGCGGCTGGGCAATATAAACATAACCTGCTTCTAATATTTTTCTCATAAAACGGTAAAAGAACGTTAGAAGAAGCGTCCGGATATGGGCACCATCAACATCCGCATCCGTCATTATGACGATTTTATGATAACGTGCTTTGGAAATATCAAAATCTTCACCGATTCCTGTTCCAATCGCAGTAATCATCGCTCTTACCTCATTGTTAGAAAGGATTCGATCTAAACGTGCTTTCTCCACATTAAGGATTTTCCCGCGTAGTGGCAGAATGGCTTGGAAGTGACGATCACGACCTTGCTTTGCTGATCCGCCAGCGGAATCACCCTCAACGATATACATTTCACTTTCAGCAGGATCTTTTGAAGAACAGTCAGCTAATTTTCCAGGTAAACTAGAAACTTCTAAAGCACTTTTTCGGCGGGTCAGCTCTCTAGCCTTCTTTGCCGCAAGCCTTGCACGTGCAGCCATAAGACCTTTTTCGACAATTTTCCTGGCCACTGTTGGATTTTCCAACATGAATTTATCAAAAGTGCTGGCAAAGACGGCATCAGCGATGGCTCTTACCTCAGAATTGCCTAACTTTGTCTTGGTTTGTCCTTCAAATTGTGGATCTGGATGTTTAATGGAAACGATCGCCGTAATTCCTTCACGAACATCCTCCCCAGAAAGATTGGTATCATTATCTTTAATTAAGCCGTTTTTTCGCGCATAATCGTTGATGACTCTTGTTAAAGCCGTTTTAAAACCAGATTCATGTGTTCCGCCTTCGTACGTATGAATGTTATTCGCGAAGGAATAGATATTCTCTGTATAGCCTTCATTGTACTGGAGTGCGACTTCCACACTAATTCCATCGCGTTCTCCCTCCATGTAAATTGGTTCTTCATGGATCACTTCTTTTGTACGGTTTAAATGCTCTACATAGGATTTAATACCGCCTTCATAGTGATATTCGTTTCGTTTATTTTCAACTCGCTTATCTTCTATCGTAATTTTGATTCCCCTGTTAAGGAATGCGAGTTCACGAAGGCGAGTAGCAAGAATGTCATATTCATAGACCAAAGTCTCCGTAAAAATCTCACCATCTGGTTTGAAATGAGTAATGGTCCCCGTTTGATCAGTCGTACCAATTACCTCTAATTCAGAAACAACCGCGCCTCGTTCAAATTTAATACGGTGGATTTTTTCATCACGATGGACATAAACCTCAAGTTCAGTAGACAGCGCATTAACTACGGATGCACCTACCCCATGCAGTCCTCCAGAAACTTTATAGCCTCCGCCGCCAAACTTACCTCCTGCATGAAGTACAGTCATAATAACTTCAACTGCAGGTCTGCCCATCTTTTCTTGAATATCAACCGGAATCCCGCGGCCATTATCTTTAACTGTAATGCTATTATCTTCCTCAATGGTGACATTAATTTCATTACAGAAACCTGCTAATGCCTCGTCAATACTATTATCTACAATTTCCCAAACAAGATGATGAAGCCCTTTACCGCTTGTTGAACCAATATACATTCCTGGTCTTTTTCGAACAGCTTCAAGTCCTTCAAGAACCTGTATTTGCTCCGCACCATATGCTTGTTCCACAGCCTTTTGTTCTAAAGTCATGCTTGTTCACCTGCACCTTCTGACAAAAATATATCTATATAATCATTAAAAAACATGTAATTAACTTCAAAATTCATGTATAGTCATTTGATTTGAACGTTTCTTTAAAGTACCAGAAGAAATCGGGGATAAGTATACATTGTCATTTGTGACAATAACTGATTTAAAGGGGTTTTTAGATAGATTAATTACCTTTTCCTTTCGAGACTTGAGGAATTCTTCAACGAGCGGCGAGTTGTTAACACTCTCTTTATCCAAGATAGAAATAATATCCCTTGCTCTAATATTAATATCTTCCCCGATATGGATATACATGGTTCACCTCAATTTACTTTCTTCATCCTTCCGGCTTCAACAATATATGTTGAGGCCTCCTTTAATGTTTGATGATCGATTCCCTCAACACTTGTGGTTGTCACAAAGGTCTGTACCTTCCCTTGGATCGTGTTAAGCAAATGAGACTGCCGGTAATCATCTAATTCTGATAAAACATCGTCTAAAAGTAAAATTGGATATTCTCCAATCTCAGCAAATATTAATTCAATTTCAGCAAGTTTCAAGGATAATGCCGTGGTCCGCTGCTGACCTTGTGAACCAAAGGTTTGCACATCTCTTCCATTCACAGTAAAAATAAGGTCATCCCGATGGGGACCAAACAGGCTTGTTCCTCGTTCAATTTCCCTCGTTCTAACCTTGCTGAATTTTTCTTCAAAGCATGCTATCATCTTCGACAAATCTTGCTCTTCTAATACCTCTACCGACGGTTTATAGGTAATTTCGAGTGTTTCTAGACCTCTCGATATTCCTTGATGAATGGGTTTGGCCCAATTTTGCAGAAGACGCAGGAATTCAAACCTTTTTGTGACAATTTTCACAGCCATCCCAATAAATTGTTCCGTTAAGATTTCCAGCATCGTTTGATCTGTCTGCTTTTTTATCTGCAGCATTTTTAAATAATGATTGCGCTGCTGAAGTATCTTTTGATATTGACTCATATCATGTAAATAAAGCGGCGAAACTTGTCCAATTTCCATATCAATAAAACGCCTGCGGACTTGAGGGCTCCCTTTTACTAGGTTAAGATCCTCAGGAGCAAACATAACAACATTCATATTTCCGACATATTGACTTAATTTACGCTGCTCAATATGGTTAGATTTCGCTTTTTTTCCCTTTTTCGAAATAATTAATTGCAACGGCAATGAGCCGTGTTGCTTTTGAACCCTACCCTCTATTTTAGCATATTCTTGGTCCCAGCGAATAAGTTCTTTATCATTGGAAGTACGATGTGATTTGGCCATCGCTAAAACATAAATGGATTCCATCACATTTGTTTTTCCCTGGGCATTTTCACCCAGGATCACATTTACTTTGTTCTCAAATTCTACGAACAACTCTTCATAATTTCGATAATTGGTGAGCGCTAATTTTTCAATATACATTAGGAAAACATCCTTTAGCTGAGCTATTCAATAAATTAAGAAGAATTTACTCAATAAACTACTTCTTAATTTACTCAGTAATGACAAACTCTCCAAAGCCAGGAATCCTGATTTTGTCACCAGAGCGCAGCTTTCTTCCTCTTCTTTGATCTTGTTCACCATTAATAAATATTTCATGTTCGCTTAAAAACCATTTTGCCATGCCGCCAGTTTGTATTACATCAGCCAGTTTTAAAAATTGACCTAAGGTAATAAATTCTGTATCAAGCTTTATTTTTTCAGGCAAATCGTCACCCTCGTTTCTAAAATGGTCTCAATACTTTATTTTACTAAAAAATCGACAGAGTTACAAAGAAAACTAAAATAAAGCCACCATAGTTTGGTGGCATGGAGAATTAAGTATATAAAATTAGTATGTTCGGACTGGTAAGATTAATTGCAAAATGGTTTCATCATGAAGCGGGCGAATCACGAAAGGACGCATAGCCCCTGTAAAGCTCACTCTAATATCTTGACCTTCAAGCGCTTTTAAGGCATCCATCATATATTTTGCACTAAAGGAAATCTTTAATTCTTCTCCCTCAATCGCTTCACTTTGAATTTCTTCGACAACTTTCCCAACTTCTGGAGTGTTTGAAGAAATTTCAATGAGTCCACCCTCAATTGTCGAAAGTTTAACAACATTATTTCTTCCTTCTCTTGCTAGTAGCGACGCTCGATCGATTGCCTGTAAAAATTCCTTTGTATTAACCGTTACATCCGTTTTACTTTCACTTGGAATCAATCTTGATGTATCGGGATAATTTCCTTCTAACAATCTTGAGAAAAATAACAAGTGCTTCGCTTTAAATAAAATCTGATTTTCAGTGATAACAATATCAATCAGTTCATTACTGTCATCAATAATTTTACTAAGTTCATTTAAGCTTTTTCCTGGAATAACGACATTATAATTCTCGTTGTTTGGCGTTTCAATCTTTGCCTTCCTTAGTGCAAGACGGTGACTATCTGTTGCAATACAGTTTAACTCCCCATTTTCAACGCGCCAGTTTACACCTGTCAAGATGGGGCGTGTTTCTGAGGTGGACACAGCAAAATGTGTTTGTCGGATCATTGCTTTTAATAAATCTGTGGCAATATGAAATTTATTATTTTCTTCTAATTGTGGCAGATGAGGATATTCTTCTGCATCAAGACCGACTAAGTTAAATTCAGATTTTCCTGAGCGAATAACGGTTTGAAGAGAGCCGAGTACTTCAATTTCTACTGAAGCAGTCGGTAGTTTTTTAACGATTTCACTAAAGACTTTCGCTTGAAGTACAATCGAGCCTGCTTGTTTAACTTCAATAATCTCGTCACCAGCATCCTCTTTAGGAATAAACGATTCAATCGAAATATCTGAATCACTCCCTGTTAGAGTAACACCTTCAGTTGTCGCTGTAATTTTAATCCCCGTTAAAATTGGAATAGTGGTTCTTGATGTAACAGCCTTCATTACATCTTGAACACTCTGAACTAATCGATCTCTTTGGATGATAAATTTCATCGAATATAATCCTCCGTTTTAAGCATATTTTTGTTATTAAAAACATAATATATTTTTTTAAAAAAAGAGTAGAAGTACTAGTAGGGCCTGTTAGTATGTGGATAACCCATTATTTCAACGGAAACACAGCCTATCCACATGTGGACAGACTGTGTGTAAATACTAAGAAGTTATGCACATAATTCAGTCGTGTTTTAGACCTTCAAAAGTTCATGAAGTTCTTTCATTTGTCTTTGCAGCTGGGCATCGGACTGGAGGAGTTTAGAAATCTTTTCGTGCGCATGAATGACGGTAGTATGATCTCGCCCGCCAAACTCTTCTCCTATTTTCGGCAAAGAATAATCCGTTAATTCACGTGATAAATACATCGCAATTTGTCTAGGAAATGCGAGCGACTTTGTCCGTTTTTTTGCTTTGAAATCTTCCAGTTTAATACTAAATAGTTCCCCAACCGTCTTTTGAATATCCAAAATTGTGATGACTTTAGGCTTGGAACTTGGAATGATGTCCTTTAAAGCTTCTGCTGCTAAATCGGCATTGATATCCTTATTGATTAAAGAGGAGTAAGCAACCACGCGGATTAGCGCACCCTCAAGCTCACGAATGTTGGAGTCAATTTGATTGGCAATATATAACATGACCTCATTTGGAATATCCAGACCCTCTGCCTTTGCCTTTTTCCTGAGGATGGCAATCCTTGTTTCTAAATCAGGCGGCGTAATATCAGTTATCAAACCCCATTCAAATCGGGATCTGAGCCTGTCCTCTAATGTTGGAATTTCTCTTGGCGGCCGGTCGCTGGAGATGATAATTTGTTTACTTTCCTCATGGAGTGCATTAAACGTATGAAAAAATTCTTCCTGGGTTGATTCTTTTCCAGCTAAGAATTGAATATCATCTATAAGTAAAATGTCAACATTTCGATATTTATTGCGAAAATTCTCCGCTTTATTGTCTCGAATCGAGTTAATAAACTCGTTAGTAAATTTTTCGGATGATAAATAAACGACTTTTGCTGCAGGGTTATGATCTAAAACATAATGACCAATTGCATGCATTAAGTGCGTTTTTCCTAATCCCACGCCTCCATAGATAAAGAGGGGATTGTATGCTTTGGCAGGTGCTTCAGCTACAGCGAGCGATGCGGCATGGGCAAAACGGTTGCCTGAGCCAATGACAAATGTATCAAAAGTATACTTTTGATTTAAGATACCTTGAGGAAATTCCCCATGGTCATCGTCCTTTTTTACCTTTTTAGGAGGTAATTGCACATCATTTTCTGCTTCTTTTTGATTTTGCGGAATGATAAATTTAACAGCAAGCTCTTCGCCGGTAATTTCATATAGTATTCCTGCGATTAACTGAGAGTAACGTTCTTCCAGCCAATCACGGGCAAATTCATTGGGTGCTGTAATAATCAACAAATCACCTTGAAGGGAATGGGCCTTGGTGGACTTAAGCCAGGTATCAAAGCTTGGTTTGCTGATCTTTTTCTCTATATTAGCTAATGCAGCATGCCAAAGATCCGCAATATTTTCCAA